>NZ_JADPJI010000005.1 GCF_023073355.1 Bradyrhizobium sp. 199
AAGGAAAGTTCGGCTCCCGGGAGAGCACGGCATAAGCCGTCCGACCATCGCGCAGGGAAGGCCGAGTGATCGGCGACACCTGTATGCTGCTGTGCGGTTCTTCCTGCGTGCGCATTTCGCGCAGCGGACCGCGGGTGCGAACTGGCACTCGGCCTTCCCTGCGCCCTCTTGGATTTGAGGGTGGAGTGACCAAGCAAAGCTCGGGCGAAATCAGCCGCGAGAGCGCGAAGCCATGTCTGCAGCCGCACACTCACCGTCATCGCCCGGCTTGTCGCCTTCTGAAGCTTCGGCGCATTCCGAGGAGCCCGCGACAAAATTGCGAAGCAATTTTGCGCGGGCGACGAAGAGGAGAATACGCCCGCCACTTCGCTCTCGTGTCTGGACGCAGCCCTCCCTGGCATGCTCTATCCCGCGAGGATCCGCCGGCAAGCGTCGACGAAGACCTCTGCACCGGTGACGATATCGGCGTCGGCGGTGTTTTCGGTCCAGTGATGACTGATGCCGCCGATCGACGGTACGAACAGCATGCCGGCGGGCATGACCGTTGCCAGCATCTGCGCATCGTGACCTGCGCCACTGGGCATGCGAACGGATCGGCCGCCGGCGAGCGCCTTGCTTACGGCTTCGATCGCATCCTGGAAGCCGGTATTCATCATGGCGGGCGCACCGGTGCGCAACTTCGTCACGATGACGGTGCAGGGGCCCTTCGCACTGGCCTCGTCCGCCATGGTCCGCAGCAATTGCTCCAGCCGGGCAATGACGGCAGGATCGTCGTCGCGGATCTGGAACAGCATTTCCGCGCCGCCCGGAATGATGCTCGGTGCGCCAGGATTGAGCGTGATGCGCCCGGTGGTCCAGACCGTGCGCGGGCCGCAGGCATCAGGCAAACTCTGGTCGAGCGCGACGCAGAATTTTGCCAGCGCCAGCCCTGCATCCTTGCGCACGGCCATGCGCGTGGTGCCGGCATGGTTCTGCTCGCCGACGAAATTGATCTGGTATTGCCAGATGCCGACGATGGAGGTGACGACACCGACCGCGAGCTTCCCGCTTTCGAGCGTGTCGCCCTGTTCGATATGCGCCTCGAGATATCCGACGTACCGGCCCGGCTCGACCTTGGCGCGCGGGCGGCCGGCGAGCCCCATGTCGGCGAGCGCGTCACGCATCGTGCGCCCGCTGGTGCGGTCGCGCGCGGCATCGATGTCGGCTTCGGTCACCTGCCCGACATAGGAGCGCGAGCCGAGGAAATGGCCAAAATGTCCCTCCTCGTCGCACCAGGAGGCGACTTCGACGGCGCCCTTGAGCGAAGGATCGGCATTGAGCACGCGGGCAGCTTCGAGCGCGTAGACGACGCCGAGCGGGCCATCCAGCCAGCCGGCATAGTTCTGGCTTTCCAGGTGCGAGCCGGCCAGCAGCTTCGGTCCGGGCTTGGCGCTGGTTCCGAACACGTTGCCGATGCCGTCGATCGAAGCGGAGAGACCGGCATCGGGCAGCTTGCGCAGCAGCCAATCGAGCGAAAGCTTGTGCGGCTCGGAGAAGGTCGGCTTATGCACGCCGGTCTTGTAGGCGCCGATGGCACGGAGCGCATTGAGATCGGCGAGAACGCGTTTCCCGTCGGCTGAAGGGAGATGGTCAGGCATGTTCGGCAACCTTCAACGCCTCGGTGCGGATTTCCTCGACCAGCCGTTCCTTGAGCTGGACGAACTCCGGCGTCGTCTTGATCTTGTAGGAGCGCGGATGCGGCAGGTCCACGTTGATCTCGGCTTTGATCCTGCCGGGGCGCGCGCTCATGACGATGACGCGGCTGCCGAGGAAGATCGCCTCCTCGATGTCGTGGGTCACGAACAGCACAGTCTTCTGGTCGCGCTCCCAGATCTCGAGCAGCATCTCCTGCATCAGGGCGCGGGTCTGGTTGTCCAGTGCGCCGAACGGCTCATCTAGCAGCAGGATTTTGGGATCGTTGGCGAGCGCGCGGGCAATCGCCGTGCGCTGCTGCATGCCGCCGGAGAGTTGTTTTGGCCAGTGGTTCTCGAAGCCGGACAACCCGACCTGGCGGATGAACGCGTCGGCGATCTTGTTGCGCTCCGCCTCGGCCACACCGCGCTCGCGCAGGCCGAAGGCGATGTTCTCGCGCACGGTGAGCCAGGGAAACAGCGTATAGGACTGGAACACCATGCCGCGATCGGCGCCGGGGCCGGTCACCTCGCGCCCATCGAGCGTGACGCGGCCGCTGCTGGGACGATCGAGGCCGGCGACGATGCGGAGCAGCGTGGACTTGCCGCAGCCGGACGGGCCGAGGATGGTGACGAAGTCATTGTTGCCGATGACGAGGTCGGTCGGCTCGAGCGCCTTGGTCGGCGCGTTGCCCTGGCGAGCCGGGAAGGTGCGGGAGACCTGTTCGATCTTGAGGATCGTCACGCGAGCCTCCACGGAAACAGCCAGGCGTTGAACGCCTTGAACATGAAGTCCGAGAGCAGGCCGATCAGCCCGATCACGATGATGCCGAAGATGATCTGCCCGGTGTTGAGCAGCGCCTGGCTGTCGGTGATCATGTGGCCGATGCCGGAGGACGAGCCGATCAGCTCGGCGACGATGACGTAGGTCCAGGCCCAGCCCAGCACCAGCCGCAGGATTTCCGCGATCTCGGGCGCCGAGGACGGCAGCAGCACGCGGCGGATGATGCCGCGGTCGCTGGCCCCAAGCGTATAGGCAGCCTCGACCAGATCGCGCCGCGTCGTGCCGACGGTGACGGCGATCATCAGGATGATCTGGAACACCGAGCCGATGAAGATGACGAGCAGTTTTTGCAATTCGCCGATGCCGGCCCACAAGATCAGGAGCGGGATGAAGGCGGAGGCAGGCAGATAGCGCGCAAAGGAGACGAACGGTTCGAGGAATGCTTCGACCGGCTTGTAGGCGCCCATCAGCACACCGAGCGGGACCGCGATGATGGCCGCGAGTGCAAAGCCTCCGACGACGCGCCAGATCGTCATGCCGATATCGTAGGCGAAGCCCTGCTTGGCCAGGAGGTCATAGCCCTCCTGCACCATGGTCAAAGGGTTGGCGAGGAAGGTCTTCGACACATGGCCGCCGAGCGTTGCCCAGGACCAGAGGGCAACGAACAACACGAAGAACGCAAGGCCGTAGGCCACGCGCTGCTTCGATGTCACAGGATCCAGGGGACGCATCAAACTGTCTATCCGAATGGTCGATCATGAGCCGGCTCCGCTTTCGGGCGGAACCGGCGGCCTGCAGAAGTTTACTTGATGTAGCTCGCGTCGAAGAGGTCCTCGACCTTCGGCGCGGCCTTGATGATGCCGATTTCCAGCAGCAAATCGGCGGCCTCCTTGTTGAAGGTCAGGAAGTCGCCGGCGAAGAACTTCTGGTTTGCGGCCTTGTCCTGCCAGCGCAGATATTTTGCCGAGTTGCCGAACTGCTCGCCGCTCTGCTTCACGTCGGCGCCCATGATCTCGTAGGCCTTGGCCTGATCCTTGGCGATCATGTCAAGCGCCTCGAAATAGCTGCCGGCGAGCGCCTTGGCGGCTTTGGGATTCTCGGCGAGGAATTTCGGCGTGCAGCCGAAGGTGTCCATGACCATCGGATAATCGAGCGTGGTCGCGATGATCTTG
This sequence comes from Bradyrhizobium sp. 199, assembly GCF_023073355.1. Lineage (GTDB taxonomy): Bacteria > Pseudomonadota > Alphaproteobacteria > Rhizobiales > Xanthobacteraceae > Bradyrhizobium. Next base: position 3,627 of record NZ_JADPJI010000005.1, read on the forward strand.
CCCTTGTCGGGCGCGGCGCGCACGGTCGACAGATACGGCTCGTAGGTCATCGCCGCATCGTTCTGGCCGGAGACGAAAGCCTGCGCGGCCGCAGCCGGCTCCAGGTTGACGACGGTGACGTCCTTCACCGACAGGCCGTTTTTCTTGAGCATCCAGGCCAGCGCGAAATACGGCGAGGTGCCCGGCGCGGAGGCGGCGACGGTCTTGCCCTTCAGGTCCTTGATCGCTGCGAGGTCGTTGCGCACGGCCATGCCGTCGGCGCCATAGCTCTTGTCGAGCTGGAAGATCTGCTTGGTCGCAACGCCGTTGGCGTTCCAGGAAATCCAGGTCTCGACGGTCGTCGCCGCGCACTGGACGTCACCGGAGGCGATCGCGAGATGGCGGTCCTTCTGCGGAATCTTCTTGATGGTGACGTCGAGGCCGTTCTTCTTGAAGATACCAGCCTCCTTCGCCAGCGTCAGCGGCGCGAAGCCGGTCCATCCGGAGATGCCGACGCCGACCTTGACGTCGTCCGCGAGCACGGGAGTGGAGGCCGCGAGGGCAATGATTGTCGCAAATATCGTCGAACTACGCATGATTGTCGTCCTCTGCCGATCGATGGATTGACGTCCTGTTGATCTCTTCATGGAGCGTTGCACGATTTGTGCCGACATATCTCAGCCTCCCTTGAATCGCGCGACAAGGCGGTGAGAGTCACCGGGATAGAGCAGGCGCACGGCGGTGATCGTGCGCGCGCTGCGCCAGGTGTAACGGTCGATCACGAGACAGGGCGCGCCGACGGCGATCGCGAGCGCGTCCGCCGTATGGTCGTCCGCAACGATGGCGCTGATCGTGTGTTCGGCCTCGGTCCATGGGACGTGGTGAAGCAGCCACGATCCGGGCGGCTCGCGCGAGAAATCCGCGGTCGCGGCATCCGGCACGGACGACAGGTCAATCAGCCTGTCCTCGACCGCGAACGGCACGTTGTCGGCGCTGTGCCGGCAGGTGATCGCGACCACCTTGCCGGCCTTCTTCACGCCGAGACGGTCACGGTCGGCCGCGGTCGCGGCGCGCAGCTTGCGATGGATCAGCTCATAGCCATATGCGCGGCCGAGCGCGGTGATCTCGGCGCGCATGTCCGCGATCTTGAGCACCGCGGATTGATGTTGCGGCCGGCGGACAAAAGAGCCCGCGCGCCGCCGCCGCTCGATCAGATCGGCCTGCGCGAGCTCCGACAGCGCCTTGTTCACCGTCATGCGCGAGCAGCCGTAACGGGCCACCAACTCGTGCTCGAAGGGAATGCGATGCCCCGGCGGCCATTCGCCGGTCAGGATGCGTGTCTCGATGTCGGCGCGGATGCGCTTGTACAGCGTCGGCTTGTCGGCGGCATCGGTGGCAAGGCTCATGCGACGAGCCTCCGCACTGTCGCATTGAAGCGTTCGCGTGCGGCTTGGCGCAATCTGTGCCGGCCGCCTTCGACGACCTTGTGGCCGCCGGCCCAGACGCAATCGACCGCGCCAGTGCCTGCGGCAAAGATCCAACCATCGATGGCAGCGTCGCCGGCGCGCCCTGCCAGCGAAGGATGCGCCGTGTCGAGCGTGACGATGTCGGCGCGCGCGCCCGGCGTAAGCCCCACCGCCTCCTGCGCCAGCGCTTGCGCGCCGCCCGCAAGAGCATGGTCGAACAGTGTGCGCCCCGTCGAACGGCCCGCGCCGCTGGAGAGCACGTTGCGCGCGCGATGCTTGAGCCGTTGGCCGTATTCGAGCTGGCGCAATTCGTCGGCGACGCCGACCAGCACGTTGGAATCTGTGCCGATACCGAATGCGCCGCCGGCATCGAGGAATTCGCGCGCAGGAAAGATCCCGTCGCCAAGGCTCGCCTCGGTGATGGGGCAGAGCCCGGCAACCGCGCCGGTCCGGGCGAGGGCGGCGACTTCCTCGTCCGTCGTGTGAGTCGCGTGAATGAGGCACCAGCGCTGATCGACGGGCGCGTGCTCCAGCAACCATTGCACTGGCCGGCGGTCCGACCAAGCCAGGCAATCCTCGACCTCCTTCACCTGCTCGGCGGCATGGATATGCACCGGCCCGCCGTCCGCCAGAGGAATGATCGCCGCGAGTTCGTCAGGCGTCACCGCACGCAGGCTGTGCGGCGCGATGCCGATATTGGCGTCCGGCAAAGCGCTGATCGCCTTGCGCGATGCTGACATCAATGCCGCGAACTGATCGGCCGAGCAAATGAAGCGGCGCTGGCCGGCATGCGGCGCCGCGCCGCCGAACGAGCCGTGCGCATAAAAACTCGGCAGTAACGTCAGAGCAATGCCGGAGACCTCGGCAGCCTGCGCAATCCGCGTGGCCATCTCGGCAATATCGGCATAGAGAGCGCCGTCGCGGTCGTGGTGAAGATAGTGGAATTCGCCGACGCGGGTAAAACCCTGCTCCAGCATCTCGACATAGAGCAGCGTCGCAACAGAGACGACGTCGTCCGGCGTCATGGCGAGAGCGAAGCGATACATCGTCTCGCGCCAGGTCCAGAACGTGTCGGTGCTGTCGCCACGCAGCTCGGCAAGACCCGCCATGCCGCGCTGGAAGGCGTGGCTGTGCAGGCTCGCCAGTCCCGGAAGCGCAATCGCGTGGCGCTCGGTGCCGGCATCCGGTGCCACGCCCGGCGTCACCTCCGCGATCGCGCCGGCGGTGATCACCACCTGCACGTCATTAGCCCAGCCCGAGGGCAGGAGCGCGGAGGCGAAATGCAGTCGTGTCATGTTTCCATGCCGGCTGGACAGAACCGCCTTACGGTTATATGTCTAGACATATAAGTCAAGCATCCCACGAAGGGACCATTGCATGGCAGAGCGCTTCGACCGGATCTGGCACAACGCCCGGCTCGCCACGATGCGGGCCGGGCGTCCCGATCTCGGCGAGATCGAGCGTGGCCTGATCGCAGCGCGCGGCGGCCGCATCGTCTATTCGGGGACGCAGACCGATTTTGCGGTGGATGCCGATGCGGTCGAAAGGATCGACTGCGAGGGACGCTGGATCACGCCGGGCCTCGTCGACTGCCACACCCATCTCGTCTATGGCGGCAACCGCGCCCATGAGTTCGAGCTGCGCCTGAAGGGTGCGAGCTATGAAGAGATCGCGCGCGCCGGCGGCGGCATCGTCTCGACGGTAGCTGCGACGCGCAAGGCGAGCGAAGCCGAGCTCGTCGCAAGCGCGCTGCCGCGGCTCGATGCGTTGATAGGCGAGGGCGCAACCACCGTTGAGATCAAATCCGGCTATGGCCTCGACGCCGAGACGGAGATGCGGCAGCTCGCGGCCGCGCGCAGCCTTGGCCGCCAGCGGCCGGTTGCGATCCGCACCTCTTTCCTCGGCGCACATGCGTTGCCGGTGGAAGCCGGCGGCAACAAGGATCGCTACATCGATCTCGTTTGCAACGAGATGCTGCGGGCTGTTGCAAAGGCCGGCCTTGCCGACGCCGTCGATGCTTTCATGGAGGGCATCGCGTTCTCGGCCGAGCAGACGGCGCGGGTGTTCGCCACGGCGAGGGAGTTGGGGCTGCCGGTCAAGCTCCATGCCGACCAGCTGTCGAATCTCGGCGGTGCCGCGCTCGCTGCAAGATTCTCCGCGCTGTCGGCCGATCATCTGGAGCATACCGACGAAGCCGGCGCTGCCGCGATGGCGAAGGCCGGCACCGTGGCCGTGCTGTTGCCCGGCGCGTTCTACTTCATCCGTGAGACGCAGAAGCCGCCGGTCGAGGCGTTCCGCAAACACGGCGTCCACATGGCGCTCGCGACCGACTGCAATCCCGGCAGCTCGCCGCTGACCTCGCTGCTGCTCGCGATGAACATGGGGGCGACGCTGTTCCGGATGAATGTGGCCGAGTGCCTTGCGGGCGTCACCCGAGAAGGCGCGCGGGCGCTGGGCGTGCTCGATGAAACCGGCACGCTGGAGACCGGCAAATGGTGCGATCTCGCGATCTGGGACATCGAGCGGCCCGCTGAGCTCGTCTACCGCATCGGTTTCAATCCGCTGCACCGGCGGGTGTGGAGGGGGCAGTGACGGAGGAGGGCGCAGCGATCGTCGTTAAGCCGGGAACGGTCAGCCTCGACGATCTCGCGCGCGTGCTCGCAGGACAAGCCGTTGTGCTCGATCCATCGTTCTGGCCGCGTGTCGAGGTGGCTGCCGAGATCGTCGCGAAGGCCGCGCGGGCCGACGCTCCCGTCTATGGGATCAATACCGGCTTCGGGAAGCTGGCGTCGAAGCGCATTCCGCCGGACCAGACTGCGCTGCTCCAGCGTAACCTCATCGTCTCGCACTGCTGCGGCGTCGGACCCGCCACGCCCGAGCCGATCGTTCGTCTGATGATCGCTTTGAAGATCGTTTCCCTTGGGCGCGGCGCTTCCGGCGTGCGCCGCGAGGTGATTGAGCATTTGCAGGGCATGCTGGCGCGGGGCGTCTACCCGCTGGTGCCGCAACAGGGCTCGGTCGGCGCCTCCGGCGATCTCGCGCCGCTGGCGCACATGACTGCGGTCATGATCGGCGAAGGACAGGCGATCGTCGATGGCAAGATCGTGTCCGGCAACGAGGCGCTCGCCGTTGCCGGCCTCTCGCCGCTGACGCTCGGACCTAAGGAAGGCCTCGCGCTGATCAACGGGACACAGTTCTCGACGGCCTATGCGGTCTCCGGCGTGCTGCGCGCATTCGGCCTGGCGCGCGCCGCGCTCGTCACCGGCGCATTGTCGGTCGATGCGGCGATGGCCTCGACGGCACCGTTCCGCCCCGAGATCCAGGCGCTGCGCGGCCATGCCGGGCAGATCGCGGCGGCAGCGACCTTGATGGCGCTGCTCGACGGCAGCGACATCCGCTTGTCGCATCTCGAAGGCGATGAGCGCGTGCAGGATCCTTATTGCCTGCGTTGCCAGCCGCAGGTCGCGGGCGCGGCGCTCGACCTGATCACGCAGGCCGCGCGCACGTTGATCGTCGAGGCCAACGCCGTCACCGACAATCCGCTGGTGCTGGTCGAGAGCGGCGAGATCGTTTCCGGCGGCAATTTCCACGCCGAGCCGGTGGCGTTTGCCGCCGACGCGATCGCACTCGCGCTATCGGAGATCGGCGCGATCAGCGAGCGGCGCATCGCCACGTTGGTCGATCCCGCGCTCAATTTCGGCCTGCCGCCGTTCCTCACGCCTGATCCCGGCATCAATTCGGGGTTCATGATCGCCGAGGTGACGGCGGCCGCGCTCTATGCCGAGAACAAGCAGCGCGCTTCTGCCTGCTCGATCGACTCGACGCCGACCAGCGCCAACCAGGAAGACCACGTCTCGATGGCGGCGCACGCCGCGCGCCGCCTGTCCGACATGGTCGACAATCTTGCCGCCATCCTCGGCATCGAGCTTCTGGTCGCAGCGCAAGGCATTACGCTGCGCGCGCCGCATGCGACCAGTGCGCCGCTCGCCGCCGTCGTCGCGGCGTTGCGCCAGCGGGTGCCCGCCCTCGGCGCCGACCGCTACATGGCCGGCGATCTCGCCAAGGCGGCTGCGCTGATCGAAGCCGACGCGTTGCCGGCCATCGCGATCACCGCGCTTCCATCCGATCCGTTTCCGAGACTTGATTGAGAGGTCCGCATGAACCGCCGACTGGACAATGACCGCACCATTCGCGCCCCCCGCGGCAGCGACATCAGCGCCAAAAGCTGGCTGACCGAAGCGCCGCTGCGCATGCTGATGAACAACCTCGATCCTGACGTCGCGGAGCGCCCGAGCGAGCTCGTCGTCTATGGCGGCATCGGCCGCGCTGCACGCGACTGGGAGAGCTTTGACCGGATCGTTGCGGCCCTGCGCAAGCTCGAGGCCGACCAGACGCTGCTGGTCCAGTCCGGCAAGCCGGTAGGTGTGTTCCGCACCCATGCGGACGCGCCGCGCGTGCTGATCGCGAACTCCAACATCGTGCCGCACTGGGCGACGCTCGATCATTTCAATGAGCTCGATCGCCTGGGCCTGATGATGTACGGCCAGATGACGGCGGGCTCCTGGATCTACATCGGCAGCCAGGGCATCGTGCAGGGCACCTACGAGACCTTCGTCGAGATTGGCCGACGCCATTACGGCGGTAGTCTTGCCGGCAAATGGATTCTCACCGCAGGCCTTGGCGGCATGGGCGGCGCGCAGCCGCTGGCCGCGACCATGGCCGGCGCCTCGATGCTCGCCGTCGAATGCCAGCCGAGCCGCATCGAGATGCGGCTGCGCACCGGCTATCTCGACCAGCAGGCCGCAACGCTCGACGAAGCGCTGGCGATCATGGCGGACGCCGCAAAGACGAAGAAGGCGGTCTCGGTCGGCCTGCTCGGCAACGCCGCGGAGATTTTTCCTGAGCTGGTGCGCCGTGGCGTCAAGCCCGACGTCGTCACCGACCAGACCAGCGCGCACGATCCGGTCAACGGATATTTGCCGAAGAGGTGGACGCTCGCCGAGTGGGAAGCCAAGCGCGGCTCAGATCCGAAGGCGGTCGAACGCGCCTCCAAGACCTCGATGGTTGAGCACGTTCAGGCCATGCTGGATTTTCACGCGCAGGGCATTCCGACGCTCGACTACGGCAACAACATCCGCCAGATGGCGCAGGACATGGGCCTGAAGAACGCCTTCGATTTCCCCGGCTTCGTTCCCGCCTATATCCGTCCGCTGTTCTGCCGCGGCGTCGGGCCGTTCCGCTGGGCTGCGCTCTCGGGTGATCCCGAGGACATCTTCAAGACCGACGCCAAGGTCAAGGAGCTGATGCCTGACGACAAGCACCTGCACAATTGGCTCGACATGGCCAAGGCGCGCATCAAGTTCCAGGGCCTGCCGGCGCGGATCTGCTGGGTCGGCCTCGGCGATCGTCACCGGCTCGGCCTCGCCTTCAACGAGATGGTGGCACGCGGCGAGCTCAAGGCGCCGATCGTGATCGGCCGCGATCATCTCGATAGCGGCTCGGTGGCGAGCCCCAACCGTGAGACCGAGGCGATGAAGGACGGCTCGGACGCGGTGTCCGACTGGCCACTGCTCAACGCCCTGCTCAACTGCGCCAGCGGCGCGACCTGGGTGTCGCTGCATCATGGCGGCGGCGTCGGCATCGGCTATTCGCAGCATGCCGGCATGGTGATCGTCGCCGACGGCACGCCGGAAGCGGCCAAGCGCATCGAGCGCGTGCTCTGGAACGATCCCGCCACCGGCGTCATGCGGCATGCTGATGCGGGCTATGACGCTGCAATCGACTGCGCCCATGACAAGGGGCTCGACCTGCCGAGCCTGGCGCGATAGCCGCAGCTTTCGGTCACTCTCCCGAAGGGCCGCCCACCCGGACCCTCCATCCTGAAGGCCCGCCAACGGCGGGCGTCGCGAAGGATGGCCACAGCCGAGACCGCTGCCGTCGGCGATTGACCGCTCCCGGTTCGGGGAGAGGTCATAGCCGCATCCGATGGCCGTTACTTCTTTTCGAGCGCCGCGGTCTGCTTGGCCAGTTGCTTGTCGAAATCCTCCGACAGGCCGGTCACGTAGGTCGCAAGCTCGCCGGGTTTGACGAACGGATTCGGGGCGCCGTCTTTCATCTGCGCCCGCTTGGCCTGCATGCCATAGACCTCCGGGTGCGGCCCGAGCAGCACGTCGATCTTCATCGCCTTGGCCTTGACGTAGGTCGCCCGGTAATCGTCGACAATGCCGGGATAGGTCGGCTGACCGACCAACCTGTTCAGTGCCACCGTGCCACTGCAGAAGAACAGCACCTCGCGGTTCTGGTCGCCGTCCTTGGCGGTCATCTCCCAGCTCGTGCAGCCCGGCGAGTGGCCGGGCGTTGCATGTGCGGTGAGCGTCGTGTCGCCAAGCGTGACCTTGTCGCCTTCCTTTACGGTGCGATCGACCTTCACCGCGGGAAAGGTGAGATCCTCGTTCTTCTCGTCGCCGGGATAGTAGCCGCCTTCGAGCAGAGGCTTGTCGCGCTCGCCAGCCACCAGCTGCGCACCCGTTTCCTTCTTGATCTCGGCAAAACCACCGGTGTGATCGAGATGCGCGTGCGAGTTGAGAACGACCTTGATGTCGGAAACCTTGAAGCCGAGCTTGACGATGTTGTCCTTGATCATGCCGGTCGACTGGGACATCGCCGTGTCCATCAGGATCAGGCCCTCCGATGTCTTAATGATATAGACGGCAATGCCTTCGGTCCCGACATAGTAGATGTTGCCAATGAGCTGGAACGGCTCGAACGGTGCTGTCCACTTCTGCATGGCCGTCGCCAGGAAATCCTTGAGGGTCTGCGCTTGCGCGCCCGTTGCCAACAGTGCCAGTGCGCACAATGCGGCCGTGAGTGTTCTCATGGTTTGCCTCCCGTAGTGTTCTTGTCGTTTTAATCGGCCCGATGTCGCGGCTCGACCCCTGCGCAGGTTACGTTGCAGGCCGCGTTGCGGGCAACCGCTTCGCATGCGGAAAAATTCATACGTCGCCCGGGAACAACGGCATGTCGGCGGGAAAGCCGCGCTTTAGGTTGTTGTTTAAGCATGATCTTTTCGGAAAACCGCTGCGCACTTTTTGCCGATCATGCTTTTAGCGCCCGATGGTCACGCCGGCGGTCGAGCGCATGGCGGCTCTCAGGCTGGTCGCGTTCATGTCGTCGAGCATTCGTCGCGTCAGCACGGTGGTCTGGCCCGGCGTGTTGAGGATCGGCTCTCCGCGCGAGGAAGAGAGCCTGTCGGCGTTGTAGGAGGCGGACGGATCGGTGGCGGGAACGGCAGCGACTGCATGACGTGGCCGTTTGCCCGCGGCGATGGCTGGCTGCGAAGCGCAGGAGGCGGCGATCACGACCAGAAGCAACGAGCTTGCGCGCATATGCGATCTCCCCCTGCGGGATATCTGCCTAGCACACATGACAGCGATCGCGGAAGAAAGGATCAGGCAAGAGCGGCCTGGCGTTCCCGCGGTTCGCGGACGCGCTCGATTTTCCCAGGCTCGGCGAGTCGCGTGAAACTGCGATGGCTCGCCTGCGCCGGCGCTTCGACGATGACGCCTTCACAGACGATCTGTCCGCCAAGCATCTTGAATTCCAGCTTGTCGTAACGCGGCATCGTCTCGCCGGGCTCGGGCGGCAGCAGCCCGACGCTCCCCTGGATGTTCAGCGTGGCTTCGCCGGCGCCGTACAGCCGCGGATTCCACATCCTGATCCCGGTTTCCGCCCAGCGCTGCCGGATCAGCGCGGTGCGATCGGCAGGTTCCGCGGCTCTTGCGCGAACTCTCGGTACGTTGCGGCTTTCGGGAGAAGGAGACACGAGAGCCAGCTCGATCTCGGTAGCGAGGCCGGCTGTGTTGGCGGAACACTGCGCGGCGGCTATCGCTGCGACGGGGGCAGCAACGTCCACAACAGCCGGCTCGATTTCCACCGCGGCACGGGGGGAGGGAACGCTGTCGAAATGTTCCTCGGGAACGGGTTCTGCCGCCAGCACTTCGCTATCGGCAGGCGCGACACCCGGCTCGTCCACGGCGGCTTCGCCATCCACGATGACGTCAAGGCAATGATCCTCGTTGACGACAAGAGCGGGAGCATCAACCGGAGTGCTCGCGACGGCGATAGAAGAGGGCGATGCCTCCTCCGCGACAACGAACTCCGCGTTGCTCGGGAGTGCGGGACGTGGATCGCTGCCGATGACGAGTTCGGCGTCGACCGCTTCGCAGGCGATGGCGACCGCGGCCGGCTGCGCATTGACGCCCTCGAGCTTCGCCCCGGTTTCGACAGCCGGGTCATTGCTGGCGACGGGCTCGGGAACATCGGCTGTCGCGATGTCGATCTCGATGGTCGAGACCGAAGCCTCCTCCACGATGACCGGCTCGATTTCCGACGGCGTCTCCGGCGAGGAATCGTCGCCGCTGGCATCGGTGGGTGCTGCCGGCGGGCTCTCCGCCATGACGGCGACTGCGGTAGCATCCTCAGTGGAGGGAGCCGCACCTGCGATCTCGGCGTCGTCTCGCGCTGAAACCGTGCTGATATCGCTGATCTGATCCGAAGTCGTTTCCGCCACGACCTGGGCGACGTCTTCGGCGATGACAGGCGCGACGTCTGCGGCGAGCGGCGTGACATCAATGTTGCCGCCATGCGGCACAGGCCGAAGCCCGGCGAATGCCCATTTCACCACGGGGATGCGGCGCAGCAACGATATCAGTCTCGAAAGCACTGGGAGTTGTCCAGGAGGTACTCGGCGTGAGGCAATCGCTGATTCGCCAGCAATATGAAAAACTGCCTCGGCCGTCACACCCGTGTCAATGTAAGGGAGATCAATTGCAGAACATCCGCACCTTCGGCGCGCGGTGACCGCAACACAGTGCACCCGACCTAAACGTGTCTTCGAAAGCAAAGGAGAGGAAACGTGATCACAAAATCTGTTTGGCCCTCGCGAGGCCTTTCGAAATCGGGATCGCAGAGCGTCCGCCGCCTGCCAAGATATTGTCACGGTCGCTGATCAATTCCTGTCGGTCCGTGGGAGGGGACGACGATCCCCTCCCGGAACTCCGATCTTCCGACTATTTGCGATCTTCCGACTATTTGCCCGAGCCAGCACCGCTGCCCGAGCCTGCGCCGCCGCCAGAGGCGCCACCGGCCTGGCTGCCCATATTGTTGGTGTTGGTGCCGCCGGCCGACGGCTGCGCACCCTTGCTGTCGCTGGCCTCGTTCTGCATGTTCGACGACCGTCCTGTCGTCATGCCCTTGGTGGCGGGACCTCGCGATGAGGGGCCGACGTCGCTTTGGTCGGAGGCGCCCGGAGCGGGTTGTGTCTGCGCGACGGCGCCACCGGTCGCCAGCGCCATGATGCATGCGGATGCCAAGATGATCTGCTTCATTGGATTCTCCTTGACTTTACATCCCGACAATCCGCCTGAGCCAACGACGTTCCTGCCGCTTTGCAGCCACCCGTTCAACTCTCTGCGGCTTTAACATCGGGGGTTCCCCTCTTCATCGACAGGGACTATTCAGGTCCGTCATTGTTGGTTGAGGAACGACGCATGAAGAAGATTGCTGCCCTGGGAGCGGTACTGCTCTGGTCCACCATCGCATTCGCGCAGGATCGCTCCATCACAGTCGCCTCGACCACCTCGACGGAACAATCAGGCCTGTTCGGCCATCTGCTGCCGCTGTTCACGAAGGCGGGGGGCATCGGCGTGAAGGTCGTCGCCGTCGGCACCGGCCAGGCGCTGGATATCGGGCGGCGCGGCGATGCCGACGTGGTGTTCGTCCATGACAGGCCCGCCGAAGACAAGTTCATGTCGGAAGGGCAAGGCGTGAAGCGCTTCGACGTCATGTACAACGACTTCGTCATCGTCGGCCCGAACAGCGATCCCGCAAAGATTGCCGGCGGCAAGGACGTTGCGGACGCGCTGCGCAAGATCGCGGCGGCGAAGGCGCCGTTCATCTCGCGCGGCGACAAGTCCGGCACGCATGCCGCCGAGCTCCGGCTTTGGAAGGAAGCGGGCGTCGACATCGGCGCGGCGAAGGACAATTGGTACCGGGAGATCGGCCAGGGCATGGGCCCGGCGCTGAACATGGCCTCGTCGTCGAACGCCTATCTGCTTTCGGACCGGGGCACGTGGCTGTCGTTCAAGAACCGTGGCGAACTCGCCATCCTGACCGAAGGGGACAAGCGACTGTTCAACCAGTACGGCGTCATGCTGGTGAATCCCGCCACGCATCCGAACGTGAAGGCGAAGGACGGGCAGGCCTTCATCGACTGGCTCGTCTCCCCGAAGGGACAGGAGGCGATCGCCGGGCACAAGGTCGGCGGCGAGCAGCTATTTTTCCCCAACGCGTCCCACTAGCAGGAAGGCGACGGTCGACACCGCCACGCTCAGTGCGAGCAGGATCAGCCCGAGCCCGAGTGCCAGCGGCAGGTCGCCTTTGCTGGTCTCCAGCGCGATCGCGGTCGTCATCGTGCGCGTGAAGCCGCGGATGTTGCCGCCGACGATGAGGATGGCGCCAACCTCGGCGATGGCACGTCCGAACGCCGCGAGAAAGGCCGTCAGCAGCGAGGTTCGACCGAGCGCGAACAGCAAGCCGATGCTGCGCAGTGTCGACAGCCCGTCGATCCGTGCCAGGTCGCCATATTCTGCCCACAGCAGGCTCGCTGGCCGGTGCACCAGTGCGACCACGATCGGTGTCGCGAGCAGCGCCTGCGCGATCACCATGGCCGCCGGCGTGAACAACAGGCCGGCCGCCCCGAGGGGGCCGGACCGCGACAACAGAAGATAAAGCGCGAGCCCGACCACGACCGGCGGAAGACCAAGCAAGGCATTGGTCAGGACAATGATAACCTGCCGTCCGCGGAACCGGGTGATCGCAAGCAGGACTCCGAACGGCGCGCCGATCAGAAGCGCGACGATGCTGGCGGTGAGGCTGACGCGCACCGACAAGGCGACGATGCCCAGAAGTTCGGCATCGGCCTCGCCGATCAGCGTGAAGGCGGCCGTGATAGATTGCGCGAAGTCGTTCATCCGGCCTGATGCCGTTGCGCCGGCTCGATGCCGGTGATCCCGATCAAATCCATCGCGAAATCCCTCGCCCTCAGCAGCTTGCCCCGCCAGCTCGGCCTACGTCGGCCGCGGACGGGGTCGTTCACGCACATCCTCGGATGGCAGCTGCACCGGTTCTGGCCGCTGTGCTCGCCACAATCAAGAGGTCGCAATCCCGGATGTTGGGGGTGGGCTCTCGTCCATGTGACATCGGGGTGCCCGATGTCGTTCGACCACGTCGGGCCGCCCGACACAGAATCGGGCAGTTCGGGCGGGCATAGCCCAAATCCTCCAGGCCGGCGCTAGATGGCTTTATTCCGCCCATGGATGCTTTAAGGAAGGGGCAGGGTCGGGTCGCACCCTCAGTGCCAGACCCTGACGCGGGAAACAGGTGGGGGCCGGAGCGATGCTGGCAGACCCTCACGATGAGAAGGATAGGACGCAAATGATCCAGACCGTTGGTATCATCGGAGCAGGGACCATGGGAAACGGCATCGCGCAAATCTGCGCGGCAGCCGGGCTCTCGGTCGTGATGGTCGACATTTCCGATGCGGCGGTGAACCGCGGGATTTCGACCGTCGGCGGCAGCCTCGAGCGCCTGGTCAAGAAGGAGAAGATGTCGGCGGCCGATCGCGACGCCACGCTCAAGCGCATCACCGGCACCACCGACCGCGCGAAGCTCGCCGATTGCGATCTCGTTATCGAGGCCGCGACCGAGAATGAGGAGCTCAAGGTCAAGATCCTGAAGGATCTCTGCGCCACCTTGTCGCCGCGCACGCTGGTTGCGACCAACACCTCGTCGATCTCGATCACCAAGCTCGCCGCCGCGACCGACCGTCCCGACCGTTTTATCGGTATGCACTTCTTCAACCCGGTGCCGGTGATGGCGCTGCTGGAACTCATCCGCGGCTTGCAGACCTCGGACGACACCCACGCCAAGGCGCTCGATTTCGCCCAGCGCATCGGCAAGGTGGCGATCACGGCGAAGAACAGCCCGGGCTTTGCCGTCAACCGCATCCTGTGCCCGATGATCAACGAAGCGATCTTCGCGCTTCAGGAGGGGATTGCGACGGCGGAAGAAATCGACGCCGGCATGAAGCTCGGCTGCAACCATCCGATCGGGCCGCTGGCTCTGGCCGATCTGGTCGGGCTCGACACCATGCTTTCGGTGATGGAGGTCTTTTACAAGGGCTTCAACGATCCTAAATATCGGCCAGCGCCACTGCTGAAAGAGATGGTCGATGCCGGCCATCTCGGCCGCAAGACCGGGCAGGGCTTCTACACCTATAGCGGCTGATCAGGGCGCCGGGCTTCGGCGTGCGCGCCGGATTCCGCACTTTGCGCTGCGACAAAGACGGCGCGCGCAATCGGCCCGACAATCTCGAACGGACGGACTGCAGGAACAACGGAACGGAGCGCGAAGGACATGTCGGATCGACTGATGGCCGAGCGCGAGGCGGCGGCCGGGCGGCGGAATCTGTTGATCCAGGATGCGATCGAGCGCACCGGGATCACTGAGGAGATGATCGGGGAACTCGTCACCCGCTTCTACGGGCGCGTTCGCGAAGACGCACGGCTGGGACCGGTGTTTGGGGTCGTGCAGAATTGGGACGAGCATCTCGCCAAGCTCAGGGATTTCTGGTCCTCTGTTGTGCTGATGAGCGGCCGATACCAGGGCTCGCCAATGCGGGCACATCTGCCGCTGAGTCTGGTCGGCGCTCATTTCGATCGCTGGCTCGATCTGTTCGAGCAGAGCGCGCGCGAGGTTTGCCCACCGCCGGCGGCTGCGCTGTTCATCGACAAGGCGCGTCGCATCGCCGACAGTTTCGAAATGGCGTCGGCGACGGTCGCTGGTTCTATCGCGGCGCCGCGCCACGTGCTCAGGCCCTGACGACCAGCGGCTGCCCGCAAAATATGCGGGCGCATCGTGCCGCGTTTGCGGAGCGCGATGCATGCGCTGCACCAATTCCAACATCATTGGTCTGATCTGCAAAATCGTCATGCGGATCGCCCGGCGCGACGTTGAAATTGCGAAAACGCGCTTGAATGGATTCATCCTCGCTCAATCACCGCGAGCAAAGCCATATTGATGCGCTGCGGTGCCAACTCTTCGCCTTTTTTTCGGCAGAGTTCCAGCGCCTCCTTGCAAACATGTCCCGCACATCGTTCACGACCAATTCCTCATCGTCCGGAAACATCACGGAACCCGAAGCCGACCCGTGCGCCGAGCAGACGCGGCGAACGGTTCTGCTTGGCGCAATCGCGACCACCGCCTGCCTCGGTTGTTCCGCGTACGCGCGTGCGGGCGAGGATCCGCCCGGCTCCGACGAACGGCCCCAGAAAGGCGATGTGCTCGTCTTCGCCGAAGGCGACAACGAAGGAAAGCTCATCACCGCGGCCGACCTGTCCGCTGGTGGACCGCCGGTGCATGCCTGGCCGAAGGATCCCAAGACATCGGTGGTGCGCAGCGCCTCGCGACTCAACGAGATCCTGATTATCAGGCTCGATCCCGCCGAGCTCGACGAGAAGACCCGCGAGCGCGCCGTCGACGGCATCATCGCCTATTCGGCGATCTGCTCTCACGCCGGCTGTCCGGTCACGGCCTGGGTGAAGAGCGATGTCGGCGACAAGGAGGTGTTCAAGTGCATGTGTCACAACTCCGAATACGATCCTCGTGCGGGCGCACAGGTCGTGTTCGGGCCGGCGCCGCGACGGCTCGCTTCGCTACCGCTGGCGCTCTCCGACGGCTCGCTCAGCGTCGCCGGCAACTTCATCGGAAAGGTAGGTGGCGCGCAGCCGGGATGATGGACAGTGCGGGCCCGCGCCCGCTCACGAGAGACCGCATCCGCCACGGGGCGGACGGCGGGACGAACGACAAGAATTCAACACAAGAATTCAAACGGATGAAAAAGGGGAACGTCCATGACCAGGAAGCAATGGTTACTGTCCGGCTTCGTCGCCTTTACCTGCCTCGCTTCGACCGCCGCCGTATCGGGCCCGATCGAGAATTACGCGCCGGTCACCGCACAGCGGCTGGAGAATCCGGAACCAAGCAACTGGATGCTTTATCGGCGCACCTATGACGGGCACGGCTATAGCCCGCTCGAGCAGATCAACACCTCCAACGTGAAGAACCTCACGCCGGTCTGGACCTTTGCCACCGGCGTCGTCGAAGGCCACGAGGCGCCGCCGATCGTCAACAACGGCGTGATGTTCGTCGCGACCCCGATGGGGCAGGTGATCGCTCTGAATGCGAAGACCGGCGACGAATACTGGCGCTACAAGCGGCAGCTTCCCGACGATCTGTTCCAGCTGCATCCGACCAGCCGCGGCGTCGGCCTCTGGGAGGACAAGCTCTACCTCGCCACCACGGACGACCACGTCGTCGCGCTCGACGCGAAGACCGGCAAGGTGGTGTGGGACACCAAGGTGCAGGACTACAAGAAGGGCCAGTACATGACCCTGATGCCGCTGATCATCGACGGCAAGGTCATTGTCGGCGGCTCCGGGGGCGAGTTCGGGGTGCGCGGCTATATTGCCGCCTATGATGCCAAGGATGGCAAGGAGCTGTGGCGAACCTTCACCATTCCCGGCGAAGGCGAGCCGGGGCATGACACCTGGCAGGGCGACGACTGGAAGAACGGCGGCGGCTCGGCCTGGATGACCGGCAATTACGACAAGGAGACCAAGACGATCTATTGGGGCGTCGGCAACGCAGCGCCATGGCCCGGCGAGACCCATCCCGGCGACAATCTCTACACCTCCTCTGTGCTCGCGCTCGATCCCAACACCGGCAAGATCAAGACCTATCACCAGTATCACCAGAACGATTCCTGGGACTGGGACGAGGTCGACGCGCCGATGCTGATCGACCTGCAACGCGACGGCCGCAACATCAAGAGCCTGGTCCATCCTGGGCGCGACGCGATCTTCTGGATACTCGAACGCACGCCGACGAAGATCAACTATGTCGCCGGCTGGCCGTTCGTTTTCACCGACGTCTGGAAGGGTATCGAACCCGAGAGCGGCAAGCCGATCGTCGACCCCGCGCACAAGCCGGTGATCGGCAAGCGCGTCGAGTTCTGTCCGTCGCTATGGGGCGGCAAGGACTGGCCGTCGGCGGCCTACAGCCAGAAGACCGGCCTCGTCTACGTGCCCGCCAACGAGAATTTCTGCGGCGGGTTCACCGGCGAGAAGGTCGCGCTGAAGCCAGGCGAGCTCTGGCTCGGCACCAAGCCGGAGGACATCGGGCTGACGACGAAGCCGGGCGCGGACCATTTCGGCGAGCTGCAGGCTTGGGATCCAGCTACGGGGAAGAAGGTCTGGCAGCATAATTTCCCGAAGTCGCAGCTGTTCGGTTCGGTGACGGCGACCGCGGGCGATCTCATCTTCGTCGGCGGCACCAATGACCGCAACTTCCGGGCGTTCAATGCCAAGACCGGCGAACTCCTATGGGAGCAGAAGACCAACTCCGGCATCATGGGCATGCCGGTGTCCTATGAGATCGACGGCACGCAGTACATCGCGATCCAGTCGGGGTGGGGCGTGGACGCGCAGCGCATCCAGGATGCGCTGGTGACCAACAACATCGGCATCGAAGCCAACGTGCCGCAAGGCGGCGTCATCTGGGTGTTCGCACTGAAGAAGTAACTCCGCGGGCGGATCGAAAGAAGCGGAGGCGCAGGGGGTGGCGAATGCGGCGGACGGTAACGTCCGCCGCATCTTTTTGTGGGGAAAGGGATTGCTCTCGCGGCCGCGTGCTCGTCGTCATGCCCGGTCCTGTCCCGTTTATCCATGTCTTCGTGCGGCGGCAAAGGACGTGGATGGCCAGGACAAGCCGGCCATGACGGCGTGAGGTCTGCAAAGCCTACTTTCCCTCGCGCTCGACCTTGTCCTTTTCCTTCTGGTTCATCTCACGAATCTTGGGATCCGGATTGTGCTGCCCGGTGGTCTGGGTGGTCGAGGCGGGCGGGGCGTTGGCGTTGGGAAGCGACGTCTGATCCGGCGTGCTGGGGCGCGTCGCGGTGGTCGGCGGCGCCGTATTGCCTTGGGCGAATGCGCCGGAGGTCGTCAAAAGAAAGGCGCCCGACAGCGAGACTGCGAGCGCCCTTGAGATGTTGGTCATCGATCTGCTCCTGTCAGATCGATGGAAACGGCGTGAGGCCGCTTCTAGTTCCGACTCACGCCTCCAATTGCTTGCCGATCGGCAGCGAGCGGATGCGTTTTCCCGTCGCGGCGAAGATCGCATTGATCAGCGCCGGCGCGAATGGCGGCACACCAGGCTCGCCGACGCCGCTGGGCGGCGTGTCGGGGCCGGGCGGCACGATGTAGACATTGGTCACCACAGGAGAGTCGTCCATCCTGACGACCTGGAAGTCGTCAAAATTCTTCTGCTGCACCTTGCCGTCCTTGAAGCTGATCTCGCCGTATTTGGCGAGGCTCAGCCCCATGATCGCGGCGCCCTCGATCTGCGAGGCAATGCGCTCGGGGTTGACGTAAGTGCCGCAGTCGATGGCGGTATCGACCCGCGGTACCGTGAGCTTGCCCTTGTCGTCGACGGCCACCTCGACGATGGTCGCGATGTAGCTGACGAAGCTGCGGTGCACGGCAATGCCGAGACCGTGGCCCTTCGGGACCTGGCGACCCCACTCGCCCTTCTCGGCGACCAGCTCGACGACCTTGCGAAGGCGCGCAGTGTCGATCGGGTAGCTGTCCTGGGGCTCGCCATAGTTCCACAGATCCTTCACCTCGGGTTTGACGATCCGCGGGCTGCCGATCAGCGCGAGCAGCGTCTCCTTCTGGTCACGCCCCGTCGCCTGCGCGATCTCGCTCACCATCGACTGTACCGCGAAGGCGCGCGGGATGTTCGAGACCGAGCGGAACCAGCCGATGCGGGTATGCGCGGCGGCCTCCGGATTCTCACACGAGATGTTTGCGATCTCAAACGGCATGTCGACGAGGCCCATGCCGATCTCGAACGGCGCCTGATGCACCGTGCCGGCGGCAAAGGTCGAGGCGATGCTGGGAGCTACGCTGCGGTGGCGCCAGGCAATCACCTTGCCGCTCTTGTCGAGGCCGGCCTCGATCCGCTCGGCCGAGACGGTGTGCAGGAAGCCGTTACGAATGTCGTCCTCCCGCGTCCACTGCACTTTCACCGGCGCGCCGAGCTCCTTCGACAGCAAGGCAGCCTCGAGCGCAAAGTCGCACTTCGATTTGCGGCCGAAACCCCCGCCGAGCAGCGTGACGTTGACGGTGACGTTGCCCTCGGGAATGCCGAGCGTCTTGGCGACGTCGTCGCGCGTGCCACCCGGGCTCTGCACCGGCGCCCAGATATCCGCCTTATCGCCCTTGACGTCGGCGACTGCCACCGGCGGCTCCATGCTGACATGAGCAAGATGCGGGATGTAATACTCGCCGACGATGACCTTGTCGGCGCCCTTCAGCGCAGCATCCGCATCGCCCTCCTTGCGCAGCACGAGGCCGGGCTTGCGTGAGGCCTCCTCGAGCTCCTTGCGGTAGGCGACCGAGTCGTACTTGCCGTTAGGCCCGTCGTCCCAGACCAGCTTCAATGCGTCGCGGCCCTTGATCGCCGCGCCGGTGTTGCGCGCGATCACCGCGACGCCGCCGAGCGGCTGGAACTTCGATGGCCACGGCCAGCCCTGAACCTTCATCACCTTCTCGACGCCGGGGACCTTCAGTGCCGCCTCCGGATCGAACGAGACCAGCTTGCCGCCGGTCACCGGCGGACGTGCGATCACGGCATATTTCATGCCCGGCAGCCGCACGTCGGCGCCGTAGCGCGCCTTGCCGGTGGTGATGTCGTGGAGGTCGACGATGCCGACCTGGCCCTTGCCGAGATAGCGGAAGTCCTTGGGGTCCTTCAGCTTGAGGCCCTCGATGCTGGGCACCGATTCCTTGGCGGCGTCGGCTGCCAGCTCGCCGAAACCGAGCTTGCGGCCGCTGGCGCTGTGGACGACCTCGTGATTGACGGTCTTCACCTCGGTCGCCGGCACGCCCCAGCGCTTGGCCGCAGCCTGCTCCAGCATGGTGCGGGCGGAGGCACCGATTTGGCGCATCGGCATCAGATAATGCCGTGTGCTGCGCGAGCCGTCGGTATCCTGGTTGCCGAACTTCACCTCGTCGCCATGGGCCTGCTGCACCTTGACCCTGGACCAGTCGGCTTCCATCTCCTCGGCCACGATCAGCGGCAGGCTGGTGCGCACGCCGGTGCCCATTTCCGAACGGTGCCCGACGATCGTGACAATGCCGTCCGGGGCGACCGAAACGAACACGCGCGGATCGACCACGACGCCATGCGGCATCTTGCCGGCACCGGTTTCGTAAGCGAGCGCCTGGCGCGACATCACGGGCGCGGCGAGCACGAAGCCGCCGGTGATGCCAAGCCCCTTCAGGATGCTGCGGCGCGAGACCTTCTCGACCCTGACGTGCTTCTCGAAACCGCGAATCTTGCGGGGATTGTCGATGAAATTCATGTCACACTCCCGTCGATGCGAGGTGGACCGCGTTCTCGATCCGTTGGTAACAGCCGCAGCGGCAGATGTTGCCGGACATCGCCTCGCGGATCTGGTCATGCGAGGGCTTTGGGTTGTCCATCAGAAGCGCGGCGGCCTGCATGATCTGGCCGGTCTGGCAGAAGCCGCATTGGGGCACGTTGACCTGGCGCCAGGCCTTTTGCACCGGATGATCGCCGTTCGGATGCAGCCCTTCGATCGTGGTAACTTCGCGTCCGGCGACGTCGTTCACGGACGTGATGCAGGCCCGTACCGCCTGCTTGTCGACAATGACGGTGCAGGCGCCGCACAGGGCCTGGCCGCAGCCATATTTGGTCCCGGTCAGCCCGGTCTCATCGCGCAGGAACCAGAGTAGCGGGAGATCCGGGTCGCCGTCCCAGCTCTGTTCCTGGCCGTTGATCTTCACCTTGATCATGATCATCCCTCGCTCTTCATAAGCATGCCAAATTTAGAACTCGCCGACGCCAGCCGGCCCAGAACCGGTCGCGCCGCGTCGTCATATTCCGGCCCTCGATTCCGCACGGGCAGATCCCGGCAGGAGGCAGGAACGTGAATCTCGATGTCCGGATGTGTTCGATACCTCCCGTTTTTCTTCTTAATTGATTGTATTTCGCGCGGCATCTTGACGGCGCGATCGTAACAGAGATCGCGCCGGCCCGGCGTTCACAGCCGGGTGTTCTCACCGGGAAAAGATTGCATCGATGGTTTGTCAAAAGCAGGGCGAGTCATCGCGCCGCGTGGACTTCGCGTTCGCAAACGGGAATTGCGATGAAAAGGGCTTCGTCCGCCAGAAAGCCTGCGCGGACGAAGCAAGATGCCTCAGTCGAGGGAGGGAGAAACGCAGGGCCGGACTTCAAGACGGAAGTTGGCGGCGCTGCGCAGTCATTCAGAGACCAGGACTGAGGGAGCTAATTACCCTCGAATACGCGTAAGTTGGTAGAACTGGCGGCATCGCCGCGATCGTTCCGGGGCCGGCCCGTCCGGTTCGCTGGCACTGGTCGAGGCCAGCGAGCGGACGGGGTTCGGCGAACGTGAGGCGGCCTTGATCAGGCGGCCTTGATTAGGCGGCCTTGGCTTTGGCGACGTGGGTCGCGATTGCGTCCATCAACGCCGGTGACAGGCAATCATAGGGCTCGAGGCCGATTTCCTTCAGTCGTGAACGGATGCCTGTCATCTGCTCCGGCTTCACGCCCGCTTCGATCACCGAGGAGACGAAGGCGGCGAATTGCGGCGCCTGCGAGCCCTGCTCCTGGAACAGCTCGGGATGGATGAAGTCGAGACCGTAGAACGGGTGGCCCGTGTTCTCGATGCGGCCGTACATGTGCGTTCCGCAAGCCTTGCAGGCATGGCGCTGGATCACTGCGGAGGGGTCGACGACCTGGAGCTTGTCGCCGTTCTCGAGCACGGTGACGTTCTGGCGCGGCACAACGGCGACGACGGAGAACGTCGCGCCCTGCGGCTTCCAGCACTTGGTGCAGCCGCAGGCGTGGTTATGCGCGACGTCGCCCTTGATGCCGACCTTGACCTGGTGGTCCTTGCATTTGCAGGCCAGCGTGCCGCCGGCGAAGCTGCCGCTGCCCTGTTTGAGGCCGTTGTCAATGGTAGGGTGGAGTGCAACAGTCATGGGTCGATCCTCCTTGGGGGTGACGCTTTCGAGCTAGAACACGACGACTGAACGGATGGATTTGCCCTCATGCATGAGGTCAAAGCCCTTGTTGATCTCCTCGAGCTTGAGCACGTGGGTGATCATTGGATCGATCTGGATCTTTCCGTTCATGTACCAGTCGACGATCTTCGGCACGTCGGTGCGGCCGCGCGCGCCGCCGAAGGCCGTGCCGCGCCAGTTGCGTCCGGTGACGAGCTGGAACGGGCGGGTGGCGATCTCTTTGCCGGACTCGGCAACGCCGATGATGATCGAGGTGCCCCAGCCGCGATGGCAGGCTTCCAGCGCCTGGCGCATCACCGTGGTGTTGCCGGTGCAATCGAACGTGTAGTCGGCGCCGCCGTCGGTGAGGCCGACGAGATGCTGAACGATGTCGCCGGTGATCTTCTTGGGGTTGACGAATTCCGTCATGCCGAACCGGCGGCCCCAATCCTCCTTGGCATCGTTGATATCGACGCCGATGATCTTGTCGGCGCCGGCCATCTTGGCGCCCTGGATCACGTTGAGGCCGATGCCGCCGAGGCCGAACACGACCACGTTGGAGCCTGGCGTGACCTTCGCAGTGTTGACGACGGCGCCGACGCCGGTGGTAACGCCGCAGCCGATGTAGCAGCTCTTGTCGAACGGGGCGTCCTCGCGGATCTTGGCGACCGCGATCTCCGGCAGCACCGTGAAGTTCGAGAAGGTCGAGCAGCCCATGTAATGGTAGACCGGCTTGCCCTTGTAGGAGAAGCGGCTGGTGCCGTCGGGCATCACGCCCTTGCCTTGCGTCGCGCGGATCGCGGTGCAGAGATTGGTCTTCTGGCTGAGGCAGCTTTTGCACTGCCGGCATTCAGGCGTGTAGAGCGGGATGACGTGGTCACCCGGCTTCACCGAGGTCACGCCGGGACCGATCTCGCGGATGATGCCCGCACCCTCATGTCCCAGGATCGACGGGAAAATTCCCTCGCTGTCGAAGCCGTCGAGCGTATAGGCGTCGGTATGGCAGATGCCCGTCGCCTTGATCTCGACCAGGACTTCGCCGGCCTTCGGGCCTTCCAGATCGAGCTCGACGATCTCGAGCGGCTTCTTGGCCTCGAAAGCGACGGCGGCACGTGTTTTCATCGTAAACTCCTCAGATTCTCATGGGGCGCCAAGAGGTCGTCTCGGCAATCCTACGCACCGTAGCTTCACTTCTTGCCCATGCAGGCGTCTTCCGCCTTGGTGTAGGCCTCTGGTTTTTCCTCCTTCTTGGAGGGACGCTGCCGGCCCCATGCTTCGGTGGAGCGGGCGCGAAGATAGACGTACAGGTCGTCCATGTAGCAGGCCACGTTCGGATTATCGCCGAAGGCCGGCATGACGTTCTCCTGCGCGGTCGAGATGTTCTTACGACCCGAGGCGACCACGCCGAGGAAGTCGCCATAGCTCATGGACTTGACGGAATCCTTTAGCGCCGGCGCGTAGGTGGAGCCCATGCCGTCGGGGCCATGGCAGACGTGGCAGTCGGAGTGATAGCGGCGGTATCCGGAATAGGTGAACCAGTCCACGGTGCCGTCGGCCGAAATCTTGTAGGTCGGAATCCCGTCCTTATCGAGCCACTTTCCGTCGTCTTCCTTCTTCACGGAAGTCGGGTCGCCTGGAGCGTCGTCCGCGACTGCAATCCCTCCGGACGCAACCAAGACCGTCGCAGCAATGACAAAGCAGATTCTACGCAAGAGATTTATCCTCGAAGGAGCCCGGGGAGACGAGCCGGCGCGTGGAGTTAATCCACGCGCCGGAGCGATGCTGATGGGCCTAGTTCGGCAGCGAGAACACGGTCAGCGTTCCGCCGAGTGCCGTGTAGTTGCTGAGCGCCGCGTAGCCACCGACTGCGCCGAGACCTGCAGTCGGATCGGTCAGACCCGCCGCCAGACCGATGCCGGCCCAGCCGCCGACGCCGGAGAGCACTGCGACATACTGCTTGCCGCCGTTCTCATAGGTCGTGACGTTGCCGATGATGCCGGAGGGAGTCTTGAACTTGTAGAGCTCCTTGCCGGTCTTGGCATCGACCGCCTTCAGGTAGCCTTCGAGCGTTCCGTAGAACACCACGTTGCCAGCGGTTGCAAGCGCACCTGACCAGACCGAGAACTGCTCCTTGTTCGACCAGACGATCTTGCCGGTCTTGCCATCCCAGGCGATGAAGTTACCCATGTGGGTCTCACCGGCCGGCGGATACATCGAGAGCGTCGCGCCCACATAGGGCTGGCCCGCAGTGTAGCTCACCTTGAACGGCTCGTAGTCCATGCAGACGTGGTTGGTCGGAACGTAGAACAGCTGCGTGTCCGGCGAGTAGGCCGCCGGCTGCTCGTCCTTGGTGCCGAGCGCGGCCGGGCAGATGCCCTTCACGTTGTGGTCTTCACCGGCCTTGTCGGTCGAAGCTGCGTCGAGCACCTTCGGGCGGCCGTAGGTCGGCGAGTTCTTGTCCATGTCGACGCCGGAGGTCCAGTTCACCTTCGGATCGTACTTTTCGGCCACCAGAAGCTCACCGGTGGCGCGATCGAGCGTGTAGCCGAGGCCGTTACGATCGAAATGCGTCAGCAGCTTGCGTGCCTGACCGTTGATCGATTGATCCGAGAGGATCATCTCGTTGACGCCGTCATAGTCCCACTCGTCGTGGGGCGTCATCTGGTAGACCCACTTGGCCTGGCCGGTGTCCGGGTTCCGCGCCCAGATCGTCATCGACCATTTGTTGTCGCCGGGACGCTGCTTCGGATTCCAGGTCGAGGGATTGCCCGATCCGTAGTAGACGAGGTTCAACTCGGGATCGTAGGAGATCCAGCCCCAGGTGGCACCGCCGCCGATTTTCCACTGATCGCCTTGCCAGGTCTTCAGGCTCGAGTCCTTGCCGACCGGCTTGCCGAGTGCTGTGGTCTTCTCTGCATCGACCAGGATTTGGTCATCCGGCCCTTCCGAATATCCGCGCCATGCCAGCTTGCCGGTCTTGATGTCGTAAGCCGACATGTGGGCCTGGACGCCGAACTCGCCGCCCGAGATGCCGATCAGTACCTTGTCCTTGACGACGAGTGGCGCCGAGGTGCCGGTCTCGCCCTTGCCGGGATCGCCATTCTTCGCGGTCCATGCGACCTGGCCGGTCTTGGCATCGAGCGCGACGAGGGTTGTGTCGGCCTGATGCAGGAAGATCTTGCCGTCACCATAGGCGACGCCGCGATTCACGGTGTCGCAGCACATCACGGGGATGACGTTCGGATCCTGCTTCGGCTCGTATTTCCAGACGATCTTGTTCTCGTTGGAAAGGTCAATGGCATAGACCTTGTTCGGGAACGGCGTGTGGACGTACATCATGTTGCCGATGATCAGCGGGCCGCCTTCATGGCCGCGCAGCACGCCGGTCGAGAAGGTCCAGGCGACCTGGAGCTTGCCTACGTTTTGTGCGTTGATCTGGTTCAGCTTGGAAAAGCGGGTATTGGCATAGTCACCCGCCGGCATCACCCAATCTTTTGGGTTCTGCGCCATCTTGCTCAGCTCATCATTGGCTGAGGCGCTGCCGACAGCGAGAGCTGCCGCGGAGCCAAGAAAGGTCGCCAGTAGCACCTTGCGCATAGTCATTCCTCCGTTGATTTCGTTTTATTGTTTCCGAAGCATTGCTCAATCGCCGGGCTTCTCGTCCGGCGTCTGCTCGTGCAGGGCGGTCACGTTTGGGACCAGAAACGATGCTGTGGTGTTTTCTCCTCCTGATGAGAGCTACGGGTCCGCGTGCATGAGCGGCCCGTTCTTGTTGTTCCTGATACAATCCGTAACGCCTTCGTCATTGGGAAACTTGCCCAAGAGGGAAGCTGGTTTGCTTGACAGCGCACGGGTACGAAGTTTTTGATTTTGCAGTAGCGAATTCAGCGGCTTCGGCGGCGCGTCGGCGCTGAGGTTCCCCTTGACGGCGCTGCAACTAAGGGTGAGGATTAACTTTCAAGGGTGGCGATGGAACGATGGCGCTGTGCCAACAGACCGCTCAAATTCGAGGTAAACGTCTCGCAATCATGGCTGAGGGCTCCGGCAGCGCTGGTCGCGATTCGCGTCGAATCTCCGGATCAAACCAGTGGCTGGATTAATGTCCGACACCATTCACACGCTCTCGACGACCGGTATGACGCCGAAGCGCCAGATCCAGAGCTGGATCGACGGGCTGACGAGCCTGTGTGGGCATTTCGACGTCGATCCGTTGGAGGCTTCCTCGCTCGAAGGCCGCATCGACTACACGAGCGTCTCGCGCCTGAAGCTTTGCCAGATCGAGGTGAGCCAGCATCGCATCGCGCACACCCTGGCGCGCGCCAAGGCCAATGAACACCCCTACATCAAGATCCACTTCCAGACCTACGGCGTGTCCTATTTCGAGCAAGAAGGCCGTCACATCGAAATCAATCCCGGCGATATCATCGCCTATGACGTCTCCTGCCCGCATTCGATCATCAGCCCCGCCTTCACGCGTCACGACGTGGTGATCGTACCGAAGGCGCTGCTGCGCGACCGCGGATTCCCGTCGCAGCGAATGCCCGCCTGCAAGCTGACGTCGAAGACGGGCACGGGGCGGATCGCCCACGATTTCGTCCATGCGACCTTCGACGAGGCGGCCAAGCTGTCGGCGAACAGCGCGGTCGGCGTCGCCGATTCGCTGATCGATCTGCTGCTGCTGCCGCTGCGCGAAGCCGACACAATGTTCGACCGGGTCGGGCCCGAAGCGATGTATGTGCGCGCGCAGTTCTTCATCCGCGAGCATCTGCGTGATCCGGATCTGTGCATCGACCAGATCTCCGCCGAGCTCGGCTGCTCCAAGCGCTATCTGCACATGCTGTTCTCGGAGCGCGGCACCACGGTGAGCGACTACATTTGGCAGGCGCGTCTGCAGAATTGCCGCCAGGAACTCGAGGCTCACGCCGGCAAGACCATCACCGATGTCGCGTTCTCCTGGGGCTTCTCCAGCTCATCGCATTTCAGCCGGGTGTTCCGGAAATACTTTGGCGTGGTGCCGTCCTCGATCCACAAGGCGCAGCAGGGCACGGTCAGCGCGGACAAGCATTAGGCAGGGCGGGGAATCTTCCGCTGACTGCCAATCCGCTGACTACCAATGATGCTCATGCCGTCGCGGCAATATAGGGAATGCTCGCCAACAGAGCGGCAAGCAGCACCGCGTTTGCCAACATGCCGCTCCAATGCAGCCGGCGCAGCCGACGCGGGGCCTCACTATCGCCGGCCTCTCTCGCGCTGAGTTGGTCGTCCATCCGCTGCATGAACCTGCGGCGTCCCCAGATCGCCAAGGCTGCAAGCAGACCAACGCCTGTCGCGGCGATGAGGCGACCGTCGAGCAGCAGAGCTATGGTTCCTACGATGCCGGCGACGCGCATCACCACAAAATGGGCATTGAACATGCCGCGCAGCAGCTGGGCGACGGGCGGGATATCCAGCCTCACCAGCAGGAAGGCGGGCGAGGCCAGCGTGAAATAGCCCATCGGAAACAGCAGGATGATCATGGTGGCTATGGCGATGGGATCCGGCGTCATGCGATCGGCCCTTCTCCTCCGCGCCGGGAGGATCTCCCGGCGGTCATGCAGGAGCATAGCCGCAAGATATGTCTTGGGCACTAGGCTTTGGTCGGAAGCCGCCGCGCCGAAGGGCACCGGCCCGGCGGTTACGCCTCGCCTCGAAACTCAGGCCGGCTCGAGGCCGAGCGACTTCGCGCTCTCGATCCAGATCGGCAGTTCGCGCTGATACAGCGCATTGGTCTCCTTGAAGCCGATCGCGGGCTCAAGCACGAAGGTCGCGAGAACCTCCTTCACTTTTGGATCGTTGTTGGCGGCGACGCAGAGTTCCGCCAATCGGTCGACGATCGGCTGCGGCGTTGCCTTGGGCACGGCCCAACCCGAAAAGCCGCTGACGGCAAAGAATTTCGACGTCGCGCCCTGTTCGGGAAGAGTCTTGATGGTCGGGATCGCGTCGACCTTCTTGGAATGCACCGCGAACACGGTGCCGCGGTCGCTTTGCAGGACGGACTGTGCTGCCGTGTAGCTGCCCATCGCGGCATCGAGCGTGCCTTCGAGCATCCCCGTCCACATAGGCGCCTCGCCCCGGTAATGGATCGGCTCGATGTTGAGGCCGTACTGCTTGTTGAGCTCGTGGATCGTCATGTGCGGGGCCGAGCCCGCGCTATAGGTTCCGAAGTTCACCCTGCCGCTCTTGCGGGCGAAGGCGACGAAATCCTCCAGCGTCTTGACGCCGGTCTTCGGGTTCGCCACCAGCAACAGGCCGGCGCCCGGAATGACGCTGACCAGGGTCAAATCCTTGTCCATGTCGTAGCCGGGATTCTTCATCACCACCCGGTTCATGATGTAGGTGGTCGAGATCGAGCACAGCATGGTGTGACCGTCGGGCTCGGCGCGGGCGACCTCCGCCGTGCCGATCGCGCCGGAGGCGCCCGGCTTGTTTTCGACGACCACGGTCTTGCCGACCTGCTTGGAGATGAATTCGCCGTAGGCGCGCGCGAGCAGGTCGGTCTGCCCGCCGGCTGGATAGCTGCAAATCATGCGAATTTGCCGCGCCGGCCAAGTGCCTTGTGATGCAGCTTGCGCCGAGGCGTTACGCGCAACGAAAGGCATCGCGAATGCCCCGGCTCCGGCGGCGATGAAGTGGCGGCGGTCGATTTTCGTGGACATGATTCTCTCCCGTTCCGGGCAGGGTACTGCACGAGGCTGGCGCTGCCACGGGCCTCAGGCGAGACAGATTGGCGCATTCGAAAGGCCGTGCTGTGTCTGTTCGGGCGTCAGTTTCATCCAGCGCGCGTCAGCTCCTCAATGCCGCTCCCAACTCGCAATGACGATGGAGCGCCAGTGTGAGCGCCGCATCTCGCTCTTCCTTCCCGGCTGCGGAGCGTCACTGCGTGCCGCACCGCGTCCGGACAAGAAAGCTTCACCGTTGAATGATCTTCCTCCAGACGTCGCCCAAAATCGCGGGCTCGCGCGGTGGCAGATAGGTGAGGCCGGCCTGCCTGCCGAATTCGGCGATCCTGCCCTCGGCCGCGAGGGCGCTCAGCGCCTTGTTGACGGCGTCGATCAGGGCGCCATCGCTGGCAAGCCCGACATAGCCGCGATTGGCGCCGATCGGATAGTAATACCCGGACGCGGTGAGCGCCGTATCGGGGTGCGCGGCGCGATGGGCATCGAAGCGCGCAAGGTCGATCAGCGTCGCGTCGTGCTCGCCGCGCTGGAGCGCGCCCAGGAGATCGTCGCGGCCGGGGACGAGATGGGTAATGCCGTCGATCAACCGCCCCTTGTCGAAGGTCATCAGGATGGCGTCGCCGAGCGAGCCGCTTTCGACGACCAGACGAAGCCCGGCGAGATCGCCGATGTCGCCGATCCTGCGGCCGCGTGCCTTCGGCCCGAGCACCACCGTCATCGGCGAATAGACGTAAGGCTGGCTCGGCGCCAGCACGCCGAGCGCGACGCGGCGTCGGCGATCGTCGCGTGTGGCCCCGGCGAAGTCAGGCAAGCGCGCCGTCTTCATCCCGGGGACGACGAGCGAATCCTGCGTCAGCGCGTAGCCGCCGACCAGCGAGCAGCGCCCATCCGAGAGCAGCGCGTTGGCCTCGAGCTGTGGGCTGGAATCCTCGTCCAGCTTGCTCTCGAACCATTGGATCGTCAGCGGCCGTCCGAGCCGCTCCGCGATCGCCTGCGCCAGCAGCACGTCGAAGCCGGCATCCGGCTTGCCCCGCTGATGCACCGAGAGCGGCGGCCGGTTCTCGTCGAGACAGATTTTCAGGGGATCGTCGGCGGCAAGCGCGACCGACGCCATCGTCGACAGAACGGCCGCGAGGCTCCATGCAACAGGCCGGCCTCTCATGGCTTTCTCCGGCTGGAGATGAAGGCCCAGAGATCGCCGATCTGGTCGTCGCTGAGGATGTCGCCCCAGGGCGGCATCTTGTTGTTCTTGCCGTTCTTCACCGTCGTGACGAAGCGCGTCTTGTCGTCGGGAAAGACGCGCAGGTCCGGCGTGATGGCGCCGGAGTTCATCAGGTTCGGGCCGTGGCAGTGCGAGCATTTCTCCGCATAGGTCGACTTGCCGTGGTCGATCTGCGCCTGCATGGGATTGCCAGTTGGCTCGTCGGCGGCGCGAACGGTCGCCGCAAGCGCGACCGTCAGCACCAGGGCGGCGGCGAAGATCGCCGCCGTCCTGTCATACATGTCTCTCAGCATCATGCCGCGGATTACTGCTTGACCGCAAAGACCCACAGCGAGCCGCCGGGCGGCACCTTAGCAAGCCGCTCGTCGCCGGAGAACAGCGAGTAGACGCCGCCGTAGCCGCTGGTCACCGCGACATACTGCACGCCGTCCTGCTGCCAGGTCACCGGCTGGCCCTCGATGCCGGACCCGGTCTGGAACTGCCAGAGCTTCTTGCCGGTGTCGGCGTCGAAGGCCTCGAACTCGCCGGTCAGGGCGCCCGAGAATACGACGCCGCCCGCGGTCGACAGCACGCCCGAGAAGCGTGGAATGTCGCTCGGCGCTTCCCACTTCGACTTGCCGGTCATGGGGTCGATGGCCTTGAGGTGACCGCGCGGTCCGTCCCCGAACTCCCAGGGGTCGGTCAGGTCCATGCCGAGATACCATTCACCCTGCTTGAAGGTGACGGGCTCGGCCTTGTACTTGCCGCCGAAGTTGAGCGTGTTGGCGTAAGCAAGACCAGTCTGCGGATTGAATGACATCGGCTCCCAGTTCTTGCCGCCGAGGATCGACGGATAGACGGTCACCTTCTTGCCCTCGCGCGCCTCCTTGGCGACGTCCGTCTCGATCGGCTTGCCGGTCTTCATGTCGACGCCGGTCGCCCAGTTCACCTTCACGTAAGGATTGGCCGCCAGCAGCTTGCCGTTGGTGCGGTCGAGCACGTAGAAGAAGCCGTTGCGGTTGGCATTCATCAGCGCCTTGGTCGGCTTGCCCTCGACGTTCACATCCGCGAGCACCATCTCGGCGACCGCGTCATAATCGAACGGATTGTTCGGCGAGAACTGGTAGTGCCACTTGATCTTGCCGGTCTTGGGGTCCATCGCCAGCACAGAGCAGGTGTAGAGATTGTCGCCCGGGCGCACCGCCGAGTTGAAGGGTCCGGGATTGCCGATGCCCCAATACACGGTGTTCAGCTCGGCGTCATAGGAGCCGGTGATCCAGGTCGAGCCGCCGCCGAGCTTCCAGGTGTCGCCCTTCCAGGTGTCGCCGCCGGGCTCCTCCGGCGAAGGGATGGAATGGGTGCGCCACAGGTGCTTGCCAGTCGCCGGATCCCAGCCGTCGATGAAGCCCCGCGTGCCGAACTCGGCGCCGGAGATGCCGGTGATGACGACGCCGTCGGCGACCAGCGGGGCCACCGTCATCGAATAGCCTTCCTTGATGTCGGCCGCCTTCTGTCGCCACAGCTCCTTGCCGTTCTTGGCGTCAATCGCAATCACGTTGGCATCGAGCGTCGTACGAAACAATTTGCCTTCGTGGATAGCGACGCCGCGATTGATGATGCCGCAGCAGACGATTCGGGGCGTCTCGGCGGGATATTCGATCTTGCTCTTCCAGATCTGCTTGCCGGTCTTGGCGTCCACCGCCATGGTCGCATTGTGCGAGGTCACATAGATCACGCCCTGATAGACGATGGGCTGGGATTCCTCGCTGCGATCGTCGTTGAAGGAGTAATTCCAGACCGGGACAAGGTTCTTGACGCTGTCCTTGTTGATCTGATTCAGCGTCGAAAAGCGCTGCAGATTGTAGCCCATCCCGTAATTGAGAACGTTCGATGTATCGGTCGCGCCTTTGACCAGTTGCTCGGTGGTCTGTGCGCTTGCACAAGTCGATGCAAGCACGACGAGGCTCGCAGCCATCGCAAAGCGTTTCATCCGTTCCTCCCAATATGCGCGCCTTTTGACGCTGCGGAACCAAATCTCTGTCGGAAACCAAAACGCGTCAATACGAAAGTCGCATGCGTCGTGCGATATCGTTGAACGCAGGTGATGGTCACCTTGCGGAAACCTGACGCAACCGAGTCCCACTTGCGCGGAGGCGCTGGGAAATTCCGTGCCACGAACCAGCTCCGGTCGAAGTGGTCGGTGCGAGCGGTCGGATTCCGCGAGTTGTGGCGCGCGCAAGTTGCATTCCGGACTTGAACCGGGAGGCGCTTGTGGATTTATCTCGTTGCACGGGAGATTTTCGTCTGGGAGGTCTTGATGAGTTCGCGTCGCTCAACTGCGCTTGCGCTCACGATTGCATTGTTGTCCGGTCCGGCATGGTCGGCCTCCGGCAACGTAGTCAAGCTGTTCGATACCGACAATGACGGCACGCTCGATCTTGCCGAGGTGAAGAAGGCGGCGGCCGCATTGTTCGCAAAGCTCGATCCCGATCATGACGGCACGCTCGATGCCCGCGAATTGCGCGGACGGTTGACGGCGAAAGAACTCGCCGCCGCCGATCCTGACCGCGATGGGACCCTGACGCTCGACGAATATCTATCCCCGGTCGAGCAGCGCTTCAATGCAGCCAATCCTGACAAGGATGGAACGCTGGATGCGAAGGAGCTGAACTCGCCCGCCGGCCGCGCGCTGCTCCGATTGTTGCGGTGATCGCAACGGAACAGACGTGCCGAGGACGGCTTGCGAGCATTTCCGCTCCGATACTCGGAACATCGGGCAGCTCGGCCTGTTCTCTACGCGATGTCCTGCGCGGCCTCGGGGCAACGCGGCGGGAGAAGAGGAGATACAGATGAACACGAAACGTTCCGTTCTTGCCGCCTGCGCGATCCTGACGTTGAGCGCCGGCGTCGCCATCGCCGGCCCATGCAACACGGGCAGCGCCAGCACGGACAAGGATGCTGGTTCTGGTCCGGTCACCGTAGGCTCGGCGCAGTCGCAGAGTTCGTCGGGTGAAACGGGCCAGCATCCGCCGACCAGCACGATGAATCGCGCCAGCGGTGGTGCAGCTACCTCATCGGAAGATGCGCAGCGGCAAATGCAGAGCCAGCCAACCGCAGCGGAGCGGGCGGAAGGTGCCAAGCCCAATCAGCAAACGGCAGGCAAGGACTGCTGACGACATCGCCGCGGCGAGCGAATAAGCTGCGGCGATGCATCGCACAAGATGCTGCGTTTGCCCGAGAGGGAACATCCCTTGCCCGAGAGCGAAGTCTCAGCGCGCGGAAGTTGAGCAGATGCATTGCCTCTGCGATTCCAGACTTGCACTGCATCTGACGCAGCCCTAGGTTTTGCGCCGCGCGATGTCGCGCTCAATACCTTGGGGAGACCCCGAATGGCTTGGAAAGCTCCGAAGATCGTGGAAGTGCCGGTCGGCATGGAAATCAACATGTACGCCTGCGCTTTGCGCAAGTAAGACTGACGACCTGCCGCGGCTTCGATGGCAAACGCCGTCGGAGCCGTGGTAGTGTCAGGAATGCCCGCGAGAGCCAACAGCTTCTGGACTATTGCTGCCTGCACGGTCGCGCTTCTACCCGTATGCGTCAGCGCCGAGGAGGGCTTCGATACCGAGCACATCTTCGGCTTCATGATCGGCACCGACGTCGGCAATCCCGGCGAGCGCGAATTCCAGACCCAGACGACCGGGCGCTTCGGCAAGGGCGCCGGCACATATCGCGCCCTCGAGCACGAGTTCGAGGTCGAAGTCGTGCCGCTGCCGAACTTTCGCGTCGAGGTCGGCGGTACGGCGACGCTGCACGACATCACCGGCGTCCCCGATATCGACGACCGCCGCCAGCTCAATTTCCAGGGGGCCTCGCTCGACCTGCGTTATCGCCTGCTCAATCGCGAGCGCGCGCCGTTCGGTCTTACCATTGCCGCCGAGCTTCATGGCGACCGCATCGACGAGACCAGCGGCGCGAAAGGGAGGATGTATGGCACCGAATTCACCCTCGCCATCGACCGCGAGCTCATCCCGAACTTCGCCATCGGCGCCCTCAACCTGATCTATCAGCCGGAATGGGCGCGCTTCGAGATGGCGGGAGTGTCCGAGAAGAGCTCGACGATCGGAGCGGCGTTTGCGGGCCTGGTGCGCGTGCGGCCCAATATGCTGCTCGGCGGGGAGCTGCGCTACTTCCGGCAATATGAAGGCATCGGCCTCGGGGAGCTTTCAGGCCAGGCCCTGTTCGTCGGCCCGACCGCCTATTTCCAGCTCTCCCAGCGCTCGCGGCTCACCCTGAGCTGGAGCATGCAGGCCTGGGGCCGTCCGGCCGGGTCATCCGCAAATCTCGACCTCGTCAATTTCGAGCGCCACCAGGCCCGGATGGTGTTCGGGGTAAACTTTTAAGCTTGGGAGGTCGTCATGCCCGGGCTTGTCCCGCCTGCGCGGCCGAAGCCGTCTCGGCGCGGCGAAGGCCCGGACATCCACGTTCTTTGTGCTGCTTGGAAGGTGTGGATGGCCGGGACTAACCCGGCCACCACGACGTGGAAGCTTCGGCGGTCTGCTCCGTATCCGGGAGACGAGAGGCCGTTCCCGCCCCATCCTCGCGCCCGTTTGAAACTTCCGGCTCCTTGCTACGTATTTCTTCGTGCTAATCTCGATCGCCCTTGCGAGAGGATCCCGGCATGAACCCGATTGACCTGGTGGTGACTGTGTGTGCGGTGCTCTCGCCTGCGACCTGCGAGGAGCAGCACCTGATGTTCAACTATGGTGGGTCGCCGCGGCAATGCGCGATGGCCGCGCCGCCCTATATCGCGCAATGGGTCGGCGAGCATCCGAAGTGGCAGGCGGTGCGGTGGCGCTGCGAATATCCGCACCCGAACGACAAGGCGTAAGGCCTGGGCGTTGATCTTGCCGAGCCACGGGCAGTCTAGCCCCTCATCCTGAGAAGCCGCGAAGCGGGGTCTTGAAAGATCGAGGCCGAGCTTCATCAGCCGGGCCTGCATGGTTCGAGACGCGCTTCGCGCTCCTCACCACGACGGGTGGGGAGCTACTTGGTGCAGTCCTTCAGATCCTTGTCGGCAATCGAGAACACCGCATCCGCCCTGATCTCGATATCGCGAACGACGCACTGCCGCGCGTTGGGATAGCTGACCTTGGCGTCGTAACGGCCCGGCTCGACGCCGGTGATGCGCAGCCGCTCGTCGTGGTCGACCTCCTTGTCCTTGTCGTTCAAACACTGGTTCGGGCCCCAGTCGGTCTTGCCGGCGGGGGAGAGCTGAAAGCCGGAGATCGTCTCCGTCGTCAGGTTCCAGAGCCTGATGCCCTTGCCCTTGGTCTGCGCCAGCGCCGCGCCGGGCACTGCGACCAAGAGGATGCCGATCGCAATCAGCTGACGCCGCATTGGTGAACCTCTCTCGACAACGTGTGGTCCAGTTGACCACGAGTATTCATTTCGATTCAAGCTGCAACGCTGCGACCTCCGCCCTGATGCTGGCGAGTTCGGCCTCACCGCGCATCGCGCGCGGAATGGCGATCGGCACATCCTGCACGATGCGCGCGGGACGCGGCGACAAGAACAACAGGCGGTCGCCGAGCCGGATCGCATCGTCGAGACTGTGGGTGACGAGCAGCGTCATCACCGGACGGCTCGCCACCAGCGTTGCGATCTCGTCGCGCAAGCGGCCGGCGAGCGCGTCGTCGAGCGAAGCGAGGGGCTCGTCAAGCACCAGCAGATCAGGTTCGACTGCGAAGGCGCGGGCGAGCGCGACGCGCCGGGCAAGGCCCAGCGACAACTCGCCGGGAAAGTGGCTGCGATGCGCGTCCAGCTCCAGAATCCTGAAAAGCTCTGACAGCTTGGCTCCGGTCACGTCCGGCGCCGCCAGCCGCACATTCTGCTCGACCGAACGCCACGGCAACAGCCTCGGCTCCTGGAACACCATTCCGATCCGCGCCTGTGGTGGACGCGCGATATGGCCCCTGAAATCGCCATCGAGTCCGAGGATGATGCGCAGCATCGTGCTCTTGCCGCAGCCGGAGGGGCCGATGAGCACGCCGACCTCGCCGGAGCAAAGCGTGAATTTGAGCGGCGCGAGCACCTCGTGCATCCCGCCCGCGGCACTCATGAACGTCTTGCCTGTGATGTCGACCTCAAGCCGCACGGGGCCGCCACCGTGTTGTGCGTGACTCGAACGGCTGCACCAGCAAGGTTTCGATCACGAGTACGACCGCGGCGAATGTCAGTGAATAGGCGAGCAGCCGCGGCGTGTCGAACAGCTGAAAGGCGACGCCGATCTCGAAGCCCACGCCGTTCGGACGCCCCAGCAGCTCGGCAACCAGCACGATCTTCCACACCAGCGACAGTCCCGAGCGGGCCGCGGCGGCGATATAGGGCGCGAGCTGCGGCAACACGACATGGCGGAATGCGCGCCAGCGCGGCATCGCGAACACGCTCGCCATCTCGTCGAGCGAGCGATCCAGCGCGCGGGTGCCCTCGCGCAAGGTGACGACTGCGGTCGGCAGCTTGTTGATGGCGATCGCCGCGATCGCTGCGGTCTCGGTGAGGCCGGCCCAGATATAGGCCAGCACGATCACGACCAGCGCGGGCAAATTGAGCAGCAGGATCAGCCAGGGATCGCCAAGCCGGTCGGCGAGCCCGACCCGTCCCATCAGGTAGCCGATGGCGCTACCGAGCGACATCGCCAGCACGAAGGCGAGCGTCACGCGCGCCAGCGTGGCGCCGAGATGCAGGAACAGCGCGCCGGATGAGGCTTCCGCGATCATCACTTCGAGCACGGCCGGCGGGGAGGGCAGCTTTGCGCCGCCCACGAACAACGCGGCAATCCACCAGGTGACGAGGAACAGGGCGAACGATAGAAGGCGCAGCACCTCAGTCTCCGGGCACGGCGTGATAGAACGTGCCGGGATCGAGCTCGACCGCAGGGCCGACGAGGTCGCGGCCGCCGGTCTCGGCCAGCACGCGGTAGAGCACGCGCGCATCTTTTTCCTCGTCGTCGATGCTCCGGCGCGGAATGCCGTCGCGATAGCGGTCGCGATAAGTCTTGAGCAGGGTGGCATCGCTCGTGCCGGTCAGCGGCGCGATCTTGTCCCAGGCAGCATCCGAGCTCACCAGCAGCTGCTTGGCCTTGCGGGTCATGGCGATGAAGCGCGCCAACGCTTCGCGATGGGTCGCGGCCCAGCTCTCGTCAAAGACATAACCGATTGCGGAGACCGCGCCCTTGGCGCCGAGCTTGGGCAGGATGTCCTCGATGCCGGCGAGACGCCTAAAACCCTTGGCTTCGAGCTGGGCGCAGAAATTCCAGAAATTGAGGCTCGCATCCATCTCGCCGTCGAGTGATTTGGCGGCGATCAAGGGCGGAGCGCCATAGACGATGGTTGCCTCCGACTTCAGGTCGATGCCGTCCTGCTTCATGCGCGCCTGGAGCAGCAGCCAGCTCTTGTCGATGGCTCCGCCGGCCACGGCGAGCTTGCGGCCCTTCAGGTCGGCGAGCGACTTGATCGGCGAGGTGGCGGGTACCATCACCGCGCCGAGGGCGCTGGAATAGGGATAGAAGGTGAGCTTGGCGCCGAGCGCCCGCTCGCGCGACACCCACAGCCAGTCCGACAGGATAATGTCGGCGCTGCCCGCGCGCATTGCGATCTTGCCGGCCTCGGTGCTCGCGAGCTCGGTGACCTCCAGCGCGAGGTCGGCTTCCCTGTCGAGGCCGCTCGCGCGGATCGCAGCCAGCTCCCAGGAGAATGTTCCGGTTTTCTGCACCGCAAGACGGATGGTATCCGCGGCGTGACCCGGTGCCGCCAGCGTCAACGCCAGCGTCGTTGCGAGCGCCAATGTTCGGCCAAGTGCCCTTATCACACCAAGTGCTCTCATTACTTGTGAGCCGTTTCCTCTGACAGAATGCTTTTCAGGACAATACGCATAGCATAGCTTTGGTCGCAACCAGCGGGAGGATGCGCATGAAACTGGCCGGGCAGCTACGACCGATTGTCGCCGCATTGACGGTGCTGGCCGCGACGGCGTGCGTGGCGCGGGCCGAGGAAGCCAATGATTATCCCACGTCGGCGCGCGCGGAGTACGTCTATGGTTGCATGAAGGCCAATGGCGAGAGCCGGCAGTCGATCGAGCAATGTTCCTGCTCCATCGACGTGGTCGCCTCGATCGTCCCCTACGAGCGCTATGTTACCGCGGAGACCGCGCTCAGCATGTCGCAGGTGCGCGGCAATCTCGGCGTCCAGTTCCGCACCTCGGAGCAGGCGAACACGGCGGTGAATGATTTGAGGCGGGCACAGGCGGAAGCTGAGGTGAGGTGTTTTTAGTTTAGTGTGGTCATTCCGGGCGCGCGAAGCGCGAACCCGAATCTCAAGATTCCGGGTTCGGTCCTGTGGACTGCCCCGAAATGACAGTGTGACAACTAAGTCCCCGGCTTCTCCACATCCCACTCGTTGCGGAACACGTGTCCCTCCGTGTCCTTGGCCTCCGCGCGGAAGCGCTTGGCGCCGCTGGATACGTAGGTGAAACGCAGATTGGGATCTTCCGAGATCGAGATGCCGCCTTCCATCGACAGCACGGGGCTGTCGTCCTGCGTCAGCTTCAGCTGGTTGACGAAGAAGGCGGGAATATAGAGCTGCGTGACCTGGTCCATCTGCAGGCCGGAATTGTTGGGATGGCCGATCATGATCTGCGCTTCGCGGATACGGCTCGCGGGCGCCTCCTCGCGCGTGAACTGCCGGTAGCGCATCTGGCCGAGCCGGTTTTGCGCTTCCTCGGCGTTCTTTCCTGCCGGCGCCGAGCAGCCTCCCGAGGCCTTCACGTAGACTTTCGAGACATAGAGCTGGCCGTCGCTGAGCTCCGCCACCGCATGCACATCGGTGTAATTGTTGACGCGCACGCGCGTCGATATCTCGCTGACATTTGCGTCGGAGCCGAGCTCGAACTTCGCCGCCATCGGCGCCGGGTTACGGTCGATCACCAGCGTGATCGAACGGATCCGGCGGCTATCTGCCGGCGATAGCTTGCTGTGTAGAGTCACCGGCACGATCGCCGCGTCCTCCGCGCGATACGGCATCTCGATGCCGATGACGGCGCTGCCCTCATTCATCGGACGATTATTGAAAATGTCCTGCACCAGGCCCGGCCAGGGATCGTCGGCCTCTTCAGCCTGCGCCGGCACCGCGAAGGCGATGCCGAGCAGTGCGGCGATCAAGGGCAGGTGGCGTGTCCATCCCGTCATGGTCATGGTCCCGGGAGTCAGCGAAGCTGATCTCATGGCTATGATAGCGCGCCCGCTACTCCCATTCAATTTCCGAAAATGCTGCGGTTGCGTTACGAGCATTGTAGTCGCCGAACAGCTCCCAGCGCGCCCGCTCCTCAGCCGCCGCCTTGTCGGCAGCGGCTCGGATCGGCTCGCCGTTTTTGTTCAGCGCGCGCACGTCGGACAGCAGCGTTGACAGGTAACGCCGTTCATCGGTCAGCGCGGCAGGCCAGTCGCTCACGGGTCCGTGACCGGGAACGACGCGTTGCGCCGGAATGGCCTCCAATTCCTTCAACGTGTCAAGCCAGCCGCGGATGCTGCCGTCCATGACCGGAATGTGGCGGAGAAAGACGAGGTCGCCCCCGAACAAGGTCTTGGTCGTTTCGTCGTACACCGTGACATCGCTGTCGCTGTGCCCGGTCCGCCAGGCGCGCAAGGTCAGTTGGCGCGACCCGAGGTCAAGTGTCATCGTGTCCGAAACCAGCAGGGAAGGAGCAATGATCTTCACGGGATCTATCAACGCGCTGCCCATGATGCGACGAAAATTGTCGAGATAGTAGGGTCCGCGCGTCGCGAGCGCCTGCGGCAGCTTGCTATGGCCGACGAAGCTTGTATTTGCGGTGGCGAAGGCGGCGTTGCCGAAGACATGGTCGGGATGGCCGTGGGTGTTGATGACATAGCGGATCGGCTTGGGGGTGCGGGCCCGCACGGCAGCCAGCAGGGCCTCGCCTTCGCGTAAGCTGCCGCCGGTATCGATGACAGCCACGGCATCAGCGCCCACGATGAAGCCGACATTGGCGATGTCGCCCTCGTTCTCGCGGGTCATCAGGGCAATGGCCCCGGAGTGTACGAAGATTCCCGTTGCGACTTCGCTCACAGGCAATTCGGCCGCCCTGGCCCATGCTAGCGTTGCTATCCCCAGCAGGGACAAGGCTGCGATCACTCGAGCGCTGCGAGACACTTTTCCGCCTCAGTTTAAAGGGTTTGCTGCATTGCACTGCAACAAAGCGAAGCCAGCGAAGTCTGGCAAAACATGGCGCATCATGCGTTGCATGGATAGCATTCAAACAAAACGAGGAGGAAGCGGGATGACGGAGCTCGGACGACATCGTCGCTGGTTGTTTTCATTGTGGGTTCTGGTTGGATCCTGTGCGCTCGGTGATGTCGCCGTCGCGCAGACGAACGAGGCCGGCGATCTCTCATTCGAGCTGGTTGATCCCAAGGTGCTGCGCGTCTGCGCCGATCCACGCAATCTGCCGTTCTCGAACGAGAAGGGCGAGGGGTTCGAGAACAAGCTGGCCGAGCTGTTTGCCGACAAGCTCCAGAAGAAGCTCGACTACGTCTTCTTCCCGCAGGCTACCGGCTTCGTGCGGATGACGCTGGGTGCGCATCGCTGCGACGTCATCATGGGCTTTCCGCAAGGCGATGACGTCGTGCAGGGTACCAATCCCTATTACCGCACGACCTATGCGCTGGTCGCCAAGGCCGGCAGTGGGCTCGAGGATGTCGACACACTGGAAGACTCGCGCCTCAAGGGCAAGCATCTCGGTATCGTCGCCGGCACCCCGCCCGCGACCAACATGGCGTTGGCCGGCCTGATGGGCGATGCAAAGCCCTATCCGCTGATGGTCGACACGCGCTACGACAATTCGGCGCAGGCCATGATCGACGATCTCACTGCCGGCAAGATCGACGCCGGCGTGCTGTGGGGTCCCATGGCCGGCTACTACGCGAAGAAGGTCGGCTCGCTTCACGTCACGCCGCTGGTGAAGGAAACCACGGGGCCGAAGCTGGTCTATCGCATCGGAATGGGCGTGCGTCCCGCCGACCAGAACTGGAAGCGGCAGCTCAACAAGCTGATCCAGGAAAACCAGGCCGAGATCAACAAGATCCTGGTCGACTTCGGCATACCGTTGCTCGACGAGAGCAATCGGCCGCTCAGTGCGGAGACGGCCAAGAAGACACCATGAGGTAGACGCCATGAGGCGACCTCTTGCCGCTGCGCTCGTCGCTGCCCTGCTGGCGGCGCCGGCTCTGGCGCAGCAGCAGGAGCCGTTCGAGCCTGAGGGTTATCGCGCCGACAATTATCGCGCGCCGGTGCCGGCAACGCTCGCCGGTGCGCGGGTGCTCTCTACAGTGGAAGCGGAAGCGATCTGGCGCGCCAGAAGCGGTGCATTCATCAACGTGCTGCCGCGCCCGCCGAAGCCGAAGAATCTCCCGGAGGGCACGGTGTGGCGCGATGCGCCGCGCAGGAACATTCCGGGCAGCATCTGGCTGCCGGATACCGGCTACGGCTCTTTGCCGCTGGCGATGGAGGATTATTTCCAGCGCGGGCTCGCGCGTGCCTCGCGCGGCGACAAGGCCGCGCTGGTGGTGATCTATTGCCTCGCCGACTGCTGGATGTCCTGGAATGCCGCCAAACGCGCGCTCGACTATGGCTATTCCAACATAGCCTGGTACCCCGACGGCACCGACGGCTGGGAGCGTGCCAAGCTCCCCACCGAGGAGGCAAAGCCGGAGGCGCGGCCGGAGCAGTGAACGTCTTGACGAAAGGCGCGCAGCCACTCCTCGTCATTGCGAGCGCAGCGAAGCAATCCAGGGTCTTTCCGCGGAGGGACCCTGGATTGCTCCGTCGCTTCGCTCCTCGCAATGACGATGTGAGACCCAGCCCTACTGCTTCTGCAACTTCGTCAGCGTGCCGGTACCGTTATTGTCGGTCGCCGAATAGTTCACCCGGTCGCCGGCATGAACGGCGTCCAGCATCGCGGCATCTTTGGTTTTGTACTCCTGGAGCGCGCCTGCACTGCCAGTGCTGGCGCCGACCGTGCCCTTCTGCGTCTGCTGGATCGAGATCGTGCCGTTGAGCCGATCGATCCGCATGACCGTTCCGGTCAGGTCGTCAGCAAGGACGCTGGTTGCGAGCAAGCTGAGGGCCACAGCGCCCGCATAGATCAATCTTGTGGTTCCCATCGAGGCCTCCCGACGTCTTGGAGTTCACTTCGACAAGCCATCCTAGATCGATTTGGTTCCGTCGGATAGCCGGGCAAAGGTTAACCGGGCTGGTGCGGGAACCTGTCGAGAGCCGTCGGCAGGCGAGCGCTATTCCATTTCCTGCTGGATCACGCGGCCGAGCGCGAACAGGCGCTGGTCAATCGTGGTTGGAACCTCGCAGACGAATCGCACCACCTTGTTGCGGTCTTCGAAAATGCGGGTCTTCCAGATCAGCTCGTTGCCGAGCGCCTCGACCTTGGCCTCGTCACGCGGCGTGGCGCCCTGAAGCGCCTGGAGCTGAATTGTCTCCTCGCGGATCTTGTCGGCGGCCTCGCGCTGCTTGCGGCTGACTCGCTCGAGCCCGCTCATGACCTGCGTACGCTGGGCGTTGAGCGTATCGAACAGGCCGGCGAACAGCAGCTTGGCATTCGCAGTCTTGTCGGCAGAAGAGGCGGCCAAGAAGTCCTTCACCGACTTCTCGGCCTCGTCCATCGGCGTCTTGCGCGCCGACAGTTTTGCGACCAGTGCCGTGATTTTCGTGTCGTTCTTCCATTTGGTCTCGGCATCGTCGAGCGCAGGACCAGCCCAGACGGCGGCGAGCGAAATCTCCGGCACCTTGGCCTGCGTGCAGGGCCAGTTCGGGTAGCGCGGATCGGCCGCGCGGGCGACCGTGCCCGACAGCGCGAGCGCCAGAACAGCCATGGCCAGAACCTTCATCATTCGCCTCCTGGGGGCCCCCGTCGCGCCAGTCCACGCGAGGGATCATAGGCCCAAATCGCGCCGATCATGAAAACGACTGTGCAAGCCGCGACCACCGCGAGCGAGATCCAGTTGATCTGCCCGTAGAGTGCAAAACGTACCAGCTCGACCGCATGGGTGAACGGATTGACCTCGCACAGATAGTACAGATAAGGGCTGCCCTCCTGCACCCGCCAGAGCGGATAGAGCGCGGAGGAGGCGAAGAACATCGGGAAAATCACGAAATTCATCACGCCGGCGAAGTTCTCCAGCTGCTTGATGCCGGAGGAGATCAGCATGCCGAGCGAACCCAGCATCAGCCCCGACAGGATCAGCGCCGGCAGCACGGTGAGATAGCCCGACGACGGCGGGGTGATGTCCCAGAACCAGGCGATCAGGAGGAACGCATAGACCTGGAGTAACGACACCGCGGTGCCCGCCAGCAACTTGCAGAACAGGAGAAATCCGCGGGGCAGCGGGCTCACCAGCAACGTGCGCATGTTGCCCATCTCGCGGTCATAGACCATCGAGAGCGAGGACTGCATGCCGTTGAAGAGCTGGATCATCGCCATCAAGCCGGGCGCGATATAGACCTCGTAGAGGATGTAGGTCTCGTAAGGCGGGATGATGGAGATGCCGAGCACTTGGCGGAAGCCGGCGGCGAAGATGAACAGCCACACCAGCGGCCGCACCAGCGCCGAGACGAAGCGCTCGCGCTGATGCAGGAAGCGCAAGCCCTCGCGCCAGACGATGCCGGTGAGGCACGTCATGTACTCGGCGGCCGAGAAGCCGCGCGGCGCCTCACGCGTGGTGATGCTGCTCATGCGCCGCCTCCCGGCATGGTTTGCGCGCCGGTCAGGCGCATGAAGGCGGTGTTGACGTCCTGTGCGCCGGCCTCCGTGATGACGCGGCTCATCGGCCCCTGCGCCAGCACCTTGCCCTGGTGCAGCACCACGAGGTCGTCACTGGGCACGATCTCGTCGAACAGGTGCGTAGCCCAGAGCACGCCGATGCCTTGCTCCGTCACGAGTTGGCGGACCTGACTGATGATGTCGGCGCGCGCCTTGACATCGAGGCCGACGGTCGGCTCGTCGAGGAGCAGCAGCCGAGGCCGGTGCAGCAGCGCGCGGGCGATCTCGAGCCGCCGCATCTGCCCGCCCGAGAGATCGC
Source organism: Bradyrhizobium sp. 199 (assembly GCF_023073355.1). GTDB lineage: Bacteria > Pseudomonadota > Alphaproteobacteria > Rhizobiales > Xanthobacteraceae > Bradyrhizobium. The sequence continues at coordinate 47,375 of NZ_JADPJI010000005.1, forward strand.
GCACCTTGCTGCCGGCGCGGTCTTCGAGCCCGATGCGGCCGAGCAGATCGGCGCTGCGCGCGGCGGCTTCGCGGCGGCTGATGCCGTGGAGCGCGGCGTGATACAGCAGGTTCTGCGTCAACGACAGGTCGAGATCGAGCGTACGCGGCTGGAACACGACCCCTAACAGCCGCAGCGCCTCGCCGGGGCTCTTGCTGATGTCGTGGCCGAAAATGCCGACGCGACCGGACTGGATGCCGAACAGGCGCGTGATCAGCGAGAACAACGTGCTCTTGCCGGCGCCGTTGAGCCCGAGCAGGGCCGTGAAGCTCGCGGGCTGCACGTTGAAAGAGACGTCGATCAACGCCCGTCGCGGCCCATAGACATGGCTGACACCGTCGATCGACAGCGCCGGCGCCGGGGTCGGTACTAGCCTCGCCGCCTCCTGTGGTTCGGGAATTGCAGCAGGGCTGGTCATGGCGCGATCGTGATGCCCCAGGGCAGTTCGCCCACCTGAATGGTCTTGATCACCTTTTGCGCGGCGACGTCGATGACGGAAACGTCGTTCGACACGCCATTGGTGGTGAGCAGGTATTTCTCATCGGGCGTGAACGCCATGTGCCAGACCCGTTGCCCCACCAGCAGATATTTCGTCACCTTGCGCGTGGCGACATCGACCACGGCAATGCGGTTGGCCGGCCCGAGCGCGACGAAAGCGGTCTTGTCGTCCTTGGTCATGCCGATGCCGACCGGCTGGATCGCCTCCTTCCGCAGGCCCGGAATCTCGAACGTAACCTTGCCGATCACCTCGTGCTTTTTCGGGTCGATCACCGAGACGGTGCCACCGATCTCGGAGGAGATCCACACTTCCGACGAGTCGTGCTTGAACTCGGCAAAGCGCGGCCGGGCATCCACCAGCACGTTGGCGACGATCTGGCGCGACGAGGTGTCGATGAAATGCGCCATGTTGGTCGTTTCCGACGTGTTGATCAGCGTCTTGCCATCAGGGCTGATGGTCATTCCCTCCGGCTCGACGCCGACCTGGATATCGCCGAGCCGCGTCCGCTTCTCGAGGTCGATCACGGTCACCGTGTTGTCGTTCTCGTTGGCGACATAGAGGATCTTGCCGGCGGCGTCCTGCGCGAACAATTCCGGGTCGGGCCCGGAGGGCAGGCTGTCCACCACGGTCTGCGTCTTGGCGTCAATCATCTGGATGGTGTCGTCGTCGCCGACCGCGACCATCACGAACTTGCCGTCGCGCGTGAAATCGATGCCGCGCGGACGCTGGCCGACCTTGATGGTCTTGGTCACGGTCCAGCTGTCGGTGTCGATCACGCTCACGGTGTTGCTCTTTTCGTTCGAGACATAGGCGATGAACGCATGCGCGGGCGCTGTCCCCAGCACCAGTCCGGCGAGAAGCCCCATACGCCCCATGCGCAACATTCGCGTCCTCATTTCAGCTTGCATTTGCTCTCCGGGCGATCATAGCCGAGCGTGTCGAGCTCGGAGACCTGGTGCAGGAATCCCTCCTGAGGCGACACCGACACCACCATGCGGCCGTCGACCAAGAGGATCGGCTGGCGCAGCTGCAGATTCCAGTCGCGCAAGGTCAATCGCGTGCCCTTGAAGGCGGCGACCGAGAAGTCCGGGCCCTTGATGAAGTCGGTCACTTTCTTCACGTCGCCGGAATTGGTGCGCGAGGTGGCCTCTCCAATCATGCGGGCCGCGGTCCAGGCCTGCATGTCCAGCGCCGTCATCCGCCGGGAATTCAGCTTCATGAAGCGGTTCTGCATCTGGATTGCGCCCCACTGGTCCTGCGCCGCGTCCCAGCTGCGCGGTACGAGCCCGGCCGAGCCCGCGACGGGCCGCGGATCCCAGGTGCGATAGGGCAGATAGGCGCCGAACACCTCGCTCTCGTCGGCGGCGACCAGCACGTCGTAAGCGGGCGCGGCCTGCGTGAACACCGGCATCTGGCGCTGGATCAGCGTCACGCCGCTATCGGTGCGGCGGGCGCCGCCCTTGTCCTCGAAGTTGCGCTCCTGCACGATCTTGGCACCGAACCGCGCGGCTGTGCGCCGGAGCGCATCCGCGAACAGCTTGTCTTGGTCGTGCGAGCCGACCACGAGCAGCCAGCGTGACCACTTCTTCCAAACCAGATATTGACCGAGCGCATCGGCCAGCATCGCGCGCGTCGGCGCGGTATGGATCACATTGGCGCGGCAATCGGCCTCGCGCAGCCGCTCGTCGGTTGCCCCCGCATTGAACAGCAGCGTGCCGCGGTCGCGCAGGGCGTCGGCCACTTTCAGCAGCGCATCGGCGGGCAGGTCGGCGATGATGAAGCCGTTCTTCTCCGCCAGCGCGGTCGCGGCCTGCACAGGGTCCTCGCCCTCCTTGATGCGGCGCTCTTCCAGCGCGAAGCGCTGATCCAGAAATTTTCCAGTGGTGTTGTTGTCCTCGATCGCGAGCCGCGCGCCGGCGAGGCCGTCATTCTCCGCGGGCTGCTCGACCAGCGACAGCGTCGATCGGCTAGCAGCGACGCCGAGATAGCCGACGCCGATCAGGGCAGGCTCCGCCGCGAGCGCGCTCGTCGCAGCGAGACCAAAGCCGATCAGACCGGCCAACCATCGGATCATGTTTCCTCCAGGCGTTCTCTCCCGCTTGACCGCCGGTAGAGAATTGTCTCTGCTAAAGCATGACCAATTTGTCAGGGCATGCAACCCCGCATTTCGTCCCCGCGCACGAGCACTGGAATCACGATCATGCGAGCGCTGATATGTTTCGCGGCTTTGCTGTTGACGGGCTCGGCCGCGCGCGCCGACCCGCCGAAACTCGCGGTGTTCGATTTTGAATTGATCGATACTAGCCTGCCCGGCGAGTTCTACGGCTCGAAGCCGGAGGAGACGCGGCTCGAGCTAATCAGCGAGCAGTTGCGCAAGGCACTGGCTGAGTCAGGCCGGTTCCAGCTGCTCGACATCGCGCCGATCCGGGATGCCGCCCGTCGCAGCAATTTACAGGCCTGCGGCAACTGCGATCTCCAGCTGGCCGGACAGTTAGGCGCTGACCTCGAGATCACCGGCACGGTGCAGAAGGTCTCGAACCTGATCATCAACCTCAACATCTATCTGCGCGACGTGAAGACCGGCACCATGATCACTGCGGCGAGCGCCGACATGCGCGGCAACACGGATGAAGCCTGGACGCGCACGATGAGCTACCTGATCCGCAACCGCTTGCTGGCGCCGAATTACGGCAAGCCAGAGTAGGGGGAGCTCTTACCCTGCCTCCAGGGAGGGTAAGAAAGATCACCCCTTCAGCTTCTCCGCATGCCAGTGCAGATGGTCGCCTATGACGGTCGAGATGAAATAATAGCTGTGATCGTAACCCGCCTGCCGTCGCAGCGTCAGCGGGATGCCCGCCTTGGTGCAGGCGGCTTCAAGCAGCTCCGGCTTGAGCTGCTCTTTGAGGAAGTTGTCGGCCTCACCGACATCGACCAGGAAGCCGGAAAACTTCGCGCCGTCCTCGATCAGCGCCACCGTGTCGTGGCCGCGCCAGGCGTCCTTGTTCACCCCGAGATAGCCGGTCAGCGCCTTGATGCCCCAAGGCACGAGCGAGGGCGCCACGATCGGTGCGAACGCGCTCGCGGCGCGATAGCGGTGCGGGTTGCGCAGCGCCACGGTCAGCGCGCCGTGACCGCCCATCGAATGCCCCATCATCGATTGCCGCTTGGCGTCAACCGGAAAGTTCTCGGCGACCAGCTTCGGCAGTTCGTCGGTGACATAGCTCCACATCCGATAATTGCGCGCGAACGGCGCCTGCGTCGCATCGACATAGAAGCCGGCGCCCAGGCCGAAATCATACGCGTTGTTGGCATCACCGGGCACGTCGGCGCCGCGCGGTGAGGTGTCGGGTGCGACGAAGATCAGGCCAAGCTCGGCGCAGGCTTTGCGGAATTCGCCCTTTTCGGTGACGTTGGCATGGGTGCAGGTGAGGCCCGACAGATACCAGACCACCGGCAGCCTGGCGCCGTCGGCATGCGGAGGAACATAGACCGAGAACACCATGTCGGTTCCGGTCGCCTGGCTCGCATGGCGATAGACACCCTGCACGCCGCCGTAGGATTTGTTCGTCGAGACAGTCTGAATCGTCATGCCCTAGCTCCAGTGGCATCTCACCACATCAATATTGCAACGCTTGTGTGACCGGATTTGTGGCAGCCGCCGCGTCAGGCAACGCCGCTGGCGATCGCGAGCCGCACCAGCTCGACCGAGGTCTTCACCCCGAGCTTCTGGCGCATGATGGACGAGGTGTTGGCGACCGTCTTGTACGACGACTGCACCAGCCAGGCGATCTCCGACAGGCTCTTTCCGGCGCTGAGCAGCCGCAGGATCTCCATCTCGCGCGCGTTCAGCTTGGACAGAGGACTTTGCGCCAGCGCAGGTCCTGCAAAGGCGATGCTGCGCGCGATCGCGCTCGGCAAGTACGTGCCGCCGCCGCCGACGGCGCGGATCGCCTCGACGAGATCGTCCGGATCGCCGGTCTTGGAGACGTAGCCCTTGGCGCCGCATTCGATCGCTCGCGCGGCAAAGGCCGGGTCGTCGTTCATGCTGAACATGATGATGCGGGCCTCGGGCGCGCGCTCGAGGATGCGGCGCGCGAGCTCGAATCCGGAGACGGTCGGCAAGTTGATGTCGATGATGCAGAGGTCAGGGCGTTCGACGATGAAGACGCACTCGCCGTCTTCGGCGTCGGCGGCCTCCAAAATCTCGATCTCGCCCTCGTCCGCCAGCACGGCGCGGCAGCCGGAGGCCACAATGGGATGATCGTCGACGATCAGAATGCGCATAGGCGTTTCCCTGTGACAGCGCCAGCCTGTTGTCGCGCCGCATGCTACCGAACATGGAGCCGTGCGCGTCTCATGTCGCCTCATGCAACCCGGCCGGGATTGCTGTACGCTTCCGATTAGATATCCGGCGCTTCGCCTCTGTCAACGTCATCGGGCAGGCGGGGGCCAAAGCTTCGCGGGGAACGAGCGATACCAATGTGGCAAAATCTATCCTTGCGCGGGCGCATCAACCTGTTGCTGGCGCTGCTGCTCGCCCTGGGGCTCGCCGTCAATATCGGCCGCCAGGTCGCGGAGGCCGGACCGCGGGTGCAGGCCGAGGATCAGAGCGTGATCCGGCTCGCGCGCGAGTTCATCGAGATGATCGTGGCCGACCTCAACGAGGCGCCCGATCCGGATGCCAGGCTGAACCAGATCGCGCGCGACCTCAGCCGTCTGCGCCATGTCAGCATCACGCTCCGTGATGCCGGCGGTAATCCGCAGACGCCGCCCCGGCTTGACACCGATGCCGACACGCGCGGGCCGCCGGCCTGGTTCGTCAGCCTGGTTCATCCCGAGCAGACCGCGGTGAGCGTGCCGGTCTCGATCCATGGCAGGCCCGGCTCGCTCCTGATCACCTCGCATCCGGATGACGAGATCGCCGAGATCTGGGACGGCATCGTGACCCAGCTCGAGGTCGGCTCGGTGATCGCGCTGGCGCTGTTTTTCCTGATGATGAATGTGGTCGGCCGGGCGCTGGCACCGCTGCAGTCGCTGGCGGAGGCCATGGGGAAGCTCGAAGGCGGACATTACGAGGCCCGTGTCACGCCGGGCGGCGCGCCGGAGCTCGCCGCGATCTGCACCAAGCTCAACCACCTGGCCGCAACGCTTCATGAGGCCGTCGAGGACAAGCGCCGCCTCGCCGAGCGAGCGGTGTCGCTCCAGGACATCGAGCGCAAGGAGATCGCCCGCGAGCTCCATGACGAGTTCGGGCCGTATCTGTTCTCGCTGCGCGCGCATGCCGGCGCGCTGGCCAAGCAGGCGGATGGGCGCGTCCCGAGTGCGGAGGCCGTGCGAAAACATGGCAGCGCTATGCTGGAGCAGATCAACGCGCTGCAGCAGTTCAATCGTCGCGTGCTAGAACGCCTCCGGCCCGTCGGCCTCGCCGAGCTCGGCCTGCGTCAGGCGCTGGAATCGCTTTCGCGGCTGTGGCGGGAGTCGCATCCCGATGTCGCGATAGAGACCGTGATCTCGCCGTCGCTTGGGGTCACCGGCGAGACCGCCGACCTCACCATCTACCGCATCGTGCAGGAGGCGCTCACCAATGTGTTCCGCCATGCCGGCGCGACCTCGGTCAATGTTGTCATCGAGCCGGTGGAGCAGATGACGCACGACGGTCGCTTTTGCGCCCGGGTGCGGGTCAGCGACAATGGCCGCGGCATGGAGCCGGGTCAGAAGCTGGGCTTCGGCCTCGTCGGCATGCGCGAGCGAATTCTGGCGCTGGGCGGCACGCTCGACGTCATCTCCGGCGACGGCGGACTGACCGTCGAGGCGCTGGTTCCAACGGCGGCTGCCTGAGCGCGCCCGAAGTGATCGGGAAAAATTCCCGATTTGGTCGGGAGAAAGGGAGCCGATATTGCCCGACCTTTTGTGGCTGGCGCACCCGATGTGGCCGAATACACTCGTCTCGACCAATCGGCGAAGAGCAAAACAGCCGATGGTCACGGATGGGAAGGCGGGATGGGCAAGGTTGTTTCGTTCAAGCGTGGTTTGTTGATGGTCTCGGTGTCGACTGGTCTGGTCTCAGGGCTGGTGTTCGCCAGCCCCGCCGGGGCCGCGCCAGACGAGGAAACCAATGTCCAGAATCTGCCGCCGGTCGAGGTGACGGCGCCGCCGCCGTCGCTGGCGAGGCGTAGCGCGCCGACGCGGCCGGTCGCGCGCATCGGCGCCGCGTCGTCCGCCAGTCCCCGGACGCGCATCTACGTCTACCCGACTGCGCCGGGCACCGGCAGAGGTCTCGATGTCGACAAGGTGCCGTCGGCGATCAACGCCGTCGATCCGAACCAGATCAGGCGCACCGGATCGCTGAACATCACCGACGCGCTGCGCGACAACATCGCCGGCGTCAACATCACCGAAGTCACCGGCAATCCGTTCCAGCCGGATGTCGAATTCCGGGGCTTCGTCGCTTCGCCCGTAACGGGCACACCGCAAGGCCTTGCCGTGTATCAGAACGGCGTCCGCATCAACGAAGCCTTCTCGGATGCCGTCAATTGGGACCTGATCCCGACCGCCGCAATCAGGTCGGTGACGCTGGTGACCAACAATCCCGCCTTTGGCCTCAACGCGTTGGGCGGCGCGCTCAATCTGCAAATGAAGGACGGTTTTACCTATCAGGGCGCCGAGATCGACGTGATGGGCGGCTCGTTCGGCCGCATCCAGGGCTCGGCGCAATGGGGGAAGCAGGTCGACAAGAACTATGGTGTCTACGCCGCGCTGGAAGGCCTGCGCGACGACGGCTTCCGCAATTTCTCCCAATCGACCGTACGGCGCTTTTACGGGGACGTCGGCTACAAGGCAGGTGACAGTGAATTCCACGCCAATATGGGCGTCGCCAAGAACGATTTCGGCGCCAGCGCCACGGTTCCCGCCGAGCTGCTCGACAAATATTGGGGTGCGACCTACACCACGCCGCAGACCACGTCCAACCGCGTCGGCTATCTCAATCTAACGGGCAAGGCCGATCCGACGCCGACCTGGACGCTGGAGGGCGCCGCGCATGTGCGCAGGTACGAACAGAGGCTGGTCGACGGCAATCCGACCGACACGCAGGAATGCGCGGTTGTGGGGCTGCTGTGCTTCGGCGACGATGCGACGCCGGCGAATGGCACGAACGGCGCGCAGCTCGTCAATCCGTTTCCGTTGGGAACCATCCTGGGCGAGATCGATCGGAGCACGATAAGTTCGACCAGCTTCGGCGTGTCAGGGCAGGCCACCAACACCGATCAATTGTTCGGGCACGACAACCGCTTCGTAATCGGCGCGAGCTATGACGCTGGCGTCACGCGCTACAACGCCACCGCCGAGATCGGCTCGATCGGGGAAAACTACCTCGTCAGCGGCAGCAGCCTCTTCCTGGGGCCGACCGGCCAGCCGACGACAGTCGCCGGTCCCGTCTCGCTGCGGACCGTCAATCAATATAACGGCCTATATGCGATGGACACGTTCAACGTAACGGACGCCTTCGCCGTTACGGGTGGCGGCCGCTTCAACGTGGCGCGGATTTCGTTAGAGGACCAGCTCGGGACCGATCTCAACGGCGATCATACCTTCACCCGCTTCAATCCGGTGATCGGCGGCACCTACAAGATCACGCCGGAGCTGACCGCCTATGCCGGCTATTCCGAGGCCAACCGTGTGCCGACACCGCTCGAGCTCGGCTGCTCCGATCCGGCCCGTCCGTGCCTCCTTGCGGCCTTTCTGGTCTCCGACCCGCCGCTCAAGCAGGTCGTCTCCAAGACCGTGGAAGCCGGCTTCCGCGGCACCAAGGAGCTGAACATCGGCACCCTCGGCTGGAAAATCGGCGGCTTCCGCGCCACCAACCATGACGACATCGTCGCGGTCCCCGTGGTCGGGCGAACCGGCTTCGGCTATTTCTCCAATGTCGGCCGGACCAGGCGACAGGGCTTCGAGGCCGAAATCAACATCAAGTCGCCCACGCTCCAGTTCCAGGCGAGCTACGCCTTCGTCGACGCGCGCTTTCTCGATCCGCTCGAGCTCGGATCCGAAAGTCCATTTGCCGATCCGGCCACCGACACCATCCAGGTCAGGCCCGGCAACCAGCTCCCCGCGATCCCGCGCCATCGTGTCAAGGTCGGTATCGACTATGCCGTGACCGACGTCTGGAAGGTCGGCGGCAATGCGCTGTTCGTCTCCAGCCAGTATCTGGTTGGCGACGAGTCGAACCAGTACACCAAGCTGCCGTCTTATACGGTGTTCAATCTCCACACCTCTTATCAGGTGACGAAGAACATCCAGCTCTACGGCAAGATCGACAACATCTTCGACAAGCGCTACGCGACCTATGGACAATTCTTCGACAGGGGAGCCCTGCCCAACTTCACCAATGGCGGCAACGACTTCACCGACCCGCGCTCGCTCAGCCCTGCACGGCCGCGTGCATTCTATGCGGGGATGCGGGTGACGTTCTAGGCACGGGTACCGCGTCTGTAGGACTCGGCGCGTTCTGCAGTCATTCAGGCGAGCTGCCGGAAGTTCCGGCACCCAGCGGGGAGGCGGGAAGCTGCGCCCATTGTTCTGCGATGGCGTTCGCTGAACTTGCAGAATATTCCGCCTCCGGCATGATGGCTTCGGAGGCCTGCCTTACCGTGTCGTTGAAGAATCCCGATGCCGTCGCTTCGATCGTTTCAGCGCTTCGACATGCCTACGGTGACGAGATCGCCCGACTTATGCTCGTCGAGGGCATGAGCCTCGCCGACTTGATCGATGCGATGTTTTCCGGGCCCCTGGCGCATCGCGAGGCCGTTCGGGATATTACCGACGCATTGGACGATTTTGTCATTTCACCGGAGCTGGGTCTGATGTGGCACCTCAGGTACATCTATGAAGACGAGCCCGGCTCCCTGCACGTCGTGGACATGGAGATCGCCACGCCGGATGGCACGCTGGCAAGCAAGGACGTCTGGCTTCGGCTGTCCTCTTGAGCGAGAGGCCGCCCCTGGGATGATTTGGCTCCGCTCCGCGCGGCGTTGTCTTTACCAATCAGAAACCATGTCAAATGATCCGAAAATTTTAACGAAACCGCTCGGGGATCTCCGCGTCAGTTTGTCGGAGGGCCGGTGTGATGACAGAGCGCCAGTTGAGAGAGCGGGAATGCCAGATCGCGCGTTATCGGCGTTTGGAGCGGGAGGTTACGGATCCGCTCGCCGCGTGTCTGCTTCACGGCATCGTCGAGGAGCTTGAAGCCGAGCTGCGCAAGCAGCGGCCGGAATGGCACGGGCCGCGTGATTAACGCTTTCTTTGCGCTAATCATGCGGATTATCGTGGGGGAATGTCAGGGGAGACGGCGCTCCCATGCTGAAGGACGGGAGGTATGCGGCGTGGTACAAGACGCCGCTCAACCAGGGCACCGGGATCGTCCATGTCGCGGACGGACAGATTTAGGGCCGTGACAGCCTGATGACCTATCGCGGCTCCTGTCAGGTCGACGGAGATCGCTTCACCGCCACCGTGTCGACGAAGCGTCATACCGACGGACGGGCAACGGTGTTCGGCGTAGACCACGAGCTCATTTTGGATATCGAGGGAAACTGCCCCGGCAAGATCGCGACTTACACCGCGACGGCGCAGCAAGTGCCGGGAATGGTCCTCCAGGGAACGCTCGTTCTCACCGAACAGCAGCCGCCGGCACATGAACGGGCCGAGCCGCGCCCTGCGTTCAATCCCGGCAAGCTGCCAAAGTTGCCGAAGCGCTCGCGCTGATCACGGAAGTCAGCGCGTCGGCTGGCCCGCATCCATATGTCGCGCCCCAGACCGCGCAATTCTGCATCCGGCATTCCCTCAAGCTTGCTTCTCAAACCGCCCTGGACTCGCCATTGTGCGCCCGCAACAGCTCGGAAAGCGGAGGAGCATCAATGTCGGACAAGGTCTCGCGTCGCCGGTTCGCGAAAATCGCAGGGCTGTCCGCCGCCGGTTTGACCGGTCCGCTCGATGCAGCAAAGGCCAAACCGGCAGCGGCGCCGCGCGGCGGCTTTCCGGCGGGCTTCGTCTGGGGCACGGCGACCTCGTCCTACCAGGTCGAGGGCGCGGTCAACGAGGACGGGCGAGGGGCCTCGATCTGGGACAAGTTCGTGCGCATCCCCGGCAAGATCGAGGACGGCACCACCGGCGACCGCGCCAATGAGCATTATCACCGCTATAAGGAGGATATCGCGCTCATCAAGGCGCTCGGCTGCAAGGCCTATCGCTTTTCGGTGGCTTGGCCGCGGCTGTTTCCGGACGGCGACGGCAGGCCGAACCCGAAGGGGCTCGACTTCTATAACCGGCTCATTGACGAGCTCCTGAAGAACGGCATCGAGCCGTGGCTGACGCTTTATCATTGGGACCTGCCGCAATCGCTTCAGGATCGCTTCGGCGGCTGGCGCTCGACTGAAACCTGCAAGATCTTCGGCGACTACGCCGCCTATGTCGCAAAGCATCTGACCGACCGCGTCAAAAACGTCTTCACGCTAAACGAGAGCGGCCGCTTCGTCTATTTCGGTTACGGCATCGGGATCGACGCTCCGGGATTGACGCTGCCGCAGGCCGAGGTCAACCAGATCAGGCACAACAGCGCGCTGGCGCACGGGCTCGCGGTGCAGGCGGTGCGCGCCCATGGTCGGCGCAAGACCAAAGTGGGGCCGGCGGAGAACATCGATGCGTGCGCGCCCGCGATCGATACGCCGGAGAACGTCCGCGCCGCCGAGATCGCGCTGCGCGAAATGAATGCCGGCTATCTCAACGTCATCATGACGGGGCGCTATACCGACGCTTTCCTGAAATTCGCCGGGCCGACCGCGCCGAAATTCACCGATGCGGAGCTGAAGATCATCTCCTCGCCGGTCGATTTTCTCGGCCTCAACATCTATGCGCCGCAGAACTACGTGGTGGCCTCCGACCAGGGCGCGGGCTTCATGCCGCTGCCGATTCCGAAATCGTTTCCGCACATGAATTCGGACTGGCTGCGCGTCGGGCCCGAGACGCTCTATTGGGTACCGAAGCTGGCGGCGAAGATATGGAAGACGGATGCGATCTATATCAGCGAGAACGGCGCGTCCGGCGACGACGTCGTAACGCCGGACGGCAAGATTTACGACACCGACCGCATCATGTATCTGCGCAACTATCTCGCCCAGCTCCAGCGCGCCACCAGCGAGGGCGTGCCGGTGCGCGGCTATTTCCTCTGGAGCCTGATGGACAATTTCGAGTGGGTGTATGGGCTCAACAAGCGTTTCGGATTGTATCACGTCAATTTCGACACCCAGGTCCGCACGCCGAAACTCAGCGCCAGTTTCTATCGCAACGTGATCGCAAAGAACGCCGCGGGGGCGTAGCGGCGGGATCGGTCGTCATGGCGCGGGCTTGTCCCGCCTGCGCGGCCGAAGCCGCTTCGGCGAGGCGAAGGCCCGGGCATCTTTCTCAGTGCGGCGTGGCAATGCGTGGATGGCCGGGGGCCCGGCCATCACGTCGTGGAGGCTTTCAGCGCTAACCGCGCAGCGGAAAATCCACGTGAGAATCGGCAAACGCCGCGCATTGACTCTCCTCTCCGCCTTATTCAGAACCGTCCTCAACACTCTCAACAGGAGGACAACGCCAATGGCTGACGCGCTGATCATCGATGCCTGCCGGACCCCGCGCGGCGTCGGCAAGGCCGGCAAGGGAGCGCTGTCGGGCATTCATCCGCAGCAGCTGGGCGCAACCGTGCTGCGCGCGCTCGCGAGCCGCACCGGCATCAATACGGCCGACGTCGACGACATCGTCTGGGGCTGCAGCGCGCAGGTGGCGACGCAGGGCGGCGATCTCGGCCGGATGTCGGCGCTCGATGCCGGCTATGACGTGCGCGCCAGCGCCGTGACGCTCGACCGCTTCTGCGGAAGCGGCATCACCAGCGTCAACATGGCGGCCGCCTCGATCATGGCAGGCGCGGAAGACCTCGTCATCGCCGGCGGCTGCGAGATGATGTCGATGGAGGGACGCCGCGGCTCCGGCCCGATGATGATGGACAACGGCAATCTGCGCCTGCGCGCGCGGCATCCGCAGTCGCATCAGGGCGTCTGCGCCGACGCGATCGCGACGATGGAAGGCATCAGCCGAAGGGATGTCGACGCGCTCGGACTGGAAAGCCAGAAGCGCGCAGCGCATGCCATTGCGAACGGGCACTTCAAGAGGAGCCTCGTGCCCGTCCACCGCGAGGACGGCAGCCTCGCGCTCGACCACGAGGAGTATCCGCGGCCGCAGACCACGATGGAGGGCCTCAGCAGCCTGAAGCCGGCATTCCCCGCGGTCGCCGACTACGCCCTCGACGACAAGGGCACAACCTATCGCGGCCTGATCCTGCAGGAGTACCCGGACCTGAACATCGACTTCGTGCACCACGCCGGCAACTCCTCGGGCGTCGTCGATGGTGCCGCCGCGATCCTGCTGGCCTCGCCCGCTTACGCCAGGGCGCATGGCCTTAAAGCCCGCGCCCGTGTCGTCGCGATGGCGAACATGGGGGACTCGCCGACCCTGATGCTGAACGCGCCGGTGCCGGCCACGCGCAAGGTGCTGGCGAAGGCGGGCCTGACCATTGATGACATCGACCTGTTCGAGATCAACGAGGCCTTTGCGGTGGTGGCGGAAAAATATATCCGCGACCTCAAGCTCGACCGCGCCAAGGTCAACGTCAATGGCGGCTCGATCGCCCTCGGCCATCCCATCGGCGCCACCGGCTCGATCCTGATCGGCACCGTGCTCGACGAGCTCGAACGGCGCGATCTCAAGCGTGGTCTCGTCACCATGTGCGCCGCCGGCGGCATGGCGCCCGCCGTCATCATCGAGCGCATCTAGCCTTATTTTCCAGGGTGAAACGCGACCGGCCTCATACAAGAGGCCGGTCGTCGCTTGTCGAAAGCAGCGAATCAGCTTTAGCAGGCTGCGTGCGGGCCTTTGAAACAAGGCAAAATCCGCTGCCTGAGGCTTCTCCCGCTCCGGAAGTAGCTAAAAAGCAGGGTTTTTTGCCGCAGAGGGCCAAAAAAGCCCGTAAAACCGCGACAAAACTGTGCAGAAGGCTATAGGCCTTCGCCGGTTGGTCTAATATGCAGCCGTCACGAATCAGAGGAGACACGATGGCAACCCAAATGTCCAAATCGCAGCTGATCGAAAAGATTGCGACCACCACCGAGCTTTCCAAGCGCGACGTCAAGAGCGTCATGGAGACGCTGACCGACGTCGGTCACAAGGAGCTCAAGAAGAACGGCCTGTTCCTGGTGCCGGGATTCGCCAAGTTCGTGGTCATCAAGAAGCCCGCGACCAAGGCACGCAAGGGCACCAACCCGTTCACGGGTGAAGAGATGATGTTCAAGGCCAAGCCGGCCCGCAAGATCGTCCGCGCCCGTCCGGTCAAGGCCGCCAAGGACGCGGTGGGCTAACGAGGCAAAGGGCCCCCTTGGGTAGAGGGGGCCTTTTGTTTGGGGCAGCCGCGAGGACTTGAGACGGAGGGCTCAACCCTTGCGGCGCTTCACCCTGATAGGAATGGGTTGAAGCTGCGGCCCGGGCGCCGCCAGCGCATCGCGAACCCCGTCGATCGCGCGATCGAGCGACTGGCGCAGCCGCTGCGTTGCCGTCGCATCCTTCGCTTTTTCCAACAGTTTGTTCATCGCAGTCACTCCGCCGCTTCGACCTTCGCGTCGACTTGCGCATGGGCTTGGGCCTCGACCGGCTCGAGCGCCGCGGCGATGGCTTCGTCGACGCGCTCCAGCCAGATGAATTCGAGGTTGTCCCGCGCGCTCTTCGGGATGTCGTCATAGTCCCGCTTGTTGCGCGCCGGCAGCATCACCCGCTTCAGGCCGGCGGCCGCGGCTGCGACCACCTTCTCCTTGATGCCGCCGACCGGCAGCACCAGGCCGCGCAGCGAGATCTCGCCGGTCATTGCGGTGTCGCTGCGCACCGTGCGGTTGGTGAGCAGGGACGTCAGCGCCGTGAACATCGCAACGCCCGCGCTCGGCCCGTCCTTCGGAGTTGCCCCCGCCGGGACGTGAACGTGGATGTCGCTCTTCTCGAACAGCGACTGGTCGATGCCGAGCTGCGGCGCTTTGCTCTTCACCAGCGTCAGCGCAGCCTGCACGCTCTCGCGCATGACCTCGCCGAGCTGGCCGGTCAGGATCATCCCGCCCTTGCCAAGGACACGAGACGCTTCGATGAACAGGATATCGCCGCCAACAGGCGTCCAGGCAAGGCCGGTGGCCACGCCCGGAATGCTGGTGCGCTGTGCGATCTCGCCTTCGAAGCGCGGCTGGCCGAGCACGGTGGCGATGTCCTTCGGCGTCACAACGACCTTGGCAGCCGTGCCCTCGGCGACCTGCACCGCGGCATGCCGGAACAGCTTGCCGACCTCGCGCTCGAGGTTACGCACGCCGGCTTCGCGGGTGTAACCCTTGACCACCAGCTTCAGCGCCTCCGGCTCGATCTCGGCCTGCTCCGCCGAGAGGCCGTTGGCCTCGAGCTGCCGCCGCACCAGATAGCGGCGCGCGATCTCCAGCTTCTCGTCCTCGGTGTAGCCGGTGAGGCTGATCAGCTCCATGCGGTCCAGCAGCGGACCGGGGATCTGGTCGAGCATGTTGGCGGTCGCGATGAACACCACGCGCGACAGGTCGAAGGGCACGCCCAGGTAATTGTCCCGGAATGTCCCGTTCTGCTCGGGGTCGAGCACCTCAAGCATGGCAGCCGATGGATCGCCCTGCACGCCGCGGCCCATCTTGTCGATCTCGTCCAGCATCATGACGCAGTTGCGGCTGCCCGCCTTCTTGATGCCCTGGATGATGTTGCCCGGCAGCGCGCCGATATAGGTGCGCCGGTGACCGCGGATCTCGGCCTCGTCATGCACGCCGCCCAGGCTGACGCGCACGAAGGGGCGGTCCATCGCACGCGCGATGGATTGGCCGAGCGAGGTCTTGCCGACTCCAGGCGGGCCGACGAAGCACAGGATCGGCGCCTTGCCTTGCGGCGCGAGCTTGCGCACCGCCAGATATTCGATGATCCGGCTCTTGATCTTCTCCAGGCCGAAATGGTCTGCATCCAGAATGGCTCGGGCCTCCTTGATGTCGATCGGCTTCTCCGCGGGCAGGGCCCAGGGCAGCTCGATCAGCCAGTCGAGATAGGTACGGACCATGCCGGCTTCGCCGGCGGCCTCAGGCATCCGTTCGTAGCGGCGCAGCTCCTTCTTGGCGTGCGCGTCTGCCTCGGGAGGCATGTTGGCCTTGGCAATGGCAGACGTCAGCTCGGCGACCTCGGCCGCCTTGCCGTCGCCTTCGCCGAGCTGGCGCTGGATGGTCGCCATCTGCTCGCGCAGGATCGCCTCCCGCTGCCGCTCGTCGAAGCTGGCGCGAGTCTTCTGGCCGATTTCGTTGGAGATGCGCAGCACCTCCAGCCGCTCGGCCAGATGCTTCGACACCTTCTCGACGCGCAAGGCGAGGTCGATGGTCTCAAGCACCTCCTGCTTGTCCTGCGGCTTGATGTCCATGAACGAGGTCGCCAGATCCGCCAGCGCGCCGGGCGCGGTGGTGCCCTGGAACATGGCCGCGAGCTCGGGCGGGGCCTGCGGCAGCAGCTCGATCGCCTCGATCGCCTGGCGCTGCAGATTAAGCGCGCGCGCCTCGATCTCGGGCGATGTCGTGGTGGGCTCGGGGATCTGCTGGATACGCGCAGCCGGGAATGGCGTTCCCGGCAGGAAGTCGAGGATGCGCGCGCGCTGCACGCCCTGGCAGACGATGTGGTGGGTGCCGTCGGGCGCGGTGATGTAGCGCACGATGTTGGCGATGGTCGCAACCCGGTAGAGGTCGTCCGGTCCGGGCTCCTCGATCTCGGGGCTGCGTTGCAGGACGATGCCGACCGGCCGCTGCTCGCGCAGCGCCTGCTGTGCGGCGGCGATCGACTTGGCACGGCCGATCGTGATCGGGGCGATGGCGCCGGGGAACAGCACCATCTCGCGCACGGGGATGACGATCAGCGCGTCGTCGGGGATCTTCACTTCGTTATTGTTCTGTTCGTTGTTCATCTGTTCGGTGGCCATGATCGACCTCAGGATTTGGCAAGGCGCAGCGCGACGCAGCCGTCCATCACGAAGCGGCTGATGACGTAGCGGCCGAGGGGCAATGCAATGCGGCGCTCAAAACGCCCCTGCGGCAGCTCGAGCCTATGGATGCGGGCGTTGCGAAGCTCCGGCGGAAGGGTGCGCTGGCCGGAGATGACGAGCACCCCGTCATGGATGACAGTCTCGACATTGTCGGGATTGACGCCGGGAAGCGCGACCAGGATCAGGAGCTCACGCTCGGTCTCGAGCACGTCGATCGGCGGCTCCCAGCAGGCTTCCTGGCGGCCGAACTGCTGGCGCAGCCGTTCGGCGCGCGTCAGCGAGTCCAGGGCTTCGGACAGCATCCAGTCGAGGGGATTTTTCGGTTGCATGATGGAGGCTCGGCGGTGGGAAAGTCAGCATATGGGGCTGGTTCCCGGGAATGCCAGCCCGGCGGCGCGGACGTGCCATGCAGATCATGCGATCCGAAAAGCAAACGCCGCGGCATAGGCCGCGGCGTTCCGTAGGGCAGGCGCAACTCATCAGGCCGCGGCGCGATACTCTTCTTCGGCTTCGAGATTGATCACGGAGGTCGCGAGCTCCGTCAGCGTGTGATCAGTCGCCTCTTCCTCGTCCAGCGTCGCCTGCAACAGCCTTGCTGCGTCCTGCATGCCGAGCTCCTCGGCCCAGGTGCGCAGCGTACCGTAGCGGGAGATCTCGTAATGCTCGACCGCCTGGGCGGCCGCGAGCAGTCCCGCATCAAGCGCCGGCGCGCCCTTGAACTCCTTCATGATCTCGGCGCCCTCGTCGGTAATGCCGTTGATGGCTTCGCAGGGCTTGCCGCGTGCAGGCTTGCCCAGCATCTTGAAGATCTGGTCCAGCCGCTTGACCTGGCCCTGGGTCTCGCGCAGGTGCTTGTTGAAGGCGGCGGCCAGCTCTTTCGACTGCGCTGCCTTCGCCATTTTGGGCAAGGTCTTGATGATCTTGTTTTCGGCGAAATAGATGTCCTTCAGCGTCTCCAGAAACAGGTCGCTGAGCATTTTTGGCGCCTGACGCGGCCGCCGCGCCGCGGTCTTCTTGCTTGTGCGCTTCTTCGCTTTTTTAGCCATACGTCCTCCTCATGAGGTGACACGGGAGGGCCTCGCCCTCCTCAATCCTCAGGCGATCAAAGCCGTTTGACGAACGAAAGTTCCAAACTGCAACCGGCGTTCGGTCGCTCAGGTCGGGCGCTTGTGGGGATCTTCCTGGCGCTGCCGCTCCTCCGTCGCGCGATCGAGCCGTGCGCGCTCGCCGCCGCGCAGGTGGCCGGCCTTCATCACGCCATAGACGAGGACGCCGCCGAGCACGAACGCGCCGATGAACCAGAGCCAAAGCATTTGGGCCGAGGCGTGACCCAGCAGCATGCTAACTCCGTTATCGCTCATGATTGGTCTCCACCGATGTCCATTGCGATCATGCTGAGCTAAGTCGGCGACCGAAACGTCGTTCCATCCGACCGCCCACCGCCGCGTCAGACCAGATCCGGCATTGACTGCCGTAACGGCGCTCCCTTCGGCTCGCTGCCCCGCGCGGTGAAATCACCCGCCTCAGTCGAGGTCCGCAGCCATTTCGTCACGTCGCCGATGGCTTCCCATGGCGACCGGCCGAATTTCCTCAGGCCGCGGAAATATTCGAGCTGAAGATGCGCCGAAGTGCCGCGCTTGGGAATGGTCTTGAGATGCTGGATGTCGTCTTCGATGCCCAAGTGCGCGATGTCGCCCGCCAGCTTCGCGATCACCGCCTCGAGCCAGCTCCTGAACGAAACCGGTTCGAACGACACCAGATCGATGTAGGTGCCGTCGGTTCCATAGCGCTGGGCGCGCCAGCGGTTTTCCTCGATCAGCGCGCGGTGCACCGCCGAATAGGTGGCATTCAGATCGGGATGATGGATGGCGTGCCGGACGAGGGCGCGGAATAGCGCCGCGATCGCCACCGAATCCGCGATCGCTGTGCAGCAGTCGGTGATGCGCAGTTCGAGAGTCGGATGCTGCAGCGAGGGCCGCAGCGCCCACCAGACATAGGTCGCGTTGGGGACGATGCCTGCGTCCACCAACGTCTTCACATAGGTCTCGTATTCAGCAAGGTTCCGAAACATCTCGGGGAAGCCGGTGCGGGGCAGGGCGTCGTTAGCGGCATTGCGGTAGCCCAGCAATCCAGTGGGATAGCCGCACCAGAACGGCGACGAGGTCGAGAGCGCCAGCAGCAGCGGCAGGAACGGCACCAGACGATGCATGATCTCGACGCGCTGATCAGGCTCGGGCACCTCGACATGGACGTGCAATCCGCTGATCGGGTTGCCGAGGCCGACCATTCCGAGGTCGCTGATGACTTTGCTGTAGCGGCGCTTTTGCGTCATGCGTTGCTGCTGCGGCTGGGCCAGCGGATGGGTGCCTGCGGCGATGATGCCGACGCCGTGGTCCTTGCCGACCTCGGCCAGAACCGAGCGGTATCGCGCAAGCTCCGCGATCGCGTCCGCCGAAGATGCCAGCGGCGGCGTCGCCACCTCGATCTGCGATTGCAGGATTTCGGTGGTCAGGCGCTCGCCGAGGCGTTTCTGGGCCACAACCATGTAAGGCTTGGGCAGTTCGGAGCGTGGGGCCGCCGATTGGCGATTGACCAGAAAGTACTCTTCCTCGATGCCGAAGCGGTAGCGATGCATGTCTAGGCTGCCCCTTGCGTCTTCGCACGCTGGCGAACCGCGTCTCCAAAGGCCGAGAGGATGCGCGCCGATGCACGGTCCGTGCTTGCCCAATAGTCCGGATGAAAGAGGGTGCCGAGTGCAAAGCCGCTCGCGCCTTCGACGCTGACGGCTTCGATCGCGCCGTCCTCGGCCACGGCTTCCGCGACGAGGCCCGGAGCCAGATCGGCGATCAGGAAGCTGTGCAGCGAATTCACCAGGAGGTCGTCCTCGCCGCAGATCTGCTGCAACATGCCACCCTTGCGCAGTGTCACCTTCTGCCGCAGCCGGTAGCGGGCATCCTCATTGTCTGCTTTCGGCGTGCCGTGGCGTTTATCCTCGGGCAGATCATCCGGCTCCTTTATCAGCGTGCCGCCAAGGGCGACGTTCAGCTCCTGGATGCCGCGGCAGATAAAAAGTGCGGGGATGCCCCGCGAAAGCGTCCTCGGGATCAGGCGAAGTGCGACCTCATCGCGGAATTCATCGAACGGGCCGTCGCGCGCCTCGTCAGCCGTTTGCCCATAGCGGGAGGGATGGACATTGGTCTGCCCGCCACCGACGAGAAGGCCGTCGAGGCCGTCGAGGTAAGCATCGATATCTGCTTCGGGCGCTGCGGGCAGAACCCGCGGCACCGCGCCCGCGACGAGGCCGATTGCGCTGACGCAGGTCAAGGCGACCGAGGCGAGCTGTTCGCCGCGCGCAATCATGGAATCGGAGAGAATGCCCACCTGTGGCGCGCCGCTGCGGCCTTGCCATTGGCCACGCGATGCGCTGCGCCGCCACTGCTGAAGACCGTAAGCAACCGCGTCTGCGGCGCTGCCGAATTGATGGATCGCAGCCTTGAGTTCTCGGACGTTTGTCCCTAATCGAAGTGCCCAGCGGCTGCAGGCGACGGGATCGTGCGGATCAATTCTGGAACGGGGCTCGTGCAATTGTCTCGGTGCTTCTGTTTGTGTCTTGATGACAAGTGCAACGGCAATCGTGGAGAATGGTTGCTTTGCAATTGAACTGCTTGATCTTTTTGCCCCGCACCGCTCTTAACTTTTGTTATTGCTGGGCGCTTGAATAAGTCCACCGGGAGAAACCCTCATGATTGATTTCTCCCTGTCCGCCTTCGTGACGCTGCTGCTGGTCGTCGATCCCGTTGGTCTCGTGCCGGCGTTTCTGGCTGCTACGGCTGGCATGCCCGACACTGCCAAGCGTACGATCGCCTGGCGCGCGCCGCTGATCGCGGCCTCGATCCTGGTGGTGATCGCGCTGGTCGGAAACTGGCTGCTCCGCCAACTCGGGATCGGCATCCCCGCCTTCCAGATCGCCGGCGGGCTGCTGCTGTTCGGCGTGTCCTACCAGATGATCTTCGGCGATCGTCCGCATCGCGAGGCCCGCGAGGCCGACAAGGCGACGGCCGAGCACGTCTCCGATGTCGCGGTATTTCCCCTGGCCATTCCCATGATGGCGGGCCCCGGCGCGATTGCGACCACGCTGCTCCTGTCAGGCGATGCCGGCCACGGGGCGAGGCTCGCGATCATCATCGCGGTCGTCCTCTCGGTCTGCCTGCTCTGCATGCTGTGCTTCGTCTCGGCTCACCTGATCGCGCGCACCTTGGGCCGCACCGGAAACGCCGTGCTCTCGCGCGTCCTCGGCATGCTGCTCGCCGCCTATTCCGTGCAGTTCGTGCTCAACGGGATTGTGGCCGTTCGGACCAGCCTGTCGTAGGACTGCGATATCAGGTGAATCCATTGATTCTGTCGTCCATTTCGTGGTTTGGCAGGAGCCTCGCCAAGGCGATACCGGATCCGGGCCGCTTTCGCTTGCACTGCCATGTTGCTTTGACGTACTTCCGGTCTAACAAGCCCAGCGTCAGGAAATCGGGATGTCGATGACTGCGGACGAGCTCGCCAAGAGACAGGCTATCATCGACGCTTGCCGGCGCATGAACGCGCTCGGTATCAACCAGGGCACCTCGGGCAATATCTCTGTCCGGCATGTGGACGGGCTTCTGGTCACGCCGACAAGCGTGCCCTATGAGGCCATGATGCCGGACCAGATCGTCTTCATGGCCATGGACGGCGCACACGCGGCCGATCAAAAGCCGTCGAGCGAATGGCGGTTTCATCGCGATATCTTGAAGTCGCGGCCGGACGTCAACGCCGTCGTGCACGCTCATCCGACCTATTGCACCATCCTGGCGATCATGGGCATGGAGATTCCGCCGGTGCACTACATGATCGCGGCGGCGGGCGGCGACAGCATCCGATGCGCGCCCTATGCGACGTTCGGAACCGTGGAGCTATCCGACCATGCTGTGCGGGCGTTGGAGGGGCGGCTTGCCTGCCTGCTCGACCATCACGGCATGATCGCGATCGGCAAGACGCTGGACAAGGCAATGTGGCTGGCGGTGGAGGTCGAGACACTGGCGCGGCAATATCACGGCTGCCTCCAGATCGGACAACCGCCGTTGCTTCCGAGCGACGAGATCGAGCGGGTCCGCCAGCGCATGGCCGGCTACGGCCTGTCGGAAGAGTAGGACAGAAGGTGTTCGTGCGGATCAGGCATCTCGTCGATGGCAAGGGGACGAACCGCACCATGGTTCGGCTCCGCGCCCTGTTGCGCAGCAACGAGTTCTACCTGATCCCGCTGGCGCTGGTGATCGGCACGCTGGCCGGCGCGGTCGTGACGCTGATGGCCGAGATCGCGCAGATCGCGCATGTGGTGATTTACGGCATCCCCATCGACGTGCGCCTCTCGTCCAACGCCTATGTGAGTCCCTGGGCCGCGCTGCTCGCGCCTGCGCTCGGGGGGCTTGCGCTCGGCATCATGGAATGGTCGCGGCGGCGCATGAAGATTTCGAGCGCGGTCGATCCGATCGAGGCGAATGCGCTGCGTGGCGGCAATCTGTCGATGCGCGACAGCGTGGTGGTGTCGAGCCAGACGCTGATCTCGAACGGTTGCGGTGCGTCCGTCGGCCTCGAGGCCGGCTACACCCAGATCGGCTCGGGTATCGCCTCGTTGTTCGGCAAGTTCTTCAATCTGCGCCGCAACGATCTGCGCCTGATGGTCGGTTGCGGCGCTGCCGCGGCGATCGCGGCGGCGTTCGGTGCGCCGATCACGGGCGCGTTCTATGCCTGTGAGCTGATCGTCGGCGTTTATTCGGTCGGCAGCGCGGCGCCGATCCTGGCTGCCTCGCTCGCCGGCGCGTTGACCGCGCAGTGGCTCGGCGGCGCGCCCTATTCGTTGGAGATACCCAAGGTCAGCGCCGTCGGCGTCGAGCAATACCTGGCGCTGATCGGGCTCGCGCTCATCACCAGCGGCGTCGGCATCGCCGTGATGCGCTCCTCGCCGATGTTCGAGCGGCTATTCAAATGGCTGCCGGTTTGGCTGCGGCCGGTGTTTGGCGGCCTCATTGTCGGCGGTTTCGCGATCGTCACGCCGCAGGTGCTGGCGGCCGGCCATGGCGCCATGGTGCTCGATCTCTTTCACGAGATGGCGATCGGCATGATCGCGCTGATCATCGCCTTGAAGGTGACCGCCTGCCTGATTTCGCTCGCCTCGGGCTTCCGCGGCGGCTTGTTCTTCGCCTCGCTGTTCGTCGGCAGTCTGATCGGCAAGTTCTTTGCCGCGGTGCTGCTCTTGATCAGTCCGAATTTTGCGATCGATCCCTTGGTCGCGATGCTGACGGGCATGGCGACGCTCGGTGTCGCCATCGTCGGCGGCCCCCTGACCATGTCGTTCCTGGTGCTCGAGATGACCCGCAATGTCGACGTCACCGCCGTGGTGCTCGCCGGCTGCATCGTCACCTCGATCTGCGTCCGCTTCATGTTCGGTCACTCCTTCTCGACCTGGCGCCTGCATCTGCGCGGCGAAACCATACGCAGCGCCAACGACGTCGGCTGGCTGCGCAATCTCACCGTGGAGCGGCTGATGCGCTCCGACGTCGGCAAGGTGCCCTCGACCACGACGATCGCCGCGGTGCGCCGCGAATTCGCGCTGGGCTCGCGGCCGGGAATCGTCATCGTCAACAATGCCGACGAATATGTCGGCCTCGTCCTGCTGCCGGATTTGTTCTCCGGCGACCTCGATACCATCGCCGACGAGATCCAGGTGATCGAGCTCGCCCGCCTGATCGACATCGTGCTGATTCCGGAAATGAACGTGAAGTCGGCGATGGCAGTGTTCGACGAGGCGGAGGCCGAAATGCTGGCGGTGGTCGATTCCACCGACAGCCGCAAGGTGGTCGGCTTCCTCACCGAAACCTTCGCCCGCCGCCGCTATGTCGAGGAGATCGACAAGGCCACGCGCGGCGTGCTCGGTGCGCTGTCGTAAAGTCGCTTGGAGGCGGGACGGCGGGTCCACCGCCGTCCGCGCCGGTTATCCGCCTGGTTGAGATGGGGACGCGACGAGCAGCCTCACGATGCGCCGGACCATCGGCAGTACCAAGAGCAGCGTCGGAAAGGCGACCAGCCAGGACAGCGCCCAGGCGCCTGGCCACGTCGCGAGGAATGCCGGCGTTGGGCCGAGGCTTCGAAGCGTGGAAATGACCGACACCACGGCCGTCATAAGGATGGACAGCACAAATGGCATCACGATCGGCGCATAGCGCGCCGGCAGTTTGCGAACCGCAATCATCTGATTCTCTAGGGGAAAAGGACGCGTCGATCACGGTGAACCTGCAAATGGCATCGATCCCGACAGCGTCGGTTGATGCGTTGGTTCACGTAAAACGCTTACGGCGACCGAAAAAGGCGCGGCTGTTCATTATCCGCTCAGGTTCGATGGTTCAAGCTACGATTTGGCCGTTGATTTACAATCGTTCAAAGCGTGGCAGATTGCCGCGAACGTGAAACCATCTCAATGGTTTGCGCATTAAACAGGGTTGCATATCTCTTCATTGGGCAAGAACTCAGGCAAGGGCATAGGAAGGTCAAAATGACTGTTAGAGCCATGATTTCTGCAGCCGGCCGCAACATGGTGCTGGCCGCGTTCACTAGCCTGGCATTGGTCGCAAGCTCCGCGTCGCCCTCGGCTGCGGCGTCGCCGGCTGAACCGGCATCCGCGAAGCCTGTCACCGCCGGGCAGGGCTCCTCCGACGTCACCGATTTCAGCGCAGCCCGCCGTCGCTACTATCGGCGCGGCCCGAACGCTGCCGGTCTCGCCTTCATGGGCCTTGCGGCGGGCGTGATCGGTGGTGCGATCGCCGAGAGCCGGCGCCGAGACTATTACGAGAACCGCTATTATTACGGCTCGCGTCCTTACTACGGGGGGCAAGGCTATTACGGCGGTCAGGGTTATTATGGCGGCGGCAGTCCGTTCTATTACGATCCCGGCTACTAGTACCGGCCACGTCGAGCGACGGTTTTCGACGCTACCTGGATTGGGTTGCACGAAAGGGCGGTGCTTGTGTCGCCCTTTTTTGATGCGTTGGTGCTCCCGTAGCCCGGGTCAGCGCAGCCTACTCCGGACATTGCTTGGGGAAACCCGGATGTCGCTGCGCTTCATCCAACCTAGGGGTCGGGCCTGTGTCGCACTCTGTCAATCCACTCGCGTAAAAACATTCCACCTTACCGAAATTCGGTTTTGGCGCATATGTCGTCCATCCCGGCTCATCCAAGAGGGGCGATCTTGTGGTCGTCACGCTCGCGAGCCGGGCTTGCGGTGGACGCGGCAGCGTCGGTACGAGATGGGAGGGCAGGGCGGGTAGTCCCTGTGAGGTCCTGCTGCTGATGGTGTCCCCGTCAGCGGCGCAAGCCAAAGCGCCGAAGACCACGAAGACGCGTCCCGATCCCTGTGCCCCGATCGGCGTACCGCGGATGGCAAGCTGGTCTACGCCATGACGTGCGAGACCCTACCGGCGCCGCCGCAAGCGGAACTGAAGGAGGCGCCGCCGCCTGCCGCCGGGCCGGAACCGGAGACGCGGCGGAGCGGCATTTTCGGCTGGTCCTACGACCGCAGGTGACGTTGCCGCGCACTTGCGCGAAGCTGTCGGGAGTGCTCTTTGCTTCAAAGGTTTCGTGGGCCACTGGCCCGACCCAGAGAGATGAGATGGGCAAACTCGTTATCCGTGCGGGCGATTTCACTTTCGATGCCCGCTTCGAGGAGCAGCTGGCACCCAAGACCGTCGCCGCCTTCCGCAAGGCGCTGCCGTTCGAAAGCCACATCATCCATGTGCGTTGGAGCGGCGAGGGCGTGTGGATGCCGCTCGGTGATCTCGACTTCGGCGTCGGCTACGAGAACCACACCAGCTATCCCGCGCCCGGCCAGATCATTCTCTATCCCGGCGGCATCAGCGAGACCGAGATCCTTCTCGCTTACGGCGGCGTGCAGTTCGCGAGCAAGATGGGCCAGCTCGCCGGCAACCATTTCATCACGCTGACCTCGGGGCTGGAGAACCTGGCGACGCTGGGCAAGAGCGTGCTGTGGAAAGGCGCGCTGCCGATCCGTTTCGAGGAAGCCTGAGTGGCCGATACAAGCTACCCACGCGATCTCCGCGGCTACGGCCGCAACCCGCCGCACCCGCAATGGCCTGGTGACGCACGCGTCGCGGTGCAGTTCGTCGTCAATTTCGAGGAAGGCGGCGAGAACAACATTTTGCACGGCGACCGCGCCTCGGAAGCCTTTCTGTCCGACGTTCTCGGCGCGCAGCCCTGGCCGGGTCAGCGCCACGCCAATATCGAGTCGATGTTCGAATATGGCTCGCGCGCCGGATTCTGGCGACTGTGGCGGATGTTCACCGCGCGCAACTGGCCGACCACGGTGTTCGGCGTCGCCACCGCGCTGAAGCGCAATCCCGAGATCGTGGCGGCGATGAAGGAGGCGAGCTGGGATATCGCCAGCCACAGCCTGAAATGGATCGAGCACAAGGACATGACCGAGGCGCAGGAGCGCGCCGAGATCGCGGAGGCGATCCGCGTCCACACAGAAGCCACCGGTTCGCGTCCGCTCGGCTGGTACACCGGGCGCTCCTCGATCAACACCAACCGTCTGCTGATGGAGGAAGGCGGCTTCCTCTATCTCTGCGATTCCTATGCCGACGATCTGCCCTATTGGATCAAGGGTGCGAGCGGCAAGCAGCTCATCATTCCCTATACGCTCGACGCCAACGACATGCGCTTCATCAATCCGCAGGGCTTTGCCGAAGGCGAGCAGTTCTTCACCTATCTGAAGGATGCCTTCGACGTGCTCTATGCCGAAGGCGAGAGCGCGCCGAAGATGATGTCGGTGGGCCTGCACTGCCGCCTCGCCGGGCGGCCCGGCCGCGCCGCCGGTTTGATCCGCTTCCTGGATTACATCGGCAAGCACGAGCGCGTCTGGGTGCCGACCCGATTGCAGATCGCGCAGCACTGGCACGACAAGCATGCGCATCTGGCGGCCGACGCATTCGAGGTCGGATAAGGAATGTCACAGATCTCGCTGGCCGATCTCAACGCAGCAAGCAACGCCGATTTCGTCGCGGCGCTCGCCAACGTCGTCGAATACTCGCCGTGGATCGCCGAGCAGCTCGCTGGCAAGCGGCCGTTCGCCGGCATCAATCAGTTGCACACAGCGTTGATGGCGGCGATCCAGAGCGCCGAGCCGGAGGCGCAACTGGCGCTGATCCGGGCGCATCCCGATCTCGCCAACAAGACCCAGCGCGCGGCAGGGCTCACGGCGGAATCAACTGACGAGCAGAACAGCGCTGGGCTCGACCGGCTGTCGGAGGCCGAGTACGCGGCGTTCGGGCGCGTCAACAACGCCTATCGCGACAAGTTCGGCTTCCCCTATATCGTCTGCGTGCGCCGCCACACCAAAGAGTCCGTGCTGCGCGACTTCGAGGTCCGGTTGCGCAATATCGCAAAGACCGAGACGCGGCGTGCGATCGAGGAGATCGGTCGCATTTCGGCGCTCCGGCTGGATCAGCTCGTCATTGCCGACGACAAGCTGAAGGTGCATGGCCGGTTGTCGACGCATGTGCTGGACAATCACATTGGCAAGCCCGCGGCCGGCATCCCGATTGAGCTGGTGGAACTCGCGAGCCTCGGCGAGAGCCGCGTCATCGCGCGGGGGGTCACCAATGCGGACGGTCGCACCGATCATCCGCTGATCGGCGGCCGCCCGTTGCCGATCGGCCGCTACGAGCTCAGATTCAACGTTGCCAAATATTATGCCGGACGCAATGTGCCGCTGTCCGATCCGCCGTTCCTCGACGAAATCCCGCTGCACTTTGCGATCAGCGAGCCGGAAGGCCATTACCACGTGCCGTTGCTGGTCACGCCCTGGAGCTATTCGACCTATCGTGGCAGTTAGCTGCCGAACTTGTCGTGCAGCGCCGGAAACAGCCGATCCGGCTTGAAGGGTGGCGCGGTGAAGCGGATGCCGGTGGCATTGGCAATCGCGTTGCCGAGCGCGGCGGCAACCGGATTGTACGGGCTCTCGCTCATCGACTTAGCGCCAAGCGGCCCGATCGTGTCGCACGTCTCGGCGAAGTACACCTCCGTGCGCGGCACGTCGGCGAAAGAGGGCAGGTGGTAGTCGCGGAATTTCGGGTTGGTGACGCGGCCGCTCGCGTCGATCACCATCTCCTCGTAGAGCGCGGCGCCGAGCGCCTGCGCGACGCCGCCTTCGACCTGACCGCGGCACTGCATGGGATTGGCGACGATTCCAGCGTCCGCCGCCTGCACGCTCCTGAGAATCCTGAGCTCGCCGGTGCCCTTGTTCACGGCGATACGAAGCCCCTGGACGTTGAAGCCGACCGAACGCGGCGTGCCCTCGGAATTGCCGCTGCTCGCGAATGGCTGTCCGCGTTCGCGCGCGAGCTTGACCAATTCGGTAAAGGGCATGCGCCGGACGCCGCTGACGACGGCATTGTCTTCGAGCACACAGGCCTGGACGTCGCACAGCCACGCACCGGCGGCCGCCGCCTTCAGCTCGGTCGCAAGCTGCATGGAAGCCGCATGAGTCGCCTTGCCGGCGACAAACATGCCCGCGCTGCCGTAGGCGCCGGTGTCGTGGCCGCCATGGGCCGTGTCGGACTGGCGCAGGCGGATTCTGTCGACGGTGGTCGCGAGCGTGGTCGCTGCAATCTGCCGGTGCACCGTGCTGGTGCCGTTGCCGAACTCTGCGGTGCCGACGGTGAGGTCGAAACCGCCGTCCTCGCTGAGCGCGATCGTGGCGTCGGCGATGTGCCCCGCTGGCGGCGCCGAGTCGATCATGGTGAGAGCGATACCGTCGCCGATCAGCCATTCCGGCGAAAGCTCCGGCTGCGGGCCATCAGCCTGCATGGCGCGCTCGACGAGATCGAGGCATTGGTCGAGCCCGTAGGAGCCATAGACGACGTCGTGAAATTCGGATGGTGGCGGCGACAGCATGGGGTCGCCGTCCCTCACGATGTTGCGCCGGCGCATCTCGTACGGGCTGATGCCGAGCTGCCTTGCCAGCTCGTCGATTGCGGCTTCCACAGCGATCAGCGCCTGCGGCAGGCCGTAGCCGCGAAACGCCCCCGCCGGCACCGTGTTGGTGTAGACAGCGGCGCCGTCGACCCGCTTGTTCGGACAATTATACACGCTGATGGACTCGGCCAACGCATGGAACATCACGGGGCCGGCGTGATTGCCGTAAGCGCCGGTGTTGGAGAGCAGATCGAGCTGAAGCGCGGTGAGCTTGCCGCTCGCATCGGAGCCAGCCTTGATATGGACCCGCATCGGGTGCCGCGTCGAGGTCGCGATGAACTGCTCCTCGCGCGTGAGCTCCAGCTTCACGGGACGTCCGGTCCTTAGCGCGGCGAGCGCTAGAATGTCCTCGACGAACATCTCCTGCTTGCCGCCAAAGCCGCCGCCGACGCGCCCGCAGAACACACGCACTTTGTCCATGGGGAGCTCAAAGATCTCGGACAGCGCGCGGCGGGTCAGGAACGGCACCTGGGTCGAGGTGCGGACGTTGAGCACGCCCGAAGCATCGAGCCAGGCGAGCCCGCCATGGGTCTCCAGCGCCGCATGCTGCACGCGATGGCTGTGAAAGGTGCCTTCATAGGTGACCGCGGACGTCAGGAGCGCCGTCGCGACGTCGCCAAACTCGCCGTGGGTCTCAGCGGCAAGGTTGCGCTGGGGATCGGCGATGCGGTTCGCCCTGGTTCGATCAGGGTGAATGATCGGTGCGCCAGGCGCCATCGCCTGCTCCGGATCGATGAGCGCGGGCAAAATCTCGTAATCCACCTTGAGCCGGCGGCATGCCTCTTCGGCGGCGGCTTCGCTCTCGGCGACGACGGCAGCAACCCGCTGTCCGATGAAGCGGACGACGTCGTCGAGAATGCGGGTGTCCTCTGGGTCCATCCAGTCCTTCTCGTGCCGCGCAGTGGACATCAGGACAGACGGCGCATCCTCATACGTCAGCACCGCGTGCACGCCGGGAATCCTCAGCGCTTCCGACGTGTCGATCGCGACGATCCTGGCGTGAGCATGAGGCGACCGCAGCAGCTTGATGCGCAGCAGGCCGTCGATGGCGGTGTCGAAGGTGTAGCGGGCCGTGCCGCGCACGATGTCAGGGCCCGCCGGTGCCGGCAGGCTGCGGCCGAAGGCGGAACCGGCCTCGACACTCGCCTCGACATTGGTCTTGCCGAGCAGTGCATCCTCGATCGAGCGATAGCCGGTGCAGCGGCAGATATTGCCCTTCAGCGCTGCGCCGAGATCGGTTCGCTGAGCCTGGTTCAGCGAGACGCAGGTCAGGATCATGCCGGCGGTGCAGAAGCCGCATTGGAAGCCCTGCGCATCGAGGAAGGCCTGCTGCATCGGATGCGTGCCGCTCTCTCCGCCCAGACCTTCGATCGTGGTCACAATGCGTCTCTCGGCGCGGAACGCCGGGATCAGGCAGCTATGCACCGGCTCCCCGTCGAGCAGCACGGTGCAGGCGCCGCAATCGCCGGCATCGCAGCCCTTCTTCACGCCGAAATGGCCGAGTTCGCGCAAGAACGTGCGCAGACACTGGCCGGCGCGCGGCGTCTGCGCAAACGACTTTCCGTTGACCTCGAAGCTCATGACGGCATCGCTCCCAGCAGCTCGCAGCGAATCTCTTCAGCGAGCCGAAGCGTCATGTGCTTGCGCCAGAGCGGCTGCCCGTGGATGTCGGTGTGGTACAGATCGTCCGTGATCTGCTGCTTGATCGCGTCGCGCAGCGTGCTTGCGGCCGGGACCCCTCGAAAGGACAGTTGGATCGGCCGCACGGTCGATGCGGTGACCGTGAGCGTCAGCGAGTCATCGATATCAAGGCTGCCGATGAGCAGCGCTGCCGAGCGGCCGACCGGCGCCAGCGAAATCTGGCGAAATGCGGTGCGGCGCTTCAGCGCGGCGATTGGAATGTCGATCTGGCGAAGCAGGTCGCCCGGCGTTAGGCGATTGCGCTGGTTGCCAGTGACGAAGTCGACGACAGGAACGTTCTGCTCGCGCCCGCCGGCCTTCCAGATGGTGCAGACGCCGTCGAGCGCGGAGGTGAGCGAGATCATCGGTCCCGCCGGCAGCGACATGCAGAGATTGCCGCCGACGGTCGCGGTCTTCCAGATCTTGAACGAGGCAAGAAAGGCGCGGCAGCACTGGCCGATCAGCGGCGCGGCGAGCCAGTCAGGCGGGCAGGCAAGTCCGTCGAGCTCCGCGATGGTGCAGGTGGCGGCGATCGAGAGATGGCTCTCGGTGATCGTCAGCGCCGGCCATTTCAGGTCGGTGAGATCGATCAGCCGCGTCAGCTGCGTTTGCGGCTCCGAGAACAGCCAGGTGCCGCCCGCGAGCCAGGCATCGCCTGCCGTCCACGCGGGCAGCTGCGTGCGCGTTTGCGGATGGGCGACCGCTGTGATGGTATTCAAATCCATGGCTGCGCCAGCGCTTCCGTCGGGTGAATCGTCCAAGAGAAAGTGTTGCAAGACGGGAGCCAAGTGGCAACAACAAGTCGGAGCAAGGACGCAGTCGTCCTCCGCCTTGGGGGCCCCCGTCAGCGGATGTGAGGAGAAGCGGGACCATGAGCGATTCATTGCCGATCTGGATCAAGGATCCCTTGGCCATCCTCGCCGATGGTGCCGAGCGCGGCATCGTGGTGAAGGACGGCCGGATCGTCGAGCTCGTCCCGGCCGGCAGTACGCCTGCGACCGCTGACGTCGCGGTGTTCGATGCCGGCGAACACGTCGTGCTGCCGGGCCTGATCAACACCCATCATCACTTCTACCAGACGCTGACGCGGGCGCTTCCGGCGGCGATGGACCGCGAGCTGTTCCCCTGGCTCCAGGCGCTCTATCCGGTGTGGGCGCGGCTAACGCCTGAAGCGCTCGAGCTCGGCGTCACCGTGGCGATGTCCGAACTGCTGCTCTCCGGCTGCACCACCACGACCGATCATCACTACGTCTTCCCCGCGGGGCTCGAGGACGCGGTCGATATCGAGGCCGGCGTCGCAAAGCGGCTCGGAATGCGCGTGCTGCTGACGCGCGGCTCGATGAATCTGTCGCAGCGCCACGGCGGCCTGCCGCCCGACAGCGTCGTGCAGGACGAGGACACGATCCTCGCCGACAGCGCGCGCGTGGTGGCGAAGCATCACCAGCGCGGTCCGGCTGCCATGGTGCAGATCGCGCTGGCCCCTTGCTCGCCGTTCTCCGTGACGACCTCGCTGATGCGCGCCACCGCCGGTCTTGCTGAAAAACTCGACGTGCGCCTCCACACCCATCTCGCCGAGACCGACGACGAGAACAAATTCTGCGAGCAGATGTATGGCTGCCGCCCGCTCGACTATCTCGAACAATGCGGCTGGCTCAATGCGCGCACGTGGCTCGCCCATGGCATCTTCTTCAACGCGGACGAGATGAAGCGTCTCGGGAAGGCAAGGACGACCATCAGCCATTGCGCCTGCAGCAATCAATTGCTGGCGTCCGGCTGCTGTCCCGTGTGCGAGATGGAGGAGGCCGGGGTCGGAATCGGGATCGGTGTCGACGGCTCGGCCTCGAACGACGGCTCGAACCTGATGCAGGAGGTGCGGGCCGCGTTCCTGCTCCAACGGGCGCGCTATGGCGTGACCAAGGTCAGCCACAAGGATGCGTTGCGCTGGGCCACCAGGGGTTCGGCGGCCTGCGTCGGCCGGCCGGAACTCGGCGAGATCGCGGTCGGCAAGGCCGCCGATCTCGCGCTGTTCAAGCTCGACGAGCTGCGCTTCTCCGGCCATGGCGATCCGCTGGCGGCGCTGGTGCTATGCGGGGCGCATCGCGCCGACCGGGTGATGGTGGCCGGACAATGGGCCGTGATCGACGGCGCGGTCCCGGGCCTGGATGTCGCTGACCTGATCCGCCGCCACAGCTCGGCGGCGCGGGCCATGCAGACCGCATAGGGGCAGAAATTGAAAGAGGGGGCGACCACAAGTGCCGGGTGCTTCTGGCCACCCCCTCCGAACCTCCTCCGCGAGGAGCAGGTGATTTGGGTAAAGCAAGAAGCGTGCTACTTGCCCGGCAGCTTATCATCGATGCCTTTGACGTAGAAATTCATGCCGAGAATCTGGCCGTCGTCGAGGTGATCGCCGCCCTTGCACTCCACCGGCTTGCCGTCCTGCCCAATGATCGGGCACTTGAACGGATGCAGCTTGCCCGCGGTGATCGCGGCCTGGGCATCCTCCGCCATCTTCTTCACCTCGTCGGGCATGTTGGTATAGGGCGCCATCGCGAACATGTGGCTGTCGAGGCCGCCCCAGCTGTCCTCGGACTTCCAGGTTCCGGCGAGCTCGGCCTTGACGCGTTCGATGTAGTAGGGCCCCCAGGTGTCCAGGATCGAGGTGAGCTGGGTCTTCGGCCCGAACTTGATCATCTCGGAATCTTGCCCGAAGGCGAGCTTGCCGCGTTCGCTGGCAATCTGCATCGCGGCGGGCGAATCCGTGTGCTGCATGATGACGTCGGCGCCCTGGTCGATCAGCGCCTTGGCGGCGTCGGCCTCCTTGCCGGGATCGAACCAGGTGTTGGCCCAGATGATCTTGGCCTTGATGTTCGGGTTGATGGTCTGCGCCGCCAGCATCGTCGCGTTGATGCCGGAGACGACCTCCGGAATCGGGAATGAGCCGATATAGCCGAGCACGCCCGACTTCGACATCTTGGCCGCGATCAGACCCTGAATGTAACGGCCCTGCCACCACTTGGCCGAGTAGGTCGACATGTTCGGATTGCGCTTGTAGCCCGTGGCGTGCTCGAAATGCACGTTCGGATATTTCTTGGCGACCTTCAGCGTCGGGTCCATGTAGCCGAACGAAGTCGTGAAGATCAGCTTGTTGCCGGCGCGCACGAGCTGCTCGATCGAGCGCTCGGCATCCGGGCCTTCAGGCACGTTCTCAAGATAGGTGGTCTCGATCTTGTCGCCTAGTTCCTTCACCAGCGCCTGACGCGCGAGATCGTGCTGATAGGTCCAGCCGAGATCTCCGATCGGACCCAGATAGATGAAGCCGACCTTCAGCTTGTCGGCGGCGGAGGTTGCACTGACGCTCCCGGCGAGCAAGAGCCCGGTAGCAAGCGCGAGAAATGATTTCCTCATCATCGATCTCCAAACATCAGGGGAAAGCCACGATCCGCAACGCGCGCGCCCCATCGCGCACGCCGCGGAAATGAAATTCAGCGGTCAGGTACGAACACGGTGCCGAGCGCGGCCGGTGCGGTCGAGCCGCCGCTGCGCGCGCGGGAGAGCAGGACAAGAACGATGATGGTCGCGAGATACGGCAGCGCCGACATGAACTGCGAGGGGATCCCAACGCCCCAGCCCTGCGCATGCAGTTGCAGGATCGTCACCGTGCCGAAGAGATAGGCGCCGACCACGAGCCGGCCCGGCCGCCAGGACGAGAACACTACGAGCGCCAGCGCGATCCAGCCGCGACCCGCGGTCATGCCCGGGATGAAGAACGGCGTATAGGCGAGCGGCAGATAGGCGCCGGCGAGCCCAGCGCAGGCGCCGCCGAACATCACGGCGAAGGTGCGGATGCGGAGCACGGGGTAGCCGAGCGCATGCGCGGAGACGTGGTTGTCGCCGCAGGCGCGCAGGATCAATCCTGCTCGCGTGCGGTACAGGAACCACCAGACGCCGACGACGAGTGCAACGGAGACATAGACGAAGGCATCCTCGCCGAACAGCACGCGGCCGGCCAGCGGGATGTCGGTGAGGCCTGGAATGGAAAGGTGAACTGCAGGGGTGATGCGCTCGCCGACGAAGCGGGCACCGATCAGTCCGGACAGCCCGACACCGAAGATGGTCAGCG
This sequence comes from Bradyrhizobium sp. 199, assembly GCF_023073355.1. Classification (GTDB taxonomy): domain Bacteria; phylum Pseudomonadota; class Alphaproteobacteria; order Rhizobiales; family Xanthobacteraceae; genus Bradyrhizobium. The sequence continues at coordinate 81,938 of NZ_JADPJI010000005.1, forward strand.
CGAGACCCGTCGCCACCTGGTTGACGGCGAGCCCGAGGGCCATCAAAGCGAAGATCAGCGACATCATCGTGCCCGCGACGATGCCGAACAGCGCGCCAATGAAAATCGATCCAGTGAGCCAGGCACCGGCAAAGCCGCAGGCCGCGCCGACGATCATCATGCCCTCGACGCCGAGGTTGAGCACGCCGGAGCGCTCGGCGACGAGCTCGCCGGTCGCCGCAATCAGCAGCGGCGTCGAGGCGGCGAGCACCGCGAGGATGATGGCCTCAACCAACTCCACGGGTCACCTGTTGGTTCGAGGACACCAGCTTGAAGCGGTAGAGGATCAGGGAATCGCAGGCGAGCACGTAGAACAGCAAAACGCCCTGAAACACCTTTGTGACGTCCAACGGAATCTTCATCGCGATCTGCGCCTGCTCGCCACCAATAAAAGTCAAGGCAAGGAAAAGACCTGCAATTAATATTCCAAGCGGGTTCAGTCGACCGAGGAAGGCGACGATGATCGCGGTAAAGCCATAGCCGGGCGAGATGCCGGGCTGGAGATGTCCGACGGGCCCCGCGACTTCGATGATGCCGGCGAGACCCGCGAGCGCTCCCGAGACCGCGAAGGTCAGGATGATCAGCTGGTTGGCATTGAAGCCGCCGAACCGTGCCGCACGGGGCGCGGCGCCGACGACGCGGATCTCGAACCCCTTGATGGTGCGAGCGAGCAGGATCGCCGCTGCCGCGACGACGAGCAGGACGATGATGGAGCCGAGATGCAGCCGGCCGCCTTCGATCAGCAGCGGGACCGTCGCTACGGGATCGAACTCCGCCGTGGTCGGGAAGTTGAAGCCGTGCGGATCGCGCCAGGGTCCGCGCACGAGATAATCGAGGAGGAGGTCGGCGACATAGACCAGCATCAGGCTTGTCAGGATCTCGCTGGCCCCGAACTTCACCTTGCAGATAGCCGGGATCAGCGCATAGAGCGCGCCTGCGGCGGCAGCGAGCACGAGCATGGCCGGCAGCACCCAGGCGCCCGCGTCCGTGCCTTGCGTCTTCACCGCGAACCAGCTCCCGGCGACCGCGCCGATCAGGAATTGTCCTTCAGCACCGATGTTCCAGGCATTGGCGAGATAGCAGAGCGAGAGCCCGATCGCGATCATCACCAGCGGCGTCGCCTTCACCGCGATTTCCTGGAGCGAATAGCTGTCGGTCAAAGGCGCGATGAAATAGGCGTGCAGTGCGAGCAGCGGATTCTTGCCGAGGATCGCGAACAGGATGACCATGGTCACGATCGTGAGCGCGATCGCGATCAGTGGCGAGACCAGCGCGATCGTATTGGAGCGTTCGGCGCGCTTCTCAAGCACCAACTGCATGCGCGGCCTCCTTCGGCTCCAGGCTGCTGCCGCCCATGAGCAGGCCGAGCTTTTCGCGGCTCGCCTCGCTCGTGGCGAGCGGCGCAGACAGCTTGCCGTGGAACATCACGGCGATGCGGTTGGCGATCTCCGAGAGCTCGTCGAGATCCTGGCTGGTCACGAGCACAGCGGCGCCCGCGGTTGCGAGATCAAGCAGCGCCTGGCGGATCACGGCGGCGGCGCCGGCATCGACGCCCCAGGTCGGCTGGCCCACTACCAGTACCGCGGGCTTGCGCAGGATCTCGCGTCCCACGATGAACTTTTGCAAATTGCCGCCGGAGAGGGATCCTGCTTCAGGATCGCGCTTGGCCTTGCGCACGTCGAACCTTTCGGTCGCGCTGTCGACCGTCTTCAGCGTGGCCGCGGTGTCGATGAAGCCGCGATGGACCATGCCGCTGGCGGCATGTCCGGTGAGCAGCGCGTTCTCCGACAGCTTCATGCGCGGCGCGGCGCCGTGGCCGAGCCGCTCCTCGGGCACGAAGGCGGCACCCAGCTTGCGCCGCTGAGTGATGGAGAGATGGCCGGCGGCGATGCCTTCGATCACGACTGTGCCGGGATCCTTCGACAGCCGCTCACCGGACAACGCGGCGAACAATTCGTCCTGGCCATTGCCGGCAACGCCGGCGATGCCAAGGATCTCGCCACCCTTCAACTCGAACGATATGTGCTCGAGCCGTACGCCATGCGCCTCGCCTGGTGCGAGCGAAAGATCGTTGACGACGAGGCGCGGCACGGTGGTCTTCCGGGCCGATGCCGCCTTCACCTCCTTGATGTCGCCCCCGACCATCATGCGTGCGAGCGAGGCAGCGGTCTCGAGCCTGGGATTGCAGGTTGCGATCTTCCTGCCGCCGCGCAGGATCGTGGCGGTATCGCAAAGCCGCTTCACTTCCTCGAGCTTGTGGCTGATGTAGAGGATGGCGCGCCCTTCGGCCTTGAGCCGCTCCAGCACGATGAAGAGCTGGTCGGCTTCCTGCGGTGTTAAGACGGCGGTGGGCTCGTCCAGGATCAGGAATTTCGGGTCCTGCATCAGCGCGCGGACGATCTCGATGCGCTGGCGCTCGCCGACGGACAATTGCCAGACCTCGCGCCGGGGATCGAGGGGAAGGCCATAAAGTTTCGACACCTGCTCCAGGCGCGCCGACATGTGCTTGAAGGACTCCTTGCCGTCGAGGCCGAGCGCGACGTTCTCGGCGACGGTGAGATTGTCGAACAGCGAGAAATGCTGGAACACCATGCCGATGCCGCGGCGGCGCGCGTCCGAGGGACCGGACAGTCGCTCGCCCTGCCAGCGGATCTCGCCGGCGCTGGGCTGGATCAGTCCGTAGATCGCCTTCACCAGCGTCGACTTGCCGGCGCCGTTCTCGCCGAGCAGTGCGTGGATCTCGCCGGGCCAGATATCGATGTCGATGCAATCGTTGGCGAGGAAATCGCCGTAGCGTTTGGTCAATCCGGCCGTCTGAAGCAGCGGGGATTCGCCGGAATGCAGGCCTTTGGACGTCGGATCTAACATTCGCTGATGCGCTTGCATGGGATGGAGTGCCTCAATACTGGGCCAGTTTGAGCCGCCGCGTAAGATGCGAAAAAGCGTCATCCCTTGCCCAACGCTTCGGCAAGCATGGCAGTGCCGGGAAGGGCGCGTCGTTTTCGAGCGACGATCGCCGCTAGCAGCTTCGGACGGGCTGGCGCAGTCGCGGCTCCCAATGGCGTCTGTTGCAAATTTGTGACGGTTTGAACCAATTCGGAACCCGCGGTGCAGGCTTGACGTGAAGTTGAGCAATCCTGCGTCGGTCTCTCCATGCCTGAGGACCGCGGCCGCGACAAGCGTTCCGGCCCGGCCGTACATCGGGCAGAGGTCCGAAAATCCGAACAAAAACAATCGGGAATGTTCGGCAACGCGATCCTGCCGTGCGGGCTCGCAGCGTGTGCAATCTTGGCAGTGTCCGGCGATGAATCGCCGCGTGCTGCCGAAGCAAGCGGCACGTCATGTGAAAAGTTGAGGCTTCTCACTTCGGGAGATCGGCGCAAGTGTCGCACCCAAGCGCGTTCACTGACGTGTCCAAACTCGGGGGTATTCAGGATGTGGTTTCGTTACACGGCAATGGCAGCAGCGGCGCTGTCACTTGCTACGCTGGCCACCGGTGGTCAGGCTCACGCGGCGGATCTGCCGGTCAAGGCGGCCAAGAAGGCGCCCGACCTTCCGTTTTTCCTGGTGATCGATAACCGCGTCACGTTCTCGTACATCTTCAGCGCGTCGCAGCCGGGCGCGTGGTCGTTCCGGCCGGATGGGTCGATCGACAGCAAGACCACCAAGCAGGTCTATTCGTTCACGCATTTTGACGCGTGGGCGTACGGCACGAACTTCTTCACCATCTCGATGTTCAAGTCGGATCACAATGACCCGGCCGGGCCCTGCAGCAACGCGGGCACGATCTTCGGCGCGCCGGCATCGTGCGCCGGGGCAACGGAAATCTATGGCCTGTTCCGCTCGACGTTCGGCTGGAATGAGCTCTTCAACACCAAAGCCTTCAGTGCAGGGCCGCTGCACAACATCTCGTTCGAGGTCGGCATGGATGCCAATACCGAGAACAGGTATTTCGGTGCCGCAAAGCGCGACGTCGTCGGCGGTCTGCAGTTTGCGTTCGATCTGCCCTACAAGGGTTACGTCAACGTCGCGCCGCTGGTGTACTGGGAGTTTGCCAACCACAACTCATTCAGCCAGTGCGGCCTGTTCGGTCCGGGTGTTCCCGGCGTCACGTGTCTTGCAGATGGCAATACGTCGTTCAGGCCAACCTGGGCCGTCGAAGTCAATTACTACATGGACCTCGGCTTCCTGCCGCCGAACATGCAGTATTTCTCGGTCAGCGGGCGCGCCGGCTGGTACGGCAAGAAGGGCACCGACACCGAGCCGCTTCCCTACAGCCCGGCGAACGGCGTCTACAACACAGCGGTGGAGCTGAATTCGGAGCCGATCCGCCTGACCTTCGACGCCTCGAAAGCCGCCTGGGGTGACAAGTACTCCCACTTCGTGGACGTCTGGGTTGCCTACCGCTACTGGCAGAACAAGTTCGGTCTCGATCACAACCTCGCCGTCGGCTGTACCACGGCCGTCGGTGGCCGGACGGTGAGCACCGGGGCCTGCACCGAATCCTCGCTCTATTCCGGTATCACCGTGAAGTTCTGAGCGGTTGAGGCCTCGAAGGTTTGGATGGTGCCACGTAGAAATGCGCGGCGCCATTCGCGCTTACCAAGAGTGCGCTCGTACGGGGGGCAAAGCGAAGCGTGCCCACCATCTTCTGCGGTGTTGGGATAGATGGTGGGCACGGCGCAAGCGCGCTTTTGCCCACCCTACGGTAGCGGTTGTTCAACCATCTACTTCGTCCACACGCCCTCGTGCAGCGCTTCGGCTTCCTCTTCGAGCAGCGGCCCGACCACCTCGGTCGGCCGCTGTCCGCCGGCAAAGACCTCGCGGCAGGGCAGGTCGAGGGTCGGGTTCTCCGGATGGTTGCCAGTGACGCCGCGCAGGCGATGCTCGCTGAGGCCGTAGACCACGCGGCCGATGCCGGCCCAGTAAATCGCGCCGGCGCACATCGCACAGGGCTCGGCCGAGGAATAGAGCGTCGCCCTCGCCAGCACCTCGCGGCTGAGTGTGCGGCAGGCATGGGTGGCCGCGAGACGTTCGGCATGCGCGGTGCCGTCACGATCCGGCATGTAGCCGTTCTCGGCCTCGATCAGCACCTTGTCGTCCGCGACGAGGATGCAGCCGAACGGATGATTGCCATGGGTAAGGGAGCGGCGCGCAACCGCAAAGGACAGGCGCAGAAAGTGTTCGTCGCGTTCCGATGCGCCGGCCATCAATCCTCCGCGGTCAGTGTTCCGCTGTGCGCCGACCAACTTCGGCGAGATCGGCCTCGCTGGTCGTGCTTCATGCACGAATTCGGCGTTGAACGTACCACCGGCGCTGAGCAGGTTGAAAGTGCCTCGCCGGGGGCCGGCAAGTCATCTGGGAGAAATACGAATCAGGCAAGCTGGATGGCGGCCGCACCATCGGAGTTGCTCTAGCCCAGATATGAATAAGTGTTATCTCATTGCCTCAAATCGCGGAAACCGATTCTACCACGGTGTGGCTGCGACGTTTTTCGCCAACGTCGTCCATGGGGTCAATTTTCTCGGATCGTCTATCAGCAGGGCTATCGCATTGGTATTTGTCACGAGCTGAGTGCCCGCCTCGTCCTTCGAGACGACCGCTTCGCGGTCTCCTCAGGATGAGGCTAAGCAGCACTGAGCCCGTTGAAACTGCTGCCGCACACTCGGTCCTCGTCCTCAGGGCCCGCCATCGGCGGGCGTCTCGAAGGATCGCGGCAGAGAAAGCGCTCCCTTATGCGATAGCCCTGCGCCCATCAGGGAGCTCCTCTTGGCCCACGTTCAACGTCGAATTCGCGGATCGCATGCCAGGACTCATGCGTGTCCGCCGAGAGCGGAGGACCCGCGGTTAGTTGTCATGCATTGGTGTCACGCCGCGAGATCCAGCAGCCGGCACGATCCACGCACCAGCACCTTGCGGCCGGCTGGTGTCATCGCAGGCACGCCGTCATTGATGACGACCAAGCCGAGTTCGACGAGGCTTGCGACAGGATAGGGCTTCGAGAGGCAACCGTTCGCCGGCGGGTTGCGCAGTGTGCGCAGAGCTTCCCATTGATCCGGCGCAAGTTCGAAATCGAAATCGTTGCTCATGTTGCCTCAAGTAGTAGTGCCGATGGCGCCTCTGTTAGCGGCGCTGCATGAAGACCGTGCGACGACAATGAGTCGGGAATTCGGTGAGCTGTTTAGAGCTTCTCTCACAAATTGCCGCACTTCGTTGCGACACGAGGAGCTAGACCGCTCAATCGCAAACTGCGCCCCGAAGCTCGATCACTAATTGATGATCCGCAGTTGATGCTGCGCTGCAAGTTACCGCAGCGCATGGGAAGTATCGCTGTCCATTCTGCGATATGCCTGGGAATCACGAGGCGAGCAGCCGGGATTCTGTTAGGTTGATTCGGGGGATGACTTCACACGGCGGGAGTGGAGTGCATGAACAGGCTGGTCGAAATTCGCAGTCAGGAATCCCTGTGCCGGGAGCGTGCCGCGCTCGATTTTGAGCGCCGGATTTTCTGGCTCGCGCAAGCCCAGGAATGGGAGCAGCGCGCGCTCGACGAAATTGCCTATCACTTCCGGGAGTGTAACGTCGGCCATGCGGAGCTTGCGCGAAACTGACGTTTCGCAACTGAGTTGGCCGAGCGAGACCTACCGATAAGTCGCCACGATGTCGGACACGGCGCGCTCGAGCTGTTGCGCCGTGGCGCATTGACGTACGACGCTGCAAAAGGTCGCGTAGCGCGGCATCTCGGAATCGCCAAAGCCCCAGGCGAGGCGTCCTTCGGGATTGAGCCAGACCAGCCGCTTCGAGCGTTCGGAGATGCGGCGCAGGATGTCAGCACGCGGGTCCAGATTGTTGCTGCGGGCATCGCCGAGCACGATCACCGTCGTCTGCGGCGTCAGTGCGCTCATGAAGTCCTTCTCGAAATCGGCCAGCGAAGAGCCGTAGTCGGACGAGCCGAAGCCGACCTTCGACATGATCTCGGCCATCGCCTCTTCCGGCGAGTTCTTCTCCAGGATCTCGCTGACCTCGATCGTGTGCGAGGAGAAGGCGAAGGAGCGGACGTCGTCGACCACCTCGTGCAGCGAATGGATCAGGAGCAGGAAGAAATCGGAGACCTGCGCGACCGACCCGGAGACGTCGCAGAGCGCTACGATCTTCGGCCGGTCGCGATGCTTGCGCTTCCATGCGGTCAGGAAGGGCACGCCGCCCCAGGCCGCATTGCGGCGGAGCGTGCGGCGGACCTCGAGATGGCCGCGGCGCTGGCGCTTGCGCGGCTTCGAATAGCGCTCGCGCAGGCGGCGCGCGATCTGGCGGATGAGGGCGCGCATCTCGGCGACTTGGCGACGCTCGATGCGGGCGAGCGGCGCGTTGCGCAGGATCTCGTTCCGGAGATTTTCGGCTTCCTCGCGGGCGTAGAGCGCAAGCCCCTGGGAGACCGTGTCGCGCACCGCCTCACGCAAGGCATCGAGCGTGGCGCGCAGACGCTCGGCCAGTGCCGGATTGGTCGCGGTCAGATCATCGAGATCGTCGCGCAGGCGCTGGAGGCCCATGGCATCGAGAATGCGGCTGGAGAAGATGCCGCGCTGGGTGGAGTAGCGGATATCTGACAGGGAGGTAGCCCCGGAGGCGCTGGCGATGGCGGCTGCGATCGCGTTGCGGTCCTGCGACAGCAGCATCTGCGCAAGCTGACCCAACTCCTCGGGAGGCTGACCTTCGCCCGCTTCGCTGGCCGAGCCGGAGGAGGGCGACTGATCCGAATCCTGCGAGGCGTTCTCGTCGCTGTCGGCCTCGGGCTGATGCTGCCGCGGCTCCGGCTGGCTGAAGAACAGGTCAAAACAGTCGGCGAGTGCAAGCTTCTCGTCCTGGGATTTGGCGAGCGTGAGCAGCAGTGAATCGCGCAGGATGGCCCGGTCGGAAAAGCCGACCTGCTTGACCGCACGCATCGCATCGATGCTCTCCGCAGGCGAGACGTGGACACCGACGCCCCGGGCTGCTCGAAAGAAACGATGGAGATTCTCGCGCATCGGCGTTAACCGAAGACGTTGGACCGTGCCGCCTTGGCAATGAAGGTCGTCACCTGCGGCCTTGCTGCCTCGATGTCGGCTTCGTATTTCAGGAGCACGTTGAGCGTGTCCTTCACCATATCGGTGTCGAGCTCCGTGGCCTGGAGCAGCACCAGCACGCGCGCCCAGTCGATGGTCTCACTGACCGAGGGCAGCTTCTTTAGATCCAGCGAGCGGATCTCGTGGATGAATCCGACCATCTGCCGGCGCAGCGTCTGCGAGACGCCGGGCACGCGGCTTTCGACGATGCGCTCCTCGAGCCGCTGCTCGGGGAAGCCGATATGCAGATGCAGGCACCGGCGCTTCAAGGCGTCGCCGAGGTCGCGCTCGCTGTTGGAGGTGAGGATCACGGTCGGCGGCGTGATTGCGGAGACGGTGCCGAGCTCGGGGATCGTGACCTGGAAGTCGGACAGGATTTCCAGCAGCAGCGACTCGAACTCCGCGTCCGACTTGTCGATCTCGTCGATCAGGAGCACACAGCCGCCCGACTGCTCCAGCGCCTGGAGCAGGGGGCGCGGCTCGACGAACTCCTTGGAGAAGAACACGTCGCCGAAATCGTGGAGTTGGCCGAGCGCGGCCTGCAGCGTCTGCGCGCCGCCCAAGACTTCGCCGAGCTTGTCCTTGAGGATCTGGGTGTAGAGAAGCTGCTTGGCGTATTTCCACTCGTAGAGCGCCTTGGCCTCGTCGAGGCCCTCGTAGCATTGCAGGCGGATCATCTTCATGCCGCGCCAGGCCGCAATCGCCTTGGCGAGCTCGGTCTTGCCGACGCCCGCGGGGCCCTCGACCAGGATCGGCTTCTCGATCTGCTGCGACAAATAGACGGCGGTCGCGATCTGGCGGCTCGCGATATAGCCCTGCGCGGCGAGGCCGCTCTCCACTGCCTCGATCGAGGTCGAGGCCTTCTGTTCAGCCACGAAAGGGCGCTCCCAAAGGTCTAGTTTGAGGCTTGTTCTGCCTGCGTTCCCGACAAAGAACAAGCCTCGTTTGGGAGGCATCAGACCCGCGTGAACGGCGTTTTTCCGCTTAGCGCAAATAATTGCGCGGTTCGCCGTTCGCGCAATCAGTGCCGAAGCAGCTCCCGCTCGCCGTGACATTCTTGAGACGTGCCGTACTGTAACGGGCGGACTGAATGCCTATCTGCGGCCAGTCCGGCTGTTCGGATTCTCACCCAACGATAAGGGAGCAATGCCCATGACGCATGCCATTCGTTTTCACAAGACCGGCGGTCCGGAAGTCCTGGTCTGGGAGGAGGTCAGCGTCGGCAAGCCCGGACCGGGCGAGGCGCGCATCCGCCACACCGCCGTCGGCCTCAACTTCGTCGACATCTACAACCGCTCGGGCCTGTACCCGGCGCAACTGCCGAGCGGGCTCGGCAGCGAGGCGGCCGGAATCGTCGAGGAGGTCGGCCCAGATGTCACCGATCTGAAGCCGGGCGATCGTGTCGCTTATGGCGCCTCGCCGCTCGGGGCCTATTCCGAGGCGCGGCTGATCCCTGCGGACCGCCTGTTGAAGCTGCCCGACGGCGTCGACGACAAGACCGCGGCGGCGATGATGCTCAAGGGCCTCACCACACAATATCTGATCCGGCAGACCTATCGGGTAAAGGCCGGCGATACCATCCTGCTGCATGCCGCGGCCGGCGGCGTCGGTCTGATCCTGGGCCAGTGGGCCAAGCACCTCGGTGCGACCGTAATCGGCACTGTCGGCAACGACGAGAAGGCCAAGCTTGCCAAGGCGCATGGCTGCGACCACGTCATCATCTACACGCGCGAGGATTTCGTGAAGCGGGTCGACGAGATCACCGGCGGCAAGAAGGTCCCCGTGGTCTACGATTCCGTCGGCAAGGACACGTTCCTGAAATCGCTCGACTGCCTCGCGCCGCTCGGCGTCGCTGCGCTGTTCGGTGCGTCCTCTGGCGCGGTCGAACCGCTCAATCTCGGTCTGCTCGCGCAAAAAGGCTCGCTCTACGTCACTCGCCCGACGCTGTTCACCTACGCCGCCAAGCGCGAAAATCTGGTCGCGATGGCGAACGAACTGTTCGACGTCGTCAAGTCCGGTGCGGTCAAGATCGAGGTGCACCAGACCTATCTGTTGAAGGATGCCGCAAAGGCGCATGCCGATCTCGCCGCACGCAAGACCACGGGGTCGACCGTGCTTCTGGTGTAATGCCCGGCCGGGGCGGTGGCGCAGGCTTTCCGGCCTGCGTCACGTCCGTTCGTGCTTGCGCAGATCGCGGATATGATCGAGGCGGGATGCCTCGAGATCGAGATCTTCGGGCGGAATGTCTGGCAGGGCGGCCTCGGTCAGGATGGCCTCGGTGACGTCCTCGACCGAATCCTCCGCTATTTCGTGGATGAACGAGACATTCCGGTATTCACCCGAGGCGACGCGGGAGACGACCTCACGTCTCGTGATCTCAGGGTCGACGACCGCCTCGCGGCCCCGCCGTCCATAGTCGATCATCACGACGAAATACTGCATGAAAACGACCCCGCCGCGTCCCGTTTACGGGCGCGCGGCAGAGTATTTCTGAAAAACGGAAGTAAGTCAAGATCGACTTCTAAAAAGTCGAAATCCGCCGGCCGGGGCCTTCACTTCCCCTTCTTGCGGGGGCGCGCCGACTTCGCGCGCAGCCGCTCCAGTTGCCCTTTGGGCATGGACAGGCAGATCTCCCCGACCCATTCCAGCTTCACGCCGACGATCGGCTTGGCATTGAAGCTGTTGAGATTGACGACGGACGGGCTTTTCCCACGCTCGATCGTCTTCAAATAGCGTTCGCCGGTCTTGAGTCGGACCACAGCCTCTTCGCCGTAGAAGCTCGACAGCGGATGGCGCTGGTCCTTGTAGACCACGATCACGTCCCCGCTCTCGTATTTGGGCAGCATTGAATCGCCCACGATCTCGAATGCGACGGTCTCTTCCATGATCGGAAAGGGCAGCGTGATGTCGCCCAGCCCCTCCGGCGGAACCTGCTCGTAATCCGGCTCGATCACGGCACCGGCGCCGACGCGGCCCATGATCGGCGCAAGATTGAGCTCGAGGTATTCCATGATCGGAATGATCTCAGAAGCCTTCACCAGGCGCTCGCCGCCGAGGATCTCCGAGACCGCGCCGGGCCGCACGCCCATGGCCGCCGCCAAGCCGCCCTTGCTCTTGCCTGTTTTCTCCAGGCCTCGCTCGATCATTGCAACGTCCAACATGGTGATTCCCTCATTGCGCATCGTTCTGCTCTTGTAATCCGAAATTCGGAATAATTGCAATTATGAATATCAGAATTACCGCTTGACTCGGGCTTCGGAATACCGGAATGTGCGTTTCGCCTCCGGTCAGGCGGTCGGAAGAGGCGCATCACAGGACAGCAACATGGAACCGGGTCATTGGCCGTCGGAGCACTCCGACGCGCTTCGCGACTATTTTCGCAAGGGCATGTCTTACGCAGAGATCGGACGACAGATTAACGCTAGGTTTGGAACGGCTTACACCCGCAATGCAGTGATCGGCCGCGCCAAGCGGCTTGGACTCGTGATACCGGAATGGATAGCGAGCCCGTCGATCGCGCCGTATTTGCCGGGTGAGATCCCGGTTTCGCCGCGCCGCGCGGTGTTACCGAACCTGAATCTGCCGCCGAAGTCCGCAATGAAGCCTGCGGCGCCGGTGAAGTTGCGCTGCGTCGGCGTTCAGCCGCGCCTGGTCAAACTGGTTGAACTCGAGCCGGCCGACTGCCGCTATCCCTATGGGGGCGACAAGGAGGGGGAGGAGATCGCCTTCTGTGGGCATCCCTGCGAGCCGGGCTCCAGCTATTGCGCGCCGCATGCGCGCCTGACGCGCCGCTCTGGTGCTGCGTCCGCCGGCGTCCCCGGTCCGATCGTGCTGAGGCTGGTCTCGGCTGCCTGAGTTCGTGGTTCCCCGTTCCATCGATAATTCGCAAGGAGTATCCGAGTGGCTCGTGTCCGACGCAATAAGTCCTACAAATTGACGCAGATCTACGACCGGCGGTCCCGCGAGGTGCCGTTCAATGCCGAAGTGGCGGAGGTCGAGGTCGACAATCCGCTGGCGCTCGATGCCGGCGAGAAGATCGTGGCCATCCGGTCGATCCGTGGCGATCCCCTCGGCCGCCTGCACGCACACCACCAGATCGACGAGGCGCAATACCGCGGCGGTCGAGCCTTCCAGAACGATTGGGAGAGGGCGGAGCGGGGTCCTCAGGCGATGGACCCGACCCGGGAATATGTCGATGGCGCGCGCACGCGTGAGCCCATCACCGAGAGCCAGCGCCAGGCGGTTTTGCGGCTGAACCGGGTCGAGCGCGAACTCGGCACCGACGGCGCCGCGCTGGTGCACGACGTGCTGATACTGGGCCTGACCATGGATCAGATCGGGGAGCGTCGCGCCGTCCGGACGCAGCGCTGGAACGATTATTTTGCGCGGCGTTTTCGCGAATGTCTGGACCGGCTGGCGCTGCTCTACGGCTTTGCGACGGAAGCGGGGACGCAACGGGCAGAGCGACGCAGATGAATGCGGCACGCCAGCGGCCTCGGCTGCGGCGTGCCGGTCTATTGCCTAAAGCGCGATGCGATTAGGATGAATCGCCATCGCGTTTTAGGTTGTTGTTTGAGCATGACCTTTTCGGAAAACCGCTGCGCACTTTTCCGGAACATGCTTTAGGGATGCGGTACGATCTGGTAAGGCGTCGTGTAGGGCTCGACGCGGAGCGAGGCGTTGGCCAGAAGCCCGATCTTGGCGGTCGGTGTCTGCTGCAATTCGCCGTTCGGGCCGCGATGCACGTTATATTGCCAGACCGTGAGATCGCCCTTCTGCGCCAGCGCGTGCGCAACCGCGCTCGCATCGTTGCCGCCGATTCCCTGAAGTTCCTCCGTCGATAGCCCGACGACGATTTCGTCCTTGATGGTGATGATCTTGAACAGGTTCATCTTGGTCTCCTGGGCCCCGGCGCCTTGTATCGAGAGGATGAACAGCGCGGCCGCGGCGCCCTTGATGAGATCACAGCGAGAAAGCATGCCGTCGTCCTTTGGTGCTGACGCGCGCCCGAATCGAAGTCTTCAGCCATGGCGCCGTGGTCTGCGTGGCCGTGTCGCAACGGCTTGGTCGTTCGATCATGGACAACGGTTCATCGGGGAAAACATTTCCGGCCGAGGCGGCGGCCGCGCCGAGTCAGGACGCCGGAGATCCGCTGCGAGATCAATCTTCATGTCGCCGCGGATACAACCGCCGAAGTCGGACTCGGAAAGCCGCTCATCGCAGCCAACGTCCGTTCATATCGGAAACACGCCGAAACGTTGCGCCGATTGACGGCGGCAGGGGCTCCGTGCGTGATTGATGCCGCTTGTTGACACAGGTGGGTGACGGCGCTCGATATTCCTGTTATCCGGAATTTGCCGTGGTGCGATGCCGACGAAGCATCGCTACAGCTATTGTTGGACTTGCCGGATTGGTTGTTCTTTGGCATAAATGCAACCCATTGGTTTCGGATATGTCGTTCGACGTGCCAACCGGTCGGGGCCATCCGTCGAGAGTTCGTAGGGTCCAGTTGTGGTGTCTTGTCGTGGCGTTCGGTGCTTGAGTGGATCACGAAGGCCGATGCTTGTCATAGGTGCGAGATGAAAAACCTCAGTTTCGCGGCTGAACTGCACCTCAAGCTCGGCGCGCCCGCAAGCGGCACGGTCGAAAGTCTGCGCCTGCTCCGTGCATTCCTGAAGCTCGCACCTCGACAGCGTTTCGAGGTCATCAAGCTGGTCGAAGACCTCGCCACCGAAGAAGCCCTTCCCGAGCACCCCTTGTCCTGAGCTTTGCTGCGCGCCGGCCCCTACGCCGTCTCCTTCGTTTTCCCGCGACATTTTCTTGCCGGAGTCGGGCCGCCGGCGACGTTTCCCCGAGGCTGGCGCTGGAAGGCGATCCGGCAAGTGTGGTATTCAGTTGGGAAGATGGGAGGAGTGCGACCATGATCGAACCGAAGCTCGAAGTTCCGGCCGAACTGCGCGACCTGGCCGAGAAGACGATTGACCAGGCGGAAAAAGCATTCGGCATGTTTTTCGAAGCCGCCACAAAATCGATGTCGTCCGTTCCAGGCGCGGGGACGGAGGTGTCGAAGCAGGCGCTGGTTTTCACCGAGCAAAACATGAAGTCGGCCTTCGAGCATGCGCGCAAGCTGGTTCATGCCACCGACCTCCAGGAAGCGATGCGGATCCAGTCCGATTTCCTGCGCAGCCAGTTCACCAGCGCCGGAGATCACATGCGCCAGATGACCGGCAGTCTCATGCAACCGGGCAAGGGCAAGTCCTGATTCTCGGCTTGTGCACAGCGTGCCCACAAATTGAACTTGCATGGCGTGGCGATCCGCACTTCGATGCTGGTGCGGATCCATGCCGGGCCACCGAATGACCTCATTCGCCGTCTGGCATTCCTTCTGCTGATCCCTGTCGGTCCTCCGGCAGGGATTTGCATTTGTGGCAGATGTGGTGCTCGGCGCGCTACCGGTTCACTTGCGCCAACGCGGCCCTTCGGGTCGGATCGTGCTCTAACGCAGCGATGCGATGTAGGCCGCGATGTCGCCGGCTTCGGTCCGGCTCAAGGGCATTCGGCATCTTCGGGTGTGGATCGAGCAGGAAGAAGGCGAGCCTCTCCGGATTGAGTCCTGCCTGCGCGGAACGGAGGCAAAGGAGGAGACGTCGGCACTCGCCTGGGTCTGGCCGTTCGCAATGACATGGCAGCTTGCGCACCAACGTTTGGCGAGGTAGGCACCGGGATCATCGGCTGACGAGGAAATACTCCCCGACGCCGAGAACGCAAAGAAACGCTAGGATTGAAAACACCCTTTTCATGGTGTGGTCTCAAATCACGTTCGGCTGAACAGGGCCATTGCGAACTCCCGGATCGAGCGATCGTGAGCAGGTCACGGGGTTAAATTTAGGCAAGTCCGTAAGCTAGGCCGCAAGGGCTGCATGCCGGGGGACCACTCCGAACGGCAGGGCGGCTAGAGACAGCCGGCTTTGGCTCGTTCAGGGCAGAGCCGGAATGCGCTCGACAGCGTGAACAGGAAGCGGGGACTGCGGCGCTCGTTGTCCGGTGCCCGGTAGCTCAAGGGCACGGCCACGCCGAGATCGGCCTGGAAATCGTGTGGCAGGAAGAAGCGCACACCGGCTCCGGCCGATGTGAGCGACAGGCCCTGGCTCAGGCGGTACCCGTGGTTCCAGACGGCGCCGGCGTCGCCAAAGGCGTAGAGCTGATAGCCAGTCCAGTAGCGGAAATTGAGCTTCTGGTCGAAGCGCAGTTCGAGCGAGCCGGCAAGGCCGTTGTCGCCGCTGATCTCGGCTGCGCCATAGCCCCGGCCGAAGGCCGCGCCGCCGAGATAGAACTGCTGCGAGGTGAACAGCGGCCGCGACGCTGTCTGGCTCGCCGCGGAGAGCTTGAGCGACCAGGCATCGTTGAGGGTCTGGTAGCGCGTGAACCAGAGATTCAGCACCGAGAAGTTCGACGAGGCGCCGTCGCGGGACAACAGAGCGTCGTCGAAATGGGACGCGCCGAAGACGTCGAGGGCCTGGCGGTAGGTCAGCGTCGCAAGGTTGGTGCCGCCGAAGCTATCCTGAAGCCGGTAGTCGGCGGTCAGGCTCGCCGTCCTGATGTGATCGTTGTACCATGGGCCGTAAAGGTCGTGCTCGGATACGTTGCTGAAGCTCGTCGCCGCTGTCAGGGTCAGGGTGGAGGATTGCGACTGCAACGGGACAATGCTGGCGCGCAGCTCGAAGGCCTCAGTCGTCGTGACGTCGCTGTCGAGGCGGCGGGCATCGCCCGGGCGGACCGCGCTGTAGAGAACGGAGGCACCGAGGCGTACGCCGTCGACGCCGACGGGCGTGTCATAGGACAGCCGCGCAAAGCCGAGCTGGCGCGGATCGTTCGCGATGGTCGACAGGTTGACTGCCAGCGTGTCTCCGGGCGCGAGATAGGAGTTGAACGCGCCGGTCGCGTAGGTCTGCCACGGGCCGACCGATGACGATCCGAGATTGTCCACGCCGAACGAGGAGAAGACGTGCCAGGTCTTCAAATGGACTGTGAGGCGGAAGCGGCCGGACGCGCCGCCGATTTCCTCGAGCGCGGTATCGGTGATCCGGACGCCCGGCCTGCCATTGATGAGGAAGAGCTGGCGTTCGAGCGTCGGCAGGCGCGACGGCTGCTCGGCCAGAACCGGCCCGAGCATCGGCCTGACGCCGAATTGCTCGGCGCCGTCGCCTTTCAGCTCGACCTGCACGATGGCGCCTTCGATCACCTGGATCCGGACCCGGCCGTCGGCAATGTCCTGCGGCGGCACGATGGCCCGGCTCAGATGGAAGCCGTCGGCGCGGTAGAGGTCGCTGATCGTGCCTGCGATCCCGGCGAGATCCGCCTGCGAGACCTTCCTGCCGAGATACGGCTGATAGGCCGCGGCAATGCGATCGGGGGAGACGGCGTGGGCGCCGCTGATGTTGACGCCGCGCAGCACGAATTGCGGCGTGGTATCGCCGCCGGTGTTGGGCTGGCCGGCCGTCGGCAGCCTGACCGGCGGTCGGTTCAATGTTTCTCGTTCGGTTTGGTTTTCAAAGTATTTCTCGGGCTGGCGGGGATCGAAACCCGGCTGGTTCGCCTGTTGTGCGAACGCCTGGGAAGCTCCCGCAAAAATCGGTGCCAACAGCGCCAGGGCGGTAAGGAGATGCCGTCTCTCAACGCGCGCAGCGAATCTTTCCCCGTAGTTTGACGGAGAAATTGCTACGGGGCGGAAAGGGTTCATTGGCCGCATGATTTTTCATAGATTTTTATGGTCAATGATTGGTTAAAGCGGCCGCTTGGTTGGCCGCTACCCGCTAATTCTCTCTTGAGTGATTTCGATTATCCCTCTGATCTGGCTCTAACGCGGACTGAGGATCGTCATGCTCGGCAGAATTGGAATGCGGTGCGCCTTCGCGGCGGCACTGATCCTGGGAACGGCTTCCGGTGCATCCGCTGCGGCGGATGGTGTCTGGTCGGTCAGCAAGGCCACCGGTGAGGTGTGGATCGCGACCGACGGGGCGCAACAGGTCTCGCTGAGCCAGGAAGAGACACTCAAGCCTGGCAATACCATTCGCACCGGACGCAACGGCCGGGTGCTGCTCGTCCGCGGCGAGGAAACGATGCTGATCTCTCCCAACTCCGTGGTCGGCTTGCCGGCGGAGAAGAAGGACGGGCTCTCGACCACCATCATCCAGCAGGCGGGTTCGATCCTGCTCGAAGTCGAGAAGCGCAACGTCAAGCATTTCGAGGTCGAGACGCCCTATCTCGCCGCCGTGGTCAAGGGAACGAAATTCACTGTCACCGTGGGGGCAGGCAGCACCAAGGTCGGCGTTGTCCGCGGCCAGGTCGAAGTCGCCGACTTCAGGACGGGACAGATTGCCCAGGTCATGCCGGACCAGGCGGCCACCGTCTTCGAGCGTGGCAAAGCCGGTATCAGCCTGAGTGGCGCGGGGACGTTCAACCCGATCGAGCACGGCAAGCCGCGCGCTCCCACCATCGAGCGCATTCCTGTCCCGAAGTCGGGATTGTCCGCACCGCGCAACGCCGCGAACGGCCATGCGATTCACGCGCTTGGTCCGACCGACAAGGGGACCAAGGCGGCGGGCGCGCCGAAGCAGGCACACCAGGCGGCCGGAGCTCACACCCTCAAGGGTGGCGGCAGCGCTAAGGCCGGCGTCGTGCGCATCTCCAGCTCGCTCGGCGAGGTCAAGCTGAATGTCCACAAGGCCACGCGCGGGCTCGCCCACGGCGTCGATGCTCCCGGTCAAGTGCGCAGGGCGAACGCGAGCACTGAAAGCCAGACGGTCTGGAGCGACGGCAAGACCAACCCGACGGCGTCCAACAGCTCCATCCAGACCGCGGTGACGACCAGCGGAGGCGCGACGGCCGGCAACAGCGCGTCGAGTGCAGGTGCGGCGGTCGCTGCAGCAACAGCGGGCGCATCGAGCGACAGCCCCGGCGCTAACAACGGAAATGGCGGCGGCAACGGCAACAACGGCAATAACGGCAATAACGGCAACAACGGTAATAGCGGCAACAACGGCAATAGCGGTAACAACGGCAACGGCAACAGCGGTGCCACCGGCAACGGCAAGGGCAACAACGGCAACGGCAATGGCAATGGCGGCGGCAATGGCAGCAACGGCCATGGCGTTGCCCACGGCCGGCACTGAGGCGGCTTTCTCGGGGACCGAAGGGGGCGCGCCCGTTGAAGCGGGCGCGCGGGAGGATCGGAGTGAAACGTTATCGGCCGCATATCCTCGTCGCGATCGCGCTTGCGATCGTGCTGTCCACGGGATGGCATGGTGCGCTTCGCAACGCGCTGACCGATCTGCGGTTCGCCTGGCAATCGCGTGCTGCCAGCGGCAATGTCATCGTCGTGGGCATCGACGCACCGTCCATCGATCAGATGGGGGTGTGGCCCTGGCCGCGCCGGCTGCACGCGGAGCTGCTGCACAGGCTCGAGGCCGCGGGTGCGGCGGACATTGCATTCGATGTCGATTTCAGCACGCCGTCGGATCCGGCATCCGACGAAGCCTTCCTCAAGGCCCTCCGCGAGGTCGGGGGATCGACGATCCTGCCGTCCTTCAAGCAGCCGACGCCGAACGGTGGCGCGGCACACGTCAATCGCCCGCTGAAGCCGTTCGGTAACCAGTCCTGGCCCGCCCTCGTGAACGTCGCAATCGAGTCCGACGGGCTCGTTCGCCGCTATCCGTTTGGAGAACGGCTCGGCGATGCCTTGATGCCGTCGATGGCGGTCGTGCTGGCTGGGCAGAACGCCAATCGGCGGCCGCCGTTTCTGATCGATTTCAGCATTCGTGCAACCTCCATCCCGAGCGTCTCCTATGTCGACGTGCTGCGCGGCGATAGCGCGACGCTCGACAGACTGAGGGACAAGAAGATCATCGTCGGCGCCACCGCGCTCGAGCTCGGTGACCGCTTCAGCGTTCCCAATGGCAAGATCGTCTCGGGGCCGGTCCTGCAGGCGCTGGCCGCCGAATCGATCCTTCAGGGCCGGATGCTGCGCTGGACGTCCGATGGCGGCATGGTCCTGGGCCTGGGTGTGATCTGCCTGATGATGATGTATTCATGGCGCCGCGTCGCGCCAGGAATTCGCGTCGCTGTCCTTATCGCGTCCGGGGCGGGCGTCGAACTGGTCGCAGCCATCGTCCAGACAAGATGGCCCTTCATCATCGACACATCGCTGTTCCACATTGCGATCGTCGCCTATCTGACCGCGATCGCGCTGGACGAGATCGATTTCCGTGGTCTCCTGGGACGCATCGCCGAGAGCCGCTTTCACCGCATCGCGATGTCGCTTGGCGACGGCCTCGTCTGCACCGACGAGGATCACCGGATCACGGTCTGGAATCCCGGCGCGAGTGCGATCTTCGGCTTCACGCCGGCCGAGATGATCGGCCGCCCGTTCGAAACGCTGTGCGCGGTGGCGGTGGACGGCAAAGAAAGATCGTCCATGCACGACGCCGCGCGCCAGGCGCTGCTGGTCCCGGGCGGGGCGGTCGTGGTCGAGTTCGAGGGCCGGCGCAAGAACGGCGAAACCTTCTCCGTCGAGGCGAGCTTCTCGGGCTGGCAGGGAGCGGACGGCTTTCAGTACGGCGCGATCCTGCGCGACATCTCGGTGCGCAAACGCGAGGCTGAACGCGTCAAATATCTTGCCGAACATGACGTGCTGACCGGTCTTGCCAATCGCAGCACGTTGCATGCCGGGCTGGCCGGCATGATTGCAGATGCGGAGCGACGGCCTCGCGAGGTCGCGTTGCTCGTGATCGGGCTCGACGGCTTCCAGCAAATCAACGACATGCTCGGGCATTCAGCCGGTGACCACGTGCTGCGGGCGGTCGCCGAGCGTCTCCGGATCCAAGTCGATGGCAAGGCGATCGTCGCGCGGCTCAGCGGCGACGAATTCGCCGTCGCGCTCGATGGTGCAAAGGCCGGCGAGCCGATCGCGGCGTTCGCCGAGCGGATCGCGCAGGCGTTCGAAGCGCCGCTTGCGACGGGCACGCGGCAGCACCGCGTCAGGATCAGCATCGGAGTTGCCGTCTATCCTGAAGGTGGACACAACGCTGACGATCTCCTGAGCAACGGCCATCTCGCGCTGAGCCGTGCCAAGGCGACGCGGCGGGGCAGCCACGTGCTGTTCGAGGCTGCGATCCGGCAGGAGCTGGAGAACCGGCTGACGCTGGAGAGCGAGCTGGCGCTTGCCGCAGATCGCGGTGAGTTCGAGCTGTTTTACCAGCCCCAGGTTCGTCTGATCGACGGCAGCCTGGTCGGGGCCGAGGCGCTCATCCGATGGCGGCATCCCGTGCGCGGCTACGTCTCGCCCGCGGAGTTCATGCCGGTGGTCAACAGCTCGGCGCTCTCCGATCGGGTCGCGGGCTGGGTGATGGAGACCGCCTGCCGTCAGGCGCGTGACTGGGAGCTGTCCGGCAACGGCGTGCGCGTTGCGATCAACCTCTCGCCCTCGCAGCTTCACTCCGGCGATCTCGCGCATGCGGTTGCGGCGCTGCTCGATGCGACGGGGCTCTCGCCCTCGCTGCTCGAGATCGAGGTCACCGAAGACATCCTGCTCCATGATGAAAGCCGCGTGCTCGACATGTTCAAGCGGATTCAGCAGCTGGGCGTCCGCGTCCTGTTCGACGATTTCGGCACCGGCTATGCAAGCCTGAGCTATCTGAAGAAGTTTCCGCTCGACGGGCTCAAGATCGACCGGTCGTTCGTGTTCGGTCTGCTCGCCAATTCCGACGATGCCGCGATCGTCGGCTCGACCATCGGGCTCAGCAAGCAGCTTGGCCTCACGGTCGTGGCTGAAGGCATTGAGGACCGCGCAACCGCCGACTTCCTGGTCGGCATGGGATGCGAGGAAGGGCAGGGATATTTCTTCGGCCGTCCGATGCCTGCGGAAGCATTCGAAAAGCAATTCCTGGCTGCCGAGCTCGAAGCTGTCAGCGCTGCCTGACCAGGGTGGCGTCGCTATCGCCGCCGCGCGATTGCCATGCCGAAAAGGAAGGCGACAAACAGGCTGGCGAGCGGCGCTTCGCGCGTGATCGCCGAGACCGTCGCCAGGGCTCCGCCGGGCTTGCGCGATTCCTCGATTGTAGAGGTTAGACGGTCGACCGCTGCGTGCAGGCCCCCGGCGACTTCACCGATCGTGCGGGAGACATCGGCTGCCGTATCGATGGCACGCTCGGTCACGCCGGGCTGCGAAGTGGACTGCGGTATCTCGGTGCTCAACTGCGCGACCTCCAAGCCGGATGGCGGAGGCCGACACCTTTGGCTATCCGCGCGAGCGCTCGTTCTGAACAGCGGGTCTGATGACCTTTGGCTATCCGCGAGAGGCGCCGTGGTTGACGGCGGGTGCCGGCCCTGGATGAGCAATTCAGCGCGTGAGCTTTTGTTCCCAGGTGATCCGCCGACAGCGGAGGTACCCGGGAAACGACGGGGGCGAATCTCTGTTAGGCTTGCTCAACCTTGTTGACGCAGGAGGCGGCAGCCGTGACCGATCGAGGCATGACGGATCGCGCCCGGCGCATCGCCCTGCTCGGTGCTCCCATCGACATGGGGGCCTCGCAGCGCGGCACCTTGATGGGCCCTGCGGCGCTGCGTACCGCTGGCCTTGCGACACTGCTCGAAAGCCTGGATTTCGAGGTCGTCGACTACGGCGATCTTTCCGTGGCCGAGATCCGGGACCTCGCCGACAGGCCGCCGGAAAGAGCCAATCACTACCGGGAGATCCAGCGCTGGACGCGTGTTCTGAGCCAACGAGGCCATGAGATCGCGAAAACCGGTGCGCTACCGATCTTCCTCGGCGGCGATCACACGCTGTCCATGGGATCGGTCAACGCCATGGCGCGCCATTGGCAGGAGCGTGGACGGGAGCTGTTCGTGCTCTGGCTCGACGCCCATGCCGACTACAACACGCCGGAGACCACGATCACCGCGAACATGCATGGCATGTCGGCCGCGTTCCTGTGCGGCGAACCCGGCCTCGACGGTCTGCTTGGCGAGGATCCGCGCGCTTCGATCGGCCCTGACAGGCTCGATCTGTTCGGCGCGCGTTCGATCGACAAGCTCGAAAAGGAGCTGATGCGCGCGCGTCGGATCAGGGTCGTCGACATGCGCCAGATCGACGAGTTCGGCGTCGCCGTGTTGATCCGGCGCGTCATCGAGCGGGTCAAGGCGAGCAACGGCGTCCTGCACGTCAGCTTCGATGTCGATTTCCTCGACCCATCGGTGGCGCCGGGGGTCGGCACCACAGTGCCGGGCGGTGCGACCTACCGCGAGGCACATCTGATCATGGAGCTGTTGCACGATTCCGGTGCGGTCGGATCCGTCGACATCGTCGAGCTCAATCCCTTTCTGGACGAACGCGGTCGGACGGCGCGCACGGCCGTCGAGCTGATCGGCAGCCTGTTCGGCCAGCAGATCACCGACCGGCCGACGCCGAGCAACGCGATCGCTCCGGGCGAGTGAAGAGACCATCTCTATCAAAGTCGATCCGAGTGACGAACTCAGTGACGATGGGCCCAGACCGAGCGACAAGCACCCAAGGGTGACCCCAGTGGCCCAGCTCCCCGATGCCGCGAATATCCGCGAGCTGGGCCTTTTTTTCCATCGCAACCGGGGTACCGACGCGGCCGGAACTTTGCCGCTGCATCATCGTTTCCGGTGCTCAGGCGCGAATGTAGGCGGAAGCCATGAAATGGATGCTTGTGGTCCTCGTCGGTGGCGTCGCGCCCGTCAATACTGATCTCGTCTTCGACAAGTTCAGCGACTGCCTGTCCGCGGAGGAGCAGATGCGGCAGCACTACTCTGATGCGTTCGATGCCTGGGACCGTTTGGCCGCGACAAGAATCGAGCGGCGTCGTGACTATAAGAAGGCCCGCGATCTCGAGGCGAAGAGATTGCTGAGCAATGTCGGCACCTGTGTGCCACATGGCGGGGGAGATCTTGCTGCGCCGGCGGAGCAGCCCAAGCCGCCGGCCGCACCCTCGCAGCAACCTGCTGCGCCGTCGCAGCCGGCGCCACGAACTTAGCACAGCATGGGACCCAAGCGGCGGCCGAGTGGTGTCGCGGTTATTGGCCGCTGCCGGTTAGGTGAGACGCCGACACGACTTTCGACCGGTAGGATTTCTCCTTCGCGGCGGATGAGCGAACGCCGCGCCTGACCCGAATAAGGCCGCGCTCATTCGGAGCGCGGCCGCCTTGACGGTGACGAGCGAAGCCTACCAGTGGTGATGATGCCAGCGGTGCCGCACGACTGGATAGGATCCGCGGTAATAGGCATAGGCGGGGCGCACGACGCGGCGATAGCGGTAACCGTAGGAAACCGGCTGCGTGTAATAGGTGGCTGTGGTGTACCCGCCGCCCCAGCGATATGGCGCATCGTAGTCGTAGGCGTAGGGGCCGCCGTAGTAGCCGGCGCCATAGTAACCGGCGTAGCCTGGACCGTAGCCGGAGTAGCCATAGCCGGGGCCCCAACCATACGCCGAGGAGGCAAGCCCGCCGATCACGGCACCGGCGACAAGGCCGCCGGCAATGCCCGGACCCCAGCCTCGCCAATGGGCTTCAGCCGGAGACGTCGCAGCGATCGAACTCAAACCAAGAGCGCCGGCCATCAGAGCCGACATTGCGATTTTCTTCATCGAGATACCCTTTCACATCGCACTTCTTCTGCCCCGGCAACAACGGGAAAAATAGGCAATGGTTGCTAGCTGAAGGATCCTGCGAGGCATTAGGGCGTGTACTCATAAATTCCGGCCAGCCCGCGGGGGCCCGTGCCCGCTAGTTCTTCAACACCGGACATGGCTAGTTCGCCCTGGTTAGGCCGCTAAGGGCCAACAGGAGACATCCCCAGCCTGGTATTGTATGCTGGAGCTGCAACGAAGGTGGCCTTCGGGATAGAACAAGCACTCATGTTTGCGTTGTTTGTAATTGTCGTGTGGCTTGCTGTGCTCTGGATACCGCCGTGGATTGTCTTGCATCGTAATCGCGCTGTCTTTGGCCAAGGCTTGAGAGCGGTGTGGCGCATCTGGATCGCTCAGGTATTCATCGCCTCCGCCCTTATCTTTGTGGCAGATAGGGCAGGCTTGCTCAATCCGGCAGGCTACACGCTCGGAATCTGTCTCTTAGTTGGATTGGTAGGTGCTTTCGTCCTAAATCGCTCTAAAGCAAACTGGCCATTCCCATCATCAAAATAGCCTCGATAGGTCAGCGACAACGGCGGCGGCTCGTCGGATGTCTCCTTTGGGTCAAAACGCGAAGAACTCAGGTTGAGCAAATCTGGTCCGCTCTGGCTCAACGAGCGGACTTCCAATCGCCGAAGCGCAACTTCGCAGATGGGCCATCAGCGGACATCGCAAGCGTGGCGTGGTATAGCCAATTCGCACCAATTGCTGCGATAAAGAAGATGCCACGCCCACTCACCTCCAACGAGCGAGACCTAGTTGCCTTTATTCTGGGGCACTCTTCACCTTTGCATGGTCATTTTGGCCTCGTAGAAGAAATGGACGACGGTGGGATGGGTAGTCTTCGCTTTGTCGGTAGCGCAGACCGCCGTTTGGGCAAATGCATTGGCGAAGCCGAATTCGATGACGCAGATGGAGTGACCGTCTCAGTCGCGCTCAATGTTGATCAGCGAGGAGAATTGTTTGAGCTCGATCTTTGGAAGGTGGACTTTTCGCCACTACAACGCATCGCGGCTCTAGCTGAACTTCGCCCCGCAGCGGGTCGCCACGGAACGTCAGTCTGAGCGAACCTCAAAGCTGTTAAAATTCAGCTCGACGCAAGTCCGCTTCGGGTCAAAGGCGGCGGTCCGCATCGGAGACAACTACTTCTGCTCTGCCCCCGACTCCAGACCTGCCGTTGCAGTGCGCCAAACGACGCGACGGGCCAATAGGCGACATCTGAATAAGGAGGCCGCGAAGTGAAGGCGGCCTTACTGCTTCTCTGAAGAACGATGCAGCCACAGATAAAGGAACGGTCCCAACACAAGAAGGTCCAGTAGCATCCCGCCGAGATAGGCCGAACCTTTGAAATAAATCGCAATGGGCACGCTAGCAGCTATAGCGGCAAACATGGCGGCTCGCTCCCACGTTGTCGGTAGAGGTGGTTGCGACCCGATGGGCAGTTGATGATGTATCGGACTGGCCGCATCGTTCAAGTCTGACCGTACTCCCGGTGGAGGGTCAGGAAGCACGCTTCTCAGTTCGCGAGACTCGGTCATGCAGTCCCATCTTAGTCGATTGGGCAAGCTGCCGATTTCAAATGTTTGTAAGCCCGATCAAAAATAGTCACGAGCGCTCAGTCCCTATCCGGTTCGCCCCGGCGATTGCACTCGCGCACGGATATGTCGAGCGGCAGGCCTCTCCAGCGCAAAATGCCGGCCGAAACAAGCATCGAGAGACCGGCTGCGAGCATGCACTCAGAGAGAACTCCGCTGGCGGGCATCCCTCGCCAAAGCAGGACCGGAATGAGGCCAAGCACAGCCAATACCGCAGTGTTCAGAACCATCGGTAGTCCATTCATCGAACGGCCTCAGTTCGGCAGTTGTGCAACAACTATGGCACAATCTCGAGCAAGCTCTCCATCCGCAAGCCAGCCGCTTACCCTGCGCTCGCAGTCAGCTTCGGGTCCATAATGCGAAGAACTCAAGCCGAGCAAATCTCGTCCGCTCTGCCGCAGCGAGCGGCCTCGGTCAGCCGACGCGCAACTTCGCTGATGGGCCAACACGAGACGTCAGTGCGTCAGTTTTGAGGAGCATAAATGTCGCACCTCCCTTTTGCGATGCCGTGAATAACAAAGTTGATGGCGTCTTGACGGGTCATGCCCTGTTCACCGAGAAGCCGTGCCGCCGGGGCTCTCCGTCCTCGGCGAATATCGCGACAAGAAGAGCGCCACCGAGAGCGCAGCATAAAAATCGCCCTACGGGACGTCATCCGTTCGACTAAAGTTACCGGGAAAAAGTGGAAACATTCACGAGTGCCTGGAGTTGGCAGCGATGAATTGGTGCCCGGAGAAAGCATCGTGGACGACGCCGTCTTGAAGACTGCCACTGAGACTGCCTGGACGGTGTACCGGGCGCGGCATCCCGATGTCGAGGTATCCGACAGTCGACGATGCCTGCTGGAACGCCATTTGGTCAGGAGAAGGGAAGAGCGCGAGAGCGATGCCGAAGAACTCGCCAGCTTCGGGATAGCCTATCTGCATCGGCTTTCCAGCGACGAATGTTGACGGGCATGAGACTGCTCGTCGCCCGGGTAGCCAGCGCAAGCACAAGGCCGGGGTGGACGCTGCTCGCGATTTCGTTTCTCATCTCGGCCGTCGTCGTGATCGTCCTGCGCATCGTGTTCGGGAGTTAGTCGCGGACACACCACGAAGCCCGGGTTCACGTGCCGGCCTTGCGCCGCAGTACAGGGTCAATCACGCCGGCGCCTAGTGCACGGGACTGCAGTCCAGCAGTTTGATCCTCCCGGCGGCGTCAAACGCCAGGACCGAGCTCATAACCCCCGTACTGGTGGCGTAAGAGATCACGGTTCCACGGTCCGAAGGATTGAGATCGTCCAACGTGCCCGCCGGATATTTTTGGAGGCGGTCGATCCAATAGGCGCGAAGTGCCTGGCGGCCGGTGATGGTCTGGACGCCGCAGCAGCCGCAGTGCACCACGGCATCGTCGGCATGGAGTTCCAGGATCGCTTCGATGTCGCCGGCGCGGTAGGCATCAAGCCAGTCAACCGCGACCGCCATCGGGTCAAAGGAGATATTTGTCACTTGCAGCCATCCAAACAGATTTAGGTTGGGGAACCAAACCGACGATTCTATTTTATTACCCCACCCGGCCACGGCCATATGCCGAAGGACATAGAGGACCGGGCCGAGGCAAAGTCGATGTTGGACGCGTCCGCCAGGCACGGGATACTCAAACCCATCCGGCTTGTGCTCGTTGATCGGCAACCGATCGTCCTGCAGGGACTGAAGTCGATACTCGGGACGCAGCAGGACTTCGATGTTGTCGCATCGTCCAGCGATGGGGCAAGCTGCCTCGAGGCCATTCGGAATTTGGCGCCCGACGTCGCGCTTATTGCCGATACCCTGCCGGACCTGACGCTACGCGACATCCTTGCGATCGCGAAAGCCGAAAAGCTTTCCACGCGGCTGGTGTTTTTTACCGAATCCGACCCCAACAACGATCTGACCGCAGCGATTGCTGCCGGCGCCTGCAGCGCGATTTCGAAATATGCTGCTCCCTGGACCATGCTGCAATCACTGCGGCTGATGGCGAAGAGCGGTGTGTCTCTGGAGCAGTCCGATCTTTCGCCAACTGGCAAGGAAGCTGATGGCGGCGGCAAGATCGAAAAATTGCTGGAGCTGTTGACGCCCCGGGAACATCAGATCGTTCGCCTGGTCTCGGAAGGAATGTCGAACAAGGAGATCGCGCGTCGGCTCGACGTTTCCCAAGGGACGGTCAAAGTCCACCTGCATAATATCTTTCAGAAGCTCGAGATCACCAATAGGACGGTGCTCGCGACGATCTCATTGCTGCAACGCACCTCTGGCTTCAGCGCGCTCGCTCTGGGCCTTCTGGCGTTCGCAATTGCGGACGAACTCAAGGCGTCGGAAGCCGACGACATGTTGGCGCATGACGATGGCTCCGGTCAGACGGACGAGCACGCCGGATATGAGGTCTGCAAAAAAGCCGTGCTCCAGCATCTCATCGTGTCGAAATCCGGCGGGACGTCTTCTTTCGCGGAGAGGGACTTGCTTGCCAAAGCCAGCCAAGCCGCGACCCCGGCCGCGGCCATTGAAGCGTTGCGCGCGGCGGAGCAATTCCTGGGTTCGAAGCTCTGGAAAGATGGCGGTCCGGTCGGATCGGGCACGCCAGGCTTGCCTGCGCTCTTGCTGCGAGGAAGCAACGACGCTCTGACTGGAGGTGACCCTGCCCGGGAAGACCACCTTCCGCGGCTTGCTCCCAATCCGATGCCGATTCAGGGAGGCTATGCCACCTTTGCCGCTGTCGCCGGGGCATTGATCTACGAACTGAGCGAGGCTCAGCACGCCGCGCAGGCGCATGGGCCGGATCAGGCTTCGATCGACAGCGTCCTGGCTGGCATCGGAGACAAGGTCACTGCAAAACTGGCTGCGGTCAGCGATGTCGAGGTCAATCATGCAGACAACGCAGCGCCAAAATTCCTTTCACACGATTTCGGTCCGCATTCCGACTTTGTGACCCCTGCAAATAGTGTCACGCAACAAGGCGTTCCTGGCAACGCGGCCCTGGACGGCGCGGGTCACAATCTCCAAACATCTGTTGACGTACTGGACGCGAGTCACGATCCCAGTGCGGGCGGACATGGCCGCGACCAGCTGCTGGGGGCCAATTTTGCAAACGCTCCCGATCGCTCTGCGGCCGATTCCAAGCCTGCCCCTTCGGATGCCGTCGTGGATGTCGCATCCGGTCCGGGGCGGCTCAATCTTGCGGCGTTCGGAGCGCTGGCCTCGCTGCATCTGACGGCGGCGGCCAAATCCATCCCGCCACATACGCTGGCCTGGATCTACGATCCCGAAAGCAATCAAACGATCGTCTATGTAAATCCGACCGATCACATCCTTGATGTCGGGGATCGCAGCCTGGTCGAAGTCCATCTGCAGGGAATTGTATCCGTTGCGGAGTCGGATTTCGTTCATCAGCCAGGAGGTACTGCTGTCGCGGTCACCTTGGAGCAGCTCGAACAGATGCTGATGGCGGCCGCAATCGATGAGACCGCTCTGAGTCCGAACAGCAGCCACGCGAATGAGGACTCGCTCGAAGCGGCCGACGTTTGGAGCCCGTGGGCCGACGACGGCTTGAGCTTCCAATTCGCACACCTTCGAACTGGCTCCGGGACATCCGCAAAGTCCGGCGCCTACAGCAGCGATTCGGCGGACGCAACGGAAGAGAGTGCCAGTGTGTCCGGTGGGTCGGCTTACGGATCATCAATCGCGCCCGGTCATGGCGCGGCGCCTCCGTCCGTGGAAAACCCCTCCGCGAAGAATGAGCCGGCTAATTCGAACACCGGGGCTCCGCCGGCGAAGCAGAGCGAGATCGTTCAACCCGGCATCGACACCGTGGATGGTGCCGGCCGCGCTAACTCTGAGCACGATCCAGAGCCGGGGTCGGCAAAGGCAGAGATGGCCCAGGAGGAATCCAAGCCCGGCAACAGCGTCGGTCATGGCAATGAGCACCATTCGCAGGCCGAAGACGGTTCGCCAGGCGCAGCGAAGATCGCAGAACCAGACCTCTCGCTCGGCAATTCGGGCCATTCAGCTTCTGCAAAGGGCGCGCAAGCAGCGGACGCGGCCGAGCCGAGCGTCGTAACCGCCGATAAGACCAGCCACGGCCCCGCACAGCAGGGTGTGGAGCCCGGGTCTGCAACGGCGGCCGCAGAGATGGCCGCCGCCAAATCCAAACCCGGCAACGGTGTCGGGAATGACCATGAGCACCATTCCCAAGCTTCGGACACTCCGCCGGAGGCAGCGAAGACAGTAGAACCCAGCGGCGTGGAGCACGGCAATCCGGGCCATTCAACTTCCGCCAAAGGAACGGAAGAAGGCGAGAGCGCCGCAGCTCCCGGTCACGCGGAGCACGGCCACTCACAGCACGGTGCGGAGCCCGGGTCTGCAACGGCGGCCGTAGAGATGGCCGACGCCAAATCCAAACCCGGCCACGGTGTCGGGAATGACCACGAGCACCATTCCCAAGCTCCGGACACTCCGGGGGCAGCGAAGACAGCAGAAGCCAGCGGCGTGGAGCACGGCAATTCGGGCCATTCAACTTCCGGCAAAGGAACGGAAGCAGGCGAGAGCGCCGCAACTCCGGGTCACGCGGAGCACGGCCACTCACAGCACGTGGCGGAGCCGGGGTCGGCAAAGGCGGCGGCCGTCGAGATGACCGAGGTGGAGCCTAGATCCGGCAACGTCGGTCACGGCAATACGCACGATTCCCAGGCTTTGGACGGCTCGCCAGACGCAGCGAATACGGCCGAGCCCGGCGGCGGCACAGACCGCCAGTCGAGCCGTTCAATTTCGGCAGAAGGGGCGGACCCGGGCCAGAGCGCCGCAGCTCACGGCAACACGGACCACGGCAAGTCGCTGCAGGCTGCGCATTCCGGTGCAACCCCATCCGAAGCCGCGCAGCCGGCGAAAGCCGCGTCCGAGGCTGGCGCCGATCAGCAATCAGTGTTCCGCTTCGATGGCGAAGTCGCTCCATCCACGCTCGTCATCGCCGTCGAGCCCAAGGAGCATCATATGCCGCACGCCGCGCTCGGTCAGGCAGACGACCTCAGGATGATCGCCGCGATGGTCCCTCCTGTCCTGGGCGAACATGCGGCGCAGCACGGCAATCATGGTCAGCATCCCGGCGCTTTGCACGGGTCTCATGACTTGCTGATTTGAAGCTTCCCTCGTCTAGAAATGGGCAACCGCGCGACAGCCAGGCCCACGGTCATCATGACGCTGGAACCAGGCTGGCGCGCCTGGAACCGGGAGGGACGCTTCTGAATTATCCTGTGATAAGAAAATAGCGGATCCTGTGATGACAAGTGGTCGCCTTGCCAATTCGATCTCTACCGCGCTCCGCCATCCCGGCGTAATCGCGCTCATCGTGGCCGGTATGACGATTGCAGCAATGCTGATCGTCGACCACGGCCCCTGGAATCGCGCCAAGACCCAGCCGGCCCATGTTGCGATGTATGCAACCACGGGCGAAGCGGCACGAGCCGCCGGCGCCTCGGTGCTCCCGACCAGTCCGAAGTCGCCGGTCGAGCCGGCGCGGCCGGGGCCCAAGACGTCGCCGACCGTCAATCCCGTGACGCCGTAGCTTCTTCAGCCCATCATCGACGAGCCGAGCAGAGCGAGGACAGCCAGCGCCATCAGCGCAGTGCCGACCCAGCCCAGCGCGATCAGCCATGACCGGGCCCTGAAGCGGCCCATGATCGCGCGGCTCGAGACAATCAGCATCATCATCGCCATGATGGGGACTGCGACGATGCCGTTGAGCACCGCGCTCCAGACCAGCATGTGGATGGAGTCAATTCCGGTGAAGCCGAGGCCGAAGCCGATGAGGGTCGCCGCGGCGATGATGGTGTAGAAGCCGACCGCCTCGTCGGGCTTGGCCTCCAGCGTGGCGCGCCACCCGAAGATCTCCGCAACGCCGTAAGCGGCCGAGCCTGCCAGCACCGGGATCGCAAGCAGGCCCGTGCCGATGATACCGGTCGCGAACAGCGCGAAGGTGAAGTCCCCGGCGAGCGGCCGCAGCGCTTCGGCCGCCTCGGTCGCCGAGTTGATCCTTGTGATGCCGTTGGCATGCAGCACCGACGCGGTGGTTAGAATGATGAAGAAGGCGATGCCGTTGGAGAGCAGCATGCCGGAGAGCGTGTCGATCTTGATGCGGTCGAGCTCATGCGTGCCGCCGCGCTTGAGTTCGCGCAGCGGCTTGTCGCGCTTGCCCTGGTTCATCTCCTCGACCTCCTGCGAAGCCTGCCAGAAGAACAGATACGGGCTGATCGTGGTGCCGAGCACGGCCACGACCATCATCAGATAATCGGCGTTGACGTTGGCCTTGGGCCACACCGCGGCGAGCAGCGCCGCGCTCCACGGGATCTTGACGGTGAAGGCAGTTGCGACATAGGCGAACAGCGCCAAGGTGAGGAATTTCAGCACCGGCGAATAGCGGCGATAGGGCAGGAATACCTGCAGCAGGGTCGAGCCCGCCGCGAAGATCAGCGCGTGCTCGTGATTGAGCCCGCCGATGACGAGCGAGAGCGCCTCGGCCATCGCGGCAATGTCGGCGGCGATGTTGAACGTGTTCGCGGCAACGAGCATGGCAACGAGGCCAAGCACCGCCCAGCGCGGCGCGACCTTCATGACGTTTGCGGCAAGCCCCTTGCCGGTGACGCGGCCGATCTGCGCGCTGACGAGCTGGATGGCGATCATGAACGGCGTGGTCAGGAACACCGTCCATAGCAGCCCGTAGCCGAATTGCGCGCCGGCCTGCGAATAGGTGGCGATGCCCGACGGATCGTCGTCGGCAGCTCCGGTGACCAGGCCCGGCCCAAGCCGCTGCAACAGCGTCGGCGCGGATTTCGTCGGGGTGAGGGCGCTGTCGCTCATGAAGGTGACCTCGGTCGGCGGCGATGTTCTTAGCAAATGCTAAAGCGGGAACATAAGTTCCCTGCCGCGTGGGAGGGTTGGCAATTTCTGAAAATGCTAATTCAACTTGACCGCCGGGCAAAACACCTGTAGATTGCCATCATCGCAAGAGTTGTCTCTCCAGGCTCCGGTCCGCTAGATTTGTTCGCCTGCGGGCGAATACTCACCGAAGGCTCGCGCGCCGCCTCGCTTATTTGACGCTGACGAACATGCCCCAGGCGGCGGCCAGCGCCGCACCAGAAAAGACGATCAGCGGGTTGTCGCAGAACGGGCCGCCATAGCGGCACATGGTAACGCCGAACGAGCCGATCTCGTGATGGCTCGCGGAATAGAACAGTCCCGACAGCACCAGCAATGCGGCGGCGACGTAGTACATGGCGACCTCTCTCCGAAGCTCTCCCGATTGCGTCCGCAAGGAGAGCAGGCAACATGCTTCAGCATGGCGTAAAGAGATTTCATTCCGCCGAATCCGATGCGGCGGGTTTGGTTAAATTTGATTCCAAATGCCTGTTTTTCCCGACGCGGCAAGGTGGTTCGCCCTCATGAAAAAAGGCCCCGCACCGCGGGGCCTTGTCTGGTCGGGATCGACGCAGGCCTATCGCCGCGTACCCGCGCCGTAAAGCTCGCGCTCGCGGCCGATGTCCTCCGGAGACAGCGGCGGGCTCGCCGCGTCGAAGTCGCTCCAGCCGGTCTTCTGCCAGGCCGCGCTGCGCTCCTGCAAGTTCACGGCTCTCTCGTGAAGCAGCGCATCGAGCCGTGCGCGGTCCTGGTCCGGCACCCGCGCGGTCACCAGCGTGCCGCCGCGGCGAACGCCCTCGGCATAGCGCGATGCATCCTCCTTGGAGACGCCGGCCTCCGTCAGGGCGCCGACGATGCCGCCCGTTGCCGCACCGGCGGCTGCGCCGGCTGCGGTTGCGGCCAGCCATCCTGCGGCCACAACCGGCCCGAGGCCGGGAATGGCGAGCAGGCCGAGGCCGGCGAGAAGGCCTGCGGCGCCGCCGAGGCCCGCGCCGATGCCGGCACCGGTGCCGGCGCCTTCGGCACGATCGTCGACGCCGTCACGGTCACGGTCGATCTTGCCGCGCGAGGAGCCGTACCAATTGTCTGAATTGTTGGCGACGATGCTGATGTCGGAGTGTGCCACGCCGGCTCCTTCGAGCCGGGTCACGGCGCGCTCGGCGTCGGCGTAATTGTCGTAGAGGCGAGAGATGGTGGTCGTCATGTCAGGGATTCCTTACTTGGCGGGGTTCACGTTGCCCTGGAAGTCCAGGCTGACGTCGGACTTGGTGCCGGCCTTGTCGGCCTTGCCGCGCCAGACGCCCTGGTCATCCTTCTGCAGTCCGGAGACGTTGGAGTATCCGGCGTCCTCGATCCGCGATTTCGCCTGGCCCTCGGTGAAGCTGTTGCGTCCGGCGACCGGCTTGTTCGCGTTGTTCTGGTCAGAGCTGTTGACGGCGTTGTTGCCCGGCCCGCTTTGCGCAGGCTGCGACTGGGCGCCCGCGGGCACCGAAGCCAGCAGCAACAAGGTTGCGGCCAGCAGAGTTGAACGTGTCATGTTGTCGTCTCCTGCAAGTGATTGTGCCGGCGACAACAAGCCAGAGTCGAAATAGTTGCCTATGTTAAAGCTGCGAGTGCCGGAGCACGGTCAAGCTGCGATCGTGCTTTGCGAAAAATGAGGTTGTGAGGAACGATTGCCAGAATATCCCGTTTGCTCGCCTCGCCTCGTCCTCGCATTCGGGCGCGACCTAGGTTCGTGCTGGTCGTGCCCGCAGAAGGTCAGCTGGGCCCGCCGATCAACGCCGGTTGCGGAGGAACGTCACCCCTGGCGGCCGCTTGTTCTCACTTGAACGGCAGTCGAGGCAGCTCCAACCATGCAATCACGCTATCCATTGTTGAAGAGGTGGACAGCGGACGAGCATGAGCGGTTGAAGGCCATGGCTGAAGCCGGCCGGCGGCCCGACGAGATTGCACGCGAACTCAACCGGAGCGAAGCGGCCGTGAGGGTGCGTGCCTGGCAGCACGGCATCGCGCTGCGCACCGTCACTGCGAAGCGCAGCAGATAAGCCGCGCCAGCCCGCAACGCCCGAGTTCGTCTTCATGCCGCCGCATGCCGCAATGGATCACCCTGCTTGCCGCGTTCCCGCCACCGGCGAGCGGGCATTTGCAGGCCAGGAAACACGCCTGAAACAGTGCTGAAACCCGATTGTCCTGAACTCCGCGAGCCCGGGCCCCGACCAACGGAGCGAAGAGGAGATCATCATGATCCAGATCGGCTCGAAGGAAGAAGTCGCGTTTCTGCTGGCGCTGTTCGGCACCCACACTCAGCCTGTGAAGTGGCCGAAGCCGAAACCGCAGCAAAGGTGAGAGGCTTGAAGCCATGCCCGGTTTGGCCGAATGCCAGAGCCTGTTGCGGCTCCTGATCGCCCGGGGCGATCCCAAGGCGATCCCGCTCGCCAAGGGCGCCATCGACCAGTTCCTGAACACGGCGCCACTCAGTGCCCGCGGGCGCGGCCTGCGCGTGCTCCAGCGCGACGCACTGGACCAGCATGATGTGGCGGTCGGCGTGCAGCGCTCGTTTGCAGAGACCGTCGACGCCTATATCGAGCGCAAGCTCGCGGAAGAGTAGGCCGGCGCATTCCGGCAGGCGGATCGCGGCAAGGTGTCGCGCGTTCCCGGAACCCGTTGGAACGCAACAGAATTTTTCGCTCCTGGGGAAACCTTTGTCCGCCCCGCGCCTAATAGGGCAAAGGATGCGGACATGCCCCGATATTACTTCGACCTTCGCGACGAACAGGGAATTGCGCTGGACGAGGAGGGACTGGAACTGTCCAGCCCGCGCGCGGTTCGGGCCGAGGCCGCCAAATCGGTTGCCGACATGGCGCGCGACGCCGTCCTGTCCGCGCCGCTCACGGGCAACCGGCAGAAGATGGCGATCGACGTTCGCGACGCCGACGGGCCCGTCATGCAGGTGAAGTTCTGCTTCGAGATCGACAGTCTTTCGTCGCGATTGCACTCACGCGATCATTGACGCGTCAGTGTCGGTCGGGATCGCGCGGATGGCAGCGGCGGCCGAGACTCCTCCGAGTCCAGCACGGCGATCTTGCGGGCGAGCTGCCACACCTCCACCTTGCCCTGCCGCGTGAACTGCTGCGCGAAGGTGAGGGCGGACTCGTCGGACGGGGCCTCGAACGCTTCGGCGGAGCGGAAGACGCCGTTCTCGCCGACGAGGTAAGCGCGATATTGCTGCCTCATGTCGGTGCCCTCAGTCCGGGCGAGCGCAGCCAGGCCTCGATCTGCATGGCGGTCTCGTCCTGCCGCGCCCGGCGCAGCAGCATCTCGCGGCGCCGTCCCGGTTCGAGCCGGCGCGCTTCCTCGCGACAGCGTATCGCTTCGTCGGCGAGCCTTTCGTTGAGTGTCGTGGTCTGTTTGAAACGACGCCGCTTCAACATGGCGTGCTCCCTCGTTGGATGAGGCGGAAGCGCATCGGCGTTCTCGTCATCGACCGATACCAAGAGCCTTGGTTGCTGCATGAAGGCTACGGCTGCCGTGAGCGGGGAGTCTCTATCTTTTGATAGTACAGCGAATTTATTTTCGAAAGCGGGGATGAGCGTGTTGAGTGACTTACTCAGTCGGGTGCGACGCGATCATTAAGTTCACTTTTGAACAGAAGCGAGCTCTGCTGGTTTGCGGGACGTCAGCCGCCGAGCTTTCGTGCGTGGCACCGGCCGAGAAAGCGCGCGCTCTCCCTGCAGAGCAACGGATGAACTCTCCGCCGAACGCGAGGCCGATATCTCGATGAGCCTCAACGCCAGACAAGACATCAATTGACATTGTTCTCTGTTTGTTCTAGGTAAACTAATTCAACCTGTGCGGGAAATGCGCTTCGACTTTGCCCCATCATTCTCGCGGGTCAGATGATGAATAGCTCGCTGCTGTCTGTGGTCTTGTTGGACCATCCGGTAACGCCGGACATGTCTGCGGTCGCCAGGGTCCTTCATGCCCGGCATCCGGAGTCGGCCACGGCGGTGGACGACGGGCGTGCGCCGCAGGCTCAGGCAAACTCCCCGCTCATTCGCTGCGGCAAAGACCTGGTTGCCCTCAAGTCAATGCCGGGGCCCGTCCCGGCCGATCAGGGACTGTGGGCGCGCGCGGGAATATTATACTTTAGGTACCCAGTAGCCCGGTGCTACCATTAGTAGCGCCGGGTTGCGTCTCGGCCCGATGCGGAGGGGACCGGTGAAGCGAATTCGAATTCCGTGGATGCTCGAGGTTCTGAACGCGATTGAGCAGCTTGACCTTATTACTGAAGGGAAGCCACTCAAGGAGTCGTGGTTTTTCCTCTATCAGGCCAAAAACCAAATCGAGGCTGTTTTCGGTCAAAGTCCATATTCGAGGCACTTGCGCGTATCGCGCGATCTTGCTGGCGAACTTCACACAGAGATAACGAGCATTCTCGGGGATGGAACCAAGAACGATAGGGCGCTCGATGACTTCGAGGTTTGGTCGCTGAAATTTAAGCGCGACGCATTCAAGCCCGTGTTTACCTCAGAGGTGAGCACTCTCCCTTCATTCCTTGTTGTGGAGAAGGAGGGGTATGACATCAATCTTCTGATCGAAGATGGAGTGAAGCTGTTTCCGGCGACGATAGCAGCACGGGCGCCAGAGGCCGTGCGAGACGCAATGGAAGTAGGCAAGGCCATCGCATTTGAACTTCCAACAGCAGCGGGCTTTCACATTTTCCGCGTCGTAGAAGCGGTAGTGAAACGCTACTGGGATCACGTCTCGGCAGGCAAGGATCGGCCAAAGCTCGAAACTCTCGGTACCTACGCTGTAGCGTTGGAGGACAACAAGTTTGGGGATGCAAAAGTTTGGGAGTCCTTGAAGCAACTTGGGAAGCTACATCGCAATCCGCTGATCCATCCGGAAGTTATTTTGGATGTAGGTGAGGAAATTGAAATTCTTGGCATATCCCGCAGCCTTGTCGGAGCAATGCTCAAGGTAATGCCGGATGTCCCGACAACTACGACGACGGCTTTGCCGACGACTTAGCAACCCGCTTGAACGCTTTTTCGAAAGTCTTCCCCGCTTTCATCAAACGCCAAGCTCCCGAGCGGCTTCTATGAACCGCTCGGATTGCTCTTTGTCGCTCAGCTTAGGCGTTGCCTTTTTCCGCTTTGGGGGATCGGCGGCTTTTGCCATATGGAGATCCTTGGCTAATTAGTCGTTCGATAGGTCAGCCGCCTTCCAGCCGCTCCCTTCAATGTGGTGAAGGACGGCGATACGATCTGGGCAAGTGCGAGCGAGCGCATCCAGCTTCGTTATCCGAACTCCGATGTTTTTGGAGGGCTGCCGGTGTTTTGCTGTACCGACGAGTTCGTGCAAATGGGCGGCATCGGCACACTGAGCCACGGTCGGGAAGCAATAATCCGTCATGCCGACGTGGCTAGATCTTCCTTAGCAGCTCCGCGAGCCACGATTTCCAATTGCTCGTCCGGCAATGGTCGCTGCAGCGCCTTCGCTTCGTCCCAAGGCGCCCGCATCCACACGTCCCATTCTTCGGCAGTCGTTAGAAGCACGGGCATAGCCTTGGGATGAATCGGCTCCACGACCGCATTTGGCGTCGTCGTGAGAAAACCATAGACCCGATGCGGCCCCGGAAGGGGCTTCGACTTCGTTCCGCGATCACCGTTGAATGTCGTCCAGATTCCGGCGAACGCAAACAGCGGTCGCGTCTCCGCAAACGCAAACCACACGATGTCTTTCTTCTTCGTCTCCGGGTTCGGCTCCGGTGCGTATTCGGCAAAGCTGTTGACCGGCACGAGGCAGCGGTGCTCGGGCTTGAGCCAGCCGCGCCAGTGCGGCGAGGAGGTGTTGCGAATGTTCGTCACGGGCGGACCGCCGGTGCGCGGCGGCGGCGGCATGCCCCAACGCATCATCACCAGCTCGCGCTCACCCCCGCCGGCCTCGCGAATGACCGGTGCGGGGAAATCCGGAAACACGCCGGGCATGGGCGGCAAATTGCCTTCGAAGCGGCGGACGACGCGAAAGAGTTCGGCAATGGCGGCTTGATTGGTCGTTATCGAATAGAGATTGCACATGGGGAAGGAAATCCTAGCGCTCGCCGGGCCACCAATATGAAGCCGGATGTTCAGCGGAAATCTTGGTCGGTCTCAGCGCGACCAGCTGGCCGCGTTTATATGCGTAACCACGCATTTGCGAACAGTCTTTGCAACGCATGTAGCGTTCTAATTCATGTACGGGCGTCGTCTTGGCGCGCCGAATGATGTCCAGTGCCACGGTTTGATTGGTGTCGCATCCAAGGCATCGAACCTCGAGGTACAAGAAGCCGGCGTTGATGGCATCGCCGATCGTCGGCGACGGCTGGGCGGGGCCTCTGTAGCCGAGCATCCGCTGGTTCCAGGCAACGCAGGCAAGCTTGTCGGCCTCCTTGCGCGCTTCCTTCGCGCGCTCGGCCGACATCTTGATCTGAGTGCCAAAGAGATATTGACGCGACTTCGTGGACATCCGGTCATCAAAGGCATGAGCCAACTGCGTTGGCAAATTGTCGATTCCTAGTGGAGGGGCAGGGCGGAGAACCACTGCCCGTCGTGGCTGTGGAAAATCGAGGCCGTCAGATAGTTACCAACTGTCGGCCGGTTCCTTTGCAATCAACGCAAGCGCAATCGGGTCCGACAATCTCTGGTGCGAACTTGCCCCAGTTACCGTCGCCGCCGCATTCGAGACATTGGATTTCTCCGGCGCCGCACCCGATGTCGGCAACGTCTATCTCGACCTCGGTGTTACAATTATTGGCGCAGTAAACCACCATCGCTGAAGTGGCGGTCGCCGACCAGGTTGTCGTCATCTTCGATATGCCTTTGCAGAGACACTCTCCGGATACAGCTCCAGAGTTTGGACTCGAAGCCACTCAATTGCCTGGGCGAAATTGTCGACCGTTTCAGAGGCAGCGAAGCCGTGCAGCTCATCGCCAATCTTGACCTGAAATCCGGCATCCCAAAATGCGGCGATCGCAAAGTTTACTTCGCTATCATAGAGATCCTGAAGTGTGCGAGCGGTGCTATCCATCACAGGTCCTCCCTCAGCCCCTTGAAAAATGGGTGCCGCACCTTGCCCTCCGCCGACTTGGTGCGATACTCGATCTCCGCGAGTAGCTTCGGCTCAACCCAAACGCCTTTGCGCGAAATCCGCTTCGCGTAGGGTTGCGTCTTACGCCGCAGCGGCTCCAGGCGCTTCCGCAGTTCGGCCGCTGATGCGTTGTCGAACCCGTTGTCGACCTTGCCGGCGTAGACCAGATCATTATCCTTGCGGCGGCCGAGATACACGCCGTCCCATTTGCCTTCGTCGAGTGCGAAGCCT
Source organism: Bradyrhizobium sp. 199 (assembly GCF_023073355.1). Lineage (GTDB taxonomy): Bacteria > Pseudomonadota > Alphaproteobacteria > Rhizobiales > Xanthobacteraceae > Bradyrhizobium. The sequence continues at coordinate 121,654 of NZ_JADPJI010000005.1, forward strand.
GCGATGGTCAGGGTCTCCCGCTGCGCGCAAGTCTTCTTGACCCACTTGATGTTAGAGCCGCTGGTGTAGCTGCTGTCACGAACCTTGGAGACGACGCCCTCAAGTCCGACCTTGCAAGCATGGGTGAACATCTTGCGACCGTCGATCTCGAAGCTTTCGCTGAACTGCACGTCGGTGCCGGAAATGATCTTCTTCAGCTCGGCCTTGCGCTCAAGCAGCGGCACGCTGCGAATGTCGCGACCGTTGAGATAGAGCAGATCGAACGCCACCAGCACGATCTTGGACGAGTTGCCCCTCAGTTCGTTTTGCAGCACCGAGAAGTCGGTCGTGCCGTTAGCGGCCGGGACGACAACTTCGCCATCGATGATCGCCGAGCCCGCCTTGATGTGCCATGCGTCCTCGGCGACCTTCTTGAAGCGCCTGGTCCAGTCGCGGCCGCGCCGGGTGTAGATGGTAGCGGCGTCATCGGCCAAGTGCACTTGAACGCGATAGCCGTCGAACTTGATCTCGTGAATCCACCGCTCTCCGGACGGCACCCTCTCGACTGAGGATGCCAAGGCCGGTTTGATAAAGCCGGGTAAAGGCGCCTTGACGCCGATCGCCGGGGACTTCCGCTGACGCTGGGACGCCACCAAACAACTCCACGCAACAAACTCATTTGATTCGAATCTTTGTGCGGGGATTCGTTCCGGTCGCACCAGCTCGCGCGATCACCCAAAGGAACCAACTGAATCCTCAAGCGTTTTCGCAGCGCATGGAGGTGCAATATGGCTAAGGCGAAGAAGCAGACCGCTCGCGGTCGCAAGCAGGACCGCGCACGCGTGGCGGGCGGACAGAACTACGAAGTCGGCTACGAGGCAAAGAAGACGGGCCGCTCGGCCTCTTCCGTAAAGAAGGCGGTCAAGAAGGTGGGCAGCAGCCGAAAGAAGGTCGAGCGCAAGCTGAGCCGCTGAGGCCGCTTTTGAGCAAGCGCTCAGACTGGCATTTAATCCCGAACACAATGATCTCGAACGGCAAGGGGCAATCGCGAGGTAGCCGCTTTTCTGATGCGTTGTGCGCCTGCCTGCTCGAGTTTGACACGTCGGGCAAAACACTGGCAGAATAGCATCATCGAGACGAGTTTGTTTTGCACCCGCGCCGGAGATTTCCGCCGCGGGTTTTTTGCGTCCCGATCCAGACCAATCGGATTGTTTGAAAAAGGATTTCCAAATGACTGAACCGGCCAAGAACAGCCTTCTGTCCGAGAACGCTATCGCGAGGATACGCGCTCGCCAAGCTCTGAAGCAGCGGACGTTGACCGAAATCAAATCCCTGGCGCGGACGCATACGAATCTGGCCATGAAAACTCTCGTGCAGATCATGCGCGACAAGGATGCTCCTGCCCATGCCCGCGTGCTGGCCGCCAACGCCATTCTCGATCGGGGATGGGGCAAGCCATTGCAGCCGATTGTGAGTGAAGACGACAAGCCGATACAATTTGTTCATCGCATCGAGCGGGTCATTGTGCATCCCAGCGACAATGTGAGCATGGAAGCGTCAATCGAGGAGAGGGTGCAGCGGATGCCGATCAGTGTTCTTGGCAGCCTCGGCGCGGTGGGCGATAGCGATGCTTGCCACGAAGAGCTTTGGTTGCGTTCGCAGGAGCAGGCATGAGCGGAATACTGCTGAAGCCGTTTCAAGCTGAGCCGGTGGTGGACTCGGCACCGGAGTAGAGTTCTCGGTAGCCAACAAGCGTCACGTTGGTTGTTGACATGAGGGTTGACTATCAAAACGAGTGGCAGCATTTCGCGGTGTCGCTGAATGTCGGCTCGCAGGGCAATCCGGAAGTTTGCAGCCGGGCTAATTCGGCGGCTTGCGACCCCCAAGAGGACCTTGGGGGCCGCTTAGCGGTCATGATCAGTTCTGAGGTTGTCTAGTCGTTCTCATGGCTGGTGTGGTACTGGCCTGCTCCCGACCTCGGTGGCCTAGTTTAATTTTGGGAGTGGCCTGATTTGAAAACAAACATATGAAATAGCAACTTAGCTGGGGTCGCGGCATTTTTGTCGCATGTCTGATTCCGTACTCACCCGCGCCGAACTTGCTATTGAGGAAGCCCGCCAGCTCAGAGAGCAGAGGGAACTCCTCGCGCGTGTTTCCGAGAACGCCCGCATGGCTTGTCGACTAGCCGTTTGGGAAAGCGCCACGACGCGCGCGGAACTCAGAGCTTATCGGAGCGACAAAGAGGAGTAAGGCCGTCCAAGTTGACGGACTGAGTTTTCCACTCGTTTGATTTTGTGAGTGGCCTAGATTCGTTCTGAGCACTAGAGTTCTCCCGCACTGCACGGTGGGGGCTATGGCGGGATACCGCGTTTACCGAGTTGACGACTCCGGCCACATCCAAGGGATGCCGGAAATTATCGAGTGCGACGATGACGACGCCGCACTGGTTGAGGCGCAACGCTTTGTCGATGGCTGCGGCGTTGAGCTATGGGACGGCGCTCGTAAGGTGGCCTCTTTCCCCCCGGACAAGACGCGTGGCCATCCGTAAGTTACCCCGCCCGCCTGACAACAAGCGCGAGGATGATTTGCTCCAGATGGTCCAAGATGACATCGAGGAACAGCGCGAGCTCCAACGGAGACTTCGCCGTAAGATGAATTAAGGCCGCCTCAGTTGGCGGTCTTCCACTGTCAGCTGTTGGCCATTCGGCGATCTCAAGTTGTCCGCTGTTTAGCCTCCTGTTGAGGGATAAGCGGACATCCGAAGCACCCTGATCAAAAGTCCAGGTCCTTAGGCCGGGCTCGGCTCGGCCCGAACCACCGCGTCATTGCCTCCTCAAGCCCGCTCTGCCTCCCGTCTCCGACCCACGCCACATGCCCATCTGGACGCACCAGCACGGCGCTTGGCGCTGCCACTTGCCCGCTGACTGGAAGCTCCCATACGCCGTGGTATGTGGCATCGACGACATCGATGCGATCCGCCCACGGCGCCACGTCGATGGCCCCTCGCTTGCCGAAATCGAGCAGCACGCCGCGCGCGCGGTGCAGCAGCGAGAACAGTGTTCGCTTCTGTCCTTCGACCGTTAGGTCCAGATCCGGCATGCGCCGCCCCAGCAGCGCGTGGCCTTCGCCGAGATCGTAAGCGATGTCGAGCCCGCTCATCATCGCGCCAAAGCGCTTGCGCGGCTCGTCCATGCCGAGCAGCTCGGCGATGGTGTCGCGCGCGGCCTTGCGGCCCTCGTCGCCGCGGCGGAGCAGGGCGATCTGCGCCATGGTGTTTTTCAGCACGCGCGCGGCCACCGGATGGCGCTCGGCATGGTAGCTGTCGAGCAGGCTGCCCGGCGAGACGCCCTTGACCACCTGCGCCAGCTTCCAGCCGAGATTGACGGCGTCCTGCACACCGAGGTTGAGGCCTTGCCCGCCGGCGGAGTGATGGATATGCGCGGCATCGCCGGCGAGCAGCACGCGGCCCTTGCGATAGGACACAGCCTGCCGCGCCGCATCGGTGAAGCGGGAGATCCACGCCGAGCTGTGCAGGCCAAAGTCGGTGCCGTACACGGCCATGAGCGCGTCGCTGAGATCGCGCGGGGTGGGCGTGCCGCTGCGATCGAGGCTTGCTTCGGTCACGACGACCAGCACGCGCCCGCTCTCGGTCTTGCTCAGGCCGTGGAAGCCGAGCGCGTCGTGACGCAGGCCCCATTCCGGCGGCTCGCGCATCTCGACCTCGGCCATCAAGTTGCTGAGCGTCGGATCGAAGCCGGCGAAATCGATGCCCGCGGTCTTGCGCACCAGGCTGCGGCCGCCATCGCAGCCGACCAGGTAATCTGCCCGCAAGCGCTCGCCGCCGGACAGCGAGATGTCGACGCCGGTCTCGTCCTGCGCAAAGCCCGTGACCTCGCTACTCCGGTAGAAGGGGACCGCGAGCTCTTCGGCCCAATCGGCCAGGATGCGCTCGATGTGGGTCTGCCGCAGCGCGAGCCCGTAAGCGTGCCGTGTCGGGAGGTCGCTGATGTCGAGCCTGGTCCAGGCAAAACCGGCGAGCTGCACGATTGTCCCCTCGCGCAGGAAGCGGTCGGCGACGCCGCGCTGATCGAATATCTCGATGGTGCGGGCGTGCAGCCCGCCGGCGCGCGTCTCGACAATCGCCTGATCGGGGCGCCGTTCGACCACGGCGACGTCGATACCGGCGAGCGCGAGCTCGGCGGCCAGCATCAGGCCGGTCGGGCCGCCGCCGGCAATCACGACGTCGTGCTCGCTCATGGCCGGGTTCCGCAGGCGGGTTCGGCGCGTGCGGTCGCGCGAACGGGAATTGGGAAGCGTTGCAGACACGTCGTGACCCCTCGGCTTGCTGGTTGGGCCGGGGGTTCTACGGCAGAGGCGGGGACTTGAAGCAAGCCCGTTGCGCACCACATATTGAGTTGGGAGGAGGGGCTTGCTCTTCCGCGCCCGCCGCGTTGACACGTCGGGCAACACACCGGCATGATGGCATCATCGAAACGAGTTTGATTTGGCCCGCGCGGGAGATGCCCGCTGCGGGTTTTGTTTTGCCGGGAGAGATTCAGCAGGTGCCGGTGGTTCGCTGCATGACGTCGGCGAGCTCCTCAAACGAGAACGGCTTCCTGATCATCGGCAGGCCGTCGCGCCGGGGCTCGCGCCCCGACAATTGCAGCATCTTCAGCTCCGGGCGGATGCGCCTTGCCAGCTCGGCCAGTTCATGCCCATCCATGCCGGGCATGTTGATATCGGTGATGAGGATGGAGATGTCCTGGTTCTGCCTGAGCCGTTCGAGCGCATCCGCGCCGCCTTTGGCGCAGATCACCTCGCAGCCGAGCTCCTCCAGCATATCCACGATCACGTCGAGGACGGCGGGGTCGTCATCAACGACCAGGACAGTGTGGCTCATCGCGCGAACTTCCTTGCATCACATCGATCAACGCGCCGCTCTGCTTGTAGGTTCCCGCGAGCCTAAGCATGATCCGAAAAAGTGCGCAGCGGTTTTCCGAAAAGATCATGCTTAAACAACGACCTAAAGCGCGATGCGATTCACCCTCATCGCATCGCGCTTTAGTCGTCCTTCGACAAATCGCCGGGCTTTTCGGGAACGCTGATGCTGCCGCCTTCGCCGTGCGCGAGGTCGCGGCCGCTGTCACGGGTCTCGCCGGGCTCTTCGATGATCGCGTCCGGCATGTCGCGCTTTTTGTCGCGGCGCGGCTCGTCTGCGGGCGTGCTGCGCGGTGTCTGCGGTATCGTCGTCTTCGGTGTCATTGGCCGATCCTTTCGATCGGCTAACGCTCGCCGCGCCTGCAGGTTCGTTTGACACGTCGGGCAAAACACTGGCAGAATGGCATCATCGAAAAACGTCTGGTTAGCCCGCGCGGAGACATCTGCAGCGGGCTTTTTCATTTCCGCTTTTTCGCGGCGACGATCTCGCGCAACACAGGCTTTGACACGTCGGGCAACACACCGGCATAATGACATCATCGAGACGAGTTTGGTTCACCCGCGCGGAGCACATCCGCCGCGGGTTTTTTCGTCTCGATTTCAGAATCGGACGGCGGCGGCGCATTGCGGCCACGCACTCGTCAAACCTGGAGCGCCGATCGGCGCGCCGCCGTCCGTACCATTGCTGGCCGTGCACGCGCGAACGTGCCGGCCCGCGGCGAGAGGGCCCATTGCCCGCGCCGCTGCGGTCTCCGGAAGACACGGAGATAGGGTTCGCGCCCGAAACGATCGCGCTTTTGTTGACGCGATCTGCCGCGCATTTTCTTGTTTGGGAGGGATGATGACCGCCTATCTGATATCGCTCGCGCTCGCCGGCCTGATCGCAATCGTGCTGTGGGAGACGTTGTCGTGAGCGATGACATCGAAAGCGAGCTCGCAAACGAGCCGTCCCGACCGCCGGCTGGCAGGAAAACGGCGAGGGCGCGCACCCTGACCGAGATCCGCTCGCTCGCGCGCAGCCACACCAGGACGGCCCTGAAGGTTCTCGTCGGCATCATGCGCAGCGATGATGCGACGCCGGCCGCGCGCCTCTCGGCCGCCAACGCCATCCTCGATCGCGGCTGGGGCAAGGCCGCACAGCCGCTCGAGAGCGGCGAAGAGGTCGTGGAAACGATCCACCGGGTCGAGCGGGTCATCGTGCGCCCGGAAGACGCCATCGGCGGCGAGGCCGGCCCCAAGGCTTGAGTTGCCAAAATCTCGAACTTGAAGTTCGCCTCGACGCGTCGGGCAAAACACTGGCAGAATGGCATCGTCGAAAGAGTTCCGTTCAGCCCGCGCGGGAAGCATCCCGTTGCTTGCTGCTCATTTCGTCGATCCCTAGTTCCTGCTCTGCTTGCCGGCCCGGTGCTGCGCGGCATAGGCGCGTTGCACCTGAGCGCCGCAATAGGACAGCTTTCGGCCGTCGCCGGTGAAGTGTCCGTCCTTGATGATCCAGAGGATGACGGTCTTGTCGTCGATCTTCTTGAACATCAGGTTCTTGCGGTCATGAATGGTGTCCGGGTCCTGCACGCTGACGGCGTCGGGGCCTGGAGCCGATTGCAACGTGCAGTCGGCGTCGATCCTGACGGTGTCGGGAAGCTGAACCTGCGTATTCCTGATCTGGCAGATATTCGAGGCCGTCGTGATCGACTTCCTGGCGAATGCAACGACCGTGTCACTGAATTTTGCGCAACGTTCCTCGAAATCAGCACCTACCGCGCCGTAGACGCCATCCTGCGGATGAGCGCTCTTGAGAGTGAGTTCCACTTCGGCCTTCCGCTTGGCTTCCTCGGCCTTCTGCTTTGTTTCCACCTTGGCTCTCAGCGTGGCCTCGGCGAGCGCGCGCTGCGTCTTCAGAGGGCAATAGGCTGCACGCCAGGGAGGGTCCTTGAACTTCCCGTTCAGGCTTTTCTGGACAGAGATTGTCGCGTCATCAATCCGCTTGACGAACATGACTTCGTTGAATTTCCTGCTCGCCCAGTTGGGATCGCGGGGGTTGAGGTTCTGCGCCAGATTGTAATCGTCGCAGACCATTTCAACCCTCAGCGAGCCCGGGCCTAGATCGGTGATTTTCTTGAAATCGCAGCCCCATTCGGAACCGCTGACCGACATTTCGCCGATCGTCATGTCGTTGCCCTCATCGCAGTTCGACTCGAAATTCCTGCCGGGTTCAGCATAGGCGCCGGCCTTCGGACGCCATTTGTCGAATGCCGGCGCGGGGCGCTCTTGTGCGATCGCATCGGATGCGAATGTGGTCAGCATCAGCGCCAACATCGCGTGATGCCGAATTCCGAAGACCGGCAGCTTTCTCACGCGAGTCTCCCCTGTCCGTCGGATCGAGAGGTCGCCCTCTGCGTCTCCTGCGGGCAACCTAGTTAGACAATTATCAATGGTTGAGCAAATCGGCCGAAGCCACACCGTCGCAGGTGCGGGCAAGTGCGCTGACGTGCCTCTTCCGAATGGGGTTGGGACATGTCCTGGGAAGATATGACGAGAATGCCTGTCGGAAGCCCGAACCGATCGGCGTTCGATTCAGCGCCGGTAGAGGTCCCGAACATCGGCCCGGCTTCCACGCTCCCACCAGCCGCGCAGGAACAGTTCGGTGGCCTATTTGGGCTTTGGCTGCCATTCTCCGAAAACGCGATCCCGCCCGACCTGAGCCAACCTCGGCAACGACAACCCGACTCACCAGACAACGAAGACTGGTCCGCGATGTGGCGCAGGCGCACCAGCCTGCCCTAGGGCGAGCGAGCGCATCCATTGTCCATCCTGAAAATTCCGACGGCCAAGATCTTCGAGCCGCTGCTGAAGCCTGCGCGCTACAAGGGCGTTTATGGCGGACGCGGCTCGGGCAAATCGCATTTCTTCGGCGAGCTGCTGGTCGAGACCTGCCAGGCCGAACGCGGCACGCTCGCGGTCTGCATTCGCGAGGCGCAGCGTACGCTGGCGCAATCCTCCAAACGCCTGATCGAAGGCAAGATCGCAAGTCTCGGTCTCGGCCACGGCTTCAAGCTCTTCAGCGACAAGATCGAGACGCCCGGCGACGGGCTCATCATCTTCCGCGGGCTTCAGGATCACACGGCCGACTCGATCAAATCATTGGAGGGATTCCGCATCGCCTGGATCGACGAGGCGCAATCCTTGAGCGCGCGCAGCCTTGCGCTGCTGCGGCCTACGATTCGCGCCAAGGACTCCGAGCTTTGGGCGAGCTGGAATCCGCGCCGCAAGAGCGATGCGATCGACGATTTCCTGCGTGGGCGCAAGCCCGACGGCTCCCTGGTCGTCAAGGCGAACTGGCGCGACAATCCCTGGTTTCCGGACGTGCTCGGCGAGGAAAGATTGCTGGATCAAAAGCTCTATCCGGAGCGCTACGATCACATCTGGGAAGGCGAGTATGCGCGCGCTTTCGAGGGCGCCTATTTCGCCTCGCTGCTGTCGGAAGCACGCGCGCAGGGGCGGATCGGGAAGGTGGCGGCGGATCCATTGCTGCCGCTGCGCGCCTTCATCGACATCGGCGGCGCGGGCGCAGCGGCGGATGCCTTCACGATGTGGGTCGTGCAGTGGGTTGGCAGCGAACTCAGAGCCGACTTCCAGCACCTGCGGCGCTGGCGAAAGAGCGTGGAACAGGCGCAGAGCTACACCTTCAAGGCGGTGATCACGATCATTGCGACGGGCCTGATGGGGGCGGTCTGGCTCGGCGTCAAAGTCGTGCTGGGCAAGTGAGCCTCCACCGCCTCCGAGTCGCAGTAGACTACCCCCCAATAGGCCATCCCATGTACAGAATTCGGATCGTCGATGCGGACGATGATGAGACCGCCGAGATTCTCGGCGATCTGCATCGGCTGACATTCTTCGATGGGGCTTCCATGCCGCAATTCGATTTGGGGGCGTGGTGGATCGCCTACCACGGTGATGACGCGGTCGCCTTCGCCGGCGTCGTGCCGTCGACGCATGCGCGGAACAGCGGATATTTCTGCCGGGTCGGGGTCTTGCAGCGGCACTGGGGACGGGGACTTCAACTGAGGCTGATGCGAGCGATCGAAGTGCGAGCGCGACGCCTCGGATGGGACTGCATCGTCTCCGATACAACGGACAATCCGGTATCTGCGAATAATTTCATCCGTGCGGGTTATCGGCTTCACGAGCCCGAATCGCCATGGGCCTGGTCGCATACGCTCTATTGGCGAAAGTGGCTGCGCTGAACAATTGCAGCGGTTTTCCCGTCATGCGGAACGTGACTTTCGCAAACTAGAATGGCCGCGAGAGGCGCGCGCGCTTCCGCCGCTCGGAGATCTCTAACAGCCCGGCAGCTTGATGGCTGCCGGGCTGTTTCTGCGTTTCGGGCTGGAGCGAGCGAGGCACTTGGGAAGTGGGCCTTGCGAAGTGGGCGGCGCCGGGCTTTAAGTTTGCTCTTGCAGGAAATTCGGCGGCCATAAGCCGATGTAAAGGGAGCGCCATCGATGCCCAACAAGCCTCAATTGCCGGAACGTTCGCCGCGGGCGACGGGAGGACCGACTGCGCTCGATGGCCTGCTGGTCGTCGATTTTACGCGTGTCGTCGCCGGCCCGGCCTGCACGCAGATACTCGCCGATTTTGGCGCGCACGTCATCAAGATCGAGAACCCCGACGGCGGCGACGACACGCGCGCCTATGAGCACGCCGAAATTGGCGGCGAAAGCGCGGCCTATCTCAGCCTGAACCGCAACAAGCGCGGCATTGCGCTCGATCTTTCGGTGCCGGAGGCCCGCGAGATCGCGCTGGATCTGATTCGCAAGGCGGATGTGGTCGTCGAGAACTTTTCCAGCGGGGTCATGAAGAAGTTCGGGCTCGACTATGAGGCGGTTGCCCCGCTCAATCCTCGGCTGGTCTATTGCTCGATCTCCGCCTACGGACGCTCCGGACCGTTCGCCTCGCGCCCCGGCTTCGATCCCATCACGCAGGCCGAGAGCGGCTTCATGTCCCTCAACGGATTCGCCGACGGCCCGGCGGTTCGGACCGGCCCGCCCATCGTGGACATGGCGACGGGGATGTCCGCCTGTAACGCCATCCTGCTGGCGCTGCTCGCGCGGGATCGGCTCGGCCGCGGGCAACATGTCGAAGTCGCCTTGTTCGACATCGCGATGGGAATGACCGGCTTCTACGGCATGGCCTATCTCATCAACGGCGAAAACCCCGGCCGGTTCGGCAATTCGCCCAGCGGGTCTCCCACCGTCGGCGTCTATGAGGCCTCCGATGGGCCACTTTACATGGCCTGCGCCAACGATCGGCTCTATCGCCGGCTCGTGGTCGAGGTGTTCAACCGACCAGATCTCATTAGCGAGCCGCAGTTTGCCACGCGCAAGGCCCGTTCCGAGAACAAGGAGCTCCTGCGCGCGGCCATCGCGGAGGTCTTTGCCGGCGATACGCTCGAGAACTGGATGAGGAAGATGAAGCGGGCCAATATTCCGGTCGGCTACCTTCGGACGGTGGAGGAGGGGTTCAACGCACCAGAAGCTCGCGAGCGCCATCGCTTGAACCGGATTCCGCACCGTACCGCGGAATGGGTGCCCAACATCGAGCCGCCGATTACCATGAGCCTCACCGGCGCGATCGATCCCGTTGCGGCACCCCTGCTAGGTGAGCATACCGAGGATGTCTTGCGTCATGTGCTCGGTTACGACGAGCGTCGGATTACGGAGTTTACGCGGAAGGGTGTCTTTGGCGTGGGCAAAACCTCGGCGCCAGGTTAAGCCTGAGCGGTCAGTCCTCACGGGACCCGGCTTCGCCGGCATGCGAATCGATACCATTTGCATTGGCTTGATTTGGCGGTGCGGCGGCCGCATAAATGTGTGAAGCGAGGGACACGAATGGCGCCTGGTCGAAAGCCGAGCATGGGGCAGCCCACCGGGCCGGACGCCGGCGAACACGCCCATGCGGCAATGATCGCGAAGGCTCGGGCGCTGGTGCCGCAGCTCCGAGAGCGGGCGGCGCGAACCGAGGAGCTGCGGCATCTGCCGTCAGAAACCGAGAGGGACCTCCACGACAGTGGTCTGTTCCGGATGCTCCAACCGGCACGGATTGGCGGCGCCGAGCTTGACTATGTCGCCCTCGTCGACTGCGCCGAGTTGCTCGGACAAGCGGACGCGTCGGTCGCCTGGAATCTCGCCAATCTGGCGAGCCATCACTGGATGCTCGGCATGTTCGAGCAGAAGGCTCAGGAGCTGGTCTGGGGCCGTGATCCGGACGCGCTGATCGCATCCTCGTTCATTTTCCCCGCCGGACGCGCCACGAGAGTCGCGGGCGGATACCAGCTGCACGGCAGCTGGCCGTTCTCCTCCGGCGTTGCCTCCTGCGAATGGAACATGCTTGCAAGCGTGGTCTACTCCGACGACGAGGCGGACGGCATTGAGTATCGCATCTTTCTGCTGCCAAAAGGCGATTACAAGGTGCTGGACACTTGGAACGTCACGGGACTGCGCGGGACGGGGTCTTGCGACGTAGAGGTCAGGGACGCCTTCGTGGCTGACCACATGACGCTCGCCGTCGGCGACCTCGCCGGCGGTCCGACGCCGGGAAGCAGGATCAATCCAAATCCGCTGTATGCGCTCCCCGTATTCTCGCTGTTCCCATACGTCCTCTCCGGGGTCGCGCTGGGGAATGCACAGGCGTGCCTCGACGATTACACGGAGGTCGCACGTCATCGTATTTCGACCTACAACCGTGCCAAGCTGAGCGATTTTCAGAGCACTCAGATCAAGATCGCGGAGACTTCGGCCAAGATCGACGCCGCGCGGCTGATCATGCGGTCGGCATGCCTCGATGCCATGGAGGACGCGCGACGCAATCACGTTCCTGACATGGCAACAAAGACCCGATATCGGCGCGACGGATCTTTTTCTGTGAATTTGTGTACGGACGCGGTGTCGATGCTGTTTGCTGCGAGCGGCGCGCGCGGGCTGTTCACGAGCGGTGTGTTGCAGCGTCAATTCCGCGATGCTCACGCGATCAATTCGCATCTCGCATTCAACTTCGATTCGGCCGGGACCAACTATGGACGCGTGGCGCTGGGCCTGCCGTCCGAAAATCTCACGCTGTGAGGCCGGCTGATGAATGATCTGCCGCAGCAGCCCCACGTTCCCGATCCCGCCAACGAATTCGCGAGCGATAGCTCGCAGATTGACCCTCGCGACTTTCGCAACGCGCTCGGAACCTATGCAACGGGCGTGACGATCATCACGGCCGCGGCGCCTGACGGCAAGCCCTACGGGCTGACATGCAATTCGTTCGCCTCCGTGTCGCTGAATCCTCCGCTGGTGCTGTGGAGCCTGGTCGTCTACTCCTCGAGTCTGACCATCTTCCAGAACGCCAGCCATTTCACGGTCAACGTGCTTGGCGCTTCGCAGCAGGGGCTTGCGAACAAATTCGCCAAGTCGTCGGACGACAAGTTCACCGGTGTGGATTGGACGCCGGGCCTCGGCGGGGCGCCGGTGCTTGCGAAGAGCGTCTCCAACTTTCAATGCCGCTCCGTGAATCGCTATTATGGCGGCGACCACGTGATCTTTCTCGGCGCGGTCGAAGCCTACACCTACAATACGCAGGAGCCGCTGCTCTTTGCGCAGGGAGCGTTCGGCCGATTTCTCGCGGACGACGCGCGCAAGAAGACACCTTAGCGCTTCAGGTCGCGCTCGATGGCTTAGCGCTCCGCCGCTGAAAGCTTGTAAATTTCCAGTGCGTCCGCTTCCGCGCCGCGCGCGGCCTTGGCCAACCTGAAGAGCTGGCCCGCAAGCGAGGCCATCGGCACAGGCGTCGACGTCGCCTGTGCGATGTCGGCGACGGTATCGAGATCCTTGAGCATCGTTGCGACGTGGCCGAGCGGCGGGGAGTGAATCCCTTGGACCATCCGCGGCACGAAGAGCTGGAGCGGGATGGAATCCGCAAAGCCGCCGGCGAGCGCTTCAGGCAGGCGATTAGCATCAATGCCGGCGTTGACGGCCAGGCGCGTGGCTTCGGCCAGGACCGCCATCGCGCAGCCGACGATCACCTGATTGCACAGCTTTGTGGTCTGGCCGGCGCCGGTCGGACCCATGTGGGTGAACCTGCGCGCCATGGTCAAAACGTAGGGGCGTACCCTCTCGATGTCGGCCGCCTCTCCGCCCGCCATGATCGCAAGCGTGCCTTCCTCGGCGCCCTTCGTTCCGCCGGAAACCGGTGCATCGATCCAGCCGGCGCCGTTGGCGTCTTTCAGTCGCTTGGCGAGCTCGCGCGCGGCGTCGGGATGTATCGACGAGAAGTCGACGACCAGCTTGCCTGCGCCGGGCGCCGCTGCAAGCCCGTCGGTCCCGAAGATCACCTCGTCGACCGCCGCCGCGTCCGTCACGCACATGAAAGCAATATCCGAGTTCACCAGGAGATCGCGAGGCGTGACTGCGGCCTTGGCCCCGGCCTCGACCAGCGGAGCCACCTTGCCTACCGAACGGTTCCAGATGTTGACCTGATAGCCAGCCTTAAGCAGGCGTCGGGTCATCGGCGTTCCCATCAGCCCCAGGCCGAGATAGCCAAGCCTCTCGGCACCTTGCGGGTTCGCCTTGCTCGCATCAGCCATAGGTTGCCTCCCTTCTGTCGCAGTGCGACGCCGCTTTACCATACATTGCGCATCGGACGGCAAAACCGCCCGGCTCGCATGGCTTGCCTGATTGTTTGAACCATGAAACATTTGATCCCGGTCGGGTTGAGGTGGCGCCGGTCGGCGCCGGAGCAGCGGAGTGGGCACCATGCGAACCGTTTCGAAGTGGATCCTGGCTTTGGGGGCGGCAGCGGCCGTGAGCGCGGGAGCAACCTCCTCATGGGCGCAGCAGACGATCCGCGTCGGCTGGACGATCCCGGCCGAAGAATCCAAATACTGGATGATGCGCCGCCCGGCTGAATTTCCCAGTATCGGCAAAACCTACAACATCGAATGGACCCAATTCCAGGGCACCGCGCCGATGACGCAGGCACTCGCGGCTGGCGCGCTGGATTGCGCGACGCAGGCGCCACTGTCGCTCGCCAACGGTGTGGTCGGCGGCAATCTCAAAGCCTACATCGTGGCGCAGCACGTGTTCGAGAAGCCTGGCGGTTTCTCCGTCTATTGGGCGGTCATGGATGACTCGCCCATCAAGACAATCGCTGATCTCAAGGGCAAAACGGTCGGCATTTCCGTGATCGGCGGTGGCACGCAAGGCCCGTTCAACCTGCTGCTGAAGCAGAATGGCGTCGATCCAGCGAGGGATATCAAGCTGGTCGAGGTCGGCTTTGCCGTCTCCGAGGATGCGCTGCGCCAGGGCCGTGTCGATGCGGTCAACATGAACCAGCCGTTTGCCGCGCGCGCGGAGGCTAAGGGTGGCACAAGGAAGCTGTTCTCGCTGTCCCAGGCCATGCCGAACATCGTGCATATCCTCGAAGCCTGCCGGGCCGATTTCGTCGACAAGAACCCCGAGCTGGTCAAGACCTATGTCCGCGACATCACGTCGGGCATGAAGAAGGCGCTGGCCAACCGCGAGGAGACTCTCAAGGTGGTCAACGAAGTCCTGAAGGCGCCTATCCCGGTGCTCGAGACCTACCTGCTCAAGGACAACGATTTCGGCCGTGATCCAGGCGCGGCGCCGAACTTCCCCGCGATCCAGAAGATGCTGGACATCTACGCGGAGACCGGAATGCTGCCGAAACTGGATGTCGCGCAGTTCAAGCATCCGGCGATCGTCGCTCCGCTGCAGTAGGCGAGCGGGCGAACGATCCGAACGAGGAGCTTGCGGCGTCCCCGGATGATCCGGGACGAGGCACGAAGAAGATGCGCGCATGAAGAAGTTGCGATCACGAGTCACGACAGACGGCCTCGACCGGGCTCCGCACCGGGCGTTCATGCGTGCGATGGGGCTCGACGACGCGGCGATTGCGAAGCCGATGGTGGGCGTCGTCAGCATGAAGGGCGAGCAGACGCCCTGCAACATGACCCACGACTTCCAGGTGGCTGCGGCCAAAACCGGAATTGAGGAGGCCGGCGGCACGCCCCGCGAATTCTCGACCGTGTCGGTTTCCGACGGCATCAGCATGAATCACGAGGGAATGAAGTTCTCGCTGTTTTCGCGTGAACTGATCGCCGACTCGATCGAGGCCGTCGTCCATGGTTTGGCTTACGACGCTCTGATCGGCTACGGCGGATGCGACAAGACGCTTCCCGGCGTGATGATGGGCATGGTTCGTTGCAACGTGCCGTCCATCTTCATCTATGGCGGGAGCTCGCTGCCGGGCCGCGTGGACGGGCGTACGCTGACGGTGCTCGACTCCTACGAGGCTGTCGGCAGCTTCATGACGGGGGAGATCGATGGCGGCACGCTCGAGCGGATCGAGCGTGCCTGCTTGCCGACGATCGGCGCGTGCGCCGGTCAGTTCACCGCGAACACAATGGGAATGGTCTCGGAGGCGATGGGACTGACCATTCCCAACGTCTCGATGGTCCCCGGAGTCTATGCCGAGCGCGCGCAGATTTCGCGGCGCGCCGGGCGCCTGATCATGGAGATGCTGGAGCGCGGCGGGCCGTTGCCACGCGACATCGTGACGCGGAAATCCCTGGAGAACGGCGCGGCGATCGTTGCGGCGACAGGCGGCTCGACCAACGCTGCGCTGCATCTGCCTGCGATCGCGAACGAAGCCGGCATTGCATTCACAATCGACGATGTGGGGGAGGTCTTCACCAGGACGCCGTTGATCGGAAATCTGCGCCCGGGCGGCAAGTACACCGCAAAGGATGTCTACGACATCGGCGGCGCGGCGGTCGTCATCCGTGAGCTGATCCAGAGTGGGCATATCGATGGCAGCTGCTTGTCCATCACCGGCCGCACCCTTGCTGAAGAATATGGCGCGGCCAACGCACCCGATGGAGAAGTTGTGCATGCGGTACGTGCGCCGATCATGCCTGATGGCGGCGTGGCGGTGCTGAAGGGAAATCTCTGTCCCGACGGTGCCGTGATCAAGGTCGCGGGTTTGAAGAGCCAGTTTTTCGAAGGCGTGGCGCGCGTGTTCGAGGACGAGGAAGCTTGCGTGAAAGCGGTTCGTGACCGCAGTTACAAGGCAGGTGAGGTTCTCGTGATCCGCAATGAGGGGCCGGTCGGCGGTCCCGGCATGCGTGAGATGCTCGGCGTCACCGCGCTGATCTACGGGCAGGGCATGGGCGAAAAGGTGGCCCTGATCACCGATGGCCGGTTCTCCGGCGCGACCCGCGGCATGTGCATCGGCTACGTGGCCCCCGAAGCATTTGTCGGCGGTCCGCTGGCGCTCGTTCGCGACGGTGATAGGATCCGGATCGATGCGGCAAACCGGCGGATGGATGTGCTGCTCGATGAGCAGGTACTCACCGCGCGACGACGAGATTGGAAGCCAGGTCTGCCGCGTCACCGTGCAGGTGCGCTTGCAAAATATGCGCGACTGGTAGGGCAGGCGCCGGGCGGAGCCGTTACGCATGAAGGCCCGGCAGAATGGCCGTGGTTCGAATGACGCACCGCACGCGTGCGAAAACGGCCGTCTGTCTGGCAGGTTTCTTGCTAAGCTCGTGCCGCTAACGAAGAACGTTCAGCAGGTTCGCCGAGAATGTTCGCGCGAGTGAGACCAGAGACGGGATGACGGTGGTGCCAGCGAGATCGAGCGAATGGGTGAGACCGGTGACATCACAACAGCCGGCTTCTGCAATCATCGAGATCGACCGCGTCTCGCAGGTCTTCCAGACCTCGGCGCGCAAGGGTCATGTGGCGTTGTCGGACATCTCGCTGACGATTGACGAGAGAGCCTTCGTCTCCATCCTCGGTCCGTCCGGCTGCGGCAAGTCGACACTGCTCTATATCGTCGGCGGTTTTGTCAGCCCGACCAGCGGCACGGCGAAAATCAAGGGCCGTGCGATCACAGGGCCCGGTCCGGACCGCGGACCGGTGTTCCAAGAGTTTGCCCTGTTCCCCTGGAAGACCGTGCTGGGCAATGTGATGTATGGCCCGCGCCAGCAAGGTGTGCGTGCCGCCGAGGCGGAAGCGCAGAGCCGGACCTTGATCGAGATGGTCGGCCTCAAGGGCTTTGAGAATTTCTACCCAAAGGAATTGTCAGGCGGCATGAAACAGCGCGTCGCGCTGGCGCGGACACTCGCCTACCATCCCGAAGTGCTGCTGATGGACGAGCCGTTCGGCGCGCTCGACGCGCACACAAGGACGCGCCTGCAGAACGACCTCCTGAACATCTGGGAGCGTGACCGCAAGACCGTGCTGTTCGTCACCCACTCCGTCGACGAGGCCGTCTTCCTCTCGGACAAGGTCGTCATGATGTCGAACTCTCCCGGCCGGATCCGGCAGGTGATCGACATCGACCTGCCGCGCCCGCGCCGCCGCAACGAGCTGTTGCTCGATCCGCGCTACCAGAAGTACGTCGTCGATATCGAGCGCATGTTCGATGACGGCGACGAAGGCGGGCCAGCCTTATGATGTCGCCGGCCGCCTTGATCAGACGAGCCGCGCCGGTGCTGGCCTGCATCGGATTGCTGGCGCTGTGGCAGGTCGCCTCGCTGGCGCTGAAGAACGACAGCTTCCCGACCGCGATCGAGGCGATCCGGGCAATTCCCGATATCCTCGGCGACAAGGAATCCCTGATCAACATCCTGGCCTCGCTTCGCCGCATGGCGATCGGGTTTGGCCTAGCGGTGCTGGCTTCCATTCCGCTGGGCCTGTTGATGGGACGCAGCAGGGGCGTTGCGGCTTTTTTCAATCCGCTTCTGATGGTGATCTATCCGGTGCCGAAGGCCGCCTTGATGCCGATTATCATGCTTTGGCTCGGCGTCGGCGACATCACCAAGACATTGGTGATCTTCCTGGGCGTCAGCCTTCCCGTCATCTATCATAGCTTCGAGGGTGCCAAAGCTGTCGAAGAGAAGATGCTGTGGTCGGGCGCCGCGATGGGGCTCTCGCCCGCGCAACGCCTGGTGCGGATCGTGTTGCCGGCGGCTCTGCCGGAAATCCTGACCGGGTGCCGCACGGGACTGGTGCTGGCGCTGATCACGATGATCACCAGCGAGATGATCGCCCGCCAATCCGGCGCGGGCAACATCCTGTTCAATGCGCTCGACATGGGCCAGTATGACACCGTGTTTGCGATGATCATCATCGTGGGGGCGATGGGAATCTGCCTCGACGCGATTTTCGAAAGGGTGCGTGCCAGGCTCGTGCGTTGGTCCGAGCCTCAGTTCGACATACCGCTGAGCTTCTCGTGATGTCGCGCCTTCCTTCTCCCTACGTCCTTCTTGGGATTGCCCCGATCGTGCTGGTCATCGCCTTGTGGCAAGGCCTGGTGTCATTCGGCTTCGCCCCAGCGGTCTTGCTGCCGCCGCCGGGCTTCGTCTTCAGCCGCCTGCTCCAGCAGCTCCTGACGTGGACATTTCAGCAGGAGATCGCGGCAACCTTGATCCGGCTGTTTGCAGGGTTCGCGATTGCGGTCGTGCTGGGTGTCAGTCTCGGCATTGCCGCCGCCGCCAATCCCGCGATCAATGCCGTGGTTCGGCCAATCGTGCGCGTATTGGCGCCATTGCCCAAGGTCGCGCTCTATCCAGCATTGCTGCTGCTGCTCGGCTTCGGCCACGGGTCGAAGATCACATTGGTGGCTGCCGACGCTCTTTTCCCCATTCTATTGTCGACCTATTACGGTGCCTCGATCGTCGAACAGAAGCTGATCTGGTCGGCGATGGCGGCGGGATCGCGTCGCACCGAAATTCTGTTCAAGGTGGTGCTACCGGCGGCGATGCCGTCGATCCTGACCGGATGCCGGATCGGGCTTGTCATTTCCTGCATCGTAGTGTTTCTGGCCGAGATGATCACGTCGACGGACGGGTTGGGGCATGCGCTCGTGACCGCAGCCCGAACTTTTCAGGCCGTCGACATGTTCGTGCCCTTGATTACGATCTCGCTGCTGGGCCTGATCCTGAATGGCCTGCTCGGGGCGGTGCGCTCGTACCTGCTACGGGGCTTTCCCGAAGCGTGAACTGACCAAGAAGACGAGACGACCGGGAGTGAATCATGCTGACTGATCGCATCGAGGCAAAGTGGATCGACGCATTCTGCGAGATCTTTGAACGCTGCGCCGTGAAGGCCGGCGATACCGCCGCGATCCTCTCGGAAACCCAGTCGCGTGCGCTGAATGTGCATCTGGCAGAACTGGCGCTGCTGCGGATGGGTGCGCGGCCATTTCATGTGGTGATGCCGACCCCGCGCAATCGTAATATCGTCCCGGTGCGCTCAACAGGGGCGAGCGAGGCGATCCAGAAACTTGGTCCGGTCATCACCGCGCTTCAGCAGGCCGGCTTCGTGGTGGATTGCACCATCGAAGGCCTGATGCACGCGGCGGAGACGCCGGAGATATTGAAGGCCGGGGCGCGGATCCTGGTGATCTCCAACGAGCATCCCGAGGCGCTGGAACGCATGGTGCCGGATTCCGCGCTCGAGAAGCGTGTTCGGGCGGCGGCGAAGATGCTGCGGGGGACCAAGCGGATGCGTGTCACTTCGAAGGCCGGCACGGCGCTCGATGTCGATATGGTCGGCGCGTCCACGGTCGGCGTGTGGGGTTGGACCGACAAGCCCGGTACGCTGGCGCATTGGCCGGGTGGCATCGTCGTCAGCTTTCCCAAGAGCGGGACGATCAACGGCACGCTGGTGATGGCGCCGGGCGACATCAATTTGACTTTCAAGCGTTACCTGTCCTCGCCTGTGAAGATGACCTTGAAGGACGACTATGTCGTCGAGCTGCAAGGCGAGGGCACGGATGCTGCGATGATGCGCGCCTATCTCGCAGCGTGGGGAGATCGCGAAGCCTATGCGGTCTCGCATGTCGGTTTCGGCATGAACCCCGGTGCACGTTATGAAGCGCTGTCGATGTACGACCAGCGCGACACTAACGGCACGGAGATCCGGGCCGTCTGCGGCAATTTCCTGTTCTCGACCGGCGCGAACGAATTCGCCGGCCGCTACACCGCGGGGCATTTCGATCTGCCGATGATGGGAACGACGATCGAGCTCGATGGCGTCGCGGTGGTGCGTGAAGGCGTTCTGCAGGACGTCTTCGGCTAAAGCATGATCCGGAAAAGTGCGCAGCGGTTTTCCGACAAGATCATGCTTAAACAATAACCTAAGCGCGATGGCGATTCATCCTAATCGCATGCGCTTTAGTCGCGATCGAGCACCGGTGGCCGCGCTAGGTCGAAATGCCGGAGCAGGTCGACCATGGCCTGAAGCCGTTTTGCCCGATAGGCATCGACGTCCATGCCGGAATAATCGAGGAATCCTGCGCCCGTGCGCAGGCCGATGCGGCCTTCGTGCATGTTGCGAGCAATGACGTCCGGCGCGCGATAGCGGTCGCTGCCGAGTGCGTCCTCGAGATAACGGCTCGCGTAATAGAGGATGTCGCCGCCGCCCCAGTCGATGAATTCGAGCAGCCCAAGCACGGCATAGCGGAAGCCGAAGCCGTAGCGGATCGCCTTGTCGATCTCCTCTGCGCTGGCGACGCCTTCCTCGACCATGCGGGCGGCCTCGTTCATCGCCAGCGCCTGGATGCGCGGAACGATGAAGCCGGGCGTCGCCGCGCAAACGACCGGCATCTTCCCGATACCTTCGAGCAACGCCTTGACCTCGTCGATGATCGCGGGATCGGTGGCCTTGCCCGGCGAGACTTCGACCAGCGGAATCAGATAGGCCGGGTTGAGCCAATGCACATTCAGAAAGCGGCGCGGGTTCACGATCGCGCCCGAGAGATCGTCGACCAGGATGGTCGATGTCGTCGATGCGATGATGGTGTCAGGGCCGACTTGCCTTGAGGCTGCCCCCAGCACCTCGCGCTTGAGCTCGACGAGTTCGGGGACGCCCTCGAAGACCATTCCGGCTTGAGACAACGCCGCGCTGCTCTTGCTCGCCGGCACCACCGAGACCCGCGCGATCAACGGATCGACGTCCGCTTCGATCAGCAGTCCCAGCTTCGACAGGCTGGCAAAGGTCTTGCCGACTTCGCCCAGCGCGTCCGCCTCCAGCTTGGCGAACTCCTCCCCGGAGCGCGCCTTGATATCGATCATCGTGACCTTGTGCCCGGCATAGGCGAACGCGACGGCGATGCCGCGCCCCATGCGGCCAGCTCCCAGACAGGCGATATTGACGCGGTTGGTCATCGATCAGAATCCATTGCGAAGCAGCGTCTGCAATTCAGCCTTGCTGAGATTGTCGAGTCCCAGCGTCTGAAGCGTTCGGCCACCTCGCGCAAAATCCTCGCCGCAGACCGCGCCGCCGATCGACAGGAACGCTTTGGCCAGCGGTGTGGCGACGCCAGCCAGGCCGGCGACGGACACCAGCAGAGACAACCCCAGTCGCAAATCCTCACGCATATAGCGGTGCTCGGTCAGAACGATCTGCTCCCGCCAGTCGCCGGATTCGGTCAGCCGATCGTGTGAGCCGCGGCCGTACATCCAGATCTCGCCTTCCCTGGCGTAATGATCAGCGAGCGGGAAATGCGGTGCTTCGTATCCGAGCGCCTCACGCACCGCGATGCGTTCCGCGTCAAGCGCGTCGGTGACCCGGCGAATCGCGGCTTGGGTGCCTTCCTTGTGAATGTCCCAGCGCTCGAAATGTTCGATCGGGCCGGCATTCATCACGATCAGCGGCGGATGGATGATGGGTCCTGCATTCATCAGCGCACCGGACAGCGCGTCTCCACACGGCTCGGTCGCATCGGGGAAAGCACGCCCGATCACCTCGAGCGCGTGTGGTGCGTGGTCGAGCGGGAACACGCCGACCGGAAGCCGCTTGGCGCGAATGGTGATCGCAACTTCGAATGGTCCGTGCTTGCGGGTGAGCCAGGGCAGTGTGCCGGTTTCGGCAAAGCTCGCTTTGGCATGGTTCCCGGCATCCCGCGCAGCCTGCGCGAAGATCATCGAGCCGAATGTCGCCGGAGGCAGGAATACGACCTGACCGTCGCGCAGATGCGGCGCGAGCAGGCGAGCGATATCTGATTGGGCGAAGGCAGGGGCGGGGCACAGGATCAGCTCCGTGCCCTCGACGGCCTCGGCGATATCGGTCGTGATGCGCGCGAGCGTCGCGTCGTGGCGGCCGTTGTGATCCCTGACCAGGATGCGCGAGCCGGCGGTGCGATGCGCTGCGACCTGATCGGCATCGCGGCGCCACAGCCGCACCTCATGGCCCGATAGCGCAAAATCGCCTGCGGCCGCGAAAGAGCCGTTTCCCCCACCCAGAACCGCAATCTTCAAGATGCTTCTCCTTGCGTGCGGGACTGTGCATCAAGCTGCTTCAGCAGGAAGTGCTGGACCTTGCCCAGCGCCGTGCGAGGCAGGTCGGTGACGAAGACGATGTCGCGCGGCACCTTGTAGCGGGCGAGTTGCGCCTCGACATGAGCTCTCAGCTCGTTCGCTTCGAGCCGGCAGCCGGATCGGGGGATGACATAGGCGATCGGCACCTCGTCCCAGCGCGGGTCGGGTCGGCCGATCACGGCGCATTCGCTGACATCGGGGCGTTCGAGCAGGACGCGCTCGACTTCCGCCGGGTAAATGTTCTCGCCGCCGGAAATGATCATGTTCTTCTTGCGGTCGCGGACCCAGAAATAGCCGTCGGCGTCGCACAGGCCGATATCGCCGGTGCGATACCAGCCGTCGTGCAACGCTTCGCGCGTGGCGGCCTCGTTGCCCCAATATTCGAAGAACACGTTGGCTCCGCGCAGCGCGATCTCGCCGGGCGTGCCCGCCGGCACCTCGTTGCCGGAATGATCAACCACCTTCGCTTCACAGCACAGGCCGGCAAGGCCGGTCGAGCCCGAACGCGAAAGGTCGCCGCCAAGCCGCGTGTAGACGGCGATCGGACAGGTTTCGGTCGAGCCGTAGACCTGCAGCACCGGGACGTGGCGCGCAACGAAACGCTCGATCAGGTGCGGAGGCACGATGGTCGAGCCGGTGGCGACGGCCTTGAGCGAGGAAAGATCAGCGGCTGCCCAGGCGGGATGCTCGCTCACGGCCTGTATGATCGCAGGCACCATCACGGTGAGCGTCGGTCGTTCCTGCTCGATGGCCGCGAGCGCGGTCTCCGGCGCAAAACGCGCGTGGACCGTGACGGTCGCGCCAAGCTGCAGGGCGGGCGTGGTCTGGATATTGAGGCCACCGACGTGGAAGAATGGCAGCACGGTCAGCACGTGGTCGTCGGACGTCATGTTGTGCATGTGCTGGCTCATGACCCCGTTCCAGAACAGTGCCTCCTGGCGCAGCACCGCGCCCTTCGGCCGCCCGGTCGTCCCTGATGTGTAGACGATGAGCAGCGGGCAGGAGAGATCGGTGTGCGGGTTGCGGCCGGTGCCCCGGCTTCGAGCCAACAGGTTTTCGAACGTCGTGCCGCGAGGCGGCTCGAAATCGAGCCCGACAAGTGCAGTCCCCTCAAGTTCGGCAAGAACCCCCTCAAATGCCTGCTCGAGCACCAAGACCTTGGCGCCAGCATCGGTGAGGATGAAAAGCTGCTCGGCGATAGCCAGCCGCCAGTTCAGGGGCACCAGCATCGCGCCAAGCCGCGCGCAGGCGTAGAGCAGAACCAGATAGTCCGGTCGGTTCAGGCTGAGGATCGCGACGCGGTCGCCGCGGCCTACGCCGAGCTGCTGCTTCAACGCCGTCGCGGTCCGCTCGATGCGCGCGGCGAATGCCGCATAGCTCAGCCGTTCCCCTTCAAAGGCAATGGCGGTCTTGTCCGGCGCGAACGCCGCGTTGCGATCGATCAGACTGCTGAGGTCCACGGTCAGTCGTCCGTCTCGCCGGCCTCGTACAGCGCCTCGCGCCCGATCCGGTCCAGGCACAGCTCGGCTGTCCAGGGCAGCATCAGCGAGCCGCAGCGGCTGTCTCGATAGATCCGCTCCAGCGGCAGCGAGCGGAGCATGGCCTGACCGCCGCAGGTGCGGATCGCGAGCGCGGCGAGCTCATTGGCGCCCTCCATCACCGAATATTGCGCGGCATAGGCTCGCAGAACCTGCTCCTTGCTCGGATTGGCGCCGGCTTCGGTGACCGCCTGAAACCAGATCGCCTTGATCTGCTCCAACTTGATCTGCATCTGCGCGACCGCGATCTGCTTGGTCGGATACATCCGGCGCTTGACCGCCGGCATGCCCGGCACTTCGCCGCGCAAGTATCGCACGGTGAAATCATAGGCCGCTTGCGCCAGACCCATATAGGTCGGCGACAACGTCAGGAACATGTGCGGCCAGCGCATCGCAGCCTGGAAATAGACGCCGCGCGGCATCAGCGCGGAATCCTCAGGAACGAACACGTCCTTGAACAGGAGCGTGCGTGAGACGGTGCCCCGCATGCCCAGCGGATCCCAGTCGCCGACGACCGAGACGCCTTCCGATTTGGCGGAGATGGCGAGATAAAGCGTGTTGCGGCGCGACGCCTTCTCACCTTCCTCGATCTCGGTGCAGAGCACGCCGTAATAGTCGGCATGACCGGAGAGCGACGCAAAGATCTTCTTGCCGCTGACGATCCAGCCGCCTTCCACAGGCTTTGCTTCCGTGCCGAATGCGACGCCGCCGGCAGCGGCCGCACCGCCCTCCGAGAAAGGCTGCGAATAGATCGCGCCGTCGTCGACGATGCGCTTGTAGTGGACCGCGCGGCGCCGCTCGTGCTCTGCGCGGGTCTCGACGTCCATGTCGAGGTCGTCGGCGAGCGGGCCCGACCACAGCGTCGAGCAGACATGCATGTTCCAGGTCAGCGCAGTCGCGCCGCAATAGCGGCCGATCTCGGCCGCTGCCAGCGCGTAGGTCTGGTAGTTCGCGCCGAGCCCGCCGTGTTTCTTGGGAATGGCGATGCCGAGCAGGCCGACACGATGCAGATCGCGATAATTTTCGACCGGGAAGGTCGCTTCGCGATCGTAAGTGGCGGCGCGAGCGGCGAACACGCTCTGGCCGATCTCTCTTGCGCGCGTAATGATGCCGGCCTGGTCGTCATTGAGGCGGAATGCGACCGGATCGAAGATCGGCGCGTCGAGCGCGACCTTGTCAGTCGTGCCGATGGTCTTGCTGACTTGCATGGTCATTGCGCAGTCACCTTACGCTTTGGTCGCGAGAGAGTTCAGGAACCCGCCGAGCGCTTCGTCGAAGGCGTCGGGACGCTCGAGGTTGGCAAGATGGCCGACGCCGGCGAGCTCGATATACTCCGCCAAGGGAATGTACGTTGCCGTCTTTGCCATCATCGGCGCCGGCGCGTTGTTGTCCTTGGAACCGGACAGCAGCAGCGTGGGAATTGAAATATCCCCAAGCGTGCTGCGCTGATCGAAGCCGATGAGGGCAAGCATCATGGCGCGATAGCTTGCCTCGGGCACGCTTCCCATGCACTCGCATGCGACCTCCA
The DNA here is from genome assembly GCF_023073355.1 of Bradyrhizobium sp. 199. GTDB lineage: Bacteria > Pseudomonadota > Alphaproteobacteria > Rhizobiales > Xanthobacteraceae > Bradyrhizobium. The sequence goes on from NZ_JADPJI010000005.1 coordinate 147,020, forward strand.
TCCCGTCTGGATCGGGATCGTCGCCGACGAGCTCTTTCACCAGCGAGGGTGCCAGCGACTTCATCGTCTCCCCACGATCGAGCGGCCCGAGCCGCGCCGCGATGAACGCTTTCTGCCAGTTTCCGTCGGCCTTTCCGAAGGCCGGGCTGGTCTGCGCCAGCACGACCGCGCGCGCTAATTTCGGCGATTGCACCAGCCATTTCTGGACGATCATGCCGCCGATCGAGTGACCGACGAGAATGGGTCTGGTTGCACCGAGTTGCTCGATGAATTGCTGGAGCGCCTGCGCCAGGGCAGCGATGCTGACGCTGGCGAGCGGCGCCGATCCGCCATAGCCCGGCATATCCCACGCGATTGCGCGGAAGCGGCTCCCGAATGTGGCAAGCTGGCGCCGCCAGGCTCGCGCTGCGCCGCCGATGCCATGCAGGAAGATCAGAGGCGTCGCGTTCGGATCGCCCACGGCTTCATAGGCGAAGCGTCCGTCCTTTGTTATCATTGGCGCAGGCTGCGACACGCGACATCCTTTTGCTTGGCCTTTCGATGCTAACAGGCCTGTGGGGGATGGAAAGTGATAATTTTATACTTAAAGCAATTTTCGGGCCGGCCGCTTATGCAGTGATGTTCGCGACGGCGACCACCAGTTTCGTTGCAAAAATTTGAAGGTTAAAATATATCGGAAGAACGATCAGCACTTCAGGGAGCCAGCGCATGTCCGGATTGCCGCACTCGCCGCACGCGCTGGTGACAGGTGGAGGTCGCGGCATCGGCCGCGCGATCGCGGCATCTCTCGTCAGTGCCGGCGCCACCGTCACCGTGCTTGGCCGGAATGCGGCGACTCTTGCAGAGGCGGTGGACGCCGGCGCCGGGCATTATGCGGCCGGCGCCGACGTGTCGGACGAGGCGTCGTTGAAATCAGCCATCGCCGAGGCGAGCGCGCGGCAGCCGATCGATATCCTCATTGCCAACGCTGGCAGCGCAGAATCAGCGCCATTCGCGAAGTCCGACACCGCTCTTTTTGTGCGCATGATGGACGTCAATTTCATGGGCGTGGTCCACGCCGTCCATGCCGTGCTGCCGGACATGAAAGGCCGTTCTTATGGCCGTATTGTCGCGGTCGCGTCGACGGCGGGACTGAAGGGCTATGCCTATGTCAGCGCGTACAGCGCGGCCAAGCACGCGGTGATCGGTCTGGTGCGTTCCCTTGCCGTCGAAATGGCTGGCAGCAATGTCACCGTGAACGCGGTGTGTCCCGGCTTCACGGACACCGATCTCGTCGCCGGCAGCATCGAGAACATCATGATCAAGACGGGGCGTAGCCGTGAGCAGGCGATCGCAGAGCTCGCCAAGCACAATCCGCAAGGACGCCTGATCACGCCTCAGGAGGTGGCAGACGCGGTTCTTTGGTTGTGCGGCGAGGGCGCCGGCGCAATCACCGGGCAGGCGATTGCCGTGGCCGGGGGCGAGGTCTAGCGTGTTTGGCGCAGGCGCGGAACAAGGAGCCAAGGAGAACGCATGAGCAGACCAGCAAATCCCGTCACCATTCCGCTCGCTGGCTATTCGCCGCAGCACTTCCTGCTGGCGGTGGTCGATGGCGTTGCGACGGTCACGCTCAACCGGCCCGAACGAAAGAATCCGCTGACGTTTGAAAGCTACCGGGAACTGACCGACTTGTTCCGCGCTTGTGCGTTCGACGACGAGGTCAAATCCATCGTCGTCACGGGCGCCGGTGGCAATTTCTCGTCGGGTGGCGATGTGTTCGAGATCATCGGCCCGCTGGTGAAGATGGACACCAAGGGGCTGACGGCCTTCACGCGGATGACCGGCGACCTCGTCAAGGCGATGCGCGCCTGCCCGCAGCCGATCATAGCCGCGGTCGAGGGCATCTGTGCCGGGGCCGGTGCGATCGTCGCCATGGCCTCGGACATGCGCCTCGCCGCGAGCGGGGCCAAGGTCGCGTTCCTGTTCAACAAGGTGGGCCTTGCCGGCTGCGACATGGGCGCCTGCGCAATCCTGCCGCGGATCATCGGACAGTCCCGCGCTTCAGAGCTGCTCTACACCGGCCGGTTCATGACCGCGGAGGAGGGCGAGCGCTGGGGCTTCTTCAGCCGCATCGTGACGGCGGAGCAAGTGCTGACCCAGGCGCAATCGCTGGCCAAGCAGATCGCGGAAGGGCCGACCTTCGCCAACACCATGACCAAGCGGATGCTGGCGATGGAATGGGCAATGTCGGTGGAGGAGGCGATCGAGGCGGAAGCCGTTGCCCAGGCCCTGTGCATGACGACGGCCGATTTCACGCGCGCCTTCGAGGCCTTCGCCAACAAGGTCAAGCCGGTCTTCAGGGGCGATTGAGCGGGCGCGCTTTTGCCCGGCGCCAGCCAGTAACGGGGACTTGCGCGGAATTATTTTAGGCTTAAAATAGTTTCATGGCCGGGTGAATTGGCGAGGCTCCCATGAAAGTCGCGATCATCGGTGGCGGACCTGCGGGTCTTTACGCTGCGATCCTGCTCAAGAAGCAGCGCCCGGGCGCCGAAATCACGGTGTATGAGCGCAATCGGGCCGACGACACTTTCGGCTTCGGTGTGGTGTTCTCCGACGCCACGCTGGACAATTTCGAAAAGCACGATCTGCCGAGTTACCGCCGCATCACCCAGGAGTTCGCGTACTGGGACGACATCGCCGTGCATTTTCGCGGCACCGTTCACCGGGTCGGCGGTAACGGTTTCTGCGGCTGCTCGCGGCGCAAATTGCTTCTGATCCTTCAGGAGCGAGCCCGCGAGCTTGGCGTCGTGCTGCACTTCGAGGTGGACGTCGAGGACGAATCCCGCTTCGCCGATGCCGATCTCATCCTGATCGCCGACGGCATCAACAGCCGCTTCCGCGAGAAATATGTCGATCATTTCCAGCCGGAGGTCGACGTTCGCTCCAACAAGTTCGCCTGGATGGGCTCGACCAGGCCGCTCGACGCCTTCACCTTCATCTTCCAGGAGACGGAGTGGGGGCCGTTCATCGCCCATGCCTATCAATATGAAGTCGGGCACTCGACCTGGATCTTCGAGACCGATCCTGAGACGTTCGAGCGGGCCGGCTTGACGGGGCTGGACGAGACGCAGTCCGCCGCGCGGATGGCGGAGATTTTTGGCTGGTTCCTCGAAGGGCACAAGCTGCTTACCAACCGTTCGATGTGGCGCAATTTCCCGATGGTCCGCAGCAAGCGCTGGGTCAAGGACAACGTGGTGCTGCTTGGCGATGCCAAGGCAAGCGCGCATTTTTCAATCGGCTCCGGCACCAAGCTTGCGATGGAAGATGCGATTGCGTTGGCCGAAGCCATGCGGAACGCCCCGAGCACCAAGGCGGCGCTCGATCTCTATGAGCATGGCCGCCGCGAGGAGGTCGAGAAGACGCAGCATGCCGCCGACGTCTCTCTGGTCTGGTTCGAGCATGTCGACCGCTTCTGGGATTTCGATCCCGTGCAGTTCGCCTTCGGCGTGATGACGCGCTCCAAGGCGATCACCTATGACAATCTGAAACTCCGCGCCCCTGACTTCGTAGCTGAAGTCGATAAGTCGTTTGCCAGGCAGGTTCGCAAGGGTGGTTTCGACGTCGATGTCGAGAAGCCGGTTGTGCCGCTGTTTCAGCCGTTCCGGCTGCGCGAGATGGAGATCGCCAACCGCACCGTGGTGTCGCCGATGTGCATGTATTCGGCCGAGGAGGGCGTGCCGACCGATTTCCATCTGGTGCATTACGGGTCGCGCGCGATCGGTGGCGCCGGACTGATCTTCACCGAGATGACCTGCGTCAGCCGCGATGCCCGCATCACGCCGGGCTGCGCCGGCCTGTGGAACGACGAGCAGGAAGCCGCCTGGCGGCGCATCGTGGATTTCGTCCGCGGGAATTCAGCTGCAAAGATCTGCCTCCAACTGGGCCACGCCGGCCGCAAGGGCGCGACCAAGCTGATGTGGGACGGGATGGACCGGCCGCTGGAGCAGGGCGGCTGGGACGTGGTTTCGGCATCGCCGTTGCCCTATTTCCCCGACAGCCAGGTGCCGCGCGAACTCGATCGTGCCGGCATGAATGCAGTGAGACACGCTTTTGTCGCGGCCGCCGAGCGCGGGGAGCGCTGCGGCTTCGACATGCTCGAACTGCACTGCGCCCACGGCTATCTGCTCGCGAGCTTCATCTCACCGTTAACGAACACCCGCACGGACGAGTATGGCGGTTCCCTCGAAAACCGTCTGCGGTTCCCGCTCGAGATCTTCGAGGCGCTGCGCACAGTGTGGCCCTCGCACAAGCCGATGTCGGTGCGCATTTCCGCCACCGATTGGGCTGATGGCGGCATCACCGGCGACGATGCGGTGGCAATCGCACGGGCCTTCGCCGAAGCCGGCGTCGATCTCGTCGACGTCTCGACGGGGCAGACCGTCCGCGATGCGCAGCCGATCTATGGCCGCATGTTCCAGACCCCGTTCTCGGATCAGGTCCGCAACGAAGCGCGGGTGGCCACGATGTGCGTCGGCAATATCACGACGGCGGACCAGGCCAATACCATCCTGGCCGCCGGCCGGGCGGATCTCGTCGCACTCGGCCGGCCGCATTTGGTCGATCCGTTCTTCACCATGCGGGCGGCAGCTTGGTACGGGGCAGATGCGGCGTTCTGCCCGCCGCAATATCTGCCCGGAAAAGAGCAAATCTTCCGCAACAGCGTCCGCGACCGGCAGGATCTCGAGGAGCTGCGCATTAAGGCTAAGCCCAAGACCCGGGCCGAGCTCAAGGCGGAGGCGACAAAGCCGCTTGCGGCGGAGTGACTGCCCGTGCGACGTTAACCCATTGCCTGTGTTTCGAGTGGAGTTTGGGCGATGAAGGCGATCATCATCGGTGGCGGTATCGGTGGTCTCACCACGGCATTGATGCTGCGCTCGCGCGGCCTGGATTGTGAGATCTTCGAGCAGGCTGACACCATTCGCGAGCTCGGCGTCGGCATCAATACACTGCCGCATGCCATGCGCGAGCTGGCCGGACTTGGCCTGCTCCAGAAGCTCGACGACGTCGCGATCCGTACCGATCAGCTCTATTACCTCAACCGCCACGGCCAGGAGGTCTGGCGCGAAGCCCGCGGCATCGACGCGGGCCACGACGTGCCGCAATTCTCGATCCATCGCGGCCGCCTCCAGGGTGTGATTCATCGCGCGGTCGAGGAGCGGCTCGGGGCGGACGCGATCCACACCGGCTGCCGGCTTGGGGCCTTTACGCAGGACGAGGGCGGCGTCACCGCCTATTTCTTTGATCGTGCGGGCGCCCACGTCCACACAGCGCGCGCCGATATCCTGATCGGCGCCGACGGCATCCATTCCCGCGTTCGCGAGACGCTATTTCCGAACGAGGGGCCGCCGTGCTGGAACGGCCTGATGCTGTGGCGCGGTGCGCGCGACTGGCCGCTGTTTCTCACCGGTAAATCGATGATCGTGGCCGGCGGCCTCAATGCGAAGGTCGTGATCTACCCGATCGCGGAAGGATTGAGCCCGGCGAGCCGCCTGACCAATTGGGCGGTGCTGGTGAAGGTCGGCGAGGGCAATGCGCCGCCGCCGCGGAAAGAAGACTGGTCGCGCCCGGGCCGCCGCGAGGAACTAATGCCGCACGTCGCGCGCTTCTCCGTTCCCTATGTCGACGTGAAAAGCCTGATCTCGGCGACGCCTGAATTCTACGAATATCCGACCTGCGACCGCGATCCCCTGCCGTACTGGTCATCCGGACGCGTCACGCTGCTCGGCGATGCCGCGCATCCCATGTATCCGGTCGGCTCCAACGGCGCGTCGCAGGCGATCCTCGATGCGCGCTGCCTTGCCGATGCGCTGGTGCGCGCGGAGCATCCGCGCCAGGCGCTGCTCGAGTACGAGAAGAAGCGCCTGCCCATGACGGCCGATATCGTCCGCTCCAACCGGCGCGGTGGTCCCGAGGGCGTCATCGACGCCGTCGAGCAGCTCGCGCCTGACGGTTTCGACAATGTCGACAACGTGCTGAGCTATTCCCAGCGTGAAGCGATCGTTCGCGGCTATGCCACCAAGGCCGGCTTTGCCGCCGTGCCGGGGCTGGCGGCGGTCCGCGCCTGAGGCTAACCGCCGGGAGGCGGCGGCAGAAAGTGGATGTTGAACTCGGCTGCCATGGCCACCACGTCCTCCGGCTTCTGTTCCTTCATGTTGTGAAGGCCCCAAAACAGGTCGAACAGCTTGCGGGTTGGCGAGACCCAGAACAGCACCTTTGCGGTCTGCTCCGACTTGTTGAAGATGCCGTGCGGCACGCCCATGCCGAGGCGGATCAGATCGCCGGCGGTTGCCTGCGACTCCGAATTGCCGAGCATGAAGTCGAGCTTGCCCTCCAGCATGTAAAGATACTCATCCTGGTCGGGATGAATGTGCGGCGGCACGAACGTGCCCGGCGGCAATGTCGCGTGCCAGGAGAAACTGTGCTCGGTCTTGCTCTTCGGCACATAGGTCTGGCCTAGGATGTTCCAGGAAATGCCCTGGATGCCCTCATTGGCCCGTGTGATGCCGGTGATTTCGCTGCTCACTGAAGTCCTCCCGTAACCCGTCGCGGCTTTAGTTCGCCGCCTTGCAGTCCTTGGCATAGCGGTCGCCGTAATTCTCGAAGACCTTCTGGACGATCTCGGTCTGGAACTTGCCATCCGAACGCTTGGCGACCTTGGTCAGGTAGAAATCCTGGATTGGATAGCCGTTGGTGTTGAACTTGAAGGCGCCGCGCAGCGAGGTGAAGTCGGCCTTCTTCAGTGCGGCCCGGACGGCGTCCTTGTTCGAGAGGTCGCCCTTCACGGCCTTGACCGCACTGTCGATCAGCATCGCTGTGTCATAGGCCTGGAAGGCGTAGGTGCCCGGCACGACGTTATAGGCAGCCTCATACGAGGCGACGAACTTCTTGTTCTGGGGATTGTCGAGATTGGGTGCCCAGTTGGCGCCACCAAACATGCCGACGGCCGCGTCCTGTTGCGCCGGCAGGGTCGATTCATCCACTGTGAAGGCCGATAGCACCGGAATGCTGTCGGCGAGCCCGGCCTGCCGGTATTGCTTGACCAGATTGACGCCGAGGCCGCCCGGCATGAATGTGAAGAGGGCATCAGGCTTCTGCGAGGAGATCTTGGACAACTCCGGCTGGAAGTCCAGCGTGTTCAGCGGCATGTAGGATTCCTCGACGATCTCGCCCTTGTAGTCGAGCTTGAAGCCCGCCACCGAATCCTTGCCGGCCTGATAATTCGGCACCATCAGATACATGCGCTTGTATCCGCGATCCTGCGCCACCTTGCCGAGGATCTCGTGAACCTGATCGTTCTGATAAGAGGTCACATAGAAGAAGGGATTGCAGTCCTTGCCGGCGAACGTCGACGGACCGGCATTGGGGCTGATCAGGAAGGTTTTCGATTCCGTCACGGGCCGGTGGATCGCCTGCAGGATGTTGGAGAAGATCGGGCCGATCACGAAGTCGACCTTGTCGCGCTCCAGCAGGCCCTTGACCTTGGTCACGGCCGCATCCGGCTTGAGCTCATCGTCCACCACGACGACCTCGACGTCACGGCCGCCCATCTTGCTGCCGAGATCCATTACCCCAAGTGCAAAGCCGTCGCGAACCTGCTGGCCGAGCGCGGCTGCGGGCCCCGACAAGGTCACGATCACGCCCAGCTTGATCTTCTCTTCGGCAAGAGCAGGGGTCATCGCGGTGCCAAGCAGCACGGTGGCTGTGGCCCAGGTCATTTGCAGCTTCATGATCTCTCCCTCGTGACTATCGGCGAGCGTTGCAGGCCGCGTACTCTAATCCAAGCTTATGCCGATGATGGCTGCCGCGGCAAGCAAGCTCAAGGCGTCCCAGCAGAGCGGATAGTGCGCATGCAAGCGGCGCGCCAATTGTTTGAAGCCTAAAGAAAATCAGGTGCGGTCGATTGTTGCAGCTTTGGACTTGCGGCCGACTTCAATTTATTTGAAGCTCAAAATGTTGGGCCCGTGCCGGCGCCAATGCCCGCCGAGAGTGACTGCACCGAGATGCTCGATTCCGAGACCAAGGCCGTCGAAACGCCGGAAGACCACGCCGAAGAGCTTCGGCTGTGGTTGCGCCTGCTGACCTGTACGACCCTGATCGAGGGCGAGGTTCGCGGTCGGCTGCGGCAGCGGTTCGACGTCACGCTGCCCCGCTTCGATCTGATGGCGCAGCTCGACAAGGCGCCCGATGGCATGACGCTGTCCGATGTCTCCAAGCGCATGATGGTGTCGAACGGCAACGTCACCGGTCTAGTCGAGCGCCTTGTGGAATCCGGCCATCTCGATCGTCGTACCTCGGAGACCGATCGCCGTGTCCAGGTGATCCGCCTCACGAAGCTCGGCCGAGCCGAGTTCCGCAAGATGGCTGCGGAGCACGAGACCTGGATCGCCGATCTCTTCGCCGACCTCTCGCCGAAGGATGTGCGCGAATTGATGCGGCTCCTCGCCAAGACCAAGGCGTCGGCGCAGAAATCGGCCGCGCGCCGCCGGTCGTAAGCGCGGGCGGCAGGCCGCCCGATCCCTTTTGCCGCAGGAAAAAGCACGGGATGCCTAAATCCCCTATTGCGCCGAATTGCTTTAAGCATAAAATGTTTTCCAGATCGTGCTGCCGGGTGCAATCCATGCTGAAAGGAGCGTGCGATGGCCAACGCCGCCAAAGTTCAAGTGACGGGCTCGCATGACGGCAACGCCGCGACGGCCCATGTCGATACGTTCGCGCAGCAGCATCTGCCGCCGCGCGAGCTCTGGCCTGAATTCATCTTCACACGGCCGGAGCTGCACTATCCGCCCCGGTTGAACTGCGTCAGCTATTTCCTCGATCGCTGGGTCGACCAGGGGCATTGCGATGCGCCCTGCGTCATCAGCCCCGCAGTCAGCTACACCTATCGCGAGCTGCAAGCCCTCGTGAACCGCATCGCCAACGTGCTCGTCGGCAAGCTTGGTCTCGTCCCCGGCGGACGTGTGCTGCTGCGCTCCGCCAATAATCCCATGATGGTCGCGACCTATCTCGCGGTGATCAAGGCCGGCGGCATCGTGGTGGCGACGATGCCGCTGCTGCGCGCCAAGGAGCTGTCCTATCCGATTCAGAAGGCGGAGATTGCGCTCGCGCTGTGCGACGGCAAACTCTCCGAGGAAATGGAGAAGGCGAAAGCCGCAGCGCCCGGTCTCAAGCAGGTGGTCTATTGGGGCAATGGCACCGCCGCTTCGCTTGAAGCGCTGATCGCGGACGCGAGCTCGGAGTTCAGGGCCGTTGATACCGCCTCCGACGACATCTGCCTGATCGCTTTCACGTCGGGCACGACGGGCGATCCCAAGGGCACCATGCATTTCCATCGCGACATGCTCGCGGTCTGCGATGGCTACGCGCGCAATATCTTGCGAGCGGAGCAGAAGGATCGCTTCATCGGTTCGGCGCCGCTCGCGTTCACGTTCGGCTTTGGCGGCGTGCTGTTCCCGATGCATATCGGCGCCTCCTTCGTCGTGCTGGAGAAGACGACGCCGGACGACATGCTCGCGGCGATCGAGCAATACAAGACCACGGTTTGCTTCACGGCGCCGACCGCATACCGGGCGATGATAGGCAAGCTGCCGGGCCGCGACATCTCCTCGCTTCGCAAATGCGTCTCTGCCGGCGAGACCCTGCCCAAGCCGACCTTCGATGCCTGGCTCAAGGCCACCGGTATCAAACTGATGGACGGCATCGGCTCGACCGAGCTGCTGCACATCTTCATCAGCGCAACGGAAGACGAAATTCGCCCCGGCGCAACGGGCAAGCCCGTTCCGGGCTATGAGGCCAAGATCGTCGACGATGAGGGCCATGACGTCCCGCCGGGCACGATGGGGAGACTCGCGGTGCGCGGGCCTACCGGTTGCCGCTATCTCGCCGACGAGCGGCAGCGCAAATACGTCCAGAACGGCTGGAACATCACCGGCGACACCTATCTGATGGATAGCGACGGCTATTTCTGGTACCAGTCGCGCTCCGACGACATGATCGTCTCGGCCGGCTACAATATCGCGGGCACGGACGTCGAGGCGGCGCTGCTCACGCATCCGGCGGTCGCCGAGTGCGGTGTGGTCGGCGCGCCCGACGAGGCGCGGGGCATGATCGTGAAGGCCTATGTCATCGCAGCGCCTGGTGTGACGCCTGACGTGCAGCTCGTTGCCGAGTTGCAGGAGCATGTCAAACGCGAGATCGCGCCGTATAAATATCCGCGCGCCATCGAGTTCGTGACACAACTCCCGAAGACCGAGACCGGAAAATTGAAACGCTTTGCCCTACGGCAGCTGGCGCAGGCCGCCGTCACGTCCTCGGGCGTCGCGGCGGAATGAGAAAGATGGAGAATTGTCTGTGACGACGCCGAAAGGCCCGCAGCTTGCGGTGCTGCCGACCGCATCCGAGGATCACACCCGTCCGCGGGTGCAAGTGCTCCAACCGTCGGGATGGCCGATGCCGAAGGGCTATGCCAATGGCATGGCCGCCGAGGGCCGCATCGTCGTCACCGGCGGGGTGATCGGCTGGGATGCCGAAGAGCGTCTCGCGGAAGGCTTCGTAGCGCAGGTGCACCAGACCTTGAGCAACATCGCCGAGATCCTGACTGAGGCCGGCGCAGGGCCAGAGCATCTTGTGCGATTGACCTGGTACGTCGTCGACATGGACGAGTACCTGTCCAACCTGAAGGAGCTCGGTAAGATTTACCGTGCCATCTTCGGCGCGCACTATCCGGCGATGGCGCTGGTGCAGGTGGTGCGCCTCGTGGAAAAGGCGGCGCGCGTCGAGATCGAAGCCACGGCCGTCATTCCGCGCTGAACCAGCCCGACTCAGACGAAAAGATCATGCTCAAATAGCCTAAAGCGCGATGACGCCGATCTCATTGCGCTTTAAGCTTCCGGCTCGGAAATCGGCGCGAGGTTGGCGGAGCGGAAGGGCTTGGCCTTGTCGAGTCTGCGGTAGGCCATTGAGGCCGTCCGCAATAGCTTCTTCTCCCGCTTGCGGTTGAGGAAGCGATTGCTGGCATCGAGGCTGGCGCCGTTCAACGACGCTGCCAGAACTTGTCCCCGTGCATCGTCGTTCAATTGTCCGAGCGAGCGTTGCGCCTTGCGCAATTTCTTGAGGACAGACTTCTGCTTCGTCAGTGATTCCTCGGCGAACAGGTCCTGGAGTGACTCGATCGAATAGGTCATCCGCTTGTTGACAAGCCGCAGCTTGTGGCGTTTCTCGACGTCGAGCTTGCGGAGTTTGCGCGCTTTCTTCAGCAGCTTGGTCTCCCACTCGGCCAGCCGTTCGCTCGCGTGATCGGCGAGCGTGCAGCGGCGCAATCGAATGGTTTCCTTGCTGCGCCGGGTCGACCAGGGGCCTCCCTCGATCCAGGTCGAGGTCTGCTCGACAAGGCGGCGATACCGCGCGGATTGCAGTGTGCGCGCCAGCAGGCGGTGGCTTTCGGCGCGTTTCTCGTCCCAGTGCTGGAGCTCGGCAATGACGGCGAGCTCGTCGCTGCTCTCGGCGACGACCCGCTCGATCGCCACGTCGAGGTCCCGCACCATACCGAGCTGGCCGTTGAGCCATTTCAGTTCGGCCCAGACATTTGGGCGCAGAGCGTCGTCGACCATCGGCGAGAAGAAGCGGATGGCGGTGCGCAGATGCGTCAATGCGATCCGGATCTGGTGCAGCGCGTCGGGCTCGCCGCGGCAGGTGCCGTCATGCTGGGTGAGGACGGCATCGAGGTGACGGCGCGCGATGATCCGGAACGCGGTGTCGCAGGCCATGCCGGCGCTGAGGCAGGCGGGCAGGGTATTGCGCCGCGTCGCCGGCTTAGCCGCCGTCGAGCTTGTGGCAGGTCGCGACATCCTTGCCCGCGTCAATCGGATTGCCTTATTTGCCCCTCGGCGATCGCGTCCCGGCAGCTCTGGAGCGTTTGCTCTTGTGTCCCGGATGCATCGATGGTGGTCCAATCGACATGGCCGATATTATATTGCTCCTGCAGCGCGGCAACCTCCTCCGTGGCGTCGGATGCGTCTCCCCGGCGGCTTCCGATCCGCATCTGCCGGGTCGCGAGGTCGGCAACGAGGAAAAGGCCGTTCAGCGGCACGTTGCGCTCGCGGGCCAGTGCGGCGATCGCGTCCCGTTCGTCCTCGCGCGCGAACACGCCGTCGATGATCGCCGAATGGCCTTGCGCCAGTACCCGCCCGGCGTGCTGAGCCAGCGTGTCGTAGATGCGGGTTGCGTGCTCCGGTGTGTAGGCGGACGGCGGCAGGCGGTGGGTGTCCTCGACCCCGAACATCCGTTTGCGAATGAGGTCGCTACGCAGCACGACGGCTCCCGGCGGCGGTGCGACGACGGGCGCGAGCGCTTGCGCCAAAACCGTTTTGCCGCTGCCTGAAAATCCACCGACCGCGATCAGGCGCGGAGCAGGAGGATGGATCAGCGTCCTGGCAAGGTCAAAATAGCACTGCGCCTGGTCGAGAATGCCGGGATCATTGGAGTGGGGTTTCAGCTGAGCCAGCGCCACCTGGGCGCGGATCGACGCCCGGATGGACATGAACAGCGGCAGCGCCGAAAGCGCGTCGAGATTGTCGGCCGGCGAAGCGGCAAGATAGCGGTTCAGGACGATGTTGGCCGCGCGTGGCTGATTGTGGTGCAGCAGGTCCATCAGCGTGAATGCGAGATCATAGAGCACGTCGACGGTTGCCATCTGCGCATCGAATTCGATGGCGTCGAACAGCACGGGCCGATCCTCGATCAGAACGATGTTGGCAAGATGCAGATCGCCATGGCAGCGGCGCACGAAGCCATGACCGCCGCGCTCTGCGAGCAGGGGACGAACACGCAGGAATGCCTCGTGCGAGGCTCTGCCGAGCTTTTCGATATCTGCCGCGTCGCAATGGCCGCCGGCTCGCAGACCGTGACTGTTGCCGTCGATCAGGGCGGGAATGGAGGCGACCCATGCTTTGCCGTCAGCGCAGGTCGCCGCGCGGTGCGAAGCCACGATCGTGTCGGCGGCAGCCGAAGCGAGCTTCGTATCCAGCGGGCCGGTCTTTGCCAGATGATCCAGCGTCCGGTTTTCGTCGAACCGCGACATGTCGACCGCATATTCGACTGGACGGCCCTGGCCGTCGACCTTGAACGATCCGTCGGGCTCCTCGGTGATCGCGACGACGCGATGGTAAATCTGCGGCGCCAGCGGCCGGTTGATCCGGATCTCCTCCTCGCACGCTGCCTTGCGCTTCTCGAGCGTCGAATAATCAAGGAACGGAAACTGCACGGGGCGCTTAATTTTCAGCGCACGCCTGCCCTCGAGAAAGACCGAAGCCGCGTGCGTGTCGATCCGCTTGACGTCCGGATGTTCGGCGGAATTGGTCAGCGCCGCAAAGATCCGGTCCTGAGTCGCAGAATCGTCTGTCATTCCTGGCACATCCAGATGCGTCGGAGCGGTAAGCCCGACGATCACGGTAACCCTTAGGAGCGGATCGCCGCCAGTCCTTGACGTCGATCAACGCCTGCAGCTGCCCGAGTTCCCCTGGCTTGACGAGGATCAAAGGTCTCGACGAAAGCCCGCCTATTGTGGCGTCCAAGGAGAATCCCCGATGCCCATCAAGGATGTCTTTCTGCCGCTTGTCGGCCAGCCGCGCGGGCCGGCCCTGGTTGCGATCGAGAAATGTGTAGCCCTCGCCGCCGCCCTCGGGGCCAGGATCACTGCGCTGGCGCTCGAACAAGACGTTTCCGAGCGGCCGAAAGTGATGCTGCCCCACGATCGCGATTCCACGGAGACCAGCAGCTCGCGTGAGGCGAGCGACATGCAGCAGCTCCTCAACGCACTCACCGATGCGGCGTCCCGCGCCAACGTTCGCGCCCGGAGCCGAACGGGCAAGGTGCCGGCGGACCAGATCGCGGCGATCCTGGCCGAGCACGCCCGTTTCAGCGATCTCACGTTGTTTCCCGTGAAGCCGCACGACAGCCGAACGGAGAGCATTGTCGAAACTTTCCTATTCCAATCCGGCCGGCCGATTCTGCTCTGTCCGGAACATCTCGCTGCCGAACTTCGGCCTGAATTCGAGAACGTCATGATCGCCTGGGACCACTCCGCACGTGCGGCGCGAGCGGTCGCTGATGCGCTGCCGGTTCTTCAGGCGGCCGCGTCGGTCCGCGTGGTGACCGTAGCGGATGACAAGACCGAAGCGATTGTGCAATCCGGAACCGCTCTGGTCGATCATCTGAGGGAACACGGCGTCCACGCCTCGTTCGAAACGGCCAAAGGCAGTGGCAGCTCGATCGGCAAGGTGTTGGGAAGCTGGGCGAATTCCCACGGCATGGATGTGATCGTGATGGGCGCCTATCATCATTCGCGCCTGAACGAGATCGTGTGGGGCGGTGTGACAAAGACCGTCATTGGCCAGCCACCATGCTGGGTTATGATCTCGCACTGGGCTGGCCATTTTCCAGCTTGATCGTAACCATCGAACCGTCGCTGACCGGGCGCGTTTGCTTTCATGTCAACCTATCGTCTGAACAATCTGCTGGCGCCGCGTTCCGTCGCCCTCGTCGGCGCGAGCGCCCGTCGGGGCTCCGTGGGACGCGCCGTCCTGGAGAACATTCACAAGGCCGACTTCAAGGGGCGGTTCGGCCTCGTCAATCTACGCCATGCCGCGATCGGCGGCGTTGCGGCGGTGAAGAGCCTGGACAGGCTGGACTTCGGGCCCGAGCTCGTTGTCATCACCGCGCCGGCGCGCGAGATTCCTGCTATCATCGATCAGGCCGGGCGTCGCGGCTCGGCGGGCGCCTTGATCGTTTCGGCCGGGCTCGGCCATGGACCGGGATCTCTGTACGAGGCTGCGATCACGGCGGCGCGCCAATACGGCATGCGGCTGCTCGGACCAAACTGTCTCGGCATCATGATGCCCGGGGTCAGCCTGAATGCCAGCTTTGCCGCGCATATGCCGGGGACAGGCAGCCTTGCGCTGATCTCGCAATCGGGCGCGATCGCAGCCGGCATGGTGGACTGGGCTGCGCAGCGCGGTGTCGGCTTCTCCGGCATCGTCTCGATCGGCGATCAGATCGACGTCGATGTTGCCGATCTGCTCGACTATTTCGCGATGGATCACAAGACGCGCGCGATCCTGCTCTACATCGAGTCCATCAAGGACGCCCGCAAGTTCATGTCGGCGGCGCGTGCCGCTGCGCGCGTGAAGCCTGTCGTCGTCGTCAAGTCGGGCCGTATGGCGCAGGGCGCGAAGGCCGCCGCCACGCATACCGGCGCGCTCGCCGGCTCCGACGCCGTCTATGATGCGGCATTCCGCCGGGCGGGTGTGCTGCGGGTCTCCGATCTGCGTGAGCTGTTCGATTGTGCCGAGACACTAGGCCGTGTCGAATCGCCGGTAGGAAAGCGTCTCGCCATCCTGACCAACGGCGGCGGCATCGGCGTCCTCGCCGTCGATCGATTGGTCGAACTCGGCGGAATCCCCGCGACCATCTCGGCGGAGGTGCGCAAGACGCTCGATGCGGCGCTGCCGCCGACCTGGTCCGGAGCAAATCCCGTCGACATCGTGGGCGACGCTGACGCCTCGCGCTACGCGGCGGCTTTGGAGGTGCTGCTGGCCGACCGCGACAATGATGCGGTCCTGGTCCTCAACGTGCAAACGGCAATCGCCTCGGCGGCCGAGATCGCCGGGACCGTGACGGAGCTCGTCGGCAAATATCGGCAGGAGCATCGCCGATGGGCCAAGCCCGTTTTGGCGGCCTGGGTGGGGGCCGATCAAAACATCATTCAGGCGCTTTCCGGCGCCGGTATACCGAACTACCCGACTGAAGACGACGCCGTACGCGGCTTCATGCATCTGGTCCGGCATCGAGAAGTGGTGGAGGAGCTGAGCCAGGTTCCTCCCGCGATGCCCGATACGTTCGTTCCAGACGCCCGGGGCGCGCGGCAGATCGTCACCGCCGCGATCGCGGACGGCCGTGAATGGCTCGAGCCTGTCGAGATCAAGAATCTGCTGGAAGATTACGACATCGCGATGGTGCCGACCTATGCGGTAACCGATGTCGAGCAGGCGGTGGCCTATGCAAAGGAGATCTTCGCACAAGGCGGCACAGTGGTGCTGAAGATCATGTCGCGGGACATCATCCACAAATCCGATGTCGGCGGCGTCGTGCTCAATCTGACGACGCCGGACGCCGTGCGTGCGGCCGCCTCGGACATTCTCGCCCGGGCGAGAAAGCTGCGGCCCGAGGCCCGCATCGGCGGCATTATCGTCCAGGCGATGGTCGTCAAGGCGAAGGCGCGCGAGCTGATCCTGGGCCTCGCCGACGATCCGACTTTCGGCACCGTCGTGGTGTTCGGCCGTGGTGGCACCGCGGTGGAGATCATCAACGACAAGGCGCTTGCGCTGCCGCCGCTCGATCTGCAATTAGCCCGCGACCTGATCGACCGCACGCGCGTGTCGCGGTTGCTGCGCGCTTACCGGGACGTGCCGGCGGTGAAGCCGGACGCCGTCGCCATGGTGCTGGTCAAGCTGGCTCAGATGGCGGCTGACATTCCCGAGATCCGCGAATTCGACATCAATCCGCTGCTGGCGGACGAAACCGGCGTGACCGCGGTCGACGCCCGCGTCGCCGTAGGACCGCCGCAACGGAAGTTTGCCGGCTCGGGCCCGGCCAATTTCGCGGTTCGCGCCTATCCGTCGCAATGGGAACGCCGCCTCAAGGTCAAGGACGACTGGCGTATATTCGCGCGGCCCATGCGTCCCGAGGACGAGCCGACTATCCATGAATTCCTGGGTCACGTCACGGCACACGACCTTCGTCTGCGTTTCTTCGCACCGATGAAGGAGTTTACCCACGAGTTCATCGCGCGGCTGACCCAGCTCGACTATGCGCGCGCCATGGCCTTCATTGCATTCGACGAGGCCAATGGCGAAATGGTCGGCGTGGTCCGGCTCCATTCGGATTCGATCTACGAGAGCGGCGAATACGCGATCCTGCTACGGTCCGATCTCAAGGGGAGGGGGCTCGGCTGGGCCCTCATGCAGCTGATCATCGACTACGCGCGGTCGGAAGGCCTGAAGGTGATATCGGGCGATGTGCTCCAGGAGAACACTGTCATGCTCGAGATGTGCCGGCAGCTCGGGTTCGAGGTGAAGCCGGATCCGACCGAACCGGATATTTGCGATGTCAGGCTGAAACTCTGAGCGCGTCCAGTGCCAAGTCACTTCAGCCGATCATTGGGCAGGCGCTTTGGCCGTCTGATCCTCTCCCGGCCGGCTTGGACGTTCGGCAGCGCCTCAACGCAACCGGCTTGGGCGTTCTGCAACTCTGCATCGATCTAACGCATCGGCGCATCCTGCGGATGCGGCCTTCCGACTGACCGCGGCTTTTTCGCGGCATTGCCTCAAATCGTCCGCGTGCTTTCTGGTTGAAAAGCCTGATAACGTTCACTACGCAGAAACTTTAGTGCCTCGTAGTCTTAGGAGCCCCGCGGCGTGCCTCAGGACAAAACCGGCGACCCCCGACAGTCGGCGGGCAACAAACTATCGGTCCTGCGCAAGCACCCGATCTTCGCGGATCTGGAGCCGGAGGCGCTCGATCAGCTCTGCCGCTACGCCAAGCACACCACCGTGAAGCGCGGCGTGACGATCGCTGCCAAGGGCGATCCCGGCAACAATCTGTTCGCGGTGATCACGGGGACAGTCAAGATCTCCTCGTCGTCGCCCGATGGCCGGAACGCCATTCTCAATCTGATCGGTCCCGGAGAGATCTTCGGCGAGATCGCGGTGCTTGACGGCGCGCCGAGGTCGGCCGATGCGACCGCCAACACCAATTGCGAGCTCTACATCATCGATCGGCGGGACTTCCTGCCGTTCGTGAAGAGCCAACCGGCCCTTGCGATGAAATTCATCGAGCTGCTCTGCGCCCGTCTGCGCTGGACCAGCCAGCAGGTCGAGCAGGTGATCCTTCAGAATCTGCCGGGCCGGCTGGCGAGCGCGCTGCTCGGTCTCACCGAGGAGCGCAAGTTCGACTCCGGCAGCGGAACGCTCGCCATCACGCAGCAGGAGATCAGCGAGATGGTGGGAATGACGCGCGAGAGCATCAACAAGCAATTGCGTGCCTGGGCCGGTCGCAACTGGGTTCGGCTCGAGCACGGCGCCATCGTTGTGCTGGATACAAACGCGCTACGCGAACTCGCCGAGAGCGGCCTCCACGCCGAGTAATGCCTCAGGCGTGATCTTCGATGATGGCGACCGCGCGGGTCCAGCCCGCGGAGGCGCGTTCGATCTTCACCGGGAAGCATGAGACCGTGAACCCGGTCGAGGGCAATTGATCGAGATTGTGCAGCTTCTCGAGATGGCAATAGCCGATGTGCCGTCCCGCCTTGTGGCCTTCCCAGATCAGACCGGCATCTTTTGTCTCGGCGTATTTCTTCGCGGTGTAGACGAACGGCGCGTCCCAGCTCCAGCCGTCGGTGCCGGTCAGCCGCACGCCGCGTTCGAGCAGATACATGGTGGCTTCATAGCCCATGCCGCAGCCGGAATTGACGTATTCGGCCGTGCCGAATTTAGCGCCGGCGCTGGTGTTGACGACGACGATTTCCAGCGGCGACAGCTTGTGTCCGATGCGCTTCAGCTCCGTCTCGACATCGCCTGCGCCCGCCACGTAGCCGTCGGGCAGATGCCTGAAGTCGAGCTTCACGCCGGGCTGGAAGCACCATTCCAGCGGGACCTCGTCGATGGTCCATGACCGTTCGCCGCGGTTCATGGTCGGATGGAAGTGCCAGGGCGCATCGAGATGCGTGCCGTTATGGGTCGACAGCGAGACCTGCTCGACGGCCCAGCCCTGTCCGTCCGGCAGATCCTGCGGTTTGAGGCCGTCGAAGAACTGCAGCATCCGGGGCAGGCCCTGCTGGTGATCGATATACTGGATTGTCGGATGGTTGCCGGGCGGATCGGCCGTGACGTCGTTTCGAAGCGGCACGGAGATATCGATCAGCTTCCGCGGCATGGGCATTCCCTCAAAATGGTCCCTTGTTTCGAATATCTTGAGGGGCCTGCATTGGTGACGTCAAGTCACGTGGCGGCAACGCCAGCCACCGGCCGTACCCGCCATAATGCGAATTGCGTCAGAAATTGATCGATGCAACTCTTGCATTGATCGATGCTGGAATTGGGTTGGACAGAGAATGCCGCCCGCCCTAGGGACGACTTGGTGCTTGACTTCACGCCTGAAGTGGAGCGACCCAAGGCGGCCCGCAGCCTGCCCGACAACGACATAATCAACCCCGGAGGAAGCCCAAGATGAAGACACTCACCGGTATCATCACAGCCGTTGCGCTGGCGCTCTCAGCGCCCCTGGCGACCGCACGCGATTTCCGCTCCGCCGACATCCATCCCGCAGATTATCCGACCGTCGAGGCCGTCAAGTTCATGGGCAAGCAACTCGCGGCGGCGAGCGGCGGCAAGCTCGGCGTCAAGGTGTTCCCGAACGGTGCCCTGGGCTCAGAGAAGGACACCATCGAGCAGCTCAAGATCGGCGCGCTCGACATGATGCGGATCAACGCATCACCGCTCAATAACTTCGTGCCTGAGACCATCGCCTTGTGTTTGCCCTTCGTCTTCCGCGACACGCAGCACATGCGTACCGTGCTTGATGGGCCGATCGGCGATGAGATCCTGGCGGCCATGGAGCCCGCCGGCCTGGTCGGTCTTGCCTATTACGACAGCGGCGCCCGGTCCATTTACACCGTAAAGGCGCCGGTCAAATCGCTTGCGGATCTCAAGGGCCTGAAGATTCGCGTTCAGCAATCCGATCTGTGGGTCGGCATGATCCAGAGCCTCGGCGCGAACCCGACGCCGATGCCGTATGGCGAGGTCTATACCGCGCTCAAGACCGGCCTGGTGGATGCCGCCGAGAACAACTGGCCGTCCTACGAGTCCTCGCGCCATTTCGAGGCCGCCAAGTTCTACAATATCACCGAGCACTCCCTGGCACCCGAAGTTCTCGTGATGTCGAAGAAGGTCTGGGACACGCTGAGCAAGGAAGACCAGGCGATGGTCCGCAAGGCAGCCAAGGAATCGGTGCCCGTGATGCGCAAGCTCTGGGACGAGCGTGAGCAGGCCTCTCGCAAGACGGTCGAGGCGGCCGGCGCCCAGGTCGTGACGATCGCCAACAAGCAGGAGTTCGTCGATGCGATGAAGCCGGTGTACCAGAAGTTCGCCGGCGACGAGAAGCTGCAGGGCCTCGTCAAGCGCATCCAGGACACGAAGTAAGCACAGCGGCGTCGGATCCGGAGTCGCCGATTTGCGACACCGGATCCCGGCGCGGGAGGCGCGGGATGACAGACCCACACGTCGCAGATCACGAGCATGAGGCGGTCGGACGCCCCTCTACAGGCCTGCTGTCGCGGATCAACGCCCCCGTTGCTCGCGCCGGCATGTATCTGTCCGTGACGGGCCTGCTCGTCATTGTCACCATCGTGTTCTACCAAGTGTTCGGGCGTTACGTCCTCAATTCCAGCCCGACCTGGACGGAGAACCTTGCACTGGTTCTGATCCTTTATGTCACGCTGATCGGCGCCGCCGTCGGCGTGCGCGATGCCGGGCACATCGGCATGGACAGCCTGCTGGTGATGCTTCCGGATCGCACGCGCGAGAAGATTGAGCTCTTGATCCACGTCCTGGTGGCCATGTTCGGCATCGCGATGGCCTATAACGGCTGGATCCTTGGTTCCTCGGTCGGGACCGTGAAGATCCCCAATCTCGGTCTTCCCGAGGTCATCCGCTACGTGCCGCTGATCGCCTCCGGCGTCCTGATCGTCTCTTTTTCCATCGAGCACATCATGGCTCTCCTGCGCGGCGAAGAGGTCGTCCCCTCATGGAACTGATCATCCTCGGCGCCACCTTCTTCGGCTTCCTGATCCTCGGCGTCCCGGTCGCTTTCGCGATCGGCCTCTCGGCGATCTGCACCATCCTTTACGAAGGCCTGCCGGTTGCGGTCATCTTCCAGCAGATGATGTCGGGGATGAACATCTTCTCGTTCCTCGCCATTCCGTTCTTCGTCTTCAGCGGTGAGCTGATGCTGCATGGCGGCGTCGCCGACAAAATCGTGCAGCTCGCCAAAAATCTCGTCGGCCACATCCGCGGCGGCCTCGGCATGTCGAACGTGGTCGCCTGCACGCTGTTCGGCGGCGTTTCCGGCTCGCCCGTGGCCGACGTGTCGGCGATGGGCGCTGTGATGATCCCGATGATGAAGAAGGAAGGGTTCGATACCGACTACGCCGTCAATGTCACCACTCACGCCTCGCTGGTGGGAGCGTTGATGCCGACCAGCCACAACATGATCATCTATGCCCTGGCCGCCGGCGGCAAGGTCTCCATCGGCGCGCTGATCGCCGCCGGCCTCCTGCCGGCGATGGTGCTGATGGTCTGCATGCTGGTCGCCGCTTACGCAGTCGCGGTGAAGCGCGGCTATCCAGCCGGCAAGTTCCCGGGCTGGGCCGAGGTGTTCCGCTCGTTCGCGGCGGCGCTGCCTGGCCTTCTGATCGTCGGCATCATCCTGACAGGCATCCTCTCCGGCGTGTTCACGGCAACCGAATCCGCCGCCGTCGCGGTCACCTACACGATCCTGCTGACCTTCTTCATCTATCGCACCATGACCTGGAGCAACTTCCTGCGCGCAGCCGCCAAGGCGGTCAAGACGACGGGTGTGGTGCTGCTGCTGATTGGCGTCTCCACCATGTTCCAGTATCTGATGGGACTCTACGAGGTTGCCGATCTCGCCGGCGAGATGATGAGCAAGGTGTCCACCCAACCCTGGGTGATCTTCCTGCTCATCAACGTCATCCTGTTCGTGCTGGGCACGTTCATGGACATGGCGGCGACGATTCTGATCTGCACCCCGATCTTCCTGCCGATCGCGATGAAGGCGGGCATGGACCCGGTGCAGTTCGGCATGCTGATGCTGATCAACTGCGCCCTCGGGCTCAATACCCCGCCGGTCGGAACCACGCAGTTCGTTGGCTGTGCCATCGGCGGCATCTCGGTCGGTGCGGTGATGCGCACCATCCTGCCGTTCTATGCCGCGCTGATCGCAGCACTGATGTTCGTGACTTACGTCCCTGCATTCTCGCTGTGGCTGCCCCGCCTGCTGATGGGCTACAAGGGCTAGCAGCGACAGGAGAAGTTATCAGTGACGGACTATCGCAAGCTCTTCGATCTCACCGGCAAGACCGCAGTTGTCCTTGGTGCCGCCTCCGGCATCGGCAAGTCGTCGGCCGAGGCCCTTGCCGGGTTGGGGGCCCGTGTCGTCTGCGCCGATCGCGCGCGCGATGCGGCGGAAGCGACCGCCGCCGGCATTCGCGACAAGGGTGGCTGGGCGGAGGCAGCTACTTGCGACGCCGCAAGTGCGGCGGACGTCAACGCGCTGGCCAAAACGGTGATGCAGAAATTCTCCCGGCTCGACATCGCCGTGACGACGCCCGGGCTCAACATCCGCAAGACCATCCTCGACTACACCGAGGAGGATCTCGACCGCGTCCTGAACCTCAACGTCAAGGGCACCGTCTGGTTCTTCCAGGCCTTTGGCCGCATCATGGTCGCGCAGAAGGGCGGCAGCATCATCGCCTGCTCCTCCGTGCGCGCGGTAACCATCGAGCCGGGCCTCGGTGTCTACGGCTCGACCAAGGCGGCGATCGGCCTGCTGGTCAAGGGCTTTGCCTCTGAGGTCGGTCATGCCGGCGTGCGAGTCAACGCGATCGCGCCGAGCATCGCGGAGACCGCGCTCACCGGTCCGTTCAAGCAGCGGCCCGACATCTACAATCTCTATGCCGGTCACACCGTGTTCAACCGCTGGAGCAGCGCCGACGAGGTCGCGACCGCCGTGGCCTATCTCGCCTCGGATGCCGCCAGCTATGTCAGCGGCAGCACGCTATTCGTCGATGGCGGCTGGACCGCCGTCGACGGCCCGCCGACCGGACTGACCCAGCTGCACAAATAGGACGGCATCTAACCGGTAAAGCCGGCGCGCTGGCGCAGCTCTCTGTGATCTGCGCCAGCCAGCAGCGCGATCAGTGCAGCCGCTTCCTTCGGATGCGCGGCCCCCGCGGTCACGCCGGCCGTGTACATCGTCACGAGTTCGCAGCCCGGCGGCAGCGATCCTGATAGCACAATGCCGTCGGTTGCGATGATCTCGGTTGCCTGCGTGCAACCGATCGGCCTTTGCGCGGTGGACGCCGCAAGCTCCCGCATCGCCGTTGCGCCGTTCGGAAATATCTTGAGGCGCGATGCGACTTCATAGGCCATGCCGAGCTGGTCGAGCACCCTTGCGACGTGCTGCCCTGCCGTCGAGGCCTTGGTGTCGGGGACGTAGATTGCGTCGGCGCTGCGCAGCACCTCGCGCAGATCGGCCTCGGTCTTCACTGTCACCCTGGGATCACGGCTGCGGACCGCCAATGCGGTCTCGACGCGGCCGACATCCATGATTGAGGAGGCGGCGACGAGCTTCTCCTCAGCGAGCTTTGCTAGCAGCGCCTGCGTCAGGATCACGAGATCGGCCGGCGTGCCCGCGCGCAGCCTGTCGGCCATGAGGCCGACCGCGCCGAATTCGCCGTCGATGCCGAAGCCGGTCTGCGCCCTGAAGGCCTCCGTGAGGCCGCGCACCAGGCCTTGCGCCGCGCCACCGCTCAAGATGTTCACTGTCGTCACGATGCAAGCTCCGCAGCTGCAATGATCCTATCGCGCGTGATCGGCAGGTCGCGCACGCGCACGCCGAGGCAGTCGTAGACCGCATTGGCGATCGCCGCCGTCACGGGGCCGTGCGCGGCCTCACCGGCGCCGACCGGCTCGATTTCCGGCCGCTGGATGATCTCGACATCCACCGCGGGCGCCTCGCTGAAGGTCAGGATCGGATAGTTTGTCCAGGAGGTCGATGTGATGTGGGTCCGGTCGAAGCGGACGCGCTCCTTCAGCACCCAGCTCGTCGCCTGGATCGCGCCGCCCTCGATCTGGTTGATCACGCCGTCCGGATTGATGGCCTCGCCGACGTCAACCGCGAGCGTCAGCCGCTTGACGCGGATGTCGTCGGAGCCTTCGATTTCGGCAATCGCGGCGCAATATGCGCCGGTGTTCTTGTAGCGAGCGAACCCGACGCCGTGGCCGACACCGGGGCGTTTTTGCGGCTTCCAGCCGGCACGGCGTGCCGCAGCTTGGATGACCTCGCGCGCCCGCTCGTCGCCGAGATGCCGCAATCGGAACGCGATTGCGTCTTCGCCGCGCAAGGCGGCGATCTCGTCGAGCAGGGATTCGATGGCAAACACATTGCCTTGTGCGCCGAGCGTCCGCAGCGCCGAGGTGCGGATCGGCATGATCAGCAGCCGATGGCTGGTGATCGTCCAGGCTGGAAAATCGTAAAGCGGGACAGAGTTACGATCGCCGCCGCCGCCGTTGGCAGCCGGTGGATTCGTCGAGATCATGCGCGGGCAGGGGTTTGCGATCTCGGTCGCGGCGAGCAGCGCGGGCTGCGCCGCGCGGCCAGGCCGTGCGGCATGGCCGTTGCTCCAGATCGCGTGGCGCCAGCCGGTGATCTCGTTGTCCGCATCGAGATCGGCCTCGATCTCGATGGTCATGGCCGCACCGAACGGCGCATGGGACATCTCGTCGTGGCGCGGCCACTGCACCCGGACCGGACGGCCGCCGGCCGCCTTCGCCAGCAGCACGGCATCGAGCGCGACGTCGTCAGCCGCATTATGACCGTAACAACCGGCGCCCTCCATGTGCTCGACGACGATGTTGTCCGCCGGCAGCTTGAGCACGATGGCGAGATCGGCGCGCAGCAGATAGACGCCCTGGCTGTGGGTCCAGACATGGACCCCATCGCCGTCCCACCTTGCCATGGCGCAGGACGGTGCGATCGAAGCATGCGCAATGTAAGGGCGGGTGTATTGCCGGCGCAGCGTTTGCGCGTGTTTGCGCGTCCTCGCCGCCGTCCTGGTGTCGATGACAGTCGTCTCGACCGGCTGTCTCTTCAGGAAGCCCGCGAGATCGTCCTCATCGGGCAGCGGCTCGCCGGTCGACCACGTCGCGCCTTTGTGCAGGGCCTTCAGTGCGGCTTCTGCTGCTGCCTCGCTGCCGGTGACCACTCCGGAAAAGCCGCCGTCGCGGACGATCGCGACGAGGCCGGGAACGGCCCTCGCAGCGGTTTCGTCGAGCGCAATCAGTTTGGCGCCGGAGATGTCAGGCCGCAGCACGCGTCCATGCAGCAGGCCCGGCAGCGGGCAATCATGGATGAAGCGCGGCCGCGCGAACACCTTGTCGGGAATATCCAGGCGGTGGGCCGAATGTCCGGCCACGCTGCGCTTGGCAATGCTCTTCGCTGCCGCGCCCGCGGTGGCGTCGTGATCCAGCGAGACGTCGCCCGCCAGCTCCCAATAGCTGGTCCTGACGTTGCCCGGTCCGGAGATCGTGCCGTCATCGACATCGAGCAGCGAGACATCGACGCCGAGGCGTTCTGATGCAGCAGTGAGGAAACGCCGGCGCACCTCGGCACAGGCGTGGCGCAGGGCGCGGCCGGACTGCTGGATCGACAGGCTGCCCGAGGTGACGCCCTCGTTCGGGCTCATCGCCGTCGAGGCGCGGATCATCTCGATTCGCCCGAGATCGACATCGAGCTCGTCCGCCGCGATCTGCGCCAGCGCCGTGACGATGCCCTGGCCGATCTCGACCTTTCCGGGCGAGATCGCCACACCGCCTTCACCCGTGAAGTTCACCCAGGACGACAGTTTTGGATTAGCGGCGAGGCTGACCGGCAGTTTCGAGGCAGGGGACGACGTACTCATGAGGCCGCCATCTCCGCAGCCGCGCGCAGCACGGCGCGCACCATGCGGTTATGTGATCCGCACCGGCACAGATTGCGATCGAGTGCCGCTCTGACCTCGGCCTCGGTCGGGAACGGATTGCGCTTCAGGAGCGCCGCCGCGCTGATGAGGATTCCGGGGACGCAATAGCCGCATTGCATCGCCTGCTCGAAGATGAATGCACGTTGCAGCGGGTGCGGTCGCTCGGCCGTGCCGAGCCCTTCGACGGTGACGACGTCCTTGTCCGCGACCGACCACATCGGCATATCGCAGGAGGTTATCGCGCGGCCGCCGACCATGACATGACAGGCCCCGCACTCGCCGGCGCCGCAGCCGAAATGCGCACTGGTCACGCCGAGCCGGCCGCGCAACACGTCGAGCAGCGGCTGGTCCGGATCGGTATCCACGGCCATCGCCGCACCGTTGAGCTGGAATTGAATGGTGGGCATGCTCGCTCTGAGGCCTCAGGACTTGTCGAACTTCTTGACGACGTCGGCCCATTTCTCGATATCGCCGCGCAGGAATTTGTCGAACTGCTCGGGCGTCATCGCCATGGGCACAGCACCCTGTTCCGTCCAGAGCTTGACGATGTCGGGCCGCTTCACCATCGCGTTGACGGCGGCATTGAGCTTGTCGATCACGGGCTTCGGCGTTCCCGCGGGAGCCATCAGGCCGAGCCAGATCGTCGCCTCATAGCCCGGAACGCCCGCTTCGATTGCGGTCGGCACGTTCGGCAGCACGGCTGAATGTTGCTTGCCGGTGGTTGCGAGCGCGCGCACCTGGTTCTCGGCGATGTTCGGTGCCATGGCCGGCACCGCGTCGATCATCATCTGCACCTGTCCGCCGATCACGCCGCTGCGCGCCTCGCCGCTGTTGCGATAGGGAACATGGACGACATCGATGCTGGCCATGGCTTTGAACAGCTCGCCGGCCATGTGATAGGGCGTGCCCTGACCGGAGGAGGCGTAGTTCAGCTTGCCCGGTTGCGCCTTTGCGAGTGCGATGAACTCTTGCAGAGTCTTCGCCGGGACACTCGGGTTCACCACGATGACGAGATCGGAATAGTTCACCGGCGCGATCGGCGCGAGGTCGCGCATCAGCTCGTATTTGCGTTTGTCCGGTGTCAGCAGCGATTCATTGGCAGTCTGGGTGTTGGACATCATCAGCAGCGTGTAGCCGTCGGCCGGCGATTTCGCCGCCTCGACCGTGCCGATGACACCGCCGGCACCGGTGCGGTTCTCGACCACGAAGGGCTGGCCGAAGCTCTCCTGGAGCCCATTGCCGATCAGCCGGGCCGCGACGTCGGCCGGGCCCCCAGCGCCGAAGGGCACGACGATGCGGACCGCGTGAGTAGGATAATCTTGTGCGAACGAGGGGGCGGCGGAGAAAACGGCGAGCAGGCCGGCGGCCAATGCCGGCACGAATCTTCGGGTCGTCATGCCCACCTCCCTGATATCGTTCTTGTTGGCCGGCACTGTAGCGGC
Organism: Bradyrhizobium sp. 199; assembly: GCF_023073355.1. Classification (GTDB taxonomy): domain Bacteria; phylum Pseudomonadota; class Alphaproteobacteria; order Rhizobiales; family Xanthobacteraceae; genus Bradyrhizobium. The sequence goes on from NZ_JADPJI010000005.1 coordinate 174,371, forward strand.
AGCCGATGCGGACTGTCGACGCCTCACAAAGGCAATGGGCCGGGAATACCGGACGGCTTTCGGTGGCTGGACCGCATTTCGCGGTCGCAGCAGGAACCGGCGGCGCGTACGACTTGAGCAAATCGCATGGGCGTTGCCGGATAAATGCCCTCGGCTGACAGGTATTTTGGTGTTACGAATTTGGCCATGAACCAGCACGCCAAGATCGAAATCCGCCATTCGACCTGTCCGCACGATTGCCCGTCGGCCTGTGCCCTCGATGTCGAGGTGGTCGAGGGACGCAGCATCGGCCGGGTCCGTGGTTCGAAAAAGCAGACCTATACGGCCGGCGTCGTCTGCGCCAAGGTCGCCCGTTATGCCGAGCGCATCCATCATCCTGAACGGCTGATGTATCCGATGCGTCGCATCGGGCCGAAGGGTTCAGGACAATTCGCGCGGATCTCCTGGGACGAGGCGCTGGATGAGATCGGGCATCGCTTCAACGCGGCCGAGCGCGAGTTCGGCGCGGAATCGATCTGGCCCTATTACTATGCCGGCACGATGGGCCTCGTGATGCGGGACGGCCTCAACCGCCTCACGCATGTGAAGAAATATTCCCGCTTCTATCAGACCATCTGCGCCAATGTCGCCCGCATCGGCTATGCTATCGGCACGGGCAAGATCGCCGGCGTCGATCCGCGCGAGATGGCGCTCTCCGACCTCGTCGTGATCTGGGGCACCAACCCCGTCAACACCCAGGTCAACGTGATGACGCACGCCTCCCGCGCACGCAAGGAGCGCGGCGCCAAGATCGCCGCGGTCGACATCTACGACAACGAGACCATGAAGCAGGCTGATATCAAGATCATCCTGCGGCCCGGCACCGACGGCGCGTTCGCGTGTGGTGTCATGCACGTCCTGTTCCGTGACGGCTATGCCGACCGCGCCTATATGGATAAATACACCGATTGTCCTGCCGAGCTCGAGGCGCATCTGAAGACGCGCACGCCGGAATGGGCGTCAGCGATCTCAGGCGTGCCGGTGGCTGAGATCGAGGCCTTTGCCAAGGCGGTCGGCGAGACCCAGCGGACCTTCTTCCGGCTCGGCTACGGTTTCACCCGCTCGCGCAACGGCGCGACGCAGATGCATGCCGCGACCTGCATTCCCGCGGTGACCGGCGCTTGGCAGTATGAAGGCGGCGGCGCCTTCTTCAACAATTACGCCCTCTGGCATTTCAACGAATCCATCATCGAGGGCCATGATGCCATCGACCAGGGCATCCGCGCGCTCGACCAGTCCAAGATCGGCTGCATCCTCACCGGCGATGCCGAGGCGCTGCGCGGCGAGGGGCCCGTCAAGGCGATGCTGATCCAGAACACCAATCCGATGACGGTGGCCCCGGAGCAGGCGCTGGTCCGGCGGGGCTTTGAGCGCGAGGATCTGTTCGTCGCGGTGCACGAGCAGTTCATGACCGAGACGGCTCTGATGGCCGACATCGTGCTGCCGGCGACCATGTTCATGGAGCACGACGATCTCTATTACGGCGGCGGCCACCAGCACATCTCGGTCGGGCCGAAACTGATCGATCCGCCCGGCGAATGCCGCTCGAACCACGAGGTTCTGCAGGGGCTGGCGCCGCGGCTCGGTGCCAAGCATCGGGGTTTCGAGATGACGCCGCGCGAATTGATCGACGCGACGCTGAAGCTGAGCAATCACGGAGACATCGCGGGCTTGGAGGCCGATATCTGGCGCGACCTGCAGCCGGACTTCCGTACCTCACATTTCCTCGATGGCTTTGCCCATGCCGACGGCAAATTCCATTTCAAGGCAGACTGGGCGCATCCGCCGTTCGGCGTGACCATGGGCGATTTCGACAAGATGCCTGATCTGCCCGACCACTGGGCGGTGATCGAGCACTCCGACCAGGCCCATCCGTTCCGGCTTGCGACCAGCCCTTCGCGCAGCTTCCTCAACACCACCTTCAACGAGACGCCGTCCTCGCAGGCGCGCGAGGGCAAAGCGAGCGTGATGATCCATCCCCTGGATGCAGCCGCGCTCGACATCGCCGACGGCGATGCGGTGATGCTCGGCAATACCCGCGGCGAGACCACGCTGGTTGCGACGCTGTTCGAGGGCGTGCGGCGCGGCGTCCTGATCGCGGAGTCCGTTCATCCCAACAAGAACCATATCGGCGGGCGCGGCATCAACATGCTGACAGGAGCCGAAGCCGTCGCGCCGATCGGCGGGGCCGCGTTCCACGACAACAAGGTCTGGATCAGGAAAGCCTCTTCAGCTCACGGCACGCATTCGGTGACGCCGTAGCCTGCGAACTCCTTCGCGATATCAGGGTTCATCGACTTCGCCTGCGCGATATCAATGGCGCCGTCGCCGCCGCTTTTGCGGCTGGCGATGCCGCGGCCGAACAGCGACGATGACGAGCGTGGGTTGCGCTGGATTGCGTCGGTATAGTCCTTGATCGCCTCGGCGGACCGGCCGAGCTTGAGGTTGACGAGCCCGCGGCTGTCGAGCGCATCGTTCAATCCGGGATCGATCTGGAGCGCCAGATTGCAGTCGGCGAGCGCGCCCTGAAGATCGCCGGTCGCAGCGCGCGTCCAGCAGCGGTTGTTGAGCGCCTCGCCATCCCTGGGATCCCTGCGGATCACGAGGTCGAAATCCTGCATGGCGAGCGTGTAGGCGCGCTTGATCGCATAGACCTGACCGCGCTTGTAGCGCGAGGCGACGTCATTGGCGTTCGCCGCGATCTTGCGGCTGAGATCGGCGATGACCGGATCCTTGGCGAGATCGTCGGCGCTCGGGGACGGCTCCGCCTGCGGCGCCTCGCAGACCGGCTTCTGCGGCTCCGGTTTCTGAGGCTCTGGCTTCGTCGGGTCGCCGGCCTTGTTGTCGGCCGGCTGCGCCACCGAGCCTGCGAACGAGAATTCGGCGGTCAGCGAGGACGACAGCCATGGCACCTGCTCGCGCTTGGTGGCGGCGACAACGCCGTTCTTGGTGTTGGTCAGGGCTTGCTCGGCGCTGATGTTCGGCGCGCGCATCTCGCGGAGCAGCTCGGCGACGAACAGGCCGTGATCGGTCTTGCCGCCGGCCGTAACCGCGCCCAGCGCCGCGGAGTAGAGCACGAGCGAATTGCTTGGCGCGATCGCCGGCGCAAGGCCCGCCGAGTAGCGGCGGAAGCGCCGCTCGAACGGGTTGCGGCGCGAGGCGTCGATCAGCGCGATCTTGATCGCGGCGCCGCGCGTGTTCATTTCGGCGAGGATAGTGTCGAGGCTGAAGCCGTCGCGCGCCACGTCCGGTTCGGTCCAGATCTGTGCGTCGACCGGGAGCAGGTAGCTCTGCCGGTTGGACTGGATGGCAAAGCCGTCGAAGAAGATCAGCGCCACCGCGCCGCGTTCGATGCGGGCGTAGAAGCGGTCCAGCACCTGCCGCATGGTGTCGGCGGTGAGATTGGTCTGGCGATCGACGACGAAGCCCTCGCGCCCCAACTCCTCGGCGAGGTCCTGGGCATCGTTGGTGACCTCGTTCAGCACGAATTCGTTGTCGGGATACTTTGCGTTGCCGATCACCAGCGCGAGTTTAGCGGCGTCGCCTGCGCGGCTTGCAGGTCCTGCGCTCAGCACGAGCAAGCCTGCCAGCAACAAAATCATTGCGTTGCGCATAAAATGGCTCATCGGTGATCAAAATCTCCAGTCAGGATAGCGGCCGTCACCGTTAATTCAATCGCCGTGGGAGTTTGCGCCCACACGCTATGGTGACGGGGCGTTGCAGATTGCCCTTGCGCGCGCCGCCCGTCCTGCCGCAAATGGCTGCAAAACGGAACACAAGGAAGCGAACCTACCATGACGGACACCACCGCAATCATCACTGAGAAGCGAGGGCCGGCGTTCTGGATCACCATCAACCGGCCGGAGAAACGCAACGCGCTGAACGGCGAGGTCGTCGCCGGCATCACCAAAGGCTATCGCGACGCGCATGACGACAAGGACGTCCGCGTCATCGTGCTGACGGGCGCGGGCGACAAGGCGTTCTGCGCGGGCGCCGACTTACAGAATTCCGGCGCGGCTTTCGCAATGGATCATTCCAAACCAAATGTCGACTATGCCGATCTGTTACGTTTGTCACAGAACGCCACCAAACCGGCCATTGCGCGGGTCGGCGGCGTGTGCATGGCGGGCGGGATGGGCCTGCTCTGCATGACCGACATGGCGGTCGCGGCCGACCACGTCATCTTCGGCCTGCCGGAGGTGAAGGTCGGCGTGTTCCCGATGCAGGTGCTGAGCCTGTTGCAGAGCATCGCGCCGTCGCGCCTCGTCAACGAATGGGCGCTCACCGGTGAGCCGTTCGATGCCAAGGCGGCGCTGAGCGCGGGCCTGCTCAATTACACCGTACCTAGGGCCGAGCTCGATGCCAAGGTCGACTGGCTGATCGGCCGCATCGTCGACAAGTCGCCGACCGCGATCCGCCGCGGCAAATACGCCATGCGTGCCATCGCCTCGATGTCGTTCGACGAGAGCATCGCCTATACCGAAAGCCAGATCGCGCTGCTGGCGATGACGGAGGACGCCAAGGAGGGACTGAAGGCGTTCAGCGAGAAGCGCAAGCCGGTCTGGACCGGGCGGTGAGGTCTTGGTGAGCTTTCTTGCGCAACTGTCCCGGCTGTTCGGCAACGGTTCGCCTCGCAGGGAGCTCCGTCGCCTGAACCGGCTCGAACTGCACGTCACCCACGCCTGCAATCTCGCCTGCGAGAGCTGCTCGCACTACTCCAACCATGGCCATGCCGGCAATATCGATCTGGTGGAGGCGGATCGCTGGATGGCAGCATGGAGCGATCGTCTCGAGATGGAGGAGTTCTGTCTGCTCGGCGGCGAGCCGACGGTTCATCCGCGCCTGTCCGAATTCGTGCCGCTGGTCAGGCGGCATTGGCCCGAGGCACGCATCCGCATCGTGACCAACGGCTTTCTGCTGGCCCGGCATCCGGATCTGCCGATCAGGATGAAGGCTGCAGGCAATTGCGATATCGCGCTGTCGGTCCACCACGACGCGAGCTCTTATCGGGAGCGGTTGCAGCCGAGCATGGATCTGCTTGAGCGGTGGCAGAAGGAGCACGGCACGGTCGTGCACACCTGGCTGTCGCATGGGGTATGGACCCGTCGTTACGTCGGTTCGGGCGCGGCTATGTTGCCGTTCGAGGACGGCAATCCGCGGCGGAGCTGGCAGATCTGCCCGGCGCGGCATTGCAAGCAGCTCTTCGAGGGCAAGATCTGGAAATGCGCGCCGCTGGCCTATCTTGGGCTCCAGAAGACGAAGTACGACCTCTCGGAGAAGTGGGATCCCTATCTTGGCTACGCGCCACTCGATCCGTCGGCAACGGACGACGAACTGGATCGATTCTTTATGCTTGAGGACGAGCCTGCGTGCGCGATGTGCTCGGCCGAACCGCGCAAGTTCTCATTGCCAAATCCGTTGCGCGGAGCGTCGGAGTCGGCGCCGCAGTCGACCGGATCGAGTTAGCGCGGTCGGCGATCCAGCCGCGACCAAGCTTGGCGGCAATGCCATATTGGCTGCGCCAATGGTCCTCTCCCAGACGGCGCGATCGAGCTCATGCTGTGCCGCAAATTCGAAGAATTCTTCGTTCGACATCAACTGCCAGGCGATCGAATAGTACAATTCTCCACCGAACATGCCGACAAGATCACCGTGTCGGCTGGCCAGTACTTGCTGGGCTATGCCGCGCAGGATGCGGAACCGCTCGGTTTGATCGCGAACCGCATTCGGTGTCTGGCCGCCAAGAATCGCGCGATTGCTGAAATTGTTCTTGCCGTGGCGGCGATGGGCGCCATGCGCTGCGTCGATGACGAGGGTTCCGCCGACGGAATGGGCGAGGCGGCCGTAATAGCTGTCGATGCTCTGAATCCGCACCTCGTCAGCCTCAGCCATCGTCGGCGCCAGCGCCTGGATCAGGCTGGTGCGGAACATGAGGCCGCTCGTCGCGCTCCATATCCATCGATCGAGCAGCCAACTGCTCCACCATGCCGGGACGTAGTGCAGCCGAAACCGGAGCGGCTCCATCTGCAACGGCAATTCGGCATTCCAGCTCCGTGCGCGCGCGAGGTGCGACCAGGCGGTATCCGGCTCGAATTCGCGCCATTTCTGATGCCAATGACAGGTCCCGGCCAGCACCTCGCCGGCAGCATCGATCTGCACCTGATCGCTGACGCTCAGTGCCGCCGAATTGAGATCGTTAAGGTGGGCGGCGACATGCGTCGATATGAATGTTGGAAAGAGAAAGTCGTCGGCATCGAGAAAAGTAACGAAGACGCCCTTGATCTCATCGAGAACGTCGAGTGCGTTCAGCACCTGGCCGCGATTGGTATCCCTGCAGAGCAGCCGGAACGATCCGCCGTTCAGGCGCTCCAGCGTCGCCTCGATCGCGGCGCGTGATTGGTCGCTCGAGGCGCAGTCAACGATTACACATTCGATGTTGTCATAGTCCTGTGCAGCGACCGACCGAATGCATTGCTCGATGAAGTCCCCGTAATTGTGATTGATGATCACGACGGAGACCCGAGGAGATTTGACGGCGATCGTCCCCGGCTGGCGCACGGGTGTGGCGACAAACTGATTCATGCCTGCAATTCCAGTCCGGCCGCGCGCGGCGAGGGTCCAGGGATTTCGCCGGTGTGGCGAAGCTGGCGCTCTGCCGCCGCGCAACGTCGATCGCCGAATTCTTGCGCGATGTCGTCGCGCCGGTCGGCCAAGGTCTTACGTGCGACCGCCAGTGTTGCATTGAACAGGTCGGCTCTGTCGAAGCGGCCGCTTGCCGCCTGGCCGCCGAGCACGCCGTTGTTGCTCCAGGTATTGCTGCCATGCCTGCGATAGGCGCCTTCGGCTCTGTCGATCAGGAGCGTGCCGCCGAGGCAGTGAGCAAGGCGCGCATAATAGGAGTCGATGCCTACGTGCGCCGGGAAGCCGTCGTGATCGCCCACCGCCGGCGCCAGGGCCTTGGCCACCCTCGTCTGAAACATGATCGAACTGGTGCTGCCCCAGATCCAGTGCTCCATCGCCCAGCTATTCCAGTCAGGCGGGACGTAGCGGGCGCGGCAGGACGAGGTCGGATCTGGGCTCGCCAATTCGTGCCATTTCTGATGCCAGTGGCAGGTCCCCGCCAGCATCTGGCCTTCGGCGTCGATCTGGATTTGATCCGTTACGCTCAGCGGGGCGGAAACGCCGCTCGCCATGTGAGCAGCGAGGTGGGTTGCAACGAACGATGGAAACAGCAGATCGTCGGAATCGAGACAGACGAGAAAAGCGCCGCGAACGTCAGAGAGCGCCGAGAGCGCGTTGGGCAGATGGCCGCCATTGACGTCGCGATGACGCACGCGGAAGCGCGACGACGGCAGACCGGCCATCGTGGACTCGATCACCGCGCGTGAATTGTCGCTCGATGCGCAATCAACGACGATGCACTCAATGTTGGGGTAATCCTGTCGTGCGACCGACATCAGGCACGGCTCGATGAACCTGCCGTAGTTGCAATTGACGATGATGATCGTGACGAGCGGCTCAGCCGCTGTCGGCAAGTCGTTCCACTCGGTACGGCTTGTCGAGGCATCTTTCACGGACGGCACAGTCCCTCTGCGATCGGCCGGTCGATGCTCGGCCAGAAGCCGATGGAAATCAACGGAAAAGCAAGAGCTGTGGCGATAGGAACTGGTCCCGGATGGCGCCGAGGGTCGCGCCAAGCGCCATCCTATGACAGGCTCCGCGCGACCCCAGGGGGTTGCGCCTGAGGCACGAGAGCTCCCTACGAAGCTTTCGCATCCCATTGAGGCTAGAGCCCCTTACCCCGCATTCGCCTTCAGCCCCGCGGCCTGGATACCCGCGAGTGCGCAGGCCTCGTCATTGTCGGAGGTGTCGCCGGAGACGCCGACGGCGCCGAGCAGCGTCGTGCCGTCCATGATCAGCACGCCGCCGGGGACCGGCACCAGCGCGCCCTTGGCCATGGTGTTCACGGCGTCGATGAAATAGGCCTGCTCCTGCGCGCGCTGGAATAAAGCGCGCGAGCCCATGCCCATCGCGAGCGCGCCATAGGCCTTGCCGTGCGCGATCTCGGCCCGCATCAGGCTGGTGCCGTCTTGCGCGGCGGCGAGCTTGAGCACGCCGCGGGCGTCGAGGATGGTGACGACCAGCGGCTTGAGCTTGAGTTCGCCGGCTTTGGCAAAGGCAGCGTCGAGGATCTTGCGGGCGGTGTCGAGGGTGAGGTCAGCCATGGCTGGTTTCCTTTTCAGCGAGGGAGGTGGAATTGGTCTTGGCGCCGTCAAGGCTCATCGCCAGCACGCGCGCGACGTGAAGCGCTTCGCGCTGGGCGCCGTCGTGAATCTGGTGTCGGCATGAGGTGCCGTCGGCAACAATGAGCGTATTTTGCCCCGCGCGCCGCACTGCGGGTAGTAGCGAGAGCTCGGCCATCTCAATCGAGGCATCGTAGGTGTCCGCGCCATAGCCGAAGGCGCCCGCCATGCCGCAGCAGCTCGAGTCTATGGTCTCGACGGTCAGGCCGGGGATCAATCGCAGCACCTGCTCGACCGGCTTGAAGGCGCCGAAGGATTTTTGATGGCAATGGCCGTGCACCATGGCCTTGTCGGCGACGGCGCCGAGCGGCAATTGCAGCCGGCCCGCCCCGGCCTCGCGCACCAGGAATTCCTCGAAGGTGAGGGCGTGGGTGCCGACAGCCTCGGCGTTATCGTCCTTGCGGAGCGAAGCGAGCTCGTCGCGCAGTGTCAGCAGGCAGCTCGGCTCGAGGCCGACGATCGGCACGCCGCGCGCGGCAAAGGGTGCGAAGGCAGCCACCAGCCGGTCAAGCTCGGCCTTGGCTTCGTCGATGAGACCGGCAGAGAGGAAGGTGCGGCCGCAACAGAGCGGGCGGCTGCCGGCCAATGGCTTGGGCAGATGCACACGATAGCCGCCAGCTGTCAGCACCCGCAGTGCGGAGTCGAGATTTTCGCGCTCATAGACGCGATTGAAGGTATCGGCGAACAGCACGACCTCGTGGCCCGTCTCCGGACCAATCGCATCCGCGGGCGGCGCAAACACGTCGCTGCGGAAGGCGGGTAGCGCCCGGCGCGCGCTGATGCCGGCAAAGCGCTCGAACAGCTTTCGCAGCAGTGGGCTGCGGTTGCGCAAATTCGCCAGTGGCGCGAAGCGCGAGGCGAGGCCGGCATAGCGCGGGAGATAACCGACCAGGCGGTCGCGTAGCGTCAGCCCGTGGGAGGCGACGCGTGCGGCGAGGACTTCGATCTTCATCTTGGCCATGTCGACGCCGGTCGGGCACTCATGTCGGCAAGCCTTGCAAGAGACGCAGAGCTTTAGCGTGTCCATCATCTCGTCGGAAGAAAGTGCGCCCGCGCCGAGTTGGCCAGAGATCGCGAGCCGCAAAGTGTTCGCTCGCCCTCGCGTGACATCCTTCTCATTGCGCGTCGCGCGGTAGGACGGACACATCACGCCGCCCTCGAGCTTGCGGCAGGCACCGTTGTTGTTGCACATCTCGATCGCGCCCTGGAAGCCGCCGCCGGCGCCGGGCCATGCGGACCAGTCGAGCTTGGTCTTGAGCTCGCCGACGCGATAGTCGGGCTTGAAGCGGAACAGCGAGCGGTCGTCCATTTTGGGCGCGTCGACGATCTTGCCGGGGTTGAGGACGCCGTCGGGATCGAAGCGCTGCTTCACCTCCCTGAAGTCGGCAACTAGGCGCTCGCCGAACATGGTCTCGTGGAATTCGGAGCGCACCAGGCCGTCGCCATGCTCGCCGGAATGCGAGCCCTTGTATTCGCGCACCAACGCGAAGGCTTCTTCAGCAATGGCGCGCATCGCCTTGACGTCTTTTTCCAGCTTCAAATTCAGCACCGGGCGCACATGCAGGCAGCCCTCGGACGCATGCGCATACATCGTGCCGCTGGTGCCGTGCCTGGCGAACACCTCGTTCAGCCGCGCGGTGTAGTTGGCCAGATGCGGCAGCGGCACGGCGCAGTCCTCGACGAAGGAGACCGGCTTGCCCTCCTGCTTCATCGACATCATGACGTTGAGGCCGGCGGCTCGGAAATCGGCGATGCCGCTCTGCAGCGCCGGCTCAATGATCTCGACCACGCCGCCCCATTTGCGCTTGTCGTTGTTCCAACCGAAGCCGAGATCACCCATCAGCTCGCCGAGCTGCTTGAGGCGCGTCACATTATCAGCCTGGTCCTCTTCGGCGAACTCGACCACCAGCACGGCGTCCGGATCGCCCTTGATCGCAGCAGAGATGATGGGCCGGAACATCGCGATGTCGCGGCCGAGCACGATCATGGTGCGGTCGACCAGCTCGACCGCGATCGGCTTGAGTTTCACCAGATGCTGGGCCGCGTCCATCGCCTCGTAGAAGCTGCCGAAATGACAGACGCCGAGGGCCTTGTTGCGGATCACCGGCCACAGCTTCAGCTCGACCTTGGTGGTGAAGGCCAACGTGCCCTCGGAGCCGACCAGGAGATGGGCCATGTTGTTGCGCACATTGCGCGGCACCAGCGCATCGAGATTGTAGCCGCCGACGCGGCGCTGCACTTTTGGAAAGCGCGCCGCGATCTCGTCGGCCTCGCGCATCCCGAGATCGAGCATGTCGCGGAACAGGGCGCGCGCGCTGTCGTTCGCATCGAGATCTGAGAGATCGCGCGACACCTCGCCGAAGCGGCTCAGCGTGCCGTCGGCGAGCGCCGCCTCCATCGACAGCGTGTTGTCGCGCATGGTGCCGTAGCGCAGGCTGCGGCCGCCGCAGGAATTGTTGCCGGCCATGCCGCCGATGGTGGCGCGCGACGCGGTGGAGACGTCAACCGGAAACCACAGGCCGTGCTTCCTGAGCTGGCGGTTGAGGTCGTCGAGCACGATGCCCGGCTCGACGACGCAGGTCCGGCCCTCGACGTCGAGCGACAGGATCCGGTTCAGGTGCTTGGAGAGATCGACGACGAGCCCGTCATTGACGGTCTGGCCGCATTGCGAGGTGCCGCCGCCGCGCGGGGTGACCTTGTGTCCCTCGTCGCGGGCAATCGCCAGCGCCAGCAGGGCCTCGTCCATGGTCTTGGGCACGACCACGCCTGATGGCACGATCTGGTAGAACGAGGCATCGGTGGCGTAGCGGCCGCGACTGAAACGGTCGAACAGGACGTCACCGGTGATTTCCCGGGCCAGCCGTGCCGCCAGACGGTCCGTTTGGACCGATTCCGGTGATTTTCCAGCCACTTCCGCCGCCATAATCCGCTCTCGCCTGTTCGCCGGCACCGTCTTGCCTCCCGTCAGGGCCCTTGGCAAGCGAGCCCTGCTTCTTGTGCATTGACGGACCTCGTCGGGCGAGGGACAAGCCCGGCGAATAATGATATGCGAGCGGCTCGCCGGAGCTCTCAATTCGGCCAACCGACGTTAGAGGCAAGACAGCCTCAAAGACCGGGAAGGACGCTGATGACCGTGCACAGTGGAAGGCATTTCCTACAGATTCCAGGACCGACCAACGTGCCCGACCGGGTGCTGCGGGCGATGGACATGCCGACGCTGGACCATCGCGGTCCGGAGTTCGCCGAACTCGGTTTCGCAGTTCTCGCTTCTATGCAGCGGGTGTTCCGCACCACGCAGCCGGTGATCATCTTCCCCTCGTCCGGCACCGGCGCCTGGGAAGCGGCGATGGTCAACGTGTTCTCGCCCGGCGACAAGCTCCTGATGTGCGAGACCGGCCAGTTCGCCGTGCTCTGGCGCGGCATCGCCGACAAGTTCAAGTTCGACGTCGACTTCATCCCGAGCGACTGGCGCCACGGCGCCGACCTTGTGGAGATCGAGAAGCGCCTGGTCGCCGACAAGCAGCACGCGATCAAGGCGGTCTGCGTCGTGCACAACGAGACTTCGACCGGTTGCGTGACGCCGCCGCTGGAGGTGCGCAAGCTGCTCGACCGCGTCAAGCATCCGGCGCTGCTGATGGTGGACACCATCTCCGGCCTCGGCTCGATGGAATATGAGCACGACGCCTGGGGCATCGACGTCTCGGTCGCCGGCTCGCAGAAGGGGCTGATGCTGCCGCCCGGTCTCGGCTTCAACGCCGTCTCGGAGAAGGCGCTCAGCGTCGCCAAGGCCAACCCCGGCATGCGCTCCTACTGGGACTGGCAGGAGGTGATCAACTTCAACAAGCTCGGCACCTTCCCTTATACGCCCGCCACCAACCTGCTCTACGGCCTGCGCGAAGCGGTGAAGATGCTGGAAGAGGAGGGGCTGGAGAACGTCTGGACCCGCCACAAGCGCCACAGCGCGGCGACGCGCGCCGCGATCAAAGTCTGGGGCCTGGAGACGCAGTGCGCCGACCCGGCTGCGCACTCGCCGGCGCTGACTGGCGTGCGCGTGCCGGATGGACACGACGCCGACGCCTTCCGCAAGGTGGTGCTGGAAAACTTCGACATGTCGCTCGGCACCGGTCTGAACAAGGTCAAGGGCAAGGTGTTCCGCATCGGCCATATCGGCCATTTCAACGATCTGATGCTGATGGGTACGCTCGCCGGCGTCGAGATGGGTCTGGACCTCGCAAAGATTCCGCACCGAAGCGGCGGCGTCTTGGCGGCCATGGACGTCCTGAAGGGACGCGACGTGGTCCCGATGGCCAAGGCTCAGGTCGCTTAAACCTCGGGCAAGGCTAAAGCCGACTAAACGAAGAAGAGAGCGCGCGATGAACGCACCGACAGCCGCCAACGAAGACCTGCTCTACTCCGTCACGGACGGCATCGCGCGGATCACCTTCAACCGCCCGCAGGCGCGCAACGCAATGACCTTCGCCATGTATGACCGCATGGCGGAGATCTGCCTGGAGATCAACGCCGATCGCTCGATCAAGGCGCTGATCCTGACCGGGGCCGGCGACAAGGCGTTCGCCTCCGGGACCGACATTTCCCAGTTCCGTGCGTTCAAGACAGCGCAGGACGCGCTCGACTACGAGGCGCGGATCGACCGCGTGCTCGGCACGCTCGAGCAGTGCCGCGTGCCCGTGATCGCGGCGATCGCGGGCGCCTGCACCGGCGGCGGCGCCGGCATCGCCGCCTGCTGCGACCTCCGCATCGGCACCGAGACGACGCGGATCGGCTTTCCGATCGCGCGCACGCTCGGCAACTGCCTGTCGATGTCCAACATCAGCCGCGTCGTCGCGCTGGTCGGTCCCGCCCGCACCAAGGATCTGATTTTCAAGGCGCGCCTCGTCGAGGCGCAGGAAGCCCTCGCGCTCGGCCTGCTCAACGAGGTCGTGCCCGACGTCGAGACTCTGCAGCGCCGCGCCGACGAGACCGCCAAGCTCGTTGCCAGCCACGCGCCGCTCACGCTGGAGGCGACCAAGGAAGCGGTGCGCCGCATCCGCCGTACGCTGTCGCGTGAAGAGGGCGAGGACCTGATCCTGAAGGCCTATATGAGCGAAGATTTTCGCGAGGGCATGGACGCCTTCCTCAACAAGCGTACGCCGAACTGGAAGGGCAAGTAGTTGGCTATCTTGCCGTCCCAGCAAAGTATCCCTCTGCCTCGCCGTCCTTAGTGAACCTGGGGCAGACGCAAAAGCCCCCCGGTGAGCTGCGAGTTGGACACATGACCTCTGGTGTTCCCGAGGGCAGTTCGGAGGCATTCACGAGGCATTGCGATTTAGGTTTTAGATCCTGTGGCACGCTCTTTGAGAACACGGCTGTACCAGCGCCGGTTAGGATCAAAACGACAAGGACTCCTTGAAGGAAGCTCATGTGTAGTCCTTATAGCGATGGCATGCGAATTGAATGGTTCCCCAAAAGGAACGAGCAACATCATCGAATAGCCACGCGCTACGATAATTCAAGCGCTGACTACCTTGCTTTTCCTGCTCGCCTAATCAAGCTATGGCTAGGCGCTAGCAAGTCGAGTCCTAGGCCGTGTACCCATGAACCTGGCGGCGTGATGCGACTAAAGCAGTGTCTGCTTTGCGCCTATAGCGACCGACTTCGGGCGGCAGCGCAATGTGTCGCGATGGGCCAAAAGCTGACGTGGTGCACTGCTTAGCCTGTCCCGATTTCGCTGCTGGCTTCCCTGCGCATTGAGGCATTCCCGGCCGCCGATAACTGAGCGTGTAAAAGCCGCGAGGCAAGGGCGGGACCTCCTGAGGAGCTATCACCACCAGACAACAAAAAGCCCCGGACGAGGCCGGGGCTTTGAGCTGCTGGATTTTGAAAAGGTCTGGCAGATCAGTACTTCGCGACGACCGGGCCGCCGAAGCGATAGCTGACACCCGCACGCACGGTGTGGAATACCGGATCATGCTCGTACGAGAAGGCGGGGAACGCCACGGTTGAGTTGTTCCGGAAGTTGCCGAAGTCGGTGTAGCGATACTCGACACGAGCCGACCAGTTGGGCGTGAAACCGTATTCCCAGCCGGCGCCGACGGTCCAGCCGGTGCGAGTGGTGGAGACGGTCTCAAACAGAGCGTTCGCGAGCACGTAGGTGTGGTCCATATCGGCCCAAGCCGCACCACCCGTCACGTAGAGCAGCGAATTGTCGAAAGCGACGCCGAGGCGGCCGCGGATAGAGGCCTGAGCATCGATCCGGAAATCCGTGCCGTTGAGGTTTCCAAGGCGATAACCGCCCCTGACGTCGGCGCCTTCGATGTCGCCTTCGAGACCGAAGACGAACTGGCCGAACTGCCAATTGTAGCCAACGTGACCACCGCCAACGACGCCGTCAGCGTTGAAGCCCTGGACAAAACCCGTGGGAAGGCCGGTTGCGTCGGTGAACTCACGGGTGCTGTTATCGCCCCAGGCGTAACCGACCTGCGCACCGATGTAGAAGCCGGTCCAGTTGTAAACGGCGGCGACGGGCGCGGGCGCCTTAGTGTAAGGCCGGGCAGCCAGATCGGCCGCTGACGCGCCGGCGGTGCCGAGGATGAGAGCGGCAGCGGCGATGGCGAGCTTTTTCATTATCTTCCCCAATCTTCAGATATGGAATGCGAGTATTTGATGAGGCAGTATAGCTCATGAGTCGCCCTACGGGTGTCACCTGTACGCCACAGCTGCCCGCAATATGAGCAGTGGCCTCACATCCCGCCACTCGGTCACTGCTGATCACCTCGCTAAGAAGCTGAACCAGGGAGACTGACTTGAAGGTCAACCTGCCCAATACGGACCTCAAGACCGTGCAAACCATTGTCAGCCATGAGCTCAAAGACGAGCGCGGCCGGCCTGTTGGCCAATACCTATTTGGAAAGGGCCAGGGTCGAACTGTCTTCCTATTTGGGAAGTACAAGGGGACTTTTAAGACTCACGCTGAATGCCAAGCATTCATCGATGGTGTGCTGGCGGTGATTGGCGAGCCCCACGGTCATCCTTGATGCTCAGGGGGCGATGTCCGCTCGGGGTCATTTTCGACGCATTTGGCAGAGATTGAGGACTGGGTTATGTCCACTCCTGTCCGTAAGCGCCGTATCAAGAGCGGGCCAGGAGCGTTGCGTTTGGCCGGGCTGCCGTGTTCAAACTCCCGAACTGGGGGCTCGAATCATGCGCTACGAACTCGCCGACCATGAATGGACCGCCATTAAGCCGATGCTGCCGAACAAGTCGCGCGGCGTTCCTCGGGTGAACGACAGACCGGGCCTGAACACCCTGGCGTGATCTGCCGACGGCGTTTGGCCCATACACCCCTTGCTACAACCGCTTCGTTAGGTGGCGGCGAGCCGGTGTTTGGGGCCGTATCATAGAAGCGCTTGCCACTGCCCATGATGCCCCTGTCCAGATGATCGACACCTCCATTGTCCACGTGCATCAGCATGGGGCCTGCATCACAAGGAGCCAGCGTCAATCGATGGGAAGGTCCCGCGGCGGCTTGACTAGCAAAATCCATGCGGTCGTCGAGGGCAATGGTCTGCCGGTACGGCTGGCACTGAGCCCGGGTGAGGCCCGTGACGTTCGGCTCGCCGGAAAACTGCTGTCTCGTCTGAAATCCCGGTCAATGCGACTTGCCGACCGTGGCTATGATGCGGACTGGATCAGGGAGCTTGCCATGAAGAAGGGCGCGTGGGCCAACATCCCGCCGAAAAGGAATCGCAGCTATCCGATCTGCTTCAGCCCCTATCTCTATCGTGCTCGCAACCAGGCCGAGCGGTTCTTCAACAGGATCAAACAATGTCGTCGGGTGGCGACGCGCTACGATAGGCTCGCCGCCAACTACCTCGCATTCGTTCAACTCGCGTCAATCAGGCTATGGCTGCGCGTTAATGAGTCCGCGTCCTAGATAGATGCCGTAGAACCGAATATGTGAGAGAGTATTAGATCATTCTTCGCGACGACAAGTATTCCGCCGCGTCTGTGTCTCGCGAGTTTCTTGATAACTCGTCGCTTGATCTATGAGACGCATCGTGGATGAGCGTCCGAACTGCTCGGCAATAATTTGGGCGCGACTGGCGATGTTGTGCTGAGTGGCTTTTAGGACTCCAGCATGTTGGGCGCGCGCAAAAACATCACATACCTCGGAGAGGAAGTTCGGCGCGTACCCATACGCCTTAACGCCCTGCTTGGTGCGAAATTCGATAAGGTTGGCCATCCTAACAAGGTCTTCGCCAATAAAGGGCTTCAGACCCTGCACCGTCAAAAAGGCAGGGAGATTGGCGCCGCTCCTGTAAGGCTGGCGTCCTTTGGGTAGGCGAATGCGGCCTAGGCCCAGCAAGAAGCCGCTCTGAGTGATCACGCGCTGCCCGTTGTCGAGGACCGCAACCTCAATCTCGATGGTTCCGAATCGAAGGACGCCTTCATGCGTCGCTTGCGGCAAGTGTCTCGCCCAGCGGGCTCTGGCGGCCTTCCGAGCAATCTCCCTACGCTCGTCACCTGATAGCGCGGCCGCTCTTGCGGTGCCGCCGGCGGCTCGGGCAGGTACTCCCCACTGCACTTTCCAGCGTGTTCTTTTCCGCTCGGGGGCGTGGTTCAGGTTTACTTTTGTACGCGTATTCATATTTCAGGAATATGATTGGATCAGAAAATTGCAAGCGCCGGGTAGCAGCAAAGATGAAGGAGGTGAAAGCGATTTTGTTCGCACAATGTTACGCCGCGAGCAATCCCGGATCATTCAATAGGGCCTTGACGCGCGCAGGGGAAGAGCAGTGCCAGACTGCTGTGCAGAATGCTTTGAGCATTGCGTCCTTACATCTGATTTGTGGAACTGGCCGAAACCTTGCCGTGAGAGCTTGGGCAACGCTTAGTGCTTGGTAGACATTCCGCTCCCGATAGAGCTTTGGACCAAACAGGCTCCCGAGCAATCCGCCCCAAACGCTGTGCTTGTGAGCACGTACCAAGACGCCCTTCTTGCCGACAGAGATCCAACAGGCGTCTCCGCTGTCCAAGATGATCGTCGCGTCGTGGCCAAATTTCTCGTTGATATAGAGCAGTTGCGGCATCACTTTACACTCTGAACGGCTCGGCAAATTCGATCAAACTCGAAGCGGCGGAGCGATTTGAAGATCTCCGCGTCAGATCAAGCCCATTGCTCTTTTCCGCCGCTTCCTCACGACAAGTGGCGGCTCCCTTGTAACGCAATCGCGCGAGACTTGCCTTATTCCAAAGTCATAACCGGGACGACGACGGACGGCTTGAACTTAATCCAATTCGCCAGCACAATGGGCGCCGAATTCATCTCTGAATTTCCAATCCAAACAAGAACATAGGGAAGACGCACGTGGGACATGGAATGAAGGCCGCAATTGCGCTTGCCGCCGCGCTTTGCGGCACGCCGGCTGTTGCGGCTTGGGAGCCGGCAAAGCCGGTCGAGATCGTGGTGGCGGCGGGCGCGGGTGGCGCCTCCGACCAGATGGCGCGGATGATGCAGGCCGCGATCCAGAAGAACAATCTGATGAAGCAGCCGGTGGTCGTCTCGCTCAAGGGCGGCGCCTCGGGCGCGGAAGCGCTGATGTACATGAAGTCCAGCGAGGGCGATCCGAACAAGGTGCTGATCGCTTATTCGCTGATCTACATGCTGCCGCTGTCGGCGAAGATCCCGTTCAACTGGCGTGAGCTGACCCCGGTTTCTGTGGTCGCGCTCGATCAGTTCGTGCTCTGGGACAACAGCGCTGGCCCCAAGACGGTGAAGGAGTTCGTCGCGGCCGCGAAGGCGGCGAGCGCGCCGTTCAAGATGGGCGGCACCGGCTCCAAGCGCGAGGATCACGTGCTGACCGTCTTCCTCGAGCAGAAGACCGGCGCGAAGTTCTCCTATTTGCCCTACAAGTCCGGCGGCGAGGCCGCGACCCAGCTGGTCGGCAACCACACCGAAGCCAACGTCAACAATCCCTCCGAAAATCTCGAGGTCTGGCGCGCGGGCCAGGTGCGTCCGCTCTGTGTGTTCGACAAGGAGCGCATCGCCTACACCACCAAGGTGACGGAGACGCAGTCCTGGGCCGACATCCCGACCTGCAAGGAGGAGGGCGTCGATGTCCAATATCTCATGCTGCGCGCGATGTTCCTGCCCGGCAAGGTCACGCCGGAGCAGCAGGCGTTCTATGTCGATCTGTTCCACAAGGTGACGCAGACCGCTGAGTACAAGGAGTACATGGAGAAGCAGGCGCTCAAGCCGATCTTCCTCACGGGCAAGGACATGGTGCAGTTCCTCGAGGAGGATGATGCGCAGAACAAGTCGCTGATGACGGAAGCCGGATTCGTCGCGAAGTAGCTGCTCTTCTTTATTCTCCCTCTCTCCGCAGGAGGGGAAAGGGAGAAATGACGCACTCCGTCCCCAACGGCTCATGTCCCAAACCGATCTAGAAATCGTCGTCGACGATCCGACCGCGCCTGAGGACGACTCGCCCTCCGTCGTGTCCTCCGGCACGGTCGAGATCGTCGTCTGTCTGCTGTTGCTCGCGCTCGCGGTCGCGCTCGGCTTAGACAATTGGCGCACCGGTGCGTCCTGGGATTCGACCGGGCCCGAACCCGGCTATTTCCCGTTCTATCTCTCCGTCATTCTCGGCGGCGGCAGTGTCTATGGCCTGATCGTGGCGCTGCTGGCGCGTCGCGCCGTGTCGGAAACCTTCGTCACGCGGGCGCAGGCCCGCCGCGTGCTGGCGGTATTCGTGCCGACGCTGCTGTTTTGCCTGGCGATGCAGTTCCTCGGCCTTTATGTCGCGAGCTTCCTCCTGATCGCTGGCTTCATGCGCCTCGTCGGCAAGATTGCGCTGTGGAAGTCGCTGCTCACCGCTTTCGTGTTCACGGCGATCATGTTCGTCACCTTCGACGTCGCCTTCGACGTCATCATGCCGAAAGGGCCGCTCGAAGCGGCTTTCGGACGCTAGGACGGATCCGCGATGGAAGCTTTCGGTCTCCTGCTTCACGGCTTCGCCGTCCTGCTGACGTGGAAGACGGTCCTGCTGATGATGGTCGGGCTGGTGCTCGGGATCTTCGTCGGCGTGTTGCCGGGCCTCGGCGGCCCCAATGGCGTTGCGATCCTGCTGCCGCTCACCTTTACGATGGATCCGACCTCGGCGATCGTGATGCTGTCCTGCATCTATTGGGGCGCCCTGTTCGGCGGTGCCATCACCTCGATCCTGTTCAACATCCCCGGTGAAGCCTGGTCCGTCGCGACCACGTTCGACGGTTATCCGATGGCGCAGCAGGGCAGGGCGGCGGAGGCGCTGACCGCGGCGTTCACGTCCTCCTTCATCGGCTCGCTGGTCGCGGTGCTCCTGATTACCTTCCTTGCGCCGACGATCTCGTCCTTTGCATTGAAGTTCGGCCCACCGGAGTTCTTCGCGGTTTATCTGCTCACCTTCTGCTCCTTCGTCGGATTGGGGCGCGAGGCCAAGCACAAGACTGTCATCTCGATGTCACTGGGGCTGCTGCTCGCCGGCATCGGCATGGATACGGTATCGGGCAATCTGCGCATGACCTTCGGCTCGCCGGAGCTGCTCCGCGGCATCAACTTCCTGGTCGCCGTCATCGGCCTGTTCGGCATCAGCGAGATCCTGCTGACCATGGAGGAGCGGCTGGCGCTGCGCGGACATGCGGCGAGCATCTCGCTCCGCGTGGTGCTCGGCGTCTGGAAGGACCTGCCGAAATACTGGGTGACGCTGCTGCGTTCATCCTTCATCGGCTGCTGGCTCGGCATCACCCCGGGGGGCGCGATCGCGGCCTCCTTCATGGGCTACAACCTTGCCAAGCGTTTCGCCAAGGATCCGGAAAGTTTCGGCAAGGGCCGCATCGAGGGCGTGTTCGCGCCGGAGACGGCGGCGCACGCCTCCGGCACCGCGGCGCTGCTGCCGATGCTGGCGCTCGGCATTCCCGGCTCGGGCACCGCCGCGATCCTGCTCGGCGGTCTCATGGTGTGGGGGCTCAATCCGGGGCCGCTGCTGTTCGTCGAGCACAAGGACTTCGTCTGGGGCCTGATCGCCTCGATGTATCTTGGCAATGTCGTCGGCCTCGTGCTGGTGCTGACCACGGTGCCGATCTTCGCCTCGATCCTGCGCGTGCCGTTCGCCGCGGTGGCGCCGATGATCGTGGTGTCCTGCGCGATCGGCGCCTATGCGATCCAGAACGCGATGTTCGACATCTGGCTGATGCTCGGCTTCGGCATCGTCGGCTACGTCTTCAAGAAGATCGGTATTCCGCTGGCGCCGTTCACCCTCGCGCTCGTGCTCGGCAACCGCGCCGAGGATGCCTTTCGTCTGTCGATGATCGGCTCGGGCGGCGACCTCAAGGTGTTCTGGTCGAACGGCCTGGTCGGCTCGATCACCACGCTGGCGATCGTGCTGCTGTTCTGGCCGGCGATTGACCGGATGCTTTCCCGGGTCGGGTGGACGCAACGGACCAGGGCGCCATCGCAGCAAGTTTAATCTTTTGGATTCGATGATAAGCGTGGCCATGTCGTTGTGGTCCGGAACGCCACACGCCGCGATTGTTTCTGGATGTTGCAGGCATGGCACAGCCTTTGGGGAGGCAGTGGCGTATGTTTTGGATCACAAAATTGTGCGGAGGGGGTTCCCCATGAAGCGGATCGTGATTGGAATGGCGGCGGCGATGTCGCTGTTCGCGACGGGTGCTCTGGCTGCTGATCTGGCGGCGCGCCCCTATGTGAAGGCGCCTATCGCAGATCCCGTTTGGAGCTGGACTGGCTTCTACGTCGGCGCCAACGCCGGCTACAGCTGGGGCCGTTCGCGCACCAACGTCTCCTATTTCGACTCGGTGACCGGCGTGGCGGTCGCGCCTCCGGCAGGCTCCATCACCAGTGCGTCGTTCGACATGAATGGCGCCATTGCCGGTGGTCAGGCGGGGTACAACTGGCAGAACGCCAACTGGGTCTACGGCCTCGAGGGCGACCTGCAATGGTCGGGCGAGAGGGGCAGCACCGGGTTTGTCTGCGCCGGCAGCGCCGTCTTCCCGGTCGCCGGGCCCTGCCTTCCCGGTCTGACGTTCCTTCCGGCCGGCGCCGGAACCAACACGGTTCTGACCATCGATCAGCATCTTCAGTGGTTCGGCACGATCCGCGGTCGGGTCGGCATTCTGGCGACTCCCAAGGTGCTGTTCTACGGCACCGGTGGTCTGGCCTTCGGCGAGATCAAGACCACCGGCACCATGACCGGCTTCACCCCCGCCGGCGTGGCGATCGCCTCCATCGGCTCGAACTCGACGAACCGCGCGGGCTGGACCGCGGGTGTGGGCGTCGAAGGCAAGATCACCCAGAACTGGAGCGCGAAGCTCGAATATCTCTACATGGATCTCGGACGCTTTTCGTCCGGTCCGTTCACGCTCGCGCCGCTCTCCACGATCAGCGCCAATGCGTCCTCTCGCTTCACCGACCACATCCTCCGCGCCGGCGTCAATTATCAGTTCGGTGGCCCGGTGGTCGCCAAGTACTAAGCGAGCACTGAGATCAACAAAGGCGTCAACAAGAAGCAAAGCCCGGCCTCGCGCCGGGCTTTGTCATTTCGGACGCCGGGCGCTCACACCACCTTGGCGTCCCTGAGCTTGCCGATCTCGTCCGCGCCGAAGCCGAATTCCTTCAGCACCTCGTCGGTCTGCTCGCCGAATTCCGGCGGCCGCGCCACCATCCTGCTCGGCGTGCGTGACAGCGTCACGGGCTGGCCGACCAGGCGGATATGGCGACCCTCGTCGTTCGGCACGTCCTGCGCGATACCGAGATGCTTGACCTGGGCGTCCTCGAACATCTGGTCGATGGCGTAGATCGGTCCGCAGGGCACGCCAGCCTCGTTGAGCTCGCGGACCCAGGTCTCGGTCGATTTCGTCACCATGCGCTTCTGGATCTCGGCGTTGAGCGCGTCGCGGTTCTTGGAGCGCGCAGGAGCCGTCGCGTAGTCGGGATGGGCATAGAGCTCCGGTGCGCCGATCGCCTGGGCGCAGCGCTCCCAGATCCGTCCACCGGTGGTAGCGATGTTGATGTAGCCGTCCGAGGTCTTGAACACGCCGGTCGGGATGCTGGTCGGATGGTTGTTGCCGGCCTGCTTGGCGACCTCCTTCTCCATCAGCCAGCGCGCCGCCTGGAAGTCGAGCATGAAGATCTGGGCCTGGAGCAGCGAGGTCTGCACCCACTGGCCCTTGCCTGAGACCTCGCGCTCGAGCAGCGCGGTGAGGATGCCCATGGCGCAGAACAGGCCCGCTGTGAGATCGGCAACGGGAATGCCGACCCGCATCGGGCCTTCGCCCGGCGCCCCGGTGATTGACATCAGCCCGCCCATGCCTTGCGCGATCTGATCGAAGCCGGGCCGCTTGTGATAGGGGCCGTCCTGGCCGAAGCCGGAGATGCTGCCATAGACGATGCGCGGATTGATCTGGCACAGGCTGTCATAGTCGATGCCGAGCTTGTTCTTCACGTCGGGCCGGAAATTCTCCACCACCACGTCGGCCTTCGCGGCGAGGCGCTTGAACACGGCGAGCCCCCGCTCGTCCTTCAGGTTCAGCGTCATGGCCCGTTTGTTGCGATGCAGATTCTGGAAGTCGGAACCCCGCCGGGGGCCGCCCGGCTGCTCGCCGCCGGCGTCCTCGGTCAGCGCGTCGATCTTGATGACATTCGCCCCCCAGTCCGCCAGTTGCCGCACGCAGGTCGGCCCGGAACGGACGCGGGTCAGATCGAGCACGGTGAAGCGCGACAGGGCTTCCGAGGCATGCGGAAAGGGCATCTTTGAAGGCTCCGGGACAGATCGGGGGCCTACCATAATGCCGAAAGAGGAGGCGACAAGCCGGCCCGGCGCCGATGCCGTCTGCCGAAATGCCATGCCTGATGTGGTGGCTGAGAGATTAGCGCGAGAGGCGCTTCAACTCCGCGCGTGCCTGCTCGGCCAGCGGCGCATCGCCGTGGCGCGCAATGAAGAGCTCGAACGCCTCCCGCGTTCCCTTCCGGCGGGCGGCTTCGTATTCCTCTGCCACGGCAACGGCAGGATCTCGGGCCATCGGCATGGAGGGCGCGCGTCCTGCCTTGCCGGTCTCGTCCGCCTTGGCCTTCTCCACCATGACAGGCAGTCCTCCGAAGGGTTGATGGTCCAGTCCGGCGAGCGCGATCAGGGCGCCGAACAAGCCGGCCGGGAGTGAGCGTGGTTTCATGAATCCCCTGCGAATTACGGGGTGCGGTGGGAACAGAGCGCTTGCACGGAGCCGTATGACTACGGGATTTGATGGCTAACACAGTCTTATGGAAGGGTCGCGGACGCCGCTGCCCAAATTAAACCAAACGTTTAACTCTCAAGCTAGAATTATGTGCTTTCGTCTCGAATCGCACGCGATGCGTTGCTCTGGAGAGTCCATTGGCCACCGCTGTTAATGTCAGTGCCACCAACAACGCCGAGATCGACGGCCTGCTGTCGGGCTCCAAATGGTCCGGCGCGATCACCTACAGTTTTCCCGACGCACCCAGCGACTATGCCAATCCCTACAGCGGCGGCAACAGTGAGCCGACCACGTCGGGCTTTGCGTCGGTGCCCACGCAGATCCAGGCGGCGATCAATTACGCGATCGGGCTGATCCTCAGCTACACCAACGCGGACATCCAGTACGCGGGTACTAACGGCGCCGACATCATGATCGCGCAGTCGCCGGCGGCCAATCCGACCGCTTACGCCTATTATCCCGGCAACTACGCGCCGGGCGGCGACGTCTGGTTCGGCACTCAATACAATTTCTCGCTGGCCAAGCTCGGCAATTATTACTTCACAACCGCGCTTCACGAGCTCGGCCATGCCGTCGGCCTCAAGCACAGCCAGGAGACCGGCGGCCCCGCCAACGTCGCGGTGCCGAGCGCGCATGACGACAGCGAATACACCGTCATGAGCTATCGCAGCTATGTCGGCGCTTCGACAACGTCCGGCTACACCAACGAGGCGTACGGATATTCGCAGACCTACATGGCCAACGATATCCTGGCGCTGCAGACCATGTACGGCGCGGACTACACGACCCAGAACGGCAGCACCGTCTACACCTGGAATCCCACCACCGGGCAGGAGTTTATCAACGGCGTCGGGCAGCTCGCGCCGGGCGGCGGCGTCGGCGGCTCGGCCAACCGCATCTACGAGACGGTCTGGGACGGCGGCGGCGTCGATACCTACGACCTCTCCAACTACACGACGAACCTGAGCATCAACCTCAATCCCGGTGCTTCGTCGGTGTTCTCCTCCGTACAGCTCGCCAATCTTGGCAACGGCCATTACGCCTCGGGCAACGTCTACAACGCCTATCTCTACAACGGCGACGCACGCTCCTACATCGACAACGCCATAGGCGGATCCGGCAACGACACGATCATCGGCAACGCCATCGCCAACACGCTGAACGGCGGCGGCGGCAACGACACGTTCACCGGTGGGGCGGGCAACGACACCATCATCGGCGGCGCCGGCACTGACACCGCGGTCTACTCGGGCAGCAGGGCTAGCTATCTCATCACTTACGATGCGAATTCAGCCACGTGGATCGTCACCGATCAGCGTAGCAGCTCTCCCGATGGCATTGACACCGTCACAGGGATAGAAAATTTCAAATTTGCCGACGGCATTATCGACAGTACTGTTGTCGTACAGCCCGTTCTGCCTGATTTGACCGCGTCATTTGATAGCGTGAGCAGCACGACGATTGTGCCGGGCGGAAGCACCAACGTCGACTTCTGGCTGGTGAATTTTGGCAAGGCTGCCGCTGCCGCGTCGATCTCAGGCATTTATCTGTCGACGGATGTGACGATCACGACTGGAGATGCGCTGCTGACGACGGTGGCCTCACCAGGACTGTCGGCGAACGGGGCGACGGGCTATTACGATCACCAGACTGTCTCGCTGGCGCTTCCCGCCAATCTGGCACCCGGCACGTATTACATCGGCGGAATCGCGGACTACAATAATGCGATTTCGGAGAGCAACGAGGCCAACAACAATCACAATGTCACGCAGATCACAGTGCCAGCGCCGGCAGCACCGGCCAAGCCTGATTTGACCGCGTCGTTCGACAGCGTCAGCAGCCCGACGATTGCTGCCGGCGGAAGCACAAACGTTGACTTCTGGGTGGTGAATTTTGGCAAGGCTGCCTCTGCCGCGTCGATCTCGGGCCTTTATCTGTCAACCGACGCGACGATCACGACTGGAGATGCACTGCTGACGACGGTGGCCTCACCAGGGCTGTCGGCAAACGGGGTGCCGGGTTATTACGATCACCAGACTGTCTCGCTGGCGCTTCCCGCCAGTCTGGCGCCCGGTACGTATTACATCGGCGGAATCGCGGACTACAATAATGCGATTTCGGAGAGCAACGAGGCCAACAATAATCACAATGTTACGCAGATCACAGTGACAGCACCGGCAGCGCCGGCTCAGCCTGATTTGACCGCGTCGTTCGACAGCGTGAGCAGCACGACGATTGCGCCGGGCGGAAGCACTCACGTTGACTTCTGGGTGGTTAATTTTGGCAAGGCTGCGGCTGCGCCATCGACCTCCGGCTTCTATTTCTCCACGGACGCGACGATTACGACAGCCGACACCTTTCTGACCACGGTCGCCTCTCCGGGCCTGACGGCCAACGGAACGCTGGGCTACTACGATCACCAAGCGATCACACTGACGCTGCCCAGCAACCTAGCGGCAGGAACCTACTACATTGGTGCGATCGCCGACTACACCAACGCAATCGCCGAGCGCAACGAGACCAACAACAACCATAACGTGACCCAGATCACCGTGGTTGCACCATCATCACCGACCCATCCAGATGGACTGCTCCATATCGGTCAAGATCTTCTTGTTTGAAGCGCGATGATCTAAGACCATCGCGCGCGCATCAAGCAGCCAAACGGTCGATCCTACGAAAGCGAACGTTGCGAGAATTCTGGCAGCTCGACTGACCGTTTCATGCTTCGGAGGGCGCTCTCTCGGCTCGGCTCTGCCGAACGGCATAGTCCGCCTTGACCGTCTTGAAAAACGCCAGATAATGGCGCGCCATGTTTTCCCAGGACAACGTCTGGACCCGGGCAAGTCCCCAATCGCGGAGCTCGTTGTAGCGGTCTCGCTCGGTGCATAGCACAAATATGCGCTGGGCGAGCTCATCGGGAGAGTTCGGGTCCGCGAGCGAAAGCTTCTGGGTGAAGAAGTCCTCCGAATCCAGTGTCCGTCCGACGATCGCGGGCGTCCCGCAAGCCATGGCCTCGACGGGGCTCATTCCAAAACCGTAGCGCGACGGGAATAGAAACAGATCGAGGCCACAATAGAAGCGACGAATTTCGGTCTCTGGGATGAAGCCTAGGAACTTGTAGTTCGGCTCCGGTATCAGGCGCCGCGCCAGTTCCTTCATCTCATCGATCTCGTTGCCGTCGCTTGCGATCCACAGATGGGCATTCGGCAACTGAGGCAAGATCTTCGAAAAGGCGATGATCGTTGTGTCCAGACCCTTGGCGCGTTTTGCCTCACCGAGAAAGCCGAAGTGGAGGGGCCGCCGCTCGATTTGAGGTTCGGGAAAAAAGGTCTTGTGGTCGATACCGAGCGGGATGACCTCGACCCGCTCAGCGGGGACACCGAACAACTCGCGGATCTGCTTGGCCGTCGACGGAAATGGAACAATAATGCCGTCACTGCGGAGACATGTAAATTCGATGCAGCGGCGCTTGATGAAGTACTTGGCGGCATTGTCGTAGCCCGTCGCAAGGAACGGGATGAGATCGTATAGGCCCGTGACGACCGGACGCTGCGCAGCCAAAATGGGAAAGATCCCGGCGATCGGATAGACCGCGAACCAAAGGTCGTGACGCTTGCGGCGGAGTTCGAGCGCGAAGCTTGCGGCCTGCGTCATGGCCAACAATTCGCTGCGAATGATGCCGCGGTCGTAGAAAGTGTAGGGCTGGCCAATGGCTTCCAGGCCCGTGACGAGCTCGGCAATCACACGCTCGAGACCCCGACCCGTGCTATGCCCCTTCGAGAGCGGAAAGGCAGAAATGGCCAGATCGGAGATCTCGCTCGATGGCATGTAATTTTCTCGGCGCGGCATCAGGATGCCAACGAACGATCGCTGTCGGCCTGTCTGGCGTTGCTGGTCGAGATCGTGACCGGCTTCTCGCCGACCGAGCCCGGGCGGATGACTTTGCGGATCGAGTAGTACGGCACGTCTTCCACCGCGTAGTAGATTTTGACGAGGAGGTCCGTCAGGATTCCGAGCGAT
Organism: Bradyrhizobium sp. 199; assembly: GCF_023073355.1. Taxonomy (GTDB): domain Bacteria; phylum Pseudomonadota; class Alphaproteobacteria; order Rhizobiales; family Xanthobacteraceae; genus Bradyrhizobium. Next base: position 202,027 of record NZ_JADPJI010000005.1, read on the forward strand.
ACGAACAGCAGTCCGGCGATGAAGGTGAACACGGTCAAGAGCGGCTCGAGCGTGCTCGACAGTTTCTGCTCGTTGAAGAACAGGTACACGGTTCGTAGTCCGAACAGAGCCGATATCACGAGTAGGAGGACGCCGACGCCTCCCAGGAGGTGGATTGGCCGCACCGAGTAGCTGCGCCAGAACCACAGCAGCATCATGTCGGCAAGGCCCTTGAACGTCCGAAATACGTTGTATTTCGAACGCCCGCTCGTTCGCGGCCGATGATTGACCGCGAGCTCGCCGACCGAGAAGCCCTGCATCTGCAGCAGGGCGGGAATGAACCGGTGCATCTCGCCGTAGAGCCGCAAATTCTCGAAGCAGTCGCGGCGGAAGATCTTGAGTGAGCAGCCGCTGTCGTGGATGTTGTCGCGCAGGAACATCTTTCGCAGCAAATTCGCGCCGCGCGATATGATGCGCTTGCCGAACGTATCCTTTCGGAATTTCCGCCATCCGGCGACAACGTCGAGGTTGTTCGCTTCCAGATACGCGATCATCTTCGGGATATCGTTCGGGTCGTTTTGTCCGTCGCCATCCATGGTGACGACATAGGGGAATCTCGCCATCTGGAAGCCGCTGTCGAAGGCGGCGGTCTGGCCAAAATTCCGGCGGAAACAAACGACCGTCACCCCGGGCAAGCCGGCTGCAACTTCAGCGGTGCCATCAGTCGAGCCATCGTCGACCACGATAATCTCATACTCGTAGTTATGAGTCTCGCAGACCGACCTGATTTCGCCGATGAGGTTGGTCAGAGCCCCCGTTTCGTTGTAAACGGGGATGACGACGCTGAGCTGGGTGCGTTCCAAAAGAACTCCTTTGGAAATCATGCTTCTGCGAGCAGGATGACTGGTAGGCGCCAGCTGGTTCGGGACGGTTCCCCAACGCCTGGCAGCATTATTGGGGCCTTATAGCCGATCTGTCAGGCTTTTCAACGGCTCCGCCCGTCTTCTACTGGAGCGCGAATAAGGACCGGTCGAAGCGCCTGGGTCCGTCAACCGGCGTTGCACGGGCCAGCATGCCGCGCACAACGCGTCGTCAATGCTGGAACGCCCGCTGGACATCGCTGTATCTGAACAGCCAGCTGTAATCGAAGCCTTGCTGGCGATCGACATAGACCGCCTTGTCCCGCATCTGCCGCAAGATTTGATTCAAACACCAGCGTCGGTTGCCCATATTCTTGCTGACGACCAGGAAATCGGAATCCGCCACCGCGGTTGCGTTCAAGATCGCTCTCAAATCGTCCAGAGACTGGCAATGGTCGAAGTCGAGTAGAACCCAATTGAGCGAAGGGCTTGCGTAGAACGGCGGTCGGTTGTCGAATGCGATTTTTACGGGTCGATCGACATTTTTCTCCAGATAGCGAGAGATGAAATACGTCGTTTCTCCCCAGCCCGGCCACATCCACCAGATGTATTGGTTCATGTCAATGGCTGATGCGTTTTCAACCGTGCGATCGCGCAGGATGTTCTTGTAGCGCAGGTTGGTGGGAGCCGCTTCAAATGCGGTCCGCAGGACCGCGCACATCACCAAGAGACAAGCGGTCGAGGCAAGAACGCGCGGAGGGGCCTTGGCCAGGGCGACCAGCGCCGGAAACGTCCCATAGATGGTGAGCAGAAGGCTTACGAGGACGAGATATTTCGGGTCGAAAGGTACGTCGCCGATCGCGTATGCCAACAGCGTTGCAGCTGGCACTGCCATCAGCAGAAGCAGGGTGCCTGCATGCGACTTGAAGAGGTGTTCATCGTTGCGGGACAGGAATAGAAAAAGGGGAGCGGCGGTCGCAATCATGACGACCGTGATCTCCGGAATCGTGTAGAACAGCGTTCTGATGATGCCGAATAGAACCTTGGCGTGGGTGATCCAGGCGCTCTGGTCCATCGTCGTGATGGAGCTGAAGGCGATCGGCTTCGACACGTAGATCGATCGCGCAGCAAGATCAGCAGGGGCGAGATCGTTGCCGGCAATGGTCGGGTCGAAAATGAGGTTCTCCTGAAAGATCACGCTCACGACGGCGAAGACCATGACTGCCGCTGTGGAAAACAGCAGCGCGGCCTTCTGGAACACAGGCAGGCCGATCCGCGCTGGCCATGCCGGCCGTATCATCGGAACGAGGATATAGAGGGAGGCCAGCACCACGGCGCCCAATAGCGCAAGTCCCATCGGCACGTTGACGAGATACGGCCCGACACTCGAAAACAGGGTAGTGACCTCGAGTGGGTGTTGCCAGTAGATCGGCGAGGCGACAAAGCTGGTGACGAAGAAAGACAGCGCGACCACGCCGAGAAAGCGCGTCAGCCGAAGTAGTGCGGCGTACCCGTCTGCCGACGAAAACGGGATCAACGTCGTTTCGATCAGTAGGATCAGGACCGTGTTCGAGATGGTGGAATCCTTCTCCAGATAGGCGAGTGCCGCGAAGAAGCCGATCGATGCGACGGGAAAGGCTTTGGAGGAGGATGGACTGGCCGTGCGATAGCGCAGATAGCAAAGCACGGCGATTGCCGAAAACAGTGTCGATAGCGCGTCATATTTTAGAACCTTCACCAGCCCTTTCAGCATCGGAAAGTTCATGATCACCGCCAATGCGAAGAGAAGGGCGATCCGCCGCGACGTGGCGTCGGGGCGCGCCAGTTCGGTCGCGGAGTGCGCCAGATACAGGATTAGCGCGAGCGAGACCGTGACCTGGACGATGGCGAAGGGCAGTATCTTCGTGGAGTGGATGTTCCAGACGATGAGATCGTCGGCGTGCCAGAACCAGCCGAGCAGGCCTGCGAGCAGCTGCGCGGGTCCGGCGACAACAAGGTTGGAAATCATCGATCCTTGTGCCAGAGACGCTGATCGCGGATCGCGCAGAAAGTTAGTCAGCCGGAGCGCGGTGACGTCCTGGTCAGCGGTCGCGTACTGAGACAGCGCGTCGAAATAGGAAAGAAGCGAAATCGCGACGGCTATGGCAAAGCCGACATAGAGGATGCAGGCGTGCCATCGGTCTGGACGAGTGCTGTACGACATTCTGAGGCTGGTCGGGTTGAGATCCTGAGAAGACGGTTGCTGGCGGTGGGCGCCTTAAGGAATGGGGACGATGCCCACTTTTACGGGCGGAGTAGCTTCAATTGGAATGGTCGCAATCATCTGCTCGGCCGCCATATCGACACCGCGTTCCCTGAGGCAGTTGACCAAAGCAGGACTTGCAGGGCTGTTGGATAGCACGAAAAGCCGTCCGATAGAACGGAGGTCGGCCGGATCGGTCTTGATACGATGACAGTTGATGTCGTCCCAGCCCGGCCCTGTGTCGAGCCAGGCGAATCCGAATGCGCGTGTGTTGGTGCCGACGATAAGACCAGGCATGTTGTAGATCGGGAGAACAAGATCGCGCTGCCGGTCGAAGCCGGCGCTTAGAAGAGCACGCTCGATGTTCGCCAGCTCGCTCGACAGGCTCGCGCTGACCTTGAGACCCTTGAGCTCAGGCGGGTGATCGAGCCGTGTAGTCTGCCTGAAGATCGTCCCATCCACCCGATACGGAAAGAATATGCGATTATGTGCAACGGAGACGACCACAAGCAACGAAAAGCAGATGAGCGAGACGGGCGCAACGCAGGCAGGTATCCGGCCTAGGCGCAAACCCGCATGTGTAAGCGCAATGTATCCCGCCGCCATCAGCGGCCCCATGCAGAAGATGCTGTGCGCGAGTAAGCCCGTGTTGGTGCCGAGTGACGTGACTATCGTGAGGATCAGCAGCAGAGCGAGAAGAATCGACCAGGCCGAGGCGGTCCAGCGACCGGTCTCATCGAATGATGCGCTTTTTTTTAGAAGAAGCCGATCCAGCATGACGAACAGGGCCGCAACGACAATCTGTCCGCCGACGGCATACATGAAGGCCCGACCGGTCAAGCCGGTCGGCTGGTCACAAACGATCATGGCTTTGTCGGCGCAAAGGCCCGGCGGCCAGTTCGTGAAGATGTCGACCAGCGAAAGGTAGCCCCACAGCGAGATCAACGGCAGAAGAGCCGCAAAAAATAGGATGCGGGCTCGGACCTGACGGAGCCCAGGCGGCGACGGAGACGTGGAAAAAGCTCGCCAGCCCAGCGGCAGGCTCGTAACGAGCCCGACTCCAACGGCGGCGGCTGCATAGCGTAGGGATTGCCAGGCGAAGCCGAAAAGATCGGTTAGATGCTCCGCAGCCAGTACTCCGTAGTTATAGGACGACCCTTCTGAATCGCCTGTGCTCAGCATGAGCTGAATCACCGGCAAGATCTGCTGCCATGCGTCGAACGCAGTCGCCAGCACGATTGTCCAGAGCACTCCGAAGAGGATGTGCAGCAGAACGAGCCTGATCGTCGCCTGCCAGCCTAAAAGCATGGAGGCCAGCCACAGCATCGCGGGCGCGGCCAGCAGATAGCCTGCGCCTGCGCTGATCCGGGCCGCCTCGAGTAGCACGATTGCCAGCGACGACAGCGCAACCAGGACGTGACGACGGATGCCGGGCGCGGCCGTCACGGCAAGTGCAAGAAGTCCCGTGCCGGCGAGCAAGCCGCATGCCGCCACGCTGTTCGACGAAAGAGTAGGTGGGCCCGCACCGTAATATCCGAGCGACCCAATCAGAACAGCAATGAAGAATCCCGTCCGGTCCGATTTCGAGCGGGAATTTCCGAAGAGGCCCAGGCCTGCGCCCAGGCGCCAGAATCCAGCGGCAAAGATCAGAGAGCAGGCGATGTTCAGGCAAAGTGAAATGACGCGCCAGACAACGATGTTGTTGTGGAACAGGTGGCCCAGCTTGCCGGCGATCAGGTAAATATGCGTGCCCGAACTCGGTCCGGCATGCTCCATGTCGTACAGATACATCGCCTCGTCGGTCACATCGAAGCCGCGATTGATGACAAGCAGCAAGCCAATCGTTGTGGCCAGTACAATCGAGAGTGCGGGAAAAAATCGATAATTGGGAAAGAATTGGGCCCAACTCAGCAGGCGTCCGGGCATATAGCCACGCCGTAGCAGGCGACCTGAGTTCACTGCGCACACACCCTGTTTCAATGGTTTGTCGGAACGGAGAGCTGGTTTCTCCTCATGTTGCATTCTTCTTAGAGCATGTGATCATGCCAAGCGAGGGGGAAGGCGAATGCATTTGTGCACGCGATGCCGATTCGAACGTCTTCAAGTGATTGTCTCAATGCCCATGATAGGCTACAGCGCAGACACCACTATAGTTTATGACAATTTGGTAGCACGTGCTACTTGGGCCTGAGGCTGACCCGGGCGCCTTGCTGGACCCCCAACGGCCCATTACGGACGCACCATGAGAGGTTGTGAGCACCACCTCCACGCAACCGACAACGGAGCCGCGCGTTTCCCCCGAGGTATCTGCCTATGCTCTCGAACATCGCACGCAGGATCAGACGAAAGCGCTTCACGCCTAAAGAGGTGATCGAAGGCTATGATAACGACGAGCTTTCGGAGACCATCTTCCGCAAAACGATTGCCTACCACCCCACCGGCGAGTGGCCGCTTGTTGCAGGCGTGGACACCGTTATCGAATTCGGCGGGGGCTGTGGTCTCCACTACAAGCTCGCGGCGCAGCAGACTCCAACGATTCGCTGGGCAGTGGTAGAAACAACACCAATGGTGCTGCGCGCGCTAGAGCTTGCGACTGACAACCTGAAATTCTTCACTGACATTGCGGCGGCCGCCGACTGGCTTGGCCAAGTCGAACTCGTGCACGCCAACGGAGCCATTCAGTACACACCAGCTCCGTTGGATACCGTCCGACAGCTTTGCGCTGTTCGTCCGCCGACAATGATTTGGTATCGCGTGCCGATCACCACGGGCTCAATGAAGCAGGAGGTGCGCAGCTCATTCCTCAGCCACCACGGCCGGGGACACTGCTTGCGCAGAGTGAAAAAGTCGTGAAATTCGCTCGAACGTGGATGCCGGAGGCCCGGTTTCTTGGAGGCTCACCGGGGCTACAACGTTGCGGAACGAGAGCCGGATGCGCAGGAACAGGGCTCCCAACGGTTTCCCTTCGAACGGGTCTCCCCCTGAGCCGCAGCACCGCTGCTGCCCCGACCTTGGCGTCGGCCCGGCCGGCATTGCTCCGATTTACGTGCCGCCTTAAAAGACATGCTCGGTGGAAGGATGAAATCGCGTTAAACTGGCGTTTTCCCCCGCAGGAAGCAAGTGGCGACCGCCACGGACAGGTAGCAGCTTGCTCTGCTCTCCCGGCGCTGCGCGAGCTCACGTTTTGAGGAAGGTTCGGGCTTGACCGGCATACAAGCGGATGCGCGAGGCAGCTCTAGGCCAGACAGCGGTCCCGGAGCAGAGGGCCGCTTGGGTCGACTTCTGCATGGCTGGTCGGCAAACCTCGTTCTGGTCGTCCTGGGGTTGACCCAGCAACTTCTTCTCGTTCCGGCGTACCTGCATTTCTGGTCGAGCGATACGCTCGCGGCTTGGTTTGCCATCTTTGCGGCGGGAAGCTTCATGATCGTCGCTGACTCCGGTCTTCAGTCGCGAGCAGTCAACCGATTCCTTGCCTTCAAGGCGTGCGCCGACTGCGACGGACGGACGGGCAGTTTCTACAGCGGAACAATGCAGGTTTACCTCCGCCTCGTTCTCTTCCTGGGCGTTGGGGTGGTTGCCATCGCTCTGTGTCTGCAGCCTTCCGTAATGCTGGGGTTCAAGGCGACGGCTTCGTTCGATTCCGCCATGCTGGTCATGATGGTGGGGATGCTTCTTACTTTGCCCGCCAGTGTGACTTCAGCTCTCTATCGCGCGCGGGGAAAATTCGGCCGGATCGCCTGGCTACTGAGCGGCGCTCTCCTGCTGACTCAAATTGCGCAGATCGTGGCGGTGGCCTTGTTTGGCAGTCTGCTCGCTGTCGCCATCGCCTATATCTCGACGCAGCTTTTGTTTGCAATTTTCCTGATTGCGATCGATGCGCCGCGGCTGTTTCCATTTCTCAAACGTGGACATCGTGCGTGGTCGTGGCGGTGGGCCATCGGACAACTCGGTCGCGCCATACCATTCGGCGTTGCCAACGCGGCCGAACTGGCCTTGACAAATCTGCCGGTGCTCCTGGTCAGCGCTTTCGTTGCAGATCGGGTCGCGGTCGCCCAGTGGGGGCTGACGCGCGTCATGGCTAGTCTGGTGAGGGGGTTGTGCAGTCAGATGGTCCTGCCGATGGCGGCAGAACTTGGTCACGACTATGCTGTCGGCGAACATGAGCGGCTGCGCCGGCATTATGCCTATGGCTCGGTGCTGGTGACGGCGCTCGCCAGCGTCGTCGTGGCCGCCCTGCTGTCATTCTGGGCCGACTTCTTTGCGCTTTGGACCCACGGCAGCATTCCCCTGGACATGCCGCTCGCGGTCACGTTACTGCTTGGGGCCGTTACCGTCGCTCCGGCCTTGCTTGCTCTTGGTTTTGCCAGCCACAGCAACCGCGCCGATCTGCTGGTTCGGACAAAGGGGCTGCAGCTCATTTTGTTTCTGGGACTGTCGGTCCTGCTGATACGCGGGTTGGGTCCGCTAGGCGCGGCTCTTGCGATCGTCGCGAGCGACTTTGGCATCCAGTTTGGCCTGCTCGCTGTTCTCTTGATGAGGCAGACCTTGCGAAATCCGCTCCGGCACATGGCCTTCCTGGCCCTCATCGCCGTGACCATCGTGGTGCCTGGCTGGGCGTTGGGGACGATGGTTGCTGAAATTGCCCCTGGGAGCGGAGTAACGCATTTCCTGTCCGAATGCGTCATCTGGCTGATGATTGTCGGCGCGATCGCAAGTCCGCTTCTGAGATCAGGCTTGCGCGCAAGCCTGATCTCTCGGATTCCCTCCTGATCCGGCAAGCCTTAACGGTTCAGCGCAGGGTCAGAGCCAAGCGGTGTTTCAGCCGCTGCATCTGCTGTGTGAACCGTTCTTGTCCGAGTTTGCTTTCGGCTGTGAACTGTTCCAGCCGACGATAACCCGCCTCACACAAGCGTTCACGCGTGCCGTCCATGCGAAGCGCGAGGATGGCATCTGCCAGCGACTGTGGCTCGTCATAGTCGAACAAGATGGCGGCGTCCCCGACCTGCCCCTTGAATGCCTCGGGATAGATCACGGGTGTTCCAACCGCCCAGGCTTCGAGCGGAGGCATGTTGGTCGGGCCGAAATAGCTCGGCATGACGAGCGCGGAGGCCCCGCGGTAGAGGGCGCCGAGGTCGGACGAATCGACGAAGCCGATGATGGAAACCTGTTTTGAGAAGCCACAGGCCGCAATAGCCGCGTCGATCCTTTCAAAAGTGCCCCGATCCGAACCGCACAGCACCAGGCGCTCTGTGATGCCTTTTTCGCGCAGCAGTGAGAGTGCCCTGAGAAGCGTCATGTGGTTCTTGTGCGGCCAGAACTGCGCCGGATAGAACAGATAGCCGGGCTCAAGCCCATGTTTCCGAAGGACAGCTGCGTCGGTTGCGCCGTCCTTTGTCGATTGCGCGACATATGGCGATGGCGAGAGTGGTATGCAGACGGCGCGGTCGCGCTCCATGGCGTATCGACGGCAAAGACTGTCGACCAGTTCGGGGGCATTGGCGATCACAATTGCTGCCTTCGTGCAGGCCAAACTGAATAAAATCTCCCGCCTTTCAAATTCGCCGAACGCTCGAACTTCCGGGAATTCCGGAGTGTCTCGATGGCAGCCATCGAAGATCGTCATGGTGAACGGAAGCTGGTAAAGTAGCAGGTGCCGCTTCGACGTCGACGTGAAATGAATAACGTCGATCCCATCCTTGATCAGAGTTCTCTCGAATAGCGACTTCGCCTTGAGTGCGATCTGGATGAGATCGAACGGGCGGCAGTATTTGAGGAAGAGAAATCCGTGATCCAAAACGCCGAACTTGAGGAGGCGGCCTTCGATGCCGAATTCCTTCAGGACTTCTATCGTCCGGGGGTAGGGTGAATACACCACGACTACATTGCCGGATTTCTTCCCCCAATCATGCAGCCACAACGCATCGTTCAGGGGCTGCTGGAAGCCGCCGCCAACTTCAATGGCTTGCTCCAGCATTACCGCTAGGCGCAACGGTCTCATCTCAACTCACTCCTTGGCGCTCTTCCTAGCAACCGGGTAGGCGGCCCAAATCCCGCCTGTTCGGCGCGGCTGGTCGCCTGCGCGATCAGTTCGTGGCTGAAATCGGCGCATCTTGCAAAGACGCTCACGTCACAATTTCTCTCGGAGCCTCCGCGGAGCGCGCGATCTGTCCTCGGTCGCCAATGAATCGGCCGCGCTCACTCATCTGGGATTCCCCAAAAGTCAGCCGTTACAATACGTTAGGTTTGAGGCAGGTGACTTTGGCCATTTTCGCACGTCCCGTCAAGGTTGGGTCGGGGCGGGCGAACTCCGCGTTCCTCCTAGGCGATAAAGTCCAGAATCTCTTGCACGCGTGTGCGATAATTGTGGCGGGCAAGCGTCGTTTGTTGCCCGGCGGCAGCGATGACTTTACGCTCGCCATCGTTTCGCAGGTAACGATCAATTGCCGCGGCGCATTCTGCCGGCGACTGCCAGACAGCAACGTCCCGATCCGGTTCAAGCAGCGTATGCAGGTTCTGCTTGAAGTCAGTCAGCAGGAATGTTCCGACCCCGGTTGCTTCGAACAGGCGCATGTTGCCTGCTTCGTTCCCGGCGATGTCGATGTGCGAATTCAGGGTGATGCGGGAGCGCCTCAGGACCTGGTACATCTCCGAGCCCCAGACTTCTCCCTGAAAACATCTGCGAAGTGGCGAGGCGGCGGGCAACGAATTAGGGATGTTGCCCCACAACTTCAGATCGAACCGCTCCGCCACGAATTCGAGCAGCGCAATCCGCTCCCGATGGTCCTCCGATACGGATCCCACGAAGGAGACGTCTACGTCCAAGGCCGGGGTTGGCGGCAATTGCTGCAGGACATCCGGCTCGAAAGCGAGATGGCTGACGCGCGCCCGCACGCCAGCCGCCGTGAACTTAGCAACCACGCGAGGCAATTGCGACAGCATGAGATCGTAGACCCGCCAATTCTCGCCGCGAGAGGGCTCGATGCCCACCTGCCCAATGACCTTTGGCCCAGAGATGGCTCTGATGCGCTCGACCAAGCTGGGGGTCACGTAGAAAACGTCCTGATTGAGGATCAGGTCTGGCCTGAAATCTTCGATCTGGGCGAGGAGAACGCGCTCGAGTTGCTGGTCCAGGCGAGGGCTCAGTCCAATGCGCCGGGCCAGCGGTCGCAGCATCGGCTTCATCGGCGCGATGGTCCGCTGCAACCAACCCGGCAGGCGGTCCTTTCGGCTCACGTCCCACGATTTCGGCGCTTCCCAGGTGATGCCGTGCTCGCGCGCCCAGGCCGATTGGAGCCACGCATTGTTGACGTGGATCTCCTTCGCCTCATGCCCCAGCGCACGGAAGTTCCTTGAATAGAAGTCATTGACTCCGAACAGGCTGGCGTTGCGGGCGCGCATTTGGTCCGCATACGACGCTGTCACCAGACCGGGGTGGCGACCGTACAGCCATGTCAGGTATCGCGAGTAGTCCGCATTGAGGATGAGTACGCGCATAAATGTCGATTCTGTTGGATCAGAGTTTGCGGCTACTCGCGCCCTGGAGCAGATGCGTCGGCGGCTGATCCAATACATCCCGCGGGGTAACATACCAAAGCAGAAACATCATTGCTGCACCGTGCGACACGACAACAATCGTCAACGGCACGTTCAAAAGGACTTGGAGCAACAATCCCCCCGAGAGAAGAATGAACTGCTCCGGCAAGCCCGAGGATGCGCGGTTGCCAAGGCCGATTACAAGACCGCAGGCGAAAGCGGAAAACGGGGCGAGCCTGGGGCCGACCGACGCAATACCTTCCGTGGCAAACAACGACGCGTTGAAGTAGCCGATATGATAGCTGTCTTGCATCACGACTGACAACGGGTCCTTGTAGGGACACGACATGAGACTCTTGACGAATGTAATCTGACAGAAGTGCGTGAGCTCGTGCGACGCGAAGAAGTCGTTATAAAAGTCGAGCGCGCTGGAGGGCATCGCGATCATGCGAAAGTTGACTGTGCCGAAATACGGTGCCGAAAGCTGATTCGGCAGCAGGCCGTATGTCTCCCCGGCTGTGATCAGCACGCCCGCCAAGATCGGCAGGAGAAGCGACAAGATGGTGGCTGTGCGGCCGTCGAAATAACGCGAAAGAACGGTCAGGAACAGCAGCCAGCCAGGCGCAAGCAGGGATAGTTTCGTCAACGTGACGGGATAGAACAACAGCAGCAGCAACAGACATAGCGCGGCTCGGCGATAGCTCCTCAGTCGTATGAAACAGGCGTAGGCGAACGGCAGCAGGCTGCTCGAGGAGATCAGGACGGCGTAGTTCAACCATCGCGGAAGCGCAATGTCGTTGCGAAAATTGTAGATCTCGGAGGGGCTCACCAGCTGGAAACTAAACACAGAGCCTACGACGAGGATCGCGACAGATTCCAGCAAAATGGCCCATAGAAGAACGGTGAGCTGCTTCGCGGACAGCTCGAAGGTTCGAGGGAAGGGCGATGTCAGGAACAATGCAGGGATGAGGAACGCGATTCCGGACGCGAATGCGGAGATCGCGGCGGTCCGGTGATCGTACTGGAAGGTCGAAAATTCGATGAGCCGCAGATAGCCCAGGATCAACGAGAAGAAGTAAAAGGAGACTGCATAGCCGAAGCTGAAGCGCCTGAATGCGAAGACGATCGCGCATAAGGCAAATGGTATCACGGCGAGGGCTGCGGCTTCGAGGCGGGGGAAGCTGTTTGCCGCGATCGGCAGCATTCTTCCATAGTGCTGGAGGACGAATACAAGGGAAACGCAGCACATAGCGATATGAACGAAAATGAGCAGACCCAACGTGAGTCGGCTTACCGAGGCGCCGGAAGCGCGTTCGGGGGCTTGCATGGGCGGATTGCGCAAAAATCTCTGCATCGGGCTCATTTAACGGAGGCGGATGGCGGACAAAAAACCTGGGCTCAGATTACGCGGGTTTGTGGGCGGGGAGCGGGTCCGCCGATCGGGGCCGTCCCGCAATGCGGAAGCTGCTACCATAGGTGCGGCAGAATATGCTCGTGTCCAGCCGACCGGGCTCGAGCAAATCGCGTCAGATGCGCATGAGCGCTTCCTTGGATGCGCTCGTCCGGAGCGGCATCTGGAGCTCTAAACTGGTATTATTGTCTTGATCGAGAATGAATTTCTTGAATACGCTTGGCTCAGACTTGTGGGGCGCGTACGAGATCGGTCCGGCGAGCGAGCTAAAGGGGAGGTATGATGATAAGGTTCGGCTTGCTTGGTTGTGGGCGCATCGCCAAACGCCATTCGGAGCTTCTGGGCGGCAATCAGATCGAGGGTGCGCGTCTCGTCGCAGCCTGCGACATCGTCAAGGCGCGCGCTGATGCCGTTGCCACCAAATTCGGAATTGCGGCATTCGACAATATCGACGAGTTTCTAGCGCGAGAGGACATCGACGCCGTCGCCGTGCTGACGCCCAGCGGTATGCATCCGCAGCATGCCATCGCGTGCGCGCGCGCGGGAAAGCATGTTGTGGTGGAAAAGCCGATGGCGCTTCGGCTGCAAGACGCCGACGACATGATCCGCGCTTGCGACGAAGCCGGCGTGAAGCTGTTCGTTGTCAAGCAGAACCGCTTCAACGTTCCTGTGGTCAAGGCGCGCGAAGCCCTGGAGTCGGGCCGGTTCGGACGGCTTGTCCTTGGCACGGTCCGGGTGCGCTGGTGCCGTGACCAGAGCTACTACGATCAGGACGCCTGGCGCGGCACCTGGGCCTATGATGGCGGCGTGCTCACCAACCAGGCGAGCCATCACATCGACATGCTGGAGTGGTTCTTCGGTGACGTCGTCAGCGTTCATGCGCGGTCCACCACTGCACTGGTGAATATCGAGACGGAAGACACGGCGGTCGCAACCCTCAAGTTTCGCAACGGCGCCTTGGGTATCATCGAGGCCACCACCGCGGTCCGGCCGAAGGATATCGAAGGCTCGCTCTCCATATTGGGAGAGAAGGGCATGGTCGAGATCGCGGGATTCGCCGTCAACCAGATCAGGCACTGGCGCTTCGTCGATGAACTCCCTAGCGACAAGGTCGTCATCGAGAAGTTCTCCGTGAATCCGCCCAACGTCTACGGTTTCGGCCATCAGGCCTATTATCAGCACGTCTTGGATTGCCTCCTGCGTCAGCGGTCGGCGCTGGTGGATGGTTTGCAGGGGCGCAAGAGCCTCGAACTGATCTCGGCGCTGTATGAATCGATCGAGACCGGGCAGGAGGTGGCGCTTCGTTTCGAGCCCCGCCGAAGCCGGCTGGGCACGTTCAAATGAATAGGCCGATCGTATCCCAGGTTGGCGTGCGCGACGTCCAGTTCGGCGAGCGCGTCAAGCTGGTCGAACCCTGCAATTTATACGGCTGCACGATTGGCGACGATTGCTTTGTCGGACCCTTTACCGAGATCCAGACAGGTGTTGTCATCGGCGCACGAACGCGCGTCCAATCGCACGCTTTCATCTGCGAGCTGGTGTCGGTGGGCGAGGATTGCTTCGTCGGCCATGGCGTCATGTTCATCAACGATACGTTTGCGACCGGGGGGCCGGCGCGCGGGCGGCGGGAGTTGTGGCGCTCGACGAAAATCGGCAACCGGGTCTCGATCGGCTCAAATGCCACGATCATGCCGGTCAGCATCGCCGACGATGTCGTGATCGGGGCCGGCACCGTCGTCACGAAGGACATTGCGGCTCCAGGCATCTACGCCGGAAATCCGGCGCGCCTGATCAGGCCGCACACATAGAGGGATTCATCAATGGCAGTACCTTTCGCGGATCTTGGTCTGCAATATCGCTCTATCAAGGAGGAGATCGACGGCGCCATTGCGGCAGTCATTCGCGACAATGCGTTCATCCGCGGTCCTTACGTGGACACGTTCGAGCAGGAGTTCGCCGCGGCGGCGCAGATCAAGCATTGCGTGTCCTGCGCCAATGGTACGGATGCGCTTTACCTCGCGATGGTGGCGCTCGGGGTCAAGCCCGGCGACGAGGTCATCACAACGGCCCATTCATGGATCTCGACGTCCGCGATGGTCACGCACTCCGGTGCGAGCGTCGTGTTCTGCGACACGGATGGTGCGACTTTCACGATCGATCCGGCCGCGATCGAAGCCGCGATCACGCCGCGCACGGTCGGCATCATCCCGGTCCATCTTTATGGGCAGCCGGCGGACATGGACGCCATCATGGCGATTGCCCGCAAGCACGGCCTCTGGGTTCTGGAGGATTGCGCGCAGGCCCATCTGGCGAAGTTTCGCGACCAGCCGGTTGGAACGTTCGGCGCAGCCGCGACCTATTCGTTCTACCCCGGCAAGAACCTCGGGGCCTTCGGCGACGCCGGCGCCGTCGTGACCAACGATTCGGCGCTCGCCGAGCGCATGGCCATGCTGGCCCGCCATGGCGGCCTTGTGAAGCACAACCACCTGATCGAGGGCATCAATAGTCGGCTCGATGGAATGCAGGCGGCGATCCTGTCTGCCAAGCTGAAGCACTTGGAGGCCTGGACCAAGGCTCGTCAGGATGCCGCCCGGATCTACGACGCCGGGCTCAACCAGCTCGACGGCGTGGAGGTGCCGGCCGTCGCGCCGGGCCGCACGCATGTCTATCATCTCTACACAATCAAGCATGAGCGGCGCGACGCCCTCGCGGCGTATCTGAACGAGCATGGGGTGCAGACCGCCATCAACTATCCGACCGCGTTGCCGCTGCTACCGGCCTACGCGCGGTTTGAGCATCGCCCGGATCAATTCCCGAGGGCGGTGGCAGACCAGAGCTGGATACTCTCCCTGCCTATGTTCGCCGAGATCACCGGCGAGCAGCAGGACGAGGTCATCGGGCTGATCAGGAAATTCTAGGCAGGCGGTCGCTTCTCGAACAGGCCTCGCACGATCTGCCGGTAGCGCAGGGCCGGGGCCGCCTCGCTGTATCCGAGCGCGGCGACCGCGGCCCGCTGCAATCGTCGCCAAAGCGACCGCCGACGCGTCGCGTGTCTATTGGGTGCAGACAGGTTGGCGCGCGGCTCGGATCCGGCGGACGCAAGACGGACGTGCGCTGCTCGTCTCTGGCGAGGCGCCGTTTATTGACTAGCTGCGCCCCCGGGGCGTCACGTACCAGAGCAGACTGAGAATCAAGGCGCCGTGGGTGACCAAGGCGACCGACAATGGCACGTTCATCAGGATGTTCAGCATCATTCCCCCGGAGATGAGGACGAAATCGCCGGGCAGTCCTGCGGAGGCACGGTTGCCCAGACTGATCAAGAGTCCGCACCCCAGAGCCGCCAGCGGTGCGAAGGTCATGCCCACGGATGCAATGCCCTCGGTCGCGAACAGCGACGCATTGAAATTGCCTATGTGATAGGCGTTCTGCATCACCACCGAGAGCTGCTCCTGATGGGCGCATGTCACGAAGCTTTTGATTAGGCCAATCTGACAGAAGTACATCAGATCATTTCTGGAAAAATAGTCGTTGTAGAAATCCAGCGCGCTCGAGGTCAGCGCTGCCATCCGGAAATTCACGGTCCCGAAATAGGTGTAGAACGTCCGCTCCGGAAGCAGGCCCCGGGCATAGAGCGCCGCGGCCAGCACTCCCAACGCCAGCGGGAGCAGCAGGGACGCGATGACGGCCATCCGTATGCTGAGGATGCGGCTCAGGCCGACCAAGAACATCAGCCAGAGCGGGGCGAACAGGGACGTCTTGCTCAGTGTGATCGGCCAGAACAAGGCGAGCAGGACCAGGCACAGTGTGGCCCGCAAGCGCATCCGAACGCGTAGGAAGCAGGCAAATGCGAAGGGCAGCAGCGCGCCCGAGGTGATCCCTATGGCATATTCTAGCGCTCGGGGAAATTTGAGTTCGTCTCGAAACGTCGACATGTCGCTGAAGCTGACGAACCGGAAATTATAGATCGCGCCCGCTGCGATGACCGCCACTGCCACAGCCAGGATGAACGACAGCAGCTTGTTCAGCGCGTCGGGCGTCAACGCGAACCGTGGCTTCGCGGGTGAATTGATCAGAAGCACGGGCGCCATGAAGGCGAGTGCCGAGGCGAACGCGGACACCGACGCCATGGCGTGATTGTAGGGAAAGGTCGAGAATGCGACGAGCCAGAGATAGCCCAGGATCATGGTGTAGAAGTAGAAGCCAAGCGCGTAGCCGAAACTGAAGCGGGCGAACGCGAAGATCGGCGCGACGGCGGCAAAGGCGGCGACGTTGATCGCGGCAGCCCAGACGCGGCTGCCGTCGATGGCCGCGAGTCGCAGCGGGACCCCATAGGAATCGACGACGACAAGCAGGGAGACGCAGCAGCACGCGACGTGACACGCGAGGATAAGCAGGAGCCGAGCCCGATCGGACGGGATCGTGCCGGAAACTATGCGATCATCAGTCGTCTGTTCTTGCATTCTGGGTGGGGCGCCCGCGCCGCGTCGAAGAAAACTGCTTCACGATTTAACTATCACACCGGTCGAATGATATTGCGGAATGATCGCTGTATCGACCGGTTTTCCCGCTGGGCTATTTGGTTGCCAACATGGCAATCGCGCTGCCCATTTTGCGAGCGAAGGGGATGCAGTTGCAGATCGCATCGTCGGTCCGCGTCACCCACTCGGCCTTCGGCACCGACAATCTGAACCCGGCCTTTTGCGCGACGATGGCGGGATAGCGCGTGATCGCCCCGTGATGCACGCAATCCGCGCTTCCGAACGCGCGAAAGAACGGCGCGGCACGCTCCTTGGTGATCGGGCTGCAGAATGAATTGGCTTCACGCTTGCCGAAAATGGCGGTGCCGATCGTATAGCCAGGCGCCTTCCAGGGCTCGATCGCCGCGAATTTGCCACCCGGTCTGAGGATGCGCGCCATCTCGGGCATTGCGATTTCGGTTCTCATGTGATGCACGCAGCCGCCGACAAAGCATACGTCGGCATATTGATCGGCGAGAGGAATCTCCTCGCCGATGCCAACGATGCAGCGCAGGGGGACGTCGAGGAGCCTGGCGATTTCCAGCGCGACGAGCGCCTCGCCGATCATCGGCGTGATCAATATCCCCTCTGCGGCGCCGGCAAGCAGAAGCAGAAGCGGCACCGTTCCGCTGCCGCCGACCTGGACCACCCGTTTCCCGATGACGGGGCCGATGTGACGGTAACAGTCGGTCTCGCTGGCCGCGTCGATGTTGTCGCAGGCCCACAGCGATGACGGCTCGGGAAACTGGTGCCGTTGCTCGGGCCGAAGAGTGGCGATGCGGAACACGTGTTGCATGCCGATCGAGTCAATGGATTTCGCCGAGCCGTCGGCGCGCAGCTGTTCGGCTCTCTTGCGACCGATGGTGTTGTAGAACTCCATCTCGGCGCGGGTCCACGACTTGTCCGTGATGGCCTCAGGTCCGAGCAGAACGGGGACACCGTCCTGCAAGGGGTACGCGATGCTCCTGTCCGCGGTGGAGACGGCTTGATCGCCAAGGATGGTCAACGGCATCTTGGTGACCGGGCAAACCAGTCCCTCGATCTTGATGTCAGTCACGGCGGCGATCTCGTGCAAGTAAATCGGTTAGGTGGAGGAAGTGCAGGCAGACTGAATGCTCAAGTGGATGGAGCAAGGCTTCCTCTTTTACCTGTCTACCCACGACAACGCTACACTGATGCTGTCGGCCCTTCTTAAGAGCGCGTCGGCTCAATTGCAACGGAAGAGCGAATCGATGGGCCACCTTTGATTACGCCGGAACAGTGGTCGAGTTAGAGGCAGATATCGATGGTTCAGGGTGGTATGGCTGAAGATTCAAGGTCGGTACCCATGATCCCGCGCGATGCAATTCCCACGACTTTTCCATACCTGGTCCCGCATCGACCATCGCCGACCAGGCGCTGCAGCTTTGTCGAGTTCCCCGCTACGACGGGAGCCCCCTGGGCCGCAACGCGAGCAACGCAGCCTCGTTCGGCAGCAGAGATTACTGCTGGTGGAAGCCTTCAACGAGAGGCTCCGCGCAAAGCTCGCGCCGGTCGTGGACGGTATCTGTTCGGGAGGACCCTTTTTGACGAAGACATTTCGACTGCCGGTGATCCGCAAAACGTTGGGCGCAAACATGCGAGGTTGTTGAGCTGTGGGGTTCAGGCAATCTCCTTTGGCCTAATACCTCTCGTGGCGGCGCTGTCGGATTGACCTTTCCCGTGGACGTGTCTAATCAGTCCCGGCCTAGGCTCAGGGGCGCCCTACAGTTCAACTGGTTTGAGGTGAGGCCGCTACCGAGGAGTCTTGAGCTAGACCAGGAACTTAGTCGAATGCGTTCGACGCACGGGGATTCCGAACGATGATCACCGGCCCGGATGGGCCGAAACCTCTCGATTTTGCTCGGAAATTGTGCTCATAAGTCCGGTGTCTGTCTGGTCTGGGCGGACCGTGAGCGTCTTCAATCCAAAACAACGGACCATGCCATGTTCGTAGAGAAATGTCGCGCGTGCGGCGAGGGGCCTCTTGCTCGTTTCCTCGATTTGGGAGAGACGCCGCCTGCCGACCAATTTCTGCACAAGCACCAGTTGGGTGAGCATCGAGATTCGTATCCCCTTCAAGTGGCTGTTTGCGAGGATTGTGGCTTCGTCCAGCTGAACTATATCGTGCCTCCCGAAATCCTCTACTGCGACGACTACCCCTACGAATCCTCAACCACCACGGCCGGCCGCCGGCATTGGGGGGAGTTTGCTCGCACCACGACGCGCCTGCTCGGGCTGACCAAGGACGATCTCGTCGTCGATATCGGCAGCAATGTCGGCGTGCTCCTGCAGATGTTCAAGGAGCAGGGCACGAAGGTGCTCGGCGTGGACCCGGCCGCCAACATCGCCGAGATCGCCAACAAGAACGGCATCGAGACCGTCGCCGCGTTCTTCAACAGCGAAAGCGCCAAGAAGGTCGTTGCCAGCAAGGGGCAGGCCTCGGTCATTACCGGAACCAACGTCTTCGCTCATGTTGGCGATCTGCATGATTTGATGCAGGCCGTCTCCATCCTGCTCACCGAGCGCGGCACCTTCATCATCGAGGCTCCCTATTTCCTCGAACTGCTGCACAGCCTCGAGTACGACACCATCTATCACGAGCACCTGTCCTATCTCTCGGTGAAGCCGCTGGTGCGGTTCTTCAAGCAGTTCGGCATGGAGATATTCGACGTGCAGCTGCGCGACATCCATGGCGGATCGATCCGCATGTTCGTGCGCAGGATCGGCGTCTCGTCCAGCCCGGTCGCTCCGATCGTCGAACAGATGCTGGCCAATGAAGAACGCGAGAAAATCTACGAGCTGGATACCTTGCGGAAGTTCGCGCAGGGCGTCGCCAACAACCGCCTGGCGCTGCGGGCGATGCTGACCGGCCTCAAGCAAAGCGGTAGCAAGATCGTCGCCGTGAGTGCGCCGGCAAAGGGAATGACCCTGCTGAATTATTGCGGGCTGGGCAGCGATTTCCTCGACTTCGTCACCGAGAAGTCGAGGCTCAAGATCGGTCGTTACACGCCGGGCGTGCGTCTCGAAGTCGTTCCGGACGATATGTTACTGAAGCATCAGCCCGATTATGCGCTTCTGCTTGCCTGGAATTTTGCCGAAGAGATCATGAACAATCTGAAGGAGTTTTCGGATCGGGGCGGCAAGTTCATCATCCCGATTCCGACGCCCCGGATCGTCGGCTGACATCGTTCCAACTAATTCCTGCCGAGCAACTTGATTTGTCGTCGGCAGCAGGGAGTCATGAGATGGATGTAAAAAAGCTTCCGATTTCCTTTGCGGACAAGCGTGGGGAAATCATCGACGTGCTGCAGCGGGAGCCCATCGAGTACGCGACCATCATTCACAGCAAGAAGGACGCGGTTCGTGCCAACCACTATCACAAGGAAACGTGGCAGTGGCTCTATGTGCTGTCGGGCAAGCTTCGCACCGTTTCGCAAATGCCGGGCCAAGCGCCGACGGAAGCGATCATGGGGCCCAACGATCTCATCCTCAGCGTTCCCCACGAGCGGCACGCTTTTGAGGCGTTGGAAGACACGACGTTTCTGGTGCTGACGCGCGGCCCGCGCGGCGGCGAGGACTACGAGAAGGACACCTTTCGTCTCGACGTCCCCCTGATCGCACCGAGGTCGTGATGGAAGCAGCCCCGTTCATTCCGGTCTCCGAGCCCCTGATCGGAGACAACACGGCTCCCCTCGTCAACGAGTGCATCGAAACCGGCTGGGTTTCCTCGGAAGGACGCTTCATTCCGGAGTTCGAGCGCAAATTTTCACAGTTTTGCGGCGCCGCCCATGGAGTGGCCGTAAGCAATGGCACCACGGCCCTTCAGGTCGCCATGAAGGCATTGAGTCTCGAGCCCGGCTCCGAGGTCATCATGCCCTCCTACACCATCATCTCCTGCGCGATCGCGATACTCGAGGCCGACTGCGTTCCGGTGCTGGTGGATTGCGACCCTGAAACCTGGTGCATGGATCTCGATCAGGTTGAAGCCGCGATCACCCCGCGGACGCGCGCGATTATGCCGGTGCACATGTTCGGGCACCCCGTCGATATGCGCCGCGTCATGAAACTTGCCGCCAAGCACGATCTGCGCGTCATCGAAGATGCCGCGGAGGCTCACGGTGCGGAAGTCGAAGGCCGCCGTGTCGGCAGCTTCGGTGACATGGCCTGCTACAGCTTCTACGCCAACAAGATCGTGACAACGGGCGAGGGCGGGATGGTCGTCACCAGCAGCGACCACTATGACGCCCGGCTGCGCTCCCTCCGCAACCTTAGCTTCCGTCCGGAGCGGCGGTTCTATCACACCGAAATTGGTCACAATTATCGCCTGACCAATCTCCAGGCCGCGATCGGCGTGGCTCAGGTCGATCGCGTCGACGACCATATTCGCCGCAAGCGCAAGATGGCCAAGGCCTATCATGAACGGCTGTCCGATCTGTCGCAGATCGCGCTGCCGGTCGAGCGGGAATGGGCAAAGAACGTCTACTGGATGTATTGCCTCATCCTTGCCGATGACGTCGAGTTTGATGCTCTCGAGTTTGCGAAGCGCCTGCGTGCGAAGGGCATCGATACGCGGCCGCTTTTCCTCGGCATGCACGAGCAGCCAGTCCTGCGCGAACGGGGTCTCTTTGCCGGCAGCAGCTATCCGGTGACGGAGCGGCTCGCGCGCCGCGGCCTGTATGTTCCGTCCGGACTTGGCTTGACTGCGGCACAGATCGATCGCGTCAGCGCCGCGGTTCGTGAGGTTCTTTCGTGACAGGCGTCTTCAACGACTCCTATGCGTCGACCTATGATACGGTCTATGCCGAGAAGAACTACGCCGCCGAATGCAAGGCGGTCGAGAGTCTGATTGCGAAGTTCGGACGCGGCGAAGTCAGGAAAATGCTGGACCTCGGCTGCGGAACGGGCAGGCATGCCGTGATATTCGCGGGCGGCGGCTTTGATGTGACGGGTGTTGATCAATCTGAATCGATGGTCGCGCGTGCGCGCGACCGCGCGACGCAGATGAAGCTCGGCGCCAATCCGAAATTTCTCTCGGGGGATATTCGGAGTTTTTCGGCCACCTCGCCGTTTGATGTGGCCGCGATGAATTTCAACGTCATCGGCTATATGACCAGCAATGACGACGCGCTGGGCGCGCTCGGCGCGGCCCGAAAGAATTTGCGGCAGGACGGCTTGCTGGTTGCGGACTTCTGGTATGGGCCCGCCGTGGTGACGGATCCACCAGGTGAAAACACTCGAGAGTTCGACAGCGGCGATGCACGCGTTGTCAGGTCCTCTTCAGGTCTTCATTTGCCGGATCAGCAGTGTTGCGAGATTACAGTCAAGGTCACGCGCTTGCAGGGCGATCGCGTCCTCGATGAGGCACTGGAGACCCATCGGGTCCGGTACTTCTTTCCGCTGGAGCTTGAACTGATGCTTCGCGTCAGCGGATTTCAACTGATGGCGTTGACAGCTTTCCCCGACATCGACGCGCCCGCAAGCGCGCGCAAGTGGGCTGCAGCGATGGTCGCTGTCGCGATCTGATGTTCTCGATCAGCTCGGTTGCGAGGCCTGCGGCTTTGTAGCGACCTGCAGATACATGACGGCCGCCATATCGAGCAAAGGATAGGCCTCGAGCTTTTCAAACGGCCAAAGCATTCTCACGAATTCGGGGCCCGCGCGCCAATGGAGGACGCGGTTCACCTTCAGGTTCATGCCGGATTCCTGCAGCATGCGTGCAACGTTCGAGCGCGTGGCGGTAAACTGGCTCCATTCCAGTCGGTCTTTCGCAGCCTTGACGAAGTTGACGGGGTTCCAGACGATCGGCTCGCACACCACGATCGCGCCGCCGGGTCTCAAATGGTCGCGCATTGATTCAATGGACGCTCGCGCGTCTTCGAAATGATGCATCGCGCCGCTGCAGAAGATCGCATCAAAGGTCTTATCAGTGGCGATGTTTTCCGCAGCCGAGACCACGTAATCGACATTGAATTGGGCAAGCCGGATCTTGGCCTTCTCCAGCATCTTGGGCGAGATGTCGGACAAGATGTAGTGAATATTGCGATGAGCGTTGGCTTGGAGGAAGTGGTAGGCGTGAATGCCGGTGCCGCCGCCAAGTTCCATGACGTCATAGCGTTCGAGCGCAGGCAGATTGTCGAACATCACCTTCGAGATCTGATCGATCTTGTAAAGATGGTTCGAATTCTCGCGGTTGTAGGTTTCGTCGAAATGATCGGCGATCGTTTCGTAATGGTCGAGATTGTCTTGGCGTGCGGACATAAAGTCGCGTCCCTCCGTGGCCATGTCTGAGCTTCGGAACATGCTTCGACCTTGCCACACGACGCTAAAATGCACAACTGACCGAACTTGAGGGCGGTTGTGCGCGCGCCAGATTCGGCCGGTCAGATGCATGAGCTGCCAAGTAGCAGCGAAACGGTTGCTTGCCTTGCCAATCGACCTCCTGGTCGAATCCGATGTTTGATCGGGCGGGTGTTGCAGGCGGGAGATCGTGTCGAACTCTATATTTCGTCCGTCGCGGATTGTGTCGGAGCCAGGACCCGAACGCGCAAGCGATACCACTCCAAAAAGGCTCCGACGACCGCCAGCATGCCATTTACCGCGATCATGAGTGCCGAGGTCGCCAGCGCATCGATCGTTGAAACGTTCTGAAGATGCAGGAGCGCCACGAGCGCGCCACCCGACGCCAACTGACCGATCGTGATCGGAATGAATCCGGCAACGCTCGTCAGTCCTCCAATCCAGCACCAGTCGAAGAAATCGACACGAACCCCGACGCCTGCGGCCAAAACCAAGAAAGTCAGGACATTCACTATGTGCACCACCGCGCCAACCAGCACTCCGGCTAGGACGCGCCACGGGTTGGCGGTCGCTAAGTGCCATTGTTGTATCGCCGTCCGCAATTCACGCGCGACAGTTGACGAATAGGCCGATGTCCTGCCCTCCAACCACGACGCAAGTCGCGCGGCACGGAGAAAAAATGCATCGTGGCGCAGCGCAATCAATACGGCGACCAACAACGCCAATCCAGCCAAGGCGACCTGCTGGAGCTGCAGCGGGTATTGACTTGAGGATAATGCAAAGCCGATCACGGAGACCGACAGCATTCCGATGAAGGAGGTTAGCCGATCGGTAATAACGGAAACGGTTGCGCCGCCGACACTGCCGGATTGGCGGGAGATCAGGTAGATCTTCGCGGCCTCTCCGCTGGCCTGGCCAAGAAAGAAGAAGCTGTAGAACTGGCCGATCAGCGCCGTTCTGAAAAGTTCTGCGACCTTGATCGTCGGAATGACGAAGCGCCATTTGGCGGCAGTAAGGCCGACGGCAAGCATGGACAGCGCGAAGGCTTCCACGATGACGGCAGAACTCGAGCGGATAATGACCGTGTAGATTTCACGAATGCCGCTAAGCCAGACAACGGCCCCTATGATGATCGGCACCGTTACCAGTTTTAGGGACAACGAGAGCCTTCGCATGAGATAACCCCGGTCTTTAATACCTTCCACCGCGGCCCTCGTTCCTCCGTGGAAGACTTCACGACAATACCTAACGACGTACTGGCTGTAACAAGCACTTTTCCCGAAGACGAGGTCCATCTACCGGCCGCTGGCCGATCGGTCGAGGAGGGCCTCGACCAAGCTCCGACACGATCATTCTTCGAGCCGCAGCAGCAACACTCTTACGCGGCGCGAAATGAGAGCGATGATCGTTGCGGTAAGCAAAATCGCCACGAGCGGAAACGCAAGCGGAATGCCGGAGGATCTGTCGTGGAGCAGCGAAGCCCTGCCGGTCGCGCCGAGAAATGAAAACAGGAACACTTGTGGGGCACTGAAGACGAAGGTCGTGATCGAATAGCTGACGATATCGATCTTTGTCAGCCCGAACAGGTAGTTTTGTAATGCGCTGGGAACGGGCGCTCCGAGGCGCGCCAGAGCGATTATTCGCCAGCCTTCGGCGTCTACGGCTTGCGCGACAACCTTAAGCCTTGGCCTCGTCTCCAGCATTCTACGGAACCAGTTCGAAGCAATGTACCGCGACGAGCAGAATGCCAGGATCCCGCCGATCGTCCCGCTCAGCAGAATGATCGGCGCAGCCGCCACCCCGAACGTCACGCCCGCCCCAATGATCAGTACGGTGCGAGGAAAGACGACGAAGGCGGTCAACAGAGAAAGGAGGCAAATTGCCGCCGCAGAAACCGGCGTCAAGCTGCCAAAATGCTGAAGCCAATCATTGAGCGCTTCCGTCATCGGTTGAACATCAGTCCAAATCCATTGCCGCCCATCACGGGACGCCGGAACCATTGCAGGCGATAATCGCAACGTCGGCTTATGTCAGCGCCGACTGAGGCTCAATCTGAACCGATCTGACCGGAAAGCGTAACGCTGACAGGTTTCCTCTAGCAAATCCAAATAGCCGTGGCTATAGGCGGTGTGGGACGGGGGGAGCGAGTTTAAACGTAGCAATTCGTCTCTTGCGCGGACCGACAAATATCAGGCGATGCGTTCCCGCGGACGGTTGGATGATTATCGATGGCCCGGCCCGGCACTTCCCTCTTCCGAATTAGGCATGCTAGGTCCCTTGGGGCATCCCCGGGGGACTGGTGTTGATGGCCGGAAAAGTGCAAGTGGCCTTCTGTCGTTGCGAATGCTTTGGCTTTCAGTTTTCGGAATGCGAGCATGGATCCGGCCAAGTACCTGCTTTCGAACCATAGAGCATTTGTTATCGCGGCCTTCAATGCGGAGAACAACCTCTCCAGGCTGTACGCAAAATCGTCGTGGTAGACGACGGTTCAACTATGAGATCACGAGCGCTGCGGGTTCCAGGGGCCAAATGCACCGGTTCATTTCGGAGCGGCGCCTCGAATTGCAACGGGATCCGGACGGTCAAGAGGTTCGCCGACACAGTGAGCAACCAGCAGCGTTCGCGCACAAATTTTTCAGTTTGCAGCGTTGCGAGCAGAAGACCCGCCGCTGCGCAGTCTCCTGGCTGCGGCTGATCTTTCACACTAGAATTGCTGCTGCGTCCAATCGACCTGGACCAGTCAACAGCGCAGCAGCTAGTGGCGCTCAAATCGTGCGTGCTTGATCAACCGATTTCCTTCATTTCGAAAAGCCTAAGGCAGTCCAGCCGCTCCTTATTCTTTGCTAGATATTCTTCGGCGGCCGAGAGAAGGTCATTCACAGCCGCAGCTTCGTGGCTCTCGGCGTCGGCACTAAGGACCAAATAAGTTTCCACAACCAAAGCCCTCTTTATGCCACTAGTTGTCAGTTCTTTGGTTTCCCATGCCGCCACAGCGTGCGGATGATTGAAGCTCATCGGTAATTGTCCCAAAGTTTCATGCAAAGTCCGGAGCCCGCGGTCACCGGAATGGACTGACAGAGCGTCAGCTCCTAACAGCGCAGCACCACATGGCGGGCGGTGTCTAAATACCTCGGGGGTGTGACGTCCAAACCCGCAGCTATTGCGATGACGTTTTGCTTCTCGTGCGCCCTATCGAGCGGCGCTCGTCCCTTGCGACACTTCATGGTCTGACCGTCTATCCTAGCACCCGCACGTCAGCAACTGCCGAGCAGCATTTTGCGACATAGTAACCCGACCAAAGAGTGTGCTTGACTTCCCAAGAAACCGCCGAGGTCTGCTTGTAGACTAAAGCCCAACCCTCTCATAACGTCATTAGCATCGGCTCGTTGCAGCGCCGTGCAGAGGGGCTCGTAGAGCAAGGACAGAAATCCACCTAGAACGACTTTCCAGCTAGACAGCCTGCTGGACACGACTCAGGGCTGGAAGATTGGTCTCAGAATCTTTGAATTGATACAAAGGTCTGCCGTTCGCACTGCTCTATGATGACGGAGAGAACCGCACCTTGGTATTTGTCGCCGTAACGCGCTTCCTGCTTTCTAGAAGATGAAGCTAACTCTCTGATACAGAAAAAGGACGATCTTGAGCCGTGATTAGTCATTCGCAGAGGACATTTGGTAAATGCGCAGTATTGGCTGCTCGCGTTACTCCTATCCGCAGCGCATAATCCGTCAATGGATTTACGGAGGAGTCGCAGGCGGCGCAATTGATCTGTCTGGCCAGCTTCAACGGGCGGACAATAGGGAACTTAGCACGGCATGAAGCGCATTGATGCAGAAATCTCCAAGCAAAATAGGCGCAGTGATCGCGTGGGGCAAGCGGGCCGCAGGCGTCCGCGGTGGCCACGATGAAGTGTCTCATCCGGTTGCGTCCCTGCAAAGACTGTCAGGTTGTGAAGAGGTATACTTCTGGTCGGTGATGTCTATTCTCTCGACGGATCTGAAGCGTTCTTAGGCAAGCGGTTAATGCGATCCGACCTCAGAATCTACCAGCTTTGTCGCGGGCGTTAGGTTGTTCAACGGAGCATAGCCTGGTCGACTTCGTTCACGGCCTGCCGATAGCGTGCAAGGGCGGTGTCTTCGTGATATTTCTCGGCGACGCCGGCGGCGCGAACGCCCTTGTCCTTAGTGGCCTGACGATCGTCGGCAGCTTCGCGAATGGCGCGCGCGAGTTCAGCTGGAGTTTCGGGAGGAACGATCCAGCCAATTGCCGCTTCTCCAAGCACGAGCGCGCCTTCGGAACTGGCTTCCGAGGTGATGACGACAGGTCGCCCGATAGCCAGTATGTTGTAGAGGCGGCTGGGGATCGAGACACCGGTGACACGCCGGCGATAAGGAATAACCCAGAGGTCGGCAGCCGACAGAAATTCCACGAGTTCGTCTTCGGGAACGGGTTTCAAGATCGTGACATTTTCGAGTCGATCCATGGAGTAGAGGTCATTGAGCGTGGCCCAACCCACGCCCCATCCTGATAGGATGAAATGGATGTCCTTCCGGTCTCGCAAAATGCGGGCCGCTTCGAACACTGTGACGGGATCGTGCGTGAAGCCGAGATTGCCGGACATGCCGACGATCAGCTTGGAAGAATCCGGCGCACGGAAACGGCTGGCCGGGTCGATCTCTCGATAGCCGATCTGGATCAGCGCCCAGTTCGGAATGTAGCGAAGCTGCTCTGCAGCGACGCCGCGATATTTTTCGATCAGCGGGGGTACGTCGCGGCCGATCACGACAATCGCATCAACGCGCCGGAACAGAAGCGTGTTGGCAAAACGAATGAGGCGCACCGCCAGCGAATTTGAGCTGACTATGCCGGCCGCTTCGAGCGCTTCCGGATATAGATCGTAGATCAACAGCATGGTCTTTGCTCGGCGCAATCTCGCGGCCAGGAGCACGGCGTAAGGCAGAGTGAAGGGCGTTGTGACGCAGAACACGATGTCGCCCGACCTTGTCCGCCGCAGGACCGAGACAAACATTTGGGCAGCAAGCAGGCAGATCGCTGCAGCGCGCCGGACTATCGCCGACTTTCGAGGATTCCAATTCTTAAGTTCGACGACCTCGGGCTTGCCGGTTTGGCCGACCACGCGCGAGCCTGGTGTCGCCGAGATAACAACGACATGTCGATCCCTGGCGAGGCTCTCCGCGATCCTGCCGACATATACTGCCGTCGTGGTCGGGTCAGGCGGATAGAACTGTGCCGCAATGATCAATTTTGCGGAAGTGGCCATATGCAAACGTGATCCTCGACGGTCAGGAGTTCGGCTGATGGCCGTTTACCTGGTTTTCCGCCCGATACGCCTTGTACGCGCGCATCAAGCCATCCTTGAGCGACGTTGTCGCGCGCCAGCCGAGATTGTCGAGCCTACTGACATCGAGCAGCTTGCGCGGCGTTCCGTTGGGGCGTGAAGTGTCGAAACTGATCTCGCCGCGATAGCCGACGATCCCTGCTACCATGAGCGCGAACTCGGCGATGGCGATGTCCTCGCCGGTGCCGATGTTGATCAGCTCGCTGCCTGAATGGGTCTTCATTAGGTGCACGCAGGCATCCGCCATGTCGTCGACATAGAGGAACTCGCGCCGCGGCGTGCCCGTGCCCCAGACAACCACGTTCTTCGCACCCGATAGTTTCGCCTCGTGGAAGCGACGAATGAGCGCGGCGACGACGTGGCTCAATTCGGGGTGATAATTGTCGCCCGGGCCGTAGAGATTGGTCGGCATCACGCTGATAAAGTCACTGCCATACTGGCTGCGATAGGCCTCGGCCATCTTGATGCCGGCGATCTTGGCGATCGCATAGGGCTCGTTGGTCGGCTCCAGCGGTCCGGTGAGCATCGCGTCCTCGCGCAAGGGCTGCGGCGCCAGTTTTGGATAGATGCAGGACGAGCCGAGAAACATCAGCTTCTCGGCACCATTGATGTGCGCGGCCTGGATCACGTTCGCTGTGATCGCGATATTCTCATAGATGAAGTTGGCGCGCAGCATGCTGTTGGCGACGATGCCGCCGACTTTTGCTGCCGCCAGAAAAATTACTTGCGGCCGCACCCGTGCGAACCAGTCGAATACTTGAGTCTGGTTGCAGAGATCAACCTCGCGCCGGTCTATCGTGAGGAGCTTGACGTCTTCCCGTGCGAGCCGGCGCACGATGGCGCTGCCGACCATGCCGCGATGGCCGGCGACATAGACGCTCTTGCCCTTCAGCTCAAACGGTACGCTTGCCATTCGCGACATCCCGTTTGGCCTCCTTCAGATCGCTCGTCATCATCTCCTCGACGAGCTGGTCAAAGCTCCGCTTCGGTTTCCAGCCGAGAACCTGCCGCGCCTTGCTGGCATCGCCGATCAGCAGATCGACCTCGGTCGGGCGGAAATAGGTCGGGTCGATCTTCACCAATGTCCTGCCGCTCCTCGCATCTATTCCGGTCTCGTCGACGCCTTGCCCGCGCCATTCTATGCGGCGGCCGACCTGCGCGAACGACAGCTCGACCATCTCTCGCACCGAGTGCATCTCGCCGGTGGCGAGGACGAAATCGTCGGGCTTGTCGGCCTGCAGGATCATGTGCATGCCCTCGACATAGTCCTTGGCATGACCCCAGTCACGCTTGGCCTCGAGATTGCCCAGATACAAGGTCTGCTCCAGACCGACTTCAATCCGCGCCACGCCGCGGGTAATCTTCCGGGTGACGAAGGTCTCGCCGCGGATCGGGCTCTCATGGTTAAACAGGATGCCGTTGGAGGCAAACATGCCGTAGGCTTCGCGGTAATTCACGGTGATCCAGTAGCCGTAGAGCTTCGCGACGCCGTAGGGCGAGCGCGGATAGAACGGCGTCGTCTCCTTCTGCGGGATCTCCTGTACGAGGCCGTAAAGTTCTGAGGTCGAGGCCTGGTAGAACCGGGTCTCTTTCTCCATGCCGAGGATGCGGATCGCCTCTAGTAGGCGCAGCACGCCGATGGCGTCCGCATTGGCGGTATATTCCGGGCTCTCGAAGCTGACGGCGACATGGCTTTGCGCGGCGAGATTATAGATCTCGGTCGGCCTGATCTGCTGCACCAGGCGGATCAGATTGGTCGAATCCGTCATGTCGCCGTAATGCATCAGGAACGGCACGTCGCCGAGATGCGGGTCCTGGTAAAGATGATCGACGCGCGCGGTGTTGAAGGAAGACGATCGCCGCTTGATGCCGTGCACAACATAGCCGAGCGACAACAGATATTCCGCGAGATAGGCGCCGTCTTGTCCCGTCACGCCGGTGAGCAATGCAACACCTCTTTCTCGGCTCTTCCAGTTCATCCGCGTTGAGCTTTCCGGGTTTGATGAAGATTGCATGTCGTCCTCAGTGGTCTCACTCAACCGTTCTGCTACTCGACCTCGGCGCATAAATCTAGTTTCTAAGTACTTGCGCGCATTGAGGGCGATCAGAAAGATTAATCGCAGCTGAGAGGCTGAACTCATTGCACGAGTTCCGCAAACATGACATTTTCTTTGCGGCCAGTATAGCGCAGGGGCATTGTTAGAAACACATCAGCACTCGCCCAAAATCAACCCAACCACGTTGGAGACGCTTTCTGAGGGCGCGTGGCTGAGACGATGCAGCAGCATTATGTCCATTCTATATCTTTGACCTTCTAGGAGATGAAGCCGCGGTCGACCCGAATTCGGGGATTGCGTCCTTTAGAATGGTCCTGATGGTGGCGCGATCGCCTGCTCCAGCGCGGCGATCCATTTTGCGCAGCGTCTGCAGCGGCAGTTCGTTCGGCTGCGCGGCCATGATTCCGGCGACGCCGATTTCGCGCGTCGGCTCCTCCGAGGCGAACAGGATCTCGCGGAGAAGTGGCCGCGGTCCGCGCTCGACGGCGACAGCACGCCGACCGGCCAGATCCGCTTGATCGCCCCGCTCTCGATTCCGCGCAGCAGCACCTCGCATCCGCGGCGCGGCCGATCATCAGCGTCGCCGCAGCATCATCGGTCCTCGCATGACGGCGCACCCGCGTATAGCGGAAGTAGCGGTAGGCCATGCGCAGCGCGCTGAGAAAGGAGATCTCGAGTAACCAGTAAAGGACGATTGTCACCTTGCCGAGGAAAAAGCCGCCGCCGAGGTTGGGGGCGACGAAGATGTAGTCGAGCACGAGCAGGGCGACCGCCAGCACGGTCGCGAGATGTTCAGCGCATCAGGCAGCGAAATGAAGCGCCATTTCGGCGTGGTCAGGTTGAAGATGAAAAACACGACCACGCTGAAGGCGAGGGAGTAGGCAGGACCTGGAACAGCAGCGGCAGGCGGTCGAAGAAGCCGTCGCCGCCTTCGAATCGCAAATAGAAGGCGGCAAAAAGCGCCGCCGCGGTCGTGAGCAGGTCGTGGAGCGCGATCAGGAAATTGCGCCAGGTAAGATGCGAAATAGACGCCATCCGCCGCACGCTGAATACCATCAAGTCTCCACTCTGAACGTCATCTATCGTACCCTTGACGTAGTCTTGTGGTCTCGAAGCAAAAAATCGCTTGCCCGCTCAGGGCGATTACCCTGATCTGGTTGACGCAGTCTACGCCCCATCAGTCGTGTCCCCCCTGATGGTGTAACTCGGTAGAGCAAAGCCGTCCGGACGGCGCCCTCAAGTAGCGCCGTAGCGAGCGGACGGCTTTGCGGGGGGCACCGGCAGTTCGCCGGTAGGGTCGGATTGCTGACACCAACCCTGATTCGAGGAACCACCGATGACCGATGAGATGATGAACCTCCGCACCCTCGTGGAGAAGACCCTGATGCGGATCTGCTGCGCGAGTTGATCGGCTTTGCTGCCCAGCGCCTGATGGAGCTGGAAGTGGAAGGACAGACCGGGGCCGCTCTACGGCGAGAAGAACCCCGAGCGTCTGGCGCAGCGCAATGGCTACTGCGACCGGACCTGGGAGACCGTTCCCGCCGCAGCACCGCACCAAGCTGCACTCGACCAAACCGACGAGCGCCTCATCGGCGCGCGATCCTGCTCGAACAGAACGATGAATGGACCGTCCAGCGCGCCTGTTACATGATGCTGGAAACCATCGCGCCGTTGAGCGATGATCCAGCCGTCAGCTTCCCGGCTATCGCCGGCTGACCAGTCCGGCTCTTGCCGGCAAACGCGGTGTCCCACCCGCCAGTTGCACCACGCTCAGGGACACTATCGCCCCATCTGGTATTTGAAAATGCAGAAGTGTGGCGTGTCTTAGAGCGCGTGAAGCGATAGCTGGTGACGATCACAGTTGGAACCAGCAAAAAGACACGATCAAAGCCAGTGATCCTAACCTATCCCGGCCAGCGGCTTCAGAATTCAGATGTTTTGACTGGGCGGCCCTACCAGTTTTTGTCACTTCGAGCGATCGTGGCCGAGCCATCACCGCGAGCCGCAAACCATCGTCAAGGAACTTCTGTTCGCCTTTAGCACCGGCGGATAAGCTGATCCGGCGCGCGGCCGCGCTGATCTTCGACGTCGATGGCATCCTGGCCGAGACCGAGGAGCTGCATCGGCGTGCCTTCATGAGGAACCGGTTGATCTGAAGGTCGATCTGTTCGCCGGGGTGTGTCACGCCCCCCTCCGAGATCCTTTCGACGCCAATCAGGCGATTCCCACGCTGTTGTTCGCAACCGACCAGGCGCGGAAGCGGCTCGAAACCGAGATCGAAACGTTTCGAGTCCTTGAGGTGGATTGGTTGAGCTTAGTTGCATATGCGTTCGAGTACGAATCGGCGCTCACTCGACTTAGGTTACTCTAGCAGATTCCCCCTCAAATTTTATCAGCGTTGCGCGTTAGCAGTGCAAGTGCCAATCTGCAAAGAGGCCCGTGCAAAATGAAGAAGCAACTTAGGGAATTCCGGCGGTTGCGAATGCTCTGCTTGGAACAGGCGTCGGCTGCCTCGACAGAGCTTGAAAAGAATGCTCTTTTGGAAATCGCGGGTCGATATGAGCTGGCTCTCAACACCAGCATGCTCTTTGAG
The DNA here is from genome assembly GCF_023073355.1 of Bradyrhizobium sp. 199. Classification (GTDB taxonomy): domain Bacteria; phylum Pseudomonadota; class Alphaproteobacteria; order Rhizobiales; family Xanthobacteraceae; genus Bradyrhizobium. The sequence goes on from NZ_JADPJI010000005.1 coordinate 234,896, forward strand.
ACTGTCAGTCGAGCAAACAACACGGTGGAAGGCGATCTTCAATTGCGATCCCAAAGACTAATGGGAGAGTTTCGGGCCAGGGCAAGTGGAATCCTGGCATACACCAGCAGTTTGCTCTGGTTTGCATTTCTGCTTTTGGTTGTGATTTTTGTCGCTCTCTACGTGCCCTGGTGAGTTTCCGGCACGATCCTTCTCGGGAAACTAGGCCACGTTCCAACGTTGACCCTCAGCCTTGTTTGTCGAAATGTGTTGAGCTCTTTTAGTAGCGACAACCGCCGCAGCTGGGCTCCACTGAGCATTGCTTCGAACAGCGAGAGGACCTCTCGCGCCTGAACATAGGCTTCCATACTGACCGCGTGTTGGTCGAAACCGTGGGCTTGAAGACGGGCATTAATCTCGGCTGCGGCATTCGGATCCAGTTGCCAGTCTAATGCATTCCGAACAATGTAGAATTCGGCAATGCTTTGAAGTGAAGATGAATTGCCCGTAACATCAAGGCGCCGAAGTGTTGTCTCAATTGCCTTATGGCGGGACGTGGCCAAGAGTCTATGACGTAGTACTCGGTACCGTTGGATCTCCCAAGACAACTCAGCGATGTCGATGGCGAGCAGCCATTCAACGGCAGTTTGAGGATCGAGGTCGCGGAAGATCACGCCTTGAAGGGCCTGATAATGGTCAATGTTCTCTCCAGGAAGAAGTTGGGGCGGAGGACACAACGCTGTGAACTGAGGCGGTAGGACGCTCGCCGGCTGCGATTTGCACGGATCGACAGGACCATTCATTGATCTTGCGCCTCCGATAGCGGGCGCGGCGATGCAACCATTGTTTCCCCGTTCATCAGATGAACAGGACTGGCCTCCCAAAGCTCTTTCGCGATTGCTAGGGGCGCAATTTGCAGATCAGTCCACCAAGCTCTTTCATCTCCGTGTCGGTGCAGTGACTGGTGGTGAGATCGGCACAGCGGGACGGTGAACTCGTCGCTAACCTTGCGTCCCAATGTTCTTGGTTGAGCGAACTTTAGGTGATGCGCATCAGCGGGAGTCTTCTGACAGACCAGACAACCTTGGCTGCGGATGAAGGCGAGATGCTCCTTGCTGCGTCGCCGAGGCAGCTCTTTAGGGAAAGCAAGACCGGCCTGCTCTCCGGGAGATGGGGTGGCAGGTGCGAGGACGTTGCCGGATCTCTCTGAACCAGATTGCTCGGGTAAGCGCCGTCCTGCAACTGATACGGCCCGCGGCTCTGCTGGATCGACGTCTCGAACGGCAATGTCCTCGAGCCTTTTCTGGTAGGCGGCCTCAACAACGCGGGCATCCGCTTCCAAGAGAGTGTTTTTGAGGGGGAGGCTGATCCTGGCCCAGGCGAGCAACTCGGCGTTGCCCTCGTGCAAGGCTAGCTCCCCCAGGAGCCGATCCAGTAGCTTGGCGGAGCGTTCGGGCGGCAATACCGGGGGCCGGTTCAGGACGCCCCCTGCCGGCCTTCGTTTGGGTCCTGACGCGGCCTGCGGCTCGGGGGCAGCGGGAGGTTCCGTGACGACCTCTGGGGCATCCAAATCGTCCTCTCCGGCGATTCCGACCAGGGCAAACAGGGCGTAGCGGCGGGCATAGGTCAGCGCTGCCCCCATTCGGTGCGGCGCTTCGACTTCTTTCGAGGCGCAGACAGGAAGGTCGGAGGAGATCCATTCCCCGGAGGCGTGGGCGAGCAGGGTAGTGAGGTGGATCTGACCGGTTGGCTGCTCAATCCGGGTGGTTTGGATGGTGGCGATCTCCTGCTGGCTCAGGGTCTTGCGCACAATGTCCAGGCCCGAGGCGAGAGAGGCGTAGCGGAACGTCCGGTCTTCCTCCCGCGGAAAGGGCGAGCGCATTACCGCGGTTAGAGTCTTTTCGGGGTTCGTCAGCTCAGCCTGGGCGCGGGCAAGGGCGGCGGCGATGGTCCCGATGCGCTCACTGGACTGGTGCATGGGAGCCCTCCGCCGGCTGGGCCTCGAAGCTGATCGCGCCCGACTTAGAACGTTTGGCTTTGATGCCGTGGCCGGTTGCCTCCTTGGCATCCTCCGGCATGAGCTTTTTCAGATCCGCTTTGGCCGTCTCGTGCTCGCCGTGGGCCTCTCGCGTCCGCAGGTAGGTTGCTGCCAGCTCAGCCCATTGGTTGGAGGTCGACATATCGACGACCTTCACCCCCTCGAGTCTTGGGCGGGGTGTTTCGATATTGAAAAGGTTGGGCGGCTCGCCACTTTGAACGCAACGCCAAAACTTCTTTTCTGCTGTGAGCAGGAGGTGTTGATAAAGCGGATCGGCATGGACCTTGATCTCAACCCATTTACCACCACCGGTGATGATCGAGAGCACCGCGCCGCGGGACGCCGTAACCCACATGTTGTGCTGCAGCTGGGCCATGTGCTTCTCAGCCGCGGCTTCTTCTGTAAAGGCCCAAGGCAGCATGAACTTGGCTTCGAATACGGCGCCCGTTTGCTCGATGGTCCCATCCAGCGTAGCGGCCATCCATTTGTGGATGGGATGACGAACGCGTTTCTGGATGTCCTTGACCGTGTGACCGCTCGCGCGCTGGTACCAGGCGCGGTTCAAGACCTCTGTCACGGTGCCGAGCTGGACGATCAAATTGTCCGAAAGATCCTCCGGTTCGATTACGCCGCGTTTTTCGCGCCAAAGGCGGATGAGGCTCTCTTGATCATCCCCCATGATGATGCGGGCGTCCGAGCCGCCGATGAAATGGCGCCGGTCGTTAGGGTTAAATCTGACGATATGATTTGGCGCGTCTGCGCCATTCGTTTGAACCGTTGTCACCGGTATCTCCTACGCAAGAACAAGCGGCGCCAAATGCCGCACTGCCCGAAGCCCCGCGTTCGCGAGGCGAGATACCGGCGCTACAATCGGCGTTGGCGCCCGGCCGACTCAGTAACGCTCCATTCGCGGACGAAGGCCAGTCCTTTTTGCAGCAACATTGTTGCTCGTTTTCGCGGCAGGAATGGCGCTTGTTCTCACGCGCTTAGGGCAAGTGCGAGAGGAGGTGGCCGAGTATCAAATCGACAAAACGAAGCCAATTTCCGCATGAACAGCAAAGAGCCAAATGGATAAGGGGCGCGGCGCAGACAGCGAACTGTCGAAAACCGCCGGAGATGTTGAAACCAAGCAGTATTTGTCGGAAGATCGGCGGGTATCCTTCCAACTTGGGCCAGTGAAATTTGAAGCGTCCGGCAGTATTTTTTGATCGTGATGGCGTCCTCAATGAGGACGACAGCTACGCTTTCGATCCGGACAAGATCCGGTGGGTGGAGGGAGCCCAACAGGCCGTCAAAGCGGTCAATGACGCCGGGCATCTTGCGTTTGTGGTGACGAACCAATCAGGAATTGCGCGGGGGTTTTATGAGGAGCGCCATGTTCGCAATTTGCACGAATGGATGTTGAATGAGCTTGCTGCCTTCGGTGCGCATATTGATGCGTTCGAATTTTGCCCGCATCACCCCGAGGGCCTGGTTGAGCGTTACCGTATCCTCTGCAGCTGTCGTAAGCCGCAACCCGGGATGATTAGAGCTCTGCTTGAGCGGTACGCAGTGGATATCGATGCTAGCTTCTTGATCGGCGACAAGCAGAGCGACCTTGCTGCGGCGCAAGCGGCCGGAATAGCAGCCTATCTGTTTGACGGTTCAAACCTCCATACCTTCATTGCCCCCTTGTTGACGGATCGGTCCTATCCTCCGGATCAATCACGGTCGTATCGCGGAGGCGCGGGAACCGAGGATTGAGGCCCTGGACTTCGAGACCGACAGATCGATCGATTGCTAGGTAGAGAAATCAAGGAGGCAAGTTGGCCTCAGAGCGACAAATCGAAGCCAACCGCGCAAACTCTGCGAAGAGTACCGGCCCCCAAACAAGCGCTGGGAAAGCAGTATCGAGCCGCAACGCCTATCGGCATGGTTTATCGCGTTGGGACGAAGCCGCTGGTTCTGGTTCCGCCGGCTTCGATGTAATCCTTGCGGAGGAGTTCAAAGGCACGGATATGGAAGCCGCGCTTCAAGATCTGGCTAACGCTAGGAGTCGACAGGATCGCCTGCGAGCTCTTAGGTTAGGTCTGATACTGGCAGTGATCGAGGGTGCTGAAGCAAAGCAATTGAGATATCTGTCGAACCTGGAGCGGTATGAGAAGGCTGCCCTGTCGTGGCAAAGGCGGGCGCTCAAACGCGTGAGGCGGAATAACAGATGAGGACTACAAGCCGGGGTGGGAAGCCATCGAACCGGGAGCTGGGGATTCAGTCCGCGGAGCATCGCGCCGATTGGACAGCGTAAGTAGCGCTGCTAGTATTCAAAGACTTGGAGGCTACATGAACTACATTTTCCCACTGCTGGCCGTCGCCATCACCATCGGCCTTTTTGTGGTCTACGCGATGGTGCGGGAGAACTTTCGCCGATCCCGGCCTGCGGATGAAGTTCCTCGCTGGCCGGATTCCAGTCTGAGGTAAGTAACCGCCCAAGTGGCTTGCGTTGGTACATCACTGGACATCCGCCCTACGACGGTCAACGGTCGTCAAACGTCACGCATCGAAAAAACCGAAATATCCCTTGCGCCGTCGGGCAAAACAATGGCTTATGAGGTGCTGGTCTAGCCGAAAATGGAGCCTAGCCCATGGTCGACGAGTGCAAGGCGTTGTCCGATTTGCCGGAAGTAGCTAAGCTTAACGGAGAATTCCGAAGGAACTACGGGAAGCTTCTTGGAGCTTTCTTGTATCTGCGTTCGATCAGTGCCGCCCGTGGACGGTCATGGTTTTGGACCGCTTTGCTGTCGGCCGTTTGCTCGGCCGTGCTGGCGTGGTTGGGGAAGCAGGGTATCTCGCTATGATCGGGCGACAGGCGGGAGGATAATTGGCGTTGGTGCGTGCAGCCGTCTTCGCGTCGAGGAAAGATGAAACGAATGCTTGCCATTGCGTTAATGATAATTCTCCCGACGACGTGCCTACAGGCCGGTTCAACAATCGTCGGCGCCGGCTCGCAATCTTGCACCAGCTGGATGAACAGAAGGAAGAACCCGGTCGTCAAGGCAGCGTTCGAGTCCTGGGTTGTGGGCTTCATTAGCGGGCTAAATGTCAGTGCTGAGAAGGACATCGTCGGCGGTGGTGATTTCACCGGCATAGTGGCTTGGATGGACCGGCGCTGTATGTCCCACCCTATGGATCAAATTGGAATTGCGGCTCTAGACTTGGCGATGGAGTTGGCGGGTCAGACGTCCAATCGCTAAGGTCAGGCTGCGATCTCTCATTTTCAGGCAGTTAGATCCCAGCGCGCTATTCGCGAAGGCGCGCTGGATTCGCGCAAGCGAGCGCGTTTTGGTTTCCCTAAATTTGCATGGCACCCGGACCGATGATGTGGTGGGTTTAGGTGCGCACTTCCTTCAGGGATCTCCCAGTAGGTCCAGTGTCCGTTGAAGCTCGCGGAAGCAATTCGGCAAGATCCTTACGGCTAGCTCCTCCTCGCTTTCGGCAATCGCCGGTCGCAAGCGACCTAACAGCTCGGCGCCGGCGTCGGTCAAATAAACCACATAGTAGCGCCGATTGGCCGCTGAGCTAGAGCGCTGTACTAGCCCGCGCCGTTCCAGCTGGTCGACCAGCCTCCCGAGTCCGGCGCGCTCGATCGATAGCGATTGCGCGATGGCTAGCTGATTAGCGCCTGGATTGGCTTCGATCACCGATAGGACGAAGAATTGCGACGGGCCGATCTGAAAGGCGGCAAGCCGCCGGCTGATGTCTTTAAAGACCATTAGCTGGGTTCGCCGGAGGCGATAGATGAGTGATTCAGACATATCTGCGGAGGGAAGCAGCGCCGGCGGCACGTATTTTGTCGCTGCGCTGTTGCGCCACGGCTTTACTTCGGGCGCAGTCTGCTGGACTTTGTTGGCGAGCCGTCCGTCACCGCCCTGGTCTGCTTTCATTGGGACGATCCTCACAAGCGCGGGGCAGGCGTATCCGACCGGGTTGTCCGCCTCGATTGCAGAGTTTATCGCAGAGCATCCGGGTCGCAAAGCGAGCGGCACCTTGCAGGCTGCCGGCGCTTGAGCATGGAGCCGGCGGAGCGCCGCATGGCCGAGGCGAGCAGGTTGGGAACTGCGGGAAACGTCTGGGAGCTCTCTTGTAAATGCGTTCGATCAGCGCCGCCCGTCGACCGTCCGGTTCTTGACCGCCTTGCTGTGGGCGGTTTGCTCAGCGGCGCTTGGCTGGGCAGGCGGGGCATCTCGCTATCGGCTGCAGACGGGAGGTTGGACGAAACTGGCCAATTGAGACGCATGATCTGTCCCGCGGTCTCGTCGCCGCGAAAGTCAACGGGCGTGCAACTCACGACTAAGCGAGCGATTCTGCAATCGCCCACATGAGCACTCAAGAGGCCGGTCAAACCACGCCGCCGAAGTCGATGCCTTCTTTAGCGAGCTGTTCAGCTTCCTCGGCGGACGCGACTGGCTTCGTATCAAGGTAGAGATGCTCGGAAGCCGGCAGGATGGTGCGGATGTTCTGGCCATCCGCCCGCGTAATGCGGGCAACCCAACCCCGCTGACCGTGCTCAACTCGCTGGATGTGGTACTGCTTGTACGGAATCATGGCACTCGAACGCAACTGACTTTGAGGCTGTTCCCCATTTAGCCAGAGTGACGCCGCCGCACAATAGGTAGTCCTAAAATCAAGTTAAGATCGTCACCGTGAACCTGCGCCCCGGTCGAACTCAAAGGTCCAAGAAAAACCCGCCGGCCAGGGAGCCGGCGGGGGAGTTAACTAAGATTGCGACCGCACTTGTGGTCGCGCGCGGAGCCTAGCACAGCGGAACGTCAGCGTGAATGGGCGGAACCTGCCCGTTCGTAAGCCGGGGCGTGCAAGGGTCCGCAGCAAGAGCCAAGGCCGGCACAAGATCTCAAATGCAGGTCACCGGTATCAGCGTCGTTCATGGATCGCTCTGAGTTTGGACCGCGCTGCTTGCGGCCCCTTGCTCCGGGGCGCTGGCGTGGCTTTGGGGGCCGGGCATGTCGCTACAAGCCGGCGGGTGACCGCTTGAACAAGGCCGCTGACGGTCTTGAAGCGCTTTATTCCTCGCCGCGCTCGCGCGGCTTCGGAAAAGCGAATCGTGCGTTTCACCTTGCCGTCGGTCGGCAACAGTACGTAGTCGAGTACGGTCTTGTTGTGCTCGGACAAGCGAATGGCGGCAATCCAGCCGTCAGGAAGAGACGCCTCGCGCTCGATGCTCCAGTGCGGTGCATGGCTCGGCTTTTGGCCGGGTGTCCAACGGGCAGCCCTGACCGATAGACAGGCTGTCCCGTTCACGCGCAGGCAATCGCTCCAGCCGCCGGAACTGATACTTCCGCCTGCCGCCTTGATCGCGACGGTGGCCTGTTCGACAAGTTTTGCCCTGAGCTCAGACCAAACAGGACGCGAGTCGATGAAATCGTAATTCCGCTTCGGGGTATAGCCGAGCAACCGATATAGATTTCGAAAGTTGCCGAAGTGCGTCTGACACGTCGCGGAGCAGGGAAGCCCCGGAGTTCGATCGATAATGGTCGGTGTCAGGCGCCCCTCTCTGAGGAGGGTCTTGCGTAAGCGAACGAGCATCTCCTCCTCGGACAGATCAACGCGTCGTTCCTCGATGATCTTCCTCACCCTGAAGAAGACCTCGCGGTCGATGATGGGTTCGATGCAGCCCTCGCTTCTGATCCATTGTTCAGGAGGGTTTCTCACGGCGGGCTGCCGAAGCTTTTGGGACTTTCGGTTGAAGACGAGGTTCCCGATATAGCTCTCGTTTCTAAGAACAATGCCCACCGCTGCGCGGGTCCATGGCGCGCCTGTGCTCGAGACGAGTCCCTTCTGATTGAGCTCCCAACCAATCACAGTTTCAGACCTCACCTCCAAGAATCTTTGGAACACCCACTTCACGACGGCGATTTCCTTCGGATCACCCAGCCTTATCCGAATGTGGTCCGTAAGGATGTACTTCCGGTCACCCTTCTTCATCACCCCTCTTGTTTGCATTTTTTCATCGACGAGCTCCCGTACCAGCGCGTAGCCGGCACGGCCACAGGGCTTGTAGCCGAGCCGCGCAAATCGACACTGGCCGGCATAGACCTTCGCTGAAAGCTCGCGGCTGTACTCGGCCGCCATCACTCGCTTGATGTTCTTGACGATGCTCGCGAGCATGCTCCCATCATTTTCGAACTGCTCCGCGCAATAGGCGACCTTGATTCCCGCGCGTCTGCACACGAACTCGTAGTGCGCGCTTTCGTCAACGTCCTGGAAGCGGCCCCATCGGCTGACGTCGTAGACCAAGAGATGGCCAAAATCGGTCTGGTTGGTCTCGACATCCTCAAGTAACTGAAGAAGGCCGGCTCTGTTCTTGATGAGCAGCCCGCTCTCGCCCTCGTCCTTGTAGGTGCGAACCAGCGTAAAGTTGTGAGCGTGGGCGTACGCCGCGATGACGGCAGCCTGATTCTGAATTGAGTATTGCTGTCGGTCGGTTGACATGCGGACATATTGAGCTGCCCGAGCACCCAGGAGCGCTTTTGGCAGATGAGCTTTGTGAACGATGAGCGCATTACCCATTCTTCACCTCATCCCGACGCAGGCTACGGAGACATAGAACTCCTCCGGACTTAACTCTTCAAGACGGATCTTCTTAAGACCGCGGCCCGCTTTGGCGCGGTTGCGAAGACTTGGGTGCTAGCGGTCTGCCGTGATCATTTGGCCGAGCAGCGTAGCAGCGTCGTGAAGCCGTTCCGCATCATAGATGAGTTGGTCAATGCCCATGGAAAGCTGAACCGCTTCCTCAAGCCTACCGGCCTCCGCACATGCCTCCGCGGCTTTGGCGGTTTGCCGGGCTTGCTTCAGCTTGACCTGCATCTCCGCGAAGCAGGCTTTGACGACCGGTGCAATCGATTTTTATCCATATCCGCCCGCTGCTTGGTTGGTAAACCACGCACGCTCTGATCTGCCGGGAAGTCCAGTGGATTTCGCGCAATCTTTTGGCTCAATCTGGGCGTGTTGCACCACAAAATGATCCGGGGCTGCCGAAGCGCGGCCCTGCGGGCTGCCTAACTCGTCCTGGTTCTCAGGAGCCGGCGCAGCAGTTTGATCGGGTCGGCCCCCAACGCCTCGGCGATGACGATGAACTCAATCAAGTCCAGACGGCGTTCCCCGCCCTCATACTTCGCGACGAAGGACTGCGGTTTGCGCAGCTTCTTCGCTAGAGCCTGCTGGCGGATGCCCGCTTTGTGCCGCGTTGCGACAAGAAGTGCAATGAAGCGGGCATATTCGGCGGATTTGAGCGACTTTTCCATTGGCCGCCAGGCGCATTGATTCGGCGGCAGTAAATCTGATCCCGTATCAGGATTATCCCAAAATAGGATTAGATTAACCCTCAGGTGCGAACCTGAGCGGCGAGGCGCGCTGTACGCTGGACTTGTGCGGCGGGCGGAGCGCAACTGCAGGCATGGCTCAACTCAAGGAGTTCCACAGTGCTAGTTGAACTGAATCAGAATCCCTTAACGCTGCATTCCTGCGCCTCCAGCGTGCGGGAGCAGGCGCTTTTCCATCTGCTGCTCGGGGAGCTCATGGCCGCCCGCTGGCGGCAGGGCCGCCACGACATCGAGGTGCTCAAGAGCGAGGTGGATCGAGGTGGCTACGACATCGTGCTGGAAGCCAACGGGCTCCTCCGCCATGTCCAGTTGAAGTCGACCTTTTCCGGCTCGGCCGTCCGGCACGTGACCGTCAGCACCCGGCTGGTTGATAAGCCCAGCGGCTGTGTCATTTGGCTTGAGGTCGACCAGCGCACGTTGGCGTTCGAGCGTTACCTTTGGCTCGGTGGCCAGCCAGGAGCACGGCTGCCGGATCTGGGCTCGAAGGTCAGCCGGCATACGCGGGGAGACAGTAGCGGGCAGAAGCTCGAACGTCCCATGCACCGCGACGTGGGGAAGACTTCCTTTGAGGTTTTGAGCGGGGTAGATGAATTGCTGATTAGGCTGTTTGGCTAGCGTTGAATGGTTGCTCGCGCGGCCATACGTATCATCAGCTCGCCGCTATTCGTAACGTCCGGGTCGAATATATAACAGGCTGCGCAGTGCTGGATGCGCTTGCCTCCACCTAGCTGTCGCAAAGTCAGTGAGCAGCCTGATTTGGCCCCGGTTGACCGTCGCCGCAATTTGGGACCTGAACGATATCTGCGGTTCATAATGCGGGCTTTTTGGGTAGTTCAACAATGCTGGCGCCATAAAAAGCTAGGAGTTCTTCAGTGGTCTCGAAGCGCTTGCGTGGCATGATCAGCGGCTTAGGTACCTTAGCAGGATCCTCGCGATCGAGAAATTCGCCACCTTGCTCGGCCAAGCGAAGAATGTTGCTGAATGCTGCTGCATCGTTTTGCAAGGCCGCGTTGCAGTTCTTCAAGATAATGAGTTCAGCCAAAGTCACGCTGCGGCTACTGCCATTCTGGTTGATTGTCCTACGTTCGGCCACAAGCCGCTTGAATAGCGCGATCATATTGTCGTCCTCCGCAATGGAGGTCTTGCGGCGGGGCTTCGATGCGTTGTTCCTGATCTTGGGCTTAGCGCCGCCAGACCCCGGTTCTCCCGCAGGCTCGTGAACCGCTTCCGTTTTGCCAGCCTGGGTTGCCCTTTTTAAAGCGTTCTCTCGCTTCCACGCCGCGTAGCTCTCTGGAAAGTCCGACGGAGTGTGATCGTCGTAGTAAATGATGTGCGGATGCTTTGAGGTCTCGTTGCGAAAAAGTCCGGCGGCCTGCATCAACTTCAGAAAAATCCGGAACGCGGTTGCCTTGCCTTCAATCGCTCCCCTCAAAATTTGTCGCAGATATGCCTCTCGTGTCGAGATCTTGCGTCCATCCTTCAACATCTGAGAGCTATCGAATATATCGCGGATCAAGATCCCCTCAGGCCGCTTCGGTCGCCCCTTTGGATTGCCTGATCGGCCCTTTGGAAATCTCGAATGCTTCGGTGGTTGTTTATAGCCGACCTCATAGGGCGCCTGAAGCTCGTCAAGCGTTTGAGGCCTATGGGAGTCGATTTCATCGTCCATTTGCTATTCCGAGATGGGTTGGCGAGTTTAGGACGAACTAGCAGCTCGAAACCGAATAGGCGCTCACGATAATAGCTGCGCTATCAGCGGAGCGAGGTTGGTGCCGCGAGCGGCCATCTCATCTTGAATCGCAGGGCGCTGTGAGGCGAGTGGGTCAAGCCGCCCGAATCTCCGCAAGCTCCTCAAAAGTCTCCTGCATGGGATAAAGCAGAGCCTTCTTTCCGGTGTACTGCTCCCAACGCCGCACCGCGACATCGACGTAGGCCGGGTCAAGCTCGATTGCCCGGGCAACGCGACCGGTCTTTTCCGCTGCAATCAGAATCGTTCCGCTGCCGCAGAAGGGATCAAGGACTATCTGGCCGCGCTTTGAGCAGTCCTTGATGGCATCGGCCACCATGGCTACGGGCTTGACCGTCGGGTGAAGCTTCAGCTCCTCGAGGCGCCCCGCCTTCATGCTGGTTGCCCCCTCATAATCCCAGACGTTGGTTCGATAACGCCCGTGCTGACCGAGCTCGAAGGTATTGGTGTGCGCGCCAGAGCCATTCTTCCAGACGAACACGAACTCATGCTTGGAGCGGTAGAACGATCCCATCCCGGCGTTGGACTTGTTCCAGACGCAGAGATTCTTGAGCTCCGCGTAATGCTTATCGCCCGCATTCAACATTTCCCGCATATGTCGCCAGTCCATGCAGATCTGGTGGATCGAGCCGTCCTTCGAGTAGTAGCAAAGCAACCGGAAGGTCTTGGAGAGGAATGTGGTGAATTCCTCCTCGCTCATCTCGCCCGACGCCATGGCAAATTCACGATGCTTGATAGCGCCGAGGCCCGAGACATTTCCGCAAATGCGAACATTGTAAGGTGGGTCGGTGAAAACGAACTCGGCCCGCTCCCGATCCATGAGGGTGTCGTAGACCGCGCGATCGGTCGCATCCCCACAGAAAAGGGCGTGCTTTCCCAGCCGCCACATGTCCCCGACGCGGCTGATGGGTAGAGCATCACCGCGCTCCGGGATCCGGTTCTCTGGCTGATCGCTGGTCTCGTCGAAGTTCTCGATAATGCAGTCGACCTCGGCAGCTTCGAAGCCCGTCAAATCGAGGTCGAATCCGACGTCAGCGAGCTGCTTCAATTCGATGGCAAGGATCTCATTATCCCAACCCGCCTTTTCTGCAAGGCGATTGTCCGCAAGAATGTAGGCCCGCTTGTCGGTCTCGCTCAGGTGGGAAAGGCGCACGCAGGGGACGGTCTGAAGGTTCAGCAGGCTTGCCGCCGCAAGACGTCCATGACCTGCAATCACCTGGCCTTCATCATCGACCAGAATGGGGTTGTTAAACCCGAACCGTTCGATGCTCTGTACGATCTGCTTGACCTGCTTCGCCGAATGGGTGCGGGCATTGCCGGCGTAGGACTTTAAAGTGTCAATTGACAGCTGCTCGATCTGCAAAGGTTCTCTCCCGAATTGAGTTCGCTTGAGGCGGAATGCCCCGGGAGGTTTTTGCAGATGAGGCGGCCGAATTCGCTCACGGAAATTAGCGGTTACGGTGCACGAACGGGAGGACGCGGGAACTGGCGCTCGATCTCCGCTTCGAAGTCCTCCGAATCCCTGCAGCGGTCGTCGGGATGTAGGCGCCCATTCTTCCAATGAGTGTGCTTATTCCGGAGGCTCTTCCAATCGATATTCTTGAGGCGCTTATGTGCCCAAGATGCCAACAGGCCGTAAGCGCGCTCGCTGGTCGCGATATGATCTGCGGTGCGTAATGGGGCCGCTTGATCTGCCTTGAGCCGCCGGCAAAGCCACGGATAGATCCTGTCGATCTGCTCAAGGGTAAAGTCCTCCAGCGCTGGATGGTTGGGCGGGCGACCGCGGCCCTTCTTGGTGGGAAGGTCGTGCCGGACGTGCCATGGCGAATCGTCTTGAAGCCGCTGCTGATCAAACGGGACACCCATGTTCGTTTCTCCTTCGGTTCGCTGGTCCGGAGAAACGCTAGCTCAAGATGGAGCTTCAGCGCAGCGCGGCGCACCGGGGTGGTAAACGGTCAAAATCCGATATTGCGGATTCGGAGGGCTATGGGGGTAGCGGGCGAGTCCAATTGGCGAATGTAGAGGCCTCCCATCGCGTTCTCGAATTCCATCACAAGGGCGTGACAAAATGCGCTGCATTCACGTGAGGAGGGATCGCTCGACGCGCAAGCCCGAGAACTCTCCCGCCATTCCATTTCCATTGCCGTTGATCGGCTTTTCCCTGCTTCGGCTCAGCCGATTCCCTGTTCTTTGCTTGTGAATTCCCTGATAGCGGTTCGGAATTCGCTGTTATTTTCCACCCGCCGCCCGCCAGAGGCGCGTAAGTCCCGGATATTCCGGGGGTTTTTCGCAGTTTTGTCGAAATAATCGCTGTTATCAAGGACGAGATCAGCACTACCGCTCGTCCGCGATCACCTTGCCGTCGTTCGGCAGCACGCCGGGACCGACCAGATCGACGCTGCCACCGAGTTTCGTCACGGCGCGCAAGCTGGCTGCAACATCTTCGCGCAGGGCGTCGTTCACGGTCGCCGTTTCCGCTTTCAGCGTCATCGCGTCGGCCTCGCCCTGTCGTGTGACGACGAGGCGCAGTCTTCCGAGCTCGGAATGTCGCTTGCCGATCTCGGCGATCTGCTCGGGACGGACGAACATGCCCTTGACCTTGGTGGTCTGGTCGGCGCGGCCCATCCAGCCCTTGATGCGCATGTTGGTGCGACCGCAAGCACTCGCGCCCGGCAGCGCTGCGGTGAGGTCGCCGAGAGCGAGCCGGATCCAGGGATGATGCGGGTCGAGCGAGGTCACCACGATCTCCCCAACGTCGCCGGGGGCCACGGGATCGCCGGTGCCGGGCTTGACGATCTCCAGGATCAGGTCCTCGTTGACGACCATGCCTTCACGAGCCTCGGTCTCGAACGCGATGAGGCCGAGATCGGCGGTGCCGAAGGCCTGGTACGCGTCGACGCCGCGCGCCTTGATCTCGGCCTGCAGCGAAGGCGGGAACGCGGCACCCGACACCAGCGCGCGCTTGATCGAGGAGACGTCGCGGCCCGAGTTCGCCGCGGCATCGAGCAATATCTTCAGGAAGTCCGGCGTGCCGCTGTAGCCAATCGGCCGGTAGGCCTCGATCAGCTCGAACTGCTGCTCGGTATTGCCGGGCCCTGCCGGGATCACGGCGCAGCCAAGCGCACGCGCCGACGCATCGAAGATGAAGCCGCCAGGGGTGAGATGATAGCTGAAGGTGTTGAGGACGACGTCATCGGGGCGGAACCCGGCCGCGAACAGCGCCCTTGCGCCGCGCCAGGGATCGGCCTGCCGTCCCTCCGGCTCGAAGATCGGGCCGGGCGAGGTGAAGAGGCGGGCGAACGAGCCGGGGGCCGCGGCCACGAAGCCTCCGAAGGGCGCAGAGGCCTTGTGCAGGGCGGGCAGGTCCGACTTCCGCAACACCGGCAGGCTCGCCAGTGCCGCTCTAGAGGTCACGTCCGTGGGATCGAGACCCCTTAGCCGCTCGGCATAGGCCGGGGCGGCTATCGCAGCCCGCAGCACCTCCGGCAGACGGGAGAACAGGTCGGCCTCGCGCGCTGCTGGCTCACGCGTCTCGCGGGCGTCGTAATGGGCGGTCATGGCTGTTCTTTCCGTGTTGGCATCCGTTGCGCGTCGCCACCGGCATGGGTATCAGACCGCCATTGGTCAGGCCTAAAGGGGACCCGATGGCGGACAAGGGAAGCATTGCGGCGAATGAGGCTGCGGACGTCGTCGCGCGCCTGAAGCGCCGCATGGTCGACGAGGCGCTGCCGCTGTGGTCGACGGTAGGCTGGGATCATGCCGAGGGCGGCTTCATCGACCGGCTGCACCGCGATGGTACTGCGGATTCGGCCGCGCCGCGGCGGGTGTTCGTGCAGGCCCGCCAGATCTGGTGCTACGCCAAGGCGGCGCAGATGGGCTGGTACCCTGAGGGGCGCGCCATTGCGCTGAAGGGGCTGGAGCATCTGCTGGCCAAAGCCAAAGCGCCTGACGGCCGGCCGGGTTATGTGCACCGGCTGACGCCGGAGGGCGTGGTGCTCGACGGCCGGCGCGATGCCTATGACCACGCCTTCATCCTGTTCACGCTCGCGACCGTCTATGCGCTCGACCAGGATGCGCAGGTTCGTGCCGAGATCGATGCGCTGCTCGCCTTTCTCGACGACCAACTCCGCTCGCCGCATGGGGGCGTGCACGAAGGCCTTCCGGTCTCGCTGCCGCGCCGGCAGAACCCGCACATGCATCTGTTCGAGGCGATGATCGCGTGCTTCGACGCGACCCACGATTTGTCGTTCCAGAACCGAGCCGGCGAGTTCTTCGCGCTGTTCCTGGCGAATCTCTACGACAGGCAGAAGCGCATCCTGACGGAGTATTTCGAGGAGGACTGGTCGAAGATCGAGCGGGTCAGCGTCGAGCCGGGGCACCAGGCGGAATGGGTCTGGCTGCTGAAGGGGTTCGAACGCATCACAGGCTGCCCGACCGGGCAGCGCCGCGCTGAACTCCTGGCCACCGCGCTGCGCTATCGTGACGAGGCCACGGGCTGCCTGATCGACGAGGGGGACGACATCGGCAATATCCGCCGCAGCACGCGCCGGCTGTGGCCGCAGACGGAGATCGCGAAGGCGTGGATCGCGCAGGCCGAATCCGGCGAGGCGGGCGCAGCGGACGAGGCGCGCGCGGCGCTGGTGCGGCTCGAACGGCATTATCTCAGCCATCCCGTGAGGGGCGGCTGGTACGACCAGTTCGATCGCGACGGCAAGTCGCTGGTCGACACCATTCCTGCGTCGTCGTTCTATCATGTTCTCTGCGCCGTCACGGAAGCTGAGCAGGTTCTGGCTTAAGCGTCTCTCTTTTTGGCGCGTTTTCTTCACGCGAACCGGTCCCGCTTCGCTTGAAAACGCTACGTCAAAGCCAGCGCTTGCGCCGCTTGAAGCTCTTGAGGTTCTTGAAGCTCTTGCGCTGGTCGCCCGCGCCGCCGAGGTAGAATTCCTTGACGTCCTCGTTGTCGCGCAGCTCATCGGCGGTGCCGTCGAGCACGACCTTACCCTGCTCCATGATGTAGCCATGGCTCGCCACCGACAGCGCGGCGCGCGCGTTCTGCTCGACCAGGAGAATGGTCACGCCGAGGTCGCGGTTGATCTTCTGGATGATCGAAAACACCTCTTTCACCAGCAGCGGCGACAGGCCCATCGACGGCTCGTCCATCAGGATCATCTTCGGGCGTGCCATCAGCGCGCGGCCGATCGCGAGCATCTGCTGCTCGCCGCCGGAGAGATAGCCGGCAAGGCCGGTGCGCTCCTTCAGGCGCGGGAAATAATTGAAGACCATGTCGAGGTCCGCGCCGACCTCGCGGTCCCTGCGGGTGAAGGCGCCCAGCTTGAGGTTCTCCAGGGATGTCATGTCGGCCACGATGCGCCGCCCTTCCATCACCTGGAAGATGCCGCGGCGAACGATCTTGTCGGGGTCAATGCCGTTGATCCGCTCGTTCTCGAACACGATTTCGCCGCGCGTGACCTCGCCGTCCTCGGTCTTGAGCAGCCCCGAGATCGCCTTCAGCGTCGTCGACTTGCCGGCGCCGTTGGCGCCGAGCAGCGCCACGATCGCGCCCTTGGGCACGTCGAGGCTGAGGCCGCGCAGCACCAGGATGACGTCATCATATACGACCTCGATGTTGCGCACGGCGAGGAGGGGCGGCGCGGGGACCACAACGGTCGGCTTAGCGCGGGAGGTTTCGAGGGTGTCGGTCATTTTGTTGCCGCCAAGTTACTGCGCTCGTCATGCCCGGGCTCGTTCCGGGCACCGACGTACTTCATGCCGCGAGGTCGGGCGTCATGGCCGGGACAAGCCCGGCCATGACGCTCGAGGTTGATCTCACCAGCCCAGCAATTCTGGCTTGCGCGGCAGCTCGACGGTCTTGACCTTCTCGAGCTTGATCGTGCCCTTGGCCATGAGATCGTTGAGGTCGCCGTCGGTCGCGCCCGAGATCTTGGTGCGATAGAGATCAACCTTCAGCGTGCCGCGATGGTCCTTGTCGGTCCAGGTCGAGGGATTGCAGACGCCATCCATTCCGGCCGGCACCCAATCCTTCTTCTGGTAAAAGCCCTTGGCGACGTTGTCACCGGTGGGGCCGCCGTTCTTGGCGGCCCAGTCGATCGCCTCCTTCATGTACAGCGCCGAGCAGACGGCCGCGATGTAGTGCACGGGACGATAGACCTTGCCGCTGGGATCGGACATCTTCGAGATCTCCATTACCGTCTTCATGCCCGGCGCATCGCCGCCCCAGCTCACCGCGGTGCGCAAGGGGAAGATCACGCCGTTGGCGGCGTCGCCTGCGGTCTTGGCGGCGTTCTCGTCCATGCCCCAGACATTGCCCATGAACTGGATCTCGACGCCGGCGGTCTTGCAGGCCTTCATCACCGAGATGTTGGAGGCGGCGGTGTTGCCGAGATAGGCGTAGTTGGCGCCCGAGGATTTCAGGCTCAGGCACTGCGCGCTATAGTCGCCCGGCGCGAGCGCGAACACCAGTGGCGGCAGCACCTCGAAGCCGAGCTCCTGCGCCATCGCTTCACCGGCAGCCTTGGGCGCGTTCGGGTAGGGGTGGTTTGCGCCCATGTGCACGAATTTCGCCTTGCCGGACCTGCCCTTGGCCTTCCAGTCTTCGGCGGCCCAGATCAGCATCGCGCGCAGCGAGTCCGAATAGCTCGGGCCATAGAAGAAATTGTAGGGCGCAGGCTTGGCCTTGCCGCTGACGCCTTCGGGATCGGTGAGGGCGGCAGCATAGGAGCCGGACATGTCGGGAATTTTGTCCTGGGCGAGGAAGCCGGTCAGCGCCTCGGTGTCGGCGGTGCCCCAGCCCATGATCGCTGCGACCTTGCTCTCCGGCGCCGACCACTTCTTGTAGAGCGCGATCGCACGCGGCACCTGATAGCCATAGTCGTTGGTGTCGACGTTGAGCTGCTTGCCGCCGACGCCGCCGTTCTTGTTGACCCAGGCGAAGGTGTCGGCGACGGCCTGGCCGAAGGGCGTGCCGACGTCGGAGGTGCCGCCGGAATAATCAGCGAGGTGCCCGATTGCGATCTGCGCCTGTGCGCCGGCCGAAAATGCGGCGATCGCGATGGCGAGCGATGCGGTGCTCAAAAGGGACTTCATCGTCATGGGTCGGTTCCTCCGGTTTTATTGTTCAAGTGAAGTTGCCGCGCTCAATGCGAGAACGGGTAGAGTTTCCAGTACGCCTTGATCTGCCGCCAGCGATGCGCGAGCCCGTCGGGCTCGAACATCAGGAACGCGATGATGATCACCCCGATCGCGATCTCGCGCAGGAAGGTGATGTTGGTGTTAAGCGACAGCGCCTTGTCGATCGCGCCGCCTTTCAAATAGTGGCTGATGAACTCCATCGCCTCCGGCAGCAACACCACGAAGGCGGTGCCCATCAGGGTGCCCATGATCGAGCCGGTGCCGCCGATGATGATCATGGCGAGGAACAGGATCGAGCGCTCGATGCCGAAGCCCTCCTGCGACACCACGAGCTGGTAATGCGCATAGAGCGCGCCTGCGATGCCGGCAAAAAAGGCGGCGAGCCCGAACGACAGCGTCCGGTACTTCGTCAGGTTGATGCCCATGATCTCGGCGGAGAGATAATGGTCCCGGATCGCCACCAGTGCACGGCCGTCGCGGGTTCGCATCAGATTGGTGACGAGGACGTAGCTGGCCAGCACATAGGCCAGCACGACGTAGAAATATTGTTTGTCGCCGCGGAGCGTGTAGCCGAAGATCGAGAACGGGTTTGCGCTGGCCGGTACGGAGCCGCCGGTGAACCACTCGGCGCGGGAGAAGAAGTCGAGCAGGATGTATTGCGCCGCGAGCGTCGCAATGACGAGATAGAGCCCCTTCAGCCGGGCCGCCGGAATGCCGAAGATCAGGCCCACCAGCGCGGTGACGACGCCCGCGAGCGGGATTGCGAAGAATACGGGGATCGGCGCGTTGTTGGAGATGTAGGCCGAGGTGAAGGCGCCGAGCAGGAAGAAGGCGGCGTGTCCGATCGATATCTGGCCGGTGAAGCCGACGAGGATATTCAGGCCGAGTGCCGCGATCGAAAATATACCGATCTGAATCAGGATGCTGAGCCAGTATCCGCCAAAGAACTGCGGCACGAAGCACAGGGCGAGCATGCCCGCGATCGCGAAGTTGCGGCTGGTCGTGGTCGGGAAGATCGTGGTGTCCGCCGCGTACGAGGTGCGGAAATCACCAGCAGGAATGAGGGCAGGGCCGGGCATGGGTCAGATCCGCTCGATGTCATGGGTGCCGAATAGGCCGTAGGGCTTGATCATCAGCACGATGATTAGGACGTAGAACGGCGCGATCTCGTAGAGATTGCCCCAGTGCAGATACTCGCTGTCGACATATTGCGCGACGTTCTCGAGCAAGCCGATGATGATGCCACCAAGCACGGCGCCGCCGACGGAGTCCAGTCCGCCGAGGATTGCCGCCGGAAACACCTTGATGCCGTAGCCGGCAAGGCCCGACGACACGCCGTTCACGACCGCGACGACGACACCTGCGACGGCCGATACCGTCGCCGAGATCGCCCAGGCCATCGCGAACACGCTCTTGACGGAAATGCCGAGCGATTGTGCGACCTGCTGGTTGAAGGCGGTGGCGCGCATCGCAAGGCCATATTTCGAGGCGCGGAAGAACCAGGCCATGCCGATCATCATCGCGACCGACACCACAAGGCTCATGACATAGACGGTCTGGATCTGGAGACCGAACAGGCTGACCGACTGACTCTCGAACACGCGCGGGAACGGCTGCGGATTGACGCCGAACATCCATTTCAGCGTCGCCTGCAGCACGGTGGAGAGCCCGATCGTCACCATGATGACCGAGATGATGGGCTCGCCGATCATCGGCCGCAGGATCAGGACCTGGACCGCAATGCCGAACACGAACATGAACACCAGTGTCAACGGCATGCCGATCCAGAACGGCACCTCGTATTTCGCCAGCAGGGCCCAGCACACCCAGGCGCCGACCAGCAGCAGCTCGCCTTGCGCAAAATTGACGACCTGCGTCGCCTTGTAGATCAGCACGAACGACATCGCGACCACGCCATAGAGCGTGCCGACCACGAGGCCGTTGACCAGGAGCTGGATGAGGAAGGCGGTGTTCATGCAGTGATGCTCGCTGAGAAGTCCGGCGCGCTCTTCCCCTCTCCCCTTGTGGGAGAGGGTGGCTTCGCGAAGCGAAGACGGGTGACGGGTTCTCTCGGCAGGGGCGGTGCGGCGAGAGGACCCCTCACCCGAGTGAGGGTGTAGGTGATGGCGGAGATGCCCTCTCCCGCAAGGGGAGAGGGCGCATCGGCTGACAGCGCCCTGTAAAAAGAAATCACTCCGCCGCCTCCGCCATGTGTCCGTGCCCGCCGAGATCCACCACGCGCAGCGTCGTGCGGACGCGCTGCGTGGTACCGTCCTGAAAGCGGATCACGGTGTCGACGGGGATGTCGGCATCGCCGCGATAGATGGCGTCGATGATGCCGGCGTATTTCTCGTTAATGACGCTGCGGCGCACCTTTCTTGTGCGGGTGAGCTCGCCGTCGTCGGCATCGAGCTCCTTGTAGAGCAAAAGGAAGCGCGAGATGCGCTGCGCCGGCGGCAGCGTCGCGTTGACGGTCTCGACCTCATTGTGAAGCAGCGCATAGACTTCGGGCCGCGAGGCGAGATCGCTATAGGTCGTGAAGGAAAGGCGGTTCTTCTCCGCCCACTTGGAGATGATTGAGTAGCGGATGCAGATCATCGCCGCGAGCGCGTCGCGGCCTGCGCCGAGCACCACGGCTTCGGCGATATAGGGCGAGAATTTCAGCTTGTTCTCGATGAACTGCGGCGAGAAGCGTTCGCCGCGCGAGGTCTCGGCGAGATCCTTGATGCGATCGATGACGACAAGCTGCTGGTTGGCGTTGAAATAGCCGGCATCGCCCGACAACATCCAGCCGTCCCTGATGTCGGCGACGCTGGCTTCGGGATTCTTGTAATAGCCGAGGAACATGTTCGGGTGCCGCACCACGATCTCGCCGACGCCATGGACGTCGGCATTGTCGATGCGGATCTCGACCTTGTCAGACATCGGCACGCCGGTGGTGTCAGGGTCGACCTTGCCCTCGGGATGCAAGGTATAAGCTCCCAGCAGCTCGGTCTGGCCGTACAGCGTGCGCAGCGGCACGCCCATGGCCTGGAAGAACTTGAAGGTCTCGGGGCCGAGCGCCGCGCCGCCGGTCGCGGCGGAGCGCAGCCGGGTGAAACCGAGGCGGTCGCGCAGCGCGCGGAACAGGATCGCGTCGGCAAGGCCAGAGCGCTTGCCGCGTTCAAGGGCGGCAAGACCCGACTTCATGCCCATGTCGAACAGGCGCTGCTTGAAGGGCGTCGCATCCATCACCTTGGCGCGGACGTCGGCGGCGATGGACTCCCAGACGCGGGGCGCGAACAGCACGAACGTCGGCGCGATCTCGCGCAGATCGTTCATCATCGTATCCGGCTCTTCGACGAAGTTGATCTTCATCCGGCACAACAGGCCTTTGCCGAGCACGTAGACCTGCTCCATGATCCACGGCAGCGGCAGCACGGAGACGTATTCGTCGTCCGGGCCTTTGGGGTCGAAGGCGAGATAGGTGGCGCAGTGGCCGAGCACGCGGCCGGCGGCCAGCATCGCGAGCTTGGGATGGGAGGTGGTGCCCGACGTCGTGCAGAGGATCGCGACGTCCTCGCCCTTGGTGGCATCGACCAGCTTGTCGTAAAGCTCCGGCTCCCGCGCGGCACGTGCCCGGCCGAGCTCGGCAAACGTCTCCGCCGACATCAGCCGCGGGTCGACGTACTTCCGCATCCCGCGCGGATCGGAATAGATGATGTGCTTCAGTTTCGGCGCGCGCTCGGCAAGGGTGAGCAGCTTGTCGACCTGTTCCTCGTCCTCGGCGAAGACGAGCTGCGCCTCGCCATAGTTGAGGAGATAGGAGGCCTCCTCGTCGAGCACGTCGCGATAGAGTCCGAGGCTGAGGCCGCCGATGGCGTGCGTCGCCACTTCCGCCGCCACCCAGTCCGGCCGGTTGTCGCCGATGATGCCGATGACGTCGCCGCGGCCAAGGCCCATTTCGAGAAGACCGAGCGCAAAGTCGCGCACGCGGGTGTGATAGTCGCTCCAGGTGAACAGCCGCCAGAGCCCGAGATCCTTCTCGCGCAACGCGATCTCGTTGCCATGCTCCTTCGCATTGAGCCGGAGCATCTTCGGATAGGTATCGGCCTGCGCGACGCGGCCTGCGTAATCCATCATGCCGCGCTCTCCTGCGCTGGCGGCGCATCGTCGGGATCGACCAGCACCTCGTCCTCCTCGCCGAGATAGGCGCGCCTGACGTGGGGATCGGCGAGCACGGCCGCCGGATCGCCCTCGGCGATCTTCTTGCCGAAATCCAGCACCATGACGCGATGGGAGATGTCCATCACCACGCCCATGTCGTGCTCGATCATCACCACCGTCATCCCGAACTCCTCGTTGAGGTCGACGATGTAGCGGGCCATGTCCTCTTTCTCCTCGAAGTTCATGCCGGCCATCGGCTCGTCGAGGAGGATGATGCGGGGCTCCAGCGCCATGGCGCGGGCGAGCTCCACGCGCTTGCGCAGGCCGTAGGAGAGGGTGCCGGCGGTGGCTTTTCGCATCGACTGGAGGTCGAGGAAGTCGATGATCTCCTCGACCTTGCGGCGGTGCTCGAGCTCCTCCTTGCGCGCGCCGGTGAGCCAGTACAGCGACCCCGTGAGGAAATTGTTCTTCAGGAGGTGATGGCGGCCGACCATGATGTTGTCGAGCACGCTCATGTGGTGGAACAGCGCCAGGTTCTGGAAGGTGCGGCCGATGCCGAGCGAGGCGCGAGCATTCGGAGTCAAACCGGTGATGTCGCGGCCTTGGTAGAACAGCTGGCCTTCGGTCGGCTTGTAGCGACCGGAAATACAGTTCACGATCGAGGTCTTGCCGGCGCCGTTGGGGCCGATAATCGAGAACAGCTCGCCCTCATTGATGGCGAAGCTGACGTCGGTCAGCGCGCGGACGCCGCCGAATCGCAAGGACACGCCGCGCACTTCAAGACTGGTAGCCACCAAACCAAACCCTCCCGGTGATGGCGCACTTTAGCGGCGCTCTTCGTCCGTTCCTGCCCGGCGATCCTAGTACGGCGGTGCCGGTGAGGCCATGCAACAGATGGTCTCGACCGGAGCCGCGCCACTCTTGTCCCCGTTTGGGATCAAAAGCCGCATCGCCCGAGGTGGTCCTCAATAGGGGAAACCGCTATTTTGAAATGTCTCCCGGCTGACAATTCTGCGACAAAGTTTGCCGGGCGGCAGTGACCTTCATCTTTCGTCGGATGGCGGTCGGATCATCATGTTGCATTGCAGCAGAGGGCGGAGCGACGAAACGGTGCGGTTGGCGGCGAGATCATGATTTCAGAAGAGCATCTGAAGCGCGTCGCCGCCTGGTCGCGCGAGCTCACGCAAGCGGAGATCGAGGTCGCGCGTGCTGGAATCACGGAGCGGTCATACGGCACCGGCGAGACCGTGTTCATGCGCGGCGATATTT
Source organism: Bradyrhizobium sp. 199 (assembly GCF_023073355.1). Classification (GTDB taxonomy): domain Bacteria; phylum Pseudomonadota; class Alphaproteobacteria; order Rhizobiales; family Xanthobacteraceae; genus Bradyrhizobium. Next base: position 258,600 of record NZ_JADPJI010000005.1, read on the forward strand.
TTGTCTATTGGGCTGGCATGGTGGGCGGGCTTGCCCGCATGGGCGGGATCTCGCGGGACGGCAAGGAGACCAGCCTTGCCGGGCTGACGGCAGGAGCCTGGTTCGGCGAGGGCAGCGTGCTCAAGAACGAGCCGCGCCGCTATGACGTGGTCGCGTTGCGCGACAGCCGCGTCGCCCTGATGGAACGCAGCGCCTTCATGTGGCTGTTCGAGAACAGCGTCGGTTTCAACCGCTTCCTGGTGCGCCAGCTCAACGAACGGCTCGGCCAGTTCATCGGCATGCTGGAGGTCAACCGCACGCTGGATGCCACCGCGCGTCTGGCCCGCAGTATCGCCTCGCTGTACAACCCGATCCTCTATCCGGAATCGACGGCGCATCTGGAGATTACCCAGGAGGAGATCGGCGCGCTCTCGGGCATGTCCCGCCAGAACGCCAATCGCGCCCTGAACCGGCTGGAGAAGGAGGGACTGCTGCGGCTGGAATATGGTGGCGTCACCATCCTCGATATCGAACGGTTGCGCGGGTATGGGGATTAGCGCGCATTGGCGGGGGCGTGCGCAGGCCAGAGGTCAGCACGCCAGCGGATCGCGATCGCCAGCATCGCGATGATCCCCGAGGCGGCATAAAGCGAGCCGGTCGCGGAATAGCCGATGATGTCGATCAGGGTGCCGGCGGCCAGCAGTCCGAGCGGCAAGCCATAGATCACCATCATGCGAACGCCCATAACGCGGCCGCGCAGATGTGCGCTCGCCGTTCGCATCAGGATCACCGCTGCCGAGATCATCGACATGCTCTGCGCGATGCCGGCGAGGACGAGGCAGGCCATCGCCACCGGCATGGTTCTGATCTCGACGAAGACCAGCAGCATGGCGTACCAGGCCAGCGTCGCGCCGATCAGGAGCCGGGCAATGCGCAGTCCGCTGACGAGGCTGAGCGTGATGGAGCCGATCAGCGATCCGACGGCGAAGCTCGCCGAGAGATAGCCGAGGCCGGTCTGGTCGGTCTGAAAGATCTCCCGCGCGATGTAGGGCAGTAGCCCGCCGGTGAAAGGAAAGGCGGTGAGATTGGCCAGAAAGGCGACGCAGAGCGCAGCGCGCATTCCCGGGCCGTTCCAGGCGTAGACCATCCCCTCCTTGAGGTCGCCAAACAATCGGGAAATGGCGTGGCTATTCGCGGGAAGGTCGCTCGTGGTGACCATCCTTTTCGGCCGGGTCAGGCAGAGCATGAGAAGCGCGGCCGAGAAGTAGAGACAGGCGATGGCCACATAGACGAGGCCGATGCCGAGGAGGGCAAACAGCCCGGCGCCCGTCAACGCTCCGGCGATGCGAGCGCTGTCCTGGGTGGTGCGCGCAACGCTGATGGCGCCCACCAGTTGCTCGGCCGGCATGATCTCGGCAAGCAGCGCGCCGCGGACGCCGAGATCCGAAGGGCGAATCACGCCCATGATCGCGACGATGATCATCACGCTCAGCGGCGACAAATGACCGGTCAGTGCCAGAACCATGAGGGTTGACGAGAGCACGGTGTAGGCCAGACGCATCACGACCAGGAGGTCGCGATGGCCCATGCGGTCGCCGATCATCCCGAACACCGGCGCGACCAATGTCCCGACGAACTGGAGCGAGGCAAGCACGGTGAGCAGCAGCACCGACCCGGTCTCGACCAGGATGTACCAGCCGAGCACCAGCGTCTCGACCTCGAACGCCCAGGAGGTGAGCAGGTCGGACGGCCACTGGAAGCGATAGTTGCGGATGCGGAATGGCGCGAGTGCGGAAGATCGTGCGGATGTGCTCAAGGCACGATGACGCGTGTCACGGCGATTCCTTTGCCCTGTTTCTTCTTCTGGGCGAGAACGTAGCGCCGGTGATGCCGCTGTCAATCGAAGCTGCCGCATGCCGCCATGCGCGACCATTCCAGCGCGCCGGTCCCCCCGGCACGGACGTGGCTGGCTGCGCAGACCCCGGCTCGTACGGGGCTCCCGGTTGCCGCTTGCGCCGACATATGACGCGGTCACATAGTTTTCATCTTGCTGTGGCCCTAAGGGCCGCCGGGCTCGGGGGAGCGGAGCGATCACAGCATGTGGGTACGTTGGCACAGGTTTGCCGCGCGGCTTCTGGGTTCCCTGATTCTCGCGAGCGTCCTCGCGTTGTCCTGCCGGGCTGGGCCACAGGACATGCTGTCGCTGATGCAGCGCATCACGTCGCTGGCCAAGGAAGGCCGCTATGGCGAGGCTGTGCGGCTGGCACGAAAGCTCGTTGCCGAGTCCGAGAAGAGCTCGGGACGACAGTCGCCGCTGACGGCGACCACACTGGTGGTACTGGGTCAGTCGCTCCAGGCGCAAGGCGAGACAACCGAGGCCGAAGCCGTGCTGAGGCGGGCACTTGCGATTCGCGAGAAGAGCCTCGGACCCAATCATCCCGATGTCGCCGCCGTGCTCGGTACGCTCGGCCAGATCGAGCTCGGCCTGAACCGGCTGAGCGAGGCTGAGAGGGATATGTCCCGCGCCATCGCCATCGACGAGAGCGTGCTCGGCCCCGATCATCTGACGACGGCGCTGGCGCGCATGCAGCTCGGCAATCTCCGTCACCGTCAGATGAAGGAGACCGAGGCGCTCGACATGTTCAGTCGCGCCCTTGCGGGGTTCAGGAAGTCGCCGGGACAGGCCGATATCATGATCCCGGTGACCCTGAACAACATCGCGGAGGTTCATCGCGCGCAAGGCCGGTTGCACGAGGCCGAAGCAAACTTTGCCGAAGCGCTCGCTCTCCAGGAAAAGCAGCATGGCCCCGACAGCGTCTATCTGACGGCAACGCTGAGCAATCTCGGTGAGCTCCGGCGCGCGCAGGGCCGGCTTCAGGAGGCCGAGCAACTGGCCCGGCGAGCCCTGGGCATCAGGGAGAAGGCGCTGGGGCCGGATCATCCTGACGTCGCCGCGAGCCTGAACAATCTCGCCTTGGTGTTCTCGCGCGAGGGCCGGGATGCGGAGGCCGAGGGGCTGCTGACACGGGCGCTCGCCATTCAGGAAAAGAGCTTTGGAACGGCGCATCCGAACGTGGCGACGGCGCTGAACAATCTCGCGGAGGCCTGGACCCATCTCGATCGCAAGCAGGAGGCCGAGCAGCTCTTACGCAAATCGCTTGCCATTCGCGAGAAAGCCCTCGGTCCTGGCCATCGCGACGTTGCGATCGCTCTCGACAATCTGGTGACGCTCATGGGGGACGGCGATCGGTACGCCGAGGCCGAACCGTTCGCCCGCCGGTCGCTTGCGCTGCGCGAAGCTGCCCTGGGCGCCTCCCATCCGCTGGTCGCGAACAGCCTGAACAATCTGGCCGTCATCCTGGACAGCACCGACCGGGCGCAGGAGGCCGAGCCGCTGCTGAAACGCGCGCTGGATATCCGCCCGCGCGCTCTCGGCGACACGCATCCTGATGCCGCCAGCAGCTTTGCCAATCTCGGCGCCCATTTTCTCGATCTGAAGGATTGGCAGCAGGCCCGTGACGCGTTCGCGCGTGCGGTTGCGATCCAGAACGGCCGCCGGGCCGCGGAGTTCGGCGAAGAAGGCCGCGGCGATCTCAGGGCCCGTGAAGACACCAATCCATATCCGGGCTTGATCGTTGCCGCCTACAACCTCGCTCGCGCCAGTGACGAGCAGAAGGCCGCGTTGCGGTCGCAGGCGTTCGAGGCGGCACAGTGGATCGGTGACGAGCAGGCAGCGCGCGCGATCGCGGGGATGTCGGCCCGCGTCGCGGATGGCCGCGGGGAACTCGCGGCACGCGTTCGAGAACGGCAGGATCTCGGCGCGCAAGCGGTCGCGACCGACAAGTTGCTGGTGGCGGCGATCTCGCAAGCCAATGCCGCGCGCAATGCGGCGGCAGAACAAGCGCTCCGCGTCCGTGCCGCGGACATTGCAGGTCAGATCCGGGATTTGGATCGCACCATCGCCACCCGGTTTCCGGACTATGCGGCGCTGGTGACCAGGACCCCTATCGCGATCGAGGACGTCCAGAAGCAGCTTCGCCCCAACGAGGCGATGGTGCTGTTCACGACGACCTCGCGTGCCACTTTCGTCTGGATGGTGACGCGCTCGGATGTGCGTTGGCATGCGGCCGATCTCGGCGAAAGGCAGCTCAACGAGGCCGTCGGCAGGCTGCGCTGCGGTCTCGACGCGGAGGCTTGGCTGGACAAGGCATCAATATGCCCTCAGAAACTCGGCCGCAACACTCCGCTGGGCGCTGACGAGCCGTTGCTGTTCGATCAGGAGGGCGCCTTTGCACTTTACCAAACCTTGCTCGGTCCGGTGGCGCGCGAGATCGATGGCAAGGAGCTGATCCTGGTGCCGTCGGGCCCACTGGCGACGCTGCCTTTCCAGGTTTTGCTGACGGACAAGCCCGCGGCAGGTGGCGACCTCAGCAAGGCACCTTGGCTGGTCAAGCGATTTGCGACGACGGTCTTGCCCTCCGTCTCCAGCCTCAAGGCGCTACGCCAGGTCGCGCGCAGGAGCGCGGCATCGAAACCGTTCCTTGGCGTCGGCAATCCGACGCTCGACGGCGATGGCCGCAGCGAGCTTTCGATCTCGCGCGCCAAACTCGCGCGTCAGATCCAGACCTGCGCCGCCATCCCGGCACGGGCGAGCCAGGTCGCGCAAAGGAGCTTGCGTGGCGTCGACGCGCTGTCGGGCGGCACGGCCGACCTTGCGCAGCTCAGGCGCCAGATGCCGCTGCCGGAAACCGCGCTCGAATTGTGTGCGGTGGCCAATAGTTTCGCGCCTGTCGAAGCCGATGTCGTGCTCGGCAATGATGCGTCCGAGACGAAGATGAAGACGTTCAGCCAAAGCGGCGAGCTCGCAAAATACCGCATCCTGCATTTCGCGACGCATGGTGCGCTTGCGGGACAGGTGCGCGGCTCGATCGAGCCCGGGTTGATCCTGAGCCCGCCAATGGCTGCGACGCAAGCGGATGACGGCTATCTCTCGTCGTCGGAGATTTCGGGCCTCAGGCTCGATGCCGACTGGGTGATCCTGTCGGCGTGTAATACGGCCGGCGGCCAGGCGGCTAATTCGGAGGCCTTCTCAGGTCTTGCGCGGGCCTTCTTCTATGCGGGCACGCGGGCGCTGCTGGTCTCGCATTGGGCGGTCAACTCCGATGCAGCTGTGGTCATCACGACCGGCACGATCGATGCAATCAACGCGCAGCCCGAAATCGGCCGCGCCGAGGCGCTGCGTCGCTCGATCTCGGCCCTGATCGCGAAGGGCGGCGCGAATGCGCAGCCCGGCATCTGGGCGCCGTTCGTGCTCGTTGGCAATGCCGCGATGTAAGCCCAAATCAGCGCGCCGCCGGCTTTCGCTCCGCCAGGGCCGCAGCCATCGCCGAGATCAGCGGGCGCATGAAATAGGCCTCCTCCGCCGGCGAGACGTCCGTGCGCAGGCCGTGCGCGGCGAGTTCACCGGACACCGCCGGGCCGACCGACGCGATCAGTGTCCGTTCGAGGCCGGCGCGCAGCTTGGACTCGCTGCCATGCGCCTTCGCGGCCTCGATCAGACGGCGGACCTGGCCGAGATTGGTCAGCGCGAGGGCATCGATCCGCCCGGCGGCCATGTCGTCGATCGCCGTGATGATATTGGCGTCCGCGGCCCTGGAATCGTAGACATAGGGCAGCACGGGATCGACCACGGCGCCTTGCGCGGCAAGCGCGCCGGTCAGCGCGCTGTGGTCCTTGTCCGGATAGAGCTGGAGGCCGAGCCGTCTGCCCCTCAGATCGAGCTTTCCCAGCATCTGGATGACGCCTTCGGTGGTCGGTTTCTCCGTGGTCTGCTGCGCGTCCAGGCCGACCTCGCGCAATGCCTTGCCGGGCTTCGGACCGCGGGTGAATTTCCGCGTCTTGGCGAGCGCCGCGACAAGATCGGCATCGAACCCGCTTGCGCGGGCAAGCTTCATGATCCGCCGCAGGCCTTCGCCGGTCATCAGCACGAGATCATCAAGGGGTTTGTCGATGGCGCGGCGGATCCAGGCCTCGACCGGGGCCGGGTCCGGTGCATCGTGAATAGTGAACATCGGGCACTGCACGACCTCGGCGCCTTGCTCGGCCAGAAGCTTTGAGAACTGCGCCTCCTCGCGTGTCTCCAGGATCAGGATGCGGGTGCCGTTCAAGCGGTCGGCCATGGGCGTACTCCAGGTCAGTCAATGCAATGGTCCGTTCATCCTGACTCCGCGCTTGGGATTGGCGCAAGGGCGGGGTCGGTGATAGAGGAGGGCGCAATCGCGATCGTTCCGAGCCTTTGCCCAAACCTTCATCAAGAACCAAGCCTGTTCATCAACATGCCCGATCATCAATATGTCTTGACCCTGTCCTGTCCGGATCGTCCCGGCATCGTCTCGGCGGTGTCGACGTTCCTCGCGCACAACGGACAGAACATCCTCGACGCCCAGCAGTTCGACGACATCGAGACCAAGAAGTTCTTCATGCGGGTGGTGTTCACCGCGGCCGATCTTGCCGTGGAACTGTCGGCGCTGCAGACCGGCTTTGCCGCGATCGCCGAGCGGTTCGGCATGGATTGGCAGATGCGCGACCGGGCTGCGCATCGCAAGGTGATGCTGCTGGTGTCGAAGTCAGACCATTGTCTGGTCGACATTCTCTATCGCTGGCGCATCGGCGAATTGCCGATGATCCCGACCGCGATCGTCTCCAATCATCCGCGCGAGGTCTATGCCGGGCTCGATTTCAGCGGCATCCCGTTCCACCATTTGCCCGTGACCCAGGACAGCAAGCGCGAGCAGGAGGGCCAGATCATGGACCTCGTTGACACCACCAAGTCCGATCTCGTCGTGCTCGCCCGCTACATGCAGATCCTGTCGGATGACCTGTCGGCAAAACTGTCGGGGCGCTGCATCAACATCCACCATTCGTTCCTGCCGGGCTTCAAGGGCGCAAAACCCTATCACCAAGCGCATGAGCGCGGCGTCAAGCTGATTGGCGCCACGGCGCATTACGTCACGCGCGACCTCGACGAGGGCCCGATCATCGACCAGGACGTCGAGCGCATCAGCCATCGCGACACGCCGGAAGATCTCGTCCGCAAGGGCCGCGACATCGAGCGTCGCGTACTCGCCCGCGCGATACGCTACCATCTGGACGAGCGCGTCATCCTGAACGGCCGCAAGACCGTGGTGTTCGTGGATTAATGAGTAGTGAGTAGCGAATAGAACCGGATCCCTATTCGCCATTCGCCCCTTACCGCACCGCGCCAGCCGACGTAGCCCCCGTCGCGCTCTTCTGCGCCTGCTCTTCCTTCTCGCGATCCGCCGCCGGCAGCAGCCGCTTGCGTTCGCGTTCCCGCATGTAGGCCTCGTATTGCGGCGTGCCCACGCGCGGCGGGGCATCGGCCGGCAGGCCGCCGGCCCATTGCGGGACGTAGTCGCCCATGCCGGCGGAGAGTTTTTCGTTGACCGTCCCGCAGCCGGACAGCCCCGCGGCGAGCGCGACGAGGAGGAGGGCGGAACGAAAAGTCTTGGACATTGTCGGGGCGCGCACGCGTTCGGTCATTGGACGCCAGCTCGGGCCAGCGGAAAGAAGAGTAGCCTTCAACAAGGTAAAATAGACTTATTCGAGGTAGGTAATTTATTACCGAGTTGGGCCGGCGGGACGTCAGATGTCCGAATTCTGCAAAGGAAAGACGAAATCCTCCATGCACGCGGCCCCTGCCACTTCTGGACTACGATGTGAAGCTCGCGACAACATGACTTGGTCGGCGACGGGGGTTTTCGTTGACAAGTCCATTTTCTTTGTACATTCGTACAAATGATCGCGTCGTAATCGTTGTCGAGTTACTCCGGCGTAACCCGCGGCACCGCTTCCCGTCGGTGGGACATGGAACGCCGGGCTTAAGCCGAAGGGTCGCCAAACGTCCGATTGACAAGGAGGGCGCGAAAGACGCCCATGTGGCGCGCGATTATCACCGCGCACGGGCTTAGTTTTCAGGCAAGGACCGGGCACTCGGTCCAGGGCACAAGAGTCAGGAATGAAGGGGAGGGACATCTGATGTTCGAAGGCAAACAATTGTCTCACAAGGCTGCTTGGGCCGCCGCCGTTGCGGCTATCGTGAGCCTTGCGGCGATCGTGCCTGCCAAGGCCGAGGACAGCGTCAAGGTCGGCCTGATCCTGCCGATGACCGGCGGCCAGGCCTCGACCGGCAAGCAGATCGAAAACGCGATCAAGCTGTACATGCAGCAGAAGGGCGACACCGTCGCCGGCAAGAAGATCGAGATCATCCTCAAGGACGACGCCGCGATCCCGGACAAGACCAAGACCGCGGCGCAGGAGCTGATCGTCAACGACAAGGTCCATTTCATCGCCGGCTTTGGCGTGACGCCGGCCGCGCTCGCGGCCGCGCCGCTGGCGACGCAGGCCAAGATCCCGGAAGTCGTAATGGCGGCCGGTACCTCCATCATCACCGAACGCTCGCCCTATATCGTGCGCACCAGCTTCACGCTGGCGCAGTCCTCCACCATCATCGCCGACTGGGCGGTGAAAAACGGCATCAAAAAGGTGGCGACGCTGACCTCGGACTATGCGCCGGGCAACGACGCGCTGAACTTCTTCAAGCAGAACTTCACCGCCGGCGGCGGCGAAGTGGTCGAAGAGGTCAAGACGCCTCTCGCCAATCCCGATTTCGCACCGTTCCTGCAACGCATGAAGGACGCCAAGCCCGATGCGATCTTCGTGTTTGTGCCGGCCGGCCAGGGCGGCAACTTCATGAAGCAATATGCCGAACGCGGCCTCGACAAGGCCGGCATCAAGGTGATCGGACCCGGCGACGTCACCGACGACGACCTCCTCAACAACATGGGCGATGCCGTGCTCGGCACCGTCACCGCGCATCTCTACTCCGCGGCGCACCCCTCGCAGATGAACAAGGATTTCGTCGCGGCCTACAAGAAGGCGTTCGGCAATCGTCCGGGCTTCATGGCCGTGAGCGGGTATGACGGCATCCACCTGATCTACGAGGCTCTGAAGAAGACCAACGGCGACACCGACGGCACCAAGCTGGTGGAGGCCATGAAGGGCCAGAAGTGGGAGAGTCCGCGCGGCCCGATCTCGATCGACCCCGAGACCCGCGACATCGTGCAGAACATCTATATCCGCAAGGTCGAGAAGGTCGACGGCGAGCTCTACAACGTCGAGTTCGCGACGTTCGAAGCCGTCAAGGATCTCGGCAAGACCAAGAAGTGACGTGCTTGCTTCACCTCTCCCGCTTGCGGGAGAGGTCGACGCGAAGCGTCGGGTAAGGGCTCTTCCACTAGGGGCTGTCCCTTTGCTGAGACAATCTCTCCCCGACCCTCTCCCGCAAGCGGGAGAGGGAGCGCAGCACGACCCTAGCCACACTTGAGATGATCTTCGACACTCGATGACCTCAATCCTCACCAACCTGTTCGATGGCGTTGCCTACGGCATGCTGCTGTTCGTGCTCGCCTGCGGGCTCGCGGTTACGCTCGGATTGATGAACTTCGTCAATCTCGCCCACGGCGCCTTCGCCATGGCCGGCGGCTATGTCTGCATGGTGCTGGTCAACCGGATGGGCTGGCCGTTCTTCGCGGCACTGCCGCTGGCTTTCATCTCCTCCGCGGCGATCGGCATCGTGCTCGAACGCACGCTCTACCGCCATCTCTATGCGCGCAGCCATCTGGACCAGGTGCTGTTCACCATCGGCCTGACCTTCATGTCGGTCGCCGCCGTCGACTACATCCAGGGCTCCTCGCGCGTCTTCATCAATTTGCCGGCGGCGCTCCAAGGCCAGTTCGACGTATTCGGCGTCGGCATCGGCCGTTATCGCCTGATGATCATCGTCATCTGCGGTCTGCTCACCATCGCTCTTCAGATGGTGCTGGCCAAGACGCGCTTCGGCAGCCGCTTGCGCGCCGCGGTCGACGATCCCCGTGCCGCGAGCGGTCTCGGCATCAACGTGCCGCAGGTATTCGCCTTCACCTTTGCCTTTGGTTGCGGGCTCGCAGGCCTCGGCGGCGCGCTGAGTGCCGAGATCCTGGGTCTCGATCCGTACTTTCCGCTGAAGTTCATGATCTACTTCCTGATCGTGGTGACCGTCGGCGGCTCCTCCTCGATAACAGGGCCGTTCCTGGCCTCGCTCCTGCTCGGCATCGGCGATGTCGCCGGCAAATATTACGTGCCGAAGATGGGCCCCTTCGTGATCTACACCATGATGATCCTGATCCTGATCTGGCGTCCGAACGGCCTGTTCGGCCGCACAGCCGCCCGTTGAGTTCGCCGATGAGCGCTGCTTCCGATGTCGGTTTTCACGCCCAGCGCCAAGCGCGCTGGCACTACGGCGAAATCGCCTTCTGGCTGGTCGTGCTGGCCTGCGGCTTCGCATTTCCGACGCGCTATCTGATCATGACCGACATCCTGCGGCTGGCGCTGTTTACGATGTCGCTCGATCTCATCCTCGGCTATGCCGGCATCGTCTCGCTCGGCCATGCCGCTTTCTTCGGCGTCGGCGCCTATGCTGCGGGGCTACTTGCGCTTCACGGTATCGTCAAAGAACCCGTGCTGGCGCTGATCGTCGCCGGCCTTGCCGCGATGGTGCTCGGCTTCGCCACCAGCTTCCTGGTGATCCGCGGCGTCGACCTCACGCGCCTGATGGTTACGCTCGGCATCGCCCTGCTGCTGGAGGCGCTCGCCGAGCGCTTCTCCAACATCACCGGTGGCACCGACGGCCTGCAGGGTATCGAGATGCAACCGATCCTCGGCCAGATCCCGTTCGACATGTTCGGCAAGGCGGGCTTTTTCTACTCGCTGGCCGTGCTGTTCCTGCTCTTCCTGTTCGCCCGCCGCGTCGTGCATTCGCCCTTCGGCCTGTCGCTGCGTGCGATCAAGAACAATCCGCTGCGCGCCGCCGCTATCGGCATCCCCGTCACCCGACGCCTGATCGCGATCTACACGCTTGCGGCGTTCTATGCCGGCATCGCCGGTGCGCTGTTCACCCAGACCACGGCGATCGCCTCGCTCGACGTCTTTGCCTTCGAGCGTTCGGCCGATCTGATGCTGGTGCTGGTCATCGGCGGCACCGGCTATCTCTATGGCGGGCTGATCGGCGCTGTGGTGTTCCGCATGCTCCAGGAATTGTTCTCCACCATAACGCCGCAATACTGGCAGTTCTGGATCGGCCTCGTGCTGGTCGTGATGGTGCTGGTCGGCCGCCAGCGTCTGCACCGCTGGGTGCTGTACGTGCCCAACCTGATCATCAAGCAGGTCGCCGGGCGCAAGGCCGTCGTCGCAGTGCCGGAGAGCGAGGCATGACCATCGCGCTCGAAACCCAAAATCTCGAAAAGCAGTTCGGCGGCCTGCGCGTCACCCGCGACCTGTCCTTGAAGATCGAGCAGGGAGCCCGCCATGCGCTGATCGGCCCGAACGGCGCCGGCAAGACCACGGTCATCAACCAGCTCACCGGCGTGCTCAAGCCGAACTCGGGCCGCATCCTGCTCGAAGGCCAGGACATCACCGATCTGCCCGTGCACAAGCGCGTGCTGCGCGGCCTGTCGCGCACCTTCCAGATCAACCAGCTCTATTCCGATCTCACGCCGCTCGAGACCATCGGTCTTGCCGTTTCCGAACGCCTCGGCCATGGCGGCGATTGGTGGCGGCGGATGGGCACCCGCAGCGACGTCAACGGCGAGATCTCAGATCTGCTCTCGCGCTTCCATCTGCTCGACGTCATGAATGACCAGACCGTGACGCTGCCCTACGGCAAGCAGCGCCTGCTCGAGATCGCGGTTGCGATCGCGGCCAAGCCGCGCGTGCTGCTGCTTGACGAGCCCGCTGCCGGTGTGCCCGAGAGTGAGCGCCACGATATTCTCGCCGTCGTAGGCAGCCTGCCGCGCGACGTCACGGTGCTCTTGATCGAGCACGACATGGATCTCGTGTTCTCCTTCGCCGACCGCATCTCGGTGCTGGTCTCGGGCGGGCTACTCACCGAGGGCCCGCCCGAGCAGGTCGCGCGCGATCCGCAGGTCAAGGCGGTCTATCTCGGCGAGGAGGCGGTCAATGTCTGACCTGCTTGCGATCGAGGCTTTGCGCGCGGGCTATGGCGAGGCCGTGGTGCTGCCGAAGATGAGCTTGCGCCTCGCCGAGGGGCAGGTGCTGGCGCTCCTCGGCCGCAACGGCACCGGCAAGACCACGCTGATCAATTCCATCGTCGGCGTCACCCGCCGCTTTTCCGGGACCGTCGCGCTCGGCGGCACCGATGTCACCTCGCTCCGGCCCGATCAGCGGGCGCGCGCCGGCATCGGCTGGGTGCCGCAGGAGCGCAACATCTTCCGCTCGCTCACGGTCGAGGAGAACATGACCGCGGTGGCCCAGCCCGGTCCCTGGACAGTCGAGAAAGTCTACGAGATGTTCCCGCGGTTGAAGGAGCGGCGAAGCAATTTCGGCAACCAGCTCTCCGGCGGCGAGCAGCAGATGCTGGCGATCGGCCGTGCGCTTACCCTCAACCCGAAAGTGCTGCTGCTGGACGAGCCGACCGAGGGGCTCGCGCCCATCATCGTGGAGGAGCTGCTCAAGGCGATCGGCACCATCACCCGGGCGGGCGGTATCTGCTCGATCATCGTCGAGCAGAATGCCCAAAAGATTCTGGGGCTGGCCGACCGCGTTGTGATATTGGAGCGCGGAACGATCGTCCACGACACTCCGAGCGCCGCGCTGAAGGCCGACCCCTCGGTCCTGGAACGGCACCTCGGCGTCGCAGGGGCGGCCCACTAATTTGCCGACGCGTTTTCTTCGCGAACCGGTGCCCACTTCGCTTGAAAGCGCTATACAAAATATCCAGGGAGTAAGAAATGCAGCGAACCAAAGCCCCCTTCCGCGCCGACGAGGTCGGCAGCCTCCTGCGTCCCGCCAAGATCAAGGAAGCCCGCGGCCGTCTCGAGAAGGGCGAGATCTCGGCCGACGATCTGCGCAAGATCGAGGACCTGGAGATCGAGAAGGTCGTGCACAAGCAGGCCTCGGTCGGCCTGAAGCTTGCGACCGACGGCGAATTCCGCCGCTCCTGGTGGCATTTCGACTTCCTCGCCAAGCTCACCGGCTGCGAGCTGTTTCATCCGGACGCCGGCATCCAGTTCGCAGGCGTGCAGACCCGGCACGACGCGGTGCGGGTGATCGACCAGCTCGACTTTCCCGACGACCACCCGATGCTCGACCACTTCCGTTTCCTGAAGAAGGTCGCCGACCAGGCCCACGTCACCGCCAAGATGACGATTCCCTCGCCCGCGGTGCTGCACTTTCGCGGCGGCCGCAAGTCGATCTCCAAGGACGTCTATCCCGATCTCGACGCGTTCTACGAGGATCTCGGCAAGACCTATCGCAAGGCGGTGAAGGCATTCTACGACGCTGGCTGCCGCTATCTCCAGTTCGACGACACCGTGTGGGCCTATCTCTGTTCGCAGGAAGAATTGCAAAAGGCGCGCGAGCGCGGCGACAATCCGGACGGCCTGCAGCAGATCTATGCGCGCATCATCAATTACGCGCTGGCCGAGAAGCCCGCCGACATGGTGGTGACGACGCATGTCTGCCGCGGCAATTTCCGCTCGACCTGGATTTCTTCGGGCGGCTATGAGCCCGTCGCCGAGACCATGCTCGCCGGCACCAATTACGACGGCTACTTCCTCGAATATGACAGCGACCGTGCCGGCGGCTTCGAGCCGCTGCGCTTCTTGCCCAAGGGCAACAAGATCGTCGTGGTCGGCGTCATCACCTCGAAGTTCGGCGAGCTCGAGAAGAAGGACGACATCAAGCGCCGTCTCGAAGAAGCCGCCAAGTTCGTGCCGCTGGAGCAACTGGCACTCTCCCCGCAATGCGGCTTTGCTTCGACGGAAGAGGGCAACATCCTTTCCGAAGAGGAGCAGTGGGCCAAGCTGAGCCTAGCGGTCGAGATCGCGAAGGAAGTGTGGGGCCAGTAGTCTCGGCTAGCTCGGTGTCATTCCGCCAAAGCGGGCAATCCAACGGCGCGGCTTCTCCGTAGCTCTCGCTGCCTCTGGAATACTGGATCGCCCGGTCAAGGCCGGGCGATGAAAGTGAGTGTGGGGCCGATAGCGCGGCGCTCCTGACCCGCGGGCGCGCAATCCCGCCCTCAGCTCGCCGTGAGAAATACCTCGCCCGGCCGCGTCGGGTTCGACCACGCACCTGCTTTTTCTTCGTGGCCGACACCACCTCAGCCCGCACCCACGCGTCGTCATCTGCTGAACTCTAGACTCGGCGCGCGCATGGCGCGAGGAGCGGCGAGTTTGCGCCCCGTCGTCAAGCGCAGCTTGGTCGAGCTGGCCGGCGCGATCGCCTGGGCAAAAGCGGATGAGGACCGCGGTGCGCGGCCAGATCCGCTATTCCCTGAGTGGGCAGAATTTGCTAGGACGCAGGTCCCAACCTCCCTGCCCACTGTTTTCCCACTCCATGAAAAACGACGAAATCCTGAGCCAGATCACAGAGTTCTGCCGCAAGGCGGATATGGCGGAATCGACGTTCGGCCGGCGCGCGGTGAACGATGGGAAACTGGTGCATCGCCTGCGCGAGGGCAAACGCATCACCATCGACACGCTGGAGCGGATTCAGGCCTATATGGCGGCATCCATGGCCGGCGGCGTGCCGCCGCCGCGGGGGCTCCAGGTGCCCCCCGAAAAGCGAGACCCGCGCGGTAATTTCCGTTTCTTCGAGAACCGTCAGAAATACCTGCTCTTCGTCCACACCTGCAGCGAAAAGCGGGTGGTGGCGGATCGGGTTGCCCTGGAGCTTGCCTCCATCCATCCGCGTCCGCCGGCCCTGCGGATGTTCGACGCCGGCGTCGGCGATGGCACCGTGCTGGCGCGCGTGCTGCGCGCAACCCATCAGCGCTTTCCACACATGCCGTTCTACGTCGCCGGCAAGGAGCTCAGTCTTGAGGACCTGCGACTGACGCTCGAGAAGGTGCCGGATCGCATTTTCGAGCATCCGGCGTCGGTGTTCGTCTTCACCAACATGTTCTATTCGGAGGCGCCTTGGCTTACGCCAGCATCGCCTGCGGCGGCGGCTGCGACCGTCTGGCACGAGGTCCCGCTGCGGGGCGCCTCATCCGGCGAGTTCGAGCAGCAGATCGCAGAGCTGAGGCCGTTTTTGGAGCAGAATTGGCGCGCCGCGATCAGCCCGCGCACCTCCATGCCGCTGTATGAACGGCCAGTGGTTCTGGTCCTGTATCGCGAGGACCACAGGTTCCTGCTGGATTCGACCATTCCGCGGCCGGGCCAGACCGAAGCCAATTTCGACCTCGTCATCGCGTCCCAGCCCTACCGCGCTCTGTCCTCCGTCAATTTCCGGGCCAAGCGGATCATTGCACCCCTGGCCCGGGCGCTTCGGCCGGGGGGGCGGCTGATCGGTATCCACTCCCACGGCCAGGATCCGGGCATGGAAATGATCCAGGCGATCTGGCCCGGAGAAAATCCTTTCGCGGTGAGCCGTCATGAGCTATTGCGCGCGGTTAAGTATGAACTCGGATCGGTGGGCCGCGACTTAAATTTTAATGCATATGCGGATAACCGCTCGATCTTCAGGTATGATATGGAAGCGCTGCCCAACGAGGTGACCGGTACGATCGGAACCTCGACGGCCTTTGCAGCGTGGAATGCGGCGGTGTATGTCGCTCAGATTGAGGACGACCGGTTGACAGAAATGACTCAAAACGGCCGCACTCTGGATGCCGCCAGGGACGTGCTGCGAAAGTACAATGGGCTCTGGTTTCTCGACGAATCCTACGTCATCTCGCGTCGGCGTGATTGACACCATCCACAGGTAAACATCGCAAACGCCCGCCGGTTTAGCGGCGGAACAAGGGGTTATTGATGCGCGCGTCCTATCTCTTCACCAGCGAGTCCGTGTCCGAAGGTCATCCGGACAAGGTCTGCGACCGCATTTCCGACGAAATCGTCGATCTGTTCTACCGCGAAGGGCCCAAGGCCGGCATCGACCCCTGGCAGATCCGCGCCGCTTGCGAGACGCTCGCGACCACCAACAAGGTGGTGATCGCCGGCGAGACCCGCGGTCCGAAGTCGGTGACCAACGAGCAGATCGAGGGTGTCGTCCGGGACGCGATCAAGGATATCGGCTACGAGCAGGAAGGCTTCCACTGGAAGACCTGCGACATCGAAATCCTGCTGCATCCGCAGTCGGCCGACATTGCCCAGGGCGTCGATGCGCTGCAGCCGGGCGAGGTCAAGGAAGAGGGCGCTGGCGACCAGGGCATCATGTTCGGTTACGCCACCAACGAGACGCCCGATCTGATGCCGGCGCCGATCTTCTATGCCCACAAGATTTTGCGCCTGATCTCCGAAGCCCGTCATTCCGGCAAGGAGAAGGTGCTCGGCCCCGACTCCAAGAGCCAGGTCACCGTGCAGTACGAAAACGGCAAGCCGGTCGGCGTGCGCGAGATCGTCGTCTCGCATCAGCACCTGGTCGAGGACATCTCGTCCAAGCAGATTCGCGACATCGTCGAGCCCTATGTGCGCGAGGCGCTGCCGAACGACTGGATCACGCCGAAGACGATCTGGCACATCAACCCGACCGGCAAGTTCTTCATCGGCGGTCCCGACGGCGACTCCGGCCTGACCGGCCGCAAGATCATCGTCGATACCTATGGCGGTGCGGCCCCACATGGCGGCGGCGCGTTCTCCGGCAAGGATCCGACCAAGGTCGACCGTTCGGCTGCTTATGCTGCGCGCTACGTCGCCAAGAACATCGTTGCCGCCGGTCTTGCCGACCGCTGCACGCTCCAGCTGGCCTACGCCATCGGCGTGGCGCGTCCGCTGTCGATCTACATCGACACCCACGGTACCGGTAAGGTGCCGGAGGATCAGCTCGAGAAGGCGGCGGCGCAAGCGATGGATCTGACGCCCCGCGGCATCCGCAGCCATCTCGATCTCAACCGCCCGATCTACGCGCGCACCTCGGCCTACGGCCATTTCGGCCGCACGCCGGACAACGAGGGTGGCTTCTCCTGGGAGAAGACCGACCTCGTCGAGCCGCTCAAGCGCGCGCTCTGACTGCTCTTACCTCGCCCCCTTGCGGGGAGAGGTCGCCGCGAAGCGGCGGGTGAGGGGAGTCTCCGCAAGCTCAGTGCTTGGATAGAGCCCCTCACCCCAGCCCTCTCCCCGTAAGAACGGGAGAGGGAGAAGACTGTGCCACAAACGCTCAGCTTGCTTTGCTACTGACACCAGACTCATCGATTAGGAACCCCCAATGAACGCGAAGCCCGGCTTCACCGATTACATCGTCAAAGACATTTCGCTCGCCGATTTCGGCCGCAAGGAGCTCTCGCTGGCCGAGACCGAGATGCCTGGCCTGATGGCCACCCGCGAAGAGTACGGCCCGAAGCAGCCGCTGAAGGGCGCGCGTATCGCGGGCTCGTTGCACATGACGATTCAGACCGGCGTGCTGATCGAGACGCTGGCAGCACTCGGCGCCGACATTCGCTGGGTCTCCTGCAACATCTATTCGACGCAGGACCACGCTGCCGCCGCGATTGCGGCCGCCGGCATTCCGGTCTTCGCCGTCAAGGGCGAGACGCTGGCGGAGTACTGGGATTACACCGCAAAGCTGTTCGACTGGCACGGCGGCGGTCACCCGAACATGATCCTCGATGACGGCGGCGATGCCACCATGTACGTTCATCTCGGCCTGCGCGCCGAGAACGGCGATACCGCCTTCCTCGACAAGCCCGGCTCCGAGGAAGAGGAAGTCTTCTTCGCGCTTCTGAAGAAGCAGCTCAAGGAAAAGCCGAAGGGCTACTTCGCCGAGATCGCCAAGAGCATCAAGGGCGTTTCCGAAGAGACCACCACGGGCGTGCATCGTCTCTATGACATGCAGAAGGCCGGAACGCTGCTGTGGCCAGCCATCAACGTCAACGACAGCGTCACCAAGTCGAAGTTCGACAATCTCTACGGCTGCCGTGAATCGCTGGTCGACGGCATTCGCCGCGGCACCGACGTGATGATGTCGGGCAAGGTCGCGATGGTCGCCGGCTTTGGCGACGTCGGCAAGGGTTCGGCCGCCTCGCTGCGCCAGGCCGGCTGCCGCGTGATGGTGTCGGAAGTCGATCCGATCTGCGCGCTGCAGGCCGCGATGGAAGGCTACGAAGTCGTGACCATGGAAGACGCGGCTCCCCGTGCCGACATCTTCGTCACTGCGACCGGCAACAAGGACATTATCACCATCGAGCACATGCGCGCGATGAAGGATCGCGCCATCGTCTGCAACATCGGTCACTTCGATAACGAGATCCAGATCGCGGGTCTGCGTAACCTGAAGTGGACCAACATCAAGCCGCAGGTCGACGAGATCGAATTTCCCGACAAGCACCGCATCATCATGCTGTCGGAAGGCCGCCTGGTGAACCTCGGCAACGCGATGGGTCATCCGTCCTTCGTGATGTCGGCGTCCTTCACCAACCAGACGCTGGCGCAGATCGAGCTGTTCGCCAACAATAAGGACGGCAAGTACAAGAAGGAAGTCTACGTGTTGCCGAAGACGCTCGACGAGAAGGTCGCGCGCCTGCACCTCGCCAAAATCGGCGTCAAGCTCACGGAACTGCGCAAGGACCAGGCCGACTATATCGGCGTGAAGCAGGAAGGCCCGTACAAGTCGGACCACTACCGCTACTGATCGTCTGGTCCGATCGATCATCGACGCGAAGCCCCGGAGCGATCCGGGGCTTCATTGTTTCGGCACATGGAATTCAGCTCGCTTTGGAGTTGCTGAGCGGCTGATTGCCAATTGACGGCCAGCAATGACGGACGGACAATCCTCCTCGGCGGAGGAAACCATGCAACAAGAACATTTCGACGTGCTGATCGTCGGTGCCGGCCTGTCCGGCATCGGCGCGGGCTATCACCTCCAGACCAGGTGCCCGGGCAAGAGTTACGCTATCCTGGAGGGGCGCGACTGCATCGGTGGCACCTGGGACCTGTTCCGCTATCCCGGCATCCGTTCCGACAGCGACATGTTCACGCTCGGTTATTCGTTCAAGCCGTGGACCGATCCAAAGGCGATCGCCGACGGGCCGCAGATCCTGAACTATGTGCGCGAGACCGCCGCCGAGAACGGCATCGACAAGCACATCCGCTTCCGCCACCGCGTCAAGCGCGCGGCGTGGTCGACACCGGATGCGCGTTGGACAGTGGAAGCGGAGCGCATCACGGGCGAGGGCGCGACCGAGCTCGTGCGCTTCACCTGCAATTTTCTGTTCATGTGCTCGGGCTATTACAAATACGAGGCGGGCTACACGCCGGAGTTCGAGGGCGCCGCTGATTTCGCCGGCCGCATCGTCCATCCGCAGAAATGGACCGAGGACATCGACTATGCGGGCAAGCGCGTCGTGGTAATCGGCTCGGGCGCAACCGCGGTGACGCTGGTGCCTGAGCTCGCCAAGAAGGCTGCTCAGGTCACCATGCTGCAGCGCTCGCCGACCTATGTGGTATCGCGTCCGGCGCAGGATCCCGTCGCCAACAAGCTGCGCCGCAATCTGCCGACGCGGCTTGCCTATCACGTCATCCGCTGGCGCAACGTGATGTGGGGGATGTTCTTCTTCCAGCTCAGCCGGCGCCGGCCGGACAAGGTGAAGAACCTGATCCTCGGCGGCGTCCGCATGGCGCTCGGCCCCGACTACGACGTCGCGACCCATTTCACGCCGCGCTACAATCCCTGGGACCAGCGGCTGTGCCTGGTGCCGGACGGCGACTTGTTCAAAGCGATCCGCGAGCAGCGCGCCTCGGTCGTCACCGATGAGATCGATACATTTACGGGCGACGGTATTCGCCTCAAGGACGGCCGCGAGCTTGCTGCAGACATCATCGTCACCGCGACAGGGCTGGTGCTCCAGGTCGTCGGCGGGCTCGAAATCAGCGTTGATGGCCGTGCTGTCGATTTTGCCAACACGCTGACCTACAAAGGCATGATGTATGCCGACGTGCCCAACATGGCGTCGGCCTTCGGCTACACCAACGCGTCCTGGACGCTGAAATGCGATCTCACCTGCGAATATGTCTGCCGGCTCATCAACTACATGGACCGGCACAATTTCCGTCAGTGCGTGCCGCACAATGACGACCCCGAGATCACCGCGCAGCCGTCGCTCGATTTCACCTCGGGCTATGTACAGCGCTCGGTCGCCAAGATGCCGAAGCAGGGCTCCAAGCAGCCGTGGCGGCTGTACCAGAACTACGCGCTCGACATCGTCGCTTTGCGCTTCGGCCGGATCGACGACGGCGTGATGCGATATTCCTGATCGTGCCGGCGGCAATGCGCTGTGTTGCGTATGCGGCCGCCTTGCCGAAATCGGCCAAGCTGGCGGACGGTTAACGCCGGATTAACCGCGGAGTCCTAGCCTGTCTCGGCCGGGTTACTCGAAAGGCCGAGGCAAGCCCAATGGAAGCCCAGAGAATTGCGGTCGACGCCGTCGTCGCGCTGACCGATTGCGACCGCGACGCCGTCATCGCCTTCATCCGCCGTCTTTACCTCGCCGGCGTCACGGACCCCAAGCGGCTGACCTTCAAGGGCCTCCAGGCGTTGTCTACCACGCGCTGAAATAATCGCTGACGGTCCTGATCATCGGCCTGATCGTGATGTCGCTCTGCGCTCATCCCGCGCTTGTTTGCGTGAGGTGGATCGGCGGAGCGTAATCCGTCGCCGCGTTGCCTCAGTATTGGTGGATTGCAGCGAGCACGCCGTCGGCACTGTCTAGTGATGGCGTTTGTGCCCTGCGGAGCCATCAGGGTGCTGATAGCCTCGCAGTTCTGCGTATTTTTGCATTTGGCTCCGATTGAGCAAGGCAGCGGTCGACAGGTGATACTTGAGATGGCTCTCGCGAAGCAGGCCCTGCGTTTCCGAAATGGCAACGAGGCTCGCCTTGAGCGAATCCGGCGTCACCGCACGAGCGGAGAATAGGTTGTCGAGCTCCCTCTCTTGCTCGACGAGCTTATTGCCGAGGGGGACGGTCTCTTGCTTCATCGAATCGAACAGGCGCTGCACCTCGGCACGCTGATCGGCGGTCAGGTCGAGGCGATCACCGAGTTCGAGAACGTGACTGGGACCGGGATATCCATTGAGCTCAGCGGCAAGCGCCAGGCCCATACCGCGTCCGGTCTGGAGGTCGTCGACCTGCTGCAGCGATAGCGCCTTGATGGGACGCTGCTCGAGGCCGGCGTAAGGCTTGCTGGACTGCGCGTTGGCGGCGTCGCAGGTGACGACAAGCGTTGCCGCAAGCAGGAGAAGGCGTCTCATGAGTCTGGCTCCATGAATCAGGCCGGCTGGTCGATTGATCTCCATCGGGGCTCACGTAGTCCATCTTGCTGGATGGTCTCTCCCATGGCAACTAAGCTCGCCGTGATCGAGTAGCCGAAGATGGAGCAAGTGATGGTCCTCTTGCCGACCGCCGACAGCGAGACGAAGCAGTTCTTCCTCGCCTGGCTGGATACCTTCGCGGGCTACGTCCGCGAGGTCGACTACGCCTCGGCGCGGCCACTCTTCCATCCGGCCGTGCTGGCCTTTGGCACGCACAACGACGTCATCCCCGGCCTCGATCAATGGGTCTCGACGCAATGGAATAACGTCTGGCCGAAGACGGCCGACTTCTGCTTCGTCCTCGATCAGACTTCCGTTCTGGCGTCCGCTGATGGCACCATGGCGACAGTGATCGCGCCATGGACGAGCACGGGCTATCATCCCAATGGCAGCGCGTTTGCGCGCCCCGGCCGGGCGACGATGGTGTTTTCAAGACATGGCGATGGTTGGCTGTGTGTGCATTCGCACATGTCGCTCAACCGTGGTGTGCCGCAGGCAAGCCATGCTGATCGGCCGGTGAAAGCCTGGTAGTGTGTAGGGTGGACAGCGAAGCGTAATCCACCACCGCGCGCCACAGCAAAGACAGTGGTGGATTTAGGCTTCGCTAATCCACCCTGCAATTCGAGCCTAATCCGGCTGGCCGATGCTCACCTTCAGCGTGCCGATGCCGTCGACGCCGCATTCCAACTTGTCGCCGGGCTGAAGCTGCGACACGCCGGCCGGCGTGCCTGTCATGATGATGTCGCCGGCGGCGAGCTTCACCTGCTGCGACAGCTGCCAGATGATCTCCGGCACATTCCAGATCAGCTCGGTGAGATCGCCCTTCTGCGCTTCCTTGCCGTTGACCGTCAGCCAGATCTTGCCCTTGGCCGGATGGCCGATCTTCGAGGCCGGCTGCACCGCCGAGCAGGGCGCCGAATGATCGAACGACTTGCCGATCTCCCAGGGGCGCTCCTTCTTGCGCGAGGCGATCTGGAGATCGCGGCGGGTGAGGTCGATGCCGACGGCGTAGCCGTAGACGTGGTCGAGCGCCTTCTCGGCGGGGATGTTGAGGCCACCGCTCTTCATCGCGACGACCAGCTCGACCTCGTGATGCAGATCCTTGGTCAGCGGCGGATAGGGGATGGTGGCGCCGTCGGGCACCAGCATGTCGGCATGCTTGGCGAAGAAGAACGGCGGGGCGCGCTCGTCATTGCCCATCTCGCGGATGTGCTCGAGATAATTACGGCCGACGCACCAGATGCGGCGCACCGGATAACGGCCGCTCTCGCCGACGACGGGAAGCGAAGCCTGGGGCGGAAGCGGGATGACGTAGGAGGCGGCATTCATTTAGCGATCTCGCTGCTCTGAGGTGGAACGAACTCTATGCGGTTGCGCTGATCGGCGCCAGAGCGCCGGAATGGTGATGCTGCAGGCGGAAGAACGAGGCGTAGCGGCCGCCGCGGCGGAGCAGTTCGTCATGCCGGCCCTGCTCGACGATCTCGCCGCCCTCTACCACCAGGATGGCGTCGGCGTGCATGATGGTATGCAGGCGATGCGCGATCACGATGGTGGTGCGATTCCGGCAGAGATGCTCGATCGCCTCCTGCACCTGCCGCTCGGATTCCGAATCGAGCGCGGCGGTGGCTTCGTCCAGGAGGATGATCGACGCGTTCTTGATCAGTGCGCGCGCGACCGCAATGCGCTGGCGCTGGCCGCCGGACAGCTGCGTACCGTGCTCGCCGACGGGCGTGTCGTAGCCGAGCGGGAAGCCCGTGATGAAATCATGCGCGCAGGCCGCCTTCGCGGCGTCGATGATTTCGACCTCGCTCGCGCCGGGGCGGCCGAAGGCGATGTTGTTGCGGATGGTGTCGCGGAACAGGTAGACGTCCTGGCCGACATAGGCGGTCTGCGCGCGCAGCGATTTGCGCGAGACCGCGCCGATCGACTGGCCGTCGATCACGATGTCGCCTTGCGTTACCTCGTAGAAGCGCAGCAGCAGCCCCAGCACGGTCGACTTGCCGCCGCCGGAGGGGCCGACCAGCGCGGTGACCTTGCCCGGCTCGGCAACGAAGCTCATGCGGTTGAGCACGGTCTCGCCGGTGCGGTAGGCGAAGCTGACGTCGCGCAGCTCGATGCGTGCGTCGGAGAGCTTCAGCGCTGGCCTGTCGTCGTCGGAGTGCTCGCTCGCCGGGCTGTCGACCACCTCGAGCAGCATGCGGGCGCCGACAAGCTGGCTGTTCAAATCGATGTTGAGCCGCGCCAGCCGCTTGGCCGGTTCGGTGGCCATCAGGAAAGCCGTCATGAAGGAGAAGAACGCGCCGGGCGTGGCGTTGAGCGCGACCACGCTGTAGCCGCCGTACATCAGGCAGCCTGCGACGGCGAAACCGCCGAGCATTTCCATCAGCGGATTGGAACGGTTGGCGACGCGCGCCATCTTATTTGCGTTGCGCTCGACGATCGCGATGTTCTCGTCGATGCGCTTCTGCATCGTGTCTTCGAGCGTGAATGCCTTCACGGTGCGGATGCCCTGCAGCGATTCCTGCATCGTCTCCATGATGTCGGCAGTGCCGGTGAACTGGTTGAAGGCGAGGCCCTTGATGCGCTTGACCAGCTTGCGCAGCACCAGCATCGCGGGCGGCACCACGACGAGGCCGATGAACGACATCACGGGGTCCTGCCACACCATGACGCCGATCATGGCGAGCAGCATCAACAGGTCGCGCCCGATGGCGTTGACTAGCATGTTGAGCACGTCGGTGATCGACTTGGCGCCGGCCGTCAGCCGCGCCAGGAATTCGGAGGAATGGCGCTCGGAGAAGAAGCCGACGCTCTCGCGCATCAGCTTGGCGAAGAGCTGACGCTGGTTGGTAGCGAGGATCGCGTTGCTGATCTTGGTCAGGATCACCATGTGGCCGTAGGTCGCCACGCCCTTGATGAAGAGCAGGATCACAGTGATGCCGGAGAACATCGCGATGCCCGGGATGTTCTTGTCGACGTAGGCCTGGTTGATGACCTGGCCGAGCACATAGGTCGCGCATGCGGTCGCGCCCGCGGCGACCGCCATCAGCGCGAAGGCGACGAGGTAGCGCCGCCAGTAGACGACTCCCTGTTCCGTGACGAGGCGGCGAATCAGGGTCGCTGCCGCATACGGATCGTCGGTGATTTTCTTTGGAAACTGGGCCATCCGCAGTCCATTGACGGCACAGGGAAAGCCTGCCCGCGCGTCAGGGATCGATGCGGCCTCTGTGCCCGCTAAAGCGGGGCTTTTCAAGCCCAATTAAGGGCTTGCGCCGGGATGGAATCTAGGCCGAGGCGGCGTGGCGGACTTCGCCGTGGCGCTCGTGGAACAGCTTGTCCTCCCACGCCAGAGCGTGGGCCGCGATCGTCTCGAGGTCGTCGTATTGCGGCTTCCAGTCGAGCAGTCCGCGGATGCGGCTGGTGTCGGCGACCATGGTCATGATGTCGCCCGGCCGGCGCGGGGCGTATTGCACGGCGAAGCTGCGGCCCGAAACCCGGCGCACGGCGTCGATGGTCTCCAGCACGGAATAGCCGCGACCATAGCCGCAATTGAGCGTCGTCGAGGCGCCGCCATTGCGCAAGTAGGCAAGGGCCGAGCGATGCGCCTGCGAGAGGTCGCTGACGTGGATGAAATCGCGAATGCAGCTTCCGTCCGGGGTCGGATAGTCGGTGCCGAATACGTCGATCTTGGCGCGCTGGCCGGTCGCCGCTTCCACGGCGATCTTGAGCAGATGCGTGGCGCCCGCGGTGGCGAGCCCGATGCGGGCCTGCGGATCGGCGCCGGCGACGTTGAAATAGCGCAAGGTGACGTACTGCATGCCGTAGGCGGCGGCGACGTCGTGCAGCATGATCTCGGTCATCAGCTTCGAGGAGCCATAGGGCGAGAGCGGCCGCGTCGGCGCGTGCTCGGGCACCGGGACCTGGTCCGGATTGCCGTAGACGGCGGCGGTCGAGGAGAAGATGAAGCGATTGATGCCGCGCTTGACTGCGACGTTGAGCAGGTTGCGCGCGGTCATGAAGTTGTTGCGGTAGTAGCCGAGCGGATCGCGCATCGAATCCGGCACGACGACGGAGCCCGCGAAATGGATGATGCTCTCGATGTTGTGCTGCGCGATCACGCCTTCGAGCAGGTTCTCGTCGCCGGCATCGCCGATGAACAGCGGCACGCCCTCAGGCAGATAGGCGGAGAAACCCGTCGAGAGATCGTCGATCACGACGACGTCTTCGCCGGCTTCCGCCAGCGCGAGGACCGTGTGACTTCCGATATAACCGGCGCCGCCGGTGACTAGCACAGTCATGATCTCACCCGTCTTCGATCAACGCGCAAAGCCTAGCGCTTGCGTGGTGAAGAGGGGGTATCGGTGCGGCTGAACTGGTCACTATGCTTAATGTTGCGTATAGGGGATCTTCGAAACGGAGCGTGACGTGGCGAACTTCCGAGGCGATCTCGAAGTAATCGTGCCAAATCTGCACAGGCGCTATTCCGGGGTCACCGCGACCAACCGGATGGTGGCCCCGCGACTGGCGAAACTGTATCGCGCCGCCTGGCTCGGCTCCGATGCGCCGGCGGGCATCGCGCGGCTGACCGTTGCCGATTTCCTGATGCTGTGGCGCCGCAAGCTGCCGCTGATCTGGCACGCGCGGCGCAACAATGAGATGATCGCGGGCGTTGCGTTGCGCGGGCTCGGCTGGCCGTTGAAACTCGTGTTCACCTCGGCAGCGCAGCGGCACCATAGCTGGATCACGCGCTGGTTGATCCGGCGCATGGACGCGATCATCGCGACGTCAGATCTCTCCGCATCGTTCCTGAAGGTGAAAGCGACCGTGATCCCGCACGGCGTCGACACCGAAATCTATGCGCCGCCGACTGACCGCGCCGCCGCCTTCGCGGAAACCGCGCTGCCGGGCCGCTACGCCATCGGGTGCTTCGGCCGCGTGCGGGCGCAGAAGGGCACCGATGTGTTCGTCGATGCGATGTGTCGGTTGTTGCCGCACTATCCGGATTTCACCGCCGTCATCGTCGGTCAGGTCACGGCCGAGCAGACGCCCTTTGCCAATGACCTCAAAAAGCGGATCGAGGCCGCCGGCCTGCAATCGCGCATCGTCATCACCGGCGAGCTGCCGATCGAAGCGGTGCAGCGCTGGTATCAGCGGCTAACGATCTACGCCTTCACCTCGCGCAACGAAGGCTTTGGCCTGACGCTGATCGAGGCGATGGCGGCGGGCAGTGCGCTCGTCGCCGCACGCGCGGGCGCGGCCGAGCTCGTGGTCGAGGATGGCGTGAGCGGCGTGCTGATCCCGACGGGGGACGCAGATGCGCTCGCCGCGGCACTCGAGCCGCTGATGCGCGACGTGGCCGCCGCGGCGGCGATGGGCGAGCGTGGACGGGCGCGGGTGCTCGAACGATTCAGCCTCGATGCCGAAGCGGTGCGGATCGGGGACGTCTATCGGCCGCTGCTCTGAGCACTGCTCTTGGGGCTGTGAAACAAATACTGCGAAAACAACCCCATGCACAGTAGCCGAGGAGAATGAAATCAATGGCTTGGCGGCTGGTGCGATGTGTTGCGGATTTTACGAAATAAATTTGACTCGTCGGGCAAAACACGGGCATGATGTCATCATCGGCGCAGCCTCGACGGCCGTCAGGTCATGACCCGCATGCCAGCCTCACCCAGCACCCGCTGCGCAATCTCCACCACCTCGCTCGCCGCAATATCGCGCATGCAGCGGTGGTCGTTCATCTTGCAGATCGTGCTCTGGCACGGCTGGCACGACAATACGCTCTTGTCCTGGACGACGGTCGCGGCAAGGCCATTGAGCGGTGCCCAGAGATAGGGGCTGGTCGGGCCGAAGATGCCCATGGTGGGTGTGCCCAGGGCCGCGGCGATGTGCATCAGGCCTGAGTCGTTGGAGATCGCGACGCCGGCCGCCGCCATGGCGAGGACGCCGTTGCGCAAATCATTGCCGGTGAGGTCACGCACGCCCGGGCCGCCTGCCGCGCCGATCTCCTGGGCGAGGCCCTTTTCCGAGGGGCCGCCGACCACCCAGACCTCCAGCCCGCGTTCGACCAGGAGCCGGGCCGCCTGCGGATAGTACGTCCAGCGTTTTGAGACCCCGACCGAGCCTGGGGCGAGCGCCACCGCGGCTCCGGCGCCGAGGCCGTTGGCCTGCCGCCAGCGGACGACGTCCTCGGCCGGGACCCGCAATTGCGGCACCGGCCATTCCGGGGGCAGGGGGGCCCCGTCGGGCTGGGCCAGGGCGGCGTTCTTGTCGATGAAACGGGGCAGCTTCTTCTCGCCCCAGCGCCAGCGGTTGAGCAGGCCGAACCGGAACTCACCGACGAAGCCGACCCTTTCAGGGATACCGGCGAGGGCGGGCGCGATGGCCGCCTTCCAGGTCCGCGGCAGCACCAGGGCCGTGCCATAGTTCCGCTCGCGCAGCAGCTTCCCCAGGGCGAGCTGGCGGGCGACGGCCAGGCGGCCGCGCGGCAGGTCCCAGACGATGCCCTCGCGCACGCCGGGCATGTAATCGACCAGCGGGGCGCATAGGGATGTGGTGAGGAGATCGACCGGCCGGTTGGGCCAGCGCTCCTTCAGGACGCGGACCACGGTGTGATTCCGCACGAAATCACCGATCCACATGTAGGGAACGATCAGGATCGGGCGTGTGTCGTCCCGATCAACATCTCCACTTAACTGCGAATCGTTATTCATTTTTTGATAGGGGCCGAGGCGAACCGGTTATAACGGTTCGGTAGCCGCTCCGGCCCGGCAGGTAAAGCCGGCAGCCGTTCAATCCCAAAACCGCTTACACTTTGGCGGCTCATGCGCTAGGGCAGGATCGGGCCGCATAAAGTCGGGCAGGGATTTCGGAATGTTGCTGGTGACCGGCGGGGCCGGTTTTATCGGGTCGAACGTCGTGGCCGCGCTCAATGACGCCGGCCGCAGCGACGTCGTGGTTTGCGACCTGCTGGGCAACGACGGCAAATGGCGCAATCTCGCCAAGCGCCAGCTTGTGGATATCGTTCCGCCGCCCGAGCTGTTGGACTGGCTGAAAGGCCGCAAGCTCGATGCTGTGATCCATCTCGGGGCCATTTCGGCGACCACCGCGACCGACGGCGACCTCGTGATCGAGACCAACTTCCGTCTGTCGATGCGCCTTTTGGACTGGTGCACGATGAACGCGGTGCCGTTCGTCTACGCCTCCTCGGCGGCGACCTATGGCGACGGAACGGAAGGCTTTGACGACGACGCCTCACTGCGGGCGCTGAAGAAACTGCGGCCGATGAATCTCTATGGCTGGAGCAAACACCTGTTCGATCTGGCTGTTGCCGAGCGCGTAGCGAACCGCGATCGGCTGCCACCGCAATGGGCTGGGCTAAAATTCTTCAACGTGTTCGGCCCCAACGAATACCACAAGGGCTCGATGATGAGCGTGCTGGCGCGCCGCTTCGACGACGTCAAGGCCGGCCGCGTCGTGCAACTGTTCAAGTCGCATCGCGAAGGCATCGAAGACGGCGACCAGCGTCGGGATTTCATCTATGTCGACGACGTCGTGCGCGTCCTCATGTGGCTGCTCGCGACGCCGTCGGTGTCCGGCCTCTTCAACGTCGGAACCGGCAAAGCGCGCAGCTTCAGGGACCTGATGCTGGCGGCCTATGCGGCGCTCGGCACCAGCCCCAACATCGAATACATCGACATGCCCGAGCCGATCCGCGACAGTTACCAGTACTTCACCCAGAGCGAGGTCGATCGCCTCCACCGCGCCGGCTATAACGGCGGCTTCACGACGCTCGAGGACGCGGTGAAGGCCTATGTCGGGGATTATCTCGACCGGCCCGACCGCTTCCGCTGAGGCCAAGGACCTGAGGCCCAAAGACCATGCCGACGCCTATTCTCGATTTCGACGCTCTCGCGCAAGCCATTTCGGGCCGCACGGTGCTCTGCGTCGGTGACATCATGCTGGACGAATTCGTCTATGGCGAGGTGTCGCGAATCTCGCCGGAAGCGCCGACGCCCGTCATCGCCGCACAGCGTAGCGAGATCCATATCGGCGGCGCCGGCAATGTCGCGCGCAACGTCGCTTCTCTCGGCGCGCGCTGCATCTTCGTCGGCCTCGTCGGCGAGGACGATGCCGGTGCACGGCTCAAGGCGGCGCTGGATGAGTTCGCTGCAATCGAAAACCTGCTGGTGTGCGACCCGTCGCGGCCGACCACGCGAAAAGTCCGCTTTGTCTCAGAACATTTTTCCACGCACATGCTGCGCGCGGATTGGGAACAGGCGCTGCCTGCCTCCGACGAGATCGAGACCAGGCTGATCGAGACGATCCTGCCGCAGATCGCGCGCGCCGACATCGTGCTGCTTTCGGACTACGCCAAGGGCGTGCTGACGGCGCGCGTGATCCGCCACACCATCGATGCCGCGCGAAAACTCGGCAAGCCCGTGATCGTCGATCCCAAGAGCCTGAACTGGGCGATCTATCGCGGCGCCACGCTGCTCACGCCCAACCGCAAGGAATTTTCGGAAGCGACGCGCAGCCGCGCCGATACGCTGCGGAGCATCGTCGATGCCAGCGAGGACGTGATGCGGCTCGCCGATTGCGAGGCGATCCTGGTCACTCAGGGCGAGCACGGCATGACGCTGGTGCCGCGGCGCGGCGAGGCCGTTCACGTTCCGGCTTTTCCGGTGAAAGTGCGCGATGTTTCCGGCGCGGGCGACACCGTCGCCGCCGCGCTCGCGGTGTCGCTTGCGACCGGCGCGGACTGGGATACGGCGCTGCGCATCGCCAACGCGGCCGCCGCCGTCGCCGTCGGCCAGCAAGGCACCGTCAGCGTGAGCGCGGCCGAGTTGCGCCGTAAGATCCTTCCGCATGCCAGTCTCGCGGCCGAGGAGAAGATCGTGATCGAGCCTGATACGCTCGACGCGCGGCTAGCCGAATGGAAGCGGCAGGGGCAGCGCGTCGGCTTCACCAATGGTTGTTTCGACATCCTGCATCCCGGCCACGTCAAGGTGCTGACCGCAGCGCGCGCCGCCTGCGACCGACTGATCGTGGGGCTCAACAGCGACGCCTCGGTGCGGCGGCTCAAGGGCGCCGAGCGGCCGGTGCAGGACGAGCGCGCGCGTGCCGAGGTGCTCGCCGCGCTCGAGGCCGTCGATCTCGTCGTCATCTTCGAAGAGGACACGCCGATCGACCTGATCAGGCGGATCAAGCCCGGCGTGCTGGTGAAGGGCGGCGACTACAGCCGCGAGCAGGTGGTCGGCCACGAGGTCGTCGAGGAAGCCGGCGGAAAGGTCGTGCTGGTCGACATCCTCCAGGGCTTCAGCACCACGGCGCTGGTGCACCGCGCCCGGGGAGGCGACAAGTGACCGCGCTCGCACGCGAGACGACCGGCGGAATGTTGCTCCGCCGCCTGCGCAGCCCGGCCGCCTGGCGCGAGACCGTCGATATATTCGCGGTCCTGACCGCAGCCTCGCTGCCCTGGTCGACTTCGCTGGCGGGAATCTTCAGTGCGCTGATGCTGCTTTGCATGGTGCCGTTCCTCGACGTCCGCGCGTTCCTGCAATCGCTGAAGCGTCCGATCTGCATTGCGCCGATCGCGCTGGTGCTGCTTGCGCTGGTGGGGACGCTCTGGTCGGACGCGAGTTGGGGCGCACGCTTTTATGCGGTCAGTCCGACCATCAAGCTGCTCGTGTTGCCGGTCCTGCTCTATCATTTCGAGCGCTCGCCGCGCGGCCACTGGATATTCATCGCCTTCCTGGTGTCCTGCGCCTTGCTGTCGGTGATGTCCTGGCTGGTCGCCTTCTATCCGCATCTCGCGCTCAAGACCGATCCGCCCGAACGCGGCATCTTCGTCAAGAACTACATCGACCAGAGCCAGGAATTCGCGCTTTGCGCCGTCGCGCTCGCCTATCCGATCGTGACGCTGCTGCGCGAGAAGCGATACTGGTTCGCCGGGCTCCTCACCGTCCTGGCGCTGAGCTTCTTCGTCAATATGACCTTCGTGGTGGTATCGCGCACGGCGCTTGTCACCGTTCCGATCATGTTCGGTGTGTTCGCGCTGCTTCACCTCAGATGGCGCAGCATTGCGCTCATCTGTGCCGCCTTGCTTGCCGGTGCCGTTCTCGCCTGGCAGACCTCGCCGCAATTGCGCAGTACCGCCGAGACGTTTGGCAGCGACTATACGCGTTATGTGGAAAGGGGCGAGCCGAGCTCGGCGGGCCTGCGGCTCGAATTCTGGCGGAAGTCGCTCGGCTTCTTCGCGGAGGCGCCGATCAAGGGGCACGGCACTGGCTCGACGCGCGGATTGTTCGAGCGCGCCGCGACGCCCGGCGGTCTGTACCAGGCCTCCGCCGAGGTGATCGGCAACCCGCATAACCAGACGCTCAACATTGCCGTGCAATGGGGCGTGATCGGCGTCGCCGTTCTCTACGCGATCTGGATTCTGCATCTGCTGCTGTTTCGAGGCGACGGGGTCGTCAACTGGATCGGGCTCCTGGTGGTGGTGCAGAACGTCTTCAGCTCGCTGTTCAACTCCCATCTGTTCGACTTCCATGAGGGCTGGATGTACGTCATCGGCGTCGGCGTCGCCGGCGGCATGGTGATCGGGGCACAACAGGGCGAGGCGAAGATGGGGGAAGCCGGTTCCTGAGCGGCCGCGCGGCTGGCAAGTCTGGTCCAGATGGGCTATCAGCGCGGTCAGGTTGCATCTAACTGGGTTTTCATCGGTCGGCGGATGACGCGTCTTTCGCATCTCACCTTGCGCAATTTCCTGATCGCGCTCCACGACCTGCTGGCGACCGCGGCAGCGCTTTTTGCCGCCTTCTATCTGCGATTCGAGGGGGGCGACGGCTTCTTCGACCGCTTGCCGCTGCTGTTCCAGATCCTGCCGTACTTCCTCGCCTTCAGCGTGGTCGTGTTCTTCATCTTCAATCTGACCACGACGAAATGGCGCTTCATCTCGCTGCCTGACGCGCTGAACATCATCCGCGTCGCGACCGTGCTGACCGTCGCCCTGCTCGTGCTCGACTACATCTTCGTCGCCCCCAACGTCCGCGGCGCCTTCTTCCTCGGCAAGGTGACGATCGTCCTCTATTGGTTCCTCGAGATCTCTTTCCTCTGCGCGCTGCGCATGGCCTACCGCTACTTCCGCTACACGCGGGTGCGGCGTCACGCGAGAGGCGAGGATGCGGCGCCGACGCTGCTGATCGGCCGGGCCGCGGATGCCGAGGTGCTGCTCCGCGGAATCGAGAGCGGAGCGATCAAGCGCATCTGGCCGGTCGGCGTGCTGTCGCCGTCGAGTTCCGACCGCGGCCAGTTCATCCGCAACGTACCGGTGCTCGGCGGCATCGACGACGTCGAGGATATCGTCGCGGACTTCGCCAAGCGCAACAAGCCGATCGCGCGCCTCGTCATGACGCCGTCGGCATTCGAGCCGGAAGCACACCCGGAATCGATCCTGATGCGGGCGCGCAAGCTGGGTGTCATCGTCAACCGGATGCCCTCGCTCGAAAGCGGCGATACGCCGCGGCTCACCGCCGTTGCGGTCGAGGATCTCCTGCTGCGGCCGAGCGAGACGATCGATTATGCCCGCCTGGAGGCCCTGATCAACGGCAAGGCGGTGATCGTCACCGGTGGTGGCGGCTCGATCGGTTCGGAGATCTGCGAGCGCGTCGTTGCCTTCGGCGCCGCGCGACTCCTGATCGTGGAAAACTCGGAGCCGGCGCTCTACGCCATCACGGAAGCGCTTGCCGCGCGAGGCGCGACCGCCGAAATCGAAGGGCGGATCGCCGACATTCGCGACCGCGAGCGCATCATGCGCCTGATGGCCGGGTTCAAGCCGGACATCGTGTTCCACGCCGCCGCACTCAAGCACGTGCCGATCCTCGAACGTGACTGGAGCGAGGGCGTCAAGACCAACATCTTCGGCTCCATCAACGTCGCGGATGCTGCCGTTGCCGCCGGCGCCGAAGCCATGGTGATGATTTCGACCGACAAGGCGATCGAACCGGTGTCGATGCTCGGCCTGACCAAGCGTTTTGCCGAGATGTACTGCCAGGCGCTGGATCACGACCTCGCAGCGGCGGCGCACGGCGCCAAGCCGCCAATGCGGCTGATCTCGGTACGGTTCGGCAATGTGCTGGCCTCGAACGGCTCGGTGGTGCCGAAATTCAAGGCGCAGATCGAGGCCGGCGGCCCGGTGACGGTGACGCATCCCGACATGGTCCGCTACTTCATGACCATCCGCGAGGCCTGCGACCTCGTCATCACCGCGGCCACGCATGCGCTCGGAACACAGCGTCCCGACGTTTCGGTCTACGTGCTCAACATGGGCCAGCCGGTGAAGATCGTCGATCTCGCCGAGCGCATGATCCGCCTTTCCGGATTGCAACCCGGCTACGACATCGAGATCGTGTTCACCGGCATGCGGCCGGGCGAACGTCTCCACGAGATCCTGTTCGCCTCCGAGGAGCCGACCCGCGAGATCGGCGTTGCCGGCATCATGGCCGCGCAGCCGAACGAGCCGCCGATGCAGACGCTGCGCAAATGGACCGCGGCGCTGGAGCAGGCGATCGCGCGCGACGATCGCACCACCATCAGGACCATCCTCAAGGATGCGGTGCCCGAATTCGGGTCGACCGCGGCCTGACCATGCAGCCTTCCGGCAAGATCGTCGTCGCGAGCCAGCATTATCCGCCGGATACCAGCACGACCGCGGCGATCATGGCCGAGATCGCCTGCCGTCTCGCCGCCGGGCACGACGTCGTCG
Source organism: Bradyrhizobium sp. 199 (assembly GCF_023073355.1). Taxonomy (GTDB): domain Bacteria; phylum Pseudomonadota; class Alphaproteobacteria; order Rhizobiales; family Xanthobacteraceae; genus Bradyrhizobium. The sequence goes on from NZ_JADPJI010000005.1 coordinate 292,723, forward strand.
TGCTCTCGGGCTGGCCGGGTGCATTGCCGGCCTCGCAGACCGGCCCGGGCAAGCCGCGCGTCGTCGCAATCGAGAACCGGATGGCAGGCAAGGCGGCGCTGGTGCGGCGCGGAATGTCCGAGCTTCTGTTCGCCGCGCGCACGTTCTTCGCGTTGATCCGGGAGTTGAGGCGAGGGGACGTCGTGCTCACGGTCACCGCGCCGTTCATGCTGCCTTACGCGGTGGCGGCAGCAGCCAGGTTCAAGGGAGCGCGCTCGGCGCTGATCCTGCACGACCTCTTTCCCGACGTGCTGGTGATGGCCGGCCTATTGAAGCCCGGCTCGCTCGTGACGCGGATGATGCGGGCTGCCAACAGCCTGATGTTCCGCGCGCTCAATGCCGTCATCACCATCGGCCGCGACGCGGAGCGGCCGCTGCTGAGCTATTCCGGAATGAGGCGCAACAAGATCCGCTTCATCCCGAACTGGGCGACGCTGGTGCCCGCGCCGCGGCCGGTCACGCCGGATAATCCGTTCCGCAAGGCGATTCCGGCGCGCTTCATCGTCGGCCTGTCGGGCAATCTCGGCTTCACCCATGATCCGGAGGTCGTGTTCGAGGCGGCGCGGCTTCTCAAGCAAGAGGCGGACATTCACTTCCTGCTGTCCGGCTGGGGCATCGGCTTTGATCGGCTGAAGGAGTTGCAGGCGGCGGCGAGCCTGCCCAATGTCTCCTTTGTCGCGCGCGTCGAGGATTCCGAGCTCGAGGCGCTTCTGGCGTCCGCCGATCTCTGGATCATTCCGTACCGGAAGGACGTTGCGGGGGTGTCGGTGCCAAGCCGGTTCTACAATCTGCTGGCGGTCGGCCGTCCCGTCGTGCTGGTGTCCGAGCCGGAGGCCGAGGCCGCCTTGACGGTGGTGGAGAACGGGCTCGGCTGGGTGGTGACGCCGGGCCGTGCCGATCAGCTCGCTGAAGCGATCCGCGCGGCGTCTCGGTCCGACGACGGCGCCATCGCGGCGCGCGCGGTGAAGGCGGCATCGCGATTCGACAGGGCGAGCGCGATGAATGCCTATGCGGCGCTGATCGATGAATTGTTGCGCAACCCGGATCTGTCGGAGCAACGATGAACGAGAAGAAACCGGTCGTGCTGGTGACGGGAGCGAGCGGCTTCGTCGGCCGTCATATCATACCGGCGCTCGCTCGCGGGGGATGGTCGGTCCGCCGCGCGGTCCGCAGCCCGGAGTGTGTCGACGATGAGGTCGTGATCGAAACGATCGGCCCAGAGACCGATTGGCAGGCCGCGCTGGAAGGCGTCGATGCCGTCGTCCATCTCGCCGCGCGCGTGCACCACAAGCACGAGGAGCACGCGGTCCAGCTCTACCGCAACGTCAACATCGCCGGCACGCTGCATTTGGCGCGCTGCGCGGCGACGTCCGGCGTGCGCCAGTTCATCTTCGTCAGCACCGTGCTTGTGCACGGCCGCAGCAACGACGGCCGCGCCCCGTTCAGCGAGAACGATATCCTGACGCCGCGCGGCCTCTACGGCATGTCCAAGGCGGCGGCCGAGGCGGGCTTGAGAACGCTGGCGCGCGACAATGACATGAAGATCTCGGTGATCCGGCCACCGCTGGTCTATGGCGCGGGCGCCAAGGGCAATTTCGCGCTGTTGACGCGCGCGGTCAATCTCGGGCTGCCGCTGCCCTTTGCGGCGATCCGCAACCAACGGGCCTTCCTCGCCGTGCAAAACCTGTCGTCGTTCATCCTGCGCCGGCTCGGTCATCCCGATCCCGCCAGCAATTTCGAGATCTTCCTCGTGGCCGACAAGGAGCAGGTCTCGACACCCGAATTCATCACCCGTCTGGCCGATGCGTCCGGCAAGAACTTGCGGCTGTTTGCCATGCCGCCGGGCTTGCTCAGCACGCTGCTCAGCGTCATGGGCCGGCAGGATACGCATGACAGCCTGATCGGCTCGCTCGAGCTCGATATCTCCAAGGCGATCGCGACCGGTTGGGAGCCGCAGGTCTCCCTCAACGAAGGCTTACGGCTGGCGCTATCGGCTCAGGATGCCTGAGGGCGCGAGAAGCGCTGCAGCACCAAAGCGACCGCGACCGCGCCTGCGAACAGGGACACGATCGTGAGCGTCAGCGATCCGGCGCGAACGGTGACGATGGCAAGCAACGCCAGCACGAGATTGAGCGCGAACACCTCGCCGATCACCCTCTTGACCGTGAACCCGTTGTCGGTTGCACGTTGATAAAAGTGCGTGCGGTGGGCCGACCAGAACGGCTCGCGCCTGATGATACGCCGAAACAGCGTGAGGGTGGAATCCGCAAGGTAATAGGCCGGCAGCAGCAGCGCCGCAGCGGGGTGCCCGTGCCAGGCAAGCTCCAGCAGGCACCAGCCGAGCAACAGGCCGATCGGCAGGCTGCCGACATCGCCCAAGAACACCTTCGCGAGCGGCTTGTTGAACGGTGCAAAGCCGAGCATGGCACCGCACAGGGCCATAGCGAGCCACGTTGCGGACGGAGAGAGGTCGCCATACCATCCGAGCAATCCGAGCGCGGCCGTTACGGGCACCACCTCCGCCACCGTCATGAGGTCGAGCCCGTCCATGAAATTGACAAGGTTCACGAACCAGACGCCGCCGACGAGAAGGAGGATGCGTTCAACGGCGAGCGGCAGGGCTGGAACGATCCGCAGCGCCTCCGATATCGTGAACACGACGGCGGCCACAGCCCCCGCCTGCAACAGCAGCCGAACCACGACCGGCAGTGGCCTGATGTCGTCGACGAGGCCCACCACAGCGATCAGTACGGCGGAGCCGATCAGGGGCAGGGGAATCCAGGCGTAAATCCAGCCCACAAGCAGGGTAGCGGCGACAACCGCGATGCCCGCACCCTGCGGCGTTGGAAGCTTGTGTGATGAGCGTGCGTTCGGACGCGCCAACGCATAGCGTTGCAGCAGCGGCATGCTGCACCAGGTGATGCCGGCGGAGATCAGTGCAGCCAGCCCGGCTGGCGCAAGCATTAGCAGCAACAGTCCGGCCGCAGGGTCCGGACCCGAGACGAGGGTCGTCACTCCGGCACTCCGATCGGAGCCGAGCCTTGCGCGGCCTTCTCCGCGCTGAGGATCCAGACGAGGCCGCCGAACGCGCCGACGATGAAGGACACGGCGCCGAATAGCAGCGACACGTTGACGCCCTCATTGGCGGCAAGTCCGGCGAAGCCGAACGCCAGCCCCATCGTGGCTTCACGCACGCCCCAGCCGGCGATCGAGATCGGCATCATCGTGATCAGCATCACGGGCGGCACCAGCAGAAAGACGTCGCTGAAGCGAACCGGGGCCGCAATCGACTGCACCACGCACCAGGCGATGACGACGGCGAGCACGTGAACGAGCACCGACAGGATCGCGATGATCGGTCCGCGGCTGCGGTTGAAGATCACGCGGTTCGCGATCACCGCACAGGCGTGAAGGTGATGCGTGGCCCACCAGGTCTTCAGCCAGCGCCAGTTCAGCGCGCCGAAGATCAGGAAGCCGAGGCCGCCGGCGAGCGCCAGGAGATCGACGAACAGGAGCGCCGAGCGTCCGTGCGGATCGGTGATCAGGGTGTAGCTCCAGGGCAGGCTCGCGACGATCACGATGGCGAGCGCGATCAAGCCGATGGCGCGGTCGACGAAGATCGAGTAGGTCGCCGCGCGCCAGCCGGCGCCGGCGCGCGCGACGAGCCAGAGCCGGACTGCATCGCCCCCGATCGCCGACGGCAGGGTCTGGTTGAAGAAGGAGCCGATCACGTTGTAGCGCATGGCGCGGCCGAGCTCGAGCGGCGCGCCGCAGACGGCGCTGATCTCGCGCCAGCGCAGCACGCCGACGAAGATCTGCAGGAACGTGATCGCGATCGCCACGCCGATCCAGAACAGGCTGGTCACGGTAAAGCGCGAAAATAGTTCGGATAGATCGACCTTGCGCAGCGCCAGATAGAGCAGCGCCGCGGAAATCAGGATTTTGGCCGTCGACAGCAGGATTCGGCGCATCTCGTCCGCATGAACAGGGTTTGCGAAGATTTGAGGCAACCCGACGCGAGCGCCGAATTCGGCCGCTTTGGTATGGTTTTGGCGCCGATCTTGCAATAGCCCTGCTTGCAATAGCCCTCGTGGAGGGGCGTTATGGAGTGCATGAGGCGAGGCGGGCCCATTGCGACCGTATCGAGGCAGCGGCTAAACAGGATCGGGCGAGGGATCCCCAGGGAACAGGATGACGGATCAGGCGATTTTGGTTACGGGGGCCGCCGGATTCATCGGCTTTCACGTCGCCCGGCAGCTCCTGGGCGAAGGCCGGTCCGTCGTTGGGCTGGACAATCTCAACGCCTATTACGATCCGGCATTGAAGCGGGCGCGTCTGGCGCTGCTGCAGTCCGACTCCCGCTTTTCCTTCGTCGAGGCTGATCTTGCCGACCGCGAGGCGATGGCGGCGCTGTTTGCGCAGCATCGCTTTACAGAGGTCGTGCATCTGGCGGCGCAGGCCGGCGTGCGCTACTCGATCGAGCAGCCGCACGCCTACGCTGATTCCAATCTGCAGGGCTTTCTCAACGTGCTCGAGGGCTGCCGCAACAACGGCTGTCGTCATCTCGTCTACGCCTCGTCATCCTCGGTTTATGGCGCCAACACAAAACTGCCATTTGCGGTTGCGGACCGCACCGACCATCCCGTGAGCTTCTACGCCGCGACCAAGAAGGCGAACGAGGTGATGGCGCAGTCCTACAGCCATCTCTATCGCCTGCCGGTCACGGGGCTGCGCTTCTTTACCATTTACGGCCCGTGGGGTCGGCCCGACATGGCCATGTTTCTGTTCGTGAACGCCATCCTGGCGGGCAAGCCGATCCGGCTCTTTAACCATGGCAAGATGCGTCGCGACTTCACCTATATTGATGATGTGACGCGTGTAGTATCCAGGCTGATCGATCTTGTGCCCGCGGACGATCCGGCTGCCGCAAATGCGCCGTTTAAGGTCTACAATGTCGGCAATCACCGTCCGGAGGAACTGATGCACGTCGTCGGTCTTCTGGAGCGGGAGCTGGGCCGGACGGCGATCAAAGAATTGCTGCCGATGCAGCCGGGAGATGTGCTGGAAACGTTCGCGGATGTCGAGGATTTGATGCGCGACACCGGCTTTGCACCGTCAACGCCGATCGAGCATGGGGTCCACAATTTTGTCACCTGGTATCGGGACTACTTCAAGGTTTGAGATGACGATGGACAAACGCATAATCCCCCTGATCATGTGCGGCGGTGCCGGCACGCGGCTGTGGCCGGCTTCGCGCGAGGTACGGCCCAAGCAGTTTCTGCCGCTGTTCGGCACCCGCTCGACTTTCCAGGACACGCTGCAGCGCGTCTCCGATCCCCAACTGTTCGACCGGCCGATCGTCATCACCAACGCGTCCTATCGCTTCATGGTGCTGGAGCAGCTCGCCGAGATCGGCATCGAGGCCGACGTGATCCTCGAGCCGATGCGGCGCGATTCAGGACCTGCGATCGCCGCGGGCGCGGTGTTCGCGCAGAACCGCGCCAGTGAAGCCATCGTGCTCGCGCTCGCCGCCGATCACGTCGTGCAGGATACTGCCGCTTTCGTTGCTGCCTGCCGCGAGGGTCTTGTGGCCGCGAGCACCGGGCGCATCGTCACTTTCGGCATCAAGCCGGAGCGGCCGGCAACCGAATATGGCTACATCAACCCGGGCGAGGTGATCTCCGGGGAGGTGCATGCGGTCGCGCGCTTCGTCGAGAAGCCGGACGCAGTGAAGGCATCCGACTACGTCAATTCGGGCTATCTCTGGAACAGCGGCAACTTCATGTTCCCGGCCAGCGTGCTGCTCGACGAATACCGCAGGGTTGATGCGGCAAGCGTCGAGGCGGTCAGCAATGCGGTCAACAATGCCGGCCGCGATCTCGGCTTCGTGACGCTGGAGCCCGAGGCGTTCGGCTCGGCGAAGGCGATCTCGATCGATTATGCCGTGATGGAGAAGACCTCACGCGCCGCTGTCGTGCCGGTGTCGTGCGGCTGGTCCGACGTCGGCTCCTGGCACGCGGTGTGGGAGCTCTCCGACAAGGACGCGCAAGGCAATGCCGCGCACGGCGCCGCGGTGTTCGAGGATTCCCGCAACTGCAACGTCACCACCGACCAGGCGCTGGTCGCGCTCGAAGGCGTGGATGATCTCGTCGTGGTCGCCACCGCGGATGCGGTTCTGGTCTCGCGCCAGAAGGATGCCAACGGCCTGAAGCGTCTCGTGACCAAACTGAAGACGGTCGCGCCGAAGGTCACCGAGGAGCATCTCAAGGTACACCGGCCCTGGGGCAGCTATCAGTCCGTCGACAATGGCGAGCGCCACCAGGTCAAACGCATCGTGGTGAAGCCGGGCGGGCGGCTGTCGCTGCAGAAGCACCATCATCGTGCCGAGCACTGGATCGTGGTCCGCGGCGCAGCCCGCGTCACCGTCAACGAGACCGTGAAGACCGTGCACGAGAACGAGTCGATCTACATCCCGATGGGCGCCGTCCACCGGATGGAGAACCCCGGTAAAATCATGCTGGAACTGATCGAGGTCCAGACCGGAAGCTATCTCGGGGAAGACGACATCATCCGGATTGAAGACGACTACCAAAGGTCGTAACCAGCAAACTCCGAATCACGCGACCCGGGCCAAAGAGGCGGCAATTTTCGGCTTAAGGCCCGGGGAACGTGTAACTTTTTGAATCAAATCGTGTCCGGCCCAGCAGGGCGGCATTCGCCACAAGGTGGCGTCCGTGCTAGAAGCGCGCCGGGGATTTGCGTTAAATCGGGGTTTGCTCAAATGAATTCCAAAGGATCTGCACCGGCAAAGGCCGGCTTGCGCGTCGGCGTCATTGGCGCTGGCGTGATGGGCAGCAACCACGCGCGTGTGCTTAGCGGCCTCCCCGGCGTCAGCCTCGTCGGCATCGTCGATCCCTCGCCGGCGCACCGGATGCGCACCACCGAGCTTGCGAGCTGCCAAGGCTTCGAGACGCTGGACCAGCTCGTTGCCGAAGGCGTCGACGCGGTCACCATCGCAGCTCCGACCCATCTGCATCACGAGGTCGCGCTCGCCTGCATCGCCAAGAACATTCACGTCCTGGTCGAAAAGCCGATCGCGTCGACGGTCGCAGAGGGCCGCGAGATCGTCGCCGCCGCGCAAAAGGCCGGCGTGACGCTGATGGTCGGCCATGTCGAGCGCTTCAATCCGGCAGTCGCCGCCGTCAAGCAGGCGATCGCGGGCGAGGATATTCTCTCCATCGCGATCACGCGCGTCGGCCCGTTCCCGCCGCGCATGTCCAATGTCGGCGTCGTCATCGACCTCGCCGTGCACGACATCGATCTGATCCGCTGGTTCACCGAGTCCGACATCGTCGAGGTGCAGCCGCAATTGTCGAGCGCGGTCGCCGAGCGCGAGGACATCGCGCTTTTGCAGTTCCGCACTGCCAACGGCGTGCTCGCGCACATCAACACCAATTGGCTGACGCCGTTCAAGGCGCGCAGCGTCACGGTCGCGACCCGCGGCAAATACGTGATGGGCGATCTGCTCACGCGCCAGGTCACGGAGTGCTTCGGATTCAAGCCCGATGGCAGCTATTCGATGCGGCATCTGCCGGTCGGCCATGACGAGCCGCTCCGCGCCGAGCTCATCGCGTTCCTCAAGGCGGTGCGCAACGGCGAGACGCCGGCGGTCACCGGCGACGAAGGCGTCGCCAGCCTCGAGATCGCCACGCAGTGCCTCGAAACGCCGTCGCAGCCCGCCGCGTCATCCGCCCGCAAGGGTCCGCGCCGCGTTGCCGGCTGATCATTTTCCATGTCGACCAGTCAAGAAGCCGCCAAGAACCAGACCAAGAACCAGACCATGAACCAGCATCTGCGTTCCGAACCCATTCCCTTCATCGACGTCGCCTCGCAGCGCCGCCGGCTCGGCGCTTCGCTGGATGCCGCGGTCAAGCGCGTTCTCGACCATTGCCAGTTCGTCAATGGCCCTGAAGTCGCCGAGCTCGAAAAGCAGCTTGCGACCTATACCGGTGCCAAGCATGTGATCGGCTGCGCCAGCGGCACCGACGCGATCCTGATGGTGATGATGGCCAAGAATGTCGGGCCGGGCGATGCCGTGCTGTGTCCGTCCTTCACCTTCATCGCGACCGCCTCGCCGGTGGCGCGGACCGGCGCGACGCCTGTTTATGTCGACGTCGACGAAGCGACCTTCAACATGAGCCCGGAGTCGCTGAAGCGTGGCATCGCGACGGCCCGGAAAGCAGGCCTCAAACCGGTCGCGGTCATTGCGGTCGATCTGTTCGGCCAGCCCGCCGATCACGACGCCATCGCGGAGATCGCCAAGGACGAGGGCCTGTTCGTGCTCGACGACGCCGCGCAAGGGTTCGGCGCGAGCTACAAGGGCCGCAAGCTCGGCACTTTCGGGCTCGCCACCGCGACCAGCTTCTTCCCGGCAAAGCCGCTCGGCTGCTTCGGCGATGGCGGCGCGATCTTCACCGATGACGACGAGCTCGCGGCCACACTGCGCAGCATCCGCGTGCACGGGCAGGGCGTCGATAAATACGACAACGTCCGCCTCGGCCTGACCGGCCGGCTCGACACCATGCAGGCCGCGGTCCTGATTGAGAAGCTGAAGATTTTCGACGACGAGATCGCCGCCCGCAATAGGGTCGCGGAGCGCTACGCGCGTGGCCTGTCCAACGTCGTCACCGTGCCGCGTCTGGCGCCCGGCAACACCTCGGTCTGGGCGCAGTACACGATCCGCCTGCCTGAGGGCACCGACCGCGACGGCTTCGCTGCCGCGCTGAAGGCCCACGGCGTGCCGACCGCGATCTATTACGGCAAGTCGATGCATCAGCAGACCGCCTACAAGCAGTATCCGGTCGCCGACGGCGGTCTGCCTGCTTGCGAAAGCCTGTCGCGGGACGTCATCAGTCTGCCGATGCACGCCTATTTGACCGAGTCCGATCAGGAGCGCGTGATCGCCGCCGTGCGCGGCGCGCTGGCGGGCTGATTCTTGCTTCACCTCTCCCGCTTGCGGGAGAGGTCGGCGCGTAGCGACGGGTGAGGCTTCTTTCCTCTTGGGGATTGTCCAGTTGTGGAGACACCCTCTCCCCAACCCTCTCCAGCAGGCGGGAGAGGGGGCGCACCTTCCCCGCCGCTTCCACCTAGACCTAATCGCGCCATGCTCTAAAACAGACGCATGCTCGGACGCATCTTCACGGTTGGTGGTTACACGCTGCTCTCGCGGCTGACGGGATTTGCCCGCGACATCATGCTCGCGGCGATCCTCGGCGCCGGCCCGGTGGCCGACGCCTTTTTCGTGGCGCTGCGGCTGCCCAACCACTTCCGCGCGATCTTCGCCGAGGGCGCCTTCAACGCCGCCTGGGTGCCGGCCTATGCGCATGTCCATGGCGAGAAGGGCGAGGCGGCGGCAAAATTATTCGCCGACCGCATCTTCACGCTGCTGCTGGCCTCGCAAGTCCTGCTGCTGATCGTCGCCTGGCTGTTCATGCCGCAGGCCATGAGCATTTTGGCGCCGGGCTTCGGTGAGGATGCCGAGCAGCGGAAGCTCGCGATCGAGCTGACCCGGATCACCTTTCCTTATCTCTTGCTGATCACGCTGGTGACGCTCTATGGCGGCATGCTCAACGTGATGCAGCGCTTTGCCAGCGCCGCGGCGGCGTCGATCTTCCTCAACGTCGCGATGATGATGACGCTGGCGGTTGCCGTCTGGTTTCCGACCGCGGGCCACGCCGCGGCCTGGGGCGTCCTCATCTCGGGCTTCCTGCAATATTTCCTGCTCGCCGGCGATCTCGCGCGACATGGGGGCCTGCCGCGCTTTGCACCCTTGAAGCTCGACGAAGACGTTCGCGGCTTCTTCAGGGCACTGGGCCCAGCGACGCTGGGCTCGATGGGCACGCAGGTCGCGCTGTTCGCCGATACCATCATCGCGACCTTCCTGCCCGCGGGCGCGCTGTCGGCGCTCTATTATGCCGACCGCCTCAACCAGCTGCCGATCGGCGTCATCGGCATCGCCATCGGCACCGTGCTGCTGCCGGAGATGTCGCGGCGGATCACCGCCAACGACCATGACGGCGCGATGAAGGCACAGCGCCGCGCCTTCGATTTCACGCTGCTGTTCTCGATCCCGTTCGTGGCGGCCTTCCTCACCGTGCCCGACGCGATCATGCGCGCGCTGTTCGCCCGCGGTGCGTTCTCCAAGGCCGATGCCGCTGCCGCCGGCGCCACGCTCGCGGCGTACGCCATCGGTCTGATTCCTTTCGTGCTGATCCGCAGCGCGGTCGCGACGTTCTATGCGCGCAAGGATACCGCGACGCCGGTTCGGGCGTCGCTGACCGGCATTGCGGTCAACGTCGCGCTGAAGGTCGCCCTGATGGGATCGCTCGCCCAGATCGGCCTTGCGCTCGCGACCGCCGTCGGCGTCTGGACTAATCTCTTGCTGGTGTTGTTCTTCGCCGTGCGGCGAGGCTTTCTCGTGCTGGACCGTGCCTGGCTGATATCGCTGAGCAAATTCCTGCTGAGCGGAGTCATCCTCGCCGCCACATTCTGGCTGATCGCGCGCTTCGGCGGTCCCGCGCTAAGTGCGATGCGCTTCCACGATGAGTTCACCCTGGCCCTGCTCGCGATCGGCGGCACGATCATCTATGCGCTCGCGATCCTCATCTTGTTCGGCCGCAAGTGGCTGGTTTCGCTGGTGCGCGGCTAGACGAGCCGGGTACTCGCCTCCAGGCTGCAACCAACGTTCTCACATCTCTTGAATTCGCGCGATCGCCGTGCTATCGACAGCACATGACCAAATGCTCGCGCAACGTTATCCGCAACCACATGACCCGCTTCGGCTGGGCCGTGGGAGGAGTCGTGCGCTAGAAGTTCGACGAGGACATCTCTTCCACCAGGCCCCGCCGGCATCGGACGGGGCCTTTTTCATGGCCACGCTCCCTGCCGGCTCAACAGCAGGAGCATCCGATGCCACCCCAACAGACGAACATTTCACCCGCGATTGAGCGCGACGCCGCGGGGCGCGGACTCGACCTCTCCATCGTCCTGAGCCTGCTCAGGGGATACTGGCTTGCGTTTCAGGAGCGGCGGCTGCGCTCACGGATCACCTTGCAGGACCTCAGCGACAGGGAGCTGATGGACATCGGCTTGACGCGGGGCGAGATCGACAGCATCGCGCCTGAACGCGCCATCGACAGGTTAAGAGACAATGCCCGAACTCTGTTGGGCCGTGGTGGGATGTGATGACCACCAATCCCGGTCGACTTCGCTGCGGCGAGGAGAGGAGGCGATCATGATATCGCATGCTGCGCGTGCTCCGGCGGATGTGGACATCCGCCGATTGACGGTCGACGATCTCGAACTCTTTCGCGACATTCGCGCGGAGGCGCTTCGGACGCACCCCCAAACGTTTGGTTCTCGTGAAGAGGATGAGGGCGGAGAGGCGATGCTGGCGGCCTATCGCCATTGGCTGAGTGGCGTAATCCTTGGCGTCTTCGGGCGCGGAAGCCTGATCGGGGTTGCGGGATTCTACGTCTCGCCGGATCGGCGGTCGAGGCACAGGGGCCACATCTTCACGGTTTACGTCAGGGAAGATGGTCGAGGTCAAGGCGCCGGAAATCGCCTCATCAAGGAGCTTCTCGCCCATGCCGAGGCATGCGTCGAGCAGGTCCATCTTGAGGTCCTGCTCGAAGCAACCGCTGCGATCAGGACCTACAGGCGCAATGAGTTCGAAATCTACGGCACGGATCCGGCTGCCGTCCGTATAGGTGATGCCAACTATGATAAATTTCTTATGGTCAGGAAGTTCGGCCGCTGACACGGCTCTGGCATAGTTACGCGGCATCGTTGCTCCAGAACCGCCGAAGGTGACCTCGAATCATCGATATCCATGGAAAAGCCCCACCTAAACCCGTTTGCCTTGCCAGTTTTTCCACGGCAATATGCCGGCAAAACAACCATGAGAACGGGAAGATAAAATGGCGGCTCCCATCAAGTTCGGCGTTGGCCAAAGCGTGCTGCGCAAGGAGGATGACGCGCTCATCCGCGGCAAGGGCCGCTATACCGACGATTACGCGCCGCAGGCTGCGCTGCGCTGCCTGATGCTGCGCTCGCCGCACGCGCATGCCAAATACACCATCGATGTGAGCCGTGCCCGCGGGCTTCCCGGCGTTGCGCTGATCCTCACCGCCGACGACGTGAAGGATCTCGGCAATCTGCCCTGCCTGTTCAATCTCGAGACCGATCCGTTCACCGGCCCGCCTTACCCGATCCTGGCCAAGGACGAGGTGCGCCATGTCGGCGATGCCGTCGCCTTCGTCGTCGCCGAGACCATCGACCAGGCACGCGACGCGATCGAGGCGATCGACGTCAAATGGAGCTCGCTGCCCTCAGTGACCGGCGTCGTCAACGCCGTCAAGAAGGGCGCGCCGCAGGTCTGGCCGGACAAGCCGGGTAACGTGCTGTTCGACGTCTCGATCGGTGACAAGGCGGCGACGGAAGCTGCCTTCGCCAAGGCGCATACGGTCGCCGAAATCTCGATCGTCAACCCGCGCGTGGTCGCGAACTTCATGGAGACGCGCGCAGCGGTCTGCGAATACGACGCTAAGCGTGACCATCTGACGCTGACGGTCGGCAGCCAGGGCAGCCACCGCCTGCGCGATATCCTGTGCCAGAACGTGCTCAACATCCCGACCGACAAGATGCGGGTGATCTGCCCGGACGTCGGCGGCGGGTTCGGCACGAAGCTGTTTCCTTACAGGGAATACGCCCTGATGGCGGTCGCGGCGCGGCAGCTGAAGAAGGCGGTGAAATGGGCGGCCGACCGCACCGAGCATTTTGTGGGCGATGCGCAGGGCCGCGACAACGTCACCACCGCGAAGATGGCGCTGACTGAAGACGGCAAGTTCCTCGCGATGGATTGCGACTTGATGGGCGACATGGGCGCGTATCTTTCGACCTTCGGCCCCTACATTCCCCATGGCGGCGCCGGCATGCTGCCGGGCCTCTACGACATCCAGGCCTTCCATTGCCGGGTGCGCACTATCTTCACCAACAGCGTGCCGGTCGACGCCTATCGCGGCGCGGGGCGCCCCGAGGCGGCCTATGTCATCGAGCGCCTCGTTGACGCCTGCGCGCGCAAACTCGACATGACGCCAGATGCCGTCCGTCGCAAGAACTTCATCCAGCCGAAGGCGCTGCCCTACAAGACCGCGACCGGCAAGGTCTATGACTCCGGCGACTTCGCCGCGCATCTCAAGCGCGCGATGGAGATCGCCGAGTGGAAGGAGTTTCCAAAGCGCGCCAAGGCGGTCAAGAAGGACGGCCTGATCCGCGGGATTGGTCTTGCCAGTTACGTCGAGGTGTGCGGCACCATGGGTGAGGAGACCGCCAATGTGCGGATGGACCCCAACGGCGACATCACCGTCCTGATCGGCACGCAGTCGAGTGGGCAGGGCCACCAGACCGCCTATGCGCAGATCGTCGCCGAGCAGTTCGGCGTTGCGCCCGAGCGCGTGCACATACACCAGGGTGACACCGACATGATCGCAACCGGCCTCGGCACCGGCGGCTCGGCCTCGATCCCGTCAGGCGGCGTCAGCGTCGAGCGGGCCACGCGCGAGCTCGGGCAAAAGCTCAAGGAGATCGCGGCACAGGCGCTCGAGGCCAGCGCCGGCGACCTCGAGATCTCGGAAGGCGTGGTGCGGATCGCCGGTACCGACCGTTCGATCTCGTTCGCCGATCTCGCCAAGCGGCCCGGCGCCGATCCGTCGAAGCTGAATGCCAGCGCGACCTTCGCCAGCGCCGACGGCACCTATCCCAACGGCACGCATGTGGCGGAGGTCGAGATCGATCCGGCCACCGGCATCATCAAGATCGTCAATTACGTGATCGTCGATGATTTCGGCAAGACGCTCAATCCGCTGCTGTTGGCGGGCCAGGTGCATGGGGGCGCCATGCAGGGCATCGGCCAGGCGCTGATGGAGCAGGTGGTCTATGGGCCCAGTGACGGCCAGCTCATCACCGCGACCTTCATGGACTACGCGCTTCCGCGGGCGGCGGACGGGCCGGCCTTCGTGTTCGAGACTGCCAACGTCCCCTGCAAGACCAATCCGATGGGCGTGAAGGGGGCGGGCGAGGCTGGTGCGATCGGCTCCTGTCCGGCCGTCGTCAACGCCATCGTCGACGCCCTCTGGCGCGAATACAAGATCGACCACATCGACATGCCGGCAACGCCCGAGCGGGTGTGGATCGCGATCAACGAGCACCATCGCCGCCACAGCCTGTAATCCAAGCAAATGCGGAACGCGTTTTGCGGCCCAGCCAAATGCTCCGGAGTGCGACGATTTATCGTCGCGCTCTGGATGGAATGAAATATGCCAATCGGGGTTGGTCCAATGTGGGGTCAGCACGATCCTGTGTCAGCGAAAGGGATTTTGCGAATGAAGCGAGTATTGGCTGTTATGGGCGCGCTGCTGCTCGGTATGGGCGCGGTTTGGGCGCAACAGGACTCCCTCAAGGAGGTCCAGACTCTCATGAAGGGCAACGGCAAGAACGCCGGTGCGGTGTCGGCGATGGTCAAGGGCGAGAAACCCTACGACCAGGCCACGGTGGACAGCGCGCTGGCGCAATTCGAAGATACCGCCAAGAAGCTGCCGAACCTTTTTCCGGCCAGCGCCAAGGGCGTGAAGCTCGACGGCGACTACTCGCCCTCGCCGAAGGTCTGGGAGGACAAGGCCGGCTTCGACGCCAAGGTCGCAAGCTTCGCCAAGGTCGTCAGCGAAGCCAAGGGCAAGATCAAGGATCTGGACTCGCTCAAGGCGAACTTCCCGGCGGTCGGCAAGGAATGCGGCGGCTGCCACGAGACGTTCCGTGTGAAGAACGGCTGAGGCGGAGCAAATTCGTAGTCCGGATGGAAGCAAAAGCCGGGTTCTCTCCTGGCTGAAAGTCTGCCCCGGATTTTGCTTGCGTCTTCGCTCTTGAGCTACGGCGGACAAGTCGCTCCATCACGCTAACGGGACTCAAAAAGGGCGGTTGCGAAAGCAGCCGCCTTTTTCTTCGGCCTTGCACCGCGGGAAATTCTGTTCTCAAGGCCTGACGATTTGCCGTCAGAGCAGTTATCTCTGCTCAATCAGGAACCAGCGAGACAGGCCATGGCAAAACCGTTTCCGTCGAAGACGCACATCGGCAATCACATGCTCCATCCCGAGACGCTGATGCTAACCTATGGCTATGATCCGCAGCTGTCGGAAGGCGCCATCAAGCCGCCGGTGTTCCTGACCTCCACCTTCGTATTCAAGACGGCCGATGACGGGCAGGACTTCTTCGATTTCGTCGCCGGCCGGCGCGAGCCGCCGGAAGGGATGGGCGCGGGCCTGGTCTATTCTCGCTTCAATCATCCCAACAGCGAGATCGTGGAGGACCGGCTCTCGATCTACGAGCGCACCGAGAGCTGCGCGCTGTTCTCGTCCGGCATGGCGGCCATCGCGACCACGATCCTCGCCTTCGTTCGGCCCGGCGACGTCATCCTGCACTCCCAGCCGCTCTATGGCGGGACGGAAACGCTGCTGACGAATACGCTTGCTCGTCTATCGATCGGCGCCGTCGGCTTCGCCGACGGGATCGATGAGGCGGCGGTCAAGCAGGCCGCGGAGGAGGCGATGGCCAAAGGCCGTGTATCCATGATCCTGATCGAGACTCCGGCCAATCCGACTAACGGCTTGGTCGACATCGCGATGATCCGCCGTGTCGCCGATTCCATCGGAAAGACGCAAGGCAATACACCGATCATCGCCTGCGACAATACGCTGCTCGGGCCGGTGTTTCAGCGGCCGATCGAACACGGCGCGGACCTTTCGCTGTACTCGCTCACCAAATATGTCGGCGGTCATTCCGATCTGATCGCGGGCGCAGCGCTCGGCTCGAAGGCGATCATGAAGGGCATCAAGGCGCTGCGCGGCGCCATCGGCACCCAGCTCGATCCGCATTCCTGCTGGATGATCAACCGCTCGCTCGAGACGTTGAGCCTGCGCATGGAGAAGGCCAACGACAATGCGCGCCTCGTCGCGGACTTCTTGCGCGATCATCCCAAAGTCGCCAAGGTCCATTACCTCGGTCATCACGAGGAGTCTTCGCCAGCGGGGCGTGCGTTCGCGCGGCAGTGCCTGGGGGCGGGATCCACCTTCTCGTTCGACATCGTCGGCGGCAAGGAGGCAGCCGTGAAATTCCTCAACGCCCTGCAAATCCTCAAGCTGGCGGTGAGTCTCGGCGGCACCGAGTCGCTCGCGAGCCTGCCTGCGACCATGACCCATTCCGGCGTTCCCGCCGACATCCGCCAGAAAATCGGCGTGCTCGATTCCACCATCCGGCTGTCGATCGGCATCGAGAACCCGTCGGACCTGATCGCCGACCTCACGCAGGCGCTGAATGCGGCTTGAGCGCGGCCCGAATCGAAAAGGCCGGACGCCTCCTCCTGCGCCCGGCCTTCCCGCGACGAAGCAGCGCTGAGGCTTACTTCGTGACCTGACCGCGAATCTCGCCGCCCGGATTGGCCGCGGTGTGGATGTTGACGTAGAGCTTGCCGCCGAGCAGATCGGCGGCCTGCGCGTCGGTGAGCGTCGCTTCGCCCTTGACCGGGCTTGAGGTCGCATTCGGGATCGCAACCGCGACCCCGGCGTTCTTGCCGGCCTCGGCAGGCCCATGGAAATGCGCCGCAGTGGCGGGGCCGGAGAGCCCGGAATAGGTAACGGTCCACGACAGCTTCTTGCTGGCGGCATCATAGTCCAGATCGGCGGTTCCGCTGCCGTTGCTGGTGGTTGCCGGCACTTCCGACTTGCCGTCGAGCGTTGCTTTCAGCTTTTCGGCGCTGGCCGGCCCCGCAAAAGCGACGGCGCCGAGCGCTAACACGGCGATGACGGTGTTGTTCATGACATTCTCCCTGCTGAACCCGTTTGGGCTGTCAAACTTCCAACAGCCGGCATTTCAGTTTATTCCCGTCTCCGAACAGGGCCGGCTAAATTCTTCGTGGCTGGAGCCGCGACGACATTGGTTTTAGGGTTCGCCGCGACGAGTGAATGGATCTGCATGTTGCAACGAACAATTCTCGCAGGGCTGCTCGCGCTGGTCGCTGGCACCGGCACCTATTGGTGGCTCAGCGCGCCGCTTGTGGCAGACGCGGGCAATGCGCCGGCCCATGTGGCTAACCTTGCCAACGGCGAGACGATGTTCAATGCCGGGGGCTGTGCGTCCTGCCATGCCACTCCCGACCAGCCCGATCGTGTCAGGCTTGGTGGCGGCGTTGCGATCAAGTCGCCGTTCGGAACGTTCTACGCGCCGAACATCTCTCCCGATCCGAACGACGGCATCGGCAAATGGACAGACGCCGCTTTCGTCAACGCGGTGATGCACGGCGTTTCGCCGGGCGGGCAGCATTATTTTCCTGCCTTTCCCTACACGTCCTATCGGCACGCAAGACGGGAGGACGTGCTCGATCTCTTCGCCTATTTGAAGACGCTTCCGCCTGTGACCGGCAGGGTGCGCGACCATGACATGCGCTTTCCTTTCGATATCCGGCGCAACGTCGGCATCTGGAAATTCCTGTTTCTGGACGACAAGCCGCTCATTGCCGACGGTACGAAGTCGCCGCAATGGAATCGCGGCGCCTATCTCGTCAACAGTTTCGGCCATTGCGCCGAATGCCACAGCCCGCGCAACGCACTTGGCGGCATTATCTCGCAGCAGCGCTTTGCCGGCGGGCCCAATCCGGAAGGCGAGGGCTGGGTGCCCAACATCACCCAGAAGCGCCTCGGCGAGTGGAGCGTGAAGGATATCGCCTATTTCCTCAAGAACGGCGAATTGCCCGACGGCGACAGCGTCGGCGGCGCGATGACGCGTGTGATCAAGAACACCTCGCAATTGTCCGACGAAGACCTCGCAGCGATGGCGGACTATCTCAAATCGCTGCCGCCGGTGGACGGTCCGCCGCGCCCCAAGCGCAAGGAAGCTGGCGGCTGAAGCCCGCCTTTCCCGATTGACAGGGAGGGGTCGCGCCCGGCATCCTTTACTGCCGGTCGAAAATTGGAAGCGCGTGACAATGCAGTGTCGAATCTGTGCGCGATTGGCCGTTTCGACATTGTCCGGCCTGGCGATCGTGACGCGCAGCTGAGATGGCACCCACATCGATCCTGCCGGCGGTGCTGAATCCGCGCTTTCTGATGCTATTCCAGGCTGCGCTCGGTGAGGGCCAGACGGCCATCGATGCCTATCAGGCCTGGCGCGCCTCCGAGCCGCTCGATGCGGCGGATGAGGTCGTCTACCGCACCATGCCGCTGCTCGTCGCCACCGCCGACAGGGCGGGCATCGTTGATGCCGACACGAGCCGGATGCGCGGCGTCGTCAAGCACGTCTGGCTGTCCAACGCGACACGGGTCCGCGACGTCGTCGAGGCCTGCGCGGCGCTGAAGGCGGTCGGCATCGCCGCGCTGCTGATCAAGGGCGGCGCGCTGTTCGCGCGCGATGCGAGCTATATGGCCAAGCGCATGACCGGAGATTACGATCTCCTGGTTCACCGCGTTGACGCGCCGCGCGCGATCGAGGCGCTGCGCCAGGCCTCGTTCCGCAGCCACGGCATGCGGGTGGAGTTGTTTTCCGAGTCCGATTTCGACCGCGACATCCATGCGGTCGCGATGTCGCGGGCCGGCCTCAACCGCGCCATCGACCTGCACTGGCGCGCGCTGTTCTGGCTCGACGACGAGAGCTTTACCCAGGAGCTGTTTCGTACCGCCGAGCCGGCGAGCTTGCTGACGCACGAGGTGCTGATCCCCGGCCTTGCCGAGCATCTGGCGATTGCGGCGATGCGGCCGGAGCCTGCCGACCAGAAGGAGATGGTGTTCCGCGCGATCGAGGTCGTTCACGTCCTCGAAAGCGCCGCGACCAAGGTCGATTGGGATCGCTTTCGCGCCATCGTGACCCGCTACAATGGCAGCCTGTTCGCGGCGCAATTGCTCGACGTCGTCGCGCGGGAGATGCCGAAGCTGGTGCCGGAGGGACTCGTGGAGCAGCTGTGGCGCTACGCACCGCCCGGGAAATCCGCCGAGATCGCCGTCCGCGCCGTGCCGCGGGCGCAGCGCACCGAATGGCAGCAATTTCGGATCGCCTTCTTCACCGCGCTGCGCGCGCAGTTCAAGGTGCCCTTTCGGCGTGTGGACTGGCTGAGGCTGCCGACCGCCGCCGTGGCGGCGTTCGACGCCAGTATCGTGCATTTTCCTCTGTTTCGGAATGCGATCCTGAAGCGGGTCTGGCAGCAGGCCGCAGGCGCGACCCATCCGCTGCGCGGGAAGGACGTCTGGTTCGGGCAGGGCTTCTCGATTCCGGAGGACGAGGGACGGTGGACCGACCATCAGTTCGCCGTCATCGAAGTGCCGATCGAGACGACGGCGCAGGCCCTTGCTGCTGTCGAGCTCGCGGTGGTGCCGTTCCTGCCGCCGGGCGCGGACAGCTTTCGCTTTGCGGCCTATGGCGGGACGGGTGAAGTTTCACGGGTTACCGCTGGGCGTAGCGATCCGATGCCGTTCAAGCTGGCGCTGAAGGCTGCGATCGTCGGTCAAGACCGGCAGAAGATCGTCGTCTCGCTGCGCATGCTTGATACCAAACGGCCGAGGGATATCGGCCATTCGATCGACTATCGCCTGCTCGGGCTGTTCGTGAAATCGGTGTCGATCGACGGCGTGCCGGTCTTCACTCCTGAGGGCGCCGCGCCTTGATGGCTTGGCGCAGCGCCATCAACGTCTGAAGGTTCTGCGCCTCCGTATGGAGGCGGCCGCCATTGCCGAGATGCAGCCGGCGCCGGACGACGACCTCGTCGACATGCGCGAACTTCAGTCCGCTCTGCTTGGCGCGACCGAGCCAGGCGATGAAGAAGGTCGCGGGCAGGCTCTCGTCGAAGGGGCCGATCCGATCCAGCGTGGCGCGGCGGATCAGCATGCATTGCTTGAGCTCGCCCGGCATGATCTCGACCGCCGGCTCGAGGCGCGCGCGATGCGTCTGCGGCACGTCGGGGCTGACGAATTGCTGCACCATGCCGAACGCGGCCTCGATGTCGCTGTCGTGCGCCAGCAGCGACAGCTGCATCGAAAGCTTGTGCGCGGTCCAGAGATCGTCCGCATCGCAGAAGCCGATCAGCTCGCCGCGCGCCGTCGCGACGCCCCTGTTGACGGCGACGGCCTGGCCGCTGTTGGTCTGGCTCAGCGCGACGATATGGTCACCGAAGCGGTCGAGGCTGGCGCGGGTGCCGTCGGTCGAGCCGTCGTCGAGGACGATGACTTCGAAGGGCGGGACCGTCTGGCCGAGCACGCTCTCGATCGCCTCCGCGATGTAGGCCTCGGCGTTGTAGGCGGCGATGATCACGGAGACGCGCATGCGGCCTCAGAGCCGTTCCAGCTGGCGGGTGAAGGCGGCGGGAATCTCCATCGGCGCGGTGCCGGTGTCGGCGAAGAACACCGGTGCGAGGCCCGCGATCCGCGCCACCTTCTCCGCGATCTCGTTCGGCCAGCCCGGCAGCTCATAGGCCGTGGTCGGCAGCAGTGCGCGAAATGCGTCCGACTGCCGCGCCGGCGTGAACTCAAGCGTTGCAGCGCCGCGCCTTCGCGGGATGAAGATCGCGCGCAGCCGGCCACCGCCGATGCGATCGCCGAGATCGGCAAGGCTCAGCTCGTGGCGCGGCTCGCCGTTGAAGTCGGAGACTTCAGTGGTTTCGCCGATGAAGCTCCGAAAGGTCTCGACCAGGGCAGGGCGCAGCCGGGCCGAGCAGAACAGCGGCTCGATCTGGCCGGTCTCGCTGTTGACTGCAATGAAATCATCGCCGGCATAGAGCCAGCCGGCTTTCGCGCAGGCCAGTGCCGCGGTGGTCTTGCCGCTGTGCCCTTCACCGGCGAGCAGCGTGAAACCTGCGCCGCTTCCCACGGCCGCGCCATGGACTGCGCACCAGGGCGTCTCATGCATCATGGCATGGATCAGCGAGATCGCCGGCCGGCTGCGGATCCACGGCGGCGCTTCACCCTGCGGTAGCCACGCGACGCCGCGCTTTGCCGCGAGGTCGACCGCGAACAGCACGGGAATGACAGCCGGCTGCCACACCGAATAGATGCCGTCCTCGATCAACAGGCGCGGCTTCTCGGCGGCTTCCGGCACCAGCGCGGAGAAATCATGGTGATCCGCGGCACTGAAGCACAGGTCGAGATCGATGGTCTCGGGCGTGCACTGGATGTAGGCCGGCAGGAAGGTGCCGGCCAATTCGCGAGAGGAAAACCCGAGGCGCAAGCCGAACGGGCCGCAGCGGGCCTGGGCTTCGATCGGCATGGCCGTGTTGGCGAAGACCGCCGCGATCTCCTGCCGGATGCGTTGGCTAGCCTTCATGAGGCTCGCGCAGCGGCCAGCCTTCCTCGCCGGAATCATGCACGGGATCCATCAGCAACAGCTCCCGTAGATTGTCGAAGCGCTGGAATTCCGGAGTGACGAATGCGCCGGGTAGCACCGGCGCCCAGGTCTCGACGCGCGCATCGGCGGTCCCTTTGGCAATGAGGCCTTCCGCGAGCATGCCGTCGGTGAATGCCTGCACCGCTTGCGCGATGGAGGCCGGATCGTCGCCGGTCGCATCGGCCAAAGCGCGCGAGATCTCCTCAACAGTTCGGTTGGCCTTAAGGCCGAGCCAGATTTGCGCGGCGCTGCCGTCGAGGTTGTAATAGACGCCGTTCTGATAGTTGGCGAGCACCACTTCGCTATCGAATTGCTGGCTGATCAGCAGCGGCACCGTGGTTGTGAGGGCCATGGTTTGTTCGGTACTCGGTTCAATTCCAAAGACGACGCTAACACAGGCCGCGGGCTGCGCAACCGGGGCCGGTTGCGTCAATCCGGGCAGTCAGCTGGCGCCAAACGCCTTGAAGGTGATGATAGTGAGGGTGTCCTGGATGCCCGGCAGCACCTGCACCTTCTCGTTGACGAAATGGCCGATGTCGGTGTCCTTGTCGACGTAGAACTTCACCAGCAGGTCGTATTGGCCGGCCGTGGAGTAGATCTCGGAAGCGATCTCCGCTTCGGCAAGCGCATTGGCGACCGTATAGGACTGGCCGAGTTTGCATTTGATCTGGACGAAAAAAGGAACCATCGCGGGCACTCCGAAAGCGCATCTGGCGGCTAATAGGCCAAAACCGGCACGGTTTAGCAAGCGGACTTGCCGCCCGCCAGATGCCGGTCAGGCATTCAGGACGTCACGACCGCCGCGGCAAATGCATCCCTGAGCCGCTGGGCGAGCTCGATCTTGCGATAGGGCTTGGTCAGCACGATCGCCTGTGCAGGCGCGCGGCCCTGCTCGACCAGGGTCTCCAGTGCGTAGCCGGAAGTGAACAGGACCGGCAGACCGGGACGGATCCGCCGCGCCTGATCGGAGAGCTCCCAGCCATTCATGCCGCCCGGCATCACGATGTCGGTGAACAGCATGTCGATGCCGGGTTCGGTGCGCAGCTGCTGCAAGGCCTCCTTGCCGTTGACCGCGGCGACGACGCGATATCCGAGCGCTTCCACCCTGCGAATGACGGAGGAGCGGACGAACGGATCGTCCTCGGCGATCAGGATCGTCTCGTATCCTCGCGGCGCCGCGTCCTCCCCATCGGACAGGTCGGCCTGTGATTGTCCGGTGTCCGCGCGCGGGAGATAGATTCGGACCGTCGTGCCAAGGCCTGTCTCGCTGTAGATCGAGACATGGCCGCCCGATTGCTTCGCAAAACCATAGACCATGCTCAGACCGAGGCCCGAGCCCTTGCCGACTTCCTTGGTGGTGAAGAACGGCTCGAAGGCGCGTGCGATGACATCTGGTGTCATGCCTTCGCCGCCGTCAGTGATCGAGATCAATGCGTAGCTGCCTGCTGCGACTTCGGGGTGAAGGGCGCGATAGTCGTCATCGATCGCGGTCAGCTCAGTGCTCAGCGTCAAATGTCCTCCTGCCGGCATGGCGTCCTGCGCGTTGAGCGCGAGATTGAGCACGGCGGATTCGAGCTGGGCGCGATCGGCAAACGCCACAATCGTACCGGGGCCGGTGCTTGTCCTGATCTCGATATCTTCACGCAAGGTGCGCTTGAGCAGCTTGAACATGGAATCGAGCAGTCCGCGGCAGTCGATCATCTGAGGCTGCAGCAACTGGCGGCGGCTGAAGGCGAGCAGCCGCTGCGTCAACTCAGCGCCCCGTTCGCCCGACTGGCAGATGTCGTCGGCGAAGCGCCGCAGATCGGGCCGAGCCTTGAGCTGCTCGCTCAGATGCTCGGCATTTCCGACAATGACGGTCAACAGATTGTTGAAGTCGTGCGCGATGCCGCCGGAGAGTTGACCGACCGTCTCCATCTTCTGCGCTTGCTGGAGCTGCTGCTCAGTCAGCTTGCGCGCGGACAGGTCGTGGACGATGCCGACGAAGATCAGTTCGCCATCCTGCCGCGCCTGGCCGACCGACACGTCCATCGGAAAGGTCGACCCGTCCTTGCGCAGGCCAATGGCCTCGCCGGCGGTCGCGAAATGGCTCGCGGGGCTGTCGGGCGCAGCGCTCGCCTCGGGCATCAGCATCCCGACGTTCCGGCCCATCACCTCGTCGGCGGAGTAGCCGAACAAGTGCTCGCAGGCCGGATTGAACAGCAAAATGCGGTCCTGCGCATCCAACAGGATGACGCCGTCCACCGCGGTTTCGACGATTGCGGTGAGGCGCGCCACGCTCTCGCGCATCGCACGCTGCGCGTCCCTGACTTGCTGGAGCAGCAGCGTGGCGTCCCGGGTCTTGATTTCCTCCTCCTCGAGCGCGGCCTGGACCTGCCGCAGCTCGAACGGCGAGGGGATCGTCAGGATCTTCGGCAGCAGCGGCCAGAGTGCGCCCGCCGTGACCACGGATGCCACCGCGGTCGCCGCCTTGACGATGCCCTCGATGCCGTAGACCGGAACCCAGAGCGTGTAGATCGACAGCACATGGGTCAGGCCGCACGCCATGATGAAGATCGCGAATGCCCAGTAGACCCAGCCGAATTTGAGATCGCGCCGCTTGGTGACCAGAATCGCGAGGGCAAACGGGATCGAAAAATAGGCGGCGGCAATGCAGGCGTCGGCAACGACGTGGAGCCAGATCAGCTCAGGCTCCCACAACAGGCAGATGCCGTGAGGCGAAAGCATGGACGAGTCGAGGAGACGTTCAAAAAAGGCCCACATCGTTTCACCCCAAATTCCGTTCCAGGCGGCTTGTGGGCCGGGGCGGCCCGCAGCATCGGTGAATGGTTCCACCACCTGTCGTCTCACTCATCGGCCAAGCGGTTCGCGAGTCTATCAAGGGTCCGGCGCGGTTGCATTTTCAAGCCCGCGCCTTTGCGGGGCGAAGCCCGCAACATCCGCCTGATTCGGCGTGCGCGTCACGATATCGCGAATGACGGTCGATCGCGTCACAGCGGCGCTTGCCGGTGTTCCAAGGTCGCGCTAGGACAGGCCATGGCGATGTCCCTATCCAGCAAACGTGTCCGGCGATGACGACTCCGGTCGCACTCACCATCGCCGGTTCCGATTCGAGCGGCGGCGCCGGCATCCAGGCCGACCTGAAGACTTTTGCCGCGCTCGGCGTCTATGGCGCTTCTGCCATCACGGCACTGACGGCTCAGAACACGCGCGGCGTCACCGGCATTCACGCCGTGCCTGCCGATTTCGTCACCGCGCAGATCGATGCCGTATTTGCCGATCTCGAGGTCGGAGCAGTGAAGATCGGGATGGTGGCCCAGGTCGCCAGCATCGATGCGATCGCGGCGGCGCTTTCGCGCTGGAAGCCGGGACAAGTGGTGCTCGATCCCGTGATGGTGGCGACATCGGGTGACCGCCTGCTGGCGTCCGAAGCCGTCGACGCGCTGCGCACCAGGCTGATGCCGCTGGCGTCCGTGATCACCCCCAATCTGCCGGAAGCCGCGGCTCTGCTCGACGAGCCGATCGCGGCAAGCGAGGCCGAGATCGAAAAGCAGGGCCGGCGCCTGCTGGCGCTCGGCTGCCGCGCGGTCCTGATCAAGGGCGGGCACGGCGAGGGCGCGGACAGCACCGACTATCTCATCGACGCCGACAACACGATCGCGCTCGCCGCGCCCCGCGTTGCGACCCGCAACACCCATGGCACCGGCTGCTCGCTGTCCTCGGCGGTCGCGGCGGGGCTGGCCAAAGGCGAGGATCTGGAAAGCGCGGTGCGCAACGCCAAGGCCTGGATCAGCGCCGCGATTGCAGCCGCCGACCGCTTCAGCGTCGGCCATGGCCATGGTCCGATCCATCATTTCCACAAGTTCTACTGACGAGAGCCGTCGCGGACGCGATTTCGCCTGCGGCCATCCTTCGAGACGCCCGCCGTGGGCGGGCCCTCAGGATGAGGACTGAGCGCGCGGCTGCAACTTCACAGAAACCGATCCTGCTTAGCCTCATCCTGAGGAGACCGATAAACGGTCGTCTCGAAGGGCGAGGCGCGCGTCAGGTGACGCCAGGCGCCATCCGCAATAGGCGTGCCTCCAGCGGCGAGGACACCCCCTGCGGCGCCATGTCGCCTGATCGTCGCATGCGACTGATATTCGCGGGTGGGCGAGGCAAGGCGTGATTCGTATCTGAAGGTGCCTCAAAAATTCAACTGGTCATCCCCCTGTCACGGGACATTGTTACAGGCTGGTGCATGGGAAGCTACGATGTGAGTGACGAAAGCCCGGAGCGGCGCTTTCGCACCTTGTTCATCTCCGACGTTCATCTCGGAGCCCGCGGTTCTCAAGCCGACCTTCTGCTCGATTTCCTGCGTTTCCACGATGCGGACACGATCTATCTCGTTGGCGACATCGTCGACGGCTGGGCGCTGAAATCGAGCTGGAACTGGCCGCAATCCCATAACGACCTCGTCCAGAAGCTTTTGCGCAAGGCGCGCAAGGGCGCCAAGGTCATCTACATCCCCGGCAATCACGACGAGTTCCTGCGCAACTATTACGGCACCCATTTCGGCGGCATCGATGTGGTCGAGAACACAGTGCACGCCGGCGCGGACGGCAAGCGTTATCTCGTCATCCACGGCGACATCTTCGATCTCGTGGTGCAGAACGCGCGCTGGCTCGCCCATCTCGGCGACAAGGCCTACGACTTCGCGATCCAGATGAATCGCTTCGTCAACTTCTTCCGCCGCCTGTTCAAGGTGCCCTATTGGTCGCTGTCGCAATGGGCCAAGAAGAAGGTCAAGAACGCCGTCAATTACATCGGTGCGTTCGAGCAGGCGCTTGCCGCCGAGGCGCGGCGTCACGACGCCGACGGTGTGATCTGCGGCCACATCCACTACGCCGTGATCCGCGACGAGGGCGGCATTCGCTACATGAATTGCGGCGACTGGGTCGAGAGCTGCACCGCGCTCGTCGAGCATGACGACGGTCATTTCGAGATCATCACCTGGGCGGATCATTTGCAGAAGCCGGCAGCCGTCCCGCAGGTTGCAGCCAGGGCTGCATAGAAGAGGCCATCCTGGTCGCGACCGATGCCTGCACCCGCAAGTCAACGGTGTGGTTCGGACGCTCACCAAGCTCGCTGATGCTGCCGAGACGCTCGGTGTCGAGTTTGCGTTCCCGACGCCGCAATCGTTCCGCACCTTCGTGATGCCGAGCTGTCGCGACGTGCAGCTGGCCATGCCGCGCCCCGCCAGAATCGCGAGGCTGATCGAGGAGGCGCGCCCGGACAGCATCCACATTGCGACGGAAGGGCCGATCGGCCTGATGGTCCGCCGCTATTGCCGCCAGCGCAGGCTGCTGTTCACGACCAGCTTCCATACCCGCTTTCCCGAATATGTCCGCGCCCGCGTGCCGGTTCCGACGTCATTGGCGATGCGCCGGTCGGCACGCTCGATCACGATCTGCGCAGCGCCTGCTTCGCCGCGCTGGACGTCTCCCGGCAGGACTGCGTCCAATTCGCGGCCAACTACACCTGGGAGGCCTCAGCCCGGGCCTTTATCGACAGCATCCAGGCGGTCGGTGCGGTGCTCCCGGGCCGGAACGGGGCGGACCCGGCGCGATTCGTCGCCTGAGAGCCCAAATGCTCGCGCGGAGATGTCTTGCCCGCGCCTCATCCGCCGCGATAACATCTGATATGACCGAACAGCTTCTCCCGATCGGCCCTGCCGATATTGATGCCGCAGCGCGCGTCATCGCGCCCTTCGCCGTCCGCACCCCGCTGCTGTCCTTTCCCGTGCTCAACGAGCGGGTCGGCGCGAAAGTCTATCTCAAGCCGGAGATGCTCCAACGCACCGGCTCGTTCAAGTTCCGCGGTGCCTTCAACAAGGTCGCCTCGATCCCGCAGGACAAGCGCGCCGGCGGCGTCGTAGCGTTCTCCTCCGGCAACCATGCGCAGGGCGTGGCGGCCGCGGCAAAAATCCTCGACATGCAGGCGACCATCGTGATGCCGGCGGATGCGCCGTTGTCGAAGCGTGAGCGCACCAGATCCTATGGCGCCGAGGTCGTGCTGTATGACCGCGACCGCGACGACCGCGAAGCAATCTCGCATGGCATCGCCGAGAAGCGTGGTGCAACGCTGGTCAGGCCCTATGACGATCCCTTCGTGATTGCCGGCCAGGGCACCGCAGGCCGCGAGATCGCGGAAGACATGGCGGCGCTCGGTCTCGCCCCTGATATCGTGGTGGCGCCGGCCTCCGGCGGCGGTCTGATCGCGGGCGTCGCGACGGCCGTGAAAGCGCGCTATCCGCTGGCCGAGATCGTCGTGGCCGAGCCCGAGGCGTTCGACGACCACGGCCTGTCGCTGACCGCAGGTCATCGCGAGCCGCATGGGCCGGCAGGCCGCACCATCTGCGATGCGCTGATGGCCCTGATCCCCGGCGAGATGACGTTTGCGATCAACAGCAAGCTGCTCGCGCGCGGTGTCACTGCATCGGACAAGGAAGTCGGCGCGGCCGTAGCGTTTGCCTATCGCGAACTGAAGCTCGTGGTCGAGCCCGGCGGTGCCGTCGGTCTTGCTGCGCTGCTTGCGGGACGCCTCGACGTTGCTGGCAAGAACGTCATCATCGTGCTCTCCGGCGGCAACGTCGATGCCGATCTGTTCGCGGAGCTGGTGGCCTAGTCGTCATTCCGGGGCGCGCGTTAGCGCGAACCCGGTATCCGTTTCCCGCCGACTCTGCCGCACAATGGATTCCGGGCCGGCGCATCCCGGTATGACGATGGGAAGAGCTGACATGAAGAAGGGGCGGAGCATCGTTGCTCCGCCCCTTGTTTTGCGTACGCTTGCCCGATCAGTGCATGAAGCCCCGGTGGTTGTTGCCGCCACTCATGCTTGGCGCCTGGTTCATCGACTGGCGGAAGTTGTTGCCGCTGTTGACCATGCGGGTCGGCGTCGTGGTGAGCTGGGGACGCTTGTTTTGCACGTTGTTCTGCACTTGCACCTTGTTCACGGGGGTGTTGTCGATCTTCGCACCGTTGTTGATGCGGATCGGGTGGTTCTGCGTCGGAACATTGACCGGCTTCGTCTCGACATTCGTGCCGCCCTTGCCGACATTCACCGGCATGCTCACGATCTTGCCCGAGTTGCCGTTGCCGGCATTCGGCGTGTTGGTGGTCGGGGGCAGGGTCACGATCTTGCCGATGCCGCCATTAATCTTGGTGTTGGTCGGCGCAGGCAGGGTGACGACCTTGCCCGGGGTCTGCGACGGCGTACCGTCCTGCTGGCTCGGCTGGTTGTTGTTGCCCAGGGGCAGGTTGCCGATCTGGCCGCCATTGCCGAGCTTGCCGATGACATTGCCCTCGACCGCCTTCTGCACGACCGGCAGATTGCCGCCCATCTGCGGCCCACCATTGCCCTGCTGCAAGGGCATGTATTTGGGCTGGCCGAGATTGCCGATCTTGAAGGTCGGGGCGATGTTCTGCGGCGCCAGGAACTTGGTCGCCTGCATCAAGGGGATCTGCTTCGGCTGCGCTTGCAGCTTCAGCGCGACTTGCGCATAGGGGCTGTTGCCGTAGCTGTCGTAGAAGCTCTTGTACGCCACGGGCGAGTTCACGAGCACCGCCTTGTGCCAAGCCTGCGAGAGCAGCAGGTTGTTGAGCAGCCAGCGGACGTGGTCGCACAGCGGGTCGTGCGGATACATCCGGATGAACTCCTGATAGTATTCCGGTTGTCCCTCGGACACGACGTAGTCATAGGCCTGGCGCGTCGAGCGGCTCGGCAGGTTGGAAGCCATCTGCACCACCGGCGCCTTGACCGGCGCGCGGTTGGCCGCGACGGCGGTGTCGCCGAAGAAGGTGAAGTCGCTCGTGAGCGAGGAGCTCTCCCACGGAATCTGCGCGCCGCTGGTGGTCTGGTTCACCTGCAGACGCACGCGCTTGAACAGCTGCTCGATCGGCACGTTGGGCTCGCGCGCGACGTTCAGGAAGGCTTGCGTATACGGGCTGTGGCCGTTGGTGCCGTCGAGCGCCTCGGTGCCGGGCGCGGTCGAGTAACCGACGATCGAGCCGTTCGGCGCGTCGACGATCGCAAGGCCGCGGCCGGCGTCGTTCACGCTCGGGAACGGATTGTTGCGGCAGGCATCGAGGATGACGATGCGCATGCGGCTCGGGATCGTCTCCAGCGTCGACATCACGTCGACGAGGCGCACCGAATTGCTGACGAGCTCGGTGGGGCTGGAGACCTTCGCATCGACGGGAACGAGATAGTTCTCCCCGGCGAGCTGCACGCCGTGACCGGCGTAATAGACCATCGCCACCGTGTTCGGGCCGCGCGAAGCAACCTTGGCGGAGAAGTCCTGGACGACGCGGAGCATGTCGTTCTGGGTCAAATCGGTTGCTGAGACCACTTCGAAGCCGGCGGAGTTCAGGAACTGCGCCATCGATTGCGCGTCGTCGTCGGGGTTCGCAAGCTGCGGTGCGTTCTGGTAGTTCGCATTGCCGATCACCAGCGCCACCCGCTGCTCCGGGCCTTGTAGCGCGGTTGGGGCAGGCTGGACCGGGGCGACCTGCGCGGAAGCGGGCCCGCAGGCGAAGCCGAACAGGCTTCCCACGAGGCTCGCAGTCATCAGGAAAGGCTTTAGGTGGAACATGGCGTGCTCCTTTGGCACTGATCTCGATACGAGATTGGTTGCGGAGAAGCCTGGCCGCGTTCGAGTTTGAAGTCCGTGATCGGTGTCACCATCGCGGACAACGTGATCTGAATCACGCTCGGAACCTGCTATGGTTAGCGATCGATTGGGAGGATAGTCCGTCACATGCTGAAATCGATCGATCCGATCCTGACGCCCGATCTGCTCTGGCTGCTGGCCTCCATGGGCCACGGCGACGACCTCGTGGTCGTCGACGCCAACCACCCGGCCACCCGCATCGCCCGCAGCACATCGTCGCAGCGTCTGGTTCAGTTGCCGGGCCTGCCCATGGAGACGGTCGTCCGCGCCATCATGACGCTTTATCCGCTCGATGATTTCGATCCCGATCCGGTGCGCGTGATGACGCCGGTCGATGATCCCGACCGCGTGCCCGAGGTGCAGCGCGCGGTGCTGGCCGAAATCGAACGCGCGGTCGGCCGCCTCATCGCGCCGGGAAAACTCTCGCGGGCGGATTTCTATCGCGCGGCGGCGGCAAGCTTCGGTGTCGTGCAGGTCGGCGACAGCAGGAGCTACGGCTGTTTCCTGATCCGCAAGGGCGTGATCAGCTAGGGCACCTTGCGCTCCGTCACGCACCGCGTTGAAGCGGAGCGGACACGATCCTCGGCTGCGCTATTGTGCGAATGGCGACACACGGCCCTGCACCCGAATTTGAATGGTCTTCGCGCAATCGCCTGTCTATGGTCGATCCATGTGTCGCCTTGCGTGTCTAACTGTTGCCATCATGCTGTCGCTGCTGCCGACCACGGCGTCCGCTGCGTCAAACAAGCCTCCCAAGCCGGTCTGGAAAGGCTACGGCTTCCTGCCGGGCTATCGGCAACCACTGAGCAACAGCATTCCGCTCTACAAGCAGAAGGACGCGATGCGCCGAATGTCGCGCGCCGACCGGCGGCATTGGTACATCGACCCGGTTCCGCAATATTACCGCTGGAACGGTGAGTGGCACTATTTCGGCCGCCCCGGCTTCACCGGCGGCCGCTACAATGGCGGCAGTTTTGGTCCGTGCTGGACGCGGACCCCGATCGGGGCGGTGTGGAACTGCGGATGATCAAGTTGGCGAACGGTCGTTAGTTCGTCATTGCGAGGAGCGAAGCGACGAAGCAAATCCAGAGCCGTTCCGCGAAGAGATTCTGGATTGCTGCCGCCTCGCCAAGGCTCCGGCGGACCAGTCGCTGCGCTCGCAATGAAGATGCGAAGAGACTACGTGCGCGGCATATCGCTCTCGTGTCCCGGACGCAGCGCAACGCTCCTTCAGCGGTGCGCTGCTGAGCCAGGGCCCATGTTGCGGTAGAGGCCGTGGCTCCTGGGTCCCGGCTCTGCGCTTCGCTTGTCCGGGACAGGAGAGTGGGTGCGTTCCCTTACGAGAAGAACGCGATCTTTTCGGCCTGGGTCATGCGGCGGATCGGCGCGAGGGGATCGTTGGCGGGCGCGCGGGGTCTCTGCAGAATGCCGCTGGCGAGGATGGTGGCGCCGAGCGAGGACTCGGGCAAGGATGCGGACAAGGACGCCGACAGGGGCGAGGGCATCGGTGGCAGCGTGGCGGTTGGCGCTGCGGTGAATGTCGCCGTTGCCGCCGCAGCCATGGCCGGGGCCTGCTGCTCCATCACTTCGGCGGCGGCTTCCGCAATGGCGTCGGTGAGGCGCGCGAGCGAGTCCATCGCGATCGGCGCGTCCGCAGCGGGCTCTTCCACGGGGGCAACGACCGGCTGAGATGCGACCGGCTCCGGAAGCTCGGCGGCCACGGACGCTGCGGGCTCGGCTGGTCTCGGCTCCGGAACGGCCGTTTCCATCTCGACCGCTGCGATGATCTCGTCGAACTCCGGATCGGGCGCCGCCATCTCCAGCGCGATGGCCTCGAGCACGGCGTCGTCCTCGGCTTGCGCGGCCGCGTCGTGCGCGAATGCGTCAGCAACGTCCGCGAAGGCAGCGGTGTCCGTGACCGGTTCTTCAAACGACACGTCTTCAGGCGCGGTATCTTCAGGCGCGACAGTCCCAATCGCGACACTCCCGATCGCGACAGGGTCGAGCGCGGCAGTTTCGACGGCGATCTCGCTTTCGGCCGCAATCTCCGGCGCGATCGCCGCATCCATTGCCTGCTCGGCCTCGGCGAACGCTTCGGTGGCGACGGCCGCTTCAACGGCGGCCTCGGGCTCGGCAGCTGCTGCGACGTCCTGCGGCGGCTCCGTAAAAGCCGCGGGGGCGTCGCTGGCCATCGGCGCGGCGGCGGTCGGGGCAGGCGCGGTCTCGGCAGGCGGAGCTTCAGCGGTGGATGAGGACGCCTCCTGCACCGGAGCCGGAGGCGCCGCCTGCGGCGTTGCGCCGCCATCGGTCTGCTCGACCCGATCCCTCAGCAGATCGAAGGCAATCTTGAGCTCGACGCGGGGGTCGATGGCCGAAACCTGTCCGCAGGCGGCCTCGATCGAGGCGAGCTGCGAATCAATGAGGTCGCAGATTCGCCCGTCGGCGCCGATCTCGCGCCAGCGCCAGGAGATCTCCTTGATGATGCGTACCCCGCGCGGAATCGCGGCGAGGCTCGCCTCGAGCGCCGCGGGGTCGCACGCGGCGATCGCGATCGTCTCGGCCTCGCGGATAGCGCGGCGGATCTCGACCAATGCTTCGGGGAGGCGGTCTTCGACGACAGGTTGTCGCTGCGCCGCAAGGGTTTCTTCGATCTTCGCGACCGCATCGAGCACCATGCGCGTGTCGGCATTGCGGTTGCGCTTGGCGTATTCGCCAAGGAACCAGCGGCCGCGCGCGGTCTCCATGAAGGCTTCGCGGATCGCGTCGTAATCCTGCTCGTTCGGCTCGGCCGCGCGGGCAGACATAGGCGAGAGGGCGAATGCTTCGTTGGCCATGGCAATCTCGTCGCGCAAATCACTACGCGGTATTGTAACGATCACCACGATATCGACCGAATCGCAATTGGTTTGATGCAGTCCGAATCACAAATCCCCATCGCGGCATCCAGCAAGCGGCGATTCGCCGTCAGCCTCGCCCTGTTCTATTCGGCCGTGTTCGCGGTCTCGGGCACGCATCTGCCCTTCTTCCCGGTCTGGCTGAAGGCGATCGGCATCGATGCGGCCTGGATCGGGCTCATCAACGCGCTGCCGGCGATCACGCGCTTCACCACGCTGCCGCAAGTGACGGCCTTTGCCGAAAAGCGGCATGCCATCCGCGCCGCCATGATGGTGTCGGTGCTGGCGACGGCAGTCGGATTTACGGCGGTCGGCCTGCAGCAGCAGCCGCTGGCGCTATTCCTGATCTATGCGCTGACCTGCATGATGTGGACGCCGACGATGCCGCTGACCGATGCCTATGCGCTGCGCGGTGTTGCCCGTTACGGGCTCGATTACGGACCGCTGCGGCTGTGGGGCTCCGCGGCGTTCGCCGCCGGCTCGCTCGCCTGCGGCTATCTCATCGACAGCATCGCCGCGCGCGACCTGATCTGGATCATCGTTGCATGGGCGGTCGTCGCGGTCGCAGCCAGCCTGCTGCTTCAGCCCCTCGACGACGTCAGGCGCAAGACGACGGAGCGGCATGCCAACAAGGCGCTGCTGCGCGACGCCGGCTTCCGGGCGATCATCGCATCGGCCGCGCTGATCCAGGGCAGCCACGTCGCCTACTACACCTTCTCGGCCATCAACTGGCAGCTCCATGGGATCAGCGGGTTGACGATCGCGGGACTGTGGACGCTTGGCGTAATCGCCGAAATCGTCGTGTTCGCGCTGTCGCCGCGCTTCTCGCTGCATCCATCCACGATGATCGCGATCGGAGGCGTGAGCGCCGTGGTGCGCTGGATCGTCACCGCGAGCGAGCCGCCACTGGCGCTGCTCGCAATCGTGCAGCTCGGCCACGGCCTCACTTTCGGCATGACGATTGTCGGCACCATGAATCTGCTGGTGCAGCGCGTGCCCTCGCATCAGATCGCGCGCGGGCAGGGCTATTATGCCGCCTGCAACGGCCTCTTGGGCGCCACGACCTCGATTGTGTCGGGCGCGATCTACGCCCGCATCGGCGACGGCCTGTATTACGTCATGGCCGCGATGGCCGCTGGCGGCGCGCTTGTGATCTGGTCGGCGCGGCACCGGCTCAAGGTTCACCCCCAGAGCGAAGCGTCCGGCGGATAGATCAGGCTGTCGTCATAGCGCAGGGCGTGATCGCGGTCGCGTGCCAGCAGCAGCGGGCCGTCGAGATCGACGAAGCGGGCCTGCGGTGTCACCAGCATCGCCGGGGCCATCGACAGCGAGGTTGCGACCATGCAGCCGATCATGATCTCGAAGCCCAGCGCCTGGGCGGCGTCCGCCATGGCGAGCGCCTCGGTGAGGCCGCCGGTCTTGTCGAGCTTGATGTTCACGGCGTCGTAGCGCTCGCGCAAGGGGGCAAGCGAAGAGCGGTCGTGCACGCTTTCGTCGGCGCAGACCGCGAGCGGCCGCTTGATCCGCGCCAGCGCCTCATCCTTCCCGGCCGGCAGCGGCTGCTCGACCAGGGTGACGCCGACAGCCTCGCAGGCGGCGAGATTGTGCTCCAGATTGGCCTCGGTCCAGGCCTCGTTGGCATCGACGATCAGCTCGGATTCGGGTGCGGCCTTGCGCACGGCCGCGATCCGCTGGGGATCGCCGTCGCCGCCGAGCTTGATCTTGAGCAGCGGCCGGTGCGCCGCCTTGGCGGTCGCGGCCGCCATGGCCTCGGGGGTCCCCAACGAGATCGTGTAGGCGGTGGTGCGCTCGCCCGGCACCGGGCGGTCGAGCAGGTCCCAGGCCCGCAGGCCTGCCGCCTTGGCCTCCAGGTCGATCAAGGCGCAATCCAGGGCGTTGCGGGCCGCACCGGGCGGCATGGCGGCCTGCAAGGCCTGCCGGGTGATACCACCGGCGACGGCCTCCTGCATCGCCTGGACGGCGATAAGGGTCGCTTCGGGCGTCTCGCCATAGCGGGGATAGGGCACGCACTCGCCGCGGCCGGTCAGCCCGTGCCGGCTGACCTCCGCCACGACAGTCACGGCCTCGGTTTTGGCCCCCCGGCTGATGGTAAAGCTGCCCGCGATCGGGAAGCGCTCGATTCGCGACGACAGGGAAGCAAATTTTATGGAAGTCATTTTGAACTCTGGCGAAATCTGAACCTGCTAGTTACCTCTAGCAACTAACAATTGGGGACACCTTCTCCGGGTAAGGGCGCGTGCGCAACTCTCTGATTTTCTCTGCCCCGGCACGGGAGCGGACATCTTGAACAGCGATCCGAAGCTGGAACGGATTGCCAAGGGCAAGGCGCTGGCACTTTGCGCCACTGGGACCTGGACCGCGAGCTTCGCACCGGTCCTGGAGCGGATGGTGGCCGACGCCGAGAAGCTCGCCGGCGGCCCCCAGAGCATCTTCATCGACGTCTCCGAGGTCGCCAAGCTCGACACTTTCGGCGCATGGCTGATCGAGCGGCTGCGCCGCAGCCTGACCAAAGGGCCCGTCGAGGCGCAGATCGCGGGGCTCTCCGCCAATTATTCGAGCCTTGTCGACGAGGTGCGGCGGGTCAGGGCGGGGGCCGTGGTCGAGGGCGGCACGGTGACCATCACCGGCATGCTGGAGCAGATCGGCCGGACCGTGGCCGGCGTCGGCGGAACAATCGCGGGCCTCGTCGACATGCTCGGTGCCGTGCTCGCGGCGTGGTTTCGTGTCCTGATCCACCCGCGCACGCTTCGCCTGACCTCGACGGTCCATCACATGGAGCAGGTCTGCTGGCGTGCGGTGCCGATCATCGTGCTGATCACCTTCCTGATCGGCTGCATCATCGCCCAGCAGGGCATCTTCCATTTCCGCCGCTTCGGCGCCGACATCTTCGTGGTCGACATGCTGGGCGTGCTGGTGCTGCGGGAGATCGGCGTGCTCCTGGTCGCGATCATGGTCGCCGGACGCTCGGGCAGCGCCTACACCGCCGAGCTCGGCTCGATGAAGATGCGCGAGGAGATCGACGCGCTGCGCACCATGGGGTTCGATCCGATCGAGGTTCTGGTGCTGCCGCGCATGATGGCCCTCGTGCTCGCGCTGCCGATCCTCGCATTCCTCGGCGCGATGGCCGCGCTCTATGGCGGCGGGCTCGTGGCCTGGCTCTATGGCGGGGTCGAGCCAGAGGCCTTCCTGCTGCGGCTGCGCGATGCCATCTCGATCGACCATTTCATCGTCGGCATCGTCAAGGCGCCGGTCATGGCCGCGGTGATCGGCATCGTCGCCTGCGTCGAAGGGCTCGCCGTGCAGGGCAGCGCGGAATCGCTCGGGCAGCACACCACGGCCTCGGTGGTGAAGGGCATTTTCTTCGTCATCGTCATGGATGGCGTGTTCGCGATCTTCTTCGCCTCGATCGGGATGTGACGATGGCAGGCGAGATGCAAGATCCCATCATCCGCGTTCGCGACATCACCGTGCAGTTCGGCAGCACACGCGTGCTCGACGGCCTCAACCTTGACGTCAAGCGCGGCGAGATTTTGGGATTTGTCGGCCCATCGGGCGCGGGCAAGTCCGTGCTGACGCGCACCATCATCGGCCTCGTTCCGAAGGTCGCAGGCTCCATCGAAGTGTTCGGTGTCGATCTGGATTCCTCCAACACCTCGCAGCGCCGCAACGTCGAGCGGCGCTGGGGCGTCTTGTTTCAGCAGGGCGCGCTGTTCTCCTCGCTCACGGTGCGGCAGAACATCCAGTTTCCGATGCGCGAATATTTGCGCGTTTCGCAGCGGCTGATGGACGAGATCACCATGGCCAAGCTCACCATGGTCGGCCTCAAGCCTGAGGTCTCCGATCGCTTCCCGTCCGAGCTCTCCGGCGGCATGATCAAGCGCGTGGCGCTGGCGCGCGCGCTCTCGCTCGATCCGGACCTCGTATTCCTGGACGAGCCGACCTCGGGTCTCGACCCGATCGGCGCCGGCGACTTCGACGAGCTGGTCCGGACGCTCCAGCGCACTTTGGGGTTGACCGTTTTCATGGTAACCCACGATCTCGACAGCCTTTACACCGCATGCGACCGCATCGCCGTTTTAGGGAACGGTAAGATCATTGCGGCAGGGTCGATCGCCGACATGCAGGCCTCGCAGCATCCCTGGCTGAGGCAGTATTTCCATGGCAAGCGCGCCCGCGCGGTCATGGGGTGAGAAGCTGGGATGAGTAACCGGAGCACCTGATGGAAACGCGGGCGAACTACGTCTTGATCGGGTCGTTCACGCTGGCCGTCATCGCCGCGGCGATCGGCTTCGTGCTGTGGTTTCAGTCGCTGCACACCACCAAGCAGCGCAGCCCCCTGCGCGTCGTGTTCGAGGGCCCGGCGGCGGGCCTGCGCAATGGCGGCAGCGTCAATTTCAACGGTATCAGGGTGGGCGAGGTGGTCTCGGTGAAGCTGGACAACCCGCGGCGGGTTGTCGCACTCGCCATGATCGAGAACAACGCCCCGATCCGCAAGGACACCTTAGTCGGTCTCGAATTCCAGGGACTCACCGGCGTCGCCGCGATTTCGCTCAAGGGGGGCGACGAAGCGGCGGCTCCGGCGCCGCTCGACCAGGACGGCATCCCGACCCTGACCGCCGACCCCAACAAGCTCCAGGACGTCACCGAGGCGATCCGCGGCACGCTGCAGAACATCAACAAGATCGTCGCCGACAATCAGGAATCGGTGAAGAATTCGCTGAAGAATCTGGAGACCTTCACCAACTCGCTCGCCCGCAATTCCGAGAAGATCGACGGCGTGATGGCAAAGGTCGATGGCGTCATGCTCAAGGCCGACAATCTCATGGTCGGCCTCAACACGCTCGCCGGCGGCAAGGATGGCGGCGAGCTGTTCCAGGCGGTGAAGTCGATCCGCGAGCTCGCCGACGATTTCGACAAGCGCTCCGGCGCGCTGATGGCCGACGGCCGTCGTACCCTCGGTGACATCAGCCGCGCCGTGAACAACTTTGACCGCAACCCCACCCGCGTGCTGTTCGGCGCCAGCAACAGCAGCGCGCCGGCCGCCGCTCCGCCGCCGGCCGAGCCGCCGAAGCCGGCCGCAGCGCCCAGGCGGTAGGAGCGGGTAATTTCTCCTCCGTCATTGCGAGCGCAGCGAAGCAATCCAGATTGTCTCCGCAGGGGCAGCCTGGATTGCTTCGTCGCAAGGGCTCCTCGCAATGACGATGTGGAGAGAGTGTGCGCCACTCTCGTGTCCCGGACGCGCTGCAGCGTGAAACGCTGCTGCGCAGAGCCGGGACCTAGAAGCAACGCAGCAATGCCGCGAGATGGGCCCCGGTTCTGCAGCGCACCGCTGAAGAAGCGCTGCGCTGCGTCCGGGGCACGACAGCCTCGTGGCCGGGATGGAGCGCAAGCGTCATAGGAGACTCCTTGCTTGTCCCCCGGTGCCGCTGCGCTCCCGGTCTACGATTCTCCTCGCAACGAGGAGCCCAAACAAAAACGGAGCCCGTGAGGGCTCCGTTCGCTGTTCGCAACTCGCTATTCGCGAGTCTGCCTTACCCGAGCCGTCCAGCCGCGTGCGCGAGCAGCGTGTAGACCAGACCCGTCTCCGAGGTCAGGTGGCTGCGCAGCTCCTGCGGGCCGCGGCCGTCGCGGGCGACTTCGTCGAGCAGGCGCTCGAACTCGGCGACATAGCGGTCGACCGTGCCCTTGAAGCTGCGGTCGGCGCGGTACTTGCGGGCGACCTCGTCGAAGGCCTTCTGGCCGGCGGGCGTATAGAGGCGCTTGGTGAAGGCCTTGTTCTCGCCGCGCTGGTAGCGGTCCCACATCTCGGCGGCGAGGTTGCGGTCCATCAGCCGGCCGATGTCGAGCGACAGCGACTCCAGCGGATTGCTGCTGGCCTGCGGCGCCTGCGGCTGCGGCGCGGGCGCGGCGCGGCCACGGGAGGCCTGACCGGTCGGGGCGCCCTGATTGGCGTCGGTCCGGCTGAGCAGGTCCGACAGCCAGCCGTCGCGGCCCTGGTCGTTGCCTGCAGGCGCGACCGGCGGCGCTTCCGTGCGGCGTGCGGCCGGCATGCCGAGGTCGGGCGGCGGCAGCGTCGAGGCGCTGCCGGTGTCCCGCATCCGGGTCTCGGTGGCGCGGACGCCGACGGCTGCCAGCACCGGCTCTTCCTGGCGCTGCACGCTGGCACGGCTCGTCGTGGTGACGTCGAGGCCGCGGCCATGCTGGGCCACGATGCGGTTGAGCTCGGCCAGAGCCTCGATCTGGTCGACGATCACCTTGCGCATCTGCGCCGTGCTCTCGGCGGCCTCTTGCGGCATCTCGAGCACGCCGCGGCGCAGCTCGTTGCGGGTGGCTTCGAGCTCGTTGTGCATCTCGAAGGCCATCTGCTTCATGCTGGAGACCAGATTGGTGAACTTCTCGGTCGACTGCTTGAACATCGCATCCGCCTCGTCCGTGGTCTGGCGGTAGATGTCGTGCATCGCCTCGACGGTCTGGCGATGCTCCTCCTCGGACGCTGCGCGCACCGCCTCGAACTGGCGGGTGATCGCGGCGGAGCCTGCGCCGGCGGTTTCGGCGACGACACGGGCGATGTCGCGGGCGCGCTCTTCAGCCGCCGCCAGCGATTCATCGAGCAGGCCGGTGAAGCGCGACAGCCGCTGGTCGAGATCGGCCGTGCGCAGGTCGATCGTGGTGACGAGCGATTCCAGCGCCTCCTTGCGCTCGGCGAGCGAGGCGGTGGTGTTCTTGTTGCTCTGCTCGACGACCTGCGCGGCGTCAACCAGCGCCTTGCCGTGCGCGTCGAACTGGGTCGACAGCTCGCCGAGATCCTGGAGCGCCTTCGTGGTCTTGCTGTTGAAGACGTTGAGCTGCTCTTCCAGGTTCTGCGTCGCCGCGCCGTTGCGCGAGGTGACGTCGTTCATCGCCGAGACGAAGTCGGCGACGCGCGTCACCAGCGCCCGCTCGAGCGAGTTGAGGTTGTCGTGCGCACCGGTCAGCACCTCCTGGAGCAGGATGTTGCCTTCGCGCAGACGTTCGAACAGCGCCACCGTGTCGGTGCGCAGGATCTTGCTGGTCTCCTGCATCTCGGTGACGGCCGCGATCGAGACCTGGCGCGACTGGTCGATCGCGGAACGCGAGGCCTGCTCGAGGTCCTTGAGCGACTTGCCGACCGCGCTGGTGGCGATCTCGCTCGCAGCGTTGATGGTGCGGGCGACTTCCGAGCCGTTGCCCATCATGGTCTGCGAGAAGGCCTGGCCGCGCGTCTCGATCGACTTCAGCGCGTCCGAGGTGACGCGGTCGATGTCGAGCGTGAGCTGGCTGCTCTTCGAGCCGATCGCATCGACCAGCGCACCGCGCTTGGCGTCGATCATGTTCGACAGACGGTCCGCCTGCTGCTGCACATAGGTGACGATCTCGTCGGTCTTGCCGGTCATGGCCTGGCCGAAGCTGGAGCTGGCGGCGAGCACCGAACGCTCGACTTCGGACGAGCTCGACTTGACCCGCGAGCTCGCCTCATTCGAGGCCGTGATCAGCGCGTTCTGGGCGTTGAGCGCGCTGGTCTGGATGTCGTTGGTCGCGTTCGCGGTGGCCGCGCTCAGCGTGCGCTCGATCTCGGTCGAGATCGTGCGGATCTGGCTCGCGGCGTCCGCCGAGGTCGAGGTCAGCGAGGTCTGGGCCTCGCGTGCGCTGTTGAGGATGGTCGAGGCGGTGTCGGCGCCGACCGCGGTCAGCGTACGCTCGATGTCCGTGGTCAGCGACTTGATCTGGCTCGCCGCGTCGGTCGAGGCGGAGATCAGCGATCCCTGGGCCTCGCGCACGCCGCTGGTGAGCGCCTCGATGGTGGCGCCGCCGGCGGTTGCCAGCGCGCGCTGCATCTCGGCGGCGAGCGAACGGACCTGGCTGGTCTGTTCGGCCGAAACCGTGAGCAGGGTGCTCTGGGCGTCGCGAGCGCTGGTGGTGATGGTCTCCGCTGTCGACTGGCCGACCTGCGAGAGCGAACGATGCACTTCGGCCGCGAGCGATTTGACCTGGCTCGCCGCCTCGGAGGACGCCGTCACCAGCATGTTCTGCGCCTCGCGAGCGCCAGCGGTGATGGTTTCGGCGGTCGAGGTGCCCGCCATCGTGAGCGAGCGCTGCACATCGGCCGTGAGCGACTTGACCTGGGCCGCCGCATCCGAGGATCCGGCAACCAGGGTGTTCTGGGCTTCGCGCGCGCCGGTGGTGAGGATCTCGGCGGTCGAGGTGCCCGCCATCGTGAGCGAACGCTGCACGTCGGAGGACAGCGCCTTGATCTGGTTGGCGGTCTCGGTCGAGGTCGCGATCAGCGTGCTCTGCGCATCGCGGGCGCCGGCGGTGATCGATTCCGCCGTGGTGGAGCCGGCCATCGACAGCGAGCGCTGCACGTCGGCGGTGAGCGTCTTGACGTGGTTGGCCGCATCCGAGGACGCGGTGACGAGGGTGGTCTGGACTTCGCGGGCGCCGGCCAGGATCGAGGCCGCGGTGGCCGAGCCTGCCGCCGACAACGTGCGTTCGACGTCGGCCGCGAGCCCCTTGATCTGGCTGGAAGCTTCGCTCGACGCTGCGACCAGCGTCGACTGCGCCTCGCGGGCGCTGCTCAGGATCGAGTTCGCCGAACCGGTGCCGACCGCAGTCAGCGCGCGCTCGACCTCGGCGGAGGTCATCTTGAGCTGGGCGTTGACGTCGGAAGAGACCGTCATCAGCGACTGCTGGGCGGTGCGCGCACCGGTCTGGATCGTCTCGCTGGTGTTGACGACGAGGTTGGTGAGCGAGCGCTCGGCGTCCTCGACATGCGAGCGGATCGCGGTCGAGATCATCTCGGCGCGGGACATCATGTCCTCGCTGGCCTGGCGGCCGCTGCTTTCGATGCGGCCGGCGACGGCCTCGACGCGCGAGCCGAGCAGGTCCTCGAACTGCGCCACACGCACGTCGATGTCGCTCGCGACCGAGCCGACCTTGGTCTCGATGGCCTGATGGATCTCCTGGAAGCGCGCCGTGACCGTGTCGGTCAGGTGCGTGCTGCGGCCGTCGATGACTTCGGTGACCCCGGTGATGCGGCGGTCGACCGCCTCGATCGCCTGCGCGGTGCCGTCCGTGAGCGTCGAGGTCAGGAGGGTCAGGCGGGTGTCGATCGACTGCACGGCCTGCGATGCGCCGTTCGTCACCGCGGTGGTGAGGTAGGTGAGGCGGGAGTCGATGGACTCGAGCGCCTGCGAGGCGCCGCCGGTGAGCGTCGTCGTGAGGTGGGTCAGCCTCGTATCGATCGACTGGATGGTCTGGGTTGCGCCATCGGTCAGCGAGGTCGTGAGGTGGGTGAGGCGCGCATCGATGGTTTCGATGGCCTGCGATGCGCCGCCGGTCAGCGACGTCGTGAGGTGGGTGAGGCGGGAGTCGACTGACTGGATCGCCTGCGCGGCACCGTCGGTCAGCGACGAGGCGAGCGTGTTGAGGCGCTCGTCAATGGTCTCGGTGACGGACTTCGCACGGATGTCGAACGACTGTTCGAGCGCGGTGACGCGGCCGCCGAGCTGCTCGTCGAAGGTCTTGATGTGGCCTTCGATCGTCGAGTCGAGGCTGGAGATCTTGCCGTTCAGCGAGGTGTCGAGATTGCTGACACGTTCGCCGATCGTGGTCTCGAACTGTACCAAACGCTGGTCGAGCGCGGCCGTGATCTCGCCGCCGTTGGCGGTGAAGCGGGTGTCGAAATTGTCGACATAGGTCTTCAGCGACTCATGGATGTCCTGCGTGCGCTGGCCCATGCGCTCGACGATCTCGCCGCCGAAGGTCTTCACGGTGCGGTCGAACTCGGAAATGTGGCGCGTGATCAGGGCGCCCAGCGTACCGGAGTCGCGGGCGAACTTCTCGACCAGCTCGGTACCCTGGTTCCGCACCAGCTCGTCGAACGCGCTCATCTGCAGCGACAGCGAGTCGTGCGCGGTCTCGGTCTGGCTGACCACCTTGGCGACAAGCGTGTTGACGGTGGCGTCGAGCGCCTCGCTCGCCTTGTCGCCGCTGGTCAAGATCTGGCCGGCGAGGCGGTTGCCGGCGTCGTCGATCTTGGAGGACAGATCGTTGGAGCGCAGCTCGAGCTCGAGCAGCAGCGAGTCCGAGGAATTCTTCAAGCTGTCGTGCACCTGCTCGGTGCGCTCGGAGATGCCGTCGACGATCGCGGCGGAGCGCTGCTCGAATTCGCCGGTGATGCGGTCGATGCGCTCGTTCAGCATCTCGTGAACGCGGTCGGCGAGGTCGACGAACTCGTC
Organism: Bradyrhizobium sp. 199; assembly: GCF_023073355.1. GTDB lineage: Bacteria > Pseudomonadota > Alphaproteobacteria > Rhizobiales > Xanthobacteraceae > Bradyrhizobium. The sequence goes on from NZ_JADPJI010000005.1 coordinate 336,114, forward strand.
GTGGACGTGGCCGGTCTTGAAGTTGAGGCTGGTGGTCAGACGCTCGCTGGCGTCGAGCACGGCGCGCGTGGTCTCGTTGCTGGCTTCCTCGAGACGGTCGAGCAGGTCGCCGCCGCGTTCGCCGAGCGCCAGGATCATGTTGTCGCCGGCATTGCTCAGTGCGCTGGTGATGTGGGCGCCGCGCTCCTCGAGCGCACCGGTGATGGACTTGGCGACTTCGTCGACGCGCGAGGCGATTGCGTCCGAGATCAGCGCAATGTCGTGGCGCAAATCGATCTGCACGCCGGAGATGGCGCTGCGGACCTGCTCGGCCTGGCCGACCAGATTGTCGCGCTGATGCGCGATGTCCTGGAGCAGGGCGCGGATGCGCACTTCGTTGTCGGAATAGGCGCGTTCGAGCGCGGCGACCTCGTTAGCGACCAGCGTCTCGAGCTCACCGGCGCGTGCGATCGCGCGCTCGATGCCGTCGCCCATCGCCGCGACCTCGCGGCGGATGGCCTGGCCGACGGTGACCATGGAATCGGAGGCCGAGCCCTCGGGCTCGGAGAAGCGGATCGCGACCTGCGCCATCGCCTGCGCGATCATGCGCATTTCCTGGCCGCGCCAAACGAGGCTGGCGAGGAAGTAGAACAGCATGATCGGCGCGAAGAACATCGCGATCAGGCCGGCGATCACGAGCACGCCGCCGCTCTGGCCCATGGCGGCCTGGATCGAGGGCAGGAAGCCGAACGTCAGCGCGGCGCAGGCGGCAAGCCAGACGCCGGCGAAAATGGTGGCGAAGGTATAGACGCTGCGGGCGGGGCGGCCCTTCTGCAGCGCCTGGAGCAACTGGCCGATGGTTTCCCGGTCGTCATTGGCGGCGCGGCGCGAGGTGCGCGGCTCCTCGATCGGGTCGAACACGTTGGCCCGCTGGTTGGCGGCGGGGCGCGCCTCGAAGCTCGGCTCGTCGAAGATCGGGGGCGGCGGCGCCACCGAGGACGCCGTCTCGTTGCGCATCGAGGCGTTGCGGCTGGTGTCCGCAGCCGTGTCGCTGATGTTGAGGGCTTCCTGGATCGCAGAAAGCGCAACTTCTGTGGGGTCTTTGACCTTTTTCGGAGTGTTCGCCATGTTCAGTCCGAGCCCTCGTTACTTGTACGCGTCCCCCCGCGAGCCCTGCGCGCTACGCAAGCCCACAGACCGGATCATGCCGCTTGCGCGGATCTCCGAGCCGTCCCCACCCGGACGGCTTGTCCGCCAATTTCTGCAACATCCTATTGGCAGAGCGTCGCGAATGAAATGCCCGCGATTAAGACATTCTTAATCATCGTTAACAGGATCGCGCCCTAACGCCTTAGCAATAAATGCAATTCTCCACCGGCCGTGACCGATTGCGGCAACTTTTCGTCAATAAACCGGCAGATCTGCGTCAAACGGCCCAAACATTTCGGTAACCATTTCCATGCTTGGGTGAGGTGAAATTCGCCGCCGGACCGGCGGAACCGTCGCGCGATGCCGGGGCCTGCGCCATGACGCCTGAACTGCAACGGATGGACTGGATGCCCTCGCCCCCGCTTGCGCCCATCGACAGTCCGCTCGACCTCGACCATCTCTCCCGGATGACGCTCGGCGACGCGGAGCTGGAACAGGAAGTGCTGGCCATGTTCGCCGAGCAGGCGGTCCGCCTGATGGCGGCGATGGCGACGCTGCCGGCCGAGGCCGGTGCACTCGCCCACAAGCTCAAGGGCTCCGCCCGCGGGATCGGCGCTTTTGCGGTGGCCGATGCGGCAGCCAGCCTGGAGACCGCGATTCAGACCGGCCACAACCAGCGCCACGCCTTCGCCGCGCTGAAGGAGGCCGTGACCGAAGCCCGCGCCGCCATCAAGGCGATCTTGAAGGCTTGAGGCCAAGCGGCCAAGCCGGAGTCTAGTCGCTTGTTTTGACGGATTTTCTTGCCGCAAAGCGGGATTCACGTCGCATCAAAACCCTATGGCGCCCGGCTGATCGACCCGTTATAGGACAGCCCGGACCCTCCTTCATTCCAGCACCGCGGCAGCACGAGCACACATGGCCAAGATTCACTTTGTCGACCACAAGGGCGAAACCCGCACGGTGGAAATCGAGAACGGCGCAACGGTGATGGAAGCCGCGATCCGCAACAGCATTCCCGGCGTCGAGGCCGAATGCGGCGGCGCCTGCGCCTGCGCGACCTGCCATGTGTATGTCGACGAAGCCTGGCGCGAGAAGGTCGGCAGCCCGACACCGATGGAAGAGGACATGCTCGATTTCGGTTTCGACGTGCGCCCGAATTCGCGCCTGTCCTGCCAGATCAAGGTCTCCGACGAGCTCGACGGTCTCGTCGTGACGACGCCGGAACGCCAAGCCTGATCGTCCTCAATAGACTAACTGCTCGGCGGCGCGACCTCGATGCCGCGCTTGTGCCAGGGTCTGAGCTTCTCGACGATCTCCGCGCTGAGCGGCGCAGGCCGCCGCGTCGCCTCGTCGAGCATGACGCCGACCGACATCGCCGAGGCGATGCACTTTTCTTTCGAGAACACCACCTGCTCGAACGTCACTGAGGTTCGCCCCAGCTTCACCACGCCGAGGCCGAGCTCGATCGTGCCCGGCCAGTGCAGCTCGGCGCGGAAATGCATGTCGAGCCGCACCATGATCCACGCAAGCCCCGGCGGGGTCAGGCCGTACTGGGGAAGCTTCATCAGCGTGACACGGCCGGTCTCGAAATAGGTGGCGTAGACCGCATTGTTGACGTGCTGGTTGGGATCGAGATCGCCGAAGCGGACGTTGTCGCTGAGGCGGTAGGGAAAGTCCTCCAGGCGCGGCGTCGTATCGAGGCGACTTGGTGCGTTCACCGATTGATCTCCGTCATATCCTTGCTCGTTACAGCCCAGTTATCCTGCTCCGGCAAGAGGGTGCGGCTGCGGGGCGCTCCCGCTTTTATGCCTTCCCTGATCCATTGCCGTTGGCTAGACAGGCAGGGTCACCTCTGCCCAAGGCGCCGTCCAACTGATAACGACAGACAAAGAGACGACATGAGCGACGCGATCAAAACCGATGTGTTGATTATTGGCGCCGGCCCCTGCGGTCTGTTCGCCGCCTTCGAGCTCGGCCTTCTCGACATGAAGGCGCATTTCGTCGACATCCTCGACAAGGTCGGCGGCCAATGCGCCGAGCTCTATCCGGAAAAGCCGATCTACGACATTCCCGGCATTCCGCAGGTTTCGGGGCAGGGCCTCACCGACGCGCTGATGGAGCAGATCAAGCCGTTCCATCCGGTCTTCCATCTCGGCGAGATGATCGAGACCGTGGAGAAGATCGGCGATCCCCTGTTTCGCTGCACCACGGATGCGGGCAAGGTGTTCGAATGCAAGGTGTTGGTGATCGCGGCCGGTGGCGGCTCGTTTCAGCCCAAGCGTCCGCCGGTGCCGGGCATCGAGGCCTATGAAGGCACTTCGGTCCATTACGCCGTGCGCAAGATGGAAACGTTCCGCGACAAGAACGTGCTGATTGTCGGCGGCGGCGATTCCGCGCTCGACTGGACGCTCAATCTGCATCCAATCGCCAAGCGTATCACGCTGCTGCACCGGCGCGACGAGTTTCGCGCCGCGCCCCACAGCGTCGAGCAGATGCGCGCGCTGGTTGCCGCCGGCAGGATGGATCTGCGGCTCGGCCAGGTCACCGCTCTCTCCGGCGCCGAGGGCAAGCTCGCCGGTGCCACCATCAAGGGCAACGACAACAGTGTGAGCGACATTTCCTGCGACACCTTGCTGCCGTTCTTCGGACTGACCATGAAGCTCGGTCCGGTCGCGAACTGGGGCATTGCGCTGGAGAACAATCTGGTGCCGGTCGAGACCTCCGCGTTCGAGACCAACGTACCAGGCATCTTCGCGATCGGCGACATCAACACCTATCCCGGCAAGATCAAGCTGATCCTGTGCGGCTTCCACGAGGGCGCGCTGATGTCGCAAAAAGCCCATCGCTACGTCTATCCGGAGAAGCGGCTCGTGTTCCAGTACACGACCTCGTCCTCCAGCCTGCAAAAGAAGCTGGGTGTCAACTAACGACGTCCGAGGGGGCGCGCGATGCTCCATGTTTCTGGTGCTGGAACCGTTCGCGAAATCGCCGTAGTCTGCGGCCATTCCGGTCGTGGCTTGGCAACGTGATTGGCTCAGCAAGGTGATGATAATGCGGACTCTCTTTTCCAGCTTTCGGCTGCTCCCCTTCCTCGCGCTCGCATTGTCGCTGGCGGCGGTGACACCGTCTGCGGCGCAGACCGCCGAGCCGACGGCGGCCGGCCTCTGGCAGAAGGTCGAAGACGGCAAGACGGTCGGATGGTTCCTCTTCATCGACCATAACGGCATCTTCGAAGGCGTGATCGCAAAGACCTTCCCGCGACCCGGCGACGATCCGAACGAGATCTGCAGCAAGTGCACCGACGACCGCAAGAACGCGCCCGTGCTCGGCATCTCCTTCGTTCGCAACATGAAGCGCGAAGGCATGAAGTACGAAGGCGGCAACGTGCTCAATCCGCGCGATGGCCAGATCTGGAAGGCCAACATGAAGGTCAGTCCTGATGGCCAGACCCTGACGCTGCGCGGCTATCTCGGATTTTCGCTGCTCGGCAAGGACGAGACCTGGACGCGACTGCCTGACGCCAACATCGCCCAGGTCGATCCCGCCATCGTCGCAAAATATCTGCCCGCGCAGGCCGCGGCCACCAAGCCGCCGGCACCGACGACGAAGAAGAGCGGCGGCGGGATGATGGCGCCGGCGCCCAAGCAGTAAAGGCGTTCGTCGCGCACTGTGCCGCCTGATCGGCGGTAGCTCCGCGCATCGCCATCATTCCTCGTGCAGGCGGGCAAGGGCGAAAGTCGTCGGCGGCCATATCGGCCGAAAGACGAATGCGCCGCGGGCGCGCTCCAGTAGTTGCCCGGAATGCATGCTGGCGCTGGATTTGCATAGCTATCGCAGAGCTGCTGGGGGAATGAGTCGCTGCCCTCCGTGCCTTTCGCCGAGCCGCGGAGGGCGGTCGGTGCACGTTGTCCCAAGCGGCGATCGCTTCGGCCCGCGGAGACGACATGCGACTTGCAGGATTGTGTGTGGCGCCATTGCTGGGCCTGACTGCACTGGGCCTGACAGCAGTTTTTGCGACATCGGCGATGGCGCGCGACGACGGGCGCTACGCCAACTCGCCGTTAAAACCCTGGTTCGAAAGCCTGCACAGCGAATTCGGTCAGTGCTGCACCGACGCCGACGGCTACGTCATTGCCGACGTTGATTGGGAGTCCGATCGCGGCCGCTTCCGCGTTCGCAGCGACGAGGAGTGGGTCGTAGTGCCAGATGGCGCCGTGATCACCGTGCCGAACAAGATCGGCCGCACCATGGTATGGAAGCACTATATCGACGGCCATCCGCGCGTGCGCTGCTTCATGCCGGGCAGCATGACGTAAGCGCGAATGTCATTCCAGTCGGCACCGACCGCCGAACCCGGAACGACAGAACGACGCTTTGCGCGCTTCGCTTCCCGATATCGCGCTCGCGAGCCGCTGGACGCGCGGCGCCAACACCGACAGCTGCGCGGGCGAGGCGGGCATGCCGGCGACGATCATGGTGGGTGCGGCCGACTGCTCCTCGACGCCGGCACCGCCGAGCACCTGCACTTGCGTCGTCGAGATCGGAAACGATGTCACTTCGTAAGAGGGAAGCTCACCAGCGAAGGCGCCGGTCGAACTCGCAATCACGGTGCTCGCGACGGCGATCATGGTGAGAACACGCATTGGAAAATCTCCGTTGAAGACGTCAATCGGAGGTCTGGTCGTGGCGATGCCGGCACAGGTTCGCTCGTGTGCGAACAATCGATTGGCGGTCGGCGCAATAGTGGTTGCGTGATGCGAAAGGACGAACCGATGAAGAAGCTTTTCGCACCAATGTTTCCGGACGGTTTCGCGGCGTCGCAAGCCTCAGGTCACCGGTGCCGGATTGAACAACGTGAGATCGTTGTGGATGCCCCAGCGATCCGACCACGGTTTTGTGCGGCCGGAGGCGACGTCGAGGATCAGGCGGAACAGGTCCCAGCCGGTCTCCTCGATGGTCTTCTCACCGGTGGCGATGCGGCCGGCGTCGAAGTCGATCAGGTCCTTCCAGCGTCGGGCGAGCTCGCTGCGGGTCGCGACCTTGATGACGGGCGCGGCCGCAAGCCCATAAGGCGTGCCACGGCCAGTAGTGAACACCTGCAGCGTCATGCCGGAGGCGAGCTGGAGCGTGCCGCAGATGAAGTCGGACGCCGGCGTTGCCGCGAACAGCATGCCCTTCTGCGTCGCCTTCTCGCCGGGCGAGAGCACGCCGGTGATGGCGGATGATCCGGACTTGACGATCGAGCCCAATGACTTCTCGACGATGTTGGCGAGGCCGCCCTTCTTGTTGCCGGGGGTGGTGTTGGCGCTGCGGTCGGCGCCGCCACGGGCCAGATAAGAATCGTACCAGGCCATCTCGCGCACCAGCGCGCGGCCGACGTCCTCGTTGATTGCGCGCCGCGTGAGCAGTTGGATGGCGTCGCGCACCTCGGTCACTTCCGAGAACATCACGGTGGCGCCGGCGCGCACCAGCAGGTCCGCGGCGAAGCCGACGGCGGGATTGGCGGTGACGCCGGAGAACGCGTCGCTGCCGCCGCATTGCAGGCCGATGACGAGATCGGAGGCCGGGCAGGTCTCGCGGGTGCGTTTGTTGAGGATCTTCAGGCGCGCTTCGGCCTGGGTCATGATCGTATCGACGATCGCGCCAAAACCGTCGAAGGTTTCGTCCTGCATCCGCACGATGGCATCGCTGACGCCTTCCGGCACCAGCCGCTCGGGCGCGAGCTTTTCACAGCCGAGGCTGATGACCAGAATCTCGCCGCCGAAATTGGGGTTGAGCGCGAGGTTCTGCAGCGTGCGGATGGGCACCACTGCGTCGGGCGCGTTGATGGCGACGCCGCAGCCATAGGCATGCGTCAGCGGCACCACGTCGTCGACGTTGGGATACTTCGGCAGCAGCTCGGTGCGGATGCGCTTGACCGCATATTCCATCGTGCCCTTGACGCATTGCACGGAGGAGGAGATGCCCAAAATGTTTTTCGTGCCGACCGAGCCGTCCCGATTGCGATAGCCCTCGAAGGTGAAGCCTTCGAGCGGCGGCAGCGGCGCCGGCACGGCAGTCGAGATTTCGAGCTCGTCGAGGTCAGGGGCCTCCGGCATGCGGATGCGCGCCTCGTCCACCCATTCGCCGGCCAGGATCGGCGACAACGCATAGCCGATGATTTCGCCATAGCGGATGATCGGCGCGCCTTCCGCGATATCGACCAGCGCCGTCTTGTGGCCCTGCGGCACGAAGGCGCGCAGCGTCAGCCCGCAGGCAAAGCGGGAGCCGGCGGGAAGCCCGAAATCATTGACCACGATCGCGACATTGTCGCGCTCGTTGAGCTTGATGTAGCGGGGCTGCTCTTTCGCTGCGACGTCCTGGTCCATCTGCACTTGCCTCCGAAGCCATAGGGTGGGCAGAGGCGCAACGCGCCGTGCCCACCATGCGCTTCACATCCAACGTAAGCGGTGGGCACGCTTCGCGTTGCCCACCCTACGATATCCTCGTCGTTAGCCGGGAAAGGTGTAAGCCGTCTTCACCGTCGTATAGAACTCGCGCGCATACGAGCCCTGCTCGCGGGCGCCGTAGCTCGAGCCCTTCCGGCCGCCGAACGGCACGTGATAGTCGACGCCGGCGGTCGGCAGATTCACCATCACCATGCCGGACTCGCTGTTGCGCTTGTAGTGCGAGGCGTATTTCAGGCTGGAGGTGCAGATGCCGGAGGCGAGGCCGAACTCGGTGTCGTTGGAGATTGCCAGCGCTTCCTCGTAGTTCTTCGCACGAATGACGGCGGCGACCGGTCCGAAGATTTCCTCACGCGCGATGCGCATGTTGTTGTTGGCTTCGGTGAACAGCGCCGGCTGGAGGTAGTGGCCGGGGCTCTCGCGCTTGAGCAGCTCGCCGCCGAAGGCGAGCTTGGCGCCCTCGTCCTGACCGATCTTGATGTAGCGCAGGTCCTGGTCGAGCTGGCTCTGGTCCACGACAGGGCCGATATGCACGCCGGCCTTGAGCGCATCGTCGACCGACAGGCTGTTGAGCCGCTCGGCCACCGCCGCGACGAAGCGGTCGTGGATGCCTTCGGTGACGATCAGGCGCGAGGAGGCGGTGCAGCGCTGGCCGGTGGAGAAATAGGCCCCGTTGACGGCGACCTCGACCGCGGTCTTGAGATCGGCGTCGTCGAGCACGACCAGCGGATTCTTGCCGCCCATCTCGAGCTGGAACTTCTTCATCGGGTTCGAGAGCACGCAGGCCTGCGCGATCTTGCGCCCCGTTTGCACCGAGCCGGTGAAGGAGATCGCGGCGACGTCCGGGTGGTCGAGCAGGGTCTGGCCGACAACGGAGCCGGAGCCGACCACGAGATTGAACACGCCGGCGGGGATGCCGGAGCGGGTGATGATCTCGGACAGCGCATGCGCCGAGCCCGGCACCAGCTCGGCCGGCTTGAACACCACGGTGTTGCCGTAGCAGAGCGCCGGGGCGATCTTCCAGGCCGGGATCGCGATTGGAAAATTCCAGGGCGTGATCATGCCGACGACGCCCATCGGCTCGCGCGTGAGCTCGACGTCGAGACCGGGGCGCACCGAGGCGCCCTTCTCGCCGATCAGGCGCAGCGCCTCGCCGGCGAAGAACGCGAAGATCTGGCCGGCGCGGGCGACCTCGCCGACGCCCTCGGGCAGGGTCTTGCCTTCCTCGCGCGCGAGCAGGCGGCCGAGCTCTTCCTTGCGGGCGAGGATCTCGAGCGAAATCTTGTTCAGGGCGTCATAGCGCGCCTGCGGCGTCGACTGCGCCCAGGCGGGGAAGGCGGCCTTGGCGGCGGCGATCGCCTTCTCGGTCTGCGCCTTGTCGGCCTTGGCGTATTCGCCGACGACGTCGTTGGTGTTGGAGGGGTTGATGTTCCTGGTGACGCCGGAGCCGTCGACCCATTCGCCGCCGATGAAGTTCTTCAGGATCGCAGTCATCGTTTCCTCCAGAGTGTTTTACCGTACGAGGCAGGGACGCTTGTCGTCGAAGGTCCAGCCGGGGATCAAATCCTGCATGGCAATAGCGTCATCACGGGCGCCAAGTCCATGCTGCTTGTAGAGGTCATGCGCCGCATCGATAGCGGCCCTGTCGATTTCGATACCCAGCCCCGGCCTGTCGGGGACGGCAATCTTGCCGCCCTTGATCTGGAGCGGCTCTTTGGTCAGGGCCTGGCCGTCCTGCCAGATCCAGTGGGTGTCGATGGCGGTGACCTTGCCGGGTGCGGCGGCGCCGACATGGGTGAACATGGCCAGCGAAATGTCGAAATGGTTGTTGGAGTGCGAGCCCCAGGTCAGGCCGTTGTCGCGGCAGGTCTGGGCGACGCGTACTGAGCCCTGCATGGTCCAGAAATGGGGATCGGCCAGCGGAATGTCCACCGCGCCCAGGCGCAGCGCATGGGAGAGCTGGCGCCAGTCGGTCGCGATCATGTTGGTCGCGGTCGGCAGCCCCGTGGCGCGGCGGAACTCGGCCATGATCTCGCGGCCCGAGAAGCCGGCCTCGGCGCCGCAGGGGTCCTCGGCATAGGCGAGGATGCCGTGCATGCCCTTGCAGAGGCCGATCGCCTCATCGAGCGACCAGGCGCCATTGGGGTCGAGCGTCACACGCGCGTTCGGGAAGCGTTTTGCGATGGCGGTGACGGCCTCGATCTCCTGCTCGCCGCGCAGCACGCCGCCCTTGAGCTTGAAATCGGCGAAGCCGTAATGGTCGTGGGTGGCTTCCGCCAGCCGCACCACGGTCTCCGGCGTCATCGCCTCCTGATGGCGCAGGTTGAACCATTCCGCCTTGCCGGTCTCTCCCGCGACATAGTCCAGCCTGCTCTTGCGGCGGTCGCCGACGAAGAAGAGATAGCCGAGCGTCTCCACGCTCTTGCGCTGCAGGCCTTCGCCGAGCAGCGCCGCGACCGGCAGGTTGAGGTGCTGGCCGAGCAAATCGAGCAACGCAGATTCGATCGCCGTCACCGCGTGGATCATGACGCGGAGATCAAACGTCTGTTTGCCGCGGCCGCCGGCATCGCGGTCGGCGAAAGCGGTGCGGACGTCGGCGAGGATGTTGTTCATCGCGCCGACGGTCTTGCCGATGACGAGATCGCGGGCGTCCTGGAGCGTCTGCCAGATTTTCTGTCCGCCCGGCACCTCACCGAGTCCGGTGTGACCGGCATTGTCGGTGAGGATGACGATGTTGCGGGTGAAGAACGGCGCGTGCGCACCGCTGAGGTTGAGGAGCATGCTGTCACGGCCCGCGACCGGGATCACCTGCATCGCCGTGATGACAGGTGCTCCGGAGATATTGGTTTCGGCCATTGCATGCTCCTCGCTGGTGTCGTCCTATTCTGCAGCCTGTTGTGACGATCGGATGCCGGGCAGATTCTTCACCAGCGCGGTCACTTCCGCGATCTCCTGCTCGGTGAGATCGGTCAGCGGCGGCCGGACCGGTCCTGAGTCGCGGCCGATGATCTTCATGCCGGCCTTGATGATCGAGACCGCATAGCCCTTCTTACGGTTGCGGATCGCGATCAGCGGCAGGATGAAATCCTTCAGCCCGGCCTGGATCGTGGCGTGGTCGCGCTTGCGCACGGCCGTGTAGAAATTGGTCGCGAATTCCGGGACGAAGTTGAACACGGCGGAGGAATAGGTCGTCACGCCCATGTCGAGATAGGGCAGGGCGAAGGTCTCGGCCGTCGGCAGGCCGCCGACATAGGTCAGGCGGTCGCCGAGCTTGGTGTAGACGCGCGTCATCAGCTCGATGTCGCCGATGCCGTCCTTGTAGCCGACGAGGTTCGGGCAGCGCTCGGCAAGGCGGGCGAGCGTGTCGGGCTGGAGGATAGCGTTGTCGCGGTTGTAGACGATGACGCCGATCTTCACCGAGGCGCAGACCGCCTCGACATGGGCGGCAAGGCCGTCCTGCTCGGCATGGGTGAGATAGGGCGGCAGCAGCAACAGGCCGTCGGCGCCGGCCTTTTCCGCGCCGATCGCGATCTCGCGGGCGATCGCGGTGCCGTAGCCGGTGCCGGCGAGCACGGGCACGCGGCCCTTGGTCTCGTCGACGGCGATCTTGACGACTTGCGGAACCTCGGTCGGCGTCAGCGAGAAGAATTCGCCGGTGCCGCCGGCGGCGAACAGGCCGGCAACGTCGTAGCCGCACAGCCAGTCCATGTTGGAGCGGTAGGTCGCTTCGTCGAAGGAGTAGTCAGCCTTAAACGGCGTGACGGGAAAGGACAGGAGGCCAGATCCGATCTTCCGGGCCATTTCCTGCGGGGTCATCTTGCTCACGGACGCTGCTCCCTTATCGCGTGTTGTGGAGGACGCGGGGCCAAAGCCTGCGGGTCCATGCGCCGTGGTTTAGGAGACCGTTCGATGCGGGTCCAAGCCAAAGCCTATATCGACCGATGCGAAATCAGCATCAATCATCCGATGGCTCCGCGGAAGCGAGTTCACCGGCGATTTTGACCAGCGCCGACAGCAGTGGATTCTCGTCGTCGCGGCGCCAGACCATGAACAACTCGACCGGGACGCGCGTGCGCAGCTTCAGCGGGCGCAAGCGCACGTCGGAAATCTTCAGGCTCGCAGCCGCCGCCGGCACGATGGCAAGACCGAGGCCGGCGCGCACCATGGCGAGGATCGAGTGGATCTGGCTCAAATGCTGGACGTAGCGCGGCAGCACGTCGGTGCGGGTGAACAGCGCCACCAGGAGATCGTGGAAGTAGCGGCTCTCATAGGGCGAATACATCACGAAGGGCTGGTCGTCGAAATCCTTGATGGTGACGCTGTCGGCATTCGCGAGCGGATGCTTCTTCGGGATCGCGGCGAGCAGGGGCTCGGCGACGACGCGGCGGCTGGCGAGTTCGGGCCGCGCGATCGGCGGCCTGAGCAGGCCCGCGTCGATCTGGCCCGAGGTCAGCGCCTCGAACTGGTCGCCCGACACCATCTCCTTCAGCGAGAAGTCGACCTCGGGCAGCCTGGCGCGGCACGCGGCGACGAGCTCGGGCAGGAAGCCATAGGCGGCCGCCGCGGTGAAGCCGATCTTCAGCGAGCCGGTCTTGCCGAGCGCGATGCGGCGGGCGACTTGCGAAGCGCTTTCGGCAAGCTTGAGGATGCGGCGCGCCTCCGGCAGGAAGCTGCGCCCCGCAGGGGTGAGACGGACCGAGCGGCTGGTGCGTTCGAGCAGAGGCGCGTCGATGATATGCTCGAGCACCTGGATCTGCCGCGACAGCGGCGGCTGGGTCATGTTCAGCCGCGCGGCGGCGCGGCCGAAATGCAATTCCTCCGCCACCGTGACGAAACAGCGGAGCTGGTTGAGGTCGAACATCGATACATGCCTTAGATGGATAAGGCGTTTCCCCGGCACTTCTAGCATCGATTACCCCCGAAACAAAGACGGCGGCTGTGAAGCCGCCGTTAAGTTGCCTGATCAAGCTCCCATGGGAGCCCTCAGGAGGAACGTTTGAGCGTCACCCGCTCGATCTTGCCCACGATCACGAGATAGGCGAATGCGGCCACCAGCGCGTTGGCGCCGACGAACACCAGCGCGCCGTTGAAGGAGCCGGTCGCGGCCAGGATGTAGCCGATCACGATCGGGGTGGTGATCGAGGAAAGATTGCCGAAGGTGTTGAACAGGCCGCCCGAGACACCGCCGGCTTCTTTTGGCGAGGTGTCGGAGACCACCGCCCAGCCGAGCGCACCGATGCCCTTGCCGAAGAAGGCGAGCGCCATGAAGCCGACCACCAGCGCCTGTCCGTCGACATAGTTGCAGGCGATGATCGACATCGACAGCAGCATGCCGCCGACGATCGGGATCTTGCGCGCCATGGTCAGCGAGCCGGTTTTGCGCAGGATGGCATCGGAGATGACACCGCCGAGCACGCCGCCGATGAAGCCGCACAGCGCTGGCAGCGTCGCGACGAAGCCGGCCTGCAGGATCGACAGGCCGCGCTCCTTGACCAGATAGACCGGAAACCAGGTCAGGAAAAAATAGGTCAGCGTGTTGATGCAGTACTGGCCGAGATAGACACCGAGCATCATGCGGTTGGAGAGCAGCTGGCGGATGTGGTCCCAGCCGGAGCCGGCCTCGGGCGAACGCGCGCGGGGCAGATCGTCCTTGGGCGCGTCGAGATCGACCAGCGCGCCGCCTTCCCTAATGTACTCGAACTCGGCGTCGTTGATCGAAGGATGCTCCTTCGGGCCATAGATGGTCTTGAGCCAGACGAAGCCCATGACAATGCCGAGCGCGCCCATCACGAAGAACACGAAGCGCCAGCCGTAAGAGTGCGCAATCCAGCCCATCAGCGGCGCGAAGATCACGGTGGCGAAATATTGTCCCGAGTTGAAGAAGGCCGACGCGGTGCCGCGCTCGCTGCTTGGAAACCAGGCCGCGACGATGCGGGCATTGGCGGGGAAGGAGGGCGCTTCCGCGACGCCGACCAGGAGGCGGAGCGCGAACAGCACGACGATGGCCGCGCCGGCGCTGAGGAAGCCGACCCAGCCCTGCATCAGCGTGAACAGCGACCAGATGATGATGCTGAAGGCATAGACGATGCGCGAGCCGTAACGGTCCAGCAGCCAGCCGCCCGGCACCTGCGCCACGACATAGGACCAGCCGAAAGCCGAGAAGATCCAGCCCATGGCGACGGGATCGAGATGCAGCTCCTTGGAGAGCGCCGGGCCTGCGATCGACAGCGTGGCGCGGTCGGCATAATTGACGGTGGTGACCAGGAACAACATGGTCACGATGAGCAGCCTGACGCGAGACCTCCTCGCATCCGTTGCGGACACCACTGCGCTCATCAGGCGCCTCCTTAGAACTCGAACCGTTTCCCCGAGACGAGTCCTAGAGGCGCACGCGGCAAAGTGTCCAAGCTCAAGGCAGTATCGATCGATGCCGTTTTTGGATTGATGGAACGGCAGGTCGGGGGGAACGTTACGCGGAGATCGCGAACCTGCTCGTCGCGCATTCTGCTGTCATTCCCCCCGAAGGCGGGGAATCCAGCACGCCGAGGCTTTTCGATTCAATCACTGCTGCCGCGGCTTACTGGATCGCCCGGTCAAGCCGGGCGATGACGCCGAGAGTGTGGACGGTGCTAGCCAAACTCGTCATTGCGAGCGTAGCGAAGCAATCCAGGAATCTTTCCGTGGAGGGACTCTGGATTGCTTCGTCGCAAGAGCTCCTTGCAATGACGCGTGGCGAAAGCTCGCGCCGGCCCTACTGCCTTGCGCTCGGCAACAGCTGCGGCAGGAATCCGCGCGTCACGCCCGGGGGCACGGCATCCAGACCAAGCACGGCGCTTGCGGCCGGCAGCGCCGCATCTGCCATCGCGGCGTGGCCCTCGGCGCTCGGATGCACGGCGCCGCCATAGACGGCGGAGAGCACGCCCCAGGTCGCGTCGTGGATGTCGGTCGGCTGGCTCGCCGCCGGCAATCCTTGCGGATAGGTCATCGCGGCAAAATAGCTGTCATTGGCGTCGCGGATCCAGCGCCCGCGGGGCAGGTAGGCGCGATATTCCGAGGCGCCGCGGCCGCACAGCATCGGCTGGCTCGCTGCGCTCACGATGTCAGGATTGAAGCTCGGGCCGTTCTCGGCAAAGCAGGCGCGGTCGAATTCCGGATCATTGCCCGAATGGGCGCAAAAACCGTGATCGGCGAACGCTGCCTGATGCGCATCGACGAAGGTCATGCGGTCGGCTTCGGGATCGCGGCACAGCGCACCGCGCGTGCAGGTGGCGAGCCCCTTCAGCTGCGGCAGGAATTCGGTGTCAACGAAGGTCGAGACGCGGGCAAGGCGCTGCGGATCGGCGTTGAAGGACGGATGAATGTCGAAGCCGGCCCGGCCGCCGCGACAGGGCACGCCGCCCTCGGCGAGCGCGGGATTGGCGTAGGAGACATAGACCACGTGCGAGAGGTCGCCGCCGACCAGCGGCTTCAGTGCCTCACGCAGCTTGACGAAATTCTGCGGCAGCTCGCGCGCCAGCGCGTCACGGGAATCGTCGACGCTCGCCATCACGCCGGAGCGGCGGAACAGCGTGCGCTCGGTCGCGGTCTCGACGATCACGTCGGCGACGAGACCGGAGAAATAGACGTCGTTGGCGCCAACCGAGAGCAGCACGAGGTCAAGCGTGCGGTCGGGCTGGCGTTTCTTCGCCGCGGTCAGCGCCTCGCGCAGCTCGGCGACCTGCGCGTTCACGCTGGTGTTGCATACGCCGGTCTTGCCGGGCGGGCATTCGCGGGCGCGCTGCGAGCCGAGCAGCCCGTCGCCGATGCTGGCGCCGGTGCAGGCAAGCGGCAGATAGGTCACCGCGATGTGGGTGTAGCGCACCGCGAGCGCCAGCGCGGTGCGTGTCTGGTAGCTGTACAGCGAGCGGTGGCAGGGCGCGTTGAACCAGAGCGCGCTGTAGCGTTGCCAGTTGGCGAGCGTATCCGGCGCCTCGCAGGCGCGGCCGCCCCTGAAGCCGTGGCGGCTCGGACGGTAGTACTGTGCTCCGGCGGTGCCGAGATAGGAGCGGAAGCAGAAGCCTTCGTCCGAGAGCGCCAGCGGCCGGTCCGGATTGCCTTCGCCTGAAGCGATGCTGTCGCCGAGACCGGCGACGAAAATGTCGCGGACCTGGATCTCGGTCTGGACGCGCTGGCCCGGATCGGAGCCGGAGGAGACGTCGACGGTTGCGACCGTCTGCTTGCCGTAGCGGACACGCAAGTTGATCGGCTCGGCGCAGTCGAAGGTCGATTGTTGCGGGCCGTCGCCGTCGTCGAACGACCAGGCGCAAGTGGCGCCGACCGGCACGGCGCCGACAAGGCGCACGGTGACGGGGTGGTCGATCGGGGTGAGGTAGTTTTCCTTGGTGTTATCGCGGGTGCAGGGCTGGTTGACCCGGCCCTGCAGGTCGATGCAGAGGCGGTTGACCATGTTGCGGGCCCAGCCGCGGCCTTCGCTCTGGAGCTCCAGCGATTGTTCAGCGGCCAGGATGTTGCGGTTGCGCGCGTTCTCGACGTGGAGCAGGAAGTCGCGCTCCTCGCGGAACAGCCGGAAGCGGTTGCGCACCTCCCAGGTGATCTGCAGGGCGCCGGCATCCTGAGCGGCAGCGCGCTCGGGCGGCAAGACGACCAGAATTGCCGCAAGCAGGAGGGCGCCAGCGGAAAGAGTACGAAGGGGATGAGGGATCATGGCCCGCTGTTCAACGGCAAAGTTGAGGCGGAAATAAGAGAGGATTGCTCCCCCGCCTGCAACCTTGGTCTTACGGATTCGAGGATCCGCCTACCGCTTGCCGGCCTGCCGCAGCGCCCGTTCACGCTCGATCGCGGCCACCTGCTTGGGCAGATTAGCCTGGGCACAGGCTTCGGCCAGCCGTCGTCGCTCCTGCCACGGCGCGACCACGTTCATCCAGAGCTCGCGCGTGCCCATGATGGAGATGGCGAGGCCGAACGGGATCACGAAATAGAGGATGCGGAACACCAGCAGCGTCGCCAGAAGCTCCTCGCGGCCGAATTGGGGCAGCGCCACCAGCATGGCGGCATCGAACACGCCGATCGAGCCGGGCGCATGGCTTGCAAAGCCGATCAGCGTCGCCAGGATGAACACCACGGCAAGCGACATGAAGTCGATCGGTGGATTGGCAGGCATCAGCAGATACATTGCCAGGGCGCAGAAGCCGAGATCGACCACGCCGATCAGGATCTGGACCAGCGTCAGCGGCGCCGACGGCAGCACCACCTTCCAGCCCTTTTGGCCGAGCTCCCGTCGCTTCTCGCCCATGCAGAGCCAGACCAGATACGCGCCGATCGCGGCAAGGCCCCCGAGCGCGATCAGCCGGTTGATCGACGACGGCAGCTGATCCATCGAGGACGCCGCATCCGGATGGATGGCCAGGCCGATCGAGAGCACGAAGATGTTACCGAGCCAGAAGGTCAGGCCCGACAGGAAGCAGATCTTGGCGACGTCGATCGCATTCAGCCCGTAATCCGAATAGATTCGGAAGCGGATCGCGCCGCCGGTGAAGACGGTGGCGCCGATGTTGTGGCCGATCGAATAGGACGTGAAGCTGGAGAGCGCCGCAATGCGATAGGGCACGTGCTTCTTGCCGATCGTTCGCAGCGCAAAAAAGTCGTAAAATGTCAGCGTACAGAACGCGAAGAAGACGCAGATCGCCGCCAGCCCGATGCTCCCGCGGGGAATCTCGGTCAACGCGGTCAGGATGACCCCGGTGTCGATGCCCTTGAGGGTCCGCACCAGCGTGGTGATCGCGAAGGCGATGATGAAGACGCTCGCGGCAATGCCGAGCCGTCGCCAGCCGATCCATCTCGTGAAGCCGCGTTTCAGCGCGGTCAGCAGTCCGTGCATTCATCCTCCCGGCGGGGGGCAAGACCGACCGGGCCAGACATTGGCCAGTCGGGTGCGATGATGGCCAAAGCAGGCACCGATCGCTAGGCATGATCAAGCTCATTTAAGGCAAAAACAGCGGCTTGTGCAGCCCTTGACAACAATAGGTTCTGCGCTGGACGGCTACTTTTGTCATACGCGGTTCACATCGCAAGCGCGTTAAGCATAGGAGTCGTGAAACCCGCCGGCTCGCGCATCTCGTGTGCTGACATGATTTCGGATCCCGGCCTCATCCGCCTTGTTCCAGCGCAAGCCTTTTACGAGCCATTTTGGAACGTCGCTGCTGCCCGCTCGTTGTGCCCCATCAGCAATCGAACATGGCGGAATAAGCGGCTTTTCCTGCAAGCTGCTGCCTTCGTGTTCCTGAAACCGAAAGAGGACGAACGATGGGACTGTTCACAAAAGATATCAAAACCATGAACGACCTGTTCGTGCACCAGCTCCAGGACATCTATTACGCCGAGCAGCAGCTGACCAAGGCGCTGCCGAAAATGGCAGACAAGGCCACCGATCCGCAGCTGAAGCAAAGCTTTTTGACGCACCTCGAGGAAACCAAGCAGCACGTCGCGCGGCTCGAGGAAGTATTCAAGATGCATGGCGTCGCGGTGAAGGCGGTCGACTGTCCGGCGATCGACGGCATCATCGAGGAGGCCGACGAGACCGCCGGGGAGGTCGCCGACAAGGCGGTGCTCGACGCCGCGCTGATCAACGCGGCGCAGGCCGCCGAGCATTACGAGATCGTGCGCTACGGCAGCCTGATTGCATGGGCCAAGCAGCTCGGCCGCAACGACTGCGCCAGCGTGCTCGCCAAGACGCTCGAGGAAGAGAAGGCGACCGATAAAAAGTTGACGACACTCGCCGAGAGCAAGGTGAACCTGCGCGCGGCGAGCTAAGCTCAAGACTGACCGGAATGGCGCCGCGCGGTCATCCGCGCGGCGCTTGCATGCCCTGCATCATCGTTGGCGCCGAGTATTCATCGCCGAGCTGTCTGCGCAGCTTCCCGTTCGACAATATCAAGATCGACTGCTCCTTCGTGTCGGAGCTAGCGACGCGCGAGGATTCGATGGCGGTCATGCTGGACCGCGCGCGGCTGTGGGCGTCGGCTTAGGGTTAGCCGCGGCGCAGCGCGAAATGGGCGCCGCAGAATGCCATCACGGCGCCGAGGCACAGCGCGGCGAGGCCGGTCAGCACGCTCGAGACGGTCGGGATCGGGCTCGGTGCCGACGCCACCTGGCCCGCACCCGCAAGCAGCAGCACGCCGACCGCGATCAGGAATTGCCGCATCCGTTGCGGGATCTGGCCGTCGGCGGCGCTCTGCATCAATGTTGCCGCGAAATAGCCGCCGGAGAAGCCGATCGAGGCAATCAGCCACCACGCGATCGCCGCGCCAGCGGGGATGAACTCGTGCGTGTCGGAGCGCCAGAGCCCGCCGAGGTCGAGCCCGTAACGCGCGCCCAGCATGTGCACCGCGAGCGCGAGCAGCACGCCCGATATCACGGCGGCGCCGAGAATCAGGTGGCGCGGAAAAAATGTCGTCTCAGCCATGCCCCGCTTGTAGGATGGGCGAGGGCGCTCGCGCAAGCGGATCGCGGACGGGATTGATTGTGAAGATGCAGGGTTCGCAAGCTGAGGCCACTGCGGCCACGAGCTACGCCTACAAGGCGTCGCTGATCGGCTCGGCGCATCGCTTCGAGCTGACCGAGGACGGGCTTTCCTGGCACATCGCCGGTCGCTCGGGCCTGTGGCCTTATGACGAGATCTCCGCGATCCGGCTGTCGTTCCGCCCGGTCTCGATGCAGCAGCACCGCTTTCGCGCCGACGTCAGTCACAGCAGTGGCCGCCGTATCGCCATCCTGTCGACGAGCTGGCAGACCGCGGCGCTGATGGCGCCGCAGGACTACGGCTTTCGCGCGTTCATCGTCGCGCTGCACGCGCGGATGGCGAAGGCGGGCAGCCGCGCGGCGCTGACCGCCGGGCTTGGCCGCGCGGCCTATGCGGCGGTGCTGGCGTTCCTGGCGGTGCTGACAGTGGCGATGGCGGGCCTGTTGATCCGCGCGCTGGTGATCGGCGAGTTCGCCGGCGCCCTGTTCATTCTCGGTTTTGCTGCGCTGTTCGCCTGGCAGGTCGGCGGCTTCGTGAGGCGCAACCAGCCGCGGAGCTATAGCTTCGATCAATTGCCCCGGTCCTTGCTGCCATAGACCGGTCGCTATTCCGTCGAGTCGAAATCCTCTTCCTTGGTGCCGAGCAGCGACACGATCGTGCGCAGGCCGGAATCGAGCTGCTCGAGGGTGGGCGGGGCGAGTGCGAGGCGCACTGCGTTCGGTGCATGGCCGTGGGCGATGGCGAAGGTGGAGGACGGCGTCAGCGCGATGCCGCGCCGGGCCGCAGCCGCCACGAAGGTCTGCGAGCGCCAGTGCGGCGGCAGCGTCAGCCACAGATGATAGGAGCGCGGGTCGGCGGCGAGCTGGTAGCCGGCCAGCAGCCTTGCGGCGGTCTGCTGGCGCCGCGCGGCGTCGATCCGCTTCAGCCGCGTCAGTTCGGCAACGGTGCCGTCGGCCATCAACCGCTGCCCGGATGCGAGCGCGTGCCCGGAGGCGATCCAGCCGCCGGTCCGCACCGCGCTCATCACGCTTTCGCGCAAATGAGGCGGCGCCACGAGGATACCGAGCGCAAGGCCCGGCGCGACCTTCTTGGACAGGCTGTCGACCACGATGCAGCGGTCGGGCCCGAGTGCCGCCAGCGGCGTATCGTCCGCGAGGAAGCCGTAGACGGCGTCCTCGATGATGGTGAGGTCGAGCTTTTCGGCGACGCGCATGATGTCGGCGCGCCGCGTCGCGCTCATGGTGACGCCGAGCGGGTTCTGGATGATGGGCTGGAGATACAGCGCCGACAGATGCGCCTCGCGGTGCGCCTTCTGGATGGCGTCGGGCCGCGCGCCATGCTCGTCCATGGGAATCGGGACCAGCGTCACACCCAGCCGCGCCGCGATGCTTTTGACGTAAGGGTAGGTCAGCGCCTCGACGCCGCAGCGGCCTCCGGTGGGAACGAGCGCGGCGATCGCGGCCGCGAGCGATTGCTTGCCGTTGGCGGTGAAGACGATCTGCTCCGCCTGCGGCGCGAAATCCTTGCGGGCAAGATAGGCGGCCGCAGCATTGCGTGCGCTCTTGGTACCGGTGCTGGTTGAGACGCGCAGCGCGGATTCAAGCGCCTCGGCGCGCTCGAGGCCCGCAAGGCTCTTGGCGATCATCGCCCATTGCTGGGGCAGCAGGGGATAATTGACCTCGAAATCGATCCGCGCATCGCGCGGTTCGCTCAGTGCCTCGACCTCGCGCCTGATGTCGCCGGAGATGAAGGTGCCGCGGCCGACCTCGCCGACGACGAGCCCACGGCGGAGCAATTCCGTATAGACCCGGCTTGCGGTCGAGACCGCGATGCCACGGTCATAGGCAAAATTGCGCTGCGGCGGCAACCGGTCGCCGGGCCTTAACCTGCCGTTAGCGATATCGACCGCAATGGCATCGGCAAGCTTCACGTACTCGAATTTGGACATTATTGCACCGAGAGCAATGTTTTACTTGCTCCGAGAAGTGTACTGGAGCATTTAAGTTCCATCAAGTTCCGCGATTGAGCCGAGGTGAGCGAGAGCAATCCGACGGCAATGAGGTGCAAGCGCTTGGCGCTTGCGCCAACGGCATCGGCTTTGCCGCGCGGGACGACTGCCGGAGAAGAAAAATGACCCTGATCTCACAAACTGCCGGGCGGAGCTTACGCCCATCCTCATCGAGCGGATTTTTTGCAACTCTCGCCAGTGCCGCCTACGCGCTGTTCGGACGCCTGGAGCGCCGCTCCGCTGTCAAGACATTGAACGAGCTCGACGACCGCGCCCTGCGCGACATCGGCATCACGCGCAGCCAGATCGAGGACGCCGTCTATGGACAGGTCAAGGCCGAGCTGACGCGATATCTGTAGGACGCTTCGAAGATCATCATGCTTGGCCAGGCCGGGCATGATGATCTCTCGTGTGACAATGCCTCCGCATCGTCATTGCGAGCGCAGCGAAGCAATCCAGAATTGTTCCGAGGCGGCAGTCTTGATTGCTTCGCTGCGCTCGCAACGACGGTGTTTGTGGCACTGGCGTCGTTCTCAATTCCTCTTCGAGCGCGGCAGATACCGGATGTCATCCCTTCAGCAGCCGCGGCAAATATTCCTCAGTTTCGCGGCAGTTCGGGCTTCTTCCGCAAGAAATGGATCCTTGTGGGCTGGCGACAAGCCGACGCTGGATTCGGCGGGCTTTCCTGTTCTTGGAGGAAATGCCGCATCGTAACAGGAAAGGCGCGCGCTGGTGCTTTCGATCGCGCGGCAGTTTGGCTCCGCGGCCAAAGCTGCGGGCGTGGATGTGCCGAGTGCACAAGCCAGCAGAAGCAGCGTTGCGATCCATGTGCCTGTTCGAGCCGCCTTCATGGTGAAACACTCCATCGCTACTTGGTTCTACTCGCCCCATTGGGCCGCTCGCCGGTCCAGGCCGGAAGCGCATCCCATTCGGACCAGCGCATCCTGCGTTCCTCGTCTCCGACCCTCACGAAGACAAAGGGCGCATCGTCCCGGCCGGTTTTCGAACCGACGAAAACGGCCGGAACGCCGTAGGCATCCCTGATGGTTGCTGTGTTTGCCATTCCCGCCTCCTGTCTCGGCTCGCGCCCGGCTCGAGTCTTGGTTTTGAGTCCTGGCTTTGAGTTTTGGCTCTGAGTTTTGGCTCTGAGTTTTGGAAGAGCCGCGCCTGTGTTTTGGCGCGGGGCAATTGAACGGACCTGTTGCTATAGAATGGCGACGATCGCGATCAGTAGCCCGAGGAAGATCGGCACTAATAATGGTGGGATGAGCCACTCACGAATGTCGAATTTGACGAATGGGACATCTGACCGCCTTCTTTCGATTGAGGCGGGAGCGCGATGCTCTCAGTCACCGATAACAGCCAGGAAGCGCGCGGTGATGCCAGCTTTGTAGCACCCGCACTGCCGATTAGCGAGGTCAATCTGGTCCGGTTTGCGCGCAATCGACCACAACGAACGGCTCACACAAGTTCATCGGTCCACACCTTGAAGCTGATGAGCTCGCTTGGTCCGAACGTTTGGACAATTGGAACATCCGCCGCATCGCGCCCCTGGGCGATCAGGACTCGGCCGATCCGCGGAGTGTTGTTGCGTGCATCGAAGGTGTGCCAGCGTCCCCCGAGGTAGGCGTCGAACCAACCTGCAAAGTCGCCGGGGGCGTGAGGCGGCGGAATGCCGATGTCGCCGAGATAGCCGGTGCAGTAGCGCGCTGGAATGTTCATGCAGCGGCAGAACGCGATGGCGAGATGCGCATAGTCCCGGCACACGCCTTTTCGCTCGTTGAAGACCTCCCACGCCGTCATGGTCGCCCGCGCGTGCTCGTATCCAAACGCGATGTGATCGTGAACAAAATCGCAGATAGCCTGGACGCGCGGCCAACCGGGCGCCGTTTTCTCGAACAGCTTCCATGCGATGTCGGAAAGCCGATCGGTCTCGCAATACCGGCTGCCGAGCAGATAGAGGATGGTGTCCGACGGAAGCCCCTCCACCGCATGCTGCGCAGCTGAAGGCACGATCACATCGGGCAAACCGCTATCCCGCACGATGCCATCGGCAGAAAGGCGCATACGGCCGGGGGGCGCAACGATCCGGCTGCACCAGTTCCCGAAGCTGTCGCGGTAGGGCGTGACCGGAACAGAAGGCGAGGTGATGAGGTGATCCGGTACAACAATATCGGATGCCCGCGTGTAATGCGTGCCGACCATTGCGATCAATGGCGTGACTTGCTGGAAGTCGTACACCATTTCGAAGCCGACACGGATTTGCATGCTTAGGCCCCGCTCCAACTGCACCGACTGGAATCGGCCGCGAGTCGTGTTGACTCGAATCCTGATCGGCGTCGCGGCGACAGCTCGGTCTGCGTCGTCCCTGAAGAGCAAATGGCTACCCGGCTGGCCGAATGCAATGCCAAGCCCCACAAGACGCTGCGTCCCGTCACCAAAGTATGCCGCATCCCATCATTCCGGCAGCGGAGGCCGCGCGCTGCAGCATTTCGCGGCACCGGTTGCCTAGTGCAACGTCGCGGCAGCGGCTTCGTCGATGGCCGCCATCAAATCCGGCGTCGCAGATTGATGGACCATGTGACCCACGCCGGCGATCCGGTGCAGCTTGCTCTGCTTGATCTCTTCGTGGAGCCTGACCGATTGCTTTTCGGTGTCGATCAGACGGTCGTCCTCACCCCCGATGATGATCGTGGGCATCCTGAGTTCGCTATAGGTCTTCGCAGCGACAAAGGCCGCTGGCACCATCAATGCCGCTTCTGCCGCACTGGCACGCATCTGTGCTGGCCGTACTGCCATTGCTTTAGGGAAGTCGGCGAACTTCTCGGGGACTGCTCGCGGGCCGAATAGTTTTCGCAACATCACAGGCCACATCAACCGCCCGAAAATCGGGGAAACGGTGTAACTGATGAGATCGCCGAGCCCCGGAATTGCAGGTGCCAACGAGACGGCGGCGTCGGTGCGGGCGGTCGGGAAATAATATCCCGACGCCAGCACCAATGCTTCGACCAGTGACGGATGTCTGATCGCCAGCGCCACTGAGACCGATGCTCCCCATGAATGTCCAAGCACTATCGCGCCCTGAACGCCCAGACGGCCGAGAGCCTCCTTGAACAAATCTGCCTGCGTCTCTGGGGTCCAAACCGCATTGCGGGGCCGCAAGCTATGTCCGAATCCCGGGCGGTCGAAGACGATCACCCGATAGTTTTCGGCGGCCAGATCGATCAAGCCGCTCGACTCGAAATCCTGGATCATGCTGCCGTTGCCGTGAAAGAGAACCAGCGGCCGGCCGTTGCCGCGTTCCACATAGTGCAGACGCACGCCATTGACCTCGATGAACCGTCCTTTTGGCGGATTGTCTCGCTGGGCCTTCCTGGCAAGCTGCCGATTGATGAGGGCTACCCCCGCCATCACCATTACTGCCCCAGTAAGCGCGGTAAGCGCGGGATATCGCCTCACGGCGCTGAGGCAGCTGGAGACGAGTGAGGTTGAACGAGATTGCAGCAACGTCATCGGCAGTACCTCATAGGGGGTCTGCACGATGCCTCAGGGCAAAATGAGAAATGTTGCAGGTAACGCAAACGAGCGCCGCGTGCGTTTGGTTCCTGCGCGCAACCGCGATTCCCACTGCGATCGGCGCCCGGCATCGCGTCAGCCTCGCTGTACGGCGGACATGTCGCTGACCGGGGCTTTACTCATCAATCCGGTAGGGCTGTGTCCGTTTAATCCTCACCGGACCTCGCCAGTTTGCCCTGGCTAGTGCGCTAAGGGCCAAAGGCGGCCCCCAGATATGCCTGTGCTAAACCTGCGCTTCCGGTTTCGTATCTCGGCCATTTCGACCCAGCCGCGGCTCCGTTCCCGCCAAAAGTCTTTGGATGTTGGCACGATGGCGGATGATCACTTAGAAGCCGCCTCCGATCACCAGTAACCGATACGGCAATGCGTGCTCGACCGCGCAGACAAGAACGATTGCCGTCAACGCCGCGAGCATCGAGCTCAAGGAAACGATCTGGGTCACAGCCAGCACTACGCCAAAGACGGTTGCAGCCCCCAATCCCACGCGCCACGACAGCGCCAGCAACACACCAAGCCCGGTCGCAGCCGACTTGCCGCCCGTGAAATTCAGCCAGATCGATCGGTTATGTCCTAACAGCACGGCAATTCCAGCCAGACAAACAGCCCATGGCACCCAGATTTGCAGATCAGACGCTGTCGGCGGCGGGGATAGTTCTGCATAGAGCCAAGGACAGAACGAGCGCGCGACGATGATGGCACCCACGCCCTTCAGCACATCGCCGACGAGCACGAACAAGGCAGGCCATTTACCGAGGGTCCGGAAGACATTCGTTGCCCCGGTGGACTTGGAGCCATGCCTTCGAATGTCGATGCCCCCTGAGCAGTTTCCCCGCCAGATAGCCCGTGGGGACCGAGCCGAGTAGATAGGCGATCACCAACCCGACCGGGCTCGCTGTCCAAAAAGCCATGGGTTTATGTCCAGTTTTCTGAACGCTGTTTTATCCCGACTTCGTCTGACCGCTATGGGTCACAAACCGCCAACCGAACTACGGTGGCGGAGTTCGGCTTTGAACTGGCGAGCCGACGTTTGTGAGTCGACGTCCTAGGCAGCGCTCCTCAGTGCCTCACCACCAATACCGAGCATTTGGCGTAGCGGACCACATGCCCGGCGTTGGAGCCGAGGAAATAGGTGCGCATTGCCGGCCGGTGCGAGGTCATCACGATCAAATCGGCCTTCATGTGCGCGGCTTCCTCCAGAATCTCGTGGTAGATGCCGCCCTGGCGCACCACGCTTGAGATCCGCGCTTGCTCGATGCCGGATTCGCGGGCGACGATGGCGAGCGCCTCTTCCGAGGTCTGGCGCTGCTGCTCGTCGAAATCGGCCGGTACATATTCGGCCAGCATCACCGGCGTCATCGGCAGCACGTTGAGCAGGCGCACGACGCCGCTCCAGGTCTGCGACAGCGTTGCCGCAGTCGCGATCGCCGGCTTGGCCAGATCGGTGTCGGCGAGGTCGATGGGCACGAGAATGGACTTGAACATCTGCGCCTCCATATCTTCCGGTCAGCACGCCTTGTCGGCACGTCGCGCGGTCATCCCGATCGAAGCAGCCTGGGGCTGGTGAACAGCACCAGCTTGCCGCGGCGGTAGGCCACGTCACTCCAATCCTTGACGTCAAAGTCGAAGATCGCAAGCCCCGAGGTGGGCAGGTTGTCGGCGAGCGCCCTGGCGCTGGCCGGATCGCCGCTGCCCATCAGCATCAGCGCGGCCTCGTGCATGCCGGGGTTATGGGCGACCAGCAGCAGCTGCTGCGGGTCGGCCGGGGCGGTTGCAGTGCGAATGCAATCCAGGATCTGCGCGGGATCGGCGCCGTAGAGTTCCGGCAGGATCTCGACCTGCGGCGTCGGGACGCGGTCCTTCATCGCCTCCCAGGCGATGTCCCAGGTCTGCCGGGCCCGGACGGCGTGCGACACCAGCACGGCATCGGGGAAGGGCGGATGGGCGGCGATCCAGTCGCCGATCTCGGCGGCATCCTTGCGGCCGCGGTCGTCGAGCCGACGGTCCTGGTCACGGCCGCTCGGCGCGTCAGTTTCTGTCTTGGCGTGACGCAGCAACATCAAACGACGCATGGCATTCTCGAATCGTTCCACGTCCAGAATAATCTACAGGCGCCGGCTGAGGACAAGGTGGCAGGCGCCCGCTACCAGGTTGTTATTTTGAGCATGATCTCCGCGCAAACGCATTTTGTGTTTGTCGCGAGGAAAAACCGCTGCGCGCTTTTCCGGATCATGCTCTAAGAAAGCGATATGAGCGAGACTTTCACAAGCGTGTCCCAGGAAGAAGCCGGCTTTCGCGACCGCACGCGGCTGTCGTTCGACCTCGACGCCGACATCTGCGTCATCGGTGCGGGGCTTGCCGGACTCACCATCGCGCTGGAGGCGGCTCGGCTCGGGGCCAGTGTCGCGGTGCTCGAGGGCCGCCACATCGGCTGGAACGCGTCCGGCAACCAGCTCGGCACCGTGATGCCGGGCTTTGCGCTGCCGCTCACCGATCTGATCGAGCGCGTCGGCTTCGAGGACGCGCGGGAATTGTGGACGCTGTCGAGGGAGGGCGCCGCGTTCGTCCGGGCCGTCGCCACGGAAGAGAACATGCCCGGAATTGCCCCGAGCGACGGCGTCTTGGAGGTCTCCAACGGCGATGCCGGCGACCGGCTGATCAGCCGCTTGCAGATGCTGAATGAGGATTTCGACACCGAGGTCGAGGGTTGGCAGGTCGATCGCGTTCGCGAGGTGCTCAAGACCGATCGCTACTTCCACGGTGTGTATTATCCGAGGGCGTTCCAGGTCGACGGCCGCAAATACGTGCACGGCCTGGCGGCGCTGGCCCGGCGAGCAGGGGCCCGCATCTTCGAGGACACGCCCGTCGTCAGTATCGATCATTCCGGCATCCGCAAACGCATTGTCACGCCCTCGGCGCGGCTGCGCGCAACCCATATCGTGCTGGCGGGCAACATTCATCTCGGCGCGCCCCTGCGGCGCCTGTCGGAGACGCTGCTGCCGGTCTGGCGCTATGCCGGAATCACCGCGCCGCTCGGCGAGCGCGTGCACGAGCTCATCGCCTTCAAGGGATCGGTGATGGATTCCGACGGCGTCGACCATTTCCGCATCGTCGACGGCGACCGGCTGATGTGGGAGAGCCCGGAGACCACCTGGGCCGCGCGTCCGCAGCGCTTTGCAGGCGCCGTCAGGCGGCGGATCCGTACGATCTTTCCGGCGCTCGGCAATGTCGAGATCACCGAGATGTTCGGCGGCGCCACAGGCCAGACCGTGCACGGCATGCCGCAGATCGGCCAGTTGCGCAAAGGCCTGTGGGTGGCGAGCGGGTTCGGCCGCCAGGGCATGAACACCTCGGCCATGGCCGGGCAGTTGATCGCGCGCGGCATCCTGTGGGGCGATGAGCGCTGGAAGCTGTTCTCGCCGTTCGAGCTGGTCTGGGCAGGCGGTGCCACGGGGCGCGTTGCGGGCCAGTTGGTGGGGGTCTGGGGCAGGGCGAGTTCCGCCGCCGCAGGCTCGCTCGCCCGTTACCGCGAACGCGCCAGGGTGAAGGACAGGGAGCGCGAGGCACGCCTCGCCGAAGCCAACCGGGCCGCCGGCACCGGTCCGCGCCGCCAACCGCCCGGCGTCAGGCCACGGCCGGTCCCGCCGCCACAACCTGCGGCCCAAGAAGGAGAACAGGTCACGGAACCGGCCTCGCAGGACGCCGACGCCTCCCGATAAGCCTGAGAAAAATTCCGCCCACAGGTGTAACTTCGGCCACCACAAGCCCGTATCTCAGAGCATAGACGCTCCCGCACGGAGAATGAGATGTTCGACCGCCGCATCCTGTTGACGACAGCCGCCGGCCTGTTCGGCCTTGCGGCCTTCCGCTGGCTCAAGGGAACGCCTGCCGAGGCCGGCGAGAAGGCCGCGGAAAAGTTCGAGATCACAAAGACGGAAGCCGAATGGCGCGCCCAGCTCACGCCGCAGCAATATGAGATCTTGCGCAAGCACGGCACCGAGCGGCCCGGCTCCAGCCCGCTGCTGAAAGAGCATCGCAAGGGCACCTTCGCCTGCGCCGGCTGTGACCTGCCGCTGTTTGCCTCCGAGACCAAATTCGAGAGCGGCACCGGTTGGCCGAGCTTCTACCAGCCAATCGAAGGCAATGTCGGCAAGACCGAGGACCGGGCCTACGGCATGGTTCGCACCGAGGTGCATTGCCGGCGCTGCGGCGGCCACCTCGGCCACGTCTTCGACGATGGTCCGAAGCCGACCGGCTTGCGCTACTGCATCGACGGTTTCGGGCTGGTCTTCCACCCCGCGGCAGCGTCGGCGACATAGCCAATTGGGTGTCATTCCGGAGCGATGCGTCAGCATCGAATCCGGAATCCCGAGATTCCGGATTCGGTCCTTCGGACCGCTCCGGAATGACACCACGTCCCGGCAATTGTTGCCGGTCCCGGCAATTGTGCCCCGGTCATCAGGCCGGGGCTTTTTCATTAAGTCATTGATTTCATGAGAATACCCGCATTGGCATAGGCCTTGCGACTGTCTCCCCCGACTGCGGCCTTGGTCGACCGGCCGCCGAGATCGGATTTGGAGACAAAGTTATGGGTATCTTCGATGCAATGAACACCTCGGTGGGTGGCCTGCAGGCGCAGTCCTACGCCCTGCAGAACATTTCCGGCAACATCGCGAACTCATCTACCACCGGTTACAAGGGCATCGGCACCAGCTTCGTCGATCTCATTCCCGACTCCTCGGTGCCGAGCAAGCAGGTCGCGGGCGGCGTGACGGCCAATGCGAAGGCCACCATCACCACGCAGGGCACGATCTCCGGCTCCAGCGTCGCCACCAACATGGCGATCACCGGCGACGGCTTCTTCTCGATCCAGAAGGCGAGCGGCGTGGTCGACAACGTGCCTGTGTTCACCGGGGTCACCTATTACACGAGGCGCGGCGACTTCCAGCTCAATGCCAACGGCAATCTGGTCAACGGCGCCGGCTACTACCTGATGGGCGTCACGGTCGATCCGAAAACCGGCAACCCGACCGGCAGCGTGGCAAACGTGCTGCAGTTCCAGAACAACTTCGTTCCGGCGCAGGCCACCACCTCGATCGAGTACGCCGCGAACCTGCCGACCCAGCCGAACACGGTGGCGAAAACGACCGCGGCGGCCGGCACGCTGCTGGCGGCCGGCGGGCTGAACCCGTCCGACTTCTCCGCCAACCCGTTGCCGGTCGGCACGCCTCCGGCGCCCTATGCCAACGCCACGGTCTCAGGCGCAGCCGCCACGGGCAACATCCGTTCGCCCTACTCCTCGACGTCGGCCACGGGCACGGTCGCTCTCCAGAACAATTCGTCTGCGGTGGCCTCGACCACGACGTCCCTCGACAATGCGGTCGGCACGCATCTCGCCTCCAGCATTCTCACCGCGTTGAGCGGCCAGACCCTGACCGTCAACGGCAACACGATCACCTTCAACGCCGGCACGACGGTCTCGACGGTCGGCAACAACACCACCATCGGTCTCGGTGCGGGCACGACGGCCACCGTTGCGGACATCCTGAACGGGATCCAGACCGCGGGCGGCGCCGGCGTCACGGCCTCGCTCTCCGCCAGCGGTAACATCGTGATCTCCAGCGGCACCGGCACCGACGTGGCTGTCGGCAGCGGTACGGCGGCCACTGCGCTCGGCATCAGCAGCGTGATCCGTGGCGGCAACGTGCTGTCATCGCCCGCGATCTCGGGCGCGACGGTCCTGAGCGGCAGCGCGACGGCCGGCGGCGCCCAGGTGCTCTCGTCCAGCTTCGTTGCCGGCGACACCATCACGGTGGATGGTCAGACACTGACCTTCATGGCCTCCGGTGCATCGGGCAACAACCAGATCAACGTCACCGACAACATCACGACGCTGCTCGGCAAAATCGACGCCTTGTCCGGCGCGTCGGGATCGACGGTCAGCAGCGGCGGCGTCATCACGCTGAATACCGGCACCGTCTCCAACCTGTCGGTCGCCAGCTCGAACAGCGCTGCCTTCGCCGCTCTCGGCTTCACCTCGACCATCACCAAGAATCGCGACGGCGGTGGCACCGCGGGCACGGGCGGAGTGATCGGCAACGACATCGCGATCTTCACCAAAGAATCGATCAGCGGCGGTGCGGTAACCGCCTACAACGCCGCCGGCACGCCGGTGAACCTGCAATTGCGTTGGGCCAAGACCGACAGCGCCTCGCTGGGCGCGGGCCATTCCGATACCTGGAACCTGTTCTACCAGACCGATCCGAATGCGACCGGCACGACGGTCGGCTGGGTCAATACCGGCCAGGCCTTCGCGTTTGCCGCCGACGGCTCGCTGACCTCGCCAAGCGGATCGGGCATCACCATCAACAACGTCAGCGTCAGCGGTCAGTCGCTCGGCTCCGTCTCCTTCAACATCTCCTCGGGCGGACTGACGCAATATGCCAGCACCAGCGGCGCGGTGACCATCAACACCATCACGCAGAACGGCTATGCCGCCGGTCAGCTTCGCTCGGTCGCTGTCAACAACAACGGCATCGTGGTCGGAACCTTCTCGAATGGCCAGAACCTCAACCTCGCTCAGGTTCAGCTGTCGCACTTCAACGGCACCAACTATCTGAAGGCGTTGGACGGCGGCGCCTATGCCGCGACCGAGCAGTCAGGTGACGCCATCGACGGTGCTTCGGGGAACATCAGCGGCTCGTCGCTGGAGGGATCCAACACCGACATTGCCGACGAGTTCACCAAGTTGATCGTGACCCAGCAGGCCTATTCGGCCAACACCAAGGTGATCACGACCGCGAATTCGATGGTGCAGGATCTCTTGAACGTGTTGCGCTGATCAGCGCGTAACGTAACCAAAGGCGGGTCAGTGATATGGGTTTGAGTTCAGCCCTCGCCAGTGCGATGAGCGGTCTGCGTGCCAACCAGGCCGCGCTCTCGATTGTCTCCTCGAACGTCGCCAATTCGCAGACGCCGGGTTACGTCGTCCAGAGGCCGAACCAGATCGAGGTCACCACCGGCGAGTTCGGCTCGACGGCGATGACCACCGGCGTCAGCCGGGAGCTCGACACCTATGTACTGAACCAGCTGCGCACCGAGACCGGCGGCAGCGGTTATGCCGACCAGATGGCCAACATCCTGAAGCAGCTTCAGAATGTCTATGGCACGCCCGGCAACAGCGGCACGCTCGAAACCGCGCTGAACAAGTTCACCACCGCGTTGCAGGCGCTGTCGACCAGCTCGGGCGCGTCGTCAGCGCAGACCGTTGCGCTTGGCGCGGCACAGGCGCTGGCGCAGCAGCTCAACCTCACCACCAAAGGTATCCAGTCGCTGCGCTCCAACGTCGAGCAGGATCTCGGCACCTCGTCGCTGGCCGCCAACGCGGCGATGAAGCAGATCGCCGACATCAACACCAAGCTCCAGGGCCTGGCCGCCACCGATCCCTCGGCGGCCACGCTGATGGACCAGCGCGACCAGGCTATCAACACGCTGTCGAACTATGTCGACGTCCGCGTCACCACCGATGGTTCGAACCAGGCCAATATCTACACCACGACCGGCATTCAGCTGGTCGGCGCCGGTCTTGCATCGGAATTCTCCTTTGCGTCCGCCGGCGCATTGTCGGCGACCTCGGTCTACAACATCGATCCGGCCAAGTCCGGCGTCGGCGCGTTCAACATCAAGCTTCCGAACGGCTCGCAGGTCGACGTCGTCGCCAACAACGTGGTGTCGTCGGGCCAGATCGCGGCCGACCTGAAGCTGCGCGACGAGATGCTGGTGCAGGCGCAGAATCAGATCGACCAGTTCGCCGCCACGATGTCGAGTGCACTGTCCGACAAGACCACGGCCGGCAGCACCGTCTCCGGTCCGCCGGCCGGGTTCGATCTCGACCTCGCTGGCGCCCTGCCGGGCAATACGGTCAACATCACCTACACGGACACCGCGACCAACACGCAGCGTCAGGTCACGCTCGTCAACGTGACCGATCCGGCGGCGCTGCCGCTTCAGAACGCCGCGAACGCCAATCCGATGCGGATCGGCATCAATTTCGCCGGCGGCATGGGCGCGATCGCATCCGCGCTCAACACCGCGCTGTCAGGCTCGCACCTGACCTTCTCAGCCCCCCCGTCGCCGGCGACAGCCACGACATTGCGGGTGACCGACGACAATTCCGCCCTCGCCAAGGTCAACTCGGCCTCGACCAGCAAGACGATCTCGTCGTTGACCTCGGGCAATCCGCAACTGCCGCTGTTCACCGACGGCGGACAGGCGCTTTACACCGGCGCGATCACCGCCTCGGGCTCGCAGATGACCGGCCTTGCCGGACGCATCGCCGTGAATACGCAGCTGGTCAACGATCCGACCAGGATGTCGGTGTACAACACCTCGCCTGTGACGCCCGCGGGCGACACCACACGTTCCGACTATCTCTACGCGCAGCTGACTTCGGCGGTGTTCACCTATTCGCCGCAGAGCGGTCTCGGCTCGGCGAGCCAGCCCTTCAGCGGCAGCGTCTCGAACTATCTCCAGCAGTTCCTGAGCGTGCAGGCCAACGCCGCGACCCAGGCCACCCAGCTCCAGCAGGGCCAGAGCGTCGTGGTCTCGACGCTCCAGGCCAAGTTCAGCTCGACCTCCAGCGTCAATCTCGACTCCGAGATGTCGAACCTGATCCAGCTCCAGAATGCCTACGCCGCCAATGCTCACGTCATGTCGGTGGTGCAGAGCATGATGAACACGTTGATCCAGGCTCAACTGTAACAAGTAACAGGGCTCTGAAACATGTCGATCAGCAGCATCAACTACTCCTCGTCGGTTCTCGGCTCGCAGATCCGCAACATCAATCAGCAGCTCACCGATTTGTCGACGCAGCTCTCGACCGGGAAGCTGTCGCAGAACTATTCCGGGATGGGCACCAACGAGGGCTTTGCGATCGCCGGGCGCGCGCAGCTCTCCAACATCGCCGCCTATACCGACACGATCACCAACGTCAATGTCAGCATCAACCTCGCCAACACCGCGCTGCAGTCGCTGACCAAGATCCGCAGCACGGTGCAGACAGGCGCCGCCAATACCGCGCAGGATCTCAACGTCAACGGCCAGACCATCGCGCAGAACACCGCCGCCGCCCAATTCGGCTCGATGGTCGGCGTGCTCAACACGCAGACGGGCAACCGCTATCTGTTCTCCGGAACGGCCGTCAACACGCCGTCGGTTGCGAATGCCGGCGACATCATCAACGGCACCACGACTCAAGCGGGATTCAAGACCGTGATGGCGGAGCGCCAGGCCGCCGACTTGGGGGCCAACGGCATGGGCCGGCTGGTGCTCGCAACGCCACAGCCGACCCCGAGCTCGGTCCAGGTCTCCGAAGACGTCGCGGGCTCGCCGTTCGGCCTCAAGATCAAGGCGGTCTCCTCGACGCTGACGGGCGCGACGGTCACCGGCCCGAGCGGCTCGCCGGTGTCGTTCTCGGTCGATCTCAACGGCGTCAATCCGAACAACGGCGACAAGCTCAGCGTCCAGTTCACGCTGCCCGATGGCACGACCGAGCAGATCGACCTGACCGCGTCGACGGCGACGCCGACGCCGCTCGGCAGCTTCGCGATCGATGCGAGCACGCCGGTCAACCCGAACAACACGGCCTTGAACCTCAACAACGCGCTGGACGTCGCGATCAAGAAGCTCGCGGGCACCTCGCTGGTGGCGGCATCCGCGGTCACGGCGGGCGACAATTTCTTCAACACCGCCAGCTCCGCGATCGGCACGCCCGAGACCAGCCAGGCGGGCCCACTCGTACCGATCAGCGGAGCGACGGCGCTGTCCGGTGCGAGCCCCACCGACTCGATCTCGCCGGGTTTCGTCGCAGGCGACACCATCACCGTCAACGGCACCACGCTCACCTTCGTGGCCTCGGGCGCGACCGGCAACCAGCTCAACGTCGGCGACAGCGTCCAGACGCTGATGAGCAAGATCGACGCGATCACGGGGACGCCGAAGCCGTCGACAATTCATGGCGGTTCGATCACGATCAACACCGACGATGCGGCCAGCCTGAACATCACCAGCTCGAATACGGCAGCGCTGGGTTCGCTCGGTTTTGCCTCGACGCCCGTGACCGCCACGCAGCCGCCGCTCCGCGTCGGCTCCTCGCCCGCGAACTCGGCGACGACGCTGGTCAACGGCTCGGCCACTACCGTGAAATGGTACTTGGGCAATGAAGGGCCCGGCTCGCCGCGCTCGACCGCGATGGCGCGGGTCGACGATTCTCTCACGGTGCAGTATGGCGCCCAGGCGAATGAGGATGCGATCCGCCGGCAAATGCAGGCGACCGCGGTGTTCGGGACCTTCTCGACCTCGCCGACCGGACAGTATTCGGGCGGACAGGTCGCCGCGCTGAGCCTGCGGGTGACCCAGGCGCTGACCCAGCAGCCCGGTCAGCAGCGCATCGAGGACATCCAGACCGACATCGCGATGGCTCAGAACACGATGAAGGACGCAAGCACGCGCCAGACCCAGGCCAAGGCGCAGCTCCAGACCATCATCGACCAGGCGGAATCGGCCTCGCCCGACCAGGTCGCGAGCGAGATCCTGGCGCTCCAGAACGCGCTTCAGGCCTCCTACCAGGTGACCTCGAACCTGGCACAGCTCTCGCTCGTCAAGTTCCTGTAGCGCGGCGTTAAGACGCCGTTAACCATGCCTCTTTACCTCTTGGTGAGGATTGGAGCGGGGGCGGAGCTGTCGATGTCGGACAAGATGCAACTGGTGGTGGCCACGCCGTGCTTCGGCGGGCAGGTGTCGAGCATCTATGCGAGCTCGATCTTCGCGCTGCAGCGCGCGGTGCACGGCATGTCCAATCTCGAGCTCAAGGTGCTCCTGCGCGACGGCGACGCGCTGATCACCCGCGCACGGGCCAATCTGGCCGCGATGTTCCTGGACGACCCCAAGGCGACGCATTTCCTGTTCATCGACGCCGACATCGGCTTCAAGCCGGAGCAGGTGTTCCGGCTGATGGAATGCGGCGCCGACGTCGTCGCCGGCTGTTATCCGATCAAGCGAATCAACTGGGACAAGGCCGCGCGGGCGATCCAGTCCGGCCGGGCCGACGTGCCGGCGGCTTCGCTGGATTATGTGCTCGAGATCGAGGATCCCGACCGTATCGTCGTGGTCAACGGCTTTACCCGCGTGCGCTATGCCGGCACGGGCTTCCTGATGATCCGGCGCCACGTGCTGGAGGCGATGTGCCGCCATCCGCACTACGCGAACCTGCAGTTCTTCCGCGAGCATTCGCACGATACGCTTGTGGCGAGCCAGAACCGGTTCGCGCTGTTCGAATGCATGATCGATCCGGCGACCGGCACCTATCTCTCCGAGGACTTCGCCTTCTGCAAGCGCTGGACCGATATCGGCGGCGAGATCTGGGCCGACATCCAGAGCTCGCTCGATCACGTCGGGCCGTCGGTGTTCCACGGCGACATCGCCTCGCAATTCGCAGCCGCGCCCGCGGCGGCGGCAGATGCTGCGGCGTGAGCCTGCCGGAATGAGCGCCGGCGCATCCCGTCTGCCGGCATTGGAGCGCGCATCCGTCGGCGGCTCTGAGATCGTGTTGTGCCCGGCGGAGGCCAACCTCGCGCAAGGGCCGGTAAACTCCGCGTTCGAGGTGTGAGATGCAGCATCCGGTTTCCGCACCAATCGGCATGACCGCGGCGAACTATGCCGACCGCATCGGCTTTGCGCAGCTGACGCGCCAGGCCTTCGAAGGCGTCGACCTGCATCCGTTGCGCGACCGATTGGTGGCGCGGATCGCGGCGGGGACCGCGCTGGCCGGCGAAGCGCTGGATCTGTCCTTGATCAACCAGCTTCTCGGCGACAAGGATCAGGGGCTCGCGATCCAGTCGGAGGTGCTCGCCTTCCATCAATTGTTTCGCACGCCGAGCGCTGCTCCGAAACCGGGCCTGCGCGTGCTCGCGCTTGCAGCCGACATCGACATGGGCGGCAACACGCCGATCGATTTTCTGCTCGAAGGCTCCGACATCGAATTGTTGACGCTCTATGTGATGAAGAGCGTCGGTCTGCCCGAGAGTTTGCCCGAGCACGATGTTGCCATCGTGGTCGCCTCCGATTCCGACGAATGCCGCGAGGCGCTCGCCTTGATCGAGAAGGCCGCGCCGCACTGGCCGCGGCCGCTGCTTAATCGCCCTGATCGCATCGGCAACCTCGATCGCGACAAGCTGCATCGGCTGCTGGCCGGCGTGGCGGGTCTCGACATTCCCGCGACCATCCACGCGACGCGCGCGCAATTGCTGGACCTTTCGCGAGGGCAGATCGCTTGCGAAGACATTGCGGATGAACTGCGCCTTCCGATGATCGCGCGGCCGCGCGGCTCGCATGCCGGCGTCGGGCTCGCGAAGCTCGACGATGCGGCGGCGCTCGCAGCTTATCTTTCCGAGCGGGGCGAACAGGATTTCTTCGTCGCGCGCTTCGTCGATTATGTGAACGCGGACGGGCTCTACCGCAAATATCGTCTCGCGATGGTCGACGGCAAACCTTACGCCTGTCATATGGCGATCGCCGACCGCTGGGATATCTGGTATCTCAACGCCTACATGGCGTTTAGCGAGGAGAAGCGGGCCGAGGAAGCCCTCTTCATGCGCGAATTCGACGACACCTTCGCAGTGCGCCACAGAAACGCGCTCGACGAGATGAGCAGGCGCGTCGGCCTCGATTATTTCATCGTCGATTGCGCCGAGAACCAGGATAACGAGCTCCTGGTCTTCGAAGCCGACAACACCGCCGTCGTGCACAACATGGATTCGCCGGACGTGTTTCCTTACAAGCCTCCGCAGATGCGCAAGATCTTTGCGGCGTTCTCGGCGATGCTGTCGCGGCATGAAAGAGCAGGCGAGGGGAGTGCAACATGAACGAGATCGTCCGCACCGCGCAAAGCTCTGTCGCGCACGCCTCGCTCGACCCGCAGGACTGGAGCGCATTTCGCGCGCTCGCCCATCGCATGCTGGACGAGACGATCGATGGCATCGCCAACGTTCGGACCCGCCCTGTCTGGCAGCCGATCCCCGACGGCGTTCGCGCAGTATTCAAGGCCGACGTGCCGCGCGAGGCGAGCGACCTCGCCGAGGTCTATCGCGAATTCGCCGAGCACGTCGCGCCGTATGCGACCGGCAACCTCCATCCCGGCTTCATGGGCTGGGTGCATGGCGGCGGCACCGCGGTTGGTATGCTGGCCGAGATGCTCGCAGCCGGCCTCAACGCCAATCTCGGTGGACGAGACCACATGCCGATCGAGGTCGAGCGCCAGATTGTCGATTGGATGCGCCGCCTGTTTGCGTTTCCGGACAGCGCGAGTGGCATCTTCGTCACGGGTACGTCGATGGCCAATCTGATGGCCGTGCTGGTGGCGCGCACGGCTGCGCTTGGCACGCTGGCGCGGCAGCACGGCCTCGGCAATGACGGCGCGCTGCTGACGGCCTATACCTCGCACGCCGCGCATGGCTGCGTCTCCAGGGCGATGGACATTGCCGGGCTCGGCACTGATGCGCTGCGCAAGATCGGTGTCGATGCCGATCATCGCATCGATGTAGCGGCGCTACGCGCGCAGATCGCTGTTGATCGCGAGGTCGGCTTCAAGCCGTTCCTGGTGGTCGCGTCTGCCGGTACCGTCGACATCGGTGCGGTCGACGACCTCAAGGCGATCGCGGAGCTGTGCCGCGAGGAGGGGATCTGGTTTCACGTAGACGGTGCTTTCGGTGCGCTCGCGATCTTCTCGCCCGAGCTTGCGCCCAAGCTCGGCGGCATCGAGCTCGCCGATTCCATTGCGCTCGACTTCCACAAATGGGGACAGGTGCCCTACGATGCCGGCTTCCTGCTGGTGCGCGACGGCGAGCAGCATCGACAGGCTTTCGCGCAGCCGGCGGCCTATCTGCGCCGCGAGGCGAGGGGCCTTGCGGCGGGAGCGGTCTGGCCCTGCGATCTCGGACCTGATCTGTCGCGTGGCTTCCGTGCGTTGAAGACGTGGTTCACGCTGAAGACGTTCGGCACCGACCGGCTGGGTGCAACGATCACGCGAAGCTGCGCGCTGGCGAAGTATCTCGAAGCGCGCGTGCTGGCCGAACCGCGGCTGGAATCGCTGGCGCCGGTCAACCTCAACATCGTCTGCTTCCGCTACCGTGCCGATGATGCGATCAATCGCGAGATCGTGGCCGACATCCAGGAGTCCGGAATAGCGGCGCCGTCGAGCACGACGCTGAACGGCAAGTTTGCGATCCGTGCCGCGATCGTCAATCATCGCACGGAGGAGGCGGACATCGATGCGCTGGTCGCGGCCGTGCTGGACCTTGGCCGACGGCGGTGCGGCGACGGCGTGATCGAGGTCGAGGCGCCGCCACTCGCGGCGCAATAGCACTGGCAGGCCTGAAACGACAACGGCCCCGGAGGCGATCCGGGGCCGTTGTCGTTTGCGGGAACGTGCGCGGTCAGGCGGCGGAGCTCACGTCGTCCTTGTCCGCTTCCATCTTGGGATGGGTGGCCTCGAATTGGGTTCGCAGCTTCTCTTCATAGGCGATCAGCTTGCGGGCATCCTTCAGCGCCCGGTAGAGGTCGCCGTTCAGTATGTTGTTGTTGATGGCCTCGATGATCGGCCAGGCGCTCGGCACCGCGGTGACGATGTCGCGCACCAGGTTGAAATAGGTGCCGTGCTGGGTCTGCGGATCCGGCGAGATGTACATCAGCTGGACCGCCAGATAGACGAGCTTGGCGGGCGTATCGGCAGTCTCCGGCGTGAGGATGTCGCGCTCGCGCAGGATCGGCACGTTGTCGCCGTCGATCAGGAGGCGGGCGCGCTGGTCCGTGTTGGTAATCACGCAGTTACCGACGATGATACGTTCGTGCGGTCTGAGCTCGACCTTGAGGGCCATGCCTGTTCTCCATCAACGCTTTCGTAACCGAGCGTTCGTTGCGGCCTATCAGGGCCTGATTCTCGCTCGGAATTAGTTAACGAGTTCTAAATCCCCGCCGTTTGCGCAGAAAAACTCAGCTTTCCCAATGGTGTAGCTGTGTGGCGGCGCAGCGACGCGCGCAGCTTCCCCGGGCGAATCACGCGCGGTCCGGCGAAAGCGCCGGTTTCATTTCATGTTTCGTTAGAGGACTCCGTCCCACCGTCCGCCGGTCGCTGGGTCAGTCTCGATCCAAGCAGACAAGTAACACCGTTTACCAGAAAGGTAACACAGTCATGTCCGGTATCGTCCTCTCCTCCTCGGTTCGCCAGAACCTGCTCTCCCTCCAGTCCACCGCTGACCTCCTCGCCACCACGCAGAATCGTCTGTCGACCGGCAAGAGCGTCAACTCGGCCCTGGACAATCCCACCAACTTCTTCACGGCACAGTCGCTCGACAACCGCGCCAGCGACATCAACAATCTGCTCGACGGCATCGCCAACGGCGTGCAGGTGCTGCAGGCTGCCAACACCGGCATCACCTCGCTGCAGAAGCTGATCGACAGCGCCAAGTCGATCGCCAACCAGGCGCTGCAGACCACCGTCGGCTACTCCACCAAGTCCAACGTCTCCGCCACCATCGCGGGTGCGACGGCGGCCGACCTGCGTGGCACGACTTCGTTCGCCAGCGCCACCGCATCCAGCAACGTCGTGTTCAGCGGCGCGGCGGGCGGCACCACGGCGGCGACCGGCACCACCACGCTCGGCGCCACCATCGGTTCCTTCGCCAGCACGGGCGCAACGGCCGGTGACGGCACCACGGCCCTGACCGGCACCATCACCCTGATCGCCACCAACGGCACGACCGCAACCGGTCTGGCCAGCAACGCCCAGCCCGCGGACGGCGACACGCTGACCGTGAACGGCAAGACCATCACGTTCCGCTCGGGTTCTGCTCCGGCATCGACTGCGGTTGCGTCCGGTTCGGGCGTCAGCGGCAACCTCGTCACCGACGGCAGCGGCAACACCACCGTCTATCTCGGCACCGCGGGTACTCCGGCGGCCAACGTCAACGATCTGTTGACCGCGATCGATCTCGCCAGCGGCGTGAAGACGGTATCCATCACCGCGGGTGCTGCGACGATTGCCACGAGCGTCGGCCAGACTGCCTCGAGCGCTGCTGGCGGTGCCGTCACGCTGAAGAGCTCGACGGGTGCGGATCTGAGCGTCACCGGCAAGGCTGACCTGCTCAAGGCGCTCACCCTGACCACGGCCGTGGGCGGCGGCAACGCCACCGTGAACGTCAACCGGACCACGAGCTCGGGCTCGCTCGGTGCGACGATCGCGGACGGCTCGACGCTGAACGTCGACGGTCACGTCATCACCTTCAAGAACGCGCCGATCCCGGGCTCGACCGGTGCTCCGAGCGTTCCGAGCGGTTATGGTGCGAGCGGTAACGTCCTCACCGACGGCAACGGCAACTCGACGGTCTATCTGCAGGCTGGCACGGTCAACGACGTGCTGAAGGCGATCGACCTTGCCACCGGCGTGCAGACCGCGACGGTCAATGCCAACGGCACCGCGACGCTTGCGACCGCCACTGGCCAGACCAACTCGTCGATCAACGCCTCGGGTCAGTTCAAGATCTCGACCGGCGTCAATGCCGACCTGTCGATCACCGGCACCGGCAATGCGCTGAATGCGCTTGGCCTTGCCGGCAACACCGGCACTGCGACCGCCTTCACCGCGGCCCGTACCTCCGGCGTCGGCGGCATTACCGGCAAGACCTTGACCTTCTCGTCCTTCAATGGCGGCACGGCGGTCACCGCCACCTTCGGCGACGGCACCAACGGCACGGTCAAGACGCTCGATCAGCTCAACACCAAGCTTCAGGCTAACAACCTGACGGCGACGATCGACGCCAACGGCCTGCTGACGGTCTCGACCACCAACGATTACGCGTCCTCGACCATTGGTTCGAGCGCCGCGGGTGGTGCGATCGGCGGCACGCTGACCTCGTCCCTGACGTTCTCGACGGCTTCCAGCCCCGTCCAGGACACGGTTGCCCAGACCTCGCGTGCCAATCTGGTCAACCAGTACAACAACATCCTCAACCAGATCGACTCGACGGCTCAGGACTCTTCGTTCAACGGCGTCAACCTCTTGAACGGCGACCAGCTCAAGCTGGTGTTCGACGAGACTGCCAAGTCGAGCCTGAGCATCACTGGCGTGACCTACAACTCCAAGGGTCTGGGCCTTGCTGCGCTGACCAGCGGTGTCGACTTCATCGACAACGCTGCCACCAACAAGGTGCTGACCAACCTGAACGCGGCATCGAGCACGCTGCGCTCGGAAGCCTCGGCTCTCGGCTCGAACCTGACCATCGTGCAGGTCCGTCAGGACTTCAACAAGAACCTGATCAACGTGCTGCAGACCGGTTCGGCCAACCTGACCCTGGCCGACACCAACGTCGAGGCGGCCAACAGCCAGGCGCTGTCGACCCGCCAGTCGATCGCGGTCTCCGCGCTGTCGCTGGCCAACCAGTCGCAGCAGAGCGTGCTGCAGCTGCTCCGCTAACAAGCGGACGACTTCGCAAAGCAAGATCCGGCGGCGGGGCTTCGGCCCCGCCGCTTTCTTTTTGGCTCGTCTCGCGCCCGTCGCCTTCGGTAGGGCTTTGGAAAAGTAACCAGCGGTTATGGTTAATGGAGCGTAAGCGCAAAGAAACGCCAATGATTTCAGGCTGATTTACCAACCGGCGCGCGGCTGTCGTTCGTTTATGGTGAACCCGCGCTTATGCAGGCGATGTTCGCTTCACCCTTTGTTAGCCATGTCGCGGCACGCTGGCCCCGTCACTCGATCTGAAGCGATCGAACGAAGACGCGTAAGCCAGAAGGGTAAGAGTCATGTCAGGTATCGTTCTCTCTGCGTCGGTTCGCCAGAACCTCCTCTCTCTCCAGTCCACCGCCGATCTCCTCGCCACCACGCAGAACCGTCTCTCGACCGGCAAGAGCGTCAACTCGGCCCTGGACAATCCCACCAACTTCTTCACGGCACAGTCGCTCGACAACCGCGCCAGCGACATCAACAATTTGCTCGACGGCATCGCCAATGGCGTGCAGGTCCTGCAGGCCGCCAACACCGGCCTGACCTCGCTGCAGAAGCTGATCGACAGCGCCAAGTCGATCGCCAACCAGGCGCTGCAGACCACCGTCGGCTACTCCACCAAGTCGAACGTCTCGACCACAATCGCCGGGGCCACCGCAGCCGATTTGCGCGGCACGACTTCATTTGCCAGTGCGACGGCGAGCAGCAACGTGCTGTATAACGGCACGGCCGGCGGCACCACCGCGGCGACCGGCACCACCACGCTCGGCGCCACCATCGGGTCCTTCGCCAGCACGGGCGCAACGGCCGGTGACGGCACCACGGCCCTGACCGGCACCATCACCCTGATCGCCACCAACGGCACGACCGCAACCGGCCTCGCCACCAACGCCCAGCCCGCCGACGGCGACACGCTGACCGTGAACGGCAAGACCATCACCTTCCGTAGCGGCTCGGCTCCGGCAACGGCTTCCGTTCCGGCCGGTTCGGGCGTCAGCGGCAATCTCGTCACCGACGGTAACGGCAACACCACCGTTTATCTCGGCACCGCGGGCACCCCGGCTGCGACTGTCAACGATTTGTTGTCCGCGATCGATCTCGCCAGCGGCGTCAAGACCGTATCCATCACTGCCGGTGCTGCGACGATCACCGTGAGCGCCAGCCAGCCAGGTGCTGCCGTCTCGACCGCTGCTGGCGGCGCCGTCACGCTGAAGAGCTCGACGGGTGCCGATCTGAGCGTCACCGGCAAGGCTGACCTGCTCAAGGCGCTTGCCCTGACCACGTCTACCGGTGCGGGCAATGCCACCATCAGCGTCAACCGGACCACGAGCGCGGCCTCGCTCGGCGCGACCATCGCGGACGGCTCGACGCTGAATGTCGACGGTCACGTCATCACCTTCAAGAACGCGCCGATCCCGGGCTCGACCGGTGCTCCCAGCGTTCCGAGCGGTTATGGTGCGAGCGGTAACGTCCTCACCGACGGCAACGGCAACTCGACGGTCTATCTGCAGGCCGGCACGGTCAACGACGTGCTGAAGGCGATCGACCTTGCCACCGGCGTGCAGACCGCGACGATCAACGCCAACGGCACCGCGACGCTTGCGACCGCCACCGGCCAGTCGAACTCGACGATCAACTCGTCCGGCGCGCTCAAGATCTCGACCGGCATCAACGCCGACCTGTCGATCACCGGCACCGGCAACGCGCTT
Organism: Bradyrhizobium sp. 199; assembly: GCF_023073355.1. Lineage (GTDB taxonomy): Bacteria > Pseudomonadota > Alphaproteobacteria > Rhizobiales > Xanthobacteraceae > Bradyrhizobium. The sequence continues at coordinate 380,047 of NZ_JADPJI010000005.1, forward strand.
AACGTGTTCGGGCTCGCCGGCAACACCGGAAACGCAACGGCGTTCTCCGCTGCCCGCACCTCGGGCATCGGCGGCATTGCCGGCAAGTCCTTGACCTTCTCGTCCTTCAATGGCGGCACGGCGGTCAACGTCACCTTCGGCGACGGCACCAACGGCACGGTCAAGACGCTCGACCAGCTCAACACCAAGCTCACGGCCAACAACCTGGCGGCGACGATCGACGCCAACGGCCTGCTGACCATCACCGCGTCCAACGATTACGCCTCTTCGACGCTCGGCTCGACGACCGCCGGCGGCGCGATCGGCGGCACGCTGACTTCGGCGCTCACGTTCTCGACGGCTTCCACTCCCATCCAGGATGGCGTTGCCCAGACGGCCCGCGCCAACCTGGTGTCTCAGTACAACAACATCCTGAACCAGATCGACACGACCTCGCAGGACTCCTCGTTCAACGGCGTCAACCTCTTGAACGGCGACCAGCTCAAGCTGGTGTTCGACGAGACCGGCAAGTCGAGCCTGAACATCACCGGCGTGACCTACAACTCCAAGGGTCTGGGCCTCGCCTCGCTGACCGTCGGCGTCGACTTCATCGACAACGCCGCCGCCAACAGGGTGCTGACCAATCTGAACGCGGCGTCGAGCACGCTGCGCTCGGAAGCGTCGAGCCTCGGTTCGAATCTCTCGGTGGTGCAGATCCGTCAGGACTTCAACAAGAACCTGATCAATGTGCTGCAGACCGGCTCGGCCAACCTGACCCTGGCCGACACCAACGTCGAGGCGGCCAACAGCCAGGCGCTGTCGACCCGCCAGTCTATCGCGGTCTCCGCGCTCTCGCTGGCCAACACCTCGCAGCAGAGCGTGCTTCAGTTGCTCCGCTGATAAGCAACTGAAACTGCTAAATAAAATCGAGCGGCGGGGCCATTTGCCCCGCCGTTCTTTTTTGCGTCCGCAGGCGGGCAGGGGTGTTCACCCGCCCTTAACCCTGTCCCTTAAACCGGCGTTAACCATACTTTAAAGGACAGCCTCTAAGACTGGACAAAGCCCGCTTTCCAGACCCGCGCGGCCGATTCGTATCCGGTTCAAGAGGAAGACTCGCCAATGTCCAACATCGTTCTCTCGGCGTCCGTTCGCCAGAACCTGTTGTCGCTGCAGTCGACGGCCGACTTGCTGGCCACGACGCAGGAGCGGCTGTCGACCGGTAAGAAGGTCAACACAGCGCTCGACAATCCCACCAACTTCTTCACCGCCCAGGGGTTGGACAACCGGGCGAGTGACATCAGTAACCTGCTCGACGGCATCAACAACGGTGTGCAGGTGCTCCAGGCGGCCAACACCGGCATCACCTCGCTGCAGAAGCTGATCGACAGCGCGAAATCGATCGCCAACCAGGCGCTGCAGACCACGGTCGGCTATTCGACCAAGTCGAACGTCTCCACCACCATTCCCGGCGCGACGCCCGCCGATCTTCGCGGCACGACCTCCTATGCGAGCGCGACCGCCAAGAGCAACGTGCTCTATACCGGTGCAGCCGGTGGCACTACCCCGGTCACCGGGACCGCAGCGCTGGGCGCATCGCTCGGCTCGAGCGCCGGCACCTTTACCGGCACGGCGGCGCTTGCCGCCGACGGCACCACCGCGCTATCCGGCACCGCGACCTTGGTTGGCACCACCACGTCCACCACGTTCGGGGCCGCGCCGGCCGACGGCGACACGCTGACGGTGAACGGCAAGACCATCACCTTCCGCACCGGCGCCGCTCCGAGCACCCAGCCGACCGGCTGGGGCCTCGATGCCAGCGGGCACATCGCCACCGATGGCAGCGGCAATTCGATCGTCTATGAGGGAACGGCGGCTGCGCCCGGGGCGACCATCAACGACGTGCTCACTGCGATCGACCTCGCCAGTGGCGTCAAGACCGCCACGATCAGCGCGAGCGCGGCCACCATCGCGGTCAGCGGTTCGGCCGGACCCGTCGGCACGCTTCAGACGGCATCGTCGATCTCGGGCGGCGGCCTGGTCACGCTGAAGAGCTCGACCGGCTCCGATCTGAGCGTGACGGGCAAGGCCGACTTCCTCAACAAGCTCGGTCTGACCCCGGCGACCGGCGCAGGCAATGCGAGCGTGACCGCGGCCCGGTCGACCACCGCCGGCTCGCTGGGCACTCTCGTTCAGGACGGCTCGACCCTGAACATCGACGGCCATACCATCACCTTCAAGAACGCGCAGACGCCGCAATCGGCGGCGAGCGTCACCTCGGGCGGGGTTAGCGGCAACATCGTCACCGACGGCAACGGCAACTCCACCGTCTATATCCAGAGCGCGACGCTGACCGACCTGCTCAACGCGGTCGATCTGGCCACCGGTGTCAAGACCGCGAGCCTCTTCAACGGCGCGGCGACGTTGACCCCGACCGCGGGCCAGATCCCCTCGTCGGTCAACAGCAGCGGCCAGCTTGCGCTCTCCACCGGCATCAATGCCGACCTGTCGATCACCGGCACCGGCAATGCACTGAGCGCGTTCGGCCTCAGCGGCAACACGGGAACGGCGACCGCCTTCACCGCAGCGCGCACCTCGGGCGTCGGCGGCGTCAGCGGCAAGACGCTGACCTTCTCGTCCTTCAACGGCGGTACGCCGGTGAACGTCACGTTCGGCGACGGCACCAACGGCACGGTCAAGACGCTCGATCAGCTCAATGTGCAGCTGCAGGCGAACCACCTGACGGCGACCATCGATGCCAACGGCGTGCTGACGGTCACCACCGTCAACGAATACGCGTCCTCGACCCTCGGTTCGACTGCCGCGGGCGGCGCGGTCGGCGGGACGCTCACAAGCGTGCTCGCCTTTACCACCGCGCAGCCGCCGATTCAGGACCCCGTCGCGCAGACGGCGCGTTCGAGCCTGGTCAGCCAGTTCAACAACATCCTGGCGCAGATCGACACGACGTCGCAGGACTCGTCCTTCAACGGCATCAACCTGCTCAACGGCGACACGCTGAAGCTGGTTTTCAACGAGACCGGCAGCTCGACGCTCGGCATCAACGGCGTGGTGTTCAACGCGGCGGGTCTCGGTCTCAGCAATCTCGTTCCCGGCACGGACTTCATCGACAACGGCGCCACCAACAAGGTGCTGGCCAGCCTGAATGCCGCCTCGAGCAGGCTGCGCTCGGAAGGCTCCTCGCTCGGTTCGAACCTCTCGATCGTGCAGGTGCGCCAGGACTTCTCCAAGAACCTGATCAACGTGCTGCAGACCGGCTCGTCCAACCTGACGCTCGCCGACACCAACGAGGAAGCGGCGAACAGCCAGGCGCTGTCGACCCGCCAGTCGATCGCGGTGTCGGCGCTGTCGCTCGCGAACCAGTCGCAGCAGAGCGTGCTGCAGCTGCTCCGCTAATTCGAGAGCCAAGCTCACCAGTTGAGATTTCGCGGCGGGGCTAATGCTCCGCCGTTCTTTTGAGGGAGATCGCTAAGACAAGATTAGCTGAGATCAGCACGCATCGCGCGAGCGAGTTTACATCGTGCGTGCGTGGATCTAGCGTTGCGCTGACGAAGAGCTCCGCGAACCGTAATTATCCGGAGTGCTTCCAAGCACACACGTAAGCAAATCTTAAGCGGTGCTGCCTAGGGTTGGGAACAAATCCTTAAGCGCTTACAACGCGCTAGGTAACCTCCAGGGTGTGATTGATGTCGAATTCCGCTGCCTCGGCTTATGCGCGTGTTGCAACCACCACCGCATCTCCTCGCGACATCGAGGCGCAGACCCTGCTCAAGGCCGCGAACAAGCTCCAGGATGCCGTGAACGCCGCCGATCCGCTCAGCGAGCAGACCATGCAGGCCCTGATGTTCAACCGCAAGCTCTGGACCATCTTCTTGAGCGAGGCGATGCGCGACAATAATCCGCAGCCGATCGACGTGCGGCAGAAGATCGCCAACATCAGCGTGTTCGTGCTGAGCCAGACCGCCGCGCTCCAGATGAGCCCGCAGTTCGATCACTTCCGTCCGCTGATCGAGATCAACCGCAACATCGCTGCTGGTCTGTCCGGACGCCCGTGACGGGTGGGGGCTGATCACGGCTTGTCGGCTTGCTTCGGGCAACACGACTTTAAAGCGCGATGCGATCTGGATGAATCGCCATCGCGCTTTCGGTTGTTGTTCAAGCATGGTCTTTTCGGAAAACCGCCGCGCACTTTTCCGGATCATGCTTGAGCGCTGACCGGGGCCGGTCAGGCACAGGGCAAGAACATCGTCAAGAATTCCGTCGTCTCGTAAGCGTCAGGCGCTGACGTCCGTGCTGAGCGGACGCGAAGGCTCGGACTGCATATCCAACGCATGAAAATAGGCTCGCCGGCGCAGCATCGCTTCGTCGGGGAACTGGTTGACCACTGCGTCGGTCCTGTCGTTGACGACCTGGAAGACAAAGGACGCGGCCGCCTGGTTGAACACGACCTGGCGCGAGATGTTCTCGCGGTTCGGTAGATCATTGCGCACGGGCGCGCTCGTATCGCTCGCGGCGACCGTCTGGCTCACCGGAAGATCGGTTTGCACGGCCTCGTTCGCCACGTTGGACGTCGTTACGATCTGCACGGGGGCCGGGATCCCCACCGGCCTGATGCTGAAATCTGTACTCATGGCAGCCTCCTGGTTGCCTAGCGTGAGTCAAATCCCAACCCCTCCAATAACGCAACCATGGAACACCAGGACTGAAGACCGGGTAAGTAAACGTACCTAACCGCGCGACGATATCGTCGCGCGGTTTTTCGTAAAATCGTCTCTTGTTTTTGTGTGCGCTCAGAGCGAGCGGCTGACCGCAAGCGGGGTGATGTGGCGCGGGCCTGGAGCTGCGCGCCGACCTGCAGCCGTATAGGTGTTCGGCACGTTGCGCTTCTGGATCTCGGCGTTGACGCCGCGCACGACGCTTTCGGAGACCGCGTGCGCGGTGGCGAGCACGGTGAGATTGACCTGGAGCATCGCGCGGAACGCATCGTGGTGGCGATGCAGCGTCGAGAGCAGCTCCGGCGCGGATTTCGCGAGTTGGGGCTGGTTCGCCTTCAACTGGCTGACGGCGCCGACATAGTTTCGCGACAGCTCCTGCTTCTTGCTCTCGAGCATCATTGCCTCGCGGACCTTGCCGGCGCGAACGAGCTCGGTCTCGCGCTCGATCAATCCGAGCAGGGCGTTCATCGCATCCATCAGGTCTTCGGCGAGCTTGCGCGCCTCGGCGCTGCCGGGCGCGGTGTTCGGACGCTGGGCTTGCACCGGCTGACGTGAGGCGTTGAACTGGTTCATCTCGTTTGACCTTATGCCGTGCGGATCGTTTTCGCCTGCTGCAGGATGAGGGTGCGGTAGACTTCGGTGGCAACGCCGACGCCGCCGGCCTTGGCGAAGTTCTTGGAATATTGCTCGGTCAGCATCGAGCGCCACACGCCGGTGCCGGGCGTGTCGCCGAACGGGCCTTCGCCCTTCAGCCCCGAGGTCATCTGCGAGAACATGCTGTTGAGAAACATCGCCTCGAAGTCGGTGGCGGTCTTCTGCGCCCTGGCCTGCTGCTTCGGCGAGACCTTTTGCAGCGCGCTCGCCAGCTCGAAGTCCGGCCGGCCGTTGCGGCTTTCCACCGAAAAGGCCGAGGAGGTGGCGAGGCGCGGAGTGTTGATCGTGCCGGTCTGCATCACATCACCTCGATATCGGCTTCGATCGCGCCGGCGGCCTTGATCGCCTGGAGAATGCTGATCATGTCGCGCGGGCCAATGCCGAGGCCGTTGAGGCCATCCACGAGCTGCTGGAGCGAGACGCCGTCCTTGACGAGCGCCAGCTTCTTGCCGTCCTCGGTGACGGTGACGCTGCTGCGCGGCGCCACCACGGTGCGGCCGCGCGACAACGGGTTGGGCTGGCTCACCTGCGGGCTCTCGGAGATCGTGACGGTGAGGTTGCCCTGCGCCACCGCGACGGTGGCAACACGGACGTCGCGGCCCATCACGATGATGCCGCTGCGCTCGTCGATGACGATCTTGGCGGCGAGATCGGGATCGACCTGGAGCTGCTCGATCTCGGTGAGAAAGGCGACGACGTTGCCCTTGAACTCCGGCGGGACCGACAGCTGCACCGTGGAGGGATCGATGGGCTCGGCGGTCTTGACGCCGAGATAGTCGTTGATCGCGGCCGCGATCCGTTTCGCCGTGGTGAAGTCGGCGTTGCGCAGCGCCAGGCGCACGTTCGGCAGCCGATTGAGCGCGAACTCGATCTCGCGCTCGATGATGGCTCCGTTGACGATGCGTCCCACGGTCGGAACGCCGCGCACGATTTTCGCGGCTTCGCCCTCGGCCTGGAAGCCGGAGATCGCGAGCGAGCCCTGCGCCACCGCATAGACGTTACCGTCGGCGCCGAGCAGGGGGGTGACGAGCAGCGTGCCGCCCTGGAGGTTCTTGGCATCGCCGAGCGCGGAGACCGTGACGTCCATGCGCGTACCCTGGGTGGCGAAGGCCGGCAGGTTGCCGGTGACCATCACGGCGGCGACGTTGCCGGTGCGGATGGTGGCGCCGCGGATGTTGACGCCCATGCGCTCGAGCATCGCCTGCAGCGACTGCTTGGTGAAGGGGATGTTGTTGAGGGTGTCGCCGGTGCCGTTGAGGCCGACGACGAGTCCGTAGCCGATCAGCTGGTTCTGCCGCACGCCTTCGATGTTGGCGAGGTCCTTGATGCGCGAGGTCGCAGCTGCCGGCGCGACCGACAGCGCCAGCGCCGACAGCGCCGCGCAGGCCACCCCGACAATCCTCACCCAACGAACGCCTGGCATGCTCTGCTCCCCAAGCCTCCTGAAAAGGCCCTCACATCGGAAAGACCTGCACGACACTCCCATGACGAGCCGGTCCGGCGCTGTCCTTGCGAGTGCTGTGCCAACCGGCGCCGGCGAGGTAGGTGGCTGAATAGGTTGAATAAATCTGTTTCGACCGGTGTCAGCGGTCATTCGCCCTGAGGAGCGAAACTGCCGCCGGTCGGCAGATTTTGCCGGGCTGTTTACGCCCCGTTAACCATAAGGCGGCGAAGGTGCTGGCATCGATCACCCGGATTCCTTCCGATGCGCATCTACGGACCGAACGGCACCACGCTTGGAACGCCAGCCAGCCAGGCCAGGCGGACGGGCTCCGGCACCTTCGTGCTGCCCGACACGGCATCGGCGCAGGAGACGCGGAGCGCTGCCGCACCGAAGTCCGCCACCAACATCGATGGGCTGCTGGCCCTGCAAGGTGTCGAGGAGGATCCGGTCGAGCGCCGCAAGCGCTCGGTCGTGCGCGGCAGGACGGCGCTCGACGTGCTTGACGATCTCAAGATGGGTCTGTTGTCAGGCAATCTCGACGCCTCGACCGTGATGCGGCTGCGGGATGCTGCGGCGAACCTGAAATCGTCCTCGGGCGATCCCGGTCTGGATTCGGTGCTCTCCGAGATCGAGCTCCGCGTCGAGGTCGAACTCGCCAAGGCCGGGCAGGCTTAGCGCGCCATCGTCGCCCGGCTCGACCGGGCGACCCGGTATTCCCGAGAAAGCAGTGATTGAGCCGAGAAGCCTCGGCGTGCAGGATGCGCCGGTCAAGCCGGGGCGTGACAGCGCAGTTTCGGGCGAAACTGCGCGTCTCTTCACACACGCTTACGCCGCTTCCTGCTTCTGCTGCGCGTCATAGCGTTGTTGGGCGGCGAGAACGTCTTTCAGATTTTGCTCGGCCCAATCGCGCAGCGGATCGACCGCGCCGGCGAGCGTCAGTCCGAGCTGCGTGATCGAATACTCCACCGTGACAGGCACGGTCGCGATGGCATGGCGCCTGATCAGGCCGTCGCGTTCGAGCGATTTGAGAACCTGGCTCAGCATCTTCTGCGAAATGCCCTCGATCGTGCGGCGCAACTGATTGAAGCGCATCGCATCCTCGCGCAGCAGCAAGAGGATCAGCACCGCCCATTTGTCGCCGACGCGATCGAGGATCTGGCGGGTGGGGCAGTTCGCGGCATAGACGTCGGGTTTCATCGTCGGTCCTCGGAATCCGTTGTCGTCGGCTTGCTGTACGGGTGGGGAGTTACCCCTGTGTAATCAGGTAAGCGCAAAGTGCTCTCTTTACACCAACATTCTATACGATACTTAGTCGCCTTTAGTTACCACAGTAGCAAAGGAGCTTTCCATGAAAATCGCAGTCGCCGGCGCCTCGGGCCGGGCCGGGTCGGAGATCACCAAGGAACTGTCGCGCCGCGGCCACGCGGTCACGGCCATCGCCCGAAACCCGGAGAAGATCGCCGCCCTGCCGAACGTCGCGCCGACCAAGGGAGACGTGCTCGACCAGGCTGGCCTTGCCAAGCTGTGGGCGGGGCACGACGTCGCCGTGAGTTCCGTGCACTTCCTGGCCAGCGACGCGCTCAAGCTGATCGGCGCCGCGAAGGAGGCCAAGGTTGGTCGTTACCTCGTCGTCGGGGGCGCCGGCAGCCTTGAGGTCGCGCCAGGCGTGAAGCTGGTCACGACTCCGAATTTTCCGGCCCAATACAAGGCCGAAGCGGAAGCTGGCTCGGCCTTCCTCGACCTCCTGCGGCAGGAAAAGGAGCTGAATTGGACCTTCATTTCGCCGTCGGCACTGTTCGTCGAGGGCGAGCGCACGGGCAAGTTCCGGCTCGGCACCGACCAGCTTCTCGCAGATGCGAACGGCAAGAGCTGGATCAGCTTCGCCGACTACGCCATTGCGCTTGCCGACGAGATCGAGCGCCCGGCCCATGTGAGGCAGCGCTTCACGGTCGGCTACTAGGCCTTCGGCCGCCCCCGGGTCCCTCCAGGATAAACCTTCCTGTGCAAGGGCTTGGGGGCGCCGATCGGGCAGTGAGGGAAACATTGTCTGTCACAGGAGGCCGCTATATAACGCCCCGCTCAACGGACCCCGTTCCGTTATGCGAGTCGTTGCTTAGACAGATAGGCCGCCCTTGGAAAAGTTGAAAAACTACCGACCGACCGAAAAAGAGCCTTTCATGAACGACCGGCAGAAGGAGTACTTCCGTTTGAAGCTCCTCGCCTGGAAGGATGAGATCCTCAAAGAGTCCAAGCTCACCCTGCAAGCCTTGCAGGAGGAGAACGTGAACCACCCCGATCTCGCCGATCGGGCATCGTCCGAAACCGACCGCGCCATCGAACTCCGTGCCCGCGACCGCCAGCGCAAGTTGATCGCCAAGATCGACGCCGCGCTCCAGCGTATCGAGGACAACACCTACGGCTATTGCGAGGACACCGGCGAGCCGATCTCGTTGAAGCGGCTCGAGGCCCGGCCCATCGCGACGCTCTCGGTGGAGGCGCAGGAGCGCCACGAGAAACGCGAGAAGGTCTATCGCGACGAATAGAGTCCGAGCCGCAGCGATGCGGCTCTTTGTTTTTGGACGCAAGGCGCCGTTTCGCGTCGTGATCAGCATTTTGCCGGTCGCTTGTGCTCGCATGCCTCGGCGCGCGAGCGCAATCGCGAAAACTGAATCGCGATCAATGAGCTAGACTCGATTCCTCCGAGCTCACGTGAGTTCGGATCAGAAACAGCCTTCACTTCAGGTGCGAGAGATTTCGCGAGTCGCATCAACAGGATCGACTCGGAAGTTGAAGCGCCGATCCAGCTGCATCAAGCATCGCTGCAATCGTGGCTCTTGCGCTGTTCGCAGGAGCTGCGAGGCGCGTTTCCTCCATAGAGCCTCCACCAGCTCAATATTTCCTTAAACGCGGGCGAGCCACCGCAATCCTCCGGCCGGGCGCGCTTGTCAGGCCGGAGCGGGGATGCTGAAGTGCCGCCTGCGATTGCGTAGCGTGGAGGCGGCGCCGATGGACAGGATTCTCGAAGCCGCAAAGGCGATCGCGCTGGCGCGCCGCAACCATGCGCCGCTCGCGGCGCTGGAACGTCCGCCCGCTGATGAAGCCGAGGGTTATCAGGTCCAGCGCGCGCTGCATGATCTCCTGCTGCCGCATGCCGGGCCGCTGGTCGGCTACAAGATCGGCTGCACCAGCCAGGTGATGCAGGACTATATCGGCATCCCGCATCCCTGCGCCGGCGGCGTGTTCCAGAAGGGCCTGCATGACAGCGGCGCCAAGCTTGCGGCCTCAAAATATGTCCGGGTCGGTGTCGAATGCGAGATCGCGGTGCGGCTGAAGCGCGACCTCGCCGCCGGCGAGGCGCCGTTCACGGCCGAATGGGTCGGTGAGGCGGTCGAGGCCTATCATCCCGCCATCGAGATCGTCGACGACCGCTACGTGAAGTGGGAGACGATGGGCGCCCCGACGCTGATCGCCGACGATTTCTTCGCCGCAGGCTGCGTGCTGGCACCCCGGGTTGCGCGCTCGTCGGTGCCGGACCTGAAGACGGTCAAGGGCCGCGCCATCCTCAACGGCGAGGAGGTCAGCCACGGCACCGGCGCCGACGTGCTCGGTCATCCCCACAACGCGCTCGCCTGGCTCGCCAACCATCTCGCCGCCGAGGGCAAGGGCCTGCACGCGGGGCAACTCGTGCTCACCGGCAGCCTGGTCAAGACGCTGTGGCTCAAGGCCGGCGACAAGGTGCGGATGGAGCTGGATGGCCTGGGGGCGGTGGAGGCGGAGTTTACGTGAGGGGCGGCGCTTTGGCACTCTCTGTCATTGCGAGGAGCTCTTGCGACGAAGCAATCCAGAATCTTTCCGCGGAGGGATTCTGGATTGCTTCCGCTTTCGCTAAAGCTACGGCGGACGAGTCGCTGCGCTCGCAATGACGGCGTTTGAGCGCGCGATGTAGCGACTCTGGCGCGGACCTGTCTCACAGGCGCTCCACCACCCCGCCAAAATAGATGCGGCCTCCGGCAGGGGAGCTACCGGAGGCCGCGTCGTACATCGTCGTTCGCGCCTAGGTTCGCGAACACGATGTGGGAGCTCTTGAGGCTAGAAGGGCAGCAGCACGTCCATGACCTGCTGGCCGTAGCGCGGCTGTTGCACGTCCATGATCTGGCCGCGGCCACCATAGGCGATGCGGGCCTGCGCGATCTTGGTGGAATCGATGGTGTTGTCGCTCTGGATGTCTTCGGGGCGGACGATGCCGGCGACCACGAGCTCGCGGATCTCGTAGTTGACGCGGATCTCCTGCTTGCCCTCGACCACGAGGTTGCCGTTCGGCAGCACTTGCGTCACCACGGCGGCAACGTTGGTCTGCAGCGCTTCCTGGCGGTTGACCGAGCCCTTGCCGTCGCTGGAGGCGGTGGAGTCGGCGGTGAGGATGCGGCCGGGCAGCACCTTCTGCGCCTGCGCGCCGAGCGTCTTGGCGCCGATGAAGTCGGTGATTCCGGAATCTTCCGAATTGGTGCGGCTGCGTTGGGTCTCGTTGGCGATGTTGGCCTTGTCGGTGATGTTCACGGTCACGGTCAGGAGGTCGCCGACCTGGCGGGCGCGCTGGTCCTTGAAGAAGGCGCGGCTGCCGTTGCGCCACAGCGAGTTCGGATTGTAGGAGGCGACTTCCGGCTTCGGCATCGGCATCTGCACCGGCTTGTAGCCCGGCTGCGTCGTCGGATTGTCGATCGCCGACAGCTTCGGCTGCTCGCCGATCTGCGACAGCCGGTCGATCGAGGAGCAGCCGCCCAGCGCGCAAGAGGCCAGCAGCAGGGCAGAGATCGCGATGCGACGAAGGCGGGAGGCCGAACTGAACGAGGACATGACTTACTCTGACTTGGCTGGAGCTTGCGAGGCGCGAACTTGCGGGATCTGGGCTTGGGCGATTTGAGCCGGCGAGGCGGGAGCCTGGACCAGGCTCCGGACGATGGCTGCAGTGTCGACGGGCGCGGGCGCTTCGCGCTGGAGCGAGGAGGTCTGCTCGACCGCGGCCGCCATCGGTGCGGATTGGCTCGCGCCCTGGATCGTCACCTGGCCGCGTCCGGTGACGACACCGGTCAGCGTGCGCTTGGATTGCAGATTGATCACGCTGACGCTGTCGCCCTCGGCGCCGCTCTCGATCGCCTTGCCGCGCGTGGTGAGATAGACGCCGGGCACCTGGTAGATGATGGTGACGGCCTGATCGCGCGCCACGAAGTCGGGCTTGACCATGTCGGCGACACGGAGCGGCGTGCCCGCCCGCATCGGCCGGCGCAGCTGCATGCCGACGCTGCGATCCCGCGAGGCGGGCTCGCCGGTGACTTCGGCCTTCGGCCGGCGCTCCAGCGCGACGTCCGATGACTTCAGGAGATCGTTACGGTCGATGTCGCGCGTCAGCACGGCCACGTCCACCGTCTCGATCGCGGTGCCGGTGAAGCGGAGCTTGGTCAGTGCCGAATTGTTGTCGTTGGCAATCTCGAAGGCGAGATCGAAACGGCCGCTGCGGGCGTCATAGCGGGTTGCGACCGGCTGCAGCGCGCCGGTGTTGGAGGCGTCCAGCCGCATCTCGGCAACGCTGCGGTCGAACGTGACGGTGATGTTGGCGGCGTCCCCGAGGCCGAAGCGGCGCTCGAGTGCGGCGGCGACGGCGTTTTCGAGATCCTTGCTCGCGAGCGTGCGGGCGAGGCGGGTGACCTGGACTTCCTTGATGTCGCCGGTCATCACGCCGATCACCTGCTTGGCGCGGAGCACCGACAGCACGTGCGCGACCGGCAGCGCGCCGGTGGTGCCGAGATCGGGCGAGCGGTAGACCGGAATCAGCGCCGTCGATCCGGCATTGTCGATGAGATCGCCGACCCGCACCACGTCCGAGGTCACGGTGACGCTCGCGCGCAGCGTCGGCGAGGCGATGAAATCGTCGGCGGCCGCGGCCGGCAAGGCCAGCGCGACAAGAGCGGAGATCGTAGCGAGGCTGGCGCGGATCATCGTTATCACCTCAGCGGAACATCGCCGTGGTCGATTGCATCATCTGGTCGGCGGCGCTGATCACCTTGGCGTTCATCTCGTAGGCGCGCTGGGCGGCGATCAGGTCGCTCATTTCCGAGACGACGTCGACATTGGCCTGCTCGAGGCTGCCTTGCGTGATGTTGCCGTAACCTTCGGCCGTTGCCGTGCCGTCCTGCGGCGGGCCGGAAGAGGGCGTCTCGGTGAACTGATTGTTGCCGACGGGCTGCAGGCCGGCCTTGTTGATGAAGCGGGTCAGGCCGATCTGGCCCTGGATGGTCGAGGTCGACGAGCCCGGCAGCGTCACCGAGACCTGGCCCTGCACGTTGACGGTCAGGCCCGAGGCGTTGTTCGGGATCGTGATCGTCGGCTGCACCGGGTTGCCCTGCGCGGTGACGACGCGGCCCTGATTGTCCATCTGGAAGGTGCCGTCGCGGGTGTACTGGTAGGTGCCGTCGGGCATCAGGATCTTGAAGAAACCTTCGCCGGAGACCGCAAGGTCGAGATCGTTGCCGGTCTGCGACAGCGTGCCCTGCGTCATGCTGCGCGGCGTGCCGACGGTCTTGACGCCGCCGCCGATGTCGACGCCGACCGGCACGATGGTGCCCTGGTCCGACGACTGCGCGCCGACGCGGCGGACGTGCTCGTAGATCAGGTCCTGGAACGCCGCGGTCTGCTTCTTGAAGCCGGTGGTGCGCAAATTGGCGATGTTGTTGGAGATCACCTGAACGTTGAGTTCCTGTGCCGCCATTCCGGTCGCCGCGGTGTGAAGCGCCTGCATGTCAGTTCTCCCTCAATCAGGCCGGAACGTCGGCGAGCTTTTCGATCGCCGATTTGTGAAGGTCGCTCTGCTGCTGGAGCAGGTTGGCGATGGCGGTGTAGCTGCGCATGACTTCGACCATGCGGGTCATCTCGCCGACCGAATTCACGTTCGACTTCTCGACATAGCCCTGGCGGACGGTCGACTTGGTGTCGGGCTGCGCGACGGCGGAGCCGGCGGCGTAGAGATTGGCGCCGAGCTTGGTCAGCTTGGCCGGCGCGTCGAACGAGGCCATGCGGATCTTGCCGCGGATCGAGTCGGTCTTGGCCGTGCCCTCGAGCACCGTGACGGTGCCGTCGGGCGCGATGTTGATGTCGTGGTCGGTCGGCTGGAAGGTGATCGGACCGCCAGTGCCGAGCACCAGATTGCCGTTCGAGGTGACGAGCTGGCCGGTGCTGTTGAGCGAGAATTTGCCGTCTCGGGTGAAGAACTCGCCGCCATTGGCCTGCACCGCGAAATAGGCGTTGCCGTCGATCGCCAAGTCGAGCGGGTTGTTGGTCGCCTCCATCGGCCCCTGGCCGATGTCGCGGAAGGTGCCGCGGTCCTGCACATAGGAGACCCGGCGGTCGGCGCCGACGAAATTGTCCTCACGCGCGTTCGAGTTGAGAAACTCCTCGAACAGCGAGTGGTCGGCCTTGAAGCCGTTGGTGTTGGCATTGGCGACGTTGTTGGCGATGACATCCATCTGCCGTTCCAACGTCATCTGCCGTGACAAGCCGATCAGAAGCGCGTTCTGCATCGGAAATCTCCCCTGAGAGGGATCTGCCATTTCGCTCTCCCAAGCGCCTTGGCGGATCCGTGAACGAGACCTTCAGGTTCTCCCAAACCGTTGGGTCTCGGTCCTCTCTCAGCGAAAGCCATGCCAACTCGGAAAATCAGGCGATTTCAATGCCTTGACGATTTTTGTTGGGCGCGGGAGGGCGGCAGAAAGGTTCTGTTAGCCATGTCTGCCCGGCAGATTTTTCCTAGTGGAGGCCCAATTGAAAGATTCCGTTAACCATTATTACCGTAGCGTTTGCCGTGAAGAGGAGCGCACTCCGCCGGGGCATTTGTATCGCGTCACTGTCTTGAGGCTTCGCTCTTTCGACCCCTTTTAGAGATCCGGGCGCGGCGATCATGGCAGAGAATGAAGCAGAAGGCGGCGCGGCCAGTGAGGGCGCGGAAGCCGCTCCGCCGAAGAACAAGCTGAAGCTCATCATCATGGTCGTCGGCCTGCTCGCCGTCCTCGGCGGCGGCGCTGCGACCTGGTTCTTCTTCTTCCGTCATGGCGACAACGAGCATCATGCCGAGGCAGCCCCTCCACCGAAGCCGCCGTCCTTCGTCGACGTTCCCGACATCATGGTCAACCTCGCCGGCGCGCCGGGCGAGCGCGTGCAATATCTGCGGCTGAAGATCGTGCTGGAGCTGAAGGAAGAGAAGCAGATCGAGGCGATCAAGCCGACGATGCCGCGCGTCACCGACATCTTCCAGACCTATGTGCGCGAGCTGCGCCCCTCCGACCTCAATGGGTCCGCGGGCATCTTCCGCCTCAAGGAGGAGCTGACCAAGCGCGTCAACGCGGCGGTCGCCCCGGTCCAGGTCAGCGCGGTGCTGTTCAAGGAAGTCGTGGTCCAGTGAGCACGCTGCGGAAGGCAATGGGCTAGCGTCATGGCCGGCAACGAGCAAATGGACCAGGATGCGATTGCCGCCCAATGGGAGGCGTCGCTCGATTCCGAGGATCCCGCGGAGGCCGCAAAGGCTGCCGCCGAGAACGAGCTGTCGGAGACCATGGCCCTGCAATGGGCGGCCATGGTCGAGGACGGCAGCCGCGATCTCGGCAGCGGCAAGAACTCCGGTGAGCGGGTGCTGTCGCAGGAGGAGATCGACAATCTCCTTGGCTTCGCCGTCGGCGACGTCACGCTCGACGACCATTCCGGCATTCGCGCCATCATCGATTCGGCGATGGTCTCCTACGAGCGTTTGCCGATGCTCGAAATCGTCTTCGACCGCCTGGTGCGGCTGATGACGACAAGCTTGCGCAATTTCACCTCCGACAACGTCGAAGTCTCGCTCGACCGCATCACCTCGGTGCGTTTCGGCGATTACATGAATTCGATCCCGCTGCCCGCCGTCCTCACGGTCTTCAAGGCCGAGGAGTGGGAAAACTTCGGCATGGCGACGGTCGATTCCAACCTGATCTATTCGATGATCGACGTGCTGCTCGGCGGCCGCCGCGGCACCAGCCAGCTCCGCATCGAGGGCCGGCCCTACACCACAATCGAGACTGAGCTGGTCAAGCGGCTGGTCGAGGTGGTGCTGGCCGACGCCGAGCAGGCGTTCCGGCCGCTGTCGCCGGTGACCTTCTCGATCGACCGGCTCGAGACCAATCCGCGTTTCGCCGCGATCAGCCGTCCTGCCAATGCCGCGATCCTGGTGCGCCTGCGCATCGACATGGAAGACCGCGGCGGCAATATCGAACTGCTGCTGCCTTATGCAACCATCGAGCCGATCCGGGGCGTCCTGCTCCAGATGTTCATGGGCGAAAAGTTCGGCCGCGACCCGGTCTGGGAAGGCCATTTCGCCACCGAGATCGTACAGGCCGAGATCGCCGTCGATGCCGTGCTCTACGAGGCCGACATTCCGCTCAAGCAGCTGATGCGACTCAAGGTCGGCGACACGCTGCCGCTGGACATGCGCGCCGACGCCAACGTCACCGTGCGCTGCGGCGACGTCACGCTGACCGAGGGGCGGATGGGCCGGGTCGGCGACCGCGTCGCGATCCGCGTGACGAAACCCTTGCGCAAGCCAAGTACGACACTTGCGATGTTCGAGAAGGTGGACGAGCAGAACAAGATGATGGAGGCCCCATGAACCACTCCCTGGGAATGGCGATCGAGACGCTGGTGGCTATCCTGCTGATGCTGACGATCGTCTACTGCGTCATGCTCAACAAGCGGCTGACGCGGCTGAAGGCGGACGAGCATTCGCTGAAGGCGGTGATCGGCGAGCTGATCACCGCGACCGAGATCGCCGAGCGGGCGATCGGCGGGCTGAAGCTGGCCGTGCGCGACGTCAACGAGAACCTCGGCAGCCAGCTCGCCGCGGCGACGCAGATGTCGGAGCAACTCCACAGGCAGCTCGGCGAAGCCGACAACGTGGTGCGGCGGCTGTCCAAGATCGCGATCGCCGCACGCCCCATGACCGGTCCGGAAACGGTCGCCGCGCCCGCGGCCAAGCCATCGACGGCGAAGGCGGTCGCGGCGGCAGCCGAAGCCTTCTCCGAGCGCCGACGATCCAACGGCCTTGCCGCATGAACCTCCGGGCATGAAGTCCTTTCGTAACATCCGCGTCATCCCGGTCGTCCTGGTTGCCGTCGCAGGCCTCGCCACGTTGAAAGTCGCGGGCCTCGCGATCAATGGCGGCTATGTGTTCGACTACAAGCCGAACCAGACCAAGAAATCCTGGGCGCAGGAGAATCTGAACTTCCCGAGCCGCCGGGAGGACCCGGAGATCATCACCGGCTCGACTCATGGTGCGCCGAAGGAGGCGCCCAAGCCCGCGGCGCCCGAGACCAAGCCGGAAGGCACCGTGATCAAGGTGGACGAAGCCCAGCCGCAGGTCTCGGCCTCCGAGCGCGCGATCCTCGAGCGGTTGCAGGCGCGCCGCCAGGAGATCGAGGCCCGCCAGCGCGAGATCGACATCCGCGAGAGCCTGCTCAAATCGGCCGAGAAGCGCATCGAGAACAAGGTCGAGGAGATGAAGGCGGTGGAAACCCGCATCTCCGCGACGCAGGCCGAGCAGAAGGCCGCCGAAGCCCAGCGCATGAAGGGCCTCGTCACCATGTACGAGGGCATGAAGCCCAAGGACGCAGCGCGGGTGTTCGACCGGCTGGAGATGGGCGTGCTGATCGAGATCGCCTCGGCCATCGCGCCGCGAAAGATGTCGGACATCATGGGGGTGATGTCGCCGGAGGCGGCCGAGAAGCTGACGGTCGAGATGGCTCGCCGGGCCAATGGCGGCGGCGATCAGTCGGCTTCAGCCGCTGAGCTGCCCAAGATCGACGGCAAGCCGACGCAAAAGCCGAATTGAGAGCTCATACTTAAGAAGTCCTTAATTGGCAAAACCTTAAAGTCGAGGGCAGGGCCGGCATCAATGCCGGCTAAACCGTCGAACCGGAAGACATGCCGCCAATGGCGCGAGAGGCTGCCGATGGATTGTGGTCGCGAGCCCGCGCGTTGGCGCCGGGGCTGTCGCGTCATGTCCGAAAAGCGGGCGTGCTGGCAGTCTGCCTGCTGGTCGGTCTCGGTGCGCCTGCCCGGGCGGCCGATCCTGTCAGGGGCGAGGCGAGTTTTTCGGCCGGCGGCGGCTTTGCCCGCCTCGTCATCAAGCTCGGCGAGGACGTTCCCTCCGAGGTGACGACTGCGGGCTCCATCCTCATCATCCGCTTCGACCGGCCCGTCGACGTCCCTGTCGACCGCGTTCCGGAAGGCGCGCCCAATTACGTCAACTCCGCGCGCCGCGACCCCGATGGCGGCGCCATCCGCCTGTCGCTGGCACGGCGCGTCACCGTCAACACCATGAACGCCGGCGAGCGCACCTTCGTCGACCTCTTGCCCGAGGGCTGGAAGGGGCCGCCGCCGAGCCTGCCCATGGACGTGGTCAAGGAGCTCGCCGAGCGCGCCCGCGTGGCCGAGCGCGCGCTACGCGCCCAGCGCGCCGCGGCCGAGACCAAGAAGCGTCCGCAGATCCGCGTGCGTGCCTCGGTGCAGCCGACCTTCGTGCGCTTCGTGTTCGAGATGCCCGACGGTGTCGGCGTCTCCTCCGTGCTCAACGAACGGAAGCTCACGCTCGCTTTCAACGCCAACCTTAATTTCGATCTGGCGGACGCGGTCGTCGCGGCGCCGCCGAACGTCGCCTCGATCAAGCAGAAGGCCGACCTCGACCAGACCAATGTCGAGATCGCGCTGATCGGCGATTCCGACGTGCATTCGTTCCGCGACGAGAAGAATTACGTCGTCGACATCTCCTTCCAGCCCGACAAGGGCAAGACGGCAGCCGCGACTCCCGAGGCGGCGATCGCGCAGATGAAGCCTGCAGGGCACAGACCGGCGCCTGCGCCGGACAGGCCCGCGGCCGAGAAGCCGAAGGACGCCCATCGCGAGATCGCGCCGCCGACGTCGGAGACGATCGCGCGCGAAGCCAAAATCGGCGGCAAGCCCGAGCTGAAGCCGGAAGCGCCCGCCGCGATGCCGCCCGTTGAAGCTCCGAAACCGGCGCCGTCGACTGAGGCTGTGCACGCTCCGGAGGCGCCCAAGGAAGCTGCGGCGCCGCCTGTTGTCGAAGCCGCGCCAGCCAAGCCCTTGGCTGCCGAAGGGCCGAAAGAGCCCGCGAAGGAGCCGGTCAAGGAAGCCGCCAAGGCGGCGCCCGCCGAGGCCCCGGCCGCGCCGCAGCCGGCTGTCGCCAGCGTTGATGCGCGCCGCGACAGCGACGGCCTGCGCGTGACGTTCCCGATTCAGGTCGCAACGCCCGCGGCGGCGTTCCGTCGGGGCGATACGGTGTGGCTGGTGTTCGATACGCCGAAGCCGATCGATGTCGAGGCCATCCGCACCAAGGGCGGTGCGATGATCGGCGAGGTCGGCCGCATCCCGCTGGACAAGGGGCAGGCGCTGCGCATCCGTCTCACCCGCCCGCTGGTCTACTCGCTGGCGAGCGAAGAGGTCGGCAAGGAGACCAACTGGCTCTTGACGCTGGCCGACAAGATCCAGTCGACGCCGCTGCCGCTGATGATGTCGCGCAACATCACCGACCCCGCGCTCGCCAATATCGCGATCCCCTTCTCCAATCCGGGCGCGCTGCACAAGCTCACCGATCCCGACGCCGGGGACACGCTCTATGTCGTCACCGCGCAGCGGCCGGTGCGCGGCTTCATCAAGCGGCAGGACCTCGTTGATCTCTCGCTGCTGGAATCCGCGCACGGCATTGCGGTCCGGCCGAACTCGGATGAGATCGGCGTCGAGGTAGGCGCCGACAAGGTGATCCTCGGCAAGAAGGGTGGATTGACGCTGTCACCGGTCGACATCTCGGCCGAGCGGGCGCCGACCGCGGTGCGCCCGGTCTTCAGCCCCGAAGGCTGGCGCAAGGGCCAGTCGGAAAACTTCATGGCGCGCCAGGCCGAACTGATGACGGCGATCTCGGCCGTCGAGCCGGCGCTCCGCTCGCTGCCGCGGCTCGAGCTTGCGCAGTTCTACATGTCGCGCGCGATGTATCACGAGGCCAAGGCCGTGACCGAGTTGATGTTGAGCGATCCGCTCAACAAGGAGGAGAGCGGTGCGCTGATCATGCATGCCATCGCCAGCATCCTGATCGGCCGGCCGGCGCAGGGCCTGAAGGACCTCGCCAATCCCGTGATCGGCAACAGTCACGACTCCCAGCTCTGGAAGGCCCTCGCCTATGCGCGCCAGGGTAAGTGGGCCGACGCGCGCGAGAAGTTCAAGAATGTCGAATTCGCCATCGCCTCGCTGCCGCTCGACATCCAGCGCATCGTGACGATGGACGCGATGCGCGCGGCCCTCGAGGTGAAGGACTATGCCGGCGCGTCCAAGCGCCGCAGCGAACTCGAAGTGGTCGGTGTCCCGCCTGAGGCTGCGCCAGGCTTCGCCGTGCTGCGCGGCCGGCTCGCCGAGGCGCTCGGCCACGACAAGGACGCGCTCGACGACTACAAGCTCGCGGCCGCCTCAAGCGATCGGGCGGCTGCGGCCGAGGCCAAGCAGCTCGAGGTCGCGCTGCGGCAGAAGCGCGACGAGATCGGCAAGGAAGACGCGCTGCGCGAGCTCGAGACCCTGTCCATGACCTGGCGCGGCGACTCGATCGAGGTCAAGACGCTCCAGATGCTGTCGCGGATGTTTGCCGAGAACGCGCGCTACCGCGATGCGCTCACCGCGGCGCGCACCGCAACGAAGCTCCAGCCGAACGCCGAAGCCTCGCGTCAGGCGCAGGATCTCGCCTCCGATCTGTTCACGCAGATCTTCCTCGGACCGAAGGGTGACGAACTGCCGCCGGTCGAGGCGCTCGGGATGTTCTACGAATTCCGCGAGCTGACGCCGATCGGCCGCCGCGGCGACGAGCTGATCCGCCGGCTCGCCGACCGTCTCGCCTCGATCGATCTGCTCGACCAGGCCGCCGAGCTGTTGCAATACCAGGTCGATCACCGCCTCGAAGGCGCCGCCCGCGCCCAGGTCGCCGCGCGACTTTCCATGATCTACCTGGCGAACCGCAGACCGGATATGGCGATCACCGCGCTGCGCGCGAGCCGCATCAGTGACCTCTCCGGCGAGCTCAGGCAGCAGCGCCTGCTGCTGGAAGCGCGCGCGCAGAGCGACGTCGGCCGTCACGATCTCGCGCTCGACATCGTCTCCAACGTCTCCGGGCGCGAAGTGCTCCGCCTGCGCTCCGACATCTTCTGGGCGGCCCGGCGCTGGCGCGAATCCGCCGAGCAGATCGAACTCTATTACGGCGAGCGCTTCCGCGACTTCAAGCCGCTCAACACGGTGGAGAAGAGCGACATCATCCGCGCCGCCGTCGGCTATGCGCTCGCCGACGACTCGATTGGCCTGTCGCGCTTTCGCGAGAAATACGCGCCGCTGATGAGCGAGAGCGCCGACCGTCTCGCCTTCGACATCGCCAGCAAGCCGGCCGGGGCCTCCAGCGCCGAATTCGCCGAGATCGCCAAGCTCGCCGCCAGCGTCGATACGCTCGACGGCTTCCTGCGCGAGATGAAGCAGCGCTTCCCCGACGCCACCGCCCGCGCGCCGGGCTCGCCGCAGGCCAAGGAACAGAGCGACCACACCGGTTCGCTGCCGACGATTCCCGTCGTGCGGCAGATCAAGATGGCGCGGTAGACTGCCGCGCGAAGCGCGGCCCAGGACGACGCCAGATCCTCCGCCATTACGAGCGCCGCGAATGCTTCGTCGCATCAGCGCAAAAATTGCTTTGCAATTTTTGTCGCGAGTTCCTCGCAATGACGGGGAGGAGGCTATCCGCGAGAGCGGAGAGGATGTGCCGGCGGGGTGTCGCCGAGCCGGCCTCAGCCCCCGTAGCTCTGCACCAGGCTTCCTGCCACCAGCGACCAGCCGTCGACCAGGACGAAGAAGATCAGCTTGAACGGCAGCGAGATCGTTGCCGGGGGCAGCATCATCATGCCCATCGACATCAGCACGGAGGCGACGACGAGGTCGATGATCAGGAACGGCAGGAACAACAGGAATCCGATCTCGAAGGCGCGCTTCAGCTCGGAGATCATGAAGGCGGGGACGAGGATGCGAAGTGCGAGGTCGTCGGGGGTGGCCGGCAGCGGTTCGCCCGAGAGATCCAGGAACAGCTTGAGGTCTTTCTCGCGCACGTTCTTCTGCATGAAGCCGCGCAAGGGCACCGAGGCGCGCTGGAGCGCATCCTCGACGCCGATCTGGTTGGCGACGAGCGGGCGGATGCCGTCGTCGTAGGATTTCTGCAGCACCGGTCCCATCACGAAGAAGGTGAGGAACATCGCGAGCGCGATGATCACCGAGTTCGGCGGCGCGGTCGCCGTGCCCATCGCGGTGCGCAGCAGCGACAGCACGACCACGATGCGCGTGAACGACGTCATCATGATCAGGATCGACGGCGCGATGGACAGCACGGTGAGCAGCGCGATGAGCTGGATCGCGCGCTCGGTGACGCCACCACCGCCGGCGCCACCGCCGAGATTGATGCTGATGTCCTGCGCATGCGCAAGGCCTGCGAGCGAAGTCGCACCGAACAGGACAGAAAGGAAAAGAACTCTACGCGGGAGGGACGGCAGTCTCACGAAGACGGCTTCGGACGGCCGAGCAGCGAGGCCATCTCGTCTTCGAGGTTTTCAAAGCTGGTCTTTTCCGTGGCCGGCTTCGGCGGCGGGGGCGCCGCCGGCTCGCTGCGAGCCGCCCGCGGGGGAGCGGCCGGCGGCTCAGGTGCGACGGGAGGCGCGACCGTTTCGCCGGCGGGGCGGCGCAACGCAGCCTCGAGCCGCTGTGCCATTTCGGCGAGATTCTGCTCGGCGCTCGACGGGCTCGCGGCGGGCGCCGGCGGTGGAACGGGCGGTGCCGGCGGCATGGGCGGAGGAGGCGGCGGTGCAGGGACACGTTCGGCGCGCGGCGGCGGCATCTTCATCGGCTCGCTCTGGCGCGGCGGACGCGGCATCAGTGGCGACTCGCTGCGCGGAGCGCGCGGCGGCAGCGGCTCGGGCCGCGGTTCGCGCTCGGGACGGGGCGCGACCGGCTCCGGCGGAAAGCCGCCCATCGGCGGTTCGCTGCGGCGCTCGGCCAGCGCGGGAGCGGGCCGGCGCATCTCGTCGGCGAAGGACGGGCGCGCGGACCGCGGCGGCGGCTCGGGCATTTGCGGCTCGGGATGGTCGAGCAGTTCGGGCCGCGGCGCTTCGTCGGCCCAGCCGCCGGCATCAGGCATGGGGGCAAGGCGCGGCGGCTCGGCGGCGTTGGGACGCTGGGGGAGCTGGTCGCGGCCATGCGCGGCGCGAACAATGTTGGGCTCGACGACGATGTCGGTGGGGCCGCCGATCATCAGCAGGTGCTCGACATTGTCACGCCGGACCAGCACCAGGCGGCGGCGTCCGTCGACGGCGGCAGCATCGATCACGGCGAGCCGGGGCATCCTGCCGCGCTGGGTGTTGGCGCCGAGCCGGCTGCTGGCGAATCGGCGAACCAGCCAAGCAGCGACACCGATCAACGCCAGAACGACGATGAACGCGACGATGAAGGTGATAGGGCTGCCTTGCATACTTGTCCCCGACAAATGGCGCTTTTCTCGTGCCCATGGTCAGATGTGCCAACCACCGGCCTACGATGCCCCAAACTTCGATTTCTTAACGTCCCACGGCAAGTTTTGCCGTCCCCAGCTCTTAATAACCTATGAATCGCTCGATCCAAAACGACTTCTTGGCCTGTGCACGCGCCGCCAAACGGTTGGGTTAATGCCACTTTTGGAGGCGTAGAATCACGGGGCGCAAAATCGTGTCCCGCGCGGGGACATGTGTCGGGAACGTTCTTAACCAGCTGTTAACCATACACGCGGCAAATTCTGCCTAGCTTCGGACCCCAAGGTCCGCAAGAGGCGGAAGGAGCCGCGACGATGTCCATCAACGACCTCCCTGTGCTGTCGGCGCTTCGCACCAAGATGCAATGGCACCAGGAACGCCAGCGCGTCCTGTCCGAAAACGTCTCCAATTCCGACACGCCCAAATTCCGGCCGCGCGACCTGGTCGAGCCGAAACTCGACAAAGCCGGGGCCGTCACGGGCTCGATGGGGCCCCTGGCGCTCGCCCGCACCAGCGGGTCTCACATGACGCCATCGGGCGCGGCTTCCGGTTTCGACCAGAACAAGAATGCGGGTTTCGAGACCCGCCCCGCGGGCAATGCCGTCAATCTCGAAGAAGAGATGATGAAGGCCGCCAGCAACCAGATGGATTACGCGGCGGCGACCTCGCTCTATTCGAAGAGCCTGCATCTGCTCAAGACCGCGATCGGCAAGGGCTAGAGCATGATCCGGGAACAAAAAGAGCTAGAGGAGGCGCATCATGGCCAATGACAGCAGCGACTTTGCCCGCTCGATGGCGATCGCGACCTCCGGTCTGCGGGCGCAAGCCGGCCGCATGCGGGTGATTTCGGAAAACATCGCGAACGCCGATTCGACCGCGCAGACATCAGGCGGCGATCCCTACCGCCGCAAGGTTCCGACCTTCTCCTCCGCGCTCGACCGCACGCTAGACGCGCAGGTCGTCACGCTCGGCAAGATCAAGCCCGACCAGTCCAACTTCCGCGTCAAATACGAGCCGAACAATCCGGTCGCGGACGCCAGCGGCAACGTCAAATATCCCAACGTGAACTCGGTGGTCGAGATGACCGACATGCGCGACGCGCAGCGGTCCTACGAGGCCAATCTCAACATCATCAGTGCGACGCGCCGGATGATCCAGCGCACGCTCGACATTCTCAAGAGCTGAACAGGACAATTGAGCCATGGCATCACCGACAATCGCAGCCAATGCTTATGCCAACCTTGCCCGGGTGTTGGAGAACAGCGGTGCCGGCAAAGGCACCGAGGCCAGCGGGCAATCCTTTGCTTCGCTGCTGAAGGACGCCGTCGGCAGCGTCATGGAGTCCGGCCGCAAGTCGGATGCGCAGACCGTCGCGATGGCCGCCGGCAAGGCCAACGTGATGGACGTGGTGACGGCGGTCGCCGACACCGACGTCGCGGTGTCCACGCTGGTGTCAGTCCGCGACCGCGTGATCGCGGCGTATGAGGACATCATGAAGATGCCGATCTGATCGATCCTGTCATTCCGGGGCGGTGCCAAGCACCGAACCCGGAATCTCGAGATTCCGGGTTCTCGCTTCGCGAGCCCCCGAATGACCGAAATTCCTGGAAGTGAGAATTCGCAAATGACCGGCCCCGAAACCCTCGACGTTGCGCGCGATGCGATCTGGACCATCGTGATCGTGTCCTCACCCCTGATGGTGGTCGGTCTGGTCGTCGGCGTCGTCGTGTCGCTGTTCCAGGCGCTGACGCAGATCCAGGAACAGACGCTGATCTACGTGCCGAAGATCCTGGCCATCTTTGCCACGATGCTGCTGGCGCTGCCGTTCATGGCCGACGCGCTTCATTCCCATATGCTGCGGATCTCGTCGCGAATCATCGGCGGCTGAGGCAAGATGCGTCGATTATGCGCATCGACGTCTCGCTGCTGCCGGCGCTCGCCGCTTCCTTCATGCTCGCCTTTGCCCGGGTCGGCGCGATGGTGATGCTGCTGCCTGGGCTGGGCGAGACCAATATTCCGACGCGGATCAAGCTGTCGATCGCGCTGCTGCTCACCCTGATCATCCTGCCGCTGCACCGCAACGCCTACCAGGTCGACATGGGCTCGCTCGCGCCGCTGCTGGTCCTCATGCTGCATGAGATCGCGATCGGCATCGTGCTGGGAGCGACCGCGCGCGTGACGCTGTCGGCGCTGCAGGTCGCGGGCTCGGTGATCGCGCAGCAGATGGGACTCGGTTTCGTCACCTCGGTCGATCCGACGCAGGGGCAGCAGGGCGTGCTGGTCGGCAACTTCCTGACCATGCTGGGGGTGACGCTGCTGTTTGCCACCGACAGCCATCACCTGGTGATCGCCGCGCTGAACGACAGCTACAGGATCTTCTCGCCGGGGGAGACCGTGTCGAGCGGCGACGTCGCCTCGCTCGCGACGCGCGCCTTTGCCGCCGCGTTCCGCCTGGGCTTGCAACTCTCGGGGCCGTTCCTGGTGTTCGGCCTGGTCTTCAACATCGGGCTCGGCGTGCTGGCGCGCCTGATGCCGCAGATGCAGGTCTATTTCGTCGGTGTTCCGCTCTCGATCTTCGCGGGCTTCCTGGTGCTCGCGGTGGTGCTGACGGCGATGATGGGCACGTATCTGGATTACTTCATCGGTGTCATGCACCAATTGATGCCGCTCAGGTAACGAGGGATCGATGGCGGAAGACAACGATCCAGAAAGTCAAACAGAAGACCCGACGCAAAAGCGTCTGGACGACGCTCTCGAACGCGGCGACGTCGCCAAGAGCCAGGAGATCAACACCTGGTTCATGATGGCGGGCGGCACGCTCGTGGTCTCGACCTTCTCGGGCTCGGTGGGCAGCGGGCTGCTGACGCCGATGCGCAATTTGCTCGCCAATTCCTGGATGATCAAGACCGACGGCAAGGCTCTGCTCGCGCTGATGCAGCAGATCGAAGTCGCCTTGCTTGCGGCGATCGGCGTTCCGTTGTTGATGCTGGTGCTGGCGGCGATTGCCGGCAACATGCTGCAGCACCGTATGGTCTGGTCGACCGAATCCCTGACACCGAAGTTCAGCAAGATCTCGCCCGGCGCCGGCTTCAAGCGCATCTTCGGCAAGCAGGCGGCGGCGAATTTTCTCAAGGGCATCGGCAAGCTGGTGCTGCTCGCCGTGGTCATGACCATGATCCTGTGGCCGGAGCGGCATCGCATGGAGGCGATGGTCAGGCTCGATCCGGCCGCCATGCTCGGTGCCAGCACCAGCATGACCATTCATCTGCTCGGCGCGGTGGTCGCGGCGCTCGCGGTGATCGCCATCGCCGATTATTTCTTCCAATACCGCAGCTGGTTCCAGCGGCAGAAGATGTCGCTGCAGGAGATCAAGGAAGAGTTCAAGCAGTCCGAGGGCGATCCGCACATCAAGGGCAAGATCAGGCAATTGCGGCACCAGCGCGCCAAGAAGCGCATGATGGCGGCGGTTCCCAAGGCCTCGGTGATCATCACGAACCCGACCCACTATTCGGTGGCGCTGTCCTACCAGCGCGGCATGTCGGCTCCGATCTGCGTCGCCAAGGGCGTCGACAACCTCGCCTTCAAGATCCGGGAGATCGCGCGCGAGCACGACATCCCCATCGTGGAGAACGTGCCGCTCGCCCGCGCGCTCTACGCGACCGTCGAGATCGACCAGGAAATCCCGACCGAGCACTATCACGCGGTCGCCGAAGTGATCGGCTACGTCATGCGGCTGAAGCAGGGATTCAGCGCAGGGCGGGGATAAGACACCCGAAAAGTACCGGAAATGGCCGTAATCTGGGAATCAGCGTACCTTTCGCCTCCGCTGCCCTTGCACCTCAGGGTCCGATTCAGGCAGGGAGGACCCCACGCGCCCCTTGGCGCGTTGATTCTCTGCCGACAGGCCGCGCCAGCTTGAGATGACAGCCGAGACCGACCACGATCTCCCACGCGAGCCCGTTGCGGCGCACGAGCCGTCGCCGCGCTCGGGCAGCATTGCCCTGGTGCTGCTGGTGGCCGCCGGCCTCGTCGCCGTCGCCATCGGGCTGATGACCCTCGGGCGCGCGCAGGCGCAGCCCTACATTCTCGGCATCCTCGCCGTGCTGGCCATGGTCGGCCTGTTCAATCTGTTCGCCTTCGCCGCCGGCATCATCCGCTTCGCCGACCGCAGTCTCGATGATCCCGTCGTGGGGCGGATCGCCGATCATGGATTCGACGGGCTCGCGGTCACCGATGCCCGCGGCCACGTCGTCTATTCCAATGCCGCCTATCTGACCCTGACCGGGGCCACCGGCCCCCAGGACGTGCGCCCGGTGGAACGCGTCTTCATCGGCAACCCCGATGTCTCCGAAGCCGTGTTCCGTCTGCTGAAGGCCGCGCGCGAGGGCAAGCGTCAGCAGGAAGAGGTGCGCATCTCCGGCCAGGACGGCAGCCAGGGCCGCTGGCTGCGCATGCGGGTTCGTCCGCTCGGCACCGGCAAGCGCGAGTCGAAATACGCGGTGTGGTCGATCGCCGACATCACCCGCGACCGTGAGCGCCAGGAGGACGTGTTCCAGGAGCTTCAGCACGCGATCGAATATCTGGATCACGCGCCTTGCGGCTTCTTCTCGGTCAATCCGGCCGGCGAACTCGCTTATGTCAACGCGACGCTGGCGAACTGGCTCGACTACGACCTCGCCGAGATCGGCTCGGGCGGCCTGAAGCTGACCGACATCGTCTCGGGCGACGGCGCCTCGCTGCTGACCTCGATCGTGGCGGTGCCGGGCGAGGTGAAGACCGAGGTCTTCGACATCGATCTGCGCATGCGCACCGGCAAGACCATGCCGGTGCGGCTCTATCACAAGCTCGCCTTCGGCGCGGACGGGGCGCCGGGGCCCTCGCGCACGCTCGTCATCAGCCGTGCCCGCGACGAGCGCAGCGACCCTGATCGTGCCGCCGAGGTGCGCTTCATGCGCTTCTTCGACCACACGCCGATGGCGATCGCGACTGTCGATCGCGGCGGCAACGTCGTGCGCGCCAATGCGCGCTATGCCAAGCTCGGACAGGCTCTTGGGCTCGACAGCGCCTCCAAGTCGATCTTCCGCGCGGTCAATTCGCGCGACCGGCACCTCCTGATCGCCGCCATCAACCAGGCCGCCGAAGGCAAGGCCGACATCGCGCCGGTCGAGGTGGCGCTGGAAGGGACCAAGGAGCGCTGGGGCCAGTTCTTCGTCACGCCGGTCGATTCGGCCGAGAACGATGCGGAAGCCGCCATCGTGCACATGCTCGAGACCACCGAGCGGCGCGCGCTGGAGAACCAGATCAACCAGTCGCAGAAGATGGAGACCGTCGGCCAGCTCGCCGGCGGCATCGCCCACGACTTCAACAACGTGCTCTCCGCCATCATGATGGCGAACGACTTCCTGCTGAACGCGCACAAGCCGACCGATCCGTCGTTCCAGGACATCATGCAGATCAAGCAGAACGCGACGCGCGCTGCGACGCTGGTGCGGCAGCTGCTGGCGTTCTCGCGGCGGCAGACGCTGCGGCCGCAGGTGCTCGATCTCGGCGACGCCTTGAGCGACCTTGCGATGCTGCTGCGCCGCCTGATCGGCGAGAAGGTCAAGCACGAGACCATCCACGGCCGCGATCTCTGGCCGGTCAAGGTCGACGTCTCCCAGTTCGAGCAGGTGATCGTCAATCTCGCGGTCAATGCCCGCGACGCCATGCCCGACGGCGGCAAGCTGATCATCCGCACCGCAAACGTTACCACCGAAGAAGCGGCCAAGCTCGCCCACAAGGGCATGCCGGCCGCGGATTATGTCCGGATCGAGGTCGCCGACACCGGCACCGGCATTCCCGCCGACATTCGCGACAAGATTTTCGAGCCGTTCTTCTCGACGAAGGAAGTGGGCAAAGGCACTGGCCTCGGCCTTTCGACGGTCTACGGCATCGTCAAGCAGACCGGCGGTTTCATCTACGTGGACTCCGAGCCGGGGCAGGGCACCTCGTTCCACATTTTCCTGCCGCGCCACCATGCCGAGCCCGAAGCGCAGGTCGAGCAGCCGGCGGCTGCGGTCAGCGCGACCAACGGTGCTGGCAAGGAAGCCGCGGGCGTCGAAGCCAAGCCGCGGACCGATCTTACGGGGCAGGGCACCATCCTGCTGGTCGAGGACGAAGAGGGTCTGCGCGCGCTGAACGCACGTGGCCTGCGCTCGCGCGGCTATACCGTGGTCGAAGCCGAGAACGGCGTCGAGGCCATGGAAGTGCTGGAGCAGCAGAGCGGCGCGATCGATCTCGTCGTCTCCGACGTCGTCATGCCCGAGATGGACGGCCCGACGCTCTTGAAGGCGATGCGGGAGGAGAATCCCGACATCAAGTTCATCTTCGTTTCCGGCTATGCCGAGGACGCTTTCGAGAAGAGCCTGCCCGAAGGCCAGCAATTCGACTTCCTGCCGAAGCCATTCACGCTCAGCCAGCTCGTGGCGGCGGTGAAGGAGACGATGACGAAGCAAGGGTGAGGTTTCGTCATGATGGCGTGGTGAGAGGGCTGCGCCCCGCAATGACGGGGAAGGGAATTCCTGCCCAAAACCGCCCGTAACGGGCGACCGTGGTTCCCTTCCGCGACCGGCCATATCCCCGCCCAATACGGGCTTTCTCCACATCCCCGCGACTGAGGGCCGCAGCCACAAGTTCCGAAACCGGCTTCCCTTTTCGGGAAGTCTGCCCATCTTAAGCCCACGTCCCCATGCCGGGGATTTGGGAAACGCACATGAATTTCTCGCTACGCTCCCGCAACCTCGTCAAGACGATCGCCGTCGTGCTGGCGCTTGCGCTCCCGACTGCGCTGGCGATCTCGTCCGCTGATGCGCGCGTCGGCGGCGGCTCCTCCTCGGGTTCGCGCGGCTCGCGCACCTATTCGGCCCCGCCCTCGACCACGACGGCGCCGGGATCGGCCTCGCAATTCAACCGCACCTACACCCAGCCGGGTGCAGGCATGAACTCGGCCGCAGCCGCGCCCGCGCGTGGCGGCCTGTTCGGCCGCGCCGGCGGCTTCATGGGCGGCCTTGCGGCCGGCTTCCTCGGCGCTGGCCTGCTCGGCATGCTGTTCGGCGGCGGCCTGTTCGGCGGCCTCGGCGGCTTGTCGTCGATCATCGGCCTGATCATCCAGATCGCGCTCGTGGTGCTGGTGGTGCGGCTGGCGATGTCCTGGTGGCAGCGCCGTCACACGCCGCAGGCGGCTTATGCCAATGCCAATGCCGATGCTGGCGCAGGTCCCGGACCGCAGCCGAACCAGCGCAGCGGCCTCGGTGGCTTCGGCTTCGGCGCCAATGCCAATAACGCGCCGCTCGAGATCAAGCCGGACGATTACGAGTCGTTCGAGCGCCTGCTCGGCGAGGTCCAGGCGGCCTGGTCGAACGAGGACGTGGCCAAGCTGCACACGCTCGCGACGCCGGAGATGGTCTCTTATTTCGAGCAGGACCTCGCCCAGAACCGCGCGCGCAACGTCGTCAACAAGGTGACCGACGTCAAGCTTCTGCAGGGCGACCTCGCCGAAGCCTGGCGCGAAGGCGAGACCGACTATGCCACGGTGGCGCTGCGCTTTGCGCTCACCGACAAGACGCTGGACCGCAACAGCGCCACGATCGTCGCCGGCAGCGAGCAGCCGGGCGAAGTCACCGAGGTCTGGACGTTTGCCCGGCGGCCCGGCAGCGGCTGGGAATTGTCGGCGATCCAGCAGACCAACTGATCGCGAGCGATTTGAACAAGAAGGGGCGTCGTGCTTCCCGCACGGCGCCCTTTTTCTTTTCGGCTCTCGCGCGGCATTGGAATAAGCGGATGCGCCTTGGGTTGAAATCAGGCGGCCAACGACAAGCACAATGGGAGGACAACATGATCCGCATCGAGAGAACCGTGACGATTTCAGGCCTTGCGCTGGCAATGGCCTTCCTGGCGACGCCATCGGCGCAAGCGCAGTCGGCCGATATGACGTTCTTCGTGACCTCCAGCGGCCCGGGCAAGGGCGCCGATCTCGGCGGGC
This sequence comes from Bradyrhizobium sp. 199, assembly GCF_023073355.1. Taxonomy (GTDB): domain Bacteria; phylum Pseudomonadota; class Alphaproteobacteria; order Rhizobiales; family Xanthobacteraceae; genus Bradyrhizobium. The sequence goes on from NZ_JADPJI010000005.1 coordinate 411,529, forward strand.
TCGAGGGAGCGGACGCGCAATGCCAGAAGCTGGCTCAAGCCGGCGGCGCCGGTGCGAAGACCTGGCGCGCCTATCTCTCGACACAGGCCGCCGACGGCAAGCCGGCCGTCAACGCCAAGGACCGCATCGGCAAGGGACCGTGGCAGAACGCCAAGGGCACGGTGATCGCCAAGGATGCAGCCGAGCTGCATGGCGCGGCCAACAACCTCACCAAGCAGACGGCGCTCAGTGAGAAGGGCGAGGTCATCAACGGCCGCGGTGACACGCCGAACCGTCACGATATCCTGACGGGAACGCAACCCGACGGTACCGCGTTCGCCGCCGGTGAAGACAAGACCTGCAAGAACTGGACGTCGAGCACGCAAGGCGCCGCGGTGGTCGGCCACGCCGATCGTCAAGGCCTGCGCGACGATGAGCCCTCGAAATCATGGAACAGCTCCCATCCTTCGCGCGGTCCCGAGGGCGGCTGCTCGCAGGCCGATCTGAAGAGCACCGGCGGTGACGGCCTGCTGTATTGCTTCGCTGCGAATTGAGTAGCTGACTTTCTCCTCTCGTCAGGGCGAGGAGCTCTTGCGACGAAATCCAGAGAATCTCCGCAGAGGGATTCTGGATTGCTTTGCTACGCTAAAGCGCGATGCGATCAGGATGAGTGGTCATCGCGCTTTAGGTTGTTGTTTAAGCATGATCTTTTCGGAAAACCGCTGCGCACTTTTCCGGATCATGCTTTAGGAATGACGGCGTATGTGGCGCCGTCGTTCCGTCTCGCTCTCATGACACCTTCGGTCACATGCTACATTGGTCCGATCGTCCCCACGCTCACGGACTCTCTCATGAAATACGAGCTCTATTACTGGCCCGAGATCCAGGGCCGCGGCGAATATGTGCGGCTGGCGCTGGAGGAGGCGGGGGCCGCTTATGCCGACGTCGCGCGCGGAGCGCGCGGCACGGCTGCGATGATGAAAATGATGGACGCGCAGAAGGATACGCCGCCCTTTGCGCCGCCGTTCCTGAAAGCGGGCAAGCTCGTCATCGGCCAGACCGCCAATATCCTGCTCTATCTCGGCGCCCGTCATGGGCTTGCGCCCAAGACTGAATCCGGCCGGCTCTGGGTGAACCAGCTTCAGCTCACCATTGCCGACCTCGTGGTCGAGATCCACGACACGCATCATCCGCTCGGGCCCTCGCTCTATTACGAGGACCAGAAGCCGCCGGCAAAGAAGCGCACCGCCGATTTCTGGAGCGAGCGCGTGCCGAAATATCTCGGCTATTTCGAGCAGCTTCTCAACGAGAATGGCGGCGCCTATGTCACCGGCCGCAGGCTGACCTATGTCGATCTGTCCTTGTTCCAGATCGTCGCGGGGCTGCGCTATGCCTTCCCCAAGCGCATGACTGCGTTCGAGACAGACATTCCGGGGCTCCTCGGTCTGCACGATCGGGTCGCTGCGCGGCCGAACATCAAGGCCTATCTCGAAAGCCGGCGCCGCATTCCCTTCAATGAGCAGGGCATCTTCCGCCGCTATCGCGAGTTGGATGGCTAGAGCGTTTGCGAGCGAAGTGGATACCGGTTCGGCAACTTCGTTGTTGCGATCATGCGCAGGTCCCCGGGTGAGCGCGCACGATGTTGATCCCGCTATCCGGCGAAGATGCGGCCGGAAGGAGACAGGCCGGATCGACCTGATCGGGCGATCCGTCTTCGAGAGGATCGATCAGGCGAGCTGATCGATCCGCGTGCCCTGACCCGGCGGCAGTGGCGCGGGCGGCTGCGGCTTGTAGGTCGGGTCGGCGTCCTTGGTCTTGGTCTGATCGTCCTGCTGCTTGGTCGTATCGTAGCTCGGAACCACGATCGCGATCGGCGGCGGCGCAACGGTAGAAACCTTCATCCGCAAATCCTCACACATGGAGACAATTCAGCCTGCGCTGTGAGGAGCGAAAATTCCTTCAAGCCAATCGTTAAAATGCGAAGGATTTGGTGCAGTGAGGTGCGCTGTTATTGCGCGTCATCCACGCAGTATGAAGACGAAGCCAAATCTCTCCTCGTCATTACGAGGAGCGCTTGCGACGAAGCAATCCGGAATCCCCCTCTTGGAAAGATTTCGGGATTACTTCGCTTCGCCCGCAATGACAGAGTCCGCGGCAGGCTCCGTCGCACTACAAATGTACGGCATCCGCAGCCGGCGAGGAGGAGAGCCTCGCCTATTCGTCCTTGCCGCGCGTGATCGCGATCGCCGCGTCCTTCTTGGTGCGGGTGCATTCCATGTTGAGCCGCCGATAGCGCATGCTGACCTTGTCGCCGCGGAGCAGGCCCATCCGCTTCAGGCAGCGTGTCGCGCCCGTCGTGGTATCGTCCTTGGTCACGGTGAAGACGATCGCCGCCATCGACCCCACCAGCGCATAGAACTCCGGCGTGGGCTTGCGATCGCCCTTGGCATAAAGCTCGATGGAATATTTGTCGCCGCGGCAGCCGACCGACAGCTCCTTGGCGGCCGGATGCGCCAGGTAAACGACGTTGGCGGCGCGGAAATTCACCTTGAGGCGATCGACCTGGTTCGCCAGCTCCTTGGCGCTGTCGTCGCAGCGGTCGGCGCGCGCAGGCGTGGCGAGGGTCACAAGGCCGGTGATGGCGGCGGCGACCAGGATCGCGCCGCGGACGTTCAGTTTCAATGTCATGATGAAAGCCCCTTAGGGCGCGCATTCAACCGTCGTCGCGCCCGGAGCGCAAGGGTGGATGAGGGCATTTCGCGTGCTGTGTCAGTGCCTTCCCCAGCCCAGGCTGGCCTCCGCCATGCGCGCCGTTCACCTTTCCTTTCCGCTCAAAATGGGCTTAGAACCCTTCTATGCTTAGAGGCCCGCCAGGGCTCCAAACCCCGAGATTCGCTCCATGAACGCTCCCATCGCTTTTCCGGACCAGTCAAAACCCGTTCCGCCCTATAAGCACACCCCGCTGTTCCCGCTGGGCAAGGACGAGACGCCCTACAAGAAGATCACGGCCGAGGGCGTGCGGATCGAGAAGGTCTTAGGGAAAGACATGCTGGTGGTGTCGCGCGAGGCGCTGCGGGCGTTGTCGGAGGCGGCCTTCGGCGACATCAATCATTACCTGCGGCCGGGCCATCTGAAGCAGCTTCGCGCCATCCTGGAGGACGGCGAGGCCAGCCCCAACGACAAGTTCGTCGCGCTGGACTTTTTGAAGAACGCCAATATCGCCGCCGGCGGCGTGCTGCCGATGTGCCAGGACACCGGCACCGCGATCATCATGGGCAAGAAGGGCTGCAACGTCATCACTGACGGTGACGACGAGGCGGCGCTCTCGGAAGGCGCGCGCGATGCTTACCTGCGCCGCAATCTGCGCTACTCGCAGGTGGCGCCGCTCTCGATGTACGAGGAGAAGAACACCGCCAACAACATGCCGGCACAATGCGAGATCTACGCCGAGGGCCACGACGCCTACAAGTTCATGTTCATGGCGAAGGGCGGCGGCAGCGCCAACAAGAGCTTCCTCTTCCAGGCGACGCCTTCGGTTCTGACCAAGGATCGGCTGCTCGCGTTTCTCAAGGAAAAGATTCTCACTCTCGGGACTGCTGCGTGCCCACCCTATCACCTCGCCATCGTGATCGGCGGCACCTCGGCCGAGTTGTGCATGAAGACGGTGAAGCTCGCCTCCGCCCGCTATCTCGATGCGCTGCCGACCCAGGGCTCGCCGGACGGCAACGCCTTCCGCGACGTCGAGATGGAGAAGGAAATCCATGAGATGACGCAGTCGCTCGGCGTTGGCGCGCAGTTCGGCGGAAAATATTTCTGCCACGACGTGCGCGTGATCCGCATGCCGCGTCACGGCGCATCGCTTCCCATCGGGCTTGGCGTGTCCTGCTCGGCCGACCGTCAGGTGCTCGGCAAGATCACCAGGGATGGCGTCTATCTCGAAGAGCTTGAGCATAACCCGGCGCAATATCTGCCTGAGGTCGAAGAGGCGCTCGGCGGCGAGGTCGTCAAGATCGACCTCAACCAGCCGATGAAGGACATCCTGGCGGCGTTCTCGCAGCACCCGATCAAGACGCGGGTCTCGATGACCGGCACCATGATCGTGGCGCGCGATTCGGCCCATGCCAAGCTGCGCAAGCGGCTGGAGAGGGGCGAGCCGCTGCCGGATTATTTCAAGAACCATCCGGTCTACTACGCCGGCCCCGCCAAGACGCCCGACGGCTACGCTTCCGGTGCGTTCGGTCCGACCACAGCGGGCCGCATGGATTCCTTCGTCGATCAGTTTCAGGCCGCCGGCGGCTCGATGGTGATGGTGGCCAAAGGCAACCGGGCGCCTGCCGTACGCGAGGCCTGCAAGAAGTATGGCGGCTTCTATCTCGGTTCGATCGGCGGCGCGGCGGCGAACCTCGCCGAGCACTGCATCAAGAAGGTCGAAGTGCTCGAATATCCCGAGCTCGGCATGGAGGCGATCTGGCGCATCGAAGTCGTCGACTTCCCGGCGTTCATCATCGTCGACGACAAAGGCAACGACTTCTTCAAGGAGCTGAATTTGGGCTGAGGCCACGTTCCCTAGATGCTGCGCAGCACCACAAGCGCGTTCAAGCTGGTCTTCGCCGCGCTATGGTGATGCGCTGCTGATCCGGGCTCCATGGCCGATGCATCGGGGCCGGCTCCGCGGAGCAGCGCTATGCGCTGCATCGCGCCCCGGAACACCCGAGGGTGCCTGGTCGCTCTATTTGCCTAACTGCAATTCGTGACCTGATTCGAGCACAGCGAGCGCCACCAGCCGCGGACGCCGTCATGGCTCTCGACGAGACCCCAGAAGCCGCTGCAGGCCAAGAGGCGCTTCGGGCCGCCGTCGGTGTCGAGCGCGCCGCCGAGCTCGCGCTCGGCTGGCATCCATTTGGCGTCGACGAAGGGGGCCTGAAAGAGTCCGCCCATGCGCGTGGCGCCATTGGCGTAGGACGCGCCCACCTTGTTGGAAGCGACCCAGCCGCGCCCGGCATAGGGCTTTGGTGCGCTGCGCGGATATTGCTTCTCGTCCTCGTAGTCCTTGCCCGGCGGCGTGGCGCCTTCGATCAGGAACCAGCCGTCCTTGAAGCCGATGATGCGGAATTCGGTGAGCCAGCCGCCGTCGGGCGTGTTCTCCCGGCCTCCTAGCTTCAGCCGGTAGGGCGCTGGCAGCGTGCCGAGCACGCGCGCCTTCGCTGACGGCTCGGCGCGCACGTTGAGACCGCTGGTGTCCTTGTCGATCGACCAGGCGCCGAGATCGCAGGGCTCGGTGCCACCGGGCAGCGTTGCGCGCTTGGCGGCGAGATCGGCGTGCAGCTTGGCGAAATCACTGTCGTCGTTATCAGGATCCGGCCCGGTGCGCGGCTTCAGCTCGGCTGACACTGCGCGCGTCGCATCCGGCGTCAGTGTCACGACCAGAGCCTGACGTGCAGCAAAGACGCTTCCCGGTGTCTTCGGATCGTTCGATGTCACGGGATAGACGGCGAGGTAGCCGGACGAGCCATCAGTCCGATAGGCGGCGCCGGCCACAAAGCCCGACGGCACCATGGCGATCGCGCTTGCGCGCCACGCCGGTTCGGTTTCTTCCGCGCGTGCCACCGCCGCTGCTGCGACACACAGCATCGACGCCACGAAGAGTCGGATGGTGGGCATGTGGCGAGGGCGTGGCCTTACGCCCGTACGCCCGTGAAGGGAAAGCTGCCCATCGGACCGATGCCCATCTCGCCGCTGATGCTGTCGCCGGAGACGGTGCCGGCGAATTCGAGCGTGAGCGGCATCGGGTTGGTGATCGAGACCTTCCACGAAACGTTGTCGCCAGAGACGGTGCCGTCGAAGATCTCGGCGGTATTACCTTCCGCGCCTTGCGTACCCGTGAGCGTGCCGCCGGCGGCCTTGAGGCTCAGCGTCGCTTGGCGCTCGCCCATCGGCGTCGTCATGGTTAGATTCCAGTTGCCGTCTACGGCCATTCCCGTCTCCCGAACAAATCCCGGCGGGCCACGACCATCCGCGGCCAGTCCCGGATCAGCCTATAGCGCAACTCCCAGCTCCTGCCTAACGCTCCGACAGGGCATTTAGGCGCGGGCGGCGGCGCGCCTGCGGCTGGTGACGACGAGCCTGAGAACGACGTACTGCACGGCAAAGGCGAGGATCTTGCCGCCGCCTGCGACCACCGTCAGGTAAAACGCCCATAGCTTCAGATCGCCGGTGGAGGCAACCATGATCACGCCGGCGCCGATCACGAACATCAGCGCCGCCCAGGCATAGCCCGCGGCCGTCACATATTCCGGAACGGTCTCGACGACGATCGGTGGCATGTAGCGCAGCATCCAGCCGCGCTTGAGCATGATCAGACCGATCGCGAAATGCGCGATCGCGGGCTTTGCCAGCATGAAGCGGGGATCATTGGTCAGGAGCGTGACCGTGCCCAGCACGACGACGAGCGCCAGGCTCGCATAAGTCATGTAGTTGAGCTGCTGCCCCTTGATGCGCGCGTAGACCACCTGTCCGAATGCGCCAGCGATCGCCACCGACGTCGCCAGTATGACGTTGTCGGTGACGAGGTAGACGACCAGGAAGACGATGGCAGAGAAGAGATCGGCACCGAGGCGGGCGAATACGTCCTTCATCGTCAATCCTGTTCAGCGACCGTTGGGCAATGTGGGGGCGGGCGTACCGTACTTGATCTGGCGATATCCGGGATACCACTTTGTGAAGTAAACCGCGCTGTTGCGCGCGGCAAAGGCGACCGCAAGGCTCGACCACAGCGGCAGGCCCGGGACGTAGAGCAGCACGACATTGGCCGCCGCCATCAAGAGTGTGGCCGCGGTCCAGGCGCCGGTGATGACGTAATTGGCGCGGAGAAAGCCGGGCAGCGCTGCGGTCTCGGCCGGCACCGCTTCGAGCGCATATTGCAGCGTGAAGGGACGGCGGACCAGCATCGAGCCGAGCGAGATCGCGAAGATGCCGAGATCGACCGACAGCTTGACGCCGAGCGCTCCCAGCGTCGGGTCGAGCAGCGCGAGGTAGAAGCCGATTGCGGCGAACACGACCGCCGAGCCCGCCGCCAGCGTCTTTACCGAACGGCCGCACGCGACATCGATGCCGACGGTGGCGAGGCAGATTGTGGCGGCCGCGAACACGCTGATGGTGGCCGAGGTCACCAGCATCAGGAAGGTGTAAGCGCCGTAGGGCGCGAGGATCAGGAAAATCGCCATTGCCCACCTCTGAGAGGCCGATCTTTACGATGTAAAGATCATTAGTCAAGGAAGGGTGCCGGGTTAAGCCAAATCTTTACAGTGTCAAAATAGCGTAAGCAACCTCCAGAAAATGAAGTGCCGCAACGGCTTGATCGGACGCCCCGTCCGCCAATTCCCCCCAAGACAGGCGCGACAGGATCGGCAGCGCGGCGGCGATGAGAAGGAAGGCGGCGAGCAGGATGCCGCCGTCGAAGATGACGTGGCTGCTCCGCCGCCGCCGCCGGATCATCTGGAGCGCGAGCGCAACGCAAGCCAGGGCGAGGACAGCGAGATAGTTCACAGTGATCGAGGGCATGTGCATGCGATATCTCTTTGCTGATGCGTCTGCGCCGTCATTCCGGCGCGCTAAGCCGCGCCCACCCAATTGCCGTGAAAACCATCGGGTACGCGGTGGCCGAGCTGCACCAGCGCGACGGGGCCCGCCTCGACATCGGTGGCGTTGAACACGGCGAGGTCGCTGCGGTTCTCCCGCGCGCGCCAGACCACGGCGAGCAGCCAGCCATCGCCCTCATTCGCATCCTTCGATCGCTCGACGAACACCGGCTCGGAGATGGTGTCGCCGGCGGGCAGCAGATAATGGCCGAGCCGGCGGCCGTCGCCGTCGACATGGACGACGCCGGAGAGCGCGCCGAACATCGGCAGCCGCGGATTGGCGCAGGCGTACCAGCCGTGACGGTTTTTCAGCCCGGCGCGGCGATCGTCGATGCGCGGGAATTCGCCGGTGAGATCGTCCAGATAAGTCTGCTGGAAGCGGTCGGTATGCCCTGAGAGGTCGAAGGTCCAGCGGCAGTGCCGGGCGCGCGACTTCTCCGGATCGGTCGGCCGGCCGTCGGGATGCGGAAACAGCGGCGCCTGCTCGAACTGCATGACGTCGGCGATGATGCGGTTCTGGTCCTCCCACGCATTCATGACGTGGAAGACGTAGCAGGCCTCGCTGCGAAACCAGACGATGTCTTTGGCCGTGCCGCTCCGCTTCATCACGCCGACATAGGCGCCCTTGTCCGGCTCCCAGGCGTAGGGCCGTCCGCTCATGGCGCGCTCCATGCTGCCGGTGATGGGGAGGATCGGAAACAGCACATGGTTCGCGGTGACGATGAAGTCGTGCACCATGCTGGCATAGGGCGCCTCGAACCGCTCGAACCGCGTCGCCTTGCCGGAGGCATCGATCGAGCCGTAGGAGAGGGCAGGCGTCAGCGGACCGGCCGCATTGTAGCCGAAGAACACCAGCTCACCGGTCAGAGGATCGATCTTGGGGTGCGCCGTAAAAGTGCCGGCGACGCGGCCCTGATAGTTGTGATAGCCGCGCGTTGCCAGCGTGCCCGGCTCGATCTCGGTCGGCAGATGCGCTTCTTCCAGCGCCAGCAGCTTGCCGGCATGGAAGATGATGCTGGTGTTGGCGACGCCGCCATCGGTGAGATCAGCCGGGGCATCCGGCAGCTTGCGGCCGAAGCCGCCGAACAAAGCGCGGCCGGCATCGTGCTCGGCGAGCCATTTCGGGGTACGGACCCAGCGGTTGCGGTAGCTCGCGCGCCCGTTCTCGAGCTGGAATGCGTGCAGCATGCCGTCGCCGACGAACCAGTGCGCGCCGGGCGAAGCGAACTGCGGATTGGGGCCATTGCGATAGAGGGTGCCGTTCAGCTCGCGCGGCAATTCGCCGACGATCTTCAGGAATGGCGCGTCCGCTTCGAACGGGATCGGCGCGATATTATTGCGGCTCTCGGTGATGGAGTCGTGCAGCACGGCAGATCCTCCCTTATCTTTACATCGTAAAGATGAGATAGCGCCGATTGCCGCATCGGTCAAGCGAAATCTTTACAGTGTCAATATTGCGTCATATAGCTTGCAAATGACCAAGCCCGAGACCAAGAGCGAAACCGCGCGAAGCTCGCGTGCCCCCAGAAGAACGAGGTCGGCCGCGGCATCGCGTCCACCACGCCGCCCGGGAAGCGCGAAGACCGAGACGCCGTACCATCACGGTGCCCTGCGCGAGGCGCTGCTCCAGGCCGCCGAACGGGTGCTGGAACGCGATGGGCTCGCCGGCCTTACATTGCGCGCGGTGGCGCGCGAGGCGGGTGTCTCGCATGCCGCTCCGACCCATCATTTCGGTGATCTCACCGGCCTTCTCAGCGAGCTTGCGGCGGTCGGCTTTCGCCAGTTCAACGCGGCGATGGCGGCCTCGTCCGATGCCGCCTCCACGCCGCTCGAGCATGCGCTGGCGCGCCCGAAAGCCTATGTTGCCTACGCGCAGGCTCATCCCGGCATGTACGGCATCATGTTCCGCACCGAGCGTCTCGATTATACCAGGCCCTCGCTGCACGAGGCAGCCGAAGCCTCCTTCGCCGGACTTGCAAACGCGGTCGGCATGATGCGGCAAGAGCAGATCAGCGAGGATGCGCTGACGCTGAACCAGGGCGCCGCGATCGCACGTGCCTGGTCGATGGTGCACGGCTTCACTACGCTGCTGCTCGATGGACGGCTAAAGGATATTCTGGAGCGGCTGCCTGAAGGGACCACGGCCGAGCGGCTCCTGGAAGCGATGCTGACCGCACCCATAACGGCAAAGCTGCCAAGCCGCTGATCGATCCGCGGAACCCTAGCGCATCGTCGCAAGCTCGACCGCGCGGCCGCGCGCGCCGACGACCTTCACCTCGTCCTTGCCGCACGTGAAGCCGCGGGCGAAATCATCGGCGGCCTTGCGCGCGAGCTCGTTGGCGGTGGGGTTGGCGACCGCGTCGACATAGGCGACGTGGCAGACTGGGCCTGGGGGCAGCCGGGTCACGACCAGCATGGCCTTGGTGGTCGGCCGCCCCTGCTTGTCGGGATCGGTGCTGTCGGCGATGTGCCAGCGCTGGATGATCGCGAACGGCTTTCCGCCCACGGCGCGCCACTCGACGGTGGTCTCGGATGAATTGAACGGGGGAAACCAGACCTTTGCCGCAGGTTCCGCGGCCGCTTCCTTGCGATTGCGCCCGACCGAGACGATTTCGCGAAGATCGTCCTCGGCAATCAGCACCAGGAGGCCGTCCTTACCCGAACATGCCCTCGTGGTGCTGCCGTCGAGCTCGCTAGGCTTGCTGATCTGGCGGCAATTCTTCGGCGCCGTCGAGGTGTAGGTGCTGCCCACGGATTGGGCGTCGGCCCTGTTCAGGCCGATGCAAATCATCAAGGCAGCGAGGCCAATGCGGGTGATATGGTTCATCAGGGCTTTGACGGTACGGGAACTCCGTACCATCAGACGTCTTCATTGTGGGCAAGGTTCAAACAGGGCCGGGATATACCTGACAGCCGCGCGGAATCGTTCTAGAAGAGCGGCTTCGCTTGGGCTCTTCCAGCCTCGTTCGCGTCCTCGTTTACTAGATCATGCCAGCCACATCGTCGAACAAACCCTATCGCGTCGGCCGCTCCAAGACTGGACTCGGCCTCTTCGCCACCAAGCCGATCAAGAAGGGCACCCGGATCGTCCGCTATTTCGGACCCATCCTGGACTCGCGCATTCCGGCGCACGACGACATCGAGAACAAATATCTGTTCGAGCTCAACGGGCGCTGGACCATCGACGGCTCGGTGCGCAAGAACCTCGCCCGCTATATCAATCATTCCTGCCGGCCCAACGCCGAATCCGACGTCCGGCCGCGCGAGCGCAAGGTGTTCATCCGCGCCATCAAGAACATCGAGCCGGGTGACGAGATCAACTACGATTACGGCACCGACTATTTCAAGGCCTATCTGAAACCGATCGGCTGCAAGTGCGACTCCTGCGAGAAGAAGCGCAAGAAGCTGCGCGCCGAGGCGCGGGCCGAACGTGCCAAGGTGAAGGCGCGCGACGAACGCAAGGCCAAGAAGACGGGGGCCAAGAGCCCTAAAAACAAGGCCGCCAAAAAGAAGAAGCTCAGCGGCCACGCGGTTGGCAAGAAGAACGGCGCGCGGGCGTAGCTCCCGTGCCCCGGACGCAGCGCCGCTGCCGCCGTGCGCTGCAGAGCCGCGGCCAATCCGGCGCGATCCGTACAATCCGCGTCCCGGCTCTGCGCCGCAGCGCCAAAAGCGTTGCAGCGCGTCCGGGACACGAATGGCTCACGCCACCGCCACACTGCCGCTCTTCCGCAATCCCACATATTGCAGCTCGGCGAACACGCCCGTCGCGATGGCCTGCGCCACGACCATGAGTTCGCCGGAGATATTCGGGGACACCGCGCCGGAGAGCAGCAGACCGATGCTGCCGACCGTCCATGCGGCGTTGCCGATGACGACCAGCAGCACGAGCGCCCTGGAAACGGATGGGCGGGACGCGAGCCAGCCGACCAGCGCGGTATAGGCGATCAGGAACAGGCCGGTCTCGCGCAGCAGCGCCTCGGGCAGGTTGAAGAGCGCAGCGAACGCGCTCGCGCCGAAGGTGAAACCGAGAGCGGCAACGCCGCTGAAGATGGCGTCGGCGAGCAGGGCACGGCGCAGGAAAGTGGATGCGTTGATCATCGTGGTTCTCCTTGGTTGGGTTGGGCTCGGGGGAGTTCAGCGCAATCCGCGCCACCAGGCGCGGAGCAGGCGGGCGAGGCGGAACGGACAGAGGCTCCTGCCGACGCCGTGCTCGAAGGCGATGACCTGCGCGACCACATAATCGCCGGTCGAATGCACCAGGGGCTCGGGCATGTTGAGGCTGCGCGCCAGCATCCGGGTTGCTAATGCCATCGCCCAGGGCAAGACGTGGTCTGCGACGGTCCGATAGAGCAGCAGCGCGATCATGGTCATCTCCTGTTGCAACCGAAGATGCGCTGGCCCGAGGAGCAATTCGATTACCTCGCGGGTAATGGAAGGGCCGAAATCCGCATGATAGGTTTCTGGTCATGAACGCACATGCATCTACCGCCCAGGCCGAACGCAGCCAGCCGATCCATATCGGCGATCATTTGCGCGAATGGCGGCAGCGCCGCCGCATGAGCCAGCTCGATCTCGCCGGCGAGGCCGAGATCTCCGCGCGGCATCTGAGTTTCGTCGAGACCGGCCGCGCCGCGCCGTCACGCGACATGGTGCTCAGGCTCGCCGAGCGTCTCGACGTGCCCCTGCGCGAACGCAACGTGCTGCTGGTCGCCGCCGGCTACGCGCCGGCATTCCCGCAGCGCCAGCTGGAGGATCCGGCCTTGAAATCAGCACGCCAGGCGATCGACCTTGTCCTTAGGGCGCACGAGCCCAATCCCGCCCTTGCGGTAGACAGGCACTGGAACCTGGTCTCCGCCAATCGCATGGTGGCGCCGCTGCTCGACGGCATCCCACAGCGTCTGCTCGGCCAACCCTTCAACGTGCTGCGGCTCGCCTTCCATCCCGAGGCGCTGGCGTCGCGCACAGTCAACCTTGCAGAATGGTGCGGGCACCTGTTGGAGCGCCTGCACCGGCAATGCGAGGCGACCGCCGATCCTGAGCTGATCAAGCTCTATAACGAACTGAAGAGCTATCCGATTCCGGCGCGCGCGGCGCCGCTGTCGAGCGACAATGTCGCGATCCCGTTCAAGCTGCGACATGACGGCGAGATCCTCAGTTTCTTCTCCACCACCATGGTATTCGGCACGCCGGTCGACATCACGCTGTCCGAGTTGGCCCTGGAAACCTTCTTCCCGGCCGACGAGCGCACGGCCGAGCGGCTCCGACAAATGGCAGCAGCCATGAGCTAGCGGCCTTGCCTCGGAAAGGGTTCGGCTTATCTTTGGCCACAAACCCGCAACGCCCGAAGGAGGCGCTCATGAGCACCCTAAAGCCGCTCCAGATTGACGTCGTCTCCGACGTGGTGTGCCCGTGGTGCTATATCGGCAAACACCGGATCGAGAGCGCGCTGGCACTGGTTCCCGACGTGCCGGTCAAGCTCAATTTCCGCCCGTTCTTCCTCAATCCCTGGGTGCCGCGCGAGGGCATCAGCCGAGAGGCCTATCTCACCCAGAAGTTCGGCTCGGTCGAGGCCTACAAGGGCATTGCGGGGCGCGTCGTTGCGGCCGCAGGCGAAGAGGGCCTCCTTTACAAGCCCGAACTGGTCGCCCGTCAGCCCAACACGACCGACTGCCATCGCCTCATCCTGTGGGCGGAAGCGATCGGCAAGGCGCCGGAGATGAAGCAGCGCCTGATGGAGCTGTATTTCCGCGACGGCGGCGATCTCACCGATATGGACGTGCTGGTGCAGGCGGCCGCCGACATTGGCCTCGATGCGGACGATGTGCGCAAGCGTCTTGCCACCGACGAGGACGTCGCGCGGGTCTCGGCGGACGCGCAGGAAGCTGCCGAGAAGGGTATCTCCGGCGTGCCGACCTACGTCTTCGCGCAGAAATACGCCGTCTCCGGCGCGCAGGACCCGGACTTGCTCGCGCGCGCCATCCGCCAGGTCTCGGCGGAGATCAACGCGCAGGCGGCGGAGTAGCTTTCGCTATTTGCGGAGCCTGCGAACCGCGGCTCGCGCAGCCTCATGCGCGGCATTGACGCCGACCAGCGCTCCGTGAATGAGCGCCACGACCGGATCGTGCCGCCGGAGCGGGACCAGCACGTCACCAATTGCGAAGCGCCCGCGCCAGATCGGGTTGATCATGGGGTGGTCGGCGCCTGCGGTGGAATCCGCGCTGGCGATGGCGGGATCGGCGCAGAGATGGCGGGTGAGCTCGAGGGTGAGCTGCACGCCCGGCGAATATCTTGCAAAGCGCTCGTCGATGCCGAGCTTGAAGAAGAAAGCGCGGTCCTGGTGGCGCAGCACGATGCCGGCGGCGATCGGCGTTGCGCCGGCGCGAAGCGTGATGATCTCGCATTGCGCGGTCTCCGCCAGGGCCGGGACGGCGCGGCGAATGAAGGTCGCATCGCCCGCATGCTGGACCAGTGCGGTGCCGCGCTTGCCTTTCCAGCCGCTGGCCTCGAGCTGCAAGAATGCTTCGAGCGCAGGCCCGATCTCGTCAGGCCGGCGTGCGACGTCGAACGTAACAGGGCCGTGCTCTTCGAGGCGATGGCGCAGGCGGCGCAGCTCCTTGAGCTTTTTGGTGCCGAGCGCGTCGCGCAGCAGCGTTTCGGCATCCTGCGTCGCGTCGAGGCTGGCACGGATGTAGGACGAAAGTACGCGCGGCCTCAGGCCGTCGCGGCTCAGGACCTGATCGAGTGCGCTCATCGCAGCGCCTTCGAGCGCGATGTCGTTCAGCACGAGCGCATGCGCGCCGGCGTTGCGCGCCTGCTGCAACAGTGACGTAGCCGCCTCGATCGACGCGTCGCGGTCGATCAGCGGACTGCACAATGTGCCGTAAGGATGCGCGCTCACCAGCGCGGGCAGGGGGATCTTCCAGGCCTGCCACAGCGAGATCACCGGCATCAGCCCGATCAGCCGCGTCGAAGAACCGTCGAATGCTGGCAGTGCCGAGGCTTTGGTGCGGCCGCGCGCGGTTGCGCTGACGGCGAGCTCCCAGGCAGGCAGGTAATATCCGTTCGGCTCGACCGCGCGCTGCGCGAGTGCGCGCCATTGGCCGGGGTCGATCGTCGTGAGCGGGACACACGCGCGCGCGGCCGCGGCATCACTTGCCGATGCCGGATTGATCGCCGCCTGCTGCGCGATGTCGACCACGTCCCGTCGTCCCCAATCACGCGGGCCGAGCCCGTGTTACGCGGGTCATCCTTAGCGCAAAGAGTGAAAAATACCGTTGGGACGCCGCTTCAATTCGAGCAACAATATTAACGCCTCGTTGAGCATGCGGCGGCAGGCCCCTGGATGCGCATGCTGCCTTATCGTCTGGCCGTCCCGCCTGGATTTGACCAAGCTGAATGCGCGCATTCTTGCCGAGATGCTGCGAAGCGCCGCCGCGGGTAGGCACGACAACTGATATAATGGTCTTCGCTGCGCGCGAGAGGTGCGCTCGGTCCGGAGGGTCGAATGGTTGCAACGTCTTTCACGCCAATGGCTTCGCTTGTGGGCGGCGCACTGATCGGCCTGTCCGCAGTCCTGCTGATGTGGGCGAGGGGACGGGTCGCCGGGGTCAGCGGCATCGCGGCACGGCTGTTTCCGCCCTACGAGGACGGTGAATTCGCGGGTCGGCTGGCCTTCGTCGCGGGGCTTGTCGCCGCACCCGTGCTGGTGCGGCTCGCCACGGGAAGCCTGCCGCTACAGACGATCGAGGCGGGAACAGTCATCCTGATTGTCGGCGGACTGCTCACCGGCTTTGGCTCGGTGTGGGGCAGCGGCTGCACCTCCGGCCACGGCGTCTGCGGCCTGTCGCGGCTCTCGCCGCGCTCATTGGCTGCGACCGGCATCTTCATGGCAGCCGGCATGGCGACCGTCTTCGTCATGCGGCACTGGAGCTGACGCCGATGGCCATCTTCATTCAATTCGTGATCGGCCTGATCTTTGGTCTCGGTCTCATCGTCTCCGGCATGTCCGACCCAGCGAAGGTTCTGAACTTCCTCGACGTTGGTGGCATTCCGGCGGGGACATGGGATGCGAGCCTTGCCTTCGTGATGGCCGGTGCGGTGGCTGTGACCTTCATCGGCTTTGGCCGTATCCTGCGGCGCGCGCGTCCGTTTTTGGCCGAACGGTTCTATCTCCCAACGCGAACCGACATCGACTCCAGAATCGTCGCAGGTCCCGCGATCCTTCGGGATCGGCTGGGGATTGGCGGGGTTCTGTCCGGGGCCGGCGCTGACGGCGCTCGGATTCGGTTCTTCTTCCGCCCTCATCTTCGTCGCGGCGATGTGTGCCGGCATGATGCTCGCGCGCTTTGTCGCCAACCTGCCGTCGCTGACGCGCTTCGTCGCGCCGGCCGATCCACTCGAAACCTGAGGTCATTGCAGAGAGTAGAGATCACGGACGAGAACTATCCTGAATCGTCAGCCAGATCTCCGCCAACATGCAGAAAGATGCGGAACGACATTCCCGATGACACGAAACGGACCGGACGACGATCTTCGTCCGGTCCCTTTTGCCTTACCTCGCGGTACTACCAGCGGTCGTCGCCGACACCCACGCCGACGCTGACGCCAGGCGCCCGAATGCCGACGCCGGCGCGCGGGCCGTCATCCCAGTCGCGATGATACGACCGGCGCTCGTAATAACGCTCGCGCGGCATGGAATTATAGGACTCGCGCACGATCACGCGCGAACCCCCGCGCGTGCGATAGCAGCGGCCGGCGTCGTCGCAGACAAGCCGTACCTGCTGGACCAGATCCGGATTGGCGTACTCGCTGCTTGTGTAAATATCGGACGCCTTCGCACTGGACGCGGCTGCCAAAGCAGCGACGCCCGCCAAAAGCGCAATCGTAAATGTCTTCATCCTGTCCTCCTCGAAACTGCCCTCGGCGGTAACAAGAAGGGGAGGCGGTGATCGTTCCCGTCCGCGATGCCGGTTTTTCCCGGAACTGCCCGTCTTCGAGGCGGTTCCTAGATCGGCTCGTAAGTCTCGGTCCCGCAGATGTCGTCGGCTTCCGCACGCCGGCGGTCGACGACCTTTCCGCCTGTTATGGTCACGATGTAGGTCTGGGCAGCGAGCGAAGTGCCGGTGGCGGAAGTGAGCTGGGCGCGCACGCAGGAGGTCCAGCCCGGTCCGCGCACCTCACGATGGGGCGGAGCGACGTGCACCTCGCGCGGATAGGAGGTGGTCAGGAAGACGACATCGATCTGCTCGCGTACCACGCGCCTGACGTCGGGAGGCGCTTCGGGCGGCGGCTGCTCGACCTCCTTCATGCGCATGAACTCAGGCACAGGCGCGCGGCTGTCGGCAAAGCCGCAGGCACCGAGCGCGAGCGCGCTGGCGAGCAGCGCCGCATGAGCAATAATCCGCAACATCCGTGAAGGTCCCCTGCGGGCCAACAGATAGGCAGCAATGCGATCCGGCGAAGTCCCTGGCGATCAGGATTTGCTGAAGTGCTGGAATTCGCGGCATTTCATATTCCGGGATTGCAGGCTAAGTTTGTACCCCAGTCGAGGGGGATTGCAGCAATGAGGATTTTGGTCATAGCGGCCGCCGTGCTGGCGCTGACGGTTGCCTCCGCCCAGGCGCAGGGCCGGCGGCCAGCAGCTGACCCGGCCAAGCCGACGGACAACAAGCCCAAGGTCGACGAGAAGGCCTACAAGGCCGCGCTCGAGCGCATTCCCGAGCCTAAGGACAAGTACGACCCCTGGGGCGGAGCCCGCCCGAGCGAACCCGCCAAGAAGCCGAAATAGGCGGCCTCTGGTTCGGATCATTCGAATTCCGCAGCGGCGATCCCCCCGTGCGCCCGCCCGAGGTGACGCGACGAGCAGATCGAGGCGAGCCGGCTGTCCGCGGACGGCACCTGATCTCCTGCTCGCGCTTCAACGAGCTGATTGCGCTCGCCGTGCCTGCAAGGCTGCGCTGACGTCCATCACGCAATCTATCCTGCTGTGGATGCGATGCGAACCGTTCACATCGCGCGCGCTATTGCACGAAGGCGAGGCCGATGCGCTTGTCACTGCGCCAAACTGTGCGGCAATTCCGCACGACATCGTCGCACGCGATCGAAAGCGTGAACGAGGGCGGCAATTTGAGGGGGGCGTCGAGGTCGATGGCCGCGCCGCCCGCCGACATGTTTCGCACCGTGCAAGGGATGCCGTTGTTTTGAAAGGTGATCGTTCCACCTTTGAAAACACGGTAACGCTGTGCAGCACGTTTCTCGATCATCGCGTCGATCCATTACGATGATTGTGAAATAGTGCATAGAAATTACGTTGAACTAAACTCAATACTGGCGCTACTTGCACCGCGCTTCAGACTTCGTTTACGACGTTGGAGCGGCCAGGCAAATGGAGAGCCGCGGTGCGCTTTGCGCTCACGCGGCTCTCTTCTTTTGAGATGATGTTCAGCCCGGCAGCATTGCGAACGCGCTCGACACCATCGCCACCGGCTTGTTGTCGCCAGCCGAGAGCAGCGTGACGCGGCCAAAGCTCATGGTGCGTCCGAGCCGCACCACGCGCGCGTCCGCCAGTACGTCCATTGAGGAGACCGCGCGCATGAAATGCGTGGTCTGGTCGACCGTGGTCATGGGGCGATAACCGCGATTGGCAGCGAGGATCGCGATCACCATCGCGGTGTCGGCGAGCGCCATCAGGGCCTGGCCGCAGACCACGCCGCCGTTCCGGCACAGCCGCTCCGAAAACGGCATGCGCAGGAGCGCGCCTGGCTGCCAGTCCGGCACATCCGCCGGCTGCGCGTGCTCGATGCGCTCGACGGCGAGGTTGAGATCCTGGACCCAGGGCGCAAAAACCTCGCCGAGGATGCGTTTGGCGTCAGGGAGGCCGAATTCGGCGTCTGGCTGCATTTGCATTGCTGTCGCACTCTCCTGTATTGCCTGATGTCTCGGGCATTGTGCGCGCATTGGCGCGGCAAAGTCACCGGTCTCGCGCCGGTCCCGTCGGCTTGAAAATGCCTGACTTGGGCCGGTATGATGCCTGGCTTGGGCAGGGGTGAATGATGTTGCGTCAGTGTGTCCTCATCTTCTCTATGGTCGCGCTCGGCCTCGCGCTGAGCGGGTGCACCAAATGCGGCCCGATCTGGGATGACTGGCTGCACGGGCCCAAATCGTGCCGATCGGATCGGCTCTAGCGGGCCCCAAACTGCTCCGGCGGTCACGACCGGCCGCGACAAGGATGACAAGGCGCGGGCGATCCGTGCCTCATGGATGATCAAGGAGTAGACGATGAAGCTTTTCCGTTTGGCCGCGGTGCTGGCTGTGGTGGCGGGACCTGCCTACGCGCAAATGCCCCAACTCAATTTGCTGCAGGATGCCCCGAGCAAGACGCCGGAGGAGAGGGCCGCCGAAGCCGAGCGTGACAAGGCGTACAAGGAAACGCTGAAGAAGATTCCGGACACCAAGGCGTCCAACGATCCCTGGGGCGGCATGCGCTCCGATCCCCCGAAACAGTCGGCGGCGCCGAAGGCCTCGGCCGCGACTGGCGCGCCGAAGAAGAAGTCCGGCACGGCTGCCAACTGACGCAGCCCCGTTCCGGGGGCGGCAAGGACGCCTTTCGAACAGGACTCCTCTTCATCCGTCCCGCACCCTACATTGGCTGCGAGCGTATTGCGTAGAGGAGGGCGGGGCATGGCCGATCGTCCGCGGGATCTTGCCGAGCGGATGGCGCGCCGGCGCAAGCCGGCCGGCCAGCCGGTCGGCGACGGCTATCTGCGCGAGACCTTCACGCTGCCGCGCGCGGCGGCGCGGGAGCGGGCGCAGGCGTTCTTCGCCCGCTACCCCAAGGCCGGCTATATGAGCGCCGTCGAGACCTGGCGCGAACTGCCCGGCGGCGACATCGAGTTCACCATGCGGCGGCTGCCCAGCGCGGACTGAAGCGGGCTTGATCCGGAGGCGTTGCTAGTCGAGGGTTTCGGCGACGATGCGGATCCGGAACACCGGCTCCTTGGCCTCGTCCAGCAGCTCCATATGCCATTCGGAGTTTTCCTGGAGCTTGCGGGCAAGGCCGGCGGTCATGTCGGCGCAGACGCTCGTCATCTCTTTCCAGGCCGAATCGCGGTCGACAAATTCCGTCGCCTGGTCAGCGCAGCCGGAATAACGGCCATTCCGGATTCGAAAGAAATAGCGTGGCATGCTGGCACCGAATTGCGCGCGGGATGGCCTCGTCCCCAAGGCCATGGGCGCGCGCACTCCAATCACAAACCAGCGTCAGATCAATTCCGGTCGGCTACGGATGAGACCGCCGATCTCATCTGGCCGGCGGTTCAGGGGGCCGTCCGACCCATCGCTTCAGCTCCCGATCGATGCGCAGCTGCACGCGGCGGATCGCGAGCAGGTCGATTTTCGTCTCGGTCCTGCCGGACTTGATCTGCTCGCCGATGCGGAACTGCCACTGCCAGATGCCGGGTATCGCCGTCTTGGCAACGGTGAACTCGATGCCCCTGTGATTCATGGTGGCCTCCACGATTCACGTCCACGGTTGCTAACATGCTGGCCGGCATAATATTCCCGAGACGAGAAAAATCCGTCAGGCGACCTGTCAGGCCCCCGTGGTTCTCCGACCATGAACAGAGTTCCTGGGCTCCGGCCCGGTTGTGTTCGTGCACCGATCGAGCCCGCCCAGGGGTGGTTCCCGCCAAGGCGCGCGTTCCCCGTGCAAGCTGCGGCATGTGCTTTGCTTGGCGTGA
Organism: Bradyrhizobium sp. 199; assembly: GCF_023073355.1. Lineage (GTDB taxonomy): Bacteria > Pseudomonadota > Alphaproteobacteria > Rhizobiales > Xanthobacteraceae > Bradyrhizobium. The sequence continues at coordinate 431,882 of NZ_JADPJI010000005.1, forward strand.
TGACCGGAAGCAACATGGGCCCGTCATGCTCGGCATTCCCCGCCGCTACAGTCACTTCGTCTTCGGAATCATCCAGTCCGGACTGACCTCGCTGATCGCGGCGGGGATCGCCAGCCTTCCCGCAGGCGGCGCGATGATCTGCGTTGCGCACTGGATGGCGTCGTGGCTGATCGCCTGGGCCGCGATGCTGCCGATCGTGCTGCTGGCGGCGCCTGCGATCCGCGCCTTCGCGCTGCGTCTGACGCTGGAGGAAAGTGATCCGCGCGCCGGCAGCCAGGCATGAAAAAGCCCCGCCTGGGAGAGCCAAGCGGGGCAGAGAGTTATTGGAGGCTGAGGTGCTGGGCTGCAACACCATAGCCGCATCATCCTAGCGGGCTCCGCTTACGGCAGCCTGACAGGCGGCCAATTTCCGCGCGCCTCCCGGGACCGCAGACTGGCCCCGCACCCGTCCAAATTTCGACATCCGTTCGCACAACTGCGGACACACCCGTCGGCAAGATTCCACAGCGCTCGGCGCAGCCATGGGGGAAACGTGGCACGCCGGCAATGGGGTGGCATGATGGATAACGTAGAGCGGTCATTCGCCGCCGCGACAGCGGCTGGCTTCGCGGTGCTGGTCCTCGGCCTCGTGCTGCTGGCGCTGCTGTAGGACAGCGGGCGGGCGGCCGTGTCCCCGCGATGATGGGGGCAGGCGTGCCGCCATTCTCAAAACTGGAAAACAACCCCATGCACAGTAGGGCGCATGGAAATTCCGTTGCACTTTCAGCAACTTGCAGGTAGTATTAAGATACCATTGAATGTGCCCCACGCCTTTGCGCATCTCCCGCCCCAGGGGGACCGGACGAGAGGCACGCCTGTGGCCGCGCTATTTCGGCGGTTGCAGCCCGGAGGAACTGACCCAGTCGTGCAGATGATTTGCCAGCTCGGCCTGGCGCGCCTTCTTGAGCAGAGCGTCCCTTTCAGGGCCGGCTGGAAGCCTGGAGGCGTCTTCCTTGACCTGCTTCACCCATGCGGAGAGCCGGTCTTGAAGGGTCAGTTGTTGCTTGAAACGTCGTCGCTTGAACATGGCGCGCTCCTTTCCGTGGGGAGGACGGCGGGAGCGGAATCAGCGTTCGCATCCCCGATGCAGCCACGGCCCGTGCGGTGACGATCGATTAGGATCCATAAACGGAACGGCGTCTGTTCAGTTGTGCGCAGAATGCGCCTGGGGGGTGAAAGGCCGCAAAAGAACATATTGCGAACCTGGAACAAATGGGGTACATTGCTTTTGTCGCCGAGCCGCCTCGCAACCGTTTGTCCCTCACGCGAATCCTCGCCATAAGGAGCACGACCCAATGTCCACCACTGCCCTGCGTATCGTCGAAGGATCTTCCATGGACAAGAGTAAAGCTCTGGCCGCCGCGCTCTCGCAGATCGAGCGGCAGTTCGGCAAGGGCTCGGTGATGAAGCTCGGCAAGAACGACCGCTCGATGGATGTCGAGGCGGTGTCGTCAGGCTCGCTCGGGCTGGATATCGCGCTTGGCATCGGCGGCCTGCCGAAGGGACGCGTCGTCGAGATCTACGGGCCGGAATCCTCGGGCAAGACCACGCTGGCATTGCATACGGTGGCGGAAGCGCAGAAGAAGGGCGGCATCTGCGCCTTCATCGATGCCGAGCACGCGCTCGACCCGGTCTATGCGAGGAAGCTCGGGGTCAACATCGACGAGCTCCTGATCTCCCAGCCGGACACCGGCGAACAGGCGCTGGAAATCTGCGACACCTTGGTGCGCTCCGGCGCCGTCGACGTACTGGTGGTCGATTCGGTCGCGGCGTTGGTGCCGAAGGCTGAGCTCGAGGGTGAGATGGGCGATGCGCTGCCGGGTCTTCAGGCCCGTTTGATGAGCCAGGCGCTGCGCAAGCTGACGGCCTCGATCAACAAGTCCAACACCATGGTGATCTTCATCAACCAGATCCGGATGAAGATCGGTGTGATGTACGGTTCGCCCGAGACCACGACCGGCGGCAACGCGCTGAAGTTCTACGCCTCAGTCCGCCTCGACATCCGCCGCATCGGCGCGATCAAGGAGCGCGACGAGGTGGTCGGCAACACCACCCGCGTCAAGGTGGTGAAGAACAAGCTGGCGCCGCCCTTCAAGCAGGTCGAGTTCGACATCATGTACGGCGAGGGCGTCTCCAAGATGGGCGAGATCCTCGATCTCGGCGTCAAGGCCGGCATCGTCGAGAAATCAGGCGCCTGGTTCTCCTATGACAGCCAGCGTCTCGGCCAGGGCCGCGAGAACTCGAAAGCGTTCTTGAAGGCCAATCCCGACATCACAGCCAAAATCGAGACCTCGATCCGCCAGAACTCCGGCCTGATCGCCGAGCAGATCCTCGCCGGCCCCCCCGAGCGTGATGCCGACGGCGAGGAGCCGGCGGAGGACTAACCTTAAACGCGGATAGTTTCGCGAGGAGCGGGCGCTGAGGACGTTGAGTTGCCGACGTCATCGGCGCCTGTTTTCGTTTGGCATTGCGTTGATCGGGTGATGCGATGAAGCGTCTGATCTTGACCAGTTCGTCCGGACATCAGCTTGCCACATCGGGGTTGGCGGAAATTGTCGTTGCGTTTTCATTTCGCTTTCCGTGGGGGCCATTGCCTTCATCCGAAATGCTCGCCGCATATTTTGCAGCGCGTTCGGAATCGCTTCCACCCGGTGATCATTGGTCTGACTGGGGCATTCGCTGGCCTGGCGCCATCCGCCCATGACGCGCCTTATTCTGACAACGGATTCGTCCTCTGCTGGTGCCCTGCAATGCGCCGGCCTGGCCGATGTCGTCATTGCGATCGAGCGCCGGCTTGTCTGGGGACCGCTGCCGTCAGAGACGGAGCTGGCGGCGTTCTTCGCGCCGCGCAGCATGCAGCGTCGCGGTCTTCATTGGTTGCATGATACGCCGCCCTGGCGCCTGGAAATGTCCGCAGTGAAAGACCGTGGGCTGATCGAGCTGCTGTCGGAATGCGAGTCGGCCGAATTGTGGATCGGGCCCGAGCCAAATGCGCAATTGATTCTGCTGTGGCTGCTCGACCTCTGCGGCGGCGAGAAAGAGGCGGCTTCCAAGCTCGTGATGCGTCAGCTGGACGGCGCCGCGAGCGACGCCGGCCCCGAGCGATTTGCGAAGCTGAACCCGCCGATTGTCGAGCTCACGCAGGATCGCCTTGAACTGGCGCGTCGTGCGTGGCGGGCCTATCGCGCGTCGACGCCGCAGGCCTGGTTCGACCTCATCGACGCGGATTTGAGTCGGCTTCCGCGGCTGCAGCATTGCGCCCTTGACCTGCTCGAAGAGCTTCCGGGCGTCACAAATGGTCTTGGCGCAACGGAAATGCGGATACTGCAATTGATCGCACCGGGCGAGGTGCATCCCTTTGACGTCTTCCCGGGACATCAGAAACTCAACGAGCGGCGCGCTTTCGACTACTGGGAGGTCGGAGCGCTGCTCGATGGGCTCGCGCGATGTCCGGTGCCGGCCGTATCCGGACTGGAGGAGGGGCCATTCACGTTGGCCCTACATGATGATCCCCTCCGTTACGCAAGATACAAGCAGTCCCGCTTGCGGCTCACGGATCTCGGGAAGGCGGTGTTGGCAGGAGAAGAGGATTTCGGCGGCGACAACCCCATCCACCGCTGGTGGGGCGCCACCGAGTTGACCAACGCACGGCTCTGGCGGTGGGATCGCGAACGCCGATTGTTGGTCGCGCCTGACTGAGCGTGCGTGTGGCTCCAGGTGTTGCTGCATTGCATAATCAATTCTGAGAGGCAACGTGTCACATTTGATCCTGGCAACGAACCATGGAGCGGCCGCTGTGCTTGGCCGCTCCAACTTGGCAAATATCGCCCTCGGCTTTTCCGTGCGCTTCGTCTGGGGCCGATTGCCGTCCGAGGAAGAACTCGCGATAGCGCTGGAGCCACGTTCTGCGAAGCATTCCAGAACGGGCGATCATTGGCTCGACGATGTGGAACGAAATTCGCTGATCGGCTTCGGCTCGCCGGACATCGGCTTTCTTCAGCTCTGCGAGAAGTTCGACTCGATCGAAGTGTGGGCCGACGTGCGGCCGAACGATCAACTCGTGCTGGTCTGGCTGCTCGACTTGCTTCGTCCCTACAGGGAGATCACGACCAAGCTGAGCCTGGTGCATACAGACGACATGGTTGCAAACTATGCTCCGGAGGCGGTCGCAAAATGGAAACTGCCGGTCGTCAAGGTGACCGAGAATCATTTGGTGACGGCAAGCCGCGCCTGGCGGGCCTATCGGGCTGACACGCCGGGCCCCTGTTTCGATCTGCTGATGACGGATATGACGGTCCTGCCGAGACTTCGATCGGCACTTATTGCGATGTTCGAAGAGCTTCCGGACAGCACCACGGGACTCAGTGCCAGCGAAATGGATTTGTTGGAATTTGTGAACGACGGGTACACCGACCCAAGGGTCGTCGAAGAGGCGAGGTGGCTTCGCAATGTGCTCGAAGAACACGAAGCGCGCGAGGCCTTGCTCGAACTTGCGGAACATTCGGTGCCGCCAGTCATGTTGGGCGATCCGGCGTTCGACAATGAGGACCGCTACTTCGGCAGGAGCGAGTGGAAGGTCACGCTGACTGAACTCGGGCGTTCGCTTCTAGCCCGCGAGGAAGACATGTGGCGGCACAACCCGATCAGACGTTGGTGGGGCGGCACCGAGTTGACCAACGAGCGGCTCTGGCGGTGGGATCGCGAATGCCGGTTGTTGATTGCGCCGTAAAGGGCGATGCGATTAGGATGAATCGCCATCGCGCTTCAGGTTGTTGTTCAAGCATGATCTTTTCGGAAAACCGCTGCGCACTTTTCCGGATCATGCTTTAGCGGCGCATTCGGTGCCGTAGGGTGGGCAAAGGCGCGCAAGCGCCGTGCCCACGATCTTTCACTGCATGCAAAGGTGGTGGGCACGCTGTCGCTTTGCCCGCCTTACGAGACCTTCCGGGTCCTACTCCGCCGCTTCCGCGTAATCGCTCACCGGCGGGCAGGAGCACACCAGATTGCGATCACCATAGACGTTGTCGACCCGCCCCACAGGGCTCCAGTATTTGTCGATGCGTGAGCTGCCTGCGGGGAAGCAGCCCTCGGCGCGGGTGTAGGCCCGGCTCCAATTGTCGTCCGCGATGTCGTGCACGGTGTGCGGGGCGTTGCGCAACGGCGAGGCTTCGATCTTGAAGCGGCCGTCTTCGACCTCGGCGATTTCTTTCCGGATCGCGATCATGGCATCGCAGAAGCGGTCGAGCTCGGCCTTGGATTCCGACTCGGTCGGCTCGATCATCAGCGTGCCCGGCACCGGAAAGCTCATGGTCGGCGCGTGGAAGCCGTAGTCGATCAGGCGCTTTGCGATGTCGTCGACGGTGACGCCGGACGTCGTCTTCAGCGCGCGGGGATCGACGATGCATTCATGCGCGACGCGGCCCTTTTCGTTCTTGTAGAGCACCGGGAAGTGCGGATCGAGCCTTGCTGCGATGTAATTGGCGTTGAGGATCGCGATCTCGGTCGCGCGCTTCAGGCCTTCGCCGCCCATCATCAGAATGTAGATGTAGGAGATGGTGAGGATCGACGCCGAGCCGAACGGCGCGGCCGAGACCGGGCCGACCGGCGCGTCTGCCCGCGTCACGGGATGACCCGGAAGGAACGGCGCGAGATGCGCTCTTACGCCGATCGGGCCCATGCCCGGGCCGCCGCCGCCATGCGGGATGCAGAAGGTCTTGTGCAGATTGAGATGGCTGACATCGGCGCCGTAGTCGCCGGGCCTGCTCAGGCCGACCTGCGCGTTGAGGTTGGCGCCGTCGAGATACACCTGGCCGCCATGGCGGTGCACGATGTCGCAGATCTCGCGGATATGCTCCTCGAACACGCCGTGGGTCGAGGGATAGGTGATCATGACCGCGGCGAGATCCTTGGAGTGCTTCTCGGCCTTGGCGCGGAGATCATTGACGTCGACGTCGCCGTTCTTCTCACAGGCGACCACCACCACGTCCATGCCGACCATCGCGGCCGAAGCCGGGTTGGTGCCATGGGCGGAGGAGGGGATCAGGCAGATTTTGCGGTGTGTCTCGCCGCGCGCGGCATGATAGCCGCGGATGGCCAAAAGCCCGGCATATTCGCCCTGCGCGCCCGAATTCGGCTGCAGCGAGATCGCGTCATAGCCGGTGATGTCACACAGCCACTTTTCCAGGCGCGCGAACAACGCGTAATAGCCGCGTGCCTGCTCGGGCGGGGCGAAAGGATGCAACGAGCCGAACTCAGGCCAGGTCAGCGGCATCATCTCGGTGGTCGCGTTCAGCTTCATGGTGCAGGATCCCAGCGGGATCATGGCGCGGTCAAGCGCAAGGTCGCGGTCACTGAGCTTACGCATGTAACGCAGCATCTCGGTCTCCGAGCGATGCGCGTGGAACACGGGATGAGTGAGGAAAGGCGTCGCGCGCTTCAAGCCGTCCGGCAGCGCCTCGCGCGTCTCCGCGTCGATCTCGGCATAGGCAAGCGTGCCGCCGAAGGCGCGCCAGACCGCTTCGACCGTCGCGGGCGTGGTGGTCTCGTCGAGCGCGATGCGCAAGCTGGTCTCGCTGACACCGAGATTGATCTTCTCGGCCGCGGCCCGGGCGATGATCTCGGCGCGCCTGGCGCCAGCATCGACGCTGAGCGTGTCGAAGAAAGTGTCGGACTGCAGCGCAAAGCCGAGCTTGCGCAGGCCGCTCGCGAGCACGGCGGTGCGACGATGGACGTTCCGCGCGATCTGCGAAAGGCCTTCGGGGCCGTGATAGACCGCGTACATCGAGGCGATCACGGCGAGCAGCACCTGCGCGGTGCAGATGTTGGAGGTCGCCTTCTCGCGCCGGATGTGCTGCTCGCGGGTTTGCAGCGCGAGGCGATAGGCCGGCATGCCGCGCGAATCCACGGAGAGGCCGACGATGCGGCCGGGCAGCGAGCGCTTCAGCGCATCGCGCACCGCCATATAGGCAGCGTGTGGTCCGCCATAGCCCATCGGCACGCCAAAGCGCTGCGCCGAACCGATCGCGATGTCGGCACCGAGCTCGCCGGGCGAGGCAAGCAGCGTGAGCGCCAAGAGATCGGCGGCCATGATCGCGAGCGCGCCCTTGGCCTTCAGTGCCGCGATCGCAGGCCGGAGGTCACGCACGGCGCCCGAGCTTCCAGGATATTGCAGCAGCGCGCCAAGCACCTCGCTCTTCTCGAGATCTGTGAGGGGATCGCCGACGATCAGCTCCCAGCCCAGCGGCTCGGCGCGGGTGCGCATCACAGCCAGCGTCTGCGGACGCACGTCCTTGTCGACGAAGAAAGCCTTTGCCTTTACCTGCGAGTGCCGCTCGGCGAGCGCCATGGCTTCGGCGGCGGCGGTGGCTTCATCGAGCAGCGAGGCGTTGGCGACGTCGAGCCCGGTGAGATCGCAGATCATGGTCTGGAAGTTGAGCAGCGCTTCCAGCCGGCCCTGGCTGATCTCAGGCTGATAGGGCGTATAGGCCGTGTACCAGGCCGGGTTCTCCAAAATGTTGCGCTGGATCACCGCGGGCAAAATCGTGCCGGAATAGCCCTGGCCGATCAGCGAGGTGAAGACCTGGTTCAGGCTTGCGAGCTCGCTCATGTGCGCAATCGCCTCGGGCTCGCTGAGCGCCTTGCCGAGGTCGAGCGGAGCGGCCTGCCGGATCGAGGCGGGCAGCGTCTCCGCCATCAAGGCATCGACGCTCTTGGCGCTGACCGTTTCGAGCATTGCGGTGACGTCGCGCGCCGACGGGCCGATGTGGCGGCGAACGAAACTTGCGGCGGGGTCGCCGTTGGTCTTGCGGTGCGCGGTCATCGCTTGCTCCATCGTCCTTAAGCCGTGTGTGCCTTGTAGGCGGCTTCATCCATCAGGCCGCCGAGCTCGCTCTTGTCGGCAATCTTGATCTTGAAGAACCAGGCCTTGCCTTGCGCGTCCGAGTTCACCAGCGCCGGCTCGGCGGCGAGCTCGGCATTGGCCTCAAGCACCTCGCCCGTCACAGGGGCGTAGACGTCGGATGCGGCCTTCACCGATTCCACGACGGCGGCGGCTTCCGCCTTCTTCAGCGCGCGGCCGGCCTTGGGCAGTTCGACGAACACGACGTCGCCGAGCTGCTGCTGGGCGTAGTCGGTGATGCCGATTGTGGCGACATCGCCCTCAATGGCCAGCCATTCATGGTCGGAGGTGTACAGCGTCGTGGTCATTGTCGTTTCCTTGGAGCGGTGAAGTTTGGCTGAAAGCGGCGGGCTGGGTTTACCTCTCCCATAGGGAGAGGTCGTATCGCATCGAGAGATGCGATACGGGTGAGGGGATCCGGTCTCCCTGAGGGTTGCGGCCCCTCACCCGGATTGCACTGGACGATGCTTCGCATCGCCAGGCGCAATCCGACCTCTCCCCGCTGGGGAGAGGTGACCTTGGGGCCGCCAGCTGTGCTCAATCCCATCATGTATCAGCGTTTGTAGGTGTTTTTGACGAAGGGCATGGCGGCGACCTGCAGCGGCAGTCGCTGGCCGCGCACTTCGGCGAACAGTTTTGTGCCGAGTGCGGCGAGGCTCACAGGCACGTAGCCCATCGCCACCGGCGCATTCAGGCTCGGGCCGAAGCCGCCTGATGTGACTTGTCCGACCGGCGCGCCTGCCGCCTCATCCGCGAACAGGAGCGCGCCCTCGCGCACCGGTGCGCGGCCCAGGGCAAGCAGACCGACGCGGCGGCGAGATGCACCGTTATCAAAATGAGCGAGGATTTTTTCCGCGCCAGGGAAGCCGCCGGCACGCGCGCCGCCGCTGCGGCGGCTCTTCTGCACCGACCATTCCAGCGCGGCCTCGACCGGCGTTGTGGCGGTGTCGATGTCGTGGCCGTAGAGGCAGAGCCCAGCTTCCAGCCGCAGGCTGTCGCGCGCGCCCAGCCCGATCGGCAGCACGTCGGGACTTTCGAGCAGCATCTTTGAGAGACGTTCGGCGTCGCCTGCGGGAACCGAAATTTCAAAACCGTCTTCACCGGTGTAGCCGGAGCGCGAGACGAAGCAGTCGATGCCGGCAATCTTGCGCGGGCCGGCATCCATGAATGTCATGGACGGCGCCTCTGCACATAATTTCGCCAGCACCGCTTCCGCCTTCGGGCCCTGCAGCGCGATCAACGCGCGGTCGGCGAGGGACTCGATGACGCAATCATCCGAGAGATTCGCGCGCAGATGCGCCTCGTCTTCGGCCTTGCAGGCGGCGTTGACGACCAGGAACAGGTGATCGCCGAAATTTGCGACCATGAGATCGTCGAGAATGCCGCCATCCGCATTGGTGAACTGGGCGTAGCGCTGCCGCCACTCGGCAATCGCCACGACATCCTGCGGCACCAGCCGCTCCAGCGCGCGGGCCGCGTCCTCGACCTTGCCGGACTTCGGCCGCAGCGCGAGCTGGCCCATGTGGGAGACGTCGAACAGGCCGGCGGCGGCTCGGGTATGGAGGTGCTCCTTCAGCACGCCCGCGGGGTATTGCACGGGCATGTCATAGCCCGCGAACGGCACCATCTTGCCGCCGAGGGAGACATGAAGCCCGTGAAGGGGCGTACGTTTCAGGGAGTCTTGGTCGTCGCGAGCTAGCATCACAGGGGCCCTCGGCGGTTCCCCAGGGACGATTCCCTGAGCCAACCAGTCGAAGCCCCATCTGTCGCTGTGCCTGAGAGTATTATCCCGTCGGCGGGTGCCATCCGGGTCTAGACCCGTCGGCGCCTCTTTCCAGATGCTGTCAAAGCCACGCGGTCCTTTTGCCTGAGAGTTTCCGGGGCGGTTGCTCCTTCGGCGCCGGCTGCCTAAAGCCGGTCTCTCCCGACGTGGCCGTACGATACAGATGGGTACAGACCACAGGGCGGCCAAGCCTGTCAACGCGACTTCTGTGCCTTTCAACCGGATTGCGCTGATACGGCAACCCTCTGATCTCTCTGCACAGTTTCTGGACAGCGAAGCTGGCCTTGTCTAAAAGCGCTTTGGCCCGCAGATATCAGCCTTAACGTTACGGTTTGGATGGCGAGAAGCGGGTCCAAGCACACCCGATTGGATGAACATGAGCGGCGTCAACGAGATCAGGTCGACCTTTCTGAACTTCTTTGCCGAGAACGGCCACGAGATCGTGTCGTCCTCGCCATTGGTGCCGCGCAACGACCCGACCTTGATGTTCACCAATGCCGGCATGGTGCAGTTCAAGAACGTCTTCACCGGCGTCGAGAAGCGGCCCTATCAGCGCGCCACCACGTCGCAAAAATGCGTGCGCGCCGGCGGCAAGCACAACGATCTCGACAATGTCGGCTACACCGCGCGCCATCTCACCTTCTTCGAGATGCTCGGCAACTTCTCCTTCGGCGACTACTTCAAGGAGCGGGCGATCGAGCTCGCCTGGACGCTGATCACCAAGGAGTTCGGGCTCAAGAAGGACAAGCTGCTGGTCACGGTCTACCACACCGACGACGAGGCGGCCGGTCTGTGGAAGAAGATCGCGGGCTTCTCCGACGACCGCATCATCCGCATTCCGACGTCGGACAATTTCTGGGCGATGGGCGACACCGGCCCGTGCGGCCCGTGCTCGGAGATCTTCATCGACCGCGGCGAGCACATCTGGGGCGGGCCTCCGGGCTCGCCGGAAGAGGATGGCGACCGCTTCCTCGAATTCTGGAATCTCGTGTTCATGCAGTACGAGCAGGTGACGAAGGAGGAGCGCGTGCCTCTGCCGCGTCCCTCGATCGACACTGGCATGGGCCTGGAGCGCATGGCCTGCATCATGCAGGGCGTCGACAGCGTGTTCGAGACCGATCTGTTCCGTCATTTAATCGATGCGACGTCGTCCGCGCTCGGCAGCGGGCCGAACGAGCAGACCGTGGCCTCGTTCCGGGTCATCGCTGACCACTTACGCTCCTCGGCCTTCCTGGTCGCGGATGGCGTGCTGCCCTCGAACGAGGGCCGCGGCTATGTGCTGCGCCGGATCATGCGCCGCGCGATGCGCCATGCGCAGCTGCTCGGTGCGCAAGAACCGCTGATGCATCGGCTGGTCTGGGCGCTGGTGCGCGAGATGGGCCAGGCCTATCCCGATTTGATGCGCGCGGAGAATCTGATCGAGGAAACGCTGCGGCTGGAAGAGACCCGCTTCCGCAAGACGCTGGTTCGCGGCCTTACCATCCTCGACGAGAAGAGCGCGTCCCTGAAGAAGGGCGACATGTTCGACGGCGATGTCGCCTTCACGCTGTACGACACCTACGGCTTCCCGCTCGACCTGACGCAGGACGCGCTGAAGTCGCGCGGCATCGGCGTCGACCAGGCTTCCTTCTCCGATGCGATGGAGCGCCAGAAGGCCAAGGCGCGCGAGTCCTGGAAGGGGTCTGGCGAGGCGGCGTCCGAAGCGATCTGGTTCCCGCTGCGCGAGAAGCTCGGCGCCACCGAATTCCTGGGCTACGAGACCGAGAGCGCCGAGGGCGTCGTTTCCGCATTGGTCAAGGACGGCCGGGAGGTTGCCAGCCTCAACGCCGGCGACACCGGCGCGATCGTGCTGAACCAGACGCCGTTCTATGCAGAATCCGGCGGTCAGGTCGGCGACACCGGCGTGCTGACAGGTGAGGGCGGGATCAAGTTCCGCGTCACCGACACGCAGAAGAAGCTCGGCGATTTCTTCGTTCACGTCGGCACGGTCGAGAGCGGCGAGCTGAAGCTCGGCACCGCGCTGCAGCTCGAGGTCGAGCATTCCAGGCGGTCCTCGATCCGCGCGCATCATTCGGCAACGCATCTCATTCATGAGGCGCTGCGCCAGGTGCTCGGCGACCACATTGCCCAGCGCGGCTCGATGGTCGCGCCGGATCGCCTGCGCTTCGACTTCGTGCATCCCAAGCCGATCACGGCCGAGGAACTCGCGCGTGTCGAGGACATCGCCAACGACGTGGTGCTGGAGAACGACGAGGTCACCACGCGCGTCATGGGCGTGGACGAGGCCCGCGAAGCCGGCGCGCGCGCTCTGTTCGGCGAAAAATACGGCGACGAGGTCCGCGTCGTCTCGATGGGCAGGACCGCGCGCGAGCGCGGCGCCAATGCGCTCGGCTGGTCGGTCGAGCTCTGCGGCGGCACCCATGTGCGGCGCACCGGCGATATCGGCCTGATCACGCTGACGGGCGAGAGCGCGGTGGCCTCCGGCGTGCGCCGCATCGAGGCGCTGACCGGCAATTATGCGCGCAGGCACGCCAACGAGACCATGGCGCTGGCGAAGACTGCGGCGAACGAGCTGCGCACGTCCATCGACGACGTGCCGGCGCGCATTGCCGCGCTGATGGAGGAGCGCAAGAAGCTCGAGCGTGAGCTCTCCGATGCCCGCAAGAAGCTGGCGATGGGCGGCGGCGCGGCTGCAAGCAATGGCGCGGCAGCGGGCGTGCGCGAGGTCGGCGACGTCAAGCTGATGGCGCGCGCGGTCGAGGGCATCGAGATGAAGGATCTCAAGAGCCTCGCCGACGACGGCAAGAAGCAGATCGGATCCGGCGTCGTCGCCATCGTCGGCGTCACCGAGGACGGCAAGGCCGGTGTCGTGGTCGGCGTCACCGCCGATCTTACCGCGCGTTTCAGCGCCGTGAATCTGGTGCGCGTCGCCTCCGAAGCGCTGGGCGGCAAGGGCGGCGGTGGCCGGCCCGACATGGCGCAGGCCGGCGGCCCCGACGGCGCCAAGGCGGCCGAGGCGCTGAGCGCGATCGAAAAAGCCATGACTGGCGCGTGAGCCCGTGCGCCCCGTTTGGCGAGGACGTGGCTTGCGCGATCCCAACCTGAGGGATCGCCTCTGCGACTTGCTGGAGCGCTGAGCTGGCGCTCGATTGTGCCGGCAGTCGGAGCAGCCGGTCGGCTGCGATCATCCCCTGCGAAGGAAAATGTAGTCCGCCGAGTAGGGCGCGTTCTTGAACTCGCCGGCCTTCCCGCAAGCGCCGTCAAGCTTGCCGCCATTTGTGTTGATGCGCTGGACGGTGGTGACTGATGTGAGCACGCCGTTGCCGCGGTGGGTGGTGACTTCCAGCTTCAGCCAGGGAATATCGGCGGCCGCTTGGCCCGGCGCGTTGCCGATGGCCTTGCCCACCACGGCGCTGCCGTCGGCGTGCTCCCAGTTCGGCCCGGCATAGTGGCGGCCAATGGTCTTGCCGTCCGAGAGCAGCGTCGCAATCGGTTCGCGGAAAGCCCAGGCGAGCTTGCCGTCAGCGCCCGCCTTGCATTCGTAGACCTGCGCGCCCTCGGCGTGGACGCTGAGCACGACGCTTTCGCCCGGTGCCGCGACGGCGTCCGGGAGCGGTTCGGCGCCCGCAGCCGACCCAGCGAGCAGCAACAGGCACGGGACGGCAAGCTTGATCGACATGGTCGTATCTCCGCGAAAGCTCTCAAAAAAGAAATAGGCCGCGCTTTGAGGCGCGGCCCGTGATGATGTTAGGCCCAGTCGGGCGAAATTGCGGACGGCTTACGCCGCCAGCGCCTTCCCGAGGTTCTCGGCGACCTTGTCGAGGAAGCCGGTGGTCGAGAGCCAGCGCTGGTCGGCGCCGACCAGGAGCGCGAGGTCCTTGGTCATGTAGCCTTCCTCGACAGTGTCGACGCAGACCTTCTCCAGCGTGTTCGCGAACTTGGCGAGCTCGGCATTGTTGTCGAGCTTGGCGCGGTGGGCGAGGCCGCGGGTCCAGGCGAAGATCGACGCGATCGAGTTGGTCGAGGTCTCCTTGCCCTTCTGGTGCTCGCGGTAGTGGCGCGTCACGGTGCCATGGGCAGCTTCGGCCTCCACCGTCTTGCCGTCGGGAGTGAGCAGGACCGAGGTCATCAGGCCGAGCGAGCCGTAGCCCTGCGCCACCGTGTCGGACTGCACGTCGCCGTCGTAGTTCTTGCAGGCCCAGACATAGCCGCCGGACCATTTCAGCGCCGAGGCCACCATGTCGTCGATCAGGCGGTGCTCGTAGGTCAGGCCCTTGGCGTCGAACTCCTTCTTGAATTCGCGCTCGTAGATGTCCTGGAAGATGTCCTTGAACCGGCCGTCATAGATCTTCATGATCGTGTTCTTGGTCGAGAGATAGACCGGGTAGTTGCGCAGCAGGCCGTAGTTCAACGAAGCGCGGGCGAAGTCGATGATCGAGTCGTCGAGATTGTACATCTGCATCGCGACGCCGGCGCCCGGGGTCTTGAACACTTCCTTCTCGATGACGGTGCCGTCCTCGCCGACGAACTTCATCGTCAGCGTACCCTTGCCGGGGAACTTGATGTCGGTGGCACGATACTGGTCGCCATAGGCGTGGCGGCCGATGATGATCGGCTTGGTCCAGCCGGGAACCAGGCGCGGCACGTTCTTGCAGATAATCGGCTCGCGGAAGATCACGCCGCCGAGGATGTTGCGGATCGTGCCGTTCGGCGACTTCCACATCTGCTTGAGGTTGAACTCCTTCACCCGCGCTTCGTCCGGGGTGATGGTGGCGCACTTGACGCCGACGCCGACCTTCTTGATGGCCTCGGCGGCGTCGATGGTCACCTGATCGTTGGTGTGGTCGCGGTACTCCATTCCCAGGTCGAAATACTGCAGCTCGACATCCAGGAACGGGTTGATCAGCTTGTCCTTGATGTACTGCCAGATGATCCGGGTCATCTCGTCGCCATCGAGCTCGACGACGGGATTGGATACCTTGATTTTTGCCATGATCGGGGAAGCCTCTTGGAACGGCGCTTTCGGCGCGCCACGGGAATATCCGCCGCCTCTTAGCACCCGGAGCCGGCGGGCGAAAGCCAAGGGATTATGCAGTTTTAGCTCATCCAGCTTGCCCGGATGGGGGCGGTAGCCGGCCTTCGGCCGAGCCCGGGGAGCACGATCCCGGCGAGATTCAAAAGTCGAATCCAACCCGTTATTTCCCTTGAGAATTTTGTCAGGACAGGCAAACGACAGGCGAGCGGGACGAGGTCGTCCGGAAGGGCGGCTTGAATCAATTCCTAAGGCGGCCTTGCCAAGGCCTTGAGACGAAGAGTGAAAGCGAATCAGATGTCGGGGACTGACAAGAGCAAAGCGGGTTTGTCCCTCGGCGGTCCCATCGTCATCCTGGTCGAGCCGCAGCTGGGCGAAAACATCGGCATGGCCGCGCGCGCCATGGGCAATTTTGCGCTTTCCGCGCTGCGCATCGTCAACCCCAGGGACGGCTGGCCCAACATCGCCGCTCAGCGCGCCGCGGCCGGTGCCGACCACATTCTGGAAAAGGTCGAATTGTTCGACACGGTGGAGCAGGCGGTCGCCGACCTCGACCTGCTGTTCGCCACAACGGCGCGCCCCCACGATCAGGCCAAGCCCGTGGTTGGCCCGGAGGCCGCGGCGAGCGAGATCGCGGGGCACGTCGCGACCGGCGGCAAGGCCGGCATCCTGTTCGGCCGCGAGCGCTGGGGGCTAACCAACGAGGAGGTGGGGCTCTCCAACCGCATCATCACCTTCCCGGTCAATCCGGGCTTCGCCTCGCTCAACCTCGCCCAGGCCGTGCTGCTGGTCGGCTATGAATGGTTCAAGCGGGCGACGTCCGGCGAACTGCCGCACGCCATGCCTGAGCGCTCCGAGCGCGCCTCGCAGCACCAGATGCAGGCCTTCTTCGACAATCTCATCCGCGAACTCGACAAAGTCGAGTTCCTGCGGCCGGCCGAGAAGCGCGACACCATGCTGGTGAACCTGCGCAACATCTTCACCCGCATGGAGCCGACCAAGCAGGACATGCACACGCTCCACGGCGTGGTGATGGCGATCGCGGAAGGGCGCAAGGGCCCGGCCAAGGGCGGCGTGCTCGACGGCGAGCAGGCCACGCGTCTGCGCGCGCTGCTGGCCGAGCACGGCCAAGGCGGCGTGCCCGACAGTGGCTCGACCGTGCGCGGCCTCGCCCGCCTGCTCCGCCGCAACCCGACCGATGCCGAGCGCCTGCTCTGGCAGGCACTGACCCGCGACCGCCGCTTCGCAGGCGGGTTCAAGCGCCAGACCCCGGTCGGGCGGCACATCCCGGACTTCGTCTCGTTCCCGCATCGGATCGCGATCGAGCTGGTCAACCCGGGGGAGGGCGAGGCGATCGCGGCAGACCGCGCGTCAAGGCGGGCGTGGCTGGAAGCGCGGGATTATCGCGTGCTGGAGATCCGCGCGGCGGATGTGGAGCGGGATCTCGAGGCCGAGCTGGTGCGGCTGCAGGCGATGGTCGAGCAGTAGCTTCTCAGCGCCTCGCGCCGTCATTGAAGCGGATGGACAGTGCGGCTACCGCGGCAATCAGCGCAGAGATCAGGATGATGGCCGCTGCGGCTGTCCACCCGTGGGCCTTGACCGCACTTCCCACTGCCACAGGTCCGACCACTTGGCCGAGATTGCTCCCTTGCATCACCAGACCAGTGACCACAGCAACGAGTGTGGCGGACGGCGCGAGCAACGGGATCGATGAGATCAGGACGGCCGGGATCAAGCCTCCAACCGCCGCGAAGAGGATACATAGCAGAAGAGTGGGCATATCGCCGAAGACCTGCAGGAAGATTCCGAGACCCGACAGCCCCATGATCAGATAGGGGGCGACGAGCAGTGCTGAACGCCGGGCGCCACGCGCGAGCAGGTAGCCGGCCGCAACGTTGCCGATGATGTTGCTTGCGGTGGCCAGAGCACTGAGCGAGCCGGCCGCGGCGTGCGGGATCTTCATCCGCTCCATCAGCAGCACCGGAACGAAGCTGAAGAGCGCGAAGAACATCAGGCTGTAAAGGGCAAAACATCCGGCCAGCAGAAGCGGCCCCTTGCCTGCCGCCACTTGCATTGCATCCCGCATCGTGCCCCTCAACGATGCTGAGATGCGCTTTGGGGCAGCCGGGATACCTATCCACACTGCCGTGATAGCGACGGCCGCAAGACCGGCGCTGCCCCACCACAGAGCGCGCCAGTCGCTGAACAACGTTCCGCCGAGCATGGCGAGCGCCATCCCCGCCGGCATGAAACAACTCCACAGAGCAAGCGCAAACTGTTGTTGGTCGGGCCGGACCATCCTGTACAGGATCGCCGGCCCAGCAACGGCGACCATAAGGAATCCAAGGCCTTCCAGGAGGCGCGAGGCGAGAAGTGTTGCATAACCCGTCGCCATCGCGCCGATCACGGCTCCCAGCATGAGTGATGCGAGCCCGAGGGTCAGGATCCGGCGGTCTCCGGCACGAGCGATCAGCGAGCCGGCGGGAATACCGCCCACGACGCCGAGAATCGCAAATATCCCGCTCAGCCAACCGGCAGCCGCGAGATCCAGGCCCAAGTCCTTTTGCAGCATGGGCGTAGCGATGGCGGCTTTCCCAACCTGGATCGCGGCGACCACGCCGGACCCCACCACGATGCTGACCACAGACCAGTGTCGATCTCGCAAGCGCGGGGCAGATGCTGCGATTGCCATCACGCCGCCGCTTTCAGCCGCGCAGCGGCCAGCGCGCGAGCAATCTCGGCCACATGGCGCCCCTGAAAGCGCGCCCCTGCCAGTTCGTTGGCGCTTGGCTGACGGTCCCCGCCGCCGCCGTCGTCGGCCAGGGTAGCCGCGCCGTAGGGCGATCCGCCTGTGACCTCGTCCATGCGCATCTGCCCCTTGAATGTATAGGGCAGCCCGACCACAACCATGCCCAGGTGCAACAGGACGGTATGAACAGACAGAATTGTACTTTCCTGGCCACCATGCTGGCTGCCGGTGGATGTAAAGACACTGCCGACCTTGCCCACCAGCCTGTTCTCGAACCAGAGGCTACCGCACTGGTCCAGAAAGTTCTTCATCTGCGAGGCCATGTTGCCGAAACGCGTCGGCGTCCCGAAGATGATCGCGTCATAATCCGGTAGCTCAGTTACGGCAGCGATCTCGGCTCGCTGATCGCGCTTGTATCCTGCCTTTTGTGCAACATGGTCCGGAACAAGCTCCGGAACCCGCTTGATTGTGACTTGGGCTTCAGCGTC
Source organism: Bradyrhizobium sp. 199 (assembly GCF_023073355.1). GTDB lineage: Bacteria > Pseudomonadota > Alphaproteobacteria > Rhizobiales > Xanthobacteraceae > Bradyrhizobium. The sequence continues at coordinate 449,870 of NZ_JADPJI010000005.1, forward strand.
CCGGGACCCTCGGGCGATCTCTTCAGCCATCGCTTCGATGTGACCGTACGACGAGTAGTACAGCACCAACACCTTCGTCATTGTGGTTTCCTTTGTTGTCTCAGAAGGGAGTGCCGGACAACATAGGTCTGTATTTGATTAGCGGGAGCGGCATAAGATCGATGAGTCTGATCGATCGGATAGATCATGCTGGACGTGCTCACGCTGGATCAGTTGCGAACATTCGTCACGGTGGCGGAAAGTGGAAGCTTCCGCTCGGCCGCTGCTCGACTTTCGCGTGTTCAGTCCGCCATCAGCCACGCCATTGCCAACCTGGAGGCTGAACTGGGTCTGGCGCTGTTCGACCGCACGGGTCATCGTCCGGTGCTGACCCCTGAGGGGCAGTCACTGCTCGAGAACGCTCGTGACGTTCTCCTCAGGGTCGATGCGATGCGCGCGAGAGCCCGAGGGCTCGGCGACGGAGTCGAACTCGAGCTCTCATTGACGGTCGACACGTTGTTTCCGATCGGCATGGTTGGATCTGCGCTGACGAAGATGCGCGCTACCTATCCTTCGGTTTCGATCAGGCTTGCCGTCGAGCCGCTGGGTGGACCGATCACGTCGCTGATGGAAAAACGCAGTTCGCTGGCCATCGTGGTCGGCGAGGATTTCCGTGATCCGCGGATCGCACTCGAGGCGATCTCGTCCGTTGAACAGGTTGCGGTCGTCTCAGCTGAGCACCCACTGGCACGGCAGCAATCGAATAAGAAGATCAGACTTCAGGATTTGGCCGATCATCTGCAGATCGTCCTCTCCGATCCGACGCCGTTAACCGAAGGGCGCATGTTCGGCGTTCTGTCGCCGCAGACCTGCCGGGTGACCAACCAGGATACAAAACACGCGATGATTCTCGCTGGACTCGGCTGGGGCCGCCTGCCGTCCTGGCAGGTCGAGCGCGACCTGAGCAAAGGGCGTCTTGTGCGCCTTGCTACCAGCGCGCTTGGCCGAAACAGCCAGGTTGCTGCCGAGGCCTATCTCGCACATCGGCTTGATGAGCCATTCGGACCGGCCGCGCTGGCCTTCCGCCAAGCCTTGATGCGGCTCATTGGGATTTAGAAGTCGCGGGAGGAGTGGAGAACTCGGAGGGCGGCAAAAACCTGAGGTCGCTGCCTTCGCCCGATGTGATCGACTTGACGCGGTCGCGGAGATCCTCGCCGCGAGAATTGCCGCGGAAGGCTCGCCGGTGTGAGGCCTTAGCCTTATTTATTGGCACGTTTCATGCCTCCCAAAGCGGCAGCCCGCCTCAATGTCCAACCAAGGAGACCCTGACATGAAACGCGAAGACCTCACCGAAAAGCTGCTCGACATCAAGCGCGAGAAGGGATGGAGCTGGAAGCACATCTGCGACAAGATCGGAGACTATTCCGAGGTCCTCATCGTCGGCGCCATTCTCGGTCAGATGAAATTGACAAAACCGCAGGCCGCCAATGCCGGCGAGCTGTTCGGCCTCTCAAAGGCGGAAGTTGCGATGCTCAATGAGGTGCCGATGCGTGGCACCGGCACGCCGATGCCGCCGACCGACCCGCTGATCTACCGCTTCTACGAGATGGTGATGGTGAACGGTCCGGCCTGGAAGGCGCTGATCGAGGAGGAGTTCGGCGACGGCATCATGTCGGCAATCGACTTCGACATGGCGATCGAGCGCGTGGCGAACCCGAAGGGCGACCGCGTCAAGTTCACCATGAGCGGCAAATTCCTGCCGTACAAATATTACGGCGCCAGCGGCAACGTGCCGGAATACGGATTCAAGGAGGAGTAGGGCTTCGAAACCGTGCCAAGATCGACAGCACCATTCGTGGCGGCGAGGCGACGAACTTGCTCCCGGTTTTGCGAGGCGTTCGACATTCCGGTAAGGCGCCGCCGGCGCGCAAGACTTGCACGCCGGCGTGCGTTGGCAAGGGAAGGATTATTTCCCCGCCTTCACCTCGGCGGCTGCCACCGCGAGCAGCTCGCTCATCTTGGCGCGAATCGCCTGTTCGGTGACGACGACGTTCTTGGCGGCGAAATCGGCCGTGAGCTTGCGCACGACGTCGGCATCGCCGGCCTCCTCGAAATCGGCCGCGACCACCTCCTTGGCATAGGCGGTGGCGGCATCGCCTGATATGCCGAGTTTTTCAGCCGCCCATAGCCCGAGCAGCCGGTTGCGGCGGGCCTCCGCCTTGAATTTCTGCTCCTCGTCGAGGGCGTATTTTTTCTCGAAACCTTCCTGGCGCTTGTCGAACTCGCTCATGCCTTGTTCCAAATCCCTCTGAATGGCGCGGGGGCCTTCCGTTGCGACCACCCGGCTGCGTGCCTACATAGATAGCACATATCGGCAAAACAACGGGCCGTTAAGCCGCAGGCGAGACGGTATAAGTTGGCGCCGGAGAGTCGGATCGATTGTGCTCGGTCAGCCAATCGGATAGGTTGCCTGAAGGCTTGGTTCCCGTTCTGTTTCCAAGGGTTCTAGACGGGTTCCTGGCCCTTCACGGCAGCTCCGCCGTGGGTCTAAGTCCTGGTAACCGGAGCACACCAAATACATGGATTTCAACAAAACACGGTACATCCCCATGAGCCGTCGGCGTCGCATTTATGAAGGCAAGGCAAAGGTTCTCTATGAAGGCCCGGAGCCCGGTACTCTGATCCAGCACTTCAAGGACGACGCCACCGCGTTCAATGCGAAAAAGCATCAGGTGATCGAGGGCAAGGGTGTCCTCAACAACCGGATCTCGGAGTACCTGTTTCAGCACCTCAACGACATCGGGGTGCCGACCCATTTCATTCGCCGTCTCAACATGCGCGAGCAGTTGATTCGCGAGGTCGAGATCGTGCCGCTCGAGGTGGTGGTGCGGAACGTCGCCGCCGGCTCGCTGTCGCAGCGCCTCGGCATCGAGGAGGGCACGCAGCTGCCCCGTTCGATCATCGAATTCTACTACAAGAACGACCAGCTCAACGACCCCATGGTGTCGGAAGAGCACATCACCGCCTTCGGCTGGGCGACGCCGCAGGAGATCGACGACATCATGGCGCTCGCCATCCGTGTCAACGACTTCCTCACCGGCCTCTTCCTCGGCATCGGGATCCGCCTCGTCGACTTCAAGATGGAGTGCGGGCGCCTGTTCGAGAACGAGATGATGCGCATCATCGTCGCCGACGAGATCTCGCCGGACAGCTGCCGTCTGTGGGACATCAAGTCGAACGAGAAGCTCGACAAGGATCGCTTCCGCAGGGATCTCGGCGGTCTGCTCGAGGCCTATACCGAAGTTGCAAAGCGCCTCGGCATCCTCATGGAGAACGAGCGTCCGCAGGGCTCCGGCCCGGTGCTGGTGAAGAGCTGAGGGGATCTGACGTGAAGGCACGTGTTACCGTTACCTTGAAGACGGGCATCCTCGATCCGCAAGGCAAGGCCATCGAAGGCGCGCTGAAGTCGCTCGGCGTCGAAGGCGTCGCCAGTGTCCGCCAGGGCAAGGTGTTCGACATCGAGCTCGCGGTCGCCGACAAGGCCAAGGCGGAAGCCGCGCTGAAGGATGCCGCAGACAAGCTGCTGGCGAATACCGTGATCGAGAATTATCGGGTCGAGATCGTCTGAGTCTGCCCTGCAGACCCTCATGGTGAGGAGCGCGAGGCGCGTCTCGAACCATGCAGGCCCGGCTCTCACATCTTGGCCTTCATCCTTCGAGACGCGCGCGAAGAGCGCGCTGCTCAGGATGAGGAGCTGGACCGCCGTGACGCAGCCGTCATTCACTTACAGCCAGCCGGCTCTGCGAAAACGCAAGTACAGCGCGGTGCAGGCCGTCAGCATCACGCCGAGCAGCATGTAATAGCCGTAGTCCCATTCCAGCTCCGGCATGTGCTTGAAGTTCATGCCGTAGATGCCGGCCAGCGCGGTCGGGATCGCGATGATCGCAAGCCAGGAGGCGAGCTTCTTGGACACCGCCGTCTCCTGCGCCTGGCCAACCAGCAGGCTCGCCTCGAAGGCGAAGGCCAGCACCTCGCGCATGGAATCGATGCGCTCCTGGATGTTGCGGACGTGGTCGGTGACGTCGCGGAACAGCGGCTGCATGGCCTGCCGCACCATCGACAGCTCGTCATGCTCCAGCCGGCGACAGACTTCCACCAGCGGTCCGATCGCATTGCGCAGCCGCAACAGGTCGCGGCGCAGCATGTAGAGCCGCTCGATCTGGGCCTTGCTGATCGGCTTGGACAGCACGTCATCCTCGATGCCCTCGACCTCGTCGTGAATGCTCTCGAGCACGGGCGAGTAATTGTCGACGATGAAATCGAGGATGGCGTAGAGGATGTAATCCTCGCCCCGGGCGAGCGCCCGCGGACAGCTCTCGCAACGCTCGCGCACCGGCGTGTAAGACGTCGAAGCGCCGTGGCGCACCGAGACCAGGTAACCTTCGCCGACGAAAATGTGCGTCTCGCCGAAGGCGATGCGGCCCTCGATCAATTGCGCGGTGCGGGCCACGATGAACAGGGCTTCGCCATATTGCTCGATCTTGGGCCGCTGGTGGGCGTGGTTGGCGTCCTCGATCGCGAGCTCGTGCAGGTCGAACTGCTTCTGCACCGCGCCAAGCAGCGCCATGTCGGGCTCGTGCAGCCCGATCCAGACCACGTGGCCGGGCTTGGCCCGCCAGCTCGAGGCCTCGCTGATCGCGATATTGGCAATGCGCCGGCCGTCGACATAGGCGCCGGCGGCGATGACGCCCTCGGTGGACACCGGCTCGGAGAGGGATGCGGGCAGCGACGGGACATTCATGGCTTCAATCCCGGGCAAGTCGATCGGCCGAATGGCGCGCTATAGCCTGTGCACAACGCTCGCTGGCAAGGCTAGCACTGGTAAAATCCCCGTCAAATGGTTATGTCTGCTGGCGATTTGGCAGCAGTGCCAGCCCCATTTCAATCCTCGTTCGGAACCTCTGCCATGAAAGCCGCCATCCTCGTCTTTCCCGGAATCAACCGTGAGCGCGACATGGCGCGTGCGCTGAGGTTGATCTCCGGCAGCGAGCCGGCGATGGTCTGGCATGCCGAGACGTCGCTGCCTGCGGGCACGGATCTCGTGGTGGTGCCGGGCGGTTTCTCCTATGGCGATTATTTGCGCTGCGGTGCCATCGCGGCACGCTCGCCGGTGATGGACGCGGTGCGCAATTATGCTGCGAACGGCGGCCTCGTGCTCGGCGTCTGCAACGGTTTTCAGATCCTCTGCGAGTCCGGCCTCCTGCCGGGCGTCTTGATGCGCAACGCGCGGCTGAAATTCATCTGCCACGACGTGCATCTGCGCGTCGAGCGTTCCGACACGCCGTTCACCCGCGGCTACAATGCCGGCCAGGTGATCCGCGTGCCCGTCGCCCACGGCGAGGGCAATTACGCGGCGGACGCGGAAACCATCAAGCGGCTCGAAGGCGAGGGGCGGGTGCTCTATCGCTACTGCTCGGCTGACGGCACGATCGACGACATCAGCAACATCAACGGCGCTGCGCAGTCGATCGCCGGGATAGTCAACGACAAGGGCAACGTGCTCGGCATGATGCCGCATCCGGAAAACCACGTCGAAGACATCATGGGCTGCACCGACGGGCGCGGTCTGTTCGCGGGCCTCACCGCGCATCTGGAAAAGGCCGCGTGATCCGGTTCGTGGCGAAGCGGGCGCTCGCCGCGATCGCGGCGCTGTCGCTTGCGAGCGCTGCGTTCGCGCAGGATTTCCCCAAGCGCCCCATCACCATGATCGTGCCGTTCGCGGCCGGCGGCACTTCGGACGTGATCGCGCGCACGGTCGCCGAGCAGATGGGCATCGCGCTCGGCCAGACCATCGTGATCGAGAACGTTGCGGGTGCCGGCGGCTCGACCGCGCTGGCGCGCGCCTCCCGCGCCGAGCCCGACGGCTACACCATCGCGATCGGCAATGCCGGCACCAATGCCGCGAGCTACACGATCTATCCAAAACTGCCGTTCACGCCGGAGTCCTTCGTGCCGATCGCGATGGTCGCGAAGACGTTCGGCATCGTCGCCCTGCGCAAGGATTTTCCGGCGAAGGACCTGAAAGAGTTCATCGCCTACGCCAAGGCAAATCCCGGCAAGATCAATCTCGGCCATGCCGGCGTCGGCTCCTCGAACTATTTGATCTGCAAGAGCTTCGTGACATCAGCCGGCATCGACACGACGCTGGTCGGCTATCGCGGTGCCGCGCCTGCGCTGACAGATGCCGTCGGCGGCCAGATCGACGGCGTCTGCGATGCCGCAGCCTCCGTCTCGCAGTCGATCAACGAGAAACTGGTGAAGGGGCTCGTGGTCGGCTCGACCGTGCGCCTCGCCACGCTGCCCGATCTGCCGACGTCCGCAGAAGCGGGCCTGCCGGAATTCGAGGCACAGGGCTGGAACGGCCTGTTCGCGCCCAAGGGCACGCCGCCGGCGGTCATCGCCAAGCTCAATGCCGCCGCGCGCACCGCCGTCGAGACCGATGCGGTGAAGAAGCGCTTTGCCGACCTCTCCACCGTTGCACCTGACCCCGACGAGCATGCGCCGGACGTGCTTCAGAAGCTCGTGACGCGAGACGTCGAGAAGTACCGGAAGATGCTGGCGGACGACGCCAAGTAATCGCGCCTTCCGTCGAGCGCATTCCCACCGAGAACGCTCACCCGGCTGCAGGAATGCGGGCGATTGCCTTGATCTCGAAGTCGAAGCCGGCCAGCCAATTCACACCAACGGCGGTCCAGTTCGGATAGGGAGCCTCGCCAATCTCGGTAGCGCGAACGGCCATCACCGTCTCGATCTGCGTGGCCGGATCGGTGTGGAAGGTGGTGACATCAACCACGTGCATCCGGCAGCGGCGAGAACGGCACGCAAATTGGCAAAGGCGAGCCGGACCTGGTCCTCGAACACCGGTTCGGGTGAGCCGTCCTCGCGACTTCCAACCTGCCCCGAGACGAAGAGCAGGTCGCCGGAGCGGACCGCGGCCGAATAACGATGCGCTTCGTACAACGCGTGGCGGTTGGCGGGGAAAATGGCCTGACGCTGGAGCATGTTTAAGCCTTTCGATCGGCGGTGAGGCGGGCAGCGGATGCAGATTGCGTGGCGATGCCGTCCGTGGCATTGATGGGTTTCATATACGCCCCGTATGTGAGATATCGCTCACATACGGGGCGTATGTCAACAGGAAACTGAGCTGGCATGGAAAAGGGGAAGCGCGCTGCCGCCATGGCGGAAAATCGGGCCAAGCTCATCCGCGCTGCGCGCGCGGCATTTGCCACGCAAGGCTATGCAGAGGCCTCCATGGACGAATTGACAGCCTCCGTAGGCCTGACGCGGGGCGCGCTGTATCACAACTTCGAAGACAAGAAGGGGCTGCTCTGGGCGGTTGTCGAGCAGATCGATGGCGAAATGGCGGAACGGCTCCGCATTGCCCGGGAGCAGGCGCCCACCCCCTGGCAAGGCCTGCTCGCAGAGGGGAGCGCCTATATCGAGATGGCGCTCGACCCTGAAATTCAGCGTATCATGCTTCTGGATGGACCTGCCGTGCTCGGTGATCCCTCCAAATGGCCCGGCGAGAACGCCTGCCTCGACATCACCATGCGAACGATCGCCTCGCTGATCGAACAAGGCGTGGTGAAGCCGGTCGATGTCGAAGCGGCGGGGCGATTGCTCAACGGCGCCGCGCTCAGTGCCGCCTTATGGGTCGCCGCAGCCGACGATCCGCCAAGTGTACTGACCAAGGCCGTTGACGCGTTTCGAGAGTTGGCGAGCGGATTGCTGCGCAAGGCGATTTGACTGCGTGTGATACGACTGGTCACATCACCCGCTCTTCCGCAGCTTTAGCCGCTCCGCCGGCACGGTCATGGCCGCAACGCCGGCCATGACCAGCAATAGCCCCAGCGCGAGGTTCGACGGCACGCTCTCGCCGAGCAGCAGCACGGACAGGCCCACGCCGATCGGGATGCGCAAGTACCCTTGCGCATTGGTGGTCAGCGTGCCGAGGCGTCCGAGGCAAACATAGAACAGCATCAAACCCAGCGCGCTCGAGACGATGCCCATGACGATGGTGGCGATGATCGCTGTTTGCGTCGGGTGCAGCGTCCAGGGCTGGTCGATGATCAGCGAGGGCGGCAGCAGGATGAGGCCGCCGAACAGCAGCGAGCCGGCCGCCACGACCATCGGGTCGTATTCCGACAGCCGGAGGCCGAAGATCGTGGCGCAGGCAAAGGAGATGGTGGCGAGCAGGATCGCGATCTCCGCCACAATCTCGCTACCGAAGCCGCGCAGCGCGTCGAGCCCGACGATGGCGACAGTGCCGGCGAGTCCCAAAATCGCGCCGGCGAGCTTGAGCAGCGTTGCCGGCTCGTGCCGGGTGATCAGCGAGGTGATCAGGAAGGCGAAGATCGGCGTGGTCGAGGCCAGCACCACCGTGTTCGAGGCCGGCACATATAGCTGCGACCACGTGATGATCAGGAACGGGAAGGTCGAGTTGATCAATTGCTGTGTGGCGAACAGCTTCCAGGCCCTGGCGTCGGTCGGGATCCTGATGCCGCGCATCCACAGGATCGCGAACAGGAAGGCGGCCGCGATCAGCGAGCGCGCGGAGATGAAAGTGATGGGCGGGATGGTGGGAAGCGCCAGCTTGGCCAACGGATAGGTCGAACTCCAGCAGCAGGCGAGCGCGAACAGGAGCGCATAGTCGCGCCAATTGCGTGCGCCGGTCATGGCAATGGGCGACAGTGGTGCGGCGACCGCCGCGCCCCTCGCGTCCGATGTGCTCTGCGGCACCTTGTTCTTGCTCCACGGCGCGATAGCGCTTGCCCGGAAGTCTGGGCGAGGGCGCGCGAAAAGGGAAGGCGTCGAGCTATGCGTTTGGCTGGGGTTGCGGCTTCCGCTTCATTCGCTTGATCGTGCCGGAAAAGGTGAGCAGCAGGCGCTCGCCGGACATCATCTGGCCGCGCAGGAAGATCAGCGAACCGCCGGCCCGGCTTACTTCTCCGGTGCATTCGATCAGCTCGCCCTCCCGTGCCGCGTCGAGGAATTCGCAGGAAAAATTGGTGGTCACGGCCGGGCTGTCCAGGGCATGGGTGGCGATCGCAAACAGGGAATAGTCGGCAAAGGCCATGTAGCAGCCGCCATGGACATTCCCGGAGCCGTTGAGGTGCTTCTTCTCCACCCGGAAGGCGCCACGGACGCTGCCGTCCGCTTCGATCCGGTGCCAAAAGGGGCCGACATGGGACTCAAAACTGTCGCGAATCCAGGTCCGCCAGCCCTCAAATTCACCCTCGGTGGCGACGTGGAGGTCAGGGCGGCGGGGCGGGGGCGCTTTGGTCAATTCGTGCAAGGAAATGGGCCTTCAATTGCGGGTCTTGAGCCCTTAAATCCGATCCGTCGGCGCCGCGCAATTCCTGTTCCCGCAGGCGGCCTGCCGCAAAATGTGGGACAGCGGGAAAATGCGCCATAAAGAGCTTTTCGCGAGCCCCGGATCTTCCTAAGAACGGCCAAACCGCCGTCGAAAGCCCCTGAAGCCATGAAGAACGAACCCAAGATCACCCCCGAACTGGTTGCCGCCCACGGGCTCAAGCCCGACGAGTACGAGCGCATCCTGAAGCTGATCGGGCGGGAGCCGAGCTTCACGGAGCTTGGCATCTTCTCGGCGATGTGGAACGAGCACTGCTCGTATAAATCCTCGCGCATCCATCTCAAGGGGCTGCCGACCAAGGCGCCCTGGGTGATCCAGGGCCCCGGCGAGAATGCCGGCGTGATCGACATCGGCGACGGCCAGGCCGTGGTCTTCAAGATGGAGAGCCACAACCACCCGAGCTATATCGAGCCCTACCAGGGCGCGACCACCGGCGTCGGCGGCATTTTGCGCGACGTCTTCACCATGGGCGCGCGCCCGATCGCGTGTCTCAATGCGCTGAGCTTCGGTGCGCCCGAGCACGCCAAGACCCGGCATCTCGTCTCCGGCGTCGTCGCCGGCGTCGGCGGCTACGGCAATTCCTTCGGCGTGCCGACGGTCGGCGGCCAGGTGCGCTTCCACACCCGCTACGACGGCAACATCCTCGTCAACGCGATGGCGGTGGGCCTCGCAGACACCGACAAGATCTTCTATGCGGCCGCCTCCGGCGTGAACATGCCGATCGTCTATCTCGGCTCCAAGACCGGGCGCGACGGCATTCACGGCGCCTCGATGGCCTCGGCCGAGTTCGACGACAAATCCGAGGAGAAGCGCCCGACGGTGCAGGTCGGCGATCCCTTCGCCGAAAAGCTGCTGCTGGAAGCCTGCCTCGAGATCATGGAGACGGGCTGCGTCATCGCGATCCAGGACATGGGCGCGGCGGGCCTGACCTGCTCGGCGGTGGAGATGGGCGCCAAGGGCGACCTCGGCGTCGACCTCGATCTCGACGCGGTGCCGACCCGCGAAACCGGTATGAGCGCCTACGAGATGATGCTCTCGGAAAGCCAGGAGCGCATGCTCATGGTGCTCAAGCCCGAGAAGGAAAAGGAAGCCGAGGCGATCTTCAAAAAGTGGGGCCTCGACTTCGCCGTCGTCGGTTACACCACACCGAGCAAGCGTTTCGTGGTCAAGCATGGCGGCGACGTCATGGCCGACCTGCCGATCAAGGAGCTCGGCGACGAGGCGCCGCTCTATGACCGTCCGCACGTCCCCTCCGCCGCTCTGCCGGTCGTGCATGCGCGCGAGGTGCCGGCGCCGACCAGCCTTGGTGCCGCGCTGGAGAAGCTGATCGGCACGCCCGATATGTGCTCCAAGCGCTGGGTATGGGAGCAGTACGACCACGTCATTCTCGGCAACACGATGCAGCGGCCCGGCGGCGATGCCGCCGTGGTGCGCGTCGAGGACGGGCCGAAGGGACTTGCGCTGACCGTCGACGTTACGCCGCGCTATTGCGAGGCCGACCCGTTCGAGGGCGGCAAGCAGGCGGTGGCGGAAGCCTGGCGCAACATCACCGCCGTCGGCGGCAAGCCGCTCGCGATCACCGACAATCTCAACTTCGGCAACCCTGAGCGGGCCGAGATCATGGGCCAGTTCGTCGGCTGCCTGAAGGGCATCTCGGAGGCCTGCCGCACGCTGGACTTCCCGGTCGTCTCAGGCAACGTCTCGCTCTACAACGAGACCAATGGCCGCGCCATCCTGCCGACGCCCTCGATCGGCGGTGTCGGCCTGCTCGACGACTTCACCAAGTCAGCCTCGCTCGCCTTCAAGGCGGAGGGCGAGGCGATCCTGCTGGTCGGAGAGACGCACGGCTGGCTCGGCCAATCCGTTTATTTGCGCGACATCTGCGGTCGCGAGGAGGGCGCGCCGCCGCCGGTCGATCTCGCCGCCGAGAAGCGCAATGGCGATTGCGTGCGCGGCATGATCCATGGCGGTACCGCGACTGCCGTGCATGACCTCTCCGATGGCGGCCTCTTGATCGCGCTCGCCGAGATGGCGATGGCGAGCGGCATCGGCGCAAAATTGCTGGCGGCGCCGACCGCGCTGGTGCCGCAAGCCTATTGGTTCGGCGAGGATCAGGCGCGCTACCTCGTCACAGTGCCGGAAACGGAAGCCGGCCGCGTGCTCGCCAAGATGCGTGGCTGCGAGGTGCCCTGCGTGCGCATCGGCACCACCGGCGGGGATGCGATCGCGATCGCGGGCGAAGCGCCGGTTGCGATCGACGAGTTGCGGAAATCGTTCGAGCGTTGGCTGCCGGAGTATATGGGCGGGAAGGCGGCGTAGGCGCCGCCAGATACTCCGTCATTGCGAGCGCAGCGAAGCAATCCAGACTATCTCCGCAGTGGGATTCTGGATTGCTTCGTCGCAAGGGCTCCTCGCAATGACGTGGAGAGACCTTGGCCTACAACACATGCGACGCCCCCGGAATCTTCCGCAAGGCCGCCGTCAGGCCCCAGCTCAGGATCACCGTGAGCACGAAGCCGACCGTGGCCTTCACGATCGCCGGCAGGCTGTAGTCGAACAACGCGTACTGGATCCACAGCGCGATCGGGTAATGCAGCAGGAAGATGCCGTAGGCGTCCGCCTGCATGCGGTCGAGCAGGTTGGGCCCCGGCGCTTTCGAGTGCAGGAAGAAGGCGAGGATCGCGAGCAGGATCGAGGCCGAGAACAGCACCAGGAACGTGCCGTAGAACACATGATACCAGTGCGGCAGTGGATTGGGATTACCGAGAATCTCGCGCTTGATGTAGATCATGCACCACATCAGGCAGTAGGGGATCAGCGTGACGATCACCCATAGCCAGCGGCTTTCAGGTAACCGGCCGTCGGCGCTGAGGATGCCGCGATCGAAGTTCGCCGAACCGACGCTGGCGCCAATGAAGAAATAGCTGAAGTAGAGGAGGATGCGGCTCGCCTGCACCGAGAACGGCCCGAACTCGAACCATTTGTTGGCGCCGAAATAGACCAGCGCCGGCACGTAGACCAAAACGCTGATCGCGGCGAGCACCAGCCAGAACGCGGCCGGCTGATCGAATCCGCGAAGCGAGACGCGGTTGATAGGGTCGACCAGATGCGCCGAGACCCGGTACAGCAGGCTTGCGGTGAGGTCGAAGGCGAGCAGCACCCACACGAACCAGATCGGGCCGCTCGGCCACGGCCCTGCCGTCACCGTCTTCCACCAGAACGACGTGAAGGTCAGCTCCGGCTCCTGGCGCAGCGCGATGGCGTAATAGGCGAGCGGGATGACGGTGAGGGCCGCGATCGCGAACGGCAGCCCGAGCCGCAACAGGCGGTCGCGCAGGAAGACCTGCGGCGCCTTGCGCGCGATGCCGGGCCAGGTGAACAGACCGGACAGGAAGAAGAACATCGCCATGAAGAAGCTGTCAGTGGCGAGCACGATCACGTCGAAGCCGGCAAAGGAGGCCGGATCGGTGTGACCGAAATGCGTGTAGGGAATCACCGCATGATGCAGCAGCACCACGAGCGTCAGGAAGGTGCGGGCGCGATCGAGCGACAAATTGCGCGCCTTGGCTCTCGGCGCAGCCTGCGCCGCCACGCCGATCGTCGCTGAATGTGACATCGTCATCATGCTGGCCCCGCGCTCCCATCCCCGGCGGGACTGTGCCGCCGGGAACTGGATTCAGCAAGGGTCGTTTGGGCCGGACTTGAGGCCTGATCTGGGGCCCCGGACGTCCTTAGGAACCAGTTCCGCGCAGCGAAGTTAGCGTTCGCCAAAGAGGTGTTAGGGCCGGGAGAACGCGGCAATTCGGAGCTGGCGATGACGATCCTGAAATGGGCGCTGATCTTTCTCTTGATCTCGATCGTGGCCGGCGTGCTCGGCTTCACCGGCATTTCGGCGGCCTCGGCCGATGTCGCCCGCTTCCTGTTCTACGTCTTCGTCGTGATCTTCCTGGTGTTGCTGATACTGGGGCTCACGATCTTCAGGGCGTAGTCTCGCTGCGTCAGCACTCTCAGTCGTCATGCGCGGGCTTGTCCTGGACCAGCCCGGCCATGACGGCGACGCCACAACGTGGCCTACCCCACTTCCTCGATCTTCACCCTGTCCGGATAGAAGGCGAGATGCCCCGAAATCTCCGTCATCGCGGGGAAGGGTGTCTCATAGGTCCAGATTGCGTTGTCCAGCGTCTTGCCCTCGGCCTTGACGCTGTAATAGCTCGCATCCCCCTTATACGGGCAATGCGTGATGCGGTCGGTGCGCTCGAGCAGGGCCATGTTGGTGTCCTCCCGCGGTACATATTGCACCGCCGGATATTTGGCCTCCTTTAGGGTCAGCGCCTTGCTGGTCTCGGCGATCACGATGTCGCCCGCCGTGACGCGGACGCGCCTCGGGTTGTGGGTGATGGTGATGGGGTGGTCGGGCCCTGGGAGCTTCATGATTTCACGCCTTTTCGATCAATCTGCCGCGCGCGGCACTTTGTCGTGCCTTTATCCTGATGGGATCATCGATATAGTGCCGGAAAGCGTGACGCAGAAGGCCGATCACGCTAAGTTTGAGCCTGCCGGCGAGGGGACCTCCGGCGCCGATTCGAGACCAGAAGGAGCCAGACCCGAATGCCCATGGACGCCCACGATATCGAGGCGATGATCAAGGCAGCGATCCCCGATGCCGAGGTGACCATCCGTGACCTCGCCGGCGACGGCGACCACTATGCCGCGACCGTGATCTCCGAATCCTTCCGCGGCAAGTCCCGCGTCCAGCAGCACCAGATCGTCTATCAGTCCCTGCGCGGCCAGATGGGCGGCGTGCTGCATGCGCTGGCGCTGCAAACCGGCGTGCCGGGCGCTTGATCTGATCGCGCGACGAGGGACGACGATGGCTGCGGACAATCCTCGCGGCGCGATGTTTCGCGTCATCGTGCCGAACCAGCACAGCCGCGTCACCAATGTCGAGCTGTTCTTCGACCTCGTCTTCGTCTTCGCCGTCACGCAGGTGTCGCACACCCTGCTGCACCATTTCACGCCACTCGGCGCAGTGCACGTCGCCGTGCTGTTCCTCGCGGTGTGGTGGGTGTGGGTCTATACCGCCTGGGTGACCAACTGGCTCAATCCCGAGCTGACGCCGGTCCGCGTCATGCTCTTCCTGATGATGCTGGGCGGCCTCGTGCTGTCGACGACGATCCCGACCGCGTTCGAGGGACGGGGCCTGTGGTTTGCACTCGCCTACGCGACGATGCAACTCGGGCGCACCGCGTTCTGGCTGTTCGCAACCCCGCGGCATCGGACCGCGGTGCGCCACAACGCGATCCGCATCCTGACCTGGCTCTCGATCTCGGCGATGTTGTGGATCGCAGGCGGCCTGTCCGACGGCGAGACCCGGCTATGGCTGTGGATTGCTGCCGTCGTGTTGGAGTACATTTCACCGGCGGCACGCTTTTGGGTCCCCAAGCTCGGCTTCTCGTCGGTCGAGGCCTGGGCGGTCGAAGGCGGCCACATGGCCGAGCGCTGTTCTCTCTTCGTCATCATCGCGCTCGGCGAAGCCGTCGTCGTCAACGGCGCGACCTTTGCCGAGCTGGCGTGGACCGGGGACAATATCCTGGCCTTCGTCTCGGCGCTGGTCGGCGCCATCGCGATGTGGTGGGTCTACTTCCACAGGGGGGCGGAGGCCGGTGCCGAGCGGATCTCGAAGTCCGCCGAATCCGGTCGCCTGGCGCGGCTCGCCTATACCTATCTGCACATGCCGATCATCGCCGGCATCATCCTGACCGCGGTGTCGGACGAACTGGTGGTGAAGCACCCGAGCGGCCATTCCGATATCAGGACGATCGTGAGCACGATCGGGGGACCGCTGGTGTTCCTGATCGGCACCATCCTGTTCAAGCACGCGATCCGCGGCTTCCTCCAGCTCTCGCACGGCGTGGGCATCATCCTGCTGCTGACGCTGTGGTGGTTCGCCGCCGATCTCTCCCCGCTCGGGCTATCGGTCGCCACGACGGTGATCATGATCGTGGTTGCGGTGTGGGAATCGATGTCGCTGGGATCGAGCCCGGAAGAGGCCGAGGAACATTGAGCCGGCGCCAATGGCGCCGGAACGTTTACTCCGCCACCTCCAGCGCGTGCACCGAGAACATCTTGGCTGCATCGGTCCAGCTCTCGCGCACCCGCCAGCCGGCGCCCTGCGCCAGCGCGGCGAAGCGCTCGAGGCTGTATTTGTAGCTGTTCTCGGTGTGGATGCTCTCGCCCGCACGGAACGAGAAGCTGGTGCCGAGCAGGCGCACGGTCTGGCTCTTCCTGCTGATCAGGTGCATCTCGATGCGGTGCCGCTCGCGATTGTAGATCGCACGATGGGTAAAGGCGGAGAGATCGAAATTGCCGCCGAGCTCGCGGTTGATGCGCACGAGAACATTGAGGTTGAAGCGCGCGGTGATGCCGGCGGCATCGTTATAGGCGTCATGCAGCACGCGCTCTTCCTTTTCGAGGTCGGCGCCGATGATCATCTGCGCGCCCCGGCCCAGGATGGCGCGCGCGCTCTTCAGGAAAGCCTGCGCTTCATGCGGCTCGAAATTGCCGATGGTCGAGCCCGGGAAGAAGCCGACCTTGGGCAGGGAGGCGACCTGCCTGGGCAGTTCGAACGGCGTCGTGAAGTCGGCCGCGACCGGATAGATGCCGAGCGTCGGGAAGTCACGCTTCAGGCCGCTCGCCTGCGCCTTCAGGAACTCGCCGGAGATGTCCACGGGCACGTAGGCCGCGAACTTGCAGTGGCCCAGCAGCAGGCGGACCTTCGTGGTGGCGCCAGCGCCGAACTCGACCAGAGCGGCGTGCTCCGGAATGATCTTGGCGATCTCGCTGCCGCGCTCCTTCAGAATTGCAAGCTCGGTGCGCGTCGGATAATATTCCGGCAGCTTCGTGATCGCCTCGAACAGCTCCGACCCGGTCGCATCGTAAAAATATTTCGGCGACAGCTTTTTCGGTTGCTGCGACAGGTCCTCGATGGCCTCGCGCGCGAAGGCGGTGGTCTGCTCGTCGGGAAGATGGGCTTCGGCCAAAGCGCTGGCGTGCACATTCATGATACTCTCCTGAACGCGCTGTCCGGCGCGCATCTGTCGTCGGATGATCCTAAAACGCGACGAGGTCGCCCTTTAGGGTTTGTTGCCTGCGCATGGTCTTTTCGCAAAACCGCTGCACAGTTTTCCGGATCATGCTCTACTCGTAGTCGGCGAGCCGCAGCCCCGTGAATTGCCAGCGGTGGTGCGGATAGAAGAAGTTCCGATAGGTGATACGGCTGTGGCCTTCCGGAGTTGCAAGCGAGGAGCCGCGCAGCACGAATTGGTTGACCATGAACTTGCCGTTGTACTCGCCGAGCGCGCCCTCGATGGCGCGGTAGCCGGGGTAGGGTGCGTACGCGCTACGGCTCCACTGCCAGACGATGCCGAAGGCGTCGTTGAGCTGGCCTGCGCGGGCCGCGACTTCCCATTCCATTTCGGTCGGCAGATGCTTTCCCGCCCAGCGCGCGAAGGCGTCGGCCTCGTAATAACTGACGTGGCAGACCGGCGCGTCGGGGTCGACCGGCTTGAGGCCGGCGAGCGTCATCACTTGCCACGCGCCATCGACTTCGCGCCAATGGCCCGGGGCCTGCCAGTCTTCCTTGCTGGCTGCGGCAAAGCCGTCCATCAGCCACAGCGTCGCGGTCCGGTAGCCGCCGTCGCGCATGAAGGCGAGCCACTCGCCGTTGGTGACGAGATTGCGCGCGACCTTGACCGGGCCGACCAGGGCGCGGTGCGCCGGCTTCTCGTTGTCGAAATGAAAGTCGTCGTCGACGTGACCGACGGTATGGATGCCTTCGTTCAGCATCAGCCAATCCTCGCCCGAGCGTGTCGCGGCGGGGAAGCGCCAGTCGGGGTCGTAGGCTGGATAGACCGGATTCTGCGCAAAGGCGTGCAGGATGTCGGTGAACATCAACTCCTGATGCTGCTGCTCGTGGTTCAGCCCGACCTCGACCAGCGGCGCGATCTGGTGAAGCGTGTCCGCGCCCGCCTCGCGGAAGAAATTGACGACGGCCGCATCGACATATTTGCGATAGGCGCCGACCTGATCGGCGCTGGGACGGGTGATATCGCCGCGATGATTGCGGGCATGACGCGGGCCGGCGCTGACGTAATAGGAATTGAACAGGAACGCGAAGTCGGGGTGGAAGGGCCGATAGTCCGCAGCGTGTTCGCCGAGCAGGAATTGCTCCCAGAACCAGGTGGTATGCGCCCGATGCCATTTTGTCGGGCTCGCATCGGGCATGGACTGGATCTGCTGGTCCTCCGGCGAGAGCGGCGCGGCCCGGCGTTCGGTCTCGTTGCGGACGGCCATAAACGCGTCTTCCAGCCTCTGGGCGAGGCCGCCCTGACCGGACGGTGACGAAAGCGGGACGGTGGCCGTAGCGGAGGCTGGTTTCGTCACGTTTTTCTCCAGACAGGACAAGAGAACGTTGTTGGCGTTGCCCGGTTCCAAAACCAGGGTTCGTCCTAGATAGGGGCTCCGTTACGGTATGAAAGTCCTCCCGGGCGATGATATTGATGTCATCAGTCTATGGACCGGCTCACTTCAAAATCGGCCACCGGGGACCTGTCGCCGCCATTTTACTTTGGATGCACAACGGTTTGGGCTACATATATGGGCAGGTATCGGTTAGATCGGCTGAGCCGGCCCCGAAGCGATCGGTAAGGGCTCCGCCCCAGAAGGACACGGATATGAGCATTGAGGAATTCATCGCGAACGAAGTGAAGTCGAACGACGTGGTTCTGTTCATGAAGGGCACGCCACAGTTTCCGCAGTGCGGTTTCTCCGGCCAGGTCGTCCAGATCCTCGACCATGTCGGCGTCGGCTATAAGGGCCTCAACGTCCTCGAATCCGCCGAACTGCGCGACGGCATCAAGACCTTCTCCAACTGGCCGACAATCCCGCAGCTCTATGTCAAGGGCGAGTTCGTCGGCGGCTGCGATATCGTCCGCGAGATGTTCCAGGCTGGCGAATTGCAGCAGCTCCTTACCGAGAAGGGCGTCGTCGTCGCGGCTTGATGCGTGACGGGGCTGACGCGCCGGATCGGCGGCGCCGAGCTCGAGGTCGTCGTTGCCGACATCACCACACTGAGCGTTGACGCCATCGTCAACGCGGCCAACACGTCGCTCCTTGGCGGGGGCGGCGTGGACGGTGCGATCCATCGGGCCGCCGGGCCCGATCTGCTCGCCGAATGCCGCATGCTTCACGGCTGCAAGACCGGCGATGCCAAGATCACCAAAGGCTACCGGCTCAAGGCCGCTCATGTGATCCACACCGTCGGGCCGGTCTGGAATGGCGGGACGCTGGGCGAAGACGATCTGCTCGCCTCCTGTTATCGCCGGTCGATGGAGCTGTGCGGGAAGCACAAGCTAACCTCCGTGGCATTCCCCGCGATTTCGACCGGCGTTTTCCGCTTCCCCGCTGACCGGGCCGCCGATATTGCCGTTCGCGCGACGGTCGAAGGGCTTGCTGCCGCGCCATCCCTGGCCCGCGTCGTGTTCTGCTGCTTCTCGGAGCCGAGCGCCACCCTGCATACCGAGGCGCTTGCACGGTACGGCAGCCCTTGTGCGTGATGGGGCGGTCGGTACACTCCGCCGGACCATGTTCCGGGGAGGGGATATGATTTTACAGTCTGGACTGCGTGCGCTGCTCTGCGGCGCGCTGGTGTCGCTCGGCGCAATGTCGCTGGCGCAGGCCGAGGGCACCTACGAGATTCCGGCCGGCGCGCATTTCAATCAGGACAAGCTCGCGAGGATCAGCGACTTCTTCAAGAACGAGGTCGCGACCGGCAAGATCGCCGGCGCGACCGTCCTGATCCAGCAGCGGGGCAAGCCGGTCTATCACGAAGCCTTTGGCGTGCAGGACGTGGTCAGCAAGGCGCCGATCACGGACAAGACGATCTTCCGCCTGTTCTCGATGAGCAAGGCGATCACTTCGGTGGTCGCGGTGCAGATGATCGAGGACGGCAAGATCAAGCTCGATGATCCCGTCTCGAAATACATTCCGTCCTTCGCCAATGTGAAGGTCGGCGTCGAGAAGAAGGCCGAGGACGGCACCAAGTCGCTCGAACTGGTGCCGCCCAACCGGCCGATGACGGTGCACGATTTGATGACGCACACCTCGGGCATCACCTATGGCTTCTATGGCGACAGCCTGGTCCGCAAGGCCTATCGTGACGCCAATATCTATGCCGGCGATTTCGATCTCGCCGAGTTCGCCGAGCGCCTCGCAAAACTGCCACTGCACAACCAGCCGGGCGCGCTGTGGCAATACGGCCATTCCACCGACGTTCTCGCGCGTGTGATGGAGGTCGCGGCCGGCAAGCCGCTGATCGACATCATGCGCGAGAAGCTGCTCGATCCGCTCGGCATGGTCGACACGGGCTTTTTCGTTACCGCCCCGGAAAAGCAGAAGCTTCTGGCGCAGCCGGTGCCGAATGACAGCGATTTCCGGGTCGGCCGGACCAACGATCCAACGGTGGTCAAGAAGATCCAGTTCGCCAGCGGCGGCATGGTGACGACCATGGCGGATTACCAGCGCTTTGCGCAGATGCTGCTCAATGGCGGCAGCCTCGACGGCAAGACCATTCTCAAACCTGAGACGTTCAAGTTGATGGCGACCGATCAGATCGGCCCGGGTTCGGGCGTCGATCGCGATTATTTCTACTTCCCCGGTGACGGTTTTGGCTTCGGCCTCGGGCTCGCGGTCCGCACCGATCCCGGCAACGCCAAGCCGCCACCACCGGGTGATCTCGGTGAATTGAAGTGGGACGGTGCCTCCGGCTGCTATTTCGTGATCGACCCGAAGCAGGACATGTTCTTCGTGCTGCTGGAGCAAACCCCGACCGAGCGCCAGCGCGTGCAGCGGACCTTGAAGCAGTTGGTCTATGAAGCGATGGAGAAATGATATGAGCGGGCGCCGCGCGTTGATCGCGGCGCTCGTTCTTCTGGTCGGCGTGGTCGTTGCGAAGGCGGGCTCCGAGCAGCGCAATCCCCGCACGCTCTCGGCCGAAGGGCTGGCGAAGGTTTCCGACTACATCAGGAACGAGGTCGCGACCGGGAAGATTCCGGGCGCCATCCTGCTGCTCCAGCAACATGGCAAGCCGGTTTACTACGAGAACTTCGGCGTTCGCGACATCGCAACCGAGTTATCGATGAGCGCGGATACGATCTTCCGCCTCTACTCGATGTCGAAGCCGATCACGTCGGTGATGGCGATGATGCTGGTCGAGGACGGCAAGCTGTCGCTCGATGATCCCGTCTCGAAATACATTCCGGCCTTTGCCGACATGAAGGTCGGTGTCGAGAAGAAAGCCGGGGACGGCAAGGTTACGCTGGCGCTGGAGCCGCTCGCGCGCCCGGTTACCATCAAGGACCTGCTGCGCCACACCTCGGGCCTGCCCTATGGCTATCATGGTGGCGACCTGGTGAGCCAGCTCTATGCCGACGCCAACCTGTTCCAAAGCAATCTCAGCAATGCTGACTTCGTTGCGAAGATCGTCACGCTGCCGCTGGCCGAGCAGCCCAGTACGGTGTGGGACTATGGCTTCTCCACCGACGTGCTCGGCCGTGTTGTCGAGGTGGTCTCGGGCAAGACGCTGCTCCAGTTCGAGAAGGAGCGGCTGCTCGATCCGCTCGGCATGACGGAGACGGCGTTCTTCGTCGCCGATCCCGCTAAATTCCCGCGCATTGCCGAGCCGATGCCAGAGGATCGCAACATCAACCCGACAACGCCGGTTCGCGACATCAGGCGGCCGCTGCAGTGGGAATCGGGCGGCGGCGGCATGGTCGGTACAATCAGCGACTATGCCCGGTTCGCCCAGATGCTGCTGAATGGCGGCAGCTACGAGGGGCGGCGCTATCTCAAGCCCGAGACCATTGCGCTGATGGCATCGGACCACATCGGCCCCGAGACCAGGATCACGCGCGACCAGAACTATTATCCGGGCGGCAGTTCCGGCTTCGGCCTCGGCTTCGCGGTACGCACCTCGGTGCCGCCGGGTACGTCGTGGCCGCTTGGCGAGTATCGCTGGGACGGCGTCGGCGGCACTTTCTTCTTCATCGATCCCGAAGATGATCTGTTCGGGATCTTCATGGTGCAGACGCCCTCGCAACGTGGGCGGATTCAGCTGGCGCTGAAGACGCTGATTTACCAGGCGATGGGGCGGTAGCTACGCTCCGCGCACGATCTCGCGCACGTATCCGATCGTCTCCTCGATCTGACTCGCGTCGACATCGAGATGGGTGCAGGCGCGGATGCGGCCGTCCATCATCGCAAGCGTCACGCCGCGCTGGCGCAGGGCCGCGACCATCTTGTCGCCGGCAATGCCGGCGCCGTCGGGCTTGAAGAACACGAGATTGGTCTCGGGCTCCTGCACCTCGATGCCTGAAATCTGCGACAGCCCCCGGGCGAGCGCGCGCGCATTGGCGTGATCGTCGGCGAGGCGCTCGACGTGATGGTCGAGCGCGTAGATGCAGGCCGCGGCGCAAACACCAGCCTGCCGCATCGAGCCGCCGAGGCGCTGCTTCCACTGCCACACCGCGTCGATGAAGGCGCGCGAACCCGCCAGCACACCGCCGATCGGCGCACCCAGGCCCTTGGAAAAGTCGATCCAGGCCGAATCCCAGCCTGCACTCATGTCGCGCGGAGAAATCCCGCTTGCCACGGTGGCGTTGAGCAGGCGCGCGCCGTCCATGTGGGTGACGAGGCCGTGTTGTTTGGCGATTGCGACGATCTCGTCGAGATCAGCCTTCTTCCAGATCGTGCCGCCGCCGATATTGGCGGTCTGCTCGACGCTGACGACGGTCTGCGGCGGCTGGTAGCGCGTGCGCGGGTGCAGCGCTTTCCGGAACGTCTCCGGCGTGAACTGGCCATCGGGGCCCTTGAGCTGGGTGACCTGGAAGCCGCCGATCGCGGCATGTGCGCCGCCTTCGCGAGCAATGATGTGCGCGGTCTCATGCGCCAGGATCTCGTCGCCCGGGCGGCAATGCACCAGCGTCGCGGTGACGTTGCACATCGTGCCCGAAGGCATGTAGACCGCCGCTTCCTTGCCGAGCAGATCGGCCACGCGCTCGCACAGCGCATTCACGGTCGGATCGTCGCCGACCTGCTCGTCGCCGACCTCCGCCCGCGCCATCGCCTCGCGCATCGCAGCCGTCGGCTTGGTCTGCGTGTCCGAGAGCAGATTGATGCGCACGGGCGGCGCCTTGGGATCGATCAGGGGAGGGGTGTAGAGCATGCGACGCCTCCTGCAAGCATGACGGCCACTGAAATGTGGCTCTTAAGCAAAAAGGCCCCGGCGAACCGGGGCCTTTCGATATTCAGATCTTAGCGCGAATAGAATTCGACCACCAGATGCGGCTCCATCTGCACCGGGAACGGCACGTCGGAGAGGTGGGGGATCCGAATGTATTTCGCAGTCATCTTGCCGTGGTCGACTTCGATGTAGTCGGGGGTGTCACGCTCGGGGAGCTGGCTGGCTTCGAGGACGTGGGCGAGCTGCTTGGAGGCTTCCTTGACCTCGATCACGTCGCCAAGCTTGACCTGGTAGCTCGAGATGTTGACCTTGCGGCCGTTCACCTTGACGTGGCCGTGATTGACGAACTGGCGCGCGGCGAAGATCGTCGAGACGAACTTGGCGCGGTAGACCACCATGTCGAGACGGCGCTCCAGCAGGCCGATCAGGTTCTCGCCGGTGTCGCCCTTGAGGCGGCTCGCCTCGACATAGACGCCGTGGAACTGACGCTCGCTGATGTTGGCGTAGTAGCCTTTCAGCTTCTGCTTGGCGCGCAGCTGCACGCCGAAGTCGGAGAGCTTGCCCTTGCGGCGCTGGCCGTGCTGGCCGGGGCCGTACTCGCGGCGGTTGACGGGGCTCTTCGGGCGGCCCCAGATGTTCTGGCCCATACGGCGGTCGAGCTTGTACTTGGCTTCACTGCGCTTAGTCATCGCGTCCTCTTGGGTTCACGGTTTGAGGAAACGCGCCCTCCTGTGTGACAGGCCAAAGCCCGGCACCGACAGGTCCGATCCCCAAAGCGTAGGGGGCAGGACCACGGGTCGCGAAACGCTTCGCGGGCCGAAATCGGCCCGCGAGCAGGGGGCTTTTAGGGGAGTTTGGGGCTCGCTGTCAATGCGAATGGCCCGGAATCAAGTCCCCACCGCCCGGATGGGCTTCGACCCGGCCGCCCGCAATTCGGCAGCGATTTCAGTGTTCAGGACCTGTTCCAGCCGGGTCAGGACCCGGGCGATCGGCGCGGCATCGGTCACCCGGTGATCCCAGCGGACCACGACATGAATGGTCTGGTCCGCCTCGATCGTCCCATAGCTGACGACAAAGGGGCCTGGCGTGATGGGGTGGAGCTCGCCGCCGCCATAGGCGGCCACCGAGCTTACCGCAAAGCTGCCGAACCAATTGCCGCGCTGCCGGCCGAAATTCAGGCCGATTGCCCAGGACAGGCGCCGCAGCGGTAACGGGAGGCGTGTCGCCCGCATGATCTTGCGGAACATGGGGATGTCCTCGGGCGGCGCCGTCTTGGCGCGCCGGATCTCGGCGTCGATCGCTGCCAGCGCCATGATTTCAGGGGCCGCGATTCGCTGCGGGATCACGCATTCCTCTCCATCGTCGACCCGGGCGATGGCCACCAGCGCCACGCTCTTGGGCAGCTCATAGAGGGTCGGCCAAGGCCATTTGGCGTAGACGGTGCGCAGGATCGGCTCGTCCCTGGCCACCAGGGCAAAGGCTTTGACGAACATTGCGGCCCAGCCGGAAGGCGCGGTTGCGCCGGCACGGGCCTCCAGCACAGTGCGGATGTTGAGCGAACGGGATAGCGAAACGAACGGCACGCCCATCGAGGCATGCATGAGGTCGCAAATCAAACGGCGCCGCAGCGAGATGGTCTTGGGCGTCCCGCGCATGGGTCTCCGGTTCCGGATCAAAGATTAAAATATGTGCAGCGAGCGGGCTTCCCACTCGCTGCCTGCTCTAGCATGAACCAACCCGCTTGGGGCCGGTCGGTTCGCCGCATCAGGGCGCCGGCGAGGCCAGCGGCTTGGTCTTGTCGACGACGTAAACTCCCAGCACTTTCATGGCCTTATCACCATGAGCCTTGGCGTCATGCACGACGCCTGCGGGGATCTGGTAGGAATCACCGGCTTTCAGGGTCTTGTCCGGCTGCCCGTCGACGAGGAGGTTGAGCTCGCCTTCCAGGACGTAGCCCGTCTCAATTCCGGGATGGGTATGGCGTCCGGCCGCGCCGCCCGCCGGGACTTCCGCGATTGCGATGATGGTGTTGTAGCCGTCCGGGAACTCGACCTTCTGAAGCGGGGTGCGCTTGATGCCGGGCTGCTGAGCGAAGGCCGCAAAGGCAAGCCCGGCAAAGGACAGGGCGAGCAAAGTCTTTTTGAGCATGGTTTTTCCTCCCTGGAACGACCCTAGCAGCGCGGCTGCTCCCGGCAAGGTGGTATAATCGTCTGGTTCAGCGCCTGATCCCCTCGAACGCCGCCATGATGCCGCGCTGGAACAGCGACCAGTCGAAGCCGAGCGCGATCGCGCGGTAGCCGCGGTCGACGAGGGCATTGGCCTGGTCGGCGGTGCGGGCCACGCCGCCGATCGGCACGCCGCTTCTGAGGATGCCGGCCTCGGCGCGGGCGACCAGCTCCAGCAACTCCGGGTCGTCCATCTGGCCGCGCTTGTTGATTGAGGTCGCGAGATCGCCGGGGCCGATCACCGCGACGTCGATGCCGGGCGTTGCCATGATTTCGTCGATGCGGTTGACGGCATCGACATGCTCGATGGTGATCATGCAGATCATCTCGTCATCGGCTGATGCCATGTAGTCCGGCATCGACTGGCCCCAGCGGAATGGCGCGTGGAACGGTCCCCAGAGGCGATCGCCGCGCGGCGGGTAGCGCACGCTGCGCACCGCCTTCTGGGCATCGGCGCGGTTGGTGATCATCGGAAAGTTGATGCCGAAGGCGCCGATGTCCATCGGCGCCTTCGCAAGCCATGGCTCGTTCGCCGCGATCCGGACCAGGGGCGTGCACGGCGTGCCCGTCGTCGCCGCGATCATCGCATGCGCTTCGGTCAGCCCGATCGGCCCGTGCTCGAGATCGACGATGATCCAGTCCAGCGAGCGCGCCATGATCTGCACGGTCTGCACGCTCGGGATGGTCGCAATGGCGCCGAAGGCGGGACGGCCCTCGCGCCACAGCTGACGGAGGCGGTTGAGCGGCGTGGTCGGGACCAACATGATAAAGGCCTGCGGCTAGGTGACGACGGCAAAACCTAGCAGCGCGCCGTTGCCGCGCAAAGTCAGGCCACGGCGCGACCGCCGAAGAACGGCGTCAGGACGGTCGAAAGCCCGTGCACGCGGTTCGAGGTGAAGATCATCTCGGCGCCCGACTGCGCGATGTCGCAGCTAGGCGGGCCGAGCAGATCCGAGACGCGGCGGGCGATCGCCGGCGCCGGATCGATCCAGTCGACAGGCCAGGGGGCCAGCCGCGTCAGGCGGTCGAGCAGCAGCGGATAATGGGTGCAGGCGAGCACCACGGTGTCGGTGCGTGCGCCGCCGTCCTCGGCATCGCCGACGAAGCAGGGAGCGAGCTCGGCAAGGATGGCCTCGTCGCTAACCGGAGCGCCACTGAGCTCGGCTTCAGCCAGCGAGGCGAGCTCGGGCGAGCCGACCAGCGTCACCTCGCATCCTTGCGCGAAGTCGCGGATCAGAGCCTTGGTGTATTCGCGCTTCACCGTGCCCTTGGTGCCGAGCACAGAGACGCGGCGGGTCCTCGACTGAGCGCAGGCCGGCTTGATCGCCGGCACCGTGCCGACAAAGGGCACGGAATAAGCGGCGCGCAGGTGCGACAGGACCAGGGTGGACGCCGTGTTGCAGGCGATGA
Source organism: Bradyrhizobium sp. 199 (assembly GCF_023073355.1). Classification (GTDB taxonomy): domain Bacteria; phylum Pseudomonadota; class Alphaproteobacteria; order Rhizobiales; family Xanthobacteraceae; genus Bradyrhizobium. The sequence continues at coordinate 476,214 of NZ_JADPJI010000005.1, forward strand.
CGATAAGGTCGGGATCATGCGTGCCGATGAACTCCCCCATCAGCGGCACCACGCGGGCGATGATCTCGTTCTCGCCGTGGTGGCCATAAGGGAAGAAGGCGTCGTCAGCGACGTAGACAAAGTGAGCGTCCGGCCGCGCAGCAACGACCTCGCGGAGCACCGTGAGCCCGCCAAGGCCGGAATCGAACACCAGGATGGTCGGAGTATCGGTCACAGAATTTACCCTAGGCCGCCATGGTTACCATTCGGTTTTTAGGGCCATTTTGCGGCAGGGGACGCTTGGGGCGATTTGGAAGGCTTGAATGTGCCCCGACATATCCGCAAAATTCCGGGAAGCCAGCAATCACGAGCTATGATGCGGCGTCACAGCACTGCCATTCGAGTTCGCAGGAGGCCCCATGCTCACCGTGCATCATCTCGGCAAGTCTCAGTCCGAGCGCATCGTCTGGCTGTGCGAGGAGCTGGGAATCCCATACGAGCTGAAGCGCTACACGCGTGATGCCGCGACCATGCTGGCGCCGGCCGAGTACAAGGCGCTGCATCCGGCCGGCACGGCACCGGTCATCACCGACGGCGAGCTGGCGCTCGCGGAATCCGGCGCCGTCGTCGACTACATCGTTGCAACACACGGGAGCGGTCGACTCGTGCTCGGCCCCGATGACCCAGCCTTCACGCAATTTCTGTATTGGCTTCATTTCGCCAACGGCACCTTGCAACCCGGCATGGGGCGGATGATGATCCTGAGCCGGCTCGATCTCGCCAAGGACAACCCGACGCTGCGCGCAATGAAGGGGCGCCTCGATCGCGCCTACGACCTTCTCGACGCCAGGCTTCGCGAGGCCGAATATCTGGCGGGCAGCGCCTTCACCACCGCCGACATCATGACGGTGTTCTCGCTCACCACCATGCGCTACTTCCAGCCCTATGATCTCCAGCGCTGTCCGAACGTGCTCAGATATCTCGGCCGCATCGGGGACCGTCCGGCCTACCGGCGCGCGATGGAGAAGGGCGATCCGGGCATGGCGCTGCTGCTGAGCTGAGCTGCGGTCACGCGATGCGGTTCGTGGTGGCCGACCGCGCCGTCGCCAGCTGCTTCTGCAGGCGGTCGATATTTTGCAGCAGGCGCTGGCTGGTCAGCACCAGGAAGTAATAGCCGAACTGCGGATCCTGGAAGTAGATCTCGAGCAGCCGGTCATAGGTAATCGTCAGCACATGGCCGTCCTCGATGCATTCGATCGTTCCGGTGCGGCGATTGTCCGGCGTGAGGAAGCCGAGCTCGCCCATCAGCGCTCCGGGCCCGATCTCGACGTTGATCTCCTTGACCAGGAACTTGCCGGTGACTGTGAGCAGCATCTCATTGGCGGGATCGCCCAGCTTGAACAACGTGTCGCCCCGGCGGTATTTGCGCTCGGTCATGAATGGCTTGAGCCATTCGATCGACATGTCGCCTTCGGCGGCGTGGCGTGCCTTCTTGACCAGCTTGAGCATCTGCCGCAGACGCAGGGCGTTGATCGGAAGCAGCAGGAGATAGAGCAGGAACGTCGCGGCGTTGGCAGTAAGCGCGCCGAACACGGCGAAGAACGCGCAGCCGATCATGTTGGCGACGCGCAAGGGTACCATCGTTCGCATCAAGAGGGTGGCGACGAAGAAGCCGGCGCCGACCGCGGCGAACAGATTGGCGAACGTGATGTTATGGACAAAGATCTCCAGCAGCCGGTTGAAGATCGCGTCATAGGTGACGTTGTTGGGATCGAGGCCCATCTGGATCAGGATCTTCGCGATCCTGAGATTATCCGTCGCCGCATCGAGAATGCGGTCGAGGATCGAGGAAATGTCTGCGCTGCCGGACGGCATGGTACTAACCCCGCGTAAGGCCTTCAGTCCTGGTCGGTATGCTCGACACATATAGCCGAAATCGAATGACGGCCGCCTGAAATGAAGCCTTCTGCCGTCATGCCGCAAGAGGCAAATTTTAGCCTGATCGGGCATTTCGGCAATTGCCCGTTGGTTGTGCCTCTGGCTTCCGCGCGACCGTGATTCGGAGGGGTCTCGGCGCTGGTGAGGGGGCCGGATGCCCCAAGGGGCGGGGGCGCGGACGATTGTTGCCTTACGGCTTGGCGGGTTGCACGACCTGCTGCTCGACGAGGCGAAGACGTCCGGGCAGCGAGCCGGCGCGCAGCATCATGGCGACGCTGCTCGCTTCCTCCAGGGTGAAATTGCCGGAGATCTGGCCCGAGCCGCCGGTGATAGGCTCGCGGATCACGGGGGCGGAGATCACCTTGTCGTCCAGCACGATGGCGAACGGCTTTCCGACGTTCTCTGCGGTGATGTGGGCGAAGCGCCGCGTGCCGCGCCCGTTGAAGCGGAACGAGGCGATCGGCTCCCTCGTCCCGCTCGCAAAGCCCGGGCCTGCATAGCTGATGTCGTCGCCTTCGAGCGCGCTGTCCTTGGCGACGAGATAAGCAAGCTTGTCCTTGAAGCCGAGCAGGACTTCCGTGCCCGTGGGCGGCGCGCCGGATTGCGCCTGCTCCGCCGACATCGTGACATCGATCAGGCGGAAGCTGACCTTGACGTTCCTGGCGAAGATCGCGGTGATGCGCTCGGGCTCCATCGCGCCCGGCAGGAAGATGCGGATGCGGTGCGATCCCTCAGGCTGGACGCTGGCGAGTGTGATGCCGGCATCCTTAAGGCGCTGTTCGATCATCGCGATGGAATCTTCGACGAGATCGCGCAGCCGCGCGGCCAATGCGGCATCCGTCGGCGCGAGCCTGATCAGCCCGTCTCCTGCGTCGGTCACAGTGAGCGCGTTGGTGTGCAATCCCTCTGCCGCCGAGGCGAGCTTGCGCGTGAGCAGGTCGCGACCCTTGGCGTCCGCAATCTTCGATTCGACGCCGCCGTCACGGACGGCAAGGCCGGAGAAGGCGATCCGGCCCTCGCGCAGGGTCTTGTACACCTCGTCGCGCAGATCCGCGACGACCACCTCCCGCAAGGCGTCGCTGTCCACCTTGTAGATGATGCGCGAGCCGCCCAGCTTCTCCATCTTGCCGGCGATGAAGTCCGCGACCTTCGCGCGCATCTTGTCGAGCTGGGTGTCCGCGGCGAATGTTGCGGAGGGCATGGCCATCGTGGATGCGATGGTGAACGCAGCGATCAGCCGGTTGACGCGGTTCCGCGCGGGCGTCGTCATGATGACCTCAAGTCTTGCGGCAGGGCGCTGGCGAGCGAATTCCGGCGCCAGTTCTTGGTCCCGGAATCGGCCCCTGAGGTTCAAGCGTCGCAGGTCTCGGCAATGGACGAACGCCAAATCATCCATCATTCTGTCGGCTCGGCCAACCATCGGCCGAGGCCTCGCCGCAGCAAAAATGTCAAAGACAGGGGCGGGGACGTGCATCTGGGGGAGGACGGAATTCATGGCGGGTATCCACGCGCTCGATCGGTTTATCGGCAACGACTATCCGGACCTGGCGACGGACGCGGAGGTACGGGCCTTTGAGCAGGTCCCCTACGCCGACCGCATCGCGGCCGACAGCACCTATGACGCCATCACCTTAGGTGCCGCGCGCAATCCCGACGGCGCGGCGATCCAGTTCCTGCAAAACGCTGATCCCGCCGACACGCCGTTGGTGGTCACCTACCGCGATTTCATCGCGCGCGTCACGCAGGCCGCCAACATGTTCCACGCGCTCGGTGCGGAGAAGGGCGACGTCATCAGCTTCATGCTGCCGCTGGTGCCGGATTCGTTCGTGACGCTGTTCGGCGCCGAGGCCGCGGGCATCGCCAATCCCGTCAATCCGCTGCTGGAACCGCACCAGATCGCGGAAATCCTGCAGGCGGCGAACACCAAGATCCTGGTGGCGCTCGGGCCAATGCCGGGAACGGACATCTGGCAGAAGGTCGAGCAGATCCGCCCGCAGCTCAAACATCTCAAGGCGATCGTGCAGGTGTTCGGCGGCGGCGATCCCGCCAAGGGCATCTTTGCCTTCAGCGACCTGATCAAGCAGCAGCCGTCCGACCGGCTCGTCAGCGGGCGCAAGATTTCGGGTGCCGACATCGCCGCCTATTTCCACACCGGCGGCACCACCGGCACGCCAAAACTGGTGCGGCACACCCATACCAATCAAGTCTATCAGGCCTGGGCGCTCAACCTGCTGCTGAAGGCCAGACCGGGCGGCAATCTGCTGTTCGGCATGCCGCTGTTTCACGTCGGGGGCTCGCTGACACAGGTGCTGCTGACGCTGTCGGCCGGCGGCTCGCTGGTCGTGCTGTCGCCGAGTGGCTGGCGTAATCCGAATGCGGTGAAGAATATCTGGGGACTGGTCGAACGCTTCAAGCCGGAGGCGCTGTCGAGCGTGCCGACGGTGCTCGCCGCGACGCTCGCGGTGCCGCCTGGCAACGCTGATATCTCCAGCCTGAAATACGCCGCCGGCGGCGGCTCGGCCATCCCCGTCGCCGTGGGCTCGGCGATCCAGGACAAGCTGAAGCTGCCCGTGATCGAGGTCTACGGCATGACCGAGACCTCGAGCGTGCACACGCTCGCCTATCCGTCACGGCCGATCCGGCTCGGGTCGGTCGGCCTGCCTATGCCTTATTCGCGCGTGCGCATCGTACAGCTCGACGCCGACGGCCGCCTGATCCGCGACTGCAAGCCGGATGAAATCGGTGTTGTCATCATGGCCGGGCCCGGCGTGTTCGGCGGCTATCTCAACGACGAGCACAACAAGAGCGCCTTCGTCGACGAGGTCTGGGTCAATTCCGGCGATCTCGGCCGGCTCGATGCCGACGGCTATCTCTGGATCACCGGTCGCGCCAAGGACCTCGTGATCCGCGGCGGCCACAACATCGATCCAGCGCCGATCGAAGAGATCATGTTTCGCCATCCCGCGGTTGGCTTCGCCGCCGTAGTCGGCCAGCCCGACGCCTATGCCGGCGAGTTGCCGGTCGGATACGTGCAGCTGAAACCGGGCGCCAAGGTCGAGCCGGGAGAATTGGAGACGTGGGTGCGCGAGCGCACGCCGGAGCGCGCCGCCGTTCCGGTGCAGGTCATTCCGATCGATCCGATGCCGGTAACCGGCGTCGGCAAGGTGTTCAAGCCGCAGCTGCGCCGGGACGCGGCCGAGCGCGTGTTCACCAAGGTGCTGGCGCCGCTGGTCGAGCGCGGCATCGATTGCAAGGTCAAAGTCGGGGCCCATGGCAGTCATGGATCAATCGCGACTGTGACGCTTGCCGGTCTGCCGGGCGACCAGCGCGAGCAGGTCGCGAGCGAGGTGCACGCATTGCTTGCACCGTTCGTGATGCGGCACGAGGTGGTGCAGATGTAGCGCGATTTCTGCATACCTCGACAGCAGGGCACGCTTCGCCGATTATCCTTACCCCCGTCCGAGGAGCCCTATGTGACAGGTGTCACATAGGAAGAATTAGCAATCTGCGACGCTACCGAATAGTCTCGTGGAATTGCATCCGGGGGGACGCAAGTGATTCCGTTTCGGTTATTTGCATTGTTAATATTGGCGATGGGACTTGCCTGCGGATCGGCGCATGCCGACCGCCGGGTGGCGCTCGTTATTGGCAATTCAGCTTACAAAAGCGCTCCCAAGCTCGGTAACCCTGCGAACGATGCCACTCTGGTCGGCGGCATGTTCAAGAAGGCCGGCTTCGATTCCGTCGATGTCAGGCTTGATCTCAGCGCCAGCGAGATGCGGCGCATGTTGCGTGAGTTCGCCGGCAGGACGCGCGATGCGGAGATGGCGGTGATCTACTATGCCGGCCACGGCATCGAGCTCGACGGAACCAACTATCTGATTCCGACCGACGCGACGCTGGAGACCGACGGCGACGTTCTCGACGAGACGATTCCAGTGGAGCGCGCGCTGTTCGCGGTCGAGCCGGCCAAGCAACTGCGCCTCATCATCCTGGATGCTTGCCGCGACAACCCGTTCGCGAAGACGATGAAGCGCACGTTGGCTTCGCGCGCGATCGGACGGGGCCTCGCCAAGGTCGAGCCGACCAGCCCCAACACCATGATTGCTTTCGCGGCAAAGGCGGGATCGACCGCATCCGACGGCGATTCCAGAAACAGCCCGTTCGCCGCCGCACTGGTCGAGCATCTGCCGAAGCCGGGCCTTGATTTGCGCAAGGCCTTCGGCTTCGTGCGCGACGATGTGCTCAAGAGCACAGGCTACAAGCAGGAGCCCTATGTGTACGGCTCGCTTGGCGGCGACGACGTGCCCCTGGTTGCGGTCAAGCCGGCTGCGACCGGTCCTCAGGCCAACCCGCAGGAGGCCGTGCGCAGGGACTATGAGCTCGCGCTTCAGCTGGCGACACGCGATGGCTGGGAAGCGTTTCTGGCGGCGTATCCCGACGGTTTCTACGCCAACCTCGCCAAGGGTCAGCTGAACAAGATCGGCGCCGAAGAGACGCGCGCTGCGGCCGAACAGAAAGCTAGGGCAGCCGAGCAGGAAAAGGCGAGACTCATCTCCGAGCGCGCACAGAAGGCCGAGCAGGAGAAGGCGGCAGCTGCCGCCAAGGCTGCCGAAGAAGCGCGGATCGCGGCGGAAAAGCAGAAACAGCTCGAGCAGGCGAAGGCCGAGGCGGCCGAGCACCAGCGCAAGTTGGCCGAGGCTGCGGCTGCGAAAGTGCAAGCCGAGAAACAGGCGGCGGAGAAGGCCAGGGCCGAGCTTGCCGCGAAGCACGCCGCGGAGAAGGCATCGGCAGACCCGGCCGCAAAGCCGACGGCCGATCGGCAGATTCCCGAGGCCGAGCAAAAAGTTGCAGCCCTTTCGCCGCCCACGGTATCGACACTCACGGCGGCTGATCTGGCCAAATCCGTGCAGAGCGAATTGCGCCGTGTCGGCTGCCTGTCCGCGGCCGCCGAGGGCGACTGGAATTCGGCCGCGCAGCGCTCGCTGACGCTGTTCAACAAATATGCCGGCACCCAGTTCGACGTGAAGCTCGCCAGCGTCGACGCGCTCGATGCGTTGAAGGCGAAGCCCGGACGGGTCTGCCCGCTGGTGTGCAATTTCGGCTTCAAGGCCGACGGTGATCAATGCGTCAAGATCACCTGCCGTGCCGGCTATCGCGTCGGTGACGACAATGAGTGCGAGAAGATCCCGGAGAAGAAGCCTGTTGCGACGCGGGAGAACTCGTCAAGGCGCGACGCGGAGCGGAGGGCGACGGAGTCCTCTCCTCCCAAGCCCGAGGCGAGCGGTCAGATCATTTGCAGCTCGACAGGCTGCCGCCCGGTGCAGAAAGGATGTCGGCTCGTGAGCGGAGTCATCCCTGGTCGGGTCAGCTCGAATACCGCTACCGGGGGATCCTACGAGGTGTGCAATTAGCCTTTCCCGATCGACACGTTCCAGGCAGTTCATTAAGGTCCGCGGGTTATTTACGTGAATATCGTTCGCTCTTTCTCCGCATTGATCTTTGCATCTCTCGTCACCTGCTCGTCCGCGCAGGCCGAGAAGCGGGTCGCGCTCGTCATCGGCAATTCCGCCTACAAGAACACGCTGCGGCTCACCAATCCCGTGAACGATGCCACCCTTGTCGGTGACATGTTCAAAAAGTCCGGCTTCGATGCGGTCGACGTCAAAACAGACCTGAACGCCTCCGAGATGCGGCGGACACTGCGTGACTTTGCAGGCAGGGTCCGTGACGCCGACATGGCGGTGATCTATTACGCCGGCCACGGCATCGAGCTCGACGGCAACAACTACCTCATCCCGACCGATGCGATGCTGGAGACCGACGGCGACGTTCTCGACGAGGCGGTTGCGCTCGACCGTGCGCTCTTCGCCGTCGAGCCGGCCAAGCGGCTGCGCCTCGTCATCCTCGACGCCTGCCGCGACAATCCCTTCGCCAAGACGATGAAGCGCATGGTGGCCTCGCGCGCGATCGGGCGAGGGCTTGCCAAGGTCGAGCCGACCAGCCCGAACACCATGATCGCGTTCGCGGCCAAGGCGGGATCGACCGCGTCCGACGGCGATTCCCGCAACAGTCCGTTCGCCAGGGCGCTGGTCGAGCACCTGCCCAAGCCCGGCCTTGATCTGCGCAAGGCGTTCGGCTTCGTGCGTGACGATGTCCTGAAGAACACCGGCAACAGGCAGGAGCCCTATGTCTATGGTTCGCTCGGCGGCGACGACGTGCCGCTGGTGCAGGCGAAGCCGGCCGCCGTCGCGGGGCCGCAGGCCAATCCACAGGACAGCGTGCGCAGGGACTATGAGCTTGCGCTTCAGGCGGGCCTGCGCGAGGCCTGGGAAGCGTTCCTGCAAACCTACCCAGACGGCTTCTATGCCAACCTTGCGCGCGTGCAGTTGAAGAAGATTGCGGCTGAGGAAGATCGTGCACAGGCGACGGAAAAGGCGCGGCTGGCCGAGCAGGAGAAGGTGAAGCTCGCCGCTGACCGTGCCCAGAAGGCGGAGCTCGAAAAGGCTGCCGCCGCTGCCAAGGTCGCCGAAGATGCGAGGATCGCTGCGGAGAGGCATAAGCAGGCCGAGCAGGCGAAGGCTGAGGCCGCCGAGCGCGAGCGCAAGGCAGCCGAGGCGGCGGCAGCCAAAACGCTTGCGGAGAAGCAGGCGATCGAGAAGGCGGCAGCTGAGGCTGCGGCAAAGCAGGCTGCGGAGAAGCAGGCCATCGATGCCGAGAGCAAGAAGGTTGCGGCGCTCTCCCCGCCGCCAAGCACTCCGCCGTCCGTTGATCTCTCAAGATCGGTCCAGCTCGAACTGCGGCGCGTCGGCTGCATGAAGGCTGAGGCGAACGCCAATTGGGGCGAGACGGCGCAACGCTCGTTGACGCTGTTCAACAAATACGCCGGCACCAAATTCGACGCGAAGCTTGCGAATGTAGACGTGCTCGACGCGCTGAAGGCCAAGCCCGGACGTGTTTGTCCGCTGGTTTGCGAGCACGGCTTCAGGGCTGATGGCGATGCCTGCGCAAAGATCACCTGCCGCGCTGGTTATCGCGTCAACGACGACAATGAATGCGACAAGACGCCCGAGAAGAAGCCGGTTGCGAGACGGGACGACGTGCAGAGGCGCGATTCCGATCGTCAACAGAAGGAAGCTTCACCGGCGGGTCAGCAGGCCCGTTCGTCGGGCCAAGTCATTTGCAACTCGGCCGGCTGTCGTCCGGTTCGGTCAGGATGCAGATTGGTGACCCCGACTGCTGGGCCGGGAACCGGTGGCGCCGGCGCCGGCGTCGCCGGCCAGAATGCCGTCGAGGTTTGCAACTGAAGGCCCGCTCCCACGATCAATCAACCCGCCGGCATCCGCGTCTCGACCAGCCGCGCCCAAAACGAGGCGCCGTGGCCAAGGATGTTGTCGTTGAAGACGTAGGACGGGTGATGGCATTCGTTGCCGTCGCCCATGCCGACCAGCACCATCGCGCCGGGACGCGCCTCAAGCATGAAGGAGAAGTCCTCGGCGCCCATCATCGGGATGAACTTGTCATTGACGCGGTCAGTGCCGACGATGTCGCGGGCGACGTCGGCGGCAAGCCCGGCTTCGCGCGCATGGTTCATCGTCACCGGATACATCCGCGTGTATTTCGTCTCGGCTGAGCCGCCATAGGCGCGGGCGACGCTCTCGGCAACCTCGCCGATGCGGCGCTCGACGAGATCGCGCACCTCAGGATCGAGCGTGCGCACGGTCCCGCCGAGCTCGGCGATTTCAGGGATGATGTTGAAGGCCGTGCCGGAGTGGAATTGCGTGATCGAGATGACCGCCGACTTGAGCGGATCGACGTTGCGCGCGACGATCGATTGCAGCGCATTGACGATCTGCGAGCCGATCAGCACGCTGTCGACGGATTTGTGCGGACCGGCGCCGGCGTGGCCGCCCTTGCCATGGACGGTGATCTGGATGTTGTCGGAGGAAGCGAGCATCGCGCCGGGCGTGGTTGCGAAATGGCCTTCCGGCAGGCCGGGCATGTTGTGCATGCCGTAGACCTCCTGGATGTTCCAGCGCGTCATAAGCCCGTCCTCGACCATGGCCTTGCCACCGCCGCCGCCTTCTTCGGCGGGCTGGAAAATCACGATCGCGGTGCCGTCGAAATTGCGGGTCTCGGAGAGGTATTTGGCGGCACCCAGGAGCATCGCGGTGTGGCCGTCATGGCCGCAGGCATGCATCTTGCCGGGGACCTTCGACGCATAAGGCACGCCCGAGGTCTCCATGATCGGCAGCGCGTCCATATCGGCGCGCAGGCCGATGGTCTTGCCGGAGGCGGACTTGCGGCCGCGGATCACGCCAACGACTCCGGTGCGGCCGATGCCCGTCACCACCTCGTCGCAGCCGAACTCCCGCAGCTTGTCGGCGACGATGCCGGCGGTGCGGTGGACCTCGTAGAGCAATTCGGGATTCTCGTGGAAGTCATGGCGCCAGGCGGCCATTTCGTCGGAGAGGGCGGCAACGCGGTTGACGATGGGCATGAGGGAGATCCGGTTTTTGCGGGTTTCGTCGTCATTCCGGGGCGATGCGACGCATCGAACCCGGAATCTGGAGATTGTAGCGCGAAATTCCGGGTTCACGCTTCGCGTGCCCCGGAATGACGAAGAATGTCAGCTCTCCCCGAAGACGCGCTTGAAGATCGTGTCGACGTGCTTGAAGTGATAGCCGAGGTCGAACTGCTCGTCGATCTCGGCGTCGGTGAGATACTTCTTCACTTCAGCGTCCTTCTTCAGCAGCTGCAGGAAGTCGCCCTCGCCGCGCCAGACCGGCATGGCGTTGCGCTGCACGAGCTTGTAGGCGTCCTCGCGGCTCGCGCCCTTCTGCGTCAGCGCCAGCAGCACGCGCTGGGAGTGCACGAGGCCGCCGAGGCGGTCGAGATTCTTCTGCATGTTGGCGGGATACACCAGGAGCTTGTCGATCAGGCCGGCGAGGCGCACCAGCGCGAAGTCGAGCGTGACGGTCGCATCCGGACCCATCATGCGCTCGGCCGACGAGTGCGAGATGTCGCGCTCGTGCCAGAGCACGACGTTCTCCAGAGCCGGCGTCACATAGGCGCGGACCATGCGCGAGAGGCCGGTGAGGTTCTCCGACAGCACCGGGTTGCGCTTGTGCGGCATCGCGGAGGAGCCCTTCTGCCCCTCGGAGAAGAACTCCTCGGCCTCCAGCACCTCGGTGCGCTGCATGTGGCGGATCTCCACCGCGATGCGCTCGACCGAGGAGGCAATCACGCCAAGGGTCGAGAAGTACATCGCGTGGCGGTCGCGCGGGATCACCTGCGTCGAGATCGGCTCCGGCACGAGACCCATGGCCTTTGCGACATGCTCCTCGACGCGGGGATCGATCTGCGCAAATGTGCCGACAGCGCCGGAGATGGCGCAAGTCGCGACTTCCTTGCGCGCCGCGATCAGGCGCTCCTTGGCGCGCGTGAATTCGGCATAGGCATAAGCGAGCTTGAGACCAAAGGTCACGGGCTCGGCGTGGATGCCGTGGCTGCGACCGATGGTCGGGGTCATCTTGTGCTCGAAGGCGCGCTTCTTCAGCGCTGCCAACACCTTATCGAGATCGGCAAGCAGCAGGTCGGCGGCGCGGGTGAGCTGGACGTTGAGGCAGGTGTCGAGCACGTCGGAGGAGGTCATGCCCTGATGCACGAAACGCGCCTCGGGGCCGACGATCTCGGCAAGGTGAGTGAGGAAGGCGATGACGTCGTGCTTGGTCTCGCGCTCGATCTCGTCGATGCGGGCGACGTCGAAGGTGGCGTTCCTGGCTTTTTCCCAAACCGTCTTGGCGGCGTGCTTGGGGATGGTCCCCAGCTCGGCGAGGGCGTCCGCCGCGTGCGCCTCGATCTCGAACCAGATCTTGAACCGGGTCTGCGGCTCCCAGATGGAGGCCATTTCCGGGCGGGTATAGCGGGGGATCATCTGACGGCTCCAAAGAGGTGGGCGGGGACGCCCCAAGGGAGGCTAGGGGCGCAGGCTCCGGCCAAAATGCTTTTTACGCCGCGATTTAGCAGAGCGGCGAGGGCGAAACAAACGGTCCCGGCCCGCCGAGCGAGTTATGGAGCGGCTAATCCAGCGGTGGGGGGCTGAGACAGCCCGCCCCCGCAGATCAAAAAATGGATGTCAATCACGGATCATTGACTGACAGATATTGAAATCTGTCAGCGAGACGTGTATATCCGTTCTCGGACGCTCCGATTGGGCGTCTCGCGACAAGCCCCGGGGAGCCTGACATCCGAAGCAATCTCGGATCGGAGGGCGGATTGAAGAACGGGACCGCGGACGAATGGAGACTTGGACGATGACCACCGAAATCCTCAATTTGACCGGCGTGATTGGGCATTGGCTCAATGTGCTGGTCGCGCGCCAGATCGCGGCGCAGGCTGCAAAACTGCCTCATTAAGGCATAGGCTTTCCGAAACGACCGGTCAGGGCGCTTCGGAAGCGGCCCTACTGCCGGGGTAACTGAGCCCTCAACGGGAACATGGTGCTGGCATGAATGAAGCTGTTGTCTTGACGCCGGAGCGGATCCTCGAAGTCACCGAGGACGTGCTCAGGCGCTTCGGACTTGCCAAGGCCACCGTGGTCGACGTTGCCCGTGCGCTCGATGTGAGCCACGGTAGCGTCTACCGCCATTTTCCGAGCAAGGCCTCGCTGCGCGAGGCCGTCGCCAAACGCTGGCTCGACCGCATCGACGCGCCGTTGCGCGCGATCGTCGAGGAGCAGGGCCCGGCGCCGGCCAGGCTCGAACGCTGGCTGCGTACGCTCTTTGCTGCCAAGCGTTCGCGCGTCCTCGACGACCCCGAGATGTTCGACACCTATCTGACGCTGGCGCGCGAGGCATGCGCAGCCGTCAAGTGTCACAAGGATACCATGATCGACCAGATCGCGGCGATCCTGGGCGACGGCGTAAAGCAAGGCGTGTTCGCTGTGGACGACGTCAAGACCACCGCGCGTGCCGTCTTCGATGCCACCGTCCGCTTCCACCACCCGGCTCATGCCGACGAGTGGAGGGACGCCGATCTCTCCGCACGCGTGGATGCGACGCTGGCGCTGCTGCTGCGCGGGCTGAAGGCGGGATAGACCGCCGCACCTCCTCACCGCGTACCAGTCACACCCGCGCCTTCTGAAGATCGACGCCATTGTGAGCCGGCGTCGAGGACGCCGAGCGTCTCCGCGCATGGACGTTCGGCTCGGACGAGGGCACGACCGGGGGACTTTCCGGATAGGCATTGACCGCGATTTCGACGGCATCCTTTGACCGCTTGCGCAGGCGGTAGAAGGTCAGCTCCTGTTCGAGCATGGGGCAACGGAAGTGAACGACGGCGGTGTCCGGCAGACGGCAGAGTTCGTCGATAAGCTCGCCTACTGTGATGATTGGGGGATGGTCGACTGCGTTGTGATGACCCTTACTCATGACCTATGACTCCTTCACTCCGATACTAACCGGACAGGGATGGTCTCCGTTCCAATTTTGTTCAACAGATTGAGAAGCTTCCCGGGGCCGGCACGGTCTGGCAGCTCTGCTGCTAGATCCTCGTCAGCCCGCACGTCGCCGCGAGGCGCACCAGCTGCGCATCCGTGCGCGCGCCGGTCTTGGTTTTGATGAGGTAGTGATAATTCTGCACCGTCTTCACGCTGAGATTGAGGTGCGCCGCGATCTCCTCGGTGGTGGCGCCGCCGGCGAACTGGCGCAATATCTCGATCTCGCGTTCGCCCAGTTGATCCAGAACTGAGCCGGTCGACAGGCTGTCCTCGGCGAGGATATGCGCGATGTCGTCGCTCATCGCGCGTTCGCCGCGAGCAACACTGCGGATGGCACCTACCACTGCGGACGGCTCGCTGCTCTTGGTGACGAAGCCGCTCGCGCCTGCGCTGAAGGCGGCTTTCACCAGCACGGCCTCGTTGTGCATGGTGAAAACGAGGATCCGCGCCCGCGGGCTGCGCGCGCGGATGTTGCGGATCGCCTCCAGCCCGCTCGCGCCCGGCATCGAGATGTCGAGCACGACGACGTCGGGATCATGCGCCTTGAAGGCGCCGTAGGCGTCCGCGGCGTTGTCGGCTTCCGCCACGACATGCAGATCGCCCTGGCTTTCCAGCACGCGCCGATAGCCTTGCCGGACGATCGGATGGTCGTCGACGAGCAGCACGGAGATGCCTGTTGCTGCAACCTCGCTCATTTCGGCCTCACGCGGCGAGCGGGATGGTGGCGGCGACACTGAGGCCATTGCGGGCAGGCAGGATCGACAGCGATCCACCGGCGGCCGCAACGCGTTCGCGGATGCCGGTGAGGCCGAAGCCGGCCGATTGCGCGACGCGCTCCGCATCGCCGCCGCCGTCGTCCTCGACCCGGATCAGGAGCGCGTCATCGTCGCCGGCACGCCGTTCGATCCGCAAAGAGATCTCGCGTGCCGCACCGTGACGCAGCGCGTTGGTCAGACATTCCTGCGCCACGCGATAGGCGGTGGTGGCGGCCGGTCCGCGCACGTCCGTCAGATCACCCCTGAGGTCGAGCTGGATCGTCGGTCGCGCCGCGCTCTGCGAGCGCCAGCTGTCGACGAGATTGACGAGGCTCGCCTCGAGTCCGAGCTCCACGGGCAGGGGATTGCGCAGGCGTTTCAGCGCATCGCGGAGCGAGGCCATCAGATGATGGGTAGCCTGCGAGATCATGCGTGCATCCTGTGCGATGCCGTTGTCCCTCTTGTCTTTCGCGCTCGCCGTTTCGATCGTGTTGGCGAAGGCGAGAATGGCGGAGAGATTCTGTCCGAACTCGTCGTGGAGTTCGCGGGCGAGGGCGCGGCGCTCGTCGTCGCGGATCTCGATCAGGCGTCGCGTCAGGGCGGCGCGCTGCTCGGTCGCCTCCTCCAGCCGGGCGCCGAGCGCATCGACGGCGCTGCCGATCATCGCCAGCTCCATAGAGCGGAAGCGCGGCAGCTTGGTGCGATACTGTCCGCGAGCCATGCGCTGCAAGGCGGTCACGATCGCGCGCGCCGGTGCCAGCGCATGCGCGATCGCCAGCGAAGCCAGTAGCGCAATCGCTGCCGCCATCAATAGCGCGACGTCGATCACGTTGAGGATGTACTCCCAAGCGAGCGAGATGGCGGCTGCGGCATCCGGCGTCGCGACCACGGTGCCGGCAGAAGCGGCGCGGGGGCTGACCGGCCGCACCACTTCGGCATGGTTGCCGAGGAAGGTCGGCACAACAGCGGCGAACCAGCGTGGCGGCGCCTTGCCTAGCCCCTCGCTCTGTCCGCAGAGCGGCTTCTCGAACGTTGTAGCGGGCTGGAACTCGACGCAGACGCCGGGCGAGATCAGCTTCATGGTCTCCAGGGTGCGCCAGTCCGGAACGGGCAGGAGATGCTCGCGCGCTCTGCTGCTGCGCAACAAAAGCTCGCGCCAATACAGGGCCTGAAGCGCCTGCGCGACCCGCTGTGCCGAGGCCGCAGTCGCCCGGTCGACGCTGCGATAGGCGTCGAACGTGGCCCATAGGGTTGCCGCGCCAAGGCAGAGTGCCACGATAAGCAGCAGACGGGCGACGAGCTGAAGCACGAGGCGCATGCGATCACCCCCAACGTTTGATAAGCTCAGCCTAACAACGCCACCGCGCCTTGCCAATCGCGGGGTATGGCGGAATTGCAGCTCGGGCAAATTTCCCACGCCGGATTGGGCATGGGTCTTTGGACCGGACGCGGCGGCTTTGATCTAATCGGGTGGGGAATCGTTGCAAGCCAGGAGCGGTGCGGCATGAGTTCGATGACGATTGGACCGATCGCGCCGTCCGCGACCGACCCATCCGAGCGCAGCGCGCTCCTGTTCTGGATGATCTTCACGGGGCTGTCGATCTTCGCCGTCGTGCTGCTGTGGCGGTTCGGCCTGATCCGCCTGATGCTGACCTCGGACCGAACGTACATTTCGAGCGTCATCGCGTTGCTCTATGTCGTCACCTGCGGCCACTGCTTCCTGCGCACGCGCGCGATCGCCCGTGAGGGGGCCGCGGCGCGGCGCTGCCGGGCGATGCTATCGGCTACCGGCGGCAGCAAGGCGCTGGAGGCGGGGGCGACTGCGCTGCCGCGCGGCCTCGTACGCGATCACATCGAGAGCCTGGTGACCAAGGCCGCCGCGCAGGACTACCGGCCGGTCGACCAGACCCTGTTGCTGCGGACGCTCGCGGACCGGCTGCGCGGCTCCAACGGCTTTGGTGCCTTCGTCTCGGACACGCTGATGAAGCTCGGCCTGCTCGGCACCATCGTCGGCTTCATCATCATGCTGGCGCCGATCGCGGGGCTGGACGCCGCCGACAAGGTCGCGATGCGCTCCTCGATGGGGCTGATGAGCGACGGCATGGCGGTCGCGATGTACACGACGCTCGCCGGCCTCGTCGGCTCGATCCTGGTCCGCATCCAGTATTACATGCTCGACGCTGCAACCCAGCGGGTGTTCTCGGATGCGGTTGTGCTGACCGAGACCTATGTGACGCCGGTGCTTGAGCGCCAAGGTGCTGGAATCAAAGGCGACGGGACCTCGTCATGATGGATGATTTCGGTCTCTATCCACGCGAGGAGCCGTTCGATCCGCTGGGCGTGATGCTGTTCAAGGCGCTCCAGGTGATCGCGTTTCTCTTCTTCCTGGCGCTGCTCGCGGTCTCCCCGGACGCCAAGGAAGGCAAGATCGACTCCAAGGCCGAGTTCATGATCACGCTGGACTGGCCGGACAGCCACCCCGACGATCTCGACCTGTTCGTGCAGGATCCCGCGGGCAATATCGCCTGGTATCGCCACCGCGAGGCCGGCTTCCTCACGCTCGACCGCGACGACCGGGGCGGCGCCAACGACTTCATCATGGTCAACGGCAAGAAGATTGCCTCGCCGATCCGCGAGGAGATCGTCACGGTGCGCGGCATCGTGGCCGGCGAGTATACCGTCAACGTCTCGCATTTCGTGGCGACGACCGGCGAACCCGTGACAGCCAATGTGAAGGTGCAGAAGCTCAATCCGACGGCGCAGGTGGTCTTTGACAACAAGTTCACGCTCGATCACACCGGCGACGAGAAGACCGCCGTACGGTTCCGGCTCGATGCCGAGGGCAAGGTCGTCAATGTGGACCAGCGGCCGAAATCGCTGCTGGAGACGTTCCGCAGCGGTTGGCGCAACGGCGCCGATCTCGATCCGAGGACCGGTGTGAGCAATAACGCTGCGAGGGTGCGTCGTGACTAGCCTGCAAACGGTCATCCTGACGCTGTCGCTCGCCTACGCCGTAATCGGCTCGCTGCTGCTGGTCGTGCTGGTCTATGCGCGCCTGCACTGGTCGCTCAAGGCGGTCGCCGTGGTCGTGACCAGCGCCTTCTACGTGGTCAGCTTCACCGAAATGCGCGGGCTGCTCGGCTGGGCCAGCGCCGACCGGCTGCCGACCACCTTCAAGCTGCTGAAGGCCCGCATAGTCGAGCCGCATTCGCTTCAGGGCGATCCCGGCTCGATCTATCTGTGGGTCGAGCAGCTGGATGAAGACAATCGCCCGAGCGGCATCCCGCGGGCCTTCCGCGTGCCCTACAATGACAGGCTCGCCGACAAGACCCATGCTGCGGAGAACGAGATCGCGCTGGGACATCCGCAAGGCGGCCGCGCGGCCGATTTCGGCGGCGGCGATGGCAGCCTCATCGACATGGTCCGCGAATATGTGACCCCCAAGACGATTTTGGAGACGACCGGCGGCGATTCCTCGACCGGCGAGTTCATCGCCCCGCCTGCCGGTGCACAAGGCGCGGTGTTCACGCCGATCCCGCCGCCCCGGATGCCCCCGAAGGACGAGCAATAGGCCCTTCACCGTCGTGACAGTGGCGCGCTGGTAAACGGCGCGGCGCTGGCGCATCTCTTGACCTCCCTCAATTTGGCCTTATCGGCTTTCGATAAGAACCTGAGGGTGGAGGGTGCGTGCTCCTAGCTGTCTTCTCGGATATCCACGGCAACCGGCAGGCCTTCGAGGCCTGTCTGAAGGTCGCCCGTGCGAAGGGCGCCGAGCGGTTCGTCCTGCTCGGCGATTTCGTCGGTTATGGCGCCGACCCCGAATGGGTGGTGGATACCGCGATCGAGCTCGTTGCCCAGGGTGCTGTCGCCGTGCGTGGCAATCACGACCAGGCGGTCAATTCCTCGGCAGAGACCATGAATGCCGAGGCGCAAATCGCGATCGAGTGGACCCGCGGCCGGCTCGACACCGCGCAGCGGCGGTTCCTGGCGGAATTGCCGATGCTGATCGAGGACGGCGGTCGTGTCTTTGTGCATTCGGAAGCCTCGAGCCCGCAGCGGTGGCACTATGTCCGCTCGACGGCCGACGCCGCCAAGAGCCTGATTGCGACGCCGGCCCATGTCACGTTCTGCGGCCATATCCATCGTCCCGCGCTCTATTCGATGTCGGTGACGGCGAAGATGACGAGCTTCGTGCCGAAGACCGACGTCCCGGTGCAGCTGCTGAGCGGACGGCAATGGCTTGCCGTGCTCGGCTCGGTCGGCCAGCCCCGCGACGGCGATCCGTCGGCAGCCTTCGTCTTGTTCGACACCGACTCATGCCAGATCACCTATTGCCGCGCGCCTTATGACATCGCGACCGCAGCAAGCAGGATCCGCGACAACGGCCTGCCGCACTGGCTTGCCGACCGCTTGTCGCAGGGGCGCTGACGGCCATGCCCAAATCACTGGTCAAATCCGGCGCGGAGATCGACGGTTACACCATCGGTGAATGCGTTCATGCCGGCGGCATGGCGACGCTGTGGACGGTCACCCATCCCGGCATCGACGTGCCCTTGCTGATGAAGATCCCGCGGGTGTCGGAGGGCGAGGACCCCGCCGCGATCGTCTCCTTCGAGATGGAGATGATGATCCTGCCGCGGCTCGCGGGCCCGCACGTCCCGACCTGCTTCGGCACCGGCGATTTCGCGCGTCAGGCCTATGTCGTGCTCGAGCGCATCGGCGGCACCACGCTCTACAAGCGGCTGCCGGACCTGCCGCTGCCGTATGACGAGGCGCGCCAGCTCGTCGCCAAGATCGCAACCGCGCTTGCCGATCTGCATCGGCAGAACGTGATCCATCACGACATCAAGCCGAGCAGCATCATGTTCCGTGAAAGCGGCGAGGCGGTGCTGATCGACTACGGCCTGTCGCATCACAGCAATCTGCCGGATCTCTTGCAGGAGGAATTCCGCCTGCCTTACGGCACCGCGCCCTACATGGCACCCGAGCGGTTGTCTGGGGTGCGCGACGATCCGCGCAGCGATCTGTTTTCGCTCGGCGTGCTGCTGTATTTCTTCACCACCGGCGAGCGGCCGTTCGGCGAGGGCGAGACGCTGCGTGCGATGCGGCGCCGGCTGTGGCGCGATCCCTATCCGCCGCGCAAGCTCCGTGCCGACTACCCGCCCTGGCTTCAGGAGGTGGTGTTGCGCTGTCTCGAGATCGAGCCGGTGTGGCGCTATCCGACGGCGTCCCAGCTCGCCTTCGATCTCGCCCATCCGGACCAGGTCAAGCTCACCACGCGCTCGGAGCGGGTCAAACGGGATTCCCTCGGTGTCGCATGGCGCCGCCGCTTCAACCAGGGCGTCATGGCGCCGCACGCGAAGTCGGATGTCGCCGCCCAAATCGCTTCGAGCCCGATCCTCGCGGTTGCGCTCGACACGGTGGAGGGTACACCGGAGCTGACCGAGGCGCTGCGCGTGACCACCGAGCGCATTCTCGCCACCTTGCCGTCGGCGCGGCTTGCCTGCGTCAACGTGCTCAAGCTGAACCGGATCGCGATTGACCGGAGGCTGGACGAGCAGGGATCCAACAAGCATGTCGACCGTCTGGTGGCGCTCCGGCATTGGGCGACGCCGCTCAAATTGGACGAGAGCCGGCTGTCGGCTCATGTGCTGGAGGCGGTCGATCCCGCCGCCGCCATCCTGGAGTTTGTCGAGGTCAACCATGTCGACCACGTCATCATCGGCGCGCGGCAGGGCTCATTCAGGCGAACGCTGCTCGGCAGCGTCTCGGCCAAGGTGGCCTCGGAAGCGGCCTGCACCGTCACCGTGGTGCGGCCGCCGCGGATGGCCGGGGATGCGGAGGAGACCGTCTAGGCCGGATCAGGCCGCGTGAGCAGTGTGCGGGACGCGCTTGCGGCGGATCGGCCAGGAGAATTGCGGGCCGGGATCGCCATGATCCGCGCTGCCGCCAAAATACTGGATGATCTCGCGGCAGGGCTCGCAATTGAACAGGTTGCGCGAGGCGGATGCCTTGGTCATTTCCTTCAGGCAGTTCGGGCAGTGCGGTTTCATGGAGTTGTTCCGGAAAGGAATGTCAGTGTCGGCGCTGCGAGGGAACGAATGGTCGAGGTCCGTCGTGTCCGGCCCGGCGTCGTCGTCCAGCCCGCCGTCGGCGCGCTCGAGGCGGCCGAAGAAATAATCGAGGCCGGGATGCGGGCGACGCGGGATCCGGCACCTGCGCTTCGGCTGGCGCTTCACGAGTGCGATCTGCATGGCGCTCAGCCCCGCCGACGATGAAGGTGGATGACGCGGGCAGAAGCTGCGGCTTTCGCCGGTCGTGCCACGTAGAAGCTGCGAGCCGCAATCGCCGCATTGAACGCTAACCACAACGCTACGCCAGTCCAGATCAGGGTCGCCGTCATAAGGTCCTCCCGTCAAAAGCAGGCAGGAATCACTTGCGTTGATTTGCGCGAATCAGTGAAGTCCGGGTGAGTACGGATCAACACTGCAATTTTAGGCATTGCGCGTTGCAACAACCGTAAAAGCCGCGGCATTTCCTGTCATCCCCATGCGCCGCTTGATCCAGCTCAAATCGCTTCGCCGCGGGCCCCTAGCGCCGCGTTGCGGATCGCGGCGATGTTGGTCTTGTAGGCTTCCTGCGTGCCGCCCCTGAATACGGACGTGCCGGCGACGAAGGCGTTGGCACCGGCCGCGGCGAGCGCGCCCGCAACATCGGGCCCGACGCCGCCGTCGACCTCGATGTCGATCGGGCGTCCTGCCGTCATCGCGCGGATGTCGCGGATCTTGTCGATCGCGGAGGGAATGAAGGCCTGGCCGCCGAAGCCGGGATTGACCGACATCACCAGCACGAGGTCGACGAGGTCGAGGACATATTCGAGCGTGGTGACCGGCGTGCCGGGATTGAGCGAGACGCCGGCCTTCTTGCCGAGCGCGCGGATCGCCTGCAGCGAGCGGTGCAAATGTGGACCGGCCTCCGCATGCACGGTGATGTGGTCGCAGCCGGCTTTCGCAAAGGCCTCGAGATAGGGATCACAGGGCGAGATCATCAGATGCGCATCGAACACCTTCTTTGTGTGCGGGCGCATCGCCTTGATGACGTCGGGGCCGTAGGAAATGTTGGGAACGAAGTGACCATCCATCACGTCGAGATGGATCCAGTCGGCGCCGGCGGCGTCGACGCTACGCACCTCCTCGCCAAGCCTTGAGAAATCCGAAGCCAGGATCGAGGGCGCGATTGCCAGGGGGCGGGGGGCGAAGGCTTGGGTCATGGCGCTTTTTTCCCGTGGCGGCCGTGAAAGATGGGCCTCGCCTAACATGGGCCTCGGTAGCGGGCAATGCAGTGGAGGCGTGCTTCCTGTGGGCGGAAATTTCTGCCGCGACCGGCATGAATTGCCGGCGTTCCCGGGCCGTCCAAGGCGGGGTGGCGGCGGAATTCATTGAACTTTTTGCGCTGGCACGACGCTTGCTGACGTTACCTGAAAGAACATTGGCCGCGGCATGCCGCGTCGTTTGGAGTTGTGCAATGTTGTTAGCCCTTGGCGCGGTCTCCAGTGCCCTCGACGTGATCCAGTCGCTGACGAATTCGAAGGCGTCCTCGTCGACGCAGAAGGCCGGGTCAACGCAGAAGGCCGGATCTTCCCAAGGCGCAACCAACCCGTTCGCGGTCGACAGCGCGGGCAGCATGACGACCCCGTTGGTCAGCTCAGGCAGTCCTCCACAGATCGCGCCGGCGACCATGAGCGCGCTGCTCGCCGCGCAGAGCCAATCGACCGACGGCGCCAGCAGTTCGGCGACCTTGACCTCTTCGAATTCGTCCTCCCAGGCGTCGAAGGGCCGGGAGGCTGCGCTCAAGGATCTGTTCTCGCAGATCGATGCGGACGACGACGGCAGCATCAGCAAGTCCGAGTTTGAGGACGCGCTGGGCGCCGGCGGCACCAACCTTGCGCAGGCCGACGACGTGTTCTCGAAGCTCGACGCGAACTCCGACGGCAACGTCAGTCTCGATGAGATGTCGAAGGCCCTGAAGAGCGGCCACCACGGACACCATCACGCGCAAGGTGCCGGCGCTTCGGGCGATGGATCGGATTCCTCGTCGCAGTCCAAGGGCGGGTCGACCTCGACCACGACGACAGCTGCCGACGGCTCGACCACGACGACCGTCACCTATGCCGACGGCTTCAAGATGTCGACCACGGTGCCGGGCGCCTCCAGCCCGCGTAATTCGGCCTATGATCTGTTCGCGCAGTTGATGCAGCGGCAAGGCGGGCAGGGGCAGGGCTCTTCGGCGGCTGTCGGCTCATCCATGTCGATGAGCGTGTGAGCGTCATCCGAGCTTAGCCGGCATACTCGCGCGTGATGTCACGATAAGCATACCTGTCACGGATTTCGTGGTTGAAAAACGCTCCCTTCGAGCGCGCATCCCTGAACCTGGCGGCGACCTCGGGCGGAACATCCTCGTAAACATAGAGGCGTCCGCTGACAAAGGTCACCTGCAGCTCGCGCGTGTCGGGCGCATAGCGAAAGAAGCGGATCACGGAAGACGGCATGGCGGTACACCCTGGCCTGCCGGGGTAACGCCGTATCCGCCCTTTCGTTTCTAACCGTACGTGTCCTTCCACGCCGGCAGCGCCCCCGGAAATGGCAGCGCGGTCGCGTTGTACACGCCGCTTGCAATCGCGCGCGCGACCACGTTGGCGGCGACCATGCCAAGTTCGGTGAGCTCGACCAGCGGCTCGATCGGCTTCTCGCAGGTGGCCGCGGCGAACAGCACGTCCCCGTCGAGTGGCGCGTGCACCGGATAGATCGCGCGGGCAAATCCGGTCTGAGCGATCATCGCGAGCCGCTTGGCCTGTGCCTTGCTCAGAATCGCGTCGGTGACGACAAGGCCGATCGTCGTGTTCTCGCGCTCACTCGCGGCCGGACCGCCCTTGATGCGCATCGCCAGCATGTCGGGCGTGAAGCTTGGCGGCAGGCCCCGTCCGCCGAACTCGCCGTTTTCCTCGAATGGGGCGGCCCAGAACCAGGGGCCCTCGCCGACTGTGATGCTGCCGACCGCATTCACCACCATGATCGCGCCGACCTTGATGCCATTCGCAGTCAAGGCCGATGCCGAACCGATTCCACCCTTGAAGGTGGCGGTGGTGGCACCCAGGCCCGCGCCGACGCTGCCGAGCGCGAAGTCAGCGCCGGCGGAAGCCGCAGCGGCGTAGCCGAGGTCGCGATAGGGCGAAAAGCGGCCCCAGGCCTTGTCGCCGCCGTTGAGCAGATCGAACACGATCGCGCCGGGGACGACGGGGATCACGGCCTCTCTTACCCTGAAACCGCGGCCCTGTTCGGCGAGCCACGCCTGTACGCCGCCACCGGCATCGAGACCGAAGGCGGAGCCGCCGGAGAGTGCGATCGCGTCGATCCGCTCGACCGTATTGGCGACGTCGAGCAGCGAGACCTCGCGCGTGCCGGGTCCGCCGCCGCGAACATCTATGGCCGCGACCGCCGGGGAATCGAAGATGATCGCGGTCGTGCCGGAGGCAACTTTGGCATCCTCGGCATGACCGACGCGGACGCCGGCGATATCGGTGAGGAGGTTGTTCAAACTGGCCTCGCGAGCTCAAAGGAGTTCGCCTCTGCGATAGCGCAGAGAGGTCGCGGGCTCAACTGGCCAGCGCCGTTCTGAGCATCTTGGCGAGCTCGGACTTGCGATAGGGCTTCGCCAGCAGCAGCACGCCGGAATCGAGCCGGCCATGATGGACGATGGCATTTTCGGTGTAGCCCGAGGTGAACAGCGTCTTGAGGTCGGGGCGGCGCCGGGCCGCTTCGTCGGCAAGCTGGCGGCCGTTCATGTTGCCGGGCATGATGATGTCGGTGAAGAGCAGGTCGATGGCCTTGTCGCTGTCGATGATGGTAAGGGCCTCCGCGCCATTGGCGGCCTCGAGCGCGGTATAGCCGAGGCTCCTTATCTGCGTCACAACATATTGCCGCACCAGCGCGTCATCCTCGACGATCAGGATCCTCTCGTTGCCGCCGGTGATGGGCACGTTCTGGAGAACCTCGTATTCGGTCTCCTGCACCCCGGTCGAGCGCGGCAGGTAGATCTTCACGCTCGTGCCGTGGCCTACCTCGCTGTAGATCTTGATGTGGCCGCCCGACTGCTTGACGAAACCGAAGACCATGCTCAAGCCCAGGCCGGTGCCCTTGCCGACCTCCTTGGTGGTGAAGAACGGGTCGAAGACCCGGTCGATGAGGTCCGGCGGAATTCCGCTGCCGGTGTCGCTGACGGCAATCATGACGTAATTGCCGGCGACGACGTCGGGGTTCATGCTGGCATAGCCGTCGTCGAGGAAGATGTTGCGGGTCTCCAGCACCAGGGTGCCGCCGTCGGGCATGGCATCGCGCGCGTTCAATGCGAGATTGAGGATCGCGGTGGATAGCTGGCCAGGGTCGACCAGCGTCGGCCAGGCGTCCTCGGTAAGCTGCGGCATGATTGTGATCTGCTCGCCCAGGGTCGGGTGCAGCAGCTTGGCGGCTTCGAGCGCCAACGCGTTGACGTCGATCTCGCGCGGCTGCAGCGGCTGCTTGCGGGCGAAGGCGAGCAGATGCTTGGTCAGCTGCGCGCCGCGTTCGGCGGCGTCGTCGATCAGCTTGGTGATGGCGGCGAGCTCGGGACGATCAGCGACCGCGTCCGCCAAAATGCCGATCGTGCCGGTGATGACGGTCAGCACGTTGTTGAAGTCATGCGCGACACCGCCGGTCAATTGACCGATGGAATCCATCTTCTGCACTTGCCGGAACTGGGCTTCGGCGGCCTGCTTCTCAGTGAGATCTCGGCCGATGAAGAAATGGCGCTTCACCGGCTCGGACCATGTGCCCATCCAGTTCAGCGTGACCTCGTGACCGTCGTAGTGATAGTAGCGCGCCTCGAAGCTGCGCTTGACCGCGCCGCGCCGCGCCGCGCGCATCTCTTCCCTGGTCTTGTCGAGGTCGTCAGGATGAATGAACTCGGTCGCGCTGTGCCCGATCATGTCTTCCGGACTGAAGCCGAGGATGTCCTTTACGCTCGGGCTGACCTGAATGAAATTGCCGAAACCGTCGGTGACGAGGATCAGGTCCAGCGAGGTCTCGAAGATGCGCTGGCGCTCCTCGATCTCGCGGCGAAGCTTCTCCTGCGCCTGCTTCTCCTCGGTGATGTCATGGGCGATCTTGGAGGCTCCGATGATCTCTCCGTTGTACGATTTCAATGGAGAAACATTCAGGACGACGTTTATCGCGCGGCCGTCCTTGCGAATCCGCACCGTCTCGTGCTGGGCGATCGACTCGTTACCGGCGATCCGGTTGAGGATACTCCTGACTTCGCCCTTTCGCTCCGGGGGCACGATGATGTCGATCGACCTGCCGAGGGCCTCCGCGGCGGAATAGCCGAACAGGTGCTCCGCGGCCTTGTTCCACCCGGTGATGATGCCGTCGAGCGTCTTCGTGATGATCGCGTCGTTGGAGGATTCGACGACGGCGCCGTACAGCGCGAGGCGTTTGCCGTAGAAGTCGCGATCCGACGCCGATTGCTCGCGTAGCCTGCCGACGAGGCCCACCGTCCGGGCCTGAAGGCGGACGTTCTCGATCAGCAGCACCGCGAGTACGACGCTCGACGCGCAGAGGCCATAGAGACGGCCGGCGTAGAAACCGAGATCGAAGCGCGCGATGTTGACGACTGCAGACAGCGCGATGTCGAACAGCCATGCGCACATCACGACCATGAGCCAGACGTCGATCACCGAATGCGGGCGGCGGAACCAGAGCGAAACGAGCGCGGCAAAGCTCAGCGACCACACGAAGGACACGACCCCGATCATGGTCGGTGTGTAACGGCCGTCACGGAGCAGGACCGGCAACAGATCGTGCTGCGCGGTGACGATCCAGGTGAAGGCACCCGTGGCAGCGAAGACGCCGAGCACGATTGCGTAGATCGGACCGCTTGTCGCACCCCGGATCCTGGGGCCGCCGTCCTTTTCCTTCAGCCAGGCATAGCCCAGCACGAACAGCGGGAAGCCCCCGTGCCAGATCATGTAAAGCCAGACGGTGGTCTGGCTGCCCGCGCCAATCAGCCCGGTTGGCGCGAACAGGCCCGGGAAGGTGAGGGCATGGACCAGCGCTGCCGCGGCGGTGAACAGGTAGCCGGTCGACAACCACAGCAGCGCGCGGGTCCGCAGCACCGAAAACTGCGAGAGCAGCAGTACAGCCGTGATGATGTCGCTCACTGCTAGGGCGGATTGATAGCTCGCGACGAAGGCGGGGACCGGCGGCAGCGGGATACCTGCGAACGGAACGGCCAGTGCGAACAGGATCGACGAGACGCCAACGATCCACAGTGCCGCGGTCCGGTCGCCCGACGTGGCCGGCAGCGTTGAAAGAAATGTGCTTCGGTCAATCAAAGGCACGTTCATTTCTTGCATACCCGTTCTGAGCATCTCCGCAGTTCCAAGATCCGGCAGCCTTGACCTTCCGGCCGTCCACGGTAGCCCGTTCCGGGCGCATGTCGTGAACTGTTGCAGCGACGACTCAACCGAAGGTTACAGCTTACTTAATCTGGGTGGGAATGCGGAGTGGGGATCGGGTAAGATGCGCTTTACTGGGAAGTGTCATAATGCCTATCCGCCGCAGCGGGTTCCAGGATTGATTAATCTGCGGGAGTTGTTCCCTATGCCTCGCGTTCTCATCATCGACGACCAGAAGGACGTCCGCGCGATGATCGCCATCGTGCTTCGGGTCAACCATTACGAGGTCGCCGAGGCCGACAGCGGTACGGCCGGACTGAAGACCTTCGCGGAAAGCGCCTTTGACGCGGCGATCGTCGATATTTTCCTCGGCGACATCAGCGGCGTCGAGGTCATTGCGTCCCTGCGCGAGCGTGCGCCGGGGCTCCCCGTCATTGCGGTGTCCGGAATGACGGCGCTGGATTTCATGGAGCAGTCACCCCACCTCGCCAACGTGATTTGCCTGCAAAAGCCGTTTCGGCCGAGCGATCTGCTGCAAGCGCTGTGGAAGGTGCAGGCCGCAGCGGCCGGCCAACTGCCCACAGCCGTCTGACCTAAGTGCAAGAAGTCACGCCCCAGGCAAGCCGGGGCGTGATGATGGCTGGTTGTCGGCTCGAGGTCCGGCAAGCGCGCTCAGGTGCCGTTGCCCTTGATCTCGGAGTAGCCGCCCTTGGCGTCCCATTTGTAGACGACGTAGTCGATCTGCTTGATGTCACCCTTGGCGTCATACTCGATCGGGCCGATCACGGTATCCCACTTGCCGGCCTTGATCGCTTCCATGACCTTTTTGGCGTCGGTCGTGCCGGCCTTCTTGGCCGCCTGCGACCACACTTGCATTGCTGCATAGGTGTAGAGGGTGTAGCCCTCGGGATCGATGTTCTTGGCCTTGAAAGCCTCGACGATCTTCTTTGCGGTCGGCTTGTTGCGCGGATCGGGGCCGAAGGTGAACAAGGTGCCTTCGCCGGCCGGGCCGGTGATGGAGGCGTACTCCTTGTCGGCGAGCGCGTCGCCGGCCATCAGCACGGTCTTGAGACCCTGATCGCGCATCTGACGCAGGATCAGGCCGCTCTCCTGATGGTAACCGCCGATATAGACGAGGTCGATGTTGTCGCGCTTCAAGCGCGAGACGATCGCGTTGAAGTCCTTGTCACCCTTGTTGTACGATTCGTACAGCTTCTCGGTGACGCCGGCCTTGTTGAGCGCCTTCTTGGTCTCGTCGGCCAGACCCTTGCCGTAGGTGGTCTTGTCGTTGAGGATCGCGATGTTCTTGCCCTTGTAGTTCTTGGCGATGTACTGCGCCGCGATCAGGCCTTGCTGATCGTCACGGCCGCAGACGCGCGCCACGTTCCAGAGCTTGCGCTCGGTGAACAGCGGGTTGGTCGAGGCCGGCGTGATCTGGAGCACGTTGCCGTCAGCATAGGCTTCCGACGCCGGGATCGACGACGACGAGCAATAGTGCCCGGCCACGAACGGGATCTTCGCGCCGGCGATCTTTTCGGCGATCGAACGCGCTTGCTTCGGGTCGCAGGCGTCGTCCTCGACGGACAGCGCGAGCTTCTTGCCGTTGAGGCCGCCGGCCGCGTTGATGTCGGCCACGGCCATCTCGGCGCCGTTCTTCATCTGGCGGCCGAAGGCGGACTCGCCGCCGGTCATCGGACCGGCGACTGCGACGGTGACATCCTGCGCGAATGCCGCGCTCGATAGCGCGATCGATGCGCCGAATGCCAGACCGATGAGCTTCAGTGATTTCATGAGATACCTCGCGGGTGGTCGCCTGTGGACGTTGCCGGACATGCCCGGTTCGAACCGGCGCCATTCTTGAATGAATTCGCGGAGAAGTCACCGGCAAAATACGGGCATTGCCGCAGATATCTCACCGCATTCGGCCGCACGCGGACGGGCTTGCGGCCCGGTCAGCCGTGCCGGCCGCCTTCCAGGTAGGCGGCGCGAATCTCGGGGCGCTGCAACAATTCGGCGCCGGTGCCGGCGAGCGTGATCAGGCCATTGACCATGACATAGCCGCGATGGGCGAGTTTGAGGGCGTGGTTGGCGTTCTGCTCGACGATCAGGACGGTCAGGCCGTCCTGCCGGTTCAGGGTGCGGATCGCATCGAAGATCTGGCGCGCGATCAGCGGCGCCAGGCCCAGCGAGGGCTCGTCGAGCAGGAGTAGGCGGGGACGGCTCATCAAGGCGCGGCCGATCGCCAGCATCTGCTGCTCGCCGCCGGAGAGGGTGCCGCCGCGCTGGGCATAGCGTTCCTTCAGCCGCGGAAACAGCGTGAAGACGCGTTGGAGCGTCGCCTCGCGTTCGGCCTCGGTGCATTCGGTGGCATCCGCCCCCATCTGAAGGTTTTCCGCCACGCTCATGCGCGGGAAGATGCGGCGGCCCTCGGGCGATTGCGCGATGCGCAAATGCGCGATCTCGTGGGTGGGGACGTCGGTGATGTCGCGCCCTTCATACAGGATCTGGCCGGCGCGGGCGCGCGGCTTGCCGAAGATCGTCATCATCAGCGTCGACTTGCCGGCGCCGTTGGCGCCGATCAGCGCGACGATCTCGCCGGCATCGATCTCGACGTCGACGCCCTTCAGCGCTTCGATCTTGCCGTAGGCGGCGCGCAAGCCCCGGATCGCGAGCAGAGGAGAGGACGCCGAAGTCACGAGCCGCCCTCCATCACCGCCGCCGCCTCTTCCTCGTCGGCGCCGAGATAGGCGGCGATCACCTTGGGATCGTCGCGGACCTCGCGCGGCGTGCCTTCGGCGATCTTGACGCCATGATCCATCACCACGATGTGGTCGGAGATCTCCATCACCACCGACATGTCGTGCTCAATCAGGAGGATCGAGGTGCCGAGTTCGTCGCGGATCGAGAGCAGGAGTTCGCTCAAGGCCGCGCTCTCGCGCGCATTGAGGCCGGCAGCGGGCTCGTCCAGGCATAACAGAGCGGGTTCGGTGCACATGGCGCGTGCGATCTCGAGCCGGCGCTGGTCGCCATAGGCGAAGTTGCCGGCCGCATCGTCGGCGCGGTCGAGCAGGTTGACCCGCTTGAGCCAGTCGGTGGCAAGATCAATCGCGCGCTTTTCGGCGTCGCGATAGCGGGGGGCGCCGATGAGGCCGAGAAAGGTGAAGCCGGAGGCGCGCATCAGCGCGTTGTGCTGCGCCACCATCAGGTTTTCCAGCGCGGTCATGCCGGGAAACAGCCGGATGTTCTGGAAGGTGCGGGCCACCTTGGCTTGCTTGGCGATGCGGAAATCGTTCAGCCGCTCCAGCGCGATCGTGCTGCCACCGTCATGGCTGAGGCGAATGGCGCCGCCGCTCGGTTTGTAGAAGCCGGTGATGCAGTTGAACACGGTGGTCTTGCCGGCGCCGTTCGGCCCAATCAGCGCGGTGATTTTCTTCCGCTCGGCGGCAAAAGAAAGGTCCTGCACGGCCACGATGCCGCCGAAACGCATGGCGAGCCGGTCGACACTGAGAATCTTGTCGCCGCTCATCCGTGCCCTTCCTTGACCAGGTCGGAGGAGATCGCATTCGCCTTGGTCAGATACACGGTGGGCGCGCGATGACCGATTAGGCCGCGTGGCCGCCAGATCATGATCAGCACCATGGCCATTCCGAACACCAGCATGCGATAGGTCTCGAGGCTGCGGAATAGCTCGAAACCGCCGATCATGGCGAGCGCGGAGAGCGCGACGCCGAGCTGCGAGCCCATGCCGCCAAGGACGACGATGGCGAGCACCAGCGCCGATTCCTGGAAGGTGAAGGATTCCGGGCTGATGAAGCCCTGGCGGGTTGCGAAGAACGCGCCGGCAAAGCCGCCGAACATCGCCCCCGTCGCGAAAGCGGTGAGCTTGGTGGTCGTGGTGTTGATGCCGAGCGCGCGGCAGGCGACCTCGTCCTCGCGCAAGGCTTCCCAGGCCCGCCCGATCGGCAGTCGGCGCAGGCGGATCGTCGCCCAGTTGGTGAGCAGCGCAAGGGCCAGGATCAGATAGAACAGGAAGACGATCCGGTGCGTCGGCGAATATTCGATGCCGAGCTTGGCGGCGAGGCCGTCATCGCTGTTGTCGAGCGGGATGCCGAAGAAGGAAGGGCGGGGAATGCCGGAGACGCCGTTGGGGCCGCCGGTGAGCTCCTGCCAATTGATGATGACGAGGCGGATGATCTCGCCGAAGGCGAGCGTCACGATGGCGAGGTAGTCGCCGCGCAGGCGTAGCACGGGAAAGCCGAGAAGCACGCCCCAGAACGCTGCGAGGATGCCGGCGAGCGGCAGGCAGACCCAGAACGACCAGCCGAAATTGGTTGCAAGCAGTCCGTAGGAATAGGCGCCGACGGCATAAAAGGCGACGTAGCCGAGATCGAGCAGGCCGGCGAGCCCGACCACGACGTTCAGTCCCCAGCCAAGCATGACATAGGTGAGCACGAGGATCGCGAGGTCGAGGATGTAGCGCTGGTTATAAAAGATCACCGGCACCAGTAGCGTAAAGATCAGAAGCGCCGCCGCGACGTAGCGGCCGATGAACGACATGCCGCTCTTCACTGCCGGCGGCACCAGTTTCTCGGCACCGGTCGGGCCGATCCATTGCCGCAGCAGCTCGAGCACGATCGAGCCGCCGAATACCGCCGCGACCAGGGAGACAAGTTCGCCGAAGCGCGTCCAATAGGTGAGCTGGCCAGAAGCGCCTGCCTCGGTGCGGATGCCGACCATCAACGAGAACAGCACCAGCGCGATCAGCGCGTTGACGAAAGCCGTCTTCAGGATGGAGGGGATGCCTGGTCCGGCCTTCATGGGTGAGGAAGCTGCCACGCGCGACCGTCAGACTTTTTCGACTTCGGGACGACCGAGCAGGCCGGTCGGCATGAAGATCAGCACGACGATCAGGATCGAGAACGCGGCGACGTCCTTGTATCCGACCGAGAAATAGGCCGACCAGAACGTCTCGATCAGGCCGATCGCAAGGCCGCCGAGCATGGCGCCCGGCAGCGAGCCGATGCCGCCGAGCACGGCGGCGGTGAACGCCTTGATGCCGGCGACGAAGCCCATGAAGAAATCGACCGTCCCATAGTAAAGCAGGTACATAAGGCCCGCGACCGCGGCGAGCGCGGCGCCGATGACGAACGTCATGGAGATGGTGCGGTCGACGTCGACGCCGAGCAGCGCCGCCATGGTCTGGTCCTGCTCGCAGGCGCGCATGTCGCGCCCGAGCCGGGTGCGCGACACCAGCCAGGTGAAGAGCGCCAGCAGCACGACGGTGATGACGACCACCATGATCTGGATGTTGGAGAGCTGGATCACGAAGCCGTCCGTGCTCTCATGCAGGGTGTAGCCACCGGTGATGAAGGGCGGGATCGGCTTGACGCGCGCACCTTGCGCAACCTGCGAATAGTTGGTCAGAACGAATGACATGCCGATCGCCGACAGCATGGGGGCGAGGCGGAAGGAATGGCGCAGCGGCCGGTAGGCGATGCGCTCGATGGTCCAGCCATAAAGCGCCGTGATCGCCATCGAGACCAGCAGCACGACGAGCAGGATCAGCGGGATCGCGGTCAGCCCGAGCGAGATCAGGATCAGGAAGGTGATCAGGGCGATGAAGCCGCCGATCATGAAGACGTCGCCATGGGCGAAGTTGATCATGCCGACGATGCCGTAGACCATCGTGTAGCCGATGGCGATCAGGCCATAGATCGAGCCAAGGACGAGGCCGTTGATGAGTTGCTGGGTGAAATAATCCATGGCTGCCGTACCAAACCTGACGCGGGCTCAAAGTGAGCTCTGAGGAGAGTGGGTTGGAGTGTGGTTTCTTGGGCCCCGGCAGCGCCTAGGCATTCTTCCGGGTTTTGTAACAGGAGGGAACTGGCGGCTGCAACTGGTCACGATGGACCGAAAGGGATTGTACAGAAGTCATTTGGCCTTTGGGTTCCGCAACTGTGAGGAACCGGCTTCCCGGGGGCGACCAAAATGGATCGGCAGCTGTCTCGCCTCTGACGTCAACGAGGCAGTTCCCCGAATGACGGAGCAGAACCAGAAACCGGGTTAGCAGAGTCAGAACCCCGGCCGGCAGCGCCCAGGTCAACAGCCGCGCCAGCAGCAGGGCCGCGATCAGGTAATCTGGGAGTCCACCCGTAAGAGGGGTGAAGAGCGTCCCGCCGAGAGGCCGGGCCCTTTCTTGTGGGCTCACCCGGGGCAATTAAGGTAAACAAACGGTTTAAATTGCCGCCACAGTCTGATGCGAGTTAGCTCCCGCAAAAGCCTTCCAGCGAAGGCGTGTGTAGACGAAGTGGGAAGCGGCATGTTCGGGAATTGGCGGATCGGCTCGGTCAACGGCGCGCTGCTGGCGGCCTATTTCATTCCGGCCTGGAGCCTTGTTGCCTTCAACATCATGGTCGCGCCGGTGCACGGCCTCTACGAGCGGCCGAGTGTCGCGGTCGCGCTGTTCCTCAGCGACCATTTCGAGATGGCAGGGATGAGCACGGTGCGGGCCGCCTGGCTGTTGGCGCTGGGCCGGATGACCGTGGTGGCGTTCTTTGCGATCTACCTCGTGCTTCTGTGCATCCCCCGCGTCCGCAAGGGCGGCGGCAGCGACGAGGCGCTTGGCATTGCGCTGGCGATCGGCAGCCTGATCTCGTTTACCAGCATGGTGATGGCTTCGAAGGTCGGCGAGATGGCCGCGCTGCGGCTGCATGCCACCGAGCTGCTGCTCTTGCTCGGTGCTGCCATCGTGGTGGTGATCGAACGGCCGGAGGCTGCGCCGAAGACCGTCGAGAGAGCCGCGCCGCCGAGTCTTCAGCCGCTAGGACTTGAGCAGGCCGAGCTCCTGCACAATCGCTGAGGCTTCCTTCACGGCGTGGTTGGTGGCCGGCACGCCGCAATAGATTGCCTGCTGCAGCAGGATTTCCTTGATGTCGTCGGGGGTGAAGCCGCCCTCGGCAAGCGCCGCGCGCACGTGCAGGCGGAATTCGTCCCACTGCCCGAGCGCGACCATGGTGCCGATCACCAGCACCCGCCGCGTGCGCTCGTCGAAATGCGGCCGCGTCCAGATCTCGCCCCATGCGTAGCGCGTGATCAGGTCCTGGAAGTCGGTGTTGAAGGCGTTGCGGTTGGCAATCGACTTGTCGACCCAGGCATTGCCCAGCACTTTGCGGCGCACGTTCATGCCGGCATCGCGGCGCTTCTGGTCGTCCATTGTGTTTCTCCGGATCAGTCATTCCGGGGCGATGCAAGCATCGAGCCTGGAATCTCGAGATTCCGGGTTCGCCTCTTCGGCGCCCCGGAATGACAGTAATAACATCAGCGTTGCGTCAGGAAGCCCACCACGGCGTCGGTGAACGCGTGTGGCTGCTCGATGTTGGAAATGTGCGCGGCGTCGATGATGGTCATGCTGGCGCCGGGAATGTTCGACCGGATCAGTTCGCCCGCCGAGACCGGCGTCGCCATGTCGTGGCGGCCGGCGATCACCAGCGTCGGGCTCTTGATCTTGGGAAGCAGTTCGCGCTGGTCGAGCCTCGACAGCGCCTCGCAGCAGGCGAGATAACCTTCGACCGGGGAGGCGAGCAGCATCGACTTCATCCTTGCGGTGATGTCAGGCTCGCGCTCGCGGAAGTCCTGCGTCAGCCAGCCTGCGATCACGGCATCGGCAACGGCGGCGATGCCGCCTTTCCTCACCGCGCCGATGCGCTCCAGCCATTTGGTCGGCTCGGCATAGTAGCAGGAGGTGTTGGCGAGGATGAGCTTGCCGAAGCGTTCCGGTGCGTTGGCGCCCAGCCATTGCCCGACCATACCGCCCATCGACAGGCCGCACCAATGCACCTTCTCGATGTTGAGGTCGTCGAGGATCGCGAGCACGTCGCGGCCGAATCGCTCCATCGTGTAGGGGCCGGGCGGGACGTTGGACTTGCCGTGGCCGCGGCGGTCGTAGCGGATGACGCGGAACACCTGCGTCAGCGCCTTCATCTGCGGCTCCCACATCTGAAGCGTGCAGCCGAGCGAATTGGAGAGCATCAGGGTCGGCCCGCCGTCGCGGCCCTCGACGGAGACGTTGATCAGGCAACCGTCGGCATCGATCATGGGCATGCGGCGTCTCCGTCGTATTTGCAGTTCTTACTCGCGGTCGAGGCTGTCGAGCAGCCGGTCGATCATGGCCTGGGAAGCCCCTTGATAGGCCATCGGCTCGAACAATGCCGCAATTTTTTCCGGCGAAAGATGCGCGGTGACCTGCGAATCGGCTGACAGCACCTCGCGCAGATGTTTCTTCTCGGTCACCGCGCGCTTGCTCGCAGCTTCAATGAGATGATGCGCATCGCTCTTGCCGATCTTTTCGGCCAGCGCAAAGGTGATCGCCTCTGCCATGATCAGCCCGTGCGTCGCATCGAGATTGCGGCGCATGCGCGCGGAGTCGACCTCGAGGCCTTCGGCGATGTCGATGACGGCGGCAAGCGCCCCCGAGGTGACCAGCATCAATTGCGGCAGCGTGGGCCATTCCGCATGCCAGGGGCCGGCGCTGCGCTCGTGGTCCTGCACTTGAGCCGCGAATATCGTCGCGGCAAGCTGCGGAGCCATTGTGGCGGCGCCGAGCGCGCTTGCGGCGGCGACCGGGTTGCGCTTGTGCGGCATGGTCGAGGAGCCGCCGCGGCCCTCGCCGGCCGGCTCAAACGCTTCGGCGACGTCGGTCTGCATCATCAGCGAGACGTCGCGCGCGATCTTGCCGCAGCTTCCGGCCAGAATAGCGAAACAGGAAGCGGCCTCCGCGATCCGGTCGCGATGGGTGTGCCAGGGCGCTTCGGGCAGCGGCATGTCGAGCTCCAGCGCCAGTCGCTCGGCGACCGCGAGCCCCTTGTCGCCGAGGGCGGCGAGCGTGCCCGCGGCGCCGCCGAATTGCAGCGCGAGGCCCTCGCGGGAGAGCCGCCGCAGGCGACAGCGGGCGCGGGCGAGGCTTGACGCATATCCGGCGGCTTTCAGGCCGAACGGCATCGGCAGTGCGTGCTGGAGCCAGGTCCGCGCCACCATCGCGGTGTTGCGATGGTTGCGCGCGAGCGCGGCGAATCCCTTGATGGCGCGGCTGAGGTCGGCGTCCAGCGCGTCGATGCCGGCGCGAAGCGTGAGCATGGTCGCGGTGTCGATGACGTCCTGGCTGGTTGCACCCCAATGCACGTAGCGCGCGGCCTCTGCGTCGGCCTTGCCGACATTGGCGGTCAGCATCTTGACCAGGGGAATCGCGAGGTTGCCCGATCGCGTCGCGGCCTCTGCCAGCGCGGCCATGTCGAAGAAATCGGCCTTGCACGCCGCCTCGATCGGGCCCACCACAGATGCCGGAATCACATCCGTGGCCGCCTCGGCGCGTGCCAGGGCTGCCTCGAAATCGAGCATGTTCTGCAGGGTCGACCGGTCGTCGCAGACCGCGCGCATGGCGGCGCTCGACAGCATCGGCGCGAGCAGGGGGGACAGGGATGTGCTCATTGCGCGCGACCTAATCATCATGGCCCGGCTGTGCCAATCCCCAACCGCCCGCACACGTCTTTTTGCAGTTGCGAATATGCATTGCACTTGATCGGCTACCGCCCTTTCCTTTGCCGCGTCCCTGCGTTACTTGATCAGCACTATAGTTGCGCGATCCGGGAGGCACCCCATGGCCATGACGATGAACGGCGAAGTCCAGCTTGCGGCGCCGCGAGAGGCCGTCTGGGCCAAGCTCAACGATCCCGAGGTGCTGAAGGCCTGCATCCCCGGCTGCGAGGAGCTCGAGAGGACCGAGGACGGCGGCTTTCGCGCAACGGCGAAAATGAAGGTCGGCCCGGTGTCGGCGCGCTTCAAGGGCAAGGTCACGCTCTCCGATCTCGACCCGCCGAACGGCTATAGGATCTCGGGTGAGGGCGAGGGCGGGGTCGCAGGCTTCGCCAAGGGTGGCGCGGTGGTCAAGCTGGCGGAGAAGGACGGCGGCACGCTGCTGTCCTACGACGTCGAGGCGCAGATCGGCGGCAAGTTGGCGCAGCTCGGCCAGCGCCTCATCAACGGGGCCGCCAAGAAACTCGCCGACGAATTTTTCGCGAACTTCGCCAAGGCGGTACAGGGCTGAAGGCCAACACCTTGAGCATTGCGCCTTTCGGCATCGCGATTTGTCATGGCGCCTTGCGTCCGGGGCGATGTTGCCCCGGGGCATAATGGCCCATATGATGGGTCGGAATAATTATAAGAACCGCTTCGACGGGACCCGTCGGGGCGCTGATAGAGAGTGCTTATGGCAAAAATCTCCCTCATCGTGAACGGCAATCCTGTCACGGCCAACGTCGATCCCCGCACCTTGCTGGTGCAGTTCCTGCGCGAGAATCTGCACCTGACCGGTACCCATGTCGGCTGCGATACCTCGCAGTGCGGCGCCTGTGTCGTGCATGTCGACGGCAAGGCCGTGAAGTCCTGCACCACGCTTGCCGTGATGGCCGATGGCCACGAGGTCAAGACGATCGAGGGGCTGGCCGCCGACGGCGCGCCGCTGCATCCGATGCAGGAGGCGTTCCGCGAGCACCATGGCCTGCAATGCGGCTTCTGCACGCCGGGCATGATCATGACCGCGATCGACATCGTGCACCGCAAGGGCAACGAGCTCGACGACCATACGATCCGGGAAGAACTAGAAGGCAATCTCTGCCGCTGCACCGGCTACCAGAACATCGTCGCCTCGATCTCCGCCGGCGCCAAGGCGATGGCGAAATCCGATCTCGCGTAACGCGCATCCCGCGATCAGGACATTCAGATGTACGAATTCAAATATCATCGCCCCGGGACCGTGCGGCAGGCCGCCAACCTCCTGGTGAAGAACGAAGACGCCAAGGTGATCGCCGGCGGCCACACGCTGATTCCCGTCATGAAGCAGCGCCTCGCCAGCCCGCCGCATCTGGTCGATCTCTCCCATATCGAGGGGCTCGACACGATCGAGATGAAGGGGCGCTCGCTGGTGATCGGCGCCACTGCCAGGCACGCCGAGGTCGCAAGCTCCGCCATCGTCGGCGAGGCGATCCCGGCGCTGGCGAACCTTGCCAGCCAGATCGGCGATCCCGCCGTGCGCCACAAGGGCACGATTGGCGGCTCGCTCGCCAACAATGATCCGACCGCGGACTATCCGGCCGCGGTGCTCGCGCTGGGCGCGACCATCGTCACCAACAAGCGCCGCCTCAAGGCCGAAGAGTATTTCCAGGGCCTGTTCACCACGGCGCTGGAAGCCGACGAGATCATCACCAGGGTGATGTTCCCGCTGCCGAAAAAGGCGGCCTACATCAAATTCCGCAACCAGGCCTCGCGCTACGCGCTGGTCGGCGTGTTCGTGGCGCGGCGTCCGTCGGACGTGCGGGTTGCCGTGACCGGCGCCGGCTCCGAAGGCGTATTCCGCGTCGAGGCGTTCGAGGAAGCGCTGAAGAAGCGGTTCTCCTCAAAGGTGCTCGATGGCATCAACGTGCCGGCGGAGGGCCTCAATAGCGACATCCACGGCAGCGCCGAGTATCGCGCGCATCTCATCGGCGTGCTGACGCGCCGCGCCGTCGATGCCGCCAACGCCAAGGAGTGAGGTGACCTCACGCCTCGGCCCAAACTTGTCCCCGATGAGGGCGTAGCAAGACTGGCATTTTCATGACTTCAGCGGCCAATACCTCCGGGGCCTTGCCGGCATCGGTCGATGCGATGCTCGAACTCCTGACCTCGCGCGGCTATCTCGCCGAGCGGTCGCTGGCGACGGTGACATATCTCTCCCTGCGCATGGGCCGGCCGCTGTTTCTGGAAGGCGAAGCCGGTGTCGGCAAGACCGAGATTGCAAAAGTGCTCTCGGCGGCGCTGGGACGGAAGCTGATCCGCCTGCAATGCTACGAAGGGCTCGACGTCTCCTCAGCAGTCTATGAGTGGAACAGCGCCGCGCAGATGATCGCGATCCGGATGGCCGAGGCCGCCGGCGACACCGATCGCGACCAGCTATCGAGCGACATCTTCGCCGACCGCTACATGATCAAGCGGCCGCTGCTGCAGGCGCTGGAGCCCGACGTTGCTGGGCCGCCGGTGCTGCTGATCGACGAGCTCGATCGCGCCGACGAGGCCTTCGAAGCTTACCTGCTCGAAATCCTCAGCGACTTCCAGGTGACGATTCCCGAATTCGGTACCGTCAAGGCGCCGAGCCCGCCCATCGTCATCATCACCTCCAACCGGACCCGTGAGATCCACGACGCGCTGAAGCGGCGCTGTCTCTATCACTGGGTCGATTATCCCGCCGCCGAGCGGGAGCTCGCGATCGTCAAGTCGCGCGTCCCCGGCATTTCGGCCAAGCTGTCGCAGCAGGTGGTGCGCTTCGTCCAGGCGCTGCGCAACCAGGACTTCTACAAATCGCCTGGGGTCGCCGAGACCATCGACTGGGCCACCGCGCTGTCCGAGCTCGACGCCCGCTCGCTGACCCCGCAAGTGGTCGGCGACACGCTGGGCGCGCTGCTCAAGTACCAGGACGACATCACCCGGATGCAGGGCGACACCCTGCAGACGGTGCTGAAGGAAGCGACGAGCGAGAATTGACGTGGGTGCGTCATAACGACCCCGTCATGCCAGCGCGCGCGTAGCGCGAGCCCGGATCCGTCGGGCCGCGGAGTTGGTGCATCAACGGATTCCGGGCTCACGCCAAGGGGCGCGCCGGAACGACGGCTGAGAGTGTACAACCATGGCCATCAACCATCTTGCCCCCGAGCAGACCGAGCAGTTCGCCGACAACATCGTCGGCTTCGCCCGCGCGCTGCGTTCGGCGGGCATGCCGGTCGGGCCGGGCGCCGTCATCGACGCCATGAGTGCGCTCCAGGTGATCGACATCGGTAACCGCGCCGACGTCTTCGCCACGCTGGAGGCGATCTTCGTCAAGCGCCACGAGCATGCGCTGATCTTCAAGCAGGCCTTCAACCTGTTCTTCCGCGCCTCCGAGGAATGGAAGCACATGCTGGACTCGGTGCCGCTGCCGGACCAGGCCAAGAAGAAGCCGCAGGCCGGCTCGCGCCGCGTGCAGGAGGCGATGTCGAAGCCGCGCATGACGGAGACGCCGCAGCATCAGGAGCAGGATCTGCGCTTGTCGGTCTCCGACAGGGAAATCCTTCAGAAGAAGGATTTTGCGCAGATGAGCGCCGCCGAGATCACCGAGGCGCTGCGTGCCGTCGAGCGGATGCGGCTGCCGCAGGCCGAACTCCTGACGCGCCGGCACCGGCCCGAGCCGCGCGGGCTTCGTCTCGATTTGCGCCGCACGCTGCGTGCATCGTTGCGCACCGGCGGCGACATCATCGACATCCATCGGCTCGGGCGGATCGAGAAGCCGGCGCCGATCGTGGCGCTGCTCGACATCTCGGGTTCGATGAGCGAGTACACCCGCCTGTTCCTGCATTTCCTCCATTCCATCGGCGATGCGCGCAAGCGCGTTTCGGTGTTCCTGTTCGGCACCCGTCTCACCAACGTCACCCGCGCGCTGCGCCAGCGCGATCCGGATGAGGCGCTGGCGAGCTGCTCGGCCTCCGTAGAGGACTGGGCCGGCGGCACGCGGATCTCGGCTTCGCTACACAACTTCAACAAATTGTGGGCGCGGCGCGTGCTGAGCCAGGGCGCCATCGTGCTGCTGATCTCGGACGGGCTGGAACGGGAGGCCGATTCCAAGCTTGCCTTCGAGATGGACCGGCTGCACCGCTCGTGCCGGCGGCTGATCTGGCTCAACCCGCTCTTGCGGTTCGGCGGGTTCGAGGCCAAGGCGCAGGGCATCAAAATGATGCTCCCGCACGTTGACGAATTCCGTCCGGTACATAATTTGAGTTCGATCCAGGAGCTGATCACGACGCTCTCCCGGCCGCTGCCGCCGCATCACCGCAGCCTGATCCGCTCTGCAGCTTGAGAGGCCACCCATGCTCGATCGCGACGAGGATATCCTGAAGGCGGCCGAAGACTGGCAGAAGGCGGGCCATGGCGTCGCGCTGGCGACGGTCGTGGAGACCTGGGGCTCGGCGCCGCGCCCGGCCGGCTCGAGCCTCGTCATCAACGACGAGGGCACGTTCCTGGGCTCGGTCTCCGGCGGCTGCGTCGAGGGCGCCGT
Organism: Bradyrhizobium sp. 199; assembly: GCF_023073355.1. GTDB lineage: Bacteria > Pseudomonadota > Alphaproteobacteria > Rhizobiales > Xanthobacteraceae > Bradyrhizobium. The sequence goes on from NZ_JADPJI010000005.1 coordinate 516,983, forward strand.
GGTCACCGAGGCCATGGACGTGATCCAGAGCGGCAAGCCGCGCATGCTTGAGTTTGGAGTCGCGGATGAGACCGCCTGGAATGTCGGGCTGTCCTGCGGCGGCACCATCCGCGTCTTCGTCGAGAAGGTCGGTTAGCCGTGAAACTTGAAATTTTGCACGAGCTCAACGCCGAGCGGGCCGCGCGCCAGCCGGCGATCCTGGTGACGGACACCGAGAGCGGCGAGCAGCGCCTGGTGAAGGCCAGGGACTTCGCCAGGGATCCGCTGCGCGCCGAGTTGGACAAGCAGCTTCGCATGGGCAAGAGCGCCAGCGTCGAAGCCGGCGGCAAGAAGCTATTCCTCAACGTCTACGCGCCGACCGCAAAGCTCGTCATCGTCGGTGCGGTCCATATCAGCCAGGCCTTGGCGCCGCTGGCGCGCTCGCTCGGCTACGACGTCACCGTGGTCGATCCGCGCACGGCATTTGCGAGCCCCGAACGCTTTCCCGATATTCCGCTGGTGGCCGAATGGCCGGACACCGCGCTGCCGCCGCTCAATGTCGATGCCTACACGGCCTTCGTCGCAGTGACGCACGATCCCAAGATCGACGATCCCGCGCTGTTGCACGCCTTCGAGCGCAATTGCTTCTATATCGGCGCGCTCGGGTCCCGGAAGACGCACGCCAAGCGCGGCGACCGGCTGCGGACGCAGGGCGCCAGGGAAAGCGATATCGCGCGCATTCACGCGCCCATCGGGCTTGCGATCGGCGCGGTCTCTCCGTCCGAGATCGCCGTGTCGATCATGGCCGAGATCACGGCGGTGCTTCGGCTCCCTCCCAAGGAAAAAGAAGAAGCCGCATGAAGTTCGGACCGGCCAGCCCCAGGGATGCGATCGGCGGGGTGACCGTCCACACCCTTCGTCAGGGATCGCTGGTGCTGAAGAAGGGCACGACGATCGGCCCGGCCGAGGTCGAAGCGCTCGAACGTGCCGGCATCAAGGACATCGTGGTGGTGCGCATGGAGGCGGGCGACGTGTCCGAGGACGTTGCGGCCGCCAGCATCGCGCTTGCCGTCGGCGGCGAGGGCATCCATGTCGAGCGCGCCTTCACCGGCCGCGCCAACCTGTTCGCCGCGCGCCCGGGCGTGCTGGTGATCGACCGCGCCGCGGTCGACCGCATCAACAACATCGACGAGGCGATCACCTTTGCGACCCTCGCCGCCTACAAGCCGGTGGTCGAAGGCGAGATGGTCGGCACCGTCAAGATCATTCCGTTCGGCGTAGGAGGCAAGTTGCGCGATGCCGCGGTGAGGGCTGCCGGCAAGGACGTGCTCAGAATCGCGCCTTACGTGATTCAGCGCGTCGGCGTGGTCTCGACCCTGCTGCCGGGCCTGTCCACCAAGGTGATCGACAAGACGCTCCGTGTCACCGCCGAGCGGCTCGCGCCGGCCGGCGCCAGCATCGTCGCCGAGCGGCGTGTTCCTCATGAGGAGCAGGCGCTATCGGCCGCGATCAAGGAGCTGCTCGGGCTGGGCGCCGAACTCGTCATCGTGTTCGGGGCCTCCGCGATCGCCGATCGCCGCGACGTCATCCCGGCCGCCGTCACCGGCATCGGCGGCGAGATCGAGCATTTCGGTATGCCGGTCGATCCCGGCAATCTGCTGCTGATTGCTCGCGCCGGCAATGTGCCGGTGCTGGGCGCGCCGGGCTGCGCGCGCTCGCCGGTCGAGAACGGGTTTGACTGGGTCCTGATGCGGCTCCTCGCCGGCATCAAGGTGACGCGGTCCGAGCTGATGGGCATGGGTGTCGGCGGGCTCCTGATGGAGATCGTCACGCGCCCGCAACCGCGCGCCAAGCCCGAGACCGAGGGCAACAGCAAGGTGGCAGCCATCGTGCTCGCGGCTGGCCGTTCGACCCGGATGGGCGGGCCGAACAAGCTGCTGGCCGAACTCGACGGCAAGAAGCTGGTGCGGATCGCGACCGAGCAGGCGCTGGCCTCCAGGGCATCCGAGGTGATCGTGGTCACCGGCCACCAGACGGAGCTGGTGGAGCAGGCGCTGCAGGGCCTCAACGTGAAGTTCGTTAGAAATCCGGATTTCGCCGGGGGTATTGCGAATTCAGTTAAAGCCGGCATCGCCGCCGTGCCGGAAGCCTGCGACGGGGCCCTGGTCTGTCTCGGCGACATGCCGCTGATCGATGCCGACCTGATCAACCGCCTTATCGACGGCTTTGCGCCGGACCGCGGCAACCTCATCGTCGTACCCGTCAGCGAAGGTCGCCGCGGCAATCCCGTGCTGTGGTCGCGCCGCTTCTTCAAAGAGCTGATGACGCTCGACGGTGATATCGGCGCGCGGCATCTGATCGCAAAGCACACGGAGGCGGTCGCCGAAGTGCCGGTGGATGGCGAGAGCGCCTTCCTCGACATCGACACGCCGCAGGCGCTGGAAGCCGCAAGAGGCGGATGATGCGGCCGTAGTGCCGGTAGGGTGGGGAAAGGCGCAATGCGCCGTGCCCGCCATCTCTGCGCACGGTGATCTGCAATGATGGGCACGCTCCGCTTTGCCCAACCTGCGGCACTTTCCCCATCATCCCATTCCAACCACCCGTTCACCATCTGGAAACGACCGGCGCTTACAGTGCCTCCACCTACCTTGGGGGGAGGGGTTTTTCCATGGCTTCGAATGTCGTCGCGCGCCGTTGCGCGATGTTTTGCTTTGTCTTGTCAGTTGCCGTCACGGGCGCACGTTACATCACCGAAGCCCACGCCGCCGGTGCCATCGCGGTCGGCAAGTGCGGCGCCTATGGCCAGGCTTTTGATTACGGCGCCGAACACGAAGCGCGTGCCGCGGCACAAAAGCAATGCAAGGGCGATTGCACGACGGTGACGATGAAGCGCGCCTGCGCTGCGATGTCGGTCGATCTCGCCAATCCCTGCGGCGCCTATGGCTATGCCGTCAAGCCGAAGATCTCGGCCTCCCTCAACGCCGCCACGCGTGAGTGCTACAAATTCGGCGGCAAGGAATGCGTGATCCGCGCCTGGGCCTGCGACGCGAAAGGCTAAATTCTCTTGCTGTCAATCCGCGGCGATGCGTAGCATCGAACCCGGAATCTCGAGATTCCGGGTTCGGTCCGTTGGACCGCCCCGGAATGACGGTGGAAGGAAAAGATGCAGTTCGACACCAAGATCGCGGTCGTGATCCGCACGGATCTTCAGGCCTGGCAGAAGCTCAACGTCGCGGCCTTCCTCACCAGCGGCATCGCCGCGGCTTTTCCCGAATGCATCGGCGAAGCCTATGAAGACGCCTCGGGCACGGAATATCATGCGCTGATCGGCCAACCGATCCTGATTTATGGCGCCGACGGTCCGGCGTTGTCGCGCGCGCTGGACCGTGCGCTCGCGCGCAACGTCAAGCCGGCCGTCTATACCGAGGACATGTTTAGCACCACGCACGACGCCGCCAATCGCGAGGTGGTGAGGGCAGTGGCGCGCACGGATCTCAATCTCGTCGGCATCGCCATGCGCGCCGAGCGCAAGGTGATCGACAAGATCGTTGATGGGCTGAAGTTTCACAGCTAACGAAGGTGCTGGTTGGTTTCACCTCTCCCGCTTGCGGGAGGGGTCGGCGTGAAGCGTTTGGAGCGGGCTTTCTCCGCTTTGGAACTATTCCAGCGCCGAAACCCCTTCCCATGCGCGGCTTGTGCGTCAACCCGGCGGCATGCCGTCGAACTTTGTCAGGCCGAGGGCGAGCGGATCCCAGTCATATCCGCGCGCGGCATAGGTCACGACCTGCGGCTTGTAGCGGGTGGGCTCGTCGAGGCTTCCGGCACGGATGGTGAAGACGTCGGGCTGGGCCGCGAAGGTCATGTAAACGGATACGCCGCATTGCGTGCAGAAGCCGCGCGTCTTCACTTTGCCGTTGTCGGCGACCATGTCCCAACGCTTCGCTTCGCCGGTCAGCGTAACGCCGGCGCGCGCGAAGCTGGCGTAGGAGCCATGGCCGCTGCCGCTTTCCCGCTGGCAGTCGCGGCATTGGCAGTGATTGCTGAACAGGGGCTCGCCGGCAATCGAATAGCGGATCGCGCCGCAGGCGCAGCCGCCGGTATAGGGCTTGTCCATCGCGATCCCTCCTTACTTGTCTTCGCCGGAGATGGCATCGAGCCGCTGCAGCACCTTGACCCAGCCGTCGCTCATGTTGCGATAAGCGGTATCGTTCTTTGGCGTCGCGAAGCCCGAATGCACCACGCGCACGCGCGTCCCTGCTTCGACCGGCGTGAGAAACCAGGTGACGACGGTATCGAGCGCCGAGCCGTAGCCGGCGTTACTCTCGTCGCCGCCCTTCCAGGCGTAGGCGAAGCGTCGGTTCGGCACGACCTCCAGAACGCGGCAATGGATCGTGCCATCCCACGCGCCGGCCGGATTGGTCTTGAACGTGAAATTGTTGCCTTCGACGGCTTCGAAGCCGATCGGCGGCATCAGCCAGCGCGCAATGAGCTGGGCGCTGGTCAACGCCTTCCAGATCGTCGCGGTAGCGTGAGGGAAGACCTCGTCGACGACGATGTCTTGAGTTTGGACTTTGGAAGCAACTGCACTCACTGATCGATCTCCTTCAAGAGGTCACGCAGATTCTGGAAGCGCTCGCGCCAGAACACGCCGTAATGGTCCATCCAGGTGACCAGCGGCTCGAGCCCTTGCGGTGCGGCGCGGTAATAGACGTTGCGGCCCTCGGCACGCTCGGCGACGAGGCCGGCCTGCTTCAGGGACTTCAGGTGCTGCGAGATCGCGCCCTGGGTCACGCCGCTGCCGCGGGTGAGCTCGGCGACGCTGATCTCCTTGCTCTCGAAGACACGCTCGAACACGGCGCGCCGGGTCGGGTCGGCGAGGGCGCGCATCACGGTGGTGATGGCATTTGGGGCGGCATCGGTCATGCCGTTTCAATTAGCCAAGACTAATTCATTAGTCAATACTAATTCGTTGATACTTGTAAGAGTGCGCCTGGCTTGACTATGACTGACTAGTCAGTCATATTTTGGGGATGATAAAGAGATCAAACAAGTCGGCCAACCCGTCAGCAGAGAGCGGGGGGCATACGTCCGCAGCCCAGCGCGAGCTGCCTGTGTCGAACCGCACTGCGCGCGCGCAGGAACGGCGCGCGGCCATCGTAGAGGCGGCGATGGAAGAGTTCATCGCGCGGGGCTTCGCTGCAACGCGCCTCGACGACATCGCCAAGCGCGCCGGCGTCGCCAAGGGCACGATCTACCTGCACTTCAAGGACAAGGAATCGATGTTCGAGGAGCTGGTGCGCATCGTGATCGTGCCTGTCGTGGCTCGGCTGACCGCGCTGCCGCCGCCGACGGGCTCGGTACGCGACCTCGTCGAGGGCTTTGCCAGCAACTTTCTGAAAGAGATCATCGGTACCAGGCGCGGCGATCTGGTGCGCCTGATCGTGGCGGAGGGGCCGCGCTTTCCTTCCGTTGCCGATTTCTACTACCGCGAGGTCGTCTCCCGCGGGATGGCCGCCATGCGTGGGCTGATCGAACTCGGCATCGCCCGCGGCGAGATCCAGCAGAAAAACCTTGCGAGCTATCCGCAGATCCTGGTTGCGCCCGCGATGATCGCAGTGATCTGGCAGAGCCTGTTTGCGCGGCATGCGCCGCTGGACGCGCAGGAGATGCTGCGCGTCCATCTCGATTTGATTTTTGGCGAACGGAGGACGACATGACGTCGTCGCAAGCTATTTTCAGATTGGCACTGGTCGTCGCGCTCGCAACCGGTCTTGGGGGCTGCAACGAGAAGCGCGATCCCGGCTTCCAGGGCTGGGTTGAGGCCGACATGATCTTCGTCAGCCCGGACGAAGCCGGCCGGGTGACGAAGCTCAATGTTCGGGAGGGCGACGAGGTCAAGGTCGGCGATCACCTCTATTCCGTCGACGACGATCTCCAGCTTGCCGATCTCAACCAGAACAAGGCGACGCTCGCCAATGCACAGCAGACCTATGATCGGGCGGCCGCGCTAAACAAGACCGGCTCCGGCACGCAGGCCAATCTCGATTCCGCCGTGTCATCCTTGCGCGTCGCGGAGGCCCGGGTGGCGACGTCGGAGACGCGGATGGCGCGGCGCAAGGGCTTCGCACCCGTTGCCGGCACCATCCAGCAGATCTATTTCCGCGAAGGCGAGATGGTGGCGGCGCAACGGCCGGTGCTATCGATCATGCCGCCCGGCAACATGAAATTGCGTTTCTTCGTGCCGGAGACCGCGCTGCCGAAGGTCGCGATCGGCGATATCGTGCTTATCTCTTGCGACAATTGCGCGGCCGACCTCACCGCAAAGATCTATTTCATCTCGACTTCGGCCGAATACACCCCGCCTGTCATCTACAGCCTCGATGAGCGCAACAAGCTGGTCTATTTGATCCAGGCGCGGCCATCACGCCCCGACGCCTTGCGCGTCGGCCAGCCGATCGACGTGTATCTCGATCCCAAGACTCCGGTGGCGGACAAGCGATGAACGGCGGCAACGGCATCGCGATCGACGTCAAGGGCCTGACCAAGTCGTTCGGGGGCCGCGAGGTCGTGCACGATCTGTCGATGCAGGTGAAGCGTGGCTCGATCTACGGCTTCCTCGGGCCGAACGGCTCGGGCAAGACCACGACCATCCGCATCCTTTGTGGGCTGCTCACGCCTGATAGCGGCGAGGGCACCTGTCTCGGCTACGACATCCGGCGCGATGCCGAAAAGATCAAGCGCCAGGTCGGCTATATGACCCAGCGCTTCAGCCTGTACCAGGACCTTTCGGTGCGCGAGAACCTCGAATTCGTGGCGCGGCTCTATGGCCTCACCGACGCGCGAGGTGCGGCGCGCGAGATGATCAAGCGGCTCGGGCTCTCCGGGCGCGAGGAGCAGCTTGCGGGCGAGCTCTCCGGCGGCTGGAAGCAGCGACTGGCGCTCGGGGCCTGCACGCTGCCCAATCCGCAATTGCTGCTGCTGGACGAGCCCACCGCGGGCGTCGATCCCAAGGCGCGGCGCGACTTCTGGAACGAGATTCACGCGCTCGCCGCCGAGGGCCTCACGGTACTGGTTTCGACTCACTACATGGACGAAGCCGAGCGCTGCCACGAGATCGCCTACATCGCGTACGGCCATCTGCTGACGCACGGCACGGTGGAGGAGGTGATCGCGAAATCCGCGCTGACGACCTACACCGTGACGGGGGAGGACCTCAACCGCCTCACGGCCGAGCTCACGGGCAAGCCCGGGATCGACATGGTGGCGCCGTTCGGCACCTCGCTGCACGTCTCCGGCCGCGACGTCGCGGCGCTCGAAGCCAGCATCGGGCCGTGGCGTGAGAAAAGTGGCCTGCGCTGGCAGAGATCGTCGCCATCGCTGGAGGATGTGTTCATTGAGCTGATGGGTCGCTCCAAGGACAATTTCCAATGAGCGTCGTCGATCACCCCGCACCACGCCACGAAATCCGGGAACGCTTCGGATTCCTGCGGCGCTCTTACGCGATGCTGGTCAAGGAGTTCATCCAGCTCAGGCGGGATCGCGTGTCCTTCGCGATGATCGTGATGCTGCCGGTGATGCAGCTCATGCTGTTCGGCTATGCCATCAACACCACGCCGCACCATCTGCCGAGCGCGGTGCTGCTCCAGGAAGACTCCGATCTCGCCCGCTCGATCCTGAAGGCGCTCGAGAACACCGCCTATTTCCGCTTCCTCTACGAGGTGCACGACGTCGAAGATTTCGACAATCTCCTGAAGTCCGGCAAGGTGCTGTTCGGCGTCGAAATCCCGCGCGGCTTCGAGCGCGCGGTGCGGCGCGGCGACCGGCCGGCGCTGCTGGTGGCGGCGGATGCGACCGATCCGGTGGCGGCGAGCGCGGCGATCGGCTCCCTCGGCATGGTCGTGCAGACCGCGCTCAAGCACGATCTCTATATCGGCAATCCCCCGGAGATGCCGTTCGAGATCCGCGCGCACGCCCGCTACAATCCGACCGCCGCCTCCAGCCTCAACATCGTTCCGGGTCTCGTCGGCACCATCCTCACCATGACCATGCTGATCTTCACCGCGCTGTCGGTCACGCGCGAGGTCGAGCGCGGCACCATGGAAAGCCTGCTGTCGATGCCGATCAACCCGGTCGAGGTGATGTTCGGCAAGATCGTGCCTTACGTGCTGGTCGGCTTCCTCCAGGCCTTCCTCATTATCGGCATCGGCGTCGGCTTGTTCGGCGTGCCCGTGCTCGGCAATCTGTTCCTGTTGGCGCTGCTCTCGGTGCTGTTCATCACCACCAATCTGGCGATCGGCTACACCATCTCGACGGTGGTGCAGAACCAGCTCCAGGCCATGCAGATGTCGATGATGTTCTTTCTGCCGAGCATCCTGCTGTCCGGCTTCATGTTCCCGTTCGCGGGCATGCCGGCCTGGGCGCAATATCTCGGCGAAGGCCTGCCGCTGACGCATTACCTGCGCATCGTCCGCGCCATCATGCTCAAGGGCGCGACCATGGAGAATTTGCGCTTCGACACGCTGGCGCTGGCAGCCCTGATGCTGCTCGCGATGACCATCGCCGTGACGCGCTTCCGCCGCACACTGGATTGAGGCAAACTGTTTCCCAGTCATTCCGGGGCGATGCGCTAGCATCGAGCCCGGAATCTCGAGATTCCGGGTTCACGGCTTCGCCGCGCTCCGGAATGACAAGGGGGCGGAATGGTCAGGTTTGCGAGCAGGAGGACGCGGCAGCATGCCGCGCTGTCGGAGGATTTCGAGCGCGAGCTGACGCGGGAGGTGCTGCGCACCGAGCTGCTGCGAGTGAGGACGCTGATCCTAACGGGCTGCGTCATGACCGTGCTCCTCACCTCCATCTACCTGATTGATCCGGCCGTCGTGAACCGGGTCTGGCGTGGGACGGAAGGGCTGGTCGAGGTCTACGGGCTCCTGGTCGGCTTCATCCTGTTCGAGGTCTGGGTCCACATCCAGATCAGAAAGAACCTCCGGCTTGATCGCGACCTGCCGGTGATCAGGCGCTATATCGGTGCGCTGATCGAGACGTCGCTGCCGACGGTGATCCTGATTCTGCAGATCCGGAGCATGGGCGCAAGCCAGGCGCTCGGCTTTGCGGTGCCGCTGATGTACTTCATCTTCATCGTTCTCTCGACATTGCGGCTGGATTTCCGGCTTTCGAGCTTCACCGGCTTTGTCGCCGCAGCCGAGCTGCTCGCCGTGGCGCTGATCTACGATCCCGCCAGCGGCGTCGGCGAGCCTCAGGCCTACTTTCACGCGGTGCGCAGCACCATCATTCTGATCTGCGGGGTGCTCGCGGGCGCGGTCGGTGCGCAACTCCGGCGCCAGTTTGCTGCGAGCATTGCCGCGGCCACTGCGCGCGACCGGGTGACGAACCTGTTCGGCCAGCATGTTTCCCCTCAGGTGGTGGAGCGGCTGATGGCGGCGGGAGCCAGCGCGGGCGGCGACCTTCGCCGTGTCGCCGTGATGTTCGTCGATTTCCGCGGCTTCACCGCCGGCGCGCAAACGCGCACCCCGCAGGAGGTGGTCGACCGGCTCGACGGCGCATTCGCCGTGCTGGTCGACATCCTCGACCGGCAGGGCGGCATCGTGAACAAGTTTCTCGGCGATGGCTTCCTCGCGCTGTTCGGCGCGCCGCTGGAGGCCGCCGACGCGGCGCAGCGCGCGGTCGCCGCGGGCCGCGAGATGCTGAGCGCGATGGACCGCATCAACGCACAGACGAGCTGGCCGCTTCGCATCGGCATCGGCATCCATTTCGGCGAGGTCGTGGCCGGCAATATCGGCTCGCCCCGGCGGAAGGAGTACACTGTGATCGGTGACACCGTGAACTTCGCCTCGCGGCTGGAAGCGCTGAACAAGGAGTTTGGCTCGCAGCTCCTGATCTCCGCGACAGTGCGCGAAGCGCTTGGTGATGACTGCGACGATGCCGTTGCGCTCGGCGAGGTCGAGGTGCGCGGCTATGAGCAGAAGGTCCCGGTGTTTCAATTGGGGTAGCGCGCCTTCAAATGCGAGGCGCCTTTCGTTGAAGCGCGCCGCGCTTCGGTGAAGGCGTGGGATGAATCATCTCTGCCATAGCTTTTGAGCCTTGCATTCTGGACGCCGCTTACTCGGCTTCCAACACGTCACCGCGATTGCTCCGATTGCACCGAATATTGGGGCATGACGAGCGATATCGCCGGCTTGTAGACTGTCGGCGATGCGGCCGGATCCGGCCGCGACTTGCATGAGGAACTGACGATGCAGCGCCGCTACGTCACCGTCGACGTGTTCACCGACCGCGCCTTCGGCGGCAATCAGCTCGCCGTGGTGCTCGATGCAGGCGGGCTCACGACCCGGCAGATGCAGACGATCGCCACGGAATTCAACTATTCCGAGACCACCTTCGTGCTGCCGCCGCGCGACAAGGCCAATGACGCCGAGGTGCGCATCTTCACGCCTGTCAGGGAGATGCCGTTCGCAGGTCATCCCAATATCGGCACGTCCTTCGTGCTCGCAAGCCTCGCGAAGGAGCCGAAGCCGCGCCTGCTGTTCGAGGAGAAGGCGGGACTCGTGCCGGTCGATATTTTTCGCGAGCAGGGCAGGGTGGTCAGTACCGAGCTCACCGCGCCGCAACCGCTGTCGCGGCTTGCGCAGCTTTCCGCCGAAGATGTCGCGGCCTGCATCTCGCTGACGGCCGATGACATCAGGACCGATCACCACGCGCCGCAGGTCGTCGGCGTCGGGACGCCGTTCGTGGTCGCGGAGGTGCATTCGCGCGATGCGTTGAAGCGGGCGAGGCCCGATGCGGCCGCCTTCGCCAGAGTGTTGCCGCGCGACGACGCCCGCTCGGTATGGTTCTATACCCGCGATGTGTCCGCATCCGAGGCGCCTTGCGAACGGCAGGCGCGGATGTTCATGCGTGGATCCAGCGGTCTTGTGGAGGATCCGGCCACCGGTAGCGCGACGGTCGCCGCGGCCGCGCTGTTCGCCGATCTCGATCCCTCGCGTGAGGGCGAGCTCAAGCTCACCGTCGGCCAGGGTTTTGACATGGGCCGGCCGAGCATCCTGCTGACGCGCGTGCGCAAGCAGGACGGAAAAATCGTCTCCGCCCATGTCGGCGGGCAATGCGTGCAGATGATGGAAGGAACGTTCCGGCTGGCCGGGGAGGGCTAAAGCATAATCCGGAAAAGTGCGCAGCGGCTTTCCGAAAAGATCATGCTTAAACAACAACCTAAAGCGCGATGGCGATTGATCCTAATCGCATCGCGCTTTAGCCGGTCATTCCGGGGCGCGACGAAGTGGCGAGCTACGGTGCGCAATTGCGCAGCTGAGAATCCATTTATCCACTTAACTCCGCCGTTCGATGGATTCCAGGCTCGCGCCAAAAGGCGCGCCCCGGACTGACAGCTCGCTACACCTGCCGTCCCACCAGATTCTTCACCGTCACGCCATCGCGCTCCTCGATGAGCTCCGCGATCATTTGGCGGTGGCAATGGGTGTGGTCGCGCTCGTAGCAGAGCAGGCAAACGGGGCCAGCCTTCTTCACCAGTGCCGAGAGTTCGTCCATCGCTTCCCTGGCCTCAGGCGCCTTCAGGTGCTTTGAGAAGATCTTCTCAAGCACGTCGTACTGGCCGCTGCGCGCGGCGAGGCGGCCTTCCTTCGGCGTGCCGAGTGCGGCCAGATGGACATAGGCGATGCCGCGTTCGTCGAGCCCGGCGGACAGCTGCTTCTTGGAAAAGCCGGGGCGGCGCGACGATGTCACCGCGCGCACGTCGACCACGAGCTTGACGCCGGCCTCTTCCAACTCGTCCAGCACGGCCTTGGGCGGCGTCTGCTCATAGCCGATGGTGAAGAGCTTTTTTGCCTTTGCCATGGAGCACCTCAGCTTAGCCGCGCGATCAGTTCCATGGCGCCGTGAGGTGCGCGCACCTTGCCCTCGTGGATGACGTAGGCGAACACGTCGCGCGGCTCTTTCTTCGGCTTGGCCTTGTCAACTTTCGGCAGGTCATCCGGTTCACCGCCCGAAGCCCAAGCCTGAAAGCGCTCGGCCCAGGCGTCTAACTGCTTCGGCGGGTAGCAGGTCTTGATTTCGTCATTGCCTTTCTGAAGCCGGGCATAGACGAAATCGCCGGCGACATCGGTGATGGCAGGATATTTGCCGTGCTCGGCGAACACCACAGGCGTCTCGAACTCCCGAATCAGCGCCACGAAGTCCGGTGTGCAGAAGCTGTCGTGCCGCACTTCGACGACGTGCCGTAGCGCGCGGCCCCCGAGCTTGCGGGGCAATAGTTCGAGGAACTTGCCGAAATCGGCGCCGTCGAACTTTTTCGTCGGCGCGAACTGCCAGAGCACCGGCCCGAGATGGTCGCCGAGCTCCAGCACGCCGGAATCATAAAACCGCTTGATGGAATCGCCGGCCTCGGCGAGCACACGGCGGTTGGTTGCGAAGCGCGGTCCCTTCACTGAAAACACGAATCCGTCGGGCACCTCGCTTGCCCATTTGCGGAAGCTCTCCGGCTTCTGCGAGCCGTAATAGGTGCCGTTGATCTCGATAGAGGTCAGCTTCGAGGCTGCATAAGACAGCTCCTTCGCCTGTGTGAGTTTTTCTGGATAGAACACGCCGCGCCAGGGCTCGAAGGTCCAGCCGCCGATACCGATGAAGATGTTACCGGATTTTTTAGACGCGGTTTTTGCTTTTGCCACGGAAGGATCTCGCATCGACGGGGAGGGAGGACTTTATCCTAGTCAAACGAGATGTGATTGGCCAGTTCTCGCGTCGAGTCTAAGCTCGGCAGCGCGATCTGCGAAGAAGGAGAACAAGATGCGGATGCTGGTGGTGGGAGCGGCGCTCGTCATGATGACATCTGCTGCCATAGTATCTTCAGCGATGGCGGATGATGACGATGCCAAAGGCGCGCGGAAGCTCGCCCAGCAGGGCCGCGACGATTACTGGCATTGCCTGGCGCGGGAATATTCGCGCGACAGCAATCAGGGAATGACGGAGCAGGATTTTGGCCGCTCGGTTGCCGGCGCCTGTCCGTCGGAGCGGCAATACTACCGGGTGGCGCTGCTCGACTATCTCACCACACAATATCCGAACCTTGATGCCGGCGCCCATCTCGCGACCGCAAACAGGGCAGTGGAAGCCGCGCAGAAGGACATCGTGACCGCCTTCGTCAAGCGCAGGCCGCCGGCGAAGTAGGGAAGGGCAAGTAGTGAGCAGGGCAGAAGCCAGGATTGCCTCATTCCCTACTCATCGCCCCCTCGGCAGCCCTTCCGGCTCCGCGCGCATCCGTGGTATCAGGGGGCACATCTGGAACAGGGGTGGGGTTCATGTCGTCTGAGTCGGTGGGAGGCATTTTGGGCGCGATCGTCGCCGCGACCGTGCTCGCGGTCGCCGTCGTGTTCGGGCCGATCGGCCAGTATGGCAAGCCGCCCAAACCGGCGAAAGTCGAGCCGGCCCCGGCTGCGGCCGCCGCAGCCCCTGCCGCACCCGCGCCGCGTGGCCCGATCATCCGGGAAGTGCCCAACCAATAGGGCAGAAAACGTGGTTTTCGCCCCTTGCAAAGCGATTTTGTCGTTCCTATCTAGCTTCTAACGGCGACGTTGAGCGAAAACTCCGGCGCTGGGACGACCTTGGAATAGCTTGGGCTTGCGCCGGATGTACGCGCGGCCCGCCGTTCCGGGGTCGTTGGCATTTTGGGACCCCTTTGGGTCATTTCCCACAGACCTCCCCCGGCTTGGCAGGCAGCGCAAGAGCTTGGCAGCGTAGGACGCGGCGGATATACGCTGCCGTCATGAATGAAGCGATCAGACCGGGCTCCGACAATCCGCCGCAGGCTCTCGAGGGGCCGGAACTGTCGGTCATCGTCCCGACCTTCAACGAGCGCGACAACGTCACGGTGCTGTACCGCCGGCTGGCGGCGACCCTCGCCAACGTCGTCTGGGAGGTCGTGTTCGTCGACGACAATTCGCCTGACGGCACCTGGGACGTCGTGCGCGCGCTGGCGCAGCAGGACAGCCGCGTGCGCTGTGTCCGCCGCATCGGCCGCCGCGGCCTGTCGGGCGCCTGTATCGAGGGCATCCTGGCCTCGAGTGCGCCGTTCGTCGCCGTGATCGACGCCGACCTCCAGCACGACGAAGCGCAGCTGCCGAAGATGCTGTTGCTGCTCGCAAGCGATCAGGCCGACCTCGTCGTCGGCAGCCGCTATATCGAGGGCTACAAGAGCGAGGGCTTCAACAAGCAGCGCGCCGGCGCCAGCGCGCTCGCAACCGAGTTCGCCAGGAAGATGCTGCGGGTCGAAATCGCCGATCCCATGAGCGGCTTCTTCATGATGCGCCGCGATCGCTTCGAAGAGCTCGCGCCGAAGCTGTCCGTGCACGGCTTCAAGATCCTGCTCGACGTCGTCGCGACGGCGCGCGGCGGCTTGCGGGCCGTCGAGATACCCTACACCTTCGGTGCCCGCCAGCACGGCGAGAGCAAGCTCGATTCCATGGTCGCGCTCGACTTCCTCGGTCTCGTCCTCGCCAAGCTGAGCAATGACATCGTCTCGCTGCGCTTCATCCTGTTCGCGATGGTCGGCAGCATCGGCCTCGTGGTGCACCTCACCACGCTGTTCATCGGACTTCAGCTGTTCAAGGCGCCGTTCGCGGAGGCGCAGGCCGCCGGCGCCATCGTCGCGATGACCAGCAATTTCATCCTCAACAACTTCCTCACCTATCGCGACCAGCGGCTGAAGGGCTTTGCGCTGCTGCGCGGCCTGATCGCCTTCTACATCGTGTGCAGCGTCGGCCTGCTCGCCAATGTCGGCGTCGCCTTCTCGGTGTACGACCAGGAGCCGATCTGGTGGCTGGCAGGTGCGGCCGGGGCGCTGATGGGCGTGGTGTGGAACTACGCGATGTCAGGCCTGTTCGTCTGGCGCAAGAAATAGCGCGATATGGGGGGAGCTGACGCGCGGATTGTCCGCAACACCGCGCTGCTGATTCTCGCGCTGGTGGCCCTGCGGCTGGTCGCGGCCGCGTTCACGCCTGTTACCTTCGACGAAGCCTATTACTGGATGTGGTCGAAGAATCTGGCGGGCGGTTACTACGATCATCCGCCGATGGTCGCCTATGTCATCCGTGCCGGCACCATGATCGCCGGCGACACCGAGCTCGGCGTCCGCCTGGTCTCGATCTTGCTGGCGCTGCCGATGAGCTATGCGGTCTATCGCTCCGCCGCGATCCTGTTCGGCGGCGCGCGGGTGGCCGCGGCCAGCGCCATCCTGCTCAACGTGACCATGATGGCCTCGGTCGGCACGCTGATCGTGACGCCCGATGCGCCGCTGCTGGTCGCCTCCAGCTTCGTGCTGTTCTTCCTCGCCAAGGTGCTGGAGACCGGCCGCGGTGCCTGGTGGCTCGCAGTCGGCGCGGCCGTCGGCGTGGCGCTGCTGTCGAAATACACCGCGATGTTCTTTGGGCTGGCGATCCTGATCTGGCTCGCTGCCGTCCCGAAACTACGGCGCTGGTTTCTCTCGCCGTGGCCCTATCTCGGTGGCCTCGTTGCGCTCGCGCTGTTCGCCCCGGTGATCCTCTGGAATGCGGACCATCAATGGGTCTCCTTCGCAAAGCAGCTCGGCCGCGCGAAGATCGAGGACTTTCGCCCGGTCTTTATCGCCGAGTTGATCCCGACCCAGATCGCCTTCGCAACCCCGCTCGTGTTCATTCTCGGGGCGATGGGCCTGCACGCGCTGACCTGGCGGCGCGCCGGCGCGCTGGCCTCGCGCGTGCTGATCGAGACGATGTTCTGGACCATCGTCGCCTATTTCGTCTGGCATTCGCTGCATGCCCGCGTCGAGGCCAACTGGTTTGCGCCGGTCTATCCACCCTTCGTCATCGCGGCGGCCGCCGCCGCCAACCTCGTGCAGTGGAAACCGCGTGCGCGGCGCCTGGTGGATTTCTGCCTGCGCTGGGCCGCGCCGGTCGGCATCGTGATGTTTGCCGCGCTGATTGTGCAGGCCAACACCGGCTGGCTCTCCGGATATCGCCGCGATGCCACCGTGCGCAGCGTCGGGGTCGGCTGGCGCGAGCTTGCCGCGGGAATCGAAGCCGTCCGCGCGCATCATGGCGCGACCTGCGTGCTCGCGCAGGACTACGGCACCACGGGCTGGCTCGCCTTCCACTTGCCGCGCGGCACCTGCGTGGTGCAGCAGAACCAGCGCATCCGCTGGGTCAACATGGGCGAGCCGGATCCAAAGCTGCTTGCGGGCAAGCTGCTCTATGTCGACGAGCTGCGCCCGGAGGGGCATCCTGTCCTCAACGACCTCTTTGCCAAGGTTACGCAGGTTGCGCAATTGCAGCGCAAGCGCGGGCCACTCGTGGTCGAGACCTACGGCATCGAGCTGCTGGAAGGCGCCAAGGGCGACGTACTGGACCGCTCACCGCCGCCGGAAGCGCGCTAAAGCATGATCCGGAAAAGTGCGCAGCGGTTTTCCGAAAAAGATCATGCTTGGACAACAAACCTAAAGCGCGATGGCGATTCATCCTAATCGCATCGCGCTTTAGCCGCCTCAGTCGATCATTTCGGCCCTGGCTGCTGCCTGGTCCGGCCGGTCCTGGTCGCGCCAGAACCACACGGTCACGATGCCTGAGCGGCCGCGGACCTGGGCGAGCAGGGGGCCTGACAGAACGCCGTCGGGTGCCACGTGGAAGTCGGCCGCATCGAGCAACGGGTCGCTCAGCGCGAGCCGCGCGCCATTCTGAACGGCGACCTCCATCAGCCGGCTCGCGACGTTGACGGTGTCGCCTGTCGCCGTGATGTGCTGGTGACTTTCGCCGAGGCGGGAGGCGACGATCTCGCCGAAATGCGCGCCGATCTTGAAGCTGAGCCGATCGCCGATTGCTGATGGCAGCGAGGCAATCCAGCGGTCGACGCCGCGATGCAGGTCGATCGAACATTTCAGCGCGCGTGCCGCATCATCGGGCATCGCGCCTGGCAGTCCGAACAGGATCATGGCGCCATCACCAAGAAAGCCGGTGATCGTGCCGCCGCAAGCGACCGCGGTCTTGTCGATCAGCGCGTGAAATGTCTTCAGGATCTCCTGGACCGCGTCCGGATCGGTCCGTTCGCTCAGGGCCGTGAAGCCGGAGAGATCGATGAACACCACGGCGGCGTTTTGCCGGACGGGCTTTGACAGAAAATCCGGATCGCGCGCCAACCATTCCTGCACCGCAGGCGCCTGGAACCTGGCGAGCGAATTGCTCTTTGCAGCGAGATATTGCGTGCGGCGGCCCCCGGCCCACAGCTGGACACCGGCGAAGATCGCAAGCGGGGGCACCGCGGCGGCAAGCGTGGTTGCTGCATTCAGCCAGATGCCATGCGTGAACGCGAACGTATTGAGTCCGGCCCAGGCGATCATCACCGCCGCCGCCGCCATGATGCCGAGCGCGCTGCGCCGCCAGGCCAGCAATCCCACCAGCAACATCGGCAGCAGGATCGCAGCAAGCGCGTCCGCGATACGAACCCTGCGGTCGCGCACGACGCCATCGCCGGCAACGAGATGCGTGATCGCAGTCGCGACCACCTCGACACCGGGCATCAGGGAATCGAACGGTGTCGGATAGAAATCGCCGCCGCCGGCAACGGAGGCGCCGATCACGACGATCCGGTTCTCGATCACGGCGCGATCGAGTGTGCCGTCGAAGATGCTCTGCGCACTGACGGTGCGGATGGTGCGTCGCGGACCATAATAGGTGATCGGCAGCGCGAAATCGGTGTCGGTCGGCACGGCGCGGTCGCCGAGCATGAGATGATCCGGCGCGATCGTCAGCGGCTTGTCGAGCGCGCGGCTGGCGACGCGCAAGGGGAACGACAGCTCGACCTTGTCGTGCGTCCGGAACAGCATCGGCACCGAGAGAGGTGAGCCCGACTGCCCCGTCGCGACGTTGACGACGCCGACCTCGGCGTGGTCGGCAAACGCCGGCAATGGCAGCAAGAAGCGTTCTGCCTGCGGCAGTACGGCGAGGGGGCCCTGGCTGCTGGCGTCGACGGTCTCGCTGGCGCTGGGAAAGATCGCCGCGGCGGCGAGCACCATGGGGCCGGTGGCGAGCGTGTTTGCCAGCGTGGCATCCCCGATCGCGGCGCTGCGGTCGACCAGCAGCAGGTCGATCGCGACGACCTTCGGCTTGAACTGCACGATGGTATCGACGACACGGGCGAGGTCCGCGCGCGGCAACGGATAGCTGCCGCCGCGCTTCACCACAGTATCGTCGATCGCGACTATGGTGACGAGATCAGGCGGACGCTGCACGCCGCGGACCTGGGTCCGCCAATCGGTCAGCGTCGCTTCGAGGCCGTCGAGAAAGCGCAGATGGCCGCCTGCGTGCGCGGCATAGATGCCCGCGCCCCACAGCGCGGTGAGGACGAGGGCCACCAGGATCTGAACGCGTCTAGTCACTACGTACTGCAATCTTCTTTGTTCTAAGTTCTGTCGACCAAGCCTTGTCGTGCAAGCCTTATCGTCTAAGTTTTAGCGTCCAAGTCTTATCGACCAAGTCTTATCGACCAAGTCTTGCCATCAGCGCGTCGACGCGCGGTTGGCCCCATGTCTTGACGGTCAACGGGCCGGTCGCTTCGACGTCGACGCCTTCGCCGGGGCCTAGAACGACGCCGCGCCCGCGGGTCCTGCGGCTGACGCCGACACGGCCGTCAGCGACGAAGACGGATGTCTTGGTCTCAGCGACATCGACGGCCCATCTGGTGCCGCGCACCGCGGCAATCGCCTGCGGGGTCAGCACCTTGAAGGGATTGCCGCCGGGCTTCCTGGGCACCTCGATCAGCAGCGCTTTGCTGCTCAATTCCACGGAGTCTATATGTCCGTCGCGGTTGGCGTCCTTAAGTTCAAATCTGGCGCCGTTTTCTGCAACGATTGTGATGCCGTTGTCGCAGCGCCAAATCTGTGTGCTCGCGGTGGAAACCGACGCTGTGCAACCGGCATTGACAGGCTGCGCGGCCGCATATCCCGTCAATAAAGACAACCAGGCCAGGGCGTAACATCCGGCGTGCGCGAACCTTCTCAAGCCAGCCTCCGTTTGCATGCGCGGCACAGTTCAAAGCGATATTGATACGGTACCGTATCACACGCAGAGGCTGCCGAAAAGCGCCGCTCTACGAGTTATTTCCTTCGCATAGCCTTTTCCAGAGCGGCGCGATCAACTTTCAGTCAGGGACCGTGGCACCTGAGTGCCGCGCGGCGCGAGATGATGGGCATGCGCGGCCACCGCGAGCGGCCATGATGCCAGCCTCGCGCAATGCTCCCCCGTCATCGTGCGGGCATTAAAGACCACGAAAAGGACTTGGTTGGATGCGCTTAGAGAGGCGGCCGGAGACGTCCGCTAATGCGCCGATCCGGCCGAGAATTTATGGTTAACAGACGCGCCTAAGTCCGTAGCTTTGCGGACTTTTTCTCAGAATGAGACAGCGTCGACGAGCTGCCCTACATCCGCCCGAACTTAATCCGCATTTAACTAAAAGTCGCCTTAATGACGCTCCGCCCCTCTGCGAGATGCTGTTCCCGGATCGTGACCAGCGGCACTTTGAAGGGGGACCGAGTGACACCGTCCTGGACGCAAGGCGAATGAGTAAGAGTATCGCTACGCAGAGTAACGCGGCACGGAAGTCCAAGAATTCTCTTCGGAAGTCTTCCCGGAAAATGACCAGGACCAATTGGCTTGGCGCCGCGGCGATCGGCTGCGTCGTGATGGGCGCCGGCTGGACCATCTACAACAACGTGCTCGGCGCCAGCGTCTATCCGACGGTCGGCAGCATTGGCTACGATGAGCCGGTGATCAAGCGTGCACCCAAGGTCGCGCTGCGCGAGGTCGGCGACGCCATCAAGGAAACTTTTGCGCTCCTGCCTGACCGGTTGCAGGTCGCCACGCCGATTTCGCGCGAGATGTTCAACGAACGCTTTGCCGCGGCGGCGACGCAGGGCGTGACCTCGAATGCGGCCAGCGCCGCGCCAGCGATCCAGGTTGCGGTCGCCAAGGACGCGCCGAAGCAGAGCGTGATCGCGAAGGTCGCGGAAGCGCTGAAGCCGTCGGCACCGACCAAAACCAGTGACAAGACAACGGACAAGGCCAAGCGCGCTCCGGATGCCCAGATGCAGCTTGCCTCGGCCGATCCGGCCCAGATCGTGCCGGCACCCGAGGCGAAGCCGAAGTCGATTGCCGACCGCGCCAAGGCGGCGGTGATGTCGATCACGGGCCCTCGTCCCTCGATGGTCGAAAAACTCTGGGGCAAGCGCGAGCCGTCCGGCGGGCTGCTCGCTTATGCCTCGGCCGATGCCAGCATCACTGCGTCCATCGCGCCGAAGGAGCAGAATCCGATGCTGGGCGGCGCGCCGCCCTATGAGCGCGATACCGCGGTCTACGACATCACTGCCAAGACGGTGTATCTGCCCGACGGCACCAAGCTCGAGGCGCATTCCGGCCTCGGCTCCAATCTCGACGATCCGCGCTCCCAGCGCACCCGCATGCGCGGCGTGACACCGCCGCACATCTACACGCTGAAGCCGCGCGAGGCGCTGTTCCACGGCGTGCCCGCGCTGCGCCTGACCCCGATCGGCGGCGAGAGCGCGATCTACGGCCGCGACGGCCTGCTCGCCCACACCTTCATGCTCGGGCCGAACGGCGATTCCAACGGCTGCGTGTCGTTCAAGGACTATTACGCGTTCCTCGATGCCTACCGCAACAAGGGCATCCGCAAGCTCGCGGTGCTGGCGCGCGTGGAGTGATCTGGGCTCATTCGCGATGATGCAAAAGGGCCGCTTGCTGCGGCCCTTTTCCTTTTCGTGTGCCGCGGACCTGTCTCAGCCTGGCCAGCACTGTCCGCCGCCGTCGATCCGCAGCACCTGGCCGGAGACGAACGCGCCCATGGGACCTGCGAAGAACTCGACGACGCGTGCGACCTCGTCCACGGTGGCGATACGGTCGAGCGTGCCGGTCTCGACCATCCTGTCAGGGTCCACCGCGCGCGTGCCGAGGAAGCGGCCGGTGCGGGTATCGCCGGGCGCGATGCAGTTGACGGCGATGTCGTAGGGGCGCAGCTGGTCGGCGAGGCATCGCGTGTAATGCGTCACGCCGGCCTTCGAGACCGCATAGATCGAGCCGTTGGTGCGTCCCTTGAAAGCAGCGACCGAGCCAAGCGTGACGATGCGGCCGCGCCGGCGTTCCATCATTCCCTTGGCGGCCGCCTGGCAGGTCAGGATGGTCGAGAGCAGATTGCGCTCCAGCACCGCGCGCACGTCGGCCTCCTTGATGTGGACCGCGTCGTTCGGATCGGGTTTGCCGCCCCCGGCCGCGATGTCGCCGCCGGCATTGTGCACGAGGATGTCGATCGGGCCTAGCGCGGCTTCAGTCTCGGCAATCACGCGCGCGATGTCCTCGCCCTTGGTGAGATCGCCGAGCACACGCTGGCTGCGGACGCCGAATTGCCGGTCGATCTCGGCGGCCACCGCGGTCAGCGTCGTGCCTTCGCCATATTCCGCCGGCCCGTTCTCGCGCATGCCGTGGATGGCGACGTCGGCGCCGAGCTCTGCAAGCTTCTCCGCGAAGGCGCGTCCGAGGCCGCGGCCAGCGCCGGTCACCAGCGCCACTTGGCCTGCCAATACTTTCCCGTCATGTGCTGCCATGATCTTCTCCTGTTGTGAAACCCTAATCGGCCGCGAGGTCGAGGCCGATCGCCATCGCCTGCACGAGACACATCGGTGCGACCAGCGTGCGCAGCGCCGGCTCCGGCATGTCCTGGATCTCGAACACAACATGCGCGCCTTCGACAATCGGGCTCAACAGGCTGTCGGTGATGGAGATGGTGGGGACGCCGCGCGCGACCAGTTCGGGAAACAGCCGTGCCGTGTCGGGATAGTAGTTCCGGAAGCTGATCGCGACCAGTGCGTCCTCCACGGTTGCGGCATGCGACTGCTCGTGGATGCTGCCACCGGTGCCGTCGAGCAGGACGACGCGCCGTCCGAGCTTGCGCAGCACATAGGCGAGGTGGGTCGCAACCGGAAACGAGCCGCCAAGGCCGAGCAGATAGATGTCGCGCGCTTTCGCAAGGATGCCGGTTGCGGCGTCGAGCTCGCGCGCATGCACGGACTGGCTCAGCGCGACCAGCGAGGATTGCGCTTCCGAGACGAAGCGCGACAGCACCGCGGCCGGCCGGCGCCCGAGCACCGATTTCTCCTCGCTCTTCATGCGGGCGAGCCGCGCCTTGTAGCTCGGCGCGACGCCGGCAACGAGGCGTGAGCGGAACACCTGCTGCATTTCCGTGAAGCCACCGAATCCGAGCGCGTGGGCGAAGCGAACGATCGCCGACGGCGGCACGCCCGAACGCTGCGCCACCTCCGCCACAGTTCCGAGCGCGACGTCCGTCGGGTGATCGAGCACGAACTCCGCGATCTGCTGCAACCGGCCGGACAGCGCCCGGTGCCGCTGCGCAATCGCGCCGCGCAGCTCGTCGTAGCTCATCGCGCCTTCTGACTTGTTCATTGCCTCGATTCTCTCCGGATCGGTCGCTGTTTAACGGCATTTCGCGGTTTGGACCAAATATTCCACTTTACATAACAAATGGAATGAATATTCTAATCCCACAAAAAAGCAAAAGATTTCGAAAACGGGAGGAAACGATGAGAGGGCGTCAGATCTCACGGCGAAGCGTTTTGAAGGGCAGCTTGATGGCGAGCGTCATCGGCGGCACCGGCAGCTTCTTTGGTCCGTGGAAAGAGAATCACGCGTGGGCGCAAGGTGCAAAGCCGATCAAGCTGGGGCTGACCTGCGATGCCAGCGGTCAATACGGCAACAGCGGCCAGGATGATTTCCGCGGCATCAAGATGGCGATCGACGAGTTCAACGCCAAAGGCGGCGTGCTCGGCCGCCAGGTCACCTACATCACTGCGGATACCGAGACGACGCCGGCCACCGGCAGCCGCGTCGCCGAACGCTTCATCACCCGCGAGGACTGCACCATCCTGATCGGCGCGCTGCATTCCGGCGTCGCCAACGCCATCACGCAGGTCGCGAGCAAATACGGCGTGATCTACATGAACACCAATTCCTCCGCGCCGAGCGAGGCCGGAGAGAACTGCTCGCGCGTGAAATTCGTCTGGGACGGCAACGGCACCAATTTCTCCAAGGCGTCGGTCAAGAACGCAGTCGATTCCATCGGCAAGAACTGGATGCTGCTGACCAACGACTACGTGTGGGGTCACACCACGTCTGCCGCGACCAAGGCGCAGGTGGAGGCGGCCGGCGGCAAGATTCTCGACAATCTCCTGGTGCCGCAGAACACGCGGGACTTCACCGCTTATCTGTTGAAGATCCAGCAGGCCAAACCAGACGTGGTCGCGACCGCGATCGGCGGCGACGACATCAAGGCATTACGCGAGCAGGTGGCGCAGCTCAAGCTCGACGGCAAGCCGGCCTGGATCAACAACCAGCAGGACTGGCCCGATGTCTGGGGCGCGCCCGACAGCCTGTTCGGCGTGTTCGGCACCACGTGGTATCACAAGCTGCAGCTGCCCGGTGTCGCCGAGTTCGTCAAGAAATGGCAGGCCGCCAACAAGGATGGCCCGATCCCGGTGCCGGGCAACGTCTCCTACAACGGCTACATGTCCACGCGCGAATTGCTCCGTGCGATCGAGCGGGCAGGGTCGACCAACAACGTCAAGATCATCAAGGAGCTCGAGAACCTCAAGGTCTCCGCGACCGATCGCATGCAGCATTTCGACGCCTACATGGATCCGATGACGCATCAGATGCAGCAGACGATCTATCTGGCGCGCCGCAACGCCAAGCCGGCCGACAATACCGACCTGTACGAGCTCATTAGCTGGACCGAGCCGAAATCGGCCGCCGACGATACTGCACCCGGCAAGTGCAAGCTCACGCCCTACGAGCAGGTGCCGACCGTCGATTCCTAGAGACGACCCGCCACGTCGCAGAACGGACGGCGCGCAAACCGCGCGCCGCGTGCCCGGGTCATCTGTGTCCCGGGTGTGAGCAAATGCCAGTTGCGAGATCCAGACCTTGTTCGACCTTCTTCCGCATCTCCTCAATGGCCTGACGCTCGGCCTCTTGTTCGCGCTGATCGCGCTCGGATTTATGCTCATCGTCGGGCTGATGGAGCAGATCAACCTTGCGCACGGTTCTCTGTTCGCGCTCGGCGCCTATGTCGCCATGCAGCTGACCGGACCGCGGCCGCCGTTACCGGCCGATCTTGCCAAGGTGTGGCTGGCGCTCCCGCTCGGCTGGCGCTACGCAGCGACGCTGGTCATCGCGCCCGCGGTCGTAAGCCTGGTGGGCATGCTGATCGAGTTCTGCATGCGTCGCACCTACGGCAAGGATCCACTTTACGGACTGCTCCTGACCTTCGGGGCCGCGATGGTGATCGAGGAGCTGATCCGCCTGGTCTGGGGCACGCGCGACTATGTGCTGCAGGTGCCGTCCGCCATCAATGGCGGCTTTCTGTTCGGCGATCTGATCTGGTCGACCTACCGCTTCTACGCCGCCGGCATCGCGGCCGGGGTCATCGGCCTGGTCTGGCTGCTGATCGAAAAGACCTCGTTCGGCGCGACCGTCAAGGCCGGCGCTCATGACAGCGAGATCGTCCGCGCGCTCGGCATCAACCTGTCGCGATTGCGCCTGCTGGTCTTCGTGTTCGGCACCATGCTGGCCGCGGTCGCCGGCATCATCGTCGCGCCGATCTGGGGCATCCGTCCGCATATGGGCGTCGATGCCGTCATCCCCGCATTCCTGGTGATTGTGCTTGGTGGCATCGGCAGTTTCTGGGGCGCAGTCGTGGCCGGATTGCTGGTCGGGCTCTGCGTCGGGCTTGCCGGCGCCTATGCGTCCGAATGGTCGCTGCTGTCGATGTACATCCTGCTCGTTGCCGTCGTGACCTTCCGTGCGCGGGGCCTGTGGGGCAAGAAAAGCGTGCTCGAGGCCTGAGGAATGATTGTGGGATCAAAAGCTTCATCCGACGCCGCGCGCCTCGTCACGCCGACGATGCTGGTGCTCTGGCTCGTGCTGGCAACGCTACCGCTCTGGATCACGCGGATCGGGCTCTATCCTTATCTGGGAATTGAGATCCTGATCTGGTCCCTCTATGCGCTGGCGTTCAACCTGGTGCTGGGCACGGCCGGACTTCCGTCGTTCGGACATGGCGCCTATTTCGGCATCGGGGCCTATGCATTCGGGCTCTGCCAGCTCGATATTGCTGCCAATCTCTGGGTCTGTCTTGCTGCCGCAGCTGCCGCGGCTGGGCTTGCCGGAGTGCTGGTGGCGCTGTTCATCTCGCACCGGCGCGGCATCTACTACGCCTTCATGACGATCGCCTTTGGCCAGATCTTCTGGACCCTGGCAATCAAGTCGCACCGGATCACCGGCGGCGAGGACGGACTTCTCAAGATCAAGCGGCTGCCGGCCGATTTCGGCCTGGTGTCGTTCGACCTCACCGACAACGTCGCATTCTACTATTTCGTGCTCGCCGTCTTCGCGGTCGGGACGGCCGCATTGTGGCGACTTGTGCACTCGCCCTATGGCCGCGTCGTCGCTGCGATCAAGCAGAGCGAGATTCGCGCCGCCCATCTCGGCTATGATGTGTGGCGCTACAAGGCATCGGTCTTCGCGCTGTCGGCTGCCGTGTCCGGCTTTGCCGGCGGACTGTTCGCGATGGCGCAACTCGCCGCCTTCCCAGATGTCATGAGCTTGCATCAATCCGGCTACGTGGTGATGATGACGCTGGTCGGCGGCGGCCTTGTCAGCTTCTGGGGCCCGGTGATCGGCGTATTTCTCTTCCTCATCGCGCGCGACGTGATCGGTGCGTTGACCAACGCCTGGATGCTCTATTTCGGTCTGCTGTTCATCGCCATCGTGCTGTTCCGTCCAGAAGGCATTGCCGGCGCGCTCTCGGCCGCCGTGCACCGGCATTCCCTCGATGCGCTGCGGCGCCGCGGCACGTCAGCGATGCGGCTGTTGGCCGGAGGCGGGCGATGAGCATGATCGAGGCTGCAGGCGTGCACGTCCGATTCGGTGATCGCGTCGTGCTGGAAAGCGTCGATCTTGCGGTTGCCGAGGGCGAGTTTCACGGCGTGATGGGCCCCAACGGGGCGGGCAAGACCACCTTCTTCAACGTCCTCACGGGCAGAGTGAAGCCGAGCCGCGGCAAAGTCCTGCTTGGCGGGGAGGATGTCACGGGATTGCCCCCGCACCGCATTGCCGCCAAGGGCATCGCCCGCTCGTTCCAGATCATGACGCTGTTCGACGAGTTCTCCGCCCGCGACAACGTCATGATGGGCCTGCCCGAGTTTCGCGCCCGTGGCCTCGATGTTGCCCGTGCCGCGGCCGGCGATAGCCAGTTTGCAACGAAGGCATCCGAAGCGCTTGCCGCAGTGGGGCTTGTCGATAGGGGCGACATCCGAGCCAGGGACCTCTCCTATGGCGACCGCCGCGCGCTGGAGATCGCGGTGGCGCTGGCGCAGGCGCCCCGCGTGCTGTGCCTGGACGAGCCAACCTCCGGCCTCGGCTCCGACGGCGTGCAGCGCCTCGCCGCGCTTGTCGCGCGTTTGAAAGGCAAGCTCACCATCGTCGCGATCGAGCATGACATGGAGTTTCTGTTCTCGCTCGCCGACCGCATCTCGGTCATCCATTGGGGTCAGGTGGTCGCGCGCGGCACGCCGCACGAGTTGCAACAGAACGACTGGGTACGCCGCTCCAATCTCGGGAAGTTCGCATGATCCTCGAAGTGGATGGGGTAGATACTTTCTACGGCGAAACCCAGGCGCTGTTCGGGGCCTCGCTCGCCATCCCGCAAGCCAAGGTGTTTGCGCTCCTCGGACCTAACGGCGCCGGCAAGACCACCATGCTGCGTTCGATTCTGGGATTGTCGCGCCCGCGCCGCGGCGCCGTCCGTTTCGACGGGCGCGACGTGACGCATAATCCGACCCATGAGATCGCGCGCGCGGGCGTCGGCTGGGTGCCGGACGATCGGCGACTGTGTCCGACCTTGTCGGTGGCGCGCAACCTGGCGATCGCGCAGAAGCGTACGCGCTTTCGCAACTGGAGCGTCAAGGAGGCCGCTGCGATCTTCTCGCCGCTCGAATATCTCATGGAGCGTGATTGCGAGAACCTCTCGGGCGGCGAGATGCAGATGGTCGCCATTGCGCGCGCGTTGGTCGGCTCGCCCGGGCTGGTGCTGTTCGATGAGCCGAGCCAGGGCCTGGCGCCGAAAATCGTCGGCGACGTGCTCGCCACCATCTTGCGCATGAAGGACGAGGGCATCGCCTCGCTGGTTGTGGAGCAGAATGCCGAGATCGCACTGTCGGTCGCAGACCATGCCGCCGTGATCGATCGCGGCCGGATCGTCTGGACCGGCGAAGCCGCTGTCCTGCGCGATGATCGTTCCCTTCGGCAGCGCCTGCTGGGAGTACAATAAGTGGCCGCACCGCTGCTCGTGCTCGATGATATCCGCAAGGTCTATACGAAGGGCCGCATCATCCGTCATCCGACCTTCACGCTTCAGGCAAACCTGTCGCTGGATGAGCCCGGCATCGTCGGTGTCGTCGGGCCGAACGGTGCCGGCAAGACGACCCTGTTCGAGATGATGACCGGCTCCAACGCGCCGACGTCGGGGCGCGTGCTGGTAGCGGGAACGGACATCCACGGCGTGAAGTATCGCGAGCGCGACCGGCTCGCGATCCACTATCACCAGTCCTATCAGGTCAGGCGGTTCCGCAAGCGCGTTCCATCCGCCTTGCTGGCGCCGTCGCCGACCCGGACGCCGCTGGTTCACCTGTTCGACGAACCGCAGTTCAACCTGCAGGACGGCTATATCGGCTTCATGCTCGATTTCTTCCGCAAGCTGCGAGACGAGGGCAAGCTGGTCATCCTCTGCATGCATCCGACGGCGAGCTGGCACCTCGACGTCCTCGCCGAGATCGCCGGGCAATTCCTGTTCGTGGCCGGCGGTGGGGTGAGCCGGATCGCGGACTTCCGTGAGCTGAGCGCCGAGCCGCGCTTCCGCGCCTATCTCGGCCCCGAGATGACGCGCGCCGCGGACGCTATCTGTCACAGTTCGACGTAAAAGGAGACTCCTTTGGCTTATTCGAACACACAGCTCTTCATCGGCGGCACATGGCGACCGGCTCATTCGGGCAAGATCATCGAAGTCCGAAATCCCGCGACTGAAGAGGTGATCGGCACCGTTGCGCATGCCGGCCGGTCCGACCTCGACGAGGCGCTGACGGCTGCTGCTGCGGGTTTCAAGATCTGGCGCAATATCGCGCCGTTCGAGCGATGCCGGATCATGCGCAAGGCGGCTGCGATCATGCGTGACCGCAACGACGAGATTGCGCCGCTGCTGACGATGGAGCAGGGCAAGACGCTCGGTGAAGCGAAGATGGAGGCGATGGCCGCCGCCGACGTGATCGAGTGGTTCGCCGAGGAAGCCAAACGCGCCTATGGCCGGCTGATCCCGGCGCGCGGCCCCGGCATTTACCAGATCGCGATGAAGGAGCCGGTCGGCCCGGTCGCGGCGTTCACACCGTGGAATTTTCCGATCAATCAGGTCGTGCGCAAGCTCTCCGCGGCGCTCGCCGCCGGCTGCTCGATCATCGTCAAGGCGCCGGAGGAGACGCCGGCGTCGCCCGCGCAGCTGATCCGCGCCTTTGCCGACGCCGGCGTGCCGGACGGCGTCATCAACCTCGTCTATGGCGTGCCTTCGGAGATTTCCGAATATCTGATCCCGCATCCGGTGATCCGGAAGATCTCGTTCACCGGGTCGACGAATGTGGGCAAGCAGCTCAATGCGCTCGCGGGCCTGCACATGAAGCGCTCCACCATGGAGCTCGGAGGCCATGCGCCGGCGATCGTCTTCAAAGATGCCGATGTCACGTCGGCCGCGAAGATTCTGGCGGCAGCAAAATATCGCAACGCTGGCCAGGTCTGCATCTCGCCGACGCGCATGCTGGTGCAGGACGACGTGTTCCGGCAATTCGTCGACCAGTTCGTCGACAGCGCCAGGACGTTCAAGGTCGGCAACGGCCTCGATCCCGAGTCGAAAATGGGCTCGCTCGCCAATCCGCGCCGCGTCACCGCCATCGAGGGCATGGTGCAGGATGCCGTCGGCAGGGGCGCAAAGCTCGAGACCGGGGGCAAGCGCGTCGGCAACAAGGGCCATTTCTTCGAACCGACCGTTGTGAGCGACGTGCCGAAGGATGCGCGCGCCATGAACGAAGAGCCGTTCGGCCCGCTCGCCTTGATCTCGCGTTTCTCGTCATTCGACGACGCCGTCGAGGAGGCCAACCGGCTGCCCTTTGGGCTGGCGTCCTACGCCTTCACCAGCTCGGCCAAGACCGCGGCCGCGATCGGCGCGGCTGTCGAGGCCGGCATGATGTCGATCAACAGCTTTGGTCTCGCGCTGCCCGAGGTGCCGTTCGGCGGGATCAAGGATTCCGGCTACGGCTCGGAAGGCGGTATCGAAGCCATGGAGGGTTACTTCAACACCAAATTCATCAGCCAGACCGGCGTATAACTGCGGCTAGCGCTTGACGAATACCAGATTGCAGGCACGCGCCTCGTTGCGCTTGCCGCTGCCGCGCGTGCGTTCGAACTGCGCGTCGATCGTGTAGGCGTAAGGCGAGCCGGGGGCAGAATTGTTAATGGTATAGGCGCTCGGACCGGTGAGGCCGCGGGCGGTGAGCGTGGTCTTCCCGTCAGCCGGTATCTGTCCGTCGATGACGAGGGTGCTGTTCGTGCGCTGGTCTAGATCTTCGGCATGAAATACGCCGTTCGCCACGGTACCCGACAGGGCTCGGGTGTAGCCCAACGCTTTACCGGCACCGACGCAGTTCACGGTGACGTCCCACCTGCCGTCGAATGTCTTGCCGTCGAATGTCTTGCTCTCGCCGGTCGCAGGCGCCAGCGCCACCTTCTGCTTCAGGCCCTCGATCCGGGCCTTGGCGAGACTGGCGAAGCTGCAACTCGAAAATCGCGCCAGATGATCCTCGAAGGCGCCGCCGGTGCCGATCGTGTCGGCGGCCTTCCAGTGCGCCTCCGCGGATGCGCAAGGGTCGGCCCGCGGCGGGCCTTGCGGAGCCGCGGGAGCGATCGTGACCGAAACCGGTCCGTTCAGGTAGAACTTGCCGATGATCGAGAGCGAGAGCTCCGGAAGCTGCGTCTTGCCGCTGGCGTCATAGACATCGCTGCTGATGTCGCGAAAGATATCGCCGATCTCGTGCGGCTCCTCGATATGTTTCAGGAACGCCGTCGTGTAGGGGCTGTTGCGGCCGGCACCGTCGGCAGCGACCTGGCCTGATTGCGTCGAGAACGACACGATCGTGCCGCGCGGCGCCTCGACTTTCGACAGGCCGCGTCCAACCGAGGCCGCGCGCGTCGCAGAGCGCTTCAGCATGTCGGCCAGCGGATTGTCGCGGCAGGAATCGAGCACCAGGATGCGCAGGTTCTTGGCTTGTTGCAGGTCGTTCACGATGTCGTCGACCCGCACGAAACGCTTGAGGTCGGCCTCATCGGTCAGCGCGGCGTCGACAGGCATCAGATAGTTCACGCCGTTGTACTGCATCGCATGGCCGCTGTAGTAGAATATGGCGACGTCAGCCCTGCTCGCGGCGCGCGCGAAGCGGATGGTTAGGTCCTGCATGTCGGCCTGGCGCAGGTCGACGCCCTGGATCACCTCGAAACCGCTGCGCTTGAGCGAGTTTGCGACGTCCTCGGCGTCGTGCGACGGGTTGGGAAGTTGCGCCGTCGAGACATAAGCCCCGTTGCCGATCACCAATGCCACCCGCGTCTCCGCCGACGCAGGCCCGATGCCAAGCGCGGCGAAGACCGTCAGGCAAAAACCGGGCAGGGAAAGTCCAGGCAGGACAAATCCGGCGAAACACAATCTGGAAAGAGCACTCATGAATGCCTTCCGGGCAAATATTCGAAAATATCCCCCAGATTAGCGCATGCCGCGTCGACTTCAATGCCCTCGCCTGGACAGCGCTCGGAATTCGCGACCGTGACGTCCGGTCACACCATTGCCTTGCGCAGGGCCATTTCGGTTGCAATCGCTTGCCGCACGGCCGGCCGCGCCTGCATGCGCTGAAGATAGGCCGACAAGGACGGCCATTGCGCGATGTCGACGCCCGCCGGCCGCAGCAGCAGCAAGGCCCAGGTAAGATGCGCGTCCGCGACAGTGAAGCCGTCACCGACGAGGAATTCGCGTTCCGCCAGATGCGCCGACGGCACCGACAATGTCTGCGTGATTCTCGCGCGCGGCTTGGCGAGCGAGCCCTCGTCCTTGTACCAGAAGGTCGGAAACAGGAACGCCTTGTGGATCTCGGCGCCGACGAAGCTCAGCCATTCCTGGAGACGATAGCGATCGGGATCGCCGAACTCCGGTGCAAGGCCTGCCTTCGGCTTTACATCTGCGATGTATTGCAGCACCGCCGCGCTCTCGGTCAGCCGTTCGCCGTTCTCCAGCACCAGAACCGGCACCGCGCCCTTCGGCGACACGCCGCGGAAATCACTGCCGTCATCCACGACCTGCTTGGTCCAGATATGGGCGAGGTGATACTGCGCCTCGATACCAGCCTCCATCAGCGCGATGCGGCTCGAGAGCGAGCAGGCCATCGGAAAGAAATAGAGTTGCAGCATCGTATGCTCCCTCAAATCAGCGCATCGCTCTGCGCGATGATCGCGAAGCGGTCCGAGAGCTCGGCCAGCGCGACCGCGTGAATTGTCCGGGCGTCCAGCGTGCCGCCGCGGCCGTCCGGCAGGTCGCGGGTGGCGCAAGCATCGGCCGCGATCGTCGTCCGAAAGCCGAGGTCGAGCGCCGCGCGGGCGGTCGAAGAGACGCACATGTGAGTCATGAAGCCGGCCAGCACGATGTTCTTGCGTCCGGTGGCGGCAAGCCGGGCTTGCAGGTCGGTGCCGGCGAACGAGTTCGGCAGCGCTTTCTCGATCACGGGCTCGCTTGCGAGCGGTGTCAGGCGTTCGACGATCGCGCCGCGCGCAGCTTCGCGGTCGAACAGGCCGCCGGCGCGCCCCTTGTGCGCGACATGGATGATCACAGCGCCGCTCTCCCGTGCCCTCACCAGCAGGCGCGCCGCCACGGCGATCGCGGGCTGCGCATCGGGCAGGGCCAGCGGGCCGGCGCAATATTCGTTCTGGATGTCGATCAGCACGAGGCAGGATTCATTGAGCTTTGGCGGATCGAGATCGGCGCCGGCGAGTTCGAGCAGGGTCTTGGGAGCGGTCATGCTGGTCGGGCCTTCCAGGGACATCGGTGGCGCGACACTAGCGCAGCAGCGGACTGCCATTGTGCAGGACTATTGCAGCTTACGGCTGCAAATTTGCAGGATGCGGCATCGCCTGCTAGGCTCGCCAGCATGAACTGGGACGATCTGCGCATCATTGCCGCGGTGAGGGACGAGGGGACCTATGCCGGTGCCAGCGCGCGGCTGCGCATCGACGAGACCACCGTCGGGCGCCGGCTCGCGCGCATCCAGCGCGATCTCGGCGTGCCGCTGTTCGATGCGGTGGACGGGTTGCGGCGGCCAACACGCCATTGCGAGGCCGTGATCGAGCATGTCGGCGCGATGGCCGCCCATGTCGCGGCGATCGACCGCATCAAGGAGAGCCAGCCCGGGCCGGTCGGCCGCCTGCGCATCGCCTCGACCAACGCGGTTGCCGAAGAATTGCTGGCGCCGCGGGCAAGCAGCTTTCTGCGCGATCATCCCGGTCTGACCCTGCAATTCCTAACCTCCAGCGGCAACGTCAAATTCTCGCGCTGGCAGGCCGATCTTGCCATTCGCCTGCGCAAGCCGGAGAAGGGCGACTTCACCATCTCCAAGCTCGGCGATGTCAGGCTGTATTTCTTCGAGCCCGCAGATCGCTCCGGCGACCCGGTCGCCTGCGTCTATCCGGACGAACTCGACACCATTCCCGAACAGCAGTTCCTGCGGGCGAAGCGACTAAAGAACGTCCGCTGCATCACCGACAATGTCCGTATCATCAGGACCATGATCCAGTCGCATCACGCCGTCGGCGTGCTGCCCGAGCACAGCTGCGAAGGCCTGCTCGCCGACCGCAGCCTGCGCGCCACGCTGCTGCCGAAACGGCGCGATGTCTGGCTGCTCGTGCAAAATCATCTCAAGCGCGACGCCGCAACACGCGTGACGATCGACTGGGTGAGGGCCTGCTTCCAGGTCACGCCGCGTCCTTGATGCCTGGTGCTGTTCGCGATCCGCGAGGCGGTCACGGGCCGGACGCTGGACGAGGTGCTGTCCGCGAAGGCGGCGCTGGACGCGGAGCTGCGCGACCATGTGCGGGCACGGTCGGTCAGTCCGGCGTGCAAGTGATGGTCCGCGAGCTCAGCTCCTCGCGACTTCGTCGCGCCCCCACAAACAAAAACCCCGGCATCGCTGCCGGGGTTTCGTAGTTCTTGAGATAGCCGGACCTTAGAAGTCCATGCCGCCCATGCCGCCGCCCGGGGGCATCGCCGGACCGGCGCCACCCTTCTTGGGCAGCTCGGCGACCATGGCTTCCGTGGTGATCAGCAGCGCGGCAACCGAGGCTGCGTTCTGGATCGCGGTACGGACCACCTTGGTCGGGTCGATGATGCCCTTCTTGACGAGATCGCCGTATTCGCCGGTCTGGGAGTCGAAGCCGTAAGCGTAGGTCTTGTTCTCCAGCACCTTGCCGACGATCACCGAGCCGTCTTCACCGGCGTTGATCGCGATCTGGCGAGCCGGAGACGACAGCGCCTTGCGCACGATCTCGACGCCGGTCTTCTGGTCGTCGTTCTTGGTGCGCAGGCCCTTGAGCTGCTCGGAGGCACGGAGCAGGGCGACGCCGCCGCCCGGGACGATGCCTTCTTCCACGGCCGCGCGGGTCGCATGCATCGCGTCATCAACGCGATCCTTGCGCTCCTTCACTTCGACCTCGGTCGCGCCGCCGACGCGGATCACCGCGACGCCGCCGGCGAGCTTGGCCAGACGCTCCTGGAGCTTCTCACGGTCGTAGTCCGAGGTGGTTTCCTCGATCTGCGCCTTGATCTGAGCCACGCGCGCTTCGATGTCGGCCTTCTTGCCGGCGCCGTTGACGATCGTGGTGTTCTCCTTGTCGATCATCACCTTCTTGGCGCGACCGAGCATGTTGAGCGTGACGTTCTCGAGCTTGATGCCGAGATCTTCCGAGATCGCCTGGCCACCGGTCAGGATCGCGATGTCCTGCAGCATGGCCTTGCGGCGATCGCCGAAGCCCGGAGCCTTGACGGCCGCGACCTTGAGGCCGCCACGGAGGCGGTTCACGACCAGGGTAGCAAGAGCTTCGCCTTCGACGTCCTCGGCGACGATGACCAGCGGCTTGCCGGTCTGCACCACGGCCTCGAGCAGCGGCAGCAGTTCGTTCAGCGAGGAGAGCTTCTTCTCGTTGATGAGGATGTAGGCGTCGTCCATTTCAACGCGCATCTTGTCGGCGTTGGTGACGAAGTAGGGCGAGATGTAGCCGCGGTCGAACTGCATGCCCTCGACGACGTCGAGCTCGGTCTCGAGCGATTTGGCTTCCTCGACGGTGATGACACCCTCGTTGCCGACCTTCTTCATGGCGTCGGCGAGGAACTTGCCGATCTCCGCGTCGCCGTTGGCCGAGATGGTGCCGACCTGGGCGATCTCCTCGTTCGAGGTGACCTTCTTGGAGTTCTTGACGAGGTCCGCGACCACGGCTTCGACCGCGAGGTCGATACCGCGCTTGAGGTCCATCGGGTTCATGCCGGCGGCTACCGACTTGGCGCCTTCACGCACGATCGCCTGGGCCAGCACGGTCGCGGTGGTGGTGCCGTCGCCGGCCGCGTCAGCGGACTTCGAGGCGACTTCGCGCACCATCTGGGCGCCCATGTTCTCGAACTTGTCCTCGAGCTCGATCTCCTTGGCGACGGTGACGCCGTCCTTGGTGATGCGGGGAGCGCCGAACGACTTGTCGAGCACGACGTTGCGGCCCTTCGGACCGAGCGTGACCTTCACCGCGTTGGCGAGAATGTCGACGCCGCGCAGCATCTTGTCGCGTGCATCAACCGAGAATTTGACTTCTTTGGCTGCCATGTGGATTTTTCCTTGGAATGTTGGACTGGAGGGAGAGAGGGGCTGTTAGGCCGCCTTCTTCTTGGAAGCGGGGACGTCGAGAACGCCCATGATGTCGCTTTCCTTCATGATTAGCAGGTCGACGTTGTCGATCTTGACCTCGGTGCCGGACCACTTGCCGAACAGCACGCGGTCGCCGACCTTGAGGTCGATCGGGAGCAGCTTGCCGGCTTCGTCGCGGCCACCTGGGCCCACGGCGACGACTTCGCCCTGAGAGGGCTTTTCCTTGGCAGTGTCGGGAATGATGATGCCGCCAGCGGTCTTCTCTTCTGCGTCGATGCGCTTGACCACGACGCGGTCGTGAAGCGGACGGAATTTCATGCAGTCCTCCTAAGCATTTGCTTGGGTTGTGGTTTTCAGATTGTTAGCAATCGGTGCCAGCGAGTGCTAGCACACGCGAGCTGAAATAGGGCAGGAATTTTGCGGGAGCAAGGGCTTCTAGCAGAAAAATCAGCACTCGGTAGCACGGACTGCCAGAATCCTTTGCCATCGTTAACTCTGCCGTGTCCGTATTAGCACGGGGGCGCATCTGCTGCTAAAGCATTGAATTTCAACAGCTTGTTAAACTTTTGGGCTTGAGATGGATTGTCAGTTTGCGTCACATTTCTCTCATGTGAGCGCATCAGTACCGGGTGGCTCGTAAGGCGCACACCGACCAAGCCGCCCCTGAATGCGCTCCTGCAAAGGAGGTTGGCATGGGCTTGCGGAGTGGGGTCGTTTCCGAGGAATTCCGGAAACAGATGCTGGGTTACGGGCTGACGACGGCACAGATTCTCTATCGGATGCCGGATCATCCCTCGTTGCTCCAGACCTACGTCTGGCAGAACTACGACATGTTTCCGAAATTCCCGGCGCTGAAGGATTTCCTGGCGTTCTGGCAAGAGAAGCTCGACGGCCCCCTCCATTCAGTCACCGTGGCGCATTCCAAGCTGATCAAGCCGGCGGAGCTGCGCACCGTGGATGGCGTGTTCCGGCTGCATTGAGGCAGCGATGGGCTAGGTGGATTGGCGTGGCGCAATCCACCTCTTCGCCCGACGCGGACGCAAGATTGCGGGTTAGGCCCTCGTCTAACCCACCTTACGTTTTCGCGATCTGTGCTAGCCTCTCCCCACAATAACAGGGGATGCAGCCCATGGCCAAGAAAACAAAATCGCGCAACGCATCGCAAGCCGCGGTGAAGAAGCGGAGCGGAGCCAAGGCCGCGACCGGATCATCGGCGCGCAAGACGGTGAAGGCGAAAGCGCCCGCCGTCATCTCGAAAAAGCCCGCGCGTCCCAGGCAGCGTATCGCGATCAGCCATCACCGCGAGGAAGACTTCAAGGCCGACGGCCTGCGTACCTACGCGCAATATCGCGACCTCGGCATTGCCGCAGCGTCCCATGGTCTTGCCCAAGCGCACGTGATCCGGCTGCAAGGCCCCTGCAATCCGGACGAGGTTTCGAAGCTGCATTTCCACGACGTCGAATTCCAGATGGTCTACGTGCTCAAGGGCTGGGTGAAGACCTATATGGACGGAGAGGGCGAGACGCTGATGAAAGAAGGCAGCGCCTGGACCCAGCCGCCGAAGATCAAGCACATGATTTTGGATTACTCGGATGACGTCGAGCTGCTGGAGGTGATCCTCCCGGCGGAGTTCAGGACGGTCGAGCTGTAGGCGTAGGCTTTCTCCTCGTCATTGGGAGGAGCCTTGCGACGAAGCAATCCAGAATCTTTCCGTGGGTGCAGACTGGATTGCTTCGCTTCGCTCGCAATGACAGCCACGGTGGCTCACGCCAACACCCCCACCACCGCTCCCATCAAACACGTCGTCAGCGTCCCCGACACAATCGACTTCAGCCCGAGCGTGTTGATCTCCTCGCGCCGCTCCGGCGCCATCACGCCGAGGCCGCCGATCATGATGCCGAGGCTGGCGAAATTGGCGAAGCCGCACATCGCATAGAGCATGATCAGGCGCGAGCGCGGATCGAGCGTGTCAGGCGGCAGCTTCGAGAAGTCGACATAAGCGATCAATTCGTTGAGCACGGTCTTGGTGCCCATCAGGCTGCCGCCGGTAACGGCCTGATCCCACGGCAATCCCATCAGCCAGCACACCGGCGCCATCACGAGCCCAAGCAGGCGCTGCAACGAGATCGCGGCGCCGCCGAGGTGTGGCAAGAGGCCGAGCATGGCATTGACGAGATAGACCAGCGCGACCAGCACCAGCAGCATCGCGACGATGTTGATCAGCAGTTCAATGCCCGCGGCGGTGCCCTTTACGATCGCATCCATCGTGCCGGAGACCTCCTTGTCGGGATCGCTGGCGACCCGGGGATCTCCCAGCGTGCCGCCGGTGCGCCTGTCGGAGGTTTCAGGCACCATGATCAGACTGACGAGGATCGCAGCAGGCGCGCCCAGCACCGAGGCGACGACGAAATGCGCGGCGGCATCTGGAATGAGAGGCGCCAGCAGCGTCGCATACAGTACCAGCACCGTGCCGGCAATGCCCGCCATGCCGCCGGTCATCACCAGGAACAATTCGCTGCGGGTCATCTGTTGCAGATACGGCCGCACGAACAGCGGTGCCTCGACCATGCCGAGAAAGATGTTGGCGGCGGTCGAGAGGCCTACTGCACCGCCGACGCCCAGCGTCCGCTCCAGCAGCCAGGCCATGCCGCGCACGATCGGCGGCAGCACGCGCCAGTAGAACAGCAGCGTCGTCAGCACGCTCATGACCAGCACGATCGGCAGCGCCTGGAATGCCAGGATGAAATCGGCGCCGGGCACTTTCAAATCGAAGGGCAGGGGGCCGCCGCCGACATAGCCGAACACGAAGGCGGAGCCGGCGCGCGAGGCCGCGGAGATCGCGCCCACGGCGTCGTTAATGGCTCCGAAGGCGCGCGCCACCACCGGCAGCTTCAGGAGCACGATCGCGGTGACGAAGGTGGCGACGAGGCCGATCGCCGCCTGTCGCAGCGACACGGCGCGCCGATTCTCTGCGAGCGCGAAGGCGATCAACAGCAATGCGAAAATGCCGAGTGCCGATTGCAAGCGCAGCATGATGTCCCCAAACCCTCAATGATTATGGCCGCGCCTGCGCTGCAAAGGCAATGCCGCCACATGCGGGCGGCTCCCCGGTGTTGACAAGCGGGTCCGCCTCGGCCACGCGGGATCGATCGACATCAGGGGCCGAGCGGTCCGAGGGTCACCCAAAAGACGATCCAAGAGGCGATGCCAGAGCAGCCAATATCCAGCCATCCGCCGGTCAGCGCTCGCGCGCTCCTCGCCCACCGCGCCTTCCTGTACTTCCTGCTGTCGCGCAGCCTGTCGCGCTTTTCCAGCCAGATCGCGGCGGTTGCGATCGGCTGGCAGATCTACGATCTCACCGGTTCGGCCTTCGATCTCGGCATGGTCGGCCTCGTGCAGTTCCTGCCCACCGCGCTTTTGGTGTTCGTCGCCGGTCACGCCGCCGACAAGTTTGAGCGCAAACGGGTCGTTCAGCTCTGCCAACTCGTGGAAGCCGCAACCGCGCTCTATCTCGCGATCATCACCTATCTCGGCGCGGTCAGCGAGGTGCAGATCTTCATCGCGACCTTCGTGCTCGGCATTGCCGGCGCGTTCGAAAGCCCGACCACGGCGGCGCTGCTACCGTTGATCGCGCCGCAGGGGTCGCTCCAGCGCGCCACGGCCGTCTCCAGCGGCGCGGCGCAGGTCGCGACCATCACCGGGCCGGCGCTCGGCGGCTTCGCCTATGCGGTCGCCCCGCATCTTGCCTATGCCATGATGGTCCTGTTCTGGATTTTCGGGATGATCCTGACCGGCTTCGTCCGGCCGCGCCCGCAGGCGGTTGCCAAGGAGGGGACAGACGCCGACAACATCTTCGCCGGCGTCCGCTTCATCCGCAGCAATCCCGCGATCCTCGGCACCATTTCGCTCGACCTGTTCGCGGTATTGTTCGGCGGCGTCACGGCGCTGTTGCCGATCTATGCCCGTGACATCCTCCAGACCGGGCCGCTCGGGCTCGGCGTGTTGCGCGCGGCGCCCGCGGTCGGCGCGCTCTTGATGACCATGGTGCTGGCGCGTCACGCCATCTCGCGGCATGTGGGCCCGCGCATGTTCCAGGCCGTGATCGTGTTCGGCCTCGCCACCATCGTGTTCGCGCTGTCGTCCTGGATGTGGCTGTCCGTGCTGTCGCTCGCCGTGCTCGGAGCGGCCGACACGATCAGCGTCGTAATCCGCTTCTCGCTGGTGCAGCTGTCAACGCCCGACGAGATGCGCGGCCGCGTCGGCGCGGTCAACTTCCTCTTCATCAACGCCTCGAACCAGCTCGGCCAGTTCGAGAGCGGCGTGGCTGCCGCGTTGCTCGGCGCCATGCCGGCCGCCGTATTCGGCGGCGTTGCTACCGTCGCGGTGGCGCTGCTGTGGATGAAGTTGTTCCCGAGCCTGCGGAAGGTGGAGAGTTTGGAGTAGGGGAAGCATCGTGTCCCGGACAAGCCGCAACGCATCAGCGTTGCGGCGCAGAGCCGGGACACGGAAGGCCAGAAACGAAACTGCGGAGGGATGTGCCCGGCTCAGCAGCGCGTCATTGCATGCCGCGCGGCGTCCGGGGCACGGTCTGACGCGGCATAGGGAAATCAATGAGATACCTACTGTGCATGGGGTTGTTTTCGCAATTTTTGCTTTAGCCCCGCCCCACGAACGGCATCTTGGTCGCCATCACCGTCATGGTCAGCACGTTGGCATCGAGCGGCAGGCCGGCCATGTAGGCGACGGCATCGCCGACCGCTTTCGCGTCCATGCGCGGCTCCTGCTTCGACGTGCCGTCGGGCTGCAGCACGCCGGGGCCGTTGACCATGCGATCGGTCATGGGGGTCGCGGCATTGCCGATGTCGACCTGGCCGACGGCGATGTCGTACATGCGGCCGTCGAGGTTGCTGGCCTTGGTCAGGCCGGTGATGGCGTGCTTGGTCGAGGTGTAGGCCGCCGAGAACGGCCGCGGCGCATGCGCCGAGATCGAGCCGTTGTTGATGATGCGGCCGCCGCGCGGGCTCTGGTCCTTCATCATGCGGAAGGCGTGCTGGGTGCACAGGAACGGGCCGGTGAGGTTGGTGTTCACCACCGCCTGCCACTGCTCGAGGCTGAGATCCTCGAAATTCACTGGAGGGGCGCCCATCCCGGCATTGTTGAAGAGTACGTCGAGCCGGCCATAGGTCGCCTTCACCTTGTCGAACAGCGCGGCAATGGAGTCCGGCTGGGTCATGTCGGCGGTAACGCACAGGCTCTTGCCGGCCGGGCCGAGCTTTGCGGTCTCCTCCAGCTTGTCGAGCCGGCGCCCGACCAGCACCACGGTGAAGCCGGTGTTCATCAGCGCCAGCGACGCCGCGCGCCCGACGCCGGTGCCGGCGCCGGTCACCACTGCGATCTTCTTTGCTTCACTCATCGTTTCCTGCCTTTTCTCATGCTGTCAGGTTTTCGGTTCTTTTTCGTTCTTGTAGGGCGGCCGCGGAATGTTCTGGTGTGCCGCCCGCAGCGCCGCAGACCAGCGTGAGCGCAAATCGTGGAAATAGGGCTCGCCCGCCTCGATGCGGTGGTTGAGATCGGCCTCGCAGGCGTCCGCGCGTACCACCAGCACATCGATCGGCAGGCCGACGCCGAGATTCGAGCGCATGGTCGAGTCCATGGAGATCAGGCCGGTCTTCAGCGCCTCGTAAAGCTCAACGTCGTAGTGCATGGCGCGGTCGAGCACCGGCTTGCCGTATTTGTGTTCGCCGATCTGCAGGTAGGGCGTGTCGGTGGTGCACTCGATGAAATTGCCCGCGGTGTAGATCATGAACAGGCGCATCCGGGAGCCCTTGATCTGGCCGCCGAACAGGAACGAAACGTCGAAGGACACGTCCTCGGATCTCAGTGCCGGCCCTTCGGTCGCATGCACTGCGCGGATCGCGCGGCCGATGCGCTGGGCGGCCTGGAACATGGTCGGCGCGTTCATCAGCGTCTCGATTTCGCCGGTGTCGGGGTCTTCGAGACCTTCGGTCAGCGTTGACAGAACCGACTGGCTGATGGCGAGGTTGCCCGCGCTGGCGATCGCCATGATGCGCTCGCCAGGCTTTGAGAAGATGTGAAGCTTGCGGAAGGTCGAGACGTTGTCGAGACCGGCATTGGTGCGGGTATCGGCGATCATCACCAGACCGTCCCGAACCAGGATTCCGCAACAATAGGTCATTTCCAGTCCCCGAACGCGTTTGCGCGGAATTACTAGCCAATTTCGGGAAGGCATGAAACCCCCGATTCCGGCTGTCATTCCGGGGCGCGACGAAGTCGCGAGCCCGGAATTCCATTCGTCCACGAACCTTGCCGCCTGATGAATTCCGGGTTCGCGCCACGCGCGCCCCGGAATGAGAACTCGCTTTGTCGCTCAACCCGTCGGATCTACGAGGACGGTTGCCATGGGGCTCCTCGCGGGGACGGTCTGGTCCCGTAGCACGGCCTCGGCATTCGGACGGTCGCGCCTAGCTCTGCCACTGTGACTGTGATTGCGACTGCCCGCCGCGGCCGGTCGGCTCGACCTTGACCGCCACCGTCAGCGTCTCCGCACCGCCGCCATAGCGGGTGCCGCGCACCGGGGCTGCGCCGAGATAGTCGAGCCCGATCGCGACGCGGACATGAGCGTCGGTGGCGCAGATGCTGTTGGCGGGATCGAAGCCGATCCAGCCGAGATCAGGCACGTAGGCCTCCGCCCAGGCGTGCCCGGCCTCCTGATGCAGCATACCGTCCGAGCGCAGGAAATGGCCGGAGACAAAGCGCGCCGGCACGCCGCCGGCGCGGGCGCAAGCAATGAAGATGTGCGCGTAGTCCTGGCAGACCCCGCGCTTGAGCGTGAACGCTTCAGCTGCCGAGGTGCCGCTGTTGGTGGGGTCCTCGTCGAACGTCATGTGATCGGCAATCTGGCTCATCAGCGTATGGAGGAAGCCGAGCCTGTCGCTCTCGGCCTCGCTGCGCAACTGGCGCGCAACCACCATCATCGC
Organism: Bradyrhizobium sp. 199; assembly: GCF_023073355.1. GTDB lineage: Bacteria > Pseudomonadota > Alphaproteobacteria > Rhizobiales > Xanthobacteraceae > Bradyrhizobium. The sequence continues at coordinate 559,127 of NZ_JADPJI010000005.1, forward strand.
CGGATTGACGGAGGTGAGGTCGGTTGAGCGCAGGAACATGCCGGCCGGAAAGCGCTCGTCGGTGCCGCGCAGCACGCCGCCGGTGTCGTGGGTCTCGACCAGGCCTTCGGCGATGATCTTGATGTCGCCGACCGGTCCGCAGGACAGCACGTGGGTGACGTTGCCGAAGGCGTCCTCATGCGTGTCGAGCCTGGTGTCCGTGGAGACGTCGATCTGCCATTCCGCCACATATTGCCCGTCATGGCTGCCGGGTGTCATGCGCAGGATCTGGATCACGCTCGTGGCCGGCGGCTCGTAGCGATAGGTCGTGGTGTGCAGGATTCGCAGGCGCATGGTGTTTCTAGATCCGTCATTCCAGGTTGGCGCGAAGCGCCGGACCCGGAATCTCGAGATTCCGGGTTCGATGCTTCGCATCGCCCCGGAATGACGAAGGGTGAGAGGTTCGGTCCTGACTAGATCAGATACTGCTTCGTGATGATTTCGCCCAGCCTGGAATTGTCCGTGATGAATTCCTGAATGAATTCATGCACGCCGTGCTGGAAAATGTCGTTCATGTTGCTGTGTTCCAGCCGGTTCCGGATGCCGCGGGCGTGGCGCTGGGCCGGGCCCTGGCGACCATAGGCGACGCCGATCTGGTCGAGGTTTCGCGTGAGATTGTCGTAGCAGCTCGCAAGCGAGCGCGGCAGCGTGCTGTTGAGGATCAACAGGTCCGCGACCAGCCACGGTTTGAGCGTCTCGCGATAGACCCAGTGATAGGCCGTCAGCGCCGACACCGAACGCAGGATCGAGCTCCACTGATAGAAGTCGAGCGGGCCGCCGACATGCTCTTCCTCGGGCAGCAGCACGTGATACTTCACATCGAGGATGCGCGCAGTGTTGTCTGCGCGCTCCAGGTGCAGGCCGAGCCGCGAGAACCAGTAGGCGTCGTTGCGCAACATGGTCCGGTAGGCCGAGCCGTCGAAGCGCAGGGAGGTCTCCTGCACGAAGCGAAGGAATTTGGCGAGGTCCTCGCGCGTCGAGGTGCCTTTGCTCCAGACCGCCTGAAGATCGATCCAGGCCGAGTTGATGGTGTCCCACATTTCGCTCGTCAGCGCGGTTCGCACCGAGCGCGAATTCAGCCGCGCCGACTCAATGCAGTTCCTGATCGAGGACGGATTGTTGGCCGAGAACGAGAGGTAGTCGACTACGTTGTGCTCGTTGGCTTCCTCGTAGGTCTGATAGAAGCTGGCGGCGACGCCGGCGGTTAGCAGCGCCGAGTCCCATTCGTTGGTCTTGCCGATATAGGCGGCGGGAAGTGCGGTGACGCGCAAGGTCGCATCGATGGTGCGCGCGAGATATTCGGCCCGTTCGACGTAGCGGGCGAGCCAATAGAGGCTTTCGGCAGTACGCGACAGCATCTGTCTACTCGTCCAGGATCCAGGTGTCTTTGGTGCCGCCGCCCTGGCTCGAATTCACGACCAGGGAGCCTTCCTTCAGTGCGACGCGTGTCAGCCCGCCCGGCACGACGGTCGTGCCCTTGCTGCCAGTGAGCACGAAGGGCCGCAAATCGACATGGCGGGGCGCAAGGCCTGACGCCGTGCAGGTCGGGCAGGTCGAGAGCGCCAGCGTCGGCTGCGCGATGAAGCCTTCGGGCTCGCGCTTGAGCTTCTCGCGAAACGCTTCGATCGTCGCTTTGGTCGCGGCAGGTCCGATCAGCATGCCGTAGCCGCCGGAGCCGTGAACCTCCTTGACGACGAGCTCGCCGAGATTGTCCAGCACATAGGCGAGATCCTTGGGCTCGCGGCAGCGCCAGGTCGGCACGTTCTTCAGGATCGGCTCCTCGCCGAGATAGAATCTCACGATGTCCGGCATGTAGGAGTAGATCGCCTTGTCGTCGGCAATCCCGGTGCCGACGGCGTTGGCGAGCGTGATGTTGCCGGCCGCATAGGCCGACATCAGTCCGGGCACGCCAAGTACGGAATCGGGACGGAAGGTGAGCGGATCGAGGAAGTCGTCGTCGACGCGGCGATAGATCACGTCGACCCGCTTCAGCCCTTCGGTCGTCCGCATGAACACTTCGTTGTTCTTGACGATGAGATCGCTGCCCTCGACCAGTTCGATACCGAGCTTGTCGGCGAGGAAGGAGTGCTCGTAGTAGGCCGAGTTGTAGACCCCGGGCGTGAGCAGGGCCACCGTCGGCTCGCCTGATGTGCTTTGCGGCGCGACGGAACGGAGTGCCGAGAGCAGCTCGTCCGGATAGCGCTCGACCGGGGCCACGCGGTGCCGGGCGAACAGATCCGGAAACAGCCGCATCATGATCTCGCGGTTTTCCAGCATGTAGGAGACGCCGGACGGCGTCCGCGCATTGTCCTCCAGCACGATGAAGTCGTTGGCATCGACCCGGACGATGTCGATGCCGGCGATGTGGACGTAGACGTCGTGCGGCACCTGCTGGCCGTTCATCTCGGGCCGGAACACCGGGTTCTGGAAGATCAGATCGTCGGGTACGATCTCGGCGCGCAGGATGTCGCGGCCATGATAGATGTCGCGCAGAAACATGTTGAGCGCGCGCACGCGCTGCTTCAGGCCCTTCTCCAACAGGGTCCATTCCTTGCCGGACATGATCCGCGGGATCACGTCGAACGGGATCAGGCGCTCGGTGGATTCGGCCTCGCCATAGACCGCGAAGGTGATGCCGATGCGGCGGAACAGGAGCTCGGCCTCCTGGCGGCGATATTCAAGCGCCTCGGGAGGCGTCTCCTTGAGCCAGCGCGCCAGCTCCTCATAGGCAGGGCGAAGCTCCCCGCCGGGAATATTCATTTCATCAAACGCGACTGCCATAAATCCCGACTTGTCTCCGCAAGGCGTTGCCCCATTGGACAGGTCGCGCGGCCCTGGTGAAGACCGCAACGTCCTGTGGCCATGCGGCAAGAGTGCATGACTTTCATGTGGTAGCAAGGGCCGGGCCAGCGCGATAAGCATGGAGAGAGGGCAATTGCCTGAGATGGCCGGCGGCTTGCCTGAAAAAATGGCGGAGGACTGCTTATTTCGGCAGCAAAACCGCGTGACTTCAAGGCGTTACCCCGGCAAAGTCGGCGCCACAGGTGAGGGACTTAAGGTATGAGCGAGATCGTCACGGCGGGCATTCTGGTCATTGGCGACGAAATCCTGTCCGGCCGGACCAAGGACAAGAATATCGGCTTCATCGCCGAATATTTGACCAATATCGGCATCGACCTGAAGGAAGTCCGGGTCGTCTCCGACGATGAGGCCGACATCATCGCGGCCTTGGATGCACTGCGGCATCGCTACACCTACGTATTCACCACCGGCGGCATCGGGCCGACCCATGACGACATCACCGCCGACAGCGTGGCCAAGGCGTTCGGCGTCGGCATCGACCACCACCCGGAAGTCGTCGCCCGTTTCCGGGAGCGCTGGAGCGAGCAGGACCTCAACGAGGCCCGCCTGCGCATGGCCCGCATTCCCGATGGCGCCGAGCTGATCCAGAGCGCGACCATCCTCGCCCCCGGCTTCAAGATCGGCAATGTCATCGTGATGGCCGGTGTGCCCTCGATCATGCAGGCGATGATGGACATCGTCTCGCCCAAGCTGAAGTCGGGTGTGCGCATGCTGTCCGAATCGGTTCGCGCCAATGCACGGGAGGGCGACATCGGAAGTCCCCTGCGGGCGATCGCCGCCGCGCACCCCGACACCATCATCGGCAGCTACCCCTTCATGGACGAGGAGCAGAAGCCCAACACCAATCTGGTGGTGCGCTCGCGCGATGCGGACAAGCTCGCATCCGCGATGGCGGCGGTGAAGGAAATGCTGGCGGGATTGAACATCACCCGCTAGCAGAGAAAGCTGCCGCAGACCAATGGCAGGAGACGACAATGGCTGGCGAAGCACCGGAACTGAGCGCACAGGAGCGGGCGGGCAGGCCCTTTCCGGTCTCCTGGGACCAATTTCATCGGGATTGCCGGGCGCTGACCTGGCGGCTCAACGAGGTCGGTCCGTTCCACGCGGTGATCGCGATCACGCGCGGTGGTCTCGTGCCGGCGGCGATCGTGGCGCGCGAACTCGGCGTGCGCGTGATCGATACGGTCTGCATCGCCAGCTACGACCACAACAAGCAGGGCGAGCTCCAGGTCCTCAAGGGCATTTCGGAAGCGGCGATGAAGCTCGGCGGCGGCACCGGCAAGGGGCTGTTGATCGTCGACGACCTCGTCGACACCGGCAAGACCGGCAAGCTGGTGCGCGAGATGCTCCCCGATGCTCATTTCGCCACCGTCTACGCCAAGCCGATGGGCCGTCCGCTGGTCGACACCTTCATCACGGAAGTCTCGCAGGACACCTGGATCTTCTTCCCCTGGGACACCGCGCTGTCCTATCACCCGCCGCTGCGTGACGGGGCGGCGTGAGGCATGGAGTCATTCCGGGGCGGTCCGCAGGACCGAACCCGGAATCTCGAGATTCCCGGTTCGATGCTTCGCATCGCCCTGGAATGACGATCGTTGAACCGTCGCGCCATCATGCCCCTGCAAAACCGTGTCACGCCGACAGGCGACATCATCGCGACCCCGCACCGCGGCCTGTTCACCGGCAATCGCGGCATCATCCACGATCCCGCGACCAGGACGCTGCTGAATAAGCGCTGGTCGTCACCGGCATGGATTACGTGCCTGTGTGAATTCCGCGGCTGGCGGCGGCCGGTGATGGCGCGGCGGAGCTGGACCGAGCTGTTCTTTCTCGACGAAGCCACAGCCTTTGCCGCGGGGCACCGGCCCTGCTTCTTCTGCCGCCGCGACGATGCCAAGCGATTTCGCGCTGCGTGGGAAGCGGGGAACGGTGCCAGCGGCGTCAGCGCGAAGACGATGGATGCCGTGCTGCATCGGGAGCGTCTCGATCGCGGCCGCAAGCGCTTGCACGCATTGGCGGTGCCGCTCGCAGACCTCCCCGACGGCGCCATGGTGCGGCAGGGCGAAGAGAGTTTTCTGGTGCTGCAGGGCAAGGCGCTGTTGTGGTCGCCGGCGGGCTATGGCACCAGCGCACGTCAGCTCGACGACGTAAAGTTGCTGACGCCGCCCTCGACGCTACGCGCGCTCAAGGCCGGCTACCAGCCCGTGCTGCATCCGACGGCGTCAGGCTAGAGCAAGGCCACCACCGTCGTGATGATCACGCCAGCTTCTCGCGCGCCAGCGCCGCGCCTGCGCCGAGCGCCATCAGCTTGGCTTCGGCGATCTCGCGCCGCATCGGCGCCATGCCGCAATTGGTGGTGGCGATGATGTTGCTCTTGGGCACGAATTTCGATACCGCGTCGATCACCTGAACGACGTCTTCGGCGGTCTCTACCGTGTCGCTGGCGACGTCGATCACGCCGGCTTGCACGATCTTGTTCTTCAAGAGCGCGAGCAGGTCGAGCGGCACTTTCGAATTGCGACATTCGATCGCGACCTGCTGGATCGGGCTGGCGTCGATCGCCGGAAAGATCTGCTCATACTGCCGCCACTGCGCGCCGAGCGTTTCCTTCCAATCGGTGTTGGCCTTGATGCCGTAGCCGTAGCAGATGTGCACGGCCGTGGCGCAGGTCAGGCCCTGCGCGGCGCGCTCCAGCGCCTTGATGCCCCAATCGTTGACCTCGTCCATGTAGACGTTGAAGGCAGGCTCGTCGAACTGCACGAGATCGACGCCGTCGGCCTGCAAGGCCTTGGCCTCCTCGTTGAGCAGCTCGGCGAAGGCGAACGCCATCTTCACGCGGTCGCCGTAGTAGCGATCGGCGATGGTGTCGATGATGGTCATCGGGCCGGGCAGCGTGAACTTCAGCTTCTTCCTGGTATGCGTGCGCGCCACGCGCGCCTCGAAAGCATGCACGCGTTCCCTGAGCCGGAGCGGCGCGACCACTTGCGGCACCATCGCCTTGTAGCGATCCTTGCGGATGCCCATCTCGACCTTGTGGGCGAAGTCGATGCCTTCGATCTTCTCCAGGAAACCGTGCACGAAATGCTGCCGGGCCTGCTCGCCTTCGGTGAGGATGTCGATGCCGGCGTCCTCCTGGATCTTGACCCAGATCAGCGTCGCGTCGCGCTTGGCGCGGAGAAGCTCGTCGCCTCCAGACTTCCAGGGCGCCCAGAGCATGTTGGGCTCGGCGAGCCATTCCGGCTTCGGCAAGGAGCCGGCGATCGTGGTTGGAAACAGCATGGCGGCCCTTCCGGCAGGTTGTGTTGCGCCCCTTCCTGCCATGTCCTAACGTCGAGGTACAGAACAACAAAAGTCGCTCTCTATTCCAGCGGCGACGACGGAAAATGCCAAGGAAATTGCCAAGGGCCAGGTCATGATCGACCTCTATTACGCGCCGACGCCGAACGGCTGGAAGATCTCGATCATGTTGGAGGAGCTCGGGCTTCCCTACACCGTGAAGCCCATCAACATCCGCACCGGCGAGCAGTTCAGCCCCGAATTTCTGGCGATCTCCCCGAACAACCGCATCCCCGCGATCGTCGATCACGCACCTGCCGACGGCGGCGAACCGTTCTCGGCCTTCGAGACCGGCGCGATCCTGATTTATCTCGCGGAGAAGACCGGCCGCTTCTTGGCCACCGATTTGCGCGGCCGCTCCACCACCATCCAGTGGGTGATGTGGCAGATGGCCGGCCTCGGACCGATGCTGGGCCAGCACGGCCATTTCGCGCTCTATGCGGCGGAGAAGATTCCCTATGCGATCCAGCGCTACCGTGACGAGGCGGCCCGGCTGTACGGCGTGCTCGACCGGCAGCTGGAGCACACCAATGCCTATGTCGCCGGCGACTATTCCATCGCAGACATCGCCTGCTTTCCCTGGACAATGACCCACAAGGCGCAAGGCTTTACGCTCGACGACTATCCGAGCGTCAAGCGCTGGTACGCCGAGATCCGCGCCAGGCCGCAGGTGCAGGCGGGCCTTGCGATCGGCAAATTCGTGAAAGAGCCGTTCGACGAGGAATCACGCAAGATCATGTTTGGACAGCGTGCGAAGGAAGTGCTGGGAAAGAAATAGACCTCCGCTCTCTCCTCGTCATTGCGAGGAGCCCTTGCGACGAAGCAATCCAGACTGCTTCCGCAGAAAGATTCTGGATTGCTTCGCTACGCTCGCAATGACGGGGATGGAATAGAATGACAATAAGGGAAACGCCATGATCGAGTTCTTCTTCGACTGTTCCAGCCCCTGGACCTATCTCGCCTTCCACAATATCCAGCCGCTCGCCAGAGAGCTTGGCGCGGAGATCGTCTGGCGGCCGATCCTGGTCGGCGGCATCTTCAATACGGTCAACCCGAGCGTCTACGCGCAGCGCGAGACCCCGGTGCCGCTGAAAACGCGCTATATGAAGAAGGATCTTCAGGACTGGGCGCGCTCGGCCGGCCTGTCGATCAAGATGCCGCCGACGGTGTTTCCGGTGAACAGCGTGAAGGCGATGCGTGGCTGTATCTGGCTGGGTGCCGACGTGGTGACGTTCGCCACCGCATTGTTCGAGGCCTATTGGGGCGGCGACAAGGACATCTCGCAGGATGCGGTGCTGGCCGAGATCTGCAGCAAGGTCGGTATCGACGAGCGAAAATTCTTCGCCGGCATCTCGGAGCAGAGCATCAAGGATCAGCTCAAGGCGAATACGGAAGAGGTGATCGCCCGCGGCGGCTTCGGCTCGCCGACGATCTTCCTTGGCAAGACCGACATGTATTTTGGCAATGACCGCCTGCCGCTGATCCGCGAGGCGCTGCTGCGCAGCAAGGCGAGCGCGGCCTGATGGTGCGCGCTGTCGTCTGCCGCACGCTTGGCTCGCCCGAAACCTTGCGGCTGGAGGAGTTTCCGCCCCGCGCCCTGAAACTGGGCGAGGTGCGCGTCGCGATCCGGGCCGCCGGGCTGAATTTTCCGGATGTGCTGATGGCCGCCGGCGAATATCAGCTCAAGCCGGAGCTGCCGTTCACGCCGGGCATGGAAGCCGCTGGTGACGTGACCGAAGTGGGCGCGGAGGCGAGCGGTGTTGCCGTCGGCGACAAGGTCATCGTCAAGATGCGACACGGCGCCTTCACCGATGAAGCGGTGGTGACGCCGTCGCAGCTGACCCCCAAGCCGTCCACGTTCGACTATGCGGAGTCTGCGACCTATCTCGCCGGCCATGGCACCGCCTATCATGCGCTGATCGATCGCGGCCGGGTTACGCCCGGTGAGGTGCTGCTGGTGCATGGCGCCGGCGGCGGCGTTGGCCTTGCTGCCGTCGAGATCGGCAAGATGCTGGGTGCGATCGTGATCGCGACCGCCTCCAGCGACGAGAAACTTGCCATCGCCAAGGCGCGCGGCGCCGACCATCTCGTGCGTTACGATCGCGAGCCGTTTCGCGATGCCGTCAAGCGCATCACCGATGGCCGCGGCGCCGACGTCGTGTTCGATCCCGTCGGCGGCCAGGTCTTTGAGGACTCGATGCGCTGCATCGCCTGGGGCGCGCGGCTGCTGGTGATCGGCTTCACCGGCGGCATCGGCTCGGCCAAGACCAATCTCCTGCTGATCAAGGGCGCCAGCGTGCTCGGCGTGCGCGCGGGCGAAGCGGTGCGGAAGAACCCGGCGCTGGGTGAGGTCCGGCTGAAGGCGCTCTTGGAGTGGGCGGAGGAGGGCAAGCTGCGCCCCAACGTCTCGCACCGTCTGCCGCTGGCGGACTATGCAAAGGCGATGCAGCTGTTGCTCGACCGCAAGGCGATCGGGCGCGTCGCGCTGGTGATGGAGTAGTTTCGTCATTCCGGGGCGCCCGGAGGGCGAACCCGGAATCTCGAGATTCCGGGTTCTCTCTTCGCGAGCCCCGGAATGACCGTGAACTATTTATATTCCCGCTCCGTCCACCATGGGAAATAGTCCGGCATATCGCTCGACACCTTGTTCTTGAATTGCGCCGGACGCTTCTCCAGGAACGACACCACGCCTTCCTTGACGTCGTCGGAGCGGCCGCGGGCGTAGATGCCGCGGCTGTCGACCTTGTGGGCTTCCATGGGATCGTCGGCGCCCATCATCCGCCACATCATCTGGCGGATCAGCGCAACGGATACCGGCGCGGTCTTCACGGCAAATTCCTTGGCAAGCGCGCGGGCGGTCGGCAACAGATCGTCGGGGGCGACGACTTTGCTGACGAGACGGCCAGCGAGGGCCTCTTGCGCCGGGAAGACGCGCCCGGAATAGCACCATTCCAGCGCCTGCGAGATGCCGACGATGCGCGGCAGGAACCAGCTCGACGCCGCCTCCGGCACGATGCCGCGCTGGGAGAACACGAAGCCGAACCGCGCCGCGTCCGAGGCAATGCGGATGTCCATCGCAAGCTGCATGGTGACGCCGATGCCGACGGCAGGGCCGTTCACGGCGGCGATCACCGGCTTGAGGCACTTGAAGATTCGCAGTGTCACCTGGCCGCCGCCGTCGCGCACCTGCGGATCGCTATAGTCGACCTTGCCGTCGGCAAAGCGCTTCACGGGACCACGGCGCGCGTCGCGATCGAACGTGTCGGCGCCGGAGGAGAGGTCGGCGCCCGCGCAAAAACCGCGGCCGGCGCCGGTGACGATGATGGCGCGGACATTGTCGTCCTTGTCGGCGGCGTCGAATGCGTCGATCAGCTCGGCCTGCATCTGCGCGTTGAAGGCGTTGAGCTTGTCGGGCCGGTTCAGCGTGATGGTGAGGATCTGCTCGGCGACCTCGTATTTGATCGTCTCATACGCCATGTGGTTTCCTTCCCTGTTTCTTTGCCGGTCTCTCTAGCATGTCATTCCGGGGCGCGCGACGCGCGAACCCGGAATCCATCTCTCCGCACCGATTGTGCCGAGGAATGGATTCCGGGCTTGCGCCAAGACGGCGCAAAACGAGAGAGCGTGTTAATGCGCCGGCGGCTTCGGCCAGGGCCGCTGCGGCCCGCGCAGACCTTCGAACGCCTTGGCCATGCCGAGCACGCCGATATCGTCGAAGCGGCGGCCGACGATCTGCACGCCGATGGGAAAGCCCTTCGCGTCGAAGCCGCCGTTGAGCGAGACGGCAGGGTTCTCCGACATATTCCACGGCACGGTATAGGCGATGTGCTCGAACGGCTTCATCGGATCGTTGGTCGGCGAGGCCCACTCCGCCGCATAGTTCACGTTCGGCGCGGTCGGCGAGATCACATAGTCGAGCTCGCAGAACAGCTTTCCTGCCGCGGCCCGGATCGCCATGGTCTGGTTGAAGCCGCGGATGACATCGACGCCCGACAGTTTCGCGCCGGACTCGCCCCATCTGAAGATATAGGGCAGCACCTTGGCCCGGTCGGCCGGCGTCAGCTTGGCCAGATCGTCCCACATCCGCGCGCGCCAGAAATTGTCGAGCCCATCGAGCATCTCGCGGGTGAGGATGCCATCGACTTCGGTGACGACCGCACCTGCGGACTCGAACGCTTTTGCCGCCTTCACCGCGACCTCGCGCACCGGCTTCTCCAGCGCCAGGCCGCAGCCGGGATCAAGCATCAGCCCGATGCGCAGTTTTCGCGGAGACTTCTCCAGGCCCTTCCAGTTGAGCGGCTCGGCGGGCAGGCTCATGCCGTCGCGCCGGTCGGGCTTGGCGATCACGCTCATCATCAGCGCGCAATCGTCGACCGTGCGGGTCATGGGACCCGCGACGCGGCCGACATAGGCAGGGTCGATCGGCACGCGGCCGAAGCTCGGCTTCAAGCCGACGAGGCCGCACCAGCCGGCCGGCAGGCGCACCGAGCCGCCGATGTCGGTGCCGAGATGCAGCGGACCATAGCCGGCTGCAGCGGCCGCGCCGGCACCGGCGCTGGAGCCGCCGGGATTCTTGGAGAGGTCCCAGGGATTGCGCGCCAGCGCGTGGAAGCTGGAGAGCCCGGAGGACAGCATGCCGTAATCTGGCATGGTGGTCTTGGCGAAGATGATCGCGCCGGCCTCGCGCAGCCGCGCTGCGGGCGGGGCGTCCTTCTCGGCCGGCACGAGCTTGACGCTGGCCGCCCCGAGCGGCACCGGCACGCCCTTGGTCGCGATGTTGTCTTTCACTGTGACCGGAACGCCGTCGAGCGCGCCGGATGGCTCGCCGCCGGCCCAGCGCGCGGTCGAGGCCTTCGCGGTCTCGCGCGCGCCGTCGGGATCGAGTGCATAGAGCGCCTTCAGATGCGGCTCCCACGCAGCGACGTGCGCGAGCACGTCCTCCAGCACCTCGCTCGGCGAGAACTGCTTGGCGCGATAGCCCGCGATCAGATCGACCGCGGACAGATCGTGCAGCGGGGTGATCGCCTCTTCGACGTTCTCTTTATGCACTGGCACCTACCGGCATGCGCGTCTCGACGATGCGGGCGAACATGCTGGCGCCGATCGGCAGAATCTTGTCGTCGAGCACGAAGCCGGGATTGTGCACGGGCACCGAGCCGTCATGGCCGACCCAGAAATAGGCGCCGGGAATGGTCTGCAGCATGTCGGCAAAATCCTCGCTGCCCATCTTCGGCTGGGCACGGGTGATCACGTTGGCGGGCTCGACGATGGTGCGCGCGACCTCCTCGACCACCTTGGACTGCTCGACCTGGTTGACCAGCACGTCGAAGGTGTCGCGGATGTCGACGTCGATCACGCACTCATAGGCGCTCGCGATGCCGGCGCAGATCGTGCGGATGCGTTCGCTGATCAGGGTGCGGACGTCTTTCGAGAAGGTGCGGATGGTGCCGCACAGATGCGCATCACCGGGGATGACGTTGTAGGCGGAACCGGCGTGGATCTGCGTGATCGAGATGACGGCGGCCTGCAGCGGCTCGACGTTGCGGCTGACGATGGTCTGGATCGCCTGCGCCAGCGTGGTCGCGATGATCACCGCGTCCTTGGAGCGCTCGGGCATCGCGCCATGCGCGCCATAGCCGGTGATGCGGAGGTCAAAGAAGTCGGCGCTGGCCATCGCGGGTCCGGGCAGGATCGCGATCTCGCCATGGTTGAGGTCGGGCGCGTTGTGCAGGCCGTAGAGCTCATCGCAGGGAAACTTCTCGAACAGTCCATCCTTGATCATCGCGCGGGCGCCGCCGAGGCCTTCCTCGGCCGGCTGGAAGATCAGGTGCACGGTGCCGTCGAAATTCCTGGTCTCGGCGAGGTAGCGCGCGGTGCCGAGCAGTATCGTGGTGTGGCCGTCATGGCCGCAGCCGTGGAAGCGGCCGGGGATTTTCGAACTCCATTTCAGATTGGTGTTCTCTTCCATCGGCAGCGCGTCCATGTCGGCGCGGAGGCCGATGCGCTTGCCGCTCGAACCCTTGCCCTTGATGACGCCGATCACGCCCGTGCCGCCGAGGCCGCGATGCACCTCGATGCCCCAGCTCTTCAGCTTGTCGGCGACGATGCCGGAGGTGCGCACTTCCTCGAACCCGATCTCGGGATGGGCATGGAGGTCGCGGCGGATGGCTGTGAGTTCGTCGGCGTAGCCGTCGATGCGGTCGATGGTGGGCATGTGTTCCTGTCCGGTTAGCGTGAAGGTGGATTGAAAACGGGACCGTTCGGCTTGATGCGGATGCCCGGGCGCAGACGCGTCCAGGGCAGCGTTGCGGTGTCGGCCGGCATCGCGCCGGGCGCGGCGCAGATCAGAAGCATCTCCGCGATCGGCTCGAAATCGGCGCGGAAGTGCACCGAGCTCTTGTTGACCAGGATCTTCTCACGCGTGGGCTCGATGCCGACATAGCGGTACATCGCCTGGTCGGCGAGCTGCGCCTTGTGCGAGCTCACCACGACGCGGACGTCGCCGATGCGCAGGCAGGCCGAGGGGCCCATCTCCATCTCGCGGCCGCCATAGTAAGGGCCGGGCGCGACGAAGCGGCCGTCGGACAGCTTTTCGACGACGAAGGTCTCGCGATAAGGCTCGTCCCCGGGGATGCCGGACTTGCCGCCGAGCGACAGCGTGACGGCAGCGCCGACGCCGGCCGCATGCGCGGCCTTGGCCGACACCGGATCGTAGATCGCGCCCGTCGCTGCGCTCGCCTTGTTGCGCACCAGCGCGCGCAGCATGCCGGTGGTGTCGGAATCGCCGCCGGCGCCAGGATTGTCCTGGGTGTCGGCGATGATGATCGGCTTGCTTGCGCCTTTGGAAAGCTCCATGGCGTGGCGCACGCCTTCGTCGGGAGACCAGATCTTGCCGTCGAAATCGTCCTCGTGGCTTTCGATCAGCTTCACGATCGCATCGGCCGCACGGTCGGCGTCCTCTTGCGTCCTGCCATAGGCGAACACGCTCGGACTGCAGTCGCGGAAGTCGGCAGCAGGGAATCCCGGTGCAAAGGAGAGCGTCGGAACCGCATCGCTCTCCAGCGCGGCGAGTTTTTCGTAGATGCCCTTGGTCGGCTGGTCGTTGGTGCACTGCCAGCTGATCGGGATCAGGAACGGCAATTGCCGGAACGCCTTTGCGAAGCGTTGCTTCGTCTTCAGCAGCAGGGCGAGATGCCGCGCCGAGGCGCGGCCGGTCTCGGCCATGTCGACATGGGGATAGGTGCGGTAGGCGATCAGCGCGTCGGCATGCTCGATCATCGCGGGCGTAACGTTGGCGTGCAGGTCGAGGCTGGCGACGAGCGGAACATCCTTGCCGATGAGGCGGCGCACGCGGGCGAGAATCTCGCCTTCGCCGTCGTCGAGATGCTCGGTCACCATGGCGCCGTGCAAGTCGAGATAGACGGCATCGATGGGACCGGCGGCTGCGATGCCCTCAACCATCACCTTCACGATGCGTTCAAAAGCATCCTCCGTGACATGCGCCGAGGGGCTGGCCCCGCAGGCGATCGTCGGAACGAGTTCCCAGCCGTTGGCTTCAGCGCTGTCGACGAAGCCGGCGAGGCCGACATTGATGCGCCGCATCACCTTCAACACGTCGGCGCCCTCCGTCATCGCCGGCCAGCCGCCGCCATGCTGGAAATCGGCGAAGGTTGCCTTGGTGGGAGCGAAGGTGTTGGTCTCGTGCAGGAAGCCGCCGACGGCGATACGTGTCATCAATTTAAGTCCAGCGTTGGAAAGTGCGCGACGTTAGCCTTGGCTCTGCGGGGAGAGCAAGGTGAGAGGCAATCGCGCCGTGCATGGGGTCAAGTTGTTTTGGGAATGCTGCGGTTGCGGGTACGTTTGAGCTGCTCCGCCAACCAGACTCCTGGTGTCGTCCCTGCGAAAGCAGGGACGCATAGCCCCAGGGAGGAGTTTGGGAAGGCTCGTGGTCCGGGATTAGCACCGCACGCGACCGGCAGATTCCGCGGTATGGGTCCCGGCGTTCGCCGGGACGACACCGGTGAATGTAGCTACAGCGTCGCCGCCGCGCCTTCCGACACCGGCCGGAAGTTCGCAAAGTCCCAGCCGCGCCCGGGTGCTGCTTCCAGCAGCGCCCTGGTGTAGGCCTCCTTCGGATGCGTCAGCACCTCGGCGGCGGGGCCTTGCTCGACGACGCGGCCGTGCTGCATCACCACGACCTCGTCGCAAATCTGCGCGGCGACGCGCAAATCGTGGGTGATGAACAGGATCGCGATGCCGAGGCGGTTCTGGATCTCGTGGAGCAACTCCAGCACCTGCGCCTGCACGGAGACGTCGAGCGCGGAGACCGCTTCGTCCGCGACCAGCACGTCGGGATCGAGCGCGAGTGCGCGGGCGATGGCGATGCGCTGACGCTGGCCCCCCGAGAATTGGTGCGGATAGCGCGACACCGCATCGGCCGGCAGACCGACGAGCTCGAGCAGTTCGCGCGCCCGTTTCATCGCGTCAGTGTGCGCGACGCCGTAATTGATCGGGCCTTCGGCGATGCTCTCGCCGACGGTGACGCGGGGATTGAGCGAGCGATAGGGATCCTGGAATACGATCTGGATCTTCTGCCGGTGCGGCTGCAGCAGGCGCCGCGAGATGTCGGCGATCTCGCGCCCGGCGAGGCGTACGCCGCCGGAGGTCGGGTCGATCAGGCGCACGATACAGCGCGCCACCGTCGACTTGCCCGAGCCGCTCTCGCCGACGATGCCCAGCGTGCGGCCCTTGCGCAGCCTCAGCGTCACCTTGTCGGCGGCGACGACCTCGCGGCCTTTACCGAAGAAGGCGCGTTCCTTGTAGACCTTGCTGAGCTCGTTGGCCTCGAGCACCACGGGCTCACGGCTATCCTCGCGCGGTGGCCGGGGCACCAGGCTTGGCACCGCAGAGAGCAGGTTGCGGGTGTACTCCATGGTCGGATTGCGCAGCACGGTGTCGAGAGGGCCGGTCTCGACCAGGCGGCCCTGCCGCATCACCGCGACGCGGTCGGCGATCTCGGCGACCACGCCCATGTCGTGGGTGATGAACAGCACGGCGGTGCCGTGATCGCGCTGCAGGTCGCGGATCAGGGTCAAAATCTGCTTCTGTGTGGTGACGTCGAGCGCCGTGGTCGGCTCGTCGGCAATGAGGAGCTTCGGCTCCAGCACCAGCGCCATCGCGATCATGATGCGCTGGCGCTGGCCGCCGGAGAGGCGGTGCGGGTAGGAGGCGAAGATGCGCTCGACCTGGGGCAGGCGAACCTGCTCCATCATGTCGAGGATGCGCTTCTTTCGCGCTTTGGCATCGAGATTGGTGTGGGCGCGCAGAACCTCGTCGATCTGGCCGCCGACCGGCACCACCGGATTGAGCGCGGTCATCGGCTCCTGGAAGATCATGGCCATCCGCGTGGCGCGCAGCTGCCGCAGGCGGCGGTCGGTGGCGGTGAGGATCTCCTCGCCGACCAGCTTGACGCTGCCGCCGGTCGGCACCAGCGTGCCCTTGGGCAAGAGCCCCATCGTGGTGAGCGAGGTCACCGACTTGCCCGAGCCGCTTTCGCCGACAAGGCACAGCGTCTCGCGCTCATGGACCTGGATCGAGATGCCGTCGATGATCTTCGGTCCGCCCGGCTTCTTGCCGATCGAGACGACGAGATTGTTGATGTCGAGGATGATGTTGGTCATCACTTGCCTTCCCGCTGCTTCATGCGCGGATCGAGTGCGTCGCGGGCGGCGTCGCCGATCAGATTGATGCTGAGGATGGCGATCGAGAGCAGCAGGCCGGGCCAGAAGATCAGCGATGGCTTGATCTGGAAGTACTGGCGGCCCTCGGCCATGATGTTGCCCCAGGTCGGCGTTTCCGGCGAGATGCCGGCGCCGAGGAAGGAGAGGATCGCCTCGGTGAGGATGGCGCTGGCGCAGACATAGGTGCCCTGGACGATCAGCGGCGCGATCGTGTTCGGCACCAGGTGCCGCCACATGATCTTCGGCAAGGACGAGCCGACCGAGATCGCCGCCTCGACGTAGGGCTCTTCGCGCGCCGACAGCACGACCGAGCGAACCAGACGCGCCACGCGTGGAATCTCGGGAATGGTGATCGCGATCAGCACGGTCCAGAGGCTGGCACCGGACAGCGACACCACGGCGATCGCGAGCAGGATGCTGGGCATCGCCATCAAGCCGTCCATGACCCGCATCAGCACGGCATCGACCAGCTTGAAGAAGCCGGAGACGAGGCCGATCGCGAGCCCGATGGCGATCGACAGGATCGCCGAGCCGATGCCGATCAGAAGCGAGATGCGGCCGCCATAGAGGACGCGCGACGCCAGGTCGCGGCCATAGGCATCGGTGCCGAGCAGGAATTGCGCGGACGAGGGCTTGAGGCGTTGCGACGGCGCGAGCTGGATCGGGTCATGCGGCGCGATCAGCGGCGCGAGGATCGAGACCAGCACGATGAGCGCGAGCAGGACCGTGGCCGTCGCGATGATGGGCGTCGAGGTCAGGAATCCGAAGCGCGGCCGCAGCGGCGACGTGATCGGAATGGAGGACTGGGGAAGGGTATCGACCGACATGTTTTGTCCTTGCCTCAGTACCGGATCCGGGGATCGAGCAGGGTGTAGGCGACGTCGATGAGAAGGTTGACCACGACGTAGATCAGCGACGTCAAGAGGATCATCGCCTGGATCACCGGATAGTCGCGCGCCAGCACCGCATCCACGGTGAGGCGGCCGATGCCGGGAATGTTGAACACGCTCTCGGTGACGACCACGCCCGAAATCAATAGCGCAAAGCCGGTGCCGATCACGGTAATGACAGGCACCGCGGCGTTGCGCAGCGCGTGCCGCATCATCACGGCAACCTCGTTGATGCCCTTTGCGCGCGCGGTGCGGACGTAATCCTCGCCGAGCACGTCGAGCATAGCCGCCCGCGTCATGCGCGCGATCAGCGCGATGTAGATGAAGGAGAGGGCGCAGGTCGGCAGGATGATGCGCTCGAAGAACGGCCCGACGCCGTTGAAGATGCTGCGGAAGCCCTGCACCGGAACCCAGCGCAGCTCGATCGCGAAGACCTGGATCAGGATGTAGCCGACCACGAACACCGGCACCGAGAAGCCGAGCACGGAGAGGCCCATCACGAAACGGTCGATCCAGGTTCCGTGCTTCCACGCCGCGATCACGCCCAGGGGAACGGCGATGACGACGGCGAGGACGATGGTCGACAGCGCGATCGAGATCGACGGCTCGACGCGCTGGCCGATCATCTTCATGACCGGCAGATTGGAGATCAGCGAGGTCCCGAGATCGCCGTGCAGCAGCTTGTTCACCCAGGTGACGAACTGCACGATCAGCGGCTCGTTGAGGCCGAGCGAGGTGCGGATGCGCTCCAGCCGTTCGGGCGTCGCGTTGTCGCCGGCGAGAATCGCGGCGGGGTCGCCCGGGGTGAGGCGGAGCAGGAGGAAGACGAACAGCGCGACGACCCCCATCACGGGCACGGCGGCGAAGATTCGGCGAAGGAGATATCCGAGCAAGTTGGATTCCGTCAGATTGGAGTCAAATCATGGCAGCGACTAGGGTCCGTTCTGCCACCAGCCTAACATTTCAGCAATTCCCGTGCCATCAGGGCCACAGGTTTTGCAGTGCGGTCACTCGTTTTGGGGCAGCTCCTCGGACGATGCAGAGCGAAGGGGCCCGCCGGACGAAATAAGGCGGTGGACGCAAAGGCGCTCCGCGCACCTGACCACACTGTTCAGTCCAGTGTCGCAAGCAGCCCCGCCATCAGGCGGCCACGCTCCACCAGGCTCTCGACCTCGATATACTCCTCGAGCGTGTGGCCGTTGTCGCCGCGCACGCCCAGGCCGTCGAGCGTCGGGATGCCCATCGCACCCGTGAAGTTGCCGTCGGAGCCGCCTCCGGAGCTCGCATGCGGCAGCTCAGTGCCGAGCGACTTGGCGATGCCGCGCGCCTTCTCGTACAGCGCCATCGTGCCGGCATCCGGCTCCCACACCGGACGCGTTACGCCGCGCGTCACCTTGAAGGCGACCTCGTTGGTCGTGCCTGACAGTGCCAGCATCCGCTCGACGCCGCGGTCGAGATCAGCCTGCCGCTTGGCCATGGAGAGCGCTTCGCCGGTGGCGGTCGTGGCCACGCAATTGACCCACTGCCCGCCATGCACCACGCCGACCGAGAAGGTGCAGTCCTCCGTCGTCATGGCGTCGATGGCGAGAATCTGCCGTGCCATCTCGCGGATCGCCGAGCGTCCCGCCGACAAGGTCGCGCCGGCGTGGCTCGGCCGCCCCCTCGCCTCGAGATTGAATCGTGCGATGGCGTAACGTCCGGTGGTGACGCCGTTGTCGGCACGGCCGGGCTCGGGCACCAGCACATATTTGTTGCGCGCAGCCTCCGCCTCGATGATGTCGCGTGTCGAGGGCGTGCCGACTTCCTCGTCCGGCGTGAACAGGACGGTGATCGGCAGCGGCGTGGTGAAGGACGCGCGCGCCAGCTGCCGGATCGCTTCCAGCGAGAGATAGTTGCCGCCCTTCATGTCGTAGATGCCGGGGCCGTAGCATTTGTTGCCCTCGCGCCGCCATTTCAACGTCTCGATGGTACCGACCGGGTGGACGGTATCCATGTGGCCGGCGATCAGGATGCCGGGCTCGCCTTGCCTTGGGTGTGGAAAGCGCGCGCGGATCACGCCGCCGAAGCCCTGCCGGCCGGCGATGCGCTCGATCGTCGCACCCATGATCGCCATGTCCCGCGCTGCGATATCGAGCATGCGGTTCACGGCACCAGCGTCCCAGGTCGGGCTTTCGCATTCGACCCAGCCGCGCAGACCCTCGAGCATTGCCTCGGAATCGAAAGGAAGATTGGCAGGATTCATCTCAATGTCTCTCAAGCTTCGCAAGGTGGAACGCGCATTGCATTGCCGCGGCAGGACGAGTGGAGAGTGTTGTAGAGCTAAACCGATCCTTGTGGAGCCCGTGCCCGCGCCGCCAGGGCTTGCAGCGAAACCGGATTGACGCGCTCGGCACTGTCTGCAAGTCTCGAAAGATAAAGGCATTGCATGAGGTTAGTTCGCCCAAGGAACGAGCCGCATGCTGAACCAATAATCTGCCTTTGAACAGTTTCACGTCAGGAGAAACTTTTTATGTTCAACTTCATGCGCCGGAGGCCTCGCGCGTTTGCCTCCAAACTTGCGCTGTCTGTCGTCGCGCTTTCGACGGCGCTTGCCTCGCCCGTGCTCGCGGCCGGCAAGACCATCACGGCGGTGATGCACTCGGATCTGCGCATCATCGATCCGATCTTCACCACGGCCTACATCACGCGCGATCATGGCTACATGGTCTACGACACGCTGGTGGCCCCCGATTCGAGCTTCAAGATTCAGCCGCAGATGGCGGACTGGAAGATCTCCGACGACAAGCTCACCTACACCTTCACCCTGCGCGACGGGCTGAAATGGCATGACGGCGCGCCGGTGACGGCGGAAGACTGCGTCGCATCGCTGAAGCGCTGGGCCGCGGTCGACGGCATGGGCCAGAAGCTCATGGACTTCACCGCGAGCATCGAGGCGACCGACGCCAAGACCATCACGCTCAAGCTGAAGGAGCCCTACGGCCTCGTGCTCGACTCCATCGGCAAGCCGTCCTCGCGCGTTGCCTTCATGATGCCGAAGCGCCTCGCTGAGACGCCGGCGGACAAGCAGATTCCGGAGCAGATCGGCTCGGGTCCGTTCAAGTTCGTGCAGTCGGAATTCCAGCCGGGCGTGAAGGCGGTCTACGTCAAGAACACCGACTACGTGCCGCGCAAGGAGCCGGCGAGCTGGACCTCCGGCGGCAAGGTGGCGAAGGTCGACCGCGTCGAATGGATCACCATGCCGGACTCGCAGACCGCGGTGAACGCATTGCAGTCGGGCGACATCGACTTCATGGAGAACTTGCCGTACGACATGCTGCCGGTGCTGGAGCCGAACAAAGAGATCACGATCGAGGTCTTGAACAAGTTCGGCTTCCAGACGCTCGGCCGGATGAACTTCCTTCATCCCCCGTTCGATAACGTGAAGGTGCGCCGGGCTGCATTCCTGGCGATGAATCAGAAGGACGTGCTCGACGCGCTCATCGGCAACGCCAAATATCAGAAGATCTGCGGCGCCTTCTTCATTTGCGACACGCCGCTTGCGACCGAAGTCGGCGCCGAGACCCTGGTGAAGGGCAATGGCATGGCGGAAGCCAAGAAGGCGCTTGCCGAGTCCGGCTATGACGGCACCCCGATCGTAATCATGGCGCCCGGCGACGTCACGACGCTGAAGGCACAGCCGATCGTTGCAGCTCAGTTGCTGCGCGAGGCCGGCTTCAAGGTCGATCTGCAGGCAACCGATTGGCAGACCGTGGTGAGCCGTCGCGCCAGCCAGAAGCCGCCGAAGGAGGGCGGCTGGAACATGTTCTTCACCAACTGGGTCGCGGCCGACGTCTCCAACCCGATCGCCAATCTCTCGATCGGCGGCCAGGGCAAGAAGGGCGGCTGGTTCGGCTGGGCGGAGGACGCCAAGATCGAGCAGCTCAAGGACGCCTTCGTTCGCGCCCCCTCGCTCGACGAGCAGAAGAAGATCGCCGCCGACATCCAGAAGGAAGCCTATGAGCAGGTGATTTACATCCCGCTGGGACAGTATCTGGGGCCGAGCGGTTGGCGGAAGTCGCTGAAGGGCGTGCTCGACGGCCCGGCCACGCCGGTGTTCTGGAACGTCGACAAGTCGGAGTAAGCGGGAAACGCCTGGGTTTGAAAGCGGACGGCGCCGCAGGTCATCGCGGCGCCGTTTTTTATGAAGCGATCCCTGCGCGATCGGGTCTAGCAGTTCCCGTCGCGCAGCTGCTCGAGCCCTTCGCTTGCGAACGGCAGGCTCGTATCCGGCCGCTCACCGGACGAACCTTGCCTTGAAGCTGGCCGTTTGATCTCCCATGCGGGCTGATCCGGTCTGTTCTCTTGTTCCATGTGGCCAATCCTCTGAATTGCTGCGGTACAACATCGAGAGAAAAGGGAAGTTCCTAGCCGGTGGGACGATGATGCGGCTTGAACAGCCGTCCCTTCTCCACCACCAGCACGATCGCGAGCGCAGCGAGCGTCGACAGGAAGAAGCCGATCGAGAACGGCAGCAGCGTGCCATCGAAGCTCTGTCCGATCGCCATGCCGACCGCGATTCCGATCAATGTCGTGATCGAGCCGTACAGCGAGGAGGCGGTGCCGGCGATGTGGCCCTGCGGCTCCATGGCGAGCGCGGTGAAGTTCGCGACCATCATGCCGAACGAGAACATCATCAGAGCTGAGAGCACCATGAACAAGGCAAGCGGGAGCACGCCGAGGCTTTCCGTCAGCAGCATCACGGCGGCAACGACCGCGTAGAGCGCCAGCGCCCCGTGCGAGATCACGCGCATGCCAAGCCGCCCGACCAGCTGCGAGTTGAGGAAGCCGGCCACAGCCGTGCCGGCCGCGATCGCGGCGAAGGCGAGCGGGAAGTAATGGCCGAGGTGATAGATATCGGTGAAGACCTGCTGGGCGCAGAAGACATAGGCGAAGAGCGCGCCGATGACGCTGCCGGCGGCGGTGGCATAGCCGATGGTCTGACGGTTCGTCACCGTATGCCGGAACGCCGAGAGAACGTCGGCGGGCGCCAGCGACCGGCGCCCGGACTCGGGAAGGGTTTCCGGCAGCCGCAGCACGCACCATGCGAGCGCGAGCAGACCGCACAGCATCAGCACCACGAAGATGCCGCGCCATGCCGTCACCAGCAGCACCGCCTGTCCGAACGAGGGGGCGATCACCGGCACCGCGATGAATACCATCATCGCGAGCGACATCACGCTCGCCATGCGGCGGCCGGCATAACAGTCGCGCACGATCGAGGTCGCGATCACGCGCGTCGCCGAGGTGCCGAGCCCCTGCAGCGCGCGCGCCAGCAGCAGCGTCTCGAACGAAGGTGCGGCGACCGCCAGCACGCTCGCCACCGCATAGACCGCCATGCCGCCGAGCAGCACCGGCCGGCGACCGAAGCGGTCCGACAGGGGGCCCATGACGAACTGGCCGGCGCCGAAGCCGATCAGGAAGGTCGACAGCACCAGCTGGAGATGGTTGGCGAAGGGAATGTTGAAGGCTGCCCCGATATTGGGCAGCGCCGGCAGCATCATGTCCATCGCAAGCGGGTTCAGCGCCATGATGGACGCGATCATGATGACGAATTCTGGAAATCTCATGGGACGGTGTCCCGAGGACACCCAATCGTCGGCATTGACGTCAGACAAGAAGCTCACCTCTGAAATTCAGCGGCTTTATCCATTGTCCATGCTGCGTTGCACAACCCATGTTTCGGGATGGCTGGCAGGCGGCGCGGGGGCGGACAAGAATTGGTGAAGTCGCCCAGGGCGGGACGCCTCCTCAATCAGCTTGCGTTGCGGCTCTGGTAACCAAGTCGCGTGCCAATCGTCCAGCTGTCTCGACGTAGTCGAGATCGCGATGGATCAGCATCACGGTCGTGGCGCCGTCGAGCAGGATGACAAGCTGCCGTGCGAGCGCCGTCGCATTGGGAACCTCGTGATCGCGCAACTCCGTCGCGAGCCATGCTTCAAAACGCTTCTTGTGCGCCGCGCCGGCTTTAACCGCCGGGTGTGCCGGCGTGTTGGCGAGCTCGGCGATCGTGCGCAGGAATCCGCAGCCTCGCCATCGCGGCACATCCACGGAGCGTCCAAGTTTGGTGAAGAGACCCCGGACCTTTTCGGCCACCGTGCCGTCAGTCTCGGCGAACCAGCGCATGTAGAGCTCCAGCATCGGCTGGTCCCGGGCCGCAATGGTTTCGGCGACGAGCTCGTCCTTGCTGGTGAAGTGGTAGTAGAGCGTCTTCTTGGTGACGCCGGCTTTCGCGGCAACCGCATCCATGCTGACCGCCCTGATGCCATCGCCATAGAACAGGCGAGTCGCCGCAACGACGATCTGCTCGCGCGTGCTGTCACCTCTGGCCGCCATGACGGGTGTATACCGCCTAGTGAGTATACATGACAAGGCCGATGTGGCTGACTTGTTTGCCCGTTCGACCTGGAAGGAGCTGCGACTTGTCCGATCTGATACTCTTTGAGACCCGGGGCGCGGCCGCGCTGCTGACGTTCAACCGTCCGGCCAAGCTCAACGCGCTAAGCTACGCTCTCATCGACCGCCTGATGACGATCCTCGACCGCATCGAGGACGATGCAAACATCCGCGCGGTGGTCCTGACCGGGGCCGGCGATCGGGCCTTCTCGGCGGGCGCCGACATTGCCGAATTCTCGGAAAGCGTGAAAGCCGGGCCAGATATTGCGGTCAAGGACTTCGTGCGACGCGGGCAGGCGATGACGGCACGCATGGAGGCCTTTCCGAAGCCGATCATCGCCGCCGTCAACGGCATCGCCTTCGGCGGCGGCTGCGAGATCACGGAAGCCGTGCATCTCGCGGTCGCCAGCGAGCGGGCGACGTTCGCCAAGCCCGAGATAGCGATCGGCATCACGCCCACCTTCGGCGGCACGCAGCGGCTACCGCGGCTCGCAGGCCGCAAGCGGGCGCTGGAACACCTTCTGACCGGCGACTCCTTTTCGCCACAGCGAGCCCTGGAGATGGGATTGGTCAACCGCATCGTGCCGCACGGGCAGCTCCTCGACGCAGCCTTCGCGCTCGCGGAACGCATCACGCGAAATTCCCACCTGGCGGTCGCCCGGATCATTACGGCCGCCACGCGGGGCCTCAACGTCTCGATCGCGGAAGGCCTCGCCATCGAGCGCGAGCAGTTCGCGCGCATGGCAGCGACAACGGACACTCGTGAGGCGCTCGACGCCTGGCTGGCTGCCCGCCCGTCGCGGTAGGGCCGCCTGGATGTTTTCGCGAGCGTGGCGGGCCAGATCCCTCTCGCTCGTCTCGCAGCTTGGCAACCAGGGATTCACCATAAGCTCGGTCACAGCGCATCGGAGAGATGAATCCGCAACCCATCCTGTCCATTGTGGCCCGATCGGCGCCGCCCAGCGCGCCCAGGGAACTCAGCAGGACAGGTATTCTCGCGGTGTCCGACGTGACCGATGCAGCACGATGGTTGGGATCCTCGGCCGACCCGGCCGCGAGGCAAAGGACCTGGCTTGCCTGCCTGATCGCGCTGACCGCGCTGTTCGTGCTTGGCAATATCGCCAATTACGCCCGGCTCGATCTGAACTATGGCTGGGATCTTCACGTCAATTGCGCGGCGGTCGGTGCTCACACCGCCGGGCTCGATCCCTATTTCGTCGGGAATCTGAAGGTCACCACGCTCTCCTATCCCTATTTGCCCGTGACGCTGGATGTCTTTCGCCCGTTCTGCGCGGGTGGCTTTCTCGCCGGTCACTACATGGGCGTCTATTTCGCCCTTGCCGTGCTCTGCGGCCTGCTCTTGCCTGGTCTGGGCCGCAGGCGCACCCGCGCGCGCGATGTTGCGCTTAGGGTGCTGTGCGCGCTCGGCGCCTTCGTCGGTTTCGAATGGGTGCACGTGTCCGGCAACTTCGCGATCCTGAGCGGCGTGCTGACCACGATCGCGTTGATGCTCCTGCTTCGTGCAGCGGCCGGCGGAGCGTCGGAGGATCAGAGCTTTGCCTTGCGCCTCGGCGGCGCTGCGCTGCTTGGCGTTGTGGCGTCGTTCAAGCTGGTGTTCTTCCCCGTGCTGGCTGCGCTGTATTTTCTGCCGCTGTCGCGTGGTCGCAAGCTGATGCTGATCGCGGTGGCGGCGTTCTGCTTCGCCGTGCCGATCCTGATATCGCGGATGTTGTACCCCGATCTGTTCGCGAGCTGGCTGCTTGCGATTGCGGGACAGATTCCCAACCAGCACGCCGTCAATCTCGTGGAGGTCAATCCGTCGCTGCTGCTGCTCGCGCAGAGCCTGATGGATCATGCCGGCATTGATGCCAGGCCGGCCGTGTTTGCGACCTATGCGCTCGCAGCGCTCGCGCTCGTGCTTATTCCGTTCGCGTTATCCGTCCTGCGCGTGGCTGCGAGCCAGCCTGTGAGGGAAGGGGGATCGCCTCCGTTGCAGCTTGATCGCTGGCTGATGGATCATCCCCGCGCGGCCATGCGCATCACCGTGCTTGCCATGTTTGCGCTTTATCTCAGCTCGCCGCGCCTCAAGGAATACGCCTTCTTCGAGCTCGCGCTGTATGCCGCGATTCTCGTCGTCGACCTGCCGGCCCGCGCGCTCGCCGCCGTTCTCACCGTCGGTCTTCTCATTCCCGCGCTGATCTCGCTTGCAGGAACGGAGCTCGAAGGCACTTTCATCCTCCTCATCGTCGCGCTGATGAGTTTCTGGATCCTGCTGCTGGACTTTCGCGCGGAGCCGAAACGCCTCGAGATGGAAGGCGCGCAACCATGACCGACGTCGCCGCATCCGAGGAAAGCGCAGAACGACGGGGCCCTGCCGTCAATGCACGGGGGAGCAACTGGATGACCCGCTTCATCCTGGCCTTGGCGCTGCTTGTCGCCACGCTTGTCGTGATCGATATGGGCATGGACGAGACGTTCGGCTGGGATGCGCGGGTGAACTGCGCAGCCGTCGATGCGCATATCGAGGGGCTCGATCCCTATTTCGTCAAGAACCTGAAGGACACCAAGCTCTCCTATCCCTATCTTCCGGTGACCCTCGATGCCTTCCGGCCGGTCTGCGCCGGCGGTGTCCTCGTCGCGCACTACAAGCCGATCTATCTCGTTCTTGCGCTGATCTCCGCGCTGCTGCTGCCCGGTCTCGGCAAGACCCGGCCGGGCTGGAGGGATGTCGTGCTGCGGAGCCTGTTCGCGCTCGGTGGCTTCCTCGGCTTTGAATGGATCATCGCTACCGGAAATTTTGCGATCCTGAGTGGCCTGTTGACGGCCGCATCGCTTGCCCTGTTGCTGCGTCCTGCGCAGTCCGAGGTCGCGGGCGGCACGAGCCTCGCACCGCAGCTCGCAGGTGCGGCCGTGCTCGGCCTTGTCACCTCGTTCAAGCTGGTGTTCTTCCTGGTTCTTGCCGCGCTCTATTTCCTGCCGCAGCCAAGGGGTCGCAAGCTTCTCCTGATCGCCGTCGCAGCCGGCATGTTCGTGCTGCCGATGCTGGCTTCGCTGCTGATCCATCCGGACCTGTTCAGAAGTTGGCTGAGCGCGATCCTCGGCCAGATCCCCGGACAGCATTCGCCGGGGAACGAGGTCAATCCGTCTCTGCTCTTCCTCGCGCAGACGCTTGCGGACCGGATTGGGCTCGCCGGCAGCAAGGCGGTCGTTGCGACGCTTTATGGTCTGATCGCAGTCGCGCTCGTGCTCGCGCCGCTCGCGATCTCGGTGTGGCGCATGGTCGGGGCAACGCGCCCGGCTCGCAAGGCGTCGCTGCTTCAGATGTTCGACGACTGGCTCGTCGACCATCCGGTCGCCGCGATGCGTATCACCGTGCTCGCGATGTACGCGCTCTATCTCTGCGCGCCCAGACTGAAGGAGTACGCCTTCTTCGAGGTGGCGCTGTATGCCGCCGTGCTCGTCGTCGGCCTGCCCGCGGTGCTGATGGCGGCCGTGCTGACGGTCGCGATAGCCATCCCGGCCCTGGCGTCGGTCTCTGGCGTGTTCATGGACGGGTTCAGCCAGCTCACGATCGCGCTGATCTGTTTCTGGCTCCTGCTGCCGCGTGGCTATTCAGGCGGCGCTGCATCTTGGCGCGAGCCCCGGCAGGGCTGATCTTACCGGGGTGCGGCTTCTTGCCGGGTGTAGAGGCTGACATACGCGCCGGTATATTCCTCTTTCCAGCCTCTCTCGCTGACCAGGAAGTGCCGCAGCGGGTCATGTGCTCTGACCCAGAGCACGGCATCGATCTCATACTTGCTGATCGCCTTGTCCCAGGTGGCGCCATCGATGTCCCACCGAACCAGCTTGAGATAGTCGCGCAGCAACTCGTCCGGGTAGGCGGTCGCCGCCCGGCCGTCCACGAAGACCGGCACTGATCCCTTCGTTCTGAAGATCAGGAGCCCGCCGATGTTCCAGTGGTTCAGCAGGTGCGCGTGCGAGCTGTGCGCCTCGAGATAGCGCGCATCCTCCTCCGAGAGCATGTCCGGCAAAGCCAGAGCCGGTCTCACTTGCATGAAGGTGAATGGCAGCAACAGGATGCCGACGATTCCTGCCGCCAGCATGGCGCGCTGGACCTCGAAGCCCGACAGGCGTTTCGGCAGCAGCCGGTCGATGTGAAGCGCCATCGGGACGCTCGAGAAAATGAAGAAGAACGCGGCATATCTGAACTGATAGAGACCCAGGACCAGGAAGAGCCACGCAAGCACGCGCGCCTCGAGCGGAACGCGCGTGGAGCTTCGGTATCGCAGCTCCAGTGCAACGAAGGTCAGCGCATAGGCCATGCCGGGAATGCTGCCCGGCAGCTCAATGTTGTAGAAGTAGGACCGCCATTCGCCGATATCGGCCTGGACGAAATGACCCAGCGTCGCCCTGACGCCGTCATAGACGTGCCATCCCAGCGGATTGACGAAGATCGCGACGAAGCACCCAACGCCGGCGAGGCAGTAATTCCGAAAGTTTGTCCAGTCCCGCCGCAGCAAAGCGAGGCCACAGAAGACGCCGAGAATCGGGAAGGCGAGCATAAAGCCGCCATGCAAATTGACCCAGACGATCATCATCAGGGGTAGCAGGAACCATCCTCGCCGCCGCAGGCACTCCCCGTAGAAAACCACTGCGAACAGCATGGTCGCGATGTTCGGCGATGCCGCCAGATACATGTTGGGTGAAGCTTCGTAGCAGGGGTAGAGCAGGCACGCGGCGAACACTGCGATGCACACCGCCAGGGGCGACGCGCCGCTGCTCAAGCCGCAGTAGGCGAGGTATCCTGCGATGACCGCGCCGCAGGCGACGACCATGACGACGATCCCCGCAAAGCCGGCGTGCTGATAGAGCGCGCTGGCCATCACGTCCCAGAGCCAGGACAGATTGTACCATCGCTTGTCGCCGAGGGTGAAGGCCCACGGATCCTGGAAGGGGACTTCGCCGCGCTGCCTGATCAGGTCTCCGGCGGCGAGATGCCAGCCCAGATCATAATGGCCGAGCAGAAGTGGTCCGTTCGACAGATAAAACACGCAGAGGAAGGCGATCAGGAAGATGTAGACGGCGGCCCCGTGACGCCCGGACGCTGGCTGTTCTCCGGCTATCCCGGACCGGGACCAATCCTCGCGCGCGTCCATTGGAGCTCTCACCATCGAAGCCAATAGCTCCAGGCCCTGCATGTCCCTGGGTCTGCATTCGCTTTAGCGGAAGACGCTCTAAAGTGGAGTAAAGGCTGTTTGCGCAGGACCGGTTCCGGGAAGGGCAGGTCGTCTTGGTAAACGAAACATTGCCTCGCGGCTGGCCAGGCCGTCACGCGGGCTTGGTGCCGCACACCGTCCAGCTATAGCCGTGACGATGATAGATCTCCACATCTTCGAATCCGCCGGCTGGGAGCAACGCCTCGGCCTCTTCGCGGGTGTAGTATTTTGCGTAGGCCGGATTGAGCTGATCGTAGATCGTCAGACGCCGGACGCTGCGCGGAAATTTGGCCAGCACCGAACGCATGTAGGAGCGCATCGGGAGCGGCAACATTCGGCATAGCCCGATATAGGCCGTCAGCGCCCATTCCAGAACGTGGGATAGCGCCACAAGCAGACGGTGCGGCAACAGGACCGTAAGCCTGCGCAACGGGACCACGAGGGACAGATAGGTCTCGTTGCCCTCGTAACCGTAGAGCCAGACGATGCATCGCCCGCCGGGACGCAATGCCTCGAACGCCGCGCGAACCACGGGGATCGGCGCCGGGATGTGATGCAAGACGCCCATCGAAATCACATAGTCGAGCCCGAGATCAGGCGGCAATTGGTCGCCGGGAATCTGCAGATAGTCGATCCTGTCTTTGCGCGCGGCCGTGTTGTCCTTTAGGACCTCCATGGCGGCAGATGGCTCGACCGCGACGACGCGACCGGCTCCGGCATCCAGCAGCATGTTGACGATTCGCCCCGAGCCGCTGCCGATGTCGGCGATCGTCTTGCCCTTGAGTTCATCGATTGCAACGAGGGGACCAAGGAGGTCGGCGAGCAAAACGGCGGATCCGTAATAGCCGGGGTTGTCGCGGAACGCGCTCCATTGCTCCCCGAAATCTCTGATCGTGTCTTCCTTCAGATCGCCCATGCGTGCGTTCCCCGCCTGGTCCGCTCAGCGCGGCGCGGGGCAGGCCAGCCCCAGCAACCAGATTCCGAGGGTGAGGATCGGCCACAACGCGAATGCGTTGTCATTGCTTCGGTCAAGATGATCCTTCCACAGCTGCCGGATCGCATTCGGCTTCAGGAACGGCGCAAACACGTCGGCCTCTTGGTTGAGCACGCGCTCGCAGATCGGCCGCAGCCCGCTCCGCATCAATTGCGCGATGGGGACGTTGAAGCCGCGCTTGCGTGACCAGGCAGCTTCGCGCGGCATGCCCAGGCGCTCGGCGAGCTTGCGCAGCACGTATTTCGGCGCGCCTTTCGGCCAGGGATTGAGCAGCGAGCTGTCGATGGTGCCGGCGAGGTCCATGACACGTCGGTCCAGGATGGGAACGCGCACCTCCAGCGAATGCGCCATGCTCATCGCATCGACCTTTGACAAGACGCTTTGCAGATGGAAGCGCTGGTCGGCGATCAGGGCGCGGTCAAGCACGTTCGCGTGCGGCTCGGCGTAATATTCGGCGTATTCGGCGAATGGATCGGTCGATACCAGATCGGCCATCTCGCCGTCATAGATCTTTTTGGCCAGAAACCGGGGAACGAGGCGTCGCCATTGCAGGTGAGGGCTGCCACCGGCTTCGCCCAACCCGAGTGCAAAGCGGGCGAGTTGGGCTGCCGGCGGAAGCCGCTTCTCGTTGCCGCGCACCGACGCATAGGCGATGCGGCCGGTCAGGCCTGCGACGGAGCGCGGAACGAAGTGGCGCACGCGCTCCGCCATCATGGTTGCGGCGTAAGTCTCATATCCGCCGAAGAATTCGTCGCCGCCATCGCCGGACAGGACGACCGTGCAGTGCTGCCGGACGGCGCCCGCCAGGTGGTAGAAGCCGAGCGCGCCGGTGTCGGCGCACTGTCCGTCGAAATGGTAGACGACGGCACGCAACGCGCTCTCGGCGCCTTCGCCGGCTTCTCCGTCGATGACGTGAAGCGGCAGGCCTGCGGTCGCGGCGATCTGGCGCGCCACCGCGGTTTCGTCATGGCTCTTCTCGGTGAAGCCGGCCGTGAACAAGGGCGGCTTCAATCCGAGCCGGCCGAGCGTGAGGCTGATCAGCGAACTGTCAATTCCGCCGCTCTGCAGCACGGCGAGCGGCACGTCGCTCACCATCTGGCTCTTCACCACGGTCTCGATCGTCGATTGCAGCCGGACGACGGCTTCATCGAGGTCGCGGATCGCGGGCGCGCGCACCGGCCGCCAGAAGCGTCGCTCGGTCCGCTCGCGATCGGTGAATCCGATCATTGTACCGGGCGGGAGCTGCTTGATGTCCTGGTACAGGCTCTGTTGCGTGCCTGGATGGCCTGCGGCGAGATAGCTATGCAGTGATACCGGATCGATCCGTGCAGCGAGGTCTCCGCTCGCCGTAAGTCCCTTGATCTCGCTTGCGAACAGGACGCGGCTGCTGCTTTCGGAATAATAGAGCGGCTTGATCCCGATGCCGTCGCGCGCAAGGATCAGGCGGCCTTCCTGCCGATCCCACAGGCCAATCGCGAAAAAGCCCTCCAGGCGTTCGAACATCGCCTCGCCCCAGGCGAGGTAGGCGTAAGGCAGGATTTCGGTGTCGCAGGTGCTGCGAAACCGGACGCCGAATGATCGCTCGAGCTCGCTGCGCAATTCGCCGTCGTTGTAGATTTCGCCGTTGTAGGTGACGACGATGCGCTCCGACGCATCGAGCATCGGCTGGCGCCCGGCATCGGAGAGATCGCGGATAGCGAGCCGGCGGTGGGCGAGGCCGACAGGCCCGTCCAGCCAAGCGCTCTCGCCGTCCGGCCCGCGGTGAACCAGCGCCGCCGACATGGCCGCAACCGCGCGGCCGTCGGCGGGGCGGCCGTCACGATGAAAGATGCCCGCTATGCCGCACATCGGGTTCCCTTGCCGAGGGAGATCATGTTCGCCGATTCATGATCTGCTTCAGCAGCACCGCGAGCAGACCCATGGCGATGACGAGAATGCTGAGCAAGATCGCGCCGACGCCGAGGACGAACGCGCTGACGAGCTGCAGGATGATCCCGCCGATCAGCGAGACCAGTGCGAGAGCCATGCACATCATGGCCAGCAGCACGAAGATCTTCAGCGGGTTGTAGTAGGTGCAGGCCTCCAGCACGTATTGCAGGGTCCGGATGGAGTCTCGGAACAGGTTCACCTTGGAGCGGCCGATGCGCTCGTTGTAGTCGATGTCGATGTAGTCGACGAACTTTGCGTTCATCATATAGGCGAGTGTCAGCGACGTCGTGAAGCTGAAGAGGTCGCTGACATGCTCGAAATAGGAGATCGCGACCTGCCTGCCGAACACGCGCAGGCCGGAATTGATATCCGGAATATCGCGGTTGGCGGTGAACTCGACGATCGCCTTCAGGATGGCGCGTAGCGGCGACTTCAGTCTCGACTCGCGGTAGTTCGGCCCGGTCCTGGCGCCGACGACCATGTCGAAGCCCAGGTTGAAGCGAGCGACGAGTGCCGGAATCGCCTCCATCGGATAAGAACCGTCGGCATCGCTGATGACGATCGTATCGTACGTCGCTGCGCGAATCCCGTCCTTCAGCGAGCGGCCGTAGCCGATGTTGTGAGGATGCCTGAGCACCTTTGCCCCCGCCTGAGCGGCGAGCTCGCCGGTCCCGTCGACCGAACCGTCATCGACTATGACGATTTCATAGGGGGTGAGTTGCGCACCGTCGAGAGCCGCCTTGGCTCGATCAATGGTCTCAACAATGCCGTTGCACTCGTTGAGCGCGGGAATGACGACCGAAATCATAAGCGACGTGCAATGCAGGTGACGGATTGCCCGAAGAAGCTTCGCGAGAGCGGATCGAGCGCCCGCGACAGCGGCACGGCATATTTGTCGAACAGGGCGATCTGCCCGTTGACGGCGGCATCGTTGAGCGACTGATGACGCTTCAGGCGATTGGCGAGCCATCCGAGCCCGCCGATCGGATTGAAGTAACTGAGCCGGACCAGCTCGACCGGTTGATCGGCGAGCAGGTTGGCGAGGCGCGCCGTGGTGTAGCGGCGGCAGTGCCCCGCCAGGCGATCGAGATCGTTATAGAGCAGCATCAGGGCCGGAACGCTGATCAGCAGATGTCCTCCGGGCTTGAGCACCTGCACCAGATTGGCAATTGCGGTGGCGTCGTCCTCGATGTGCTCGAGAACGTTGATGGTGAAAACCGCGTCGACGCCTTCTGGAAACAGCGAGTTCAGCTGATCGCGGATCAGAATGT
Organism: Bradyrhizobium sp. 199; assembly: GCF_023073355.1. Lineage (GTDB taxonomy): Bacteria > Pseudomonadota > Alphaproteobacteria > Rhizobiales > Xanthobacteraceae > Bradyrhizobium. The sequence continues at coordinate 591,836 of NZ_JADPJI010000005.1, forward strand.
CGCAGACGGCGAACTTGCGGTCGGGCATCGCCATGGTGGCACGTTCGACGCTTTCACGGTCGTGGTCCACGCCGCAATAATCGCCGAGCTCTCCGAGCACTCTGCTGTAGAGCCCATGGCCAAACCCGACCTCGACGATGCTGCCTTTCAGGTATGGACGGAACTGGTCGACGACCCAGTTCATGTAATTCTGTGCGTCGGCGATTGCGCTCGAATACGTATCGGCCCCGACTTTCAGGCCTTCCGTCGTGGGCTGGGCGGGAAAGGAGGTTTGAGCCATGGAGCCTGCCTTGTTCGAGCCCGAGTTAGCAGCGAGCGGCGCATTTCTCAAGCAGATGTGGGGCACCATCGCCTTAAAGTTGACGGCTCTCGCTTTCGTCTGCGATGGCATCAACGTCCACCTGGCGCTGGTTCCTTTCATGGCTCACCCACCATGCGAATCCACGCAACCAACCATTGGATTGATCGAGCCGTCGCCAGCCGCGCGTGCGATGATCGCTGGCTGAACCCGGTGGTTTGACCGATGGCTCGCCGGGCTGCGCCTCATCGCTCCGGACCTGTGTCCGGAGGCTGCGGCCGCGCGGCGTCAAATCTCGTGGTGCGGGCAGCCGGGGTCGAACCGGCACAGCGCTTGCGCACCGAGGGATTTTAAGTCCCTTGCGTCTACCAATTCCGCCATGCCCGCTTGATCCAACGAGATCAAACACTTAAGTCCACTCCCGGCCGTCTGGAATTGGCGCTTTGCGCAGCGGAGGGGACGGTTCTTCCTTAAGCGAGCCGGGCTCACAAGGCAAAGCCTCAATCCGGACATCTGTTGTTGCTTTAGGCATTGTCAATCCAGTGGGGCTATTCATCTGGCATGGTTGCTTCGTGTTCCTCTTCGCCGCGCGGCTTTGGCGCGCTCCTGGCGCTGCTTGCGGCCGGCGCCGCGCTGTCCGGCTGCGCCAGCATGAGCGAGACGATCGCACCGGCCTTCGCCGATCCCGCCAAATACGAATTGTACGACTGCAAGCAGCTGGAGGGTGAGCGCAAGGCGCTCGCCAAGCGCACTGACGATTTGCGCGGGCTGATGGACAAGGCTGAGACCGGGACGGGCGGCGCGGTGGTGTCCGAACTCGCTTATCGCAACGACTATGTCGCGGTGCGCGGGCAGGCCCAATTGGCCGAGGACGCCTGGCGCCGCAACAGGTGCCGGGAGACGCCGCCAGAGGCGCCGCCGCCCGCCGCGCCATTGTCGCCGGCGCCGACCGCCAAACCCGCACCGAAGTCCGTGAAAGCGGCCCGCTGAGACCGGCGCCCGTCGATCAAGGCCGCCAGCCGTAGATCCAGTCCTGCCGCGCCAGCATGCGGTCCGGGCCGAGCGCGCGGATCGCAAGGTCCCGCGCGGTCGCGAGCGGCCCGCCGAGATGATAGATGCGGCCCTGCTGCCGCGCGGTCCGTTGCACCCGCCGTACCCGCGCTCGACGCGCGCTTCCATATTGCTTCAGCGCCGCGATGATGCCCGCGGTGCTCTCGGCGGCTTCAAGGCTCAAATGCCGGGCGAGCACGGCGGCATCCTCGATCGCCATGCCGGCGCCCTGGGCTGCAAAAGGCAGCATCGCATGCACGGAATCGCCGAGCAGCGCCACCGGACCGTTGCTCCAGGGGCAGCCGTCGGGCACGCCGAACAGCGCCCATTTCCGCCAGCTGTCGACCGTGGCGAGCATCATGCGCGCCGAGGGCGGCCAGCGTGGGCCGGCAAAGGCGTCCATCACCTCGAGAGGATCGCCAGGCGTGCTCCAGCCCGGCCTGTTCCAGGTGCCCGGCAGCACCGCGACCACGTTGATCTGGCGTCCGCCCGCGATCGGATAGGCGACGAGATGGGCATTCGGTCCCATCCAGAGCTGCACCCGGCGTGCGGTGTAGTCCTTTGGCAGTTGCGTGGCGTCGAGCGTGCCGCGCCAGGCGATCAATCCGGAGAAGCGGGGCTGCACCTCCGGAAACAGATGCTGGCGGACCGTCGACCAGATGCCGTCGGCGCCGATCAGCGCACTGGCGAGATCGCTGCGGCGGATCGTGCCGCTGCGATGGACGACCGTCAGCCCCTTGGCATGAGGCGCGACGTCTTCGAAGGTCGCGCCCAGTTTCAGGTCGATATCGGGATGATCGGCAACAGCGCCGGCCAGCGCGGATTGCAGGTCGGCGCGGTGCACCACCCAATAGGGAGCGCCGGCGCGCGCGGCGGCGGCTTCTCCCAGCGGCATGCGCAAAAGCTCGCCGCCGGCCCGTGCGCTCATGATCGAGACCGCCTCCGGGGTGACGGCGCGCAGCTTGAGGCGATCGGTAAGGCCGAGCTCGACCAGCACGCGGCTGGCATTGGGGGAGAGTTGCAGGCCGGCGCCGACTTCCTCGAGGCGCTCGGCCTTTTCCAGCACGATGATGCGGAAGCCGCGGGCTGCGAGCGCAAGCGCGGCCGTCAGTCCGCCGATGCCGGCACCGGCGATGGCAATCGTTCGGGAGAGCGCCACCCCTGACCGATGGAAGCGGTCAGGCCACCTTGTCCTTCAGCACGCATTCCGGCGGACGAGCTTCGCCTGCCTTCAGGTCGGTCGCGAAGCGGTACAGGGTCGAGCAGTAGGGGCAGATGATCTCGTTATCGTTGCCAAGGTCGAGGAAGACGTGCGGATGGTCGAACGGAGGGTTGGCGCCCACGCACATGAACTCTTGCGAGCCGATCTCGATGACGGGGACACCGGCATCGTTGTGGAAGTGCGGGACGACATGGTCGGACATCGAACTCATCCTGGAGTGGCAATGGCGGCAGACACAATCAAGAACTGACGCGGCATCTTTAAGGCGCCGCGGACCATACTGGCGGGTGCAGATGATTGCTAGTCCAGCGGAACCGAAAGCTCCGCAATTGCCCCATGCTCATTTGCTCATGCAAATTCGACACAATCTTGAGGCCTGAGAGAAGCCCTTCTTTCGTCGGGGACGTTGTGTCGCAATTTTGGCGTACTATGTCTGTGGACGAGTGCAATTGCGGCCAAAGACGACTCAATCGTCAACGATTTCAGGACCGTCCGGGTTTCCATATGAAGTGGCTGCGAATCACCACAGCGTTGACCGGTCTTGCGGCGTGCAGCTTCATGCTCGCGCAGGTAGCGCCGCACGCCCGTGAGGCCGGCGCGATCCTCGCCGCGCAGGATGATCCCGCCGTGCTCTCCGAACTGAAGCTCGATACGCTGCTGCAGCGGAATGAGCGATTGGTTCAGGACAACATCGAGGCCGCGCTCGCCGCTGATGACGCCGATCTCGCCGACAGTTTCGTGGCCTTGGCGCGCGACCGGAACATCGCCTTGCCGGACGGCCTCCTGAGCCGCGTGAGCGATGCGGTCAAGGAACAGAATTCTACCTCGCATTTCGCTAAGCGCTTTGCCACCGGCCTCGTCACCGGCAATGCCGACGACGTCGCGAGCCTTTCCGGCACCGTGGCCGGGGATCTCTTCGTGTTCGGCGACATCAGGGATGTCGTGCGGGAGGGCAAGCACCTCGCCATGGGCGAGGACACCGATCGCCTGGTGCTTGGCCTTGCGACGGCCGGCCTTGCCGTGACTGCGGCAACCTACGTGTCGGTCGGCGGCGCTGCGCCCGTGCGCGCCGGACTGTCGCTGGTCAAGGACGCCCGAAAGGTGGGGCGGCTCAGTGAGGGCCTTGTGGTATGGGCCGGACGCTCCGCGCGCGAGGTGGTCGATGCGCCGATGCTCCAGAACGCCGTGGCCAAGGGCTCCGTATTCCGCCCGAGTGAGACCGTCAGCGCGATCAAGGCCGCGTTCCGCGTCGAGAAGGCCGGTGCGCTGGTCCGGCTCGGCAAGGACGTCACGCGCGTCGCCGGTAAGACCGGCACGCGCGGAGCGATGGATACGCTGCGCATCGCTGAAGGTCCGAAGGACGTCGCGCGCGCGGCGCGGCTTGCCGAAGCGCACGGCGGCAAGACGCGCGCGATCATGAAGCTGCTGGGCCGCGGCGCGCTGCTGCTCATTGGCGGTGCGTTCGATCTGGCGCTCTGGCTCTTCGGTGCGGTACTGACGCTGTTCGGCCTTCTGTCCTCCATCAAGGCGACGAGTGAGCGCCTCACCCAGGCGTGGTGCGATCGCAGGCGGGCGCGGCGGCTTCGCCGGACGCAGATCGCTGCCGAGGCCGCGCTGGCGAACTCCGCCGCCACAGCCTGACGCGCGAAGCGTTCAGGCCGTTGTTTTGAGCATGATGTTGCCCGAAAACCGCTGCACAGCTTTCCGGATCATGCTCTAAGACCCTCCATTCCCCTCAAGACCTCACGGAACTGATGATGCCGAGCTTTCACAACGGCGCCGTTGAAATTGCCTATCTCGACGAAGGCGAGGGCGATCCGGTCCTCCTGGTGCACGGCTTCGCCTCCAGCAAGAACGTGAACTGGGTCTATCCGACCTGGGTTTCGGAGCTGCGCAAGAACGGCCGCCGCGTGATCGCGCTCGACAATCGCGGCCACGGCGAAAGCGCAAAGCTTTACGAGCCCCCGCAATATTCAATTCCCGTCATGGCCGGCGACGTTCTCGCGCTGATGGACCACCTCGCCATCCCGCAGGCCGACATCATGGGCTATTCGATGGGCGGACGGATGACAGCCTGGCTCGCGCTCAACGAGCCGCAGCGCCTGCGCTCGGCGATCCTCGGCGGCATTGGCATCGGCGGTCTGATCGAGGGCACCGGACCCGGCGAGAACGTCGCCAAGGCGCTCGAGGCGCCCGCGCTCGACGACGTCACCGATCCAGTGGGACGTACCTTCCGTGCGTTCGCCGACCAGACCCGTTCCGACCGCCGCGCGCTCGCCGCCTGCCTGCGCGGCACGCGCGAGCTGATGACGCGGGAGGAGGCTGCCCGCATCGAGGTGCCGGTGCTGATTGCGGTCGGCTCGACCGACGATGTCGCGGGATCCGCCAGCGCGCTCGGCGCGATCATCCCTCGTTCTGAAGTGCTCGACATTCCGAACCGCGACCACATGCGCGCGGTCGGCGACAAGGTCTACAAGACCGGCGTGCTGGAGTTTCTCTCACGGCGCGGCTGAGACTGTGTTGTCTGAGCGATGTTGCTGCCAAAGATCCTGAAATTCGAGTCACAACGGGGCCATGCGCTCCCTTCAGGGCATCCGTCCACTCCTTCAGGCGCAGAGATCTGGAGTCCGCTCAGGATGGTTTATGAGACGTCCGCTCGAAGCCGGTAGGAACGTCGGAAAAGGGCGAGAAGCTGACATCAACAGGATGAACCAAAGTCATCGCCGGCGGCCAACTCGTCACGCGAAATGAGCTACTGCGCCGTGCAGGCGAGGCCTCCGGTCAAAAGCTACCGTCAGGACGCCGAAACCCTCGCCGTTTCGGAGGTGCTTGTTCGATGCAGGTCTTCGGCCTGGCGACGATTTCCGCTGGCGATAGCTCCTTGAGAATTCGCTTACGTTCATTCCCAAAAATAAGAACAAGCCCGAAGAGCCGCTCACGTTCACCTTCAGGCTCACGTGTGTCCAACCTTCAAAAGTCACCGGCGCGTTTCTCTGGCTACGCGTGTCCCTCACGCATTCTCGATAGAGCCGCCCTTTGGAGCCTTATGAGGCAAGTCCCATCCGAAGTAGACTTCCACCCGGACGATCTTGCCGCCGCGCACGGTTGTGACCTCACAGTTGCGGAACTTGTGGTCTCGGGCGGCTGCCTCATAGAGGATAACTGCACGGTCTCCGTCTTCGATCGCGAGCATTTCGTCAAACGAAGTAGTTTTCTCGCTATTGGGCCAGCAGCGGCTCAGATAGGTCGCCCGATCCAGTTGATTGTCGATTGGACTGCAAAAGCGATATTCGTCCGATAGTAGTGCCTCGATCGCTGCCCGATCCTTATCGACATATGCCTTCAATCTGGCACGTGCCAGCTTGAGCGTGCTTTCCGGCATGCTGTTTCTCCTTCTAGAGTTCGATCGATCGGAACCTCGACCGCAGTCCCTGAGCGAAAAGTCAGGGTCCTTAAGTTGCACGAAGTGCTCGCCCCAATTGGCTTCACGCCGGGGCTGACCTTGGCCCTAGCCGTTTGTTGTCTCGCGCTCCGCCACCGGACGCGGTCAAGAGGGCCGTGCAAATCCTCAACCTCTGTGTCGGACGAACGAAAGTGAAATGCCGTGACGTCCTCCTTCGCGGGTCAGCCCTTGTCGGGCGCCCGGCTCAGGATAACGGCCGATGTCGGTTTTTGATCCACATTCGGACCCTTCCGCAACGTCAGCTTCGAGGTCACAAGCAGACTCATCGCAGCGCTAACGGCACGTGCGCGAAGGGGCCAGAAGCGGACTCGCGGGGCCGCACTCTAGTTTTTACCGCGGCGGCAGATCATTGACGGCGAGCGTCCATAGAGTTCGCGAAAAGCGGCGTTGAACCGGCGCACGCTGCGAAACCCGGCGCGATATGCAATCTGGGCTAACGGTTCATTCGTCTCGTCGATTAAGCGCTTGGCTCGCTGGACACGCCTGGTCTTTGCCACCTGTTGCGGACCGGCCCCGACATGCCGCTCGAACAGGCGCGCAAGGTGGCGCGAACTGACCCCAAGGCGGTTGGCGAGGCTAGCAACCGAACCGCCGTCCAACGCACCACGATCGATCAGTTTCAGAGCGCGCGCGACTGTCGAGCGCGTGCCATTCCAGGCGGCACAGAACGGCGCAGTTTCCGGACGGCAGCGAAGGCAGGGCCGGTAACCAGCAGCTTCGGCCGCTGCCGCTGTTGGATAGTAGGTCACGTTGCGGTCGAGCGGCTGCTTTACTGGACAAACTGGGCGACAATAGATTCGCGTGGTCCTCACTGCCGTGAAGAAGAGGCCGTCATAGCGCGGATCGCGTCGCAAGCGAGCGGTGTTGCATACCTCGAAGCTGAGCATGATTCATTCTATCGCAGGCTGCGGCTTCGGAACAGCCGTCGGATGATCGGGTCCGATTCCGGCCAGCCGTGTCGATGATACCTCCTTATACGGGGAGACTTAAACCCACCGAACGGCTCGAGAAGCAAAATGAAATTCACAGATCCTAAAGAGGTTGTCATCAACGCCTGGAAGACCTTCAAAACGCGTGATGCCGGGCTGATCGCAGAATTATTTACGGCGGATGCAGAATGGATAGCGCCGCCGGGAAATGCCACGGCAGTCGCTCTCAAGCACACCGACCACATGATTGGACCCGACCAGATCGCAAATTTCATTGCATTGGAAATGCATCGTCTGTTCTCGAACATCGACGTCTCGTTTCGCGGCATTCATGCGGTCGGGGACATTGTGGTGGTAGAGGAGCGCATGCGAGCCACTCTCCCGGGCGGCAAACCCTATGAAATTGACCATTGCTTCGTCTTTGTCGTTTCGGGCGACAGCATCAAGCAGGTTCGTGAATATATGGACACACGGAAAGGCTGGCAGATGATATTTGAGCGGGATTGACGATAGTTCCTGGGCATTCGCGACGGAGTCTGGCCGCTAGCACGCCCGCTATCTCCACTCTACTGGGACGGCGACCAGATCCCGCCCAAATATCGGTAGCGCAGCGAAACGACGCGATTGGTCAAAGCTGACTTCCGCGCCAACTTGTCAACGACGCGCGACAGCGGACACCGAGACAAGCATCCTGATGGACAGGGTTGGATTACGAGCTGAAACGAAACGCCGCTCAGGAATAAAACTGCCGATCGGGCGGGCCGGGCGCCCAAGTCTTTGCCTGAATCGCCTGAACTAGAGAACGGAATTGCCCGCTGAACAGCCTAAGTTGCGACAGCGAAGGTGAGCAGGCGATGAACGGCGTACGAATGGGATTTGTAGACTCCATCGGCAATACGCCATTGATCAGATTGCGAATGGCGTCGGAGGCCACAGGCTGCGAGATCTACGGCAAGGCTGAATTTCTGAATCCTGGTGGCTCGATCAAGGATCGCGCGGCGCTCGCCATGATCAATGATGCTGAGCAGAGCGGCAAACTCGCGCCGGGCGGTGTCATTGTTGAAGGCACGGCCGGAAATGTTGGCATCGGCATTGCGCTCGTGGCCAATGCACGCGGCTATCGAAGCGTGATCGTGATGCCCGACACGCAAAGTCAGGAAAAGAAGGATCTGTTGCGGTTGTGTGGTGCGGACCTGCGACTGGTCCCCGCCGTCCCCTATTCAAATCCCGGTCATTACGCTCGCTATTCCGGCCAGCTCGCCGAAGAACTCGGTGCGTTCTGGGCTAACCAGTTCGACAACGTCGCCAATCGCGAGGCCACTACCGCACGACAGGACCTGAGATTTGGGAACAAACGGGCGGCAAAATCGACGCCTTTACTTGTGCCGTCGGCAGCGGCGGGACTTTGGGCGGGGTTGCGCGAGCGCTAAAGGAGCGAAATCCAGCCGTCAGGATTGCACTCAGCGATCCCATGGGGGCTGCGCTCTACAACTGGTTCACCAAGGGCGACCTGACGACAGAAGGCGACTCGATCACTGAAGGCATAGGGCAAATGCGCGTGACAAGGAACCTGGAAGGCACGCCAATTGACGCGGCGTATCAGGTCACTGACGAGGAAGCGTTGCCCGTTCTATTCGACCTGATCGAGCATGAAGGACTCGTGCTCGGCGGGTCGAGCGCCATCAACATCGTTGGAGCCACGCGACTCGCGCGCGACCTCGGTCCGGGCAAGACCATCGTGACCATCCTCGCGGACGGCGGGGAGCGCTATCAATCCAAGCTGTTCAACCCGGATTTCCTGCGCAAGAGAAATCTGCCCACCCCACGCTGGATGCAATAGCATCGCGCCATCGGGCTGCACATCCGTGCTTTCGCAATGTCTGTTCCGGGTCTTGGCTGTGTGAAAACGCCAGGACGCTATGCGGCGCTAGGACAAGTTATTCGCTCGATACCGTCTTCGCGGTCAAACGCGCAAGCGCATTGAACTTGGAGATCGAACTGAAGAATGTAATTCTAGCCGAGTTTCGAGCTTTCGCGTTCTTACGGAGCCAGGGTCAATAGTGCCGACTTCGACCGTGGCAGTCACGCCCGCGCCGCTCCCAACTTCGGAAAATGGCGGGCGAGGTACGTAAGATCGCGAAGGGCCTAAGCAGACGGATCCGCAACGCATCTTATGGTTGTTTTTGCAGCCATTCCATACATAATTGCCGAGTGGACATTTCGCGAGTGCCGAAGGCGCTCGCGACTAGACCGAGCGGCGACCACCGTGCTGAGTGTATTGACGTGATAATGGTCAAGTGGCTCTTAACTGCGCACCAGTTTCTAACATCGCGGCACCTAAGCACTGCTTTTATGCCGGGAAGATTCTGATCGTCAATTGAGGAAACGGTTATGCTCACTAGGATTCTTACGGTGGGTTTTGCGGCGCTGTGTCTTTCGACACCTACTGTCGTCGGCGCTCAATCGGACTCCTCGTCCTCCGCGATATCAAGCAACGGACTCAGAGAGCGTGCCGTGGATCAGCTATTCGCTCGATGGGCTGAACCGAATTCACCGGGCGCAGTCATCGCTGTCCTTCAAGATGGCAAGATCATGTACAGCCAGGGTTACGGCGCAGCCAATCTGGAGCATGGTGTGCCCAACACGCCAGCAACCGTATTCCACCTAGCATCGGTCTCCAAGCAGTTCACTGCCTTCGCGATTTATCAGCTCGCTTACGAAGGAAAACTGTCTCTGGATGACGACGTTCGCAAATATGTGCCGAGGTTACACGACTTCGGCACTCCGATAACAATTCGCCAATTGCTTCATCACACCAGCGGAGTCCGAGACCAGTGGAATCTTCTGGCGCTCGCGGGTTGGCGGCTAGATGACGAGATCACGGAGGATGATGTCGCGCACCTGCTGTTTCAACAAACCGACTTGAACTTCGCACCCGGCGATCAGTTTCTCTACAGCAACAGCGGCTACACGCTACTCGCGATGGTAGTGAAGCAAGTATCAGGCAAAACCCTGCCCGGGTTCGCGAAGGAGCGCATCTTCGACCCTCTCGGTATGTCTCATACACACTTCCAGGACAAATATGGCAGGGTGGTCAAGGACCGGGCCTATTCCTACGCGCGGCAGCCGGACGGCAGATACCAATACATTGCGCTGACCTATTCGACAGTCGGACCGTCAAGCCTGTTTTCAACGGTCGGCGATCTGGCACACTGGGATGAGAACTTCTACACCGGAGAAGTCGGCGGCCTGGCGCTGCTCGCCGAAATGCAGCAGAAGGGCAAACTCAACAACGGCAAGGATATCAATTACGCGTCGGGCCTCTCCATCGGAAGATATCGCGGGCTCAGGACGGTTGAGCATGCCGGCGGCGATGCCGCATACCGGACCAATATTCTCAGATTTCCAGACCAGCATTTCTCGGTCGTGGTACTGGCAAACGCGGGAGATCTTAACCCCACAGCGCTCTCGTTCCGGATCGCTGACATTTATCTCAAGGAGTTGCTCAAGCCTGCGCCTGAGAAGCCCTCTCTTGAAGACAAGCCGGAGGTCACTGTCGACCCCAAACTCCTCGATGCCTACGTGGGCGACTATGAACTCAGACCGGGATTCATCATTTCGATCAGCAAAGATAATGACCATCTCGTCACGCGCGCGACCGGCCAGCCATCATTTCCAATGTACGCGGTCTCTGACACCGCTTTCCGCCTGAGGGTGGTTCCCGCCGAAGTTGTCTTCGACGCAGTCGCGCAAGGCGGAACGGCTCAGAACGCGGTCCTGCACCAAAACGGCGCCAATCTTCCTCTGAAGCGGATCACCATCACCAAGCCTGCAGCAGACCGGCTTAAAGCGTACGAGGGTCACTATTACAGCGCAGAACTTGGCGTCATCTATGACGTGTTCGTTCAGAAGACCGTGCTGATGGTGCATTACCCGCGAGGAGCACTTGATCTACGGGCTGTCGGGGCTGATGCGTTCACGACGGGCTTTCCGATCGGAAATCTGAAGTTCGCCTGCACAGACGATGGCAAGTGCAACACGTTGTTGATCGATGCCGGCCGCGTCAAGCAGTTGCGATTCGACAAGATCTCGCTCGATCCGATCGGCTCGAAGTCGTCGCAATGATCTACGAATGCGCTGCCCGGAATGCGGGCAGGAAACGCGTGCTTGGGCCGGGATCGGAGTGGCCCGCCCGACAGCACACGTCCGCCGGGGGGTGGCAAACCATGGTAGCGCTCAATTGCGCAAGCGCTTTCATCTTAGACGACGAGCTGAAGAATGTATTTCTAGCCGAATTTCGATCCTTCGCGTTTTTACACGGCCAGGGTCACGAGCAGACGTGCAAGCGGGCCCTCGAGAGCGCCTGGAGTCCGCCAAGGGCTGTTGTCGGACTCTAATTCTTTGCCGAGGCGGATGCGCTTTTGATGCCAAGCCAGTTCTGAGTCTTCCTTTTCGATGAAAGCGATCGCTGCTCGGACGAAACCAAGCCCGACGACGCTTCACCCAACCTCACCCCGCTTTGCTGTCGTCCCCAAACCGCCGCGCCAGCGCGATCAGCACCACGAAGGTCGCAACCCACACCATCCGCGCGCCGTAGCGGTCGTGCGGGCCCGAGATCACGCCGCAGATGAAGGCGTTGCCGAGCAGCGCCAGCGTCACCGTCGCCGCCAGCAGCGTCAAATCGTCCAGCCGGCGGCTCGCGAGCGCATGGCCGAGCAGCGCGACCAGCGCCAGCATCGAGGCCAGCGCCACCGGCACGTGCAGCCAGTTGATCGCGGCGAAGTCGAGCTGCCAATTCTGCTGCCGCGCGGCGCGCATCGGCCCGGCCTGCGCGGGAATGTAGCGCTCGATGATGCCGCGGGTGTGCGGGATCCAGCCATCGGTGCCTTCGCCGGTTGCGACATGCAGCAATTGCCGGCCCATCGCCCGCAGCGCCGCGCCGGCCTGCCAGGCCGGATAATCCCTAAGCGACTGCACGACGATGTAGCCCATCTCCTCGTTCATGCCTTCGAAGCGACCGAGCGTGTTGAACATGCTCTTGCCCCACAGGAATTCGTCGGCGGTCGCCGGCAGTTCATTGCGATACGGACAGAGCTTGTAACGCTCGCACGGGCAATGATCGCTAAGGTAGCGCGCGACGATCCCATCCTGCATCATGCGGCCGAAAGCAACGCCGTAGCCGCCGGGCGTCCAGGCCAACTTGCCGGACAGCGCATAATTCGCCGAGACCAGCATCAGGCCGCCCACGACGATGGTGAGGCTCGCCTGCGTTAGTCCGGCCAGCGGAAGGCGCGCGCCGAGAAACGGCCTTGCCATCCAGCCTGCGGCGCAAAGACCGAGCAGCACGCCGAGCGTGGCGCTGTGGGTTGCCGCGGCAAAGGCGGTGAAGACGAACAGCGAGATCTTTTCCAGCATCGAGGTCCGGCTTCCGCCGACGGTCAGGAGGAATAGCGACAGCACCGATAAGCCGGCAAAGATGTCGGTGAGCAGCATGCTGGCAAGCCAGGGCAGCGCGGTCGACAGGATCAGGCAGAGGCAGATCGCGACGAAGCGGAAGGTCTGCATCATCGAGAGCACGCGAAGGGTGAGCTGCAACAGCCACAGCGCCGCCAGCGACTGGACCGCGAGGTTGATCCAGAAACCAAAACTCTCGCCATAGTGCAGATAGAGGCCGAACACGGTGGAGCGGCTGGGAACGAGATAGCCCTCGTACCAGCGCGCCAGATAGCCGCCGGTATCCCATTGCAACAGCGGATAGCCGTTCCAGAACGCCGGCGCGATCATCAGAAGGGGCAGGGTCACCGCCGCCAGGCGCAGCCAAAAAGTATCCGCGGCGCGCGCGCGCAATTGATCGGTGGTGATGCTCAAATCTGCTTCCGTCCTCGCTTGCGACCATGCCGCCAATAACGGTCGGCAGAGAATTCACCAATAGTTTGACGCCGCCCGGCTTGAATTTGGCAGAAGTCTGACCACTTTGAGCCAACTTGCCGCTTGGGGGCTTCAGAAGAAATCGTTGTGTTTCAATGTCTTGGTATGCTTTGGCGGGGCAAGGTGCTGTTCACTCTCAGGCAAGCCCGTCAGGACTTTGTCCCCTAGACTATGCTATAGAGCCGATAAGACGAGCCCATTCGAAAGAGCAAATCCCAGAGAGCAAATCCATGGCAGTGCATCAGGTCAATCCGGGAGGAAAGCTCGCATCGCTCGATCCGATCTGGGAGCGGATCCGGGGCGAAGCGGAGGACATCGTCCATCGCGAGCCCGAGCTTGCGACCTTCATCTATTCGACGGTGCTGCATCACAGCCGCCTTGAAGACTCGGTGATCCACCGCGTCGCCGACCGGCTCGATCACTCCGCGATGTCGGGCGACCTCGTGCGCCAGACCTATGACGAGGCGCTGCGCGACGATCCCGATCTCGGCAACGCCTTCCGCGCCGATCTTGTTGCCGTCTACGACCGCGATCCCGCGACCTCGCGTTTCATCGATCCCTTGCTCTACTTCAAGGGCTTTCACGCGATCCAGACCCATCGCCTCGCGCACTGGCTCTATCTGAAGGGCCGCAAGGATTTCGCGTATTATCTCCAGAGCCGCGCCTCGGCGGTGTTCCAGACCGACATCAATCCGGCCGCCCGCATCGGGCGTGGCATCTTCCTCGACCACGCCACCGGCTTCGTCTGCGGCGAGACCGCCCTCATCGAGGACGATGTCTCGATCCTGCACGGCGTCACGCTCGGCGGCACCGGCAAGGAGAACGAGGACCGTCATCCGAAGATCCGTCATGGCGTGCTGATCGGCGCCGGCGCAAAAATTCTCGGCAATATCGAGATCGGCCATTGCGCGCGCATCGCCGCCGGCTCGGTCGTGGTCAAGCCCGTGCCGCACAACGTCACGGTCGCGGGCGTTCCTGCCAAGATCGTCGGCGAGGCCGGCTGTGCCGAGCCGTCACGCACCATGGATCAGATGATCAACGCCATGGGACTGTAAGACATGGGGCTTTGAGACCCGGCTTTGACGCTGAAAAAGGGGCCGGATCTTCCGGCCCTTTCGATCCCCGAATTCTTTGGCAATTCATGCTGGCGGTTCGTCGCGTCTCGTCCTAAAACCCGGCCAACCAGATTTCGATTGGAGACTTGCCGTGGACGTCAAAGAAGTCAGAAAGCTCGATGCATATCTGAAGCGCGTATTCGGCAATCCCAAGATCCGCGTCGTGCCGCGGCCGAAGAAGGACGATTCCGCCGAGGTCTATATCGGTGAAGAGTTCATCGGCGTGCTGTTCGTCGACGACGAGGACGACGATCGCTCGTTCCAATTCCAGATGGCGATTCTCGAGGACGATCTCGTCGATCAGGAGTAGTTCGGTAATCGTGCCGTTCGACGGGGCCGTGCGGACGCGGCTCCGTGCGTTTACTTCCTTGTAAGAATGCGTAGCCGCGCCGCGGCAGTATGTTGCCACGCTATTACGCCTCCCGTTGCTGGCGGCCGGTCGAGGAGCTCGAGTTCGTCGGCAAGATGCGTACCGTGATGGTAATTCGATCTACCCTAGACGCGTCCGCTCGACACCACCGGGAAATGCTCAGCTCAGGTCGTGCAGGTCTTTTCCAAGCGGCGGTGTCAGACGAAACGTCGAGAATACGACTTTTAGCCCCGCCCGTTCGGGGGTGCAGGCCATCGGTCCCACGAGGTAAGCGTTTGCTTTCGGAAAGGGCGCCAGCCGCATGAGGGGCCAGGATTTGCCGTCAGCCGAAACCTGCAGACGAAGTACACCGTTGGCGACGGTTGCGCGAACCCGGAAGTCGCTGGCATTATGCTCATAAGGTGCTGTCGCCCAGTCTGATCGCCCGTTTGTCAGCACGCTCGCGAGCATCGCGCGGCCATCCGAGAGTTCGATTCCGGCCTTGACCCAGTGATGCGCGTCAACGCGCACCATGATCCCCGCCTGATCGTAGAGCGCTCGGAAATCGCCCTGAACACGCAAATCTGCGGTGAATGCTTCGCCTGTCGGAAAGCCCAGGAAATGCCCGCTATCGCGATCGAAGCCGTAATGGGTTTCGCGCCAGAAATCGGTGGATTTATCCGTGACTATCCGCAGATCATCACCCTCTGCTGCCCATCGCTGCGGTTCATTCAGCCACACACCGTCACGTCTGCGGAGAATCATATCTGACCTCGGTCGCGGATGCCTGCCGGTTCGGTCCGTGAGTCGGACAAGCACAGCGTCGTGCATGAGACGAAAAGCTAACTTGGCTGACATGGGATTGTTGCGTTGGGCCGGCTGCCTGGGATTCAAATTACTAAACTGGGAGCCTTGATCGTCGCCTCCATTGTTCGCGTGCATCAGCATGGTGCCTGCATGACAAGGAACCCACGCTAAATCGACGGGCAGATCACGTGGCGGCTCGACGGGCTGCCCGTAAGAGTCCAGGGCTTGGCTTAAGCACAGAACCGGGCCGCTCAGCCCTTCGGGCCGCGCAGCTGCGCCGTCAGCCTGTCCAGCGCATCCGCCACGTCATGCCATTGCGACAGCCAGCTGCGCGGGAAGCGGAAGGTGAGGTCGGCGCCGCCGACCCGGCGCTCGGAGAGGCACATGCCTGGCGTCGCCGCATCGCGGGTGCAGCGCGCGGTCAGCGCCGGGCTTGCGGCGGAATAGAGGTCTTCGCTGCCATAGGGCGTGTCGCTGCGGAACATCCGCATCGTCAGCCCGTCCTGCGGCATGGCCGTCGCCTGGTCGAGATACCGCGGATAGATCGTGGCGGTTCGCTGCTCGGGCGAGAGCGCGTCGTGATGGGCCGCGATCGACAGGAAGATGCGGTCGATCGCTTGCACCGCCGTCTCCACCGTGTCGACGGTGACGTGCTTCGGCGTGCCCGGCGGCTCCAGGGAGGGATAGAGGAAGTCGAGGTCGATGCGCTCCTGCGGTCCGGAGTGCCGCTGGATCTTCATGCGGATCGCGGTCGTCGGCACGTTGAACAACGTGCCGCCGACGCTCACCGGCAGCTTGTCCGGAGCGTTCGCGCCGCGGGTGCCCCAGGTCGGCCACAACAAATAGGCGACGAGCGCGACCGCGCATGCCGCCGCGATGCCGCCGAGCACGATCGGGACGACATGCGTCCGGGTGCGCGTACGGGGAGACCTCAAGGGAGCTGCCGAAAACATCGTCATGAGCTAGCGTAAGTCGAGCCGGAAGTGTCGGCCGGTGGCCGACGAATCAGCGGCGAATATGCCATGTGGCGGCGATTTCGCGGAGCGTTCCCGGCTGCGGGGAGCGGGGACGGCCCTGCGTGGGAGGGACAGCCGTGTTAACCTTCCCTTAAGGATAATGTAGCGTTAACCAGCACGATTTGTCACAGGAAGGCGGTGGCGTTGCGTAAGGGCGGACCGTTCCGATGACACCTGAAGCTCTCAATACCTTCTTCTCGATATGCATTGGTTTCGCGCTCGCGGGCGCGCTCGTGAACGGATACCAGGCGCTGGCGCAGCGGCCCGCCGGCTTTGGCCTGTTGCAGGACGGCGTGGCGCCGAAGACCTTCGCGGCGGTGCCGTTCCTGGTTTTCGCCGCGCCTTTCATCATTATGCGCAACACGCTCCGCGGCATGCGCGTGGAAAGCCGCCGTGCCGAGTTCGTGATGATGGCGACTGTCATCGCCGGCTTCTGGAGCATGATGAGCGGGACCTTCTTCCTGATGACGCTGCGCGCGGCCGGCGTTCTGGGCTGACGTCCGGCAGGACGGCCGGCGCGGCGGCCTTTGCCTCTTCGCCGCCGTTTCGCTATGGCTGAGGTCGACGCGACAGGAGACCTCCATGGCGATCTACGAGCTCGACGGGCAGGCGCCCGATCTTCCCGCCGACGGCAATTATTTCATCGCCGAGACCGCCACCGTGATTGGCCGCGTGCGCCTGAAGCCGGGTGCGAGCGTCTGGTTTGGCGCCGTGCTGCGCGGCGACAATGAGTGGATCGAGATCGGCGAGGGCGCCAATGTGCAGGACGGCTCGACCTGCCACACCGATCTCGGTTTTCCCCTCGTCATCGGCAGGAACTGCACCGTCGGCCACAACGTCATCCTGCACGGCTGCACCATCGAGGACGGCGCCCTTGTCGGCATGGGTTCGATCGTGATGAACGGCGCCAGGATTGGCCGCAACAGCATCGTCGGTGCCGGCTCGGTCATCACCGAGGGCAAGGAGTTCCCCGAACGCTCGCTGATCATCGGCTCCCCCGCGCGCGTGATCCGCACGCTGGACGACGCCCAGGTCCAGAAGATGGGCAGCGCCGCCAAATTCTATGTCGCCAACGGACCACGGTTCAAGAAGGGCCTGAAACGGATCGACTGAAATGCACGCAGGCCGTGCGCAGCCGGCATCTGGTTCTGGACTGTAAAAGCATCCGCGGGTGCTTCAATCCTCCGCTAAAGCGCGATGCGATTAGGATGAATCGCCATCGCGCTTTAGGTCGTTGTTTAAGCATGATCCTTTCGGAAAACCGCTGCGCACTTTTCCGGATCATGCTTTGCGCCATCATGCGCGCTATCCGAAGCGGCGCATCAGCTGCCCTCGGACTCGCTCGCTTCGATCGCGCCTGCGACCTTCTCGTGGCCGGCGGCCCACAGCGCATGCTCGTCGCTGCCGTTCTGGTACGGATTGGCTTCTGCCGGAATGGTCTCGCGCGCGGCACGTTCGCCCTCTGCAAAAGGATCGCGATCGGTCATGGTGATTTGCCTCCTCGGCTTTCAAGCTGATGTGACGGCAATTGTTCCGGAACTGGACTTCGTCGCCGCTGTTGACCGGCAAAGGAGAATTCCGATGGCCGGATCGCCTGCAACCGCCTCGATCAAGACCATGATCCTGATCTTCGTGCTCGCCGCGATGCCCGCCGTCGCCTTCGCGCAGGCGACCGGCGGTTCTGCCGGATCGACCGGAGGCCCTGCGAGGTCGACTGGAGGTGTCGCCAACTCGCCGGCCCCTCCGCCCGGCACCAACGGCCTCGGGACGGCTCAGTCATCGGGCGCAGGCGCCGGAGTGACCGCTGGCAGCGGCACGGGCGGCGGGACTGATGCCGCCGTCAACGCCGAAAGTCGCATGCTCGACAAGAAGCTCAAGAGCATCTGCCGCGGCTGCTGAATGCTCGCGCGGAAGTGAGGCAGCTGACTTTCCGGGATGCCCAAGTGACGTCAGCTTGGTCCTGCTTTGAAGTGTGGAGCGTGTCCACGCGGAGGATCGAGTGATGTTGCGCAGGATGATGATGGTGGTGCTGGCCGCCGCGGCAGTCGGGCTGTTGGCGCCGCAAGTGGCCCAGGCGCGGGGGTTCGGACATGGCGGCTGGGGCCATGGTGGCCATTGGCATGGCGGCGGGTTCTGGCCAGGTCTCGCGATCGGGGCGGGTTTCACCGGCGCCGGCTATTACGGCGCTTATTACGGCTCCGGCTCCTCCTACGGCGATCCCTACTATTATGGTACCGGCTACAACGATGGTTATGGCGGCTGCTACGTCGCGCGAAAGCGCGTCATGACGCCGGCAGGCTGGCGTACCCGCCGTGTGGATGTCTGCGAATAGCGTACCAGTAAAAAACAAGGTCGTTGACGCAGTATACCGTCAACGACCTTGCCAGCCCCGGACATTGAAATCGGCTCACGCCATCCGGTAACGGCAAGCATCGCGTGGAATCATACGGACGAATGTGATCCAGTTCACAAGTGGCGAAAATAAAGTCCGCCGTTTGGCAGCAGGCTAGCCGCGCGAGCGCTTGCGCGCGCTGGCGTGGACGCGATGCCGCGCCGGTTTCCTGCGGGTAACTGCCGGCGGTTCCGCCTCGGTTGCTCGCGCGCTGGCAAATGATTGCCGCAGGCCGTCGATGGACTCGTTCAGCGATGCGACCTGCTCGGACAGACGCTTGGTGTCGGCCTGCTGCGCCGCCATCAGCCGCTTCATGGTCAGGAGCTGATCCTGCACCACCTGGAGCTGGTCGATCGATTCCTGCTGGGTCGCCTCCAGCCCCTTGGTCTTCTCGACGAGCTGCTCGGACGCCTGGGCGGTCCGCGCCTGGAGCTGCCGCGATGCCACCACCCTGTCGGTCTCGGGTGCCGCGCCGGTGGTGGCCCGCCAGATCGCGATCGAGGTGACCCCTGCGATCAGGAGCAGGAGTGCTGCGGCCGTCAGCGCGATGGGCTGGGCGCCGAGACGGAGAAGGGGATTGGACCGTGTGTCCTCTGCGAGATCGATCATCGCTGACAAAACCCAAATTGAAACTTGGTGAGTGGCGAAGAGCGGCAGCCCTGAGGCAGCCGGGGCGTCCCGAAAACGTTACGTTTCGACAAGGAATGGGACCAAAAAGAGGCTAAGGGCCAAAAAACCAGCCATCAGCCGGCCTTGCGGCCTCCGAATGCCCCGAGAGGAGCATGTTCAGGGCTGAAACGACGAAAACGGCCCGGAATAGGTCTTCGAGCGCGGCGCGGCATAGGGGCCGAGCCGGGAGGTCTTCAGACCCAGCCGCACCAGTGATTCCGCCAGCGTCACCGCCGCAGCGACGCCGTCGATCACGGGCAGGCCGTGCGTGGCGGCGAGCTCGCTGGCGAGATCGGCCATGCCGGCGCAGCCGAGCACGATGGCTTCTGCGCGCTCGTCACGGATCGCGGCCGTGATCTCCGCGGAGATCTTCGCGAGCGCCTCCGTGCTGCGCTCCTCGAGCGCCAGCACCGGCACCTCGGCGGCGCGGACGCAGGCGCAACGCTCGGCGAGGCCGTATTTCCGCAAGTTATGTGCGATCGGCACGATGGAGACACCGAGCGTCGTCACCACGGCAAAGCGCGCAGCGACCAGGCTCGCCATGTGGAAGCCGGCTTCGCCGATGCCGATCACCGGCACCCTTGCGACCGCGCGCGCGGCGTCGAGGCCGGTATCGTCGAAGCAGGCGATGATGTGCGCATCCACACCGTCGCGATCAGCCTCGCGGATGCAGCCGAGCATGCCGGGGACGGCGAAGGCTTCGTCGTAAAATCCCTCGATCGAGACCGGGCCCATCGTCGGCTGGCGCGCGTCGACCACGGTGCCGGGCAGGGCGATGCTGCGCGCGGCGGCGGCGATCTTCGCCGTCATGGATGTGGTGGTGTTGGGATTGACGATGTGCAGTCGCATCTCGATCAGACAAGTCCCTTGTCAGACAAGCCCTTTGCCGGCGTCCGAGCCCTTGGCTGCCTGCCGCTTGTTGAGCATGTGGATGGTGCCAAGCGCAAGCGTGATCACCGTGAACGAGACTGCCGAGATCACGGTGCCGAGCGCATAGATGTCAGGGTTCGTCACGGTGGTGGTGAGACCCTGCAGATCCAGCGGCAGCGTATTCACCGCCCCGATCGCCTGGCTGGAGCGGGCGAGCTCGTCCCAGGACAGCGTGAATCCGAACAGTCCGATGCCGATCACCGAGGGCAGGATGATCGGCAGCACGACATGACGGAAGGCCTGCCACGGCGTCGCACCGAGGTCCCGCGCGGCTTCCTCGAGCCTCGGGTCGAAGCGGTTGAAGATCGCGAACATGATGAGCAGGCCGAACGGCAGCGTCCAGGTCAGGTGCGCGCCGAGCCCGGAGGTGAGCAGGCCCATCGAGGTCTCGAAATTCTCGTTCCAATGCGCTTTGATCAGGTCGTCGATGATGCGGAATTCAAGCGAGATGCCGAGCGAAGTGATGATCGAGGGCACGATCAGGCTTGCGATCGCCGAGTAAAACAAAACGCTTTGCGCCCTGAACCTCCTGCGGAAGGCCATGCCGGCGGCGACCGAGAGCACGACGGTGACACTCATCACGATGATGCCGAGCAGCAGCGAGCGGCGGAAGGCGGCGCCGAGATCGACGATGCCGGTGCCCTGGAACAGTTTCGCGATCCAGAAGGTCGACACGCCGTTCATCGGGAAGGTGAGGCCGCCCTGCGGTCCCTGGAATGACAGCACGTAGATCGCGATCATCGGACCGTAGAGAAACAGCACATAGGCCGCGAAGAAGATCGCGAGCACGTAGAAAGACCGCGGGCGTCCTTCCTTCATGCTCTAGAGCTCCTTCTTGATGTCGACGATACGCGACATCATGGAGATGATCAGGAAGGTGATGACGAGCAGGATCACGGCGTTGGCTGCCGCCGCAGGGAACTGCAGCGCGTTCACGCGCGTCTCGATGATCTTGCCGGCCGCGGCGATCTGTTGGCCGCCCATCACCCCGATGGTGATGAAATCGCCCATCACGATGGTGATGACGAAGATCGAGCCGATCACGATGCCGGGTTTTGCCAGCGGAATGATGACGTTGACCAGCGTCTGGAAGCCGGTGGCGCCGGCGTCATAGGCCGCCTCGATCAGCGATTTGTCGATACGCACCATCGAATTGAAGATCGGCACCACCATGAAGAAGGTGAAGAGGTGGACCAGTGCCAGCACCACGGAGAATTCGGAGAACAGCAGCCATTCGATCGGATGGTTGATCAGCCCGGTCTTGACGAGGCCGGAATTCACCAGCCCGTTGCGCCCGAGCAGCGGGATCCAGGCGATCATGCGGATCACGTTGGAGGTCCAGAACGGGATCGTGCACAGCAGCGACAAGCCCATCTGCCAGGTCTTGGACCTGACGTGGAATGCGAGGAAGTAGGCGACCCAGAAGCCGATGAACAGCGTGCTCGCCCAGACCAGGAAGCAGAGTTTTAGCGTCTTCAGATAGGTCTTGCCGATCGTGCATAGCTCGGGGAGCTGCGCGATGCAGCCCTCGAACGTGTCGGTGTAGCCACGGCCGGAGAAGGCCGGCAGCAACTGGTATTCGTTGTAGTCCCAGAACGAGACGATGACGACGAACACCAGCGGGATCAGGAAGAAGGCGAGAAACACCAGCATCATCGGCCCGGCCTGGAGCCAGGAGATTAAGGACGGCGACAGGCGCGTCGGTTTTACGGCGCGCGCTGTGCCCGACCCCGGGATCAAGCCCGGGGACGCCTGTTGCAGGACTTCTTCCGACATGTCCATTACGCCGCGATGAACTCATTCCACTTGCGGACCATGTAGTCGTTCTCGTCCATCACCGCGTTCCAGCAAGCGACGCCGCCCATGCGGTCCTCGTAGGAGCCGCCGTCGCGCACCGCGCCGGCCTTCTCGAGCAGCGAGCCGTCGGGCGCCTTGATGTCCTTCTCGGCCGGCTTGCCTTCCATCCAGTAGGCCCACTCGTAGGGCTCCATGTGCGCCTTCGCGGTCGAAAGCACGGCGGAGTAGTAGCCCTGGCGGTTGAGATAGGCGCCGGCATAACCTGATAGAAACCAGTTGACGAACTCGTAGGCCCATTCGAGCTTCGCACCCGACACGCCCTTGGAGACGCAGAAGCCGGAGGCCCAGGAGCGATAGCCTTCCTTCAGCGGCTGGAAGGTGCAGGCGATGCCCATCGAGCGGACCTTCGTCACGGCCGGCGACCACATCGACTGGATCACGGTCTCGCCCGAGGCCATCAGGTTGACGCTCTCGTTGAAGTCCTTCCAGAACGCGCGGAACTGGCCGGCCTTCTTCGCCTCGGTCATCACCTTCATGGTGAGATCGATCTCTTCCTTGGTCATGTTGCCCTTGTCGGCGTATTTGTACTTGCCGGAGGCTTCCACGACCATCGCGGCGTCCATGATGCCGATCGAGGGGATGTTGAGGATCGAGGCCTTGCCCTTGAAATCGGGATTGAGCAGCTCCGACCACGAACTGATCGGCCGCTTGATCAAATCGGGACGGATGCCGAGCGTGTCGGCGTTGTAGACGGTCGGGATCAGCGTGACGAATTCGGTCGCCGAGGTCGCGAACTTCTTGGAGTCCTTGCCTTCGAGATAGAGCACCTTCCAGGGCGCGGTGCCCTGGCCGCCGATCTTCTTGCCGCCGGGCGTCTCGCCCTTGGTGAAGACCGGCGTGATGTTGTCGAACTCCTTGATCTTCCTGGCATCGAGCGCAAGGATATTGCCCGACGGCACGATCTTCTTCAGCGAGAAATATTCGGTGTCCAGCACGTCGAAGGAGTTCGGCTGGGTCATCACGCGCTTGGTGACGTCATCGGTGGTCGCGGTGATGTATTCGATCTTGATGCCGATGTCCTTCAGGCACTGTTTCGAGATGTCGTCGCCCTCGTTCACGGCGGTGCCGAGATAGCGCAGCACCTTGGTCTCAGCCGATTTCACGTAGGGAAAGCCGGTGATCGCGCCGGAGCCGGCGGCAAGGCCGGCCAAACCCGCGGTGCCCTTTAATAGCGTGCGGCGGCTGACGCCGGTCTTCCTGGTCGTCTCGGTCATTTCGCTCACTCCTCTGTTGCGCATTCCAGTGATCGTTCGGCGCTATTGCAGGCGTTGCGCCTTGGCGGGATCCCAGATGGCCATCACACGATCGCCCGGACGGAACGGGTGGACGTCGAAGGTGGCTTCGGGAACGTGGGAGAACAGGGTCGTGCCGTCGTCGAGCGTGAGCGAGACGGCGACATAGGAGCCCTGGTACTCGGTCTGGGTCAGCAGCGCGGGCGCACCGCACGCAGCACTGGTGAACGGCGCGATGCCGAGTTGATCGGCGCGCACGGCGATGAGCTTGCCGGCGTCGCTGAGCACGTTGTGGCCGCCGATGAAGCGCGCCACGAATTCGGTCCGGGGATGGTGGAAGATGTCGCGGGCTGTGCCCTGCTGCTCGATCCGGCCGTGGTTCATCACCACGATGTGGTCGGCGAGCGCCATCGCCTCCTCCTGGCCATGGGTGACCTGGATGAAGCTGATACCAAGTTCGCGCTGAAGCCGCTTGAGTTCACCGCGCATCCTCACCCGCAGGAACGGATCGAGCGCGGACAGCGGCTCGTCGAGCAGGAGGATCTGCGGCTCGGTGATCAACGCGCGAGCGAGCGCGACGCGCTGCTGCTGGCCGCCGGAGAGCTGCGCCGGCAGCCGGCCCGCATAGGGGCTCATCGCCACCAGCTCCAGCAATTCGCCGGCGCGCTTGTGGCGCGTCGGCTTGTCGATGCCGCGCATCTTCAAGGCGAAGGCGACGTTGTCGAGCACGCTCAGATGCGGAAACAGCGCGTAAGACTGGAACATCATCGCCGTGCCGCGCTCGGCCGGCGGCAGGTCGGTGACGTTCTGCGCGCCGAGGATGATGTCGCCCTGGCTGACCGCCTCGTGGCCCGCGATCATTCGCAGGGTCGTGGTCTTGCCGCAGCCGGACGGGCCAAGCAGGCAGCAATAGGTGCCGGCTGGGATCTTCAGATTGACGGTGTCGACCGCCAGCGTCGTGTCATAGCGCTTGGTGACGGCGACCAGTTCGAGAGCGGCGGGAGTGGCCATGGCGTGTCCAACGTGGGGCGGTGCTGCCGCTCTCTCCGCAAGGTCCGTGCCAATCGCCTCCGTGCTAGCAAAATTCCGAAACTGTGCAGCGGAGTCAGATCGTTAGATCGAATCCGGTACATCCGTTCTGCCCGCCCCGTGCGCAGTCTCTGCACACAAAACGGGCGAAGATTGTATAAAGTTTCGCCTGTGATTGGATACAGCTCGTCGACTACCATTCACATTCGAACGTTGCCGATGAGCTCCCACACCCATGGCCGCCAAGCCCCGCCCCAAATCCGACGCGCCAGATGCGAGCGATCGCGTCAGCCGCATCCGGGAGGGTGTGACCGCGGCGATCCTCGAGCATCGCCTGCTGCCGGGCACGAAACTCGGCGAGGACGAGATCGGCGAGATCTACGGCGCGAGCCGCACGCTGGTTCGCACTGCGCTCCAGCAGCTCGCGCATGAGGGCATCGTCAACATCGAGAAGAACCGTGGTGCCTTTGTCGCGCGCCCGACGCCTGCGGATGCCCGCGAGGTGTTCGAGGCGCGCCGCCTGATCGAGCCCACGATCGTCGATCACGCCTGCGAGGCAGTGTCGCCGGCCTGGCTCGATCGTCTCCAGCGGCATCTTGCCGAGGAACGCGAGGCCGAGCTGCGCGGCGACGCGCGCGCCTCGGTGCGGCTCTCCGGCGAGTTTCACCGGCTCATTGCCGAGATGAGCGGCCACAGCATTTATCTCGGTTTCCTCAAGGAGCTGATCGCGCGCTCCTCGCTGATCATCCTGCTCTACCGCCGCCACGACACGCCGGCCTGCGGCACCGATCATCACGCCGGCATCGTCGCCGCGATCCGCAAGCGCGACAGAGAGGCCGCGCGCGCGCAGATGCTGTCGCATTTGGACGAGATCGAGGCCGAGCTGTTCCTGAAGGACCCCGCCACCGACGAGCTGCGGCTCGCGGATGTGCTCGGCGCGTGAGTTCAACGAGGCGCTCGCTTTGCTGCCGTTCCTGGTTGATCACCCGCAGGACTTCGAGACCCCTGGATAACGCGATGACGGGACGGAACGACGTCATGGCAGCTCCTTGTGATTGCCTGTGCCGCTACCCAATGGCGGAACCGCCGGACCAGTCAACAGCGGTGCGGCTTAACGCGACTATTCCTGGCGAGCTACACCGGCTATATGCTGTCGCTCTGCCTCGAATTGTCATGTACCGTAAATGCTAAAGTCAGATGCAACGGCGGCCCGCAAGACCCGGAGCGCGCCGAACAGGAATCCTGCTCCAAAGGACAACAAGAGAACGCAAGTGGCCGCCCGCTTCCTGAGGCAAGGTGAGGAGGGCGCGAAACCCGCGAAGGTCGAGGGCGCTGTGATCGATCAGACGCCGTCGCAATACGCAACCCCCGCGCCGGCTCAGTTGGTCACCGCCCCACGGCCCGCCAGTGAAATCGAACTCAAGCTCGTCGTCGATCCCGAGCGTATGGCGCATTTCCACGCCGCGCCGGTCATCGCGGCGCACGCGCGCAACAAAGGCTCGCGAAAACATCTCAAGTCGGTGTACTACGACACGCCCGAACGCACACTCCGGCGCAATGGCCTCAGCCTGCGTGTTCGCCAGAGCGGCGCGCGCTTCGTGCAGACCCTGAAGACCGAGGTTGCTGACGATCCGCTGCGCCGTGGCGAGTGGGAGGCGAAGGTGCCGTCGCTTGCGCCCGATCTCGCTCTGGCGATGCCCTTCCTTCCGGAGAAGCTTCGCGGCTCCCTCGAAGCGCATCCGCTCGAAGCCGTCTTTACCGCCGACATCCATCGCCATGCGCGGATGATCGACTTGCCGACCGGCACGGTTGAAGTCGCGTTCGACCAGGGCGAGCTGACGGCCGGCGACCGCTCGCTGCCGGTGAGCGAAATCGAGCTCGAACTCAAGAGCGGCAGCGCGAGCACGATTTACGAGGTCGCCTTGCTGCTTGCGGAGCAGGGGGCGGTGAAGCCGTCGATCCGCAGCAAGTCCGCGCGCGGCTTCGACCTTGCTGCCGATCTGGCGCCGGGGGCGCGTCGTCCGCGAAAACTTCGCCTCGATCCGTCGGTGACGCTCGACGAAGCCTTCGCGGCGATCCTGCGCTCCTGCTTGCTTCATCTGCTGCAGGCGCGGCCGGCGGCCGAGGACGGCCGCAATCCGGAAGGCGTGCATCAGCTGCGTGTCTCGCTGCGCCGGCTGAGATCGGCGCTCGATCTGATGCGATCGGTCGGCGCGCTCAACAATCTCGATGCACTGCGGTCGGAGGCAAAATGGCTGGCGCGAGAGTTGTCCGCCGCGCGCGATTGGGATGTATTCCGGCTCGAGACCTTGCCGACGATCGCAAAAGCCTGTCCCGCGGTCACCGGCTTCGATGCGCTCGACCGGGCGGCAGCGAGGGGCCAGTCCGAGGCCTATCGCAGGGCGCAGCGCGCGCTCGATGATCGCCGCTGCGCCCTGTTCCTGATCGGCCTCGGTCACTGGATCCAGACGCGGGGATGGCGCGACGATGTTGCCGCCGAAGATCTCGGCCAGCTCGCCGAGCCCGCCGTCAATTTCGCCCAGCGCATCCTGTCGGAGCAGCACGCGAAGGTGCTCAAGCGCGGCCGCCGCTTCAAGTCGCTCACGATCGACGAGCTGCATAGGGTTCGGCTCGCGACCAAGCGGCTGCGCTATCTCGGCGAATTCCTGCTGCCGCTGTATGAGGACCGCAAGTCCACGCGGCGCTTCTCGCGCCGGCTTGCCGATCTGCAGGAGGAGCTCGGCGCGTTCAACGACATGGCGGTCACGGCCTCACTGCTCGAGAGGCTCGATGCCGAGCCCGGCAGCGCGATTGCCGCGGCGGCGATTGCCGGCTGGCAGGCGCGTGCATCCGTCGGCGTGCAGCCGGTCTTGCGAAGCACCTGGCGCGATTTTACCGGCGCGCGTGTGCCGTGGGCGCGGCAGACGCAGCAGGACTGATCGCGCATCCCCAAAAAAGTTGCGCCCAGCCATTGGGGGATGGCTGGGCGCGCGCGAACCGGTCTGGGACGGGGAGGGGTGGGGATGTGACCGGGTCGCGTAACTCCTTGTATCGTTGCTAATCTTTTGCGCTGGCGGTGGAGACCGCCGGCCTGGTATCGCCGAGCGAGACCCAGACGTTGGGATCGCTCTGCGACTGGCGCTTGACGAAGCGGTAGCCGGTCTCGGTCCAGGCAACGACGTTCTCGTTCTGATTGTCGAGAACGAACTCGCCTTTGTCGGTCTTCACCGTCAGTACCGCGTGTCCTTCGCCCTTCTTGTCGCGCACGACGGTGATGAGCAGGGCCTGGCGCGGCCATCCGGCATCGATCAGCATCTTGCGCTTCAACAGCACGTAGTCTTCACAATCGCCGTAGCCGTCGGTCGGCAGCGACCATTTCTCGATCACGCCCCAGTGCTCCTGGTCGGTCAAAGGCTTGACGGTCTCATTGACCCAGCGATTGACCTTGACGAGGTCGCGCCATGCGGCCTGCGACATCACGATGTCGCGCGGCTGCGCCGGTGCGCCCTGGCACTGCGCGGTATTGTCCGCACAGAACTCGACCCAGCCGATCGGCGCACGCGTGGTGTCACCGAGGCTCGCGTAGAGCAGACGGCCTTCGCCGGCCTGCGCTGTCGCGCCGATCCCGAAGAGCATGGCGGCGAGCGCCAATCCCTTCCCCTGTCCCCTGAAATCAAACATTGCGGCCCCCGTTTCTTGTTGGGACCACATTTCGCACGGAGCTTTTGAGTTGCCGCTAAGTCAGCCAAGTCAAGTCGAGACGAATACAAGTAAAAGGCGCGGCGAATTCGATCTATACTTGAATCGAATTCTCATAAAATTTGAAATGGCTGCAATTGATTCAAATTTTATCTGTTAACGCGCAGACGCTGGCGGAACACGATTTCCGGGCGCAAACCGGCTGCGCGTTAACCGGCGTGGGACCCGTCACCACGCACGAAAAAGGCGGCGTCCGCATCGCGGAGGCCGCCTCTAGGGCTGGAAATACAGTGGTTTTGACGTCGTCGCGCTTTACCGCGCGGTAACG
Organism: Bradyrhizobium sp. 199; assembly: GCF_023073355.1. GTDB lineage: Bacteria > Pseudomonadota > Alphaproteobacteria > Rhizobiales > Xanthobacteraceae > Bradyrhizobium. Next base: position 620,149 of record NZ_JADPJI010000005.1, read on the forward strand.
CTCTCTTCGAGTGTTTCGATCGGCTGCGCGTGGACGAACTCCAGGGCGAAGCCGTCTTCGAGGTTTCGGACCACGCGGCCCTGGACCCGGCCGAGCAAAACCGTCGACTTCAGCGGCGGCCGGTTCTCCGCCGCAATGGCAGCACCGGACAAGGACAGGTCGATGATGCGGCAGGTCATCTTGGTGCCGTCCTCGAGCGTCAGCACCGCGATCGGGTTGCGCGGCACGATACGGTCGTGGCGGCGGTCCTCGGGCAAATTGAGGATGTCGCGGTTGGCGAGCCAGGTCAGCTGTGCCGCGAGCTTGTCACGCTTGCGGGGCGTGGCACCGACCGTCATGGCGAAGCCGTTGTCGATGATGCGGGTGATCTTGCCTTCGACCCGGCCGATATGGTCGAGATAGGCGACCACGCGGTCGCCGACATTGCCGATGCCGGGGGCCAGCAGTGCCAGCCCGCCCGGCGACATGTTGATCACCTGGCAGGGGAATTCGCGGCGGTCGGGCAGCATGTAGCGGCCGAGCAGGTGCACTTTCACCCGCTGGAAACGCCGACGCTCTTCGGCGGCCGGAAGAAATTTTTTGTTCGCCAACGCCATTTTCAACACCCGACCCCCCGCCCGGGCGGAGTCCGGGACGACCCTAAGGTCCACAGGGTTAATGCCGCGTTAGGATTGGACGCGGCGGTCACGGACAGACACAATGCGCTCGAAAAGCCACATCAAGGGCGGGCAGGCCAGCACCGTCAGTGCGCCCAGGTCGAGCGCGACCGCTGCACTTCCGACCGATTTGGCAAGCCGGCCCGCCACCGCCGGGCCCAGCATCATCGTGGCATAGAAGAGTGTGTAGAACACGCCCATCCCGATCGCCCTTGTCTCCGGCGCGAGCACGCGGGCGGCCAGGCTCATGATCGGGCCGGCCGGATGGCCGCCGATCAGGCCGATCAGGACGAGGATCATGATCACGGCGTCGGACCGGGTCAGCCACGCCAGCAGTCCGGCCACCATGAGGCTGGCCGCGCCCGCCAGCACGAGCGGGCGTTTGAACCGATCGGCCAGATAGCCGCCCGTCGGCACCGAGATCACCGACAGCCACATCACAAGGCTGATCGCCGATCCCGCCGCCGCAATGCTCCAGCCGCGCTCGGCCAGCAGCGACGGGCCGAACGAGAAGATCATCGCGAAGCCGACATTGTAGAGACCCCAGATCATACCCGCGACGATCACCGCCAGCAGCGCCAGGGGATCGAGCCGGCCAGAGCCCACCGCGCTGGCGGTCGCTCCCGGCGGGGGCTGATAGAGCATGATCAGCACGATGCCCATCGCCGTCAGCGCGCCGGCCGCCAGAAACACCGCGCCTGCGCCGTAGGCGGTGCCGATCGCCGGCAGCACCAGAAGTGAGATCGCAACGCCGGCCGGCCATGAGTTGACGAAGATCGCCATCGCGGTTGCGATCTCCTTACCCGCGAACCAGTCGGTGCCCATCTTGGTAAGCTGCACCGTCAGCAGCACGCCGCCGGCGCCGGAGCCGAGCCGGCCCGCCAGCTGCCAGCCCCAGACGTCGGTCGTGGCCATTACGAGGCTGCCCGCCGTCATCAGCAACAGTGCGGCGATCGTCGTCGGCCTGTCGCCAAGCCTTCGGCCGATCGCGCCGCCCGGCAGCGCCAGCACGACGCCTGGCGCGAAGTAGAGCCCGATCAGGATGCCGATATCGGCCAGCCCGACGCCAAAAGTCTGTTGCAGCAGCGGCGCGACCGCGGCCACGCTCTGGAATTGGAAGGCGATGGTGAGGCGCACGACGAACAGGATCGCAAGAATGCCCCAGCGATTGCGCAACGTTCATCTCCCCCGAGCCCTGTGCCGAGCGTGCGGTGGAGAGAGGCCGGAGTCAACCGACTGTCTTCTTCGCCGCGCGCCGATACAGCAGACACAACAGCGCCAGCAGCACCGCGGCCGACAGCCCGAGCGACCAGTGGATGCCGATCGCCGCGCCTGATAGCCCAACCGTGATGCCGCTGAAGGCCCGCATCCCGAGCCCGGCCATATTATAGAGTCCGACGACGCGGCCGCGGATGTCGTGCGGCGCATTCAGCTGCACCAGAGCCTGCGCCATGGTGTTGAACGACAGCTCGAAGAAGCCCGCGCAGAACAAGAGCGCGATTGCAACCGGATAGATCGGCACCACGGCGAAGCCGAGCAGCGCCACGCTCCAGAGCATCGCGAGCATGATCGCGGTGCGCGGCGTGCCCTTGAGGCGTCCCCAGGATTCCAGCGCAATGCCGGCGAGCAGCGCGCCGGCGGCGTCGGCCGCGAGCAGCACGCTATAGGAGACGCCGGGATCGCCATGGCCGAGATCGCCGGCATAGCCCGGCATCTGGGCGTGGTAGGCATTGCCGATCATGAACGAGGTGAGGCCGGCAAGCCACGTCATCGCGGTCAGCACCGGCTGGGTTCCGATGGCGCGGATGGTCAGCACGATGTCGGCAAGGCCGCGCACGGCAAAGCGTCGCACCGCCGCGCTATTGTCGCGCATCGGCGCCCAGAACAGCCACAGCAACATCGGCAGATAGAATAGCGTGTTGAAGATGATGCCGTGCGAGGTGCCGAGCGTCAGCATGATAATTCCCCCGACGGCAGGTCCAACCAGGATGCCGAGATAGCGGGCCATCGCGTTCAGCCGCACCGCGCTTGGAAGGTCGGCGGGGCCGACGAGGTCGTACAGCAGCAGCTGGTTCGGCGTCTGCCACAACACGCCGGCGCAGCCATGGATCACCAGCAGCAGCATCGCGTGCCACATCTGGATCGTGTCGGTGATGAAGAAGAAGCCCCATCCGCTTGATGCCACAATGAACAGCAGCATGCCGCACTGGATGATACGGCGGGGATCGAACCGGTCGGCGAGCCCGCCAACCGCGACCGAGAACAGCAGAAACGGCAACCAGTGCGACAGCACCGCAAAGCCCGCCAGCGCCGGCGAATGGAATTTCTGGAAGACCACCCAATAGCTGATCACATGTTCGATGTTGTCGGCCATCATCGCCAGCACATAAGCCATGAACTGGAGCCGGTACGGCACCGACTTCATCGCCGCGAACGAGCCGGACGCAGCGACGGGATTTTGGGGCAGGGGGTTCAAGCGATCACCTGGGTGAGACCCTTGCGGCCTTACACGTTCGCCGGACGGCGCTCAAGATACTTGGGTGTGCTCGAACATCAGCCATGCAATGCTGCGGCGGCCGTCGTGGTCGACTACGAGTGCAGCTCTACGCCAGCGACTTCACGTACACCGCATACGGCACGCCCAAAATGTCCGGCGCGTCGCCAACCCTGGCAAATCCCATCCGCAGATACATCGGCAGCGCGACCGTCATGATCGGCGTCGTATGCAGGGCGATGACGCCAGACTGGTCACGCTCGGCCCGGCGAAGGCACTCTTCGGTCAGTTGCCGGCCGATGCTTTGGCCGCGCGCGAGGGGATCGACCACGAGCATGCGGATGACCGGCCAGGCCGGATCGAAGAAGGCAGCCTTCGGTGCTTGCGGGTCGACATAGGCGACCGCGCCGACGATGCGCCCGCCATCCTCGGCCACGATGATCTCGCCGGTCCTGGCAAGCTCCGGCATTTTTGCGACATGGGTTCTGAACAAGGGCCAGTCGGAATAATGCTGCTCGAATTCCGCGAACGCCGCCAGCGCGACGCGCACGACCGCCTCGGCATCATCGGCACGATAATCACGCAGCATTGGCGCAGCCCTCCTTTGTAGCCGGGATGAGCGCAGCTATCCGGGGCCGTCGCTCCCGCATGTCGCTTCCGCCTTCGCTCGTTGAGCTACGGCGGACAAGTCGCCTCATGCGGGCTACGAGACCGCCGGCTTGGCATGCGCGCGCATCTCACATACGCTTCGCCTCAGCCCGCACCAATCGATCATAACAGACGGGTATTGGGGAACAGCCATGCTAGAGATTCGCGTCTGCACCCATGCTGGTCCCGGCTCGGAGCCCGTCATCCGCACCGTGCCGTGGCCGAAGGTCGGCCGCAAGGCCGCGCTGATCAAGGTCGGCGCCTGCGGTGTCTGCGGCACCGACTTGCACATCCTGAAAGGTCATTGGCCGAAGCCGCTGCCCTGGCCGTTCACGCTCGGTCACGAACTCGGCGGCATCATCGTCGAATGCGGCGAGGAGTTCACCGAGGACTTCATGAGCAAGCCGCTGAAGGTCGGCTCGAAGGTGATGATCCCGCCGCTGATGCCGTGCGGCCATTGCTATTACTGCATCCATTATCCGCAAACCGCCAACAAGTGCCTGACGCCGGTCTATTACGGCCGCTATCTCGGCTTCGACAAGGCGCCGCACATGTGGGGCGGCTGGGCCGAATATGTCTATGTCGATCTCGACATGCTGCCGGGCACCAAGATCTACAAGCTGCCCGACGACATGTCGCTGCGACTGGGGGCGCTGTCCGAGCCGCTGACCTCCTGCATCCGCGCCTTCAACCGCGCCAGCCGCGCCGGCGGTTTCAGTTGGGGTGATACGGTGGTGATCCAGGGCTCGGGTCCGATCGGCATTTTGGCGGTCGCGGCCGCAACGGAGATGGGGGCAGGGCGCGTGATCTGCGTCGGGGCGCCGGAGGAGCCGCGGCTCAAGCTCGCCCGTGAGTTCGGCGCGGAGGCGACCGTCAACATCGAGGAGATCAAATCGCCGCAGGAGCGCATTGCGCGCGTGCGCGAGATCGTGGGCGGCTTCGGTGCCGATCTCGTGATGGACTGCTCGGGCCATCCCACGGCAGGCCCGGAGGGCATCGAGATGCTGCGCGACGGCGGCACCTATGTCGAGATGGGCCAGTTCACCGATGCCGGCTCGATCGACACCTCCTGGCACCGCATCTGCACCAAGGATCTCAACGTGCTCGGATCCTGGGGCTTTACCGGCAACGACCTGCCGCTCGGCGTCGACATGCTTTATCGGACGGCGAACAAATATCCCTGGCTGAAGATGCAGACGATCTATCCGTTCACGGAAGAGGGCGTCGCGCAGGCGGTGCGGGACGCGATGGCGATGAAGACGGTGAAGTCGACCATCGTGCCATGGCCGGAATTGGTGGAGTAGAAGATGCCAGCGATCCCGCACGATCTCGCGGCGTTCCTGGTCGAGGCCAAGCTGCGCACCTATGCCGGCCGCGATGACGATGCGACCATGACTTCGCCGTTGCTCGCTGGCTCCAAACAGCTCGAGCATCGCGCGCCGCCTTATATCTATCGCGATATCTATTTCGGGATGGGATTTTTCGTCGGACAGGAGACCGTGTCGCGAGACGAACGTGTGATCTGGTCGATGAGCTACAGCGGCGGCGTCCGCGCGGAGATCAGGGATCGGCAGACCTTCCTCGCGATCTACCAATTCCTGCGCCAGGCGCTGCTCGGCGTACGGGTCGAGCAGCCCTACCGGGGACCGCCTCTGTTCGCGCAGGCGGACATGATTTATCGGAACGAAGTCGAAGGCGCGCTCGATCGTTTCCATGGCGTCGAGACGATTGCGCGGCTTGATGGTGCCAAGCTCTACGAGCTGCGCTATGGTGGCGGGCTGCTGCGTTAGTCTCCACCCTTGTAGCCCGGATGGAGCGAAGCGTAATCCGGGGCCGCCGGTCCCGCATTCAGTTTCGCTTCACGCGGGCTACGAGCCGGAGTGTGGAAGAAGGCCATCATGACAACCGAACAAGCCCTGCGCGCTCGCTCCCCCTTCCACGGCATCCGCGCGATCGACTACACCGTCATCTTCGTGCGCGATATGGCCGAGATGCGCCGGTTCTATGAGGACGTTCTCGCCTTATCCCTGCTACGTGAGCTTTCGCCGAACTGGATCGAGTTCGGCATCGGCCCCAACACGCTGGCGTTGGCACGGCCGCACCGCACTGCTGCTGATGCGCCGATGCCGGCGGGCAGTGCCTCGCTCCAACTGGCCTTCAAGGTTTCCGCGGCCGAAGTCGATGCGTGCGCCGACGAACTCGTGCGGCAAGGGGTTGCGCTGCTATCGCCGCCGACGAACCAAACCTTCGGCCATCGCACCCTGTTCTTCCGCGATCCCGACGGCAATCTGCTGGAGATCTATGCGGAGATCTGACGAGCGATGCCCAAAAAGTTCCATCTGATTTCCCCGAACTATTCACGCCGAGGTGAAACTTAGGCCCAAGCTCCCGCTTTGACTTTGCGGGAGAGGTGCCGTGAAGCGAATCCTGAAACCACTCACTTACATCCTCGCTGCGATCTACTTCCTGGTGGATGCGGTCTTCATGGCCGTGGCCAAGCCGATTTCGCGCTGGATGGAGCGACATCTAGTATTGGAGCGACTCCGAACCTGGATCAGGTCGCTGCCGCCTTATGCGTCGCTCGCCCTGTTTTCCGTGCCCGTGATCATTCTGGAGCCGGTCAAGCCGGTGGCGGCGTACCTCGCCGCAACTGGCCAGGTTGTCAGCGGTGCTGTGACTTTCATCGTCGGCGAACTGCTCAAGCTGGTGCTGGTCGAACGCCTGTTCCACCTCACGCGTGACAAGCTGATGAGGATTCCGGCTTTCGCCTGGGCGTACGGGAAGTTCGCGGAGGTGAGGGCGTGGATACAAGCAACCGAAGCCTGGCGCGCTATCCGTGTCGTGAGCCGCGCGGTGAGGGACAGTGTTGCGCGGGCAAGAGCAAGGCTGGTCAGCAGCTTCAGCAGACTGGCGACGTCTCGGGATTAAAGGAGCGGCTGCGCGAATTGTTCTCGCATCGCCCGGCGATACGCCTCCTACACGAGCTTGCGCGCCGCGGCAGTCGCCTTGTCGCCCGTGTTCGGAGTGCCGGTCGGTTCGATCAGCATCAGGTGAACCTCCTCGCGTGCCACCGGGCGATGCTCGACCCCTTTGGGCACGACGTAGAGCTCGCCCGGACCGAGCGTCACGGTGCGGTCTCGCAACTCGATGTCCAGACGGCCTTTCAGGACGAGAAAGAAATCGTCGGTGTCGTCGTGTTTGTGCCAGGTGAATTCGCCCATCACCTTCACCACCATCACGTCGCAATCATTGAAGGTCGTGACCGTCCGCGGCGACCAATGGTCGTGAAAAGTCGCGAGCTTGTCGGCGAGCGATATGCTGTCGGCCATGTGTCCCCCTTTGCTCCTCGTGAGGCACAATCTGGGAAGGGATGGCCGAGGCGACAAGACCCTATCCGTTAACCTGTCCGAAGTGGCGCAAAGCCAGCTGCAACCTTTAGGCGCGGCTCTTTTTGCGAAGCCATGCATCATAGGCATGGTGATTTCCGAGCGTTTGGCGTAAAGAGCGGCCAGATCAAATCCAGCGTGCGGCCGGGCCGTTTGCCCCCCACGAGCTCAGGCCCGCCGGTTCACCGTTTGCGCGCCTGAATTAACCAAGGTTTTCCATCCCGTGTCTTTTCCGGCCCTGACCCCGCCGCTCGCCCAAGCTTTGGCCGAGCGGAACTATGATTCACCGACCCCCGTTCAGCTCGCCGTGCTCGCGGACGAGGCTAGCGATCGCGACCTCCTGGTTTCGGCGCGGACCGGCTCCGGCAAGACACTCGCTTATGGCCTTGCCATGGCCAAGGACCTGCTCGGGGATGCCGAGCGGTTCGAGCGGGCGGGCGCACCGCTCGCCCTCATCGTGGCACCGACCCGCGAGCTCGCCATGCAGGTCCAGCGCGAACTCGCATGGCTCTACGGGCGTGCGGGCGGGCGCGTGGTCTCCTGCGTCGGCGGCATGGATCCGCGCGGCGAGCAGCGCGAGCTGGCGGCCGGCGCCCATATCGTGGTCGGCACGCCCGGCCGGCTCTGCGACCATCTGCGGCGCGGCCGTCTCGACATCTCGGAATTGAAAGCGGTCGTCCTCGACGAGGCCGACGAGATGCTCAATCTCGGCTTTCGCGAGGACATGGAATTCATCCTCAAGACAACGCCGGAGACGCGCCGCACCCTGATGTTCTCGGCGACGTTCCCGCGCGGCATCGTCGCGTTGGCCAAGCAATACCAGCAGCAGGCGTTCCGGATCGAGGTCGCCGGCGACGAGGGCGGTCACGCCGACATCGAGTATCGCGCTATCCGGGTCGCGCCCGGTGACGTCGAGCACGCGGTCGTCAACGTGCTGCGCTTCTACGAGGCACCGAGTGCTCTCGTGTTCTGCAGCACACGCGATCACGTCAGGCATTTGCAAGCGGCGCTGCTGGAGCGCGGCTTCTCCGTGGTCGCGCTCTCAGGCGAATTGACGCAGAACGAGCGTACCATGGCGCTGCAGTCGCTGCGTGACGGACGCGCCCGCGTCTGCGTCGCGACGGACGTCGCCGCCCGCGGCATCGACCTGCCGAGCCTCGACCTCGTCATTCATGCCGACCTGCCCAACGACGCCGAGGTGATGCAGCATCGCTCGGGCCGAACGGGGCGCGCGGGCCGCAAGGGGACGAGCGTTCTGCTGGTGGTGCCGGCACGCCGACGGCGTGCGGAGCTGCTGCTCAATCTCTCGGGAACCGACGCGGTCTGGGGCACGGCGCCACAGGCCGAGGAAATCCGCAAGCTCGATCACGATCGCATGAAGGACGTGTTGTTCACCGAGGAGACGACCGCCGACGATCTGGCTCTGGCCCAGGCACTCCTGGCCGAGCGATCGGCCGAGGATATCGCCGCCGCACTGGCGCGGCTTTACCGCGCGCGGCTGCCGTCGCCCGAGGACATCATCGACCCCGGCGAGCGAACCAGCCGGCCGCGTGACGATCGCGGGCGGGACAAGTTCCAGGACAGGGGGGGCGATGATCGTCCTGAAAGGCCTCGGCCCAAATCGGGAAAATCGTCGTCGAAACACGGCATGGCGGACGGTAGCGTCTGGTTCCGGGCCAACATCGGACGAAAGAAGAACGCCGAAGCGCGCTGGCTCCTGCCGATGATCTGCCGTCGCGGCGGCATCGACAAGGGCGACATCGGCGCGATCAAGATCATGGACACCACCACCGAGTTCGAAATCTCTGCGCGGGTCGCGGACTCCTTCGCCACCAAGATCAAGCGTCCGGACAAGGAAGACAATATCCGCCTTGAGCCGATGGCGGACGCGCCGCAGCGACAGGAGCGTTCGGAAGAACGGTCCCATGCGCCCCGGCGCGAGGCCGGCGAGCATCGTGAACGGCGCGACGAACGTCCACGCGAGACAAGCGGATTCAAATCGCGCAGCAAGCCCCATGGCGAGCGCGCGCCGAAATTCGACGAGGCTCCTTCCTTCGGAAAGAAAAAGAAGCATCGGCCGGGCCACGCAGAGCCATCATCGGTCACCCCCTGGACCGTGAAGGGCGCACCGGCAAAGAAGGCCAAGAAGAAGCATCGCGGTTGAGCTTCTGCCGTGCAGGGCTGACAGCACTGATGCCGCCGGATTGCACCGGCGGCACCATCTGAAAGGTCAGGTGTGAGTTCAGCGGCCACCGCCACCACCACCTCCGCCGCCACCACCGCCCCCGCCACCGCCGGCGTCGCGGATCGACGAGCTGTAGCGCGGGTCAGTCTGCTTCATATAGGTTGGCGAGGTATCGTGGCTGAGGCGAACGACGTGGCGTGAGCGCCCCGGGTTCTGCGTCTCCACGACGCTGCCGCAGCCTTCGAAGAACCCGAATTCGCAGCCGTAGGTTCGGTGTTGCGCCGCGTTGGCGCTGGACGCGGCGAACGCGCTCGTCGCGACGCATGCAATCAAGGCGACTTTCGACAATGTGAGCTTCATGGATAGTCTCCAGCCTCGGTTTGGCGAGACCGGAACGGCTCGCACACACCTTCGACGGAGCCTGACCTGACCCGGTTCGACGGCGCCGCTTCACGCCCGCGTGAGCCGGCTTGCCGTGGAGGGACGTTACGCCGCGGTAAGGTCGCGCAGCATGTATGTCGCGCCTTCGCCATAGGATGCGAGCTTTGCGCGCAGTTCCGCGTCCGCCGCGATCGGCCGAAAGCCGATGCGCTCCCACAGCGGCCGCGTCGCGTAGACCGAGACCAATGCGAGCGTTGCGATGCCCGATGCACGCGCCAGCTGCTCGATACCGGCGATATAAGCGCGCAGAACGCCGCCGCGAAAATCCGGCAACACGGCGACGTCGTGGACATAGAGGCAATCCGCATCGTCAGGCAATCGCGCGAGGAAACCGTCGAGCGGCGGAATCCGGTGCTGCTTCCAGGGATACGAAAAACCGTAGCCGGCGATCGCATCGTCGGCAACGAGCACGCGGCATGCTTCGGGATAGAGCCACATCTTCTCGGCGAACACTTCGGGCCGTTCAGGAAGATCAGGATGTATCCGCGCCGCGATGGCGTTGATCGCGGGCAGGTCGGATGCTCGCGCGGGACGCCAATGCGGCTTGCTCATGTCTCTTCGTCTTCCGTCTCGGTCGGCCAGTGTATTCTGCTGCGCCAGCGCTTGCAGCGAAAAATATCTTTGCCGGCGTCTCAGGAATGCCGGGTCGCGCCTGGCATCTGGCGATACCGTAACGGCGTTCCGCCTTTATCTCGGATATTCGAGCTGCATCGCGACGAAGTCGGCGGTGCGCGGTCCGTAGCGCACGTCGATGGCACGCAACGTCTGGTCCAGAGCTCGCGCCGGCGGCAGGTCGATTGCGGCCGGCTGGGTCAGCTTTGCGGGCCAATCGGCCGCAACCTTGTCCGGCAGGATGCGAAGACCGCTGCGGCTAGTCTGCGGCTCTGCGGTGGCCGCGAAGGTGAGGGCGCGCGAGCGGTAGGTGCGCGACCACGCGTCGGCGATCAGCGCGAGCGAGACCTCGTCGATACCAGGCGTCAGCGCGATTCCGAGTTGCTCGCGGTTCCAGAATGCGAGCGTGTTGCCGATTGCCGTCAGCGCGAAGGGGCGTGTGAACTGGAACGCCTCGCTGCGATGGCGCGCATCCCAATGCGCAAGACCGATCTCGCGGGCGACCGCCTCGGCCTTGGCGCGGCCGGCGATGGCCTCGACCAGGGTCAGGGCCATCGGCATGGATGCGGTGATGCCGGTCGTCGTCGCCACGCCGCGGTCGATCACCAGCCTGCGGTCCGCGACATAGCGGATCGTGGAATGCTTTTGCAGATCGCGCACGGAATACCAGTGCGTGGTGGCCTGCCGGCCGTCGAGCAGCCCGGTGTTGGCAACGACCTTGGCGCCGACACAGATGCCGATGACAATCGCGCCCTTGCAGGCCTGGCTCTTGATCCACTGCAAGGCCGCCGCATCGTCTTCGCGGCTCATCGCGGGCACGATGACGTAGTCGGCGCCTTCAGGATGCGCGGCATCGAACTCGGCGATGGTCGCGTGCGGCTGCACTTTCAGCGCGGGATAAAGCGTGACGGGTCCAGGCTGCGTTGCCAATGTGAGGACGTCGGCGACGTCGGCGCGCGCGAGGATGCCGTATGGCATCAGATAGTCGGTCGTCTCGCTCATGTCATTGATGCCGACGATGGCGATCAGGGGACGTTTGCGTTTTGGCGGCTTCAGTGCCGCGAGCGTTGCCTCCGTCTCGTCTTTGGATATCGCAGGCGCGGTTCCCCGAGCCGGCGAGCCCGGCAGCAGGAACAGCCAGGTTCCGCCGATTGCGGCCAGCAATGCCACGCAGCCGACGCCGCTCCACGCCAGAATGCGCCATGTCATGATGATGTCACCCGATCCTCGTTGCTTCACGCGAGGTGGAAGCTAACTCTTGGCAACGACATCAGGAATGACGCAGATCCGGCAAAAACGGACATCGGCACGCGCGTGGATGTGTCGCGCGGCGCGTTCTCTTGCGCGATGCCGCGCGCCGGACGGAGACTATCTCAGTCCCTCATACACCATCAGCCCGCGAGCGATCTGCAGTTTGCGGATCGCGCGCGGCAGGAGTTTCTCCGGCTGGTGCAGATAGCGCCAGGAGCTGAGGGTGAAGGCTGACAGCGCGCCGCATTCGTCGTCGAACGGCGCAAGTACGCCCGTCACGCTCACGGGCGTGTGCGGGCGGGCGTTGAACGGCAGCAGCAACAGCTCGAGATGGGCCTTGCTGCCGTCCTCGCGCGCGGCGGTGACGCCGGCGATCGCACCTAACACTTCGTCGGCGACGATGGTTGTGATCTCGTCGATCTCGCTGCGGCTCGAATCGTCGAACAGCGCCGCAAAGCTCTGGTCCTTGAGGTCACGTCCCGCCAGCGCGCAGACCCGCGTGCCGGCGACACGGAACGGGAAGCCGAGGTTCGGCTCGCAGGAGAGCACGAAGATGTCGCCGAGCAGGCCGCGGACCGCGGCCGGATCGATGTCGGCCCTGTCAGGGGCCCGTGCAGCGCCGCGCTTCTTGTCCCAATACGCGAAGAACGCGCGGCTCGACGGATGTTTCATGACTGAACGCTTACCCCGGGGTGCAACCGCGAAGGGACAGACCTGTCCCGCTTCAGTGCACCCGCGATCCCTTGTGTTGTTGTGCAGGAGGGGATTTGCAGCGTCCATGCCGAGAGGGCGTTTTCGCGCTCGTTAAGGCCGCCTTTGCGTCGTTAACGTTAAATTAACTACGCGCTTTGCGCCTCGCACTCCGCTGCTATGGTGGCCGCAGTCGCAAGCCTCGCCGGTTTGCTCCAGGTTCTCGGCGGGGTCTGTACACAGGGCGTCAAACAGTTTGGCCACGGGCCGGGGAGGGGTGGGGATACACCTTCATTCCTCCGGTACCGGAAAGGCCGACACGGACAGGCAGGGCTTTCCCAGGGCCCTGCCTTTTCCTTTTGTGCACTTGCGCAACGCTGGCAAAGGCGACTATCTGCAAGCTTGTTGCCCCGGTCGGGCTGAAAGCGAAGCTGCCTTGGATTCCCCGCAAAATTCTCCGCCGCAAGGCCCTCAGCAAAATCCTCAAGCGGAGGTGCCGGCGGTCGTCGAGGAGGCTCCGCGCGAGCCGGTCCTGACGCTGCCCACGGCGCTGACCGCCTATATCGTCCTGCTGGCGGTGATCCATCTGCGGGTGCTGCTGCCGCCCGCAATCGAGAACTGGACCATCGACGTCTTCGGCTTCATCCCGAAGCGCTATGATTCCTCGCTGCTCAATCTGCAGATCCCCGGCGGTGCCGGGGCGAAGGTGTGGACTTTCGTCACCTACTCGCTGCTGCACGCCAATCTGACCCATCTCGGCTTCAACGTGCTGTGGCTGCTGCCGTTCGGTAGCGCGCTGGCAAGGCGCTTTGGTGCGGTCAGGTTCTACCTGTTTCTCGCGGTGACGGCGGCGGCCGGCGCGCTCGCCCATCTCGTCACCCATGAGCATGCGGTGGCGCCAATGATCGGCGCCTCGGCCTCGGTGTCCGGCGCGATGGCAGCCGCGATCCGGTTCGCCTTCGTCCGCGGCAGCTTCCTGTCGTTCAACCGTTCGGACGCCGATACCGCGGCAAAGGTTCCGGCATTGCCGCTGTCGCGCGCGCTGCGCGACGGGCGGGTGGTCGGCTTCCTGGCGGTGTGGTTCGGCGTCAACATCATCTTCGGTGTGGGGGCGATCGGCATCGATTCCGAAACCACGAGCGTCGCCTGGCAGGCGCATATCGGCGGCTTCTTTGCCGGCCTGTTGCTGTTCACCCTGTTCGATCCCGTGCGGCGCGTGCGAGGCGATGCTGCGGATGCGTCATCACAGGACGTTTCAGACCGTATTTGAAGCGGCGCTTGCGGTGCGGCCCGAATTCATCCATCATTTGCGGGAAGAATGTTCCGAAGCGACAAGCCCATAGAGGCAACGCTTAGACAAGCGCGCGAGCGTGAAACCCGCGCTGAAACTGTTAGTTGAAGACTCGAAGAACAAGTCCGGACCGCCAAGAGGCGGACGGGTCCGATTCAGGGAGGCAACAATGACGGTACGTTCCATTCTCAACACCAAGGGGCACCAGATCATGAGCGTCGAGCCTGACGCGAAGCTGGCTGCCGCGGTCAAGCTGCTCGCTGAGAAGAAGATCGGCGCGGTGCTGGTGATGAACCAGAGCCGGCTCGAAGGCATCCTGTCGGAGCGCGACATCGTGCGCGTGCTGGGCGAGCGCGGCGCCGGCGTGCTGGAGGAGCCGGTCGCTCAGGTCATGACCCGCAAGGTCGTGACCTGCAAGGAGACAGACACGGTCGCCGAGCTGATGGAGATGATGACGTCAGGCAAGTTCCGCCATCTGCCCGTGATCGACAACGGCACGGTGGTCGGCCTCATCTCGATCGGCGACATCGTCAAGCGCCGGGTCCAGGAATACGAGTCCGAGCAGGAAGCTCTGCGCGACTACATCAAGACGGCCTGACGGACCTCAGGCATCCGCCTCACTCGTCCGCTTTGGGCGCGCTGCCTGCGGGCGCCGGCGCGAGCACGTCGATCGCCTCCTGGATCGATTCCAGCGCGCGCTCGGCGGCGCGCGTGCCGTGGGCGATCAGGTCCTCGGAACGATGGAAGTCGAACCAGCCGAACTGGCCGACGCGCGGCGTGATCAGAAGGTCCGGCGGGTCGCCGGCGAGGCGCGCGCGCGTGATGCGGTCCTGCATGATGTTGAAGGCGTCGACCATCACCGAGGAGATGCCGGGCCGGCCGGCGCCGCCGAAGAATTCGCGCTTCATGGTCTTCTCGGGCGAGAACAGCCGTGGGAAGCGCCGCTTGGCCGCAGGCTCTTCCGCCTCCGGCGCGACCCGGGTGGGCGGTGCGCCATGCGAATAGATCGTGGTGGAATGGGTGAAGATGTCGCTGGAGAGATTCGCCGCGATGACGATTTCGGCGCCGAGTGCGCGAGCGGCGGAGACCGGCACGGGATTCACCAGCGCACCGTCCACCAACCAGCGGTCACCGATCAGCACCGGCGCGAAGATGCCGGGCAGGGCATAGGACGCGCGCATCGCATCGACCACACGGCCGCGCGTCAGCCAGATCTCGTGGCCGGTGCGGACCTCGGTCGCCACGCTCGCGAACTTGACGGGGAGATCCTCTATTAAGGTCTGCCCGACCGCGTCCTCGAGCCGGGTTGCGAGCTTCTCACCGCCGAGCAGGCCGGAGCCGTTGAGGCGGATATCGAGATAGCTGAGGATGTTGCGCATGCCTTGCAGGCTTCGCCCCCACTCCTCGAGCGTTTCGAGCCGACCGGCCGCATGGAGGCCCCCGACCACGGCGCCAATGGAGGTGCCGACCACGACGTCGGGCACAATCCCGTTGGCAAGCAGTGTCCTGAGAATCCCGATATGGGCAAAGCCGCGCGCCGCACCGCCACCAAGGGCAAGCCCAATCACTGGCCGGCGGATGCTGCCCAAGCCGACTTTTTCGCCGACCTTTTCACTGGCTGTTTCGCCATTGGAGCCGTTCGCGCCCCGACCCTTCAAAATATCCAGCACCGAAAACTCTCCCACTGGGGCCAGCCCTCACTCCAGAGTAGGCGCCGTATTTCTGCTCCGCCATAACCAGGGTGAAGCATGGTTTATACCGTTCGGGGAAGCAGGGGGCAGCAGTGTGGCGAGGACTGGTCGGCGGCAGCCCGATCACGCAGGCGTCAATCGGGTTCCTCAGAACCGTATTTCTCGGGGGTTCCGAGGCTTGAATTTGCCGCGTTTCAGTGAAAACCAGGAGGCATGACACGCGGGGGTGACGGCATCATCGGACGGCGGCGCAGCGGCAGGCTGCTGCCGGCGCTGATCTTTGCCGTGTGCCTCGTTACCTCAGGCCAAGACACTGCGCAGGCGCAGCTTTTCTCCGACCGTCCGCCGCCGGTGCCGCCGGCTTCGGTGCCCGACCCCGGCGGGGCCATCAATCTGGCGCCTCCCTCCGGGCCTGGCGCCGGTCCTCCGAGCCTGCCGCCGACCCTGATGCAGCCGACCACGCCCAGCATGCCGCCGCCTGCCGTCACGACCGTGCCGCCGGCCGCCCCGCTCAATGCGGCCGCGCCCGGACAGGGCGTGCTGTCGCTGACCGCGAAATACGGCAAGGACTCAGCCCCCATCACCAGCGGCCTGGTCTGGCGCGTGTTTGCGGACCGTCCCGATGAGAACGGCACTTTCAAGCTGATCCGCGAGGACCGCAACGCCACGCCCAACATCGTGCTCTCGCCCGGCAATTACGTCGTGCACGTCGCCTTCGGCCTCGTCAGCGCGGTGCGCACGATCAGCCTCAAGGCCGAGACCGACCGCGAGTCCTTCGTGCTGCCGGCCGGCGGCCTGCGCATCGAGGGCCGGGTCGGCACCAGCCGTATTCCGCAGAACCAGATCTCGTTCGCGATCTACAAGGGCAGCCAGTTCGAATCCGGCGAGCGTGCCTCGCTGGTGCCGAACGTCGCCGCCGGCGACGTCGTGCTGCTGCCGGAGGGCACCTACTACATCATCTCCAACTATGGCGACGCCAACTCGGTGGTGCGCTCGGACATCCGCGTCCAGATCGGCAAGCTCACCGATGTCACCGTCACCCACCGCGCTGCCGTGATCACGCTCAAGCTGGTCAGCGACAGGGGCGGCGAGGCGCTCGCCAACACCGCCTGGTCGGTGCTGACCCCGGGCGGCGACGTCATCAAGGAATCGATCGGCGCCTTTCCGCGCGTAGTACTCTCCGAAGGCGAATACCGCGCCATCGCCAAGAACGAGGGCAAGGTCTACGAGCGCGGCTTCAACGTCGTCAACGGCGTCGACGGCGAGGTCGAGGTCGTCGCGCGGTAGACACGGGCGTCAGTATCGGCTGCGGCAACGCGCCAGACTTCGCGCCCGCACAACAGTTCTTGTCTGGCGCACGAATGTGCATCCCCTGTTACCGCTGCCGCCACCATGAATGCGGGTGTGAGGCAACCGTTCTCCGCCTCCTCGCGATCAGCTTTCAATGCTTTGTTCAGCACTACCAAGCGGTCTCTGGGGGTCGAAGACGACACCGCTGGCGACGGCTTATTCCAGGCCATCGGGACTTGGCCACAGGCGGGTACAAGATGCGTATTTCCGATAATCAATTTTATTCTCTTTCCATCCTGCTACGTTATATGTCGGGCATCCCTCTAACGGAGGAGGCCGGAGCAGGCTTGTGCGTCTGCGAGACCGGCAAGGGGCAGGGATCAAGTTCGTCGGCATGTTCGAAGTGATCCTCACCAGGCGTAAGCGGTTTGGCTGGCGGTGGCATGTGCGCGACCAGTCGGGCAAGGTATTTGCCGACGGCTTCGAGCGCACCCGGCCGTCGGCCAAATATCATGGCGCGCGTGCCTTGTTCTTCCTGTTGTCGCAGGCGTACTTGCGCGACCGCTCCGCCGCGTCCAGGGAGGACTAGCGGCGGGCCCAGCTCCTTAGCCCCGATGGAGCGAAGGCCGATCCGGGACCTTCCCCCCCTTGGCCGAGAACCGAATGGCGCTTCGCACATCCGGGCCACAAGACTTTGCGTTGTCGACGGGCAAAACAGGCCATGGCTCGGTCAATCCGCGTTGCGGAAAATATTCCACTTTACCGAAATTCGGAATGACGTATGTGTCGCGGCAACCCGGCCCAAGGAAGAGGGGCGTATCGCGATCGTCACGAACGCGCGCCGGACGGCGGTGGACGCTAGTTGCATCGGCGCGAAGAGCTTCGCAGGGCGGAGAGCCGTGAGCGAGGTCGTCGCGCACACGACCGGTGTAATCGGCGTACGGCAAAATCGTGTGGTCCTGACGCCCGGGGGTCTGTGCGTCAAGTCTTGTGGTGATGCGTGCCGTCCAACCGGACGCATGCGTCAGCCATCCGCAAGGCGACGGGGGCAATAGTGCATCGCTCCCCGGGGAGAGCACGACATAAGCCGTAAAACCACTGCGCAGGGAAGGCCGGTTGTTTGGCTTCACCTGTATGCCGCTGTACAAATTCTTGTTCCCACCTTTCGCACAGTGGACCGTGGGTGCCCGGCCGGCACCCGGTCTTCCCTGCGCCCTCTTTCAATGAGGGTGAGACCACAAAGCAAAGCTCGGGCGAACACGCCGCGAGGATGCGATCCCATGCCAGTTATTCAACGAACAGTCCCGTACCCCGGACGCAGCCTTGCTGGGTCCCGGCTCTGCGGAGCGTCACTGCGTGCCGCACCGCGTCCGGGGCACGAGAGAGACGAGCGTTGTCGCCACACTCCGTCATTGCGAGCGCAGCGAAGCAGTCAAGGCTGCCACCGCGGGAAGAGTCTGAATTGCTCCGCTGCGCTCGCAAACGACGATGTCCGATATGCCGCGCGCCGAAACTGCGACCTCGTGTCAGCTGTCACAGGTTGCAGGACTTTTTTGTTCAACGCGGCGCGGCCCGCCGGCGAGGTCGCAAAGCTGCTCGCCGATCTCGGCCAGCGCGCCTCACGGGCGGCGTAGCCCTTCAGGGTAGCAGTCGTAGACCAGCGCCTTGAACGCGGGCGTAGTGCGGCTGCGCTCGTTCTGGGTCTGCTGCATCATGAGGTAGACCATGTCGAGCTTGGGATCGACGCCGAAATAGGTGCCGCTTCCACTGTCCCATTTCAGCTCGCCGAGCGAGCCGGGCGGCGGCGGTTTCGCGTTGCCGGGGTCGGTCCGCACCGCAAGGCCGTAGCCATAGCCGAAGCCGTCGCCCGGGAAATAGAAATAATCGCGTCCGACGCCGGAGCCGGGCCCGATGTGGTCCGTCGTCATGGCCTTGAACGCGGCGGGGCTCAGATAGCGCTTGCCCTCGAACTCGCCGCCGTTCAGCAGCATCTGCGAGAAGCGCTGATAGTCGGTAATAGTCGAGAGCAGGCCCCCGCCGCCGGACTGCCATTCGGGGTGGTCGAGGCGATCGCGCTCGCCGGCGAGCAAAATGAAATCGTTCGGCAGCGGCCGCGCCATCCGCACCAGCTCGCCCTCGGTCGCCAGCGCGAATTTGGTGCTGCTCATGCCGAGCGGATCGAAGATGCGCTGCTTGAGGAAGGCGTACAGCGTCTGGCCCGAGATGATTTCGATGACGCTGCCGAGCACGTCGGTGGAATGGCCGTAACGCCACAGCGTTCCTGGCTGCCGCGCCAGCGGCAGCTTGGCGATGCGATCGGCGAACTCCCTGTTGTTGAATTGGCCTTCGAAGATGTTGGCGGCCTGGTAGGCCTGCTCGACCCATTTGCCGCCGATATAGTCGTAGCTGATGCCCGAGGTATGCCGCAGCAGATCCTCGATGTTGACGGGACGGACCGGCGGCACGAGGTTGAGCTCCAGCTTGCCGTCGGGCAGGGTGATCTCGAGGCCAACCTTGGTCTCGGCAAACAGGGGGACGTATTTCGACACGGGGTCGGTGAGCGCGAGCTTGCCCTCGTCGATCAGCATCATTGCGCCAAGACACGTGATCGGCTTGGTCATGGAGTGGATGGCGAAGATCGTGTCGGGCGTCATGGCAAGGCCCGTCCTGGTATCGCGCACGCCGAAGGTCTTCAGGTAGACCGGCTTGCCGTGCTGCTGCACCAGGATCACGGCGCCGGGAAGCCGGCCGCTTCCCACCTCGTTGTCGAAGAAGGTCGTGATGCGATCGAGCCCCTCCGGCGAGGGGGCGGGGATGTCTGCGGCCCGGCTTCGGGCCATCGAGCCGGCGAGCAGTGCGGCTCCGACCAGAAAATCACGACGCTTCATCCGGCCTTCCTCCCTCGGCGGGATCAAAGCCGCAAGACGCGAGATGCGTCAACACAACATCGATTAAAAACGCGTCACGATTTCCGACAGGAACGGTCGCGGGCGGTCTTCGCTCGGCTTGGTCGGCGTGCCGACGTGGACGAAGCCGGCGAGCTTTTCGTCCGGCTTGAGGCCGAGGCCGTCGAGCACGTCGCGATCGAAGGAGAACCAGCCGGTCAGCCAACAGGCGCCGTAGCCGAGCGCGGTCGCGGCCGTGACGATGTTCATGGCGCTGGCGCCCGCCGACAATTCCTGCTCGAACGCCGGCACCTTCGGGTGCGGCCTGGTGAAGCTGACGATGCCGATCACCAGCGGCGCGTCGGTGAGGCGCTTGCGCTCGATCTCGACGTCGGCGGCGGGTGCGCCGGGATTCTTCCGCGCAAAGACCTTCGCGATCACCTCGCCGGCGCGCTGGCGGCCATCGCCCTCGAAAATGATGAAGCGCCAGGGGGCCAGCTTGCCGTGGTCAGGCACGCGCGCCCCGATGGTGAGGATCGTCTCGAGCTCGGCCGGAGAGGGGCCGGGCCCCGTCATCTCGCGCGGCTTGACCGAACGACGGGTCTTCAGGAGTTCGATGGCGTCGGGCACTGCAATATCCTCTTCGGCTGGTCGTCGGGCGTGTCATGCCGAGATAGGCATGCACGCCCGCAACCGGAAGCGAATTTAGATCGATTTCAGGGACTAGCCCGCTTCCCGCATCCGGCGGACATCCGGCGGCGTCGCCTCGTCGACCAGCGCGGCGATCGCCTCGGCCGTCGTCATCACCTTCTGGCCGTCGCTGCCGAGGCGGCGGACCGAGACCGAATGCGTCTCGGCCTCTTTCTTGCCGACCACGAGCAGCGCGGGGATCTTGGCCAGCGAATGCTCACGGACCTTGTAGTTGATCTTTTCGTTGCGCAGGTCGATCTCGACCCGCAGCCCCGCGCGCCGCGCCTGTTCCATCACCACCTTGGCGTACTCGTCGCCTTCCGAGGTGATGGTCGTGACCACCGCCTGCACCGGCGACAGCCAGAGCGGGAAGTTGCCGGCATAGTGCTCGATCAGGATGCCGATATAACGCTCCATCGAGCCGCAGATCGCCCGGTGCACCATCACCGGCGGCTTCTTGCCGCCGTCATGGTCGATGTAGAACGCGCCGAACCGCTCCGGCAGGTTGAAGTCGACCTGCGTGGTGCCGCACTGCCAGTCGCGGCCGATGGCATCGCGCAGCACATATTCGAACTTCGGACCGTAGAAGGCGCCTTCGCCCGGATTGATCTCGGTCTTGATGTGATTGTTCTGCGACTGGATCTCGCGCAAAACCGTCGCCATCACGCGCTCGGCGTGATCCCACATCGCGTCGGTGCCGACGCGTTTCTCCGGACGGGTCGACAGCTTCACGGTGAGATCGCCGGTGAAGCCGAAATCGGCATAGGTCGACAGGATCAGGTCGTTGATCTTCAGGCATTCCGCGGCGAGCTGATCCTCGGTGCAGAAGATATGCGCGTCGTCCTGGGTGAAGCCGCGCACGCGCATCAATCCGTGCATGGCGCCGGAAGGCTCGTAGCGATGGACCACGCCGAATTCGGCGAGGCGCAGCGGCAGGTCGCGGTAGCTCTTCAGGCCGTGCTTGAAGATCTGCACGTGGCCCGGGCAGTTCATCGGCTTGAGCGCAAACCAGCGCTTGTCCTCGGCCTCGTCGCCGGCCGACTGCGCCGCGAACATGTTCTCGCGATACCAGCCCCAGTGTCCCGAGGTCTCCCACAGCACCTTGTCGAGGATCTGCGGCGCGTTGACCTCGCTGTAGTCGCCGGTCAGGCGCCGGCGCATATAGGCGATCAGCTGCTGGAAGATGGTCCAGCCCTTTGGGTGCCAGAACACCACGCCCGGACCTTCCTCCTGGAAGTGGAAGAGGTCGAGCTCACGCCCGAGCTTGCGATGGTCGCGCTTTTCGGCTTCCTCGATCTGCTTGAGATAAGCGTCGAGGTCCTCCTGCTTGGCGAAGGCCGTGCCGTAGATGCGAGTCAGCATCGGGTTGTTGGAATCGCCGCGCCAGTACGCGCCCGCCACCTTCATCAGCTTGAAGGCGTTGCCGACCTTGCCGGTCGATGTCATATGCGGGCCGCGGCACAGATCGAACCAGTCGCCCTGGTAGTAGATCTTGATCGGCTCGGTGCCGGGAATGGCGTCGACCAGCTCGACTTTGAACGCCTCGCCCTTGTCGCGGAACACCTGCTTGGTCTTCTCGCGGTCCCAGACTTCCTTGGTGAAAGACTTGTCGCGCGCGATGATCTCGCGCATCTTCTTCTCGATCGCGGCAAAATCTTCCGGCGTGAACGGCTCGTTGCGAAAGAAGTCGTAGTAGAATCCGTTCTCGATTACAGGTCCGATGGTGACCTGCGTGCCCGGCCACAGCGTCTGCACGGCTTCGGCCAGCACATGCGCGCAGTCGTGGCGGATCAGTTCGAGCGCGCGCGGATCGTCGCGGTTGACGAACTCGATCTTGGCGTCGGCCTCGATGGGATCGTTGAGGTCGGCGACCACGCCGTCAAGCGCCATCGCAACCGTGCGCTTGGCCAGCGATGGCGAGATGCCCTTAGCGATGTCGAGGCCGGTGATGCCGTGGTCGAACTGGCGCTGGGCGCCGTCGGGAAAGGTGAGGGTGACTTTGGCGGCGGGGGTCACGGGCTTCAGATTGGAGAGGCTGTACTGGAATCCGGACTCGGATTTGGGCTGGTCGGTCATGCTTTTCTCCTGAGGCTCACTCCTGCGAACGAGCGCAGGTAAGCGGGAACGAGCGATATATCAGGCGATTCGGCCCGCGCAATCCGGCAATTCCAAGAAAATCGGCGCAGAAAGCGGCGCGCATACGAACTATTCCCCGCGGGCCCTTTAACCGGCTGGGCGACTGCTCTACATGCACCTGCATGGAAAATGCACGCGCCCGGCGTTTCGCGCCGACCGCCCTGATGCTCGGCAATCTCGTCACCGGCTGCTCCGTGCTGGCCCCGGCGGGTATGTTGCCGGAATTGGCGAGCGGGCTCGACGTCAGCATTCATGCGGCCGGGCTGCTGATCACCTTCGGGGCGGTGACGCTGTGCATCGGCTCGCCCCTGACGGCCTGGCTGACCAGTCGCATCGAACGGCGGACGTTGCTCACGACGGCGCTCGCGGTGCTTGCGCTCGGCAATCTCGCCTCCGCCTTTGCGCCCGACTACACCAGCCTTCTCGCCATCCGTCTCGCGATGCTCGCGGTCGGTGCGCTCTATACGCCGCAGGCCGCCGGCACGGCGGCGTTGATCGTGCCGGCGCAGCGGCGGGGCAGCACCATCGCCTATATCTTTCTCGGCTGGTCGCTGGCTGCCGCCGTCGGCCTGCCGCTGATCACCTTCATCGCCAGCCGCTATGGCTGGCGGGCGGCCTATGGTGAGGTCGGCGCGCTCGGTTGTCTCAGTTTCCTGCTGTTGCTGCTGCGGCTTCCGGCGGGCCTGAAGGGCGCCCCGGTGGATTTGAAGACCTGGCGCGAAGTCGGCGCCAACAGGACGATTCTGCTGCTGCTTGCGATCACCATGCTGCAAATGTCGGGGCAGTTCGTGGTGTTCACCTTCATGGGCCCGCTGCTCAACAAGCTCACCGGCGCCGGCCCGGATGCGATCGGCATGGTGTTCGCGCTCTACGGCGTTTGCGGACTCCTCGGCGTCGTCTTCGCCACCCGCATCGTCGACAGCTCTGGACCCTATCGCACCTCGCTGCTGTTCACCTGCCTGCTGCTTGCGGGGGTCACGGGCTGGGCGGTCGGCGCGGGGGCGCTTGCTTTCATGACGTGCGGGGTCGCGATCTGGGGCCTCGGCTTTGCCTCGACCAATTCGATGCAGCAGGTGCGGCTGGTCGCCGCCGCGCCGCCGCTAGCATCGGCGACCGTCGCGCTCAACACCTCGGTCCTCTATATCGGCCAGGCGGTCGGCTCGGCGATCGGCGGACTGTTGTTCGCCCGCGAGCTCCTGCATACGCTCGGCTTCGTCGCCGCCGCTTTCATCGCCGTGGCGCTGATCCTGCTGATCCTGACCCGGCCCCGGCCCGCTGCCTCAACGGCCTGATTCCCGCGGTTTAGTGTGCGCAAGATGCTTGGCAAACCGCGCGCGGGAGCGCTAGAAGGCGAGGCAGGGGGACCAAAGAGAGTTGACTGAGATGAGGATGATTCTGGCGGTTGCCGCGGTGCTCTATTCAGCCTCCGCGTTTGCGCAAGCCGACAAGCCACCGATGGTCGGGGACAAGCCGCTGGTGCAGGTCAAGCCCAAGGGGACCAAGGCGGGGACCAAGGAGGCAGCGGCCAAGCCGGCCGCGGCGCCGAAGGGCAAGCCGCAATCGGTCGCGGCGCGGCTCCAGGCCTGCCTTGAGCTCGATGACGGCACCAAGGACCGGCTCAATTGCTACGATGCCGTGATTCCGCCGGCGCCGAAGCCGAAACCGGCGAAGGCCAAGGGCTACGCCGATTGCCGTTTCTTCAAGGAAGAGGACGAGCGACTGGCCTGCTTCAACGGCTTTGCCGAGAGCATTCCGAAGCTACCAAAAACCTGAGGCAGATCAGGGGCAGGACAGTTGTAGGCAAGCCTGGCCGACTACCGCTGGCGCAATATCGCAAGCCCTAAAGCGCTATGCGATTAGGATGAATCGCCATCGCGCTTTAGGCTGTTGTTTAAGCATGATCTTTTCGGAAAACCGCTGCGCGCTTTTCCGGATCATGCTTTAGCGGCTCGAGGCGGGGGGATTGGTGGAGGCGACGCGCGTGAGCGCCAGCGACGGAGTCGCCGACATCTTCACCAGCACGTCCTTGAGCGGATCCCGCGTCCAGGCACGGGTGACGTAGTCGCGATGGCTGATGCCGTCGCCGGTCTCGACGAACACCACGCTGCCGGGATGGAGCGGCCCATCCATGTCCTCGGCGACGCTGATGCCCTTCTGACGGAGCATGCCCATTAGCTCGCGGTCGCGCGGCGCGGTGTGGCGGGTGTAGGCGCTGACGAAGAAGCCGGAGCGGTGGCTCTCGATCCAGGATGCGAACTTGTCCATTTCACCATAGACGGCGTCGAGCAGCACGACCCCGCGGACGCGGTCGCTGATGCCGCCGACCTCCAGGCTCCAGGCCGTCGGCAGGAAGCCGCCGCTATAGCCGACGATCACGATCGGCATGTTGGCGAAGGCGCGCGTGCTGTTGGGATCGCCGGTGACGCGGGCGAGGTGGTCGGCCGCTTCCGCCATGAAGCGCTTGAAGCCGCCCGGTTGCCAGAACTTGCCGGCGCTGGAATCGGCGGCATTGACCGCCATCTGCGGTGCAAGCAGCACGGCGTTGGCGCCGGAATCGGTGATCTGCTTGGGCACCAGCTGGCGATCGCGCACGTCGCGTTCGAGCGTTGCGCCATTGCCGTGGAAGAACACCACGATCACGCCCGGCTTGCGCACGTCGAAATGCTCGGGCACGTGCATCAGCACGCGGCTGTCATTATAGGTCTCGTCCTGCCAGAACACGCGACCGGAATAGCTGCGGTGGCCACGGCGATCGCCCTTGGAGATGTTGAGGAAGGGCGCGTCGGAGGCGGGGTTGTTGCCGAAATAGGGAAAGGCCGACGACTTCATGCTGACGAGGGTCGTCAGGTCGTCGCGTGGCGGGCGCTTATAGGGGGCCTGCGG
The DNA here is from genome assembly GCF_023073355.1 of Bradyrhizobium sp. 199. Lineage (GTDB taxonomy): Bacteria > Pseudomonadota > Alphaproteobacteria > Rhizobiales > Xanthobacteraceae > Bradyrhizobium. The sequence goes on from NZ_JADPJI010000005.1 coordinate 645,378, forward strand.
CTCGAGCGAGGCGACCTTGTAGGGGGCTTGCTCCGGCACCTGTTGCTGCACAGCGCGCTTGGGCGAGAAGTCCGACATCTGCCGCTGCAGCAGACTTTCGCTCCCCGAGGGAAAGCGCTCTCTGAATTGCGGAGCAGGGAAGCGATCCTCGAACGTGTCGCCGCTTGCTACTTGCTGTCTGGTTTTCGCGACGACCTGATTGACCACCGGGACATTGGCCTGCGAATTCGCGGCAAGGGCTGCCGGGTTCGGCGCCTTGCCGCATTGAACCAGTGTCAGCGACAGCGGCACCAAGGCTGAGATCAGGCCGATCCGGAGCGCACGACCGCGTCGACCGGACCGCGTCCGATCGGCACGACTGTCAGCTCTCATTTTCGGAACGGCCCCGACCATCCACCCAAGACCCCAAAGTCACGTCCATCGGCAATCTCTAGACAATTGAGCCGACGGGCGTTTAGGCGACGTTAAGCGTCCGGAGAACTTCCCCACATCCGGAACGCTCAAAAGGACCACGCAATCGTGTCCTGATTGTGGGGAAGGGGAGCTGGTTTTTCCGGGAGAGACGCAGCTTTTCACCTGGCAGTGGGGACAAGCGGTGCTGCAATACCCGTTTCCGCTGCCTCATTTAACCCTTGTTAACCCTGCTTGAATTGACTGGGCCAAACTGCACGATGCGCCCCCAAGGCATAACGCCTGAGGTGAAGGACCCCGATGACGGCATCAGATGCGGGAACCGCACCCTGGACGGCTCGGCTGACCGGAAGCGGGACCGGGGTGTCGGTTCGGGTCGCAACCGCCATCGTGGTGGCCGACATGATCGGGGTCGGTGTCTTCACCAGCCTCGGCTTCCAGGTCAAGGATATCCCGTCCGGCTTCTCGATCCTGCTGCTCTGGAGCATCGGCGGCATCGTCGCGCTATGCGGGGTGTTCGCCTACAGCGAACTCGGGGCGATGTTTCCGCGCTCGAGCGGCGAGTATAATTTCCTCGGCCGTGCCTATCATCCGGCTTTCGGCTTCCTCGCCGGCTGGGTTTCGGCGACGGTGGGTTTTGCGGCGCCCGTCGCTCTGGCGGCGATGGCGTTCGGCGAGTATGCCAAATCGGTCGTGCCCGATCTGCCGCCGATCCCGCTTGCCATCGCCGTGGTGTGGCTGGTCTCGCTCGTGCAACTGACCGGCGTCCGGCACTCCTCCACCTTCCAGCTGATCTCGACCATCATTAAGGTCGTGCTGATCGTGGCCTTCCTGGTCGCCGGCTTCGTCATCGCTACCCCGCAACCGATCACGTTCGCGCCGCAGCCGGGCGATCTCGCCCACATTGTCAGCGCGCCCTTCGCGATCGGGCTCGTCTTCGTGATGTATTCGTTCTCGGGCTGGAATGCCGCGACCTACATCATCGGTGAGATGAATACCCCGCAGCAGAGCCTGCCGCGCGCGCTGCTGGTGGGCACGCTGATCGTGCTCGTGCTGTATGTCGCGCTGAACGCGGTGTTCCTCTACTCCACGCCGGTCGGCGCGCTCGCCGGCCAGCTTGACGTTGCCAGCGTTGCCGGCAGCGCCATCTTCGGCAGCCTCGGCGGCCGGATCGTCGGCGCGATGATCTGCGTCGGGCTGATCTCCTCGATCTCTGCGATGATGTGGATCGGCCCGCGTGTGATGATGACGATGGGGGAGGACATTCCCGCCTTACGCGTCTTCTCGAAGCGATCGGCGCGCGGCGCGCCGGCCTATGCCGTCCTGTTCCAGCTCGCCGTCGCCAATTTGCTGCTGTTCACGCGCAGCTTCGAGGCGGTGCTCGATTTCATCCAGTTCGCACTCTTGTTCTGCTCGTTTTTCACGGTCGCCGGCGTCATCAAGCTTCGCATCACCGATCCCGATTTGCCGAGGCCCTATCGCGCCTGGGGATACCCGTTCACGCCGCTCGTTTTCCTGCTCGTGACCGGCTTCATGATGTACTACCTGTTGACCGAGCGGCCGGTGCAGTCGCTCTCAGGGATGCTCGTCATGCTCTCGGGCCTGCTGATTTATGCTGTTTTCCGCAGGCGGCCGGTCGCCGCTGGCAATTCACACAATCGCGAATAGACATGCTTCGACCCTTCAGAATTGCGGCCGCAGCTCTCGCCCTGCTGGCTGCGGCCGTCTCGTCCGCAAACGCCGCCGACGTGACCTTCGATGACACCGCACGCTTCCTCGCGGGCATGCAGCCTTCGGCGGACTCGCCGCTGGTGCCGCTCACCAAGGATCCGGGCTGGCAGCGCCATGCAAAGTTCTTCGACGGCGCATTCGCCCAGCTCGAACAGCGCCAGCTCTCGAAGATCCGCAATTGGGCCGACGTCAATCTCGCCGCGCCCCGTCCGACCATGTTCTACATGTTCAGCGGCCCGGATTTCCTCTACGCCAACACCTTCTATTCCAAAGCCAGCACCTATGTGCTCGGTGCGCTGGAGCCGGTCGGCGCCGTGCCCGATTTGACGCGGCTGCCGCGTGGTTCGGTCGGCGCGGCGCTCTACAATGTCGAGCGTTCGCTCGGCTCGATCCTGAGCTTTTCCTTCTTCATCACCAAACAGATGAAGGTCGACCTGCACGCCAACCAGGTCAACGGCACCTTGCCGATCCTCTATGTGTTCCTCGTCCGCTCCGGCAAGACTATCCGCAACGTCGAGATGGTCGCGCTCGACGACAAGGGCGGAATGCATGCCGGCGACGACAATCCGGGACGGAATGCGACGCGCGGTGTCCGCATCACCTTCGCTGGGAGCGATGGGGAAACGCGCACGCTGTATTATTTCTCGACCGATCTTTCCAATTCCGGCGCCCGCGCCGCAGGTTTCCTGAAGTTCTGCGAGACGCTCGGACCCGGCAACAGCCTGCTCAAGAGTGCGTCCTATCTTATGCACTCCGGCAACTTCACGGTCGTACGCGATTGGCTGCTTGCCAACAGCGCCACCATCATCCAGGACGATTCCGGCATTCCGCTTGCGAATTACAACCCACGGCAATGGCAGTTCTTCCCATTCGGCCGCTATCTCGGCCCGATCGACGAATTCCCCGGCCGCTACCAGGAGCGCTATGCCCAGCTGTTCACGCGCGCTCAGCCGATCGATTTCGGCGTTGGCTATCGCTGGCGGATGCACGAATCGAATTTGCTGCTGTCGGTGAAAGTGCCGGGCAGCGAGACCGCGCCCGCTGCGGAGACCACTTCGGCAGCCGAGCCGGCGGCAAAGCCGCCGCGTCCGAAGCGACTGCGTCCACCCGAGCCGATCCCGCCGCCGCCCGGCCGCTTCTATTGGTTTCGCTGATTACCAGTGCACGCTCTGGCTGGGCACGATGAACGCCGTCGTGCTCGGCGCCGTCGCAAGGCTCGTTGCAAGATACCAGCCGGAGCCGAGCACAAGCGCCAGCAAGCCGACGATCGCGAGCAGATCCATGGTCCTGGGATCGTGATGCCGCCTGGAGCCGGGGGTGGGCCCAGATCCGAAGTGAGAATGAGGGCTGATTTTCCAGCGCATTGTTATTTCCTCCCGGGGGAGCACCAAAACAACGCGGGAACGAAGTGCGAGGTTCCGCTCAAGCCATCAATGCGCAAGGCATCGCAGCAATCTCAGGAGGCATTGACGCCGCGCCAGCGGGCATAGCGCCACGGCAGATACCAGCGCCCGCGTTGCGGCGCGGCGAGGGGTACGTTGTCGATGCCCGACGTGCCGAACGGATTGCAGCGCAGCAGCCGCGCGAGCGTCATCCAGCCGCCCGCCCAAAGCCCGAACCGCTCGATCGCCTCGTCGCCATAGACGGAGCAGGTCGGCAGATGCCGGCAATTGTAGCCGACCAAAGGCGAGAGCGTGTGCCGGTAAAGCCAGATCAGCATACGGCCGAATCTGCGTGGGAGCCGAACCACCCCCTCAACCGAACTGGAACAGTGCCCGCAGGCTGAATGCTTCATGTGCGCTGTGATGCCACGTTGGGCAGGGTATTGCACGGTTCCGATGCAGGGAACTGTAAGCCGTTGTTTCCACGCCATATTTTGCATGCTTTTTGGGAGCAGTGCAGCAAGTGCCTATGGACGATCTGTATTCCCCCGGATACCATTTTTGTGACGTCCGTGTGTAGACTCATCGGACGCAAAAGGGGCTTACCCGAATCGCTTTGGGGCTTGGGGGAAGGGACCAGTTTGAAAGTTCTGACGTCGCTCAATCTTCGCGGCTGGTTGCTAGTGGGAACCGCCGTATGTGGAGTCGTGCTGGCTAGCGCCGTCGCGACGCTCGGGTCGTCGGCCCGCGCCGGTGCTGCTCTCGAAGAGCGCAAGCTGCCGATGAAGTTCAACTGGATCGCCTGCGAGCCGAATTGCCGCGGTTGGGTCAGCGCGGTGGGCATCATCACCGCCGACACGCCGAAGAATTTCGAAGAGTTTTCCCGCGGTCGCCAGCTCGGCGGGGCCACCGTGGTGCTCGATTCCAGCGGCGGTTCCGTCAATGACGCGATCACGCTTGGGCGACGCTTCCGCAATCTCGGGCTCCTGACCACGGTCGGCGTTAGCCTCCGGGGCGGGCAGTCGGCTCGTCCGGCGGTCGCGCCTGAGGCCTATTGCGAATCCATGTGCGTGTTCCTGCTGCTGGCCGGCAAGAAGCGCTACGTGCCGGAAGCGGCCCATGTCCGCGTCCACCAGATCTGGATGGGCGACCGTGCCGACGATGCCAAGGCGGCGAGCTATAGCGCGCAGGATCTGATGATCGTGGAGCGCGATATCGGCCGGCTGGCCAAATATACCTTCGACATGGGCGGAGCGGGCGATCTGCTGTCGCTCGCGCTCAGCGTTCCGCCCTGGGAAGATCTGCACGAGCTGGACGCCGGCGAGCTCAAGCTCACCAATCTCGTGACCACGGATCTCCTTGCCGACGTGCTGCCGCATGTGGACATCTCCGCGCCGGCGATGGCGGAGCTTGCCCCGAAGACGCAGGCCCGGTTCGGCGCGGAACCGGAGCAACCTGCCAAGTCGACCAAAACGGCGGAAGCCGTGGTGCCGACGGGCGGTGTGGCCGCGCCGGCTGCGGCGACGCAGAAGTAAGCTCTTTTGACAGTCATTCGGGGCGCTCGTAGCGCGAACTATGGTGCGCAGTTGCGCAGCTGAGAATCTCTGGATTCCGGGTTCGATGCTGCGCATCGCCCCGGAATGACGCGAGAGATCTCAGCCCTGCGCCACAGCCGGCTGCTTGGCTTTGGCTTCGATCTGGCCGATGGCGTCAACCACGGCATCGAAGGTCAGAAGCGTCGAGGCGTGGCGCGCCTTGTAATCGCGGACCGGCTCGAGGAACTTGATCTCCTCCCATTTGCCTTCAGGAGGCGCACCGTTCTCCTTCAGCATCTTGCGAACAGTCTCGCGTAACTCACGGAGTTCGCTCGCAGTCGAGCCGACGATCCGGCTTGCCATAATGGATGAAGAGGCCTGGCCCAGCGCGCAGGCCTTCACGTCATGAGCGAAGTCGGTGACCGTGTCTCCGGTCATCTTGAGATCGATCTTGACGGTCGAGCCGCACAGCTTGGAGTGGGCCGTGGCGGAGGCATCGGGGTCCGATAGCCGCCCGAGGCGCGGAATATTCCCGGCCAGTTCGATGATCCGCTTGTTGTAGATGTCGTTCAGCATGTGAAGGAGTCCAGCACTTCCGCACCCGATCGGCCTTGGCGGGCGGCGTTCACGGTCCTATATAGGGTCGGAACTGGCGGAAAAACAGTCCAGCGGCGCGCCGGCGGCGATTTCCAACTGTGCGACCGGCGTTGCAACCTGCGGACCCTTTGCGCCAAAACTGTTCTCTTCAGGCGTCCGGCGGCTTGTTCGCCCCGTCTGCCGGTGACACTCCGGCCGCAAGGCCGTCGAACGGAGTCGATATGGACGCTGCAATCAAATCCATCCGCCCGGGCAAGCCCTCCGACCGGCAGCCCGAGAGCCGCCCGGCCGAGCTTGATCCTGCCGAATTCCTCGCGGCCGCCGTTCGGGCCGACCAGCCGCGCCCGGCGCGTGCCGAGGCCGAAGCAGCCGTGAAGACGCTGCTCGCCTATATCGGCGAGAACACCCAGCGTGAGGGCCTGCTCGACACGCCGCGCCGCGTGGTCGAGGCCTTCGACGAGCTCTATCAGGGCTATCATCAGTGCCCGGCCGAGGTGCTCGACCGCACCTTTGGCGAGACTGCGGGCTATGACGATTTCGTGCTGGTGCGCGACATCGAGTTCACCTCGCAATGCGAGCATCACATGATGCCGTTCTACGGCAAGGCGCACATCGCCTATACGCCGGTGGAACGCGTCGTCGGCCTGTCCAAGCTGGCGCGCCTCACCGACATCTTCGCCCGTAGGCTCCAGACCCAGGAGCATCTGACGGCGCAGATCGCGGCGGCGATCGACGAGGTTCTCAAGCCGCGCGGCGTTGCGGTGCTGATCGAGGCCGAGCATACCTGCATGTCAGTGCGCGGCGTCGCCAAGCATGGCGCCTCCACCTTCACCAGCCGGTTCACCGGAATGTTCCGCGACAATCCGGCGGAGCAGGCGCGGTTCCTGTCCCTGGTGCGAGGTCTGCAGCGCTGACCTCGCGAATAAACGGCGAGGGTTGCTGTGTCCGCTCACTCCCATGAGATTGAGGAAGGCTTGTCCTTCCAGCCGCGGTTCGACGCGACAGGGCTCGTGACGTGCGTCGCGACCGACATCGCCACCGGCGATGTGCTCATGGTCGCGCACATGAACGAGGAGGCGCTGCGCAAGACGATCGCGACCGGAGAGGCCTGGTACTTCAGCCGCTCGCGCAATGCCTTGTGGCGAAAAGGTGAGACCTCAGGTCAAACCCAGCGTGTGGTCGAGGTGCGCACTGATTGCGACCAGGACGCGGTCTGGATCCGAGTCGAGCAGATCGGCGCGGCCTGCCATACCGGGCGGCGGTCCTGCTTCTATCGCAAGGTGGCGGCCGAGGGCGGGGGAGCCAAGCTGGTGTTCACCGATGCCGACAGGCTGTTCGATCCGGATGCGGTCTACAAGAAATAGCAGGGCCGTCATTCCGGGCTCGCACATACGGGTGTGCCCCGGAACGACAGCGGCCAAGTTAACCGCGCATTAACCATGCCTGTCCCACGGTGAGACGACGGGCGCCGAATTGCCGGCGCCACTCAACGTCGCGCGGGGCGGGCACCTCATCATGTCGGTCGACAATTCCAGTGCCACGCAGACGGCCGTTCTCGATCCGTCGCGGGCGCGCGTCGCCGGTGCGATCAAGCAGGCCTCGAACGTCACCGGCGTCAGCTTCCAGTACATGCTGACCACCGCCAAGATGGAATCGGATTTCGATCCGACGGCGGGAGCCACCACCTCGTCGGCGCACGGGCTCTACCAGTTCATCGACCAGACCTGGCTCGGCACCGTGAAGGAGGCCGGCACCCAGCTTGGCTACGGCAGCTATTCCGACGCCATCACCAGGACCTCGTCGGGCACCTACGCCGTCGATGATCCCGCCATGAAGCGGTCGATCATGAAGCTGCGCGACGATCCGGAGGCAGCGTCCAGCATGGCGGGCGCACTGACGCAGTCGAACAGCTTCAAGCTCACCGGCCTGCTCGGCCGCCGGCCGAGCGATAGCGAACTCTACATGGCGCATTTCATGGGCGTCGGCGGAGCCGCAAAACTGATCGCCAATGCCGAGGACAATCCGCAAGCGGTCGGCGCGCGTCTGTTTCCCAACGCGGCGTCCGCCAATCGTTCGATCTTCTACGCCAGGGACGGCCGCGCCCGCAGCGTCTCCGAAGTGTATTCGGTGCTGGACGCGCGCTATGCCAGCGCGGCCAATTCGAAAACGACCCGCAGCGCGATGGCGATGTATGGCGGCACGCCGTCGACCACCGAGGTCGCAAGCGCGAGCGGCGTGCAGCCCACCGCGCCCGTCATCGATAACGCCGCCTATCTCCAGACCTTCCCGAGCATCCGCGCGGTGACGCCTGTCAGTGCGACATCGCCAACGACGATCGTGGACAATACGCCGACCACGCCGGCCTTCCGATCGATCTATCAGCCCGGCGACGCCACGCAGCCGGTCTCGACCACGGTGCAGAAATTATGGGGCAACAACGCCTCGCTCACCTCGGTCGCGTCAGCGAGATCGGTCGCACCGGCGACCTCGGCCGCGTCAGCGACGCCGGAAGTGCGGCCGCCGCAGCCACTCGATCTCTTCAGCGATCGTAGCGGCACGTTCTCGAGCTGACGGTCTACTCTCGTGTCCCCGACGCGCTGGTGCGTGAAGCGCTGCTGCGCTGAGCCGGGACCAAGCGCGGCGGCAAATGCGCGTGGGGAAATGGGCCCCGGCTCAGCAGCGCATCACTGACGTGCTGCGCACCCTCCGGGGCACGCGCGATTGTCGTTCCAGCTGCGCTCGCGATGACGGAGTATAGGCGCGAGCTCTCGTCCTCCCGGTGTTTCGCGGCCTGCAGCGATTTTCCGTCTTAACAAATCATCAATAAAACCAGCCAGTTATGGTGAACGCTTTGTTAAGCGTCGTGGTTTATTTTGTGTTGCAGGTGACGAGCCGTCACCATTTTCGTTTGTTGTGTAAGCCGGAAGCAGCATGATTGTTCGGCAGTTCATCAATTGGATCAGGACGGCACCCGCCGGCGAGCGGGCCGAGGCAACACGGGCGTTGGCCCGGGCCTGGCTGATCTCAGATCTTTCGACAGACGACCGCATCGCCGCCGAAGGCGCGCTTTTGATGCTGCTCGACGATCCCTCGCCGCTGGTGCGGCAGGCGATGGCGGAGGCCTTTGCACGCAGCCCTGATGCGCCGGCATCGATCGTGCGGGCCCTGTCGGCGGACCAGCCGACCGTCGCGCTGCCCGTGCTCGAACATTCCCCGCTGCTGATCGACGCCGATCTCGTCGACATCGTCGCGACCGGCAATGACGAGGTGCAATGCGCGGTCGCCCGCCGTATTGCGCTGCCGGTATCAGTCTGCGCCGCCATCGCCGAAGTCGGCTGCGCGGCGGCTGCGCTGGAGCTGATCGAAAATCCCCATGCCGAGCTTGCGCCATTCTCCTGGAATCGCATCGTCGAGCGCCACGGCCATCTCGCCGCGATCCGCGAAGCGATGCTGGTGCTGGATGATCTGCCGTCCGCAACCCGCGCCGCGCTGGTGGCGAAACTCTCCGAGACGCTGGCGCAATTCGTCGTGGCGCGGAACTGGCTGAGCGCCGATCGTGCCGATCGCATCACGATCGAGGCGCGCGACCGTTCCACCCTCAACATCGCGGCGCGCTCGCGCGGCGAGGACATGCAGGGTCTGGTGCGTCATCTGCGCGTCACGGGCCAGCTCACCGCCGGGCTCATCCTGCGCGCGCTGCTGTCGAGCAATCTCGACCTGTTCGACGCGGCGCTGGCCGAACTCGCCGATCTGCCGCTGGCGCGCGTCACCGCGCTGCTGCACGACCGCTGCGGCAACAGCGTGCACGCGCTGCTCCGTCGCGCCGGGCTTCCCGAGGCGACGTTCGCGGCGTTCCAGGTCGCGCTCGATGCCTGCCACGAGCAAGGCTTCGTCGACAGCGACGACGGCGCGGCACGGCTGCGCCGGCGCATGGTCGAGCGCGTGCTCACCCATTGCGAGACCGACGGCGGTGCCACCGAGCCGTTGATGGTCCTGCTGCGCCGCTTCGCCACGGAATCGGCGCGGGAGGAGGCAAGGCTGTTCTGCGACGAGCTCGTGACGGACGAGGAAGCCTACGACGATCTGATCGCGGCGTAGCGAGAGTGAGGCGCGAGGCGCCGTGCCCACCCACTTGTCAGTGTCATGCGAGATGAATCGTGGGCACGCTTCGCTTTGCCCACCCTCGGATACTGCTCGTGGCGGTGGAGCAGGCCTAAAACACGTCATTGCTGCGTCGCAAGTGCTCCTCGCAATGACGAGGGGTAAGAGCTCAGCCTTGCTCCGCCGGCACGATGCTCGGCGCCAGGATCACCTCGAGATGCTCGGGGCGGTCGCGGTTGACATGGGCGAGATAATCGTCGGCGACCTTGCGCAGGCGCCGGCTGAGCTCGGCGGAGACGCTGATGCTGTCGAGTTTGGTATTCTCGTGCACGATGGCGAGGATCGCGTTGATGTGGTGCGTGAACAGTTCGGCCGGCACCTTTTCGAGATTGGGCGCGTGCTCGATGACGCGGCACAGGCTCTCGGCGATTCCTGCAGCCGCCGGATAGCCGAATGTCGCGGCGTCGCCCTTGATGTCGTGGGCGGCGTGAAACAGCTCGTCGCGCCTTTCCTTGGTGAAGCCATCATTGCGGACGGCGACATAGGCGGCCGAGAGCCGGTTGATTTCGGTGGCCATCCAGTCCTTGAACTCACCGGAAAGGCCCGCGAGCGCCTGCTCGGCGCGGCCGACCGGATCGTCCAGGTCCTTCTCGTCGACGCGGCGGATAACCTTGCGCAGCGGGTTGGGCTGCGTGATGATCTGATGCGTGGCGAAAGCCTTGACCTCGATGTCCTTTGCGCTGTTCTTCGCCATGATGCCTGCCTCGTCTGAAGACTTGCGCTAGATGGAGGAGCGGGCTTTGTCGAGCAGCGAAGGCTGCTGGAGCAACTCATGCTTTTCGCCGACTCGGCGCTCGGGACCCATATAGGCGGCATTGGTGTTGCGGCGCCGGTCCGGCCCGAAATAGGTCTTGGTCTTGATGAAGGGGCGGGGATTGGCGACCACATTGAGGATGCGCTGATAGAGCCCCTTGGCGGAGATCGGCTTGGCCAGGAATTCGGTGACGCCGGCATCGCGTGCCACGGTGACGCGGCGCTTCTCGGAATGACCGGTCAGCATGATGATCGGCGCGTAGGGGTTTCCCTTGGAGTCCGGTTGCCGGATCATCTGCGCGAGCTCGAGTCCGTCGAAAATCGGCATGGCCCAGTCGGTGATGACGATGTCGGGCACGTAGTGGCTGTACATCTCGAGCGCGGTGGCGCCGTCCTCGGCCTCGTAGACCTCGCGCGCCCCGAAGGAATGCAGCAGCGTCCGCAGGATGCGGCGCATGTGCGGATTGTCGTCGCAGACGAGGAAGCGCAGCTTGTTGAAGTCGATACGGAACATGACGCTCGGGCCAAAACGGTCAACCTTCGTTAACCATATCGTGGCGAGGGTTAACGAAGGGTTGCGAGCGAAGCGCCGGCGGCGACCGGGGCTGCGGTTTAGTAGCCGAACTGCTCGCGCAGGATGCGCTCTTCCAGGCTGTGGCCTGGGTCGAACAGCATGCGCATCGAGATGCTCTTGTCGGAGAGGATCTCGACGCGCCGAACCCTGCGTACTTCCTCATGGTCGGCAACGGCCGCGACCGGACGCTTGTCGTCCTCCAGCACCTCGATCACGACATAGGCGGTGTTGGGTAGCAGGGCGCCGCGCCAGCGCCGCGGGCGGAAGGCGCTGATCGGGGTCAGCGCCAGCAGGGCGGCGTTGATCGGCAGGATCGGTCCCTGCGCCGACAGATTGTAGGCGGTCGAGCCGGCCGGCGTCGCCACAATGATCCCGTCGGCGATCAGCTCGGGCATGCGCTCGCGCTCGTCGATCAGGATCCGCAGGCGCGCTGCCTGGGAGGTCTGCCGGAACAGGTACACCTCGTTGATGGCGTGGTGCAGGTGAACACGGTCGTTGAGGTCGGTCGCGCGCATCAGGAGCGGATTGATCTCGGACTCATGCGCCGTCTCGAGCCGCGCGCGCAGATCGTGCGGCGAATACTCGTTCATCAGGAAGCCCACGGTGCCGCGATGCATGCCGTAGATCGGTTTTCCCGTGTGCATGTTCTGGTGCAGCGTCTGGAGCATCAGCCCGTCGCCGCCGAGCGCGACCACGATATCGGCATCCTTCAGGGCGCAATTGCCATAGTCCCTGGTGAGCTGGCCGAAGGCGGCCTGCGCCTCGCTGCTCGGGCTGGCGACGAAGGCGATGCGGTCGTATCGCTGGGGCTTGGTCATGGTATCCGGGCAGGGCCGCTGGAGGAAGTTCCGCCGGGCTCGTCTACCCGACCTGAGCCTCCATTGTCGAGGATGACCGCCGCTCAAGGCAAACGGGCGATGGTCGATCCAGAGAACAAAACGGGTTGATTAGAGCCGGCCCAGGCGCCGCACGCGTCAACGGATCGGTGATCCCGCAAACCGTCGCAATTCCCCGCTAGTTTCGGGGCGCACCGGCTGTTGCAGCCGGGCAGCAGGGAGAACGATCATGCTCACGATCTTGCCGACGCTGCGACGAACGGGGCTGGTGCTGGCCGTGTCGGCGGTCGCGCTCGCAAGCGTCGCGCGCGCCGACGATCCGGCGCAGCCGCGCTCCGAGGCGGCGGGACAGAAGGGAGGGCGCGCCGGCAACGTGCAAGGTGCGACGCAGGCGTCGCCCTCGGCGGCCGAACCGCACCGCCTCCCGCCTGACACGACCACGAAGCAGACGCTGGATCTGCCCGGCCGCACCCTCAACTTCGCTGCGACCGCCGGCTCAATCCGCGTGTTCGACGGCAAGGGCGAGCCGCTGGCCGACATCGCCTATACGTCCTACCAACTCGACGGCGCCGACCGCGCCACGCGCCCGGTCACGTTTCTGTTCAACGGCGGGCCCGGCGCGTCCTCGGCCTGGCTCCAGTTCGGCGCAGGCGGTCCGTGGCGGCTGCCGCTCGATGGCGATGCGCTGTCGCCGTCGGCCTCGCCCGAGGTGAAGCCGAACGCTGAGACATGGCTCGACTTCACCGATCTCGTTTTCATCGATCCCGTCAGCACCGGCTACAGTCGCTTCGTTGCCAGCGGCGAGGACGCGCGCAAATCGTTCTATTCCGTCGATGGCGACGCCAACGCGATCGCGCTGGTGATCCGCCGCTGGCTCGAGAAGCACGACCGGCTGACCTCGCCGAAATACGTCGCCGGCGAGAGCTATGGCGGCATTCGCGGGCCGAAGGTCGTGCGCCAGCTGCAGCTCCAGCACGGGGTCGGCGTCAAGGGCTTGATCCTGGTGTCGCCGCTGCTCGATTTCCGCGAGTTCACCGGCACCAGCCTCCTGCAATATGTCGCGACGCTGCCGAGCTATGTGGCGGTGGCGCGCGAAGTCAAAGGGCCGGTCAAGCGCGCCGATCTCGCCGATGTCGAGGCTTACGCGCGCGGCGAATTCCTGGCCGACCTCGTCAAGGGCGAGGTGGACAAGGAGGCAACCAATCGCCTGGCCGACAAGGTCGCCGAGCTCACCGGCATCGACCAGGCGGTGAGCCGCAGGCTCGCCGGCCGCTTCGACGTCGGTGAATTCCGCCGCGAATTCGACCGCAGGAACGGCAAGGTGACGGGGCGCTACGACGCTTCCGTGCGCGGCTTCGATCCCTATCCGGATTCGAGCAGCTCGCGGTTCGGCGACCCCTCAGGCGATGCGCTGCAGGCGCCGCTGACGAGCGCTGCGGTCGACGTGCTCTCACGCAAGCTCAACTGGAAGCCCGACGGCTCCTATGAGCTCCTTAATGGTGCCGTCGAAGGGCACTGGGATTTCGGCCGCGGCATCAACCCGCCGCAATCGGTGTCCGAGCTGCGCCAGATCCTCGCCACCGACACCAAGCTGAACGTGCTGGTCGCGCACGGCCTGTTCGACCTTGCCACGCCCTATTTCGGAACGAAGCGGGTGCTCGATCAGATGCCGGCCTTCGCGACCCAGCGCGTGAAGTTCGTCGTCTATCCCGGCGGCCACATGTTCTATTCGCAGGGCGGCTCGCGGCAGGCGTTTCGCAGCGAGGTCGAGGCGCTCATTCGGGAGTAGGCCGCCGCTTGCGCGGTGAATACCGGCGTGCGATCTCGCGCGCCACGACTTTTTCCGGCTTCACATTGGCGCCCGCGATCCAGATGTCGCTGATCCTCCCGCGCGCATCGCGGATGCGGCGCACCGGCTCGCCATGGCTGGAATAGCCGGCCGCCCAGGCGAGCTTGCCGGTGTCGCGGCCGGTGACCTCGATCTCGGCGGCATCCATGAACGGATTGACGAATTGCGGATTGGCGACCAGCACACGGTTGCCGGCAGGGACGAGGTCGGTCGCGCCCCAGATGGTCCACCACCGGCCGGTCCAGTCACGCAGGCGCCGGTCGGCCGCACCGCGAGTTTTGAACACGCGCAAGATCTGCATCGCGCCGTCCATCCAGAACGGTGCCGCACCGTCGATGGAGTTGCTGAGGATGCTGACCGTGAGCTCGCAAGCTGGGATGGAGCAGGTCCGGGAGATGTAGCCCTGGAAGCCGCCGCCATGGCCGAACCAGTCCCAGCCGTCGGTCTTGCCGGCGTTGACGCCCAGGCCGTAATAGGCCTCGAAGCTCTGCGGGATGCGCCAATGGTGGCGCGTCATCTCGCGGCGGCTTGCGACCGACAGCACGCTCCTTTTGGCATTGGGCGCAAGCTGCGCGAAGAAACGCGCGGTGTCGCCGGCGGTCGCAACGAAGCCTGCGGCCGATGCCATCGCGTGCGCGGCATTGTCACCGGGGATCACGCAGCGCCCGCCGAACGGCACCCTTCGCGTGTGGCCGCGCGCGAACGGCGCGCCCTTGGGAAGCGGCGCGTCCGGCTCGGTCTCGCGCAGGCCCGCGGGTTCGATGATCTCGCGCTTGATCCAGACGGAGTAGGGCTCCTTCGATACGGCCTCGATGACGAGGCCGAGCAGGCCAAAGCCGTGATTGGAATATTTGAAGCGGGTGCCGGCCTCGATCGCGCTCGGCAGCTTCAACTCCGCGAGCAACTCGCTCGCGTCGAGATAGGGACGCCTGTCGATGAACTGACCGGAATCGGCGCCGTCGCGCGTCAGCCCCGCGCTGTGCGACAGCACCTGGGCAATGGTCGTCTCGGCGACGCGCGGATGCAGGCCGCCGACATGTTGGCCGATCGTGTCGTCGAGCCGGATCTTGCGCTGCTCGCGCAGCTTCATGATGCCGGCGGAGGTGAAGCTCTTGGAATGCGAGGCGATGCGGAAGCGGTGGCGCGGAGTGAGCTTCTCGCCGGTATCGAGATTGGCAACGCCGAACGCGTGTTCGGCGACAATTTCGCCGCGATGGGCGATCGAGAGGATGACGCCGGGCTGTTGGGTTGTGGTCAGCTGGAATTCGATCCAGGAGCCGATGTAGTCGATCGCAGATCGCAGCCACGGGTCCATTGCGCACCAATTAGCCAGGGGGAAGGTTGCGCGAGGCTAGCCGAGAAGGCGGAACGGGCACAACCCCAGGGTTGTGCCCGGTCGTTTGAATGCGACGAATGCGATCTTCAGTAGACCAGGGTCGCGCCGGTCGGCTTGTCAAGCGCTGTGGCGAGGGAGCGATACTCGGAGCTGTCGGTGCCGGCGAGCGAGGCGATCTTGTTCAGATGATACTGCGCCTGTTCGCGGTTGCCCTGCTCGAGCTGCCAAAGGCCGTAATACTGCCAGGTGCGGACGTGGTTCGGATCGTCCTTCAGCGCCAGCTCGTAATAGACCTTCGAGGACTGATAGTCGCCGAGCTTGCGATAGGAGTAGCCGATCAGATTGGCGACGTCAGCGACGTCGTCGCGCTTCAGCGACTTCAACTGGCCGATCGCGCCGCTGTAGTCGTGGTTGTCGTAGATCGCAGTGTAGGCGGTGCGATAGGCGGCGAGAAATTTGGGATCGCTGACGGACGAGCTCTTCTTCTTGCCCTTCTTGGTCGAGGAGTCCGACTTCGGCGGCGACGAGGGCTCGTCACTGCCGGCGGCATAGGCGCTGGACAGCACCGGTGCGGCCGCCAGCGACATGGCGACCAGTCCCGGCACGACAAGCATTGAGAGTTTGCGCATCTAAATTCTCCCGTATGGAACGTGGCGATCCTACACGATTGCCCGAAGACCGGAACACCCGTCTGGCAAAAACATTCCCGCTTCGCATGATCTGTTCGCTCCGCCCAGATGACAAACTTGTCATTGAAGATGAACGGGAGCCTGCTGCGAGCTTCAGACCGGGTTCAGGGCCTCATCCCTAGGCTCCGACCCACGATCAAAGGGTGGGCGAGAGGGTGCCGCCTGGAGATCCTTCCAAGAGGAGACCACCATGCTGAAGACCATTTCCGCAGCTTTGCTCGCAGCTTCCGTGATCGCAGCCCCGGCCTTCGCAGCCGAGACCGGCAAGACCACCACGACCGCCCCGGTGATCAAGGCGGACCAGAGCCAGACCAAGGCCTCGACCATCGCCGCAAAACCGGACGCCGGCGTCAAGGCTGGCGACGTCAAGCCCGCCGACGTCAAGGCGGACGCCAAGGTGGATACCAAGTCGAAGGCGATGAACGCGAACGCGGCGGTCAGGCCCGGCGAGCACAAGGCCGTGCGCACGCATCGCCATCACCACAAGCATCTGTCGGCCAAGAAGTCGCAGAAGACGCAGCCGGATCTGGCCAAGCCGGCGGCCATCGAGAAGCGCATCTAACGACTGATCCTGCGCGGCGGCATTCCAAGCATTGCCCCGCCGCCGCGTCAGGGCTTCAGGCCCGGCCCGCCGTCTCGGCGCCTTGCGCGAAATCGCAAGACGCCGGCGGCGGGACGGTGCGTCCGTCGCAAGGCCCTGCGGACGCGAATTCCCTTTGCGCGGCCTTGGGGCTAGAACGTCTCCGACTCTGATCGAGCGGAGAGGATGGCCTGTGGGGCGATTGGCGAAACGTACGGTGCGCCTGGCATTGATGTTGACTTTGCCGCTGGCGCTTGCGGCCTGTTTCGGCAGCGATGGTGACCGGCCAACCGTTATCGGCGGGCCACAGGCCGGAGGGCCGCAGCCGTTTCCCGACAATTTCCGCAGCGACACGCTGGCCCTGATGCGCACCTATCTGAACAATCCGGTCGGCGTGCGTGAGGCCAGCATGGCCGAGCCGGTCCAGCGCGAGGTCGGCGGCCGCCAGTTCTATGTGAGCTGTCTTCATTTCACCCCGCGCGAGAGCGATGGCAGCTACAAGGCCATGCGGGAACGCGCTGTGATCTTCGTCAACGGTCGAGCGGACCGCGTCGTCGACCGGACCAGCGAGCTCTGTGCCGGCGCGGTTTACGCATCCTTTCCGGAACTCGAAAAGATGGCGCGGTAGCGCAAAGCCCGCCTTCATCGCCTGCTGTTAGAACGAGGTTCGCCGGAGCCGCTGGATCACATTTCGGCGAGCTTTGAACGGGGTGGTTTTGGCTTGCGACAAATCGTGACGGCAGGTCTTGCGCAGGTGGCAAAAATAGTCGGCGCAGGCGTTGTGACGGAACAAAATCGCGTTGTTGCCACCCCGTCACAGTAACGAACGATCAACGTTCCGGCATCGCCGCGAAGCAACCCAATTCACGCCACGTTGTTTCCTGAGTGTCGTAAATGAAAGAACGGGGATGATCATGAAATCGATTTTGCTGGGCGCAGTCGCTCTGCTCGCGCTGGCCGGATCGGCCGCAGCAGCCGACATGCGGCCGCGCCCTTATACCAAGGCGCCGGCCTATACGCCGCCGCAGGTGATCTATAACTGGACCGGTTTCTACATCGGCGGCCATGTCGGCGGCGCCTTTGCCGGCGACAGCAGCTTCCAGTCCAGCGACGCCCGCTTCCTGGGCGGCGTGCAGGGCGGCTTCGACTACCAGTTCGCGCCCAACTGGGTGGTGGGTATCGAGGCCCAGTATTCCTGGCTGCCGACCAACAACAACGGTTCGACGTTCCCGCTGGGCACGCAGGTGACCTCCAACACCGACCAGCTCGGGTCGGTGACCGGCCGCATCGGCTACACCTGGGGACCGACGCTGCTCTACGCCAAGGGCGGTTACGCCTGGCGCAATGGCGGCCTGGGCGTCAACGTCGCCGGCGTGCCGCAGACCTTCACCGCCACCGGCAACAACAAGGACGGCTACACCGTCGGCGCCGGCCTCGAATACATGTTCGCGCCGAACTGGTCGGCCAAAGCCGAGTACCAGTACTATAATTTCGGCAGCACCACCTTCACCTCCGGTCCGGCCGACATTGTCGGCGTCCGTGGCCGGGAGGACGAGCATACCGTCAAGGTGGGGGTGAACTACCGCTTCGGCTGGGACGGTCCGGCAGCCTCGCGCTACTGACGGTCTCCCGCAAGATCACGCTCTGACAAAGGCCGGCTCTGCCGGCCTTTCGTTTGCCCCCTGAATTTTCCATGCGTGAACCATCTGGCGCGTCATTTGCAGACAAACATTCCGCCGCGCGCCTTCTCACGCGCGTCTTGGGACTCGGGTAGCGCAAAAATAATTTTTGCCGCTTACGGAACTCGCGCTCCGGAACGCGTTATATGAGAATTACCGGGCTGGTGGGACGACGGACATGCGTATCTTGGTGTCGGCAGGGGTGCTCTGGTGCTTCGCCTGCTTGCCGTGCTCTGCACAGACAATCCTCAAATCCGAACCTTTGGTGCTGGCACCTTACGAGGTGGCCTTCGTCAAGGACGCGTCCTGCCCGTCGGGCAAGGTGCTGAAGGTCACCGGTGCCATCCGCGGGCTGCACCGCCGCAAGGCATGTGTGGCGCTGGCCGGCGAGCAGGCCTCGCTTGCAGCCGCAACGCCCTGACCATGTTGCGGCATCCACCGCAGAACCTCACGAATTCAGCTCAAGCTCCATCGTCGACTGGCGCTCGGCCTCGGCCTTGTTCTTGGCGGGGTCCTCGCCCTGAGCGACCCGGCAGGGCTTGATCTCGTACTCATTATCGAGCACCCGGCGCGGCCCTGGACGGTCCTCGTCGGCGCTGACATCCACGACCAAGCCGCTGCGGTGCGCGAGCTTCCAGACGTCGGATTCGCTCGGATAGGCCTTGCTGATCTGGGCGTCGTTGCAAAACAGGGCGTAGGGCATTCTTTCCGCTCCCGGAAAGCGCGTTAACGAGCTGATCTAGCTGAGGGTTCCAGGCTGCGAGTGATCACGGGCCCGTGATCGGAACTGCGGGCTCTTGAGTCCTTAACGAGTCCTGAATCGCGAAAAAAAGATTCCCTGGGACTCGTTTGGCGGAATCAGCGGATGTTTTTGGTCATGACGACCGACTTGAAAACCTCTTGCGGGCATATGCTGCTGCCCCTGACGCTGGCCCTGTTCGGCGCCTGCGCGGCCAATCTCTTGCTGGTGTGGTCCTGGCTTTAGGCCCGCGACGGCACGCCCGGCTTACTTTTCAGCCGGCGGACGGGGGGAGGCGTCGTGGATGGCGGCGCGCAATCTGGTCAGGGTTTGGGCACAATATTCCTCGCGCTCGCGCTCGAACCGCTGCTGATGCTGGCGGAAATTGGCGATGCGGGCCTGCATCTCGGTGCGGAAATCACCGCTCGCGCGCGGCGGCGAAAGCTGGATGCGCTGAGGCTGCGGAGGGGGCTGGGGCGGCTTGATCTCGGCCACGGCGGCCTCGAGCGCGGCGGTCTCGACGCTTGCCGCCGGAGAATCCGATGGCGCGCGCGGCCGAAGGACGTCATCCTTCTTGCCGGTTACCGATTGGACGAAAGCCATTGTCTGCGCGATCAGTGCGTCGCGCTCCCTGATCCACTTCATGGTCCACCTCAGCCGTGCCCCCCATTCCAGCAAAGCGCCTGCGCCGAATCAAGGTCATTTGAAAGGGATTGCATATTTTTCCCGATCGCCCGACAGTGCGCCAATGGATACCAACCACGGACGGGTGGACGAAACGGAGGGCTTAAGGCTGATCCGCGCGTTCCTGACGCTGCCGCCCGACAGGAGGGCGGAGGTGATCGCGTTCGTGGAGGAATTGGCGCGTGCCCATGGCCGGCCCGGGGAGGGCACGGAGGCATCGCCGAGGTGAGCGCTACCGCTGGCGCGGGTTGACGTTGAGCTCGAACGGCGCGCCGACCACCCGAACCGGCGTCTGGGCGGTCGCCTCGATCGCCACTCTCTCGGCGGCCGGCTTCTCGGGCGCAGACCCAACAACAGGTTCAAGCGCGGGCTCGAACAGCGTCAACGTGCCGGCCAACGCGCCACAGCACAGTGTCACCGTCGACAGCAGAAACATGTTTCGGTTTTCTTCCCGGATTCGCATGGGCCGACAACGGCTGAGGCACGCCTCTGGTTCCGATCCGGCCCTGTTCGGTCGCGGACGCCGTCTATCGCGCCAGCAGAAATCCCATTGCGATGGCAAGTAACACGACCGTCGTCACGACGGCGCCGCGTGCCCTACTTCCACATCATGGAATGGCAAAAGCCGGATTGAGCGAGGCTCGCGGTTTCCAGCGCGACGATCCGCCGGTCGTTGTAAGCTTGCGACGTGATTTGAGGATCGCCGATGATCGCCAATCGTCCGCCCGTGCTCGCCCACGAACGTTTCCTCGCCGACCGCGACATTTTCGCAGGCCTCGATCTGGCTGCGCGGTTCGAGCGGATCGAGCGGACGAACCTTTGGGGCGCTGCCAGCTCGGTGTCGGGCCTCGGCTCGGAGGATACTGCCACGGCCGCGATCCGGGAGGCGCTTCCGCCGTTGCTGCAACGGCTCGGCGCGCGCTCGCTGCTCGATGCGCCCTGCGGCGATGCGGGCTGGATCGGGCGCATCAAGCTCGATCTCGAGTACATCGGCATCGACATCGTGCCGTCGCTGATCGAGGCCAACAACCGGTGCGTGGCGGGCGGCGAATTGGCCGGCCGATTCCTGGTCGCCGACATCACGCGCGACGCGCTCCCGCGTGCCGACCTGATCCTGTGCCGGGACTGTCTGGTGCATCTGAGCTTTCAGAACATCGCCCACGCCACCGCGCGCTTTCGCGAGAGCGGCGCGAAATTCCTGCTCGTCACGACCTTTCCGCAGTGGGAGGACAATTGCGACTGCGAGGATGGCGACTGGCGCGCGCTCGACATGACCAAGGCGCCATTCAATTGGCCGGTGCCGCGCGCCTTGATCGACGAGCGCTGCGCGGAGGGCGATGGCGGCTGGCGCGACAAGAGCCTCGGGCTGTGGCGGCTGGACGAGTTGCCGGATCGCGCCGGCATCACCACGGACGTGTGACGGCTGCGGGCGCAAGATCGAGTTCATCCACGATCGCGCGGCAACAGGCTTGGAGTTGCGTGAAGCGACGAAGGGAGAGCACAATCGATGATCGATGCCAGATGCAATTGCGGTGCGCTTGCGCTGTCGCTTCCGGAGCCATCGCCGTTCGTGGTCGCCTGCATTGCATTGAGTGCCAACGCCGAACTGGTGCGCCGTTGGGCGTCGGTGCATTCTATCCGGTCGAGGCCGTCACGATCTTGGGGACGCCGAAGGAATACGTTCGTGCGGCAGCGAGCGGCGGCAAGGTCCGTTTCTATTTCTGTCCTGGCTGCGGTTCGACGGTCTATTGGAAAGCCGACAATCTACCCGCGATGATCGCGGTCGCCGTCGGCGCAATCGCGGACCCAAACTACCCGGCTCCCGTCAGATCGGTGTTCGAGCAGTCGAAACACGCCTGGGTCGAGATATCGGGCGCCGAACACTCCAGCAAAGCAGCGCGCCAAAGCGCTCGGGCGGAGACCTGAGCGCGTCAGGCGGTGAGGAGATTGAATAGCTTATGAGCCGGGCGCCAGTGGTATGACCAACATCATCGGAGAATTGCTGATTCCGATTGTGAGGTCCTTCGTCGAGGATTGGTCGCGCGCGTTGTTCACAAAGGCGGGAAAGCGGCTTGATGCCAATGTTGCCGGGCGAAACGTGAAGCTCGCCATTGGCGTGTTTCTCGGGCTCGCCGCGTTTTTCTTTTCCCGGTGGTGTGTGGATTGCTGGGTCTTTGATGGTGCCGGCTGAGGGGATTGAACCCCCGACCTTCGGTTTACAAAACCGCTGCTCTACCGCTGAGCTAAGCCGGCGACGCCTGGAGATGGACAGGGCCCGGCAGGTGCCGGGGCTGTCTGCCCGTGCGCGCCGCAATACCAGAGTTGATTGGAAAGTGCCAGAACCCGCGCTTGCAGTCGCAAGACATGAATCAGGCGGCCCTGGGGCCGCCTGATGTGTCGCATTCGATGTGGGCCGCTTACTGGCAGATGTGCCGGCGTCCGTCTGCGCCCTTGAACCAGGTGCCGGGCGTACAGACGAAGCCGTTACGCTCGGCGTAGCTGCGGGTGTCCCAGCCGCGATTGTCCCAACCGCGGTTATCCCACGAGTTGTCGTAGGCATAGGAATTGTCCCAGGCACGGAACGGTGCCGAGGCAATCGCGCCGGCAGTACCAATGGCTGCGCCGGCCACGCCTGCGGCTGCTCCGACCGCGCCAGCGGCGACGTCGGTCGGCCAGAAGCCGGTGCGGCTCCTGTTCCAGTCGTTATTCCAATCGCCATTGGTCTGCCGATAAGACACGCGGCGTTGGCGATAGCCGCTGTCAGTGTAGGGATTTCCTGCACCGAGGTTCTGGCAGTTGGCGTTGGGGAATTGCGCCGAGCAGCGCCCGGGATTGGTGACGACGGCCTGCGCCATGGCAGAGCCAGCCAGCAAGGTCGCCGCGATCGTCGTAGCCCCGAGAAGCTTGATGTTCATGGTTGTTGGCTCCCATTTTGTTGACGGGGGGTAAATGCAGAAGGCCCGCGACGTTCCGTCAAACCGGCGGATTTTCGCCAGCGATTTGGTCAAACGGATGTGAGCGCACGACGCGGTTCCGTGCGGCGGCGCCATAGTGCCGTTAACGCTTTGCTAGCCGCCTTGCGGCATTTGCGCGGCGCTCAATCCTTACACATTAGGCTTACCGGAAGTTGGTGAGCGGGCCTTAACCCTCTGTGCGCCGCGATCGGTTAGGTTGCCGCCGGATAACCGGGGTCCTCTCATGCGTGCTGTGGCGCTCGCCGCCTTTCTGATCGGATTGCCCGCAACGGCATTTGCCGGCGGCTTCGACGTCGTCGTTCCCGGCCGTCCGGGCGTGCCGATCATCATCAACAACATCGACGCATCCTATGCCGTGGTCGAGGGCGTCTGGGGCTTGGGCAAGAACCAGCAAGTGCAGCCCACGATCTATGGCGGGCGCTATGTCGCCGAGCGGCAACCCGAGGACGTCGGCCATTATTATCCGACGCTGGGCCTGCGGCCCGGCTACGGCCGGCTCGAGGTCGAGCCGCCCGCGAACCGCAAATTGCCGAAGCCCGCCGAGAGCTACTACCAGAGTTGGGGCGCGCAATCGGCGCCGCTGCCGCCGCAGATGGATGTGCCGGTCAATCCGCCCGCGGTGATCCTCGCCCCTGAGATCAACGATCGTCCGCGGCCACCGCGACCGCGGCCGCACACAGAGATACCCGGCAGGCCGCCGGGTTAAGAAACGTCAAAATCAACAAACGAAAATCAACAGGAGAGAGTAATGCGTCAGATGATTTCGGGACTGGTTGCGGCCGCTG
This sequence comes from Bradyrhizobium sp. 199, assembly GCF_023073355.1. GTDB lineage: Bacteria > Pseudomonadota > Alphaproteobacteria > Rhizobiales > Xanthobacteraceae > Bradyrhizobium. The sequence goes on from NZ_JADPJI010000005.1 coordinate 668,674, forward strand.
CCGCGATGTTCATCGGGGCCGCGCCCGCCGCGGCCTGCGGCTTCAATCCATGCCAGCCGGTTGCGCCGGTCTATTCCGGCTGCAACACCGGTTGCGGCGGCTACGGTTATGGTGCCGGCTACAGCTATGGCGCCTATGAGCGTCTCGCCGAGCCGACCACGCAGTATTATTACGTCAACCAGGGCCCGACCTACACCGGCCCGGGCGCCTTCGCGCCGTATCCGACCTATCGTGAAGACGCGGTCGTCGCGCCCGCCAATTACGGTTATGGCTATCGCGCCGCCGTCGCTCCCTATCACCGCCCGCACTACCGTCCGTACCGCTACGGCTACGGCCCGCGCGTTGGCTATCTGCCGCGCGTGCAGTACGGTCATGCGCCGCGCTATGGCTACGCCCAGCGCTACGCACCGGCGCCCTATTACGGCGGTCGCCGCGTGCTGCGCCGCTATTACTGATCTCTGATCGGTCGAGCCAACGGAACGCCCGTCCGCGCGATGCGGACGGGCGTTTTGTTTTTGATGTGAAGCGAAGCCGCTATCGCTTCATCAGCCCCAGCCGGCTCGCGCCGACATAGAGCGAGAGCACGGCGGCGTTCGACACGTTGAGGCTCTTGATCTCGCCGGGCATGTCGAGCCGCGCCACGACGCTGCAGGTCTCGCGGGTCAATTGCCTCAGACCTTTGCCTTCGGCGCCGAGCACCAGCGCGAGCGGCTCGCGCAGGGTGACCTCGGAGAGATCCGCGCTGCCTTCACTGTCCAACCCGACGGTCTGGAAGCCGAGCTCGTTCAGCGTGGTCAGCGCGCGAGCGAGATTTTGCACGGTCACCATCGGCACCAGCTCCAGCGCGCCGGAGGCAGCCTTGGCGAGCACGCCGGTTGCTTCCGGACTGTGCCGCGCGGTGGTGACGATCGCCTTGACCGCGAAGGCGGCTGCCGAGCGCAGGATAGCGCCGACATTATGGGGATCGGTGATCTGGTCGAGCACCAGCACCATGCCGTCCTGCGTCAGGGCCTCGATATCAGGCGAGGGCAGGGGATCGGCCTCCGCGAGCAGGCCCTGGTGCACGGCATCTGGCGACAGCATGCGATCGATCTCCTGGGGCCGGACGATCTCGGGTGTGACGCGGGTCTCGATATTTTCGTCCGCAAGGCGCTTTGCGGCGTTCTCGGTCAGCGTCAGCTTGCGGATCTGCCGCTCTGGATTGGCGAGCGCCATCGTGACGGTGTGCCAGCCATAGAGGATGACGGGTCCGTCGGGGTGCGAATCGCGGTCGCGCCAGGCCGGCCGGCCTGCCGATTTCCCGGGCCTGTTGAAGGGCTTAGCTCCGCCGCGGGGACCCCTGGGGGTGAATTTTCGATCCTTCATGGGCTCGCTTGTGTCACGGGTCCCGGAATATGGCAATTTGGCTGCTTCAGCGGCGATTTTAGCTGTTCGCCTCGGTTGACTTTGCCCCTCTGGATCGCCGATAACCGCGCCCGGTCGCGCCCCCATCCGGGCTGTCGCGGCCTTCACGTTCCATGGCCGTCTTCGGTCGCCGGCAAGATCCGGCCCGATTGTGCTGCCGTCGAGCGGGGGAGTGTCCCGAGTGGCAAAGGGAGCTGACTGTAAATCAGCCGCCTTATGGCTTCGCAGGTTCGAGTCCTGCCTCCCCCACCACCTTGATGGGTCGACGTTTTTTGGATTTTGTATATGACGGCGGCTATTTTCAACGGAACCCTAACACAAGGGTAACGTCAGGGGTAACGAATCTCGCTCAGCTTCAGTAGAGAGCAATCGTGCCGACACCTCCTGTATATAGCTTGCTCGGAAAAGAGACTGACGACGGCCGGAAAATTATCGAGCCGGTCGGCTGGAAGCTCGATCCGATGGGGAAGCCGATCGCGCAGCTGGCACCCCAGGTTCCGGCGGCAATATCTCGGCCGGCTACCGGGTATTGAAGGATGGTCGCAAAGCATTCCTTAAAGCGATTGACCTTAGCAGAGCGATGAAGGCACGCGATATTATCGCCGCGCTGAAAACCATTGTCGACACCGCGTCATTTGGAAAATCGCTGTGCGTTCTGTGCGGCGAAAAGCGTATGGACCGGGTAGTCCTTGCTCTCGGCTCAGGAGATTTTGTTACCGGTCCGAACCTGCAGTACACGGTTCCTTACATCATTTTCGAACTGACAGATGCAGACGTTCGGAGGCGCGTTCGTCTTGTCGACACGAAGATGCGACCACAATGGGGTCTTCAAAGCGATTCAGAACTCTGCCGTTGGCTTGCGTCAGCTGCACTTAGCGAGCGTCGCTCACCAGGATTTCAAGCCCCCAAAATGTGCTTCAATTTGAGGCGCAGAAAACATTCAAGGTAGGGACGTTGGTCGCGCCGTGCAGGAGGGCGTAGCGGTGGCTCACGACGCCTTGGCATAGCGACCAGCGTACGCTCCTCCGGAACTGCTTTACAGCCGTCTCGATCCAGACTGGCGGACACGCCGCTACGGCTGCGATCCCTACATGTTTGGCAGCCTGATTGTATTCTTCTTTTTAGCAAGGGCTCACCCCCTGATGGTTTGCAAGATCAAGCCCGCTTACTTCCCGCGGGCACGTGGCGGAACCTGGTCAGGCACATCCGTCCGGGCTTGCTTTCATTGCACATAGCGGCGCAAAAAACATTGTGCTGTCACCAACCGTCGTGGATCGGACAAGCCTGCAGAAAAGATTGGGCGGGTGTTTAGCTGACCTACCGTACGCCTCTGATAGGGAAATGTGGTTAGGGCTCGCCGCACACGGGGATGTCGGGGTCATTGCCGCTGACCAAGCCGTGTATCGAGCGCACTCGGCCAATATGTCAGGTGAGCCTTCGCGGGAGCAAGACCTCCTCCAGCGCAAGGCCGCGATAGAACATTTCCTGAATAGTAGCGCCGCCAGCGTTGACCAACGCTGCTGATCTTCGTTCCTGGATGAAGAAGCGTCCGCCCTGACGTGAAGCCAGTGGGCCACCCGCATGAACAACCTGGAAAATCTGCGGCCGACGAACGGTTTGGAACGACTTGCCGATTGCAAAGTTTGCCCGTTGCCCCTTGCTAAGGGTGGCTGCCTTCCCCAAGGGCTAGCCTCAAGACAGCCCCAGCTTCACCGCCCTGAAGCTGGGGTCCTTTGGGCCTGGAACGAGCTGCCAGCCTTCTTCCCAAGCAGCGCACCCATCTTTAACGCCGTACAGACCATCATCCCCCACACAAAGCGAAGTCAACCAGCAGCGCATCAACCATGCTGCACCTCTTGCGTATCCCCACGCCAACAGTGGTGATGATTTGCCGAAGTCGCCGCGCCGCAGCCTCGTGCCGCACGTCAAGAACGACAGCAACGTTGGCCGTTTATTTTCCGCGACGCCGCACCGCGGTCCGCGTATTGTTCCGTTTTTCCAGCAGCGGGTTTGATTGCCATGCACCACATCCAGAGTACGCATGTTGCCGCGATCCTCAAACTGACCGCCCAACAGCTTGAAGCAGTTCGCACCCCCCCGGAGATCCAAAAGGAATATTTCGAAATCCTCGCCTTGAGAGAGAAGATAAAACTGGCGACCGATCAGAAAAAGGCTCGCCGGCAATTGCTTGCTCGGAGCCTTCCACGCGCCTGAGGTAAATGATCCTGAACTCCACGATCACGTGTCCTAAGTGCGGTCACGCTGCTGCCGAGGTCATGCCGACCGACGCCTGCCAGTTCTTCTATGACTGCAAAGGCTGCGGCGAGCGCCTGAAGCCGCTCCCTGGCGACTGCTGCGTGTTCTGTTCCTTCGGCACCGTTCCCTGTCCGCCGGTCCAGGAGAACGGCAAGGGCTGCTGTAGGTAGCTGCCCCAGAGGGAGCGACGGCAGTCCCTGAGGGAATGGAGTGGACAAGGACGTACTTGAAACGGTTAATTGTATTAATTTAGTTAATATTGTTTAATATGTTAGGAAGACGCGACGCCGGATTACGAACTTGGCCGCCGCCGCGTAGCGACCGGATTGTGTGGCACGTTGGAAGCCCAGCTATTGCCCGGATTGGGAGCCGGCCGAAACACCCAATGGCAAAAACAGCGGAACAACTTCTCCGAACCGCTAACCAACTTGAAGGGAGCGGATGCCGGCGTTCCAATTCGGAACAAGCCCTGGCAGATCGAAGCACCGGCCGCAGAGATGCATCTGCTTTATTGGCGCCTGCCCCGACACACGCCTCTTACTAAAGTCTTTTCAGAATGGCTCATGGAGGCGCATTTGCAGAGCTTTCGCCAATTCCGATTTGCCCACCGATTGAACCAACTCGCTTCAAAGCACTCAGTACTCGAAGACCTTCGATTTCAAATCAAAAAAGCAGATCGGCGCGCCAAGATTGCAGTACGGTCGCCGGTGACCACCCCATCGCATTGCGAGATCTTGCCGAAGCGTCCGCTCCGCCCGCTGGGTGGACGGAAACTACTGCAGTCGATCGACCTTAACACGCCATGACGGCGATAGCATCGACACAAGTAGCGTTTGCATGTGGGAAATGCGGTCAAGGGTACAGCGCTGTACAATTCTGCTCTTTAGTGAAGAGAGCAAGCTCTTTCAACTGCCTATCCTGCGACGCCGTAGTACTCAGCTGGATGGGTGACTACGACTATGGAGATTGGAAGCCACTTGCCCGGTACCCACCCAAAATGCAGACTCTCCTGAAGGGAGTGGACCGTTAGGTCCGCCCTTGGCCCGTTGCCGACCTCCGCTTACACCGCCGCTATGTCTGCCTTCAGGAGATAAGCCGACCCCAGGTCAAGTCGGCGCGGAAGTCAGCCTGTGACCCGAAGCCGACCTCGCTGCATTGGAACGCCAGTGTCCGCCTGCGGATCTAGGTCATCCGACCATTCAAGCCGAAATGTTTCGCCCTCGCGCATTGCGGTGGTGATTGCGAATCGAATGATGCGATCCATCGGAATGAACTGGCGCGGACTATCTAAAAAGAAGCCGATCAATCGCCGAATTTCATCAGCGGTTGGCCGCCGCGTCCTTGCCCGGCTCTTTCTCGTCAGTTCTTCAAGGCGGTTCGAGCAAGCACGAACTCGTCGTGACGTATCGGGACGCCGTGGACGGACCCTGCGTAGGTCAAAATTGCCCTAATGTCAGAGAAAGTTGAATTGAACTGTCGCCGGGCCGCACCATTCTGCGCTCGCTCGCGGCCATATTTGACAAAGTTGGCACGTGTTAGCTCCGGCAGCTTCAGTCGGCGCGGGGTCGGTCGAATGCTTTCAAGAAAAAGCTGCCTGGTTCTGCCAACGGTTCTTCCAAATTCAAACATGTCCTGGAAGATAGAGGTCAATCAGCTCCTCAAGCGTGCGCTCATCCCAATCTGAAGGAGCCCTGGCCGTGAGATTGATCTCGCGTTCCAGCGCGGCTCCCCACGTTTCGGCATCCTCCTTTTTCCGAAACGTCCTCGTCGCATACCGACCCTTCTGTCGAATCTGAACGCCCCAATTTCCGGAGCCCAGCTTTGTAAGAGTCGCCATGACTGTTCCTCAACATCGTCGAGGGAGAGTCGGCGGCAATAACCGAAAACAAATCCCTTCTCAAATGAGATCAATTAGCTTGCTTTGATGCGTCGCTTCCCAACTCTCAGTCCTTGCGACTGATCGATCCAGGCAACCCAGGAACCAAAACAGCCAAGCGATAATATCGAGGTCACCTTTTGAGTGTTCTTCAGCACGTCGTAGTAGGCGTGTCGTTCTTCGTATCTGAGCGGACATGCTGGAAAAGCGCTGCGGTGAACCACCGACCGTGCGAGCGACATCTCAGAGATAGCGCGCGCGATCCGCACAGTGCCGTCCTCGAAAGGGTGAATGGTCACAAACCAAAGGTGCGCGACGGCTGCCTTGATGATCGCATCGACGTTCCCTTTGGCGTTGTGCCAGTTCAGAAACGCTGTCATTTCAGCCTTCACGCCGGTGCCGGGCCATGCCCAACTGTGATTTTCTCCATGCCCTTGCGCCCGGTGGGGAGAGCGACGCATGCCACCCGAAGAGCCGCTCGGAGGTGAGCTTGCCTTTGAAATGTTGCGTAGCATCGAGCATCATCTCGACGGCCCCTTCTATGGCACGATCAGCGGGCGGCGAACCATTCGCGTCAACCCCAAGTCGCCAGGCGTGTAGAGAGCGCACCTCATAACTGTCGCATTTCCCCTGTTCAATTTCGCTTGATCTGACTATCTCGTCGGTCAGGGTGGACAACATCGCTCCTTCCCGCTCGGGCCTTGATAGAAGGAGCATCCGGCTAGTGAGCTGAGTTTGTCGCAGGCGAATCATCCCCATTGCCGTCGCGTGCGGCCTGCGCACCTCGCTAGTCCGCTAATTGCACTGATCGACCGCTCGAGCGCGCTGCGCCTTATTACCATCATCGAGAGGAAAACGGGCGAGCAGCCTGTCGATACTTTCAATCAGTTTGGCGTCCAGTCGCTCTGCGCGGATAATTGACTGGCGCGCGTTGTCGCGCGCGACAAAGCCGAAGATAGCAACGTCCCGGGCGGCAGACACCTAAATGCGAAATGATCAGCCCCTTGCTCAAGCCTCACCACGCGAGGACGGTGAAGTTCACTTCCTTCAGGGCAATTGGGCTGCACGTCGTCTACGCTCGTTCGCTAACGCAAGCTAAGTCGGTTCCAGTCACTCCTCGGGAGTCTGGTCCGCGGCCCGCCGCCGCTGGGATCGAGTGCTCGGAGGCGACTGCAATGCAGGTACAGCCGAGGCGCGTCGCTCCGCCTCTTGGACTTTAAGCCGCAGATGTTCCAGCTCTGAGAGTTGACAAACGAGGTCGTTCAACCGTTGGACAAGAAGGATCGAGCTATAACCGTGCATCAACGCCCTCCTGAGTCTGCAGCTATCCAGACAGCAAAAGGACCCCAGCCTCAGGGCGGTGAAGCTGGGGCTATCGAGCTGCCTTGGTGAAGGCAGCCGCCCCTTGGGGAGGGCACGGGAAAACTTGGCAATCAACAAGTCGTTCCAAGCCGAACAAAATGAGCCTTAGCTCGGGCAATGGGGAAAGCTGGGCTCGACTGCATCGCCCACTTGGGAGATAAATCGGGAAAACGTGGTAATCGGCGAGCCCGTTCCAACCGCCGTGCCCCCGAAAACGTGAGCGGCCTCTGTCGTCCTTGCCGTTGGGGCTCCCATCGCCGCCGCCATTACCCCATGGCTCACTTTTTTGCTCTCCTCCGTGAGCGCGTGCGCCAGGGAGTGGGTCGATCGATAGGCAGTGTCGACCAATCGAAAGCGCGGCCGGACGACTGCAAATTAGATTGAAATTCCATATTTAATATAGTTTAATATCAAAATTAATTCGCGACGATTTTCTGGGTTTTGTGATCATGCCTCATTCTCAGTCCATCGTGCCCCATCCATATCCACGTGACGTCTATCTTGTCCTCGAGGATTATGGAGGTGGGCTCGGACGTGCCTGGAGCGAAACCTCCGAAGACGACACTGGTCGAGCGACGCTGATGCACCAAATAATGGAAGGTCAATACAAGCATCCTGCTCGGATCGTGGTCTTCAACACGGTGGAGGGATGGTCGCGTGATGTAACCGTAGAGATCGCAGATGAACTGCGCCGCTGCTTTGTCGAGTTCGATGACATTGCGCCAGCCGCGTTGGAATTCATCGAGAGAGTCGGAAGGAACTGACTGAGGTGCGCAGTCGTGCCTTGTTTTGGTTTGCGCTAATCTCACAAAATTATCCGAGACGAAGATGATGAGCGGCAGCACGAACAAACAAGCGACGACGTCTGATGTGAGATAACTGCCTTGCGCGGCATAAGACCAACCCTTTAGTGTTTGGAGTTGCCATGTCGATGGGTTGTGGTCGCGCTGTTGAATGGGACGGAAAGATTCTGACAGGGTCGGTGGTCGTAAATGGCGTGGCGACCAAAGTGACTGCGGACCGAGCGATCATCCATGCTCATGCCGCGGGATTTAGCGATGCGCTTAGTTGGGAGATCGATCGCTTTCGGACAGAAATCTTTGAAAAACTGGTGCCATTTCTCGTTCGTCAGAATAGTTGACGGACCTCGCCGCGTGTCCGGGATTTCTCCGCAGCGATGCTGATGAACTTCCGCTGCCGTGCACCTTACCTGGCTTCCGGCAAGCAGATATCGTCATAGGATTAAAAGAGGCGGCGCATCGATCGACGGTCGAACGCTGCTTTCCTGGCCATCGCGGACCGGGTCCAGAATTGGCACGTGGACGATCTCGATGCGGCAGAGCCCTGTGATGCCCTGCCGCACTTGGAGCTGGTGGTCGCGAACCTGATCGCTATGTTGCGAACGGACGACCTGCAGTCCCAAGGCCCGCTGGCGAGCCCGAGGTAGGAACGGTAGGAGACGCGGTGCAGCCTCCGCTCGATGGCGAGTAGTCAAGGTCGACGTTCATAGTCGCCAGGATGTAGCCGACGGGTGAGCGCAAGGCATTCAGTTCCTCGAACTCGACCTCCATCCGTATTCCCCACGCGGAATCGTTGCGGTGATCTCGACGTCATTGCCGGCCGACACGCGCCAGGCTGCCACCCCGAAGCACAAGGTGAGCGTCAGAGCGAGGGCAAGCAGAAGCATAGAGACGAAATGGCTCACGCGCGTGTACCCGCAAATCTGAACACAGTTGAGAGCGTGCACAGAGGCCCGATTCGGAAAATGCAGACGACCTGACGCATCGGCCGTTTTCCCATCCTTACACGGGGCCAAAAGCGCTCACGATCCCGATCGTGATCGGCACGAGCGCGACCACCACCCACAAAGCCGGCGAGGTGGAGGACAGGCCAACGACCAGTATCAAAACGCCGATACCCACGAGGGCCGCTGAGATTGCGTAGGCGACTGCCTTTTCCATCTGTCGATCCACGACAACAAGGGATCGGTCGCACAAGCAAGACTCGAGGCAAATCGAAACGTTCCTTACTTGATCTAAGTCGTTTTAAAATCATATTTAATTCTGGTTTTGCATCTTAATTTCGCCAAATTAAAAGTCGCTTCCTGCGAGTCGGGGCAGGCTATTAACCCGGAGTCCTGCATGTTCAATCGAGTAGTCGTAGCTTTAGTGCTCGCTTTTGCGACATCCATTCCTTCTGAAGCGCGCCCCTTGCGCGCCGCTTCGCCACCTGAATGCAACGTGATTATGCCATGCGACTTTTCATCTTCGCTGGTGCAGGCGCAGAGATTCGCGAGACCGGCACCGCGCCTGCAGCGAGGTGCCGTTGCTAGCCCACGGACGTCTGTGGCCAGCTCAGGGGCCTTAAGTAGTGAGATCGTCAGCGGTCGTCCGGCCGGTTGCCCTCGATCGTTCTGCGGATGTGGTGCGGCGATCCGAGTGTTTGGTCGGGTAGTACCGGAACTGAACCTCGCAGCCAATTGGCTGCGCTTTCCCCGCACCTCGCCAGCACCGGGAATGGTTGCCGCGCGACGTGGACACGTCTTCGTCCTTGAACAGCACATCGCCGGTGACATCTGGAAGGCGTACGATGCCAACTCAGGTGGGCACGCAACGCGAATTCACCCGCGCTCCCTGCGAGGGTACACCATCGTCAACCCTCATGCGGCCTAAGGCCATCGTGCAGCGTTCTCATTAGATTTTTCTCGCCACGTTCCGGAGCATCCGGTTCGCGGCTTCCGCTCAAAACAGGGCCGCAGCAGTTTTCCCTGCGGCCCTGAAGTTGCAACTTGATTCTGCGCCGGCTTGTTCTCGCAACAACGAGGTTGATAGGTCCGCCATCATAGGAAGCTTCAATGCAGGCAGGGCGTTTCATGACGATCGTTGGTGTTCACATCAGAACGATAGAATTCGACGATGCGGTGCTTCATTGAAACCCGGACACGATAACCAGCGGATATCCACGCTCTCGCTTGAGGACCTGCTCTCTTCAGTGTGCTCCACCAGGCAGTGAAGGTGTAGGCTGATCTCGGCAGAGGCCTCCCCAAGATCGCTTCAATTTCTGAAAAGGTCAGGCGGAGACTTTGACCGTTTTCCGTTCGCAGCCTTTCATGCAATGGCTGGTAAATCGACCTCGGCATGCGAGCATTATGTCGACAAAATGGGCCGGCTGCCCGGCATCGGAATACCAGTCTGGTGCATATAGAGCGCGGAGGCAAAAGGCATTATCATTTAGGTCTGCAAGACCTCGCGGAGCCTGACGCAACGATGTCTCTTCAGTGTTCCCTTAGCTCTAGGTCTCTCAGCAGCACGTGGAGAAATTCGCTGGCGTGGTCATAGCGTTTACGACCATTTAAGATCTCGCGGGTGCGCGGCTCCGGTGCTGGCGATGGTTTCCGCGCCGGGTAGATCAGCCTGGTGGGGCCACTGCTGTAGCAGCCGATCCGGAATGTCTTGAGCGGATCCAAACAGCTTCAACACACAATATTCGCCATCGTGCTTGCGATCAGCTTTCACAGAAAAAGCGAATAACCCTCGAAAGGTATTACGGGAAACGGCAGGTTTTGCCATTTAACATCCCCCAACGTAAAATCGACTCGCTTTAAGTCTAGAAATCTGACGCGTTAACAAAATAAAATCCAGTGGAATTTAATCGCTTGCCTTCGAAAAGAGGTCATCAGAACTGACGTAAATCGAAGCACCGTGCGTCACAGCTCGCGCTGTCCTGCGTCTCCGATACCCTATGCTGCTACGGGACAATCGACCTGAGCAGGCGGCCGAGTAGGATGGGCGGGCCAGGGGCTGCCCCGCAAAATCGTTACCAGACTTCGCAAGTGACTGAGACGAACCGATGTTCGCTCAACCCTCTCCCGAAGTCGCTCTCGTAATCAGACGGTCGGCCTGGCGCTGCCCGGCGAATAGCGCGCGATAGATCTGCCGATCGAGGTCAGTTCAATTTGCGTCGGCTGCGGCGACCCACCCGATCGGGGTGTCGCGACCGCAGGCCGGCACCTAGCCGCCCGATAGGCATTGTCTGGTCGCCATTTCATGGCTTGACGTAGGTCCATCCCTGCTCCTGCAACTGCATCACCCTAACGACGCCCGACCTCACCACTTGGGCTTGAGCAACGATCGGAATGTCTTTATTTTCGGCCTTCTGCATTTTCTCTTGCGTGTTTCCACAGGCTTTGAATGATACTTCCGGCGTGCTCAGAGCCATTTCCTCAATTCGCGCTTTCACCGGCGACGTGTCATCGCGGAGCATATGGAGGCCGGGGCCGAAGGTAATCACCTCAACTTTCACCCCTTCACCAACCTCCTTGTAGTATTGCGCGACGTTGAGTGCGTTGTTCAATGCAAGATTCATTGACGCCGAGTCGCTTGTGTTGACCTGAAGGATTAAGCGGTGCTCTTTCTTGGCAGCAGACGATGGCGCGATGCGCGCCAGCTCAAATTGCTTTGGCGTCGCGGCCCGCGCCGATGAATTCGCGTGCGTTCTTGCCGCGCCATGTGTTGAGGCTGCAGGCAAACTGGGCTGTGCCGGGAGCAGGCGAGTCTCCTGTGCCGCGGAGCTAGACAACCCGACCAGCAGCGAGATGATTGTCGCGATCATCGCTGTGATAATCTTCGGAAATGTGGGCATTATGTTGTTTCTCCAGGCAGGCTGAGGTTCATGATCAATTGTTGGGCTTCGCGATCGCGCGTGGCCATTTGCATGTTGCCGCCAGTTTTGCACGCACGCTCTCGATACCATCGAGAGCGAACACTGCACCGGCGCCGGTCCCCGTTCGGCGTGACACATGCACGGAAAGTTCGCTGTGGCCGGGGATCGATTGCAACAGGCGAACGACATCGCTTTCAAGCGCGACACCGCGCGCCGACGTGATTGTCGAGACCTGAAAAGGTGGATCATCATTGATGCGCAGGGAAAGGGTGTAGTCCTCGCGGCGGCCCGACAGGCCGGCTCCATCAAGCAACACTTCGGTCAGGCCGCGGCGACAGCGTATTGACAGGCTCATTGCTGCGTCGGAGCTGCCCCCTTGAGACGGTAGCGTAGCCTTGATGATCGATGAATAATCAACTGGCGAGGTGGTCTCGCTGACGATCCACGCCCCGGCTCCATTTGCGGGCCGATCAGAGACGCGAACCGGCGCCATAGGGTCTTCGGCGCCTCGGGCCCGAGCGAGGTCGTTTGCGATCGCGAGCGTCACGACGAGAGCGATCAGGGTGAGCGTCATTGTGCCGCCTGGCTCGAACGCGGCAGACGATCGAGCCAGGCCTGCGCCGCGGGAAAACGCGTCAGGCCAGGGACCGTCGCCGCCAAGTTGATCGACTTCCATTTCGGATCGAAACCGGGCTCCTGCAGCCTGCTAATCCGCGAGAACAGGCGGTCAACAAAGCGCGCCACACGATGAAAGCGATTGGATTTGATCGGCCAATTGAAGGCGACCAGCACGGTTGGAACGGCAATAGTTGTCACGCGTTCCCCCTGCCTGATCAAGTTCGGGTAATCAGCTGCGTCCAGCGAAGATGGCAGATAATAATCTTCGAACTTGCTCTCGTAGGGCACCGGCAAGAACTTGAAGCCGGCATCCCAGCGACCACGTATGAATGCATCCACCGGCTTCGATGTTATGAAAACGACGGCGGCCAGCTCACCCCTGCGCATTTGTTCCATCGCAACCTGATGGGGGATGAATGCCTTATCGACCTCGATTCCCAGCCGGCTGAAGATCAGCGGGCCCGAATAAGCTGCGGCGGTACCTTGGGTGTTGAAATTGACCTTCTTTCCGACCAGATCACTCAAGCTCTGGATTTCGGGCCTGACGAATACGTGCAGTTCAGATGGAAACAGGTTGAGCACATAGGTGATCCGTCGCTGGATGTCCGGCACTTGGCTCTTGTACTCGTCAAGGGCGTCGGAATTGATGATTGCTGCATCAATGCCCCGCAAATACAGCAGCGAATTGACGTTTTCGGTTGCGCCGCGGGTCACGATGGGCAGCACGTGGAGGTCCGTTCCGTCATCGGCCACTCGCGCCATTTCCGCGGCAAGCCGAATGGGAGCTCCTTCCAGCAGACCTCCGGCAATTCCAACAGTCCAATCGTTCATGGCCGTAATTTCCGCCCTTGCATGATCCGCACGCGCCCGCGGAGTCTGCTGGGCCATCGCTGGGCAACAGCCCATGATCAGAAGCGGAGCGGCTATCACGATGAGGAGAAACCAAGAGCGTATTCCAACCAGCTGCTTCATCGATCCGGCTCCACTAGGAACGTCTATTCTGTTTTGTCCGCTGCGCTCTTCACTTCGGCACGTAAGCTTTAAGTTCGATCTGACTAGTCGATACTGCGCACGACCATTTGTCTGCACCAATGCTGCTAACGACCAAGTGCGTCGAACCGCTCCCTTGCCTCCTTGACCCCTCCGGCTGCTGCTCTGGCGTAAAGCTCTCGCGCCTTGGACGTGTCGCCGCGCGTTCCGCTCGCGCGCCATTTTGCAAGCAGGCTCGGATCATACGTTTCGGCGAGCGCGAAACTTGCCGGTGCGCTCCCCAATTCAGCAGCACGCTCCAGGACCACTCGTGCCGCGCCAATGTCGCCTTGTCGAAGAAATCCGGTTGCGCGAGCGATCAATCGCACGAGCTCGGCGGCGTTTTCGTTCCCGAGAACCGGGGATGGCGCCTTCGGCTCAGCTGCTGTGATCACGAGCTCTCGCGCGAATTGCGCGGCCGGCGCCTGCGGCGATCCCAGCAGCAGTGTTCGGAGCGGTTCCCTTGTTGGCGAATTGCCGGCTCCGCCTTCACCCGATACCCCGGCGGGTAGCCACGGTCCGACACTCGGGCGCGCTGCGGCAAGTTCTTGCTCATCTCGGCCGGGTTGGTTGCATTCTCGCCGGAGCTGGTTTTTCAACTGTTCGGCTCGATCATCGTTTGCCGCGGCTTGCGCTTCATACGCGAACAGCTTGGAACGCGCCAACGAGAGCTCTTGCGCCAGCGCATCTGCTCTTTCGTGCTCCTCCTTTAATGTGAGCTTCAGTTTAGCCGAGGTATTCTCCGCTGTTCGCTTCGTCTGCACCGTTTCTTCGATTGCCTTCGCGATCTGCAGGGATCGGTTGTCGAGCTCGATTCGCGTCGTCGCGAGTGTCTCCTCCAGCTGTTTGGTACGATCGTGCTCTTGTCGGAGGCTTGCCTGTACCTGAGCCTCCGCTGCCTCTTTTGCGCTGATCTCTGCGGCTTGTCTGGTTACCTCTGCCGACTGGGTCTCCAGGTCGTGATGAGCGGCTGTCAAATTCTGCTCCAGCCGGTTTGCCCGATCTTTCTCCCGCTCGACAGCTTCTTGCAGCTCTCTCGGATCACTCTGTGCCCGGCGTTCGGGTTCGCGACCCTCAGTGCCGATTTCGCGGCTTAGCCGTGCCTGCACTTCGAAGTCGTTGCGCGCCTTAACAAGTTCCCGTTCCAGACGCTCCGTGTGCAAGCGCTCCTGCCGGAGCGATTTCTGCAGCTTATCGGTTTCATTCTCGGTGGCCTCCGCAATGCTGGTCCATTGCTCGCGTGCATGCTGCAACAGCCCCAGCACGGTATCCTGCTCCCGTCGGCATGTTCGAAGGTCAGCAGCAAGGGCCTGTATCCTCTCCTGTTCTGCGGCGAGCGCTTGCCGTGATCGCTCGGTATTGCTGGTTGAGGCTTGTGCGAGCTTCAGGAGTGTCGTGTCGGCAGATTGTTTCGGCTGCGCCGCGCGCCACCCTCCCGAGCCGGTCGCGCCGCGCAAGTGCGTCGCAATGACAGGGGCGTCGATTGCCGGCCGGTTTGGCTGCTGCGCGAGAACGGGTATCGTCAATACCGATATTACCGTCAGGACAGTCGGTGCAACCCACGCCGACCTTGTTGCGCAGGTGCGCGCACAGCTACGAGCGCAATCCGAAGCAATCCACACGTCTGCGCGGCGAACGGGCGATCCAAGGCCCGACCCTGCCTGCATCGACGCTTGTGCCCACATCCGCGACATTAATTGCTTCAATCTGTTAACTGCAGCTTTTGCATGGGCAAAATAAACCCAGATTATATTTTATTCAATGGCTTGTATCGTTAATTAAAGTTCGATGATTCGGTTGGTCGATTTTGCTTGAGAAGGAGATGGTCCAATGCGCTACCGAAGCCCTTGCCTCATCGTGCGGTCATCACGAGTGTATCTGTGCTAGCCTTGGCTCAAGGAGGCGGCGCAGTGGCGGGCTCCGCGGGTGCCGGCACTGGCACTGGGACAGGCACGGGCAGCGCCAATACTGGCGGGTCAGCTCCGTCCGGCATGGGTACAAATGCGAGCAGCGCCAACCTTGGTCCATCGGCGCCTCCGGGAATGGGGACACAAGACGTTGGTACCGGTGCAAACCTGAACCGCACCACCCAAACCAACAGTCCGGACGTTCAACCCGCCACGTCGAAGTCGCGGGCGGCGGCGCACGCCAAAAGAAATGCGGGCGCTGGCCACGCTCAAAATGGTTTGCCGGTTGGAGCTAGTGGCACCGGCACGAGCAACGAGGAGCAGATGATCGTTGGACCGTCACCTGACCGAAAAACGCCGGCAGCGAAGGTCGACGGAAATATCGCTGGAATATCTGGTAGGGGCTCCAGCCTTTCGGACCAGGTCAGCCGGCCGCGCGCCGCACGAGCTCGGGAGAAAGTGCTGCACGCCAAAGCGCAAACCCAACGGCGAACGACAGTTTCGCCTAAGCGCATTCCCGACCTAACAAACGGAACTCAGGAGTCCGAGCGGCCGAGCCGGGCGGCGAGCGCGCTACGGCATCAACCTGCTCAGATCTGTGTGGCGCCGGACCGCTCACTTGAAATTTGCGTGGTTTCCAATTGATCTCGACTGGAGAGCGCCGGCTGGCTTTTCTGTATGAGACTCCTTGAAGAGGACTGACGGCCGGCACAGTCCAGCGAGGTCTAGAGTTAGGCGAGAGCATTCAGGCGGTGATGCGCGCGCTTGATTTCGCGATATTCGGATCATCTCCGATCGGTGGGAGCGAGGAGCTCGCCGTGCATTGTTCGAAATGCTCGCGAAGCATGTCATCGGCCAAGTGCTCCCAGAACTCGGCTTCGGCGAGGAGCTTCCAGCTTCGATCAGGACGATGCGCGGAAGTCTGTCGGCACAGCGACGCCATTGCGCGCAAGCGGCGTATATTCTCCATCCACTCCTCCCACTAGTTCTCCCCCACCTTATTTTCTGTTTTGCGTCCGATTGATTACGATTATATCGGATAACTAAATTCACGTTCAGCGGCGCTAGTCCCGATCCGATTTGGACACGAGCGATTTTCGCTTCGCTTTCAATTCGTCTTTCAGATGAAGTGCTGCTTTATAAAACTAAATAGCCAGATAAAAAGTCAGGGCTTAAGGGACGCAATGGCGGATCCAAGTGCAGCCTCTTTCAGCCGCAGGCCTCTCGTATCGGCCGGCCTTGAACTTCTGCACGCTCCATTGGGGAGCGATCCAACGGCTTGGAGCTGTGCCAAAGGGTAATCGGGGGCTTCAAAGTCGGTCCGCGAAGGCGATCGTCTTCGAACTCGCTGAATTACGCGCGCCGTTCGCCATCATTGAATCCGCTTGCGGCAACTCGTCGCAAACCGGGGCCTACGCATCCGCGACGCCGACCTTAGTCTCGCCCTTTCTCCGAGGCTTCGCGCTTCCGCCCTTCGCACTTGCTCCCGAAGCCTCTGCAACTGAACAAGCAGGCTAACGAGCTCCATCGCCGTTTGTCGCAGAGCAGCCAAGCGGCCGCAAACCCCGCTACTCACTACAATACCCCCAAACAGGCCCTTGCAGGATCAGCGATCGGAAGCTTTGTTTGCGCCGACCCGCCGGTGTGACGCTTAACGTACGGTTCATATGGGCGTCAGTTCGCTTTACGACGATAGGCCAAAATATTTCGCAACCCTGCCGGCATCTGATCCTTACCAAGTCCAGTTCCGAGCCGGTGCGGCGGCAATGCCGCTCCAGGTCAACTCCGCACGCGTGGCGCAAAATGAGGCGATCCGCTCGAATCCGTGTAGCTAGTCAGTCGGCTCCGCGTCTGTTCCCGAAGCGCGCCACGCATCAGCACAGCGGCGCATCACCGAATATCTCACTGGGCCGCACGGCTGGCTCCTCGACCCAGGCCTCGCGAGCGAACCAGTTGTGATTGGCGCGACAGACCGGGCAACGAGTATTGCCATAAAACACAACGCTCCGCAGGAAAGCCTCACGATCCGACCTAATACCAGTAGGAATCGCGCGACCGGTTTGCGGACACTTGACCATGATCATTCCCATGCGAGCCTCCCTAGGAAATTATTATTCGTTGTCGAACGAAAGAGAACCGGCCGGCTGGAGTGCGTCGTCATCTCAGTGTGGGTTACTTGGGGGGCATCGCACACTGGGAGTGCTTGTTCGAGCAGGGCGGGTTGCTCGTGACGACGTTTTTCCAACCGGCCGGATCGCTGCTTGAGCGATTCCTTGGACGCCGCCGCTCTTTGGCTCGGCAGCGCGGGCGTTGATTATTCGTCTCTCGAAAGCTCCTGGGGCGCCACTGAAAATGGGCCAATCTGAGCGGGTGGGAGTTTTGCGCGTGCTATGCCGCTCGCGACGAAGACGATCATGTCGCCCGTGATGGGCAAATTGGCTAATTCGATCACTGGTTCACTCCACTCTCGTCAGCGAAATATTCGTCGTTGGAGTTAATCCTGCAAATTAAGCCTTGCGCTGTCGGTCTGGTTTGCGACTCTCGTCGAGTTTTATCTGTCTTGCGCGCAGGAGGCCAAGGTCATCGCGGCGATTTTCGCGACGTTGTTCTCGGTCGCTGTTATTTCTACGCAGGACCCGCTCTTGGTATTTGAATGGTTGCATCCGGTTCAAACATGAAATAAATATTGATTATATTGAGATCATATAAATATCGTTGTTAATCGTTGTCAATGGCGTAAGCTGTTTTCGTCATTTTTTTGGTCGGAGGAGACGATGCAGCAATCAGTCCAGAAGAAGCGCAACTCCACCTCGGCTGCGAAGCAGTTGGCTCAAATGCGCGAGAAACTAGCGAGCATCAGCGAGAGGGAGCGCGTTCTACGAGAGCGGAGCGCTGCTCGCGAACTTTACCGCTATCTGCTGGACTCTCACCGGTTGACCGCGCCGGCGACCTTTCTCGGAGGACAAGTGTTGAATATTTCTCCATCTGGGGTGAACGAGGGTGGTCAGCTGGCGGCGTGACCCGGGGCCGTATGGTCATTCGAAACGAATCTCAGTCAGGCGATGTGCATCCGCACTGAAGGTGGATTTGCACCGCTGCAGCACGGCAATAAAGCCGAATTTCCTCGGCAACTGCAGCTCGCTTGAGCGCGCCGCGGACAGGACATTGCAGGATGTTGTCGCCACCGCGTCGACACGGCGGCGAGACAGATATCGTTAATATCGGGCATAGCCATGCTGGAAAAAACATTGGCAGAGATGGTGTTGAGACCCGCCGCGGGTGCAGTCTTCGCGCTGGTGGACGGTCGATCAGTGCTTTTCAGCGAGACAAGGCAGAAGCTCTATGAGTTGGACCAGCTAGGGGCATTCATTTGGTGCAAGTTGGCAGAAGGCGCTTCTTTGGAAGACGTCCATCAGGAACTCGGGCAGCTAGGCATTGGCGAGCGCGCAGCGCTCGAGTTCACATGGCAGGCGATGAACGTCTGGATCGATCGAGGGGTGCTCGATCTCGGCTGGCGAATGTCGGCCGATTGTGCCTTCTCAACGGTTCTTGGTCAGCGCAGGATCAGCGTCCGGGCTGCAAATCGGGAGCTCTCGCAACAGTTGATTTCGCTATTTTGTGTTACGGACGACAGCGGCGAGGAGGAGGAGGATATTGCGATCGAGACAATGATGCTCGGCGACCGAGTATTCTTCCGCGGGAATGACGCGAGCATCCAAAGATGTGAAGCCGCAGCTCTGGCCCCTACAATCAAAGCTCACATCACCGAGCGACTTATCCGAAGCAATAAGTGGGCTTTCGCGCTCCACGCCGCTTCTCTTGCAAAGTGCGGCATGGGCTTGCTGCTGTGCGGCCAACCGGGAGCCGGCAAGTCGACTCTTGCACTAGAACTGGTAGACGCTGGATTTCAGTATGCCGGCGATGACGTTGCGCTGATTGGGGCTGACGGAACGATCTGCGGCATCCCATTTGCCCTCACCCTCAAGCAGGGATCGTGGCGGTTGCTATCCCGACTGTATGGCGATGGGAACGACGTGACGCACCGCCGGTCCGATGGCGCCGAAGTGCGGTATTTGCCGATTCCGGATGCGCACAATGGGAGCCTCTCTGCCAACTGGATTATCTTTCTGAACCGGGTTGCAAGCGGCCCCGTCGAGCTGACCCCCCTGGATCAGCTTGATTCGATCAAGCGGCTCATTGAGGGCGCTTTTGCCGCAGACGGGAAGCTGTCGCAGTCCGCCTTTTTCGCTTTGAAGCGGATTGTTGCACGCGCACGATCGTTCCAACTTATCTATTCGGAATCGGCCCAGGCTCGACAGCTGCTGATGGACTTGTGCAATGACAAGGCATAGTGCGGCACTGACAAGCCTATGCAACTGCTTGCGAGGCATGCCGCCCGTCGAGGTGGAGTGGACCTCCGTCATCGGGCTCGCAAACCAGACGTTGACGACGCCTGCGCTCATTGACTTCGTCGATCAATTTGCATCGGTGTTGCCGGAGGACGTGTGCACCTATATCCGCCAGATCCATCGTCGAAACGTGCTGCGCAACGACCGGTTGGCCAATCAATTGGAAGAGGCTGTCATTGCGATAAACGGCCAGGGGGTTACGCCGGTGTTGCTCAAAGGTGCGGCAACGCTAGCCACAGCACCTGTCGAGCGGCGAGGAGTTCGGCTGATGTCCGATCTGGACATCATGGTCGTGCCGGACGAAGCTGAAAGGGCAGTCGCCGCTCTGGCCGCAATTGGCTATGAAATTCATGATCAAGCGCGCCCCGAAAGCCGGAGATGGTATGTCGAGCTAGGTCGACCGCGGGATGTCGGAACCATCGATCTGCAACGGGCCGCTCCAGGCCCCGCGTACCTCTATGCTGGCCCCGGACATGCCCTGAACCATTGCGTCCCCTCGCTGCTGGGGCGGGGACGCGTGTACGTCCCGACGCCCACTTATCGAGCGCTGATGTTGATCATCCACGATCAGTTTCAAGACTACGGCTACTGGCTTGGCCAACTCGATCTGCGGCATCTGGTTGAGTTGCGCGACTTGAGTGATTCCGAAGGGCTGGACTGGCAGGACCTTGCCTCTCATGTCTCCGGCGAACTGATGAAAAACGCGGTCGAAACCCAACTGCTCGCCCTTGCTGCGCTGCTTGGGGTCGATATCCCGCGCTCAATGCGCACCCGGCTGATTCCTCGTCTGCAGTTCATGCGACAATTAATGCAAGCGCGCTTTCCGGCCACACGTGTGCCGTTCCTCGCAATGACGGTCCTGGATCTCAGAAGCTACCGGCGGGCGACCTCTGGTTGCACGCAAACCGGTCGGCCTGGATTGTGGTCCGTCCCAAGAACGGACACCTTACAGTTCCTGTTGAGGGCCGCCACCGCCGTTCGTGTCGGAAAGGTGTAAAGCCAGCAACGCTCGCACGCCTTCAAGGCCAAACAGTTCTAGCAAGCGACATGTCTGCAGTTGCGCGGAGTCACTGCCCTTGTCCACCGGCATTCCGATCGGACGACTCGTCGTTCTCGCGAATCCTGAACTCTTCGAGCGTGTGCCCCGATTGGAGCGCGGCAACTAGCCAACGAGGCTGTTTGCCACGCCCCGACCAAGTCTCCGTCGGGCGGAGTGGATTGAAGTATTTTGGTACGACTTTCGGGTATTTGCGGCGCGGCGGCTCGCTCGTTCCGGCGTTGGCGAGCCGGCGTTCAGTTTCACCGAATTGATCCGGCTGGTTGAGTTGCGCAAGACGCTTTTCGAGTTCTCGCTTCTCGACTGTGATCTTTTCGGCAAGCATCTTGGTCAGCTCTTCGTGAAGGAGCCAGAGTTCCTCAAAGTCCATGGCTTCGAGATCTTGCCGACGCATAGCATTCTCGTCACCGTTTGACTGACGTCTGATACATCTGTCATCCTCAGCTTACGAGCACATCATTGCCCGAACGCCCAAATCAACGATGGACCAAAGCCAGTGCTTCAAATCGACGCTAGAATAAATAAATAGTATATTATTTAATAACTATTACTAGGGTTATTTTATTAAATGGGGGGTAGGCAGATCAACGACTTGCTGCAAAGCAAGAAAGGGGAGTCTCTCAATCGAGTTCCTCTCGGCGGCACGGTCGGAGCATCCTTCCCAGCTGGCCCCTCGGACATTCGGGACCTGAAGCTCAAATCGAGTTCAGGCGGCTAGCGCTGAGGGACATTGAGTTCGTTGGCGCTCGTGCATACCCGAAGGCTGCAATATCGAGATTGCCCAAAACAAAGGACAGCCTACGCCAACCATATTCATCGAGAATATTGCGTCGCGGATGACGCGTAAAGCGCTTGATGTGATCCCATCATATCAGTTCGCTTGAATGGTTCCAGGCTGCCCGCTACACGTGTGAATTTACCCGCTCCGCAATTAATTTATGCGGATACCCCATGTTTCGGCTTGATTGATTGCTGCGACGCAGTTATCTGGGGATGAGATTTGAGTACGGTTCCATACATTTTGTTGGGTAAATCTAGTTCACCATCTTGATTAATGTCGATCCGGGGCATATTAAGTTTGGCGCAACTACAGGATGCGAGCATGCCAGCTAAGAAACTCGAGTTAGAATCAATGTCCCTTGACGATCTCTGGTCGCTTCATGAGGAAATTAGCGGGATCTTATCGGACCGAATTAAGGCAGAAAAGCACGAACTGGAGAAGCGCTTGGCGGTTCTCGGGGGCGGGGTGGCTGCTTTGGCGGCAAGCGGACCGGGCGTGTCTCCGACTGCCAAGGCGAGACGAAAATATCCGCGTGTGCTGCCGAAATACCGGAACCCGCAGACCTCCGAGACCTGGTCGGGGCGCGGCAAGCGGCCGCGGTGGTTGGTTGCTGCCATGAAATCTGGCCGGAGAATTGAGGACTTTCGCATAGGGGATGCAAGTCCAAAGCTTCGTCAGCGCGCGTAACCTAATCTGCACTGTTCGACGGGGTGGTTAAATGGCGGCCGCAGTGCCGTGATCCTGTGGCCTAATAGGCGTTGCGTCCCCGCAGCACTTCGAGGGGAGTTCGCAGCAGGATTACGAGATCAAGCCGAAGGCTCCAGTTGTCGATGTACCAGAGATCGTATTGTACGCGTGTTTCGACCGTGATGGCTGTGGGGGTTGGACCGCGGCAGCCATGGACCTGGGCCCATCCGGTCAAGCCTGGCCTGACCCTACGGCGTAGGGCGTAGTTCCGCACGAGCTTGTCAAATTCTCCGTCATGAGCCAAGGCATGAGGACGCGGACCTACCAGCGACATGCTGCCGTCGAGCACATTTAACAGCTGTGGCAGTTCATCGAAGCTTGTCCGTCGCAGCCATTTGCCGACGCGTGTCACCCGTCGGTCGAGGCGACGGGCCTGAAGGATCGCGGGCCCGTCCTCGAGCACATGCATCGTCCGGAATTTGCGGATCAGGAAGATCCGGCCATTAAAACCACAGCGTTGCTGTCGAAAGAATATGGGGCCGGGCGAGTCCAGCTTGATTGCAAGTGCGGCCAGCACAAGCAGCGGGGCAAGTATCGTCAAGGCGAGCGCGGCGCCGAAAATATCAATGATTCGTTTGGTCGCACAGTCCAGCTGCGTAAGCGGCCCACGCTGGAGTTCAACACAAACGGTACTTCCAAGAGTTCGCGTAGGATGTCGAAGCAGTTCGGATGTCGTACCGACCGGCACGAACACGACCGGTAGCGGCAAGACCCGCAAGTCGGCAACGAAGGCCCGAAGTTCGGGCCACCGTTCCGGGTCCGCTTCCACCACCACCTGGTCGAACTCGGAACTGCGAATGTGGTCGATCACGCGAGCTGTAAGCCGCCTTCGGCAGGCAGGACCGAAGCCGATTGGGGGCAAGCTGAACCGGCCTCGGACAGAATAACCATGCATCGCCAGCGTTTCAGACAGTCCGGCGTCTTTCGATGGCGACTGGTCACTAATCAGAACAATGTTTGTGGTGGCGAATTTTCTGCCGCTCAAGCCTCTTCCCAGAAGCGCTCTCACTCCCCACCGCTCGGCCAGAAGCAAGCCCAGGCCCAGGACAGCGAAAAGTGACCCTGCTTGGTGAGAAGAGCCGGGACCAATTGCAAAGCCGCACCCGGCCCATATCAAGAGCAACAATGACGCCCATGCGATCCAGACGGCGCGCATCTGACTTCGGAGGACAAGAAGCTCAGCTGGCCGATAAAGGCCGTGGGTCTTCAACAGACAAACAAGACATGCTGCGCTTACTAGCGCCAAGCCTAGTGCGTTGCTTAAGTCGCCTGCAGCCCACCCATTCTGAGTTTGGCACAGCCACGTCGAAACGACGCTCGCAAAAATAATAGTCGCAACATCCGCACAGAGCGCCACGTATTCGATCGAGTCGTAACGGAGAGGCCATTTGTGTTGGTGGGATACTATCGGTCCGGGACTGACACGATCCGTAACCTCCCGATCGGGGAAATGTCGGTTCACGAAATTCATTGTCTGGTCACCAGCTAGTTAATATTTAATATATTATTAATTGGTCTAATTTATCAAGAAAAATCGTGGTTTTAGACGTTTAAATATGTCGCTGCTCGGAGGATCCTATCTAGATCCCTGCCGCGAGTTCCGCGCGCGCATGTTGTCGAGATAGGTCGGATCGAGTTCCGAAATCAGGTTCTCGAGATAGATCTTCCCCTCGGCCGAGGCTGATCGGTACGCGGCCACAAGCGCTGGTCTGATAGCAGGTCGACGCGTAACGACGAGGCTGACGTCCCGCTTGATCAAGTCTCGAAATTCAAGCTCCCGTACCACGGCATCTGTAGCGAGTGCGACGGATAGCCTTAGCGGAAGCAGATCCAGATCATTCGGCGCAGTATAGTATGACATCTTGAGCATGGCTGCCGTCTGGATCGAATTCTGTTTCGACGCCGCCGCGAGCATGAGCCAAATGTC
This sequence comes from Bradyrhizobium sp. 199, assembly GCF_023073355.1. Classification (GTDB taxonomy): domain Bacteria; phylum Pseudomonadota; class Alphaproteobacteria; order Rhizobiales; family Xanthobacteraceae; genus Bradyrhizobium. The sequence goes on from NZ_JADPJI010000005.1 coordinate 692,709, forward strand.
GCCGCGGAGCGGCGACGAGCGTAGCGCGCGGGCAAACGCATTCGACGCTGCCGGAAGTTCCGTTTTTTGCTCGTCCGCGGCGAGAGCCGGATCTTTACCTGATCGTGATTCCCCTCGGATCCAAAAGTCTTCATGCGCTGCCGCAACCGAAACTGGTTTCGAGATCTCGTTCGGCCATCCTGCTGCGGCCGAAATAGCTGCCGCTAACGAAGACTGACCTCCGAGATACCACCCTGGGAGGATCATCCATATCGTCGGTATGATCAGCGCTATTCCAAGCACCGCCAGGGCAACGCGCGGCCAAAGGGTGAGAAACGCTGGCGCGAGCCTTGGACGAGATGCCGGAACTGGACCGGCCATCCGGTCCGAAGCCTCTTTCGACTCCAAGGACATGGCCTCACGGCCCGCACCGGAGACGCTTTGACCGAACGCCAGTCCAAAAAGCGCAGCGACCAAAAGCGATGCTCCCAAACTCAGAATTCCATGGTCGGCAAAGGCCAGTATCGTCAGTGCAATCGAAGCGCCGGCGCCCAAGGCCGGGTACACGTAGTCGTAAGCTCGTGAAAGAGAACGCCTGATCAGAATACAAGCGGCGAGCATCGCTATAGCTACAACGCCGCAAAGGAACGCCGAGCCCATGTCTATAACCATTGCGGCGGCAGCCGTTGGCCGTTCTCGCGGGGCGCCAATTCCCATGTCCCGATAAAGCGGCAAAAGGACCGTCGAAGCGCCGGCACCGGATCCCGCCGGCCTGACGTCCTGGAGCATCCGTTCCGTCGCGATCTGGCTGCTCGTTGACAAGGCGATCGTCACATCGGTGTTCGTCCTAAACGGAATGACCGTTGCGCTGGCAACAAAGATTATTGCGGCGGTTGCGAAAACGCCGGCGGTACCCCACAAGCCCAAGAACCACCTGCGAATTGCGAACACCGAGAGCAAGATTCCTGATCCGAGGAGGGCGGCGATGACGGCGGTGGAGTTGGTCCGAACGAGCAGCGCGGCCAAGCAGACAATCATTGCGATGGTCGCGGTGGACAGAACAAGGAGCGGAGCTGGCGCAATTGTTCCTGGCCGACTGTGTCGCGCTATCTGATCGGCCGCGCGTATTGCCGTCGCGCAGGAGAACAAGACGCCGAGCACTGCGACGGTTGAGCCATCGGCCCCGCCGATACCGTCAGTTTTCTTGCCGAACCATATGGCCGTGGCAATCGTGGCTATCGACAGTAGAATATGCAGGACTTGCGCTGCACGATATCGGTCAAGCGTGATGACCCCAGTGACGAGGGCCGCGGCGAGAACAGCGCCATACTGCGCGAGCGAGAGCATAGTCGCCCCCTTGTCGACTGTGATCGTTTCGGTGAGGGGCTTGCCTAGGGCCGCCGAAGCCGTTGCCCAGATGGGATTGCCGAGCGTGTCCATAGGCATCGGCACCGCCTGTAGCGCCATCCAGAGGGCCGGAGCCGCGAGCACAACGACGGCAGCAGGCCGGAGCACCTTGGCGACCCCGGAGGCGGGGGATGGAAAGATCGCTACAACCAGCGCGGCTGTTGCTAGTATGAATGATGCCAATCCCAAGCTTTGCAGGCTTTCCGGCATTGCGAGCGCCGCGGTGATCGCCACAAACTCGGCTGACATGACAAGCCGGAAAATCATGTAAACACCATGGTGTGGTGCGGCCACTCCGCTGGCCGGAGAACGTGCAGGCGGCTAGGAGACAGCCTCAAGAGCCAGAAAGGCCGTAACGGATGTAGTGGCTGTCATGATAGTAGTAGCTCCGATGTCCGTCATATCGAGCCATTGCCTTGGTATCCGTTTTGCTGAGAACTGCCCCTATCAGCGATTCGTGAACGTTGGGTGCGGTGTGCAGAGCGTGCTGCACGACATCGATTTTGGTCCGGCCCCATTCCACGACTAGAATGTAGCAGTCAATTAGAGACGAAGTGGCTCGGACATCAACCAAGGGGGTCAGGGGAGGAAGGTCGACGATGATGTAGTCATAGTCATTTCGCAAACGGTCGAACAGCTTGCTTATCGCGTCGGCGCACAGAATTTCGCTGGTGTGAAGCAGCGGTCCCCGCCGCACGCCGGGAAGAAACGCAAGGTTGGTCGTGGGATCTCGCCAAATTGTGTCCGCCAGGGATCGGCTGCCGTTTGCAACTTCGATGATTCCGTTGACAGCCTTGGGCGCAAAGATCGCAGAAAGTGACGGATTCCTGAGGTCGCAATCGACGATGATAACTTTCTTGCCGGTGTGCCCGATCAATTGCGCGAGCGAAGCTGCAATCGTAGTCTTGCCCTCATTCGGCAGGGCCGAGGTAATGCCGATGACCTGAGAGGAAATTTTCGCCGGATTGTGGTCGATGGCTAGCTTGATAGAACGAATTGCCTCGGTATATCGAGATAGCGGCATCCCGACCACGGTTCGATGAATTGCCGTCGGAGACGGAATTATCCGTTGTTGAACATCATCATCGGTTGGCTGGGAGCGAATTGGTAGCTTCGCGGATTTGCGGGCCGGCAACAATGGGACCAGAGATATGCAAGGCAATTCCAACACAGTTTCCACTTGTGAAGAGGTCCGAAAGACGCGGTCCATGAGGTCTCTCAGGAGCGCCAAGCCGACGCCCAACGCGAGACCGCCGAGAATGCCGAGCGCCAGTACCAGCCTTGTCTTCGGCTTGCTCTTGCTCGCCGGCGGCGAAGCGGGAAAAAGTACCCGCGTTTCTGAGATAGAAAATGTCTCCTGCTGTGCGGATCCCATGTAGCGCTGCAGGAAGGTCTCGTACAAACTACGCAAGCCCCTTGCCCGGCTTTCCAAGTCCTTGATAGTCAGCTCAGCCGAATTGACTGAGCGGGACCGCGAAACGGCCGCAGACAGCTGCTTTTCAATTTCTTGCTGCCTCCGGTTGGCGAGTTCGAACTCGCTTCGGCTGACTTCGGCAAGTCTTTTGACTTCGTCGAAAATGGAGACGCGGAATTCCCGCTCCCGGTTCCGGATATTGACAACTGCCAGGTGGTCGCGCCCCACCCTGGCCGACAACTCGGCCTCACGCCTCGCAAGTTCTAGATACTGCTGACGCAGCGCCGTAATAATCTGACTGTTCGTCGCATCGGTCCCGACAGCATCCAGATTGCCCATCGAGGACGGCTTTGTCGGATCTGAGGCGAGGAGAGTTTCGTAGCGAGCCAGCTTGGCCGCGGCCTCGGAGATCTGGGCGCGTGCAGCACCCAATCGATTGTTGAGTTCGGTGATCTGCTGTTCTTCGATGGGCTTTCCGTCCGAGGACACGATATTGTTCTGGGTCTTGTAGGCGTCGACGGCACGTTGAGCAGCAAGGGCTTGGTCCCCCAGATCGCGCAGCCTGTCCTGCAGCCAGCTTGTTGCCCTGCGATTGGCATCGAATTTTGCATTGAGCTGGTCCGCAACATAAGTATTGGCTACCGCGTTGACGATCTCCGCGGCTCGGGCTGGGTTGCTCGAATTGAAATTGATCTCAATGACGTTGCTGTACCCGACACGCCCTGCTGAAAGCCGGCTCAAAAATGCGTCTACGAGTGCGTCCGACGATCCGGTCTGCGTATCGAGTGGGCCATCTTTCTTCGGCCCAGGCGAGGCCCAAGACCGAATTCGCTGCCAGAGCGACTGTAAAGACAGCCCTGCCCCGTTCAAGTCCGGATCGTCCGCCAGTTTCAACTGGTCGATAACCGCCACCGCAGTGGCCTTTGATCTAAGGAGTTGAAGCTGGGTTTCGATTTGGCTGAGATCGAAAGCCGGCTCGGCGATAAGTGATTGCTGCTGGACGAATTGAGGCTTGGGATTAGCCAACAGGATCTGAACCTGTGCGGTATAGGTTGGAGACGCCAGCCGGAGATAGAGCAGGCTGGCTGCAGTTACGAGCCCGGCAGTGACCAGGATCATGACATATTGCCGTCGCAGAAGCCCGATGCCGAGATTGATGACGTCACTAATTCCCCCGCTATCCGCCTGAACGGGTTGGGCCAGCCCGGTCACAGGCAGCCGTACGCTAGCGGTGTGTCGAAGATTGTTCTGGAGCATCACGTACCTGTCCGACGGTGGGTCACGTTGGGCCGCTCGCCCGCAGGCCCACGTTTAGGGAGCGCGCAAGCGTCGGGAGATTATATGCATATAAAAATCCGCTTGCCAAATTAAATAAATAATATATTAATGAGAATGAAATCGTAAATATCGGCGGCGCGGGCCATTCTCGATCTAGCTCTGGTAAAATATAGTATGTTCTACAGGTTATGGTCTGGCCGGCATTTGCGTCGAGAATAATGTGAGCGGTCCGAGACGGATTGCGGGTGGCTAATTAAATTCCGTTTGATATTTTTGGTCCGTCAAACGAACGCCGATGGGATAAGCGAAATTGAGGGCCGGCCGGAGGTGCCCAATGCTGGAACTGCGATCCTTGGCGATCCCTGATGTCAAAGTAATTCGAACAGATCGGTTTTCCGATGCCCGCGGCTACTTCTGTGAGACCTTTCAGAGATCGGCTTTTGCTGAGAAGGGAATTCTCCATGACTTCGTGCAGGATAATCAGTCCAGCTCAGATCGGATCGGCACGGTGCGCGGCTTGCATTTTCAGCGACCGCCTTTCGCGCAGGCCAAGCTCATACGGGTGTTGAACGGGGCCATTCTCGATATTGCCGTTGATCTCCGGCGTTCATCGCCCACCTTCGGCAAGCACATCGCCATCCAGTTGGATAGCGAAAGCGGTGAGCAGTTGTTCATTCCGAAGGGATTCGCGCATGGGTTCTGTACCCTGCAGCCTAAGACCGTCGTCTTGTACAAGGTCGACCATGTCTACGCCCCCAGCCACGACGGCGGCGTCTACTGGGCTGATCCCGCATTAGCGATCAAATGGCCCTTCACACCGTCAGAGGCTCAGATATCGCCAAAGGACCAGACTCTTCCTGCGCTCAACCAGCTTGCTTGCGTTTTCGAATAGTGGAGATGAGTAGAATGCGTATCTTGGTGACCGGCGGAGCGGGCTTTATCGGTTCTGCTGTGTGTCGCCGGCTGGTGCTGCAGGCCAGTGCCGCGGTGGTCAACATCGACAAGTTGACCTACGCAGCCGACCTGACTTCGCTGGCGAGCATCGAGGGGCTGGGGTCTTATGCATTCCTGCAGTCCGACATCTGCGATCGAGAGGCTATGGGTCTCGCGTTCGCCGACTACGAGCCGGATGCGATCATACACCTGGCCGCCGAAAGCCACGTCGACCGTTCGATCACCGGACCCGAGGCCTTTGTCAGCACCAATATAGTTGGTACCTACACGCTGTTGGAGGCGGCCAGGACCTACTACGAACGTCTGCCGCTTCCACGGCGGAAGCGGTTCCGCTTCATCCACGTATCGACAGACGAAGTCTACGGGTCATTGGGGCCCGAGGACTTGTTTCGCGAGGACACGCCCTACAGGCCGAGTTCGCCGTATTCGGCGAGCAAGGCGGCCTCGGACCACCTCGCACTCGCGTGGTTTCGAACCTACGGTCTGCCGGTCATCGTATCGAATTGTTCGAACAATTACGGGCCGTACCAGTTCCCGGAAAAGCTCATCCCGCTGACGATCCTCAATGCGCTCGACCGGAAGCCGCTACCCGTCTATGGCGACGGCAGAAATATCCGCGACTGGCTTCATGTCGATGATCACGCCGCTGGCTTGATAAGACTGCTGTACGAAGGAAGACCGGGCGAGAAGTACAATTTCGGCGGAGATGGCCAGCGATCCAACCTGGAGGTGGTCACCCGGATTTGTGACGTGGTGGATCGGTTATCCCCGGGCGCGGGAGCGAGACGATCTCTCATCAGGTTCGTGCCGGATCGTCCAGGACATGATGCGCGCTATGCGATCGACGCGTCGAAGGCACATCGCGAACTGGGCTGGGAACCGACGAGAACCTTCGAACATGGCCTGGCCGAAACAGTCGGATGGTATCTCGACAATCGTGCATGGTGGCAGCGTGCTCGCTGCGGTATCTATGACGGCTCGCGTCTGGGCCTGCTCGCTACTCAGCATTGAGGTGAAGATGACAGATCGACCCATCCTCATTGCCGGGCGGAACGGTCAGTTGGCAAAGTGTCTTCGTAACCTCGCTGCAATGCGCGGTCTGCCTGCGGTGGCTCTCGGGCACCGAGAACTCGATCTGGAGAACCGCGAAGGGATCGACAAGCTCATCGCATCGATCGCGCCGTCTGCAATCATAAATACGGCCGCTTATACGGCAGTCGATCGGGCCGAATCTGAAGCGGCGAAGGTGTTCAGCATCAACCGCGATGGTGCGGCAACGCTGGCAAATGTCGCTTGGCAGATGAATATTCCACTCATCCATCTCTCGACCGACTATGTGTTCGACGGCGCAAAACCGGATGCGTACGACGAAAGCGACATTCCCGCGCCGTTAAATGTCTATGGCGCGTCGAAGCTTGCCGGCGAAGCTGCTGTATTGGCCGCGCATCCGCTCGCGACCGTGATCAGATGCTCGTGGCTCTACAGCGCCTATGGCAGCAACTTCGTTCGAACGATGTTGCGCTTATGTGAGACGCAGCCCATCGTAAGGGTTGTCCGGGACCAGCACGGAAATCCGACCTACGCATACGATCTTGCGGAGGCTGTCCTTCAGATCGCAGAACGGCCAGTAACAGTCGATCGCAGGGCCGCGGCCGGCATCTTTCATCTCGCCGGTCAAGGCGAGACAAGCTGGCACGACTTTGCGAAGGCAATCCTCGACGAGCTTTCCCGCCGCGGAGCGCGGATTCCGGCGCTTGAGGCGATCACGACTGAAGAGTTTCCGACCGCTGCGCGTCGACCTCGAAACTCGCGCCTGGATTCATCCAAGGCCGAACGGGTGTTCGGAATTCGACTGGCACCCTGGCGCCATTCACTCGAAGCCTGTCTTGACCAACTGGTCGGAGGAGGAGATACCGATGCTGAAGGGAATCGTCCTGGCTGGCGGCAGCGGAACGCGCCTCTATCCGATCACGCGCGTGGTCAGCAAGCAGTTGCTCCCGATCTATGACAAGCCAATGATCTATTATCCCCTGTCAACGCTGATGTTGGCAGGGATCCGCGAAATTCTGATCATTACCACGCCGGCAGACCGGTGTCAGTTCGAGCGGTTGCTGGGGGACGGCAGCCAATGGGGCCTTCGGCTCACATACGCGGAACAGACCCGTCCCGCCGGTCTCGCAGACGCCTTCATTGTTGGTGCCGATTTCATCGGCAGCGATCGTGTGGCGATGGTGCTTGGAGACAATATCTTCTTCGGCGATGGCCTGAGCGAACTGCTTGCCAGGGCGGCAGGGCGTGAGGAAGGTGCAACAGTTTTTGCTTATCACGTGAGGGACCCAGAACGATATGGCGTCGTCGCGTTTGACGAGGCGGACCGTCCAGTATCGATTGAGGAGAAACCCAGACGGCCAGCTTCGAATTGGGCGATTACGGGTCTGTATTTTTTCGACAGTCGCGTTGTCCGCTACGCTCGTCGCGTCGAGCCATCGTCCCGCGGAGAGCTCGAGATTACCGATCTTCAGATGCGCTATCTTTCGGCCAATATGCTACATGTTGAGCGCATGGGGCGAGGGTTCGCCTGGCTGGACACCGGCACGGTTGAATCGCTTATTGATGCCGGGACGTTCGTGCAGACTCTGGAAAAGCGACAGGGAATGAAGATTGCCTGCCTCGAGGAGGTCGCCTTCAGGCTTGGCTTTATCGATCGTGATCAGCTTCTCGCGCTGGCGCAACCGTTGGAGAAGAGCGGCTACGGCAGATATCTGAACGAAATCATCCGGCTACCGCCTCGCTTTGAGGCCATTCAATAATTGTTTGGAACTGTGTTAAATGTGCGCGCATTTAATTGACGAGTTGTTTAAAGAAGATTAAAATATAAAACGACTTTATTTTAATTGGTGTAACCATGCTGGTTCAGAAGGCGAGCGTCTTCAGTCGGGGAGCCCGGGCCGCTCTACCAGGGGAAGATATTCCCGCCATGGATGTTTTTCGGCGAGAAGCGCCGTTCTGGAATGCGTTCGATGGCTCCGATCCGACCGACCGGTGGGTTCCGCCGTTTGCTAATCCGTCAGTAGATGACGCCACTTTCTTTCCGCAATCGTCTCGGGCTGCGGGCGATCCGCCAGACTTGCGCGGCGTTTTGCCCCGTCTCTTCTCCACATCTTTCCAATCGCGATTGTCTGCTCTGCTGTCTTCGACGTCTTTGACGAGCCGCTATCAGAGCTTGGTCCCGACATCTCCATCTGCGGCTAGCAGAGGGACGCCGCCGACGTCATCATCGGTTTCGACCACGGGCACCACTCGCTGGACCAATCCAAGGGACGGAGCCTGGAATGACGCCACGAACTGGAGCGCCGGCGTGCCGGGGATCATTGATTCAGCTATCCTCGATGCGATGGGAACGTATGTCGTCACCAGCACCGCCAGTGTCGATATCAGGAGCCTGGTCGTTGATGCAGGCGCAACGCTTTCGTTCGGTGCCGGGTCGCCCTTTGTCGTCGAAGGCGACGTAGTGAACAATGGGATTATCGAGGCCGGGGCGTTCCTTGGCAATCGCATTGCTACGGGATACTTCAAGGGCGACGTCAGCGGCACAGGATCTTTCGAGATTTCAGACACGGCGATCCTGGAGATCGGGGGGGCGGTTTCCGGGCAGTTCTTGAATGGATCGTTCTCCGGCATAAGGGTGTCGTTCGACACGGAAGCTGGCACGTTGGTCCTCGATCAGTCGACCGAATTCCACGGATTGATCGGAGGTTTGTCGCCGGCGGCGCCGCTTTCGCCAGGGAACCTCATCGACCTGAAGGATCTACCTTTCACATCCTCGATGACGGCAACCGTCCAGTACGACAACAGCTCGAATATCAGCGTGGTCGATTTCAGCAACGGTGCCGCAAATGTCACTTTGCTGTTCTCGGGGATGGACCTGAATTGGAATTTCAAGAGCGATGGGCGGGGAGGAACCCTTGTCTCTGATCCACCCACAAACTCCATAGTACTGGAAAATCAGAAGCCGGGTACGCCGAAAAGTGTCTGGCAGATCCAGCCGGGAGACAATTCGACTCAGACCCAAGGGTTTACAACTGCAATCAGCACTAATGTCGGGGGGCTGGTCCAATTCAAGATCAACAACCTGACCGGCAACCCGAACTATCACGTCGATCTTTACCGGCTAGGCTATTACGGTGGCAATGGTGCCAGACTGGTTACGAGCCTGCAGCATCAGGGCGCAACTGCGGTCGTCCAACCTGCACCGTTGACTGACCTGTCGACCGGCCTCGTAGACGCCGGCAACTGGAGCGTGACCGACTCCTGGAGTGTACCCACCGATGCGGTCTCGGGCGTCTATATCGCCAACATCGTCAACGGCACCCAAATCTTCCAGGTCCCATTCATCATAAGGAACGATGCTTCGCACAGCGACGTCGTCCTCCAGACAACCGATCAGGACTGGCAAGCCTACAACGGGTGGGGCGGGGCCAATCTCTATTTCGGCAACGGTCCGGGTGTCAACGGATCAGCCTACGCAGTCAGTTACAATCGACCTATCGTAACTCGTGACGGCACCGGCACGTTTGCCGAGGGTGGAGACTCCCCGTTCGCCGCTGAGATTGCGGCTATCTATTGGCTGGAGCAGAACGGGTACGATGTCTCCTACATCTCTGGAATCGATGCAGCGACAAACGGTTCGTTGTTGCTCAACCACAAAGTCTTCATGGACGCGGGGCATGACGAATATTGGACCGAAGCTCAGCGCGCCAACGTAGAGGCCGCAGCGCATGCGGGCGTGAACCTTGCGTTTCTCACAGGCAACGAGATCTTCTGGAAAACAAGATTGGCAGCCAGCATCGACGGCAGCGGATCGGCCAACCGTACACTCATTAGCTACAAGGATACGCACGCAAATGCCCTGATTGATCCAACGGGACAGGCGACCGGAAATTACGCTGACCCGCGGTTCGGTCCGGCTCTTCCCGCAAATTCATTGACTGGTACATTGTTCGCGGTCAACGCATTCCGGTATGACACGATCACGATACCGTACCCGATGACCCAATTGCGCTTCTGGCGCAATACAGCTGTTGGGCAAACGTCACCCGGACAGACCGCCTCGCTCGTGCCGGGCCTACTGGGCGTCGAATGGGACACCGCGCCGGACAACGGATTTCGTCCAGCTGGGTTGATCAATGTCTCCTCTTCAACGGTGCAGGTGGACGGAAAGTATCTCCTTGATTATGGCAACACATTCGGAGCAGGCACGGCGACCCATAATCTCGTGGTGCATCGGGATCCCGTTAGCGGCGCACTGATATTTTCGGCCGGTTCAATGAACTGGTCCTGGGGGCTTGCTAGCGACCACGACGGGCCGGCGACTCCGGTAGATGTCAATGTACAGCAGGCGATGGTGAACCTTTTCGCCGACATGGGGGTTCAACCGGCGACGCTGCAAGCGAGCTTAGTAGCCGCGTCTCAGTCGACAGACGGTACGGCGCCGACCTCTGCCATCACCAATCTCTCGGCTGCCAGCGTTGTCGAGGGGCAATCGATCACAGTGACGGGGACGGGCACTGACGCGGGTGGAAAAATTGCCGGCGTCGAAATCTCCACGAATGGTGGAACAACCTGGCATCCAGCCAACAGCAACGTCGGCGCGGCAAACGTGACATGGTCATATACGTTCGTCGCAGGCGCTCAGGGGACATATAATCTCAAGACCAGGGCGGTCGACGACAGCCTGAACTTGGAAACACCCGGGGTGGGCACTACCTACACGGTCACGCCATCGTCCAGCCTGACACTCTTCAGCACGACCGATACGCCTGCGGTGATCTCAAACAGCGATTCCGACTCGGTTGAGCTTGGCCTCAAATTCGTCCCCGCTGTATCGGGAAAGATCACCGGCATCCGTTTCTACAAAGGGCTTGAGAATACCGGTACCCACATCGGTGATCTCTGGACCACAAACGGCACGCTGCTTGCGAGCGCCACCTTCAGCAACGAAACCGCGAGCGGCTGGCAGCAGGTTGATTTCGCGACGCCTGTCAATGTGCAGGCCAGCGTCACGTATGTCGCCTCCTATCACACGAACACCGGCCACTATTCCTCAACCGACTACTACTTCATCAACTATGGGGGCCTAACGAAGGGTGCGCTCACCGTGCCTGGAAGCAGCCTCAATGGCGTCTACGCCTATGGCAGTGGCCCGGTCTTCCCCGGCAACGCTTCTTACATCGACGCCGCGAATTACTGGGTGGACGTCGTTTTCACCGATTCAGGCACGACGTCGCCGCAAGCTCACGAAGACAGCGGCTTCACGGTTAGCCAAAATAATGTGCTGAACATTCAGGCATCAACGCTACTCGCCAACGACACCAATCCGTCCGGGCTGGCTTTCTCGATTACCAGCGTCGGTAACCCAGCCAATGGAAGCGTAAGCTACAATTCGCAGAACCAGACCGTGAGCTTTACCCCCACCATTGGCTATGCCGGGGCGGCGAATTTTACCTACACGATCACGGACACGAGCGGCCAGAGCGGGTCCGGCCAGGTGTCGCTCCAGGTCAACTATCCGGCCTCCGCACAGAGCCTGTTCGGCACCAGCGATGCGCCAAACGTGGCCAATTCCGGCGATACCAGTCCTGTCGAAGTCGGAGTCAAGTTTAGCGCATCCGTGAACGGGACAATAACCGGCCTGCGCTTCTACAAGGGATCATTGAACACCGGCCTCCATATTGCGGATCTCTGGAGCTCGACCGGAGCCCTGCTTGCAACTGCTACATTCACGAACGAGACAGCCAGCGGCTGGCAGCAGGTCAATTTCTCCAATCCCGTGGCCATCACGGCAGGCACCACCTACGTCGCGTCCTATCACACCAACGGCAATTATTCCGGTACCCAGAACTATTTCGTGACATCGCTTGCCAACGGCCAACTAACGGCGCTGGCTGGCGCCAACGGAGTCTATAGCTACGGATCCGGAAGCGCGTTCCCGACGAGTACCTTCAAATCCTCCAACTACTGGGTCGATGTCGTCTTCAACGGCTCCTCCGCTGCCAGCGTGCCACAAGCTAGCGCCGACAGCGGCTTCACGGTTAGCCAAAATAATGTGCTGAACATTCAGGCATCAACGCTACTCGCCAACGACACCAATCCGTCCGGGCTGGCTTTCTCGATTACCAGCGTCGGTAACCCAGCCAATGGAAGCGTAAGCTACAATTCGCAGAACCAGACCGTGAGCTTTACCCCCACCATTGGCTATGCCGGGGCGGCGAATTTTACCTACACGATCACGGACACGAGCGGCCAGAGCGGGTCCGGCCAGGTGTCGCTCCAGGTCAACTATCCGGCCTCCGCACAGAGCCTGTTCGGCACCAGCGATGCGCCAAACGTGGCCAATTCCGGCGATACCAGTCCTGTCGAAGTCGGAGTCAAGTTTAGCGCATCCGTGAACGGGACAATAACCGGCCTGCGCTTCTACAAGGGATCATTGAACACCGGCCTCCATATTGCGGATCTCTGGAGCTCGACCGGAGCCCTGCTTGCAACTGCTACATTCACGAACGAGACAGCCAGCGGCTGGCAGCAGGTCAATTTCTCCAATCCCGTGGCCATCACGGCAGGCACCACCTACGTCGCGTCCTATCACACCAACGGCAATTATTCCGGTACCCAGAACTATTTCGTGACATCGCTTGCCAACGGCCAACTAACGGCGCTGGCTGGCGCCAACGGAGTCTATAGCTACGGATCCGGAAGCGCGTTCCCGACGAGTACCTTCAAATCCTCCAACTACTGGGTCGATGTCGTCTTCAATGGCTCCTCTTCGGCTACAAATTCACCGCCGACCGCGGTCGCGGATACCACTGATGCGACCGAGAAGGGTGGCGTAAACAACGGCACGGGCGGCACGGCGGCCAGCGGCAACGTACTGACCAACGATACCGATCCCGATCCCGGTGACACCAAGACTGTTACTGCAGTCAGCTTCGGCTCGACCAATGGCACACCCGGTTCGGCTCTCGGGGGCGCGCACGGCACCTTGGTTCTCAACGGGTCGGGTGCCTTCACTTACACGGTGAACGAGAACGATGCAGCGGTGCAAGCCTTGCGGCTGTCGACCAATACGTTGACGGATGTCTTTAGCTACACGATGCGGGACTCTGTGGGCGTCCCATCGTCGGCCACGCTCACTGTCACTATTCATGGCGCCAACGACGCGCCGGTGCTGGCGATTCAGACCGGCAGCCAGACTGCGACCGTTGGCTCCGCGTTCTCGCTGACAGTGCCCGCAGGCACTTTCACGGACGTCGATTCCGGCGACTCGCTCACCTACGCCGCAACCGCCGCTGACGGCTCGGCGCTTCCAGCGTGGCTTGCGTTCATTGCGTCGACCCGCAGCTTTAGCGGGACGCCAACGTCTTCGGACCTTGGCACGCTCAGCGTCAGGGTCTCTGCTGCTGATCTTGGTAACCTCACTGGCAGTGAGACGTTCGATATCGCGGTGTCGGCAGTTCCTTCAACGGTGAGCCTGTTCTCAAGCTCGGATACCCCGGCAGTGCTGTCCGGTTCGGATACCTCCCAGGTCAACCTCGGAGTGCAATTCACGTCGTCCGTGGCAGGCACGATTAGCGGCATCAAATATTACAAGAGCGCAAATGATCCCGGTACCCACACGGGCTCGTTATGGAGCAGTACCGGCACGCTACTGGCGACCGCGACTTTCACGAACGAGAGCAGCAGCGGCTGGCAAACCGTCACCTTCAGCAATCCCGTGTCCATCGCGGCTGGCACCAGCTACGTCGCGAGCTTTCACAGCAACGGCCATTATGTCTCCAGCACTAGCTACTTCACCACCGCTCGCACCAACGGTCCGCTCACGGCTCCCGCGAACATCAACGGCGTCTACACCTACGGAGCAAGCAATCTGTTCCCGACCAGTGCCTATAACGCAAGCAACTACTGGGTGGATGTCGTGTTCAACAGCTCGAGTGGCGGCGCCAACCAGTCACCGGTCGCTGCGAATGACAGCGGCTTCTACGCCACTCAGAACGTCCCCTTGGGGATTCCGGGCTCGGCACTGCTTGCCAACGACACCGATCCCGACGGCAATACGCTCACGATCACGGGCGCAAGCGGCGGTGTGAATGGCGTCGCCAGCTTCAACGCCCAAAGCAATAGCGTGGCCTTCACTCCGACAGTCGGCTACACGGGGCCGGCGTCCTTCAACTACGGCGTCTCCGACGGCCATGGCGGCGTCGCCAGTGCATCCGTCGCTCTCAACGTGAACGCTGCGTCTTCGACGACGGTGCGCCTGTTCAGCGCAAGTCAGGAGCCCAGCATCGTGGCGGCCAATGATCCAAAGTCAGTGGAACTGGGCATCAAGTTCCAGGCGTCGACCCCAGGCGATGTTATCGGCCTTCGCTTCTACAAGGGCCCATCCAACACCGGCACACACGTTGCGGATCTTTGGAGCAGCAACGGGACTTTACTGGCAGCCGCGACCTTTACAAACGAAACGGCCGACGGCTGGCAGCAGGTCAATTTCGCAACGCCCGTGACGATCATGCCGGGAACCACCTACATCGCCTCCTATCATACGGCCGGCAATTATGCGGCCGACCCGGGCCTGCTGGCCGACGCAATTACCAACGGTCCGCTGACGGCCCCGTCCGCGGCATCGATCGGCGGCAACGGTGTGTTCGCGTACGGGACAGGTAGCCTATTTCCGACCAACACCTACAACGCGACTAGCTACGGCGTTGACGTAGTTTTTAGGCCGCAGATAGCTGCATAGGAGAAGTAAGATGCACGCCGAACTATATACAGACGGAATCGAAGAAATTACCGTCAGCGGAACTATCGTCCGCATCGATCTGGTCAGTCTTTCACCGACGGAGCGTGACGCCAACAATGTCCCGAAACGCGTGTTTTCTCAGCGGCTGATCTTTTCGGTCGAATCCTTCGCCAATTCGGTCGATGTGATGCAGAAGGCGCTTCAGGGGTTAGTCGACGCGGGCGTAGTCCGGCGAGGTCAGCCAGCTGAGTCGCACAACGGTGCGTCGGTCGTACGCGATGCGCTCGCGCCCAACACGCCACGGTCCCATAATGTCTCTTCGAACTTCCGGTGAAATCGACGCCGCTTGTGGCGCGAAAGGCCTGGTTGTGGACCCGCCTGGATTGGCGACGCAGACGGCATTGGAGTGCCTGTCCAAGATTGCCGGTCATCACGGCGTCGACCTGGCGGTCGAGCGTCTAAAGCACGCCTATGCCGTAGCCGCTCCGCTCTCGTTGAACCTTCTGTTGCGCATGGCCAAGGATGCAGGTCTGCGCGCGAGAAGCACGAAAATGGAGTGGGGTGCGCTGATCCGTCTCGGAGAAGCCTATCCGGCGCTGACGCGGCTCGTCAATGGCAACTGGATCGTTGTCCTGGGTGCAGGATTGGGAGCTGAGGGCACTGAGGTCGTCAGCATCTTCGACCCACTCGCCGACCACAAAGACGAGCTCTTGGTTGTCGACCGAGACCGATTCTGTGCCCAATGGGCCGGGGACATCATCCTGATCAAGCGCGAGCAGTTGACACGGGAGGCTCCCAGGACTTTCGGCCTCCGGTGGTTCGTGCCGGAATTGCTTCTTCAATGGCGACTGTTCAGGGACGTCGCGATTGCCGCTATCCTGCTCTATGCGCTGGGACTCGTCATCCCGATCTTTTTCCAGCTCGTCATCGACAAAGTTCTGGTTCACGAGAGCTTCACCACGCTCTACGTACTCGCGGCAGGGGCGGCCGCAGCACTCGTCTTTGACACGATATTCGGCTTTCTGCGCCGCTACTTGCTGCTTTATGCGACCAATAAGGTCGACATTCGAGTTGCTACAAAGACGTTCGGTCATCTCCTCGGGCTGCCGGTCACCTTCTTCGAGCACATGGCAGCGGGGGTCTTGGTCAAGCACATGCAGCAGGCGGCCCGAATCCGTGAGTTTCTGACTGGTCGACTATTCTTAACCACCCTGGACGCGCTTTCGCTATTCGTCTTCCTGCCGGTACTTGCGCTCTACAGCGTGAAGTTGACGCTCATGGTTCTGGCCTTCACTGCCGCGAGCGGCGCTGTTGTCGGCCTGCTCATGGGCCCTTTCAGGCGACGTCTCTACGATCTTTACCAGGCGGAAGGTGCGCGGCAGGCTCTCCTCGTCGAAACAGTTCACGGTATGCGCACGGTGAAGTCGCTGGGGATGGAGCCCGTGCAGGGCAGGATCTGGGATAGCCGCTGTGCACAGTCGATTACCATGCGATTCGGTGTCGAGAAGATTTCCGCCGGTGCCCAAGCGCTCACCGGATTTCTCGAGAAGATCATGACAATTGGGATCATCGCTGTCGGAGCCCTCGATGTCTTCGCCGGAGAAATGACAATCGGCGCGCTGGTCGCCTTTAACATGTTGGCCGGCAGGGTCTCCGGACCACTGGTCCAACTCGTGACCATGGTGCACGAATACCAGGAAGTTGCTCTTGCCGTGAAAATGCTCGGCGAGGTGATGAATCAGAAGCCTGAGCGTGACGGCAAGAAAGATGGGCTGCGCCCCGACATCGCCGGAAAAATCGAGTTCGAGAGTGTTTCCTTTCGCTACGGAGCTGAGGGAGAGCCGGCGCTCGATGATGTCTCCTTCACCGTCGAGCCAGGTTCGATCTTCGGGATCGTGGGCCGAAGCGGCTCCGGCAAGACGACGCTCACAAGGCTGATTTCGGGCATGTATCCGGTGCAGCAGGGGCTGCTCCGTATCGACGGTTACGATTCGAGGGAGCTCGACCTGGCACACCTGCGCCGAAACCTCGGAATCGTCTTGCAGGATAATTTCCTGTTTCGAGGGACGGTTCGCGACAATATCGCCTGCGTGAAACGGGACGCGACATTTGCCGAAGTGGTCGCTGCGGCGCAGCTCGCAGGCGCCGATGAGTTCATCGAGCGGTTGCCCCGTGGCTTCGATACCATGCTTGAGGAAGATGCCTCGAACCTGTCCGGCGGGCAGAAGCAGCGGCTCTCGATTGCGAGGGCTCTGATCGTCAATCCACGGATCATGATTTTCGATGAAGCGACGAGTGCCCTCGATTCCGAAAGCGAAATGATCATCAAGCGCAATCTCCGCCGTTTGGCGGCGGGACGTACCGTCATCATTGTCTCGCATCGGCTGTCCATGCTGACTGAAGCAAGCCAGATCCTGGTGATGGACCGCGGCCGAATCGTTGACCTGGATCGCCACGACCACCTCCTGTCGAAATGTACCATCTACAGGCATTTGTGGAACCAGCAGATGAAACAGATTGCATGATGGAGCCAAGGCAACCACGGACGGACGCGAACAGCAACGGTCTGGTCCCGGCCAGGACGGTCGAGCGACGGCTGAAGTTATTCAGGCCAGTGCCAAGACAGGTGCCTGTGATCGCCGAGTTCCAGTCCGATGCAACCGAAGTCGAGCACCAAGCGCCGCCGCGGCTCGCGCGTCTTACCCTCTACGGCGTGCTTGGGCTAATTGCGTTCGCGGTCACCTGGGCATCCGTTTCGCAAGTGGAGACGATCGTCACGGCGCAGGGGAAATTGACCACGACACGTCCAAACCTGGTCGTACAGCCGTTGGAAACGTCGGTCATACGCGAGATCCACGTCAAGGCCGGTGATCGCGTCAACCGCGGCGACGTTCTGGCTACGCTCGATCCGACCTTCTCGCAGGCTGATTTCGATCAATTGCGCGGGAAGGTGGCTGGTTTCGATGCGTCGATCGATCGCCTGGGCGCCGAATTGAATGGAACGGAGTATGCCGCCAAGGAGCTCACAAATGCGGACCAAATCCTGCAGGGCAAGTTGTTCTTGCAGAGGAGAGCCGCCTATGAGGCGCAGATCCAGAACTACGACGCACAGATCGCTTCCGCTCGAGCCAATCTGAAGACAGCGCAGGACGAAGAAGCGGTTCTCCTTCAGCGACTCGATACGATGCGTTCTATTGAAGCCATGCGCACGACACTGATGGACAAAGAGGTCGGTTCGAGGCTGAATTTTCTACTGTCTCGCGATGCACGGCTCGAAGTTGAGAGCAATCTGGCGCGCGTTCGTGGCAGTATCGCCGATACGACCCATCGGCTGGACAAGGCCCGTGCTGACCAGAAGGTCTTCGTCGAGGAGTTTCGTCGCGCCACTTATCAGGAAGTGGCGGAGACGCTACCGAAGCGCAATGGTGCAGCAGAGGAATTGAAGAAAGCCGAGCTTCGTCGACAGTTGGTCGTCCTGCAGGCGCCGGCAGATGCCGTGGTGCTGGATATCGCAAACCGTACAGTCGGCTCGGTGGTTCGCGAAGCGGAAATGCTGTTTGTCCTGGTTCCGCGTGACGTGCCTCTTCAGGCGGAGGTCAACGTCGAGGGTCGGGATATCGGTCAGGTGGCGCTTGGACAAGCGGTTCGAATCAAGTTCGAAGCGTTTCCTTTCCAGAAATATGGAACTGCAACGGGGGAAGTCCGCATCATCAGTCAGGACACGTTTTCGCCGGACCCGAAGGCCGAAGGTGCGCGCCGCGCGTCAGCTCCCTATTACCGCGTACTGGTCGATTTGTCGGACACGCACCTTCGGCTGCCGGCTGAGCGCATTCAACTGATTCCGGGTATGGCGGTGACGGCCGAACTGAAAGCTGGCAAGCGCACCGTGATCTCCTATTTCCTCTATCCATTGCTGCGCGGATTGGATGAAAGCATTCGTGAATACTAACCCGGCTTGGAATGGCGATTGACCATGATCATTAGTCCGAATTTTGGGGCGAAGCTCCTAGTGCCCACAGCGGCGGGCAAGCTCTCGCAAAATTCACCGCTCGTGAACTATGCGCTCAACGGGCTGGAACGTTGTTGGTTACCTGAACATCGTCGGTGGTCCCATATTTACCATCTTGATGGACGTTCTTCACCCAACGAGTCGGTACCTAACAGCGACGTATTCTATACTCTCAACGTTTTACTCGGGATGTCGCGCGTCGCTGGAATTCCAAGTGGTATTGATCTGCCGGAAATATTCCATCGCAATGTTCTGTTACTCACGAGGCTCCCGGTGCGCAAGTACGCCTTCGGTATGGCGCTATGGAGCGCCGCCGAGCTCGGCGTTGAAATACCGGAGCCGGTCAAACACCAGCTAAGAGCCATTCTTGCCAATGAGTCCCGGTGGAGGGCTTTCCGTGCGCAGGATCTTGGCATGCTGCTCACGGGGATCGTGGCTCAGGCGAGGGCGGGCGAGAACGAATGGTGGCGCTACGCCATGCCGCTATATCGGTTTTTGAAGGAACGCTTGCACAGCGAATCGGGATTGTTTTTCGATACACCGTTCGGCTTTCGGCGCCGTTTCTCGTCATTTGCAACGCAGACCTATCTCTCGATCGCCTGTTATCAATATGGTGAATTCGCTGGCGATGCTTCCGCGCTTGTCATGGCCGATACTTGTGTGCGCAATCTGATAGCGCTTCAAGGTCCGCAGGGCGAATGGCCCTGGTTTTTCGACGCGCTGAACGGTCGCGTCCTTGATTTTTACGAAGTCTATTCTGTCCATCAGTATGGAATGGCTCCGGCACTGCTGGAATGGGCAGAGCGCTTTGGCCAGAGGGGATCGCGGGACGCCCTGGTCAAGGGATTCAACTGGGTACTCGGCCAGAACCAACTGGGCCGAGCCATGCTCGTGCCTGAACTCAACCTGACCCTCCGCTCGCAGGTTCGCAAAGGTGAATTGACAACGAGGGCGCCCCGGGTATTGCGCGCGCTCAAGAACGCCTGGCTCGGAAAAGGGCCGCGGCTGATCGACGACACTAACGTGGAAGTTCGGCTTGAGTGCCGCAGTTACGAGCTGGGTTGGATCCTGTGGTCATTCGGCCGGCGTACCGACTTGCCGGAGCTGACTCACAATTGTGCCTTTGGCGGCGCCTGACGGAATTGCCGCTTCGCTAACGTTCCAAGCTACGGCGCGCCGGCCTTGTAGGTGTGAGAGCATCGTCATGGCGCGGTGCACTCGGACAGCGCACAATACGGCAATTGCTTTCAGGCGGACGCCGCTACCATGCAGGCGGTCACTGGCAAGCACAGTCAAAGCGTTTGGCGCAACTGATGCGAGGATGAGCAATGCTTGCGCGATCCAGCGCAATCGCCAGAGAGGTTTGCCTTCCGCCATATTGCGATAGTGCGCGATGTGTCGATCCCATTTGGCATAGAGCTCCAGGAGAGAGCCCCGGGAAGGATGGAAGACGATCATCTCAGGGGTGTATCGAAATCGAAGTCCCGTGCGCAGCGCACGCTGCCCCCACTCCATGTCTTCGGCGACGTCAATGCCAGCAAAAGGGCCGACGCGATCGAAATCGCGGCGAGACACCGCCATATTGCCAGTGCCGGAATAGCCGTGGCGCTCGATATAGAGCTTGAAGCGATACGCGAAGACGCTCTCGTAAGCCGCAATGGCGTCAAGCTTTGCGTTTTCCGGCCGCCAAATGCGAACATCACCCCCGAGAACCGTGCCAGCTGGCGACAACTGTGACCATCTCAGCACGCTGCTCAGCCAGTCCTGACGGGCCCGACAATCTGCATCGATGAAAGCGAGGATCTCGCCGCTGGCCGCGGCGACGCCTGCGTTTCGCGCCGGGCCGGGACCTGGATGCGATTCTTGCTGCAGCCGTACACCGGGATGACCAGCGACGACGTCCTTCGGAGGCGTTGCCGAGCCGTTGTCTACCACGATGACCTCGTACGAGTGTCGAGGCAGGGTCTGTGCGTCGAGGCTACGCAAGCATGCTTCCAGCGCGTCAGGTTGGTTGAGGTGGGGAATAATGACCGAGATCATACGTTAATTCCCTATTTAATTTTATGTCGCGCTTGTAGCTTGCTCGTTTGCGCGGTGGCCTTCACTTTCAGCGGGTGCGCGGTATCGATGGCGTATTTAAAACTTGCAATTAAATATTGAATGGGTATTATCTATATAATAATCTTAAATGCAACTTAAATTGCATCGTGATTTCTAGGGAGTAGGTTCCAATGCGCGCATCATTTCTGGGATGTCCCGTCGACCTCCTGACAATGGCCGAAACCGTCGAATTGGCGCGCGGGGCCATGCGTAGCCGCCAGCGGTTGCAGCATGTGGCGCTGAACGTTGCCAAATTCGTCAACATGCGTTCTGACTCCGTGCTCGCGGCCGATGTCGCCAGCAGCGATGTTGTCGGCATCGACGGGATGGGGATTCTCTGGGGCGCCCGAGTGCTCGGGCTCCCGGCGACGTCGCGGGTAGCGGGCGTGGATCTCCTTGCCGAGCTGCTTGCGGTATGTGCGCAGGAAGGGTTCAAGCCCTATTTCCTGGGAGCCACTCCTGCCGTACTGCAACAGGCGATGCAAGCCGCGCGCGAGAGGTATCCTTCACTTGCCTTTGCGGGCTGGCACGACGGCTACTTCAAACGCGAGCAGGAGAATGGCGTTGTCCGGGACATCCGATCCAGCGCGGCCGATTGTCTTTTCATTGGCATGCCGACGCCGCGGAAAGAACGCTTTCTCGCCGCCCATCGCGATGATCTCGGCGTACCCTTTATCATGGGCGTGGGTGGTGCGTTCGATGTTCTAGCAGGCACCGTTCGGCGTGCGCCGGTACAGATTCAGAGGCTCGGCCTCGAATGGCTGTACCGCATCTATCAGGAGCCTGGGCGCATGTGGTGGCGATACGCCACGACGAACACCCTGTTTGCGGGCATCCTGGCGCAGGCCATCGTCAGGCAGGCCCTTCACCACCCGCTTGGTGCGCCCGGCGTCGTTCCGCCGGGGCCGAGCCGGATCGGAGGGTAAGGCGTGCGCAAGCATTTTTTCATCCTTCTGGGAACCCGGCCGGAAGCAATCAAGCTCTTTCCAGTCATCAATCTGCTCAAGGCCGAGAAGAGCAAGGACATTTCCGTGACGATCTGTGCGACCGCACAGCACCGGCAACTGCTTGATCAAGTTCTCAAGCTGGCCAAGGTGGTCCCGGATTTTGACCTGAACGTCATGACGACCAATCAGACGCTGGATCATCTGACCGCCCGGTTGCTCGGACAAATCGGCGAACTCCTTGAAAAAGTGAAGCCCACCAGGGTTATCGTCCAGGGCGACACGGCGACTGCCATGACGGGTGCACTGGCATCCTATTATCACCGTATACCGGTCTCGCACATTGAGGCCGGGCTACGCAGCGGTGACATCTTCGCGCCTTGGCCTGAGGAGGTGAACCGCAAGATCGTCGGCTCGATCGCCGATCAGCATTTTGCTCCGACAGAGCGCGCGGCGCGCGCGTTGCGTTCTGAAAATGTCTCGGATGACCGCATTCACGTTACCGGAAACACGGTGGTGGACGCCCTCATCCTCGCGAAAGCCATGGTCGAATCCGATCCGGGACTGTCGTGCCGCTGGGATGGCATCAAGAAGCGTCACGGCAATCGGCGCATCATCCTGGTGACCTGCCATCGCAGGGAAAACTTCGGCGGCGGCGTCCTTAACATCGTGAACGCGCTGGAGACCATCCTGGAACGGGAGGACGTAGCTGTTGTGCTCCCTGTGCATCCGAATCCGAATGTCCGTGACCTGTTTGCGTCTCGGCTTTCAGACCACCCGCGAGTCGTACTTATTTCTCCTCAGGAATACACGGATTTCGTGAGCCTGCTCTCGCTCTCTTATCTGGTCCTGACAGATTCAGGCGGCGTACAGGAGGAAGCTCCCACTTTCGGAAAGCCGGTTCTGGTGATGCGCGACACGACCGAGCGTCCTGAGGGAGTGGAAGCGGGGACGGCACGTTTGGTCGGTGCGAACTACGATAGGATCGTTGCGGAGACATTTCGCCTGCTCGACGATGATCAGACCTATGCTGCCATGTCGCGTTCGCACAATCCGTTTGGTGACGGGCACGCGAGCGAGCGAATCGTGAAGGTCCTTCTCGATGCATGAATTACAAAAAATCAATGTCCTGGGACTTGGCTATATCGGTCTGCCGACCGCGGCGCTGGTTGCGAGCCGAGGGCTGCAGGTGGTCGGTATCGATACGAACGAACGCATCGTTGACACCGTTGCTTCTGGCAGAATTCACATCGCCGAGCCCGACTTGGATGGCCTAGTTTCCAAGGTCGTGTCGAGTGGTGCCCTCACGACTGCCAGAAGGCCTCAGCCGGCGGACGTGTTCATCATCGCAGTGCCGACGCCGATTGATCACGACAGCCGTCCGGACTTGTCAAGCGTGAATGCCGCAGTCGACTCAATCGTAGATCTTCTCGTGCCAGGCAATCTTGTCATTCTTGAATCGACATCGCCGATTGGGACTACTGAAGCCATCGCAAAGCGGATCCTTGAACGCAGGCCAGAATTGCACATCGGCGTCAACGGCAAGGAAGATGGCGCGATTTACGTCGCATACTGTCCCGAACGCGTGCTGCCGGGACGGATCTTGACCGAGCTTATCAACAACGACCGGTGCATCGGCGGGATTACGCCAACCTGCACGCGGCGTGCTCAGCGGTTCTACAAAATGTTCGTTCGCGGCGCTTGCGTTGGTACTACGGCGCGCGCGGCCGAACTGGTCAAGCTGACGGAAAATGCCTTTCGCGATACCAACATAGCATTTGCCAACGAGCTCTCGCTGATTTGCGACAGGTTCGACATCAACGTCTGGGAGGTGATCGATATCGCCAACCGCCACCCTCGCGTAAACGTATTGCGGCCCGGACCTGGAGTTGGTGGGCACTGCATTGCGGTCGACCCCTGGTTCATCATCGACTCTGCGCCGGACCTCGCGCGCGTGATGCGAACAAGCCGGGAGGTGAATAAAGCCAAAACGCAGAAGATCATCGAGCGCACAGAGGCACTGATCGACGATCACCCCTATGCAAACATTGCTTGTTGCGGACTTACCTTCAAGGCCAATGTCGACGACGTGCGTGAGAGCCCGGCCATGGAGATAGCCACGCATCTCGCGGCAAAATACGGTGAACGGATCAAGATTGTTGAGCCGAATCTGCGCCGTCTGCCGCCTCAATTGGCCGATCATCGTGTCGCATTCGTGAATATCGACGAAGCCCTGCGCAGTTGCGAGATCGCGATTCTTCTCGTCGATCACGACGAATTCAAGATGGTGCCGTTAGCAGAGCGCCGGCACCTCGACGTGATCGATACGCGAGGCATCTGGCAGGATATGCCGGCGCGGACATAACGTATTGCAGCGTAATCCCCAATGGATCGAGGTCAGTATGCGAGATAGCCAAGTGGGAATAGGGGTCGTGGGATACGGCTATTGGGGCCCTAATCTCGTTCGCAACTTCTCGATCAATCAGGACGCTCGCGTCGTCAGCGTCAGCGACCTTGATCCAGGCAGGCTCGGTGCCATAAGGCAGGTTTATCCGGGGGTATCAACTACGGCTCGATATGACGATCTGCTGAAGGACACCTCGATTGATGCAATCGCTATCGCCACGCCGGTGCACACACATTACGATCTGGCAATTGCGGCGTTGAGGGCTGGCAAGCACTTGTTGGTCGAGAAGCCCCTGGCACCAAGCACAGAGCTCGTGTCCCGCTTGATCGACGAAGCGGACCGTCGCGGATTAACGCTGATGGTCGATCATACCTTTCTCTACACACCAGCGGTTCAGAAGATCCGTGAACTCTTGGTGAAGGGAGAGCTCGGAGACGTCTACTACTACGATAGCATACGCTCGAGCCTCGGGCTGTTTCAAAAAGATGTAAATGTGATCTGGGATTTGGCGGTGCACGACATCTCGATCATCAACCATATCCTCGATGAGGAGCCGGTCGCGGTCTCGGCAACGGGCTCGTGCCATGTTGCCGGTTCGCCGGAAAACATGGCCCACATCACATTGTTCTTCCCCAACGCATGCGTGGCCCACGTCAGCGTCAACTGGCTCTCGCCTGTCAAGGTACGCCAGACGTTCATTGGTGGCAGCAAGAAGATGATCGTCTACGACGATCTCGAGCCGACCGAAAAGGTGAAGGTCTATGACAAGGGAATTACCCTTGATAGGCCTCCCGAGAGTGCACATCAATTTCGGATCGGCTATCGCGCCGGCGACATGTGGGCTCCGCATATCTCGCCCAAGGAGGCGCTGCAAACGGAGGTCGAGCATTTTATTGACTGCGTGCGCACCGGCGGACCGCCCATTTCCGGCGGCATGTCTGGGCTGCGAGTGATCGAGGTGCTTGAGGCCGCTTCGCGATCGATCGCCGAACAGGGCAAACCGGTCGCGATCAGGCAGTTGCCGGGCAAGCTACCGGAGCGGGCCCGGGCCACGGCTTAATTGGCAGGTTGGTCGTGGCTGTTCGTTCGCCGAGCCCCCGCGACGGAGTCGCAATGAACTCAGTACAGCGTTCAGTCTTGTTTTCTGCGGCGGACCGCTATGCGGGTCTTGTGCTTTTCCTCGTCTCGACGGCGGTACTTTCGCGTCTGTTGACGCCGGCGGAATTCGGGGTCTTCGCGGTTGTCAATGCGCTCACCGCCGTGATCGCGGCCGCTTTTCAGGAATTTGGGGGCGCGAATTACCTGATTCAGAAACATGAGCTATCGCGCGGGGCTATTCGCACAGCGTTCACTATCACCTGGGCGATCTCACTAGCAGTTGCCCTGATCCTGTTGGCGTCGGCCAACGCCATATCGCAACTCTTTGGGCAGGACAGTCTAAGGCGAGGTATCGAGGTTTCTGCGCTAAACCTTCTCCTTCTACCGGTCTCCGGAACGTTGGCTGCCTTGCTTCGCCGTGACATGCAGTTCGGAACGCTCGCGATCTGCAATCTTGCAAGCAACACGACGATGGCGCTGGTCTCGATCGGACTGGCGGCAATGAACCTCAGCTACATGGCTCCGATCTGGGGTGGAGTGGCAGGGAGCATGGTTCTCACGGCCATGCTGCTGAGCTCGTATCGGGATTTCAGCGTGTTACGTCCTTCGCTGTCCGAATACCGAGACGTCCTCGAGTTCGGTCTCTTTTCCAGCGGCGTCAGTGCCATCAATATCTTCTACAACCTTGCACCCCAGCTCTTTCTTGCGAAAATTCTCGATTTTACGGCCGTCGGTCTCTATAGCCGGGCGATAAACCTGACCCAGGTATTCGACAGGCTCGTCACGCAGGTGCTGAACCCGATCATCATGCCGGCAATCGTGACGAGGCGTGCAGCCGGGGCGGATCTAAGGGGCCTGTATCTTGACGCGGTCCAACTGCTTTCCGCAGTGCAGTGGCCATTCCTCTCGTTCATAGCGATTATGGCAAAACCGATCGTTTTGCTCTGGCTGGGTGAAGCTTGGCTGGAAGTCGTTCCGTTAGTGCGCATCCTTTGCCTTGCAAATCTAGCGTTGTTCGCTGCGTGTCTGACGTATCCTGTATTCGTGGCAGTTGGGCGCGTGCGCGACGCGCTTGTCTCATCATTCATCTCCCTGCCGCCATCGCTTCTTGCCCTTCTGGGTGCGTCCTTCTTTGGCGTGGAGGCAGTCGCAGCGTGCGCCTTGCTAACGTTGCCATTCCAAGCAGCAGTGGCGATTTACTATCTCACTCCGCACCTGGCGCTGTTGCCGGGCCAATTTTGCTGTGCCCTGCTGAAGAGCGGTGTCGTGACGATGGTGACTGCCTCGGGCGCAGCGACCTGTGCGGTGTTGATCGGGACGGGGACTCTTAATCTCATTGTAGGATTTATATCAGCGTTGGTGGTCGCCGCCGTCTGCTGGTTGTGGGGACTGATCGTGACAAGGCATCCTCTGCTGCAGCACCTTCGTCAAGCGGCGGAGGGGCTTGCCGAAATGGCGCCCCGACTGATTCCGTCACGCCCGCTACCGTGAAGGCTTGCCTGACTGACGAGACGAGGAACTGACATGCCAATAAAGGACACCGAGCTTGGCCGCGATGTCCGCATTCTGCATCCGGACCTGGTCAACCTGTATGGTTGCGCCGTTGGTGACGAGAGCAGGATCGGAACCTTTGTCGAGATCCAGGCGGGGGCAAAGGTAGGTGCGCGTTGCAAGATTTCGTCGCACAGCTTCATCTGCGAGGGCGTCACGATCGAGGACGAGGTGTTTGTAGGGCATGGCGTGATGTTCACGAACGACAAATTTCCCAAGGCAACAACCGCGGATGGTCGTCCTCAGCAAGCTTCGGACTGGACACTGCAGCGCACTCATGTCGGCAGGGGGGCTTCCATCGGCTCGAACGCCACCATTCTGTGCGGTGTGACGATCGGCGCCGGTGCCTCCGTGGGCGCGGGGGCGGTGGTGACGAAGGACGTTTCGCCCGGCAGCATCGTCGCGGGAGTGCCCGCTCGGGTTTTGTCTGCGGCCGAAACCGCCGTCTCGGGCGATCGTGGCTTGTCAGAGACGCCTCGCAAACCATTTTAAACCGCGGTATATATATCTAAATTTAATGCTTGATTAAATGCAATATCACTAGTTAATTGGCTTATAATGTTGGTCCCAACAAAAGGTCTTGTGTCTTGATACCTTTCCTGGATCTGAAAGCCCAATATAGCGCGATCAAGCCGGAAATCGACGCGGCGGTCGCGAGAGTCGTCAGCAGCGGGCACTTTGTGCTTGGCCCCGAGGTAGCTGTCTTCGAGGAGCGCTTTGCGGAGTATTGCAGGGCTGCCCATTGCCGCGCGGTGAACAGCGGAACTTCGGCGCTTCACCTTGCCTTGTTGGCGGCCGGCATCGGACCCGGTGACGAAGTCATTACGGTATCCATGACGTTCGTCGCGACAACCGCAGCCATTCTCTACAGCGGCGCGAGGCCCGTGTTTGTCGACGTTGACCCGCTAACATGGACGATGCATCCCGGCTCGATCGAAGCTGCGATAACACCACGAACCAAAGCGATCCTGCCGGTCCATCTCCACGGGCTGATGGCCGACATGGATCCGATCATGGAGATCGCGAGTCGTCACGGTCTGGTCGTTATCGAGGACGCCGCGCAGGCGCATGGCGCGGAATACCGCGGACGTCGCGCAGGCTCGATTGGCGATGTGGGATGCTTCAGCTTTTACCCCGGCAAGAATCTTGGAGCGTTTGGCGAGGGCGGGGCCATCGTAACCAATCGGCCTGAATTGGCGCGCCGGGTGTCGATGCTGCGGGATTGGGGACAGGAGACGAAATACAATCACGTCATTCCCGGATACAACTATCGCATGGACGAAATTCAGAGCGCGATATTGAACGTCAAGCTGGACTACATTGAGCGCTGGACGGAAGCGCGTCGGTCGCTCGCTGACAAATACAATGCACTGCTGTCTGATCTCCCATTCGCTCGTCCCCAACCGCCCCGGTACGCCCGTCACGTGTATCACGTCTATGCGGTCAGATCGCCGCGCCGCCATGAGGCGCTGACGCTATTGCGTGACGCCGGCATCGCAGGGGGAATCCACTATCCCGTTCCGGTGCACCTGCAGACGGCATACGCAGAACTCGGCTATCGTGCTGGTGATCTTCCCGTCACTGAGATGCTGGCGAACGACTTCCTCTCTCTACCAATTTATCCGGAATTGCTGCCGGAGCAGGCGGTCGAAGTTGTCTCCACATTGAGGAACGCTGCGGCACGGCGGCCTAACGGAGTGGTCAGCGACCGAGCAGAAGATCCACAAAACGTCATGACATGGTCGCACAACAGGAGAGCGTCTTGATTGATCTCAAGGGAAAGCGCGTTCTGGTCACCGGCGGGGCGGGATTCATCGGCTCCCACATCGTTGATCTGCTCTGCGACGAGGGCTGTATCGAGATTGTTGCCATAGACAACATGATAAGAGGCCGGCCGGAAAATCTCCGGCGCGCGCTCGGGCGTGGGCCGGTGAGATTGGTTCATGGCGACATACGCGACCGCAAGCTGATGGATGCGCTGGTCAAGGCTGCCGATATCGTCTTTCACCAGGCCGCACTCCGCATCACTCATTGTGCGGCCGAACCACGCCTTGCCAAGGAGGTCATGGTGGATGCCACGTATGACCTGCTGGAGCTATGCATCAAGTACGATATCCAGAAGATCATCGCAGCGTCGTCGGCGTCCGTGTATGGCATGGCCGAGGAGTTTCCGACGACCGAGCGGCAGAATCCGTACAACAACCGAACTCTCTATGGAGCCGCCAAGGCGTTTAACGAAGGCCTCCTGCGGGCGTTCAACGATGTATGCGGCCTCGACTATGTGGCCTTTCGGTATTTCAATGTCTACGGCAGCCGGATGGACCTCCACGGACGGTATACCGAGGTCTTGATACGCTGGATGGAGCGGCTGGAGGCCGGATTGACTCCGATTATCTTTGGTGACGGCCAACAGACCATGGACTTCGTTCACGTCCGCGACATCGCCCGCGCCAACATCCTAGCGGCCAGGTCGAAGATCACCGATGAGGTCTTTAACGTTGGAACCGGCACTGAGACCAGCCTGGCGGAGCTGGCTACGATGCTTGCGTCTGTGATGGGACGCCGCGGCCTGACACCCGAATTCGGGCCGGAACGCTCGGTTAATCCAGTGCCGCGCCGGCTGGCATCGACCGGTAAGGCAGAGCGTTTGCTGGGTTTCCGCACCACCGTTTCTCTGGAGCAGGGGCTCGCCGAACTCGTGAAATGGTGGCGATCCGAACGCGAACTCGCTGCGGACTACCAGCGCCAGGCGGCGGCATCGTGATTCCGATCGCGCTGCCGCTGCTTGCGGACGAAGAAGCCGACGCTGCGCGCGCGGTCGTGCTGTCGGGCTGGGTGTCGCAAGGTCCGCAGGTGGCGGCGTTTGAGCGCGAGTTCGCTACGTTTGTTGGCGCGCCGTACGCCTGTGCCGTCTCCAATTGCACCACCGCCCTGCAACTCGCCTTGGCAGCGTTGAATATCGGCACCGGCGACGAGGTGATCACTGTCAGCCATTCCTTCATTGCGACCTCGAATGTCATCCGACATCAGGGCGCCACTCCGGTTTTTGTCGATATTGATCCGGAGACCTACAATTTGGATTGCGCTCGGCTGGCAGAAGCCATCACCGAGCGCACGCGCGCGATCATCGTGGTCCATCAGATGGGCATGCCGTGTGATATGGCAGCGCTCATCGCCGTGGCGCGACACCACGGGATCGCGGTGATCGAGGACGCGGCCTGTGCCGTTGGATCGCAGATCCGGATGAACGGCGAATGGGAGCCGATCGGCAAGCCGCATGGAGACATTGCCTGCTTTTCCTTTCATCCACGAAAGGTGATCACGACCGGCGAGGGTGGGATGCTCACCACCGCGGATGCCGAGCTTGATCGCAAGTTCAAGCTGCTGCGCCAGCACGGTATGAGCGTTCCGGATACAGTGCGTCACAACTCGTCGTCCGTAATCTTCGAGGAGTACGTCGTTCTTGGCTACAACTACCGAATGACCGATATGCAAGCTGCAATTGGACGAAGGCAGCTCGAGCGGCTTCCAGAACTGGTGGCACGCCGGCGAGCGGTCGCCGCTAAGTATTCCGAACAGCTGGGCAATCTGGACGGTCTGCGGTTACCGAGCGAACCGGCGTGGGCCAGATCCAACTGGCAGAGCTATTGCGTGCGTCTCCCTGACCGCCTCCACCAACGCATTGTTATGCAACATTTGCTCGATAAGGGCATTGCGACCCGCCGCGGTATCATGTGCGCCCACCGTGAGCAGCCCTATTCGAGCCTCACCCAGGGGCAGGATCTGCGTCAATCCGAACTCGCCCAGGATCGGTCGATCTTGCTGCCCATTTATGCACAGATGGACCTGGAGGATACCTTGAGGGTGGCCGCTGCGGTGCGGGCAGAGTTGGAACGATGATCTCGGGGACCGCCGATCAAAAGGCATTGCGGCTTTTGGTCGTGATCGCGAGCTATGGGACGGCCAATAGCGCTTACCTCGATCGAGTGATCAGCGAGTACCAGTCCATGTCGTTCGACGTGGACGTCGTGATCATATCCAACATTGACAAGAAGCCAGCCGCAGACATCGAGTGTGTCGTTGGTCTTCCCAATAGGAATCCATGGTCGCTCCCGTTCGCGCACAAGGAGTTGTTTGCAGCGCGAGTTGATCAGTACGATCTTTTCATCTATTCCGAAGACGATATCCTGATAACTGAAAGGAATATCAGGGCATTTCTCGATGTGACTTCAGTCTTGAATGAGGACGAAGTTGCCGGACTAATGCTCGTCGAGAAAGCGTCAAACGGCGAGCTGAATTATCCGCAGGCCCATGGCTCTTTCCACTGGGACTGTACGTCGGTAAAGATCAGGGGAAATTACTACCTTGCTCATTTTACCAACGAGCATGCCGCCAGCTATGTGCTCACGCAGCAGCAGCTTGCGAGAGCAATTGCGTCCGGTGGGTTTTTGGTCGGACCTCACGAAGGCAAGTACGATCTGCCGTGCACTGCTGCGACCGATCCATACACGCAGTGTGGTTTCAAGAAGTTGATACCTATTTCCAGTATCGATGATTTCTCGGCCCACCATCTACCGAACAAATATATCAACCGGCTCGGCGTCGATCGCCAGCAATTGGATGCACAACTCTCCGTTCTGATGCAGATCGCGCGTGAGGGAAACAACGCGGTTCCGCTATTCAGTGCCGAGACGAAGCTCTGGCATGGCATGTATTCAAAGGACTATTACGAACCGGCCAGGGATGAAGTGTTGTCCGGCGTACCGAAGAGCGCAGCCGTATTATCGATTGGATCCTGCTCCGCTGCAAACGAGCGCCGACTGCTGGAGAGAGGAAACCGCGTGGTGGCTGTGCCCCTCGACCCCGTTGTGGGCAACGGCCTGGCCCAGCTCGGGGCCGAGGTGGTGTTAGGGGACGTCTTGACGGCGAGAGCGAAAATTGCAGCCGAGCGATTTGACCGGCTGCTTCTCGTCGATGTTTTGCAATTCGTCCGCGATCCGGTACATCTGCTTAGGCTACTTGTCGATCTCTTGGCTCCAGACGGGAGGGTAATCATAAGTGTGCCTAATCGACCGTCTCTTCGTTACGCCTGGGAATGCGCGAAGACCAGCAACGTCTTTCAACACTGGGGGAGCTTCGAGGCCGTTGGGATCCACAACACGACGGCCGGAAAAATTCAAGGCTGGTGTGCGGGGGCCGGTCTGGCGATCGAGAAGATCGAAAGGTGCGCTCCGCATCGAATCAGTCCAATGTTGCAACTCCTGTCCCCCATAATTGCATCCAACCTTGTTGCGACCGCCACAAGGCAGGAATCGCGAAAGCGGTTCTTCCGCGAAGATCACGGAATGGAGCAAATGGAGGTTTCCAGAGGGAGCGTCGTTCAATGAGCTTGGAGGCCGCCAAAAGGATTGAAGTCGGTGAGATGCAGCGACACGATGGTGCTCCGCAGGGCTCGGCTGCAAAGAACTACTATAGCCGCTCTCGTCGCGAGATTCGATCGTTGTTGCCCGGCCGCGCCTCTCGGATACTCGAAGTAGGACCTGGCGCAGGCTTCACTCTGATCTGGCTTAAGTCGATCTACCCCGCTGCCACGACATGCGGAGTCGAGCTCAATCCAGCACTTGAGGCCGACCTGCAAGAGCATGCCGATGTCGCGATCATCGGAGACATCGACCATTTGATATCGCGGGTGGCAAGCAAATTTGACCTGATCTTATTGCTTGATGTCCTTGAGCATGTCCCGGATCCAACTCGTACGCTTCAGGCCATCACGAGAAACCTTCTCGTGGATAGTGGGCGCGTGATTGTTTCCGTTCCGAACATTGCGCATCTGAGCGTGACACTTCCCCTGCTTTTCCAGCGTCGATTTGAATACGCAGATTCGGGAATCCTTGACCGCACCCATTTGAAGTTCTTTGTTGAAGATACCGCCGTCAAGCTTCTGAACGATTCAAATCTGATAATCAAAGATGGTCTGATTACAGGCCTTGAAGGTCCAAAATCCAAGATGTTGGATGGACTTACCCTCGGGTTCCTGACCCATCACTTGGCAAAGCAATACATTATGGCGGGTGAGCCGATTGGTGAACTTACCACGCAGCCGAAGATCAATTGGAAGAAGGCCGACTGACGGGATAGCGGGGGGTGATGATTGCGAGGTGGCCCCCCAGTCTCGCAGCGCGCAGTACTCGTCGGGGGCGTCGACTACAGGCGACCACAATCCGCGAATTCACCCTTCATCATGGATCGTGAAATCGCCCAAAGAAGAACCTCCGCATGCCGCTTGGAGCATGTGACAGGATCGAAGCGGCTTTTTGAATCCGCAGACAGTTGCCCGCGTATCCCTGACCAATAGTCTCGGTTTGCGATGACTGACCTCATCGCGGAGACGAGTTCATCCATATTTTTTTGCGGTTGAAACCGCATAAGGCTCGAGCTGTGCCAATTCGCCCTCTCGGGATCGCCAACCGGGTTCATTACCACGAATCCGCGGCTACCGTCCATCCCGAGTTGCTCACGCGCACCGCCGACGTCACTCACAATTGTGGGCAAGCCCGCGCCTAAGGCTTCCATGGAGGCCAATGACCATCCCTCGAAGAAGGAGTTCAGAACAAAGCAATCGGCGGCGGCTAGCAGGATGGACGGATCTGGAAACGAGTGCCGGAGATGAACTCGCTCCCTGCAAGGCATCTTATCGCGAAGAGTGCGCACCTGCCGCGTGTACACGGCATCGTCCAGGCGGCCGGCGATCAGCAGATGAACCTTGTGGTCATCCTCTGCGACTTCGGAGAACGCCCGTATCAGGCCGTATGCATTCTTCTGAACCGTGTGACGACCAAGCGAGAGGAAGAGAAATTCATCATTGAGGCCCAGCCAGGCCCGGGCTTCCGATCTGTTCACCAGCGGGCGATGCGTCTGGTTGAAGGCATTGGGGATGGTGATAATGGCGCGATCGGGATAGGACGGATTGCCTGATAGGTACTGACGCCTCACGAGCTCGCTGACCGCCACAAAGCAGGTAACGAATTTCGATCTCTGGTGCTCTTCCGTCCAATCCGTGCTTATGGGAGTTGGAACGCCGTGGAGCGTTTCGACGATTGGAACGCGGGCGTCACTAGCCGCCTGCAAAAGCCAGCTGGGCGGATCGTGCGCGCTGACGACGTCAGGACAATTCGCTTGCATCCATAAGCAAGCGTCGCTTGGCGAGGCGGCAAGAACCGCTGTGCCTTCCCCCTGCAATGCGGTGAACAGTTGTCCGACGGGCGCTGACGATGAATCTGCGCACATAACGGTGACGCGAAATCCGAAGTGGGGCAGGCGCCGCGCGAGAAAGGCGACAAATTCATCAAGGCCTCCGGCGTCGAGCACCGGAGTGACGATGAGGCAATGCACACTGCCTGGCGACACGAGAAGCTCGTTTGGGTTCGACATGCTGCTGGTCGGAATCGAGGCGGGGGCCGCCGGTGGATTGGGCGCAACCGCGGCATGGTATGGCACGAGTGGCCTCGACCAGTCCTCGACAATATCGTCGCTTCCGGAGGCCAACTCGCTGCTAATGAACAGTTTCTTTGCGATACGCCTAACGCTTCCCGGCAACCGCCAGGAGTTTCGCTGTGCCCAAAGTGTCGCACGTCCTCGCAAAGAAAGGTCGTTTTGACCGAGACCCGCCATTGGTTCAAATGCCGTCCGTCTGGGTGTGCTGAGGTTGAAAAGTAGCACGAAAATTAACTATTAAACATATATTGCGAAAAATAAAAAACCCAATTAAATGGACGGAATTATCTTTGCCCAACTGCGATGTACAATCAAGTGTGTCGCTGCGCGCTTGATGAATGGTCAGTCTGCAGTGGGTAAGCAACATTGTGACCTGAGGCCCAAGAATCATGGAAAGCTCTTTCCAGAGGCCTTTGGCGGGAATGGACACGCCGTGAGTTCCGTAGATGCGATCATTCCCTGTTTTCAGTATGGGCATTTCCTCCAAGAATGCGTCGACAGCCTCTTGAAGCAGTGCGGACCCGAGTTGCGGGTGCTGATCATTGATGACGCTTCGACGGACAGTACGCCTCAGGTTGCGCAAGAACTGATTCGTGCAGATCCTCGGGTCGAGTTTCGCAGGCATTCTGCCAACAAAGGCCACATCGCCACCTTCAATGAGGGGATCGCTTGGGCCGCTGCAGACTACATGATTTTGCTGTCCGCGGACGATTACTTGATGCCCGGTGCAATTGAGAGGGCGACGAGACTGATGGATGAGCATCCCTCGGTCGGCCTCACGTTTGGCGGCGCGGTCGCGCTTTATCAAGGTCACGAGGCGATCGTGGCACCGCCTCCGGAACTTGGGCCTGGTACAAAGATACTTTCCGGGCGAGAGTTCATAAAAATCGGGGGCGCCAGAAATATCGTGATCGCACCGAGCGTGATAGTGCGAACGAGCCTGCAGAAGAAGGTGGGAGGATACTTACCGGATTTGACGCACAGCGGTGATATGGAGATGTGGTTGCGGTTCGCAGCGCATGGTCCTGTCGGCTTTATCGATGCGATCCAGGCTGTGTATCGACGACATTCAACCAACATGTCAGGCGGATATTCGGCAGAGCAGGACTTCCTTCAACGCAAACTGGCGTTTGAACATTTCCTGGATAGCTGTGCCCCGGTGCTCGCAGACGTGAATGATCTTCGGTCGTGGTTGATAAGCCATTTGGCGCTCGACGCGACCAGTTGCGCGAGCCGAGCCTTCAACGACGGAGACGTTGAATTATCGGAGCGCCTTTCGGCGATTGCGTCAAAGCTGGACCCCAAGGTCACGAGATCGCGTCGTTGGTTGCTTCTCGCCTGCAAACGGCAGTTGGGATTGCGCGGATGGCAGTTGGTACGGCCAGCTATCAAGCGTCTAAGGTCGCCGTAATCGGCTCTGAGGCGTCTCGGGCCGTTCTGCAATCGGCATTTCCGCTCTGACTGCGAATTGCTTGGGATGCCGCAGCTACGAAATCCGCGTGTTTGGCCGGTTGGCAGGGCTAGACCTGGTACATCGAGAACTCGCGTAGCGACGCCCTAATGCCGATGCATACTCCCCAAAATATCCAGAGATAATTCCAGTAGTGAACCGTCAGCCCGGTAAACATGAGCATCACTATTGCGATGGTCAACGCGATGCGAAGATCTGGCGCGCGAGGATCCTCCATTATGCCCGTGAAGCGACTTTTCGCCGGTAGGATGCTCGCAACGTTTGTCAAGACAAGAAGGACAATCATCGGAAGCCCGAACCGAAGCGAAAACACCAACCATACAGAGTCGATCGTGGTATCGAGAATGTCGTGATTGAGCGGACCGAATGCGTACCCGGTAAAAGGAGACTCCATAATCTTTTGTGTAGCTGCGTCCCAGATCAGCATTCGAAAGTATCCCGACACCGGATCGAAGGTCAGGTGGGAGATGATCCAGCCAAGTGGGTGATTGGCCACGGCCATGATCAAGACAACGATCGTAACAAGACACAGCTGCAGCACGCGCCATCGTCCAGGGTATTCCTTCAGTGCCGTATTATAAAGGTAGAGCATCAGGATAACGAGACACGACAATAGCGGGGCGGAGGACAACGACAAGAGGCAGCCGAAAACACAAAGACTCGCCCAGAGCATCTTTGATAACGGGCGTTGTTCCGAAAACAGGAAGATGCCGCAGGCGACAGTGCAGTAGGTGCCCAACAGAATTGGGTGGTCGAATGTCGAGGCAGCTCTTACCCAATAAAGCCTAAAGTCGGGCGAGAGCGGCGCAAAGCTGCCGAAAGCGGCAGAAAACGTTTCCTGAACAATGAGCCGACCCGAAAGATTATCGAAAAGCGCCAGCAGGACGATGTAGGCAGTCACAATCTTGAATGGTCGAATGAAGCTGTAAATTGCCGCTGGTCCGAAGAAAAACCCGCGCGCGACAAGATAACCGCCCAGAAACTCGAGGCTCTCGGCGCCGGTCGATGAAATCGCACTCGGCCCGCTCGTGTAGTAAGCGGCTGCGAACATCCATGCTGCGACGGCACATGCAAGATAGTCCGAGGCGAGTGTATGACGACCAGCCCTGGCTAGTCTTGCCACCGCAGGTACTATGAGGAGCAGGATACTGATCCGACCTATCGTCAATTTCGCGTCGGCGAGGTACAGTTGGACTTGTGCTGCTGGCAGAACGAGTCCGATCAGCAGCAGCCAAGCCGGCAGCGTACTGGACCGCTCGGAGGCTCTCGGCAAAGCCGTACTTGTCAGGCCGTAATCGCTGCCTGCAACCGTGACGCTCATGAGAGAACCGCCTCGCTCCGTGACCCAGTTTCTTCGACCTGAACGCTGCGGCTGTGATCGTCAGTCAGATACCACGTGAAAGTGACTGAACGCGGCGCCACTCCCCTCTCGAAACGTCCGTTCTGAAAGATGTGCGGCCGATAGCCGATGTCGGAAACGAACTCCGAAAGCTCGTCCGATGCAAAGGCGCACATCAGTGCTGGCTTGTGCCGTCTCAGCGTCTGCTCCGACCCTTGCAGGATCTCCAACTCGGCTCCCTGAGCGTGGACCTTCATCAGGGACGGCGACATGGCAAAGGAATCGAGCGTGCGACATTCGATCCTGTGTTCGCCCACGGTTAGCTTGGACCGATCGAAACGGTACATGCGGCCGGAATCACTCAGCCACTCGGTGGCCGCCCTGCGGGAGGTCGCCGCCATACCATCGCAAGCCCACCAACCGTATGAAGGAACGAAGAATGTAATGGTGCCCGGCTTGGCCCCTAGAGCGCAGGCGAATATCGAGACGGACCGATCTCCGGAGAACCGGCTTTTGAGCCGCTCGGCCGAGACCGGTTCGGGTTCGAAGGCGACAATGCTCGATTGAGGCCTGAGTCTCTTAAACGCGCGAATGCTTTGTCCGCGGTTCGCTCCGATGTCGATGATCAATCCATCGACCCGAGCGGTCCAAGTCGCGCCACCGTACTCGGGTTTTGCAAGGTAGGAGGCCGCCGCGTCCTTAAATGCAAATCGCGCGGCGGCAACGCCGGGGATGTTCGCATATGCGAAACGGGCGAAGGGCTTCAAATTCATGACGATAGGACCTTGCCAAGGCAGAGGTTGCGCGCGGCCATCGATATCTCAAGATTAAACCAGATAAAGCAGATTGCAACGCCGACTATTTAAAGCTACGACAATATATACGATCTATTAAATACTCGGAGTGTAAGCCCCATGACGATCGGCTTGAAGGCCAGCGAAACAGACGCTTCGTATGGGCTGGCGGAGGACCTGGTTTCCGAGGTCGCGGTGCTTATCGTGGGCTATCGCAACTCACAAGACATCGTTGATTGTCTGCTGGCGCTGTCGCGTGCGACGGCTTCGCCCGCTTTCGACATCTTCATTTGCGAGAATGGCGGTGATGATGCCTATCACCGCCTTGTTGACGCCCTGATCAGCAAAGGAGGCCCTTGCCTGCGGGGCCAATCTCCGGGAATCGCGATAGATTGCAATACCAACCGATTTACCGACGTTGAACGCCTGGTTCTGCGAGCAAGATCGTCAAATGTGTGGGTTGCGTGCGCCTCCGACAATCTGGGTTATGCGGGCGGGATTAACGCGTGGTTGCGTCCGCTCTCTGCGATACCCACCTGGCAGGCCATCTGGATCTTGAATCCGGACACCCAGCCGACCGAGTCTGCGCTGGCGGCGCTACACCAACGGGCGGAGTCCGGCCGAAAGGCGATGGTGGGCAGCACCATTCTCGACAGCCTGGACGCCGATCACGTGAGATTCCGCGGCGGGCTCTCCTGGCAGAAGCTGGCGGCGAGGGACGTTGCCATCGGCCTCGGAGACCTTCTCAACGTGTCCTGCAACATCGCCGCCATCGAAGACGCGATGGATAGCCCTTCGGGGGCATCGATGTATGTGACCCGCTGGTGCATCGAGCGGATCGGTATGATGGATGAAAGCTATTTCCTGTTTTACGAGGATATGGATTGGGGACTTCGCGCGAGACATTTGGGGCTCGGTTACGCGGCCGATTCGATCGTCGTCCACAAGCGAGGTACGACGACGGGATCGGCCAGAGGTTCATCGGCCATACCAGTACTCTCCGTTTACCTCCAGCACCGCAATTGCGTTCGCTTTGTACGGCGACATTTTCCGTGGTCGGTGCCTCTTCGAATTGCGGTTTCCCTCCTTTATGCACTCAGGTTCTTGCTGCAGGGAGCGCCAAACAACAGTCGCGCAGCGATCGAAGGACTTGTCGCCGGATTGAGGGG
The DNA here is from genome assembly GCF_023073355.1 of Bradyrhizobium sp. 199. GTDB lineage: Bacteria > Pseudomonadota > Alphaproteobacteria > Rhizobiales > Xanthobacteraceae > Bradyrhizobium. The sequence goes on from NZ_JADPJI010000005.1 coordinate 731,910, forward strand.
CGAAATAGGCCGGCCGAAGGAGCGGATGGCCCAGTAACGAACACAAGTAGGGGGCAGTTCCAGATGCGGCAATCAAGCTTGATTAAGGCGCTTTTATTGCTTGCGGCCGCAAGCCTCGGAGTAGCTGCCGTTGCTGCGCGCGCCGCCGAGCGCGATCAGATACCCACGTTCGAGTGGCCCAACGCAACGAATACAGGGGTGCGTGCGAATGTGAAGCTGACGCCTTCCGGCGATGTTGTGGCAGACTTGGCCGGCGCAACCATCTCGGGCCTCGACATCGAAGGCCGCGTCTATATCAAGGCACCGAACGTAACGTTGATCGACTCCAGGGTGACTTCTGCCTCGTTTTACATCGTGAGAATCGAGCCCGGTATTACTGGCACGGTGATCAAGAATTGCGAGATTAACGGCGTTGGCTCAGGCAATGATGGTTCTTACGGCATAGTAGGCCAGGGTACGTTCATCGCAAACAACATCTACAATGTGGAAAACGGAATTGGTGTGTCCGGGTCCGATACGCTCATCCAGGACAACTACATTCACGATCTCCTTGCTTCAGGCTCTCCGCACTACGATGGCATTTCGATCGATGGCGGCAACGTCAACATCGTTATCAGGCACAACACGGTCATCAACATGCACACGCAGACCTCGGCGGTCATGATCGATAATTATTTCGGGCCGATCTCAAATATCGAAGTCGACGGCAACCTGCTGATGGGCGGTGGATACACGGTTTATAGCTCTGCACAATTCAACGGCGGATCGGTCGAGGGAGTTTCGTTCACGAAGAATCGGATGGGCAGAGGGAAGTGGGGCTATAGTTCGATTGTGAAGAACGTCCCGGTCTGGCGAGAAAATGTGGACAACGTGACAGGCCGCCCCGCTGGTCCCCGGTAAGTCATCGGCGCACTCAGGTCCCCTATTTATTCAGCCGCCGGAACCAGAATGAGCCTGGCTCGCGCCACTGTTCGCGCATCCAAACCGGACACGCGTTGTTCAGCCTGGCTCCGTGATGGCGAGCAAGCCAGTTGACTGCGCCAATAATCTCGAAATGTGCGTTGAAACTCAGGAAGGCCTCAAGAAGATATTGCTCATTCCACAGCCAGCGATCGCGAAGTAGCCATTGAGCAGGGTAGTCGTGCGGCGTGAAGACGTCGTGGACATGGACGATCACGTTGGGGCGGAGGAGACCGAGCACGTGCAGATATTCGTGCAGGACGTCGCCCTGCGGCCGGATGATGTGGGAGGAATCGATGAACAGAATGTCGTTCTGGTCCAAAGTCTCAAACAGGCTGTCGGGACAGCACTCGACCTTCTTTCTCAAGACCGTCACACCGGCCGCTTCGAGCCACGGTTGCTCGAACGGCTCGATACAGATTTGCTCACATTCGTAGCCCGGATTGTCCGTCCTGTTCGCCTTTATCGCGAGGCGGGCCATGAGGGTCGAATTGCCACTTCCGACCTCAATTATCCGTTTGGGTTGGAAGTGACGTATCATATTATAAAGAAATTCGGCGTCTCCAGGCTCGAACGATCCGTTGTGGTATCCGAATTCGCTGGGTCCCTTTTGATGGATTGGAACTTCGAGCAGTTCGTCCCGGTAGTTAAATTGCTCGACTAACTCAAGTTGTGCAGCTTCGTTCAAGTTCAGCCCGGCAATTTGCCTCGGAAGACTGAGATCGCGCTTCAGGTCCGTCGCGAAAAGGATGGGCTCGTAGTAGTGATGCCGCACAATGGCGAACTGAAATCTGTCGCAGACGGACCTCGAGAAGGGAGCCCGATCACGAAGGCGGCTCAGGAGGACTGCAAGCGGCGCAAAAAGCAAAACGACGGGTGTCAAAATCAAATCGAGTGCTCTGTAAACAGACTTGCGGAAATAGTGCATGGATCATGACTTCCGAGCTGAATGAAGAGAAAAACGGGAGACAATCTGCGGGTCTAACAACACTGCACTGATGCACGGGAATATTGTGACCCATTGTCATTCGGCCGTCCAGACCAGGCGCCCTTGCCGAGGTCGCCAAGGCCGTAAGAACCCGGCTGCCTTTGCCGGGCGGAGAAAACCTGCATTTTCGGGCCTCGCCCTGCCACGACAATGCAGCAAGTCTGGCCTCAGCGGTCGATCGCACGGGCACGACGACTCAGCGCGCGCTTCATAAAAGATACAGCGGCTACGCAGCGGGATGGCCGGCAACATCAGGTGCTTCAAACGGCTTCTCGACGCTTTCGACCGCCACATCTTAGGTGAGTGCCGCCAGAGGATGCGCAGCACCCGGCCGAGCTCTGCTGACGAGTTCGCACGAGGCCCGTCAGATCGAGTGGCTCGATTCCAACGCCATTCGTGGTCAGAGGCTTTCTGGCAGCGAGCCATTTTGCGAAGGCAGACATTATATCGCCAATTAAATAAAAAAAGCTGACGGCTCACTGGTGATGACGCACGCTTGTGCCGACGCCTGCGTAGATAGGAGTGAATAAATCCGGGTGTGCTCTTGTGGCAACGTCCGAACACCCGCAACCTCTCGGAGCTTACATGGCGGAGTTGCTTCGGTTTTTTTAATCGTGATTGAATTTAGCCGAGCTTGTATCCAAAAAATGACCCAAGTGGTGCCGCCATCTCGTCCCAAAAAAGCCCCCGCCGGTGGAGCATGACACCGGCCGGACGCGACCTTTGGGGATACCCGCGTCTACGTGCACTGCACGTTCGATTTAACTGCGAAGGAGAGTAATATCTTGGCAACGACAACTGCTTGGCCTGATGCTACGAATACTGGAGTGTCGGCGGGCGTGACCCTCACTCCCTACTTCGGGGATCTCGTCATCAACACGGCGGGAGCCGTGATCAGCGGCCTCGACATCCATGGATCGGTCTTCATCAACGCTCCGAATGTCACGTTGGAGAACTGCAAGGTCACGACCGATGCGTTCTACGCCGTGAGGGTTGCGACGGGCGTTACCGGAGCGGTGGTCCAGCACAATGAGATCAATGGCGTCGGCTCAGGCAATGACGGCGACTACGGAATCATGGGGCAAGGGAAGTTCATCGCCAACAACATCTACAACGTCGAAAATGGGATCGGGGTGGATGGAGGGAATACCCTCATCCAGGATAATTACATCCACGATATGATCGCGTCGGGATCTCCGCACTACGACGGTATTTCGATCGACGGGAAGAACTTCGATATCACCATCCGCCACAACACGGTCATCAATGACCATACCCAAACGGCGGCAATCATGATCGACAACTACTTCGGGCCGGTCTCGAACGTTGTTGTCGACAATAACTTGCTGTACGGCGGCGGTTACAACATCTACAGCTCGTCCCAGTTCGACGGCGGATCGGTCACTGGTGTGGTGGTCACGAACAACCACATGGGTGGAGGTTATTGGGGCCCGACCGCGTTCACCGGCAACTCCCCGGTTTACACCGGCAACGTCGATGACAGCGGGTCACTTATCTCGGCCCTCAACACATCGGCGAATAGCGGCTCGGGCTCGACAGCCCCGGTGGCACCGGACGCTCCCGTCGTCGGGTCGTTCTCGACAGATAGCGGCACTGCTGGCGACAAGATCACCAACGACAATACCATCGAGCTCAAGGGGGCCGCTGCGGCCGGCAGCACGGTCAAGGTCTACGACGGTACAACCCAGCTCGGTTCGACGACTGCGGATTCAAGCGGCAGTTGGGACTACATCACAAAGGTCCTGACCGACGCCAAGCATACGCTCACCGCAACGGCGACCAACGCGTCGGGTCAGACCAGCGCGGCGTCGGCTGCGTGGGCAGTCACCGTCGATACCAAAGCGCCGACTGCGCCGACCATTGCCAGCCATACGGTGAACAGCGCGAGTCAGGTGGTGTTGTCGGGCAGTGCCGAGGCGAGCAGCGTCGTCAAGGTGTTCGACGGCACGACCCAGATCGGGACCGCCACGACCAACAGCAGTGGCGTGTGGGGCTACACCAGCGCGACTCTCGCGGCCGGTTCGCACAGCCTCACCGCAACGGCAACGGACGCGGCAGGGAACACCGGCGCGGCGTCCACCGCGTTCGCGGCCAGCATAGCGACCTCGGCGACCCCGTCCGCACCGACGTCGCCGACTTCCGGTACGGTAATCGAGTCGGCTGGTGCGACACGTCTCGTTGAGAGTGGCGACAAATTCTACCTCAACACCAGCACCGGGACGGGCCCCTCACTGAAGTATGCCGGTGCGGATTTTGTCAACGGGTCAGATCACACCTGGGCGCCGATCGCTGCGGAGAAGACGGCGACGGGCTATGAGGTCGTCTGGAAGGAGGCAAGCACCGGTCAGTACACGGCGTGGAACACCGACAACAACGGCAACTACGTTTCCCATGTCGACACCCTGACCGGCTCAACGTCGGGCGGCTCCGTGTCGGGTACGGACTCCGGCCTCAAATCGCTGGAGACGAGCTTCCATCAGGATCTGAACGGTGACGGGCAGATCGGTACTTCCACTGCAACTGCACCGACGTCGCCAACGCCGATTACGGGCAAGGTCATCGAGTCGGCCGGTGTGACAAGTCTCGTCGAGAGTGGCGACAAATACTACCTCAACGGCAGCAGCGGATCGGGCCCCTCACTGAAATATGGCGGTGCGGATTTTGTCGATGGATCAGATGGCACGTGGGCTCCCATTGCTGCGGAAAAGACAGCGACGGGCTATCAGGTTGCCTGGAAGGAGGCTAGCACCGGTCAGTACACAGCCTGGAACACCGACAACAACGGCAACTACGTCTCCCATGTCAGCACCCTGACTGGCTCCACGTCGGGCGGCTCCGTGTCGGGTACGGACTCTGGCCTTAAATCGCTCGAGACGAGCTTCCATCAGGATCTGAACAGCGACGGGCAGATCGGTACTTCCACCGCAACTGCGTCGTCCACCGTATCCGACAGCACGAGTCAGGTGGTGGCTACTTCGGGCAGTACGCTCGTCGCCTCGACAGGCAACACGACGCTGAAGGGCACTGCCGGCGACGACACCTTTGTTGGCAGCAGCCAGGCCGACACCTTCGTGTTTGGCGCGAACTTCGGCCACGACGTCATCAAGGACTTCGTTGCCCGCGGTCCTGCTCACGACACGATCGAGTTCAGCAAGACTGTGTTCGACAGTTTCGCGGGCGTTCTCTCCCACGCGGCCCAGTCGGGCAGCGACGTCGTCCTCGCGACGGGGAGCGACACGCTCACTCTGAAGAACACCAAGCTGGATGCGTTGACCAGCCACGACTTCCACTTCGCGTAAGCGGCGAGTCAACCACACAGACGAGTACTCAACAACTGCCTCGGGGATCTCTTGGGGGATCTCCCGAGGCTTGTTTCAAGGGCGGGTGTCATGACTGACTCTGGACGGCGGGGGGTGATCTCCCCGCTTGTGAATTCTTATCGCATCCCACTTATGCATTTGTCAGGACTATGGTCCGTCGGACGACAGTGGGCGGATGATGCCGAACTGCGGACGCCGCAACTGATCGGCTGGGCAAAGCGCCCGGTCGAGGCCCTGCGGCAACGGATATTTGCTGGTCGACCCCGACCGGCGGAGGATTATGACGAGTCGCAGTCAGAGATGTCGGCTTTCCTGCGGTCGTGCCGCCGGATTTTCTGGGCTCTCGCCGCCTTCAGTGGGATGAGCAATCTCCTTATGCTCACCGGCTCGTTTTTCATGCTGCAAGTCTATGATCGGGTGCTGCCCGGGCGCAGCATACCGACGCTGGTCGCCTTGATGGTTCTGGCCACGGTTCTCTACCTGTTCCAGGGTGGACTCGACCTCGTCAGGAGCAGGATCAGCTCCCGGGTTGGCCGGTATTTCGATGAAAAGCTCAGCATTCGCATATTCGACTCGCTTGTCCGCCTGCCTTTGAAGACCAGAGCGGATGGCGATGGCTTGCAGCCGGTGCGGGATCTCGATCAGGTCCGCAGCTTCCTGTCGAGCGGGGGGCCGACGGCGCTCTTCGATCTTCCCTGGATGCCGATCTATCTCGGCATCTGCTTCCTCTTTCATTTCTGGATTGGCGTGACTGCGTTGGCCGGCGCGCTGGTCCTGGTCGGCATTACGATACTTACGGAAACACGTACGCGAGGGCCGGCAAAGGCATCCTCGCGTCTCGCCGTCTCGCGGACCGCACTGGCGCTCGAAGGGCGGCGAAATGCCGAGGTCCTGCAGGCCATGGGCATGCGGCAACAGGCGGGCTTACGTTGGCGGGATGTCAACGCGAAGTACCTCGCGGCTCATGAGCAGGCAAGCGATGTCGCAAGCGGACTCGGTGGTGCCTCCAAGCTCTTCCGGGCGATCTTGCAATCGCTGGTTCTTGCCGTGGGCGCCGTCCTCGTTATCAATCAGGAATCCACGGCCGGCATTATCATTGCCGGATCGATCCTCACCGCGCGGGCACTGGCGCCCGTCGAAATGGCCATCGCGAACTGGAAAGGATTCGTCGCCGCGCGGCAATCGGGGCAAAGGCTTGATCGCTTGCTGAAGCTTCTGCCTCGCGAGGAGGAGCGGTTGGCATTGCCTGCGCCCGTTGAAACCCTCACTGCCGAGCACCTCTATATTGGCGCCCCGAACTCGGAGAGGCCCACGGTGAGTGAAGTGTCGTTCCAGCTGCGGAGCGGGCAAGCCGTTGGAATCATCGGTCCGAGCGGGTCCGGCAAATCGACGTTGGCACGCGCGCTGGTGGGAGTGTGGCCGTGCATTCGAGGCAGGATCCGGCTCGACAACGCTTCGCTCGATCACTGGTCTTCGGACGCCCTCGGCAAGCACATCGGTTATCTGCCTCAGGACGTCGAATTGTTCGACGGCAGCATTGCAATGAACATTGCACGGTTCGATCCGAAGGCAACGGCCGCCGCAGTTCTGGAAGCTTCGCATGCCGCGGGTGCGCACGATCTCATCCTCTCGCTTCCAGACGGCTACGGCACGAAGATCGGCGAAGGAGGGTTAGCGCTGTCGGCAGGGCAGCGGCAGCGTATCGGGCTCGCGCGCGCCTTTTACGGCAAGCCGTTCCTGGTCGTACTTGATGAACCCTCTTCCAATCTCGATGCCGAGGGCGAGGACGCCTTGACCGAGGCGATCTTGAACGTGCGCCGTCGAGGCGGAATTGTCGCCGTTGTTGCGCATCGTCCGAAGGCGTTGGAAGGTGTGGACCATGTCTTGTGCCTCGGGGGAGGCAAGGTGCAGTCCTTCGGCAAGAGAGAGGAGGTCCTGAAGAGAGTGTTGCGAAATCCCACACCGCTCAAGGTCGTCGCGGAAGCTCAAGGAGGTGGCCGATGAATGGCCAGGTGACACCGGCGATGCAATCCATCCAGCGTTACATGATCGTGGGTATGATCATGTTTGGTTTGGTAACCTTTGGGGTCGGCGGCTGGGCGACAACGACCCAACTGTCGGGCGCGGTGATCGCCCAAGGCGTGGTCGTGGTGGATTCGAGCGTCAAGAAAGTTCAGCACTCCACTGGCGGGATCGTGGGAGAGTTGCGCGTGCGGGAGGGCGCGCGGGTCAATGCAGGGGATATTTTGATCCGCCTCGACGAGACTCAGACGCTCGCGAATGCGACCATCGTCACCAACAGCCTCGATGAGCTGTTCGCGCGCCAGGCTCGCCTGGAGGCCGAGCGCGATGGCGCCGAGCATGCTGTCTTTCCAAAGATGCTGCTCGACCGGGCCAAGGAGAGCAACTCCGAGGCGAGCCGTGCTATCACTGCGGAGCGAAAGCTGTTTGAGCTGCGTCGTCAGGCGCGGGGCGGCCAAAAAGCGCAGTTGCAGGAGAAAAGCGCGCAGCTGGAAAACGAGATCAAAGGCCTTACGGGGCAGACAGAGGCCAAGCAGAAGGAAGTCGAATTTATTCGGCAGGAGCTGGAGGGCGTGCGCAGTCTCTGGCAAAAAAATCTGGTGCCGATCACGCGGCTCAATTCTCTCGAGCGTGATTCCGTCCGCCTCGAAGGCGAGCGCAGCCAGCTGGCAGGAATGATTGCTCAATCGAAAGGCAAGATCGCCGAAATCGGACTCCAGACCATTCAGATCGACCAGGACCTGCGGACGGAAGTTGGAAAGGATCTGATCGAAACGCGATCGAAGCTCTCCGAGCTGAGCGAGCGCAAGACTGCGGCGGTCGATCAATTGAACCGGGTCGATATCAGGGCACCGCAAACCGGCCGCGTCCACGAGCTGAGCGTGCACACGGTTGGAGGTGTGATCTCTCCCGGCGAGCAGATCATGTTGATCGTGCCCGATGCGGACTCGCTTGCGGTTGAGGTCAGGATCGCACCGCGCGATATCGACCAGGTCTATATGGGGCAGACCGCGACAATGCGCTTCGCGGCGTTCAACCAGAAGACCACGCCCGAAATCGACGGAGAGGTCAGCATGGTCTCGGCAGACATTACACAGGATCAGCGTGCCGGCACCAGTTACTACACGGGCCGTGTCCTGCTTAAGCCGGAAGAGCTGGCGAAACTTGGGTCGGCCAAGTTGTTGCCCGGCATGCCGGTCGAGGTCTTCATCAAGACGGCAGGTCGGACCGCGCTATCCTACCTGCTCAAGCCGCTGCACGATCAGGCGGAGCGCGCATTCAAGGAGCGCTGATTCTTCGCGGGAAGATAGCAGCGCTCGACTGCGCGAATTCGCGGCTGGCGCCTATCCGTGGGTACCAGCGTTGCGATTAGCCTCTGAAGGCAGGGCTGGACGGCCGGATGCATCCGCAGTAGGCGTGGCTGGTTGACCAGAGCGCGTCACAAGCCAGGACGGAGTCTGCGGTCTGATTTGAAAGCTCGACCGCGGCGTTCTGGTGATGTAGGGCCGTCGCAAGAGATTTGGTGGGGCGAGCGCGGCGAGATCGATCCACTTCCTGAGCAACCGCATAGATCCCGCGGCTTTCGACGGATCGGCCGTAGTGGATGCCTGTTGTCCGTGGCGAGACTATCGATCGCTCGAACGACCGTCCGCTTAGCACATCCATTCGCTTAGCGTACAGGGTCATTGCCGCGTCGAAGACGAGTATCGTGGCTTCAGCCCCAGAACGACGAGTAGCTCATCCGGCATATGAAATTGTCCTGCCCGAAGAAGTATTGTTTGAAGATCCGGTCTCGGCGAATAATCAAATCGATTGTTGAAATTATATGTGGCGCTGAGATGTTGCATGGCGCTCGATGCTCGAAGCATGTCCCGGTCCGTCCTTGACGGTCCCTTCCATCGGGGACGCCCGAGCCGATCAGAACTTCTCAACCCCTTTCATTCTTCCCTCCAGCAGGGCCCCGCGGGCAATCCCGGCTGTCTACGTGCGACATCAGCGCCGATTTAAATGAGAGAGTAATATTGCTAGTTAATTTAATTATCATTAAATAGTATAATCTAAACGATTGGTCGCTCCCAAGACCGGGGCGGCCCCGCTGACCGGTGAATCCAGACCTTAGTTGGCGATCTCAGGGGATCGGCAGATGCAACAAACCCCGGGACTGGTCGTCGCGACAGTTGTAGCTGTCATGATCGGAGGCGCTCAGTGGGCGCGTGCTGCATTGTTGACAGTGCCAAGGGTTCCGCAAGCGGCTCTTGCGCATGTCGAGCTGGGACGCCCGACGCTTCCGCCTTTCAGTTATTCGGTGTTTTGCTTGCGTTATGAGGCCGAATGTCGCCCGCGGCGCTTCTTCCGCGGCGGGCCAATCCGGTTGACGAAGGGGCGATGGGCACAGTTGAAAGCAGTCAATAGCGCCGTGAACCGCGCCATTGCTCCGCAGCCCAATGAACTCGGCCTTGCAGGTGAGGAGTGGATCGTTAACCCCCATCGCGGTGATTGCAATGACTACGCAGTGAGCAAGCGTCATGAACTGCTGCAGCGCGGCTGGCCCGCGCGGGTCCTGCTATTGAGCGAGGTGGTCACCAGTTCTGGAGACCATCACCTTGTGCTGGTGGTGCGCGCCAGGACTGGCGATCTGGTCCTCGACAATCTGACGCCCCAGATCAAATCCTGGTCGCAGGTGCTATATCGCTGGGTCCGCATGCAACGGCCGAGCGACAGCCGGCTGTGGGCGACGATCGGCCGTCCAGGAGCATGACTCCTACCGCGCGGCCGGGATCGCGCTGGGCTAGCGCCGGCGGGACGCTTGAGCCGAAGCATGCAAGTGCACGCATCCGCAGGTTTTCGGGAGCCGAAGTGCCCTCGGCTCTGTCGTGGACCTAAACAAGTCTCACAAGCGGCGCATTCTCCAGGGCGGCGGCCGTCACGACGCCGCGAGGCCCAGCGTGTTCCCGGCGGCGGCCGAGGGGTCCACCCAACGTCGGATCGTGCCGTCATATATATCGGCGCCGTAGAGCCAACCATCGGGCCCCTTTTGCAGGTCCGCAATGCCTTGTACATTGTCCACCAACTGGACGCTTGCGACCTGCCGGCTTGCATTCAACGTCGCGGCGTAGATTGTTCCATTGTAGACGTCGTCGAAGAATATGGTGTTCTGATTGTAGAAATCTCCCGCGGTGATCACATGGGCGTTGTCGGGCGCACCGTGGCTTAGGGGTAAGATCGGAAACACGGCAGCCGGGTCCGACAAATTGTTGCGGTTGCCATTGTTGTAGAAGGTGATCGCCTGGGAGAGATTCTGGTAGCTGGCGGTTTTGTTCGGACCTTCAAAGTAGGGCCATCCAAAATTCGAGCCGGCTGGCCCCGTATCGATCTCTTCCCAGTTATTCCAGCCCACGTCTCCAAGCACAGGCAGATTCGTCACGGGATCGAAGCTGAAGCGATACGCGTTGCGGACGCCGTAGTAGAACACTTTCGACTGATTGCTGTTTGGATCGCCAGCCTGATAATACGGATTTCCGGGCGCTCCCTCGCCCGTAACAGGATCGATCCGCAGGAGCTTGCCCGAGAGATTGTGGATGTCTTGGACCCGCACTGCGCGAGGATCGACGAAGTTGTACGATGTGCCATCTCCGACCGTCAGGTACAGGTAGCCGTCGGGGCCGAAATGAACCGCCCCTATCGAGTGCGAATCGCTGTCGGTTGCAAGATAGTCCCGGATGTTCTGGTTCTGGATGCCGGCCCTGTCCGGATCGTTGTCCTGCGATCCTACCTCGATCTGACTCGCGGGAGCCGTGATCGTGGTGCCGTTGACGATCCCGGAAGGAACGATGCTGAGATCACCGCCGCTGTTCGCGTCGGGGCGGCTGATATAGGCCCAGATGCTGTTCTTGCCGACCAGCACCACTTCGCTGGACGGATCGGCAATCATTGTGTTGGGGTCGACAGTGACTCTCACCAGACGACAAGGTCGGTTGCCGCCCTGATCGGCGGCCGCGAGACCGCTCTGGCCCGCCGTCTCAGGCGGATCGTAAGTGTAGAGCAAGTAGACATAGTGGTCGCTTGCGAAGTTCGGGTTAACCGCGATCCCCAGCAGCCCGCGATCACCGAAATCATTTACCTCGCCCGAAAGGTCGACGAGCGGAGTGGATCTCAATGTGCCGTTGTCCACCACGCGGACCACGCCGTCCTTCTGCGCGACCAACATGTAGCGGCCGTCGGGAGTCCAGTCCATCGCCGCCGGTTGGTTCAGCCCCGTCACGGCCGTCTCGCCCACCAGATTGCCGAGAGCGGGGTTGTCATTATCCAGGATCTTCACTGTCGTTGCCGCCTGAGAGCCGAGAGTGGCACCCGTCGGGTTGCTCAAGGTGACCGTGAAAGTCTCGTCGTTCTCAGGCGTCGTATCATTGATGATCGGCACCGAGATGGTTTGGCTCACCTGACCAGCAGCAAATGTCACCGTGCCGGACGAGGTGGTGTAATCGGATCCTGCGAGTGCGCTGCCGCTGCTCGTCGTGAAACCGACCGTGGCTGCTTGATTGACGCTCCCGCTGCGCAGCAGCGTGATCGTCGCCGTCGGGCTATTCTCGGAAACACTCACCACAACGTCAGCCATTGCGATCTTGGCGGGTGCGTCATCGTCGATGATGGTTACGAGCACAGTGCGTGGGGCTCCGAGGGATCCGGAGCCGGGATTTTGAAGCCCGACGGCGAACGTTTCGTTGCCCTCGGTAAGCTGATCGTTGACGATGGGGATGGTGAAGCTCTTGGTGCTTTCCCCCGGTCCGAAGATGATCTGGCCGGTGTTCGTCCGACCATTGAAGGTGGGCTGGATGAAGTCCGATCCAGCCGTCGCAGTCTCGGCGGTGCCGATTTCATTCGTCGTGTATTCAACAGTGTTTTGAGACTGGAGGTCCCCGGAGCGTGTGACGGTGACGGTGGCCGTGCCGGCCGCTTCACTGACGTAGATCGTAGAAGTGTTAAGGAGCGCGATGACGTTGGATGGGGCGAACACGACGTCGCGGAAATAGTTTGTATTCTGGTAGACGGCGGCTGGGAAGACGCCCGCGCTGTAGTCGAAGACGCCGGCGCCGGCCGGTGCGTTCAGGCCGCCGTTGCTGATGCCGGAGGCGAAGCCCTGCGGGGTGGAGACGTAGTAGCTGTTGATATTGACCGAGACCACGTAGGTCGTACCGGCCGCGATGGTGAGCGGCGTGGCGAGCGCCTGCTGCTGCCAGCCCGATGCGCCTTCGCTGGTGAACGTGACAGTCGCCAGCTCCTGGCCCGTTGCCGACCAGATGTGGCCGACATGAGTGCCGGCCTCGTTCGAGGCCTTGTAGTACCGGATCGCCTGAATTACGCCGGACGTGTCGCTGGTGAAGCGCATCCCCAGCTCGTAATCCGCCCCTGTCCCGTCGGTGGCATTGGTGATGGACGGTGTCTGGGTGGTGAGCAGAGTGGTGGTGGTACTCGCAGCTGCAACCGTCGCCGTGGCCGCGCTGGTTGCGTTCTCGCTGGTGCCGAGCAGGTCGGTGTAGGTGGCATTCACCCGGATCCGCTTGCCGACCAGGCTGCTGTCGAGGGTGAGACTCGAGGTCGTGGCGGTGAGATTCGTCCAGGTGGTGCCGTCGGCGCTACTCTGCCAGCGATAGGCGATGCTCGCCGGGACGCCGTCGGGATCCGTAACGCTGGCCGTCAGCGTCTGGTTCTGGGTCGCCGTGCCGTTGATCGTGACGACGCCGACGTCGTTGACGTTGGCCACCTTCGTTGCGGTCGCGGAGCTCGCCGGGGTCTCGCTGCTGCCCAGCAGGTCCGTGTAGAAGGCGGTAACGCGTATGAAGCTGCCGACCTGGGCCTGCCCGAGGGTCAGCGTGCTCGCCGTCGCGCCAGTGATGTTGCTCCATGTGGTGCCGTTTGTGCTTTGCTGCCATTGATAGGTGACGGCGCTCGGCACTCCATCCGCATCGCTCACCGCGGCGGTCAAAATCTGTTTCTGTGTCGGGGTCCCGCTGATGCTTACCGTGCCGGGGTGATTGTTGGGTTTGGACGATCCCGCAGCGAACACGACGTCGCGGAAATAGTTTGTATTCTGGTAGACGGCGGCTGGGAAGACGCCCGCGCTGTAGTCGAAGACGCCGGCGCCGGCCGGTGCGTTCAGGCCGCCGTTGCTGATGCCGGAGGCGAAGCCCTGCGGGGTGGAGACGTAGTAGCTGTTGATATTGACCGAGACCACGTAGGTCGTACCGGCCGCGATGGTGAGCGGCGTGGCGAGCGCCTGCTGCTGCCAGCCCGATGCGCCTTCGCTGGTGAACGTGACAGTCGCCAGCTCCTGGCCCGTTGCCGACCAGATGTGGCCGACATGAGTGCCGGCCTCGTTCGAGGCCTTGTAGTACCGGATCGCCTGAATTACGCCGGACGTGTCGCTGGTGAAGCGCATCCCCAGCTCGTAATCCGCCCCTGTCCCGTCGGTGGCATTGGTGATGGACGGTGTCTGGGTGGTGAGCAGAGTGGTGGTGACAGCCACGTTGTACTCCCCGGGCTAGTCCAAGTAACTGGCTAGTACCTAAAGTTGCCCTGCCGACCTGCGTGGCGCGGAGCGACAGCGCGGTTGAATTATTCGAATTAATAACTTTAAATAACATAAAAGATAATTAAATAGTAATTGTTTTTAGCTACTGGGAAAAGTAACGCTAGTCAATTTCTCTTGAAGTTGAAGGAAGCGAGGCGCGTCACGGACCTCGTGCACCAGCTCCGCGTCCCGCGATCCCGGGCAGAAGAGGCGCACAAGTTGGACGAAGCGGCTGCGCACTTCGTTACCAGCCCCGAACACGCTCGCGATGCGCAGCTCTTATGGTTCCATCCGTTTCGCGATCAGGTCGGCGAACTCACCCAAGTTCCGAGCCGTCTCGACTTCGCCAACGCGGAATCGCACGCGAAACTTCTGCTCGACGGCGATGACGAGCGAGATCTGCATGAGCGAGTCCCACTCCTCGACGTCGGCCGCCGACAACTCAGGCTTGGCCGCGACACTCTCAAGGAAGATGCCGTCGAATACCTCCTGCAACTTCGCGAGTACTTCAGCTTGCTTCATAAGCCCTCCGGGTTACGCGGATCTTTGTCGGACGCCTTTGATACTTCTCCACCTTGAGCTCGAACTCCTTTCGGGCGGCGGAGTCTTCCGTGTGCACGAAGCCAAACTCCTCGTAGATGCTGGCAACGATCCCGTTTTTGGCCGTCGGAAGATAAATGCCGCGCACTCTTGCGCAGCCGACGACCTCCGCAAGCCGAAAAATCTCATTCATGATCTCATCCTCGACCTGGCGCTTAAGGACGCGGCAGCTCATGAGCCAGGTATCCAGAACGAAGACTCCGCCCTCGATCTTTGCAATGACCACAGAGATGAGCCCGGAATCACCGAACCGATCCTCCAGCCGCATCGTGAAGCATCGGTAGTCCGGCCTTCTTAAGAGTCCCTGGATCTCGGTTTCGGATCGACGCAAGGTCGTCAGGTTGAACTGGTTACTGCGCGCGATCAGCTGGGCAATGCGGGGTAGGTCGAGCGAGTCGAACTCCTTGATCGTTCCTCTCATCTCCAGCGAGGCGAGATAGGCTGGCATGTCGGTCACGCTCGCCGCGAGCTCCGTACGTCGCCGTTCCTGCCTATACTGCGTCGTCCGCTCAAGATCCTCCTCTGTGACGTTCCGTGGCTCGAAATGGCGCCCGGCCTGGAGGCGGCCGATGAATTCGGCGGGATCTGCCCCGAGGAACACGCCGTCGACCTGGGGCTGAAACTGGCGCACGATCTCGATCTCCGCCGGGTTGTCGTCGGCGAAGACGAAGCTGTCCAGGCCAACGCGGAGTTCATCCGCGATACGCTGCAGGTTGTCGGACTTCGGATCCCAATTGGCTTTGAAGGCTGCGAAGTGCTCCAGCCGGAGAACCATCTCGGGATGCTTCTCGAAGACCTCGATCGCGCGCGCATGGTCGTTCTTGCTGCATACCGCGAGCAGGACGCCGCGTTCGGAAAGCGCAAGGAGGTACTTCTGGAAAGCCTTGAAAGCTTCGCCGCGGGAAGACGAGTCGCCAAGTTCGATTCCCTCGATACCGTCCTCCGCGATCACGCCGCCCCACAGCGTGTGATCCAGATCGACGGCCAGCACCTTTTTGGGACCTTGCTTACGGGAGGCGATCAAATGGCTTAGCTCTTGCGCGACGTCCACTAGAAAATCAGGTGAACCGGGCTGCTTCGATTCGTACCACCCTCGCGCATCCTCCGCGGCCGTGATTCCTCGGCGTGCCGAGAGGAACTCGACGTCGCAGATTTGCACCCCCGCCGGAGCCCGGAGCCCGAGCTCAAGGTTTACCGCCTTGCGGAAACTCCAATCGGCGCCAAGTGTGCGTGAACGAAACGAGCCGAGATCGAGGTCGCCGGGCAGCGCAAGATTGGCGAGAATTACCGCCGCACCTGAGCGTTCGATGAGAGTCTGCGCCAGGGTGAGGAGGTGCTCCGCGGCGCCAACTGCAGCTTCGCGCTGATGTTCCACGGCACCGAGGAGCGAACCGGAAAACCGGTAGCGCCTCGCGTTCGGCAGAATGAAGGCGAGATCCGGCTTGAAAGCGTACAGTGGGCTCGAACCGTCGAGGATTTCCGAGACGAAATTATCGTAGTCGCCGAGGAAGCGTTCGCACTCAACTCCACGAATGGCCAGGAGGTGTTCAACCAATTCGTGCAATGGGTACAGGTTGTAGCCGCCGATCAAGGCGAGGCGGAGTCTTGGCTGGACACTTTCGGTCGTATGTAGCTTCGCCTTCTTTCGAAGTGTCGACAGATGGAATATTTCGGAAAAACTCGCAGCCTGCCGCGAGCGGGCAGCAAGATGTCCCCAGAACGCGGCATCGCCGGATTGCGCTAAGGACTTGAGTTCGGCATCATTTACGTGCCGGTTCGGCAAGACGGGTGCAGCAGCGAGAATAGCGGGCCTCCACCAAGGAAAGCAGGCATCATTTAATTGTCACGCACTTTAAATCAGGCTAAGATTCGAGTCAATTAAATATATATAAATGCCGCTAATTAAGGTCTAATGAATAGATGACGATGCATATGGGATTGGAGCCGCTTGGCTTGGCCACGCTTTCCACCAAGGCTGAGAATCTCAAACGGCTTCCCGAGGGAAATAACCTAGCTCTGCGAGAGATCCGGCTGGACGACTCCGCGCAAATCGTCGCCTGGCGAAACGATCCCGTTCTCGGCAAGTTCATGACCCGCGAAAAGCTGACGTTGACCCAGCAGGAAGAATTTTTCCGAAACTACCAGGCTCGGGTGGACGACTACTATTTCATTGCCGAGTTCAAGCGCTCGAAAAAGCCGGCTGGCAGCATCGCCATTGCGAACGTGGATTTCGCGGCGAAACGCGGCGAGGTGGCGCGGTTGATCGTCGATCCTGGTGCGCGCCTCTTTGTGGCCGAGGTCTTCGATCTGCTTTTCACGTTTGCGTTCGCTGAGCTAGGGCTTTCGGCCGTCGTGGCCAACGTGCAAAGCAAGAACGTGCTCTCGAAGAACTTGCATATTCGCCTTGGTTTCCAAATCGACAAGATTGCGCCCAAAGCTTGGTGGAACGGCGACGACGTAATCACGTTTCGGATGTCGCGCGAAGATTATCCGCGGTTGAAACAGGCTTGGTCGGCGCTGCTCCTCGATGCGCGAGAGGAGTAACTGCCCTACCAGCTAGGCGAGCACAGCCGGCGCAGCGCATCCCGCCTCTGGACGCGACGAATTTCACGCTGGAATTAGATGTTGCCTGTCCTCTGGAGCCGCCCACGGCCGCACGTGGATCACGGACACTTTGCCTCTTCCCGCCTGCGTGGCGCCCGACAGAAATTCGTATTGTTGACTGCTACGCCTGCGGTCGCGTTTGACATGCGCAGTAGTGTTTCTCGCCTCGGCGACGCTCACGCTCATGGGAGCTTTATTGAGGCGAGGACCGGGTGTGAACCGAGGAAAGCTCGATCGGGGGCTGAGTAACGATTTGCGCGTATCCGTCAGTCGAAACAGGTCTACTTCGCCGAACGCATTCGGCAGCGCGCAGGCC
The DNA here is from genome assembly GCF_023073355.1 of Bradyrhizobium sp. 199. GTDB lineage: Bacteria > Pseudomonadota > Alphaproteobacteria > Rhizobiales > Xanthobacteraceae > Bradyrhizobium. The sequence continues at coordinate 749,309 of NZ_JADPJI010000005.1, forward strand.
GCCTGCCTGCAGTCGCACGATCGGTTCAGCGCCAATCTCCGACAGGAGAATGCCCATGTGCCCCAATGCGGGAGGCGCTGTTGGCCAAACGGCCAATCCATTCGCTGACAATACGGTTCGATCCATATCGCCCCAAAACTGCACGATAACCCCACCGGCGGGCGCGCAAGCAGCGAGGTGCGTTGCTTCCGGCGAACCGATACGAGGCTGAGCCGCCGGTCGCAGCGCGACGATGATTGCGTCCCACTCGTCGCGATACACAGCTTGGACGCTGTCAAAAATTTCCACGCTCGCTCCAGAGTTCGCGAGACCGGTGCGGAGCGAGCCAACAAAGTCATTGTCACACAGCACACCAATGCGATTCTTGTAAACGGGTAAACCGCAATCGTGAAGTTGCTTCACGCACAGTGGACCGAGAAACGAGAAGACATCGACTGCCGGGTGGCGTTCGTTCACGCCAACAATCGGAATTCCGCGCCGTAAGCATGCTTCCATGTCGAGGTCGTTGGGGCGAAATTCCCAAGCCTCGAACATCAAGGCGATAACGGCCTCCTTTGGTAACTTATCAATTAGCGCAGCGGTAAGAGGCCGAAGATGGCCGCTGTTGGTTACAATATCCGTTTGATTGAGAATATCCGGGGTGATCTGCTCCAAGACGTCGATGCGATCGGCCACACCGACCGAATCTGCAAGCTCCAGAGTCTGTTGCCTGGCATCGCCTGGTGTGCCGTGCCGCGTAGGTTTCGTGAAGGCATAGACGTGCCTGGCTCCGGCCATCGCTGCCAGCACGGCCGTCACGGCATACGCGCCGGTCGCAGCCTCAGTGAGAACCGTTAATTCTGACAGGTCCAAGAGCGTTTCCGTGAGCGCTCGGCTCATCAAGGTTCCCAGACGCGGCAGTGAGAATCCCGGACGCAAAGCCCTGTCGAAGCCAGACCGCAATTGCCTCAGTGCTGCTCCGGTCTCGGTTCCGGTCATGAACTGACTTTCGTTTTTACCACTTGGCAAGAGCGATGCTTTGTGCGCCGCACATGTGGTCGAGCTGCCCTGAGCTCGTTGTGCGCCGAAGAGATTTTATATGTGAAAGTTGCTTCCGAGTTAATTAATGTATTTAGAATTATAATGGTTCCGGTTTAATGTCAATGGCGGACCATGACTGCGTTGTGCCCAAACACGGCGCGGTAGTGCAACCTCAATGCTCGTAATGGACCGTGCGACTGGAGTATTGTTCAATGGTCGCCGTTGAGGGCTATGCTGTAACGGCGGGTCGGCATGTTAAATTGTGAATTAACAAATTTAACTTGCAGTATGTCCATTCCGCCCTATTTTCACCTCGACGACGATTGGAGGGTTGACCCACCTCGATGCCGACGGCGAAGACCGTCGTGAGTTCTTGAAGAGCTGCGGAAAATTTGCTGCCGTTACCCCTCCAGCCATGACGCTGTTGCTGTCGACCTCTCTGACTTCAGCCGCCATAACCGGTTCAGGCGGCCATATCGTGCGGGGCAACAATGGCTTCGGCAACAGCGGCGGTGACGGCAGTCCTAACAATAAAGAGGATCGTGATCGCTAGATTTTGCGGTCCATGGACGGCCGCGCCGTTGCGGTATGTACGGCGTCGGGGCCGCGCCGTGCTCAACCGGTGCGGCGGCGCTTTTGGCTGGATGAGCGGTTAATCAATAGATCGTTCAGCTTCTTGCCGGCGCGAAGCTGCGCCTTCAGCCAGCGGGGTTGCTTGCCGCGACCGGACCAGGTCTCGGATGGGTTTTTCGGATTCTGATACTTCGGCAGCACTGGCGGGTAGGGCCGGCGTGCACGTTCCTGGTTGGGGGCCCCGGAAGTTCCCTCTATCTTGCGAAGCCGCTCTTCGAGCTTGGCTTTTTCCGCAATCATTCTCCGACTAAGAACAGTCGTCACCTCATCGTAAAGCCGCCACAGCTCGGCTGTGGCCGCGGATGCCCACTCGTCGTTCCCCATGGAAGCCGTCCCCACTACTTCCGATTTGAAATAGAAGGGGGACTTATCAGGTCGAAGCCCGGTCGGGCAAGCCTGATCGGCCCGCGCACGGAACTCTACTGGTGCAGTGCGGCATTTCTTGGCGCTATCAGCCGGGCCTGTGCCTTCGACCGGCCGGTCGCCTCCCAGCCGGTCTCCGCCGGCGGACCCTTCGCATCGGGCCGAGCAAGCGCTGCTCGGCCATCAACACGCGACTACGTAAATTCTGCAATTCGGTGAATTGAACGATCAGAGATTCATGCGTTTGTCGCAAAACAGCCGAAGAATACATGTGACCACCTACTCATTACCAGCGATGACCCGTGACTGCAGATTGAAGTTTGCCGGGTTGCGAAAATGTCGCCCGAACTTTGCTGACCAGGTTTTCATCGGTGCTATTGCCGAAGCGTTATCGTTCGATACGTTTGATTAATGGTTGGAAAATTTCCACCTCATATTGATGTTGGATGAATAGTAATACTTTTTGAAACCTCCTCTTCGTGTTATGGGTCGAGGCTTTTCAGCTGCCTGGCTCGGTCAAGTTTGTCGAATGTTAGATTTGAATCGTGAATGTGACTATATATCGTTCGTAATAAGTGGTCGGTGATGGGCTTGATGGCGGTTAACCAATCCTGACAAGGCAGCCACATCCTGGAGCGCCAGATCCGCGGGAGAGTTTTGCAGATTATAGCCAGCTGAGAAGGCGCTGTTTTGTAGATGAATCGGCTGCTTCGGATTTTCCATGGAGGACCGCAATCCTACGGTGCTGCACGCATTCTCAAGGCGAGTTAGAGTGGTGTGGCCATCATGCGTTGCCGATGCGCGCCGTGACGAATTGACAGTGCGGCGTTTTGGCAAAACGGATTGGTTGTGCTTCCCACGCGTCTTGAGGTGAATGCAGGAATAAAAACTGCCGCGCGGGGTATCAGGAATAGGCAGGGGAAGCATGCGCCGCATCAGAGTCGTCATCGCGGATCGGCACCCGATCGTCTTGCAGGGGATCAGCAGCGTCCTTGCGGCGCAGCACGATTTTGCGATCGTGGCCGCCTGCGGGGATACTGCAAGCTGCATTGGGGCCATCCGACTTCTGGTGCCCGACGTTGCACTGGTCGATATTGCAATGCCCAGTATCAGTCGACCGGACATTCTGGCTATCGCAAACACCGCTGGCCAAGGTACCCGGGTCATTTTCTTCGCTGAAAAGGCCGGCGATCAAAGGTTGCAGATGCTGGCCGCGGGCCGCGCCTGCCTCGTCCTTACGAGGGATGCTGAGCCGGAGATGCTGGTCGCGACCCTGAGGAAGGTTGCGGAACGCCAAGGACCGGCATCGCGGTCGCCGTGCACAGGTGGTGAGGTCCCTGGGGAGTCTCACACCGGTGAGGAAAGGGCTCCGACGCAGCTGACCGACCGGGAGCGGCAGATCATGAGACTTGTATCGGAGGGGCTGTCGAACAAGGAGATTGGGCGTTTCCTGAACATTACCGATGGTACGATCAAAGTCCACCTTCACCACATCTTCCAGAAGCTCGATATTAGCAATCGAACAGTTCTCGCGACATTTGCAATTTCGCAAAACGGGAAGCATGCGGCCGCACGTGAACTCGCTCCTTCCGGCCTACTACAACAGGATTCGGCGGTTCGAAACGACGAGGACGTCAAGCGCGGCAATGTCCTTCCGGAACGAACGCGTTAGCTGGACATCGCATCATGCTGGGCGGTGAGCGGTTGCGGCGCGCAGATGCTCGGCCATGTTGCGGCAGGCTCCTTCGGCCTCAGCCAACGTTCGGAAGGGCGACCCGCTGATCTTGATCGCCCCATTGTTCTCGTAGAGTGGTCGCCAACTCGCCAGGTACCCAGAGCGTCCGTGAAAGCCTGGACCGGTAGGGCTCTCCAGGCTGATCACAAACGAGAAGCCATCGCTCCTCGCGCTCCAGATCTCCATGTTTTCGATGGGCCGGTGAAATTGCAGTGGCATGGCAATCATCCGTCGTGCGCTGCCCTTAATCAAGCTAATCAGATATATGCATATTAAATATTAGTTGACACTCCAGATTGGGGCCCCGGCGCCGGGACGAGCAAGCGCGAGGCCATGGAAATGCTGGCGATCTGCCGGCGTCGCACGCTTCGCAATCCCATTTTTAAAACAAAATTTTGGTTGAAAGGCTATTTAATATATAATACGAATGAAGCAAATTTAAATCAAGGGGAGCGCATCGTGACCCAAGGTAGCAATGAAGATGACGACCGGCGGGCGTTCCTGAAAACCTGCGGAAGATTTGCGGCCGTGACACCCCCCGTCATGACGCTGCTGCTGTCGACCTCGCTGACCTCGACAGCCATCGCACGTTCAGGCGGACAGAACGGAGCAACGCATGGCGATGACAGGGACCAGTCATTCTTCGACAACGATCGTCCGTCCTCTGCAGCGTCGGGGTCCTCTGGCAGCGGGTCACCTGGAGGCGGTGGCGGACCGGAGGGGCGCCGTGGTGGGCCATCTGCTGCTGGAGGGCCGCCATCCGGCGGTGGCGGCGGATCCGGCGGAGCGGCAGGTGGCAAAGGACCTTTCGCGACGGCAGGGAACTCCGGAAATCCGACCGCATATGGAGGGGTCGATTGTGCAGATGAAGAGGACGACGAGCGGAGGCACAAGCCCGAGTGCGAGCGAGCCGCCACTCGACTTTCGAGCGCAACCCGCTCCGAGCATTAACAACGGCTCGACCCGCTGTTATCGCAGGCTGAGCAGCCAGGCCCAATGGAGCCGTGCCGCGCGCCTGGGCACATGAGTACTTTTTTTACGCGCCGCCACATCGTTATCGGCAACGCAGCATGCCAAATTAGTCGCGTTTCCTGTGATTGCATTTTTTTGCCCACCGTCAAAGCTGGCGGAATTCTCGCGGACATATTGCTAGGAGACCTCACATGAAAATCTGCGCTCGAGTAGACAACCCCGGTGCTGTTCTTCGCCAGCGTCTCGAAGCGCTTGCCGTCCAACTCGCAGAACTTGAGAGTCTCAGGGACCGGCTGAATCGAGAAGAGAACCATCAGCGCGAGCTACGCCAGTCCGGCAGACGAGCGAGTTCAGAGTGCAACCGAGCGGTCGCTGCAAGGTCGCAGATGTAAAGCTCCTGCCTGTTCCGCCTGGTCGCAACCGATCAAATTATTCCAACGAGAGTCCGAAAGCGAACGATGGCTCGAATCCAATCGATCATAGTTAACTTCGGCATGGGGCGAGCGGTTCATCTGCAGCAGCATCCCGTTACGCCGAGAATAGGAGCGCTGGTTTTCCTGGTGCAATACGTGCCGGGAGCGGGGAGTCTTCAATTCATTTACTAGTTTCGCTTGGAAGGATGAAAGCTCGTGAATGAAAGTGAAGTCGAAACGCAGGCCGCTTCCGTGAATGAGAACGTGAACGGAGCCAAGCCAAAGTTCGTTTTGAGTTTCCAGGAACTCCTCCGTGGCTTCGCCGCACCGACCAAAAAATATCGCGAGCATGAAAGCAATTTCCGAGGAGATCAGCGATGTTCTCCGCGAAACCTGCGCTATGAACGCCAGGGGTGCTGTCGATTACGGAGCCAAGGTCGTCGAGATTTCCAAAGACAATACCAGCGCCACCCTGGAGTTTTTCCCGGCTCGTTGAGACCAGATCGCTGCTGGATATCGTGCGTCTTTCAACCGCCCGAAGCCGCGAGGCTTTCGAAGTCGTCTCCGCACAGAATCGGGAGCTTTGGGAGCTCGCGCAGAAAGTAGCGATCGAGACGACCGAGCCCGTCAAAACCAGCTTCAACCGGCTATTGCACAAGACCGCCTGAACCGAGGCTACCTGCCGCGCGCATCGGCTGGAGGGCGTCTCCGCCAGGACGGACGCTCGGTCCAGTTGATGGCGGGCCAGCGTGCCTAGAGTCCGCAACAGATTGCAGGAAATCAAGATGGGGTGTGGTGATGATCAAGTGCCCGAAAACGGGTGACGCCATTTCGACGGGTATCGAGAGCGATCGCGAAGGTTTCGCTGCAGCGCGGTATTCTTCTCGCGCATCTATTGCCCGGGTCTGTGCGGCTACTCACGAATGGCTCGCGCGAGAGGCCTGCTTCTACGAGCCTGCCCTGGATAGTCGGTTGCCCGGCAGCTGGCAGGCGTCTTGCGAAGGCGCGGCGTGAAGAAGCCCTGCTCCGCCACGCGAGACGATCCGATCGATCCTGCGGCTCATCACCTTGTAGCACTCGCATGCCACGGCTTCGAGGCGCGGCCGGTCAATCTCGAGTTGACCGCGGCGGTTGGATTTCAACGCTCTTGACGCGCGCAACGCCCTCACAACATGCGTGACGGTGGTGCGCCGGACGCCCAGTAGCTCCGACATAGTCTCCTGCGTCAAAGGGAGGGGATTGTTGCCATTCGCCCGGTCGTGAATTTGAAGCAGCCAGCAGGCCATCCGGGCTTCGACGGAATGTAGTGCATTGCAAGCCGCGACGTGCTGAACCTGCGTCAGCAGCGATCTCGTGAAAATCTGCACCATGGATGCGATCGCGGGGCTGCGACCCAGAGCTGACAAAAATTGCGCCGCCGGAATCTGCAGCACGGGCCCTGGTACGCGGACCACCACCGTCACGGGTGAGTGGGATGTGCCAAGCGCCGAGGTCAGGCCGATCGCACCTTCATGACCGATCACCGCTACGGCGACAGTCTGGCCGTTCGGCAAGTCCACGATAAACGTAACCGCACCACCACAGGGGAAGAGAAGGTGGTCGATCCGATCACCCGATCGGATCGGTACGGCGTCGCGTCCGAGCATGATTTTCCTCAGGTGAGGCGCAAGCAAAGCAAAATCCGCCGGCGGCAACGCTGCTAACAATCGATTACCAACTCTGGTCGTGTGGTCCATCATGGGATTCGTCCCCCACGGATGTCCGGCGCTAGGCCTCGTGCCGGCTGGTGCCCAGCTGTTTGCACAACTCAACAGGGGGTCCAACTGGTCACGGCGGATATGGTTCCATTGTGGAGGCGTGCCGGTGCGACGGTACTGCAAAGCACAATCCGGCCGGCTAACTGGAGTTCGGCAGGCTCTCGGGCATCGCAGCTGATCCCTGCCAAGCCTATCGTTCATTCGCCTTCCGGGGAAAGGAAAACGGTCGCCGGCGTGACGCAGAGGTACGAGGTCGCCATGAAGTTCGACGGCGGCTTGGAAGTCCTTGGAGACGCTGACGAGGTGAAACAATCCGAGCAGCGGAAGGCAATCCTTGAGGCAATGTGCAGCACAATCATGGCAATGCCACCGGGTGAAATAGCGAAAGCGGTTGAAACGAAATCGGACGGCGTAAGCAGAGTTGGCGAGATCCCGAGCAATGATACGAACAGTTTCCCGCGAATGCTCCCCCTAGACCTCGCCATTTCGCTGCGACAGCAGGTACGCCGGTATTTCCGTGCCGACCAGAGAACAAGCAGCCATATACGTCAAATGGATTCAGCGCCGCATCAGTTTTCCGGCAGGTGGTTCAGAGATCGTGGTCCGACTGGCCTGATGCGATTGTCAAAATGTCCACCGGAGAACGGAAGGGCGTGTGGGTGCTGGACCAGGACTCGTATAAGGCGCCACCGAGGCGGACCTGCCGCACGCCCTGCCGCCAACCAGGACTGTGCGCACGAGGAGTGACTTCTATTTCAACCACGTCGGGCTGGGCGATTCACCGGGCAGGCTAGCGCTGGCGTGGGACGTGCGAGGCTAAGATGGGTTTGTCCTCGTGCCGGGCAATCCCGGCTAAGTGCTGAAGCCCGACCTGCCGACCGCCGAGGCGCCCGAGTGGCTATTGGCCATGATCCGCCCAGGCCATACGACCACGACCCAGTCAGCCATACGCGGCAGGCCGGCACGGCTATTACGTTGACGCCGCTGTGCGCTCGGAGCTTGCGGCGCTATCTGGTGATGCGGCCGGCACGCGCGGTACGCTGCTGAACCGAACTGCCTTCACGCTTGGCACGTTCATTGGCGCTGGTGCGTTAGACGGTGCTGATGCAGAGCATGGCCTGCTGGCCGCCGCGCAAGTTGTGGCCTGACACCTATCGACGGTGAGCGTCCCGTGCGGGGGACTATCAGGCGCGGGCTGGACGCGGGCAGCAGGCACCTACGTCAACTGCCCGAACGGGATAACACGCCGCTAATCGACGTCACCAAGCTGCTGCGGAAGAACAGTGCCTTATAGGCCCGAGTAGGGGGTATTTCGGAAGTGCAACCGTTCGCCAAAGCAACCGACGTCCCCAAGTCACCTTGTTTGCGTGCGAAACCAAAACAGAGTTGGGGGTTGGGCCGGCTCAATCTCTTGCACCGTCGGCCACCCACTCGCGCGCGTTATCCCGCAGATATCCAGATTGTTTTCCAAGCCGCGCCGACGGCCGGCTTTCAGCTTCTGTCCTACGACGCCGGAGCGAAAGCACGAACTCAATTGCTCCGCGCGCGTGGCCGAGCCTTCCTCTGTTATGGGCATTTGGTTCCGAGAATGGGAACAATTTTGCGCGCGCAAATCGGATCGCGCGTGCGAAATCACAAAATTAAAGCAGTCGACCAAGGACGAGGTACAGACGCTGATCAAAATGATCAACGCGGGCTCGACCGCGATCGAAATCGCCACCGAGCTTGGAAGGTATATTGCTTCGTTCAAACGCTGCCGGAGACACGGGCCTTTTGCCGCGGAGCGAGAGGGGCGCTGCACAGAGATAGTAGGCAGCCCCGGTCGGCGCCACTTCTGCCGAGGTTCACGCGCGGGTCTGTGTCGCTTCTAATGAGGCGCAACCAGGGCTGCCATACCGAATGCGACCACGCAGGCAGCTGCCAAGGACCACAGCACCACAGCGATTTCTTTGGGCATGGTCGTGGCCTTCTCCGAAAGCCGCCTTTACCCTTACTGCCGGACGAGCTTAGAGCGCACCGATCAGCATAGTGTAGGCGAGCCCGCGCCAAACCGTGTTCATTAGGACGAGCATTTGCCATCCCCACATCTGGTGACGCCACTTTCGAACAGCAATGTTTCGGGAAGATTTCGCGGGCAACCAAAATGGGCTTCGCGCCGGCCAGGGGACGCAGCCCCGCGGTTCGCCGCGGGCTCGTTTCGTGGCTGAAACGTTCTAACCTTTGAAGACCAAGCATTTGGTCCCATAAAACAAACTGCGACCCTATGGGAGGTCCCGACCATCTAGCGGCCTAAGCGAACCCGCCCCGAAGTTCCGCCGTTTGATCCCGGGTTTGATCAGCGGAGAGAAAGCCATGGCCACCGGGTCGTGCAATCATCGCCAGATGATACTGGCTCGCTGAAGAAGCAAAGCGCCTCCGCGAGGAAGCTAAGTTGCTTCCATATGGCAGCGCGGGGAGGACATGATGCGTAGGGCACGGCAAGTCGAAACCGGATCGCACGTGAGCGAATGGTTGAGATCGCCGGGGCTACAGCCAGGGCATGTACTCATTGAGCGACTGGCCACCCGGCCGAAGAGCTAAACGCAGGCGGCAATTCACCTCAAGTCAGCCGCAATAGTTCTTACACTTCGTCAAAACGGCCGTCCTAAGCGCCCGCGAGCAGCGCGGGGCGCATCATCGCCAATTTGCCCGCTTAGAGGCGCGCCAAAAAATGGGCCCCAGCTCCGGGGGGCACGGGATGAGCTGGGGCCCGACAGATTGCACTTGCATTGGGAAACTTGGTAGTCGGCGACCCGTTCCAGCCCTGCCATTCCTCGAGAGAAAAGTCAGCGGTCTCTGTCGTCCTTGCCGTTGGCGCTACCATCGCCGCCGCCGTTGCCCCACCCATTGTTGCCGTGGTGGACCGCTCCCGCGCCCGACTTGGCAATGGCATCCGACGTGAGGGAGGTCGAGAGCAGTAGAGTGATGGCTGGAGGTGTCACGGCAGCAAACTTTCCGCAGGTCTTTAGAAATTCACGGCGATCGTCCTCTTGGTCAGGCATGGCGTTCTCTCCGGCTGCTGGGCGGAAAGATTAAATACCTTAATTCCAATTAAATCAATAAAAGTATGTTAATAGGTCCGCTCACGAAGCGCCCCCGTAAGTTTCAGGCCCGGTTTTCGCTCCGAAGCGCCAGGTGGCCACGGGCGAGGGCGTGAGTTCTTCTGACCCATCGGCAATCTTAGCCAATAGAAGGACCTCCGAACATCCTTCTTGATCTCTGGATCGAGCTGAAGGGGTTCAATTTGGTGGTCGTGCAGTTTGAACAACGCAGCAATGTAGGTGCTTTGGGCTGAGCGCATGGCAATCACACCCCGAAAAAATGAAATCAGTATCAACTAGTCCAACCGAAAATTCCTGGAAATTCACCTGCGCTAATCACCGGGCTTTTCCGTTCCAGAACGGAAGCTATCTCCCGTGTGGCGCTAAACGTAACCGTGAAATTGCCGAAGTCTGCTTTTGGGTCGCAAGCCGTCGATCACGCCAAGCGGGGAGACGTCCGCATTGCGTCTGTAAGCCGAGCTTAGGCTGGTTGGAACTTGTGTATACTTTGGCACCAAGTGAGTCGTCGGCGAGGGCAGCGCTGTGGACCGCGATTTCAAAAGCGAAGTCTTTTCCAACTGTCGGCCAAATCCAGCGAAGCCGTGCACTTAGTGTGGGCGCCAACCGCGCTTTGCGGCGAAGATGCTCAACACCCAGACCGGTGGGACCGTTCGCATGTTCAAGTGCCAGTGTGGTGAGCAAACTTGGACCGAGAACAAAGCGAAGGCTGTCGCGCCGTAGCCCGAAGGGCGTAGGCGGACTGTCGAACTGATACGGGTGCCGCTATCATCTGCCACGCGAGCCTGAAGCTTCATGCGACCGCGGCTGCCTCCACATGTTCTACGTGTACATTCTCAGAAGCAAAAGCGACCCTGATCGCTATTACGTCGGGCTGACATCTGATCTACGTGCCCGCCTCAAAAAGCACAACGCCGGTGACGTTCCTCACACGTCAAAGTTCACTCCGTGGGAGCTCAAGACCTATGTTGCGTTCTCGGATGAGCAGCAGGCCGTTGCCTTTGAGAAATATTTGAAGTCGGCTTCCGGCCGGGCATTCGCTAAGAAGCGCCTCTAAAGTGCGCTCCAGACTGACACACGGCGGCTAATGCTCACCCCATCATCTCCCGCACCATCGGCACGACCTTCCGCCCATAAAGCTCGATGCTCCGCATCAGCTTCTCGTGCGCCAGGAGACCCGCTGAATACTTCAACTGAAACCGCGAAACACCAAGCGCCTTTGCCGTCTTGGCGATCTTGCGCGCCACTGTTTCCGGCGAGCCGACATAGAGCGCGCCGTGCTCGGCCTCGTTGACGAATTCGTCGCGGCCCATCGGCGGCCAGCCGCGCTCCTTGCCGATGCGGTCGCGCATGGCCTTGTAGTCGGGCCACAGCTGCTCGCGCGCCTGTTCGTCCGTCTCGGCGACATAGCCGGGCGAGTGCACGCCGATGGGCTGCGAGGAGCGGCCGAACTCCTTGAAGGCGCGGTGATAGAGCTCGACGAAGGGCGCAAAGCGCGCGGGATCGCCGCCGATGATCGCGAGCATCAGGGGCAAGTCGTAATGTGCGGCGCGCACCACCGATTGCGGGCTGCCGCCGACGCCGATCCAGGTTTTAAGCCGGCCATTCTCGACCGGCGGATAGACCAGCTGGTCCCGCAGCGGCGGACGCAGCTTGCCTTCCCAGGTCAGCGGCTGCTGCGACAAGAGTGCCGCGAACAGGTCGAGCTTCTCCTCGAACAGCTCTTCGTATTTGCGAAGGTCGAATCCGAACAGCGGAAAGGACTCGGTGAAGGAGCCGCGGCCGAGGATTACCTCGGCGCGTCCGTTCGAGAGTGCATCGAGCGTGGCAAAGCGCTGGAATACGCGGATCGGATCGTCCGAGCTCAGCACTGTCACGGCCGAACCGAGATGGATGCGCTTGGTCCGCGATGCGATCGCAGCGAGCACGGTCTCGGGCGAGGAGATCGCGAAGTCGGCGCGGTGATGCTCGCCGAGGCCGATGAAGTCGAGGCCGAGCTGGTCGGCGAGCACGGCTTCGTCGACGACGTTGCGGATCACCTGCGCGTGGCGAAGCATCGCGCCGTTTGCATCCTTGGTGACGTCGCCAAAAGTATCCAGTCCGAATTCAAGCGGTGCGGTCATTGATCAGGTCTCTGGGAGGATCGGCCAGACTTAATAGACCGCGGCCGTGCGACAAGCCGGCTTTCGGAAATGCTCGGTTTCCGTTTGTGAGTTCTATCGCGCGATCCGTACCACCATCTTGCCGAGCGCCCCGCGCGTCTGCATGGTCCTGAACGCTTCCCGGAAATCGTCCAGCGCGAAAACGCGGCCGACCGCGGGCTTGAGCTGGCCCTCGGCAAGCCAGTCCGTCAACTGCGACATCAGGCGCTTCTGCAACTCGGGTTCGCGCACCGGAATCTGCGCGAGGTCGACGCCCAGCAGGGCGCCGCCTTTCAGGAGCGGCAGATTGAACGGCAGCGCGGGGATGGCGCCGGCAGCAAACCCGACCACGAGATGGCGCCCGCGCCAGGCAATGGATCGAAACGCCTGCACCGAGATTTCGCCGCCGACGGGGTCGTAGATCACGTCCGCGCCATGTCCGTTGGTCAACTCCTTCAGCGTATCGCGCCAGCCGGTCTGCGTGTAGTCGATGTCAGAGTCGGCGCCGTGCGCCCGCGCGAACGCGCGCTTCTGCGGTGTCGATGCCGCTGCGATCACGCGCGCGCCGAGCAGCTTGCCGATCTGGACGGCCGCGATTCCGGTTCCGCCGGCCGCACCCAGCACCAGGAGCTGCTCGCCTGAGACTAACATGGCGCGGGCGTTCAGCGCATAGAGCGCGGTCAAATAGTTGGCCCGAAACGAGGCGGCGACCTCGGCCGCAACGCCGTCGGGCAGGGGATGGAGCGCGGCGGGACTAACGACGATTTCCTCGGCGAGCGCACCAGACCGCGTCATGCCCATCACGCGCATGCCGGGTTCGAAACCGCCGGGTGTGCCGGGAGCCTCGGTCACAACGCCAGCGAACTCCGTTCCCGGAATGAAGGGCAGGGGATCCTTGGTCTGATAACGTCCCTCGATCTTCAAACCGTCGACAAAGCCGATTCCGGCGGCTTCCACGCGGATGCGCAATTGCCCCGGCTCCATCGACGGGGGCGGGATGTCCTTCAGCTCGACCTGATCGATGGTTGCGTATTGCTCGACGACGACGGCTTTCATGTCGGACCTCTATTGTTCCGATTACCCTGACAGGTCGCAAGACCAGTCTCTTGTGTCTACCGCCACATCCCGCGCATCCGTGCCCCGATATCGATCTTCGGCCCTTGCGCCGCGGTGCGGGCTGCGCCCGCGGCGGCTTTCGGCCAGGCGGTGCGCTCGAACAGATGGACCAGCTGCTCCGGGATGAAGCGGGTGCGCGAGGCGTAGACGTGGCGGTCGCCCTTGGCGGCCTGGCCGTGGGTGAAGAAGCGCTGGGGCACGACGAGGTGCAGGTCGTCCTTGGCGCGCGTCATCGCGACATAGAGCAGGCGGCGCTCCTCCTCGAGCTCGGCGCTGGTGCCGGCGCCGAGATCGGACGGCATGCAGCCGTCGACGACGTTGAGCACGAACACCGACTTCCACTCCTGGCCCTTGGCCGAATGGATGGTGGAGAGGATCAGATAGTCCTCGTCGCGCAAGGGCGGACCGGATTTGTCGCTGGTCGCATCCGGCGGATCGAGCGTGAGCTCGGTCAGGAATTTTTCGCGGGAGGCATAGCCGCTCGCGATCTGCTCGAGCTGCATCAGATCGGCGCGCCGGGTCTCGGACTCCTCGTGGATGCGATCTAGATGCGGTTCGTACCAGAGCCGCACGCGTTCGAGATCGACAGGCCATTCCGAATAGCGCAGGTTCTGGGTGGTTCGGACGAAGTCGGTCCAGTCCGCGCCAGTGCGTGGCGGCACCGGCAGCTGGCCGAGCGCGGCAAGCGGATCGGTGCTTTCCGCCATCTGGTCGAGCACGCGCTGCGCCGTCGCGGGGCCGATGCCCGGCAAAAGGTGCAGGATGCGGAAGCCGGCGACGCGGTCGCGCGGGTTCTCGGCAAAGCGCAGCAGCGCCAACACGTCCTTGACGTGCGCGGCATCCAGGAATTTCAGCCCGCCGAATTTCACGAATGGGATGTTGCGGCGGGTCAGCTCGATCTCGAGCGGGCCGGAATGCGAGGACGTCCGGAACAGCACCGCCTGGTGCTTGAGCAGTGCGCCTTGCTCGCGGTTCGCCAGCACCTCTTCGACGATGTAGCGGGCCTGATCGGCCTCGTCGTGCACGGTGACGAGCTGCGGTTTGTGCGAGGCGGCGCGATCGGTCCAGAGGTTCTTGGTGAAGCGCTCGCGCGCGAGGCCAATGACCCCATTGGCCGCTGCCAGCACCGTTTGCGTCGAGCGGTAATTGCGGTCGAGCGTGATCATCTCGGCGCGAGGCGAGAAGCTCTGCGGAAAATCCAGGATGTTGCGAACGGTGGCGGCACGGAACGAGTAGATCGACTGGGCGTCGTCGCCGACCACGGTGAGGCCGCGGCCGTCGGGCTTGAGCGCCAGCAGGATCGAGGATTGCAGGCGGTTGGTGTCCTGGTATTCGTCCACCAGCACGTGATCGAAGCGGCCGCCGATCTCGTCCGCGATCAGCGCATCGCTCATTATCTGTGACCAGTAGAGCAGCAGGTCGTCGTAATCGAGCACGTGCTGAGCCTGCTTGGCCTCGACGTAGGCGGCAAACAGCCTCTTCAGCTCGGCGGCCCATCCCGCGCACCAGGGATAGTGCTGCCCCAGCACCTTCTCGATCTCCATCTCGGCGTTGACGCAGCGCGAATAGATCGAAAGACACGTTCCTTTGGCGGGAAATCGGCTCTCGGTCTTCGACAGGCCGCGCTCGTGCCGGACCAGGTTCATCAGGTCGGCCGAGTCCTCGCGGTCGTGGATGGTGAAAGCGGGATCGAGGCCGATCCGTTCGGCATATTCGCGCAGCAGCCGCGCGCCGATGCCGTGGAAGGTGCCGGCCCAGCTGAGCGCATCGCGCATAATCGCGGCGTTGTTCTCGCCCAGCACTTTTCGGGCGATCCGCTCGACCCGGCCGGCCATTTCGGCCGCGGCGCGGCGGGAGAACGTCATCAGCAGGATGCGGCGCGGATCGGCGCCGGCGACGATCAGATGCGCGACGCGGTGCGCCAGCGTATTGGTCTTGCCGGAGCCCGCCCCGGCAATGACGAGCAGCGGGCCGCCCACGGTCGCGCCTTCGGCAACGCCATGCTCGACGGCGCGGCGCTGCTCCGCATTGAGCGTGTCCAGATATGTTGCCACGAATCGCCCCGGTCAAAGGCCGAGAGTCGGCGATCCCGCCACGAATCGCAATGCGGCTGGACCAAACCCGGTTTAGGATTTAGGGGGAAAGACGACCCAAGGTTCCAGTCCGAAAAGCGCACCCGGCATGACCGAGCTCAAGTCCGACCAGTTCGAGATGCGGCGGCTGGAATCGCTCAGCAACACCATTTTCGGTGTCGCCATGACGCTGCTGGCCTACGATTTGCCCAAGGCTGCGGTGTTCACCAGCGCGCCCGGTTGGAGCGACCTCGCCCATGTCTATTCCGGCAAGCTCGCCGGCTTCGCGCTCAGCTTCATCATCGCCGGCGTGTTCTGGATCAGCCATCACCGGCGGCTGGCCCGCCAGCCTGTCGGCAGCCGCGGCGCGGTGATCCTCAATCTGTTCTTCCTGCTCTCGATCGTGCTGCTGCCGGTGACCAACGGCCTCTACACCAATTACGGCATGAGCAGCGCGGTCGCGGTGCTCTACGGCCTGCACCTCACCGCGATCGCCGGCCTCAATGCTTGGCTATGGTGGACGATCCTGGGCGGCTGGCGCCAGGAGATGATGGCCTCGCTGTTTCCGCTCCTGGTGTTCATCCCGGGCACGATCGTTGCGGCGTTTGCACCGCATATCGCGCCCTTCGTGTGGTTCATTGCTTTCGGCGGGCTCGTGATCCAGCGCTTTACCATCGCGCGGCCCAAGCCGGACGCCTAGCGCACCCTTATGTCGCGCCGAACCCGTCGGCGGGCACGTAAAGCTTGACCGGGCGGATTTCGTAGACCGCGGTCGGATTGACCGCACGCAGCTTTCGCGCCGCCACGATCGCTTCCTCCTCGGTGGCGCATTCCATCAGGTGAAAGCCGAGAAGCTGCTCCTTGGTCTCGGCAAACGGGCCATCCAGCACCATGCCCGCGCCGGGGCCCCGCAAGGTGCGGGCCTTCCGGGTCTCATCCAGTCGGGCGGCTGGCCCAAACTGTCCGCTGGCTCTCAGGGGCGCCTGAACCTCGATGACTTTGGCGACCACCGCGGCATCCTGCTCCGGCGTCCAGGACAAGAGCTCGTCTTCCACGTGGTAGGCCAGGATGGCGTAAAGCATCGTCACCTCGTTGTTTTTCTGCACAGATCCCAAGGACGCAGCACCGCAGGCTGTGCCGACAATCCCGAAGCAAAATATTGCGTGGCTGGCAAGCGACGAAACCGTCCTGAAACCCGATTGCGCTCTTGGGGTGTGAACGCCGCCGGAACCGGTCGCGACTGATGACCACAACAACAAGATTTTCGCTGGAGGCGGCAATGTCGGGTCACACCATCAAGATCGTTGGCAAGATCATCTGCGACGCGCGGCGGGCCGGACCGTCGGAGACGGCCGATCTGCACGACCAAAGCGGCCATCACCGCTATTACGGCAGCTCGGCCGAGAACGGTGGCGAGCGCATCGTGGAAAGCCGGCGCGGCAAGCGCCCGCGCGCGCTCGGTATCTGCGGCTTCTGAAGCCTTACGAGACCGTTTCCAACATGGACGTCCTGCAAATATCCATCGCGACGATGCCGTTCCTGCTCGCACTGATGAGCCGGACGGGGAAGGCTATCGTGCCGTGCCTGCTGACGAGCCTCTTCACGGTGCTGCTTGGTCCGGAGCCTCACCGCGCCGTCGTGGCCTGGTGCGTCGGCACGCTGATCGCAGCCGTGGCTTTGCGCGAGCGGCTTCGCACGGTCTGACGGCCGTCATTGCCCGCTCAGGACCTGCCTGACCAAGCCCTCGCGCAGCGCCGCCAGTTCGCCGCTCGCCTCCATCTCGGCGATCACCTTGCCCACCTTCGCCACCAGATCGCGATGGCGTTCGTGCAGGTAGTGGTAGATGTGGATGCGCTCGAGCGGCGGCGAGAGTGGGTAGATCCTGGCCTGCAGATTGAGTTTCCTCACGGTGGCGAGCCCGCTGAAGAGGTCGGTGACCATCACGTCGAAACGGTCGGCATCGAGCATCCTGACCAGGGTGTCGAGGCTGGTGGTCGCCGTAACGTGGGCCATGCCGCGCGTGCCCGCTTCCGAGGAGCCGACACCACGGACGATGCCGATGCTGTAATCCCTGATCGAATCCCAGCCGGCGACCTCGAACCTGTGTTTGGTCGCGAACACCGAGGGCTCGATGTAGTTGATCGCAGGCGTGACCTGGACGAGCGTCGGGTAGTCGCGCGAGAGTGTTCCGATCCGCTGGATCTCGCCGTCGACCTCGCCGGCACTCGACAGCGCGAGTGCGCGCTTGCCGGGGACGTCCTCGAACGCCAGCCTGATGTTCAACTTGGCATAGACAGCGCGCAGCATTTCGCCGCCGACATATTGATCCTGGATGTCGGCGATGCGCGCCAGCCGGATCAAGTCCTGCGCCTGCGCGGGAGCGGCTGCGAGTAACGACAGGCAGGCGACGATCAGCCGCCACATGAGGCGCCTCCTTGCGTCTTGCATTGCTACCACTGCATTCGGACCCCGGCGCGATCTACCGTGAGTTGGCGCCTCGGGCCGCAAGGATTACCGCTCGCCCGCCATGCGAGCGCCTCCCGACTCTCACCGATGTCATTCTATCACACGGAGTGGTAGGTTGCGTCGGAATCCTGCTGCCGGCGCAAGACATGACCGCCGATCACGAGGCCCCGTGGGCCGACAGGGTGATTGCGCATCGGCCGACGACGCAGGCGTCTCGACTGTTGGAAAGCGCGAGGCTGCCACCTGTAGCCGGAGCAGAGAGCCGCCATTTGCGGGGGATGTGGTGCATGGCCAACGCAGGTGACGAGGACCCTAAGCGCAGCCGCGCCATCGCGCCGGCCGTTGCGAAACCCGATCTGACCGGTATGGGTGTTACGCTTGCGCCCACGATACTCGGATCGCTCCTGTCGCGGCTCTTCAACTGGTCGCGCAGCGGTGTCGGGCCGCGGCTCCTCGCCGCCGTGCTGCTGTTCTCCTCGCTCGTGACGCTGACGCTGACTGCGCTGCAGCTCTATCTCGATTATGATCGCGAGGTCGGGCTCATCGAAACGCGGCTCGACGAGATCGGCCGCAGCACGACCGGCAGTCTCGGCGAGAGCCTGTGGAATCTCGACCAGAACCAGCTCAAGCTCCAACTCGACGGCATCCTCCGGCTGCCCGATATCCGCGCCGCCGAAGTGCGCGAGATTGCCGATCGTCCCAATCCGATCCGTCTTGCCGTCGGCGAGACAAGCACCCGCTCGGTCGTGACGCGCGACTATCCATTGAACACCACCCTACAAGGAAACGCACGCGAGATCGGCGTGCTCCATGTCGAGGCCAGCTGAGCGATATCTACCAGCATCTGCTGAACCGCGCGCTCGTCATCCTGGCCAGCCAGGCGGCAAAGACATTCCTCGTCTCGCTGTTCATCATCTACATGGTCCATCTGCTGGTGACGCGCCATCTGGTCGCCATCGCCGAGTTCGTCAGCAAGTACAGCCTGACGCGGCCGCCGCCGCCTTTGCGCCTGGCGCGCCGGCCACCCTACGATGCCGACGAGCTGGACAAGGTGATCGACGCCTTCAACGCGATGTGCGCGAACCTCCAGCGGGCCTATGGCGAGCTGCGCGAGGCCAATGCCAATCTCGAGCGCGACCTGGCCATTCGCCGGCGCGCCGAAGCGGACGCGCGGGCGAGCGAAGAGCGTTTCCGCGACTATGCCGAGACCGCATCCGACTGGTTCTGGGAGACCGGGCCGGATCACCGGTTCACCTATCTCTCCGACCGGGTGGTTGCCTTCGGCATGGATCCCAAAGTGCGGATCGGCACGCGACGCAGGGATACCGCGCTCGACCGCGAGACCGAGCCCGAGAAATGGCACGCGCACCTGGCGGCGCTGGACCGTCACGAGCCATTCCGGAAGTTTGAATATCGCGGGCGCGACACCACCGGGCGGATGCATCATTTCAGCGTCAACGGCAAGCCGGTCTTCGATGCCGACGGACGCTTCACGGGCTATCGGGGCTCCGCGACCGACCTCACCGCGCAGCACGAGACCGAGGAGCGGCTGCGTCAATCTCAGAAGATGGACGCGATCGGCCAGCTCACCGGCGGCGTCGCACACGATTTCAACAACGTGCTCACGGTCATCACCGGTACCATCGAGATCATCCAGGAGGGGCTTGCGGATAAGCCCGAGCTCTCCGCGATCGCGCAGCTGATCGACGATGCGGCCGCGCGCGGCGCGGAGATCACCTCGCAGCTCCTGACCTTCGCGCGCCGCCAACCGCTGGAGCCGCGCGAGATCGACGTCAACGCCCTCGTGGTCGAGACCGCGAAGCTGCTCAAGCCGATCCTCGGCGAGCACATCGAGATCGAGACCCACCTCGCCGGCGACACCTGGTCCGCCATGGCGGATCCCTCGCAGCTGTCCTCCGCGATCGTAAACCTCGCCGTCAATGCGCGCGACGCGATGCCGGGCGGCGGCAGGCTTACCCTGGAGACTGCGAACCGCGAGCTCGAGGGCACGGGCGGCGACTGTGACGGCGTGCGCGGCGCCTTCGTGATGATCGCGGTCAGCGATACCGGTCACGGAATTCCTGCCGACATCCGCGAGCGCGTGTTCGAGCCGTTCTTCACCACCAAGGGCGTCGGTCGTGGCACTGGGCTCGGGCTCAGCATGGTCTACGGCTTTGCCAAGCAGACCGGCGGCACCGTGGCCATCGAAAGCGAGGAGGGGCGCGGCACGGTGGTGCGGCTGTTCCTGCCGCGGTCGAAGGGCGAGGCGCCGGTCAGGACGGCGCCGGTTCAGCCGCTCGCCAAGACACGCGGACACGAGACTATCCTCGTGGTCGAGGACGATCCGCTGGTGCAGGGCTATGTCATAGCCCAGCTCGGCAGCCTCGGCTACCGCACGCTCGTGGCGGGCGACGGCGCATCGGCGCTGGCGCTGGTCGATCAGGGCGCCAGGTTCGATCTCCTGTTCACCGACATCATCATGCCCGGCGGCATGAACGGGCGGGAGTTGGCCGACGCCGTCCGGCTGCGCCGGCCGGGGGTGAAAGTGCTCTACACCTCCGGTTATACCGACGACGCCATCGTTCACGAAGGGCATCTCGAGCCCGGCGTCGCGTTGCTCGGCAAGCCGTACCGGAAGTCGGAGCTGTCACAGAAGATCCGCCAGGTGCTTGCAGGTGAGCCGCCGGCCTGAGCCGTGCGGAGCGACGAAAAAGGCGCGGCGGGGAGGCCCCGTCGCGCCCGATTTTTTGCTCGCTGGTCCAGGGCCGAGAACGCCCCGATGCCAAGCCTCTATGTAGAGGTTAGCGGGCGATCCCAGCGAGGTGACAGCGCTTGGTAAAAGACACTGGATCACCTCCTTTCGTTGGTTTCGGAAGACTTCAATATAGGCGGCGTTGCCCCCACTGTTAAGGGGTGGCGGGGCCGCAGGAACCGGTTCGGCTCGCAACGCTGGGAAGATGCCGAAAGCGTCTTCCTGAAGCAGTTGAGACCGCCGCCCGGCCGTGTTAGGGAGCCCCTAACGCGGGTGTAGCTCAATGGTAGAGCAGCAGCCTTCCAAGCTGAATACGAGGGTTCGATTCCCTTCACCCGCTCCAATCCCGTTGGGTTCGGCATCCCGACAAGGGGTTGGCATGACCTTGTGTGACGGCCGTCCCGGGCGCGCCGGATTTTCGGCAACCGCTGGCGGCGCCGGCTTCACTGCTGACCGACTATTCCTTTTTCGCGCCTTGCTCGCGTTCCTGCCGCGCACGGTCGACCGCGCCGCCCTGGGGCTGCCCACTGACCTTGACGCCGGGGAGGTGATCGACCTTGTTCTTATCCGCTTCTTCGGCGCGTTGCAGCTCGCGGTCGATGACCTCGCGAGATCCTTCCGCGGGGTCCTTGTCGAACGGGCTCTTGATTTCAGTGCTCATGAGCGCTCCTGGCTGTGGCTAGACGTGACTGCCGAGGCAAGCCCGGCTCGCATCCATCGTTCCTGTCCCGGCAGCCGCTTTCGTGCAGCTTTTATTCCCTGTGGTCGTCGATTTCGGCGGCGACCTGTCCATAGTTCAGCATTGCAACCAGGGTCACTCCGCCCAGAATGTTGCCGAGCAGCGTCGGCATGAAGAAGTCCGACGCATATTGGGCGAACGAGGCCCGTCCGCTCTGCACCAGGAAGGCGCATTCGACCGAGCCCGCAACGATGTGCGCGAACTCGCCGAGTGCGACCACATAAGTCATCGCGACGATGATGTGCGCGCGCGATCCCTTCGCCGCCGGAAGCAGCCACGCCATCAAGGCGATGAGCCAGCCGGCGAAGATCGCCCGGACGAGGGTTGACGTGAACGTCCCCTCGACGGTGCGGCGGCTGAGGTCGACGAACGCGTCCACGATTCGTGGCTCGAAGATGTCGGTGTGAGCGAGTACGGATCCGACCGCCCAGGTACCCGCGATGTTGGCGGCGAGAACCAGAACCCACAGCTTGAGCACGCTCCCCAGAGTACCGAGATCCCTGTTGTGCAACAGTGGCAGGATCGGCGTCAGCGTGTTCTCAGTGAAAAGCTGCTGCCGTCCCAGCACCACGACCAGGAAGCCGACGGTATAGCCGAGCGGAGCGACGAGGCGGCGTGTTGCATCGTCCGAAATAAATGCGTGAAACTCGCCTTGCACGATCAGCGACAATGCCATCGAAAGCCCGGCGGCAAGACCGGACAGGACGATGGCCCACCATCGGCGCTCCAGTTCCTGCTCACCTTCGGCACGGATCGTCTCGTGGATCAGCGCCGCGCTCGGCCGGCTCTGGGATTCGATCTGCTCGGTCTGGCGTCGCGAGACACCGTCGAGCTTGGAGGCAGGATTGAAGGAGGCACCGTCGCCAGGCTGATCCATTGGTCGGCTTCCGCAATGACTTGTCGCCGTCAAGGTGGCTAACCTCCATCGGTTCCTCGCGGGTGATCGATGCGCAATACGGTTTGCAGCGTTCGGAGATCGAGGAACCATCGCTGCGAGCACGAGTTTCCCGGTCGGGGAGGGTGAAGGTCACGAGGCCAACCGTGCAAGAAAACATGCGCGTGCGCACCACCGCGCAGATCGCGGGCCATCCCATTCATCCGATGCTGGTGCCGATACCGATCGCGTGCTTCGCCGGCGCGCTGCTGACCGACATCGCCTATGTCGCCAGTGCCGAGATCATGTGGGCGGATTTTTCCGCCTGGCTGCTGCTCGTCGGCGTCATCTTCGGCGTGCTGGCGGCGATCGCCGGCTTGACCGATTTCCTCGGAAGCCGGCTGGTGCGGGCGCAGGCGCCGGCCTGGCCGCATCTGATCGGCAATGGCGTGGTGCTGGTCCTCGCCATCATCAACGCGCTGATCCATACCCGCGACGGCTGGACCTCGGTGTGGCCGACGGGGCTCGTTCTGTCGGGGATCACCGCGCTGATCCTGCCCGTCACCGGCTGGCTCGGCTGGGCCATGGTCTATCGCCACGGCGTGGGAGTTGCGCGATGACGTTCTCAATGGCCCGCGCGCTGCTGTGCTGTTCGCTGCTGTGTCTGGCCGGCTGCGATGACGGCAGCGGCGATCCGAACGCGCAAGTGGGCGCCAGCCCTGTTCTGCCTGACATCCAGCAATATCTGCTGCCGCCGGTCCACATCGCCCGCATCGTCGGCTGGAAGAAGGACGAGACGCCCACCGTTGCACAGGGCCTGCAGGTCAAGGCCTTTGCAACCGGCCTGCAACACCCGCGTTTTCTCTACGTGCTGCCCAATGGTGACGTGCTGGTGGTGGAATCCAAGGCGCCGAAGGGGGGCGCGATCAAGCGGCCCAAGGAGATCGTCATGGGATATATCGAGTCCTGGGCGACCTCGGGCGGCGACGACACCGGGCCGGGTAACCGCATCACGCTGCTGCGTGACAGCAATGGCGACGGCGTGCCGGATACGCAAAGCGTCTTCCTCGACCATCTCAACTCGCCGTTCGGCGTCGCGCTGGTCGGCAATGATCTCTACGTCGCCAACACGGACGCGATCGTCAAATATCCTTACACCGAAGGTGATACCAACATCACCGCGCCGGGAACGGTGCTGACGCCGCTGCCGGGCGGGCCGATCAACCATCACTGGACCAAGAGCCTGGTCGCCAGTCCCGACGGCTCGAAGCTCTATGCCGGTGTCGGCTCCAACAGCAACATCACCGAGAACGGCATGGAGGCCGAGCACAATCGCGCCGCGATCCTAGAGATCGATCGCGCCAGCGGCCGCTGGCGCGTATTCGCAAGCGGCCTGCGCAACCCCAATGGGCTCAGCTTCGAGCCGCAGACCGGCGCGCTGTGGACGGTGGTGAACGAGCGCGACGAGCTCGGTCCCGATCTCGTCCCCGACTACATGACCTCGGTGCAGGACGGTGGCTTCTATGGCTGGCCCTACAGCTATTACGGCCAGCACGTCGATCCCCGCGTCAACCCGCAGCGGCCGGATCTCGTCGCCAAGGCGATCGTGCCGGATTATGCCTTGAGCTCGCACGTCGCACCGCTCGGGATGGCTTTCAACACCGGCTCCGGTCTGCCGGCCGCCTATCGCGGCGGCGCCTTCGTCGGCGAGCATGGCAGTTGGAACAGACAGGTGCTCAACGGCTACAAGGTGGTGTTCGTGCCGTTCACGGAGGGCAAGCCGAGCGGACCGGCGCAGGACGTGGTGACGGGCTTCCTGAACAGCGATAACAAGGCGCGCGGACGCCCCGTCGGGGTCGCCATCGACAAGACGGGTGCCTTGCTGGTCGCAGACGACAGCGGCAACACGGTGTGGCGAGTGAGTGCGAGCCGTCCGCAGCTGACGCAACGTTAAGCGAGCGGGCGCGTTATCGGGCAGACGGTCATTTGACAGCCAAGCCAGGAGTGGACAATGGGCCTTGCTCAATATGCCATCGTGCCGGTGCAGGAGGAATGGGGCGTGCTGCACGACGGTGACGTCAAGAACACATACGCCACTAAGGAAGCTGCGTTCGAGTCGGCGGTCGCGGCCGCATCCCTCGCGCTTCGTGAGGGCCATGAAGTCCAGGTCAGCGTGCCAGGCCGCGAAGCCGGCGACAACGCGCTGGGTGTGTAGGGCGCCTGGCCGCGTGAGGGCATGCGAGAAAAGGAGGCCGTGATGACCAAGCCCCGCGAACCGAACGGCGTCGAGCCATCCCACTCCGAGGACGACATCCAGCGCGACCAGCTGGGTCCGCGCGGGGTCCCGGGCGCGCCGGACCCGGCCAAGATGACGCCGCAACGCGACAAGAAGACGCCGAAGCATGTCGATCCCGGCCACACGGCTTGATGCAGCTCGGCGGTTCAGACGATCAACCGCCCGCCGCTCTGCAATTCCGATCGTGACCCCGGCACCGCGTTGAAATCGAGGCGGCCGGGTTCGACGGCATAATTGAAGATGACGCGTTCATCCTGCGCCTGGTACACAGGTCTGCTGTTGCGGGTGAAATCTCCGGCCGCGAAACCTGTCGCATCAGCATCGACGATCTCGGTCATCCCGAGGCCGGCCCGATGGCGCGGGCCGACTACGAGCGCCGGCGTGCGGAAGCGGCGGGTGGTGCGGCCGCAATTCCGACCTGACGAGGCGAACGCCGCTGCGATCGATGATGGTTGCCGCGGCCGGATTGCAGGCGTTATGTAGACTCCGCTTCGAATTTGTGCGCTCAAGCGCGATCATCATGAGGATGCAGGATGAACCCCGCTGTCGTTGCCGTTGCTATTACCGGCTCTGTTCCGCGCAAGAAGGACAATCCCGCGGTGCCAATCTTACCGGCCGAGCAGATCGAGTCGACGCAGGAGGCCTTCGAGGCCGGCGCCACCCTTGCACATATCCATGTTCGCAACGATGACGAGACACCATCCTCCGACCCGGAGCGCTTCGCGCTGGTGCAGGAGGGGATCAGGAAGCATTGTCCTGACATGATCGTACAATTCTCGACCGGCGGGCGAGGGCGCGATCCCTCGGCACGCGGATCGTCGCTCTATCTGAAGCCGGATATGGCCTCGCTGTCCACAGGCTCAGTGAATTTTCCGACCATCGTCTACGAGAACAGCGCCGCACTGGTCGAGACGCTCGCCACGGATATGAAGTCGAATGGCATTCGCCCCGAGATCGAGATCTTCGATCTGTCGCATCTGCACGGTGCCCGGCGTCTGATCGAGGCGGGGTTGATCGACGCCCGTCCGCACGTGCAGTTCGTTATGGGTGTCAAGAACGCGATGCCCGCGGACGAACACGTCCTCGACATCCTTTTGGCAGAGCTGAGGCGGCTGATCCCGAACGCGACGTGGACCGCGGCCGGGATCGGACGTCATCAGACCGAGGTCATGGGCTGGGCGCTGGCGCGGGGCGCCGATGCGGTTCGCACCGGGCTCGAGGACAACATCAGGGTCGACAAGACGCGCCTCGCCGCCAGCAATGCGGAGCTCGTGAGCATCGCCTGCGAGGCTGTCGCGCGCCACGGTCGGCGCGTCGCAATTGCGGCAGAGGCGCGCGCCTTGCTCGGGATCGCGGGGCAGGGACGATCATCCAGCGCCTGATGGCGACGGCCGCGGGTGGCGGCGGCCGTGACCTGAGCCGATCAGGCTATATTCGCCGCGCGGAAATTTGCGGTCGTTGCCTTCCCCGGCAGGAGATGGCCGTATGCCGCCAGTGCAGTGCTCAGCGGGCGAAAATGGTGTATCCGCAGGGGGCACGGCCTGCGATCTCGCCGCCGGGCCAATATCCGATTCCCGGAGGAAGCTTACATGTCGGCCCTGCCGCTTTCAGGCATCAAAATCCTTGACCTCACGCGCGTCCTCGCCGGGCCATTGTCGGCCCAGATGCTGGGCGATCTCGGCGCGGAGGTGATCAAGATCGAGCGGCCGGGCACCGGCGACGATGCGCGCGCGTTCGGGCCGCCTTACCTGACCGATCCGGAAGGCAAGGCCAACAACAACAATTCCTTCTACCTCTGCGCCAACCGCAACAAGAAGTCGGTCACGGTCAATATCGCCAAGGCCGAGGGGCAGGCCATCATTCGCGAGCTCGCCAAGGACATCGACGTCTTCATGGAGAACTACAAGGTCGGCGACCTCAAACGCTACGGCCTCGACTACGAGACGATCAAGACGATCAATCCCGGCATCATCTATTGCTCGGTGACCGGGTTCGGCCAGACCGGACCGTATGCGCCGCGGGCGGGCTACGACGCGATCCTGCAGGCGATGGGCGGCCTGATGAGCGTCACCGGCCATATCGACGGCGAGCCAGGCGAGGGCCCGATGAAGGTCGGCCCGTCGATCGTCGACTACATGACCGGCATGAACACCTCGATCGGGATTCTCTCGGCGCTCTACTATCGCGACGTCAACGGCGGGCAGGGGCAGCACATCGACGTCTGCCTGTTCGACACCGTCATCGCGTCGTTGTCGCACTGGCTGCAGATCTACCTCGTCAACGGCAAGACGCCGCCGCGCCGCGGCACCTGGGGCAACGGCGGCATGCCGGCCGGTGTGTTCCGCTGCACCGACGGCGAGCTGATGCTGGTGGTCGGCAATGACGGCCAGTTTCAGCGCACCTGTGCCGTGCTCGGCGAGCCGGAGCTCGCGAACGATCCGCGCTTCATCAGGAACAACGACCGTGTCGTGCACGGCAAGGAGATCATGGCGATCTTCGCCGGCCTGTTCCTGAAGCAGCCGGTGGCCTATTGGCTGGAGAAGCTGGAGGAGGCCGGCGTGCCCTCGGGGCCGATCAACAATTTCGAGCAGGTGTTTGCCGATCCGCACGTCCAGTCGCGCGGCATGCGGGTGAAGACCAAGCACAAGTTCGAGCCCGATCTCTCGCTGATCCGCAACGCGCTGACTCTGTCGGGCACTCCGATCACCGAATATCGCGCTCCGCCGCTGCTCGGCGAGCACACCAAGGAAGTGCTCGGCGGCAAGCTCGGCTATGACGCGGACAAGATCGAGACGCTGAAGCAGCAGGGGATCATTTGACGCGAACGGCGCGCGCTCTTTCCTTTCCCGCAAGGGGAGAACGGAAGCAATTCCCGGCGCTTGCCTGAGGCTTGCGCGCCATCCCCAGATAAGTCCGGACCGTAGTCGCACAGGCTTCCGCTTTGCACGCGACTCTGATTCGATCTCTCCGCTCGAATTTCGGGGGAGGAAAGACAATGTCCTACACAATCGGGTTTCAAGCGAAGGACCAGAAGGCAATTCTGGCGACCGAGGCGGCCACCGCCAATCAGGCCGTTGCCATCGTTGCTGCGCTGCGGCGGAGCGCCGACGAAATCAAGTTCATCCGCTCACCGCAGGAAGGCGAGATGGGCATCGAGATGCTCCTGCTGCTCGCCAAGGAAGAGGCCGAGGAGATGCCGCAGCGGGCCTAATCACCCGCGCGTTCGGCCCCTTGAGGTCGAGATCGACTGCATCGCTATGATGTGAGGCTACCGCGCCGCGACCCTTGGCAGTGCCTTGGTCTCCGTCTTGCCGGCCGTCAGCGCCATTGTCGCCACGCTGACCACCCGCGCGACGACGTCTTCGACGTCGTCGAGATCGCATTTGCCTTCCGACAGCTTGGTCAGCCGCTCGCTCTCGCGAATGGTGTGGTGCGCCATCGCGAGCGCGAAGTTGAGGCCCCAGTAGATGTCGACCTCGCTGCGCTCGGGCAGGGCGCGGCGCATCGCGCCGGCGAATTTCCGCAAATGGTCGATCTCGCGGTTCTTGATGCGGCGGATCGGCGGCACGGATTCGATCGAGGCGCGGATCATGAAGCGCGCCGCGGTCGAGCGCTGGTTCTCGGGCCCGAGGCAGCCGCGCAACGTTGGCCCGACGAGGGCGTGCAGGATCACCTCGATCGGCGCGCGGCCGCCGCCTTGCTCTTCCGCCGCCTTCAATTCGCGCAAACGCTCGCGGTTGGTGGCGATCGAGCGCGTGACAAATAATTCCGCGATCAGCTCGTCCTTCGAGCCGAAATGATAGTTCACCGCGGCCAGGTTGACACCGGCCGCCGCGACGATGTCGCGCAGCGTCACGTCGCCGAAGCCGCGATCGGCATAGAGCCGTTCGGCGGCGGCGAGAATGGCAGACCTCGTATGATCGCTGGCCATGACTTTTCCCGTCATTCCGGCGCGACGCGAAAGCGTCGAACCCGGAATCTCGCGCCACATTCGAGATCCCGGGTTCGGCCCTGCGGACTGCCCCGGAATGACGTCGTGAGCGAGCGAGTTGCAATTCAAACAGTTGTATGAAACTATCGTTTGAAGGCCGGAGATGTCAATCCGCAATCGGGACTCGTTCGCAAATCGAAGGTGGTTCCGAAGGCTCCGCAAGCCCGCGCTTGCGGGCTGGGCGCAAGCGGTGGACAGTCCGGCGCAAAACACGCCCGCGAAGCAAACAGGCTCGCAACAGAGAGACGAGGAGCGTCCCATGGATTTCGATCTGTCCCCCAAGCAGAAGAAATGGCTCGACCGCGTACGGTCCTTCATGGCCAAGCACGTGCGCCCGGCGGTGCCGATCTACGACCAGCAGGATCACAGCGGCGAGCGCTGGAAAGTGATCCCCGTGCTCGAGGATCTCAAGAAGCAGGCCAAGGCCGAGGGCCTCTGGAACATGTTCATGCCGCCGAACGAGCATGAAGATGATGAATTCCGCGGTGCGGGATTGACGAATCTCGAATACGCGCTGCTGTCGGAAGAGATGGGCCGCATCTCCTGGGCCTCGGAAGTGTTCAACTGTTCCGCGCCCGACACCGGCAACATGGAAGTGTTCATGCGCTACGGCTCTAAGGAGCAGAAGCGCAAATGGCTGCGCCCGCTGATGGACGGCGAGATCCGCTCGGCCTTCCTGATGACGGAACCGGCGGTTGCCTCGTCCGACGCCACCAACATCGAGACGCGGATCGAGAAGGACGGCGATCACTACGTCATCAACGGCCGCAAATGGTGGTCGTCCGGCGTTGGCGATCCCCGCTGCAAGATCGCGATCCTGATGGGCAAGACCGATTTCAAGGCGGCCAAGCATCAGCAGCAGTCGCAGATCCTGGTTCCGCTCGACACCCCCGGCATCAAGGTGGAGAAAATGCTCCCCGTGTTCGGCTTCGACGATGCGCCGCACGGCCACGCGCAGGTGCTGCTCGACAACGTGCGGGTGCCGAAGGAGAACATCCTGCTCGGTGAAGGCCGCGGCTTCGAGATCGCGCAGGGCCGTCTTGGTCCGGGCCGCATCCATCACTGCATGCGCACCATCGGCAAGGCCGAGGAGGCGCTCGAGAAGATGGTGAAGCGTCTCACCTCGCGCAGCGCCTTCGGCAAGAAGATCGTCGAGCATTCGGTGTGGGAGCAACGCATTGGCGATGCCCGGACCAACATCGAGATGACGCGCCTTCTGTGCCTCAAGGCGGCCGACATGATGGACAAGGTCGGCAACAAGACCGCGCAGGCCGAGATCGCCATGATCAAGGTCGCAGCGCCCAACATGGCGCTGAAGATCATCGACGAGGCGATCCAGGCTTTTGGCGGCGCGGGTGTCTCGGATGAGGCGGGTCTTGCCAAGGACTACGCCCACATCCGTACGCTACGTCTCGCCGACGGTCCGGACGAGGTGCACAATCGCGCCATTGCCAGACTTGAGGTTCGGAAGTATGCAAATTCTCCAAGTCACTAAGAACGGTGGAGAGCGCTGACTGCGCTCTCCCACCGTCGTTCCGGGGCTCGCGAAGCGGGAACTATGGTGCGCAATTGCGCACCTGAGAATCTCGAGATTCCGGGTCTGGTTCTTCGGACCATCCCGGAATGACCGACAAGAAAATGAGGGAGCGTCATCGTGGCTGACGGCGTCAGGAAAGACGAAGAGTTCTCGGGCACCAAGCCGGTCGAGGAGCGTCATCGCTTCGACGAACTGCGGCTCGAGGCGTGGATGCGCGACAACGTCGACGGCTTCGAGGGACCGCTGGTCGTCCTCCAGTTCAAGGGTGGCCAGTCCAATCCGACCTACCGGCTGAACACGCCGAACCGTTCCTACGTGATGCGCCGCAAGCCGTTCGGCAAATTGCTGCCGTCGGCGCATGCCGTCGATCGCGAATACCGCGTCATTGCCGCCCTTGGAAAGCAGGGCTTTCCGGTCGCGCGTGCCTACGCGCTGTGCCAGGACGACGGCGTCATCGGCGCCGCCTTCTACATCATGTCGATGGAGGAGGGGCGCGTGTTCTGGGATCCGACGCTGCCGAGCCAGGACGGCGATGCGCGGCGCAAGATCTTCACCAGCAAGATCGAGACGCTGGCGAAACTGCACATGTACGATCCCACGGCGATCGGCCTTGGCGAGTTCGGCAAGCCCGGTAACTATTTTGCGCGCCAGATCGACCGCTGGACCAAGCAATATCGCGCATCGGAAACGCAGCACATTCCGGAGTTTGAGAAGGTGGCCGAATGGCTGCCCAAGACCGTGCCGGAGCAGGCGCGCGTTGCGATCGTCCATGGCGACTATCGCCTCGACAACATGATTTTCCACGCGACGGAACCGCGCGTGCAGGCGGTGCTGGACTGGGAGTTGTCGACGCTTGGTGATCCCATGGCCGACTTCACCTATCTGTTGATGCAGTGGGTCATGCCGGGCCTGGACGGCGCCGACCTCAAGGCGCTCAACATTCCGAGCGTTGAAGAGGCCGCACAGATTTATTGCAACGTCACCAAGATGACGGTGCCGGACCTCAACTGGTATTTTGCCTACAACCTGTTCCGTCTCGCCGGCATCACCCAAGGCATCGCCGGCCGCGTCCGCGACGGCACCGCCGCCAACGCCAAGGCGCTGGAGTCGGCTAAGCGCACCGTGCCGCTGTCGAAGGCGTCGTGGGAGTACGCGCAGAAGGCGGGCGCGGTTTAGGAATAGCGAAGGCGCGGGCCGATGGCCGTGTCTTTTGCTTTGCTGTCTCGTGTCCCGGACGCGGTGCAGCACGGAGTGCTGCTCCGCAGAGCCGGGACCCAGTCATGTCGCCAAAGTATTCAGATCATCCGCCAGATCGCGCCAATCCGGGTTGAACCCTTCGATTAATTTGAGCTTCCAACTGCGCCGCCACGCTTCAGCGAATGCTCGCGTGCACGAACCTCGAGCACAGAATCGAAAGTCTCAAAATAGACAAGCAGAGTCACGTCGTATTGCCGCGTGAAGCCGGCTATGAGTTTGGCTTTATGCACCGCCATTCTGCGAGCAAGGTCGTTGGTCACCCCGACATAAAGGGTGCCGTTTCGCTTGCTCGCGAGGATGTAAACTAAGAAGGGCATGTCCATGCAATCGGCACCTAAAGCGCGATGCGACTAGGATGAATCGCCATCGCGCTTTAGGTTGTTGTTTAAGCATGATCTTTTCGGAAAACCGCTGCGCACTTTTCCGGATCATGCTTTAGGGCTATTTAAGATTGCATGGTTCGAAGCCGTCGCCAAACGCTCTGGGTCCCGGCTCTGCGGAGCGTCACTTCGTGCCGCACCGCGTCCGGGACACGAGACTCGAATTGCGGTGTGTCCCGGACGCGGTGCAGCGTGCAACGCTGTGCCGCAGAGCCGGGACCCAGTCAAATGCCGACCTCGGCTATCCCTTCACACAATGCGCAATCAGCCTCTCCACGAACCCCGCGCATTTCTCCAGCTGCGCCATCTCCACAAACTCGTCCGGCGTGTGCGCCTGCGCGATTGATCCTGGTCCGATCACCACCGAGGGAATGTCGGCCATGCTGGCGAACAGGCTGGCCTCGGTGCCGAAGGCGACCTTGGCGTGGTCGTTGCGCCCGGCGAGGCTCTTGGCCAGCGTGACGACGGTCGCGTCGGCCGCCGTGTCGAGCGCGGGATAGTCGAGGATCTCCTCGAAATCGATGCCGCAGTCCGGATGTCGCGCCTTCATCGTCGGCTCGAGCTCGGCCTTGGCCCAGGCGACGATCGCGTCCGTCACTTCGCGGGATTCGGTGATGCCGATGCCGCGGCATTCGAAGTCCACTGTGCAGGTATCCGGCACGATGTTCAGCGCGGCTCCGCCATGCACGATGCTGGTGAGGAGCGTCGAGTGCGGAACGTCGTAGAGGCTGTCGCTTGACCGCGCGGCCGCGAGCGCAACGGCGCGGCGGCGGATCTCGACGATCAGCTCGGCGGCATATTCGATCGCGTTGACGCCATCAGGCGCGATCGACGAGTGGCGGGCCAGCCCGCGAAAGGTCGCGCGCACGCCGTGCTTGCCCTTGTGGCCGATGATCACCTTCATCTCGGTCGGCTCGCCGACGAAGCAGCCGAGCGGCTTGATCTTCTTTTTTGCGACCTCGCCGAGCATGGGACGCACGCCGACGCAGCCGATCTCCTCGTCATAGGAGATCGCCAGATGGATCGGCGTGTTGAGCTTGGCCTCCACCATCTCCGGCACCATGGCGAGGCAAACCGCGACAAAACCCTTCATGTCGGTGGTGCCGCGGCCAAAGAGCTTGCCGTGGCGCTCGATCAGCTTGAACGGATCGTGGCTCCAGTCCTGGCCCACCACGGGCACGACGTCGGTGTGCCCCGACAGCACGAAGCCCGGCCGGTCCTCTGGTCCGATCGTGACCCACAGCGAGGCCTTTTGTCCGGTCGCGTCGACGATGCGCTCGCCCTTGATGCCGTGGGTGGCGAGATAGCTCTCGATATGCGCGATCAGGGGCAGGTTGGAGCGATCGCTGATGGTGTCGAAGGCGACGAGGTCGGCGAGCAGCTTGCGGATACGGTCGGGTCTGGAGCTTGGCATTTTCACGTTCTTGTCAGGAGGTGGGAAGGTGACGCAGCTTGCATGAACCATACCAATGGTGCTGCTGCTAGGGCAAACCAGTTCAAGTCCATCCGGGTACGAGATGTTGCGTTGCCCGACGGGCAAAACAGGCCATGGGTCGGTCAATCCGCGTTGCGGAAAATATTCCACTTTGCCGAAATTCGGAAACGGCGTATGTGTCGCGACAACCCGGCCCAAGGAAGAGGGGCGTATCGCGATCGTCACGAACGCGGGCCGGGCGGCGGTGGACGCTAGTTGCATCGGCGCGAAGAGCTTCGCAGGGCGGAGAGCCGTGAGCGAACGCGTCGCGCACACGACCGGTGTGATCGGCGTACGGCAAAATCGTGTGGTCCTGACGCCCGGGGTCTGTGCGTCAAGTCTTGTGGTGATGCGTGTCGTCCAACCGGACGCATGCGTCAGTCATCCGCAGGGCGACGGGGGCAATAGTGCATCGCTCCCCGGGGAGAGCACGACATAAGCCGTAAAACCACTGCGCAGGGAAGGCCGGTTGTTTGGCTTCACCTGTATGCCGCTGTGCAGATTTTTTGACTGCAACCTCGCACAGTGGACCGCGGGTGCCAGCCGGCACCCGGTCTTCCCTGCGCCTTCTTTCAATTGAGGGCGACTTATTAAAGCAAAACTCGGGCGCAATGAGCCGCGAGGATGCCGAGGCGTGACTGCAATCGATATATCAGATGTAGGATGGGTAGAGCGAAGCGAAACCCATCACCTTCGTGTGCGCAGAAGCATGATGGGTTTCGCAAGTGCTCTACCCATCCTACGGACCGCGGGCTGCGCCTTCGAACAACAGTCTTGTGCCCCGGACGCAGCGCAGCGCCTCTCGGCGGTGCGCTGCAGAGCCGGGGCCCATCCATCAGCGAGCGCTGCGGCCTGCTGGGTCCCGGCTCTGCGGAGCGTCACTGCGTGCCGCACCGCGTCCGGGACACGAGACCGCGGTCGCTAAACCGGCTTGCCCGTATACGGCATCGACGCCGTCAATCCGCCGTCCACCGGGAAGGCCTGGCCGTTGACATACGACGCCTCGTCGCTGGCCAAGAACAATCCCATCGCCGCGAGCTCGTGCGGCTGGCCGGGGCGCTTGAGCGGATTGAGCTGGCCGATCTTGTCGACGGTGCCGCGCTCCTTGGCGCGGTCGAAAATCGGCTTTGTCATTCCCGTTTCGATCAGGCCCGGGCACACCGCGTTGATGCGTACGCCGGTGCCGGTGAGCGAATAGGCGGTGGTCTGCACCAGGCTGATCACGCCGGCCTTGCTCGCGGCATAAGGATGTCCGCTGGCGCCGGCCTTGAGGCCCGCGACGGACGCGGTCAGCACGATCGCGCCGGACTGCTGCTTCACCATGTGCGGCATCGCATGCTTTACCGCCAGGAATGGCCCTATCAAATTGACGCGCAACACCTCTTGCCAGTGCTCGACAGTCTGCTCACCGAGCGGGACGAGCCCGCCGCTGACACCGGCGTTGGCCCAGATCACGTCGAGCCGGCCATGCGTCTTCACCGCCTTGTCGATGACGGCGATGACATCAGTCTCGGAGCCCGCGTCGGCGATCATGGCTTCCGCGACGCCACCGGCCTTTTTCACCTCCTCGGCGGTCTCCTTCACCGCCTCGGTGCGATCGACCGCGATGAGCTTGGCGCCTTCGCGGGTGAAAAGGAGCGCGGCGGCGCGACCGATGCCGCTGCCGGCGCCGGTGATGATGACGGATTTGCCTTGCAGGCGTCCCATGCGTTTCTCCCTTGTGGTGCCTCGCGTGGCCCTTGCCGCGCGACGGAATTTCAAACAAGATTTCAAACGGTAAAGTGTCTTGAGACACGTTCGCTACTGACGTACAGCGACATCAAACGGGATGGAAGGGTTTCGATGGCAGGTGCAGACAAGCCCAATGTGGTCACGACGCGGTGGTGGTGGGTCCGTCACGCGCCGGTGCGCAATGATGGCGGCAACATCTACGGCCAGTCCGACATCGCCTGCGACACCAGCGACACCTATGTGTTCAACGCTGTTGCCAAGGTGCTGCCACGCAACGCCATCTGGTATTCGAGCAATCTGAAGCGCACGCATCAAACGGCCGAAGCGATCTGGGCGGCCGGCTTTCCCAGACCCGCGTCCATGAAATGGGAAGCGGACCTCGCCGAACAAAATCTCGGCCGCTGGCAGGGCATGAACCGAGCCGAGTTCATCGCCAGCCGCCCGGTCGGCACGAGCTGGTTCGCCGACATCAACGAGCCCGCACCGGGCGGCGAAAGTTTCATGGATCTCTACAACCGCACGCGCCGCACCATCGAGCGGATCAACGCTGAGGCGGCCGGGCAGGACGTGATCGCGGTCGCCCATGGCGGTACGATCAAGGCGGCACTGGGCCTTGCGCTCGACGGTCAGCCGGAGCGGGGGTTGTCGTTCGACATCGACAATTGCTCGGTGACGCGGCTGGATTATTTCGCAACTGCCGAGCGCACGGTCTGGCGGCTTCCGATGGTGAATCAGCAGCCGTGGATCGCGGATGACGCGCACGCAGCGATGCACCAGCCGGCAGGACCGGAAGTCAAGAAGCTCGCGTGATGAAGTCGTCATTTCGGGAGGGTCCGAAGGACCAGACCCGGAATGACATTGAATACCAAAATCAATCTGGGAGAGACACATGACCTTGTTCGACATGAAGGGGAAAGTCGCCGTCATCACGGGATCGACGCGCGGCATCGGGCTTGCGATCGCCGAGCGCATGGCCGAGCACGGCGCCAAGGTGGTGATCTCCTCGCGCAAGGCCGACGTCTGCGAAGAGGTCGCCAAGGGCATCAACGAAAAGTACGGCAAGGGCACCGCGGTCGCGATCGCCGCCAACATCTCGTCGAAAGAGAATCTGCAAAACCTCGTCGATGAGAGCAATCGCGCCTTCGGCAAGATCGACGTGCTGGTCTGCAACGCCGCCTCGAACCCGTATTACGGTCCGCTCGCCGGCATCTCCGACGATCAATTCAGGAAGATTCTGGACAACAACATCGTCGCCAACAACTGGCTGATCTCGATGGTGGTGCCGCAGATGATCGAGCGCAAGGACGGCTCGGTCATCATCGTCTCTTCGATCGGCGGTTTGAAAGGCTCGACCATCCTGGGCGCCTACGCGATCTCCAAGGCCGCCGACATGCAGCTCGCGCGCAACCTCGCCTGCGAATACGGCAAGAACAACATCCGCGTGAACTGCATCGCGCCCGGCCTGATCAAGACCGACTTTGCCAAGGCGCTGTGGGACAACCCGGAGAATTTGAAGGCCTCGACCGCGCGCTCGCCGCTGCTTCGCATCGGCATGCCCGACGAGATCGCGGGCGCGGCGGTGTTCCTGGGATCTGCGGCTGGCGACTTCATGACCGGCCAGACCATGGTGATCGACGGCGGCGCGACGATAAGCTGAGGCGTGAAATCAGGCCGAGGTGTGGCCGCGGCGAACAGTGCGCTCCCTCTCCCGCTTGCGGGAGAGGGCTGGGGAGAGGGTTGTCTCCGCAGTGAGATTCCCGATGAGGAGAAAGCCCTCACCCTACGCGCCAACCTCTCCCGCAAGCGGGAGAGGTTGCACCGAGTTCGCCGCTCGATCGTTCGTTCAAGTCAGCCGAGACCTCAGTCCACTGCCGCGTAAACCAGATCCCGCACCAGCGTGCGCGTGTAGTCGCGCTGGCCGGGGCCCTGGCTCATGAACACCGCGAACAGATCCTCCTTCGGATCGATCCAGAAGAACGTGCCGGCAATGCCACTCCAGAAATACTGGCCGACGCTGCCGGGGAAGGGTGCGATGCCGGCCTCGCGGCGCACTGCAAAGCCGAGACCGAAGCCGTGGCCCGGCGACAGCAGCGTGCCGTTGGTCACGACATGCGACCCGAGATGATCGGACGCCATCAGCTCCAGCGTCTTGCGGCCGATGATCCTGTTGCCGTCGAGCGTGCCGCCGTTGCGCAGCATCAGGCAGAAGCGGGCATAATCCATCGTGGTCGAGACCAGCCCGCCGCCGCCGGACTCCATCACCGGCTGCTCGAGCATGTTGAAGAGGGCAACCTTGTCGCCGGTCCATGGATCGGCCGCGAACGGCTCGGCAAGTCTGCTGGCGTTGGCCTCGGAGGTCGAGAAGCCGGTCTCGGCCATCTGCAACGGCGCGAGCACGCGCTCGGTGAGGAACGAGCCAAGCGATTTGCCGCTGGCGACCTCGATGATGCGGCCGAGGATGTCGGTGGAGCGGCTGTAATTGAACTCCGCGCCGGGCTGGCAGACCAGCGGGAAGCTCGCGACCAATGCGGCATGCTCGGCGTTGGTGATCTTGCGGCTGCGGACGCGGGACTCCTGGTAGAGCTTGTGCACGGGGCCGTCGCCCTGGTGCTCGTAGGTGAGGCCCGAGGTGTGGCGGAGCAGGTCCTGCACGGTCATCGGCCGCGCTGGCGGCACCAGCTCGAGCTTGCCGTCCTTGACGATGCCGACCTGCTGGCTGGCAAATTCCGGGATGAACTTTGCGACGGCGTCGCTGAGCAGGAGGTGGCCGTCCTCGACCAGCGCCATGACCGCGACCGAGACGATCGGTTTGGTCATCGAGAAGATCCGGAAAATCGAATCCCGCGCCATCGGCGCGGCGGCCGCCGGGCTCTGCTTGCCGAGCGCTTCGAACCAGCCGACCTGGCCGCGGCGGGCCACCAGCACGGTGATGCCGGGAACGGTTCCCTTGTCGATCTCGCGTTTGAAGGCGTCCGACATGGTCTGGAGGCGAGGCCGCGACAGCCCAAGCGTCTCCGGACGGGCCTCCGGTAAGGGCGGGGTGTGGATTGCGGAGGCGGCTGTGGTGGCAGCTTGGGCGTTCATAAGGGCTCCCGGGCTCTTGTTTTTGGTCGGGAAAGTGTGGCCCAGAAGCCCCGGTACAAACAAGCGAAGCCGGCGCGGTTCACCCTTGCAATCCGGCCGCCCCCTGTGCTTGAAAGCGGCCTGATCCGAGCGGCGACGCTGGGTCTGTAGGAGTGTAGCTCAATTGGTAGAGCACCGGTCTCCAAAACCGGGGGTCGCAGGTTCGAGCCCTGCCACTCCTGCCAGTCAAATCAATCACTTAGATCAGATGCTGGTGGGATAGGGACGAGAACGTCCCACGGGCGGATCACCACGCGCCGATCGATACGCTTGATTCAGTGCCAGGCCCGGCGAGGCGTCGCCTAGCGCGCCGAGGCCCGTTCCGCGTCGGTGGGGACCTGGCTGCGATCGACGTCCCGGATGGGAACGCGGCGCAGCAGCGAGACGACGGTGCCGCAGAGCTCGAAATAGGTGTGCAGTCGCAGCGCACGGGACGATCCCTTCAGCTCCGCGTTCAGGCTCACCGGCACCTGGACGTAGGTGAGGCCAAGCTGGAGCAGCGAGATCAACGCGCAGATCTGATAGCCGTAGCCGTCGGCCTTGACCGCGATCTGGCGCAGCCATTTCACGGGGTAGACGATCATGCTGTGGTAGTCGGACAGCCAGAAACCGAACAGGCAGTTCAGGATGAACCGCAGCGAATGCGACTGCAGCGAGCGGTTGACGGAGCGGTCCGACTGGTTGTCGCGATAGGTGATGACGAGGTCCGCGGCGCCCGCCGCCTTGAACATCCGTGCAACGCCCTCGTTCTGAAAGGCGTGATCGCCGGGAATGAGCGTTATGGCATCGAATTTGGCGCGCGACAGGGCGAATTCGAAGCCGGCACCGACACCCCGCCGTTCGGTGTTATGTTGCACGATGATGCGGGACTCGCCGGCGGCGAACTCGTCCATGATCGCGCCGGTGCCGTCGGTGCTGCCGTCGTCGATCAGGAAAATCTCGAAATCGTCGAGCAACTCGCGGGCGAGCGGCAACACGCCGTCAATGGTGTCGGCGATCTTGTCCTGCTCGTTCAGCGCAGGAATGACGATTGTAAGCCTTTTTGCCGTCCTGGAAGGTGTCATCTTATGCCGCCCGTTGCCGGCCACTCTTACTGGTGGAACCCTGCCGCAACTCTAGGTCATCTGAGCCGGGCGAACAATAAGGGGCCCGCAGATATGCCCCGCACACGAGGCATGAATCCGACGACTTGTGTGTTCTGCGCAACTAGTCCGAAAAATCATAGAGACTGGTATCGCCGATGCCGAATGCGCGACGCAGCTGTCCGACTCGGCTTGCCATGGTCCGGCCCGCCGCCGTTGCCGTGAAGTGGGAATCGGCCGGTTCGACCAGACCGCCATCGACGAGGTTCCCAATTCGTCCCTGGAACAGAGCTGGAACCTGCTGTTCGACGATTTCCGAAAGCGGAGCCCGTCGCTCAGGCCGGTCGACGACGCCGAGCAGAATGTCCAGGGAAACCGACTTGTACACTGCGCCAAAAGCGAAGACGTAGCCCATGACGCAAAACCCGAAAATCGACGCGGCGTCCCAGTACTGAAATTGCGGGACGACGAAGATTCCGAGCATCACGCCGAGACCGTGGGTGACGATCGCGGCGATCGCGAGCAGCATCACGGGTCCAAATTTCCATTCGCGAGCGCGGGCCATCAACTGCAAGGCAGGGGCCAGCACGGCGAAGGTGACGGCGGCGAGGAGCCCGATCATGAAGGACATCGCGGCCGCTCACCCAAGTCCGGTCGACAGACGGACGAGCTTGACGAGACGCGCGACCGCCACGCCCTTCGCCGTCGGAGCCAGCCTGCCGTCCGCCGTGATCACCATGCCCGCGCCGACGAGGAGCTTCAGGCGGTTGTGGGTGAAGGTGCCGAGATCTCCGCCCTGCATGTAGGCGACCGTCCATTGCTCCAGGGTGAGGGGACGCCCGGCCTTCACGAGTGCCGTCAGCAGCGTCAGCGTAAAGCCCCAGGCCAGCAGGCTGAACAGGATGTAGCAAAACATCATCGCCGTCGCCAACAGGAACAGGCCGCCCAGCACGTCGTCGAAATGGCGTTGACCGGGGAGCGCGATGCAGGCGATCGCGTAAAGCGCGATGATGCTGACGCAGCCGAGCCGGAAGCGGCGGCCGGACCCGCCGGTGGCGGCGATGCGCGCGTAGCACAGCAGCAGCAGCGGCAGCACGACACTGAGACCAATCGCAGCGGCTTGCGCCGGGCCCGGTAGCATGTTCATTGCGGAAAATCGTCCCGGACGCCCCTGAGGCCCTGCCAGAGCAAGGTCTATAGGAGGTCGTATTTTTCGGGTCAAGGGAGCCCGTCATGGTCGCTCTTGCGGACATCACGTCGACGTGCGAATCCTCGCCGGCGATGCCGTTCCTCCGACCGAGATGTCCCCATTGCTGCGTGCGATAGTCGTCCTCGTCGTCGCCTTGCTGGCTGCGCATGCGCCGATGCTCCTGAACGATGGTCTCTTCATGGACGACTGGCTGGTGCTCAAGCCGCGTCCGGACTATTTCATCGACATCGATTTCCTGCTGAACGGCGCCGGTCATCCGATCTTCTACAGCTACGACACCTTCGCAAACTGGACGGGCGCCCCGGTCGCCGC
Source organism: Bradyrhizobium sp. 199 (assembly GCF_023073355.1). GTDB lineage: Bacteria > Pseudomonadota > Alphaproteobacteria > Rhizobiales > Xanthobacteraceae > Bradyrhizobium. The sequence goes on from NZ_JADPJI010000005.1 coordinate 789,853, forward strand.
AATGGTATCGCTGGCGTTGGCTGGAATCGTCTTCGGCGCAATATCGCTGGCGCTGACGGCAACGCGTCTCGGTCTGCTCGACCGTGCCGAGGCGGTCGGTTTCGCGCTGATCGTCTGGACTTATCCCGGCTATCAGCTTTGGGCGGGCAAGGCGAACGCGGTTTACGTCTTCAGCTTCGGGCTCCTGTTCGTCGGCGCATGGCTGTTGACGCTGGCCTTCCGCGCCCGCGGCCTGCGGCGCGTGCTGCTTCGCGTGGCCTGTGCGCTCGTGTTCCTGCTGAGCTTCGCACTCAACTCGACGATCGTGCTCTATGCCTTCGTGGTGCTCGGTCTCTTCGTTGCGATATGGCGGGGCGGCAGTGCGGCGGATGGATTCGTTCGCCGCACATGGTTCGCAGCCTGGCGCTGCGCCCTCGGTTATCCGGAGCTGATGGTGCTTCCTCTGATCTACTGGGGCACGCTCAATATCTGGTTCAAGCGGATCGGCGTGTACGTGCAGCATTATGACGCCCATTTCCCGACGCTTGGCGAGTTGGCGAAGGGGTGGTGGGCGTTTTTCGTCACCGGTTACAGGGACGTCATGTCCCACGCGATCCGGGCGGCAATCCAGGTCCCGGCGCTCTTCATCCTGACCGCGGTGCTCGTCGGCATCATCTTGCTGTTGCTGCGTCCCGCCACGAAGCCGACTACGTCTAGATTAGCGATCGCCTTGCCGCTCGTGCTCGCCATGGTCTTGTTCCTCGCGCTTTCATCGCCCTATTTGATCTCCGGCCTGCGGCCGTCATCGACGCATTTTTACGAGAGCCGTCATCTGCTGATGTTCGGCCTGCCGTCGGCGCTGACGCTGCTTGCCTTCAAGCGACAGGCCGAACGTTGGACCGGCCCCGGCGCTGCCTTTGCGGTCATGTTCGGGCCTGCCTTGATCATGTCGATCGGCATGCTGTGGAGCGACTATGTCTTCATGCAGGCGAGAACGCTGAAGCAGGAGGCGCTGGCGCGCGACCTTGCCGGCCGGGTCCAGCCCGCGGCGACGGTCTATGCGCTCGATGACGGCTTTGTCGACTACCCGTCCCGGCACGTGCCGTTCGGCCTCGCCGAGGTCACCGGTATGCTCCGCCTTGCCTGGGGCAATCAGCCATTCTTCGGATTTGCGCTGCGCGCGGAGCGGCCTGACATCCTGCAGGGAATGGACGAGGCAAGGAAGGCGCCGGGAAGTGCATTCCATCATTTCGATCCCTCAGGGGCCCAGGCGACGATCGCGTTGCAGCCGGGCCCGGGAGCCGCGCCGAACCAGACCCTGGTGCGAAAATACTACGCATGCCGGTTGCTGGGGCGCTGCGATGTTGCAGAGTTTCTGGCTCAGCTTGCGCAGGTCAAGATCATGGTTGGCCCGATCGCGGGCATCCTGCCGCTTGACGGCGCAAGCAAGAGTGCCGCGCCTAGCCGCTAATCCGCTGTTTCCAAACCGTCTCGGCAAGCGAGATGTCCGTCACCGAATCCTCGCCGGAGGCAAGAGGTAGGCGTCGCTCGGCGATATCGGAAACGAAGGCGTCGGCCTGGCGCCGAAATGCCCAGCTCTTCTCACCCGCCAGCCGCGTGCTTCGACCATCGTGATCGACGATGACCTCCGCCTCTTGCTCGGCAAAGGGTGGGGGCAATTCCAGGGTCACCGCGCCGTGTTCGAAATCGATCGTCAGTCCCTCGCGCCAGGCACCCTCTGCCCCGTTCACGAGATCCAGCGTGCAGGCGACACCGTCGAAGTCGAGCGTTATGCGCGCGGCTCCTGAAGTCTCGATCGCGCTTTCGGCGACCGTTGGCGAGGATCCCAGCAGGTAGCGCGCCAGATTGATGATATGGCTGAAGACGTTCAGAAAATTGTCGTAGCCGGGACGCATCGCGCGCGGCATCCAGTCGGGACCATCCTGCCAGAGCTCAAGCCCGTCCGGTCGCGCCTCGCCGGTCATTACGAAATTATCGTGCGAGCGGCCAGTGTCGCCGCCGAAGCACCAGCCTCTTGCCCGGATCATGCGTCCGAGCGAGCGGTCATTGCGCAACCGTGTCAGCACCTGCAGCGCCCGTGCCACACCGGCATCGTGACGCTTCATGTAGCCGATGCTGTAGACGAGATTTTGCCGCCGCGCAGCTTCGACCAGCGAAATGGCCTGGGCCGTCGTGTAGGCCATCGGCTTTTCCGAGAGCACGTGCCTGCCGCTGTTCAACGCGTCCAGAACGATCGGGCCGGTAGCACGGCGCCTCGTCACGACGACGACGGCGGACACCGCGCTGTCCGCAAGCAACTCGCGATGCGTGCCGTAAACCCGGGCAATGCCGAACCTCTGCGCCGCGGCGGCAGCGAGGTCAGGCCGGAGATCGGCGATCGCGACGACACGGCAGGCGGGATTGGCTGCGAAATTGGCGAGGTGGCACATCTGGCCGACCATGCCCGTTCCGATGATGCCAATGCCTGGCCTCACTGGCTACGATCCCTTGAAGCGCTTCCGGACGACGAGGAAATGCGCGGGCTGTCCCCAGGTGTTGATGAATGCCGGATCCGACTGGGTGAGGGCGGCGACCGCGGACGCATCTCGTCGCCCGATCGCGCCGAAGATGCGATGAAAACTGTCGAGCGTCGCAATCATGGCTTCGATGTCGGCGGTATCGTCGGCGAGAATGTCGCTCGTGCGGATCGTCTCGCGCAGGGACGCGAGGCCCGCGACAACGCGCGGAAGGCTCTCGCCGAAGGGATCGTCGATCATCGCATCGACGTCGAGAACCAGCGCCTCGATCGCTCCCGAGATCGCCTGCACTGCATCCGCCTTGCCGACCAGATAGAGCTTTCGCCCCCCGAGGAAGCTCAGGCGGCTGCGGTCGAGATGGCGTGCGGCGCGACGCAGCTTCTCGTCACCGGGCAGGACCTTCTTGTGCCAGTAGATGTCGAGGCTGTCGCGGTAGGCGGGCCACGCCGAATGGACGTCGAATCCCTGTTCATGCGCCGCCGTGCACAAGGCGGCCGCATCGAGGAAGTAGCGATGCCGGACGAACGGATTTTCGAGCACGTCCATCAGCCAGGATTCAAAGCTGCGGGTGTGCGGAATGCTGTTCCACTTCGCTTCGAACAGCATCTTCGCCGTTTCGAGCGCGGCGCGTCCCGACAATGCCTTGCCGGCCGTATGGATCGCCTTGAGCGCGAGCTCGAAGAAGCCGCCATAGCGCTCGTAATAAGACACGACGGCGTAACCGTCCGGATTGAGCAGGCGGTGGAAGATGCCGAGCCACTTTTCGCTCGGCTGCACCGTGTAGATGAAGCCTTCGGCATCGATAATGTCGAAACCGCGGTCGCTGCCGAATCCCTCGACATCGGCCAGTGCGAGCTGGCGGAGGCGTTCGGTCAAGCCGAAATGCGCGAAATAGGCCTCGATCTTCGGGTGTGCATGCCGGTTCGGTTCGGCGAGCGTCATGTTCGCGCCCCAACCGGCAAACACCAGTGCGTTCTCGCCGGAATCGGGACCGAATTCGAGCACCTCGGCATCGCGGAAGAGCCGTGGCGGCAGCACCAGCTTGTCCGAAAACAGTTCACGCCGCTGGCTGGCGTAGGCCTCGAGCTCAGTGGCCGACTTGAAATTCCCGAACGTCGGCAGAACATCCTGACGTTCGTAATAGTTGAAGAGCTTGTCTTCAGTCATGCCGCGACCCTGCGGCAGCTTCAAGCTGATCGAGCTCACTCCAGATGTCGGAGGGCGCGAAGATCGAAACGATGTGCAGCGGACGCCTCAAGTTCTCGCGCAGCCGGGTGCTGACCTTGCCCTCGTTTTCCTGGTTCACGGCGAGAAGGCAGACGAGCGGATTCGAGTTGCCGGCGAGGTCGTCGGGCGAGCGGATCGGAATGCCGGTGCCCGGCAGGAACAGCCCCTGGCGCTCTTTCTGATCGTCGACCGAGAGGTCAACCAGATCCGCCAGCTCGTGGGCATTGGTGAAGGTGCAGGCGCGGCAGCCGGCGCCGTAGATGGCGATCTCGGTGCCGTTGGCGCGAGCTTTCGCGAGAATTGGGCGGAGACGTGCGCCGTACTCTCGTGCGCGCTGACCGAATTTCTCGCCGGCGCCGGACGGCGCAGGCGGGGGCGTCACATCCCTGGGGGCACGGCGGGCCGCGATCGCGAGGCTGCCGCCGCTGAAATTGTATTTCTTCACGGACACCGCCTCGAAGCCGTGGCGCGCCAGCAGCGCGAGCAGGGTCGGTTCGGTGAAATAGCTGACGTGCTCCTCCCAGAGGACGGAGAGGTCTCCCACTGCCGAGCCGGGGGCGAAATCAGGCACGTCGATGAACAGCAGCCCATCCTCCTTCAGCGCGATCTTCACGCAGGCGAAGAAGTTCTCAAAATCGACGATGTGTTCGAGCACTTGGCGCGATATGACGAGGTCGAACTTGCCGGACTGAGCGACTGCGTCGTGAGCCATCTCCGGGCTGAGCATGTCGGCATAGACCTTGATGCCGCGCTCGCGAGCGATCTTGCCCGACACCGGATTGGGTTCGACGCCGACCATGATCTTGGTGCCGCGCTCGCGCAGCCTGTCCATGAAAAGGCCGTCGTTGCATCCGATCTCGAACACGGACTGATGGTTCGAGAATTTCGCGATGGTATCGAGCTCGTCGACCTGGTGCGGTTCGGGCTTCCAGCTGCTGAAATTGTAGTTGAACTGGCGGTACAGAATGTCGGGATCGATCGGCTTGACGATCTGGGGCAGGCCGCAATCGCCGCAGGCCAGCACCTCGAACGGATACCGTTCCTCCTGCTCGTTTCGGCTGTGCCGCAGCCGATGTGCAATCGGCATCAGTCCGAGGTCGATGACCGGACGCAGGTTGGTCGAATGGCAAAGGCGGCAATGGTCGGTCACGGGCTATTCTCGCGTATGACTGGTCCGGCAGGCGATTTTCAGTGAAACCGGGGTACCGACCATGACGTATTCAGTAGCCGGGATACACCTAAAGTGCGGCCGGCGAAACCGTCTCCCGCCGGCACCTTTCGAAAAAGGAGCAGGTATCAACCGACGGGAGGTCTTGCAAGGCATGTCGGTTCCGTTCGATGAGCGAGTGGCGCTATGACTATCCATGGGCGGGTCTCGAGCTCGGGGACGCGGCCGCGATCAATGCCGCCTCTCGTAAAGCGTCAGGTTGCCTTTCGTTTGAACCGGCACAAAGTCCTTTTTGATGCGTTCCAGAACCTCGCGGACCCGCGGCGATTTGGGCCGGGTTTCGACGATGTTGTCGTAGAATAGGCGGTCCGCATCGTCCATCGATGGGCCGACGAAGTGCTCGTCAAAGGCGACGAGCAACGGCATGAAATAGGCTTTGGGCGCCCGGTGAGCCTGAGCCAGATAAGCCCAGTCCATGAAGGCAATGACGAGGACGCGTTCACCGGGCTTCGAGTTGTCTTGGATGAACTTCGTTTCGGTTTCCGTGATCCGGCCAAAGTCTTCCTGCCACGCACCAGGAGATGGGGACATGAACGGCCATCTCAGGAGGCTGGGATAGTTTGCGTATGATCTCAGGCCATAGGGGTGCGGGTTGATTTTGTCCTGCACAAACAGCAGCGCAGCGATCGCTGCGACCAGCGCCATGGCGCCAGCAGTTCTCCTGGACGCTGGCCGCCACCCGGCAGAGAACTGATGAGCCCACCAAGCCGTGACGATCGCCAGCGGCAAGGCGTTCTGGTGCCAGACCGCGTCAAGCGTCCTGTTGACCCATTTGATCATCAGCGCGATGCCGATCATCGACAGCGCCAACAGGATCCCGGTCACAAAGCGGTCGCGCGCGGAGTCTGCCCGAGACAGTCTGATCGACGCCCAGCCCACCGTGATGCATCCGACAATCTGGAGCGGCAAATTGTAGATCACGCTCCAGCTCAGAGTCCATTTGATCGGCGAACTTCCCCAGCCGGTCCCGTAGAGCACGAGCGGGCGGAAGCATTCGATCAGGAACGTCAGTGACAGGGCTCGCGATCCGAATAGCAGCAGGCACAGCAATGTCGCGGCCAAAGTCGTTGTGATGGCGAATACGAGCGCTTTGCGATAGTTCGGGAATCCGCCGGCGATCGCGGCAACAAAGATGCCGGTCACGAAGAAGAACAGCCCGATCTCCGTCTGCCAGAGCAGCGAGACTGCGCACATGATCGCTGATGCAATCAGCCAGCCAGGACGTTTGGGGTCGGCGCAATGTAGGCCGATCGCGAGCGCGAACACGATCAGCAGGGGAAATCGCGTAGGGTAAGCGGACGGCGAGTAAAAGTGATTGGTGGTGGAGAAAGCCAGCACAGCCAGTGCTGCGACGAGGCAGATCGCTGCGAGCCGCGATCTGATCAGGTACGTCAAAAGAAAATATGCCTGCACATAGACGGCAAGCGTGATCGCGATGTTCAACTCGACCACTCGCATGGCCGCCGATTTCCAACCGTCTCCCATGATGGGATGAAAGAAACGACCGAGTGCCGGACCATAATGTGAGTGATAGTCCAGCCCGGGAACCAGGCCGGAAGCGTAGTCGTAGAGCGCGGGCCCGATGAAGTAGCTGACCTTATGCGACTCGTTCTGCACGACCGACGTCACGCGTTCGAGGTCGGACGGTACCAGCAGCAGGACAAGAAACGCGACCGGAAGCAGATCGATCAGCCCCACAGCAAATGGGGCATCAGTCGGAGATTCTATGGAGGGGAAGTAAGTATTGGCCCGCCGGTTAATTCCGACGGTGACGGCCGCGATCGCGAGAATGATCAGTGCAATCCAGAAACGGCTCCGATCGCTTGCCGCATAGAGAGCAAGATAAACCAATCCCGCCGTGATCGTGCTCAGCGTGACTGAACCCGACGATCGATGCGACGTGTACAACGCAGCTGCGGCTGCAATCGGCGCGCATAGGAAGAACGATCCGTAGAAAGCCTTCTTGCACACGTCACAGTTCTTCTGAGCTGCTGACAGATCAAAGCCGTCGTCGAAGTTCCATTGAAACGCCGGAAGATAATCTTTCAACAGCAATAGCGCCACGTAAGCTGCGGCGCATCCAAGGAGAGCGGCTACAACGGCTCTGGCCGCGATCGAGTATTCCCGGGTTTGCTGCACTAGAGCGTTCCAGTCGCGGAAACCCAAGAGAGGGTAAACGCCGGACCGAAGACGGCAGCCAGGTTGAGAATTCTTGTATCAATTAAAACCACGCCTAGCCCCCATTGCCCCAAGGCAGCGTTTACCATCACAGGCTTAGCCGAGCAATCCCACCAGCTGACGTTGAGACTGCTGTCGCGTTCCGCCGCTGCGGCAGGTCACTGTCAATTTGGATGGACACAAATCGCAATCAACAATCCGCATTGTTACGCAACAGGGGAAGCGCCACTCAGTTCAATAATAGCAACCGGGGAGCGTGCCAAAATGCTGGCGGGCTGTGCTTGCGAGAACGATCGATATGAAGAGTTCGCCGGACGGGATCCGCGTGGGTGGCGTCGCGGTGTCCGACCTCTACGAAAGGCTCGCCTGCGTGAGGACTAAATCGGTGCGGCGTCGGTTCGTTCGGCGGGAGCCCAGGCCGGGCTGGTGAAGTGGGCCCGTTCCGGCGCGACCAGCCACACCAAGCCGCCGAACAGCCCGACGATCAGGCCGCACAGCCCGAGGAGAACCGATATGCCCAGAGCTTTGTCGGCGGCGAGCCCTGCCAAGCTGAGAGAAGCAACCATCGCGCCTTCTCGCAGGCCCCAACCTCCGATAGATATCGGGGCCGCGGACAAAAGAGTAACAAGCGGAATGAAAATAAATGCGTCCAGCGCGGACAGTTGCGCATCCAGTCCGTTGGCGAGGGCATAGCAGGCTGCAACATTGATCAGAGGGATCAAGGTGGCGGATCCCATCAACGTTGCGCGCCCTCGGGGCGCCAGAAGCGGATTCCTGACGAGTATCGCGCATTGTACGAGTTTGACCGGAAGGGCGGCGGTTATGCGTGCGGGCCACCGATCCATTGTGAGCAGAGCGATTGCACCGAAGCACGTGGCCCATACAAAGCCGACGACGGCGAACAGAAGCGAATTCTCGCTGGTTCGCGAAAATAGGAAAGGCACTCCCGTCAATATGACGAGAGCGAGCGCCAACAGACCAAGAAAGCGATCGGCCACGATGCTGCCGATGGTCGGCGACCATTGCACGCCATGCCGCCGCAGCATCCAGATCCGGACCGCGTCGCCGCCTGCGGGCAGCACCTGGTTGAAAAAGGTGCTGACCATGAGAATGCGCCAGCCGGGCAGCCAATCCAGGGCCACGTTCATGGCGCGGAGGATCAGGATCCAGCGGTGGCAAAGCACGAAGGTCTGGACAAGCAGCAGCAGCACCGCGAGCGCCAACATCTCCAGTTTGACAGCGAGAAGATCGGCTTGCAGGGACGACAAATCCTGGGTTCGCAGCAACAATACGAGGATGCCGATCGAGACGGCGAACTTGGCCAGAGTAACCAGTGCTTTTGCAGGCGGCTTCATCGGCTGATGTCGTCCTCGATCATTCGCAGCGGGATCCTCGCGCAGCGATAGCGTTGGGAGTCTATTTTCTCGCCAGATGCTCCGTGGCGAGTGCAGCCATCCTTGTGACGTAGTCCTGGACCTCGGCGGCGTCGCCGCCAGCGGGGGCCCAGTCGGGAAAGGCGGTGCGGGAGGGGTCGAACGGGCCGGCGGTGGTTTCGTGGAACACCAGCCACTCCGAGGTGATCAGGATCGAGTGGAAGACCTGTTCGGGCATCCGGTAATAGCACAGGGCGCCCCGGCCATACGGCGCCATTTCCAACACGTCGCGGATGCGTCCGTCGTCCTCGAAGATCACGACCTGCGCGGTGCCTTCGATCAGGTGAAACGATTCAGGTTTGCCAAAATGCTTGTGGGGCCGCACATAGGCTTCGCGATGATGCACGATCAGCATCTCGTGCAGGCCGGACGAGGGATCGGGGTGCGTGCACAGCCGGCTGCGCAGACGCGGGTTGGCGGCGGCGATGCGCTTCAGCTCCGCGATCGTGGCGTCATCGGCCGTGACGATAGCAGCGCCCGAATAATAGACCTCGGGATTTTGCGCGCGCAGCGACGTCGGCCGCCGCGGGCTCGTCGCCTCATTCGAAGAAGATGAACCCATGGTCGCCCCGGTATCCGCATTTGTCGTAGATCCAGGCCCATGTTTCCGGACCGTGGAAGCTCAGGCAGGTGAGTTGCCAGTAAAGCAGATTCGCCTTCTCGCGCTCGTTGCGGAAGGATTCGACCATCAGATATTTCGACGCGCCGCGCCCGACACGCTCGATCTCTGGCACGGCGCGGAAGACGTCCTCGAGCGGAAGATTGTGCAGCACGCCAAGCGACACCACGAGATCGAAGCTGTGATCGGGGTAGGGCAGCTCGACGGCGCTGCCGACCTTCAAGCGCGGCCGCACCTCCTCTTTGGCATTGGCGATGCCGTAGTCGGAGATGTCGATGCCGGCGACCGTCAGGTCGGGGACGAGTTGCGTGAACTCGTAGAGCAGGTAGCCCTTGCCGCAGCCGACGTCGAGCACACTCATTCCGGGCTTGATGCCGTAGCGATCGATCAGGGTCTGGGCGAGCGGGCGCCAGCGTCCGTCATAGCGATAGCCGCCATAGCCGTAGCGCCGATCGCCGTCCCAATAGTCGTACCCCCATTGCCGCGCCACAGTGGCGGATTCCGCCTTGTCGTGCTCGACCACGCGCTGAACGTAGTTCCGCCTGGTCGATGCGTGCATTGGCTGGAGCAGGTTGATCTCGGTCATGGGGCCGAACCGGTCCGCGGCATCGTCACAGGATGGTCGCGTATTTATTGACCAGCAGGATGTCCTCGACGGCCTGGATGTCTTTCTGCGACGACAGCGTGATCTCCTCGACCGCGGCGTGGAGGTCGCAGCTTTCGCGCAGAACGCGGTCGTAGATCTGTCGTCGCCGTGCCTCGTCGGGCGGCAACATGAAGATGCTGTAGAGGATCAGCCCCTTCAGGCGGGGCAACTCGTCCATGATGTCCTCGAGCACCATGTAGCTGCCGGGCATGATGTGCTCGACGGCGCTGAGCAGAAATTGCAGGTCTTTCCGCCGCGCGTAGTCGCGGATCACGATGTTCTGGACGTGCTGCGGGGTACGACTGCCGTTCAGCGGCCGCGCGCCGATATAGCCGCGATGGCCGGCTCGCTCAGCCATGGAAGCCTCCCGGCAGCTTGTATTGCATGCCGACCCGTGTCGCCGGACGCAGCAGGATCGGCTCGAAAAACTCGCCGAAGCGCTTGTCCGCGTAGGGCGACATGATGCTCTTGAACCGGCAGTTCATGCTCCAGCGCGTGCCGGGCTCCTCGTTGACGCGGTTGCCGTGCATCAGGGTTTGATTGAACAGCATCACGTGGCCGTAGGGAATCTCGATGAAGGTCGCGTGCGGCTTGATGGTCTTGTACAACTCCTCGGCGCTGCGCAGGCTTGCCATCCGGTCCTGCATGTCGCCGTTCAGTGAGGGCGGCAGCAGATACATCGCCTTAGTGCTGTGGACGTCGACCAGCGGCACCCACACCACGACTTCGAACGGCGAGTCGCCCGACCAGACGTCGGAATGGGTGGCGAGCAGCGAGGAATCGTCGCCGGGCATCTGGATGCTGAGATTGACGCGGCGCTGCATGCAGAGCTCGTTGCCGACGATGGTCTCGATCGTCGAGCGCGCCAGACGGAAATAGGTCGGCCGGAACCAGGGCTCGGCGTTGAGGCCGTTGAAGACGTGCAGCCGCAGGCCGTTGAGATCGTCGACGCTCACCCGCGTGTGGATGCTGTCGAGCATCGCGTAGGGATCGTTGCTGTGCGGCAGCTTCAGATAGTCCGCCGCGAGCTCGGCTGCGCGCCGCTGGATGCGATCGAGCCCGGCGCGATCGTCGGCCGGCGTGGTGACGAAGCCGTCGTCGATGAAGCGCTGCGCCAGTGCCTGCTCGTCGGCCTGAATGAAGTCCGTATCCGTCATGCAAAATACTCCCGGGCGGTCGCGCAGATATAGCTGATATCGGCGGCCGACAGGAACTGGTTGATCGGAAGCGTGAGGATCTGGTCCGCCTGTCGTTCCGTAACCGGGAACGCGCCGCGGCCGTGACCCAGATGCGCCGCCGCCGGCTGCAGGTGGATCGGGACCGGATAGTGGATGGCGGTCTCGATGCCCTTGTCGGCCAGATATTTCTGGAAATCGTTGCGGCGGTCGGTCTGCACCACAAAGGTATGGAAGGTGTTGAACTCGATGTTGCGGCAGGGCGGAATGAACAGAGGAAGCCCGGCGAGCTCGGCGCGGTATTGCGCGGCGCTGCGTCGTCGGCGTTCGATCACGGAGGGCAGATGGCGCAGGCGGATCCGCAGCACCTCGGCCTGGAGCGTGTCGAGCCGTGACACGATGCCCCACTCCTGGACGTCGCTGCGGTTGATCAGACCGTGATTGCGCAGCCGGCGGATTCGTGCGGCGAGCTCGGCGTCGGCAGTGACGAGGAAACCGGCATCGCCGGCGGCATTGAGGTTCTTCAGAGGATGGGCGGAGAAGCAGCCGAACGTTCCGATGGTGCCGCTCATCCGGCCGTCATAGGTCGAGCCGACCGCCTGGGCGCTGTCCTCGATCACGGCGAGCGCGTGCTTGTCCGCGATCGCCATCAGTGGGGCCATGTCGGCCATGCGCCCGGTCAGATGCACGGGCATGATCGCCTTGGTGCGCGGCGTGACGGCGGCCTCGACCGCGGCCGGATCGATGTTCTGGTCCGGCAGCACGTCCGCAAACACCGGTGTCGCGCCGACTGCGATGATCGCGGCGGTCGATGCCACGAACGAATTCGGCGGGGTGATCACCTCGTCGCCGGGACCGATGTTGAGCGCCCGCAAGGCGAGGATCAGCGCATCGGTGCCTGAATTCAGCGTCACGACATGTGGCGAGCCGAGATAGGCGGACAATTCCTCCTCGAGCTTTCCGACCGCTGCGCCGCCGATGAAATCACCGCGCTGGAATACGCCCTCGACCGCCTGCATGATCTCGGCGCGTTCTTCCTCGAATTGCGCGGGAAGATTGACGTAACCGATGCGCCGGCGACCGGTGTCAGCGTCCATGGCAGAATTTCCTGACGGTCTCGATGACGCGGTCCTGCTGTGCGCGCCTCAGATGCTGGTCGACGGGGAAGCTGATGACTTCCTTGGCGTGGCGGTCGGTGACCGGGAAGGTGCCGGGCGCGTAACCGAGATGCCTGAGGCCTTCCTGCTGATACAGCGGGATCGGATAGTGGATCTTGGCCTCGATGCCATTGTCCAGGCAGTACTGGTAGAGCTCGTCGCGGCGCTCGGCGAACACCATGTAAAGATGGTAGACGTGCTTCACGTTGGGCCGGCGCGGCGGGACGCGCAGGCCAGGCAGGCCGGCAAGGCCAGCGTCGTAATAGGCCGCATTCTCGATGCGGCGCCGCGTGATCTCGCTGGTCTGGCCGATCAGCCAGTTACCGACCACGGCCTGCAGAGAATCCAGCCGCGAATTGCAGCCGAGGATGGCGATCTCGTCGCGGTTCTTCATGCCGTGATTGCGGATCAGGCGGAGCTTCTCGTTCATGCCGTCGTCATTGGTGACGACGACGCCGGCGTCGCCCCAGACGTTGAGGTTCTTGAGCGGATGCAGCGAGAAGCCGGCGGCGATGCCGTGGGTGCCGGAGCGCTTGCCCGCAAACTCGGACAGGATGCCCTGGCAGGCGTCCTCGACAACAGGCAGGTTGTGACGCTGGGCGATCGCCATCAGCTTGCCCATGTCGGTGACCTCGCCGGTCAGCTGAACCGGCATGATCGCCTTGCTCTTGTTGGTGATGGCGGCCTCGACCTGGTCGACGTTCATGCAGAACGAATCGTCGCAGTCGACCAACACCGGCGTCGCGCCGGTCTCCGCAATGGCGCCGACGGTGGCGATGAAGGTGTTGGCGGCGGTGATGACTTCATCGCCATGGCCAATGCCGAGCGCCTTGAGCGGTAACTTGAGCGCATCGGTGCCGGATCCGACGCCGATGGCGTGACGCACGCCGATCAGGTCGGCAAAGCGCTTCTCGAATTCGGCGACCGGCTTGCCAAGGGTGAAGTCGCCAGTCGCAACCAGCCGGCCGATCTCGGCCAGGATGGGGGCGGGGTCGGAGAATTGCTCGAGCAGATAGGAATATCGAACGTCGTACATGTGACCCGTCAGGTGGAATGGAGTTGAGGAGAGGGGGCGTGCGAGGCGGCATGCGCGCGCTCGATCGAGGTTGCAATCGCGGCCGCGGAAAGTCCGTGCTTCTTCAGCAGCGAGTCCTGCGAGCCGTAATTGTGCATGAAGCGGTCCGGCAGCGACAGCCGCAGCATCGCCGGCAGGCCTGAACCGAGCTTGTCGATCAACGTCTCCGCGACCGCGCTGCCGAGGCCGCCGGAGGGCACGTGCTCCTCCAGCGTTGCCACGAGCTTGACGCCGCGAACCGCCTGCAGCAGCGCTTCGGCGTCGAACGGCTTCACCGTGTGCATGTGCAGGATGCCGGCGCGAATGCCTTGCGCCGCCAGCAGGTCGGCTGCTGCGATGGCGCGCTGAAGCATGATGCCGGTCGTCACCATGAGGACGTCACCCGGCGGCCGCATCAGGATGGCCTTGCCGATCTCAAAACCGTGCTCGGCCTTCGAGACGATCGCGTCGCCACCCTTGCCCAGCCGGATGTAGATCGGACCGGTCCAGTCGAGCGTCTTTTCCATCAGCCGCGCGGCCTCGTCGGCGTCGCACGGGCAAACCACCGTCATATTCGGCAGCGCCCGCATGATGGCGATGTCCTCGATCGCCTGGTGCGTGGGGCCGAGCGGTGCATAGACGAGACCGCCGCCATTGGCGATCAGCCGCACCGGCAGATTGTGCAGACAAAGATCGACGGCCACCTGCTCGTAGCAGCGGCGGGTGAGGAAGGTCGCGATGGTGTTGACGTAGGGAACGAAGCCTTCCATCGCCAGACCTGCCGACATACCGATGATGTGCGCTTCCGAAATGCCCTCGATCAAATGGCGCTTGGGAAACTCCTTGCTCATCGCGCGCAGCGTGCCCGCGCCGGGATCGGAGCCGATGTAAAGCACTCGCTCGTCGCGCGTGGCGAGCTTGTGGACCATGTTCATCGCGGTGTTGCGCATCGGGAGCCGATCAAAAATCGCCGACGGCGACGCGGATGGCGTCGAGCTCGCTGTCGGTCAGCTTGTTTTTGTGATGCCAATCGGCGTTGGATTCTGCGGCCGGCAGACCCTTGCCCTTGACGGTATGGCAGATGATCGCGGTGGGCTTGCCCAGAACGACCGGGACCTGCTTCAGGACAGTACGCAAGGCGCCGACGTCGTGGCCATTGAGCTCCTGCACGGCGAAGCCGAAGCTGCGCCACTTGTCCGCAAGCGGCTCCAGCGGCAGGACGTAATCGGTCGGCCCGTAGCTCTGGAGCTTGTTGTAGTCGATCATCGCGACCAGATTATCGAGCCCGTGCTTGGCCGCGCTCATGGCGGCCTCCCACACCGATCCCTCGTTGATCTCGCCGTCGCCGAGCAGGACGAAGGTCCGGTAGCTGCGCTCGCGCATGCGGGCGGCGAGCGCAAGACCGACACCGATCGACAGACCATGCCCGAGCGCGCCGGTTGACGCCTCGACGCCCGGCACCATGCCATATTCGGGATGTCCGCCCAAAATACTGTCGGGGCCGCAAAAGCCGTCCAACTCGGACAGCGGGAAGAAGCCGCGATCGGCGAGTAGCGCATAGAGCGCCAGACAACCGTGTCCCTTGCTGAGGATCGCGCGGTCGCGATCGGGATCGCGCGGGTTGTTCGGGTCGATCCGCAGCACGTCGTCGTAGAGCACGCGGACCATCTCGATCAGCGACAGGGCGGGTCCGACATGGCCGCGTCCCGCAGAACGGACAGAGCCGAGGACCAGGCGGCGCAAATAAAGGCTGCGCTCGTCCAGCGTGCAGGTGAGGGCGGCTTCAGCGTGGGGTGAGATCTGGATCACGTTGGCAAATCGTTTGGTGGAGCCGACGGGCTTTGTCGAGCTGGCCGGCAAGGCGGACCGTCAGATCGCCACCTTGCGCAGCCAGGGCGCGCCGGGAGCGGCTTTCCGGCAAATAAGCATTCAGGACAATCAGGCACCAAATCGCCCCGAACACAGGATACAGTACGTCACGGCGGATCGCAAACGCGTCATCCCCAGCCTCGAAGGCGCGCGAGAGCCGTTCGATCAATCGATTTGCGCTGGCCTCGGGCAGATCGCTGCCTGGGTGAATCGCGGTGTCGGACACGAGCTTGACCGGGTCGTCCCAGCCGAAATATTCGAAGTCGATGAAGCGCAGCCTGCCATCTTCGGTGCGCAGCGCGTTGTGCAATCCGAAATCCGACGGGCTCAATGCGCGATGGGCGGGTGCCAGGTCCGCTGCGGGATCCCGGCCCAGTTCCGCATAGCGCCGACGGAGGCGCCGAATGGCGGCGGCAGTGCTGGGAACCAGGCTGCCGTCGATGAAAGTGCGCAGGTCGGCATGATCAACCGAGGCCTGCCTGAGTCCGTCCAGACGCTGCTCGTACTGAGCGACGGCTTCCTCGGGCGAAAAGATGCTGGCTGAGGCGTTCCGCAAAGCCTGCGCACCCTCGGCTTTGCGCAGCTTCTGCAATTCGATCAGGAAATCGGCCAGCTGGTCGGCGTCGCCTTCATGGGGATGCAGCACCGCCGCTTCGCCCTCGAACCATTGATACAACGCGCAAAACGTATCCGCGTCCTGCGCGACCGGGCGCGGTGTCGACATGATGCCGTGGCGCGACAGAAACGACAGCGCGTCATATTCCTGTCCCAGGCGATCGCGCCCGTCGGAGGGATATTGCTTGAGGGCGAGGGGTGGACCCTCCGCCATCTCCAGCCGAAACACCCTGTTGTTGCCGCCGGACCGCGCCGGCTGGGCGGCCGCGACCGGTGTCCCGGAGAGGCGGCTGCCGATCGAGATCGCAGCCTGTACGCTGATCTCCGCCTCGCTCATGGCGCGAACACTCCGCGGCTTATATCCGCCCACGTCGCGATCGGCTGGCAATGGTGGGGATGAGGCGCCCGCGATTGCGTGAACAGGATCGATCGCGTCGCCTTCGGAAAATGCGGCTGCTCGAAGACGTCGACGAGATCGTCAATGAAGATATCGAGCTGCAGGCCCGCGAGCCGCTCGACCTTGGCCGCCAGCGTGTCCTCGAAATAGACATCGCCCGGCGCCAACGCCGCATCGGCGACATCGATGAGGCCCGCGCCCTTCAACCAATCGCGCGCGGCCTCGCGCAGATCGACGCGCTCGGGGTCCTGATGGCCGAACCGCGTCTTGTGGCTGACGATGTAGACGCTCGATCCGGCCTTGCGGCATGCCGCGAGGAAATCGCGGACTCCCGGATAGATCTCGGCGCCGCCAATGCCCTTGCCGTAGACGAAGCCTTGCAGCCCCTGCCAGGCAAGCTCACCGCCGGCGCGGGACCGCAAGAGATCCCGTAGTTCGGTCTTCAGCCCCACCCAGCCTTCCGGGACCAGCCCGCGCTGGCGCGCGACGGCGGCAAAGACCTTGTCGTAGCAGATGATCGTGTTGTCGAAATCGATGCCGATCCGCACGCCGCTCACTTCAGGCTGATGTTCTGCATCATCTTGATGTTGAAGTATCGGGGATCATTGAGCGAGTTCGGCAGGCGGCCGGCCTTGAAGGCGTCCACCAGTCCGGACACGGCCTGTTCGATCGTGTGCGTCGGCGCAAATCCGAGCTCGCGGCGGATCTTCTCCGAGGAGACGTGGTAAGAGCGCAGATCGTCGGTCGGCTCGACGGCCACGTCGACGTTGCTTCCGACCACCGATTTGACGATGTCGGCGATCTTCATCAGCGAGTGATTTTCGTAGCCGATATTGTAGGTCTTGCCGTCGATCTTCGCGTCGTCCTGCTGAAGCAGGAACAGATAGGCCGCCGACATGTCCTCGATATGCAGATTGGGCCGCTTCTGCGTTCCGCCGAACACGCGGATGCGGCCGGTGTTGACCGCGAGATTGGTCAGGATGTTGACGACGACGTCGAGCCGCTGCCGCGGAGCGTAGCCGCAAACCGTGGCCGGACGAACCGTGCAGGTCACGAAGCCTGACGCGGCCTCTTCGGCGAGATCGGTCTCGCACATCGCCTTGAACTTGGAGTAGTCCGTGAGCGGCTCGCAGGACAGTTCCTCGGTCACTTCGGCCTCGTCCTTGATGCCGTAGACGCTCGACGAGGAGGCATAGATGAAGCGCTTGATGCCGGCCTTCTTGGCGGCGCGCACCATCGGACGGAAGCAGTCGTAGTTGATGGACTTGCCGAGGCCCGGATCCAGCTCGAACGAGGGGTCGTTGGAGATGCAGGCGAGGTGGATCACCGCGTTGTTGCCGCGCAGGGCCTCGTTGATCGCGGCCTCGTCGCGGATGTCGCCCTTGATCAGGCGCAGGTTCGGATTGTCGCGTACGCCATTGAAGACGTCATCGCCGTACATGAAGAGGTCGAGCACCGTGACCTTGTGGCCGGCCGCCAGCAACCGGGGAACCAGCACGCTGCCGACATAGCCGGCGCCGCCGGTGACCATCACATTCCATTTCTGATCAATCACTGTCGTTCTCCAAATTTCTCGTGTGCGTTACTTGAGCAACGCGGTGACGAATTTGACCAGCGGCGCCTTTTCGACCGAGCTGCGGTGGCCGACGATCCCGACCTTGATGGCGCCCGCCGCGTTACCGATGAAGGCGACGTCCTCGATATTGCCGCCGGCGGCCACCAGCGGCGCCGTAATCGTCAGGAAAGCATCGCCGGCGCCGACCGTGTCCACCACGGTCTTGGTGAAAGCGGGCACGCGCGCGACGCCGGTCTTCGACGAGAAGGGGTAGCAGCCGAAGGAGCCGTGGGTGATGATCATGTTGTCGCAATCGATCTTCTCGTGCAGGCCGTCCTCGATCACCGACGCGATGTCGTTGAACTTGTCGGTAGCCGCCAGGCGCGCTTCCGGCGCGTCGATGCAGACGTAGTCGGCCCGCGGATATTTCGTGATCAGATTGTAACCGTGGTTGCCGCTGTTGCTCTGGGCGTTGACCGCCAGGAACTTGGAATTCGCGATCAACGTGTCGATCGTGCTGGATGCGATCATGCCGTGACCGAAATCGGTGACGATGACCACGTCCGCGCCGCGCACGCGTTCCGCGGTGACCCTGTCGATCTCCTTGCGCGTGGTCTCGTCCAGGGGCGTGTCGTCCATGGTGTAGACTTCGAACAGCTTGTGCAGATAGCCCAACTCGACGTATCGCAATTTGCGCGTCGTCGGGCGGCCTTGAATGCGGATCGGCGTGAGCGTGACATTCGGGCGGACATGCGCGCGAATGAACTCTTCGGGGTAGTCGTTGCCACCCAGCGTCGTGACGATCTCCACCGATTTGCAGAAGCTCGCCACGTGATTGGCCGCGGCAATGACGCCGCCGGCAAATTGCTCGCCGTTCTTGAATTGCGTAGCGACGATGTTTTCCTTTGAAGCCTTTCCGAGCGCCGTGACGTACTGGTATTCGTCGATGATGGTATCGCCGACCAGCACGACGTGCATGTCCTGGATCTTGTCGATCAGCTTCAGCAGGCGTTCGGCGCCGCCGCCTTCGCGCACCTTCTGGAGGTAGTCGCGCAGCGGAGGATCGTAGATGTCGAAATAGCGATTCAGCAGCGACGACGAGCTGAAGGTCACGTCGCGGGTGAAGACGACCCGCCCACCATGACGTTCGACGGCCTCGCGCTCGGTAGCGATCTTGCCGGTGACGTCATCTTCGGGGTTTTCGTAATCCGAGCCCTTCACGTAGATGTCGGGGCGCACGGTATCGAGGACCGGCTCGGCGCTGGAGGTCCGGTTGATGCCGACCCAGTCGACCGTGCCGAGCGCGGCCAGCATCTCGGCGCGCATATTTTCCGGAAAGATCGGCCGCCCGGGGCCCTTGTTGACGAAACGGTCGGCGGTGATGGTCACGATGACCACGTCGGCCTCGTTGCGCGCCGCCAGGATGTGCCGGACGTGGCCGAGATGCACGAGATCGAACACGCCGTGGCAGAGCGCGACGGTCTGGCCCTTTGCCTGCGCGGCGCGTGCAACCACGCCGAGCTCCTCGATCGTCCTGATCTTCTCGTGCGGTGCCGGATGGCCGGTCGGCTTGTCTGTCGGAGCATTACCCATGTGAATTACCTAAAGCGCCGGTAGGTCTCAGATGGCCGCCCGGAAATGATCGACTCGCGGCAACGATATCCCGCGAACCTGTTCAAGAGCTTGCCTGCGGCGAGCCCTTGTCGTCACCAAGATATTTGAACCAGTCCTTGGTGGCGTCGGCGATCTTGTCGACCGTCCACAGGGGCGCGTCCTTGTACTGATCCATCGATTTCAGCATCGTCGCAACGCCGTCCTCGAATTTCACCTTCGGCGTCCAGTTCAGGACTCGTTTGATCTTGGTGATGTCGGCGTAGGTGCAATCGGGCTCGCCCGGACGCTTGGGAATGTGAACCTTGTCGCCGCCGAGAAGCTCGACCAGCCGGTTGACGCTGTAGGTGTTGTCCGAACCAACGTTGAATATCTCGTGCGAGATATCGGAGCGCGCGGCGGTCACGAAGGCGTCTGCGACGTCGCTGACGAAGGTGAAGTCGCGCGTCTGCTCGCCGTCGCCGACCACCGTGAAGGGCTTGCCTGCGAGCTTCTGCGCCATGAACACGCCGAACACGGCACCGTAGGTGCCGGTGGTGCGATGGCGCGGCCCATACACGTTGAACAGGCGGAGCGCGACCGCGGGCAGCTTGTAGACCTGGCACCAGTGCATGACGCACTGCTCGCCGAGATTCTTGGTAAGAGCGTAGGGATACATCGGCCGGATCTCGGCGCTCTCGGGCGTCGGATAGACGTCGGGAATGCCGTAGCAGGACGACGACGCGGCATAGACGAAGCGGCTGACGCGCGCGTGCCGTGCCGCCTCGAGAACGTTGACCGTGCCGTCGACATTGGCGCGATGATACGGGATCGGGGACGCGATGGAGGGAACGATATCGGCCAGCGCCGCGAGGTGAAAGACCCAGTCGATACCGTGGAAATACGGCTTGATCGCTTCGAGGTCGGTGACATCGGCCCGCACGACCTTCAACTGGCTCGAATTGGCGCGCGAGGCCAGATTTTCAGGGCGGCCGATCACGAAATTATCGAGCGCAATGACCTCATGGCCATCATCGAGGAGGCGATCGACGAGGTGACTTCCGATGAAACCTGCGCCACCGGTGACAATGCATTTCATGGGGAACATCCGTGACGCGAATGCCCAGCGAAACAGGCCCGCCAATGTTAAGTGAAAACTCGAAAGCCGACTATCAGCCGCTCGCCAACTTTGCAAGCATTATACCTTTGCAATCCCTAGTAATAGCCGGTATCAGGGCGCCATGTTGCAGCCGAGCCGCCAGCCCATGTCTGTCGAGTCCGTCGATCCCGATCACAAGGCTTTCCTCGACGATTATGTGGGGCGCCTCCATCGCGCGACGGCGATCGACGACAGCGTTTTTGCCGGGATCTCCGCCACCCGCGCCGCCTGGTTGCGCACGCGAGAGCAGGGCGGCCGCGTCATCTTCATCGGCAACGGCGGCTCGGCCGGCATCGCCTCTCATCTGGCGATCGATCTTGCGAAGAATGCATCGGTGCCTGCGCTCTGCTTCAGCGACGCGAGCATGATGTCGTGCCTTGCCAACGATTACGGGTTCGAGGATTGGATCGCGCACGCCGTAAGGCTGAACGCCCGTGCCGGCGACTGCCTCGTCGCGATCAGCTCGTCGGGACGCTCGAAGAACATCCTCAACGCGGTTGCGCAGGCGCGGACGATGAAGCTCGACGTGATCGCACTGTCCGGGATGAACGCGGACAATCCCCTGCGCAATCTCGGCGACGTCAATTTCTGGGTCGACAGCCGCAGCTACAACATTGTCGAGACCACGCACCAGTTCTGGATGATGGCCGCGATCGACCTCGTCATTGGTCGCGCGGAATATCCGGCATCCTGAGGCGAGCACCCGATGCAGTCGCGGTTCAAACAGGCGGCCCTGTTTTCGGTAAAGCTGCTGCTGTCGATCGCCGTGCTGGTCTACATCGCGCGGGGTCTCGACCTGCAGCGGTTGCGCAGCCATCTCGTCTCGGTCGATCCTTTCCTGTTCGTCCTCGCGCTGGCGCTGATCTTCTTCCAGACCTTCGTGCTCAACGGCCGGTGGGAGCTGATCATGCGCGCCCTTGGCGTGTCGCTCGACTGGCTCGCGGGCTGGCGCATTCTCATGATCAGCCTCTGGTTCAATCAGGTGTTGCCGTCGTCGGTCGGCGGGGACGCGGTGCGGATGTGGCTGCTGCGCCAGCGCGGCGTACAGTGGCCGGACGCGGTCAAGGGCGTTGCGGCCGACCGTTTCACCGCATTGATCGGACTGATCGTGCTGATGGTGGCCGGATTGCCGTTGCTGCTATCGCGCGTGTCCAATCAGGCCGCGATCCTGGCCATCGGCGGGCTGACGCTGGCAGGCCTCGCCGGCACTGTGGTCCTGTTGACGCTTGACCGTCTGCCCAGGCGCCTCATCGCGCATCCGGCGATCGCAAGCTTCGTCCGGTTCGGAACGCTGGTCAGATTTCTTCTCCTGCAGTCCGAGCGCCGCGCTTTGCTGTTCGGATCGGCGCTCCTCATTCATCTCGTGACCGCGGCGGCCTGCTACGTCTTGGCGCGCGGTGTCGGAGCGGAGCTCTCGGTGCTGGATGCGATCGTCTTGATTCCGCCCGTGGTGCTGTTGACGGCCGTCCCGATCTCGATCAGCGGCTGGGGCGTTCGTGAGGGAGCGATGGTCGCCTGCCTCGGTCTGGCCGGCGTGCCTTCCGAGGAAGCGCTGTCGGTCTCGCTCCTGCTGGGCGCCATCAGCGTGATCATCGGCCTCGTCGGCGGTGCGATCTGGCTGGCCAGTCCGGAGCGCGGTTCGTATTCCGCGGATAGGGCCGCGAAGGCGGCGGAGGAAACTCCCAGCTACGGAATGAGCAAGGAAGTCTCGAGCCACCCATGACCCGCTTGAGCGCGTTGCTGCAGGTCTGGTTTTCACAGGGTGGGATTGCCTCACCCGACCGCGTATCTCATTTTTCGGTTCCACGATGAAAAATCTGTTCTATGTCCGCCATACCTGCCGCCTCTGTCATTCCGACAAGCAAGAGCTTGTCGTCCCGATGGCAGGCATGCCCATCGGGACGCCGAACTTCCAGGTCCCGGACGCCAGCGTCGATGATCCGGTGTTCCGGGCCGCGGTGCCGATGGCGCTGCATCTGTGCAGGGATTGTGGCCATCTCCAGATTCTTCATGTCGGCAATCCGGAGATCCAGTACCGCAATTACGTCTACACCACCTCGCTCTCGCTCGGCCTGCGGGAGCACTTTGCGGGCTATGCCAACGACGTCGTCAGCCGCTTCGCCATCGCGCCGGGCTCGCTGGTCGTCGAACTCGGCAGCAACGACGGATCGTTGCTCGGGTTCTTCAAAGAGAGCGGCATGCGGGTGCTGGGCGTCGATCCCGCTGTCGACATCGCGCGGCGCGCGACGGAGGCGGGGATCGAGACCATCGGCGATTTCTTCACCGATGCCATTGGTCACCGCATCCTGCAGAGCCACGGTGCGGCGAGCGTTGTGATCGCCAACAACATGATCGCCAATGTCGACAATCTCGATCCGCT
The DNA here is from genome assembly GCF_023073355.1 of Bradyrhizobium sp. 199. GTDB lineage: Bacteria > Pseudomonadota > Alphaproteobacteria > Rhizobiales > Xanthobacteraceae > Bradyrhizobium. The sequence goes on from NZ_JADPJI010000005.1 coordinate 812,651, forward strand.
GGTGATCGGGGTTCGCGACGTGCTCGCGCCGGACGGGTTGTTCGTCTTCGAAACGCAATACGGGGTCGACGTCACCGAGAAGAACCTGCTCGACACCGTCTACCACGAGCATCTGTCGTATTTTAATATCAAGCCGCTGATCCGTTTCTTTGCCCGGCTCGGCATGGAACTGATCGACGTCCAGCACATCTGGACCAAGGGTGGCTCGATCCGCGTGACCGTGCAGCGTGCCGGTGGCGCCAAGAAACCGTCGGCTGAGGTCGCGCGCTTCGTTGCCGAGGAAGAACGGCTCGGCGTCGATCAGCCGGCCTATTATGCGCCCTACGTGAAGAGGATCGCCGCTATCCGCGACGAGTTGGTCGCGATGGCTGACGCCGCCCATGCGCGCGGGCAGCTCGTTGCCGGCTACGGCGTCTCGGTCGGCACCACGACGCTACTGCCGCAGTTCGGCCTGGAGACAAAGATCGACTTCCTGGTGGACGACGACCCCAAGAAGGGGAACGTGATGGCCGGCCCGGGTTATGACATCCCGATCCTGCCGCCTGCCGCTCTTTACGAGCGCAAGCCGGCATTCGTCGTCGTCTTTGCCTGGCGCTATGTCGACCCGATCCGGGCCAAGCACGCCCGCTATTTCGCCGAAGGCGGAAAGTTCGTGGTGCCGCTGCCGGGCACTTCGATCGTCGACCGGGCCGACTGACCGCGCGACGGCGCTGAAGCGGCGAGCGCTCCATTGGAGCGTTCGGAGGAACCGGGCGGAAGCTGCGGTCAGGCCTGGCGAGGGTGGGGCAGATAAGTTCTTGATTCGCCTGGGCTCTGCTCTACCGCCCGGGAACGGCGGCTCGTCCGGGCGTGCCCCCTCTATCTTGACCTTTGCTCCCATCCGCAGTAGATACCCCGCACTCGCAGCCGGCCCGTTAGACGCGGATCTCCGGCGCGGCTTTGAAATCCCCGAACAATCGAGCCCGGTTTCCGGCTCATCCTTCGAGACAGAGGGCTGGGCCAACGGCGGCTGTTCGGATCCCTGAAATTCATTCGCGTCTGTCGACGGACGTTGGACATCAAAACGATGGCAGTCAGCCCGTTCAAGTTCTTGCAGGAAGTGCGCTCGGAGACCGCCAAGGTCACCTGGCCGACCCGCCGCGAGACCACGATCACCACCATCATGGTATTCGTCATGGTCGCCGTAGCCTCGATCTTCTTCTTCGCCGCCGACCAGGTTATCCGCGTCCTCATCACCTTCCTTCTGGGCATCCACTGATGGCAACAGCAACGGCTCAATTGTCTGACAAGCGCTGGTACATCGTCCACGCCTATTCGAACTTCGAGAAGAAGGTCGCCGAATCGATCCGCGAGCAGGCCAAGCAGCGCGGCCTCGAGGAGCTGTTCGAGCTGGTGCTGGTTCCGACCGAGAAGGTCACGGAAGTGCGCCGCGGCCGCAAGATCGACGCCGAGCGCAAGTTCTTCCCGGGCTACGTGCTGGTGAAGATGAAGCTGACCGACGAGGCGTTTCATCTGATCAAGAACACGCCGAAGGTCACCGGCTTCCTCGGCGCCGAGAACAAGCCGATGCCGATCTCGGAGTCCGAAGCCATGCGCATCCTGCACCAGGTGCAGGAGGGCGTGGAACGGCCGAAGGCGTCGGTGTCCTTCGAAATCGGCGAGAACGTGCGCGTGGCCGATGGGCCGTTCGCCTCGTTCTCGGGTGTTGTCGAGGAAATCGACGAGGCGCGCTCGCGCGTGAAGGTCGCGGTGTCGATCTTCGGCCGCGCCACGCCGGTCGAACTGGAATTCGGTCAGGTCGAGAAGGTCTGATCGGATAGCGCGCGAAGCCGAAAAGCTTCGCGCAAAGAGAGGCCGTGGGAGGGAGAGGGCGGTTGCCAGCCGCATCCGACCCAGACCACGAACCTGAATCCGCCGGCCCAGGCCGGCCCAACAGGAGTGATACATGGCAAAGAAAGTGACCGGATACCTGAAGCTTCAGGTCCCGGCCGGTGCGGCGAATCCTTCGCCCCCGATCGGTCCCGCGCTTGGTCAGCGCGGTCTCAACATCATGGAGTTCTGCAAGGCGTTCAACGCCCAGACCCAGAAGGAAGAGAAGAACACCCCGATCCCGGTGGTCATCACCATTTATGCGGACCGTTCCTTCACCTTCGAGATGAAGACGCCGCCGATGTCCTTCTTCCTCAAGCAGGCTGCCAAGATCCAGTCCGGCTCCAAGGCTCCGGGCCGTGACAAGGCCGGCGCGGTGACCAGGGCGCAGGTGCGCGAGATCGCCGAGAAGAAGATGAAGGATCTCAATTGCGATTCCATCGAATCGGCCATGAAGATGGTCGAGGGCTCCGCCCGCTCGATGGGCCTGGAAGTGGCGGGGTAAACGGACATGGCAATCGGAAAGCGTTTGAAACAAGCCCGCGAAGGTATTGATCGCGAAAAGCTTTACCCGCTCGCGGACGCCATCAAGATGGTCAAGGAACGCGCGAAAGCGAAGTTCGACGAGACGATCGAGGTCGCGATCAATCTCGGCGTCGATCCGCGTCACGCCGACCAGATGGTCCGCGGTGTCGTGACCCTGCCGAACGGCACCGGCCGTACGCTCCGCGTCGGCGTGTTCGCCCGCGGCGCCAAGGCCGATGAAGCCAAGGCTGCAGGTGCCGATGTCGTCGGCGCCGACGACCTGGTCGAGAAGGTGCAGAACGGCACGATCGATTTCGACCGCTGCATCGCCACCCCCGACATGATGCCGCTGGTCGGTCGCCTCGGTAAGGTGCTCGGCCCGCGCGGCCTGATGCCGAACCCGAAGATCGGCACCGTGACCATGGACGTCACCGGTGCGGTGAAGGGTGCCAAGGGCGGCTCGGTCGAGTTCCGTGTCGAAAAGGCCGGCATTCTGCAGGCCGGCGTCGGCAAGGCCTCGTTCACCGAGGAAAAACTGGTCGAGAACATCAAGGCTTTGGCTGACGCCGTCTCCAAGGCCAAGCCCGCCGGCTCCAAGGGCACCTACATCCAGCGCGTTGCGGTGTCCTCGTCGATGGGCCCCGGCGTGAAGGTCGAGCCGGGCACCATTCTCGGCTAAGCCTGGAATTGCATGAGGTGAGGGGCGGAATTGGGCAACCGATTCCGCCCCTCGTCGTTTGTGAAGGCTTTCACCGGAAATAAGAACAATGGCTGACAAGGTCCTGATCTATTCGCGCTTTCCCAAGTCGATGATGGCGCGTTTCGCCGAGCGGTTCGAGCTGCTCGACACCGGCGGCAAGCCGGCGGGGGAGGTGTTTTCGGCCGACGAACTCGGCGGCGTCCGCGCGATGCTCACGGCGGGCGGCTCGCCGCTCGGTGCGGAGGCGATGGATCTGTTTCCAAAACTCGGCGCCATCGTCTGCTACGGCACCGGCTATGACGGCGTCGACCTGAAGGCGGCAGCGAGCCGCAATATCGCAGTCGGCCACAGCCCGGGGGCCAATGCGGCCTCGGTGGCCGATATCGCGATGACCCTGATGCTGGCGACGACGCGGCGGATCCTAGTTGCCGACCACTATGTTCGCAGCGGCGATTGGGCCGCGTCAAAACCCTCGCCGATGATGCGGCCGCAGGCGGGCATGCCCGGCCGCCGCATCGGCGTCTACGGCATGGGCGAGATCGGCCGCAAGATCGCGGCGCGCTGCGCCGCCTTCGAAAGCGAGGTCGGCTATTTCAGCCGCAGCAAGTACGATCTGCCCTATCAGTACTTCCCGACCCTGGAGGCGCTGGCCGATTGGTGCAGCGTGCTGATGGTCTCGGTCCGGGCAGGGGCAGAGACCCAGCATGTCGTCAACGCCGACATCCTGAGGCGTCTCGGCGCCGACGGCTATCTCGTCAATATCTCCCGTGGCTCGGTGATCGACGAGAGAGCCCTGGTCGCGGCCCTTTCCGACAAGACCATCGCCGGCGCCGGCCTCGACGTCTTCGAGACGGAACCGCACGCCCCGGGCGCCCTGACGGCGCTTCCCAACGTGGTGTTCGCCCCGCATATTGGCGGCCACACCCTCGAATCGCACGTTGCCATGCAAGCCTGCGTGCTGGCGAACCTGACCGCGTTCTTCGAGGGCAAGCCGCTGCCCTACGCGGTCAAATCGGCCTGAACCGGTCCTTATCGGCCCGGGTCAAGCGCCCGCGGCAACGGATTGGAACTGGTGCGAATTTTGCTCTTGGCAAGCAGGCAGAGAGCGTTTAAAGAACCGCTTCCGGACGTGCCGGCTTCGGCTGGCGCGTTCGTGCACGCATTCAGAAAAACCCGACACGATAGGAGATCATTCCTTTTCAGGACGTCCGTGAGGATTGGCCCGAAAGGAAGGAAAATCCGTCGATTGGTGAATGTGGGCAGAGGTCGGGCGGTTCGCCGGCTGACCTTGTCCTGTCCAAGACTGCAGGCGCCCGCGGGGAATTTCGATTTCTCAAAGGCTTAATCGCATGGCCTGCATAGACGGGTGAAGACCGGATTTCACTTCGCATCCAGCTTTAAGGGCTGGCCTCGCGAAAGGGTCTGGTTCGGACCTCGACACGCCGTGGGCCTTCAAGGGCTCCCGGAGGGCAGGCTTTGAATCGTCGTCTCGCCCGGCGTGTGTCCGATGGGTTTTGGCCCGGAGGTTCAGGTTTTGGGTGGGGCGATGGGTGCAACCCGGCGGTCCCGCTTTCGCGATGGCCGCCAACCGGAAAGAGCTTGCTGTGGAACGAGCGGCAAAAAAGGAAGCGGTCGAACAGCTCAATGGGGTCTTCAAGACCACGAGCGTCGCGGTCGTTGCCCAATATTCCGGCCTGACCGTTGCCCAGATGCAGAAGCTGCGCACGCAGATGAAGCAGGCTGGCGCCTCGGTGAAGGTCTCGAAGAACCGTCTCGCCAAAATTGCTCTTGAAGGCACTGACGTCGTTGCCATCGGTCCCATGCTGAAGGGACCGACCGTGATCGCTACTTCGAACGATCCGGTTGCGGCGCCAAAGGTCGCCGTCGAATTCGCCAAGGCGAACGAAAAGTTCGTCATCGTTGGCGGTTCGATGGGGAAGACCGTCCTGAATGTCGACGGCGTGAAGGCGCTTGCCTCGCTGCCGTCGCTTGATGAACTGCGCGCCAAGATCGTCGGCCTGCTTGTGGCCCCGGCGACCAAGATCGCTCAGCTCGCCAATGCGCCCGCGGGCAAGCTCGCGCGCGTCATCCAGGCTCATGCCTCAAAGGGCGAAGCGGCCTGACGCCCTTCGCAAAACTCAAACCCGAACCAGACTTACATCCAAGGAAACTGAACAATGGCTGACTTGCAGAAGATCGTTGACGACCTCTCGAGCCTCACTGTGCTCGAAGCTGCTGAACTGGCGAAGCTCCTCGAAGAAAAGTGGGGCGTTTCGGCTGCCGCGGCTGTCGCCGTGGCCGGCCCGGCCGGTGGTGGCGCTGCCGCCGCTCCCGCCGAAGAGAAGACCGAGTTCACGGTCGTTCTCGCCGGCGCCGGCGACAAGAAGATCGAGGTCATCAAGGAAGTCCGCGCCATCACCGGCCTGGGCCTGAAGGAAGCAAAGGACCTCGTCGAGGGCGCGCCGAAGCCTGTCAAGGAAGGCGTGAACAAGGACGAGGCCGACAAGATCAAGGCCCAGCTCGAGAAGGCTGGCGCGAAGGTCGAGCTCAAGTAAGCAACGCTTCTGGCGAGATCCCGGGCGAGCGTCAGCGAAGCCCGGGATCTTGGCTTGCCCTCAACAAGGGGCGTGCCGGATGCAAAAGGCGTGCGACGGAACCTGCCGACGCGGGCCGAACACGAAAAAGTGTGGGGATTTGCGGGTTTCACCCTCGAATCTGCACTAATGTCGCCCCATATCGGGTCGACAGCACGAAAGCGCGGTGGGCAGGGATTTCGAATTCCCTGTAGCCGTTGGGAGAGCAAGCTATTTCGGGCTTTTGCAGTCCGTGAAGACAATCGTTGTGACGGGCGGGCGCGCACCAGCGCCCCGCGCGTCGTTTTGCGTTTTGAAGGTCTGAAGAACAGATTCAGGACATTCTCGCCTGAAACTGAGTCTCCGGTCCCCAAAACGGGTTCGAAAAATTCAACCCGGGGAGCGGTGGCAGCCGCGTCCCGGACGGCGCGCCCGGAGCGGGCGACGAAAATGAGAGGCCACCATGGCGCAGCAGACATTCACCGGTCGCAAACGCGTTCGAAAGTTCTTCGGACACATCAAGGAAGTGGCCGAGATGCCGAACCTCATCGAGGTTCAAAAGGCGTCCTATGACCAGTTCCTGATGGTCGATGAACCCCAGGGTGGCCGTCTCGACGAGGGTCTGCAGGCGGTCTTCCGCTCGGTGTTTCCGATCTCCGACTTCTCGGGCACCTCGATGCTGGAATTCGTCCGCTACGAATTCGAGCAGCCGAAATACGACGTCGACGAGTGCCGCCAGCGCGGCATGACCTTCGCGGCTCCCCTGAAGGTGACGCTGCGCCTCATCGTGTTCGATATCGACGAGGAAACCGGCGCGAAGTCGGTGAAGGACATCAAGGAGCAGGACGTCTACATGGGCGACATCCCGCTCATGACGATGAACGGCACCTTCATCGTCAACGGCACCGAGCGCGTCATCGTCTCGCAGATGCACCGCTCGCCCGGCGTGTTCTTCGATCACGACAAGGGCAAGACCCATTCCTCGGGCAAGCTGCTGTTCGCTGCCCGCGTCATCCCGTATCGCGGCTCCTGGCTCGACATCGAGTTCGACGCCAAGGACATCGTCTACGCGCGTATCGACCGTCGCCGCAAGATTCCGGTGACGTCGCTGATGTTCGCCCTCGGCCTCGACGGCGAGGCGATCCTCAGCACCTTCTACAAGAAGATCCTCTACAAGCGGACCAAGGAAGGCTGGCGCGTTCCGTTCGACGCGAACCGTTTCCGCGGCTACTCGACCGTCAACGACCTGATCGACGCCGATACCGGCAAGGTCGTGCTCGAGGCCGGCAAGAAGCTCACCGTCCGTGCCGCCCGCCAGCTCCAGGAGAAGGGGCTGAAGGCGCTGCGCTTGTCCGATGAGGAACTGGTCGGCAACTACGTCGCCGAGGACCTCGTCAACCCGAAGACCGGCGAGATCCACGCCGAGGCCGGTGAGGAAATCACCGACAAGTCGATGAAGGTGCTCAACGAGCACGGCTACAAGGAATTGCCGCTGCTCGACATCGACCACGTCAATGTCGGTCCCTACATCCGCAACACGCTCTCGGCCGACAAGAACATGACGCGCGAGGATGCGCTGTTCGACATCTACCGCGTGATGCGTCCGGGCGAGCCGCCGACGCTGGATTCGGCGCAGGCCATGTTCCAGTCGCTGTTCTTCGACGCCGAACGCTACGACCTCTCCGCGGTCGGCCGCGTCAAGATGAACATGCGCCTCGACCTCGATGCGCCCGACACCCAGCGCACGCTGCGCAAGGAAGACATCCTCTCCGTCATCAAGACGCTGGTGGACCTGCGCGACGGCAAGGGCGAGATCGACGACATCGACCATCTCGGCAACCGCCGTGTGCGCTCGGTCGGCGAGCTCATGGAGAACCAGTACCGCATCGGCCTCCTGCGCATGGAGCGCGCGATCAAGGAGCGCATGTCCTCCGTCGACATCGACACGGTCATGCCGCAGGATCTGATCAACGCCAAGCCGGCGGCTGCCGCCGTGCGCGAGTTCTTCGGCTCCTCGCAGCTCTCGCAGTTCATGGACCAGACCAACCCGCTGTCGGAGATCACCCACAAGCGCCGCCTGTCGGCGCTTGGACCGGGCGGTCTGACGCGCGAGCGCGCCGGCTTCGAGGTGCGCGACGTGCATCCGACGCATTACGGCCGCATCTGCCCGATCGAGACGCCGGAAGGTCCGAACATCGGCCTGATCAACTCGCTCGCGACCTTCGCGCGCGTGAACAAATACGGCTTCGTCGAGACGCCGTATCGCAAGGTCAAGGACGGCCGCGTCACCGACGAGGTGGTGTATCTCTCCGCGATGGAAGAGGGCCGCTACACGGTCGCACAGGCCAACGTGCCGCTCGACCCGAAGGGCCGTTTCACCGAAGACCTCGTGGTCTGCCGTCACGCCGGCGAAGTCTTGCCGGTGACGCCCGACAAGGTCGACTACATGGACGTGTCGCCGAAGCAGCTCGTTTCGGTCGCCGCGGCGCTGATCCCGTTCCTCGAGAACGACGACGCCAACCGCGCGCTGATGGGCTCGAACATGCAGCGCCAGGCGGTGCCGCTGGTTCGCGCGGAGGCGCCGTTCGTCGGCACCGGCATGGAAGGCGTGGTTGCGCGTGACTCGGGTGCCGCGATCGCGGCGCGCCGTTCCGGCGTGATCGACCAGATCGACGCGACCCGCGTCGTCATCCGCGCCACGGAAGATCTCGATCCGACCAAGTCGGGCGTCGATATCTACCGGCTGATGAAGTACCAGCGCTCCAACCAGTCGACCTGCATCAACCAGCGTCCGCTGGTGAAGGTCGGCGACGTCGTCAAGAAGGGCGACATCATCGCCGACGGTCCGTCGACCGATCTCGGCGAGCTCGCTCTGGGGCGGAACGTGCTCGTCGCGTTCATGCCATGGAACGGCTACAACTTCGAAGACTCGATCCTGCTCTCCGAGCGGATCGTGAAGGAAGACGTGTTCACCTCAATTCACATCGAAGAATTCGAGGTGATGGCCCGCGACACCAAGCTTGGCCCTGAGGAAATCACCCGCGACATTCCGAACGTCTCGGAAGAAGCGCTGAAGAACCTCGACGAAGCCGGTATCGTGTACATCGGCGCCGAAGTGCGCGCCGGCGACATCCTGGTCGGCAAGATCACGCCGAAGGGCGAGAGCCCCATGACGCCGGAAGAGAAGCTCCTGCGTGCCATCTTCGGCGAAAAGGCTTCCGACGTTCGCGATACCTCGCTGCGCGTTCCTCCGGGCGTGCAGGGCACGATCGTGGAAGTGCGCGTGTTCAACCGTCACGGCGTCGACAAGGACGAGCGTGCGCTGGCGATCGAGCGGGAAGAGATCGAGCGTCTGGCCAAGGACCGCGACGACGAGCAGGCGATTCTGGACCGCAACGTCTACAACCGTCTAGCCGAGCTCCTCGAGGGGCGGCAGGGCATTGCCGGTCCGAAGGGCTTCAAGAAGGACACCAAGATCACCCGTGCGGTGCTCGAGGAGTACCCGAAGTCGCAGTGGTGGCTGTTCGCTTCGCCGAACGACAAGCTGATGGCCGAGATCGAGGCCATGCGGAAGCAGTACGACGAATCGAAGAAGGGGCTTGAACAGCGCTTCCTCGACAAGGTCGAAAAGCTTCAGCGCGGTGACGAATTGCCGCCCGGCGTGATGAAGATGGTCAAGGTCTTCGTCGCGGTGAAGCGCAAGATCCAGCCCGGCGACAAGATGGCCGGCCGCCACGGCAACAAGGGCGTGGTGTCGAAGATCGTTCCGATCGAGGACATGCCGTTCCTCGAAGACGGCACGCATGCCGACATCGTGCTCAATCCGCTCGGCGTGCCCTCGCGCATGAACGTCGGACAGATCCTCGAGACCCATCTCGGCTGGGCCTGCGCCGGCCTCGGCAAGCGTATCGGCCAGACGGTCGATGCCTATTTGTCGAAGCAGGACATCAAGCCGCTGAAGGAAACCTTGAAGAAGGTCTACGGCGAGGACGAGACGATCAAGTCGCTCAACGACAACGAACTGATCGAGCTCGGCCACAATCTGAGCCGCGGCGTGCCGATCGCGACGCCGGTGTTCGACGGTGCCAAGGAAGCCGACATCGAGGAGATGCTGAAGCTTGCCGGTCTGGACGCTTCGGGCCAGTCGACCGTCTATGACGGCCGCACCGGCGATGCGTTCGATCGCAAGGTGACGGTGGGCTACATCTACATGCTCAAGCTGCACCATCTGGTCGACGACAAGATCCACGCACGTTCGATCGGTCCGTACTCGCTCGTCACCCAGCAGCCGCTGGGCGGCAAGGCGCAGTTCGGCGGCCAGCGCTTCGGCGAAATGGAAGTGTGGGCGCTCGAGGCTTACGGCGCGGCTTACACGCTCCAGGAGATGCTGACGGTGAAGTCGGACGACGTCGCCGGCCGTACCAAGGTGTACGAGGCGATCGTGCGCGGCGACGACACGTTCGAGGCCGGTATTCCGGAATCGTTCAACGTGCTGGTCAAGGAAATGCGCTCGCTCGGCCTCAACGTCGACCTGCACAACTCCAAGGTGGGACCGGCGCCGACGTCGGAAGCTGCCGAGTAACCCGACCTGTCATGCCCGGCCTTCCCGGCCGGGCACCGGCGCCCCGTCCGAGGCCTTGAGGGCAGGGCGCCCCGTTAAGTGATTTTCGAATTTGCGGCCGGAGGCGACCGGCACGCGAGGAGAAGACGATGAACCAAGAAATTATGAATCTCTTCAACCCGACGACGCCGGCTCAGGTCTTCGACCAGATCCGGATCTCGATCGCGTCTCCAGAGAAGATTCTGTCCTGGTCCTACGGCGAGATCAAGAAGCCGGAGACCATCAACTACCGCACCTTCAAGCCCGAGCGCGACGGCCTGTTCTGCGCCCGCATCTTCGGGCCGATCAAGGATTACGAGTGCTTGTGCGGCAAGTACAAGCGCATGAAGTACAAGGGCATCATCTGCGAGAAGTGCTCGGTCGAGGTCACGCTGTCGCGCGTCCGGCGCGAGCGCATGGGCCATATCGAGCTCGCAGCCCCAGTCGCCCACATCTGGTTCCTGAAGTCGCTGCCCTCGCGCATCGGCCTCCTGCTGGACATGACGCTGAAGGATCTCGAGCGGATCCTCTATTTCGAATACTACGTCGTGCTCGAGCCGGGCCTCACCGCGCTGAAGGACCGCCAGCTGCTGTCCGAAGACGAGTATCTGAAGGCGCAGGACGAGTACGGCCAGGATTCCTTCACCGCCATGATCGGCGCCGAAGCGATCCGCGAGCTGCTCAAGGGCATGGATCTCGAGAAGCTCGAGGCCACCCTGCGCATCGAGATGCAGGAGACCGACTCCGACATCAAGCACAAGAAGCTCGCCAAGCGCCTGAAGATCGTGGAAGCGTTCCGCCACTCCGGCAACAAGCCGGAATGGATGATCATGACCGTGGTTCCGGTGATTCCGCCGGACCTGCGTCCGCTCGTGCCGCTCGACGGCGGCCGCTTCGCGACCTCGGACCTCAACGACCTCTACCGCCGCGTCATCAACCGCAACAACCGCTTGAAGCGGCTGATGGAGCTGCGCGCGCCTGACATCATCATCCGCAACGAGAAGCGCATGCTTCAGGAAGCGGTTGATGCGCTGTTCGACAACGGCCGCCGCGGCCGCGTCATCACGGGCGCCAACAAGCGCCCGCTGAAATCGCTCGCCGACATGCTCAAGGGCAAACAGGGCCGCTTCCGCCAGAACCTGCTCGGCAAGCGCGTCGACTATTCGGGCCGTTCGGTGATCGTGGTCGGTCCCGAGCTGCGCCTGCATCAGTGCGGCCTGCCGAAGAAGATGGCGCTCGAGCTGTTCAAGCCGTTCATCTATTCGCGGCTCGACGCCAAGGGCCTGTCCACGACCGTGAAGCAGGCCAAGAAGCTGGTTGAGAAGGAGCGGCCGGAGGTCTGGGACATCCTGGACGAGGTCATCCGCGAGCATCCGGTGCTACTGAACCGCGCGCCGACGCTGCATCGCCTCGGCATCCAGGCGTTCGAGCCCGTGCTGATCGAGGGCAAGGCGATCCAGCTTCACCCGCTGGTCTGCTCCGCGTTCAACGCCGACTTCGACGGCGACCAGATGGCCGTGCACGTCCCGCTGTCGCTCGAAGCGCAGCTGGAAGCGCGCGTCCTGATGATGTCGACCAACAACATCCTGCACCCGGCCAACGGTCAGCCGATCATCGTGCCGTCGCAGGACATCGTGCTCGGTCTCTATTACGTCTCGATCATGCGCGAAGGCCTGCCTGGCGAGGGCAAGGTGTTCGGCGAGGTGGCCGAGCTCGAGCACGCCCTGCACGCGAAGGTCATCCACCTCCACACCAAGATCAAGTACCGGTGGGAAGGCATCGACGAGACCGGCAAGATCACCAAGCGCTGGATCGAGACCACCGCCGGCCGCGTTATGCTCGGCCATCTGCTGCCGAAGAACCCGCGCGTCCCGTACGAGATCATCAACAAGCTGATGACCAAGCGCGAGATCTCGGGCGTCATCGACCAGGTCTACCGTCACTGCGGTCAGAAGGAGACGGTGATCTTCTGCGACCGCATCATGGCGCTCGGCTTCTACAACGCGTTCAAGGCCGGCATCTCGTTCGGCAAGGACGACATGGTCGTGCCGCACTCCAAGTGGAAGATCGTCGACACCACCCGTACGCTGGCGAAGGATTTCGAGCAGCAGTACAACGACGGTCTGATCACCCATGGCGAGAAGTACAACAAGGTCGTCGACGCCTGGTCGAAGGCCACGGAAGAAATCGCCAAGGCGATGATGAAGGAGATCTCCTCCACCAAGAAGACGGCGAGTGGAGCGGATGCCGACATCAACTCGATCTACATGATGGCCCACTCCGGTGCCCGCGGTTCGCCGGCCCAGATGCGCCAGCTCGCCGGCATGCGCGGCCTGATGGCCAAGCCGTCGGGTGAGATCATCGAGACGCCGATCATCTCGAACTTCAAGGAAGGCCTCTCGGTTCTCGAGTACTTCAACTCGACTCACGGCGCCCGCAAGGGCCTCGCGGACACCGCGTTGAAGACCGCGAACTCGGGCTACCTGACCCGTCGTCTGGTCGACGTCGCGCAGGACTGCATCATCACGCAGAGCGACTGCGGCACCAAGCTCGGCATCAAGATGCGCGCCATCGTCGATGCCGGCACCGTGGTTGCTTCGCTCGGTTCGCGTATCCTCGGACGCACGGCCTGCGAAGATATCCGTGACAGCTCGGGCAAGGTGATCATCAAGCGCGATACGCTGATGGAAGAAAGCCATCTGGACGCGATCCAGCAGGGTGGCGTGCAGGAGGTGAAGATCCGCTCGGCGCTGACCTGCGAACTCGTCAACGGCATCTGCGGCAAGTGCTACGGCCGCGACCTCGCCCGCGGCACGCCGGTCAACCACGGCGAAGCGGTCGGCGTCATCGCGGCGCAGTCGATCGGCGAGCCGGGCACCCAGCTCACCATGCGCACCTTCCACATCGGTGGTGCGGCGCAGCTCAACGAGCAGTCGTTCGTCGAAGCCAATTTCGACGGCAAGATCGTGATCAGGAACAAGGCCATCGCCCGCAACAGCGAAGGTCACCTGGTCGCGATGGTGCGCAACATGGTGGTGGCGATCGTCGATGCCGACGGCACCGAGCGTGCGACGCACCGCGTCCAGTACGGCTCGCGCCTGCACGTCGACGAAGGCGACATGGTCAAGCGTGGCCAGCGCATCGTCGAGTGGGACCCGTACACCCGTCCGCTTCTCACTGAAGTCGAAGGTACCATCGGTTTCGAGGACCTGATCGAGGGTCTGTCGATCTCGGAAACGCTCGACGAAGCCACCGGCATCGCCAAGCGCGTGGTCATCGACTGGCGCTCGACGCGTGGTGGCGCGGACCTGCGTCCCGCCATCGTGGTCAAGGGCAAGGACGGCAAGGTGCTCAAGCTCGCCCGTGGCGGTGATGCCCGCTACATGCTGTCGGTCGACGGCATTCTGTCGGTCGACATAGGAGCCAAGGTCCAGGCGGGTGACATTCTCGCCCGTGTCTCGACCGAAAGCGCCAAGACGCGTGACATCACCGGCGGTCTGCCGCGGGTGGCGGAACTGTTCGAGGCACGGCGTCCGAAGGACGCGGCGATCATCGCCGAAATCTCGGGCACCATCCGGTTTGGGCGCGACTACAAGAACAAGCGTCGCATCTCGATCGAGCCGATGGACAAGACCGAGGAGGCCCGTGAGTACCTGATCCCGAAGGGCAAGCACATCCATCTTCAAGACGGCGACATCGTCGAAAAGGGCGATTTCATCGTGGAAGGCAACCCGGCGCCGCACGACATTCTTGCGGTCAAGGGCATCGAGGAACTCGCGGCCTACCTGGTCAACGAGATCCAGGAGGTGTACCGGCTCCAGGGCGTGCTCATCAACGACAAGCACATCGAGGTGATTGTCCGTCAGATGCTCCAGAAGGTGGAAGTCACCGACCAGGGCGACACGGACATGATCTCCGGCGAGCAGGTCGACAAGATCGAGTTCGACGCGCTGAACGAGAAGGCCAAGGAAGAGGGCAAGAAGATCGCCACGGGGACGCCGGTTCTGCTCGGCATCACCAAGGCGAGCCTCCAGACCCGCTCGTTCTTCTCGGCGGCCTCGTTCCAGGAGACCACCCGCGTCCTCACGGAAGCGGCGGTCAACGGCAAGGTCGATCCGCTCGAAGGCCTCAAGGAGAACGTCATCGTCGGCCGGTTGATCCCGGCGGGCACCGGCGCTTCCATGGCCAAGATCCGCGAAGTCGCCGTCAAGCGCGACAAGATGATCCTGGACGAGCGCGAGAAGCAGGCGGCCGTCGTGTCGCCCGCGCCGGAAGCGGAGCTTCCTGCACTGCCGCCCGCGGAATGATGGTTCATCCGTAGGAATACCGAGGACAATGAAAAGGCCGGCGGAAGCCGGCCTTTTTGCTGCTTTCATTGCCTGCTGCGATGCGGGATCAACCTTTGTTCATCTTTCCTTCAGGCGCAAAAGCGCTTCTGCTAGGGGAGTTTAGACCGGTGGATCCCGTGACGGGGGCTGGGCCGGAGACCACGGAACTCACATGCTTGATCTCGCAATCGTAGGCGGCGGCCCCGGGGGGCTGATGAGCGCCTGGTATCTGAAGCGCAAGCTTGGCGATCTCTGCCGCGTGACCATCTACGAGGCCTCCGACCGGCTCGGCGGCAAGATCGTCACGCGCAAGTTCGATTCGGCGCCTGCGATGTACGAGGCCGGCGTTGCCGAGATCTACGATTACTCGATGACCGGGCCCGATCCACTGCGCGAGCTGGTTCAGCATTTCGGGCTGCAGACCATTCCGATGGATGCCGAGCAGGTCCAGTTCGGCGGCGAACTCCTGAGCGACGTGTCCGGCATGCGCCGCAAATACGGCGCCAAGACCGCGGCGGCGATCGAGGCGTTCCGCAACCGCTGCGCCGAGGCGATGTCGCCGATCGAATATTACGAGGGCGTCGGCGCGCACGACAACGAGAATCCCTGGGCCTTCAAGACCGCCGAGCAGGTGCTCGACGAGGAGGTCGAGGACGAGACGGCGAAGCGCTTCTTCAAGGTGATGGCGCGCTCCGACATCGCGACCGAGAGCCACAACACCAACGGCCTCAACGCGCTCAAGAACTATCTGATGGACGTCGACGGCTATATTGGCCTCTATTCCATCCAGAACGGCAACGAGCAGCTGATCGAATGCCTCCAGTCGGAGGTCAACGCCGACATCCAGCTCAATCACCGCGTGCTCACGGTGGGCAAGGCGCCGACCGGCCGCTACCAGCTCAAGATGATGAACGGCAAGGGACCGGAGACCCGCGATTTCGATCTGGTGCTGGTCTGCCTGCCACATTCCTGGCTCGCCACCGTCGGCTGGGAAGGCGAGCAGCTGCGGAAGTCGATGGTGAAGCACGTCTCCTATTTCGATCGCCCGGCGCATTACCTGCGCGTCTCGATCCTGTTCGACACACCGTTCTGGGGTGAGAAGATTTCGGGCGCCTGGTTCATGTCGGAAGCCTTCGGCGGCTGCTGCGTCTACAACGAGGGCGCGCGCCACGACGTCGGCAAGCACGGAGTGCTGAACTGGCTTATTCCCGGCTCCGACGCGCTGGCCTTTGCCAATCTGTCGGACCAGGAGCTGATCGATGCCGCGCTGAAGTCGCTGCCAGCTTCGCTCGGCGATGCGCGTTCGCATCTCATGGAAGGCAAGATCCACCGCTGGCTGTCGTCAGTGAATGCGATTCCGGGCGGTCTGCCCGTGCGTGACGTCATGACCAATCACCGGCCGGAACCAAAGGAGCATCCGGGCATCGTGGTGGTCGGCGACTATCTGTTCGACTCGACGCTGAACGGCCTGCTCGACTCCTCGGACGCGGCGACCGACATCATCCTGACCGAGATGATGCGCCTGCGCCGCCAGCGCGCGCAGGATGGCGAGCCGGTCTCCGACAAGATCGACCGCGACTATTTCGAGAACTATCGCGGCCTCGGTCCCTATCACGAGGCATGGCGCCACTTCACCGACCCCGATTATCTCACCAAGCTGCTCGGCATCGTCTGGGGCAAGACCAAGGGCGCCAAGCTGCTCGTGGCAGGCTCGGCCAGCGGCGAGCTGGTCGGCGCGCTGCGCGAGCGCGGCATCGATGCCTTCGGCATCGAGAACAACCGTGCCATCCACGCCAGGACGCCGAAGGCGCTGAAGAAGTACAACAAGCTCGGCTCGATCACCGACATGCCGTTCAAGGACGGCGCGTTCGACTTCGTGTTCGAAACCAGCCTCTGCCACGTTTCCCCGAAGCAGGTGGTTCGCGCGATCAAGGAGCTGAACCGTGTGGTCAAGACCGGCCTGGTGTTCGGTTCGATCACCTCGGACATGGCTCCGGCTCTGATTGATCGTTTCGACCTCCTGCGCGGGGTCAAGAAGCTCGGCACCTGGTGGGAATGGTCCGAGCTGTTCTTCGGCAACGGTTTCGACCTCTCGATGCACCGCAAGGATTGCACCGATGCGCTCTGGGAGGCGACGCTCGCCGCCAACAAGGGCCCGGGGCAGTGGTACGCCGACGCGGACAGCCTGCGCTATTCCTTCTTCGACAAGGTCGAGGACGAGGACGAGGATTAGCCGCTTGGCGCGAAGGTCTTCGCCAATTGTTTTGCCGAATTCATCTTGATCGCATAGAATCGGTGCAATAGCGGTTACCGCTATTTCCTGCTTTCTCTGCGGTCATGCCGGCCGTCAGCATCGGTTGGTTTCATGGCGTCCAAGCCCCTCCCGCCCGACAAACAGAAGCTCGTCGCCAATGAGGCGGCCGAGCTAGACGACAAGCTCGCCGCTGCCGCCAAGCCGGACCTCAAAGACGACGAGGACGACGAAGAGGAGGCCGATGAGGGGGTGGAACTTGACGACGAGGATGAGGATGAGGACCTCGTCGTCTTTACCGCGCGCGAGGCCGCCGGGGCGCTCGCGACCATCGTCGGGTTCGTCAAACCCCATCTGACGAACTACAAGCGGATGCTGTCATTCGTGGCGTTTGGCGTCTTCGTCGAGACGCTGTTCAACGTCATCATGCCACTCAGCCTCAAGTTCCTGATCGACGATGCGCTCGGCGAGGAGGACTTCCAGGCGCTGTACAATATCCTCGGCGTGCTCGCCGTCGCCGGCATCTTCACCTCGATTGTCGCCGTCTGGTACGAGCGCTGGGATGCGCGGTTGGCTGCCTGTATCATCTCCGACGTCCGCAAACGCCTGTTCGAGCACGTCCAGGACCTGCCGGCGGCCTATTTCGGCCGCACCAAGCGCGGCGAGATTCTGTCGCGCTTCTCAGTCGATCTCTCGGCCTTCGAAGGCTCGGTCAAGACTTTCGCCAACAGTGCCGCGCTGCCGTTTCTGGAATTGATCGCCGGCATCATCCTGATGGTGTTCCTGAACTGGCAGCTCGCGGTGGTGGCGCTGCTGGTGTTTCCGATCACGCTGATTGGTCCGCGCATGCTCACGCCGAAGGCGGTGCAGGCCAATTACGAGCAAAAGCTCAACGAGAGCGCGCTGCTCGGCATGGTGCAGGAAAACGTCGCGGCGCAGGCGGTGATCAAGGCGTTCAGCCTGCAACGCCGGATGTTCGGCTTCTTCACCTTCCGCAATGACGAGACCCGCCGGAAGATGGCCTCTGCCGCGTTCCTCTCCACCATGGTGGAGCGGACGGTCACCATCTCAGTGTTGCTGCTGCACATCGTGGTGCTCGCGATCGGCGCCTATCTCGCAACCAAGGGGCAGATCACCATCGGCACCTTCGTGACCTTCGAGAGCGCGTTCTGGGAGGTCTCCTACAACATCGCTCATGTCATGCACTTCGTTCCGGTGTCGATCTCCTCGGCTGCCGCGATCCGCCACATCCAGGAGCTGCTCGATGAACCGACACGCAGCGCCGATCGGCCCGGCGCGCCCGATCTGCCTCGTGTCACCCACGACATCACCTTTGATCGCGTGACGTTCCAGTACGAAGGCAGCCAGATGCCGGTGCTCGACAATCTCAGCCTCAAGCTTGACGTCGGCAAGCGTATCGCCATCGTCGGCCCCTCGGGCTCGGGCAAGAGCACGCTGCTCAATCTGATCCTGCGGCTCTACGTGCCGGACGAAGGGCGCGTCACCATCGACGGCGTCGACGTCCGCAAGGTGACGCTGGACTCGCTACGCCGGAGCATGGCGGTGGTGTTCCAGGAGAACATGCTGTTCAACATGTCGATCCGCGAGAATATCCGGCTCGGCAAGGAGGGTGCGAGCGACGAGGAGGTGGAGGACGCCGCCAAGAAGGCCGAGATCCACCGCTACATCATGAGCCTGCCGCAGCGATACGACACGCCGGTCGGCGAGCGCGGCGACACCCTGTCGGGCGGCCAGCGCCAGCGCATCGCGATCGCGCGCGCGATCATCCGCAACCCCTCGGTGCTGCTGCTGGACGAAGCCACCTCGGCGCTGGACCAGACCACGGAAGCTGCGATCAACCGGACGCTGCTCAAGGTCGCCAAGGGCCGCACCATGATCTGGTCGACCCACCGCCTGACCTCGGTTGTCGAGATGGACGAAATCATCGTGATTTCCGCGGGCAGGGCGATCGAACGCGGCTCGCATGCCCAGCTGCTCGCCAAGAACGGCACCTATCGCAAGCTGTGGAACGACCAGATCCATCAACCTCATGGCGCGGCGGCTCACGTCGGCGACGGCCGAGACGATGATGAGGAAGACGACCTCGAGGATGATGAGGACGAGGACGGGGAGGAGTGACCGGGGCCGCACCGATTCTGTGATTCCCGTCATCGGTGTCACTCGATCTGCACGCGACGATGCGTTCTTCGATTCGAAAACCCGGTCGGATAACTCTCATGCGGATTGATTAGGACCTCGAAAAGTCCCTCGGCCGACATCGCCGGCCTCGGTCAATCCGGACAATTTTCCGGCCATTATGATGAAGGCTCCGGCGCCGATGGCTGCCCAAAGTGAACAGATTAATGCCTGACGAGCAAAAAAAGCTTGCCGAGGGTCATAAAAGTACCTTTCGCCCGGGTATAAATAGTCGGCGGGCTGGCCAAAGGGAGGCCGCGGGCCCATATCGGGGTGACGCGGTGAGAGCCGCAAACAGCGATTTTGACAGGCCCCTGAGCGCTTTGTGACTGTCGTTTCGCCTTGACTTGATCGACTCTCACTTATAGAAAGCGCCTCACTTAACGACAGGCGGTGAGCATCGCCAGCGTCGGAACGGGCCACCCGTTAGATCCCCAAGAACTAGATCCACAAGGACTAGATCCACAAGGATCGCTCAAGGCGGGCACCAACCTCGACGAATGCCGCTCAAACGCTGTCGATCATAGCTAGGCAATGCCAGTGCGACTTTAGTTCTCTTGAGCCCGTTCTCTTGAGATCGAAATCGGATGCATGACCTCAGTGCGCGGGCCGCGGCTTAATGCTGAGCGGTCTCGATACTGCGGTCCTCTGTGGCGTCGAAGCGCTTTCCGCTCGTTGATGGAGCGGTTGGCGCGATTTCGCTTTGTGCGGATTGTTCCGCGAAAGGCGACCTCGTCGAGCAGGTAGCTCGAAAGAATTTGCAGTCCCGGCAACGGGCTGCGGCAAGACAGCGGATCCGGAAGGGTCTGCACAGAACAAAGGGTAAGGCCAGGATGCCGACGATCAACCAGCTGATCGCTCAACCGCGTGAAGTGCAGAAGTCGCGCAAGAAGGTGCCGGCGCTGCAGCAGTCGCCGCAGAAGCGCGGTGTTTGCACGCGCGTCTACACCACGACCCCGAAGAAGCCGAACTCGGCGCTTCGTAAGGTCGCCAAGGTGCGCCTGACCAACGGCTTCGAGGTGATCGGCTACATCCCCGGCGAGGGCCATAACCTCCAGGAGCACTCGGTGGTCATGATCCGCGGCGGTCGCGTCAAGGATTTGCCCGGCGTGCGCTACCACATCCTCCGCGGCGTTCTGGATACCCAGGGCGTCAAGAACCGTAAGCAGCGTCGTTCGAAGTACGGCGCGAAGCGTCCGAAGTAAGCGGGAACCAGGTCCATGTCTCGTCGCCACTCAGCGGAAAAGCGCGAAGTCCTTCCCGATCCGAAGTTCGGGAACATCATCGTCACGAAGTTCATGAACTCGGTGATGTACGCCGGCAAGAAGTCGGTTGCGGAAGGCATCGTCTACGGTGCGTTCGGTATCATCGAAACCAAGACCAAGCAGAACCCGCTCGGCGTGTTCGAGCAGGCACTCGAGAACGTCATGCCGACGATCGAAGTGCGCTCCCGCCGCGTCGGCGGCGCGACCTACCAGGTCCCGGTCGAGGTTCGTTCGACCCGCCGCCAGGCGCTGGGCATCCGCTGGCTGATCTCCGCTGCGCGCGATCGCAACGAGAAGACCATGACCGAGCGGCTGTCGGCGGAACTCCTGGACGCGTCGAACAACCGTGGCAACGCCGTCAAGAAGCGCGAAGACGTGCACCGGATGGCGGAAGCCAACCGCGCCTTCTCGCACTATCGCTGGTAACGGCGAAACACGGAATCTAAGGAACACTCCATGCCCCGCGTTCATGCCATAGAGAATTACCGCAACTTCGGTATCATGGCGCATATCGATGCCGGCAAGACGACGACGACCGAGCGCATCCTCTATTACACCGGCAAGAGCCACAAGATCGGCGAAGTGCACGAAGGTGCCGCGACGATGGACTGGATGGAGCAGGAGCAGGAGCGTGGCATCACGATCACCTCGGCTGCCACCACCGCGTTCTGGGCCGGCAAGCGTCTGAACATCATCGACACCCCCGGCCACGTCGACTTCACCATCGAAGTCGAGCGTTCGCTGCGCGTGCTCGACGGCGCCGTTTGCGTGCTCGACTCCAACCAGGGTGTCGAGCCTCAGACCGAGACCGTCTGGCGCCAGGGCGACAAGTACAAGGTTCCGCGCATCGTCTTCGCCAACAAGATGGACAAGACCGGCGCCGACTTCTTCAAGTGCCTGGCCGACATCGTCGACCGCCTCGGCGCCAAGCCGATCGCGATCCAGCTTCCGATCGGCGCCGAGAACAACTTCAAGGGTCTCGTCGACCTCGTGAAGATGCAGGGCATCATCTGGAACGATGAATCGCTTGGCGCGAAGTTCGACTATGTCGACATTCCCGAGGATCTCGTCGAGCAGGCCAAGGAATATCGCGAGAAGATGGTGGAAGCCGCCGTCGAGCTCGACGACGACGCCATGGCGGCCTATCTCGACGGCAAGGAGCCGGACGAAGAGACGCTGAAGCGGCTGATCCGCAAGGCGGTTCTGACCGGCGCGTTCTATCCCGTGCTGTGCGGTTCGGCCTTCAAGAACAAGGGCGTTCAGCCGCTGCTCGACGCCGTCGTCGACTATCTGCCGTCGCCGGTCGACGTGCCCGCGATCAAGGGCACCGACGACCGCGGCAACGAGGTCGTGCGCAAGGCGGACGACAAGGAGCCGCTCGCGCTGCTCGCGTTCAAGATCATGGACGACCCGTTCGTCGGCACCATCACCTTCTGCCGCATCTACTCCGGCGTTCTGCAGAGCGGCACCGGCGTCGTGAACTCGACCCGCGAGAAGAAGGAGCGCATTGGGCGCATGCTCTTGATGCATGCGAACAACCGCGAAGACATCAAGGAAGCCTATGCCGGCGACATCGTCGCGCTGGCCGGCCTGAAGGAAGCGCGCACCGGTGACACGCTGTGCGATCCCGACAAGCAGGTGATCCTGGAGAAGATGGAATTCCCCGAGCCGGTCATCGAGATCGCGATCGAGCCGAAGTCCAAGGCCGACCAGGAAAAGCTGGGCGTGGCGCTAGCCAAGCTCGCCGCGGAGGATCCGTCCTTCCGCGTGTCGACCGACCAGGAGTCCGGCCAGACCATCCTCAAGGGCATGGGCGAACTCCATCTCGACATCAAGGTCGACATCCTCCGCCGCACTTACAAGGTCGACGCCAACATCGGCGCTCCGCAGGTTGCGTTCCGTGAGCGCGTCACCAAGAAGGCCGAGGTCAAGTACACCCACAAGAAGCAGACCGGCGGTACCGGTCAGTTCGCGGAAGTCACGATCGTGGTCGAGCCCAACGAGCCCGGCAAGGGCTACGAGTTCGAGTCCAAGATCGTCGGTGGTGCGGTTCCGAAGGAATACATCCCCGGCGTCGAAAAGGGCCTCAACAGCGTGATGAGCTCTGGCGTGGTTGCGGGCTTCCCCGTGGTCGACGTCAAGGTTCAGCTCGTCGACGGCAAGTATCACGACGTCGACTCGTCGGCGCTCGCCTTCGAAATCGCAGCGCGCGCGGCATTCCGCGAAGCCTTGCAGAAGGGCAAGTCCGTCCTGCTCGAGCCGATCATGAAGGTCGAAGTGGTGACCCCGGAAGACTACACCGGCTCGGTCATCGGCGACCTGAATTCCCGGCGCGGTCAGATCCAGGGTCAAGATATGCGCGGCAACGCCAACGTCATCAACGCGATGGTGCCGCTCATGAACATGTTCGGTTACGTGAATAACCTGCGCTCGATGAGCCAGGGTCGCGCAACCTTCACCATGCAGTTCGACCACTACGCAGAAGCGCCGGCCAATGTGTCGGCAGAAGTCCAGAAGAAGTTTGCCTGATTGTCGTCGGTCACGAACTGACGATTGAACGGAGAGTCAAATGGCCAAAGCAAAGTTTGAACGTAACAAGCCGCACTGCAACATCGGCACCATCGGTCACGTCGACCATGGCAAGACGTCGCTGACCGCGGCGATCACCAAGGTTCTCGCCGAAGCCGGCGGCGCGACGTTCACCGCGTACGACCAGATCGACAAGGCGCCGGAAGAGAAGGCGCGCGGCATCACGATCTCGACCGCGCACGTCGAGTACGAGACCAAGAACCGCCACTACGCGCACGTCGACTGCCCCGGCCACGCCGACTACGTGAAGAACATGATCACCGGCGCTGCCCAGATGGACGGTGCGATCCTGGTCGTGTCGGCCGCTGACGGTCCGATGCCGCAGACCCGCGAGCACATCCTGCTCGCCCGCCAGGTCGGCGTTCCCGCGCTCGTCGTGTTCCTGAACAAGTGCGACATGGTCGATGATCCCGAACTGCTCGAGCTCGTCGAGCTCGAAGTTCGCGAGCTGCTCTCGAAGTACGACTTCCCGGGCGACAAGATTCCGATCATCAAGGGCTCGGCGCTCGCCGCTCTCGAAGATTCCGACAAGAAGCTCGGTCACGAGGCTATTCTCGAGCTGATGAAGAACGTCGACGAGTACATCCCGCAGCCGGAGCGTCCGATCGACCAGCCGTTCCTGATGCCGGTTGAAGACGTGTTCTCGATCTCGGGCCGCGGCACCGTCGTGACCGGCCGTGTCGAGCGCGGCATCGTCAAGGTCGGCGAGGAAATCGAGATCGTCGGTCTGCGTGCGACCCAGAAGACGACCGTCACCGGCGTCGAAATGTTCCGCAAGCTGCTCGACCAGGGCCAGGCCGGCGACAACATCGGTGCGCTGCTCCGCGGCACCAAGCGCGAAGACGTCGAGCGTGGTCAGGTGCTGTGCAAGCCGGGTTCGGTCAAGCCGCACACCAAGTTCAAGGCTGAGGCTTACATCCTCACCAAGGAAGAGGGCGGTCGCCATACCCCGTTCTTCACCAACTACCGTCCGCAGTTCTACTTCCGCACCACCGACGTGACCGGTGTCGTGCATCTGCCGGAAGGCACCGAGATGGTGATGCCGGGCGACAACATCGCGATGGAAGTGCACCTGATCGTGCCGATCGCGATGGAAGAGAAGCTCCGTTTCGCGATCCGCGAAGGTGGCCGCACCGTCGGCGCCGGCGTCGTCGCCTCGATCATCGAGTAATTACGAGAATAGGGATCGGCGAGTAGCGAATGGTGTCATTCGCTATTCGCTATTCGCCACCCAACGAAGAGAGACCACGGCAATGAACGGCCAAAACATTCGTATCCGTCTCAAGGCGTTCGACCATCGTATCCTCGATACGTCGACCCGCGAGATCGTGAACACGGCGAAGCGCACCGGCGCGCAGGTCCGCGGACCCATTCCGCTGCCCACCCGCATCGAGAAGTTCACCGTCAACCGTTCGCCCCACGTCGACAAGAAGAGCCGCGAGCAGTTCGAGATGCGCACTCACAAGCGCCTGCTCGACATCGTCGATCCGACCCCGCAGACCGTCGATGCTTTGATGAAGCTCGATCTGGCCGCCGGTGTCGACGTCGAGATCAAGCTCTAAGATTTTTGGATCCCGTTCGCGCGAGCGGACAGAAAGAACAGGAAGCAAGCCGATGCGCTCCGGAGTGATCGCACAAAAGGTCGGGATGACGCGGGTCTTTACAGAGGCCGGCGAGCATATCCCCGTGACCGTGCTGAAGCTCGGCAATTGCCAGGTCGTAGGCCACCGCACCGAAGAGAAGAACGGTTACGTCGCGCTCCAGCTTGGTTCTGGCAGCCGCAAGACCGTTTACATGCCCAAGGCGGAGCGCGGCCAGTTCGCGGTCGCCAAGGTCGAGCCGAAGCGGCAGGTCGAGGAATTCCGCGTCACCGCGGATGCCATGATCCCGGTCGGTGCCGAGATTCTCGCCGACCACTTCGTCGTCGGCCAGTTCGTCGACGTCACCGGCACCTCGGTCGGTAAGGGCTTCGCCGGCGGTATGAAGCGCTGGAACTTCGGCGGCCTGCGCGCCACCCACGGCGTCTCGGTCTCGCACCGCTCGATCGGTTCGACCGGTGGCCGTCAGGACCCCGGCAAGACCTGGAAGAACAAGAAGATGCCCGGCCACATGGGTGTCGACCGCATCACCACGCTCAACCTTCGCGTCGTTCAGCTCGATGTCGAGCGCGGCCTGATCCTCGTCGAAGGCGCCGTTCCCGGCTCCAAGGGCGGCTGGATTCGCGTGCGCGACGCCGTCAAGAAGCCGCTGCCGAAGGAAGCTCCGAAGCCCGGCAAGTTCAAGGTTGCGGGCGGCGAAGCCGAGGCTGCGGCCCAGCAGGAGGGTGCGTGAGATGGAATTGAAAGTCACCACCCTCGAAGGTAAGGAAGCCGGCTCGGTCCAGCTGTCCGACACCATTTTCGGCCTCGAGCCGCGCCAGGACATCATTGCACGTTGCGTGCAGTGGCAGCTCAACAAGCGCCAGGCCGGCACGCACAAGGCCAAGGGCCGCGCCGAGATCTGGCGCACCGGCAAGAAGATGTACAAGCAGAAGGGCACCGGCGGTGCTCGTCATGGCTCGGCCCGCGTGCCGCAGTTCCGCGGCGGTGGACGTGCCTTCGGCCCGGTGGTGCGTTCGCACGCCACCGACCTGCCGAAGAAGGTCCGCGCGCTCGCACTGAAGCATGCGCTCTCGGCCAAGGCCAAGGACGGCAATCTCGTCGTGATCGACAAGGCCGCGCTGGAAGCCGCCAAGACCAAGGCGCTGCTCGGTCACTTCTCGGGTCTGGGCCTGACCAACGCCCTGATCATCGACGGCGCCGAACTCAACAACGGCTTCGCCGCTGCGGCTCGCAACATCCCGAACATGGACGTGCTGCCGATCCAGGGCATCAACGTCTACGACATCCTGCGCCGTCAGAAGCTCGTTCTGACCAAGGCTGCCATCGATGCGCTGGAGGCGCGCTTCAAATGACGAAGAACATCGAGGCTCGCCACTACGACGTGATCGTGTCGCCGGTCGTGACCGAAAAGGCGACGATCGCCTCCGAGCACAACAAGGTGCTGTTCAAGGTGGCCGCCAAGGCGACCAAGCCGCAGATCAAGGAAGCGATCGAGAAGCTGTTCGACGTCAAGGTCAAGAGCGTCAACACGCTGGTCCGGAAGGGCAAGACCAAGATCTTCCGCGGCAATCTCGGCTCGCAGTCGAACACCAAGCGCGCGATCGTGACCCTCGAAGAGGGCCACCGGATCGACGTCACCACCGGTCTGTAAGGTCGTACGACGATGGCACTGAAGACATTCAATCCTACGACGCCGGGCCAGCGCCAGCTGGTCATGGTCGATCGTTCGGCCCTCTACAAGGGCAAGCCGGTCAAGGCGCTCACCGAGGGCAAGCACTCCTCGGGCGGCCGCAACAACACCGGTCGCATCACCGTGCGCTTCCGCGGCGGCGGTCACAAGCAGACGCTGCGCATCGTGGATTTCAAGCGCGAGAAGATCGACGTCCCCGCGACGGTCGAGCGTCTCGAGTATGATCCGAACCGCACCGGCTTTATCGCGCTGATCAAGTATCAGGACGGCGAGCAGGCCTACATCCTGGCGCCGCAGCGCCTGGCCGTGGGCGACACCATCATCGCCGGCAACTACGTCGACGTGAAGCCGGGCAACGTCATGCCGCTCGGCAACATGCCGGTCGGCACGATCATCCACAACATCGAGGTCAAGATCGGGAAGGGCGGCCAGCTCGCCCGTTCCGCGGGGACCTACGCCCAGCTCGTCGGCCGCGACCAGGACTACGTGATCATCCGCCTGAACTCGGGCGAGCAGCGCCTGGTGCACGGCCGTTGCCGCGGCACGATCGGCGCGGTGTCGAACCCGGATCACATGAACACCTCGATCGGCAAGGCTGGCCGTAACCGTTGGCTTGGCCGCAAGCCGCATAACCGCGGTGTCTCGATGAACCCGATCGACCATCCGCACGGCGGTGGTGAAGGTCGTACCTCGGGCGGTCGCCACCCGGTCACCCCGTGGGGCAAGCCGACCAAGGGCAAGAAGACCCGCACCAACAAGTCGACCAACAAATTCATTCTCCTAAGCCGCCACAAGCGGAAGAAGTAAGGAACGCCGGACATGGTTCGTTCAGTCTGGAAAGGCCCGTTCGTCGAGGGTTCTCTGCTCAAGAAGGCAGATGCCGCCCGCGCGTCCGGCCGTCACGACGTCATCAAGATCTGGAGCCGTCGTTCGACGATCCTGCCGCAGTTCGTCGGCCTGACCTTCGGCGTCTACAACGGTCAGAAGCACGTGCCGGTGGCCGTCAACGAGGAAATGGTCGGTCACAAGTTCGGCGAGTTTTCGCCGACCCGGACCTTCCATGGCCACTCCGGCGACAAGAAAGCCAAGAAGGCTTGAGGATTAAACGATGAGCAAACCTAAGCGCGAACGGAGCCTCGCCGAGAACGAGGCCAAGGCGGTCGCCCGGATGCTGCGGGTGAGCCCGCAGAAGCTCAACCTGGTCGCCCAGCTCATTCGCGGCCGGAAAGCCGCTGCTGCGCTCGCCGATCTGCAGTTTTCGCGCAAGCGGATCGCGGTCGACGTGAAGAAGTGCCTGGAATCGGCTATCGCCAATGCCGAGAACAACCACGACCTCGACGTCGACGATCTCGTCGTGGCGCAGGCCTTCGTCGGCAACGGTCTCGTGATGAAGCGCTTCGCCGCTCGCGGCCGTGGCCGCTCGGGCCGTGTCTACAAACCATTTTCGCAGCTGACGATCATCGTTCGTCAGGTCGAAGCCGAAGCAGCCGCTTAAGGGCGCAGGAGAACACGATGGGTCAAAAGATCAATCCGATCGGTCTGCGTCTCGGCATCAACCGCACCTGGGATTCCCGCTGGTTCGCGGGCAAGCAGGAATACGGCAAGCTGCTGCACGAGGACGTCAAGATCCGTGAGATCCTGCACAAGGAGCTCAAGCAGGCGGCCGTCGCCCGCATCGTGATCGAGCGTCCGCACAAGAAGTGCCGCGTCACCATCCACTCGGCCCGCCCGGGCGTGGTGATCGGCAAGAAGGGCGCGGACATCGACAAGCTGCGCAAGAAGGTCGCGGACATCACCTCGTCCGACGTCGTCATCAACATCGTCGAAATCCGCAAGCCGGAGCTTGATGCGACGCTGGTGGCCGAGTCGATCGCGCAGCAGCTGGAGCGCCGCGTGGCGTTCCGCCGCGCCATGAAGCGCGCCGTGCAATCGGCGATGCGTCTCGGCGCGGAAGGCATCCGCATCAACTGCTCGGGTCGTCTGGGCGGTGCGGAAATCGCCCGCATGGAGTGGTATCGCGAAGGTCGCGTGCCGCTGCACACGCTGCGCGCCGACATCGACTACGGCGTTGCGACCGCGTTCACGACCTTCGGCACCTGCGGCGTCAAGGTCTGGATCTTCAAGGGCGAGATCCTCGAACACGATCCGATGGCCCAGGACAAGAGAATGGCCGAAGGCGAGACCAGCGGTGGTGGTGATCGCGGTGGTCGTGGGCGCCGTGACAACGCTGCGGCCTGATCCGCACTGAGAATTTGAGGGCTTGAAGCCATGATGCAACCTAAGAAAACGAAGTTCCGGAAGGCGCATAAGGGCCGTATCCACGGCGTTGCGTCGTCGGGCGCGACGTTGGCGTTCGGCCAGTTCGGCCTGAAGGCGACCGAGCCTGAGCGCGTCACCGCGCGCCAGATCGAAGCCGCTCGCCGCGCGCTGACCCGCCACATGAAGCGCGCTGGCCGCGTCTGGATCCGCGTGTTCCCCGACGTTCCGGTGTCGAAGAAGCCGGCCGAAGTCCGCATGGGCTCCGGCAAGGGTTCGCCGGAATTGTGGGTCGCGCGCGTCAAGCCGGGCCGGGTGCTGTTCGAGATCGACGGCGTTAACACCCAGACGGCTCGCGAGGCGCTGACCCTGGCGGCCGCCAAGCTGCCGATCAAGACGCGCTTCGTCGAGCGCATTGCGGAGTAATGGCCATGGTCCAGATGAAGATCGAAGACATCCGCGCGATGAGCCCTGACCAGCAGGATGACGCCGTCCTGAACCTGAAGAAGGAGCGCTTCAACCTGCGCTTCCAGCGCGCCACCGGGCAGCTCGAGAACACCTCGCGCCTGCGCGAGGCCCGCCGTGACATCGCCCGGATCAAGACCGTCGCCGCGCAGACGCGCGCGAAGAAGAAGTAAGAGGCTTACGAAGATGCCGAAACGTACTTTGCAGGGCGTGGTCGTCAGCGACAAGCAAGCCAAGACCATCGTGGTGCGCGTTGATCGCCGCTTCACGCACCCGATCTACAAGAAGACGATCCGCCGTTCGAAGAACTACCACGCGCACGACGAGAGCAACGAGTTCAAGCCGGGCGACATGGTGTGGATCGAGGAATCGAAGCCGATTTCGAAGTTAAAGCGCTGGGTCGTGATCCGGGGCGAACACAAGAAAAGCGCCTGATCTGTTGGCTTTAGCCGACTGACTTCAGGGAAATGTTGAGCGCCGGCTGGGCTGGCGCAAATAGAAGAGGACGAGGTGCATCAATGATTCAGATGCAGACCAACCTCGACGTGGCCGATAATTCTGGCGCACGCCGTGTCATGTGTATCAAGGTGCTCGGGGGCTCCAAGCGCCGCTACGCCACGATCGGCGACATCATCGTCGTTTCGATCAAGGAAGCGATTCCGCGTGGCAAGGTGAAGAAGGGCGACGTGATGAAGGCCGTCGTGGTGCGCGTCCGCAAGGACATTCGCCGCGCCGACGGTTCGGTCATCCGCTTCGACCGCAACGCCGCCGTCCTGATCAACAACCAGTCCGAGCCGGTCGGCACCCGTATCTTCGGGCCCGTGCCGCGCGAGCTGCGCGCGAAGAACCACATGAAGATCATCTCTCTCGCGCCGGAGGTGCTGTAATGGCTGCGAAGATCCGCAAGGGCGACAAGGTCGTCGTGCTGACCGGTCGCGACAAGGGCCGCACCGGCGAAGTGTTCGAAGTGCGTCCGGACGCCGGCACGGCGCTCGTGCGCGGCATCAACATGGTCAAGCGTCACCAGAAGCAGACGCAGGCCCAGGAGGGCGGCATCATCTCGAAGGAGTCGCCGATCCAACTGTCCAACATCGCGTATGTCGGCAAGGACGGAAAGCCGACCCGCGTGGGATTCAAGATTCTGGCGGACGGCAAGAAAGTCCGCATCGCCAAGAGCTCGGGAGCTGAGATCGATGGCTGAGGCCGCTTACACGCCGCGCCTGCGCGCGGAATACGATGCGAAGATCCGCACGGCGATGACCGAGAAGTTCGGTTATGAGAACGTCATGCAGGTTCCGCGCCTGGACAAGGTCGTGCTGAACATGGGCGTTGGCGATTCCGTCAACGACCGCAAGAAGGCCGAAACCGCCGCCGCCGAGCTGACCCAGATCGCCGGCCAGAAGGCGATCGTGACCTATTCGCGTGTCGCGATCGCGACCTTCAAGCTGCGCGAGAACCAGCCGATCGGCTGCAAGGTCACGCTGCGCAAGTCGCACATGTACGAGTTCATCGATCGCCTGGTGACGGTCGCACTGCCGCGCGTCCGCGACTTCCGCGGCCTGAACCCGAAGAGCTTCGACGGCCGCGGCAACTACTCGCTCGGCATCAAGGAGCACATCATTTTCCCCGAGATCGACTTCGACAAGGTCTCGGAAGCCCGCGGCATGGACATCACCGTCTGCACCACGGCCAAGACCGACGACGAGGCGAGGGCCTTGTTGACCGCTTTCAATTTCCCGTTCCGGCAGTGAGACGCTGACCTAAAGCCTCTCAAACGCGGATACCCAGGAGCCAAGCATGGCAAAGAAGAGTTCAGTCGAGAAGAACAACCGGCGCAAGCGGATGGCGAAGAACGCCGCCCCGAAGCGCGAGCGGTTGAAGGCGATCATCGCGGACAGGAAGCTGCCGATGGAGGAGCGGTTCGCCGCCACCCTGAAGCTCGCGGAAATGCCGCGTAATTCGTCGGCGACCCGCATCCGCCTGCGTTGCGAGCTGTCGGGCCGCCCGCGCTCGAACTACCGCAAGAACAAGCTGTCCCGTATCGCGCTGCGCGAACTTGGCTCCAAGGGCATGGTCCCGGGCCTCGTGAAGTCCAGCTGGTAAGGAGGGTCGTTTAGATGTCTACGCACGATCCAATCAGCGATCTGATCACCCGTATCCGCAACGCGCAGATGCGCTCCAAGAACAAGGTCTCCACGCCTGGCTCGAAGATGCGCGAGAACGTGCTCGAGGTCCTCAAGAGCGAGGGCTACATCCGCGGTTACGCCACGCTCGAGCATTCCTCCGGCCGCAGCGAGATCGAGATCGAGCTGAAGTATTTCGACGGCGAGCCCGTCATCCGCGAGATCGAACGTGTCTCCAAGCCCGGGCGTCGCGTTTACGCCTCGGTGAAGAACCTGCCGCGTGTGAACAACGGACTCGGCATTTCCGTGTTGTCGACGCCGAAGGGAATCATGGCCGACCACAGTGCGCGTGAAGCGAACGTGGGCGGCGAAGTTCTCTTCACGGTGTTCTGAGAAGGATTTTTGATCCATGTCACGAGTTGGCAAAAGGCCTGTTCCGGTTCCGTCGGGTGTGACCGCGACCGTCGATGGGCAGACCGTCAAGATGAAGGGTCCGAAGGGCCAGCTTCAGTTCGTCGTCCATGACGACGTCGAGGTGAAGCTCGAGAATGGCCAGGTGAAGGTGAACCCGCGGGTCGAGACCAACCGCGCGCGCGCGCTGTACGGTACCGCTCGCGCCCAGGTCGCGAATCTGGTCGAAGGCGTCACCAAGGGCTTCGAGAAGAAGCTCGAAATCACCGGCGTCGGTTACCGCGCCGCGATGCAGGGCAAGAACCTGCAGCTCGCGCTCGGCTACAGCCACGACGTGGTCTACGCGATCCCGGAAGGGATCACGATCACCGTGCCAAAGCCGACCGAGATCACGGTGACAGGCAGCGACATCCAGCGTGTCGGCCAGGTCGCCGCCGAGATTCGCTCCTATCGTCCGCCGGAGCCCTACAAGGGCAAGGGCGTGAAGTATGTTGGCGAATTCATCTTCCGCAAGGAAGGCAAGAAGAAGTAACGGAGCCGGTCATGTCGAAAGCCAAGGTTACGAATGCCCGGCGCAAGCGGAGTGTGCGGCTGAAGTTGCGCCGCTCCGGTGGTGGTCGTCCGCGTCTGTCGGTGTTCCGCTCGTCCAAGCACATCTACGCCCAGGTCATCGACGACCTCAAGGGCGAGACGCTGGCCTCTGCGTCGTCACTCGAGAAGTCGATGCGCGACGGCGGCAAGTCCGGCGCCGACATCGATGCGGCGAAGGCGGTCGGCAAGCTGCTGGCCGAGCGCGCCGCCGAGAAGGGCGTCAAGGAAGTCGTGTTCGATCGCGGCAGCTACCTCTATCACGGGCGCGTCAAGGCTCTTGCCGATGCAGCGCGTGAGAGCGGGCTGAGCTTCTAACAGAATTTAAGGATTGAGGCGTAAGCCTCTGAAGGATTGGAAAAATGGCAGAACGCGAACAACGTGGTGGACGCGATCAACGCGGCGGACGTGACCGCCAGCAGCGCGAGGAGCGCGACAGCGAGTTCGTCGACAAGCTGGTCCACATCAATCGCGTGGCCAAGGTCGTCAAGGGCGGTAAGCGCTTCGGTTTCGCCGCGCTGGTCGTGATCGGCGATCAGAAGGGCCGCGCCGGCTTCGGTCACGGCAAGGCGCGCGAAGTGCCTGAAGCGATCCGCAAGGCCACCGAATCCGCCAAGCGCAACCTGACCCGCGTCTCGCTGCGCGAGGGCCGCACGCTCCATCACGACATCGCTGGCCGTCATGGCGCGGGCCGTGTCTACCTGCGTGCAGCTCCCGCCGGTACCGGGATCATCGCCGGCGGTCCCATGCGCGCCGTGTTCGAGACGCTCGGCGTCCAGGACGTGGTGGCGAAGTCGATCGGCTCGTCGAACCCGTACAACATGGTGCGCGCGACCTTTGACGCGCTGAAGCACCAGGATTCGCCGCGTTCGGTCGCTGCCCGCCGCAACATCAAGGTGTCCACCCTCCAGTCTCGCCGTATCGGCGGCGACGCCGAGGCGGCTGCCGAATAACGGAAGCTTTTCGGAGTAGACTCCCATGGCCAAGAGTGCCGTTACGACCGCAAAGACGATCAAGCTCGAGCAGACCGGCAGCGCGATCCGCCGCCATCACTCGCAGCGCTCGACGCTGATCGGGCTCAAGCTCAACAAGATCGGCCGCACCAGCGAACTGCCGGACACCCCGGCGGTCCGCGGCATGATCGAGAAGGTTCACCATCTCGTCCGCATCGTCGACGAGAAGTAAGCAAAGGCACATGATCCCGAAGAGCGGGCACCGTTTTTCGGCGAAGATCATGCGCAAGACACAAGGAGAAGGGCGATGAAGCTCAGCGATATCGCCGACAACGCCGGCTCGCGCAAGAAGCGTATGCGCGTCGGCCGCGGCATCGGTTCGGGCAAGGGCAAGCAGTCCGGCCGCGGCGGCAAGGGCCAGACCGCGCGTTCGGGCGTGCGCATCAAGGGTTTCGAAGGCGGTCAGATGCCGATGCATCGCCGTCTCCCCAAGCGCGGCTTCAACAACATCTTCCGCATCGAGTTCGCCGAGATCAATCTCGACCGGCTCCAGGAAGCGGTCGATGCCAAGAAGATCGACGCCGGCAGCGTCGTGAACGTGGAGACCCTGGTGAAGGGCGGCGTGCTGCGCCGCACCAAGGGCGGCCTGCGGCTGCTCGGCCGTGGCGAGCTCAAGTCCAAGCTCAACATCGAAGTGCACGGCGCCAGCAAGACCGCGATCGCCGCGGTCGAGAAGGCCGGCGGTTCGGTGAAGATCCTCGCCCCTGCCAAGGAAGAAGGCGAGGCGGCGTAACAACTGCGTCATTGGCCCGCGGCTCGCGGGCCTTTACGCATGCGAGACGTGGACTTATCGATGCCGAGCCCCAGATAATGTCCGGCGTCCGCGAGAGTAGCCCGGCCGCGGGCATGACGGCGCAATAGGCGGCGGGAGAAAGTCCAAGATGGCCTCTGCAGCGGAACAACTGGCAGCCAATCTCAATTTCGGTGCGTTTGCCAAGGCTGACGAACTGAAGAAGCGCATCTGGTTCACCCTGGGTGCGCTGCTCGTTTATCGGCTCGGGACCTATATCCCGCTCCCCGGCATCGATCCCAACATCTGGGAGCAGGTGTTCCGTTCCCAGGCGGGCGGCATCCTCGGCATGTTCAACATGTTCGCCGGCGGCGGCATCCACCGCATGGCGATCTTTGCGCTAAACATCATGCCGTATATCTCGGCATCGATCATCATCCAGCTCCTCACCACCGTCTCGCCGCAACTCGAGGCGCTGAAGAAGGAAGGCGAGTCCGGCCGCAAGCTGCTCAACCAGTACACCCGCTATCTCACCGTGATCCTCGCCGCGTTCCAGTCCTACGGCATCGCGGTGGGTCTCGAGGGCGCCGGCAACGTCGTCAGCGACCCCGGTCTGTTCTTCCGCCTGTCCACCGCGATCACGCTGACCGGCGGCACCATGTTCCTGATGTGGCTGGGCGAGCAGATCACCTCGCGCGGCATCGGCAACGGCATCTCGCTGATCATTCTCGCCGGCATCGTCGCCGAGCTGCCCGCCGCGCTCGCCAACATGCTCGAGCTCGGCCGTCAGGGCGCGATGTCGACCGGCCTGATTCTGGTCGTCATCGTCATGGCGGTCGCCGTGATCGCCTTCATCGTGTTCATGGAGCGCGCGCAGCGCCGCCTCTTGATCCAATATCCGAAGCGTCAGGTCGGCAACAAGATGTTCGAGGGCCAGTCCTCGCATCTGCCGCTGAAGCTCAACACCTCGGGCGTGATCCCGCCGATCTTCGCGTCCTCGCTGCTGCTGCTGCCGACCACGGTCGCCAACTTCAATGCGGGCAGTGGACCGGAATGGTTCCAGTGGATCACCACCCAGCTCGGCCACGGCCGTCCGCTGTTCCTGATCATGTATCTGGCGCTGATCGTGTTTTTCGCGTTCTTCTACACCGCGATCGTGTTCAACCCGACCGAGACCGCGGACAATCTGAAGAAGCACGGCGGCTTCATTCCAGGCATCCGCCCCGGCGAGCGCACCGCCGAATATATCGACTACGTGCTCTCGCGCGTCACCGTGTTAGGTGCGGTCTATCTGGCGATCGTATGCTTGATCCCGGAGATCCTGATCTCCTACGCCTCGGTGCCGTTCTACTTCGGCGGCACCTCGCTGCTGATCGTCGTCAGCGTCACCATGGACACGGTGTCGCAGGTGCAGGGCTATCTGCTGGCACACCAGTACGAAGGCCTGATCCGCAAGTCGAAGCTGCGCGGCCGCCGTAGATGAGCAGGGAGTTCGCGCGCCGGATCGCTTCACGATTGGCGCGCCGCTCCTTTTCAGGCCCGGCACCCAGATCCCGATCGCGGGATTGGTTATCTTCGACTATTCGCCGACGCTCGACCTCGTCTCCCGGCTCTGATCTTTGCACTCGGCCTCATTCCCTATCTGACCGGGGCGATTCTCATTCGCCTGCTCTCCGTGGTGTGGCGCGGCTTGAATTCGCTTGAGCGCCGTGGCTCTTTCTTTCTGCCGCTCGCCTTTGCGGGCTTCATCCTGAGTGCCGATCACCCTCTGCTCGCCGCGTCCTATCAACATCTCCAGCTGGGCCAGCCGGCGCACATGATCCGCGTGTCGATTGCGGGATTCGTGCTCGCCTTTGTCTACACGGCCTATGTCGTCGATCCCGAAAACACAGCCAATTCCCTGGCTCAGCGAAATGGCGCAATTCCCGGTGTTGCGCTGGCGAAGCCACGGCCGGCTATCTCGATCGCGTCGTGTCATTGACGAGTCTCGTCGGAGCCGTCTACCTGACGGCATTGCAGTTGATTCCGGAGGTGTTCGACCTTTACGGGATCGGCCTGCCTTATAGTATGATCGTCAATGGTGGTGCTGCACTGGTTGTGGTCTGCACTGCTCTTGATATCAAAACGCAGGTGCGCGACGTATCGCTCACCAATCCGGGGGGCGTACGCCGATGAGAATTATACTTCTGGGACCGCCGGGGTCGGGCAAGGGGACCCAGGCGCAGCTCTTGGTGCAGCGCTATGGCATCGTCCAGCTCTCGACCGGCGAGATGCTGCGTGCCGCGGTTGCGGCGGGAACGCCGGTCGGGCTGAAGGCCAAGGAGATCATGGCCAGCGGCGCCCTGGTGCCCGACGAGGTCGTGGTCGGTATTATCTCCGACCGGATCGACCAGCCGGACGCCAAAAACGGTTTTATCCTCGACGGCTTCCCGCGCACCGTGCCGCAGGCCGAGGCGCTGGACGAGCTGCTCAAGCGCAAGCACCTCAAGCTGGATGCTGTGATCGAGCTCCGCGTCAACGAGAGCGCGCTCCTGAACCGCGTCGAGACCCGCGTCGCCCAGATGCGGGAGCGCGGGGAGGAGGTCCGGCTCGACGACACCCCGGAGGTCCTGACCAAGCGCCTGGCCAACTACCGTAACCAGACGGAACCGCTGATTCACTACTATTCCGAGCGGCGGAAGCTCTCGACCATCGACGGTATGATGGCCATCGACGAGGTTACCCGCGCCATCCATCGCCAGCTCCTCGCCCTGGGGGCGCTCGAGCCGAAGACCCACGCCAGAAGCGCAGCCAAGGCGGCGCCGGCCAAGAAGGCCAGGGCGAGCAAGACGGCGACCCGGAAAGCAGCCAAAAAGGCGACTAAAACGGCCAGAAAGCCCGCCAAATCGGCCAAAAAGGCTGTCAAATCGGCGGTGAGGGGCTCCAAGAAGACGGCCAAGAAGGCCGGCAAGAAGGCCCTCACGAAAACCGTCAAGAAAGCGGCGAAGAAGGCAGCCAAAAAGACCGCCAAGAAGGCAGTCAAAAAGGGTGCCAAGAAGGCTGCAAAAAAGGTCACGAAAAAGCGAGCCAAACGCTAGCAGTGGTTGACGAAAGCCCCTGGAATCCCCTAATAAGCCCCCGCATCCAAGTCGGATAGTTTCAGACGATGCCGGGCCCCAGGAAGACCGGGGGTGGGCGTCGTGTTCGCGTTTGTGAACACCTGCCCGAGAACACAAGCACTTAAGCCCGATCCTGACGAGGATCGGCGACAGGAGAGAAGGCCTTGGCCCGTATTGCCGGCGTGAACATTCCCACCAACAAGCGCGTGCTGATCGCGCTCCAGTACATCCATGGCATCGGTCAGAAGATCGCCGGTGAGATCCTGGAGAAGGTCAAGATCCCCGTGGATCGTCGCGTCAATCAGCTCAGCGATGCCGAAGTGCTCCAGATCCGCGAAGTGATCGACCGCGACTATCTCGTCGAGGGCGACCTGCGCCGCGAGGTCGGCATCAACATCAAGCGTCTGATGGATCTCGGCTGCTACCGCGGCCTGCGTCATCGTCGCGGTCTGCCGGTGCGCGGCCAGCGCACCCACACCAATGCGCGTACGCGCAAGGGTCCGGCGAAGGCGATCGCCGGCAAGAAGAAGTAAGCTTTCGAATCCAATCGCGGCGTGTGGCGAACCGGGGATGACCCGTTCGCCACGCGCTTTTCGTTCCACAGGTGTAGCCGCTGGCATTACGGCGGCGTTCGAGATCTCCAGGAAAGGTACTCAATGGGCAAGGAAGCCACCCGCGTTCGTCGTCGTGAGCGCAAGAACATCGCCTCCGGCGTCGCGCATGTGAACTCGTCGTTCAACAACACGACCATCACCATCACCGACGCGCAGGGCAACACCATTGCCTGGTCCTCCGCCGGCACGATGGGCTTCAAGGGCTCGCGCAAGTCGACCCCGTATGCCGCGCAGGTTGCCGCCGAGGACGTGTCCAAGAAGGCGCAGGAGCACGGCATGCGCACGCTGGAAGTCGAAGTTGCCGGTCCCGGTTCGGGCCGCGAATCGGCGCTCCGCGCGCTTCAGGCCGCAGGCTTCACCGTCACCTCGATCCGCGACGTGACCACGATTCCGCACAACGGTTGCCGTCCCCGCAAGCGTCGGCGCGTTTGATTCCAAATTGCGGGTGCATCGGCACCCGCGATGATTTTTTGCAAAGCCGTGGGAATGATCTGCGGCCTTTCTCCAACGCCAGTGCCTGCAACAGCAGTTTGACTGGCCTGTATGGGTGAAACAGTGACGATCCAGAAAAATTGGCAAGAACTGATTCGGCCGAACAAGCTCCAGGTACAGCCCGGCGGCGATCCGGCCCGTTTCGCGACCATCGTCGCCGAACCGCTCGAGCGCGGCTTCGGCCAGACGCTCGGCAATGCGCTGCGCCGCATCCTGCTGTCCTCGCTGCAGGGCGCAGCGGTGCAGTCGGTGCATATCGACGGCGTACTGCACGAGTTCTCCTCGATCGCGGGCGTTCGTGAGGACGTCACCGACATCGTGCTCAACATCAAGGACATCTCGATCAGGATGCAGGGCGAAGGCCCCAAGCGCATGGTCGTGAAGAAGTCCGGCCCCGGCGTCGTCACCGCCGGCGACATCCAGACCGTCGGCGACGTCGTCGTGCTCAACCCGGACCTGCAGATCTGCACGCTCGACGAGGGCGCCGAGATCCGCATGGAGTTCACGGTTGCCACCGGCAAAGGCTACGTGCCTGCCGAGCGCAATCGTCCCGAGGACGCGCCGATCGGCCTTATCCCGGTCGACAGCCTGTACTCGCCGGTCCGCAAGGTCTCCTACAAGGTCGAGAACACCCGCGAGGGCCAGATCCTCGACTACGACAAGCTGACCATGACGATCGAGACCAACGGTGCGCTGACGCCGGATGATTCCGTGGCCTACGCTGCGCGCATCCTGCAGGATCAGCTCAACGTGTTCGTCAACTTCGAAGAGCCGCGCAAGGAAGTCGCCCAGGAGATCATCCCGGACCTCGCCTTCAACCCGGCCTTCCTCAAGAAGGTGGACGAGCTCGAGCTGTCGGTGCGTTCGGCCAACTGCTTGAAGAACGACAACATCGTCTACATCGGCGATCTCGTGCAGAAGAGCGAAGCGGAAATGCTCCGCACCCCGAACTTCGGCCGCAAGTCGCTCAACGAGATCAAGGAAGTGCTGGCTCAGATGGGTCTGCATCTCGGCATGGAAGTGCCGGGCTGGCCGCCGGAGAACATCGACGAGCTCGCTAAGCGCTTCGAGGATCACTACTAAGCATTCGTCATTCCGGGGCGGCTCGCAGAGCCAACTCCGGGATCTCGAGACTTCGGATCGTCGCTTCGCGCCGTCCGGAATGACTGACAGGGCGAACGCAGGCAGCCCACCTGAGCAACATGTCCGACGAACCGTCGCGGCAGTTTTAAGTAAGGACTACACACATGCGTCACGGCAAGGTTCATCGGAAGCTCAACCGCACTGCCGAGCATCGCCGCGCGATGTTCGCCAACATGTGCGCCGCGCTGATCAAGCACGAGCAGATCGTCACCACGCTGCCGAAGGCGAAGGAATTGCGCCCGATCGTCGAGAAGCTGGTTACGCTCGGCAAGAAGGGTGGCCTCGCGTTGCGCCGCCAGGCGATCTCCGAGATGCGCGACAAGGATCAGGTCAGGAAGCTGTTCGACGTGTTGGCACCCCGCTACAAGGATCGCCAGGGCGGCTACACCCGCATCATCAAGGCCGGCTTCCGCTACGGCGACAACGCCGCGATGGCCGTGATCGAGTTCGTCGATCGCGACGTCGATGCCAAGGGCCAGGATTCCGGTCCGGTGCAAGAAAAGGAAGCCGAGGCGGCGTAAGCCACTCAGCGCATGTGAATTGAAAGCGGCGCCCTCGGGCGCCGCTTTTTTGGGTTTTCGGGGCAGGTTAATATCCGCCGGATTATTCTTCCTTGATCCCTGCCTTTTGCGCGATCTCCTTCATTTCGCCGGTCTCCTTGCCGATCGCGCCCGCCCAATCGCTGTAACGCGCGAAGCCGGGCTCGAAGCCGACCTTGGCGAAGCGCCCGGCCACGGAGGGATTGTTGATCGTCTCCTCCAGGGTCGCCGAAAGCTTGTCGTGAATGGCCGGCGCCAGGCCCTTGGGAGCGACCACGGCGCCCCATGAGGCGAAATCGATGTTGCCGTAGCCGAACTCGGCGAGCGTCGGCACGTCGGGCAGGAAAGGCGTGCGCTTGGCCGAGAACACGGCGAGCACGCGGACGGTGCCGGCTTCGATCTGCGGCTTGACGGCGATCACCGTGTCAACGTGGTACTGGATGTGCTTGCCAATGAGGTCGTTCATGGCCGGCGCGCTGCCCTTGTAGGGCAGGTGGACCATCTTGATCCCGGCGGCCGATTTGAACAGCTCGCCGGCAAAATGCGAGACGGTCGCGACGCCAAAGGACGCAAGCGACAGCTTGTCGGGATTGGCCTTCGCCTCGGCGACGAGCGCAGCCACGTCCTTGATCGGGTTGTCCTGGTAGGTGACCAGCGCCAGCGTGATCTTGCCGACCTGGCCGAGCGGCTCGAAATCCTTGGCGGCGTCGTAGGGCACGCTTTCCTTCACGGCCGCCGGCAGCGTGAAGCTCGAGTTCGAGCTGAAGAACAGGGTGTACCCGTCGGGCGCCGCGCGCGCGGCTTCCTTGGCCGCGATCGTGGTGCCGCCGCCCGGACGGTTCATGATGATCACCGGCTTTCGGAGCCGCGTCTCCAGTTCGCCGCCGATGATGCGCGCGACGACGTCGGAGGCGCCACCCGGCGGGAAGGGGACGATCAATTGCAACGATTTTTCCGGATAGACCGGTTGCGCCGGCGCGAGCGAGTTGCCTCCCATCAGGCCGAGCAACCCGAGCGCAACAGTGAGGGCCGTTCTCTTCATCCCTTGGTCCTTCCCGCGTTCGCATCAGCAAAGATGCCCGGGTCTGCTTTAGCAATAATCATTCCACCTGCGGCCGAGGGGAGCGTGAGATCCAGATTGCTGTCGGAACAGCTCCCGATCGTCTCACTGATTGGTGAGCGCCGATTGCGACCCGGTCCACCGCGCCCGATATCCCGTCATCGATCTGATGGAGATACTACATGAACATCGACCTTTCCGGGAAAACTGCGCTGGTTACGGGCTCGACCGCCGGCATCGGCCACGCCATTGCCAAGGGCCTCGCCGCGTCAGGCGCCAGCATCGTGATCAACGGCCGCGGCCAGGACAAGGTCGATGCCGCCGTACGTAAGCTCGAAGGGACGGGCGCCAAGGTGCGCGGCATCGCGGCCGACGTCTCGACCGCGGCAGGCTGCAAGGCACTCGTTGCGGCGCTGCCCGATGTCGATATCCTCATCAACAATGCCGGCATCTTCGAGCCGAAGGACTTTTTCGACATCCCCGACGAGGACTGGAGCCGTTTCTTCGAGGTCAACGTCATGAGCGGCGTGCGGCTGTCGCGGGCCTACATGAAAGGCATGCTCAAGCGCAATTGGGGCCGCATCGTCTTCATTTCCTCGGAGTCCGGGCTCAACATTCCCGTCGAGATGATCCACTACGGTATGAGCAAGACGGCCCAGCTGTCGGTCGCGCGGGGCCTCGCGCAGCTCACCCGCGGCACCGGCGTCACCGTCAATTCCGTGCTGCCGGGCCCGACCATGTCGGAGGGCGTCGAGACCTTCGTGAAGGATCTCGCGAAGCAAAACGGCCAATCGGCGGACGAAGCCGCCGCCAATTTCGTCAAGCAGCACCGGCCGAGCTCTCTGATCCAGCGCTTCGCCAGCGTCGACGAGATCGCCAATATGGTCGTCTACGTGGCCTCGAAGCAGGCGTCCGCCACCAACGGCGCAGCGCTGCGCGCAGAAGGCGGCATCGTCAACACGATCGCATGAGGCCGTGTATGACAGCCTATCAAGCTGCGGCAGACGGCGCTGGAGCGGCGACTGCTATTCGTCGAGGGCGCGGTTCAATCGCAGCTGCCGTAGGGTGGCCAAAGCGGCTTGTCCGCCGTAGCTCGGAGAGCGAAGGCGGAAGCGTGCCCACCACGTCTGCCGCGCGCGTCGAAGATGGTGGGCACGGCGCAAGCGTCGTTGTCCACCCTGCGACTTTGCCTACCACCCCTCCAGAACGATCTTGCCGCGCGACTTGCCGCTTTCGAGCAGCGCATGCGCGCGCTTGAGGTTGGCGGCGTTGATCGTGCCGAAGGTCTGGTCGAGCGTTGTGCGCAAGACGCCCTTGTCGATGAGGTCGGCGACGTCGTTAAGCAGATGATGCTGCGCGATCATGTCCGGCGTCTGGAACGAGGAGCGCGTGAACATCGATTCCCAGTGCACCGAGATCGCCTTGCCCTTGAAGGCTGCAACCGTGAACTCAGGGGGATCGTCGATCAGGCCGAACCTGCCCTGCGGCGCCATGAACTCGGCGATTGCCTTGTAGTGCTGGTCGGTGAAGGTCAGGCTCGCCACCAGCGCGACCGGCGGCAGCTTGAGCTTTTCGATCTGCTCCTTCATCGGCTTGCCGTGGTCGATCACCGCGTGGGCGCCGCGATCGAGGCACCATTTCTGCGACTCCGGCCGTGTCGCGGTCGCGAGCACCGTGAGGCCGGTGAGGCGGCGCGCGAGCTGGATCAGGATCGAGCCGACGCCGCCGGCGCCGCCCGTGATCAGCAGCGTGCGTGGATCGACGCTCTTGGCCGGCACCGCGCCGAGCCGGTCGAACAGCAGTTCCCAGGCGGTGATGGAGGTGAGGGGAAGAGCGGCGGCCTGCGCGAAAGACAGGCTCTTCGGCTTGTTGCCGACGATGCGCTCGTCGACCAGATGGAATTCGGCATTGGTGCCCTGGCGCAGGATCGAGCCGGCGTAAAACACCTCGTCGCCCGGCTTGAACAACGTGACCTCGGGCCCGACTGC
Source organism: Bradyrhizobium sp. 199 (assembly GCF_023073355.1). Lineage (GTDB taxonomy): Bacteria > Pseudomonadota > Alphaproteobacteria > Rhizobiales > Xanthobacteraceae > Bradyrhizobium. Next base: position 855,358 of record NZ_JADPJI010000005.1, read on the forward strand.
ATCGACCACGCCGGCCGCGTCATAACCCAAAATCTTGGTCTCGCCCTCGGGCGGGGCAGCGCGCTTGCGCACCTTGTAATCGACCGGATTGGCCGAGATCGCCTTCACGGCGACGCGGATGTCGCGTCCCCCGGGAGCTGGCTTGGGGGTCTCGAAATCGATCAGCGAATCCGCGTCCTCGATGGGAAGCGATTTCTTGTAACCGACGGCCTTCATCGTTTGTCTCCATCAGATGGCTTGCTCGCCTGCCGTCTTAACTGTCGCTATGGCTCCGATTTAGCAAGTACTGTAAATTCGGGGATATAGTCCCTGTCTGGATACTATTGGAAAAACACGCATGAAACGGCGCGACTTTGCCCGTCGTCCCGGCTGCTCGGTCGAGGCGACGCTGGACCTGATCGACGGCAAGTGGAAGGGCGTGATCCTCTATCACCTGCAGAGCGGCACGCAGCGCTTCGGCGAATTGCGCCGCCGGATGCCCGGCATCACCCAGCGCATGCTCACAAAACAGCTTCGCGCGCTGGAGGAGGACAAGCTCGTCATTCGTAAGGTCTATGCCGAGGTGCCGCCCCGGGTGGAATATTGCCTCTCCGAACTCGGCGAGAGCCTCAAGCCGGTGATCGATATACTGAAGGCCTGGGGCGAAAGTCATCAGCAGCGATTGTCCTGTGCGCCGCCGCCGGTGGTCGTGAAGAAGCCGAAGCGCGCGGCGTAGTGAGTTGAGAGGAGACGGTGCCGGCCGGTACCTCTCGCGGAGCTTGCATCCAGGACACCCTGGAAGGGCACCGAATTGCCGCCCGGCGCCCTTCTATTGAGCGGCGAACGCGCCTATATTCCGGCGTCTTTTCCAAGAGGTAGGAATGTTTCGAACGACCTGGACCGCCGCCGTCGCAGCATTGTGCATAGGCTTTTTCGCCCACTTCAATCCGGCTGCGGCGCAGGACCGCCGCGTCCCGTCCTCTCCGGCCGAGCTGCGGCTGTCCTATGCGCCGATCGTGCAGCGGGTGCAGCCGGCCGTGGTCAACGTCTATGCCGCCAAGGTGGTGCAAAACCGCAACCCGCTGCTCGATGACCCCATCTTCCGCCGCTTCTTCGGCGTGCCCGGCCAGCAGCCCGAGCAGATGCAGCGCTCGCTGGGCTCAGGCGTCATCGTCGATGCCTCCGGCCTCGTCGTCACCAACGTGCACGTCATCGAGGGCGCGGACCAGGTAAAGGTGTCGCTGTCGGACAAGCGCGAGTTCGAGGCGGAGATCCTGCTGAAGGATTCCCGCACCGATCTCGCCGTACTCCGCCTGAAGGACACCAAGGAGAAGTTCCCGACCCTCGATTTCACCAACTCCGACGAATTGCTGGTTGGTGACGTCGTGCTCGCGATCGGCAATCCCTTCGGCGTCGGCCAGACCGTGACCCACGGCATCATCTCGGCGCTCGCGCGCACGCAGGTCGGGATCACCGACTACCAGTTCTTCATCCAGACTGACGCTGCGATCAATCCCGGCAATTCCGGCGGCGCGCTGGTCGACATGAGCGGCAAGCTCGCCGGCATCAACACCGCGATCTATTCGCGCTCTGGCGGCTCGCAAGGAATCGGCTTTGCGATCCCTGCCAACATGGTCCGCGTCGTCGTCGCCTCCGCCAAGAGCGGCGGCAAGGCGGTGAAGCGGCCGTGGCTCGGGGCAAAGTTGCAGGCGGTGACGCCCGAGATCGCCGAGAGCCTGGGCCTTCGTTCGCCGACCGGTGCGCTGGTCGCGAGCGTAGTCTCGAACGGCCCGGCGGCGAAGGCCGGCCTGAAATCCTCCGATCTCATCACCGGGATCGATGGCCAGCCGGTGGATGATCCCAACGCTTTCGACTATCGCTTCGCTACCCGTCCGCTCGGGGGCACCGCGCAGATCGACGTGCAGCGCAGTGGCAAGCCGCTCAAGCTGGCCGTGGCCCTGGAGACCGCACCCGATACGGGCCGCAACGAACTCGTCGTCACGGCGCGCTCGCCGTTCCAGGGCGCGAAGGTCTCGACGATCACGCCGGCGGTCGCCGACGAGCTGCATCTTGACGCCGATGCCGAGGGTGTCGTGATCACCGATCTCGGCGGCGACAGTGCAGCCGCGAATGTCGGCTTCCAGAAGGGCGACATCATCCTTGCGGTCAACAACCAGAAGATCAGCAAGACCGGTGACCTCGAAAAGGCGGCCGGCGAGCGCCCGCGGGTCTGGCGCGTCACGCTGGTGCGCGGCGGCCAGCAGATCAACGTCACGCTGGGCGGATGAGTCCGAAGCGACCACAGGAGACACCAACTCTCTTCGCCGCGGCGGGGCTCGACCACGACGCCCCGCATCCGCTGCCGGACCGTCTGCGCCCGCGCGCGCTGGCGGAGGTCGTCGGCCAGGACCACATTCTGGGTCCCGACGGGGCGCTGACGCGCATGCTGGAGACCCGCACGCTGGGATCGCTGGTGTTCTGGGGCCCGCCCGGCACCGGCAAGACCACGGTCGCGCGATTGCTCGCGGACGCCACCGATTTGCATTTCGAGCAGATCTCCGCGGTGTTCTCCGGCGTTGCCGATCTGAAGAAGGCCTTCGAAGCCGCGCGCGCCCGCCGCGAGATGGGCAAGGGCACGCTTCTGTTCGTCGACGAGGTGCATCGCTTCAACCGAGCCCAGCAGGATTCGTTTCTGCCCGTGATGGAAGACGGCACCGTGGTCATGGTCGGCGCCACCACCGAGAACCCGTCGTTCGAACTCAACGCGGCGCTTCTGTCCCGCGCGCGCGTGCTGGTGTTCCGCTCGCTCGATGCGGCCGCAATCGAGAAACTGTTCGCGCATGCCGAGGAGGTCGAGGGCCGCAAGCTGCCGCTCGATGAAGAGGCGCGCGCCGTGCTGGTGCGCATGGCCGACGGCGACGGACGGGCAGCGCTGACGCTCGCCGAAGAGGTCTGGCGCTCGGCGCGCGCGGACGAGATTTTCAACGCCGCGCAGTTGCAGGACATCCTCCAACGCCGTGCGCCGATCTACGACAAGTCGGCCGATGGCCACTACAATCTGATCTCGGCGCTGCACAAGTCGGTGCGCGGCTCCGATCCCGATGCGGCGCTGTACTATCTCGCGCGCATGCTGGACGCCGGCGAGGATCCGTTGTTCCTGGCCCGCCGCGTCGTGCGCATGGCGGTCGAGGACATCGGGCTTGCCGACCCGCAGGCGCTCGTCATCGCCAACGCGGCCAAGGACGCCTTCGACTTTCTCGGCCATCCCGAAGGCGAGCTCGCGATCGCGCAGGCCGTGGTCTATCTCGCCACCGCACCGAAATCGAACGCGGTCTACACCGCCTTCGGCACGGCGATGCAGGTCGCAAAGCAGGCCGGCTCGCTGCTGCCGCCAAAGCACATCCTCAATTCCCCGACCAAGCTGATGAAGTCGGAAGGCTACGGCGCATCTTACGAATACGACCATGATACGCCGGATGCCTTCTCCGGCCAGGACTACTTCCCGGAAGCCCTTGGCCGCCAGACCTTCTACGACCCGCCCGACCGCGGTTTCGAGCGCGAGATCCGCAAGCGGCTGGATTATTGGGCGAAGTTGCGGAAGGAGCGGGGTGGCTGAAGCCAAAATCGCCATTTCGCCGTGACGTGAGGCCGCTTTTGAGCTAGGCAGGCAGCCATGAGCCGCCGCATCAAGAGAATGAACCCAAAGCCCCGTTCGCGTGACGAGCGCGACGATTCGCGTCCGTTGAAGGCGCGCAGCGCGAAGAAGGCAGGGCCGCGGCTGGGCGGGAAGCCGGGCGCTAAGCCGCCGCGGTTTGCCTCTGAACGCACCGAGCGCCGCACGCCCAAATCTGCAGTGGAAAAGCTTGCGCAGGAAAAGCCCGAGCCAGTCAAGCCCGTCGAGGTCCTGCTGCCGACCAAGGTGGAGACCGTCAAGGTGACGGCCGACGAGAACAACATGCGGGTCGATCGCTTCCTCGAAGCGCGCTTTCCCGGCCTGTCGTTCTCCCACATCCAGCGTGTCGTGCGCAAAGGCGAGCTGCGCGTCGACGGCAAGCGCGTCGACAGCAAGGACCGCCTGGAGGAGGGCCAGAGCGTCCGCATTCCGCCGCTGAAGCTCGACACGCCGAAGGCGCCCAATCCGCAGTCGGAGGCAGCGCAAAAGACGCTTGCCGCGCTGAAGGAAATGACGATCTACGAGGACGACGACGTTCTCGTCCTGAACAAGCCGGCCGGCCTCGCCGTGCAGGGCGGCTCAGGCATGACGCGGCACATCGACCAGATGCTGGAGGTGATGCGCGATTCCAAGGGTCAGAAGCCGCGCCTCGTGCACCGCATCGATCGCGAGACGTCGGGCTGTCTCCTGGTCGCCAAGACCCGCTTTGCCGCCTCGCATTTGACCGGTGCATTCCGTTCGCGGTCGGCGCGAAAAACCTATTGGGCGCTGGTGCCTGGCCTGCCGAAGCCGAAGCAGGGCCGCATCTCGACCTTCCTCGCCAAAGAAGAGAGCGAGGACGACACCATCATGCGCATCGCCCAGCATGGCGACGAGGGTGCGAGCCACGCGGTGACCTATTATGCGGTGGTCGAGACCGCCGGCAACAAGCTGACCTGGGTCTCGCTGAAGCCGGTGACGGGCCGCACCCACCAACTGCGCGCCCACATGGAACATATCGGCCATCCCATCGTCGGCGATCCCAAATATTTCAACATCGAGAATTGGCAGTTGCCAGGCGGCCTGCAAAACCGGCTGCATTTGCTCGCGCGCCGTATCGTCATTCCGCATCCGCGCGGCGGCGTGATCGACGCCACCGCGCCATTGCCGCAGCACATGCAACAGTCGTGGAATCTGCTTGGGCTCGATGCGAGCCGGTTTGATCCGATCGAGAACGCACCGGAGGAGTAGGGGTACATTCTCCCGTGTCATCGCCCGCGCAGGCGGGCGATTCAGTATTCCAGAGGGCGGCGTGAGGGGAGTTCGCTCTCACAGCCCAAGCCCGGCGAACACGGCCACAATGCCCGCAAGTTCCCTCATGCCAGCCGCTCGCTTTATCGGCCGCCGGTCCTATCTTAAAAGCCTAGCATCCAGCGACCAGGGCCGAAACTAAATGCGTGAATTGTTCGAAGAAGCCGCGGGCCAGACCCCGCCCGATCCGCAAGGCGCGATCCGGCGGGCCGCGCGCCCGCCGCAGCGCAAGCGCTTCTACAAAGACGCCGGCGTCACCGATGTCGAAGGCGGCTACGCCATCACCCTCGATGGCAAGCCGATCCGCACGCCTTCCGGCCGTCAGGTGGTGATCCCCTCGCGCAGACTAGCCGATGCGGTGGCCGCGGAATGGTCAGCCCAGCGGGAGACGATCGATCCCGTGACCATGCCGCTGACGCGGATCGCCAACAGCGTCGTGGAAGGCGTCGTCGATCGCGTCGAGCTCGTCAGGGACGACCTCGCAAAATACTTCGAATCCGATTTGCTGTTCTATCGTGCTGGCCATCCCGAGGGGCTGGTCGCCCGTGAGGCCGCGCATTGGGATCCCGTGCTGTTCTGGGCCGCGGAGACGTTGGGTGCGCATTTCATCCTCTCCGAGGGCGTCATGCACGTGAAGCAGCCCGACGAGGCTCTGAACGCCGCGCGTGCCGCGTTGCCCGGTGACGCCTGGTCGGTCGCCGCACTCCATGTGGTGACAACCCTGACCGGCTCCGCGCTGCTGGCGCTGGCGCTGGCGCATGGCGCGCGCGATGCCGGCCAGGTCTGGGCCGCCGCCCATGTCGATGAGGATTGGAACGTCGACCAATGGGGCGTGGACGAGGAGGCAGCTAGCCGTCGGGCCGCGCGCCTGCGGGACTTCGAGGCCGCCGTGGCGGTTCTGGCGGCCTTGAAGGTGCCCGCGGCCAAAGGTCCTTAACGAGAGGTTTACGACGGCGGCGTTAGGGTGGGCCGTGCTCCCTCCCGTGTCCCTTGGGCCCCCTGAGATGCCGACGCCGGTCAATTCCATCGCTCCCGTCAGTGCCGCCAGCCCCGCGGCCGATGCGGGGACGCCTGACCTCGTGCTTCAGGCCGGCAGCGTCGTCGATGCCAGGGTGGTGAGCGTGCTCGCCGACAATCTGGTGCGGATTGCGATCGCCAACCTCTCGATGGACGTGATATCGGACGTATCGCTGACGCCAGGCCAGAATCTCCAGCTGACCGTGTCGCAGAACGAGGGCACCATCCGCCTCGCCGTATTGGGCGGGGCAGGCGAGGCGGCCACCGACCAGATCACGCTGACGCCGCGTGCGGCTTCGCTGGTGGAGAGCCCGCCGCTTGCGCCGTCGATCAATGCGGCACGCACTGCTCTGACGCCGACCGAACAGGTTGCAGTGACATTGGCCTCGGCCGAAGCCGCAACGAAGCAGGGCAGCCAGGCGCCGCTGTTCGCCAATCTGGCGTCCGTCGTCAGCGGCAGCAATCTGCCCGCGGGCTTGAAGCAGGCGGTGCTCGACGTATTGGCGCAGCAGACGCCGCTCAATTCCGGGCTCGATGGCGCCGATGTCGAGTCCGCATTCCAGAAGTCCGGCTTGTTCTTGGAGGCGTCACTGGCCGCGGGCGTGACGCCGCCCTCCGGCACGATGCCCGACCTGAAGGCGGCATTGCTGGTGCTGCGCCAGACCTTGGCCACGCTCGAGTCACCTGCGTCGCAGGCGCAAGGCGCCGCGCTTCCCGCCAGCGCCGCGGGATCACCGCAGGTCGCCGCTGCGTCCGCTCTGGCGGCAGGTGAGGCCGCGCAGGCGGCATTGCCGTCGATCGAACCCGAAATCCCCCAGCAGCCGCAAATGCCGCGCAGCGCCAATCTGGCGGCCACCGTGCTGGCCGACATGGCGGCCGACGCGCCGCAAACGGCGATGCCGCGGCTGATGTCCGCCGGCCTTGCCGCGAGCTTCCTGCAGGAGGTCACGCAAAACCTGCCCCGCCTGACCGGCAACGTGCCCGGCTCCAACAAAGCCGTGCCCGACGGCCATGTCTTCGAGGCAGCGGCGCGCGCGACACCGCCGCCGTTCCGTGGCGCGCTGCCGTCGCCGCAATCCATTGCTTCGCCATCGCTCGCGCCGGATACGCCGCTTGCCGCGACCGTGCATCGCCTGCTCGACGACACCGATGCCGCGATCGCGCGGCAGACGCTGCTGCAGGTCGCTTCGCTTCCCGATCGCGCTGACGCCAGCGGTCACCGCGTTGATCCGGCCGTACCGCAGTGGAATTTCGAGATTCCCTTTGCGACGCCGCAAGGCACCGCGATGGCGCAATTCGAGATCTCGCGTGACGGCGGCAACGAATCCGCCGATCCCGCCAAGCAAGCCTGGCGCGCGCGCTTTTCGCTCAATGTCGAGCCGGCCGGTCCGGTGCATGCGCTGATCACACTGAACGGCGACAAGACTTTCGTGCGGATGTGGGCGGAGCGGCCGGCGACCGCGCAGCAGCTCCGCGCCGGAATCGGTGAGCTCAATCAGGCTTTGACGCGAGCCGAACTCAAGCCCGGCGATATCATCGTGCGCGACGGCACGCCGCCGCAGCCGGCACCGGCCCGCGCCGGCCATTTCCTGGATCGCGCCACATGAGCGACCCCTCCAAGCTTGCGATCGCCCTGCACTACGAGAAGGGCACCAACGCGCCGGTCGTCGTCGCCAAGGGCAGGGGCACGATCGGCGAAAAGATCGTCGAGATCGCCAAGGCCCACGACATTCCGATCGAGGAAAACGAGGTCTTGGCCGGCGCGCTGTCCAAGGTCGAGCTTGGTGAGGAGATCCCGCCGGATCTCTACAAGGCGGTCGCGGAGGTGCTGGTATTCGTGCTGCGGCTGTCGGGACGAGGACGCTAGCCGTCATCGTTTGACCAGATATCGGCGGCATTGTAGCCGTCACCTTCATCGTTCAACGGACATCGCTCTTGATCACCCGCCGTTCCACCCTCGGCCTGCTCGCCGCAGCCGCCACTCTGCCGTCCCGCGCGCTCGCCCACGTCGCGCCGCCCCGCAACGAGATCCGCGACAGCCTGGCAAAGCGCTTCACCGACCTTGGCACATCAGGTACCTTTGTCGGCTACAAGGTCGAGGACTATCTCGTCATCGCCAGCGACAAGGAGCGCTCGGGCGAGGGCAAGCTGCCGGCCTCGACCTTCAAGATTGCGAACTCGCTGATCGCGCTGGAGACCGGCGTGGTCGCCGATCCCGACAAGGACGTGTTTGCCTGGGACGGCGTGAAGCGCTCGATCGAGGCCTGGAACAAGGATCACACCCTGCGCAGCGCGATCGCCGTGAGTGCGGTGCCGGTCTATCAGGAGATCGCGCGGCGCATCGGGCAAGAGCGCATGCAAAAATACGTCGACGAGTTCGACTACGGCAACCGCGACATCGGCGGCGGCATCGACCAGTTCTGGCTCACCGGGGCGTTGCGCATCGATCCGGTCGAGCAGATCGATTTCGTCGATCGGCTGCGTCGCCGCGCATTGCCGGTCAGCAAGCGCAGCCAGGATCTCGTCGCCGACATCCTGCCGGTGACCAAGGTGGGCGACGGCGTCATCCGCGCCAAGTCGGGCCTGCTGGGTGCAGAGCGCGGCGAGCCGTCGCTCGGCTGGATGGTCGGCTGGGCCGAGAAGGGCGAGGCGCACACGGTGTTCGCGCTCAACATGGATTGCCGCGAGCCGCGCCACATCAGTGAGCGCATGCCGCTGACGCAGGCGTGCCTTGCCGAGATCGGCGCGATCTAGAGCATGATCCGGAAAAGTGCGCAGCGGTTTTCCGAAAAGATCATGCTTAAACAACAACCTAAAGCGCGATTGCGATTCATCCTAATCGCATCGCGCTTTAGCCCCGCCAAGAGTATCTGCGTTTGGGCAGCCATGTGGCGCGCCCGCGCAGATGCCGTAGGGTGGGCAAAGGCGCAAAGCGCCGGGCCCACCATCTTTCTGTGATGGGCTACAATCCGTGGGCACGCTGCGCTTTGCCCGCCCTACGGCACCGGTGAAGGCCGAGGTGCCTCTCAGCCCAACTTGAACAACACCTGCAAAAACTCCTCCACAGCCTTGCGCGCTTCAGCGGCCGTCTTCGGATTGCCGCCGACATGCGGATTGAGCTCGACGCAGGCATCCTTGTAGGTGAAGGGCGCGTTGGTATCGCCGTTCATCAGCACGCCGCCGTCACCTTCCCTGATGTGGCAGTTGCGTACGGTCTGCGCGTTGGCTGATACGGTCACGGTGTTGATACCGAGCAGGCCGCTGTCGAACCCGTGCGCGCTATCAGGATATTCGGTCATTATCACGTCGCGCCCGGCGGTCTTGAGCCGCTCGACGAAGGCCTTGCAACTCCTCACGGGATTGTAGTCATCCGGTGTGCCGTGGAAGATGCGGATCGGGCGTGCGGTGACCTCGCTATCGCCAACGTACGTCGTCGAGCAGTCCGGATAGAACGGGATATAAGCGGCGAACTGGATGCCGGACTTGTTCCAGAGCTTGTGGAAGCGGTCGAGGCTCGCATAGAGCGTCGCCTGTCCGCCGCGTGAAAAGCCCATCAGCACGATACGGTCCGGATCGACGCGCGGGTGTTTCGCCAGGATTTCCAGCGAGCGGTAGATGTCGATGATCAGATTGAGCCGGCCAAGGAGCGCCTGGTTCGGTCCCACCACCGTCAGCCCGCGGCCGGTGAAACCGTCGATCACGAAGGTCGAAATGCCCATTGCATTGAACGCGTGCACCCAGGCTTCGGTGGTGGCGCCGACGCCGCTGGAGCCGTGCATCAGCACCACGACTGGAAGCTTGCCGGAGCCCTGGGCCACGCGCAATTCGCCCGCCACGGTCACCGGCTTGCCCGCTGCCGCATCGCCGCTGAGGAATTGCTGGTCGGAGAGGGTGAGCGAGGGGATCGGGTAGATCTCGGCGCGGGTGGCGACTTCCTTGGGCAGTGCCTGCGCGACGGCTGCGCCTCCGGCAAACGAGCTCGAAACGCACAGCGCGATCAACGCTGCGACGGCGCGCGATGTCGTGGCCATTGGATGCTCCCCTGGTTTTTGGTCAGTAGAACAACGGGTCCACGCGCTGTCAATCGACGCGTGCAGTTGCCTGCTAGGCCGGCACCTGCACTTCAGTCGTCGCAATCAGGCGCCAGTCGGCGAGCGCGGCCAGGCGGTGCGGCTCGGCGTCACGCCGATAGTCCGCGCTCAAGACAATGCGCTGAAAGGTTGGAAAGTCGGGATAGCGGACGATCGCGGCGTCGTGCCAGCCTTCGCCTTCAGCTCCCACCAGCACAGCTCCGACCGATCCAAGCCAGTTTGGCACGACCCCTTGATTGAGGGCCAGCTTGCGAAAGGCGGGGACATAGCGCGTGTAGTAGGCCTCGCGCCCGCTGCAGGACGGAAGCTCTCGGTTCGCCCGGTACAAGGCTTCATCCCGATAGCGCAGGAGGTTGAGCATGAAGATCGGCTGATCTTCCGGCAATTTTGCATGCGCCGATACGAGTGATGCTTCGCCGATTTCAACAAACACTGTTCCCTCCAATCGTCAGATCCATTGCTGCGATCTGATATCAGCCCTCGCAGGCGGTCTTGTAGTGGGCGCAATGTCATTGCTATGATGACAGCATGGCGACACCGCGCAGCCATCAGCAGCTCCTCAATCTGCTTCAGTTCGTCCGCGTCGTCGAAGCAGGCTCGTTCGCCGAAGCCGCCCGCCGCGCCGGAACGTCGACCTCGGCGATGTCGAAGGCGATCGCGCGGTTCGAGCAGATTCGGGGCGTGAAGCTGCTTCACCGGACCACGCATGCGATCTCGTTGACGCATGACGGCGAACGCCTGCTGGAGAGCGCGCGCGATCTGTTGCGGCAGGCCGAGCAACTCGACGTGATGCTGGACGAAGCCACCGGCGGCGAAGCCGGACGCGTGCGCCTTGCAGCTCCGGGCGCTTTCCTCAGGACCTGCATCGCGCCGAAACTACCGGCCATTCTCAAGGCCAATCCGGCGCTCGAGCTTGAACTGAAGGTGGACGATTTCGGCCTCGATCTGGGAACCGAAGGAATCGACATCGCTATTCGGTTCGGCTCCCTCGATCGCCACCCCGGCGTCACTGCCAAGCGGCTCGCGACGTTCCCCTGCGTGCTGGTTGCGACCCGCCGCTATGTCGAGTTCATGGGAGAACCGCGCTCGATTCGAGACCTCAAGGCGCATCATCAGATTGGTTTTCGCGATCCGGCAACGGGGCAGCTCATGCCGTGGCAATTTCAGAATCCGTCGGACGGCGCGCTGATCAGGATGCTGCCGCGAAAGCGCGTGGTCGTCGAGGACATGTCGGTGGCGTGGGCGATGGTCTCGCGCGGCCTCGGAATAGCCTGGCTTCCGGCCTGGTGCGGCCTGAAGGACCTCGAAGGCGGACGCATTGTGGAGCTATTGCGCCGCTGGCGGGTGCCGAATACGCCGATCCATGCCGTGCAAGTCAGCCGCAAACAGATGCCCACGCGTATCCGGAGTCTGTTGCGGGTTCTGTCGGACAGTGCGTCGACTTGGGAATATCGCGGATAAATCCGCGGCATCGCCTGCGGCGGCTGGGCTGGGGGACCTCAGGCGGCGTCGGTCTTCTTCGCTGTCAGTGCCTGGTCGATGGCGAAGCCGCCGATCTCGCTCATCGCCTGCGAGATGACATCGCCGCGCCTGGCAAAGCCGCTCGAGAGATGATCGAACTGCGTCCGTGCCAGCTGCAGCACCTCAATCGGTACGGAAACAAATGTCTCGTTGAAGCTGTCGATGGAGGCGCGCAGGCTGTCCAGCTCGGTCGTGAGCTTGCCGATATGGCTCTCGGCATTCTGCATCAAGCCGATCAGCTTGCCGCGCTCGGCATCGAACGCGGCGCGCTCGGCCGCGGCTGCCGCGGTGACCTCGGCAAGCTGCGCCCGCAGCAATTCGATCTGGCCGACCATGGCATCGGAGGCGAGTTCGGCGGCCAAGCGCAGCTCGGCGTTGCGCGTGCTCTCGACCTGCTGCTGGTGATAGAGCCGCTCGGCCGACATCGCCCGCTGCGTCAGCGACTCGATCAGGCTTGCGGCACGCAGCAGCATTTCGCCGTTCCGTCCCGACACCATGCTGGCCATCCGGCGCAGGAAGTCGGTGGTTTCGGACGATGAGTTCGGCGGCAGGGTGACCGTCGCGGACATGTGTGATGCCAAAGCCAAGGCCTGGTGACCGCCGCCGTACCGAACTGGGCTCACGCAACATTCGGCGCCTGATCGTAAGCTCCGAGCAAGCCTGAATCGGCAGGCCCGGTCAACCGGGCGGGGACACCAATTTGCTAGAGATAGCAGGGATCAGGCGCTCTTCTGCGAGCCGATCCGGCCGAGACGGGTGAAGCGGAAGCCCGGCCCGTCCGGCCATTCCCGCGTCCACGATCGGCTCGCAGGCAAAACTTTGTAATTCCTTGCGCTTTCCCGCTGCTTCACGGCAGCTCTGCGGCGCCGAAAGCGGCTTCCTGCTCCGCAAAATGCCGTGTTAGAACCCCGGTCGCGTAGAGGCTTAAGAACTGGCGGGAGCAAATGAAACACATCCTGGACGCCCTTGAAGATCGTCGCGCCGGCGCAAAGCTCGGCGGCGGGGAGAAGCGCATCGAGGCGCAGCACGCCCGCGGCAAGCTGACCGCGCGCGAGCGGATCGAGCTCTTGCTCGACAAGGGATCGTTCGAGGAATTCGACATGTTCGTCGAGCACCGCTCCACCGAGTTCGGCATGGAGAAGACCAAGGTCCCCGGTGACGGCGTCGTGACGGGTTGGGGCACCGTCAACGGCCGCAAGACGTTTGTGTTCGCCAAGGACTTTACGGTTTTCGGCGGTTCGCTGTCTGAAACGCACGCGCTGAAAATTACAAAACTGCAGGACATGGCGATGAAGGCGAGGGCGCCCATCATCGGCCTCTATGACGCGGGCGGCGCCCGCATCCAGGAAGGTGTCGCGGCGCTCGCCGGCTACTCATACGTGTTCCGCCGCAACGTGCTTGCCTCGGGCGTGATCCCGCAGATCTCCGTCATCATGGGCCCTTGCGCCGGCGGCGACGTCTATTCGCCGGCGATGACCGATTTCATCTTCATGGTGAAGAACACCAGCTACATGTTCGTCACCGGCCCCGACGTGGTAAAGACCGTGACCAACGAGGTCGTCACGGCGGAAGAGCTCGGCGGCGCCTCGGTGCACGCCACGCGCTCCTCGATCGCGGACGGGGCCTTCGAGAACGACGTCGAGACGCTGTTGCAGATGCGGCGCCTGATCGACTTCCTGCCGTCCAACAACACCGACGGCGTGCCGGAATGGCCGAGCTTCGACGACATCGGACGCGTCGACATGTCCCTGGATACGCTGATCCCCGACAATCCGAACAAGCCCTACGACATGAAGGAACTGATCCTGAAGGTCGTGGACGAGGGCGATTTCTTCGAGATCGCGGATTCCTTTGCCAAGAACATCGTCACCGGCTTCGGGCGCATCGCGGGCCGCACCGTCGGCTTCGTCGCCAACCAGCCGATGGTGCTGGCCGGCGTGCTCGACAGCGACGCATCGCGGAAAGCGGCCCGCTTCGTCCGTTTCTGCGATGCCTTCAACATCCCGATCGTCACCTTCGTCGACGTGCCGGGCTTCCTGCCCGGAACCGCGCAGGAATATGGCGGTCTGATCAAGCATGGCGCAAAGCTGCTGTTCGCCTATTCGCAGTGTACCGTGCCGCTGGTCACCATCATCACCCGTAAGGCCTATGGCGGCGCCTTCGACGTCATGGCCTCCAAGGAGATCGGCGCCGACATGAACTACGCCTGGCCGACCGCCCAGATCGCGGTGATGGGCGCCAAGGGCGCGGTCGAGATCATTTTCCGCTCAGACATCGGCGACGCCGACAAGATCGCCGCCCGGACTAAGGAATACGAAGACCGCTTCCTGTCGCCCTTCATCGCAGCCGAGCGCGGGTATATCGACGACGTCATCATGCCGCACTCGACGCGCAAGCGGATCGCGCGAGCGCTGTCGATGCTGAAGGACAAGAAGATCGAGACGCCGGCGAAGAAGCACGACAATTTGCCGTTGTGAAAGCACGTAGCCCCGATGAGCGAAAGCGACATCCGGGTCTTTGCCTGGGCCTCGCATGTCGCTTTGCTCGTGCGGGTAGTAATTCTCTTGAAGTGGCATGACCGAAGACGACCTCACCGACGAAATTTCCGACATCGAAGATCGGATCGAGCGGCTCGCCGAGATCGCCGAGCGGTGCCGGAAGTATATCCTTGCGTCCAAGATCGCGATCGGCGGCGGGGCCGCGCTGCTGCTGATCACGATCCTTGGCCTGCTCGGGATGGGGCAGTCCGCCGCGCTTGGATCGATCGCGCTGGTGCTGGGCGGGATCGTATCGCTCGGCTCGAACGTCTCTACGCTGCGCCAGACCGAGAGCGCTATCAGCGCTGCGGAGGCGCGCCGAGCGGCGTTGATCGGCACGATCGACCTTCGCCTGGTTGCCGATACCCCAATGAAGCTGGTGTGACGCGGCGCGCGGTCGAATGCTTCACGCGGCGGCTCTGTGCGTCAGCACGGACAACTCGGAGCGGCATTCGGCCGCGAATGCCTGAAGTCGCTCGGCAGTCTGCCGGTCAAGGATCGCCTTCGCCAGCCGCTCGGCGCGGGCAAGCTGGTCTTTGAGATATTCGATGCGGGCCATGTGATCCTCCGTTGCTTCGTTCCGGTCGGGGTGACTGTACGGCCAAGGTGAAGCCAGTTAAGTGAGGCGCATCACACCTCGCGAGCCTTATCCGCTGCGGCGAAATGCGCCATTTGGTCTGCGTGGGCTTTTGCAAACGCCGGTCGACCCGTAGCCCGTGCGACGTAGGCGCGGCAGGCAGGACTGTCCGCCAGGCCGCCGAAACTATCCACGACGCGCAGCACATCCGACATCAGGATGTCGGCGATGGAGAAGGAACCGGCCAGCCATTCGCGGCTGGCCAGCACCGGCTCGAGATGCTTGAGCCGAAGCTTGAGGAAGTCGTCCACGAATTTCCACGCCGCCGTGTCGGTCGGATGTCCCATGAACTTCGACATTCCCCAGGGCAGGCTGGCCATCTCCACCGAATTGAGCGCGGCGAACACCCATTCCGTCGCCTCGACGCGACCGCGCGGGTTGGCGGGCATGAGTTTCGCACTTAGCCCGCCGAGATGCAGCAGGATCGCGCCGCTCTCGAAGATCGAGAGGTCGCCATCGGTCAGCCACGGCACCTGGCCGAACGGCTGGTGCGCGAGATGCGCGGGCCCGCGATCGTCGAACGGAGCGCTGGCGACACGATAGGGCAGCGCCGCTTCTTCGAGGGCCCAGCGCACGCGAAGATCACGCACGAAGCCTCGCGGCGGTTCGGGAACCCAACTGAAGGTGGTCAGGGTGAGGTCGGCCATTTGCTGTCTCCGTGTCCTGGTTCGAAGCAAAGGACGAGGGAAGGGCGCCCAGTCCGACACCGATGCCGACTCTTTTTGTCGCCGGCGACCAGAGCGGCTAGTCTCATTCCAAACACAGGAGGAAACCCGATGCCGTCAGCCTTCTTCGTCGTCCGCGCCATTGTCTCCGACACCACCAAGCGCGCCGCCTTCGACCGGTGGTACGAGACGGAACATTTGCCCGACGCCGTGAAGGCATTTGGCGTCAGCAAGGCATGGCGGTACTGGAGCCTTGATGATCCCTCGCTGCACCAGGCGATTTATCAGTTCGATGACGAGGCCAAGCTCGCGGCTATGCTGAAAGGTGACGCGCTGCAAAAGCTCG
This sequence comes from Bradyrhizobium sp. 199, assembly GCF_023073355.1. GTDB lineage: Bacteria > Pseudomonadota > Alphaproteobacteria > Rhizobiales > Xanthobacteraceae > Bradyrhizobium. The sequence goes on from NZ_JADPJI010000005.1 coordinate 871,114, forward strand.
TCGCCGATTTCAACCGCGACTGGCCGGACGTGAAGCGTACACGCGAGACGCTGGTGCTGGCGCAGGAGTTTTCGCAGTAGGGCACACCGAATCTCCGCTACGCAACGAATCTGAACATGCGATTCAGCCTCGGTTCATGTCGTGCCCGCGACACTCCTTCTGCATCACTTGCTCGGTAGACTGGAGGACATGTCATGGAGCGTCGAAACTTTTTGAAACTTGCACTCGGGGTGACGGCGGGCGCCGCCGCATTCGCTGCGACCGCGCAGGCCGCACCGCTGTCGCCGCAGCCGCTCAGTGAGCCCGCTCGCACCCCGCAAGGCAATCCCGACGCTCGTCCTGCCGTCACCACCGGCGAGGAAGCCGCCAACCTGACGCCCGAACAGGTTCACTGGCATGGCCGCCATCGCGGCTGGGGCCATCGTCATTGGCGCCGGCATCGCCGGCGCTGGCACCGCCGTCACTGGTAAGCTCGCGGTCAATAGCGAATCGGACGGGGATCGCAGCCAGCGGTCCCCGTTTCGATTCCGAGTTGCTCGGCAAACGAATCGTCGGCGGCAAACTCTGAAAACGAAGATGGCCGCGCAGGCTTTCGCCGCGCGGCCATTTTGCAATGCAAATGGACCAGATCAGAACGGGCGGCAGCGGCCGGCGTACCAGCGGAAGCCATAGGGGCACGCGCGCGCGCGGGGCACGACGACGACCGGCGGGGCTACATACACGGGGCCCGGGCGCACCACGACTGCGCCGCGCATCGGACGGCAATTTCCATAGGGACCGCGATAGAACCCTCGGCCGCAACCCTCGGCGGCGCTGGCCGCCTCGCTGAAACCGACGACCGCGCTGGCGAGCATGGCGGCGGCGAACAGGTATTTCATTTGGTCTTCCTTCTCGTCCTTGGGGGCAAGTTCTTGGGGGCACGTCTTGGGGGCAAGTCTTGGTGGCAAGTCTTTGGGGTTGGCGCTTGCGGCGCACAATGAATCAAAAGACACGATTCGACATGTCAAATCTTGCAACACATCGACACGGCGCGATCCAAACCTGCCAATCATGACCTGAATGCGGCATGAACATTCGCCGCATGCGGCCTTGGGCGACAGAAGCTTGGCGCTTGCGGATGGAAAGTCCGGCATCCGCACCTAAAGCGCGCGTGGTCAGTCCTTGCTGTTACCGAACAGCGCGGCAAACTGCTTCTCGCCGGTGCGGGTGAAGTTCACGACACGGCTGCCGGGCGTGGCGTCGCGCGCCGCCCATTTCAGTTCCGCGAAACGCTGCATCATGGAGGCTCCCAGCGTGCCGGCGAGGTGATGCCGCCGCTCGCTCCAGTCGAGGCAGGCCTTGCACACGGGGCGGCGCGGATGGGTCAGCATATCGGGCGAGATCTGCAGATGTTTGGCGAGGAAGCGCTCGCCCTCGGCCGTCAGCTCGATCTCCTGCTTCTTCTGCCGGACCAGATTGCGCTCGCGCAAGGAATCCAGCATTTGCACGCCGAGATCGCCGGCGAGATGGTCGTAGCAGATCCGCGCGCGCCGCAATGCCGGATCCTTCGGCCCGGTGCGCACCCGCATGTGGCCGGTCCGCGCCGCAAGTCCTGCAAGACCTTCGAGCACGCCGGCGACGTCGTCGTCGGTGAGGCGATAGTAACGGTGGCGGCCTTGCTTCTCTGGCTCGACCAGCCCGCCGGCCTCGAGCTTGGACAGATGCGAGCTCGCAGTCTGCGGCGTGATGCCGGCCTCCTGCGCCAGCTCGCTCGCCGTCAGGGCGCGGCCGTTCATCAGGGCGGTGAGCATGTTGGCGCGGGCGGGGTCGCCGACCAGCGCAGCGATCACGGCGATGTCGGGTCCTGATTTCATGCTTCGATGGTAGCCGAAGCATCGCGGTGAGACAAGGGCGTAGCCTGTCGCAGCAAACACTTCATTGCGAGCGAAGCGAAGCAATCCAGTGCTTCAGCGGCGACGGTGCCGCACGCGCTTTCGCAACGACAAAGAATACCAAAGGAGCCCACCATGTCCCTCACCGTCTTCATCCGCTACCAGCTCGACCCCTTCAAGCGCGCGCAGTTCGAGGAATATTCGAAACGCTGGCTCACCATCATCCCGAAATGCGGTGGCGATCTGATCGGCTATTTCATGCCGCACGAGGGCACCAACAACATTGCGTCCGCGCTGATCACCTTCGACAGTCTCGCCGCCTATGAGGCCTATCGCGCCCGGCTGCGGCAGGACGCAGAGGGCATGGCGAATTTCCATTTCGCCGAGGAGCACAAATTTATCATGGCCGAAGAGCGCACCTTCCTGCGCCAAGTGGTCTTATAAGGGGTATTGTAGGCGAAATAGCAGCAGGAGATGCCCATGATCGCCGTGATCTTCGAGGTCTGGCCCAAGCCCGAACACCGCCAGGATTATTTCGACCTCGCAGCCGATCTGAAGCCGCTGCTGCAAACGATCGACGGTTTCATCTCGGTCGAGCGTTTCGAGAGCCTAAGCGAGAAGGGCAAGATCCTGTCGATGTCGTTCTGGCGGGACGAGGCGGCGGTGCAGGCCTGGCGCAACACGATGGAGCACCGGCGCACCCAGGCCAAGGGCCGCGCAAATATCTTCGCCGACTATCATCTGCGCATTGCCAGCGTGATCAGGGACTACAGCATGAACGATCGCGAGCAGGCGCCGAAGGATAGCCGTGCGGTGCACGACGCGCACTAGCGCTGCCAGGCGCGCACTGGCGCTGCCAGGCGCGCACTGGCGCTGCCGCGTGAGCGCGCCTATGTCTGCGCGGCAAATAGGGGAGAGAAACATGCACGTGACAACTGCTGACAAGCGCGCGACGTTCAAGAAGATGCACGAGAGCGGATGCTTCATTCTGCCCAATCCGGTCGACGTCGGAAGCGCCAAGGCGTTGCAGCATCTCGGTTTCAAGGCGATCGCCTCATCGAGCGCGGGCTTTGCCTGGACCATCGGCAAGGCTGACAACCACATCAATGTCGAGGAGGTCTGTCAGCATCTGGCAGCATTGAGCTCGGCCGTCGATATTCCGGTGAACGCCGACTTCGAGGGCGGCTTCGCGGTCGAGCCGGACAGGGTCGCGGACAATGTCGAGCGCTGCGTACGCACCGGCGTTGCCGGCCTGTCGATCGAGGATTCCACCGGTGACAAGGACGCGCCGATCTACGAGCGCACGCTCGCGGTCGAGCGCATCAAGGCCTCGCGCAAGGCGATCGGCGACAGCGGCACGCTGCTGGTCGGCCGCTGCGAAGCCTATTTGTGGGGCATGACCGATCTCAAGCTGGTCATCGATCGGCTCACCGCTTACGCGGACGCCGGGGCGGATTGCCTTTACGCACCGGGCCTGAAGACCCGGGAGGACATCGTTGCCGTGGTGAAGGCGGTGCATCCCAAACCGTTCAACCTGCTGATCGGCGGCTCCGGGCTGTCGTTGCAGGAAGCTGCCGATCTCGGCGTGCGCCGGATCAGCGTCGGCGGTTCACTCGCACGCGCCGCCTGGGGCGGCTTCATGCGCGCGGCGAAGGAAATGGCGGAGAAGGGCACTTTCGCGGAGCTCGCGAGCGGGTATCCCGGCGGCGAGCTCAACAAGATGTTCAGCTAGGAACAACGAAAACGGCGGGATGTAAATCCCGCCGCTGTTGCATGTTGTTGCAAATCGTTACTTCGCGCCCTCAGCCGGGGCTGGCGTATCCGGAGCGGTCTTGCTCGGCGCTGCGCCCGTGGTTACGCCCGGCCCGGTGTTGGTGCGCGGCGTCACGTCGCGCACGCCCGGAGGTGCGGCCGGATTGGCAGACGGCGCCTGCTGCGCGGTCTGCGTCGCCGGCGTGTTGCTCGCTTGGTTGCCGGTGTTCGTATTGTTCAGGCCGTAGAAAACGGCACCCAGCACCAAGGCGATTGCCACTGCGAACAGGGCTACCTTGCCGCTGGAGGCCGGGCCTTCGCCAAGCTCCGGGTCGGCCTGAAGTTGGGCATCCCGTCGCGCCGCGTTGCCATACTCATCATCGGCGAGATTCGGGCGGTACGGATCGTTGGTGAAACGGTCGTCAGCCATCGATTGGGTCTCCTCGATTATTGTGGCTGGACAACCGTTAGATGCGAGGTTCAGTTCCGCCCTCCCTAAGGCTTTCGTCGCATGTTGCCCTCCTGCCGGGAATCGGGAACCACTCTGGCAGGGGAACTGGACGCGAGTTCCATCGCGGCGAGGAAGGAATAAACCGGTGTGGAGCCTGCCGCCGACGGATAGCGTGCTGCATTTCCTGGCCCTGGTCGCGATAGCCGCCCAAGGCATGACGGCTGCGCTGGCTGCCGGACGCCGCAGCATGGACTGGTTGGGGGTCTGCTTTCTCGGCTGCATCACCGCGCTCGGCGGCGGCACGTTGCGCGATCTCTTCCTCGGACATTATCCTTTGGCGTGGGTGCAAAACCCCCTCTATCTCGCGCTCGCCGGCGGTGCGGCCTTCCTCACCATCCTGATCGCGCGTCTCGTGCACCGACTGAAGGTGGCCTTCATCGTGCTCGACGCCATCGGCCTCGTCGTCTTCACCATGATCGGCTGCGACGTTGCTTGGCAGATGGGTGCCTCGCTGCCGATCGTGATCGTCTCCGGCATGGTGACGGGCTGCGCCGGTGGCGTGTTGCGCGACGTGCTCTGCAACGACGTGCCGCTGTTGTTTCGCTCCGAGCTCTACGCCAGCGTCTCGGTGGTGACAGGGCTGTTCTATGCAACCGCGTTCGGCCTCCATCTTAATGCCGAGCTCTGGACGATCTTGACCTTCGTGCTCGGCCTCAGCTTCCGCCTGCTCGCGGTCCGCTACAAATGGGAGATGCCGAAATTCGTGTTCACCGAGGATGGGGAGCGGTGAGCGCCTGCGCGAGCAAACGCCGAACAGCGAATAGATCGGGCCATTCGTTACTCACTCCTGCGCATTCGCCCCTCGCGTCCTCGCCTTCGCCACCTGCGCCGGCGTCACCAGCAGGCCCGCATTGCCCCAGGAGTTGCGGATGTAGTTCGTGACCGCCGCGATCTCCTCATCGGACAGCTGCTTGTCATATGCCGGCATCTCGCCAGTATTGGGCGCGCGTGGCGTCGTCACGGTATGGGCGCCGTCGAGGATGATGCGCAAGGTGGAGGACGGATTGATCGATTGCAGCAGCGCGTTGCCGGGCAGCGGCGGATAGATCCGGGGCGCGCCTGAGCCGTCGGCTTCATGACAGGCGATGCAGAGTTTTGCGTAGACCGCCTGGCCGGCCTTCATCTCGGCGTCGTCAGGCGGCGTTACGATCGTCTCGCGCCGTGCCGGCGGCAGGCCCTTCAAGTAAACCGCGATCGCACGCACATCGGCATCGCTCATCTTCGAGGTCGCGTTGACGACCACTTCCGCCATCGGTCCTCCGGCGTGGCTCCTGGCGTTGCGTCCGCTCTGCAAATACTCCGTGATCTCAGCCTCGCTCCACGACTTCAGCCCAGTGCGGGAAGCGCCATCGAGGCGCGGGGCAAACCAGCCGCCGATCTCATTGCCGGATAGCGCCTGCGTGTCCCTGTCGGCGCCGAAATAATTCTTCGGCGTGTGGCAGGCGCCGCAATGACCGAGCCCGGTGACGAGATAGCCCCCTCTGTTCCAGGCCGCGCTTCTGCTCTGGTCGGGCTCGAACAGGCCGGGTTTGAAATACACGGCGTTCCAGACTCGCATCAGGCCGCGATAGCCGAACGGCCAGCGCAGCTCCGGCGGCTTGTTGCGGCTCACGACAGGCGCCAGCGTGCCGAGATAGGCGCGGATCGCCAGCGTGTCGTCCTTCGTCATCTTCGTGAAGTAAGGGTAGGGGAACGCCGGATAATAGTTCGAGCCGTCGGGCGCGATGCCATAGCGCAAGGCGCGGGTGAAATCGGCGTCGCTCCAGGCGCCGATCCCGGTGTCGCGGTCCGGGGTCAGGTTCGGCGCATAGATCGCGCCGAAGGGTGTGTCGATGCGCTTGCCGCCCGCGAACGGCTTGGCGGGATCGGCGGTGTGGCAGCCCGCGCAATCGCCGGCCTCGACGAGCGTCTTGCCGTAGGCGATCAGCTCCGACGACGGCTCGGCCGCGTCTGCAACGCTTGCAACCGCACTGCACAACGCCAAGCCCGCAACGGCCAGGCCGGCCAGAATTGTCCGCATCGAAGCCACTCCTGCGACCAAACGCCCGCATTCCCGCCCGAGGCGCCGTCAATTCATTTCGCGGCGGCGGGGGTATGGTGACACAAATTGCAAATGGCCAGCGTGTTTCAGGCCACGAAATTGCGATTTTTACCCGGCGCTCCCTTTAGTCCAGATTTGTGATGCGGATGGTGAAATATCCGACATAGAGTGGCGGAGTTGGTCGGCGCGCCCTAGCTAAAAATAACGGGCAAGCAACGGCTTAAGGCAAGACCTGAACAGGGCGTTGGAAAGAGGACAGCATGGGCATCAACCAGGGTCCGATCAGTCTCGATCAAAAATACACCCAGGAAACCGGACACGTCTTCACCACAGGCATCCAGGCGCTGGTCCGCTTGCCCATGGCCCAGATCCGGCGCGACCGCGCCAGCGGCCTCAACACCGCGGGCTTCATCTCCGGCTATCGCGGCTCGCCGCTCGGCGGCTACGACCAGCAGCTCTTTGCCGCCCGCAAGCATCTCGAAGCCTACAACATCAAGTTTCAGCCCGGCGTGAACGAGGATCTGGCGGCCACCGCCGTCTGGGGTTCGCAGCAGCTCAACCTCTCGCCCGGCGCCAAGTATGATGGCGTGGTCGGCATCTGGTATGGCAAGGGCCCCGGCGTCGACCGCTGCGGCGACGTGTTCCGCCACGGCAATGCCGCAGGCTCGGCCAAGAACGGCGGCGTGCTGTGCCTTGCCGGTGACGACCACGGCGCAAAATCCTCCACGGTCCCGCATCAATCCGACCATGCCTTCATGTCGGCGCTGATGCCGTATCTATATCCATCGAGCATCCACGAGATGATCGAGATGGGCCTGCTCGGCATCGCGATGTCGCGCTACTCGGGCTGCTGGGTCGGCATGAAGGTGATCACGGAGACGGTGGAGACCACCGCCGAGATCGACCTCACCGACGAGATGACGCCGTTCGTGATCCCGACCGATTTCGAAATGCCGGAGGGTGGCCTCAATCTGCGCTGGCCCGACGATCGCTTCGCCCAGGATCGCCGCCTGCAGGACTACAAGGGCTTTGCCGCGATCGCTTTTGCGCGCGCCAACAAGGTCAATCGCATCACCATGGATTCGCCGAACGCCCGCTACGGCATCATGGCGTCCGGCAAGAGCTACGAGGACATCCGTCAGGCGCTGCGCGAGCTCGGTATTACACCCGAGGTCGCCGCCAAGATCGGACTTCGATTGTACAAGATCGGTATGCCGTGGCCTCTTGAGCCGGAAGGCGTCAGGCAATTCGCTGTAGGTCTCGAGGAAATCTTCATCATCGAAGAGCGCCGCGAGATCGTCGAGAATCAAGTGAAGCAGGAGCTGTTCAACTGGCGCGACGACGTCCGTCCCCGCATCATCGGCAAAATGGACGATCACGATAAGCGCTTCCTTCCCTTTGCTGAAGAACTCAGCGTCGCTTCCCTGGCCAGTTCGCTGACCGAGCGCCTGCTTCGACTTGATCTCAATCCCGAAATCGCAACGATGCTGCGCGCCAAGGCCGATTGGTTCAACGGCCGCCAGGCTTCGCAAATGCAGGCGACAGCGCCTGTCGCCCGCACCCCGTATTTCTGCTCCGGCTGCCCGCACAACACCTCGACCAAGGTGCCCGAAGGCAGCCGCGCCTTTGCCGGAATCGGCTGCCACTTCATGGCGCTCTGGATGGATCGCTCCACCGAGACCTTCACCCACATGGGTGGCGAGGGTGTGCCGTGGGTGGGCGTTGCCCCTTTCACCAAGGAAGAGCACGTGTTCGCCAATCTCGGCGACGGCACGTATTTCCATTCCGGCAGCCTTGCGATCCGCCAGGCGGTCGCCTCCGGCGCCAACATCACCTACAAGATCCTCTATAACGACGCGACCGCGATGACCGGCGGCCAGCATGTCGACGGCGAATTGTCGCCGCAGCAGATCACCTTCCAGCTCCATAGCGAAGGCATCCGCGAGATCTATCTGGTCTCGGAGAACCCTGACGCCTATCCGGCGAACGAGATCGCGCCAGGAGTCAAAACCGCGCATCGAGACGAGCTCGACGCCGTCCAGAAAACGCTGCGCAAGATCAAGGGGGCATCCGCAATCGTGTTCGTGCAGACCTGCGCCGCCGAGAAGCGCCGCCGCCGCAAGCGCGGCACGCTGGAGGATCCGGCCCGCCGCGTGCTCATCAATCCCGCGGTGTGCGAAGGCTGCGGCGATTGCTCAGTGCAATCGAACTGCATTTCGGTCGAGCCGCTGGAGACCGAGTTCGGCCGCAAGCGCGCCATCAACCAGTCGACCTGCAACAAGGATTATTCCTGCGTCAAAGGTTTTTGCCCGTCCTTCGTCACCGTCGACGGCGGCAAGATGCGCAAGCGCGCGCCGGCCGGCGTTGGCGATATCGGCACGCTGCCTGAGCCGGCATCGCGCCCCAATCTGGATAAGCCCTACAACATCGCGGTCGGCGGCGTCGGCGGTACCGGCGTGCTGACCATCGGCGCGCTCCTGGGCATGGCCGCGCACATCGAAGGCAAGGCCTCGATGATCCTCGACATGTCGGGCCTGGCGCAAAAGGGCGGGGCGGTGCTGAGCCATGTGCGCCTGTCCGATCATCCGGCCGAGGTCACCTGTTCGCGCATCGTTACCGGCACGGCTGACGTTGTGCTCGCGGCCGATGAGGTGGTCGCGGTCGCCAAGGACACCATCTCGCTCTGCGACACCAGCCGCACCCGCGGCATCATCAACAGCCACGTCATTCCCACCGCAGACTTCGTCCTCAACCGCGATTTCAACTTCCAGACCCGCAAGCTGAACGGATTGCTGGAGACGGCGCTGCACGAGGAGTCGGTGTTCTTCGATTTCACCAAGCCGGCCGAGCAGCTGCTCGGCGACAGCATCGCCACCAACATGATGATGATGGGCTACGCCTACCAGAAGGGCCTCTTGCCGCTGTCGGCGGAGTCGATCGAGCAGGCGATCGAGGTCAACGGCGTCTCGATCAAGATGAACAAGGAGGCGTTTCGCCTCGGCCGCCTCGCCGTCGCGGACCCCCAGCGTCTCGCCGACATGCTCAAGGGAACGGACGAGGTCATCGCGCCCAAGACCCTGGACGCAATGACACTCGACGAAGTCATCGAGCACCGCGCTAGGCATCTGACCGCCTATCAGAATAGCCGCCTCGCCGAACGTTACCGCAAGCTGGTCGATCAGGTCCGCGATGTCGCGGTGAAGGGTGGTTATGATGAGGCGCTGCCGCGCGCGGTCGCCGTCAACTATGCCAAGCTGCTGGCCTACAAGGACGAATACGAAGTCGCGCGCCTCTACTCCGACGGCGCCTTCGAGCAGCAGCTCCGCGACCAGTTCGAGGGCGAATTCAAGTTCAGCTTCAACCTGGCTCCGCCGATCTTGGCGAGCGGCGTCGATGCGCTGGGACGTCCGAAGAAGCGCGCGTTCGGCCCGTGGATGCTGAACGTGTTCCGTGTGCTGGCCAAGTTCAAATTCCTGCGCGGCACCGCGCTCGACGTCTTCGGCCGTAGCGCCGACCGCAAGCTCGAGCGCGATCTGATCGCCGGCTACGAGAAGGACGTCGCCACCGTGCTCGGCCTGTTGTCGCCAGTCACGATCGATACCGCGGTCGAATTGCTGTCGCTGCCCGACCGCATCCGCGGCTACGGCCCGGTGAAGGAGAAGGCGGTGAACGACGCCAAGCTGCGCTACGCCCAACTCGCGGCTGATCTCGCCAGCCCGCCGCCGGCGCCAAGGCAGATCGCTGCGGAGTAGGGTGATCTCGTAGGGTGGGCAAAGGCGCAAAGCGCCGTGCCCATCATCTCACCAGGATTGCAGGAGAACGCGGGGACGCTTCCGCCTTCGCTCTTCGAGCTACGGCGGACAAGTCGCTTTGTCCGTCTTACGAATTCCGGTGTGAAACCAACGACCGGTCTACTGTGCATGGGGTTGTTTTCGCAAAATCGAAGCGCCGGGCAGAGCACCTCTACGATGTTGCTCGGCCTGTCGTGCCCCGCTCTGCGCATCAACGCTGAAGCGATGCAGCGCGTCCGGGACACGAGAGCTCGCCAATTGCGCCAACCCGCTGCCCTCTCGCGGGGCGGAATATTTCCGCGCTTGCCAAGCTGCCATCCGCGGTTCAGAAAAACGGAGCAACAAGAAACGCCAGCGGAGACCTGAAGTTTGACCATCAAGGGCAAGGCCTACATTGCCGGGATATTCGAACACCCGACCCGGCACGCGCCGGACAAATCCACCGCGCAGCTCCATGCCGAGGTCGCCAAGGGCGCGCTCGAGGATGCCGGGATCAGCAAGGACGACGTCGACGGCTATTTCTGCGCAGGGGACGCCCCCGGCGGCGCCTGGCCGATGGTCGATTATCTCGGCCTGAACACCAGGAAGCTCCGCCACGTCGATTCCACCGAGACCGGCGGCTGTTCCTATATCATCCATCTCGGCCATGCCGCCGAGGCGATCGCGGCGGGCAAGTGCTCGATTGCGCTGATCACGCTGGCCGGCAAGCCGCGCACCGGGGTGATGCCGCCGCGTGCGGCCGGTGCCGAGGCCGATTTCGAGTCCGCCTACGGCGCAACCACGCACAATGCCTATGGCATGTGTGCCATGCGCCATATGCACGACTACGGCACCACCTCGGAGCAGCTCGCCTGGATCAAGGTCGCAGCGTCGCATCACGCGCAATACAATCCGCATGCGATGCTCAAGGACGTCGTCACCGTCGAGGACGTCCTGAACTCGCCGATGATCTCCGATCCCTTGCATCGCATGGATTGCTGCGTCGTCTCCGACGGCGGCGGTGCGCTGATCGTGACGACGCCGGAGATCGCCAGGAGCCTCAAGAAGCCGCTGGTCAAACTGATCGGCCACGGCGAGGCCATGAAGGGCCCGCGCGGCGGCAAGGATCTCGATCTCACGTACTCCGCCGGCATCTGGTCCGGCCCGCGTGCGTTCGAGGAAGCCGGCATCACGCCGAAGGACATCAAGTATGCCTCGATCTACGACAGCTTCACCATCACCGTGCTGATGCAGCTCGAGGACCTCGGCTTCTGCAAAAAGGGCGAGGGCGGCAAGTTCGTCGCCGACGGCAATCTGATCTCGGGCGTGGGCAAGCTGCCGTTCAACACCGATGGCGGTGGCCTCTGCAGCAACCATCCCGTCAACCGTGGCGGCATGACCAAGATCCTCGAGGCCGTGCGGCAACTGCGCGGTGAGGCCCATCCGAAGGTGCAGGTCAAGAATTGCGATCTCGCCATCGCCCACGGCACCGGCGGGCTTCTCGGCGTCCGCCACGCCGCCTCGACGGCGATTCTGGAGCGCGTGTGATGAGCGAAGCCAAGAAATATCCGGCCCCCGTGACGAACCCCGAGACCGCCGCGTTCTGGGACGCGGCCAAGCAGGGCAAGTTCATGATCAAGCGCTGCACCGCCTGCGGCGAAGCGCATTACTTCCCGCGCGCGATCTGCCCGTTCTGCTACTCCGACAAGACGGTGTGGGAGGAGTCTTCGGGCGAAGGCACGATCTACACTTACAGCTTGATGCGGAAGTCGCCGACCGGTCCTTACGCGATCGGCTACGTCACTCTGAAGGAGGGACCGTCGCTCCAGACCAATTTCGTCGATTGCGATCTGACGACGTTGAAGATCGGCCAGAAGGTGAAGGTGGTGTTCAAGCCGACCGATGGCGCGCCGCTGCCGTTCTTCACGGCGGCCTGACTTCTTCCCTTCTCCCCTTGCGGGAGAAGGTGGCGCGAAGCGCCGGATGAGGGGTATTTCTCCACCGAGAAATTGTTCGATGCGGAGCGAACCCCTCACCCAAACGAGTTTGTTGCACGGCTCTCGCGGCCCTCTCCCACAAGGGGAGAGGGCAGATTAACGAGCGCCGCTGCTCGCTGAGAACAACGCCGGGAGGAAACCAGAAAAATGTCCGCCAGATACGAAGAGCTGAAATCCCTCAAAAACCTCGGCCAGAAATATGCCTACACCGACCGCGAGGTGATGCTCTACGCCTGTGGCATCGGCCTCGGCGCCGATCCCATGGATGAAAACGAACTCGCCTTCGTCAACGAGGGCACGCTGACGCCGCGGCCGCTGAAGGTGGTGCCGACCTTTGCCTCCGTCGCCGCGTGGGGCTCGGGGCCGGGCGAGATGAATCTCAACCGCGTGATGGTGGTGGACGGCGAGCGCGACATCACCTTCCACCAACCGCTGCCGGTGGCCGCGAACATCACGGCCGACTCGACCGTCGTCGAGATCTACGACAAGGGCAAGGACAAGGGCGTCGTCATCGCTCACCAGACCGTGCTGAAGAACGAGAAGGACGAGAAGCTGGCAACGCTGGTCGCCTCGCGCTTTGCCCGCGGCGACGGCGGCTTTGGCGGGCCAAGCCTGACCCAACCCGATCCGCACAAGATCCCCTCGCGCAGTCCCGACAAGACCATCGACATCACGACGAGGCCCGACCAGGCGCTGGTCTACCGCCTCTGCGGCGACCGCAATCCGCTGCACTCCGATCCCGAGTTCGCCACGAAGGCCGGCTTCCCGCGCCCGATCCTGCACGGCATGTGCACCTATGGCATCACGTGCCGCGGCGTGCTCCAGACCTATGCCGACTACGACGCCAGCGCCTTCCGCCAGCACGTCGCGCGGTTCTCCTCGCCGGTCTATCCGGGCGAGACCGTGACCATGGACCTCTGGAAGGACGGCAACGTCATCTCGTTCGAAGCCAAGGTGAAGTCGCGCGGCGTCACCGTGATCAAGAACGGCAAGACGGTGCTCGCGTAACTCTCGTGCCCCGGACGCAGCGCAGCGCTCCTTAGCGGTGCGCTGCAGAGCCGGGGCCCAGAGGGTCCCAACCAAGAACTGGGTCCCGGCTCTGCGAAGCAGCGTTGCGCGCTGCATCGCGTCCGGGACACGAGAAAACGAAAACAAGGAGAAGCCACCATGGGACTACTCGACGGCAAGGTCGCGCTGATCACCGGCGCGGGCGGCGGGCTCGGTGAAGCCTACGCAAAGCTGTTCGCGCGCGAAGGGGCCTCGGTCGTTGTCAACGACCTCGGCGGGCCCCGCGACGGCTCCGGCGCCGACAAGTCGATGGCGCAGCTTGTGGTGGACGCGATCACGGCCGAGGGCGGCAAGGCCGTTGCCAACGGCGCCGACATCTCGACAATGGAGGGCGGCCAGTCTGTATTCGACGACGCCATCAAGCACTTCGGCCGCGCGGACATCCTGGTCAACAATGCCGGCATCCTGCGCGACCAGACCTTTACCAAGGCCTCTGAATCGGATTGGGACAAGGTCATCAAGGTGCATCTGAAGGGCACCTTTTGTTGCACCATGCCGGTATTTCGCTGGATGCGGGAAAACGGCGGCGGTGTCATCGTCAACACCTCCTCGACATCAGGGCTGATCGGCAATTTCGGCCAGACCAACTATGGAGCTGCCAAGGGCGGCATCTGGGGCCTGTCCAACGTGCTGGCGATCGAGGGCCGCAAATACAACATCCGGATCTGGACGCTAGCGCCGGGCGCGCTGACCCGCATGACCGCAGACCTGCCCCGCTATAAGGAGAACCCGGGCGCGGCGCTGGGGCCGGACGGCATCGCGCCGGCCGTGCTATACATGGTCAGCGACTTGTCGGGCGACCAGACCGGCAAGGTGCTGGGCGTGTCCGGGCCCCGCGGCGTGCGCGAGATGCGGATGATGGAAATGGAAGGCTGGAAACCGCCGCACACGGGCTGGAAGGCCCAGGACATCGCCGATCATGCCAAGGAGATCTTCTTCTCCGACGAGCAGATCAAGATGGGGGCGCGGCGGTTTTAGACTTTTCCGTCATTCCGGGGCGTGCGAAGCACGAACCCGGAATCTCGAGATTCTCAGGTGCGCAATTGCGCACCAGAGTTCGGCTCTCCGAGCCGCCGCGGAATGACGAACAAGGGATGCAGGACTGATGAAACTCACCGCCGAGGCCAAGGGCACCTTCGCAATCGCGCCGACGCCGTTCCACGACGATGGCCGGATCGACGAGCGCTCGATCGACCGCCTGACCGATTTCTACGAGGAGGTCGGCTGCGACGGCGTCACGGTGCTGGGCATCCTCGGTGAGGCGCCCAAGCTCGACGCCACTGAAGCCGAGCAGGTGGCGGTGCGCTTCGTCAAGCGTGCCAAGACAATGCAGGTGATCGTCGGCGTCTCCGCGCCAGGTTTTGCCACCATGCGCTCGTTGGCAAGGGCCTCGATGGAGGCCGGTGCGGCCGGTGTGATGATCGCGCCGCCGCCGTCCTTGCGTACTGATGACCAGATCGTCGGCTATTTCAAGCAGGCCGCGGAAGCGATCGGGCCTGATGTACCCTGGGTGCTCCAGGATTATCCGCTGACGCTGTCGGTGGTGTTCACGCCCGCCGTGATCCGCAAGATCGTCATGGACAATCCGAACTGCGTGATGCTCAAGCACGAGGACTGGCCGGGGCTGGAGAAGATCACGACACTGCGCGGCTTCCAGAAGGACGGTTCGCTCCGTCCGCTTTCGATTCTCTGCGGCAATGGCGGCACGTTCCTCGACTTCGAGATGGAGCGCGGTGCCGACGGCGCCATGACTGGCTACGCCTTCCCGGAGCTTCTGATCGACGTGGTGAACCTCTCGAAAGCCGGCAAGCGCGATGCCGCGCATGATTTGTTCGACGCGCATCTGCCGTTGATCCGCTACGAGCAGCAGCCCGGTGTCGGCCTGACCATCCGCAAATACGTGCTGCAGAAGCGCGGCATCATCGCCTCCAGTGCCCAGCGCAAGCCCGGCGCCACGATCACGGCGATGGCGCGGGCGGAGGTCGAATATTTGCTGTCGCGCGTCGCCCGTGTCGACAAGCGCGCCAATCTCGGCCCGCAATCCAGCGCCGCAGGTTAGTTGCATGGCCGAGACATCAGCATCACGCCCGGCCTCGACGATCCTCCTGCTGCGCGACGGCGTTCAGGCCGACGGCAAGAGCCGCGGCGCGATTGAAGTCTTCATGATGGTTCGCCATCATCAGATCGAGTTCAATTCGGGCGCGCTGGTGTTTCCCGGCGGCAGCGTCGATGCCGGCGACAAGGAGATCGTCGCCCGCTCCGACCTGTATTCCGGCGGCGAGGGTCTCAGTGAAGGTGACCGCGGATTTCGCATCGCCGCGATCCGCGAGACCTTTGAGGAGAGCGGCATCCTGCTGGCGCGGTCGAAGGAGACGGGCCTGCCGATCGACGCCGAGCGCGCCGGTGAGATTGCGAATGCGCATCGCGTCGCGCTGAACGAGCACAAGGTCAGCTTCCTGAGCATCCTGACCGACAACAGCCTGCAGCTCGCGCTCGACACGCTGGTGCCTTACGCGCACTGGATCACGCCGGAGGGCATGCCGAAGCGTTTCGACACCTGGTTCTTCCTTGCCGCGGCGCCGCCCGATCAACTCGGCGCCCATGACGGCCGGGAGTCGACCGATTCGATCTGGGTCTCGCCGCGCGAGGCGGTGGAGGGCGGAGAAAGCGGCCGCTTCAAGTTGCCGTTCCCGACCACGCGCAATCTGATCCGGCTGGCGAAGCAGCAAACGGTGCAGGCGGCGATGGAGCATGCCCGTGGCATGTCGATCGTCATGGTGATGCCGGTCATGACCAAGACCGAAACCGGCCGCCAGCTCCGCATCCCCCGCGAGGCCGGCTATGACGGCGAGGTGTTCGAGGTGGGGGCGCTGGGCTAATACACTTCGACGCGTGACGAAGTATCGAGGATCGCGGTCACGCTATGTTCCGTCCATCGCGAATGGATGGGACGCACAGGATGATTAACCGGCAGGGCACCAACATTGCCGTCGAGCTGGCGCTCCTGGTCGCCCTCGCAACGCTCTGGGGCGGCTCCTACACCTTCATCAAGCTCGGCGTTGCCACCATCCCACCGATTACGCTGATCGCGGCGCGCACCACGATCGCAGGCCTCCTGCTGCTGGCCGTCATGTGGGCGCGCGGCATCCGCATGCCGACGGATGCCGCCACCTGGCGGCGCTTCGCCTTCCAGGCCGTGCTCAACAGCGTCATCCCCTGGACGCTGATCGCCTGGGGCGAGCGCCATGTCGATGCTACGCTGGCCACCATCCTCAACTCGGCCGGCCCGATCTTCACCTTCCTGCTCACGGCGGTCGTGACCCGTCACGAAGCGACGACACCACGAAAGCTGTTCGGCGTCGTCGCCGGCATGGCCGGCATCCTGCTGATCGTCGGCGTCGACGCCTTTCACGACATCGGTAGCGGCCTCGTCGCGGAGGCGGCGATCGTTGCCGCCACGATCTGCTACGCCTGCGCCGCGATCTTCGGCCGCAGCTTCAAAGGTCTCGACCCCATGGCGCCGGCAGCCGGCTCGCTGCTGGCCGGGGCCGCCGTCCTGATCCCCGCCTCGCTGGTGGTCGAACAGCCCTGGACGCTGTCGCCCTCGCAAAGCTCAGTGCTGGCGCTGCTCGCGCTCGCCGTGTTCTCGACGGCCGCGGCCTTTGCGATCTATTTCCGCCTGATCCAGACCCTGGGCTCGGTCGGCACCACGGCGCAGGCCTATCTCCGCGTGCCCATTGGCGTCGCCATCAGCGTCGCCTTCCTCGGCGAGAGCCTGAGCCGGACCGCCTGGATCGGGCTGGCCTGCGTCGTTCTCGGCGTTGCCGCCATGACGATCCCGGGCCGGCGGCGGGCCAGTATCGAAGCGTCATAGCTTGGGGTAAGGGGGCTCCGAGGGCCGCAATATTAACGATAATCGGCGGCCCGAGGCATGTTCCCCCCGGGCGGCAATACGTCGTATATTAGGCCCCCGATATCCCGGTCCTCAAAGCCCAATGTCCGCCGAATTGACGCCGCCCCCTGAGAAAAAGCGAACATTCTCGCTCTCCATCGGCCAGCTCACTTTCGGCAGCTTCCTGTTGGTGCTGGCGGTGATCATCGTCACCTCGACCGCGAGCGTGATCGCGATCCGGCACATCGACACGACCTTTGCCGAGCTGCAACGGCTCCAGAGCGTTGGTGACCTCGCCGAGGACATCGACCGTCGCATGAACGAGCTGCGGCTCGCCGCGCGCGACTTCGTCACCGATCCCGGCGCGGGCACCCAGTTCCAGCAGGTCGGCGAGGCGGCCTCGACGCTCAGCGACATCCTGAAGAAGACCCGCATCGAGCTTGCACCCGAGCAGCAGGACATGATCGATGGGGTCACCGAGCGCCTAGCGACCTATCGGAGCGGCCTCGAACGGATCTCGACCCTGATCGATCGCCGCGCCCAGCTGCTTGCCAGCCTGCCGCCGCGGCGCGACCAGTTCGACGCAGTCGTCGCAGGCACCGCCGACCGCGAGCTGGCGTCCCGCTTGTCCGAGGCGCAGAGCCGCATCGCGCTCGGGCTGCTCGCGCGCAACCCGTCCGCTGCGGAGCAGGCCGCGCAGAACATGCGGGCGCTGAACATTGGCGATGCCGGACTGAAGTCGGCAGTGAACGATTATGCCGAGGCCATCATGGCCGTGGCCGTCCGCGAGCGGCAGATCGCCGACATCGACCGCGAGGTGCTGGGAACCGAGGGCCGGCTGATCGGCCGCGTCACCGAATTGCTGCGCGAAGTCAGCGACCGGCGCGGCCACGTGCTGTCGCGCGACTTTGCCCGTACGCTGACGGAAGCGCGGTGGCAGAGCATCGTGCTCGGCACCATCGGCGTTCTGATCGGCATTCTCGCGGCGGGCTTCGTGGTGCGCAGGACGGTCCGTCCGCTCGCCCAGATCGCACGTTCCATTCGCGCGCTTGCGGCGGGCCAGAAAGACACCTCGATCCCGTCAGCCGACCTCGACAACGAAATCGGCGACATCGCGCGTGCGGCCGAAGTGTTCCGCCGCGCGCTGGAGGAGGCCGATACTGCGCGCGAGGCGGCCGTGCGCGCGCTCACCGAGCAGCGCCTCGCCGAGGAGAGCTACCGGAAACTGTTCGAGGGCTCGGTCGACGGCATCTATGTGACGACGCCGGCCGGCGATCTGCTCAACGCCAATCCGGCGCTGGCGCGGATGATGGGCTACGACAGCCCGCAGCAGCTGATCGACAGCATCAAGGACATCGCCCACACGATCTACGTCCATCCCGAGGCGCGCGTCGAATACCAGCGGCTGATGGCGCGCGACGGCATGGTGCGCGAGTTCGAGTATCAGGTGCGCCAGCGCAGCGGCGACATCCTGTGGCTCTCCGACAGCGCCACCGGCGTGCGCGACGAAACGGGCAACATCGTCCGCTACGAGGGCACGCTGCGCGACATCACCGACCAGAAGCGGGCGGAAGACGCCATCGCCGAAGGCCGTCGCCTGCTCCAGCAGGTCATCGACACCGTGCCCGCGGTGATCAACGTCAAGGACCGCGACCTGCGCTACGTGCTGATGAACCGCTACATGGCCGGAATCTTCGGCATCGAGCCGGGCGATGCGCTCGGCCGCACCACGGCCGACCTGATGTCGCGCTATGGCGCGGCCAAGTCGGACGAGAGCGACAAGAGGGTGCTCAAGCTCCGCAAAGGCCTTGGCTTCTACGAGGAGGAGTACGAGGATTCCTTCGGCAACATGCGGCAATGGCTGGTCAACAAGCTGCCGCTGCTCGATGCCGAGGGCGAGATCGAGCGGATCGTCACCGTCGCGCTCGACATCGGCGAGCGCAAGCGCGGCGAGCAGGAGATGCGCAAGGCCAAGGAATCCGCCGAGACCGCGCTGCGCAATCTGCGCGAGACGCAGGCCTCGCTGATCGAGGCCGAGAAGCTCGCGGCGCTCGGACGCCTGGTCGCCGGCGTCGCGCACGAGGTCAACAATCCCGTCGGCATCAGCCTCACGGTCGCTTCCGCGTTGGAGCGCAAGACCGCGATGTTCACTGCCGAGGTCGAGCGCGGCGAGCTCCGCCGCTCCACGCTCAACGACTACCTCAGCACCAGCCGCGACGCATCCTCGCAGCTCGTCTCCAATCTCAACCGCGCCGCCGAACTGATCCAGTCGTTCAAGCAGGTCGCGGCCGACCGCAACTATTCGGACCAGCGCAACTTCGATCTCGGCGACCTCACCGAGCAGGTGGTGATGAGCCTGCGGCCGGGGCTGCGCAAGCACAATCTGACGCTCAACGTCGAGTGTCAGCCCGATCTCACCATGAACAGCTATCCGGGCCCGTACGGCCAGGTGCTGACCAATCTGTTTCTCAATTCAGTGGCTCACGCTTTCCCGGACGGCCGGCCCGGGACCATCGACATTCAGGTGCGGGAGTCCGGCAAGGACAATGTCGAGATCATCTTCTCCGACAATGGCTGCGGCATGTCGCTCGACGTCCGCCGCCGCGCCTTCGATCCGTTCTTCACGACGCGACGCGACCAGGGCGGCACCGGCCTCGGCCTGCACATCGTCTACAGCATCGTCACCAACCGGCTCGGCGGACGGCTCGATCTCGATTCCGAGCCCGGCAGCGGCACGCGTATCCAGATCATCCTGCCACGCGCGGCACCGCTCGAGCAGGCCGCGGAATAGCTAAAGCACGATCCGGAAAAGTGCGCAGCGATTTTCCGAAAAGATCATGCTTAAACAACAACCTAAAGCGCGATGGCGATTTGTCTTGATCGCATCGCGCTTTAGTCGGCGTCAGCGAGCTTCTGCAGAGTCGCACCGAAAATCTGACTGGCCTTGCCGACCAACGCCGTGCCCGTCATCTCTCCGCGCGTTTCTGTGAACGTGCCACTGACGCCGATGCCGACCGGGGCAGGACCGCCGAACAGCGGATTGTCGTCGCCGCGGGGTGAGGTATGGCGTTGCACCAGCACCTCGCCCTTGAAGGTGTTGTTGTCCTTCACCACGTAGCTGCCGATGTAATAGAGGTAGGCATCGCCGCCAAGAATCTTGCCGTCGCGAAAAAGAATGACGCCGCTGCCCTTGCCGGCTCGACCATCGAGCAGGGTCACATGAATCGAATAGAGACCGTTCTTCATAACGTCCCGCGGGCCGGCCGCCATCGCCCAATGGCGTAACCGATCCTGCTTTTATGCCAAAGCGCATCCGCTCGCGCAACGCGGCAGTTTGCCGGCCGGCCGCGGGAGTTGCCGCTTCCAGCCGCAATTGTCCCGTGATCTCCGAACCGAACCGGGTGGGGCGCACCATGGTGTCGCCGATCCACGGCTACATGGGCGTCACCATCCGCTGCTTCATGCCCGGCAGCATGACCTGGCCGGATCGGGCGCATGTCGTTCGGTCGGGCAGGCGCCGCGTCAGGTGTATTTCTTGTCGCGCTCCAGCAGCTCGACGGAGATGCCTTCGGGGCCGCGGATGAAGCAGATGCGCACGCCGGGCCGGATCGTGGTCGGCTCGCGCGTGAAGGTGACGCCCTTGGCCTTGATCTCGGCCGCGACGGCATCGATGTCCTTCACCGTCAATCCGATATGGTCGAGGCCCTGATGCGGGTGCGGAGGCGGCGGGTTGACGGCGCTATCGCCCTCGAGCGGCGCGATGAAGATCCTGGCGCCGCCAAGATTCACGTCGATCCGTCCTGGTGCGTGCACGATCTCGCCCCCGAGGATGTCCCGCAGCCAAGCCGCCGTGGCCTCCGGATCAGGGCTGCGTAGATGGACGTGATCCCAAGTGACGACAACTGGCATTCCAATTCTCCCAACGCGATCGTTCGATGTTGCGGCGCATGTTAGCGGCGCCGGCCGGCGATCGCCACCGTCCTTGCCGATTCGCAACTGCGCGGGAACCTTAGTTCGTCTTCCGGTTTAAGGTAAGCAGTGACCGGCTCCCTCGTTGAATGTGCTTCGGCCGCGATCGGTGATGCAACCATGAACGCCAGGCTCGACCGGATCGGATTGGGGCGCTTCGCCGGAATCGGCGAGAGACTGGCGCGAGGCGTCACGATGGCGAGCGTCTCATTCAGCCGAAGCCTGCTGTGGCTGCTCGCCGCCATCATCGTGGGTTGCGGCGTCTGGATGCTGCTGCCCCTCTCCAAAGGCAATAGCGCTGAGCAGTTGAAGTCGGAGCTGGCAGCAGTCGAGCCGGCTCCTTCGGGCGATCCGGCAGCATCGGCCTCACTGGCTTCCGAAGCTCAGGTACCGGCCATGGCGGACACCGGTCGTCTCAGGATCTCGTCGCAGACCTGGCGCCGCGGCGGCCTTGGCTCAAAAGCCCTGGTGACGTTCACGCTGCGAAACGACAATGACTATGCCGTAAACAATGTCGAGATCGTCTGCGCCTTTACGCGGCGCGACGGCAGTCATCTGACCGATCGCAGCCGCGTGCTGGCAGATCCCGTCAACATGAAGAGCCGCAAGACCTTTGCGCTGATCCCCGTGGGCTATGTCAACGTCAATGCCGATCAGGCGAAATGCTCGTTGGTTGCGGCACGTCGCGCGTAAGGACGGCACGCTCCGGTAGCGGAAAAGTTACCCTCCGTGATCCTTGGCAAAAAACCTCGCGTCGCCATTTGAACCGAACGGCTGGGCCAGGAACCAATCTAGTGATCGCCTGTTGAAGGCGAAGAGCCCACGCGGGGATGCGGGGGGCGGAGCGCGGCCAATGCTCATCTTTCGGTATTTCGTCTTTGTCGGTGGAGCCTTGCTCGCACTGCTGTTTGCAGCGGACTACGTTCTGCCACCGCAACCGATTGCGCAGGCCGCCGCCAACGTAGGCAATGATCAGCCGCTGATCCGGATCCGTTCCGACCGCCATCTGCCCGAGCGTGTCGTGCTCGATACGACCCAGCCCACGATTGTCGCGCCCGCGGTGACGACCGCCGCTGTGGTTGCGCCTCAGCGGCCGATGCAGGATAGCGCCTCGGCAGCGCTCGCCGAGATGTCGGCGAAGGCGCGAGTGCGCGAGACCTTCGCCCAGTTCACGCCGGACGCCAAGGCCGAGGCCGCGGCAGCCAGGAAGAGCGACGGCAAGTTGCAGGCTCAGGCTCAGGCTCAGGCCCAGCAGAGCCAGCCGCAGACGCCTGCGGCTTCGCAGCCTCAGCCCAAGCGCAAGGTCGTGAGAACACATCCGGCCCCGCAGCCGGGCGGGCCGATGGTGGTGGCACAGCGCCCGCAGTTCGGCTTCTTCGGCAATACCTGGTGAGCACGGTTAGCCCGCTTCGAAACGGGGCGGGGAGGGCTTTTTATTCGCCGTCCTCTCTGCTAATTCGAACCCATCCGAACACCGCCCGGTGCGCTGGCTCGTCAGCGTTCGGTCGGACAGGTCTCGGTTTGCGGCCCGGTAGCCCCGGGCCAGGGCGCTCGTAGCTCAGCTGGATAGAGCATCGGATTTCGATTCCGAGGGTCGGGAGTTCGAATCTCTCCGAGCGCGCCAGTCCCCCTGCCGTTCCAGATATGTTCCGAAATGACGCCGATGCCGGGTCACCGTCGCGATGGGCTGCTGCGTCAGACCGCCTGTCAGGATCCGCTTTGCCGCCCACGGGCCAGCGTGTCTGAGGGTGCTTCGTGGAACGTCGCGCGATAGGCTGCGGCAAATTCACCGAGATGGTGGAAGCCCTGGGCACGTGCGCACGTGGCGACGGTGGCGCCGCCACCCCTCAGGAGGCGGCCGCGGGTCGCCCACAGCCTCTTGAGGCGAATGTACTGGTGCAGGCTCATGCCACGCACCTTGCTGACTGCGCCGCCGAGTGTCCGGATCGAGACGCCGAACTCTCCGGCAAGATCGGCGGTGTAGATCGGCGCGGTCGGCCGGGCTGCGACGTAGTCGTCGATGCGCTGCACGAGCTTGATCGCTCGCTCGCCCTGGACCGAGGCGCTCAGATCCAACATCGAATCGATCCCAAACAAATCGTCGAGCGCGAGCAGCAGACCTTCCTGGAGATGGGAGGCCACCTCGCTGGTTTCGAACAGGAGGGGCTGCGCGGACGCGGTTCGCAGGATGTCCCGCAGGAGTTGCCGCGTGTGGAGCAGGGCGCGCCGGTTCGCGACGCGGGCCCGCAAGTCGTCGGCGTGATCGAACCAGCCCCGGTCTCTCAACTCGGGGGAGAAGATGATCATTGCAAAATGATTGGTCTGAGGCTCGACGAAATGGCATTCATCGTTGCCGCGCAGCGTCACGAAGAAGCGCGCATCGAGATCAAGGCCCTTGAAGTTGACTTGAAGTTCGTCGGTCATCGACAGGATCACCATCCCGCCCGGCATTCGATAGGCGGTGTCGAGGATGCGCGCGAACGACCTCATCACCACGATGCGGCACCCTGGGAGGGAGACCACGGCGCGGGCCGCCGCGAAGTTTGCAACGTCGAGCGGAATGCTTCTCGCATCCTCCATCGTCTCGATCGGGCGAAACGCATCGACATCGGCGAAGCCGACCAGTTGAAGCGCGGAAGATGGAGCGAGGGCGTCGAAAAACATGGATCTGGCCGGCTGCCGAAATGTGACAATCAAATGAACGTCGATACATCGCCATCAATGACGGAACAGCATGCTTCAGTAAATCGGATTTCGTGCCGTAGTATTGCGGACATCATGCCTTGAAGCCCTGCAGTTTATGTCACCGTCAATGTTCTCCGCTCATCGCTTGGCGGAAGGCAAGGTCGATGACATGCAGGCGCGTGCAGGCGGGACAGGCGTAGGACGCAAAGCTTCGTCCCTCCTGTCTCAGCTGCTTCTCAAGATGCGTCTGTACGTTCATGCCCGTCTAAGGGCATCGAAAAACGATCAACTCGGCCATCACCGCAGAATGGCAGTGTGGGCCGATTTCATCTTGATCTGGATCAATTTTGGAGTCCCTCCAGCCCGGCGACAGCCGCAAGGAATGATCTTGCAAAAAGCGAAGGGGTCCGAGGGCCCCTTCAGACGTCACCAGCGGCGATAGCGTGGGCCATAGCCGTAATAGCGGGGACCGAAATAGCGCGGCGCATAATACCGCGGGGCGTAATATGGCCGCGGACCGTAATAGTTCGGACGCCACCAGCAGCGTCCCCAGGCATCGCAGACCATGCGGACTTGCTCGACGCCGGAGACCTGCGGCGTCGCAGGTGCGGGCGCGATGGGCATGGCGGATGCCGCCGGTGATGCCGCCAAGCCACCCAACGTGGCGGCGAACATTGCTGCGGCGACGAGGCCGATCTTGAGAGTCATGAGTCTTCCTCTGCTTACAAGATGCAGGATATCGAGGCTGTTCTGATCAAATTGTGGCGGAATCGAAATGTAATGCTGATGAACACATCGTCAGCAAATCCGCTCGGCTCGCCGGCTTCGGCTGCATGGCCGATGCCGTGCCCAGACCTTGACCCTGCGCAATTCGCAAGTCTGCCTCGGCCTTTGGTGTTGCTGGCGTGGCAGAGGCGCGGTGCTTGCGTCCCGGCAAGGTGAACGGGATGCTGGTCATTGCCAATCTGTCGATCTCGCCGGGAGACCTTCTTCGTCATCTTGTGAACGCGCCGGTCCGACAGCGAGGTGCCGGTCTACGAGATCGAGAAGCAATTGCTGCAATGGGGCGCCGCCAAATAAGGGCCTCCGCAGAGGCCGCGCAGCGTCCCTCAGTAGCAGGGGTGCCGGCGGCGGTCCTGGCCGACATAGCCGGCCGCGCTCTGGTAGCAGTGGTTGGTCGACGGGCCGTCGTAGAAGGCGAAGGTGCCGGGGGTGACGCCCGGACCGTAATTGTGGACGTAGCTGATCGGGTAGGGCAGCGGGTTGACGTAACGGTGGTGCCGGTGGTGTCCCCGAGCCTCCGCGAGGCCAGGGGCTAGGATTGCGGCCGACAAGGCAGCAATTGCGGCTACAAGCTTCAACTTGCTCATCTTGATTCTCCGGAACCCGCGCGAATAGGTCGGCCATCTATAGCCATTTCGGGCCTCCGGGGCACCCGTCCGGCGCCCGGAAATCCGGGATGATCCCGCAGATTCCCCGGTGGGTGTGACAGAATTGCCCGAAACGCCGTCCGGCCTGCCCATTTTTGGCCTTTTCAGGGTGCTTAACGAATTCCCCACACAAGTATGACCAAAGACTATTCGATTAAGAATCCCGTCGCCGGCCTTTTGGGGGTCCTTCGAGGCCGGTGCATTCCTGAAGGCTTTCGCCGTCACCTCGCCATGCGCATCACGCTTTTGAGCCTGCTGTTGCTCTGCCTCGCCGCCGCTACGCCGGCGCGGGCCGACCTGCATATTACCCGCGACCACGGCGGCTATGTCGAAGAATACAAGGCCAAGTACAAGCGGGTGCGCGAGAAGGGCGAGCGCGTCATCATCGACGGCATCTGTAATTCGGCCTGCACGCTGGTGCTCGGTATCGTGCCGATGAACAAGATCTGCGTGACGCCGCGCGCCAGCCTTGGCTTCCACCAGGCCTATTACGACAAGGCCTTCACTTTCGGCATCAAGGTCACCAGCTCCGAGGGGACGTCTGACCTGATGGCCTACTACCCCAACACGGTGAAGGACTGGATTCGGCGCAATGGCGGGCTCACCACCGACATGAAAAAAATCAAGAACGGCATCGAGCTCTGGAAGATCGTCGACCCCTGTCCGGAAGAGTGGTGAGCGGCTGGGCTGAGCCGCCGTCTCGCCTCGCAGCGCAGCATCATCAAGACGAAATTCGCATTGCCGCATGAGCCCCCGCTGGGGCAATGAGGGCGGCAATGGACCGCAATCAAGAAGCCCTGACCGCCCGCGCCGCGCCGATCCTGTTCGTCCTGCTCTGGAGCACCGGATTCATCGGCACTAAATATGTCGTCGACAACGCCGATCCCTTGACCTATCTCGCCATCCGCATGGCGATCGTGGTCGGCCTGATGGCGATGATCGCTGGCGTCGCGCGGCCGAAATGGCCGGATCGTATCGGTATTGCGCACAGCGCGGTCGCCGGCATTCTCGTCCACGGCTTCTATCTCGGCGGCACCGCGATCGCGATCGCGCATTCGATCCCGGCCGGGCTCTCCGCCCTCATTCCGGGCCTTCAGCCGATCCTGACCTCGACCATCGCCAATCGCTGGCTCGGCGAGCGGGTGACGCCGGTGCAATGGGCCGGGCTCGTGCTCGGCCTCGGCGGCGTGGTGCTGATCCTGCACAACCGCCCCATGACGGGTGAAGCCGGGCTTGGCTGGCTCGCCTCGGTGGTCTCCCTGATCAGCATCACCCTCGGCACGCTCTATCAGCGCCGCTACTGCAACCAGATCGACTGGCGCGCCGGCAATCTCGTGCAATATGTCGCTGTTACCATCTTCTTCGCGATCGGGGCCTTCCTGTTCGAAGACCGCGTGGTGCACTGGACGCGGGAGTTCGTGCTCGCGCTGGCCTGGCTTGCCGTGGCCCTTTCGATCGGATCGATCGGGCTATTGTACTGGCTGATCCGCCACGCCGCGGCGACCTCGGTCGCGAGCCTGTTCTATCTGGTACCCGCCGTGACCGCGCTGATGGCTTATTTGCTGTTCGGCGAAAAGCTCGATGCGCTGGCGATTGCCGGCATGGCGATGTGCGCGGCCGCGGTGTTCGTCGTCAACCGGCGCTCCTAGGCTGGTACCCCCGGCCGGCAAAATACATCCCTGACGTGCGTGGCACGCTCGTGTTAGGCTGAGCGCATTTCAGTTTCACATTCCCCACGGTGATTTCCATGAAGAAGGCGAGGCGCGCGTTGCTCGGCAGGTCATTGAAGCCGGTCCGGATTGCCTGCATCAACTACGCCGAGGAGATCATAAGCGACCGGATGATGGCGCGGCTCACGGCCGCGCTTCAGAAATGCTACGACGAGCACTTCCTGCCCGTGTGGGGCTACCCCGTCGATCTCGACGTCACCCGCAAGCCGAAGCCGACGGACTGGCAGCTCGTCTATTTCGGCGATGCCACCCACAAGAACTTCCTCGGACGGCACGAGTTGACCCATCGGGGACAGCCGATCTCGAAGGTCTTCGTCAAGGCGCTGGGTGACGAGCCCGTCAGCGTGGCGGCGTCGCACGAGCTGTTCGAGATGGTGCTCGATCCCATGGCCAATCTGTGGGCCGACAAGACCCGCCACACCCAATATGCCTACGAGGTCTGCGACGCCGTGGAGGAGGAATCTTTTCTCGTCAACGGTTTTCCGATGTCGAACTTCGTCTATCCGTCCTGGTTCGAGCCTTTCGGGCATCCCCGCGGCACCAAATTCGACCATATGGGATCGCTGAAGGAGCCGTTCTCGATGACCGAGGGCGGCTACGTCATCAAGAAGGTCAACGGCAGGCGGGTGATCAAGCAGTTCGGCTCGCCGGAAAAGCGGCGGCGCTTCAACGCT
Source organism: Bradyrhizobium sp. 199 (assembly GCF_023073355.1). Classification (GTDB taxonomy): domain Bacteria; phylum Pseudomonadota; class Alphaproteobacteria; order Rhizobiales; family Xanthobacteraceae; genus Bradyrhizobium. The sequence continues at coordinate 898,504 of NZ_JADPJI010000005.1, forward strand.
GAGGACCGCCGCGGCCATCGCAGCGAATTCCGCGATCCGAAGGGAGAGCATCACCCGGGCCGGCGCGCAGCCAAGCGGCGAGGGTAGGGCGCCGCTGTCTCCGGGTGCGTCCGCACCCGGAGACGCATCCGTTGCGATCAGCGCTTCGCCTTCTTGGCCTTCTTCTTTGACCTGGTGGCTTTCTTGGCAGCTTTCTTGGCGGCCTTCTTCGCAGACTTCTTCGTGGCCTTTTTCGCGGCTTTCTTCGAAGACGTCTTCGCCGCTTTCTTGGTGGTCTTCTTGGCGGCCTTTTTGGCTTTCTTCTTGGCAGCTTTCTTCGGCGTTATTTTCTTCGCGACCTTCTTGGCAGCTCTCTTCACCTGCTTGACGGCGGTGACTGCGGCGTCCTTGGTCGCTTCCACCGCATTGGTGATGCTGTCCATCGCTTGCTCGGTGATAGGCTTCTCGTCGTCCATGTCGTCCCCCATTGTTTGAATGGAGCGATCACGATAGCGGGATTCGAAATTGTGTCAAAGCAGCGCTCAACCTTTGCGGATCTTCGCGTAAGCGGCCAGCGCGCGCTCGCGCCCCCCTGGCATGAACTGCGGGGACGAGGGCGGGATGGTCGGACAGACGAACATCATCACGGGACCCAGATGATGGGCGGCGCGCTTGGGATGGCCAGGGAGGGCCTCGTTTACGATTTGGAAAGCAGGCTGCGACCGTCGTTAATGCGGCCGTAAGCCGATTGCACGAATATGCAGGAATTACGGGGGTCATTCCACTCATGTCCAATATCCTAACGGCGAAGTTCCTGCCGCAGTTCAAGCTCGGCACCAAAGCGGTCCTGTGTGCCGTGCTGCTGATCGCCGTGAACACGGCACTCGTGGTCGGCGCCGGCTACTGGTCGCTGACGTCCGCCTTCAATGATCGCGCATTGCGCGACATCGAGGTCAGTCTGCGCACGTTGGCGCTGGCCTTTACCGAGAACGTGCCGGCCGCCAAGGTCACGATCCGGGAAGGCGCGGTCGCGCGCGCCGAGATCCCCAAGATGCCCGACTTCAATGATCACGCCATCGTGGATCGCGCCGTGTCCTATGTCGGCGGCAACGCGACCCTGTTCGTGTTCGACGATGCGAGCGGGCAGTTCGTGCGACGCTCGACCAACGTGAAGAAGGAAAATGGCGACCGCGCCGTCGGCACCCAGCTTGCCGCCGACCATCCGGGGCAGGCGCCGCTGCGCCGGGGCGAGGCCTATAAGGGGCCGGCCACGCTGTTCGGCAAGTCGTTCATGACGGCCTATTTCCCGGTCGCGGACGGGGCCGGCAAGGTCGTTGGCATTCTCTATGTCGGCATTCCCATGATCCAGTACGAGAGCATGCTGGCCCACGCCATCGAGAGCATGGCAGCGGCCGCCGGGCTCGCCGCGCTTCTGGTGCTGGTGCTGACCCTGCTGGTCGTCCGCCGCGTCACCCGGCCGCTCACCTCGGTCACGCGCTCGCTCACCGCGCTTGCCAACGGCCAGAGCGACGTCGCGATCGAATGCGAGGATCGCGCCGACGAGATCGGCGAGATCGCCCGCACGGTTGCGGTGTTCAAGAGCAACTCGCTTGAGCGGGCGCGCATGCGCAGCGAGCAGGCGGCGGCCTCGGCCGCAGCGATCGAGCAGCGCAAATCCGACCTGCGCAACTTCGTCGTGGAATTCCGCGGCAGCGTCGGCAGCGTCCTCGACAAGGTGCTGACGTCGTCGGGCGAGTTCGAGCGCGCCGCGCGGCAACTCACCGACGTCGCACGCTCCACTGCGGATCTGTCGGCTCAGTCCGCCGGCGCTTCCGAAAATGCCTCCGAACATGTGCGTTCGGCAGCCTCAGCGTCCAACGAGCTGTCTCAATCGATCTCCGAGATCACCCGGCGCGTGCAGGAATCGAACGAGATTTCCGCCGAGGCGGTGCAGCAGGCCGAGGCGACCGACCAGCGCATCGCGCAGCTCTCCGAGGCCGGCGCGCGCATCGGGGACGTGGTCAAGCTGATCACCTCGATCGCCGAGCAGACCAACCTGTTGGCGCTGAACGCCACCATCGAGGCCGCCCGCGCGGGCGATGCCGGGCGCGGCTTCGCGGTGGTGGCCCAGGAGGTCAAGACGCTCGCCGGCCAGACCGCCAAGGCGACCGACGAGATCTCGAACCAGATCGAGAGCATGCAGCTCGCGACCGAGGAATCGGTTGCCGCCATCAAGGCGATCGGCCAGACCATCGAGCGCATCAGCGGCATCGCGGGCTCGATCTCGGCTGCGGTCGAGCAGCAGAAGAGCGCGACCCACAACATCGTGGCCAGCGTTCGCGCCGCGGTGTCGGGCACGGCCGATGTCGCCCTCAACGTCCGTCACGTCGCCGAGGGCGCCAGCGAGACCGGCGAGACCTCGAGCCGGATGCTCGTCTCCGCGCAGGGGCTGTCGGGCGAGAGCCTGCAGCTGAAGGCTGAGGTCGACAGGTTCCTCGACCGCGTGCACGCGGCGTAAGTTGTCACCGTCATTCCGGGGCGGTGCGAAGCACCGAGCCCGGAATCTCGAGATCCCGGGTCTGGTCCTTCGGACCATCCCGGGATGACAATGAGTTATTTCGGCTGCGGCACGATGCGGATGTAGGGCTTCGGCTCTTTCCAGCCCTGCGGGTAGATCGTCTTGGCCTCGTCGTTGGAGACCGAGCCCGCGATGATGACGTCGTCACCCTGCGACCAATCGGCCGGGGTGGCGACGCGATGCTTGGCGGTGAGCTGGAGCGAGTCGATGACGCGCAGGATCTCCTGGAAGTTCCGCCCCGTCGTCATCGGGTAGACCAGCACCAGCTTGATCTTCTTGTCAGGCCCGATGACGAAGACGTTGCGGACGGTCTGGTTATCGGCAGCGGTGCGGGTGAGGGGATCGCCCGAGATCGCGGCCGGCAGCATGCCGTACAGCTTCGAGACGTTGTAATCGGTATCGCCGATCATCGGGTAGTTGGGAGCTGCGCCTTGCGTCTCCTTGATGTCTTCCGACCATTTGGCATGGCGATCGACCGGATCGACCGACAGGCCCATCAGCTTGACGCCGCGCTTATCGAACTCCGGCTTCAGCCTGGCGAGCGCGCCCAGCTCGGTCGTGCAAACCGGCGTGAAGTCCTTCGGATGCGAGAAAAGCAGCGCCCAGCTGTTGCCGATCCAGTCGTGGAACTTGATCTTTCCTTCGGTCGTCTCGGCTTCGAAGTCGGGTGCAGTAGTGCCGATCGGAAGTGTCATGGATCTACCTCATCGTATTGAATTTACTTGAGAATTCGTCTGTGTCGTCGCGGACATTATAGGTCGTTGCCGAGCTGAAGTGAACCGCTTCAAGCAAAATGTGAATTCCTTCTTTGAAGACCCGATGTCCTAGCACTTTTTTGTTACAGCGGCGCCTGCGGCGAAACATCTTCACCGGAGCCGCACGGGGCTCGATTGCCCCGATATTGCCTTTTATGACTTTCATCACGCTCGCCCGGCGCTGCCAGAACCAAAATGGTCCTGATAGCGACCAATTGGCAACCATCTCGAAAAGTCGCGATCGCCGTATCGAATCGTTAACCACCCCTTTACGTCGGCATGAAAATGCTGGCCGATCAGAAGAAGTCTGGAAGTGCATTATGTCTGCCGCTGCGCCTAAGTCTGTTGAGTCGCCGTCCCTGGAACCGTCCTGCCGCGATACCGCGGCCCATGCGCTGAGCATCGTGCGCGACGGCGTGATCACGGGCGAAGGCCCGACCACCAAGGGACGGGTGCATTTCTCCCGCTCGCTCGATGCCGATGATACCGCCTGGTGCACGCGCATCCTGACCGCAAGCGCCGTCAACGACCAGCCCGTCAGCCGCACCGAGGCTGAAGTGCTTTTCGAGATCAACGAGGCCGCGACTGAGCGCACCGATGGCGGCCGCTTCGACGATTTGCTCGCCAAGGCCGTTGCCCACTATGCCGCCAGCGCCTCGGGCCTGAAGGTGCCGCCGCGCAGTGTTGCGCTGTCGGCCGACACCGACATCGAGACCTGGGCGCCGTCCTATGCCTCCAAGGTCAACAGCGAGATGCTGGAGTGGATCGCCGGCCAGATGCGCGGCAAGCGCCACAACAACCGTCGCCTGATGGCGATGGTGGCGACCTTCCTGGGCGCCACCGCGCTGCCTCTGGCGGGCCAGCTGCCGAACGTGTTCGACATTGGGATGTAAGAAGTCGGGCACTTTAAGATTTTTGCGCCTCTCACGAGGAGCATTTGAACGGCGGGGTTATTTCCCCGCCGTTTTTTGTTTGCCGGCGTCGACCGCGAGCCCGAGCGTGCGGCCCGGGAAGCCGGCGGCGTCGAAATAGCGCTGGCTGCCGACGCGCTGGAAGTTCAGCACGGTGGTCAGGCCGCCCTCGGCAGGCTTGGACTTCTGCGTGCCCGCATAGGCCTTTGGCACGGTGCCGTTGGGCATGGCTTCGGACATCACGCGGCCGACCAGCTCTCCCTTCTGCGTAGTGGACAGGCCCATGAGCCGGGCCGCCGTCATGCCGACGTCGGCATTGCTGACCGGCAGCTCGTCGACGAAGCCGGCTTTGAAGTCCGGCCCGATTGCGGCCATGAAGTTCATGGTGTCGCCGCGGCTGAAGCTGCCATGCATGCCCTGGCCCTGGCGCAGCACCGTGTCGGCGACCTGCACCGAGCAGTTGGTCGGCGCCTCGCCGCAGTCGCTGGCATAGGAGCGGAAGTTGACGACGATCGACGGTGTCGGCGTTGCCGACTTGCCGCGCAGATTGATGCTCGACAGCGGCAGCGTGCCGGGGAAGCGGCCGAGCGAGTCCTCGACGAACAGGCCGGAGACGTAGTCCTGCTCGAGCAGCGCCTTGATGGTTTTCGCCGCCAGCTTCTTGTCCTTGTTCGGGAGATAGACGAGGTCGGAGCCGCCATTGGTGGCGACGACGAGATCGGGCTTGGCGGGATCCTTGCCGAGCACGCCGTTACCGGCCTTGGGATGCTTGTTGCCCTCAATCTTCGCGTTCTTGTCGTTGGGATCGAACAGCGGCATGTCGAGCGCCTTGGCAAGATCGAGCGCCAAGAAGCCCATCGGCAGGAAATCCTTCGGCGTGTCGTCATAGCTGATCTTGGCCGAAGGGCTGGTCGTGCTCTCCTTGGAAATGGTGGAGAAGCCGTGGTCGGCCGAGATGATGATGTTGGTCGAGGCGGCGAGCCCGAGTTCGTCGAGCGCCTTGCGGAGCTGGGCGAGGTTGGTGTCGGCGTTCTTGATACCGGCCATCGAGGTCGGGCCGTTGATGCCGGGCTTGATCTGGTTGAGGCTGTCGCCGGTGTTGTGCTGGCTGCCATCGGGGTCGCGCGACCAGAACACGAGAACGAAAGGCTTGTTGCGCGCCTTGAACATCGGCAGCACCACCTTGGTGGCGGCGTCGGCGAAATAGGCCTGCTGCGCGACGTTGGCAGACGTGGTGCCGGGCGTCTTGGCGTCGCCCGCCTTGGAATTGTCGCCGCGCGGCGGCGTGGCGGTGGGCAGGCCGGCCTTGATCAGCGCGTCCTTCACCTCGTCCGATAGCGCGACACCGTTCTTGCCGCCCGTGGCATCGTCGAACACGATCGAGTGCAGGCCGGGCTTTTCGGGCTTGTCGGTATGGTCGAACTGGTAGGTCGGACCATGCTTGCCCAATGCGGCGGTGCTGTATCCCTTGTCACGCGCCAGCTTCAAGAGGGTGTCCTCGTTGAGGTAGTTGCCGTTAAAATGCTCGTCGATGTCGCCGAGCACGGCGTCGTTCTCGATGAAGGGGACCACGGTGTTGCCGGCGGGGACCGAGGTGTAATTGGTCCAGATCGTGTTGGAGAACACGCCGGTATCGCCGAGATAATGGCCCGTCGACATCGCCGAGCCGTTGGCCATGGTGAAGGTCGGGAACAGCGAGTGCGAATTCTTGAAATTGACGCCCTTGTCGCGGACCTCGGCCATGGCGGGCGCCGTTTCGGGGGTGACCTTCAGCGCGCGCAGGCCATCCGGAATGAACAGGATCAGGTTGCGGGGCGTGTTGTTCTGAGCGGAGGCAAGTCCGTTGACAAGTCCGGTGGACAGCACTGTCAGTCCGGCGGACAGCAACACCAGTGAACGGCGCATCAGAATCTCCCTGCGGTGAGGCTTGGCCGCCAACCGCGGCCACCGGTTCGTTTAGTTTCGCTGGATGTCAGTTTTGTTACAAGACCGGAGCGGCATGCAGAGGTGACGGGGAGGGGGCCGGGGCTCCAGGTTTCGTCATTGCTTGCTCTCGTGTCCTGGACGCGATGCGGCACGCAGTGACGCTCCGCGGAGCCGGACCCAGCAAGGCCGCAGCACTCGCTAATGGATGGGCCCCGGCTCTGCAGCGCACCGCCGCGCCGGACGATGCTTCGCAAATGCGCTACGCTGCGTCCGGGGCACGGGACTGTTGTTGAATAGCTGACATGGGATCGCATCCTCGCGGCGTGTTCGCCCGAGCTTTGCTTTTTGGTCTCACCCTCGATTGGAAGAGGGGCGCAGGGAAGACCGGGTGCCGGCCGGGCACCCACGGTCCACTGTGCGAAAGGTGGCAACAAGAATTTGCACAGCGGCATACAGGTGAAGCCAAACAACCGGCCTTCCCTGCGCAGTGGTTTTACGGCTTATGTCGTGCTCTCCCCGGGGAGCGATGCACTATTGCCCCCGTCGCCCTGCGGATGACTGACGCATGCGTCCGGTTGGACGACACGCATCACCACAAGACTTGACGCACAGACCCCGGGCGCCAGGACCACACGATTTTGCCGTACGCCGATCACACCGGTCGTGTGCGCGACGCGTTCGCTCACGGCTCTCCGCCCTGCGAAGCTCTTCGCGCCGATGCAACTAGCGTCCACTGCCGCCCGGCCCGCGTTCGTGACGATCGCGATACGCCCCTCTTCCTCGGGCCGGGTTGCGACGACACATACGCCGTTTCCGAATTTCGGCAAAGTGGAATATTTTCCGCAACGCGGATTGACCGACCCATGGCCTGTTCTGCCCGTCGGGCAACGCAAGGGATTGTGTCCGGAGCGTTCAATCCGGTGGTCCAGGACGAGAACGGCACGTCGGTGATCACGCCGAGTGGCGATCCGGCGCAGGCCGAGGCCAAAATCGAAGAGGAACCCGGGCGCACGACAGTCTATCGCCGCGGCGGCGGCAACACGGCCCTCGTGACGCAGGGCACCGGACAAGGCGCCGCTGCCGCGCAGGACCTGCTCGACTGGCTGCGCAAGCCGCAGGGCCATTGACGCGCGAAGGCCCACCGTCCGATCTGGACGGTGGGCCTCGGGTCGAGTGGCTCTAGCGGCGATAGCCGCCGGTCAGCGTGCCGTTGTTGTTGCCATCAGGGCCGACATCGCCCTGGGTCGAGCTCGGGGTCGGATGGTTGGTGCCGTTCATTGCGCCATAGGGTCCCGCGACATCAGGATAGTACGCACGCGGCTGAACCGGCTCGTAAGGTGACGCGGTCCGATCCCAACCCACGCGCGGGCCGTTCCCGTCGTAGTAGCCTTGGGCCGAGGCAGCTGCAGTGCCCGCGACGAGTGATGCCGTGATCAGGCACAGGAGTTTAGATTTGTTCTGCATTCGAGATGCTCCTTGCTTGTGTCGGGAGCCAACGGTTGCAGTGCGGGAGCGTTCCGAACCTGTTGGCCCGTCCGCGATCAACTCCGATCAACTGGTTATGAGATGCGTTTTCGGAACGGAGTGCCTGTCAGCCCCGAATTCCGGGCGTCTTGCCGCAGCGGTTCCGCCGTTAATCCCGTGCCTTAACCAATAATTAATTATACGTTTGCGGGTGGGCGGCAGCCCGGCCTAGCGTCACTGCGGGGAGCCGCTATCGCTTAAGCCAAACGAGTTGGTGCGTATCATGACGTATAGAATGCATGGGGCCTTGCTCGCCTCGCTCAGCGCAGTCGCGCTGCTCCTTCCCGCCAATGACACTCTTGCCCGGGCTGGCGGCGCCGCGCCGCATGGGCTGACGGCTGCGCCTTCCGGCGCGATGGCGCGTGCGCCGATCGGGCCGGGAGCCAGGTTCCATCGGCGGAATAATCCCTGGGTCTACTGGCCGGGCGGCGGCGGGTTCTTCTACGATGGCTCCGGCTACAGCCAGCCCTTCGTCGATGCCGGGCAGCCGGTCTCCACCGACGTGCGTTACACCTACACCTATGACGTTCCCTGGGACTGGACGCATCGCTTCCCGCCGAACGTCGTGCCGTCCGACCGGCCCTATGTACCGAGCTGCCCGACGGAGCAGGTGACGGTTCCCGGCCGCGGCGGCAGCGAGCATACCGTCAACATCATGCGCTGCTATTGAGCGGCGATCTAACCTAGCTCGAAGCTGGTCACGCCGAAGACGCGGTCGATGCGCAGCGGCGCGATCGCTCCCGTGTACATCCGCGCGGTCTCGAAGACCGGCTCGAGGCCAAGCGCCTCCGCAAGCGCGATGGCCTTGCGATTGACGGCAGGGACATCGAGGAAGACTTCACCGATATCGGCGCTCGCAAGCAGGGCTTGGACGATCGCCTCCGCCGCCGCGCGATCGTCGGCGACGAGCGGGCCGATCTTGTGGCCTATCAGGCACGGCCGGATCACGCCCCATGCGGCAAGCTTGCCGTCGCGCACGAGCGCGCGGCCGACATGGCCTGACGTGTTGATCCATGCGCGCAGGAAGGCACTGCGCCGGGCCGGGAAGACGGTGGCGTCGTCGGCCTCCACATTTGCGAACGGGATCCTGTCGAGCGCAACGACATCGGCGGCCGGCCTTGAGGGTGCGGCGACGATGCCGCCATAGCGGATATTGGCGTAAGCGAGCTGGAAACCGGATTTCCTGTAATTGTCCTGCTGCGCCACGACGCCGTCGAGCCCGATCACGCGCGCGTTCGCATGCGCGATCGCCGCGTTCCAGATGCGCAGGCCGTGGCCGGAGCCGCGCAAATCTGCGCGCACGATGTAGAAGCCGAGGAAGGCGAAGCGGTCGTCGTAATTGACGCAAGAGACAGTCGCGACCGGCTCGCCGTCGATCTCGCCGACGAAGAAGCCCTGCGCGTCGGGAGCCGCGAAGCAGCCAGCATCCGAGAGGCCCGGATTCCAGCCCTCGGCCGCGGCCAAGTCGATGACGAGAGGGATCTCCTCGGGGCGCAAATTGCGGATCTGCAAATCACTCATCTTGCATTGCTCATAAGGCGCGTCCTTCGACCATGGACCTGCCGACAGGTCTGGCTGTAGAAGGCCTCATGATAGGTCGAGCCTGTGGCTCGCCTCAACTGAAGGGATGATCGGTCATGGCAGCAGAGAAGGTTGCGCTCGTTACCGCCGGCGGCAGCGGCATGGGGGCAGGGGCTGCGCGGCGGCTGGCGGCGGACGGGTTTCGCGTCGCGATCTTGTCGTCCTCCGGCAAGGGCGAGGCCCTGGCCGCCGAGCTCGGCGGGCTCGGCGTCACCGGCTCGAACAAGGAGAACGACGATTTGAAGCGTCTCGTCGACGGTGCCATGGCGAAGTGGGGACGGATCGACGTGCTCGTCAACAGCGCCGGGCACGGGCCGCGTGCGCCGATCACCGAGATTACCGACGAGCAGTGGCACACCGGCCTCGACACATATCTCCTGAACGTGATCCGTCCGACGCGGCTGGTGACACCGCTGATGCAGGCGCAAAAGGGCGGCGCCATCATCAACATCTCGACCGCTTGGGCGTTCGAGCCCAGCGCGATGTTCCCGACCTCGGCGGTATTCCGCGCGGGCCTTGCCGCCTTCACCAAGATCTTCACCGACGCGCATGCCGCCGACAACATCCGCATGAATAACGTTTTGCCGGGCTGGATCGACAGCCTGCCGCAGCAGGATGCGCGCCGCGACAGCGTGCCGATGCAGCGCTACGGCACGGTCGAGGAGATCGCGGCGACGATCTCGTTCCTGGCTTCCGACGGCGCGGCTTACATCACCGGCCAGAACATCCGCGTCGACGGCGGGCTGACGCGCTCGGTCTGAGGCAGGCCCATCCTGGTGCGGAAAGCCCCGGCTCGGCCGCGGCTTTCTATTTTGAAGCTCAACTGGCGTGCGCTGCCAGCAGTCGCGTCAGCGCGGGCAGGATCTTGTAGCGGGCGATCTCGTGCGGGTACTCGCCGCGATTGGCGAGCAGAACGATGGCGATCCGCCGCGCCGGCACCAGCCCTATATAGCCTGAGGCGTTGTTGAGGCCGCCCGGCTTGTCGACGACGGTGGCATCAGGCAGATGCACGGTCTCCCAGGCCATGGCCTGTCCGAATTTTTCGTTGACGCGGACGGCCTCACGTCGCGTCATCCGCAGCGCCTCGCGCAAATGCGGATCAATCGCCCGGCCGTCGACGCAGGCCGCGGTGAAGGCGGCAAGATCCCGGGCGGAAGAGAACATCTGACCCGTGCCGGGAAAGTCAAAATAGCTCTGCTGGCTGCCGATCGGCCCGATCGCCGCGCCCTGGTCGGAATAGCCCTGGACCACGCGCTGCATCCACGCCTCGTCCATGACGGCGCGATTGTCTGCGCCGCGCTCGGGGATGAAGGTGGCCCGCATGGCGAGGGGACGGAGAATGCGGTGCTGAATCAGCTCGCGGATCGGCCTGCCGTAGCAGCGCTCGAGCACGAGCTGAAGCACCACGTAGCCGGCATGGGTATAGACGCGCTGCCGGCCGGGCGCGACGCCCGGCGCCGGCGCGAAGGCGTTCAGCATGGCGAGGAACTGCTCGCGCGTGTACTGCTCGTTCGGCCAGGGCGGATGGTCGGTCGGCAGCAGCAGCCCCGAGGTATGCGTGACCAGCTGGCCAACGGTGACATCGCGGATATAGTTGCCGTCCAGCTCGGGCAAATATTTCGGCAGGCGGTCGTCGAGCCGCAGCTCGCCGCGCACCACGCCCAGCGCGACAAGAGCTGCCTCGAACGGCTTTCTTAAAGAGGCGAGGTTGAACAGCGTGTCCGGCGTCACTGGTCGTTTGGTGGCGTCATCGGCAAGACCATAGGTGAAGAACTCGACGTGGCGCCCGGCATAGAGGGCGGCGGCGAGGCCGCCGGCATGGTCCGGCGTCGCGGTCGGCGCCAGGTCGTTCGCGACGATGTCGCGCATCTGCGCGATCATATCCGAATCCGCCGAGGCGCGGCGCGGCCAGGCGAGGGCGAGTGGAACGAGCGCCGCCCTCAAGAGCGCGCGGCGGGTGAGGTGCGATGAAGTGACAACGGCTGGCACGGCTGTGACGCATGTGTGTGATGCGCCCCCGTGGCCTTCATAGCGTGAAGAGGTGAGGGTCCCAATTCACGATTGCGCGTTGTCGGTTCCTCATGACGGATGGTGGTTCGCAGCGCTGGATGCGCGAAGCGTTATCGAATGCTTTACTCCGAGCACGAACGCCCGGATTGTGCTTCGCGCCATGGGGCTGCGGCGCGACAATTTAAACTTAGCTAAGCGGCTAACAATCGTTGACGCCGGATCGTGGTGGCACTATAGTTAGCTTCATGGCTAACCAATTATGCCCCCTCGACCAGGTCTTCTCCGCGCTCTCCGATCCCACGCGGCGGGCGATCGTGATGCGGCTCTGTGCCGGCGAGGCTTCCGTCGGCGAGCTCGCCGATCCCTTCGACATGGCGCTGCCGAGCTTCATGAAGCACATCCACGTGCTGGAGACGAGCGGGCTGGTTCAGTCGGAGAAATCCGGCCGCGTGCGGACCTGCCGCCTCAGCCCGGATGCGCTGCTCGGTGCGGAGGACTGGTTCCAGCGGCAGCGCGCGATTTGGGAGGCGCGGCTCGACCGCTTCGAAGCCTACGTGATGAAGCTCAAGAAAGAGAAGGAGAGGGCGGCCGCCAAGCGGCCATCCCGAACAACCAAGAAGAAAGGTTATGAGTGATGACGAATTCTGCCAACCCCGCTCTTTCGCTGTGGTCGCTCGACCGCGAGATCGTGATGTCCCGCGTGATCGATGCGCCGCGCGATCTGGTGTTCGAGGCCTGGTCCGACCCGAAGCATTTGCCGCAATGGTTCGGGCCGAAGGGGTTCAAGGTCGAGACCTTCGAGATCGACGTGCGGGTCGGCGGCGTCTGGCGCTTCAACATGATCGGCCCCGACGGTACGGTCTATCCAAACCGCATGCGCTTCCGCCGCATCGAGCGGCCGTCCCTGATGGAGATGGATCACGGCCTCGACCAGGACGAGGACCCCGGCATGTTCCGCTTCACCGTCACCTTTGCCGAGCAGAGCAACGGCAAGACCGTGCTGATGATGCGCCAGTTGGCCTCGAGCGCCGAGCAGCGCGACGGCATGATCGGATTCGGCGCCGTCGAATATGGCTACCAGACGCTGGACAAGCTGGCAGCGTATGTGGCGAACCTGAAGAGGTGACAGGGCCGTGGTCATTCCGGGGCGCTGATAGAGCGAGCCCGGAATGACTGGATAGCGGAGCGATGCTAATCAAGCCGTCACCGCAAACGACGGCTTGACCCGCAAAGGTCAGGTGAGCGCGTTGGTGACCGGCGGCTCCTGCATCTGCTCAACTTGCGCCGCGCTGTCCGGCCGCGCCGGTCCAAGCACAGGCTCGTCTCCAAGCGGTTCGAAGCCTGGACGGGCGCTGAATTCGCCCCGGCCGTCGAGCGAGGGGCCTTCAGAATAGCGACCCGGCTCTACAGGAGCCCCGTTGCGTTCTGTGCCCATGAACATGTAGCTGAACTCGGTTGCTTCCTTGCTCCGGTCGAAGCTGTTCGGAATCGGCAGCGAGGCATCTCCCCCCATCTCCTCGATCACGGCGAGCCATTGCTGCTGATGCATGGTGTCGCGCGCGATCAGATAGCTCAACATATCCTGCATGCCCGGATCGCTGGTGGAGTTGTAGAGGCGTACGGCCAGCGTCCGGCCGGTGGCTTCCGCGGCAACGTTGCAATACATGTCGGCGGCGAGATTGCCGCTGGCGTAAACGTGCGAGCAATCAAAGGGGGTGCCGTCGCAATCGGCTGGAAGGGCTGCCATGCCGGTCGAGAGGATGTGCCGATGCAGCATCCCCTCGATCACATGCCGCGGCCTTTCTCCACCCGACATCACCGCTCCGACGATTGGATTGCCTTGAAGACTGGTCTCCTGCATCGTCGCCGGTGCATTCTCGAGGTTCAGCGCGACTGCGGTCGAGAGCATCTCGATGTGGCTGATCTCCTCGGTCGCGGTGTTGAGCAACACATCGCGATATTTGGCGGGGCCGCGCGCGCCCCAGGCCTGAAAGAAATATTGCAGGCAGACGCGGATCTCGCCTTCCACGCCGCCGATCGCCTGCTGCAACTGGCGGGCGAAGATCGGGTCGGGCTTCTCGACCCTGACCGGGTATTGTAGCCGCTTGTCGAAGTAGTACATGCGCAACTCCTTATGTCCTGGCGCAACTCGCCGAGGTGCAATTGCGCAATGAAGGCCGTCGGGTTGCGTTCCTAATCAGGTGCAATCGCAATTCAGATCGATTCCAAATTTGCGCGCGAGCGGTTGGCTGAAACGGATGCGGCCCCGGCGAGCACGATCGCCGAGGCCGCTTACGCGTCGTCCAGAGATTGCCGTTCAGGCTGCGCGAGCCGTGATCCGGTTAGCGTCGAGGGGCGGTACCGGTCGATGACGGAGTCGTCTCGTTGCGCATGCCCGGAGCGCTGGAGGCGCCTTGTCCGCCGCGCTCGGTATGAGTGGTGCCGCCACTGCCGGAGCCGGAGCCGTCTCCGGCGCTCCCTGAGGAGCCAGCGCCGCTACCGCCCGCACCAGCACCTGCGCCCGCTCCGGCGCCCGCGCCACCGGCGCCTGCACCTCCCGCACCGCCGCCTGCGCCACCCGCACCGCCGCCACCGGCGCCTTGTGCGATCGCTGCGCCCACAGAAGCGCCGGCCAACACGGCTGCTGTAAAGATCGTCAGAATTGTCTTACGCATATTGCTTCTCCTTGAGGTTTACGATGAGCCAATCACGCGCGGCGCCAAGCGTTCCTAACGCGGCGCGCGATCACGCCCGTCGATGCGGTGGCACGGCAACTTCGTCGAATCGTTCGGCGAGTGCGTCGAGCGCAGCGCGCATCTCCGGGCCTTGCATCGCCGCACCGTGACCGGTCACGACGATTTCGGGAGCGAGCGCGGCAAGTTCACGCACCGAGTTCTTGGCGCTCGCCCAATCCGGTGTGAAATACATGGGCGGTCCGTGCATTTCCGGCGTTTGGGTCATGGCCGCGTAGACGGACTCCTGCCGTGTGGTGATGAAAGCATCGCCGGCGATCAGCACGTGGTCGCGCTCGCGCCAGAGCGAGACATGACCGGGCGTGTGACCCGGCGTGGGGATCCATCGCCACTCTTGCATGAAGGGCACGCTGTGATCCGAGGGAAGATCATAAAGGTGGGATGCAACGTTGACCGGCCTGGTCGGAAACAGCGGAGAGAGCAGGGCGAGAAGGCCGCCACCAACGCCAGGATCGGCCGGCGGATAGGACTGCGTGCCATCGAGATAGGGATGTTCGGCAGGATGGGCGTAGACGGGTACGTCCCATTCGCGCGCGAGCGTCTCGAGCACGCCGACGTGATCGAAATGAGCGTGCGTCATGATGATGCACGCCGGACGGCCGTGGCCGCCGAACCGCGCGACGGCCGCGGAGCGGATCGCGGGAGCGGAGCCGGGAATCCCGGCGTCGACCAGCACCCAATTGCCGTCGCCCGCGCCTTCGAAGCCGACAAAGATCACGTTGACGATGGCAAGCTGCCGATAGGCGACGTCAGCAACGATTTGCCGCGTATTGTCGTTGCGGTCGACATCGAACTCGGGATGTTCCGCTTCTGCTGCGGAGGAGAGCGGAATTTGCGTCATGCCGGTCGAGCCCACCGTATCTGATGTCTCATCGTTCGATCGTCCCCATGCGCCGGATCTTTTGCTGAAGCAGCATCACCCCGTAGAGCAGCGCTTCCGCGGTGGGCGGACAGCCGGGCACATAGATGTCGACGGGCACCACCCGATCGCAGCCGCGCACCACGGAATAGGAATAGTGATAGTAACCACCGCCATTGGCGCAGGACCCCATCGAGATCACGTAGCGCGGTTCGGGCATCTGGTCGTAGACCTTGCGGAAGGCGGGAGCCATCTTGTTGGTCAAGGTGCCTGCCACGATGATCACGTCGGATTGCCGCGGCGATGCCCGGGGCGCGAAGCCGAACCTTTCGGCGTCATAGCGCGGCATCGACATCTGCATCATCTCGACCGCGCAGCAGGCGAGCCCAAAGGTCATCCACATCAATGATCCGGTCCGGGCCCAAGTGATCAACTCCTCCGCGGTGGCGGTGAAGAAGCCCTTGTCCGCCAGGTCATCCCGGATCTGCATGAAATACGGGTCCGAGCCGTTGTGCGGTTGTCCGTGCCCGGGACGCGCGCCGGAGAAATTGCTGGCAGCTGGAGTTCCGTCGGTCATCGGGCCATCGTTAATTTTGGGCCGCAACTTCGCGATGTGGCCCCTCGCTGCGATGAACCGCCGGTCGAGCTCGACGTTCCTGCCGCTGGAGCCTGTTTGGCGTTTTGCTATCGCAGGTTAGCGACGGGTCCTTCGACGGAACACCTGCTGAAACGGGTCAGCTCTGCTTCGGTCATCAGTCCCGTCTTCTTAGGAACAATCGCCGGTGCTTCCCGGTTGCGGGAGCGAGACCAGCCAATACGGAGGACAGCAAAATGGCCAACACAGCCCGTGATACGTTCGTGGTCGGACTACGCAATGCGCATGCAATGGAAGTGCAGGCGCGAGAGTTGATGGAGCGCCAGTCGGAGCGGCTGGATGAGTATCCGGAGGTCAAGGCGAAGCTCACCGCGCACCTTGAGGAAACCAACGAGCAGCTCAGGCGGCTGGAAAGATGCCTTGAAGCCTGCGGCGAGAGCACGTCCACCCTGAAGGACACGGCGCAGTCGGTGATGGCCAACATGATGGCCATGGCGCATTCGGTTGCCGGTGACGAGATCCTCAAGAACACGTTCGCCAACAATGCGTTCGAGAATTTCGAGATCGCCGCCTACAAATCTCTGCTGGCGCTCTGCGGCGCCGCCGGCATGCCGGAGGCCAAGGCACCGCTGGAGACATCGTTGAAGGAGGAGCAACGCATGGCCGCCTGGATCGATTCCAATGTCGAGAAGGTGACGATGGAGTTCCTGTCGCATCAGCGCCAGGCGGCGTAGTTTTTCGTTGCTCTCCAGGATCGAACCACCGGCGCGCGAGAGCGGCCGGTGGTTTTTCGTGCCTTGAGCCCGGCCGTGCCCCCGTAGGAACGATCGCCGCGCTCCGGCCTTGCCAATGATGACGCACATTATCTTCAGCGACTATCGCGATCCCGCCGCGGAGCAGGCTTACGAGATCGCCTGGGACTTTCTCGCGCGCAGCGGGACCATCCGTGATGAGTTCGAGGCCTGCGTGTTCCTGGCGCAGCGTATCACGATGATGGTCGAGGAGGGGCTGACGAACCGGATCCGCATGGCCAATCGCGCGATCTCGGAGTATCAGCACTATATCGAGGAGAGCGACGATGTCGTCCGCAGCGGCGGCCGACGTGCCGAAGGGTGAGCGGTACCCCGGCGAGTTGCTCGCCGCCTCACTCCCTGGCTTCGTCCGTGACGATGTCTCCGAGTTTCCGCCAGCGCTGGCCATCGAACTGCACCATCTGGAACTGCTTGTTGACGCGATAGTCGGTCGGCGAAGTCGTGACTGAGATGCCCGGCAGCGTCAGGTCGAGTTTGACGTTCTTCAGGTTGGCCGCCTGCCGCATCACGTTGTCGCGGGTGAGATCGTCGCCACATTGCTTCAACACCTCCACCAGCAGCTGGGCTGTGATGTACCCGTAGACGTTCAGGTTCGAGTCCTTGTCGCCTTCGGGGTAATATTTCGCCATGAAGGCAAGGTAGCGCTTCATGCCGGGATCGTCCTTCCATTCGGGATCGGCGGCATCCTTGACGTATCCGACGCTGATGACGCCCTTGGAATTGTCCAAGCCCGCCGGCTTCAGCACGGCGCTGAGCGAGGAGGCGTTGATGTCGATGATGTGCAGCGGCTTCCAGCCGATCTCCGCGACCTTCTTGATCGCCTGCGCCGCCTGTTTCGGCGTCGTTGCGCTGAACAGCACGTCGGCGCCAGCGTCCTTCAGCCGCAGGATCTGTGAGTCGATCGTCGGTTCGGTGATCTCGTAGGACGTCTCGGCCACGATCATGTTGGCCTTGCCGCCGAGACCAGCCTTGAGGCCGGCGAGATAGTCCTTGCCGAGATCGTCATTCTGGTAGAGCACGCCGATTTTTGCGTTCGGATGGTTCTTCAGCAGGTACTGCGCGTAGATCCGGCCCTCGACGAGGTAGGAGGGATTGAAGCCCATGGTCCAGGGAAAGTTCTTGGGATCGGTGAAGCGCGCCGCACCGGTTGCTGCGAAGAGCTGGGGGATCTTCTTTGCATTGAGATATTTCTGTACCGCGACGTTCGGCGCGGTGCCGATGATCTGGAACGTCAGCAGCACCTCGTCACTTTCGACCAGCCTGCGGGTCTGCTCGACGGTCTTCGGCGGCGAGTAGGCATCGTCATACTGGATCAGGTCGACCTTGCGCCCGTTCACGCCGCCCTGGTCGTTGATCATCTTCATATAGGCTGCCTGGGTCTTGCCGATCACGGCGTAGGCTGACGCCGGGCCGCTGAGCGGCACGGTCTGACCGACCTTGATCGCAGTATCGGAGGCGCCGGCATCGTATTTCTTCTGCGCATATGCTTGTGCGATCGACATCACGAGGGTGAGCGCGGTGACCGCCACGCGATCGAGAAGACGGTTCTTCATTTTCATTTTCCTGTTCGGAGACGGTCATTCGCCCTTGAGACCGGCGTCCCGGATCAGCTTGGTCCATTTCTGCGTCTCGGCGTCGATGAACCGACCGAACTCGGCCGCATTGCCGGCGCGCACCTCGAGGCCCTGAGCAGTCAGCTTGTCCTTGATCCCTGGTTCTGCGAGCGCACGCAGAACTTCGGTCTGGAGCTTGTCGACGATGGCGTGCGGCGTCGTCGAGGGCGCCATGATGCCGTACCAGCCGGCAGCGGCCACATTGGGAAAGCCCTGCTCGCGCAGGGTGAGTGCCTGCGGATAGAGTGCGCTACGCTCCGGCGAGGCGACGCCGAGCACGATGAACTTGCCGCTCTGGATGTAAGGCAGGGCGGTCGGCAGCGCCGTCAGGGTGGCATCGACGCGGCCCGCGAGCAGCTCGGTGTAGGAGGCGGCATCGCCCCGGAACGGGATGTTGAGACCCTTGACGCCGGCGTCACGAAACAGGAGCTCGCCCGCGAGGTGCGGCTGCGAGCCTGCGCCCGGCGAAGCGAAGGTCAGCCCATCGGGTTTTGACTTGCCGTAGGCGATCAGCTCGGGAAGCGTCTTGAATGGCGCATCGGCACTAATGATGAGAAACAGCGGCGCGACCACCGCCATTGCCACCGGCTGCAAATCCTTGCGGTCGTAGGTGAGTTTGCCGAAAAGCGCCTCGGCCGTGGCGTAGGGGGCGGCGACGTAGAGAATGGTGTAGCCGTCGCCCGGCGCATGGGCGACCATGTCGTTGGCGATGCGGGTGCCGGCACCCGGCTTGTTCTCGACAATGAATTGCTGACGTAGGCTGCGGCCGAACTCTTCGGCCAGCAGGCGCAGCGAGATGTCGTTGGAGCCGCCCGGGCCGTAGGGCGAGATCAGCCGCACCAGGCGCGAGGGCCAGGCATCCTCGGCCCGTGCCGTTGGGACCGAGCCGGCGACTAGGCCGCCTGCGATTGTGCCCAGCAGGGTTCGGCGTGTGACCTTGAGCGATGTCACTGTCATCTTCCTCCCTTTTGTGTTGTTGGTCATCTTTATTGTTGTTCTTGTTGCGATCAGATCACCTTACGCTCGGTGAGCCGTTCGATCTCATCCTTTGAAAGGCCGAGCCAATCCCGAAATACTTCGTCGTTGTCCTGGCCGACATCACCTGCAGCGTGACGCATGCGCGTGGGATCGACGGTGAAGCGCGGAACGACGTTGGTCATGGCGACGGTGCCGAAATCCTTGTCGGGGACTCGCGTGATGACTTCGCGCGCTCGCATTTGCGGATCGCTGGCGATCTGGTCGACCGAATAGATCGGGGCGAGCGTTCCTTGCGCGGCGTTGAATCTCGCGAGGACCTCGTCGAGGGGATGGGCGGCACACCAGCCGGCGAAGATATTGTTGAGCTCGGCAGCATGCTTGACGCGCTGGTCGTTGGTGGCGAAGCGCGGATCGTCGATGAGGTCGCGCCGCTCGATTGCCCGGCAGTTCGCCGCAAACAGCGCGTTGGTCGACCCCGCGAGCGTCACCCAATGATCATCGCCGGTGCGAAACACGGCGGCTGGTGCCGAATAGCCGTTGGCGTTGCCGATCCGGCTGCGAATGGCGCCGAGCTGATCGTGCTCGATGGCGAGGACGTCGAGCAGGCGGAAGGTGGCTTCGGTCAGCGAAAGATCGATCTCCTCGCCGGGAGCGTTCGGATCACGCGCCCGTTTCCACAGCGCCGCGAGCACGCCGACGGCGCCGAACAGGCCGCCGATCGAATCCCCGATGGGGTAGCCGGGATGGGTCGGCTCGCCCTTGCTCTCTCCCGTGATGTAGGTGAGCCCGCCCATGGCCTCGAAGATGCGGGCAAAGCCGGGTCGCTCGCGATAGGGTCCATCCTGCCCGAAGGCGGTGGCCCGCAGAATCACGAGGCGCGGCTGGATCGACCACAGCACCTCCCTCGGCAGGCCCCATCGATCGAGCGTTCCCGGACGGAAATTCTCGACCAGCACGTCGAAGCGCGGAAGCAGCTGCTTAAACAGCGCAAGCCCGTCCGGCATGCGCAGATCGAGCGTCGCAAATTTCTTGTTGCGGTTGGCCGCCTTCCACCACAGCGGCTTGCCATCCTTGAACGGCGGAAACGAACGCACGCCGTCGCCGTGGCCGGGCATCTCAATCTTGAGCACGTCCGCGCCGTAGTCGGCCAGCAGCGTTGCGGCAAAGGGCGCTGCGATGATGGTCGCGATGTCGAGAACCTTCAGTCCCTCGAGCGGTCCAGCCATGTCACGCCCTGGCGCTTGTGGTTTTCTTGGCTTTGCGCAGCGGCGTGAGCTCTGCTGGCCCGACGATGGCGCGGATGCTGTCGGCGAGCGCTGCGATGCGCGGTCCGATCTCACCCTCCAGCTGCCCCGGCTGGAGCCGGAAGGCGGGGATGCCGCAATTGATCGAGAACGACTGCCTCGATTCGCTGGCGTGAAACAACGGCGCGGCGACCGCATGGATCGAGGCCATGTATTCGCCCCAGCAGGTGCAGAAGCCGCGGCTTCTGCTTTGAGCGATCCCGGCTCGGTATTTGTCACGAAACGCCGACCATAGCTCGGCGTCTTCGGCTGCGATGTTCCGCTCGAGCCGGTCTGCTTCGGCCGGCGGCAGGGTCGCTGCCGCGGCGCGCCCCATCGCGGTCATCACCACGGGAATCGGCATGCCGATGTCGGGCGCGTGCGGCCCGACATCGCCGGAGCGCGCGGTCTCGACATAGATCATCGCGGTGGCGTCGAGCAGGCCGATCGAGACCGTGCCGCGGACGCTGAGCGCCAGCTCCTGCATCATCGGCCGCGCCACCTGGCGGAATTGCAATCCGGCAAGCAGAGGATGCGCGATCCGCAGGGCCCGCGCACCGACGCGGTACTTGGCTCGCCCGGCGTCGTAGCGGAGGTAGCCGAGCTCGGCCAGCGTGTGGGTCAGCCGCGCGACCGTTGGCCGCGGAATTCCGGTGAGCGTCGACAGCTCCATGTTGCCGAGCAGCGTGCTGCCGGCCTTGAACGCCTCGAGCACGACAAGCCCCTTTGCCAGCGTCGTGGCGAAGGCGGCGTCATCGATACTCTCAGCCAACACTGCGGCAGCGGAGGAGAGCGGATGTCGCGGCTTGGCAGAGTTGGTCGGTGTCATTCCTAAATATCAGCCGGAGAGATTTTCATCTGTCCAATAGATTCGAAGCTTCGCCGCAAAATGTCCGCTATGTGGACGCGCCAAACCGGCTGACCCCACAGATATTTGTCGATTGCGTGTCGTGCTGTGACAGGAATATTACGACGACATGTCAGATCGATAATTTGCGGAGCGGTTCATGCTGCAGTGGCAGGCGCGGTCGAATCCCCTCGCGTGGTGGTGGGGATCCCTCACGCTCGTGAGCGGCGCCAACATCCTCGTCTGGTTCATGCTGTACCGCGAGTTCTACCCAACGTCTCCGGGTAGCCTTAGTGGCCACTCAGATATCGGGCTGATGTTCCTGCTGTGCGCCGGCTATGTGTTCGGCTGCGCGTTCCGCTCGATCCTGCCGCGCGCCGACGTGCAGCGCATTTGCCTGTTCGACACCTGGCTATCGAGCGTGGTCGTCGGACGCTCGGTCGCGACGCTGGCCGAGCTCTGCTTCGTGGCGCAATGGGCCATTATCCTGCACCAGCTTGGCATCATGACCGGCGCCGAGACGGCCCTGAACGTCGCGCTCGTGATCGTGCCCATCATCATCATCGCGGAGTGCTTCTCCTGGTACGCGGTGGTGACCACCAACTTCCTCCACAACGCGATCGAGAATTCGCTCTGGGCGGTGACCTTCTTCCTCGCCGGCATCGCGCTATGCCGCCTGATCCCGGAATTCCAGGGGCCCGTGCGCTGGGTGCTGATCGCAGGCATCGTCGGCATCGCCTGCTTCCTGGCCTTCCTTATCACCGTCGACGTGCCGATGTATCTCAGCCGCTGGCGCGCAGGGCACGCCGAGGGCGGCAGGTTCCTGGGCTTCCTCGAAGGCCTGCACGACGTCTCAACGCGCTGGGTGGTGACCCGCGATATCGCGCATTGGAAGGGCGAGCTGACCTGGATGTTCCTGTATTTCAGCGCCGCGGTGTGGTCCAGCCTGGCACTCTGCGCGCTCTATGCGATGGGCTATCTGGCGCGTTATCTGGCCTGACGTTCAGGCCTCGCCGAGATCGAGCTGCGTCAACAGTCCCTGGCGCAGCGCCAGCCGGACCAGCTCGATGTCGGAGCCGACGCCGAGCTTGTCCTTGATCAGGGAATGCAGG
Source organism: Bradyrhizobium sp. 199 (assembly GCF_023073355.1). Lineage (GTDB taxonomy): Bacteria > Pseudomonadota > Alphaproteobacteria > Rhizobiales > Xanthobacteraceae > Bradyrhizobium. The sequence continues at coordinate 920,620 of NZ_JADPJI010000005.1, forward strand.
TTCGCCACCGTCTTCGGGCTGACATGCAGCGTCTCGGCGATTTCGTCCGTCGTCTTCTCCGCGAGCAGCAGCCGCAGCACCTCGAACTCGCGCGCGGTGAGCACGTCGGCGGCCGAGCTTTCGCCGCCGAGCCGGCTTAGCGCCAGCTCGTGGTCGATGTCGGGGCTGATGGCGATCTTGCCGGCGAGCACGTCCATCACGGCGCGCACCAGCGTTTCGGGCGGGCTGGTCTTTGTGACGTAACCCCTGGCGCCGGCGCGGATCGCCTGCACGGCGAAGCCTGCATTCTGGTGCATGGTGAAGATGAGGATCCTGGCGCTCTTGTCCCACTGCCTGATCCGCCTGACGGCCTCGATCCCGCCGATGCCGGGCATGCTGAGGTCCATGATGACGAGATCTGGCGCCTCGGATTTGTACAGACGGTAGGCTTCCGCGCCGTCGGCCGCTTCAGCGATGACGCGCAGTCCCGGCTGCTTCTGCAGCACGGAGCGATAGCCCTCGCGGACCACGGAATGGTCGTCGACCAGCAGAATGGTCGCGTCGGCCGCGCTCATGCGGCATGCTCCAGCGGCTGCCGATCGGCGGCTGCGAGCGGAATGACGACGCGCAGCGCCGAGCCGCCATTGGTTCCGATTTCAAAGGTCATCCGGCCGCGCAGGGCCGCAACGCGCTCGCGCATGCCGAGCAGGCCCATGCCGGATTTGACGGACGCATCGCTCGGCCGGCCGTCGTCGTCGATGGCCAGCGCGATCTCATTTGCTGCCATCGTCAAATGTAGCCCGACCTTGGTGGCGCCGGCATGCTTGGCGGCGTTGGTGAGCGCCTCCTGGACGATGCGGTAGAGGTTGGCGCTGATCGCGGCGGGCAGGGTCTCGAACGCACCGTCGAAATGGATCGTGAAGCGCGTCTCGCCGCGGCTGCGTCCGTTCCAGCCGGCAACGAGGCCTTCCAGACTCGCAACCAGCCCGAGCTCCTCGACGTCGGGCGGGCGAAGCCGGAACAGCGTGCCGCGCAGCGTCTCCATCATGCCGGTCGCTGTCCGCGCGATGCCGTCGCATTCGGAAAGCAAAGCGGGGCAGTCCTGCGCGGCGGTCTGGCGGGCGGACGAGGCCAGCGCGCGGATAGCGGCGAGCGATTGGCCGAACTCGTCATGCAGCTCGCGGGCAAGATGGCGGCGCTCGTCGTCCTGCAGCGCGATCAGCTTCCGCGTCAGCTCGCTGCGTTCGGCAAGCGCATTGTCGAGGCTTTCGGCAAGATGGTTGAAGCCGTTGCGGATCGCGGAGAGTTCGGCGAGATCGAACGGCGGCAGCCGTGCCGTGAGGTCATTGGCCGCGATCCGCTCGAGGCCGGTGCAGATCAGGCGGGTTGGGCGCAGCGCGCGCGCCAGCGCGGCGTAAACCAGCAAGCACAGCAGCGGCAGCGCGATCGCAAGCGCGATCATCAGGCGGCCCGCCTCGTGCCACGCCTCTGCCGTCTGCACGGCCGAATCGACCGACACCACGGTCTCGCCGAGCTTGGCGCCGCGCACGATCACGGGCCGTGACGCTTCGCGGCCGGGATCGAACAGGCTGCGATAGAACGCCGCGAAGGCCTGCGGCGGCGGGCTCGCCGGGGCAGGCGCACCGCTGCAGAACCGCTGCAGCATCTCGCCGCTAGCGCCGCGGAAAGCCAGACACAGGCCCGGCGTCATCACATAGGCCGCGACGGGGTCAAGGTTGGGAAAATCGCGCGGGCCGGCCACCCACTGGATCTTGCCTTGTTGCAGCTCCAGCGACTTGGCCACGATCGCGGCGATGCCGTCGATGCGCGCGTGCACCGCGCGGTCGGCCGCGATCAGGAAATAGGCGGAGATTGCGGCGAAGCAGGCGGCCGTGATGGCGGCCACGCGCAACGTCAGACGGACCTTGAGATCGAATCTCGGGCGGTTCCACATCGAGGGCACCTGGCGCGAACGGGTTTGTCGCCTGCGCATTAAACGGCAGAACGCCAGCCGCGGAAAGCGCTACGCCCTGCCGCAGTGCAGCGTCGTGACATTTTCCCGGCGCTCGCCGGGACCGTTGCCGTTGCAAGGCTCGGGCTGGCCGCCGAGATTTGCGAACCGCTTGCTGCTGCGAGGCCCGCTCATGCACCTCTTCCGGTTGATCCTCCCTGCTTTTCTCTGGCTCGTGCCGCCTTGTTCGCCGGCTGCCGCCGAGCCGGCCATTGGCGTTGCCATGGATGATTTCAGCTATACCGATACCTCGGCCGAGCCAGCCAATCAGACCGCGGCCCATGAGCGGCGGCTGTCGGCATTCATGGCCGCGCTCAGGCGGGACATCGGGGAGGGTGGGCGCTATCGGCTGGTGCCCTCCGCCCAGGACGGCGCCGCGTTCAAGGTCATCGGCGGCATCCAGAAGACGAGCACGCTGGTGCAATGGGCCAAGGTCGCCGTGATCGAAGTCGGCGCCAAGCGGCTCGTGATGGACAAGCTCTACACGTTCCGCGGTGACAATGACGAATCGTGGGAGCGCGCTGAGATGTTCGTGTCTCGCGAGGTCATCGCGGCGCTCGCCCAGCCTGCGCCGGTCACGCTTGCCGTGTTCGATTTCGAGCTCGAGGACATGACCGCCGCCTCGGGGAGCACCTTAGCCGCTTCAGACGTTTCGTACCTGGCCGAGGTTACCGGCGGCGTGCGTGACGTCCTCGGCCAATCCGGCCGCTACCGCATCGCCGATGTCGGCAGCGCGCGCGGCGAGGCGGCGAAGGCAGGCGCTCTACGCGACTGCGGCGGTTGCGAGGCGGTGATTGCGCAGAAGCTGGGGGCGGATCAATCGCTGATCGGCGTGGTGCGGCGGGTCAGCCGTACCGAATACACGCTCGGCTTCCAGCTGCGCGACGCAGGCACCGGCGCGGTGCTGGCGCGTGGCGACAGCGGCCTGCGCGTCGGCGCGGACGATTCCTGGAAACGGGGCGCCGTGCGGCTGGTCAGCGACCAGCTGATCGAGAGCCAGCAGGCCGCGAGTGCAGCTAAAAAGTAAGCTGCACCTTCATTGATCGCGAGCGGTCGCCGGCAAGCTCGAAGGCCGCCACCGCGTCTCGAACGGCATGGTGGCCGTGATCAGCGGCTTTTTGTCGATGCCTTCGCCCATCAGCCGCACTTCGAGATCTTTGACCCGGACTTCGCCGGGGCCGCGCTCGGTATCCGGATAGTTGTCGATCCGCAGATCCTTCGGGGCGTGAATGACGACGGCGCGCATGGTCTCGTGTTCTGTTTCGAGGATCACATCGCGGCGATCATGCCGCCATCGACGTAGATGATCTGGCCGTTGACGTAAGTGGAGGCGTCCGAGGCGAGGAAGATCGCGGCGCCCACCAGCTCGTCCGGCCGGCCCCAGCGCTTCGAGGGAACGCGGCCCATCAGCCAGTTGTTGAAGTCGGTGTTGTTGACCAGCGCCTCGTTCATGTCGGTCAGCATGTAGCCGGGGCCGATCGCGTTGGCCTGGATGCCATGCTGGGCCCATTCCACCGCCATCGAGCGGGTCAGGTTCTTGATGCCGCCCTTGGCGGCGGTGTAGGGCGCGATAGTGGGACGCGCGAGCTCGCTGCCCAGCGAGCCGATATTGATGATTTTGCCGTGCTTGCGAGGGATCATGCGCTTGGCCGCCTCGCGGCCGATCACGAAGGCGCTGGTGAGGTTGGTCTCGATCACCTTGCGCCATTCGTCGGTGGTGAACTCGACCAGCGGTTTACGGTGCTGGATGCCGGCGTTGTTGACGACGATGTCGACCGCAATCCCTTGTCTGTCGAAATCGTTGAAGGTGGCGACGATGGCGGGCTCGTCGGTGACGTTGAAGGCGGCCCCTTCGGCCTCGTGGCCGGCGGCGCGAAACTCGGCGACAGCCTGCTCCACGCGCTTGGGGTCGACGCCGTTCACGATGATCCTGGCGCCGGCCTTCGCCATGCCCTCGGCGATGGCGCGGCCGAGCCCGCGGGAAGAGCCGGTCACAAGGGCGGTGCGGCCGGAGAGATCGAAGAGGGACGTGCTCATCTCGCGAATCCTTAAGGGTTGGAGCGGCGCACGATTAGATCGGCGCGCTCGAAGACGGCGGGCAGAAGGTCGACGCCGAGGCCGGGCCCTTCCATCGGATAGACAAAACCGTCCTTGATCACGGGCATCGTGGTGACGAGCTCGTTGTACCAGCCTTTGTAGAAGGCGCGCACCGATTCCTGGATCAGCGTGTTGGGCTGGCTGAACGACATGTGGATGGCGGCGATGAAGCCGATCGGTCCGATACAGTCGTGCGGGGCGAAGGGCCGATGATAGGTCTCGGCCATCGCCGCGATCTTGCGGCCCTCGGTGAGGCCGCCGGTCCAGCACAGATCCGCCATCACCACGTGCATGGCGTCGCGGTCGAGCATATCCTTGTATGGGAAGCGCGAGCCCAGCGTCTCGCTGGCGCAGACCCAGACGTCGGTGGAGCGCGCATATTCGGCCAGCGCCTGCGGCGAGTTCATCCTGATCGGGTCCTCGTACCAGGTCGGCTTGTAGGGCTCGATCGCGCGTGCGATCTGCTTGGCGGTCGGCAGATTCCACAGCGAATGGAGCTCGACCATGATCTCCATCTTGTCGCCGACCGCTTTGCGGATCTTCTCGAACGGCTCGATCGCCTGCTTCATCTGGGCTGCCGTGATGTAGAGGCCCTTGTTCTCCTGGGCCGCCGGATCGAACGGCCAGATCTTCATCGCGGAGATGCCGCTTTCCAAAAGGTTTTCGGCCAGCGCATCGGCGCGGTTCATGAAGCCGTCGAGATCCTCGTAAGGCCCCTTGTTGGCACCGAGATTCCAGTTCGCGACCGGGCTGATATTGTTCGAGCGGACATATTGCGTGCCGGCGCAAGTGTTGTAGATGCGCTGCTTGTCGCGGCAGAGGCCGCCGAGCATCTGGTGCACCGGCTGGCCGCAGACCTTGCCGAACAGATCCCACAGCGCGATGTCGATCGCGGAGGCCGCGCGATATTCGACGCCGGTGGATGACTGCGCCATCGGCAGGTTCAGCATGTCGCGGTGGATGGCCTCGATATGCAGGGGATTGCGGCCGAGCAGGCGGCCGGCAAAAGTGTCGTGGATCTGCGCCTCGACCGCACCGGCGCCATAGAAGGTCTCACCGAGTCCGATCAAGCCCGTATCGGTATGGACGCGCACCCAGATGACGTTCGAGAATTCCTCGGTGCGCAGCGTTTCGATCGATGTGATCTTCACGGCAACAATCCTCTCGTCGGGTCCATAGCGCCCGGTTTGTTTGTCATTTCTGCGCCGCCATTACCGGGACCTGTTCTACGCGCGCTTGTAATATATCACAATATGTTTTAGGGATTCACAAACAAGGCGCCGCCCTGCAACGGGGCGCGGGCTGAGGGAGAGGACAACATGGCAACGCGCAAGCGCGCGCTCGAGGTGGTGAGAAACGACGACGGCGAGGGCAAGCCCTCGCGGCGCAATCGCCTCAACTTCTTCGAGCTGGCCTATCAGAAGATCGAGGAGCTCCTCGTCCATTGCGAGCTCAAGCCCGGTCAGTTTATGACGATGCTGGAATTGCAGCACATCACCGGCTTCGGCCGCACGCCGGTGCATCATGCCGTCAATCGTCTCTCCGCCGACACGTTGATCATCATACGCCCGCGCCACGGTCTGCACATTGCGCCGATCGATCTGGCCCGCGAGCGCATGCTGCTCGGCCTGCGCCGCGACATCGAGCGCTTCGTGATCCGGCTTGCGGCGGATCGTGCCAGCCTCTCGCATCGCAATCAGGCCCTGCATATCGACAGGCTGTTGCGCGAGCGCCGCGCCAGCCTGACCCTCGACGAGTTCAACAGCATCGATCGCCGCATCGACGCGCTGGTCCTGGACGCGGCCGGCGAGCCGTTTCTGGTGCACACGCTGCGGCCATTGCACACGCTGTACCGACGTATCGGCTACATCCACCACCGTTTCATGCCGGGGCAGGCGGAGCTGTCAGGAACAATCGATCATCATCTGGCTATTCTCAATGCGGTTGCCAATCGCCGTGTCGAGGACGCCGTGAAGGCGAGCGATGCGCTAATCGACTACATGGGTGAGATGTTCACGGGTATGGAGGCCGGAATCGACCCGCGGCTGCTGGATTGCAGCATCGAGCCGCTGCTCGGCACGTAAAAGTTCAGGAGGACCAGACATGTCAACGATGGCGATGCCACAACCGACCGCGAGCGAGGCCGCGGTCCGCTACCTCATCACGAACTACAGTCCCAAGGGCAACAAGGTCGGCTGGCTGATGATGGCCTCGATCCTGGTCGAGGCCTGGGATCTCTATTCGATCGCCTTCGTGCTGATCTTCATCAAGGAGCAGTTCAATCCCGATCCGCTGATGCTGGGCCTCGCCGCCGCCGGCACCCAGGGCGGCGCCCTGATCGGCGCGCTGCTCGGTGGCTGGCTCTCCGACAAGATCGGCCGCCGCGTGATGTTCCTGGTGACGATGGTATTGTTCATCGTGCTCGCATTGGCGCAGGCCTTCGTGCCCAACGTGTTCTGGCTCGTGGTGGTCCGCTTCCTGCTCGGCGTTCCGCTCGGTTCGGACATCTCGACCGGCTACACCTACATCATGGAATCCATGGCCAAGGGTGAGCGCGAGGTCATGGGCAACCGCTGGCAGTTCATGTTCGCGGTGGGTGAAGTCCTCACCATCGGCGTCATCGTGATCTTCCTGCTGCTCGACATCAACCACGAAACGCTGTGGCGGGTGACGCTCGGTCTCGGCGCGCTGCCGGCGCTGATCATTCTGGTCATGCGCCACGACGTGCCTGAGACGGCGGTGTGGCTGGTGCAGAAGGGACGCTACCGCGAGGCCAAGCAGGTCGCGCGCGAGATGTTCAACGACAATCTCGACATGCTGCCGGACCATGACGTCGAGGTGCCGAAGGTCTCCACCCGCGCCTTCCTCGCCGACCTCAAGAAGGATCCGATCCGCTGGCGCGCCACGGTGTACGGCTGGATCGCCTGCTTCGCGCAGGCCAGCGAATTCTCGACCTTCGCGTTCTATCTGCCGGTGTTGTTCGTGATGGTCGGCGTGTCGAGCGTGCTCGGCATCAATCTGGTGACGATGGCGCTGTTCTCCTTCGCCGCCCTGTCGGGCTGGGTCGGTCCGCTGCTGACGCCGAAGATCGGCCACCGCGGCATCTCGATCGCGGGCTTCTCGATCGTGCTGGCCGCGCTGCTGGTCGCGGCGTTCGCGCTCTACACCGACAACAAGATCCTGCTGCCGTTCGCGGCCGCCGCGATGCTGTGGGGCCATTATTGGGACGCGTCGAACTGCATGACGATCCCGACCATGGTTGCCAAGCCGAAATATCGCGGCACCGCCAGCGGCTTCGCCTACATGTTCGTAAAGCTGCCGTCGTTCCTGGCGATCTTCCTGTTCCCGACGGTGTTCGCCGCGATTGGGCAGGCGAATGCCACGCTGATGGTCGCGATCTTCCCGCTTATCGGATTGCTCGCCGCAATCTTCATCCTGCCGGAAGTCTACGGCTACGAGAACGACTGAGGATGCTCGCTACCTGATCGCGGCAGCCAATGCCGCGATCAGGGCGGGCGGCGTCACCAGCATCCCAAGCTTGAGGAATGGCCAGGCGCCGACCTCGATCTTCTCCCGCCGGAGCGCAACCAGCCAGAGGATGGTGGCGAGCGATCCGGTCACCGACAGATTGGGGCCGAGATCGACGCCGATCAGGATCGCGCTGACGACCGGGGCGGGCAAATGATCGCTGGCGGCGACCGAGCCGGCGACGAGGCCGACCGGAAGGTTGTTGGCGACATTCGTGGCGATCGCGGTGGCGATGCCGACGCTCCAGGCCGCCTGCGGGGCCGATTGCGCCACCGCCTGATGCAGCAGCGCGCTGAGCTGCGCGATCACGCCGGTCTTGACCAGCGCCTCCACCATGACAAAAAGTCCGCCGACCAGCGGCAGCACGCTCCAGGATACGCCACGCAGCACGGGCAACGGTGATTGCCGGCTGAGCAGCAACACGATCGCGGCCGTCACGCCGCCGCAGATGAAGGTCGGCAGGCCCAGTTGCTTGTCCAGTGCGGATGCCGTGACCAGCACGAGGCCGATCGCGACGATGCCGATTGCGGTCAACTTGCCGCCGCGGCCGAGCTTGGGATGCGGCACGCTGCGCGCAATCGTCGCCTCCTTCAGCGCGCGGTGCTGGGTCAGGCGCAGCACGATGTAGGTCAGCAGGATCGAGGCCGCGGAGGGCAGGGCGAACAGGCGCAGCCATTCGGTGAGCTCAGGCATCCGGGCGCCGAACACGACGAGGTTGGCGGGGTTGGAAATCGGCAGCACGAAGCTTGCGGCATTGGCAATGAAGGCGCAGACGAACAGATAGGGCAGCGGTTTTGCGCCGGCCGCGCGCGTCGCGGCATAGACGGCCGGCGTTAGCACGATCGCGGTCGCATCGTTGGAGAGCAGCACCGTCACGAGCGTGCCGACGAGATAGATCAGCAGGAACAGGCGCTGCGGCGAGCCGTCAGCATATTCCACCGCCAGCGCGGCGAGATAGTCGAACAGGCCCTCGAGCCGCGCGAGCTCGGCGATCAGCATCATGCCGATCAGGAAGAGGTAAACGTCGAGGCCTTTTTCGATGCCGGTGAGCGCATCCCGCCAAGGCAGGAGGCCTGATAGCATCAGGGCGCCCGCACCGATCACGGCCCAGACCGCCTCGGGGAGGCGAAAGGGGCGGATGATGACGCAAGCGGTCGCGAGGACGATGATGCTCCAGGCCAAGATGGCGTCAGGCGGCGGGGTCGGCAAGTCGATCTCCAGAATCCGTTCCTGACTACCGTGCCCGGAACGGGTCCGCCAGCCTCAAAAATTCACTACGCCGAGCAGTCCAGACTGCTTCTGCGGAAAGAGACTGGATGGCTTCGCGTCGCTCGCAATGACGGAGTTTGTGGTAGCCTCCAGCCCCCCATAACGATCACCGCGTCAGCGACCGCTTCTCCGTGATCGCCTTGCGCAGGATGCGCGAGAGCGATTCGACCGAATACGGCTTCTGGATCAGCTCGAAACCACGATGGGCGCTTTCGGCGAGCACGTTGCTGTAGCCCGAAGTGAGCACCACGGGCAGGCCCGGATAGCGCTCGCGGATGATGCCGGCGAGCTCGACGCCGTTCATGCCGGGCATGATGACGTCGGAGAAGACGAGGTCGACGGCGAACTCGTTCTCGCCGAGGATCGCGAGCGCCGCGTTGGCGTTGGCGACGCGGCGCACGACATAGCCGAGATCTTCCAGAAGCTCGGTCGAGAACTGGCCGACATCGTCATTGTCCTCGACCACGAGCACGCGGTAGCCGCGCCCGGTCGTCGCAGCCTCGTGGGTCAGCGCCGCGGCTTCCTTCTCCGCGGTGGGACTCTGCGCCTGCGGCAAATAGATGGTGAAGGTCGCGCCTTTGCCTTGCGTGCTCGTCACGGCGATGTCGCCCTCGGACTGCTTTGCGAACCCGAAGGCCTGGCTGAGGCCGAGACCGGTGCCCTTGCCGACCTCCTTGGTGGTGAAGAACGGCTCGAAGATCGAATCGAGATGGTCCGCTGCGATGCCGCTGCCGGTGTCGGTGACGGAGATTGCGACATAATCGCCGCCCCGCGCCGATTGCGCGCGCAGGCTTGGAATGCCCTGAACCTTACGCACCGCGATGGTGAGGCGACCTTCGCCGTCCATGGCGTCGCGGGCGTTGATGGCGAGGTTGATCAGCGCGGTCTCGAACTGTGCGATGTCGGCGACGGTGAAGCAGTCGGCATCGTCGATCTCGACGACGATCTCGATGCGGCCGCCGACCAGCGGCCGCACCAGTTGCGCAACGCCCTCGACCTGGCTGCCGACGTTGAAGATCTGGGGTTTCAGCGGCTGCCGGCGCGCGAACGCCAGAAGCTGCGCGGTCAGCTTGGAGGCGCGCTCAACCGTGTCGGAGATGGCGTCGACATAGCGGCGACGGCGCTCCTCCGGCAACTCGCGGCGGCGCAGGAAATCGGTGGCCGAGCGGATGATGGTGAGGAGATTGTTGAAGTCGTGCGCGACGCCGCCGGTGAGCTGGCCGATCGCCTCCATCTTCTGCGACTGCCGCAAAGCTTCCTCGCCGCGGCGGCGCTCGGTGATGTCGACGGCCTCGGGCACGACGCCGGTGATGTTGCCGTGGCGGTCGAGCACGGGGCGCATGCCGAAGTCGAAATCGCGCTCACCGACGGGAAGGCGCAGGTGCAGCTCGAGCCGCACGGCTTCGCCCTTGAGCACGGTGTGGAAGGCTTCCTGCACCAGCGCACTCATGCCTTCCGTGGCGCTGAACCAGGGGGTCTCCCAGAACGGCTTTCCGATCACATCTGAAGAGCTCGCCTTGATCCCGTCGAGTGCGGTTTTGTTGGCGTAGAGCAGTTCGCCCCTGAGATTGACCAGGCCTTGATACTGATTGCTGGTCTCAAGGATCGTGCGCAGGCGGGCCTCGTTGGACTCGAGCTCGGCGGTGCGCTCGACGATGCGCTCTTCCAGCGTCTCGTTGAGCCGCCTGAGCTCGATCTCGGCCTGCTTGGCGACGGTGATGTCGTGGGCGACACCGATGAAGCCGATATGCTTGCCGGTCGGGTCCCAGCGTGGCTGCGATTCCGAGCGCAGCCAGCGCCATTCGCCGCGGGCGTCCCTGTAACGCGCTTCGAGCACGAACGGCTTCAACGAGGCTTCGCCTTGGACCGATTGCTGGAGCACGTGCGGCAGGTCGTCCGGATGCAGCACCTTGCGCCAATCGAAGTCGATGGCCTGATCATAGGGCAGGCCGACGAAGTCGACATAGGCCTGATTGGCGAAGGACCGCTTGCGATCGAGCTTGGTCACCCAGATCGGCACCGGCGCGCTGTCGGCGATCAGCCGGAAGCGCTCCTCGCTCTCGCGCAGGGTCTCGCGCGCGAGCATCTGGTCGGTGACGTCGATATGGGCGCCGACGAGGCGGATGGCCCGGCCATCCTTGTCGCGTTCGATCTTTGCGACGACCCGGATCCAGCGGGTCTGGCCGTCGCTGGGACGGATGATGCGGTATTCGGCGGTGTAGTCTTCGCTTGTGCCGGCGAGCGCGTCGAAGAACTGCCTGACCGTCGCTTCGCGATCGTCGGGATGGAGGCGATTGACCCACTCCTCGTGTGACTCGTCGGCGGCCTCGAGCGGCAGGCCATGAATCATCAGATATTCGGGCGAGCGGCGGTTCTTGAAGCCTTCGCGGAAGTCGACCTCGACGCCGCCGACCTTGCCGATGCGCTGGATGCGCGCGAGCTCGGCCTCGCGCTCCTGGAGCGCGCGATAGGCGTTGTCGCGCTCGCGCGCGACGTCTTCGAGGTGCTGGCGCAGCCTTTCGGCGGCGATGGTCTCGGGCAAGGGATCGTTCAAGGCATCGGCCGTTGTCATGCGGTTGCGCACGTGCCGGACCGATATTCACATAGACGGAGCGTGATGGCCATCGTTTAGAAGAAATAGACTGTCTGGAAAAATCGGGGAAGTGCGGAAAGTGCGCTCGGGCAATGCCGGGTCTGGCATTTTGTTCCTGCAGCTGGAACGATGCACCTGCGGATGCGTCTTCGCGAGGCGCCACAACTCTCGTTCCTCAGACTCCCTTTCCGAAGAGGCTAAATCTTGAAGCTCTTTCTCTGCCAGGCCTGCGGCAACGTTCTCTATTTCGAGAACCGTGCCTGCGAACGCTGCGGTCATCAGGTCGCCTTCCTGCCGGAGAAGGAGACGATGTCGGCGATCGAGCCCGACGGAGAGGCCTGGAAGACACTAGCCGGCAAGGGCGAAAGCCGGATGCTGTGCCGGAATGCCGCGTACGATTCCTGCAACTGGCTGACGGATCCAGGGGAGGGCAACGGCTATTGCCGCGCCTGCCGCCACAACGGCATCGTACCTGATTTGTCCGACCCCGCCCAACTCGCAGGCTGGCGCGAGCTGGAGGTGGCAAAACACCGTCTGTTCTATTCCCTGATCCGCTGGAAGCTGCCGCTCCGGACCCGGCAAGACGACCCCGAGCATGGCCTGATCTTCAATTTCCTCGCCGACGATCCGAACAGCGGAGAGAAGGTCCTGACTGGCCACGACAACGGCCTGATCACGATTGCGCTCACCGAGGCCGATACGATTGTGCGCGAGCGGCGCAGGCTCGAGATGGGCGAGCCGTACCGTACGCTGCTCGGGCATTTCCGGCACGAGGTCGGGCACTATTTCTGGGACGTGCTGGTGCGCGACGGCGGCAAGCTCGAGGCATGCCGTGCGGTATTCGGCGACGATTCCGCCGATTACGGCCAGGCCTTGCAGCGCCACTATGCCGAAGGCCCGCCGCCGGACTGGCAGCAGAATTACGTCTCGGCCTATGCCACGACCCATCCCTGGGAAGACTTCGCCGAGACCTGGGCGCACTATCTCCACATCGTGGACGCGCTGGAGATGGCTGGCGAGTTCGGCATGGAGGTACGCCCCAAGGTCGACCGCGCCGGAGAGTTGACGGCCCGCATTCGTTTCAACCCCTACGAGGCAAGGGAGGTCGAGGCGCTGGTCAACGCATGGCTGCCCTTCACCTTCGCCATGAACAGCGTCAATCGCGCCATGGGCCTGCGCGACCTCTATCCCTTCATCCTGTCTCCCGCAGTGGTCGGCAAGCTCGGCTTCATTCACGGCTTGGTCCGGGACGTGGCCAAGGCCGGAAAGGCCGAGGACGCGGCACGACGTCCCTAGGGGGTGCCGAGCCCGTTTCGGTCTTGCGCTGGTACGCCACAGCGGGCCGGATTTAGACCGTTGCCTCCGGCCTATTTTGATGTACCACGGAAGCCACACGGCCCGTCCCCCATAGGCCCGAACGGCCAGGGAAGGGTCCCGCCGAAGGTCGAGACTCAAGAAAAGCATGTTCAAACGCATCCTGATCGCCAATCGCGGCGAAATCGCCTGTCGGGTCATCAAGACCGCTCGCCGCATGGGAATTCAGACGGTTGCGGTCTATTCCGAGGCCGATCGCGACGCCCTCCATGTCGAGATGGCCGACGAGGCCGTACTGATTGGCCCGCCCGCTGCAGCCGAGAGCTATCTGGTGATCGAGAAGATCGTGGAGGCTTGCCGCAAGACGGGCGCCGAGGCCGTGCATCCGGGCTACGGATTCCTGTCCGAGCGCGAGGCGTTTCCGCGCGCGCTGGAGGCGGCCGGCATCGTCTTCATCGGCCCGAACCCGGGCGCGATCGCGGCCATGGGCGACAAGATCGAGTCGAAGAAGGCGGCCGCCAAGGCCAAGGTCTCGACCGTCCCAGGCCATCTCGGCGTGATCGAGGACGACAAGCACGCGGTCAAGATCGCCGACGAGATCGGCTATCCCGTGATGATCAAGGCTTCCGCCGGCGGCGGCGGCAAGGGCATGCGCATCGCGCATTCGACGGCCGAGGTCGCCGAGGGTTTCAATCTTGCCAAGGCCGAGGCCAAGGCCTCGTTCGGCGACGACCGCGTCTTTGTCGAGAAGTTCATCGTCGATCCCCGCCACATCGAGATCCAGGTACTGGGCGACAAGCACGGCAACGTGATCTATCTCGGCGAACGCGAATGCTCGATCCAGCGCCGCAACCAGAAGGTCATCGAGGAGGCGCCATCGCCGCTGCTCGATGAAGCCACCCGCCGCAAGATGGGGGAGCAGGCGGTCGCGCTGGCAAAAGCCGTGAATTACGACTCCGCCGGCACCGTCGAGTTTGTCGCAGGACAAGACAAGAGCTTCTATTTCCTGGAGATGAACACGCGCCTCCAGGTCGAGCATCCCGTCACCGAGCTCGTCACCGGCATCGATCTCGTCGAGCAGATGATCCGCGTTGCCGCGGGCGAGAAGCTCGTGCTGGCGCAGAAGGACGTCACGCTGACGGGTTGGGCGGTGGAGTCGCGCCTCTATGCCGAAGACCCGTTCCGCAATTTCCTGCCCTCGATCGGGCGGCTCGTAAAATATCGTCCGCCGGCGGAAGCCAGCCAGGACGGCATCACCATCCGCAACGACACCGGCGTGCAGGAGGGCGGCGAGATCTCGATCCATTACGATCCGATGATCGCCAAGCTTGTTACCCACGCGCCCTCGCGCGCGGCCGCGATCGAGGCGCAGGCAACCGCGCTGGACTCGTTCTATGTCGACGGTATCAGGCACAACATCCCGTTCCTCTCGGCGCTGATGCATCATCCGCGCTGGCGCGAGGGCCGGCTGTCGACCGGCTTCATCGCCGAGGAATTTCCAAAGGGCTTTGCGGCGCGCGTGCCCGAAGGCGAGGTCGCGCGGCGGATCGCCGCGGTCGGGGCTGCCATCGATCACGTGCTCGGGGAGCGCAAGCGGCAGATCACGGGCCAGATGGGCGGCCGCGTCGTGCAGCGCGAGCGCCGCCGTGCGGTCTGGCTCGCCCGTCAGGAGATCCTGCTGGAGGTCGGCCGTGAATGCGAGGCGATCGCGGTGCGTTTCGTCGATGCCGCCGGAAAGGCCGGCAATGCGCATTTGTTGCAGTCGCCGTGGAAGCCGGGCGATCCGGTCTGGCAGGGCACAATCGACGGCCACTTCGTCGCGATGCAGGCGCGCCCGATTGCCAACGGCATTCGTCTGGCGCATCAGGGCGTCGAGGTGCCGGTCTATGTCTGGACCGAAGCCGAAGCTGCGTCCGCGCGCTTGATGCCGGTGACGACGGCCTCCGATAGCGGCAAGAAACTGCTCTGCCCGATGCCCGGCCTCGTAGTCTCGATCGCGGTGACCGAGGGACAGGAAGTCAAGGTTGGCGAGACGCTGGCGGTGGTCGAAGCCATGAAGATGCAGAACGTGCTTCGCGCTGAGCAGGACGGCACCGTGAAGAAAGTCCACGCCAGCGCCGGCGCGACGCTTGCGGTGGACGCGCTGATTTTGGAGTTTGCGTAAGAGGCGAGTGTGGCGGGGCAGGCTGCCCGCCACCATCCTCATTGCGAGGAGCCCTTCGCGACGAGGCAATCCAGTCTGTCTCCGCCGACGCATCTCTGGATTACTTCGCTTCGCTCGCAATGACGGAGTATGCTGCGGGCTCCGTGACCTAGTCGAGACAGCACCATGGCCTTTCGTTCCCGCCGCGAAAAACTGCGCTTCGTCCTGTCGGGCGCAACTTGTGTCCATCCCGGCTCGGTGTACGACGCTATCTCGATCCGCATCGCCGAGGACCTCGGCTTTCCGCTTGGCATGTTCGGCGGTTCGGTCGCCTCGCTGGCGGTGCTTGGCGACCCCGACATCACCCTGATCACGCTTACCGAGCTCGCCGAGCAGATGCGGCGAATGTCGCGCGCTGCCGCGCTGCCGGTGCTGGTCGATGCCGATCACGGCTACGGCAATGCGCTCAATGTTCGCCGCGCCGTGCAGGAGCTGGAGGCGGCGGGCGCGGCCGGTCTCACCATCGAGGACACGCTGCTGCCGGCCGCCTTCGGCGAGGCGAAGGCGCAGCTGATCTCGCTCGAGGAGGGCGTCGGCAAGATGAAGGCCGCGCTCGGGGGCCGCAGCGATGCCTCGCTGGTCGTCATGGGCCGCACCGGCGCTGCTTCGATCACCTCGATAGAGGACGCGATCCGCCGCGCCATTGCTTATGAAGCCGCCGGTGTCGATGCGCTGTTCTTCACCGGCATCAAGTCGCGCGCCGAGCTCGAGGCGGTTACCGCCGCGACGCACCTGCCGATCGTGCTCGGCGGGGCGCCGGAGGATTTGAACATGCTCGATTACCTCGCCGGTCAGCGCGTCCGCATCGCGCTCCAGGGTCATGCGCCGATCGCAGCCGCGACGCAGGCGGTTTACGAGACGCTGAAGGCGCTCCGCGAAGGCGCGCCGCCGAAAAGCCTCAGGGGGATCGCATCGTCGGAGCTGACGGCCCGTGTCATGCGCGAGGCCGATGCTAGGGCGCGCAGCGCTGACGTCCTCGGATTGAAAAAATGAGCCGGGCGATTCTCCAGGTCATGATTCGCGGGCGCGTGCAGGGCGTCGGCTATCGGGCCTGGGTCGAGCACCAGGCGACGACGAGCGGCCTCGAAGGCTGGGTCCGCAACCGCCGCGACGGCAGCGTGGAAGCGCTGTTCGCCGGCACGCCGAAGCACGTCGCCGACATGGTCGCGCTCTGCCGCCACGGCCCGCCATCCTCGCGCGTCGACAGTGTCACCAGCGAAACGGCGAGCCTCGACGAACTGGGCCTGCGCAGGGCAGGGGAAGCCTTTTCGGTGCTGCCGACGGTGTAGGTTTCAGAGAAGATCGCCAAGCCCGGCCCTGACGCCGTGAGGCTGAGCTACCCCAAGCTCTCGACGGATATTTCACCGCGGCAGCTTTGCGATCGCTTCGCTGAGTTCGTGGATCTCATACGGCTTGCGCAGGATCGGGAAATCCCCGCGCACGCCGGCGGCGACCTCGCTGTAGCCGGTGGCGAGCAGGATCGGCAGGCCGGGACGGATCTGGCGGAGATGACGGGCGAGGGTGATGCCGTCCATCTTTCCGGGCATGACGATGTCAGAGAATACGAAGTCGACGCCGTTGTTCTCGATCTCGCGCAGCGCAGCTTCGGCATCGGCGACCCGGCGCACATGGTAGCCGAGCTGCTCCAGCAGGCCGATGCTGACGATGGCGACGTCCGGATTGTCCTCGACCAGCAAAACCGTGCCGCTGCCTTGGAACGCCGGCTCCCCGGTCGTGTCAGACGATGGCGCGTCTTCGCCGCGGGGCAGGAGGATGGTGAACGTCGTGCCCTTGCCGAGCTCGCTTGCGACGCTCACGGTGCCGCCGGCCTGGTGCGCGAAG
Organism: Bradyrhizobium sp. 199; assembly: GCF_023073355.1. GTDB lineage: Bacteria > Pseudomonadota > Alphaproteobacteria > Rhizobiales > Xanthobacteraceae > Bradyrhizobium. Next base: position 937,456 of record NZ_JADPJI010000005.1, read on the forward strand.
CCGTGCACCTGAGACAGGCCTAGGCCCGTGCCCTTTCCGATCGGCTTAGTGGTGAAGAACGGCTCGAAGATCTTGTCGAGAACGTCGGAGGGAATGCCGAAGCCGGTATCGGTGACGTCGATCGCGACGAATTCGCCGGCGAGGGGCGCCTCGTCCAGCACGACCTTGCGCGCGCCGATCGTCACCGTGCCGCCGTCGGGCATCGCATCGCGGGCATTGATGACGAGGTTGAGCAGCGCTGTCTCGAGTTCGGAGGCGTCGGCCTTGATCGGCCAGATGTCGTGGTCGATGTCGAAGGCCAGGCGTACGGAGCTGCCGATTCCGGCATCGAGTACCTCGCGAATCGCCGTGATGCGTTCGGCGAAATCGATCGCCTGCGGATTGACGCTCTGCCGTCGCGCGAAGGTGAGGAGCTGGTTGGTCAGCGCCGCGCCGCGCTTGGTGGCGGTCTCGATAGCCGAGATCGCGCGCTGCAGCTTGGCCGCATCGTCGGCGCCTCGTTTCAGCATGTGGAGGCTGCCGCTGATGATCATCAGCAGGTTGTTGAAGTCGTGCGCGACCCCGCCGGTGAGTTGCCCGAGCGCGTCGAACTTCTGGGACTCGGCGAGCTGCTTCTGCATCGCCTCTAGCTTGACCTGGGTATTGCGGCGTTCGGTGATGTCGCGCGTGATCTTGGCGAATCCGACCAATTCGCCGTTCTCGTAGATCGGGTCGATCACGACGCTGGCCCAGAAGAAGGTGCCGTCCTTGCGAACGCGCCAGCCTTCCTCTTCGTAGCGGCCCTTATCCCTGGCGATGCCGAGCGCACGGGCCGGCTTGCCGTTGGCGCGGTCGGTTTCGGTGTAGAAGCGGGAGAAATGCTGGCCGAGGATCTCCTCGGGTGAATAGCCCTTGATGCGCTCGCCGCCGATGTTCCAGCTGGTGATGATCCCGTTGGGATCGAGCATGTAGAGCGCGTAGTCTGCAACTCCCTCAACCAACAGCCGGAAACTGCGTTCGCTCTCGAACAAGTCCCTCTGTTGACTAGACTTTTCGACCATTCCCGCACCCTGCCTCGACCGGAGCAAACGCCGCAGCCGCCGGATGGTTCCCTGAATTTGGAACATTTTTAGGCAGATGCCCCGCCTCGTGCCCATCGGCGCCGCTCTTGACAGGAGAGCGGTATTGTCAGATATTTCTGTCATGACAGAAATAGCCGCAAAGAAGAAGCTTCCTTCTGCCGTCGAGCGCTTCATCCTGCATTGGGGCGACATGGGCGACGAGTGGGGCGTCAATCGCTCGGTCAGCCAGATCCACGGGCTGCTCTACCTCGCCGAAGCGCCGATGACCGCCGAGGACATTGCCGACACGCTCGGCATGGCGCGCTCCAACGTCTCCAACTCGCTGAAGGAGCTCCTCGCCTGGAACCTGATCCGGCGGGTGCCGATCCTCGGCGACCGCCGCGACCATTATGAGGCCGAGACCGACATTTGGGAGGTCGCGGCCAGAATCGCGGCGCGGCGCAAGGAGCGGGAGCTCGATCCGGCGATCGCGGCGCTCAGGGCGTGCGTGTCCGACGCCGCCGGCGATCCGGCCATCAATCCGGTCGCGAGCAAGCGGCTGAAGGAGATGCTCGCCTTCACCGAGCTTGCCGACCACTGGTTCATGCAGATGCTGAAGGTGCCGCGGCCGCGGCTGGCCGCCTTGATGCGCCTTGGCGAGAAGATCGCCAACCTGCTGCCGCTGGGCAAGGCCAAATAGTGTCGAGGAGGGTACGATGACGTCGGCAAGATTATCAGGCTGCAACGCATCGACCCACGCTCACACCAGACTGCGCGACGATCGCCGCTTCCGCGCATTGCTGTCGGACGAGGATTGGGGCCGCCTGCCGCTCGCGACCTGGCGGCGCTTCTCCAAACGCGTCGCCGACGGCGACAGCGTCGTCTATGTCGGCGTGGTCGAGGAGATCCGCTTCAGCGCGATCGGCTGGTGGCTGGCACAGGCCGCACGCATCATCGGGGGGCCGCTGCCGACCGGCCGTGACACCGGCGTGCCGATGATCGTGACTGTTACCGAGGATGCAGCAACCGGCGGTCAGACCTGGACGCGCATCTGCGCGCGCAAACGTCGCTTTCCGCAAGTGATCCATTCCGCCAAGCGCTTTGACGGTCCGACCGGGCTCGAAGAATATGTCGGCTTCGGCGTTTCGATGGCGCTCCGCATCGCAGTCGAGGACCAGGCGCTGACCTTTCGCAGCGCCGGCTATGGGCTCCAGCTCGGACGCCTGTGGATCCCGTTGCCGCCATGGCTCACGCCGGGCGATCTCACGGTGACGCATCGCGATCTCGGCGAGGGCGCATTCCGCTTCACCCTCGATGTCATTCATCCGCGTTACGGCGCGCTGATCCACCAGTCCGCCATCTTCAGGGAGGCCGTGTCATGACACAGCTCTTGTGGACGCTCATCGCCATCCAGATCGTGATGGGCGTGTTCGACACTTTCTATCATCACGAATTCACCGAACGCCTGGCGTGGCGTCCGTCGCAACGCTTCGAGCTGAAGCTGCACGGTAGCCGCAACATGCTTTATGCGCTGCTATTCCTGCTGCTCGGCTGGGTCGAGGTCCATGGCGTGCTGGCGCTGCTGATCGTCGCGGTGCTGATTGCCGAGATCGTCATCACGCTGATGGATTTCGTCGAGGAGGATCTTAGCCGAAAGCTGCCGCCGAGCGAGCGCATCAATCACACCCTGCTCGCGATCAACTACGGAGCCATTCTCGTGCTGCTGCTGCCGGTGCTGATCGACTGGGCGATGCAGCCGTTCGGCGTGACCCTGGTCTATCAGGGCCTGCTCAGCATGGCCGCGACCGCCTGCGCGGTCGGCGCGGCGCTGTGCGGCGTCAGGGATTTTGCCGCGGTGCGCCGATTGGGTCGCATGAAAGTTGTTGCAGCACCCGACCTCGTCGAGAAAATTCCCGGTCGCAAGACCGTGCTGATATCAGGCGCCACCGGCTTCATCGGCAGCCGCCTGGCGGCGGGCCTCGGCGGGGCAGGGCACGACGTCATCGCGTTGATCCGTGACCCCGCCAAGGCCGAGATGCTGCCGCCACCGGTCACGTTGATCACGAGCCTCGATCAGCTCTCCTCGGACACGAAGATCGACGCCATCGTCAATCTCGCCGGCGAGCCGATCGGCAACGGCCTCTGGACCGAGGCGAAACGCGCGAAGATCATCGGCTCCCGCGTCGACATGACCGGCGAAATCGTCAAGCTGATCGCGCGGCTTGAGCGCAAGCCCAAGGTGCTGGTCAGCGGCTCCGCGATCGGCTGGTATGGTCTGTGGGCCGACCAGGTGCTGACGGAATCGGCGAAGTCGCACGCCTGCTTCAGCCACGAGCTCTGTGCGGCCTGGGAGACGGCGGCGCAGCCGGCGGAGGAGTTCGGCGTGCGCGTGGTTTACTTGCGCATCGGGCTCGTGCTCGGCACGGAAGGCGGCTTCATCACGCGCATGTTGACGCCGTTCGAGTTCGGCCTTGGCGGTCCGCTCGGCACCGGGCGGCAGTGGATGTCCTGGATCGAGCGCGACGATCTGATCCGCCTGATCGCCTATGTGATGGCGACGCCCGATCTCACCGGGCCCGTCAATGCCACCGCGCCGATCCCGGTCACCAACGCCAAATTCACCGAGGAACTCGGCCGCCGACTGCACCGGCCGGCGGTGTTCCGCATCCCCGGCGGCCTGCTGCGCCGGATCGGCGGCGGCTTCGCCGACGAACTCCTGCTCGGCGGCCAGCGCGTGCTGCCGAACAAGGCGCTTAGCCGCGGTTTTGTATTTCGACATGAAACGCTGCGCAGTGCGTTCGAGGCGATCCTGTAAAGGCGTACGGCGTCACGCGGCTGCGCTCCGAAATGTCGCCGCCACCGCACGCAGCGCCGCCATTTTCGCGGGATCGCTGACCTTCGAATGCAGCATCACCTTCGAGCTGCCGAGCTTCGGCAGCTTGTGCGCAGGCCCGATGTCGACGAGGCCAGGAGGCGCGATCCGCCGTGCCAGCGGCGCGATCGCAAGTCCGGCAAGTGCCGCTGCGACCACGGCCGTGACGCCGCCGCCGACGAAGCGCTCGCGCCAGGCGATGTTGGCCTTGTCGAGCGCGCTCACCGCGACCGCGCGGACCCCGCAGGGCGGTGCGAGCGTCGCGAGCGGCAGCGGCTCGCCCTTCGGCAGTGTGAGGCGGCGTGCAGCGAACCAGCCGAACTCGTCCTCGGTCAGCTTCTCGCCGCCGCGGCGGCTGCCTTCCTGGCGGACGATCACCGCATCGAGCTGACCCGCGTCGTAGGCATCCTGCATCTCGCGCGAGAAGCCGATGCTGACGGCGAGGGTGAGATTCAATGACATCGCGTGCAGGCGTTCGAGCAGCGGCACCAGTTCAGGGCCTGCAGCGTGATCGGAAATGCCAAGCGAGAGCGACTGCACGGCCGGTGCCTCACCCGACAGCGCGCGGTCATGCGCCGCGATCAGCGCACGGGCGCGTTCGAGGAAGCCGGCGCCCTCGGCGGTGAGCCGGACTGCGCGCGGCGAGCGCTCGACGAGACGTTTGCCCAGCAACGTCTCCAGCCGTTGCAGCTTGAGGCTGACCGCCGCCTGGGTCGTACCCAGCGCTTCGGCGGCACGGGTAAAGCTCTGGAGGTCGGCGACAAGCAGGAAGGCCTTGATGGTGGCGATGTCGAGCGTCGGTGTCATTATGAATGCTTATCACTGATATCAAGAGAGATAAGATACCAAAATGAGGAGCAAAGGTCTAGCTTCTCATCAACGCCGCACCAACCGGCGCAGCATCTTGAGGAGACCAGCATGCCCCTGATCACCGTGTCCTATACCTCGTCCCGGCAGTCGCCGACCCTGAAGGCCGAGATCGCGAACGCCGTGTCCGAGCTCACTGCACAAATCCTGCACAAGGATCCCAAGGTGACCGCCATCATCGTCAAGGCGGTGGATGCCGATGACTGGTTCGCCGGCGGCAAGTCGCTCGCCGAGCAGAAGCTTGCAAGCTACTGGATCGACATCCACGTCAGCGAAGGCACCAACACCAAGGACGAGAAGGCGGCCTATCTCGCCGCGATGTTCAAGCGCATGGCCGGGATTCTAGGCCCGCTGCATCCCGAGACCTATCTGCATGTCGACGAGGTCAAGGGCGATGCCTACGGCTTCGGCGGCCTGACCCAGGAGCGCCGCTACATCGCCGGCAAGCTCGAGGTGTCGGTGCAGGCGGCGTAAGGCAGCAAGCCGCGGGTGAGCAGTCTCATCCGCGGCCTGATCGTCAGCTCGCCGCCCGCAACCGGACTTCGGAATTGTTCAGGAAGCACATCTTGTCGAACAGCGTCAGGTCCAGCGGATTCGGCAGCCTGACATCGCCGAGATCGGGGCAGGGCTTGACTGAAGGATCGTAGGATCGGTCGATCTGCGAGATGAAGACGACGATCAGCCCCTGATCGCGCGCGAACGATTTCAGCGCGCGCACCTGAACGGTGAGGTCTGGATTTTCGCGTCTCTGGTCGAGCAGTTGCAAGTAGTCGATCACAACGACCGTGCCGCGGGGCGCCGCGGCCATCTGCTTGACGACGTAATCGGCGCTGATGGCGTCGGAGCAATCGACCTCGAATAACTCGCCAAATTGCGCCGGCTCCACGCCGATCGCGCGCAAGCGATCCAAAACATCTTTCTTGGTGTATTCGAGCGAGAAGAACGCGGCACGATGGCCCGACCTCATGGCCTCCACCGCAAGTTCGAGGCTGATCAGCGTCTTGCCCTGACCGGGCCGCGCGCCGACCAGCACCAGATCACCGGGCCGGAATTGCGGGAACAGCCTGCTCGCGGGCGTCAGCGCGGCGGCTTTCGCGGCCAGGATGCTCCAGGCGGAAAATCCTTCCGTCGCGGCGATGCGGTCAAGGGCGTCGTGCAGCGGAATGCCTTCCTCGCGGGACAGGCGCTTCGCGCGTCGTTTCAGATGATAGATCGGCGCAGAGAGTCTCATCGTCAAAACCTCCCATTGCGAGCTGAAACGCAATCCCTCCTTATGCCCAGTGCTCGAACAGTCGGTCGATGATCTTATCGCCCGGCATGAGGTCTGTTTTCCCGGCGGAGGGGGGGAGGCGTGGGCGGCACCGGAATCGAACATAACCGATTCCGCGTCGGTGGAGAACGCGGACGCTGCGTCTCCAACAGGAATGCGTCAGGCGGCCACTTCGGGCAGCAGCGCGCGGGTCGGCCCGAACAGCTCCTCGAACGCCTGCCGGAGCGCGACGTCGATATCAGCCATCGTCACGAGCTGGCCGAGGTCGACCAGCGAAGTGACGCCGTAACGGGCGTCAGTGACGCCGCACGGCACGATGCCGGCGAAATGCGATAGCTCCGGCTCGACATTGATCGCGATGCCGTGGAACGAGACCCAGCGCTTCAGCCGGACGCCGATCGCCGCGATCTTGTCCTCGTGGTCCGCGCCCTTGTCTGGCCGCTTGACCCAGACGCCGACCCGGTCCTCGCGCCGTTCGCCGCGGACGTTGAAGGCAGCGAGCGTGCGCAGAATCAGCTCCTCCAGGCTCGCGACATAGGCGCGGACGTCCGGCCGCCGGCGCTTGAGGTCGAGCATGACATAGGCCACCCGCTGGCCCGGCCCGTGATAGGTGAGCTGGCCGCCGCGTCCGGTGGCGAAGACCGGGAATCGGGAATTGAGCAGGTCCGTTGCCTTGCCCGAGGTGCCGGAGGTGTAGAGCGGGGGGTGTTCGAGCAGCCAGACCAACTCCGCGGCCTCACCCGCCGCAATGGCGGCGACCCGGGCCTCCATGGCGGCCACCGCCTCCGGGTAGGGCACCGGAGCGTCCGAGATCCGCCACTCAACCGGCTCGCCGTCGGACTTGGAAAACGACGCCAAATCGAGCTCTTGACGCTGGTTTTGGCGAGGGTTTTGAGGCGAATTAACCATTGGCTAACCATAACGTGGTGATCATCTCGGGAGCAAATGCTAGTCCCTAGTTGCGGCGGTCCTGACAGTGCCCACCCTCGATAAAGTTACCGTGGATCTCATGGTCGTCCTCGGAACGACCTCCATGCCGATCCATCAAGTATTACGTCTTTCCCGCGGCGCCATCATCGAGCTGGACGCAACCGAGGCCGACGAGGTCAAGGTTTTGGCCAATAATCTGCCGGTCGCTTCCGGCGTCGTCCTGGTCGACCGCAACCGGATCGCGGTCGAGGTCAAGCAGATGCTGCCGCGCTCACCGGGCATGCGATAGCGACCTGGGCAGCCGGAAGGCGCCTAGCACGCGGTTGCGGCCCGGACACCGGGGTCAACGCCGATTCGGGGCGAGCGGCCCGACTTTCCTGCAAAGCTTGTGGAATTCAGGGCCTTTGCAGGCTTGTACCCCTCTGATGGATTTGTTAGATCGGCGCCGTTGATCCGGCTGGCCTTCAAGCCTCATGCCGGCATCCCCAAAGCGCTCGTGGCGGAACTGGTAGACGCGCTGCCTTGAGGTGGCAGTGAGTAAAATCGTGGGGGTTCGAGTCCCTCCGAGCGCACCATGGTTCATTCTTCCCTTTGAAATGATTGATATTTCCGACGCAGTCCGAGGATTGCGTCGATGCAATCGATTCCGCCGCACTGGATTTGGGCGACCTGGCGAAACCTCGCAGTCGTGACAGCCAAAGCCTAATGCGGCTCGATTCCGGCCGCTTTGATGATCCGTCCCCAACGCGCCGACGCCCGAGGATGTGATCCTCACGCATCTGCACTACGGTCATGCCGGAAACTTCGTCCCGTTTCCGAACGCGCGGTTTCATCTCCAGGAGCACGAACTCGCCTACGCCACGGACGGCGATTCATCCTGATCGCATCGCGCTTTGGGGAACGCTGGCGCGACCGGGCTCAGCGTGCTCGCGGAACCAAAGCCTTTCCATTGGCATTCAGTCGCTGAATTCGCCGCGGCGATGTCGACTGACGTGGCGGGGCGATGCGCTTGACGGTGGAGAACGATGAGGGACAGCGCTTCGGAAGTCACCGAGATCAGGAATGCCGTTCATCTCTGCATCGACATGCAGAACATTTTCGCCCCCGGTGGTCTGTGGGCGACGCCATGGATGGAGCGGGTCCTGCCGGCGATCGTCGGGGTCGTTGCGCGCCACCAGGCCAGGACCATCTTCACGCGTTTCATCACGCCGCAGGATCCGGAAGATCGTCCCGGCCAGTGGCAGAGCTATTTTCATCGCTGGCATCAGGCGACCCGCAGGCATCTGCCGCCATCCGCGCTCGAACTCGTACCTGCCCTGAGCAAGTTCGTTCCGCCGGCTGCGGTCATCGACAAGCCGGCCTATTCCGCCTTCAGCAATCCCGCCCTCGCGACCCTGCTGCTCGACAAGACTATCGGCACGGTCGTGATATCGGGCGCAGAGACGGACGTCTGCGTGCTGTCGACCGTTCTGAGCGCCGTCGATCTCGGCTTCCGGGTCGTCATCGTCGAGGACGCGCTGTGCAGTTCGTCCGACGTCGGGCATGACGCGCTCATGACGATGTACCGCACCCGCTTTCACGGCCAGGTCGACCTCATGACTGCGGAGGAGCTGTCGGAGTTCTGGCGCGAATAGGGGGGATCATCGGGACCGCTGCCGAACACGCGGCGCCGGAAAGAGTTCGGGGCTGCCGCGATGCGGCCGTGTCCCAGGGCCGAAAAACGCATCGCGGCCGATTCACATAGTCTAATGCGTTCGGCCCTCAAGCCGGTCAATCTGGGCTCGCTGGATAGGGGCCGGGCAATGGATCGCATCGAACAGGCGTTTGTCGCCACCGCAATCACGGGTTTTCTCGTGATGATGGGCGCAATCGTGTGGATGATGATTTGAGGGGGCGGAGGCTGTCTTGCGCGTCGCGCTGCCTTATGCCGCGGTTCTCCTTTGCCTGGCGGTCAGCGCCTGGCTCGCTTTCGCGCATCTGTTCTGATTGCCTCGCCTTATCGATCCTTTGGATCGGCGATCAGCGCCGCCAGCTTCCGTGCCATCGCGGTCAGATCGATCGGCTTTTCAATGAGCGGCACATCCTGGAATTCCGCGCCGACGGTGATCCTTTCGTATCCGGTGGTGAACACGAAGGGCACCTTGCGCGCCATCAGTTCGCGGGCGATCGGAAAGATCATCTCGCTGTGAATGTTCACGTCCAGGACCGCGGCATCCAGCGTGCTGCCGTCGTGCAGGATCTTGAATGCGTCCTCGACGTGACCGGCGGGACCTGCGACCTCGGCCCCCAGCGCGCGGACTGCCTCGCTGATGTCGTCGGCGAGAAAATATTCGTCCTCGACCACGAAAACTCTGCGCCCCGTGAGAGGCGCAGGTCGATCGGATGACGAGCGCGATATTGTCATTGTGCCTCAGCCTTGGCTTCCGCCCCCGTTGGAACATAAACCGGGGGGCCCGCCTTGATTCAAAACGACGCAGTTGAAAACGGGTTCCATGAACAACCGCAACATCATCGTCATCGGCGGTTCGGCCGGAGCGACCCAGCCGTTGAAGCACATCCTGAGCCGCTTGCCGCCGGATTTGCCGGCAGCCGTGTTTATCGTTCTGCACATTCCGGCGCGGGGTATCGGTATTCTGTCGACGGTCGCCAGCAGCGCCGGCCCACTTCCGGTTCGTCAGGCTGAAAACGGCATGGAGATCCAGCCGGGGCAGATCTATCTGGCCGCGCCAGACCATCATTTGCTGCTGTCCGAGGACCGGATCTTGCTCGGGCGCGGTCCACGCGAGAACCTGGTGCGGCCGGCCATCGACGCCCTGTTTCGCTCCGCAGCAATCACTCACGGCCCGCGGGTGATCGGCGTGCTCTTGAGCGGCCTGTTGTCGGACGGCGCGGCAGGCCTCAATGCGATCAAGCGCTGCGGCGGGATGGCGGTGGTCCAGGACCCCATGGACGCCATTTCCGACGAGATGCCGCGGCGCGCGATGGAGGAGACCACCGTCGACCTCTGCGTCCCCGGCGCCAGTATGGGTGATGTGCTGTCCGAACTCGTCAGGGAGCAGGCCGGAGCTGCGCTGCCGATCCCGCCGGAGATCAGACTGGAGGTCGCGATTGCGGCGGGAGACCGGATTGGCAGCGACAAGCTGCTCACCGTTGCCGATCCCGTTGCGCTGACCTGTCCTTCCTGCGGCGGCGTTCTGTCCGAGGTCAAGGAGCAGCGTCCGATGCGCTTCCGTTGCCAGGTCGGTCATGGCTTCACGGCCGATACGCTCGCCAAGGAGCAGGAGGGGCGCGTCGACGAGGCCCTGCGTGTCGCCTTGCGCATTATCGAGGAACGGGCGGAACTGGTGCACCGCATGGCGGTCGACGGCCAGCGCAGCGGCCGGCCCGCGGTCGCCGAGATGTACCAGGCGAGGGCGGCCGAATATCGTGAATATGCCGACATGATCCGGCGGGTGGTGCTACAATCGCTCGATCCTCCAGCCCGCAATCCGGACGCGTGAAGGGTCTGCCATGTCCATCTCCCCCGCCGAACAAACTGAGCAGCTCGACGCCGAGCAGCGCGTTCTGGTGAAGGCCGACCGCGACATCGAGGAGGGCTGGCAACGTATCCGCAAGCAGGAGGACCGCGTCCTCGAGCTTCGGGCCGGCGGTCACGATATCTCCCAGGCGCAGCAACTGGCCGAGGTCCTCAAGCAGACCCTGGCCGAGTGGGAACGCCACCGCGTCCTGATCGTGCAGCGCATCGCGTATCTGCAAAGGCAATTGGCGGCGCGACAGCCAGAAGCCGGCCAACAGCCGGAGCCCTGAAAGCCGCGCGCCGCCCGCCGAAGCTGGTCTAGACGCCACGCGGCTCCCTGATCAGGGCTCGGACGACGCCGACATCAAAGGAGGCCCTGTGATATTCTCGTCTTTGACCTGTTGGGGTTCGGTTGATTTCTGCTATTTGCAGGAGGACCGGGCGCCCATTAGTCCCGGCCAGTGAAAGAGAGCTACCAAGGCCATGACTGAAGTCGGCGAGAGAGCGGTCGAAGAAGAGCGCCAGACCAAGTCCCCGCTTGTGATCGGCGTTGGCGCCTCACCGGCCGCTCTGGACAGCATCGAGCGCTTCTTTGCCAAGCTGAGTCTGAGTGCCGACCAGACCGTCGTGCTGGCGCTTCAGCACCACGAAGCCTTCGACGAGGCACGGCTGCGCCAGATCGTACAAAGCTCAAACGGCGGCAGGCTGTCCGAAGCCGGCCATGGCCATCCGATCGAGGGTGGCGCGATCTATCTGTGCCCGCCCGCGATGATCACCACGATCCAGGGCGGAAGCTTCGCGATCCGCAAGGCCGAGCAGGCGCCAGGGGGGCGCGCCACGATCGACAGCTTCCTGGTGTCGCTGGCGGAGGAGCGCGCCGAGAAGTCCATTGGTGTGATCTTGTCCGGCACCGGCGGCGATGGAACGCTGGGAACGGCAGCGCTCAAGGATCACGGCGGTCTCGCCATTGCCGAGCAGGTCGCGAGCGAGACATCCGACCCTCTCACGGAGGCCAACACGCCGGCGGCGATCGCGGACTACGTCCTGCCACCGGAGGAGATTCCCGAGCGTATCCAGCTCTATGCCCGGCATCTGCGGCGTCTGGAGGAGAAGCACGGGTTCGACGAGATTCTGGCCGCGGCTGCGACCTCGCTGTCGCGCATCGCCGACGTTCTTCGCAACAAGACCGGCAACGATTTTCACGGCTACAAGCAAAACACTTTCCTGCGCCGCGTGCAGAGGCGCATGCAAGTTGTCCAGATCGCCGACATCCCCGCCTACGTGGATTTCCTGCGCAACGACAAGGATGAGGCGCATCATCTCTTCAATGATCTCCTGATCGGCGTCACCGAGTTCTTCCGCGACAAGCGCGAGTTCGAGGTGCTGGAGACGCAGATCATCCCGAAGCTCTTCCAGGACAAGGGCGCGGCCCAGCAGGTCCGCGTCTGGGTGCTTGGTTGCGCGACGGGCGAGGAGGCCTATTCGATCGCCATCCTGCTGCGCGAACAGATGGCGCGGATGGACTCCCCACCGCAGGTGCAGATCTTCGCCACCGACATCGACGGCCGGGCGCTCGCCACCGCGCGCGTCGGCCGTTATCGCACCTCCATCGAAGCCGACATGACCGGCGAACGCCTGGCGCGCTGGTTCGTGCGCGAGGGCGACACCTATTGCGTGGTGAAGGAGCTGCGCGAGGTGTGCATCTTCTCCCAACACAACGTCATCAAGGACGCGCCGTTCTCCAGGCTTGACCTCGTTTCGTGCCGCAATTTGCTGATCTACCTCAATGCGGAGCTTCAGAACCGTGTGATCCCGCTGTTCCACTTCGCGTTGTTGCCGGACCGCTATTTGTTCCTCGGCAATTCGGAGAACGTGACGCGGCATCCAAAGCTGTTCGTGCCGATCGATCGCCGTGCGCGCATCTTCAGGAAACTCGATACGGGAACGCGGCTGCCCCCCGAATTTCCGATCACGTCCGCTGCAAGCAGAGTGCCGGTCGAGGTACCGCCGGCGCGCTCGGTCGGCCGCGACGTCGGTCTGGAGCGGCGCGCGCAGCGGGTCGCGGATCGATATGCCCCCGCCTATGTCATCACCGACGACAATTTCCAGATCCTGCACTTCTCGGGGCGCACCGGGCGGTACATCGAGCCGACCGCAGGCGCCGCAACCCTCGACCTGCTCCAGCTCGTGCATCGCGATCTTCGCCTGGAGTTGCGGGCCGCGCTCGCCCGTGCGGCCGAAACCAACGAGCCTGTCCATGCCGAGCAGGTGCACCTCGGCGTGAACGGCCACCGCATCCTTGTGAACATCACGGTGGAGCCGATACAGGATGGCGCTGGCGGCCACCGAAGTTTCGTCGTTCTGTTCAAGGACGGACCGGCCCAATCGGACGGGGACGACCACAACAAACCCAACGCTCTCATCCGCACCGAGCATGTCGAGCGGCTCGAAAGCGAGCTGCGCGCGACGCGTGATCGCCTCCAGGCCACCATCGAGGAGCTCGAAAGCACCAATGAGGAGCTGAAATCCTCCAACGAGGAATACCAATCGCTCAACGAAGAGCTTCAGTCCGCCAACGAGGAGCTCGAAACCTCACGCGAAGAGTTGCAGTCGGTCAACGAGGAGCTGACCACCGTCAATGGCGAGCTGGCGCACCGCGTCCACGAATTGACCCGCGCCACCAGCGACCTCAAGAATTTCCTGGAAAGCACGCAGATCGCGACGGTGTTTCTCGACAATGACCTGCGGGTGATGACTTTCACGCCGGCGATCACGCAGGTCTTGCATCTGGTGGAAACCGATGCGGGCCGCCCCATTTCCCACATCAAGGCGCGCATTCCGATCGAGGAGCTCTACGACGACGTACGCCGCGTGCTGCGCACCCTGGCGAGCGCCGAGCGCGAGCTGACTGCGCCGGACGATGGCAGGAAATACATCGCCCGCGTCCTGCCCTACCGCAGTGTCGACAACTTCATCGCGGGCGTCGTCATCACCTTTATCGACATCACGGCGATTACCCGCGCCGAGGAGCGGCAGCGCCTCCTCCTGGCCGAGCTCAAGCATCGGGTCCGCAATACGCTCGGCGTGGTACGCTCGATTGCGCGCCGCTCGGCAGCAACGAGTTCCACTGTCGAGGAATATGCTTCCCATCTCGACGGCCGGCTGAATGCGTTCGCCCGGACCCAGGCGCTGCTCACCCATGATCCCGAAGGCGGCGTCGACCTCGAATATCTCGTGGCCGAGGAATTGTTGGCGTGTGATGCGCGGGAAGGCGAGCAGATGCGGGTCTCCGGCCCCAAGGTGCGCTTCCAGCCCAAGGCCGCCGAAACATTCGCCCTCGCGATTCACGAACTCGCGACCAACGCGCTGAAATACGGCGCGCTGAGCCGGCCGTCGGGCTACATCCAGGTCTCCTGGCGCATTGATGCAAACACCGAACCCGCGCAGCTGACGTTCGAATGGCGGGAGCGCGGGGGACCGCAGGTGCGGCCGCCGACGCGGAAAGGTTTCGGCACCGAGCTCCTAGAGCGTACGCTGGCGTTCGAGCTGAAGGGCCACACCACGATGGCCTTCGATTCCGAGGGCCTGCAATGCACTGTCACGATCCCATTGAGCAAGGAATCCTTCCACACACCTTCTTTGGCTAACTGATGCCCTTGTCGAGCGCCGATCGCAGCTTGGTGGAACCGGCCATTCGCCGGCTGAATGCGCTGAGGCCCCTGTCGCCGGAGGCGCGCGCGTCGTTCGAGTATGCGATGCTCGAGGGGGTACAGCGCGCCGGAGCGGGCGAGGACCTGATCTGCGAGGGAGACCACGTCGACAGCGTCCGCATCGTGTTGTCGGGTTGGCTCTGCCGCTACAAGACGCTCGAAGACGGCCGGCGCCAGATCGTCAACTTCATCTTTCCCGGTGAGAGCTGCGATGCTCATGCTTTTCTGCTTCCCACCATGGACCATTCCATCGCCGCGCTGACCCCTTCGGTCTACGCCGACATCAAGCGCGCGCGCTTCGACAGCCTGCTGGCCGCCGACCATTCACTTACCGAAGCGTTCATGTGCGAGACCCTCGTCAACAACGCGATCCAGCGCGAATGGGTCATCAATCTCGGCCGTCGCGTCGCGTTTGAGCGCGTCGCGCACCTGTTCTGCGAGATCTTCGAGCGGCTTCGCCCCGTCGGCATGGTCGAGGGCAACACCTGCGCGATGCCAGTGACGCAGATGGACTTGGCGGACGCCACCGGCCTGTCGGTGGTCCATCTCAATCGCACGCTCCAGGAGATGCGCGCCTCAGAGCTGATCGTGCTGCGCGACCGTACGCTGATTGTCAGGGATCTCGACGCGCTCAAGAACGCAGCCCTGTTCTCGGCGGGTTATCTGCAGCTCTATCGGGGCGGCCGAGAGCGCGAATGAACCCGCTGTACTTCGGGGGCCCGCCGACGAGGGCGGCGGTTGGGATTCTCCGCTCCGCACTAGCAACAGGCGCCGATCTGAGCTAGTTTACCTGCATCGCTGGCCTAGGCTCTGTCCGTAGGCGCCGGTGACTGAGAGATCGCGCACTCCCGCCTGCATTCATCGGGAGTCATTATGGACGACGATCCTCTTTATCCCGAGACTCTGAGTCTGCTGGAACGCGCCGATCGAGCGATTGAGGAAAGTATTCGCTTGCGGGCGCTCAATGCCGACGTCAGGGGGCAGCTTCGGCGGGCCCGCCATGAAATGGAACAACAACTCTCCCTGTCGATGCTCATCATGTAGGACCTCCCGGGTCTTCCTTTGAGCTGTAAGTTCGTGCTCGCGCACGATCCGTACGGCTGGTCCAGGTTGTGCCCGGCACATTTTGTGCCGATGTCGCAATTTGAGTAACCTGCTTAAATGCCTGCTTCTGCCGGTCTGTCACTATAGGCCCATGAGCGAGGCCCTGATATCCCGCGCGACTTGCGTCATCGATGACAGTCTCTCGCTGCGCGAGCAGCGTCGACTGCTCATGGAGCATCACGATCAAATCGTCTCCGATTTGCGCCGGGCTATGATGGAAAGCGCTATGATCCGGACGGAAATCAGGGCGCACCGCTACAATCAGGACAGACGAGGTCTCGTTAACGGCGTCCGGACAAGACGCCCCTGAGACAAGTCTTTTTCGTGGAACCCGCGAAACCGTTCCGCGTCGGGAACGTTGTCGGTTCGCTGCGCTGTCCGGCGTGGCGCGGACCAAACCGAGGACGCAACGGCGCGCTCCGGTGAACAGGGAGAACGTCTCATGGCGACGCGGCGCACATCCAGGCAAACGGATCAGCTCGAGACGCGCTTGGCTGCCGAGGCTGAGCGGCTGCGCGAACAAGCAGGTTCTCTTCCGCCAGGTACGGCCCGCAACGAGATGTTGCGCAAGGCCCGTCAGGCGGAAACCGGCTCTCAAATGAGCGAGTGGCTGCGATCACCCGGCTTGCAGGCGCCGGACTGAACCCGATTTCGAAAAGCGAGCAGGGGTTTTCCGAACAAGATTACGCTCAAGCAAGAGGCTTGAGCGCGATGATGATCGATCCTGATCACATCGCGCTCGAGCCTGCTCGGCTTCGAGAGTGTCGCAACCGGTGGTGAGGAGAATCAACGCCGCTTCGCAGCTTTGCTTCGCCGATTATAGGGCGAGCGGTTGACCGGCCTTAGCGAAATCCCTTCGCGTTGCGCCTTGCTGCGAATGGCAGCGACCGGGCGCTGAAGCTTGATGCTCATCACGCCGGTCGGTGTGTTGCCCTTCGCAAGCTGTTTCAACTTGCTCACATCCGCGGGCGTCCATGGTTGCCGCGCGCGGCGCTTGTACGCGGGGTTGGCATTGCGCGGTCCCTTGCGGCCGATCGGCGAGTCCGGCCGCTTCCATGCTGCTTTTGCCATGATGATCCTCCTTCAAGTCGTTCTTGAACATGCGAATCAGCATTTCGGTTCCGCCGCAGCGGGGACCGAGCGGTCACCGCCGTGTCTCGGGCGCAAAATCACGCACGGTTAACTTATTGAAATGCTGGAACCGGCTGTTGCGGCCGAAGCTACGAAGGTTGCCGGGCTGGGCCGCCCCGACCGGGCAAGCCACTTGAGTGACAAGAGAGTCCTTGGGCCCCCGGCGCCGATCCCCCGCCGGGGCCGATTTCCCTAGATCCCGAACCCCTGTGAAAGTCCAGATGACCGCCAAACGTAACCGCAGGAAACAGACCCAATCGCTCCAGGAGCGGTTGACCTTGTTTGCCGAAAGCGCCCGCGAGCGCGCGCGCAGCCTGCCGCCCGGCAGGGAGCGCGAGACGCTGCTGCAATTCGCCAAGCAGAACGAAGTGACCTCGAACCTGACAGACTGGCTGAGCGCACCCGTCTCGCCGCGACGAGGACCATCATAATGGGAAGCTTCAAGCATTACCGTGCTTTTCAGATCGATCCGGACGGGCACGTGTTCGGATGCGTCAATCTGGTCTGCAACGACGATGAGCAGGCCAAGCGCGAAGCCGCAGCGCTCGTGCTGGTGCATCGCATCGAGCTGTGGCGGCTGGACCGGCGAATCGCACAATTCGATTCCCCGGCGGAGATAGCTCGCCAATAACGGGCAGGAACCGCGCGCAGCGCCCCGGGTTGGTCGGGATACCGACTTCGCCGGGAGCAAGAATGACGGACGCCGAAATTCGCCAAGGGATGCCGCCCGTCAAGCTGTCGCTGCAACGTAAGCTCGATGCGATCGTCGGTGCCGCCTGGGACGCCCACAGCCGTTCGCGCAAGGCGCCGCGAAAGGCGGGCGTCGGTCTGAGGGACCCGAACCCCAAATGACAAGTGCGCCGCTTGATTGCCTGATCGTCGGCGGGGGGCCTGCCGGACTGATGGCTGCGATCTATCTGGCGCGCTTCCGCCGCAATGTCTGTGTCGTCGATAAGGGCGCGAGCCGGGCCGCGCTGATCCCGCGCAGCCACAACGTTCCCGGATTCGTTCACGGGCTATCGGGCGCGGACCTGATTGCCCGCATGTCGGCGCAGCTGGACGAACTCGCCGTACCGCGCGTAGAGGCCGAGGTCACCGCGTTGCGGCGGCACGATCATGGTTTTGAGGCGAGCTGGAACGGCGAGGCGCATGCCGCCGCCACCGTCATTCTCGCCAGCGGCATCGTCGACATCCATCCGCCATTTCGGGAGTGGCGCGCTGCCGTCGCGGACGGGTTGTTGCGCTACTGTCCCGTCTGCGACGCCTTCGAGGCGACCGGCCATCGCATCGGCGTCATCGGCCCGCTTGACCGTGCCGCCGGCAAGGCGCTGTTCCTGCGCGGCTACTCGCACGACGTGACGCTGCTCGCGATCGGCCAGGATGACGAACGAAGCGCAACTTCGGAGCTGACCGAGGCCGGCATCGATGTCGTGTTCGCACCCCACCCGCATCTGCGGCGGAGGGGCGGGGGCATCGAGGCCGTCATCGAAGGCGGCCGGACGCTGCAATTCGACACGGTCTATCCGGCGATGGGAGCCGAGGTGCGTTCGCAGCTCGCGGTGTCGCTGGGGGCCGAGCATGTCGGGGAAGGCAATCTGAAAGTCGACGACCATCAGCGCACCTCGGTCAGCGGACTCTATGGCATCGGCGACGTCGTCACCGACCTGCACCAGATCTCGGTCGCGTTCGGCCACGCGGCGGTCGCGGCTTGTGCGATCCACCACAGCCTGCCGCGGCCCCTGGCCTGAGCAGCGGGATATCGGACAATGGCAAACATGGCCGCGGGATCATCCACGAAGACCTCGGTCTATGCGGCGCTGCTCGGCAATGTCCTCGTCGCGGTCACCAAGATCGGCGCCGCCGCGTGGACGGGAAGCTCGGCGATGACGAGCGAAGCCGTGCACTCGCTCGTCGACACCACCAACGAGATCCTGCTGCTCTACGGGTACCGGCGCGCAAGCCGTCTGCCCGACGAATCTCATCCGCTCGGCTACGGCCGCGAGCTGTACTTCTGGAGCTTCATCGTTGCGCTGCTCATCTTCGCGCTGGGTGCCGGCGTCTCCCTGTATCAGGGTATTCTGCACGTTGCTTCCCCCGAGCCGATCCAAGATCCCATGGTCAGCTTCGCGGTGCTGGCCTTGTCCTTCCTGTTTGAAGGCGGCTCCTGGCTGGTCGCCCTGCGGCACTTCCGCTCCGAAGCCCGGCGCTTCGGATACTATCAGGCCTTCGTTCGCAGCAAGGATCCTCCCGCGTTCATGGTGCTGCTCGAAGACAGCGCGGCGCTGGTCGGCATTGCGATTGCTGCCGCGGCCACTGCGGCCGCCGTTTGGCTGGGCCAGCCGGTCTGGGACGGGATCGGCTCGATCCTGATCGGCCTGTTGCTGGCGATCACCTCCGTCGGCCTTGCACGCGAGAGCAAGAGCCTGCTGATCGGCGAGCCTGCCGATCCGGAGCTGGCGCGGTCCGTCCTCGACATCGCGAGGCGCTCGCCCGGCGTGCTCAGGGCCAACGGCCTCCTCACGGTGCAATTGTCGCCGGCTGAAATCGTGGCGGCCCTGAGCGTCGAGTTTGCGGATGACAAGCGCGCGGACGACATCGAACAATGTGTCATCGCGATCGAGACCGAGATC
The DNA here is from genome assembly GCF_023073355.1 of Bradyrhizobium sp. 199. Classification (GTDB taxonomy): domain Bacteria; phylum Pseudomonadota; class Alphaproteobacteria; order Rhizobiales; family Xanthobacteraceae; genus Bradyrhizobium. Next base: position 956,527 of record NZ_JADPJI010000005.1, read on the forward strand.
CGCAAGCGGCATCCAAGCGTGGCGGCGCTGTTCATCAAGCCGCAGACCGCTGCCCGCTACCGCGCGGTGCGCGGGAGGCGTTTCGGCGCGGTGGCATCGCGCGGTTCCCCGGATGTCACAATCGACCAGAACGGGGAACGAAGGGCATCGCCTCGCCTTGGTTGAGCTGGGCGGGCGCGCCAAAGGAAGAGAGATATGGCCCAATCAGAAGACATGACCCGCTGCATCGCGCTCTGCATGAGCTGCTACCAGACCTGCCTCGGCACGGCGATGAACCACTGCCTCGAGACCGGCGGGAAGCACGTCGAGCCGAAGCACTTCCGCCTGATGATGGCCTGTGCCGAAATGTGCCGGACGGCTGCGCATTTCATGCTCATCAACACGCCGCATCACCGGCATACCTGCGGCGAGTGCGCCGAAATCTGCACCGAATGCGCTGCGGATTGCGAGCGGGTCGGCGGCATGGACGAATGCGTCGCGATGTGCCGCTCCTGCGCACAATCCTGCCGCGCGATGGCAGCCTGAAGGAGAGCCCATGCTGGAAGAGAAACTCAAGGACGCCATCATCGGCGAATTGCAGCGGCAAGCCGCGAACCGGCCGCAAGCGCTGAAGGTTCAAGGCGCGGACGATGCGAACAGTTCGGAGGAGCTGATCGTCAATGGCAGGATCGATCTGGGCGCGCTGGTCATGGTGATCGCGGGATCAGTCGCGGGCGGGCCTTAGGCTCGATCGGCAAGCGGCTCCTAAAGCATGATCCGGAAAAGTGCGCAGCGGTCTTCCGAAAAGATCATGCTTAAACAACAACCTAAAGCGCGATGGCGATTCATCCTGATCGCATCGCGCTTTAGCCGTATTCCTCTCCGATGCCGTATTCCCGATAGATATCCAGCGGGTCGAGATCGGGAAACAGGCGGCATTTGGCCTGGGCGAGGTGCAGGGTCACCGCCGCCGGCTCCTTGCCGTTCGCCAGCATCTTGCGGATGTCGTCCATATGCGCGTTCGGCTGGTGCTTCGGATCGAGCTGCTCCAGCGCGACCAGGGCAGTCGCGAGGGCCTCGGTCAGAACCCAGTCGTCGTGGCCGGTGATTCCCTTCTTCGACATTCCGCAGACCCCAGCTGTGGCGGCAGCGTCCAGTCTATCGCGACTTCCGCCAGAAAAGCCATTGAGCCGTAACGGACGCGCTGCGGGGGGCGGCCTCCGGCTTGCATTATGGCAGCGTGTGGCTAAAAGGCGGCGACTTGCGAGACGCTAGTATCTTTGTCGAAACAAAGTTGGCGTAGACGGGCCGCTACCGCATCCAGGCTGCCCGTTCCGGTCTGGGTCCCCGATCCCGAATTGCAACACCATTGGGTTGCGCCCCTCAAGGTTCGAGCCAGCATGATCTTTCTCAGCTTCGTCTATCGCTTCGTGACCAACTTCGCATTCATGGCGATGGTCTATTTCAGCTTGAACTTCATGGAGAAATACCAGAACCGGGCGATCATCGCGATCCTGGTGCTGGTCTATGCCGCCATGCGCGCCGTCTCGACGCTGCGCGCGTTCTACTTCTTCCAGAAAATCGAGAAGCTGGAAGCCGAGACGCGGCGCCTTCAGGGCCCGATCAATGACGGCTCCGGGGGAACGAACGTGCGCAAGCAGGTCGTCGCCGACGTTGCGCGGCTGCGGCGCGACGGCGAGCTCAAGTCCTATATGGACCTGTTCTTCCTGGCGCTGATCGTGCTGCTCTGCGTCGCCGCCATCATGCGGCAGTAGAACTCACGCGCGTTTCTTCGCGCTGGTGGCGAGGCGGGTCGGGCGGGGGGCAGTCGTCTTGGCCTGCGCGGCATGGTTCAGTGCGGCCGGTATCGCATGCGCGGTGTGTCGAGCCTGGGGCTTGGCTGCCTTGGCCCTTGCTGCCTTGCCTCCGGCCGCATGCTGGGTCTCGGCCGCCATCGCCAGCCGCGTCGCGGCACGCCGCGACAATGTCGTCGACAGCAGCACCTCGACCGAGCCTTCCGGGATTGCAAAGAGAGCGCGGCCGGGCACGGGCAGGGTCGCCGCGACATTGGCCTGTGCCATGGTCCGGCGCGGCAGCAGCGGCTGGTGCTCGGGCTGCGCATTGAGATCGGCAACCGAGGGCGCCGGAAGCGTCTTGCTCTGCGTGAACACGAAGTTCGGGACAGCCGGCCAGCGCGCGATCGGCACAGTCTCGGTCGGCGGATGCAGCAGCCACTCCACCGGCGCGGTTGGTGTCGCCGGACGGTCGGCGGTCGCCGGCACCACATGCACGATGCGATAGCCGCGCGCCTTGAGGTCGCGGATGATCTTCGGCAGCGCCGCCACCGTCCGGGCCTGAATATCGTGCAGCAGCAGGATGCCCTTGCCCTTCGCCTCCAGCCGCTGGATCGCGAGCTGATAGACGCGGTCGGACGACACATGGCGCCAGTCGTCGGCCGGGAAGTCTGCGCTCCAGACCTGGATGCCGCGCGAGATCAGATGATGCTCGACGCCTTCGGCGCGCATCAGGCCGGGAATGCGGAAGAACGGCGCCAGCTTGGACGGATCGGTCATCGCGGCCGAGGTCCACTCGATGCCGCCGTTGATCTCGGCCTCGAATTTCTCGGCCGGCATCCGGTCGAAGGTCAGCGGATGGCTCATGCTGTGGGTGCCGACGGTGTGGCCCGCCGCCACCAGCTTGCGCACGCCTTCCGGGTTCGCCTTGGCTTGGCCGCCGATGATGAAGAAGGTCGCCTTGATGCACTCGTCGTCGAGGATCTTGAGGACTTGGTTGGAATATTTCGGCAGCGGACCGTCGTCGAAAGTCAGGACGACTTCATGGTCCTTCAGCGGCAGCGTCTCGCGATACTGCATGGTGCCGATCAGCGGATGTTCGTGCGGATCGACCACGAGGGTGCGGGAGGTCCCCAGTGCGTCGGGGTGGCCAGGGCAGTCGGCCGCAAGCGCCGCCGGCGATCCGATGGCCGAAAATCCGAGGAATCCGCTGAGGCAAAGGACGGTCCACGATCGCGTCCGCGAAACAACGCTAGTTCCGATCATGAACCCGATCTGCCCTCATCTGCGCTTGCCGCCATAGTAGGTCGGAGACATCGGGAAACGGTTCAGGCGCAAGACCCTTTCCCATCGCAAAGTCTCCATCCATTTGCATGGGGTAGCATGAACGGAGTGTTAATAGGGCTCAAATCACCCCATTTTGCCCCGGCGTGACATTCCGGCATCAGCGCGCGTCGGCATTCTTCTGCGGCAGGCCGGCCGGTACGACGTGGACCACGCGAAAACCGTTCTCCCGGAGATACCGTAGGAAGGCCGGCATGATCGCGGCCGTGCGTGCCTTGGGGTCATGGAAGAGGACGATGCCCTTGCCGCTCGCGGCGAGGCGCTCGGTGACCAGCTTCAATTCCTGCTGCGGCGTCATCTCGTTCCAGTCGCTGGCCCACAAATCGGCCCCGAACACGACGATGCCGCGCGACTGGAGCAGGTCGAGCTGCGCCGGCGTCCCCTCGAAATAGGGGAAGCGGAAGAACGGCGTCGAGGGCGTCGTCGTCGAAGTGCCGTGCAGTGCCGTCTCGACGGCTGCGATGCCGCGGTCGATCTCGCTCTTCGCCTTGTCGAACGGGATCCGCGCCATGAACGGGTGCGAGAAGGTGTGATGGCCGATGGTGTGGCCCTCGCGGGCGATGCGCTTGACCATGTCGGGATGCTCGCCGGCGTGCAGGCCGATCAGGAAGAAGGTCGCGCGCACGCATTCCTGCGCCAGCGCCGCCAGCACCTTCGACGTCGTCGGCGGGTTCGGCCCGTCATCGAAGGTCAGCACGACCTCGCGATCGGCCAGTGCAAGCGTCTGCGGAAAGCTCTTCAGGCCGACGCGCGGCGTGGTCTTGGCATCGACGCTCAGCACGCGCGAGGTGCCGAGCGCGTCCTTGCGCGGGCACTCGGCCGCTTCAGTCCAGGTGATGCCGGTGAGGGCCGCGAGGAACACGCCCAGCGACATCGAAGTCCACCTCAGTCGAAGCATCTTTGTCATTGCGCTCGCGATTGCCTTGTGGGTATTGCCTGACCGTCAGCTCAGACCACCTGATCCCAACCTGTCAAACGGCGAGGCGCGCCATGGATGAACATATGGACGTTGCCCGATCCGCCGCGGATTCGGTACTCGACCACGTGCCGATGCGCAATGAAGACGGCGATATCAGGCACGAATTCGTCGAGGAGATCGCGCATGCGATCGAGGCGGGCGACAGCGCATCGCTGCGCGCGTGCGTCGCCGAGCTGCACGAGGCCGATCTCGGCGACCTGATCGGCGCTCTGGAGCCCGACGACCGCGTCCGCCTGGTCGAGCTGACCGGGCGCGACTTCGATTTCGCCGCGCTGAACGAGGTGGACGAGGCCGTCCGCGAAGAGATCTTGGACGAGCTGCCGCCGGAGACCGTCGCCGAGGGCGTCCGCGAGCTCGAATCGGACGACGCCGTCGAGCTGCTGGAGACCCTGGATCAGGCCGAGCAGGAGGAAATCCTCGAAAAGCTGCCGCTCAAGGAGCGCGTCGCGCTCGAACGCAGCCTGCTTTACCCCGAGAATTCCGCGGGACGCCGGATGCAGACCGAGTTCATCGCGGTGCCCCAGGATTTCACCGTGGGCCAGGCGATCGACTACATGCGCGAGACCCCGGATCTGCCCGACCGCTTCTACGAGATCTACGTCGTCGACAAGGACCAGCACTGGCAGGGTGCGGTGCCGCTCGACGTGCTCTTGCGCGCGCGCCGGCCGGTGCCGCTTGCCGAACTCACCGATGAGGACCGCCGCCGCGTCTCCGTTCTGGAGGACCAGGAGGAGGTCGCGCGTATGTTCGGCAAGTACAATCTCGTCGCAGCCCCCGTGCTCGACACCCAGGATCGCCTGGTCGGCGTCATCACCGTCGACGACGTTGTCGACGTCATCGAGGAGGAGGCGGACGAGGACCTCAAGGCGCTCGGCGGCGTCACCAGCGACGAAGAGCTGTCGGACACCTTCCTGACCATCGCGCGCGGCCGCTTCAACTGGCTGCTGGTCAATCTGGCCACCGCGTTCCTGGCGTCCTCCGTGCTCGGCCTGTTCGAGGGCCAGCTCGAAAAGATGGTCGCGCTCGCCGTGCTGGCGCCGATCGTGGCGAGCCAAGGCGGCAATGCCGCGACCCAGACCATGACGGTCGCGGTGCGGGCGCTGGCGACGCGTGAGCTCGGCGCCTCCAACGCCTGGCGCGTAGTGATGCGCGAAGCGCTGGTCGGCCTTATCAACGGGCTCGCCTTTGCCGTGATCACGGGCATCGCGGCGGTGGCCTGGTTCAAGATTCCCGGCCTCGGCATCGTCATCGGGCTTGCGATGATCTGCAACCTCATCGCCGGTGCGCTCGGCGGCATCCTGATCCCGATGGCGCTCGAACGCGTCAGGGCCGATCCGGCGGTGGCCTCCGGCACCTTTGTCACCACCGTGACAGACGTCGTCGGCTTCTTCTCCTTCCTCGGCATCGCGACGCTGTGGTTCGGGCTGAGGTGATCTCGTGTCCCGGGCGCTGCGGCGCGTAAGCGCTGCTGCGCAGAACCGGGACCCAAAAAGCAGCGGACTCCGCGACGAGATGGGCCCCGGCTCTGCAGCGCACCGCTGAAGGAGCGCTGCGCTGCGTCCGGGCCACGATGCCGCTATCTTTAATCCGAACTTAAGCGACCTGCCGCATCATCGCCTCGCTTGGGGGAATGGGCATGCGTGTGCGGTTAAAGGCGGACGGACGGATCGTCGAGGTGCGGGACGGGCAGGAGTTTCCGGTCCAGCCGTCCGCGGTCGAGCCGGCGGCCACCGCCGCGCCTGACAACTCTTCGCTCGCGGTGCGCGATTTGCGCCGCCGCGCCTGCCTGACCCAGATGGAGTTCGCCGCCAAGCTCGGCGTTCCCGTCGAGACCATCCGCAACTGGGAGCAGGGCAAGCGTGCTCCGCGGGGACCGGCGCGCGCGCTGCTCGCGGTGATCGCGCACGCCCCCGATATGGTGTTCCAGGCGCTCGCCAAAGCCTGAGCCGAGGGCCCAAGCCCGACGCGAGCCTTGCGTTAGCATTGCGCCAAATATCCCGCCGGACTGCCGCGGCTTCCGTTGGCAGCGTCATGCGCCGGGTCCATAATGAAGGGCCTGATGACGTCAGGGGCTGCCGCAACGGAAGAGGACTCCTCATGCTGTTCGTCGAGGCCAACGGCGCGAGAATCCCGGCGATCGGGCTCGGGACCTGGGAGCTGAGCGGAAGGCCTGCCGCGCGCGTGGTCGAGCAGGCTTTGCGGCTCGGCTATCGCCACATCGACACCGCGCAGATCTACGACAATGAACGCGAGGTCGGCGACGGCTTGCGCGCCTCGGGCGTGCGCCGCGACGACGTCTTCCTCACCACCAAGGTCTGGACCAACCATTTCGCGCCCCATGATCTCGAGCGATCGGTCAAGGAGAGCCTGGCGCGTTTGCGGCTTACCTCCGTCGACCTCTTGCTGCTGCACTGGCCCAATCCGCACGTGCCGCTGGCGGAGACGCTCGGCGCACTGTCGCATGCCAAGCGCATGGGCCTGACCCGCCACATCGGCGTCTCCAATTTCACGGTGGCGCTGATCGAGCAGGCGGTGGCGCTGTCGGGCGAGCCGCTCGTCTGCAACCAGGTCGAATACCACCCCTATCTCGGCCAAACAAAGGTGAGGGCAGCCTGCGATCAGCATGGCCTTGCCCTCGTCGCCTATAGCCCGATTGCGAAGGGTCGCATCAAGACCGACCAGACGCTGGCCGAGATCGGGCGCATCCACCACAAGACGCCGGCGCAGATCTGCCTGCGCTGGCTGGTGCAGCAGAATGTCGCTGCGATCCCGCGCACCTCGCGCATCGAGCGCCTGTCCGAAAACATCGAGATATTCGATTTCGAGCTATCGGCGGATGAGATGAGCCGGATCGCCGCACTCGCCAGTCCCAAGGGCCGCCTGACCGACTTCGGCTTCGCCCCGAAATGGGATTGAGAGGGGGCCGGGGTATGCTAGGACCGCGGCGGCAACCCAAGATCGGTCGATGGAACTGCGGAAGATCATACGGACGGACATTGCGGCGTCGGCAATCGCGCATCTGACGCTGGTCGCGCTGATCATCGTGATCAGCGAGGTCCATCCGTTTCACGCCGCACCGCCCGAGACCGTTACCGTTGACATCGTCACGCCGGAGCAGGTGAAGGAGGAGATCAAGGAGCAGGAGACGAAGGAGGCGGCCAAGGAGAAATTGCCGGAGCCGCCGCCCGATCTGAAGCTGCCCAAGCTAGATTTCACCGACAAGTCCGAAGCGGCGGGCAAGCCTGCGGCCAAGCAGCAGGCAGCAGCATCATCGCCGCAGCAGACGCCAGCTGAACCGCAGCAGAAGCAGCCGCAGCCGCAACCCTCGTCGGCGCCGAAGCAGCGTGAGGCCAATGTGCAGCCGCAGCCTGAACAACCGCAGCCCTCGCATCAGCCGCCGCCGCAACCGCAGCAACAACCGCCGGCCCAGCCCATGCAGCAGCCATCGACGCAGCCACCGACGCAGCCGCCGCCACAGGCGATGCAGCAGCCACAGGCCGCGCCGCCGCCGGCCTATCAGGCTCCGCAGCCTGACGTCACCGTCAAGTACGGCGTCATGCTGGGCTTGCCGCCCGAACTGCCGACGCAGTTGCCGAAAGACGCCCCCAAGGACGATGGCGGCGACGCCAAGGATTCGATTGCAGCCAAGCTGCCGGCCGAGATCATCGCCGCGCTTCGCAGCTATTTGCGCAGCTGTGCGAAATTGCCGGCCGGACTCAGCCCGACTGACAACGTTCACATCAAGCTGCGCACGGTGCTCGCCACCGACGGCACCTTGGCGCGCGAGCCGATCCTGCTTGAAGCGCCGCCGTCCGCGAAAGGGGTGGCCCTCGTGAAGTCCGCAATGAGCGCGCTTCAGAATTGTCAGCCTTACAAGATGCTGCCCGCCAATCTGTACGAGGAATGGAAGGTGCTGGACCTGCCGTTCAGCCCGCGGGATCTTGGCGGGTAGCGCGGGTAGTCCTCCCTCCGGGCTACGAGCCGCTCCTGTGTCGCCCCGGCGTCAATCCATTCCGTTAAAAATATTCCACTTTACCGAAATGCGGTTTTGCGGCGTAGCCGGACACAGCCCGGCCCGACGAAGAGGGGCGGCGTAGCGCTCCTTCAGCGGTGCGCTGCAGAGCCGGGGCCCATCTCGCCGCATCGTACCGTGTGGCCCCTGGGTCCCGGCTCTGCGCCGCATGCTTGCGCATTGCAGCTTGTCCGGGACACGTGCCCTCAATGGCCGCGCTTACCCATCCCCTCATCCACATGCTCCGGCGCCATCGCCTCCCACGCACTCGACGCGAACTGCCGTCGCCAGGTCACGATCACCACGGCGGCCGTGGTGACGAACAGCAGCCAGGGGCTGACGAACCAGCCGAGATAGCCGAGCGCGAAGAAGAAGGCGCGCTGGCCGCGGTTGAAGTGGCGGCCGGCGGATTCGAACAGGCGCGAGGTGCGGATGACATGGGCTTCGGCCGCTGGCGTGTCGCGCTGGTCCGCCGGCGGCATGCCGCCGAACAGGATCGCGACGTAATTGAACAGGCGGTAGGCCCAGGCGAACTTGAAGAAGGCGTAGACGCAGATCAGCACGAGGCCGACGCATTTCAGCTCCCACATGGCCGGCGAGGTGCTGAGGTCGATCGGCAGCTTGCTGAGAATCGTGATGGCGTCGTTGGTGGCGTGCAGCAGCGCCAGCGCGCCGCCGAGCGCGATCAGGCTGGTCGAGGCGAAGAAGGCGGTGCCGTTCTGCAGCGATGTCATGATCTGCATGTCGACCATGCGCGTGTCGCGGTCGAGCAGGCGGCGCACCCAGACCTCGCGATAGCGGTTCATGCGCGCCGACAGGCTGTCGCGGCCATAGGCCGAATGTTCCAGCGTCAGCGCATAGACCAGCCATTCGATGATGAAGAAGCCGACGGCGGTGATGTCGACCCAGTGCCTGCTCATGTCTGTCTCCTGGCGCGGACCGCAACGATTGCCACGCATGACGGGGCGCAGCAACGATTGATTGGCGGCAGGCGATGGCGTTAAAAGCGGCTCGTTCCAGGACGCCTCGGGAAGGACTGATGACATGGCTGCGCTGAAACTCGCGATCGGCAACAAGAACTACTCGTCATGGTCGATGCGGCCCTGGCTCGCACTGCGCGCCAACGACATCCCGTTCGTGGAGACGCTCATCCCGCTCTACACCGACAATCCCGCGGACAAGGAGCAGATCCTGTCCTTCAGCCGCGCGGGCAAGGTGCCGGTGCTGGTCGACGGCGACGTCACGGTGTGGGACTCGCTCGCCATCATCGAATACATCGCCGAGCGCTATCCGGAAGTGAAGCTGTGGCCGGACGACGTCGCCGCGCGCGCGCATGCCCGTTCAGTGTGCGCCGAGATGCATTCCGGATTCCTCGCTCTGCGCAACGAATGCGGCATGAACCTGCATCGGCCGATCCGCCCCGTCGCGCTGTCGGCGGACGCCAGGGCCAACGTCGCGCGCATCGAGGAGATCTGGCGCGAGTGCCGCACGCGCCACGGTGCCGACGGACCGTTCCTGTTCGGCCGCTTCGGTGCCGCGGACGCGATGTATGCGCCGGTCGTGCACCGCCTGCGCACCTACGCGATCGACGTCGCGGCGGACACCAAGGCCTACATGGAGACGATGATGGCGCTGCCGGCGTTCCAGGAATGGACCCGCGACGGGCTGGCTGAAACGCTTGTCATCGCCAGGTTCGAGGATGCCTGATCGTCGGGGTTGACCGTGGCGGCCGGCCGGCGGACTGATGGGCCGGAAATTGCCCGGGGGCAGGGATGGTCTGGGCTGCGACCGGCCTGCGACACGCCGCCGGAACATGCGGCCCCCGGCGGTATCATTGGCCCGCCGGTTCCATCTCTATCACTCTGAAAAGATTGCAAAATGTGCGTGTTTGCCATGCTGGCATCGCGCTGGCCAAAACCGCCGGCCGCGTGCTATACAGTGCTCGGGTTTCCGGCCGGCCGTCGCAGTGGGACCATGGGCGAGGCAGGCGTTGTTTGAGTGGAGAGGGTGTTGAAGCACAAATTCCCGATTGGAACGCGCGTATTGTTCACGGCCAGCAACGTCGCGCGTCCCGCTGCCAGCGGCTCGTATGAGGTCATCCGTCTGCTGCCGACCGACGGCGATGATTGCCAGTACCGGATCAAGAGCTCGACCGAAGCCTTCGAACGCGTCGCCAAGGAAAGCCAGCTCGCGCTCTCCTAGATATAGACGCCACCAGCGCATTCGCGCCTCCTGCGGAATTGCGTTCTGCCGCCGTTAAAAGGCCCGCTTCGCCTCCAAAAGGTGAGCCGGGGCAGTTGCCGACTCGCGGTGCTCGCTTGACCATTCGCTCTCTGCTCGCGTGAGGGGACGTCGCGCATGAACTGGGCATGGGCCACTTCGCTCGATCAAATCTGGCGCTCGCCGGCCTTTCCGATGTGGATGACGCTGGCCGCAGCCGGATTCTTCGGCTTGATCCTGCTGATCACGCTGCTGCGCGCCGAGAAATCGGTCGCCAACGGCGCGCTGACCGTGATTACGCTGCTATCCATCGTGGTCGCCGGAGCTGCCACCATGCGGGTCTATGGCCCGGCGGGCCAGGACGCGCCGACCGAGGCGCGCGCGCAAGGTGCTGTCGTCGCGAGCCTGCCGGCGCTGGCCTGCCTCGACGATCTCGCCGGCGATGCGGTCGCCATTGGCTGCGAGAAGGCGCTGTTCGGCTCGCCGGATGCTGCGGCCGCGGCCGTGTCCTACACCGCGGCCCGGATCGACCGGCTGACGGCGCTCGGTGATGCCGCGGCCGCCGAGAAGAGCCTCACGGCGGATATGAAGGCGCTGCGCAAGGCGCTGGAGCACGATCGCTACGGCCTCGTGGCGCAGGTGCTGGTGGCACGCGACGGCTGTACCCAATTCGACTGCGCCGCGTTCCGCGCGCTGACCGACCAGCAGCAGGTCGCCGCCAACATGGACTCCCATCTCTACGACACGCTGGTCGCGCGCCATGCGCCGTCCTGGAACGTGCCTGCAACGGCGCCGCCGATGCCGGCCAATGCGGCGCTCGCCGGGCTGCCGCCTTCGATGCCGACGGGTAAGCCGACCAGTGCGGAGTTCCCGAGTGCCTCGTCGACGCCGCCGGTGAGCATCATGAATCCGGAGCCTACGGCAACGACGCGGCAGGCCTCGCCCGCCGCAAACGCAACAGCCGCGCCGCGCGCGCCAGCGGCTGCCTCCGCACAGGCCGCGGCGCCTGCGGCACCACCGGCTGCGAAGAAGCCTCCGGCACCGAAGGCTGCGCGTGCCCCAGCAGCACCGGTTCCGCTCGCGCCGCCGGCGGCCACGGCGGCCGCTCCCGCGGCTGCGGATAACGAGTAGATCGGCATTCCAAATGCGGTGTTGCCCGGCTAATGCTGGGGCATGCCGCTACATCTGATCAAGCTCGCCGTCGGCTGCGACTCCGTCAAGGAATTGAAGGGGTGGATCGCCGAACGGATGCAGACCGCCAAGAAGAAGGGTCTGCCGCAACGTCACATCCACATCACCCGCATGGTGCCCAAGCGCGACGCCGAGATCCTCGCGGGCGGGTCGCTCTATTGGGTGATCAAAGGCGAGATCGCCGCGCGGGAAAAGATCATCGGGATCGAGCCGTTCCGCGACAAGGACGGCATCGGGCGCTGCCGCATCCTGATGCAGCCGAAGGTGATCTCGGTATCGCCGCGGCCGATGCGCCCGTTCCAGGGCTGGCGCTACCTCACCGACGATTCCGTGCCGTCCGATCTCGGCAGGTCCGCCGCCGGCTCGATCGCGGCGATGCCGGAGCCGATGCGGCGCGAACTGCGCGACCTCGGGCTGCTCTAAACCGCGATATTGTCGATCAGCCGGGTGTTGCCGAGCTTGGCCGCGACCAGGATCCGCAAGGGGCCATCCTTGCGCGAGGTGGCTGGCGCCAGCGTCTCCGCATGGCGGATCTCGTAATAGTCGAGCGCAAAACCCGCTGCCTTGATCATTTCGGCGCCGCCGGCCATCGCGGGCGCGACGGCATCGCCGGCCTTGATCCGCCGCGCGCTCTCCTTCATGGCGCGGTAGAGGACGGTCGCGGTCTGCCGCTCCTCGGGCGACAGATAGACGTTGCGCGAGGACATCGCGAGCCCGTCGCGCTCGCGCACGGTGCGGGAGCCGATCACCTTGACCCCGAGGTCGAGGTCGCGCGCCATCTGCGTCACCACCCGCAACTGCTGAAAGTCCTTTTCGCCGAAGATCGCAAAGTCCGGCCGGCACTGCGTGAACAGCTTGCCGACGACGGTGGCGACGCCGCCGAAAAAGTGCGGTCGGAAACGGTCCTCAAGACCGGCGAGCGCCGGCCCCTGCGGCACGATTCGGGTGGCGAAGCCGTCGGGATACATGGCCTTGACGTCCGGATGCCAGACGATGTCGACGTCCTCGGCCGCGAGCTTGGCGATGTCGGCCTTCCAGGTGCGCGGATAGGCGCCGAAATCCTCGGTCGGGGCGAATTGGGTCGGGTTGACGAAGATCGAGACCACGACGCGGCTGGCGCGCCGCTTGGCGAGGCGGACGAGGGACACATGGCCGTCATGGAGGGCTCCCATGGTCGGGACCAGTGCTATCGCGGCCTTTCGCTTGCGAAGATTGTCGACGGCGCGGCGCAAGGTTGGGACCGTGCGGACGATCAGGGGACTTGGTGACATCAGGACTCGGCAGGGTTCGGAATCGGCGCGGCACGATCTGGCGCCCGGGGCGACTAACCTTAACAAGCAGCGATCATGGACGCCATGCATCCGGATGCGGCACAGCATCCCGCGCAAGCAGCGCACGCCATCGCGCCGTTGTGGGCTGGATCACAGACGAAAATTGGCGCCGCGATTCATGATGAAGAACGGCGCACTACGATTTGCATGACCTGTCACGCATTTAACTTGACCGCAGAGGCGGCCAACTCGAAGATATTCATCAGGGGTGTTGAGGATCGCCATGCTTGTGCAGGCTAGCCAAGGCCAATCCGGCTCGGCGCATGTAGTCGTGCTCGGCAACGAGAAGGGCGGCTCCGGCAAGTCGACCACCGCCCTGCACATCGCGGTCGCACTCCTGAAGGCCGGCCAGCGCGTTGCGACCATCGACCTCGACTGCCGTCAGCAGAGCTTTACCCACTACATCGGCAACCGCGCCGCCTGGGCGCGCCGCACCAAGCTCGACCTCGAGTTGCCGGTGCATCGCTGCATCAAGCTCGGCGAGACCATGCAGATCGCCGACAACGAGAATTCCGAGTTCCAGCAGTTCATGGAGGCGGTCTCGGCAGTCGAGAGTAGCTTCGACTTCATCGTCATCGATACGCCGGGCACCGACAGCTACCTCATGCGCCTCGCGCACTCGATGGCGGACACGCTGGTCACGCCGATCAACGACAGCTTCCTCGATTTCGACGTGCTCGGTACCGTCGATCCCGCGAGCTACGCGGTGACGGGCGAGAGCCACTATGCCGAGATGGTGCGCGACGTCAGGCGCAAGCGCCGTCAGCTCGACGGTTCGACCACCGACTGGATCGTCGTGCGCAACCGCCTGTCGATGCTTGGCTCCCGCAACAAGCAGCTTGTCGCGGAGGGGTTGAAGGATCTGTCGCTGCGGCTCGGCTTCCGATATGTCGACGGCTTCGCCGAACGCGTGGTCTATCGCGAATTCTTCCCGCGCGGCCTGACCGCCCTCGACGAGATCGACGAGGCTACGCTCGGCATGCGGCCCAATCTCGGCCATCTTACCGCGCGCGAAGAGGTGACGAGCCTGCTTCGCCAGCTCAAGCTGCCGCTCGACGAGCGCGGGCGCCGCCGCGCCGCCAACCGGGCCGAGTGGTTCAACCAGATCGACAAGCCGCTCGAAGTTCACGACATCCTGGGCGCCTGAGCGGTATAGCGCTACTTTCGATGGATCTGAGCGCCTGGTTCCCGCGGGAACCCCGGTGGTGTTCGGCCGTTTTCATCCCGCATTCACCGTGAAATTGAACCCGATGGCGACAGGTTGCGTCCGATGGTGAGCTGCACCTGACGTGGCCTAGGAAATAGCGGGTGCCTACAAAACGTGTGCGCCGCACAATGAAAGAGCTGCCGGCTCACAATATTTGGCCTTCCTGTCACGCGCCTGTGACATATATTAGCGAATAGGCGACCAGGGGACGAAGAGCCCCGGAAGGACACGATTTTCAACAGGGATTCAGGCCGCAAGAGCCTGAGGCTGAGGACGAAAATGAAGCGTGGAATTGCCGTTCTGGTTTCGGTCAGCGCCCTCTGCGGCATCGCCTATTTCACGGCGAGCAAGTGGGCGATCAAGCACGAGACCATCACCTTCTACGACGCCTCCCGCGATAATCGTCCGGTGCCCCTGCAAATCGCAGTGCGCCGTGACAAGGAAATGCAGGCCAATGCCGGCATGATCACGCTGCCGGTCGCGGTGATCAATCACGGCAATACCGTCAAGAACACCGAGTACGGCTTCCTCGCCAACATCTTCGCTGCGCGTGGCTATATGGTCGTGAGCCCGCAGCACGATCTGCCGACCGATCCTCCGATGGTCACCAAGCCCGGTGAGCTCTATGTCGGCCGGCTGCCGCAGATCCTGCGCGGCGTTGCCAACATTCATCTCGCCCTGCAGGAGATGAAGAAGGTTCAGCCCAACGCGGACTACGCCAAGGTGACGATGGTCGGCCACTCCATGGGCGGCGACATCACGATGTATTTCGCCAAGCAGTATCCGGATGAGGTCAAGAAGGTCGTCACGCTCGACAATCTGCGCGTGCCCTTCGTCACCGCAGGCAAGTTCAAGATCCTGTCGTTCCGTTCGCAGGATCCGCAGTTCAAGGCCGATTCGGGCGTGCTCCCGACCGACGAGGAATGCGAGAAGGCGGGTATCCAGGTCGTAAGGACCGAGTTCCAGCACAACGACATGCGCGACACCGGTCCGGATGTCGCCAAGAACTCGATCCAGAGCATGCTCGACAAATTCCTGAGCGCGACCGACAGCGAGATCGCGCCGGTCGACACGCAATCATCGCCGCCCAACATCCTCGAGCCCGGCCCGGTCGCGCTGATGGCACCTGCCAAGAGCTGATAACCAAGAGCTGGTGCCTTAGGAGCGGACAGCAGCTTAGAACTGCTGTCTCCCTCATCGCCGATCACGATTGTCAAAGCCTCCGCCGGTCTCGGCCCGCGGGGGCTTTGCACATTGACCGGGCTGCCCGCGCTGACCACATTAGCCGCTCACGCAGGGTCGAGGGATGTCGGGCGAACCCATCAAGCCGCGCCGCGGCCATGCCGTCTCGGCGCAAGCAGGCGGCGCGGTGCCGCAGGCCGGAACGTCGACCGCGGAGGACATTGCCGCTTTCGTAGCCAAGGCGCGGGCGCTGTCACCGCATGCTCCTGGTGCGAAAGGTCGGCTGATCTTCGCATTGGATGCGACGATGAGTCGACAGCCGACCTGGGACATGGCCTGCGCGCTTCAGGCCGACATGTTCCGCGAGACCGCGGCACTCGGCAGTCTCGACATCCGGCTCGTCTATTATCGCGGTCTGAACGAGTGCCGGGCAACGGGCTGGATCTCCGACAGCACAAGGCTTGCGGCGTTGATGAGCAAGATCGATTGCCGCGGCGGCGACACCCAGATCGGCAAGGTGCTGAGCGAGGCGCGGCGCGAAGCGGTCACATCCGGCGTGCGCGCCGTGGTTTTCGTCGGCGATGCCATGGAGGAGAAGGTCGACGAGCTCTGCGTCAAGGCCGGCGAGCTCGGCATGCTCAGCGTGCCAGTGTTCGTGTTTCAGGAAGGTCATGACGCCATCGCTGAGCAGGCCTTTCGCGAGATCGCGCGCCTGACCGGCGGCGCCTGGTGCCGGTTTGATCCGGGCGCGGCGGCGCAGTTGCGCGAGCTGCTGCGGGCGGCCGCGGCCTATGCCGCCGGCGGTCGCGAGGCATTGTTGAAACTGGCGAAGACCGCGAGCGGAGCGGCCAGGCTCATCGGTCAGATGAAGTAGCGCTCAGCTCGTCGGGGCTCGCGGCGAGGGGCGTATGCCATGCATTTTGCCGCGAGGGCGACTATATTCCTGATATGACCCTGATCGCCGGCGCTGTCGCAATTATCACGCTCTACCTGCTGCTCCAGATGTTCCGCGCCGCCAACCCGGCGGTGCTGGCGCGCGCCATCAGGTTCGGCGGCGGCGTGGTGGCGCTGGCGGTCGCAGCATTCACGGGCTTGCGGGGCGAGCTGGTGGTGGCGATCCCGTTGGGGATTTTCGGCGCCGGGCTGCTGGGCTGGACACCGCTGGCAAATGCCGGCTTCGGTAATGTCGGCGGGCTGTTCGGCGGCGGTGCCGCGCCCGCGCCAGGGCAGGCCTCGCGCGTGCGCTCGCAATTCCTGGATATGCGACTCGACCACGACACCGGCCAGCTTGGCGGGCAGATCGTCGCCGGGCCTCACGCCGGGCGCGATCTCGGCCAGTTCGATCTCGCGAGCCTTTTGGCAATGGTCCCGACGTTCGACGCCGAGAGCGTGGCCTTACTTGAAAGCTATCTGGACCGCCGGTTTCCCGCCTGGCGTCAGAACGCGCAGGGCGATGCGGCAGGGGGGCAGCGCCGCCCGCCGGCGAGCGGAAAAATGACGGCGGAGGAGGCCTATCAGATCCTTGGCCTGCAGCCGGGGGCGGGGCGTGACGACGTCCGCCGGGCGCACAAGTCCCTGATGAAGAAACTCCATCCCGACCAGGGGGGCTCGAACTATCTCGCTGCCCGTGTAAACGAGGCCAAGGATACTCTGCTTCGTACGCATAACGGCTAACTCCGGCACCACGCCACAAACGCCCGTACCGTGTGAGCTCCGCTTGCTCTGTTTGCCGTCGCCCCGATGCCCGCCGTTTCGGCGTGGTCGATCCCTTGGGCAAAGTTTTAACCGTAAATTCTTGACGAGAGGTTGTCGCGGAACAGCCTTGTGACGAACAGCCCCGCGTCACCGCGTCCCAAAAACGAAAATGCCCGCGCTGAGCGCGGGCATTTCCTTGGAAGGGAAAGGAGATCAGTTGCGGACGGTGATGCAGGAGATCTCGGCGCGCTTCAGGGTACGGCAGACGGCTTCGGCCTGGTCACGCTCGAGGCCGGCGAAGCGGGCGCGGTAGAGCTTGCGATTGTCCTTTGCGACGACCTCGGTGAACGGATCAGCCTTGCTGAGCAGGCCGCGGGCCGAACTGCGCGCGGCGTCGATGCGGTGCTGCGCTTCGTTCTCGGTCTCGAGCGCGCCGACCTGGACGATCCAGCCGCTGTGGGCGGCGACCGGCTTGGTGGTGGCGCTCATCTGGACCGGCGTCGGATCGGCGGAGGCAAGCTTCGGACTGGCCGGGGCGGGTGCGGCGGGTGCGGCGGCCGTCGCGGCCGGCAGCACCCCGAGGATGCCGTTGCCGGTGCCGAAGCCCGCCGGCTGCCGCGGCAGTTCGGCACGGGCGATCTCGGCCTTCGGCGCTTCCGGTTGGCTGACGATCTCGGGCTTGTTGATGAGATCGGCCCGGGCGACGACGGCACCGGAGGTTTCCGCGACGTCGGAACGGGACGGAATGGCGTTGGTGACCGGCGGGGCGACCTGGGTCGGGGCGGCCGAGGCGACCTTCACGGCGCCGGCCTTGACCTGAACCGTCTTGACGCGAACCGGCTTCATCGGCTCGGACGAGCCGGGGATGATCGAGAGCGGCTGGCTCGAGATCACGCCACTGGTGAGCGGCGCGGGCTCGATCCTGGATTCCGTCGGCCGAGCTTCGGGTTTGGGCTGGGCGGGCGGCACCGCGGCCGTCGCGGCTGCCAGCGTCGATAGACGCGCCGCGAGACGCGACGGGGCAGCTTCGGGGGCGGGGGCAGAAGCGGCCTGAATCGGCGCAGCGGGCCGGGCCGGAGTATCCGATGCGTCGGCGACCTCGGTATTGGCGTCGGCGCCGTTACGCTCGGTGACCGCGACAACCGTGTGGGCGGTCGCGCCCTTCTCGAGATTCTCGGCAAGCAGGTTGCGCATGATGGCATCGCGCGAGCCGCCGCTGCGGCCGCCGAGCACGACGCCGATCAGGTGGCGGTTGCCGCGGCGCATCGAGCTGACGAGGTTGAAGCCTGAGGCGCGGGTATAGCCGGTCTTGATACCGTCCACGCCCTCGACGCTGCCGAGCAGGTGATTGTGATTGCGGATCGACTGTCCACGCCAGTTGAACGTCGAGGTCGCGAAATAACGATAGTAGCGCGGGAAGCGCTCCTGGATGGCGCGCCCGAGCGTGGCCTGGTCGCGCGCGGTCGTGACCTGCTCGTCGTTGGGAAGGCCGTTGGCGTTGCGGTAGACGGTCTTGGACATGCCGAGCGCGCGCGCCTTGCGCGTCATCATCTGCGCGAAGTCGTCCTCGTGGCCAGCGATTGCTTCCGCGATCACCACCGCGGCGTCGTTGGCGGAGCGGGTGACGAGACCCTTGATCGCATCCTCGACACGGATGGTCTGGCCGGCACGCAGGTTCAGCTTGGTCGGATCCTGATCGGCAGCGTGCTTGGACACCGGCATCTCGGTGTCGAGTTTCATCTTCCCGGACTCGAGCCGCTCGAACAGCAGATAGAGCGTCATGATCTTGGTCAGCGAGGCGGGGTGGCGGATCCCGTCGGGGCTCGTTGCCTGCAGCACCGCGCCGGAATTGCCGTCGACGATGATGGACGCGAATTTCGGGCTGGAGCTCTCGGAGACATCGCGCTGCACCCGGTGATGCGCGTAGTGCCGGCGATGGCGCCGCGCCTCGGCGGCATCGGTGGTGAAGATGACCGCGGCCGTAACCGTAAGAAGCCCGAAAACGCCAACCCGCGCCAAGCGCGAGGAAGACAAGTTTTTACGAAGCATGGAACCCCGTCCCCGTTTCTGACTTGATCACCGGCCCGTGAGGCGAAATTGTGCCCACTGGACCCGGGATCATTACCTGCTCAGGCTGTCCCTCCGCTGGTGTTCGCCGCGGGGGACGTTAGGCCTGAGCCGCTATTCTGGCTAAGGCGATGTTCTCAAACGGCTTTTGACCGTTTGCGGAAGTTGAACACGTCCAGGGAATCAGGGTAGGGGTCCGCGGTTTCCAAAAGCTTAAGGAACTATTGCGGGAAACCCCGGGAATCTCTTCGATTTCAGTGCATTTTTGTGCGCCGCACAATATTCTTGACTTTTTTGTGCGTTGCACTAATTGTGGGCAGAGTCAGGGAGCCGGGCTTCCCGACGAGAGCCAGGGAAAAGGATTCCGAAATGTTCAAGGTTGAAGACTTCCAGAGCTACGGGAAAGAGCACTTCGAGCAGTACGTCGCCTCCGCGACCTCGGTGCAGCACGGCCTCCAGGCGATCGCCAGCGCCTATGGCGACTATACGAAGAAGTCGTTCGAAGACACCAAGTCCTTCGTCGAGAAGCTTTCCGGCGTTAAGTCGCTGGACAAGGCGGTGGAAGCGCAGACCGATTTCGCCCGTTCCGCCTACGAGACCTTCGTTGCGGAATCGCAGAAGATCGCCGGCCTCTACAGCGACCTCGCCAAGCAGGCGTTCAAGCCGGTCGAGACCATCGTGTCGAAGTTCACCCCGGCTGCTCAGTAATATTTTCAGGACGTCCTGGAATCGAAAAGCCCGGCTGAAGCAGCCGGGCTTTTTGTTTGTGGGCGGTCAATCCGTCAGCGCGCCACGCGCAGCTTCGACAGAGAAGTGCCGATGTCCTTGAACACGGAGACGGTCTGGCTCGCCGACGTGACAAGATAGAACTTGTCGGTGCTGCTGGCGCAATATTGCAGCACGCTCGAGGTCGGATCGCTGCCGGTGTTCACCTGCACCGTGTAGATCGTGATGTTCTCGGCCTTGGCGTTGTCGCACAGCTTCTTCTGTCGCGCGTCGATCTGCGAAGCGTTGCTATACCAGCGGTTCTGCGTGTTCAGACCGTCGGAGAGCAGAACGATGGCGTCCTTGTAGGTGTAGTTCGCATCCTTGGCCGGCGCGTTCATGGGATTGCCGGTCGACAACGTCATCCAGCCCCAGGCCAAGCCGATGCCCTGGTTGGTGTTGCCGGTCGGCTTCATGGCATCGATGCGGCTCTTGAGGGAGCTCCAATCGTAGCTCAGCGGCATGATCGGTTGCAGATAGGAAGAACTGCCGGAGTTGCAGTAGGAATACTGCTCGGCCGGGAAGAGCGTTCCCACATTGCCGCTCGTCGGCGTGGTGTTCTTGGTGTCGAAGTCCTGGTCGCGATCGACCACACAACCGGTCCAGGTGTTGTGGCTGGCCGGCGTCCACTTCCAGTTATTGCAGTTCCAGTTGTTGCCTGCGGTGCAAGTCCAGCTGCCATTGGCGGCATCCCAACCGCTGAAATCAATCCAGTCCTTGTTGGAGTTGCTGGCGCCGACGTTGACGTCCTTGGCGAACGGAACGATCGAGATGTAGACGTCGCCATCGGCCTTCGCGAGCGCGCTGAGCTGATCGACCAGGTTCTTCGCGGCCGTCTGCATCGCCGGCATCTTGCCGTCGTTGGCCATCGAGCCGGTGTTGTCGAGCACCAGGGCCACGCGCATGCGGACATTGCCCCAGGCGCTGGTGGACGTGGTGCCGATGCCGAGCGTCGGAAAGCCGGCGATCTTCATGAAAGTGGTCGTGTAGGTGCCTGTTCCGCTGAGCTGGATCGTGGAGCCCATGCTGGTGCTCGCCGTATAGGTGGCGGCGACGCTGACCGATGGCAGGGCGGAGGTAGCTGTAAATAGCGCGTTGAAATAGGCTTGCGCCTTCGTGCCGAGCTGCGACGTCGTGATGGTGCCGGACGACAGATCCTTGGAGAGCATCAGGGCGGCGGAGTCGAGGGCCGCCTGCATGGACGTGCGGGCCTGGACGGCGCGGCTATAGTCCACTGCGGCACCGATGAAGCTTAGCACCGGAACCAGCGCGATCGCGAAGATCATGGCGATATTGCCTTGCTCGGCCGCTACGAAGCGGGCGAACTGTCGACCAAACAGGCTGACGAGCAGCGAGCGAAACATGACGTGCCCCGAAATCGGTGGTTTTGCCCGATTTCGCGCCACGCCATTGAAGGCTTGGTAAATTGCACCGTAGAAGTCCGGGGTATCGCGGACGAAACGTCGGAATCGTGTCAAATGACCGGGTTCCTGGTCAACATGGTCTGGCCGCCGCACCGGAAATTTTTGTCAAATCGGTCCGGGTTGATTAACCTTGGCTGGATCGCCCGGACCGGGAATCGGGACTGCCGTGGTCGCATTGGCCGGACTTTTGCGCGCTTGCGGCGGGCCAGGGGCAGGCCCATATTGCTTGCGAACGATCCGGCTTGGACCGGATTTGTCGGGAGCGGCGATCCAATAAGGCGGCGCGCCTGCGCCAGGCTCCGAAGGGCGGGGTCGCGCGGTGACCGCCATTCGCTTCCGTGGGGAATATGAACGCCTGAGCCATGCCGCAATTGACTTCCAGCCTCGAACTGTCCGCGCCAGCCGCTGCCTACGCTCCTCGCATGAGTAATGACGAGAACCGTTCGGGTAACCCCACGGGTCCGAACACTTCGGTCATCACCAAGGTCAAGCCCAAGACCAAACGGCCGAACCTCTACCGCGTGCTGATCCTGAACGACGACTACACGCCGATGGAATTCGTCGTCCACGTGCTGGAGAAGTTCTTCAACAAGGACATCGAGGCCGCGACCAAGATCATGTTGCACGTCCACCATCATGGCATCGGGGAGTGCGGCGTGTTCACCTACGAGATCGCCGAGACCAAGGTGACGCAGGTGATGGATTTCGCCCGCAAGCACCAGCATCCACTGCAATGCGTGATGGAAAAGAAGTAACGCGTTCGCGTTCTTTAGAGTGGTTCTGTTCGCGTGGTGTGTGATGGCAGCACAGGCTGCTGCGCGATCCGGCGAGTATCTGCACCAGCGTCAACCTGCCCAATTGGGTAGTTCTGCCCAAATCGGAACGGGTTTTGCATCGAAAATACCGTGGGTGTGTCGCCGCCGAGTCGCGGAACCGGTCTTTCGCCGCGGTCTTGTATAACTATATGTGACAAAGGTTGTTGTTGCCTGACCGGGTGATGGCGATCATGATGATGGGGGCCATAGAGGACGCGAATGCCGACTTTTTCCCAAAGCCTTGAACAATCCCTGCATCGTGCACTGGCGATCGCAAACGAGCGTCATCACCAATATGCGACGCTCGAGCATCTCTTGCTCTCCCTGATCGACGACTCCGATGCAGCCGCCGTCATGCGCGCCTGTAGCGTCGATCTCGACAAGCTCCGCACGAGCCTGGTCAATTATCTTGAGACCGAATTCGAGAACCTGGTGACGGATGGCGCCGACGACGCCAAGCCGACCGCCGGCTTCCAGCGCGTGATCCAGCGCGCGGTGATCCACGTGCAGTCCTCCGGTCGTGAAGAGGTGACCGGTGCCAACGTGCTGATCGCGATTTTCGCCGAGCGCGAGAGCCACGCCGCCTATTTCCTGCAGGAGCAGGACATGACGCGCTATGACGCGGTCAACTACATCAGCCATGGCATCGCCAAGCGGCCGGGCGTGTCCGAGGCGCGGCCGGTGCGCGGCGTCGACGAGGAGACCGAGGCCAAGGGCAACGATGACGCCAAGAAAAAGGGCGAGGCGCTCGATACCTATTGCGTCAACCTCAACAAGAAGGCGCGCGACGGCAAGATCGATCCGGTGATCGGACGCAATTCCGAAATCAACCGTGCGATCCAGGTGCTGTGCCGCCGGCAGAAGAACAACCCGTTGTTCGTCGGCGAAGCCGGCGTCGGCAAGACCGCGATTGCGGAAGGCCTCGCCAAGCGCATCGTCGACAGCGAAGTGCCGGAGGTTCTGGCGGCCGCCACGGTGTTTTCGCTCGACATGGGCACGCTGCTCGCGGGCACGCGCTATCGCGGCGACTTCGAAGAACGCCTGAAGCAGGTGCTGAAGGAGCTCGAAGCGCATCCCAACGCCATCCTGTTCATCGACGAAATCCACACCGTGATCGGTGCGGGCGCGACGTCGGGCGGGGCGATGGACGCCTCGAACCTGCTCAAGCCCGCCCTTGCCTCGGGCACCATCCGCTGCATGGGCTCGACCACCTACAAGGAATATCGTCAGCACTTCGAGAAGGACCGCGCGCTGGTGCGGCGCTTCCAGAAGATCGACGTCAACGAGCCCACGGTCGAGGACGCGATCGCGATCCTGAAGGGCCTCAAGCCGTACTTCGAGGATTACCACCGTCTGAAGTACACCAATGAGGCAATCGAGGCCGCCGTTCAGCTCTCCTCCCGCTATATCCACGACCGCAAGCTGCCGGACAAGGCGATCGACGTGATCGACGAGTCGGGTGCGGCGCAGATGCTGGTCGCCGAGAACAAGCGCAAGAAGACCATCGGCATCAAGGAGATCGAGACCACGATCGCCTCGATGGCGCGGATCCCGCCGAAGAGCGTGTCGAAGGACGATGCCGAGGTGCTCAAGCATCTCGAGCAGACGCTGAAGCGCACGGTGTTCGGCCAGGACAAGGCGATCGAGTCGCTCGCCGCCTCGATCAAGCTGGCGCGTGCCGGCCTGCGTGAGCCGGAGAAGCCGATCGGCTGCTACCTGTTCTCGGGCCCGACCGGCGTCGGCAAGACCGAGGTCGCAAAGCAGCTTGCGGCAAGCCTCGGCGTCGAGCTGTTGCGCTTCGACATGTCCGAATACATGGAGCGGCATACCGTGTCGCGCCTGATCGGCGCGCCTCCCGGCTATGTCGGCTTCGACCAGGGCGGCCTGCTCACCGACGGCGTCGACCAGCATCCGCATTGCGTGGTGCTGCTCGACGAAATCGAGAAGGCGCATCCCGATCTCTACAACGTGCTGCTCCAGATCATGGATCACGGCCGACTCACCGACCACAACGGCAAGCAGGTCAATTTCCGCAACGTGATCCTGATCATGACCACGAACGCGGGTGCTTCCGATCTCGCCAAGCAGGCGTTCGGCTTCACGCGCTCCAAGCGGGAAGGCGACGACCACGAGGCGATCAACCGGCAGTTCGCGCCGGAATTCCGCAACCGTCTCGATGCCGTCGTCTCGTTCGGCCATCTCAGCGTCGAGGTGATCGGCACGGTCGTGGAGAAGTTCGTGCTGCAGCTCGAGGCGCAGCTCGGCGATCGCGACGTCACCATCGAGCTGTCCGAGCCGGCCAAGGCCTGGCTGGTTCAGCATGGCTACGACGAGCAGATGGGCGCACGTCCCATGGCCCGCGTGATCCAGGAGCACATCAAGAAGCCACTGGCGGATGAAGTACTGTTCGGCAAGCTGAAGGGCGGCGGCCATGTCCGCGTCGTTCTGGTCAAGGACGAGGTCGACGAGACCAAGGACAAGATCGGCTTCGAATTCGTCGAGGGGCCTGTTACCCCGAAGCAGGAGAAGCTGCCTGGCGCCCGCAAGCGTCCGCCGGGCAAGTCCAAGCCGGGTGGCCCCGGCGGCTCGAAGGGACCGACCAAGAGCCCGCTGGTCAAGGTTTGATCCGCACGCGATGAATTGAAAAGGCCGGCTGCGAAGCCGGCCCTTTTGTTTCCGAGCCCGGATGTGACCCTTACGTCCCGGCTTCCGGCGCAGCCGCGAGCGGGCGCGGCTTGCGCGGAGCGGCGGGCCGTGCGCTGCGGGCGGGGGCCGACGGCTGCATCGTCACGATGACCGGATTGGGCTTGTGATCGGTTGCCGCGCCAGTCGCGGCATCGACGCCCATGCCGACGACGCCACCGAGCAGGAGATTGCCGGCGAAGCCGGCGGCCCCCGACGTCTGTACGTCCCGGCTGAGCGGCACGACCTGGGGTTCATAGCCTTCCTTCTGGAAGGTGATCGAGATGTCGGCGTTGCGCTTGACGACCACGGAGCAGGGCGTCGTGCAGGTGGTCGGAACTTCCATTCCGCTGACGACGGCTTCCACGCCTGACGGTGTCGATGAGATGCTGATGTTCTCGGTCGTGCCGCGCGTGACGGACGCGCAGCCGCCCAGCATGACGCTGAGCGCCACAATTCCCAATGAACGCATGTAATGCCCCTTGTTCCCCGCGCCACTAAAACGCAACCGGAGCGCGAGGGCAATAGGTCACAAGTCGGGATAGTTAAGCCACGCCGGGGTTGTGCACGAAACAGCGGGAACCTGGACGTGGGCCTGGTGCTATTCGCCGCGCAGGCGCTGATCGTCCTGCACGCGAACATGCTCGGCGCCGCGCGCGCCTGCGGGAGACAGCCGCATCATGCTCAGCACCGCTCCGCAGAGCGCGAAGCCGACGCCGGTCAGCAACGCGATCCTGGTTCCCTCGATCGGATAGCGGCCGAGGAACAGCGCGACCAACGCCGCGCCGGTGGTCTGGCCAAGCAGCCGCGCCGTCCCCAGCATGCCGCTGGCGCCGCCGGCGCGCTCGCGCGGAGCGGCCGCGATCATGGTGCGGTTGTTGGGCGTCTGGAACAGACCGAAGCCGGCGCCGGCCAGCGCCATCCGCCAGATCACGTCAAGCGATGTCGGAGTCGCCGGCAGCAAGGCGAGCGCGGCGAGGCCGCAGGCGAACAGCGTGAGCCCGATGCCGCCGAGCAGGCCGGCGGGATAACGCTCGACCAGGCGGCCGGCGAGCGGCGCTGCGAACGCCACCGCGATCGGCCATGGCGTAATCAACAGGCCCATATGCACCGCCGAATAGCCGAAGCGGCTCTGGAGGTAGAACGGGATCGCGACGAAGGCGAGCATCTGTCCGCAGAACGAGGCGATCGAGGTCGCAATCGACAGGGCGAACACCGGGATGCGCAACAGGTCGATCGGCAAAAGCGGCGAGGCCATGTGGGTCTCGCGCCAGATCAGCAGCGCGCCTGCGACGATGGCAATGGCGAACTGCACGAGGCAAGTGATCGCGGCCTCGCCATGGCCGACGCTGTCGACTGCAGCGATGCCGACGCCGAACGTGATCGCCGATAACCCCGCGCTTTGCCAGTCGAAGGAACGGCTCGCAGGCTTGGTGTGCGGCAGGCTGCGCAGGCCCAGCAGCAGCGTCACCGCACCGAGCGGTACGTTGATGGCGAACAGCCAGGGCCAGCTTCCGACCGCAAGGATGCCGGCGGCGAGCGTCGGGCCGACCGCAGCGGAGAAAGCGACGACGAGCGCGTTGAGCCCGATGCCGCGGCCGAGCTGGCTGCGCGGATAGGTGAAGCGCACCAGCGCCGCATTGACGCTCATGATGCCGGCGGCGCCAAAGCCCTGGATGATGCGTGCGATCGTCAGCAGCGGCAGCGTATGCGCCAGCGCGCAGAAGGCGGACGCCAGCGTGAACAGCACCAGCCCGACCAGATAGACGCGGCGGTAGCCGACGATCTCGCCGAGCGAGGCCAGCGGCAGCAGCGAGATCGTGATCGCCAGCTGGTAGCCGTTGACGATCCAGATCGAAAACGCCGGACTCGCATCCAGGTCGGCGGCTATCGTCGGCAGCGCGACATTGGCGATGGCGCTGTCGACGACCGCCATGATGATGCCGAGCGCAATGGTCAGCACCGCCTGGTTGCGCTGCGGCTGCGGCAGTCCGTCGGCATGCTCTATCGGGGCGGACGACATGAGGGCGGGCTTGATCCGAGCCGTGTTTCATCTCCGGATTAGGAAATTGCGGGATGCATCGCAACCCGGCAGGACACGGACAGTTCCTTCGCCGGAAGCGGTCTTCCGGCATGGCAAGCATGGTCGGAAGCGCTTTCGAGAGCGCTCAAGGGTCGGGCGGTCAGGCGATCTGCCGTCGCTACACCGTCGGCGGGTTCCGGTCAGTGAAGGTCGTGCGCTGATGCCAGTAGGGATAGGGCAGCGTGACCTTGCTCG
This sequence comes from Bradyrhizobium sp. 199, assembly GCF_023073355.1. GTDB lineage: Bacteria > Pseudomonadota > Alphaproteobacteria > Rhizobiales > Xanthobacteraceae > Bradyrhizobium. The sequence goes on from NZ_JADPJI010000005.1 coordinate 983,491, forward strand.
CCGCGTCGAGCTTCGCGATCTGGTCTTTGGTCAGCGACCAGCCGACCGCGCCGAGATTTTCGCGCAGCTGCGTCTCGTTGCGCGCGCCGATGATCAGCGTCGATACTGTCGGGCGCTGCAGCAGCCAGTTCAGCGCGATCTGCGACACGCTCTTTCCCGTTTCCTTCGCGACATCGTCGATGGCCTCGACGACACGATAGACGTGTTCGTCCGGCACCGGCGGGCCGAAATCGGCCGTCTGGGGCAGGCGGCTCACCTCGGGCTTGGTCTGACCCCGGCGGATCTTGCCGGTGAGGCGTCCCCAACCGAGCGGCGACCAGACCACTGCACCCAGCCCCTGGTCGAGGCCGAGCGGCATCAACTCCCATTCGTAGTCGCGCCCGATCAGCGAATAGTAGGTCTGGTTGGCGACGTAGCGCGGGAAGCCGTGCTCGTCGGCAACAGAGAGCGATTTCATCAGGTGCCAGCCGGAGAAATTCGAAACGCCGACGTAGCGGATCTTGCCGGCGCGCACGAGCACATCGAGCGTCGAGAGCACCTCTTCGGGCGGGGTGAAGGCGTCGAAGCCATGAAGCTGAAACAGATCGATGTAGTCGGTGCCGAGCCGGCGCAGCGAACCGTCGATGGCTGCGAGCAGATGCTGCCGTGACGAGCCGATGTCGTTGGGACCGTCGCCGAAACGGAAGGTTGCCTTGGTCGAGACCAGGACCTTGTCGCGGCGGCCCTTGATGGCTTCGCCGAGCACACGCTCGGACTCGCCGAGCGAATAGACGTCGGCGGTGTCGAACATCGAGACGCCGGCCTCGAGACAGATGTCCAGCAGGCGCCGGGCTTCGGTCGCATCCGTCGTGCCCCACGCCGCGAGGCGGCCGACGCCGCCGAACGTGCCGGTCCCGAGACTCAAGGCGGGCACCATGAGGCCCGATCGGCCCAAGCGTCGGTATTCCATCGCTATGCTCCTCCGCTGACTGCTGATTGTTCGTTGCGGCCTTGGTGGGTGAAGTTAGCGCAAGCGAACGCCTTGTCCTATCGCGCGCTCACATACCGGCCCTGCTTGGGAGCCCTGCTTGGGAGCGGTCTAGTCGTGCAGCAGCATGTCATCGAACGCTGCATCGGCAACCCGCGAGCGGACCGCTATCGCCTGGGCCTCGCTCCTCGTCACACGCGGGTGAAGGCAGGCGCGTTCGCTGTCACGCATCTGCGGCGGCAGGAGCGTCAGGCCCCAGCCGACCAGAACCAGCGCTGCGAGCCGGATCGCGATCACACCAAGCAACAGCTCCGATCCGCTTATCGTCGTGCGAGTCCTCATGCCCGCGAGCCTGATGCAGGCGGCAGGACCTGACAATCTGGAATTGACGAGCCTTGTCTTCGTCGCAAGCGAAGGCTCGGGCTGATGGCTGTCGGAAAACGGGCATGCTGGCGGCGGTGGAGACCTCCAGCGTCTGACAGCCTAGCCCACGCAATGCCCGAGCAGCTCGGGATGCGCGGCGCAGATGTGATGCGCGCCGGCGTCCCTGAGCTCGGCCTCGCTGCCATAGCCGTAGAGCACGCCGATGGCGGTCATGCCGTTGGTGCGGGCGCCGATGACGTCGTGGCTGCGGTCGCCGATCATGATCGCGCTGCTCGCATCGGCCATGGTCTCGTTGAGCGCGTAGCGCAGCAGGTCGCGCTTGTCGACGCGCGTGCCGTCGAGCTCGGAGCCGAACACACGCTCGAAGTAGGGCTTGAGGCCGAAATGATCGACGATGCGGGTGGCGTAGACCGCGGGCTTGCTGGTCGCCACGAACATGCGCGGCGTGGTCGCGGCCAGCGTCGTCAGGGTGTCCACGATGCCCGCATAGGCCTCGTTCTCGAACAGGCCGATATCGCTGAAGCGCTCGCGATAGAGCAGCAGCGCGCGGTCGGCGAGTTCATCGGTTCCGGTGAGCTTCTTCAGGCTGGCATGCAGCGGCGGCCCGATGCACCAGGTCAGCTCGTCCTCGCTTGGTACTGCAACGTCCAGCCGCTCCAGCGCATACTGGATCGAGCGAGTGATCCCCGGCTTCGGGTTCGTGAGTGTGCCGTCGAGATCAAAAAAGATTGTCACCATTCGGGCGAGACCTGCGTTGATACTGCCGTCTTTTGCTAGTTGGCTGGGGTTCCAAGTCAAGGTCCGATTTGTCCGATAGCGCCAGTGCCATGCGATTAGCTCAGGTTATTGCTGTCTTGTGCCAGGCCCTCGTGCTGTCGCCGACGCTCGCGGAGGAGACGCTGCCGCCCGTCGCGCCTCCGAAGGCGGAGGAGCCCGCCAAGCCCGCGGAGAAGCCAGCTGACGCGCGCGCGAGCGATGCGCGGGAGTCGATCTGCCTGATAGTGGAGGCGGCCGCGCGCGATGCCAACCTTCCGCTGGAATTCTTCGCCCGGGTGATCTGGCAGGAGAGCCGCTTCCAGGCCGATGCGGTAGGCCCCACGACACGCAGCGGCGAGCACGCGCAGGGGATCGCGCAATTCATGCCGGGCACGGCAAGCGAGCGCGGGCTGCTCAATCCGTTCAATCCGGTGCAGGCGTTGCCGAAATCGGCAGAATTTCTCAACGAGCTGCGCAACCAGTTCGGCAATCTCGGCCTTGCGGCGGCCGCCTACAATGCCGGCCCGCGGCGCGTGCAGGAATGGCTCGCCGGCACCGGGGGCATGCCGGAGCAGACCCGCAACTACGTCTTCGCCATCACCGGCACGAGCGTCGATGCCTGGGCCAAGGCCGGCAGCACCGGCAAGGGACCGCCGAGTTCGCCGCCGACGAGCTGCCGTGACCTGATGGCGCTGCTCAAGCGCGCGCCGAATGCCTTCGTCGCCGAGCTCGAGCAGCATGTGGAGCTTGCGGCCGCAAAGGCCTGGGGCGTCCAGCTCGCCGCCGGCTTCGACCGCAACAGGGCGCTGGCGATGTACTCCCGCGCCGTGACGCGACTCAGCCCGGTGATTGGCGAGCGCGATCCGAGCCTGCTGTCATCCGTGATGCGCAGCCGCGGCACGCGCGCGTTCTATCAGGTGCGCATCGGCACTGAGACGCGCAGCGAAGCGGATGATTTGTGCACCCGGATCAGGAAGGCGGGTGGTGCGTGCTTCGTGCTGAGGAACAAGGGTGTGACGGGGTAGGGTCGCACTCCTCTCCTTTCCGGCATTCCGGGCGATGCGAAGCATCGATCCCGAAATCCATGGGGCCACTGAGATCGTCGCGAGATGGATTCTCAGGTGCGCAATCGCGCACCATAATTCGCGCTTCGCGCGCCCCGGAATGACGGCGTTGGGTGTGCCGCGCATGCCAGCCCCGCCGCGTGCTTCCTTGACGCGAGCCGCCGTCTCGCCCGTTATGCGGGCACGATTCCGCAACCCGGCCAAAGCTCCCGTGGCGCTTCCTCCGCTCGATTCACCGCAATGGAATAGCCGCTGGCTTGCCTTCGGCTGGGGCCTGCGCTCGATCACGCAGACGATCCTCACCATCGTGTTGTTCGTGACCTATCTCGGTATTGGCGCGCTCGCCCATGACACCCATTTCAGCCTGGCCTGGGCGCTCGCCTCGACACTGTTCGTCTGGGCGGGGCCGGCGCAGATCATCCTGATCACCACGCTCGGCTCCGGCGCCACCATCATTCAGTCGGCGATTGCAGTCACGGTCAGCGCGATCCGTCTGTTTCCGATGGTTGTCTCGGTGCTGCCTCTGATGCGCACACAGGCGACCAGACGGCGCGAGTTGATCTTTGCCGCGCACCTCACCGCGGTGACGCTGTGGGTCGAATGCCACCGCTTCCTGCCGCTTGTGCCACGTGAGCGACGGATCGCCTTCGTTCATGGGCTCGGCTGTGGCCTCGTCTCGGTGTGCCTCGTCGCCAACACGGTCGGCTATTTCCTCGCCGCCAATCTGACGCAGACGCTCGGAGCCGCGATCCTGCTGCTGACGCCGCTGTCCTTCCTGTTCTCGACGGCGCGCAACAGCCGCGAGGTCGCCGATGTCGTGGCGCTCGTGCTGGGCATATTGCTGTATCCGCTAGCCGCGAAAATGAACTCCGGCGTCGATATCCTGGTCAGTGGGGTGGTGGCCGGCACGATCGCCTATGGAGTGCATTGGTGGCGACAGGTGCGCGCATGAGCTTTGCGCAAGCGATCGGCGACTGGCATGCGCTGGCGGTGCTGTTCGTCGCCGGTGTCGTTCCCAACCAGATATGGCGCATGCTGGGCCTGTGGTTCGGCGGCGGCATCGATGAAGGCTCCGAACTGCTGGTCTGGGTGCGGGCGGTTGCGACCGCGATCCTCGCCGGCGTCATCGCCCAGATCGTGGTCGAGCCTCCAGGCGCGCTTGCCAGCGTGCCTGATGTCCTGCGCTATGGCGCGGTAGCGGCCGGCCTCGTCGCCTTCCTGCTGGCCCGCCGCTCGATCTTTGCGGGCGTGGTGACCGGCGAAGTCTTCATGCTGGCCGGCAAGTGGTGGTTGGGCTAAAACCGCCGGCGAACAGCTGAGGAACAGGAAATATGGTTCGCGAACAGGAGCTCCGCGAGGGCGAGGTCGCCATCGAGCTGCCACCGACGCAAGATGCCGGCCTCGTCTTCATCGGCCGGATCCGCACGCCCTGGGCGTCGCGGCTGGAGACGCCGCGGCAGGGACGTCAGGATGGTCCGGTGTGCCGCCTCGAGATCTTCGAGCCGTTCGTACCCGCCATCAAGGGCGTCGATTTCTACAGCAATCTCGAAGTGCTCTACTGGCTCGACCAGTCGCGCCGCGACATCGTTTTGCAAAGCCCGAAGAACAACGAGAAAACCCGCGGCACCTTTTCGCTGCGCTCGCCGGTGCGTCCCAATCCGATCGGAACATCGATCGTGAAGCTGGTCGGCATCGAGGGCAACGCGATCCTGGTGCGCGGGCTCGACTGTCTCGACAACACGCCGCTGATCGACATCAAGCCGGATCGTTGCGAGTTCACGCCGCTGGCAGCGCCGCAGAAGGGTGATTTCGAGACGGAGTAGGGCTACGAACGCAGATCTACCCCGCCTTCAACGCCGCGATCAGCTTCGCCGCATTCTCTTCCAGCACCTTGGCGTCTTCCTTGCGGCTGGCGGGCGGCAGCATCGCCACGCCATCGTGGCGCGGCATCACGTGCATGTGCAGGTGAAACACCACCTGTCCGCCGGCGGCCTCGTTGAACTGCTGCACCGTGATGCCGTCGGCGTTGAAGGCCTTCATTGCGGCGGCCGCGATCTTGTGCGCGCCGCGGGCGACATGGGCGTAATCGTCGGGCTTGATGTCGAGAATGTTGCGGGCAGGGGCCTTCGGGATCACCAACGTGTGGCCAGGCACGCGCGGCATGATGTCGAGGAACGCGAAGACGTGCTCGTTCTCGTAGACCTTGGCGCAGGGCAGCTCGCCGCGCAGAATCTTCGCGAAGATATTATTGGTGTCGTAGGCGGTCATGACGGCTCCCTCAGGATTTTGCGCTTACTGTCACCAGCCACGGCGAGGCGTCAAGGCGCCTCGTCGATGCCTTTGCGAAACGGGCCGAGCTCGGCGAGCTCCCGTCCGGCTTCCGCGACATAGGCGCGCTCTCGCTTGAGATAATCGTCGATGGCGCGGCGCAGGCCGGGATCGGCGATGAAGTGAGCCGAATGCGTGGTGCGCGGCAGGTAGCCACGCGCGATCTTGTGCTCGCCTTGCGCGCCGGCCTCGACATGCTTCAGGCCGCGACTGATCGCGAAATCGATCGCCTGGTAATAGCAGACCTCGAAATGCAGAAAAGGATGATGCTCGACCGCGCCCCAGTTGCGGCCGAACAGCGTGTCCGCGCCGATGAAGTTGATCGCGCCCGCGATCCATCGAGCGTTGCGGCGGGCCATCACCAGCAGCACGTCCTCGCTCATGGTCTCGCCGATCAGGGAGAAGAACTCGCGTGTTAAATACGGGCGCCCCCATTTGCGCGAGCCGGTCTCCATGTAGAACATGAAGAAAGCATCCCAGGCGTCCTCGGTGATGTCCTTGCCTGTGAGCCAGTGGATGGTGGTCCCTGCGGCAAGCGCATCGCGCCGCTCGCGCTTGATCGACTTGCGGTGGCGTGAATTCAGCGTCGCCAGGAAGTCGTCGAAGCTCGCAAAGCCTTCGTTGTGCCAATGGAACTGCTGGTCGGTGCGCTGAAGGAAGCCGTGCTCGGCGAGCAGTTTCCATTCGGCCTCGCGCGCGAAGGTGACGTGCACAGAGGATGCCTTGCTGTCGCCGCACAGCGCCACCAGCCCGCTCGCCAGCGCTTCCATGATGCGTTCGCGATCGACGCCGTCGCGGACCAGCAGCCGCGGCCCGGTTGCCGGTGTGAAGGGAACCGAGACCTGGAGCTTTGGATAATAGCGCCCGCCGGCGCGCTCATAGGCATCCGCCCAGCCGCGGTCGAAGACGTACTCTCCTTGGGAATGCGATTTCAGATAGCAGGGCACGACGCCGGCGACGCGGCCATCGAGCTTGGCCACGAGATGCCGCGGGCCCCAGCCGGTGCGGATGGTCGCCGAACCCGATGTCTCGACGGCCGACAGAAATGCGTGCGAGACGAACGGGTTATAGGCGGGTCTTGAGAGGCCGAGGGAATCGCCTGGAACGTCGGATGAGGTTCCCGGATCATGCCCGTTGCAGGCCTTCTCGGTGAAGGCCTTGCCGGGATTGGCGCAGGCGTCCCAATCCTCTGGCGATACCTCGCCAATGGACGGTACGGCCTCAAGGGTAACGTCGGATGATGCCATCTTGGCCAAGATCGTGCATTGCAGCAGCGACTTCAAGAGTGGGAAACATCAAGCCTACGGCACGAAGCCCTCGAAGATCATCTGATCCGCATGTTGCGCGACCCGTGTTCGCTGCTCGGTCGTGCGCACGGTCCAGCCGAGCAGGGCGCAGCCGAAGACGTTGCGGGCGATCCAGGGGGCGGGGGTCGGCAGGTCGTCGATCCTGAAGGCGACGAAGTGGGGTTGGGTCTGAAAGCCGTGGCGCAGATGCAGCATGCTGTCGCGCTGCGCCTGGCTCAGTTTGGCCCAGTAGTCGTCTTCATAGGTCCGCTGCGCCACAATGCCCCGCGGACGGGAGGGCAACAGCTCGCGCAGCGCCAGCACCTGGTCGGGATCGAACGACATGCCGACGGCGGGGCCGTCATAGGATGCCAGCACCTCGGTCATCCGCTTCACCAGCTTGCGGTCGCCGTCAAAAAGGCTCTTGACCTCGATCACCAGCGGCACGCGGCCGGCGACGAGAGCGCAGAGGTCGCTGAGCGACATCATCCGCTCAGGGGTGTCCTTGAACCTGATCGCCTTCAACTCCGCCGCGGTCCTCTCGACCACCTCGCCGGTCGCCTCGGTGAGGCGGCCGAGGGCATGGTCGTGATGCACCATGGCCTCGCCGTCGGCGGAGAGCTGGATATCGACCTCGATCGCGAAATTGCCTGCGATTGCAGCCTGCACCGCGCCCGGCATGTTCTCGACGATGCCGCGAGAGATGTCATGCAGGCCGCGATGGGCGACCGGCCGGGCTGTCAGCCAATCAGGAGCGCGCATGCGCGTCAGGCGACCTCGAACACGCCGTCGACCTCGACCGCCGCATCGGCGGGCAGCGAGGCGACCCCGACGGTGGTGCGGGCATGGCGGCCCTTGTCGCCGAAGGCCGCGACCATCAGATCGGAGGCACCGTTGAGCACCTTCGGCCCGTCCAGGAAGTCCGGGGCCGAGTTGATGAAGCCGCCGAGGCGCACCACGCGCACCACCTTGTCGAGATCGCCGAGCGCCGCCTTGACCTGGGCAAGCAGGTTGACCGCGCAGCCGCGTGCGGCCGCCGCGCCGTCCTCGATCGAGACGCCGGCACCCAGCTTGCCCTTGGCGATCAGCTTGCCGGCGGGGTCGAAACAGACTTGGCCGGAGACGAACAGCAGATGACCGGTGCGCACGAACGGGACGTAATTGGCGACGGGGGTGGGGGCCTCGTGCAGGTTGATGCCCTGTTCCGCCAGCTTTTGCTCGACCGTGCCCGCCATGTCCGACCTCGTGTCCAGAAAACATTCGCCCCGGCACGTCCGCAAGGCGCCGGGCGCGCCCTGTTTCGCCCATCGGGCCGCCACATGCAAGCAACCGGAAGGGGCTGCATTTTGTTGAGGTCGGACGGCAGGTTCGACGCACGGGCCGCAACTTTACGTGAAGCCGCCTCAGTTGCGACGCAATGGAACGGCCACTAAAATGTCGAATCTGCGCTTCCCAAGGATCTGCGCTTCCAAGGAACAGACATGGTGCACCTTTTCCGGACTTCGCTCGGTGTGATAGCGTTCGCGGCGGCCGCGTTCGGTCCCGGCGGCGGGGCCCACGCCGCTAACGGTCCGTTTCTGGCGCACCAAGCGCTCTATGACCTCAGTCTCGTGAAATCGCGCTCCAACTCCGTCAACAGCGCGCGTGGCCGCATCCTCTACAACTTCACCGGAAGTTCGTGCGAGGGCTATACCTCCGAATTCCGCCAGGTGTCCGAGCTCGACAGCGGCGAGGGCAAGGTCACGCTCAGCGACCTCCGTTCCAATTCCTGGGAGGACGCGGCCGGCAAGAGCTACCGCTTCAAGATCGAGACGCGCATGAATGAGGCGGATGCCGGCCGGGTCGACGGCTCGGCCGAGCGCGACGGCGACCACATCAACGTCAAGCTGAAGCTGCCGGCGCCGAAGAGTTTCACCCTCGACGGCAAGATCGTGTTTCCGACCGAGCAGATCCAGCGCATCATCGCGGCAGCCAACGAAGGCAAGTCGCTGCTCGAGCTCTCCGTCTATGACGGCTCCGACGACGGCCAGAAGGTCTACAACACGCTGACTGTGATCGGCCAGCCGATCCCCCCTGACCGCGCCGGCTCGCCGGATCCGTCAACCTCCGACGAGCACATGAAATCGCTCAAGCGCTGGCCGGTCACCGTCAGCTATTTCGACCGCGACGCCCAGCAGAAAGAGGGCGAGCAGACGCCGGTCTACGCGATGGCGTTCGAGCTTTACGAGAACGGCGTCTCGCGCCAGCTCGTGCTCGATTACAACGATTTCGTGATTTCGGGCGCGATGGGCAAGTTCGACGTCAAGGACAGCAAGCCCTGTAATTGAGGGTTTTTCTTTCTCTCGTCATTGCGAGCGAAGCGAAGCAATTCAGACTATTCCCACGGTGGCAGTCTTGATTGCTTCGTCGCTTTGCTCCTCGCAATGACGAAAGAGATGTTGCGGGCTAGCCCTTAGCGCGCTGTACGGCTACGCTCCCACCCAAGGACAAAACCTCCGGGAGGCAACCATGCCCAAGCTCGATCATCTTCGCCCCAGCGGCCTGCATCACAACCCCGCTTATTCCCACGTCGTGACGGCGACCGGTGCGCGGACCATCTACATCTCCGGCCAGGTGTCGGTGGATGAAGAGGGGCGCATCGTCGGCGAGGGCGATATTGCTGCACAGACGACGCAGGTGATGCAAAATCTCGGGCATGCGTTGAAGGCGGCGGGCGCGAGCTACGCCAACATCGTCAAGATCACGACCTTCGTCGTGAACTACAAGCCGGAGCTGCGCCCCCTCATCGGCAAGGCCCGCTCCGCCTTTTTCGAAGGCATGGAGCCGCCCGCATCTACGCTCGTCGGCGTTTCCGCTCTGGCCGCGCCGGAATGGCTGATTGAGATCGAGGCGGTGGCGGTCGCGGATTGAGGTGACTGTAGGATGGGTAGAGCGAAGCGAAACCCATCCTTCTGTTGCACGGAAGGAGCTTGACCCGTCCTACGCGGAGCTCGCCTTCAGGACCGCCATTGCCTCGTCGGCCCTTTCCGCCGGCACAAACAGGTGATCGTGATAGAAGCCCGACACGGCGTTCACGCTGATGCCGTTCGGCAAGACGTGAGGTGACGGCCGCCAGAAAGCCTACCGCATCGAGTGCGGAGTGGATCGTCAGAGTGATCAGGCGCGAGGCACATTCGTAGCGCAAGCCTGCCGCTTCGGCCGCTTCGCGGGGGATCACGAGCGTGTTGCCTTCCTGCTCGCGAAACGTCAGCAGCGGATTGAGTCCCGTAGGAATCGTCTCACTTGCCGGGATCGTGCAAAAGACGAAGATGCCGGGCCGAATGTCCGGCTTCAGCTTTCCCAAGAGAGTGGCGAGGTCGCGTTCACCCGTCATCACTCCTGCGCCTTCTGAGGTCCTTCATACGCGATGCCGCGGATCACGGCGGCGCTGCCAAATTTTTTGCGCAAGCTGTCCACCGCGCGTTCGGCGTGGGCGGCACGGCGGTCGAGCATGTCGGTGTCGTCGCGGACCGAGCCGTCGCGCAGTGCACTGACGCCGGCGCCCATCAGGCGGAAGGCGGTGCCGTCGATCTCTTTCGCCAGCATCTCGCGACAGATCGCAAAGATCTTGGCGGCGAGCTGGGTCGGGGCGGCGATGGACTGCGAACGGGTGCGCTGGCGGAAATCGGCCGTCTTCAGCTTCAGCGTGACGGTCGAGCCGGCGAGCTCGCCGCTCTTGAGCCGCGACGACGTCTTTTCGCACAGCCGCCACAAGATCTTCTCCAGCGTCGCGAAGTCGCGGATATCGGCCTCGAAGGTGGTTTCGCTGGAAATCGTCTTGGCGCCCCGATCAGGCTCGACGCGGCGGTCGTCGATGCCGCGCGCGAGCCGCCACAGCCTGCGGCCGTCGCTCGGAAACTGCCGCATCATCTCGATCTCGTCGGCCTTCTGCAGATCCGCGATGATGCGGAAGCCGCGCTGCACGAGGCGCTCCTGCGTAGCCGGGCCGACGCCAAAGATGAAGCCGACCGGCTTATCCGCCAGCATCGTCAGTGCTTCCTCCCGGTCGAGCGTGGCAAAGCCGCGCGGCTTGTCGAGGTCGGAGGCGATCTTGGCCAAAAACTTGTTGCAGGACAGGCCGACCGAGACGGAGATGCCGATGTTGCGCTCGACGTCGCGGGCAAAGCGCGCCAGCACCTTTGCCGGGATCATGCCGTGCACCCGTTCCGTGCCGGAGAGGTCGAGGAAGGCCTCGTCGATCGAGAGCGGCTCCACCTGCGGCGTCAGCGCCTGCATGGCCTGGCGCACCTCGCGGCCGACGCGGACGTACTTCGCCATATCCGGCGGGATTACGGTCGCATGCGGACAGGCGTCCAACGCCTTGAACATCGGCATCGCGGAGCGCACGCCATAGGTGCGCGCGATATAGCAGGCGGCCGACACCACGCCGCGCTTGCCGCCGCCGATGATGACGGGCTTGTCGGCGATATCGGGGTTATCCCGCTTCTCGACTGTCGCGTAGAAGGCGTCGCAGTCGATATGCGCGATGTTCAGCGTAGACAGCGCCCGGTGGCGCACGAGGCGAGGGGAACCGCAGGCCGAGCAGCGCCGCACACCCATGTCCAGATCGGCCAGACAATCCCGGCAGAAGCAGCGGGGCCCGGCCGGGTCGGGGCTGGTCACGGCACCTCGCGCTCCCAGGAGCGGTCGCCGAGCGCGTCGCCGAGGACCTGCCGCGCTGCGGCAACGTTGGTCGGGTGCAGCTCCGCGGAGCTGGCAAAGGCCTTCGCAGTGGCGTCATCGCGCAGCACGAAGTCGAGGACGCTGAGCAGGAAATTGGGGTCCGCAGCGGCATTGCGCAGGGTCTCAGGACCGACCCCCGTCTCGGCCAGAAACAGGCCCAGCCGCTCGGGCTCGCTCGCGACGAAGGACAGAGCCTGAATTGCAACGATTTCAGCGACTTCGCGAGGGTTGTGAACAGGCTTTTTCAAGGGGGCGGTTTGCCTTTCCGTTAACTTTCGGTGTCTACTTTGGAGTCATCATGCCCGAGTCTCGTCCGTAAGTCTTCCGACCCCAGGCAAGCAACTGGAAACCACATCGCAGAAAGTCGCCCCTCGGGTTTAACGAAACTCAAGCGAATCTGAGGCTAGTTTGAATCCAGTTTTCGAAGCGCCGGCGAGCGGCGCCTGAGGCGTCACATGTATGGGTCCTTCGGACCAATCAGGAGGGCGGGATGGCTAAGACCGTCCTGATCGTGGAAGACAACGAGCTCAACATGAAGCTCTTCCGCGACCTGTTGGAGGCGCACGGCTACCAGACCTCCGGCACCAGCAACGGCTACGAGGCGCTCGACCTCGTTCGCAAGATGCGGCCCGACCTCGTGCTGATGGATATCCAGCTGCCGCAGGTCTCGGGCCTGGAGGTGACGCGCTGGATCAAGGACGATCCGGAGCTGCGCAGTATTCCCGTCGTCGCGGTCACGGCGTTCGCCATGAAGGGCGACGAAGAGCGCATCCGCGAGGGCGGCTGCGAGGCCTATTTGTCCAAGCCGATCTCGGTCGGCAAATTCATCGAGACGGTCCGGCGTTTCATCGGATAGGAAGTGAGTTCACAGTGTCCGCGCGTATCCTGGTCGTCGATGACGTCCCTGCCAACGTCAAGCTCTTAGAGGCCCGCCTTTCCGCCGAATATTTCGACGTGATGACCGCCTCGAATGGCGCAGAAGCGCTGGCGATCTGTCATCGTGCTGAATGCGACATCATCCTGCTCGACGTGATGATGCCGGATATGGACGGTTTCGAAGTCTGCCGCCGCCTCAAGACCGATCCGACGACGCACCACATTCCCGTCGTCATGGTGACGGCGCTCGACAGTCCCTCCGACCGCAATCGCGGGCTCGAGGCTGGCGCCGATGATTTCCTGACCAAGCCGGTGTCCGACGTCGTGCTGATCGCCCGCGTGCGTTCGCTGACGCGGCTGAAGATGATGACGGACGAACTGCGCATGCGCGCCATCACCTCGCTCGAGATCGGCATGCAGGCGCCCGAGCGCAGCGCCGTGGCCGACACCGGAAAGGGCGGCCGCATGCTGCTGGTCGACGACCGTCAGTCCTCCTACGAGCGGCTGGCGACGATCCTCGCCGCCGAGCACACCATCGACGTCGAGCCGAACCCGACGGAGGCGCTGTTCCACGCCGCCGAGGGCAACTACGACCTCCTGATCGTCTCGCTCGACCTCAACAATTTCGACGGCCTGAGGCTCTGCAGCCAGGCGCGCTCGCTGGAGCGCACGCGCCATGTGCCGATCCTGGCGATCGCCGACCCCGAGAATTCGACGCGGCTGCTCCGCGGCCTCGAGATCGGCGTCAACGACTACCTGCTGCGTCCGATCGACAAGATCGAGCTTCTGGCGCGCGCCCGCACCCAGATCCGCCGCCGCCGCTACACCGATCATTTGCGCGACAACGTGCAGAACTCGATCGAGATGGCGATCACCGATGCGCTCACCGGCCTGCACAACCGCCGCTACATGGAGAGCCATCTGGCGACCCTCGCCGAGCAGGCCGCGAGCCGCGGCAAGCCGCTGGCGCTGATGATCCTGGACATCGACTTCTTCAAGTCGATCAACGACAATTACGGCCACGACGCCGGTGACGACGTGCTGCGCGAATTCGCGGTGCGGGTGCGCAAGTCGATCCGCGGCATTGACCTTGCCTGCCGCTACGGCGGCGAGGAATTCGTCATCGTGATGCCGGAGACCGATCTCCACGTCGCCGGCATGGTCGCCGAGCGCCTGCGCCGCTCGATCGCGGGCGAGACGTTCGCGATCCACAAGGGCGCCAAGCGCATCGAGGTCACGATCTCGATTGGCCTGACCACGCTGGAGCAGAAGGGCGAGGCAGTCGGCGACGTCCTCAAGCGCGCCGACACCGCGCTGTATCGTGCCAAGCATGATGGGCGAAATCGGGTGGTGTCGCACGCGGCGTGAGGGCCGGCTACGCAAAATTGCGAAAACAACCCCATGCACAGTAGCCGGCGCTAACGGAATCAACAGCTTACGTCGGGGCCAAAGCGGTTGGTGCAGACCACAACGCCGTTTGACTCGTCGGCCAAAACAGGAGCATCCTGCTAGCATCCCGAACGTCCACGAACTCTGCTGTCATTCCCGCGAAGGCGGGGAATCCAGTACGCCGCGGCTTCTCCGTATCCAACAACTGTCTCTGGCATACTGGATCACCCGCCCGCCGTGCGCCATGCGCAGAAGGCGGGTGGGGACAGCGAACGATGGCGGTAGCTATTACGGCGGCGTGGGTTTGCGCCCGGTCGTAGCCCCCACCGGCTTCGCATCCCCCACATCCACGCCGGCATTGCGCAGCAGCACTGTCGCCGCCTCCTTCGCGGCCCGCGCCATCGCGGGGTCATCGCGGACGAGGTCCTGTGCGATCGAGCCGTCGACCAGCAGCACGAGCTGCGTTGCAAGCGCTTCCGCGTTCGTAACGCCGAGCTCGTTCAGCCGGTCGCGAAACCAGAGGCGGCGGCTTTCCTTGAAGGCGACCGCGATCTTCTTCACGGCGCGGTCCGCAGGACCGAGCTCGGCGACCGCATTCACGAACGGGCAGCCGCGAAAATCCTTTGCTGCAAACCGCCGCTCCAGCGAATCGAAGGTGGCGAGGATCTGCTCGGCGGGGGGCTTGTCGGAGGGACGCTGAGCGACGAAGCGGCGTTCCAGATAGGCGGTGATCAGCGCGTCCTTGGAGGGGAAGTGGTTGTAGAGCGTGCGCTTGGAGATGCCGATCTCGGCCGCGATGGTGTCGACGCCGATCGCGCGAATGCCCTGCAGATAGAACAGCTTGTCAGCGGTCTGAAGGATCCGCTCTTTCATCGACTGTGGGGTGGGCGGGGGAGCCATGCAGCGGAAACCGTCCTGTTCGCTTGACAGCACCTGCCATTCATAGCCTATGTACACAGGTCTGTGTAACCAAAATCAACGGCAAAAGCAGACGACGGTCTTCGCGCCGTGCCCACGAGGGAGAAGAAAATGCCCCTGCTGCAGGTCCTGCGTCCGACATTGCCCATCCTGATCGGCGCCTCGATCATGCTGACGCTGAGCATGGGGCTGCGGCAGTCGCTCGGCATCTTCATGCAGCCGCTGACGCATGACATCCACCTTTCGATCTCGGACTTCACGCTGGCGCTCGCGGTGCAAAACCTCGCCTGGGGCTTTCTCCAGCCGCTCGCCGGCGCGATGACGGTGCGCTACGGCTTCCGTCCCATCATGATCGTGGGATCGCTGATGTACATCCTCGGTCTCATTCTGATGGCGACCGCGAACGGGCTCGTCAGCATCATGATTGGGGCCGGCGTGTTGATCGGGACGTCGCTGGCCTGTACCGCGGCGGCGATCGCGATGTCGGTGGCCGCGCGCGCGGTCCCTGCGACGGTGCGCTCCACCGTGCTCGGCATCGTTTCCGGCGCGGGCTCGCTCGGCGCGCTGCTGTCAGCGCCGATCGGACAGATGCTCAACGAAGGATTTGGCTGGCGCGTCGGGCTCGCCGGCTTCGTCGTCATGTCGGTGCTGATGATTCCGGCGGCGTGGTATGCCGGTCGCGTCGATCAGGTGCCGCTGCCGAAGCCGGCGGCCGACGAGATCGCCGATGCTACGGCGATGACCGCGGCAAAAACCGCGTTCGGCAACGCGTCATTCGTCGTGATGACCTGCGCCTATCTCGTCTGCGGCATGCAGCTGGTGTTCCTCACCACGCATCTGCCGTCCTATCTGGCGATCTGCGGTCTCGATCCGATGCTGAGCGCGCAGACGCTCGGCATGATCGGCGGCTTCAACGTGCTGGGCTCGCTGTTCTTCGGCTGGGCCGGCCAGCGCTGGAACAAGCTGGTGCTGCTCGGCGGCATCTACGTCCTGCGCTCGCTCGCGCTCGCCTGGTACTTCATGCTGCCGGCGACGCCGTTCTCGACACTGCTGTTTGGGGCGATCATGGGCTTTTTGTGGATGGGCGTCGGCCCGCTGGTCGCCGGCGCGGTCGCCGAGATGTTCGGCCTGCGCTGGCAGGCGATGATCCAGGGCCTTGCGTTCATGAGCCACCAGATCGGCAGCTTCCTCGGCGCCTACGGAGGCGGGGTGCTCTATGACGCGCTCGGCTCCTACACCATGGCCTGGCGCATCGGCGTGGCGCTGGGTCTGGCCGGCGGCATCGTGCAGGTCGCGTTCGCGCTGATCAGACCGTCGCAGCCGCCGGCGCCGGTGTTGGGGACGGCGTAAGGCGGGGAGGGTGCGCGCTTCTGAGCGTCCGCTTGGGACCTTACAGCGGACGCCGCGTCGCCCGGTCGTGATCGGCCGCTTCTGACTCAAAGCAGACGTTCCAGGCTCTTGATCGGCCCCTGGGGGCGATCACGGGAACCTTTCATTGTTCCTAAGCTTGTTCTGTGTGCCTGACCAAAACATCATCATAGCGATTGGCTGTTCTCAGGGTGGCGTGGAGGCGCTGATCAGGCTAGTTCAAAAGTTCGATCTTATGTGGCGTGCGAGCATTCTCATCACGAGCCATATCGGGCGCAGGGGTTCTTCCTTGCCGCAAGTGCTGCAGCGGCATTCCGAACTCGCGGTTTCGCACGCGCGCAATGACAGCCTGATGGTGCCCAATCACATCTACATAGCCCCGCCCGATTATCACCTCTGCACGCTGGGGGACCGGCTCAAGCTGAGCCACGGCCCGACCGAGAATTGGTCCCGTCCCGCGATAGACCCGATGTTCAGGTCTGTTGCGGGAAGTCATGGTCGAGGCGTCATCGGTATCCTTCTTAGTGGCCGGCTGGATGACGGTGTGAGCGGGCTCATCGCTATCCAGAGTCAAGGTGGCCAGACCATTGTCCAGAACCCCACAGATGCGCTTGTGCCTGACATGCCGGAAGCAGCTCTGAAACGGATGACACCGACTCGTGTCGCTTCAATAAGAGAAATTCCGGGAGCGATAGAATCCTGTGTTGAGGCCCGACGATGACCGGCTACAACATGCAAAGGCCATATACCATCACCTGCCCCGAGTGCGGGGGCGCGTTGTTTCCCATGATCGCAGAGCCGGCGCCTCATTTCGAGTGCCACATCGGCCACAAGCTCTCACCCGAGACTATGATGGAGTCTCAATTGAAGCGGCTGGAGGTTTCGCTTTCAGCGGTGATGGTGGGCATGAAGGAGCGAGCTGAACTTTGCCGCCAGCTTGAACAAAGTGGCCTTATACACCGCGAGACAGCAATCAAAATGATCGCGGAAGCAGATGAACGGGCTAGGGAAATGAAGAAGCTACTGGAGTCTTCTTGGCTGCCCATTCCTGCCGAATTGTAGATTCGCTTTCACCCGAGACCATGTCCGCTGATGGCCCGAAGCCGGCTGCAAGAAAGGGGCAGAGTATGTCCGCTCTGCGCACTTAGTTCAGACGTCGACTTGCTCTGCTATTGCAAGCGCATCGGCCACTTCAATTCCCAGGTATCGGCGGTACTGTTGGTGTGTCCCAGAAGCAGCTGCACGGCTCGCAGGTTGCCCGTGCGCCGATAGATAAGGGTCGCTTTTGTTCGACGGAGCGAATGCGTTCCAAACAGGTGAGGATCCAACCCTATACCGGCCAGCCAGCCCGATAATTGACGCGCATATTGCCGAGTGGTCAGGCTGCCCCCGCGCCCTCGACGGCCGGTACTTTAGGTCCAATTCGATGGACCAAAGGTCGCAATTTGACCCAAGCGGAATCGTTGCCCGTCCGCGGTGCGGCTCATGCGGCCCCAATAGGGATCGTTCCGGCCAGCCGCGTAGGCGGCCACAGGATCGGATCATCGAGCGAACTGGCTTTGGCACTGCATTCGTTCTAAGCTCTGCGTTGACGCCGAAGGCGAAGCAACTCGTCGAAGCGCGAACAAAAAAAGCACAGGGGGGATCATCATGTCCGCGTTGTCACGCCGCGATTTCCTGGCACTTTCGACATCAGTGGCCGCCGTCGGCCTCGCCTCACCGGTGCAAGCCGCGATGGGGCCGAACGACAAATACGATCTGGTGATCCGCGGCGGTGAGGTTCTCGACCCCAGCCAGTCGCTGCGCGCCAGACGCGATATCGGTATCCGCTGGGGCGTCATTGAGACGGTACAGGAGACGATTCCTGCCGAGCGCACGCTGAAGAGCATCGACGCGTCGGGCAAGCTCGTGATGCCCGGTCTCATCGATCTGCATAGTCACGTCTATCCCTACGGCTCGGCAATCGGCATTCCCGCGGACGAGCTCGTGCAATTCCAGGCTACGACAACCGTCGTCTCGGCGGGCGATGCCGGGGTCAACAATCTGGCGGCGTTGCGCCGGTTCATCGTGGCCCAGACAAGGGCGCGGATGTACGCCTTCGTCCATATCGCCAATAACGGACTTTCGGCGTTCCCGGCCGCCGAGCTTTACAATATCGACGTCGCACAGACCGAAGCCTGCGCGATGGCGCTCGCCGAGAACGCCGATTTCCTGCTCGGGGTCAAAGTGCGGATGTCGGAGAACGTGATCTATAAGCACGGGCTCGAGCCGCTGAAGCGCGGCATCCAGGCTTGCGAGATGTGCGGCTGGCCGGCCAAGATGATGGTGCATATCGGCGGCGTCGAGTCCAAGGAGCTGATGTCGCAAATTCTCGACTTGCTCCGCCCGGGCGACGTGCTGACGCATGCCTATTCGGGCGCGCCGAACATGACGAACGTCTTCACCAATATCGTTCAAGACGGCAAGCTGCTGCCTGCGGCTCTGGCTGCCAAGCAGCGCGGCGTCATGTTTGACGTCGGTCACGGCGGCGGCAGTTTCGATTTCACCGTGGCGGAGGTGGCGATTCCCGGCGGATGCACGCCGGACACGATCTCCTCCGACATCCATGTCTTCTCCGGTAATTCGCCAGGCATTCCGTTCCTGCCCAACGTGATGAGCAAGTTCATGACGCTCGGCTTTACGCTGGAGCAGGTGGTCGCGATGGCCACCACCGCCCCGGCGAAAATCATCAATCGCGCGCCGAAGATCGGCACTTTGCAGGTCGGTGCGCCCGGCGACGTCGCCATCATGGAGCTGGTGGAGGGGCCGGTCAGCTTCCTTGACACCCGCAACAACAAGAGGGAAGGGAAGGCCTATCTCAAGCCGTTCCAGACCGTCATCAACGGGGTCCCCTTCGGCCGGCCCTATCAGGCGCCGTTCGCGGTGAGATGACGCGGTAGAAAGCAGCTAGGACGCGGCGACGTTCACCCTGACCGTGGACGGATCGCGGAAGGCGAAGCCCGCGAGCCAGCACCGAGCGGCGCGGGGGCCGGCTGCCGCCGCGCCAATGCGGGAGCTGATCGGGGGATCTGTCGCTCACGGCGTTCGCCGTCAAAAGCGCTGCATTTCAGCAAATTGATCGCAGCGGCCCCGCCAAGCTCTTCAACGCCGTGCGCCATCTTGCTTGATGATTGGCTTTGCGTAGGTCGGCGTGCTTGCCGCAACCGCCGGACGAGGTCCGGCGATCCGCGACCGGCATTGGCCAACAGCCCGGCCCAAGTTCAAATAGCCAGGAAGTCGGCCGACGGTATGGGCTAACGCGTGCGTCCTGACCGCTTGAGATCGGCGACCTTGAACCTGTTGCCGGCGGCCAGGCTGCTGCACAACCAGTGCGCCTTGTTTCGGTTGTCGCCTAGGAACGTTCTGGTCTCGACGCAATCGAGGAAGGATTTGTGGGTGATGGTGTCTCGGCAGGTTGGCGAGAAAGGTCCGTAGTCTATGTTGCCGCCCGACAGGCTGCATCCAACCCAGGGCTCCTTGCCATTTGAAAAGCTTGATGCACAGCCACCGTTGCAGCTGCTAGCGACTTTCTCCAGGCTGGCAAGCCTCGCCATTGCTGAGCCCGGCGCATAGGACGGCGTTCGGGCGGCCGTCGACGTCGTTCGAGCCGCCGGAGTCCGGCGCGATGTGCCGGTGCTTGCCGCGCGCTGCGGCGCATGCGGTTTCGCCACCGGTTTTGCCGCATCGACCGTGATGGGGGGAAGCGTGGCAGCGGAGCCTGTCGGGATTTGCGATGCTGCCGAGGTGCACAGCAAAATGGTCGACAAGGCAGCGATGGTTGAAGGCACGACAAGGCTTGATGACAATCTCATGACCATGTCCTTCAATGCCGGGCGGAAATGCCCCCGGTAGTGCACGCTAACACACATTTGGGATGGAGCAACCGAGGGTTGAAGTGACGTCTGCTCGATGACTCGGCATCGACGTCGCAGTCAGGCGAATGTGGATCGCGTCGCCGCGTCGCCGCGTCGCTTTGGGCCCCGGCTCTGCGGAGCAGCGTTGCACGCTGCACCGCGTCCGGGGACACGAGCGGAGCCAAAAACAAAAACGGGGCCCGCAAGGGCCCCGCAAACTCTACAACGCTTGCCGCGATCTTACTTGATCTTGGCTTCGCGGAATTCGACGTGCTTGCGCGCGACCGGATCGTACTTCTTCTTGACCAGCTTGTCGGTCATGGTGCGCGAATTCTTCTTGGCGACGTAGTAGAAGCCGGTGTCGGCCGAGGACACGAGCTTGACCTTGATGGTGACCGCTTTGGCCATGTTCAGAACCTCAGGAATGAAGGGAATCTGGAGCCGGCCAAACGGCCCGCGTTGGCCGGCAACCTAGCCAGAAACCGCTTGATGTCAAGGTTTTAGACCCCAAAAACCACCCGAAACGGGCCCATTAGGCCTCGAAGAACCGGTTTTTCGGCCGCGGCAGGCCCAGATTCTCTCTCAGAGTGGCACCTTCATACTCCTTGCGGAAAATCCCGCGGCGCTGCAACTCCGGCACCACCTTGTCGACGAAATCATCGAGGCCGGCGGGCAGGAACGGGAACATGATGTTGAAGCCGTCGGAGCCGCGCCCGACCAGCCATTCCTCCATCTGGTCGGCAATGGTTTTGGCCGTGCCGACAAAGGACAGCCCGCCATAGCCGCCGACGCGCTGGGCGAGCTGACGCACGGTGAGCTTGTCGCGCTTGGCGAGGTCGACCATCCGTTGGCGGCCGCTCTTGCTGGCATTGGTCTCGGGAATCTCGGGCAGGGGCCCATCGGGATCGAAGCCCGAGGCATCGGTGCCGAGAACGACGGAGAGCGAGGCGATGGCGCTGTCGTAATGCACGCGGCTGTCGAGCAGCGCGCGCTTCTCCTTGGCCTCGTCGACGCTGTCGCCGACCACGACGAAGGCGCCGGGGAGGATCTTGAGGTGCTCGGGGTCGCGGCCGATCTTCTCCATGCGGCCCTTTATGTCGGCATAAAGCTTTTGGCTATCGGCGAGGCTGCCGCCGCCGGTGAACACGGCTTCCGCGGTTTCAGCCGCGAGCTGCCTGCCGTCTTCCGACGCGCCGGCCTGCACGATCAGCGGCCAGCCTTGCACCGGACGGGCGATGTTGAGGGGGCCGCGCACCTTCAGATATTTGCCCTGGTGGTCGAGTACATGCATCTTCGCGGGATCGACGAACACGCCGCTTTCGACATCGCGCACGAATGCGTCGTCGGCGAAGGAATCCCATAGGCCCGTGACGACGTCGTAGAACTCGCGGGCCCGCTTGTAGCGCTCGGCGTGCTCCATGTGGTCATCCAGACCGAAATTCAGCGCCGCGTCCGGGTTCGAGGTGGTGACGATGTTCCAGCCCGCGCGGCCGCCGCTGAGATGGTCGAGCGAAGCGAAGCGGCGTGCGACGTGATAGGGCTCGTCGAACGTGGTCGAGC
The DNA here is from genome assembly GCF_023073355.1 of Bradyrhizobium sp. 199. GTDB lineage: Bacteria > Pseudomonadota > Alphaproteobacteria > Rhizobiales > Xanthobacteraceae > Bradyrhizobium. Next base: position 1,005,002 of record NZ_JADPJI010000005.1, read on the forward strand.
CGGTCGCGATCAGGCCGATGCGCTCGGTGACCGCCGAGAGCGCCGACAGCAGCGTGAACGGCTCGAACGAGGTCACCGTGTGGCTGCGCTTGAGCGCGTTGATCGGCATGTTCAGCACGGCGAGGTGATCGGCCATGAAGAAGGCGTCGAACTTGCCGGCCTCGAGCTTCTGGATCAGCTGCTTGATGTGCGAGAAGTTGAAATTGGCGTCAGGCCAGGCCCCGGGATAGCGCCAGGCGCCGGTGTGGATGCTGATCGGGCGCATGAACGCGCCAAGCTTGAGTTGCCGTTGTGCCATCGCCCGGTGTCCGTTCTTGGTGACGCTCGGGAAGACATAGGCATGCGCGGGAACTCCGCCATCGGGGAAGGCGGGAAGATTATTTTGTTTTTCGATGTGAGCTCAGCACAATCTCGTCATTCCGGGCTCGCGCTGCGCGCGCCGGGAATGACAAGTCAGCTCAAAATATCCTTCTGCATCTTGCCGCCGTAGAAATGGAAGAACGGCACCGGTGCATCGTGGCGGAGCGGGCCGGTGGCGAGGCGGGTGTCGAGCTCGTTGAGCACGTTGCGCGTCATCGGATGCAGATCGGCGAGCGGCTTCGAGCCGAGCTCGACCCAGACCAGCTCGACCAGTTCGGCGTCGGCGTGGATCACGCCGTCGACGCGGTGGGTGATCGCGGAGGCATCTGCGGTGAAGAAGCGCGTGTCGAAGCGCTTGACGCGGCCGGGCGGGGTGATGGCGCGGGCAATCAGGAACAGGCCGGAGGGATCGGGCAACAGGCCTGCATCCGCAAACGGCTTCCAGGGACCATCGAGCTTCGGCGCCTTGCCCTCCGCTCTGCGGCCGAGGCAGAGACCGGTCTCCTCGCAAGCCTCGCGGATCGCGGCGATGGCGAGCGACTTCGCGCGTGAGGCCGGCGTCTTCGGGCTGCCCTTGGCGAGATTGGCCTCCAACTCTGCCGTGATCGGCGCCGCACACGGCACGCGGTAGTCGGCCTTGTCGACGCGCCCGCCGGGGAAGACGAACTTGCCGGGCATGAACACCACCTTGTCATGGCGTTTGCCAACGAGCACCTTCGGAATGGCGCCGCTGCGATCGACCAAGATCAGGGTCGCCGCATCCCTCGGGCGGAAATAGGGATGGTGATCGGCTTCCTTCTCCTCGTGAACCTTTGCCTTCTCCGCGACGTGCGTCGTATCCGTCATGTCCTCACCCAGACCGTTCCTGTTTATTTTGCTTATACAGGCGGAATACCATCCGGAGGGTTCTCGTCAAACCCGTGCATGCGCAGAGCCCATTGCAAGCCGACCACAGCTCCCTTCATCGGCTGCAGCAGCGCGAGCGAGGCCACGAAGGTGAAGGGCAGATAGGCCGCGAAGCTGATCCAGACCGGTGTCGTGTAATTGGTCTCGATCCAGAGGATGGCGGGTACCACGATATGGCCGACGATGACGATGACGAGATAGGCGGGCAGATCGTCCGCACGATGCGGCGTGAAGTCGAGGTCGCATTTGGCGCAATCATCGGCGGTCTTCAGGAAGGCGCGGAACAGCTTTCCCTCGCCGCAGCGCGGGCAGCGGCCGCGAAAGCCGCGCTTCATCGCCGTCCAGAGATCGCGCTTCTCGATAAGACCCGTCTCGCGCGTCCAGATTTTTGGGGCCGTGCTCATCGTCACCACGCTTTGCCCTTTTTACCTCCGCCTTTTCCCTTGTTCTTTCCTTTGCCCTTCTTCGGCTTGCCGGACTTCTGCTTTGTCGGCTTGCGTTTCTTATCCGGACTGCGTCCGGGGTGCGCCTTGAACGAGGGGCGGCGTTGTGTGCCAGTTGGTCTGCGGCCGGGCGGCGCGCTTTCACTGGTCGACGACAGCAGCTCGAAGCGCAGCGCGCCCGCGATGGGGGCCGCTTCTATGAGACGAACATCGACCACGTCACCGAGCTGATGCATGGTGCCGCTGCGCGTGCCGACCAGCGCGTGCCGGCTCTCGTCATAGTTGAAATATTCCGTGCCGAGGGATCTGATCGGGATCAGACCGTCGGCGCCGGTCTCGGCAAGCTTGACGAACAGGCCAGCGCGCGTGACGCCGGAGACGCGGCCCTGGAAGCTTGCGCCGATGCGGTCTGCGAGGTGATGGGCGATCAGGCGGTCGACGGTCTCGCGCTCCGCCTTCATGGCGCGCCGCTCGGTCATCGAGATGTGCGCTGCGACTTCGCCAAGGCTTTCCGGCGTCTCGCTGTCGGGCAGGGCGCCTTCGCCGAGGCCGAGCGCGCGGACCAGCGCGCGGTGCACGACGAGGTCGGCATAGCGACGGATCGGCGAGGTGAAATGCGCGTAGCGGCGCAGGTTCAAGCCGAAATGACCGTAATTTTCCGACGAGTATTCAGCCTGCGCCTGCGCGCGCAGCACGACTTCGCTCACCAGCGGAAAATGGTCGTGGCCTTCCTGCTGGGCCAGCACGCGGTTGAAAAGAGCGGGCCGCAGCGCGCCGGATTTCGCGAAGGGGACGTCGAGCGTCTGCAGGAATTCCGCGAGCGCGTGGACCTTCTCCAAGGTCGGCTCGTCATGCACGCGGTAGATCAGCGGGAGCGATTTCTTCTCCAGCATCTCGGCCGCGGCGACGTTGGCGAGGATCATGAACTCCTCGATCAGCTTGTGCGCGTCGAGCCTTTCAGGCACGATGACACGGTCGACCGTGCCGTCGCTCTTCAGCAGGATCTTGCGTTCCGGCAGATCAAGGTTGAGCGGATCGCGCTCGTCGCGTGCGCGCTTGGCGCAGGCGTAGGCGGCATAGAGCGGCCTCAGGATCGGATCGAGCAGGGGACCGGTGGTGTCGTCCGGCCTCCCATCGATCGCAGCCTGCGCCTGCGCGTAGCTCAGCTTCGCGGCCGAGCGCATCAGGATGCGGTGGAAACTATGCGAGCGCTTGCGGCCGTCGGGGCCGAGCACCATGCGCACCGCGAGCGCGCCGCGCGGCTCGCCCGGCACCAGCGAGCAGAGGTCGTTGGAGATGCGCTCGGGCAGCATCGGCACAACGCGGTCGGGAAAATACACGGAGTTGCCGCGGTCGAGCGCGTCGCGATCGAGCGCGGTGCCGGGCCGGACGTAGAAGCTCACATCGGCAATGGCGACGTTGACGATGAAGCCGCCCTTGTTGTTGGGGTCGTCGTCAGGCTGCGCGTGCACCGCGTCGTCGTGGTCTTTCGCATCCGGCGGATCGATGGTGACGAGCGGCACGTCACGCCAGTCCTCGCGACCCTTCAAACTGGCGGGCTCCGCTGCTTCGGCCTCGCGCTCTGCCGCGGGGCGGAATTGCAGCGGGATGTCGTGCGCGTAAATCGCGATCAGGCTGATCGCCTTCTCCGACTTGACCGAGCCGAGCTTCTCTTTCACCCGGCCAGACGCCAGCCCAAAGCTGCGCGTGCGGACGATGTCGACGCTGACGAGGTCACCGTCCTGCGCGCCATGCGTATCGGCTGCTGCAATGTTGAGCTCGCGGTCGGCGGACTTCTTGTCGACCGGGACCAGCCGTCCGCCGCCTTCGGGAAGGCTGCGGAACACCCCGAGGATGCGGGTCTTGGCCTTGTCGAAGACCTTGATGATGTGGCCGCGATAGGCCGGGCCGTCGGTCTCATCGGAGCGCTCGACGCGCACCAGCGCGCGATCGCCAACGCCGGCCGTGGTGCCGGGCTTTGGCCGGCGCGGCATCGTGATCAGGATTTTTGGCGGTTCGCCGCTTTCGACCTCGTCCCATTCGGTGGGGGAGGCGACCAGCTCGCCGTCGGCGTCGCGGCCGGTGATGTCGGCGACCAGCGTCGGCGGCAGGCTGTCCGGCTCGGAGATCGTGTGGCGCTTCTTCTTGACGACGCCGTCATCGGCGAGTTCGCGCAGCATGCGCCTGAGCTCGGCGCGATCGGCGTTCTTCAGCCCGAACTCGCGTGCAATTTCGCGAGTCCCGACCTTTCCTGGATGTGCCTTGATGAAGGCGACGACGGCGTTCCGGTCGGGAAAGCCATGGTCATTCTTGCGTTTCACTTAACCTCTAGGTCGTGCCGGCGCTCTTCTTGGCCGGAGCTTTGGCGCTCGCGGCCTTGGTCGGCGACGTTTTGGCCGTCGACGACACGGCTGCGCGCGCCTTGCTGGTGGATTCGGTTTTCGATTTGGCCGCAGCTTTCTTTGCGGCCGGCTTCTTCGGCTTTGGCGCGGCGTCCTCGCCATCCGTGGCCTTCGCCGCTGCCTTCTTGGCCTTGGCCGGCTTTGCCGCCTTCTTCGCCTTGGTCTTGCCGCCGCCCTTGGCGGCGCGCTCGTCGATCAGCGCGATCGCCTGCGGCAGCGTGACGGTGTCCTTTTCGAACTCGGCGGGGATTGTGGCGTTGACGCCGCCGGCCGTGACGTAAGCGCCGTAACGGCCGCTCTTGACGGTGACGGTGCCGAGCGTCGGATGGTCGCCGATCGCCTTGCCGGGATCGGCGCCGAAACGGCGGCTAGGGCCCTTGGCAACCTTTTCCGCGATCAGCGTCACCGCGCGATTGAGGCCGATGTCAAAGACCTCGTCGCCGGCTTCCAGGCTGGCATAGGTCTTCTCATGCTTCACGAACGGCCCAAAGCGGCCGAGGCCGGCGGTGATGGGCTGGCCGGTTTCCGGGTGCTTCCCGATCTCGCGCGGCAGCGACAGCAGCTTCAGCGCGAGCTCGAGGTCGACATCACCGGGCGAGGTGCCCTTGGGAATGCCTGCGCGCTTCGGCTTCTCGCCTTCCTCATAGTCCTTCTGCTCGCCGAGCTGGATGTAGGGGCCGAACCGGCCGGCCTTGACCCAGACATCGCGACCCGTATCGGGATCCTGGCCGAGCGAACGGTCGGCGCTGGCTTCGCCGTCGGCGGCGAGCTGGCGGGTGTAGCGGCACTCCGGATAGTTCGAGCAGCCGACGAAGGCGCCGAACTTGCCGGCCTTCAGATTGAGGCGGCCATTGCCGCAGCTGGGGCACTGCCTGATGTCGCCGCCATCGGGCCGAGGTGGATAGATGTGCTGTCCGAGCATCTCGTCGAGGACGTCGAGCACCTGCGCCACACGCAGGTCCTTGATCTCGTCGACGGCGCCGATGAAGCCGGTCCAGAAGTCCTTCAGCACCTGCTGCCAGGAGATCTCATTGTTGGAGATGCGGTCGAGCTGCTCTTCCAGATTGGCGGTGAAATCGTATTCGACATAGCGGGCGAAGAAGCTCTCGAGGAACGCGACTACGACGCGGCCCTTGTCCTCGCCGTGCAGGCGCTTCTTCTCCAGCTTGACGTAGCCGCGGTCCTTCAGCACCTGGAGGATCGAGGCATAGGTCGAGGGCCGGCCGATGCCGAGTTCTTCCATGCGCTTGACCAGCGAGGCCTCGGAGAAGCGCGGCGGCGGCTCGGTGAAGTGCTGGGTGACGGCAAGCGACTGCCGCTTGAGCGCATCGTTCGGGCTCATCGCGGGCAGGCGGCGGGAATCCTCGTCTTCCTCGTCGTCGCGGCCTTCCTGGTAGAGCGCAAGAAAGCCGTCGAACTTGACGACCTGGCCGGTGGCGCGCAGCTCCAGCGTGCGGCCGCCCGCCTTCGCCGTGATGTCGACGGTGGTGCGTTCCAGCTCGGCCGATTCCATCTGGCTCGCAATGGTGCGCTTCCAGATCAGCTCGTAGAGCTTCGCCTGATCGGCATCGAGCTTGCGGCTCATGCTGTCGGGGCGGCGCGACATGTCGGTCGGGCGGATTGCTTCGTGGGCTTCCTGGGCGTTCTTGGCCTTGGCCTGGTACTGGCGGGGGGCGTCAGGCACATAGGCGTTGCCGTAATCCTCGCCGATCACCTTGCGCGCCTGGGTGATGGCGGACGGATCGATCTGCACGCCGTCGGTACGCATATAAGTAATGAGTCCGGTGGTCTCGCCGCCGATGTCGATGCCCTCATAGAGGCGCTGGGCGATGCGCATCGTGTGCGCCGGCGCAAAGCCGTATTTGCGGCTGGCTTCCTGCTGCAGCGTCGAGGTCGTGAATGGCGCCTGCGGGTTGCGCCGGGCCGGCTTGGCGTCGACCGAGGTCACGGCGTAAGCCGCCGCCTCCAAGGCCTTCTTGAAGTCTTCGGCTTCCGCGCCGGCGCCGATGTCGAGGCGCTGGATCTTCTTGCCGTCGGCGCCGACGAGGCGGGCCTCGAACGCATCGCCGCGCGGGGTCAGCAGCGTCGCGACCAACGACCAATATTCACGCGCGACGAACTTCTCGATCTCGAGCTCGCGGTCGCAGACAAGGCGCAGCGCCACCGACTGCACGCGGCCGGCGGAGCGGGCGCCCGGCAGCTTGCGCCACAGCACGGGGGAGAGGGTGAAGCCGACGAGGTAGTCGAGCGCGCGGCGCGCCATATAGGCGTCGACGAGCGCGCCATCGATCTGGCGCGGATGCTTCATCGCGTCCGAGACCGCTTGCTTGGTGATCGCGTTGAACACCACCCGCTCGATCTTATGGTCCTTCAGTGCGCGCTTTTCCTTCAGCACCTCCAGCACGTGCCAGGAGATGGCCTCGCCCTCCCGATCAGGGTCGGTGGCGAGAATCAGGCGATCGGCGCCCTTCAGGGATTTTGCGATGTCGTTGAGCCGGCCAGCCGCCTTGGGATCGATCTCCCAGATCATCTTGAAATTGGCGTCGGGATCGACGGAGCCGTTCTTCGCCGGCAAGTCCCGGACATGGCCGAACGAGGCCAGAACCTCGTAGGACGAGCCCAAATACTTGTTGATCGTCTTGGCTTTCGCCGGCGACTCCACAATGACGATATTCATGTAGTTCCAGTAACTTATGGGAAAATTCTGGGCCGAATTCGATGAGATTCGGGTCGGCCGCTTCGTCCCGAACATGGGTGGTGAGGCCGTCTCTGTCAAATCGAAGGGTGTTGAAAGCCCCCTAGATGAGAAAAGTTTCATATCGAGAAAGTTGCAGAATACCGCCTTTGAGTTGCGGCCGATGCCGGCGTAATGTTTCTGTGGGGCATGGATTCGGGTAGGGGCTGGTGGCTAGGCCAGGGAAGAAACGGGCGGCCGCCGCATCGCGGGCGGCGGGAGGCTCGCGTTACGAGGAACCGGGAGAGGGCGGGGCGGACGAGGCCGTCGCCTTCATCGCCGAGCAGGTCGGGACGCTGCGCAAGCTCGCCGAGCGCCACAAGCTCGACGTGCTGCATCATCTCCTGGGGATGACCAAGCTCGAGGCCGACGAGCATCTGCGGCTGCGGAGCAAGCGCAAGCTGTCGTGAGGATGCGGCACTCCTTCAACCTCGGCAATGACGGGTGAGGTTAGCCGTTGCGGCGTGCCATTTTGGCCAATCGCTGGCCGAGATACTCGGCCGTGCTGACGTCGCTCTGAGGCAACGTGCCGTCGACCAAGTGTGTCGCCAGGCCTAGTTGGCTACCCAACCGGTTACGATCGCTCGGGTCCTCGCCCCCGGGAATGTCGAGCCCGCACCAGAGCATGCCGTGCTGGGCGGCCAGAATAGAAAAGTAGGTCAGCGCGTGGAGCTGGTCGCCACCCGCGCAGGCACCGGTCGTGAAGCCGCCTGCGATCTTGTTGGCCCATCGCTGCTTGCTCCATCGGTCGCTTGAAGCGTCTGCGAAGGCTTTGAATTGGGCCGCTGGCCCGCCCATATAGGTCGGGCTGCCAAACGCGACCGCGCCGGCGCGGTCGATCGACTCCAACAGGCTCTCATTCTGGAAGCGGCCTGACACGATGTCGTCGCCGACGATCCGACAAAACGCGATCTCCGCCATACCGTCCGCTCCCCGCGCCATTGCATGCGCCAGCCGCTCGGTGGTGCCGGAAATGGAAAAATAGACGATGGCGAGCAGGGGCATGGCGGCGCCGCTTCGGGTGTTCAACCATCTTCGGCCTCGCCGATGTTTTGTACAAGGCCCGCAACGACGAGTGTGGTGGCAGTGCGCCGCTGTCAGGCCGAGCGGCGGCGCGGTGCAGGCCGCAGTTTGAGCGTCGTGTCGGCCTGCGTGAGCAGGCGGCCGTCGTCCGCGCGCAGTTCGAGCTTGCGTACCGGGCGGCCCTTCTTGCGATCGACCAGAATGGTGGCGATCTCCTCCGGGTGGTTGTCGAACTCCTCACTCCATTGCCGCAGCGCCACCAGGATCGGGAAGGTGCCGCGACCCTTCGGCGTCAGCACATACTCTTGATACGCGCTGCCGTCGGAGGCGGGGGCAGTCGCCAGTATGCCGTGATCGACCAGCGCGCGCAGCCGCGCCGCCAGGATGTTCTTGGCCATGCCGAGCTTGCTCTGAAACTCGCCGAAGCGGCGCTGGCCGGACAGGGCCTCACGGATAATCAGCAGCGACCACCAATCGCCGATCGCTTCCAGCGCTCGCGCGACCGGGCAGGAATCGCCTTCGAAACTCGTTCGTTTCACCATTGCTTCGTCTTTCGCGTTCGCTCGAGAACCCATCACGCGCTTGTGTGGTTGCATTATAAAACCATAGGCCCTAGATGGCAAATTGGTTTTATGATGCAACCGTTGGAGGCGAACGTGAGATTGAAGAACAAGACGGCCCTGATTACCGGCGGCAACAGCGGCATTGGTCTTGCGACCGCAAAGCTGTTCGTCGCCGAAGGCGCGAAGGTGGTGGTCACCGGACGCAACAAGGAGAGACTGGAGGCCGCCGCGAAGGAGCTCGGGCCGAACGCGCTCGCGCTCGCCGCCGACGCTACCGACATCGCCGCGACGGAAGCGGCGATCAAAAAGGGCGCCGAAAAGTTCGGCAAGTTCGACATCGTATTCGCCAATGCAGGCATCGCCGGCGGCACGCCGCTCGGCTCGGCGACGCTGGACGTGTTCGAGAAGGTCATCAGCACCAACCTCACCAGCGTCTTCTTCACCGTTCAGTCCGCGCTGCCTTATCTCAACGACAACGGCTCGATCATCCTCAACGGCTCGGTGATCTCAGTGCTCGGGATTCCCGGCTACTCGGCTTACGGCGCCGCGAAGGCGGGCGTGCGCGCGATGGCGCGGATCATGGCCTCGGAGCTGTCGCCGCGCGGCATTCGCGTCAATGTGGTCGCGCCCGGCGCGATCCGCACGCCGATCTGGGGGGCAGCAACCGCCACACCGGAAGCCGAGAAGGCGTTCGAGAAGCGGATCGCGCTGACGACCCCGCTTGGCCGAATTGGTGAAACAGATCACGTTGCGAAGACGGTGCTGTTCCTGGCTTCGGATGATTCCGCACATGTGCAGGGCCAGGAAATCTTCGTGGACGGCGGCGCGGTTGCCTCTCCAAGCGGCGCACCGATCTATCGCGGCTGATCAAGTGAAGTGAAAACGAACTAGTCGGCGCGACCGCGCGGTTGCGCCGACAGGTTCCTGCACTGCGCAAGCTGTATTTCTTGAACCTTGCGTGAGGCGTTGAACCTTCGCTTGCGCTGGCAAGACCCTTTTACGGGCAGGGGTCACAAGACTCATTTTCGAGGGAGCCCGAAATGCCAAAGGCAGCTCGTATTATTTCTCTGATTTCAGCACCGCCCATTTACACCGAAAACTCCGCCGTTCCCGCCAGGCATTCCGACGTCTCCGAGTTCATCGGGGTGGCTGTTTTCGCCGGTATCGGCCTGTTCGTTTCGCTCGTCGCCGTCATCCTCGGCATTCAGGGCGCCTGGTTTTAGCGTTGTCGCTCGCGCGCCGTTCGATCAGCCGCCGCACGCGGTGTTGCGGCGGCTGATGATGTGCGCGTCGCCTCAGGCCGCCCGGAGGCTGGTTGCCGCCTGAAGCGCGCTTGCGAGCGACTTCTCGCGGTGCTCCGGCCCGACCTGGATGCCGTCGGCACTGATGAATTCGGGGGCGTGAATGCCCATGAAGCCGAACACGCCACGAAGATACGTTTCGAGATGCTCCAGCGACGCGGCCGGCGAGCCCGCGCCGTAATAGCCCCCGCGCGAGATTGCGAAGATCACGCGCTTGCCACCGGCAAGACCCTGCGGTCCGTTCGCCCCATAGCTGAACGTCTTCCCCGCCACCAGGACGCGGTCGATCCAGGCCTTGAGCTGGCTCGGAATGGTGAAATTGTACATGGGCGCGCCGATCACGACGATGTCGGCGGCAAGGAACTCATCCAGCGCGGCCGCGCCCGCCGCGAGGTCGGGGCCCAGCTCCGCCGGCGCAGGTGCGCCTTGCGCGGCGGCGAGATGGGAGCCGGAGAGGTGGGCGAGCGGGCTCTGGGTCAGGTCGCGATAGACGATGTCCAGCGCAGGCGTCGCCTGGCGCAGCCGGTCGACGATGGCGGCGGAGACCTGCCGGGAGACGGAGTGGGGGCCGAGCACGCTGGAGTCGATATGGAGAAGTTTCATTCGGGAGCACCCTGGTATATGTTTGTAACCAGAGCTACATGAGTGACTATCAAAATCCCCGCAAGAACGCACTTTTTTGAGCCATGGACACATCCTTGAAACTTGAGCACATCGATTTGCCTGCCTCACCGAGGCCGAATCCCGACCATGCCGACTGCCGCGGCGTGGCCTCGGTGCTGTCGCGCGTCGGCGACAAATGGAGCGTGTTCGTGATCATGATGCTCAGCGACGGGCCGAAGCGCTTCAACGAGCTCAAGCGCATGATCAACGGCATCTCGCAGCGGATGCTGACCTTGACGCTGCGCGGGCTGGAGCGCGACGGCCTCATCACGCGCACGATCTTCCCGACCATTCCGCCGCGCGTGGATTACGAACTGACCGATCTTGGTCGCGGGCTGCAACAGCCGGTAAAGGCGCTCGGGCAATGGGCGATCGCGCATCAGGAGCAGATCGCGGCGGCACGCACACGCTTCGACGCGCGCAACGAGACCTAAACCAGCGACACCAATCCGCCCCCATGGCGCTCGAGCTTTCCGGCAAGCTCGAGCTCCAGCAGCACGGTGCGCACGATCGCGGGCGAGGCTCCTGACATGCGCACGAGGTCATCGATCGAGATTGGCGTCGGCCCAAGCAGGCCGGTGATCTGGTCGCGGTCGTGGCCTTGCGGATCGCTCTCGAACGGCTCGCTGTCGGGCTCTTCGGCCGGATGCATCGGCGGCCGCTCCATGATCGGCTGGACCGCGTTGACGATGTCGGCGGCTTCCGTGACGAGCGTTGCGCCCTGCTTGATCAGATCATTGGCGCCGGCGGCGCGCGGGTCGAGCGGCGAGCCGGGCACCGCGAACACCTCGCGGCCCTGTTCGGCCGCCATGCGCGCGGTGATCAGCGAACCCGAGCGGTGCGCCGCTTCCACCACGACCACGCCGAGCGAGGCGCCCGAGATCAGCCGGTTGCGGCGAGGGAAGTCACGGGCGCGCGGCTCGTGGCCGAGCGGCATCTCGGAGATCGCGGCGCCCGCGTGGTCGAGGATTGCAGTGAGGAGATCACCATGTTCGGGCGGATAGATGCAGTCATGCCCGCCGGCCAGCACGGCGACGGTGCCGCTTTCGACGCTCGTGCGATGCGCGGCCTGGTCGACGCCGCGGGCGAGGCCGGAGATGACCACGAAGCCGGCTTCGCCGAGCTCACGCGCCAGCATGCCTGCGAATTTCAGTCCGGCGCCGGAAGCATTGCGCGAGCCGACGATCGCGATCATCGGCCGCATCAAGGTTTTCCTGTCGCTCCGCACGGCGAGCAGCGGCGGCGCATCGTCGATCATCGCCAGCCGGGCCGGATAGCCGTCCTCGCCCGGCGCGAGCCAGGCGATGCCGAATTTGCGGCTTGCGGCGAGCTCGGCCTTGGCCTCATCGGCGCTGCAGATGCGCCCCGATCGCTGCGCGCCCCCGCGGCGCGCCAGATCAGGCAGCCGCTCCAGCGCGGCGCGCGGGCTGCCGAAATGATCGACCAGCGAGCGGAAGGTGCGCGGCCCGACATTGTCGGAACGGATCAGCCGCAGGCGGTCGATCCGTTCAGCCTCCGTCAGCTCCATGCTTGGATTGATGGCGTCCACGGTGTCTCCTTGCAGGGGCAGCATGGAACAACCTGAGGGCGTTGCGCAACAGGGACGTGTGCTTGCGTGGCCTCGCCCCGATGCTAAAAGCGATCCCAATAAGAAGGATGTTGCCATGATCTCACTCGCCGATCTCCAGCGTCGCATTGAAGCCGGCGAGTTGTCGCCCGATGCCGCGATCGCGCAGTCGCATGCGGCGATCGAGGCCAGGGAGAAGGACGTCCGCGCCTTCGTCCGCCACGACAAGTCGGCAATAGCGCAAGCCTCCGGTCCGCTGCGCGGCATCGCGGTCGGCATCAAGGACATCATCGACACCGCCAATATGCCGACGGAGATGGGCTCCGAGATCTATCGCGGCTGGCAGCCGCGCGCGGATGCGCCCGTGGTGATGATGCTGAAGCGGGCAGGCGCCACCATCATCGGCAAGACCACGACCACGGCCTTTGCCTCGCGCGATCCGACCCCGACACTCAATCCGCACCACCTTGGCCACTCGCCGGGCGGCTCGTCCTCGGGCTCTGCGGCGGCGGTCGGCGCCGGCATGATCCCGCTGGCGCTGGGGACCCAGACCGGCGGCTCGGTGATCCGGCCCGCCGCCTATTGCGGGACCGCTGCGATCAAGCCGTCGTTCCGAATGCTGCCGACGGTCGGAGTCAAATGCTACTCGTGGGCGCTCGACACGGTCGGCCTGTTCGGCGCGCGTGCGGAGGACCTGGCGCGCGGACTCCTGGCGATGACGGGCCGCAGCGAATTTTCCGGCATCGTTCCGGCGACGTCGCCGCGCATCGGCGTCGTCAGGCAGGAGTTCGCCGGCGGCGTGGAGCCGGCGGCGGAAGAGGGGTTGCTGGCCGCGATCAAGGCGGCGGAGCGCGCCGGTGCCAGTGTGCAGGTCATCGACCTGCCCCAGGGGGTGCAGGAAGCCTGGCGCATCCACCCCATCGTCCAGGATTTCGAGGCCCATCGCGCGCTTGCCTGGGAGTTTTCGGAGCGTCACGACGAGATCGCGCCGATGCTGCGGGCAAGCCTCGATGCAACGGCCCATCTGACGCCGAAGGAATATGACGAGGCGCGGCGGATCAGCCGCCGCGGCCGCCGCGAACTCGGCGAGCTGTTCGAGGGTTTTGACGCGCTCCTGACCTATTCGGCGCCGGGCACGCCGCCGGCCAAGGAGCTCGCGACCACGGGCGATCCCCGCTACAACCGGCTCTGGACGCTGATGGGCAACCCTTGCGTCAACGTGCCGGTGCTGAAGGTGGGTGGCCTGCCTGTTGGCGTGCAGGTGATCGCGCGCTTCGGCAACGACGCGCGCGCGCTGGCGACGGCGTGGTTCCTGGAAGACGCGCTGGCGAAGTCAGGCTAGCGCCGGTTCCGCCACGGGCGATTGGCGTTGGGCCTCGTTGCTCGTCGCGCCTTGCCCGAGCCAGCGCTCGGCGGCTGCGCGGCCGCTTCGGTGCAAGAGGCGAATGAAGCCGCGGCCGAGATCGGTCGATGAGCGCTGCGCCAGGCCGTCAATGGAGTCTTCTGCCGCGATCCGGGTGAGCCGCAGCGAAGAGGCTGCGTGCGACTGCGCCCATGCGATCGCCGCGATCTCGGCATTGAGCGCGGCATTGGCTGCGATCTGGTCGAGCCGGCGGTCGATCGCGGCGAGGGTGATCGGCACATAGCTGTCGCGCGTCGGCGTGACCTGGACGAGCAGGACGTCGGAAGTCGTCGTCTCCTGCACCAGCCGCAGCAGGGGCGGATTGCCGCCGAGGCCGCCGTCCCAGTAGGCTTCGCCGTCGATCTCGACTGCGCAGTGAACCAGGGGCGGGCAGGTCGAGGCCAGCGCGACGTCGGCGGTGAGGGCGTCGTTGCGGAAGATCTGCTGATGCCCGTCGCGGATCCGCGTCGCCGCGATCAGCAGCTTGGGAGCGCGGGCACTGCGCAATGCGGAAAAGTCGATGTCGCGCGACAGCGCCTGCCTGAGCGGATCGAGATCGAATGGATCGAACTGGCCGGAGCGCAAGGTCGGACCGAATGCGACCGAGCTTCCCGCCGGCGAGAAGCCGCCGACCAGCATCAGCGAGCGGAACGAGCCCTCGTGCATCAGGCGAAGCCAGAACCGGTTCAGCCGGCTGCGTGCAGCTTCGCGGCCGCCCTCGGCGAGGCCCGAGGCGAGCAGGAACGCATTGACGGCGCCGGCGCTGGCGCCGCTGATGGTGTCGATCTCGATCGGGTCTTCCAGCAGCCGCTCCAGCACGCCCCAGGTGAAGGCGGCAAAGGTGCCGCCGCCCTGCAGGGCCAGCGAGAGTCTCCGCGGCGGCCATTGGTTGGAACGCGGCTGCACGGTCGCGATCGGCGCAGCTCTGCTCACGACCTCGATTGTCACAGGCGCTGGCGCGATCACATCGGGTTGGGGCGCCGGCGGCAAAACCGGAACAGGTTTTGGCGAAGGTGGAGGCGAGGGCGCGTCGGACCAGATATTGGTCGTCGAGAGCAGCCGGCTTGCTGCGGTGCCGGAAGCACCGAGTGAACCAACCTCGTCACACGCGCCGCCAATTTTCTCGCTCATTCTGAGCAACCGCCGCCATTTCCGCTGTCGGGATGACAGGTTCGGAACCCGCTCGCCATACAACCGTGATTCGGTCGCAAGTAGCGAACAGGATTTGAGATATAATGCAGAAGGTCGCTTCGGTATCCGTAGATGCCCGGCTTTGGATTCTTGTTTGACGCGTTCTCTGATGCGAACCGTATCCACTTCGCTCGAGAACGCTCTAAGCCTTCTCGCCGATCCGGCTTTCCTTGCCCCCTTGCAATCGCTTGATGTTCTCGCGATGCGCGTAGAACAAGAGCAGCGTCAGCACCGCGAACAAGGCTGCGAGCGCGAGGTGCCCGAACCACCACAGGAACATTGGCGCGATAAACGCCGCCACCAGCGCCGAGAGCGATGAGTAGCGGGTAGTGAGGGCGGTCGCCAGCCAGAGCAGGCAGAACACCACCATGCCGGGCCAAAACAGGCCGAGCAGGATGCCGATATAGACGGCGACGCCTTTGCCGCCCTTGAACTTCAGCCAGACTGGGAAAAGATGGCCGAGGAAGGCGCCGAGCCCGGCCACCATGGCGGCATTGGGGCCGGCAAGGTAGCCGGCGATCACCACGGCCGCGGTGCCTTTGAGCGCGTCGAGCAGCAGGGTGCCTGCGGCGAGGCTCTTGCGTCCGGTGCGCAGCACGTTGGTGGCGCCGATGCTGCCGGAGCCGATCGAGCGGATATCCTGGGTGCCGGCGAGCCTGGTCAGAACCAGGCCGAACGGAATCGAGCCGAAGAGGTAGCCGATCACGAGTGCCACCGGCAGGAATGCTTCAAGCCCCATGGCTCATCTCCAAAGGCTGGATATCGATCGCGCGATCTCGCACGTCAGACATGCTCGTACACCGTGCGACCACCGACAATGGTGCGCACCACGCGGCCTGTAAAGCGGGCCTCGTCGAACGGGGTGTTCTTGCAGGGCGATTTGAGGTCGGCGGGATCGACCACCCAGGGCACATCGGGGTCGATCACGATCACGTCGGCCGGGCTGCCTGGGCGCAGGGTTCCGCCAGGCAAGCCGAGCAACTCGGCCGGGCGGGTCGACATCGCCCGGATCAGTGTCTTCAGTTCCAGTTCGCCATTGTGAACGAGGCGCAGGCCGGCGGGCAGCATGGTTTCCAGACCGAGGGCGCCGGGAGCGGCTTCCGCGAACGGCAGGCGCTTGACCTCGACGTCCTGCGGATTGTGGTCGGACATGATGACGTCGAGGAGGCCGGAGGCGATTGCGGCCACCAGCGCGCGGCGGTCGTTCTCGGTCCGCAGTGGGGGCGCCAGCTTCAGGAACGACCGGTAGGGGCCGATGTCGTTCTCGTTCAGCGCGAGATGATTGATCGAGACCGAGGCGCTGACCGCGAGCCCGGCATCGCGGGCCCGCTGCAGGACGTCGAGCGAGTCGATGCAGGTCAGCGAGGCCGCGTGATAGCGGCCGCCGGTCAACGCCACGAGGCGCATGTCGCGTTCGAGCATCACCGCCTCGGCGGCATTCGGGATGCCCACCAGGCCGAGGCGCGATGCGAACTCGCCCTCGTTCATCACGCCCTCGCCGACCAGATCGGGGTCCTCGGTGTAGTGGACGATCAGCGCGTCGAAATCGCGCGCGTAGGTCAACGCGCGGCGCATCACCTGCGCATTGGTCACGCTTCTGGCGCTATCGCCGAAGGCGATGGCGCCAGCGGCTTTGAGCAGGCCGAACTCGGTCATCTCCTCGCCGTGCATGCCCTTGGTGAGCGCCGCCATCGGCTGGATGTTGACGATCGCGGTGTCGCGGGCGCGGCGCATCACGAAGTCGACGGTCGCCGAATTATCGATCACCGGAGAGGTGTCGGGCTGGCAGATAATGGTGGTGATGCCGCCG
Source organism: Bradyrhizobium sp. 199 (assembly GCF_023073355.1). GTDB lineage: Bacteria > Pseudomonadota > Alphaproteobacteria > Rhizobiales > Xanthobacteraceae > Bradyrhizobium. Next base: position 1,021,367 of record NZ_JADPJI010000005.1, read on the forward strand.
GTCGCAGCCGCCTGGCTCGCGGTGGCGAAGGTCTCGCGATGGCTGAAGCCGGGTTCGCCGACGAAGGCACGCATGTCGATCAGGCCGGGCGCGACGACCTTGCCGGAGCAGTTGACGATGTCGGTGCCTTCGGGAACGCCGGCAGCGCCAATGCCGCGGCGGGTTTCGCGGATGATGCCATCGGCGATGAGAACGTCGCCGACACCGTCGAAATCCCTGGAAGGATCGACGACGCGGGCGTTGGCGAGCAGGATGGGGCGGCGATCGGTCAACATTGGCATCACGCGTTCGGCAGGTTACGGGCGAGCGCTTCCAGCACCGCCATGCGCACGGCGACGCCCATCTCCACCTGTTCGCGGATCAGGGACTGGGCGCCGTCGGCGACGATCGAGTCGATCTCCACGCCGCGGTTCATGGGGCCGGGATGCATCACCAGGGCGTCCGGCTTGGCGTAGGCGAGCTTCTTCTGGTCGAGCCCGAAATAGTGGAAATATTCGGAAGACGACGGCACGAAGGAGCCGTTCATGCGCTCGCGCTGGAGCCGCAGCATCATGACGATGTCAGCACCGTTGAGTCCCTCGCGCATGTCGCGCGCGACCTCGACGCCCATCCGCTCGATGCCGGGCGGCAACAATGTCGTGGGGCCGACCACGCGGACACGGGCGCCCATCGTGTTGAGCAGGATGATGTTGGAGCGGGCGACACGCGAATGCAGCACGTCGCCGCAGATTGCGACCACGAGCCCTTCGATCCGGCCCTTGTTGCGACGGATGGTCAGCGCGTCGAGCAAGGCTTGCGTCGGATGCTCGTGGGCGCCGTCGCCGGCATTGATCACGGAACCGTCAACCTTGCGCGCCAGCAGTTCCACCGCGCCGGAGGCGTGATGGCGCATCACCAGGATGTCCGGATGCATCGCGTTCAGGGTCATCGCGGTGTCGATCAGCGTCTCGCCCTTCTTCATGGACGAGGAGGACACCGACATGTTCATGACGTCGGCACCTAAGCGCTTGCCGGCGAGCTCGAACGAGGACTGGGTCCGGGTGGAGGCCTCGAAGAAGAGGTTCACCTGCGTCCGTCCCCGCAGGACGGTGCGCTTCTTGTCAACCTGACGGTTGAGCTCGACGTATTCTTCGGACAGGTCGAGGAGGCCGGTGATGTCGGCCGCGGAAAGGCCCTCGATGCCCAGCAAATGCCGGTGGCCGAGGACGAAGGTCGATTTCGATGTCATTAAAAGCAGAGCTATAGGGGGGGATGGCGGGGGGAGCAAGGGGCAAAGGCGAGGAAGTGAGTTATCCCCTGATCTGTCGGCGTGGCACGACGCGGCCTGGAGCTGCTGGCGTTTTTCTCCGTCATGCCCGGGCTTGTCCCGGGCATCCACGATCTCTATCGCATTTGACGCAAAAACCTCGTGGATGGCCGGGACAAGCCCGGCCATGACGATGGGAGACATCGCGTGAAACCAACAATGGCTGCGGTCGTGGCAATCGGCTTCATCTCATCCGCCCACGCCCAATCGCTGCCCGGCGGCTTCGTCTATTTGCGCGACATCGACCCGAGCATCGTCCAGGACATCCGCTACGCCACCTCGAACAATTTCATCGGCCGTCCGCTCGCCGGCTACGGTGCGGGCGAATGCGTGGTGAAGCGGGAGGTGGGGCTGCGGCTGAAGGCGGTGCAGGAGGAGCTGGCGGGGCAAAACCTGTCGCTGAAAATGTTTGACTGCTACCGGCCGGCGCGGGCTTCGCTCGACATGGTCAAGTGGTCGCAGAACGGCCACGAGACCGCCGCCGAGCGGCGCTACAATCCGAAGATCGCGAAGACCGAGCTGTTCCGCCTCGGCTACATCGCGAGCCGTTCGCAGCACTCCACCGGTGCAGCACTCGATCTCACGCTGGTTGATCTCAAAGCTGACAATTCGGGCAGGTACGACCCGTCAAGGACCTATGCCGACTGCACGGCCTCCGTCGAGACGCGCGCGCCGGAAGGCAGCGTCGACATGGGCACCGGCTACGACTGCACCGACACGAAAGGCCATACTGCGGCACCGTCAATCACGCCGGAGCAGCGCGCCTGGCGCAGGCGGCTGGTTGCTGCGATGGCCAGGCAAGGCTTTGTGAACTATTCGAAAGAGTGGTGGCATTTTTCCCTGCCAGGGGCCGGTGGGGCAGCCTATGATTTCCCGATCCAGCCGCGGATGAAGTAGATCGCAATCCGACCAGCCCGGAATGCTTCCCCCAAACGAAAGCGCTTTGATGGACTCGCTCAATCCCGATCATCCGCCGCCGACCGTGACGCCAGCGGCGCCGGGGGTCTGGAAGTTCTGGGGCACGGCGATATGGGGCCTGCTTATTTTCGCCGCGATGTTCATCGGGCAGATCGGCGCCATTGTTCTGCTGGCGGTGCAGCGTGGCCTTCCGATGGATCTCGCCTCGCTTCAGCTCGTCGGCCACGAGCCGCAGGCGCTGGCGCTATCGGTGATCATGGGATTGCCGGCGACGCTGGCGGTGGTGTGGCTGGCTATCCGCATCAAGAAGGTCTCTTTCGTCGATTACCTCGCACTGCATTGGCCGTCATGGAAGCAACTCCTGTTCGGCGCCGTCGGTCTCATCGTGATCGTGCTGGCCTGGGAGGTCACATCGCGATCCCTAGGCCGCGAGGCGACACCGGGCTTCATGACCGATCTCTTGAAATCGGGCCGCGACAAGGGCGCCGCCGTGATGCTGCTGCTCGCCTTCAGCGTGGCGGCACCGATGTCGGAAGAGGTCTTGGCGCGCGGATTCCTGTTTCGCGGCTGGTCGGCGAGCTTCCTGCGCGTGCCCGGCGCGATCGTCCTGTCGTCGCTGGTGTGGACGGTCGTGCATCTGCAATACGACATGTACTTCCTCGCCGAAGTCTTCTCCATCGGCCTGTGGTTTGGCTACATGCGCTATCGGGCCAACTCGCTCTGGCTCACCATCGTGCTGCACGCGCTGAATAATTTGACGGCCGTGGTGCTGACGATGTGGCTGGGGAGCTAGTCCATATTCGGTCATTGCGAGCGCAGCGAAGCATCCAGAATCCCTCCGCGGGAAGATCCTGGATTGCTTCGTCGCAAGGGCTCCTCGCAATGACGGGGTGAGACGGGTGCGCGCGCAATGACCATTGTCAAGCCACCAGCGCGATCGCGATCGGCATCGTGATCGCTGCCAAAATCGTCTGCAGCGTGATGATCTGCGCCAGCAGCGGCGCATCGCCGCCCATCTGGCGCGCCAGGACATAGGCGCTCGAAGAGGTCGGGACCGCGGAGCAGATCGCAACGATCGCCAGGCTCTCGCCTGACAGCCCGAACCAGACGGCGAGGGCGAGGGCAAGTGCGGGCATCAGCACGAGCTTGAAAGCGACGCCGATGGCAGCGCCGGCGCTCGGGCGCAGCAGGCCTTCGAGATGCAATCCCGCCCCCGTGACGAGCAGGCCGATCGCGAGCGAGGAGCGGCCGAGCGCATCCGCCACCTCATGCCAGAGTTTCGGCAGCGGCAGGTGGGTGATGTTGACCAACAGTCCGATCGCGCAGGCCCAGATCAGGGGGTTGCGCACCAATGTCATGACGATGGCGCGGCCGGATTGCTTTTCTGGCGCAGCATAATGGGCGAGCACGGCAACGCTGAACACGTTGACCAGCGGGATGATCGCGACCATCGCGACGGAGGCCAGCGCCAGCCCGACATCGCCGAACATGTTGGCGGAAACGGAGAGCGCGACATAAGTCTGCCAGCGTGTCGCGCCCTGGAAGATCGAGGTGAAGGCGGGCCCGTCGATACCGAGCCGCGCCAGCGCAGGGCGGAGCGCGAGGCAGAGCAGCGACATCGCCAGCGCCGACAGCAGCAGCGCGCCGCCGACGCCGGCGACCGGCACCTTGGACAGATCGGCCTTCACCAGGGTCTGGATCAGCAGCATCGGAAACAGCACGAAATAGGTCAGCCGCTCCAGCCCGTGCCATTGCGTGTCGAGCCGCATCAGGCTGCGCTTGAGCACCACGCCGAGCACGATGAGGATGAAGACCGGCAGCAGCGCCGCGATCACGACGGCCATGGATCAGTCGGTCCCCGAGGCGGCGTTAAGATTGGCGAGGCGGTCGAGCGCGCCTTGCAGGATGAAGATCGCGGCATGCTCGTCGATCACTTCGGCGCGTTTGGCGCGGCTGACGTCCATGCCGATCAGCTCGCGCTCGACCGCCGCGGTCGAAAGCCGCTCGTCCCACAGGCCGATGGGAAGCGCGGTAAGGCCGGCAAGGTTGCGGGCGAAGGCGCGGGTGGATTGCGCGCGCGGTCCTTCGCTGCCGTCCATGTTGATGGGCAGGCCCAGCACGAAACCGGCCGCCTTGCGCTCGGCCGCAATCGCGAGCAACCGGGCGGCGTCCTGCTTGAACGCCTTGCGCCGTACCGTTTCGACGCCGGTCGCAAGCCGCCGGTCCGGGTCGGACACGGCAACGCCGATGGTCTTGGTGCCCAAATCAAGCCCGACCAGCGCGCCGCGCGCGGGCCAGTAGGTTGCAGCATCGACGAGAGGCAGGATAAGAGCCGGCATGGATTTAGCGCATATCATGCGTCGCGCTGCGGAGTGAACCCGGAACATGGATGTGCTGACACTATTCGGCCTGTTGGCCGTCGCGGCGATGCTGGTCTGCTATGCGATGGAAGACCGCAGCCACTGGTTCGTGCTGCTGTTCGCGGCGTCCTGCGCGCTCGGCTCGGCCTACGGTTTTCTCCAGGGCGCCTGGGCCGTTCGGTCTGGTCGAAGCGGTCTGGGCATTGGTGGCGCTGCGGCGGTGGCATCGAAAGGCGTAGCGAGAGAAACTCGTCTTCGGTCCGCTCCCGAGAAGGACTTTCGAAATCGTGATGCACGCACGCGAGAACATCGCTCATTTGTTGTGTAGTTCACACAAGCAAAGCCGCTTCCCATGACATGATGTCGCGCAAGCGGCCGTCGGCATCGATTGACGCTTCGGTTGTGGCGGCGTAAGTTTATCGGGCTTAAGTAGTAACGGGCCGGTCCCGATTTTTGAACAATTCTTGGCAGTGAACGGCCGGTCGGGCCGCACTGCAGCCTTGGCGCAATTTTCAGCGTCCACACGTCGATGTTCATCCGAATTTTCGAGAGGTCATCATGTTCATCAAGCCAAGCCTGATCGCGGGCGCAGAACGGCGATTCAAGCAAGCCGAGTTTTCACCGGAAGTCCTGAACCGAAAACTGGGCGACGGTCCGATCGAGATGTCCGTCGACAAGATGCGCCTGCGCCAGCGCCAGCTGCTGGCCGAGACGCAGGACGTGGAGAAGGCAGAGATCGGCCTGGAGCGGATCATCCAAGGCAACGATCTCGACAGCATCAACTATCTCGCCAAGGGGACCACGGCCTCGCGCTCGGTCTGCCGCATTCAGCTCAGGGATCTCAAATCGAACCTGCTCGGCTACGGCTCGGGCTTTCTGATCGGGCCCGGCTTGCTGCTGACCAACCATCATGTGTTCGGCAAGCCGGCCGACGCCGCCAATTCGATCGCCGATTTCAACTACGAACTCGACATCTCGGGCACGGAGCGTGTCTCGGTCCGGTTCGGCTTCGAGCCGAGCAAGTTCTTCTACACCAACGACAGGCTGGATTTTTCGATCGTCGCAGTGGCGCCGACTTCGCTGTCGGGCGGGGAAGAGCTTGAGGACTTCGGATGGCTGCCGCTCAGCGGCGCGCCCGGCAAGGCGGACCCCGGCGAATATCTCACCATCGTTCAGCATCCCAGCGGGCAGATGAAGCAGGTCTGTGTCCGCGAGAACAAGCTGCTCAAATATGTCGGCGACTTCCTCTGGTACAACACCGATACCACGGCTGGATCGTCGGGCTCGCCCGCGTTCAACCGCTTCTGGCAGGTGGTCGCGCTGCATCACAGCGGCGTGCCCCGCAAGGATGGGCAGGGCCGCACCCTGACCAAGGACGGCAAGGTGTGGAAGCCGTCGATGGATGAATCCCTGATCGATTGGGTCGCCAATGAAGGCATCCGGATCAGCGCGATCATCGCCGATCTCAGGGTTGCCGTCGGCTCCCATCCCCTCATCAAGCCGGTGCTGGACGAGGAGGAGCCGCCGATCCGGCAGGAGATCGAGAAGGTCCGCGCGCCGGCCACAGCGCCTGCTTTCGGCGCCAATATCTGGGTCGAGCAGACCCTCGACGGGACCTCGCTCGTGGTTCCGATCCGCGTGCCGTTGCCGATGCTCAGGGCCGAGATTCCATTTGCTCCGCTGCCGCCCGTGCCGACCCCCGCGCGGGGCAACGGCGGCGCGTCCAACGGCGGCATACCAAACGGCGGCACGCCGTTGATCCCGCCGCCGGCCGGCCTGCTACCTCACATCAGCGTCAACAACGGCCTGCCCATGGAGGCCGTGCATATCGACCAGAGCACGCTGAAATCGCGCCCTGGCTACAAGGCGAATTTCCTCGGCACAGGCAAGTTCTCGGTGCCCTTGCCGAAGATTCCGGCTGCGCTCAAGGCCCGAATCGCGACGCTGAAGGGAAGCTCCAAGCAGTCCGAACTGAAATATTTCAATTACAGCGTCGTCATGAACAAGGAACGCCGGCTCGCCTTCTTCAGCTGTGTCAACATAGACGGCCGCAAGCAGCAGGACGTCGGCAAGCGCGAAGGCGATTCCTGGCTGCGCGATCCGCGCATCGACGACGATGCCCAGATCGGCGACGAGTTCTACCGCAAGCAGGCTACGTTCGAGGCGGACCGCAGCAAAAATCCGTTCGACCGCGGTCATCTCGTGCGCCGGCTGGATGCGACCTGGGGCGACACCGTCGCCGCCGCCAAGCAGCACGGTGACGATTCCTTCCACTTCACGAACTGCTCGCCGCAGTTCTTCTCGTTCAACCAAGGCAAGCAGCTCTGGGCGGGCCTTGAGGATTATACCCGTGACGTCCTGCTGGAGGGCGAGGAGAAGGGCATCGTCATGAACGGTCCGGTGTTCGACGGGCCGGACGCCGACGGATCCGAGCTGCCCAATCCGGCAGGGCGATCGCACAAGGATCCAAGCTTCGGCGGCGTTCAAATCCCGAAATATTTCTGGAAGATCCTGATCCGGCGCGACAAAGATGACGACGTTCTCAAGGCGGCGGCATTCCTGATGAGCCAGCGCAAGCTGATCATGGATATCGACCGCATCGAGGAGGCGGACCTGCTGGAAAAGATGTCCGAGGAGGACGTCAGCGTCTTCCAGGTCTCGATCGCGAACCTCGCGAAATTGACCAAGCTGGATTTCGGCAACCTCTCCGACGCGGATTCGCACGAGGCGACCTCGGTCGGCCCGCGGCTGATCGAGTCCTACGAGGACATTCGAATGTAGAGCAGATCCGGACTTCGGAGCGCCCCTCTGGCGCAAAGCCTGCTGAGGCCTTCCGAGAGATCATGTCTTAAACACTGGCCAAAAGCGCGATGACGATTCATCCCGATCGCATCGCGCTTTTTGACTTTGCCTGCCAGAGCAGCAGCGGCTGGCACGGCGTCACCGCCTCAAGCGGCGATGACGTCCTCGTCCGTCTTCAGGCATGCGGCAAAACCGCTCAGCGCGCTGGTTTGATGTCCGGCACGACGCTGGATGAAAAGTGTCTCGACCCGCGCATGCGAGGCGCTCAACGTATGGATCGAGACGCTGCCATTCATGGCGCTGCGTTCGACGACCGCACGCGGCAATAACGTCACGCCCATGTCTGCGGCGACGCAGCCGATCATGCCGTCGAGTGTCCCGAGCTCGAAGCGTGCCGCCGAGGGCCAGCCGAAATCGACGAAGATCTGCTCGAGCCGTTGGCGGTACGTGCAGCCGGTGCGGAACACCAGCGCGGTCGGGCCGGACTCTGGCGTGCCGGCGCGCAACTCGGCGAGCGAGGTCCAGCGCCGCGCGCTGACCAGCACCAGCTCCTCGCGGAAGGCGCTTGTCGCCGTGAGGTCGACATGCGCGATCGGACCTGCGACGAAGGCACCGTCGAGCGCACCTTCGAGCACGCCTGCGACGAGATCGGCTGTGGTTGCGGTGCGCAGGGAGAGCCGCACGGCCGGGAAGCGGCGGTGGAAATGAGCGAGCAGCGGCGGCAGCCGCACCGCAGCGGTCGTTTCCATCGAGCCGATCGCAAGCGGTCCCTTTGGCTCGCCATCGTCGCGCGCGGCGAGCACGGCCTCGCGCGACAACGCGGCCATCCGCTGTGCGTAGGGCAGGAGGCGCTTGCCCGCGCCGGTCAGCGTCATGCCGCGGCTATGGCGTTCGAACAGTGCCGTGCCGATCTCCGCCTCCAGCGCCTTCACGCGCTGGGTGACGTTGGATTGCACGGTATTCAGCTCATCCGCTGCGCGGGTAATGCCGCCGGTGCGGGCGACGGCGGCAAAGGTCTGGAGATCGCTGAGTTCCATGGACCGTTTCTCTTTTTAGATGGCAGCGTTCTGTAGAATTCAATTTTGAAGAATGTTATTCGCGCCTATTCTTCCTGTCCAGAGTGGGAGAACCTATGCCGATTGCCACGCCCCTGACGGAGATGCTCGGGATCAGGCATCCGATCCTGTCGGCTCCCATGGATACCATCGCTGGCAGCCGGCTGACCCGCGCTGTCAGCCAGGCCGGCGGATTCGGCATCCTGGGTGGCGGATACGGTGACGTTGTCCGACTTCAGACAGAGGCCGCCGAGTTGAAGGGCTTTGCGCCGTTCGGTATTGGCTTCATTACCTGGAGCCTGGCAAAACAACCCGAACTGCTCGACATCGCGCTCGACGCTCGCCCTCAGGCCATCATGCTGTCATTCGGCGATCCCGCGCCGTTCGCGTCGCGCATCAAGGCGAGCGGTGCGCGACTGATCTGCCAGGTGCAGAGCGAGGACATGGCCAGGCAGGCGCTCGATGCCGGCGCGGAGATCCTGATCGCGCAGGGCACCGAAGCCGGCGGCCATGGCGCATCGCGCACGACGGTCGACATCGTCCCTGCGATCGTCGATCTCGCGGCCGGACGCGTGCCTGTCGTCGCGGCCGGCGGGATCGCCGACGGCCGGGGCCTCGCCGCCATGATGATGCTGGGCGCATCCGGCGTGCTGATCGGCACGCGCTTCTACGCGAGCGTGGAGGCCAACGGCGCGCAGGGAGCCAAAGAGCGCATTCGCATGGCGAACAGCAACGATACCGTGCGCGGCGTTGTCGCCGACTGGTCGCGAAGCCTGTTCTGGCCGGCCCCGTTCACGGCACGAACGCTGGTCAACGATCACATCAGGCGCTGGACCGGCTGCGAGATCGACCTGATGCAGCGCGCGGCCGAGGTTGGCGTCGAATATGCCGCCGCGAAGGCCGCGGGCAATTTCGAGGTCGCCGCTGTCTTTGCCGGCGAGGCTGTCGGCCTGATCCATGATATTCCGTCCGCCGCCGAGATCGTCGAGCGGATTGCGACCGAAGCGGAGCAACTGCTAACCGGCCGGCGTAATTCCATCGCACCGCTTGCCTGAACCACGAGAGATCAAAACCATGTGGCCTGACCGTCGACTGATCGACCTCTTCAAGACCGAATTGCCGATCGTGCTGGCGCCGATGGCCGGCGTGATGGATGCCGAGCTGGTGATCGCCGTGGCGGAAGGCGGCGGGCTCGGTTCCTTGCCGAGTGCGATGCTATCGCCGGAGAAGGCGCGTGAGCAGGTCAAGCTCATTCGTCAGCGCGTGAAGGGGCCGGTGAACATGAACTTCTTCTGCCACACGCCGGTTGACCTTACGGCGGACGCTGAGGCGCGCTGGAAGCAACGGCTCGCGGGCTATTACACCGAGCATGGCCTCGATCCCGCCGCGCCGATCACCGCCGCGAACCGTGCACCGTTCGATGCCTCTTTTTGCGAGGTCGTCGAGGAGCTGAAGCCGGAAATCGTCAGCTTCCATTTCGGCCTGCCGGACGCGATGCTACTCAAGCGCGTCAAGGCGGCGGGCTGCCTCGTCATCTCGTCGGCCACCACGGTGAAGGAAGCCGTCTGGCTGGAACAGCACGGCGTCGATGCCGTGATCGCGCAAGGTGCGGAGGCGGGCGGTCATCGCGGCATGTTCCTGACCGACAAGATCGCCGAGCAGCCCGGCACCTTCGCGCTGGTGCCGCAGGTCGTCGATGCCGTGAAGGTGCCGGTGATTGCGGCCGGCGGCATCGCCGACGGCCGCGGCATTGCCGCGGCTTTCGCACTCGGTGCCTCCGGTGTGCAGATCGGCAGCGCTTATCTGCGCTGTCCGGAATCCAAGGTCAGCGCGGGCAGCCGCAAGGCGCTCGCTGAAGCGCGGGATGATTCCACTGTCATCACCAATGTCATGACCGGGCGGCCGGCGCGCGGCGTCCAGAACCGCCTGATGCGCGAGGCCGGCCCGATCTCGCCGGATGCCCCGCCATTTCCTCATGCCGCGACCGCGCTGAGCCCGCTGAAGGCGGCTGCCGAAGTACAGGGCAGGGTGGATTTCACCAATCTGTGGGCCGGCCAGGCCGTCGCCTTGGGCCGCGAGGTCCCGGCGGCTGAATTGACCCGGGATCTCGCCAGATCCGCGCTGGCCCGCATGAAAGCGCTGGCCGGCTAGGCCAACCACGCCGGTTGCGGCGCAAAACCGGCCTCTGCTATACGGCACATAGGTTTTGCCGTGAGAGGCCTTATATAATGTCCGTCGACGCCGCTACCGTCCGCCGCATCGCGCATCTGGCGCGCATTGCGGTTTCCGAGGGCGAGGTTCCGCATCTTCAAGGCGAGCTCAACGCCATGCTCGCCTTCGTCGAGCAGCTCTCGGAGGTCAATGTCGAGGGCGTGGAGCCCATGACCTCGGTCACCCCGATGCAGATGAAGAAGCGGCAGGACGTGATCGATGACGGCGACATCGCCGACGATATCGTCGCCAACGCGCCCGCGACGGAAGGTCACTTCTTCCTTGTGCCCAAAGTCGTCGAATAGTCTTCAAGTCAGGACGCTGTCCGATGTGCATGCTCTGCGACGATGAGAAGGCCTATCAGGCCTACATGAATTACCTCGACAAAATGGAGCGGCAGGGCAAGGCCGCCGATCCCAACGTCGCCGTCAATGCCGTGCTGGACGAGATCGAGGCCGCTGCGAAAGCAGCCGCCAAAAAAGACGACCCGGCCAACGACAAGACCCTGTCTCCGTTCTTCTGCAGCCCGATCAATAAATGACCGATTTGACATCGCTGACGCTCGCCGAGGCGCGCAAGGGTCTCGCGGCCAAGACTTTCACGTCCCTCGAGCTGACCGACGCGCACCTCTCCGCGATCGAAGCCGCGCGCGTGCTCAACGCCTTCGTGATGGAGACGCCGGACCAGGCGCGCGACATGGCGAATGCCGCCGACGACAAGATCGCGAAGGGTGAGGCGGGCCCGCTCGCCGGCATCCCGCTCGGCATCAAGGACCTGTACGCGACCAAGGGCGTGCGCACCACGGCGTGCTCGAAGATCCTCGGCAATTTCGTCCCGACTTATGAGTCCACGGTCACCGCGCAGCTGTGGCGCGACGGCGCCGTGATGCTCGGCAAGCTCAACAATGACGAGTTCGCGATGGGCTCGGCCAACGAGACCTCGTGCTTTGGTCCCGTCGGCAATCCCTGGCGGCGCGAGGGAAGCAACACGACGCTGGTGCCGGGCGGCTCGTCCGGCGGTTCGGCCTCGGCCGTGGCGGCGCTCTTGTGCATGGGTGCGACCGCGACCGACACCGGCGGCTCGATCCGCCAACCGGCGGCGTTCACCGCGACCGTCGGCATCAAGCCGACCTATGGCCGCTGCTCGCGCTGGGGCATCGTCGCCTTTGCGTCCTCGCTCGATCAGGCAGGGCCGATCGCGCGCAGCGTGCGCGACAGCGCCATGCTGCTGCGTTCGATGGCCGGGCACGATCCGAAGGACACCACCTCCGCTGACGTTCCCGTGCCGGACTATGAGGCCGCGATCGGCAAGTCCGTGAGGGGCATGAAGATCGGTATTCCCAAGGAGTACCGCCTCGACGGCATGCCGGCCGAGATCGAGAAGCTGTGGAGTGAGGGTGCGGCCTGGCTGAAGGCGGCCGGCGCTGAGCTCGTGGAGGTGTCGCTGCCGCACACCAAATACGCGCTGCCGGCCTACTACATCGTGGCGCCCGCAGAGGCGTCCTCCAACCTCGCGCGCTACGACGGCGTGCGCTACGGCCTGCGCGAGCAGGGTAAGAACATCATCGAGCAGTACGAGAACACCCGCGCCGAAGGTTTCGGTGCCGAGGTGCGCCGCCGCGTCATGATTGGCACCTATGTGCTCTCGGCCGGCTACTATGATGCGTATTACTTGCGCGCCCAGAAGGTACGCACGCTGATCAAGAAGGACTTCGAGGACTGTTTCGCGAGGGGCGTCGACGCCATCCTGACGCCGGCGACGCCCTCGGCGGCCTTCGGCATTGGCGAGAAGGGCGGCGCCGATCCGGTCGAGATGTACCTCAACGACATCTTCACGGTGACCGTGAACATGGCGGGCCTGCCCGGCATCGCCGTGCCCGCCGGCAAGGACGCGCAAGGTCTGCCGCTCGGCCTGCAACTGATCGGACGGCCGTTCGACGAGGAGACGCTGTTCTCGCTCGGCGAGGTGATCGAGCAGGCAGCCGGCCGTTTCACGCCCGCGAGGTGGTGGTGAATGTCGCCGCGTTCATCGCGAGCCTCGACGGCGCGGCGCCCGCGCCGGACCTGAATGCGCCGCTCGCCGGTCTCTGGTGGGCCGCCAAGGGCGACTGGGACCGCGCGCACAAGATCGTGCAGGACGAGAGCAGCCGCGAGGCGGCCTGGGTGCACGCCTACCTGCATCGCGTCGAAGGCGATCTCGGCAATGCCGGCTACTGGTACCGCCAGGCCGGCCAGCCAGCGGCAAAGGATTCATTGGAAGCGGAGTGGGAGCGGATGGTTTCCGCGCTGCTCGGGGATGGAAAAGCATGAACGCGTCAGTCAGACAGGGAAAACTGATCAAGGGCCAGACCGGCGACTGGGAAGTCGTGATCGGGATGGAGGTGCATGCTCAGGTCACCTCGCAGTCGAAACTGTTCTCCGGCGCCTCGACCGAGTTCGGAGGCGAGCCCAACAGCCATGTCTCGCTGGTCGATGCGGCGATGCCGGGCATGCTGCCCGTCATCAACGAGGAGTGCGTCAGGCAGGCTGTCCGAACCGGGCTCGGCCTCAACGCCGCGATCAATTTGCGCTCGGTGTTCGACCGCAAGAACTATTTCTATCCGGACTCGCCGCAGGGCTACCAGATCAGCCAGTACAAGTCGCCGATCGTCGGCGAGGGCGAGGTCGTCGTCGAACTGGACGGCGGCAAGGTAGCCAACATCGGTATCGAGCGGCTGCATCTGGAACAGGATGCAGGCAAATTGCTGCATGACCAGTCGCCGACCATGTCCTTTGTCGACCTCAATCGCTGCGGCGTGGCGTTGATGGAGATCGTCTCCAAGCCCGACATCCGCGATGCCGAGCAGGCCAAGGCCTATGTGACCAAGCTGCGCTCGATCCTGCGCTATCTCGGCACCTGCGACGGCGACATGGAGAAGGGATCCTTGCGGGCCGACGTCAACGTCTCGGTGCGCAAGCCCGGCGCGCCGCTCGGCACGCGCTGCGAGATCAAGAACATGAACTCGATCACCTTCATCGGGCAGGCGATCGAATACGAAGCACGGCGCCAGATCGAAATCCTCGAGGAGGGCGGCGCCATCGACCAGGAGACGCGGCTCTACGACCCCAACAAGGGTGAGACGCGCTCGATGCGGTCCAAGGAAGAGGCACATGACTATCGCTACTTCCCCGATCCCGACCTGCTGCCGCTGGAGTTCAACCAGGCATTTGTCGACGCGCTGAAGGCGGAGCTGCCGGAACTGCCTGACCAGAAGAAGACGCGCTTCGTCGCCGACTTCAGCCTGTCGGCCTATGACGCGAGCGTGCTGGTCGCCGAGCGCGAGAGCGCTGTGTTCTACGAGAGCGTGCTCGACAGGCTCGCGGACCGCGCGCGCGACGGCAAGATGGCGGCGAACTGGGTGATCAACGAGCTGTTCGGCCGCCTCAACAAGGAAGGCCGGGATATTACGGACTCTCCCGTCAACGCCGAACAGCTGGCTGCCATCGTCGACCTGATCGGCGAGGGCACGATCTCCGGCAAGATCGCCAAGGATCTGTTCGAGATCGTCTGGCAGGAGGGCGGCGATCCCCGCGCGCTGGTGGAAAGCCGCGGCATGAAGCAGGTGACGGATCTTTCGGCAATCGAAAAGGTTGTCGACGACATCATCGCGGCCAATCCCGACAAGGCTGCGCAGGTCAAGGACAAGCCGCAGTCGCTCGGCTGGTTCGTCGGCCAGGTGATGAAGGCGTCGGGCGGCAAGGCGAACCCGCAGAGCGTCAACGACCTGCTCAAGTCGAAGCTCGGCGTCTAGCGTCGCGCGTTCGAACGAGGTGATGGCGCGTGTCAGTCACCTCGCTTTCCGTTCGCGGCGCGACGCTCGCACGCATCCTCGGTGGTGAACTTCATCCTGATCGACGGCGATGCGGCGTCCGAATCGCGGTCACGCGATTCGCGCAAAACGGCGGCTTGAACACCCTTCGCGGGGCGCTCGTGCCGTTGGCCATGAAAATATTTTCGTTGCCAAAAATCGCGACTCAGAGTCCGCGGAACGCCTTCGCGAGGTGATCGCGCCCGTCGCGATAGACATCATCGCGTCGATGATGCTCAATGCGTGAGTGCAGGAAAATACTTTCTGCATAGTGTTTTTATGCGATCGCATCTGCCGCGAACATGCACGATGCACCCACTCTCTGCGAGCACGCCAACACCTCGTGCGGATCATTCGCATCGCGTTCGCCAAGCGCACGCGCCTTACGCCGTCAACACTTCTTTAAGCGAGACGCTGTTTTTTTCGTTGTGTTGGTGTATTCGGGATGAGTGTGCACTCGATCCCCGACTGCATGCAGCGATTAGAGCCATCTCACACATCGGAGGGCAACATGGCCAAGAAAGCTAAGAAGGCAAAGAAGGCGAAGAAGGCGAAGAGCGCAGTGAAGAAGACTGCGAAGAAGACCCGCAAGGTCGCCAAGAAGAAGTAACTTCGCTTCTGAAGTCGCCGGCTCTTCAAATGAGCCGGCACGTCATCAGCGCCTCCTAAAGGTTCTGGTCGACGATAGAGGGTGTCGGCGAGACATCAGGTCAACGGTCGGATCGTTCTCTTTGACGGTCCGGCAGAAGAAACAAGTTTTCTTCGTTCGGTGCGGTTCTCCCGCGAGGGCTCCGCAATTTCACATCCGGCCTTCGGGCCAACGTGAAATCTGGTCCTGACGTGTTCGCCGACGCCCTCGTTCTCCTGAGGCCGGGGTATTGCCGGCATTTCTTTCCCAGACATTGCTGATCTGATCGTGACGTGGCCTCGCCGACGTCTTGCTCTGCTTGGGCAGGCGAGGGCGGCGGCTATTGCGAGTTCGCGCGCTGCATCGCCATTCGCGGTGTCATCGCCCGGCTGCGACCGGGCCATCCAATAGGCCGCGGCTTTTCGGTGGACGGCTGCTGCTTCCGATGGACCGGATCCCCCGCCAGCGTGGTGACGACGAGCGGCGCGCGAAACGCTACGGTGCGCATCCGACCGCGCGCGATGGTTATCGTTCTCCCAAAATCGCAGGGTAAACCGAATCTGACGAAACGCGGAAGTGCCTGTCAGACAAGGGCTTCTCGAATTGTTCGCGCTCGCGTCGCGCGCCCGCGTTTACGACTGCTTCATCGCGATACTTAAACTGCCATTCAAATTTGCCCGCCATCATCGCCTCCAACAAGCCGGCAAACGGCGCGGGGATGAGTTGAACGATATCTGGACGGGAGCCGCGCTCGGGGGACGAGGCGGCACAAGAACAAAGGGGATGCGTGATGTTTCAGGGTACTTTCGACATGGAGACGGCAACGCCGATCGACGCGAGCGCGCTGTCGGACGTGCTGTTCGAGCGCGGGATTTATTGGGCGAGCGGCCGCTCGGGCGTCGTCGATCTCGTCGCCGCACATAAATGGTTCAACCTCGCCGCGCTGAAGCGCCGCAAGGACGCCGTGACGCTGCGCCAGGAAGTTGCCGGGCAGATGTCGGAGGCCGAGATCTCGGTCGCGCAGCGCGAGGCGAGGGCGTGGGTCTCCACGCACTGAACTTGAGAATCGCATCCGCACCCGTGTTCCGCGCGGGTGGGCCGGGTTGCGCTGAATCAAGTTTCTTCGTCGTGGCGCCACATAAGACCCGAGCGGCACGAGTGACCGACGCGAATGGACGTTGGCTGCCGATTGAGGTCGCTCCCGATCAGTGCGACCTGGAACCCGGGCGTCGGCACAAGACGGGGATTCTGCCGCGGTTGTTTCCGTGCCGGCGCAGATCCGGCGTATGGTTCACCACCTGCGCGGATGAAGCGGTGCGGATTTCGGGCTCAAACTGGCGGATCAGGCAGTTCCGCCGCTAGAGGCGGACGCGCCTATATAAAGATGGTGCGAATCGAGCTGAGCGCACCGCGCCGATCCTTGCGCCAGGCCTTCGCGCCGGCCTCACGATCGCTTTCAGGATTGATTCTGCCGTTGGGTGGCGGAGAGGGAGGGATTCGAACCCTCGATACAGCTTGAGACCGTATGACGCTTTAGCAAAGCGTTGCCTTCAGCCACTCGGCCACCTCTCCGGTGCGAGCCTTATGCATCTAATTGCTTGGGCTGGTCAATTTGGAAGCGTGTGTTTTCGCTCGAATATTCCCAGCGATTTTCGAATTAGACGGCTTGGCTCTCGGGGCATGAACGCAACGTTGCCTGACTGGGCACAGAAGGGGCGTTTGGCCCATGCCGGAGCGTGGTTCCGGCGTATAAGCACCGCTTTGCTCCCGTAACAGCCTGAGTTTACTAGAAGATTTGGCCCGATGCGGGGATGGGGCCTTTCGAAAGTTCGATTCGCCCGTCTGCCGCCAGCCGGCTCCTCATCCGGCCCTCTATAAGAGTGTTCGCTGCGGCCGTGTCCGCCGCGCGCGCTGAGGCCTTTCCGGTGTCAGGCCTGGAGGCGGCGGAGCAGATCGCTGTCTTCTCCTTGAATCCTCCTCTGATTCCACGATTCGAGCGCGTCAAAGCCTCTCCAGGCCGAGATCCTGCCTGCGGTGCCCTAAGTGAGGAACTTTGAGGGCCATACGAACCGTCTCGAAAAAACCAGTAAGAACAATAGGTTGCGAGGGCGCCTCGATCACATCTGCGTGTTATTTGTGCAACACCCGCCGGAAAACAAGCGTCATGGGCCGGCTTCGAAGCGTTCTGTTGTTGTGTGTGCAAGGGCGTTCGGTAATTGTGACTGAGCGACGGAGGGGGGCATCCCGAGGTCGTCCCGTTTAGGTCAATTCGCTTAAGTCCCTCGCGTTCATGCGGGTGTGTCCGAAGACGCGAAGGAGCCCAAGGCGGTGATTTAAAGGGGGTTGGGGAATTGGCCGTCCGGTCAGTGACCTTCCCTGAAGAGCAACTTGGAGGTTTAACATGAAGTTGGTTAAGAGCCTTTTGCTCGGCTCAGCGGCGGGTCTCATCGCCGTGGGCGGAGCGCAGGCAGCCGATCTTCCCGTGAAGGCCAAAGCGGTCGAATACGTGAAGATCTGCTCGCTGTACGGCGCCGGATTCTACTACATCCCGGGCACCGACACTTGCATCAAGCTGGGTGGTTATCTGCGCGCTGAAGTCGCGCTGAACACCAACTCGGACTTCAGCGGTCAGCTCACCGGTAACAATGGTGCGCGCAACCGTCTGACGAACTACTACACCATGCGCGCTCGTGAAGATCTCAACATCGACACGCGCACCGCGACCGAATACGGCGTCGTCCGCACCTTCTTCGACGGCGTGTTCTCCTGGACCACCGGCAACTATGCCGGCACGGGCAGCGCGACCGGCGCAACCGCCTACAGCGGCACGCTGGCGCTCAACACCTCGGGCGCAACCCCGGCGCTGGTTGGTTCGTCGATCAACGGCACCGACGGCAACACCTCGGGCGGTTCGCTCGGCGTGTACTACGCCTTCATCCAGTTCGCTGGCTTCACCATGGGTAAGGCCGTGTCGCAGTTCGACGCGCCCTGGACCAACTATCCCGGCAACAACTTCGACAGCCTCGTCGGCGGTTCCGGCACGGTCACGGGTGTCAACCAGTTCACCTACACCGCTGACTTCGGTCAGGGCGTGACGGCGTCGTTCTCGGCTGAAGACGCGACGGCCTACTACCAGGCCGGCAACCTGAACATGACCGGCGCGTCTGCGACCGGCATGATCGGCGGCGCGTACGGCTCCAACGCCATCGGCGGCTCGCGTTCGCCGAACCTCGTCGGTATGGTCCGTGTCGATCAGGCCTGGGGTCTGTTCCAGGCGTCGGTTGCTGCGCATGACAACCACGTTGCCTACTACGGCGCCACCGAGCCGACTGGCCACCCCGACGACAAGTGGGGTTGGGCTGTTCAGCTCGCTCTGTCGATCAAGAACATCCCGACTGGTGCGGGTGACGTGATCAACATCCAGGGCGTCTACACCGACGGCGCGTCCCGCTACAACTTCCAGAACCTGGCGGGCGGCAGCTACTCGATGTTCGGCAGCTCGGGTGTTGCCTACCAGAGCGTCGGCTTCGCTCAAGCTCCGGACACCGTGTTCGTGACCGGCTCCTCGCAGGAGACTGTGAAGACCTGGGGCTTCCGTGGTGCCTACACCCACAACTGGGATCCCTACTGGAACACCGCGCTGTACGGTGCCTACGCTCAGGCGCAGTTCGGCTCGCTCGCCAAGACCACGCTTTGCGGCGCTGGCGGTGCAGGCGGCGTGTTCGGCGGTCTCGCCGGTGTCACCGGTTGTAACCCTGACTTCGCCATCGGCCAGGTCGGTGTGATCACCCGCTGGACCCCGGTCAAGAACCTCACGTTCTCGGCTGACCTGAACTGGACCCATCTCGACCAGAAGTACTCGGGTACGGTTGCTTACGCTGGTTCCGGCACGACGGCCAAGCCGGCCGCTGTGTACCAGCTGAAGGATCAGGACACCATCACCCTGCTCCTCCGCGCTCAGCGCAACTGGTAAGTTCGGTCTAACGACCTGACAGAGGAGCCCCGGCGGGAAACCGCCGGGGCTTTTCTTTTGCCGCGATGCTTGCGGTCTCGCTTGCGCAATGGGTCAGGTTGGCCCGTCATTCTCCATTGATCGGCCTTCGTTGCGACCTGATGGAAGCCATTGTGGGGAAGGGGATCGCCGCGCTTGCCCGACCGAGGCGCGCGCGGGGCAGAACTTCCGTTGGCCTGCGTGGCCGCGCAAGCGCCTCGCTGATCTGCCTCAGCGGCGGTAACAGCTGGCGCCTTTATCTTCGCACAGGACAACGGCGAGCTTGCCGCTCTGACCGCGGCTGTCGCGGCGCTCAAGGAGCGCGTCGAGGAAGCTCGCCTTGAGGACCGCCTTTGATCGCTGGATAGGCTTCGGCGGCTCAGCCCCGCCAGGACAGCGCTCGCCGCCCATGCTCGCGGCTAAAGCATGATCCGGAAAAGTGCGTAGCGGTTTTCCGAAAAGATCATGCTTGAACAACAATTCAAAGCGCGATGGCGATTCATCCTAATCGCATCGCGCTTTAGAAATCGAAAGAGGGGATCGCTACTCCACGCTTGCGGTGCCGCGGCGCAGATCAGCTTCGATCTGCAAGCGCGAGCCGCCGCCGAACCGGGCGCGATAGACCTGAAGGTTCTCCATGATCCGCTGCACGTAATTGCGCGTCTCGGAGAAGGGAATCAGTTCGACCCAATCGACCGCATCCACCTTCGGATCGCGCGGATCGCCGTAGCGGTCGATCCACTTCTTCACGCTCCCGCGGCCGGCATTGTAGGCGGCAAAGGTCATGATGTAGGAGCCGCGGTAATCCTCGAGCAGTCCACCGAGCTCGGCCGAGCCGAGCGTGGCGTTGTAGACTGAATCGTTCTTCAGCCGGCCCAAATCATAAGTCGCGCCGTGCCGCTTGCAGACATAGCGAGCGGCGTCCGGCGTCACCTGCATCAGCCCGTAGGCCTGTGCCGGCGAGACCACCTTGGGATTGAACGCGCTTTCCTGCCGGGCGATCGCGTAGATGATGCTGCGCTCGACCTCGGGGCCGATCGGCGTGAATTGCGGAATGCCGTTGACGGGGTAGGCGTAGAAGTCGAAGGGCAGGCCGCGGTTCAGCGCGGCCTTGCCGAGCAGCAACATGCCACGCGCGTCGTTATAGCGCTGGGTCAGTTCGCCGAGACCGGCAAGTGCTTCGGGATCGCCGTTTTCGCCCATGTCCGCGAGCAGCGGTATCGCCATCTCGCGCTCGTCGAGCTCGTAGAGCAGTTGCGCGGCGCGCACGATCTCCAGCCGGTCGGCGCCGCGTCCGCGCGGCTGGCTGTTGAGCTCGATCTGGGGCAGGCCGAGCTTAGCGCGCGCGAGCTGGCCGTAATAGCTGGTCGATTGCTCGGCCGCCCGCGCGTAAGCGTTGCGTGCGTCCTGCTGGCGGCCCATCGCCTCCGCGGCACGGCCCTGCCAATAGCCGGCACGTGCCAGTGCAGTCGGATTGACGCTGCCGACCCCGATGCGGGCGAAATGCTGCGCGGCGGCGGCGGGGTCGTTGAGGAAGCGGAGCGCGATCCACCCGGCGGTGAACTCCTGCTCGGTCTTGTAGATGTCGCGCGAGGGCAGGGCAGCATCGCGCGCGATCAGATAGGCGCTGCGGAATTCCTCGGTGTCGATCATCTTGCGCGCCAGGAGGCGCCGCTCGATCCACCATTCGTCGAGATTGTGGAGGCGGCCCGGATCCTTGGGTGCCGACAGCATCAGCTGCGCTGCCTCGGCGAATTTCTCCTCGCGGCGCAGGAGCTGGATCTTGCTGAAGAGGAAGCCGGGATCACTGTGCAGCTCGCGCGGCACCGCGTCGAGCAGCGCGCGTGCGTTCGGCGCCTTCTTGACGGCGGCGATGCGGGCCTTGGCGAGTGCGACATAGCCGGCACCGAGACGCTTTGCGGCGCGCAACGCGGCCTCGTTCTCGCTGCCGTAGAGCAGGGTGTCCATCCGCGCCTTCTGGTCGCCCGGCGTCAGCAGGGCACCGAACTGGTCGAGCGCGTTGTTCTCGGTGTCCTCCGACATCGGATCGCTGCGCCAGGCGTCGCGCACCAGCCGCTCGGCATTGGCGCGGTCGCCGCGCGCCAGCATCGCCTTGGCGAGCGTGAAGCGGCCTTTGGCCGAGATCGGAGACTCGTTCTCGAACCACGACGACGCCACTGAATCGTCGCGCCTGTCGTCCCACATCGCAGCTTCGAGACGCCGGCGCAAAAAGGTCTGCGACGGCCAGCTCGGATTGGCGGAGAGGAAGGCGCGATAGCGCTCCACCGTTGCGCCATTGTCCTCGCTGCGCAGGATGATCCATTCCGCGAGTTTTCGCGCGACCGGATCCGAGATGCCAGCGCTCGCGTTGGTGGCGTCACCCCCCTTGCGCGTGCGCACGAGCTCGATGACGCTCTCCAGGGTCTCCTTGTCGCCCTGCGACGTCGACGACGTCGCAGCGACCGCGGCCGGTACGACCGGCTTGCGCGGCGCGGAATGCTGGCGGGTCGCAGGAGCCAGCACGGGAGCCGCCACAGGTTTCGGAGCAGGAGCGGAAGGTTTGACGGTGGCGGTCATAGCCGGCGCCGGGGCCGTTTTCGGAGGCGAACCGTTTGCGGTCGGATGCGGCTTCGGCGCGGGTGCTGTCGCGGCAGGCTTGGGCTTGTCTTTCGCGGGTTCTTTCCAGGCGCTCTTGGCCGCGTCCTTGCCCGCGTCCTTGCCAACATCCTTACCGGTATCCTTGACCGGTTGCTTCGCCGCGTCCTTGCTCGGGGCGCTAGCCGCCCCCTTGCTCGCGCCCTTGGCTGTGTCCTTCGAAGTTCCCTTGCCTGCGTCCTTGCTGGTTCCCTTGTTGGTTTCCTTGGACGAGCCCTTTGCGGCGTCCTTCGCTACGTCCTTGGCGGCGGGTTTCGCGGCAGTCTTCGCAGCGTCCTTGGCGGTCTCCGCCGTCGTCTCATTGGACTTGGCCAGGGCGACGCAGCCGACCGACAGCCCTGCCATCAGGCTCACGACCAGACCGGTGGATCGCCAAGCGGCGCGAGGGAATGAGGTCAAGGGTTTCGTCGCCCCGAATCAGTGAGTTGGCTCAAGATCTAGCTGTATTTGATTGAATATGCGGACAAAATACCAACAGCCGCTTACCTCGGGCCGATTTGCACCACCACCGCGGCAAAATCGCGGCCTAAACGGTGCGTCACACGGAAGCGGGCCTTTTACCGGCGGGACAGACCCGATATGAATGGCGCTTGCTCAAGAGATAGCCGCGTACGGAGGAAGTCCATGGCAGCCAAGACGAAATTCCGGGGGTCTTTCACCGCCTTGGTCACGCCGTTCAAGAACGGCTCGCTGGACGAGGCGGCGTTCCGCTCACTGGTCAACTGGCAGATTTCAGAGGGCACTAACGGTCTGGTCCCGGTTGGTACCACCGGCGAGAGCCCGACGCTCAATCATGACGAGCACAAGAAGGTTGTGGAATGGTGCATCGCTGAAGCCAAGGGCCGCGTGCCCGTCGTCGCGGGGGCCGGCTCGAACTCGACCAAGGAGGCGATCGAGCTCTCCCAACATGCCGAGAAGGCGGGCGCAGACGCCGTGTTGGTCGTGACGCCCTATTACAACAAGCCGACGCAAGAAGGCATGTACCAGCACTTCAAGGCGATCAACGACGCGATCGGGATTCCGATCATCATCTACAACATCCCGCCGCGCTCGGTGATCGACATGTCAGTCGACACCATGCAGCGGCTGTGGGAGCTGAAGAACATCGCCGGCGTCAAGGACGCCACCGCCAGCATGGTGCGCGTGTCGCAGCAGCGCGCGGCGATCGGCGAGGAGTTCAACCAGCTCTCCGGCGAGGACGCCACCATCCTTGGCTACATGGCCCATGGCGGCCATGGCTGCATCTCGGTGACCTCGAACGTCGCGCCGCGCCTGTGCTCGGAGTTCCACACCGCCTGGCAGAAGGGTGACCACGCCACTGCCTTGAGGCTGCACGACAAGCTGATGCCGTTGCACAACAACCTCTTCATCGAGAGCAATCCGGCGCCGATCAAATATGCGATGTCGCTGCTCGGCAAGCTGGACGAGACGCTGCGGCTGCCGATGGTGCCGGTCTCCGAGCCGACGCGTGTGGCCGTGCGCGCCGCCATGGTTCATGCCGGCCTGCTGAACTGAGGCACTAAAGCATGATCCGGAAAAGTGCGCAGCGGTTTTCCGAAAAGATCATGCTTAAACAACAACCTGAAGCGCGATGGCGATTCATCCTGATCGCATCGCGCTTTAGCGTTTCCGGGGGACCTTCATGAGCGCGATCGACGAAAGGGGCAGACGGATGCTCACGGAGTTCCGCGAGTTCGCCATGAAGGGAAATGTCGTCGATCTCGCGGTCGGCGTCATCATCGGCGCGGCTTTCGGCGCCATCGTCAATTCGCTGGTCGGCGACGTCATCATGCCGATCATCGGCGCCGCCACCGGCGGCCTCGACTTCTCGAACTACTTCACCCCCTTGTCGAAGGCGGTCACCGCCACCAATTTAGCCGATGCGAAAAAGCAAGGCGCCGTACTTGCTTGGGGTAGCTTCCTCACGCTGACGATCAACTTCATCATCGTTGCGTTCGTGTTGTTCCTGGTGATCCGCGCCATCAACACCTTGAAGCGCAAGGAGGCGGCGGCGCCTGCCGCCCCGGCGAGGCCGTCGGCCGAGGTCGAGCTCCTGACTGAAATCCGCGATCTTCTCAAGAAGTGACGCGCGCGCTTCATCCGAACTGTTAGCTTACGCGCATCTGGATCAGGGTTGCCTGTCATGGCCGATAAAAACGAACGTCCAATCAAGGTCATGGCGGAAAATCGCAAGGCCCGCTTCAACTATGCGATCGAAGACACGATCGAGGCGGGCATTGCGCTGACCGGCACCGAGGTCAAGTCGATCCGCAACGGCAAGAGCACGATTGCGGAATCCTACGCCGATTCCAAGAACGGCGAGATCTGGCTGATCAACGCCACCATTCCCGAATATCTCCAGGGCAACCGTTTCAATCACGAGCCCAAGCGGCCGCGAAAATTGCTGCTTCATCGCCGGCAGATCAACAAGCTGATGGGCGCGGTCGATCGCGAGGGCATGACGCTGATCCCGCTCAAGCTCTATTTCAACGAGCGTGGCCGCGCTAAACTGCAGCTGGCGGTTGCAAAGGGCAAGAAGCTGCACGACAAGCGCGAGACCGAGAAGAAGCGCGATTGGAGCAGGGAGAAGGGGCGCCTGATGCGGGCGAGGGGCTGACGCGATGACCCAAAGGAACCTGCTCGAGGTCGATTGGAGCAAGATTCCAGCGCCCGAGGATGACGGCGGCGCCGCGCATCTCAAGGGCATGACGTTGCCGCCGATCGGCCTGCTCGCAACCGACGACAGGTCAGTCACGCTGTCGGCTCTGCGCGGCCGCACCGTGGTCTTCGCTTATCCACGCACGGGCGAGCCCGGCAAGATCGCGCTGGTCGACGATTGGGACATGATCCCGGGTGCACGCGGCTGCACGCCGCAGACTTGTGCGTTCCGCGATTTGTTCGCCGAGCTGAAGGCCGCCGGTGCCGCCCATGTGTTCGGCCTCTCGACCCAGAGCAACGAATACCAGACCGAGATGGCCTCACGGCTGCATCTGCCGTTCCCGGTGCTGTCGGACGAGAAGCTGACGCTGACGCGCGCGCTGAAGCTGCCGACGATGGAGGTCGCAGGCCTGACGCTGATCAAGCGCCTTGCGCTTGTGATCGACGATGCCAGGATCACGCATGTGCTCTACCCGGTGTTCCCGCCCGACCGGAACGCCGGCGATGTGCTGGACTGGCTGAAGGCCAATCCAGCAAAGGCCGGCTAGCCGAGGTCCGCCTTCACCTTCGCGAACACCGATCGAAACATGTCCGTCGTCAGCACGCCCGTGTTCGTGTTGTAGCGCGAGCAGTGATAGCTGTCGTAGAGCTTGAACGCGCCGGCCTGATGCACGGCGCCATGGCCGAAGGGGGCCTGGGAGGCCCTCAGCTTCAGCGGCTTGAGCACGCTGTCGTGCGCAATTCGCCCGAGCGCGATGATCGCGCGCAGCTTCGGCATCGTCTCGAGATTCGCGACCAGAAACTGCCGGCAGGTGTTGATCTCGACCGGCAGCGGCTTGTTCTGCGGCGGCACGCAATGCACTGCGTTGGCGATCCGGCAGTCGACCAGCTTCAGGCCGTCATCGGGACGCGCCTGATAGGTGCCCTTGGCAAACCCGTATTCGAGTAGCGTGGCGTAGAGCAGGTCGCCGGCATAATCGCCGGTGAACGGCCGCCCCGTGCGGTTGGCGCCCTGCATCCCCGGCGCGAGGCCGACGATCAGCAGGCGCGCCTTGATGTCGCCGAACGGGGCTACCGGCGCATTGTGCCACGACGGCTCGCGCGCCCGGTTCGCCTCGCGAAAGGCGACCAGTCGCGGACAGAGCGGACAATCGCGGTCGGGAACGACGGTGGAGGGCTGGCGGCTTGACCGGGCCGCCTCACTCCTCGAAGTCGTCATCGCCCCTCGGCGCCATCGTTGTTGCGCGCTGGAGGAATTGCGGGGCGTGGTGGCGTTCGCCACGCTCGCCGCGGTCACGCGGCGCAGGGCGTTCGGACGGATCGCGGCCGAGCTTGGATTGCAGCTCGACGAGGTCGGTGAAGACGTCGGCCTGGCGGCGCAGCTCGTCTGCGATCATCGGCGGCTGGCTGGCGATGGTGGAGATCACTGTGACCCGCACGCCGCGGCGCTGCACGGCCTCAACCAGGGAGCGGAAGTCGCCGTCACCGGAGAACAGCACCATCTGGTCGATGTGCTCGGCGAGCTCCATCGCATTGACGGCGAGCTCGATGTCCATGTTGCCCTTGACCTTACGGCGGCCGGAGGCGTCGATGAATTCCTTGGTCGCCTTGGTGACGACGGTGTAGCCGTTGTAGTCCAGCCAGTCGATCAATGGGCGGATCGAGGAGTATTCCTGATCCTCGATGATCGCGGTGTAGTAGAACGCCCGCAACAACGTCCCGCGGCTCTGAAATTCCTTCAGCAGGCGCTTGTAGTCGATGTCGAAGCCCAAAGTTTTCGCCGTCGCGTAGAGATTTGCTCCGTCGATGAAGAGCGCGATCTTGTCGGTAGAGGAAGGTGACATTCAGTTTGCTCGCGTAGTGTTCGTGATTGATGTTTTATTGTTGGCGCGGCGACAGCAGGCCGCGCGTTTCTAGAGTGCCGCTGAGACCCGTCGAAACCGCAAATCCGGAGAAGTCGGGGCAATCAAGGTATAGTTATGGCGGACTTTCATATTCCGGCGCCGCCCTTGATGGCAGCCCGGGAAACCACCCATCCCAGCCCAATGTGGGGGTAGCAGAGCCGTTTGGCGAGGCCAAATCACAAATTGGCCTTGCGAAAGGGTCCCGGCCCCTATAACTAGCCCCAATCATCCACATATTTCGTCCCACCCACAACGGAGCGACAGTCCATGGCTCGCGTCACCGTAGAAGATTGTATCGACAAGGTCGACAACCGGTTTGACTTGGTCCTGCTGGCCGCCCACCGTGCCCGCATGATTTCGTCCGGTTCACAACTAACGGTTGATCGCGATAACGACAAGAACCCTGTTGTGTCTTTGCGCGAAATTGCTGAGACGACCATTTCGCCGGAGGACCTCCGCGAGGAGCTGGTCCACTCGCTCCAGAAGTTCGTCGAGGTCGACGAGCCCGAGCCGGATACGGTGCCGCTGATCGGTTCCGCAGGTGCAAGCGTCGACGCCGACGATACCGAAGTCGCCGTCGAGCGCATGACCGAAGAGGAGCTCCTGAAGGGTCTCGAAGGCCTTGCGCCGCCCGAGGAGCAGCCCGAGGAGGACGAGTAAATCGTCCGTCGCGATCGTCGACTTCTTGTGATCTTATCAAAGGCCCGAACGGTTGTTCGGGCCTTTGCTTTTGTTGACCTTTTCGTGGTTACCATAGCGTTGTCGATTGGATGCGTCCTGTCACCGAATTGATCGGACATGCGCGCGATCGGAGCTAAGATGTATACAGCGGGCTGCTTAGGGCCCGTTTGAAGGCAGGACGGCATGGTCTATCGGCGCCGCAGATCCACGCAGATGCAGGCCGCAACCGAATCGGTTGCCGTGGCCCCGACTGCGCCGGTCGCGCGCCCGGCCAGGGCCCGCGCGCGCATGATGCGTCAATATGACCTCGTCGAGCGCGTCAGGTCCTACAATCCCAACACCAACGAAGACCTGCTGAACCGCGCCTATGTCTATGCCATGAAGGCGCATGGCTCGCAGACCCGCGCCTCGGGCGATCCGTATTTCTCGCACCCGCTCGAAGTGGCGGCGATTCTCACCGACCTGAAGCTCGACGACGCCACCATCGTGGCCGCGCTGCTGCACGATACGATCGAGGACACCGAAGCGACGCGGGCCGAGATCGACCAGATCTTCGGGCCGGAGATCGGCGCCCTGGTCGAAGGCCTGACCAAGCTGAAGCGGCTCGAGCTGGTGTCTCGGGAGGCCAAGCAGGCCGAAAACCTGCGCAAGTTGTTGCTGGCCATTGCCGACGATGTCCGCGTGCTCCTGGTCAAGCTCGCCGATCGCTTGCACAACATGCGCACGCTGGACTTCGTGCCGACGGAATCGCGCAGGCGCATCGCCGAGGAAACGCTCGACATCTATGCACCGCTGGCCGGGCGCATGGGCATGCAGGAAATGCGCGAGGAGCTGGAGGATTTGTCCTTCCGCACCCTCGATCCCGAAGCCTATTCGGTGGTGATGCAGCGCCTCGACGCGCTGGCCGAACGCAACCGCAACCTGATCGGCGAGATCGAGGACCAGCTCTCAAACAATCTGCGCCACCGGGGCTTAGGGGCGCGGGTTTATGGCCGCCGCAAGAAGCCATTCTCGATCTGGACCAAGATGGAGCGCAAGTCGGTCGGCTTCGAGCAATTGTCCGACATCTTCGGCTTTCGCGTCGTCGTCAATGACATCGAGGCCTGCTATCGCGCGCTCGGCATCGTCCACACCAACTGGCCGGTCGTGCCGGGGCGCTTCAAGGACTACATCTCGACGCCGAAGCAGAACGATTACCGCTCGATCCACACCACGGTGATCGGCCCCGGCAACCAACGCGTCGAGCTGCAGATCCGCACCGAGGCGATGGACCAGATCGCCGAGCGCGGCATCGCCGCGCACGTCTTCTACAAGGAGGGCGTCGGCTCGCCGACCGAATTCCTCAAGCGCGAGTCCAATGCGTTCGCCTGGCTCCGCCACACCATCGGCATCCTCTCGGAGAGCGCCAACCCGGAGGAATTCCTCGAGCACACCAAGCTCGAGCTGTTCCACGACCAGGTGTTCTGCTTCACCCCGAAGGGCAAGCTGATCGCGCTGCCGCGCCAAGCCAACGTGATCGACTTCGCCTATGCCGTGCATACCGACGTCGGCAACAGCGCGGTGGGCTGCAAGATCAACGGCCAGTTCGCGCCGCTGTCCTCGGAGCTGCAGAACGGCGACGAGGTCGAGGTGCTGACGTCGGAAGCGCAATCGGCACCGCCCTCGGCCTGGGAAACGCTCGCCGTCACCGGCAAGGCGCGCGCCGCGATCCGCCGCGCCACCCGCACCGCAGTGCGCGATCAATATGCCGGGCTCGGCCGGCGCATCGTCGAGCGCCTGTTCGAGCGCGCCAAGATCGAATATGCCGACGACAAGCTCAAGGGCGCGCTGCCGCGGCTCGCGCGCACCTCGATCGAGGACGTGATGGCGGCTGTGGGGCGCGGCGAGATCAAGGCCTCCCACGTCGCGCGTGCGATGTACCCCGACTACAAGGAGGAGCGCATCGCGCGCTACGGCATTAAGAAGGGGCTTGCCGCCAAGCTGAAGGAGAAGTCCTCCGAGCCGCGCAGCCCGGTCGCCATTCCGATCCGCGGCATCAATTCCGATCTGCCGGTGAAGTTCGCCCCGAACGGCGGCGCCGTGCCGGGGGATCGCATCGTCGGCATCGTCACGCCGGGCGAGGGCATCACGATCTATCCGATCCAGGCGCCGGCCCTGAAGGATTTCGAGGAGGAGCCGGAGCGCTGGCTCGACGTGCGCTGGGACATCGAGGACTCCGCGCCGCAGCGATTCCCGGCCCGCATCAAGGTCGAGAACGTCAACGAACCCGGGGCGCTGGCGCAGATCGCGACCGTGATCGCCGAGCACGACGGCAACATCGACAACATCAGCATGCAGCGCCGCTCACCGGATTTCACGGAGACGACGATCGATCTCGAAGTCTACGATTTGAAACATCTGAGCGCGATCCTGGCCCAGCTGCGCGCGAAGGCCGTCGTCGCCAAAGTCGAACGTGTTAATGGATAGGCGCATCATCGGATGCGCCGGTCCCTCCGATCGTGAGTTCTGAAATGCCCGCTTCTCCGCTCCGCCTCGGCGTCAATGTCGACCATGTCGCGACCCTGCGTAACGCGCGCGGCGGCCGCAATCCCGATCCGGTGCGTGCGGCGCTGCTGGCGATCGAGGCCGGCGCCGACGGCATCACCGCCCATTTGCGCGAGGATCGCCGCCACATCCGCGACGAGGACATGGCGCGGCTGAAGGCCGAGATCTCCAAGCCGCTCAATTTCGAGATGGCGGCGACCGACGATATGATGCGCAGCTCGCTCGCCACCAAGCCCCACGCGGTGTGCCTGGTGCCGGAGCGCCGGCAGGAGGTGACCACCGAAGGCGGGCTGGATGTGGTCGGCCAGCACAACGCGCTCGCGCCTTATATCGCGCGGCTGAACGATGCCGGTATTCGGGTCTCGCTGTTCATCGCCGCCGATCCCGCCCAGATCGAGATGGCAGCGCGGCTGCACGCGCCCGTGGTCGAGATCCACACCGGCGCCTGGTGCGATGCCGTGGTCGACGGCCACACGGAGAAGGCCGAGGCCGAATGGCAGCGGATCGTGGCGGGGGTGAAGCTGGCGAAGACCGCGGGACTGGAAGTCCATGCCGGGCACGGGCTCGACTATGCGACCGCGGAGACGATCGCGGCTCTACCTGACATCATGGAGCTGAACATCGGCTATTACATGATTGGCGAAGCGCTGTTCGTCGGTCTTGCCGAGACGGTGCGCAGTATGCGGGCGGCGATGGATCGCGGCCGGAGCCGGGCATGATCATCGGCATCGGCTCCGACCTCATCGACATCACCCGTGTCGCCAAGGTGATCGAGCGTCATGGCGAGCGCTTCCTCGACCGCATCTTCACCCCGGCCGAGCGGGCCAAGGCGGAGCGGCGCGCCAAGAACGAGAAGATGGTGGTGGCGACCTACGCCAAGCGCTTCGCCGCCAAGGAGGCCTGCTCCAAGGCGCTCGGCACCGGGATCCGGCGCGGCGTGTGGTGGCGCGACATGGGGGTGGTCAACCTGCCGGGCGGGCGGCCGACCATGCAACTGACCGGCGGCGCCCTGGCCCGCCTTCAGGCCCTGACGCCGGAGGGATTCGAGGCGCGGATCGACCTGTCGATCACCGACGACTGGCCGCTGGCGCAGGCCTTCGTGGTTATTTCCGCCGTGCCGCTGCCGAAACCCTGACAGCGCCTTGGGATTTATGATTTCTATTATAAATCAATATCTTATGCAGTTTTGATGCGATCCTTGATTGCGTGGCCTCCGACAACCGTCTAAAAGTCCGCCGACGCAGATCAGCTTGGACGAATTCGGCTTTACGCCGGAATTGGCCCTCACTATCAGAATCAGGACAATCTCCTTGCGCCGCGAACCGATGGGCTGTTCGCGGGAGGAGGGCGCTCTGTGATCGCCGGCCGGAATTGAGAGAGCAATGAGCGTGACTTCGGGAACGAAAACTGAGAGCAGCGTCGGCGAAACGATCCGGGTCGTGATCCACGCTCTCCTGATCGCGCTGGTGATCCGCACCTTCCTGTTCCAGCCCTTCAACATCCCGTCCGGCTCGATGAAGGCGACGCTGCTGGTCGGCGACTATCTGTTCGTCTCGAAATATTCCTACGGCTATAGCCACTATTCGATTCCGCTCTCGCCGCCGCTGTTCTCCGGGCGGATCTGGGGCTCGGACCCGGCTCGCGGCGACATTGCCGTGTTTCGCCTGCCCAAGGACGATTCCACCGATTACATCAAGCGCGTGATCGGCCTTCCCGGCGACCGCATCCAGATGCGTGACGGGCTGCTCTATATCAACGACACGCCGGTCGAGCGGCAGCGGATGAGCGAGTATGTCGGCGAAGAGCCCTGCGGCTCTGAGGGCGGCGGCATCTCCCGGGTGAAGCGCTGGAAGGAAACGCTGCCGAACGGCGTGTCCTATGAGACGCTCGACTGCGCCGACAACGGCTATGTGGACAACACCAATGTCTACACCGTGCCCGCCGGCCATTTCTTCATGATGGGCGACAACCGCGACAACTCCACGGACAGCCGCTTTCTCGGCCAGGTCGGCTATGTGCCGCAGGAGAATTTGATCGGCCGCGCCCAGATGATCTTCTTCTCCATCGCCGAAGGCGAGCATGCCTGGATGTTCTGGCGCTGGCCGTGGGCGGTGCGCTGGAATCGCTTCTTCAAAATTGTCCGATGAAAGACGAAGCCAAGGACATCGCGATCCAACCGACCGAGGCCCAAGCGGGCCCCGACGGCGAAGCTGCGACCAAGAGCCTTGCGCCCAATACCTCTGAAACCAAGACTTCTGAAATCAAGACTTCCGAAGCCAAGACTTCCGAAACCAGGACTCCTGACGGCAAGACTCCTGAAGCCAGGTCACCCGCGAAGAAGAAGCGGACGCGGAGCAGCAAGGCCAAGGGCACCGATGCCAACGCGGCGCTCGAGGCGCGCATCGGCTACAGCTTCACGGACCCCAACCTCCTGATGCAGGGGATCACGCATGTCTCGGCGCTGAAGTCCGGGCGCAAGCGCGGCGACAGCTATCAGCGGCTGGAATTCCTCGGTGACCACGTGCTCGGGCTCGTCGTCTCCGACATGCTCTATCATGCCTTCCCGAACGCCGATGAAGGCGAACTGTCCAAGCGTCTTGCCGAGCTCGTGCGCAAGGAAAGCTGCGCCGACGTCGCCAAGTCGCTCGGTCTGCTCGACGACGTCAAGCTGGGCTCAGTCGGAGCCAGTGCCGACGCGCGCCTGCGCAAGTCGGTGCTCGGCGATATCTGCGAGGCCGTGATCGGTGCCGTCTTCCTCGACGGCGGCTACGCGGCGGCGTCCGATTTCGTCAAACGCAACTGGACCGAGCGCATGCACAAGCCGCGCCGTCCGTTGCGCGATCCCAAGACCGTGTTGCAGGAATGGGCGCAGGGCAAGGGGCTGCCGACGCCGGTTTACCGCGAGGTCGAGCGCACCGGGCCGCACCACGATCCGCAATTCCGCGTCGCGGTGGATCTGCCGGGCCTCGCGCCGGCGGAAGGCATCGGCGGCAGCAAGCGCGCAGCAGAGAAGGTGGCAGCCTCGGTGATGATCGAACGTGAAGGCGTCGGCGGCAGCAATGACGGCTGAAGCAAGCGGCGAGACGCCCATTGCGACGCGCTGCGGCTTCGTTGCGCTCATCGGCGCGCCGAATGTCGGCAAGTCCACGCTGGTCAATGCGCTGGTCGGGGCCAAGGTCACGATCGTCTCGCGCAAGGTGCAGACCACGCGCGCGCTGATCCGCGGCATCGTGATCGAGAACAACGCGCAAATCATCCTGGTCGACACGCCCGGCATCTTCCTGCCCAAGCGAAGGCTCGACCGGGCCATGGTCTCGACCGCCTGGAGCGGGGCGCATGACGCCGATCTGGTCTGCGTGCTGCTCGATGCCAAGACCGGCATCGACGAGGAAGCCGAGGCGATCCTTACCAAGGCGGCCAGCGTCAATCACGACAAGATCCTTGTCATCAACAAGGTCGATCTGGTCCAGCGCGAGAAGTTGCTGGCGCTGGCGCAGGCCGCCAACGAGCGCATGAAGTTCGTGCGGACCTTCATGATTGCGGCGATCTCGGGCGATGGCGTCGACGACATTCGCACGACGCTTTCAGAGATGGTGCCGGCCGGTCCCTACCTCTATCCGGAAGACCAGATGTCGGACGCGCCGATGCGGCAGCTGGCGGCCGAGATCACGCGCGAAAAAATCTTCCAGAAGCTCCACCAGGAATTGCCCTACCAGTCCACGGTCGAGACCGACAAATGGGAGGAGCGCAAGGACAAGTCGGTGCGGATCGAGCAGACAATCTACGTCGAGCGCGAGAGCCAGCGCAAGATCGTGCTCGGCAAGGGCGGTGCCACCATCAAGTCCATCGGCGCGGACTCGCGCAAGGAGCTGATGCAGATCCTGGACGTGGCGGTGCATCTGTTCCTGTTCGTCAAGGTGCGCGAAAACTGGGGCGACGATCCCGATCGCTACCGCGAGATGGGCCTGGACTTTCCCAGGGAATAACCAAGAAAAGATCGGTATCCGATGAGCGTGCCCAGCAACGTCCGGCGCTTCGAAGCGCTGCTCTATGCATCGTTGATGCTGGACGCCTTGTCCGTTGCGGTGCAGGACCGCACGCCGAATGCGGAGACGACCGAGCAGATGATCATGACGGCGACCTTGCTCGCCGGCGGCATGATCCTGCTCCTAGTCTACTTCGTTTGGTTGGCCGCGCATTGGCGCAAGAGCTGGCCGCGTTGGGTGCTGGCGGCAGCGCTCGTACTGTCAGTGATCTCGCTCGGCCAGATCGTTGGCGTGAAGGGCCTGGAGCTCGACAGCGCCATCGAGATCGTGTCCTGCGCCCTGACGACGGTCGGCCTGTATTTCTCCTTCACCGGCGACGCGCAGGGCTGGTTCAACGCCTAGCGGCTTGCGCGAGTGCTTAGGGGCGCAAAAGGCTCGCTTCTGCGCGCCGTGCCCACCATGTTTGTTGCGGGGCAAATTGGTGAGCGCGCTTCGCTTTTGCCCATGCGACGGCCGACCGAAATGCGATAGACTTCCTCCCATGGAATGGACCGACGAAGGCATCGTGCTGGGCGTGCGGCGGCATGGCGAATCCAGCGCCATCGTCGAGCTGCTGACGCGCGCGCACGGCCGGCATCTCGGCCTCGTGCGCGGCGGCGCCGGCTCGCGGATGCGGCCGCTGCTCCAGCCCGGCAACAGCGTCAGTGTGGTGTGGCGGGCGCGGCTCGATGAGCATCTCGGCACCTATGCGATCGAGGGCCTGAAGCTGCGAGCCGCGACGCTGCTCGGATCGTCCCATGGCGTCTACGGCATCACTCATCTGGCCTCGATTGCGCGCCTTTTGCCGGAGCGTGATCCACACGAGGAGATCTTCGCGCTGCTCGAACATTCGCTCGACGATTTCGACGATGTCGGCGGCGCCGCCGTCCACGTCGTCCATTTCGAGTTGGCAATGCTGGCCGAGCTCGGCTTCGGGCTGGCGCTGGACAACTGTGCGGTGACCGGCGAGACCACGGAGCTGATCTACGTCTCGCCGAAATCCGGCGGCGCGGTGTCGCGCGGCGCTGGCGAGCCGTGGCGTGACCGCCTGTTGCGCCTGCCGCCGTTTCTGCGCCGGGGCGAAACCGCAAGCGACCTGACCGAGCAGGACCTCCAGGACGGCTTTCGGCTCACCGGCTTATTCCTGTTGCGCCACGTACTGGAGCCGCGCGGGCAGGGCCACTCGGATGCGCGCGCGGG
Source organism: Bradyrhizobium sp. 199 (assembly GCF_023073355.1). Classification (GTDB taxonomy): domain Bacteria; phylum Pseudomonadota; class Alphaproteobacteria; order Rhizobiales; family Xanthobacteraceae; genus Bradyrhizobium. Next base: position 1,056,152 of record NZ_JADPJI010000005.1, read on the forward strand.
CTTCATCAACGCCCTGATACGGCAGCAGGCGAGGGCGGCGATCCCCGCGCCATGAGCGAAGCGGGACTCACGGCATTCCTTTGTCATGGAGGTCCGTGGAACCAAATCCGGGCTGCTGGAATTGGCGCTTAGGTTCCACAAACGGGGACAGCCTAAATGTTGATCAGGGGATTGGCCTTCTCTGCGGCGCTGCTCGCATTTGTGCCTGATGCAATGGCTGGCGAGCCGCAACCCGGCGTGTTTCGCCGAGCCTCCTGCACCGTCGTCCGGTACTATGTGGCCAAATATTCTGCTGCGGCCGCAGAGACATGGGCGCGGTCGAAGGGAGCGACGGAGGCCGAAATCGAGGCCGCCCGGCGTTGTCTGACCAATGTGCCGGCGCCGGCTCAGGACAAGACCCAGACCTTCACAGCCGGCTGGGCAGGCCAGTAGGCCGCCCACAGGGAACCAATCCATCCTTGCCCGATTCGCTTCCACGGTTTAACCGGGCGGCATGGGAAAACGATTGATTCCGCCGCAAGAGCCGGCCGAAATTCACGAGGTGCCGCTGCGTGAAGCGCTGGAAGAGCGCTATCTCGCCTATGCGCTCTCCACCATCATGCACCGCGCGCTGCCCGACGCGCGCGACGGCCTGAAGCCGGTCCACCGGCGCATCCTCTACGGCATGCGCCTGCTCAGGCTGGACCCCGGCACGGCCTTCAAAAAATCCGCCAAAATCGTCGGCGACGTGATGGGCTCGTTCCATCCGCACGGCGACCAGGCGATCTACGACGCCATGGTCCGCCTCGCGCAGGATTTCTCCTCGCGTTATCCGCTGGTCGACGGCCAGGGCAATTTCGGCAATATCGACGGCGATAACCCCGCTGCCTACCGCTACACCGAAGCGCGCATGACCGACGTCGCGCGGCTTCTGCTCGATGGCATCGACGAGGACGGCGTCGAATTCCGTCCGAATTACGATGGCCAATCGAAAGAGCCCGTCGTGCTGCCCGGCGGCTTCCCGAATTTGCTCGCCAACGGTGCGCAAGGCATCGCGGTGGGCATGGCGACATCGATTCCGCCGCACAACGCCGCCGAGCTCTGCGATGCCGCGCTGCATCTGATCGAGAAGCCCGACGCGAAGTCCAAGGCGCTGCTGAAATGGGTCAAGGGGCCGGATTTCCCGACCGGCGGCATCTGCATCGATTCCAAGGAGGCAATAGCTGAAGCCTACACCACCGGCCGTGGCTCGTTCCGGGTTCGCGCCAGGTGGGAGCAGGAGGAGGGCGCGCGAGGCGCCTGGGTCGTCGTCGTCACCGAGATCCCCTTTTTGGTGCAGAAGTCGCGCCTGATCGAGAAGGTCGCCGAGCTGCTCGACCAGAAGAAGCTGCCGCTGGTCGGCGACATCAGGGACGAGTCGGCCGAAGACGTTCGTCTGGTGATCGAGCCGAAGTCGAAGAACGTCGATCCCGCGGTGATGATGGAATCGCTATTCCGGCTGACGGAGCTCGAAAACAAGATTCCGCTGAACCTCAACGTGCTGATCAAGGGGCGCGTTCCCAAAGTGGTGGGACTCGCGGAGTGTCTGCGTGAATGGCTCGACCATCTGCGTGACGTGCTGATCCGTCGCACCAACCATCGCAAGGCCGAGATCGAGCGCCGGCTGGAGATTCTTGGCGGCTTGCTGATTGCGTACCTGAACATCGATGAGGTGATCAGGATCATCCGCACCGAGGACGAGCCGAAGCCGGCGCTGATGAAGGCGTTCAAGCTCACCGAGCTGCAAGCGGAAGCCATCCTCAACATGCGGCTGCGGAGCCTGCGCAAGCTCGAGGAAATCGAGATCCGCACCGAGGACAAGGATCTGCGCAAAGAGCTGAAGGGCATCGAGGGACTGCTGGCGTCCGAACCCGAGCAGTGGAAGAAGGTCGCCGAGCAGGTGGGCAAGGTCCGCGACATGTTCGGACCGAAGACCCCGCTCGGCAAGCGCCGCACCACCTTTGCGGATGCGCCCGAGCACGATCTCGCCGCCATGGAGGAGGCTCTGGTCGAGCGCGAGCCGGTGACCGTGGTCGTTTCCGACAAGGGCTGGATCCGCACCATGAAAGGCCATGTCGAGGATCTCTCGGGCCTTGCCTTCAAGCAGGACGACAAGCTCGGCTTTGCCTTCTTCGCGGAGACCACCTCGAAACTGCTGCTGTTCGCCACCAACGGCAAGTTCTACTCGCTCGATGTCGCGAAACTCCCCGGCGGGCGTGGACACGGCGAGCCGATCCGCCAGTTCATCGATCTCGAGCCGGAGGCCGCGCCGGTCACGCTGTTCGTCAACAAGGGCGGGCGCAAATTCCTGGTCGCCAGCCACGAGGGCCAGGGTTTTGTCGTCAACGAGGACGATTGCGTCGGCACCACCAAGAAGGGCAAGCAGGTCCTCAACGTGGACATGCCGAACGAGGCGCGCACCGTCACCGAGGTGCTCGGCGACACCGTCGCGGTCATCGGCGAGAACCGCAAGATGCTGGTCTTCCCGCTCGACCAGGTGCCCGAAATGGCCCGCGGCCGCGGCGTGCGCCTGCAGAAGTACAAGGACGGCGGCCTGTCCGACGTCGTCGTGTTCGAGGCCAAGGCAGGCCTGACCTGGAAGGACTCTGCGGGGCGCGAGTTCTCCGCGACCATGAAGGAGCTCGCGGAGTGGAAAGGCACCCGCGCCGACGCTGGCCGCCTGCCGCCGAAGGGCTTTCCGAAGTCGAACAAGTTCGGGCGGGTGATCGGGTAGGGGGTTTCGTGTCCCGGACGCGCTGCAACGCTCTTCGCCTTGCTGCGCAGTGCCGGGACCCACGCGGCAGGGATTGCTCGGAGACATGGGCCTCGGCTCTGCAGCGCACCTCTGAAGTAGCGCTGCGCTGCGTCCGGGGCACAGGACTTTCTGTCGTGCACATCTCTCTCCACACCTTCATTGCGAGCGAAGCAATCCAATCATTCCGGTGTGGCAGTCCTGGATTGCTTCGCTGCGCTCGCAATGACGGAATGCGACAGCATTGCCTCCAATTCGTATTCCGCCGCTCTGCGCGCTCTGATACCGTCTGACATGCGGGTTTTCTCGAAGGTTGAGACCTAACGCGATGTACGATGTCATTGTTGTCGGCGGCGGCTCCGCTGGCGCCGCGGTTGCGGCGCGGCTTTCTGAGGACCCCGCACGGCGCGTCCTGCTGCTCGAGGCGGGCCGTGACTGGCGCGCCGACGAGGCACCGTGGGAGGTGCGGACGCCGAATCCGATCCCGATCATCCACAAGCGCGAGTACCAGGAGAAATGGCAGTGGCCTGACCTCTTGTCGCGCCGGGTGGCGGGGCAGGAGCCGCGCTTCTACTGGCGCGGCAAAGGCCTTGGGGGCTCGTCGATGATGAACGGCCAGATCGCCATCCGCGGCGTTGCGGATGCGTTCGACGAATGGGCCGCCAATGGCTGCATCGGCTGGTCGGCCAAAGAGGTGATGCCGTTATTCTCCGTGATCGAGGACGATCTCGAATTTGGTGACATTGATGGGCATGGCCGCGGCGGTCCGCTGCCGGTCTACCGCGCGCCTCCGGAAAAGTGGGGGCCGATCGATCGCGGCTTGCGCGATGCCGCGCTGGCGAGTGGCTATCCCTGGTGCGCCGACCTCAACGGCCCCGACGGCGAGGGCGTCGCCTGCTATCCCATCAACAGCCGTAACTTGCGCCGCATCAGTACCAATGAGGGGTATCTGGAGCCGGCGCGCGGCCGCGCCAATCTCGAAATTCGCGGCCATGCGCTGGTCGATCGCGTGCTGATCAGCGACGGCCGCGCGACCGGCGTTCGCGTCCATATCGAGGGGCAGGGCACTCACGAGATCAGGGCGCGCCAGATCGTGCTGTGCGCGGGCGCGATCCACAGTCCTGCGATCCTGCTGCGCTCGGGCATTGGGCCGGCCGACGAATTGAAGGCGATGGGAATTGCGGTCGCGCGCGACCTCCCGGTGGGCAAGCACTACTTCGATCACCCGCTGTTTCGCGCCACCATCCAGCTCCACGAAAACCTGCGCCCGACCGACCCGGACACCCGTCACACCAATTGCTGCGTGACCTATTCCTCGGGTCTCGGCGACGGCGGCAAGCGCGACATGATCCTGATCGCTTTCAATCACCGCGGCATCGGTAACGCCGGGGCGATCGGCGCCGGCCTGTTCAATGCCTATTCGCGCGGGACGCTGAAGCTCGCTTCGGCCGATCCCGCGATCGATCCTGTTGTCGAGGAGAACATGCTGGCCGATCCCCGCGACATGCTGCGCATGATGGATGCGGTGAGGCGCCTCGCCGTGATCACGTCCCAGCCGGCGCTGTCAGGCATTGCCGACTGGATCCGGCTCGCCGATACCGACCTGACGCTGCCGCAAGCGGCCGCGCTGCCGGATCACCAGCTCGACGCGGTGCTGCGCCGTGAGACCGGCGACATCCAGCACGCCGCCGGCAGCTGCCGCATGAGCGGCGTTGGCGATGCCGATGGTGTGGTCAATCCTGACGGTGGGGTGAAGGGCATCTCGGGCCTGCGCGTGGCCGATGCCTCGATCATGCCGTCCGACTGCCGCGCCAACACGCATTTCACCACGGTGGTGATCGGAGAAGCGATCGCACGGATGATGATGCGGTAGTTCAATCGCCGGCCCCGCATGGCGGTCTGACGAAGAGTGCGCAGACGAAGACCTACCGCTCGACGGCCAGGCCAAACAACGGTCGGAGTCGTGTTCCCAGAATGTTGCCGAGGAAAGCTGCGACCAGCCAGCACCAGCCGTGCAGGCTGCCGGACGCGATCCCGCTGAAATAAGCGCCGATATTGCAGCCATAGGCGAGCCGGGCGCCGTACCCGAGCAGCAGGCCGCCGATGATGGCGGCGAGCAGCGAGGATGCGGAGATGCGCCACGTCGGATTGAATTTCCCGGCGAGACCCGCTGCCAACAACGCTCCCAGGATGATGCCGAAGTCCATGACGGAGGTGATGTCAGCGAAGATGCTTTGGTGCAGCGACGGAGCGCGAGGGCCCTGCCAGTAGGGCCATGAAGCGACGTCGACGCCTAGGCCCATCAGGATCTTCGATCCCCAGAGCGCGAAAGCCGAGGTGATGCCCCATGGCCGCCCTGCAAGATACAGCGTGGCGAAATTTCCGATCGCGAGCAGGATTGCGCCCCACAGCAGCGGCCACGGCCCCTGCATGAAGCGGCGCGCGCCGCGCAGCTTCGTCCGCTCCCGGCTCGAGTTCGCCGTGCCGGCCGATCTCGGCCCTGACCGTGATGAGATAGATCGCAGCCATCACAGCCCAGCAGAGCATGAGCGCCGGCGCCCATCCGAACCGTTCAATCAACGAGACCGCGCCGATGTTCGGCAACGCGCTCCACCACGGTAGATGCGATGCACCGAGCGTCGATCCGGCGATGAAGGCCGCCAGCGTCACCAGCATGCGGGTGTTGCCGCCGCCGGCGGTGTACAGCGTTCCCGAGGCGCAGCCGCCGCCGAGTTGCATTCCGAGCCCAAACATGAACGCCCCCGTCAGCATGCCCACGCCTACGGCGCCCACCTCGCCATGCACGGCAACGCCGAACAGTGTGCCTTGCGCCAGGGTCGGGAAGAAGAGAGCCGTCGCCAGCGCAAGCATGACCATTTGCGCGCGGAGGCCGGCTCCTCTTCGCGCGACGATGAAAACGCGCCAGGCCGAGGTGAACCCGAACAGCGCATGATACAGCGTCAGGCCAAGCGCGCCTCCGAGAAGAAACAACAATCCTTGCTGCCAGGAGATCGTGCCCGACAAGGCGACTGCGCCCGCCAGAAGAGACATCGCCGCAACAGTGACGACCGTGAGATTGGCCCGGTGCCGGTCATTATCAGGAGCAAGCAGCCGTGCATCGATGGACAGATCAGTCATGCTCTCGTCCGAGGAAAGCGTATTCTTGTGACAACGGGAGCTAACCGGAGTGGATTGTCCCCGTTCCAATCTTCTCATTCTGGAACCGAGCCGGCCGTGTATCGGCGTGCGGGCGACTCAGGTTCAGAGCAAGTTCCGCACCTTTGCCGCGGGGTGTTTGGCCGACGGGCAATGGTCGGCGGGAGCGTTGGTGACGTGCATTGGCAGCTTCTGAGCACAAAGCAGAGGTCGCCTGCCTTTTCGAATTCGACGTGCCACCTGGTCTGTTGCGGAATTTTGTATCTATTTCGAGCGAACCAGCGCCTAGTGGATCCATCACCGGCCCATCATGGCGCCTATCGGTGACTGAGAGCCCACGTGCTCCCGCCAGGTCCCGCGGAGCCATTCATGCTCAAGTTGCCCCCTTCTCTGACAGAACGCCTCACTCGATTAGCGAGTGCCGCTCGCAGCCGTGCAGAGACAGCGCCTCCCGGTCCAAAGCGGGAAGCTTTGTTGAAGGCCGCGCGACTGAGCGAGAACGCCTTGCATATCCAGCAGTGGCTAAATCCCCGTCGGCCGTCCGGTCCAACGTAAAGCCTACCATTCGATGACCTCCCATCGGCGTGCTCGGCGGACGCGGTTGGTTGAAACAACTGGAAAGCTAAGCCTGATGTGTCCCGCGGACGCGACTATGCCGGTATGGCACGAAAAGCACCTGCGAGCCGCAACGCGCGCCGCCGGCGTCGCATTGTGGTCCTGGAACGTGGATACCGACGCGATCACGATGGACGAGGCTGCATACGAGCTTTGGCAAGTTCCCAAGGATGAACGGACAATTACCTTCGAGATACTTTCCAAGAACATTCACCCTGCCGATCTCGAAAGGGTCAGGTCAGCTTTTTCGGCAACGCGAGCCGTAGTCGGTGCCTATGAGATAGATTTTCGCATTTTATCAGCAGGCGATGTCCGCTGGATTTCCGCTCGCGGCCAGGGGGACGATGCTGATATCGCCGAGCGAGTTATGTTCGGCATCTTCCTCGATGTTACCCAGCGCAAGCAAGCGGAGGAAGCAAATGAGCTGCTGGCGGGCGAGATGAGCCATCGGGTGAAAAACCTTCTGACCATCGCGACGGCTCTTACTCGAATCACATCCCGCTCGGCCGAGACAAAAGAAGACATGGCCCAGGAATTGACCAGTCGATTGATCGCTTTGGACCGTGCTCAGGACCTCATTCGTCGAGTACCCGGCCAGAAGACCGAGGCCACGCTTCTCGGCGACCTCATCTCGGTCCTGCTCGCACCTTACGACGAGAAGGGAGCCAGTGTCCGTATTCGTATCTCGGTCCCGAAGATAAATGTGGGGGAGAGTTCGAGCACAGCACTGGCCCTCGTGATTCACGAGCTGGCCACGAATTCCGCGAAATACGGCGCATTGTCCGTTTCAAGCGGCACCTTGGACGTTTCGTGCAATGCTCATGAAGACGAGGTTGTGGTTATGTGGACCGAACGCGGCGGGCCCCCGGTCGTCGCACCCACAAAGCTGGAGGGCTTCGGAAGCAAGATGGTGCACCGAAGCATGGCTTCACAGCTCGGCGGCACTATAGCTTTCGACTGGTCGGACGAGGGGGTGGTTGTCGCCTTGCGGATGAGTAAGCGCAGCCTCGCGGATTGAAGCGCCGCAATCCCGCGGCCGCTTGTGATGGCGAATTTATTCAAGCGAGAGCGCTTCTGACGCGAAGGGCAGGAAAGGGGGATTCAACGAATGATTGAAAATATGGAACTATTTCTCGCAATGGTTGTTGACTTGGAGATCCTCGAACACCGGGGATCGAAGACCAAAAAGTCAGCAGCCTTAAATGATCAAATCCTCACTGTCCCTCGCGATTTTCATGCTCCTCGGAGCTTCGGTGCTCGCTTTGCCGGGGTTTGCCCCTAAGGTGCAAGCGGATGAGGTCGCGGCGCTGGCGAAAAGCGACCGGCTTCAGGCGCCCGCCGTAACTTCGAACTGCTCCACCCAGGTCTGGCCGGACTTTGCCGTTTCCTGTTTGCGACATGCCGGCTCTGGGGCGAAGCTTCAGGAAGCTCGCCTGGTAACTGCCCGCCGATAGTCTCTTTTCCCCCTTGTCGCCAAGCGATCAGTTTTGCTGCTTCGAGCCCGGCAGGACACCAGTCGTCGTGTCGAGGCATTCGTGTGCTCCGGACTAGCCCTGCTATCGCTTTCCAAGGCGGAGCAATTGCCAAGCCATTTGCGCCGATGGTTGGCGGGGGATCCAGGGAATAGCGCTCTCGGTTGGTCGGACCTGCACCGGCCGCCCCGAAATAGAGAGATATTGCCATGTCTACAAATTCAATTCCGGTGCCGAACGTTCTGATTGTGGAAGACGAAATGATCCTGCGCATGCGCGCAGTCGATATCGTGGAGGACGCCGGATTCTGTCCCGTCGAAGCCGTCAACGCCGACGAGGCAATGTCGGTCCTCGAATCCCGATCGGATATTTCGTTGCTTCTCACCGACATTCAGATGCCTGGCAGCATCGATGGCCTGAAGCTCGCCCATGCAGTGCACGAACGCTGGCCGTCGATCAAGATCATCTTGATTTCCGGTCAAGTGAAGCCGTCTGAGGAAGAGAGGCCAGCCAACAGCCGCTTCTTCGGCAAGCCGCTTGGTGTCGAGCAAATGATCACTGAGTTGCAGGCGATGATCGGTGCAGGTGCGCTGCAGATAGTTCCGACGGCAACCGATTGGACGGGCGGCGAGGCGTCTCACCACCCGGCGCACATGGCCGACCCTTCGTCCCGATCAAGAGACGAGACCGTTCTGTCGGCCGAAAACGACAGTCTCCGATTACTGCTCGAACAAGCCGAGATAGACGCCCAGGCGCTCATCATCCAGGCCGGGATCGACGCCGAGCAGCGAACCGCCGCCGACAAGCTGCAGAAACTGATCCTGGGCGAGCTTCATCATCGCGTCAAAAACACGCTTGCCATGGTCAGCGCCATCGCGTCCCAAAGCTTCCGCGGAGCGCTGAGTATCGAGCACGGACAGAAGGCCATGGAGGGAAGGCTGCTCGCATTGGGACGAGCCCACGATCTGCTGATGCAGGTCAGTTGGGCGGATGCAAGCCTTACTCACACGCTGAGCAGCGCGACGGAACCTTATGATAGCCATGGAGACAGACGTTTTCATTTCAATGGACCCGATATCAGGATCACCTCCGTCGCTGTCATCGCGCTTGCGATGACGATGAACGAGCTGTGCACGAATACGACCAAGTTCGGAGCCCTGTCGGTCCCCACAGGCCGGGTAGAAGTGGCATGGGCTGTTGACGAGGCGAAGCAGAGACTTCGCCTTGTGTGGACGGAAAGGGGAGGTCCCGCCGTCGAGCCCCCGGTGCGGCGGAGCTTCGGCACCCGGATGATGGGGTCACTCGGACAGCAATTGGCTGGCCAGGTGAGCCTTGCTTACGAACCAAGCGGCTTCATTTATTCGCTGGATGTGCCGCTGAGTTCAGTTATTGCGGTCGCCTGAACTGTCGCTGCTAATCCCGGTGATTTGCTGACCGATATAGGTGCGCGTCCCGTCAACTTCGCTTTGCGGCAGTCAACGAGACGCGATCACCAGTTAAATCAACCCCGCCAGCCGCAGCGCCACGCCAGCCGCACAGCTCCCCGCCAGCACCGTCAGCATCCCCAACTTGAACCGGAAGATGGCGGTCGCCGCTGCGATCGACAGCAGCAGCGCAGGGATATCGACACTGGTCAGCACCGGCCTGTCGAAGTTCAGCGGAAACGCATGCACAGGCACCGTCTCGCGAAACAGCGTATGCAACGCGAACCAGATCGAGAGGTTGAGGATGACGCCGACGACGGCGGCAGTGATCGCGCCGAGCGCGCCGGCGAGGCCGGTATTGCCGCGCAGGCGCTCGATATAGGGGGCGCCGACGAAGATCCAGAGGAAGCAGGGTGTGAAGGTGACCCAGGTCGCGAGCAATCCGCCGAGGGTGGCCGCCAGCATCGGCGACAGGCCGCTCGGGTCGCGGTAGGCGGCCATGAAGCCCACGAACTGCAGCACCATGATCAGCGGACCCGGCGTGGTCTCGGCCATGCCGAGGCCGTCCAGCATCTCGTGCGGCTTCAGCCAGTGATAATGCTCGACTGCCTGCTGGGCGACATAGGCCAGCACGGCATAGGCACCGCCAAAGGTGACCAGCGACATCTTCGAGAAGAACAGCGCGATCTGGCTGAACACGTTGGCTTGACCCAAGGCAGCGAGCAGCGCGATGACCGGCACCAGCCATAGCGCCAGCCACAGCGCACCGATGCGGATTGTGCGTGATGTATTGGGCCGCACGTGTTCGGGCACGGCCTCCCCGAGCATGCTGTCGATGGCGGCGCTGCCGCCATGGCCGTGGCCACCCGGCGCGAATTCGGGCCGGCCGCTTCGCGCGCCGGCATAGCCGATGATGCCGGCGGCGATGATGATGATCGGGAAGGGGACGGCGAAGAAGAAGATCGCGACGAAGGCTCCGGCTGCGAGGGCGATCATGATGCGGTTCTTCAACGCGCGCTTGCCGACGCGCACCACCGCCTCGACGACGATGGCGAGCACGGCGGCCTTGAGGCCGAAGAACAGCGCCTCGACGAAGCTGACATTGCCGAAAGCCGCGTAGATGTAGCTGAGGCCCATGATGGCGATGATGCCGGGCAGGATGAACAGTCCGCCCGCCATCAATCCGCCGGCAGTGCGGTGCATCAGCCAGCCGACATAGGTCGCGAGCTGCTGCGCCTCCGGCCCCGGGAGCAGCATGCAATAGTTCAGCGCATGCAGGAAACGGCCCTCGGAGATCCACTTCTTCTCCTCGACCAGGATGCGGTGCATCACCGCGATCTGGCCCGCGGGCCCGCCGAAACTGAGGCAGGCGACGCGAAGCCAGACGCGGAACGCTTCGTTGAAGCTGATGCCGTGACCGGCATCAGCTCCTGCTTGAACGTTACGGGTGTCCATTACGCCTTCACCTTGTTGGTCGGCCAGTTGTGGGTCTCGGCCGTGGCGTCGCGGCACCAGCGGTAGAAGGCATCGTAGAGCGTCATGCCGGCCTCGAGCTGTTCGAGGTCGTCGTCATACATTCGCGACAGCCCGAGCGAGGCCGCGAGCAGGCCGGGTGCCTCCGGCGCCAGATCCGGCCGCGCGGTGTCGGCGCCGCGCACCAGTGTTGCGAGCCTGAGCAGCGCCGGTGTCGCGATGCCGAATTCCTCGATCATCACGTCGAAGGTGCAGAGCTCGCCGCGGTGGCTCCAGAACACGTTCTCGATGTCGAAGGGAGCCGCATTGAATCGCTCGCCGACGGCGACCACTTCGGAAGGCGCCACATAGAGGAACACCGCGTTGGGGTCGACGAAGCGGCGGATCAGCCAGGGGCAGGCGATGCGGTCGACCTTGGGCCGGGCCCGCGTCACCCAGACCGTGCGCCCCTGGGGATCGCGCGGCGGCAGCTTGCGCGCGTCGACCAGCGGCAGCTTCGCCGCCATCCAACCCTCGAAGCCGCCCTCCAGCGTCTCGGCTTGCACGCCGAGCTGGCGCAGCCAGGCCGCGGTGCCTTGCGCGAGCTTCTCGCCGCGAAAGCATGAAACGATGGCTGAACGGCCGGCAAATTCGCCGCCCCATTCCGCGACGGTCTCGTGGCTGAGCTTGATCGAGCCGGGAATCAGCCGCCTGTCGGCGGCAAAATCGTCCTCGGTGCGGACGTCGATCAGGACAGGAGTCTTGGCCGTGCCGATCAGGCGCGCCAATTTATCGGATGATATGGTCGTGAACGTAGACATGATGCGTCCTCGCATAAATCAGACGGGACGCGATACTTGGGCATGTCGCCTCGTGGGGAGATCGCTCAAATCCCCATGGTGCAGATTACATCGAAACTAAGAAGCACTGTCAATCCGCGGGACGATTGCGCCTTAGAAAAGTGCTACCCACCGGGCTATACTGGCCTCCAACAGACCTGAATCCTCTGGAGTATTCGATGCATTCGCATTCCATCGAACAATGGACCCACGACCACGCCTTTCTGGGCGAGAAGCACGACGAGAACGAGCGGCGTACCTGGCTGGTGGTCGTGCTGACGCTGGTCATGATGGTCGGCGAGATCGTGGCCGGTTCGCTGTTCGGCTCGATGGCGCTCTTGGCCGACGGCTGGCACATGGGCACGCATGCGGCGGCGCTCGGCATTGCCGCCTTCGCGTACCGCTTCGCCCGCCGGCATCTGGGGAATGCGCATTTCACGTTCGGCACCGGCAAGTTCGGCGATCTCGCCGCCTTCGCCAGTGCGATCATCCTCGGGCTGATCGCCGTCGAGATCGCCTATGAGAGCGTGCTGCGGCTGATCAATCCGGTTCCGATCGTCTACGGCGATGCCATGGCGGTGGCCGCACTCGGTCTGTGCGTCAACCTCGCCAGCGCGTGGCTGCTGCGCGACAACCACGGTCATCACCATCACGGTCAGGCGCACGGCCACAGCCATCCGCATGATGACCACGACGATCATGACCACGATCACCACGACCATCGCCATCACGACAACAATCTTCGCGCGGCCTATGTCCATGTCATGACGGATGCCGCGACCTCGGTGCTGGCAATCGCAGCGCTCGCCGTCGCCATGTATTCGGGGTGGGTCTGGGCCGACCCCGCCGTCGGCCTGATCGGCAGCGCGGTGATCGCGAGCTGGGCGTTCGGCCTGGTCAAGTCGTCAGGTGCGGTGCTGCTCGACGTGCGCGCCGACGAAAAGCTGGAGCGGGTGATCCGCTCGCGCATGGAGGTCGGTGACGATCGCGTCACTGACCTGCATCTCTGGCAAGTCGGCCCCGGCCATTGTGCCGTGCTGCTCTCGGTGGTGTCGGACCAGCCGAGGCAGCCGGCCGTCTACAAGCAGCGGCTCGCCGGACTGAAGGGCCTCAGCCATGTGACGGTCGAGGTGGAGACCTGTCCGCATTGACGGGAGCTGTGCCCGCGGAATTCTGTGGCGCCGCCGGGGTTGATCCTCGGTCGCAGCTCCGTAAATCGCTTGCCAAGGAGGGACCAAGGATGACGTCCACGATCAAGCTTGCTTTCGCCGCCGCCGCGCTCGCCTTCTCCAGTCATGGAGCGATGGCGCAGGCGGAGAAGTCCGGCGTCGAAAGGCTCTACGTCCTCAATTGCGGCGAGGGCACTGCCGGCGACATCTCGCGCTGGACGCCCGGCCTGAACGAGGGCAAGACGATGGACTTCGTCGACAGCTGCTATCTCATCAAGCACGCCAAGGGCTGGTTCCTGTGGGATACCGGCATCGCCGATGCCGTTGCTTCCATGCCGAACGGTCTCGCGCCCGCCGATCCCAAAGCCGTCACCTGGCGCAGGCCGAAGACGCTGGCCGGTCAACTCGAGCAGCTCGGCCTCAAGCCGGACGACGTCAAGGCGATGGCCGTCTCGCACACGCATCCCGATCACACCGGCAATGTCGAGCTGTTCCCGCAGGCCACGCTCTACGTGCAGAAGGCCGAATATGACTGGCCCGGGGCAAACAACGCGCCGCGCTTCAAGCCGTCACATCCGGTCGAGCTGCTCACGGGCGACAAGGACGTCTTCGGCGATGGCAGCGTGACCATCCTGTCAACGCCCGGCCACACGCCCGGGCATCAGTCGTTGCTGGTGAAACTGCCGAAGACCGGCGCGGTGGTGCTGTCCGGCGATGCCGTGCACTTCAAAGACAATTGGGACAACCGCCGCGTCCCCGGCATGAATGTTGACAAGGACCAGAGCGTGGCCTCGATGCAGAAGATCGCCGACACGCTCGCCAAGGAAAAAGGGCAGCTCTGGATCAACCACGACAAGGCCCAGCGCGACAGCCAGAAGATGGCGCCGGAGTTTTACGACTGACGCTCGGATCAGCTTTTCGGCGCGGTCGCCGCGGGCGGGCTCGGCTCCGGCGTCTTCTTCGGCTTCAGTGTCCCGGCATAGAACGAGATCAGCCAGATCGAGAGGAGGGCGAGGAGGTAGACGCCCCAGGCCTGCGGCGGCGTGGTTGCCCAGCGCAGGAGGCCTTTAAACGTGCGGGGCGGGTCGGCGTCGTGGCTCATCGCCCGCTTGTGCGCGAAAGCTCCGGCTCCGTCAATCAGGCCGCGGCTTGGTGCGGATCAGGAACAGCGCGGCCAGCGCCGACAGGCTGAGCGCGGAGGAGACGATCAGCACCTTGGCGCCCATGAGGTCGATCAGCAGGCCGAAGGCCAGAGGCGCCACCGCCTGCGCCATCCGCGCCGGGGCGCCGATGATGCCGAGACGGTAGCCGAAATCCTTGGGGCCGAAGATCGACAAGGGTAGCGTGCCGCGCGCGATCGTCAGGATGCCGTTGCCCGAGCCGTGGAATAGCGCGAACGCGCTCGCCGCGGCGCCACCGAAGATCGCCACGATCACCGCGCCGATCGGATGGGTGAGGCAGGCGAGCCGCGTCGACCACAGCGGATGGAAGCGGCTGAGGAAGCCGGCCTCCAACATGCGTGCGCCGACTTGCGCCGGGCCGATCAGTGCGCCGGCTGCGATCGCCTCGGCCGGCGTGGCTCCCGTCGCCTCCAGGATGCGCGGGAAATGCGCGGCCATGGCGCCGGTGACGGTCCAGGCCGCCGCGAAGATGAAGGCGAGCAGGAGCATGGTGCGATCGAGCGGCAAATGCGGCTTCTCGGCCGTGGCCGCCGCCTGCCTGGCGCCCTTGATCACCGGCAGCATGAAGAAGTTGAGCGGCAGGCCGATCAGGAGGTTGGCGGCGGCCCAGGCAAAGCAGGTCTCGCGCCAGCCGATATGGGCGAGGCCCCAGGCGGTGAGCGGCCAGCCGACCGTGGAGGCGAAGCCCGCCATCAGCGTGATGCCGGTGATGGGCCTGCGTGCCTCGGTGCCGTAGATGCGCCCCAGAGCGGCGAAGGCGGCGTCGTAGAGCCCCATGGCCATGCCGATGCCGAGCACGAGCCAGGCCAACACCATCACCGGGACGGAGTGTGCGAAGCCAAGCAGCGCGAGGCCAGCGGCAATCGTCAGGTTGGACGCCGACAGCACCTGCCGGCCGCCGACGAGATCGATCTGACGCCCGATGCGCGGGCCGAGCATCGCCGAGATTACCAGCGAGGCCGAGAACGCGCCAAAGATCCAGTTGGAGGAGACGCCGAGGTCGCGCGCCATGGGATCGGCGATCAGCGCCGGTAAATAATAGCTCGAAGCCCAGGCCAGGGTCTGCGTGGTGCCAAGCGTCAGGATGATCGGAAGCTGGCGCTGGCTCATATTCCTGGATGCCTGGTCGGCGGTGTCATCGGTTCCATTTGCAGCCGGTAACGAGAGCGCGTCAACAGCGTCCGTGACATACTCGATCTGCTGCTGACGGGAGCCTTGATGGCACGCACTCGCGCGTGGCCTTCCGCTCGTCACGAATGCACGTCATAATGGCGTATGCAATTGACCTCGCGCCTGGCGCTGATGAACTGGCTGGCCAGCCAAGGGCTCACCGGCCTGCCTGAACCGGAACTGCTCCGTGGATTTTGTGAGCGCTGCTGCGTCGAGGGACTGGAGCTCTCGCGCGGACTCGTGGTCATCGATACCTTGCATCCGATCTACGAGGGCCGCGCGTTCCGCTGGAGCGATACACCGACCAACGAGAGCGACGTCGTCGAATACGGCTCGACCGCCGAGGGCGACGCGGCCAAGAATTGGCGCCGCTCGGTGTTCTTTCGCCTGCTCGAGCATGGCCACGACGAGATGCTGCTCGACCTTGCCGACGCGCCCTCACTCGATTTCTCGCAGATCGGCGACCTCGCCGAAAAGGGGCACCGGCATTTCCTCGCTTTCGTGCACCGCTTTGGTGAGACCGGAGCGCTTGGGCAGATGGACTGTCTCTACTCGTATTGGACGACGCGACGCCAAGACGGCTTTACGGAAGCGGAGCTGGCCGCACTGCGCGATCTCGTGCCGGTGCTGGGGCTCGCGATCAAATCGGCGCAGCAGGTCGACATCGTGCGCACGCTCGGCCGCGTCTATCTCGGCCGCGATGCCTCCGAGCAGGTGCTGCGCGGGCGCATCTCGCGCGGCGTCACCGAGCGGATCAACGCC
Organism: Bradyrhizobium sp. 199; assembly: GCF_023073355.1. Classification (GTDB taxonomy): domain Bacteria; phylum Pseudomonadota; class Alphaproteobacteria; order Rhizobiales; family Xanthobacteraceae; genus Bradyrhizobium. The sequence continues at coordinate 1,072,162 of NZ_JADPJI010000005.1, forward strand.
GTGCTCTGGTATTCGGATTTGCGCGGCTCGACTGGGATCAGCGAGAGCATCGGCCCTGACGAGATCATCCCGTTCCTCAACGACTATGCGCAGGCCGCGATCGACGCGATCCATGGGGCGGGCGGGGATGTGCTGAAGCTGATCGGCGATGGCGTGCTCGCGATGTTCTGGGGCGAGGACATGGCCGATGCGCGGCGCGCTGCGCTCTGCGCCGAGCATCTGTTCCGCAAGAACGTCGCGGCGCTGAACAAGCGGCGGGAGGCCAACGGCCGTCCCACCACCTCGGCCTATATCGGCCTGCATGTGGGCGAGGTCTTCTACGGCAATATCGGCAGCGAGGACCGGCTCGACTTCACGGTGGTCGGCCCTACCGTCAACGAGGTCAGCCGCATCGCCTCGATGAGTCGTTCGGTCGATCGCGAGTTGCTCGCATCGTCCGAGTTCTACAAGGGCCTCGACGCCGCCGGCCGCCGCTATCTCGTCTCCACCGGCCGCTACGCCTTGCGCGGCATCGGCCGCGCGCAGGATCTCTACACGCTCGATCCCGAAGTTGACGCAAGCGAGCGGGTGACGGGGAGCTACGAGCGGTATCTGGCGAATTAGGCTGGCGGCTCCATCCCACGCGGCGGCGCTAACAGCGCGCAGCGGCTTCGTCCCCCACCATAACCGGCTGCCGATCCAGCCTCACCGCGGGCGAGAGCCAAATGACCAGCGCCTGCACGCCGAACACGGCCGCCGCGAGATAGAGGCACGCTTCCGCGCTCCAGAGGCCGCCGACGATGGCACCGAGTGCCGAGCCGACCGGACGGGCGCCGTAGCTCATGATGTTGATGGCGGAGACGCGCCCCAGAAGGCGCGGCGGCGTCACCGACTGGCGCAGCGTCGTGGTCGAGATCACCCACAGGATCGGGCCGACGCCGAGCAGGAAGAAGCTCAAGCCTGCGAGCCAAGGCGAGGGGACCAACACCGTCAGCGCCATCACCACTGCGGCGATGAAGCCAGTGACGGGGCCGAGGCCGACCACGGTGCCGAATGCGAACCGCTTCATCACCCGCGTGGCGAACAGCGCGCCGATCACCATGCCGACGCCGTACATCGTCAGCACGGTGCCGATGCCCGCGGCGGTCAGGCCGAGATGGCGCACGGCGTAGGGCACGAACACGGCGATCTGCAGGAACCAGCCGGTGTTGAAGATGAACTGAGTGATGAACACCGGCCGCAGCAGCGGATGGTGAAACACGAAGGCCGCGCCTTCGCGGATGTCCTGGAACGCATGCCGCCGCGGCGACGGCGCGCGGGCGGGCTCGTAGATGCCGGAGAGCAGCACGACCGCGATGGCCGAGAGTGCCGCCGCAAAGCCGAAGGCCAAGCTCGCGCCCCACCACCCCACCAGCGCGCCGCCGAGCGCAGGGCCGCTGGCGAAGGCGATGGTGCGTGCGAGCTCGATCCGGGCATTGGCCGCCGGCAGCAGCTCCGCGCTCACCAGCGAGGGCACCAGCGCCGGCGCGGCCACGCTGTAGACGACGGTGCCGCACACCGCAGCGAAGCCGAGCAGCGCCAGCAGTGGCAGATTGAGCGCGCCGAGCGCGAGCAGCAGCACGATAGTGGCGAGCGCCACCACGCGCAGCGCCTCGGCCCCCGCCATCAGCGAGCGGCGTGAGATGCGGTCGGCGAGCAGGCCGGCCGGAATCGCGAACAGCACGAAGGGCAGGGTCAGCGCGGTCTGGAGCAGGCCGGTCTGGCCTTCGGCGACGCCGAGCGTCAGCACCGCGACGATAGGGGCCGCCGCCAGCGCAATCTGTTCGGCCGACTGTGCCGCCAAGTTGGACCAGGCGAGGCGGCTGAATGTCTCGGGAAGGCGCGGGGGATTTGACATGGCTGATTTCCTGCAGAGTCGAATTGGCGCCAGTATCCGCCCCCGAGGACCGCCAAACCCACCCGCTTCCCGACAGGGCGACAAACAGCGGCCGCCACCGAACCAATGCGGCTAGATGCAGTTGCAAATGAGTTGCAATAAGCCTCGACTTCGGTATTCTCGCCTTATGGATGCTCGCTCTCCCGATCTGACCCGAGACGCTGCCGGCTGGCGCTCCGACGCGCCTGCTACCAAGAGCCTGGCCGAGGTGAATGCCACGGTGGCCATCCCCATCGCGGGGGTGTGGTGGCGCCGCCTGCTCGCTTTCGTCGGCCCAGGCTATCTGGTCTCGGTTGGCTATATGGACCCCGGCAATTGGGCGACCGACCTCGCCGGGGGCTCGAAGTTCGGCTACACGCTGCTTTCGGTCATCCTGCTCTCGAATTTGATGGCGATCCTGCTGCAGTCGCTCGCGGCACGGCTCGGCATCGTCACCGACCGCGACCTCGCGCAGGCCTGCCGCGCGACCTATTCGCCGGCGGTGAACTTCATGCTGTGGCTGGCCTGCGAGGCGGCGATCATCGCCTGCGATCTCGCCGAGGTCATCGGCACCGCGATCGCGCTCAAGCTCCTGTTCGGCATTCCCCTGATCGGCGGCTCGCTGATCGCCGCGCTCGACGCTTTTCTGCTTCTGATCCTGATGAACCGCGGTTTCCGTTTTCTCGAAGCCTTCGTCATGGCGCTGCTCGCGGTGATCGCGGTCTGCTTCGCGGTCCAGATCGTGGCCGCGGCGCCGCCGGTTGCAGAGGTTCTGCACGGCTTCCTGCCGAAGAGCGAGATCTTCACCAACCCTGAAATGCTCTACATCGCGATCGGCATCATCGGCGCCACCGTGATGCCGCATAATCTCTATCTGCACTCCTCGATCGTGCAGACGCGCGCCTATGAGCGCAACGACACCGGCCGGCGCGAGGCGATCAAATGGGCGACGACGGACTCGACCATTGCCCTGATGCTGGCGCTGTTCATCAATGCCGCGATCCTCGTGGTGGCTGCCGCGACCTTCCACAAGAGCGGCCATTCCGACGTCGCCGAGATCGGCCAGGCGTTCGAGCTGCTGTCGCCGCTGCTCGGCCTCGGCATCGCCTCGACGCTGTTCGCGGTGGCGCTGCTCGCCTCGGGCCTTAATTCGACGGTGACAGCGACGCTCGCCGGCCAGATCGTGATGGAAGGCTTTCTCGACCTGCGCCTGCCGAGCTGGGCGCGCCGGTTGCTGACGCGCGGCATCGCCATCATTCCGGTGATCATCGTTACCGCGATCTATGGCGAGCGCGGCACAGCGGATCTATTGGTGTTCAGCCAGGTCGTATTGTCGATGCAGCTTCCCTTCGCCGTCATCCCGCTGGTCCGCTTCGTCTCCGACCGCCGCAAGATGGGCAAGTTCGCCATACCAGTATGGGTGGCGGCGATCGCGTGGATCGTCGCGGGTATCATCGTGATTTTGAACTTGAAGCTGCTGGTAGATACGCTGTTGGGATCGTGATCGTTGCGCGCCACTGCGCATCAAGTGCTGAGGCTGCAATCACTCATTTGGCATCCGGCGAACCGACCCTGCGCAGACTAGACCCGACGTCGCGGCTGGTAAGGACTGAGGGGATTTACGTCGAGATCTACAACCTTCACGCATTGTTGGCGCTCGCGATGGCTTGAGCCGGCGTGCCATTCCCCGCTTTGAAGCTTGACCTTCGTCATCTCCGCCACCTTAAAGCACTTCCATTCCCCTCCGGGTGGCAGGCCTTTGCTGGAACTGCCTGCAACTGAAAGGCGAGCGTGCGTTCCTGGCCATCGGTATGGCCCAATATTGCGGGACAAATTTTGCGCGGATGGCCTTGATAGAAACAAAGCATCTGTTGGCGCTCGACCATGCTCCGCGCGATCAGATCATAGGTGCTCGACAAGGAAAACCTCCGGAGCTGGTCCCATTCGCGCGGTTCCAAACTGCCCGGCTTATGAGAGCGGCGCGCCGTTAGTCCTGCGGCTCGGACGCCACGTCCCCTTGCGCGTCGATGCGCAGCCAGCCTGAGGGCGCGAGGCGCTGCTGCGGCAGGAAGCGGGCCTTGTAGTCCATCTTCTTCGAGCCATCGATCCAGTAGCCGAGATAGACGTAAGGCAGGCCTTGCCGGCGGGCGCGGGCGATGTGGTCGAGAATCATGAAGGTGCCCATCGAGCGGCTGACCTCGCCCGGCTCGAAGAACGAATAGACCATTGACAGACCGTCGCTGAGCACGTCGGTCAGCGCCACCGCGATCAGCTCCTCGCCGCGGCCGGTGATGCCGCTGTCGGGGCCGCGCTTGCGGTACTCGATGATGCGGGTCTCGACATGGCTGTCCTCGACCATCATGGCATAGTCGAGCACGGTCATGTCGGCCATGCCACCGTGGCGGTGGCGGGCATCGAGATAGGCGCGGAACACCGAATATTGCTCGGAGGTGGGCACCGCGCTTCGCTGCTCCCCGATGATGTCGGCGTTGCGCGCCATCACCTTGCGGAAGTTGCGGGAAGGCCGGAACTCGTTGGCGACGACCCGAACCGAGACGCAGGCGCGGCACTGGTCGCAGGCCGGGCGGTAGGCGATCGACTGGCTGCGCCGGAAGCCACCATGGGTCAGGAGGTCGTTGAGGTCACCGGCGCGCTCTCCCACCAGGTGCGTGAACACCTTTCGCTCATGACGGCCCGGCAGGTACGGGCAGGGCGAGGGCGCCGTAAGGTAAAATTGGGGGGTGTCGCGCGAGTGCTGGGTCAAGGGACGTCGTGGGCCTCCGAAGTGAGTATCAACATCGCGCTACGGAAGCCCCCGGTCAATTGGTCAGCTCGGCAGGTCAGATCAGCCAGCTTAGATGGTCGTGGTTGACAGGTCCTTGCTTACCAGGTCCTTGCGGCTTGCGGCGCGGGCACGCGAACCGAATTGTTGATCACGACCGTTCCCAGCACAACGTCGTGCAGCAGACGCCGGCGGCCATTGAACAGTCCGACCAAAACCACGAAGGGCGTCAGGAACGAGACCGTCACCCAGAACAGCACGGCATGGGTGGCGCCGAGCACGAAATAGCCCGGTGCGCCGTACCAGGTGCGCAGTTCCAGATCCATCAGGCGCATGCCGACCGTCGCCGACGAGGGACCGCCGATGCAGGCGCCATAGTAGACGATGGCCCAGATCACGGAGGCTGGCCAGGCCAGCCAGAACAGCGCCCAGCCGATGCCGAGCGTGACCACGCCGAACAATGCGATGAAAATGTAGCCGAGGATCACCGGCACCGAGATCACGACCATGTCGATCAGGAAGGCGAACACCCGCCGCGTCGCTACACCGCGGAACAGTTCCGGTTGCAGATTGGAATCGTGGGCGTGTGGTTGCGCCCCGCCGTCATTGCGCCAGGCGCCCGAATTGCCCGAGTCATACGACATGGTCCGTCCTCCCAAGGGGGAAACAGAGGGAAAACCCTCGAGGCAGCACATGGGAACAGGCCATCCCGGTGCCAAGGGCGCAGGGACATTAAGAAGCGGAAATATTCCGGCGATTCGGGGGCGGGCAGGTTGACGGTGAAGGGGCGCTGATGTCGCCACATCCTCGGTGTCATCCCGGCGAACGCGGGGGATCCATACCCAGGGGAGGAGTTTGGCGAAGACCCGCAGTTTGTCCTTCGTCGGTACGACCACCGTTGTCACAGATAAAGCACGCGGTATGGGTCCCCCGTTCGCAGGGACGACGTTGAAAGGGAGCGTTAGCTCACCCCTGCGCCCGCAGCTTCTCCGCCACCTTCGGTGCAAAGTAGCTCAGCACGCCGTCGGCGCCGGCGCGCTTGAATGCCAGGAGGCTCTCCATCATCGCGCGCTCGCCGTCGAGCCAGCCGTTATTGGCGGCGGCCGCGATCATCGCGTATTCGCCGGAGACCTGGTAGGCGAAGGTCGGCATCGCAAAGGTGTCCTTCACGCGGCGGACGACGTCGAGATAGGGCATGCCGGGCTTCACCATCACCATGTCGGCGCCTTCGGCAATGTCGAGTTCGACCTCGCGCAACGCTTCGTCGGTGTTGGCGCTGTCCATCTGATAGGTGCGCTTGTCGCCGGTGAGCGTCTTGGCCGAGCCGATGGCGTCGCGGAACGGGCCGTAGAAAGCGGAGGCATATTTGGCGGCATAGGCCATGATCTGCACGTCGAGCAGGCCGGTGCGGTCCAGCGCCCCGCGGATCGCGGCGACGCGGCCATCCATCATGTCGGAGGGCGCGATGATGTCGCAGCCGGCCTCGGCCTGCACCAGCGCCTGACGCACCAGCACGGCGACCGTCTCGTCGTTGAGGATCCTGCCGTCCGAGATCAGGCCGTCATGACCGTGGCTGGTGAAGGGATCCAGCGCGACGTCGCAGAGAACGCCGATCTCCGGAAACTCCTTCTTGATGGCCCGCACCGCCTGGCAGACCAGATTGTTCGGATTGGTCGCTTCAGAGCCGTCCTCGTCGCGCAGGGACGGGTCGGTGTAGGGAAACAGCGCGATGCAGGGGATCGTGAGCTTCATCGCGCGCTCGGCCTCGCGCACGGCCTGGTCGACGCTGAGGCGCTCGACACCGGGCATCGAGGCGATCTGCTCGCGCTTGTTGTTGCCGTCGATCAGGAACAGCGGCCAGATCAGATCGTCTGTGGTGAGCACGTTCTCGCGCACCATGCGCCGGGCCCATTCGGCCTTGCGGTTGCGGCGCGGGCGAACGGCCAGATCGAGGGCAGGGGAGGCGCCAGCGCCGTCCCGGCGCGAGACCTCGCGCAATTCGATCGGACGTCCGTATTTGATCGCCATCACTCTTCCTCCGCCTGGAATTGTTCTTATACCAGCTCGCATGGTTCCCGTCACCGCGGCTTGACCTGCCGCAAGGGATGGGCAGCCGATTGATTTTGCGGGCCGAAGCAGCCAGAAGGGGGCATGTCCGAGATCTCCACCCGCGATGCGGCCCGTGACGGCAGCCCCAGGGACGCCGTCAGAGACAATGCCCGAGACAGCGCGATGTCGATGGCTGCGATCTCGTCGGAGCGTTCGGAGTCCGACGACAATGTCTGGACGCGCCGCCTGGTGCTGTTCCTGCGGGTGATGGCGCTGCTCTCGATCCTGAAAGGTCTCTACCACTGGGCGCAGGTGACGGGCTTCGTCGGCGGTGAGGACGAGGCTTTCGAGAACCAGTCGATGGCCTGGCAGGCGTCGACGATCTATTTTGCCGTGATTGAGCTCGTCGCCGCGGTCGGCCTGTGGCTGGCAACGCCGTGGGGCGCGGTGGTGTGGCTGACGACCGTGGTGTCGATGGCGGTGATCGAGCTGATGTTCCCGGGCATCTACGGCGGCAGCCTGGTCGTCGTCGGCGTCGAGGCCTTCATGCTCGCCGCCTATCTCGCGCTCGCCTGGATGGCCGCGCGCGAGCGGCCGCCGTAGCGATCGCGAGCTCAGGCATCTTGTAGGATGAGCGCAGCGAAACCCATCGATGCAGACGCGCGTGGTGATGGGTTTCGCTGCGCTCTACCCATCCTACGGTCTGTTCAGCTTCGGGACACGCGAGGTTTCGCGCGCGTTTGGTTGACCGTTGGTTGCCTAAAATTTGCAGTAACTTTTCGTTGACTCCGCGCATCCGGCCACAGCCGTTACGCGCCCGTTTCGAAACGAAGCGGGCCTGTTCTGGAATGCGACAAGGGGGGCGGACGGAGGGTGAACAGGACCTTGCGAAGGTCAACAGACAGTTGCGAAAAGTGCTTGTGGCACAGGCTTAATCGGCAATTCACTCTCTTAAATTCATGATCTCTTTATTCTCTTATTTAAGCCGATCTTCAAACGAGCCCCTTAAGTTGCAGCTATCAGGCGGGACACAAGTTTCGTCGAATGAGTGTCGATAAAAACGACAACAGGGGAAGTGTCATGATGAAAGCCGTCGCAACTGCGGCAGATACCGCAGAGCGCGTCTCCGGCCAGCAAGGTTCGGTGCAGTCGCTCTATCTGGAAGCTTTGACTCTGGTGGAGCGGCTGCATCGCCGGCTCCTCGACGTGATCAAGGATGAATTCGATCGCCGCGGTCGTGCGGACATCAACTCGGTGCAGGCGCTCCTGCTCTACAACATCGGCGACAAGGAGCTGACCGCGGGCGAACTGCGCACGCGCGGTTATTATCTTGGCTCCAACGTCTCCTACAATCTGAAGAAGCTCGTCGAACTCGGCTTCCTCGATCATCAGCGTTCGCGCGTCGATCGCCGCTCGGTGCGCATCCGCCTGACCCCGCAGGGCCAGGAAGTCCGCCGCATCGTCGATTCGCTCTACCAGAAGCACGTCAAGACGGTGGAACAGGTCGGCGGCATCTCGGGCGAGGAGTTCTCCACGCTCAACAAGTCGCTGCACCGCCTGGAGCGGTTCTGGACCGACCAGATCCTGTATCGGCTCTGAGTTTTCAAGGGATCAAAGCCGGCCCTCAACAAGACCGGCAAGCTTCCCGAACGTCACTGACTTCCCCAAGCGCGCCGGCCCGGATTCCCTCCGGACCGGTGCGTTTTGCTTTTGTGCACTTGCGAAAAAATCTGCCCGCGGAGGGAACCAGTTCCGGGCTCGGCGCTTACCTCCTTCGGATCGGAGACAAGTCGATGCTGGTCGAGCGCGGGCTTCAGGCGATGAACGTGGAACTCGTGAGCGAGGCCTATGCCATCGCCGCGAACTACCTTCGCCGCTCGGGCGCGATCCCCGATACTCTCGTCACCGACGAACGCCTGCTGGGGATGATCGTGCAGCTGCTCCAGCACGGCGAAATCAACAAGATCAGGCTCGCCAACAAGGCGATCAATTGGTTCGAGACGCAATCCGAGGCCCGCGCGGTTGCCTGATCAAGACTCCGGAAATTCAAGAGAACCAGAGGGTGCCATGGAAGCCGCCATCGACCGCATCATGCAGACCTATGACCTGCTCGCCAACCGCACCGCCGCGGCCAGCCAGGAGGCACGGGCCAAGGTCACGAACTATCTCACGACGTTGATGGAGGCCGGCGAGAAGGACCCCCACAGGTTGACCGTTTGCGGCCTGACCTATCTGCGCCAGCTCGACGGCAGCGTGGACCCCGTGAAGGCGGGGTATACCGGGCTGTAAGGCGACTTCTGCCGCAGCCCGCGGCCCCGGGCGTGAGGAGTTAAAGGCCCGAATCGGTCCCATTCGGATGTGAGGGACGCGTGGTTCCCTCCAGCCGGCCCGGTCGCCGAAAACCTCCGCTGCCCACCATATCTTGCACAAATCTCGCCTCCGACCCGCAAATGCTTGGCCTGTTGCGGGCGATGTGGTAGATCGCGCTCGCCGCTTCCGATCGCCACACCAGACCGCCCGTAGCCCGCTAAAAGGCCGCGGCGGTGGAGATATTCGCAAGATGACCGCAGCCAAAACCGCCTCCGCGCCCGATTCGTTTTTCAGCGCCTCGCTCGAGCAGGCCGACCCGGAAATCGCCGCCGCCATCAAGGGCGAGCTCGGCCGGCAGCGCCACGAGGTCGAGCTCATCGCCTCCGAGAACATCGTCAGCCGGGCCGTGCTGGAAGCGCAGGGTTCGGTGATGACCAACAAATACGCGGAAGGCTATCCGGGCGCGCGCTATTACGGCGGTTGTGAGTGGGTCGACGTCGCCGAAAACCTCGCGATCGACCGTGCCAAGAAGCTGTTCGGCGCCAATTTCGCCAACGTGCAGCCGAACTCGGGCAGCCAGATGAACCAGGCGGTGTTCCTGGCGCTGCTCCAGCCCGGCGACACCTTCATGGGTCTCGATCTCGCGGCCGGCGGTCATCTCACCCACGGCTCGCCCGTCAACATGAGCGGCAAGTGGTTCAAGGCTTCTCACTACACCGTGCGCCGCGAGGACCAGATCATCGACATGGACGCGGTCGCCAAGCAGGCCGAAGAGGTCAAGCCGAAGCTGATCGTTGCCGGCGGCTCGGCCTATTCGCGTGCCTGGGACTTCAAGCGCTTCCGCGAGATCGCGGACTCGGTCGGCGCGTATCTCCTGGTCGACATGGCGCACTTTGCCGGCCTCGTGGCCGGCGGCGTGCATGCGTCGCCTGTGCCGCATGCCCACATCACCACCACCACCACGCACAAATCGCTGCGCGGTCCGCGCGGCGGCTTGATGCTGTGGAATGACGAGGCGCTGACCAAGAAGCTCAATTCGGCGATCTTCCCGGGCCTGCAGGGCGGGCCCCTGATGCATGTGATCGCGGCGAAGGCGGTTGCCTTCGGCGAAGCGCTGCGTCCGGACTTCAAGGTCTATGCCAAGAACGTCGTCGAGAACGCCAAGGCACTGGCCGAGGCGATGAAGAGCCACGGCTTCGACATCGTCTCCGGCGGCACCGACAACCATCTGATGCTTGTCGACCTCCGGCCGAAGGGCCTGAAGGGCAACGTCTCGGAGAAAGCGCTGGTCCGCGCCGCCATCACTTGCAACAAGAACGGCATTCCCTTCGACCCCGCCTCGCCGTTTGTCACCTCCGGTATTCGGCTGGGCACCCCGGCGGCAACCACCCGCGGTTTCGGTGTTGCCGAATTCCAGCAGGTCGGCGGCATGATCGCCGAGGTCCTCAACGCGATCGCGCAGTCGGATGACGGCAAGGCGCCGCTGGTCGAAGCCGCGATCAAGGAACGCGTCAAGGCGCTTACCGACCGGTTCCCGATCTATCAGTAAGGCTAGGCCAAACGGATGCGCTGCCCGAACTGCAACAGTCTCGATACGCAGGTAAAGGACTCGCGTCCGACCGAGGAGTCTTCCGTGATCCGCAGGCGGCGCGTGTGCGTCGCCTGTAATTTCCGCTTCACCACCTTCGAGCGCGTGCAGCTGCGCGAGCTCACGGTGATCAAGCGCAATGGCCGCCGCGTGCCGTTCGATCGCGACAAGCTGATGCGCTCGGTCTCGATCTCCTTGCGCAAGCGGCAGGTCGAGCCGGAGCGGGTGGAGAAGATGGTCTCAACCATCGTGCGCGAGCTCGAGACGGGGGGCGAGGCCGAGATCTCCTCCGAGGTGATCGGCGAGACCGTGATGGAGCATCTGCGCACGCTCGACGACGTCGCGTATGTGCGCTTTGCTTCCGTCTACCGCAATTTCCGCGAAGCCAAGGATTTCGCCGACGTGCTCGGCGAGCTCTCGGGTGAGGAGGAAGCGCGGCTCGCCGCGATCCGCAAATGATCTTCCGCATCCTGGAAGATCAGTTCGCGCAGAAGGCCCGCGAGGCCAAGGACGCCGATTTTCGCTTTATGCAGCTTGCGCTGGCGCTGGGTAAGCGCGGGCAGGGGCGCACCTGGCCCAATCCGGCCGTCGGCGCGGTCATCGTCAAGGACGGGGTCATCGTCGGGCGGGGCTGGACGCAGCCCGGCGGGCGGCCGCATGGCGAGCCCGAGGCCTTGCTGCGGGCAGGCGAGGCGGCGCGGGGCGCTACACTCTACGTCACGCTGGAGCCGTGCTCGCATTTCGGCAAATCGCCGCCTTGCGCCGATGCGGTGATCGCGGCCGGCATCAAGCGGGTGGTGGCGGCAATTGAGGATCCCAATCCTGAGGTCGCGGGGCAGGGGCATGCGCGCCTGCGTGCCGCCGGCATCACGGTAGACGTCGGTCTTTGCGCGGCGGAAGCCGCATTCGACCATGCCGGGCATTTCCGCCGAATCCGGGACAAGCGTCCGCATGTGATCTTGAAGCTCGCGGTGTCGCCAGACGGCAAGATCGGCGCCGCCGGCGGCAAGCCGGTCGCGATCACCGGCGAAGCTGTGCGCAATCGCGTGCATCTGCTCCGCGCCCGGAGCGATGCGGTCCTGGTCGGCATCGGCACGGTGCTGGCGGACGATCCGCTACTCACCTGCCGCCTGCCGGGCATGGCGGCGCGCTCGCCGGTGCGCGTGGTGCTCGATCAGAGCCTGCGCATTCCCGGCGCAAGCAGGCTCATAGGCTCCGCGCGCGAGACGCCGCTCTGGGTGGTGGGTTCTGAGCTTGCGGAAGCCGCAGCCGCAACGCGTCTCGGTGCGACCGGCGCGCAAGTGATCCGCGTCCCGCCGGCAAACGCCTCCGGCCTCGATTTGCCGGCCGTGCTGCATGCGCTGGCCGGGAAGGGCATCACTCGCCTCTTGGTTGAGGGTGGCAGCAGGGTCGCCGCGTCCTTCGTCGCGGCCGACCTCGTCGACGAGATCTGGCTGTTCCGCGGCGCGGAAGCGGTGGGCTCTGGCGGCGTCGATGCGCTCGATGCATTGCCCCTGTCGAAAATCACGCGGTCGCAGGCCTACAAGGTTCATGCTAGCGAGACATTCGATCACGATACTCTCACCATCTACGAGCGCGCATAATGTTCACCGGCATTGTCACCGATATCGGCGAGATCGTCGGCTTCACGCCGAGGTCGCAGGGGCAGTTGCACCGGCTGCGCATCGCCTGCCGCTATGACCAGACCACCATTGCCGACGGCGCCTCGATCGCCTGCAACGGCGTCTGCCTGACAGTGGTGGCCTCCGGGGTCGAGGGCAGCAAGACCTGGTTCGACGTCGATGCCGCCGCCGAGACGCTGGCGCTGACAACGGCAAAGCGCTGGAATGTCGGCACGCGCCTCAACCTCGAGCGCGCGCTCAAGATCGGCGACGAGCTCGGCGGGCATATCGTCGCCGGCCACGCCGACGGCGTTGCCACGCTCGTCAGCCGCGAGGATCTACCCGACATGGCGCGGTTCGAGCTCGCGACCACGCGGGAGCTGGCCCGGTTCATCGCCACCAAGGGCTCGATCACGCTCGACGGCGTCTCGCTGACGGTCAATACGGTTGCGGACGTGACCTTTTCGGTGCTGATCATCCCGCACACGCTTGAGGTCACGACCATCGGCGGCTGGAAGGCGGGGACCGAGGTCAATATCGAGGTCGATTTGATGGCCCGTTACGCGGCGCGGCTGACGGAAATGACAGTTTAAAACTTGGCTTACCCGCCTGCGGCGACTACATAACGCGCCAACCACTGTGGAACGGATTTGACGATGGCAGACGCGCGGCGCGCACCCCTGAAGGACCAGACCGACATTTCCGGCGCGCGCGCGCTAATTGTCGAGGCGCGGTTCTATGACGATCTCCAGGACGCTCTGCTGGACGGCGCCATTGCCGAGCTGAAGGCGGCCGGCCTGACCTACGACGTCATCACGGTTCCCGGTGCACTGGAGATTCCTGCGGCGATCGCCATCGCGGTCGACGCCGCGGCAGCCAATGGCAAGCCCTATGACGCCGCGATCGCGCTCGGCTGCGTGATCCGTGGCGACACCATCCATTTCGAGATCGTCTCGCAGGAATCCTCGCGCGCGCTGATGGACCTGGCGGTGGCGCGAAAGCTGCCGCTCGGCAACGGCATCCTCACCGTCAACACCGAGGCCCAGGCCTGGGCGCGGGCGCGCGCCAGCGAGCTCAACAAGGGCGGCGATGCCGCGCGCGCTGCGCTTGCGATGCTGCGCATCAAATGCCGTCTGGCGCAGGCCTGAGACATGGCCGACAACACCAAAAAGCCGGCAGGTGCTGCCGAGAAGAAGGCGAACCGGCGTGGTGCGGCGCGGCTCGCGGCCGTGCAGGCGCTGTACCAGATGGATATCGCGGGTGCCGGCATCAACGACATCTTTGCCGAGTTCGAGAGCCATTGGCTCGGCAACGAGGTCGAGGGCGACACTTACCTTCCGGCGGAAGCCGCGTTCTTCCGCGACGTCGTCTCGGGCGTCGTGCGCGACCAGAAGAAGCTCGATCCCCTGATCGACGAGGCGCTGTCGAAGGGCTGGCCCTTGAAGCGGATCGAAGCGATCCTGCGCGCGGTGCTGCGGGCGGGGGCCTACGAACTGGAGCACCGCAAGGACGTGCCGGGCCGCGTCGTCGTCTCCGAATATGTCGACGTCGCCAACGCCTTCGTCGACCGCGAGGAGACCGGCATGGTCAACGCGGTGCTCGACCAGATCGGCCGCCAGTTTCGCGGCGACGAGTTCGGGCGGGGATAGGACGAGACGCAGGGCGGTGAACTGATGCAACGCAGCTGCCCCATTTTCCGCCGTCATCACCCGCGAAAGCGGGTGATCCAGTACGCCGCGGCCGATCGATTTCACGTGACTGTCTCTGGAATACCGGATCGCGCGGTCAAGCCGGGCGATGAGAGTGGGGTTAGCTAGTGGCAGACCCGCAAAACCCCTCCGCCGAAGACTCCCTCATCGCGCGCTATTTCAAGCCGCTGGTGACCGATCCCGGTGCGTTCGGTCTGGTTGATGACGCCGCGGTGCTGTCGTCATCCGGCGACGACATCGTCGTCACCACCGATGCCGTCGTCGAGGGCGTGCATTATCTCGCCGACGATCCCCCTGACACCATCGCGCGCAAGGCGCTGCGGGTGAACCTGTCCGATCTCGCCGCCAAGGGCGCGAGGCCTGCCGGCTTCGTGCTGACGCTTGCGCTGCGCAGCAAGGAGGACGCCTGGCTGCGGCCCTTTGCGGACGCGCTGGGCGAGGACGCGAAGGAATTCGCTTGTCCGCTGCTCGGCGGTGACACGGTGTCGACGCCGGGCCCGCAGATGATCTCGATCACCGCCTTTGGCCGCGTCCCGCAGGGGCGGATGGTCGGCCGTACCGGCGCCAGGGCAGGCGATCGCATCCTGGTGACGGGCACGATCGGCGATGCTGCGCTTGGCCTCGCGGTGCTCACAGGCGGCGCGGCTGCGGCCGCACTCGCGACCGATCCCGCAGCAAGGGACGCCCTGATCTCGCGCTACCGCGTGCCGCAGCCGCGCAATGTGCTGGCAAGGGGCGTGCGCGATCATGCGACCGCAGCGATGGACGTCTCCGACGGGCTCGCCGGCGATCTGGTGAAGCTCTGCGCAGCGTCCGGTGTTTCGGCCACCGTCGACGTCGCAAGCGTGCCGCTTTCAGCCGCGGCGGCGGGCCTGGTCGCCCGCAAGATCGTTTGCGTTGAGACGCTGCTTGCCGGGGGCGACGATTACGAGGTGCTGTGCAGCGTCCCGCCGGCGCAAGCCGATGCACTGATTGCCGCGGGGCGGGCGGCCGGCCTTGCCGTCACGGCGATCGGCACCATCGTCGCGGGGACGGACAGGCCGCGCTTCCTGGACCGGCAGGGCCAGGAATTGGCCTTGACGAGGCTGTCCTACAGCCACTTCTAGGAATTACTCCAAACCGGCATCTCAGTTCTTGGCACCTGGTGCTAAATACCTGCCGAGATCGGCGTTTTCGGCCTTATCCGGCGTTGCACCCTCAATTTGATTTTGGCAAGCTTGCGACCGACTAAGGCCGCCTTTGGGCGGCTTTGTTCGAAATCAAGGCGCCGCACCGCACGACGGTCAACAAAAGGCGCCGGGGGTACATCAAGGATCTGAGGCAAAAATCACATGACAGCATTATGGTTGATTGTGCTCTGCGGAGCGCTTTCCGTCGTCTACGCGATTTGGGCGACGTCTTCAGTGTTAAGCGCGGATGCGGGGTCGCCGCGCATGCAGGAGATCGCGGGAGCGGTCGCTGAGGGTGCACAGGCCTATCTGCGGCGCCAGTACACCACCATCGGTATTGTCGGCATCGTCATCTTCGTGCTGCTTGCCTATTTCCTCGGGCTTTATGTCGCGGTCGGTTTTGCCATCGGCGCTATCCTGTCCGGCGCCGCGGGCTTCATCGGCATGAACGTCTCGGTCCGCGCCAATGTGCGCACCGCCCAGGCCGCGACGACGTCGCTCGCCGGCGGCCTCGAACTCGCCTTCAAGGCGGGCGCGATCACGGGCATGCTGGTGGCGGGTCTCGCGCTGCTCGGTGTGACACTCTATTTCGCCTTCCTGGTTCACTCGCTGAAACTGGCGCCCGATAGCCGCCTCGTGGTCGACGCCCTGGTGGCGCTCGGCTTCGGCGCCTCGCTGATCTCGATCTTCGCCCGTCTTGGCGGCGGCATCTTCACCAAGGGTGCGGACGTCGGCGGCGACCTCGTCGGCAAGGTCGAGGCCGGCATTCCCGAGGACGATCCGCGCAACCCCGCCACCATCGCCGACAACGTCGGCGATAACGTGGGCGACTGCGCCGGCATGGCCGCCGACCTGTTCGAGACCTATGCGGTGACCGCGGTCGCCACCATGGTGTTAGCTGCGATCTTCTTCGCCAAGACGTCGATCCTCGCCAACATGATGACGCTGCCGCTCGCGATCGGCGGCATCTGCATCATCACCTCCATCATCGGCACCTTCTTCGTCAAGCTCGGGCCGAGTCAGTCGATCATGGGCGCGCTCTACAAGGGCCTGATCGCAACCGGCATCCTGTCGCTGATCGGCATTGCGCTGGTGATCTACTACCTGATCGGCTTCGGCAAGCTCGAGGGCGTCGATTACACCGGCATGGCGCTGTTCGAATGCGGCGTGGTCGGCCTCGTCGTCACCGCGCTGATCATCTGGATCACCGAA
The DNA here is from genome assembly GCF_023073355.1 of Bradyrhizobium sp. 199. Lineage (GTDB taxonomy): Bacteria > Pseudomonadota > Alphaproteobacteria > Rhizobiales > Xanthobacteraceae > Bradyrhizobium. The sequence goes on from NZ_JADPJI010000005.1 coordinate 1,088,497, forward strand.
TACTACACCGGCACGGACTATCGCCCGGTGAAGTCGATCGCCCAGGCCTCGGTGACCGGTCACGGCACCAACGTGATCCAGGGCCTCGCCGTCTCGATGGAGGCGACCGCGCTGCCCGCGATCGTGATCATCGCCGGCATCCTGGTCACCTACAGCCTCGCCGGCCTGTTCGGCATCGCGATCGCGACCGCCACCATGCTTGCGCTGGCCGGCATGGTCGTCGCGCTCGACGCGTTCGGCCCCGTCACCGACAATGCCGGCGGCATTGCCGAAATGGCGGGCCTGCCGAAGGAGGTGCGCAAGTCGACCGACGCGCTCGACGCGGTCGGCAACACCACCAAGGCGGTGACCAAGGGCTATGCGATCGGCTCAGCCGGTCTCGGCGCCCTGGTGCTGTTCGCGGCCTATAACGAGGACCTCAAGTTCTTCGTTGCGGACAGCGCGCACCACGCCTACTTCGCCGGCGTCAAACCGGACTTCTCGCTGAACAATCCCTACGTGGTTGTCGGTCTGCTGTTCGGCGGCCTCTTGCCCTACCTGTTCGGCGCGATGGGCATGACCGCGGTGGGACGTGCGGCAAGCGCCATCGTCGAGGAGGTGCGGCGTCAGTTCCGGGAGAAGCCGGGTATCATGCAGGGCACCGACAAGCCTGATTACGGCAAGGCGGTCGACCTGCTGACCAAGGCGGCGATCAAGGAGATGATCATCCCCTCGCTGCTGCCGGTGCTGTCGCCGATCTTCGTCTATTTCGTGATCTACGCGATCGCGGGTGGTGGCGCGGCCGGCAAGTCGGCGGCGTTCTCCGCAGTGGGCGCCATGCTGCTCGGCGTGATCGTGACGGGCCTGTTCGTCGCGATCTCCATGACCTCGGGCGGCGGCGCCTGGGACAACGCCAAGAAGTACATCGAGGACGGTCATTTCGGCGGCAAGGGCAGTGATGCCCACAAGGCGGCCGTGACCGGCGACACCGTCGGCGATCCCTACAAGGACACGGCCGGCCCGGCGGTGAACCCGATGATCAAGATCACTAACATCGTGGCCTTGCTGCTGCTGGCGATTCTGGCGCACTGAGCGGCGGAGACGACACAAGACCAAAACCCCGCGGCGAAAGCCGCGGGGTTTTTTGTCAGGGGGCAGCGCAGTCCGGCTGCACGACGAACAGGGTTCGGCGGTCGAGCCTCAGGCTTTCGGCTCTGATCCGCCCTCGGCTCTTTGCGCGAATACCTCCTTGGCTGCGAACAGGCCGTTGAGGGCAGCCGGGAAGCCGGCATAGACGGCCATCTGCATGAGGATCTCGATAATCTCCTCTCGGCCGAGCCCCACATTCAGACCTGCCTCGATATGCACCTTAAGCTGAGGTGTGGCGTTCCCCATGGCCGCGAGTGCTGCGATGGTTGCGATTTCGCGCGAACGGATGTCGAGTCCGGGCCGTGAGTAGATGTCGCCAAATGGAAATTCGAATACGTAGGTGGCGAAGTCTGGGGCGATGTCACCAAGCGCCGCCACGACCTTATGGCCCGCCTCTCCGTCGATCTCAGCGAGTGCGCGGCGACCGCGCTCCAACCGGCTTTCGCCGGCGTTCGGCAAGTGTTGCATCATAATCCTTCATCCTCTGTTCCGTTTCGGCATAACCGCCGATCTTGGTGTCGAGGACGAGAAGACAGGCATTCAGTTCGTCGACGTGGGCACGCACGCTTTCGCGGTGTCGCTCCAGCAGCGCGCGGCGTTCGGCCTCAGTGCCGCTGCCGCGATCCCGGAGATCCGCATAAAGCAGCATGTCCCGGATCGGCATGCCGGTTGTCTTCAGGCGGCCGAGAAACTCGATCCAGACCAGGATCGAGCCATCGTAGTCACGTCGGCTGGATCGATCCCGGTCGGCGTAAGGCAACAGTCCGATCCGCTCGTAGTAGCGGATCGTATGGGCCGTCAGTACGGAACGCTTGGCGAGTTCGCCGATCTTCATGCCTGTCTCTCATCACGACGCACGCAAACTACGAGTTTGAGCGCGCTCTAAGTCAAGAGACATTTGGGCCGAAACTGTGCGAGCGTCGCGTCGCTTTCGGCCGGCACGTCCTGTCGGCATGTGGCGGGCCAGCGACCTACTGCACGTCCATCTGCAATCCTTCCTTCTGGATGATGCCGGCGAATTTCTTCGTCTCGGCATCCACGAAGGCGGCGAACTGCTCCGGGCTGCCGTAGTCGGGACGGGCGCCCATGGCGGTGATCTGCTTCTTGACGTCGTCGCGCTCCAGCATCGCCTTGATCTGGAGATTGAGCGCGCTGAGCACCTCGGGTGAGACGCCCTTCGGCAGGAACACCGAGAACCACGACGAGACGTCGAAAGCCGCGAGCTCCGGCGCGCTCTCGCGCATGGTCGGCAGGTCTTTCGCGAGATCGCTGCGCTCGGTGGTGGTGACGCACAGACCGTTGAGCGTGCCGCTCTGCACCTGCGGCAGGCTCGGATAGAGATTGTCGAACAGGATCTGGATGTCGCCGGCGAGCGCGGCCTGAAGCGCGGGACCTGCGCCGCGGAACGGAATGTGGGTCATCTTCAGTCCGGTGAGCTGGAGAAACCAGGCGCCGGTGAGGTGAGGGCTCTGGCCGACCCCGGAGGAGGCGTAGCTGAGCTTGTCCGGATTGGCCTTGAGATAGGCGATCAGCTCGGCGATCGACTTGATGCCGGTCTTCGGATGTGCCGAGACGATGTTCGGGATCCGGATCATGTTGGAGACGGGCTGAAGCTGGTCCGGCTTGTAGGTGAGATTCTTGAAGATGCTGTAGGCGATGGCGTTTGGACCCGGATTGCCGACCAGGATGGTGTGGCCATCAGGCTTGGCGCGGACTGCCTCGGCGGTGCCGATGGTGCCGCCGCCGCCTGAGCGATTCTCCACGACGGCCGTCCCGCCCCATGCGGTCTGCAGATGCGCGGCCAGGAGCCGGCCCATGACGTCGGTCGAGCCGCCGGCCGCGGCTGGCACAATGAGACGAACGGTCTCGGTGGGCTTCCAGTCTGCAAGGCTCGATCGCGGCAGGATCGCTGCGGCCGTAAGGGCGGCAGCACCGGTGAGCACGCGACGGCGGGACAACAAAGTGTTCTGACGTTTCCTGGACACGAATCCACTCCCCAGCTTTTTGCTTTGGAGGGAGCGTAGGGAACACGGCTTGCGACGGCAAGTCGCACGCCGCGGCAAAGGCCGCGCGAAGGGCGGCACGACGCCGCAGGTGAAGGCCAATTACCATCGGGTGGAATTGGAACGGGCCTCCAGCTTCTCTTCGCGCATCTTTTTTGCGCGAAGCTGTATTCACGTCCCTCGAACGCTCTGCGCGCTCAGTTAAAGCTGAGCAGCTTGAATAGCGGCGTGAGGTAGCTCATTTCCTGACCCGATGTCGGCGTGGTGCGGCTGATGAAGTCGAAGATCTTGCCATCCTGCAGACCGTAGTTGGCGAGACGCCGCACGCGCCGGTTCTTGTCGAAATAGATCGCGATCACGCGCTGGTCGACCACCTTCTGGTTCATGAAGGCGACCATGCGCTCCGAGCGCTGCGAGATGTAGTAGAACACCTCGCCATCGAGGGTCGCGACCGTCGAGGGCGTGCCCATCACGATCAGCACCTGGTCCTGGCTCGCGCCGATCGGGATCTGCTCGAGCGCGCCGGGCGGCAGGATGTAACCCTTCTGGAACTGCTCGCCGGTGCAGCCCGCGAGCGCCGCACCGATCAGGGTGACCGCGGCGAGCATGCGCAAGCCGCGCCAGCGTGCATGAAGGCCGCGCCGCTTGTCAGCGCGGAGGCTGGTCTGGTTCGTTGTGGTCATAGCGGAACTGATTCCGTCCCCTTGCGTCGCGCGAGGCGCTGAAGTACCGGGCGGAGGCTCTGAATGCAACACACGCACGCCCGCTTGCGGAAACCACAATGCCTTGGCCGTTCAATCACTTCAGGAAACCCCGGCTAACCCCGGCCGGCACCATTGAAGCCATCTATGGCATGATCGTGACGCAGGCGCGAGAACCCATATTTTACCGCGACTTGGGCGTGCCCGACACGGTTAACGGGCGTTTCGACCTGTTGCTGCTGCATCTCTGGCTGCTACTGCGCCGCCTGCGCACGTTCCAAAGCGCCACGGAGCTGTCCCAGGCGCTGTTCGACCGATTCTGCGAGGATATGGACGACAATTTGCGCGAGATGGGGGTGGGCGACCAGACCGTGCCGAAGCGGATGCGGGCCTTCGGCGAGGCCTTTTACGGCCGCGTCCAGGCCTATGACCAGGCCATGGAGGCCGGCGGCGAGGCTCTGGCAGAGGCGATCTGCAAGAATATCTTGAATGGGACTGGCGCGGATCAGGCGCAGCGGCTTGCGGCCTATGCCCGGGCCAGCGAGGCCGATCTCGGCCGGGCCGATGAGGCTGCGCTGCTGCTCGCCTCCTTCAGGTTTCCTCCAGCGCTCCCCGAGGATGTCACGCCATGAGCCGACCGAATGCCGAATCCCGGCCTGATCCCTGGCGGTCCCCCGTCATCGTCGCGCAGATCCCCGACACCGGGCTGCATCGCAAGCTCGAGGCCTCGGCCGCCGAGCGGCAGGCCATCGCCGAGGTCGGCGGCTTGCGCGAGGTCCTGTCTGCCCAGGCCGACTTCGACGTCGTGCCCAAGAGCGGCGGCCGGGTCCAGGTCACGGGGTACATTCGCGCCCGGATCGGCCAGACCTGCGTGGTCACCCTCGATCCCATCGAGAGCGAGATCGAGGAGCAGGTGGACCTGGTGTTCGCTCCCGAGGCCGAGGTTCGGAAGATGGCGGACCTGATCGAGGAGGGGCGGGACGATGAGGAGCCGCCGGACGTGATCGATCCGCTGGAGCCGATCATCAACGGCATCATCGACCTCGGCCGGATCGCCACCGATGCCCTGTTCCTGGCGGTTGACCCCTATCCGCGCAAGGAGGGGGCCGTGTTCGAGCACGAGATCACGGCGCCCGATCCGGAGGACCATCCCTTCGCGGCGCTCAAGGCGCTCCAGGACAATGCCAGGAAGGGCAGGAAGAAAGGCAAATAGCTGGGCATTCCCTGTTCAGGCCACTTGCCAGCGCGTGTGAGGGGATTGCGGGAGTGGTTTGAGAGGCTGATTTATCTATTTGATTTTGTACGTTCCTGAAAAATCCCCCTGTCCGCCCCCGGATCGGCCCGGATACAAAAGCCTGGGGGCAAGAGGTTGTTTCGGGATAACAAAACGCTATTGTCGCGCCCCGGTCCGGGCGCGGCGTGGCGCCTGACCGGTCGCCATGTCCATGGCGAACCCATTCTGCGGCCCCGCTCGTTCAAGACCGCACCAGACCAGGTTTTCCAGGACTTTTATGCCAAGCAAGGTTCGCATTGCGCTTGACGCCATGGGGGGCGACGCCGGCGCCGCCGTGGTCATTCCGGGCGCCGCCATCTCACTTGGCAGGCATCGCGACACCGAATTCCTGCTGGTCGGCGACCGCGCCAGGATCGAGCCCGAGCTCGACCGGTATCCTGAGCTCAAGGCCGCCGCGAAGATCATCCATACCGAGGTTGCCGTCAGTGGTTCGGACAAGCCGAGCCAGGCGCTGCGGCGCGGCCGCAGGACGTCCTCGATGTGGCTTGCCATCGACGCGGTGAAGAAGGGGGATGCCGATGTCGCAGTCTCCGCCGGAAACACCGGCGCGCTGATGGCGATGTCGCGCTTCCATTTGCGCACGCTGAAGGGGATCGACCGCCCGGCGATTGCGGGGTTATGGCCGACGAAGCGCGGCGAGTCAGCCGTGCTCGACCTTGGCGCCACCATCGGCGGCGACGCGCACCATCTGGTGGCGCTCGCACTGATGGGCGCGGCGATGACGAGCGTGCTGTTCGACAAGAAGCGGCCCACGGTCGGACTCCTCAATATCGGAACCGAAGAGATCAAGGGGCACGAGGAAATCCGCGAGGCCGGGGAAATCCTGCGTGCCAGAAACCTGCCGGAGCTCGACTATATCGGCTTCGTCGAAGGGGACGGTATCGGCAAGGGACTGGCCGACGTCATCGTGACCGAAGGTTACAGCGGCAACATCGCGCTGAAGGCCGCCGAGGGAACCGCCCGGCAGATGGCCGAATTGCTCCGCGACGAGATGAAGCGGACCTGGCTGTCCAAGCTCGGCTATCTCTTTGCGCGCGGCGCCTTCCAGGCCCTGCGCGACAAGATGGACCCGAACAAGTCCAATGGCGGCGTGTTCCTGGGTCTGAACGGATTGGTGGTGAAGAGCCACGGCGGAACCGGCGCCGAAGGCTTTGCCTATGCGATCGATGTTGGCTATGAGATGGCTCACTACGATCTCCTGAACAAGATCAATCAGATGCTCAACCGCGAGGGTGGTGCACTCAATTCCGTGCAGGCCGCGCAGGAGGCTGTTTCGTGACTCAAATTCGTTCGGTCGTGCTCGGCTGCGGCTCCTATCTGCCGGAGCAGGTGGTGACCAACGCCCAATTGGCGGCGCGTATCGATACCTCGGACGAGTGGATCGTTCAGCGCACCGGCATTCGCGAGCGGCACATTGCGGCCGAGGGCGAGTTCACGTCTCATCTGGCGATCAAGGCGGCGCAGGCCGCGCTCAGCGATGCCGGCCTGGACGCGCAGTCGATCGACCTCATCGTGCTGGCGACCTCGACGCCGGACAACACCTTTCCCGCCACCGCCGTCGCCGTGCAGAACGCGCTCGGCATCAATCACGGCGCGGCCTTCGACCTGCAGGCGGTGTGCTCGGGCTTCGTGTTCGCGCTCGCCACCGCCGACAATTTCCTGCGCACCGGCGCCTTCAAGCGCGCGCTGGTGATCGGCGCCGAGACCTTCTCGCGCATCCTCGACTGGAACGACCGCGGCACCTGCGTGCTGTTCGGCGACGGTGCCGGCGCGGTGGTGCTCGAGGCGCAGGAGCAGCCGGGCAATGCGGCGACCGACCGCGGCGTCGTCACCACGCATTTGCGCTCCGACGGCCGCCACAAGGCAAAGCTGTTCGTCGATGGCGGCCCGTCCTCGACCCAGACCGTCGGCCATCTGCGCATGGAGGGCCGCGAGGTCTTCAAGCATGCGGTCGGCATGATCACCGACGTCATCGTCGACGCCTTCAAGGCCTCCGGGCTCAATGCGGACAGCATCGACTGGTTCGTGCCGCACCAGGCCAACAAGCGAATCATCGATGCGTCCGCGCACAAGCTCCATATCGCGCCGGAGAAGGTTGTGCTGACGGTGGACCGTCACGGCAACACCTCGGCCGCCTCGATTCCGCTGGCTCTCTCGGTGGCGCGCAAGGACGGCCGGATCAAGAAGGGCGATATGATTCTGCTGGAAGCGATGGGCGGCGGCTTCACCTGGGGCTCCGCGCTCGTGCGCTGGTAGAGCCACAGTCGATAAAAATTTACCGAATCAGCGCCGATTATCGATGCGCCTGCATTGATGAGCGCTGTTGACCGCCGTATCGTAACCTCATAATTTCAGACAACAATTGTTCGCCGTGATGTGGGGCAGGGCGATGACCGATCAAAGCAAAACCGTAACGCGTGTCGATCTGTGCGAAGCCGTCTACCAAAAGGTGGGCCTGTCGCGCACGGAATCGTCCGCCTTCGTGGAACTCGTGCTGAAGGAGATCACCGACTGCCTGGAGAAGGGCGAGACGGTGAAACTCTCTTCATTCGGGTCCTTCATGGTCCGCAAGAAGGGCCAGCGCATCGGCCGCAACCCGAAGACCGGCACCGAGGTGCCGATCTCGCCGCGCCGCGTCATGGTGTTCAAGCCGTCGGCGATCCTGAAGCAGCGGATCAACGCCCAGCACCGCACCAATGGCGATGCCAGCAAGGCTCAACCCGAGGCGTAACGCCTTTCGCGAAGGATTTGGCATTTGGACAAGGCGCCGGATGCGTTCCGAACCATCAGCGAAGTAGCGCACGAGCTCGACATTCCGCAGCATGTGCTGCGGTTCTGGGAGACCCGCTTCTCCCAGATCAAGCCGATGAAGCGCAGCGGCGGCCGCCGCTATTACCGCCCCGACGACGTCGATCTGCTCAAGGGCATCCGCCGCCTGCTCTACAGCGAGGGCTACACCATCCGCGGGGTGCAACGGATCCTGAAAGAGCACGGCGTCAAATCGGTGCAGGGCCTCGCCGACAGCGCGGCCGCGGTCTCCTTCGGTGCGATCGAGGATGCCATCGGCGCGAGCCTGAGGGAGCCCGAGGACGAGGAGGCGCCCATCAAGGGCGTTACTGACGCCGACAATGACGACTACCAGGGCGATGAGGAGGAAGGCATCGACTTCCGCTTCACCGAGATCGACGACGAGGACATCCTCACCACCTTCCGCAAGGGCGGCACCCCCGCCGCACCGGCCGGCCCCAGCGCGCTGGACCGCGAACGCCTCGGACGGGCGCTCGCCGACCTCGTCGCCTGCCGGGAAATGCTGGATCAGGCGCTGAGCGACGGCTGAAGGCTCTCTCGCCGGCTTGACGGTCAGTTCCCTGGCTCGGGCAGAGACACCAAAATGGTGTCGCTCGCCTTGCGCATCGCGCCGATCCTAGCTAATGGAACGACGTTCGGAGCGTGGCGCAGCCCGGTTAGCGCACTAGTCTGGGAGACTAGGGGTCGGAGGTTCAAATCCTCTCGCTCCGACCAATTTTTCTCAAAGCAACTGTTGGTGGATTGAATGTCGGCGTGGGACGCGCTCCCTGCCGGGGACGCGCGCGGTGATCAATCGCGGTGACCCCTGGATGATCCGCAGGCCAAAATGTCGAAAACAACCCCATGCACAGTAACGATGTTGTTGGTTTTATTTCGTTTTTCCGAATCTATTTGACCCATCCGACGCAGTAGGGGCATCATGCGGCATTGTCAGCCTATGGGGTTGCGGATGCTCCGGATCGCTCTGCTCTGCGCGTTCGCGCTGACCGCCTCGGCCACTTTGGCCGGTGATGGGCGGAAAGATCAAGAAACTGATCAGCTCATCCAGGTTCTTCGTGACGAGATCGCGCGCGAGGATTGTCTGTGGCGTGAGAGCTTGGCGCGACTATCCAACCAAACTCTGGACGAGCAGCGGAAGATTGCCGGACTCGTCGCTCATTTCTGCAGCCAGAAGAATAGAGAACAGATCGTCCAAGGGGCGACGACGGAAGATCTCGGAAGGCATGAAGTCGCTCAATACGACCAATTGTGGGGGCAGGAGAGGGCGATCGCGATCGGGCGGCAGATTCGGGAACTCAGGGAGCGCCGGCTTCCCTAGAAGCACACGTGCTATGGGGAGCTTCCATAAACCAGCTTGCGCCGGTGGAGCTGCAATTGCTGCGCGACAAGCCGCACAATCGAAATAAGTGCACTGTCACCGCAACTGGAGGAAGTATCTTGTGGAGCGGCTGCCCGCGGAAGGTCAGCAACTCAGCGCGAAAACTGGATACCACGGCCCGTTCGTGGGCAAGTAGAACCATTCGAGGCCATCTGGCCTCGGCATCCGCCAAGCGCGAAAATTGCGCAGCGAAGGAGGGCGACTGAGTCGGGCAGTGCAAGGGCGCGCAATTGCCAATCCACCGACATCCCAGCTTGCTCTCATCCTTCGGTTGCGATTGATTTGACAGAGTTGTCGTAGGCTGGAGGTTCGCTCCCACCGGCACAAAACGCGAGTCAATCAAACATCATTTGTCGAGACCTGCACACTCGGTGAAGGTGCCAAGGCTCAAGTGCGCTGCTAACGCACTATCTATCAGAGACTTCGGATGCCCAAACAGACTAAAACCATAAAACGGTATGGGCCCGCCCAATGGAAAAGTATCCCTTCTCAGGGAGGCCGTTACGTGTGGGACATGACGGACGAAAATATTGCTGTGGCTCTGGGCACATTAGTCGTTCGATTTGCGCATGCTGAGGAGCATCTGATCGATATCCTGGGGATTCTGATCGGATCGGAAGACTCTGGTGTGGCGAGGCAAATCTTCCGGTCGGTGGCAAGCGAGAAGGCAAGATTGGATATTATCCGCGCACTGTTGGAGAGGACGTTCCGAAATGCGAAGCGCGCGCGCTTTTAATGACGCTCTCAAGGCTTTTGAGATCGTCAACCGGAAAAGAAATCGATTTGTCCATGGACTCTGGTACACTCATACAGACACAAATACGGTCTACCTGAGTGACGACCTGAAGCATCAACTTCCCATTATGCGCGGTAAGGAGATCGTGGCTGCTGATGTCGAGATTGTTGTTAAGGAGATTATGCAAGTGGAGAAACGTTTGCGTGATCTCTTCAGGCAAGAATTGCAGGCCCGGATCGAAAATGCCGAGAAGGCCGGCTCTTAACAGAAGCCTTTTGAATTGAAGAGAGTCAACAATATGAGTTCCGGAAGAGCGGATCATCGCATGCGCCGGCAACTTGCTGGCCGCTCCCTGGGGAATGGCTAATGCAGCAGTCCACGTGAGCCGGCCCTGGATTAGTCTGAATTCCACTCCCGTATCTTGTTCGGACTTGGATACGCTCTTGAGCATTCCCTCTGCAACGGCTGCAAGTCGCGTGGCCGCGACCTTGGCATCTTCGATCAATGATCAGCGAAGGCGCTGATTTAGCGGACGGGTCGTTTGTGCACTACCTCAAATACCCCACCACCAACCGTGTCGTCTCGTCCACCAGCACCTTCACCATCTTCTCCGTCAGCATCTCCGCCCCGTTCAGCACCGTGTTGTGCGCCACCGCTTCGATCGCGCTGACGCAGATGAAGGTCGCGATATCAGGGTCGATCTTGCGCATTTCCTTGCGGTGGCGTTCGAGATAGGCGCGCACGAGGGCGTGGACTTCGCGGTTTGACGCTTCGACGTCCTTGAGCTGGCCGATGCGCGGGATCTGCTCGGCGAGGATGCGGTGCAGGTCGGGGTCGATGTGGTGAGCCTCGATCGCGACCGTGACGAGCCGGCGCACCGCCTTCTCGATCGGCATGTCCGTCACCTCGACGAAGGCGGCGCGGACGACCTTCATAATCTCATCGTTGTGACGCTCGATCACGGCGGCGACGAGCGCCTCCTTGCTGGGAAAATATTGATAGAGCGAGCCGACGCTGACGCCGGCGATTTCGGCGATGCGGTTGGTGCTGGTCTTCTCAAAGCCCTCGCGGACCAGAATGCGAGCAGTCGCCTCCAGCAGCGCGTCCACGGTGGCGCGTGATCGCGCCTGCAAGGCATTTTTCCGGGGCTTTGTCGGCGGCACGCGCGCCATGGGCGTTACGATCCGAATGCGAGTAGGAAAAGCGAGCGAATGCTCGCATTATATCCGCCGGTGGCGGCCTTTTGGCAAGCCTCCTTGTCGCCATATGGATAGCGAGTCAGGTGGAGAACTGACCATGAGCGTCGCAAGGCTTGTGTCGGCCCTGCAGTTTTGTCCTGACATCTGCGGACCGCGGAGCCGCGACTCCGCGCCGAGCCTGCAAAGCCGCGCCTTCAATCTGCTGCTGCGACAGCTTCCGTATAAGCAGCAACTCGCCTCCGCCGAAGCCGTGCAGGCGCATGTGCAGAAGCTTGCCTTGCAGCCCGCCTCGTTCGAGCCGATCGGACTCGGTCGCGGTGTTGAGGCGATCCTGACCCGGATGGGCGGCTGGCCCGTGTATTACACCGCGCCGTCCTCGGGCCATGAGGGCTGCAATTACGTCATGTTCCTGCACGGCGGCGGCTACATCAACGAGATCGCGCCGGCGCATTGGCGCTTCATCGGCGAGATGACGCGCAAGGCGCGCGTCTCGTGCGTCGTGCCCATCTATCCGCTGGCACCGCGCGCGACGGCCAAGGATGTCGTACCGAAGACGGCCGAGCTGCTCCGGATGCTGCTGGAAGACGCTGGCGCCGGGAAGGTCACGGTTGTGGGCAATTCCGCGGGCGCGGGGCTTGCGCTCGCTGCGTGCCAATGGCTGCGCGATCGTGGCCACCGCCAGCCGAACCGGCTGGTGCTGATCTCGCCCGCGGCCGATGCGTCGGTCAGCCGTCCGGAGCAGGTCGAGATCGCAACGCGCGATCCGATCCAGGATATTCCTGGAATCGTCGAGGCAGGGCGGCTCTATGCCGGCGAACTCGATGTCGGCCATCCCTTCGTCAGCCCGCTCAACGGCGCCTTCCGCGCGCTGGCGCCGATGACGATTTTCTCGGGCACGCGCGATCTGCTCTATCCCGATAGCGTCGACCTCGCGGCGCGGGCGAGGGCGGTGGGGGTGCCGGTGGAGCTGCATCTGCTGCGTGACCAGCCGCACAATTATGCGCTGATGCCGACGCCGGAGGGACGGCGCGCGCGGGCGATCATATTGCGGGCGGTGGCGTGATCGGAGAGGCGTGCGTGATCGTTGTCACGGAGCGCGCCGTCTCATCGGACTGGCGACGCTGCGGCCCGTCGGAGGCGGCCTCCGGGGCGTTTCCTCGATCGGTCGTCTTCGGATCAGTAGTTTTGCGGGACCTTAGGCGTGGCCCTTGATCTCGTAATGGCCGGGCACGCATTTGTACCGATCGAGCCGCCAATTGGCGTGATAGATCGGATGCTCGCCCATCCATTTCGCCAGCGGTGCCTGCGCGCCGACGGCGCACTGCATCATCGACATCTCGGGCATCATGTTGCTGTCGGTCACGATTTCCTCGATGCAACTGCCTGAGTTAGCTGCGCTAAGCCGGCACAGCACGGCAACGACGGTCACGAACATTCCTGTAACCTCATCGGTAGTTTCAGACCACGAAGAGGATGCAAGCGGAGTGCCAGAGCCTGTGACACGCAAACGACACGCTGGCCTGGCCGACTCAACCCAGCGTCCGGACTCAATTTGACGATTCGGATTGTAAAAAATTGCTTATAAACCGAAGCCGGACGAATACGGGAACCGGCCGAATGCCCGATTGCGAGCCCGGTGCAGCGAGGCGGCCGCGTCGAAGCGGCCGATAGTCCGTCCGCCGAAATTACTGATATCGAACTGGGCAAACGCCGCTTTTACCTGCGGATGCAGCGCTGCTACATTTCGCGCGAGCCCGGCGAACGGCGCTGTGACGAAGAAACATACCGACAAGAGGAGGGACCGAAATCCAATGAAGGATTTTGCAGGAAAGATCGCGGTCATCACCGGCGGCGGCACGGGAATGGGGCGCGAACTCGCACGGCAGCTCGTGGCCGAGGGCTGCAACGTCGCGATGTGCGACGTCTCGGAGGCCGCCATGGCCGAGACCAGGCGGCTCTGCGAAGCCGAGAAGCTGCCGCAAGGCCTGCGCGTCACGACGCATGTCGCCGACGTCGCGATCGAGGATCATCTGAAGCGTTTTCGCGATGAACTCGCCGAGCAGCAGAACACCGACAAGATCCATCTGTTGTTCAACAATGCCGGCATCGGCGGCGGCGGCAGCCTGTTCACCAACACGCGCGAGCAGTGGGAGCGCACCTTCAACATCTGCTGGGGCGGCGTCTATCTCGGCGTGCGCACCTTCCTGCCGATGCTGGTCGCGGCGGACGAGGCCCACATCGTCAACACCGCGAGCGTCAACGGCTTCTGGGCCTCGATCGGCATGGGCCAGGCCCACACCGCCTACAGCTCGGCCAAGTTCGCGGTGAAGGGATTTACCGAAGCGCTGATCAACGACCTCCGCCTGCACGCGCCGCATGTCAAATGCTCGGTGGTGATGCCCGGTCACATCGGCACCTCGATCGTCTCCAATTCGCGCAAGGTGCAGAGCGCAGACGGCTCGGTGCGGCTCAATGCCGACGAGGTCGCGCTGACCCGCAAGCGCATGGTCGCGGCCGGCGTGCCCGATGCTGACAAGATGTCGGACGAGGACATCCAGGCGGCGTTCGCCGAGCGCGCCCGCAGCTTCCTCGAGGACGCGCCGACGACGGCGGCAGAGGCCGCGAAGATCATTCTCGACGGGGTCAAGGCGGAGCGCTGGCGCATCCTCGTCGGCGACGACGCCCAGAAACTCGACGCCCGCGTGCGCGCGACGCCCGAGCAGGCCTATGACCGCGCCTTCTACGAAAGTTTTACCCAGGAGGTCGGCTGGCGGCTTGGTTGAGGCCGTCCCCGGGCGGGCGCGGATATAGCTATGATGATCATCATAGCAAGACATGCCCGAGCAATTTTGCGTGCCACCTGTTGCCAATGCGCGTCCTCTCCATGACCAAATGGAATGTCACGCATGACGTGACGTTTGTTCAAGCGATGGTGATCTCGAACAGCTCTCATTGGCCGCACGGCTGCTTGGTTGGGAAACCGAAATGGTTTAGTCAGTCTGGTGTAAGCGATGATAGAGCGTAGCTCACGATGATACCCGCATGCCTCTCCGACGACTTGATCCTGTGCCCGGAGCGAGAGGACATCTCCGCTGAATTTACGCGGCTGCTGATCGCGGCCCAGGAGGGCGGGGCCACGATCGCCGAATGCCTGATGATCGCGCGGCAGCTGAAGCGGGGCGACGACCGCTCCTGGCATCGCGAGTGGAAGCGGCTGGCGCAGGCCAATCGGCAGCGCGCCGAGGCCGCCTTCGCGGAAGGCCACATGGCGAGCGCCCAGCGCAACTGGCTGCGCGCCTTGAACTACTATGGTGCGGCGGCGATGCCGCTCGAGCCGGACGACGAGCGCCGCTGGGTTGCTGTGCTCGCGATGCAGGAATGCGCTCGCCGCTACCTTTCGGCGCGCAGCCCGGCGGGCGAGGTCGTGACGATCCCCTGGCTCGATGGGCACGCGTTGCAGGGCTACTTCCTCCCAGCGCCGTCCGGAAGCGGGCAGGCGCCGACCGTCATCTGCATCGGCGAGCCCGGCCACCGCAAAGAGGAGTTTCTGTTCAAGCTCGTGCCGCATGCGCGCGAGCGCGGCTTCTCGATGCTGGCACTCGACCTGTTCGGCGACCAACGTGACGATTATATCGATGCGCTGCTGCGGCGCCGGGATCTCGAGAGCGCGATTCCCTGCGTCATGGACTATCTGGAGACGCGCAGCGACGTCAATTTCGCGCGCGTCGGGATCATCGCCGACGGCTGGGGCTCGTCCTTCGTGGCGCGGGCCGTGTTGCAGGAGCCGCGACTTGCCGCCGCCGTCTGCGACGGCGGCCTGTGGGATCTGCACGAGCGGGCCTTCTTTGCCAGCCGATTCGCGATGAGCGACCTCAGCATCGTGCCGGTGCCGCATGCCCCGCTAATGGCCTCGAGCGCCGACTGTCCGGTGCTGATTACGCTCGGCGAGGACGGCTGGCTCAAGGCCGACCGGGCGCGCCAGCTCGTGCAGAACTCCCGGCTCGGCAGCTCGAACGTCATGTTGAAGGTGTTCACTGCGGCCGAGACCGGCGCGGCGCAGGCCCATGCGGACAATCCGAGCCTTGCCAACGAATACATCTTCGACTGGCTCGAATCGCGGCTCGGCCCCGCCGTTCGGCGGATCTGAGCGCTGCCCCAAGACGCTGAAGCATGATCCGGAAAAGTGCGCAGCGGTTTTCCGAAAAAGATCATGCTTAAACAACAAGTGCGATGGCGATTGGTCCTGATCGCATCGGGCTTTAGAAGTCGAGGGAGATCCGGACGCAGGCCTTCTCGAGGCGATTCTTCAGCGTCGCGAGCTTGGTGGTGAATTCGGTCAGTTCGTTCTCGTCGAACTCCTGGAAGACGAATTCGCGGATCGTCTTGTACTGCTCGTTGAGGCTTGTGATGTGCTTCTGCGCCTTGTCGGCCAGGGACAGCCGCACCACGCGGGCGTCGGTGGGCGAAGGGCGACGCCGCAACAGGCCCTTCTTCTCGAGCAGCTTGGACTGGGTAGTGACGAAAGACGGATCCACGTGAAGGAGCTTGGAGACGACGTTGACAGGGATGCCGTCGTCCTTGTCGAGGTCGGAGATGGCCATCAGGATCAGCCATTGCGGGCCGCTGATGCCGAGTGTCTTGGCCCAGAACTGACGCAGCTCCTCCAGATACATGTTGATCGACGATATCTCCCAGGTGAAGCGCCTGATGATATCCAGATTGCCGATCGAGCGCAGGCGCGCTCCCTCTTTCCTCGTCGCGGACACAGCGTCACTCCAGTGACTGATTGTTCAGGCCGGTGTTCGTGGAAGGTCATAGTCCACGCAAGCCTGCTCTGACGCAAGTGCAGAGCAGGGTAATTGTGTCACTAAAACTACAAAGATGATCAGCTCAGTAATTTGGCTCCTGGGGTTGTGGTGTTGCGCGCCGAGCACAGGCTCGGCAAAATTAAAAGGCTGACTTAATAAACTATTTTGATTACGGAACGACGCAGGCATATTGATCGGCGACGGTGGGGGGTACTCGATCGTCCCGTTGCAGGTGGTTCGCTCACGTCCCTCGCGTCGAAAGCGGGTGTGTCCGAAAGCGCAAAGCGGCCGAGCGGATTGTGAGACGGGGATCTTGGGGGGCCTCACGGTCCGGTCTCCGTAAAATGAGCAACTTGGAGGTTTTAAATGAAAATGGTGAAGAGCCTTTTGCTCGGCACCGCGGCGGGTTTGATCGCCGTCGGTGGAGCCCAGGCGGCCGATCTTCCGGTCAAGGCCAAGGCAGTCGAGTACGTCAAGATCTGCTCGCTGTATGGTGCCGGCTACTACTACATCCCGGGCACCGACACCTGCATCAAGCTCGGCGGCTATGTGCGTGCCGAAGTGGCGCTCAACGCCGGCGGCAACTACAGCGCCCAGTACAACGGCGTGTTCGCGGCCAACAACCGCCTGACCAACTACTATTCGATGCGCGCTCGTGAAGATCTCAACATCGACACGCGCACCGCGACCGAGTACGGCGTCGTCCGCACCTATTTCGACGCGGTCTTCACCTGGACGACCGGCAATTACGGCGGGACGGGTTCGGCCACGGGCGCGACCCAGTATAGCGGCACGATCGGTCTCAACGCGGCCGGCACCGGCCTCACCGGTTCGGGCGGCGGCAGCATCAACGGCACCGACGGCAACATCTCGGGCGGCGCGCTCGGCGTCTACTACGCCTTCATCCAGTTCGCCGGCTTCACCATGGGTAAGGCGGTGTCGCAGTTCGACGCGCCCTGGATCAACTATCCCGGCAACAATTTCGACCAGCTCGTCGGCGGCAGCGGCACCACCAACGGCGTGGCGCAGTTCACCTACACCGCCGATTTCGGCCAGGGCATCACGGCTGCGTTCTCGGCGCAGGACCAGACGCAGGTATTCCAGACCAATATCTGGAACACGGCCGGCATGTCGGCCACCGGCGTGCTCGGCGGTGCGTATGGCTCGAACGACCTCGGCGGCAGCCGCGCGCCCGATCTCGTCGCGATGGTTCGCGTCGATCAGGCATGGGGCGTGTTTCAGGCGTCGGTCGCCGCGCATGACAACCATGTCGCCTACTACGGCGCCAATGAAGCCACCGGTCATCCGGAAGACAAGTGGGGCTGGGCCGTTCAGCTCGCGTTGGGCATCAAGAACATCCCGACCGGCGCAGGCGACGTGATCAACGTCTCGGGCGTCTACACCGAGGGCGCGAGCCGCTACAACTTCCAGGAGCTGGCTGCGACCAGCTACTCGATGTTCGGCAGCTCGAACGTCGCTTATCAGAGCATCGGCTTTGCCGGCGTGTCTGACGCGGTGTTCGCTCCCGGCGGCGGCCTCGAGCTGACCAAGACCTACGGCTTCCGGGGTGCCTTCACCCATAACTGGAGCCCGAACTGGAACTCGGCGCTCTACGGCGCGTGGGCTGCGGTCAATTACAACGGCACGGCGAAGGGCCTGATCTGCGGCAGCGCGGCGTTCGCCACCCTGACCGGCACCTGCAACCCGGACTTCAACATCGGCCAGATCGGCGTCATCACCCGCTGGACGCCCGTGAAGGGCCTGACGTTCTCGGCTGACTTCACCTACAGCCACCTCGATCAGAAGTATTCGGGCGTGATGACGACCGGTGCGCTGACGGGCGTTGCCAAGCCGGCGGCGACCTACCAGCTGAAGGACCAGGATACCTACAGCCTGCTGCTGCGCGCCCAGCGCAACTGGTAAGCTCTCGGGTTCTTCGATGCGACACAGCCCCGGCGGGACACCGCCGGGGCTTTTTTGCGGGCGCTCTGCCACATCCCAACGGCCGGTGCAGCGACGAAGACGAGCTATGCGATTCAAGAGCCTTCAAATTAATTCACTTACATGAGCTACTAAGCTATACAGCTAGCAGCCAAATACGAAAGTTGCGGCTCTTAGCTTCACGCTAAGCCTCCAGAAACCTCCGGTGATGCCCCCGCCGGAGGTTTTTCGTTTTGGAGTGCTGCGAAAAACGTCCGGAGCGATCGCATTTAGGAGAAGCGTGGCAGGACCTCATTTGCGGCTATCCTTCGAGACGCCCGCCTTCGGCGGCCCTCAGGATGAGGACGGAGTGCGCGACTGCAATTTCACCCGCAAAAGTGCCGCTTAGCCTCATCCTGAGGAGACCGCACAGCGGTCGTCTCGGAGGACGAGGCGCGCGCGCAGGTGCCGCCAAAACGTCGAATGCGATTGCCCTGCCAAAACCGTCAGGCAACGATTTAGCCGCGCATCACGCGGGCCCGCGCGTTCGGCCGATAGGCGAGGCGGCTGTGGCCGGCGCAATAGGACTGGCCGTCGGGCGCGGAGTTGCCGCAAAAACAGAAATCCTCGGCGCCGGGTGTCGAGATCGGCCAGCGGCAGCGGTTCTCCGCAAGCTCCAGCAGCGAGCAGCGATTGGCGTCGTCGATCGGACCTGTCCCCACGGGTGCATCTGTCTCGCCATAGAGGGTGGCGAGCATCTCATATTGGAGCCGTGGCACGGCTCTCGGCGCCCGCGTCGGCCTGTCCTGAACCTTGCGGTCGTCGATAGTGCGGCCACGCGTCAGATTGAGGCGAGACAGCTTGCCGATCACGGCGTTGCGGCTGACGCCGATGTCGGCGGCGATCTCGCGGCAGGAGAGGCCGGCCTCGAAGTGCCGCTTCAGAAGCTCGATGCGTTCGTCGGTCCAGGTCGGGGAGAGAACAGGCATGTGTAACGGTCCCAGGTTGCAGATGTGGCCATCCGCTTCTCGAGATCCGTCCGCTTCACGTTCGGCGCGCGCTCACGTCCTGCCATTGTCGCGGATCGACAAAAGCCCGTCCTTGATGGCGAGACGGATGCCTTCCTCGATCAGGGTACGCGCGACGCCGGGGACGCTGGTGCCGTGGGTGCCCTGTCTCACCAACTTCTCCAGGTAGGTGATGGTCGAGAGCGCCAAGGTTACGGGAATGCGGTCAGTCTCGGCTTTTTCGGTGGCCATGGCCCGAACGCTAGCCTCTTACTCAGGTACATAAAAGTAACGATTAAGACTCTATTTAGGTTTGAGGGCGGAAGTCAAATGCAGCCTGAGCTTGACCTTCAGCGTGTTGGAATCGCACGGGAAATTAGACAAGCTTGAGCACGCCGCGCGGAATACCGGCGGCGGCGTGGCGTCAACAGGCCGGGGAAGGGCGTCCGGCCTCAGCCGTGCACGATCGCCTTTTCGATCATGCAATGGATACCCTTGGCGCCATTGACGGTCTGGGTGACCCGCAGATCGGCCGCCAGGCTGCACAGCGTGTAGGCGTCCTCGCGCGACAGGTTTCGTCTCTCGCCGAGCAATGCGATCATGTCGCGCAACGCGCGCACCACGCATTGGTCGAGGTCGGGGTCCATCGCCATGGTCATGTAGTGGGTCGCCGTCTCGGCGCGGGGATAGTCGAACCTGAGGTCCTTGCGCAGCGTCAGGCGGAGGCGGCCCTGGAGCGCAGTCTCGATCGCGGTGACGCAGACCTCGCCGTCCCCTTGCACGCCATGGCCGTCGCCGCAGGAGAACATCGCGCCCGGCACGAATACCGGCAAATAGAGCGTCGCGCCCGCACCTAGCTCCTTGTTGTCGAGATTGCCGCCCATGGCGCGCGGGATCAGCGAGGATATGCGGCCCCAGCCCGGTGGCGGTGAAACGCCCATCACGCCGAAGAACGGTTTGAGAGGCAAATCGAGGCCCCACGGCATGCGGCCGACCATCCTGGTACGGTCGAGCGGGATGTTGAGGATGCGCGTCTCGTGGAAATCGTCGGGCAGGGTGCCGGACAGCGGCTTGATCATGTTCCAGCCCCAGTCCTGCCGGAGCTGAACGTCGAGGATCTCCACCGCGAGCACGTCACCCGGCTCGGCGCCTTCGACCGCGATCGGGCCGGTGAGGATGTGGCCCGGCAGCATGCGCTCGTTGTTGGCATGAACCTCGTGCATCTCGGGCGGAATATGAAACTTGTCGCGGTCGGGCAGCATGTCGGGGCCGCCGCTGATGGTGTCGACCGTCACCTCATCGCCGCTCGCGATGGTGAGGACGGGCTTGAGCGCGGCTTCGAAGAAGCCCCAATGGCAGGTTTTGGTGCTGGATTGCAGGTGGTGATGGGTCATTTGCCGCGTCCGATCACTTTCGTCAGGCCGGGCTTGACCCGGCGATCGATCCTCTTTCAAGAAGATTTCCGAGGATCGCCGGGCAGGTCAAGCCCTGCGCGGACTGGCAAGATCATTCCAGCGAGGCTCCCCTGTTTTTCGTTCTGTCCAAGACCCTCGGCGCCGCGCTGCTGCCGATCAACCTTCTGGTCGAGCTCGGTATCCTGTCGCTGGTGCTGATGGCGACGCGCTTTGCAGCGCTCGGCCGCAAGCTTGCCGTGACCACGCTGGTGTTGCTGGCGCTGGCGGCGTTCTCGCCGCTCGGCAATCTCCTGATCTATCCGCTCGAATCGCGCTTTCCCGCGTGGGAGGCCTCGCGCGGGGCGCCCGACGGCATCATCGTGCTCGGCGGCTCGGTCGACACCGATCTGTCGGCGGCGCACCGCACGCCGGTGGTCGCGCACGCAGCCGATCGTCTGTTTGCGCCGGCCGAACTCGCGCGCCGCTATCCCCATGCGCGCATCGTGTTTACCGGGGGGACCGCGAACCTGGTCTCCACCGACGCCCGAGAGGCCGACTACTCCGCGCCGATCCTGGAAAACCTGGGCATTTCAAAGGAGCGCCTCATCCTGGAACGGAGCTCCCGCAACACCTGGGAAAATGCGATCTTCACCAGGCAGCTGGTGACGCCGAAGCCGGGCGAGCGCTGGCTCCTGGTGACGTCGGCCTTCCACATGCCGCGCTCGATGGGAATCTTCCGCAAGGCCGGATTTGACGTTGAGGCCTATCCCGTGGACTGGCGGATGGGCGGACGTGACGATCTTTTCTCCTTCACCAACATGGGCGCGGACGGGCTGGGGCGAACCGAAGTTGCCGTACGCGAATGGATCGGTCTGGTGGCCTACCGCCTGATGGGCAGGACCGGCGAGTTGCTTCCGGGCCCCGCCAAGGACTAGAACGAGGATCGCAAAACAAGAACACGCGGCGCGCGATCGCCGGTCCGGAGGAAGCCATGCAACAGCAGGATGCAGACAGCATCGATCTTGCCGGCCTCGTCGCCGATCTCAACAGCCTGCTGCGGCTGAAGACGAACGTGATCGGCATGAAGCTGTTCGCGCAAGCGGCCGAGATGGAGGCGATCCCGAAAATCCGGCGGCCGAACGCGATCCACACCACCGACCAGATCGTCAGCATGGCCGCACGGCTGGGCTGGACCGTCGGCATCACCGCCGACGATCTCGTCGGCGCGCAGTGCCGCGCGGTGATCGGCCTTGCGCCGCGAGACGAGAAATGGCTCGCCGGCGAAAATTATGTCGGGGTCTGGCACGGCACGGCGGAGGACGCGCGCAAGCGCCAGGAGGCGCTGGACGTGGTTCCGTTCGGACAATATCAGGCGCTCGCCGTCAGTCCGCTCGCGAGCGGCCGGCTCGATCCGCCCGACATCTGCCTCGTCTATGCGACGCCGGGGCAGATGATCATCCTGATCAATGGGCTGCAATATACCGGCTACAAGAAGTTCGAATGGGGCGTAGTCGGCGAAACAGCCTGCGCCGATTCCTGGGGCCGGGCGCTCAAGACCGGGGAGCCCAGCCTGTCCTTGCCATGCTATGCCGAACGGCGCTATGGCGGCGTGCCGGACGAGGAGATGCTGATGGCCTTGAAGCCGTCGCATCTCGCCAAGGCGGTTCTTGGCATGAAGGCGCTGGCCAAGAACGGCCTGCGCTATCCGATCCCGCCCTATGGCATCCAAAGTGACGTCCGTGCCGGCATGGGCGTGAGTTACGCGAAAAAGTAAGGGACGAGCATGAGCTCTGCGAAATTCGACATCGTCGTCTACGGTGCGACCGGTTTTACCGGCCAGCTCGTCGCCGAGTATCTGACCAGGCAATACAAGACCGACAATTCGCTCAAATGGGCGATGGCAGGCCGCAGCCTCGGCAAGCTGAAATCGGTACGCGATGCGATCGGCGCGCCCGGAAATACGCCGCTGATCGTCGCCGATGCGTCGGACGCGGCCTCGCTGAAGGCGATGGCGGAGCAGACGATGTCGGTGATCACGACGGTCGGTCCGTATCAGCTCTACGGCGAGGAACTGTTGGCTGCCTGCGTTGCCACCGGCACGGATTATTTCGATCTCTGCGGTGAGCCGATCTGGATGCGGCAGATGATCGACAAGTACGAGGCGGCAGCGAAAGAGAGCGGCGCGCGCATCGTGTTCTCCTGCGGTTATGATTCCGTGCCGTTCGAGCTTGGGACCTTCTTCGTGCAGGAAGAGGCCAAGCGGGTCTTCGGCGCGCCGGCGCCGCGCGTGAAGGGCCGCGTGCGCGACATGCGCGGCACGCTGTCAGGCGGCACCGCGGCAAGTGCGAAAGCGACCTTCGATGCGGTCGCCAAGGACCTCAGCCTCGTCGCCATTCTCAACGATCATTTTGCGCTGACGCCTGATTTCACCGGGCCGAAGCAGCCGAAGGGCAACAGGGCGATCCTCGAGGAGGATCTGCAATCCTGGGCCGCGCCGTTCATGATGGCGCTGATCAACACGCGCAACGTCCACCGCTCCAACATGCTGATGGGCTTTCCCTACGGCCAGGAGTTCGTCTACGACGAGATGGTTCTGACCGGTCCCGGCGAGAAAGGTGAGGCCAACGCCAAGCGCGTGATGGCCGCCAACGCCGAGAAGACCGGGCCGAACGCGCTGAAGCCGGGCGAGGGGCCGTCGAAGGAAGAGCGGGAGAACGGCCTCTTCAATCTGCTCTATGTCGCGATCGCACCCGACGGCCGCATGGTCCGCGCCGGCGTCACCGGCGACCGCGATCCCGGCTACGGCTCAACCTCGAAGATGATCTCCGAATGCGCGATCTGCATGCTGCGCGACACCACGGATGTTCCGGCAGGCTTCTGGACGCCGGGCGCAGCCATGCAGCACAAGCTGATCAAGCGGCTGCGCGACAATGCAGGGCTGACGTTTGAGGTGGAGCAGCAGGCGTAGCTTCCCCACGCTGGGCAAAGCGCCTTGTCCGCCGTAGCTCGACGAGCGAAGGCGGAAGCGTGCTCACCACTGTCATCGTGGCGGTTATTCCGACGAGGAATTGCGCCTGCAGCTGCGTTTCGCCAATGAGGGCTACAAGGGCGTGCTTGCGGCCACGGAGGCACTCAAGCGTTTCTCGACACGCTGGCGGAGAAGCGTCCCGCTCTCAAGCTGAAGACGCGTCCTCGCCAGCCCTGATCGTGTAGATCTGTGCGGCCGCGATCATGCCCCACATCACGCCCAGCATCATCCAGAAGTGCCGCCAGTGGTCGGTGTCGATCACGAAGCTTTCGCCGACGGTGCCGACGAAGGCGGCGAACACGGCGAGATAAGCGCGCTGCCAGGGTACACGGACGAAGACGTGCCGGAAGCCCATGATGACGGTGGTGAAGACCAGCGCGGGATAGCACACGCCGGCCAGCCAGCCGCCGGACATGAAGGCGTTGAGATAGGAGTTGTGGGTGTCCTCGGGAAAGAACCGGTGGAATTGCAGCGGGCCGATGCCGAACGGCAGGTCGAGCGCCATCTCAGCACCGAGGATGTGGCGGCCGAAACGGCCGAAGCGGCCTTCGTCATAGCTCTGGTCGAAGCTCGCGCGCTGCTTGAACATCTCGGCGGTGGAATCGAACGACAGCAGCACCGCAATCAGCGCCAGCCCCAGCACCGCGGCGACAATCGCCATGATGATGATGCGCGAGCGCTGCGCGTTGGTGCGGCTGGTCAGCACCATCAGCGCCAGCATGAAGGCGGAGGTCAGCACCAGCCCGCCCCAGGCGGCGCGCGAGAAGGCGAGCAGGATCGCCAGGGACATGATGCCGAACGCGAAGACGTTGCGGAAGGCCTTGCCAAGCTTGTCCGAAACCACGCTCTGCAGCGCGAACAGCGCCGGCAGGATCAGGAAGGCGCCAAGCACGTTCGGGTCCTTGAACGTACCGCGCGCGCGCCCGTAGAGCGTGAGGAGGTCGTTGCCGCCGGGAACGAGGTGGAAATAGCCGGCGACCGCCAACACCGAGGCGACCATCGCACCGACCACGAGGCCACGGCGGAGCATGTCGAGCCGGGCCGCGGTGTCTTCCGACATGACCATCGCGAAGAACACCACGGTCACGGCCATGTACCAGGACGTCGCGATCCAGCTCACCACCTCGGACTGCTCGAACAGCGGGATCGCGCTGATCGTGTAGCCGATGTTGAGCAGGACCAGCAGCGCTGTCAGCGGCATCAGCGCGAGCCGCAAGCGCAGGCCGGTGGCGAAGAACGTCACGGCCGCGAGCAGCGTCATGATCTCGTAGGGGCTCGGCTCGATGAAGACGACCGCGCCGGAGGCGCCGACCAGCCACACCAGCGCGCGCTGCAGCGCCAGCACGCCGGGCGCAGCCGGCACGGTAAATCTCACTTCATCGGCTGTCGCCGCATACGCCATTACACGCTCATACGCTCACGCAACTCATGGTAACAACTTCCGCCGTCATGCTCCGCGAAGGCGGGGCATCCAGCACTCCGGGCCGTTCGTGGCAGTTCTCGCTGCCGGTGATTACTGGGTCGCCCGGTCAAGCCGCGCGATGACAGCGTGACTCGGGGATAGCCAACTCAATACGCGTTCTCGTTCTTGGTCAGCAGCGCGAGCGGCGTCTTCAGGAGAATGTAGAGGTCGAACAGCACCGACCAGTTCTCGATGTAATACAGGTCGAACTCGACGCGCTTCTGGATCTTCTCTTCGTTGTCGATCTCGCCGCGCCAACCATTGATCTGGGCCCAGCCGGTGATGCCCGGCTTGACGCGATGGCGGGCGAAATAGCCGTCGACGGCCTCGTCGAACAGCCGGCTCTGCAGCTTGCCCTGCACCGCATGCGGGCGCGGGCCGACCAAAGAAAGATTGCCGGAGAAGACCACGTTGAAGAGCTGCGGCAGCTCGTCGAGGCTGGTCTTGCGGATGAAGCGGCCGACGCGGGTGACGCGCGGATCGTTCTTGGTCACGACCTTCGATGCCGTGGGATCGGCCTGATGATGGTACATCGAGCGGAATTTGTAGACGTCGATGCGCTCGTTGTTGAAGCCGAAGCGCTTCTGGCGGAATAGCACCGGGCCGGGACTGTCGAGCCTGACCGCGAGCGCCACCAGTCCCATCACCGGCAGGGCTGCGAGCAGGGCGAGGCTGCCGACCACGCGGTCGAACAGCCATTTCATCACCAGGTCCCAATCCGTGATCGGGGCCTCAAACACGTCGAGCGTCGGTACCTCGCCGAGATAGGAATAGGAGCGGGGCCGGAAGCGCAGCTTGTTGGTGTGCGCGGAGAGGCGAATGTCGACCGGCAGCACCCAGAGCTTCTTCAGCATCTCCAGGATGCGTGTTTCCGCCGAGATCGGCAGCGCGAACAGCACGAGATCAACCCGGGTGCGGCGGGCGAATTCGACGATGTCGTCGACCTTGCCGAGCTTGCGGGCGCCGGCGCAGGTGTCGAGCGCGCGGCTGTCGTTGCGGTCGTCGAAGACGCCGAGCACGTGGATGTCGGAATCCTCCTGCGCCTTCAGCGCTTCGACCAGCTGCTCGCCATTGCTGTCGGAGCCGACGATGATGGTGCGGCGGTCGAGCCGGCCCTGGCGCGCCCAGCCGCGCACCAGCGAGCGCAGCACGAGACGCTCGGCCATCAGCGCGGCGAGCCCGAGGATGTAGAAGGCGGCAAGCCACAGCCGCGAGATTTCGCTGCCGTATTTGGCGAAGAAGGAGATGCCGATGAACAGCAGGAACACGAACGACCAGGACGAGATCATCCGTGTCATCTGCCGCAGCTGCCCGCGGAACAGCTGCACCTGGTAGATGTCGGCGGCCTGGAAGCAGATCACGGCGGCGACCGCCACGGCGATGACCTCCGCAGGATAGAGCCAGCTGAAGCCGGAGAGTGGCATCACGTAGCCGAGATAGAGTGCGATGCCGACGAGGCTTAGCAGCGCGAAATCGGCCACGCGCACGAAGCCGGCGATCACGATCGGCGAATAGGCGCGGGCGACCTTCTGGTTGACGACCTCGAGCGCCGCGGGCGAGAGCCGGCGACGCCGTTCCACGAAGGGTTGGTCAGCGGGCTTCGCCGCGGCGCTGGTCGCGGCGTCGAGCATCGAGCGTGCGTTGAGCGGTTCCACGGGCGTCCACGTCCATTCCAAAGCCCGCGGCACAGCCTTGAGCGCCCGGGCGAGCATCCCCCCTTCGATTATCGAACAAATCGGAAGATTCTCTAAAGCGCGCTTAAGGATGGTTAATGATTGGCAAACGCGTCGCGATAGCCGGCGATCACGCCGTCGACCATCGCAGCTTGCGAGAAATGCGCCGAGATGCGTTCGCGCAACGAGACCGCGCGCTGCGCCGTTGCTTGCGGATCGTCCAGAGCGGCCGCGATCGCCTCGGCCATGGCCTCGGAATTGCTCGGCGCGAACAGGGCCGGACTTTCGGAGCCGAAGATCTCGGGAATGCCGCCGATGCGGGACGCGATCATGGGAATGCCGGCCGCGCCGGCCTCGATCACGACATAGGGCATGGAATCGCCGCGCGAGGGGACGACCAGCAGCCGCCCCTTGGAGAAGCCGTAACGCGCCTTGACGTGACCGATGAAGCGGATGGCGCTGGTGAGGCCGAGCTTCTCGACCTGCGCCTTCAGCGCCGCAGTTTCCTCGCCGTCGCCGCCGAGCGTCAGCGTGACCTTCTTGCCGCCCTCGTGCAGGCGCGCCACGGCGTCGACGAGGAGATCCGCGCCCTTGATGTGCCTGAACTCGCCGACATAGCAGAGGTCGGAGGCATCGTCGGCGGTGACGACAGGCTCGAACTCCTCGGGCGTGACGCCGTTGAAGACGCAATGCACCACGCCCTTCGGCGTGCCGACGATGCGTTGATAGGTGTCGCGGGCGAACGCGCTCTCGAACAGGAAGAGGTCGGTCGCATCCATCAGCGTCCGCTCGAGCCGTGCATAAAACTCGCCCTTGAGGGTGTTGAGGGGATAGTGCAGCGAGCCGCCATGCGGCGTGTAGATGCGGATGGTGTCGTCGGAGCGTCGCCGCATGCGGATGAAGGCGCCGGCCTTGGCGCCGTGGCCGTGCATGACGTCGGGCTTGAGCGTGGCGATCAAGCGCCGCATGCGAAGCCACACCAGGACATCGTCCGGCGAAGGTTCACGGCGGATCGCGAGCCGGTGCACGCCGAGCTTCAGCCGCGGCGCGAGTTCGGCAAGTGCCTTGTCGGCGCGCTCGCCGCCAGTGAGGCTGTCGGCGAGAATGCCGACATAATGGCCGCGGTCGACCTGGCCGTTGGCGACGTCGAGGATGTGGCGGAAGATACCGCCGACCGGCGCGCGCACGGCGTGCAGGATGCGAAGCGGCCGGTCGGGAGAGGGGGGCATGATCAAAACCAGCGCTCGACGGCGAATGCCGAACAATTCGACGAAAATATCGAGACGGATTAAGGGACCTCGTGGTTAACAAACAGTGACGAGCGCGTGCGCGACAATCGCCGGATGCTGCGATTAACCCAGCGGCAACCTTAATGGAGTGTAATTGGCCCGGTTGAGGTAGCTTAGTGGCGTTGCCCCTGCGGGAGTGTTCGATGCGTTTAGCGTTCTGGCGTGCCGGCAAGGACCAGGCTGTGGTTGCGCGGGCCGTTTCAAAGCCCAAAGCCGACGCCGCGCCCAAAGTCGAAACCAAGCTTGAGGCGAAGGCTGAAGCCGAGGTTGAGCCAAGGCCTGCGCCCGTCCTCGCCAAGCAGCCACAAGTCGAATCCGGCGACATCGATCTGCATGCGCTCGGGGCGGCCTTGGCGCACAGGCGCGGCTGGATCATCGTCCCGACGGTGCTGGCGCTCGTCGCATCCATTGCCGTCGTCAATCTCGTCACGCCCCGCTACAAGTCCGAATCGCGCATCCTCATCGATGGTCGCGAGAACGTGTTCCTGCGCCCGAGCAGCGACCGCACCGAGGAACGCCAGGCGCTCGACGCCGAGGCCGTCACCAGCCAGGTGCAGCTGGTGCTGTCGCGCGATCTCGCGCGCGAGATCATCAAAAAGAACAAGCTTGCGGAACGCCCCGAATTCGATCCGGTGCTGCAGGGTATCTCGCCGCTGAAGTCGCTGGCCGCGATGATCGGTCTCGGCCGCGATCCGTTCTCGATGACGCCGGAAGAACGCGTGCTCGATGCCTATTACGAGCGCCTCCAGGTCTACGCCGTCGACAAGTCGCGCGTGATCGTGGTCGAATTCCAGTCCGCCGATCCGGAGCTTGCCGCCCGCGTCGCCAGTTCGATCGCTGACGGCTATCTCGTGCTCCAGCAGGGCGTGCGCCAGGAGCAGGCCAAGAACGCCAGCCAGTGGCTTGCGGTCGAGATCGAGAGCTTGCGCAAGAAGGTCTCCGACGCCGAGGCCAAGGTCGAGGACTTCCGTTCCAAGTCGTCACTCTTCATAGGTACCAACAACACGACGCTGTCGAACCAGCAGATGGGTGAAGTCAACACCCAGCTCAACAACGCACGCTCGATGAAGGCCGACGCGGAGTCCAAGGCGCGGCTGATCCGCGAGATGCTCCAGAGCGGCAAGCCGATCGAGGCATCCGAAGTCGTGAACTCCGAATTGATGCGGCGGCTGTCGGAGCAGAGGGTGACGTTGCGTGCGCAGCTCGCCGAACAATCCTCCACGCTGCTCGGCAATCACCCGCGGATCAAGGAGCTAAAGGCCCAGCTTGGCGACCTCGACAACCAGATTCGCGACGAAGCGGCCAAGATCTCGCGCTCACTCGAAAGCGATGCCCGGATTGCCAGCGGCCGGGTCGATGGCATCACCGTGAGCCTCGAGCAGCTCAAGAAGCAGGCGGCCTCGACCAACGGTCAGGACGTCCAGCTCCGCGCGCTGGAGCGCGAGGCCAAGGCGCAGCGCGATTTGCTCGAGTCCTATCTCGCCAAGTACCGCGAGGCCAATACCCGCGAGACCATCGACACGGCGCCGACCGATGGCCGCATCATCTCGCGCGCCATCGTCTCGAATACGCCGGCCTATCCGAAGAAGCTGCCGATCGTGCTGATCGCGACGATCGCGACGCTGCTGCTCTCGTCTGGCGTCGTCGTCACCGGCGAACTGCTGCGCCAGACCGCGCCGCGCGCGATGGCAGCTGTGCTCCCGGCACAAGCGTCGGTGCGCCGTACGGCGCAGGTCCAGCCGATCGTCGATCCCGTCATAGATCCCGGCATCGCCACCGCTTTGGCAGAGCCCGCGCCGCTCCAGCCGGAGATGCCGAGCGACATGGACGTCACCGAATTCACCGAGATCGGGCGTCTCGCCGACAACCTGCGCGCCGCCGGCGCTGCAGCGAAGAAGATCACGGTGCTCGGCACCGCGGCCGGCGAAGCCATCACGCTGTCGACGCTGACGCTTGCTCGGCATCTGGCGCGCGAGGCGCGCGTCGTCGTGGTCGACCTCGCCGCGTCCTCGCCGACGATCGCTGCGGTGTCGGTCGATGCTTCGGCTTCTGGCCTTGCCGAGTTGATGCAGGGCGAAGCGTCGTTCGCGCAAATCATCACCCGGGACAAGCTGTCCCGGCTGCATCTCGTCATGGCCGGCCGTCCCGGCTTCGACCGCAGCCTGCTGCAATCGCCGCGGGTGACGCTCGCGATCGACGCGCTGCTGCGCGCCTATGATCACGTGCTGATCGACGCCGGCAGCGCGTCGGACCTTCCGGCCGAGTTGCTGACGGCGCATGCCCGCGCCGTCGTGGTGCCCGATGCGTCGATGGCGCCGGATGCACGCACGCTGATGTGCGAGCAGCTGAGAGCAGTCGGCTTCAGCGAGGTGACCATGCTGAGCAAGCCGGTGCAGGCGTCCGACGCGGTGGACGCGCCGCGCGTGGTAGCGGCATAGGCTTTCGTTCGTTTTCCACCTTACGATATCGAAGTTCGCGCCGAGGTTTTAGCCGAAGGCCTGCCGCAGCCGCCGGGCCAAATCGAACAGCATCTGGTTCTGCTTCACCAGCCGCTTGCCGTGGCTCAGCGAGGACATTGCCATCGCCGCGAGCTTGCCGCGCGGGGTCAGGGGGACGAAGCTGTCGAAGATGTCTTCGTCGTCCTTGCAGAACATCCGCTTGTAGTCGTCCGAACCGATGCCAAGGTCGAGCGAGCGGTAGCCGCGCTCGCCGTAGCGATCGATGATATAGCGCATCAGGATCAGGCCCGGGCTGTAGCGGGCGTGCTCGGACATTGTGTAGGTGTTGAACATCGTCGAGAAACGCTCGCCGTCGGCGACGCCGGCGAAGATCGCGATCACCTCCTCGTCGCATTCGAGCGCGTGGATGTCGATGACGCGGCCTTCACCGCGAGGCGCGAGGCAGGCGCTGCGGACGAATTGTTCGACGCCGGGCTCCGCGAAGACGTTCGGGAGCTTCTGTTCCGCCATCCGCACCGGCTTGACGCGGAAGAACCAGTCGAGCAGGCGGGTGATGTCCGCGTCGGTGGTGGCAAGATGATAGCGATAGCCCGCGAGGCTCTGGAGCTTCTTTTCCTTGCTCTTGAGTCGGCGGCGGAAAGAGTTGGTGATCCGCGATTCCAGCGGCTCGCCCGGCTCCATCACCAGCTGCGGGCAGCCGTTGATCGCGCTCTGCCGGGGCAGCAGCGCAAACGGATTCTGCTGGTCGTGCCAGCGCAGCGGCTGCTGCGTCAGCGCGAGCACGTCGATGTGCGCGCCGAGCGGCGCAAGCAACGCCTCGAGATCGGCGGCTACGGTCTGCGCAGCGCACTCGGCGTTCCACAGGCCCATGTTGAAGGTCGTATGCTTGCCGCCCATGAAGCAGGCCGTGCGCACGCCGTGGCCCTGGCGCAGCGAGAGCGGCAGCAGCAGGAGCGGCCGGTGATCGTCGTCGCGAGCGATCACGACGAACGGACGCGCGCCCTCGCGCTCGCCGACCAATCGCTGCCAGGGGCACAGCAGATCGAACCGCTGATAGGGCGTGAAGAGATGGCCGGGCTCCTCGAAGGCGCGCCAGACCGTCTCGGCGGCGCCGAGATCGGTGACGATATCGACATGCGCGATGCGGCTCGCTTTCGACCGCGCTGGCGCTTCTGCCGTCCGGCTTTGCATCGCCGCAGCCATGGTCATTCGCGAAACCTGTCGAGAAATCAGAAATATGCGTAATTCGGCCTGTGGCCGACCTTTGCAAAGAAATGTCAACAAAGGGTAAGGACAATGGGAGCGGGAACAGGCGCCGGCGGGCGCGAAGGATGGGATATTGGCATCCGACGACAGATGGCTGGATCGGTTGCGCCTCGAGCTGGCCTGGTTCACCGGCCGCGCCGCGCTGCGCAGTCGCGGTGCCGGCGCCATCCTGCGCTTTGAACGGGTGCGCCCGCGGCGGCGCGGCGGGTTCCAGCCGCTGCGCGCGCACGAGATCACGCCGGAGTTTCTCGACCGCGCCGTTCGCGCGCTCAAGCGCTGGAAGTACGATTTTCTCGGCATGGACGAGGTCTGCCGGCGTGCGGTGACGCTGCCGGAGCAGCGGCGCTTCGTGGCGCTTACCTTCGACGGTGCCAACAAGGATCTGATCGATTTTGCCTACCCGGTGCTGGCGCGTCACGCCGTGCCCTTCACGATCTACGTGCCCACCGCCTTTCCCGACAGTGTCGGACAGGCCTGGTGGCTCGGGCTCGAACAGGTGATCGCGCGCGAGAGCCGCATCAGCCTGATGATGGGGGAGAAGGAGCAGCGCTTCGGCGTCACTGATCGTGCCGAGAAGCAGGCGCTGTTTTCGCATCTCGAGAGCTGGCTGCGCTCGCTGTCGCCAGCGGATCTGTCGGCGGCGATCGCCGATCTCTGCACGCGCTACCGGATCGACCTCGCCGCGTTGTCGCGGCAGGCGTCCATGGATTGGGAGGATCTGGCGAAGCTGGCGGCCGACCCGCTCGTCACGATCGGCAGTGCGACCGTGAACTATCCCGTTCTCGCCAACATGAAGGACGGAGCGGCGCTGCGCGAGATGACGATGGGCAAGGCGGTCGCCGAAGCGGCTTTCAGGCGCGAGATCCGCCATCTTGCCTTTCCGTTCGGCGATCGCACCTCGTTCCGGCGCAGTCATGTCGTGATGGCGGAGGAGGCCGGCTTTGCCAGCGCGGTGTCGACGATCCCCGGCATCGTGGATGCGGAGGGGCGGACCAATCTGCGCGCGTTGCCGCGGATCGCCTGGGACGGCCGTGTGCGCTCGCTGCGCATGTTGCGCGTGCTGGTGTCGGGCGTCGCCTTTGCGCCGGTGAAGCCGACCGGCGGCGCTGTGAACTAGAGGCGCTACGAACTGGATTTGGCGCGGTCGGGACGCTGCATCCAGCTCACGATCGGCATCGCCGGCAGCACCCACCCCATGCCGACCACCACGTAGTAGATCGCCTGCCGCCAGCCGGACTCGGCAATCCAGGGCATCTGCGCCGCGGCCATGCCGAGCAGGGCCCAGACCGTGGCCAGCACCAGGAGCAGGATGGCGCCGAGGAACTTGCGGGTGCGGATTCTCATGACGGGAGCTTGCGGCTTTCGCGTAACTTGCGCTGCGGAAGCGGGGGACTATAAGGGGCACGCAATCCGGTTCAAGTCTCTTAAGTTCAAGGCTGGTTTTAACCCCTGAAATGACGACGAATTCCGTTCCAACCAACCCGCATCGCGCCGTGCGCTGGTGGCTGATCTTCGTCGCCGCGCTGATTGCGCTGATGGTGTTGGTGGGCGGTGCGACGCGGCTGACGGAATCCGGGCTCTCGATCGTCGAATGGAAGCCGGTCACGGGCAGCGTGCCGCCGCTGTCGGAGGCGCAGTGGACCGAGGCGTTCGACGCCTACAAGAAGATCCCGCAATATCGCGAGCTCAACGCGGGCATGAGCTTGTCCGAGTTCAAGCAGATCTTCTGGTGGGAGTGGAGCCACCGGTTGCTCGGCCGCTTCATCGGGCTCGCCTATCTCTTGCCGTTCCTGTTCTTCCTGTGGCGGGGCGGCCTGTCGGGCGAATTGAAGCGCCGGCTGTGGCTGCTGTTCGCGCTCGGCGGGCTGCAGGGCGCGGTCGGCTGGTGGATGGTCGCCTCAGGTCTCACCGGGCGGGTCGAGGTGTCGCAATATCGGCTCGCGGCGCATCTGGTGCTCGCGCTGTTGATCTTCGCCGGCATCGTCTGGACGGTGCGGCGGCTCAAGCCGCGGCCGCTGATCGCGGCATCGGCGCGGCTGCGGTTCACGAGCGCGCTGTTGCTCGTCCTGACCTTCGTGCAGATCTATTTCGGTGCGCTGGTCGCGGGCTTGCGCGCAGGGCGCGCCTACAACACCTGGCCGCAGATCGACGGCGCGTTCATTCCCTCGGCGGAGCGGCTGTGGTTCGAGACGCCGTGGTGGCGCAACATGTTCGACAATGTCCTGACGGTGCAGTTCGAGCACCGCATGGCCGCCTATGCGCTGTTCGTGCTGGCGGCGTTGCACGCGATCGACGCGATGCGCTCGCGCGCAGGTTCAGCTGCGAGCGGCGCGCTGTGGCTGTTTGCTGCGGTGAGCCTGCAGGCGGTGCTCGGTGTCCTCACGCTGCTCAACCAGGTGCCGATCGATCTCGCGCTGTCGCATCAGGCGGTTGCGATCGTGGTGCTGACGCTTGCGGTGGTGCAGGTGGAACGGCTGGCTTCGCGCCAGCAGACGCACGCGCAGCTGCGCGCGGTTCCGATCGGTCAGGCCGGCTGATCACCATCAGCCCGGCTGATCAGGTCAGCAATAACCGTAGATGCCGCACGCGTAGGGCAGGCGCCAGAAATAATCGACCTGCTTGCCGCCGTAATACGCGCCCTGATAATCGTAGCTCCAGGGCCGGCCGTAATAGCCCGGCAGCGTGTGGGAGCCCGGCAGCAGCGGCGTGCCCGGCAGGTTGCGAATGTAGCTGCCAATGCCATAGGCCGGCGAGATCAGCGCATCGGGATCGGTCTCGACATAAACCTGCGGCGGCTCCTGCGGCGGAGCAGCGGCCCGCCGCTTCGGCGTGGCCGGCAAGTCGGCGGCAAGCGCAGCCGAGACCGTCAGCATTGCCGCAAGGGCAGGCACCATCCAGCGCAACATCGTCGGCTCCGAATCAAAAGGGCGATCCAATGATGATGTATGCGGCAGACATGGTTAATGACTGTTAACTGGGGCTGTCGTTCCGGGCGGTGCGAAGCACCGAACCCGGAACCTCGAGATTCCGGGCTCGCGCAGGCGCGCGCCCCGGAATGACAAGGAAACTAAGCCCCCAGCGCCTGTTCCAGGTCGGCGATCAGATCTTCCTTGTCCTCGATGCCGATCGAGAGTCGCACCACGTCGGGGCCGGCGCCGGACTTCACCTTCGCCGCGTCGTCGAGCTGGCTGTGCGTGGTCGAGGCGGGATGGATCACGAGCGAGCGGGTGTCGCCGACATTGGCCAGATGCGAGAACAGCTGCAACTTCGACACCAGGCTGACGCCGGCATCGTAGCCGCCCTTCAGGCTGAAGGTGAACACGGCGCCGGCACCCTTCGGCGCATATTTGCGCGCGAGCTGGTTGTACTTGTCGCTTGCAAGGCCCGCATAGTTCACCGCGGCCACCGCCGGATGGCCGGCGAGGAATTCGGCGACCGCTTTCGCATTGTCGCAGTGCTTCTGCATGCGCAGCGGCAATGTCTCGATGCCGGTGAGGATCATGAAGGCGTTGAACGGCGACAGCGCGGGTCCGAGGTCGCGCAGGCCGAGCACGCGGCAGGCGATCGCGAAAGCGAAATTGCCAAACGTCTCCTGCAGCCGGATGCCGTGATATTCGGGCCGCGGCTCGGAGAGCATCGGATATTTGCCGCCGGTCGACCAGTCGAAGGTGCCGGCATCGACGATGATGCCGCCGATCGAATTGCCGTGGCCGCCCAGGAATTTCGTCAGCGAGTGTACGACGATGTCGGCGCCGTGGTCGATGGGGCGGATCAGGTAGGGCGAGGCCAGCGTGTTGTCGACGATCAGCGGCACGCCCGCCTTGCGCGCCACCGTCGAGATCGCCTCGATGTCGGTGATGCTGCCGGCGGGATTGGCGATGGATTCGATGAAGATGGCTTTTGTGCGCGGCGTCACCGCGCGCTCGAAGCTGGCGATGTCATCGGGATCGGCCCACACCACGTTCCAGCCAAAGCTCTTGAACGCGTGCGTGAACTGGTTGATCGAGCCGCCATAGAGCTTTCGCGCAGCGATGAACTCGTCGCCGGGCTGGAGCAGTTGCTGCAATACCACGACCTGGGCGGCGTGGCCCGAGGCCACCGCGAGCGCGGCCGTGCCACCTTCGAGGGCTGCGACGCGCTCTTCCAGCACCGCGTTGGTGGGATTGCCGATGCGGGTATAGATGTTGCCGAATGCCTGCAGGCCGAACAGCGAGGCGGCGTGGTCCGCGTCGTTGAAGACGAACGAGGTCGTTTGATAAATCGGAGTTGCGCGCGCACCGGTGGTGGGGTCGGGCTGTGCACCGGCATGCACGGCGAGGGTCGAAAATCCCGGAAGGCGATCGCTCATTTGAGGGCGTCCTGTTCTCTTGGTCTGAAATCGCGCGGCATGCTGATGGGCGCCGCGCTCGCCGTCAAGCCGCCGCTTCACATCGGCACGATCGTGCTACGCCTTGTCGCGTTCGCGAAAGAAATCCTTCGCGATTGGGTCAGCTTTGCTCGCTCTTGTTTTTGGCAGCGCGATCAGAGGCTGCGGTATCGCCACCGCCGACACTCATCCGATTGAGGGATAGCCGCATGCCTTGGGTCGGCGCCGGCGCCCGTTTGGAACTCAGCGTGCGCGAGTTCACGCCCATCCAGGAAATTTCGGATGACAAGCGGCCATATTCGATCTTGGGGCAGCGGTTCATCACCACCTTGATACCAACCGATTCCGCCTTCAGCGCCGCCGCGTCATCGCGCGCGCCGAGCTGCATCCAAATCACCTTCGGCAGTGGATCGAGCGTGAGCGCCTCTTCGACCACAGGCATGATGTGGCTGGAATTGCGAAAGATGTCGATCATGTCGATGGGACGGTCGATGTCGGAGAGCGAGGCGACGAAGGGCTTTCCGAGCAGCTCCTTGCCGACATGGCCGGGGTTGACCGGGATCATGTCGTAGCTGCGCTGCGCCAGATATTTGAAGGCAAAATAGCTCGGCCGCACATTGAGCGGCGAGGCGCCGACCATCGCGATCGACTTCACGCTGTTGAGGATAGCGCGGATGTAATCGTCGGGATAGGCGTCGTGGTTCATCTTTTTCTTTCATTCGTCATTCCGGGGCGATGCGCAGCATCGGACCCGGAATCTCGAGATTCCGGGTCGGCTCTTCGAGCCGGCCGGAATGACAGCGTACCAAATACAGTCACTCATCCCGCCACGTCGGCGTGCGCTTCTCGATGAACGCGCCGATGCCTTCCTCGGCATCGCGCGCCATCATGTTCTCGGTCATCACCTCGGCCGCATAACGATAGGCATCCGCAAGGCTCATCTCGGCCTGGCGATAGAACGCCTCCTTGCCGAGCTTGACGGTGTAGGCGGATTTCAGCGCGACCTGCTCCGCCAGCGCGATTGCGGCGTCGCGCTCGGTGCCGGCGGCAACCACGCGGTTGACGAGCCCGATTTCACGGGCGCGCGCGGCCGGGATCGGCTCGCCCGTCAACAGCATCTCCATTGCCTGCTTGCGCGGCACGTTGCGCGACAGCGCCACCATCGGGGTCGAGCAGAACAGGCCGATGTCGACGCCGGGGGTGGCGAAGCTCGCCGCGTCCGAGGCAACGGCGAGATCGCAACTCGCCACGAGCTGGCAGCCGGCCGCGGTCGCGATGCCCTGGACCGATGCGACCACGGGCTTTGGCAGGTGCACGATCGCCTGCATCATCGCGCTGCAGGCCATCATCATCTCGGCGAAAAAGGCACGGCCGCGATCGGGATCGGCGCGGCGCGCGGTCAGCTCCTTCATGTCGTGGCCGGCGGAGAAGGCGGGACCGTTGGCCGCGATCACGACACCGCGGACCGCCTTGTCGTCGCGAATCTCGTTGAGCTCGGCATGCAGGCTGGCGATCATCGCTTCCGACAGGCTGTTGCGCGCGGCAGGACGGTTGAGGGTCAGGATGGCGATGGGGCCTGCGGTCTCGCGCAGCAGGATCGGCGGTTGCGGGGAGGGGGCGCGGGCAGCCTGGACGGGCATCAAAGCGTTTCCGGTTGGATTATTGCGATTGGATGACGCAGATAACTTAATGTAACAGGGGACGTGAAGCGAGGGTGAGGCGAAGCATGGCGTTAGCGAAAATGAGCGTGGCGGAGCTCGAGCAGTTTCTCCGGCACGAGTTTCCCCAGGCGTTCAGCGGCGACGACATCACGATCGAAAGCGCGGACGGCCAGACCTGCCTTTTGCGCCAGCGCTACAGCGAAAGGATGCTGCGGCCGGGTGGAACCGTGTCCGGCCCGACGCTGATGGCGCTCGCCGATTTCGCCATGTACGTGGTGCTCCTGTCCGCAATCGGGCCGATCGGGCTTGCCGTGACCACCAATCTCAACATCAACTTCCTGCGCAAGGGCCAGCCAGGCCAGGACGTGCTGGCGGAGGCGCAGCTGCTCAAGCTGGGCAAGCGGCTGGCGGTCGGGGAAGTGAACCTGTTGTCCGGCACCTCGCCGGATCCGATCGCCCACGTCACCTCGACCTATTCCATTCCAACTATTTGAGCTTTTTGCAGGTACTATAGCACCGTATTTTTAAGTCTTTGATATCCCAGTGTTTATTTCCGTCTCCGGGCATTGACCGTAGCGCGTCTCTTCTCTAGAAACCGCGCAGTCCGGCGCGGTGTTCGCGCCGATGCTCCCCGTCCACGGAAACTCTGACATGAAAACCTTTTCGGCAAAGCCGGCTGAGGTGACGAAGAAGTGGGTGCTGATCGACGCCAAGGGTCTGGTCGTCGGCCGCCTCGCCACCATCGTCGCCATGCGCCTGCGCGGCAAGCACCTCCCGACCTACACCCCGCACGTTGATTGCGGCGACAACGTCATCATCATCAACGCGCAGCATGCGGTCCTCACCGGACGCAAGCGCGAGCAGAAGACCTATTACAAGCACACCGGCTATGTCGGCCACATCAAGGAGCGCACCGCGCGCCAGATCCTCGAGGGCAAGCATCCCGAGCGCGTGCTCGAGAAGGCCGTCGAGCGCATGATCCCGCGTGGCCCGCTCGGTCGCGTGCAGATGGGCAACCTGCGCGTCTACGGCGGCGCCGATCATCCGCACGAGGCTCAGACCCCCGAGAAGATCGACATCGCCAAGTTGAACCGCAAGAACACGAGGGCCGCATAACATGGCCGAATCCATCCAGTCGCTCGACCAGCTCTCGCAGCTCAAGACTGCGGCCGCGCCCGACGCGCCCAAGCACGAGAAGAAGGTCGACAAGTTCAACCGCGCCTATGCCACCGGCAAGCGCAAGGACGCGGTCGCCCGCGTGTGGATCAAGCCGGGCGCCGGCAAGGTCACCGTCAACTCGCGCGAGGTCGAGGTCTATTTCGCCCGTCCCGTGCTGCGCATGATGATCGAGCAGCCGTTCTCCGTGGCCGCGCGTTCCGGCCAGTACGACGTGATCTGCACCGTCGCCGGCGGCGGTCTGTCGGGCCAGGCCGGTGCGGTTCGTCACGGCATCTCCAAGGCGCTGACCTATTTCGAGCCGGAGCTGCGCTCCGTGCTCAAGAAGGGCGGCTTCCTCACCCGCGACTCGCGCGTGGTCGAGCGCAAGAAGTACGGCAAGGCCAAGGCCCGCCGGTCCTTCCAGTTCTCGAAGCGTTAATCGCTTCGGTCACATTCGCCGCGAAAGCGGCTTCAATGAGATGCAAAAGGGCGCTGTTTTCAGCGCCCTTTTTGCTGTTCGTTTGTGTGCAAATTGATGGCGTGTTTCCCGAAAACTT
Organism: Bradyrhizobium sp. 199; assembly: GCF_023073355.1. Taxonomy (GTDB): domain Bacteria; phylum Pseudomonadota; class Alphaproteobacteria; order Rhizobiales; family Xanthobacteraceae; genus Bradyrhizobium. The sequence continues at coordinate 1,127,792 of NZ_JADPJI010000005.1, forward strand.
GAGTCCGCGTGAAAACCTGAATGGAACCCGCGGGACGTAGCGTCGCATTCGGAAGGGCGCGCAAGTCGGCTGGGCCGATCGCGTAAACTGCTATGTTCTAGAGGGGGCCGACATGATGTCGCTCGATAGCATCACGCTCTATTTGGTCGCCACCATGATCGCCGCACTGCTCGGCGCCATGATGTTGTTTTTCGGAAGGCAGGAGAACAGTCCTGCGTTGAAATGGTGGGGCACCGCCTATCTGCTCGGTGCCGCCTCCGTCGCGCTATGGACCGCGGCCGGCGACAGGCTGGGCCCGCATCTTTACCTTGCGCTCAACGCGGTCGGCTTCGTGGCCTGCGGCATGGTTTGGAATGCGGCGCGCGTCTTCCATGGCCGCAAGCCGAACTGGCCTGGCCTCGTGCTCGGCGCGCTCGCCTGGGTCGCCGCCGTCACGCTGCTCGATCCCGCGGCGTCCATGCTGCGCATGATCGCAGGTGCCGGCATCGTCTCGGTCTATGCGGCGCTGACGGCGGGCGAGCTCTGGACCGAACGGCGCAAGAGCCTGCAGCGGCGCTGGCCGGCCGTCGTGGTGCCGGTAATGCACGGCTGCGTGTTGATGCTGCCGATCCTGATCGGAAGCTTCCTGCGCCCGTACGATGCCGGCTTCTCCTCGAGCATCTGGGTCACCGTGTTCGCAGTCGAGCTCGTGCTCTATGCGGTCGGCACCGTGTTCGTGATCTTCATGCTGGTGTCGGAGCGCACCGTCACCGCTCACCGGACCGCAGCATCCACCGATCCGATGACCGGCATGCTCAACCGGCGGGGTTTCTCCGAAGCTTGCAGCCGCCTGATCGAGCGCGAGGCCAAGGCCGGACGTCCCGTGACCGTGATGATCTTCGACATCGATTACTTCAAGTCGATCAACGACCGCTTCGGCCATCCGGCCGGTGACGAGATGCTGAAACTGTTTTCGACCGTCGTCGTCAGCAATCTGCGCATCACCGACCTGTCGGGCCGCATCGGCGGCGAGGAATTCGCAGCGCTGCTGCCGTGTTCGCTCGAGGAGGGCGTGCTGGTCGCCGAGCGCGTGCGTGAGGCGTTCGAAACCTCCGGCGTCGTCGTCGATGAGGGCCCGGTCGACACCACCGTCAGCATCGGCGTCGCCGGCGGGCCCGCCGGCACCGAACTCGAGGTGCTGCTGGCTTCGGCCGACACCGCACTCTACCAGGCCAAGCGCGGCGGCCGTAACCGCGTCGAGGCGGCGGAGGAGCTGCCACTGTCGCTGGAGAACTGGCGCCGCCAGAGCGCCGCGCGGGTCGGTGCGCCGCAGGTGCGGCCGGCCACCGCCTGAGACGCAAGGGGGCAATTGCGGTAATTCTCTGTTTACCATTCGATCCCTACCATTGCGGTCATGGAATCGATCCGTCGACAGAACCCGCAAGCTGCCCTGATGTCGCTCGAAGCCGCCGCGACCTCGGCACGCAGCGGTTTCGCCTGTGTGTTCTCGACCGCGGATGAATATGAGAGCGCGCTGATCAGCGAGCGCCGCGCGCAGGGACGCTACGCGCAAAGCCGCCGCAGCTATTGGCCGCTCGCGCTGTTCGTCGGTTGCGCCCTCATCGTGGCGGGCACGGTTCTGCTGCTGGTCTGAGCGACCTGCATTTGGGAGACGTGCATCTAGGATGCGCGCATTTTGGGCCGACCAGGGCGCCGTTTCGGCGCCTTTTTCTTTTTGGCCGGCTGGGCTAGACACGCCCATCGAACAAAAATGGGTGGAAACCGATGATCACCGAGATCGCGCAAATCGACGTCAAGCCGGGCAGCGAGAAGGACTTCGAGGCCGCCGTCGCCAAGGCCAAGGCCGCCTTCGGCCGCTCCAAGGGCTTTCACGGCTTCGAGCTGCACAAGTCGATCGAGAAGCCGCAGCGCTACCGGCTGATGGTGAAATGGGCGACGCTGGAAAACCACACGGTCGATTTCCGCGGTTCGGAGAATTTCACCGAATGGCGCGGCCTCGTCGGCCAGTATTTCGCGTCGCCGCCCGAAGTCGAGCACACCGAGACCGTGCTCACCGCCTGAGGCGGCTCAGGCCGCCTCGGCCAGTGGCGGTGCCTCATACGTCTTGAAATGGTCGATCATGACCTTGGCGATGGCGACCAGTGGCAGCGCCAGCGCGAGGCCCCAGATTCCGAACACGACGCCGAGCAGGATCTGGAACGCGAACAGCGTGGCCGGCGGGATGTCCAGCGCCTGCCGCTGCAGGATGGGCGTCAGCACGTAACTCTCCATCGCGTGTACCCCCATGAAAAGCAGAAAGGCCGAGAGCGCCGGGATCCAGCCCGAGGCAAGGCTTGCCAGCACCACGATGACGCCGGCAACGATGGCCCCGACGGTCGGGATGAAGGCGAGCAGGCCGGCCTGAATTCCCAGGATGAACGAGCCGGGGATACCGATGAGGGCAAGCCCGATCCAGGTCACTGCGCCGACCGCGAGCATGACGACGATCTGCGCGATCAGCCAGCGCTCCAGTGTCTCGGCTATGCGGTCGATGACGACGGTGACGCGGGCGCGGTGCCTGGCCGGCGCCAGGAACAGCAGGCCGTCGTGATAGACGGCGGGCTGGGCGGCGAAGGCGAACCCCAGGAACAGCACGATGAAGATGTTGCCGACACCGTGGATGGTGCCGAGCAGCAGCTTGAAGGTCTGGCTCACGATCGCGCCGCCGCTGGAGGCCAGCGCGCCCGCGCCGGGCAAGGGACCGCGCGAGGGCGCTGCCGGTGCGGGCGTCGCCTCCGACGGCGTATTGGCCGAGGGCTCAGACGCAGCGTTGCCGAGATCGAAGAAGCTGGTGTCGATGCCGTGGTTATCGAGAAAGGACCTGACATTGACGAGCTGCGACTTGAGGGTCTTGCTCAACAGCGAAGCCTGTTCGGCAATGGTGGCGCCGCCGAGATAGGCGACGCCGGCGAGCATCAGGGCGAGCGCGGTGCAGACGATCGCGAGCCGCACCGCATGCGGCAGGGGCACGCGGCGGCCGAGCGCGATCGTCAGCGCGTTGAGGCCGAGACCGAGCAGCATGCCGGTGAAGATCAGCAGCACGGTGGCGGCGAAATACCAGGCGAAGGCGAGCAGCGCGGTGAACAGCACGACCCCGATGCCCCCGACCGAGATCGCCCAAGCGAGGTCGCCGCGGGTCCGGGAGCGTTCATCTTTGGCCATGGTCACATCGGGTCCTTTCAGCGCGGCGCGCGCCGCACTCTCCCGGCAAACGAGCTTCCGATCAAGACCGCGTCAACGCGCTGGTTTGACGCCGGCGCGCCGACGGTGCAGAGCGATGGGGAAAGAACAATGGGGGCTGTTTGAGCTTCATCAGCAAATGGGCCGGTCTGCTCGGGCTCCTGGCCGTGATCGTGATCGGCGACCAGATCCGGATCAACCGGCCCGGCCACAAATTTCGCCTCACGGTCGAGGTGACGACGCCTGACGGGATCAAGACCGGGTCCGGCATTCTGGCCGTCGTGCCCGACCGCAACTATAACCGCGGCGGCCGCACCACGATGCGCGGGGAGGCGGTGTTCATCGACCTCGGCCAAGCCCCCGGCCAAGCCCCCGGCCAAGACCCCGGCCAAGACCGCGGCAAAGGCAGGAATCTGGTGGCCTTGCTGGCGCACCGGCAGGGCGCCAAGCTGGACTTCGACGACATCAACTATGTCGCGCTTCGCGCCTATGGCGCCGCGCGCGGCAACCGCGTCTCTTTCAACGATATTCACCGGCAGACCGGCGTGGTGCCGGTGCAGGGAGACCTCATTCCCGTGCTCGTGAGCTTTGGCGATCCCAATGATCCGAAGACCGCGCGCCTTGTCGCCGGCGACCATGCGGAGGTGGTTCTGGGCGAGGGCTTTGCGATCCGTGGCCTCACCGCCGAGGTCGTACCCAACGGATTTTGGCCGATTGATTTCGGTGGGGCGCTCGGAGATCCCGTGACGCGCGGAATCAGCGCGAAACTGCCCTGGCTGGCCGCGCCGGGCGATCCGGCCGCAATTGCGCTCCAGGCCGCCGGCCTGCCTGCCGGGGGCGAGGCCCGGGAGGCCTTTGCGCGAAAATAGCATTGCCGTCCCGCGTACCCTTCTGTTGAATTTGTTCCATCCCAAGGGCATGTTTGGAAGAAGCGTCTTCGGCGGAGAGGCACGGAACGACAGATGAGAAAGCCGGTCGTCGGCGTGATCGGGAACGCCCATCGCGTCGAAAATCGATTTCAGGTCCAAATGGTCGGCGAGCGCAATTTGCGCGCCGTGGCCGAGGTTTCCGGCGGCCTGCCGCTGATGTTCGCGGGCGCGCCTGATATCACCGATGTCGGCGCGTTGCTTGACGTGGTCGACGGAATCGTGCTCACCGGCGCCCGCGCCAATGTCCATCCGACCCACTTCAATGTCGATCCGTGTGAGCGGCACGAGCCGTACGATATCCATCGCGACGAGGTCGCGCTGGCGCTTTCGATCGCCTGCGTCGCGCGCGGCGTGCCGCTGTTCGGCATCTGCCGCGGCCTCCAGGAGATGAACGTCGCCTTCGGCGGCTCGCTGCATCCCGAGATCCGCGAAATCCCTGGCCGCATGAATCATCGCATGCCCCGGCTCGAGAGCGGCGAGATCCATCCCGATCCGACCGTCGTGTTCGCCGACCGTCACGACGTCGACCTGACGCCCGGCGGGGCGTTCGCAAGGTTGCTCGGCTGCGAGAAGATCCGGGTCAATTCGCTGCACGGGCAGGGCATATTGGAGCCCGGCAAGCGGGTGCTGATCGAGGGCATCGCCGAGGACGGCACCATCGAGGCGATCCGCATCGCGGAAGCCCCGACCTTTGCGCTCGGCGTGCAATGGCACGCCGAATACGATCCCCAGCACAATCCGATCAATCGCAAGCTGTTCGAGGCCTTTGGCGAGGCCCTGATCGCACGACAGAGGGCGGCGGCGTAGGGCACGCTCGTGTCCCGGACGCATTCGGGAAAGTGGAATATAGGGCTTGACGGGGTGTGTTGCCCCGACGCCTCGCGAGGGCGGCCCCGACCTCCGTTGGTTATTCCGCGGCGCGCTTTCGCCCCATCGTCATTGCGAGCGCAGCGGAGCAATTCAGAATCCCTCCGTGGCGGCAGTCTGGACCATCCTTGCGCCACGCCTGCGATCGGAAGGCCGCGCCCACTGCGCCACCGTCCGATGCGCATTGCAAATCTCGGGCGGAATAAACCAATCAGTAGGAATTGGTCCGTCCCTGTTTTTGCGGATCTGATTTGTTCTTTGAGAACGAAGTGGAGTCAGATGCAGAACGAAAGCCGACGCATCTGACCCGCAAGGTTTATCCCTGCACCGTCCGCTCGATCCGGCGCGCGCGATCGACCTGCGGCGATATCAAGGTAGTCAGCTTGTGGTACGCCTTGCGAAAGCCGCTCTCGTCCTCGTAGCCGGCCGTGCGCGCCTCGCCTTGATGGGCTGCATCGTCGTCTCCGGCAGCGTGCGAGCATGCTCGACGCGGCGGCGCATGATGAAGGCTTGTGGCGGCTCGTGCGTGAGCTCCTGAAATTTCCGGTTCAGCGGTACGCTCGCTGAGGCGAGGGCATGGGCCAGAAGGCGCGTGTTCTCACCCAACCGCTGATCGCAGGCGGCGTGACCGCGCCGGCCGAGCTGCAGAAGGCGTTCACGGCGACGTGGTAGCGGCTGAGTAGATCGGGTTCTGTAAGGCTCTACTCACCCTACGACACCCCCGAAACGAAAAGGCGCTCCTTTCGGAGCGCCTTTTGCTTGTCGAATAAACTTCCGACCATCAGAGCGAATAGTACATCTCGAACTCGACCGGGTGCGGGGTCATTTCGAAGCGGGCGACTTCGGTCATCTTCAGCTCGATATAGGCGTCGATGAAGTCGTCGTCGAACACGCCGCCGTTCTTGAGGAAGCCGCGGTCCTTGTCGAGGTTCTCTAGCGCCTCGCGGAGCGAACCGCAGACGGTCGGAATCTGCTTCAGTTCTTCCTTGGGCAGGTCGTAGAGGTCCTTGTCCATCGCCGGACCCGGATCGATCTTGTTCTTGATGCCGTCGAGGCCGGCCATCAGCATCGCGGCGAAGCCCAGATAGGGATTGGCCATCGGATCGGGGAAGCGCACCTCGACACGCTTGGCTTTCGGCGAAGCCGTGTAGGGGATACGGCAGGAGGCCGAACGGTTGCGCGCGGAGTAGGCGAGCAGCACCGGGGCCTCATAGCCCGGGACCAGACGCTTGTAGGAGTTGGTCGACGGGTTGGTGAAGGCGTTAATCGCCTTGGCGTGCTTGATGATGCCGCCGATGTAGTGCAGGCAGGTCTCCGACAGGTCGGCGTATTTGTTGCCGGCGAACACCGGCTTGCCGTCCTTCCAGATCGACTGGTGCACGTGCATGCCCGAGCCGTTGTCGCCATAGACCGGCTTTGGCATGAAGGTGGCGGTCTTGCCGTAGATGTGCGCGACCTGGTGGATGCAGTATTTGTAGATCTGCATGTGGTCGGCCATCAGCGTCAGCGTGTCGAACTTCATGCCGAGCTCGTGCTGGGCGGAGGCGACCTCGTGATGGTGCTTCTCGACCTTGACGCCCATCTTGGCCATGGCGCCGAGCATCTCCGAGCGCATGTCCTGCACCGAGTCCTGCGGCGGCACCGGGAAGTAGCCGCCCTTGGTGCGGATGCGGTGGCCGAGATTGCCGCCTTCATATTCGGTGTCGGAATTGGTCGGCAGCTCGGAGGAGTCGAGACGGAAGCCGGTGTTGTAGGGGTTGGCGGAGAAGCGCACGTCGTCGAACACGAAGAACTCGGCTTCGGGGCCGACGAACACGCTATCGCCGATGCCCATCGACTTCACCATGGCTTCGGCCTTCTTGGCGATGCCGCGGGGGTCGCGGTTGTAGGGCTCGCCGGTGGTCGGCTCGAGCACGTCGCAGGTGATGACCATGGTGGTCTCGGCGAAGAACGGATCGATCGTCGCGGTGACCGGATCCGGCATCAGGCACATGTCGGACTCGTTGATCGCCTTCCAGCCGGCGATCGAGGAGCCGTCGAACATCGTCCCCTCGGCGAAGATGTCATCATCGATCATGCTGACGTCGAACGTCACATGCTGCCACTTGCCACGCGGATCGGTGAAGCGCAGGTCGACGTACTTGACGTCGTTGTCCTTGATCGATTTCAGGACGTCTTTGGCGGTCTTCATGCATACCCCTTTTGGCTCTGCGGGTCGGTTTCCAGATGAGCAGGATTGTTCTCGTTTTTGGCGAGTTCGCGCGCGACCGCACAAACGAAATCAGGCCGCCGAAGCAGCCTTTTTCTTGTCAGAGTGTCGCAAAACGCGGGATAGCACCCGGCTCAGATAGCGTCCAGCCCGGATTCGCCGGTTCGGATGCGGATCGCCTCTTCGATGTTGGAGACGAAGATCTTACCGTCGCCGATGCGTCCGGTCTGTGCGGCGCGGCGGATCGCGTCGATGGCGCGCTCGACCAGATCGTCGCCGATCACGATCTCGATCTTCACCTTGGGCAGGAAATCGACGATGTATTCTGCGCCGCGGTAGAGTTCGGCGTGGCCCTTCTGCCGGCCAAAGCCCTTGGCCTCGGTGACGGTGATGCCCTGAAGGCCGACTTCCTGAAGCGCTTCCTTCACCTCGTCGAGCTTGAATGGCTTGATGATGGCTTCGATTTTCTTCACTGCGCGCCTCCCGGCCTTTCGAACAAATGCAACGTCTTCGTCAGGATGCGCTTCTCTTAACGCACGATCTTGTCTTCGCTAAGCCGGGATCCCTGACCTGTCCGGCAACAACGGCCGGCGACACCTGATAAATGCCAGTGAGCACGACGAACCGAAGCGGCTTCCTCGAAAGCAGGGTCTATGCCAAATTGCAAATGCCCTGATTATTGGAGCGTTATCAGCCTTTTAACGAGCATCTCTGAGTCGTGGCGCCGACCTGCATAAAATACCGAAGACTACGAAATAGGCAAACGGTTCAATAAGTGTGCAAGTCGGTGTTCCCCGCGTCGGATCGGCGCGGAAGATGCCTGTTGAAAAGGCGATTGTACTAGGGAAGTGGCATGGAAGTTCTGACCAACGCCGAAATGCAGCGGGCGGACCAGCTCACCATCGCGGCCGGCACGCCCGGTTTCAAGCTGATGCTGAGCGCGGGCCAGGCGGTCGCCGACGCCGCCCAGGCGCTGGTGGAGGAGGGGCCGATCCTGATCGTGGCCGGACCCGGCAACAATGGCGGTGACGGTTTTGTCGCAGCCGCCGAGCTCGCCGCCCAGGGGCGCGAGGTCTCGGTGATCGCCATGTGCGAGCGCGACCAGCTCCAGGGCGATGCGGCCTCCGCCGCGCGCGGCTGGAAGCATCCGCTGCTCCCGTTCAATCCGCAGGCGATCGGACGTCCCGCGCTGATCATCGATGCGCTGTTCGGTGCAGGCCTCAGCCGTCCCGTCGACGGCGAGGCGCATGCGATGATCGAGGCGATCAACGCCAACGGCGCCCCGGTGCTCGCGGTCGACCTGCCGAGCGGCATCAACGGCACCAGCGCGGCCGTAATGGGCGCGGCGGTGAACGCCACCGAGACCGTCACCTTCTTTCGCAAGAAGCCGGCGCATTTGCTGCTGCCGGGTCGGATGCATTGCGGCCATGTGCGCGTCGCGGACATCGGCATCGACGCGCAGGTGCTGGACGAGATCGCACCGCAGACGTTCGAGAACGATCCGGAGGTCTGGCGCGCAGCTTTCCCGGTGCCGCGCATCGGCGGCCACAAATACGCGCGGGGCCACGTGCTGGCGGTCTCCGGCGATGCGGCGGCGACCGGCGCGGCAAGGCTGGCCGCGCGCGGCGCGCTGCGGGCAGGAGCCGGCCTGGTGACGCTGGCGAGCCCGCGCGGTGCGCTCGCGATCAACGCGGCCGCGCTCACGGCCGTCATGGTTCACCCCGTCGACACGGTCGTCGAGTTCGGCGAGCTGCTCGGCGACAAGCGCTACAGCACCTGCATCATCGGCCCCGGCGCGGGCATCGGCGAGCGCACCTGCGATCTCGTTCACACCGCGCTGAGCGCACAGCGGCATTTGGTGCTGGACGCGGATGCGCTGACGAGCTTTGCTGCAAGCCCTGCGCGCCTGTTTGAATCAATCAGGTCCTCAGGTGACAATGCGGTGGTGCTGACCCCGCACGAAGGCGAGTTTCCGCGCCTGTTCTCCGACCTCAGCAACAAATTTCCGGGCCGTTCCAAGCTGGAGCGCGTGCGCGCAGCCGCCGAGCGCTGCGGCGCCGTCGTGCTCCTGAAGGGACCCGACACCACGATCGCCGCTCCCGACGGCCGCGCCACCATTGCCGCCAACGCGCCGCCCTGGCTCGCCACCGCCGGCGCGGGCGACGTCCTCTCCGGCATCATCGCTGGCCTCCTGGCGCAGGGCGTGCCGGCGTTCGAAGCCGCCAGCATCGGCGTGTGGATGCATGGCGAGGCGGGCAGCGAAGCCGGGCCCGGCCTGATCGCCGAGGATCTCACCGAGACGCTGCCGGCCGTGCACCGGCGGATCTATTCTGCGCTTGGCATCGAATACTGAGCGCTCACTCCACCCCATACCAGCGCACCAGCCGCGGTGCGGCCCAGTCGGTCGCGACGGATTCCATCAGCCATCGTCCGGGCGAGGTCGCCGCGAAAGCGATGCGCTGGGTCTGGCCGGGCTCGATGGCGAGCGTGTCGAGCCAATAGGGCTTCCAGCCGTCGTCGAGCCTGTCGAGCAGGCGGAAGGGGTGGCCGTGCAGATGGAAAACGATTGTGCTCGGGGCAGGGTTCTTGAGGGCCAGCACGACCGTGCGGCCGGCCTTGGACCGAAAGGCTGGAGTGGACGCGGTGGAGAAGCTTGCAGGCCGGATCCAGCCGGCGTCGGCTGCGCCGAGCGCGACATCGACCCGCAGGGCGCCTTTCAGGTCGAGCTTCTCGGGCAGGTCGTTCGGAGGGAGCGACTGCGGCGGCACGAGGGGCGCACGCCGCGCCAGTGTGCCTGATATCGTCAGCCTGCCGACCTGGCGCGCCTCCTTGCCGTCATGCAGCAGGAAGGGGGCCGATGTGGCTGCATCCACCAAGACGTCGGCGCGTCCGCCAGGTGCCAGGACCAGGGCGCCGTTGCGGGCCGAAAACGGCTCGGCCGGCTGTCCGTCCACGGCCATCACGCGCACGTCGTGGCCTTCCAATTTGATCGCCAGAACAGTGCGTTGGGAGCCATTGATAAAGCGCAGCCGCAGCCGCTGATTGCCTGGGGCTGAGAGTTCGAATGAGATCTGTCCGTTGATCGTATAGAGCGGCTTGATGTCCTTCGGGTCCTGGCCCGGCGGCACCGCGGTCCCGTCCGGCTGCAGGCGCCATTCCTCGATCAGCAGGACCTCGTCACGATCAACGGCGAGCGGGGTCGTCTCGGCGGCAATGATCGGAAGCGGGCGCGCCGGCTGCTTCAGACCGTCCTCGAACAGGCGGAAGTCGGCCAGCAGGGTTCCCGCATTGAGAATTGAAATGATTGATGTTTCAACCGCGTTTGGCGGCGCGGGCGCGCGTCCCCGGAGCGGGTCAGCGGGGGCCCCGCCGTTGAGGCCGTACCAGACTGGCGCAAGCGGCACAGGGAGGTCGTTCCGAAACACGACCTCGCAGCGGTCACCACGCCTCAGACGGACGTCCTTGAGATGGCTTAGGGCGGCGAGCTCCCAGATCGGTGTAGGCGGCTGCCCCGGTCTCAGAGCGAGCGTTGCCGGCCTTGCCTGCAGGGCGAGCTGGGCGGTCACAAGCGGGCCTGCGCCGCCCGATAACAGCCCTGCTGCTGAAGCTCCAAGGCCGGCGCCGAGGCCGGCCAAAAGCTCGCGTCTGGTCGGGTCGAAGATCCCTGGTTTCATGGCGCGATCCGGACCACGGCGCGCTGGATAAGTCCAGCCGTGGTGCCTACCTAAAGCCTGCCTCCATCGGGCCATTTTTTTGCTGCGAACAGTCAGGCACATGCTATAAGCCCGGCCGCCCGCGGCATCGCGGCCGGTCTTGATGCAACTTCACGCGGGCGTGGCGGAACTGGTAGACGCGCTGGATTTAGGTTCCAGTGACGAAAGTTGTGGGGGTTCGAGTCCCTCCGCCCGCACCAAGCGCTAATCGCGTTTGCACGGATTACGAGGCCTGCTTCCGCGCGGATGTTTGTCCGCCGGGAGCCGGTCCGATGAAGCACCGGCGTTGAGGCGTTTGCCTTGCGCCGGATCGATTGATGACAGCGTCCCGACGCATGCGCGCCGGGACCGAAGAGAAGAAGATTGGACGCCATGCAGGTCACAGAGACCCTCTCGGAAGGTTTGAAGCACGAGTTCAAGATCAGCGTTCCTGCGTCTGATCTCGACGCCAAGGCTGGTGCCAAGCTCGTTGACCTCAAGGACAAGGTCCGCATCAACGGCTTCCGCCCCGGCAAGGTGCCGGTCGCTCACCTCAAGAAGGTCTATGGCCGCTCGGTGATGGCCGAGACCATCGACCAGACCATCCGCGACACCAATACGCAGCTGTTCTCCGAGCGCGGCTTTCGCCTTGCAACCGAGCCGAAGATCACCATGCCGAGCGAGCAGGCCGAGGTCGAGGAATTGCTGAGCGGCAAGACCGATCTGACCTACACGGTCGCGATCGAGGTGGTGCCTTCGATTGCGCTCGCCGACTTCAAGACGTTCGAGGTCGAGAAGCCCGTCGCCGAGGTCACCGACGCCGACGTCGACGAGGCGATCAAGCGCATCGCCGATACCAACCGCACCTTTGCCGATAAGGGCGAGGGCGCCAAGGCCGCCTCGGGCGACCGCGTCACCATCAACTTCAAGGGCAGCATCAACGGCGAAGTCTTCGAGGGCGGCACCGGCGAGGGCATCCAGGTTGCCATCGGCTCCAACACCTTCATTCCCGGCTTCGAGGAGCAGCTGATCGGCATCGGCGCCAATGAGACGCGCACGCTGAAAGTGTCGTTCCCGAAGAACTACATGAACGAGAAGCTCGCCGGCCAGCCCGCCGAGTTCGAGACCACCGCGACGCTGATCGAGACGCCGCAGGACCTCGCAATCGACGACGAGTTCGCAAAGACGCTCGGCCTCGAATCGCTTGACAAGCTGAAGGAAGCCGCGCGCGAGCGTCTGGTTGCCGAGTTTGCCGGCGCGACGCGCCAGCGCGTCAAGCGCGCGCTGCTCGACCGCCTCGACGAGGCGCACCGCTTCGAGGCGCCGCCCTCTCTGGTCGACGAAGAGTTCAATCTGATGTGGAACTCGGTCAAGGCCGAGATGGATTCCGCCGGCAAGACCTTTGCCGACGAAGACACCACCGAGGACAAGGCGAAGGAAGAGTACCGCAAGATCGCCGACCGCCGCGTGCGGCTCGGCCTCGTGCTCTCCGAGATCGGCGAGAAGAACAAGATCTCCGTGACCGACGACGAGGTCGGCCGCGCCGTGATCGATCGCGCGCGCTCCATGCCCGGCCGCGAGAAGGAAGTCTGGGACTATTACCGCAGCAACGCCCAGGCGTTGGCCCAGCTTCGCGCACCGATCTATGAGGACAAGGTCGTCGACTTCATCCTCGAGCTCGCCAAGGTGACCGAGAAGAAGGTCTCGCGCGAGGACCTCTACAAGGACGACGAGGCGGAAAAGACCGCCGCCTGAAGGCTTTGAGATAGTCTCCTATTAAGGATGATCGGCGAAGAGGCCCAGCTAGCCAGATGGCCGGCTGGGCCTGTTTGTACGAATCAGCTTCAACTGCCCGACGGATTAAGCCTTAATGCGCTCCGCACTTGTCAGAAGCGAATTGGGCTATATCTGTCGGTACGCCTTCTACCTCTTACCCAAGTTCCTGCATCACAGGACGTCCACTCGCGCTTCCGGCAAAGCCAAACTGGCAGCCAGGCCCGGTGATGTCCGTCTGCGAAAACCCTAGGTGACTCATGCGCGATCCGGTTGAAACCTACATGAACCTCGTGCCCATGGTGGTCGAGCAGACCAACCGTGGCGAGCGCGCCTACGACATTTTCTCGCGCCTCCTGAAGGAGCGCATCATCTTCCTGACCGGGCCGGTCGAGGACGGCATGTCGACGCTGGTCGTCGCGCAGCTCTTGTTCCTCGAGGCGGAAAACCCGAAGAAGGAAATCTCGATGTACATCAACTCGCCGGGCGGCGTGGTGACGTCGGGGCTTGCGATCTACGACACCATGCAATTCATCCGTCCGCCGGTCTCGACGCTGTGCACGGGCCAGGCCGCCTCAATGGGCTCGCTGCTGCTCTGCGCCGGCGAAAAGGACATGCGTTTCTCGCTGCCGAACGCGCGCATCATGGTGCACCAGCCCTCCGGCGGCTTCCAGGGCCAGGCCACCGACATCATGCTGCACGCCCAGGAAATCCTGAACCTGAAGAAGCGGCTCAACGAGATCTACGTGAAGCACACCGGCCAGACCTACAAGTCGATCGAGGACGCGCTGGAACGCGACAAGTTCCTGACCGCGAACGACGCCAAGGAGTTCGGCCTGGTCGACAGGGTCATCGACAAGCGCGCTGAGGAAGCGGCAGGGGCGAAGACCCCGTAGCACTACAGAAGTGTGACGCGATCCCTCGGCAACCCCTTGGGATCCGTCGCGCACCATAAGGTGGCGTTCACGCTATGGACGCGTGTACGCGCTGCAAAACGTAGTTTTTGCAGCCTGCACAGGCAGAAAGTTCTGCTTTCGTGCTTGTTTTTCGTGGCAATCCAGCAACGCCGGGGTGATTTCGATCACTTCATCCGTGCCAAGACCGGAAATCACGGTATTGTCACGGGTAGCCGGCGCCCCCCGATTAGCGAATTCTTGATAGTCGGGTGACAGCATGGTTGGCTACGAACGATCGGCTATGATCGCGGAGAATCGAGTGACCCTGATTCGCACGGGATGTAACGCGTAGGGTCTTTTTTGGTACGGAATTTGCTCTATTTAAGCTTCATGCTGGCCATCGTGCCGGAATGGAGCGATCGAGCGGAACGGGATCGAACCGCGGACGGAGACAGGAATGAGTAAGGTCGGCACGAGCGACTCCAAGAACACGCTATATTGCTCGTTCTGCGGCAAGAGCCAGCACGAAGTCCGCAAACTGATCGCGGGTCCCACGGTCTTTATCTGCGACGAGTGCGTCGAGCTCTGCATGGACATCATCCGCGAGGAGAACAAATCCTCGCTGGTCAAGTCGCGCGACGGCATTCCGACGCCGAAGGAAATCTGCAAGGTCCTGGACGACTACGTGATCGGCCAGAGCCATGCCAAGAAGGTCCTGTCGGTCGCGGTGCACAACCACTACAAGCGCCTCAACCACCAGACCAAGCACAACGACGTCGAACTCGCGAAGTCGAACATCCTGCTGATCGGTCCGACCGGCTCGGGCAAGACGCTGCTCGCGCAGACGCTCGCCCGCATCCTCGACGTGCCGTTCACGATGGCGGATGCAACGACGCTGACCGAGGCCGGCTATGTCGGTGAGGACGTCGAGAACATCATCCTGAAGCTGCTCCAGGCCGCCGACTACAATGTCGAGCGCGCTCAGCGCGGCATCGTCTACATCGACGAAATCGACAAGATCAGCCGCAAGTCCGACAATCCCTCGATCACGCGCGACGTGTCGGGTGAAGGCGTGCAGCAGGCGCTGCTCAAGATCATGGAAGGCACGGTGGCTTCGGTTCCGCCGCAGGGCGGCCGCAAGCATCCGCAGCAGGAATTCCTGCAGGTGGACACCACCAACATCCTGTTCATCTGCGGCGGCGCGTTCGCCGGCCTCGAGAAGATCATCTCGGCACGTGGGCGGTCGACCTCGATCGGTTTCGCCGCCCAGGTGATGGCGCCGGAAGACCGCCGGACCGGCGAGATCTTCCGTCACGTCGAGCCTGAGGACCTGCTGAAGTACGGCCTCATCCCCGAATTCGTCGGCCGTCTGCCCGTCGTGGCGACGCTCGAGGATCTCGACGAGGCTTCGCTGAAGAAGATCCTGACGGAGCCGAAGAACGCGCTGGTGAAGCAGTACCAGCGGCTGTTCGAGATGGAGAACATCGAGCTGACCTTCGCCGACGAGGCGCTTGGCGCGGTTGCCCGCAAGGCGATCGAGCGCAAGACCGGCGCGCGCGGGTTGCGTTCGATCCTCGAGGCGATCCTGCTCGAGACGATGTTCGACCTGCCGGGCCTGGAAGGCGTGGAAGAAGTCGTGATCTCCCGCGAAGTCGTGGAAGGAACGGCGCGCCCGCTCTACATCTACGCCGATCGGTCCGATCGCGCCGTCGAGAACGCCAGCGCCTGATCCGGCGGCGCTGGAACGCTCCAATTGTATCCTCAAGCCGGGCTGCGGAAGTGTATCTCCGCAGCCGGTGTTGCGTCGCTTGCCGCGTTGCGTAAGCGCCTGATGGCGCGCGTTTTTCAATGACTTGACACCCCCCTTGTCGATAGCCACCTAATGTCGGCGGCGAGCGAAAATTCTCTTCCAGATTCGCCTCAGTTCCGATCCGGCGAGGCGGTCCTACTCGCAGAGGACCGACCGGTCTTTCGGATCAATTCGGCACCTTGTGGCGGTTGCGCATGAACAGCGGGCTGCGTGCGAGGGGGTAAAGCAAAAGGAAAAAGGCGATGACTAATCCAAAACCCCGGCCAACCATCGTTCATGGCGAAACGCACGCCTATCCCGTGCTGCCCCTGCGCGACATCGTCGTGTTCCCGCACATGATCGTTCCGCTCTTCGTCGGCCGCGAGAAGTCGATCCGCGCGCTCGAAGAGGTGATGAAGAACGACGCGCTGATCATGCTCGCGACGCAGAAGAACGCGTCCGACGATGATCCGGCGCCCGATGCCATTTACGAGACCGGTACGCTCGCCAGCGTGCTGCAGCTCTTGAAGCTTCCTGACGGAACCGTGAAGGTGCTGGTCGAAGGGCTCGAGCGCGCGCGCGTGCAGAAGTACACCGATCGCGCCGACTATTACGAAGCGACCGCCATTGCGCTGGCCGACACTGATGCGAAGTCGGTCGAGGCCGAAGCGATGGCGCGCTCGGTCGTGTCCGACTTCGAGAGCTATGTGAAGCTCAACAAGAAGATCTCGGCCGAGGTAGTCGGCGTCGTGCAGGCGATCACCGATTTCGCCAAGCTCGCCGACACCGTGGCCTCGCATCTCGCCGTCAAGATCGCGGACCGCCAGGGCATCCTAGAGACGCTGTCGGTCACCACGCGCCTCGAGAAGGTGCTGGGCCTGATGGAGAGCGAGATCTCGGTGCTGCAGGTCGAGAAGCGGATCCGTTCTCGTGTCAAACGACAAATGGAGAAGACCCAGCGCGAGTATTATCTCAACGAGCAGATGAAGGCGATCCAGAAGGAACTCGGCGACGACGACGGTCGCGACGAACTCGCCGATCTCGAAGAGAAGATCTCCAAGACCAAGCTCTCCAAGGAAGCGCGCGAAAAGGCGCAGCATGAATTGAAGAAGCTGCGCCAGATGTCGCCGATGTCCGCGGAAGCGACCGTCGTGCGCAATTATCTGGATTGGCTGCTGTCGATCCCGTGGAACAAGAAGTCCAAGGTGAAGAAGGACCTGGAGCAGGCGCAAGGCATCCTGGACTCCGATCACTACGGGCTGGAGAAGGTCAAGGAGCGCATCGTCGAGTACCTCGCGGTGCAGTCGCGTGCGAACAAGCTGACTGGACCGATCCTGTGCCTCGTCGGGCCTCCCGGCGTCGGCAAGACCTCGCTCGGCAAGTCGATCGCGAAGGCGACGGGGCGCGAATTCGTGCGCGTCTCGCTCGGCGGCGTGCGTGACGAGGCCGAGATCCGCGGTCACCGCCGCACCTATATCGGCTCGATGCCCGGCAAGATCATCCAGTCGATGCGCAAGGCCAAGTCGTCCAATCCGCTGTTCCTGCTGGACGAGATCGACAAGATGGGCGCCGATTTCCGCGGCGATCCGTCCTCCGCCTTGCTCGAGGTCCTCGACCCCGAGCAGAACGGGACGTTCAACGACCACTATCTCGAGGTCGACTACGATCTGTCCAGCGTGATGTTCATCACGACCGCGAATACGCTCAATATTCCGGGCCCGCTGATGGACCGCATGGAGATCATCCGGATCGCCGGTTACACCGAGAACGAGAAGGTCGAGATCGCGCGCAAGCATCTGATCCCGAACGCGGTGTCCAAGCACGGTCTGGACTCCAAGGAGTTCTCGATCGACGACGACGCGCTGCTGCTTCTGATCCGCCGCTACACCCGCGAAGCGGGCGTGCGTAACCTGGAGCGTGAGCTTTCGACACTCGCCCGCAAGGCGGTGAAAGAGCTGATGATCTCCAAGAAGAAGTCGGTCAAGGTCACCGAGAAGACTCTGGAAGAGTTGCTCGGTGTGCCGAAGTACCGCTACGGCGAGATCGAGAGCGAGCCGCAGGTCGGCATCGTCACCGGCCTTGCCTGGACCGACGTCGGCGGCGAGTTGCTGACCATCGAGGGTGTCATGATGCCCGGCAAGGGCAAGATGACGGTCACCGGCAATCTGCGTGACGTGATGAAGGAATCGATCTCGGCGGCGGCGTCCTATGTCCGCTCGCGCGCGATCAATTACGGCATCGAGCCGCCGCTGTTCGACCGGCGCGACATCCACGTCCACGTGCCGGAAGGCGCGACGCCGAAGGACGGTCCCTCCGCGGGCGTTGCCATGGCCACCGCGATCATCTCGGTCATGACCGGAATCCCGGTCCGCCACGATGTCGCGATGACGGGCGAGATCACGCTGCGCGGCCGCGTGCTGCCGATCGGCGGCCTGAAGGAGAAGCTGCTGGCCGCGGCCCGCGGCGGCATCAAGACGGTGCTGATCCCCGAGGACAACGCCAAGGATCTCACGGAGATTTCCGATGCGATCAAGGGCGGCATGGAGATCATCCCGGTCTCGCGTCTCGACGACGTCGTCGTCAAGGCGCTGGTCAAGAAGCCGGTGCCGATCGTCTGGGAAGAGGACACCAAGGTGACGGTGAAGCCGGACGGCGATGAAGCCGCCGGCGGCCTGACCGCGCACTGATCGCCATTCTAAATGATGATAAAACGGCGCCTTCGGGCGCCGTTTTTGTTTGGGGGCAGGGGATGACGAAGATGCACATCGACGGGCAATGCCATTGCGCGACAATCACCTTCGAGGCCGAGATCGACCCCGCGGCGGTGTCGGTCTGCCACTGCACCGATTGCCAGACGCTGACCGGCTCGCCGTTCCGGGTGACGGCGGTCTGTTCAGGCGCCGATGTCCGCCTGACCGGCGGCACGCCCAAGATCTACGGCAAGCGCGGCGACAACGGCCGGATGCGCTTCCAGCATTTCTGCGCCGACTGCGGTTCGCCGCTGTTCACGAGCGGCGAGGGCGAGGAGGCCGACGATTGGGGTATCCGCTGGGGCAGCATCCGCCAGCGCGACAAATTGCGGCCCGTCAGTCAGATCTGGTGCCAGTCCGCGGCGGTGTGGATCGACGCGGTGCCGTTGCTGCCGGGAAGACCTGGGGATTGAGAAGGGCTTGCCGAGCCGAAGCTCGCGGCCCAAAAGACCGCCGCGCCCGTTGGGCTTCGGCGCGGCAGCCGTCGCCAGCTTCGCCAATGAACGCCTCGCCCGGCTTGCCGAGCGTGGCTTGCAGGCGAAGGCTGCGCACGACTGCGCGGCGAGGGCCGTTATCCACAAAAAGGACGCGGATGATCCGTGACTTCCGGTGCTGCGATCACGTCACGCCTTAATCATTGTCCGGAAGTAGACGTTCGGCCGGCCATCGTCGAAGCAGATTTCAGAGCTGCCGCATTGGGGCACGGCCTCGTTTGCGGATGCGGACGGAGACTATGCCGCCATCAAAGCGCCAGAGTGTGCGGCTGATTGGTTGTGCGCCGGCGCGGAGATGAACGAGGCTACTGACTGGGGCGGCCTACTACTACTCGATGCGATTTCGATCCCAGACGTCCCTGATCTCATAGACGACGATTATCAATGTCGTCAGCACCACGACAGGTGCGGCTAATGTTGCCATGATCGTAAGCATCTTTGCAGGTTCCCCAGCAACAATGCTCGGCAACACGCAGATCTTCGGTTTGTTCCGAAAATGAAACCAAGCCGCTGCGAGCAACCGAGCGGGGTAGGTTCGGAAATAGGCCAGCCGTCCCAAGTGCCGTGAGAACGGGCCCCGATTTGGGCACTAATCGTCTACCGCCAAGGCGACAATTCTCCGGGGCGGCACTGAGCCCGGTGAGCGGTCGGCGCGGCGTCCCCCACGCCAGTCCGCCCGTCCGGCAATGTTGAAACAGGCCGCCGACCGAGGCGACCTACATCTTCAAATGTTTCAGTGCCAACTCTGAGATCGTTTCGGGATCGCTGACGCCGGTCGCGCCGATTTCGATGACCTTGCGTGCGATCAGCTCCGTCATGGGATCGTTGCGATCGACCAGACCCAGGGAGCGCAAGGCGAAGGCGTAAGCCTTGTTAAGTCGGTCCATCTCTTCCGGTGTGGTCTTGCTCCCAGAGAGCAAGCGGTTGATAGGCATGCCCCGGTCCTCGCCGCTGAGAACTCGTCCCTCAGGGAAGCCTACAACCGGTCGCGGCTGTGGGGGAGCCAAAAAAGGCGGCGTGGTGGGCAGTGACGGGCTCGAACCGCCGACATCCTGCGTGTAAAGCAGGCGCTCTACCAACTGAGCTAACCGCCCACGTCGCCGTATCTGGTACGGTTTCTGGTACACCCAGCGATCGGACCCAAAAGCCCTTTTATTGATCGAGCTTTTTCGTTGCAAACATCTTGGTCTAAACGAGATGCTCCAACCAGCTGAGCTAACCGTCCAAGTGCGCCTCTTTAACGCTCCGGCGGGTCGCGAAGCAAGAGCCGAGCGCGGGTGAACTGGCTACTATTGGCGGCCTGGTGAGAGTTTTCGTGCCGGATAGGAGCGGCACTGCAGCAGGCCCGCGGCAGGGCATTGTCTACGCAGGGTGCGCCGGACATCCCGACGTGATATCGCCGCTGCGCAGTTGTAGAACCGCGACGGGACGGGCACGCGAATGGGAATGACCGGGGACATCATGCAACAACCAAGCGGACACGCCGAGAACGCCGACCAGATCGCCTATTGGAACGGCCCGAGCGGGCAGCGCTGGGCCGATCGCCATGCGACGCAGGAAAGCTTGCTCGGGCCTATTGCCAAGGTGCTGATCGACCGCGCCGGCGTGAAGCCGGGCGAGCGCGTCCTCGATGTCGGTTGCGGGTCCGGTGCGACGACGTTCGCGTTCGCCAAGGCAGTGTCCCCGAACGGTTTTGCGCTCGGCCTCGACGTGTCCGAACCGATGTTGTCACAGGCCCGCGCGTTTGCGCCGAAAGGTCTGCCGCTCGATTTCGTGCTGGCGGATGCGACGGTGCATCCGTTCGAGCCGACCAGCTTTGACCTGCTGGCCTCGCGTTTCGGCGTGATGTTCTTTGCCGATCCCATTGCGTCCTTCACCAACCTCCGCCGCGCGCTGAAGCCGACCGGGCGGCTCGCCATTGCCTGCTGGCGCGAGCCGAAGGAAAATCCGTGGATGATGGCGCCGCTGATGGCCGTCTATAAACACGTGCCGAAAATGCCGCCGGTCGGGCCGGAGGAGCCGGGCCCGTTCGCGTTCGCCTCGGAAGAGCGTGTGATGCGCATCCTAAAGGGTGCGGGCTTCGTCGATGTGGTGATGGAGCCGCGCAATCTGGCGATGGATGTCGCGATCGGCGGCGGCCTCGATGCGGCCGTGGATGGCGCGTTGCAGATCGGCCCGGCCAGCCGTGCGCTGCAGGGCCATCCGCCGGAAACCTATGCGGCCGCGAAAGCCGCCATCCGCGAGATGCTTGCGCCATTCCTGAAGGGGCAAAGCGTGTCGCTCCAGGGCGCGATCTGGATCGTGACGGCGAAGGCGGCGTAGTTGCGCGTCATCCGAACTGCCCGCGAGCGGATGTGCTGAGTTGTGGGACGTTGCACAAGGCTGGGTGCGCTGGTAGCTGTGACGGGATGGGAGACGCTCAACTTCATGGTCGGCTGCCGGGCGTGCAGCTCGGGCGCGCGGTCGCTGCTCTGGCGGTATTTTACTTTCACACGCATCTCGCGCTGATCTATTTCGACAAGTCGCAGCTCGTCACTTTTAAATTCCTGGCGGATCGCGGGGCCGACGGGGTCGACCTCTTCTTTGCCATTTCCGGTTTCATCGTTTGCTACATTTCGACGGCGCCGGGCTACACCCCCTTCAGTTTCCTGGCCAAACGCTTCTTTCGCATCTACCCCCTCAACGCGCTGGCCACGCTGGTCATGATCGCCTTCTTCAGCCGCAGCATCGGCGGGCCGTCTCACGAGATCGAGCTCGGGCGGGTCGTGTGGTCGCTCTTGATCGTTCCGCAGCCCGCACCGATGAATGCGGTTGGCTGGACACTCGAATACGAAGTGATTTTCTACCTCGTCTCCGCAGTGCTCATTCCGCTGGGCGGAGTCCGGCTGCTGCTGGTTTGGTGTGTTGCCGCCGCCTGGATCGGGCGCGGGATCGAACCTCAGCCACCGATCATCGCCCGGTTCGCCGATGGTCACTATGCGGACTTCGCCGCGGGCGTGTTCGCCTACATGATGGTCGCACGGTTCTCGCCCCGCTGGAGCTCCAGTCTGGCATTTCTGGCGCTCGCGGTCGGCGCGTATGTTTTCGGTCCGCGGTTGACGATATGGGCGACACCGGTAGCCTGCTGCCTGGCCGTTGCCGGCTTGGCGCTCCTGCCCGCCGCGCCGCGCCTGCTGGTCAGGCTGGGCGACATCTCCTACGGCATTTATGTGTGGCACTGGCCCGCGTTCATGTTCTTGCCGTGGCTGGCGGCTTGGAGGCACTTCGACAAGGCGAATGGCGAAATCTGGCGCTGGATTTTGCTCGTGCTCGTCATCGCGATCTCGTCCGCGTCCTGGATCTTGTTTGAACGTCCGATCAATCGGTGGGCGGCGCGTTGGCTGGCGCGACGCTCGAAGTCCCGCGTCGTCGCAGGTGCGCCCAGCTCCGACGTGACGACGTAGCGAGGCGGTTCGGACATATCGATTGCGGACATGCAAATGAATCGAGCACCAAACCAGCGCTCCGGCTTTATGTCTGCATGGCTCGGGCGGGCAGACTCCTTCGCATGGTTCTGGGTGTGGGCTGGCGCGATCGGCCTGGCCCTGATGGTTCACCTCGCGTTCCTGGTCGCCTGGCCGGATCACTTCATCCATGAGGACAGCGCGGCCTATCTCATCCAGACCGAATCCATCCTGAGGGGCCAATATCTCGAAGATACGATGAAGCGGCCCTACGGCCTGGCCGCTTTTTTTGCGCTGCTGTCCAAGCTGTTCGGTCCGCACATCCTCGTCTTGGTCATCGCACAGCACCTGATGAGCGTCTGCACCGCTCTTTTCGTCGCAGCGATCGTGCGCCTTGCCGGCGCCCCGCGTTTCTTCGCGCTGCTGGCCTTTTGTCTCGCGGCACTGCACGGCCGCATCATCCATTACGACAATACGATCGGCGCGGAGACGATCTCAAATTTTCTGGTCAGTCTTGCGGCCTTCATCGCCGCCGGCGCCGCATTGAGAAAATGGCCGCCGTTGTGGTGCGCAGCGGCGATCGGCTTGACGCTCGGCGCCGTGCTGACCTGCCGGTCGGCGGCGATAGGACAGGCGGCCGTCATTCTGTTGTGGCTGGTGGTGGTGCTGGACGCGGGATTCCTGCGCCGGCTTGGCGTGCTTGCCCTGGCTGGCGTTCTCGCCTCTGCCGTCTATCTGACGCCGGCGGCGATCAACTTGGCGATCGGCAAGCGCCCCGCCGGCAACGAGACTCTGGCCGTGATGGCTTTCGTGGTGGGCTATTCCGGCGATTTCGAGCACGGCGTCCATCTGGACCGGAAGGCGCAGGCGCGGGGGTTCGTTGAGCAGATGCGAACTGAAGACACGCCTCGGGGATGGCCCGACGTCGGTGTCTATCAATGGCCGTTCGGCGCGATCCACCGGCTGGCGAAGCCGGGCGACAGCGACGGCGATATCGAGAGGGTCGTGCGTGACATCTTCATCGAGACCTTGACGACGCCGTCGACACTCTATCGACACCTCACCAGGCACGTTCTCCGGGAGATGTACTTCCTGCTGTTCGACGCAAATTCGGTGGCGCGGCGAGCGCCCAGTCCGCAGGGCTACGAGTTCTTCGTCAACCGCGACAGGTATCCGTTCTTTGGAAGTCCCACCGGGCTCAAGTCCGGACAGTTGATTCACGACTACTATCAGCCGTGGTGGCCACTGTCGCGGCTGCTGCCGACCGCGGATCAGTTTCAGCTCACGCTGAACCGTCTCTTCGCGCGCGGCTACGCCCCGAGCTCGGATCTCGTCGCGCTGTGCTGCGGCTTGAATGTTTCGACCGAATACGACGATCGTCCGGGAGCGATCCTGTGGCTGTCCTCGGCGACGCTGGGCCTCGCTCTCGTGCTTCTGATCGGTGTTCCCGCAAGTCATGCGGGTCTGGTTCGGCGGTCGTCCGGCCGCCTTGTTGCCGGCGGCACGTTGATGATCCTGCTGGCGCTGGTCAGCGCCGCAGTTCCCACCTTCCTCATTTATGGGCTCAATCGCTACGCATACTACGTCATTCCTTTTCTTGCCGGCTCGAGCGCGATCCTGGGCAGCGTGCTGTTCGATTGGCTCAGGGCCAAGGCCGGCTGGGCCGGCAGAGGTGAAGCGTAGGCGCGCTCACACCACATCATCCGGCGCCAGTGCGCAGCCGTTGTCCGGATGCGTTTCCACCTGAAGCGTGGTGTGGCCGATGCGGAACGAGGCCCTCAGCAGCTGCGAGGTCTCGATCAGGAAGGCATCGCCGGCTCCAATGGACATGACGAGGTGGCAGGTCAGCGCCGTCTCGGTGGTCGAGATCGGCCAGACGTGGAGATCGTGGATCCCGGAGACGCCGGGCCGCGCGAGCAGAAACGCCCTGATCGCAGCGAGGTCGGTGCCCTTCGGCGCTGCTGCCATCGACATGTCGATGGAGCCGCGCAAGAGGCTGGTCGTGCTCCACAGGATGGTGGCGCAGATCACGAGGCTGGTGACGGGATCGAGCCAGAGCCAGCCGGTCCAGATGATCAGCGCAGCTGACATCACGACGCCGAGCGAGACCGCTGCGTCGGCGGCCATGTGCAGATAGGCGCCTTCGATGTTGATGTCGTCCTTGCGTCCGCTTGCAAACAGCATGGCCGTAAAACCGTTGATGAGGATGCCGATGCCGGCCACCACCATCACGGTCACGCCTGCGACCGGCTCCGGCTCGCGCAGGCGCAAGATCGCCTCCCAGCCGATCGCGCCGGTGGCGACCAGCAGGAACACCGCGTTGGCCAGCGCCGCCAGGATGGTGGAGGCGCGAAAGCCGTAGGTGAAGCGGCCGCTCGGCGCCCGCCGGGCCGCGATCGAGGCGCCCCAGGCCACCACCAGGCCGAGCACGTCGGACAGATTATGGCCGGCGTCGGCGAGCAGGGCGGTGGAGTTGCCGATATAGCCGCAGACCGCTTCGGCCACGACCAGTGCGGTGTTGAGCGAAATGCCGATCGCGAACGCCTTGCCGAAATTCGCAGGCGCGTGGACATGGCCCCGACCGTGGTCGTGACCGTGATCATGCGCATGGTCGCCACGAGCATGCTGGTGATGACCGTGATGATCGTGGCTGCCCAATTCTAGCGCTCCCGGGAAGTCGTCAAATCAGGCGCCATTGTAGGCGTTTCGCTGGTCGCGTCACGACGGAACAGCACGTAGAGTGCCGGCAATACCAGGAGCGTCAGCACCGTCGAGGAGATGATGCCGCCGATTACCACGGTCGCCAGCGGCCGCTGCACCTCGGCGCCAGCGCCGGTCGCGAGCGCCATCGGCACGAAACCGAGCGAGGCGACCAACGCTGTCATCAGCACCGGGCGCAGCCGCGTCAGCGCGCCCTCGCGCACGGCGTCCGTAATGGGGTGTCCCTCGCTGCGCAGACGCTCGATGAAGGCGATGATGACGAGGCCGTTGAGCACGGCGACGCCCGACAAAGCGATGAAGCCGACACCGGCGCTGATGGACAACGGGATGTCACGCAGCAGCAGCGCCGCGACGCCGCCGGTCAGCGCCAGCGGCACGCCGGAGAACACCAGCGCCGCATCGGCCGCCGATCCCATCCCCATGAACAGCAGCAGAAACACCAGCAGCAGCGCCACCGGCACCACGATCGTCAGCCGCTTGGTCGCGGAGACCAGCTGCTCGAACTGCCCGCCCCAGCCGATAAAGTAGCCCGGCGGCAGCTTGACCTTCTCCGCCACCGCCGCCTCGGCCTCGGCCACGAAGGAGCCGAGGTCGCGCGCGCGGACATTGGCGGTGACGACGATGCGCCGCTTGCCGTTCTCGCGGCTGATCTGGTTCGGGCCCGGCGTCGCATCGACGGTCGCAACCGACGACAATGGCACATAGCGCATCTGGGTGAGCGGGGAGGCGGCCAGCGCGGTTCGAATGGCCGAACCGGAGCCGGCCTCCTCGCCGGGCGGCAGCGGGATCGGGATCGCCCGGATCGCCTCGAGATCGCCGCGCAAGTGCTCCGGCAGGCGGACCACGATGTCGAAGCGGCGGTCGCCCTCGAACAGCTTGCCCGCCGACTTGCCGCCGACTGCGATCTCGACGATGCCCTGCACCTCACCGACGCTGAGGCCGTAGCGGGCGAGCGCCTGGCGATCGAGGCGAACGGTGAGGATCGGCAGGCCCGATACCTGCTCGATCTTGACGTCGCTGGCGCCGCGGATGCCGCGGGTCGCGGCCTCCACCCGTCTTGCGGCGCCTTGCAGGATGTCGAGGTCGTCGCCGAAGATCTTGACGCCCACGTCGCTGCGTACTCCCGAGATCAGCTCGTTGACGCGGAACTGGATCGGCTGGGAGATTTCATAGGCGCTGCCGGGAATGTCGTCGGCGGCCTTGTCGATCGCCTCGATCACCTCCGATTTCGATTTGCCCGGGTCGGGCCATTCGGCGCGGGGCTTCAGCATGATGTAGCCGTCGGTCTGTGCCGGCGACATCGGGTCGGTCGCGATCTCGGCGGTGCCGATGCGGGTGAAGAATTCCTTGACTTCAGGGATTTGCTTGATGCGCTTTTCCAGCGCCTTCTGAAGATCCAGCGACTGGGTGAGGCTGGTGCCGGGAATCCGGATCGAAGCCAGCGCGACGTCGCCTTCGTCCAGGCTCGGAATGAACTCGCCGCCCATCCGCGAAGCGGCGATGCCGCTTGCGATCACGATGAGTGCGGCCATGATGGCGACCACGCCCCGGTTGTCGATGGCAAAGCGGAGCAGGGGCAGGTAGGCGCGTTTGGCGGCCCGCATGAACAGGTTTTCGTGTTCGGATACCCTGCCTGTGACGAAGATGGCGACGGCCGCCGGCACGAAGGTAATGGACAACAGCACGGCGGCGCCCAGCGCCATCAAGACCGTCAGCGCCATCGGCGTGAACATCTTGCCCTCGACGCCGGTCAACGTCAGCACGGGCAGATAGACCACCGCGATGATCAGCGTTCCGAACAGGCTGGGCTTGATCACCTCGCTCGATCCGCGCAGGATTGCGCGCAGTCGCTCGGCCGTGGTCAGCAGCCCGCCTTTCTCGCGCTGGGCCGCGGCCAGCATGCGCAGGCAATTCTCGACGATGATCACGGCGCCGTCGACGATGATGCCGAAATCGATCGCGCCGAGGCTCATCAGGTTGGCGCTGACCTTGGTCTCGACCATACCGCTGATCGTCATGGCCATGGAGAGCGGAATGACGCAGGCCACCACCAAGGCCGCGCGGATGTTGCCGAGGATCAGGAACAGCACGGCCACGACCAGGGCCGCGCCTTCCAGCAAATTGTTCTTGACCGTACCGATGGTGGCTTCGACCAGATCGGTGCGGTCGTAGACCGTCCGCGTCACGACGCCTTCGGGCAGCGATTTGGCGATGTCCTCGAGCCGGACCGCGACGCGGCGGGCGACGCTGCGGCTGTTCTCGCCGATCAGCAGCATCGCGGTGCCGAGCACGGTCTCTTCGCCGTTCCGCGTCGCCGCGCCCGTGCGCAGGTCGCGGCCTTCCTTGACGGTCGCGACATCCCTGATCCTGACGGGATTGCCGCCCCGCGAGCCGATGACGATGTCCTGGATCTCGCTGAGATTGCCGACCTGGCCCGGCGAGCGAACCAGATATTGCTCGCCGTTGCGCTCGATATAGCCGGCTCCGACATTGGCGTTGTTGGCGGCGAGCGCCGTCATCACGTCGCGAAAGCCGAGCCGGTAGGCCATCAGCTTGCCGGGATCCGGCAGCACGTGGAACTGCCGCTCGAAGCCGCCGATGGTGTTGACCTCGATCACCCCAGGCACGTTGCGTAGCTGCGGCCGGATGATCCAGTCCTGCACCATGCGCAAATCGGTCAGCGAAAAGTCATGGCCGCCTTGCGTCTTCGCGCCCGTCTTCGCCTCGACGGTGTACATGAATATTTCGCCGAGCCCGGTCGAAACCGGCCCCATCGCGACCTCGACGCCGGCCGGAAGCTGGTCTTTCACCTGCTGGATACGTTCGCCGACGAGCTGGCGGGCGAAAAAGATGTCGGTGCCGTCCTTGAAGACGACCGTCACCTGGCTGAGGCCGTAGCGCGACAGCGAGCGGGTGTAGTCGAGCTTCGGCAGGCCGCTCATCGCGGTCTCGACCGGGAAGGTGATGCGCTGCTCGGTCTCCAGCGGCGAATAGCCGGGCGCGCGGGTGTTGATCTGGACCTGGACGTTGGTGATGTCAGGCACGGCGTCGATCGGAAGGCGCTGGAAATTCCAGGCTCCGAAGGCGACGACGCCGAGCGCGAGCACGAAGACCAGCCAGCGCTGCTGCAGCGAGACGGCGATCAGGCGCTCAATCATGTTCGGCCTCGCCTTTGCCCATCTCCGCCTTCACGACAAAGCTGTTCTCGGCGACGTAATGCTCGCCGGCCGACAGGCCGGCCTTGATCTCGACATGGCGCGGATCGGAATCGCCAAGCTCCACCGGGCGTGCCTCGATCTTGTCGCCGTCCTCGCGGACGAACACGATGGTCCGGTTCTCCAGCGTCTGGATCGCGCTCCGGCGCACGGCGACCGCGACGTTGCGGGCGGCAAGGATCAGCCGTGCCGTGACGAACAGGCCGGGACGCAGGCGGCCGTCCGGATTTTGCAGCACCACGCGGGCGAGTGCGGTCTGGGTTTCGCTCGAGCCGATCGGCGCCATGTAGGAGATCGTGCCCTTGATCTCGCCGCGGCCGTCGTCGGGATCGATCAGCACTTCGTCATTGAGGCGAACGCGCCTGAGGTCCTGCCGGTAGATCGACAGATCGACCCAGATGGTGGAGAGGTCGGCGACGACGAAGGCCGGTTTCTGCTCGGAGGCGTATTCGCCGAGCGAGATCTGCCGCTCGATGATGGTGCCGGCAATCGGCGCCTTCAGCTCGTAGACGGTGAGGCTCTGGTTGCTCTCGATCGCGGCGAGCAGATCGTCCTTGGCAACCTTGTCGCCGATGCGCTTCTGGATGGATTTGGCGAGGCCCGGGAAACGCGGCGTCACCTGCACCACCGCTTCCTGGTTGGCGCGCAGAATGCCGTTGAAGGCGAGCGTGTCGGTCAGTGTCGCGCTCGCGGCCTCGGCCAGCGTGACGCCTGCGGCCGCCAGCTTGACGTCGGAGATGCGGATGCGGTCGGCGCCATGCTCGTCCTGCTCGACATGGTCGTTCGGCTTCTTCGGTGCGGGATGCTCGGAATGCTCGCTGTGCGCGGGCTTGGCCGGCGCGAGCAGGGAATAGCCGTAGGCGCCGAGCGCGGCGGCAACGATGGCCACGAGAATGGTGGAGGACGTCTTCATCGTGCGCTCTCCCGCGCCAGCGTAAAGGGATTGCCGACCAGGCCTTCGATGGTCGCAACGCCCGCGTGGAAGTTCTGGAGCGCCTCCTGCTCGCGCAGTCGCGCCTGGGTGACGCTCGCCTGGGCGTCGAGCACCTCGAGCAGGGTGAAACGGCCCTGGCCATAGCCTTGCGAGATGGCGTCGGAGGCTTCGACCGCCTTGGGCATAGCGGTCTCGCGCAAGATCGCGAGCTCGCGCAGCGAGCCCTGGAGCGAGTCATAGGCGCGGCCGGCGATCACGATCAGCGTGTTGCGGTTGGCCTCGCGCTCGGCCTTGGTCTTGGCGAGGCTTTCCTGCGCCGACAGGATGTTGCCCTGGTTCTGGTCGAAGACCGGGATCGGCACCGAGAGGGTGAGGCGCACCGCATCGTCATTGGTGTCGTTGTAGTGGCGCCAGCCGGCCGCGATCCGCACGTCCGGATAGGGCTTGAGCCGCGCCAGCAGCAGCTCGGCATTGCGCTGGGCAAAGACGGCGGTCCAGCGCACCAGCTGCGGATTGGCGTCGATGGCGGCGACCACCGCCTGGAACGCGGGCGGCCGTCCCGTGGTGTCGAGCCGGCCGGAAACCTCGCCGAATTTCGCGGATGGATCGCCCATCAGCACCGCGAGCTCGCGCCGGGCGCTCGCCAGCGTCGCCTTGAAGCGCTCGCGGTCGGCCTTCACCAAGGCGGAGGCGACTTCGGCACGGCCGGTCTCGGCCGGCGAGGAGGCGCCGGCCTCGACGCGGCGGCGCAGCAGCGGCGTCAGCTGGTCGATCGCGGCAATCTGCTCGTCGAGGATCTGGATGCGCCGCTGCGCACCGAGCACGCTGAGGAAGGCGATCGCAGTCTCCGACAGCACCTCGAGTCGGACGGCCTTGCGCTGGATCGCGGCGACCTCGATGCCCGCCGCTCCGGCCGTGATCCGCGCGTCGCGCTTGCCGAACAGCTCGAAGGCCTGGCTGATCTGGAGCGTGGTCTCGGCCGATCGTGTCCCGCGATATTTTCCGGAGCCGAATGAATCGTCCTGTTCATAGGTCAATTCCGGATTGAGCAGCGCGCCGGCCTGGATGCGCTGACCCGTGGCGATGCCGACGTCGCGCTCCGCCGCCGTCAGCCGCGGGCTCGCGGTCAGCGCGCGCGACAATGCGCTGCGCATCGTCAAGGTCTGGGCGTGAGACGGCGCGAGCGCCGCTCCGGCAATCAGACATGCCGCCACGCACGCCAGGCGCGCGGCCATTCCCCTGCAGAACATCAAACCGACCTGTGAAGGATGAACCTAATGGGCGCGGAACGCCCGACCAATCCGTTCAGGCGATATGTTTGGGAGGCGGGGAGTCGGTATCAGGGATTATTCCAGCGAGCCGGGGTGCATGTTGCGGGCCCGTTGCCGACATAAGCGCGACCGAAGCGGTCGATAGAGGCGGCTGTATCACCGTCAGCGAGAAGCAGCCATGGCAATGATGCCCGCTGATAGCCTCTTGGTCGCTGTGGCCTGCGGAGCCGTCGAGGACCGCAGCTATCTCCGAACCCCCGCCGGGCGTGGTGACGTCGATGTCGTGCGAGCCATGCAGCGCGCTTGCGAGCAGATAGACTATCGCGATCAGCACAGACAGCAGCCCGCGCCAATTGCGCGGACGGCATGTTCCTGAGGGCTGGGGGTTCGCGAGCACGACGTCACTCTGGTTGCGGTCAGTGCCCGGCGTAGCATGGTGGCCGGAACAGTGTCGACCCGCAACATTGTTACGTCCTGGAACAATTGCCGCAGCAGTGCCTCGTGGCTTCTCTCACTGGCGGGCGATGAGGCGTCGATGCGAGGCAATGGCTTCGGTGTTGGCCGTGCGGGCCGGCTCGGCAACGAGGCTGCCCATGTCGGCGTCTATGGTGACGGCGGCACGACCTCCCGCTTCCATCGCCCGCTCCAGCCATGCGATAGCTTCATCGATCCAACGGTCGTGGTGCTCGGGATCGGCCAGGGCCTTCTCCCGGAATGCATCTGCCTGATGCAGGCACGCCGTTCTGCGATCCACGCGCCGCCCCCAGTTCCGAGGTCCCGCCCGATCGCATCTTTCCTGATCCCGCGAGTGGCGTCGTTAACATAGGACAGGAAGAGACGCGCAAGCGGGCAAACGGAAAGGCCCCAGCCGGGACTGCCGGCTGGGGCCTTCTGTGCTCACAATCTCGTCCTTGGGACTCGAACAGGTAACGCGCGTCCCACCGGGTCGTTCCCGCCGATATGTCCAATTTGGAACGTTCCTTGTGCCTCGCGATTAGGGAACAGACGAAATCGAGGAGGACGGACAATGGACGGACTGATTTATCTCATCGGCTTGATCGTCGTGGTCATGGCGATCCTGTCGTTCTTCGGCCTGCGCTGAGAGAACGGCAATGGAAACCCTCGCACGCGACAACATGATGGAGGGCGGTGTGGCGACTGCCGACGACCGACGGACCATCCAGTGGAGCTCGGTGCTCGCAGGCGCGCTCGCCGCCAGTGCAATGTCGTTCATTCTGATCGGTTTTGGTGTGGCGGTTGGCCTCGGTGTCAGTTCGGCCTCGCCGACATGGCGCGATGCCTCGGCGGCGCTGGCACTGCTCTCCGGGCTTTATCTGATCATCCAGGCGATCATCAGTTTCGGCTTCGGCGGTTATATCGCAGGCCGGACGGCGCGACCGGCGCCGGCGCTGGCAACGATCGAAGACGACGGCGAGCGGCGCGACGGGCTGCACGGGCTGACGTCGTGGGCGCTGGCCGTGCTGGCTGGCGCAGCTCTGCTCGCGCTTCTTGGCGCTGCTGCGATCGACCGTTCGCCGATGCGCAGTTCGGCCAGCAACACGTCCGCAGCCGAGCCTCTGCTGAGTTATGAGCTCGACAAGCTCTTCCGCGCGCCGCGCCGGGCGCCCAACATCGATCTGAGGGAAGCGCGTGCCGAAGCGGGACGTGTCCTCATGACCTCGTCCAGCCACAGCGGCATCAGCACCGATGATCGGGCCTACCTGGTGCAGCAGGTTGCCGGTCTCACGGGCCTGGCGGCCCCCGACGCCGAACGGCGCGTCGATGCGCTGATCGCAGACTCAAAGACGGCGATCAACCGCGCGCGACGCAACTCGATCATCATTGCCTTCTCGGTCGCAGCCGCGACCCTGATCGGCGCTGCGGTGGCTTGGGCCGCGGCTGTCGCCGGCGGGCGCCACCGCGATGGAGAGCCGTTGCCGAACTGGATGGCGAGCTCCAACCGTTTCCATCGCAGCCCGCGCGCAATGCCGGTGCCGTAAATCTCCGAGGAATTGGCCGGGCGCGAGCCCGGCCATGACGGAGATCTGCGGCTAAAGCGCGATGCGATTAGGATGGATCGCCATCGCGCTTTAGGTTGTTGTTTAAGCATGATCTTTTCGGAAAACCGCTGCGCACTTTTCCGGATCATGCTTTAGGTCAGGCTTTCTCTTCCCAGATCATGGCGAGGTGCACGATCGTCTGCACGGCCTTTTCCATGTCCTGGCGGCTGACCCATTCCAGCCGGGAGTGAAACGCGTGCTCGCCGGCAAAGATGTTGGGGCAGGGCAGGCCCATGAAGGACAGGCGCGAGCCGTCGGTGCCGCCGCGGATTGCGGTGCGCATCGGGCGCAGGCCGGCACGGCGGATCGCCTCGATGGCGTATTCGAGCACGTGCGGGTGACGGTCGATCACCTGCTTCATGTTGCGGTATTGCTCGCGGACCTCGAACTTGTAGCTCGAACGCGGATAGTCCTTCATCACGTCCTTGACGATGGACTCGAGCAGGTCCTCTTTCTCCTTCAGCCCTTCTTCGGTGAAGTCGCGGACGATGAAGGAGAGCCTTGCCTGCTCCAGTGCGCCCTCGACGCCGATCGGATGCAGAAAGCCCTGCTTGCCTGAAGTCGTCTCCGGCGAGCAGCCTTCCTTCGGCAGCCGCTCGACGATGGCGGCCGCGATCTTGATCGCGTGCTCCATCTTGCCCTTGGCGTAGCCGGGATGGGCGCTGACGCCGTTGATGGTGATGGTGGCGCCGTCGGCCGAGAAGGTCTCGTCCTCGACGCAGCCCGCGCTCTCGCCGTCCATCGTGTAGCCGAAATCGGCGCCGAGCTTCTGCAGGTCGACATTGTCGACGCCGCGGCCGATCTCTTCGTCTGGCGTGAACAGGATCTTGATGGTGCCGTGCTTCACATCGGGATTGTTGATGAAGAAATGCGCGGCATCCATGATCTCGGCGACCCCGGCCTTGTTGTCGGCACCCAATAGCGTCGTGCCGTCGGTGGTGATGATGTCGTTGCCGATCTGGTTCTTCAGCGCGGGATGCTCATTGAAGCGGATCACCTGGCGGGTGTCGCCCGGCAGGGTGATGTCGCCGCCGCGATAGTTCTGCAGCAGCTGCGGCTTGACGTCCTTGCCGGTCACGTCGGGCGAGGTGTCCATGTGCGAGCAGAAGCAGATCACCGGCACTTTCTTGTCAGTGTTGGCGGGGATCGTGCCGTAGACGTAGCCGTAATCGTCAAGATGCGCGTCCTCGACGCCCATGGCTCTCAGCTCGGCGGCGAGCACGCGGCCGAGATCCTTCTGCTTCTCCGTCGAGGGCGAGCGGGGGGATTCCGGATCGGACTGGGTGTCGATGGTGACGTAGCGCAGGAAGCGCTCGGTTACGGTATGCGAGAAGGTGAGGGAGGACATTTCTGGTCAAACCGCCGAGGTCAGGGGGAAGCAGGCGGTATATCAGAAAAAATGCGGGCCGGGATGCGGCCGGAAAGGCGCGGATCAGGCTTGGCGAAGCTGATCTCAGATCGCCTCTTTCAGTTCCTTGACCGGGCGGAAGGTGACCTTCCTGCTGGCCTTGATGTGGATCGGCTCGCCGGTGGCCGGATTGCGGCCGGTGCGGGCGGCGCGCTTGCGCACCTGAAGAATGCCGAGCCCGACGATGCGGACGCGGTCGCCCTTCTTGAGGTGCTTGGTGATCAAATCGACCATGTCGGTGAGGACGGCTTCGGCGTGCTTCTTCGAAAGGTCCTGGCTCTCCGCGATATCGGCGGCAAGGTGCTTGAGCGTGATGGTGGCGGCAGCGGCTGCTTTCCTTGCCGAATCCTTCTTAGCCATGTCTGGCCTCCTCGATGGTCCAACGGCGGGGCATCCCTGGAAAGGCCGAGAATGGGTGGGGATCCCTCTAAGTCCTTGACGCCTAGACGATTCGGCCGTGGGCTGACACCGCAGCGCGCCCAGACGGCCGAACATCGTCCAGGGCTCGCCGCGGTTGCGACAGCCCTCAAGGAGTTCAGGCTAAGACTTTGAAGGGACTGCCAAAATGGCGCGAGAGACGGGGCTCGAACCCGCGACCTCCGGCGTGACAGGCCGGCGCTCTAACCAACTGAGCTACTCCCGCGTGGTTCGCTTGGTGCGCGCGGAACGAGGGGGGACTTAAAGGCGGGGCTGGGTGAAGTCAAGGATGTTGCGCTGGCGCGGTGTATCTCGGCTAGGCATTGCTCTGGAAAACGAAAAAGGCCGCCCGGAGGCGGCCATGGGTCAGCCCGGAAGAGAACGTCTCAGCGAATTTCCGACGTCCTGGCGCTCGTCACCACCACCGGCTTGCCGGCCTTGATCACGTGGGCGGACTGGGCGGTCTGGGTGTAATCGCCATTGGTGCGGGCTGCGATCCCGAAGCCGGCCACCATGATGCCGGCCACCAGCGCCACCACCACGATCTTTAGGTGGGTCGCACGATCAGCAGAGTGAATTGAGTGGTTCATCTGAGCCTCCCGACGGGCTTTGCCGCCGTCTATGGCTCTTGTCTTAAGGACCATCTGTTTCCGGATGGTTTCGCGGGTTCCGCAAAATGGTTTCATCTCCCCGCCCGGCTGGTTTCACCGGGCGGGCCGCGCAGGGCCCGGGCTTGGCAGGCCCCGGCTGTCTTGGCAGAGGTGGATTATGAGCCAGACCGAGTGCAGGGGCGGGGCGACATCGCCCGCAGCGGACGAGAGCGAATCCTCGTGCCCAATCACCGTGATGCTGTCGTCGCGACTGGTGGTGCTCGCCAATTGCTCAGGCGCGGCGCGATCCTGCGTTACAAGCGCCTCACCGGATTGTCCTCGGTCGAGTTCGGTCTCGTCGCCTCGCTCGGCCGCCGCCCGCCAATGAGCGTGGCGCGGCTCGCCGAGGCCGTCGGCCAGGACAAGGGACAAATCAGCCGGGCGCTGGCCAATCTGCTCTCGCGAGCTGATCGCGAAAACGGCTAATCCCAGGGACAGCCGCGAGGTGCTGATCTCGCTGATCCCTGCGGGCCTCGTTGCGCATGATGCGATCATTGACGGCGCACAGGAGCGCAATCGGCGCTTGCTGGATCATGTGAGCGAAGCCGAGTTCCACACGCTGCTGCGGCAGGTGGATCAGCTCACCGCGATCGCCGCCGACATGCTCGAGAGCGAGAAGCGCTCGCGCTGATCTCGCAGCAATTCCCCGAAATGCTGAAGCGCTTCTAAGAGTCCTTCTAAGAAGCTTTCAATTAGGGAAATCGCGTACCCTCCCATAAGCCTCAGTGCGGTGCATGCCGTCACGGGACTGACGGCATGACGCATGCAGATACGTTTTGGGGTGGCGCGTGAACAGTCTGGGAATGCTGCGGTCGGCCGTGTTGACGACCGCTTTGGTTTTGGTGCCGCAGGCATCGCTTGCACAATCCTCTGCGCAGAGCGGCGCGCAAAGCTTGCCCTCGGTTACTGTCACCGCGCCGGAAGCGCGCCGGCGTGCGGCCGCGACGCCGCAGCGTCGCGCGCCGCGGTCGGTGCAGACAGCCAGTCGAAGCAAGCCGCAGCCACAGCGCGATGTCGGCTTCGTCGAGACACCGCGTGGCCCGGTGAATGGCTACGTCGCCGGTCGCAGCTCGTCCGGCACCAAGACCAACACGCCGATCATAGAGACACCGCAATCGGTGTCGGTCATCAGTGCCCAGCAGATCCGCGACCAGAAGATCGTCAGCAAGTTCGACGAGGTGCTGCGTTACACGCCCGGCGTGATCGCCGGCACCTACGGCGCCGATTTCCGCAACGACTGGTTCTTAATCCGCGGCTTCCCCGCGCAGAACGAGTCGCTGTTCCTCGATGGACTGCAGCTCTTCTACACGTCCTATGCCAGCTGGAAGCTGCAACCATTCAACCTCGAGCGCGTCGAGGTGCTGCGCGGGCCGTCCGGCATTCTGTACGGTGGCTCGGCGCCGGGCGGTCTCGTCAACGCGGTGAGCAAGCTGCCGCGCGCCGAGCCGGTGCGGTACCTCGAGACCGGCATCAACAACCACGGCAACGCCTACACCGCGTTCGACATCGGCGGTGTGGTCCCGCAATCCGGCAACGGGCAAACGTTGTACCGGTTTGTCGGCCAGGTGCAGGGCGGCGGCACCCAGACCGACTATACCTACGACAACAACTTCTTCTTCGCTCCGTCGGTGACCTGGCGGCCGGACGGCGACACCAAGCTCACCGTCTACGCCACGGCTGCGCACAACAATACCAGGGCGGAGAACTTCCTGCCCTATGTCGGCACCGTCACCAACGCGCCGTTCGGCCGCATTCCTACCAGCCTGTTCGCCGGCGACCCCCGCGCCGACCGGTTTCGCCGCGAGCAGGAGACGCTCGGCTACCAGTTCGAGAAGAACATCACGGACAGCCTCGACTTCCGCCAGAATGCGCGCTTCGCCCATGTCGACGTCTTCTACACCGGCCTCTACGGGTTGGGCTACGCGACGACGCCCGCGGCCGCCGACATCATGCGCGGCAATTTCTACGCCCGCGGCGTCGCCAACCAGTTGAACCTCGACAACCAGCTCGAGTACCGCTTCGCCACCGGCGCGCTGCAGCACACCGCGCTCTTCGGCGTCGACCTCAAGCATTACGCTCTCGACGACCGGCAAGGCTTCGGGGCGGGCACCAATCTCAACGTGCTCAATCCGGTCTATGGCGTCAACGCGCCGTTCAACGCTGCGCTGTACCAGGACGTCTATCTTACGCAGGGCATGGCCGCGGTTTATCTCCAGGATCAGGTCAAGCTCGATCGGCTGACGGTGGTGCTGTCGGGCCGTCAGGACTGGGTTGATCTCGACAACGACAACCGGCTCGGCCCCGATCAAAGCCGCAAGGACAGCAAGTTCTCCGGCCGGGTCGGCGCGATCTACAATCTCGACTTTGGCGTCGCGCCCTACGTCTCGTACATGACGGGCTACAATCCGATCATCGGCGTCAACGCGGCCGGACGGCTGCAATTGCCGGAGACCTCGGAGCAAACCGAGGTCGGCGTGAAGTACGAGCCGGTCGGGCTCAACGCCCGCTTCAGCGTCGCGTGGTTCGATCTGAAGCGCAAGAATGCGCTGACCACCGATCCGAACAATCCGCTATTCCAGACCCAGAACGGCGAGATCACCTCGCGTGGCCTTGAGCTCGAGGCCGTGGCGAACATCACGCCGGACTTCAAGCTGGTGGCGAGCTACACCAATTACGCTCTGTTCGTGAGCCAGGACCTGAATTCCGCACTGATCGGCACCGTTCCGACCAATACGCCGCGGGAGTTCGCCTCGGTCTGGACCGACTATACGTTCAGCGACGGCCCGCTGCGGGGCTTCGGCCTTGGCGGCGGCGTGCGCTACATCGGCTCGTCCTTTGCCGACATGGCGAATACCGCGCTCGTTCCGTCCTTCGTGCTGGGCGATCTCGCCATGCACTACGAATGGGACCACCACTGGCGCGCGGCGCTCAACGTCGCAAATGTGACGGACAAGATCTACGTCGCGAGCTGCGCGGTCATCACCTCATGCTATTATGGCGACCGTCGCCGCATCACCGCAAGCCTCGCCTACAAATGGTGACGGCGGACGAGGGGAGAGCTTCGTGAAGGCGCGCAAGCGTCAGGCGTTGGTCGTCATCAGGAGATAGATGAGCTCCCGGGCTATGCCCCCCAGCCCAAAGCTCATGCGGGCGCGGCGCGCGACGACCCCAAACGTCGCCGCCGCCGCGCTCGCCACCGGTCGCACTGCAGTATATCGCCGGACGGTGCCGTTCTCGCAGGCGGCAGGTCAGGTCCTGCCGTGATGCATGGCTCGTGTGATCAGTTGCGCCTGTGGATAGGTGTCTTTGCTGCAACCTGTCCTGCCTCGCGACCGCGACGATCATCGGCGGTTCGGCGTCGCGCTCCCCGGACACGGTCGGCCGATATGCCCGCCAGGGTGACAGTCGGGTTCCTGACAGCCGCCATAGCTCGGCTTGGGTGCGCGGCCGCAGCAGAAAACCGGGCGTTTTTCTCGGGCCATGCGGGGCAAGACGTTGCCGGCGCCTGTGGGGCGCAATCTACGAGCTGCGGCCCTGCAAAACTGTGGCTGCCCTTGCTGGGCTTTGCGATCTGCTCCATACCAGCGCGGGGTGATTCCGGGATTTTCACCGTTCCGGGGGCGGCAAAGGGCCTAAAAACAGCGTGTCTTGCGCCCATTGGTGCACTGCGCTAAGGCTCAGAATAATTCCAAATCGGACGAATCCGCGGCTGTCCCGAGGCTGCGGGAAAAAGGGCTCGCCAATGAGCGGCATTCTGCAGAACTATCTTCCACTCGTCGTCTTTATAGGGGTCGCGGGCCTCATTGGCCTCGTGCTGCTGATTGCCCCCTTCATCGTGGCGTTCCAGCAGCCGGACCCGGAAAAGCTGTCGGCGTATGAGTGCGGTTTCAACGCCTTCGACGATGCCCGCATGAAGTTCGACGTCCGCTTCTACCTGGTCGCCATCCTCTTCATCATCTTCGACCTCGAGGTGGCTTTCCTGTTTCCCTGGGCGGTGGCGTTCGGCAAGCTTGGCGCGACCGGCTTCTGGTCCATGGTGGTGTTTCTCGCCGTGCTGACGGTCGGGTTCGCCTATGAATGGAAGAAGGGAGCACTCGAATGGGATTGAACCCTGCATCGTCCACAGGTCCGGTTCTAGCGCCGGCCCCCAAGGGCATCCTGGACCCGTCGACCGGCAAGCCGGTCGGGGCCACTGATCCGTTCTTCCTCGAGGTCAATTCCGAGCTGTCCGACAAGGGCTTCTTCGTGGCCGCGACCGACGATCTCATCACCTGGGCGCGCACCGGCTCCTTGATGTGGATGACCTTCGGTCTCGCCTGCTGCGCGGTCGAGATGATGCAAGTGTCGATGCCGCGCTATGACGTCGAGCGCTTCGGCTTCGCGCCGCGTGCCTCGCCGCGCCAATCCGACGTGATGATCGTCGCCGGCACGCTGACCAACAAGATGGCGCCGGCGCTGCGCAAGGTCTACGACCAGATGCCCGAGCCGCGCTACGTCATCTCCATGGGTTCCTGCGCCAATGGCGGCGGCTACTATCACTATTCCTATTCGGTCGTGCGCGGCTGCGACCGCATCGTGCCGATCGACATTTACGTGCCGGGCTGTCCGCCCACGGCGGAAGCGCTGCTGTACGGCGTGCTGCTGCTGCAGAAGAAGATCCGGCGCACCGGCACCATCGAACGCTAAGGTTTTACGTCATGGACGACGCCAAGCTCGACGCCCTGGGGCAGACGATCGTTAGCGCGCTTCCGGGCGCCGCCACCGGTCATTCGGTGGCCTTCAACCAGCTCACGGTTGATGTCGAGGTCAGCAAGATCGTCGAGGTGGTCAAGTACCTCCGCGACGACCCGAATTGCCGCTTCATCAACTTCACCGACATCACGGCCGTGGACTATCCGTCGCGCGAGAAGCGCTTCGACGTGATTTATCACTTCCTGTCCCCGACCCTGAACACGCGCGTCCGGCTCAAGGCCCAGGCCGACGAGACCACGCAGGTGCCGTCGCTGATCGAAGTGTTCCCCGGCGCCGACTGGTTCGAGCGCGAGACCTACGACCTCTACGGCGTGTTCTTCGTCGGCCATCCCGACATGCGCCGCATCCTCACCGATTACGGATTCGAGGGTCATCCGCTGCGCAAGGACTTCCCGACCACCGGTTTCGTCGAGGTCCGCTACGACGACCAGGAGAAGCGGGTGGTGTACGAGCCCGTCAGGCTCAGCCAGGAATTCCGCAAGTTCGATTTCCTCTCGCCATGGGAAGGGGCGGACTATCCGCTGCCCGGTGACGAGAAGGCGGGGCCGAAGGTCTGATCATGAACGAGCAACCTGAACAGCTTCGCAATTTCACCATCAACTTCGGGCCGCAGCATCCGGCGGCCCACGGCGTGCTGCGCCTCGTGCTCGAATTGGACGGTGAGGTGGTTGCCCGCGTCGATCCGCATATCGGCCTGCTTCACCGCGGCACCGAAAAGCTGATCGAACAGAAGACCTACCTCCAGGCTATTCCTTATTTCGACCGGCTCGACTATGTCGCGCCGATGAACCAGGAGCATGCCTTCTGCATGGCTGCAGAAAAGCTGCTCGGCATCGAGGTGCCGCGCCGCGCGCAGTTGATCCGCGTGCTCTATTGCGAGATCGGCCGCATCCTCTCTCATCTTCTTAACGTCACCACGCAGGCGATGGACGTCGGCGCGCTCACCCCGCCGCTGTGGGGTTTCGAAGAGCGCGAGAAGCTGATGGTGTTCTACGAGCGCGCCTCGGGCAGCCGTATGCACGCAGCCTTCTTCCGCGTCGGCGGCGTGCATCAGGACCTGCCGCAGAAGCTGGTCGACGACATCGAGGCCTGGTGCGATCCGTTCCTGAAGGTGGTGGACGACCTCGACCGCCTGCTCACCGCCAACCGCATCTTCAAGCAGCGCAATGTCGACATCGGCGTGGTGCCGCTGAAGGAAGCCTGGGAGTGGGGTTTCTCGGGCGTGATGGTTCGCGGCTCGGGCGCGGCCTGGGATTTGCGCAAGTCGCAGCCCTATGAGTGCTACGCCGAGATGGATTTCGACATTCCGATCGGCAAGCACGGCGACTGCTACGACCGCTACCTGATCCGCATGGAAGAGATGCGCCAGTCGGTGCGCATCATGAAGCAGTGCATCCAGAAGCTGAACGCGCCCGACGGCAAGGGTCCCGTGGTTGTCGAAGACAACAAGGTCGCGCCGCCGCGCCGTGGCGAGATGAAGCGCTCGATGGAAGCGCTGATCCACCACTTCAAGCTCTACACCGAAGGCGTCCATGTGCCGGCCGGCGAAGTCTACGCCGCGGTCGAGGCGCCCAAGGGCGAGTTCGGCGTCTATCTAATCTCCGACGGCAGCAACAAGCCCTACAAGTGCAAGATCCGCGCGCCAGGCTTTGCGCATCTGCAGGCCATGGATCACATCTGCCGCGGCCATCTGCTCGCCGACGTCTCGGCGATCCTCGGCTCCCTCGACATCGTCTTCGGAGAGGTCGATCGGTGATGGCGCAGGCGCCAATCCAGTTCGACCGTGCCTCGGGGGCCCTTGAAGGGGCCAACCTGTGGGAGCGGACGGCTGCCTTGGCGCTGGTGACGGGATCGAAGATCTCCTCGCACTTCTCGCATATGGGCTACATCGCCTGCGCAAACCTGCTGCGGAAGACGCTGCCCGAGCGCAACATCGCGGTCAGGCTCAACCCTGACGCCGTGTTCGAATTCCCTTACGGCGACGGCTATTGGAGCAAGCTGCTCAACCGCTCCTACAATTACGAGGACGAGCTGGAGCTCTTGTTCGCCGACTCCATCGACGTCGACTATACGCTGCTCGATTGCGGCGCCAATTACGGCTACTGGTCGGTGCTGGTCTCAAGCAAGCCGTTTGGCTCGCACAAGGCGATCGCGATCGAGCCGTCGGGGCAGAACTTCCAGAAGCTTGCCAACAACGCCCGCGTCAACAACAGCCGCTTCGAGACCATGAAGTGCGCGATCGGCGCATCGCGTGGCACCGCGCGGCTGTCGGGCACCAAGCACGAAGCCTTCAGCATCGCCGGCAATCCGGCGGCAGGCGGTGAGGAGGTGCCGGTCATCGCGCTCGACAATCTGATCGAGGACGGCAAGGTCGCAAGCACCGGCAAGTATCTGATCAAGCTCGACGTCGAGGGCGTCGAGATCGAGGCGATCAAGGGCGGCGCACGGCTGCTCCAGGCCGACAGCGTCATCATGTGCGAGGAGCACGGCAGCGACCGTTCTCACGCCGTGTCGCGCTACATCCTCGAACACACCCCGCTGAAGCTGATCGTGTTCGATCCGCGCAGCAACCGGATGGAGACCGTGACCGAGCTGTCGATCCTCGACCGCATCAAGGTCTCGACCCACGTCGGCTACAACGTTTTCGGCACCGCAAGCGCATTTTGGCAGGACAGGATCGAAGCCCTGAATGCGAAAACAGCGCGCCGCACGCAGTGAGAGATTGAAGAGATGTCCGTTCGCCGACTAGCACCGAAGGAACTCCAGCCCGCGAGCTTTGCGTTCACGGAGGAGAACCTCGCCTTCGCCAAGCAGCAGATCGCGAAATATCCGGCCGGACGTCAGGCTTCGGCCGTCATCGCCATTCTCTGGCGCGCCCAGGAACAGCACGACGGCTGGGTCTCGGAAGCCGCGATCCGCGTCATCGCCGACATGCTCGACATGCCTTACATCCGCGTGCTGGAAGTGGCGACCTTCTACACGATGTTCCAGCTCGCGCCCGTCGGCAAGAAGGCCCACATCCAGGTCTGCGGCACCACGCCGTGCCGGCTGCGCGGCGCCGAGGATCTGATCCATGTCTGCGAGCACCGCATCCATCACGAGCCGTTCCATCTGTCCAAGGACGGCAATTTCAGCTGGGAAGAGGTCGAGTGCCTCGGTGCCTGCGTGAACGCGCCGATGGTGCTGATCGGCAAGGACACCTATGAGGACCTGACTAAGGAAAGCTTCGGAAAGGTGCTGGACGGCTTCGCCTCCGGCAATCCGCCGAAACCGGGTCCGCAGAACGGCCGCCAGTTCTCGGCGCCGACGGGCGGACCGACCACGCTGAAGGAGATCACCTGATGGGTGATCTCATCGCAATCGGAGGGGCCGAGGCCGTGAAGAAATGGGGCTCCGTCGCCATGCATGCCGCGGTCGCGGCCGCTTTCATGTTCCTGCTGCAGCGCTTCTTCCTGAACGCCACGCAGGAGACCAGTCTGCTCTGGGCGCTGATCTTCGCTGTCTGCGCCGCCGGACTTGCCTACAAGCAGTCCATTCGTTGATCGGAAAGCACTGATATGCTCGAGGACAAGGACCGCATCTTCAAGAACCTCTACGGCCTCCACGATTGGGGGCTCGAGGGCGCGCGGCGTCGCGGCGCCTGGGATGGCACCAAGAACATCATCGACAAGGGCCGCGACTGGATCATCAACGAGATGAAGGCGTCCGGCCTGCGCGGCCGCGGCGGCGCCGGCTTCCCGACCGGCCTGAAATGGTCGTTCATGCCGAAGGAATCGACCGACGGCCGGCCGAGCTACCTCGTCGTCAACGCCGACGAATCCGAGCCCGGCACCTGCAAGGATCGCGAGATCATGCGGCACGATCCGCATCTGCTGATCGAGGGCTGCCTGATCGCGAGCTGCGCGATGAACGCGCATGCCTGCTACATCTATGTCCGCGGCGAGTTCATCCGCGAGCGCGAGCATCTCCAGGCCGCGATCGACCAGGCCTATGAGGCCAAGCTGGTCGGCAAGGACAACGTCCACGGCTGGCCGTTCGACATCTA
This sequence comes from Bradyrhizobium sp. 199, assembly GCF_023073355.1. Lineage (GTDB taxonomy): Bacteria > Pseudomonadota > Alphaproteobacteria > Rhizobiales > Xanthobacteraceae > Bradyrhizobium. Next base: position 1,171,326 of record NZ_JADPJI010000005.1, read on the forward strand.
CGTCGCCCACGGCGCCGGCGCTTACATCTGCGGCGAGGAAACCGCGCTGCTCGAAAGCCTCGAAGGCAAGAAGGGCCAGCCGCGTCTGAAGCCGCCGTTCCCGGCCAATGTCGGCCTGTACGGCTGCCCGACCACCGTCAATAACGTCGAGTCCATCGCCGTTGCGCCGGACATTCTGCGCCGGGGCGCGGCTTGGTTCGCCGGCATCGGCCGTCCGAACAATGTCGGCACCAAGCTGTTCTGCATCTCCGGCCATGTCGAGCGGCCCTGCAACGTCGAAGAGGCCATGGGCATTCCGTTCCGTGAGCTGATCGACAAGCATTGCGGCGGTATCCGTGGTGGATGGGACAATCTCAAGGCCGTGATCCCCGGCGGCTCGTCGGTGCGCATGGTGCCGGCCGAGCAGATCATCGACACGCCGATGGATTTCGACAGTCTGAGCAAGCTGCGCTCGGGCCTCGGCACCGCGGCCGTGATCGTGATGGACAAGTCCACCGACCTGATCCGCGCCATCGCCCGCATCTCCTATTTCTACAAGCATGAGAGCTGCGGCCAGTGCACGCCGTGCCGCGAGGGTACGGGGTGGATGTGGCGCGTGCTCACGCGCATGGCCGAAGGCCGCGCCCACAAGCGCGAGATCGACATGCTGCTCGAGGTGACCAAGCAGGTCGAAGGCCACACCATCTGCGCGCTCGGCGACGCGGCGGCCTGGCCCATCCAGGGTCTGATCGCGCATTTCCGTCACGAGATCGAAGCGCGCATCGACGAGTATTCGCACAGGGCTGACATTGACGATATCGGCGTCCGCGACCCCGTGAACATGGTCGCGGCGGAGTAGGAAGAATGACCAAGCTCATCATCGACGGCAAAGAGATCGATGTCCCCGCCGAGTACACGCTGCTTCAGGCGTGCGAAGCGGCGGGTGCCGAGATTCCGCGCTTCTGCTATCACGAGCGGCTGTCGATCGCCGGCAATTGCCGGATGTGCCTCGTCGAAGTGAAAGGCGGCCCGAAGCCGGTTGCAAGCTGCGCCTGGGGCGTTCGCGATTGCCGTCCGGGTCCCAAGGGCGAACCGCCGGAAATCTCGACACGTTCGCCGATGGTGAAGAAGGCGCGCGAAGGCGTGATGGAATTCCTTCTCATCAACCATCCCCTGGATTGCCCGATCTGCGATCAGGGCGGCGAGTGCGACCTGCAGGACCAGGCGATGGGCTACGGTGTCGACACCAGCCGCTTCGCCGAGAACAAGCGCGCGGTCGAGGACAAATATCTCGGCGCGCTGGTCAAGACCTCGATGAACCGCTGCATCCAGTGCACGCGCTGCGTCCGCTTCTCGGCGGAAGTGGCCGGCGCCCCTGAAATGGGCGCGACGGGTCGCGGCGAGGACATGGAGATCACGACCTATCTCGAGCACGCGCTGACGTCGGAATTGCAGGGCAATCTCGTCGATATCTGCCCGGTCGGTGCGTTGACCTCGAAGCCTTATGCCTTCGCGGCGCGCCCGTGGGAGCTCGGCAAGACCCTGTCGATCGACGTCATGGACGGCGTCGGCTCGGCGATCCGCGTCGATACACGCGGCCGCGAGGTGATGCGCGTGCTGCCGCGCATCAACGAGGCCGTGAACGAGGAGTGGATCTCCGACAAGACCCGCCACGTCGTCGACGGCCTGCGCACCCAGCGGCTCGACCGGCCCTATATCCGCGAAGCCGGCAAGCTGCGCGCGGCGAACTGGACCGAGGCCTTTGCCGCGATCGCTGCGAAAGCGACCCGCACCGACGGCAAGCGCATCGGCGCGATCGCTGGCGACCTCGCCGGGGTCGAGGAGATGTTCGCGCTGAAGGATCTTCTCGCGAAGTACGGCTCGGCCAATCTGGCGGTGCAGGGCGGCGATGCCTTCGACCCCGCGCTCGGCCGCGGCTCTTACATCTTCAACCCGACGCTGGCAGGCGTGGAGCAGGCGGATGCACTGCTCATCATCGGCGCCAATCCGCGGAAAGAGGCGGCCGTGTTCAACGCCCGCATCCGCAAGCGCTGGCGCTCCGGCGGTTTCAAGGTCGGCGTGATCGGCACTAAAGCCGATCTGACCTACGATTACGATCACCTTGGAGCGGGCACCGAGACGCTCGGTGAGCTCGCGGCCGGCAGGCACTCCTTCATGGACGTGCTGAAGAACGCCAAGAATCCGATCATCCTGGTCGGCGGGGGCGCGGCCTCGCGCCACGACGGCGCCGCCATTCTCGCCGCCAGCGCCAAGCTCGCGCTCGATGTCGGTGCGGTCAAGGATGGCTGGAACGGCTTTGGCGTGCTGCACGAGACCGCCTCGCGCGTCGGCGCCCTCGATATCGGCTTCTCCGCAACCGCTGGCGGCCTGAACGCCGCCCAGATGACGACGTTCGGCACGCTCGACTTGCTGTTCCTGCTCGGCGCCGACGAGATCAACGCGCCTGACGGCACTTTCGTCGTTTACATCGGCACCCACGGCGACCGCGGCGCGCACCGCGCCGACGTCATCCTGCCGGCGGCGGCCTACACCGAGAAGTCCGCGATCTACGTCAACACCGAAGGCCGCGTGCAGATGACGGGCCGCGCCGCGTTCCCGCCGGGCGAGGCCCGCGAGGATTGGGCGATCGTCCGCGCGCTGTCGGAGGCGCTCGGCAAGAAGCTCGGCTATGACTCGCTTGCCGCCCTGCGCCAGGCGATCTTCAAGGCCGTGCCGCATCTGATCCGTCTCGACCAGATCGAGGCCGGATCGGCCGACCAGATCAAGGGGCTGGCGGGGAAGGGCGGCTCGCCGGAGAAGGCGCCGTTCAAGCCGCTGGTCGAGGATTTCTACCTGACCAACCCAATCGCGCGTGCCTCCGCCGTGATGGCGGAATGCTCGCGCCTCGCCTCCGGGCATATGCTGACCGCAGCGGAGTGAGCGTGATCTGATGGAATTTTTTGAAAGCGCATTCTGGACCGGATTCCTCTGGCCGCTGATCATCATGGTCGCGCAGAGCGTCCTGGTGCTCGTCGTCCTCCTGGTCGCGATCGCCTACATCCTGCTCGCCGACCGCAAGATCTGGGCGGCGGTGCAGATCCGCCGCGGCCCGAACGTGGTCGGCCCCTGGGGCCTGCTGCAATCCTTCGCGGACCTGCTCAAGTTCGTGTTGAAGGAGCCGATCATTCCGGCCGGCGCCAACAAGGGCGTATTCCTGCTGGCTCCGCTGGTGTCGTGCGTACTCGCGCTCGCGGCCTGGGCGGTGATCCCGACCAATCTCGGCTGGGTCATCTCCGACATCAATGTCGGCATCCTCTTCATCTTCGCGATCTCGTCGCTGTCGATCTACGGCATCATCATGGCCGGCTGGTCGTCGAACTCGAAATACCCTTTCCTGGCCGCCCTGCGCTCGGCGGCGCAGATGGTGTCCTACGAGGTCTCGATCGGCTTCGTCATCATCACGGTGCTGCTCTGCGCCGGCACGCTGAACCTGTCGGCGGTGGTCGAAGCCCAGCATGTCCGCGGTCTTGCCAGCCTGATCGGGCTGCCGCAGCTCACCATCCTGAACTGGTACGTGTGGCCGCTGTTCCCGATGTTCGTGGTGTTCTACGTCTCGGCGCTGGCGGAAACCAACCGTCCGCCGTTCGACCTCGTCGAAGCGGAATCCGAACTGGTCGCCGGCTTCATGGTGGAATACGGCTCGACGCCGTATCTGCTGTTCATGCTCGGCGAGTACGTCGCGATCGTCACGATGTGCGCGATGGCGACGATCCTGTTCCTCGGGGGCTGGTTGCCGCCGGTGGACCTGCCGCCCTTCAACTGGGTGCCGGGGATCATCTGGTTTTCGCTCAAAGTCTTCTTCATGTTCTTCCTGTTCGCGATGGCAAAGGCGATCGTGCCGCGCTACCGCTACGATCAACTGATGCGCCTCGGCTGGAAGGTGTTCCTGCCGCTGTCGCTGGCGATGGTGATCGTGGTGGCCGGCGTGCTGCATTTCGCCGGCATCGCGCCGAAGTGAGGGCCATCATGGGTATCAACGTCAACGCCACTGCACGCTCGCTTCTGCTGTCGGAATTCGTCTCGGCGTTCTTCCTCGCCATGCGCTATTTCTTCCAGCCGAAGCCGACGCTGAACTATCCGTTCGAGAAGGGCCCGATCTCGCCGCGCTTCCGCGGCGAGCACGCGCTGCGCCGCTATCCGAACGGCGAAGAGCGCTGCATCGCCTGCAAGCTGTGCGAGGCGGTCTGCCCCGCGCAGGCCATCACCATCGAAGCCGGCCCGCGCCGCAACGACGGTACCCGCCGCACCGTTCGCTACGACATCGACATGGTGAAGTGCATCTATTGCGGCCTCTGCCAGGAAGCCTGTCCGGTCGATGCCATCGTCGAAGGTCCGAACTTCGAGTTCGCGACCGAGACCCGCGAGGAGCTGTTCTATGACAAGGCCAAGCTGCTCGCCAACGGCGACCGCTGGGAACGCGAGATCGCGAAAGCGATCGAGCTCGACGCGCCGTACCGGTGAGATGAGAGCATGATCCTTCCCGCCAACCTCTCGTCATTCCGGGGCGCGCGAAGCGCCAACCCGGAATCTCGCGCCACAATCTCTGGATTCCGGGTTCGCGCTGGCGCGCGCCCCGGAATGACGGGAGTTTCTCGATGATCCTTCCCGCGCTGTTCTTCTATCTCTTCGCCGGCGTCTGCGTCGCCTCGGCCGTGATGGTGATTGTCTCGCGCAATCCCGTGCACTCCGTGCTGTACCTGATCCTGGCCTTCGTCAACGCCTCCGGCCTGTTCGTGCTGCTGGGCGCCGAGTTCCTGGCGATGATCCTGATCGTCGTCTATGTCGGCGCCGTCGCGGTCCTGTTCCTGTTCGTGATCATGATGCTCGACGTCGACTTCCTCGAGTTGCGCGAGGGCTTCATCGAGTATCTGCCGGTGGGCCTCGTGATCGGCGGCATCTTCCTGTTCGAGTTGCTGCTCACCGTCGGCTTCTGGGTCATCAACCCCGGCGTCGCCAAGACGATCACGGCGGCGATCCCGACCAACGTCTCGAACACCGAGGCGCTGGGCCTCGTGCTCTATACGAAGTACATCCACTATTTCCAGCTCTCGGGCATGGTGCTGCTGGTCGCCATGATCGGCGCCATCGTGCTGACGCTGCGCCACAAGGTGAGCGTGAAGCGGCAGGACATCAACGTTCAGAACGCACGCACGCCCGAGATGGCGATGGCGATGCGCAAGGTGGCGCCGGGGCAGGGGCTCTCGGACGCCGATGCGGCGGAGTGGGTGAAATGACGATCGGGCTCGGACATTATCTGGCGGTCGGCGCGATCCTGTTCACGCTCGGCATTCTCGGCATCTTCCTGAACCGCAAGAACATCATCGTCATCCTGATGTCGATCGAGCTGATCCTGCTCTCGGTCAACATCAACCTCGTCGCGTTCTCGACCTTCCTCGGCGACATCGTCGGCCAGGTCTTCGCGCTTTTGGTGCTGACGGTTGCGGCTGCGGAAGCCGCGATCGGTCTCGCCATCCTAGTGGTCTATTTCCGCAACCGCGGCTCGATCGCGGTTGAGGACGTCAATCTGATGAAGGGCTAACGCGCATGATCCGGAAAAGTGGACACCGGCTTTCCGGTCAGATCATGCGCAAAGAGAAATAAGTCATGGTTCAGGCGATTGTCTTTCTGCCTCTGCTGGGCGCCATTCTGGCCGGCCTGATCGCGCTGTTCGGCGCGCATGCCCGCAACCCCTCGGGCGACGAGCTCGAGCATCACGGCGACCATGGTCACGCTGCGCACGCCCATGCGTCGGATACGATCAACGAGGATGCCTCCGTCATCCACGAGACGCATCATGAGCCAGGCGACGGCCATGACGATCACGGCCACGGTCCGGTCGAACCGGCGGCGGCTGGCTCGCGCGGGGCCGAGCTGATCACGACGGCTTTGCTGTTCGTCTCGGCGGCGCTGTCCTGGATGACGCTGGTCGATGTCGGCTTCATGCACCATGACTACAGGATCCAGCTGCTGCCCTGGATATTCTCCGGCGACCTCCAGGTCTGGTGGACGCTGCGGGTCGACACGCTCACCGCCGTGATGCTGGTGGTGGTGACCACGGTGTCCTCGCTCGTACATCTCTATTCCATCGGCTACATGGACGAGGATCCGAACCGGCCGCGCTTCTTCGGCTATCTCAGCCTGTTCACCTTCGCCATGCTGATGCTGGTGACGGCAGACAACCTGGTGCAGCTGTTCTTCGGCTGGGAGGGCGTGGGTCTGGCCAGCTATCTGCTGATCGGCTTCTGGTACCAGAAGCCGTCGGCGAACGCCGCTGCCATCAAGGCCTTCGTGGTCAACCGCGTCGGCGACTTTGGTTTTGCGCTCGGCATCTTCGCCGTCTTCATGCTGGCCGGCTCGACCGATTTCGAGACGATCTTCCATGCCGCGCCTAGCCTGACCGGCAAGACCATCAACTTCCTCGGCTGGCACGCCGACGCGCTGACGCTGACCTGTCTCCTCCTTTTCATGGGCGCGATGGGCAAGTCGGCGCAGTTCCTGCTGCACACCTGGCTGCCGGACGCAATGGAAGGCCCGACCCCGGTCTCCGCGCTGATCCACGCCGCCACGATGGTCACCGCCGGCGTGTTCATGGTGGCGCGCCTCTCGCCGCTGTTCGAGCTCGCCCCGAACGCGCAGGCGGTCGTGATGTTCTTTGGCGCCACCACGGCGTTCTTCGCGGCGACCATTGGCCTCGTCCAGAACGACATCAAGCGCATCGTGGCCTATTCGACCTGTTCGCAGCTCGGCTACATGTTCGTGGCGATGGGGGCAGGGGCCTACTCGGTCGGCATGTTCCATCTGTTCACGCACGCCTTCTTCAAGGCGCTGCTGTTCTTGGGCTCCGGCTCGGTGATCTACGCGATGCACCACGAGCAGGACATCCGCAACATGGGCGGCCTCTGGAAGAAGATCCCCTACACCTATGCGGTGATGGTGGTCGGCACCCTGGCGCTGACCGGCTTCCCGCTCACCGCCGGCTACTTCTCCAAGGACGCGATCATCGAAGCGGCCTACGCCTCGCACAATCCGTTCGGGGTGTACGGCTTCCTGATGACGGTCGTCGCCGCCGGCCTGACCTCGTTCTACTCCTGGCGCCTGATCTTCAAGACCTTCCACGGCGAGCCGCATGACGATCATCACTACGAAGCCGCGCACGAGGCTCCGATCTGGATGCTGATTCCGATCGGCGTGCTCGCGGTCGGCTCGTTCGTCGCGGGTCTGCCGTTCAAGGAGCTGTTCGCCGGTCACGGCGTCGAGGAGTTCTTCCGCGAGTCCGTGAAGATGAACCCGCACATCATCGAGGAGATGCATCACATCCCCGAGCACATCGCCTTCCTGCCGACGGTGATGATGGTACTGGGCTTCCTCGTCTCGTATTTGTTCTACATCCGCCGGCCTTATTTGCCGGTCGAGCTCGCGAACACGCAGCCGATGCTGTACCAGTTCCTGCTCAACAAATGGTACTTCGACGAGCTCTACGACATCATCTTCGTCCGTCCGGCGAAGTGGATCGGCTACCAGCTCTGGAAGAAGGGCGACGGCTTCATCATCGATGGCCTCGGGCCAGACGGCGTCTCTGCCCGCGTGCTGGACGTCACCCGCAACGTCGTGAAGATCCAGACCGGCTATCTCTATCACTACGCCTTCGCCATGCTGATCGGCGCCGCCGGCCTGATCACCTGGTTCATGTTCGGCTTTGGAGGCCAGTAAATGACAACCTGGCCCATTCTTTCGGTCACGACGTTCCTGCCGCTGGTTGGCGCGCTGATCGTCTATCTCAGCCGCGGCGATGACGAGGCTAGCAGGCGCAATTCGCGCTGGATCGCGCTCTGGACCACGCTGATCACCTTCGCGGTGTCGGTGATCCTGGTCATGCGCTTCGACGCCAGCAACCCCGACTTCCAGTTCGTCGAGAAGGCGAACTGGCTTGCCACTGGCATCACCTATCACATGGGTGTCGACGGCATCTCGCTGCCTCTGGTGATCCTCACCACCGCGGTGATGCCGTTCTGCATCATCGCGAGCTGGAAGGCGATCACCAACCGCGTCCGCGAATACATGATGGCGTTCCTGATCCTGGAAACGCTGATGATCGGCACCTTCTCGGCGCTCGATCTCGTGCTGTTCTATCTGTTCTTCGAAGGCGGCCTGATCCCGATGTTCCTGATCATCGGTGTCTGGGGCGGCCCGCGCCGGGTCTATGCGTCCTTCAAGTTCTTCCTCTACACGCTGCTCGGCTCGGTCCTGATGCTGCTCGCCATCATGGCGCTGTACTGGAACGGCGGCACCACCGACATCCCGACCCTGATGCACACCGCCGTGCCGCGGTCCTTGCAGACCTGGGCCTGGCTCGCCTTCTTCGCCTCGTTTGCGGTGAAGATGCCGATGTGGCCGGTGCACACCTGGCTTCCCGACGCGCACGTCGAGGCGCCGACGGCGGGCTCGGTGGTCCTGGCCGCGATCCTCCTGAAGATGGGCGGCTACGGCTTCCTGCGCTTCTCGCTGCCGATGTTCCCGCTGGCCTCGCATGACTTCGCGCCGCTGATCTTCACGCTCTCGGCCATCGCCATCATCTACACCTCGCTGGTGGCGCTGATGCAGGAGGACATGAAGAAGCTGATCGCGTACTCGTCGGTGGCGCATATGGGCTTCGTCACCATGGGCATTTTCGCCGGCACCATGCAGGGCGTCGCCGGCGGCATTTTCCAGATGATCTCGCACGGCATCGTCTCCGGCGCGCTGTTCCTCTGCGTCGGCGTCGTCTACGACCGTCTGCACACCCGCGAGATCGCAGCCTATGGCGGCCTCGTCAACCGGATGCCGCTCTACGCGCTGACCTTCATGGTCTTCACCATGGCCAATGTCGGTCTGCCCGGCACCAGCGGCTTCGTCGGCGAGTTCATGACGCTGCTCGGCACCTTCAAGGTCTCGATCCCGACGGCGTTCTTCGCCAGCTTCGGCGTGATCCTGTCGGCGTGCTACGCGCTGTGGCTCTACCGCAAGGTCGTGTTCGGGGCGCTGGTCAAGCCGTCGCTGGCGAGCATGAAGGATCTCACCTTCCGGGAGTGCCTGACGCTGTTCCCGATGATCGCGCTGACGATCCTGTTCGGCGTCTATCCGAAGCCGGTGCTCGACATGTCGGCCGCCTCGGTCCAGCAACTCGTCAACAACTACAACACCGCTGTGACGGCCGTGAAGGCCGCCGCACTGCTCCAGTGAGCGGGCAGGTCAGGATATCGCCATGAGCTTTGAGACTGCAGGTTATCAACTGGCGCCGGTGCTGCCCGAGATCGTGCTCGCGATCGGCGCGATGGCGCTCCTGATGCTGGGAGCCTATCGCGGACAGGGCACCACCAGCACGGTCACCTCGCTGGCGGTCGTGCTCCTGGTCGTGGTCGGCGTGCTCGAATACATGCTGCCGGCGGGCAAGCATGTGACCTTCGGCGGCAGCTTCATCGTCGACGACTTCGCTCGCTTCATGAAGATCCTGGCCCTGATCGGCTCGGCGGTGACGCTGGTGCTGTCGACCGAGTTCCTGTCCGACCCGTCGCGCCGGATCTTCGAGTATGCCATCCTGGTGCTGCTCTCGACTCTCGGCATGATGGTGCTGATCTCGGCCGGCGACCTGATCTCGCTCTATCTCGGCCTCGAACTGATGTCGCTGGCGCTCTACGTCGTTGCGGCCTCCAACCGCGACAATGCCAAGTCGACCGAGGCCGGCCTGAAGTACTTCGTGCTCGGCGCGCTGTCCTCGGGCATGCTGCTGTACGGCTCCTCGCTCATTTACGGCTTCACCGGCACGGTGAGCTTCACCGGTATCGCCGCGGCTGCGACGGTCTCGAATGTCGGCCTGGTGTTCGGCCTCGTCTTCCTGCTCGTCGGCCTCTGCTTCAAGGTCTCGGCCGTGCCGTTCCACATGTGGACGCCGGACGTATATGAAGGCGCACCGACCCCGGTCACCGCCTTCTTCGCTTCGGCGCCGAAGGTCGCCGCGCTCGCCGTGTTCACCCGCGTCGCGCTGACGGCGTTCCCGGGCATCGTTTCGCAATGGCAACAGATCCTGGTGTTCGTGGCGATCGCCTCGATGGCGCTCGGCTCCTTCGCCGCGATCGGCCAGAGCAACATCAAGCGCCTGATGGCCTATTCGTCGATCGGCCATATGGGCTTCGCGCTGGTTGGCCTTGCCTCGGGCACGGTCGAGGGCGCGCAGGGCGTCCTGATGTACATCGTGATCTATGTCGCGATGACGCTGGGCTCGTTCTCGATCATCCTCGCCATGCGCCGCAACGGCCAGGCCGTCGAGCAGATCAGCGATTTCGCGGGTCTGTCCCGGACAAACCCGCTGCTCGCCTTCATGTTCGCGATGCTGCTGTTCTCGCTCGCCGGCATTCCGCCGCTCGCCGGCTTCTTTGCCAAATGGTACGTCTTCGTCGCCGCCATCAAGGCCAACCTGTTCACGCTCGCCGTCGTCGGCGTCCTGACCAGCGTGGTCGGCGCCTACTACTATCTCGCCATCGTAAAAACGATGTATTTCGACGAGCCGGCCGGCGAGGTCGACCCGGTGCGCGTTGAGGTCAAGACGGTGCTGGCGATCGCGGGCCTCTTCAACATCCTGTTTGCGCTGTTCGCAGGTCCGGTGGTGAGCGTCGCCTCCGCCGCCGCAAAGTCGCTGTTCTAGGATGGCTTTCGCGCTCGGTCCTCGCGCATCGGCCGCGGGCTACAAGCTCGCGGCGTTCGAACGGACCAGTTCGACCAATACCGAGGCGATCGAGCAGGCAAGGAGCGGCGAGCGCGGCCCGATGTGGTTCGTCACGTCGGAACAGACCGCCGGCCGCGGCCGCCGTCAGCGCGCCTGGATCGCGCCGCGCGGTAATCTTGCCGCCAGCATCCTCGAAGTCATGGACGTCGCGCCGGCGGTTGCCGCCACGCTCGGTTTTGCCGCCGGGCTCGCCGAAGAGGCGGCGCTGGAGAAGGTCAGCCTCGAGGCCGCCCTGCGCCTCGGCGAGGGCCGCCCCCGCTACGCCCTCAAATGGCCCAATGACGTGCTCGCCGGCGGCAGGAAGCTGGTCGGCATCGGCCTTGAAGCGGAGGTCGTCGGCAACGGCCTCGCCGTCGTCGTTGGCATCGGCACCAACGTCGTCGCAGCCCCCGAGGGCACCCCGACGCCGGCGGTGTCGCTGGCTGCGCTCGGCGTCCAGATCAGTGCGGAGGAGCTGTTCTCGGCTCTCTCCGATGCTTGGGTCGAGTTCCGCGGCATCTGGGACAATGGCCGCGGCTTTGCCGAGATCCGCAAACTGTGGCTGGAGCGCGCCGCCGGCCTCGGCGAGCGGGTCGCGATCCACACGGGAGTGATGACGCTGGAAGGCATTTTTGACACGATCGACGACACCGGCTGCCTGATCGTCCGCACTGCGGAGGGCCGGCGCGTGCCGGTGGCCGCGGGCGAGGTGTTCTTCGGCACGGCCGCCTCGGTGGGAGCTGCGTGATGGCGAAGCCTGAAGAACTGGTGTTTGCGCCGCTCGGCGGCGTCGGCGAGATCGGCATGAACCTGTCGATCTACGGCCTCGGCAACCGCCAGCAGCGCGCCTGGATGGCGGTCGATCTCGGCGTCTCTTTTGGCGACGAGGAGCATCTGCCGGGCATCGACCTGATCATGCCCGACATCAGCTTCCTGGAGAAGGAACGCAAGAACCTGATGGGCCTGGTGCTCACCCACGCCCATGAGGACCATTTCGGCGCCATCATCGACCTCTGGCCCAAGCTGAAATGCCCGATCTATGCGACGCAGTTCAGCGCCGCGCTGTTCGAGGCCAAATGCGCCGCCGAGCGCAATGCGCCCAAGATCCCGGTGACGGTGGTGCCGTCGGGCGGGCGCGTCGATGTCGGCCCGTTCAATGTCGAGTTCATCCCCGTCGCGCATTCGATTCCGGAGTCGCATGCGCTCGCGATTCACACCGAAGTCGGCACGGTGCTGCACACCGGCGACTGGAAGATCGATCCGACCCCGATCATCGGCCGCCCGACTGACGAAAAGCGGCTGCGGGAGCTCGGCGATCAGGGCCTGCTCGCCTTGATCGGCGATTCCACCAACGCCGTGCGCGAGGGCCGCTCACCCTCGGAAGCCGAGGTTGCCAGATCCATTACCGAGCTCGTCAAGGCCGCCAAGGGCCGCGTCGCGGTCACGACCTTTGCCTCCAATGTCGCGCGCCTCAAGGCCGTCGCCATCGCCGCGAAGGCCGCCGACCGTGAGGTCGTCGTGGTCGGGCGCGCCATGGAGCGCGTGGTGCAGGTTGCGCGCGAGACCGGCTATCTCGACGGCGTCCAGAATTTCCGCTCCCCCGACGTCTACGGTCATCTGCCGCAGGACAAGGTGCTGGCGCTCTGCACCGGCAGCCAGGGCGAGCCCCGCGCTGCGCTGGCGCGCATCGCCAATGACGACCATCCCGAGATCACGCTCAACCGCGGCGACAGCGTGATCTTCTCCTCGCGCACCATTCCGGGCAACGAGAAGGCGGTCGGCGCCATCATCAATGGCCTGGTTTTACAGGGCGTCGAGGTCATCACCGACCGCGACCAGCTGGTCCATGTCTCCGGTCACCCCCGCCGCGACGAATTGCGCGACATGATCGCCTGGACCAGGCCGCAGCTCCTGATCCCCGTCCATGGCGAGGCCCTGCACCTGAACGAGCACGCCAAGCTGGCGCGCGCCGCCGGCGTGCCGCGGGTGCTGGTCTGCCGCAACGGCGATCTCGTCAAGCTCGGCCCCGGCGATCCCGGCATCATTGGGCAGGTGCCTGCGGGCCGTCTCTACAAGGACGGCACGATCCTGGAGGATTCCAAGTCCCGGGCCGTGGTCGAGCGACGCCGCATGGCCTTCTCCGGCTGCGCCTTTGTGGCCATTGCCATGACCGAGCAGGGCGAGCTCGTCGACGATCCCGAGGTCGATCTGATCGGCATCCCCGAGAAGAACAAAGCGGGCGAGCCCTTCGACGACATCGTCTTCGATGCCGTGGTCTCCACCATCGAAGGCCTGCCGAAGGCGCGCCGCCGCGATGCGGATGCTCTCGCCGAGTCGGTGCGGCGCGCTGTCCGGTCCGTCATCAACGAACATTGGGGCAAAAAGCCCCCCTGTCTGGTACACGTACTGACAGTCTAATTTGGGCATGATCTTTCCGGAAAACCGCTTCACACTTTTCCGGATCATGCCCTAGGGGAGAGAAACATGCTGGGCCGGCTCAACCACGTCGCGATCGCGACCAAGGACGCCGTCAAGGCCGCCAGGATCTATGGTGCGGCGTTCGGAGCAGAGATTTCGGAAGCCGTCGCGCTGCCCGAGCATGGCGTCACCACCGTGTTCGCGACCCTGCCCAACACCAAGATCGAGTTCATCGAGCCGCTCGGCGAGGCTTCGCCGATCGGAAAGTTCCTGGAGCGCAACGCCGACGGCGGCATCCACCATGTCTGCTACGAGGTCGTCGACATCATCGCCTCGCGCGACACGCTGGTGAAGGAGGGCGCGCGCGTGCTCGGCGACGGCGTGCCGAAGATCGGCGCCCACGGCAAGCCGGTGCTGTTCCTGCACCCGAAGGATTTTTCCGGCGCTCTGGTCGAAATCGAGCAGGCATAAGGCCGCCCCATGGCCATCCAGATATCGACTGCGGTTGCGATCTACTTCGTCATCTGGTGGGTCGCGCTGTTCCTGACGCTGCCGTTCGGCGTGCGCAGCCAGCACGAGGACGGCGCCGGCGCGCCCGGCACCGACCCCGGCGCCCCGATCCTGACCCGGATGGGCGGCAAGCTGATCTGGACCACGATCATCTCGGCGATCATCTACGCGATCGCGATGGTCGCCTATCACGCCGGCTATTTGTCAATCGAACGCCTGTCGAAATTGATGGGCATGCCGTTTTAAGAATTTCTGGTTGTCTTGTTGGGGGACAAATGACTTTTCAGAGGATCGTCGTCGCGCTTCTGGTGCTGATCGTCGCGGGCATTGGCGCCGTCGGCTATGTGGAGTGGAAGATGGCCGGGCAGGTGCGCACCCTGAAGGCGTTCGTTGAGGGCTATGTCTTCAACGAAGCCGTGATCGCCTGCGAGCAGGCCAAGAGCTCGACGCCGTTCAAATGGAACGGCGGCAAGAGCACCTCGGTGATCGGCCTGAACTCGGTCAAGACAGACAAATACGCTGTCAGCGCCAGCTACACGCTGGTGGCGGACCTCGTTTATTGTGATTACGATCCGATCAAAAGAAAGGCCGAGATCGGCTCGAGCTTCCTGGAGCGGGAGTAACGATCCGGCCGTGCCAAGAGCATGATCCGGAAAAGTGTGAAGCGGTTTTCCGAGAAGATCATGCTCAAATAGAAAAACTAAAGCGCGATTTCATCGCGCTTTGGGGGATGGGATCGTCATGGCGCAGGGGCAGGGGGATTACCGGATTCTGCATGAGGCGGCCTTGCGGGATTATCTCGCGGGCCTGCCGGAGCTCAACGCGGTTCTTGGCGGCGAGCCGGCCGGCTGGACGATCACCGAAGTCGGCGACGGCAATCTCAACCTCGTCTTCATCGTCAAGAGCGCGAGCGGCGGCGTCGCAGTGAAGCAGGCATTGCCTTATGTCCGCCTCGTCGGCGAAAGCTGGCCGTTGCCGCTGTCGCGAGCCCATTACGAATATCTGGCGCTGTCGAAGCAGGCCCAGCTCGCGCCGGGCCTCGTGCCGGCTTTGCTGCATCACAACGAGAATCTGGCGCTGACGGTGATGGAGCTGCTCGAGCCCCACATCATCATGCGCAAGGGGCTGGTCGCGGCGACGCAATATCCCGGCTTCGTCGGTGACATCACCACTTTCATGGCGCGCACGCTGTTCTTCACCTCCGACCTCGCGCTGCCCGCGGCCGAGAAGAAGGAGGGCATCGCGGCCTTCGCCGGCAACCACGCGCTCTGCAAGATCACCGAGGATTTGATCTTCACCGATCCCTACCGCATCGCCGAACAAAACCGCTGGACCGCGCCGTATCTCGATGCGCTCGCGGCGAGCCTGCGCGACGACATGGAGCTGCATGTCGCGGTCTCCCGGCTCAAGCTGAAGTTCATGGCAAGCCCCGAGGCGCTGCTGCATGGCGACCTCCACACCGGATCGATCATGGTCACGGACAGCCAGACGCGGGTGATCGATCCCGAATTCGCGTTCTATGGCCCGATGGGGTTCGACGTCGGCGCCGTGCTCGCCAACCTCTTGATGGCCTATTTTGCATCGCGCGGCCACGAGCGCTCGCCGGGCGAGCGGGCTGCGTTCGAGGCCTGGGTGCTGGAGACGGTCGAGCAGGTCTGGAACGAGTTTTCCCGCAAATTCCTCGACCTCTGGCGTGCGGGCGCGACCGGTGACGCCTATCCGGCTTCGCTCTTCCCTGGCGACAAGGGGGCCGCGCGGCTGGAGGCTGAGCGGCAGGCCTACATGCAACGCCTGTTCACTGATGCCGTCGGCTTCGCCGCCGCGAAAATCATCCGCCGCATCTTCGGCCTTGCCCACAACATCGATTTCGAGCTGATCGAGGACCCGAAGAAGCGCGCCATCAGCGAGGCCCGAGCCGTGCGGCTGGCAAGGACGATGATGCTGGAGACCGAGGCGCTTCCGACCATCGCGGACGTCACCGCGGCGGCGCGAAAATTGCGGGACTGGCAGCCCGGGTTCGCGACTGGCTAGGGCGCGTACTCACAATCGACGGCGCCCGAGCGCCGCGCCCGCAAACATCAAGCCTTCAAGACGCTTGCGCTCGACGTGCCATGGATGGTCAACTCTCAAACCGGAGCACGCGGGCATGATCGGAGGGAGCATGATGTTCAGGATGATTGCGATCGTCGCGGGGGTAGGGCTGGCGCTCGCCGGATCGGTGGAGGCCCAGACCCCCCGCAAGGGCGGAACCATCCGCATGACCGCCCCGTATGGGTCGAGTTTCACCAGCCTTGACATTCACACCACACAGCGGGCCCAGGACGAAATCTACGCCAAGGCCCTGCACAGGTCGCTCTACATCTGGAATTCCGCCGAAGGCAAGCCGGTCCTGGAGCTTGCAAAGGAGGATGTGGTCTCGGGCGGCGGCCTCGTTCACACCTTCAAGCTGCGCGACGACGCCTATTTCCACAGCGGCCGCAAGATGACGGCCGACGACGTCATCTGGTCCTACAACCGCATCATGGACGGCGCCAAGGCCTTTCCCGGCGCGCGGTATGTCCGCGTGATCGAGGGCGCGGCCGCGGTCGAGAAGGGCCAGGCCAAGGAAATCTCCGGCCTGAAGAAGATCGACGATTTCACCATCGAGATGAAGCTGACCGAGAAGGTCGATCCGGGCTTCTACTTCTTCACCGCGCTGACCTCGATCTATCCGGCCGACGAAGGGGCCAAGGAGAGCTTCATCCAGAAACCGATCGGTCTCGGACCGTTCAAATTCGTCGAGCACGTGCCGGGATCGCGTATCGTGCTCGAGCGGTGGGACCGGTTCTACAAGTCCGGCAAACCCTATGCCGACAAGGTCATCGTGTCGGTCATGGGCGAGGCCGCGGCGCGCGACGTGGCCTTCCGCAACAAGGAAATCGACACCTCGGTGCTGGGACCGGCGCAATACGTCGCCTATCAGTCCGACGCCAATCTCAAGGGTACCATCGTCGAGGTCGCAGAAGTCTTCACGCGCTACATGGGCATGAATCCCTCGTTCAAACCGTTTGCCGACAAGCGCGTCCGGCAGGCCATCAACTATGCGATCGACACCGACCTGATCATCAACAAGCTGGTCAAGGGCAAGGCCTACCGTGCCACCAGTTGGCTGCCGCTGACCGCTCCGGCCTACGACAAGGCGATGAAGCCCTACGCTTACGATCCCGCCAAGGCCAAGCAGCTGCTCACCGAGGCCGGCTACGCCTCCGGCTTCGAGTTCGAATGGACCACCAGCCAGAACGAAAGCTGGGGCCTGCCGATCGTCTCGGCCGTGATCCCGATGCTGGACAAGATCGGCATCAAGGCAAAGGTCAAGCAGGTTGAGACCGCGGTGCTGGCGGAGGTGGTGCGTAGTGGCGACTACCAGGCCTTCATCTATTCCCAGGCAAGCGGTCCGGATCCGCTCGCTGCCCTTAAATGCTTCCACTCCTCGACGCCGCAGCCGGCCTGCAATTACATGACCTTCAAGAACGCCGAATTCGACAAGATCGTCGACGAGGCAGCGCAGGCTGACGATCCCGCCAAGCGCATCCAGCTGCTGCAGAAAGCCAATGCGCTGCTCTACGAGGAGGCGCCGGTCTGGTTCTTCAATTACAACAAGGCGGTCATGGCCGTGCAGCCGTGGCTCAAGGGCGTTCAGCTGAACGCGACGGAGCTGACCCATCAGAACGTCGAAGACCTCTGGGTCGACGAGACCTCGCCGGCGAAGTGACGCACGCTCTCGCGCTCCCTCCATCGCAACGAACGATGGAGGGAGAGGGGAAAGGCTGAGATGCTCTCGTTCCTGTTCCGTCGACTCCTACAGACCATTCCGACCGTGCTCGCCGTCGTGCTGCTCGTCTTCGTGCTGTTCAGTGTCGTCCCCGGCAGCATCGTCTCGAGCATGAGCGACGATGCCGATCCGCAGGTGGAGATGCGCCTGAAGAAGCAGCTGGGCCTTGACGAGCCCGTCTACATGCGTTTCGGCTCCTATATTGCAAAGCTCGCGACCGGTGATTTCGGGACCTCGTTCCGGACCCGCGAGCCGATCACGGCCATGATCGCCAAGCGCGCATGGCCGACGCTGCAGCTGATATTCGCGGCCATGGCGTTCGCGATCCTGATCGGGGTTCCGCTCGGGTTCATCGCGGCGCTGAAACCCGGCGGCATCGTCGATACCATCGCAATGGTCGTGGCGGTGTCCGGGCTTTCCATTGCCAAATTCTGGCTGGGGCTCGTGCTGATGTATCTGTTTGCGCTGAAATTGGGCTGGCTCCCGAGTTTCGGCTATGGCGATGGGGGGCTGAAATTTCTGCTGCTGCCGGCCGCGACGCTCGGCGTCTCGCCGATGGCGCTGTTCGCCCGGACGACACGCGCGGCGGTCCTGGAAATCATGACCGCTGATTTCGTCCGCACCGCGCGCTCCAAGGGCATGAGCGAGACCAGGGTCGTGAAATGGCATGTGATGCGCAACGCGCTCGTTATCATTCTCACGACCGTTGGCCTGCAATTCGGCGGGCTGATGGGGCAGGCCGTCGTCGTCGAAAAGCTGTTCTCCTGGCCGGGCATCGGCTCGCTGCTAGTCGATAGCGTGCTCCAGCGCGACATTCCCGCCGTCCAGGGCTCCATTCTCGTGGTGGTGCTGGCCTTTCTCGCAATCAATCTGCTGATCGACGTGCTCTACGGCGTGATCGATCCCAGGATCAGATACGTATGAAGCTCCGCGCCAATCTCGTCATCGGTGGGGTTTTGTTCGCGCTTGCGATCTTCGTCGGCCTGCTTGCGCCCTGGCTGGCGCACACCGATCCCGTCATGGACGCCAACCTCATGAACGCGGAGGAGCCGCCGAGTTGGACCTGGTGGTTCGGCACCGACGACCAGGGCCGCGACATCTATTCCCGCGTGGTGTATGGCGCGCGTGTCTCGCTGACGGTCGGCATCATCTCGCAGCTGATCAACAGCGTCATCGGCGTGGCCTTAGGGCTGAGCGCCGGCTATTGGGGCGGATGGTGGGACGATGTCGTCAACGCGCTGACCAATGTGATGCTCGCGATCCCCTCGCTGATCTTCGCGCTCGCCATCATGGCGGTGCTCGGCCCCGGCCTGACCAGCCTGCTCATCGCGCTCGGCCTGACCAACTGGTCCTTTACCTGCCGGATTGCGCGGGCCTCGGCGCTGTCGCTCAGGAGCCAGGGCTATGTGCAGGCCGCCACCGTGCTCGGCTATGGCGATTTGCGGATCATGATCACGCAGCTGCTGCCGAACATGTTGGGGCCGATCGTCGTCATCGGCACGCTGGGCATGGGCAGCGCAGTGCTGTCCGAGGCCGCCTTGTCGTTCCTCGGCCTCGGCGTGCGCCCGCCGTTTCCGAGCTGGGGCAGCATGTTGTCGGATGCCCGCGACCAGATCACGACGGCGCCATGGCTCTCGATCTTTCCGGGCCTCGCCATTTTCCTGACGGTTCTCGGCCTCAATTTGCTCGGCGACGGCCTGCGGGACATCCTCGATCCCCAATCGCGGAGCCGGCGGACATGACCGGCACGCCGCTGATCGAAGTCGAAGATTTGCGCATTGATCTCGATGGCGGGGGCAGGCGCGTTGCGGCAGCCGAGGGCGTTTCGTTCCGCATCGATCGCGGCGAGACGTTCGGCCTCGTCGGCGAATCCGGCTGCGGCAAGAGCATCACGGCGCTTGCCCTGATCGGCCTGTTGCGGCACCCCTTGTCGATCGGTGGCGGCATCATCCGGTTCGGAGGGCGGGAGATCCAGCACCTTTCCGCCGCGAGGCAGCGGGAGCTTCGCGGCAACCGCATTGCCATGATCTTCCAGGAGCCGATGACGGCTCTGAACCCGGTCTCGCCCGTGGGCCGGCAGATCGCCGAGATGTTCGTGCTGCACAAAGGCAAGGGCTGGCGGGAAGCCAACCAGCTGGCGGTCGAGGCGCTGGCGAGCGTGCGCGTTCCCGCACCCGAGCGGCGCGTGAAGGACTACCCGCACCAGCTCTCCGGCGGCATGCGGCAGCGCGTGATGATCGCCATCGCGCTCGCCTGCGGTCCGGATCTCCTGATCGCGGACGAGCCGACCACCGCGCTCGACGTGACCGTGCAGGCCGAAATCATCGAGTTGATGCGGAATTTGTGCGCGGAGAGGGGAACGGCCATCCTGATGATCAGCCACGATCTCGGCCTCGTCGCCAACGTCTGCCGCCGCGTGGCCGTGATGTATGCCGGCCGCATCGTCGAGGAGCGCGGCTCGGCCGATATCTTCCGCGCGCCCTCGCATCCCTACACGCAAGGCCTGGTCGCCTCGCTGCCGCGGCTGGGCAGCCGTGCCGCGCTCGGGCGCAGCAGGCTGAAGGAGATCGCGGGCGTGGTCCCGGCCATCACGAATTTCCCCGATGGCTGCCGGTTCAATCCGCGCTGCGCGCAGGCGACCGATATTTGCCGGACTGTCGCGCCGCGGACGGATTTGCTGGACGCTGGCGGTCTGGTGAGGTGTCATCACCATGCATGAGCCGCAAGTCGTGCAGGGCAAGGCGGGACCGAACGACGATCTCATCCTCAGCGTCGAGGACCTCGCGGTTCATTTCCCGCTGGGCGGCGGCCTATTTGGCCGTGGCCGGCGGTTGCTCCGGGCCGTCGACGGCGTCGATCTCAGCTTGAAGCGGGGCGAGTGCCTCGGTCTCGTCGGCGAGTCCGGCTCCGGCAAGTCGACGGTCGCATTGTCGATCCTTGGTCTCCAAACGCCGACGCGCGGCCGCATCATGCTGGACGGCGAGGTCATCACGAACCGGCAATCCGGGGATCGGAAGTCATTGGCGCGTACCGTGCAGATGGTGTTCCAGGATCCCTACGCTTCGCTCAATCCGCGCCAGACCGTTCGTCGCACGCTTGAAGATCCCCTGCGCGTCCATGGCGTGACCGCAAAGAGCGAAATCCAGGATCGCGTCGCGACCATGCTGCGGCATGTCGGCCTGCGCCCCGAACAGTCGGGCCGCTACCCACATGAATTCTCCGGCGGCCAGCGCCAGCGTATCGGCATTGCCCGGGCCCTGATTCTCAACCCCAGGATCGTCATCTGCGACGAACCGGTGTCGGCGCTCGATGTCTCCATCCGCGCCCAGATCATCAATCTGCTGCTGGAGTTGAAGGAGACGCTCGGCCTATCCTACATCATGATCAGCCACGACCTCGGCGTCGTCGAGCACATGAGCGACAAGGTCGCCGTGATGTATCTCGGCCGCATCGTGGAGAATGGCCACTGGCGCGAAATCTTCGAACGGCCGGCGCACCCGTATACGCAAGCCCTGATCGCCGCCATCCCCGATCCGCTGCGCCATGCACCGCTGGCGACGACAGGGGGCGATCTCCCCAATCCTCTCAATCCGCCGAACGGATGCGCGTTCAGCCCGCGCTGCCGTTATGCCGAGGCTGTGTGCCGGAGTGAGCCGGGGCCGTCGCTGGAGACGCGAACTGATGGGCATGCGGTGAGGTGTTGGCGGAGTGAGGAGATTACCGGTCGGACGGCGCTGGCCGCGGCCGAGGGTGGGCATTTCTAGAAGGGAGGGCGCGTCGGACGGGGATCGGTCTACTCGTCCGATCGCCCAGCGGTTGATCCGTCGGCCTGCATCGCGAGGATTTCTGATTCCGCATAACCAATTTCGCCGAGTATCGCTGCGGTGTGTTCGCCGACCAGTGGCGATCGGCTGCGAACGATAGGTCGGCTCGAAATGGGCAACGTCCCCGGTATCTGAGCAATCGCGATAGTGCCGACGCCGGGATGATCGACGTATTCAACCGCATTCATCGTCCGGGTCTGGGGATGATCGAGAAAATCGCCATAGGTCTGCACCGGCGCATTCATTACGCCGGCCGCCGTCAATTTCTCCGCCCAATAGGCGGTCGTCTGCTTGGCGAATTCCGTCCGGAGGATCACGAGCAGGGACGCTTCATTTCTGATCCGCAGTTCGCGACCTTGATAGATCGGATCGCTTGCGAGCTCAGGCCGACCGATGACGTCGCACAGGGCGACGAAGTGCTGCTCACGCATCGCCGTGATATTGAGATAGCCGTCGCTGGTGCGCATCGTCGCCACAGGCGAATAGAGTGGCTGCGGCTCGCCGCCCTCCAGGTGATATTCCATGATTTTCGCTGCCTGGAATGCCGCGGCCGCCTGCATCAGGCTGACCTCGATATGGCAGCCCACTCCAAACCGAAACTTGCGAAGCAACGCGGTCGCGGCCGCCTGGAAGGCGTAGAGACCGGTGACAACGTCGACCGGGGTCATGGTGAGACGGTTGGGCACACCATCGCTTGACCGGGCGACCGTCATCAATCCCGAAAAGGCTGGATCACCGCGTCGGTCACGGGCAGCGTCGCGTTGGGGCCGTGGCTGCCAAATCCATTGATCGACAGATAGACGATGCCGGGATTGGTGGCCTTCGCGTTCTCATAGGCAAGACCGTATTTCGTCATCACGCCAGGCCGGAATGCCTCGATCACGACATCGCTCGTTTTTATCAGTATCCGCGCGGCTTCGAGCCCGCGTGGTTTGGTCAGGTCGAGGGCGATCGACCGCTTACCCCGGTTGAACGCGATCGAGTGTGCAGTGTTCTCTCCATAGGGTCGGCCGAGCGTACGGCCCCAGTCTCCCGAGATAGGTTCGACCTTGACGGCGTCGGCACCATGCTGTGCCAACAGCATCGCGCAATAAGGACCCGCGATGCCCTGGCTGAAATCCAGGACGCGAAGTCCGCTGAAAGCTTCGTTATCGATCATGATGTTTTCGTCTGCGTTTGCGTGCGCTTATTCGAGGGGCACGTTGGCCGTCTTGACGACGGCCGACCATTTCTTGATTTCGACGTCCACGAAGCGGGTGAAAGCGGCGCCCGACAATTTGCCGGGGGCTACCCCCTGGGTTGCAAATTTTTCGGCGATTGCCGGGGAGGCCAGAATTTCGGTCATGACCTGGACCATCCTGGAATGAGCAGGATTGCCATTGGCCGCCGGCATGTAAATGCCAAACCATGCGGTCGCTTCAAAACCCTTGACGCCGGCTTCGTCGAGCGTCGGGACATCGGGAAGCGACGCCGCACGGGTCATGCTGGTGACAGCGAGCACGCGGATGTTGCCCGCGGAGGCGGCCGGCAACACGGTCGGGAGGGTGTCGAACATGATCGGGATGTGGCCGCCAAGCAGATCGTTCATCGCGGGCGCAGCTCCCTTGTAGGGAATGTGAACGATGTCGATGCCCGCCATTTGCTTGAAGAGTTCGCCGGACAGGTGATTGGCGCCGCCGATCCCGGAGGAGCCGAACGACAACTTGCCTGGCTCCTTTTTGGCCAGCGCGATGAGTTCGGCGACGTTTTTTGCCGGGAAGTCCTTGGAAACCACGAGCGCGTTGGGCGCGCTCGCGACCACCGCCACGGGCGAGAACGCGGTTTCCGTGTCATAGGGCAGCTTACGGAACAGGCTCGGGTTGATGACGTGGTGGGTCGCGGTGATCAGCAGAACGCTGCCATCCGCCGGGGATTTAGCAACCAACTCGGACCCTATGGTGCCCGACGCGCCGGCGCGGTTTTCCACAACGGTCGAAACGCCGAGCTTTTCGCCAAGGTGTTGCGCGATGAAGCGGGCCAGAATGTCCGTTGTACCGCCGGCCGGGAACGGAACGACGATCTTGATCTGGCTCGGGGGAAACTGCTGGGCGGACACCGAGCCCGGCGAGATCGCCAGCGACAGCACGGCCAGGCCAACAGCGAGCGCGAGCCTCTTCATCCTTGCAATCCGGTTCATGTCGTCCTCCCATCGAACGGTCTATACGCGCTCGTCTTGTTATGATTGTCGCGGAGGCTTGGTGCGGTGCCGATGTCGGCACCGCGAGGCACGATCGCGCTCGATTTCTCGGTCAGACCGCGATTGAGCCGGATACCGGAAATTCGACCATGGCTTCACCCGCGGCGACGTGTTCATCCATTTGATTGCGGACCAGCACGTCGATCAGCACCCAGCGTGAGTTCTGCGTCAACTGCTTGGACTTCACGATGCCCACGGGCTGAATCATGTCGCCGGGCTTGACCGGCTTGAGCCAACGCGTCTCCAGGCGACGCTGAATGGCACCGGCGGGGTAGGCCCAATCGGTCAGCATTCGGGTGATCAGCCCGAAATTGTTCATGCCGTGCATGATGATGCCGCCGAAATTGGTCTTGCCGAAACTATTCTTCATGTAGTCGTCGTCGAGATGCAGGGGGTTGTAGTCGAGGGATCCGTCGCAAAACAGACGAATGGATTCGCGCGAGACATCGAACTTTGGGCCGTTGATCGTGTCGCCGACGGAGAGGTTTTCGAAGCTGGTGCTCATGCCGTGTTTCCTTGTCTGTCGTTGCGATCAAGCGGGGCGGATTGTCTGGCCGCGGCCGGAACAGATGACCTCGCCGTGCTGGTTGAAGAACACGTTGTCATGGACGACGAAGAGGCGCTCGCGCTTGATGAACTTGTCCAGTGCGCGAGCTTGCAGGGTGATGGTGTCGCCGGGCCGCGCCGGCTTGTTGTAACTCCAGGACTGGCCGGCATTGATGGTCCCCGGGGTTCGCATCCAGTCATCGGTCGGCGTGCAGGCGAACATCAGCAGGATGTGGATCGACGGCGGTGCGATCAGCCCGCCATGCGGGGTTTTCCTGGCGTAAGCCTCGTCGAAATAGAGCGGGTGATCTTCGCCAACGGAGCGGCAGTAGAGCTGGATGGCTTCCAAGGTCAGCTTGTAGGGGATCGTCTTGCGCGGCTCACCGGGCACGATCTCGTCCCACACTTTGCGCAGATTGGCGTCCTTCCAGAAATCCGTCTCGAATCCGGGCGCTTGCGTCATCGCGTCTCCTCCCTTAGTGTGTTGTTCGCCAGGCGAACGAACATGCCGTTTTGTGAAACACTATGCACGGAGCTCGCCCGACTCCGCAAGGGTTCTTAAATTGCCAAAAGAGAGCGACGGATACGTTCGTGCCATCGAACGAGGTTTCGCCCTGATCGAGGCGCTCGGTCGATCGCCGGGGCGGCACACGCTGTCGGAGGCCGCCATCCACGCGGGCCTTAATCGCGCAACGGCGCGACGCATGCTCGCCACCCTCGTCACGCTGAAATATTGCGAAGCCGACGGCCGCTACTTTCGCTTGCGACCCCGCGCTCTCGGTCTCGGATTGTCCTATCTGAACGCGTTGCCGTTCTGGGGTTATGCCCAACGGGCGCTCGAAGACCTTCGCAATGACATCGGCGAATCCTGCGCGCTCGCTGTGCTCGATGAAGCTGATATCGTCTATGCCCTGCGGCTTCCGGCGCGGCGTATCCTCTCCGCCAATCTTGGAATTGGCAGCCGGCTGCCTGCGCATCTCGTCTCGTTGGGACGCGTGCTTCTGGCCAATCTTCCGCCGGAGCAGCGAGACCAATATCTGGCAAACACACCGCTCAAGTCGGTTACGCCGCGCACCATCATCGACCGCGGGCGCCTCGCTCAGGAACTGCGGTTGTCGCAGGAGCGGGGATACGCCTGGGTCGATGGCGAACTGGATCCGGCGATTTGCGGCATCGCTGTGCCCATTCGCGATCAGGGCGGCAACGTTGTTGCGGCGATCAGCATCAACTTGATCTCCGGTACGCTGAACGCAACCGCCGCAAAGAAAAAATATCTCGTGCGGCTCCAAAAGACCGCTCAGGACATTCGGACACAGTCGGTCTCACTGTCCTGATTTGAGAATGCCCGGCCGGCTGCGGGCAAGATTTTGTCGTTCCCAATGTCGCAAGCGTCTCTGTTGGGCCTTCGACGCCGAATTCCTGCGAGTTCGTGGCCTCAACTTCCGACGCCGCCGACCAGACGCGGGCGGCGTTGGTTTGCGCGCGGGAACTTAACCGGCAAGGTGCGCAGCCAATCGCGAAAACTGGCAATCTCGGGGCAATCCGCGGTGCCTTCAGGCGCGATCAGCCAATCGCCCAAGCCGGACCCCGCATCGACCCGGTCGCAGCGATAGCCCGGATGATGGCCAAAACCCCGGGCGATCAGCAGGTCGACCTTGCCCTCGACCAATTCGTGCAGGCCGGCGGGCTGCAGCACCCGCAATCCGATCTCCGCATGCGCGCCGCGAAACGCCGCCAGATCGAGGCGGCGCAGGTCGAGGCTGCCATGAACGCCCAATTGCAGCAGCACCGCACCTGCCGGCTTCAGCTCTGAGGTGGCCTCCGCGATGTGGCGAAAGCCCTCGGAGACCCCGGGCAGATAGGCCTGACCGGCCGCGGTGAGGATGAGCTGCTTATGCAACCGCTCGAACAGGCGCACGCCGAGGCGCGCCTCCAGCGCCTTCACCTGCTGCCCCACGGCGGCGGGCGTCACGTGCAACTCGTGCGCCGCCAGCTTGAAGCTGAGGTGCCGCGCGGCGGCCTCGAAGGCGCGGAGCGCGTTGAGGGGTGGAAGGGCGTAGGTCATGCATTCCATTTTGACACTGATGGGCCGCGGTTTTGCAATAGATTTTCTTGCGTTGAACCGCAGCAACAATGCTTTGCGAAGCAGTGATGTCGCGGCATAGGGTCGGCCTGCAATCCGGAGAAACTCTATGTCGCCAGCCCAAATCGTCAGCCACAATCCCGCAACGGTCCACGCTCCCGCCGGTGGTTACAGCTTGGGACTTGAACTGAAGCAGCACCGCC
Source organism: Bradyrhizobium sp. 199 (assembly GCF_023073355.1). Lineage (GTDB taxonomy): Bacteria > Pseudomonadota > Alphaproteobacteria > Rhizobiales > Xanthobacteraceae > Bradyrhizobium. The sequence continues at coordinate 1,197,734 of NZ_JADPJI010000005.1, forward strand.
GCCTGCTGTTCGTCAGCGGCCAGGTACCCGAGAGATCCGACGGCACCGTGCCCGAGGGTTTCGAGGCGCAATGCGAGCAGGCCTGGCGCAATGTCGTCGAGGTGCTCGCAGCCGCCGACCTTGGCGTCGAGCATCTGGTCAAGGTCACCACGTTCCTGACCGACCGAAATCAAGTCGTGACCAACCGTAGCGTTCGCTGCGCGATGCTCGGGGACCACCAGCCCGCGCTAACGGTCGTGATCGTCGAGACCGTCGACAGCAAATGGTTGCTGGAAATCGAGGCGATCGCCGCGGAATGAAACCGACTTCGCGAATGAGCCAATCATATCAGGTGTCCAATGGCTGAAAACATGCATCCCTTCTACGAGACGCACCGGAGCACGATGGAAGCAGCCATGCGCCAGCGGCTCGACCTTGCCGATGCGATGTTGCGCGAGCGCGCGCATCTCACCGAGATCGGCGCGATCAGGCAGGAGGTGATGGACGAATTCGAGATCGTGCTCACACAGATGCCCTATGTCGGCGGCGCGGCCAGTCGCATGAGCGATTTTTTCATGCGTCTTTTGGGCTTCATGGCCATCAGTCGTGTCCTGCGGCGGCACGGCGTGCCGCTGCCTGTGGTCGGCGAGATCGAGCGGGAAACCTATAAGGCGCAATTGCTGACCGCGCCTGAAGCGGAGCGTCTCGCGGCGGGGCGTCAATTCATGTCGCCGGAGAACCAGGCTTTGCTGCGCGAGCAGGCGGCCACAAGCATGACCGACAGCCATCAGAAGGAGTTTCCGGAAGATTTCGCCTACGATTTCGTTGAGCCTGATACGAACGACAATTTCGAGTTCGGGATCAACTACAAGGCCTGCGGCTTCTGCAAATTCGCTGCGCGCCATGGCGACAAGGACATTCTGCCGAACATCTGCGGCCTCGATTTCGTCGCCTACGCAGCGCGAGGCATCCACCTGGAAAGGACACAGACGCTAGCGGGCGGCGCGAGCCACTGCAATTTCCGGTTCTCGCGGCTCGCGCTGGAAGAGAAGTCGGAGAGCTAAGCCGCGTTCTTATGCCCGGCGATACAGATGGCCCTGGATCGCGCCCGCTGTCACAGCGTCATTGCGAGCGTAGCGAAGCAATCCAGAATCTTTCCGTGGCGGCAGCCTGGATCGCTTCGCTGCGCTCGCAATGACGGAGCTTGGGGTAACGTCCTGGCCCACCGACGCCAAGCGCCATCATGAGATCCTGCTCCTGTTTTGCCCGACGAGTCAAACCGCCAGCGCGGTCGCACTCACGCAATCGTAGACTCGTAAGCGATTGAACTCCCTCACAGTTTCTACTGTGCATGGGGTTGTTTTCGCGCTTTTTGTTTTGAGGGCTGTCTACTCCGCCGCTTTTTCCCTCAGCCGCTGCGCGTAGACGTTGATGACCAGCGCTGCCAGCAGGATCAGGCCGCGGATCAGGATCTTCAGGAAGCTGTCGATGTTGACGTGGTCGAGGCCGTTGTTGAGAACACCGAGAACGAAAAGCCCGACGATGGTGTTCCCAATGCCGCCGCGGCCGCCGAACAGGCTGGTGCCGCCGACGACGACGGCGGCGATGGAGTCGAGCAGATAGGTGTCGAACTCGTTCTGCTGCGCGCTGCCGAAATGGGCGACGCCGAGCATGCCGCCGATGCCGGAGCAGACCGCCGAGATCACCATGACCGCGCCAAGGATGAGCTTGACGTTGAGGCCGGAATATTCGGCCGCCTCGCGGTTGCCCCCGACCATGTAGACGTAGCGGCCGAAGCGCGTGTAGGTCAGCACCAGATGGCCGCCGAGCAGCATGAGGGCGGCGACGATGACGATCCAGGGAATGCCGCCGATCGAGCCGGAGCCGAGCGTCGTGATCAGGCTCGGGACCTTGTAGGCGATCTGGCCGCGCACCAGCAGCGCCGAGATGCCGGCGGCGATCTGCATCATGGCGAGCGTCATGATGAACGAGGGAATCCCGATCACGGTCAGCCCCAGCGCGTTGACGAGGCCGAGCAGAGCGCAGAGCAGGATCGACAGGATGATCGCGACCGCGCCGGGCAGGGGGATGTTGGCGATGTTGACGTAGGAGTCCTGCAGCGTGAAGTAGGCCACCGCGATGCCGGTGACGTTGGCGATGCCGGCGACCGACAGGTCGATCTCGGCGCAGAGGATCACGAAGGTGAGGCCGACGGCGATGATGCCGGTTACCGACACCTGGGTCAGGATGTTGCCGAGATTGTCCAGCGTCGCGAAGGAGGGGCTGGCAAACGCGAAGAATCCGGACAGGAAGATCAGGGTGAGGAACGGGGCGATGTTGCGCATCTGCGAGCGCAGGAAGGGCGCGAGCCCGCGCGCCCGCTGACCCGCCACTGGTGCCGCTTCACTGCTCGTCATGTGCTTCTCCGTCACGCCGCTTCCAGCAGGCGGTCCTTGCTGACCGGCTCATTCCTGAATTCCCGTACCACCGCGCCGCGCTTGAGCACGAGGATGCGGTCGGCCAGCGACAGCACCGTTTCCGGCTCGGTCGATAGCACGATGATCGCAAGACCCTTGGTGCGGAGGTCCCGGACGATGTTGATGACGTCGTTCTTGGCGCCGACATCCATGCCGCGGGTGGGCTCGCACAGCACTAGAAGCTTGGGCGGATAGGTCAGCCATTTCGCCAGCGCGACCTTCTGCTGGTTGCCGCCGGAGAGCATGCCGAGGTCGAGGCCGACCACCGGCGGCCTGATCTGCAGCTGCTTGACCTGGCGCTGCGCGATGTCGCGCTCCTGCGCCGGCTTCAGCAGCAGGGCCGAGATGCGGTCCAAAATGCTGATCGAGATGTTCTTGTAGACCGGCTCCTGGTGAAACAGCATGTCGCGCCGGCTCTCCGGCACCAGCGCCACGCCGGCACGGCGTGCCGCCGCCGTGCTGGCAAAGGTCTTTGGCTTGCCATCCACCGCGAGCGTGCCGCTGTCCGGCTTCAGCTTGCCGAACAGGATGCGCGACAGCTCCTGCTGGCCGCAGCCCATGAAGCCGTAGATGCCGAGCACCTCGCCGGCGCGCGCCTCGAACGAGACGTCCTGAAGACTGCGGGCGAGGGACAGCTGGTCGACCTTCAGGATCACTGAACTGCCGCTCGGCTGTGGCAACATCAGATCGTCGGTATAGCTGTGCTCGAGCGCCTCGCCGCCGCGGCCGATCATGGCCTCGATCAGCGCGCCCTTGCTGGTCGCAGCGCTCGCGGTCTCCGCGACCTTCCGTCCGTTGCGGAACACGGTCACGGTGTCGGAGACGCGCAGGATGTCTTCGATGAAATGCGAGATGAAGACGATGGCAGTGCCTTGCTCGCGCAGGCGCCGGAGCGTTGTGAACAACCGCTCGACCTCGGGCGGGGAGAGGGCCGAGGTCGGCTCGTCCAGGATGACGATGCGGGCGCCGGAGAACAGTACGCGGGCGATCTCTATCAATTGCTGCAGCCCGATGGGCAGGTCGCCGAGCCTGCTCATCGGATCGACGTCGATACCGAAGCGGGCGAGCTGCTCGCCGGCCTCGCGGGCCATGCGTCGCCATTGCACGAGGCCAAGACGGTTGGTCGGCTGGTTGCCGAGGAAAACGTTCTCGGCGACCGTGAGGTCGGGCGCGACGGAGAGTTCCTGATGCACCATGGCGATGCCGGCACTGTGGGCGTCGCGGGCCGAGCGGAAATGGGTCTCCGCGCCGTTGATCAGGAAGCGGCCGGAGAATTCGGTGTGCACGCCGGCGATGATCTTCATCAGCGTGCTTTTTCCGGCGCCGTTCTCGCCGACGAGACCGTGGATCTCGCCGGGAAGAAGCGCGAAATCGACACCACGAAGCGCTTCGACGCCGCCGAAGCTCTTCGTGATGCCCTGCAGTTCAAGGATGGGCGAGCGCACCTCGGGCATGAAAGTTCAGATCTTGGAGGCTCAGATCAGGAAGTGATCCTGCATCCACTGCATTCCTGCGGCGTTGGCCTTGGTCACGACCGGGCCGTCGGTGACGACGTTTTTGGGAATGCCCTGTCCGCTCTTCTCGCCGCCCACCACGGCTGAGACGCCCGCGATGATGGCGCCGCCATGGATGCGGCAGGAAGGATTACGGACGGTCGCGAACATGCGGCCTTCACTCACCGCCTGGATCGCCGGCGGCATGGCGTCCACGCCGCCGATCAGGATGTTCGTGCGGCCCCGCGCCTTCATGATGTTGGCGGCGGCGAGCGCCATGTCGTCATTGTGGAAGAACGCCGCATCGATCTGCGGATATTTCGTGAGGTAGGTTTCCCACAGGCGCGCCGTCTTGGAGACGTCCCAGTCAGCCGGCTGGGTGTCGAGCACCTCGATCCCCGGGAATTGCTTCACGACATTGTTGAAGCCCTTGGCCCGTCCTTGCGCGCCGGTGTGGCCGAGCGCGCCCTGCGTCATGATGATCTTGCCCTTGCCCCCCATGGCGTTGCACAGCGCCTGCGTCACCGAGGCGCCCATGAACTCGTTGTCGGGAGCAAGGAAGGAGTGCACGTTGATCTGGTCGAGCGGTGCGATCAGCGTGTCCATGTCGATCACCGGCGTGCCGGCGTCGATCATCTTCTGCACGGGCTGGGTGAGGGTGCCGATGCCGAAGGCCTGGATCGCGACGAAATCCCATTTCTGCGAAGCCATGTTGTCGATCGCCGCTCGCTGCTTCACGGCGTCGAGCTGGCCATCGAACCAGGTGACCTCGACGTTGAAAAGCTTGCCCCAGAATTCGGCGGCCTGCTTGCCCTGTGCGCACCAGGTTGCCTGGAGGCCCGCATTGGAGAACGCCGCCTTCAGCGGCTTCTCGCTGCGTCCGACTTCGGCGGCCAGTGCTGGATTTATGCCCATGCTGCCGAAGAGGGCAGCTCCGGCGCCGGCGGCGGCCGCCGCCTGAAGAAGATCGCGCCTGGTCGTCGAGAAATCTTTTGTCCCGGACATCGCTCGCTCCCATATATTTTATCGTCGGCGCGTCATTGATTGCGCGACCGATGTTGAAAGTGTCTCACAAGAGTTGATGCCACTCAATCTGCAATCGCGCACGCCATCGCAGCGAGCCACCGTTGGTGCACCGCAAAGCGTCAGCCGGTCGCGCCGGTGAGTGCGTCGATGTCCACGAGCAATGTGTCCCAAGCCTGCGCGATCTCGGTTGACCATTCATCGCCGAGCAAATCGCGCAGCGTATCCCTGATGATAACGAAGAAGGCGGTGAACAGCTGGCGCGGCGTGCCATAGGCATCGTGGGAGGCGACCTCGCAGGCAATCAGCCGGAAACGCCCATGGCGCATCCCGGCGAAATCAAGGATGGCCTCGATCGTCAGCGCGAGCATCGACCCTTTCACGAGGTCACTGCCCTCCGAGCGGAACATCGCTTGCGTTTCGGGATGCGCGGCGAACAGGCGTTGGTAGACGAGGGGCGTGAGATCCGCGCAGCGCGAGGCCGCGAGTTCGAAGCTGATTTCGATCGGATTTGACGAAGCCTTCATCGACGCTTCAGCCTCGCGGACAAAAAAAGAGCGGGGCCCTAGCCCCGCTCGAAAATTGTGTCGACCCTATTATCCCCGATTCTAAGATTTGCTCTTGATTGACGGGGCGACGCTGCGTTTTGCGCGCCAGGGGCTCCTCCCGAGACTTGGACCACCAGACTTCGACCTCACGGCCAGCCTGAGCAAGAGGGATGCTAGATCAACTTTTCTCACTTGTCATCATTTTCAGCAACGAATGTTCAAAATTCCGGCAACTGGCGAAATGATCGGGCTTTTTGCCGCAAGTATATGACGGATATCAGAATATTTGGGCGGCGAGGCCACTGGACACGCCTCAAAATCCTCACCCCGGTCCCGCGGGTGGGTACTCTGGGCACGGTTCCCGACCAAATTTGCGCCGGGCCAAGAAGGCGGCGGAACTGACCTCGACTTGGGGCCGGCCGGGTGTTTAGTTAGCAGACGAACGAATGGTTCGGCGGATGCGCGCACGGCTACAGAAATTCCTACCCCTGGTCCTGCTCGCCCTGGCGATGCAGGTGCTGGCGCCGATTGCCGCATGCTGGGCGACTGGCCTCGCCGTCGCCGACCCGCTGTCAGCCGGCGTCATCTGCCATAGTGCGAGCGATCAAGGCGGACTGAGCGACCAGACCGGTGCGCCGATCGCGCATTCCGGCGCCTGCGCTCTGTGTTGCCTGTCCCAGGCCAACGCGTCGCTCGATTCGCCGACGCACGCGGCACTGCCGATTCTCTTCCCCCACGCCGAACCGGTGGTGTGGCGAGTCGCGGAAGGTCCCGCCGTTGCAGGCCGGAAGGGCTCAAGCGCCCAGGCCCGCGCACCGCCTCAATTTTCCTGATCTAGCGACAAATCTGCCCGGCGGCGGCGGCTGCACCGGGATTCGCAATGCGCCGGCACTCGTGCCGGCATCAGGAATTGTCACATGTCTCGTCTTGGTTTGTTCCAAAACGCTTCCGCGCGCGCAATCGTGCTTGCTTCTCTCTCTGCTCTCTCCCTGCCACAGCTTGCCGATGCGCAGGAAAGTCGGCGCGAACTTCCTCCGGTGATCGTGGACGCGCCACGGCACAAGCGCGCGGCGCCGGCCCGCCCGCAGCGGACTGCCGTGCGACCCACGCGCGCGCGTAGCGCCGCTCCGCAGCAAGCGGCGCCTCCGCAGGGGGAGGGCGCAAGCGGTCCAGGCGCATTGACCGTTCTGACGGCGCAGCAAGCCCTTGCGGAAATCAACCAGACACCCGGCGGCGTGGCGCTGGTGACAGTCGAGGCTTACCGGAATTCCACCCCCGTGAGCACAATCAAGGACGTTCTTGACTACGTCCCTGGCGTCTTCGCCCAGCCCAAATGGGGCGACGACACCCGGCTCTCGATCCGTGGCTCCGGGCTGTCGCGCAACTTCCATCTGCGCGGCGTGCAGCTTTATATGGACGGCATCCCGATCAACACAGCGGACGGTTATGGCGATTTCCAGGAGATCGACCTAACCGCCTACAAGTACGTTGAGGTCTACAAGGGCGGGAACGCGCTCCAGTTCGGAGCGAACTCGCTTGGTGGAGCGATCAATTTCGTGACGCCGAGCGGCCGCGATCGGTTCGCCAACGGAGTATCCGTCGATGTTGGAGGCTTTGGATACAAGCGGATCCAGGCCAACGCGGGCGGAGCGAACGGTCCTTGGGACGGCTTGGTGACAGCCTCCACGCAAGCCGCAGATGGTTTTCGAGACCACAGCTTTGGCTCAAGCAACCGTGTTAGCGCCAATGCCGGCTATCAGTTTTCGCCGGATTTCGAGACGCGCTTCTATCTCAATGCCAACGAGGTGCGGCAACGCATTCCCGGCACCGTCACCAAGGGGTCTGCGCTGACCAATCCCGAAGCTGCAGCTCCGGCAAATATTGCTATGGATCAGCAGCGCAATATCGACACGGTCAGGCTCGCAAACAAGACGACGATCCGTTTCGACGAGACCAAGGTTGAATTCGGCGCCTTCGGCGTCGATCGCCATCTGATGCATCCGATTTTCCAGTGGCTCGACTATCGCTACAGGGATTACGGGGGCTTCGCGAAAGTTACCGACGACCGCTTCATCGGCGGCTTCCGCAACAGGCTGGTCGCGGGTGTCAACGTACTGGATGGCAGCATCGACAATCAGCAATTCGCCAACATTGCTGGACAAAAGGGAGCTCTGCTCTCATCGTCGGTCGATCGTTCGAAGAACACGTCAGTCTACGTCGAAGACAGCTTCTACTTCCTTCCCAGTGTTGCTGCGATCGCCGGGACGCAGTTTCTCTATGCAACTCGAAGCCGGCAGGACCGTTTTCTCAGCGATGGCGATCAATCGGGGGCAACTCGCTTCAATCTGTGGTCGCCGAAAGCGGGCTTGCTGTGGCAAATCGATCCGACATGGCAGGCTTTCGCCAACGTATCGCGCAGCGCCGAAGTGCCGAGCTTCGGCGAGAGTTCAATTGGGCCGCTCATTCCGACGATCCCGTTCACCAGCATCCGCCCCCAGATCGCGACGACCTACGAGATCGGGACGCGCATGCGGCGGCCGGACTACTCGTGGGAGCTGACGGCCTATCGCGCCAATATCCGCGACGAACTGCTATGCCTCTATAGCGCCTTCGGCAATTGCAACGTGACCAATGCAGATCGGACCATCCACCAGGGCATCGAAGCCGGCGGAGGGGCCGCGATCTTCCGCGATATCTTCGTGACGGGAAGCGCGCCGGACAAGGTGTGGCTCAATTTGGCGTACACCTATAACGACTTTCGCTTCGACAATGATGCGATGTTCGGCAACAATCAGTTGCCTGGAGCGCCGCGTCACTATTTGCGCGCTGAATTGCTCTACAAGCATCCGACGGGCCTCTATATCGGACCTAACGTCGAATGGGTGCCGAAGGCCTATTTCGTTGACAGCATGAATACGCTGACGACAGAGCCTTATGCATTGTTGGGACTGAAGGCCGGTTTTGACAATGGCGGTCCGTTCTCCGCTTATATCGAGGGCCGTAACCTCACCAACCGGACTTATATTGCGAGCGCCAGCATCATCGATCGTGCGACTGCTGCGTCGACTTTGTTCGAGCCTGGAACAGGACGGGCAGTTTACACTGGAATGAGGTATCGATGGTAAGTGCTGCGGGTTCGCTGAAACAACCACGACCTTACGCGTTCGGTTACATCAACCATGAGGGAACCAAAATGAGCAAGACCCGGCAAACACTTTTCGCAATCGCCATTTTGCTGAACGGCAGCGCGGGCGCATTCGCGGACGACGTCAAGGCCGGCGATCTCGTGATCTCGCAAGCGTGGAGCCGCGCGACGCCAGGCGGCGCGAAGGTCGCCGGCGGCTATCTGACCATCGAGAACAAGGGGACGGCAGCGGACAGGCTGGTCAGCGTCTCCGCCGATATCGCAGGCAAGGCCGAGATTCATGAGATGGCAATGGACAATGGCGTCATGAAGATGCGCCCGCTCGACAAGGGGGTCGCGATTGATCCCGGCAAGACGGTGAAGCTCGCGCCCGGTGGTAGTCATTTGATGCTGCAGGAGCTCAAGGGCCCGTTCAAGCAGGGCGGCAAGGTGCCAGTGACGCTGCAATTCGAGAAGGCCGGCAAAGTCGCCGTTTCCCTCGACGTTCAGGGCGTCGGTGCGCAGGCGCCTGGCGATGCCGGGCATTCGGGTCATATGGACGTGAAGAAAATGCCGGATCATTCGGGAATGAAAATGAAATGAGAATGATCTGCGCTCTCGGGAGGCCGAACATGAAGCGATCATGCGTGTTCCTGATTTCCGCGCTCGCCGCCTCGCCGGCGGCGGCGCACGTGTCGATCGAGACCAAGCAAGCAACGGTCGGCGCGTCGTACAAGGCCGTGTTCACTGTCCCGCACGGCTGCTCGGGCTCGCCGACGGTGAAGATCCGCGTTCAGATCCCGGAAGGGGTGATCGCAGTGAAGCCGATGCCGAAGGCGGGCTGGAATGTCGACGTCGTCGAGGGCAAATATGCCAGTGAATATGACTATCACGGCAACAAGCTCTCCTCCGGCGTCAAGGAGGTGGCGTGGTCCGGCGGCAAGCTGCCGGACAAGAACTATGACGAGTTCGTCGTTAGCACGTTCCTTAGCGACAGCCTGAAGGCGAACACGATTCTGTACTTCCCCGTCGTGCAGGAATGCGAGACCGGCGTCAGCCGCTGGATCGAGATCCCAACCGATGGGGCAGGGCATTCACATGGGGGCAAGTCCGGGAGCAAGTCGCCGGCGCCGGGTGTCAAACTGTTGCCAAAACCCTGATGCGCCTGCTCGCCGCGCTTTCGACGCTGCTCCTCGCTGCCGGCTTCGCAAGCGCGGCGTGGGCGCACGCCGCGCTGATCTCGGTCGAGCCGGCGAGCGGCAGCATGCTCAAGACCGCGCCCAATTCGGTGGAGTTGCGCTTCAACGAGACGGTGACGCCCGGCGCGATCCGGCTGATCGACGGTGCGGGCAGGGCGCGGGACGATACAGGTGTCAGTGCATCGGGCCAGACAATTTCCGTCGCGATGCCGGCGGATCTGCCTGAGGGGACCGCGATCGTCAGCTATCGCGTGATCTCGCAGGACGGCCATCCCATCGCGGGATCGGTGACCTTTTCGACCGGCATGCCGACGCCGACGAAGCCTGCGGCCGCTGTGGATGGCGGGTTGAATGCGCTGATCTGGCTGGCGCGGGTTGGCCTTTATGTCGGGTTGTTCGTCGGCGTCGGCGGCGTGTTCTTCGCGCGTTGGGTTGCGTGGTCGATGACCGGCATGCGTGTCCCGCGCCTGGCGCTCGCCCTCGGCCTTCCGAGCGCCGCCGTCTCTCTCGGCGCGTTGGGCCTCGATCTCCTCGGCGTGCCGCTGACAGGTCTCGCGACGGCCGCGCCCTGGAAGGTCGCATTTGCAACCAGCGCCGGTCCGGCGCTGCTCGTCGCGATGGCCGCGATGCTGCTCGCGGTGATCGCGCTGTACGGCACGTGGTACGCGCGCGCTTTTGCGATCATCGCATTCATTGGCGTCGGCCTGTCGCTCGCCATGACCGGACACGCCGCCACCGCACCACCGGAGATGTTGACGCGGCCGGCCCTGTTCCTCCATGGCCTTGCCGTCGCCTTCTGGATCGGCGCTCTCGCGCCGCTTGGCGCGCTTGCGTCAAAGCCGACGAGCGCGACGTTGCCCGTCGTGAACCGCTTTTCCCGCATCGCCACGGCGGCCGTCGGCGGGCTCGCATTGACGGGCCTTGGGCTCGCGATCGTCCAACTCGAGAAGCCGTCCGCGCTGGTCGAGACGCGTTACGGCGTCATCCTCGCGGCGAAGCTCACGCTGGCCACCGCGCTGCTAGGGCTTGCCGCGCTCAATCGATTCCGGCTGACACCGGCCCTGGCGCGAGGGGAAACGGCGGCGCCGGCCCTCAAGCGCTCGATCCTGCTCGAATGCGCCATCGCGCTTGCCATCTTCGCCCTCGTGGCCGGCTGGCGCTTCACGCCGCCGCCGCGGACGGTGGCTCCCGAGACGCCTTTGGCGATCCACATCCACGGCGACAAGGCGATGTTCCAGGTCCTGGTCTCTCCGGGCAAGGCGGGGCTCGACGATTTCGTGCTTCAGCTCATGACCGGCGAGGGGACGCAGCTGGCGGCCAAGGAGGCGACGTTGACCCTCAGCCTGCCCGAACGCGGCATCGAGCCGATGGAGTGGAAGGCCTCGCCAGGGCCGGACGGCTACTGGCACGTGCGCAAGGTGGAGCTTCCCTTTGCTGGCCGTTGGCACCTGCGGATCGATGCGCTGGTGAGCGACTTCGAGCAAATCACGCTGGAAGATGAACTCGACGTCACGTTGCCGTAACGCACAGCTGAAGTCGGTCCGACGGAAAAATGACAGGAATTCCGCTGCCTTAGCGGCTTTTCCTCATTCCCGGTCTTGTGTTTTCGCTCTCAATCCGGTTTCACTGCAAGCGGTCACTGATTCCCAGAGTATTGCCATGCGGTTGTCGCGGTTCTTTCTGCCCATCCTGAAGGAAAATCCGAAAGAGGCGGAGATCGTCTCGCATCGGCTGATGCTGCGGGCGGGCATGATCCGGCAGGAGGCGGCCGGCATCTATGCCTGGCTGCCGCTCGGCTTCCGTGTGCTGAAGAAGATCGAGCAGATCGTGCGCGAGGAGCAGGACCGCTCCGGCGCGCTGGAACTGTTGATGCCGACGCTCCAGCTTGCCGACCTCTGGCGCGAGAGCGGCCGCTACGATGCCTATGGTCCGGAGATGCTGCGCATCGCCGACCGTCACAAGCGCGAGCTGCTGTACGGGCCGACCAACGAGGAAATGATCACCGAGATCTTCCGCGCCTATGTGAAGTCCTACAAGAGCCTGCCGCTGAATCTCTATCATATTCAATGGAAATTCCGCGACGAGCAGCGTCCGCGTTTCGGCGTGATGCGCGGCCGCGAGTTCCTGATGAAGGACGCCTATTCGTTCGACCTCAACGAGGCCGCCGCGCGTGTTGCCTACAACAAGATGTTCGTGGCTTACCTGCGCACCTTCGCGCGCATGGGGCTGAAGGCAATCCCGATGAGGGCCGAGACCGGCCCGATCGGCGGCGATCTCAGCCACGAATTCATCGTGCTGGCCGAGACCGGCGAATCCGGCGTCTTCATCAATCGCGACGTGCTGGACCTGCCGGTGCCCGGCGAGGACGTCGATTATGAGAGCGACCTGACCCCGATCATCAAACAGTGGACCTCGGTCTATGCTGCCACCGAGGACGTGCACGATGCCGCGCGCTTCGAGCAGGAGGTGCCGGCGGACAAGCGGGTGAACACCCGCGGCATCGAGGTCGGCCAGATTTTCTATTTCGGCACCAAATATTCGGACGCAATGAAGGCGCTGGTTGCGGGCCCCGACGGCGTCGACGTGCCGATCCATGGCGGCTCCTACGGCGTCGGCGTCTCGCGCCTGTTAGGTGCCATCATCGAGGCCTGCCATGACGACGCCGGCATCAAATGGCCGGAGGCGGTGGCACCGTTCCGCGTGTCGATCCTCAACCTGAAACAGGGCGACGCCGCGGTCGATGCGGCCTGCGAGAAGCTCTATGCCGAGCTCACCGCCAAGGGCGTCGACGTGCTCTATGACGACACCGACCAGCGCGCCGGCGCCAAGTTTGCCGCTGCCGACCTCATCGGCATCCCCTGGCAGATCATGATCGGACCGAAGGGGCTCGCCGACGGCAAGGTCGAGATCAAGCGGCGAAGTGACGGCTCCCGCGAGGCCATGTCGCCTGCCGACGCGGTCGCAAGACTTGTGGGCTGATAAGGCGGGTCGGCTGAATATTGTTCATCGCGCGATATCGCGGCCGCCAATCCGGCCACAATTGACCCCGAATCATGGGATTATCGAGCGATGGATGAGACCATGACCGAGACCGTGCAGACCGCGCCTTTTGCGCCATTCGAGTGGATGCTGTCGGGGCGCTATTTGCGGGCGCGCCGCAAGGAGGGATTCATCTCGGTCATCGCCGGGTTCTCCTTTCTCGGCATCATGCTCGGCGTGGCGACGCTGATCATCGTCATGGCCGTCATGAACGGCTTCCGCAAAGAGCTGCTCGACAAGATCCTGGGGCTGAACGGCCACATCCTGGTGCAGCCGCTGGAATCGCCGCTGACGGACTGGAAGGACGTCGCCGACCGCCTCAGCCAGGTCCAAGGCATCCGGCTCGCCGCGCCCGTGGTCGATGGCCAGGCGCTGGCGTCATCGCCTTGGAACGCCTCGGGCGTGCTGGTTCGCGGCATCCGCTCCGACGACCTCAACAACCTCACCTCGATCGCCAAGAACATCAAGCAGGGCTCGCTCGAAGGTTTTGACGACGGGCAGGGCGTCGCGATCGGCCGGCGCCTCGCCGACCAGCTGTCGCTGCATGCCGGCGACAGCATCACGCTGGTGGCGCCGAAGGGCGCGGTCACGCCGATGGGCACGACGCCGCGCATCAAACCGTACAAGATCGCCGCGGTGTTCGAGATCGGCATGTCCGAATACGATCTCGGCTTCGTGTTCATGCCGCTGGCCGAAGCGCAGGCCTATTTCAACCGCAGCAACGACGTCACCTCGATCGAGGTATTCACCACAAACCCCGACAAGATCGACGCCTTCCGCAAGGCGGTGACGGAGGCAGCCGGACGTCCGGTGTTCCTGGTCGATTGGCGACAGCGCAACTCGACCTTTTTCAACGCGCTCCAGGTCGAGCGCAACGTGATGTTCCTGATCCTGACCATGATCGTGCTGGTCGCGGCGCTCAACATCGTGTCCGGCCTGATCATGCTGGTGAAGGACAAGGGCAGCGACATCGCGATCCTGCGCACGATGGGTGCCTCGCAGGGATCGATCATGCGGATATTCCTGATCACGGGCGCCTCGATCGGCGTGGTCGGTACGATGGTCGGCTTCTTCGTCGGCCTCGTGATCTGCCTCAACATTGAATCGATCAGGCAATTCCTGTCCTGGCTCACCAGCACCGAGCTGTTCTCGCCGGAGCTCTATTTCCTGTCGAAGCTGCCCGCCGAGATCGACGTCGGCGAGACCACGGCCGTCGTCATCATGGCGCTGACGCTGTCGTTCCTGGCGACGCTGTATCCGTCGTGGCGCGCCGCGCGCCTCGATCCCGTCGAAGCGCTCCGGTACGAGTGAGGGGTTGATGGATCAGCAGCAGGGGGCTGAAGATGTACCGGTCATTTATCTCCACGAGATAAAGCGGCAGTACTTGCAGGGCGAGGTGCCGCTGACGATCCTCGACGGCGCCAAGCTCGCGCTGTGGGCCGGCCAATCGGTCGCGCTGGTGGCGCCGTCCGGCTCGGGCAAGTCGACGCTGCTGCACATCGCGGGGCTGTTAGAGGCGCCCGATTCCGGCGAGGTCTATGTCTCGGGCGCACCGACCTCGCAGCTGCCCGACATCGAGCGCACGCAGCTGCGCCGTACCGATATCGGCTTCGTCTACCAGTCACACCGGCTGCTGCCGGAGTTCTCCGCGCTGGAGAACGTCATGATGCCGCAGATGATCCGCGGCCTCAAGAAATCCGAGAGCGTCAAGCGCGCCAAGGAGATCCTCGGCTATCTCGGCCTCGGCGACCGCATCACCCATCGCCCGGCCGAGCTGTCGGGCGGCGAGCAGCAGCGCGTCGCGATCGCGCGCGCGGTTGCCAATGCGCCGCGCGTGCTGTTTGCGGACGAGCCGACCGGTAATCTCGATCCACACACCGCGGATCACGTCTTCCAGGCCTTGATGCAGCTCGTCAAGGCAACCAAGGTCTCGATGCTGATTGCGACCCACAACATGGAGCTCGCCGGCCGCATGGACCGGCGCGTGTCGCTGTCGAACGGCCAGGTGGTCGAGCTCGAATAGAACGCGAAAACAACCCCATGCACAGTAGCCAAGTGCTTGGTTGGACAGGCGAAAAAAATTGGCGACGGCGCTTTGGCCGCCGCCCGGTGCTCAGGGCCGGATCACCGTCAATTTGAACGGCCCGCTGTTGGCGGCGGCATGGGCGACCGCTTCGTTGGCATGGTCGAGGTCGAAGGCCGTGGTCTCGTATTCATCGAGCCTCAGCAGCCCCGACCGCACCAAGGCGATCAGACGGATCGCGGCATCCGGCGGATACATCCATACGCCGTGAATGCTGATGCAGTTGCGCATGACCCAGGGGTAGGGCAGCTCAAGGCCCGCGCCGCCCGCCATGCCGACGCCGCCCATCAGCACGACGCGTCCATAGGGGCGCACGGTCGTCACCGCCGCACGGACTACGGTGGTGCTCACCGAGGGCGGCATGATGTCGAACACGCAGTCGATCCGCCCGGGCGCTGCACGCTTCATCCGTTCGCGGTCGTCGTCCTCGTTGCCGGTGAGTTTCACCGGCTTCACGCGGGGGCCGAAGCGGCGGACGAGGTCGGCCAGGATCTCCTCGTTGCGGCCGGGTGCGACCACGCAGGCTGCGCCCATCGCGAGCGCGACCGAGACGGCGGCGCTGCCGAAATTGCCGGTGGCCCCGCTCACCAGCACGGTCTCGCCTGGTTGCAGGTTCGCCGCGAGGAAGCCGCCGTAAGGCACCAGCAGTGTCCCAAGGGCACACCATTGCGTGGCTTGCTCGGACGTGATTGCGCCGAGGGGTTTGACGTTCTCGGTCGGCAGGCGCATCTGCTCGGCAAACGAGCCGTGGCGAAAATGCTTCTGCAGGCGCATGCCGCCGGCGCCGGCAGCGGTCAGTCCTTGCAGCGCGATGTCGGGTGCGACGGCGCCGTCGCGCGAGCGCACCGTCGGATCGCAGAACACCCAGTCGCCGACATTCAGCTTGGTCGCGTCCGGTCCGATCGCGCGCACCCGGCCGATGCCGCCAGGGCCCGGGATGATCGGCAGGTCGAGTGCATAGTTGCGCTCGCCGCTGAACACCTCGTTCATGTAGGACAGCACGCGTGTGGCGACGATATCGACGATGATCTCGCCGGTGCCGAGCACCGGCTCTGGAGCATTCTCGATCGCCAGCGGCGAGCCGAAGGATTTGAGTACGGCAGCTTTCATAGTTCACCTCACACTGGGGAGAAGCCGATATGGGCTGCCTTGGAAGGGACAAGAAGGCCTGGTATTATCCTAGTATTCCAGAGGCCCTCCATCGCGGGAGCAACAGCAATGGCCGACCCACGCCGCGTCGAGTTCGGCGATTTTCTGAGGTCCCGCCGCGAAAGGCTGTCGCCGAAGACCGTGGGCCTTCCGGCGGGCCCCCGGCGGCGCACCGCGGGGCTGCGGCGTGAGGAAGTCGCGCAACTCGCCGGCATCGGCGTCGACTGGTACATCCGCCTCGAGCAGGGCCGCACCGTCAGCCCGTCCGTCACCACCATCGACGCGCTGGCCCACGCGCTCCGCCTGAGCAAGACCGAGCACGCGCATCTGAAGGCGCTGGCGCGCGACGGGGCAAGAAGCCCGTTCACGCGCGAAATCGTGCCGCCGTCTATCCGGCGGATGATCGAGAGCCTGCACCAGCCGGCCTATATCACCGGCCGGCGCTGGGACGTGCTGGCCTGGAATGACGCGGCCGAGGGCATCTTCGCCTTCGGGCAATTGCCGGAGCAGGATCGCAATACGCTGCTGCTGGTCTTGACCAACAGGCAGACGCGAAAATTCTACGGCGCGAGCTGGACCGACGTCGCCAGGAGCATGGTTGCGATGTTTCGCGCCACTCACGACGTCTGGGCCGGCGATCCTGCCTTCACCGAGCTGCTGACGCGGCTGCGCCAGGGCAGCCCGGAATTCGTCAAATGGTGGAAAGCGCACGACATCCGCAGCACCATGTCCGGCCTCAAGACCATGAACCATCCAGCCAGGGGCGTGCTGAATTTCGAGCACACGAGCTTTCAGGCCAACGACGATCCCGCGTTGAAGCTGGTGATCTACACGCCCGTGTGAGGTGTCTCACGGCGACGGCGCGGACGCGGGCGTTGTGCCGGCGTTCGGCACCGTGGCGGGCCAGGGGCTGATCGGGCTCAGCGTTGACAAGGCGCACGATGACTTGAGCTCGGTCCATGCGGACGCGAGGCCTGTCAGGTCGATGTCGAATTTCGTCGTGTCCGTCTTGTCGTCCGGCATCGTCGTGGTTTGGCGGACATGCAGGGCGCGGGACGCCAATATCGACTTGACCGTGTCGGAGTCGATGCTGCCGCGCCAGAGCTCGTACTTGCCGGACCGCACTGGATATCCTCCGGCCTCCTTGCCCGTCTCCGCATCCGCTGTCATCAGGATCGTGCTTTTTCCGACGGCGGCCTCGTCGATCTCGCCCGCGAATGTCAGCGGCACACGCTTGCTGCTTTCGCAAGATAGCCGCCACTCCATCGTACGGAACGAAGTGCCGTTCTCCTTCTTCATCACCGCGAACTTATGGACGAACGGCCGCGCTTGCTTCTCCAGCCTCCACATCGTCTCGACGAGGGGCCGCGTGTCGATGCCGAAACGATGAAGCTCGGGCCGCGTCAGCACGTGCAGGCTTTCGAACTTCACGGTGCGGATCAGGGCATCAAGCTCGCCGCTGATTCCCATCGCCGCAATGAACGCGGCGCGGTCGCGGTCGGCGCTGGCGATCCGCCGCCGCCTTACCTCTGCGACCACCTCCGGCGGTGGATTGCCTCGAAAGCGGAGGATCAGCCTGGAGTTATGGACTGCCAGCGCAGCATCGGGAGCAACCTCGCGCGAGGTCGCGCCGAGAAACAGATAACCGCAGGCCGAGTTGCACATCGCACGGTGAGTGGTGAGTTCGGCTTCGACCTCGCCAGTCGTGGTCTTGATCTTCAGGCAGGCGGCGTCCACCTGCGTGCCCGCGGCGCACGCCGTCGCGGTCGTTCGGCCAACCCGCGCGACCGCCTTGCGGCTGCGCAGCAGCCGGCCGATCGCATAGGACTGCTCCACGTTTCCGCCTGGCGAGTGAAGGTAGATCGGTCGCTGCGTGTCCTTGACGCCGGCGAGGAAGCGGCGAATGCGCGGCGCGGCGTCCTGATCAATCTCGCCCTCGATCGCGATCCAGCGGTCGCAGCCGCGCCCGCACGCATCGGGCGCCCCCTTGGCAAGATAGATCGTCAGCCGGGATGCAAATCCGGCTTTTTCAGCCGGCGATGCCGCGGCATGAAATGCGTCCGATGTTGACAGCAATGCCAGGAGGAGCAGGATACGGAGGATCATGGGATGACGGGCACGCAGACTGAAGGCCTGCGGCCGACGTTACACAATGGTCGTGAGCTGTACAACTTCCGGTCGCATAAATTGATGGCTAGGCGGCGCGCCCGGTCTCTCCGGTTTGGATCCTGCGCTTCAGCTCCCTGCAACCGGCCTCGAGCTTGTGCGAGCCGAGCTCGCGCGCCACGAGCTGGGCTGCATGAATCTCCGCTGCGGCACCCCGGACGTCTTGACTTTCGAGCTGCAGCTTCGCGATCCGGAGTCGCAGCCTCACGGCCTGGACGCGCCCTTCGACGCTCGACCAAAGCTGCCGGGCCAAGTGCAGATGCCGCAGTGCGGCTTCGTGGTCGCCGTCGGCATGCGCAAGCACGGACTGCGCCTCGTTGGTGAGCGCCCGGATCGAGGGCATCGGCCATCGGTCGGGACTGCCCGCAAGCTCCTCGATCAATTCCAGCGCCTGGCCGCGACGGCCGGTATGTGCCGCGACCAGCGCGAGATGTGCAAACAGAATTCCACGCCGCTGCAGGGTCCACCAGGTCTTGCCGATCAGGCTCCGCTCGAGGCCCGCATGGGCGGCTTCCGCCTCACCGCGCTCGAGCAACAACATGGCGCGACCCGGTTCGGGACACCAGCCGAGCGAATAGGCCCTGTCATAGGCTTCGAGCGCCGCGTCGTCGTTGCCGATTGCGGATTGAATATCGCCGAGGACGCGGTTGGCATCGCCAATCGACCATGGCGCATCGCTGCTGAGGCGCGACAGCGAGTCGTCGATGCGGGTGAGGGCCTCGCCGAGCGATCCCCTGACGCCGAGGACTTCGGAACGGTGGAGCTGGCACGAGCCAGTCAGTTCGACGCCGCTTTCGGAGCAGAATTTCTGATAACCCAGCGTCCATTGATCGGCGCGTGCCCAGTCTCCGAACATCCGCGAGGCCCACAGGATATTGCAGTAGAGGATTCCGCCCATGACCGGATCGAGCTGGTTGCTCGAGAGCGCCAGGGTTGCCGCGTGGTCCTGGTCCGCCAGACCTGCGCGGGTATCGCCAAGGCACAGCCGATAGAAGCCGCGATAGACGAGGCTCAACGCCTCGATGCCGACGGCGTCCTTGTGGCGCACCACGCCATAGGCTTCGTCAGCCAGCGACAGCGCCAGATCCGGTTCACCGTCGAACGCTGCGACCTTGGACTTCATCCAGAGGATCAGCGCCGAGGTTGCGGCATCCTCGACGTCGCCGGCCCAATCCTCGGCACGTGCGAGCCAGCCCTTGGCGATCGCCGCCTGGCCGCGCTCGAAGTAGAGGCCCGACAGCGTGACGGCGTCGACGACGGCCGATGGCATATTGCCTGCTTCGGTATGCGCTGCGACGGCGCGAACCAGAAGCGGCATGGCGGCATCGTTGTTGCCGGTGCATTGAAGCGCGAGCGCCCATTGGTGCAGATCCGGCCCATCCAGAATCTCGGCGGCATCGGCCTGTTCGAACAGGGTCGCGGCCTCGGTCCACGCCTGCGCGAACGCCGCGCGTTGCGCCCGTGTGCGCACGTCTGTGGCCTGCTCGCTCAACGTCCCGGGGGAGTGAGCCTGCAGTTCCGGCTCATGGTCGATGCAGAAGCGATAGCCCTTGCCCGGAATGTTCCGGATGGCGCTGTCCATGCCGCCCTCGCGCAGGATCATGCGGAGCATGCTCACCGCCCGCTGCAACGAATTGTCAGTGACGGTCACGTGCGGCCAGACGGCGCCCAGCAGCTCATCCTTTCCGATCAACCGGTCGCGGTTGCGCACCAGATACGCAAGTAGATCGAACACCCTTGGCTGCAAGGCGACCTCGCGCCCTGCGCGCAGAACGACGCGGCTCGCTTCGTCGAGCTCGAAGGGTCCGAACCTGAGGATCATATCGATGTGTCCGGGCAGGACGGGAAAGGTTCAGGCAGGCATCAGGAAATGATCAGGTCCCGGTAAGGACGGTCAGCGCCGCCTGCGCCTATAGCTCGCATGCGGTCGTTCGCGGCCGGTCGGTCAACAACCAAAACCTGAGGAGATATGACATGGAACTCTACGTCATTCGTCGTCCGAGCGCCTGGGCCAGTCTGTCCGAGCTGGAAGAAGCGGGCGCGAAGTCGGCCCGCATCGGCAACGAGCAAATGCCGGACCGCGTCCGCTGGATCCGCAGCTACGTCGTGCAAGAGGCCGACGGCCGCATCGGCACCTTCTGCATCTACGAGGCTCGCGACGGCGAGTCCATCCGCGAGCATGCGCGCCGCGTCGGCATGCCCGGCGAGGAATTTTACAAGATCGCCGCTACCGTCGTCGTGCGCGCCGATCCCGCGCAACAAAGCGCCGCCGCGGAATAACGGTTCGGCGCAAGCGCAGTCCGCCTTCCAGCAATTGCCAGTTCGCTATCATCGATCACGACTGCCAACCAAACGATTAGGAGCAACACATGAACACGTCCTTCTGGAAAGCCCTTCTGCTGATTGCTGGCCTCGCAGGAGGCAGCATTCTGAGTTCCGCCGAAACTGCCAATGCTGCGAAAATGAGCTGCATTCAGAAGTACCGACTCTGCAACCAGCGTTGCGCCGGGGCTTCGGGGCGAGGCGACTGGACGGCGTGCATCAATCGAACCTGCAACAGGCAGTACGACAACTGCGCGTCCAGTTACTGACTTCACGGCCCATTTGCTCGGTGTGCAGCGATCCCGCACGTCCAACGGACGCTGCCGAACAGTCTTTCGGCGCGGGCGCCGTTGTCTCGAACTCATCGAAAGGAAATCACATGCCAACGCTCTCCCAGGCGCCCGCGCTGAGCCCGTCGCACCGATACCTTTTCGTCGTCCTCGTGCGCCTGCGGCGGTTCGTCAACCGGTCCGTCGCCAACATGCTGGTGAAGCGCGAACGGGCGGCGGTCCAATTCATGACGAAGAAGGTCGGCCAGCGGCATCCGGATTGTGCAGGCCGTAGCCGCGGCCGAGTCCTCGGCGTCCGCGCCGCGCTGCTTGGTCTGATCGTTGCCGGCTTGCTGTCGCCGGCTGCGGCGCGGGCGGAGCAGCCGGTCTCGCGCGACCATCGCGGCGGCCGCGCCCAGCAGGCACCCAGGGTGTTCTGCGACGCGCGCAACCACACCCACACGCCCGATGGCGGCTGCGTCACGGCGAGAGGCGAGGCGACTGTTCGCGACCACCGTTCGCGCTGATCGCGCTGCCGTTTCTCCGATCCACGGCCGGCGCCGCCTGCGTCGTGCCCCAGCAACACCGGACGGCGGCCTGACCTTTGCCGTTCGATCCCGCACGTCCCTGCAACAACGTTCCCAACCCCGAGGAGGAATCCGTGAACTCGCTATTCAAGTCCAACACCGCCTGCAACAATGACATCTTCAGCAAGAGCATCTTCAAGACGACGGTCGCTCTCGCGATCGGCATGGCTAGCGTGGTGATGACCCTCGCCCCGGCCTCGGCCGCGACGACCGTCCGCGACCATCGCGACAAGCCGGCGGTTCGCGACCACCGAGAGGGGCAGCCCACGGTCCGTGATCACCGCAGCGCAGGCGGCGGAGGCGTGACGGTCCGCAACAGTCCGGCCAAGCGCAAGCCAGCCGATTGCCTCGGCAGCCTCTGCAACGTGAAGAAAGTCTGCATCGGGCTCACCTGCATCTGAGCCGACCTAGCGGCCGCGGCGACGGATCGGACGTCGTCGCGGTCATCATCCCCGCACAACCGCACATCAGGAGAACCGGACATGTCCATCACCCTGCAGAACGGGCCGGTCCAGGCCCAAAGCTCGCTCGCCGCTCGCAGCCTCGTGCTCGGTTACGGCCTGCTTGCCTATCTCGTCTTCTTCGGCACCTTCCTCTATGCCGTCGGCTTCGTCTCGCAGTTCCTCGTCCCGAAGACGATCGACAGCGGCGTGGCCGGTTCGCCCGTGCATTCGCTCGTCGTCAATGTTGCATTGATGTCACTGTTTGCGATCCAGCACAGCGGCATGGCACGCCAGGGCTTCAAGCGGCTGTTTGCCAGCGTCGCTTCGCCTGCGCTCGAACGCAGCACCTATGTGCTGCTGGCGAGCTCGAGCCTGATCCTGCTGTTCTGGCAGTGGCAGCCGATGCCGGCTGTCGTGTGGTCGATCGAGACGCCGTCACTCGCTTATGCCGCTGTCACAGGCCACTTCATCGGTTGGCTCATCGTGCTCTACAGCACGTTCCTGATCAGCCATTTCGAACTGTTCGGCCTGACGCAGGTTGTCGGGCATTTCCTCGGGCGGCTCGCTGCACCGATGAAGTTCAAGACGCCCGGATTGTATGGTTTGATCCGGCATCCCATCTACCTCGGCTTCATCGTCGCCTTCTGGTCGGCGCCGACCATGACGCTCGGCCACCTGCTGTTCGCAGCCGTGACGACGGCCTACATCTTTGTCGGGATCTGGCTCGAGGAACGTGATCTTCTGGAGTTGTTTGGCGATCAGTATCGCCACTACAGGCAGAAGGTGGCCATGTTGATCCCGGGCCTGTTCTGATCACGAGCGGCAAATCGCAACGCTGAGTGCGGCGGGAGCGGGCTGGTACCGTTCCCGCCGTCGCATCGAGACTGACAGGCTTTTGTCTGTCGTACTTGAACCGACACTAGCCGGCGGCGACATTGGAGCAGCCATGCGAGGCGGGCCGCATGTCAGCGTCCCGATCGCTACGTGCTAATCCAATCGAGCCGCTTCGAACGGCGCGGGGTCTTCCGCGGAAAAAGCAACCCGGTGCATGCCTGCCGCGGCGGAACCTTAACGCCTTCATAAAGTTATCGGGGTGCCAATTTCTCGCGGCATCGACGCTGGCGGTCGTCAGGTCGCAAGCTTGCCTTGGACCACTATTTAGTGAAACGAGAGAATTGTCGGGGGGAGTGAGATGACAACGGCGGCCGGGGAGACCTCGACCGATCGCAATGCCGTCTTGGCCGCACTTGGGGGCTACATCCGAGAGATCGCTGACCCTGACGATCTTGCCTATGCTGCTGCAGAGTTGCTCGGCCGCAGTCTGAAAGTGAGCCGGGCAGGCTATGGCACGGTCGATACATCGGCCGAGAGCATCACCATCGTTCGGGACTGGAACGCGCCGGGAATCTCCAGCCTGGCAGGGGTGCTGCGCTTTCGCGACTACGGCAGCTACATCGAAGATCTGAAGCGCGGCGAGACCGTCATCTGTGCCGATGCGGAAAAAGATCCCCGTGTCGGTGACCGGGCCGGGGCTCTCGAGGCCATCTCTGCGCGGGCGCTCGTCAACATGCCGATCTCCGAGCCCGACGGGGTCGTGGCGCTGCTGTATCTCAACAACGCCGCGCCCCGCCAATGGAGCCCCGAAGAGCTGGAGCTCATCCGCGACGTTGCCGAGCGCACGCGCACCGCGGTCGAGCGTCGCCGTGCTGAGACGGCGGTACGGGAGAATGAGGCCCGGCTGCTCTTCCTGGACGCACTGAACAAGGAGACGGCCAAGACCCGCGATGCCGATGGCGTGATGGCGGTTACGACCCGGATGCTCGGTGAGCATCTCGGCGTTTCCAATTGCGCCTATGCCGACATGGATTCCGATGAGGACGGCTTCACCATTCGCGGTGATTGGGCTGCGGCCGGCGCGATGCATATCGTTGGCCACTACAGCCTTGCCGACTTCGGCACGAAGGCGGTGCGAGAGCTTGGCGCCGGCAGGCCGCTCATCATCAACGACAATCTGACGGAGATCGCGCCTGAGGAGGCCGCCACATTCCAGAGCATCGGAATAGGCTCGACCATCTGCATGCCCCTGGTCAAGGAAGGGCGACTGACCGCCCTGATGGCGATTCATCATCGCGGCCCGCATCAGTGGACGCCGCGCGAGCTCGCCCTGCTCGCCGAGGTGACCGAGCGATCCTGGGCCCATATCGAACGCGTTCGCTCGGAACAAGCGGCCCGCGAAGCAGCCGAGCGGCTGGTGCTCGCGAACAAGGCGGCCGGCATCGGCACCTGGGACTACGATCCGGTCAACGACGTTCTGCGTTGGGACGTCCGCTGCAAGGAGGTGTTCGGTCTCTCGCCGGACGCAGAGGTCAGCTATGAAGGGTCGTTCCTGCGGGGTATTCATCCCGATGACAGGCGGCGCGCTGATGAAGCCGTATCGGCGGCGCTAAGTTCCAATGCTCCGACGGGTTACAACATCGAATTCCGAACCGTCGGGATCGAGGATGGTGTGGAGCGCTGGATTGCGGCGACCGGTGAAGCCATCTTTGCCGACGGCAAGGCCGTTCGATTCATCGGGACGGTACTGGATATCACCGCGCAAAAGAAAACCGAGCGTCACCTCAGAATACTGAACGACACAGGTGCGTCGGTCGCCCGTGAACGGGACCTTGAGAAAATCGTGCAGACCGTGACGGATGCCGGTGTCGAGCTGACGGGTGCTCAATTCGGAGCTTTCTTCTACAACGTTCTGACGGCGGACGGCGGCAGCTACATGCTGTATTCGCTGTCAGGTGCGCCGCGATCCGCATTTGAAAAATTCCCGATGCCGCGCAACACCGCCGTTTTTGGCCCGACCTTCCAGGGCTCTGGGGTTGTGAGGTCCGACGACATCCTGCAGGACCCCCGCTATGGCAAGAACGCGCCGCGGAAGGGCATGCCCGAGGGCCACCTCCCGGTCCGATCCTATCTGGCGGTCCCTGTGATCTCGCGGACGGCCGAGGTGCTCGGGGGGCTATTCTTCGGTCATGCCGAAACAGGTAAATTCCAGCCCGAACATGAGGCCGCGTTGCTCGGGATTGCCGGCCATGCTGCCACCGCGATCGACAATGCCCGGCTTCTGACACGGCTCGAGGCGCTCAATGCCCAGCTGGAGCAGCGTGTCGCAGATGAGATTGCCGAGCGCATGAAGGCCGAGGAGCAATTGCGGCAATCCCAGAAGATGGAAGCCGTGGGTCAGTTGACCGGAGGCATCGCCCACGACTTCAACAATATGCTGGCCGTGATTCTTGGCAGCTTGAATCTCGCCAAACGGCGGCTCGGCAAAGGAGAGGTCAACATCGACCGCTTGATCGAGGGCGCCATCGACGGCGCAAACCGCGCGGCCACCTTGACGCAAAGGCTGCTGGCGTTCTCGCGCCAACAGCCTCTTGCGCCGGAAGTCGTGGACCTCAACAAGATGGTCGGAGGGATGAGCGAGCTGCTGGAGCGATCGCTCGGCGAGCTTGTTCGCCTCGAAACGGTCCTTGCGGCCGGCCTCTGGCGCGTCAAGGCGGATCCGGCCCAGCTGGAAAGCGCTGTCATCAACCTCGCGGTCAACGCCCGCGATGCCATGCCGAAGGGCGGCCGGCTGACCATCGAGACCAGCAACGCCTCGATCGATCGGAAATTTGCCGGCGAATACGCATTGTCGCCCGGACAGTATGTTCTCATTGCCGTGACGGACAACGGCACCGGAATTCCAGCCGACGTGCTGGGAAAGGTGTTCGATCCGTTTTTCACGACCAAGGTCGTGGGTAAGGGTACCGGTCTCGGCCTCAGTCAGGTCTACGGCTTCGTGCGGCAGTCGGGCGGCCACGTCAAAATCTACTCGGAAGTCGACGTCGGCACCACGGTGAAGATCTATCTTCCACGCTTCGCCGGCGAGGAAACTGCCTCGGCTTCGTCGCAAGGCGTGACCCATCATGGTGCAAGCCTTCAGAGCGAAACCATTCTCGTCGTAGAGGACGATGAGCGGGTCCGCAGCATCTCATCCGAAAGCCTGCGCGAGCTTGGCTATACGGTGATTGAGGCTGCGAGCGCCAAGGAAGCGATCAGCACGATCGAAAATGGTTTCGTTCCGGATCTGCTGTTTACCGACGTCGTCATGCCCGACATGACAGGCGCTGAACTCGCGACCGAGCTGTCGAAGCGACACCCGGATCTGAAGGTGCTGTTCACCACCGGCTATACGCGCAACGCCATCGTTCACAATGGCACGCTCGATGCCGGCAAGCATCTGCTTTCCAAGCCCTTCGCGATCGAAGACCTGGCCGCCAAGGTTCGCAATCTGCTCGACGAGGGTTGAAGACGTTTCGGGCGAGGAGAACTCTCCCGTTTGCAAGTCGCGCTCGCAAGCGCTATGTCCCGGCTTTCGGAAGAGCCCTGACATGACGATCTCTGATGACGACGACCTCATCCGCCTGAAAGAGATCGGGCGCATCGTCGCCACTGCGCTGGAGGCGATGGGGAAGGCGCTCGAGCCGGGCATGACCACCTCCGAGCTCGACCTGATCGGGCGGAAGCTTCTGGAGGGCGCCGGGGCGCGTTCGGCTCCGGAGCTTGCCTACGAGTTTCCCGGGGCGACCTGCATCAGCGTGAACGAGGAGATCGCTCACGGCATCCCGGGCGCTCGGCGCATCGCGCGCGGGGATCTCGTGAACATCGACGTGTCAGCCGAGAAGAACGGCGTGTTTGCGGATACGGGAGCCTCGTTCGCCGTTCCACCCGTAACCCGCGCGGTCGAACGTCTTTGCAGGGACGGCCGGCGCGCGATGTGGACGGGCCTGCAGCAGGTTGGAGCCGGCAAGCCGATCGCCGGCATCGGTCAGGCGATCGGGACCTTTGCGCGGAAGAACGGTTACAGCCTGATCCGGAACCTTGCCAGTCACGGTGTCGGCCTGTCGCTCCACGAGGAGCCGACCGAGATCGCAACCTGGCCCGACCGCTCCGAGCGCCGCATCATGAACGAGGGCCTGGTGTTCACCATCGAGCCATTCCTGTCTCTTGGCGCCGAGTGGGCCGAGGATGGCGACGATCCGTGGACGCTCTACAGCAGCCCCGCAGCACCGACCGTCCAGTACGAGCACACCGTGATCGCCACGCGAAACGGACCTTTGATCGTGACGTTGGCTGGTTGAGGCGACGGAGGTAGAAGCCCATGCGGCTCACGCGGCGCCCGATGATAGGCGACCTCCTGCCAAGGGATTGCTTGTAGCACCCGATCGCTTCGATCATCCCGTGCCAACGGAAGGACGTCTCGAGCGGCGAGGTGACGGCAGTTTGCTCGATGGAAAATACGGGTTCACCATACAACTCGCCGAGCGTCCGGCGGCGAGATATCTGCACTGCTCGAGCGAGCTGTAGCGGCAGTCGAAATAGCCGACGGGGCCGTAGATCTGCATGCACACGGGATAATTCGGATCATAGGTCTGCGCGTGTGCAGACCCGCCCGCGAGGAGCAGTCCGATCACGAGGAGTGCGAGGCGAGGGCGGTGCATCTCAGCGCGGCAGGAAATAGCCCGGTGAATAGCCCGGTGTCTGTGCGCGCGGACGATTCTGGTAGGCGTAGGGGTCGTCGCTCTGTCCGAAATATGGATTCGCGATGCAGGTCAGCGCGCGCCCCGATGCGCTTGCCTGGCACTGCACGTAGGTGTCGAACCTGCAATTGCTCAGACCCGGCCATTCATCGCCGGTGAGGCAGAATGGATGGTGCGTTCCGAACGCGCGCGCCGGTGTGCTTGCGCTCGACGCGAATGCGAATGTGGCGAGTGCGAGCGAAAATGTGGCGACAATGGGGAGGGCGCGTCGTCTATGCATCTCAATTCTCCTTCACGCGAATGTGCGCGTGGCGTTGTTACGCGCGCATGCAATATATCCGGCCCGCCGACATCAGAACTACAAAAAACACTTGGTTTCGAAGGGTTTCCGGCGCGCGGTGATAGACCTTCGAATGAAGCGCTCGTCTTTGGAGCCAACTGTGGCGTCGAGGTTACAGCAATTCCGTCGATCACTGTTATGACCACTGCGCGGCCAGGGGGCCTAACGACGAAACTGGAACGGGACTCAAATGAAGAAGAATTTGTTGCTTGCTGCTGTGAGCCTTGTCGCGCTGAGCGCGACTGCGCCGGCGCTGGCTGCTGACCTCGCGGCACGGCCCTACACCAAGGCGCCTGCGATGGTTGCCGCGATTTATGACTGGAGCGGCTTCTACATCGGTATCAACGGTGGCGGCGGTTCGTCGCACTCGACCTGGGATTTCGTCGGCGGTGGCCGTGAGGGTTCGCACGATGCGACCGGCGGCACCGTCGGTGGCCAGGTCGGTTATCGCTGGCAGTCCGGTCAGTTCGTGTTCGGCCTGGAAGGTCAGGGCAACTGGGCTGACTTCTCGGGTGACAATGTCAGCGCGCTGTTTGCCACGCGCAACCGCTCGAAGATCGACTCGTTCGGTCTGATCACCGGTCAGGTCGGCTACGCCTGGAACAACGTCCTGCTCTACGTCAAGGGCGGTGCGGCCGTGGTCGGCGTCAAGTACGACGTGTTCAGCACGGTCTCGGGTGCGCTGCTGTCCTCGAACGAGCAGGCCCGTTGGGGCGGCACGATCGGTGCCGGCCTCGAGTACGGCTTTGCGCCGAACTGGTCGCTTGGCGTCGAGTACAACCACATCTTCCTGTCGGACAAGGACGTCACCTTTGCCGGCCTCGCGGGTACCGACCGCATCCGTCAGGACGCCGACATCGGCCTCGTCCGCCTGAACTACAAGTTCGGTGGCCCGAGCCTCGGCCGTTACTGATTATCAACCGCTCTTCGAGCGTTTGTCGAAAGCCCCGGCCTTGCGCCGGGGCTTTTTTGTTTTGAATTCAACGAGTTAACCATTCCCTTTCGGAGTGGTGGAGATGGCTTGACTCCTGAGAACGAAATGAGAACAATGTTCTCTTTACGTTCTAGCAAAGGAGCGAGGTCATGTTCAAGATTTTCGTGGAAGAAGCGGCGGCGCTGGCGTCGATCACGCTGTTCGTCGGGATGATTGCGATCTGGGCCCAAGTCATACCGCAGCTCTGATTCCGCAACTCCAGGGCGGCGGTTTTGTAAACCGGTGCTCCTCTTTCGGTGACGCCTTGGGGAAAAGCAGGACGACGCGGCCAATTGGCCGCTCCGGCGTGGACTCTGGAGCAGTGACGCCCCACCATTGTGAGGCGAGTCGGCGGGCGAGTGCAGGATGCCTTGAAGAGCCGGCGACCGCTTCATCTCATCTGCAAGAGGCCGTCACGCGACCATGCCGAGCGCCGGATTTGTTCACCTTCACGTTCACTCGGCCTATTCGCTGCTCAAGGGCTCGATCAAGATCGCCAAGCTCGCCGAGCTTGCCAAGAAGGATCACCAGCCGGCCCTGGCGCTGACCGACACGGACAATTTGTTCGGCGCGCTGGAGTTCTCCGACAAGATGGCGGGCTCCGGCATCCAGCCGATCGTCGGCTGTGAGCTGGCGATCGATTTCGGCGACCAGGACCCGAATGCGCGCAGCGCGATGGGGCCCTCGCGCGTGGTGCTGCTGGCAGCACAGGAGCGCGGCTATCGCAGCCTGATGCGTCTGAACTCGCGCGCGTTCCTCGAATCGCCGGACAGCCATGCTCCGTTCGTCAAGTTCGACTGGTTCGACGGCGAGACCGAAGGACTGATCGCGCTGACGGGCGGACCTGACGGGCCGATCTCGCTGGCGCTGGCCGGCGGTCATGCCGAGCTTGCAGCCCAGCGCTGCGAGCGTCTGGCCAGCCTGTTCGGCGATCGCCTCTACGTCGAATTGCAGCGCCACAACACCGACAAGGAGCGGCGCGTCGAGAGCAGCCTGATCGATATCGCCTACGCCAAGGGACTGCCGCTGGTTGCGACCAACGAGCCCTATTTCGCCGCGGCCGACGATTATGAGGCGCACGACGCGCTCCTGTGCATCGCCGGCGGGCGGCTGATCGCGGAGACCGAGCGCGAGCAGCTCACGCCCGATCATCGCTTCAAGACCCGGGCCGAGATGGCGGTGCTGTTCGCCGACATTCCGGAGGCGCTGGCCTCGACTGTGGAGATCGCCGAGCGCTGCTCGTTCCGGCCGATGACGCGCAAGCCGATCCTGCCGTTCTTCACCGTCGGCGCGGCGCAGAGCTCGGACGCCGCGGCGGTCGAGTCGGCGGAATTGAAGCGCCAGGCGGAGGCGGGGCTTGCCAACCGCCTCAGCATCCACGGCCTGTCGCAGGGCACCACGGAAGAGGACTACCACAAGCGCCTGGCGTTCGAGCTCGACGTCATCATGCGCATGAAATACGCGGGCTACTTCCTGATCGTGTCCGACTTCATCAAATGGGCGAAGGGCCAAGGGATTCCGGTCGGGCCGGGCCGCGGCTCCGGCGCAGGTTCGCTGGTCGCCTGGGCTCTGACCATCACCGACCTCGATCCGATCAAGTTCGGCCTCCTGTTCGAACGCTTCCTCAATCCCGAACGCGTCTCGATGCCGGACTTCGATATCGACTTCTGCCAGGACCGCCGCGGCGAGGTGATCCAATACGTGCAGCAGCGCTATGGCCGCGATCAGGTCGCGCAGATCATCACCTTCGGTACGCTGCAGGCGCGCGGGGTGCTGCGCGACGTCGGCCGCGTGCTGCAGATGCCCTATGGCCAGGTCGACAAGCTGACCAAGCTGGTGCCGCAGAATCCAGCGGCGCCCGTCACGCTCGCGGCGGCGATCGAGAGCGAGCCAAAGCTTCAGGCGTTCCGCGACGAAGACCCGGTCGTTGCGCGTGCCTTCGACATCGCCCAGCGCCTGGAAGGCCTGACGCGCCACGCCTCGACCCATGCGGCCGGCATCGTGATCGGCGATCGTCCCTTGAGCGAGCTCGTGCCGCTCTACCGCGATCCCAAATCCGACATGCCGGTGACCCAGTTCAACATGAAATGGGTCGAGCCGGCCGGCCTCGTCAAGTTCGACTTCCTCGGCCTGAAGACGCTCACCGTGCTCGACGTCGCCTGCAAACTGCTCAAGCCGCGCAACATCCATGTCGATCTTGCCACGCTGCCGATCGACGATGCCGAGAGCTATCAGATGCTGGCGCGCGGCGAGGTGGTCGGCGTGTTCCAGGTTGAAAGCCAGGGCATGCGGCGCGCGCTGGTCGACATGCGGCCCGACCGTTTCGAGGACATCATTGCGCTGGTCGCGCTGTATCGCCCGGGCCCGATGGCGAACATCCCGACCTATTGCGCGCGCAAGCACGGCGACGAGGAGCCGGAATATCTGCATCCCGTGCTGGAGCCGATCCTCAAGGAGACCTTCGGCGTCATCATCTACCAGGAACAGGTGATGCAGATCGCCCAGGTGATGTCGGGCTACTCGCTCGGTGACGCCGACCTGCTGCGCCGCGCCATGGGCAAGAAGATCCGCGCCGAGATGGAGAAGCAGCGCGAGATCTTCGTCGCCGGTGCGGTGAAGAACGGCGTGCCGAAGGGGCAGGCCGACACCATCTTCGAGCTGCTGGCGAAATTCGCCGATTACGGCTTCAACAAGAGCCATGCGGCGGCCTATGCGCTGGTGTCCTATCACACTGCCTACATGAAGGCGCATTACCCGGTGGAGTTCATCGCAGCGTCGATGACGCTGGATCTCAACAACACCGACAAGCTCTCCGAATTCCGCTCGGAGGCGCAACGCCTCGGCATCAAGGTCGAGCCGCCGAACATCAACCGCTCCGGCGCGACCTTCGAGGTCGGCGACAAGACGATCTACTACGCGCTCGCGGCGCTCAAGGGCGTCGGCCTCCAGGCAATCGAGCAGATCATCGAGGAGCGCACCAATCGGGGATTGTTTACCTCGCTCGCCGACTTTGCCGCACGGGTCAATCCGCGCGCGATTAACAAGCGCATCATCGAAAGTCTCGCCGCCGCCGGCGCCTTCGACACGCTGGAGCCGAACCGCGCCCGCGTCTTCGCCGGCGCGGACTCGGTCCTGGCCGCCTGCCAGCGCGCGCACCAGGCCGAGACCATCGGCCAGAACGACATGTTCGGGATGTCGGCGGATGCACCGAGCATCATGCTGCCGCAGATCGAGCCCTGGCTGCCGGCCGAAAAACTCCGCCGCGAATACGACGCGGTCGGCTTTTTCCTCTCAGGACATCCGCTCGACGATTACGCCACCGTGTTGAAGCGCCTGCGGGTGCAGAGCTGGGCCGAATTCTCGCGCGCGGTGAAGACCGGCGCCACCGCGGGCAAGGTCGCGGCCACCGTGGTCTCGCGCATGGAGCGGCGCACCAAGACCGGCAACAAGATGGGCATCATGGGGCTGTCTGATCCGACCGGCCACTTTGAGGCGGTGCTGTTCTCCGAAGGGCTCGCGCAATATCGCGACGTGCTGGAGCCGGGCGCCGCCGTGCTGCTGCAGCTCGGGGCCGAGCTCCAGGGCGAGGACGTCCGCGCCCGCGTGCTGCATGCCGAGCCGCTGGATGATGCCGCCGCCAAGACGCAGAAGGGGCTGCGGATTTTTGTGCGCGACACCAAGCCGCTGGACTCGATCGCCAAGCGTTTGGCGGGCCCCGACATGGCCGCATCGAATGGCGCCGCGCCAAAGATCGGCAGTCTAGGCGTTGCGTCACGCTCGAATGGCGACGGCGAGGTCTCGCTCGTGATGATGCTCGACCTCGAGACCGAGGTCGAGATGAAGCTGCCCGGCCGCTTCAAGGTCTCGCCGCAGATCGCCGGCGCGATCAAGGCAGTCGCGGGCGTGGTGGACGTGCAGCAGCTCTAAGCTTGCCTGCGTCGCCGCGAACCAAAGCTTAACTATCAAGCTCACGCATGGTTTCGAAGTCTGCCGGGTACAGCTATGAGTTGTTTCCCGGCGCGAACCAAGGAAGAACAATCATGTGTGACAAATGCTCTGAAAATCCGCATCGATCGCGTGCTCCTTCCCGGCGCTCGATGATGCTTTTCGCCGCCTCCGCGCTCGGGATGGCCGCGTTCGGCGGGCACGCGTCGGCCAAGGAGGCGAAGGCGCCGCCGAAACCCCAGAATGTGCTGTCGCCCGATGCGGCGCTCAAGCGGCTGATGGAGGGCAATTCGCGCTACGTGTCGGGTGTGTCGCGCCGGCACGACTTCACGCATGAGCGCGAGGCATTGGTCGGCGGTCAGAATCCGTACGCGGCCGTGTTGAGCTGTGCCGATTCGCGTATCGCGCCAGAATATGCCTTCGACAGCGGACGCGGAGACCTGTTCGTGTGTCGCGTCGCCGGAAATTTCGCCGGGGATGAGACGGTTGCAAGCATGGAGTACACTGTCGCCGTGCTCGGCACGCCGCTGATCCTGGTGCTCGGCCACGACAATTGCGGCGCCGTCGACGCGACGATCAAGTCGCTGAAGGACGACAAGCCGCTGCCCGGGCACATCCCGACGCTGGTCTCCGCGATCGCGCCGGCGGTGAAGACGGCGGCCCGCCAGAGCGGAAATGCGCTCGACAACGCCATTCGTCAGAATGTCCTCGACAACGTTACCAAGCTGAAATCGGCCGCTCCGATCCTCAACGCAGCGGTCGAACAGGGCAAGCTCAAGGTGGTCGGCGGCATCTATCGGTTGAGCACCGGGACCGTCGAGTTGCTTGCCGAGAGCTAGCTAAGCTTCCGGAGCATCGGGCGTCGTATGCAGCAGCTCTGGCGCCCGGTCTGCCCCATCCACGCAGTGGTCGTCGGATGTTGTTGCAACCTGCCGCTGACTCCCGGTAGCATGCATCCGGGGAATAGCGCGGGGTGTGCGATGCTGCGAGGGGGCGCGTTGTTGGTGGCCGTTGGTGCGATGCTGGTGGGCTGTGTCAGCGACCAGGTCGGAACCGACTTTGCCTCTGTATCAAAGAAGGTCGGACCTCCGCGCCCCGGGCAGTCGCGCGTCGTCCTGCTCCAGGACAAGAGGAATGGTCTCAGCATGGCTATCTGCGCCTGCGAGGTGAAGCTCGACGGTGCGCCGCTCGGCAAAGTCGTTGCCGGGAAATATGCCTATGCCGATCGTCCCGCAGGTCGCCACGAACTGCTTGTGACGGAGCTGATGTTTCCGGGCGATACCAAGCGAGAGATCACGATGGAAGCCGGCCGGACGCACTTCTACCTCATCAAGAGCAGCCCCAGGCACGATGCCGCGACGGGCGGGGCGGTGCTTGGCGGCTTGATTGGGCTTGCAGCTGTTTCGGTCGCGACGGCAGGCGAGGCCAATCCCGGGCCGGCCGAACTCGTTGCGCTGGACGAGGCGACCGCACGAACGAAGCTCGCCGAATTGCAAGCTGTCGAGTAGGCCGGGCTGCACAACGGATGCTCGATCCGACCGCGCAGGGCCGGGACTCGAAGCAGCCGTGCTCCGTTTCGAAGCTGACTTGGGGCTGACTTGGGGCTGACCTCGAGCTGACGCGCGCAGCGGCGTGGCCACGGCACTGCCTCAATCCGAGCTTTTCGTTCAACCGTCGTTCAGCCGGCTGCGCGCCTCATGCGCGGTGGCACCTCAACTAGAATAATGGGCAAGCAAGCCATGCGTGGGACTCTCAGGGTTTTCATCTGCCTTCTCCTGCCGATCGTGGCCCTTGCCGCCGCCGCGCCGGGATCCGTCCACGCCCAGCAGCAAGAGAAGCGCATCGCGCTCGTGGTCGGCAACGGCGCTTACGCCAAGTCGCCGCTGGCGACGACGGCGAACGATGCCGGCCTGATCGCCCAGACCCTGCAGGCGGCGGGCTTCGACGTCGTCGGCGCGCGCGACCTGGACGGCGATACGCTGCGCAAGAGCTTTCGCGACTTCATCCAGAAGGCCCAGGCCTCCGGCCAGGGCACCGTCGCGATGATCTATCTCGCCGGCTATGGCGTGCAGCTGGCCGGCGAGAACTACTTCATCCCGGTCGATTCCAACATCACGCGCGACACTGACGTTCCGACCGAGGCCTTGCGCATCAGCGACTACGCACGCCAGCTTGCGGCCGTTCCGCTCAAGGCCAACATCGTCGTGCTCGACGCTGCCCGCGCGCAGCCCTTCATCGAGGGGCAGCCGATCGCGAGCGGTCTGGCGCTGGTCGAACCTGATCCGAACATGCTGATAGCCTTCAACGCCGCGCCCGGGACGGTGGCGCCGGAGGAGCCGGGGCCGTATGGCATCTACGCCCAGTCGCTGGCCGAGATGATCCGCACCGGCGGCCTGCCGCTGCGTGAAGTGTTCGATCGCCTCCGCCTGCGCGTCAACGAAGCTTCCAAGGGTGCGCAAGTGCCCTGGAACGAGCAGAAGATCACCGCCCCGTTTTGGTTCTTCGAGCGTGGGCCCGACGCGCCGCCGCCGCAGACCGCGCCGGACCAGCTCGCCGCGATCCGAAGCAGGCCGATCCGCGATCTCGGCGTGCAGGATGCCTATGCCGCCGCGCTCGAGCGCGACACGCTGCCGGCCTATGAGGAATTCCTCGCGGCCTATCCCGGTGATCCCTTGTCGAAGCGCGTGATGGCGATCGCCGCGGCGCGCCGCGAGGCGATCACCTGGCGGCGTACCTACCGGAACGACACGCCGGAAGCCTATTGGTCGTATCTGCGCCGCTATCCGCGCGGGCCGCACGCAGCCGATGCACGCCGGCGCCTTGCGATTCTCACCGCGCCGGCCGAGCCGCCGCCGACCTTTGCGATGATCGATTACGACGTGCCACCACCGCCGCCCGAGGAGGTGGTCTATTTCGATCGTCGGGTGCTGTATTTCAGCGACCCCGATTTCGGCTTCGCGCCGCCACCGCCGCCGCCGGTCTATTATCTGCCGCCGCCGCCGCCGGATTTCGTCGTGCTGCCGCCGCCGCTGCCCGTCGTCGGCCTGTTCGTGCTGCCGCAGCCGGTGTTCGTGCCGATCCCGGTGTTCGTCAGGTCGCCGGTATATGTCGCGCCGCCGCCGAACAACATCATCTACCAGAACATCCACAACACCACCGTCATCAACACCGTGATCAACCGCCCGCCGGCGCCGCCGACGGGCGCGGGGCCCGCGCTGGGCAATCTGGCGCCAGCCGTCGCCGGACGCGCCAACCCGGCAGGTCCGGCGGTGCCGCAGGCCGTCGTCCAGCGCGCTGCCCTGATTCAGCAAGGCAAGGCGCCGATGCCCCCGAGCGCGACGATCCAGCCGACGGTGAGGCCCGGAACGCCTCCGGCGACGCCGGCGGCTGTCGCGCCGACCACAGCGCCACCGATCGCGCCCCAAACCAGGATGCCGCAGGGCAACACGCTGCCGGTGCCCGGTGCCCATGGTGGCCCGCCGACGCCGCCAGCGGGGGCGGGGCCATTGCCGGGGGGCAGGCCAACTCCGACGGCGACCGCGCCCGGCGTGATACCGCCGGCTCATCCGGGGGCGCCGACGACTGCCGCTCCCGGCACAACGCCGCCGGCTCACCCCGGCGCGCCAACGGCCGCCGCTCCGGCGAGCGCTGCGCCTGCGACAAGCTCCGCCGCTGGGGCAGGGCAACCGCCGAAGCCGCCGGTGGCCCAGACCCCGCCCGTGGCCGGGCCTGCGGATCATGCCAAGTCTGCAACCCGAACGCCGGCAGGCCTGCCGCCGCCTGCGGCCGGCGGGCACGGCACGCTTCCGGCCACCGCTGCAAGACCGGTCCCGCCGCCGCCCTCGGCCGCGCACGAGCCGATCAGACCGCACAATCACCCGTCGGCTGCGCCGGCATCGGCGGCCCGGCCCTCCGCACCCCCGCCGCGGCCCCAAGCCGTGGCGCGACCGACGCCACCACCGCCGGCCGCCATTGCGCGCCCGGCACCACCGCCGCCACCGCGTGTCGCATCGCCTCCACCGGCACGGGTGGCCCCACCGGTGGCGGTTGCGCGGCCGGCGCCGCCGCCCATGGCGCGGCCCGCGCCGCCACCGCCGATAGCCCGGCCGGCACCTCCGCCCCCGCCGCGGATGGCGGTCGCGCCACCACCACCGCCGCGCGCGGCTGCGCCTCCGCCGCGTCCCGCAGCGCCGCCACCAGCGGCAAAGAAGTGTCCGCCAAACCAGCCGAGATGCTAAAGCGCGATGCGATTAGGATGAATCGCAATCGCGCTTTAGGTTGTTGTTTAAGCATGATCTTTTCGGAAAACCGCTGCGCACTTTTCCGGATCATGCTTTAGGGGACGGCCCGGCTTCCATCGAACGGGGCCTGTCGGGGGCGAAAGCCGCCCGCGAGAGGCCTTATTTCCTTGCTTCTGGCCGAAATGGCGCTATACAGCGCGCCATCTCACACGGAAACATGGCTCACAAGGCCGTCCGGTGGCAGCCGGGGCGA
This sequence comes from Bradyrhizobium sp. 199, assembly GCF_023073355.1. Classification (GTDB taxonomy): domain Bacteria; phylum Pseudomonadota; class Alphaproteobacteria; order Rhizobiales; family Xanthobacteraceae; genus Bradyrhizobium. The sequence goes on from NZ_JADPJI010000005.1 coordinate 1,234,960, forward strand.
CAACGCTCCGTCTTGCTCACACGTTTCCGGAGGAACCAACCGGAGAATTAGAACGATGGCGCTACCCGATTTCACTATGCGTCAGCTGCTTGAAGCTGGCGTGCACTTTGGTCACCAGTCTCACCGCTGGAATCCGAAAATGGCTCCGTTCATTTTCGGCGCTCGCAACAACATTCACATCGTCGACCTCGCGCAGACCGTGCCGATGCTGCACACCGCCTTGCAGGCGGTGAGCGACACCGTCGCCAAGGGCGGCCGTATCCTGTTCGTCGGCACCAAGCGCCAGGCGCAGGACGGCGTCGCGGACGCTGCCAAGCGCTGCGCGCAGTATTTCGTCAATTCGCGCTGGCTCGGCGGCACGCTGACCAACTGGAAGACGATCTCGGCTTCGATCAAGCGCCTGCGTCACCTCGACGACGTGCTGGCCGGCGGCGATGCCACCTCCTACACCAAGAAGGAGCGCCTGACGCTTCAGCGCGAGCGCGACAAACTCGACCGCTCGCTCGGCGGCATCAAGGACATGGGCGGTCTGCCCGACCTGATCTTCGTGATCGACACCAACAAGGAAGACATCGCGATCCAGGAAGCCCAGCGGCTCAACATCCCGGTCGCTGCGATCGTCGACACCAATTCGGACCCGAAGGGCATCACCTATGTGGTGCCGGGCAACGACGACGCCGGCCGTGCCATCGCGCTCTATTGTGACCTGATCGCGCGCGCTGCGATCGACGGCATCTCCCGTGCCCAGGGCGATTCGGGCATCGACGTCGGCGCGTCGGCCCGTCCGCTCGTCGAAGAGCTGCCGGCGGCGGCATCCTCGACCGGCTTCCAGGGCCTTGCAGGTCCGCGCGGCACCGCTGACGACCTCAAGAAGCTCCCGGGCGTGTCGGGTGCGATCGAGAAGAAGTTCAACGACCTCGGCATCTTCCACTTCTGGCAGCTCGCCGAGCTCGACCACGACACCGCGCACAAGATCGGCGAAGAACTCGGTCTGCCGAGCCGTGCGGATGCCTGGGTGGCCAAGGCCAAGGCCCTGACCGCGGAAGCGGAATAGTCAAAAAGATCGATGGATTGGCCGGATAGGATCCGGCCACCATTTCAGTTGACGCGAATCCCTGAGATGGACCGCGGCGGGGCGATCGGGCCGCGCCGCGGCGAACCGGCAGGCACAAAGGATTTTCAACGATGGCAACGATCACAGCTGCGATGGTCAAGGATCTGCGCGAGTCGACCGGCGCGGGCATGATGGACTGCAAGGCCGCGCTAACCGAGAACGACGGCAACATGGAAGCGGCGCAGGATTGGCTGCGCAAGAAGGGTCTGTCCAAGGCCGCCAAGAAGTCGGGCCGCGTTGCGGCCGAGGGTCTGATCGGCGCGCTCACGAAGGGCACCAAGGGCGTCGTGGTCGAGGTCAATTCCGAGACCGACTTCGTGGCGCGCAACGGCCAGTTCCAGGGATTGGTCAAGATGGTCGCCCAGGTCGCATTCGACGCGGGCTCCGACGTCGAGAAGATCAAGGCCGCCAAGGTCGGTGAAGTCACGGTCGAGGCTGCGATAAATGACGGGATCGCCACCATCGGCGAGAACATGACGCTGCGCCGCGCGGCTTCGCTCGAAGTTGGACAGGGCGTGGTGTCGAGCTACGTCCATGGCGCGGTCGTCGATGGCGCTGGCAAGATGGGCGTGATCGTTGCGTTGGAATCGCCCGGCAAGGCTGACGAGCTCGCGACGCTCGGCCGCCAGATCGCGATGCATATCGCGGCCAGCAATCCGCTGGCGCTCGACCCGTCCGGCCTCGATCCGGCGGTCGTCAAGCGCGAGAAGGACGTGCTCGCCGACAAATATCGCCAGCAGGGCAAGCCCGAGAACGTGATCGAGAAGATCGTCGAGTCCGGCCTCAAGACCTACTACAAGGAAGTGTGCCTGCTCGAGCAGGCCTTCATCCACGACACCGGCAAGTCGGTGGCGCAGGCAGTGAAGGAGGCCGAGGGCAAGGTCGGCGGCGCTGTGAAGATCGCGGGCTTTGTGCGCTATGCTCTCGGTGAGGGAATCGAGAAGCAGGAAAGCGACTTCGCAGCCGAGGTCGCCGCGGCCAGCGGCAAGAAGTAAGCGCCGGAACGTTCCTTCCGGCGTGCCGCCGGAAGCGGCGCCCGGACAAGGAAAAGTGCTCATGACTGATCCGGTCTATCGTCGCGTCGTGATCAAGCTGTCCGGCGAATATCTCGCGGGACAGCAAGGCTTTGGCATCGATCAGCCGACGGTCGACCGGGTTGCGGACGATCTGATCGCGGCTCGCAAGCTCGGCACCGAAGTTGCGGTCGTGATCGGCGGCGGCAATATCGTGCGCGGCGTCGAGGTCTCGGCCCGCGGCGTGTCGCGCCCGACCGGCGACACCATGGGCATGCTCGCCACCATGATGAACTGCCTCGCGCTGGAATCGGCGATCGAGCGCAAAGGCACGCCGGCGCGCACGCTGTCGGCCTTCGTCATGCCCGAGATTTCCGAGCTGTTCACCCGAACTGCGGCGCACAAATATCTCGCCGAGGGCCGAATCGTGCTGCTTGGCGGCGGCACCGGCAATCCCTTCTTCACCACCGATACGACCGCGGTGCTGCGCGCCGCCGAGATCGGCGCTCAGGCGGTGCTGAAGGCGACCAATGTCGACGGCGTCTACTCGGCCGATCCGAAGAAGGATCCGGCCGCCACGCGGTTCGACCGGCTGACCCATTCGCAGGCCATCGAGGGCGGCTACAAGGTGATGGATGCGACCGCCTTCGCGCTTGCCCGCGAGACGTCGCTGCCTATCATCGTATTCTCGATCGCGGAGCCGGGGTCGATCGGCGCGATTCTGCGTGGCGTCGGCCACGGAACCATCGTCGCCGGCTGACGGCTCATCTGGCGCGCCCAAGGGAGGGTGCCGAGCGGTCGCCGGGATTTTGAAGGAGAAACGTGATGCCCACGGACAATTTCGACCTCAACGAAGTGAAGCGCCGCATGCAGGGCGCAGTCCAGTCCCTCAAGCACGAGCTCGGCGGCCTGCGGACAGGGCGCGCCTCCGCCTCGATGCTCGATCCGGTGCAGGTCGACGCTTACGGCACTCACATGCCGTTGAACCAGCTCGCCACCGTCAGCGTGCCGGAGCCGCGCCTGATCTCTGTGCAGGTCTGGGACAAGTCGATGGTCAAGGCGGTGGAGAAGGCGATCGTCGATTCCAATCTCGGCCTGTCGCCCGCGACCGAGGGCCAGGTTCTGCGTCTGCGCATCCCCGAGCTCAACGAGGAGCGGCGCAAGGAGCTGGTGAAGGTCGCGCACAAATACGCCGAAGCCGCCAAGGTCGCCGCGCGCCACGTCCGTCGCGACGGTCTGGATGTTCTGAAGAAGCTCGAGAAGAACCACGAGATGTCGGAGGACGACCAGAAGCGCCACGCTGACGAGGTGCAGAAGGCGACCGACAGCACGATCGCCGAAATCGACCAGCTGCTGGCCGCCAAGGAAAAAGAAGTCCTCACCGTTTAAGGCATCGCCTTCATGTCCAACGCCGCCGCGCCCGCAACGGAAGGCCCCGATCGGTCCGAGGCGCCCGCGCATGTCGCCATCATCATGGACGGCAACGGGCGTTGGGCGGCCGCGCGCGGTCTGCCGCGTGCGGAGGGGCATCGCCGCGGCGTCGAGGCGCTGCGCCGCGTCGTGCGTGCCTCGCACGAGCTCGGCATCCGCTACCTCACCATCTTCTCCTTCTCTTCGGAGAACTGGTCGCGCCCGGCGAGCGAGATCGGCGATCTCTTCGGTCTGCTCCGCCGCTTCATCCGCAACGACCTGGCCAGCCTGCATCGTGACGGCGTCCAGGTCCGCATCATCGGCGAGCGCGAAGGGCTGGAGAGCGACATCTGCGTGCTTTTGAACGAGGCCGAAGAGCTGACACGGGACAACACGCGCCTCACGCTCGTCGTCGCCTTCAACTACGGCTCCCGGCAGGAGATCGCAAAGGCTGCGCAGAGGCTGGCCCGTGAGGTCGCGGAGGGGAGGCGCGATCCTGATTCGATCGACGCCGAGACGCTCGGCGCGCATCTTGATGCGCCCGATATTCCGGATCCCGATCTCATCATCCGCACCAGCGGCGAGCAGCGCCTGTCCAATTTCCTGATGTGGCAGGCGGCCTATAGCGAGCTCGTGTTCGTGCCGATCCACTGGCCCGATTTCGACAAGGCGGCGCTGGAAGGAGCGATCGCCGAATTCGCCAGGCGCGAGCGCCGTTTCGGCGGTCTGGTCGCGAAAACCGCCTCGTGAGCGAACAAGATTCCGCACCGGCAGGCGCCAAGCCTGCCCCGAGCAATCTCGTGATGCGAGTCCTCGCAGCGCTCGTGCTGGCGCCGCTCGCCATCGCGGTCGCTTATGCCGGCGGATGGTTGTGGGCGCTGCTCGTCACCCTGATATCGATCGGGCTGTTCGCGGAATGGCTGACGGTGGTGGGCGCGGGATCGGCCGCGCTGACCGGGGCAGGGACGGTCGTCATTGCGATGATGGGGGCCGCTGTCGCTTTTGGCGGGCTCAAGACCTCCGTCATCGTCGGCCTCGTCGGCGGCGCGGTCGTGACACTGATCGCGCGGGGCAAGTTCGTTTGGGCCGCGACCGGATTCGCTTATGCAGCGGCGGCGCTGCTCGCCTCGATCCTGCTGCGGAAGGATCTCGCCAACGGTTTCTCCGCGCTGATGTTCGTGCTGCTGGTGGTGTGGGCGACCGATATCGGCGGCTATTTCGCTGGCCGCAGCATCGGCGGACCGAAGCTGTGGCCGCGCGTGAGCCCCAAGAAGACCTGGGCCGGCGCTCTCGGAGGCTTTGTTGCAAGCCTCATGGTTGCGGTCGGCTTTGCGGCTTGCGGGCTCGGAAAGATGGCGCCATTGCTCCTCGTCAGCGCCATCCTCTCGGTGGTGTCGGCGCTGGGCGATCTGTTCGAATCCGCGGTGAAGCGGCGCTTCGGGGTCAAGGATTCCAGTCACTTAATTCCGGGCCATGGCGGGCTTCTGGACCGCCTGGACGGCTTTGTCGCCGCCATCCTGGCGGCATGGATTATAGGCTTCCTCCGCCATGGTGTGCATAGCGCCGGAAGCGGTCTTATGGTTTGGTGAGGATATGAGCGCGGTCCCATTGCGTAATAACAAGGCTGCGGCGTCGTCCGTCCGCAGCGTCACGGTTCTCGGCGCCACCGGGTCGATCGGCGACAGCACGATGGATCTGTTGCGCGCCTCGCCGGAGCGCTACCGCGTCGAGGCCTTGACGGCGAACAGCAATGTCGAAGCGCTGGCGAAGCTTGCGAGGGAGTTTTCCGCGCGTTACGTCGCAATCGCCGATACCTCCAAGCTCGCCGAGCTCAAGTCCGCACTTGCGGGCACGGGCACCGAATGCGGCGCCGGTGAAAGCGCCGTGATCGAGGCGGGGGCGCGTCCGGCCGATTGGGTGATGGCGGCCGTGAGCGGCGCCGCCGGATTGAAGCCGGCACTGGCGGCAGTCGATCGCGGCGCGCATGTGGCGCTGGCCAACAAGGAATGTCTGGTTTGCGCCGGTGATTTCTTCATGCAGCGCGCGGCCAAGGCGGGCGCTTGCATCCTGCCGGCGGATTCCGAGCACAACGCGCTGTTTCAGGCGCTCGCTTCAGGCAATCGCGACGAGCTCGTCCGCGTCATCATCACAGCCTCGGGCGGCCCGTTCCGCACCTGGAAGCCCGCGGATATCGAGCAGGCGACCCTCGCGCAGGCCCTGAAGCATCCGAACTGGAGCATGGGCCAGAAGATCACGATCGACTCCGCCTCGATGATGAACAAGGGGCTCGAGGTGATCGAGGCGTCCTATCTGTTCGCGCTCACGCCCGACGAGATCGATGTTCTCGTTCATCCGCAGTCGATCATCCACGGCATGGTCGAGTTTTCCGATTGCTCGGTGGTGGCTCAGCTCGGCGCGCCCGACATGCGCACCCCGATCGCGCACTGCCTCGGTTGGCCCGATCGCATCAAGGGGCCGGCAGCGAAGCTGGACCTCGCCAAGATCGGCCAGCTGACCTTCGAGGCGCCCGACTTCGAGCGCTTCCCCGGGCTGCGCCTGGCTTTCGACTCGCTCCGGACCGGGAAGGGGGCGACCACCGTCTACAACGCCGCCAACGAGGTTGCGGTCGCCGCGTTCATCGCCGGCAAGATCCGGTTCGGCGCGATCGCCCGGCTGGTGGAGGCGACACTGGACGACTGGATCCGCAGCGGGAACCAGGCGCCACTGACGTCCGCCGACGATGCAATCTCTGTTGACCATGTTGCGCGAAATAGGGCTGCCGCCCTATTGCCTCAAATTGCCTTAAAGGCATCCTAGATGGTTCGCGGCCAGGGCCTTGCGGCGCTGGATGAGGGAATTCGATGATCGACTTTTTCGTCCATAGTTTCAATACATTGAGCCATGGGCTCCTCGGCTACGCTGTTCCCTTCCTGTTCGTCCTGACGATTGTCGTGTTCTTCCATGAGCTCGGCCACTTTCTGGTCGCGCGCTGGGCGGGCGTTCGCGTGTTAACCTTTTCGCTCGGTTTCGGACCTGAGCTGGTCGGTTTCAATGACCGCCACGGCACCCGCTGGAAGATCTCGGCAATCCCGCTCGGCGGCTACGTCAAGTTCTTCGGCGACGAGAGCGAGGCCTCGACCCCGTCGGCCCAGACGCTGGCGGCCATGTCGGCCGAGGAGCGCGCCGGCAGCTTCCACCACAAGAAGGTCGGTCCGCGCGCCGCGATCGTGGCGGCCGGCCCGATCGCCAATTTCATCCTGGGTGCGCTGATCTTCGCGGGCATGGCGCTGTATTACGGCAAGCCGAGCACGATCGCGCGCGTCGACGGCATCGTCGCCGAGGGCGCGGCGGCTGCGGCCGGCTTCAAGATCGGGGACGTCGTCGTCCAGATCGACGGCAAACCGATCGAGAGCTTTGCCGACATGCAGCGAATCGTCGCGATGAATGCGGGTTCGGCGCTCGCCTTCCAAGTGAAGCGGGACGGTACCATCGTCTCGCTGACCGCAACACCGGCTCTGCTCGAGCGCAAGGATCCGTTCGGTAACAGTCACCGTCTCGGTGTGCTCGGCATCGAGCACAAATCGCAGGCCGGCGAGGCCTCGACCGCGCCGGTGGGCGTCGGCGAGGCGCTCAAGATCGGGGTCGAGCAGGTCTGGTTCATCATCACCAGCACCTTCAAGTTCCTGGGGTCGCTGTTCGTCGGAAACGGCAATCCCAATGAGGTCAGCGGCGTCCTTGGAATCGCGAAAATGTCGGGGCAGGCGGCCAGCGCCGGGTTCCAGTTCGTGATCAACCTGTGCGCGGTGCTGTCGGTATCGATCGGCCTGCTGAACCTATTCCCGATCCCGCTGCTCGATGGCGGTCACCTTATGTTCTACGCGGCCGAAGTGGTCCGCGGCCGGCCCCTGTCCGAGCGAACTCAGGAGATGGGGTTCCGAATCGGGCTCGGCCTGGTCCTGATGCTGATGGTGTTTGCGACCTACAACGATATCCTGCGGATGGCGGCGTCCTGATGGCGGCTTTTTTGTGACGTTGCTGTTGAGCAACGTCTTGGAATGAAATTGAAATCACGACGCTTTCGGCCGTTTGCGGCGTCGGTGAAATTGGCTACAAGCGGCCTCGACTTTGGGGAATCTCCGGACCGGCGTTGGGGTTGGGTCTGGCTCGGAATGATAAGGGCGCGTTGCGCGATGAAGTTTGGACTGCGACTCCGGGGGGGCCTTCTCGCAACCCTGATCATGTTCGGCGCGCCGGTGGTTGCCCCGGTCGGGGCTGTTTTTGTGTCTTCGTCTGCGCTCGCGCAGACCGTTCAGTCGATTTCCGTCGAAGGAAATCGCCGGGTCGAGGTGGAGACGATCCGCTCCTACTTCAAGCCGGGTCCGGGCGGTCGCCTGGATCAGGCCGCCGTCGATGATGGCCTCAAGGCGTTGATCGAGACCGGCCTGTTCCAGGACGTCACGATCAACCGCGGCTCCGGCGGCCAGATCATCGTCTCGGTGGTGGAAAACCCGGTGATTGGCCGGGTCGCCTTCGAGGGCAACAAGAAGATCAAGGACGAGCAGCTCACCACCGAGGTCCAGTCCAAGGCGCGCGGCACCTTCTCCCGCGCCATGGTGCAGTCCGACACGCTGCGTATCGCTGAAATCTATCGCCGCTCAGGCCGCTACGACGTGCGCGTCACGCCCGAGATCATCGAACAGCCGAACAACCGCGTCGACCTCATCTTCACGGTCGAGGAGGGCGCCAAGACCGGCGTCAAGTCGATCGAGTTCGTCGGTAACGTCGCATTCTCGTCCTACCGCCTCCGCGACGTCATCAAGACGCGTGAATCGAACCTGCTGAGCTTCCTTGCCAGCGGCGACATCTACGATCCCGACCGCGTCGAAGCCGACCGCGACCTGATCCGCCGCTTCTATCTCAAGAACGGTTTTGCCGACGTCCAGGTGGTGGCCGCGCTCACCGAATACGATCCGGAGAAGAAGGGCTTCAACGTCACCTTCAAGATCGAGGAAGGATCCCAGTACCGCGTCGGTGCGGTCGACTTCCGCTCCAGCATTCCGAACTTCGATCCCACCTCGATGCGCGGTTATTCGCGCGTCCACGCCGGCTCACTCTACAACGTCGAGTCGGTCGAGAAGTCGGTGGAGGAGATGCAGATCGAGGCCTCGCGCCGCGGCTATGCCTTCGCCGTGGTTCGGCCCGGTGGCGACCGCAATTTCGAGGCGCACACCGTCTCCGTCGTGTTCAGCATCGACGAGGGCCCGCGCACCTATATCGAGCGCATCAACCTGCGCGGCAACACGCGTACCCGCGACTACGTGATCCGCCGCGAGTTCGACGTCTCCGAGGGCGATGCCTACAACCGCGCGCTGGTCGACCGTGCCGAGCGGCGCCTCAAGAACCTCGATTACTTCAAGAGCGTGAAGATCACGACGGAGCCCGGCTCGTCGAGCGACCGCGTGGTCCTGATCGTGGACATGGAAGAGAAATCGACCGGCGACTTCTCGATCTCTGGCGGTTACTCCACCACCGACGGCGCGCTCGCCGAAGTCTCGGTCTCCGAGCGCAATCTGCTCGGCCGCGGCCTGTTCGCCAAGGCGGCGGTGACCTATGGCCAGTATGCACGCGGCTACTCGCTGTCGTTCGTCGAGCCGTATCTGCTCGACTACCGCGTCGCGCTCGGCCTCGACCTCTATCAGCGCCAGCAGCTGTCAAACAGCTACATCTCCTACGGCACCAAGACGCTCGGCTTCTCGCCGCGCCTCGGCTTCTCCCTGCGTGAAGATCTGTCGCTGCAGCTGCGCTACTCGATCTATCAGCAGCAAATCACGCTGCCGTCCTACCTGGCGAACTGTAACAATGACCCGCTCTCCGCGGCGTTCAACCCGAGCCCGGCCTATTCGGCGCTGACGGGTACGCCCTTGGCTGCGTCCACCAACGGCCTCGGCTGCTACGTGGACGGCGAAGCTTCGCTGCCGGTGCGCAAGGAGCTTGCCAACGGCAAGACTTTGACCTCGGCGCTCGGCTACACGCTGACCTACAACACGCTGGACAACAACAAGAACCCCACCGACGGTCTGCTCGTCGACTTTCGTCAGGATTTCGCGGGCGTCGGCGGCGACGTGTCCTACCTGAAGTCCGTCGTCGATGCGAAGTACTATGCCCCGCTGGTGTCCGACATCGTCGGCCTCGTCCGCGTGCAGAGCGGCATGCTGAACAAGATCGGCAGCGATCTGCGCATGCTCGATCACTTCCAGATGGGTTCGAACCTCGTCCGCGGCTTTGCCCCGAACGGCATCGGCCCGCGCGATTTGAATCCGTTCGGTTCGCACGACGCGCTCGGCGGCACCAAATACTGGGGCGCATCGCTCGAACTGCAGATGCCGTTCTGGTTCCTGCCGAAGGAAGTGGGTCTGAAGGGTGCGGTCTATGCTGATGCCGGCGGCCTGTACGATTATAAGGGGCCGACGAGTTGGACAGCGACCAACGAAGTCAACACGCCCGGCTGTATCCCGTCGACCGTCAATCCGTCCTCGACAGGCACCTGTACCGGACTCGTCTATGACGACAGCAAGGTCATCCGCTCGTCGGTCGGTGTCGGCCTGATCTGGCAGTCGCCGTTCGGTCCGCTGCGCTTCGACTACGCCGTGCCGCTCAGCAAGGGCAAGTACGATCGCACGCAGGAGTTCCGGTTCGGCGGCGGCACCTCGTTCTAATTCGCTCAGCACGGCACGATCCGGATCACTGGAGCCGGTTTCCGAAAGGGATCGTGCCATTCCAAGAGATGGGGCATGATGCGGCCTGGCCGCTTCATGCCGAAGCCGGACCGCGACGGGGTGGAATGGCGCAGCCGATCTTCTTCACAAAGCCGCCTGCCTCAGCGCTGGCTGACATTGCCACGCTGACCAAGGCGGAGCTGGTCGATCCCGACAGGGGCGGCCAAATCATCACGGGCCTTGCTTCGCTCGACGAAGCGGGCCCGATGCATTTGGCGTTCTTCGACAACCTGAAATACGGCGACGAGCTCAAATCGACCAAGGCGGGCGCGTGCCTGGTCAGCCCGCGCTTCGAGGCCCAGGTGCCCACGCATGTGGCCGTGCTGCGGGTGGCGCAGCCGTTCCGGGCCTTCGTCAGGCTCGCGCGCGAATGGCATGGCGATGCGCTCAGGCCGCAATCCTGGGTCGGCGATGACGGTATTGCGCCGTCGGCGATCATCGATCCCACGGCCCGGCTCGAGGACGGCGTGATCGTCGATCCCTTGGCGGTGATCGGGCCGGACGTTGAGATCGGCAGCGGCACGGTGGTCGGCGTCGGCGCGGTGATCGGTCCCGGAGTCAAGATCGGCCGGGACTGCAATGTCGGCGCCCGCACTGCCATCCAGTGCGCCCTGATCGGCAACGACGTGCTGATCCATCCCGGCTGCTCGATCGGCCAGGACGGCTACGGCTTCATCTTCTTCGGCCCCGAGGGCCATCTGAAAGTGCCGCAGACCGGCCGCGTGCTGATCCAGAACAATGTGGAGGTCGGCGCCGGCACCACGATCGATCGCGGTTCCTTGCGCGACACCGTGATCGGGGAAGGCACCAAAATCGACAATCAGGTCCAGATCGGCCACAATGTGACCATCGGCCGGAACTGCCTGCTGGCGGCCCAGATCGGCCTCGCGGGCAGTCTGACCATCGGCGACAACGTGGCGCTGGGAGCCAAGGTCGGCATCAACAACCACCTCAAAATCGGAGATGGAGCCCAGGTCACCGCGATGAGCGGCGTCAAGGACGACATCCCGGCAGGCGGACGCTGGGGTGGTTTTTTTGCCAAACCGACCAAGCAGTGGTTCAAGGAGATCATCGCGGTGGAGCGCCTGGTACGCGACAGCAAGGCCGATGCGAAGGACGAGGGACGGGAATGACGGCGGAATCACCTGTTAAGTTCGAGCTGGTGGACATCAACGCGATCCTCCAGACCCTGCCGCACCGCTTTCCGATGCTGCTGATCGACCGCGTGATCAATATCCGCGCCGATTACAGCGGTATCGGCATCAAGAACGTCACCTTCAACGAGCCGGCCTTCCAGGGGCATTTCCCGGAGCGCCCGGTCTATCCCGGCGTCATGATGATCGAGGCAATGGCGCAGACCGCGGGCGTGATCGGCATCAAGTCGGTCGAAGGCACCGAGAAGCCGCGGGCGGTCTATTTTCTCACCATCGACAAATGCAAGTTCCGCAAGCCCGTGTTGCCCGGCGACACTATCGAGTACCACATGCGCTCGGTCGGCCGCCGCAAGGCCATGTGGTGGTTTCACGGTGACGCCAAGGTCAACGGGCAGGTGGTTGCGGAAGCCGATGTCGGCGCCATGCTGACGGACTGAGGCACCTCGGCCTGGGGCTCACGCGCTGCAATCGTACCGGCTGCCGGCGGCATCGCGCCTGATATGCCGGTTGAAGAACTTGCCCATGGACGGCGCCCCCAGAAGGCGGTCGACCGTCTCGGCCGCGACGCCGCAATAGCGCGCATAGAAGCCGCCAGTCGCGACGACGAGGTCGCGCTGCGCGTGGTCGTAGCAGACCCGCTGAAGTACCGTGCTGCGACTGATGTCGCGGCATTCGAACCTCGCGAGGTCGATGCGCTCGCGATCGCCGGTCTCGACCGTTTCCGAGACGATCGGTGCGCCCGCGAGCTGTACGAGCAGAAATGCCAAGGCCCTGACCACGAGTGCTGAAGCTCCACATGAAGGTGTTGGGAGACCGGGAAGACCGCCTCATCCGATACTTGAAACAGCCAGAGATGATACGTCACTGGACAGATCGGGCATAGTCGCGCTAACCACCGGAAAACTGAGCGACTTCAATACATAATCAGAGCTTCCTAACGAGTAAGATTGCTTGATGAGCAAGATTGATCCCACCGCACGGATCGCGGACGGCGCCGTGATCGGCGAGGGTACCGAGATCGGGCCCTATTGCATCATCGGCCCGAACGTCGTGATCGGCGCGAACTGCAAGCTGATCGGACACGTGCATGTCACCGCGCAAACCACGATCGGTGACGATTGCACCATCTATCCGTTCGCCTCGCTCGGCACGCCGCCGCAATCGCTCAGCTATCGCGGCGAATTGACGAAGCTCAACATCGGTTCGGCCTGCACCATCCGCGAATCCGTCACCATGAACGCCGGCACCGTCGGCGGCGGCGGGGTCACCACGGTTGGCGACCGCGGCTATTTCATGAACTGCAGCCATGTCGGCCACGATTGCCATGTCGGTAATGACGTCATCTTCGCGACGTCGGCAACGCTCGGCGGTCATTGTGAGATTGGCGACTTCGTCTTCATCGGCGGACTGTCCGCCGTGCACCAGTTTACCCGCATCGGGCCGCAGGTCATGGTCGGCGGCGTGTGTGGCGTGCGCGACGACATCATCCCGTTTGGCCTCGTGAACGGCCAATATGCGGTGCTGGAGGGCCTCAACCTGATCGGCATGAAGCGGCGCAAGTTCACCAAGCAGCGGCTCGCGACCGTGCGTGGGTTCTACCAAAAACTCTTCCACGGTCCCGGCACCTTCGCCGAGCGGTTGGAGGCATCCAGGCCGCTCGCGGGCGAAGATCCGGCTATCGCCGAGATTCTCGACTTCATCGGCAAGGGCAAGCGCCCGCTCTGTCTTCCCGCAATCGCGAAGTGATGTTGGGATGGCCGCGGGCATGACATCGGCGGCGTCGGAGATTGCACCGCCGGTCGGGATCGTCGCCGGCGGCGGCGCAATGCCGTTTGCGGTCGCCGACTCGCTCGCGGCCCGCGGCATCACGCCGGTGCTGTTTCCTCTCCGCGGGGCCTGCGATCCGGCGCGGGTGGAGAAATTCCGTCACCGCTGGATCTCGGTCGGCCAGCTCGGCCGCGCGATGCGGCTGTTTCGCGAGGAAGGCTGCCGCGACCTGATCTTCATCGGCACGCTGGTGCGGCCCTCGCTCTCGGAGATCCGGTTCGACGTCAAGACGCTACGCCTGCTCGGTAACGTCATCCGCGCCTTTCGCGGCGGCGACGATCATCTCTTGTCCGGCGTCGGGCGCATTCTCGAGCAGGACGGCTTTCGCATGGTCGGCATCAAGGATGTCGCGCCCGACCTGCTGATGCCCGAGGGCTGCATCAGCCGCGCCTGGCCGAGCGACACCGGCCAGACCGACATCGCGCGCGGCCGTGCGGTGCTGACCGCGCTCGGTCCGTTCGACATCGGCCAGGCTGTGGTGGTGATCGACGGCCACGTGGTGGCGGTCGAGGACATCGAGGGCACCGACGCGCTGCTCGCGCGCGTGGCGCGCCTGCGCGAGGAGGGGCGCATCCGCGCCGCCACGGGCCGCGGCGTGCTGGTGAAGGCGCCCAAGAGCGGCCAGGATCTTCGCTTCGACCTGCCGACGATCGGGCCGCGCACCCTCGAAGGTGTTGCCGCCGCGGGCTTGGCCGGCATCGCCGTCATTGCCGGCAACACCATCGCCGCGGAGCCGCAGGCGATGATCGCCTTCGCCGACGCGAAATATCTCTTCGTCATCGGCCTGCCGGCGTGATGCAAGGCCGCGATCCACAGCGCAAGATCTTCCTGATCGCCACGGAGGAATCCGGCGACCGGCTCGGCAGTGCCTTGATGAAGGTGCTGCGCCAGCGCCTCGGCGACGGCGTGCAATTCGTCGGCGTCGGCGGCCGCACCATGGCGCGCGAGGGGCTCGAATCGCTGTTTCCGATCGAGGAGCTCTCCATCGTCGGCTTCGCCGCGGTGGTGCAGCAATTGCCGAAGATCCTGCGGCTGATCCGGAAGACGGCCGACGCCGTGCTGGAGGCCGCGCCGGACGCGCTCGTCATCATCGACAGCCCCGATTTCACCCATCGCGTCGCGCGCCGCGTGCGTGCGCGCAATCCGGCGATCCCGGTTGTCGACTATGTTTCGCCGCAGCTCTGGGCGTGGCGGCCGGGGCGGGCGCGGACGATGCTCGGCTATGTCGACCATGTGCTCGGCCTGTTGCCGTTCGAGCCGGCGGAATACCGCAAGCTCGGCGGGCCGCCGTGCAGCTATGTCGGCCATCCCCTCATCGAGCAATTGTCCTCGCTGCGGCCGAACGCGGAGGAGCAGGCGCGGCGGGCCGGCGAGCCGCCCGTGCTGCTGGTGTTGCCCGGCAGCCGTCGCAGCGAGGTCAGGCATCATATCGAGGTGTTTGGCGCAACGCTCGGCCGGTTGCAGGCGGAAGGGCGCGCGTTCGAGCTGATGCTGCCGACCATGCCGCACCTCGAAGGCACGATCCGCGAAGGCATCGCGAACTGGCCGGTCAAGCCGCAGATCGTGACCGGCGAAAACGAGAAGCGCGCCGCGTTCCGGATTGCACGAGCGGCACTCGCCAAGTCCGGCACGGTGACGCTGGAACTCGCACTATCGGGCATTCCGATGGTGACGGCCTATCGCGTCGGCGCGATTGAAGCCTTTATCCTGCGCCGCGCGATCCGCGTCTCCTCGGTGATCCTTGCCAATCTCGTGATCGGCAAGGATGTCATCCCGGAGTTCTTGCAAGAGGAGTGTACGCCGGAGAAATTGGCGCCGGCGCTGTCGGAGCTTCTGAGGGATTCACCGCTACGCCGACGGCAGGTGGAAGCCTTCGCCCAGCTCGACACGATCATGTCGACCGGCAACAAATCGCCGAGCGTGCTCGCGGCCGACATCGTGCTGGCGACGATGCGCAAGGGCAGGCAGACGAGCTAGGACGAGGGTTCCGGAGCGTGATCGGCGGCTTGTGACCCTTAGCGGACTCCAGTCAGTTGTGGGATCACTCCGTCACGCCCGCTCGTGTTCTAATGAGGGGGCCTCCCGCCAATCGGTAACTGGCACCCGACAGCGTATCAGTGTTAGGATTTGACACACCGGAGGCAAGTTCCGGGGGGAGAGCTGATGGGCGCAATCGAACGAAACAACGTCCATGTTCGCGGAACGGGCGGGCAGAGTATGGTTTTTGCCCATGGCTTCGGCTGTGACCAGAACATGTGGCGTTTCGTGGAGCCTGCCTTCGTGAGCGAGTTCAAGACGGTGTGTTTCGACCACGTCGGGGCGGGCGGTTCTGACCTGAAAGCCTACGACAAGGAGAAATATTCGTCATTGGCGGGCTATGCCGACGATGTCGTCGAGATCGGACGCGAGCTTGGTCTGGCGGATGCGGTATTCGTCGGACATTCGGTCAGCAGTATGATCGGCGCGCTGGCGGCGCAGAAGGCGCCGGGCATGTTCGGCAAGCTCGTGATGATTGGTCCTTCGCCGCGGTACGTCGACGACGGCGATTATTTTGGCGGCTTCACCGAAGGACAAATCGGTGAACTTCTTCAGTTCTTGGACTCCAATCACATGGGCTGGTCGGTCCAGATGGCACCCGCGATCATGGGCAATCCCGATCGGCCCGAGCTTGGCCAGGAATTGACCAACAGTTTCTGCCGAACTGATCCGGACATCGCCAAGGCATTCGCCCGGGTCACGTTCATGTCCGACAACCGCGCGGACCTCGCTAAACTCGATGTTCCGACGCTGATCCTTCAGTGCAGCGATGACATTATCGCGTCGAGACCTGTTGGCGAATTCGTCAATCGCACAATCCGGAACAGCGAGATCGTCTTCCTCAAGGCTACGGGCCATTGCCCCAATCTCAGCGCGCCCGACGAAGTTGTCGCGGCCATGCGAACTTTTGTCTGAGGCATTCGGTGACTGATCCGCGGATCGACGATTTCGAAGACATGTTCGAGAACGCTCCGTGCGCGTACATCACTCTGCTGCCTAACGGGCGCATCGAGCGCGTGAACAAGACGCTTCTCGGCTGGATCGGCCACACCGCCGAGCACATGGTAGGCAAACGGTTCAGCGACTTTCTCAACATGGCAGGTCGCATCTATTTTGAAACCCACATTGCACCGCTGCTGCGGATGCAGGGCTTCTACGACGAGTTTGCGATCGACATGGTCACGGCGGCGGGCGGGCCGCTCCAGATGATTGCGAACGCGCGCGAAGGGCGGGACGCCGCCGGCGGGGCACTGTTCACCCGGCTGGCGTTGATCAAGGCCACGGATAGACGACGCTACGAGCATGAGCTTCTGCAAGCGCGCGACGTCGCAAAAACCAATCTGGAAAGCGAACGCGAGACTTCGGAGTTGCGCGAGCAGTTCATTGCCGTGCTCGGCCACGACCTCCGAAATCCTCTGGCTTCGATAAGTGCCGGGGCCCGCATCCTCGGTCGCGATGCAAAGAGCGACAAAGAGCACCAGGTCATCGCAATGCTGGAGACGACCGTTCTGCGGATGGCCGGGCTGATCGATAACGTGCTCGATTTCGCGCGGGGCCGTCTCGGTGGAGGTATCACGCTTGATCGCAATTCCCGCAGACCGCTCGAACCTGTGTTGCACCAGGTGATCGATGAGCTGCGGCTGTCTTCGCCCGGTCGCCGCATCGAAGCCGAATATGCGATCGATGTTCCCGTCGATTGCGACAGGAGCAGAATAGGGCAATTGGTGTCCAACCTCGTCGGGAACGCGCTCAGCCATGGCGCGTCCAATGAGCCGGTTCGCGTGCGCGCCGCGACGGAAGATGGGCTGTTCAGACTGTCAGTCGCCAACAGCGGCGAACCCATACCTGAGGCCGCCATGGGCAGGCTATTCGAGCCATTCTTCCGAGGCGAGGTCCGAGCCAGTCGCCAAGGTCTTGGCTTGGGTCTTCACATTGCGGCGCAGATAGCGAAGGCACATGACGGTACTCTGGACGTAAGCTCAACAAGTGAAGAAACTCGCTTCACCTTTTCGATGCCCCTTCGCTGATCTGTAAAATGAGCAAGGTCCGGTAGTGGTCCTTAGGCGACATGGCGGAGCGTGGCCTTGTTAATCGCTACTTTGTCGAAAGCAGACGTAGCTGGACAGCCAGGGGAATAGGTCGCGGTCCTCCGCCCGGAGATCGAGCATATGCGCTCGCAGATCAGCAGGCAGCGCAAGAAAATCCTCCGGTTCCAGCGCGCCGGCATCTCGACCGCCTCGGCCGAAGCGCTTGTCACTGAAGTGTGCCTGCTTTCGGTCGATTGGCTGGTCCCGAGCAAGGACGGTGCCGCAGCCGTCGTCCGCTGAGTGGACAAAGCTCAGCGGGAGCATCAATCGTGCTCGAGATGATCCTTCTGTTGCTCGCTGGCGGCTTAACCTTGTTAGGTTTGATCATCCTCGTCTTAAAGCTTAAGGCGGGCCGTGAACGGAAGCCCAGCGCGACGTGGGTCATTAAACCACATCGTCGTCGTAACGGCCGCTCCCCTTCCAGAAAACCGTCGCGGCAAGCTCGACGCCGCGCTGCGTTCGAGAAGTTCATGCTCCAGCGCCCTCATCCTCTTTTTCACCGCTCGCGCCTCTCGTAACCCCTTCTGATGTTCGGGTCGGCAGCCGCCTCATTGAAGCAAATGACAGTTTCGCACGAAGGACACTGACGCGAGAAGCCATCCTGCAAGCGGGGTGCCCGTTCACGAAAGACGTTTTTGCACCGGGTACAGCGAACCTGAACTTGGTCTTCCACGATCATCACCTGGCCAGCCGGAGCTTGGAAAGCGAGGCCACAATCTGGTCGAAGGCCGACAAAATCTGATCCGCAGAGGTCAGCATGAAGAAGTTGCCAGGTGTGGTCGCGCAGTACTTCAGTACGTCGGATTCCGGATCTTTGTCGGTATTAACCTGTATCGAATAAACGATGACCTTGTCCTTGCGGATGTTGTCACAGAGCAAGCGCTGGCGGCCGTCTACGTAGGTGGAGTGGTCAGAGCCATTGCCTGCCTTTTTGTTCTTCGTGTTCAAACCGTCACTGAGCACGATGATGATGTTCTTGTAGTTGTAGCCGCTTGTCTGCGCAGGCGCGTTGAGCGGATCGCCTGGCATCAACGACAGCCATGCCCAGGCCATACCAACCGGCTGGTTGGTGGGCCCGCCTGATTTTATCGTGTCGATGCGGGCCTTGAGCTTGCTCCAGTCTGTTGAGAGCGGCATCAGCTCAACAGGACACTGGTTGAACTGCTCAGGCTGGAAGCTGGTCGCCATGTTAGTGGGTGGAGTTTTGTCGACATCGTAGGGCTCGTCACGATCGGTGATGCAGCCGTTCCAGCTGGCGTGATCGGCCGCGGTCCAAGTGCCACCGTTACCGATGCATTTGGTCCTCGTTTTGCCGCCCTTGCTGCAGGTTCCGTTGGCCTCTTCCCACTCGGTCCAATCCAGCCAGCCCTTCTGATAATTTGATGCGGTGTTGATATGGGTGGAGAAGGGCACCACGGAGATATAGAGATCTTCAGGCGTCTTCGAATTCGCACTTAACTGGTCGATGAGGCTCTTGGCGGCCTTCTGCATTGCGGGCAGCTTGCCGTGCTGCGCCATCGATCCGGTCCCATCCAGCGCAAGGGCCACGCGAAGGCGCGTATTGCCCCAGGATGCTGTGGAATCGACGCCAAGGTTCATCGTGGGGAACCCAGCAATCTTCATGAAGTCCGTCGGAATCTGCCCCGTCGCACCGAGCTTGACTGATGCGCCTTTGCCTGTGTCCGGCACGTAATCGGCTGTTACTACGAGGCTTCCAACGTCCTTGCGTGTGAAAAGCCCCTGGAAATAGGACTTAGCCTTAGCGGTAATCTCGGAAGGAGTTAGCCCGATCGAATCCTTCATCGCCATCAGCGCGGCGTTATCGAGGGCAGTTTGCATCGCCGTCCGCGCGTTGACCGCTCGGGTGTAGTCGATTGCCATGCCGATAAGGACCAGCAGCGGCACAAGGCAGATTGCAAACAGGAAGGATACGTTCCCTCGATCATCTTGATGAAATTTCATGGTCGCTCCCCAGCGGTTTTAGCCGGGAGTAAAGCGAGAAACGCTTAATGTGGGCTTCTTCCGAAATTGCTGCGGAGGCCGATCGCACTCACTTTTTTGGTTTCAGGTAAACGAAGTTCACTGTTAACCATCAAAAAGCAAGACACGGTGCGCGGCGTCCGCGCGTCGCACGTCCCGAAAGAGTTTTTACTCTCAACGCGACTGCTACGGCCGTTTCGGCTGGCTTGAAGGGAGTGCGTTTCGAATTGCTAGCACCAGACACTCCGATAGTATGTGCCCGGTGCCGAAGCAGGCGCCCGAAGGGATCGCCGGCTTCTATCCCCTATTGCCCAGAAGCCGGCGATCTCCAGGGCCTAAAAAACCTGCATCACTAGGATTATGATGAATGATTTTGAGGGACTACCCGACCACTTCATCATGCGATGTACGAATGCATCCGCCGTGAGGTTCAGGCGGACGCACTGGCTATCGCGACGTTTGTGGGATTTCCTGTCAGGCGCCGCGCCGAGCGCCTGTATGCGGAGATCCAGCGCCGCTCACTGGTACCTGAAAACTGCGAAGCACCTTGGTATCAAGGTGCCGCCTGCGCTGCTGGCGCAGGCCGACGAAGTGATCGAATAGAACCTGATTGCTGCGTTGCATGGGTCCGGTTGTGGCCCAACTCGCACCTGGGTGAGGTACGAGAGCATGGCTGCTATCGGCGACAGAGCGGACCTCTACGAACAGCAACTCGGATCGTGCTCTAGCCGAGACCAGCGTCGACCCGAAAACACTGGCTGGTGATACGCTGGCTTTCGTCGGAGGCGAGGAACAGCGCCATGTTGGCGATGTCCTCGGGCGTGACCGCATCCGGAACCGCCTGGCGCGAGCGCATCTCGGCGATGACCTGCTCGTCCGGATACCAGAGCCGGCGCTGCCGCTCGGTAACGACCATGCCCGGCGCGATCGCGTTGACGCGGATGCGGTCGGGACCGACCGAACGGGCCAGCGAGTTGGTGAAGCCGACGATCGCGGCCTTGGCCCCGGCGTAGACCGGCAGGGCCGGTGCACCGCGCATCCAGGCGATCGACGACATGTTGATGATCGAGCCGCCGCCGCGTGCTTGCATCTGCGGCACCACCGCTTGCGCGGCAAAGAAGACGTGCTTGAAATTGACCCCGATCATCCAGTCGAACTCGGCGGGTGTGACCTCGGCCAGTATCTGGCGCTGGTCGTTGGCGGCATTGTTGACCAGCACCGCGGCGTCGCCGAGCGATCGCTGGACCTGCACAATGGCTGAGCGCAAGGCATCGATGTCCAGGAGATCGCAGGGCACGAACAGTGGTGCGGTCCCGCCCGAGGCCGCGACTTCCGCGGCCAGCGCCTGGCCGGCCGCCTGGTCGATGTCGAGGAACCCGACGCGGGCGCCTTGTGCAGCAAAGGCGCGCACGAAGGCGGCACCGATACCGCTGGCGCCACCGGTGATCAGCACCACGCGGTCCGCGAGGCCGGCATAGCTCGTCTTTGTCATGCGATCAGTCGCTCCGTTTCGGGGTCGAACAGGCAAATGCGGCGCGTATCGAGCGCGAAGGGGGCAGAGGTGCCGGGCGTGGGGCGGACGTCCGGCGAGAGACGTGCCTGCGCCGGCTCGCCACCGAGCCGGAGCAAGACGATGGTCTCGGCACCAGTGGGCTCCACCATCTCGACCGGCGCGGTGACGACAACCGGCGCGCTTGCGGCGCCGGAGAACGCGCGGTCCCCCTCGGCGATGCATTCCGGCCTGATCCCGAACACCACCTCGCGGCCGAGATAGGGGGCGGCCGCATCGTATCCTTGCAGACGAAGGCGAAACTCGTCCGATCGTCCTGCCCCGATCACGACCATCGGCCCGTCGCTATCTGCCTCGAGCCGCGCCGGCATCGTGTTCATCGGCGGCGATCCCATGAAGCGCGCCACGAACAGGTTGGCGGGGTAGCGATACACCGTGTCGGGATCGGCGAACTGCTGCACCACGCCGCGATGCATCACGGCGATCCGCGTTGCCATCGTCATCGCCTCGATCTGGTCGTGGGTGACATAGACGATGGTTGCGCCAATGCGCTGGTGCAGGCGCTTGATCTCCATCCGCATCTCCAAGCGTAGCTTGGCATCGAGGTTGGAGAGCGGTTCGTCGAACAGGAAGAGCAGGGGATCGCGCACCAGCGCGCGCCCCATCGCCACGCGCTGACGCTGGCCGCCGGACAATTGCGACGGCTTGCGGCCGAGCAGCGGCTCGATCTGGAGCAGCTTCGCCACGTTCGCGACCGCCTTCTCCTGCTCGGCCCGGGCTACAGCACGGCATTCCATGCCGAAGGTGATGTTCTGGCGCACCGTCATCGAGGGATAGAGCGCGTAGGACTGGAACACCATGGCGATGTCGCGATCCTTGGGCGCGACGTCATTGACCACGCGCCCGCCGATCTCGACTGTCCCCGCGCTCGGCTGATCGAGCCCGGCAACGATGTTGAGCAGCGTGGACTTGCCGCATCCGGATGGCCCGACCAGCACGGTGAACTCGCCGCTTTCGATGTCGAGATCGATGCCCTTCAGCACCTCCAGATTGGCGTAGCGCTTCGACAGGGCGCGAATGCTCAGTGCTGCCATGGCGGCCTCATCATTTCACGGCCCCGGCGGTGAGGCCTCGCACGAAGTACCTGCCGCCAAGGACATAAATCAACAAAGTGGGGAGCGCCGCGATGATCACCGCGGCGCTCTGAACGCCATGCTGCGGGATGTCTGCGACTGCGGCAGATAGCGCGATGAGAGCGGCGGTGACGGGCTGCTGCTGGCCGCTCGTGAACGTCACGCCATAGAGAAATTCGTTCCAGATATGCGTGAACTGCCAAATCACGGTGACGATCAGGATGGGAGGCGAGAGCGGCAGGACGATGCGCCAGAAGATGCGAAAGAACCCGGCGCCATCGATACGCGCGGCCCTGATCAAGTCATGGGGAATGGCGACATAGTAGTTTCGGCAGAACAGCGTGGTGAAGGACAGCCCCTGGATCGTATGAATCAGCACGAGGCCCGCCAGCGTGTTGATGAGTCCAATGTCCCGCAGCACGATGGTCCAGGGCAGCAAGCGCATCTGCTGGGGAAGGAAAAGGCCAAGGGTGACGATTCCGTAGATCCAGGTATCGCCGCGAAAACGCCAGAGCGACACCGCGTAACCCGCGACCGCACCGAGCAAGGTCGAGAAGATCGTCGCGGGAATCGTGACCAGCGCGGAGTTCAGCATGTATGGCCGGATGCCGGCGCAGGTCTCGGCGACACAGAAGCCGCTCCAGGCCGCGGCGTAATTGCTCCAGGCCAGATGTTGCGGCCAGCCGATCATCGACCCCTGCGCGATCTCCTCGTTGGTGCGGAGCGAGTTCAGTACGACAACGACCAATGGCGCGAGCCATGCGGCAGCCACCAGCAAGACGATGAGGTAGATCAAAACCCGGCTTGGTGCGAAGGTTCGCTCACGCATGGCTCGACCGCCGCCGCCGGACATACCGCCACGCTGCATAGGGCAGCAGGACCGCGAGAAGAATGAGCAACATGAGGACTGCCGCCGCGGCCCCCCGGCCGAGCAGGCTGCGCTGGAACATCAGGTCGTAGACGACGAGGGCCGGCAGCTGGGTCGCAATACCCGGCCCGCCATTGGTAAGCGCGCGGACAAGATCGAACGTCGAGATCGCGAACTGCAGCTGGATCACGACAACGGTGATGGTGATCGGCCAAAGCGACGGCAGAATGATGCGCCGGTACATCCGGATCGGTCCCGCGCCGTCGATCTGCGCGGCCTTGATGATGTCGGCATCGACGGACCGAAGGCCAGCAAGGAACAGTGCCATGGCAAAGCCGGAGGATTGCCAGATCGCGGCGACGACAATGGTCCAGATCGCCATGTCGCGGTCGATCAGCCAGTCGAACTTGAAGGAGGTCCAGCCGAGATCGTGGACGAGCTTCTGGATTCCAAGGCCAGGGTTGAGCAGCCAGCTCCAGACCGTGCCGGTGACCACGAAGGACACCGCGAGGGGATAGAGGAAGACGGATCGCAGCACGTTTTCGCCGCGAATGCGCTGATCGAGCAGGATCGCAAGCACGAGGCCGGTCGCCGCGCTCAACACCACGAAGGAGATGCCAAACAGCAGCAGATTGTCGAGAGCTATCTGCCAGTTCCGCGATGCCCCGACCGCCGAGTAGTTGCGCAAGCCCACCCAGCCCGTAACAGGAACGAGCGTGGACGGTGTGAACGAGATCCAGATCGTCCACAGCGAGAACGAGACGAGATGCGCGGCGGACAGCAGCAGCGGCACCCAGATCATCAGATATTCGGGCAGCCGGCGCACCCATTCGGGAAACGCCGGCCGGCCTGCTTTCATCGCAGTGGCATTGCTCAACGTGAGCTCTCGACGGCCTCGGCGAGGCGCGCGGCCGCCTGCTCGGGCTTGATCGTCTTGTTCTTCACGTACTCCGTGATCACGTCGATCATCGCGGCCGTCATGCCGTTTTCCTGCGCCATATTGTGCGCCATGCTGAGGACGGCCTGATTGCTGGCGATGGCGTCCTTCAGGGCCTTTGCGGTCGTTCGTTGCCCCTCGGACCAGCCTTCGCCGGACAGATCGACATCGGTGCGTACCGGGATCGACCCCGTGATCTGCGAGTACATGGTCTGGATCGCCGGATCCATGACGAGCTGCGCCATCAGCGTCTGGCCGGCTTGCAGGTCCGCCTCCTTGCGCTGCCAGAAGATGAAGGCATCGGCATTCAGCAGGAAGACCGGCTTGCTGTTGTCGCTCGGGCCCGGGGCGATGATGAAGTCCTCGAACTTGAAACCGGCGTTGCGCAATACGCCTTGCGCCCAGCCGCCCATGATCATCATGCCCATGTCGCCGTCGATGAAGCGCTTCAAATTGGTCGAAAAGTGCTGGGCGCCGACGTTGGGGTCCATCCAGTCGGCAATCTTGCGCACCTGCGCGAACGCAGCCTTGATTTCCGGACCTTCCAGGGCCTTCTTCTCGAGATTCATCATGGCGGCGCGGTAAGCGAGAGGACTGATGCCGGCCAGGGCGGCCTCGAATTTTTGCCCGTCGTCCGGGCGGGTCCCGCCATTGGCAATCGGAAAGGCGACACCGCCTGCTTTCATCTTTTCGGCGAGGTCGTTGAAGTCAGCCCATGTGACGGGGATCTTGTCGGCCTTGGCCTTGTCCATTGCGCGTTTGGAGAGGAACAGCATGTTGGTGCTGTAGATCTGCAAGGGCAATGCAATCCACTTGCCGCCCGGCTTGTGCAATTTCGCAAGGTCTGGCGCGACGACCTTTTCGTAACCAGCGGCAGCGACGAGAGCATCGAGATCGACGGTCGGGGCAATCTTCGACCAGGCCGCAATCTCGGGGCCCTTGAGCTGCGAACAGGCCGGCGGATCGCCGGCCATGATCTGAGCCCGCAGCTTGTTCATCATCTCAGTGGTGAAGCCGGGGACGGGCGAATGCTGCCAGACGCCGCCCTTCTCCTCGAACTTCTTGCCGAGCGCCGTGATGGCCGCGCCATCACTGCCGGCGGACCATTGCGAGATCACGGTCAGGCGCGGCTTGACCGCGCCTTGCGCGCGCGCAAATGCCGGCAGTGCGAGCGTGGCAACGGATCCAGCGAGCAGACGGCGCCTTGTTGTGGTGATCGGCATGGCAGTTCCTCCCGGTGTGAAATCTCGGCGTGTGTGGGCCGTGCAGGCTCAGCGCATGTCAGGCCGCCTCCGTCGATGCCGCGGCCATGCCGCCGCGGCCGGCGAGACGGAAGGCGGCGAAGGCGAGCGCAGCCTGCGGATCGTTGCCGGTCGACGGCGGCACGAAGGCGAGGGACACCTGCGCCAATTTTCGACCGCCCAGCAGACAGGCGTCCAGGCCTTCGATCACGGCGTTGCGGTCTTCGTCGGCGAGAAGCGACGGCCAGCCGCTGATCGCGACGCCGCCGCACGGCTTCACGTTCAACGTATTGCCGATGGCAAGGCCAAGCCGGAACAAGCGCCGGCGCAGCTCCTGGCGCACGCGCGAGGCGAGCGGGATCGTGTTCACCCATTCGCTGCCGAGCTGGAGCAAGTCGGCTTCGGCAATGCCGAGAAGCTCCGCCAGCGCAGGAAGCGACGTGTACGCCTCGACGCAGCCATGGTGGCCGCAGCGGCAAGGTGGCCCCTCGGGACCGAACACCATATGGCCGAGCTCGACCGGCTGGAGGGCGTCGGCCTCGGTTGGATCGTCCATCCAGGCGCCGGCAACGCCCTGGCTGACGAAGACGAACAGATGGGTGTCGCTGAACGGATAGTTTTCCGTGCGGCAGCGGTGAAAGGTGGCGTGTGCGACGACCGAATTGGTGAATTCAAGCGGCACGTCGGCGAACATCTCGCCGAACATGTCGCTGATACGCGCGACGTCGCAGGGAATGATCGGATTGGCCGACTTGCTGAGACGGCCGAGGCCGGGAATGGAGACGCCGATCTGGGAAAGCGTGATCCGGCGGCGCCGCGTCCAGTCGCGCAGCAATGTCATCGCTTGGCGAAACGCCCGGCCGACCGTCTCGACGGTGGGCGTCTTCGGCAGCGGCACACGCTCGGTGTAGTGCAACTCGCCCGACAGGCCGCCGACGCCGGCGCTGAGATGCTGAGCCGTCAGCTCGAAGGCTGCGAGGGCGACCGAGCCATCGAGCGACACGAGACCGGTCGGGCCGCCGACGTAAGGGGCAGGGCGCCGCACTTCCTCGATCAGGCCCTCGGCCTTCAGGTCGAACAGGATGCGCGACAGGCTCGCTTCCGACAGGCGCACGGCCTTGGCCAGCGGCGGGCGAAACGAGCCGCCCGACTGAAGCAGATGGGTCAAAATGGCAGCGCGCGTCTGCCGCCGACTTCTCGGCTGCTCCGGCATTTCCGTCCCTGTCGTCATTCTTACTTAGTGTAAGAATGCGCGCGGAGCGTTTCGACTGTCAAGCGTTTGCGGGCGCGACGCATCGACTTGTTGTTGTGCGTGGCAGCAAGCGGCGAGCGGTACGATCGGTCTTTGCGCGCAAACAAGAACGGCGCCATCTTGCGATGGCGCCGTTCTGAAAGCCCTGAGGCCAATCTTACTTGCGGTCCTTCATCGCGACGTAGTCGCGGCGGGTGACGCCGGTGTAGAGCTGGCGCGGACGGCCGATCTTCTGCTGCGGGTCCTCGATCATCTCGCTCCACTGGCTGATCCAGCCGACGGTGCGGGCGACCGCGAACAGCACGGTGAACATCGAGACCGGGAAGCCCATCGCCTTCAACGTGATGCCCGAATAGAAGTCGACGTTCGGGTAGAGCTTGCGGTCGATGAAGTACTGGTCGCTGAGCGCGATCTTCTCGAGCTCGAGCGCCACCTTCAGCATCGGATCGTCGCCATGGCCGGTCTCCTTGAGCACGGCGTGACACATCTTCTGCATGATCTTGGCGCGCGGATCGTAGTTCTTGTAGACGCGGTGACCGAAGCCCATCAGGCGGACTTCGGAGTTCTTGTCCTTCACCTTGGCGATGAATTCCGGGATCTTGTCCACGGAGCCGATCTCGGCGAGCATCGCGAGCGCGGCTTCGTTGGCGCCGCCATGGGCAGGGCCCCACAGGCAGGCGATGCCGGCGGCGATGCAGGCGAACGGGTTGGCGCCGGAAGAGCCGGCGATGCGCACCGTCGAGGTCGAAGCGTTCTGCTCGTGATCGGCATGCAGGATGAAGATCTTGTCCAGCGCGTCGGCCAGCACCGGGTTGATCTTGTAATCCTCGCACGGCACGGCGAAGCACATGTTGAGGAAGTTCTCGGAGAACGTGAGCGAGTTCTTCGGATAAACGAAGGGCTGGCCGACCGTGTACTTGTAGGCCATCGCCGCCAGCGTCGGGATCTTCGCGATCATGCGCATGGAAGCGATCATGCGCTGCTTCGGATCGTTGATGTCGGTGCTGTCGTGATAGAACGCGGCGAGCGCGCCGACCGAGGCCACCATCACCGCCATCGGATGGGCGTCGCGGCGGAAGCCCTGGAAGAAGCGGGCCATCTGCTCGTGCACCATCGTGTGATGGATCACGCGGTCGTCGAAATCCTTCTTCTGCGCGGCGGTCGGCAGGTTGCCGTAGAGCAGGAGATAACAGGTCTCGAGGAAGTCGCCGTTTTCGGCCAGCTGCTCGATCGGGTAGCCGCGGTATTCCAGCACGCCCGCGTCGCCGTCGATATAGGTGATCTTGGACTGACAGCTCGCGGTGGAGGTGAAGCCGGGATCATAGGTGAACAGGCCGGACTGGCCGTAGAGCTTGCCGATATCGATGACATCAGGCCCGACGCTGCCGCTATGGATCGGGAGATCGTAGTTCTTGTTTCCGACCGTCAGTGTAGCGGTCTTATTGCTCGGTTTTGCGTCCATCAGAGGTCCCCGATGTATGGTGAAACGGACCGGAGCCGGAGGCCCCTTTCACGAGATGACGGGGCAGGCCGGATGTTCCAGAAGGTACGGGAAGATGGGTATATTATTGCTGTGTGCGCTGCAAGATCGCCGCACGCATGGTCGACTTACGTCGTAGCCTGGTCCTTGAGCCGGGCGAGGCTTTCCTGGCGTCCCAGGACGTCCAAAACCTCGAATATACCGGGCGACGTCGTCCGTCCGGTCAGTGCCGCCCGCAGCGGCTGGGCGACCGCGCCGAGCTTGAGACTATTTTCCTCGGCAAAGGCGCGCAGCGCGGCTTCCGTGGCGGCGCCGCTCCAATCCCCGACTTTCTCCAGCGCGGAATGAAGCTGACCGATCAGCTTGCGGTTTTCCGGCGTCAGCAGCGCTGCCGCCTTCGGATCGAGCTCCAGCGGCCGGTCAGCGAAGATGAAATAGGCGCTGTCGATCAGCTCGATCAGCGTCTTGGCGCGCTCCTTCAGGGCCGGCATGGCCTTCACGAGCTGCGCCCGTGTGGTGTCGTTCAACTTGGCCTTAAGCTCGTCGCGGCTGGGGACGAGATGGTCGAGCACGTCCTCGAACAACTTCACGAGTGATTGATCGTCGGCGTGGCGGATGTAATGGCCGTTGAGATTTTCCAGCTTGGCAAAATCGAAGCGGGCAGCGGCGCGGCCGACGCTGGCGAGGTCGAAGGCTGCGATCATCTCCTCGGTCGAGAAAATCTCCTGGTCGCCATGGCTCCAGCCGAGCCGGACGAGGTAATTGCGGAGCGCGGCCGGCAAATATCCCATGGCGCGGTAGGCGTCGACGCCCAGCGCCCCGTGCCGCTTGGACAGCTTTGAGCCGTCCGGGCCGTGGATCAGGGGAATGTGGGACATGCTCGGCAGGGTCCAGCCCATCGCATCGTAGATCTGCTTCTGGCGTGCCGCGTTGATCAGATGGTCGTCGCCGCGGATCACATGGGTGACGCCCATGTCGTGGTCGTCGACCACCACGGCGAGCATGTAGGTCGGGTTGCCATCGCCGCGCAGCAGGACGAGGTCGTCCAGGTTCTCGTTCTGCCAGACCACGCGGCCCTGGACCTGATCCTCGATCACGGTCTCGCCGGTCTGCGGCGCACGCAGGCGGATCGTCGGTTTGACGTTGGACGGGGCCGTCGCGGGATCGCGGTCGCGCCACATGCCATCATAGAGGCGGGTGCGCCCTTCCGCACGCGCCTTCTCGCGCATCGCGGTGAGCTCCTCTGCGGTCGCGTAGCAGCGATAGGCCTTGCCCCCGGCAAGCAACTGTTCGGCGACCTCGCGGTGGCGCGCGGCGCGGCTGAACTGGTAGATGACCTCGCCGTCCCAATCGAGCTCGAGCCACTTCAAGCCGTCGAGGATGGCGCCGATCGCGGCCTCCGTGGAGCGCTCCCGGTCGGTGTCCTCGATCCGGAGCAGCATCTTGCCGCCATGCTTCTTGGCATAAAGCCAGTTGAACAGCGCCGTGCGGGCGCCGCCGATGTGGAGGAAGCCGGTCGGCGAGGGGGCAAAGCGGGTGACGATAGGATCGGTCATTCTTGGCGGGGCCTATGCATTCGAGGCGGTGGTATATAACAGGACCGGAGCATAACTAAAGCCCGGCGGCGGATCGCTAAGCCCTTGGCTCAGCCTCCCGAATTTGGCAGAAGGGCCGCTGATTTCCCGACAGGATTTTCGTAATGACAGAACCGGTGGCGACTGAGGTTGGGCGCGATTTCATTCGTGACATCATCCAGGCCGACCTCGATCAGGGCAAATACAGGGAGATCGTGACCCGGTTCCCGCCGGAGCCGAACGGCTATTTGCATATCGGCCACGCCAAGTCGATCGCACTCAATTTCGGCATCGCCCAGGAGTTTCCGGGCCGCTGCCACTTACGCTTCGACGACACCAATCCCGTCAAGGAAGAGCAGGAATATATCGATTCCATCCAGGCCGACGTGCGTTGGCTCGGCTTCGACTGGGGCAAGAACCTGTTCTTCGCCTCCGACTATTTCGAGCGCCTGTACGAATGGGCGGAGCAGCTGATCCGCGACGGGCTCGCCTATGTCGACGACCAGACCCAGGAGGAAATCCGCACCTCCCGCGGCACGCTGACCGAGCCGGGCAAGAACTCGCCGTTCCGCGACCGCAGTGTGGACGAAAACCTCGGCCTGTTCCGGCGCATGAAGGCCGGTGAATTCCCCAACGGCGCGCGCGTGCTGCGGGCCAAGATCGACATGGCCGCGGGCAACATCAATTTGCGCGATCCCGTGCTGTACCGCATCCTGCACGCGCACCATCCGCGCACCGGCACCAAATGGAGCATCTATCCGAGCTACGATTATGCGCACGGCCAGTCCGATGCGATCGAGGGCATCACGCATTCGATCTGCACGCTGGAGTTCGAGGACCACCGGCCGCTCTACGACTGGTTCATCGAGAAGCTGCCGGTGCCGTCACAGCCGCACCAGTACGAATTCGCGCGGCTGAACCTGACCTACACGCTGCTGTCAAAGCGCGTGCTGACCCAGCTCGTCCGCGACGGCCATGTCGCAGGCTGGGACGATCCGAGGATGCCGACCATGGCCGGCATGCGTCGCCGCGGCGTGCCGCCGGCAGCGTTGCGTGAATTCGTCAAGCGCATCGGCGTTGCCAAGGCCAACAGCGTGGTCGACGTCGGTATGCTTGAATTCTGCATCCGCGAGGAGCTGAACCGCACGTCGCAGCGGCGCATGGGCGTGCTGCGGCCGCTCAAGGTGGTGATCGAGAACTATCCGGAAGGGCAGACCGAGGAGCTCGAGGCGATCAACCACCCGGATGATCCCAGCGCGGGCACGCGGAAAATCACGTTCGGCCGCGAGCTCTATATCGAGCAGGACGACTTCATGGAGAACCCACCGAAGAAGTTCTTCCGCCTCTCCCCGGGCAACGAGGTGCGGCTGCGCTACGCCTATTTCATCAAGTGCACCGGCGTGATCAAGAATGACAAGGGCGAGGTGGTAGAGCTGCGCTGCACCTATGATCCGGCGACCAAGGGCGGCAACGCGCCCGACGGCCGCAAGGTCAAGGCGACCATGCACTGGCTGCCGGCCGCGACGTCCGTGCCCGCGGAGATCCGCATTTACAACCAGCTGTTCTCCAATCCCAGCCCGGACGCCTCGAACTTTGCGGCCGATCTCAATCCGCAGTCGCTGGAAATTCTCGCGCACGCGCGGGTCGAGGCATCGGTTGCGGAGAGCAATTCGACTGAACCTATGCAGTTCGAGCGGCAGGGTTACTTCGTGCGCGACAAGGACTCGACATCCGGCAAGCCGGTGTTCTCGCGCACCATCGGCCTGCGCGACACGTTCGCGAAAGAAGTCGCCAAAGGCTGAGGCGAAGGGTTGAAGCGCGCATGAGCAGAGAAGCCGACGCCATCGTTTCCACCATCATCGCAAAATGGTGCGCCGGCTTCGCGAGCCTCGATGCGGCCGCACTGTCGTCGCTGTATTCGAACAATGCGTTCTTCTTCGGCTCCAACCCAAAGCTCTATCGGGGCAGGGACGGCGTCGCCGACTATTTCAGCGGCCTGCCGCGCTGGCGCAAGCCGCGCGCGGTGTTTTCCGAGGTGAACGCAGCGCAGGCCGGTCCTGATCTGATCAATATGGGCGCGACCATCTCATTTGATCTTGCGGGCGAGCGGGACGATCTCGTCGTCAAGATGAGCTGGGTCATCATCCGAGAGGACGGCGACTGGAAGATCGTCAATCACCACGCCTCGTCGCAGGCGCCGCTGATCTGACGCGCGGAGGGCACGGCTTCGTCATTCTCGTGAGAGAACGAACCTGCGTCCTGCGCGTTGGAGTGGGTCCAACAAGGAACCCACCATGCAGAACATCGCAGAGCATATGGAAGTGATCGGCGCCGACGGCGTTCACATCGGCACCGTCGACAAGGTCGAGGGCAACCGCATCAAGCTGACCAAGAAGGACAGCGGCGAGGGCAGCCACAAGGGCCATCATCACTTCATCGACAAGGGCCTCGTCGCCGACGTCGAGGGCAACAAGGTCCGCCTCTCGGCCAAGGCCTCGGTGGCCGTGACCATGGAAGAGGAAAAGTAGGGCTTCTCCGAGCCCGTTCCTGATCCGTACCCTATTCTGCCCTCTGCACGTTCCAGTAGCCTCTTCACCCGTCGCGTAGCGTAGGATGCAGGGGAATGGCGGAGCCGGGCCGACCACTACGGTCCCAAGGTATCGCGGGGACCTGGCCCGTCGGGCGCGCCACGCCTGCCGGCGGTCTCGTGCCGGCGGGCTTTGGCATCTGGCCCGCGATCGCCGAAAGGCTGCGCGAGTGGGCCCGCGCCGAGGCCGGTCCCGGGCGGCTGTTGCCGTGGATGCCTGTCGCCTTCGGCGGCGGCATCGCGCTGTATTTTGCCGCCGATCGTGAGCCGGTGCTGTGGGTTGTCGCGACGACGGCGGCCGCACTTCTGCTCGGCGCGATCCTGTTGCGGCGGAGCCGGCTGTTCGCCCCGGCGATCATGATTGCGGCGGTCGTCTCGGGCTTTGCCGTGGCGACCTGGAAGACGGCGCGGATCGCTCACCCCGTGCTGGCCAAGCCGCTCTATTCGGTGTCGCTGTCGGGCTTCGTCGAGACCCGCGACATCCGCGAGCGCACCGACCGCTTCGTGCTGCGCGTCACCGCCATGGAAGCACAACGCAGCGAGGTCAAGCTGGAACGCGTCCGCCTCTCCGTGCGCAAGGGCACTGCGCCCGAGGTCGGCAGCTTCGTGCAGCTCAAGGCGCGGTTGATGCCGCCGCTCTCGCCGGTACGCCCTGGCAGCTACGATTTTTCGCGCGATATGTTCTTTCAGGGCATCGGCGCCTCCGGTTTCGTGATGGGCGCGATCACGGCTTCGATCCCGCCCGATGCCGGCGGCCTGCGGCTGCGCTATGCCGCCTTCATGCAGGGCCTGCGCGATGCGATCGACGCCCGCATCCGCGCCACGCTCGAGGGCGACAACCGTGCGATCGCGACAGCGCTGCTCACCGGGCGGCGCGATGCGATTTCCACGCCCGTCAACGACGCCATGTTCGTCTCGGGACTCGGACACGTTCTCTCGATCTCCGGCTACCACATGGCGGTGGTTGCGGGCGTCGTCTTCTTCGCGGTGCGCGCGCTGCTTGCCTTGATCCCGGGCCTGGCGGTCGGCTTCCCCATCAAAAAATGGTCCGCCGCCGCCGCGCTGGTTGCGGCCGCGTTCTATCTGCTGCTTTCGGGAGCGGAGGTCGCAACGCAACGATCGTTCTTCATGACCGCGGTGGTGCTGATCGCGGTGATGGTCGATCGCCGCGCCATCACCTTTCGCACGCTGGCCGTGGCAGCGATGATCGTGCTCGCGGTGGCGCCGGAGGCGCTGGTGCATCCGAGCTTTCAGATGTCGTTCGCGGCAACGCTGGGGCTTGTGGCGCTGGTGCAGATCGGCATGCCGAACCTGTTCGCCTCGCCCGATCATTCGGCGACCGCGCGCGTCGCGCTGTGGGGCGGACGCGAGATCGCGATGCTGTTCCTGGCCTCGCTGATCGCGGGGCTTGCGACCACGCCCTATGCCGCCTTCCACTTCCACCGCGTCACGCCCTACGGCGTGCTCGCCAATCTCGGCGCGATGCCGGTGGTCTCGGCGCTGGTGATGCCGGCGGGCCTGTTGGGACTGCTCGCGGCACCTTTCGGGCTCGATGGCGTGTTCTGGTGGCTGATGGGGATCGGCATCGACTGGATGGTCGCGGTGTCGCGCTGGGTGGCGGCATTGCCCGGCGCGGTTGGCCGCATCCCGGCGTTCGGTATCGCGCCTCTGATCGCTGCGAGCCTCGGTATCGTCCTGATGGGCCTGTTGCGCACGCCTCTGCGCTGGTGCGGTGCCGTGGTGCTGCTGGCTTCCATCGCCTGGGGGCTCTCGGTGCGGCAACCCGATATCCTGATTGCAGGGGACGGCGCGAGCGTCGCGGTGCGGGGCGCGGACGGGCGCTTGCACCTGATCAGGGCGGGCAAGGACAATTTCGTGCTGAAGGAGTGGCTGTCGGCCGACGCCGATCCGCGCGATGCCGGCAGTCACGCACTGGCCGCGGGCGTGTCGTGCGACGAGTCCGGCTGCGTGACGCAGCTCGCCGACGGGCGGCTGGTCGCGCTCGCCTCGCGCATCGACGCCTTGGCGGACGATTGCAGCCGGGCCACGCTGGTGGTGACGTCACGGCCTGCGCCGCCCGATTGCGCGGCAATGGTGGTGGATCGGCAGCGGCTCGTTCGCCAGGGTGCGCTGGCTCTGACACGGCGTGGCGACGGTTTTTCGGTTCAGGCGGTGAGGGCGAGAGGCACGAACCGCCCGTGGTTGCCGGCCGGTGCCGGCGAAGGTGATTTCGACGGCAGCCTTGCGCCGAAGACGGCTCCACGCAGCCGCGACGCAACGCCGTCCGAGACCGACCTCCAGGCCGACGATTGACGCGTTGATTTACAGATACGAGGCCAGCACGACTGCGGAGCGGACGTTCAAAATTCAGGCACGGCGGCTTAAACTTCGCGCGGCGAGGATGTGCTGCGGCGGGCCGGCGGATCGATTTTCATGAGAACACAAACCGCCGCGCTCGCCGGCCTCGGCCGGCGATGGCATCTCAATCCTGGCCTCGACCTGTCAATCGGGTGAGGTCAACCGATCGGCAGACGCGTGACGGTCGGCCGGCTGTCGGCGATGATCTGCGGCTTGTGCTCGCGCTCGCTGACCGGCTGGGTCACCGGCAGTTGCAGCACGGTTGCGCGCTGGCCTTCGACGAGCTGCGTCACCAGCACGTATTTGCCATCAGGGAATTCGACCGCGTCATGATGGCGATCAGGAATGTGCGGATCGATCTTGCCGAACTTGCCGACGCGCGAATTGACGGTGCGCGTCCAGATCCAGCGGTTGTCGTAACGGACGTCGTCGGCGAAGGCGAGCTCCGTTCCCGGAAGCAGGCAGACCGCAACGGTGGGGTCGGCCGCTGAAGCAAACCCACGCGTCGAGGTGCCGCGGAAGCTTGTCGTGACGATCGTCTCGCCGACTTCCGCGGGGCGCGATGCAACGGCATGCAGGCTGTAGTCACACATCGGGTGCTCCTCATGCGAAGATAGCAACCCGCGCCTCCCTCGGAGGCGCAAGCCTCTATCAGAGTGGAAACATGCAACGCTCTGCTTGGTTGTAGGCAAATCTGCGGCTGCGATCCGCAAGACGCGATCACATTATCTTTCCCGAATTCGGTAGGAACAAAGCCGGCTCGCGCGTATTCGGCGCACGCACGTCAATGACCGGCGCTGTCGCGCCGCACTCAAACGATCTGGCGCTTGGCTGTCTCCTCGAACCCGAAAGGCCGCGACGCGATGCTGCTAGCCGAGGCCTGCCGAGGTGTAACCGTCGAGGAGGGAGCCGGATAATCTGTGCAGCACCAGAAGACTATCCAGCCGAAGCGGACGATCATCCGCTCCAATCTCTGATCGGCGATGCCGATCGAAGGCGCACGCGAGGGCGCCGAATTCTTCCGTACCGAATACTTTCGTATCGAATATTTCGTGTCGAGGCCTTCCGGAATCAGTACTTCCGGTAAAGCCCGATCAGCTTGCCCTGAATCTTCACGCGGTTCGGCGGCAGGATGCGCACCTCGTAAGCGGCGTTGGCGGGCTCGAGTGCGATCGAGGCGCCGCGGCGGCGGAAGCGCTTGAGCGTGGCCTCTTCGTCGTCGATCAACGCCACCACGATGTCACCGGTATCGGCGCTCTCGTTGCGCTGGATCAGCGCCATGTCGCCGTCGAGGATACCGGCCTCGACCATGGAATCGCCGCGCACTTCGAGTGCGTAGTGCTCGCCGGAGCCGAGCATATCAGGCGGCACGCTGATGGTATGGCTGCGGGTCTGCAACGCCTCGATCGGCGTGCCGGCCGCGATGCGGCCCATCACGGGCACTGCCACGGGCCGCTCGCCCTCGTCCGCGGACGGGCTGGAGCTCGCGCGGATCTTGCCGAGATTGCCTTCGATGACGCTCGGCGTGAAGCCGCGTCGGCTGCCCGCAGCAGCCTGAAGCTCCGGCAGCTTGATCACCTCGATGGCGCGGGCGCGGTTGGGCAGGCGGCGGATGAAGCCGCGCTCCTCGAGCGCTGTGATCAGGCGGTGGATGCCTGACTTCGAGCGCAGGTCGAGCGCATCCTTCATCTCGTCGAAGGACGGCGGCACGCCGCTTTCCTTCAAACGTTCGCTGATGAACCGCAGAAGCTCGTATTGTTTGCGCGTTAACATCTCGACCAAAGTCCCCCGGTTGATGCGTTCGATTCCGAGACGATGAATTCAGCGATAAGCCGCTACATCCTCGAAACAAATCATGAACGGACACTATATGTTCGATACATGTTCCGCAACTGCTTAATTTACCGTGAACAGAGCCGAGCTCGCGGAATGCGTGTGGCCGTGCAGCTCAAGCGGGGAGGCGCACCACTTCGCAAGGGC
Source organism: Bradyrhizobium sp. 199 (assembly GCF_023073355.1). GTDB lineage: Bacteria > Pseudomonadota > Alphaproteobacteria > Rhizobiales > Xanthobacteraceae > Bradyrhizobium. The sequence continues at coordinate 1,271,278 of NZ_JADPJI010000005.1, forward strand.
TGCCGGCCTCGGCCTTCGGCGCGAACGGCGCGCGCACGAGAAGTACCTGTGCTGCAGCAAGATTCGCAAGCAGAGAGGAGTCCTGATGGCTGACGGGAATGGCGAGGAGCGTGCCGTCGTCACGCAGCTCCAGGCGCGCGCGCAGATAGTCCTCGCGCTGGTCGTTGGCGCCGAGATCACGGCCCAGCACGGCGTGCTCGCGACGATGATGAATCACTGAACGGCCCGACAGCGCGCGAATCAGCGGCACCATGAACAGGAAGGCGCACACATAGGAGGACACCGGATTGCCGGGCAGGCCGATCACGCGCATCGCGCCGAGCCGTCCGTGCATCATCGGCTTGCCGGGCCGGATAGCGATCTTCCAGAACGTCATCGAGACGCCTTCGTCGCGGAGCGCCTGCTGGACCAGATCGTGGTCGCCGACCGACGCGCCGCCGGTCGTGATCAGGATATCGGCACCGCTCTCGCGGGCCCGGCGGATGCCGGCGGAGGTCGCCTCCAGCGTATCGGCGGCAACACCGAGGTCGATGGTCTCGGCGCCCTCGCTGCGGGCGAGCGCGTGCAGGGCGTAGCCGTTGGAATAGACGATCTGGCCGTGTTCGGGCGTGGTGCCCGGCATCACCAGCTCGTCGCCGGTGGCGAGGATCGCGACCTTCGGCCGGCGGCAGACGGCAAGATGCGGGTGATTCATTCCGGCCGCGAGCGCGAGATCGCGCTCTGTCAGACGGGTTCCCTTGCGCAAGAGGACATCGCCCTCACGGAAGTCGACGCCCGCCCGGCGGATGTGCCGTCCGGCGATCGCCGCTTCCTTGATCGTGACGCACTTGCCGTCCGCGACGGTGTCCTCCTGGATCACGACCGCGTCGGCGCCATCGGGAATGACGCCGCCGGTGAAGATCCGTACGGCTTCTCGGGCGCCGACCGTTCCTGCGAAAGGACGGCCCGCTGCGACCTCGCCGATGACGGTCAGCCGGGATTCGATCGTTGCCGCATCGGCGGTGCGTACGGCATAGCCGTCCATCGCCGACATCGCTTCCGGCGGCTGCGTGCGCCGCGAGGCGACGTCGCGCGCGAGCACGCGATGGTAGGCCTCGTCGAGGGAAGCCATCTGTTCAGGCAGCGGCTCTGCGCCCGCCAGCACCGCGGCAAGCGCGTCAGAAACCGGCATGAGGGCCACGGCGAAAACTCCTGCTCGGCACGGTCGGGCGAATGTTCCGCAGGTCTTCTAGCCGCGCGCGGGCGCGGAGGCAAAAACAGCTGAGCGGGCACACTTCATCCCGCCGCTTCATATTCTTCTGGAAGGCAGACCAAGAGTCGCGGCAGGTTCCGAAGAACCTGACTCAGCGCCCTGCCTGCCCGGGACTTACGTCTGGCGCCTTCGGCCCCTGATCCTTGTCGGGCAGCGGATCGGCCTGGGATTTCAGGTCGGCGGCCTTGCTCACCAGCTTGGCGGAAAGCTCCGAGTCTGAAGTTGTCCTGGCGAACTCAAGAAGGAGAGAGGCCTGCTTGGTAAGGTAGGTTTTGCCCAACACGATGATGCGTCCGTCCGTAGAAGTCCCAACGGACAGTAGAGTCCGGAAGACGGTAGTCCGTTCCGGGAACTCTGTATAAAAATGCACAAAGTGATCGGGTTCCTAAGTTTCTTCAAAATTAGTTCCGGCCGGCAGTGATTTCGGAGCGGCCTCGCGGCATCGGATTGTCTCAGATGCCCAATGCCTTCAAGGCATTCCCCACGTCTCGGGGCGAGGTCACATGGACCGCAGTCAAGCCGCGCGCCCGCGCGCCCTCAATGTTCTCGGCGAGATCGTCGAAGAACACGATGCGCTCAGCCGGCACGCCGATCGCCGCGACGACATGGTCGAAAGCCTCCGCATCCGGTTTGCGCAGGCCGATGCTGGACGACAAATACAGTTCACGGAAATGGCCGAGCAGATCGGCATATTCCTTCGAGAAATGATCGACATGCGGCCGGTTGGTGTTGGAGAAGGCGTAGAGCGGCATCTGCCTCGCCGCGCGCGGCAACAACTCGGCTATATCGGGCATCTCGCCAGCGAAGATCGCGTTCCAGCCCTCCAGGAACTGCGCATCCGAAATGCCGATTCCGAGCGAAGCGCGTAGGGAGGCGAAATAATCCTCGTCGCTGATCTTGCCGACCTCGTGCAGCCGGTAGGCCTCGTCACGCACATAGCGCGCGACGATGGACTCAGGCTGGCAGCCGGCATGCCCCGCCCAGCAGGCGATCGCCTTGGAGAAGTCGATGTCGAGCACCACGCGCCCGAGATCGAACAGAAGCGCATCCGCGCTGCCGGGGGAGAGCGATGTCACCTGCGTCCTTTCACTCGGTATCGGCAAGAGCGGCAAGTCAGTATCGATAAGGCTCGTGATCGAACAGCGGGAATGCGCTGAACACACTCGGCGCGTTGGTGGCGGTCGCCGGATGCAGGCAGGTTTTGTCGACCTCGGCAAACGAAGTGGCCCCCAAGAGTCCGAGGCAGCGCAGCACCTCGTCCTCCAGGAGCTCCAGCATCCGTGTGATGCCGGCTTCGCCGGCCGCCGCCAGCGCCCAGCATTGCAGCCGGCCGATGCCGACGAGGTCTGCGCCTGCCGCGATCGCCTTGACGATGTCGGTGCCGCGACAAATGCCGCCGTCGACCATGATCTTGGCGCGCCCCTTCACGGCCTCGACGATCTCGGGCAACACATGCATGGCACCGCGGCCATGGTCGAGCTGGCGTCCGCCATGGTTGGAGACATAGATCCATTCGACGCCGTGATCCACCGCGATCAGCGCGTCTTCGGCGGTGGCGATGCCCTTCAGGATCAGCGGGATCTTGAACTTGTCCTTGATCATCTTCACGGTCCGCCATTCCAGGCCCTTCTGGAAATCGCCGCCCGTGGCGCGCAGGCGGCTCTCGCGAACGTAGCGCTTGGCGATGTCACGTTCGCGGCGGCTGTAATGGGCGGTGTCGACGGTCAGGCAGAACGCGGCGTAACCGTTCTTCTCGCTTCGGCTGACGACATCGGCGACGAAGGCGTCATCGCCGCGGACATAGAGCTGATAGAGACGGAGCGCATCGGGAGCCATCTCGGCGGTCTTCTCCAGGCCCGGTTCGGACACCGAGCTCAGCATGTGCGCTGCACCGAAGGCGCCGGCACCGCGCGCGACGCTCGCCGCGCCATCGGGATCGAAGATCTCGAGCGCGCCGACGGGGGCGAGCACCACCGGCAGGCGCATCTTGCGGCCGAACTGCTGAACCGAGCCGTCCACCTTGCGGACGTCGCGCAGCACACGCGGGCGAAAGGCAATCTCGTCCAGCGCCATGCGGTTGCGGCGCATCGTGGTTTCGGTCTCGGCGGCGCCGACGATGTAGTCCCAGGCGTTCTGGTTGAGGTTGGCCCGCGCTTTCCGGACGAATTCGTGCAGATTCTGGAACAGCTCGTTGCTGGCGCCGAGTTCGACGTTCCGTTCCGGCCGGATGCGGGGTGCTTCGTTCATTGTTATCCTCCCGAGAATTTGAAGACTTATGTCTTCGCGTAACCCGTCCAGCCCTCCAAAACTATCCTAAAATCGCATAGCTGCGAGGCGTGACCGGCCTTCCGATTCCCCTTGCGGGCGGACCAGTCCTGTAACGTTGCCAAAAGTTTAGGCCCGAACGAAGCGAATTCTGCGGAGTACCCGTCGGCGTGGCATCCCGGCCTTGAAGAAACCAGAATGGTATTGTGAGAAGCGGACTGGATCGCCAATTGCATGGCGCTTCCCCAGTCTCAAGCGACGAGCCCAAGCGAACCGGCAAAGCACAAAGGCCAGCCCAACCATGCGGAAATCCCTGCTGTTCCCTCTGGGCGCGCTCACCGGAGCGTGTCTGACTCTTCTGGTAGCCAGCCCGCACGGCGGCGTATGGGCGGCGCGGGCGGCGGCGGGTGCGAATGATGCCTACTCCCAGCTCAACCTGTTCGGCGAAGTGTTCGAGCGCGTAAAGGCGAGCTATGTCGAGAAGCCCGACAATGCCAAGCTGGTTGAGGGTGCGATCACGGGCATGGTGACCTCGCTCGATCCGCATTCGCGCTACATGAATGCGAAGGCCTGGACCGAGATGCAGGAGACCACCTCCGGCGAGTTCGGCGGCCTCGGCATCGAAGTCACGATGGAAGAGGGCCTCGTCAAAGTCGTCTCGCCAATCGACGACACGCCGGCTTCGAAGGCCGGCTTGATGTCCGGCGACCTCATCAGCAAGATCGACGGCGAGGCCGTGCAGGGCATGACGCTCGAGCAGGCCGTCAACAAGATGAAGGGCCCGGTCGACACCCAGACCAAGCTCACCATCGTGCGCAAGGGCGCCGACGCCCCGCTCGATGTCGCGCTCAAGCGCGAGATCATTCATGTGCGCCCCGTGCGCTTCCATGTCGAGAACGGCGACATCGGCTATATCCGTGTCACCTCGTTCAACGAGCAGACCACCGACGGCCTGAAGAAAGCGATCGCCTCGATCACCAGGGACGTCTCGCAGGACAAGCTCGTCGGCTACGTGGTGGACCTGCGCAACAATCCGGGCGGACTGCTCGACCAGGCCGTGTCGGTGTCGAGCGCGTTCCTGCAGCGCGGTGAGGTCGTCTCGACCCGTGGGCGCAGTCCGGAAGAGACCCAGCGCTTCACCGCGCATGGCGGCGACCTCACCAAGGGCAAGCCGCTGGTGGTGCTGGTCAATGGCGGCTCGGCCTCGGCCTCGGAGATCGTGGCCGGCGCTCTGCATGACCACAAGCGTGCCACGATCATCGGCACGCGCTCGTTCGGCAAGGGCTCGGTGCAGACGATCATTCCGCTCGGCGCCGGCAATGGCGCGCTGGCGCTGACCACGGCGCGCTATTACACGCCGTCGGGCCGCTCGATCCAGGCCCAGGGCGTCGCCCCCGACATCGAGATCCTGCAGGACGTGCCTCCCGAGCTGAAAGGCCGGATGGACACCATGGCGGAGTCGCAGATGCGCGGGCATCTGTCGGCCGGCGAGGGCGGCGAGCAGACCGGATCCCAGTCCTACGTTCCACCGAAGCAGGAGGACGACAAGGCCCTGCATGCGGCCTTCGACTTCCTGCACGGCGTCACCGCGAATGCGGTTGCGGCCAAGCCCGCGCCGAAGGCTGCGGTGCCGAACTAATCTTTGCGGCTTCGAGACATCGATATCGCCCGGGAGTGCATCACCACTCCCGGGCGATTTCGTTTGCAGGACCGTCTCAGTGATCCGTAGCCCGGATGGCGACGTTCGGACCTAACCTGCCTCGCGGCGGCGGCTCTCGCCGCCTTCACGCAGGGCGAGATGGCTGCGATGCAGCGCGAACAGCTCCAGTACCTTATCGGCGGGCTTGGCGGCGCTGAAAAGATAGCCCTGCATCTCGGAACAGCCGAGCGCGCGCAACAGGCGCTGCTGCTCCTCGGTCTCGACGCCCTCGGCCGTGGTGGTCATCCGGCGCGCGGTCGCCAGATTGACGACGGCCTGGACGATGCTGGCGGAGCCGTCGGGACCGGCGATGTCCTCGACGAAACAGCGGTCGATCTTGATCTTGTCGAACGGGAAGCGGTGCAGATAGCTGAGTGAGGAGTAGCCGGTGCCGAAATCGTCGAGCGCGATGCGCACGCCGATGGCCCGGAGCTGGTGCAGGATCGTAAGCGCAACATCGTCGTCGCGGATCAGCACCGCCTCGGTGATCTCGAGCTCCAGCCGGCTCGCAGGCAGATTCGAAGCGGCGAGCGCCGCCATGATTTTCAGCGCCAGCGTGCCGCTCTTGAATTGCACCGGCGAGACGTTGACGGCGAGGCGGATGTCATCGGGCCAGTTCGCAGCATCCCGGCAGGCGGTCGCCAGCACCCATTCGCCGATCTCGTTGATCAGTCCGGTATCTTCGGCGATTGGGATGAATTCCGCCGGCGAGACCATGCCGCGCTCGGGATGGCGCCAGCGCACCAGCGCCTCGCAGCCGGTGATGCGATCGTCCTTCAGGCCGAGGCAGGGCTGGTAATAGACCTCGAGGCCGCCGTGAGCGATGGCATGGCGCAGGTCGCTCTCGAGCTGCCGCCGTTCGCGCGCGTTGGCATCCATCTCCGGTTCGAAGAAGCGATAGGTGTGGCGTCCGGCGGACTTGGCGGCGTACATCGCCATGTCCGCGTTCTTGAGGATCTGGTCGAGCGCGGTGCCGTGTTCAGGTGCGAGCGCAATGCCGATGCTGGCATCGGTGTTGAGATGATGGCCCAGGCAGTCGAACGGCGCGCGGATAGATTCGAAGATCCGTGCGACGAGCTCATTGACCTGATCCAGCGATGTCACCGCGCTCTGGACGATGGCGAATTCGTCGCCGCCCAGCCGCGCCACGAAATCCGCCGGGCCCGCACAGCGACGCAGGCTTGCGGCAACCGATTTCAACAGCTCGTCGCCGACCAGATGGCCCAGCGCGTCGTTGACGCCCTTGAACTCGTCAATATCGATGTAATGCACCGCGATCTCTTCGCCGTTGCCGACAGCGGCGAGCTCCTCGCGCAGGTGCTCGTGGAACATGGTGCGGTTGGGCAGATCGGTCAGCGCGTCGTAATGGGCAAGGTGGGTGATGCGCTCCTCGATGCGACGGCGTTCGGTGATATCCTCATGGGTTGCCACCCAGCCGCCGTCCGCGAGCGGTTCGTTGAGGATGTGGATCGAGCGGCCGTCGGAGGTTTCGACCACCATCGAGTTGCGGGCATGGATGTCCTTCAGCACGCGCGCGACATAATCGTCCACGTCGCCGGCGAACGAGCCGGTCACCTTGCGATGGGCGATGATGTCATGGAAACTGCAGCCGGGCTTCACGATTTCGGCCGACAAACCGTACATTTCGATGTAGCGCTGATTGCAGACCACCAGCCGCCGCTCCGCGTCGAACAGCAACAGGCCCTGCGTCATGTTGTTGACGGCGCGGTCGAGCCGCTGCTTTTCCAGCGTCAAGCGTTCCCGCGACAGGCGGTGCTGCTCCAGCAGCTTGCGCACGACCGCGATCAGCACGCCTGCGATGGCGAGCGCGGAAGAGGCGGCGACCGAGATCAGGATGCCGATCTGCTCGCGCCAGTCCGTGAGTGCAGCCGCGCGCGTCGTGGTGGCCATCATCAGGATCGGGAAGTGGGGCAGGGCGCGCGAGGAAATCAGCCGGTCGTCGCCGTCGACCGGACTTACGAAACGGCCGGCGAAGTGGTCGAGGCCAAACACCCTCTGGTGCGCAAACGAACCATTTTTGAAGTTCCGCCCCATCAATGCGCTGGAATTCGGATACCGGGCGAGTAGCGTGCCGTCGCGGTGCAGCATCGAGATCGTCGCGTCTTCGCCGAGCGCGACCGAGGCGAAGAATTTCTCGAAATTGGCGGGCTCGATGCCGCGTCCAACGACACCCAGGAACTCGCCGGTGGGCCCGACGACCTTGCGCACGATCAGAACGGTCCAGGCACCGGAGATGCGACTGTGCAGGGGCTCGATCAGGACGTCCGGTGAATAGGGATCGTATTTGAAGGTGCGGAAATAGCTGCGATCGGCGACGTTCACTTTCGGAGCAGGCCATGCCGTCGAGGAATTGATCAGATTGCCTTCGGCGTCGATGATGTTGACGCCGCCGATGTAGGGCAGCGCCTCGATCTTCGAGCGCAACATCCCGTGGACGTCCTGGCCCGAGAGGCGCTTGCGATAGTCGACCGCATTGTTGATCCCGGTCGTGCGGACGTGGTCGACGAAATCCTTCTGGATGACCGCGAAATCCTGCAATTGCTGATCGAAATGATGGGCGAGTAGCAGCACCGTGTTGTCCAGCTCGCGGCTGGAGTTGCGCAGCGCCCGCTCGCGGAAATTCTGTGCCATCAGGACCGAGCCGATGGCAATTGCCGCGATCAGCAGCGCGCCGCCCACCACCAGCCAGCGGATCGGTCCGCCGCGCACGAAGGCCTGGTTAAAGAGGCGATTGCCAAATCTCGTCATCATGCTGGATCATTGCCGTGCACACGTCAGGGTCAATTCTTGGCCCCGGAAACATCCGTTGGTTTACGGGAACGGGGTGGAGGCGAAGTTAGGAAGCGCGGTTAATGTGATGTGAACGGCCGCGCGCAAAAGCAATCGATGTGCCGGACGCAACGCCGTGCAGGAATTGCCGCGGGCTGCCCCGATGCCGGTCAATTTCTGCCGGCCCCGCCGTGATCAACCAGAGCTTAACCATCTAACATGTTGGCGGCCCTCGAAAGCGCATTGGCACGTGATTTGCGAACACATCTGCCAACACCCAGAGGAGGACACGGTCATGACCAACATTCTGAAGAGTTTCATCGCCGACGAGCGTGGTGCGACCGCGATCGAATACGGCCTGATCGCCGCCGGGATCGCGCTTGCGATCATTACCGTCGTGAACGGCATGGGCAGCAGGCTCAGCACGAAATTCGCGTCGATCAGCACGTCGCTGAAGTAACGATCAGGCGCGATAATGGCCGGACTTGCCGCCGAGCTTCTCGACGAGGTGGATGCCTTCGATGCGCACGCCGCGCTCGACCGCTTTGATCATGTCGTAGATTGTGAGGCAGGCGACCGACACGGCGGTGAGGGCCTCCATCTCGACGCCGGTCGGGCCCGTCACCTTCACGCTGGCGCGAACGAGGCAGCCCGGCAATTTCATGTCAGGCTCGATGTCGAGCGTCACCTTCGACAGCGCGAGCGGATGGCAGAGCGGGATCAGCTCCGAGGTGCGTTTGGCGGCCATGATGCCGGCGATGCGGGCGGTGCCGAGCACGTCGCCCTTCTTGGCGTTGCCTGACACGATCAGGTCGAGCGTCGCCCTGGTCATGACCACGCGGCCTTCCGCGACCGCCAGCCGCTCGGTTGCCGGCTTGTCGGACACGTCGACCATTCGCGCCTCGCCCGAGGCACCGATATGGGTGAGGGCGGGGCCGGCCTTGGTCGGTTTGGTCTTCGCGGGCTTGCGCGCCATGTCAGCGCGTGCCCATCGCGCGCGGCGCAATCTCACGCGCGAGCAGGGTGCGCGTCGCCGCGCTGACATCGGCCTGTCGCATCAGGCTTTCTCCGACAAGGAAGGTCGACGTGCCGACGCGCTCGAGCCGGGCGAGATCGGCCGGCGTGAAGATGCCGCTCTCGCCGACCATCAGCCGGTCCCCCGGGATCAGCGGCGCCAGCGCTTCGCTGGTGGCGAGCGAGGTTTCGAAGGTGCGAAGATTGCGGTTGTTGACCCCGATCATCGGCGAACGAAGTTTCAGCGCCCGGTCGAGCTCGGCGCGGTCGTGGATCTCGATCAGCACGTCCATGCCGTAGGCCGTCGCGGCGTCTTCGAGGTCCCGGGCGGCGGCATCGTCGAGCGCCGCCATGATGATCAGGATGCAATCGGCGCCATGCGCACGGGCCTCGACCACTTGATAGGTGTCGAACATGAAATCCTTGCGTAGCACCGGCAATGACGTCGCCGCACGCGCCGCCACCATGAAGTCGAGATGGCCCTGGAACGAGGGCGTATCTGTCAGCACCGACAGACAGGCCGCGCCGCCGGCTTCATAGGCCTTGGCAAGCTGGGGCGGATCGAAATCGGCGCGGATCAGCCCTTTCGACGGCGAGGCTTTCTTCACCTCCGCGATCAGCGCGTAATCGCCATTGGCGTGCTTGGCCTTGATCGCGCGCACGAAGCCGCGCGGCGCGGCTTGCGCTTTGGCCTTTGCCTCGACGGAAGACAGCGGCTGCGCGCGCTTGGCCGCGGCGATCTCCTCACGCTTGTAGGTTTCGATCTTGGTCAGGATATCCGACATGGGGACGCTCAGCCGTTCGAGACCGCGATCAGGTGCTTCAGCCGCGCGTTTGCCGCGCCGCTGTCGATCGCCTTGGTGCCGATAGCGACGCCCTCCTTGAGGTCCTTGGCGCGGCCGGCCACGACCAGCGCGGCGGCGGCGTTCATCAGGGCGACGTCGCGGTAGGGGCTTGGGTTGCCATCGAGCACACTTTGCAGGGCGACCGCATTGGCATCGGCGTCACCGCCCTTCAGCGCGCCGGGCTCGCAGCGCGGCAGGCCGGCGTCCTCGGGCGTCACCTCGAAATTCCGGATCTCGCCGTTGTGGAGCGCGGAGACGAAGGTCGGGCCGGTGAGGGTGATCTCGTCGAGACCGTCGGAGCCGTGCACCACCCAGGCGGATTGGGACCCGAGATTCTTCAGCACCTGCGCCAGCGGCTGCACCCATTGCCTGGAGAACACGCCGACCATCTGGCGCTTGACACCGGCAGGATTCGACAAGGGACCGAGCAGATTGAAGATCGTGCGTGTCGCCAGTTCGACCCGGGTTGGGCCGACGTTCTTCATGGCGGGATGGTGGGCGGGGGCGAACATGAAGCCGATGCCGCATTCGCGCACGCAGTGTCCGACCTGCTCGGGCCTGAGGTCGATCTTCACCCCGAGCGAGGCCAGCACGTCGGCCGCTCCCGAGCGCGACGACAGCGCGCGGTTGCCATGCTTGGCCACCGGCACGCCGGCGCCCGCAACAATGAACGAGGCACAGGTCGAAACGTTGACGGAGCCGGAGCCGTCGCCGCCGGTGCCGACGATATCGACGGCCTCAGACGGCGCCGTCACGGTCAGCATCTTGGAACGCATCGCCGTAACCGCGCCCGTGATCTCGTCCACCGTTTCGCCGCGCACCCGCAGGGCCATCAACAGGCCGCCCATCTGCGAGGGCGTGGCCTCGCCGGACATCATGGCGTCGAAGGCGGAAGCGGCTTCGTCACGCGACAGGCTGGCGCCGGTCGCCACTTTTCCAATGATCGATTTCAGGTCGTCCATCGCGTGCTTTCAACTCACTGGTTCGCGCCGGTCACCTGCGCGAAGGCGGCCTGATTAATGGTGGTCCCGATGTCGGTTTCAAGCTTGTTGACGTAGGAAGCGATCTGCTCCTCGGTCTGGGCGCGGTCGAGGCTCTCCTTCAGCTTCTTGATCGCGTCGGAGGCGGCGTCGACCGCGGGATCGATGATGTCGGTGACGCGGAAGACCACGACTTCGCTGCCACCGCTGACTGCCGCCTGTCCGACGCCGTCCTTTGCGGTGCGGAAGGCAGCCGACACTATTGCTGCAGGAACGCCGGCGGGCGAGTCATCACGCTTGATGCCGGCCGCGGTCTCTACCTTGGCGCCGAGCGCTGAGGCTTCATCGGCGAGCTTGCCGCCCGTTTCGAGCTTCTGCACCATCTCGGTCGCCTTGGCCTTGAGCTTGGCCGCGATCTGATCCTGGCGCCAGCGCGCTTCGACCTGGTCGCGGACCTCGTCGAGATTGCGGTCGCGCGAGGGCGTGATGGCCAGCACGTCGTACCAGACATAGCCGCCCTTGAACGAGATCGAGTCGTTGTCGACGCCGACATCGGTGTTGAAGGCCTGCGACACCACGTCGAGGCCTTGCGGAATGTTGGCGATCGGCTGGCCGTTCGGGGCGCGGCCGGAGCGGTCGACGGCGTCGATGGTCACGGCGGTGAGGCCGAGCTTCTGCGCCGCGTCGATCACACTGGAGCCGCCGCCGCGTTCGTCTTCCATCTTGTCGCGGAGATCGGCGACCTTGAGGCGCGCGCGCTCGGTGGCGATCTCGCGCTTGATGTCGCCGGCAAGGCTGGCGTAGTCCGCCTCTTTGCCCGGCTCGATCTTGTCGACCTTGACGATCGCGACGCCGAGCCCGCCCTGGATCGGCTGGCTGATCTCGCCGGCAGGAAGCGCGAAGGCGGCGTCGCCGACTGCGGCAGTGAGCGAAGACTTGGTCACGAGTCCGAGGTCGACGTCGGAGGCGCTCAGCCCGCGCTCCTTGCCGAGGTCCTCAAACGACATTCCCCCGACGAGGCGCTCGCGTGCGGCCTGCGCGTCGGCGAGGTTCGGAAACACCAATTGCTGGATCTGGCGCTTCTCCGGCGTGCCGAGCCGGTCCTTGCGCAGCTCGAAAGCCTTCTTGGCGTCCTCGTCGGAGACCTCGCTCCATTTGCCGATCTCTTCCGGCGAGACCACGACGAAGGCGATCTTGCGATATTCGGGCGCTCGGAACTGGACTTTATGATCCTCGAAATAGGCGGCGAGCGTCTCGGGCGAGGGCGCGTCGATGGTGCCTGCCTGGGCAGCGTCGAGCTTGACGAACTCGATGGCGCGCTGCTCGTTCTGGAAGCGCGTCAGCACGTCGAGCATTGTCTTCGGCGGTTCGAGGCCGGCGCCGATCGTGCCGGTGAGCTGCCGCCGCAGCGACACCTTGCGCTGTTCGGCGACGTAACGCTGCTCGGTATAGCCGAAATTGCGGATCACGGCCTGGAAGCGGTTCGCATCGAAATTGCCGCCGACGCCCTTGAAGTTGGGATCGTTCATGATGACCTGGCGGATCTGCTCGTCGGACTGACCGAGCCCGAGCCGGCGGGCCTCCTCGTCGAGGGCGGCTTCGGCGATTGTCTGCTGGAGGACCTGGCGGTCGAGGCCGAAGGCACGCGCCTGATCCGGCGTGAGCGGACGGCCGAACTGGCGGCTGATCTGTTGCAGGCGGTCGGTATAGATCTGGCGGAACTCATTCAGCGAGATCTCGGTGCTGCCGATCTTGGCCACCGTGGACTGCCCGAATCCCTTGAAGATGTCGGCGATGCCCCAAATGCCGAAACTGACGATCAATACGCCCATCACCACGGCCATAATGGTCTTGCCGAGCCAGTTTGATGAGGCCTTGCGCATTCCTCGAAGCATTTGGTCCAACTTGTTTGAGCAGGAGGGGAACGGGAGCGCGTCTTAATGCAGATTCAGCAAAAGCGCCTCACCAAATTGATCAATCATCATAAAGTGGTGGCTTTCCCCCCGCAACCTCGGGTCAATCGACGGATCGAGGCTGCGATTAAAGGCCCTAGTAGCGTATTCCAGCGAGCTGGACCCGGTTCGCGTCAAGAAAACGCGTCAAAACAAGAATCTGGAACTGCCGCAGCAGCTCTGCTAGCGCATGCACAAACCTCATTTTCCTGGAAATTGACATGACCGACGCCATCCGCCCCCTGATCGCCGGCAATTGGAAAATGAACGGCCTGAAAGCCCAGACTGCCGAGTTCGACGCCATGCTCAACGGTGCGGCAGACGTGGCTGGCAAGGCCGATCTGCTGGTCTGCCCGCCCGCAACCCTGATTGCCGCCTTCGCTGAGAAGGCGCGTGGCAAGACGGTCGCGGTGGGCGCGCAGGACTGCCACGCAAAGGCCTCCGGCGCCCATACCGGTGATATCGCGGCCGAAATGCTGGTGGATGCGGGGGCGATCGCGGTCATCGTCGGCCATTCCGAGCGTCGCGCCGATCACGGCGAGGGCGATGCCCTGATCCGTCAGAAGGCTGAAGCCGCCTGGCGGGCCGGCGCGACGGCGATCGTCTGCGTCGGCGAGACGCAAGCCCAGCGCGACGCCGGTCAGACCCTGGACATCCTGCGCGGGCAGCTCGCCGGCTCGCTGCCGGATGGCTCGACCGCCGCGAATCTCGTCGTTGCCTATGAACCGGTCTGGGCGATTGGCACCGGCTTGACCCCCACAGCCCGGGATGTCGAACAGATTCATGGGTTTATCCGGGAACTCCTGACCTCGAAGTTCAAGGCCGACGGTGCCAAAATGCGCATCCTCTACGGCGGCTCGGTCAAGCCCTCGAACGCGGCCGAGCTGATGGCGGTCAAGAACGTCAACGGCGCGCTGGTCGGCGGCGCCAGCCTGAAGGCGGCCGATTTCCTTGCGATCGCGAAGGGCTGTCCCTAACTCATTCAAACCGTTTCTCCGGACCCGATCGGGGGTGGCAATACCCCCTCCGATCGTGTAACACCGCGCAACTTCAGGAAAACCCGCGAAGCGCGATCGGCCGCCGTCAGGCGCCGTCCGCTTGTGACGGAAGGGCACTATGCAGACTGTTGTCATCGTCATCCACCTCATGATCGTCGCCGTTATGATCGGCGCCGTCCTGCTCCAGAAGTCGGAAGGCGGCGGCCTCGGCATGGGCGGGGGCGCGGGCTTCATGTCGAGCCGCGGCACCGCGAACCTTTTGACGCGGACCACCGGGATTTTGGCCGCGGGCTTCTTCCTCACCAGCATGTTCTTGTCCTGGCACGCGGGTTACAGCCGTGCGCCGTCCTCGATCATTGGCACGCCGGCCTCGCAGACCCAGCCGGGCGGCGGATCGCCGATCGCGCCGCCGACCTCGGGCGGTATCCTGGATTCGCTGAAGAAGGCGGACGAGCAGCAGCAGGCCCCGGCCCCGAGCGGCCCGCAGGTGCCGCGCTCGCAATAACGCAGGGGGGCCATGCAGGGCGGTTGCTACCGTCCTGCATCAACAATCCCCATCAAGGCACTGTCACCACTCTTAGTTTTGGCTCACCCACAGGCCCGCAGAATCTTTCGGGCGGAATACGAATCGCTTTGGCGAATCGAATTCGAGGGATTAGAGGTTAAGTCCCATGGCGCGGTACATATTCATCACCGGCGGCGTGGTTTCTTCGCTCGGCAAGGGTCTGGCTTCAGCGGCACTCGGTGCGCTGTTGCAAGCCCGGGGCTACAAGGTCCGCCTCCGCAAACTCGACCCCTATCTCAACCTCGATCCCGGAACGATGTCGCCGTATCAGCACGGCGAAGTGTTCGTGACCGATGACGGCGCGGAGACCGATCTCGATCTCGGTCACTACGAGCGCTTCACGGGCCGGCCTGCGACCAAGCAGGACAACATCACAACAGGGCGCATCTACCAGGACATCATCTCCAAGGAGCGCCGCGGCGATTATCTCGGCGCGACCATCCAGGTAGTTCCGCACGTCACCAACGCCATCAAGGAATTCGTCCTCTCCGGGAACGACGAGTACGACTTCGTGCTTGTCGAGATCGGCGGCACGGTCGGCGACATCGAGGGCCTGCCGTTCTTCGAGGCGATCCGCCAGCTCAAGAACGAACTGCCGCGCGATCACGCCATCTACATTCATCTCACGCTGCTGCCTTACATTCCGAGCGCCGGCGAGCTGAAGACCAAGCCGACCCAGCACTCGGTGAAGGAGCTGCGCTCGATCGGCATCCAGCCGGATATCCTGCTCTGCCGCACCGACCGCGAGATTCCGAAGGAAGAGCGGCGCAAGCTGGGGCTGTTCTGTAACGTGCGTGAAAGCGCCGTGATCGAGGCGCGCGACGCCGACAGCATCTATGCCGTGCCGCAAGCCTATCACGCGGCGGGCCTCGACGACGAAGTGCTTGCCGCCTTCGGTATCGGATCGCAAACCCCGCCGGTGCTCAAGAGCTGGCAGCAGATCAACGAACGCATTCGCAATCCCGAAGGCGACGTCACCATCGCCATCGTCGGCAAATACACCGGCATGAAGGATGCGTATAAGTCGCTGATCGAAGCGCTCTCGCATGGCGGCATCGCCAACAAGGTCAAGGTCAATCTCGACTGGATCGAGAGCGAGATCTTCGAGAAGGAAGATCCGGCGCCGTTCCTCGAGCACGTCAATGGCATTTTGGTGCCGGGGGGATTCGGCCAGCGCGGCGCCGAAGGCAAGATCCGCGCGGCGCAGTTCGCGCGTGAGCGCGACGTGCCGTATTTCGGCATCTGCTTCGGCATGCAGATGGCAGTGATCGAGGCGGCACGAAACCTCGTCGGCATCGAGGACGCCAACTCCACCGAGTTCGGTCCCACCAAGGAGCCGCTGGTCGGCCTGATGACGGAATGGTTGCGCGGCAACGAGCTCGAGAAGCGCTCGCAGGCCGGTGATCTCGGCGGCACGATGCGGCTTGGCGCTTATCCTGCTGCCCTCAACCGCGGCAGCCGCGTCTCGCAGGTCTATGGCGGCGCCACCGAGATCTCCGAGCGCCACCGCCACCGCTACGAGGTCAACACCGCCTACAAGGATCGCCTCGAGCAGCACGGACTGAAATTCTCAGGCCTGTCGCCCGACGGCGTGCTGCCGGAGATCGTCGAATACGAGGACCATCCCTGGTTCATCGGCGTCCAGTTCCACCCCGAACTGAAGTCGCGGCCGTTCGAGCCTCACCCGCTGTTCGCGTCCTTCATTCAGGCGGCGATGGTGCAGAGCCGGCTGGTGTAGCGCTTTCTCTGCCTTTGACCATCGCGCGGATTGTTGCGACAACTGCCTGCCGCAAGAACAACAAAGCCGGAGTGAACGTCGATGATCTACGAAATGCGCGTCTATCGCTGTGTGCCTGGCCGCCTGCCGGCGCTGTTGAAGCGGTTCGAGACCGCCACGCTGAAGATCTGGGAGAAGCACGGTATCAAGCAGGCCGGGTTCTTCACGACGCTGATAGGCGAATCCAACCAGGAGCTGACCTATTTCCTGGCGTGGGACTCGCTCGCCGAGCGCGAGAAGAAGTGGGGCGCGTTCATGACTGATCCGGACTGGATGAAAGCCCGCGCCGAGAGCGAGGCCGACGGCCAGATCGTCGGCAACATCGTCAGCCAGATCCTGACGCCGACCGCCTTCTCGGCGGTGAAGTAGCAATCCTTGCCGCAGCGGGGAACTCTGGCGCAACCCTGATATTCGAACGGCCGGGCCGAAGGGGGTTGATCCGACCCCCGTCGCGGTTATGGTCGCGCCGAAATGAGGGATTTGCCTTGAGCTCTTCGAATTCAGCGGCGCCGGTCGTCGCCATCGGCAAGGTCAAATTCGGCAATGATTTGCCGATCGCGATCATTGCTGGGCCGTGCCAGCTCGAAAGCCGCCAGCATGCGCTGGAGGTTGCCTCTGCGCTGAAGGAGATCGCGACGCGGCTCAACATCGGCCTCGTCTACAAGACCTCCTTCGACAAGGCCAACCGCACCAGCGCATCCGCTGCTCGCGGCCTTGGGCTGGCGCAGTCGCTGCCGATCTTCGCCGAGATCCGCTCCTCGCTCGCCCTGCCTGTCCTGACCGACGTGCACGAGGCCACGCAGTGCGCCGAGGTCGCGCAGGCCGTGGACATCCTGCAGATCCCGGCGTTTCTTTGCCGGCAGACTGATCTGCTGCTCGCTGCCGCCGCGACCGGCAAGGTTGTCAATGTCAAGAAGGGCCAATTCCTGGCGCCCTGGGACATGGCGAATGTGGTCACCAAGATCACGAGTGCCGATAATCCCAACGTGCTCGTCACCGAGCGCGGGGCGTCCTTCGGCTACAACACGCTGGTCTCCGACATGCGTGCGCTGCCGATCCTGGCGCGCACCACCGGCGCGCCCGTCATCTTCGATGCCACCCATTCGGTGCAGCAGCCGGGCGGGAAGGGGACCTCGTCGGGCGGCGAGCGCGAATTCGTGCCGGTGCTGGCCCGCGCGGCCGTTGCGGTCGGCGTTGCCGGCGTCTTCATCGAGACCCATCCCGATCCTGATCGCGCCCCCTCGGACGGACCCAACATGGTGCCGCTACGCGAGTTCGAGGGACTGATCGCCAGGCTGATGGCGTTCGACGCGCTGGCAAAGAATCCGCGCTAATGCAGCAAGGCGAGGCGCGGCCGCAAGATCAGGGCTTGCCGACAGCGCTCTACGTCATCTCAGGCGCAAGCTTCGCCGCAGCGCTGTCGGCGCGCGCGCTCGATCCGGTGCTCCCGCACGTCGCCGAGGATTTTGGCGTCAGCATCGCGACCGCCGCGGGCTTTGCGGCGGTGTTCGCCTTCACCTTCTCGATCATCCAACCCATCGTTGGCGCCGCGGCCGATCTGTTCGGCAAGACGCGGCTGATGATCGGCTGTCTCGCGCTGCTTGGCCTTGCCAACATCCTGGGCGCGCTCTCGTCCTCGTTCTCGGTTCTGTTCGCGACCCGCATCCTCGCCGGTATTGGCTCGGGCGGAGTGTTTCCGGTGGCGCTCAGCCTGACTAGCGACCTCGTCGGTCCCGAGAAGCGCCAGGTCGCGATCAGCCGCACGCTCGCCGGCGCGATGACCGGCAATCTGCTCGGCGCCTCGGCCTCCGGCCTGATCGGCGACTTTCTCGGCTGGCGCGGCGTGCTAGCGGTCCTCGGTGGGCTCGTGATCGTGGCGTCGATCGCGGTCGCCGCCGGCTTTCACGGCGCCAAGGTCAAGCATCCACCGAAGACGAGCCTGTCAGCGCTCAAGGCCGGCTATCGCACCATCTTCACCAATCCGAACGCCTATGTCTGCTATTCGGCAGTGTTCATCGAAGGCTGCTGCGTGCTCGGCCTGTTTCCCTACATCGCCTCGTTCCTGTTCGAGCTCGGGCAGACCTCGCTCTCGATCGCCGGCATCGTCATCGCGGGCTTTGCGGTCGGCGGGCTGTTCTACACGCTGACGGTGTCGCGCCTGCTGCCTTGGCTGGGCGTGAAGGGAATGATGATCTCTGGCATGACGCTGGTGGCCTCGCAGCTCATTGCCGTCGCCTTCGGCCCGCGCTGGGAAGTGCAGGCACTGAATCTCATCGTGATGGGATGGGGCTTCTACATCGCCCACGGCTGTCTGCAGGTGTTCGCCAGCGAACTCTCGGTTGAGACGCGCGCCACCGCGCTGTCCCTGCATTCGTTCTTCTTCTTCATGGGGCAGACCGTGGGGCCGCTCGCCTATGGCTTCGGGCTCCAGCACGCCGGCAAGATGCCGACCCTGTTCGCGAGCGCAGTGATCATGGTGGCGCTCGGCGTTGTCTGTGCCCGGCTGCTCAAGCCGCGGGCGCCGTCCGACGCGCGGGTTTGACGAAAGTGCGCCGGAACCCTGCAACTAAATCGGACGTCGTGCCGTCGGCGTGCTACAGCCGGGGATGACAAAGTTCCTGATCGCCGCGCTGCTCGCCATGGGTCCGGTCGCCGCGCAGACCTCTGATGCGCAGCCGAAGCCACCCGTGACGGATCGCGAGCAGGTGCAAGCCGACCGCGCGAAAGCGGCTGCCGAGGAAAAGAGCGCGCCGACCATACGTCCATGGGACAGAGATGCCAACGGCAAACGTCCCTGGGAAAGGTCGTCCGTCTCCAAGTAACGCGGCATTCGCATTCTCGCTGGCGGGACCGTGGACCGAGACATGGCCACTGTGCCACTCGTTGGCCCCAGATCTGGCTATTCGAGTCCGACCACATGCGCCGCGAGCATGGTCGTGCCAAGCCTCGTCTGTTGCTCAAGCCGCGGGTCCCTCGGAGGCGCGCTGAGGTCACCCAGAGCGGCATGGTCAGCGTGAAGCTGCCGAGCGGCGTGCGGCTGACATCCCTCGGCCCCGGCATGGCGTTCGGCGAAATGACGATCCTGAAGCGAAGCCCCGACGTTCTCGCGGATACGCCCGTCACCTGCCTCGAGCTGCCGCTCGATAGCTTTGCCGACGCCGCCGGCACCCCGGGAGACGCCGCTGAAGATCATGCGCAATCTCGCCGTGATCCTGGCGCGACGGCTGTTGGCGGCGAATGCGAAGGTCGAACTGCTGAGGGCGTATTTGGTTGACCCGCCGATCCCTCGACAGGCTCGGCGGGTGCCCGGGAACCATGCAACCTTTTGTTGCCTTGCAGCCACACCGCCGTGGAATCGGCGCTCGGCCCGCCGACGAAACCGATCATCGATGGTTCGCCGCCGGTGAAGCAGCTAGAAATTTCGCGTTTGAAATATATGGAATCAAGGGCAGCGCACGGCCCAACGGAATTTTCGATGATCGGGGCAGGCGAGGGTGGGCCCACGCGTTGGGCTCTCTTAATCAGGTCTCTGTTAGCCAGCACGGCTCTTGTGACGGTCGCATTGTTGCCGTCAATGGCGCGAGCGCAGGTCTGGCAGAACGGCGGCGTCGCCAACGGCAATTACAACGAGCCAACCAATTGGTCGACGAACACCGTCCCCGACACCGCAGGCGAGACCGCGACCTTTTCCAACACTGGCACGGCGGCCGTCACAATTACCGTTGGTCCCATCTCACCCCAGTCCTGGATTTTCGACGCTGCGTCCCAGGGCTACGCGATAGGCGGTCAGGCGGTGAATTTTGTCACCGGCATCACCAACAATGCCGGCGGCGTCGGCACTTTCATCTCGATCAGCAACAACATGACGGGCGCCTCGATCTCGCAGGCGGGGTCCAGCAGGTTGACGCTGTCCGGCACCAACTCGTTCACCAACACCAGCGTTACTGGCGGGACCTTCATCAACACCGGCAGCCTGACGACGTCGCTGACCGTCAGTGCGATCGCGAGCAATCAAGGTACCCTGATCGGCGACATCACCACCACCACCGGTTTCTCCAATCTCGCAGCCGGCATCATCTCCGCCACGACGATTGCCAACAACGGTGGCACGTTCTTCAACAATGGCTCGATCACGACGACCGGGGGCACGACCAATGCCGCCGGCGCCACCTTCAACACG
Organism: Bradyrhizobium sp. 199; assembly: GCF_023073355.1. Taxonomy (GTDB): domain Bacteria; phylum Pseudomonadota; class Alphaproteobacteria; order Rhizobiales; family Xanthobacteraceae; genus Bradyrhizobium. Next base: position 1,291,595 of record NZ_JADPJI010000005.1, read on the forward strand.
ACCGGCACGGTCAACGGCGGGCTGACGAATTCGGGCACGGTCAACGCGAGGGGCGTCTTCAATGACGGCATCACCAACCAGGGCAGCGGCTCTTTCGCGCTGAGCGGCGATCTGACGACCAACGGTGCGGTGACCAACAACGCGACGTCGAGCCTGGCCGCGCAGTTTGGCAGCTTCACCGGCATCACGACGCTGACGAACAATTCGAGCTCGGCCACGGCGGTCCAGGTCGCGGCAGGCCGGACGCTGAGCGCGACCAGCATCGTCAACAACGCCGGCACCTTCACCAACGGAGGTACGGTGACGACGACTGCCGGGACGACGAACGCAGCCGGCGGTACCTTCACGACGACTGGAACGGTCAATGGCGGACTAACGAATTCCGGCACCGCGAACGCAGCCGGCACGATCAACGGTAACGTCGACCATCAAAGTGGTGCTTTCACGGTGACCGGTGCGCTCGCCGTCAATGGGACCCTGACCACCGGTGCAATATCCGACCTTTTCGTCTCCGGCGGCGATCTCACCGTAACGACGCTGATCAACCAATCCAGTGCGATGATTCACGCTACCTGGATCGATGCCGGCCGGACGATCAATGCGACGAGCGTGACCAACAACGGCAATCTCGCAGTCACGGGAACGCTGAATGCGACAAACACCATCAGCAACGCCATCGGCGCCAATATCGTCGTCGATCCTACCGGGACGATCAATGGATCGATCAACGCCGCCGGCGGATACACGCAGCTCTATGGGACGATCAATGGCAACGTGACACTGTCCGGCAGTCTCGCCTCGATGAACACCTATGGCGGCAGCGTCACGGGGCGGGTGGACATGACGGCTGCCGGCGCGAATGTCTACTCGACCTCCGGCGGGGCGACCTACGGCTCGCTCGCCGGCGTGGCGGGCAGCCAGCTGAATACGGGCGCATTTGTCTTCACCGTCGGCGGAGACAATTCGACGTCTCTGTTCGCCGGATCCATCAGTGGCACCGGTAGCTTCGTGAAAACCGGTTCCGGCGCCCTGATCCTGTCCGGCGACAGCAGCGGTTACACCGGCACCACCACGGTTGACGGGGGCACGCTCGTTGTGTCGGGATCGATGGCGTCGTCGGCTCTCACCACCGTCAATCCCAATGGATACCTGACCGGAAACGGTGCAGTCGGAGCCGCCCTGATCGCGGGAGGCTATTTCTCGCCGGGTGCGCCAGGCGGGCCGGGAACCTCCATGGCAGTGACAAGCCTCGTGATGCAACCCGGGGCGTACTTCAATGTCTTCGTCGATCCCACAACCTCTACCTTTGCCAATGTTGCCGGCAATGCAACGCTTGGCGGCGCCACCGTCAGTGCAAATTTTGCGGCTGGCTCTTACGTCGCCAAGCAGTACACGATCCTGAATGCGGCCAGCATCACCGACACGTTCAGTCCTACGGTCACCAATGTTGGCCTGCCGTCGGGCTTCCATACGTCGTTGAGTTATGACGCCACCCATGCCTACCTCAACCTCGCGCTGAACTTCGCGCCGCCGGCTGGCGACCTCAACAGGAACCAGCAGAGCGTTGGTAACGCCATCATCAACTATTTCAATGCGACCGGCACGATCCCGATCGTATTCGGCGGCCTGACGCCCGCCAGCCTCACCCAGCTCTCCGGCGAGGTCGGCAGCGCGCCGCAGCAGGCGACGTTCAATGCGATGGACCAGTTCATGGGTGTGATGACGGGTCCATTCATTGCGGGCCGCGGCGATCCGGTCGGTGCGGGCGGCACGCCGAACGCTTACGCCGATGAGACCGCGCTGGCCTACGCGCGGAAGCGCAAGCCGAACGACGCGCTGGCGGCGATCTACACCAAGGCACCCGTTGCACCGTCGTTCGAGCAACGCTGGAGCGTCTGGGCGGCGGGCTTTGGCGGCGCGCAGCAAACCGACGGCAACGCCGTCGTCGGATCGAACAACACTAGAAGCAATCTCTATGGCACCGCTGTCGGTGCGGACTATCGCATCTCGCGGGATACGCTGGTTGGCTTCGCGCTGGCCGGCGGCGGCACCAACTTCACCGTGGCGAACGCGCTCGGCGGTGGTCGGTCCGACCTGTTCCAAGCCGGCGCCTTCTTCCGGCACGGCGTCGGCGCCGCCTACATCACCGGCGCGCTTGCCTATGGCTGGCACGACATCACGACCGATCGCACCGTGACGGTTGCCGGCGTCGATCGTCTGCGCGCCGAGTTCAACGCCAACGCCTATTCCGGCCGGCTCGAGGGCGGCTACCGCTTCGTCACGCAGGGCGTGGGTCTCACGCCTTACGCCGCAGCGCAGTTCACGACTTTCGATCTGCCGGCCTACGCCGAGCAGGCGATCGTCGGCAGCAACCAGTTCGCGCTGGCCTATCGCGCGAAGAGCGCCACCGACACGCGCACCGAGCTCGGCCTGCGCACCGACAAATCCTTTGCTCAGGCGGACGGGATCGTCACCTTGCGCGGGCGGCTCGCCTGGGCGCATGATTTCAATCCGGACCGCGCCATCGGAGCCACGTTCCAAACTCTCCCCGGCGCGAGCTTCGTCGTGAACGGTGCGGCGATGGCTTCGGACTCCGCGCTGGTGACGGGATCGGTTGAAAAGAAGTGGCTGAACGGCTGGTCGGCCGCCGGTACGTTCGAGGGCGAGTTCTCGAATGTCACGCGCTCCTACGCGGGCAAAGGTGTGGTGCGGTACGCGTGGTGAGACGCAGGATGCCCCGGCTTAACCCCGCCCGCGATAGGGCGCGACGCCCTGCTCGGGCACCCACAAGCCCTTGGGCACGCGGCCGGTCTGCCAGAATACGTCAATCGGAATGCCGCCGCGCGGATACCAATAGCCGCCGATGCGCAGCCATTTCGGCTTGATCTCGTCCGCAATCCGCTTGCCGATCATCACGGTGCAGTCCTCGTGGAAGGCGCCGTGGTTGCGGAAGCTCGCGATGTAGAGTTTTAGCGATTTCGACTCCAGCAGCCACGGCCCCGGCGCGTAGTCGATCATCAGATGCGCGAAATCCGGCTGGCCCGTGACCGGGCAGAGCGAGGTGAATTCCGGCACCGTGAAACGCACCAGATAGTCGATGCCCTTTTGCGGATTGGGCACCCGGTCGAGCTGGGCGCCTTCCGGTGTGTGCGGCCACTCGACCGCGCGGCCGAGCTGGAGGGATTTTTTCGCCATCGTCGTCACATCCTGTGGAGCATGATCCGGGTCTGGAGGGCCGCGGTGGGCACCGGTTTTCCGAAAGATCATGCTCAGCCAAAAACGGCTGGAGCGCGATAAGATCGCGCTCCAGAGGGTGCCGGGATGGACGCAAATGGCGCTGTCGTCAACCGGCGGCGATGGTCTGGACCGCGACGATTCGGTCGTTACCGGACTCGCAGCCCCAGAGCTCGCCCGGCCTGCCGTCGAGCTGGCGCACGGCGGCATTCGCCTTGTCGCTGGCGAACACGTTGAACTTCTCCGTAGCAGGATCGAAGCGAACGATGGCGTTGGCGGCGAAGTCGGTCAACCAGACCTTGTCCTTGTCGTCGACGAAGACGGCGTAGGCGCGGGGGCGTTCGCCCGGCAGTTTCCAGGTCTTCCACGAGCCATCGGCGGGATCGTGCACCGAGACGTGACCGCTATTCCATTCGCTGACCCAAATCCGGCTTTTCGAGTCCGACCACACGCGCCGCGAACCCTGGTTCGGCGTCGGCGGCTCGACAACGCTGGCACTGCCTGTCGTACGGTCGATCTTCGCGATGTAGCTTCCGGCGAGAGAGGCGTACCAGATATCGCCCTTGGGCGTCACCGTGATGCCGTAGGGACCGACGCCCTTGGGCGCCCTGAACACATTCATGTCGCCTGACTTCGGCGCGAGGCGGCCGTAATAGCCGGACTGGCCGGTGAACCAATAGGTGCCTTCCTTGTCGAACACGCCGGTGTTGAGATTGGCGAAGGCGAACTTTTCCGGCAGGCGGAACAGCTTGACCTGGAGGTCGGACGGATCGACCCGCGCGATCGCGTTCTGGCCGCCTTCGGTGATCCAGGGCGCGCCATCGGGGCCGATGGTCACGCCATGCGGAGCGGCGCCTTGACCAAGGCTGACCGTCTTGAAACGGCCATCCCGGGGATCGAGTCTGCCGAGCAGGCCTTTGCCCTGCGCCGTGAACCAGACCGAACCGTCAGGGGCGGGCGCGAGATCATGCAGGCCGATGCCGGCACTGATCGGGAAATATTTAGTCCGGAACGGACCCTCCTCGGCAAAACCTGGGCGGGCGGCGACCAGGGCAGCGCTGGAAGCAAGAAATTGGCGGCGATTCATGGCGTTACCCCGGCTGGTTCAGATTGAGGTTGGACGCGCAGATCAGTCGGTTTCAAGCTTAGCCCCGCCCGCTTGACGCGTCAGTCCAAGCGGCACGTCCAAGCGTTCACATTTGCTTGCGGCCCGTGTAAGACCCGCGGCGAACCGATCAGCTCCAACGAACGGAAGTGCACATGACCGCCATCATTGACATCATCGGCCGCGAAATCCTCGACAGCCGGGGCAATCCCACCGTCGAAGTCGATGTCGTGCTGGAGGATGGCGCGCTCGGCCGCGCAGCGGTGCCGTCGGGTGCCTCTACGGGCGCCCATGAGGCGGTGGAACTGCGCGACGGCGACAAGGCCCGCTATCTCGGCAAGGGCGTCACCAAGGCCGTCGGCGCCGTCAACGGCGAGATCTTCGAGGCCCTCAGCGGTCTCGATGTCGAGCAGCAGGCCCAGATCGACCAGATCATGATCGACCTCGACGGCACGGCGAACAAGAGCCGGCTCGGGGCCAACGCCATCCTCGGCGTCTCGCTCGCCTGCGCCAAGGCGGCGGCGAACTCGCTCGACATGCCGCTCTACCGTTATGTCGGCGGCACCTCGGCGCGCCTCTTGCCGGTGCCGATGATGAACATCATCAATGGCGGCGTGCATGCCGACAACCCGATCGACTTCCAGGAATTCATGATTCTCCCCGTCGGCGCGACATCCTTCGCCGAGGGGCTGCGCTACGGCGCGGAGGTCTTCCACACGCTGAAGTCCGAGCTGAAGAAAGCCGGTCACAACACCAATGTCGGCGATGAGGGCGGCTTTGCCCCGAACCTGCCGTCGGCCGACGCCGCGCTCGATTTCGTCATGAACGCGATCGGCAAGGCCGGCTTCAAGGCGGGCTCCGACATCGTGCTCGGCCTCGACTGCGCCTCGACCGAGTTCTTCAAGGGCGGCAAATACGTCTATGAGGGCGAGGGCAAGTCCCGCTCGATCTCCGAGCAGGCCAAATACCTCGCCGACCTCGTCTCGCGCTATCCGATCGTCACCATTGAGGACGGCATGTCGGAAGACGACATGGACGGCTGGAAGGAGCTCACCGACCTCGTCGGCAAGAAGTGCCAGCTTGTCGGCGACGATCTCTTCGTCACCAACGTCAAGCGCCTCGCCGAGGGCATCAAGGCGGGCCGCGCCAATTCGATCCTGATCAAGGTCAACCAGATCGGCACGTTGACCGAGACGCTCGCCGCCGTCGAGATGGCGCACAAGGCGGGCTACACCTCGGTGATGTCGCACCGCTCGGGCGAGACCGAGGATTCCACCATCGCTGACCTCGCGGTCGCCACGAACTGCGGTCAGATCAAGACCGGCTCCCTTGCGCGGTCCGATCGGACCGCCAAATACAACCAGCTCCTGCGCATCGAGCAGCAGCTCGGCAAGCAGGCGCTCTACGGCGGCAAGGCGGCACTGAAGGCGCTGGCATAAGTCAGCGCCTCACCAAGATTGGGGAGGATCGACATGAGCGACGGCAAGACCGGACTGCAACTGCGTTCGCTGCTGAAGAAGAGCGGCGAGCTGGAATTGTCCCTCGTGAATGTCCCGACGCCGGAGCCCGCCGACGACGAGGTCGTGGTTCGCGTCGAGGCCACGCCGATCAACCCCTCCGACCTCGGGCTCCTGATCGGGGCCGCCGACATGTCGGCCGCCAAGGCCTCCGGCACGAAGGAGATGCCGGTCATCACCGCGACGATGCCTGAGGCTGCGATGCGGATGATGGGCGCCCGGCTCGATCAGTCGCTGCCGGTCGGCAACGAGGGCGCCGGCACGGTGATCGGGGCCGGATCGTCGGACGCGGCGAAGGCGCTGATGGGCACGACGGTATCGATGATCGGCGGCGCGATGTACACGCAGTACCGCGTGCTGAAGGTCCGCGATGTCATGGAACTGCCGGCGGGCACCACGGCCGCCGACGGCGCGTCCTGGTTCGTCAATCCGCTGACCGCGCTCGGCATGACCGAGACGATGCGGCGGGAGAACCACAAGGCGCTCGTTCACACCGCCGCTGCGTCCAATCTCGGCCAGATGCTCAACAAGATCTGCATCAAGGACGGCATCGGCCTTGTCAACATCGTCAGGAGCAAGGAGCAGGCCGACATCCTGCACAAGATAGGCGCCAAGCACGTCGTGAATTCCAGTGCGCCTGATTTCACCGACGATCTTGCCAATGCGCTGGTCGAGACCGGCGCCACCATCGCCTTCGATGCCATCGGCGGCGGCAAGCTGGCGAGCCAGATTCTGACCGCCATGGAAGTTGCCGCCAACAAGACCGCGAAGGAATACAGCCGCTACGGCTCCAACGTGTACAAGCAGGTCTATATCTACGGCAGCCTGGACAGCCGCCCGACCGAATTGAGCCGGTCGTTTGGTCTGACCTGGGGCGTCGGTGGCTGGCTGCTGACGCCGTTCCTCCAGAAGATCGGTCCGGCCGAGATCGGTCGCCTGCGCCAGCGCGTCGCGTCCGAGCTCAAGACCACCTTCGCCAGTCACTACACCAAGGTGGTGTCGCTGACCGAGGTGCTCGATCCCGCCAACATCGCGGTTTACGCCAAACGCGCCACCGGTGAAAAATTCCTCATCAATCCGAATAAATAATCGTGATCTGCGACCGCAGGTCACCGAAGGAAGGTCTTGCCTTCTGAGCGCAGCCGGAGATTATTCCGCCGTCATTTGAAAGCGGAAAACCGCGGGCGCTCAGAAGGGGACCTCTCCATGACTGATTTAAATCGTCGTCACCTGTTCGCAGGCGCTGCCGCCATAGGCGCGGCTGCCTTTACCGGGCTTGGGCCCGCCACCGTCGAGGCTGCAGTGCCGCAAGCCGGGACGCAGGCGCCGGGCTTCTATCGCTACAAGGTCGGCAGCTACGAGTGCACCTCGATCAATGACGGTGCGCGCACCTTCCCGATGCCGGACAAGTTCGTCGCCAATTTGTCGAAGGACGAAGCGCTGGCCGCGGGCGAAGCAGCCTACATGCCGAAGGGCATGGTCACGGTGCCGTTCAACCCGCAGCTCATCAACACCGGCTCCAAGCTGGTCCTGATCGACACCGGCAACGGTATTGCGAATTTCGAGGCGAGCAAGGGCGCGGTCGGCCGCACGCTGCAGAACCTCCAGGCTGCCGGCGTCGACCCCAAGAACATCGACGTCGTGCTGCTGTCGCATCTGCACCCTGATCACACCAACGGCATTCGCCTTGCCGACGGCTCGCTCGCATTCCCCAATGCGGAGATCATGGTGCCGGGCAAGGACTGGGAGTTCTGGACCAGCGAGGACAACGCCGGCAAAGCCGAGTCCAATCCGATGATGAAGAACTACTTTGCCAACGTGAAGAAGACCTTCGCCGGCCTCGAGTCCAAGGTCACCAAGTACGAGTGGGGCAAGGAGGTCGCGCCGGGCATCACTTCGATCGCGACGCCGGGCCACACCCCGGGCCACACCTCGTTCGCAGTCGCCTCGGGGGACGCCAAGGTGCTGATCCAGTCCGACGTCACCAACATTCCGGAATTCTTCCTGCGCAATCCGGACTGGCACGTGATGTTCGACTACGATGCCGCGCTGGCGCAGGAGACGCGCCACAAATTCTACGACATGGCGGCGGCGGAGAAGGCGACGGTGGTGGGCTTCCACTTCACGTTCCCGTCGGTCGGCCATGTCCAGAAGGACGGCGCCAAATATCGCCTGATCCCGTCGGCATGGAATCCGACGATCTGATCTGAATCAGACATTTGGGTGAAAAACCGGGCCGCCGCTTGGCGGCCCGGTTGTTTTGGGCGACCATCTGCTTTCGCGAAACACAGGGTTTCCAAATCCGGCCAATTCATGCACTTGCATCCATTGGTCGGGTTCGCTTAAGTGCCGTCCGGCACTTTCCCTCCAGGTTTCAAGGACACCTCATGGCCTACAACATCGTCGTAATCGCCGGCAGCCTGCGCAAGGACAGCTTTTCGCTGAAGATCGCCAACGCGCTGGCCAAGCTCGCGCCTGATACGCTCAAGCTCGAGGTCATCACGCCGGCGGGCATCTCGTTCTTCAACCAGGACCTCGAAGGTGCGCCGCCCGCCGACTGGCTGGCCTTCCGCGACAAGCTTCAGAAGTCCGACGGCATCATCTTCGTCACGCCCGAATACAACCGCGCCATCCCGGGCGTGCTGAAGAATGCCATCGACGTGGCTTCGCGCCCCTATGGCAAGAGCTCGTTCAACGGCAAGCCGGTCGGCATCATCTCGAACTCGCCAGGACCGCTCGGCGGCGTCAGCGCCGCCAAGACGCTGCAGAACATCCTGCCGGGCATTTCCGGCCCGATCATGCAGCAGCCCGAGGCCTATCTGAACGCGGTCGGAGACGCCTTTGATGCTGACGGCAATCTGACCAAGGAGTCGCTCAAGCCCGTGCTCCAGGCCTATATCGACGCCTTCGCGGCCCACGTCGCCAAGTACCACGGCTGAGGCCAAATATCCCCGCGGCCAGTCCGGAAGTCCTCATCCTGAGGAGATCGCGAAGCGGTCGTCTCGAAGGATGGCTGCGGGGACAGTCGGGCCTGCATGGTTCGAGACGGCGCTTCGCGCCTCCTCACCATGAGGGTCAAATGCGGCAGGGACCGGCTCCCCCGAATTAGCACTCCCTTAACCAACCTGTCCCATCTTCAAAGGATGGTCTCCCGCGCGCGCCTGAAATCGATCCTGACCGGCCTTGCCCTCTACGCGATGGCGGCCGCCATCGTCGGCTATTTCGGCGTCAACGCCTATACCGGCAAATACGGCCTCAACGCCCGCCAGGAACTCGACCAGGAGATCATCGCGCTGACCAGCGAACTGGCCCAGCTCAAGCGCGAGCGCGCCAGGAGCGAGCAGCGGGTGTCGCTGCTGCGGTCCGAGAGGATCGACCCCGACATGCTCGATGAGCGGGCGCGCTTCCAGCTCGACTACGTCAATCCGCGCGATCTCGTACGGATGATCCCGGCGAAGTAGCGTCTTCCGCAGCTTTCGAAACAGACGCGAAAGCCGCTGCCCAAATCCGATCACCGCGCCGTTGGCTGCTGCGACGGTCGTAAGCTGGTAACCGGTTGGCCGCCTCAATGGCAGCGCCGCAGCGGGCTCATGGCTTCTGTCGCGGTCGCCCAAGTTGACGCAGATCAATCAGGCAGCGCCGGCACGTTCTAATCTGTCATCCGGAGGAAACTGTGATGATTGGGACAATGCCCGGCATCACGCGGCCCCTGTCGAGGCCACCGTCGCGTCAGGGCGGGCGGCACGCGCCGCGCTCGTGGCCTCGTGGCCCCGTTCGTCCAGATGCATCATCTCGATCCCGGCGGCATCGGCACATGCCTCGTCGAGCAGCGTCCGTTGACGACCGATCGCGACCAGCATTTCTTCACCCGCAACACGCTTCTGAGCTGCAGCGCCGTTCCGATCTATGACCATGAAGCGGCGCTCGCGGGCGCCCGCCGACCGATCAGAAGAAGCCGAGCTTCTTCGGGCTGCAACTGAGCAGTAGTCACGAACCTGCGCACGTGTGAGGCGCATAGAATTGTTGCCCGATCGGCGCCAAAGATTTTGCAATATTTCGACAACGTTGCACTGCGGCATAATGAAAGTCGTGCCATGTCGCCGCGGTGCTTTCCAAGGGCGTTTGACTTGGGTTAGAGAGGACGAAAGTTTTCTCTGACCCGGAATTCCTATGGCCGCACCCAAGAAAGCCGCCGCAAGCACTCCACAGGACAAGCCCGACGGCGGTTCGCCCCCGGAATTCACCAGGGAGCAGGAGCTCAAGGCCTTCCGGGACATGCTCCTGATTCGGCGGTTCGAGGAAAAGGCCGGCCAGCTCTACGGCATGGGCGCGATCGGCGGCTTCTGCCACCTCTATATCGGCCAGGAGGCCGTGGTGGTCGGCATGCAGATGGCCCTGAAGCAGGGCGATCAGGTCATCACGGGCTACCGCGATCACGGCCACATGCTCGCCACCGGCATGGACGCCAACGGCGTCATGGCCGAGCTCACGGGCCGCCGCGGCGGCTATTCCAAGGGCAAGGGCGGCTCCATGCACATGTTCAGCAAGGAGAAGCACTTTTACGGCGGCCACGGCATCGTCGGCGCCCAGGTCTCGCTCGGCACCGGGCTTGCCTTCGCCAATCACTATCGCGGCAACGACAATGTCAGCGTCACCTATTTCGGCGACGGCGCGGCCAACCAGGGCCAGGTCTATGAGAGCTTCAACATGGCGGAGCTCTGGAAACTGCCGGTGATCTTCGTCATCGAGAACAACCGCTACGCCATGGGCACCTCGGTCTCGCGCGCGTCGGCGCAGCAGGATTTCTCCAAGCGCGGGGCCTCCTTCAATATTCCCGGCCAGCAGGTCGACGGCATGGACGTTCGCGCCGTCAAAGCCGCCGGCGACGAGGCGGCGGCCTGGTGCCGTGCCGGCAAGGGGCCCTTCATCCTGGAGATGCAGACCTATCGCTATCGCGGCCACTCGATGTCCGATCCCGCAAAGTACAGAACGCGGGAAGAGGTCGAAAAAGTCCGCCACGATCAGGACCCGATCGAGCAGGTGCGCAACCGCCTGTTGGCCGCCAAGGTCAGCGAGCAGGATCTGAAGGCGATCGACGCCGAGGTGCGCGACATCGTCAACGCCTCCGCCGATTTCGCCCAGCATGATCCCGAGCCGGATGCCGCCGAGCTCTGGACCGACATTTACCGCTGAACGCGCGCAAGCTTTCTTTTGGAGCCGATATGCCAATTCAAGTGCTGATGCCCGCGTTGTCGCCCACGATGGAAAAGGGCAACCTCGCCAAATGGCTGAAGAAAGAGGGCGAGACGATCAAATCCGGCGACGTCATCGCCGAGATCGAGACCGACAAGGCGACCATGGAGGTCGAGGCGACCGACGAGGGCACGCTTGGCAAGATCCTGATCCCCGAGGGCACCGCCGACGTCGCGGTGAATACGCCGATCGCGACCATTTTGGCGGACGGCGAAAGCGCGGGCGATCTGGCCAAGGCGCCGGCGCCCGCACAGCAGCAGAAGGCCGCGGAGTCCGCGCCGCCTGCCGCTGCTAAGGCCGAAGCACCCCAACCCAAGGCTGCTCCCGCACCGCAGGCCGTCCCCGAGCCAGATCCCGAAGTGCCTGAAGGCACCGAGATGGTGACGCAGACCATCCGCGAAGCCTTGCGCGATGCCATGGCCGAGGAAATGCGCCGTGATCCCGACGTGTTCGTGATGGGCGAAGAGGTTGCCGAATATCAGGGCGCCTACAAGGTCACGCAAGGGTTGCTCCAGGAGTTCGGCGCCAGGCGCGTCATCGACACCCCGATCACCGAGCACGGCTTTGCCGGCGTCGGCGTCGGCGCCGCGATGACCGGCCTCAAGCCGATCGTCGAGTTCATGACCTTCAACTTCGCCATGCAGGCGATCGACCAGATCATCAACTCCGCGGCCAAGACGCTGTATATGTCCGGCGGTCAGATGGGCTGCTCGATCGTATTCCGCGGCCCGAACGGAGCGGCCGCCCGCGTTGCCGCCCAGCACAGCCAGGACTACTCGGCCTGGTATTCGAACGTTCCGGGCCTCAAGGTCGTCGCGCCGTTCTCGGCAGCGGACTACAAGGGCCTGCTCAAGGCTGCGATCCGCGATCCCAATCCGGTGATCTTCCTCGAGAACGAGGTGCTCTACGGTCATACCGGCCAAGTGCCCAAGCTCGACGATTTCGTGATCCCGATCGGCAAAGCCCGTATCGTGCGTTCGGGCAGCCACGTCAGCATCATCTCTTGGTCGAACGGCATGACCTATGCGCTGAAGGCCGCCGACGAGCTCGCCAAGGAGGGCATCGAGGCCGAGGTGATCGACTTGCGCACGCTGCGTCCCATGGACACCGAGACCATCATCAACTCGGTCAAGAAGACCGGCCGCGCCGTCACGGTGGAAGAGGGCTGGGCCCAGAGCGGCGTCGGCGCCGAGATCGCCGCCCGCATCATGGAGAACGCCTTCGACTATCTGGACGCGCCTGTGACGCGTGTCTCCGGCAAGGACGTGCCGATGCCCTATGCCGCCAATTTGGAGAAGCTCGCGCTGCCCTCGGCGGCGGAGGTCGTCGAGGCCGCCAAAGCCGTCTGCTACAGGTAGATCATGGCGGGCCCGAAGGAGCAGCCGCTGCCGCCCGACGTCATGACCCGCGACGACGCGGTCGAGATCCTGCGCGTGTTCGTGCTGGACGGCGGGCTGTCGATGGCGTTCCAGCGGGCCTTCGATGAGCCGGACATGTGGGGCCTCTTGCTCGTCGATCTCGCCCGTCACGCCGCGCGTGCCTATGCGCGCGAGAGCGAATACACCGAGGAGGACGCGCTGAACCGGATCATCGAGATGTTCCAGGCCGAGATCGAGCGTCCCACCGACACCGGCACCACGACGCCGCGCGGGAAGGGACACTGACCGTGGGGGTCGACTCCTATCATTTCGATTTCATGCTGGAGGCGATCCGCGAGGCGGAGGCTTCGATCGCGCAGGGCGGCCTGCCGATCGGCGCCGTGCTGACGCGCGACAACAAGATCATCGCCCGCGGCCACAACAATCGCGTGCAGGAGAACAATCCGATCCTGCATGGCGAGATGAGCTGCCTGCGCGAAGCCGGCGCGATCTCGTTCCACGACACAATCATGTACACCACGCTGTCGCCATGCTCGATGTGCGCCGGCGCGCTCGCGCTGTTCAAGGTGAAGCTGGTGGTGATCGGAGAATCCGTCACCTTCGAGGGATCCAAGGACATCCTCGACAAGTTCGGCATTCCCTGGATCGATCTTGCCGACGACCGTTCCATCACCATGATGAAGAATTGGCGTTCCAATCCTGCCAATGAGCGCCTGTGGCAAGGCGACATCGGCAACTAAACCTGGTCTGTTCGTCTTCGCTTTTGGAGACGAATTTTTGAGAAGCTCTTCGTGAGGTCAGCATGCCCATCAACATCCTGATGCCCGCTCTTTCGCCGACGATGGAGAAGGGCAACCTCGCCAAGTGGCTGAAGAAGGAAGGCGACAAGGTCAAATCCGGCGACGTCATCGCCGAGATCGAGACCGACAAGGCCACCATGGAGGTCGAGGCCATCGACGAGGGCACGATCGCCAAGATCCTGGTGCCCGAGGGTACGCAGGATGTTCCGGTCAACGACGTGATCGCGGTGCTCGCCGGCGAGGGCGAGGACGTGAAGGCGGCGGGCGCCGCCAAGCCCAGCGCGTCGGCCGCGCCTCCGAAAGCTGCTGAAGCACCGGCTGCAGCGCCGGCTCCCGCAGCTGCGCCTGCCGCGCCCAAGGCCGCGTCGGCTCCCGCCGCAGCATCCGCGCCGCAGGCCGCACCGGCCGCGCAGAGCAACGGGCACGGCGGCCGCGTCTTCTCATCGCCGCTGGCGCGGCGTCTTGCCAAGGATGCCGGCATCGACGTGTCGATGGTGACCGGCACCGGGCCGCACGGCCGCGTGGTCGCGCGCGATGTGGAGCAGGCCAAGTCAGGCAAGGGCCTCAAGGCGGCCGCCGCGACGCCATCAGGCGCGTCCTCGATCGCCCCGACCATGTCGGACAAGCAGATCCTGTCGCTCTTCGAGCCGGGCTCCTACGACGTCGTCCCGCATGACGGCATGCGCCGCACCATCGCACAGCGCCTGACCGCGTCGATCCAGAACGTCCCGCACTTCTATCTCACCATCGACTGCGACATCGGCAAGCTGCTTGCCGCCCGCGAGGAGATCAATGCGGCTGCTCCCAAGGACAAGGAGAAGAAGCCGCTCTACAAGATCTCGGTCAACGACTTCGTCATCAAGGCGATGGCGGTCGCACTGCAGAAGATCCCGAACTGCAATGTGAGCTGGACCGAATCGGGCATGGTCAAGCACCACCATTCCGACGTCGGCGTTGCGGTGGCGATGCCGGGGGGCCTGATCACGCCGATCATCCGCAAGGCCGAGACCAAGACGCTCTCGACCATCTCCAACGAGATGAAGGATTTTGCGACACGCGCCCGCTCGCGCAAGCTGAAGCCCGAAGAGTACCAGGGCGGCACGACGGCTGTCTCGAATCTCGGCATGTTCGGCATCAGCCACTTCACCGCCGTGATCAATCCACCGCATGCCACCATCCTCGCGGTCGGCACCAGCGAAGAACGGCCAGTCGTGCGCGGCGGCAAGATCGAGATCGCGAGCATGATGAGCGTGACGCTGTCGTGCGATCACCGCGCCATCGACGGCGCGCTCGGCGCCGAGCTGATCGGTGCCTTCAAGCAGCTGATCGAAAATCCCGTCATGATGATGGTCTGACGGGGAGGCGCAGGGTGAATGCGAACGCGCTGGCCCTGGATCTCCCTGTTGCTCTCGGCCGTGCTTGTGCTCAATCCGGTCGGGCTCGACGTTCTGCATTCCGCGTTCTTTGCCGGCGAGCAGCTGGCAAGGAGCATCGGCCAGGCGGTCGTTCTGATCGTGCTGGCCAGCATGGCCGGCGCGACCCTACTCGAATGGCTGGTCCGGGTTTTGATTTCCAGGCGTCGCGCCCGCGGCGCATCCACGTGAGTTGAACGGGAGCCGCCATGGCCGATACATCCTTCGACGTCATCATCATCGGCTCCGGACCCGGCGGCTACGTCACCGCGATCCGGGCTGCCCAGCTCGGCTTCAAGGTCGCAATTGTCGAAAAATCCTATCTCGGCGGCATCTGCCTGAACTGGGGCTGC
Source organism: Bradyrhizobium sp. 199 (assembly GCF_023073355.1). Lineage (GTDB taxonomy): Bacteria > Pseudomonadota > Alphaproteobacteria > Rhizobiales > Xanthobacteraceae > Bradyrhizobium. The sequence goes on from NZ_JADPJI010000005.1 coordinate 1,306,648, forward strand.
ATCCCGACCAAGGCGCTGCTGCGTTCGGCCGAGATCTATCACTACATGCAGCACGCCAAGGATTACGGGCTCTCGGCGGAGAAGGTCTCGTTTGACCCGAAGGCCGTGGTGCAGCGCTCGCGCGGTGTCTCCAAGCGCCTGAATGACGGCGTCGGTTTCCTGATGAAGAAGAACAAGGTCAGCGTCATCTGGGGCGCGGCCTCGATCGACGCGCCCGGCAAGGTCACCGTGAAGAAATCCGACGTCCAAGGTCCCAAGGGGGCGCTGGGCGAGGGGAGCTATCAAGCAAAACACATCATCGTCGCGACTGGCGCGCGACCGCGTGTGCTGCCGGGGCTCGAGCCTGACAAGAAGCTGATCTGGACCTATTTCGAGGCAATGGTTCCGGAGCGGATGCCGAAGTCGCTGCTGGTGGTCGGCTCCGGCGCGATCGGCATCGAGTTCGCCTCGTTCTTCCACACCATGTGCTCCGAGGTCACTGTCGTCGAAGTGCTGCCGCAGATCCTGCCCGTCGAGGATGCCGAGATCGCCGGCCTTGCGCGCAAGCGCCTGGAGAAGCAGGGCATCAAGATCATGTCCTCGACCAAGGTGACCAAGCTGGAGAAGAAGGCCGACAGCGTCGTCGCCACCATCGACGACGGCAAGGGCAAGCCTGTCACGACCGAGTTCGAGCGCGTGATCTCGGCGGTCGGCGTCGTCGGCAACATCGAGAATCTCGGACTCGAAAAGGTCGGCGTGAAGACCGATCGCGGCATCATCGTCGTCGACGGCTATGGCAAGACCAACGTTCCCGGCATCTACGCCATCGGCGACGTCGCCGGCCCGCCCATGCTGGCTCACAAGGCCGAGCATGAAGGCGTGATCTGCGTCGAGGCAATCAAGGGGCTGCATCCGCACCCGATGGACAAGAATCTGATCCCGGGCTGCACCTATTGCCAGCCACAAGTGGCCTCGGTCGGCCTCACCGAAGCCAAGGCCAAGGAGAACGGCCGCGAGATCCGCGTCGGCCGCTTCCCCTTCGTCGGCAACGGCAAGGCCATCGCGCTCGGCGAGGATCAGGGCCTGGTCAAGGTGATCTTCGACAAGAAGACCGGCCAGCTGCTCGGCGCCCACATGGTCGGCGCGGAAGTCACCGAGCTGATCCAGGGCTATGTCGTCGCCATGAACCTGGAGACGACGGAAGAAGAGTTGATGCACACGGTGTTCCCGCACCCGACGCTGTCGGAGATGATGAAGGAAGCCGTGCTGGATGCGTATGGGCGCGTGTTGAATATCTGACAGCCGCCGTCATTGCGAGCCAAGCGAAGCAATCCAGAATGCCTCCGCGGTAACACTCTGGATTGCTTCGTCGCAAGAGCTCCTCGCAATGACGAGCAGAATGAGTCGTTTGCAAAATAAGAAGGAAACCAACCCATGCACGACAACGACAACCTCACCATCGAGCGCCCGACCTTCGTCACCCATCTCGAATGCGCGATGGAGGGTGACCATTACGCGGCCGACCAGGTCCACAACCTCTCTAAGGCGGGCAAGCCGCTGCTGGTCCGCTACGATCTGGCGGGTGTGAAGAAGGCGCTGACGAAGGATGCGCTCAAGGAACGGCCCGGCGACATGTGGCGCTATCGCGAGCTGCTGCCGGTGCGCAAATGCCAGGACATCGTCTCACTCGGCGAAGTCACGACGCCGCTGATCCGGCTGCCGAAGCTGGGTGCGAAGCTCGGCGGCGGCGAGATCATCGTCAAGGACGAGGGACGGTTGCCGACCGGCTCGTTCAAGGCGCGCGGTCTCGTAATGGCGGTGTCGATGGGCAAGGCGCTCGGAATCAAGCACATGGCGATGCCGACCAACGGCAATGCCGGCGCGGCACTGGCCGCTTACGCCACGAGCTGCGGCATCAAGACCACGATCTTCTGCCCGGCCGATACGCCGGAGGTGAATGTCAGCGAAATCGAGCTGCAGGGCGCGACCGTCTACCGCGTCAACGGCTATATCGACGATTGCGGCAAGATCGTCGGCGAGGGCAAGGCCAAGGTCGGCTGGTTCGACACCTCGACGCTGAAGGAGCCGTACCGCATCGAGGGCAAGAAGACGATGGGCCTCGAACTCGCCGAGCAGCTCGGCTGGGACGTGCCCGATGTGATCTTCTATCCGACCGGTGGCGGCACCGGCCTGATCGGCATGTGGAAGGCATTCGACGAGCTCGAGAAGATCGGCTTCATCGGAAGCAAGCGCCCACGCATGGTCGCGGTGCAGGCCTCCGGCTGCGCGCCGATGGTGCGGGCCTATGATGCCGGCACCGAGCATGCAACCCGCTGGGAGGATGCCCACACCATTGCGTCGGGAATCCGCGTGCCGCAGGCGATCGGCGATTTCCTGATTCTGCGCGCGGTGCGTGAGAGCAAGGGCTTTGCTATCGCGGTCGACGACGACAAGATCTCCTCGGCGCTGAACGAGGTCGCGCGCGAGGAGGGGCTCTTGCTGTGCCCCGAGGGCGCCGCCACCTATGCCGCCTACAAGGACAGCCTCGCCGACGGCCGCGTCTCGAAGGGTGATCGCGTGATGCTGTTCAACTGCGCCACCGGCCTGAAGTACCCGCTGCCGCCCGTCAGCCGCACGCTCGACCGTCACAAGCCGATCGATTATTCCCAGTTCTAAAGCGCGATGCGGTTTGGATGAATCGCCATCGCGCTTTAGGTTGTTGTTTAAGCATGATCTTATCGGAAAACCGCTGCGCACTTTTCCGGATCATGCTTTAGCGCGGCAAGACGCCACGAACGATCCCTCTTCCCGTACGCGGGAAGAGCAAACCAATACGCGACATCGCTGGGGAGAAGACAATGACGAAGGCCGTCTGGGCTGCGCTGTTTGCTATTCTCGCTGTTTCAGGCGCCGCGCGCGCTGATGACTATCCTTCCCATCCCATCACCATCATCGTTCCCTTCTCGGCCGGCGGGCCGTCGGATGCGATGGCGCGGGTGCTTGCCGAGCGGATGCGCGTCGCGCTTGGTCAGGCCATGGTGATCGAGAACGTCACCGGCGCGGGCGGCTCGATCGGCGTCGGCCGCGCCGTGCAATCGCCGCCGGACGGCTACACCATCTCCTTCGGCCATCTCGGCACCCATGTGGCCAATGGTGCCGTCTACAAGCTCAGATACGACCTCGTCGCCGATCTCGAGCCGGTGGTGCTGCTGCCGAGCAATCCGATGATCGTCGTCAGCAAGACCGGGGTGCCCGCGACCTCGCTGAAAGAACTTCTGGAATGGCTGAAGTCGCGCACCTCGCCGCCGACCGCGGGCACTGCCGGCGCCGGCTCCGGCAGCCACATCGCCGGCGTTTATTTCGAAAGCGTCTCCGGCATCAAGCTGCAATACGTGCCCTATCGCGGCACCGCACCCGCACTGAACGATCTCATCGCCGGCCAGATCGACATCATCGTCGACCAGACCTCCAACTCCATCGGCCAGGTCCGCGCCGGCACTATCCGCGCCTACGCCATCACCGACGACAAGCGCCTCGCGTCCGCACCGGATATTCCGACCGCGGAGGAGGCGGGGCTGAAGGGCTTCAACATGACGCTGTGGTCGGGCATGTGGGTGCCGAAGGGCACACCCAAGGAGATCGTGACCAGGCTCAATGCCGCGGCGGTGGAAGCGCTCAACGATCCCGCCGTGAAGAAGCAGCTCGAAAGCCAGGGCCTGGAGATGACACCGCAGGATCAGCTCACCCCCGAAGCGCTCGGCAACCGCCAGAAGGCCGAGATCGCGAAATGGTGGCCGATGATCAAGGCGGCGAACATCAAGGTGGAGTGAGCGCCGCGTCGCCGGGGCTCGCGCCGGCGTATCACGTCTCGGTTTGATCGGAGCCGGACAGGGCCATCCGCAAACATTCAAGCAGAGCGGGCGTGGAGAACGGCTTCGCGAGAAAGCAAATAGCGCCCGCTTTCAGCGCGCGGTCGCGCACGGCAGCGTCAGGAAAGCCCGTCATAAAGATGAACGGCGTGTGGTGACCGAGGCTGCGCATGTGCATCAAGAGATCAACGCCGCCCATGACCGACATCTGGACATCCGCGATCACACATGACGTCCTCTTCAGTTCGGCCGATTGGAGAAATTCGTCAGCGGAGCGAAAGATGTTGACCGTGTATCCCCGCGACCTCAGCAGATTGTTGGTCGCGAGGCGGACTGATCGATCATCGTCAATGACGGAAATGGCCGAGGGGATTGACAAGATGATCGCTCCTGATCGGGGAGCCGCCGATCACGGTGCCGCACCTGGCGGAAAGTGAGCCCTTGGAGCGAGCTTGAAAAGCATACTTAGGTTTGTACCTTTCCCCCCGGCCGTGAGATTCCGAGCGCCTCCACCATTCTGACGAGATCGGCCAACGACTTGGCGCCCATTTTCCGCATGATCTGCCCACGATAGATCTTGACGGTAATCTCGGCCAATCCAAGCTCGGCAGCGACTTGCTTGTTCATCAGGCCGGATGCCACCAGGGTGAGAATGTCGCGCTGGCGCGCGCTCAAACCCTCGAAGCGGGACCGCACTCCCGCGACCGACTCCTCGGCATTGCGCCGCTTGCGGTCCCGTTCGATTGCGGCCTGAACCGCATCCAGCATGTCCTGGTCGCGCACGGGCTTGGTCAAAAAATCGATGGCGCCGCTCTTCATGGCCCTGACGGTCATCGGAATATCGCCATGACCGGTGATGAAGATGATCGGGGTGTGAATGTTCGCCTTCGCGAGGTCCGATTGAAGGTCAAAGCCGCTGGAGCCCGGCAGGCGAATGTCGAGCACGAGGCAGCTGGGGACCGCCGGTCGCTTGGCTTCCATGATCTCCGCCGCAGAGCCGAAAGCCTCGACCCGGAGGCCGACGGATTGAAAGAGATTGGTGAGCGCACGGCGCATTGATGGATCGTCGTCGACGATCAAGACTATCGGATCGTCGACGCTTGTCTGCGCCGTCGCGGCCTTGGGAAGGTCAGTCACGACGTGTCCTCGATCGGCAAGGGCAGGGCAATCTGGAATGTCGCACCGCTCCCGTCATTGGGGAATGCCGAGAGCCGGCCCGCGTGAGCTTCGATGATCGATCGGCAGATCGACAGTCCCATCCCCAGGCCGCTCGGCTTTGTCGTGAAGAAAGGTGTGAAGATGCGCTCGGTCGCGCCGTTGCCAAGGCCGGTCCCGCTGTCCGTCACGGTCAGGAGCATGCGGCTTTCGCCGTGCTCGCTCACTTGGCTGGAGCGGATCGCAAGCTCGCGCGGGCATTCCACATTGGCGTGCATGGCTTCAATCCCGTTCACGACCAGGTTGATCAGCACCTGCTGCAGCTGGATCCGGTCGCCGCAAACCCGGGGTAGAGCGGACGCCAGCTCCATTCGCACCGACACAGCACGGGTGGCAAGCTCGCCCCGAACGAGCGCCACCGTCTCCCTGACGAGCTGGTTCATGTCGACCGGAGCCATCTCGATCTCGGTCTTCTTCGCAAGCGCTCTGATCCGCCGGATCACCTCGCTGGCGCGATTGGCGTCTTCGACGATCCATTCCACGGAACGGCGCGCGGCATTCAGTTCGGCCGGTTCGCGGTCGAGCCATCCGATACAGGCGTCTGCGTTGGAGATCACGGCGGCAAGCGGCTGATTGATCTCGTGGGCTATCGAGGCCGTGAGTTCTCCAAGCATCGTGACGCGCGTGACATGGGCGAGTTCGGCTTGCGCCTTGCGCAGCGCTTCTTCCGCCTGCTCGGCGCGGACCGCCGCGGTTACGTCGGTACTGACGCCACGATAGCCGAGAAAATTTCCGTTCGCATCGTGCAAGGGTTTGCCGCTGGTGCGCACGTAGATTGGAGATCCGTTGCGATCCTTGCTTCGGTAGACCAGGTCGCGAAACGGAAGGTGGGCATCGAGCGTCGCGCGATGCCGCTCCCACTTCTCGGGCTCGAGCTCGGCGTCGGGCGGAATGTCCCAACGGGCCAGGCCGATCACGCCCGTGGGGACCGCACCCGTCTCGGCATGTTCCGAGATCCGGGTGATACGGTGGTCCGGTCCGGTCTCCCAAAACCAGTCCGATGCGGTTTCGGCATAGTCACGGAATCGTTGCTCGGATAGCTTGATCTCGTCAAAGGCCTTCTGCAGCGCTTGTTTTGCGGCAAACTGTTCGGTGACGTCCACGTGGGTGCCGATGATTTCCATCACATCGCCGTCGCCGCTGATGACTGGACGTCCCTCCGTATGGACGTGTCTCACCGAACCGTCCGGACGTACAATCCGAAAATCAACTTCGAAAGGTCGCTTTTGCTGGATTGCATGACGTTCCACATCGACAATCCGGCCGAAGTCTTCGGCGAGGATTCGTTTTTGGAAAGCCCGTGCCGACAGATCGATCTGGTCGGGGTCGAATCCGAACAGGCGATAGAGTTCGGCCGATCTGTAAGCGAACTCCTGACGGCGCACGTCCCAGGCCCAGCTGCTTGTATGACTGAGGCGCTGGGCTTCGGTCAGATAGGCTTCGCTGCGACGCAGCCTCTGTTCCGCTTCCTTTGCAGTCGTGACGTCGGTGACGGCGCCAACAAACTCGATGTGCCCGGATCCATGTCTCACCGCGCGTGCCACGGAATGGAGATATTTGATGGATCCATCGGGCATCAGCAGGCGATATTCATGGTCGAAGTCCTGCACGTCGCGGAAGGCTCGATCGAGGGTCTTGCTGACCGCATTGCGATCTTCCGGATGGATGCGCTGGAAAACGAAATCCAGGGTCGGCTTTACCGCCGGGTCACATTGGAAGATGCGAAAGGTCTCCCTGGACCAGACGGCCTCACGGGTTGCCAGACTCAAGCCGAAGCTGCCGGTGCGGCTCAATTCCTGCGCTTGGGCAAGGTAGGCCTCGCTCTGCCGCAGCGCATCCTCCGCCTCCTTGCGTTGGGTGATGTTTTCGCAAGCGACCAGCACGATCGGCGTGCCGTCGCCGCGCCGCATGGCCTTGGCGTTTTCGCGGACCCAGAGAACCGAGCCGTCCTTCCGGATCTTGCGAATCTCCCAGGTGTGCGACTGGTCCACGGTTTCCAGGCACAGCCCGACACAGCGACGAACGAAATCGCGGTCCTCTTCGAAGAAGACGTTCAGCACGGATTGGCCGGTCAGCTCGGCCGCCGTGTAGCCCAGTTGTGCGGCGCCAAATGTATTCACGTTGAGCACCGTACCGGCCGGATCGACCATGAAGTACATGACGGGATTATGCTCGAACACCTGCCGCCATTGCTTCACGGCGTCGCGGAGATCGGCGTTGTCCGGCCGCCGGCCGTTTCCAGCCGCGGGCCCGTCTTTCGCTGCATTGCCGAGAGATCGAAGCGCCGCAAGGCCGCCGAGCAGGAATTGCGCGGCCGAATTCCCTAATCTTGCGATCTGGCCAGGCATCATCGCAGGCGTCCCGGCCCGCTTGGGGGCTGGGCAAGTAGAGCACTTTGCGACAGGAGGGGCAATTCCCTCCGATCAAGCCAGGATTCCGCATCGAAAGTTCGCGGTCTCCGTGCAGCTTGCCAGCTTGCGCCGTCTCGTTGCGCGCGGACGAAGCTCCGGAAGATCACCGGGCAAACCTATGTATAGGTCGCGCAACCCTAGTCATACGCTGCATTTACCTCCGTACAATTGAGCGGCCCGTCGCATCGGGACTAGGCTCACCGGCAATCCAGCGGAGTCGATCGCGAAGCGCGAGCCGTCGAGTTGCTCGGCATCGTGCACCCGAGAGGCCAGCTTCGCCTCCGCCGCCGCGCGACTTGCCGATCATCCGGCCGGTCACGATTGAGAAGCCGCATTTCGTTGACGAACGTCATGACCGTGCATCAGCGCCCGTGGGGAGCCTGGACCATCAGAGGCACCCATCAGACGCCAGGAGGAGAGGACCATGTGCGATAAGCCCGAACGCTCCGACCGCCCTTCTGCCGCAAAAAGCTGCGCCGTCTGCAGCGGGAAGTTCGGCCTGATCCGGTATTATTCTTGGCGAGCGCCGCTCTGCTCCCGGAAGTGTCTCGATCGCTTCAGGGCGCGCCGCGAACGCGACCGTCGATGGCTGTTTCGGTTTCAGGCGGCGTGAGAACAATCCGCCGGATCCGCCCCGTTCGGCATTTCTCAATCAGGAGGCTGCGTGTTGAACCGTGTTTGCAAGCTCCTCTTGGTGATCGCGCTCCCGTTTCCGTTGATGACGGGGGTGGGGGCCGACGAGGTTGGACAGGATGCTACACATCGTCACCATCCGCTTCAGGATCGGCTCCTCCACGACGAGTTCTATTCCAGCTGGCGCATGCCCGATAACCCAGTGCTGAGTTGTTGCAACAGCGCGGATTGCTACCCGACCGAGATGCATTACGTCGACGGCAAGGTCTACGCGCGGCGCCGGGAAGACGGGAAATACATCCTCATTCCAGCCCAGAAGGTCGAGCGAAATAGAGACAATCCCGACGGCCGCAACCATCTTTGCGCGCCGCCGCCGTCCGCCTCTCTGGTCGACGCGGTCTTCTGCTTCGCTCTGGGAGGCGCCACGTGAGATTTATATTGGTGAACGGAAGGACCCCTTTCCGAAAAACGTTTTGCCTATGGTGCTGCGAGGAGATCAGCGCCGGCTATCTGCGCGATGCGAAGACGCTGCTGCCCTACTGCGGCTATGAGTGTTACGCGCTTCATGGCGAAGCTGCGCCGCTCACTGAGGGGCGCACACGAGCGGCGTCTTGAGAGGACAGGGGAGTAAAACCGCCGGCGGATTTGCCCTCCGGGTGAGAGGACATGACGATGAGATTCATGCTCGTCAATCAGGAAGGGCCTCGCCACGCCGGTACCTGCAGCGCGTGCGCCAAGCAGCTGGGCTCGAGTTACGTCCGCCATGTCCCCGCGGAGCGGCGGTACTGTAGCCATGATTACTACCGTCGATATCAGCACACGACGGTGGAAATGCTCTGGCCCTACCGCAGTTCGCTTGAAGCGATCACGGTTTTCACGGCCACTTCGAGCTGGAGCTGGATACTGCAGATGGGCGTGGTCTCGCGCTCGCTGACGGAAGCATTTCTGCGCGCGTACGACCCCTCTGACCACGGAAGGAGGTGACGGCTCGCCGAACGACGCGGACCCGCGCAGAGAGGTCGGTCGCGGTCACTGCACCCAGCTTCGCGCCGCGTCCAGCCCCGGCGTCGCGAAACTAGGGCGCGGCGGCTGCGGCCGATGCCGTCGGCACTGGGCCCACGTCCTGCGCTGTAACGCGTTGCTCGCTCTTCCCGGCGACCACGCTGCTGCCCTCAAAGCGCGCCCGGTACACAAGCACGTTCTCCATCACGCGCTGGACGTAGTTGCGCGTCTCCGACAGCGGGATGCGCTCGACCCAGTCGACCGGATCGACCTTGGGATCCCGGGGGTCGCCGCGCGCCTGCACCCATTCGCGCACGCGGCCGCGGCCGGCATTGTAGCCGGCGAAGGTCATGATCTGGTTGCCGCGATATTCCGACAAAAGCGCGCTGAGCTCGGCCGCGCCCATCTGGGTGTTGTAGACGGGATCCGATACCATCTTGCCCCAGTCATAGGTCAGGCCGAAGCGCTTGGCGGTGTCGCGGCCGGCTTCGGGCGTCACCTGCATCAGCCCGACCGCATTGGCGGCCGATTTGTCGCGCTGGTCGAACGAGCTTTCGGTGCGCGCCACCGAATAGATCACGCTGGTCTCGATCGCGGGCGCGACCTGCCGGTGCTCGGGGATGCCGATTGTGGGGAAGGCGTAATGGTCCAGCGCGAGCCCGCGTGCCAGCGCCGACTTGCCGACCTCCAGCATGACGCGCGCATCGTTGCGCCGGCCGGCGAGTGCGCCGAGTCCTTCGAGCGCTGCGACGTCGGTGCTCTCCTTGGCAAAATCCTCGGCGTAATAGAACACCACGTCGCGCTCGCCGATGCCGTAGAGCATGTCGGCGGCACGCACGCGCTCGTCTGAGGGCTGCATGTCGGCTGCCGCCAGCACGGGCGAGGGCGCCCGCAGCTCGATGCGGTCGAGGCCGAGCCTTGCACGTGCAAGCTGGCCGTAATAGGCGGTCGGATAGCGCGAGGCCGCCCGATAGCTCATCTGCGCATCCGCGCTCGCGCCCATCGCATCGGCGGCACGGCCGCGCCAATAATGGGCGCGCGACAGCGCGATCGGATTGGCCGAGCCTTCGTCGATGGCGGCGAAGTGCATGATCGCCGACTTGGGATCGCCGAGGAATCGCAGCGCGATCCAGCCGCACATGAAGTGGTAGTCGACGCGGTAGACTTCCTTCTCGGGCACCGCCGCGGTGCGCACCACGTCATAGGCCGTTTCGAATTTGCCCTGGTCGAGCAGCTTGCGCGCGAGCAGGCGGCGCTCGCGCCACCAGGCATCGGTGTCCTGGGCCGCCATGGTGGCGGGCGCGGCGGCCAGGATCACCTCGGCCGCGTCGTCGATGCGGTTATTCTGGAGGTGCCACTGGGCTCGGCACAGCACATAGCCGAGATCGCGCCGTGCGTCGGCCGGGACGTCCTCGAGATAATCCTTGGCCTTGCTAGCCTTGCCGGTGACGGCGGCGCAGGCTTTGACGATCGCGAGCGCATCCTCGCCGAGCCGTTTTGCCGCGCGCCGGGCAGCCGAATAGTCCTTGGCGCCGAGCCGCTTGTCCATGCGGGCGCGATGATCGTCAGCGGTGAGGAGATCGTGGAACGCTTCGTAGGAGTCCTCCTCGCTGCGCTCCGACAATTCGTCCGTGCGCCAGGCCTCGCGCACGAGCCGCGCGGCCCAGTCGGCGTCGCCTTCAACGAGCAGCACGCGGGCCAGCGCGAACTTGCCCTTGGCGCTGGCCGGCCGGTCCATGGTGAATTTGTGCACAATGGCCGCATCGCTCTTCTCCTGCCACAGCCGCGCCTCGGCGCGGCGGCGGAGCAGGGCGCTGCTCGGCCAGTCAGGATTGGCGTCGAGGAAGGCGGCGTAACGCCTGAAATTCGCTGTGCTCTCGGAGTGGCGCAGCATGAACCAGTCCGCGAGCTTCCGTCCGGCGGGGTCCGCGATGCGGTCGCGCGCGGCGCTCGCGTCGTCGGTCTTGCCCTTGCGTGCGAGATCGATCGCGTCCTTCAGCGCGGCGAGGTCGCCAGTCAGCGGCGGGGTTGCGGGCTTGTCGGACGGCGCGTCGTCGCTCTTCTTCGACTTATGCCTGGCCTCGGCATGCCTGCCGTGGCGCGATTTCACCGCGGCATGACGCTGCTTGCCGGCTTTCACCTCGTGCGTCTTCTTCGGCGCGGACGATTTGTGGCTGCTCTTGGCCGCGAGCTCGGTGGGAAGAAGGGCCATTGCGGCCGCGGCAACGACACACGCGAGCGAGCGTAGGCACTGGTTCATTCCATGGTCCCCCCTGCGAAACCACCACAAACCAAGGTCCGCGACGACATGCGGCTTGAGAATCAAAGCACCGACACGATGCATCAGCATCGTGTCGCATCCTCACGCTGTCGCAACAATGCGGCAAAATACGGATGCGGCGGGGGAACTCCCGCAAGGGAGAACAAGGGAACTTTTACGCAAGGGAGAACAAGCGTAGGCGCTTTGGCCTCATTTAACGATGTGGGCTCGCGCGACCGGCGAACGCACTATGCCGAAGTGCTCGCCGCTTATCTCGCCCGGCGGTTCGACGACGCCCGCGCCGCCTTCAATACGGCGCTCGAAGCCGTTCCCGATGATGGCCCCTCGCGGACGATGCTCGGCCGCATCGCGCAGTTTCGAGGCCAACCCGCCGGCCGCCGGCTGGGATGGCGCCTGGCGGCTGGACCGCAAATAGCTGCCGCGGCGGAAAAATTGATTCTACTCGATAACGATGTTCGCCGTGACCTATTTCCCGGGCTTAATTTGGATGTCCTTGAGGCGTTTGATGGGGACACGCCGATGACAGACCTTCAGGACAGGCTGGAACGGTTCGAGACGCTCACCGCCGAATGCGAGCTGATTACCAAGCTCGCCACCGACAGTGCCAAGCGCGAGTTCTATCTGAAGCTTTCGGAGCAGTACCGTCAGTTGGCGGCGGACATGCGCCAGGCGATCGCGACCAAGGCTGCGGCCTGAGGCCGGCTGCAATCCGTTCTTAAGGTTTGGCGCGCATCCTCTGGGGATGCGAGCGTCGTGCGTCAACGTTGCTCGTAGTGGGAATGCCGGGGTCCGTTGCGGTGCAGCGTACCCCGCTGATCTTTGCTTTGCCGCTCTCTACGGGGCAATCCCATGCGCCTTCTTGCAGTCCTTATTTTCGCGCTCATGACGGCCGCCTGCAATCAGGAGCAGGACATCACCGGCGCGACCCCGGTCTGCGCGATGCGGAACTACAGCTCGTACAATCCCCGTGACATGAACCAGTGCGTTAACGCCTGCAAATCGTGCGACCACGGCAACACGGTTACCTGCACGACCTCCTGCACCCTCAAGGGCGCGCGCTAAAGTCCTGACGCTTGCAGAGGTGGGGACGGCGAGTCTGAGATCATTAGCTCCCCAGGGGAAGAACCGGTGAAAACTGGCGGTGCTAAGACACCGGAACGATTCACTTGCGTTAAACATTGAAGGAGGCGGCAGGACGCGGAGTCCGATGGAAATGGGTATGCTCGATCCCGGTCGATTTCTGGTGTCGTGCTCGCATTGCGATGCTTGGCCGATGGCGGCCAATGTGAAGCGATCGAGCTGGTGGGCGTCCCCGCACGAGGTCCGCTTTGTCTGCACGCGCTGCCGCCGCGAGGAAACCGCGATCGTCTCGGCCTCCGGCGAATTGACCCCGATCAAGCGCGTCGATGTTCCGCCACGAGACGTCGCTGCCGCCTGGGCCCAGGCCCAGCGTTTCCGAGGGCGGACCTGAGCGGCGCCACCGTCGCAAGGCGACCCCGTCCAGACCGTCTCGACAAGTCCGAACGGCCAGCACTGGAGAGGCTGTAAATCCCACCGAGCGCGCACGCCGCCGCGAAAGGCCAGCACATAGCGCGACCCGCGCGGCTCCAGCTTCGCGGTTGCGCGGGGACGACCAACAGGATCGTCATTGCAAGTGCCAGCGACTTGTCCGGCGAAGCCTTGGCAACGGCGGAAGCAATCCAGAATCCCACCGCTGAAAGATTCTGGATTTGCTTCGTCGCAAAGGGCTCGTCGCAATGGCCGCGTGGACGCGGCGTGCGCGTTACCCCGCTCTCGTGCCCGCAGCGCAGCGTTCCCTGGATGGTGCGCTGCTGAGCAGGGGCCCCACGTCGCGGACTGGTGCCATGTCGCTCTGGGTCCCGGCTCTGCGCCGCGCCGCTCAAGCGTTGCAGCTTGTCCGGGACACGAGCGGCCGAGCGCTGTCGTTGGTGAGAGAGCGCCCCCGACTCGCCCGTGCAGCCGCCGCGGCGTGGACCGTTCAGGAGTGATATGCCCCACGAAATCTGAAGTTGTGCGCCGGTCGTTTTCGCGAGGTATTACAGTAAGCGAACCCGTGTCTTCGCGGTAACGATTGTGCCGTCCATGCAACACCCGTCCTAGATTTAACCGTCATCACGGGCGGTTCGCATCCCCGCCGCTTTTTGGCCACACCCAAACATGAATAAAATCGCTCTAATGTTTTTGGAGGCAGCGGGCAGTCCTCAACGCCACGAGAAAATCCCAAGGTCGATTCAAATCTTGGCTCTGATTTTTCGGGTCTGAAAGGGTTGGCCGGGGAAACTGGTTTTGCGATGGGCGCGAAGATTGACAAGCAGAGGCTGCCGAGCCGTCACGTGACGGAAGGCCCTGCGCGTGCGCCCCATCGCTCGTACCTCTACGCCATGGGTCTGACCACCGAGCAGATCCACCAGCCCTTCGTCGGCGTCGCCTCGTGCTGGAACGAGGCCGCGCCCTGCAACATCTCCTTGATGCGTCAGGCGCAGGCGGTGAAGAAGGGTGTGGCGTCGGCCGGCGGCACCCCCCGCGAATTCTGCACCATCACCGTCACCGACGGCATCGCCATGGGCCATGACGGCATGCGCTCCTCGCTGCCGTCGCGCGAATGCATCGCCGATTCCGTCGAACTGACAATCCGCGGCCACGCCTACGACGCGCTCGTCGGCCTCGCCGGCTGCGACAAGTCGCTGCCCGGCATGATGATGGCGATGGTCCGCCTCAACGTGCCTTCGATCTTCATCTATGGCGGCTCGATCCTGCCCGGCAATTTCCGCGGCCAGCAGGTCACCGTGCAGGATATGTTCGAGGCAGTCGGCAAGCACTCGGTCGGGGCCATGTCCGACGAGGACCTCGACGAGATCGAGCGCGTGGCGTGCCCCTCGGCGGGCGCCTGCGGTGCGCAGTTCACCGCCAACACCATGGCGACCGTCTCCGAGGCGATTGGCCTCGCACTGCCTTACTCAGCCGGTGCGCCCGCACCTTATGAAATCCGCGACGCCTTCTGCATGGCCGCGGGCGAGAAGGTCATGGAATTGATCGCGTCCAACATCCGGCCGCGCGATATCGTCACCCGCAAGGCATTGGAGAACGCGGCTGCCGTGGTCGCCGCCTCGGGCGGCTCGACCAATGCTGCGCTGCACCTACCCGCGATCGCGCATGAGTGCGGCATCAAGTTCGACCTATTCGACGTCGCCGAAATCTTCAAAAAGACACCATATGTCGCGGATTTGAAGCCGGGTGGCCGTTATGTCGCCAAAGACATGTTTGAAGTAGGTGGCATACCGCTTCTGATGAAGACGCTGCTCGACAACGGCTTCCTGCACGGTGATTGCCTTACCGTCACGGGCCGCACGATCGCTGAAAACCTCAAGAGCGTGAAGTGGAATCCGCACCAGGATGTGGTGCACCCGGCAGACAAGCCCATCACCGTCACGGGCGGTGTGGTTGGTTTGAAGGGCAATTTGGCGCCAGAAGGTGCGATCGTGAAAGTCGCGGGAATGTCCAACCTCAGGTTTACCGGTCCGGCCAGGTGCTTCGACCGTGAGGAGGATGCTTTCGAGGCGGTCCAGAAGCGCACCTACCGCGAAGGCGAAGTCATCGTGATCCGCTACGAGGGGCCCAAGGGCGGTCCCGGCATGCGGGAAATGCTCCAGACCACCGCGGCGCTGACCGGCCAGGGCATGGGCGGCAAGATCGCGCTCATCACCGACGGCCGCTTCTCCGGCGCCACCCGCGGCTTCTGCATCGGCCATGTCGGGCCGGAAGCGGCCATTGGCGGTCCGATCGGGCTGCTCGAGGACGGCGACATCATCGAGATCGACGCGGTTGCCGGTACCCTTAACGTAAAATTGAGCGACGCCGAGCTCGCCCAACGCAAGACCAAATGGAGCGCTCGCGCGACTAACCACACGTCGGGTGCGCTCTGGAAATATGCTCAGCAGGTTGGACCAGCGGTCGGGGGGGCAGTTACCCATCCGGGCGGCGCGCACGAGAAACAGTGCTATGCGGACATCTAGGCGTGCCATAGTTGCGTTTGTGTTGGGGGTCAGTGCGCTGGCCACGCCGGCGCTCGCCTTCGACGGCGCTCCGGTCAACCCGAAGGATGCGACCATCCCGGTTGTGACCACATTGCCGGGAACCGCGGCAACCGTGCGCGGCAAGGTCGCGCCGGTGGCTGCGCCTCAGGAGGCATCGCTCAACGCGCTGCAATATGCCGCCGAGGGTGGTCACCCCATCGCGCAGTGGAAGCTCGGCCGCATGTACGCCAATGGCGACGGCGTCGCCCAGGACGATCTGCGCGCCTTCGAATATTTCAGCCGGGTCGCCAATGCGCATGCCGAGGACAGCCCGTCGGCTCCGCAGGCGCAGATCGTGGCCAACGCCTTCGTCGCGCTCGGCCGCTATTATCTGACCGGCATCCCGAACTCGAAGATCAAGTCGGACCCGGAGCGGGCGCGGGAGATGTTCTCCTATGCGGCCTCCTATTTCGGCAATGCCGACGCGCAATACGATCTCGCCCGGCTCTACCTGAAGACCCCGGACGCCTCGCGCGAGGATTTCCGCTATGGCGCGCGCTGGCTCGGCCTCGCCGCCCAGAAGGGCCAGCACGAGGCACAGGCGCTGCTCGGCCAGATGCTGTTCAACGGCGACCGTCTGCCGCGACAGGCCGCGCGCGGCCTGATGTGGCTGACCCTGGCGCGCGACAGCGCCGGCGCTGACGAGAGCTGGATCAAGGAAAGCTACAACCGCGCCTTCGCCAAGGCCTCCGACGACGACCGCGCCATGTGCCTGCAAATGCTGGAGCAGTGGGTGCAGGGCCGCCGGGAGTAAGCGGGATCTAGGGTGGACAAGGCGCCTTGGCGCCGTGCCACCATCTAGCCGCCAGCCTTACGCCGCCTCCAGATCCAGATCCGCCCATACCGGCACGTGGTCCGACGGCTTCTCCCAGCTGCGCACATAGCTGTCGATTCCGACATTGGCGAGCTTGTCGCTGGCCTGCGGCGACAGCAGCAGATGATCGATCCTCAGGCCCTGGTTCTTCTGCCAGGCTCCGGCCTGGTAGTCCCAGAAGGTGTACAGCCCGGGCTCGTCGGTGACGGCGCGCAAGGCGTCGGTCAGCCCAAGGCCGAGCAGGGCTTGAAAGCTCTCCCGCGTCTCCGGCTTGAACAGGGCGTCCTCGGTCCATGCGGCCGGATTGTGCACGTCGCGGGCGTGCGGGATGACGTTGAAATCGCCTGCGAGGATCAGCGGCTCCTCGGTCTTGAGGCGCTCCTTCGAATAATCAAGAAGCCGCGACATCCATTTGAGCTTGTAGGGATATTTCTCGGTCCCGACCGGGTTGCCATTGGGCAGATAGAGGCAGGCGATGCGCAGTACCCCGCGCTTGAGCGTCACCACGCCTTCGAGGAAGCGGGCATGGGCATCCTCGTCGTCGCCGGCGAGGCCCGACTTGGTCTCGTCGAACCGGAGCTTGGAGAGCAGGGCGACGCCGTTGAACGTCTTCTGCCCGTGCGTGACCACGTTGTAGCCGAGCGCCTCGATCTCCAGCCGAGGGAAGGCTTCGTCGACGCATTTGATCTCCTGTAGGCAGACGATGTCCGGCTGGCATTCCTTCAGCCAGGTCAGCAGAAGGTCGATCCGCTGCCGGACCGAGTTCACGTTCCAGGTGGCAACTCTGATGGTCATGTCGGCAGGCTCCGGGCAGGGACCATGGTTAGAACAAACTGCAAACGCGCCCGTCAAGGACGCCGCGAAATCTCCCACAAAATTAACCCGGCTTAAGCAGGCAGCAGGCCATTGATCGTCAAAAGGTTCCTCGGATGGGATGGCCCGACAAGTCGATGAAGCTAACTGAGCCGCGTGACGGCTTGATCGGCGCGTTCCTGTACTGGCTGGGCGGCTTCGAGATCGAGGACGGCCTGACTGCCGATCTCAGCGAGCGCGAGATCCGTCGCATTCGCGCCAAGCAGATCGACGCGGTGACGCAGCTGATGCCGGTAACCATGGCGGTGACGATGCTGAACGTCGCCATCGTGCTGATCCTGTTCTGGGGCCGGGGCTGGAATGACTTCCTTGCGATCTGGGGCCTGACGCTCGCCACCACCGCCGCGCTCGCGGTGCGCGCATGGCGGCGGTCGCGTCGGAGCCCGCTGCAGGAGGCCTCATCCCATGCCGCGGGGCAGATGCTGCGGCAGGCGGTCTTCCTCGCCGCGATCTGGGGCACGTTGCCGCTCGCTTTGTTCAGCCGCATCGAGCCGACCAGCCAGCTGCTCCTGGCTTGCCTGATGGTCGGCATGATGTCGGGCGGCGCCTTCACGCTCTCGACGTTCCCGCGTGCCGGCCTCGTCTATCTCGCCACCGTGACGGTCGCCTGCGCCGGCGCGCTGCTGCTCTGCGGCGCCGGGCCCTATCTGGCGACGGCGGTGTTCCTGCTGCTGTTTGCATTTTTCATGGCGCGCAACATCGTCTCGCAGGGCAATCTCTTCCTCGGCAATCTCAAGGCCCAGCTCGAACTCGAACGCCAGACCGAGATCATCTCGCTGCTGCTGAAGGATTTTCAGGAGAACGCCAGCGACTGGCTGTGGCAAACCGATGCCGAAGGGCATTTGATCGACGTGCCCCAGCGATTCGCCGACGTCGCGCAGCTGCCGCTCCCGCTGCTGAAGGGATCGCATTTCGCCGACGTGCTCGACATGCTCTGCCCTGAGGACAAGAGCGCAGCCTACAACGTCGTCGGCCTGATGGAGCAGAACGAACCGCTGCACGAGATGAACCTCAAGGTGGTCGCCGGCGGCGAGGCGCGGCTGTGGTCGCTGACGGCCAAGCCCGCCTATGACCGCGAGGGACAGTTCCTCGGCTATCGCGGCTTCGGGCGCGACGTGACCGAGCGCTGGCGCGCGGAAAAGGCCGAGGCCGAGAGCCGTGCGAAATCCGACTTCCTCGCCGTGATGAGCCACGAGATCCGCACGCCCATGAATGGCGTGCTCGGGCTCGCCAGCATGCTGCTGGAGACAAAACTCGATCCGGAGCAGCGCGAGGCCGTCACCACGATCCGCGAGTCCGGCGACAATCTCCAGCGCATTCTCAACGACATCCTCGACCTCTCCAAGCTCGAGGCCGGCCGCTTCGCGTTCGAGGCGATCGACTTCGCCCCGCGGGCGCTGGTCGAGACCGTCGCAAATGTCGCGCGCGCAAGTGCCAACAGCAAGGGGCTGACGGTCAAGGTCGAGCTGGATCCGAACCTGCCGCCGACGCTGCGCGGCGACGTCGCGCGCATCCGCCAGGTGCTGCTCAACCTCGCCTCCAACGCGGTGAAGTTCACCGATCAAGGCGAAGTGACGATCTCAGCCACCTGCCAGGCGCGGCGCGATCTGCTGGCGACCGTCGAATGGACCGTGACCGACAGCGGCATCGGTATCGCCCCGGAAAAACTCGGCCAGCTCTTCAGCGACTTTGCCCAGGCCGATGCCTCGATCAGCCGCCGCTTCGGCGGCACGGGCCTCGGCCTTGCGATCTCCCGGCGCATCATCGAGCAGATGGGCGGTACCATCGGCGTCACCTCGACGCCAGGAGAGGGCTCTGCCTTCCATTTCACGCTGGTGCTGCCGTGGAGCCAGACGCAAACGTCAGATCAGGACGCAGGCCGTGATGAAGCCGACGGTCTGAAGGCCCGTATTGCGAGTCACGATCGGCCGCTGAAGGTGCTTGTCGCCGAGGACGATGCCGTCAACCGCATGGTCGTGAGCAAGATGCTGGGAGCGTTCGACGTCGAGCTGCGCGTCGTCATTGATGGCGCCGAGGCCGTCGGGGCAGCCTGCGAAGGCAATTACGATGTCGTGCTGATGGATGTGCGCATGCCCGACATGGACGGGCTCGCCGCCACCCGCGCGATCCGCGCGCAAGGCGGGCGCTTCGAGGCCTTGCCCATCATCGCGCTGACCGCGAACGCTTTCAACGAGGACGCCAGGATCTGCCGCGAGGCCGGCATGTCGGACTTCCTGGCCAAGCCGCTGCGCAAGCCGGCGCTGGTCGCCGCATTGCTGCGTGCGCTGGACGGCCACGTGATGTTGGAGGACGCGCCGCTCCAGCCGGAGCCGATGCCCGCCGACATGGAGTGGACGGACGAGGAAAGGCAGATTACGGGCGCTTAAGATGCCCGTTAGACCGAGAAGCTGGTCCCGCAGCCGCAGGACGCCGTGGCGTTGGGATTGTTGACGCGGAACGAGGCGCCGATCAGGTCATCGACGAAATCGACCTGTGACCCCTCCAGGAACGCCTGCGAGGCGGAATCGACCAGCACCACCGCATTGTCCTGCTCGATCACGAGATCGTCGTCGCTGCGGGCGCGGTCGATGTCGAACTTGTACTGGAAGCCCGAGCAGCCGCCGCCCTCGACCGAAATGCGCAGCATCGCGCCAGAGCCTTCGCCCTTGAGGATCTCCCCAATCCGGCGTGCGGCCTTGTCACTGATGGTCACGGCAGTGGTCATTGCTGGTCTCCGATAGTCCCGTCGTCCCGCGTCATACCCATTTTATTTGGTATCCCGCGCCCGACATAGTTAAGTGCCACCATACGCAGAATCAAATGGATAGGGACTAAATTCGCCGTGTCCGTCGGAATGGCAGCCCCCCGTGCGCCCTATGCCTGCGACCCCGATCGCAGCCGGGGCAGGCTGGTCGCCGAGCCGCCGAGCCGGACCCGCAGCCCGTTCCGCCGGGATGGCGACCGCGTGATCCATGCCACCGCGTTCCGCCGCCTGAAGTACAAGACCCAGGTGTTCGTGTTCCACGAGGGGGATCACTACCGCACCCGCCTCACCCATTCGCTGGAGGTGGCCCAGATCGCCCGGGCGCTGGCCCGGCAACTCGGGCTGGACGAGGATCTCACCGAAACCCTCGCGCTGGCCCATGATCTCGGCCATCCCCCGTTCGGCCACGCCGGCGAGCGGGCGCTGGACGCCTGCCTGAAGGCGTTCGGCGGCTTCGATCACAACGCCCAGACGCTCCGCGTCGTCGCTTCGCTCGAGCACCGCTATCCCGAGTTCGACGGGCTCAACCTGACCTGGGAGTCGCTGGAAGGCATCGTCAAGCACAATGGCCCGCTGACCGACCGCAGCGGTGCGCCGGTCGGGCGCTATCGCGAGCACGGCATTCCCGTCGGAATCGCCGACTACATCAAGACCTACGACCTGGAATTGTGGAGCTTCGCCTCGCTGGAGGCGCAGGTCGCCGCCATCGCCGACGACATCGCCTATGACGCCCACGATATCGACGATGGCCTGCGCGCGGGCCTGTTCCATCTCGACGATCTCAAGGTGATGCCGCTCACGGCCGAGATCATTGCCGAGACCTCCGCACATTACCCCGAACTCGAAGACCTCAGGCGCGGCGCCGAGCTGGTGCGCGAGCTGATCTCGCATCTGATCGGCGCGGTGTTCGCGGAGGCGCAGAAGAACCTCTTCGCGGTGAAGCCGCAGTCGGCCCAGGACGTCCGGCAGCAGAGCAGGGCGCTGATCGCGTTCCCGGCCGAGGTCGCCGAGGAAGAGGCGGCGATCAAGCGCTTCCTGTACCAGCACATGTACCGCCACAAGCGGGTGATGCGGGTGATGGGCGAGGCGGAGCAGATCCTGTTCGACCTGTTCGCCAAATACCTGAAGGAGCCGGCCGAGCTGCCGCCGGAATGGCTGCTGGGGGCGGAGGCGGACAATGAGGGCGACCGGGCCCGCCGGATCGGCAATTTCATTGCCGGAATGACTGACCGTTTTGCCCTGACCGAGCACCAACGGCTTTTTGACTCGACCCCGGATTTGCGTTAGGCGGCGACCATGCCCCAGACATCATCATCCCTGCATTTGTTCGCCGACGTGCTTGCACGCGTGCACGCCGCCTGCCGCGCGCTTGCGGCGGAGGCCAACTGGCCCGAGGGCATCGATTTCTCCCGCGTGGTGGTCGAGCCGCCGCGCGATGCCGCCCATGGCGACATGGCGACCAACGCCGCGATGGTGCTGGCGAAAGAGGCAAAAGCAAAGCCGCGCGATCTCGCAGAGCAGATTGCGGAACGGCTGCGCACTGATGCGCTGATCGCCAAGGTCGACGTCGCCGGTCCCGGCTTCATCAATTTGACGCTGAAGCCCGCCGCCTGGGCCGAGGCGCTGCGCACGGTGCTGCGCGAGGCCGCCGATTACGGCCGCGTTCGCGGCGGCTCCAAGGTCAATGTCGAGTACGTCTCGGCCAATCCGACCGGGCCGATGCATGTCGGCCATTGCCGCGGCGCCGTATTCGGCGACGCGCTGGCGAGCCTCCTGGATTTTGCAGGTCACGACGTCACGCGCGAATATTACATCAATGACGCCGGTGCCCAGGTCGACGTGCTCGCGCGCTCCGCCTTCCTGAGGTATCGCGAAGCGATCGGCGAGGACATCGGTGCGATCCCCGAAGGCCTTTATCCCGGCGACTACCTTAAGCCGGTCGGGGCAGCCTTGGCCAAAGAGCACGGCGATAAGCTCCTCGCCATGAGCGATGCGGGATGGCTGCCGACGGTGCGGGCCAAGGCGATCGCGATGATGATGGACGAGATCAAGGACGATCTCGCGGCGCTCAACATCCGCCACGACGTGTTCTTCTCGGAGCGCTCGCTGATCGAGGCCGGCAACAACAAAGTCGCCGACACCATCGATTTCCTGAAGGCCAAGGGCGACATCTATGAAGGCCGCCTGCCACCGCCGAAGGGCGCCCCGGTCGAGGATTGGGAAGACCGCGAGCAGCTGCTGTTCAAGGCGACTGCCTATGGCGACGATGTCGATCGTCCACTGATCAAGTCGGACGATTCCTACACCTACTTCGCCTCCGATATCGCCTATCACAAGAACAAGTTCGACCGCGGCTTCGCCGAGATGATCGACGTCTGGGGCGCCGACCATGGCGGCTACATCAAGCGCATGCAGGCGGCGGTGAAGGCGACGACATCGGGCAAGGGCGCGCTCGATGTCAAGATCGTCCAGCT
This sequence comes from Bradyrhizobium sp. 199, assembly GCF_023073355.1. Classification (GTDB taxonomy): domain Bacteria; phylum Pseudomonadota; class Alphaproteobacteria; order Rhizobiales; family Xanthobacteraceae; genus Bradyrhizobium. The sequence continues at coordinate 1,329,057 of NZ_JADPJI010000005.1, forward strand.
CGTGAAGCTGCTGCGCAACGGCGAGCCGGTGAAAATGTCCAAGCGGAGCGGGGACTTCGTCACCTTGCGTGAGGTGGTGGATGAAGTCGGCCAGGACGCCGTCCGCTTCATGATGCTCTACCGCAAGAACGACGCGGTGCTCGATTTCGACCTCGCCAAGGTCATGGAACAGTCGCGCGACAACCCGGTGTTCTACGTCCAGTACGGCCACGCCCGGGGCCACTCGATTTTCCGCAATGCGCGAGCCGAGGTGTTCCCGGACCTGCCGGACGATACTGGCAAACGAATCGCATGGCTCAGTGAGTCGGCTGTGGAACGGCTGTCGGATCCGGTCGAACTTGAACTTCTTAAGCGCCTCGCAATATATCCTCGCATGCTCGAAGCTGCCGCCGCAGCCCACGAGCCGCACCGAATTGCCTTTTATCTCTATGATTTAGCCAGCGAATTTCATGCACTTTGGACGAAGGGGCGCGATTTGCCGTATTTACGCTTCATTATCAATAATGATGCAGATCTAACAAAGGCGCGGCTGGCAATGGTCCAGGGCGTCGTCTCGGTTCTGGCATCGGGCCTCGCCATCCTCGGCGTCCATGCCCCGAACGAGATGCGGTAGTTTGGGGCGAACTACTTAAGGGGAATTCGGGGGTAACCGGCAGAAGCCGGATCGCTTAGACTTGGTTGAAGCCTTGTGGGTCGAAAGCCGTGCCTTGGTCGAGGGGCGCGCGGCTTTCCCGAAGGGACGCATCATCACGATGGCCGAACGATATCAGGACAGACCGTTTCCTTCCGATGACAATGGTCGCGGTGGCGATCCGCATGGCAGGACGGAAAGTGATCCCTTGGCTGAGCTCGCTCGCCTGATCGGACAGACCGATCCTTTCGCCGCGCAGTCGCGGCCCGGCGCGCGCCCGCCGGCAGCTTCTCCGCCCGCCCAAGGCTATCAGGACGACGATCGGCAGGACGATGATCAACAGGACTATGCCGAGCCGGCCCCGCCGACACCGCCTTCATGGATGCGGCGTGCCAATGTGCAGCCGGCACCCGCGCCGGAGCCTGACTATCCCGTCTCCGTGAACCCGGTTCATCCGCTGCATCGCTATTCAGCCCAGCCCGCCGCGCCCGATCTTCATCAGCCGCAGGCCTATCAGGATCACGCATATCACGGGCAGGCTTACCAGCAGCAAGATCACGCCTACCAGCAACAAGCCTATCAGGAACCACATCAGCAGCCTGATCCGGCGCGCTACGACGATGCGCTCTATGGTCGGCTCGAGGCCGGCGAGCAGGATTACCAGCGTGAGCCGGCTTACCCGGATGATCCCTACGCCTACCAGAGCGACTATCCCGAGGCCGAACTCGATGAGCCGAAGAAGCGGCGCGGCGGCATGATGACGGTCGCGGCGATCCTGGCGCTTGCCGTGGTCGGCACGGGCGCTGCCTTTGCCTACAAGACCTATGTCGGCTCGCCCCGCAGCGGAGAGCCGCCGATCATCAAGGCCGACAACACCCCGACCAAGATCGTGCCCGCGCCGGCGGATTCCTCGGCCAAGGTGCCGGATCGCATGGTGAGCGGCGATGGCACCGAGAAGATCGTGCCGCGCGAAGAGGCGCCGGTCGATGTCAATGCCAAGGCGGGCGGTCCCCGCGTTGTGTTCCCGCCGCTGAACCAGAATGCCAACCCGCCATCGGTCGCGAGCGTTTCGCCGTCGATGGTGCCGGCGCCGGGCGCGGGGACGGCTGCGAGCAACGGCACGCTACCGAACAATTCGCCGCGGCCGATCAGGACTGTCGCGGTGAAGGGTGATCAGACCGATAGCGCCACGCCGCAATCGGCCGCTGGCGCCAAGCCCGCGACGGCTGCACCGAAGCCCATTGCTGCGCCAGCTGCACCCGCCGCGCCGCGCAATCCGCCGACCTCGGCCAATGCCAGCGCGAACCAGCCGATGTCGCTGGCGCCGCAATCGGCACCGGCCGCAGAGCCGCCGCAGCGGATGGCTGCGACCGCCCCCGCTCAGCTCGCCCCCGCCAGCAGTGGCGGTGGCAGCTACATCGTGCAGATCTCCTCGCAGCAGAGCGAGGAAAGCGCAGCGGCCTCGTACCGCGTGCTTCAGAGCAAGTATGGCAGCGTGCTTGGCTCCCGCTCGCCGGTGATCAAGCGTGTCGACCTCACCGACAAGGGCAAGGGGGTCGTCTACCGCGCCTTCGCTGGGCCCTATAGTTCTGCGGAGGAGGCGACGCACGCCTGCAACAGCCTGAAGTCTGCCGGCTTGTCCGCCTGCTTCGTCCAGAGGAATTAACGGCCGTTTCCTTGACCCTCTCGCGGGTCAGGGTTAATCGGCCATTATGAGCACGCGGGCCTTCATTACCGGCGTTTCCGGAACCGAACTGACCGCCACCGAGCGGGAGTTTATCCGTGCCCAGCGCCCATGGGGCTTCATCCTGTTCAAGCGCAACGTCGTCACACCAGCTCAAGTTGCTGCGTTGGTTGCGGAATTGCGGGCGGCGGCAGGTGCCGCCGACGCGCCTGTCCTGATCGACCAGGAAGGCGGGCGAGTGCAACGGCTGGGTCCGCCGCACTGGCCGGCCTATCCGCCCGGCGCTGTTTTCTCGAACTTGTACGACACTGATTCGGCGCTCGGGCTAACCGCGGCACGCCTCAGCGCCCGCCTGATCGCAGCTGATCTCGCCGATCTCGGCATCACCGTGGATTGCCTGCCGCTGGCCGACGTGCCGGTGCCGGGCGCCGATGCCGTCATTGGGAACCGGGCCTACGGTACTGAGCCGGGCAAGGTCGCGGCGATCGCGCGCGCCGTCACCGAAGGGTTGGAGCAGGGCGGCGTGCTGCCGGTGCTCAAACACATTCCCGGTCATGGCCGGGCCACCGCCGACACCCATTTCAAGCTGCCGATGGTGGACACGCCGAGGGCCGAGCTGGAACAGACCGATTTCGCGGCGTTCATGCCGCTGTCGGATCTGCCAATGGCCATGACTGCACATGTTGTGTTTAGCGCGGTCGACCCCGCCCATCCGGCGACGACATCTGCGACAATGATTGCTGACGTGATTCGCGGCGCAATCGGGTTCCAGGGTTTGTTAATGAGTGATGACGTGTCGATGAACGCGCTGTCGGGGAATATCGCCGAGCGGACCCGCGCCATCTTCGCGGCCGGCTGCGACGTGGCCCTGCATTGCAACGGCAACATCGAGGAGATGCGCGAGGTCGCCGGCCAGACACCAGAACTGTCCGGCAGGGCATTGGAGCGGGCGAACGCCGCGCTCGCCGCACGCAAGGCGCCGCAGCCGCTCGACCGCGTCGCCGCGCGCACTGAGCTGGACGCATTGATCGCACGGGCAAACACGGCATCCGCATGACTGCAGAAATTTTATCGTTTGAGACCGGGCGGCCTGCAGAGCTCGCCGAGGATGAACCGGCGTTGGTGGTGGACGTCGAGGGCTATGAAGGCCCGCTCGACCTGTTGCTCGCGCTGGCTCGGAACCAGAAGGTCGACCTCGCCAAGATATCGATCCTGGCACTGGCGGACCAATATCTCCACTTCATCGAAGCCGCGCGAAAAATCCGGCTGGAGCTTGCGGCCGACTACCTCGTCATGGCGGCCTGGCTCGCCTTCCTGAAGTCGCGCCTGCTGCTGCCGGAGCCGCCGAGTGCCGAAGGCCCGAGCGCGGAGCAGATGGCAACGGCGCTCGCCAACCGTCTGCGCCGGCTGGAGGCCATCCGCGAGGCCGCCAACCGGCTGATGAACAGGCCGCAATTGCAGCGAGATATTTTCCCGCGCGGCGGACCCGAGCAGATCGCCGAGATCAAGCATCCGAAATACACGGCGACGCTGTACGATTTGCTCACCGCCTACGCCTCGCAGCGCCAGTCGCGCGTGCTGGCGAGCGTGCATCTGGCCAAGCGCACGGTGTGGTCGCTCGCGGAGGCGCGCGCCACGCTGGAGCGGCTGGTCGGCAGCATCAGCGAGCAGGACGACTGGGGCGTGCTCGACGACTTCCTGATCCGCCACGTCGCCGATCCGACGCAGCGCGCGACGGTGTTCGCCTCGAGCTTTGCCGCCGCGCTCGAATTGGTGCGCGAAGGTCAGCTCGAACTGAACCAGAAAGAGGCGTTTGCGCCGATCTATTTCCGAAAGGGGCGCCCGAAACCGATCCCGGACGCAGTTCCTGCGCCTGATGCGCCGGTCGGTTAAGTGCAAGAAGGAGGAGCTACCATGGCAAGCCTGGCTGAAGTGCGTGTAGACGAGGCCGAGCCGATGGAGAACGAAACCCAGGCACGTCCTGAGGAACTGCGGCTGCTGGAAGCGCTGCTGTTCGCTTCGAGTGAACCGCTGGACACCGCGACGCTGGCCAAGCGCATGCCCGAGGGTGTCGACGTCAAGGCCGCGCTCGAGCAGCTCCAAGCGGACTATTCCTTGCGCGGGGTAAATCTCGTTCGCGTCGCCAACAAATGGACCTTCCGCACCGCAGGCGATCTCGCCTGGCTGATGACGCGGGAGAGCACCGAGACCCGCCGCCTGTCGCGCGCGGCGATCGAGGTGCTGGCGATCATTGCCTATCACCAGCCGGTGACGCGCGCCGAGATCGAGGAGATCCGCGGCGTCGTCACCTCGAAGGGCACGCTCGACGTGCTGCTGGAGACCGGCTGGATCAAGCCGCGTGGCCGCCGCAAGACGCCCGGCCGTCCGTTGACCTTTGGAACCACGGAGGACTTCCTGTCGCAGTTCACCTTGGAACAGCTCGGCGATCTGCCGGGCCTCGAGGAGCTGAAAGGCACGGGTCTGCTGGATTCGCGCCTGCCGACCGGATTCAGCGTGCCGACACCGTCCGACGATCCGCAGCTTCGTGAGGACGAGGATCCGCTGGAACCGGGCGACGAACTCGATCTGGCGCTGGCGCCTGCGGTCGAGCCCGAGACCCCGGAAGAGACGCCGGAAGGCCGCAATGAGGACGGCGGCGAGGGTGGTACCGAGGAGTGACACCCCGGCCATTTGTGGGCTCCCTGCGATCAGTTAACACTAGCAAGATTACGTAGTGCCGCCAGCGAATTGGCACTGCCTTGGTCCTTGTTTTTGAGCCCTGCCAAGCCTAGGTTTCGGTGAAGATCGGCCGGGTCCCGGCCATGCGCGTTTGGAGGGTTGCAGGATGGGTTCACTCAGTATTTGGCACTGGATCCTGGTGATCGCAGTGGTCCTGCTGCTGTTCGGCCGCGGCAAAATTTCGGATCTGATGGGTGACGTGGCGCAGGGCATCAAGGCATTCAAGAAGGGCATGCAGGACGACGACAAGCCCGCCGAGAAGCCGGAGCCGGCCAAGTCCATCGAACACAATGGTGCGCCGACTGCGGCGCGGTCCGACGTCGGCAGCAAGGCCGTCTGAGCCGAAAGAAGCACGCGAGACGCGGCCAGCGCCCCGATCCTGCGCGCGAGGGTTGGGCCGGCTGCGGCTTGGCGTGAACGGAAGACCTCATGTTCGATATCGGGTGGAGTGAACTGGTCCTCATCGGGGTCGTGGCCCTGATCGCCATCGGCCCGAAAGAGCTGCCGGGCGTGCTGCGCATGGTCGGACAGTGGATGGGCAAAGCGCGCAAGATGGCCGCCGAATTCCAGGGGCAATTCCAGGAAGCGATGCGCGAGGCCGAAATGGCCGACCTCAAGAAGAGCTTCGACGAAGTCAAGGAAGCCGCCACGGGATTCAATCCGCTGACCTCGCTCCAGAGGGACGTCAGCGACGCGCTCCGCGTCGATGCGCTGGACAAGCCTGCGGAGACGTCCGCGACGACTGCCGTTGAACCTCCGACGACTTCAAGCGAAGCGTCGACGACTTCAAGTGAAGCGTCGGCGAATTCAAGCGAAGTGCCGACGACGCCCACCACGCCGGAAGCCCCGACGCCCGCGACCTTCATGGAAGCCGAGGCGCATGCGGCTGCGAACGAGCCGCTTGCGATCACGCGTGAGGTCGAACAGGCGCAGGTTGCGCAGGACACCGCGCCATCCGAAGCGATCAAGGACGCCAAAGCGTCATGAGCGACGCCGATATCGAGGCCAGCAAAGCCCCGCTGATGGACCATTTGATCGAGCTGCGCTCGCGGCTGATCAAGGCGCTGCTCGGCTTCGGCATTGCATTCATCTTCTGCTTCTTCTTCGCCAAGCAGATTTACAACGTGCTGGTCTGGCCGTTCGTCTGGATCGCGGGTCCCGAGAACTCGAAATTCATCTACACGGCGCTGCTGGAATATTTCATCACCCAACTCAAGCTCGCGCTGTTCGGCGCCGGCTTCATCTCGTTCCCGATCGTCGCGACCCAGATCTACAAGTTCGTTGCGCCCGGGCTGTACAAGCACGAGAAGCAGGCCTTCCTGCCGTATCTGGTCGCGACGCCGTTCTTCTTCGTGCTCGGCGCGGCACTGGTCTATTTCGTCGTGCTGCCGATGCTGGTCCGCTTCTCGCTCGGCATGCAGCAGGCCGGCGGCGACGAGACCGCGCAGATCCAGCTCCTGCCCAAGGTCGGCGAATATCTGTCGCTGATGATGTCGCTGATCTTCGCCTTCGGCATCGCCTTCCAGCTTCCGGTGATCCTGACTCTGCTCGGCCGGATCGGCATCGTGACTTCGAAGATGCTGCGCGAGAAGCGCCGCTATTTCATCGTCATCGCCTTCGTCATCGCGGCCGTGCTGACCCCGCCTGATGTGCTGAGCCAATGCTCGCTCGCGATCCCCTTGATGGCGCTTTACGAGGGCTCGATCATCGCGGTCGGAATCGTGGAGAAGAGGGCGGCGGCAGCCGCGCCGGCGACCACCGGCACCGACGTCTCGACGCCGGCTAATCCGGCGGAGTAGGGGCCCAACTCCCGGTGTCATTCCCCGCGAAGGCGGGGAATCCGGTACGCGGCGGTTTCTCGGGGAATCACTGACGTCACTGGAATACTGGATCGCCCGCTTTCGCGGGCCATGACAGAGTGCTAGGGGAAGCCGCTGACGTACAACGTTTGCCGCTGTATGTTTCCGCGCCGCCCTAGGACCACAGCCATGCACGACATCAAATCGATCCGCGACAATCCGCAAGCCTTCGACGCCGGCCTCGCACGGCGGGGTCTGAAGCCGTTGTCGGCCGCGCTGCTTGCGATCGACGAGAAGCGGCGCTCCGCGATCCTGGCCTCCGAGCAGGCGCAGGCGCGGCGCAACGCGGCGTCCAAGGAGATCGGCGACGCAAAGAAGGCGAAGGACGAGGCACGCGCGGCCAAGCTGATGGCCGAGGTCGCCGAGCTCAAGACCACGATGCCGCAGCTCGAGGCCGCCGCAAAGACCGCCGACGAGGAGCTGACGAAAGAGCTGTCCGCGCTCCCGAACATTCCGCTCGACGACGTGCCCGACGGTGCCGACGAGCACGGCAACGTGCAGCACCACGTGTTCGGCAACAAGCGCAACTACAGCTTTGCGCCGAAGCTGCATGACGATCTCGGCACCGCGCTCGGTGACATGGACTTCGAAGCGGCGGCAAAACTTTCCGGCGCGCGCTTCGTCGTGCTGAAGAAGGGCCTGGCGCGGCTGGAGCGCGCGCTCGGCCAGTTCATGCTGAATCTGCACGTCGATGAACACGGCTATACCGAGATCAATCCGCCGCTGCTGGTGCGCAACGAGATCATGTTCGGCACCGGGCAATTGCCGAAATTCGAGGACGATCAGTTCTGGGCGATCAAGGGCGAGCTGCTCGCCGCGCCCGACCATGAGCGGCTGAAGGCCGAGCGTCTCGGCCTCATCCCGACCGCCGAAGTGTCGCTGACCAATCTCGCACGCGAATCCATTCTCGACGAGAAGCAATTGCCGATGCGCCTCACCGCGCTGACGCCGTGCTTCCGCGCCGAGGCAGGCGCCGCAGGGCGCGACACCCGAGGCATGATCCGCCAGCACCAGTTCACCAAGGTGGAGTTGGTCTCGATCACGACGCCGGAGGTGAGCAAGGACGAGTTGGAGCGGATGCTGTCATGTGCCGAGCAGGTGCTCCAGAGGCTCGGCCTGCATTATCGTGTGATGACGCTGTGCGCAGGGGACATGGGTTTCTCGTCGCAAAAAACCTATGACATCGAGGTTTGGATGCCCGGACAGGGCGAGGGCGGTGCATTCCGCGAGATCTCGAGCTGCTCCGTCTGCGGCGACTTCCAGGCGCGCCGCATGGACGCCCGCTCGCGCGGCCCCGACGGCAAGCCGCGTTTCGTCCATACGCTGAATGGCTCGGGCACCGCTCTTGGCCGCGCGTTGATCGCCGTGATGGAGACCTATCAGCAGGAGGACGGCTCCATCGCGGTCCCCGACGTGCTGCAGCCCTATATGGGCGGCGTGAAGGTGATCGGGCGCGACTAAAGCGTTTTCGAGCGAAGTGGATCCGGTTCGCGCAAGAAAAACGCGTCGAAACACGAACCGCGTCGTTCGTCTGAAATGCTGGAAACGAGCGGTTGCGAAGATCGGCCGGCCGGTTATCCTGCCGGCCATCCGACAACGCGAACCCACCGTTCATGGCCTTGCACCGCGACATCTTCTGGGTGGGCAGACAATGGGCGGTGACGGCTGCCGGCATCCAGGCCGTGGACCAGCGCCTGCGTGGCGTGCTCGACATCGAGATCGCGCGGCTGTGGGACGACGATCTCGTGCAGAGCCGGCGGGCCAAGCCGGGTGTGAATGCGGCAGATTTCGACAAGGCGCTAACGATGGCGCGCGAACGCTTTCCGCAGGCGCCGGAGGCGAACCCGTTCGTTGCGCAATTGGAAGCGCTCGGCGTGATCGAGGCTCCGGTCGCGGCCCCGGTACTGCCGCTGATGAAGCTGCGTGCGGAGGGCCGGCTGGCGCGCTTTATGCCGCAATGGCGCATCCGCCGGTAAACGGATCAAGCCGGAACCCGCCACAGGGACCCCGAGCGGCCGGTTTGCCTGATCGGCCAGAGCCGGATAAGACGGCTCAGACCCCCTTCTGGATCGACCCTTCGCATGCGCATCCTCTGCACCAATGACGACGGCATCCACGCTCCCGGCCTTGAGGTCGTGGAGGAGATCGCGCGCGCTCTGTCCGACGATGTCTGGGTGGTTGCACCTGAGCTCGACCAGTCCGGCGTGTCGCATTCCCTGTCGCTGAATGACCCCTTGCGCCTGCGTGAAGTCGGGCCCCGGCACTTTGCCGTGCGCGGCACGCCGACCGACTGCGTCATCATGGGCGCGCGACATATCCTTGGGCCCAAACTGCCCGATATCGTGCTGTCCGGGGTCAACAAGGGCCGCAACGTCGCCGAGGACGTGGTCTATTCCGGCACCATCGCCGGCGCCTTGGAGGGCACCATCCTGGGGTTGCCGTCGTTCGCGCTCTCGCAGGAGTTCAGCGTCGAGACCCGCGAGCACATGCCGTGGGACACCGCGCGAAAATTCGGGCCCGACATCCTGCGCAAGGTGATCGCCGCCGGCATCCCGAAGGACACCGTCATCAACGTCAATTTCCCGTCCTGCGCGCCGGAGGATGTGCTGGGCATCCGCGTCACGCGCCAGGGCAAACGCAATCTGGGTTTCTTGCGGATCGACGAGCGCAAGGACGGCCGGGGCAATCCCTATTTCTGGATCGGCTTCGAGCGCACGGCGATGATGGACACACCGGCTGACGGCACCGATCTTGCGGCGCTTCGCGAGCGCTATGTCTCGGTCACGCCGCTCAGGCTCGACCGCACCAACGAGGCGTTTTCGGAAGAGCTCAGCGCGACGCTGAAATAGCAGCTAACCGCCGCGAAGCGCGGCTTCGATGGTCTTGCCGAGGGCGTCGAGCTGAAACGGTTTCTGAAGCGCCGGCCGGTCGCGGTACTGCTCGGGCAGGCCGGAGGAGCCATAGCCGGTGGCAAAGATGAACGGGCAGCCCTTGGCCTTGATCACGTCGGCGACCGGCGAGATCACCTTGCCGTTGACGTTGACGTCGAGAATGGCGATGTCGAACTCGGTCGCCTGGGCGAGCCGCATGGCCTCGGTGATGTCGCCCGCCTCGGCAGCCACCTTGTAGCCGAGCTCTTCGAGCATGTCCGCGACCATCATTCTGATCATCACCTCGTCCTCGACGAGGAATACAGAGCGGCCCGAAAGCCCTGTCGCGGTCATGATTGAGTCCTTGCCCATTGCCAAAAACGTTCGCAGATAACACGAATTGACGCAATGCGCGTTTCGACCAACGTACGGCTGAACATGGTCATCGCGGCTTGTTCGTGGCAAGCCAATTTGTGGTCAAATGCGCCACCCGAAGAGTATCATGAGTTCCCCAGCAGGAACAGGATTCTGGCGCCCGGCTTGACCCCACCGAGTCCGGCAAGACAGCGTAATCAACAATGACCAATCAGCACCCGCCGGAAAAGATGATGTTTCAGCTCACGCTGAGGCGTCGGGGCATCAGCGATCAGGCGGTGCTGCGAGCCATGGAGGAGGTGCCGCGCGAGCTTTTCGTCGACGAGGCCGACCGCGAGGGCGCCTACCGCGACAGCGCGCTGCCGATCGCCTGTGGACAGACCATCAGCCAGCCCTTCGTGGTGGCCTATATGACCGAGCAGCTCCAGCTCCGGAAGCAGCATCGGGTGCTCGAGATCGGGGCCGGTTCCGGCTATCAGGCGGCCGTGCTGTCGCGGCTCGCGGGGCAGGTGCTCACGGTCGAACGCTATCGCAAGCTCGCGGACACCGCACGCGCGAGGCTTGAAAAGCTCGGCTGTCACAATGTCGAGGTGATGCTTGGCGACGGGCTCAATCTGCCGGCCAATATCGGCGCGTTCGATCGCATCATCGTCACCGCGGCGGTGGAGCAGCTTCCGGAGAATTTGGTCGAACGGCTTGAGGTTGGCGGCATCCTGATCGCGCCGGTCGGCCCGCATCAGGGCGTGCAGACGTTGATCCGCCTGACCCGCAGCGAAGCCGGGATCGAGCGCAAGGAACTCCTCGACGTCCGCTTCGTGCCGGCACTGCCCGGTGTGGCGCGGGAGCTGTAGATTTCCGGATTGGCTGTGCCGCCAACATCTTATTGGGAGGGTTAAGCCGTTATTTACTCGGCGCGTGTTTACTTAAAAGACCAGTTCTGTTGCGTACGAGTGAGTAACCATGTCCGTCGTCGCCGAGTTGCTTTACTCGCGCCGCGTACCGCAGGTCGCGGTGCTGGCGCTGATCTCCTTCAGCTTCGCAGGTTGCAGCGCCGACATGTCGTCGCGGCTGTCCCAGTCGAACCTCTCCAACCCCTTTGCCTCAGACCAGACCGGTTCGGTGCAGCAGGCGCCGCCGCCGCAGCGTGAGCTACCGCAATATTCGCGGCCGCAAACGCAGCCCGGTTCTTATCAGTCGCAGCCTTTGCCGCCTGCGGTGTCCGCGCCGCAATCCTATCCCGCAGCGGCAGCTGGCGGGGTGTCCGGAGGCGGGCGCGGCGTCAGCTCTTACGCGCCCCCGGCGCAGCCGCATCTGGAAACCACGGCCACCGTGCCGCCGCGCTCCGTTGCAGCCGCTCAGCCGACTGGCGGGACCAAGATCATCGTCGGGACCAGCGACACGCTCGACGTGCTCGCCAAGCGCTATCACGTCACGCCGCAGGCGATCCTTGCCGCCAACGGCTACAAGGGCCCACGCGCGCTCTCGCCCGGCCAGCAGATCATCATCCCGCATCCGGCCACGGCCGCTGCACCTGCGGCCGTGATGGCTCCCGTCGCGGCGGCTCCCGCTGCGAAGCCGGTCGCGGCCATGGCTGCGCCATCGAGCACCCACTTCGTCAATCATGGCGACACGCTCGCCAGCATTGCCCGCAAGAACCATATTTCGTCGGCCGAGCTTGCCCGTGCCAACGGCCTCGATCCCTCGACCAAGCTCAAGCTCGGCACCAAGCTGACCGTGCCCGGTGTCAAGACCGCCGCCGTTTCAGCTCCGGTTGCTGCGGCCCCGGTCGGGGCTGCTCCGCTGGCGGGGACGCTGCAGCCGGTTGCCGCAGCTCCCGCGCCGACCACCAAGATGGCGGCAGTCGCCGCACCGGTGCAGAGCGCGCGTCTTGCCCAGGCCGCGGCGAACGTCGAAGAGAAACCCGCCGAGACCCCGGCAAAGGCTGCTGAGACCACCAGCGCGCTGCCAACCTTCCGCTGGCCGGTGCGCGGCAAGGTGGTCACGAGCTACGGCGCCAAGACCAACGGAAAGTCCAATGACGGCATCAATCTCGCAGTGCCCGAGGGGACGCCGGTCAAGGCGGCCGAAGACGGTGTCGTCGCCTATTCCGGCAACGAGCTGAAAGGTTACGGCAATCTGGTCCTGGTTCGGCATTCCAACGGCTACGTCACCGCATATGCCCATGCGAGTGAGCTGCTGGTGAAGCGCGGCGATCCTATCAAGCGCGGTCAGGTCATTGCCAAGTCGGGTCAATCCGGGGAGGTGGCGTCGCCGCAGCTCCACTTCGAGATCCGTAAGGGATCGAGCCCGGTTGACCCGCTTCAATTCCTGAACGGGGCGTAAGGCGCCGTCAGGCCGTCGGATCGCAATGATCGCCCGCGAAAGCGGGCGATCTCGTTTTGCCTGATCGCTCTCGCTACATCGCCGTCAGCTTCACGCCGAGCCGCCCCGCCAGCTCCTGCACGAACTGCCAGGCGACGCGGCCCGAACGTGAGCCGCGGGTGGTCGACCATTCCAGCGCTTCGCGTTCAAGCGCCTCGTCGTCGACCTCAATGCCGAAATGGCTGCAATAGCCGCGCACCATGGCGAGGTATTCGTCCTGGCTGCAGCGGTGGAAGCCGAGCCAGAGGCCGAAGCGATCCGACAGCGAGACCTTCTCCTCGACCGCTTCTCCGGGATTGATCGCAGTGGAGCGCTCGTTCTCGATCATCTCGCGTGCGAGCAGATGGCGGCGGTTCGAGGTCGCGTAGAGGATGACGTTCTCGGGCCGGCCCTCGATGCCGCCTTCCAGCACCGCCTTCAGCGACTTGTACGAAGCGTCGTTGCCGTCGAAGGAGAGGTCGTCGCAGAATACGATGAAGCGGAAGGACGAGGCGCGAAGCTGGTCCATCAGCGCGGGCAGGCTCTCGATGTCCTCGCGATGGATCTCGATCAGCTTCAGCTTCTCGGCTGGTTTGCGCTGTGCGTTGATGCTGGCATGGGCGGCCTTCACCAGCGACGATTTGCCCATGCCGCGCGCGCCCCAGAGCAGGGCGTTGTTGGCAGGCAGGCCGCGTGCGAACCGCTCGGTGTTCTCCATCAGGATGTCGCGCATCCGGTCGACGCCCTTCAACAGGAACAGCTCGACGCGGCTGACCCGCGGCACGGCCGAGAGGCGACCATCGGGGTGCCAGACATAGGCGTCGGCCCGCTTGAACGACTCGCGTTCGACTGCCGGCTTGCCCTGGGCTGCGAGGTGCGCCGCAATGGTCTCAAGCGCGCGGATGATGCGTTCCTGGGAGAGATCTGGGGCTGCCTCAAGGCGTGCCTCGACGGTCCGCTTGGCCGTCGCCTCGGGGCGATTTGCCGCGAGGCGGGCAGGCGTCCTGGCAGGGGTGCGGGGGCCTTTGCCGGCCGGGCTTTTGCTTGATTTTTTGGGCATGTCCGAAGTTCCTGAGAACGCAGCCTTTATCGGGCCTGAGGGCGCGCCGCAAGGTGGCCAAAAGGGCGGTCTGGCAGCGTTGCAATTGGGGCAATGGCCGCTATAGTCCGCGCGAATTTGACCGAGCCGGTCGCCTTTGAGGGCCTGACCGGCTTTCCCCCGTTCTCACGAGGATCGTCCGAATGCTGATTACTCCTGCGTATGCCCAGGCCGCGGGCGCCGGCGACACCAACAGCATGTTGATGTCGCTGCTGCCGTTCGCCCTGATCTTCGTGATCATGTACTTCCTGATTCTGCGTCCGCAGCAGAAGAAGGTCCGCGACCATGCCGACCTCGTGAAGAACATCCGCCGCGGCGACACCGTCGTGACTTCGGGCGGCCTAGTCGGCAAGGTCACCAAGGTCGTCGATGACGACCAGATCGAGTTCGAGATTGCCGACGGCGTGCGGGTGCGGCAGATGCGCTCGATGGTCTCCGGCGTGCGCGCCAAGGGCGAGCCGGCCAAGGAAAGCGCCAAGGAAGCCGCCAAGGACGACGCCGCCTCGAAGTGAGCGCTTCTGCGGGCATCTCAAGTCTCCTGATCTGACAGGTCCAGTCGATGTTGTATTTCACGCGGTGGAAGGCGCTCGGGATTATCCTGACGGCGCTGATCGTGTGCCTCTGCGCGGTCCCGAACTTCTTTCCGGAGTCGCAGGTCAAGACCTGGCCCGCCTGGGCGCAGCGCCGGCTGGTGTTGGGTCTCGACTTGCAGGGCGGCTCCTCTTTGCAGCTCGAGGTCGATGCCAGCTATGTGAAGAAGCAGAGGCTCGATCAAGTTCGCGGCGATGCACAGAAGGTGCTGCGCGATGCCCGAATCGGATTTACCGGCGGCATTGCTGTGCGAAACGATGCCGTCGAGGCACGCATCACCAAGGAATCCGATCTGCAAACTGCGCTATCCAAGCTGCGGGATCTGTCGCAGCCATTGGGCGGTCTGATGGGCTCCAGCGGCCAGCGCGACCTCGATGTGACCGATGCCGGCGGCGGACTCATCCGCCTGACCATCCCTGAGGCCGCGATGCTCGATCGCCTGCGCAAGACCATCGAGCAGTCGATCCAGATCGTTGAGAAGCGCGTCAACGAGCTCGGCACCGTCGAGCCTATCATCCAGCGCCAGGGCAACGACCGCATCCTGGTGCAGGTCCCCGGCCTTCAGGATCCGACCCGCCTGAAGGAGCTGCTGGGCAAGACCGCGAAGATGGAATTCCGTATGGTCGACCCCTCGGTGCCGCCGGACCAGGCGCAGCAGCGCGGGTTGCCCGCTGACACCGAGTTCCTGCCGGGCGCGACGCCGCCTCCGCCGGGCTACGTGGTCAAGAAGCAGGTGCTGGTGGCGGGCGGCGATCTGACTGACGCCCAGGCCACCTTCGACCAGCGTACCAATGAGCCGGTCGTCAGCTTCAAGTTCAATACCTCGGGCGCGCGCAAGTTCGCGCAGGCCACGCAGGAGAATGTCGGGGTGCCCTTCGCGATCATCCTCGATAACAAGGTGATCTCGGCGCCGGTCATTCGCGAGCCGATCACCGGCGGCCAGGGACAGATCTCCGGCAGTTTCACCGTGCAGTCGGCCAACGACCTCGCGATCCTGCTGCGTGCCGGCGCGTTGCCTGCGCCGCTCACGGTGGTCGAGGAACGCACCGTGGGCCCCGGTCTCGGCCAGGACTCGATCGAGAAGGGGGAGCTTGCGGCTTACGTCGGCTCGATCCTGGTCATCATCTTCATGCTGCTGACTTACCGGCTGTTCGGCGTCTTCGCCAACATCGCCGTGGCCATCAACGTCGCCATGATCTTCGGCCTCTTGTCGCTGCTCAGCGCCACGTTGACCCTGCCCGGCATCGCCGGCATCGTGCTCACCGTCGGCATCGCGGTCGACTCCAACGTGCTGATCTACGAGCGCATCCGGGAGGAGCTACGCGGCGGGAGAAGTCCTATCTCGGCGATCGACGCAGGGTTCAAGCGAGCGCTGGCGACCATCCTCGATTCCAACATCACCACCTTCATCGCCGCTGCCGTGCTGTTCATGATCGGCACCGGACCGGTGCGCGGCTTCGCTGTAACGCTCGGCATCGGCATCATCACCACGGTCTTCACCGCCTTCACCATGACCCGCCTGATCGTCGCATGGTGGGTGCAGTGGAAGCGGCCGAAGACTGTGCCGATTTGATATTTCGAGGCCGGCTGTGACCACTACTCAACTCGTTCTCATCTCTCTGGGCGTGCTGATTTCCATTCTGACCGTGGTCAGCGTGCTCGGCCTCCTGCCGTCGCTGCGCATCGTGCCAGACGATACGCATTTCGACTTCACGCGCTTCCGCCGTATCAGCTTCCCCATCTCGGCGGCGCTGTCGATCGTCGCCATCACGCTGTTCTTCACCCATGGCCTGAACTTCGGCATCGACTTCAAGGGCGGCACCTTGATGGAGGTGCGGGCCAAGTCGGGCCCTGCCGATCTTGCGCAGATGCGCGCAACCCTTGGCGCCCTCGGTCTCGGCGAAGTCCAGCTGCAGCAATTCGGCGGCCCCGCTGACGTGCTGCTTCGCGTTGCCGAGCAGCCGGGCGGCGACAAGGCGCAGCAGGCAGCCGTGGACAAGGTTCGCGGCGCGCTCGGCGAGTCTGTGGAGTATCGCCGCGTCGAGGTTGTGGGCCCGCGTGTTTCTGGCGAACTGCTGGGTTGGGGCATGGCCGGCCTGATGCTCGCTATCATCGCGATCCTGATCTATCTCTGGTTCCGGTTCGAATGGCAGTTCGCGCTGGGCGCCATGATCGCCAACGTGCACGACATCGTGCTGACGATCGGCTTCATGTCGATCAGCCAGGTCGATTTCGACCTGACCAGCATCGCGGCGCTTCTGACCATCCTGGGCTATTCGCTCAACGACACCGTCGTCATCTACGACCGCATCCGTGAAATGCTGCGTCGCTACAAGAAGATGCCGATGCCGCAGCTTCTCAATGAGTCCATCAACTCGACGCTGTCGCGTTCGATCATCACCCACGTCACCGTGACGCTCGCGTTGCTGGCGCTGCTGTTGTTCGGCGGCCATGCGATCCACAGCTTCACCGCGGTGATGATGTTCGGCGTCGTGCTGGTCGGCACCTACACCTCGATCTTCATCGCCGCGCCGATCCTGATCTATCTCGGCGTCGGCGAGCATCGCGAAGATGCGCCGGATACGGCACCACCGGCGAAGAAAAACAAGGCGTGATCCGAACCGCATGCCCTCGCACGCGTTTGCGAGGGCAGTAAGCTCATTCGGACCAAGCTCATGGCCGGCGATCCCAACGCTCCCCATTTCCCGCGCTCGGCGCCGATCGAGGCCTATGGCAAGGGCGGCTTTGCCTTCGCCGGCATGTCGCATCGCGGCTCGCTGCTGTGCCTGCCGGATGCGATCTGGGCCTGGGACGTGACCGATCCCGCGAAGATCGACCGCTATTCGCTGGATCGGGTCTTCACGGCTGCCAACAGCATCGACACGCTCCTGGTCGGCACCGGAACCGGGCTCTGGCTGCCGCCGCCGGAGCTGCGCCAGGCGCTCAAAGCGGTGAGGGTGGTGCTGGACACGATGCAGACCGGTCCCGCCGTGCGCACCTACAACATCATGATCGGCGAACGGCGGCGGGTTGCCGCCGCGCTGATCGCGGTGCCATGAAGAGCACATGAGCAGCGCCGCTCCGCCCTCCGATTCCGTCACCTTCTGCGCCGATCTCGTGCGCAGCCATGACTTTCCGCGCTATGCCGCGACGCTGTTCGCGCCAGCCGCGGAGCGCCGGGCATTGCTGGCGCTCTACGCCTTCAATGTCGAGATTGTCCGCGTCCGCGACCAGGTGAGCCAACCCTTGCCCGGCGAGATCCGCTTTCAATGGTGGACCGACCTGTTTTCGGGCCTGGTCCACGGCAGTGCCGAGGGCAATCCGGTCGCGGCGGAGCTGCTGCGTGCGATCCGTGATTTCGGCCTGCCTGTTGAGCCGCTGTCGCTGCTCGTCGATGAGCATCAGTTCGACCTCTATAACGACCCGATGCCCACGCTGACGGCGCTGGAGGGCTATCTGGCCGCGACCTCATCGGCGCTGTTCGATCTGGCGGCGCGGATTTTGGGGCCGCCGTCCGAGGCCGGCGAGCATCTCGCCCGTCATGCCGGGCTGGCGCAGGGCATCGTGCAAGTGATTGCGAATCTGCCGCGCGATGCATCGCGCCGGCAGCTGTTCCTGCCGCAGCAGGTGCTGGCGAGCCATGGCTGCCAGATGGAGGATTTATTTGCCGGCAAGGACACGTCGAACCTGCGCGCCGTGCTGGAGCAGCTCGCGGGCGAGGCGCAGCAGCATTTGACCACGGCCTTGTCGCTGCTGGCGGACGTGCCGGTCGCGGTGCGTCCGGCGTTTCTGCCGTTGAGCCAGGTCAAGGCCGATCTCAAACGCCTGTCGCAGCCCGGCCGCAATCCGTTCGCGCCGCAACCGACGTCGCGGCTGAGCACGCTCTGGACGCTGTGGCGGGCGTCACGTTCGCGGGAATTTACCAAATAGCGGCTGGCATATCGCCTCGAACCGCCGGATGCTCTATGCTGTCCCATGGCTGAGTTGTCCCAAAGCACGTCGCCCGACCTGAGCGGTTTTCCGGTCGCGCCTGATGATATTCATGCCGCCGCCGAGACCATCAGGGGTGCCGTCGTCGAGACGCCCTGCAGCTACAGCCGCACGCTGAGCAGCATCTGCGGCTGCGAGATCTGGCTCAAATTCGAGAACCTTCAGTTCACCTCCTCCTTCAAGGAGCGCGGCGCGCTCAACCGCCTCGCCGCGCTGACGCCGGAAGAGCGTGCGCGCGGCGTCATCGCCATGTCGGCCGGCAACCACGCACAGGGCGTTGCCTATCACGCCAAGCGCCTCGGCATTCCCGCCACCATCGTCATGCCGATCGGCACACCGATGGTGAAGATCGAGAACACAAGGCATCACGGCGCGGAAGTGGTCGTCACGGGCGCGACGCTGGAGGAGGCGGCCAGCTTCGCACGTCACCAGGGCGAAGCTAGAAGCATGATCTTCGTCCACCCCTACGACGATCCGCTCGTGATCGCAGGGCAGGGCACCGTCGGGCTGGAGATGATGAGAGCCGTGCCGGAGCTCGACACGCTGGTGCTCCCGATCGGCGGCGGCGGCCTGATCAGCGGCATCGGCATTGCCGCGAAATCGATCAAGCCCTCAGTGCGGATCCTGGGCGTCGAGGCCTGGCTCTATCCTTCGATGTACAACGCCATCCATGCCGGAAATCTGCCGGCGCGCGGCGATACGCTGGCCGAAGGCATCGCGGTGAAATCGCCCGGCAAGATCACGACCGAAATCGTCCGCCGTCTCGTCGACGATATCGCGCTCGTCAACGAAGCCGAGCTCGAGCGCGCGGTGGCGGCCCTGATTTCGATCGAGAAGACGGTGGTCGAGGGCGCCGGAGCCGCCGGCCTTGCCGCGCTGATGTCAGATCCGACGCGCTTTGCCGGCCAGAAGGTCGGTCTGGTACTCAGCGGCGGCAACATCGACACGCGGCTGATCGCCTCGGTCCTGACGCGCGAGCTGGCACGCGAGGGGCGGCTGACGCAATTGTCTCTCGATATTCCTGATCGCCCCGGGCAGCTGGCCGCCGTTGCGGCGCTGCTGGCCGAAGCCGGTGCCAACATCATCGAGGTCTCGCACCAGCGGACGTTCTCCGACCTGCCGGCCAAGGCAACGCTGCTGCAGCTCGTCATCGAGACCCGCGACAGCGCTCATCTCGACGAGGTCATGGCAAGGCTCAGCGCGTCCGGCTTGAGCGCGCGCTGCACCTGAGCGCGCGCCACTATCGCCGCGCCAATCCCGCGATGTGGTCGATCAGGCGGTCGACCTCGGCTTCCGTGTTGTAGTAGTGCGGGGACGCCCGCACGAGATGCGGCAACGCGCGAATTTCGGCATCGATGCGCGTGCTCGGCGGATCGGAAGCGCCGATCGTGATGCCGACGGCAGCTGCACTGGCAACAATGGCGTCCGCCTCGTATCCGTCCACCGTGAAGCTGACGATGGCACCCGGCGCGCGGCCGAGGTCGCGAATGGTGACGCCGGGAAGGGCCGCGAGGCCGCTGCGAAGGCGGCCGGCAAGCAGACGGCAGCGTTGTTCGACCGGAGCGATGCCGATCGCGAGGGCGTAGTCGACAGCCGCCCCGAGTCCCAGCCGGGCCGCGTAGTTGTTCTCCCAGGTCTCGAAACGGCGCGCATCGTCGCGCAGCCGATATTCGTCGCGCGAGACCCAGGGCGCTGCGAAGTGATCGATCATCGGCGGCTCTAGCTTTTGCAGCATCGCCCTGCGGACGTAGAGAAAGCCGGTGCCGCGCGGGCCGCGAAGGAATTTGCGCCCCGTTGCCGACAGCATGTCGCAGCCGAGCGCCTCGACGTTCACGGCCATTTGACCGACCGCCTGACAGGCGTCGAGCAGGTAGGGAATGCCGCGCGCCCGCGCGATCTTGCCGATCGCTGCCGCGGGATTGACCAGCCCGCCATTGGTCGGAACCCAGGTGATGGCGATCAGCTTCACGCGCTGATCGATCATGCGTTCGAGCGCGTGGACGTCGAGCTCGCCACTGGCATCGCTCGGCGCCACATCGATGACCGCGCCGGTACGTTTGGCGACTTGAAGGAAAGCCACATAGTTGGCGGCATATTCCGCCTCGGCGGTCAGGATGCGATCGCCCTTGCCAAACGAAAGCGAATAGAACGCCATCTGCCAGGCCACCGTCGCATTCTCCACGAGAGCGATCTCATCGGGCGCAGCATTCAGCAGGCGCGCCACCGAGCCGTAGACCGCTTCGAGCCGCACGGCCTCCCGGTCGGCCGCGGCATAGCCTCCGATCTCGCTTTCCAGATCGATATGCTGCTTCATCGCCGCGACAACGGGGGTCGGCATGAGTGCCGCGCCGGCGTTATGGAGGTAGGTATGCCGGCGGGTGGCCGGCGTGTCGGCTCGTATTCGGTCGATGTCGATCAACAGCGCCTCCATCTCTCGCGATGTCAGTGCATGAATTAGACGCGATGAGCACTGCGAACAAGGCGTCGGCAGCGATCAGATGCAGAGGCCGAGCAGCTTGACGTGGCAACTGCTGGTCTTTGCTTGAGGCTTCGGCTTGCTTGCCGGCAGGGCGTCGCGTTTCACGGCAACGAGGGGCTCCTGGTCCTTCTTCTTGCCCTTGCCCTTCGGCTCGTAGTCGCCCGCGATCACCATGGCCCAGTAGGTGCGCTTGCCGCTGGCGTTCTTGACGCTGGCGATGCCGACGCGGGAGGCGTTGTGCAGCAGCAGGTTCTTGCGGTGCCCGGACGAGTCGATCCATTGTCCCAGGGTCTTCTCGAAATTATCGTAGCCGTAGGCGATGTTCTCGGCGGCGCGGCCCGCGCCGGCCGGTGCGACACGGCGGTTGAACGGGCCGAGCGCGTCGTGACTGAGGTCGTCCTTCG
The DNA here is from genome assembly GCF_023073355.1 of Bradyrhizobium sp. 199. GTDB lineage: Bacteria > Pseudomonadota > Alphaproteobacteria > Rhizobiales > Xanthobacteraceae > Bradyrhizobium. The sequence goes on from NZ_JADPJI010000005.1 coordinate 1,350,139, forward strand.
CGGCCATCGCGCGGGCCTGGTCCATGGCGATGCGGTCGAGAGTTGAATCCCGGACGACGCGGACCTCGCCATGCTTGAGGCGGAAGCTGGAGATCAGCTCCGCCGGGGAGTCAGCTTTTGCGGGCGCGGCTGTCAGGAGCAGAAGGCCGGTGATCAGACTGCCAACCATACGATGCATCATCGTCCCCCCAGCGCCCATGACCCCGCCACGTCTGCCTTTGTTCGACCGCTTCTCTATCGCCAATGTGGACGCTTCAAGGCGCAGGCAGCCTGTCAGTTCGTCGGCAGGTTCGCCTCGAAATTGAAGCGGTCGCGCAGGTTCTTGCGCTGTTCCAGGATATCCTTGAGGAAGGCGCGGTCCTGGTCGTTCTTCATCATCGGCTCGATCAGGTCGAGCTGGTTCATGGCGACCAGTTGCAGGATCTCGGTGCGCGGCTTGCCGCTGACGTCGCGTGGCAGCGCATGGACGACCTGGATGTGTTCCGGCGGCTTCGGACCCTTCGCGGCCGCAAGCTCGTTGCGGAGCTCGCCTTCGAGCGCCACCTGATCCGCCTCGACGAAGGCATAGAGCCCGACACCGGAGCGGCGGTCGGCAAAAGCGACGATAGCCGTGTCGCGCACGGCGGGGTTCTTGCGGATCAACTCGGTCAGCACCGGCGCATCGTTGACCAGCCTGCGGCCGCCGCCCTCGCGGTCGGTGAAGTTGAACAGTCCGCGGGTGATGGCGCGATAGACCTTCTTGCCGGTGGCAAGCCACAGGCTTGCCACGAACGATTTCTTCGCCAGGATCTTTCGCTCGCGCGGCGTCAGCGCCTCCGGGGCGTAGGAGCGCTTGTGCTTGAGCAGGTGCCGGAGGTCCTCATAGGCGAGGATGCGATAGAGCCGGCCGCGCCGCGCAAAGCAGGCAGCGAGCTGGAAGTCGGTCACATAGGCGCAGCCGTCGCGGCCGACCAGCCAGTTCTGTTCCTTGGCAAGGTCGTTGTGGCAGATACCGGCGCGGCGTAGCCGGCGCAGGACCACCTTGGCCGAACGGAAATAGGCGACGTCGCCATGCGGCTTTGCCAGATGCAACGCGACACCGTCGACGAAGCCGCGTACCAGCGCGCGGCGTCCGGCCCACAGCAGCTCGGGACCGACATTGAGACCGTCGGCGAGCGCCAGGGCACGCTTCTCGCGCGCGAACAAATGGCGTGCCAGCAGGAATGACCACCACGGCACTTCGTCCAGCCGGCGCAGCACCGCGTCAACCTCACCGCTCTGGCCGCGGAAGCGGCCGCGCTCGACGTTGGAGAACACGTCGCGCTTGAGCAGCACGCCCTCGGTCCAGCGCGCCGACAGCGTAGCGGCGTCGTCTTTGGGGAGGCTCATTACAGACTCACGCGGCTGCGGCAATGCGCAAATGATCGGCGATCCAGCGATCGAGATCGGCGAGGGCCCGGGCGCTCATCGCCTGCTTCTTGGCGACCGTCTTCTCGTTGCCGCGCAGGCGCGTGCCGTCGGGCTTCTTGGTCGGCACGGTCGCAAGCGGCGGGAATAGGCCGAAATTGATGTTCATCGGCTGGAACGACCGTGTGCCGGGCTCGATGGTCTCGATGTGGCCGCCGGTGATATGGCCGAGCAGCGATCCGAGCGCGGTGGTGCCCGGTGGGCTCGCCAGCGTCTCGCCGCGCGCGTCGGCGGCCGCATAGAGACCGGCGATCAGACCGACGCTGGCCGATTCCACATAACCCTCGCAGCCCGTCATCTGCCCGGCAAAGCGCAGCCGTAGCTGCGCGCGCAGGCGCAACTGACTGTCGAGCAGCTTTGGCGAGTTCAGGAAGGTGTTGCGGTGCAGGCCGCCGAGGCGGGCGAACTCAGCCTTCTCCAGACCGGGAATCGTGCGGAAGATGCGCTGCTGCTCGCCGTACTTCAGTTTCGTCTGGAAGCCGACGATGTTGTAGAGCGTGCCGAGCTTGTTGTCCTGACGCAGCTGCACGATGGCGTAGGCCTTCGTGCCGGGATCGTGGGGATTGGTCAGGCCGACCGGCTTCATGGGTCCATGGCGCAGCGTCTCGGGGCCGCGCTCCGCCATCACCTCGATGGGCAGGCAGCCGTCGAAATAGGGCGTGTTGGTTTCCCACTCCTTGAATTCGGTCTTTTCGCCTGACATCAGCGCGGCGACGAAGCCGTCATACTGCTCCTTCGTCATCGGACAGTTGATGTAGTCGGCGCCGGTGCCGCCAGGGCCCACCTTGTCGTAGCGCGACTGGAACCAGGCCACCGACATGTCGATGGAATCCCGGTGCACGATCGGCGCGATCGCGTCGAAGAAGGCGAGCGCGTTCTCGTCGGTCAACTCGCGGATGGCATCGGCCAGCGGGGCGGAGGTGAGGGGGCCGGTGGCAACGATGACATTGCTCCAGTCGGCCGGGGGCAGGCCTGCGACCTCGCCGCGGGCGATCTCGATCAGGGGATGATCGTTCAGCGCCTTGGTGACGGCCGCGGAGAAGCCGTCGCGATCAACCGCAAGGGCGCCCCCGGCGGGCACCTGGTTGGCATCGGCCGCGCGCATGACGAGCGAATCGAGCCGGCGCATCTCCGCGTGCAAGAGGCCGACGGCGTTGTTGGCGGCATCGTCCGAGCGGAACGAATTGGAGCAAACGAGCTCGGCGAGCCCGTCGGTGCGGTGCGCCTCGGTCATGCGGGTGGGCCGCATCTCGTGCAGCACCACGGGCACGCCGGCTTTCGCGACCTGCCAGGCTGCCTCTGAGCCGGCAAGGCCTGCGCCGATCACGTGCACGGTGTTGGATAGGGGTCCTGTCATAGGGCGGACAGGTAGCGCTTTTTGGTGGTCAGTGAAATCGCAGAGATCGAGTTTTCTGCCACCAGATGCGACAACGCCCGCACGAGGCGGGCGCTATCGATCGGTCTCCGGTGAAGGGCTGAACGATGTCAGCCCTGATACTGACCGGCGGCAACGCGCGGGATGTCCGAGCGATCGAGGCCGATATCGGCCAATTCGCGATCGCTGAGCTGGGACAGCTCGGCAACATTGCGCTGATAGTCCCGGAAAGCCTGGATCATGCGGATGAGCGAGAGCAGCATAGGTAGTCTCCTGTAGTTCGATTCAGCCCTTGCCCGGGCTCCATCGTTGAAGTGAATATAGATGAGATTGATGCAGTGCGAAAGTTCCTCTGCTGCGACGCAGCTAGGCGCTGGATGCATAGCGTCAGTAAGAAACGATTAACGCTTTGGCAGTCCGCTTACAGGGGGTGCAGGAGCTTAGCGGGGCCGCAAGGCAAAGACTCGTGACACCAGAGGGTTAACAGCATGCCATGTGATGTCGTCGCGACCCGAACATGTTGCAGATGGTGATGCGACGCCAGGTCCAATCAGCGTCTACCCAAGTCTCACCTGTGTAATTTGCATGGAGGAACAGGACTAGAAGTGAATCTCTATTCATAATATGCCGTGGGAGAGCTGGTCGGCCGGACCTTTCGATGGTCTGTCAGGCGCCCCAGCACGCGCATAAAGTCAATGCGTCCGAGAGCTGGTCGCGGGTAATCGGGCTCTGCGGGTAGCCCAGACTTAGGGCGCGCGCGCCAGCTGGGTGGCGAAATAGGCGACGGTCTTGGAATAGACCTCGCTCTTGTTCCACTGCTTGAGCACCTCGAAATTCGGACTGCCGGGCTGCCAATCCTTGCCCTTTTGCCAGCCATAGCCGGCCAGATAATTGGCGGTCGAGGCGAGCACGTCGGGTGCGTTGTGCAGAAGATCGCGCTTGCCGTTGCCGTCGAAATCGACGGCGTATTTCATCCAGGAGGACGGCATGAACTGCGTCTGGCCGAGCTCGCCGGCCCAGGCGCCCTTCATCTCGGCAGGTGCTAGATCGCCGCGCTGGACGATGCGCAGCGCATTCATCAGTTCGGCGCGAAACTGCTCGGCGCGCCGGCAGTCATAGGCCAGCGTTGCGAGCGAGCGGATGGTGGCGAACTTGCCGGTGTTGACGCCGAAATCGGTCTCCAGGCCCCAGATCGCGACCAGAACCTCGCCGGGAACGCCATAGGTCTGCTCGATGCGCGAGAGTACTGAGCCGTATTGCTTCATCCTGTTGGAGCCGCGCTCCAGGCGCGGTGGCACCATGCGGCCGGAAAACTCCTCGAAGCTCTGGCCGAAGACCTTTTGCGAGCGGTCGCGGTTGAGCACGCTCTGATCCAGCGTCACCCCGGCGAGCCCCGATGCAATGGCCTGTTGTGAGATGCCCTTGGCCGCAGCGTCAGTTTTGAAGTCCGCAAGCCAAGCATCGAAATTGCCCGAACCGCAGGCAACCGCGGCGAACGCTGGCTGGGCGGACAGGATTGACGCGGAGAGGGCGATGGCTGCGAGAGCGAGACGAGAAATCGTCGAGGTCATTCGAGTCAATGAATTCCGTGAAGTGATCTGACCGAGGGCGCAATCTCGATCGGAACCGCGGCCAAAGCAAGGCGTGCGACAGGGTGCGATCCTGCCCGAGGCAGGGCAGGATCGCATGTCACGATATCGTCAGACGTTCGTCCGGTTACGCCAGGGGAAGAGATTGGCCGGGAAATCGGCAGCCGGCTTGCGCGGACGATGCGGCGGGGGCGGCACCGGACGTGCACCGGGCTCCGAGACGATCGCCTTGCGGTAGAGATGCCAGGTGGCATGGCCGAGCAGGGGGATCACCACGGCAAGGCCGAGGAAGGCCGGGAGCGTGCCGAGCGCGAGCAGCACCGCCACGATCAAGCCCCAAGCCGCCATCGGCACCGGATTCTTCGCGACCACGCGCAGTGAGGTGCTCATCGCCTCGAATGCGCCGGCATGGCGGTCCAGCATCAGGGGAAACGACACCGCGCTGATGCAGAGCGCGGCGAGGGCGAACAGGAAGCCGGCGCCGCAGCCGACCACGATCAGCCACCAACCATGCTGTGTCGTCAGCACGCGCGTCATGAAGTCCGAGATTCCGGTCACGCCCTCATAGCCGAACGCCGCGACATAGATCGCCTGCGCGGTTGCAACCCAGGTCACGAACAGGGCGAGCAGCAATGCGCCGAGGCCGAGCATCGCTCCGAACGACGGCGAGCGCAGCACCTGCATGGCATCCCATGCGCTGGCTTCTTCAAAGCGTTCGCGTCGGCTGGAGAGCTCGTAGAGACCGAGCGCCGCGAAGGGGCCGATCAGTGCGAAGCCGGCGGCGAGTGGAAACAACAATGGCAGCACCGAATAGCCCAACACCACGCGAGCGAGCACCAGGCCGAGCACCGGGTAGATCACGCAGAGAATGATGGCGTGGCTCGGAACAGCCTTGAAATCTTCCCAGCCGCGCCGGAGCGCATCGTGCAGATCGGAGAGCTGGATGGTTCGAATGACAGGTCCAGCCGCATCCGCGCTCTGGGCCATTGTCGGGACATTGCCCTGGTAAAGTGTGGCCATCGTCGCTAGCTCCCTTGCCGAGCGGCCGAATCCGGCGCCGGCAAACGGCGCGAGCGGCCGCGATTCTTGAGTTCTGCGATTCCGACCAGACGCGAATTCCGGACGGCATCGCGAGCTGAACGCGAAGCGTACGCCCATTTCCGAGTCCTGTCCCTCACGCTTGGGTGAGATTCGATACCGCAGCGCAACCCGGCGATGTCGTTCGGTCGTCATTTCGCCGCAGATAAGCTGATGCTGCGCGCTCGTTCGCAGAACTCCGCGGGCGCAATGCAGTGACTTGGTCTATAAGTGCCACTCAAGGCCCTTCCAACGGATCCTTTTCGGGGAGCAGATATGAGCATTTTCGGTAAAATCATGAGCGCGATCTTCGGTAGTCAGCCGGCTTCCGCCGCGCCTGCCGGTGGCGCGGCTTCGCCCGCTGGCGCGGCGCCGGGAGCATCGGCGCCGGGCGGCGCGCCCATGGCCGCGGTGGACGTCGCCGCGGTCGTCGACAAGGCGGTCGCCGCGCACAAGGGCGAGAAGCTGGAGTGGCGTACCTCGATCGTCGACCTCATGAAGGCGCTCGACATCGATTCCAGCCTCGCTGCGCGCAAGGATCTCGCCAAGGAGCTAGGCTACACCGGCGACATGAACGATTCCGCCAGCATGAACGTCTGGCTGCACAAGCAGGTGATGTCCAAGCTGGCCGCCAATGGCGGCAAGCTGCCGCCGGAAATCAAGCACTGACCGACCGCCGGTCGTGCCGCAAGGGCCCGCGATCTCGCGGGCCCTTTTTGCTTTCAGGCGACCAGATCCGCATCCTCCGGATGCCGATCGAGATAGTCGACGACGAAGCCGCAGCCGGCGATGACCTTCCTGCCGTCGCGCCGTATCAGGTCCAGCGCGCCCTTGACCAGCTCGGATGCGATGCCGCGGCCGCGTAGCGCGCGGGGCGTCTCGGTGTGGGTGATGATGACCGCCGAGGGCGTCAGCCGGTAATTGGCAAAGGCCATATCGTTGCCGACATCGAGTTCGAAGCGGCTCCTGTCCTTGTTGTCCCGTACCGATGCGGCCATGCAAGATCCTTCCGACGTTCGTCTTACGCCTTGATCTAGGAGCCCGTCCCCGTCCTTGGCAAGGCGCAGCCAAGGGAGCTTGCCGTACGGCAGATATCTGCAAACGCACGTGCCTGTAGCTGCAGCGCAGTATCAGAGGTCATCCACCACGCCGATCCAATAATTGCCGGCGCCGCTCTTGCAAGTTCCACGGCGGCTCCCACGTCCTCTTGAGGACATACGCCCGAATGCGGCCGGCAGGGTCGCTAGACATTCGGAGTGTCATGATTGCCAGCCGCAGACGTATGCCTCTTTGCAGGAGGTTACGATGTCGGACTTTGGTTTCTTGAATACTCATCGAACATGGGAAGACTGGTGCGGGATGCTGCTCGGCGCGCTCATCGTGGCTTCGCCGTGGTTTCCCATTCAGGATCCGGCGATTGCCGGGCTCCAGACGGCGATCCTGAATACGGTCGCAATCGGTTTGGTCGTGTTTGGCATCAGCCAGCTCGAATATGTCGCCTTGCAGCGCTGGCAAGAGGTGACGACGATCCTCATCGGACTGTGGCTCATCGCCTCGCCTTACGCCCTCGGCTATTCCGCTGACGGCTTTCTCCGTATCTACCACACGAGCGTCGGCGCGGCGGTGGTGCTGCTGGGCATACTCCAGCTGTGGCAGGACTGGGATCTGAATGATCAGGACATGCTCAAGCACGGACAATAGCGCGTAGATGTCGGCAGGCCCGCTGGCTACAGGCGGCGGGCCTGCGCTCTCACCTGGCTACGAGGTCTGCATAGTCCGGATGCTTTTCGATCCATGCCTTCACGAACGGGCATTGCGGGATCAGCTTCAATCCGGCCGCACGGACCTGGTCGAGCGCGCCTTGCACCAGCTTTGAGCCGATGCCCTTGCCGCCGAGCTCCTTCGGCACGTCGGTGTGCTCGAACGTGATCACGTCGCCATCGAGCTTGTAATGCTCGGTCGCAAGATGGCCCTCGGCCTCGAGCTCGAAGCGGTGATCGGCCTTGTTGTCGATGACGTCGCTCATGTTGTAGACCTTCCAGCTGCCAGCCTCGCGCACCAAATCGTAACGCACGGTCGGGCCGGCCAGTTTCCGGTGTCGAGGTCGTTCGGTTCAATCGGCCGCTTTGGCGAGCCTGGAATCTTCGGGCTGCTGCTGGGGACGCAGGCACCCCTTGCAGATGACCAGGGAGCGGTTGACCCTGGCATCCTGCTCGGCTTCGTTTTCGCCCTGGGCTTGCCACCACTCCTTCGAATGGGGTTGAAGCCCGGCTTGCGAGCTGCTTCGCTCGGCTCGGGCCGCGGTCCGTGGTTGTGAGGCCGCACGTGGCCGATTGGGATCCTCGCCGGCGCCGTCCCAGGCATAGCGGGCCGGCTTGAAGGCGGGATCGGACGCCAGATGCGCCTGTGGCGCCACGGCACATCCGGCGAGCGCCAGCGACAACAGGAGGATGGCAGGCGCTTTGACCATGATGCGGCACTCTGTACACGAGAACTGAGCGAGGGTGCGCCGATCATGTTTAAAATTCCCTGAACGATTGCGGCCGCGCCGGCGACCAACCCGCATGCGTTCTCTGATCCTCATGCTCGCTCTGTTCACCTCTGCCGCGCGCGCCGAGGATGCAAAGCCGTTCAATCCAGCCGACTATCCGTCCGGCGTGCAGAAGGCGCTGCGCTACGCCAATGAGGAATGCACCAGCCAGGACGGCGGCGAGGTGACGTTCGCGCCCGATACGGTGCGCAGGATCGATCTGACCGGCGATGGACGCGAGGACTATATTATCGATTTCCAGGACACCAAATGCGGCGATCGCGAGAGCACCTATTGCGGAACCGGCGGCTGCGTCATGAAGATCGTGGTGACGTTGCCGGATGGCAGCGTGCGCGAGGTGTTTGATGGCAATGTTCGCCGCTACAAGATCATCGCGCGGCCGACGAAGCGCGGCGCTGCGCGCAGCATTCGCTTCGACCTGCATGGCAGCTTCTGCGGCGGCTTTGGCCCGCAGACCTGCATCAAGCAGAAGGCCATCACGGCGACGCCGTTTACGTTCAAGCAGCCGTAGGACAGGTCCGCGGCCGCTGGCCTTGCAGGGGCGCCAGTGATGGCGATAAATGGGCGGTAATGAGCGGGCGGCCAGCGCGCCGTCCGCCCTCCAAGAGGAAGCCCGATGCAGCCCCTGCGCATGTCCCGCCGCGTCATGAATCTCGCTTACATGCTGACCCAGAATGCGCGGCGGCATGGAGCGCGTCCCGGCTTCGTCTGGGGTGACAAATCCTGGACCTGGCGCGAGATCGATGCGCAGGTCTCGGCGCTGGCCGCGGCGCTCGCCGCACGCGGTATCACCAAGGGTGACCGCATCCTGGTTCACTCCAAGAACAGCGACGAGATGTTCTTGTCGATGTTTGCGGCATTCCGGCTCGGCGCGGTCTGGGTGCCCACCAATTTCCGCCTGATGCCGGATGAGGTCACCTATCTCGCGCAGGCCTCGGGGGCCAAGGCGTTTCTGTGCCATGTCGATTTTCCCGAGCACGCCGCGGCCGTGAAGGGCGGGGCGATCGAGTTCACCTGGAGCATCGACGGCAAGGCCGCCTTCGGCGAGCGCTCGGTTGCTGATGCCATTGCCGCGCAGGCTGGCGCCATTATCGCGAATGTCGAGGTCGAGCACGACGATCCCTGCTGGTTCTTCTTCACCTCCGGCACCACCGGGCGCTCGAAGGCGGCGGTACTGACCCACGGGCAGATGGGATTTGTCGTCACCAACCATCTCGCCGATCTCACCCCCGGCGTGACCGAGGCTGACGCTTCGCTGGTGGTGGCGCCGCTGTCGCATGGCGCCGGCGTGCACCAGCTGGTGCAGACCGCGCGCGGCGTCTGCACCGTCCTGTTGCCGACCGAAAAGTTCGACATCAACGAGGCGTTCCGCCTGATCGAGGCACATCGGGTCGCCAATCTCTTCACCGTGCCGACGATCTTGAAGATGATGGTCGAGCACCCCGCCGTCGACAAATACGATCATTCCTCGCTGCGTCACGTGATCTATGCCGGCGCGCCGATGTATCGCGAGGACCAGAAGACCGCGTTGAGGAAGCTCGGCAAGGTCATCGTGCAGTATTTCGGCCTCGGCGAGGTCACCGGCAACATCACCGTGCTGCCGGCGGCGCTGCACGATCCCGAGGACGGGCCGTATGCCAGGATCGGCACCTGCGGCTTCGAACGGACCGGCATGCAGGTCTCGATCCAGGACGACGAGGGCCGCGAGTTCGCGGCAAACCAGAGCGGCGAGATCTGCGTGATCGGCCCTGCCGTGCTCGCCGGCTATCACGACAACCCTGAAGCCAATGCGAAGGCATTCCGCAACGGCTGGTTCCGCACCGGCGACCTCGGCCACATGGATGAGGAGGGCTTCGTCTACATTACCGGCCGCGCCTCCGACATGTACATCTCCGGCGGCTCCAATATCTATCCGCGCGAGATCGAGGAGAAGATCCTGACGCATCCCGCAGTGGGTGAGGTCGCCGTGCTCGGCGTGCCCGATGCGACCTGGGGCGAGGTCGGCGTCGCCGTCTGCGTGGCGCGAGACGGCGAGAAGCCGGTGAGCGAAGCCGAGATGGCGGCGTTCCTCTCGCCGAAGGTGCCGCGCTACAAGATGCCGAAGCGGTTCTTCTTCTGGGAGGCGCTGCCGAAATCCGGCTATGGCAAGATTCCCAAACGCATGGTGCGCGACGAGCTCGAGGCGCGCGGGCTGCTCGATCTCGACAAGACGGAACTTGGCTGAGCGGTGGCGATGCGGAATGTCAAGCAGCCGGGCGCGCCCGTCCCAGAGCGCATCCGATGGGTGGAGGCGAGGGGACGCGCCTTCTCGTTCACGCTTCAGGCAGGTCTGCCGTTGCTGGAAGCCGCACGGCTTGGTTTTGCGGCCGAGGGATTTGCCGCTGGCGTTCTGAACTTCCGGCGCGGCGCGCTCGGGCCGTTCGCCTATGTCATGCCGGCGCTGTCGAAGACCGGCGAGAACGCCGCATTCTACAGCGACACGTTCCGGCCCGGCGGCGTGACGCGCACGAGGCTCGGCAGCATGACGCTCGGCCTGCGCGACGGCGCGCCGTTCTTTCACTGCCACGGGCTGTGGACGGAAGCGGATGGCAAGGCCAGCGGCGGCCACATGCTGCCGGACGAAACTGTCGTCGCCGAACCGTTCGAGGTCGAGGCCTTCGGTATCGACGGTGCGATGTTCACCGGCGAGCCCGACCCCGAGACCAATTTCAAGCTGTTCGGGCCGGTCGCCGCTCAGAGCACGGGCGCGCGGACGACGAGCCGCGCGTTTGCGCTGCGGCTGCGGCCGAACCAGGATTTTGCAGGCTCGCTCGAACAGTTTTGCCGCGCGCACGGCATCGCGCGTGCGAAGATCCATGGCGGCGTCGGTTCGACCATCGGCGCGCGCTTCACCCATGGCGGCGTGACCGAGCCGTTTGCGACCGAACTTGCCGTGACGTCCGGGCTGATCGCGGCCGGGCACTCCGGCACGCTCGAAGCGGCGCTCGACGTCGCACTGGTCGACTACACCGGCGGCCTGGCGGAGGGGCGCCTGGTCCGCGGCGACAATCCGGTGCTGATGACCATGGAGCTGGTGCTGGAGGCGCTGGACTGATGGCCTACCCGAATGCGCGGCTGCTGCGGCTCGGGAAATGCGGCCTGGAGCCTGTGACGGTGGAGGAGACCGATCATTATCGGTGATGCGCGAATTCTGCGACGACTGCCGTGGGTTCGTGGAAGGCGACGCTGGGGGAGTGAATGCACTATCCATTGCCCTTCACCGCTTCCTGTACTATGTTTCTGCCATGATCAGATCCTGGCGGAACACCGCGAGCCGCAAGGTCTGGGATGGCGAGCACCCGAACCAATTTCGTGGACTCGATTTCGAGTCGGCGGCCGAGTTGTTGCTTGCGCTGAACGTCGCGAAATCGCTCGGAGACTTGAGCCCATTGAAGAGCGTCGGATTGCACAAGCTGAAGGGCGATCGCAGGGGACAATGGGCGATGACAGTCAATGAGCGCTGGCGCATTTGTTCCGAATTCAGCAAGGGCGATGCCTACGAGGTAGAAATCGTCGATTATCATAAGGGCTGACATCCATGGCTCCGCTCGTTCATCCCGGACGGTTGCTCAAGCGCGAATTGGTTGCGCGAGGGCTGAGCGCCAACAGGCTTTCACTCGACATCGGGGTTCCCTCAGGGCGGATTACCGATATTCTGAATGGACGCAGAGGTATCTCTGCAGACACCGCGGTGCGACTTGGTCGCTATTTCGGCAACAGTCCACAATTCTGGTTGGACCTGCAGGGGCAGTACGACATCGGTGTCGTCGAGCGGGAGAAGGGGACGGAGATCGCCCGACGTGTCAGGCCTGCCGACGCGGCTTGATCGGCTCGATTGAAGGCAATCGCGCTTCGTCCGAGCAGCGAGGACACGTCCCGGCGTTCTCGCGGCGTATTCCGCCCGAGCTTTGCGGTCGTTGCCGCCCTCGAAAATGCCGAGGGCGCAGGGAAGGCCGGGTGCCGGCTGGCACCCGCGGTCCACTGTGCGAAGCGTGCTAAAACAGCTGCACAGCGGCATACAGGTGAAGCCAAACATCCGGCCTTCCCTGCGCAGTGGTTTTACAGCTTATGTCGTGATCTCCCCGGGGAGCGATGCACTATTGCCCTCGTCGCCTTGCGGATGGCTGATGCACGCGCCCGGTTGGGCGACACACATCACCACAAAACTTGACGCACAGACCCCGGGCGCCAGGACCACACGATTTTGCCGTACGCTGAGTGCGCCGGTCGTATGCGCGCAGGTGTGCTGCTCACGGTGTGACCCGCCCTGCAACCACCCTCGCGCCGACGCCAACTAGCGTCCACCGCCGCCCATCCCGCGTGTCGTGACGATCGCGATGCGCCCCTCGGCCGGGTTGGGATGGCTTTCCATATGATAATCCGAAGTTCTGATAAGGAGAAATATTTTAGCGCGGTGGCGTTGACCCTGCCATGGGGTGTTTTGCCCGACGGGCAGCGCAACAGGTTGTGGGTTGGGCCGAGCGTCGCGGCAACGGTGCCACGAACCGGTCTCCCCTCGGCCCCAAAATACGCTAGGATGATCGCAGCGCGCCTTAAATCGCGCAGATTGAAGAGTGAGGGAACGGATGAGGATGAGAAGCGGAACGGCGATCGCCGGGGTGGCGGCGCTGGCGGTGGCGGGGATGGCTCTGACGGCCGCTTTCGAGCCGGTCTGGGCTCACGGACCGACCCGGCAGAAGGTGCGGGAATCCATCGAGATCAGTGCGCCGCCGGCCAAGGTGTGGGCCGCGATCTCCAATTTCCAGGACATGAGCTGGCTCCCGGTCGTCACCAAGACCACGGGCGAGAAGGGCAACGAGATCGGCGCGACGCGGACCCTGACCCTGACGGGCGGCCCGACGGTCGAGGAGGAGCTCTACAAATATGAGCCGGACATGCTGAGCTATTCGTACCGGATCACCAAGGTGGACGTGAAGGTGTTGCCGGTGACCAATTATTCCTCGACGTTGACGGTGTCGCCGGCGCCCGACGGCAAGTCCAAGCTGGAATGGGCCGGCGCGTTCTACCGCGGCTTTCCAAACAACGATCCGCCGCCGGAGCTGAGCGACGAGGCCGCGGTGAAGGCGGTCAGCGGGCTCTACAAGGCCGGCCTCGAAGCGCTGAAGAAGAAGATCGAAAGCGGAAGCTGATCGTGCGGGCACTGGCCTTGCGGGCGCCGGTCTTGCGGGCGCTGGTCTTGGCGGCGCTCGCCGCCGGCCTTTGCCGGGGTGGTCTCGGCAGCGCATGCGCCGAAGAGGCGTTCGTGACCAACCAACTCAGCGACGATCTGATGGTCGTGGACCTCGCGACATCGCGTAGCCTCGCAACCATTGCGATCGGCGGCAAGCCGGCGGGCGTCGCCGTCAGCGCGGACGGACGCTTCGCCTATGTGACGAGCCCCGACGCCAAGGCGGTGACTGTCGTCGACGCCGCAGCGCGGCAGGTGGCGGGACGCATCGAGGTCGGTGGCGGGCCGCTCGGCATTGCGGTGGCGCCCGATGGCAGGACGGTCTATGTCGCCGACTGGTATGCGGCCGCGGTGCGGGTGATCGATACGGCCTCGCGCAGCGTCACCGCGAGCATCGCGGTCGGCGCCTCGCCCTCGGGGCTGGCGGTGACGCCGGACGGCAGGCTGCTGCTCTCGGCGGACCGCGACGATGATAGCGTCTCAGTCGTGGACACGACGACGCGTCAGCGCAAGACGACGATCAAGGTCGGCACCCGTCCGTTCGGCGTCACGATCGACGCAGAGGGCAGGCGCGCCTACACCGCCAATGTCGGGTCCGACGACGTTTCCGTGATCGATATTGTAGAAGGCAGGGAGATTGCCCGCGTGCCGGTTGGGATGCGCCCCTATGCGGTGGCACTCACGCACGGCCGCGGCTTCGCCAGCGATCAATATGGCGGCACCGTCAGCGTATTCGACCTGGCGAGCCTGAAGCCGATCAAGCGCATCAATGTCGGCGACTATCCGGAAGGCATCAACGCAACCGCCGACGGCAAGCGCGTCATCGTGGCGTGCTGGGAGAGCAACACGCTAAGCATCATCGATGCGACCGAGCTGAAGGTCGTCGGCGAGGTCAAGACCGGCGACGGCCCGCGCGCGTTCGGGATGTTTTTGCGCAAGACGGAGTAGGGGGCTGTAGCCCTCATGAGCGGCAGCGACAGGCGGGAGAGGCGTCCCTATCCACCGGTGTTTCCGGACATCGCTTCGCTCATCCGGGCTACGGCAGCGGTGCACAGCGTCGTTCCAATCTCATCCATCCGCTCAAACACGTGATCAGGCCCCAGCGCCCGCAGCGCCGCCGGGGCGGCATAGCCCCAGCATACGGCACCGCAAGCAATCCCGACGGTCCGCGCTGCCTCGATGTCGCGGACCTCGTCGCCGATCGCGATCACATGGGCGGGCTCGGCACCGGCACGGCGGATGACCCGGCGGAATTTCGCGGCCTTGCCGAACAGCGATGCCGAGCAGTCGAAATGGGAGAACAGCGCTGCGGCCGGCCCAAGCTTTTCGCGCGCATTGGCTTCGCTGTCGGACGTCACCAGCGCGAGCTTGATGCCGTTATCGGTCAGGGTCCGCAGCATCACCTCGACGCCCGCAAACAGTGAAATCTCGCTAGCCGCCTCCGCCTTCAGCAGCCGTGCATGCCGCGCGATCGCCGGCAACTTCCACAGCGGCACCTCGAGGCGGGCGAGGATCTCGCGGCTCGAAGCATGCCGCAGGCCCTCGATATCCTCATCCGCGACACGGCGAAAGCCGAAGCGGTCGGCGACGTCGTTGATGACGCGCAGGAACCACGGGAAGCTGTCGGCGAGCGTGCCGTCGAGGTCAAAGATGGCGAGGGCGTAGGGCATGAAGAGCGCGATGCGGATGGGGGAAGCGATTGACGCGGCTGTTGCTCTAAGTAATCAGTCGTAACCCAGCCGTCGACCGGGTTGATTGGGCACCGCCTCGTTTACGTCGAGATAAACCCTGTCAACGCAGCGTTGTACGGCGCGATGATAGCTTGCTCCGCGCCATTCCCCCTTGCGGATTTCGACGTCACTAACCTGCGCCACCGTGAGGCAGCGCCATTCGCCGCCGGCCGGCAGCTTACTTCGGCTAAGGCCGCCGAATTGAAACACCAATGCCCGTTCTTGCCCATTGGTATGCCCGAGAATGTAAGGGCATACCTCGCGACGAACGCCGTTGTAGTTTAAGGATACAGGTGCGCGCTTCAATATCGCTTCTGCGAGCATTTCGAACGCAGCGCTGTGACTCGATCGCACGATCTCGAACGCTTTGTCACGTGAACGACCATAACGATAGATAGAAAAGTCCTCATCGAAGCTCGCCGCTCGCGTGATCCCAAGCCGTTCCATCACAGCGAAGCTCGTTCGATCTACGAAAGAAAAGTCCTGATCTGGAAATGAAACTCCGATCGCCCAGGCCGCTTCGAGGTCGGCAATAACGACCGGCTCGATCCGCACGGTACTGTTGCGAACCCGGTCCCAGAACGTCTCAGCGACGTTCCGATCAAATCGACTTCTAAGCAGCATCCATGTCTCGGCAAGGACGTGGTCCGTCATCACCGGATCAGGGAAGCTTTGGAGGATTGCTTTCGCTAGGGCATTGCTTCGGTCCCGCTTCGCGACGGCCGCAAACCAGACCGATGTATCCACAAACACACTCAAGGGCGCCGAGACTTGAGCTTGAGCTTAGTTTTTTTGCGGCCGCCCCGCGACGAATGAACATCTAGGATCGCTTCGGCGATCATCTCTTTTTTATGACTTGCAACGTCGGTTTCTGGTCCGTCCTCCGTGAGATCGAATACGGTGGAGATGTCGAGCC
Source organism: Bradyrhizobium sp. 199 (assembly GCF_023073355.1). Taxonomy (GTDB): domain Bacteria; phylum Pseudomonadota; class Alphaproteobacteria; order Rhizobiales; family Xanthobacteraceae; genus Bradyrhizobium. Next base: position 1,366,050 of record NZ_JADPJI010000005.1, read on the forward strand.
TTCGTTCCGATTCACCCAAATCTGTGAGGACAAGTCTCCTCACATATTCGGCAAACGACATCTTTTGCTCGGCGGCTTTTGCTTGCGCGCGCCGCTGCGTTTCTGGATCGAGCGTGACTTGCGTTCTGGCCCGCATGGCTGCTCCTGTCCAACCCCAACGCCATCATGACATCCTACGGTCGTAATGGCAAGGAGCCGACGCACTTGGAGGGCTTTTGTCGGGCTCATTTCACTCCGCCGCCTCGCTCGCAGCGCGTCTCCGCTTCGGCTTTCTCGCCTTCTCCAGCACCGGAGCCAGAAACTTCCCCGTATAGCTCCGCGGTGCCTTGGCGATGTCCTCCGGCGGGCCCCAGGCGACGATCTCGCCGCCGCCGTCGCCGCCTTCGGGGCCGAGGTCGATGACCCAATCGGCGGTCTTGATGACTTCGAGATTGTGCTCGATGACGACCACCGTGTTGCCCTGCGCGACCAGCTCGTGCAGCACCTCCAAGAGCTTCTTGACGTCGTGGAAGTGCAGGCCGGTGGTCGGCTCGTCCAGGATGTAGAGCGTGCGGCCGGTGGCGCGTTTTGAAAGTTCTTTGGCGAGCTTGACGCGCTGGGCTTCGCCGCCCGACAGCGTGGTGGCCTGCTGGCCGACATGGATGTAGTCGAGGCCGACGCGGTGCAGGGTCTGGAAGGTTTCGCGCACGCGCGGCACCGCCTTGAAGAATTCGGCGGCTTCCTCCACGGTCATGTCGAGCACGTCGGCGATGGACTTGCCCTTGAACAGCACCTCCAGCGTCTCGCGGTTATAGCGCTTGCCCTTGCAGACGTCGCAGGTGACGTACACGTCGGGCAGGAAGTGCATCTCGATCTTGATGACGCCGTCGCCCTGGCAGGCCTCGCAGCGGCCGCCCTTGACGTTGAAGGAGAAGCGTCCGGGCTCGTAGCCGCGCGCCTTGGACTCGGGCAGGCCGGCGAACCATTCGCGGATCGGCGTGAAGGCGCCGGTATAGGTCGCCGGATTCGAGCGCGGCGTGCGGCCGATCGGCGACTGGTCGATGTCGATGATCTTGTCGATGTGCTCGAGGCCCTCGATGCGGTCGTGCGGGGCTGCGCCTTCGCTGGCATTGTTCAGCTTGCGGGCGATGGCCTTGTAGAGCGTGTCGATCAGCAGCGTCGACTTGCCGCCGCCGGAGACGCCGGTAACACAGGTAAACAGGCCGAGCGGAATCTCGGCGGTGACGTTCTTGAGGTTGTTGCCGCGCGCATTGACCACCTTGATGGTGCGGCGATGGTTCGGCGGACGCCGCTCCGGCACCTCGACCTCAAGCTCGCCGGTCAAATACTTGCCGGTGAGCGATTTCGGGTTGCGCATGATCTCGGCAGGCGTGCCTTCGGCGATGATGTTGCCGCCATGCATGCCGGCGCCGGGGCCGATGTCGAGCACGTAATCGGCGAGGAGGATGGCGTCTTCGTCGTGCTCGACCACGATGACCGTGTTGCCGAGGTCGCGAAGTCGCTTCAGCGTATCGAGCAGGCGCGCGTTGTCGCGCTGGTGCAGGCCGATCGAGGGCTCGTCGAGCACGTAGAGCACGCCCGTCAGGCCCGAGCCGATCTGCGAGGCCAGGCGGATGCGCTGGCTCTCGCCGCCGGACAGCGTGCCGGAGGAACGCGAGAGCGTGAGGTAATTGAGGCCGACGTCGAGCAGGAAGGTGAGGCGCTCGCGGATCTCCTTGAGGATGCGGCCGGCGATCTCGTTCTGCTGCGTGTTCAGCGCCTCCGGCACGGTGGCGAACCATTCACCGGCGCCCTTCACCGAGAGCTCCGAGATGTCGCCGATATGCTTGCCGCCGATCTTGACGCAGAGCGCCTCGGGCTTGAGCCGAAAGCCCTTGCAGCCCTCGCAGGGCACGTCGTGGAAGTACTTTGCAAGCTCCTCGCGCGCCCACTCGCTCTCGGTCTCGCGATAGCGGCGATTGATGTTGGTGATCACGCCCTCGAACGGCTTCTTGGTGTCGTAGGAGCGGACGCCGTCCTCATAGGAGAACTTGATCTCGTCCTCGCCGGAGCCATGCAGGATCGCGTCTTTCGTCTTCTTGGGCAGATCCTTCCATTTCGTGGTCAGCGTGAACTTGTAGTGCTTGCCGAGCGCAGTCAGCGTCTGAATGTAATAGGGCGATGATGACTTGGCCCAGGGCGCGATCGCGCCCTTGCCGATGGCGAGCTCCTTGTCGGGGACGACGAGGTCCTCGTCGACATGCTGCTCGACGCCGAGGCCGCCGCAGGCGGGGCAGGCGCCGTAGGGATTGTTGAAGGAAAAGAGTCTGGGCTCGACCTCGGGGATCGTGAAGCCGGAGACGGGGCAGGCGAACTTCTCCGAGAACAGCATGCGCTCGGGACCGCTCTTGTCGTGGATCTTCGCGGTCTTCTTTTTCTCTTTCTCTTCGGCTTGGGCCGCCGCCGGCGCGTCAGCGAATTCGACGACCGCGAGGCCTTCGGCGAGCTTCAGCGCGGTCTCGAAACTCTCGGCGAGGCGCTGGCCGATGTCGGCGCGCACCACGATGCGGTCCACGACGACGTCGATGTCGTGCGGGAATTTCTTGTCGAGAACAGGCGCTTCCGCCAGTTCATGAAAGGTGCCGTCGATCTTGACGCGCTGGAAACCCTTCTTGAGCCATTCGGCGAGCTCCTTGCGGTACTCGCCCTTGCGGCCGCGCACGACGGGCGCGAGCAGATAGAGACGAGTGCCCTCGGGCAGCGCCAGCACGCGGTCGACCATCTGCGAGACGGTCTGGCTTTCGATCGGAAGGCCCGTGGCCGGCGAATAGGGCACGCCGACGCGCGCCCACAGCAGGCGCATGTAGTCGTAGATCTCGGTGACGGTGCCGACGGTGGAGCGTGGGTTCTTCGAGGTCGTCTTCTGCTCGATCGAGATCGCCGGCGACAGACCGTCGATCTGGTCGACATCAGGCTTCTGCATCATCTCCAGGAACTGGCGCGCATAGGCCGACAGCGATTCGACGTAGCGGCGCTGGCCCTCGGCATAGATTGTGTCGAAGGCGAGCGAGGATTTTCCGGAGCCTGATAGCCCCGTGAACACCACCAGCTTGTCGCGGGGAATCTCGACGTCGATGTTCTTGAGGTTGTGCTCGCGCGCGCCACGGATGGTAATTGCGCGCAGGTGTGCCCCTGCGTTCTGCTGTTGGCGCTTCGCCTTGATCACTTCATCCATCCGAGTTGCCCTCAAGGAATCCCATGGGTGCGCGACCGCGCCAGCAAAAGAGGCGCGCTTCGCCCGGAACCGGGATCGGCGCCGATGGGGTTGTCAGCGAACGTAGGAAGAACGCGGGCAGATTTCCAGAGGGAGTTGCGAATCGTCAACGGATTGTTGGCGCGCTGGCGGCATCTGGCAGCAGGAGGTGCGGAAATGCGCGGGAACGTCGCTGCTGAAGAAAAAGGCCGGCGCGAGGCCGGCCTTTCGTGACGCTGTAACGTCGGTCCAGATCAGTACTTCAGATCAATACCGGGCAACCGCCGGGCCGCCAAAAGTGTAGTTGAGTCGGACAGTGCCCATGTCGACATCCTGCTTGATGCGGTCGGTGCGATCATTGATGCCCAAGACCGTGAAATTGATGTTCCGCCCACCCATGAACAGATGGTTGTATTCGACAGCAACAGACCAGTTCGGGGCGAAACCGAATTCCAGGCCGGTGCCAACTGCGCCGCCCCAGCGCGTCTCGCTCGCGCTGTCGAAGACGGCGCCGCCGAAGAGGCCATCGTACTTGGCGTGCGTCACCGCGGCGCCGCCCTTTACGTACCAGAGCACGTTGTTCCAGGCATAACCGACCTGGCCGGTGAAAAGTCCGATGGCATCGATTCTGGTCTGATTGACGATGGGCGCAAACGCGGCGAGGGGGCTCGCATTCGATCCCTTCAGGTTAGCCCAGTCGCCTTGAGCTTCGAGGCCGAACACCCAGTTGGTCGACTGCCAGCGATAGCCGACCTGACCACCGACGACTCCGCCTGTGGCGTTGTGGCATCCTTCGGCGACGACCGGAATTGCTGCTCCGAGAACAGCATTAAGATCCCAGCAGTTGCGGCTCGAGGCGCCACCGCCATTGATGCCGATATAGAAGCCGCTCCAATTGTACGTCGCGATTGGCGCGACCGGAGCCTTGGTGTAGGGGCGGGCCGCCAAATCGGCCGCCGAGGCCGGCGCCAATGCGCTGAGTGCGAACAACCCAGCCGAAGCCAGCAAAATCTTCTTCATATGGATTCCCCAGTTCCGTTCTCTTTCTTGCCTTCCGGTTGGCGGAAGAACAGCGGACCCCAATGACCCAGCTGGTGTGTTTTCTCTACACCACTGAAGCCAAAGGTTGTGTCACCGGAGCGCCACAATTGGACCGAAAATGCTAGCTGGGTGCGAAACAAAAAGGCCGGCGCGAGGCCGGCCTTTCGTGACGATTTGACGTGAGTCGAGATCAGTACTTCCGATCAGTACTTCGCTTAGTACTTGGCGACGACGGGGGCGCCGAAGTGATAGTTCACGCCAACCTGCACGGTGTGGAAGTTGAGCGTGCCGGTGGGCACGGCGCCCGAGAAGTAGGTCTCGCCGCCGAGGCTGCGATAGAGGTACTCGCCCTTGACCGACCACTGCGGAGCGAAGAACGCTTCGACGCCCGCACCGACGGTCCAGCCGGAGTGGAACTTGCTGTCGGAGACCGAGGCCGCGCCCAGGGTGGCGGTGATCTTGTTGTCGATCCAGGCGTAACCACCGGTGCCGTAGAACAGGACGTTGTTGACGGCCCAGCCGATACGGCCGCGCACGGTGCCCATCGCGTCGGTCTTGGAGGACACGGAGGCGGGAACCGCACCGATGCCGGGGACGAAAACCGCACCAGCCGCCGAGGCGCTGACGTCGGCCCACGCGCCATCAGCCTCGAGGCCGAACACGACGTTGCCGGTCTGCCAGTTATAGCCGGCGGTGCCGCCAACGAAGCCACCCTTCATCCGCGGGTCGCCGGAGCCGTTTTCCCAGGCGCCGCCGCCGACGATACCGAGGTAGAAGCCGGTCCAGTTGTAGACCGAAGCCATCGGAGCGATCGGAGCCTTGGTGTAGGGGCGGGCCGCGAGGTCAGCGGCCGAGGCCGGAGCGGCGAGAGCGAACAAACAGGCCGAAGCCAACCAAACCTTTTTCATTTTCAACTTAATCCCAGTCCCAGTTTCTGTGTTGCCTTCCACGATCGGGAAGGGCATCGGACGCTGTGTCCAACTGCTGCAGTGCTTACACGAGTAAAGCCGCAAGTTGTGTCTCTCAAAAGCCACACGGCCGACCGAAAACGTAAGGGTGATTGACTCATCTGGCGTGCCGCCCAACGAAAAGGCCGGCGCGAGGCCGGCCTTAGACGTCAACGATGTGAGAGGGTTATCAGTACCTGGCGGTGCCGACTCCGCCCCAGTTGAAGTGATAATTGATGCCTGCCTTGACGGTGTGGACGGTATCGTTCCACTCGGAGCGGTCGGCGGGCGCGGCGGAGTACTGGATCGTGCTGCGGCCGAGGTCGAGGTAGTTGTATTCAACCTTGGCCGACCAGTTCGGAGCGAACATGTATTCCGCGCCGGCACCGACGGTCCAGCCCCAGCGGGTGTTGCTCTGGACGAAGACGTTTCCGGGGACGCCATCATAGCGGTGCTGAATGTCGCCGACTGCAGCACCGCCGCTGACGAACAAGAGAGCCGGGCCGGTCGAATAGCCGAGACGGCCCTTGATATCACCGAAGCCGCGAATTCTGGTGAAGTAGGTGTCGCCGACGCCGGCATTGATAACGGCAGAACGACCGTCGATGTCAGCCCAGTGATAATCGCCTTCGATGCCGAACACGACCGGACCCGACTGCCAGTTGTAGCCGAACACGCCGCCGACGAAGCCGCCGGTGATATCGTAGTTCTGAGTGCCAGCGAAGATCGCTGTATTCGGAGCGCCAAAGAAGGTCTCGTTGCTGCGACCCCAGCCGCCACCGCCCTGAATACCGGCATAGAAACCGGTCCAGGTATAGATCGGAGCGGGGGGCGCGACTGGCGCCTTCGTATAGGGACGGGCTCCGAGGTCCGCGGCACCAGCCGGAGCAGAGATGGTCAGCGCAACCGCGCCGGCCAAACCAATCAGAATCTTCTTCATTGCAATCTCCCCAGTCGTATCCGGCTCTTAAGAGTTTCCCCGAGGCGGACTATCAGGCGCGAGGCCCATTCGGCATCAATTCCAGCCAGAACGATAGCCTGATCGGGCGGCAGAGTCCGTGCCCGGAGAGCAACAGTTGGGAGCAATCGACCTCCCCGTAGCTTAATGAATGTTAAGGGATTTTTTCGATTCACGGGAACCTGGTTTGGTTCCATTCCGCTTGCCATCGCGGCGCCTTTTATGCGCCATCGCGTTTCCATATTTGATGTTGTCTTCTGCAGGAACAAAGCTGGAACAAATCGGTGGTCGGTGCTATATGATGGGGATAACGTTGGAGTGACGGGCTGAGCGGCGCCTGCAAGCGTATAGGGTCCCCTCAACAGGCGCAGGGGAGCGCGAGTAGCGCTCGGCCTTTTGAATTCAGTGGCATTCGGAGTGGAGAGCGGCGATGGCGGGAAGCGTCAACAAGGTCATTCTGGTTGGAAATCTCGGCAAGGATCCTGAAATCCGCCGCACCCAGGACGGGCGGCCGATCGCGAATCTGAGCATCGCCACCTCGGAGACCTGGCGCGACAAAAATTCCGGCGAGCGCAAGGAGAAGACCGAGTGGCACCGCGTCGTGATCTTCAATGAAGGTCTCTGCAAGGTCGCCGAACAGTACCTGAAGAAGGGCGCCAAGGTTTACATCGAGGGCGCGCTCCAAACCCGCAAATGGACCGATCAGAGCGGCGTCGAGAAGTACTCGACAGAGGTCGTGCTCCAGGGCTTCAACTCGACGCTCACAATGCTCGACGGCCGCAGCGGCGGCGGTGGAGCCGGTAGCTTCGGCGACGAGCCGGGCGGCGATTTCGGCTCCTCGGGCCCCGTTAGCAGCGCACCGCGCCGTCCCGTTGCCGCTGGTGGCGGTGGCCGCAACAGCGACATGGACGACGATATTCCGTTCTAACGCGGGGGGCAGACCCGGCTCGGGTCGGGACAGGAAACGGCCGACCCGGCTTTGCCTGCGCCGACCCGGAGAACGCTCCGCATGAGCCTCGCGCCGCTGCTTGATGCCGCTCCAGCGATCCCGCTGCATGCCTTCGCGGCCATGGCTGCGTTCTTCCTCGGAATGATCCAGCTCACTGCTCCAAAGGGAACGCTGCCGCATCGGGTTCTGGGCTGGGTTTGGGTTGCGCTGATGCTTGTCGTGGCGCTCAGCTCGTTCTGGATCCACCAGATTCGTCTGGTCGGGCCATGGAGTCCGATCCATCTGCTCTCGATCTTCGCGCTGGTGATGCTGGCATTGGGCGTGATAGCCGCTCGAAGCCGCAATGTCCGTCGGCACAAGATCACGATGGTCTCGATATTCTTCGGCGCACTCGTGATTGCCGGGCTGTTCACGTTCATGCCTGGGCGGATCATGCATACGCTGATTTTCGGGTCGTAGCGGCGGCCGGAATAGGCATTCTCGCTGCGGGGCCGCCGGGGTGCGGAAACCGCTTCCAGCCAACCCGGTAAGTGCATGAAAGAACGAAGGGAAAAAGCGCTTCCCTGGAGCCAGCAAGGGTGGTTATCAGGGCCCCGATGCGCTATATGATTCCCAGATAAAATCTCACCGGATTTCCCTTTGGCCGACGACGACAACAAGCCCGGCGACCAGCCGGCGCAACCCTCGGATATTCGCCCCGTCTCCATCTTCGAGGAGATGAAGAAGTCCTATCTCGACTACGCCATGAGCGTGATCGTGGCGCGGGCGCTGCCTGATGCCCGCGACGGTCTGAAGCCGGTGCACCGCCGAATCCTGTTCTCGATGAACGAGCAGGGGCACACGCCCGACAAGAAGTACGTCAAGTCCGCCCGCGTGGTCGGTGACGTCATCGGTAAATATCATCCGCATGGCGACCAGTCGATCTACGACGCCATGGTCCGGATGGCGCAGGACTTCTCCATGCGCGTGCCGCTGATCGACGGCCAGGGCAATTTCGGCTCGGTCGACGGCGATCCCGCGGCCGCCTATCGTTACACCGAAGCCCGCCTGACCAAGGCGGCGCTAGCTCTGCTCGCAGACATCGACAAGGACACCGTCGACTTCCAGCCGAACTACGACAACAACGAGACCGAACCATCGGTCTTGCCGGCCAAGTTCCCGAACCTCCTCGTCAACGGTGCGGGCGGCATCGCGGTTGGCATGGCAACCAACATCCCGCCGCACAATCTCGGCGAGGTCATCGACGCCTGCGTCGCGCTGATCGACAACCCCGCGCTCACCATCGACGAGCTCATCAACATCGTTCCGGGGCCCGATTTTCCGACCGGCGGCGTTATCCTCGGACGGCAGGGCATCCGCTCCGCTTATCACCTCGGCCGTGGCTCGGTCGTGATGCGGGGCAAGGTCGCGATCGAGACCATTCGCAAGGAGCGCGAGGCGATCATCATCACCGAGATTCCCTACCAGGTGAACAAGGCGACGATGGTCGAGCGCATCGCCGAGTTGGTCAAGGAAAAGAAGATCGAGGGTATCGGCGACCTGCGCGATGAGTCGGACCGAGATGGCTACCGCGTTGTCATCGAATTGAAGCGCGACGCCGTGCCGGATGTGGTGCTGAACCAGCTGTACAGATTCACGCCGCTGCAGACCAGCTTCGGCGTCAACATGGTGGCGCTCGACAGTGGCCGTCCTCGGATCATGCATCTGAAGGACCTGCTGTCCATCTTCGTCGACTTCCGCGAGCGGGTCGTCACGCGGCGCACCAAATACCTGCTGGCCAAGGCGCGCGATCGCGCTCATATTTTGGTGGGTCTGGCGATCGCGGTGGCCAATATCGACGAGATGATCCGCGTCATCCGGACCTCGCCCGATCCGACCACCGCCCGCGACACCCTGATGTCGCGCGACTGGCAGGCCCGGGACGTCGCGGACATGCTGACTCTGATCGACGATCCACGTCATCGCATCAGCGCCGACGGCACGATCCGGCTGTCGATGGAGCAGGCGAGGGCCATCCTCGACCTGCGCCTGCAACGCCTCACCGCACTCGGCCGCGACGAGATTCGCGAGGAGCTCGACAAGCTCGCCGGCGAGATCGCCGACTATCTCGACATCCTGCGCTCGCGCGACCGCGTGCTTGATATCATCAAGACCGAGCTCGCCGAGGTAAAGGCCGAGTTCGCCACGCCGCGGCGCACCGTCATCATCGAGCAGGAAGGTGAGGTCGAGGACGAGGACCTGATCCAGCGCGAGGACATGGTCGTCACCGTGTCCCACGCCGGCTACGTCAAGCGCGTGCCGCTATCGGCCTACCGGGCGCAACGCCGCGGCGGCAAGGGCCGTGCCGGCATGCAGACCCGCGACGAGGATTTCGTCTCGCGTCTGTTCGTGGCTTCCACGCACACCCCGGTGTTGTTCTTCTCCTCGCGCGGCCAGGTCTACAAGGAAAAGGTCTGGCGCCTGCCGATGGCCGCGCCGAACGCGCGCGGCAAGGCGCTGATCAACATCCTGCCGCTGGAGCAGGGCGAGCGCATCACCACCATCATGCCGCTGCCCGAGGACGAGTCGACGTGGGGCAACCTCGACGTGATGTTCGCCACGACAGGCGGCAACGTCCGCCGCAACAAGCTGTCCGACTTCGTCGACGTCCGCCGCTCCGGCATCATCGCGATGAAGCTCGACGACAACGAAGCGATCGTCGACGTGCAGATCTGCACCGAGCGCGACGACGTGCTGCTGACCGCCGCCGGCGGCCAGTGCATCCGCTTCCCGGTCGCCGACGTGCGCGTCTTCACCGGGCGCACCTCGATGGGCGTGCGCGGTATTGCCCTTGGTGACGGCGACAAGGTGATCTCGCTGGCGATCCTGCGGCATGTCGAGACCATCTCGGACGAGCGTTCGGCGTATTTGAAGATGCGCCGCGCGGTGGCCGGCGAAGCCGCGGCCGACGAAACAGCCGTGGACGGCGAGGCCGAGGAGACCTCCGGCAGCTTCCAGCTCTCGCAGGAGCGTTACGCCGAGATGTCGGCGCAGGAGCAGGTCGTGCTCACGGTGTCCGTCAACGGCTATGGCAAGCGGACCTCGTCCTACGAGTACCGCACCACCGGCCGCGGCGGCAAAGGCATCGTCGCGATGAGCGTCAACAACCGCAACGGCAATCTGGTCGCCTCGTTCCCGGTCGAGGATGCTGATCAAATCATGCTGGTCACCGACAAGGGCCAGCTGATCCGCTGCCCGGTCGAAGGCATCCGCATCGCCGGAAGATCGACGCAAGGCGTGATCGTGTTCGATACCGCCGAGGACGAGCACGTCGTGTCGGTGGAGCACATCACGGAAGAGGCGGAGAGCGGCAACGGGACGAATGGGGAGACGAGCGGGGAGTAACGTGTAGCCCCGTAGCCCGGATGGAGCGCAGCGATCCGGGACCCCCATGCAGCAGGGACCTGGATTGCGCTTGCGCTCCGTCGGGGCTACGGACTCCCCTAAATCTCCAGCTCCGTCCCGAACTCCACCACCTGCCTGGTCGGCACGCCGAAGAACGCCGCCGAGCGTTCGGCGTTGCGCTGGAGGAAGGCGAACACGCCTTCGCGCCAGACCCACATGCCTGGAATGTCCTGGCTCGGGATGATGGTCTCACGTCCTACGTAATAGGTGACGTCGGAGAGATCGATGCCGGGCAATTTGCTCTGGCGGCAGACAAGCTTCAGCCCCTCATAGATCGTCGGGTTCTGCATGAAGCCGTAATGCAGGATCACGCGGGTGATGCCGGGAATGATCTCGATCACCTCGGCGCGTTCCTCGTCGGCGATGTGCGGCAACTCCTCGATCAGCACGGTGACCAGCAGCACGCGTTCGTGCAGCACGCGGTTGTGCTTGACGAACTGGGTAAGCGCGAGCGGCACGCCGCGCGGTGCGGATGCCAGGAATACGGCGGTCCCGGGTAGCCTTGCGCTGCACTTGTTCACGGCGGTCTCGATCAGATCTTCTTCGGGCTGGCGCAGCTTCGCGCGCGCGGCCTCGACCAGCTTCACGCCGGAGCGCCAGGTCAGCATCAGGAAGGCGACGAGGCCGGCGAGCAGCAAAGGAAACCAGCCGCCCTCGAACAGCTTGACCGAGTTGGCCGAGAAGAAGATCACGTCGATGACGAAGAAGGTCCCGTTCACGGCGACCACGAGCCAGGGTGAATAGCCCCACTGGATCGCGACGAGAGCTGCGAGCAGCGTGGTGATCGCCATCAACAGCGACACCGCGATGCCGTAGGCGCCGGCCAGCGCCTCCGAGCTGCCGAAGCTCAGCACGGCGCCTAGCGTTGCAGCGGCGAGCAGCCAGTTCACCAAGGGCACGTAGATCTGGCCGATCGCGTCGCTGGTGGTGTGACGGATTTGCATGCGCGGCAGGAAGCCGAGCTGGATCGACTGCTGGGTCAGCGAGAACACGCCGGAGATGATGGCCTGCGAGGCGATCACCGTCGCAATCGCCGAGAACGCCACCAGCGGATAGTGCAACGCGTCGGGGCAGAGCTGGAAGAACGGATTCTCGATCATGGCGGGATCGGTGATCAGCAGCGCGGCCTGGCCGAAATAGTTCAGCACCAGCGCCGGCAGGCAGATTGCGAACCAGGCCAGCCGGATCGGGAAGCGCCCGAAATGCCCCATGTCGGCATACATGGCCTCGCCGCCGGTCACCGCGAGGAAGGCCGCGCCCAGGATCGCGAAGGAGATATGGAAATTCTGATGGATCAGGAAGTCGAACGCATAGAGTGGGCTGAGGGCAGCCAACACTGCAGGAGCCTTGAGGATGCCGTGGATGCCGAGCGCGGCCAGCACGATGAACCAGGCCATCATCACTGGCCCGAAGATCCGGCCGATGAACCCGGCGCCCTGCTTCTGCATCATGAACAGGCCGACCAGAATGACGATGGTCACGGGCACCACGACCGGCGCGAGCGAGGGCGCGTCGACCTTGAGGCCTTCCATGGCGCTGAGCACGGAGATCGCCGGCGTGATCGCGCCGTCGCCGTACAGCAGCGCGGCGCCAACGAGGCCAACCACCAAGAGATGGGCGCGCCATGTGCCGGGCTGGGCATGGCGGGCGTGCAGCAGGGCGAGCAGCGCGACGATGCCGCCTTCGCCGCGATTGTCCGCGCGCAGGATCAACAGCGCATATTTGAGCGAGATGATCAGCAGCAGGGCCCAAAGGATCAGCGAGGCAACGCCCAGGACGGCTTCGGGGGTCACGGGCGCGCCGTGGGCGGCCGCCTTGGCGGCTTCCTTCAGGGCGTAGAGGGGGCTGGTGCCGATATCGCCGTAGACGACACCGAGAGCCCCCATGGTCATGGCAATCGGCAGCGGATCACGATCGTGGCCGGAAGCGACTGCGGGCGTACTGGACAAGGGTGGGCCCCCAATGGGACCGCGCCCGACGGGCCATTCCGCGGGGCGCGACCATCACCCAGTCTGCGATGAGACGCCGCAAAACTCCATCGGGATTACGTGACGCGAAGCTGACAGACCGGACTACGGCATCCGGTTGGCGGTCACGAGGCGCGCTTCGCGGACATTCGCCTTGGTGTCGGCCTTGCGCAGGCATGAGGCTTCGAAATTCGGCCAGGCCTGCTGCGAGCAGTCTTTGCCGATGGCGCGGATATCGAGCCGGTCGCTCTTGGCCAGGGGCTGCGGCACGCTGGCTTCGACGCTCGGGGCAAAGCCGGGCAGGAGGGTGAGGGCTGCGGCGACAGACGCAGAGAGTGCGATCGCTGAAAGAGCCTTGATCATTGACAGTCCCCTGTGATGCGGCCGCCTACGCCCAGTGTGCGGCCCGTCATTTCGTTGGCCGGATTAGTAACCATGGCCAGTTTCGGGACGTCTTCGCCGAGGCTGGAAATGGTTTCGTTCGCGCTCCGTTTTGTTTCGTGGCTGCCCCGAGGACGAAACAAACCGGCCATTACCGACACATCCGGCGGAGATTTCGCGTGAATCGGCCAGGAACCAGTCCGGCTTGCCGGGCCGGGCCGGGCGCGGTAGGAGGGAGCCATGCCGCGTATCGCCTTCTATCCCGGTTCCTTCGACCCCATCACCAACGGCCATCTGGACGTGGTCCGGCACAGCGTGTCCCTTTGCGACCGGCTCGTGGTCGCGGTCGGGGTCCATCCTGGCAAGAAGCCGCTGTTCTCGACCGAGGAGCGGTTGAAGATGCTGCTTGACGTCTGCGGCCCGGTGGCGGCGCAGGCCGGCTGCGTCCTCGAAGCGGTGACGTTTGACGACCTGTCAGTGACCGCGGCGCGCAAGCACGGCGCGACCATCATGATTCGGGGCCTGCGCGACGGCAGCGATCTCGATTACGAGATGCAGCTCGCCGGCATGAACGAGGCGATGGCGCCGGATGTGCATACCGTGTTCCTGCCGGCCTCTCCCATGGTTCGCCCGATCACCGCCACTTTGGTGCGCCAGATCGCCGGCATGGGCGGGGATGTCTCGGCCTTCGTCCCGCCGCAGGTTGCGGCTCAGCTCAAGGCAAAATTCGCCGCATAGCGGCGCGATTCCCTTCTTAATCTCTGATCCGGAGTTGTCATGATCCGAATTCTCGCAGTTCTTGCCGCGCTTCTGTTCGCGGTGCCGGCGATGGCGCAGCCTTTGCCGGCCAACCTCGACAAGGCCAACGCTATCGTCATCGACAGCACCAAGGGCCGTATCGTCATCAAGCTTCGCACCGATATCGCGCCCCAGCATGCCGAGCGGATCAAGCAGCTCGCGCGCGAGGGCTATTACAACAACGTACCGTTCCATCGCGTCATGGACGGCTTCATGGCGCAGACCGGCGACGGCGAGAAGTTCAACGGCACCGGCGGCTCGAAATATCCGAACCTGAAGCAGGAATTCTCCAAGGTGCATTTTGCGCGCGGCATCGTCGGGATGGCGCGGCGCGGCGACAGCGTGGACAGCGCCAACTCCCAGTTCTTCATCATGTTCGCCGACGGCGGCAGCCTCGATAACCAGTACACAGTAATCGGCGAGGTCGTGCAGGGCATGGACGTCGTCGACAAGCTGAAGAAGGCACCTCCCGGCTCCGCCGGCGGCGCGGTGACCGATCCCGACAAGATGGTGAAGGTGCAGGTCGCCTCCGACACCAAATAGGAGCTGCGATGGCGCGCTGTGGCGACAAGCTGCTGCTGGTTGCTGCAGTGCTGCTGTTCGGCACCTCGGGCGCGGCCTCTCAGGATCGGCAGGTCAACACCATCCAGGACATCTTCCGGCACCTGCGTACCTGCTGGAGGCCGCCGTCGCCGGCAAAGGCGCACCCCCTCGACATCACGGTGGCCGTGAGCTTTAACCGCGCCGGAAACATTCTGGGCCATCCGAGGATTACCTATGAATCCGCGGAAGCCTCCGACAATGACCGGCTGCAATACCGGATCGCGGTGATGGAGGCGTTGCAACGCTGCACGCCGGTGCCATTTACCGATGCAATGGCCAGCGCCGCCGCGGGGCGACCTTTCGCGATCCAGTTCCGCAGCCGCAAAACGTCGCCTGACAAGACTTCACCCCCAACGCAAGAGAGACGAGTATGAGCGCCACCGAAAACACCCTGATCCTCGAGACCACCCAGGGTCCCGTCACCATCGAGATGCGGCCCGACCTCGCGCCCGGGCATGTCGCGCGCATCAAGGAGCTCGTTCGCGAAGGCTTCTACGACGGCATCGTGTTCCACCGCGTGATCGACGGCTTCATGGCGCAGACCGGCTGCCCGCAGGGCACCGGCACCGGCGGCTCCGGCAAGAAGCTGAAGGCCGAGTTCAACAAGGAGCCGCATGTGCGCGGCACCACCTCGATGGCGCGCGCCGCGAGCCCCGATTCGGGCGACAGCCAGTTCTTCATCTGCTTCGACGACGCCCGCTTCCTCGACAACCAGTACACGGTGTGGGGCAAAGTCACCGAGGGCATGGAGAACGTCGACAAGATCAAGCGCGGCGAGCCGGTGCAGAACCCCGACAAGATCGTCAAGGCGCGGATGGCCGCGGACGCGGAGTAAGCGTTTCTCCTCGTGGTGAGGAGGCGCGCAGCGCCGTCTCGAACCATGAAGGCCGAGCTGCAGCAGTGGGGCCTTCATCCTTCGAGACGCGCGTTCCGCGCTCCTCAGGATGGGGAGTGACTGTGTGGCGCTGGGTCCGACATGCGTACCGATCTGTTCGATTTCGACCTGCCTGCCGAGCGCATCGCGTTGCGCCCGGCGAGCCCGCGCGACTCCGCGAGAATGCTGGTCGTGGAAAACGGTGCGCTGCGCGACCAGACCGTTGCCGATCTGCCGCAATGGCTGAAACCGGGCGACCAGCTCGTCGTCAACGACACCAAGGTGATCGCAGCGCAATTGAGGGGCCGCCGCATCGGCCGCGAGACCGAGCCCAGGATCGAGGCGACGCTGATCAAGCGTCTCAACGGCTCGCGCTGGCAGGCGCTGGTGAAGCCCGCGAAGAAGCTTGTCGCCGGCGACCGCATCCGCTTCGGCAATGAAGGCAAGGTCTGCCTGCTGGGCCATCTCGACGCCGAGGTCGAAGCCAAGGGCACCGAGGGCGAGGTGACGCTGTCGTTCTCGTTTCATGGCCCGGCGCTGGATCAGGCCATCGCCGATCTTGGCAGTCCGCCGCTGCCGCCCTACATCGCCTCGAAACGAACGCCCGATGATCAGGACCTCGCCGACTATCAGACCATGTTCGCCGCGAACGAAGGCGCGGTCGCGGCGCCGACGGCGGGACTGCATTTCACCCCGGAGCTGGAGCAGGCGCTGCGCGAGCGCGGCATCGAGGTCAATCGCGTCACGCTGCATGTCGGGGCAGGGACGTTCCTGCCCGTGAAGGCGGACGACACCGAAGGCCACAAGATGCATGCCGAGTGGGGCACGATCTCGGCCGAGACGGCGGAGCGCCTCAACCGCGCGCGGAAGAACGGCGGCCGCATCGTCGCCGTCGGCACAACGTCACTCCGGCTGCTTGAAAGTGCGGCCGGTGAGGACGGCACCATCCAGCCCTTCGCGGCCGAGACGGCGATCTTCATCACGCCCGGCTATCGCTTCCGCGCCGTCGACATCCTGATGACCAATTTCCATTTGCCGAAGTCGACGCTGTTCATGCTGGTCTCGGCCTTCTCCGGGCTCGAGACGATGAAGGCGGCGTATGCTCACGCAATCGCGAGCGGTTATCGCTTCTATTCGTATGGCGATGCGTGTTTGCTGTTTCGGGCGCGGGAGTGACGTGACCTCCGGGCATCTTCGTGCTACGATGCCGTGTCATTTGCGTTGATCGAGTGGCCGATGAACATCCGTTCCAGGAAAGTTGATGAACTTGCCCAGCGCCTCGCCCGCCTGACGGGGGAAGATATCGAGACGGCGCTGGAGCGCGCCATCGAGGAGCGCTTGTCGCGCGTCCTCCCGCCGGCCGAAGATAGAAAGGCCGCCCTGACGACGTTCTTCGAACGAACCGCTGCCTTGCCTGTTCTGGATCCCCGACCTGCCGACGAAGTTCTTGGGTACGACCGGTTCGGGCTGCCTTCCTGATGGTGCTGGATACGTCTGCGATCGTCGCGACCGTCAAACGAGCCGGATGGGCAGCGCTATCGGACCGCCATGCTGGAAGCGGATAGCCTGTCGATGTCGGCAGTCGCCGTGCTGGAAACCAAGATCGTTCTTTCTTCTCGCTTCGGGGCGTCGGCAGTCGAATTTTTTGGGGAGTTGCTGGAGACGGCCGGCATCGCGGTAGTGCCGTTCGACGCAGAGATGGCGAAAGGCGCGTTCGAGGCATTTCGGCGGTTCGGTAAGGGCGGGGGCCATCCGGCGCAGCTGAATATCGTCGATTGCGCGGTCTACGCCTTGGCGAAGGCGCGCTCAGAGCCGCTCCTTTTCAAGGGAGCCGATTTTGCCGAGACAGATGTCACGGCCGTTCTGACCTAATTGCCCGGTCAAGTCGACGGTAGGGTGGACACGCTTCGCTTTGCCCACCCTACGCACCTTCCGTTACGCCATCACCCGCTGCGGCAACAGTTCCGCGATCTGCACCGCGTTCAGCGCCGCGCCCTTGAGCAGCTGGTCCGCCGCCACGAACATCGAGATCGAATGCCCGCTGGGATCGCTGAGGTCCTTGCGGATGCGGCCGACCAGGACGTCGTCCTGGCCAGAGGCGTCGATCGGCATCGGGAAGTAGTTCTTCACCCGGTCGTCGACGACCTTCACGCCGGGGGCCTGCGCCATGATGGCGCGGACCTGGTCTTCGCTGATCGGCTTCTCGCATTCGAAGGTGATGGCCTCGCAATGGGCGCGCAGCACCGGCACGCGGACGCAGGTGACGCCGATCGCAATCTTCTCGTCCTCGAAGATCTTGCGGGTCTCCTTGATGACCTTGGTCTCCTCGTCGTTGTAGCCGGTCTCAGGATCGACGGCGGTGTTGTGGTTGAAGAGGTTGAAGGCGTAGGGGTGCGGCATCACCTTCGGCGTATAGACCTGACCGTTGAGATTGGCGCGGGTGGATTCGACGAGTTCCTCCATCGCGGCCGCGCCGGCGCCGCTGGCGGCCTGGTAGGTCGAGATGATGATGCGCTTGATGCGGTTCTTCTGATGGATCGGCCACAGCGGCACCAGCGCGGTGATCGCAGCGCAGTTCGGATTGGCGATGATGCCCTTGTGATCCCTGATGCGGCCCGCATTGATCTCGGGGATCACCAGCGGCACGCTCGGGTCCATGCGGAAGGCGGAGGAATTGTCGACCACGGCAGCGCCGGCCTTGACCGCGATCGGCGCATACTTCCTGGAGATGCTGCCGCCGGCGGAGAACAGCGCGATATCGACGCCGTCGAAAGATCGTTCGGTCAGCTCCTCGATCACCACCGACTGGCCGCGGAACGACACCGTCTTGCCGGCCGAGCGGGCACTGGCGAGCGCCTTCAGCTTGCTGGCGCGAAAGCCACGCTTGTCCATGGTGGCGATGAATTCAGCGCCCACCGCACCGGTGACGCCGACAATTGCGACGACGGGATCGTTACTCACTTTGTCCTCCATTGAATTGAAAATTTAGGCAACAAAAAAGCCCCGGACCATCGATGGCGGGGCTTCGGTAGAGTGGATGCGTTCTAGTCGACGACTACGCGCGCACGCCTCCCCGGGCCCCTGAGGCCGTGGTGGTTTTGGTCGTGCGTTTGGTGATCGTGAACATGGCGGCGACTTATGCGGGAGAGTCTTGCGGCCGTCAATGGCCTTTCGTCCCCGGCCGGTGCCGGAGAGGCGGGTCTTGTGCCGTTATTTGGGCCGCGCGCCCGGCGGCTCCAGGATGACCTCCTTGAGGTCGTCGCCGCTGATCACGACGATCGCGAAATTGAGCCGGCCACGTTCGCGTACCAGCCCGCCGCTGATCGCCTTGCCGGAGGCCGCGCGCTCAGCGACCAGCACGGCATCGGCGAGGCGGTGCCTGATCGCACCGAGTGCTGCGAGGTTGTTGCGGTCCGCGTGGTCGAGCTCGGCGAGAGGGAGGGCGGCGTCCGCGACGAGCTCGCCGGTCGAAGCATTGATGGTGTGGCGCCAGATCCGGTCGTTGTGCAGGGTCTTCACCCGATACACTGGTATACCGGAGGCACCGTCGAAACTCACATCCGCCGTCGTGGCGCCGTCGTGACGGCGTTCGGCAATCGCCATGGCCTGGCTGATCGAGATCGACGAGCTGCGGAAGCGCTCGATCTCGCGGCTGACGGCCTGGCGGTCGGCTTCGGGATCGCCATCTCTGTCGCTGTGAAGAGAAGTGGGCGTGCCCGAGGTCACGATCGCCCGCGCGGGCGCGCCGAGGAGCAGCGCTGGCAAGGCGATGGCAAGCAGTCCTGAGGTCCATCGTTTGGCTGTCGTCATGCTCGAACCCTCGGCCAGCGAGTGTGCCGGATGATCGTAAAGAATTCGCGGCCGGCCTTGGGCATCGGCCGGCCGCGGAGCGCCGCACCGGGCCGGCGCGGCGATCTCAGCGGTACGGTATTTGTTTAATAAGGGTCGCGGTGTGAATATCCGCTTCAATTGTGTCCCAGTCTGAAGCACAGGCCGGCCGCGGCGTGCGTTGCGCGGTTGATCAGCTTCCTCCGACACGCAATAAGCATCGCCATGAATCGCGACAATGACCTTCCCAATCACTTTGAACTGCTCGGCACTGACGGTGCCGCGCGCACCGGACGCCTGACCACACCTCACGGCGTGGTGCGGACGCCGGCCTTCATGCCGGTCGGCACCGCCGGTGCCATGAAGGGCATGCACTGGCGCGAGGTGCGCGATGCCGGCGCCGACATCGTGCTCGGCAACACCTATCACCTGATGCTGCGTCCGACCGCCGAGCGGATCGCGGCGCTCGGCGGCCTGCAGCGGTTCACCGGCTGGAACGGGCCGATGCTGACGGATTCCGGCGGCTTCCAGGTGATGTCGCTGGCGGACCTGCGCAAGATCAGCGAGCATGCAGTCACCTTCCGCTCGCATATCGACGGTGCCAAGGTCGAGCTGTCGCCGGAGCGCTCGATCGAAGTGCAGCGCTTGCTCGGCTCCGACATCGCCATGCAGATGGACGAGTGCGTGCGGCTGCCGGCCGAGCGCACCGACATCGAGCGTGCGATGCAACTGTCGCTGCGCTGGGCCGAGCGAAGCAAGCGCGCCTTCGAGAGCGCCCCCGACGGCTACATGCTGTTCGGCATCGTGCAGGGCGGCGACATTCCCCAGCTTCGTCATGACAGCGCGAGCGGCTTGGTTGCGATCGGCTTCCACGGCTACGCGATCGGCGGCCTTGCCGTTGGTGAGCCGCAGGCCGTGATGCTGGCGATGATCGACGAGACCGCGCCGGTGCTGCCGAAGGAGCGCCCGCGCTATTTGATGGGCGTCGGTACGCCCGACGACATTCTCGAAGCCGTGAAGCGCGGGATCGACATGTTCGATTGCGTGATGCCGACGCGCAATGGCCGGCACGGCGTCGCCTTCACGCGCTTTGGTCAGGTGAATTTGCGCAATGCGCGCCACGCAGACGATCCGCGTCCGCTGGATGAGGAGAGCTCATGGCCGTCAACGCGCAACTGCGCGCGCGCCTATCTGCACCATCTCGTCAAGGCGGGCGAGACATTGGGGGCGATGCTGCTGTCCGAAATCAATATCGCCTACTATCAGTTCCTGATGCAGGGCATCAGAGACGCGATCGCACAGGGAAAATTCGACGACTTCTATCAGCGTACGCGCACGGACTGGGCGAGGGGCGACATCGCCCCGCGCTAGATCAGTTGCACACGAACCGTTGCTTGACGGCGTGCTTGGTGACGAAGCCATAGCCGCAATTGTCGCAGGTCCAGAGATAGCTGATGACGTGGTCCGAGACGTAGGCGGATGCTTCGGCGGCGACCATGGAGTCGGCGCAGACCGGACAGGTGGGCAACTCGCTGCAACGCGGATCGCGGTTCGGCGCGACGGTCGGCAACACTTCAGCGACTGCTGACATCGTGGTGACCTCCCTGCTTTAAGACGTAAGTCTAACATAAGCAGAAGTGTTTGACGAGGTCGCTACACGAACGGCGGGCTTTTATAAAATTGCCGTCACCACGATGTGTTCACTGGCCGTCTTTCGGCCTCGGTATCGCAGCGCAAAAAATCCGTGTGCGTTGCGATAGTTCGGCGCGCTGCTTCACGCGTCATGGCGCGCAATTACTGCGCTGCACCCTGTCGGCCGAGAGCTTGCTCGAGCGCGATCGCCTTTGCGGTCCGAGTGGAGGCTGTGTGCGAATGAAATCCAGGGTTTCTCGACGAGGGAATATGTCATCCAGCTGACAAGGATTGACGACGTCACGACCTCGGCGACGAAGACGAACCATGCCAGCGGTCCGTCGCCCGGCCAGGCGTAGTGGTGAATCCAATCCATTGCGAACGGCGACATCAGGTAGACCGAGTAGCTGATGACGCCGACGAACGCGATCGGGCGCCAGGCCATCCTCTCACCGAATGCGGCAAACACGATGAAGACGAGGGCCGCGCAGACATAGGCCGCCCCGATCGAATAGCTGTAGAAGAAATCGTCCTGGTAGATCCCGCCATAGCGTTTGCTGGACAGCGTGATGGCGAACAGGACGTAGAGCGTCGTGCAGCCCGCCACATGGCGCCATCGCAGCCTTCCGCCGATGACGGTGTCGCGAATGATCTTGCCGAGGAACATCGCCGACAGGTTCAGTCCAACCTCCATCACCACCCAGGCTGCCCGGTCCGCAACCAGGACAGCGACCGCCATCCCGACAAGAGCGGTTGCAATGACGATGGCAGCGGCCGTGAGGGGCCGGTGCAGCAGTCCTGCCGCGAAGAGAATGATGCACACAAGGTAGAACAGCAGCTCGATTGTCAGCGTCCAGTAGAAGTCCCAGAGGTGAGGGACCTCCAGGAAGGACTGGAGCATCGTGAGGTTGGCGGCGATCTGCGACAGAGGATAGGTCCTGGACGTGACCGCCTGCATCGTGACCAGCCCGATCGCGATCGAGGTCCAGTAGGCCGGGAAGAGTCGGAAGAAGCGGCTGATCGCGAAGTCGTTCACGGGAGATGCGCTGGCGGGAAAACTGAAGGGAATGACGAAGCCGCTGACGAAGAAGAACAGCACGACGCCGAACCGGCCGAAATTCATGTAGTAGCCGATCGCCTCATGAAGGAACGCATGATAGGCGCCTGTGGGATGGTCCCGCACGATCACCTCGAGCGTATGCTGGACCACCACCGCCAGGACCGCGATGCCGCGCAGGGTATCGATGAATGCGAGCCGTTTGTGCATCAGGCCTTCTCTGCGCTCCCCCCGCCCGTGAGCGGCCGATCGCAACGGACGTCGCCTGCCGGGACGGCATGTGGCGAAGGCATAAGCGAATGATCCGGAAGACTGCACGCCGGACGGGTAATTCAGCACGGCAATCGTGAACGGATTGACAACGAAATCGCGGTTGGCGGCCGGCTTGAGACTCCCGCAGACGGCCAGCCCGCCCACACAATTTTGCTGTGCAGCGAATTCCCGGCCGCCCCGCATTGTCGCTTGCGAGTCGCCGCAAGCTGTCGGTAACTGCGCACGGTCGCGACAGAAGCATGTCGCCACAGGGAGTTCATCATGGACGCGTCGTCCACCACGGGTGCAGCGCACCAACCCGGCCGCGGCCGGATCTACGACTCGATCGTCGAGGCCTTCGGCAATACGCCCATCGTGCGCTTGCGCCGGCTGCCCGCCATGCACGACGTAAATGCGACCATTTTGGCGAAACTTGAATATTTTAATCCTGCCGCAAGCGTGAAGGACCGAATCGGCGCGGCCATGATCATCGCGATGGAGCAGGCGGGCATCGTCAAGCCTGACACCGTGCTGATCGAGCCGACCTCCGGCAATACCGGCATTGCGCTCGCCTACGTGGCGGCCTCGCGCGGCTACCGGCTCAAGCTTGTGATGCCGGAATCGATGTCGATCGAGCGGCGCAAGATGCTTGCTTTTCTCGGTGCCGAACTGGTCCTGACGCCGGCGGCGCAAGGCATGAAGGGCGCGATCGCGGCCGCCGAGGAGCTGTTGAAGACGACGCCGAACTCGGTGATGCCGCAGCAGTTCAAGAACCTCGCCAATCCCGAGGTGCACCGCCGCACCACGGCGGAGGAGATCTGGAACGACACCGCCGGCAATATCGATTTCTTCGTGGCCGGCGTTGGTACCGGCGGCACGATCACCGGCGTCGGCCAGGTGCTCAAGCCGCGCAAGGCCGGCTTGCGCGTCGTCGCGGTCGAGCCGGAGGAGAGCCCGGTCCTGTCAGGGGGACAGCATACGCCGCACAAGATCCAGGGCATCGGCGCCGGCTTCGTCCCTGACATCCTCGATCGCGCGGTGATCGACGAGATCGTGAAGATCAACTCGACCATGGCAATCGAGACCGCGCGCGCGCTGGCGCGGCATGAGGGCATTCCGGGCGGCATCTCCTCGGGTGCGGCGATCGCGGCAGCGCTGCAGATCGGCAAGCGGCCGGACGCTGCGGGAAAAACCATCCTGGCGATAGTGCCGTCCTTCTCCGAGCGGTATCTTTCGACGGCTCTGTTTGAAGGAGTCTAGGACATGGCGGACCAACCACCGAGGCGGCCGCGCACGCTTGGCGATGCCAGGACCGAAGCGGAGGCAGCGTTCAAGAAGGTGACGGCCAAGGTCGCCGTGGCGCCGCCCAAGCAAAACGCCGTTCCCGGCGTCAAGGAGCAGGTCACGCTGCGCCTCGACCAGGACGTGCTGGAGTTCTTCCAGTCCGGCGGTCCGGGCTGGCAGGATCGCATCAACGAGGCGCTGCGAAAGGCCGCGGGGAAGGAATCTCTCGTCCCGCGCCCTATGGACTCCTCATCCTGAGGAGCTTGCGCAGCAAGCGTCTCGAAGGATGGAAGGCCCTCTAAAGCGCGATGCGACCAGGATGGATCGCCATCGCGCTTTAGGTCGTTGTTGAAGCAGGATCTTTTCGGAAAACCGCTGCGCACTTTTCCGGATCATGCTTTAGCTGGGCCTTCATGGTTCGGCCTCGCGCCTCCTCCCCATGAGGATCAAAGAAAAAGCCCGGCGCAAGCCGGGCTTTTTTGTTTGATCCAGTCTCGTCTCAGCGGCGGAACATGCCGCCCATCACGCCGCCAACGACGCCGCCCACGAAGGCCGCGCCGGCAGCATCGCCGGGATTGCTGCGGTGGGGTGCCGGTGCGCTGCTGCCCGCAGGAGCGCTGGCGGCGCGCCGGGCTGCCTTCTGGCTGTTGTCGCTTGCGGTCGCCGGGGCAGCCACGACTTCCGAGAGCAGGGCCTTGTGCTGGTGCTTGTTGAGGTAGCCCGATGAGGGATAGCCGCGCGCCGACTGCCAGCGCTTGAGCACCGAGCGGGTCTCCTCGCTGAACGCGCCGGTCTGCTTCGTATCGAAACCGAGCCCGGTGAGGCGACGCTGCACATCGCGGCGCTGGGTCTTGTCGAGGCCGACCTGGTCTTCGGTGAGCTGGGTGGCCTCTTCGGTGAAGGTCGCGGGATCGACGCCGGCGGTGAGGGTGCGCGTCGCAGTCGAGGGACCGCTCTTGATGGCGGCGAGCCGTGCCAGCGCCAGCGCCTTGAACTGACCGTTCGGATAGGCGGTGAGATAGGCGTTGAGTTCTTCCGGCTTGTTGGACTCCTTCACCGAGCGCCAGTATTCGAGCTCGACGCCCTCCGAGCCGCCGCTCGCAGCCGGCACCATGCCAGCAGCGGTCGGTGCTGCGTTGGCGACCTGCGTCGTCGGGGCCTGGTTGAGATAGACGGAGCCGGTCAGGTTGGTGTGGCCCCAGGGCAGCTGCCCCTTGCGGGTCTCTTCATTGACCTGAGCGCGTACCGACGTCATCGCCTGCTGGATCTCGATGCCGGGCTTGGTGATGTTGTCGATCAGCGCACGCGTGAACGGGCTGTTGTTGCCCTCCTGACCGTCGAGCGCGGTCTGGCCGGGGCCGGTGGCGAACGCGATGAGAGTGCCTTCACCGGACTTCATCTCGGCAAGACCACTCTGCACGTTGACGCTGCGCGTCGCCGAGTTCGACTTGATCTTGGCAGCGAACGGATTGTCACGGCAGGCATCGAGGAAGACCAGCTTGACCTTGGCGTCGCCCATGGTCTGCTCAAGCGTCAGATCGATGTTGATGGCGGCGCCGAGCTTGACGTCCATCTCCGACTTGATGTCAGCGTCGACAGGCAGAAGATAGTTGGAGCCGCCGACGGCGATGCCGTGACCGGCATAATAGAAAACTGCGACATCGGAGCCCTGCGCCTTGCGCCCGAAGTCCAGCAGCTTCTCTGTCATCTGGTCGCGCGAGAGGTTCGAACCTTCGATCACCTCGAAGCCGACATTGCGCAGCGTCGACGCCATCGCCTTGGCGTCGATTGGCGGGTTCGGCAATTGCGCGACGTTCTTGTAGTTGCCGTTGCCGACAACGAAGGCGACGCGGCGGTCGGCCTTCGCGGCACTGACCGACAGGGCCATGCACATCAGCGAAGCGAGGAGGGTGAGATAGCGCATCTGAGATCCCCAACAGAATCGAATTGCAGGCAGCAACGAATTGGCAACGAACCTACACGAAGTCCCCGACTTCGTGCCACCAAAACGGCTAGTAGGTGGCGTCCAAACCGCTGCTGTGTGGCCGAATGTGCACGATGGAGATGCTCCAACGTGATCCAAATCACACGGCCACTTTGGTTTGTCGCGCAAGGCGGCGCGAGGTTCACTGCGCGCGGGCGGGAACCGCTGGCGTCGGCTTCAAATTCAGGAGATTGCCGCACAGGATCAGCGCCGCGCCGAGCACGGTCCAGGTATCGAGCCTCTCGGAATACAGCAGCCAGCCGGCCGCCGCAGTCAGCGGAACCCGCAGGAAGTCCATGGGAACCACGATTGTCGCATCGGCGTACCGGAGCGCACTCGCGAGGCAGTAGTGCGAAAAAGTGCCGCAGACCCCGATGACGAACAGCCAACCCCATAGATGAGGCGACGGCCAGATCCACACCGCGAGCGTCGGCAGCAGGCCCACGACGGCCTGGACCACGATCATCCAGAACAGGATGGACAATGCACTCTCGGTCCGCGTCAGCGACTTCGCCAGGATCATGGAAACGCTGAAGCCGATCGCGGCACCGAGCGCGATCAACTGGCCCGGATTGATCTCGCCGGTGGCGGGCCGCACGATCATGACGACGCCGACAATGCCGAGCACGATGGCGGCGATCTTCCAGATCGTCATGCGCTCGGACAGGAACGTTGCGGCCAACACGGCGGTCCAGATCGGCATGGTGAATTCGATTGCGACGACTTGCCCGATCCCGATCAGCGTCAATGCGTAGAACCAGCCAAGCTGTGCGAAGTAATGGACCCCGTTGCGTGCGAGGTGCTGGCGCAGGCGTTTGGTCGCGACTGCCTTGAAGCCGCCGGCGCTGTAGATGATGGGCAGGAGCAGCGTGAACCCGATGATTGAGCGCACTTCCATGATCTGAAAGACGTTCAGCTCGCGCGTGGTCTCGCGCCCGGCAACCGCCATGACCAGCATTAGCGACAGCCAGCCGGCCATCCACAATGCAGCCATCGTTTTGGACGGTATCGCGCTCATTGGGGCAAATGCTGGATGGAAACCTGGAGGGACGGCCGGTATCGGCGACATCGCTACCGTTTGCAACGGTCAATCTGTGGATGCAGCGATGCAGCGTGTCGTGCTAAAGCCGATGCGATTAAGATGAATCGACATCGCGCTTCAGGTTATTGTTTAAGCATGATCTTTTCGGAAAACCGCTGCGCACTTTTCCGGATCATGCTTTAGGCATCATCGAACAACGAGAAAATCGGGAGAGCTCCGCTCATGCACGTCTTGCAGCCGGCCGAATGGAAGAAACCTCGCGGCTTTTCCCATGGCCTCGTGGTCGAAGGGCCGGGGCGCTGGGTGGTTCTGGCCGGCCAGACCGGTGGCGACGAGGCCGGCAATTACGCGCCCGACATGGCAGCGCAGGTCGCGACCGCGCTGAAGCGGATCATCAAGCTGCTGGGCGAGGCCGGCGCAGGCCCGGAGCACATCGTCCGCCTGACCTGGTACCTGACCAGCCGCAGCGAATATGAGGGTGCAGGCGCAGGCATCGGTGCCGCCTGGAAGGACACGCTAGGTCGCAATTTCCCGCCTTCGACGCTGCTCTACATCGGTGGCCTCGTGGACGACCGGGCCAAGGTCGAGATCGAGGTCACGGCGTTCGTGCCGGGCGCATAAAAATCGACCCGGCGCGGGCGCTGGGTCGATTGTCGTGCCGTTGATGTCTTATTTCGAAAGCGAGACGTTAGCGCCGCGGAACTGGCTATCGGCGCGTATCGAGACGCTCTGCTTGTTGCCGCTCGTCTTCAGCGAGAGGTTGGCGTTGAAGCCAGCGGTGGAGGCAACCAGCTCGTAATTGCCGCCGCCGCCGCGGCCCTGGAGCGAACCGGAGATATTGCGGCTGGCCTCGGACCAGCTGCCGGCGATGGCGCTTCCCTCAGCCTTGACGCTGGCCGCGAGGTTGAACTTGTAGGCGTCGCTGGCACAGGTCAGCGACATCTCCATGGTCGGGCCGATCGGGGCGTATTTGGCCCGGCAGCGGATCCGTTCGGTCGAGCCGTCGTCCAAGGTCACGGTGCCGGCGCCGCTCCAATTGCCCGCCAGCGGGGCGAACGGGCCGGACTGCGCATAGGTTTCAGTGTTCGCGAACGCGGCTACAAACGAAACGGCGGCCGCAATCAGCAGCCGCCGGTTCCGGGCGGGAGCCTCGACTGATTTATTGGCGCGATGCTTCCCATCGCCCGCTGCACGGTATGCCTGCAGATGCTCCATTCCACTTTCCCGATCCGGCGTTGCCGCTGAGTTGACCGTTAGCATATGCACCATTGATCGAAACTTTCACAAGTCCCCCGCTGCCAATGGTGCCGGAAACGTTAGCGCCGGGCGCAGTGATCTTGCCGTCGGCAACCGTCAGCATGGAGCTCGCGGTGGGTTCGCAGGAGCCGCTCTTGGTCATGATCGTGACCTGCCAGTTGCCGTCGTAGGGGGTCTGGGCATAGGCGGAAGCGGCGAGGGTAGCGGTGAAAACTGAAGCGGCACAGAACACCGCAATGCGAGCAAAACGCATAAATTCCGTCCTTGAATCTGTCTGATATGCTGTCGCTTATCTGGACCAAATGTGACGGAAATTTGGTGCAACGCCAAATCCAAAATTGTTCCTGCTGGAACAATGGTTTATTTGCGTTTCCGGTGCCAGTTTTCGAAGCAGAATCAATGCGGCTTCACGTTAAGGGTAAACGTCAGAGAGGGCCTTCAGGACAGGCTCGGCGCGGAGGTCGCGAACTGCTCGTCCTGAGGCTTGGCGGGCAGCGCTTTGTGAACCTTGGCGTAGTCGATCACGTCGGCCAGTAATTTGAGGCCGAGCGGCGCCAGCGCGCGTTCCCAGAGCTCGCGCGCCGTCTCGCCCTTCTTGACGAAGCACCAGTCCTGGGCGGCGATGGCGCCGGCGTCCATGCGGTCGGCGAGGTGGTAGATCGTGCCGCCGGCGATCGGATCCCCTTCCTTGATGGTCCATTCCACGGCGGCCTTGCCGCGATGGCGCGGCAGCAGCGAGGGGTGATAACCGATGCCGCCGAGCTTGGCGGCGGCGAGCGCGTCCTTGCCGATCCGGGCGTGGCTGTGCGCCGTGATGATCAGATCGGTATCGGGGGCAATCTCGGAGGCCACCACCAACTTCGGATCGGCCTGCACCACGACCTCGATGCCGGCCGCCGCGGCGGTCGCAGCGAGGCGATCCTCGGCATCGGCCACCACGACCCGAGCGATCGAGACGCTGTGCTCCCGGAGCATGTTCAGGGTGGTCACGCCGAAATGGCGGGAGCCGACGAGGGTAATGCGCATGGGGTCCGATCCGGTCTCGCAACTGCGTCATCCCCCGATAACACGTCCCGATGCCCTGTCACCACCCGCTCAGCGTTTGCGTGGGTTATCAACAATGCGCCGAGGCGGCGGGCGCGATGAACGTCGTGATTGCGCTGCCCGCCGTTCCGGTGCTTCCATGGGGGCATTGCACCGGTTCGGGAGCGAGCGCATGCGATGCGCCTGGTTTTTCCTTTTCGCGACCCTGCTCGCCACCATTCCGGCCCAAGCGGGCGGGCCATACCCGGCCGTGCCGCCCGAAACCGGGATCGCGCCATTCGTGGGGCCGAGCTGGAATACCTATCGCTGCGCCCGAGGGCCGGTGACCAATTTCTATCACCGTGCCTATTACGGCGAAGAGCCGCCGGCGCTCTATCGCGGCTACGCTTACCGGCCGTATTACCGTTACGGCGCCTATCGCAGATGGCCGCGCACCTACTTCTGCGTCACCGACTAAAGCGCGATGCGATTAGGATGAATCGCCATCGCGCTTTAGGTTGTTGTTTAAGCATGATCTTTTCGGAAAACCGCTACGCACTTTTCCGGATCATGCTTTAGCCGTTGCCGCGCCGCCACGGTCGGACGGCACGCGGACGAACGCTGGTTCCTGTGTCTGGTTTAACAGAGACAACCTTGGTCGGCTGATAGGCGTGCGCCGACCGGGGCTGGCTGCATTTCAACCCGCATCGGTTTTTGAACCCGGCCTTTTCATGCCGCGCATCAATCATCGAATGGTAACACGATCTCAACCAGCCTGGCGTATCGACGAATCCGTCGCGGATTTGTATTGCGTACCGCGACACCGAAATGTCCCGCCGGCGTGGGTGCGCCGCGCGGGCGTTTTCGCCGGGACAGATTTCATGCCGAGCGCCATTGAGCAGATCGTCGACAGCTATGTGCGGCTGAAGAACCGCCGCGGGCTCGACGAGCTGATGATGCACAGGCAGCGGCTCGCGGTCGATCTGAAGAGCAAGTCCGGCTATGATTTCAGCCTGCCGATCGGCCAGATCGACGAGGAGATCGCGGTCATCGAGGCAGGCCTCAGCCGGCTCAAGGCAGAGAATTCCACGACGATCTAGCGGGCTGCGAGGCCAGCTCTTGCGAGGATGGGACGGCGTATCGTCGCAGTCCGAGACCGGTTCATGCAGGGTTCAGGCCGGGCATGGCTCAATCCTTGGGTCGTTTCGTGGGACACGAATCCTGCTAGGCTTGTCCCCGTGATTTGGAGGAGACGTCATGATCGAGCTTGCGCTGGCTGGCCTGCTTGCATTTGCCACCGTGCCTGCGGCTTCGCCGGAGCCCATGGTGGAGCAGGTCCAGTTCAGAGGTGGTCCGGGCGGACAATGTCCGCACGGCTATGATTTCAACCACTCGAACGGCCGCTGCTACCCCAACGACTATCATTCGCCCGGCGTGTATACGCGGGATCCCGGGCCGGGCGAATACGGACGACGCGGCGGCCTGTGCCCGCACGGTTACGACTACAATTACTCGACCGGCAGCTGCTATCCGAATAGTGCGCATGCTCCCGGCGCCTACGGGCGTCCCGAACAATACGGACGTCGCGGCGGCCTCTGCCCCGATGGCTACGATTACAATTATTCGCAGGGACGGTGCTATCCGAACGGCGCACGCGGGCCCGGAATGTACGGGCGTTAACCGATCACCGCGCCGGGGCGGGCGCGCTCAGTCGCGCCGGCCGCCGTCGATCACCGTGAACAGCGGCCGAGCCGGGGTCGGCTCGACCAGCAATTCGTCCACCAGTGCGGTCGCCGCATCGACATATTTGCGCGTCGGCTTGTCGAGCTGGCGCTTGGCCTCGTCGTCGAGCGCGATCTTTGCGGCTTCGACCAGCTTGCGCATGCGCACCGCATGGTCGTCGCCCGCCGTCAGCGTGGCGCGCGCCAGTGAGCGCAGCACGAACAGCTCGCCCTCGAGGCGGAGCAGGCGGTCGTTGAGCCTGGTAAGGACGGCGTTGAGGTCGGCCATAATTGCTGTTCGCGCGAAGGATTCCGTCCTGATCTAGCGGCGATCGGTGAACGGACTCCAAACGGCGCCGGTGCAATTGCGCCGATCCCCGGTCGGTCTCGCATCACCGGGGGCGTGACCAGAGGTGCGCGCGTCGTGGACACCCTACCATTCGACGTCTGCCCAGCGCCTCCCGAACACGGGCGGCCTCGTCTTCACGGCTTGCCAGCCGAAGAAATGATGTTTCCCGGACCAGGCGTGCACCACACTGCTGCAGACGCTGCATTTGAAGATGCCGGTGTGGGACTCGCTGTGCTCCTCCCTGGTCGCGGTGTAGTTCATGCCGCAACCCGCACAGGTGAATTGTTCGATCGTCCAGATGGTGTTGGCCATTGCGCCGAATGCTTTTTGGTGACTTCGATCCACGGTAGCCACGGGCGTTTGCAGCGGCGTAAACCGGCGCGGGGAAATCCGGTTAACGGGCGTTAGCCACGCCCGGCCGAGTTGCGGGCCCGTCGCAGAATGCCGAATGGTCCGAAGTGCTCCTAATCTTGGCCCCGAGCAGTTCCAGTCGTCTTGACGCCGGATGCGTTGCTGGCAATAACGGCTAGGCCTCGCAAGCACCGAAGTTGCGTTCATGCCGCAAGGAAAGCAGTGCCCGTGAAAAGTCTCCGTCAGCTCCTGACCGGAGAGGACGTCATCCAGCTCGTGATCCGGCTCGGCCTGCTCGCCCTGTTGATTATCTGGACCTTCCTGATCATCCGCCCGTTTGTGCCGATCCTGGCTTGGAGCGGCGTGCTCGCCGTTGCGTTCTATCCAGTCTTCAGCTGGGTCGCCAAGGTCCTCGGCGGCCGGCCCAAGACCGCCGCAGTGATCCTGACCTTGATAACGCTCGGCATCGTCATTGGCCCGGCCACTTGGCTCGGCATCAGCGCGGTGGACGGCGTGCGCGAGCTGGCGCATCAGCTCGGCACCGGCGATCTGGCGCTTCAGGGAGCGCCCGAGCAGCTGAAGACGTGGCCGCTCGTCGGCCCCTGGCTCTACGAGCTCTGGGACCAGGCCTACACCAACATCCGCACCGTGGTGCGCGAGGTGGCGCCATATCTCCAGCCGCTGGCGGGCCCGCTGCTTTCGCTCGCGGGCGATGCCGGCGTCGGCACGCTCCAGTTTCTGGTCTCGGTGTTCGTGGCGGGCTTTCTATTTCCGCATGGGCCGAGGCTGGTCGCCGCCGGCCGCGGCTTCCTGTTTCGCATCGTGCCCGAGCAGACCGAGCATTTCCTGTCGCTTGCGGGCGCGACCATTCGCGCCGTGGCCCAGGGTGTGATCGGCGTTGCGATCGTGCAGGCACTGCTCGCCGGCATCGGCTTCAAGCTCGCGACGGTACCGAGCGCTGGCCTTCTCGCCTTCATCGTGCTGCTGCTCTCGATCGTGCAGATCGGCGCCTTCCTCGTGCTGCTGCCCGTCATCATCTGGATCTGGACCGCCAAGGACGTCACCACGGCGCTGCTGCTCACCGTGTTCCTCGTCCTGGTCGGCTTCATCGACACCATGTTGAAGCCGCTCGTCATGGGGCGCGGCCTGACCACGCCGACCATCGTAATCTTCGTCGGCGTGATCGGCGGCACGCTCGCCCACGGCATTGTCGGCCTGTTCATCGGACCGATCATCCTGTCGGTGGCGTGGGAGATGATGATGGCCTGGATCAGGACGGAGGATCGGGCAGGGGCGGGCGAGGGCTGATCTCGCCTCGAGGGGCGCGATCTGCCGGCGAGGTCTCGCCAAGTGCCGGCGGCGCGGCCTGTGATCAAAGTCTCTCGCAACTTGTCTGTTCCACTAGACAAGTTACGATTGGGACGATTCTGTTCAGTGGCGGCAGCAATGGCGAAGTCTTCCAAGCTGGTTGCCGCGCGGCGCGGCAAAGTATTGTTGGTCAGACGTCGGTCGGACGGCCTGTGGATGTTCCCGGGCGGCCGCAAGCGTGCGCGCGAGTCCGAAAAGGATTGCCTGCGCCGGGAGATCAGGGAGGAGCTGCCCAAGCTGAAGCTCGGCAGGATCAGCCTCTGGAAGGAAGTGAAGGCGAGGAACAAGCGCTCCGGCCGCAGGATGAGCGACGCGATCTTCATTGCCAAGACGGCCAAGGGCAGGCTGGCGATCGGCGACAAGAAGGAGATCGACCGCGCCGCCTGGCAGAAACCACGCGGCATCCGTCTGACGGCGACCTCGCGCTACATCCGCGACCGCCTGTTTCCGAGGAAGCAGAAGCGCAGGTGAGCTAGTCCTCACGTTCCGCCGATCGCGTCCGTCCAGCGAACGATCTCGATCGTGCCCCGCGCTGCTCCGGAGCAGCCAGTCTTGCCGCATCCGCCTCCCGCATCTCCTTGCGGGCCTTGCGCGCATTGCGCATCGCGCGCTTGATGAAGGGATGTTGGGAGTCCTCGGCGAAGAACAGCACCACTTCGCAGCCCGGACATTGCCTGGAATAGCCGTCTTGCAACCGCCCGGCGCGATCGCGAAACACGTTCTTGCACCGCGTGCACT
Source organism: Bradyrhizobium sp. 199 (assembly GCF_023073355.1). Taxonomy (GTDB): domain Bacteria; phylum Pseudomonadota; class Alphaproteobacteria; order Rhizobiales; family Xanthobacteraceae; genus Bradyrhizobium. The sequence goes on from NZ_JADPJI010000005.1 coordinate 1,399,130, forward strand.
GAATCTGGACTGAACTCATGCGCGGACAACAATGACTTTTGGAAATGGATGGTCAGCTGACCCCAAATGTCTGAAGAAAGCTTGAATGTCTTCGCCGCTGGGTGTCCCAGATCGCGCGCGGCCAAGCGCCATTGGCCGGCCGCGGCAGGCGGCGGAAGATGCCGGCCGGAAACAGGCTGTCGGCCGTTATCGCTTGGCCGCCATCGCGTCCAGACATTGGTTCAGAAAGGCGGTGCGATCCCTGGGCAGCACCTTCTCGAGATCCGCCTTCAGCGCGCATTCGCGCTGGCGCAGCTGCTCGGCCCGGCGCTTCTCCGCCGCCTCGCGGTATTCGGGAGCAACCTTGTTGGGATCGACCAGCGGCTGTGAGCGGGCGGGACCGCTCGCAAGCAGCGCGAGGGCGGCGATGACAATAAACGATTTCAAATCAGCCTCCGTAAAAGGGGCATCGTAGCGCGCGGCGCGTCCGCACTCAAACCGGGGAGGATGCGGTATTCCGCTCCGGGCGGATGGGCAGACGGAATGTGCCGGCGGATATTGGGCCGGCACGGTTGGAACGACCGTGCGTGGCAGGCGTCGAATCCGGGCTCCCGACCCGTCCCCAAGCCCCCCAAGCCCGGGCCGCGAGAAAACCTTCCCCACAAAGGTTGGCGACCTCGGTCCCCCGAGGTCGTTTGTCTATTGCGAGGCGTGTGAACCAGTTCACAAGCGCGCCTCGACTTCGCTGCTATGAAGATGTCATTGCTTAGCCGATTCATTTTGAACGAAGCGCCCCAGCGTGGCTCCAAGCGCTGGGGCTTTTTCGTGACTGCCTTTGCGCAGAACGTTTAAAGTCGCGCCAAGCGTCGCATCGACGACAGACGCAATCCCCCGCCGCGTTAGTTCCGGCCGAAGCGCGATCAACGGCGAAGATTGTCGGGATCGCAGCGCCGCGCCGAACGTTGCCACGAGGGGTGCGTTCGCGGGGCAAATCCCATATGCAGGGCTAGAAGTCGCCGAATCGAAAACGAAGGCGGCTGGCGTTCAGTTGACGACGGTTTACGACCAGAAACGGATCCAAGTGAGGCTTACCAAAAAGGCGCGGGTGGCCAAGACGCTGCCGAAGAAGCCGCTCCCGAAGAAGACGCCGCCGAAAAAGGCGTTGCGAAGCAAGACCTCGCCGATGAAGAGCAAGGTGGCGCAGCGCGCCACGATCTCGTCTTCCTCGCCGCTTGGCGTGCTAGCTCTCCATCTGCTTGCTCAATGGAAACAATCTGGACGCAGCGGCATCGTTTTTCTCGCCGAGAGCGAGAACAGGGCGGAGCGGCTCGGCAGCGTCATTCACGCGCTCGACTCCTCCTGTGAAGTCCTGGTCTTTCCGCGATTGAACACCCTGCCGTTCGATCAGCTGGAGCCGTCGCACGAACTCGCAGGACGCAGGGCCTCCGTCCTGAGGCGCCTCGCAAAATCCAAGAAGCCGCTCTTCCTCGTTTCGACGGCGGAAGCCGTGATGGAGCGCCTGCCGCCGCCGGCGAGCCTGTCGCGCCTGAGCCTCAGCTTGAAGGTGGGCGGCACGTTCTCAGAGCGCGACCTCGAGGCGCGCCTCGAAGCCCTCGGATACGATCTGGAGGACGAGCCGGACTATCCGGGCGGGGCGCTGTTCCACGGCCAGACCTTCGAGATATTCCCTGCGGGCGCGCTGGGGCCGTTCCGGATCGAACATTCGGATCGCGCGATCAAGCGGATCGTGGCGTTCGATCCGAACGAGCACAGGATCATCTTCGAGACCAAGGAGCTTCTCGTCGATCCGATGTCGGAGCGGCTTGGCCTTGCCGGCAAAGGCAGCAAGCGCGCGAGCCTGTTCGACTATTGCGGGCGCGCCAAATGGATGGCCGATGCGGGTGTCCCGGTGCACGCCGAAGGCTGGCTCGATACGATCGAGGAGGCCGCGCCGCGTGCCGAGCGTGAGCGCGAATATCTCGGACGGCGCGACTGGAAGCAGCTCTCCAAGGGCATGAAGGTGCTGCCGCGCGCTTCGTCCTTCCAGAGGATCCCGGAGTTTTCCAAGCTGACATCCGCCAGGAAGGCGCTGCGTGGTTACGTCGAGGAGACACGCCGGGCCGGATCGCGACTGATCCTGGCCGCGGCGCAGGAGGACGATCTGCGCGTGATGGAGCGGATGAGCGGCCTCAAGGCGCAGCGCTGCGAAGATTGGGACGAGGCGACGCGCGCGCGGAGCGGCGAGGCGGCGCTGCTGGCCGATCTCGATGCGGGGTTCGTCCTGCCGGGGAAAAAGGCTCTGGTCGTGGTGACGGCTTCCGACGTGCTCGGCAGCCGGGCGCATCATCCGCAGCCGATGGCGCGCGCCTGGAGCGCGGCCTTCGAGCATGCCGACGTCCCCGAGCAGGGCACGGTGGTCATCCATCTCCAGCGCGGCCTCGGCGTGCTCGACGGCTTGCAGACCGTGAACACGGGCGGCGGCGCGCTGCGCGAGATGATCCGCCTGAAATTCGCGGGCGACGACGCGGTGCTGGTGCCGCCGCCTGATCTTGCCTTGATGTGGCCTTACGCGGCCGAACTCGGCAAGCTGACGCTCGACAAGGCGGATGGCAGCACGTGGTGGGCTCGCCGCGGCGAGGCCGAGCGCGAAATCCAGGCGGCTGGCAAGGCGCTGGCCAAGCACATCAGCCAGCGCCGCCGGCGGCGCGGCGAAAAGCTGGTTCCGCCGGGGTCGGCCTACGAGAAGTTCGTCGCGCGTTTCCCTTATTTCACCACCAGCGACCAGGCCAAGGCGATCGCCGACGTGCTCGACGATCTCGCATCAGGTCGTCCCATGGACCGGGTGATCTGCGGCGACGTCGGCTTCGGCAAGACCGAGGTGGCGCTGCGCGCGGCGGCTGCCGCGGTGCTGTCCGGCAAGCAGGTGGCGATCGCGGTGCCGACGACGGTGCTGGCCCGCCAGCATGTCGCGACGTTCAAGAAGCGCTTTGCGCCGTTCGGCATCGAGGTCGGTAATTTGTCGCGCGCGACTTCGGGCGCGCAGTTGCGCGAGACCAGGGAGGGCCTGCGCAGCGGCCGGATCAAGGTCGTGATCGGCACCCAGGCGCTCACGGGCAAGGACGTGAGGTTTGACGATCTCGGCCTCGTCATCATCGACGAGGAGCAGCATTTTGGCGCAGCCGAGAAGGCCAAGCTCGCCGGCCTCGCCAAGAACGTCCACGTGCTGATGATGAGCGCGACGCCGATCCCGCGCACGCTCGCGGCCGGCCTTGCCGGCTTCCGCGACCTCAGCGTGATCGCATCGCCCCCGGTGCACCGGCTGCCGGTCGCGACCCGGATCGCGCCGCTGTCGGATGCGGCGATTGCCACCGCGCTCCTGCGCGAGCAGCGCCGTCACGGCCAGAGCTTCCTGATCTGCCCGCGCATCCAGGATCTCGATCCGATGCTGGCGCGGGTGCAGGCGGTGGCGCCTGACTTACGCATCGTCTGCCTGCACGGCCGATTGGCGGCGGACGAGATCGACGACCGCATGATGAGCTTCGTCGAGGGCAGGGCCGACGTCCTGCTCGCGACCAACATCGTCGAGAGCGGCCTCGACATCCCCCGTGCGAACACCATCGTGGTCTGCTGGCCGGAGAAGTTCGGCCTCGCCCAGCTGCACCAGCTGCGCGGGCGCGTCGGCCGCGGCGGCATCCGCGCCTTCGCCCATCTCTTGACCGAGTCGGCGTCCGGACAATCCGAGAAGCGGCTGGCCGTGCTCGAAGAGTTCAGCCGGCCCGGTGCCGGCTTTGCCATCAGCGAGCGCGACCTGGATCTGCGGGGCGCGGGCGATTTGTTTTCGGAGCTGCAATCCGGCCACGTCCAGGTGTTCGGGCCCGTGCTCTACAGCCACCTGCTGAAAATGGCTTCGGAGAAGCTCGACGAGGGGCAGGCGGTGTGGGTGCCGGACCTGAACCTGCCGGTCGCGGACATGCTGCCCGAGACCTACGTGCAGTCCGAGCCGGTGCGTCTTGAATTCTATGCGCGCGCCGCACGATGCACCGATGAGGACGACCTCGAAGACCTCGAAGAGGAAACATCCCGCCGCTTCGGACCCTTGCCCAAGGGCGCGCGCGACTTCTTCGCCGCAGCCAGGATCAGGCTTGAATGCAAGCGACGCGGCATCGTCCGCCTCGACGTCGGTCCTGAAGCTGCGGCCGCGACGTTCCTCCCCGGACGCTTGCGGAAGTCGCGGGGCAAGTCACTGCAACGCCACGGCGATCGCGTGGTCTATCACGCCAAGATGCAGGACGCGCCGTTCGAGCGGGTGGAAGAGCTGTTCGAACTGCTGGACGAGGGTTAGGAGCGCATCAAAAGCCGCGAAAACAACCCCATGCACAGTAGCTAAGTGGCGCTGGCACAAGGTCTTTTGAAACCGGCGGGAGGGCGCGTTCGTGCCTCTGCTCTTCGCTTCCCCCGTAATCGGCCGGGGTGGCCCGGCCCGTCGGCCGGCCACGTCGCTAACGTGGAATTAATCCGAAAAGCCCACAATTTTAGTCAGTTGTGTATGGGTGCTGCGTAAAGGGTACGTCGCGAGGGCGTTCCAGGGGCGGCTTCCTATTGCTCGCTCATTGGGGTCAACGCAAATGACCGCGACTTTCGAAACGGCAAGCTTCGCCGAAGAGCTCGACGCTACAGCGCTTGCAGCTGCCGCAGCAGCGCACGAACCTGCAGCCCCGGAAGCTCCGGTCTCGAGCAAGAGATCCAGCCGGAAATCGGTCCTGGCATTCTCGGTGTGCGCTCTGGCCATCAACGGCGCAGCGGCGATCTACACCTCGCCGTCCGATTTTTCGTCGCTGAATGTCGGCCGCCTGGCTGAACTGCTTCCGCGCCTGGAAGCGTCCGTGCCAAAGCCGGATCCGGTTGTCGCTGCCTTGAAGGAGATTCAGGCGGCCCAACAGCAACACACCGCCTTGCTGCAGCAGAATAACCAGGCGTCGGAGCAGAACTCAGCTCTGTTGCAGCAGGATTCAACGGTGCTGCTGTCCCTGCGCCAGAGCGTCACGGACGAACGGGTCGACGTGAGGAAGATATCTTCGCAGCTGTCGACGTTGATCGCCAAGGTCGACTCGCTGCAAAACACTGTGGTGTCGGATGTCACGTCGTCCGTCCGAAGAGCGCATGCGCGCTATGGACTGTCCGCAGCGATGCGCAAACGGCTGGTTCGGGAGCCGAAGCCCCTGGGGCCTGTTTCGATTGGCGGCGCTCCGCTGAGCGTGCCGGCTGCGATGGCAGCCCCGGAGAGCTAAAGCATGATCCGGAAAAGTGCGCAGCGGTTTTCCGAAGAGATCATGCTTAAACAACAACCTAAGCGCGATGGCGGTTCTTCCTAATCGCATCGCGCTTTAGTGCGTAGCGCGTAGGATGGGTAGAGCGCTCGCGAAACCCATCCTACGAGCGTCCGGTCACTTCAAGGCGTGATCGATCTTGTGCCCCAAATGCCCGGTGTCGTGATCGCGGCGCAACTGGCTTAGTGACGTCTCGTTCAGCTGGGTCAGGACTTCGCTGAGCGGCGTCGCATCGGGATAGCCGGCGGCGAAACCCTTTCCGTAGATCTTGCGCAATGTGCCGACCAGCGTGTTGCCGTGCTTCTTGCCGATCCCGCCGTCCTTGTCGCGGTGGCGGCCATCCAGGCCCTGTTCCTTCATGTCTCTCTCCCGTGCGGCGTCTTGAGCGCCTGGAGGGAGCCTGCTCCCAAACGGGTTGACTGGCAATCTCATCGCGCGCGGCAGTCGAGGCCCGGCTTGCGCCACGGCAAGAGCCCGCGCTTCTCCTCTCCGTGATTGTGAAGCCCCGACAGATGTGGCGAACCGACCGGCGCGTCAGATGACAGCGGGCGATTGCTCCATTGGAGTTGATGCGATGCGCTCTCTTGTCGCCATGGATCTGTTGCTGGTGCTGTGCAGCTCCGCAACCGCCGCAGCGGTGCATCACGCCCGCGCACGCCATCCTGCCGCGGAGCGGCCCCGGGCGAACGCGACGCCGCCGGCGCGCTTCGCCGTCACCGTGACGAAGCAACACAGCGCTGGCTGAACAACGCCTCGTCAAACGTCGGGCGAGGGGGATAGCGGCGGGACTAAAGCATGATCCGGAAAAGTGCGCAGCGGTTTTCCGAAAAGATCATGCTTAAACAACAACCTAAAGCGCGATGGCGATTTATCCTAACCGCATCGCGCTTTAGGCGCCGGTGTTCGCTCGAATTGCGCCGTAGGCTGGAGCGGCTAGGCGGCCTGCTCTTCAAACGAGGTGTAGACCCTGCCATTGGGATCAACGACCCGAACGTCCCAGCAGCCGTCCCTGATCAGCTCTCTGGCCTTCTTGAGGGCGGCGGCGAGTGACAGCCGCTTCAGGCTGACGACGCCTGCCGTGTCGAAACCGTTGATTTCAAACATGCAGCTCCTCCGGTTTTGGTGAATCCTACACGTTTCCGGCGGGTTGTCAGCGGGTTTTTGGGGGGAGGGCTCCTGGAGCCGCCGCAGATGCCAGGCAATAGCAGGGTGCGGAAGTTGGGTGCACCTGGTCGTTGACGCGCGATCACGCCAATTCAGGCTTCAATCCAGCGGGATGGTGTCCACCCGCAGACAGGGACGGCACTGGTAGGCATGCACTGCGGGAAGCGTGAAGATTCCTGGCAGCGTGGCCAAAAACGTCATCGGCCGTCTGCACCTGGTGCAGATCAGAACCGGCGGACTGTCTTTCGCTACGCAAATCATCGCCAACACGCCCTGAGGGGGGAGGGCACAATAGGCGCCTGCAGCCCGCAGTTCATCTCAGGGCGACTACTGGACTCTATCGGAATTTGGCGTTTTGCGAAGAAGGAGCGGTTGAGGATCGCTCCGACAACAGACCACGGATCGCGGTGGCGCTGATCGCACGAGTGATGGGTTCGCGAGGGCTCAACCGGTCCTAAAGTGCGCCTTGCCCTTGCGGTGGGAAGATCACGCTCCAAGCCGAAAGCGCCCGAGGACGGGTTAGTCCCAGACGCGGCGCTGCAGGCATAGCTGCGTCTGTGAGGTGTTGCAGCCCGGCACTATGCGGCCCCGCCATCAACTCCGTAAAACGACGGGACATTGAAAGCACGTTCACCGACGTTATTGGGGTATTCACATGAGAACAAAGATTGCTGCTGCCGCTATTCTTCTCGCTTCGACAAGCCTGAGCTTCGCCGCAGACATGGCCACCAAAGCCCCTCTGATGGCTCCGGCCGCAGTTTGGAGCTGGACCGGCTTTTATCTTGGCGGCCACGTGGGCGCCGGCTGGGGTACAACGGAAGCCACTTTGACCGGCCTCACGGGAGGCGGCGGTCTGATCCCGGGTGGCTTTCCGATCGACCAGAACAGCCGGAGCGGGTTTCTCGGAGGTGGCCAGATCGGCTACAATTGGCAGTCCGGATGGGCCGTATTCGGCGTCCAGGGTGACATCGCCGGAATGGACGTGAAGGGCACGACGCCATGCCTCTTCGTTGCCAGCTGCACCGGCAAGAGCGATTGGCTCGCAACTGTCACGGGCCGGTTCGGTGGCGTCGTGGCTGAACGTACGCTGGTTTATGTGAAGGGCGGTGCTGCATGGCTGCACACCAACCATACCTTCAGCGCGGGTGCCGGATTGGGACCGGCAGCGTTTTCGGTTAGCTCGGACAGCACGTCTTTCGGTTGGCTGCTCGGTCTTGGTGCAGAATACGCATTCGACCATAACTGGAGCGCATTCATCGAATACGACTACATGGACTTCGACAAGAAGAGCGTCGCGTTTGATTTCTCTCCGCTCGCCGGCGTACCCGCCGTTGCAAACGTCGACATCAAGAACAAGCTTTCCATCGCGAAGGTCGGCCTGAACTACAAGTTCGGCGGCCCCGTTGGGGGACGGTACTGATCTGCAAGCTTCTATGTTCCAGTCAACTGAGCCCGGCCGCTGTGCCGGGCTTTTTCTTTGGAAAGTCCCGGGATCACGGCAGGACCGTCCTAGGCTGCGCAACGCCGCGCAAGATGAGGATCGCGTTCGGCACCGCCCAAGGTTTATCGGCGCGGACGCCGGGTTCGCTGCGGGTCGCAAGGAAGCTTCACCCCCAAGGAAACCTCACCAGGCCGGCACGAGATCGCTCAGCCAGTCGGGATGAGCGGGTTTCTCGGAGGTGGCCAGATCGGCTACAATTGGCAGTCCGGATGGGCCGTATTCGGCGTCCAGGGTGACATCGCCGGAATGGACGTGAAGGGCACGACGCCATGCCTCTTCGTTGCCAGCTGCACCGGCAAGAGCGATTGGCTCGCAACTGTCACGGGCCGGTTCGGTGGCGTCGTGGCTGAACGTACGCTGGTTTATGTGAAGGGCGGTGCTGCATGGCTGCACACCAACCATACCTTCAGCGCGGGTGCCGGATTGGGACCGGCAGCGTTTTCGGTTAGCTCGGACAGCACGTCTTTCGGTTGGCTGCTCGGTCTTGGTGCAGAATACGCATTCGACCATAACTGGAGCGCATTCATCGAATACGACTACATGGACTTCGACAAGAAGAGCGTCGCGTTTGATTTCTCTCCGCTCGCCGGCGTACCCGCCGTTGCAAACGTCGACATCAAGAACAAGCTTTCCATCGCGAAGGTCGGCCTGAACTACAAGTTCGGCGGCCCCGTTGGGGGACGGTACTGATCTGCAAGCTTCTATGTTCCAGTCAACTGAGCCCGGCCGCTGTGCCGGGCTTTTTCTTTGGAAAGTCCCGGGATCACGGCAGGACCGTCCTAGGCTGCGCAACGCCGCGCAAGATGAGGATCGCGTTCGGCACCGCCCAAGGTTTATCGGCGCGGACGCCGGGTTCGCTGCGGGTCGCAAGGAAGCTTCACCCCCAAGGAAACCTCACCGCAATGCGTCAAGCGGCTCCGCGCAGAGGGAGCGCCAGTTGCAGGCCAAACGGGCGGGAGCTGTTGGCCTGAACGAATGCCTCCAGCGCGGGTGAGAGGTCGAGCCCTTCAAGTGCGGCCAGGTCTGCCAGCGCGTCCGCAATGTCCTCGGTGGCATCTCGCGACCAGCCCTCGATGGCATTGAAGGCAACGATCCTGACTGGATAGGCATACTGGCCTGAGAGCAAATCCCGCAGCACCGTCTTGAGGTCGGTATCCTGCTCGTCCGTCTCGCGCCACGAGCAGCCAGCGCGGGCCCCGAAGTCTTCGAGAACCAGGTAAATCTCCCGGTCGAGGCGATCCAACGGTACGATCGACGGCGCATGACCCATGACGCAACTCCTACTCGGAGGAGCAATCGCCCGCCTGAAGGCTTTGTTCCGCCCGAACCGGGGCGGCGGCTTGAGAAATGGCTGCTGCTCGACCGGGCGAGGCTGCAAATAGTAGGAACGATGCGGATCAGCGACGCTTGTTCTTCATGCGTTCAGACGCATGAGGCTACCGTAGCGTAGTCCGAAGCGGCCTCAGCCCTGGGTCCTGCCACCTTGGCCTGGGGCCGTTTCTTTGGGCTGCGGGCCTTGCGGGTTTATTCGCCCGCTCGCAGACCTTGCGCTGTCGGCTCGTAGCGCTGGCCGTGCTGTTCGAGCCAGCCGCCTTCGACCATTTTCCGCGCCAGAGACATCGTGCATACCGGCTGACTGCCGCCGGGGTGGTAGAGTCCGTCTCCGCGCTGGATCAGGTAGCCGTAGACGCGAGCCAGTCGCAGCGGCTTGATCATGCCGGGAAAGAGAAGGATAGATTTGTTGCTCATTGCCCGATCCCGAACACGTCGGGAGGGCTGATCGTTCCTGGAATCTTTGTCGCAGCCGCATCGCCGATCGCCCGGGCGACCTACGGCTTGTCCTCAGTCCAGGTCTGCTCCCCGCACTCGCACTTGAACATACGGACCGTGCGGCCGGTGAGAGAGTCCAGCATGAACCGAACCTGCGCCGGCTTCTTGCCGCATGCATTGCAGCTCCGGATCGGGTTCGGCTCGAATTTCGAAAAGACTTCGTTCTTGAAATCGCGGTCCACGGCACGGCCTCGCCATTGAGCGACTCGGTAAGTATCAAAGTGCACACTTGTTCCAATCGGCGAAACCGTCAACGGCTTAGTCACTGCTTCCTTGGTTATCGACATCGACGAGAGCGAGGACAGTCCGGCCGATTGAAGTCCGGCCTGACCTCCGCGCCTTGTTGCTACAGGCGGCGCAGACGCAGGCTCGTGTCGGGCGGCCACGGACAACTCGCAAATTTGGCGAACGCCGGCGCACTTCATCTCAGGGGGCTACTGGGGAATACGCGCAGGACACTATCAACCATGGAGAGATGCTTGTCGGAATCTTGGCGCTGCCTGATGCCGGTGCTGCCCTTGGCTGCATCTGGCGAACGGCCTGGCATTTGAGCTGGCCGAAGCCATCAAGGCTAGAAGCGCACGGCAACGCGCGTGATCCCGGCGCAGATGCTCGCCTGAACCAACAAACCATAATTGAGCCGCCGGGCATACAATACCTTGTCCCGGCGGCTTGATAGTGCGTCCAGCCCCGGGAGGGGATTAGCAAAAATCCCGGATACCCATGAGTATGGACGTGGAGTGTGAAAGTTCAGTGCGCTTCTGAAAATAAAGCCCGCCGGTTCACGCTGGCGGGCTGCTACGATCCAAGAGCGATTGAGAGTCCTCTGCGCAGCGTTGGTTGATAGCGATGCCGACGGGGCGCCACTATTCTTCTTGTAGTGATTGGAGTCCGCAGAATGACTAGGCCGATCTTAGTTGCTTCCGTTGCTCTGGTTCTAGTGGGCGGCTCTGTACAGGCCCAGCAGGGCGCGCCTCGCAACCCTCAAAAATTGGAAAGATGCCAGCAGCTCGCTAGCGAGCGTGGGTTTTCGAGTGCAAGCGGAAGAGCAAAGGGACAAGGAAACGCGAAGCGAGAGTTTGTGATCGCCTGCATGCACGGGAAGCAAAGCTGAGCGAGCGGTTCTAGGACCATCTACGGGCGTCCCGCCGGTTCACGCCAGCAGGCCAAGTTTCGCCTAGTAGAAGCCTCGCGGGGACGAACATCCCGGCGGCGCTTCCCAGCGCTCGCTCCAGCAAATCAAACGAGCAGCACGGCAGTGATGCGCACTTCATCCGCGAACGCAACCAACAGCGCCCGGGCGATCACTCGCGTTCTCCAGTGTGCATGTCGTGTGCACATGGTTCTTGAAGTTGAGGGAAGGAGCGCAAAGCCGGATCTAAGTAATCAATTTTGCTTGGTGAGCGCGCTGGGGCTCGAACCCAGGACCCCGTGATTAAAAGTCACGTGCTCTACCGGCTGAGCTACGCGCTCCCATGGCCGCTGATGGCATGAAGAGATCGCCATCGTGTTCGGACATTCGAGAAGCATGTCTTGCCGCTACGCTAAAGGGCGTCGCGAGGAAAAACCGGCTGTTTCCGGATCATGCTCTCGGCCTGCGCTGTGTAGGGGCAGTGGCTGCGCAGGTCAATAGTCGGGGGCGCTGCCAAAACTCTCGGCAGGAGCGGGGATTCGTTCGCCCTGTCCACGGCTTAGGCCGGAATTCTCAACTCGATTGGCGGGTCGTCATCCACGCTGAACCGCAGGAGGTTGCGGTAAGAGTTCGGCCTGCATGGTTCGAAACGCCCGCTTTGCGGGCTCCTCACCATGAGGGTCGGACAATCTCGCGGCAGATCCCGACCTCATCCTAATGGCCCGCCGTGGGCGGGCGTCTCGAAGGATGGGCGCAGGTGGGCTCGCCTTGTCAGTTCGTCTCCTGCCGAACCTCGTTCGGCACGGCTTGCGGCGTGCCACCCGGATGGGGCAGCGCGACCGGGCGCAGGCCGATCAGCTCGGCGGTACGGATGGCGCTGTCGCGCCAGAATTGGAACGAGTTGATGCGGCTGAGCTCGAGGATGGCGATGGCGACGGCGGCCAGGAACGGCAGGCTTTGCAGCACCAGCACGCCGGCGAAGATGTAGATCTCGGTGATCTGACGGAAGCTGTTGGAGGCGATCAGCACGCCGGCACCGATCAGCAGCAGAGCGCCGATCACGGCTTCCCAGAAAGCCTGGAACTCGATCGACATCCTGGATAGGCCGCCCTTGGAGGTGCGGGCGAAGGCGATGTGCTCGGTGATGAGGCCCTGCGCCACCGCGCGCGACACCGTCCACTGCACGCTCATCGCCGCGATCATGGCGCCCAGCATCTGGCCGGGCTTGATCGCAACACGGGCGCGGTACATTGAAAGGAAGTGCGCCAGCGAGATGATGAAGGCGCCGATGATCGGCAGCGTCAAAATCTTGTCGGGGATGGCGATGTCGGCGAAGGCGACGATCGGCACCCACACGAGGTTGAGCAGCGCCACCACGACGCCGAGGCTTTCGGCGCCGAGCCAGTTCAGCCAGCCGAGGCCATATTCGCGCTTCTGGTCGGCCGTCAGCCGGCTCGCGCCCGGCAGGAAGCGGCGCCAGTGCTTCTTCACGATCTGCAGGCCGCCATAGGCCCAGCGGTGACGCTGCTTCTTGAAAGCCTCATAGGTGTCGGGGAGCAGGCCCTGGCCGTAGCGGTGGTTGGTGTAGTGCGTCGTCCAGCCGAGCTGCTGGATCGAAAGGCCGAGATCGCTGTCCTCGCAGATCGTGTCGGACGACCAGCCGCCGGCCATATCCATCGCGGCGCGGCGGATCAGGCACATCGTGCCGTGCACGATGATGGCGTTGGTCTCGTTGCGCTGGACCATGCCGATGTCGAAGAAGCCGGCATATTCGCCGTTCATGATGTAGTGCATGATCGACAAATCGCCGTCGCGGTGCTCCTGCGGCGCCTGCACGAGGCCAACGCGCGGATCGGCGAAGGCCGGCACGAGATCGCTCAGCCAGTCGGGATCGACGACATAGTCGGCATCGAGGATGCCGATGATCTCGGCGTCGGCCGCGGTGCGGTCCATCGCGATGCGCAGTGCGCCGGCCTTGAAGCCCTGCACCTTCTCGGCGTTGATGAACTTGAAGCGTTCACCGAGCGCGCGGCAATGGTCCTGGATCGGCTGCCAGAACGCGGGATCCGGGGTGTTGTTGATGATGACGACGCATTCGTAGTTCGGATAGTTCAGCCGCGATAGCGCATCCAGCGTCTGCTTGAGCATGTCGACCGGCTCGAAGTAGGCGGGGATGTGGATCGAGACTTTCGGATAGTAATTCTCGGGAACGTTCTCGATGGGCTTGTGCTTCGTGATCAGCCGCTGCGGGGGCCGGCCGAACGCGACTGCTGCGATCTCCTCGATGCGCGCCATCGCAATGAGGACAAGAGGAACGAGCAGGATCATGCCGAGCGTCAGCGCGAAGGCCGAGCCGAAAATGAAATAATGGCTGTTCCAGAACGCGAACACGACCGCGGTCCAGGCGCCGACGCCGTTGGCGGCCGCCGACAGCAGGAACGCCTGCTTCGCGGTCGGTTTTTCAAGCCGCAGGATCGGCAGGGATAGCAGGATGCCGACCAGCAGTGCGATGCCCATCAGCTTCCAATAGTCGGGGTTCTCGACCGGGCCGGTCCAGGCGAATTTCGGCTCGCGGCTGGCGTTGAGGATGCCCCAATAGGGACCGACGCCGCCTTCGAAGAACTTCCACGGCTGATCGATAGCTTCGACGATGTTGTATTCCATGCCGATGGCTTCGGCGCGGCTGACGAAGTTGCGCAGAATCAGGGCCTGCTGGAATGGACCCGGATCGGCGTTGCGCAGATTGTAGCCCTGGCTGGGCCAGCCGAACTCGGCGATCACGATGCGCTTGCCGGGAAACAAATTGCGCAAGAGGTTGTAGCGGTCGACGGCCTGGTCGACGGCCTGGTCCGAGCGGAAGTTTTCCCAATAGGGCAGCACGTGCGCGGCGATGAAATCGACGCTGGATCCGAGCTCGGGATTGTCGCGCCAGATGTTCCAGATCTCGCCGGTCGTGACCGGCACGCGGACCGAGCCCTTGACCTTCTTGATCATGTCGATGAGGTCTTCAACCTTCTGCTCGCCGCGGTAGATCACCTCATTGCCGACGACCACGCCGACGACGTTGCTGTTCTTGCGGGCGAGCTCGATGGCGGCCTTGATCTCGCGCTCGTTGCGATCCTTGTCCTTGTCGATCCAGGCGCCGACGGTGACCTTGAGGCCGAACTCGGCCGCGATCGGCGGCACCAGTTCCACACCTCCCGTGGACGAATAGAGACGGATCGCGCGCGTCATGGTCGACAGCGTCTTGAGGTCGGCGCGGATTTTCTCGACGGTCGGGATGTTGTCGATGTCAGGGTGGGCCGAGCCCTCGAACGGCGCGTAGGAGACGCTCGGCAGCAGACCTTTAAAGTCGGGCGCGGCTTCCTTGTCGCGCAAGAGTCCCCACAGGCCGCCGTGAAGCGCGGACACAAGCAACAGAACGGCGGCGACAACGCGCATCGCGGCTAAACCAAAAGGGGCTGAGGGGGCAGGGAAGCGGATCCGACCCCGAGATCCGACCAAGTCCGCGGCAAATGGAGCATACCTCTGCCGCGCGGTTTCTCAACTGTCATGGCCTCATGTCCTTCTGAGGGCATGGCCTTTTCTGGAAGACGCGTGGCAGTGCCAACCGCGTCTATGGCCGACCGTTCCTGAACGACGGCTGAAACGATCGCGCTATTTCGGGGGCGCCGGCGACGGGCTTGCCGCAGGCGTGGGGCTGGCGGCCGGCTGCGGCTGCGCATTGCCGGCGGTCGGCGCGGCCGGCTGCGAGGCGCTCGCCGCCGCCTGCTGCGGCTGGGAGGCCGGATTAATCCAGCAAACGTGCACACGGCTATCCAGAGTCTCGGCGACCTTGGGATCGATCTGGCCGCCAAAGCGGGTTAGGCAGCGGAAGGCGGCCTGGATGTGGCCGCCGGGGCAGCCGAAACGGTCGTAGAGGTCGAGATGGCGGAACGCGGTATCGAGATCATCCCGCCACATCAGCCGCACCACGCGCCGGCCGAGCCAGACGCATTCGGGGTTGCCGGCCGGGCCGTTGATGACCTGGGCCGCTTCGGCGAACTCGTCGGTGCGGCGCTGGTTCTGGGCGGCATCCTTGGCGGCGTCGGCGGGCTGGGCGGCGGCCTTGCCCTGGTCCGGGGCGGGCGTGCCGCTCTGCGCGGAGGCGCCACCGAGACCTGCGAGAACGAGAAGGCAGGAGACGGCCAACGTGGCGGCGAACTGCCGCAGGACCGCATTTCGTGACTCGAACACCCGTTGCCGCATGAATTCCCCAATGTATCCGCTGGCCGTCCGCGTCAGGATCCCGCGGACGCGACGGTGATGGCGTCCAAATGGGTCTCCAATGCGGCGGAAAAGTCTTTCGGAGTCCATGACCTGTATTTTGAATTTTGTCCAGCAAAGTCACGACGCTAGGCCCCGGTCCAACAGCCGCAGCCGGTTTCCTTTGGGGCAAGAGCGGATACAAGGAGCGGATCCTCTCCGGCGCCCCCCTTGGCAGACGGCGTGCAAGCAGGTAATCGACGGACCCTTCGCGGAGGACGGAACCGATTTCTCTTCGTACGCCACTGGCGCTTCTGCTCGTTTCACTGGGTGCGATTGCTGCCGTGTGGTGGTGGTTGGCGACGCCGATCACGCTCGCGCGCGCCCCGATCGATCCCGCCGAGAAGGTTCAATGCGTCTCCTACGCGCCGTTCCGCGGCGAGCAGACGCCATTGGAGGCGTGGACCCATATCGAGGGCGAGCAGATCGAGCAGGATCTGCGCCAGCTCAAAGAGATCACCGACTGCGTCCGCACCTATTCGATGGAGAACGGGCTCGACCAGGTGCCGGCGATCGCAGCCAAGGTCGGCGGGCTGAAAGTGCTGCAGGGCATCTGGCTCTCCAGCAACCGCACCAAGAACTTCGAGCAGGCCGCGCTCGCCGTCCGTCTCATCAAGCAATTCCCCGACATCATCACCGCGGTCATCGTGGGCAACGAGGTGCTGCTGCGCGGCGAGATGACGACGGCCGACCTCGTCTCCATCATCCGCTCGGTGAAGGCGCAGGTCAGCGTGCCCGTCACCTATGCCGATGTCTGGGAATATTGGCTGAAGAACCGCGAGGTCTATGACGTCGTCGACTTCGTCACGATCCACATCCTGCCCTATTGGGAGGATTTGCCCGTCAAGGCGAAATTCGCCTCTGCCCATGTCGAGGCGATCCGCGAGCGCATGGCGGTGGCGTTCCCCGGCAAGGAGATCCTGATCGGCGAGACCGGCTGGCCGAGCGAAGGACGCATGCGCGAGGGCGCGCTGCCCTCACGCACCAACCAGGCGCGCGTCGTCTCGGAAATCCTGAGCCTTGCGAAGGCGAACAAGTTCCACGTCAATCTGATCGAGTCCTACGACCAGCCGTGGAAGCGCAAGCTGGAAGGCACCGTCGGCGGCTATTGGGGCCTGTACGATTCGGTGCGCCGGAGCCTGAAATATCCACCGGGCGAGCCGATCAGCAATTTTCCATATTGGAAATGGTACATGGGCGCGGGCATGGGCCTGTCCGTGCTGGTATTCGCAGTTGCCCTCATCACGCTGCGCCGGCGGCCGTGGACGCCGCGCTTCTCGGCCTGGCTCGGTGTCAGCATTTCGGCGACAACGGCGGGGAGCCTGCTTGGGATCGGCGCCGACAAGATGTATTACGAGAGCTACGGCATCGGCGGCTGGCTGCTCTGGGGCGCGCTGCTCCTGGCCGGCATCCTGTCGCCGATCTTCTGCGCGCAGGCGATGGTGATCGGCCGCAGCCTTCCGACATTTCTCGATCTGCTCGGCCCGCGCGAGGGCCGCAAATGGTCGAAGCTCACCGCCGTGCTTGGCCTGACGCTGGCGGTGACGGCCGTGATCGCGGCCGCGACCGCGCTCGGCTTCGTGTTCGACCCGCGCTACAAGGATTTTCCCTACGCCTCGCTGACGATGGCGGTGGTGCCGTTTGCAGCTCTGATGCTGAACCGGCCGCAGATCGGCCAGCGTCCGATCGCCGAATCTGTGTTCGCGGGCGTGCTGGGGCTGTCGGCCGTCTTTGTGCTCTTCAACGAAGGCCGCGACAACTGGCAGTCACTGTGGACCTGCGCGATCTATCTGCTGTTCGCGCTCACGCTGTGGCGGGCGCGGGCCGAGCAAATCCAAGAATGAACAGGCCGATCGCCAGACCCGACAGCACGACATTGTAGAGCACGATGCCAAGGCCCGCGGCGATGATGCCGACGGTGAGCAGCACGATCGACGGCCGCATCAGGTTCAGCGTCGCAACCACCAGCGCGACGATGCCGAACACCGAATTTTTGAACAGCACGGTCGAGACCGACCGCGCCTTGCAGACCAGCGTCTGAAGCCCGGCGTCACAGGCAAGCGCAACCTGCGAAAATTCGATCGCGAGATAGCGCACGTAGAACGCACAGCCGACAGTGACGAAACCGACGACGAGCAGGAACTGCACCTGGTAGGGCGTGAGGCGGAAGGGCTTTTTTGTCATGGCGGCAATATGGTCGGGATGGCGCGGGCAGGCAACAGGGCAGTCGATGTTTCTGCTGGTCTGGCGCTCCAAGCTCCCCTGAGGAACAGGCGAGGACCAGGGTTGTTCTAAGCGTGTGAGGCCCACCGCAGGTGCCGTCGAGGAGTGAGCATGGACAAGCCAACGCAAGAGCAGCTGAACGAGCTCAAAAGGTTGAGCAAGGAGGCGCGGGTGGAGGATTGGTCGGAAATCGTCCAGTCGAAGGAGGAGGCCGAGACGCGCATTCGAGATCTGAAGGAAAAGGCGCGCATCGAGTAGGCGCGCGCGAGCGTCTATCAGAGCTGACCTTGCGTCTTCCTGCTTTGCTCCGCCAGCCGCCGTTCGTATTTTTCAGCCAATGCGAGCAGTCGTTTCCTGATGTAGGGATCCGCCTGCTCGGCCAGTTCGCGGACGAGGGCGAGTTGCTCCCGCAGAAAGTTCGCGTCCGTCATCTCCGCTCCGAATCAAATCCGTCGCGGATACTGCCGTCTTACGCTGACCTCGCTCGTATCATTTGGTACATGCTAAGCCTCAGCCGCTATTTCAACCCCAGCCGGCGCTCGACCCAGCCGAGAACGAACAGCACGAGCAACGTGACCGCGATCGCTGCGCCGACCAGCAGCCAGGCTCCCAGCGCGCAGGCAATTCCAAGCCCTGCCGCAATCCAGACGGTTGCAGCGGTCGTGAGGCCGTGAACGGTCTTGGCCTTGGCATCGTGCAGGATGACGCCTGCGCCGATGAAGCCGACGCCGGTCAGCACGCCGGCAACCACGCCCTGAATGACCCGGGAGATCGCATCCGGATGGTCGCGTAAATTCTGGAACTCGATCACGGAGATCGAGACCAGCGCGGAGCCGAGGGCGACCAGCGACAGGGTCCGCATTCCCACCGGCTTGTTGTTCATGTCGCGGTCGATGCCGATCAGCAGGCCTGTTCCGGCGGCGACGAGAAGCCTCAGCACATCATCTAGTTCGTTCATCGAATTCCGCAGGGTTCGGAGAGGAGCGCTGCCCGGAGCGCGCCGTCAAAGAACGCCAACCAGCTGCAAAAGGGCAGCGCAGTCGCAGCGTCCGATCGACGCATGCACGCGGCTTCCATCGCGGATGGGGACGCCTTACCGCCTGAAGAAGGACGTCAGTGTCGATGCCGCCGACGCGGTCTCCGGCTTGGCCGGCGCCGGCTGCGCTGCGGGCGCCGGCACGGGCTCCTCGCGCTTGGACGAGCGCTTCGAAGAATAGCTGCGGCGGCGCTTGTCTGGCTTGGCAGTGGGCGCTGGCGGGGGCGCGGTTTCGGCTTGCGGGACCGCGTCCTGATTCTTCTCCGAGTTCTTCTCCTGAACCCTGTCCTGAGACTTTTCCTGTCCCTTGTCTTGCGTCTTTTCCGAGCCGCGCATCGACAGGCGCTGGCCGTCGAAGACGGTGGTCTCGCAGTGACGATCGTTCTCGGCGAGGCTCGCACAGAATTTTGCGGCAGCGGCGGCGTTGACGAGGGGGCCGGCACCCAGGCGGAGCTGCATGCCGAGCCCGGTGGTGCCTTCTTTGATCATGATGATCGGTCGCAGCGCTGCGACGTCCGGATTGGATTTGGTCACGCCGCGCCAGAGCGCGCGCAGGCCATCGACCGAATTGGCCCCGCCGAGGTCGATCGCGAAACGCGTCTGCTGAATCGCGATCGCGGGGGATTCGCTCTCGGTGGTTTCCGGTGGCTTTGCGGCTGCCGTGACCACTTCGGTCGGGGCGGGCGCCGACTCGGCCTTCTTCTCGGCTGCCGCCTCGTTAGTCTCGGGCTGAATCAATTTCGACGCAGCCGGATCGGGCGGCGCCATGATCGATTTGGACGGCACCAGCGGAATGGTCGGCAGGGCCGAATTCGTTGCCAGCGGTTGGTGCACGAGTGAGGCAGCGGCCGCGGTCTGCTGCGGCAGGCCCGGCAGCTCCTTTGCCGTGTCTTTGGAGGTTTCTTTGGGCGCCTCCTTGGCGGCCTCCATACGCGGCTTGTCGCCAGCGGAAGCGGGCGCCGAGGCGACCGGCGCGACGCTGGGGGCGGCAGGCGCGGCATCCAGCGGCTTGCCCGCCTGCGGCTGCGGGGTGGTCTGCTTGGCAATGGCGCCCGTGACGGAATCGAGCCCTTGCTCGAGCACGGTGACGCGCGAATAGAGCCGGTCGCGATCACCGTTGAGCGTCTCGACCGCGGCGGCGAGGCGGCGGGCCTCGTTCTGGCTCTCCTTGGTCAGCATCTGGAGCCGGTCGGCCTGGCGCGCAAGATCGGCGGCGGCAACCTGGTCACGCCGCCAGCCGAGCCCCGCCTGGTTGGCGATCACCGCGATGGTGACGGCACCCACGGCCGCCACGCCCCACGAGCCCAGTCGCCACATCATGCGGCGGTCGAACGCGCTTTCCTCGGCCACAAGTCCGGAGAACAGCCCGCCGGTCTCCTTGGTGCCGAAGGCATCCGCCAGTGGGTCGGAATCCTTTGCCATGAACGTTAAGTGCCCAACCCCGAAGCTTCCCCGAATCAATCAGGGAACATTAACAGGAAAACCCCGTCGCACTTGAATTCCGGGCGTTTGCGGGGGTAGCAAGGCGGGAGCTTTTCAGAATGACCCACCGCCCGTTGCGCCAATTGATTCGGCAAGATCTGACAGGATTTCGATGACCGCCCGTTCCAGCCTCACGATCGTGCTCGCCGCCGGCGAAGGCACGCGCATGCGATCGAGCCTGCCGAAAGTGCTGCATCCGGTAGCTCAGCAAACGCTGCTTGCCCACGTGCTTGCCGCGGCACCCAAGGGAACCGGCACCTCGCTCGCGGTCGTGATCGGTCCCGACCACCAAGTGGTCGCGGACGAGGCGAAGCGCATCAGGCCCGATGCGCTCACCTTCCTGCAGGCCGAGCGGCTCGGCACCGCGCATGCGGTGCTGGCGGCGCGCGAGGCGATCGGACGCGGCGTCGATGATCTCCTGATTGCCTTCGGCGACACGCCGCTGATTTCGGCCGAGACATTCGCGCGGCTGCGCGCGCCGCTCGCCACGGGCGCTGCGATTGCCGCGCTCGGCTTCCGCGCCGCCGATCCCACCGGCTATGGCCGCTTCATCGTCGAGGGCGAACGCTTGGTCGCGATCCGCGAGCAGGCTGATGCTAGCGCGGAGGAGCGCAGGATCGATCTGTGCAATGCCGGCGTGATGGCGATCGACGGGCGCCGGGCGCTTCAAATCCTCGGGCAAATCGGCAATGCCAATTCCAAGGGCGAATATTATCTGACCGACGCGGTCGAAATCGTCCGCAAGCAGGGATGGGAGTCCGTGGTGATCGAGACCAGCGAGGACGAGGTGCGCGGCATCAACACCAAGGCACAGCTCGCCGAGGCAGAGGCCGTGATGCAGGCGCGCCTGCGCAAAGCGGCGATGGAGGCCGGCGTCACGCTGGTCGCGCCCGAGACGGTTTTTCTCGCCGCCGACACAATGTTCGGCAAGGATGTGACCATCGAGCCTTTCGTGGTGATCGGCCCCGGCGTGTCGATCGCCGACGGCACCGTGATCCATTCCTTCTCGCACATCGTGCAGACGACGCTCGGCAAGAACGTCTCGATCGGTCCCTATGCGCGCCTGCGGCCCGGCACCTCGCTCGGCGACGGCGCGCGGATCGGCAATTTCGTGGAGACCAAGGCGGCGACGCTGGAGGCGGGCGTCAAGGTCAACCATCTCTCCTACATCGGCGATGCCACCATCGGCGCCAATTCCAACATCGGGGCCGGCACCATCACCTGCAACTACGACGGCTTCAAGAAGCACAAGACGGTGATCGGGCAGGGCGCCTTCGTCGGCACCAATTCATCGCTGGTCGCGCCCGTGAAGATCGGCAACGGCGCCTATATCGGCTCGGGCTCGGTGATCACGCGCGACGTGCCTGACGATGCGATGGCGCTGGAGCGCAGCCCGCAGACCATCCGGGAAGGCGGCGCGGCGCGCTATCGCGAGATGAAGACCGGCGGCAAGAAGCCAGAGAAGTGAGCGGCCGGGTGCCGATCCCCGATCGGTATTGCTAGGGCTGCGCGCTCATGGACGACGATGACGATTGGTTTCTGATCAAATTCCTCGTCGAGAATGTCATCAAGCCGCCGGGCCGATGGGTGCTGGAACAGATCGGCGATCCCCGCCCGACCGAGATCGCATCGCTGGTCACCGGACTAGCGTTCTGGGCGTTTGTCGTTGTGCTCGTCTTTGCCCTGGTGCTGGGGTGGTGAGGCACGCCGCTAGTCGTCGTCGGCGACTTCCGAGACCATCGCGCGCGTCAGGCGCCAGCCCCGCGGCCTTGCACGCTTTGCCGGTTCGCCGGCGGACTGCGTAACGAGGAGGGGCTTGCTTTCCTTGCCACGCTCCATGGCACGCTGGGGCGGCGGCCAATGCGCAAGGTGCGTGCCTGTGGTCTCGCTGGCGCGCACCAATGTCGATGACAGACCTTTGCGGTCGGATGAGCCTTTCATGGCCATATCTCCCAGAGGGGGAATCGTTGGCCAAATTTGTTGACAGGAAGTTAATCGGCGCGGTTTAACGCCGGACGATCCGACCCAGTCCACCCGCGGACGTGCGATGTCTCAATCCGCAATAATTATTGAGTATATGGGTCCTTAGAAACTTCGCTAAAAACCGGGCGTGTCGTTTAGGCGATTTTTCGACGATTTGGGGGATAGTGATCCGCATGTGCGGGATTGTGGGCATTCTCGGGCGCGAACCGGTTGCAGAGCAGCTGGTGGATTCGCTCAAGCGTCTTGAATATCGCGGTTACGACTCGGCGGGCGTTGCCACGCTCGAGGGCAAGCATATCGAGCGCCGTCGCGCCGAAGGCAAGCTGAAGAATCTGGAGAAGCGGCTGGATGCCGAGCCGTTGAAGGGTACGACCGGCATCGGCCACACCCGCTGGGCTACCCACGGCAAGCCGACCGTCAACAACGCCCATCCGCATGCGACCGAGCGCGTCGCCGTGGTCCACAACGGCATCATCGAGAACTTCCGTGAGCTGCGTGAGGAGCTCCAGAAGAAGGGTGCGGTTTTCCACACCGAGACCGACACCGAGATCGTGCTGCATCTCGTCGACGATTTGCTCACGCGCGGCAACAAGCCGGTCGAAGCCGTCAAGCTGGCTCTGGGGCGCCTGCGCGGCGCCTTTGCCCTCGGCTTCATCTTCGCCGGCGACGACGACCTCATGATCGGCGCCCGCAACGGCCCACCGCTGGCGATCGGCTATGGCGACGGCGAGATGTATCTCGGCTCTGACGCCATCGCACTCGGCCCGTTCACCGACACGATCAGCTATCTCGAGGACGGCGATTGGGTGGTACTGACGCGCAAGAGCGCAACGATTTTCGACAAGGACGGCCACGCCGTCCAGCGAGACAAGATCAGGCACGCAGCCTCGACCTCGCTGGTCGACAAGGCCAATTACCGCCACTTCATGGCCAAGGAGATCCACGAGCAGCCGGAAGTGGTCGGCCATACGCTGGCGCGGTACGTCGACATGGCGACCGAGCGCGTCTCGCTGCCGGTCAAGCTTCCCTTCGACTTCAGCACCATCCAGCGCATCAGCATCACCGCCTGCGGCACCGCGAGCTATGCCGGCTTCGTCGCAAAATACTGGTTCGAACGCTTTGCGCGCCTGCCGGTCGAGGTCGATGTCGCCTCCGAATTCCGCTACCGGGAGGCGCCCTTGCGCAAGGGCGATCTCGCCATCTTCATCTCGCAGTCAGGCGAGACCGCCGACACCCTGGCGGCACTGCGCTATGCCAAGGCTGAGGGCGTCCACACGGTCGCCGTCGTCAACGTGCCGACCTCGACGATCGCGCGTGAGAGCGAGACCGTGCTGCAAACGCTGGCCGGCCCCGAGATCGGCGTCGCCTCGACCAAGGCCTTCACCTGTCAGCTCATGGTGCTGGCAAACCTTGCGATCGCGGCCGGCAAGGCCAGAGGCGAATTGTCCGACGCGGACGAGACCAAGCTGGTTCACGGCCTGGTCGAGATCCCGCGCCTGATGGCGGATGCGCTCACCCTCGAGCCCCAGATCGAAAAGCTCGCGCAGCGGATCGCCAAGTCCCGCGACGTGCTCTATCTCGGCCGCGGCACCAGCTTTCCGCTCGCGCTCGAAGGCGCGCTGAAGCTGAAGGAGATCTCCTATATCCACGCCGAGGGCTATGCCGCCGGTGAGCTCAAGCACGGGCCGATCGCGCTGATCGACGAGACCATGCCGGTCGTCGTCATCGCGCCTTACGACCGCGTGTTTGAAAAGACGGTCTCCAACATGCAGGAGGTCGCCGCCCGCGGCGGCAACATCATCCTGATGACAGACGCGAAGGGCGCAGAAGAGGCGACGGTGGAGTCGCTCGTCACCATCATCATGCCCGACATGGCGGCGGCCTTTACCCCGATGGTCTATGCCGTCCCCGTGCAGCTGCTCGCTTATCACACGGCTGTGGTCATGGGCACCGACGTCGACCAGCCGCGCAATCTCGCGAAATCGGTGACCGTGGAATAGGCAGAAGGGATATCAAGCGGTCGCGGCCTTCCAAAACCTGTTAGAAGGCCCTAGCTTGTGTGCTGCGACCGACTTGGAACCCGAATGACCCCCCGCGACGACGCGCCTGCGCCTCTTGATCCCGTTCCGGAACCGCATACCGGCCTGATGGGCCGCTTCCGCAATTATTTTCTGACGGGACTCATCGTCACAGGGCCGATCGCGATCACGCTGTACCTGGTCTGGTGGTTCGTCACCTGGGTCGATGGCGTGGTGCGGCCGTTCGTGCCGCTCGCCTATCGGCCTGAAACCTATCTGCCGTACGTCATTCCCGGCTGGGGACTGGTTGTCGCGTTCTTCACGCTGACGCTGGTCGGCTTCCTCGCGGCCAATCTGATCGGCCGGACGCTGGTCGATGTCGGCGAAACGCTCCTCGGCCGGATCCCGGCGGTGCGCGCCATCTATCGCGGCTTGAAGCAGGTGTTCGAGACGCTGTTCTCGGGCAAGGGCTCGAGCTTCCGCAAAGTCGGCCTGGTCGAATTTCCCTCGCCGGGCATGTGGTCGATCGTGCTGATCTCGCAATCACCGAATGAAGAGGTCGCGCGCAGCCTGCCGGGGCAGGAGGAGCACGTCTCGGTGTTCCTGCCGTGCTCCCCGAACCCGACCACCGGCTTCTTTTTCTACGTGCCCAAGAGCAAGATCGTCGAGGTCGACATGAGCACCGAGGACGCGGCGACGCTGATCATGTCGGCCGGCGTGGTGCAGCCGGGCTCGGCACCCGATCCGAAAAAAGCCGCGGCGCTCGCCGGCGTGGCGAATGCCGCGCGCATCGCCAACGCCTCGGCGCTTCACCCCGAGCCTGCGAAGGTGGAGTAGGGCCATTCCCTTGCGGGGTGGCGTCGGTCACGTGCGCGCTGGCATCCTCTGCTATGCTCCTGTCGAGCCGAGCGCCTCGCCCGGCGTTCGACCTGGAGTGCTTGATGTCCAAAACCATTGCGATCCTCGCGCCTGGCGCCATGGGCAGCGCCGTCGCCCGCCGTCTCAGCGAGCATGGGGCGCGCGTGCTGACGTCCTTGGAGGGGCGGAGCGAGGCGACGCGCAAGCGCGCAGCAGACGCCGGCATGGTCGGCGCCGATGACGATGCGATCGCAGGTGCCGACATCATTCTTTCGATCGTGCCGCCGGGCGAAGCCGTTGCGTTGGCGGAGCGGCTGGCCGCGCTGATCGTCAGGCGCGAGAAGAAGCCGGTCGTGGTCGATTGCAACGCCGTCAACGTCGACACGGTGCAAAGGATCGAGGAGATCATCGGCTCGGCCCAGGCCCCGTTCGTCGATGGCGGCATCATCGGCTTCCCACCGCAGCCCGGGGCCAAGAGCCCGGCCTTCTACATGTCCGGCGAGCACGCCAAAGACGTTGCGGTGCTGAAGGACCTCGGCCTCGACGTGCGGATCGTCGAGGGGCCGGTCGGAGCGGCCTCGGCTTTAAAAATGTCCTACGCCGGCATCGTCAAAGGGCTCGCCGGCATCGGCTCCGCCATGGTGATCGCAGCAACGAAGGCAGGCGCAGCGGACGCGTTGCGCGACGAGCTCGCGCTCAGCCAGCCCGCGATCCTGGCCCGGCTCGAAGTCGCGCTGCCGGACATGATCCCGAAAGCCTATCGCTGGGTTGCGGAGATGCGGGAGATTTCCGGCTTCCTCGGTCCCGATCATCCAGCCAGCCAGATCTACGAGGGCTTTGCGAAGTGGTTCGAGCACCTCGCGGAAGATGCGCAGGGCGAGGCGGCGGATACGGACCTGATGAAGGCATTCGCCGCGCGTATTGTGCAGAAGAAATCCGGATCGTCCGGTCTCACGACACGGCTATCGATCATTTGCCGTGCACCGAATCCAGAAAACTCCGGATGTCCCGATCGCGTCTCAAGCGCACGACCGGGACGCCAGCGCCATACTGCACACGCTCGGCCTCGATGACAGGCGCGCGCTCGGTGTTGTAGCGCCACGCCTCCCGCATCAATGTCCAGTCGAATTGTTCGGGGCACCCCTCCGGGAGGTCAGGCCGCGTCGTGTCGCGATCGAATGCCGAGCGCCAGAGAATGCGCCACTGGCAGAGCCAGCGCGGACGGTCGATGATGACGAGCGTATCCGCGCGCGCGAGCGTCAAATCGAAAGCCAGCCCGGAGAAGCTACCGTCGACCACCCAAGCATCGCCCCAGATCGCTTCCGTGACGCGCATCCGAAAGCCCGGCTTGTCGGATGGCGTCCAACCCGGCCGCCAATACAGCACGTCGAGATGCACCACCGGCAGCCCGAGCTTTCGCCCGAGATTCCGGGCGAGGCTGGTCTTTCCGCTACCCTGGGAGCCAACGATGATGATGCGGCGCATGGTGGGAGAATTTCATGAAGTTGGCCGCAACGAAAGATGGTGCTTTGGGCCGAGCACCGAGACGTGGCCTTTGTTCCGCTGCGCTCGCAACGACGGGAAGGGCCGGGCGCTCTTACGTCCGTGACAAGCTTGCGGCAGCGCCGCATTAACTCAACCCGCCCCGATCAGCGGGATCGCCTCGTCCCGCTCGTAGAGATACAACAGGCACCGTAGTGCCTCGCCGCGCTCGCCCTTCAGCTTCGGATCGTCCTTCAGGATCCGCAGCGCTTCGTCTCTGGCCTGGGCGATCAGCTGGCCATGCACCTCCGGGCGCGCGATGCGGTAGCCCGGCAGGCCGCTCTGGCGTACCCCTAACACGTCGCCTTCGCCGCGCAGCTTCAGATCTTCCTCGGCGATGCGAAAACCGTCGGTGGTCTCGCGGATCACCTTCAGCCGGGCCTTTGACATCTCGCCGAGCGGCTCGGAGTAGAGCAAGATGCAGGTCGAGGCTTCAGAGCCACGTCCGATGCGCCCGCGGAGCTGATGCAGTTGGGCCAGGCCAAAGCGCTCGGCGTTTTCGATCACCATAATCGTCGCCGCCGGAACATCGACGCCGACTTCGACCACCGTGGTCGCGACCAGCAGGCCGATCTCGTGCGCCGCGAACTGTCCCATCACGCGGTCCTTCTCGGTGCCCTTCATCTGGCCGTGGACGAGGCCGACACGCTCGCCGAAGCGCTTTTGCAGGGTCTCGAAGCGCTTGGTCGCATTGGTGAGATGCTCGGTGCCCTCCGCCTCGGATTCCTCGACCAGCGGGCAAATCCAGTACACCAGCTTGCCGGACTCGAGCGCACGGCCGACGCCGTCCATGACCTCACCGAGCCGGCTCATGGCGACGGCGCGGGTGTCGATCGGCTGCCGGCCGGCGGGCTTTTCGCGCAGCTCGGAGATGTCCATGTCGCCGAAATAGGTCAGCACCAGCGTGCGCGGAATGGGCGTGGCGCTCAGCACCAGCACGTCGACGGCTTCGCCTTTGGACGTCAGCGCGAGGCGCTCGCGCACGCCGAAACGGTGCTGCTCGTCGACGATGGCGAGCGCAAGATCACGGAAGATCACGTCGTCCTGGATCAGCGCATGGGTGCCGACGAGCAGGTCGATTTCGCCGGAAGCGAGCTGAGTGATGAGCTCGCGCCGCTCCTTGCCCTTTTCGCGGCCGGTGAGGATCGCGACGCGCATGCCGGCGCGCTCGGCGAGCGGGGCGATGGTCTTGATGTGCTGGCGCGCCAGGATCTCGGTCGGCGCCATCAGGGCGGCCTGCTTGCCGACCTCCGCGACGGCGGCGGCCGCGAGCAGCGCGACCACGGTCTTGCCGGAGCCGACGTCGCCCTGGAGCAGACGCAACATGCGTACGGGTTGTTGCAGGTCCTCGGCGATGGCGGCGGCAGCGCTGCGCTGCGACGGCGTCAGCGCATAGGGCAGGGCATCGATGATCTTGTTGCGGAGGTGACCATCGCCGGCATTGCGGACGCCGGCCGGGCGGCGCAGTTGCGCGCGGATCAAAGCGAGCGCGAGCTGACCGGCCAGGAGTTCGTCAAAGGCGAGGCGCGACCAGAACGGCTGGTCGGGGAGGATGTCCGTGAGCTCGACCGGCTGGTGTACGCGGGTGAGCGCTTCGGCGATCGACGGAAAATGACACCGGCGCATGACCTCCGGGCTGATCCATTCCGGCAGCACCGGCAACTTCTGCAGCGCCTGCGCGATCGCGCGGCGCAGCGAGCCGAGCGCGAGGCCCTCGGTTAGGGGATAGACGGGATCGATGCCCGAGAGTTTCGAGATCGCTTCCTCGTCCAGCACGCGGTCGGGATGCACGATCTGCGGAATGCCGTCGTACATCTGCAGCGTGCCGGAGACGTAGCGCTTCTCGCCGATCGGCAGCAGCTTTTCGACGTAGCCGGGCTTGGCGCGGAAGAAGGTCAGCACGACCTCGCCGGTGTCGTCGCTGGCGTAGACCAGATACGGCGCGCGTGCGTTGCGCGGCGGGGGCGGGCGGTGGCGGTCGACCGTGACCTCCAGCGTCACCATGGTTCCCTGCACGGCGTCGCGGATTTTCGGCCGGGCGCGGCGGTCGATCACCTGACTAGGCAAATGCAGCAGCAGGTCGAGCAGCCGCGGCGTCTCGCTGCGGCTGAGCAGGTATTGCAGCAGCTTGTCCTGCTTCGGACCGACGCCGGGCAGGCTGGTCACGGCAGCGAACAGCGGATTGAGCAGGCTGGGGCGCATGGATGCGAATCTAGGATCGTTTCGGCTCGTCTTGCCCGGCTTTATGCCGGGCATCCACGGCTTTTTTCGCAGCCTTCGTCCGGGCATCAGGCCATGCCAAATCGAGGGCTGACACGGCCACCCCGAGTGGCTATATCACCCCCGCCCGGCACGTCCGGGCTTTCGGCGTTTGACTGGATCTGAGACATGACGGGAACGACACGATCGAGCAACGGGCTCGACGACCGCCGCAAGCGGCTCTTGTTCCGCTGCTGGCACCGCGGCACGCGCGAGATGGATTTGATCCTCGGCCGCTTTGCCGACGCTGAGATCGGCAATCTGTCCGATGCCGAGCTCACCGAGCTCGAGACGCTGCTCGAAGAGTCCGATCCCGACCTCTACGCCGCGATCACCGGTGACAAGGTGCTGCCACCTGATGTGACCGGCGCGATCTTCGCCCGCATCAAGGCATTCCCGATTACGGACGGCGATTTATGAAGCAGGGGATGAAATCTCCGGCCGAGCTGCTTGCGCCCGGCCGCGCGCTGACGCTTGCCAATGTCGCGGAAGGCGCCGAAGGCCTCGTCGTCTCCGATCTCGCCCGGGCCATCGCGGCGCGGCCGAAGAAGCCGGCGGTCAGCCTTGCGGTGGTCTGCCGCGACGGTCCGCGCATGCAGCAGCTCGAGCGCGCGCTGCAGTTCTTCGCCCCCGATCTGCCGGTGCTGACCTTCCCGGCCTGGGATTGCCAGCCCTATGACCGGGTCTCGCCGCATGGCGGCATCCTGGCGCAACGCCTGACCACGCTGGCACGGCTTGCGTCACTGACCGGCAGCGACAAGCCGCTGATCGTGCTGACGACGGTGAACGCCGTCGTGCAGCGCGTGCCCGCGCGCGAGCTGGTCGCGGCGCAGGCGCTTTCGGTTGCGCCCGGCAACGTCGTGCCGATGGACACCATCGTCGCCTGGCTCGAGCACAACGGCTACAACCGCTCCTCGACGGTACGCGAGCCCGGCGAATATGCCGTGCGTGGCGGCATCCTCGATCTCTTTCCGGCCGGCCTCGATCAGCCCGTCCGCTTCGACTTCTTCGGCGACAGTCTGGAATCGATCCGCACTTTCGACGCCGAGACCCAGCGCACGCTGCTCGACATGCGCGCGCTCGACCTGGTGCCGATCTCCGAGTTCCAGCTCGTCACCGATACCATCCGCCGTTTCCGCATGGGCTATGTCGCCGAGTTCGGCGCGCCCACGCGCGATGACGCACTGTATGAGGCCGTCAGCGAGGGCCGCCGCCATCCCGGCATGGAGCATTGGCTGCCGCTGTTCCAGGACCGGATGGATACGCTGTTCGACTATCTGCAAGGGGCTCCGATCGCGATCGAGCCGCAGGCCGAGGACGCCGTCCGCGAGCGCTTCAAGCAGATCCTGGACTATTACGAGGCCCGCCGCGATGCCATGGAGCATCCAGGCGGCGGCGCGATCTACAAGCCGCTGCCGCCGGATCGGCTTTATCTCACCGCGGAGGAGTGGGCCAAGCGCGAGAGCGACATGCCGGTGTTGCGGTTGACGCAATTTTCGGTTCCGGCCGACGGCACGAATGTCATCGACGCCGGTGCGCGCAAGGGCCGCGACTTCGCGCCGGAGCGCAACGACACCACGGTCAACGTGTTCGAATCCGTGGTCAGCCATGTGATGGCGCTGCACGCCCAGCGCAAGAAAGTCGTGATCGCGCTCTGGAGCGAAGGCTCGCGCGACCGCATGACGTCGATGCTGCGCGACCACAAGCTGACCCACACCACCAGCGTCAACAGCTGGCGCACGGTGCAGGCCACTCCGCGCAACGAGACCATGCTCGCCGTGCTCGGCCTCGATAGCGGTTTCGAGACCGACGAGATCGCGCTCATCAGCGAGCAGGACATCCTCGGCGACCGACTGGTGCGGCCGCGGAAGGCCAGCCGCAAGCTCGACAATTTCATCTCGGAGGTGACGAGCCTTGCCGCCGGCGACATCGTCGTCCACGTCGATCACGGCATCGGCCGCTTCGTCGGCCTGCAGACGCTGGATGTCGCGGGCGCGCCGCATGACTGTCTCGAACTGCACTATGCGGGCGAGACAAAACTGTTCCTGCCCGTCGAGAACATCGAGCTCTTGTCGCGTTACGGCTCCGACCAGACCACGGTCGAGCTCGACCGTCTGGGCGGCGGCGGCTGGCAGACCCGCAAGGCGAAACTCAAGAATCGTATCCGCGAGATCGCGGGCGAATTGATCAAGATTGCTGCCGCGCGCCATCTGCACGAGGCGCCCAAGCTGCTGGTGCAGCCCGGCCTCTATGACGAGTTCTGCGCACGCTTCCCCTATGACGAAACCGAGGACCAGTTGGGGGCCATCGAATCCACGTTGAAGGACCTCGAACTCGGCCGTCCGATGGACCGGCTGATCTGCGGCGACGTCGGCTTTGGCAAGACCGAGGTGGCCTTGCGCGCGGCGTTTGCCGTGGCGCTCGAGGGCAAGCAGGTTGCCGTCGTGGTGCCGACCACGCTCCTGGCGCGCCAGCACGCCAGGACCTTCACCGAGCGCTTCAAGGGCTTTCCGGTGAACGTGGCCCAGGCTTCGCGCCTGATTGCGGCCAAGGAGCTCAATCTGGTCAAGAAGGGTATTGCCGACGGTTCGATCGACATCGTCGTCGGCACCCATGCACTGCTCGGCAAGGCGATCAAATTCCGCGACCTCGGCCTCGTCATCGTCGACGAGGAGCAGCACTTTGGCGTGACCCACAAGGAACGGCTGAAGGCGCTTCGCGCCGAGGTGCATGTGCTGACGCTGACGGCGACGCCGATCCCCCGCACGCTGCAACTTGCGCTCACCGGCGTCCGCGAACTCTCGATCATTGCCTCGCCCCCGGTCGATCGCCTCGCCGTGCGCACCTTCGTTGCCCCGCATGATCCCCTCATGATCCGCGAGGCATTGCTGCGCGAGCGCTATCGCGGCGGGCAGGCGTTCTACGTGGTGCCGCGCATCGACGACCTCGCCGAGGTCAAGGATTTCCTCGACAAGAACGTGCCGGAGATGAAGGTCGCGGTCGCGCACGGCCAGATGCCGCCCTCTGCAATCGAGGACATCATGACCGCGTTCTACGACGGCAAGTTCGACATCCTGCTGTCGACGACGATCGTGGAATCCGGCCTCGACATTCCCAACGCCAACACGCTGATCGTGCATCGCGCCGACATGTTCGGTCTCGCCCAGCTCTATCAGCTCCGCGGCCGCGTCGGCCGTGCCAAGCTGCGCGCCTATGCGCTGTTCACGCTGCCGGCGCAGCAGAAGATCACGGCGCAGGCCGAGCGCCGGCTCACCGTGCTGCAATCGCTGGAGACGCTGGGGGCGGGCTTCCAGCTCGCCTCGCACGACCTCGACATCCGCGGCGCCGGCAATCTGCTCGGCGAGGAGCAGTCCGGCCACATCAAGGAGGTCGGCTTCGAGCTCTATCAGTCGATGCTGGAGGAGGCGATCGTCAACCTCAAGGCCGGCGTCTCCGAGCCTGCCGCCGACCGCTGGTCGCCGTCGATCACCATCGGCATGCCCGTGCTCATTCCGGAGGATTACGTCAGCGACCTCTCGGTGCGGCTGTCGCTGTACCGGCGCCTTGCCGACCTCGACAGCGAGGAGGAGATCGAGAACTTCGGTGCCGAGATGCGCGACCGCTTCGGCGTGCTGCCGGACGAGGTGCGCTACCTGTTCAAGGTCGCCGCGATCAAGGCGTTCTGCCGCCGGGCCAACGTCGGGAAGATCGATGCCGGCCCGAAGGGCGCCGTCATCGCCTTCCGCGACAATTCCTTTGCGCATCCCGACCGCCTGGTGTCATTCATCCGCAGCTACGGCCAGGCCGCCAAGGTGCGGCCCGACATGAAGGTGGTGTTCCTGCAGGACTGGGAGACACCGGAAGAGCGTCTCGCCGGCACCACCGAGATCATGCGCCAGCTGGCGCAGCTCGCGCAGAGCAAGAAGGCGGCGTGATCACTTATTTCGATGGCAGAGGCGACGCAGCCAAGCGATGCGGAGGGGCGTCGATTCCGACAACGAAATGATCACTTGCGGAATGGCCGAACAGTCCCTATGTTATGTCCATCGAGTTTCGGCCGAACGACTTGGCCTCGCCGCTTTCGGGCGCGCCTGACTGACGACCCTCCCTCCAGATCTCGACGACACCGAACGCGCTTTTCAGCGCGGTCAAACGCTTATCTATCTTAAAGGACGACCCCATGACGACGGGAACTGTGAAGTGGTTTAACAGCCAAAAGGGTTTCGGATTCATTCAGCCCGACCAGGGCAGCCAGGATGTGTTCGTTCATATCAGCGCCGTTGAACGCGCCGGCATGAATACCCTCAACGAAGGGCAGAAGGTTTCATTCGAAATCGTTGCAGACCGCCGCACCGGCAAGTCTGCTGCTGAAGATCTGCGCGCCGCATAGGCTGCCGCAATCGCCATGACGTTGCTTTGACCACGGATGTACTGGCAAAGCTTCGGATTTCTGAACCCGCGACCGTTCACCGGCCGCGGGTTTTTTGCGCCCGCTGCCGCCCATCGCGAATGAGAATACGAATGCTGGCATTCCGCGCAAAGATCCCCATATGGACTGTATGAGCAATTGGCAGAAGTCGACCACGCGACAAGCACCCATGACAAAGGCAGAGCTCCGGCTGATGCTGACGGAGGCGGTCCGCAATACGCAGCCGGGCCTTGACCCGAAGCAACTGTCGAAAGCCAGGAAGATCGCCGCCGGAACGGCTCGCGCCGATCCAGCCTCCGGGGTCGCCGTACCGGTTCGCTGAGCCCCGAGAAGGAGCAGCATGCGCAAGCTTCCCCAGCCCACCGAGCAAGAGCTTCGAGAGGGCCCCCAAGCCGTGTCCTTCCAGATCGCGAACGGGAACGCGCGGCAGATCTGTATTCTTCAAACCAATTTCCCGACCAAAGTGCAGGCGCAGAGATACCTTCTGGCGAGTTGGCCGACCGTCGAGAAGATGGCTCGCGACGCTCTCGCGAGGGGGACCGTTGAGGACGGCCAGATCAAGCTCATGATGCTTTGAGCGGTCGAGGCTTGACCGCGGCGAATGCCGTCGGATGACTACGACGCCGCGCGCGACGCGTCAGCGGACAGCCGTCCGAGCAGCGATCTTGCCGTGTCCGACGGCGACAGCGAGTCCACGCTGACGACGGGATCGCTGCGCATCTCGTGCTTGCCGTTGGAGGTGTGCCGCATCACGGCCGAGAGGCGGCGGGCGATCATGTGGGCGGTGCGGAAGTCGGTTTCCGCGAACACGACGACGACCGAACCGTCCTTCTGCGCCGTGCCAAAATCCATCTGCCGCATCAGGCGGCTGAGGATGCGCGCGGCATCGAGCTGGGCGCGGGAATTGCCGGGGTCGAAGGCGAAGCGCGCGACTGACAAGCCGCCGCCGCGGGCCAGCGTCTGCTCGACCGCCTTGGCGAAATCGCGGGCGAAAGCTTCCACCGTCAGCAGGCCGCTGCGCGGATCGAGCCAGCCGCCGGCATCGATCGAGCGCAGCGTGCGGCTCAATTGTGCTTCCATCGCGTGCTGGCGGATCAGCGGCAGCGCATTGGACGCGACCTTCGCCGGCTCGCCCGGGATCAGCTCGAGATTGGGCAGGTCGTAAGTCTGCGTCAGCTGATGCGCGGTGACGACCACGGGCAGGCTGCGGAAGCGGGCGTCTTCGGCAAGCACGGTGAGAAAGGCGTCGGTGACGCGCGCTGTAAAACCCTCGGCGAGCACGACGCCGTCGAGGTCACGGGTGTTGAGGTGTTTCGCGGCGGCCTCGATCGAGAGTGCGCCGACCACGCCGACGCGTTCACCGAACGCGACGGAGAGCGCGGGATAGGCCGCGCCCCTGCCGACCAGGAGCACGGTGGCATCGCGCACGGGATCGCCCTCCGGGAGCGCGACCTTCACTTCCGGTAACCGGCGCAGCACCGTGGCGTGGAGCGTGCGCACGCGCAGAGCGGCGCGAAGGCGTGCGATCAGGCGGTCGGGATTGCCGCCGCGCGAGGAGAAGGGCAGGGCGTTGTGAGGCAGCATGCCCGCCGCATCCACGGCCACGAAGGGAAGATAGGGCGATTGGTCGGCGATCTTCCTTGCGAGCGCGGCCATATGCGGCTCGTGTCCGCCATGCATCGCAGTGAGAACCGCGGCTGGCTGCACCTCTTCGAGCGCGCGCGCCGCGCTGGCCCAGTCGATATCGACCACGGGAAACAGCCGGGCCTCGTCCAGCGCCCGGACGAAGGGCGGCCGCTCGGCATTGGACACAAACAGGATCGGGCCCGCCTGGGACATTGGGAAACTCTGATCACGCGACAGTTGCCGCGGCAATCTAGTTTGGCCGCATTAATGCAGCGTCAACGTACCAGGCGAAACTGCGCCTAGACCGGGCCGGAGCGATCGCGAAAAGCTTCGACCATCAGTGGGTTAAGGCCGAGTTCGCTGAGGGCCTCGCGGGCGCGGGCATTGTCCTGGGCGCGTCCGGCCAGCCTGTGGCCGGAAAGCCGGTCGGGCAGTGCTGTGAGCAGCGCGCCCTGGCCGAGCCGGCGTGCCCATTCCTGCAGGTCGTTGGAGAGGAAGCGGTAGCCGCCGACGGCCATGATCCCGGAGGGCGGCGCGGTGATGCAGATGGCCCCGCTTGGGCGGTCGAGCCGGGCGGCATAACCGGTGTCGACATAGTCGCGCGGCGGCTGTGCGATCAGCGTGTCGCCGACCGGCTGCGGCGGGGCATAGGCCGCGATCGGCACCATCGCGCCGCGCAGGCCGAGCGTGCCCTTCGGCGTCAGCAGGATTTCGCCGGCAATGGACGAGCCCGTCTGCTCGCGCGGGGCGCCGTGTGGCCCGGGCATCACCGGCACCGGCATGCCGTTTTCGCCGCGGCGGGCGCCGAACAGGCCGGCCTCGCCGAACAGATAGACGTCGGTCAGTGGGGCACGGGGGGCGATCCAGGCATCGCTCGCCGCGACCTGCTCGGGCGCGCGCCACAGGCCGACGACGTTGCGCAAGGACGGCATCCGCGTCGCCAGGTCGGAATCGCCGAGGCGCAAGGCAAGCTGCGCCGGCGCGATCAGCACCTCGCATTCGTGCTCGTTGATCTGCTGCTCGAGCACGTCGTTCTCGAAGGGATGATGCAGCGCCAGTGCGCCGCCGGAGAGCAGCCACACCGCGAGCGAGGAGGCGAGGCCTGCGAACGACATCGGCGCGAACGCCGCCATCACGGTCGCGCCCTGCCTTATGTCGGCTTCCAGCGACATCGCAAGCCCACCGGCGATCAGGCTGAAATGCGGCCGCGGCACCGGGCGAAAGCCCTCCGCCGTGACGTCGAAGGAGATCATCGCCGCCTTGCGTCCGTCCTGGATCACGGCGCGCGTGGTGCCGGGCGGGCGGGCCAGCACCTCGTCGAGCGACGCCATGCCTTCGGGCAGGTCGGTGCCGAAGCCGCAGACGTGACGGATCGAGAAGGCTTCGGCGGCCGCATGCATCGCGAGGTCGGCATAACTGACGCCGTCGACCGTGCTCATGGTGACGATGGCACGCGCCGCGGTGCGGTTGAGCGCAGCGGTCAGTTCCGCATGCCGCCACAGCAGCGGCAGCACCGCGACGACAAGGCCGGCGCGATGGGCGGCGAGCACGGCGAGCACGAACTCGACTGTGGCGGGCAATTGGATCGCGATGACGGAATTGGCCGGCAGACCCGATTCGACGAAATAGGCCGACAGCGCCTCGATGGCCGTGTCCGCCTCGGCGTAGGTCATGCGCCGCGGCTGGTGCCCGGTCACGCGAGCCTTGTTGAGGGGATCGAGCAGCGCGGGCGCGTGCGGCTGCCGCATCAGCGTGCGCTGGAACAACGTGTCGAGCGTCGGCGATATGGCTGGCTGGTTCACGGCGTCACTTTGCTTGAGTAGCTGGCGGATGCCCCTTCGACCACGAAGTCTCCGGCAAATAGCCTGAGAGCGAGGTAGCCTTGGGCCGTTCTATCCGATTCCAGCGCGCGATCCATTGCTCGGATACGTTAAACAGGGGGATTGTGTAGATGCCCGCGATCAAAGCGCGATCGAGCGCCCGTACAGTGGCGACAAAATCCGTATGTTCACGGGCCTCGAGCAGGGCAGCGATCATGGCATCGACCGCAGGATCCCTGGCGCCCATGTAGTTGCGGGTCCCCGGATTGTCGGCGGCAGCGCTGCCCCAGTAGAAAGATTGCTCGTTGCCGGGAGATAGCGACTGATCCCAGCGGTTCTGGATCATGTCGAACTCGAAGGCGAGCCGCCGCTGGTCGAACTGCACGGGATCGACTGACCGCACGCTCGGCTCGATGCCGGCGCGCTTGAGGTCGCGCTGGAACGCGAGCGCGATACGCTCCTGATCGCGGGTCGTGACCAGGATCTCGAAGGTGAAGGGCGCCCTGGTGGCGCGGTTGCGCAGCACGGTGCCTTCGAACTCGTAGCCCGCCTCCGACAGCAGTTTCAGCGCGGCGCGCAGCGTGCTGCGGTCGCGCCCCGAACCGTCGGTGACGGGCAGGCGATAGCTGCCGTCCATGATGTCGGGCGGAATGTGGGCCGCGAACGGCTTGAGCAGTTCGCGCTCGCGCGCGTCCGCGGGGCGGCCATAGGCCGACAGCTCGGAGCCCGCGAAATAGCCGGCAGCGCGCGAATAGAGGCCGAAGAAATAGTTGCGGTTGACCAGCTCGAAATCGAACAGCAGCGTCAGCGCCTGGCGCACGCGGATGTCGGCGAAGATCGGCCGGCGCGTGTTGAACACCAGGAACTCGGATGGCTGCGGCAAGCCCGGCTTGACGGTGTCGCGGATCACCTCGCCGCTTTTCGCGGCCGGAAAATCGTAGCCGTCATGCCAGCGCAGCGGCTCGTGCTCGACCCGGAAATCGTAGAGGCCTCGCTTGAAGGCTTCGAACTGGCCGTTGGCCTCGCGAAAATAGTCGAGCCTGATCTCCTCGAAATTGTAGAGCCCGCGGTTGATGGGCAGGTCGCGGCCCCAATAGCCGGGATCGCGGGTGAGCGTCACGCTGGCCCCGGGCTTCACCGCCGTCACGCGATAGGGACCGGAGCCAGTCGGGCTCGCCAGCGTCGTCTCCTCGAAGGTCGCGACGTCGACTGCATGCTTGGGCAGGATCGGCATCAGGCCGAGGATCAGCGGCAGCTCCCGGTCGCTCGCGCCGGCGAGGTCGAAGCGGACGGTGAGGGGATCAGGTGCCTCGGCTTTGGCGACCTTGGCGTAATACTGCCGGTGGTTCGGCCGGCCGTGGTCGCGCAGCAACTGCCAGGAGAACAGCACGTCCTCGGCCGCCACCTGCTTGCCATCGGAGAAACGGGCGCGGGGGTCGAGACGGAACGTGACGAAGCTTCGCTCGTCGTCGGTCTCAATGCTCCTCGCGAGCAGGCCATAGAGCGTGAACGGCTCGTCATTGCCACGCGCGAGCAGGCTCTCGACCACGTAGCCCCGCATCTGCTGCACGGCCAGTCCCCGCACGATGAAGGGATTGAGACTGTCGAAGGTTCCGAGAACACCCCAGGTCAACCGGCCGCCCTTGGGGGCATCGGGATCGACA
The DNA here is from genome assembly GCF_023073355.1 of Bradyrhizobium sp. 199. Classification (GTDB taxonomy): domain Bacteria; phylum Pseudomonadota; class Alphaproteobacteria; order Rhizobiales; family Xanthobacteraceae; genus Bradyrhizobium. The sequence continues at coordinate 1,437,308 of NZ_JADPJI010000005.1, forward strand.
TAGGGCATATGGGTGAAATCGGCTGGCATCACCGGCTTGCCGTGCATGGCGATGGCATGCGCCTGCTCCGCACGTGCGTCGTCTATCGACGATCCCGCGCCGAGGGCCAAGATGACAAGGGCTGAGGCCAAGACGCAAAGGCGGACACCGGATCCCTCGAAACGGCGTTGGAACATGAACATCAGCACACGTTGATTCGAGGACCGGCGATCCTTGAATCCTATCACAGGGAATTTCACTGGATGCAGCTGGGGATGTGGCCAAAGGCGCTTGTCGGCATTGATCTTTTCGTCGGCCACGTTAAGAAGGCGGGCAATCGCGCAAGAGCGCCGAGCCCGTCACTTATCCGCCTCAATTGACGGGGAGAGAGCCGCGCCCAACGCGGCCTGGTTCGGTGCTTCGGAGCGGTTCGGGCACTTCCCGTTCAGAAAGGGTTTTCCGCAATGAATTTCCGTTACTTGGCCGCGTCCGTACGGCCGCGCGGGCGACTTCTCGCCCTGTTGACGGCGACGGCGTTGGCCGTTCCGTTTGCCGCCGAGGCCCAGACGCCGGCTCCCGCCCCGGGTGCGCCCAAGGCGGCTCCGGTCCCGAAAGCCGCTCCGAAGGCCGCCCCCAAGGCTCCGGCGCCCGCAGCGTCTCCGCAGGCCCAGCCGGCTCCCGCCCAGGGCGCTCCGGCGCAGCAGGGCGCGGCGCAGCCGGCTGACCAGCAGATCCAGCTGATCTACGCCCCCTGGACCAAATTCTGCCTCAAGGGCCAGGACGCCAATGCCAAGCAGGTCTGCTTCACCGGGAAGGACGGTCGCATCGAGTCGGGCCAGCCGGTCATCGCCGCCGTCATCATCGAGCCGGAAGGCGAGCCCAAGAAGATCCTGCGCGTGACGCTGCCGCTCGGCATGCAGCTCGTGCACGGCACCCGCATTATCGTCGACAGCAACCCGCCGCTGCAGCAGCCCTATGTGATCTGCTTCCAGAACGGCTGCATGTCCGACTACGAGGCCTCGCCCGAGCTCATCAACAACATGAAGAAGGGCCAGAATCTCGTTGTTCAGGCGATCAACGCCAACGGTGCACCGCTGACCTTGCCGCTGCCGCTGGCCGGTGAATTCCAGAAGGCCTATGACGGTCCGCCGACCGATCCGAAGGTGTTCGAGGAAACCCAGAAGAAGCTCCAGGAAGAGCTTCAGAAGAAGGCCGACGAGCAGCGCAAGAAGCTCGAGCAGCAGGGTGGCGCGCCCGGCGCACCTCCGACCGCTCAGAAGTAATCGGAACCCGATCCCGGACATGAAAAAGGCGCTCGGTCTGAGCGCCTTTTTTGTTGGCGGTTAGTCGGAGCGACTTAGTTCAGGGACGGATTGCGCGGGCGGTAGCCGCCATCCTTGTTCTTGATGAAGATCTCGGTCACCTGGGAATGCCGAATCGGCTCGCCCGAATCGTCGGGCAACAGATTTTGCTCGGACACGTAGGCGACGTATTCGGATTCCGCGTTCTCCGCGAGCAGGTGGTAGAACGGCTGATCCTTGTGGGGCCGCACCTCCTCGGGGATCGACAACCACCACTCCTCGGTGTTGTTGAATTCCGGATCGATGTCGAAGATCACCCCCCGGAACGAGAAGATCCGGTGGCGCACGACCTGTCCGATCTGGAATTTGGCGGTCCGCGCTTTAATCATCCTCCGTCGATAGACCAGGATTGTGGCCGATGCTAGTGGCCTCATCTGGAATTAACGTTCACTTAAGGGGCAGATAGCCCCCAAGTCTTCAGAAAACACTTGATCAATGATCGATATCCTCAATCTGGCCCTACCTTATTTTGGCTTGATCTTCGTTGGTTTCGCGTGCGGCAAGGTCAAATCCCTGCCGGAATCCGGCCTCGCCTGGATGAACTTCTTCCTGCTCTACGTGTCGCTTCCAGCACTGCTGTTCGCGATCATGTCGAAGACGCCGTTCTCGGAATTGAACAACCCGCCGTTCCTGGTGGCGACCACGCTGTCCACCGTCGCCGCGTTCACCCTGGCACTGGTCCTGGGTAAGGTTTTCGGCCGGCTGACATTGCGCGAGGCGACGCTCGCAGGTCTCTCCGGCGGTTACGGCAATATCGGCTACATGGGACCGGGCTTGGCGCTCGCCGTGCTCGGAACCAAGGCTGCGGCGCCGACCGCGCTGATCTTCTGCTGCGACAGCATCTTCCTGTTCACCATCGTGCCACTGCTGATCGAGCTCTCCGACCGGGACCATCCCTCGATCGTGCACGCCTTCGGCGTCGTGCTGAAGCAGATCGTGCTCAACCCGCTGATCATGTCGGCGTGTTTTGGCGCTGCCTTCGCATCGCTGCATATCGAGATGCCGGTCGCGCTCGACCGCACCATTACCTTCCTGCAGAACGCGGCGGCCCCGACTGCGCTGTTCGTGCTCGGCGTGACCGTGGCGCTGCGCCCGTTCGACCGGGTCCCATGGGAGGTGCCGGGCGTGATCGCAGTCAAGCTGCTGTTCCATCCACTCGCAGCGTTCGGCCTGATGCTCGCGTTCGGGCCGTTCGCACAGCCTTGGGCCGCGACCGCCGTGCTGATGGCCTCGCTGCCGCCGGCGCTGAACGTGTTCGTGATTGCCCGGCAGAACGATGCCTGGATCGAATCCGCTTCCGTCGCGGTGCTGCTCGGGACGTTTGCGTCCGTGGTCACGCTGACCAGCGTGATGTGGGCGATCCAGAGCGGGCGGCTGGCGTTTCCATGAGAGGGCTGGCCGGATGGCCATCTCTCCCGACGGGAGATGTGTTCGAGCGCTCCGGCCGACAGCTAGCCCGCGGCTACCTTCGCCATGTCGGCGTCAGGCCCTCGCGCATGGCAAAGCGCCGGAGCGGGCCGATGGCGCCGAGAAGGTGCATGCCGACGGCGCGGACCGGCTGCAGCGGCAGGAAATCATTGAGCAGGGAGCGGTTGGCCATGTCGATCGCAAAGGTCCGGCTCAGAATGTCCGGACGCCGCGCCCGGTCGTAGCGCTTGAGCACGTCGTCCGCCCCGGGATCCTGGCCCGCAGCGATGGCCTCGCCGGCGAGCCGGGCGATGTCGGCGGCATCGCGGAGGCCAAGGTTGAGGCCCTGGGCACCAATCGGGGGAACCACATGGGCGGCTTCGCCGGCCAGCGCGATGCGATCGCTGCCGAAGCATTTTGGACGTTCGATCGCGAGCGGGAACAGGTTGCGCCCGGGCTCGACCGTCATCCGACCCAGGATCGAGTGCGACTGCTTCTCGATCGCCGCGGAGAGTTCGTCATCGCTGAGGCCGCGCAGGCGTTCGGCCTCCGCGGGTGCCGAAACCCAGACGATGCTGGAGCGGTCGCCGGGCAGGGGCACGAACACGCAGGGTCCGTGCGGCGTGTGGAACTCGGTCGAGACATTGCGATGTGGCCGGGTATGGCCGACGTTGAAGGTGAGCGCGGTCTGGTTCAGCTCGCGCCGCGTCACCGCAATGCCGGCGGCCTCGCGGCACAACGAATGCCGGCCGTCGGCGCCGACCACGAGCCGGGCCGAGAGAAACTGTGCGGAGGCCGTGCGGACCGCGACGTCGTCGGCCTCGATGACGACGCTTTCGGCCTCGTCGTCAAAACGGACGAGATTGGGCAACTCCGCCGCACGCTGTTCCAGCGCCAGCATCAGCGAGCGGTTGTCGATGTTGTAGCCGAAGGCGTCGAGCGCGATTTCGTGACAGGAAAAGCGGACCTCGGGGCTGCGGAACAGCCGGCCGGTGTCGTCGACCAGGCGCATGATTTCGAGCGCAGCGGCCTTGTCCTTGCAGCGCGACCAGACGTCGAGCGTCTCAAGCAGATCGACGGAGGCTCCTAACAGTGCTGTGGTGCGATTGTCGCTATAGGGCACGCGCCGCGCCACCAGCGCCGTCCGCGCACCCGCCTGCGCCAGTGCGATGGCCGCCGCAAGTCCGGCCGGTCCACCCCCGATCACGGCAGCGTCATGGAGTGTTGATGCATCTGTCATGGAACGACACATGACACGCCCCGCGGCAAATTCAAGTCCGCTATCTCCGCCTCATTCCGGCGCGCCGTTTGGCGCGAGCCGTGATGCGCAATTGCACACCTGAGAACCCATCGGGGCGCACAGTCGGTTGAACGATTGGATTCCGGGCTCGACGCTTCGCGTCGCCCGGAATGACAATGGGGAGACAGCCAATTCGCTTTCACTGATCTAGCCTGATTTTCGACGAATTGTGCGACCGCGCGGCGCCTTGGCGGATGTGCAAACCGGCCCCATTCTGATAGCAGAAGCCATGGACAGCCAAGAGGATTCCCTGAAGCCCACGCCTGCGATCCGCGCCGCGGCCTTCTCGGTGCACATCTTCACCGCGTTCGGCGCGGCGATCGCGCTGCTCGCGATGCTCGAGGCCGTGCGCGAGCACTGGGCGGGGATGTTTCAGTGGCTGGGCATAGCGCTGATCATCGACGCGATCGACGGTCCAATCGCGCGCCGGCTCAACGTCAAGAACGTGCAGCCGAACTGGTCGGGCGACGTGCTCGATCTCGTGGTCGACTTCGTCACCTACGTCTTCGTGCCGGCCTATGCGATCGTGGCGAGCGGCTTGCTGCTGCCGGTGGCAGCTCCCTTGCTCGGAATTGCCATCATCGTCACCAGCGCATTATATTTCGCCGATCTGCGCATGAAGGCGGACGACAATCATTTCCGCGGCTTCCCGGCGCTGTGGAATGCGGCGGCGTTCTATTTGTTCCTGCTGCACTGGCCACCGCTGTGGTCGACGGTGCTGGTGACCGCGCTCGTCGTGCTGACCTTCGTGCCGTTCCACGTGCTGCATCCGGTCCGGGTCGTCCGGCTGCGGTGGCTGACGATGTCGCTGATCGCGATCTGGGCGGTGCTCGGCCTCTACACGCTGGAGATGGATTTTCGCGTCGGCGCCGGCGTCACCATCGTGCTCTGCGCCATCGCGCTCTGGATCAGCTTCAGCGACGCTTTGATCCGCCTGGCAAGATCCTTCGCATGATGCACCTCTTGACCAGCCCCGAAGCCTGGGCGGCGCTGGTGACATTGACGGCGCTCGAGATCGTGCTCGGCATCGACAACGTCATCTTCCTGTCGGTGATCGTCTCGCGCATTCCCGAGAAGCAGGCGCATCGCGCCCGCCAGATCGGGCTCGCGCTAGCGCTGATCTTCCGCATCATCCTGCTCAGCCTGCTGGTCTGGCTGATCGGCCTGACCGCGCCGGTGTTTTCGTTCTCGGGTTACGGTTTCTCCTGGCGCGACCTCATCCTGATCGGCGGCGGCCTGTTCCTGATCGCCAAGGCGACACACGAGATCCACGCCGAGGTCGAGGCCGATGACGGCGAGGGGGACCAGAAGTCCGGGGGCAACGCCTTCTTCTGGGTAATCGTCCAGATCATCGTCATCGACATCGTGTTTTCGCTGGATTCGATCATCACCGCGATCGGCATGGCGCAGGACATCGAGATCATGATCGCGGCCGTCGTGATCGCCTGCCTGATCATGTACATTTCGTCGGGACCGGTGTCGCGTTTCGTCGCGGAGCATCCGACCACCAAAATGCTGGCGCTGGCCTTCCTGGTGCTGATCGGCGTTGCGCTGGTCGCGGACGGATTCCACTTCCACATTCCGCGCGGCTACATCTATTTCGCGATTGCGTTCTCGGCGGCGGTCGAATTCTTCAACGTGCTGGCCAAGCGCAATCGCAGGAAAGCCGGCAAGCCATCCGTTTAGCCGTTTCAGCTACCGTCGAGTTGACAAGGCGGGCGTGATGTCTTTCGCTGGCCCTGCGAGAAGAGGAGGTCAGGTGATGACCAAAGCGGTCCGTGTCCACAAGGTCGGAGGCCCCGAAGCCCTGGTCTATGAGAGCGTCGACGTGCCGGCGCCCGGGCCCGGCGAGGTGCGCATCCGCCAGCACGCGGTCGGCCTGAACTTCATCGACGTCTATTACCGCACGGGCCTCTACAAGGCGCCCGGACTGCCCTTCATCGCCGGCAACGAGGCCTCGGGCGAGGTCATCGCGGTTGGGCCCGGCGTGACGCATTTCCATCCCGGCGACCGCGTCGCCTACTACCACAATCTCGGCGCCTATGCCGGCGAGCGCAACATCCCCTGGGAGAAGCTGGTCAAGCTGCCCGACCACATCACCCACGAGCAGGGCGCCGTGCTGATGCTGAAGGGGCTGACCGTCTGGTATCTCCTGCACAAGACCTTCAAGGTCGAGCCGCATCATCGCGTGCTGGTCCATGCCGCCGCCGGCGGCATCGGCTTGCTCGCCTGCCAATGGGCGAGGGCGCTCGGGGCGCACGTCATCGGCACCGTCGGTTCGCGCGAGAAGGCCGAGCTCGCCGAGGCAAACGGCTGCGACCACGTCATTCTTTACAACGAGGAGGACTTCGTCGCGCGGGTCAAGCAGATCAGCCGCAACGAGGGCTGCGACGTCGTCTATGACGGCGTCGGCAAGGCGACCTTCCCGGGCTCGCTGTCCTGCCTGAAGCCGCGCGGCATGTTCGTCTCGTTCGGCAATGCCTCCGGTCCCGTGCCGCCGTTCGCGATCGCCGAGCTCAACAACCACGGCTCGCTATTCGCGACGCGGCCGAAGCTCAACGACTACGTCGGCACGCGCAAAGAGCTGCTGGAAGGCGCCGACACGCTGTTCGCCGCCGTCATCAACGGCAAGCTGCACGTGCCGATCAACCACGCCTACGCGCTCAAGGACGCCGCCAAGGCGCACATCGATCTCGAAAGCCGCAAGACCACGGGCGCGTCGATCTTGAAGCCGTAATTGATCGTCATTCCGGGTCGATGCAGAGCATCGAACCCGGAATCTCGAAATTCCGCCCGGAATGACCAAGCTACCTACGCCACCAATCGTGCCGCGCCCGCCTTCGTCAATATCCCATCCAGACAGTCGATCATCTCGGCGATCTCTGCCTTCGTGACATTCAGCGCCGGCATGAAACGCAGCGTGTCGACCTGCGGCGCGTTGAGGAGCACGCCGGCCTCGAACGCCTGCGCGACGATGCCGGGCGCGATCGGCAGCTTGAGGTCGAGCGCGAGCAGTAGGCCACGTCCCCGTACGCCGCCGAGGCCGTGCCGGGCTGAGACCTTCTGCAGCTCGCTTTCGAGCAGCAGGCCGGTTTCGGTGACCTGTTTCAGGAAGTCCGGCTTGCTGATCTCCTCCAGCACCGCAAGCCCCGCCGCACACATGATCGGGTTGCCGTTGAATGTGCCGCCCTGGTCTCCATGCGCAAAGCAGGAGGCACGTTCGGTGGCGAGCAGGGCGGCGAGCGGCACGCCGCCGCCGATGCCCTTGCCGAGCGTCATGATGTCGGGCGCAATGCCGGCGTGCTCGTAACCGAAGAGCTTGCCGGTCCGGCCCATGCCGGTCTGGATCTCGTCGAAGATCAGCAAAAGGCCATGCGCGTCAGTGAGCGCGCGCAGCTCCTGCAGGAACTGATCGCTCGCGGGCCAGACGCCGGCCTCGCCCTGGATCGGCTCGAGCATCACCGCGACGGTGTTGTCGTTGATCAGCCTTTCGACCGAGGCAATGTCGTTGAGTTTCGCCTTCTTGAAGCCCGCGACCTTCGGCTCGAACAGCGGCTCGAACGCCTTCTTGCCCGAGGCCGACATCGTCGCCAGCGTCCTTCCGTGGAAGCCGCCTTCGAAGCTGATGATCTCGAACGCGCCGTTCCTGTGCAGGCCGCCATATTTCCGCGCGAGCTTGATCGCGCCCTCGTTGGCTTCCGCGCCGGAGTTGGCGAAGAACACCTGGTCGAAGGCGCTGTTGTCGACGAGCGACTGCGCGAGCTTGAGGCTCGGCTCGTTGTAGAAGGCCGGGCTCGGCGTCAACAGCCGCTTGGCCTGTGCGGTCAGCGCGTCGGCAACCGCCGGCGGCGAGTGGCCGAGACAATTGACGGCCCAGCCCTGCACGAAATCGAGATAGCGATTGCGACCATCGTCCCAGAGGTAGGAGCCGGCGCCACGGACGAACACGGTCTTGGGCCGTGCGGTGATGTCCATCAGCGCGTCAAACGCATGGGTGGCGGTGGTCATGTCGAACTCCTCTGGAGGCGGGTGGAAAAGGGGCGCAAAAAGCAGAAAGGCCGCACCTTGCGGGTGCGGCCTTCTCGAAAACTTCAGCTGAATTCAGTGCTTCAGCGGCGTCGTCGGACATGGCGCAACCCATCATCGTCGCGGGAGCGACGACGCATGACTTGGCGCAGATGGGTCCGGGAGCTGATCATGGGCGCGTCCGTACAGCCGAACGCCGGCGCTTGTCAAGCGGGTGTTTTGCAGGTCACCCGCTGAGCGTGCATCGGTCAGCTCGGATGCGCGGCTGCTTCTCCTGCCGTTGCGCTGCGATCGTGGCAATGCGCGAGCATCTCCATGGCAACCATCACGTCTCCAGCGCGTTCGTGATCGCAGGACGCGAATTGGTTCGAACCGAACGCATGGCGGTTTAGACCAAGATGGGCGGGACCAACCAAGTAGTTTAGAAGCCTTGTCCGACAGGCCTTATTCGATCGACCTCGACAGCGTTCGCGGTGCCTTTCCGCCGGGCGTCGATGCGCCTCCGCTGCTGGTGGACTTTGCCGCCTGGCTCGAGGGGCGGCCCTGGGGCAGCGTCGGCTGCTTCTCCCTGCAGGGCCAGTTCTCCGATCACGCGCTCATCGACGGCAGTCCATTGCGCGACAGGTTTTCGCTGTTCATGCGGCTGCCGGATGGTTCGGCCGTCGGCGGCTGGTACGGCGCGGGTCTTGATCGCGACGATCCGCCGATCGTGGGACTGGGCTCCGAGGGCGATTACGAGCTGCTCGCGCCGAGCCTCGATGGTCTGCTCGCCAAGCTGACGTCGCAACAATTCGACAATGCCTGGAGCGATCTCAAGCCGCATGACGAGGTCGCGTGTCAGACGGTCGAGCTCGCGCAATGGCTTGCCGGACGGCCGCATGGAGAGCCGGCGATGCTTGACGACAATCCGTCGGAGCTGCCTGACTTCCGCGGCTTCGTGGAAAAATGGAGCCGGGATCGCGAGGACTATTGGGCCAATCACCGGCTGATGGCCGAGCTCGGCTGGCGGCTGGCAGCGCATCTGCCCAAGGGCAAGAAGCCCTTGGACCGGACGCGCTTCGAGGTCGCGATCGTCGGCAAGCAATACGAGGCGCGCGTGCTCTCGCGCGGGCCGCAGCCATTCGAGGAAGCTGCCTCGATTGAATCCCTGCTGCGCGACCTGCGCGAGGAGATGCGCCGTGCGCAGCCCGAGCTTGGGCTGTGGTACGCGATGAATTTTGCGCTCTACGCCGACGGCCGCGTCATGCCGAATTTCGAATACGATCTCCGCCCGACGATCGATGGCGAGCCGGCGATACTGTCCGAGGCGCAAGCCGATCTCGCGCGGGCACCGCGCCCCGAGCGCTGGGTGCCGAAATGGCTGGCGTGATTGCCGCTACATCGCGCAATGACGGCGTGCCTCAGAATCCCGCGACGCTGCCGTGCAGATCGTACTGGTCGGCGCGCTCGATCTTCGCGGTGACGATCTCGCCGACGCGCAAGGGGCGGCGGCTCGTGAGGTACACCGCACCGTCGATCTCCGGCGCATCCGCCTTGGAACGACCCTTTGCAACGGTGGGGCCGACCTCGTCGATGATGATCTGCTGGCGCGTGCCGACCTTGCGCTTGAGCCGGCGCGCAGAGATTTTCTGCTGGCGCGCCATCAGCGCGTTGTAGCGCTCCTGCTTGACCTCTTCCGGCACCGGGTTCTCGATCGTGTTCGCCGTGGCGCCGGCCACCGGCTCGTATTTGAAACAGCCGAGGCGGTCGATCTCGGCTTCGTCCAGCCAGTCGAGCAGATAGGCGAAGTCGGCGTCGGTCTCGCCGGGGAAGCCGACGATGAAAGTCGATCGTAGAGCGAGATCCGGACATTCCTCGCGCCAGCGCTTGATCCGCGCCAGCGTCTTGTCCTGCGCCGCCGGGCGCTTCATCGCCTTCAGCACCTCGGGGCTCGCATGCTGGAACGGGATGTCGAGATAGGGCAGCACCTTGCCCTCGTTCATCAGTGCGATGACCTCGTCGACATGCGGGTAGGGGTAGACATATTGCAGCCGCACCCAGGCGCCGAATTCGCCGAGCTCGCGTGCGAGGTCGATGAATTTGGCGCGGACCTGGCGATCCTTCCACGGGCTCTCGGCATATTTGAGATCGACGCCATAGGCCGAGGTGTCCTGCGAGATCACCAGCAGCTCCTTGACGCCTGCGCCGACCAGGCGCTCGGCCTCGCGCAGCACGTCATTGGCCGGACGCGAGGCCAGATCGCCGCGCAGCTTCGGGATGATGCAGAAGGTGCAGCGGTTGTTGCAGCCTTCGGAGATCTTCAAATAGGCGTAGTGGCGCGGCGTCAGCTTGATGCCCTGCGGCGGCACCAGATCGAGATGCGGATTATGCGCGGGCGGCAGTGCGCGGTGCACGGCGTCGAGGACGCTCTCATATTGCTGCGGCCCGCTGATGGAGAGCACGCCGGGATAGGCCTGCTCGATCTGCTCGGGTTCCGCGCCCATGCAACCTGTTACGATCACCTTGCCGTTCTCGGCCATGGCCTCGCCGATCGCCGAGAGCGATTCCTGCTTGGCGCTGTCGAGGAAGCCGCAGGTGTTGACGATGACGATATCAGCCCCGTCATGTTTGCGGGCGAGCTCGTAGCCCTCGGCGCGCAGGCGCGTGATGATACGCTCGGAATCCACCAACGCTTTGGGACACCCGAGCGACACGAAGCTGACCTTGGGCGCAGCCGTCTGATCCATATCTGATCTGCCTGATTGACCGGCCTGAGCTAGTCCCAATTGCCCACAATTACAACCCTTTGCAGGTCGTTCCGGCGTGCTATGGATGAATCACCTGCCGTGAGTGAGCAATGAGCGCCGAACAGTCGCCCAAAATCGTAATCGTCGACGAAAGCCCGATCCGGGCTGCGATCCTGGAGGATGGATTGCGGGAGGCCGGATTCACGCAAGTGGTCCATATCCGCGAGATGCAGAGCCTGCTCGCCCGTATTTATGCGGTGGACCCCGACATCATCCTGATCGATCTGGAGAACCCCAGCCGCGACGTGCTGGAAGCCATGTTCCAGGTCAGCCGCGCCGTAAAACGGCCGATCGCGATGTTCGTGGACCAGAGCGATTCCGCCTCGATCCAGGCCTCGGTGGAAGCGGGAGTATCCGCCTACATCGTCGACGGGCTGAGGAAGGAGCGCATCAAGCCGATCCTCGACCTCTGCGTGTCGCGCTTCAATGCCTTCGCAAAACTCCAGGAAGAGCTTGAGCGCACCAAGTCGCAGCTCGAGGACCGCAAGATCATCGAGAAGGCCAAGGGCATCCTGATGAAGGTGAAGGGACTCACCGAGGACGAAGCCTATGTGCTGCTGCGCTCCACCGCGATGCGCGAGAAGAAGAAAATCGGCGAGATCGCGCAGTCGATCATCACCGCGTCGGAGATGCTGAAATGACTGCTCCCCTCCGCATCGGGTTCATTCCGCTGGTCGATGCCGCAGCTCTCATCGTCGCCGTCGACAAGGGCTTCACCGCCGCCGAGGGGCTCGAGGTCGAACTGGTGCGCGAGGTCTCCTGGTCCAACGTCCGCGACAAGCTCAATATCGGCCTGTTCGACGCCGCACATCTGCTCGCGCCCGTGGCTATCGCGTCCTCGCTCGGGCTCGGTCAGGTCAAGGTGCCGATCGCCGCGCCTTTCAATCTCGGCATCAACGGCAATGCGATCACGGTCTCGCCGGCACTCCATGCGGCCCTGATGCAGGAGATCGAGGGCGACCGCTTCGATCCGCTCGCTACGGCGAAAGCGCTGGCACGGGTGGTCGCCAAGCGCCGCAAGGCCGGCGCCGAGCCGCTGACCTTCGGCATGACCTTCCCGTTCTCCACCCACAATTATCAGCTGCGGTTCTGGATGGCTGCGGCCGGCGTCGATCCCGACGAGGATTTGCGCCTCGTGGTGCTGCCGCCGCCTTACATGGTCGACAGCCTCGCCAACGGTCATGTCGATGCGTTCTGCGTCGGCGCGCCCTGGAATTCGGTCGCGGTCGATCTCGGCATCGGTCACATCCTGCATTTCGTCTCCGACATTCTGGCGCATGCGGCGGAGAAGGTGCTGGCGGTTCGCCAGGTCTGGGCCGACAAGCATCCGGACGTCGTCGCCAGCCTGGTACGCGCGGCGGTCAAGGCAGCCGAGTTCATCGAGCAGCCCGCAAACCTGGCCGAGGCGGCACATATCCTGGCGCAGCCCGAGCGGATCGGCGTCGACGCCGAAGTGATCCAGCGCACCCTGACCGGACGCCTGAAGATTTCCCCGGATGGCACCTTACGCGAAAGCGGCCGCTATCTTTTGGTGGGGCGGGAAGAGGCAGGGCGCCCCGATCCGGTCCAGGCCGCCTGGCTCTATGCGCAGATGGTGCGTTGGGGGCAGGCCGCACTCAGCCCTGAGGCCGTCGAAACGGCGATGGCCGTGTTCAGGCCCGACCTTTACGATGCGGCCCTCGGCCGTCGCCCGCCCGAGCAGGCGCCCGCGGCGTTCGGCGCATTCGCCGGCCCGGTTTTTAATCCCGACAACATCCCGGGGCATCTCGAGGCCTTTGACGTCGGGCGCTGGAAGGCCTGATTCGCTGTTGCATAACATTTTGGCATGCTAGCTCATCGGCTAAAGTTTAGGCTGCCTGCTCGAATTTCGTGAGCCTGGCCACCGCCGGAACTTCCGGATTCCCTACTAATACGTTGAAATCCCGACATCTTTAATTTCATGGAAGCTGGCACGCAACTTGAATGTTGCAGTGCGGCCAGCTTGTCACAGGTGCCTGCTGAGCCGAGTCCTACAGCAACGAAGCTGATCGGACCGTGGGTGGCTAGGCCGGCTCTTGAGCCAGCAAGGTTGCTCGCGGGTCGCACCAATTTCCGTCGAAGCCACTGAGGTGGCCGCAGGAGCTTCGTTACCGACCATGAAAATCGATACGCTCGCAGTCGACTTTACCGACGAGCAGAAACGCTATCTCGAAGGCTTCACGACCGGTCTGCAGATCAGCAAGGTCGGGCGCGGTCTCGGCGGTGGCAGTGCCGGCAAGGCGAATACCGAACCCACCGGTCCAGATGCCGTGCACATCAAGGCGCAGGACAAGGTCATCGCGTCGGGAAAGAAACTCGCCGATCAGGAGAAGTTCAAGCGCGACGAGCATCCCTTCGATGCCTATCCGCGGCTGCGCCAGCAGGCGTTCGACAACGCGCCGCCGAGCCCGGCGGACAATTTCCGCTGGCGCTATTACGGCATCTTCTATGTTGCGCCGACGCAGGACTCCTATATGTGCCGCCTGCGCATTCCCAACGGCATCATGAAGCACTGGCAACTGTCAGGCCTTGCCGACCTCGCCGACGAACTCTGCGGCCCGTACAGCCACGTCACGACGCGCGCCAATCTCCAACTCCGCGAGATCCCGCCGAAGAACGCGGTGAAGCTGATCGAGGGCATCCAGGACCTCGGCCTGTGCTCGCGCGGCTCCGGCGCGGACAACATCCGCAACGTAACTGGGACCCCGACGGCTGGCATCGATCCGCAGGAAATCATCGACACGCGGCCCTATGCGCGCGAGTGGCACTACCACATCCTCAACGACCGCTCGCTCTACGGCCTCCCGCGCAAGTTCAACGTTGCCTTCGACGGCGCCGGCCGGATCGCGGTGCTCGAGGAGACCAACGATATCGCGTTCACGGCCTATGAGGTGAAGGACGCTTTCGGCGTCGAGCCCGGCGTCTGGTTCCGGCTCGGCCTCGGCGGCATCACCGGCCACAAGGATTTTGCCAAATATTCCGGCATCATCGTCAGGCCGGAGCAGGCGACCGCTGTTGCCGACGCCATTGTGCGCGTGTTCATCGACCATGGCGACCGCACCAACCGCAACAAGGCGCGGCTGAAATACGTGCTCGACGCGATGGGCCATGACGGCTTCCTCAAGCTGGTCGAGGAGCGGCTGAAGACGCCGTTCATGCGCGTGCCTGAAGAGGCGTTTCTCCCGCGCCCTGCGGCGGACCGCATGGCGCATGTCGGCGTGCACAAGCAGAAGCAGGACGGCCTCAACTGGATCGGCGTGTCGCTGACGCTCGGCAAGCTCACCTGCGAGCAGATGCGGGGCCTCGCCAAGGTTTCCCGCGACCTCGGCGACGGCGAGATCCGGCTCACGGTCTGGCAGAACGTGCTGATTTCAGGGGTGCGCGACGAGAATGTCGAGCTTGCGATCGCGGCCATCAAGCAGATCGGGCTCGCCGTCGACGCCTCGCACATCCGCGCTGGCCTGATCGCCTGCACTGGCAATGCCGGCTGCCGCTTCGCCGCGGCGAATACCAAGCGCCATGCCGCCGAGATCGGCGACTGGTGCGAGCCGCGCGTCGCGATGGACAAGCCGGTCAACATCCACGTCACAGGCTGCCACCATTCCTGCGCGCAGCATTACATCAGCGACATCGGCTTGATCGGTGCGCGCGTGCCTGTTGGCGAGGACGACACGGTCGAGGGCTATCACCTCTTCACCGGTGGCGGATTCGGGCCCGACGCCGACGTCGGTCAGGAGGTCTATCACGACCTCAAGGCCGAGGACGCGCCGAAGACGGTCGAAGGACTGCTCAAGGCCTATATCGCCCATCGCACGTCTGCCGACGAAACCTTCCTCTCCTTTGCGCGCCGCCACGACGGCGAAACGCTGCGCAAGCTTGCCGATGCACAGGTGTCCGCATGAACCAGATCACTCCTCCGCCCAGGCTCGACATCATCCCAGCCAGCGCACCGTTTTCCGACGCGCAGCGCTCCTGGCTGAACGGCTTCTTCGCCGGGCTGCTGTCGCCCGACGCCGCCGCGCCGCTGTCGGCAGAGCAGGGCGCCGCCGTCATGCAAGGTGCTGCCGGCGACGGTGACGACGGCGAAGCGCCCTGGCATGACCAGACCATGCCGATTGCCGATCGGATGAAGCTTGCCGAGGGACGCCCGGTGCGCCGCAAGATGATGGCGGCGATGGCGCAGCAGGATTGCGGCCAGTGCGGCTACAATTGCCAGGACTATTCGGAGGCGATCGCGAGCCGTAGCGAAGCGCGGCTCAATCTGTGCGTTCCCGGCGGCAAGGAAACCGCGCGGATGCTGAAGTCGCTCTACGAGGAGCTCGACAAGGCCCCGGCGGCCAAAGCGTCTGACAAGCCGGACGCTCCGGCGCCGGCCGTGACGGTGACGATCGCAGAGCCGGGCCGCTCGCGCGACAACCCTGTTGCCGCGACCTTCCTGTCGCGCCGCTTGCTCAACAAGGGGAAGTCAGAGAAGGAAACCTATCACGTCGAATTCGATCTCTCCGAAAGCAAGCTCGACTACGTCGTCGGCGACTCTTTTGGCGTGTTCGCACGCAACGATGTCGGACTCGTCGACCAGGTCATCGCGCTGCTCGGCGCCTCCCACACCACCAAGGTCAACGGCAAGACGCTGCGCGAGGTGCTGATCGACGACGTCTCGCTGTCGCCCGCACCCGACACGCTGTTCGAGCTGATCTCCTTCATCACCGGTGGCGCGGCGCGCGAGAAGGCGCGGGCGCTGGCGCAGGGGGAGGATCCCGATGGCGATGCAGTTACCCTCGACGTGATGGCGGCGCTGCAGAAGTTTTCCGGCACGCGGCCGCATCCCGAGGCCTTCGTCGAAGCGCTGGAGCCACTCCAGCCGCGGCTCTATTCGATCTCGTCCTCGCATAATGCAACCCCGGGAAAGCTGTCGCTGACGGTCGATTCCGTGCGCTACGTCGTCGGCAAGCGCAAGCGTCTCGGCGTCGCCTCGACCTTCCTCGGCGAGCGCATCAATGAGGGCGAGAATCTCAAGGTCTATGTGCAGAAAGCGCATGGCTTCGGCCTGCCGCAGGATCCGAAGACGCCTATCATCATGATCGGTCCCGGCACCGGCATCGCGCCGTTCCGCGCCTTCCTGCTCGACCGCAAGGCCACCGGCGCCCCCGGCAAGAACTGGCTGTTCTTCGGCCATCAACGCAGCGACTGCGACTTCTTCTACCAGGAAGAGCTCAATGCGATGAAGACCTCGGGCCTGCTCACGCGCATGTCGCTGGCCTGGTCGCGCGACGGCGAGAAGAAGTTCTACGTGCAGGACCGAATGCGCGAGGTCGGACGCGAGGTCTGGACCTGGCTCGCCGAAGGCGCGCATCTCTACATCTGCGGCGATGCCAAGCGCATGGCCAAGGATGTCGAGCGCGCGTTGGTCGACATCGTCGCCCAGTTCGGCGCGCGCTCGACCGATGAGGCCGTCAGTTTTGTCGCCGAGCTCAAGAAGACGGGCCGTTTCCAGGCCGACGTGTACTGAAGCCCGTCACTCCCCTCGCATCCGAGCCGGTTCCAACTGGCTCGGATTTGAACGAATAAGATTCTCGGAAGCTGCATCCCAAGGGAATTTACGTCTGCGATGCAGCCACTTCGCAGAAGGCGCATCGCTATTTCCCCGGCCGTCTTGCCTCCCGTGCTGGTTGATCCTTCATAATCCCGCAAATGGGGCGTTGGAGATCGACCATGCGCGAACTATCGGCGGAAGCCAGGCTGCACCTTTACGCGCGTGCGCTCTCGCGGCAGACCCGGGCGAGCGTGCATCATGCCGCGATGTACAGCGCGTTTGCCGTCATCGCTGCCATCGTGTTCGGAACGCTCTCGGTGCATCCGTTCTGATCACGCCCCGCGCCTGAACGGCGCGACCTCAATCCCCGCAGCTTTCAACGCCTGACGCAAGTCGCGCGCGATCTCGACTGCGCCGGGCGTATCGCCGTGGATGCACACCGTGTCGGTGCGCATCTTGATGACCTTGCCCGTGACCGAGACCACCGCGCCGTCCTGCACCATGCGCACCACGCGGTCGGCGATCACTTTCGCATCGTGCAACACCGCGCCGGGCTTCTTGCGCGAGACGAGATTGCCGTCGTCCTCATAGGCACGGTCGGCGAACACCTCGTGCACCATCGGAAGGTTGGCCGCTTCGCCGGCCTTCACCAGTTTTGAATTGGCGAGCACGACGAAGATCAGGCTGGGATCGACCGCCTTGATGCCAGCGGCGATTGCCCTGGCGGTCATGTCGTCCTCGCAGGCGACGTTGGAGAGCGCACCGTGCGCTTTCACATGGGTGACCTTGTGGCCGGCGGCGATCGCGATCGCCTGAAGCGCGCCGATCTGGTAGGCGACGAGGTTCTCGATCTCGGAGGCCTTCAGTCCCGCGATCGGATGCCGGCCGAAGCCGTGGAGGTCGCGGTAGCCGGGATGGGCGCCGACCGAGACGCCGCGCGCCTTCGCCAGTTCCACCGTCCGGCGCATGATGTCGGGGTCGCCGGCATGGAAGCCGCAGGCGACGTTGACCGAGCTTGCCAGCTCGATCATCGCGGCGTCGTTGCCCATCTCCCACGCGCCAAAACCTTCGCCGAGGTCGCAATTGAGGTCAACAGTCTTCATGGGTGCTCTCCGCCTCTGGTCTTGTTGTTGGACTTAAGGCTCCGCGGTGACCTGCCAGGTCGCCGCGTCGACGGCGCTCACCGCGTAGCCCGCAACGTTGGCATCGCTGAGCGCCTCGATATTGAGCGCGACGCTGTCGGAAGAGCGCAAGCGATCGGACAGGGTCCGGATCAGTTGCGCGAATTTCTTCGCCTCGTCCTGCGCCTCGGCCATGCTGACGGCCTTGAAGCGGAACGCCGTTCCAGCCGAGGTCTGCGCGAGGCGGCCGACATCGGCCGTGATCACGGTCGCGATCTTCGGATAACCGCCGGAGGTGCCGCGATCCATCATCAGAGCGATCGGCGCGCCGTTGCCGGGCACCTGGATGCTGCCGTTGACGGTGCCGTCGGAGACGATGTTGTGGCCGTGCAGATGCTTGATGGCCGGGCCCTCGAGCCGGTAGCCCATGCGATCGGAGGTCGCCGAAATCTTCCACTCGCTTCCTAAGAACAGCGCCTTGTTGGCATCGTCGAATTCATCATCTTGCGGACCGAGCAGAACCCGGATCGGGCCGTTCACCGGTTTGGGCAGTTCGATCCGCAGCTCCGGTGCGCCGCTCGCGGCGTCGACGCTGAATTCGTCGCCGGCCTGGAGCGGGCGCGGGTAGGGGCTGCCAAGGCCCGCGCGGGCATTGACCGCGAGACTGCCGAACACCGGCTCGCCCTTGATGGCGCCTTCGATCGCCAGATAGGTGAAGGCGCCGCCGCGGGCAAAGCCCAGCGTCAGCGTCTCGCCGTCCTTCAGCGTCACCGAATTGTCCATGGCGAGGGGGCTTCCGGCGACGTCCGCATTGCGCGGCGCGCCTGAAATTGCGACGCGCACGGCGCCGTCGCGCGCGGTGAAAGAGGCGCCGAACGGGCCGATCTCGACGGCGGCCGCGAACGGCTCGTTGCCGACCAGCGTATTCGCCGCAGCCAGTGACAGCTGGTCCATCGCCCCGCTCACCGTCAGGCCATAGCGCTGCGCGCCGAGGCGCCCGCCATCCTGGACGGAGCTTGCAGGGCCGATGCTGGCGATGACGAGCCGGCTCATGCGACCACCTGCTCGGCGATGATCTCGCCGGCTTCCGCCGCGCGGTCCTGCTCCTCGAAGGTCTTGTGGTCGATGGCGAAGAACGTCACGCGATCACCGGGCTCGGTGAGGAAGGTCGGGTTGCGATGGAGCTGATAGGTTCTGACAGGCGTGCGGCCGAGCAGGTGCCAGCCGCTCGGGGCGGCGAGGCACTGGATGCCGGCCTGGATGCCGCCGATCGAGATCGTGCCGGCAGGCGTCAGCAGCCGCGGATTTTGCCGCCGCGACATGTGCAGGGATTTGTCGAGGCCACTGAGATAGGACCAGCCCGGCGTGAAGCCGATCATGGCGACCTTGTAGTCGCCGCCAATGTGCCGGGCGACGATGTCGTCGGGCGTGGTGCCGAGCGCCTTGGCGACGTCCTCCAGATCGACGCCGTGCTCGCCGCCATAGGCGACGGGAATGCGCCAGCGGCGCGCCTTGGTCACCGGCGGCAGCGGGCGGGTGGCGATCGGGAGGATCTTTTCGCCGAGGGCGGCGAAACCGATCTTGCCGGGATCGTAATGCACCAGCAGCGAGCGATAGGTCGGCACGGTCTCGGTGATGCCGTCGATGGGGCTTGCCGCGAGCGCCTTGTCCAGCGCCAGCACGCGCTGGTTGGCTGCGTCATCGATCGTGCGGCTGAACTCGACCGTGACGGCGCTGTCGCCACTGGGCAGAAGGCGGGGCGGGGGAAGCGTCGCGGCCATGAGCTGTCGAAGAGCTGTCGAAATCGGGAATGCGGTCCCCAACGTGAGAGTTCCGCTTGGTCCTGCTTCGCGTAAATGCGCCCGCAAGTCCAATAAATTAATGCAACGGGGCGCGATAAGACCTTGTTATCGCGTCGCATAACGGCTCAGCCGCCCTGCGTTATTGGTGGGCTCTTGGCCCTTGACGCAAGAGCTGCGGCTCGCAAGATGCGCGCGTTCTTTCCCGCACCTTGGAGCTCGTTGTCGTCCATGTCGCTGTCCCCCGAAGCCCGCAAGACCCTCGCCGGCATCACCACCGCCACCATCACCACGGTCCTGCTGAAGAAGGGCCTGCGCAATGTGTGGATGCGGGGCGCGCGGCCGCTGCGCCCGGGCCTGCCGCGCCTGGTGGGACCGGCCTTCACGCTGCGCTTCGTGCCGGCACGCGAGGATCTGGCGACGCCGGAATCCTGGTCGTCCCCGATCTCGACCCGCACCGCGATCGAGGCGATGCCGGACGGATGCATCGCGGTGGTCGATGCCATGGGCATCACCGATGCCGGCATTTTCGGCGACATTCTCTGCGCCCGCATGATGAAGCGCGGCGTCACCGCGCTCGTCACCGACGGCGTCGTGCGCGATGTCGAGGGCGTGCTCGGCACCAATTTGCCGGTGTGGTGCGACGGCTATGCCGCGCCGCCTTCCGTTGCCGGCCTGACCTTCGTCGGCTGGGGCGAGCCGATCGGCTGCGGCGGCGTTGCGGTGTTCCCGAACGACATCGTGGTCGCCGACCAGGACGGCTGCGTCCTGATCCCGCAGGCGATGCTCGATCACGTCCTCAACGAGGGCGTCGAGCAGGAGCGCATGGAAGCCTGGATCGTCAACGAGGTGAACAACGGTGCGGTGCTGCCGGGCCTTTATCCCATGAACGCCGAGACCAAGGCGCGCTACGCCGCCAGCAAGAAGTAACAGGAGCGAGGACCCATGGAGATCACTGTTGCAGGCACGCGGCCGACCCGCCGCGCGCCCAAGGAAAACTTCACCGGCACCGTGTGGCAGGACCCTGTCATCATGGCGCCCGCGCCGGCACGGCTGAACTGTTCGCGCGTTGCCTTCGAACCGGGCGCGCGCACCAACTGGCATCACCATCCGCTCGGGCAAACGCTCTATGTCATCTCCGGCGTCGGGCGTGTGCAGACCAAGGGCGGTCCTGTCAGGGAGATCCGTCCCGGCGACACGGTTTGGATTCCGCCGGGCGAGCTGCACTGGCACGGGGCATCGCCGACCA
This sequence comes from Bradyrhizobium sp. 199, assembly GCF_023073355.1. Lineage (GTDB taxonomy): Bacteria > Pseudomonadota > Alphaproteobacteria > Rhizobiales > Xanthobacteraceae > Bradyrhizobium. The sequence goes on from NZ_JADPJI010000005.1 coordinate 1,457,887, forward strand.
ACGGCATGTGTCACATCGCCATGCAGGAAGCGCTCGACGGCGTCTACTCGACCTGGCTGGAGCCGGTCACTGACGCGGAATATGGGGCGGCGTTGGGCTAGCTTCTCGCGTCCCGGACAAGACGCATCGCCCAAGGCGATGCGTCGCCGATCCGGGATGCAAGCCCTACATCCGCTCCGCCGTCCACGTTCCCGTGCACAGGGGGCCGCGCCAGGTGCCGGAGCCCGAGGTGCCGCTGAGCCGTCCGAAGCCGACGGCTCGCTTGATGCCGGTGCTCAAGGTGACGTTGATGCTGCCGGCGTCCGCCACGCGGCCTGACGCCGTCACCATTGCGCTGCTCGAAGCGATCTGCCCGTTGTTGATGCCAATCGCCACCGTCGAGCCGTTACCGCAGGTCTCGCTCGACGACGAGATACGGACATTCCATGCGCCATCGAAAGTGCTGGCGCTGGCCTGTGCGGCCGGCAACGCGATGACGATGATTGTGGCGAAGAGAGCCTTGCGAAATCCGTTCATGACACGCCCCTTGGGTTGAACATGCGGAGATCGTAGCGTAGGCGCGGAACCGGCGATGTGAGGGCTGTCACGCGCGCGACGGGCTCTGTGACCTCGCGCACGTCGCAATCGATTTGACGGGCAACAGCAAAGGGCCCGCGCTGCGGGCCCTTTGTGTCGGTCAGAGTGCGCCCAGAGGTCAGTTCACGCGCGTCCAGGTCTGCCCGCCGCAGAACATACCGCCGAAGGCGCAACCCTGCACGCGCAGGCGGTCGGTGCCCTTCATTGCGATCGTCGAATCGTAGGTCGAGCCGGAGTTCGGATCGAGGATGCGGCCGGACCATTTCTGGTCCTTGCTCGGCTTCATGTTGATGAGCACCTGCTCGCCATTCTGGTTCGATTTGCCGTCGACTGAATAGCCGCAAAGATTCGTGCCGCATTGTTCGATGCGGACCTTGCCTTCCTTCTCCTCGGTAAGCCAGACGCCGAGCGGCGAATTGAGATCGCGCGTGGGCGCGGCTGCGGCAACCGGCGGCGCGACGGCGGCGGCCTGAACCGGGGCAGGGGCCGGCGCGGGCGGCGGAGGCGGGGCGGCCGGAGGTGCCGCCGCCACTGTCGGGGCTGGCGGCGGGGCTGCCGCGGCGGGAGCTGGCTGCTGCTCGACTGGCGCAGCGGCCGGAGGGGGTGCGGGCGGCGGCAGGACGGCTGGGCTGGCCGGCGCATTGCTGGCGGTCGCGGCCGGAGGCGGAGCCGGCGGTGGTGCTGCGGCAGCGGGTGCAGGTGCGGGAGGCGCTGCGGCGGCGGGCGGCGGGACAGTCGGGGCGGGAGCCGCAGGCGCGGCCGGCGTTTGTGGCTCGACGGTGGCTTGCTGCGGAGCCTGCTGGACCGGGGTCGCCTCGTTCTTCTTGGCCTTCTTCGCCTTGCCCTGGCCGGTGTTGTCGTACACGCCGGGAATCTGCACCGTGCCGCGATCGGGATCGATGCGGATGGTGCGCCCGCCATATTCGAACGTGTACTGCGCTTGCGCAGCGGTGCTTGCCAAAAGGAATGCGGCCGTGGCCAACAGCTTCCTCATTTCGGTCTCCTGAACAGGTGGTCCCCGCACCGACGCTTACGCGCCGGCTGCATTCCAAAACGTGATCTAGATCACTGTCTCGGTATGAGTCGCCGTCCCGCTGTTCCGGGTTCAATAGGCTAGGAGCCGGTCCAAAGTTTGGCAGAGACAGGCGACAGGAGGGCACGGGCTGGCGCGCCGTGCCCAGGGAACGCCCGACGAGGATCTAGTCGAACCAGGCGGCGTAGATCTTCTTGTAACTGCCGTCTTCCATGGAAATGTGCAGCCATTGATCGACGAAGGCCTTCAGTGCCATGTCGCGCTGGAGCCAATAGGCCTTCTCGGAGAAATCGAACGGTTTTTCGGGATGCACGGCGCAGAGCACGCCCGCGTGCTGCTTCTGCTGGTAGCGCGTCTCGGAGGCGTCCGTCATCATCAGATCGGCATTACCTTTTGCGATCTCCTCGAAGATCACGGTGTTATCGGGGAAGACCGTGATGTCGGCATCCCTGATGTTGGCACGCGCGAAGCGCTCGTTGGTGCCGCCGGGATTGACGATGACGCGGGTGCCCTTCTTGTCGATGTCGGCGATGCTCTGGTACTTGCCGACGTCGGCGCAACGCGCGATCGGCGTCTTGCCCTCGCGCATGATCGGCGTCGAGAAGAAGCCCTTCTTCTGCCTGTCGAGCGTCACCGAGACGCCGCCCATCGCGACATCGAACTGGTCGGCCTCGAAATCCGTCATCAGCTTCGGCCAGGCCGTCGCGACGAACTCGACCTTGACGCCGAGCGCCTTGCCGAGCGCCTGCGCCATGTCGACATCGAAGCCGCTGAACTGCTGCGTCGACTTGTCCAGATAGGTAAAGGGCTTGTAGTCGCCAGTCATGCCGACGCGCAACGTGCCGCGCTTGACGATCTCGTCGAGCCGCGAGGGCGCCTGCTGCGCGTGAGCCGAAAGGTTTGCCAGCAACGCCACCGCAAAAGCCGCCAAGATTCGAACAGCCATTCGAACGATCATCTCTTCTCCACCCCTGCGCGAACTGTCATTGTGCAGCGCTTGAGGCGTGGATTTAGACCAGATGCGAGCGCCTGGCGAGGCGGAATTGAAAGGAATCTCGAAGTGACGATCTCGATGTACGAGGCCTCGGTCGGCCTCTTCGTGCCCTACTTGCGAAACCTGTCCGCGTTGCTCGACAAGGGCGTTGCCTACGCCGAGGCCCGCAAGTTCAACCCGACGGTCCTGCTCGGCATGCGAATGGCGCCGAACATGTACGATCTGGCGCAGCAGGTCGGCGAGGCCTGCCGCCACGCCACCGTCGCGCCGGCCTTGCTCGCCGGGCGCGAGCCCGCGGCGCTACCGGTCCTTGAGCACGACATGGCCGGGCTTCAGGCGCGCATCGCGACGTCGATCGAGTTCATCGAAAGCCTGCCGCGCGCGGAGATCGACACGGCGGCGGAACGAAATGTCCCCTTCAAGCTGAAGAACGGCACCGAGCTGCCTTTCACAGGGCGGACGCTGCTGCTGACATTCAGCGTCCCGCAATTCTTCTTTCACGTCACGACGTCCTACGACCTGTTGCGGCACGCCGGCGTCGAGCTGGTGAAGAAGGATTATTTGGGAAGGAAGTAGGTGCGGAAGCTCGATGTCCACCTCTCCCCGGCGGGAAGAGGTGTAGGAAATATCCGACTTGCGGCCAAGCTTACGCTTCGCCCTTGCGCTCGTAATCGGCGAGCGAGCTGCGGCCGGCGATCTCGCTGCGCAGCTCTTCGAAGCGACGATGTGCCTCGTCCTCGTGCTCGTCGACGAAGCGCACGGCGGCCTCGCTCGTCATCGGACCGCTAATCACGGGAACGGACTGCTCGCCGATGGTCTCGTGGACGTAGAACTGGTCGTCATCGCCGCGATGGACCGTCCATTTTAGACGGATCGCGACCATCGGTCCGGGCCCGACCTTGCTATAGCCGTCGCCGTCGGTGTGCTCCGGCACCAGCGGCTGCTCTTCGACCACTGGATGCTCTTCGCTTGACGCATGCTCTTCGACTGACCGATGCTCGTCTACCGACGAATTCTCGTCGACCACCGAATGCTCTTCGACGACCCGCCGTTCGTCGGAGTCCATGTGCTCGCGCTCTCCGGCGACCACGATTTCGGTCTCGGTCTTGCGAATGACGAGGACGGGCTCCGGGTGCTCCAGGATGCTGGCGATGGTCGCCAGCGCGTGGTCGGTCGGGTCGATCTCTGACAAGGGTCCATCCTCCAGCTCGACGCGCCGGCCAGTCTGTCCCGCTGCCGCCGCGCTTCCGTCACCATTACGCGCGCTTGATTAAGGCTGAGTTGGGGCTCGATCTGCACCAAAATGGGACGCATTCTGGCCTTCCGAAGGCGGGCGGACCAGCCGCCCAACCATCGGCTCGCTCAGCCCAGCACGTCCTGATTGATGACGTTCTGCCTGATAGGATCGCCGTCCAGAACACTGAGGATGTTGCGCGCGGTCTGCTCGCTCATGCGCTGGACCGCTTCCACCGTGACGCCGGCAACGTGCGGGGCAATGATGACGTTGGGCAGGGCGAACAGCGCATTGCTGACCGGCGGCGGCTCCACCTCGAACACGTCGATGCCGGCCCCGGCGAGCTTGCCCGAGACCAGCGCGTCGTAGAGCGCGGCTTCCTTGACGATGCCGCCGCGTGCCGTGTTGATGAGATAGGATTTCGGCTTCATCCGGCCGATCCGCGCCGCATCGAATAGACCGATCGTCTCCGGCGTCTTCGGGCAGTGGATGGTGACGAAATCGGCGTTGGCTAGCGCGGCGTCGAGGTCGGTGACCGGCTCGCAAGCTGCAGCCTTGATCTCGGAGGCGGGCTTGTAGGGATCGTAGACCTGCACGTTCATGTCCATCGCCAGGCAGCGCTTGGCGGTACGGCTGCCGATGCGACCGAAGCCAATGACCAGAACGGTCTTGCCGTAGAGATCGAACGGCAGCATGCCGAGCCGGTCGGCCCATTTGCCGTCCCTGACGCAGGCGTGAAGTTCCTGTGCTCGCTTGGCGAGGGTCAGCATCATGAACAGCGCCGCTTCCGCGACCGAAGGAGAGTTCGCGCTGCCCGCAACCATCAGCGGCACCTTGCGGCGGGAGAGGGCGGGCACGTCGACGGCGTCGTAGCCGACGCCAATGCGGGTCACCACCTGCATGCCGCGGGACGCCTCGAGCTCGGTCTCGCCAAAGGCGGTGGCCCCGAGTGCCACGCCGTGGACCGGCGCATGGCTCTTGAGCAAGGCCTCGAAATCTCCGGCCGAGATCAGGTTCGGAAATTCGACGAGCTCGATATCATCGCGTTGGGTGAGGAGGGCGCGCGCGCCTTGCGACAAAGTTTGCGTGACAAAGATTTTCTTCTTGTTGGTCGACATCGTCCCCTGCCTGCGCGAGTTTCTTGCCCGGCCGTCACAATACGGCGCCGGTCGCCTCGTTTAGCAGGTGCATATTGTTGAGGTCCATCGCCAAACGCATGGGTGCCCCGTCCTTGGCGCCGGCATTGGGATCGACACGGCCGCAGATCGGCGTGCCTTCCAGTCCGAAATAGACCAGCGTTTCCATTCCCATCGGCTCGGTGACATCAAGCACGGTGTCGAAAGTCTCGACACCCGGCTCCAGATGCGCATTCGATTCCGTGAGATGTTCGGGACGAATGCCGAGCAACAGGTTTTCAGTTCGGGGCAGTGCACTGTAACGGGCGGCGCGGGCCGGCGGCAACGGGAATGAGATGCGGTCCGTCAGGCGGACGTTGAGCTTGCCGCCGACGTCTTCCAAGCGGCACGGAATGAAGTTCATCGCGGGCGAGCCGATGAAGCCGGCGACGAAGCGCGTTGCCGGCTTGTGGTAGAGCTCGTTCGGCGTGCCGATCTGCTCGATCCGTCCCTTGTTCATCACCACGACGCGGTCGGCCAGCGTCATCGCCTCGACCTGGTCGTGGGTGACGTAGACGGTGGTGGTGCGCACCTTCTGGTGGACCTTCTTGATCTCGATCCGCATCTGCACGCGAAGTTTCGCATCGAGATTGGACAGCGGCTCGTCGAACAGGAAGACTTTTGGGTTGCGGACGATGGCCCGCCCCATGGCGACGCGCTGGCGTTGGCCGCCGGAGAGCTGCTTCGGCTTGCGGTCGATCAGGTCGGTGATGTCCAGAAGCCGCGCGGCCTCTGTCACACGCGCCTTGATCTCGGCCTTGGGATAGTGCTTCAGCCGCAGCCCGAATGACATGTTCTCCGCAACGGTCATATGCGGGTAGAGCGCGTAGTTCTGGAACACCATGGCGATGTCGCGATCCTTCGGCGGCACGTCGTTGACGACGTCGCCACCGATCGTGATGTCGCCATCGGTGATGTCCTCAAGCCCTGCGATCATCCGCAAGGTCGTCGATTTGCCGCAGCCCGATGGCCCCACCAGCACGATGAACTCATGGTCGGCGATGTCGAGATCGATGCCGCGCACCGCCTCGACATCGTCGTAACGCTTGACCACCTTCCGCAATGCAACTTCAGCCATCAGACATCAACCCTTTGTCGAGCCGGCGGTCAGGCCGGCAATGTAGTAGTCCATCAGGAAGGCATAGATGATCAGCGGCGGGGCCGCGCCCAGCAGCGCGCCCGTCATGATCTGACCCCAGTTGAAGACGTCGCCCTTGATCAGCGTTGTGGTGATGCCGACCGGCAGCACGAGCTGGTCGATGGAGGTCGTGAACACCAGGGGATACAGGAACTGCGCCCAGGACACCGTGAAAGCGAAAATGGTCGCGGCGATCAAGCCAGGCAGCGCCACCGGGATGAAGATCCGCGTCAGGGTCTGGAGCCAAGAGGCGCCGTCGATGAGAGCGGCCTCATCCAGCTCCTTCGGGATCGAGGCGAAATAGCCGATCATGATCCAGGTGCAGAACGGCACGGTCAGCGTCGGATAGACGAACAGCAGCACGTACCATCGGTTGAGGAGCGTGATGCCGGTGATGTCCTGGACCGCAGCGAGCATCTTGAACAGCGGAATGAACAAGAGGCTGTCCGGGACCAGGTAGGTGAGAAAAACACCGGTCGCGAGCGTCGTCGAACCCCAGAACTTCATCCTCGCCAGCGCGAAGGCCGCAGGAATGCTGATCAGCATGGTGACGCACACGACTACGATGGAGACGACCGCCGAATTCCAGAAGAAGCGTAAAAACTGGTTCGACGTCAACAACTCGACGTAGTTCGCCAGGGTAGGATGAAATACCCACCATGGATTGGTCGCCGCCGAGATCTCCGCGCTGCTTTTCAGGGAGGTGATCAGCATGTAGATCGGTGGGATAAGCGAGAAAATCGCGAACAGCACCAGGAAGAAGTAGGACCAGCGCAGCGCCCAGGTCCGATCCCGGCTCATGCTCCGGTACTTGATCTTGCGCGTGGGACCGCCCTTGTCGATTGCAAGCGTGCTCATCAGGCTTCGTTCCCGCGTTTGTTGACGTCGCGTAGGATGAAGATCGCCGCGACTGCGAGGATCGGCACCATGAACAGCGAGACGCAGGCGCCGAGCGGAATATCACTGCTCTGGATTCCGACCTGGAACGCCCAGGTGGCGAACAGATGCGTCGAATCCAACGGGCCACCCGAGGTCAGGATGCGCACGATATCGAAATTGGCGAAGGTGACGATCAACGAGAACAGCGTCGTAATGGCGATGATGTTGCGCATCATCGGCAGGGTCACGTACCAGATCCGTTGCCACCAATTGGCGCCGTCAATCGCGGCCGCCTCGTAGAGCTGGTCAGGCACCGATTTAAGAGCTGCCAGATACATGATCATGAAGAACGGCGCGCCATACCAGACGTTGACGAGAATGACGGAGAAACGCGCCCAGAAGGTGTCGCCAAGCCAGGGGATCGGGCCGACGCCGAAGAACGACAGCGTGTAGTTGAAGGCGCTGTAGGAGGGATCGAACAGCCACAGCCAGGCCAGCGTGCTCATCGCCGGCGGGATCACCCAGGGCACCAGCAGCATGCCGCGCCACTTGCGCTGGCCCTTCGCCGGAAGGTTGTGGACGAAATGAGCGACAATGAAGCCCATCAACGCTTTGAAGAACACGGCGGTGAGGGCGAAGATGCAGGATTGCCTCACCACCATCCAGAACGTGTCGCGCTTGAACAGGAAAGTGAAATTGCCCAAGGCGACGAACTTCTGCATCGACTTATTCAGCGTGGCGAGATGCATCGAGTAAAAGGCAGGATAGAGCACGAACAGCGCGATCAGGAGAATCAGCGGCAGCGTCAGGAAGAACGCCATCGTCGACTTCCGCCTGAGCGCATTGCGGAGGCTGGCCCGTTTGCGCGAGCTCCCAGCGCGGACGGAACGACCTTGCTCAACGACGATATCGGCCATGGTCAAGACTTTCGTGAAGGTTCAACAGGGAAGCCGACCGCGTTGGCCGGCTTCCCCCAACAAGGAGATGGGACAGGCGGAATTTTCGGCGGCTCACGCGTCACTGCGTGAACCGCCCTGAGCACCCGGCATCAGCTCCGCATGAAACCTTCGCACTCGCCCTCGGCCCAGGCGAGCGCCTGCTCGATGGTCTCGCCACGGGCATAGCGCAGCACCAGTTTGGTCAACGTCGCCTGGCTGTAGATCTGCTGGGCGATCTTCGGCGGTGCCGGCGAGGCCGCGATCGACATCGTCTGGCGGCCGTGTGGGTCGGGATAGCTATAAAGCGTGCCCTTCGGCGGCCCTTCCTCGGCCCACGTCTTCAGCTTCGTCATATTTGCGAAAGCCGGGAGATCGTAGCCGCCGCTCGCCGCGACGAACTTCTCGATAGAAGAGGGTTGCGACAGATGAGTCAGCAGGCTCTTGGCGGCCTCCTTGTTCTTGCCGAAGGCCCAGACGCCCCAGAAATAGGGCAGGAATGGCGCGAAGCGGCCCTTCGGACCCGCCGGCATGCCGTGTGTCCAGCATTGCTCGGCAACCTGTGGTGCATCGCGTTTGGCGACGGCCCACGAACTCGGCGGGTTCAGGATCAGTGCACCGCGGCCCGAGATCAGCCACTTGTTATTGGACGCGTCATCCCAGGAGGCCGCGTCCGTCGGAAGCACCGCGATCAGCTTCTTGTAGAATTCGAGAGCCTGACGCACGGCGTCAGTCTTCACGGTGATGTCGCCCTTGGCATTGACGAGCTCGGCGCCGAACGACTGGAAAATCGCGCCGGCGGTATCGACGCTGTCGGTGGTCTCGCCGAGGCCGATCCCGAACGGGACGCCAGCCTTGTTGCAGGCTTCGGCAGCCTTGAGAAAGGCTTCCATCGTCCAGTTCTCGTCCTTGGGCACGCTACCGGCCGGATACATCTCCTGCACGTCAATGCCGGCGTGCTTCTTCATCAGGTCGATGCGCGAGCAGGGGCCCTTGATCTGACTGCCGACGGTGGCAGGGACGGCAAGCCATTTGCCGCCGGCCTGGCCGAGATATTTGGTCGTGCCGTTCACCTCGCCATTTTGCTTGATGATCGGCTCCATGATGTCGCTGACGGGCTCGAGTTGGTCTGCATAGGCGTGCGGCCACCAGGTCGGCATCTGGAGAATATCGTGACCGGATTTCGCCTGCGCTTCGGCGGCGACGGTCAATTCGAGCTTCTTGTTGTTGCTGGTGATGTAGTCGATGGAGACTTCCACCTTCTCCTTCGCGGCCCATTCGTTCACGAGATCGGTCGAGGACTTGTTGGCGCCCGGTACCCAATGGTCCCAGAAGCCGATGGAGAGTTTGCCGGCGGCATAAGCGCCCCGAACATAGGGCGCCGTGATCAGCGCCGCGGAGGACATTGCAGTGGCAGCCACAAATTGACGTCGCGTCAGTGTCTTGCGTGACATCTCGTTTCCTCGCCTGGGTGTTTGTTGTTGGAGTTTCCTCTGAGAGACTTTCTTATTGAGTTCTTGCTTATCGAGTTCTTGTTGTCGATTTTCTTGTTGGCGGTATCGGCTGGCGTGGACCTTTCACGCAGGCCGCAGCAATTGGTAGCGCGATCAGATCATGATTGATCGCCTCTGTCGAGAAAGCCGAACGGCTCCTCGTCTAGAACTAATGGTGTGCCCGGCACCGTCTTGATTGCACGCCGGGATCATGCGTTACGCGTCAACGCAGTCGTTCATTTTGCGACGCACACGTCGTGCAGGCGAGCCCTCAAACGATCCGTGCGCAATTACGCCGCAGTTCCGAATGAGCCTGCATAACCGCTTCGCGCCAAAGACTTTTCGGGCGTGGACAGCAATCGGCCACGTCTGGACCTTGGCGCGGCGGAAACGATAGAGTTGCATTGGCGCGGGCTCCGCCCGACAGGCCAGTCAGATCGACGATGGAGATGAGAATGATCAACCGGGCGTCGTCAGCGCGGCTTCACCTGCGACAATGGTTTGCGCTGGGGTCCGTGCTCGCGCTGCTCCTCGGCAACGCCGCCGCGGCTAATGCTCAAGGTCTGGTCAAAGGCGTTCAGGACGGCGCGGCGGCCGGGAACAAGGCCGCAGGTCCGGTCGGTGGCGTGCTCGGGGGCGCAATCGGCGGCGTGGTCGGCGTCTTCACCGGCGTGCTCGGCGTCGGCAACAACAATGGAAATCAGGCTCCAGCTGCCAAGGACGCCGGCAAGGATGCTGGCAAGGACACCGGGAAGGATGCCAAGCAGCAGGGCGCGGCCAAGGACAAGGATGGCAAGAACGCCAAAGCCGGCAAGGGCGCCAAGGCGAGCAAGGAGGCGAAGAACACACCGCAGGGCAAGGATAATAAAGATGTCACGGTCCTCACCCAGACCGGCGCCCCGCAGCAGTCCGCCGAGCAGATCGTTGCGAACAGCGATTCTTATATCGAGCGGATCAAGACCGAGCTGAACCTCACACCTGAACAGGAGAAGCACTGGTACGGCTTCTCGAGCGCTATGCACTACCTGGGGCATAACGGCGCGGAGCGGCTCAACTTGCGGGTTGCGCGCGCCAAGCGGGATCCGCCCGACGACATCATCGAACAGATGCGCAACGAGTCGCAGTTCCTGATCGACCGTGCCGCCGACCAGCGCAATGTCGCCGACGCGGCCGAGCCGCTCTTTTCGAGTCTCGACGACAAGCAGAAGCAGGTCTTCATTCAGGAGATGGTGCGCCTGAGCCACGAGCGCGGATTGGATTGATCAAGTTGAATCGGATCGGGCGCGTGTGAATTAACGGCGCCCGCCACGAATTCGTGAATCCTCTCCACAATTGAGGTATGCTTAGCTTCACGAAGGCTGACTGCGGGGTTGAAATGGCGGACGGACTCTCCGTTTTCCTGGTCGAAGACGAGGCGTTGATCCGGATGATGATCGCCGACATGGTGGTGGAACTCGGCCACCACGTTGTCGCGGAAGCGGACAATGTCGGCGACGCCAGCGCGTTCGCCATGACCGCGCAATACGATCTGGCCATCCTCGACATCAATCTCATGGGCGTCTACGTCGATCCCGTCGCCGACTTGATCGAGCGTCGCGGCAAGCCGTTTCTGTTCGCCACCGGGTATGGTCCGGAACTGCTGCCGTCCTTGCTGCGACGCAGGCCGATCCTGCGCAAGCCGATCGCAATGGATCAGCTCAAGGCGATGATCGACTCGATGTTTCCGGGAGCCCCCGTCGAAGCGCCGCACTGAGCGAAGACGCCGCGCTGAGTGACAGCGAAGGCGCCGCACCGAGTTTGCCAACGAAAATGGCCGCCCGTCGGGGCGGCCATTTGGCAACGGAATTTGCCGCGATCTCACATCAGGCCGGCGCCGAGGTTGATGCCGTGCGCCATCAGGCCGAACGAGGCGACCAGGCCCGTGCAGCAGAGCAGCAAGATGGTCTTGAAGGACGTATCGGCGAAACGCGCTTCCACGACGGCCGGCATCGCGGCGATAGAAATCATGCTCATGTTTATTGCCCCCTCTGTTGATCCTGAATTGCATCAGGTGAGGGAACTCTTACAGCAAAGAGTTTGACATCAGATTGCGGGAAATCGTTAATGAAACCGCAACCGCTTCCCGCTTTCGCGCCTACCTTAGCCGGATTGCAAGCCTCAGTTGCGGCCGTTCTTCAGCACGGTGGCGATGGTGTAGGCCGTCATGGCCGCACGGTCCGAAGCGCGCTGGGCAGCCAGCCGGTCTCGCGCCTTTTCCTCGATCAACAGGTCGATCAGAGCCTGCCGCTTGTCTTCGTCGTCCGCCTCGCTCAGCAGACGGTGATACCGGTGATAGTCGAAACCCAGATCCTGCTTACGCATGCTACGCCCCCGCAACTACGACACGCACGGCCTTATTGTTTCTCATCGGGAACATGCAGGCAAGCACGATCATGCGTGGAACTGCGCGTGCGCTGATCAGCCGTGAATATGGGAACCCGGCAACAGGGAGAGTTCTCGCGCCTCAATCCACGTTGTGGTCGGCAAACATTTTCAGCCCGACGAAGCTTGCGTCTGGCTTGACCACAAGCCTGGTGGGAATGTCCCGCAAATACTCCTGGAACCGTCCCTTGGCTTCGAAACGTGCCCGGAACGCGGATGCCATCAGGAACTCAGGAAACCGCGGCACGATTCCGCCGGCGATATAGACACCGCCGCGGGCCCCGAACGTCACCGCGAGATTGCCGGCGACGGAACCCAGGATGGCGCAGAACATCTCCAGCGTCGCGAGGCTGACCGGACAAGTACCCTCCAGGGCGGCCTTGGTGATACCGGCAGCATCGCGCTGCGGCACTTGAGCGCCGTCAACCTCGGCCAAGGCTTCGTAGAGGTTTTGCAGGCCAGAACCCGAGAGCGCGCCGCGCTCGATGGAGACGTGGCCGAGGCGCCGGCGCAAGCACGTGATCACACGTTCCTCGCGCTCGTTTTCCGCTGGCAGCGTCGCGTGTCCGGCTTCGGTGACGACGGCCAGTCGCGCGCCATGGCGGTCGACCAGACACGAGACGCCAAAGCCCGTTCCGGGTCCAACCACCAGCAGCGGCTCTCCGGGCAGGCCATCTTGTCCGCCAAGCGGGATCAGATCGGCAGGCTGCAAGGCGGGCAGCGACCAGGCGACCACCTCGAAATCGTTGAGCACATGGACGCTGTCGAACCCGAGAGCCGGTTGCAGTTCATTGCCGTCGATGACCCAGGGACTGTTGGTCATGACGCAGCGGTTGTTCGTGACGGGACCCGCGACGGCCAGCACGGCTCTGTGAGGCCGCTCGCCACCGGAACCGCGCGCCAGGACGTCCGAGATCGCTTCGCGGACGGTCGGGAAGTCGGCGACCTTCACATAATCGATCGGTCCGATCTGATCGAAATCGCCGCGGCCCAATTCGCCCTGGCTCAGCCCAAAGCGCGCGTTGGTGCCGCCGATATCGGCGAGAAGAATCTGTCCTGTCTTGCCGATACTCATGACTTCGTGGCTGCCACAGCCATCCGGCCGCGCCAACCCTGTCCTCCACGCTTTGACCCGATCCGCCCGTCGCGGACAGCGCGAGAATCCGCCGTCGGGTGCGCCTAGTCAACACGGACGAGGCCAAACCGTTGCATACTGGCTGTCGGCAGCTGGCCAATTCGCGCAGGCTTGCACGGCCCCGGCGGTTGCGAAGCTGCGCGGGAAGACCGACACTAAGGGGACGGGTCTGGCGCCGGCGCACCCGGCACATCGAACGAGACTGGCGATGAAGATTTCCGAGCGCGACGTGCTGCTGGCGATCGACGTGCAGAACGACTTCTGCACCGGCGGAGCGCTTGCGGTCCCCGGCGGCGAGAAGGTCGTCCCCGCCATCAACCGCATCGCCCAAAAATACGCCAACGTGGTGTTGACCCAGGATTGGCATCCGCGCGACCACGTCTCGTTCGCGCCGAACCATGCGGGCAAGCAGCCGTTCCAGACCATCGAGCTCGATTACGGCACCCAGGTGCTCTGGCCGGCACATTGCGTGCAAGGCACCTCGGGCGCCGAATTCCATCGCGATCTCGACATCACTTGCGCGAGCCTCGTGGTGCGCAAGGGGTTTCGCCGCGAGATCGATTCCTATTCGGCGTTGTTCGAGAACGACCGTCGGACGCCGACGGGCCTGCTCGGCTATTTGCGAGAACGTGAGCTGAAGACCGTCTTTGTCGCCGGTCTCGCGCTGGACTTTTGTGTCCGCTTCTCGGCGGAGGATGCGCGCAAGGCCGGCTTGGAAGTGGCCGTCATCGAGGACGCCTGCCGTGGCATCGATCTCGACGGTTCGGTGGCCGCGGCCCATCGGAGTTTTCGGGACCTCGGCATCTCCGTCGTCAGCCTCGAGGCTATTCTGTAGGACCTTTGAGAAAGTCATGGTGGAAAAGATCGCCAAACAGCCGGGCGGACCGGATCATCCCCCTGACGAGCCGCTGCTATGGCCGTTTGCGGCGGCGCGGCTCGCCATGGACGCTTGCTTCTGGTGGGTCGAGCGCGGCCGGGCAGAGCAGGATGAGAGCAGACTGGCGTGGACGACGCCCAACAGCATTGCGCTGGAGCTCGCGACGATGCGCCTGCGCGATTGCTCGCGGACCCGGTCCGGCCAGCCAGTGCTGGTGTGCGCGCCCTATGCGCTGCATCGGGCCCTGATTGCCGATTTCGCACCCGGCCACAGCGTGGTGGGGTCGCTGCGAGACGGCGGCATTGACCGGATCTATCTCACTGATTGGCGCTCGGCTACGCCGGACATGCGTTATCTCTCGATCGACAGTTATCTTGCCGATCTCAACGTCGCGATCGACGAGATCGGCGCGCCGGTCGATCTGGTCGGCCTGTGCCAGGGCGGCTGGCTGTCGCTGCTCTATGCGGCGCGCTTTCCGGCCAAGGTGCGGCGGCTGGTACTCGCCGGTGCTCCCGTGGACCTGTCGGTCGATTCCTCGTTGTGCCGGCTGACCCGTAACGCACCCGAGATGGTCTACGACCAGCTCGTCGCCCGCGGCGGCGGCAATGTCAGTGGCGAGGAGATGCTCCGCTTGTGGTCCAAGGCGCCAGACCGAGACGATATCGCAGCTGCGTTGCAGAAAGAGCTGTCGGACGAGGAGGGTGCGGCGCTGCTCGCGCGCTTCGATCGCTGGAACGCGGAGGCGCTCGATCTGCCAGGCAAATATTATCTGGAGACCGTCAACCGTATCTTCCGGGAGAACCAGATCGCCGCCGGCAGTTTCACAGCTCTGGGCCGCACGGTCGATCTGAGGGCCGTCAAGGTACCGGTCTTCCTGCTCGCCGGGCTCGACGACGACGTCGTGCCGGCTGTGCAGGCGCTTGCCACCGCAGGTCTCCTCGGCACGCCGCCGGCCTTCATCGCCGCGGCATCCGAGCCGAGCAACCATCTTGGCCTGTTCATGGGTGCGCACACCCATGCGCATGCCTGGCCGCGGATCGCTGAATGGCTGCGCGACGACCTGTCCGGCGTGCTGGCCCGCGGTGCCTGAACTCGCCAGGCGCCGGGCAGCCTATCCTGCAAGTCCGTTATGCATGACGTCGGATGGCCTGCACGGGCCGCAGCCGATGGGCTACATATGGTCCGGAGCTGACGGCTTCGGCAGCGACGACATCAAGGGTACTGCGCTCGATGACTTTCCACTCGATCTACGCCCACGGATTTGCGCGCGTGGCGGCCTGTGTCACCACCTCCCATGTCGCCGATCCCTCGGCCAACGCGAAGGCGGTGCTGGCGGCGGCCAATGCCTGCCACGAGCAGTCGGTGGCGGTCGCCGTGTTTCCCGAGCTGTGCCTGTCCGGCTATGCGATCGAAGATCTGGTCAAGCAGGATCCTCTGCTCGATGCGGTCGAGCGCGGCCTCGCGGGCATCGTCGAGGCCTCCGCAGGGCTGATGACGGTCCTTATCGTCGGCGCCCCGCTGCGCTTTGGCCTTCGCATCTACAACTGCGCCGTGGTCATTCATCGTGGCAACATTCTCGGCGTGGTGCCGAAGACTTACCTGCCAACCTACCGCGAATTCTACGAGGGCCGGCATTTCGCCTCCGGTGCCGGCATGGCCGGGGAGACGATCGCGCTCGGCGGGCTGCAGGCCCCGTTCGGCATCGACCTGTTGTTCTCGGCCGACGACGTCCCGGGCCTCACCATCGGCGTCGAAATCTGCGAGGACATGTGGATCCCAGTGACGCCGTCCGCGGAACTCGCGCTCGCCGGCGCCAGCGTCCTGATCAATCTCTCGGGCAGCCCGATCACGATCGGCCGGGCGCGCTCGCGCGCGCTGCTGTGCCAATCGACCTCCGCGCGCTGTCTTGCGGCCTACGTTTACGCCGCCGCCGGGGCGGGGGAATCGACCACGGATCTTGCCTGGGACGGCCAGACCTCGATCTACGAGAACGGCGTGTTGCTGGCCGAGGGCGAGCGGTTCCGCCAGGGCGGCCAGATCACCTACGCCGACATCGATCTCGACCTGCTCAGGCAGGAACGCGCCCTGATGGGAACGTTCGACGACAATCGCCGCCAGCGCGAGGCGTTTTTCCGCAAGGTGACGTTCGCCTTGAACCCGCCGGCCGCGGACATCGGCTTCCTGCGCAAGGTCGAGCGCTTCCCGTTCGTACCGAGCGACGAAAGTCTGCTCGAGCAGGATTGCTATGAGGCCTACAACATCCAGGTCGCCGGTCTCGTGCAGCGCATGCGCGCCACCGGCACCAAGCGCGTCGTGATCGGCGTCTCGGGCGGGCTCGATTCCACCCACGCGCTGATCGTCGCCGCCAAGGCGGTCGACCTCCTCGGTCTGCCCCGTGAAAACATCCTGGCCTACACCATGCCGGGCTTTGCCACCGGCAGCGAGAGCAAGACCCATGCGCTGGCGCTGATGCAGGCGTTGCACACGAGCTGGCAGGAGCTCGACATCCGCACCACGGCGACGCAGATGCTACAGGACATCGGCCATCCCTTCGGCGAGGGCCAGAAGGTCTACGACGTCACCTTCGAGAACGTACAGGCGGGCCTGCGCACGGATTATTTGTTCCGGCTCGCCAACCATCACGGCGGCATTGTCATCGGCACCGGCGATCTCTCCGAACTCGCGCTCGGCTGGTGCACCTATGGCGTCGGCGACCAGATGGCGCATTACAACGTCAATGCCGGTGTGCCGAAGACGCTGATCCAGCATCTGATCCGCTGGGTGATCTCCTCGAAACAGTTCGGCGACGACGTCAACCGGACGCTCGGCGCGATCCTGGTGGCCGAAATCTCGCCCGAACTCGTACCGGTCGAGGCCGGCGAGAAGCCGCAGAGCACCGAAGCGGCCGTGGGCCCTTATGAGTTGCAGGATTTCAACCTGTTCTACACCCTGCGCTTCGGCATGCGGCCGTCCAAGATCGCGTTCATGGCGCAGCATGCCTGGAAGGACGTCGCCAAGGGCGAATGGCCGCCGGCGTTTCCGCACGACCGGCGCAAGGCCTACGAGCTTCCCGAGATCCGGCGCTGGCTCGAGGTGTTCTTGCGCCGCTTCTTTGCCTTCAGCCAGTTCAAGCGCTCGGCGATGCCGAACGGGCCGAAGGTCTCGGCCGGCGGCTCGCTGTCACCGCGCGGCGACTGGCGCGCGCCCTCGGATTCGAGCGCGGCCGCGTGGCTCGAAGATCTCGAACGAAACGTGCCGAACTGATCGGGGCGCGGATCGACATGGGAGATGATCGGATGTCGGCCGGGGATGGGGCAGAAGCGGGTGGAGAGGCCAGGATCGTCAACGGCCTCTACATCTTCGACATCGAGATGCGTGACGGCAAGCGCGGGCAGGCCAGAGGCGTGGTCGTGCTCAGCGATGGTCGCATCATGGGCGGCGACAGCTTTTTCTACTACACCGGCAGCTACACGTTCCGGAACGGCAAGTGGCGGGGCGACATGATCGTCAACCAGCACACCGAAGCCGTCGGCAGGATGCTCGCATTCGGCGGCCGGGAGGTCACATGCGGTTTCTCCGGCGACTATTCCGCCGGTGCTGCCGAGGTCGAAGGCATGGCGCTGGTCGGCAAGACCACCGTAACATTCACAGCCCGCCTCACACTCACGGACGCGATGTGACCCCGGCGTGATCGGCCCTCGTTCCTGCACTGGAACCTTCGTACCCGAAGAACGTTCGCGTGTGTTGTTGTGAATTGTCGAGGAGAGGGACCATGCGCCAGCACTTGATGTTATCGACCGCCGCTATCGGACTGATGCTCGCCTCCGGCTTCGCCTACGCCCAAGGGCCCGGTGAGCGTAGAGACGAGCCGAGACGGACCGAGGAGCCCGCGAAAGGCGCTGCGCCGCAGCGCGGCGGCGCCCAAGAACGGCCTCAAGAACGCGTTCAAGAACGCGCGCAAGGCGCCCAGGAGCGACTGCAGGGCGCGGGGCGCGAGGACAAGGGCGGCGGCGCTGCCAAGCAGGAAGCGACTGACGACAAGCGCCAGCCGGCCAACTCTGCCGAGCGTAACCAGCCGAAGGCCAAGGACCAGGCACAGGAATCCCGCGAGCCTGCGCGCGATCGCAGCCGTGACGCCGAGAGCACCAAACCGGGACGCGACAGCAAGAGCAGCGCCGAGACGAAGCAGGATAAGCCTGCGCCGCAGAAATCAACGGCCGAGTCCGAGAAGTCCAAGACCGGTCCCGCTGGTCAGCACAACGAGCGCACGGGAGCTACGGCCAACCAGAACGAGCGTAACCAGGCCCAGCCGCCCCGCAACGCAGCCGAGCAGCAGCCGCCGGCGCAGCAGAACAACCGGCCGGCCACTGCGACCGATACGAACCGGACGGCTCCGACCAACAACGCGCAGACCGCGCCCGGCACCTCGGGCACGCAGACCAATCAAGCCAATCAAACGACGCAGACCAACACCCAGGTCAATCAGCAGACCCAGGTGACGTCCGAGAAGCAGGTGCGGATCTCCGAAACGGTGAGCCGTGCACGCCTGGCGCAGCCGGAGCGCAATCTGAACATCTCGATCCGGGTCGGCGAGGCGATTCCCCCGCGCGTGCGTCTCCATCGGCTTCCGCCCGAGATCATCTCGATCGAGCCGCAATATCGGGACTACGAATATTTTGCCACGGAGGAAGATGTCGTTATCGTGGAGCCGCGCACCCATCGGATCGTCAGCCAGGTGCCGCGCGATCCGTCGCGAGCTCGCGCGCAGATGAGCGGCACTGGCTCATCGAGCGTGGCGGCCGGCGGTAGCACTGCGAGCAACAACGTGAACTGCCAGATCATGCGGCGTGACGCCTCGGGCAATGTGGCCCAGGCAGAGCCCTCAACCGTGGGCTCGACCGCACGCACGGATTCGCTGAGCGTGATTGTCCAGATGCCCGGCGGCGGCTCGTCCGCGCCGATCGCCCTCGGCGCTCCCGCCGGCAATATCGTGGTCGCAACGCAAGGGCAGGGCGACTGCACGGTCACGCTCGAGCCGCAGACGCGCTGACCGAAGAACCACGCTGAAACGACAACGCGCCGCCCGGATGCCCCACCGGACGGCGCGTTGCTGCGTTCAATCTTAGAAAGCGTCGAGGTCCGGAGTGCCTAGGAGTCCGGACCTCGTCACCTTGCCCCAGCCTTCAATCCCCCGCCCCATGTGGTCCCCCAACCCCATGTAGCGCGATCAGAGGGTGATGCCCGTGGAAGTGGCCGCCGATCGATGTCACGCGATGTACGCGACATCCCAATAGGACTCCATTCCGGATCACTACGGATTTAATCGCGCTTGAATTTGCGCGGCGCATGCGCCTGCACGCGCAGTTGCCCGACATCAATGCAAGCGCGCGACTAACATCGTGGTGACCACGCTGGCCTCTCCGTGATCGGCGACTGGCTGCGCGACCGGCGATCCGACTGCAATAGCTCGCCCGGTCTCGTGTCCCGGACGCGGTGCGGCGCGGAGTGCCGCGCCGCAGAGTCGGGACCCATGCCGCTCTGGACCCCGGTTCTGCAGCGCACCGTTGCACGCTGCGCTGCGCCCGGGGAACGGCCGTGCCCGCGCCGGGAGCAGGGGAGCCCTGTCCGGCTCAAGTTCCCGTTGCGCGCGTTCCCCGCGTGCGCTATCCGGCCACAAAGGCCTGAGGCGGCTCCATATTTTTCCGCCCGCCCGGCCAAACCGAGGACGGAAACCGCCATGCCAGCCTATCGCTCCCGCACCACCACCCACGGCCGCAATATGGCGGGTGCCCGCGGCCTCTGGCGCGCGACCGGTATGAAGGATGCCGATTTCGGCAAGCCGATCATCGCGGTGGTCAATTCCTTCACCCAGTTCGTGCCCGGCCACGTCCATCTCAAGGACCTCGGCCAGCTCGTCGCGCGCGAGATCGAGCAGGCCGGCGGCGTCGCCAAGGAGTTCAACACCATCGCCGTCGATGACGGCATCGCCATGGGCCATGACGGCATGCTCTACAGCCTGCCGTCGCGGGAGCTGATCGCCGACAGCGTCGAGTACATGGTCAACGCGCATTGCGCCGATGGCATGGTCTGCATCTCCAATTGCGACAAGATCACGCCCGGCATGCTGATGGCGGCGCTGCGCCTCAACATCCCCGCCGTGTTCGTCTCCGGCGGTCCGATGGAAGCCGGCAAGGTCACGCTGCAGGGCAAGACCAAGGCGGTCGACCTGATCGATGCCATGGTCGCCGCCGCCGATAGCAAGGTCAGCGACGAGGACGTCAAGGTGATCGAGCGCTCGGCATGCCCGACCTGCGGCTCGTGCTCGGGCATGTTCACGGCCAATTCGATGAACTGCCTCACGGAAGCACTTGGTCTTGCGCTGCCCGGCAACGGCACGGTGGTGGCGACCCATGCCGATCGCAAGCGACTGTTCGTCGAAGCCGGCCACACCATCGTCGACATCGTGCGTCGCCACTACGAGCAGGACGACGCCTCCGTGCTGCCGCGCAATGTCGCCAATTTCAAGGCGTTCGAGAACGCGATGACGCTGGACATCGCGATGGGCGGTTCGACCAACACCGTGCTGCATCTGCTCGCCGCCGCCCATGAAGGGCAGGTCGCGTTCACCATGGGGGACATCGACCGGCTGTCGCGCCGCGTGCCCGTGCTGTGCAAGGTCGCGCCGTCGGTCGCCGACGTCCACGTCGAGGACGTGCACCGCGCCGGCGGCATCATGGGCATTCTCGGCGAACTCGACCGCGCCGGGCTGATCGACACCTCGGTCACGACCGTGCATGCGCCGACCATGAACGATGCGCTGGAGCGCTGGGATATCAAGCGCTCCAAGAGTGAGTCCGTCCGCACTTTCTTCCGCGCCTCGCCAGGCGGCATTCCGACCCAGGTCGCGTTCAGCCAGGAGCGCCGCTACGACGAGCTCGATATCGATCGCGAGAAGGGCGTTGTCCGTAACCTCGAACACGCCTTCAGCAAGGATGGCGGTCTGGCCGTGCTCTACGGCAACCTCGCGCAGGACGGCTGCATCGTGAAAACCGCGGGCGTCGACGCCTCGATCCTGAAATTCACAGGTCCGGCCCGCGTGTTCGAGAGCCAGGACGCGGCGGTGGAAGGCATTCTGGGCGGCAAGGTCGTTGCCGGCGAGGTCGTGGTCATCATCTATGAAGGCCCGCGCGGCGGCCCCGGCATGCAGGAGATGCTGTATCCGACCAGCTATCTGAAATCGATGGGCCTCGGAAAGGCCTGCGCGCTCGTCACCGACGGACGCTTCTCGGGCGGTTCGTCGGGCCTGTCGATCGGGCATCTGTCGCCGGAAGCGGCCGAAGGCGGCAACATCGGTCTGGTGCGGACCGGCGACCGCATCGCGATCGACATCCCGAACCGCAGCATCACCCTGGAGGTCTCCGACGAGGAGCTGGCCAGGCGCCGCGCCGCGGAAGAGGCGAAGGGCGATGCCGCCTGGCAGGCGATTGGCCGCAAGCGCAACGTCTCGACCGCGCTGCAGGCCTACGCAGCGCTCACCACCAGCGCCGCGCGCGGCGCGGTGCGTGAGGTGAAGCGTCGTTCGAACTGAGCATTCGCAACATTCGCCTCACGCGGATGGTCAACAAATTCTGAACGGCCGGCTTTCGCCGGCCGTTTGCATTAAGGATGCCCCGACGAACATCGGCAGCCCGGAAGTTTGCGGCGTATACTGCGCCGACCTTCGCAAATCCATTTTGGCAATTGGGGCACCACCGCAATGTCTCGTACTCTCGCCGTTGTTTTCTCCACCGCCGTCGCCGCGATTTCCATGACGGGCGCGGCCTCCGCCGGCTGCCACAATTGCTACGCACCCCCGCCGTGCACCACCTGCTATCAGCAGCAATACGTGCAGCCGCAATACCGCACCGTCGACGAGACCGTGATGGTCTCGCCCGGCGCCACGGTCGCGCACCGCACGCCGGCGCAGTATCGCACCGTGATGGTGCCGCAGACCGTGATGGTGGCGCCGCCGAGCGTGCAGTACCAGCAGATCCCGCCGCAATACGCCACCCGCCAGCGCGTCGAGATGGTCCAGCCAGGTTATTCCTATTACGCCCCGGTGCAGATGAACTGCGCCTCCTGCGGGTACTGAGGCCAAGGACGAGGAAGGCTTCGAGCGGCGCTCCTCACGGGGCGCCGTTTTCTGTTGCGCGCCGCAAAACGAGGCCCGGACCTGGAGACAGATCCTGCCGGGCCTCGCAACCGGCGACGCCCTGGGAGGTGTCGCCAGTGTCGGATTGCCGAGACGTCGGCGCGCGGTGGCGCCGAACCTGTCGCCAAGCTAGAGGAACAAGCTGACGCTCGCCTGACAGAGGGCAGGCGCATACGCCGGAGGCGAGGCGCCAACTTCGCGTTGCCTTGGGCCGTCGACTGCGTTAAGCGACAGCAATTCGGACTTGGAAGGGTGGCCGAGTGGTTTAAGGCACCGGTCTTGAAAACCGGCGTGCCCGCAAGGGTACCGTGGGTTCGAATCCCACCCCTTCCGCCAGTTTATCCGACGGGTCTATCGGTCGGGCTTTTCCCGGGCAGGTGATCGGTGAATCAGACGTCCAACCCGGCCGCGCTCGACAAGCTCAAGCTCCGCATTCATGCGTTGCGCGCCAAGACGATCGCCAATGGCTGCACCGAGGACGAGGCGCTGTCTGCCGCTGCCAAGGTCGCCGAACTGCTGGATCGCCATGATTTGTCGCTCTCCGACGTCGAACTTCGCGCCTCGCCGTGCGAACGGAGGGTCTACGAGACCCATCGCAAGAAGCGAATTCCCCTGGACGACTGCATCGGCGCGATCGCTCGTTTCTGCGATTGTCGGGTCTGGCGCGAGAAGAACGCGGCCGGCGAGAGCAGCTATGTGTTCTTCGGTCTCGGCGCTGATATCGAGGTCGCGCATTATCTGGCCGAATTGATCGACAGCGCCGTGCGCGCCGAGCTTGGCCGCTTCAAGACCTCGGCCGACTACAGCAGGTTCCGGCACCAGGAGCGGCATCTGGCCAATGCGTCCTTCGCGCTCGGGATGGTGGCGTCGATCGCGGACAGGCTGCTGTCAATCAAGGCCAGCCGCGATCAGGTCAACGAAAGCACCGGCCGCGGGCTGGTGGTCCTCAAGACCTCGGTGGTCGATGCGGAGCTCGACAAGCTCGACCTGAAGATGCGGACCCAGCGCAGCACCAGCCGGATGGTGTCGATGACGGCCTATGAAGCCGGCGGCGCCGCCGGTGCGTCGCTCGCCATCAATCCCTGGCTTGGCGAGTCCCTTGGCGAGTCGCAGTCAAGGACCGCTCCCAAAGGGCGCTGAACGCATCGGCGGAGGGCGTGCAGCGTCACCGTCATTTCAATTCAGTCGATGGACTCCTCGAGCTTCTGGGCTGCCCGGAAGTCATCCATATGCTGCAGGTTGGGGCCGTACGCGGCCTCCTTGGTAAGCAGGTGATAAATCCGGGCCACCACGAACTGCAGATGCTTCACACGTCCGCGCGGCATCGCCCGGGCCTTGCACAGCGCCCGAATGGCATGCGCGCGAAAATAATCAAAAGCATCGGACATCGCGAACTCAACGTTTCGCGCATGGAATAGTTCTTGCCCATCGCGCTCCGGAACACGGCCAATTCGCTCACGAGTCACGCGGTCGACGATCAGGACACAAGAGGGTCCCTCGGAACGCTGTCGATGTTGAACAATTAGCTCGGTGGAAACGCTTCACTGCGGGCTACGCATGTTCTTCTTTTTCTCCAACCGGCTAGGGTGCTTGGGCTCGCTGCTTGTATCCGGCTTGATCTCTGTCGCGCTGCTTGTCCTGTTCGGGATACTCCGGTTCTGAACATCAGGAACCTGGCCCCAATTCGCCCGTTATTCGCACTCTCGTCCATCCACGGAGTGCGCCCTTGGAAAGTACCATCATCGGAGAATTCGACACGCGACGCGGCGCCGAGCTTGCGGTTGAGCATGTCGTGCAGGAATGCGGCGTGCCGCGAAGCGACGTCTTCGTGCAGCCCGCTGGCGATGCGAACACGTCGGGGACACGCTCGGCCGGTCCTGACGCCAAAGCCGCGCCTGCGCCGGAGGGGCATCAGAAGCTGGAAGGTCGGATCGAGGTGTCCGTGGATTTTCACGGCGACGCCCCTGAGAAGATCGCAGACGTCTTGAGAGACGCCGGTGCAAAGACTGTCCGAACAAAATAGATCGGGGACTGTGCCGAAGCGGGCGCCGTGACGCCGGCACCACTTGCCGTGCAGTCGCCTGCAGTCCTGAACACGTGGAACCGCTTGAGCGTTCGGAGCGTTTAGACGCGAATGCAAATTGCGAGGTCCACCTGCTTCAGAGTTCGTCGAACCTGATCCCCGGCGACACCGTTTGGCGACGGTGCAAGGCGCGGCGCGTGGCGGTTCTGAACGATGCTGCCGCATATTTCGCGGCCCTGCGTAATGCGCTGCTGGAGGCGCAAGATCTCGTCTTCGTCATCGGATGGGACATCCATAGCGAGACCCGGCTGGTCGGAGATTCCGGGCAGGCGGATGACGGCTTGCCGGAACAGCTTGGCCCATTCCTGCGCGCGCTGGTTCGACGGCGTCCCGCCTTGCAGATCAACATCCTCGTCTGGGACTTCGTCTCGTTTTATGCCTCCGAAAGGGAATGGAATTCCGCGGCAAAATTCACCGCCGACACGGATGGCCGCGTCCGCTTTCATCTCGATGCCACGCTTCCGTTTGGCTCGGCCCAACACCAGAAGATCGTCTGTATAGACGGTTCCCTCGCGTTCGTCGGCGGGCTCGATCTGACCATCAGGCGCTGGGACACGAGTGATCATCGCGCTGATCACGCCTTGCGCTGCGATCCCCAGGGCAAGCCGTACCCGCCGTTTCATGATGTTCAATGCATCGTCGACGGGGACGCTGCGGCACGGCTGTTTGAACTCGCAGAGGAACGCTGGCGCGCGGCAGGCCAACAGGTTCGTGATCGGCGCGCGCCGAAGAGCATCCGGTGGCCGGCGAATGTGCCGGTCGAGGCCGAGCACTTGCCGGTGGGTATCGCCAGGACCGAGGTGGTCTGTCCCACAGGTTCGACGATCAGGGAGGTCGAACGCTCGTTGATCGCAGCGATCCGGTCAGCGACGCGCTTCGTCTACATCGAAAACCAGTTTACCAGCGCCATCAAGATCGCGCGTGAATTGGCGGAGCAGATGCTGCGTGTGCCTTCGCTGCGGGTTCTGGTCGTCACGCCAAGACTGCATTCCTCGTGGGTGGAATCCCAGGCCATGCAGAACGGTCGTGGCGCCTTTATCGACTGCTTCAGCGCGGCCGGCGTCGCGGATCGTATCCGCTTCGTCCATCCGGTTTCGCGCAGCGGGAACACCGAGGCTGCCGTGATGGTGCACAGCAAGCTCATGATCGTCGATGACCGCATCCTCAGAATTGGCTCGGCGAACTTGAACAATCGCTCAATGGGCGCCGACAGCGAATGCGATCTCATCTTTGAAGCCTCGTCCGACGAGCACAGGGCTTTCATCACATCGGTTCGCCATCGCCTGGTCGCTCATTTCTGCGGTGTCGATGAACAGGCTGTCGCACAACATGACGATCGTCTTTTTGCGCTGCTGGACGACGTCTCGAGCGCCGGCGGGACGAAGGCGCTGCGGGACGTGGAGTTCTCGGTCCTGACCAGCACACTGGCCACGATGGTACAGCCGGTTGCGGATCCTGAACGGCCTCTTCATCTCGAACGGGCGGCATCTCGCATGTGGACCACAAAGACGATCATCGGGATCGTTTCCATAGCCGTGGCGCTTTTGGGACTGGCGATAGCCTGGTCGTACACGTCCTTGAGCGATTTTGCCGATGCGGGCCGGATCTTGAAATTCCTGTCTGCCTACGCGCAGTCGGTCTGGGGACCGCCATTCGCGATCGCAGCTTTTGTCGTCGGCGGACTGGTCGTGTTTCCGGTTCTCGTCCTCATTGCGGCAACTGCCGCCGCACTCGGACCGTGGCTGGGTTTCGTCACCGCGATGGTGGGCGTCTTGCTCAGCGCCTTCATCCTTTTTGCGATCGGGAGGGTGCTCGGCCGAGAACGCCTTCAGCGTCTGCTGGGGCGACGTGCCGCGCGCATCCAGGAACGCGTCGTCGGCAAGGGCATTCTGGCCGTCGTCGTCATCCGGATGATTCCGATCGCGCCGTTCTCGGTCGTGAACGTCGTGGCTGGTGCGAGCACGCTGCCTCTGCGCGATTTCCTGGTCGGAACTCTGCTGGGCATGACGCCCGGGATTCTCGCAATGGCAGTTCTGGGCGCCCAGATCGCGGATCTGGCCAGGAATGCATCCTGGACCAACATATTGCTGCTCGTGCTGGCGTTCCTTGGGTGGCTCGCGATCTGCGCAGGCGCGCAATTCGTCGCGACCTGGCTCGCCGGGAGGCGCTGATGGCGCCGATGCGCTTCATGACGTGGAATGTGCATGGCACGTTCAACCTCAATCCGAAGTTCGATCTGGAGGGTATCTGTTCCATCGTTCGCAAATGGGGCCCCGATGTCGTCGCGCTTCAGGAGGTGGATTCGCGATCGCGGTCAGACGATCCGTTTGCGAAGCTGGCGAGTGTCGTCGGCGATCACCGTATTCACGCCAAGTCGATCGTCACGGCGGACGGCGACTACGGTCAGATGCTCCTGAGCCGCTTTCCATTCGCCGCCGTGCCCGAGATCGTCGACGTGTCGTATCGCGAGCGGGAGCCGCGTCGAGCGATTGCCACGGATTTGCTGACGCCTGCCGGCGATGTGCGCGTGGTGGCCACGCATCTCGGCTTGAGTATCCACGAGCGCTATGCGCAAGCCCGGGCTCTGGTGAGCCTGGTGAAGCCGGCAAGGACCGTCGTTCTCGGCGATTTCAACGATTGGTTCTGGGTCAGATCGGTACGGCGCGTGCTCGCGCAGGTCTGCCCAAACCGGACGCAGCTGCGAACTTTCCCGTCGCGCGTACCCCTGATGCGGCTTGACCGGATCTATGCAACGTCCGACAGCCGGATCGGGAAAGTCTGGACCGACGCAGAGGCGAGGGCCTATTCAGACCATTTGCCTGTGATTGCGGACATCGAGATCTCCGCCGACGGGAGATGATCGTCTCGCCTTGTCCGACGGGCCCGCGGCCTCAGGCGCATGATGGAAAAATCCTTCCTGCAGAAGGACTTGGCTACTGTGCATGGGGTTGTTTTCGCAATATTTGGGCCGCCAAACGTGCCACTCAGCGGAACACGCGGAACTTTTCCCTTGCCGCCGCGTTCTCTTGGCATGACTGAAGACCTTTCATTCCGACGCAAACCCCTGACCCCCGAACAGCGCCAGGCGCGCGATGCGGCACGCCGGATCGAGGCCGAAAAGGCCATGCGCGATCATGAAGTGGCGCAGAAGGCGTTTTACGCCAACAAGGAGCGGTTGAGAGCCGAGCGCCTCGCGCGCGAACAGGCCGAGGCCAAGGGCTGACGGGTACCCCGTCCGTCGCCTTTCTTCGTCGTTAGTGCCGGCCGGGAATGCGCGTCGGGCTCAAGGCATGCTTCAGCGCGTAAACGGCGACTGCAAATGCGCCCCGTGGCGATCGCGCGCCGATCGCTTCGGCCGCCGCCCGGCAGTCGTCGGCGACTTTGAGCAGCCCGCTTCGCGTGAGATCCATGTCGCATAGCGCGGCCTGCTCCAGGCAGACCCGTTCAAGCCGTCGAAACTCCCGCAGCTCTTTGTTCATGCGTCAGCTCTCGGTGTGCCCAAGCCATGCGGCGCTGAGTCTGCTTAATGAATGGTAAACGATCTCGGCCCAGCCGAGCTGGCTGGCGCCGAGCTTTCGCATTCCGCAATCGCTGAGCTTGTCGACATAGGCGATGCCGATCGCCGGGAGAATTAAAGTGATGTGGATCAGGACCTGCCACATCACGCCGGTCTCGGTGAAGCCGGTCCGGTCCGAGCCGAGATTGCCGGCCTCGATGAAAGTGCGCAGCAGCGCGATCGAGACGATCTCGCTTTCACCTAGCCCGACAAGACGGCCGGCGGAAGAGCGGTGCGCGTCCCACCTTCGGCCGTGCGACGGCCGGGATCGGGCGGTGCGCCTATTTCTGACCAGCCAGCTTCAGCGGTATGTGCGGGGAAGTGCTGATGACCCGGTGGCGGCGCTCAGGCGAAGGCCAAGGCCACGAGGCTCGAGCAGAGCAGGACCAAGCCGCCGGCGGTCAATGCCAGGAAGCCATCGGATACCAGGTCATGGTTGCGCATGGGACACCTGCCGCTCTTGTCTTCGATGCTCGGTCGGATCGATCAGAATTCGCCGAACGCGCCGTCTCGAAAGAGGTGATGCTTGCCGTTCGCGCGAGTGCCTTTAGGCCCTCGTGCGGTAGCCTTCAAACGCATGGGCCAGGAAGATCCCCGCGCTTACCAAACCCATCAGTGCCGAAACCGTCTCGATCATCGTTAAATTCCAGATCCGCCCTTGCATCCGAGAAAACGCGTGCGGCCTTGCACAGTCAAAAGAATTTCGGCGAGCGGCGCGACAATGGGGGTGGAGTGAGGATTTGGCGCAACAGAATGTCCAGCCGTTGCACAGCAGACGCCGTCGCTCCCTAGAACAACGGAAAAATGCGAACGTCCCGTTTACCATCCCGGCGGGATCGCGGTGGGCTCCCCATTTCCGCCGTGTTCGGGTTGCGTTATCGTTACTGCTTCCGACGCGGTGGTGGGCCGCTTCGGATAAGAGGACTGGACGGCGCTCCCCGTAGCATAGCGGGATGGGTACGCCTCCGGCGAAGTGGTATTTGGGGCGCATGGGGATCCGACGGTCAGATTCGGTTTTGCGGGCCGCGCGTGCTGTTGCGGCGGTCGCAACCTGTCTTGCGCTTGCCAATTGCGCGTCCTCCAACAAGTTCGCCAGCCGCGTCGATCCGAAATACGGCGTGTCCTCGAGCCCCCGGGTTGTGGCTCTGGGTGATCCGGTCCCGAAGGGCGGCGGCGCCTACCGTGTCGGCAAGCCCTATGTCGTGGCCGGCCGGACCTATGTGCCGGAGGAGGACGTCAACTATCGCGCCGAGGGCATGGCCTCCTGGTACGGCGATGATTTCCACGGCCGGCTGACCGCCAATGGCGAAGTGTTCGATATGACCTCGCTGACCGCCGCGCATCCGACCCTGCCGATGCCGTCCTACGCCCGGGTGACCAATGTCTCGAACGGCAAGTCGCTGATCGTCCGCGTCAATGACCGCGGGCCCTATCATGGCAATCGCCTCATCGACGTCTCGAACAAGGCTGCCGAACTCCTTGAATTCAAAGGAAATGGTGTCGCCAAGGTTCGGGTCGAATATGTCGGCCGGGCGCCGCTTGAAGGCTCCGACGACCGCCAGCTTCTGGCAACCCTGCGCACCGGCGTCCCGGCGCCATCGCCTTCGATGGTCCGTGTCGCCTCGGCAAGGCCCTTCGTGCCGGAATTGCCGGGATCGAGCCGCGCTGCCATTCGCGGTGACGTGCCGATGCCGGAGGGGCGGCCCTATAATCTCGGCACCACCTCGGCCGACATGGCCTCGCTCAATGCGACCTCGGAAATGTCGGCCTCGAGCCGCAGCCGGGGCCGGGCGGTCCAGAACGCCCGCGCCGTGTCCTACGAGGAGGACGGCCGTTACGCCGCCGAGAACGCGTCCTCATCGGCCGACGGCGCCGCCGAAGCCCGCAACATCCTGAGCGGCCGCGGCCTCTACTAGGCCGCGCTCTCCCTCAAGAAGGCCACGAGCGCCGCGTTCACCTCGTCGGCCCGTTCCTGCTGCACCCAATGGCCGGCGCCCTCGATGATCAGCTTTCGCTTCAGATTGGGCAGCACGCGCTCGAGCTCGTTGACGCGCTTGGCGCCGATCAGCCCGGTGATGACGGCGTCCCTGGAGCCGGCGATGAACAGCGAGGGCTGACGGATCTGCGCGTCCTGCCAGGGCGCCGTCAGCTCCCAATTGCGGTCGATGTTGCGGTACCAGTTCAGCCCGCCGCGAAAGCCGGACTTTCGGAAGCTCTCGGTGAAATAGGCCAAATCAGCCTCGCTAAGCCAGCCGGGCAGTGGCTCCTCGGCGGTGGCGTGGCTGAGAAAGCCCTTGCCCTCCTGCACGAACATGGCGGCGCTGGGATCGGCCAGGCCCCGTCCCCCCAGCACGATGCGCATGGTGCGGGCGACGTTTCGCTCCAGCTCGGCCTCTGCGACGCCGGGGGTTTGGAAATACTGCCAGTAGAAATTAGTGACGCCGCCCTGGCGCAACAGGTCGAGCGGCTTGCCACGGCCGCGGAACGGCGGCGGCACGCTCAGGCCCGCGACCGCCGTGAAGATGTCGGGCCGGAACAGCGCCGCGTGCCAAGCCACCGGCGCGCCCCAATCGTGACCGACCACCATCGCCTTGGTCTCGCCCAGCGCCTTTACGAGGCCGACCACGTCGCCAACCGTGTCGAAGATCGAGTAGGCGGCGATGTCAGGCGGCGCGGCGCTCTGGCCGTAGCCGCGCATGTCGGGGGCGACGACGCGAAACCCGGCCTCGGCGAGCGCCGGGATCTGGTGGCGCCAGGAATAGGACAGCTCCGGCCAGCCATGGCACAGCACCACCAGTGGACCCTGGCCGGCTTCACGGATGAAGAGATCGATGCCGTTGGTCTTGATCACACGGGTGGAAGACATCGCTTTTCCGCCTTGTTTCAGGGGTTTGGTCGAGAAACATAAGGCGCCACGATAGGGGCGCGGCGAGAATCGTGCAATCTCGCGGCAGGCCTCCAACCTCGTGTTGTTCGCACCGGTACCAGCTGTTAGAACGCCGCTCTCAGGGCTTGGCCATGGCATTACGTCCTTCTTCGCTACGTCGCAGCCGCTTCACCGCCGGAGCGCTGGTGCGCGGCTTGATCGCGACGGTTCTGGCTGTGGGCATAGGTTGGGGTGGGGCGGTTCTGGCCGCCAACCAGAGCGTCCAGGGCGCCAAGAAGGCGGACGACGCCGGCTTCGACGGCGATGCTCCGACCGCCATCCTGATCGAAGCCTCCAGCGGCAGCGTGCTGTTCGAGAAGAACGCCGACGAGCTGCGCGCGCCCTCCAGCATGATGAAGCTGATGACCGCAGAGGTCGTCTTCAATGCCATCAAGAAGGGCGACATCAAGCTGACCGACGAGTACCGGATCAGCGAGAACGCCTGGCGCCGGGGCGGGGCGCCCTCGGGCGGCTCGACCATGTTCGCCGCCATCAACAGCAAGGTCTCGGTCGACGATCTCCTGCACGGCGCGATCATCCAGAGCGGCAACGACGCCTGCATCGCGCTGGCCGAGGCCATGGCGGGCAACGAGAAAATCTTCGCGGCCGACTTCATGACCAAGCGCGCCCGCGAGCTCGGCCTCACCAGATCGACTTTCGGTAACTCCAACGGGCTGCCCGACCCCGCCAACAAGATGACCGTGCGCGAGCTCGGCATCCTTGCCCGGCATATCATTCTGGACTTTCCGGAGTTCTACAAACTGTTCGGCGAGAAGGAGTACACTTGGAACAAGATCCGCCAGCCCAACCGTAATCCGCTGCTGAATTCGATGGAAGGTGCCGACGGTCTCAAGACCGGCTACACCAAGGAAGGCGGCTACGGCATGGTCGGCTCGGCGGTGCAGAACGGCACGCGGCTGATCGTCGTCGTCAACGGGCTCGACGATCCCGAGGATCGCGCCACGGAAGCCAAGAAGATGCTGGAATGGGGCTTCCGCAATTTCGAGACCCGCACGTTGATCGCCGCCGATCAGCCCGTCGGCTACGCCAAGGTGTTCGGCGGCGAGAGCCGATCGGTGAAGCTGGTCGCCAAGAATCCGGTGAAGGTGATGGTGCACAAGAACGGCAGCGACAAGCTGATTGCGCGCGTCGTCTATAGCGGGCCCGTGCGGGCACCGGTCGAAGCGGGCCAGCGGGTCGGTGTGGTCAAGGTCTGGCGCAGCGGCAACATCGCGGTGGAGACGCCGGTCTATGCGGCCGAGGCGATCGGTACCGGCTCGACCGTGCGGCGCGCGATCGACGGTGCCAGCGAGCTCGTAGTCGGCATGTTCCGCGCAGGCGCCGAGAAGCTCTGACCATGAGTGAGAGCGCGGTACAGCGGCCGTCCGGGCGCGGACGCTTCATTACCTTTGAAGGCGGCGAGGGCACCGGCAAATCGACCCAGATCAAAAAGCTCGCCGACCGCCTCAAGGCGGCAAAGTTGCGCATTCGGGTCACGCGTGAGCCGGGCGGATCGCCGGGCGCCGAGATCATGCGTCATCTGGTGCTGTCGGGAATGGGCAGGCTGCTGGGCCCCGAGGCGGAAACGCTGCTGTTCGCCGCTGCCCGCGACGACCATGTCCGCACCGTGATCCTGCCGGCGCTCAACCAGGGCACCTGGGTTCTGTGCGACCGCTTTGCCGATTCCACGCGGGCCTATCAGGGCAGCCTCGGCAAGGTTTCAATCGGTCTCATCAACGCGATGCAGCGAGTCACGATCGGCGATCTCAAGCCGGACCTCACCATCATCCTCGACCTGCCGGTCGAGATCGGCCTCCAGCGCGCCGCCGCACGCCGCGGCAACGCCACGCCGGACAGGTTCGAAGGCGAGCAGCTCAGTTTTCATCAGGGCCTCCGCGAGGCCTATCGCAAGATCGCTGCGGACGATGCCGCGCGCTGCGTGCTGATTGACGCCAATTCCGACCCGGACACGGTCGCGGCACGAGTCTGGACAGCGCTGCGCGATCGTCTGCTTGCGACACCGGCCTCGGTGGTTTCCGCATGAGCCCGCGTCAGACCGAGCGCGAAAGCGCCATTCCGCAACCGCGCGAGACCTCGCGGCTGTTCGGACATCGCGAGGCCGAGACGGCGCTGCTCGCGGCCTATCGCAGCGGGCGGATTCCGCATGCCTGGCTGATCGGCGGGCCGCAAGGCATCGGCAAGGCGACGCTGGCCTATCGCATGGCGCGCTTCGTGCTCGCCCACGGCCAGCCGCTGGCGGCAGCCGTGCAGAATGCCGAAGACCTTGCGATCGATCCTGATCACGCCGTGGCGCGGCAAGTGGCGGCCGGCTCGCATGGCGGCCTGCTGACGCTGGAGCGCACCGCGAACGATCGCGGCGTGATGCGCACTGTGATCACGGTAGACGAGACGCGTGAGACCATCAGCTTCTTCGGCTCAACGGCCGCCGCCGAGGGATGGCGCGTCTGCATCGTCGACACCGTCGACGAGCTCAATCCAAACGCGGCCAACGCGCTTCTGAAGATTCTCGAGGAACCGCCACAGCGATCGCTGTTCCTTCTGGTGAGCCACGCGCCCGCGCGCGTGCTCGCCACGATCCAGTCGCGCTGTCGCAAGCTGCGCCTGCGCCCGCTCGCCACTGACGACGTGATTGGCGCGGCGGCATCGACCGCCGAGCTCGATCCGAACGATCCTGCGCTGCGCGAGGTCGCGGAGGCCTCCGAGGGCAGCGTTGCACGGGCCCTGACGCTGCTCGGCGGCGACGCTCTGAAACTTCAGCAGCGCACGGCGGCGCTGCTCGCGCGCCTGCCGCAGGTCGATCCGCGCGAATTGCACACGCTCGGCGATTCGCTCGGCACCAGCGATCGCGTCGCACTCGCCGCCTTCATCGACGGCATCGATCGCTGGATCGCGGAACGCCTGCATGCGGACGAGGCCAACGCCAACCAGAACCTGCCGCGCCTTGCGCGCCTAGCTGAGGTATGGGAAAAGATCGTCCGCGCCGCGCGCGACACCGAAACCTACAATCTGGAGCGAAAGCCCTTGGTTTTCTCGGTGTTCGGCTGGCTGGCGGACGCAACGCGCTAGGCGCAGGTTCGTTTCCAAATTTCGAGAAGTCGGTAAAGGAATTTGTCGTGGCAACGCGAGCTAAGAAAAGCGCTAAAGGCAAGAGCAGCAAGAAGAAAGCTGCCAAGAAGCCCGTAAAGAAAGCCGGGAAAAAGGCCGCGAAGGCGCTCACGCGCAAAGCTGCCAAGAAGGTCAAGAAAGCCACTAAATCCAAGAAAGCGGCCGCCAAGAAGGCAGTGAAGAAGAGCACTGCGAAGACGGCAAAGAAGGTCGGCAAGAAGGTTGCGAAGAACGTCGTTGCCGAGAAGACGGTGAAGAAAGCGGCCAAAAAGCCAGCCAAGGCTTCGGCGAAACGCAAGGCTTCGGCGAAAAACAAGGCTCCTGCGAAGAAGGTAAGCAAGAAGGCGAGGGTGGCAGCGCCTGCCGTGACCGCCGCACCGGCTCCTGTTGCCACGCCGCCAAAGGCTGCGAAGCCCAATGTATCGAAACCCAAAGTCCTCCGCGGGCCGGAGCCGGTCGTAGCGCCGCAGGCCAGCACGCCCCTGGCCGCCCCCGCGCGCGACAACGTCTTCTACATCACGACTGCGATCGCCTATCCCAATGGAAGCCCGCATATCGGCCACGCCTATGAGGCGATCGCCACCGATACGTTGGCGCGCTTCGCGCGACTCGACGGCAAGGATGTGTTCTTCCTGACCGGCACCGACGAGCACGGCCAGAAGATGGTGCAGACCGCGGCCAGCGAAAAAATGCCCGCCTCGGAGCTCGCTGCGCGCAATGCCGGCCGTTTCAAGGAGATGGACGAGCGCCTGAACGTGTCGTTCGACCGCTTCATCCGCACCACCGAGGAGCAGCATCATCGCTCCAGCCAGGAGATATGGCGACGGATGGCTGCCAATGGCGACATCTATGCCGATACCTATGCCGGCTGGTATTCCGTGCGCGACGAAGCCTATTACGCCGAAGACGAGACGCGTCTGAACGATGACGGCGTGCGGCTCGGGCCGCAGGGCACGCCTGTCGAATGGGTCGAGGAGAAGAGCTACTTCTTCCGTCTGTCGGCGTATCAGGACAAGCTGCTGAAGCTCTACGCGGATCGTCCCGATTTCATCGGGCCGGACTCCCGCAAGAACGAGGTCGTGAGCTTCGTCAAGGGCGGCCTCCGCGATCTCTCGATCTCGCGCACGACGTTCGACTGGGGCGTCAAGGTGCCCGACGACGAAGAGCACGTGATGTATGTCTGGGTCGACGCGCTCACCAACTACATCACCGGTGTCGGCTTCCCCGACGAGAGCGACAAGAACTGGCGTTATTGGCCTGCCGACGTGCACATCATCGGCAAGGACATCATCCGCTTCCATGCGGTGTATTGGCCAGCGTTCCTGATGTCGGCCGGCATCCCCGTGCAGAAGCGGGTCTATGCGCATGGCTTCCTGTTCAACAGGGGCGAGAAGATGTCGAAGTCGGTCGGCAACGTCATCGATCCCTTTAACCTCGCCGACCAGTATGGCGTCGACCAGATGCGCTATTTCTTCCTGCGCGAGGTGCCGTTCGGACAGGACGGCAATTACAACCACGAGGCCATCGTTGCGCGCATCAATGCCGATCTCGCCAACGATCTCGGCAATCTGGCACAGCGCTCGCTGTCGATGATCGCCAAGCAGCTCGGCGGCGTATTGCCCGAGCCCGGCGAGTTCAGCGACAACGACAAAGCGATCCTGGCGATGGCGGACGGCATGATCGCCGCGTCACGCGAGGCAATGGCGACGCAGCAGATTCATCACTGGCTCAACGCCGTCTGGGCCGTGGTCGCGGAGGCCAACCGCTATTTCGCGGGCGAGGCGCCGTGGGCGCTCGCCAAGACCGATCCGGCCAGGCAAAAGACGGTGCTCTACGTCACCGCCGAAGTCGTGCGCCAGATCGCGATCCTGGCCCAGCCCGCGATGCCAACCGCCTCGGGCTTGCTGCTCGACAGCCTCGGCGTTCCCGCGAGCGAGCGCAGCTTCGCCATGCTCGGCGGCGCCAAGCGGATCGCGCCAGGCTCGACGCTGCCGGCGCCGACGCCGGCGTTCCCGCGCTACATCGAGCCAGCAGCCTAGGACGTTCGCGCGATGCTGGTCGACAGCCACTGCCATCTGGACTTTCCGGACTTTGCGGAAGATCTCGACGGGATCGTGTCGCGCGCACGCGCGGCCGGCATCGGGCGCATGGTCACGATCTCGACGCGGGTACTGCGCCTGAAGGGACTGCTCGCGATCGCCGATCGCTATGACGACGTTTATTGCTCGGTCGGCACCCATCCACACAACGCGGATGAGGAAGACGGCATCGCGCCGGACGAGCTGGTTGCGTTGACCGAGCATCCCAAGGTCGTCGCGCTCGGCGAGGCCGGGCTCGATTATTTCTACGACAACGGCTCGCCGGAGGCGCAGGCGAGGGGCTTTCGCGCCCACATCGCCGCCGCCCGCACCACCGGCCTGCCGCTGGTGATCCACACCCGCGAAGCCGACGAGGACTGCGCACGCATCCTGGAAGACGAGGTGGCAAAGGGACCGTTTCGCGCGGTGCTGCATTGTTACACGGGCGGGCGTGAGCTGGCGCTGAAGGCGGTGTCGCTCGGGCTCTATATCGGTTTCACGGGAATCCTGACCTTCAAGAGGTCGGAGGCCTTGCGCGCGCTCGCAGCCGAACTGCCCTCCGATCGTATTCTGGTCGAGACGGACTCGCCCTATCTTGCGCCGGGCAAGTTCCGGGGCAAACGGAACGAACCGGCTTATGTAGTCGAGGTTGCAAAAGTGCTGGCCGAGACGCGCGGCGTGTCGCTCGAGGAGATCTCGCGCCAGACCAGCGAAAACTTCTTCCGCCTGTTCTCGAAGGTGAAAGCTTGAAACCGGAAACCGCATGACGCTGACGCTGACGATCCTGGGCTGTGGCTCCTCCGCCGGCGTGCCGCGCCCGGCGCTCGGCTGGGGCGCCTGCGATCCCAACAATCCCAAGAACCGCCGTCGCCGCTGCTCGCTGCTGGTCGAACGGACCTCCGAGCACGGCACCACGCGCATCGTGATCGACACTTCGCCGGACCTGCGCGAGCAATTGCTCTCAACCAATGTCGATCACGTCGACGCGGTGTTCTTGACGCATGAACACGCCGACCAGACCCACGGCATGGACGATCTGCGTTCGGTCGTCATGAAAATGCGTCAGCGCATCCCGACCTACCTCAATCAGTCGACCGCCAAGGATATCCTGTCGCGGTTCTCCTATTGCTTCATCTCGCCGGAGGGCAGCGACTATCCGCCGATCCTGACGCGGCATTCGATCGAGGCGGGCGAAAGCCAGACCATTGTGGGGAAGGGCGGCCCCGTGACGATGACCGCCTTTCTGGTCCAGCATGGCAACATTCCGGCGCTCGGCTATCGCATCGGGGATGCAGCCTACACACCGGATCTCAACGACATTCCGCGCGAGAGCTGGGGGGCACTGGAAAATCTGGACCTCTGGATCGTCGACGGCTTGCGCTACACTGGCCATGTCAGCCATTTCAGCATCAATGACGCGCTGTCCTGGATCGAACGGTTCAAGCCGAAGCGCGCGGTCATCACCAACATGGCGTCCGACGTGGATTACGAGGTGATCCGGCAATCGCTGCCCCCCGGCGTCGTGCCCGCTTTTGACGGGCTGCGGCTGGAGACGCACTGAACCTGCAGTAGAAATTCCGCCGCAAGCAGGCATAGTCCTTGCTTGCATCGGCTGCATCATGTTGATCTAACGTCTGAAAGACAGGCGTTGGGCAAGGGCGATATTGAGGCAGGACGGTCGGCGAGCGATATGTGATCGCCTGATCGCCGCGTGTTGAGGGGTGGGGATTGCGTGACAGGGGACGAGGTAATGGCTGGGGGACTGGTGCGCCGCGCTCTGGATCTCCTCTATCTCGGAGCAGGCTACGCCGCCGGCGTCTTCATGGTTGCGATCTTTGCGATCATGATGGTCATGTCGGTCGGGCGCCAATTTGCGATCAACATTCCCGCCGGCGATGATTTCGCGTCCTGGTGCATGGCCGCGATGGCTTTCCTCGGCCTTGCGCACACCTTCAAGCGCGGAGAGATGATCCGTGTCGGCCTGCTGCTGGAACAGCTGCACGGGCGGACCAAGCAGATCGCGGAGATCGTGGCGCTCGGGATCGCCACCGCCTTCATTCTCTATTTCACCCGGTATGCGGTGCAGATGACGTACGATTCCTGGCGCTTCAACGATATCGCGCAGGGCGTCGTCGCACTTCCGCTCTGGATTCCGCAGCTCGGTTTTGCCGGCGGTCTTGCGATCCTGTCGATCGCGCTCGTGGATGAAATGATCAGCGTCATCAGTGGCAACCGGCCGAGCTACGAGAAGGGCTCGCCGGAAGAGACGCCGGACGAGTTCATCGAGCGCATTTCGCAGGGCGGCGGAGGTTGACCATGGCCAATCTCGGCATGATCGAGCTGTCATTCGTCCTGCTCGGCGTCATGATCCTGCTGCTGGGAAGCGGCGTCTGGATCGCGGTCTCGCTCGGCCTCGTCGGCTTCGTGGCGATGGCACTCACCACGAGCCTGCCGCTCGGCGCCGTGCTCGCCACCACCACCTGGAGCGCAAGCTCGTCGTGGACGCTGGCCGCGCTGCCGCTGTTCATCTGGATGGGCGAGATCCTCTTCCGCACTAAATTATCGGAAGAGATGTTCCGAGGGCTGTCGCCCTGGGTTCAGTGGCTGCCCGGGCGCCTCACTCATGTCAACGTGATCGGCTGCGGCATCTTCGCGGCGGTCTCGGGCTCTTCGGCGGCGACCTGCGCGACGATCGGCAAGATCGCGCTGCCTGAACTCGACAAGCGCGGCTACGACAAGGGCCTGAGCCTCGGATCGCTCGCAGGTGCGGGCACGCTCGGTCTCCTGATTCCGCCCTCGATCCCCATGGTGGTCTACGCGGTCACGGCGAATGTCTCCGTGCTGCAGGTGTTCCTCGGCGGATTCCTGCCTGGCGTGCTCGTGATGGTGCTCTATTCGGGCTACATCATCATCTGGTCGCTGCTTAACCCGAAGAAGATTCCGCCGCGCGATCCGCCGATGCCGTTCCGGCAGAAGCTGCGCGAGTCGGCGAAGCTTGCGCCCTGTCTGCTGCTGATCCTGGCGGTTTTCCTCTCGCTGGTGCTCGGATTCGCGACCGCCACTGAATGCGCCGCATGGGGCGTCTCAGGCGCGCTGCTTCTGGCATGGTGGAGCGGCACGCTGACGCGCAAGAACTTCCTCGAGAGCATCATGAGCGCGACGCGCCTGACCTGCATGATCATGCTGATCCTGGCGGGTGCGGCCTACACGACGGCTGCGATGGCCTATACGGGCATTCCGGCCGCGCTCGCCACATGGGTGCAGGGGCAGCAGCTCACGCCGGGCATGCTCGCGCTGTATCTGAGCATCATGTACATCATTCTCGGCTGCCTGATCGACGGCATCTCGATGATCGTTCTGACCGCCGTCATCGTGCTGCCGATGGTCAAGCAGGCCGGCCTCGACCTGGTCTGGTTTGGCGTCTACCTCATCATTCACGTCGAGATGGCTCAGATCACGCCGCCGGTCGGATTCAATCTCTTCGTGCTCCAGAACATGAGCGGCCGCGACACTTTCACCGTCGCGCGGGCAGCGTTTCCGTTCTTCGTCCTGCTGCTCTCCGCCGTGTTCATCATCACCGAGTATCCGCAAATCGTGATGTTCCTACCCAAGCTCGCCTTTCCAGACTGAGCGCATTCAAATTGACTGTGAGGAGAAGCCCGATGATGTCTCGTTTATACCGCGCATCCTTGATCGCCGGCCTCGTGATGGCAGCGACACCCGCTTTGGCCCAGACCAAATGGAATCTGCCGGCAGCCTATCCAGCGGATAATCCGCATTCCGAAAACCTGGCCGCCTTCGCCAAGGACGTCGAAGCTGCCACGTCCGGAAAGCTCGTGATCACGGTCCATCCGGGGGCCTCGCTGTTCAAGGCGCCGGACATCAAGCGCGCGGTGATGACCGGGCAGGCGCAGATGGGCGAGGTGCTGCTGTCGATCCACGAGAATGAGGATCCGCTGTTCGGCATCGACGTCGTGCCGTTCCTCGCGACCAGCTTCCCGGACGCGATGAAGCTCTATCAGGCCTCCAAGCCCGCGATCGCCAAGAAGCTCGATGCGCAGGGTCTCAAGCTGCTGTTCGTCGTGCCGTGGGCCCCGCAGGGCGTCTATGTCAACAAGCCGCTTGCCACGATCGAGGACATGAAGGGCTTGAAATGGCGAGCCTATAATGTCGGAACCGCGCGCATCGGCGAGTTGGTCGGCGCGCAGTCGGTCACGATCCAGGCGGCGGAGCTGCCGCAGGCACTGGCGACTGGCGTCGTGAATTCGTTCATGTCGTCCGGCGGCACCGGCTACGACGCCAAGGCGTGGGAGTCGTTGAAGTACTTCTACGACGTGCAGGCCTGGATTCCCAAGGACTACACTTTCGTCAACAAGGCCGCGTTCGACGCGCTCGACAAGCCGAGCCAGGAGGCCATCCTCAAGGCGGCGGCAACGGCGGAAACCCGCGGCTGGAAGGCCTGGCAGGACAAGAGCACCTGGTACATCGACCAGCTCAAGGCGAAAGGCATGACCATCGAGCCGCCAAGCCCGGCGCTCAAGGCAGGTTTCCAGAAGATCGGCGAGCAGCTCACCTCCGACTGGCTCAAGAAGGCAGGGCCCGACGGCCAGGCGGTGGTCGACGCCTACAAGAAGATGTAAATCCGGCGAGGCCTTCCACCTGCCGCCTTGCGGCGGGTGGGCGGAAGTCTTTTCCTCGAGCTCGAGGCAGCCTCCGCACGCGCCGCTGGTCTAGGCTGTAATCGCCTTCGCAGAATCCACTTTGTTGCGCAGCAGGAATTTTTGAATCTTGCCCGTGGACGTCTTCGGGATAGGCCCGAACACGACGGCCTTCGGCGTCTTGAAGCCCGACATGTGGCTGCGGCAGAACGCGATGATGTCGGCTTCGCTCGCGCTTGCGCCGTCCTTCAGTTCGACGAAGGCGCAGGGCACTTCGCCCCACTTCGGATCGGGCTTTGCGACCACGGCGGCGAACAGCACGGCCGGGTGCTTGTAGAGGATGTCCTCGACCTCGACGGAGGAGATGTTCTCGCCGCCGGAAATGATGATGTCCTTGGAGCGGTCCTTGATGATGACGTAGCCGTGCTCGTCGAGCACGCCGAGGTCGCCGGTGTGAAACCAACCACCCTCGAAAGCTTCCTTCGTCGCTTTCTCGTTCTTGAGGTAGCCCTTCATCACGATGTTGCCGCGGAACATGACCTCGCCGATGGTCTCGCCGTCGCGCGGCACCGCTTGCATCGTCTGCGGATCGATGACGGTGACGCTTTCCTCGAGCGGGTAGGGCACGCCCTGCCGGCGCTTCATCCGCGCGCGTTCGGGAGCGGGGAGTTCGTCCCAGCCGGGCTGCTCGGCACAGACGGAAGCGGGGCCGTAGACCTCGGTCAGGCCGTAGACATGCGTCAGCTTGATACCGATGCTTTCGGCCCCTTCGAGCACCGCGACCGGCGGTGCAGCCCCTGCGATCAAGCCGACGACGCCGCGCGCGGCGGTGCCCTTGGGCGCATCGGGCGCGTTGATCAGCGTGTTGTAGACAATCGGCGCGCCGCACATGTGGGTGACGCCGTGCTGCTTGATCAGCTCGAAGATTTTGGTCGGCTCGACCTTGCGCAGGCAGACATTAATGCCGGCTGACGCCGCAATGGTCCAGGGAAAGCACCAGCCGTTGCAGTGGAACATCGGCAGCGTCCAGAGATAGACCGGATGCTGGCCGAGATTGCCGGCAAGGATGTTGCTGACGGCGTTGAGATAGGCGCCGCGATGATGGGTCACGACCCCCTTGGGATTGCCTGTCGTGCCCGAGGTGTAGCTCAGTGCGATGGCGTCCCACTCGTCATTCGGCGTGATCGCCGCGAAGCCTGGATCGCCTTGCGCAACAGCTTCCTCATACGCGATCTCGCCGATGCGTTCGCCGCCCTTGAACGAGGCGTCGTCGACGTCGACCACCAGCGGCTTGGGGCCCGTCATCTGCGCCAGCGCGTCGGTGATCACGCCGGAGAACTCGGGATCGACCAGGATGATCCTGGCACCGCCATGGTCGAGCTGGAACGCGATGGAGGGCGCATCGAGACGGATGTTCAGCGCATTGAGCACGGCGCGGGTCATGGGCACGGCGAAGTGTGCCTCGTTCATGGCCGGAATGTTCGGCAGCATCGCCGCTACGGTGTCGCCGGAGCCGATGCCCTTGCTCGCGAGCCAGGACGCAAAACGCCTGCAGCGCTCATAGGTCTGCGCCCAGGTGAAGCTGCGTCCCTCGTAGACGGTGCTGAGGTGGTCGGGATAAACGGCGGCACTGCGCGCGAGGAAGCTCAGCGGGCTCAACGGCACGTAGTTGGCGGGCGTCCTGTCGAGGCCGATATTGTACTGGTTCAGCCGCTCACTCATCGACACCTCCTTAACCGCGCCTCAAAGGAATCCGATCGAGATCCAGGGGAAGATCGCGACGATGATCAATCCCGCGAGCAGCGCCAGCAGATAGCCCCAGATCGGCCTGA
Source organism: Bradyrhizobium sp. 199 (assembly GCF_023073355.1). Lineage (GTDB taxonomy): Bacteria > Pseudomonadota > Alphaproteobacteria > Rhizobiales > Xanthobacteraceae > Bradyrhizobium. Next base: position 1,500,227 of record NZ_JADPJI010000005.1, read on the forward strand.
TGCCTTCAGCCGGGTCGACGCGTCCGATGGCGCAGGCTGCATAATAGCCGACGCCGAAGGGCGGGGCGAATAATCCGATACCCATGGCGAGAATGATCACCATGGCGTAGTGCACCTCGTGCACGCCGACAGCCCGTGCGATCGGAAACAGCAGCGGCCCGAACAGCACGATCGCGGGGATGCCCTCCAGCACGCTGCCGAGGATGGTGAAAGCCAGGATCGAGACGGCGATAAAGGTCGCAGCTCCCCCGGGTAATCCGGTCATGGCTGCAGCCAGCGAGCGCGAGAAGCCTGATTGCGTCAGGCCCCAGGCCATGCCGGTCGCCGTGCCGATGATCAGGAGGATCGCGCCCGACAGCGCCGCAGTCTCGACCAGCATCGGAAACAGCCGCTGCCAGTCGAACCGGCGGTAGACGAGGAGGCCGACCAGCGCGCCATAGACGATGCCGATGGTGGAGACCTCGGTTGCGGTCGCGACACCCTCGACCACGGCGTAACGGATCACGAAGGGCAGTGCGAGCGCGGGCAGGGCGACGATGAAGGTCTTGCCGATCTCACCACCCGTCGCGCGGCGGACGTGGCTCATGTCCTCATGGCGGTAGCGCCACCACACGAGCATGCAGAGCGTGATCGCGAGCACGACGCCGGGCAGGAGGCCGCCAGTGAACAGCGCCGCAATCGAAACGCCCGTCACCGAGCCGATCGTGATCAGCACCAGGCTCGGCGGAATGGTCTCGGTCTGGGCACCCGTGGCGGCCAGAAGCGCGACGAGATCGCCGGGCTTGGCGCCGCGCTGTTTCATCTCCGGAAACAGCACGGGCGCGACCGCCGCCATGTCGGCGGCCTTGGCGCCGGAAATGCCGGAGACCAGGTACATCGCGCCGACCAGCACGTAGTGCAGGCCGCCGCGGACATGGCCGAGCAGGCTGGCCAGGAACGCCACCATGGCCCGCGCCATTCCGGTCATCTCGATCAGCAGCCCCAGGAACACGAACAGCGGCACCGAGAGCAGGATGAGGTGGCTCATGCCCTCGTCCATCCGCCCGACCAGCACCATGACGGGGGTGCGTGTTGTGAGCGCGAGATAGCCGAAGATCGCCAGGCCAAAGCCGAACGCAATGGGAACGCCGGCGAAGACGCAGAAGCCCGCGACGCCGACGAAAAAAATGACGAGGTTGAGATTGCCGAGCGGCCGCAGCAATGGCTCCGCCAGCCAGAACAGGCCGATCAGGACGGCAACAGTGACGACGGCAGCCGCGACCATCCGATGGTCGGCCGCGCGCAGCAGCCGCAGCAAGGCGAACGCCGCCATCAGGCCGATGCCGGCCGGCAGCGCGGCAGCGCGCCACATATTGGAGATCTGTAGCGCCGGCGTGGTGATGTAGCTTTCCTCATAGGCATAATCGCCGGACGGCCAGACGATCAGCATCAGGAACGCCAGGGCCGCAGCAGTCGCGACCAGATCGAGATAGGCGCGCATCGCTGGACCGGCACTCGCGACGACCGCGGTCATGCGCATGTGCTCGGAGCGGCGGAACGCAACCGCCGCGCCCAGCATGGCGAGCCACAGGAACAGGATCGAGGCGAGCTCGTCCGACCAGATCAGCGGACGGTGCAGGCCGTAGCGCGCGACCACGCCTGCAAACAGGATCACGATCTCGGCGACGACCAGGATCGCCGCCGGGATTTCCACGGCAAGACCGAGCGCGCGCTCGATCGAAGTCAGCAACGAAGGTCGGCGAGGGGACTGAATAGCCACCTCGCCCGCCACTTCGATCACCTCGACCTCGACATGAGCCATCCTGATAACGACCTCGGCGGGCCCGACGCGTTACGACAGCTTGCCCACGGCCTTTTCCAGCAGATCCCAGGCCTGGTCGCCATATTTGCCCTTCCACTCGGCATAGAAGCCGGCGGACCGCAGCTTGTCGCGGAACGGGGCCACGGTCGGCTGATTGAAGGTCAGGCCCTTGGTCGCGAGCTCCTGCTGCAGGTTGGCATTGAGCTTGGCGGTATCCTCACGTTCCCTAACGGCAGCGGCGTTGATGTTCTTGGCGACGATGGTGCGCACGTCCTGCGGCAGCTTTTCCCAGGCTCTGCGGTTGGCAAGGAACCAGAAGCCGTCCCACATGTGGTTGGTCAGCGAGCAGTACTTCTGCACCTCGTAGAGCTTGGCGGTCGAGATGATCGCCAGCGGGTTCTCCTGGCCTTCGACGATCTTGGTCTGGAGCGCCGAATAGACCTCGCTGAAATTGATCGACGCGGGCGCCGCATCGAACGCCTTGAACATCGAGGTCCACAGCGGCGACACCGGCACGCGGATCTTGAAGCCCTTGAGGTCGTCGGGACCGGTGATCGGCTTGCTCGACGAGGTGGTCTGGCGGAAGCCGTTGTCCCAGATCTTGTCCATGACCTCGAGGCCGGCCTTCTTGATCTCGCCGCGGACGTGGGCGCCGAGATCGCCGTCCATGGCCTTCCAGACCGTGTCGTAGTCCGGGAATGCGAAGCCGATGCCGTTGATGGACGCTGCCGGCACCAGGGTCGACAGGATCAGGCCGGACAGCGTGAAGAACTCGACCCCGCCGGAGCGGATCTGGCTCAGCATGTCGGTGTCGGACCCGAGCTGGTTGTTCGGGAAGATCTGGAGGTCGAACTTGCCGTTCGTTTCGCTCTTGATCGCCGCCGCCATCTCCTTGGCGCGGACGTTCAGCGGATGGGTGTCGGGCAGGTTGTTGGCGTATTTATAGGTGAACTCGGCGCTCTGGGCGCGGGCCACATGGGGCGCACCGATTCCGCCCAGGACCGCGGTCGCGGCGGAGGCCTTGAGAAGCGTGCGTCGGGAAAAGCTCATGGGTCTGCTTCCTCGGAGGTTTGTTGTTGTTCTGAGACGCAAACCTATACGGACGTCGGGTCAGAAGGTCATCTGCGATCTCGCGAGGCCTCGCTTATTGCAGCCGGACAAGGTCACGGCAATATCGGCTTTCGGAGAGATCGATCCGATTCTAGATCTGAAAAACAGCCCCATCCACAGTAGCCGGCAAGAGCCGAGGTGACGGTCGAGGCGCAGGCCGAAATTGGGCCCGGGCGAAGGTGCGATGACAGACATTCCATCTAAATATCTGATCTGATTGTATATAAATATATTCCATAATATACCTTATGCGAATCACGGATGTGGGCCTGTGCAGATCAGCCCGGCCAAATCCATGGGTACCGAGAACCCCGCTCCCGGCCCAGAATTGTCGTCGGAGAACGAGTGCAGGCATCCAAGCCGCACCACATGGGAGGTTCGTCATGCAAGAGAACGCCGCCCGCGCAGGCCGCTCGCGCGCCATTCCATTCGATGCCGCCAAGCTCGATCGTCTGATGGAAGCGGCCGGCCTCGACGTGCTGGTCGCGACCTCCAAGCACAATGTGCAGTACCTGCTGGGTGCCGACCGCGCGATCTTTTTCGACTACATGGACGCGCTCGGCGTCAGTCGCTATCTGCCGGTCCTGGTCTATCCCAAGGGTGCGCCGGAGCATGCGGTCTATGTCGGGCATCGGCTGGAGACCCATCAGCGCGCCGTTGCGCCGCCATGGGTGGCGCAGGTCCGGACCGAGTCCAACGGCTCGGTCGATGCGATCACGCGGGCCGTAAGCCTGATCCGCGACGCCGGCGTGCCCTTGAAGCGGGTCGGCGTCGAGATGGCGTTCCTGCCGATGGATGCGGGCCGGGCGCTGGCCGACGCCCTGCCCGGCGCCGAGCTCAAGGATGCCCTCCTGATCCTGGAACGGTTGCGGGCGGTGAAGTCCGCGGAGGAGCTTGCGAAACTCAAGACCGCGTCCGAACTGGTCATCGCCTCCATGCTGGAGGTGATCGCCGGACACGGGCCGGGCACGACCAAGCAGCAATTGTCGGACGCCTTGCGCATCGCCGAAGCCAGCCGTGGCCTGACCTTCGAATATTGCCTGCTTGCCTGCGGCAACAGCCACAACCGGGCGCCCTCGGCCCAGCGCTGGGAGCAAGGCGACGTGCTGTCGCTGGATTCAGGCGGCAATTATCACGGCTATATCGGCGACCTCGCGCGCATGGCCGTGCTGGGAGATCCCGATTCCCAGCTGAAGGATTGTTTGGCCGAGATCGAGGCGGTGCAGCGCGCCGCCTTCGCCGCGGTCCGCCCGGGCGCCATGGGGGGCGACATCTACGTCGCGGCCGAGCGGCAGCTCGCCCACATCAGCAACCGCGACTCCACCGATTTCCTCGCCCACGGCATGGGTCTCGTCAGCCACGAGGCCCCTCGCCTGACTGCCAAGGGTCCGGTTCCCTACGACGACGCCGACGCCCGCCTCCCGCTCGAAGCCGGCATGGTGGTGTCGATCGAGACCACGATGAAGCATCCGAAGCGCGGCTTCATCAAGCTTGAGGACACGGTGGCGGTGACGCCGACGGGCTATGAGATTTTTGGTGAGGGCGGCCGCGGCTGGAATGTTGGTGGCAGTGCGCTGTAGGCTGGCACCACTCGCCGCGCTTACAGGAGACATTTCATCCTGGGCCCAAGCCCGGCTGGGTCGTCAACGCCCTGACCTACAACGCCGTGACTAAAGCGCGATGCGATCAGGATGAATCACGATCTCGCTTTAGGTTATTGTTTAAGCATGATCTCTTCGGAAAACCGCTGCGCACTTTTCCGGATCATGCTTTAGACTTCCGCGGAAGTGGTAGCTCGCGGCATTCGCATGACTTGCTCAAGGGCGTGCCGGTGCTTGAGCACGGCAAGGGTTTCGCGTGCACTGAGGTTGCTGACGACTTCCTCGAAATCGTCGCTCTGCTCAATCTTGGCACGGGCGATCGCGAGGTCCATGTCGATCCGGCTCGATTTGCGAGGCGGCGTTTCGAGGGACTGGATGTGCGGTCCCAGCAACGCGCGGTTCTGCCTAAGTTCGGTCAGAGCCCCGTGTGCCTCGATCCGATCCAGGCTGGCAAGCTCTCTCGCCCTCTCCAGCAGTGCCGGCGCGCGATTGTCCTCCGGAGTCGCAAACAGGTGCGCCATTCGCGGTGCTGTCGATGTGACGATACCGATCGGAATGGCACAAACCAGGCCGATGATCACCGGCGACATCCAGAGCAGCAGCGGAAGCGACACGGCGTAGGCGCTTGCCGCCATTGCCAGACCGCACAGGGTCGGCAGCGTGAATTTGCGATAGACTTCATCGCGCGTGATCTTGCCATCGCTTCTCCGTTGCACTTGCCAGCCCGCGTCACGCCCCAGCAGGATCTCCGCCACGGCGGTGGATTGAAAGATCATCATGGATGGGGCGATCAGGGCGGCAAGCAGGCTCTCGGCGACCACCGCCAGGAGCACGCGAAATCCGCCACCGAAGGCCTGCCGTTCCGTGCGCCTGGTGAGCAGAACGACGTAGGCTAGCAATTTGGGCACGATGAGGAGGCCCATTGTCGCGGCGAAGACCCAGGCGGCAAGCACGGGATCCTGTGCGGGCCAGGTAGGAAACAACGAAAAGCCCTTGGGAAAGTACTCCGGCTTGACGAAATAGGCCTGCAAGGAGATCAGGATTCCGAGCAGTAGAAACAGCAGCCATAGCGGGGCGGTCAGGTAAGAGCCGATCCCGGTCAACAGGTGAAGCCTGGAGACCCAATGCAGGCCCCGGGCCGGCAGAACGGCAAGATGCTGGAGGTTGCCCTGACACCAGCGACGGTCTCGCGCCGCGAAGTCCAGAAGCGACGGTGGCACCTCTTCGAAACTCCCGCCGAGATCCGGGGCCATGAAAATCCCCCACCCCGCCCGTCGCATCAGTGCGGCTTCCACAAAATCGTGGCTGAGGATGTGCCCGCCGAAAGGCTTCCTCCCGCGCAATTCGGGCAAGCCCGCCTCTTGCGCAAAAGCCTGCACCCGGATGATTGCATTATGTCCCCAGTAGTTGCCCTCGGAGGCGTGCCACCAGGCGTTCCCGGCCGCAATCAGAGGACCGTACAGACGACCCGAGAACTGCTGAAGCCGGCTAATCAGGGTCCGCGCATTGACGACGATCGGAAGCGTTTGAATCAGCGCGGCTTGCGGATTTGCTTCCATCGCCCCCGCCAGCCGAACGATGGTCTCCCCGCTCATCAGACTATCCGCGTCAAGGATGATCATGTAGTCGTAGGCGCCCCCGAACCGCCTCACCCATTCGGCGATGTTGCCGGATTTTCGGGCGGTGTTGTCGGATCGGTGACGGTAGTAGAGATGGCCGGGACCGCAGTTGCGCTGCAGTTGCAGAAACGCAAGCTCCTCGGCAATCCAGATGTCCGGGTCTGTCGTGTCGCTGAGCAGAAACCAATCGAACAACGAGGCCTGTCCGGTGTCGCCGACCGACTCGTACATGGCGCGGAGTCGCGCCATGAGATGGTGCTGATCCTCGTTATAGGTCGGCAACAGCATGGCTGTTCGGCCGGAGAGCGCTGGCAGTGGACCGTCGCTGTCAATGGGAAGCACATCCGGTCGGCCCCGTAGGAGCACAAAAAAACCCGCTACTGAAGACACGAACGAAAACGCGATCCAGGCGAGCAGCACGAGAAACAGCCCAAACACCGTGCCTTCGAGGACTGTGACGCCACCAACCTTGAGAACATCGTACATCTCAAAGGCGCCCGCAGCGGTAATCGCGACCGTTCCGCCGAGAATGAACAGGCGCCGCGCCGCAACGGCAGGGGTGGTCCGCAGTCGCGCCGGATCGGCACGATTGGTCCCGTCCAATCGGCAAGGCTGCATCGGGAGAGGCGTTTCATCGGGAAGATAGCGAACGCCAAGGTCAGGCGAGAGCGCAGGCGACGTCGTCAGGGCGCCCATCGGTAAACCCAGACTTCGGATATGGGTTGATCGCCCTGCATCAATACCGCCCTCAACTCGATCGGTGCATCCTTCACGGCGCATTGGAAACTCAGGCGCCAGCCGCCGGTTTCCGGGTTTGGCTGTGTGACGACGTTCTTGATCTCGGATTTGTCAGCCCTGACGGCACCCCTCACCTGGTCAGGATTGACCTGCTTCAGCGTGTCGCCGGCGAGTTCGAGTACGAACAATTTGCTGTCGTCGCCGCGCGCGCCAACGCCTGTGCGGGTGAACCGGGCCAGGGAATTGGGCTTCGGCGCGTCCGGACCCCAGTGCAGACGATAGGTGTAGTTGTTTTCGCTCTTGGCCTGGAGAGCCGTTTTCGGGCGCCAGAACGCCGCGATGTTGTCGTGAACTTCCTCCTTGGTCGGGATTTCAAACAGGACCACACTGCCCTCCCCCCAATCTCCGATCGGTTCGACCCAGAGGCTCGGGCGACGTTCAAAGCGCGATTCGATATCCTCGTAGGCAAAGAAGTTTCTCTCCCGCTGCATCAGGCCGAAGCCGCGAGGATTGAGGTCATTGAATGTGCTGGCCTGCAGATCGCGTGGATTGTTCAGAGGACGCCAGAGTTGCTCGCCCTTTCCGTTGAACACGGCAAGCCCATCGGAGTCGTGCACCGCAGGGCGGAAGTCGTCGACATCCTGTCGGTCGTTCGGACCGAAAAAGAACATGCTCGTCATGGGCGCCAGACCGGCATGCTGCAGGTCGACCCGCGGATAGAGCGACATTTCCACATCGAAGACCGTCGGTGCGCCCGGCCTGATCGTGAAGCGGTAGCTTGCCGCGGCGCTCTTGCTGTCGAGCAGTGCGTGTACCACGACGGATGTGGCACCCGGCGCGGGCTTCTCCAGCCAAAAGGCCTTGAAGACGGGAAATTCCTCTCCCTTGCTCTCGCCGGTATCGATCGACAGGCCGCGCGCGGACAGGCCGTAGCTCTCGCCTTTGGCAACGGCACGGAAGTAGCTGGCACCGAGAAAGGCGCAAACCTCGTCGTAATAATCGGCCCGATTGATCGGGGCGTGAATGCGAAAGCCCGCAAATCCGAGATCGGCGTCCGGTATCTGGCCGATATTGTCGCCGAATGCAAAATCGTCGCGCCGGTACCGGATCGGTACGGCTCGTCCGCCGGAGACCTCGTAGATGTCGACCCTGCTTTTATAGAAAAAGCCGCGGTGGAAAAACTGGACCTCGAAGGGCAGCTTCTCGCTGCGCCAAAGCCCGCGCTCCGGCAGAAAGCGGATTGAGCGGTACTGATCGTATGTGAGATCCTTAAGCGCGTCCGGGACCTTTTCCTCTGGTGGCGCAAAGGGCTTGCTCGCCAAATTGCGGGCAAGCTCGCGGACATAAGAGGGACCAAACGGCACCTCCGCGGCGTGCGCCGCAGAGACTGCGCCAGGTAGGAATGTCGCCAACGGCGCCAATGCCGAGGCTTCCAGGAATTGTCGGCGATTCAAGTGTTCTACCCGTTCGGTTCCAACCGCAATGCAACCCCCTCGTCGCGACCGAGTTCCATGGGCGTTGCCGAATCCGAGCACTGCGCGCCGACGACCTCGTCGATGCGGACTGGGCCATGTCGCGCCGCTCTGGCCTTGGTTGCGTCTGGAGGACAAGCTGCAATTTCCGATTGCGCATTCTGCCATGGCTGCGCAACGCTGTAGGCCTCAAAGGTAGCTGGATGACCGCGTTAGCGCAGCGGTAGCAGCTCCAACTGGCTCTGCGCCTTCTTGACGACCGCGGCGAACCAGCTCTGGCTTGGCGCTTCCTTGGCGAAGCACTTTGTGTAGGCCTCCATCGCCCGGTTTTCGCGGGCCATGGCATCCTGCGGAATCTTCCTGGCCATCATCTGCGTCCAGACTTTTTCGCAGGCCGGGATCTCGGCGGTCTTCACGGCGTCGCTTGCAGCGATGAAGAAGACCTTCTCGCCCCGGGCCGCGACGACGTCGATTTCATGTGGCGGCCCCTTCAGGCCGCCATTGCCGCGCACGCCGAGCACGGCGGCCGCGGCACTCGTGCCCGCTGGCTTGGCGATCGGCAGCTCCGCATAGATGGCAAAGGCGGCGTCTTGAATCGCATTGTAGTAGAAGCGGTCCGACTTGAGCGCCGCGCCGATGTCCCGCGGCATGTGGTCCTCGTGATGCTCGCGCAGCCAGTGCTTGAGCAGCCTCATCGTGGTCACCACGGCTTGGGTCTTGTCGCCTTCCGACGCGAAACTGAGCCCGTCGAGATGGCCGAAGCCGATGTCACTCCGAAAGAGCGTATCGACGTTCGACTTGGCCTCTGCGGGCAGCCCCTTGATCGCAACCGATCCCACCACGCCGCGCAGCACGCCCGCCAGCTCCTTGAGGGCGGCCTCGTGCTGCTTGTAGATCTCCTCGCTCTCCTTGGCTTTGGAGAATCTCTCGATGTACCGATCCCGCAGGTCGAGATAGACCTGCTCGGGTGTCGCCGCATGGACGGGCGCCGCAACGACGAGCAGGCAGAGCAGGACTAGCAATCTCATTCGATGTCCGCGGAGTGGGGAGCGATCTCCAGTTTTGTGCCCTCTCCTTGCGGCAGGTTCATCGGCCCGCATAGGTTTGCGCCGCTTGGCCGGTAAAGCCATGCTCACTTTAGCGCGAATTTGCCCGTCAAACGAAGTCCGCGATGCGGGCGTCGAGCGCGAACATGGTCTGATAAATCTCCGGCTCGCCGGCGTAGTTCATGATGTCGGGTGCAATCTCAGTCGCCTTGTGAAGGGCGGCCTGCAAAGACGTCACGTCCAGCGCTTCGATCAGCAGAAGCCCTACGAAAAAACCTTCGTTCTTGCGGATGCCCTTCTCCGCCGTTGGGACCGAGGTCCGCGCCTGATCGGTCGCGCCGATTTGCACGGCGGCGACCCCGTCGCAAGCGACGAGCGCCCGGGCCATTGCTTGCGGATCTCCAGGCAGCTTCTCGATCCGCAGGGCCATGACCGTTGCCCCCTCGCCCCGCCCCGCACGCGCGACCATGACGCCCCCGCCCCGGATGAAATTGCCGAGCTTTGGCATGGTCCGCCGCGACCACGGCGTTGGCGCGTTGAGGCGCGCCAGATAGGCCTCGCCATCGAGAACCTCGGGCGTTTCCAGCTCGTACAGGATGAAGAAGCGGTTGATGTCGGCCCTTACGGCGCGCAACACACGCGCAGCCAGAAAGCCCCTGGTCGTCACGCGCTCGGTGGTGTGCTCGCGCGTCAGCCAGTGCCGGTAATCAGTTAGATCCTGCGCCTCGACGTCGCTCCAAATGGCGAGAAATCCCGCTCCGCGCATTCCGCTCTCCCCTGCTCAGGTCTTACCGACGGCCGCCAGCCCGTGGAGAGCGGCCGGGATCGTGTCGGGCAACTGTCCGATCCGCTGGACAGCTGCCAGCATCGCGGCGAGATAGCCGTAGGGGCCCAGGCCGCAAATGACCGCCGTGCAAGCGCTCGAGGTAATCGAATGGCGGTGAAGCTCGTCGCGCGTATGGATGTTGGAGATATGCACCTCGATCTTCGGCCCTTCGAAGATCTTCAGCGCATCGATCAGCGCGATCGAGGTGAAGGAATAGGCCGCGGGGTTCATGATGATCGCATCCGCTTTGCCATGAGCGGACTGGACGAGATTGACGAGCTCGCCTTCCATGTTGGACTGGTGGAATGAGATCGAGACACCAAGCTGATCGGCCAAGGCCTGACAGCTGGCTTCGATCTCCTTCAGCGTCGTCGAGCCGTAGATGTGGGGCTCCCGGATGCCGAGAAAGTTGAGATTGGGTCCATTGAGGATCATGATCCGCGCGGTCATTTTTTCTCTCTTTTCCTTGCCAACGCTACGCGACCAAAGCGCGACGAAATCATCGCGCTTCAGGTGATTGTTTGAGCATGATCTTTTCGGAAAACCGCTGCACACTTTTCCGGATCATGCTCTAGCCGCCAAACCACTTGGCCGGGATTGTCACCAGTCCAGGGAACAGCACCATCGCGAACAGCACGACGAGCTGCGCGATCATGAACGGCCATACGCCCTTGACGATCTCCTCCATGCTGATCCTGGAGACACCGCAGACGACATTCAGCACGACGCCGACCGGCGGGGTGATGAGACCAATGGCGTTGTTGATGATGAAGAGGACGCCGAAATAGACCGGGTCGATGCCGGCGGCCTTGACGATAGGCATCAATATCGGCGTGAGGATGAGGATCGTTGGCGTCATGTCGAGGGCCGTTCCCACGATCACCACCACGGCCATGATCGCAAACATCAGAAGCGTGTTGTTGCCCATGAACGGCTTCAGGAGCTGAACGATCTGGGCCGAGATCTCCGACACCGTGATGAGCCAGGACGACACGAGAGCTGCCGCAATCAGAAACATCACGATGCTCGTCGTCACTGCGGAGGAGACGAACACGTCGTAGAGCTGGGACAGCTTCAACTCGCGATAGATGCAGGTTGCGACGAATAGCGAATAGACGGCGACCACCACCGCGGCTTCCGTAGGCGTAAAGATTCCGAAACGCAGGCCGACGACGATGATGACGGGCAGCATCAGCGCCCAGAAGCCATCGAGGACGGCCGTCACGATCTCGGACAACGAGGCCCGTGACGGCGGCGTCAGGTCCTCCCGCCGCACCACCCACGCCCAGGCGATGCACAGCCCGGCCCCGAGCAGTAGCCCGGGCACGATGCCGGCCAGAAACAGCTTGGAAATCGAGACGCCGGCGGCGACGCCGAAGATAACGAAGCCGATACTGGGCGGAATCACGGGGGCGATAATGCCGCCGGCCGCCACCAGGCCCGCTGCATAGGATTTCTTGTGCCCCGCCGCCACCATCATCGGCACCAGCAGTGCCGCCAGCGCCGCGGCGTCGGCCGCGGCCGAGCCCGACAGCGAGGCGAGAATGCACGACGCCAGGATGGTGACGTAGCCGAGGCCACCGCGAAAATGCCCGACGGCGACCAGTGCGACGTTGACGATGCGCTTAGCCAAGCCACCCTTGTTCATGACCTCACCGGCGAGCATGAAGAACGGTATCGCCATCAGAGGAAAACTGTCTGCGCCATTGATGACGTTCTGCGCCACGATCTGGGCGTCGAACATGTCGATCGTGCTCATCAGGGCGACGCCGCAGACGATCAGCGCAAACGCGATCGGCATGCCGAGCGCCATGGCGCCGAGCAGCGAAAAGGTGAAGACGGCGATCGTCATGGCGTGGTCCCGCTGGTCTGCAGGATGTGAGCGCCGGCCGGCAAGGTTCCGTTCGACAACATCAGTGCTCTTCCGATTCCTTGACTGCCACCATGTCGGCTTCGCTGGCCTGTCCGCTGAGCACGCGGAAGAGGTCGTAGAGAAGGATCACGCCGGCGGACACGCCGAAGATCACACCGACGCCATAGAAAATCCCAAGCGACAGGCCGGTGGCCGGCGCCCGGTCGTCGATGTTGATGATGGTCTGGCGCCAGCTACCCGAGAGCAGAAGCCAGTCGGCAAACAGCATCAGGCAATAGTTGATGACGAAGCAGATGCGCTTGCCGTAAGCCGGCAGCACCCGGACCAGACTATCGACGCCGAGATGCGCGTGTTCACGCATCGCGACGATGGCGCCGAGGAAGGTCAACCAGACCAGCAGCCATCGCGATAGTTCCTCGGAGATCGCAATGCCGGAGTTGAAGCCGTAGCGCAGAACGACGTTGCCGAACACCAGCACCACCATGACTGCAAGACACGCGGCAATCACGGCCTTCAGGAACGTGCAATAGAGGTCGATAGCTCGCGCCATGGGTAACGTCCGGGCAAATCAAAGGGGCGGAGCCGCCCAGCCGACGGCTCCACCGCCTGCGTGACGAAGAAGGCCGCTACTTCACGTCCTTGCGGATGCGCTCGACTTCTTCGTTGAAGAGCTTCACCGTCTCGGTACGAAGGTTGGCCGAGATCTTTTCGACCACGGGCTGAACCGCCTTCCGCATACGGTCGGTCTCTTCCGGAGCGATCGCATTGTACTGCATGCCCTTGGCCTGCAGCTCCGCCAAGGCCTTTTCCGTCTGAAGGCGCGTCTGCTCCTTCTGATAACCGCGACTTTCTTCATAAGCCTCGCGCATCAGGCGTTGCTCTGTCGGCGACAGCTTGTCCCAGAATGCCTTGCTCACCAGGATGATGTTCAGGGTGAAGGTGTGATTTGTGGCGGAAACGAATTTCTGCACTTCGTAGAATTTGTTCGAGAGGATGACCGTGTAGGGATTCTCCTGGCCATCGACGGTGCGTGTCTCCAACGCTGAATACAGCTCACCGAAAGCCATCGGGACCGGGTTGGCTTTAAAGGCGCTGAAGCTTTCGAGATAAACCGGATTCGGAATGACGCGAAGCTTGAGCCCGCTGAAGTCCTCGAGCTTGGTGATGGGGCGGGTGCTGTTGGTGACGTTGCGGAAGCCAAGGCCCCAATAACCCAGCCCGGTCAGCCCCTTCGCCGGCAGCGTGTCGAGCATCGCCTTGCCGAATTTGCCGGTGCCGAGAGCATCGGCCTGCTCCGTCGAGTTGAACAGGAACGGAAAATCGATGAGGCCGAACTCTGGAATGACGGTCGCGAGCGAGGTCGTCGAGGCCGACAGCATCTCCTGGGTGCCGCCGCGCAGTGCGGATTGCTGCTGCAATTCGTTGCCGAGCTGCGAGGCCGCGAACTCGCGGACCTTCATCTTGCCTCCGCTCTTGGCGAGCAGGATCTCGGCAAACTTCTGCACGCCCTGGCTCACGGGGTGATCGGTATTGTTCAGGTGGCCCCACCTGATCGTGCGCTCCTGAACATCGTCGGCAGCAGATGCACCGACCGTCAGCGCCACGCAGATCGCCGTCGCAGACAGCGCCCGTACCAACAAGCTCATCGCTTCCTCCCTATGCGAGCGGGCACGAACCGCGGCTTAAGCCATTATCTTTCGTGCCCTCTGTCTATTTAGAGATCATAGATGAATTTACATGTCAAATGATGATCGCCATTTCATATGATATTTCGCTGGACGTCAGGGATCGTCGGTCTGCTATAATGCTGGCAACATTGATGTTCGGCCCTCCGCACGGAGCGGCGGCGATCGGATGGGATCGAAAGCATGACGGCAGTTGATGAACGGCCCCTGTCGGCGGGCGACAGCGGCTATCAGCGCATTCGGTCGGACATCATTTTCGGGGTGCTCACGCCATCCGGGCGGCTCAGGCTCGATGCCATGAAGGAAGATTACGGCGTCAGCATCAGCACACTGCGCGAGATCCTCAATCGTCTGACGTCCGAAGGTTTTGTGGTTGCCGAAGGCCAGCGTGGATTCGAGGTGGCGCCTGTCTCGATCCAGAATCTGCGGGAGCTCGCCGATCTGCGCATCCTGCTGGAGCATCACGCGATGGCTGAGTCGTTCCGCGCCGGCGACGTCGAGTGGGAGGGCCGTGTGGTTTCAGCGCACCACAAGCTGGCGGCCACCGAGCGAACCGTGCTCAAGGAGGGCGACGATCCCGAGCTCCGCAAGCGCTATGATGGCGAATTTCACCAGGCGCTGATCTCTGCTTGCGGCTCGCGTGAGTTGATGCACACCCACTCGGTCGTGTTCGACAAATATTTCCGCTATGCGCTGCGCTATCGCGGCGCCCAGACGATCAACCAGCACAAGGCCCTGCTGGAATGCGCGTTGGAGCGGGACATCAAGACGGCCAGGGCCGTCCTCACCGACCATATCAATGGCTGCGTCGCGCATGCGCTGTCGTCCTGGAGCAGCTGACTGCCCTCTCCCGTCAGAACAATCAATTTTGTCGACGGCCGGAACAGGATACCTGAATGACTCCGGACACGATCCCCGCGCATCGGGTTGAGACCGCGGTCGCCAGCGCGGATATTCTCGGCGAAACGCCATTGTGGTGCGACCGCTCCCGCAAGCTGTGGTGGATCGACATCGACAGCAGGCGTCATCAATCCTTCGATCCGGTGACGGGCACCCATCAGTTCGCCTCCCATGATGGCCAATTCCTCGGCAGCCAGGCCCTGACGATGGACGGCTCGCATCTGCTCGCGCAGGATCTGCGCCTCGCTCGCCGCGTTTCCGACAAAGCTCCTCCCGCCGAATTCTGCAAGGTCGAACGCGGCCTGGACAACCGCCTCAATGACGGCCGCGTCGACGCCCGCGGCCGCCTGTGGATCGGCACCATGGACAATCAGCTGCATCGTCCGAACGGTGCGCTGTATCGTGTGACCGGCGACGGCGAGGTGGCGCGAATCTTCGGCGATGTCATCGTCACGAACGGAATTGCATTCTCGCCGGACAATCGCACGTTCTACTTCACCGACACGCGGCGATACTGCACCTGGATGTTCGACTTTGATGTCGACGAGGGCTTGATCCGAAACAGGCGCTTGTTTGCAGACTATAGCGCTTCTCAGGAAAGACCCGACGGTGCGTGCGTCGATGCTGCCGGCGGGCTATGGACGGCTTTCTTTTCCGGGGGCCGGGTCGTGCGATACCGGCCGGACGGGCGGATCGACACGATTATCGCGATGCCTGTCACCAATCCGACCTGCCTGTGCTTCGGAGGGAGCGATCTCAAGACGCTGTATGTCACGACGGCAAGAAAGTTCCTGGATCAGCGCCAGTCGAGCATCGAGCCTCAGGCCGGTCATGTTCTTGCCATTCACGGTGTCGCGCAGGGCCTTCCAGAACATCGGTTCGGCTAGCCCTACTCCGCCGGCGTGAGTTGGCGCTCATTCAGGCGCACCGCCGCGGTTTCGCGAACGCGGACCCGGGCGCGACGCTTGCGCCACCAGATGACGACGCCAGTGACCGAGAGTGCGGCAACCACGAGGCCCATGATCGAGATCAGGATGCGGCCGAACAGGCCGACGATCCGTCCCGAATGCAGCGGAAACTGCGCCTGGACGAAGATATCGGCGGCGGTCCCGACCCAGGGTAGCCGTTCGCCGATCGGGCGGCCATCCTCGCTGTCGTAATAGAGCTGCGCCGGGCCGACGCCGCCGGCGCCGTGATCGTCGCCGGGGTGGAAGAAAGCGGCGGCGTAGACCCCATGGGCCGGGCCGTAATTGATCGAGCCGACCGGAATGGTCCAGCCTCGCGCCTTGCCGTCGGCCGCCGCGCGGGCGGCGATGTCGGCGAAGGTGACCTTGGGCTCGATGGGGTTGTCGAGATCGCGATAAGGCCGCTGCTCATAAGGCGTCGGCGTATAGTTCGAGACCATCTTCATCAGCGGCGAGAACACCTCGAAATAGAGGTTCAGCGAGAACGCCGTGAAGGCGATGACGAACAACAGGCTCCAGGTCCAAAGGCTGAACGCGCGATGGATGTCGAAGTTGATCCGGTAGGCGCTGCCGGAGGTCTTGACGGTCCAGGCCGGTGCCCAGCGCGCCCAGAATCCGCGCTCGAGCTGGCGCGTGACTTCAGGCGCCCGCGCTGCCCTCGCGCGCCGGCGCGAGGGCAGCGTCAGATAGAAGCCGACGAAGCAATCGATGGTCCAGAAGATGGCGATCACGCCAAGCACGCGCATGCCCCAGCGATCGCTGCCCCAGAACTCCGGGATGTGCATCGTGTAATGCAGCTTGTAGAGAAACGAGACGAAGTTTTCCCGCGTCACAGGCCAGACCGCGCCCCAGTAGCGGCGACCAAGCTCCGCGCCGGTGTTGGGGTCGAGGAAGACCTGATTGTAGTCGAGCGGGTAACGCTTGCCGGTCGTGGGATCGATCCGCGGCATGACGAAGAACCAGAGCGAGTGACCCTCCTCCGGCGTCATGAAGAGGTAGACGACGCGCGCGTGGGGATCGCGTTGTTCGATGATCTTGGCGAGCTCGATCGAGGGGATCGCCGGTCCTTTGCTGGTGACGTCGAACAGATGGCTGTTCAAGACGTCGTCGATCTCGTGATCCCACGAGATGATCGCGCCGGTGATGCCGGAGAAGAACAGGAAGCCGGCCGTGAGCAGTCCAGCCCAGCGATGCAGCTTGCCGAATATCGCTCTCATCGTCGTCTACTCTCATCAAGCGGTCCGGCTCGCATTCGCCCTCGACCGTCCTCAGATTGAACTCACCAGCGGTACGTCAGCTTGCCGATGGCTTTCCGTCCCTCGGCATACATGCAGCCCGACAGGCCGTAGCAGGCCGCGACATAGCGCGTGTCCGCGAGGTTGGTGACGTTCAGCGACAGACGCCAATTGTCCCTGGTGTAGGCAACGAGCGCATCCAGCACGGTTGCCGATCCCACCTTGAACGTGTTGGCATCATCGCCCCAGGTCGCGCCGACATAGCGAATGCCGCCGCCGAATTGAAGGCCGGCGGCCGGCCCGTTCTGGAGCGTGTAGTCGCTCCACAGCGAAGCGCGGTTAAGCGGCACCGTGACCGGCGCCTTGCCGACATTGACCGGGTCCTGCGTGACCACGGCATCGATATAGGCGTAGGCCGCCCGCAGGTTCCAGCCGTCGGCGACTGACATCGTGCCTTCGAGTTCGATGCCGCGCGATTTCACCTGTCCGGTCTGCTCGGCAAAGGTGCTTGCAGGCACGTAGACGACGACGTTGTCTCGCGTAAGGTCGAAGGCCGCGAAGGTAAATAGCGCATTCCATCCGAGCGGCTGGTATTTGACGCCTACTTCGTACTGCACACCGGTCTCGGGATTGAGCATCTGTCCGGACGCGCTGGTTGCGAGCACCGGCAGAAACGATTCCGAATAGCTGAAATACGGAGCGATGCCGTTGTCGAAATTGTACATCACGGCGGCGCGGCCGGTGAAGGCCGATGCATCCTTCGAGGACGAGGTGTTGGTAATACCGCTGTCGAGCTGCGTTGTTACGAAATCCTGGCGACCACCGAGCTGGAATGACAGCCGGCCTAGCTTGATCTGATCCTGCGCGTAGAGGCCGACCTGCGACTGCTTGACGCCAGTGTTGTCGTACATGCCGCCGAGCGTCCAGTCGTAGCTGTAAACCGGGTTGAAGACGTTGATCTCAGGCGCCGACGTCGTGACGGCAAAGGCGGTGTCGCGAAACGTGGTGTTGCGATAGTCGAGCCCGACGAGCGTGGTGTGGCTGAGGATGCCGGTGGTGAATTTGCCCTGCAGCTGGTTGTCCACCGCGAAGGAGTTGATGTACGAGTTGCTGTAGCTGCCGAAACGCCCCAGCTGCCCCGCCGCCTCGTCGGTATATCCCGTGCCCCAGAAGGTCTTCTCCTCGTTGTGCTGATAGGCGTAACGCAGGTTCTGCCGGAACGTGATGTTGTCGGTGAAATTGTGCGAGAGCTGGTAGCCGGCCGTCGCGATCTCGGTGTTGAACGCGTTGAAACCCGGCACGCCCGCGAAGAACGAGACCGGGATGGTGCGGCCGTTGTTCGGCCACACCGTGCCCGAGGCCGGCAGGAACTGCAGGCCCCACCCGGCCCGATCCCGCTGGTAGTTGGCCAGGATCGTGATGGTGGTGTCCTCGTTCGGCTTGAAGGTGACGGCGGGCGCGATGAAAACGCGGTTGTCCTTGGTGAAGTCGACCTGGGTTTCGCCGTCGCGGACAACGCCGGTCAGGCGCCAGAGCACGGTGCCTTCCTTGTTGGCGGCACCGCCCATGTCGAACTGGCCCTGATAGCGGTTGAAGCTGCCGCCGGAGATCGAGACTTCGCCGAACTGCTGCGCCGTCGGCAGCTTGGTCACGTAGTTGAGGATGCCGCCCGTGCCGCTGCCGCCATACATCGCCGAGGACGGCCCCTTGAGAACCTCGATGCGCTCGGCGCCGTAGGGATCGAGGCCGTTGAAATGCACGTAGTTGCTGGACGGAATCCGCAAGCCGTCGACGTAGAGGCCCGACATGGTCGTGTCGAACCCGCGGATCTGGAGCGCGCCGAAGCGGGTATCCGAACCACCATTGACGTCGCCGCTGACACCGGCGGTGTAGCGCAGCGCCTCGCCGATCGAGACCGCGCCCTGGTTTCTGACCTGGTCGGTGGTGACGACGGATACCGACTGCGGAGTTTCGATCAGCGGCGTATCCGTCTTTGTCGCGGTGCCGCTGCGCATCGCAACGAAACCGCGCACCGGACCGTTGGCGCGTTCACCGGTGGCGCCGTTCGATGAGGCCGATTGGGTTGGCGCAGCTTGCTGCGCCGGAGAGCGACGACTGGCGCGCGCGGTGCGTGTCGCCCCTGACTGTCGCGATGAAGCAGCCGCCGCAGGACGGGCGCGCTGAGCCGCGGCTTCGACCGTGACGGCCGGAATCTGCGTCTGCGCCTCCACGGCACCGAGCGGAACGATGAGAGCGAATGTGCTGGCCGCTCCGAGGAAAAGCACCTGTGTTTGTCGACGACGCGCGTCGGAGCGCGAAACAAATTGGAAGTCGGTCACGTCTGTCGAGGCCCCACGCACTGCCGGCTTCGCCGGTATGGTTGTGATGCCTCGCCCTAACGCAGGCATGTTGGGAGTGCGATAGGAACAGCGTTAGAATTTCTCCAGACATGTGCGCAACGCGTGCGGCGAATGCGCTCAGTCACGATTCGGAATTTGGAATGTTTCCAGGCGAACAAAATCTGCCTGTCGGCAACATCTTGAAATCGCGTCAGTGATGCCGCAGCCGGCGGTTGACCCTGCGCGCCAGATAGTCGCCGGCGCTCTGGACGAGCTGCACCAGCGCAATCAGAACGACGACGACGGCCAGCATCATCTCCGGCATGAAGCGCTGATAGCCGTAGCGGATGCCGAGGTCGCCGAGACCGCCGCCGCCGACCGCGCCGACCATCGCGGAGTAGCCGAGCAGACTGACCACTGCGAGCGTCAGCGCCAGCAAAAGACCCGGCAGCGCCTCCGGGATCAGCACCTTGAACACGATCTGAAGCGGCGAGGCGCCGAACGAGGACGCGGTCTCGATCAGGCCGCCATCGACCTCGCGGATGGCGGCTTCGACCAGACGCGCGATGAACGGCGTCGACGCAATCGTCAGCGGCACGATCGCCGCACTCGATCCGATCGAGGTGCCCGCAACGAGGCGCGTGAACGGGATGATGGCGACGACCAGGATGATGAACGGCGTCGACCGCGTCGCATTGACGACGATGCCGAGCACGCGATTGACGATGGGAGCCGCGAACAGCTCGCCCTTCCGGCTGGTTGCGAGGAAGACGCCGAGCGGCAGGCCGAAGGCGGTGCCGAGCAGCGCCGCGATACCGACCATGTACAGGCTCTCGAAAGTCGCCTGGATGATCAGGTTGATGAGTTCAGGCGACATAGCCGAGATGCTCCGCAGGGAATTGATGTTGAGACAGAAAGGCCAGCGTCCGCGTCACCGCGTCCTCGCCGCTGGAAATACCGAGGGGAATGCCGAGAACGAGCGAGCCCACATGCTGGCCACCGATCTCGTCGATGCGGGCCGACAGCAGCGCCACGTCGAGACCGAGCTCGCGGGCGAGCCGCGCCACCAGGGTGTCACCGGCCCCTGCCCCGCGCACTTGAAGGCGGATCACGGCCTGCCCGCCGGCCGGCGGCGCCGCCACGATCCGGCTCGCCAGCGACACCGGCAGGCTGTCGCCGATCACTTCGGTCAGGAAGGACTGCGTGATCGGATGCTTAGGCTGGGTGAAGATGTCGGCGACATCGCCGCTTTCGACCACATGGCCGGCATCGAGCACGACCACTTCCTTGGCAAGCTGGCGCACCACGGACATTTCGTGGGTGATCAGCACGATGGTCACCCCAAGCTCGCGATTGATGTTCGCCAGCAGATCGAGGATCGCGCGCGTGGTCTGCGGATCGAGTGCGGAAGTCGCCTCATCCGACAGCAACACGCTCGGCCGTGTCGCCAGCGCGCGGGCGATGCCGACCCGCTGCTTCTGGCCGCCGGAGAGTTCGGACGGATAGCGGTCGTGCTTGTCCGCGATGCCGACGAGCGCGAGCAGCTCGGAGACTCGGGAGTTGATATCGGCCTTGGCCCAGCCGGCGATCTCCAGCGGCAGCGCGATGTTGTCGGCCGCCGTGCGCGACGACAGCAGGTTGAAATGCTGGAAGATCATGCCGATCGAGCGCTGCGCCAACCGCAAGTCGCGGCCTGCCAGAGCCGAGATGTTGCGGCCGTCGACCACGACTTGTCCGGTGGTCGGCTTCTCCAGGCCGTTGATCAGCCGCACCAGGCTCGACTTGCCGGCGCCGGAGCGGCCGATCACTCCGGTGATGGAACCACGGGGTATCGCGAAGTCGATGTCTTGCAGCGCGTTGACGCCGGGCTTGCCGCGGTAGGCCGGATAGGTCTTCGAGATCCCGGCGAAACGGACCATGGCGTCCGGTTCAGTCGCGAGCAGTGACATCGCTTCAGGCGGCGCGATGGGCTGTCCGACGGCGAGCGATTGGTGAGCGTTCATGGAGGCGGCCTTCATACACGATAGTTCTCCCGTCCTCCCGAAAAGGCAAACGAGAGCCGGGTCGCATCAGCGACTGGAGGTGGAACAGCGACAAACGCCTCAAGGGGCACGCGCTGCATCGCAGCACGCACCATCGCCTTTTCCAGTCTTTCTTGCAATGTCAGATATTTGCGGGGAGAGGGACGAAGATTCCCTGATCCCTCCCCTGAGAAGAATATTCCTTCGCAGGGTATGCCCCGCGCCCCGCTCATCCCATCCGCAACCAGGGCAACACGATCAGCAGGAGCCCGGCGAAATAGAGCAGCCCGAAGATCAGGCCAAAACCCCAGAACTGCGCCTTTCCGATATAGCCGCTGCCGAAATACATCGGTGCGGGGCCGGTCGCGTAAGGCGAGATCACGCCCATCAGCCCGAGCGAGTACATGCAGAGCATGGCGAGTGTCGTGACCGGCAAATCGGGGATGCCCGATCCGACCGCGAGCACGACCGGCAGCACGGCGGCCGCGTGCGAGGTGATGCTCGAGAAGAAATAGTGGATCCAGAAGAACAGCGCGACCAGCAGCAGCATCGCGGTCGACGGCGACAGCCCGGCGAGCGGTTTTGCGTATTCGGTTGCAAACCATTTGATGAAGCCGATCTCGTTGAGGCCAGATAGGCCAGCGTCAGCAGCGACGTGAAATAGAAGAACACCTCCCAGGCGCCCTTCTCGCTGACGATGTCGGCAAACTCGATCACGCCGGTCACCAGCATCAAGGAGATCACGATGAACACGACCGTGGTCGCGTTGACGAAGTTCGAGCCGAGCACGGGCACATGGATGTCCGGACTCGAGCCCGCGATCCACAGGAACATCGCGAGCACGATCAGGCCGAGCATGATCCACTCGTTGCGCGACATCGGGCCCATCTCGGCGAGTTCCTTCGTCGCCCATTCGGCGATCTCCGGGCTGCGTTTCACCTCGGGGCGGCAGACGGCGTAGCTGAGCAGCGGAACGAGCACCATCAGCAGAATGCCGAGCGGCGCGAAGCCGAGAAACCACTGGCCCCAGCTGACCTCGACCCCGACGGTCTTCTTGGCGATCGCCAGTGCCGCCGCGTTGGGCGCAAGCGCCGTGAAGAACAGCGAACTGGTGACGGCGGTCGCGGCAAACGCCGTCCACATCACATAGGTGCCGATCCTGCCGGCGGTCGGCCCCGGCTCGGAGCCATAGATGCGCGGGATGTTGCTGATGATGGGATAGACGATGCCACCACTGCGCGCGGTATTGGACGGCGTCGCGGGCGCGAGCAGGAAGTCGGACATCGCGACCGCATAGCCAAGGCCGAGCGTGTTGCTGCCGAGCCGCTGCACCAGCACCAGGGCAATGCGCCGGCCGAGCTGGCTCTTGCGATAGCCGATCGAGAACACGAAGGCGCCGACGATCAACCAGACCGTGCTCTCGGCAAAACCTGCCAGCATCCAGCGCAGCGACTTGGTCGGATCGGGATCGATATAGCCGCTGATGCCGGCGACGGTGAGCCCGATCAGGCCGACCGCGCCGACCGGCATCGATTCCAGAATGAGCCCGGTGATGACGGCCGCGAACACGGCGAAATAGTGCCACTGGTTGACGTTGAGCCCCGAGGGCACCGGCCACAGATAGATCACCAGCCACACCGCGAGCGGCGCGACCAACCTCCACCGAAATCCCTTTGCCTCCGGCGCCTGCGTGCTAACCGTCATGGGCTCTCCCCCTCGATCGTCGTCGCCGCTGCGGCCCGTGGGCCGAGCCCGCTCTTGTCCCATGCCGCGTATACGGACTGTCCACGACGCGATCAATGGTCGGACATCAATCTACCGTCCCTTGAAGCGCGGCTTGCGGCGGGCCAGGAACGCCTCGACGCCCTCCTTGTGATCCTCGCTGAAGCCTGCGAGCGCGAACTGGTCGATGTCCATGTGACTGGCGAGATCGTCCAGCGCATGCGCCAGCCGGTTGACGGTCAGTTTCGTCATGGCCACGGAGAGCGGCGGCTGCACAGCGACCTTTCGGGCGAGATCCATGGCGGCATCGAACGCATGGCCGGGATCGACGACGTGCTCCACCAGACCCCATTCATAGGCTTCCTCCGCAGAGATGCGCTGATCCGCCAGGATCACGGCCTGCTTGGTGCGGGCGGGACCGATCAGATGCAGCATGCGCGGGATGCTCTGCCAACTCATGTTCATGCCGAGCCCGATCTCGGGCACGCGCAGATGGGCATCGCTGCCCATGACACGGAAGTCGAGCGCAACGGCCAGCGCCACGCCACCGCCGACGCAGAAGCCCTCGATCGCAGCGATGGTGATCTGCTCCATCTCCTGCCAGGCGTGGGTGAGGCGTGGCCCGAGCTTGAGGTGCCGCCGCAGCGTGCCGAGATCCATGTCCTTGCGTGCGCGTCCCTCGGCATCCTTCAGATCGAAGCCGGCGCTGAATGCGCTCGCGCTGCCTGTCAGCACCACGACGGAGGTCGCAGCATCATCCTCGAAGCTGCGCGCCGTTGCGGTGAGCTGGCGCAGCGCCTCCGGCGACAGCGCATTGATGCCGTCGCCGCGGTCGAAACGCACCACCGCGATCCGGCCCTCGGGCCCGAGGCCCTTTTCGATCTTCACGTAGTCCGTCAATGCAAACCTCCCTGTTCTTGGTCTTGGTCCTAGTCTTGGGCGACTCACAAATGCCCGGTGCGCCGGTGCTCCGGCTCGCTGCCCTTGACCGGGAACCTGATCGTGGTCCCGATCGTGATCCAGTTGGCGTTCTCGCCGCTGATGTTGCGGCCGTAGATCACATCGACGGAGAATATCTCGTTCGGCCGGTAGCGGACACCCGTCTGCAACCGCGGTTGTACGACGCTCGCGATCTCGGACGAGCCGGCCTGGCCATACGCCTCGATCGTCCACTGCAAGGTGTCGGTGAACTTCCAGTCAAAGCCGATGCCATAGGTTAGGTAGTGGCGCTCGACGCTGCGATCCCAGAGCCAGCCGCCATTCACGTTGATGCGCATTGTCTCCGATAGGCGAAAGGTCGCGGGGATGACCGCAAAGGCGGATAGCGACTCCCCGGTCGCCACATCGAATGAGCCACCGCCATAGGCCGACAGTCCCCATTGCCCCACCCCGGTCGGGATGAAGTTCGTTTTGGCTTTGGGAGCTATCGTCGTGCTCCAGTCGCCATCGCTGCGGGCGCGGATCGTCTGAAGGCTCAGCTCTATCGGTCTGAAGGGGTCGACAACGCAGGATGGATTGGCGACCGCCGAAAAATCGGTGTTGAACGCAGTCGACATCCAGCTCTCGACCTTGCAGGAGCCGGTCTCGGAGATGTCGGCGGCATCGACCGCATAGGCGCCATTCGCAGCGCGCGCAGCATGCGCCGCGAATGTCACAAGAGCCGCGATTGCGGCGGTTATTCCGGTTCGTGCAGGCCAGCCCATGCCGGATGTTAGCAGAGTCTTCGCCTCGACAAGGCCCGGATTCTGGGACTATCCTCGCGCCATGAGCGAGCATCATCACGACCACGATCACGATCATTCCGAGCTGTCGGAGACCGAGCTGCGCGTGCGCGCCCTTGAGACTATCCTGACGGAAAAAGGCTATGTCGAGCCGGCTGCGCTCGACGCGATCATTCAGGCCTATGAGACCAAGATCGGCCCGCACAACGGCGCGCGCGTCGTCGCCAAGGCCTGGACCGATCCGGCCTTCAAGAAGGCCCTGCTGGAGGATGGCTCCAAGGCGATTGGCACGCTCGGTCATGTCAGCCGCGTCGGCGACCATCTCGTCGTGGTCGAGAACACGCCAGAGCGGCACAACATGGTCGTGTGCACGCTGTGCTCCTGCTACCCCTGGGAGATGCTCGGGCTGCCGCCGGTCTGGTACAAGGCCGCACCCTATCGCTCGCGGGCCGTGAAGGACCCGCGCGGCGTCCTCGCCGATTTCGACGTCACCTTGCCGAAGGACATGGAGATCCGGGTCTGGGACTCGACGGCAGAGACCCGCTTCCTGGTGCTGCCGATGCGCCCCGAAGGCACCGAAGGCTGGAGCGAAGAGCAACTCGCCGAGCTCGTCACCCGCGACTCCATGATCGGGACCGGCTTTCCCAGGACACCGGGAGGGCCCTCGTGAACGGCGTGCACGACATGGGCGGCATGGACGGGTTCGGCAAGGTCGAGCCCGAGCCGAACGAGCCGATGTTTCACGAGGAATGGGAATCCCGCGTGCTGGCGATGGTGCGCGCGATGGGCGCGGCCGGCGCTTTCAACATCGACACCTCGCGCTTTTATCGCGAAACGCTGCCGCCGCACGTGTACCTATCGAGCTCCTATTACAAGAAATGGTTTCTTGGGCTTGAGGAGATGCTGATCGAGAAGGGCTACCTCACGAGGGAGGAGGTCGCCGCCGGACATGCGATGCAGCCCGCCAAGGCGCTCAAGCATGGCAAATTCGATCTCGGCCAAGTCGAGCGCATCCTGGTGCGCGGCAAGTTCGCCCGCCCTGCCCCGGCTCCGGCGAAGTTCAACATTGGCAACCGCGTGCGCGCCAGGAACATCCACCCCACCACGCACACCCGCCTGCCGCGCTATGTGCGCGGCCATGTCGGTGTCGTCGAGCTGAACCACGGCTGCCACGTGTTTCCTGACACGGCGGCGATCGAACTCGGCGAGAGCCCGCAATGGCTTTACACCGTCGTGTTCGAGGGCCGCGATCTCTGGGGCGAGGATGGCGACCCTACGCTCAAGGTCTCGATCGACGCCTTCGAGCCCTATCTGGATCCTGCGTGATGAGCGCTAGCGCAGCTGCCGCCGCGACAGCGGCGATCCCGAGCATTCCGCGCGACGACGATGGCCCGGTGTTCCGCGCGCCCTGGGAAGCGCATGCCTTTGCGATGGCGTTGACGCTGCACGAGCGCGGCGTGTTCACCTGGCCCGAATGGGCAGCGAGCCTCGCCGCCGAGATCAAGCGCGCGCAGGCGGCTGGCGATCCCGACACGGGCGAAACTTATTACTTGCACTGGCTCGCCACGCTCGAAGGCCTGGTTGCGCGCAAAGGCGTTGCGTCGGCGGAGACGTTGCACCGCTATCGCGACGCCTGGGACCATGCGGCAGACAGGACGCCGCACGGTAAGCCGATTGAGCTGCGGCCGGAGGATTTTCGGTGACTTGCGCCACAAGCTCGTCATAGCGCAGCAAGGTGATGCCTTGCATTTCATTCTCGTGTCCCGGACACGCTGCAACGCGCAAGCGTTGCGGCGCAGAGCCGGGACGCAGATGGCGAACACGATACGTTACGGAAGCATGGGCCCCGGCTCTGCAGCGCACCGCTGAAAAAGCGCTGCGCTGCGTCCGGGGCACGAGTACGGCGAGGCCCTACCTCCCCGCCACGAACTCCCGCCACCCCTTCGCGCGCAGGCTGCACGCCGGGCACTCGCCACAGCCATAGCCCCAGTCATGCTGCGCGCCGCGTTCGCCGAGATAGCAGGTGTGCGACTGCTCGCGGATGAGATCGACCAGCCCCTCGCCGCCGAGGTCATGCGCGAGCTGCCAGGTCGCGGCCTTGTCGATCCACATCAGTGGTGTATGCAGTTCGAAGGATCTCGCCATGCCGAGCGAGAGCGCAGCCTGCATGGCGCGGATGGTGTCGTCGCGGCAGTCGGGATAGCCGGAATAGTCGGTCTCGCACATGCCGCCGACGATATGGGTGATGCCGCGCCGGTAGGCCAGCGCCGCGGCGAAGGTCAGGAACACCAGATTGCGGCCGGGTACGAAGGTGTTCGGCAGGCCGTCGGCGTCCATGGCGATTTCGACCTCGCGGGTCAGCGCTGTCTCGGAGACGTCGGCCAATGTGGGGATCGACAGCGTATGGCTCTCGCCGAGCCGCGCGGCCCAATCCGCATTCAGCGCTTTCAGTCCGGACAACAGCCGCGCGCGGCAGTCGAGCTCGATGGCGTGGCGCTGGCCGTAGTCGAAACCCAGCATCTCCACGCGCGCAAACCGGCTGAGTGCCCAGGCCAGGCAAGTGGCGGAATCCTGCCCGCCGGAGAACAGCACGAGGGCGGTTTCAGATCGAAGGTTGTCGTTCATGGGCTTGACCTAGTCCACTTCGGCGTCGCTATCAATCCAGCGGTCCGGTCCCCCTCGTTCGCGTGGGCGTCATCCTTTGCCGTCCACCGCTCGCTTTGGTAGTATCCGGATGTCGCCACAGGACATTCCAGGGTCATTTCTCGTGGGCTATTTTGAAGATCTGGCCAGCCGCAGTTTCAAGACCACGGAAGACGGGCGCCGATTGTTCTTTCCATGGGGCGTGTTTGGCCGCGGCTACGTCATTGCCTCGGAGGACGATTATCAACTCCTCCGAACGCAGATGAAGGCCTACACGGTGATTGCCAACGTGTGCGTGTGCGGGCTCGTGTTGTGTCAGACCTACACCGTTGCGGGTGCGGTAGTGGCGGCCGCGGTAATGATCGTCTTGATTGGATGGTACTGCGTCTGGATGTGGTTCGTGCTGCGCCGACTAGATGTTACCGATGAACAACTTGAACGACTGTCCTTGCGAAAAAGCCTAGATGCGCTCAAGCCGATCGGTCCGTGGACCGTACAAGACCCAGCGGACACGAGTTCGAGAAAGACCTGCGATTAGGCCGGTCGGCCGTTTGCGCCGAAACGCTCGCCAGGATAGCCTGCCGCTTGGTTGCAGCCAGGAATCTCGGCAGGATCCGGCATGGGGCGCGGGTATTTCAACCACGCAAGATGGGAGGAAGCTGTTCTTCCCGTGGGCTGCGGCTGCTGGTTACGTCATTGCCTCTGAGCATGACTATCAGCGGCTGCAGCAGCAGATCAAACTCTACAACAGAGTCTATCTTACCGTCGCGATTGCCTTGGCTATCGGCGTTGAATGGTTCACCACGATCAGCTCGATCATTGCGGCGTTTCTCAGCGACATGGTCTACAAGGCCTGGATGCGGCGCCTGCTGCCTCGCCTGAAGGTTTCCGACGAAAAGCTCACGCACCGGGAATGGTGGTCCGGCACGCTCAAGGCGCTCAAGCCGATAGGCCCCTGGACCGTACAAGACCCATCGGTCACGAGCCCGAGAACGGTCGCCGAATAGAGCCCAGGGCAATCGGTGGAAATCAACACGGTTGTCCCGCGTAACACTGGGATCGACGCGGTGCTTTTGGCATAAAGCCAAGGCCTCGAACATCCCGGTGCCCGCAATGCCCCCCTCCCGCGACATTTCCCGCCTGATCGAGATCATGGCGGCATTGCGCACGCCGGTGACCGGCTGCCCCTGGGACCTCGAGCAGAACTTTGCAACGATCGCGCCCTATACGATCGAGGAAGCCTACGAGGTGGTCGATGCGATCACCCGCGGCGATCTCGACGATCTCTGCGAGGAACTCGGCGATCTCCTGCTCCAGGTGGTGTTCCACGCCCAGATGGCCTCGGAGCAGAACGCCTTTTCGTTTGGTGACGTCGTCGAGGCGATCACCCGCAAGATGATCCGGCGCCATCCCCATGTCTTTGCCGACAAGGACGGCAATCTCGCCTCCTCCCACGTCAAGGAAGTCTGGGACCGCATCAAGGCCGAGGAGAAAGCCGAGCGCGCCGCACGTCGGCCGCGGGAGGATGTGCCGAGGCACAAATCGCTGCTGTCAGGCGTGAAGGCTGGCCAGCCCGCACTGACGCGCGCCATGGAGCTGCAGCGCAAGGCCTCCACCGTCGGCTTCGACTGGAACGACCCGCGCGCGGTGCTGGCAAAGATCCGCGAGGAAGCCGACGAGATCGAGGCCGCGCTCGACCGCAACGACAAGCAGGAGCTCGCAGAGGAGACTGGCGACCTCATGTTCGCTCTCGTCAACCTCGCCCGCCACGTCGACGCCGATCCGGAAGCTGCACTGCGTGCAACGAATGCAAAATTCGAACGGCGCTTTGCCTATATCGAGCGCGCGCTGCAAGCGCAGGGCCGCACGCTCGAGCAGGCGTCGCTGGCGGAAATGGATGCGCTTTGGAATGCCGCGAAGACGGCTACGTGATGCAGCGGCACGAAGTAAATATCAGCCGCTTTTCGGCTCAACTGCAATCAGTTGGTGGAGCCAATCGGCGAACGAGTTGGCGATGGGTTCAGGAGCCTGATCTGGACCTGCTTCGTGGTTCCAGAGAACAATGCGTTGCTCTCCTTCAACAACGGCACTGCTGTCGAGACAGTGCTGGTTGCCGAAGCCGTCATTGTAAAAAGTCACGAGGTGGGGCGGCAGCGGCGGATACATTTCGGTGCGCTCGCTCAGCGTCATTTCTTTGAGCCGGCGCCACAGCTCGATGTTTGAGCCCAGGCCATAAACCTCGTTCGCGCCAACGCTTAGCCAACCGTAGGTTTGCAGATAATCGGCAAAGCTTCCAATAAAGCGGACGCCCAGTTCGCGCTCGCAGTCAGAAATCTGTTCAGCTGTTGCCCCTGGACCGTGCTCGATCTCACACCGGAAGTCCTGCAAGATGTTGCGGATCACGCTGGCGGACATCCGATACTCCGCATTGTTAGATGTCCGCGGCCTACGCCGACAGACGCGGCACAGCATCAAACCTGGACACCACGATATCCCGCTTGGTCTCGTCCACCCGCACGGTCATGTCGAAGCGACCGTCGTGCAGCTCTTTGGCCAGCACCTCGGCATTGCGATGCAACCAGCTGATGCCGGCGCCGTCGGCGGCGTCGATGGAGAGATCCAGCGTGATGCGTTTTGCGGCGAGTCGCTCCTCGATCGCGGCCAGAAGTGCATCGACGCCCTCACCCGATACGGCCGAGACCAGCATTGCCGGATGATCCTCCGGCCTGCGCGCGGCAATGTTCAAGAGCTCTTCGCGCTGCTCGGCATCGTAGCGGTCGATCTTGTTCCAGACCTCTATGATGCGGCCGGAATCGTCGGGGTTGATGCCGAGCTGGCGCAGCACGGCATCGACGTCGCTCTGCTGCGCTTCGGCATCCTCGTGCGAGATGTCTCGCACATGCAGGATGACGTCGGCCTCCAGCACCTCTTCCAGCGTGGCACGGAAGGCGGCGACGAGCTGGGTCGGCAGGTTGGAGATGAAGCCGACGGTGTCCGACAGCATCGCCTTGCCACCATGCGGCAGGTCGAGCGCGCGCAGGGTTGGATCGAGCGTGGCGAACAGCATGTCGGCGGCCTGCACGTCGGCGCGCGTCAGACGGTTGAACAGCGTCGACTTGCCCGCATTGGTGTAACCGACCAGCGCGACCACGCGATACGGGACGCGCTGGCGACCCGCACGATGCAGACGCCGCGTCGCCTGCACCTTCTTCAGCTCGCCCTCGAGCTTGGAGATGCGCTCCTGGATCAGGCGGCGGTCGGCTTCGATCTGCGTTTCGCCCGGACCGCCCATGAATCCGAAACCGCCGCGCTGGCGCTCCAGATGGGTCCATGAGCGCACCAGGCGCGAACGCTGATAGTTGAGATGCGCGAGTTCGACCTGGAGCGAGCCCTCCTTGGTCTTGGCGCGGCGGCCGAAGATTTCGAGGATCAGCCCGGTACGGTCGAGCACCTTGGCCTGCAACTCCTTCTCCAGGTTGCGCTGCTGGACCGGCGCCAGCGCGCAGTCCATGACCACGAGCTCGACGTCGAGGCTCTTCGCCAGCGCGGTAATCTCTTCGACCTTGCCTTTGCCGATATAGGTCGCAGGACGGATCTGGCTGATCGGCGCTATGATCGCGTCGGCAACGACAAGGTCGATCGCGCGCGCGAGGCCCGCGGCTTCATCAAGCCGGGCCTCTGCGTCACGCAAGACGTGAGTTTCCGATTGCGCGTCGGCACCACCCGCGCGCACCCGCAAATAGGGACCGATGACAAGCACCCGCCCCGTCTGCTTAGCCCCTGCCGACCGCGGACGGTCGGCATCCCCGTCGAAATTCCGAGGTTCCAATCAGATCACTCTCAAGCCGGCTGATCCTCGCCGCCTTCGAACAACTGAATCGGTGCGCCCGGCATGATGGTCGAGATCGCGTGCTTGTAGACAAGCTGCGAATGACCGTCCCGCCGAAGCAGCAAACAGAAATTGTCGAACCAGGTCACGATGCCCTGGAGCTTCACTCCGTTGACCAGAAAGATCGTCAGTGGCGTCTTTGTTTTGCGAACGTGATTAAGGAAGGTGTCCTGAAGGTTTTGTGCGCGGTCTGCCGCCATTGTTTTTTTCTCGCTTTGAGTTTCTTTTTATTGCGCCGGTTGCGGCCCTCTTTGTGACACGGGGCCTCTCCCGGTTGCCGTTCCTCATGAGATCCCCCTCGGAAGGAACAGCCGTGCGATTAGAGGACAGGTGGACCTATTAGGCAAGCCGCTTCGCGGGGCAGGTCAGGCCGTATTGCCCCGAAAAACTACGGAAACCGATGACTTTCCTGGCCTATCCCCGAGGGGTAACCGCAGCCCGGCGGCGTTAGATTCTTGTTTGGACGCGTTTTCTTACGCGAACCGGTATCCACTTCGTTCGAAAACGCTCTAGCCGACGCCGAGCGCCTTCAGCTTCCGGTGCAGCGCGGAACGTTCCATGCCAACGAACTCGGCCGTTCGAGAAATATTTCCTGAAAAACGGCTGATCTGTGCAATCAAATAGTCGCGCTCGAACACCTCGCGCGCTTCGCGCAGCGGCAGGCCCATGATGTGCTCGCCATTGTTGCTGGTCGGCATCGCCGGCACCATGGAGCCGACGTCCTGCGGCAGCATGTCGGCCGTAATGATGACCTCGGGGCCGCCCCCAGCCAGAATCATGACTCTCTCAACGTTGTTGCGGAGCTGGCGCACATTGCCCGGCCAGACGTGCGATTGCAGCACCGCCATCGCGTCCTGCCCAATCTGCCGCTTGGGCAGACCGCTGCCGGCCGAAATCTGCTCCATGAAATAGTCGATCAGCTCCGGAATGTCCTCGCGCCGTTCCGACAGCGCCGGCACGCGGATCGGCACCACCGAGAGCCGATGATAGAGATCCTCGCGGAAATGGCCGGCCGCGATCTCCTCTTCGAGATTGCGCGCGGTCGACGAGATGATGCGCACATCGACCTGCACCCTGGCGGTGCCGCCGACGCGCTGGAACGACTGCTCCACCAGCACGCGCAAGATCTTGTTCTGGGTCTCGCGCGGCATGTCCGCGATCTCGTCGATGAACAGCGTGCCGCCATGGGCTTCCTCGAGCGCGCCGGGCTTGCGCGCCTGTTCGCCGTTGGACTGCTCGATGCCGAACAGCTCGTGCTCCATTCGCTCGGGCGTGATCGCCGCGGCGTTGATGACGACGAAGGGACCGTCGGCACGGCCCGAGGCCGTGTGCAGCGTGCGGGCGGCCAATTCCTTGCCGGCGCCGGCGGGGCCGACGATCAGGATGCGGCTGTTGGCCTTGGCCGCGCGCTCGATGGTCTGGCGCAGCTGGTTCATGCTGGGCGAACGGCCGACGAGTTGGCTGGCGCTCGGCGCGAGCTGCTTGAGCTCCTTGACCTCGCGCTTCAGCCGCGAGTTCTCCAGCGCTCTGGTCGCGACCAGGATCAGTCGATCGGCCTTGAACGGCTTCTCGATGAAGTCATAGGCCCCGCGCTTGATCGCCGCGACCGCAGTCTCGATGTTGCCGTGGCCGGAGATCATCACCACCGGCAGGTCGGCATTGTCCTTCTTGACCTGCTCCAGCAGTTGCAAGCCGTCGAGCTTGGAGCCCTGCAGCCAGATGTCGAGGAACACCAGATGCGGCCTGCGGTTGGCGATCTCGGCGAGTGCCGTATCGCTATCGCGTGCGGTCCGGGTCACGAAGCCCTCGTCCTCGAGAATGCCCGCAACGAGATCCCGAATATCGGCCTCATCATCGACAATCAGAATTTCACTTGCCATGGGTCGCGCCTGCCTTCTCAGCTACCTGTTGAGGCTTCGAATTTCGTTGATTCATTGGTCTTTTCAGCCGGGTCTTTGGTTTCGGCCGCCGGCTGTTTTGTTTCCTGCGCCTGATCCTTGACCGCAGCGCCGGCCTGCTCGGCTCCCTCGGCTTTGGCGGGTTGCCCGGTGACCGCAAAGCGCATCCGCATCCAGGCGCCGCGCTGGCCCTCGCGGAAGTCGGAAGCATCCTTCAGCTCGATGCGCCCGCCATGGTCTTCCAGGACGCGGCCGACGATGGCAAGACCGAGCCCGGTGCCTTTGGCGCGCGTGGTAACATACGGCTCGAGCAGACGCGAGCGCGCGACCTTGGGCAGGCCGATGCCGTTGTCGACCACGTCGATCAGCACGTCCTCGTCCTCGCGCGACACCACGACGTCGATGCGGCCTTTTCCGAGCTCCTCCGGCGGAACCTGCTCGATCGCCTCGGTGGCGTTCTTGACGATGTTCGTGACCGCCTGGGAGATCAGCCGCCGGTCGAACTGGGCCCGCAGCGGATCCTGCTTGAACTCGGCCTCGATATCGATCTCGGGATGGGCGACCTTCATCAGGAACACCGCCTGCCGCACGGTGTCGGCGACGTCCTCGCCTTCCATCACCGGCTTCGGCATCCGCGCGAAGCGCGAGAACTCGTCGACCATGCGGCGGATATCGTCGACCTGGCGCACGATGGTATCGGTGCACTGCTCGAAGATCTGCTTGTCCTTGGCCTCGGTGATGTCCTTGCCGAACTTGCGGCGGATGCGCTCGGCGGAGAGCTGGATCGGCGTCAGGGGGTTCTTGATCTCGTGGGCGATGCGGCGCGCCACGTCGCCCCAGGCCGAGGTGCGCTGTGCCGAGACCAGCTCGGTGATGTCGTCCAGCGTGATGATGTAGCTGTCGTGCGGCTGGTTCTTCTCAGCGCTGACGCGGACTGACAGATTGCGTTCCTGCCCGTCGCGCGTGATCGTGATCTGGCCCTGCACCAGACGCTGGGCCCCTTCCCGCGCCGCCTTCATCATCTCGTCGAGCTCGGGCAGCACGTCGGACAGCGGGTGGCCGAGTGTCTCCGCTTCGGAGTGCCCGATCAGCTTCTCGGCGGAGCGGTTGAGGATGCCGACACTGCCGGAGGCATCGACGCCGATGATGCCGGCGCTCGCCGAGGACAGCACGGCCTCGATGAAGCGGCGGCGGCTGTCGATCAGATCGCTGGCGTTGACGAGCTCGTCGCGCTGGCTGCGCAATTCCTGCGTCATCTTGTTGAAGGTCTCGCCTAGCTGGGCGAGATCGCCTTCCGACTGGTGCACCGGCACCTGGACATGGAGATCGCCGGTCGAGACCGTGTGGGCCGCATTCATCAGCCGCCGGATCGGCGAGACTAGCGAATTGGCGAAGTTGAGACCGATCAGCACCGAGGCCATCAGGATGGTCAGCGCGATCACCGCGAACATCAGCGCGAAGGCGACCTGGATGCCGAGGCGGCGCGACTCGATCTGGGCGTATTCGGCGACACTGACCTCGGTCTGCTTGAGCTGGTTAACAACGTTCGGATCAAGGGGGCGGGCGACGTAGAGGAAGGTGTCGCTGAAGGCGCGGAGGCGGATCACCGCGGCAACGTAGCTCGCGTCCGGCAGCACCGCGATCTCGGGTTCGTTCTCCTTGACGTTGCTGAGGAAGTCGGGCGCCGGCGGCGAATAAGCCAGTCGCATGCCGGTGTCGGCGGATTCCAGGATGTTGGTGTTCTTGTCGATGATCATCGCGCCCGGCAGATTGCGCGAGCCGGCGCTGCCGGTGAGCAACTCGCGGAACGAGCGGCGATCCTGGTCGTACAGCGGCCGGGCGTGCGCGATGTCGTTGGCCATGCCGAGAATGTCGCCGCGGATCAGCTGCGCATGGTCCTGCATGTAGGCCCGCGCAATGGTCAGCGAGTTCTGGATCACCTCCTTGGTCGGGCCGGAGAACAACCGGTCGAGACCGCGCTCGATGGTGACGTTGGCGACGACGGCGACGAGCACCGCCGGCAGCACCGCCACGATCGAGAACAGGCTGACGATCTGGACATGGAGGCGCGCCGCCGCCCTGCCCCGCCGCCGCGCCAGGATCAGCTGCCAGAGCTCACGGATGATGATGCCGACCAGCAGCAGGATCGTGGCCGCATTGATCAGATAGAACGAGCGGACGACCTCGGGCGTCGGCTCGATCGTGGTGAGGCCGGTCAGGACCAGGAAGGTCAGAAACGCCGAGCCCAGCGCCAGGGCCACGGCAATGGGCGCCAGCCAGCGCCGCGCCGACCAGCGCCGGGGCTCTTCTGCTGTGGCCGTGTCAAAGTGTGCGGCCGAGGTGTCTGCGCTGGTCATTCCGGGCAATGGTGGGTGCTAAAAAACGGTCCGCGACGGGGGCGGATACTGATGTATTCGTACCACATTGTTGCCGAATTGCGACAATTCCGCGGCGCCCTCGCCTCGGCGGCCCGGCGCATCCACAGGGCAATGCCGGATCAGCGGGAACGGAATACGGCTACATGGGCTTGATCTGGCATGGACAGGATATTTCTCGCGATAATGGCTTCGGCTGTACTGCTGCTGATTGTGGCCTCCGACCTGCTCGTCAATGGCGCGGGCCTGCAGGAGCCGGCTGAACTGGCCATGCTGCCGACATCAGCTCGCCTGGTCAGATAGGTGCGGCAGTGCGCCATGCGGCCAAATGCCGAGATCGTCCCCATTCAGCGGAACATTCAAGCCCGTCTCGGACTTCTGCTCACCGCGTCAGCCACAACGGCCAGCGCGATCCGGACAGGCTCAGCTCCGCTTTGGTAGGGGAGCTGAGCCACCGCCGCCCAAACGCGTTTAGCGGACGCGTTTAGGGTCTGCCGCGAGCGGTCTAAAGCGCGATGCGATCAGGATGAATCGCCATCGCGCTTTAGGTTGTTGTTTAAGCATGATCTATTCGGAAAACCGCTGCGCACTTTTCCGGATCATGCTTTAACCCCCGCTCCTGTAGACCTGGATATCGAGATCCCGGATCTTCTTGCGCAGCGTGTTGCGGTTGAGACCAAGCAGGTCGGCGGCGCGGATCTGGTTGCCGCGGGTGGCGGCGAGCGCGGCCGTGAGCAGCGGCACCTCGATCTCCTTGAGGATGCGATGGTAGAGGCCCGGCGGCGGCACGCCGTTCGGGAATCCCTGGAAGTGCGAAGACAGATATGCCTCCACTGCGCCGCCAAGATTCTCGACGCCGTGCTGGACTGCGGCACCCGGGCTGACCGTGGGCGGCGCCAGTTCGCCGTCGATGACGGAGCCTGTGATCACGTCCTGCGGGTAGAGTGCCGCAAGGCGACGCGCCAAATTCTCGAGCTCGCGCACGTTGCCGGGCCAGCGGTGCTGCTTCATCCGCTCCAGCGCCAGCGTGTCGAGCTTTTTCGGCGGAAGCCCGTCCTTCTCGGCGAGCGCGAAGAAATGACGGATGAGATCCGGCAGGTCCTCGATACGCTCGCGCAAAGGCGGCAGCCGCAGCGGCACGACGTTGAGGCGGAAGAACAGGTCTTCCCGGAATAGGCCCTGCTGGATCAGCACCCGCAGATCCTTGTTGGAGGCCGCGACGATACGCACGTCGGTCTTGATCGGCGTGCGGCCGCCGACGGTGGTGTATTCGCCCTGCTGCAGCACGCGCAGCAATCGCGTCTGTGCCTCCATCGGCATGTCGCCGATTTCGTCGAGAAATAGCGTGCCGCCCTCGGCCTGCTCGAACCGGCCGGAGGCGCGGGTGTTGGCGCCGGTGAAGGCGCCGCGCTCATGGCCAAACAGCTCGGATTCGATGAGGTCGCGCGGGATCGCGGCCATGTTGACCGCGACGAACGGGCCGTTGCGCCGCTTGCCGTAATCGTGCAGCGCGCGGGCCACCAGCTCCTTGCCGGTGCCGGATTCGCCCGTGATCATCACGGTGAGGTCGGTCTGCATCAGTCGCGCGAGCACGCGGTAGATTTCCTGCATCGCCGGCGAACGACCGACCAGCGGGATCGCCTCCATCTCGGCGTCCTCGTCCGGGGTCGAGACGCGCTCCTTCGGCTCGGCCAGCGCACGGCCGACGATGGCGATCAGCTCCTTGAGGTCGAAGGGTTTGGGCAGATATTCGTAGGCCCCGCGCTCGGAGGCGCGGATCGCCGTCATGAACGTGTTCTGCGCGCTCATGACGATGACCGGCAGATTCGGCCGCATCTTCTTGATCCGCGGCAACAGGTCGAAGGCGTTTTCGTCCGGCATCACCACGTCGGTGATGACGAGATCGCCTTCCCCCTGGCTGACCCAGCGCCACAGCGTTGCGGCATTGCCGGTGAGTCTGACCTCATAACCGGCCCGGGACAGTGCCTGGTTGAGTACGGTGCGGATGGCGGTATCGTCATCAGCTACGAGAATGCTACCTGCGGGCATCGTTGATCCTCATTTCGCCCCCTGTGACACAGGCGACGACTTCCCGGCAGAGTCGGCGCGACTGCTTTGATCGGCATGTTTCACCAATGTGGAAAACATCGGCATCAGCACGCGGAAGGTGGTCTTGCGCGGCTGAGATTCGCATTCGATGATGCCCCCGTGATCGCCGACGATCTTGGCCACCAGCGCAAGGCCCAGCCCCGAGCCGGTCTGCTTGGTGGTCACGAAGGGGTCGAACAGGTTGGGCAGAAGGTCGTCCGGCACGCCTGGTCCGTTGTCCTTCACGCAGAATTCGAGTGGCAAGGACACCCGGGATTTTTGACCGGGGACTGACAGGCGCACGCCGGGGCGGAACGCGGTGGTGAGCTGGATCTCGCCGTCGGGCACGTCGATCAGGGCTTCCGCGGCGTTCTTCACGAGATTAAGGAATACCTGGATCAGCTGGTCCTGGTTCGCCAGCACCGGCGGCAGCGAAGGATCGTAATCCTCGATGAAGCGGATGTTGCGGGCAAAGCCGGACTGCGCCAGCCGCTTCACGTGGTCGAGCACGGAATGGATGTTGACGGGGCCGCGCACCACGGGGCGCTCGTCGCCGAACACCTCCATGCGGTCGACCAGCGTCACGATGCGGTCGGCCTCGTCGCAGATCAGGCGCGTCAGCATGCGGTCCTCGGACGAGGCCTGCTGCTCCAGCAGCTGCGCCGCGCCGCGGATGCCGGAGAGTGGGTTCTTGATCTCATGCGCCAGCATCGCAGCCAGCGCGATCACCGAGCGTGCCGCGCTGCGATGGGTGAGCTGGCGGTCCATCTTGTCGGCGATGCTGCGCTCCTGCAGCATCACCACGATATGGCCCGGCCTCTCCGTGAGCGGCGCGACATGCAGATCGACCTGGCGGTCGCCTCCCATGCGCGGCGTACCGAGATCGACCTTGTATTCGTTCACCGGCGCGTTCGACGAGCGCACCTGGTCGATCAGCGCCAGCAACGGGCTGCCGAACGGCACCAGCTCTTTCAGAGACTGCCGCTTCAGGAACTGCGTCGAGATCTCGAAGAATGCTTCGGTCGCGATATTGGCGGCGACGATCTTGCCGTCCGGTCCGATCATGAGCACCGGATTAGGCAAGGCATCCAGGATCGCATCGCTGTCGTCCGGCCGGCGATGTTCAGCGGCTGAGCTCATGCAGCAGCGCTCCATGCGAAGTCGTCGAAGGCATCCTGCAGCGACTGGCGGACGAGGCGCGGATCCTCGGAGGTGAGGATCTTCTGGCGCCAGGATTTCAGCTTTTCGGCCGGCGCACGGCTCGCCTCTGCCGCGACGTCGAGCGCCCAGCCGAGGTGCTTGCGGGCATGCCTGAGGCCGATGCGGAAACCATAGAGCGCGCAGACACCCTCATAGAGCGTGCGGACATAATGCAGCTGGGTTTCGAGCGAGGGCGCCGCCTCCTCAGCCCCACCCTTCAGGCGGCGGCCGATCTGGCCCGGCAGCCAGGGCTGGCCCTGCGCGCCGCGGCCGATCATCACGGCATCGGCGCCGGAGGCCTCGAGGGCGGCGAGCGCCTTTTCGTAGGAGGTGATGTCGCCGTTGACGACGAGCGGAATGGCGATGGCTTCGCGCACGGCGCGGATTGCATCCCAATCGGCCTCGCCCTTGTAGAACTGGCTGCGGGTGCGGCCATGCACCGTCACGAGCTTGATTCCGGCGGCTTCCGCGCGCTGCGCCAGCTCCGGCGCGTTGCGCGTGCGATCGTCCCAGCCGAGCCGCATCTTCAGCGTTACCGGCACCTTCACCGCCGCCATTGTCGCATCGATCAGGCTGACGGCGTGGTCGAGGTCGCGCATCAAGGCCGAGCCGGACTGGCCCCCGGTGACGTGGCGGGCCGGACAGCCCATGTTGATGTCGATGATATCGGCGCCTTCGGCTTCGGCGATCCGGGCGCCCTCCGCCATCCAATGCCTCTCGCAACCGGCGAGTTGGACCACGTGCGGGCCGATTCCGGTGGCTTCGCAACGCAACCGGGACATCCGATGGCCGTTGGCGAGTTCGTCGCTGGCGGTCATTTCGGAGACGACGAGACCGGCCCCAAGCTCGGCTGTGAGCCGGCGGACGGGCGAGTCCGTTACCCCCGACATCGGCGCCAGGAAGACCGGGGTGGCGACATCAATATCGCCTATCTTCAACGGCTTAGAGCCGAATATTGCCGAACCGGTCACAGGCGTCTCGTCGACTGGGCAGCGCCTCATCGCGCCTGCCAGGATCTATCTTGCGCACAATTCTTGTGCAGTCAAGCGTCATGCCTACACTTTAGACAATTCTGCAGATCTTTCAAGTGCAGTGCAGCAAAATGCTGTTTCCAACAATCCGGGGAAACCCCTTTTTTTGCGGGCCTGCCGTGCTAGAGGCATGCGGCATCACCGCACCCCCGACTCTTCATCATCAACCGAGTATTCGAGTCCTATGGCGAAATCACAGCGCACCGCGGTCGTCCTCGTCGCAGCCGGGCGCGGACTGCGTGCGGGTGCCGGTGGGCCGAAGCAATATCGCGAGATCGGCGGCGTGCCCGTGATCTATCGCGCCATGGAAGCCTTCAGTCGCCACGACGATGTGTTTGCGGTGCAGCCGGTGGTGAACCCCGACGACAGCGCCATGTTCACGGCCGCGGTCGCGGGGCTCAAGCACGAACCGCCGACCCATGGCGGCGCGACGCGGCAGGCGTCCGTGCTTGCCGGTCTCGAAGCGCTCGCCAAGTACCAGCCCGATATCGTGCTGATCCATGACGCCGCGCGGCCCTTCGTCTCGGAAGGATTGATCTCGCGCGCGATCGAGGCGGCGAGCCGCACCGGCGCCGCGATCCCGGCCATTCCCGTCACCGACACCATCAAGCTCACAGGCGAGGACGGCCAAATCGAGGGCACGCCGGACCGCGCCCGGCTGCGGATCGCGCAGACGCCGCAATCCTTTCGTTTCGAAATCATCCTCGAGGCGCATCGTCGCGCGGCGAAGGACGGTCGCAGCGATTTCACCGACGATGCCGCGATTGCCGAATGGGCGGGATTGACCGTTGCAACCTTTGAAGGCGATGTTGCCAACATGAAGCTCACCACTCCCGAGGATTTCGTGCGCGAGGAAGCGCGCCTGGTCGCCCAGCTCGGCGATATCAGGACCGGCACCGGCTACGACGTGCACGCCTTCGGCGAAGGCGACCACCTCATGCTCTGCGGCGTCCGCGTGCCGCATACCAAAGGTTTTCTCGCCCATTCCGATGGCGATGTCGGCCTGCATGCGCTGGTCGACGCCATCCTCGGCGCGCTCGCCGACGGCGACATCGGCTCGCACTTTCCGCCGAGCGATGCGAAGTGGAAGGGCGCCTCCTCCGATCAATTCCTGAAATATGCCATCGAGCGCGTCACGGCGCGCGGCGGCCGCATCGCCAATCTCGAGGTCACCATGATCTGCGAGCGGCCGAAGATCGGCCCCTTGCGCGACACCATGCGCGCGCGCATTGCCGAGATTTCCGGCGTCGACATCTCGCGCATCGCGGTGAAGGCGACCACCAGCGAGCGGCTCGGATTCACCGGCCGTGAGGAAGGCATCGCGGCCACCGCGAGCGCCACCATCCGCCTGCCCTGGAGCGCGTAGGATCATGGGCGGCAGCGACGCACGCGCCCTCTCCCGCTCGCTGCTCGATCTGTGCCGGATGCGCAAGCTGACGATCGCGACCGCTGAGTCCTGCACCGGCGGCCTCGTCGCCGGCGCGCTGACCGACATCCCCGGCTCGTCTGATGTCATCGATCGCGGCTTCGTCACCTATTCCAACGACGCCAAGCGCGCGATGCTCGGGGTCGAGGCCGGCACGCTTGCCAATTTCGGCGCCGTCAGCAAGGAAACCGCGACCGCGATGGCAGTCGGTGCGCTGGAGCGTGCCGGCGTCGATCTCGCCGTCGCCATCACCGGCATTGCCGGTCCCGGCGGCGCAACGCCCGGCAAGCCGGTCGGTCTCGTGCACTTCGCAGCAGCCGCGCGCGACGGCCGGATCATCCACCGCGAGCAACGCTTCGGCGCGATCGGCCGCTCCGCCGTGCGCCAGCGCTCCGTCGTCGAGGCGCTGCGCATGCTGATGGACCTTGCGCGCGGCCCGCAAGCCCAGAGCAAGCCGCGCGCCACCGCAACCCGCCTGCGCCCGCGCGTGACCCGCTCGCCGCGCCGGCATGCTGTGAAGCGCAGGACGCCGCGCTCGCCGCGGGGCTAGGTCGCGTCACGCCGCGGCCAGCAGCGCACTCCCGTAGTCGAGCACCCGCTGCTTGACCGCATCAGAATCTGACGGAACAACAACAGCATCACCCCTGCGGAGAGATTGGAGAGCGTCCCTTGAAGCGCGAGGCCGATGGCAAGTGATGTCGCGCCCAGCACGGCCACAGCGATGCCGACCACCGCGTATAAGCCCTTGCGTCGCCCGACGGGCAAAACACGCTAGCCGTGGAGCAATGCACGGCCGCGAAAAGATTCGCCTTTGCCGTGGTGGACGCTGGCAGCACCGGCGCGAGAGGCATCGCAGGGCGGGCAACCGTGAGCGAGGAGCCTTCGCGCACACGACCGGTGCTGTTGGCGTACGGCAAAACCGTGTCGTCCTGACGCCCGGGGTCTGTGCGTCAAGTCTTGCGGTGATGTGGCGGCCCGACCGGGTGCGCACGTCAGCGATCTGCAAGGCGACGGGGGCAATAGTGCATCGCTCCCCGGGGAGAACTCGGCATAAGCCGTCAAACCACTGCGCAGGGAAGGCCGATTGTTTGGCTTCACCTGTATGCCGCTGTGCAAGCCTCTTGTAGCGCAACCTTCGCACAGTGGACCGCGGGTGCCCAGCCGGCATCCGGTCTTCCCTGCACCCTCTGACAAAGAGGGTGATGAGATCAAGCAAAGCTCGGGCGAGATGAGCCGCGAGACTGCAAACCTGTGTTTGCTTTTCAAAAGACAGGCAAACTTTGTCGAAATGCATAAGCGCATTTGCACGCTTCTTTTACGCGCTACGGCGTCGCAGCGCGTCCGGGACACGAGAGTTACAACAGCTACGTCGACGCCAGCTTCCGCCGCCCGTAGATCGCATCGGCACGCTTTTCGAACGCGGTCGAGAACCGCGCGAAGGCGGCATCGAACATCGAGCCCATCAGCAACGCCAGCATGCGGCTCCTGAACTCGTAGGACAGGAAGAAACCGACGTCGCAGACGCCATTGCCCTGCTCTTGGCCTTTGGGCTCGAACGTCCAGCGGTTTTCGAGATTGCTGAAGGGACCTTGCAGATACTCGACCAGGATTTTCAGATTTGCGCGATCCAGCGTCACCCGGCTGGTGAAGGACTCCTTGACCAGCTTGAACGACACCGTCATGTCGGCGACCAGCACCTCGGTGCCGTCGGGCTTGGCCATCCGCTGGCGCACCTTCAGCGCGCTGCACAGCGGCACGAACTCCGGATAGCGCTCGACATCGGCGACCAGATCGAACATCTCGGAGGCGCTGTGATTGACACGGCGCTTGCTCGAAAATTTGGGCATGGCGGTTCAGCGGCCAGTCGCGGCTCGCGCGGCCTTCAGTCTCGCAAAATCCTCGCCGGCATGATGCGACGAGCGGGTGAGCGGGCTCGCCGACACCATCAGGAAGCCTTTGGTGTAGGCGACCTTTTCGTAAGAGGCGAACTCGTCCGGCGGCACATAACGCATCACGGCGTGGTGCTTGCGGGTCGGCTGGAGATACTGGCCGATGGTCAGGAAATCGACCTCGGCCGAGCGCAGATCGTCCATCACCTGCTGCACCTCGTGGCGCTCCTCACCGAGGCCGACCATGATGCCGGACTTGGTGAAGATGCTGGGGTCGAGCTCCTTGACCCGCTGCAACAGCCGGATCGAATGGAAGTAGCGCGCGCCGGGCCGCACCGTGAGATAGCGCGACGGCACGGTCTCGAGATTGTGGTTGAAGACGTCGGGCTTGGCGGCAACGACGAGGTCGAGCGCGCCCTCCTTGCGCAGGAAGTCCGGCGTCAGGATCTCGATCGT
This sequence comes from Bradyrhizobium sp. 199, assembly GCF_023073355.1. Classification (GTDB taxonomy): domain Bacteria; phylum Pseudomonadota; class Alphaproteobacteria; order Rhizobiales; family Xanthobacteraceae; genus Bradyrhizobium. The sequence goes on from NZ_JADPJI010000005.1 coordinate 1,543,796, forward strand.
GGTCGAGGGGCAAGCGGCGCGGATCGCGCGGATGGTCTCTGCGAAATGCTCCGCGCCACCGTCGGCGAGATCGTCGCGATCGACCGAAGTGATGACGACGTGGGCAAGGCCCAGCTTGGCGACGGCCTCGGCGACGTTCTGCGGCTCGGCCGCATCCAGCGCGTTGGGCATGCCGGTCTTGACATTGCAGAACGCGCAGGCACGCGTGCAGGTGTCACCCATGATCATGAAGGTGGCGTGCTTCTTGTCCCAGCACTCACCGATGTTCGGGCAGCCCGCCTCCTCACACACCGTGTGCAGGCCGTTCGCCCGCACGATGTTGCGGGTGTCGGCATAGCCGCGGGTATTGGGGGCACGCACGCGGATCCAGTCCGGCTTCGGCGGCGAAGCGGAATCGGGCCGGTTCACCTTTTCGGGGTGGCGCGGGCGCAGCGGGTTCGAGATGGTATCGACAATAACGACCATGGGGTGTCCGGTCTGTTCAGGTCCTACCTAGTCGGTCCGGCGGGGCATCGCAACCCGGCTCGCACCGCTTCAGGGAACATGGCAGATATGGGCAATATCCTGCTCTGTTCTCAAGCGATTCTCACCTCGAATGGCTCCAACCTCGAAGACGACACCTCCGCGGCTCGGCAAAGTCCTGAAGCGCAGCTTTTTCGACCGCGACGTCCGCGAGGTCGCGCCCGACCTGATCGGCGCCACCTTGCTGGTCGACGACGTCGGTGGCATCATCGTCGAGGTCGAGGCCTATCATCATACCGAACCCGCGGCGCACTCCTTCAACGGCCCGACGCCGCGGAACCAGGTGATGTTCGGCCCTCCCGGCTATGCCTATGTCTACCGTTCCTACGGCATCCATTGGTGCGTCAATTTCGTCTGCGAGGAGGAAGGCTCGGCGAGCGCCGTGCTGATCCGCGCGCTGGAGCCGACCCATGGCTTGGCCGCAATGCGCCGCCGCCGCCATCTCCAGGATTTGCATGCGCTGTGCTCGGGCCCTGGCAAGCTGACCGAAGCGCTCGGTATCACCATCGCGCACAACACCCTGCCGCTGGACCGGCCGCCGATCGCGCTGCATGCGCGGACAGAGGATTTCGAGGTCGCGACCGGCATCCGGATCGGCATCACCAAGGCGGTCGAGCTGCCCTGGCGCTACGGCGTCAGGGGATCGAAGTTTCTCAGCAAGCCGTTTCCGAGGTGATCGTCATTCCGGGATGGTCCGAAGGACCAGACCCGGGATCTCGAGATTCTCAGGTGCGCAATTGCGCACCAAAGTTCGATGCTGCGCATCGTCGCGGAATGGCGATAGGGTCAGGAGGCCTGCTTCAGCCGCTCCATGGCTTCGAGCAGCTTGGCCTTGCGCGCCAGCGCGGCCTCGCGCTTTTCGCGTTCCTCCTCGACGACCTCTTCGGCCGCGTTGGCGACGAATTTCTCGTTCGCCAGCTTGGACTCGGCGCGTTTGATGTCGGCGTCGGCCTTGCCGATTTCCTTGTCGAGACGCGTGCGCTCGGCGGCGACGTCGATCACGCCCTTGAGCGGCAGCGCGGCCACCTCGCCGCGCACGAGCAACTGGACCGCACCGTCGGGCGCGCGGTCGGCGAAGGAGACGTCCGACAGCCGGGCCATGCGCTTGATGACATCGGTCCAGCGCGGCGCACGCTCCCTCGTTTCAGTCGAGGCACTCGCAAGCACCAGCGCCGTCAGCGTCGCCGGCGGGATGTTCATCTCGGCGCGCACCGAACGGATCTGCGTGACGAGGTCGATCACCCAGCCGATCTCGGCTTCCGCCTTGGGATCGGTGAAGTCGGAATGGTCGAAGATCGGCAGCACCCAGGCCGGCGAGACCAGCGGATCGGTCGCCCCCGTGGTCGCAGCTAGCATCGCAAGCTGCTCCGGCGTCGGCGCGGCCGGCTTCAGCGGCCACGACGCCAGTGCGAGCAGGCCGTCGCGCTTCGCCGTGACTTCCCACAGCTCTTCGGTGATGAAGGGCATGAACGGGTGCAGCAGCTTCAGGATCTCGTCGCGGGCCCAGGCAACCATGGCGCGGGTCTCGTCCTTGGCGGGACTGTCCGGACCAAGCAGCACGGGCTTTGCGAGCTCGACATACCAGTCGCAATAGACGTTCCAGACGAAGCGATAGATCGCGCTTGCCGCGTCATTGAAGCGATAGGCTTCGATCGCCTCGGTCACCTCGCGCGTGGTGTGCGCGCTCTCATGCGCAATCCAGCGGTTCAGCGTCTCCTTCGCCTTCGCCGGTTCGAAACCGTCGGGCACGGCGCAGTGGTTCATTTCGGCGAAGCGGGACGCGTTCCAGAGCTTCGTCGCGAAATTGCGATAGCCCTCGACGCGGCTTGTCGCGAGCTTGATGTCGCGCCCCTGGGCCGCCATCGCGGCCAGCGTGAAGCGCAGCGCATCCGCGCCGTATTCGTCGATCAGGCTGAGCGGATCGATGACGTTGCCCTTCGACTTCGACATCTTGGCGCCCTTCTCGTCGCGGACGAGGGCGTGGATGTAGATGGTCGAGAACGGCACCTCCTTCATGAAGTGCAGGCCCATCATCATCATGCGGGCGACCCAGAAGAAGATGATGTCGAAGCCGGTCACCAGCGCGTTGGTCGGGTAGTAGCGCTGCACCTCGGGGGCGTCTTCGGGCCAGCCGAGCGTCGAGAACGGCCAAAGCGCCGAGGAGAACCAGGTGTCGAGCACGTCCTCGTCACGGGTGATGAAGCCTTCGCGCTTGTTGCGGTCGAGCGCCATCTCGCGGCCCTGCTCGGCCGTGATGACGTCCTGCTCGACATAATAGCCGAGCGCGTGGCTGACGGCCTCCTCCTCGGTCTCGGCGACGAACACCTTGCCGTCAGGGCCATACCAGGCGGGGATCTGGTGACCCCACCAAAGCTGGCGCGAGATGCACCAGGGCTGGATGTTCTCCATCCACTCGAAATAGGTCTTTTCCCAGTTCTTCGGCACGAAGGAGGTTTCACCCGAGCGCACCGCCGCGATCGCGGGTTTCGCGAGTGTTTTCGCATCGACGTACCACTGGTCGGTCAGATACGGCTCGATCACGCTGTTGGAGCGATCGCCATGCGGCACCATGTGGGTGTGCGGCTCGATCCGCTCGACGAAGCCGAACGATTCCAGCCGCTCGACGATGCGCTTGCGCGCAGCGAAGCGATCGACCCTGTGGAACTCCTCGGCGAATTGCGCGGCGCCTTCCGGCAGGTCGCGCAGATAATCCTCGTTGTCGAGGAGATCGAGACAGCCTTCCCTGTCGATCACGCTGATCCGGCGCAGGCCGTGGCGATTGCCGACCTCGAAGTCGTTGAAGTCGTGCGCCGGCGTGATCTTCACCGCGCCCGAGCCCTTTTCCGGATCGGAATAGTCGTCGGCGACGATCGCAATCTTGCGGCCGACCAGCGGCAGGATCACGTTCTTGCCGACGAGCTTCTGATAGCGCTCATCCTCGGGATGCACGGCAACGCCGGTGTCGCCGAGCATGGTCTCGGGGCGTGTGGTGGCGACGACGATGAAGCTCGAGGGATCCTCGGGATTGAAATTCTCGCCCTCGATCGGGTAGCGCAAATACCAGAGGTGGCCCTTCACCTCGGTCTGCTGCACTTCGAGATCGGAGATCGCGGTGAGCAGCTTGGTGTCCCAGTTCACCAGCCGCTTGTCCTTGTAGATCAGGCCGTCGCGATGCAGCTCGACGAACACCTTGACGACGGCTTTCGACAGGCCCTCGTCCATGGTGAAGCGTTCGCGCGACCAGTCGCAGGAGGCGCCGAGCCGCTTGAGCTGGTTGATGATGGTGTCGCCGCTCTCGGCTTTCCACTGCCACACCCGCTCCAGGAATTTCTCGCGGCCCATCTCGCGGCGGCCTGGCTGCTGTCGTTCCATCAGCTGCCGCTCGACCACCATCTGGGTCGCGATGCCGGCATGGTCGGTGCCGGGCTGCCACAGCACGTCGCGCCCGCGCATGCGCTCGAACCGGCACAGGATGTCCTGCAGCGTGTTGTTGAGGGCATGGCCCATGTGCAGCGAGCCCGTCACGTTCGGCGGCGGAATCACGATGGTGAACGGCGCGGCGTCGCGGCGGTCGGGGCGGCCGGCCTTGAAGGCAAGGCTGTCCTCCCACACCACGGACATGCGGGCTTCGATATCGGCGGGCTGGTAATTTTTCTCAATCATGGGGCTGTAGAAAGCCGCGTGTGCGGGTCAAGTCAACGGGAAGCTCAGCGGCAAAGGGCATTCGGCCCGGTCCGCAGGCCGAATATGCCACAGGAGCAGGGCTATATCGGGGCCGGACCGCCGTCTCAGCGGCCGCCGCGCGAGACCCGCTCGATTTCGGCCTTCACGATGCGTTCAACCAGGCCGGGCAAATTGTCGTCGAGCCAGGATTTCAGCATCGGACGCAGCATCTCCTTGACCAAATCCTCCAGCGTCCGTGCATTGCTGCTCAGCACCGTATGGGCCAGGGAGTTGAAGGCGGATTCGACCGCCGAGACCGTCGATTGCGCGAGCATCGGCTGCTGCGGCGGTAGCGGCGGGGCATCGTAGTCGACCGCCGCGTAGGACGATGGCGGCGTTGGACGCGGCGGAGGCGATTCGGCGAATTCAAGATCGTCGCGCGGCTCGACCTTGCGAAAGCTCGGCGGCGGCGGCGGCGTCGGATCCACCGCCATCTCGTCGGTCAATTCGAGCACGTCGGGTTCAGGCTCCGGCTCGGGCTCCGGCTCCGGCTCAGGCGCGCGGACCTCGGGCGCAGGCGTTGCCGCATCGAGCCCCGCCAGCAGCGCGTCGATGTCGTCCTGGTTGTTGGACGCATCCGCCGCAGGCGCGGCTGGCGGCGGCGCTGGAGCGGGCTTTGCAGCCGGCGGCGGCGCGGGTTTCTCGGCGACAGGCTTGGCGGCGGGTGCGACCTTGGAGGGCGGGATGTCGTTCATCGCCTGCGGCTTTGGCGCAGCCGCGGCGGGCGCCGGTGCCGGCTTCGCAGCTTCAGCCGGCGGCGGCTTGGCCTCGTCGTCGGCAATGATGCGCCGGATCGAGGCCAGAATCTCCTCCATCGAGGGTTCTGTGACCTTTGCAGGCTGCGTCATCTCCGACTCCACATCATCAACGCCCTCGCATGCGCTGTTTTACACCAAGCAGGGCAGGATTGGCCGGTTCCGCAGCGAGCGCCCCGACATTTTCGTCGCAGCAGCCCGACTTGTCCCCAGATCACGGCTCAACGTGCAGCGGTGCGCCCCTGCCCCCGGCACTCAACCCTTACGCATACGGCATCAACGCGGGGCGAATCGACCCGCACTGTCTTGGCAAGGCTATGTCAGGGATTTTGATGATTGCAAGCAAAGCACCGATCGGCCTTCGCTGTTCGCGAGGCCGACCGGATGACTACGGGGAATCAGCGCCCGTCAGGCGTACGCACGCCGGCCCAGCTGTCGCGGACCTGATGGTAGTGAACGCTGGGATCATAAACCGTGGTCGGAAGGCCGAGGACCTGCGGCGCCAGACGGCCGACGGCAGCAAGGACGTTATAGGATGCAACGACCCGATCGTGCTGCGCGGTCACCAGCGCCACGCGCGCATTGACCAGCGCCTGCTGCGCGTTGAGCACGTCAAGAGTGGTGCGTTGACCGGCCTTGGCTTCTTCGCGCACGCCGTTCAGCGCGATCTCGGACGCTGTCACCTGCGCCTGCGCCGACTGCACCTGCGCCTTGCCGGCCTGCAACGAACCCCACCATTGCACGATGGTCGCGCGGGCCTGATCCCGGGTCGTTTCGAGGTTGAGGCGCTGCTGCGCCAGGTTTTCCTTGGATTGGCGGATCAGCGCATATTCACCGCCGCCCTGATAGATCGGCACCGAGAGCTGCGCGAGCGCGGATGCGTTGAACGCGCGATACTGGATCAGCGATTGTTCGTAGGCCTGGCTCACGTTCGCCTGCAGCGAGACTGTCGGCAGCAGAGCGCCTTCGGCGACCTTAACCTGCAGGAAATTGACGTCGATGCCGAACATGGCGGCCGTGACGTTCGGATGCTCGACGAGACCGAGCTCGACTGCGGCGGCGAGCGTTGCGGGCAGGAAACGATCAACAGGCGAGCCGGGGGCGAGGTTCGTCGGCTCGTTGCCGATGATGCGGCGGAAGTTCGCGCGCGTCGTGGTGAGATTCGCTTCCGCGGTAAGGGCCTGCGTCCGGCCGGCCGCGAGCTGTGCTTCCGATTGCGCAACGTCGGTGCGGGTCACTTCGCCGACGTTGAAACGATCACGGGTCTGCTTGAGCGTCTGTTCAAGCACGCGCACGTTGCTGCGCTGAACTTCGAGCGTCGCCGAGTCGCGCAGATAATCCATGTAGGTCGTGGCGGCCTGGAGCAGCACGCTTTGATCGAGGCTGCGCAGGGCTTCACGGGAGCCGGAGACCTGACTCTCGGCGGCGCGCGTCCGGTTGGCAGTCTGGTTGCCGTTATAGAGCGTCTGGGAAGCAGTCAAACCCACGCTTCGGGGAACGGTTGTACCGTTGACCGGATCACTGGTGGAGGCACTCTTGAAGTCCGAGTACTGGTAACCACCGCTCGCCGTCAGCGAGACCTTCGGACGGTAGCCCGACAGCGCCTGTGGCACGTTTTCGTCAGTCGAGCGCACCTGAGCGCGCTGTGCGTTGAGCTGCGGATTGTTCTGATAGGCGCGCACCAGCGCGGACTCGATCGTATCCGCCAAGGCAGGCACCGGCCCGGCTAGCGACAGCAGCAGGACCGAAACTGCAGCTCCGGTGAAGAGCTTCACCCCATGCATCCCAAAAATTCCGTTCATTCTAACGCCCGGCTCGTGCCCGCGAGCTGGGTACCGTCTTCGAGTGGAGTCGCTGCCCCGCCGCAACATAGGACGCGGTCAAGCGCGACGGAACCACCTGAGAGTAGTTCTCGGTGGAAACTCTTCACGTGCAGCATCCCGGCCACACTTCTGATTCAGAACGGGATTTTAAAAGGGCTTGGCGCCGTCAGAAGACGAAGGCGCCAGCCCGTGCGAGGCCGGGAAGGACTGGGGCGGCGGCGTCGAACAGGGTTCGATGGCCGAATTCACCGTGGGTACGGGTCACGATCACGGCCCGCGGCGGCCTGGATTCGGCGGACACTCCCACCAGACGCCCGCCCTCCTTGAGCTGCCCGAGCAGCGCCTCCGGCGTCACCTCGGCAGCGCCATTGAGGATAATCACGTCGTAGGGAGCGGCGGAAGGATCGCCTTCGGTGCAGGCTGCGGCCTTGCAGGTGACGTTGCCAAGCCCCAGGGCAGCGAGGGCATCCTTGGCCTTCGCGGCCAGGTCCGAATCGCATTCCGTTGCGGTGACCTGGCGCGCCAGCTTGGCTGTCAGCGCGGCGAGGTATCCCGTGGCACAACCGACCACCAGAACGTTGTCACCCTCGCCGATTTCGGCGGCCTGAAGCAGCTTGCCGGTCAGCTGCGGCTTGATCAGGAAGCGCTTGGCTGCGCCGCCCTCACTCACGTCGAGGTCGATATCGAGATAGGCCAGCGCCTGCCGGCCGGCCGGCACGAAGGTCTCGCGCGGAACCGTGAGCATGGCATCGAGAACACGACGGTCGGTGACGTCGCTTGTGCGCACCTGGCCATCGACCATTTTGAGGCGCGCGGTCGAGAAACCGGACATTTGCGGACCCTGCAATGCGGCAATGCCGCGAACCAAAGTTGGCGGCATCTTTGGAACATGGCCGGCCAAAACGCAACACGCGCTTAGCCCTGTGGGGCCAACGCTTTGCGGTTAGGGCTTTTGGGACTAAGGCTTCCGCATCTTACGGCATCAGGGGCGGAACGGATTATTCGATCGCCACCGCGAGGCGACCGATCAGAGCCGCGACCTCGTCCAGCCGCGCCGAGTCAAGGGTCTCGACCGCTCGTGCCAGACAGGCGAGGCATTCGTCATCGCTGAGCTCGGGAATGTCGGCCGGCAGAATCGAGGGGGCCATGTGGTCGACCTGGATGTCTGGCATGGGAATCAGCTCCGTAAAAATCCGGCAGTCGCGAAGCTCGATTTCAATTGAGTCGATTTGGCGCCGCGCGCATGGCACGACGGCGCCCATGCACACGTCTGCTTGAATGCGATTCCAGCCAGGGATGGGACGCACTGTTCAGAAACCAATGCAACGAGGTCGTGCGCCGCATGAAGGTTCGACCACAACTCGTTGAATCTGCGGCAGGATTTGGCTCCCCGGGCTGGATTCGAACCAGCGACCATCCGATTAACAGTCGGATGCTCTACCGCTGAGCTACCGAGGAAAAGGCGAACCAGTCGTTCGCGCGCGGCTGCGTATAACAAAGCCGCTTGCGCTTGCAAAGGACCAATTCGTCATCATCCGAACGTACTTGAGGAAGGGCTAAGCGGCCCCTCCTCCGGATGAGGTCAGCCGGCCGTTATTCGGCGAGAAACGAGGTCGTCTTGGTGTCGGGGTCGTAGCGCAGCCGAGGCGCGGTCATCTTGCAGAGATTGACGTTCTTCCATAGCACCGCCTCGTCGTAGCTCTGCCAATCGACGCGGATGTTCCAGACACAGCCCTCGTCGTCCTCGTCGAACTGGACATAGGTGCTGGTCTGGTTCTGCGGCACCTCGTCGAGCTCATTTCCCACTCGTCCAGGCCATCATCCGGCGCGTTGAAGCCCAGGAATTTGATGGCATAGCCGGTCTCGTTCACGATGGTAACGTTGCGGGCGTCATAGATCGGCGGCGTTTGTCTTCTCCGGCGCGGGAGCAGGGATGGCGGCGCCATTGCTCTTCCCGGTCACGGCGCCGACCAGGGTCTGAATGGGATCGTCACCAGGCGCAAAGCCGCTCTGGCGCAGGATCTCGTCGATCATCGGACGCAGCGCGTGCACCTTGAGCAGCTCGCCGGCGAGTCCTTCGCCGAAGCCGACATTGCCTCCGCCGGCGCCATTGCCCCCGAACGCCCCGCCGGTGTGGAGGATGCGGACGTCCTTGAGGTTGCCGATGGGCTTGACCATCTCGGCCAGCGCCGCCGGCATCGTCTCGATCCGCTTCTTGGCGATCTCGAAGTCAATGACGTTGCTGCCGAGCTTGTTCTGCGCCTCGTTCTTCATCGTGATGACGGCGGCCTCGGCCTCACCGATGTTGCGGACGCCGACGGCCTTGATCTTGTTGGACTCGGCTTCGGCGGTGGCCAGCGTCTTCACAGCCTCGGCGCGGTCGAGCGAAGCCTTCTTTTCGGCCTCAGCCGCCACGATCAGCTCGGTCGATTTACGTTCGGCCTCGGTACGCGCGGCCAGCACCTGGGTCAGACGGGCACGATCGGCGACCTCGACGGCGCGCGCGGTGACGACCTTTTCCTCCGCGGAGACAGCGAGCGCTTCGGCAGTCTTGGCTTCGGTGACGGCTTCCGAGGTCTGCTTGCTTTTGGCCGCGATCTGGATCTCATTTTCCTGCGTGGCGATCTGGATCTCGCGCTGAGCGTCGGTTTTCCGCTTGTTGATCGCCAGATCCGACTCGATCACCGCGGTTTCCTTGACCTGCTTGGCGCCCGCCTCTTTCTCGGCGACCGCGCGGTCAGTGTCGATGCGGGCATTTTCCTCGGTAAGGCGCGCGGTCTGCGTGGCGGTCGCGACCTCGGCCCGGGTGCTCGCGGTCTTGTTGGCGATGTCGCGCTCCTGCGACAGCTCGGCCTCCTTCTTGGTCCGCTCGATGCCGAGGGTTTGCTGGCGCGCCTCGAGGTCCTTTTGAGCGATCGCGACCTCGTTGTCGCGCACGATGGCATTGCGGTCGCGCCGCCGGGTCTCGGTGACGGTCTTCAGTTGGGTCAGGCCTTCGGCGTCGAAGAAGTTTTCCGGGTTGAAGAACTTGACGTCGGTCTGGTCGAGCTTTGTGAGCGACACGGACTCAAGCTCGAGGCCGTTCGATTTGACGTCGGACTCGACTGTCGCCTGCACATGTTTGACGAAGTCCGAGCGCTTCTCCTGAAGTTCGAGGATGCTCATGGTCGCCGCCACCGAGCGCAGGCCGTCGACGAACTTCGCCTCGACCTGGTTGCGCAGGGCTTCGGCGTCATTGGTCAGTGCACCCAGCGTCTGGCTCGCAAGGGCGATACTCTCATCGTCGGGACGGACCCGCACATAGAACTCGGCCACTATGTCGACGCGCAGGCGGTCCTTGGTGATCAGGGACTCCCGCTCCTTGCGTTCCACCGTGAGCCGCAGCGTCTTCAGATTGACGCTGGCATAGGAGTGGAAGATCGGCAGGATCATGGCGCCGCCGTCGAGCACGACCTTCTTGCCGCCGAGCCCGGTGCGCACGAAGGCTTCGTCGCGCGTGGCGCGCTTGTAGAGGATGGTGAAGACGATCCCGAGGACGACGATCAGCGCGACGCCGATCATGGCCGGGACTGCGATGTCGAACATGACTTTCTCCAATGAATGAACTGCTAGCTGCTTAGAGTTGGCTTGGACGGCTTAAGTTCATCGTCGGCCTTCACTGCGACGAAGCGGGTGCCGTCGCGGTCGACCAGCAGGACCGTGGTTCCCTGCGGCAGGGGTGATGACGACGGCGCGGCGACCGCCCAGACGAAATGGCGGTTACCGTGGATATCGGCGACGCTGACCCGGCCGGGCGGCCCCTGGTCGAGCGGGCCGATGACGACCTCACCGATGCGGCCGACGAGATCCCCTAAGCCGACGGCGTAGCTCTCATCCCTGGGAATGACCCGCGCGATGGCCCTGCTGCCAGCGCGAACCAGCGGAACCGACACCGCGACCGCCCCGACCGAGGCGACCGTCGCCGGCAAGGGACCGGCCACCATCCGCGCGATATCCTGGATCAGGAAGCCGGTGATGGAGAAGGCGCCGAGCAGCAGCAGCAGGAAGATCAGCAGCGGCACGCCGCCGACATTGATCCAGGAAATGGCGTTGATCACGCCATTGTCGCTGGGATGGCCAAAGTCGATGTTGGTACCGAGCATCTCGCTGAGGGAGGCCCCGACCAGCATTGAGACTACCTCGATCGAGCCGACGATGAGGATCATGGCCGCCGCGATCGCGAACGGCCTGACCTCCGGCGCGATGACGTGTTCGAGCAAAGCGCTCATGTCACGCGCTCAGGAGCGAGATTTCAGCCGCGCCAGCCTCGCCGCAATTTCCTTGTCGCGATGAAGCGCGCTGAGCTCGTCGATGTCGCTCGAATATGGGATGCCCGGCGGCACGCCGGTGGCGCGCGCCACCGCCCTGCCCGCCCGCAGCGCCTTCGCCGCCGCAGAGCTGCCGCCCTGTTTGCGGGGCGACGTCGAGGCCTGGTGGCTTGCGGCCGCCTCACTCTTTTCGAGATCGGCGCGGCGCTGCTCGGCGTCCTGGAGTGCCGACAGGACGGCGCGCAACGAGGTGACGCATTGTTCAATCTTCTCGTTGTTCTCGTCGATGGCGCGGGACAGCGCCTCGAACTGCGCCTCCAGATCCATCTGCCGCGCGATTCCGGCGCGGGCGAGGTCGTCGCGCCCGTCAGTGATCGCCCCATCGATCTTGGGCGAGAGATCGGTCATCTCGCGCTCGATCTCGGTGCGGCGCGCGTTGAGGCGGTATTCCTCGGCACGGGCTGCAGCGAGCGCGTCGCGCGCCTCGCTCTCGGCGCGCTCGATCTCGCGGATGGCCTGTCCGACCACCCCAAGCTTGTTCTTTTCTTCCGCCTGCTCGATTGCGTCATAGGCGATCCCGGCGATCAGGCGTCCGACCCGCGACAGGAAATTTTCGGGAGCGGCAGCGATGGTATCCATGGCGTTCTCCTCCTCTGGCAGACTGTTCGGCGTGACACCGTAGTGAACTTCAAAACCATCATCGGTGCGGATCAGGCGCGCCGGCACGCTGTGCCCCCAGCCGTCCGCATAGCCGGCATAGTCGAACGGCACGCTGAAGCGCCCTTGCACGGTCGCAATCGAAATGGTGGCCGGGCCCTTGATCTTGGCGAGCTTGTCGTCGAGCGGCAGACGACGGCCCTGCGCCGCGCGATACTCGGCACGGTCGCGCAGGCCCAGCGTCACTAGGCGTGACGGCAGCGCGGTCTGTTTGCGGATCGGGTCATAGGCGTGGGCATGCAACAGCACGACATTGGAACCGACATTGTGGCTCCGGGCGACCTCATCGAGGATCTCCATCATGCGGTCATAAGCCCTGAACGTCGCCTCCAGCGCGGCCTTGGCGGCCGGATCAGGGGCAAGCCTGTAACGAAGCGCGGATGGCGCGTTTCGAGGCGACTGGTTCATAGAAAGCACTAAAGCACCTTTTTGGTACTTTAGAAAGCGGAGATCCCATCACGTTTCACTGATCCTTGTGCACTCTATCCATTTGTCGCCGGGGTCGGGGCGTGCGTTCAAGCCCGGGCGATCACCCCTAGATCACCGCCAGTCAAGACTTCTTGCACGCGCGGGTTGCAATTTGAGACGAAATGCAGGGAGCGTTCGGCAAGACCTACTCTTTGCGTTCGCGCGTCTCGGCCAAGCTGCAATGCCAGAGGCGGTGCAGCGCAGAGCCGGGATCCGGTAGGCCCCACGGATCACTGCAACATTGGCGCCACTCTGCAGCGCATTACTTCGTGCTGCGCAGCGTCCGGGGCACGCGACTGAGTTAGACGGGGTCGCCGCCGAAGGACTCTGAATTTCTTCCAGCAGGTGTCCAAGTCTCGCTTCGCGTTTACATGCGAGTAGCAGTTAATCCACAGGCCGTCCGCAGCATATCCACACGGCCGGTATCGCGAATTTGCCAAGTGGCGCGAGCCACTTGCTGCGCACAAATACACAGGGCGTTCAGCCGCCGGCCTGATCGAACACGCTGCGGCAGGCCTCGCTCAGGCTCGAGCGGTTGCGCCGCAGGCACGCCGTGATGGCACGGACGTTGGGGATTTCGCCGGCGCAGAGCCGGTAGACGTCAGGGGTGCAGGCGCGGCGCTGTTCGGCCGTCCCCTGCGCCTGAGCCGCGGAGGCGAACAGCGTCAGGAACAGCCCGAGCGTCGAGGCGCGCCGCGCCCGGCTCTTCACACCCGCACACCGCAAGAACCTCGCCTTCATGACCAGTCTCCTGTCTGCCCGCCCGCACCGGCCTGCATTGGCCGGCGTGCAAAGGGGTAGGAGAAATAACCTGCTGGAGATGTGATCTCATTCACACTGCCCGTGCAGCCGAGGAACCTACGCTTTCCAAGGGGATTTTTTAGACATCGCTAACCAATTGGGACCCGATCGCGCGGATCGTTAAAATGCGAACGATCCAATCAATGGGGTAACAAACCGGCTTTGCGACATTGTGCCATCCGCGTTCTGCGAGGGTGCGATGAGAAGCGAAGCCGAATTCAATTTGCTGCTAGATGCCGTCCGGGACGCCATGGTCATTGAAGATTTTGCTGCCGCGCCCGAGAAGGAGTTCGTGCTCCGCTCGTGGAGTTTTGACGCGACGCCCAATGCGGCCAATGACAACGAGGGCGCCTGGCCCCTCCTGCCGTTTCCCGACGGCTGGTACGCGACCTGCTGAAGGCTGCTTTCGCCGTGAACCGAAGCGCCCGCCTCGCGGGCGTTTTTAGTTGAGGCCCTATCGGAAATGGGCGCAGTAACGATCAGGTCTTGACGCGATTCTCACCATCCTGCGGCGCCCGGTCGGGTGCGGCCGATGGAAAGATGCTGTCATAGATCGCGCGGGCCTCACGGATGAGGCGAGCCCGCTCCAGCTCGGTTTTCGGGACAAATCGGACGATGTCACCCACGGGTGCTCCTGCGCTCGGCTGCATCTCTTCGCAGATGCGAACTCTATGCCAGCGGGGCCTTATCGGGCGTTTCTGTCCGGCCGCGGGCAAATCCGGGTGTGCACGCGCGCGCGAACACCCGCGGCGGGAGACAATTTGATGAAATATCAGATAGTTGTGATGGAGGCCACGTCGGGACTCGAACCCGAGTAAACGGTTTTGCAGACCGGCGCGTAACCACTCCGCCACGTGGCCCCGTAAGGGCGGAGCAATATAGGGGATACAGGGTTTAGGCAACCGCCTTCGTCCGACTTTCCCGACGACTTTCAGCGGCTTGAAGTACTAGGCCTTGGCCCCGCCCTGCCCGCCGAGATACCGGCCCAGAATCTCCTCGGTCGTGCCGGCCGCCGTGATCTTGCCCTGCTCCAGCAGGATCGCCCGGTTGCATGTGCTCTTGATCAGGTCGACGTCGTGCGAGGCGAGCACCAGGATGCCGGCGCGAGCGACGATCTCGTCCAGCCGCTGCCGCGCCTTGTTGCGGAATTGCTGGTCGCCGACGCCTATCCATTCGTCGAGCAGCACGATCTCGCCCTCGACCGCGGTTGCGACCGCGAAGATCAGGCGCAGCATCATGCCGCTGGAATAGGTGCGCAGCGGCAGGTCGAGGCGGTCGCCGAGTTCGGTGAACTCGGCGATCTCCGCGCGCCGCGCATCGATCTCGGCCCGCCGGGCGCCGATGACGAGACCGCGCCGCATGATGTTCTCGTAGCCGGTCGCTTCCTCGTCGAAGCCGGCCGACAGATCGAACAGCGACAGGCAACGGCCGAGCACGTCGATGCTCCCCGCCGTCGGATGATAGATGCCGGCGAGAACCCGCAGCAGCGTGGTCTTGCCGGCGCCATTGGCACCGATGATGGCGAGGCGGTCGCCGGCACGGATGTCGAGGCTGACACCGTTCAACGCCGTGATGAGGTGCGAGACCGCCGCCTTCCGCCGCAGCGTCACGGCGCTGACGAACCGGCTGCGCAGCGAACGGTCGCGAAACGATAGCACCGGAAACGTGACCGAGACGTCGCGAAGCACGATGTGGGCCGTGACGGTCATGCGCGCGTCACAGCCAATACGCCACGCGACGGCGGTATTTTGCGTAGCAGCCGAGGCCGGTGACGGCCACGACGATCGCATAGACCGCCCCCAGCAGCCATTGCCCCGCATCGGTAGGCTGCGACAAGAGCGGCCGGCGCACGAGATCGAGCAGCGTCGCAAACGGATTGACCCACGTCAGCCAGTGAAAGGCGGTGCCGCGCGCGCTGTCTTCGGTCCAGATGATCGGCGTGAGGAAGAAGATGAATTGCAGGCCGCTGACGATCGCCGAACCAATGTCGCGAAAACGCGCGCAGAGCATGCCGAGCGCAACCGCGCCACCGAGCAGCACGAGAAACAGGATCGCAAAGCCGGGCACCACGAGCAGCATGTTCCAGTGCAGCGGCCAGGGCATCACGACGTAGAGCACCGCGACGATCACCAGGTGATGCGCGAAGATGAGGAGGTTGCGCGCGATCATCTGCAGGACATGAACGATCAGCGGCGCCGGCACGGCCTTGATGAGATGACCGGACGCCACGAAGATATTCGAGCCCTCCTGGAGCGTCGTGGCGATCAGGGTCCAGACGATCAGGCCAACCGCGAAGGACGGCAGGAAGGCGGCGATGTCCTGCTTGAACAATGCCGCATAGACCGTACCGACGCTTGCGATCGTCGCAGCGAGCGTCAGCGTGATCCAGAGCGGGCCGATCACGGTCCGCCGGTAGCGCAGCGAAATGTCCATCAGCGCGAGCGTGCCCCAGCGATCGGGCCGCGCCGCCTGTGTCAGAATTTCCTTCGTCGCGAGCTGAATTCGACTGCCCCTTCGGTTGCGGCTTTCCGATGTCGCAACTGGAAAGCGGATCGCGAGCCATCTCGGCCGATGGTCTTTAAATGCCCGCGCTTGGCCGTGCAATCAACCTGCAGATGAAGTGGGCCGAAGTCACGCCCGTTTGCGCCGGCGGAAGTCGCGCCGGCCCTTCGGGGCAGGTTTAGGCGCCAATTCCGGCATCTCGGCCTGGACCTCGCGGTAGCGTGTCAACAGCCGTTCAAAACTCGCATGCAGCGTGTCCGCGATGTCAGGACGCCGCTCGAGCCCGGCGACAATCGTCGCTGCGGCCTCGATGGTCGAGAGCCCGTCGCTGCGCGGCTCGCGGCGCAGGCGCCCATAGCGCGAGGGGTGCGCCGGATTGAGGATCACGCGCTGGCACTTGAGCATCCAGGGATTGCGCCACCACAGCGCCTTGGCCTGGCTCCAGGTGCCGTCGAGCAGCACGACGCCTTCAAGCTTGCCGAGGATCGCGCGCTGGTTGTCCGCAACCCCGCCCTTGCGGTTGAGCGCGACGATCTCGCCCTCTGCTTCGAGATCGGCGGCACGCGCCGAGCCGAGATAGAGCACGGCCCAGCGCGCGGCATTCTCGACCGGTCGTCCCAGCGCCTTGGACAGGCTCGGCCAGGACAGGCCGACCCGCACCACGGCATCGGCGAAATGCCTGGCCAGCAGGCGCGCGGTGCCGAGCGCCCTGTCCTGCTCCTGCGGATGCTGGAGGATCAGGAGCGACAGCCGGCTTTCAATCGGCGTGACGCTGTCGCAGATGCACAGCGGCATCGGCTTCTGGCAATGCGGGCATTCGGGGATCGGGTCGGCGGCAGCCGTATCGGGCGGGTTCGACATGGTCGCCGCTATACGCTTGATGCGGCGCTTCAACAACCTATTCCGCGGGCGCAGCCAGCGGGCGCGGCGCGGACCGCCGCCGCAGGCGGTCGATCAGCAGGTAGATCACGGGCGTGGTGTAGAGCGTCAGGATCTGCGAAACGAACAAGCCGCCGATGATGGTGATGCCGAGCGGGCGGCGCAGCTCCGTGCCGGGCCCGGTTGCCACCACCAGTGGAATGCCGGCGAACAGCGCCGCCATGGTCGTCATCAGGATCGGGCGGAAGCGCGCCTGGCAGGCCTCGAAGATCGCCTCCGCCGAGGACAGGCCGCGCTGGCGCTCGGCGTCGAGCGCGAAATCGACCATCATGATGCCGTTCTTCTTGACGATGCCGATCAAGAGGATGATGCCGACGAAGGCGATCACGGTCAGCGGCGTGTTGGTGAGCTGCAGGGCGAGCAGCGCACCGAGCCCGGCCGAGGGCAGCGTCGAGATGATTGTGAGCGGATGGGCGAGGCTCTCATAGAGCACCCCGAGCACGATATACATCGCCACCAGCGCGCCGAGGATCAGAAGCGGTTGGCGGCCGCTGGTCTTGGCGAAGTCGCCGGCATTGCCGTCGAAGCTGCCGCGGATGCCCTCGGGCATGTGCAGCTCCTCGACCGCCCGCTGGATGTTTTGCGTCGCCGCCTGAAGCTGTACGTCCGGCAGCAGGTTGAACGACACCGTCGTCGAGGGGAATGACTGCGAGTGATAAACCGCGAGCGCGGCGAGGCCGCGCGTTGCGTGCACCACGGCCGACAGCGGCACCTGCGCATCGCCCGCACCCGCGACGAAGATGCGTTCGAGGTTGGAGGGATCGACCTGGAATTTCGGATCGATCTCCAGCACGGTCATGTACTGGTTGCGCTGGGTGTAGATGATCGAGATTTGCCGCTGCGAAAAGGCATTGTTCAGCGCGTTGTCGATGTCCTGAACCCTGACGCCGAGCGCCGAGGCCTTCTGGCGATCGATCGACAAGGTCAGCTGAAGCCCGCCAGGGTCACGGTCGCTGGAAATGTCGGTGATCCCCTCGACGCTCTCCATGCGCTTGGCGACGATCGGCGCCCATTTCTGCAGCAGACTGAGGTCGGTGCTGGTCAGCGTGTACTGGTAGTCGGAATCGCTCTGCCGTCCGCCGGCACGGACGTCCTGGGCGGCAAACATGAAGAGGCGGATGCCGGGCACGGGGTACAACGCGCGCCTGAGACGGTCGATCACGACCTGCGTCGAGACGTGGTCGCGCTCCTCCGGCGGCTTCAGGCTGATATACATGATGCCGCGGTTCGAGGTCGCTCCCCCCGGCCCGCCGCCGGCGCCCACGGTCGAGCCGATGCCGGCGACGGCCGGATCCTGCATCACGATGTCGGCGAGCCGCTGCTGGAGGCCGAGCATCGACTGGAACGAGATGTCGGCCGAGGCGCGCGTGGCCCCGATGACGAAGCCGGAATCATCGGTGGGGAAATAACCCTTGGGAACCTTGATGTAGAGCGTGACGGTGAGGCCGATCGTGGCGAAGAACACCAGCAGCGTCGCCAGCGGATAGTCCAGCACGGTGCGCAAGGTTCGGGTGTAGAACGCGATGATGCGCGACAGCGAGCCCTCGATGATGCGGTCGAACAGGGTCGCCGTGCCGGACGTGGTCTGCCGGATGTAATGGGCGCAGATCATCGGCGTCACCGTGAGCGACACCAGCGTCGAAACCAGGATCGCGAAGGTCAGCGTCAGCGAGAATTCGCGCAAGAGGCGGCCGACGATGCCGTCCATGAAGATCAGTGGCGTGAACGCCGCGACCAGTGACAGGCTGATCGAGACCACGGTGAAGCCGATCTGCTTCGCGCCCTCCTGCGCCGCCTGGAACGGCCGCATACCGTGCTCGAGATTGCGATACATGTTCTCGATCATGACGATGGCGTCGTCGACCACGAAGCCGACGGAAATCGCAAGCGCCATCAGCGAGAGATTGTCGATCGAGAAGCCCGCGACCCACATGCCGGCGCAGGTGCCGGCCAGCGCCAGCGGCACCGAGATGCCGGCCGCGATCGTCGGCGTCAGCCTGCGCAGGAACACGAACACCACGACCATCACCAGGATCGCAGTCGCCAGCAATGTCCATTGCATGTCGAGCACGCTGGCGCGGATCGTGCCTGTGCGGTCGACCAGGGTCGAAATCTCGACGCCCGCCGGAATCCACTGCTTCAGCTCGGGGATCAGCGCCTTCACCCTGTCGACGGTGTCGATGACGTTGGCATCGCCCTGCTTGACGATCTGGATCAGCACCGCCGGCTGCTTGTTGAACCAGGCGATCGAACGGGCGTTGCGGACGGAATCCTCGATGTCGGCGACGTCGGAGAGCCGCACGAAATTACCCTTGGAGCTCTTGATGAGGATGTCGCGGAACTCTTTCGCGGTGCGCATCTGCTTGTTCAGCGATAGCGTCTCGCTCTGCCGCTCGCCGTTGAAGATGCCGACCGGACCGAGTGGATTGGCATTGATGATCGCAGTTCGCACGTCGTCGGTGGCGATGCCGGCGTTGGACAGCGCGACGGGGTTGAGCTGGACCCGCACGGCCGGCTGGTCGGCGCCGGAGATCATGACATTGCCGACCCCCGGCACTTGCGAGATGCGTTGCGCCAGCACGCTGTCGGCGACGTCGTAAATTGCGGCCGAAGAGATCGTCTTGGAGGTCAGCGCCAGCACGAAGACGGGCGCGCCGGCCGTGTTGGCCTTGCGGAAGCGCGGCAGCGTCGGCAGGTCGCTCGGCAGGTCGACCATCGCGGCATTGATCGCCGCCTGCACGTCACGGGCGGCCTTGTCGATGTTGCGGCCGATGTCGAACTGGAGCTGGATGCTGGTCGAGCCGAGCGTCGAGGTCGAAGTAATCTGGTTGATGCCCGATATCTCGCCGAGCCGCCGCTCCAATGGCGAGGCCACCGTCGCCGCCATCACGGCCGGGTCGGCGCCGGGCCGGCTTGCCGAGACGAAGATGGCGGGGAAGTCGACGTTCGGGACCGAGGCGACGGGAAGGAACTGGTAGGCGACCACACCCAGCAGGAACAACCCGATCGACAGCAGCGTGGTCGCGACCGGGCGGCGGATGAAGGGCTCCGAGATCGATGCCATCACTGCATCCCCTCGGTCGCGCCCGCAACGGGCGGGCCGCCGGATTCGGCCGGCGGCAGCGCCTGCTCGAGGCGGCGATTGATGCGGTCGAGCGCGAGGTAGATCACGGGCGTCGTGTAGAGCGTCAGCAGCTGGCTCAGCAGCAGGCCGCCGATGATGGAGACGCCGAGCGGGAAACGCAGCTCGGCGCCGGTGCCGCTCTCGATCGCCAGCGGCAGCGCGCCGAACAGTGCCGCCAGCGTCGTCATCATGATCGGGCGGAAGCGCAACAGGCAGGCCTGCACGATCGCCTCGTGCGGCGACATCCCCTGCCCGCGCTCTGCCTCGAGCGCGAAGTCGATCATCATGATCGCGTTCTTCTTGACGATGCCCATTAACAGGATGATGCCGATCAGGCCGATCACCGACAGGTCCTGCCCGCACAGCACCAACGCCAGGATCGCCCCGACACCGGCCGAGGGCAGCGTCGACAGGATCGTGATCGGGTGGATGTAGCTCTCGTAGAGAACCCCTAGCACGATGTAGATCGTGATCACGGCCGCGAGCAGCAGCCAGGGCTGGCCGGCGAGCGCCTTGGCGAACTCGGCGGCATCGCCGGCATAGACGCCGACGATGCTGCCCGGCATGCCGATCCGGGTCTCGATCGCCTTCACGGCGTCGACGGCATCGCCGAGCGCGGCGCGCGGCGCGAGGTTGAAGCTGAGCGATACCGAGGGGAATTGCGCCTGGTGCGAGATCGCGAGTGGCGCGGTGGTGCGCTTCAGCGTGGCCACAGCGGACAGCGGCACTTGGGCGTTCGGCGCGCCGGCGGTGGCGCTCGCAGCGCCCGGCAGATAGAGCTTCGAGAGGATCGAGGGATCGCGCTGGTACATCGGCAGCGCCTCCAGCACCACGCGGTACTGGTTGGCCTGGCCGTAGATGGTCGAGATCTGCCGCTGTGCGAAGGCGTCGTTGAGCGTATCGGTGATGGCCTGGAGACTGACGCCGAGCTGGCCCGCGCGGGTGCGATCGACGTCGAGCTGCGCCCGCAGACCACCCTCCTGCGCCTCGGAGGAGACGTCGCGGAACAGGGGATCGCGCCGCATCTCCGTGACCAGCTTGCGCGCCCATTCCGACACCAGCGTCGCATCGGTGCCGGTCAGCGTGTACTGGTATTGCGAGCGGCTCGACTGGGTCGAGATCTGCACGTCCTGCACTGGCTGGAAATAGACGGTCATGCCGGGGATGCCTGATACCCGCTCCTTCAGCCGGGTGATCACCGCGCTCACGTCGTCGCGCCGCTCGCCGCGCGGCCTCAAGCTCATAACAAGACGCCCAACATTGGTGGTCGGATTGACCGAGCCTGCGCCAATGACCGAGACCACGCCGGTCACATCCGGGTCGGCCTTGATGGCGTCGGCAGCCTCGCCCTGTCGCTTCTGCATCTCCGCGAACGACACGTCGGGCCCGGCTTCCGTCACCGCCGTGATCGAGGCGGTGTCCTGCAGCGGCAGGAAGCCTTTGGGGGCAACAACGTAAAGCACGAGGGTCGCAACCAGCGTAGCAAAAGTCACGACCAGCGTGGCGCGCTGACGTTCCAGCACCCACAGCAGCGTCCGATGATACGCCTCGACGGTGCGGTCGATGAAGCGGCTGATCGCGGCCAATCCCGGCACCGCCAGCTCCTCATGGGCGTGCTTGAGCAGCCGCGAGCACATCATCGGCGTCAGCGTCAGCGAGACCACGGCGGAGGTGACGACGGCGATCGTCAAGGTCAGCGCGAACTCGCGGAACATGCGACCGACGAGGCCGGACATGAACAGCAGCGGGATGAACACCGCGATCAGCGACACCGTCAGCGAGATCACGGTGAATCCGATCTCGCTGGCCCCCTTCAGCGAGGCCTCCATCGGTCCGTCGCCGTTCTCCATGTGGCGGACGATGTTCTCGATCATGACGATGGCGTCGTCGACGACGAAGCCGGTCCCGATCGTGAGCGCCATCAGCGACAGATTGTCGAGGCTGAAGCCGGCGAAATACATGATCCCGAAGCTCGTGATCAGCGACAGCGGCAACGCCACGCCCGCGATCAGCGTGGCCCGCAGCGAGCGCAGGAACAACAGCACCACCAGCGTCACCAGCACGACGCTGAGGATCAGCGTGAACTGCACGTCGTGGACCGAGGCGCGAATGGTGACGGTGCGGTCGGAGACGATGGTGAGGTTCACGCCGGCCGGGATCGCACGCTGCACCTTGGGGATTTCCGCGCGGATCTGGCTGACGACGTCGATCACGTTGGCGCCGGGCTGGCGCTGGATGTCGATGATGACGGCCGGCGTGCCCTGATACCAGCCGCCGGTGCGGTCGTTCTCGAGGCCATCGACGATCTGCGCGACGTCGGCGATGGTGACGGGCGAGCCGTTGCGATAGGCGATGATGACGGGTTTGTAGGCGTCGGCCGCGGCGATCTGGTCGTTAGCGGCGATGATGTAGGATTGCTGCGCGCCGTCGAGCGAGCCTTTCGGCCCCGAGACATTGGCACTGGCAATTGCGGTGCGCAGATCTTCCATGGCGATGCCGTAGGCGGCGAGTCGCGCCAGATCGGCCTGGATACGCACGGCCGGCTTCAGCCCGCCGAGCACGGAGACGCGTCCGACGCCGGAGATCTGGCTCAGCCGTTGCGCCAGAAGCGTGTCGGCGATGTCGCTCATCGCGCGCAGCGAGATGGTGTCGGAACGCAGCGCCAGCGTCATCACCGGCGCGTCCGCCGGATTCACCTTGGCGTAGGTCGGGGGATACGGCAGCGTCTTGGGCAGCACGCCGGCCGCCGCGTTGATCGCTGCCTGCACATCCTGGGTCGCGCCGTCGATGTCGCGGTTGAGATCGAACTGCAGCGAGATCTGGCTGACGCCGAACGAACTCGTCGAGTTCATCGCCGACAGCGACGGGATCTGGCCGAGCTGCCGCTCCAGCGGTGCGGTGATCAGCGAGGCGATCACGTCGGGGCTGGCGCCCGGAAGCTGCGTCGTCACCTGCACGGTTGGGAAATCGACCTGCGGCAGCGCCGAGACC
Organism: Bradyrhizobium sp. 199; assembly: GCF_023073355.1. Lineage (GTDB taxonomy): Bacteria > Pseudomonadota > Alphaproteobacteria > Rhizobiales > Xanthobacteraceae > Bradyrhizobium. Next base: position 1,566,468 of record NZ_JADPJI010000005.1, read on the forward strand.
GGCAGCGCGAAATAGCCGAGCAGCCCGCCGATCAAGAGCGCGATGCCGAGCAGCGAGGTTGCGATCGGCCGTCGGATGAAGGGTTCGGAAACACCCATGGGATCTGCCTGCCGCTTCAAGCGGCTGTTGTCGGTATCATGGCTGCTTGGCCCCAGATCCCGATGCCCCTGGCCCCGGAGCCGGCCCGGTCTGTCCCTTCTGGTCGCCTTCGCTGCCGCTCCGCTTGGCGCGGAACTCGCCGTCCTTGCCTTGTCCGTCCTTCTGACCTTCCTTGGCGCCATCCTTCTTCTGAGCGTCCGGCCCGCGCGAACGCTTGCGCGGCGCGAGATCCGCTGACGGGGTCTGGTCGTCGCGGCCGATGATCACCTTGGAGCCGTCGGACAGATTGGCAAAGCCCGTTGTGACGACCTTGTCGCCCGGTGCCAGGCCGCTCGCGATGACGGCGTCATGCTCGTTCTGCTGGGTTACCGTCACGGGCTTGGCCGAGACGACATTGTCCTCGCCGATGACATAGCTGAAAGTCCCGATCGGACCGCGCTGCACGGCCGATGTCGGCACCACCAGCGCCTGCGTCAACGTCTCGACCTTGAGGCGGACATTGACGAACTGGCCCGGCCAGAGCTGGTAGTTGGCGTTGGGGAATTCGGCCTTGAGCTTGAGCGTGCCGGTGGTCTGGTCGACCTGATTGTCGATGCCAGTGAGCTTGCCGGTGTCGATCACGGTGATGCCGTCATTGCCGAACACGTCGACCGCGAGCGCGCCTTTCGCCGCGGCAGCATTGACGCGCATGATCTGTTGCTGCGGCAGGCTGAACCACACCGCGATCGGCCGCAGTTGCGTGATCACCACCAGACCCGTGGTGTCCGAGGCGTGGATGATGTTGCCCTGGTCGACCTGGCGCAGGCCGGCGCGGCCCGAGAGCGGCGCCACGATCTTGGTGTAGCTCAGCGTCGCCCCCGCGTTGTCGATCGCGGCCTGATCGGCCTTGACCAGCGCCTCGGTCTGCGCGACCAGCGCACGCTGGGTATCCGCCTGCTGCTTGGAGCCGGCATTGGAGGCGGCCAATTGCTCGTAGCGCGTCAGGTCGATGCGCTGGTTGGCGAGCTGGGCCTGATCCTGCGCCTTCTTGGCGACCGCCTGATCGTATTGCGCCTGATAGATTGCTGGATCAATCTCGCCGAGCACGTCACCCTTCTTGACGTCCTGTCCCTCGGTGAAGTTGACGGCGATGAGCTTGCCGTCGACCTGCGAGCGCACGGTCACGGTGTTGAGCGCGCGGATCGCGCCGACGCCGTCCAGATAGACCGGAACGTCCTGGACCCGCGGGCTCGCCGCCAACACGGGCACCGGCAGATCGGGCCGCTGGTTGCGGTTGTTGGCCTGTTGCTGATGTGTGGCGATCCAGCCGAGATAACCGAGCCCGCCGAGGATAGCGAGCGTGATCAAGGTCACGACGAAGCCGCGACCGCGCGATTTTTTCGTCGTCCCCTGTTCCGCGCCCTGCTTGGCATCCGGCTTAAAGAGCATTGACCGGTTTCTCCATTCGCGGCTCCCAGCCGCCGCCGAGGGCCTGATACAGGCTGACGAAAGCGAGCAGGCGGGCCAGTTGCGCCTGTGACAGCGCGTCTTCCGCCTGGAACAGGGTCAGTTGGGTGTTGAGCGCGGTCACGATGTCGGCGGTGCCGGCGCGCAATTGCTGTTCGGAGAGATCGAAGGCGCGGCGCGAGGCGGCAACGACTTCACGCTGCAATTGCAACCTGATCGTGGTCTGCTTGATCGAGAACAGCGCGTTGTCGACGTCGGAAAAGGCCTGGATGATGGTCTTGCGGTAGGTCTGGAGTAGCTCGTCCTGCCGCGCCTTGGCGAACTCGAAATTGCCGAGGATTCTGCCGCCGTCAAAGATCGGCTGCGTCGCGCTGCCGACGAGCTGGAAGAAGGCCGCATGCGGCTGGAACAGCGAGACCAGCGCCGCGCTCTGATAGCCGCCATTGCCGGTGAGCTGGATGGTCGGAAAGAACTGCGCGCGGGCGTTGCCGATGTTGGCGGTCGCAGACGCAAGCTGCGCCTCCTGCCGGCGGATGTCCGGCCGCTGCGTCAGCAGCTCGGATGGCAGGCCGGGCGTCACGCGCGGGATCGCGACCCGGTCGAGAGAGCCGCCGAGCACGCGAACGCTCTCCGGCGGGCGCGAGACCAGCACGGCGAGCGCGTTGACGTTCTGGTCCAGCGTCTGGCGCAGCGGTGGCACCAGGGCCTTCTGGTTGGCGAGCACGCTCTCCTGCTGAGCGACGTCGAGATCCGTGCCGGTGCCGGCCTTGCGCCGCTCCCTGACGGCGTCGAGGATGCGCTGCGCGCTGGCGATGTTGCGCTGTGACGTCCTGATGCGGTCCTGCGAAGCCAGCACCTGGAAATAGGCGTTGGCCACGGCCGCCAGCGTCGTCAGCGCGACGGTGTCGCGATCGAAGCGGTTGGCGTTGGCGGTCTCCTCGGCCGTCTGCAGCGCATCGCGGTTCTGGCCCCAGAAGTCGAGCTGGTAGCTCGCGCTCAGCGAGGCCTGGTAATTGACGACCTCACGTCCGCCATTGGTGAGCCCCGAGGCTGACGAGCCGGATGTGCGCGAATACGTCTCCTGCCCGGTGCCTGACAGGCTCGGCAGCAGAGCCGCGCCCGCCTGGCGCGCCTGGGCGTCAGCCTGGACGATGCGCGAGGCGGCGGCGGCGATGTCGAGGTTGACGGTCTGCGCCTCTTCCATCAGCTGCGTCAGCTCCGTGGAGCGGAAGCCACGCCACCAATCCAATGACGGCGGGGTATCGCCCTTGCCCGCGTATTTGTACTGCGTGGGAACGTCGAGGGCGGGATCGGGAAGGTCCTGGGTCAGCACGCACGCGCCCGAGCCGGCGGCGAGGCACAATACCGCAAGCCAGCGCGCCGCGCGCAGCGTCCGGGATGCAGAACCTTCGGCCCGCCGCATGGCGATCGCCGGAACATCCTGTGTCACATCCACCCCCCGCCGGGCAGATCTAGCCGCCGCACAACCGGATCAACCGAATCGGGGCGGGACAATCGGGGGGTTTTGGACAACTCGTTCACAACGGTGATGCTTCCTGCGGAACTTCGACATTGATACTAGCCGGGCGCTGAACCGCGGGACAGTCCCGCCGTCGCGAGATGGCTGGGCCAACACGCCTGAAGCGGAGCGATGAAAATGCAAAAGGTGACTGTCTCGCAGATACTTCTCTCGTTCCGAAAACGTTGGGAACGTGAGCAAGCTTACCAAGATTTCATGTGATATTGCTGCCACACCGGCATCGGGGCTTGTCGATCCGGTCACATTACGCCCCGCGCGGCCTCGGCTTGGTCGCGCCCTCACTGTCCACGTTACCTGATGTCGTTCCGACCCGCCTTTGGAAAAAGGCGGTCGTGACCTGGCTGGTGACGACCATCATCTTCCGTGCGCTGGCGGAGTTCAGTCGTTTCCTCCTATTGATATCCCGCCGCGCAGCCAAGCGTATCATCGCCGGTCGCGCCGCTCGATAATGTCCCTGTTTCGACAGGCGTTTCAGCCGCTTTCGCCGCAGCGCAAAAGCCTTCCCCTTTGCCCTCCCAAGCACTAGGTTCTGGCCAACCAGATCAACCCCTTGGTAGCGATTTCCCTGACATGACCATTCGAAATGACGTTGTCGAAGCCATCGGCAACACCCCGCTGATCAAGCTGAAGCGCGCCTCGGAACTGACCGGCTGCACCATTCTAGGCAAGGCCGAGTTCATGAACCCGGGCCAGTCGGTCAAGGACCGCGCCGGCAAATGGATGATCCTGGAGGCCGAGAAGCGCGGCGAGCTCAAACCCGGCGGTCTCGTCGTGGAAGCGACTGCCGGCAACACCGGCATCGGGCTTGCGGTCGTGGCGAGCGCGCGCGGCTATCGCACGCTGATCGTGATCCCGGAAACGCAGAGCCAGGAGAAGAAGGATTTCTTGAAGCTGTGCGGCGCCGAGCTGATCGAGGTGCCGGCCCTGCCCTATGCTAACCCCAACAACTACCAGCATGTCGGCAAGCGGCTCGCCGACGAGCTGCGCAAGACCGAGCCCAACGGCGTGCTGTTCGCAGACCAGTGGAACAACCTCGACAATGCCAAGGCGCACTACGAGTCCACGGGGCCCGAGATCTGGGAGCAGACCGGCGGCAAGGTCGACGGCTTCGTCTGCTCGGTCGGCAGTGGCGGCACGCTCGCCGGCACCAGCCGCTATCTGAAGGAGAAGAACAAGAACGTGCGGATCGCCTGCGCCGACCCGCACGGCGCCGGCATGTACGAATATTTCAGGACCGGCGATGCCAAGGCGACGACCGGCGGCTCGATCACCGAGGGCATCGGCCTCAATCGCGCGACCGCGATCGTCGAAACCGCGAAGGTCGACGACGCCTATCTCATTCCGGATGCCGAAGCCGTCAGCGCCATCTACGAACTGCTCCAGCACGAAGGCCTGTGCCTCGGCGGCTCGACCGGCATCAACATCGTGGGCGCGATGCGCCTCGCCAAACAGCTCGGGCCCGGCAAGACGATTGTCAGCGTGCTGTGCGATTCCGGCAGCCGCTATCAGTCGAAGCTGTTCAACGCGGATTTCATGCGCGCCAAGAACCTGCCGGTGCCGGAGTGGCTGGAGAAGCGCAGCAACATCAAGCCGCCGTTCGCCTGATCGTCACAGGCGCCCTCAGGTCGGGGACCCGCGTCCACAAGATCGGCGCGGTCTGGCCGGTTTATGCGACCTCGCCGCGTTCCGCGGCCGCGGCACAATGGTCGCGCCAGAACTGGCGATAACCCTTCTCGACCCAGCGCGTGTAAATCTCGACATTGCCGGCGGGCGAGGCTGCGATCCGTGCCGGCAGATCTGCGCGCAATTTCGCAAGATAAGCGGGCTGCGCCGCGTATTTGCAAGCGATCGCGGCATAACCCTCGTCATCCTCCGCGACCCAGTCATTGAGACCGACGGCAGTCACGATGGAGCCGCCGGCCCGCGACGAGGCGCCGTGGCCGAGCTTGGCAACGACCGGGACGCCCGCATAGAGGGATTCCCAGGTGCTGACGCCGCCGTTTTGCGGGAAAGTATCGAGCGATATATCGACGTTCGCAAAGGCCCGCAGATGCTTGACGCGCTCGGACGAGCCGAGGCAGGTGATGTTCTCCTCGGCGATGCCGTGCGCCATGAAACGGGCCAGAAGACCGCCCCGCACCAGCGGATCGTCGAGCAGCGTATGCTTGATGATGATCTTCGATCCGGTCACCTCGCCCATCACCTTCGCCCACACACGGATGGCCTCATCCGAGATCTTGGAGATGCGATTGAAGACGCCGAAGGTCACATGGCCGTTGCGGAGCATCGGAAGCTCCGAAGAGGGCACATCGAGGATAGGATCCATCGTGATCAGGCACGGCAGGTCATGAACCTTTTCGGCCAGCAGATGGCGGGCCGATTCCGGAATGAAGATCGGATCCGCGAGCACGTAATCCATGGCCTGAAGGCCCGTGCCCGTGGCATGTCCAAAACCCGTGACCTGGATCGGAGCCGGCTTGCGGGCGAAGACAGGGAGCCTGTTGCCGGTGGTATGCCCGGACACGTCGATCAGGATATCGACCTTGTCGGCCTCAATACGATCGGCCAGCTCGTCGTCCGAAAGTTGCGAGGCGTCCACCCAGACGTCCGCCAACGACTTGAACCTGGCGGTCATCTCGTCTCGCGTCGGCGAGCACGAATAGCAGACGATCTCGAATTGGGCGCGATCATGATGGCGCAGCACCGGTAGCAGTCCGAACGCCGCGGAGTGGTACCAGAACTCGGCGGATACGTAACCGACCACGATCCGCCTGTCGGGATCGAACTGCCGGGGTGCGAGCTTTTTTTGCGGCAATCTGGCGCCGATCGCATCCCCCCAGGATTTGCGCGCCGCCTGCTGGACCGCGAAATCGGCCTCGGAGAGAAAGTCGAGGAAGTAGATCTTCCGCGCGATCAGGTCCGGCTCGTCCGGCGCAATCGCCAGCGCGGCGTCGAGATGCTCGATCGCGGCCGCGATCTCTCCCTGGTTTGCAAAACAGGAACTCAGCAGCGCGAGCGCGATCGCCGAGCGCGGATTTTCCTCGAGCAACGCCGTGCAGGCCAGGATCGCCTGCGCGGTATTCCCCATGCTCAGCGCGACTTCCGCCTTCCCCCGCAAGGCCACTTCGAGCTTGGGCGAAAGCGCAAGTGCTGCATCAAAATTCGCCGCCGCCTGTTCCGGCCGCGACAGCGCAAAATTGAGCCGGCCGCGGTGCGCGAGGACCTTCGCCGATCCGGGCCTGATCGCGAGCGCCGCTGCGAGTGCAGCTTCCGCCTCATCGTAGTGCTTGAGCTCGATGCCGACCACGCCTTTGCCGACGAGGGCTTCGGCGTGACGCGGCTGAAACAGCAGAGCGCGCTCAAAGCTTTGCACGGCGCGGTCGAACCGGCCCAGCGCCAGCTCGGCCAAGCCACGATTGCAGAGCGCATCGGCGTGGTCGGGTTTCAGGGCGATGGCGCGGTCATACAGCTCGATCGCCTGTTCGGGCAGGTTCGTCTGGAGCAAGGTGTTGCCTAGGCCGACCAGGGCCGGCGGAAAATTCGGCTTCAGCGCGATCGCCTTCTCCTGACAGGCGCGCGCTGCATCATATCTCTGCAGGGCGAAGTACATGGTCGCAAGATTGCTGTGAGCCTCGTGCGAACGCGGATCGATCGCGATCGCGCGTTCGAGCAGCTGTTGCGCCTCCTCCAGGCGCCCGCCCTGCTGCACACTCAGGCCGAGCAGGTGCGTCGCGTCGAAATGGTCCGGAACAGCTTGCAGGATCTGACGGCAGAGTGACTGGGTCTCGGCATATCTGCCCTGGCCATAGGCGCTCGCCGCGGCCGAGATGACCGCGTCCGCCTGCTTCTTCATTTTCTTCTGCAATCGCGCGTTCTGGAATGCGCGCGCGCCGGCACTGCTCTGCAAGGTGTCTCTCCGGAAGATGGCCCGTGGCGAGTCTAACTGATTCGCGCGTCAGGCCGGCCGCTCGGAGGACCTCCGGGACATCCCGGGGCTCACCGCCGGATTTGGCCGCAATGGCCTGGTGCGCCTGCCCGGCCTATGCAGTGTCGCCGCCTTCCGCGGCGGCAGCGCAATAGTCGCGCCAGAACTGGCGATAACCCGCTTCGAGCTCGCGCGTGTAGATTTCGACATTGCCGGCGGGCGAGGCTGCGATCTGAGCCGGCAAACCCGCGCGCAACTTCGCCAGATATTTGGGCTGCGAGGCAAACCTTCGGGCGATCTCGACATAGCCAGCATCATCCTCGGCGATCCAGTCGCCGAGACTGACGGCGGTCACGATGGAGGCGCCGGCACGCGAGGAGGCTCCGTTACCGAGCTTGGCAACGACGGGAACGCCCTTGTAGAGGGATTCCCAGGTGCTGATACCGCCATTTTGCGGGAATGTGTCGAGCGAGATATCAATCTGGTCAAACGCCCTCAGATGATCGTCGCGCGAGGTGGTGCCAAGGCACGTAATGTCCTCCTCCGCAATGCCCTGCGCGATGAAGCGTGCGATCAGGCTATCGCGCAGCAGCTGATCATCGAGCAGACCATGTTTGAGGATGATCTTCGATCCCGGCACCTCACGCATGATGGCCGACCACACGCGGATCGCATCATCCGAGATCTTGTAGATGCGGTTGAACACGCCGAAGGTGACGTAGCCATTGCGGAGCATCGGCAGCTCTGAGGGCTGCAGATTGGTGACGGGCTCCATCGTGATCAGGCAGGGCAGATCGTGGATCTTCTCGGGAAACAAGTGCCGGACCGATGGTGGAATGAAGATGGGATCCGCGAGCACATAGTCCATGGTCGACATGCCGGTGCCCGTGGCGTGACCGAAGCCCGTGGCCTGGATCGGCGCCGGCTTCCGCGCGAAGCATTGCAACCTGTTGCCTGTGGTATGGCCCGACACGTCGATCAGGATGTCGACGTTGTCGGCCTGAATACGATCGGCGAGTTCGTCGTCCGAAAGCCCCCAGGCATCAACCCAGACGTCCGCCATCGATTTGAACTTGGCGGTGTACTCGTCTGATCCCGGCCAGCAGTAGTAGCAGATGATCTCAAATTTGGTGTGATCATGGTTGCGCAGGACCGGCAACAGGGTGAGACCCGCAGAGTGTTGGCGGAATTCGGCGGCGACATAGCCGACCACGATCCGCTTCTCCGGATCGAGCTCCCGCTTGGGCAGCGTCCTTTTGGGAATCTTCGAGCCGATCGCATCCCACCAGGATTTTCGCACGGCCTGCTGGACCACGAAATCGGCCTCGGCGCGGTAGTCTTGCAGAAATATCTTTCCTCTGATCGCATCCCCATAGTCCGGTCGGAGCGCCAGCGCCCGATCGAGGTATGCGATCGCGGTGTCCATGTCGCCCTGGTTCGAATAAGCGAAGCCCATCAGCGCCATTCCCATCTCGGAGCGCGGATTTCGCTCGATCAGGGTCGTCGCGGCCGCCATCGCCTGCGCGGTTCTTCCCATGACGAGGCAGGTCTGAGCCTTGCCCCGGAGCGCCAGCTCGAGCTTGGGCGAGATCGCAAGCGCCGCCTCGAAATCCGCAAGCGCGGGCTCCAGGCGTTGCAGTTCGTAACTGAGCCGCCCGCGCTGGGCCAGGATCCTCGGGGCGCCGGGCTTGATCGCCAGCGCCGTGGCAAACTTGGCGGCCGCCTCGTCGTAGTGCCGGAGTTCCATGCTGACCATGCCGCTGCCGACGATGGCCTCGGCGTGACGCGGCTGAAACAGCAAGGCGCGATCGAAGCTCTCCTTCGCGCGCATGACCCGTCCAAGCACGATCTCGACCATGCCACGATTGCAGAACGCATCGGCATAATCCGGCTTCACCTTGATGGCTCGCTCGTGCAGCACGAGCGCCTGCTCGTACTGCCCCATATGCATCAGCGTGTTGCCGAGGTTGGTCAGCGCCACCGCGAAATTCGGCTTCAGCGCGATCGCCCTCTCCTGGCAACGCCGCGCCTCGTCGTAATTGCCGAGGTCGAAATGCACGGTCGCGAGGTTGTTATGGGCATCGTGCAGGCGCGGATCGAGCGCAATCACGCGCTCCAGCAGCTCTTTCGCCTCCTCAAGGCGCCGGCCGTCGTGGGCGCACATGCCGAGCAGGTGTGTGGCATCGACATGATCCGGAAGGGCCTTCAGGATCTCACGGCACAGCGCCTCGGTCTCGGCATATCGGCCCTGACCATAGGCGTTCGCCGCCGCGGCGATGACGGCGTCGGCCTGCTTGATCAATTTCTTCTGCAATCGCGCATTCTGAAATGCGCGCGCGCCGCCGCCGCTGCTCTGCAAGGTGTCTCTCCGGAGGATGCCCTGAGCAGAGTCTAACTGATTCGCGAGCCTGACCGTCCGGTCAGCTCCATCTGGGACTCCCCGGGATTTCCCGGGGTATCACCGCAGGATCTGGCTCAGGAACAGTTTTGTGCGCGCGTGCTGAGGCGCCGCAAAAAATTCATTCGGGGTGTTGGCCTCGATGATCTGGCCGGCGTCCATGAACACCACGCGATTGGCGACCTCGCGGGCAAAGCCCATTTCGTGGGTGACGACCAGCATGGTCATGCCCTCCTCGGCGAGGTCCACCATGGTGTCCAGCACCTCCTTGACCATCTCGGGGTCGAGCGCCGAGGTGGGCTCGTCGAACAGCATGACCTTGGGGTTCATCGTCAGGGCGCGCGCGATTGCGACGCGCTGCTGCTGGCCACCGGACATCTGCCCCGGAAACTTGTTGGCCTGATGCGGAATCTTAACCCGCTCCAGGAACTTCATCGCGGCCTCCTCGGCGTCCTTCTTCGGGAGGTTGCGCACCCAGATCGGTGCGAGCGTGCAATTGTCCAGCACGGTGAGATGGGGGAACAGATTGAAGCTCTGGAACACCATGCCGACTTCGCGGCGCACTGCGTCGACGTGCTTGAGGTTGGGCCCGAGCTCGATGCCGTCAACGACGATCTCGCCCTCCTGGAATTCCTCGAGAGCGTTGATGCAGCGGATCAATGTCGACTTGCCCGATCCCGAAGGCCCGCAGATCACGATGCGCTCGCCCTTCTCGACCGCGAGGTCGATGTCGCGCAGCACGTGAAAGTCGCCGTACCATTTGTTGAGGCCGGAAATCCTGACGATGGGGTCAGACATGATGGGCTCGATCAGTTGCGGCGGTGGGCGTTGAGACGATGCTCGACGAACAGCGAATAGCGCGACATGCCGAAGCAGAACATGAAGTAGATGATCCCGGCGAAGGCGAAGCCGGTGAACGCGGTCGAAGGCGTCGACCATTTCGGATCGGAGAACGAGGCTCGCAGCGAGCCCAGTAGATCGAACAGCGCCACGATCGAGACCAGCGAGGTGTCCTTGAACAGCGAGATGAAGCTGTTGACGAGGTTCGGAATGACGTGACGCAGCGCCTGCGGCAGCACGATCAGCGAGGTCGTCTTCCACCAGGATAGGCCCAGGGCCGCGGCCGCCTCGCCCTGCCCGCGCGGGATCGCAGCGAGCCCGCCGCGGACGTTCTCGGCCTGGTAGGCGCCCGTGAACAGCGCAATGCCGATCAGCGCGCGAACGAGACCGTCGACGGTGAAATTGCCGGGCAGGAACAGCGGCAGCATGTAGGTGGCGAAGAACAGCACGGTGATCAGCGGCACGCCGCGCCAGAACTCGATGAAGGCGATCGAAAAGATCCGGATCAGCGGAATGGTGGAGCGGCGGCCGAGCGCCAGCGCGATGCCGATCGGCAGCGAGGTGACGATGCCCGTGACGGAGACCACCAGCGTCACCAGCAGGCCGCCCCACAGATTTGTCGCCACAACGGGCAATCCGCCGTGATCGAGCCCCATCAGCTTGATGACGATGGCCATGGCAATGAAGGTGACGAGGCTCGATACCAGAGCCCGCCCGCCGGTGCGAACGCCGCCGCCGAGAACGAAGGCGATCAGCGAGACGATCGCAGCCGTGATGGCGAAATCGGTCCAGACCGATTGGCCCGTTGCCTGGAGTTGGTCACGCAGCCAGGTCAGCGGAACGATCAGCCAATAGATCGCGGTGCCGACCAGCACGATGAAATTGCCGACAATCCAGAAGAGCGGGGCGATGGCCGAGGTCTTGCTGAGAGTGAGCAGGGCCTGTCCCGCATTGACGATGCTCTCGTCGAACAGCTGCAGCAGGTCAGCCGTCCAGCTCAAGCCAAAGCCCTTGATGCCGCCGCCGTGCAGCAGGAAAAACGCGACCACTGGAAACGCAATGAAGAACAGGCTTGCATTCAGACCCTTCGCCGGCAACCGAGGCACCAGCATCGGCACCAGCAGCACCACCGCCAGGACGAATGTGAGATTGACTCGCCAGCGCTCGGCCTCGGGATAGAAACCGTAGATCAATTGCGGCAGCTTGGCCTGGATGTAGGGCCAGCAGGCGCCGACTACAAAGCCAGCGTTCTCCGTGAGGCATGCCGTGCGGTCCTTGCCGCTCCACACCGCATCCACCATCAGGAACCTGACGGATGGAACGATGGTGAACCACAGCAGCAAGGCGCCGACGATCGTGAGCAGGATGTTGGTCGGCGAGTTGAACAGGCGCGTCCGCATCAGCCCGACAAAGCCCGTTGTCTTCACCGGCGCTGGACGCTCGGTGAGGAGATCCTGACGGACGAAGCTGTTCGAGGCGATAACGCTCATGCGCCCAGACTCCGGCTGACGCGCCAACCATAGACGCTCATGACGGCGCTGGTGAGGAGCGAGATCAGGAGATAGATGCCCATCGTCATGGCGATGATCTCGATCGCCTGCCCGGTCTGGCTCAGCGACGTGCCGGCGAACACGGAGACGAGGTCAGGATAGCCGATCGCGACCGCCAGCGACGAGTTCTTGGTGAGATTGAGGTACTGGTTGGTCAGCGGCGGCACGATGACGCGCATGGCCTGCGGCACGACGATCAGCCGGAGCGTGGTGCCGCGGCTGAGGCCCAGCGAGGCCCCTGCCTCCATCTGTCCGCTATGGACGGACAGGATGCCCGCGCGCACGATCTCGGCGATGAAGGCGGCGGTATAGGTCGACAGCGCCAGCGTCAGCGCGACGAACTCCGGAATGATGCGCGAGCCGCCGGCGAAATTGAAACCCTTCAGCTGCGGCAGCTCGAAGGTGAACGGCACACCGAACACCAGCGCCGCGGCGAGCGGCAGACCGAACAGCAGACCCAGCACGTAGGGCCAGATCCGGATCACCAACCCCCGCTGAAACAATGCGCGCCGCGCATAGAAGCGCAAGACCAGTGCCGCGACGATGCCGAGCGCCAGCATCGCCAGGAACGGCTCGAGGCCGCTCTGGCCGATCGGGCTGGGAATGACGAGTCCGCGGTTGCTGACAAAGGCAATGCCGAACAGCGAGATGCTCTGCCGCGGATTGGGCAAGGCCGCGAGCACTGCGAGGTACCAGAACAGGATCTGGAACAGCAGCGGCAGGTTACGGATGATCTCGACATAGATCTCGCCGACGCGCGACAACAGCCAATTGGGCGAGAGCCGGCACAGCGCGACGATGAAGCCGATCAACGTGGCGAAAACGATGCCCACCACCGAGACCACGAGCGTGTTGAGCAGACCGACCACGAACACGCGCAGGAACGTGTCCGAGCCGGTGTAGGAGATCAGCGTCTGGTTGACATCGAAGCCGGCATTGTTTCGCAAGAAACCGAAGCCGGCGGCGATGTGCTGGTTCTCGAGATTGGCGCGGGCGTTTGAGACAATCTCGTAGCCGATCCAGCCCAGGATTGCCGCGAAGGCAAACTGGACCGCGATGCCGTTCCAGCCTGCCTTGCCGCCCAGAATGCGCCTGATCTTCAGCGCGATCTGGGGCGGCGGTTTTCGGGCCTCGGTGCTCATGCCGCTGCCAGGCGGATCAGGGGCGATCAGCGGATCGGCGGCGCGTACTGCAGGCCGCCCTTATTCCAGAGATTGTTGAGACCGCGATTGATGGCGAGCGGCGAGCCTGCGCCGACGTTGCGATCGAACACCTCGCCGTAATTGCCGACCGTCTTCACGATCCGCACCACCCAGTCCTTGGTCAGGCCAAGCTGTTCGCCGAAATTGCCGTCGCTGCCGAGCACGCGCTTCAGCTCGGGATTTTCCAGCTTCGCTTTCTCGTCGACGTTCTTCGAGGTCACGCCAAGCTCTTCGGCGGTGATCATCGCGAACAGCGTCCACTTCACGATGTCGAACCACTGGTCGTCGCCGTGGCGCACCATCGGACCGAGCGGCTCCTTCGAGATGATCTCGGGCAGCACCATGTGCTCGTTGGGATTGGCGAGCTTCAGGCGATTGGCGTAGAGGCCCGACTGGTCGGTGGTGAAGACGTCGCAGCGCCCGGCTTCATAGGCCTTGACGGTTTCATCGTTGGTGCCGAACGCGATCACCTCATACTTCATGTTGTTGGCCTTGAAGTAGTCGGCGAGATTCTGCTCGGTCGTGGTGCCGGTCTGCACGCAGACCGAGGCGCTGTTGAGCTCGAGCGCCGAATTTACCTTGAGCGACTTCTTCACCAAGAAGCCCTGCCCGTCATAATAGGTCACGCCGGTGAAGTTGGCGCCGAGCGAGGTGTCACGCGAGATGGTCCAGGTGGTGTTGCGCGACAGCACGTCGATCTCGCCGGATTGCAGCGCGGTGAAACGGTCCTTGGCGGACAGCGGCACATATTTGACCTTGGTGGCATCGTTGAAGATCGCCCCCGCGATTGCCTTGCAGACGTCGACGTCGAGCCCAGTCCAGTTGCCCTTGTCGTCGGGCGAAGAGAATCCCGGCAGGCCCTGGCTGACGCCGCAGGACAACATGCCCCGGTCCTTGATGGTCTTGAGCGTTTGCGCGTCGGCGGATTGGGCGGAGAGGCCGGCGGTGAGAGCGAGGGTGAGAGCCAGGGTTACGCGTTTCATGAGCTTTGGGCCTTTCAAGGTCGTCTCAAGGTCAGGAATGTTGTCTCAGGATCGCTCCGCCAGGGCAAATCCTACCAGGACTTGCCTTGCAAGAGTCATGCTGGAACCTTGCCGAACACCCGCCCATCCCGAGAGGCCATAACCTAATCCCCGCCGCAGGCGCCCGCCTTTGTGGCTGTGGCGCAAGGTCCGGTCAGACGATGGATCGAAGGTCGCGGCTGCCCCTCAACATGCGGCGACTGAATAGCACCTGCGCATTGGAGAGCGGCTGGCCTGCCGGGTCAAGGGGTTGACGGGACTCTTCTGTGTTCTGTTATTAAAGATGGCGGCCTTCGGCCGACCCGCGAGGCACCAGGTGCGCGGCGGAAACGCGGTTATGAAAGCAGACGCATGGATTCCTCGCACCCCCAAGAGCAGCACGCCGAGACCCGGCTGGTCACCTCCGGCCGCGACACCAAGGCGCAGAAGGGGTTTGTCAATCCGCCGGTCTTTCACGGCTCGACCGTGCTCTACCCCACGGCCGAGGACCTGCACGCGCATCGCGGCGAGTTCACCTATGGCCGCCACGGTTCCCCCACCACCAAGGCGTTCCAGGAGACGCTGATGGCGCTGGAGGGGCCGCAATGCGCTGGCGTCGGCATCGTGCCGTCGGGGCTGTCAGCGATCTCCACCACACTGCTCTCGGTGCTGAAGACCGGCGACCACATCCTGGTCTGCGACAACGTCTATCGGCCCTCGCGCAATTTCTGCAACGGCATGCTCGCGCGCTATGGCATCGAGACCACCTATTTCGACCCGATGATCGGCGCGGGCATCGACAAGCTGTTCAGGCAAAACACAAGAGCGGTGCTGGTGGAAGCGCCGGGCTCGCAATCCTTCGAGATGCCCGACATCCGCGCCATCGCCGAGGTCGCGCATGCGCGCGATGCGCTCGTCATCGACGACAACACCTGGGCGACGCCGCTCTATCACCGTTCGCTCGACCAAGGCGTCGACATCAGCATGCAGGCCGCCACCAAATATATCGGCGGGCATTCCGATATCATGTTCGGCACCATCTCGGCCAATGCCAAGGCCTGGCCGATGGTCGCCGAGGGCATCCGCCTGCTCGGCGTCTGCGCGGGCCCCGACGACGTCTTCCTCGCGCTGCGCGGCCTGCGCACGCTGTCGGTGCGGCTGGCGCAGCATCATCGCTCCGGGCTCGACATGGCGCGCTGGCTGGCCGGGCGGCCCGAGGTCGCGCGCGTGCTGCATCCGGGCCTCGAGACTGATCCGGGCCATGCGATCTGGAAACGCGACTTCACCGGCGCATCCGGCCTGTTCAGCATCGTGCTGAAGCCGGCGCCGCAGAAGGCGGTCGACACCATGCTCAACACGCTCAAGCTGTTTGGCATGGGTTTTTCCTGGGGCGGCTTCGAGAGCCTTGCGATTCCCTTCGACTGCGACGGCTATCGCACCGCGACCAAGTGGGCGCCCGGCGGCCCGACTTTGCGGCTGCATATCGGTGTCGAAAGCGTCGAGGATCTCAAGGCCGATCTCGATCGCGGCTTTGCTGCCCTCAAGGCGGCAATGTGAGCCTGCGCACAAAGCAGCGCGCCCACGGATGTGGCATCGCTCCGGTAGGAACGTGCCCGTGCCGTAAACGTTAACGGCGACGCGCCAACAAATGGTTTGAACCTCAAGCATTTGGCGCTAGCCTCACCAATCGACTCCAATCCGGACACGGAGCATGGGAACGTTGGTTCTGCTCGATCTCATGGGCGGCGTTGCGCTGTTGTTGTGGGGCCTGCACATGGTCCACAGCGGGATTCTGCGCGCCTTCGGCCCCGACCTCAGGCGCCTGCTCGGCAAGGCGCTGAGCAACCGCGTCAGCGCCTTCGCCGCCGGACTCGGGCTCACCGCGCTGCTCCAGAGCAGCACGGCGACCGCCCTGATCACCTCTTCGTTCGCAGCCGAGGGTCTCGTCAGCCTCGCCGCCGCGCTCGCCATCATGCTCGGGGCCAATGTCGGCACGACGCTGATCGTGCAGGTGCTGTCGTTCAACATCGCAGCCGTTGCGCCGGTGCTGTTCGTGCTCGGCCTCGTCGCCTTCCGCTCCGGTCTGCGTTCGCGGATCAAGGACATCGGCCGCGTCTGCATCGGCCTTGGCCTGATGCTGCTCTCGCTGCACATTCTGCTCGACACGCTGGCGCCGGCCGAGAACGCGCCCGGTGTCCGCGTCGTGATGTCCGCCATCACGGGCGATCCTGTCCTGTGCATCGTGATCGCCGCCCTCGTCACCTGGGCGGTGCATTCGAGCGTCGCCAGCGTGCTCCTCATCATGTCGCTGGCCTATTCGCAGTTCATCACGCCTGATGCGGCGCTGGCGCTGGTGCTCGGGGCCAATCTCGGCAGCGCCATCAATCCCGTGTTCGAGGGCGCCAAGCGCGACGATCCCGCGAGCTATCGCCTGCCGGTCGGCAATCTCGTCAACCGCGTGATCGGGATTGCCCTCGTCCTGCCCTTCCTGGGCGCGATCGCCGGGCACATGCACGCCTGGCAGCCCGATCTCGCCAAGATGACCGCGGCTTTCCACATCGCCTTCAATGTCGGCACGGCCGTTATCTTCATCGGCCTGCTCGACACCATATCGCGCCTGCTCACCCGCCTCTTGCCGGACCGCGTGCAGGAGGCCGACCCGGCCCGGCCGCGCTATCTCGACGAGACCGCGCTGGAGACGCCGTCACTGGCGCTCACCGACGCCGCCCGCGAAACGTTGCGCATGGGCGACCTCGTCGAGGTCATGCTGCGCAAGGTGATGGCCGCGATGATGACAGGCGACCGTGCGCTGGTCGACCAGGTCTCCAAGATGGACAATTTCGTCGACGGTCTCGACGAGGCCATCAAGCTCTACGTGACCAAGCTGATGCGGGGCAGCCTCGACGAGAGCGAAGGGCGGCGCGCGATGGAGATCATCTCCTTCGCCATCAACCTCGAACATATCGGCGACATCATCGACAAGAGCCTGAGCGAGCTCGCCACCAAGAAGATCAAGCGGCGCTTCCAGTTCTCGGCGGAAGGGGCCGACGAACTCGCCGCCTTCCACAAGCGGACGATGGACTCGCTGCGGATCGCGTTCGGCGTCTTCATGTCGGGGGATGCCAACGAGGCACGCAAGCTGCTGGTGGAGAAGACCGCGCTGCGCAACACCGAGCTCGCCGCGGTCGAACGGCATCTCGACCGCCTGCGTGAGGGCCGCCCCGAAACCATCGAAACGACGTCGCTGCATCTCGACGTGCTGCGCGACCTCAGGCGCATCCACTCGCACATCTGCTCGGTCGCCTATCCCGTGCTGGATGCGGCCGGCGAGCCCTATCGCAGGACCGAGGCGGAGACAGCCGCCCTGCCCGCCTCCGGCGCGGCCTCGGCATTGCCGCGCTAAAGCGCGATGCGATTAGGATGAATCGCCATCGCGCTTTAGGTTGTTGTTCAAGCATGATCTTTTCGGAAAACCGCTGCGCACTTTTCCGGATCGTGCTTTAGCGCTCCAGCGTCTTCGAAGCGCGGCCGCGGTTCTTCACGATCAGCATGATGTTGCGGATATAGATGATGGTCGCAAGCGATTGTCCGAGGATGATGACCGGCTCGCGCTTGACCACGCCGTAGACCAGCGTCATCAGCCCGCCGCCCATCGAGCAGAACCAGAACGCCATCGGCACCACGCTGTTGCCGGCGCGCTCGCTCGCGATCCACTGCACCAGAAACCGCGCGGTGAAGAACAACTGCGCGACGAGGCCGAATGCCAGCCAAAAATCGAACTTGGCGACGAAGACGTCGTAGAGATAGTTGCTCAGCGCCTGACCGTATTGGATGATCATGCGTTCACCTCAGTCACATCTGGTGTCGGTTTCTTGCGGCGGATCAGCCACCACACCCCGGCGAGATCCATGATGCCGATCCACAGCCGGTCGAAGAATCCGTAGTTCGACACGCCGGAATGGCGCGGCCGGTCGATCACGTCGACATAGGCGATGTCGTAGCCTTCGCGGCGGACCAGCGCCGGCAGGAAGCGATGCAGCCCGTCGAAATAGGGCATCATCAAGAAGACCTCGCGCCGGAATGCCTTCAACCCGCAGCCGGTATCCCGCGTGCCGTCCTTGAGGATGGCGTTGCGGACGCCGTTGGCCACGCGCGACTGGAATTTCTTGAAGCCGGTATCCTTGCGTCCGACGCGCTGCCCCGCAGCGAGCCCGACGCGCCCCGCTCCCTTCTCGACCGCCGAGATCAGGTCCGGCAGGAAGGCCGGATTGTTCTGGCCGTCGCCGTCGAGCGTCGCCACGATTGCCCCGCGCGCCGCGCGCACGCCGCTGCGCACGGCCGCGGATTGGCCGCCTGACCTGGCATGGCGGAGCTGGCGCAGATTGTCCCGCTGCGCCATGAGCGCCGTGAGCCGTTCGCCGCTCGCATCGGTCGAGCCGTCGTTGACGTAGATAATCTCATAGGCCCAGCGGCCGTCGAGCGCCGCACCAATCTCCGCGATCAGCGGCGCGATATTGTCGGCTTCGTTGCGCACGGGGACGACGATGGAAACCGAGGGCTGGGACGTCGACAAGATCAAGGCTCGTGGGTTGGATTGGCCTCCTGGGGAACCAGTCCCCCCGGCAGGCAGCCGCTTTTATGGGGCGGATGCCCCGCGGGCAACCCTTTTGAGGCGGCCCGAGACCGCCCCTGCAAGAGGCACGATGGTGCCGTCGGCGCGGATGGCAAAGCCCAGCCTTCGGGCCGCGAACCAGTAGCGGACCGCCATGGCGCCGACTGTGCCGACCAGGGCGCCGGCCACGACGTCGCTCGGGTGATGTGCGACCAGCACCAGCCGCGTCAACAGGATCACGATTGCGTAAGTGAACATGAACACGCGCAGGCGCGGCCACAGTGCCGATACGGCAAACGCCAGGGAGAACGCTGCCACAGCATGACCTGACGGCAAGCTCGCATAAGCCCCTGTCCCCTCGAACGGCACGAAGTTGAACGGATTGGCCTTGCCGCCGACGAACGGACGGCCGCGGCCGATGATGTATTTCAGGATCTCGGCCACGAATGCCGACACGGCAATCGACAGAAACACAAACTGCAGCCGCGTACCGAGACCAAGCAGCAGCGTGCGGCGAGGCCCGCGAAGCGATGCCGCAACGAACGCCAACACCACCAGTGCTCCCCCAAACACCGAGAGCAGGTACTCATCCTTGCCGAAATCGGTGAGGATGCGGATCGGCCATAGGCCGGGCGTGCCGCGCGCTGGCATCAGCTGGATCTCGGTCTGGTCGAACGCGACCATGAGAACAATGACCAGGGCTGCGCCCGCTGCGCTGAGCCACAGCGAATGCCGCGCCAGTTTTCGTGCGGCCTCTGCGCGGCGCGAATGTGAGGGCGTGCGAACCAGTTGCGTCAGGGCGTGCCGGAACACGGCCAGCAATTGCGCGGGATAGCCCGGACGTGGCGCGGTGCTGGTCGGGGTCGACATCCTATTCGGTGCCTTCCGACCGGAAAATCGAGATCGAGATCGCGCGGCCTTGCGAGAAATTATAGCCGTCGATGCGGCTGCCGACCTTGTAGCGAAGCCCTATAGCCTCGGCGCGCTGCACGAAGCTGCGCTCCGAACGCTGCTCGATCAGCGCAAAACGGCAGCTGCCCTGCCGCAGGAAATCCGCCGCGCCCGAGCCGTCGGTCAGCAGGGTCTGGGTGCCGGTCAGGAAGACCAGGCTCGGCTCGTGATAGCCGGCAGCGGCAGCCTTGGGCCCGACGCAGGTGACATTGCGGAGCGCGCGCGCGACCTCGATGCTCGGAAACAGGGGGGTCAATGACGGCAGCACGATGCCATACACGACCACCGCCAGCATAAGGGCTGCGACCAGCGCGTTGAGCAGCGAGCGTTCGGCGCGATTGTTGTCGTAGAGCCACCAGGCGAACAGGCCGAAGATCAGCGAGGCCGCGATGAACGGCCAGGCCACGAAGGCCGGTTGCCGCGTCAGCATCACCGCGCCGACCACCGCGACGATCGAGGCGGCGGCCGGGATCGCGAACCACCAGGCCGAACCGCGCATCAGCCAGGAGCGCGACAGCACGCGCCGCTCCACCGCACCGGCGGTGAGAATGGCGATCGCGGGATAGAGCGGCAGCACGTAATGCGGCAGCTTCGTCAACACCGCCTCGAACACGATCCAGGACGGGATCAGCCAAGCCAGCAGGAACTGCGCGCCGGGCTCACGCCGGGCTCGCCACACAGCGGGCGCCGCCATCGCCGCGAGCGGCGCGCCCGGCCAGAACGTGATCCAGAACAGCGCCAGGTAGAGTCCGGGCGGCGCGCCATGGGATTCCTGGGCGCCTAATTTGCTCAGCATGTCGCCGCCGACGGAATCGGCGAAGAAGGTTTCGCCCGCGCGCCAGAAGATCGCGACGAACCAGGGCAGCACCAGCACCAGCATCCACATCAGGCCCCAGACCGGGCGCAGCCGCCACAGCCAGGACGAGTCGCGGTCCACGATTGCCAGCGCAACGATGGTCAGCCCGGCGAACATCAGGATCAGCGGGCCCTTGATCAGGATGCCGACGGCCAGCGCGGTCCAGAAGATCGCGGGCCAGCTCCAGGGCGGATGCGTTTCGTCCTCCGCGCGCTGCCAGGACAGATAGGCCCGCGCCATCGCGCCCATCGCCGCGACCACGCAGAGCAGCAGCATAGCGTCGGTCTTGGCGAGCCGCGCCTCGACGCCGAGCAGCACCGAAGCGCACATCATCAGCGCAGCCAGCACGGCGGCACGCCGCGTGACGAAGCCGAGCGCGGCCCAATAGGTCATGAGCACCGCGCCGATCGCCCCGAGCAGCGACGGCAGCCGATACACCCAGATGCGCAATTCGGCCTTCGGCAGCTTCAGCGCCGATGCAGCTTCAACCGCGGCCGACTGCAGCCAGTAGATGCCGACCGGCTTCTTGTAGCGGACGTCCTCCTGGAAGCGGATGTCGACATAGTCGCCGCTCTCGACCATTTGCTTGGTGGCCTGGGCAAACCGCGCCTCGTCGCGATCGATCGGCGGGATGGTGAAGAAGCCCGGCAGGAACAGTAGCAGCGCGCAGAGTACGAGGAAGCCGACCGCGCGCGCGTGGCTCGCCGTGACGACATCGAGCATGCGCACGAGCCCGCTGCCCGGATTTGAAGGCGATTTCGTCTCGCGGGGCGCTCCAAAACGGGGGCTTGGGTAGGTCTCGGCCATTGGTTCCGCTTACGCTGAAACCGCCATCGCCACAACCGCTTGAGACGGACTCACTGAATTCGAATGACAACTGTGTCCGCGGCGCCAGTGGCGTCGATCACGGTGAGCCGCGCAAAGCCGGGACCGGGCGGGTCGATCAGGCGCTGGCGCCGGCCGTCGATCTCACCGAGTGCCGTGCCGTTAACCATGACGGTCATGGGCAGAACGCCGCCGGCGACCTTGACCGGCATCGCCGCGCTCTCCTGCCCTCCGGAGCGATCGACATCGATCCGCGAGCCGTTCAGCGGAAATTGAATGTGCAGCGCCTGCTCCCGGCCGGTTCGCACCAGTTCCCCCACGGGGCGGAACCGCTTCAGCGGCAACGGCAGCTTGGCGTTGCTGGCAACCAGGGTTCCTCTCGGCGGCTTCGGCAATGGGACCAGCGTCTTGCCGGTACGGGCGAAGGCATCGAACAGGATCGGCGCAGCGGCGACGCGGCCGATCAGGCCAGGGACCGGCGCGCCGTCGGGTCGGCCGACCCAGACGCCGATGGTCATCCGGCCGTCGAACCCGACCGACCAGGCATCGCGATAGCCGTAGGAGGTCCCGGTCTTGAAGGCGATGCGGTTGTGAGCGGCATTCTCCGGCGGCGGCGTTCCCAACAGCACGTTGCCGACCTGCCATGCCGCGACCTGATCCAGCAGCCGCAATGGCTCGCGGTCATCCCTATCCGCGATGACCTCGCGCAGCGGCTTGGTGGTGCCGAGGCGGGCGAAGCCCGTGTAGAGCTGCGTGAGATCCTGCAGCGTCACGCCGACGCCGCCGAGACCCATGGCGAGCCCGGGCGCTTCGTCCTTGGGCAGCACGAGATTGCCGCCGGCCTGCCGCAACCGCGACGCCAGCCGGCTGGAGCCGACACGGTCGAGCAGCACGATCGCCGGCACGTTCAGGGACAATTGCAGCGCCTTCTTCACGGGCACGGTGCCCTGGAAGGTCATGTCGAAATTTTCCGGGGCATAGGAGCCGTAGCGGACGGGACGATCGTCAATCAGGCTTTCCGGATGAATGAAGCCATCCTCGAAGGCGAGCCCGTAGATGAAGGGTTTCAGCGTCGAGCCCGGCGAGCGCACTGCGCGGGTCATGTCGACCTGCCCTGCCCGGCTTTCGTCGAAATAATCGGCGGAACCGACGCGGGCGAGCACGTCTCCGCTGTCGTTGTCGACCACGATGATGCCGACCGAGATGTTCGGCCCGAGCGCAATGGCGCGGTCGCGCGCCAGCGGCTCCAGCACCTTCTGCAAGTTTGCGTCGAGCGTGAGCTTGACGACCGGCGCATCCTTGACCGTCGACAGCGCGGTGTCGGAAGCGTGCGGCGCCAGGATCGGCATCGGCTTGCGCAACTTTGGCACCGGCACAGCCTTGGCCTGCCGTGCGTCGTCGGCGCTGACCACATGCTCCTCGACCATGCGGTCGAGCACGCGGTCGCGCGCCTTACGCGCGGTCTCGGCATGGCGGTCGAGCCGGCGCGTTTCCGGCGATTGCGGCAGCGCGACCAGCAGCGCGGCCTCCGCCAGCGACAGGCGCTTCGGCTCCTTGCCGAGGTAGCCGATCGAGGCGGCGCGGATGCCTTCGAGATTGCCGCCATATGGCGCCAGAGCGAGATAGAGATCGAGAATCTGCTCCTTGCTCATGCTGCGCTCGATTTCGATCGCGCGCACCATCTGCCGCAGCTTGGCATAGAGCGAACGCTGCCGCCGCGGCTCCATCAAGCGGGCAAGCTGCATGCTGATAGTCGAGCCGCCGGACACAATGTGGCCGCGCGTTGTGAGCTGCAAGGCGGCACGCCCCAGCGCCAGCGGATCGATGCCGTCGTGGGCGTAGAAGCGCTGGTCTTCATAGGCCAGCAGCAGCTTTAGATAGGTCGGATCGACATTGGACCTGGCATCGACCGGCAGCCTCCACCGGCCATCCGCCATCGCATAGGCGCGCAGCAGCTTGCCGTTGCGGTCGACGATCGTGGTGGAGACCCGGCGCGCTTCGTCGAGCGGCAGCGGTCCGAGCGAGTAGACCCAACTGACGAAGCCGATGATGGCGAGGATGAGGGTCAGAGCAGCGGCAGAGAGGAGACGCATGAAGCTGCGCCCGCCGTCCCCGTCATTCCGGGGCGGCTCGAAGAGCCGAATCCGGAATCTCGAGATTCCGGGTCTGATCCTTCGGACCATCCCGGAATGACGAGATACGTTGTCAGCCTCGCTCATCTCACTCACTTCGCCGCCCGTACCTCGACGTTGCCCGTGCCGGTGCGGCCATAGCGCGAGGGATTGTACATGTCCTCGACATAGGCCTGCGGCAGCACGTATTTGCCCGGCGAGACCGCGCGCACGACATAGGCGACGGTGAAGACCGACTTGGAGTCCGAGGCGCGATCGACCGCCGCGGTGAAGCGATCGTCGCGGAACTCAGTATCTTCAGGCTCCTCGCCATCCTCGATCCAGTCCAGCGTGCCGCTGTCGCCCGACGACACCAGCTTCGGGTTGTCGATCTCGAGCCCCGCGGGCAGATAGTCGGATACCATGATGTGGCCGTACTCGGGCTTGGCCTCGGTGATCTTCAGCACCACCGCGAAGCGCTGGTTCTGCTTGACCTTGCTGATGTCGGCCGGCTTGCCGTCGAGCGTGAAGTAATTGCGCTCGATCTTGAAGCTGTTGGATGCCGCCGGCTCCGGCGTCACCGGCGAGCCCGACACCGAGACCACCGCCTGCACCGGAGCATCGCCGGTGTTGGTGATCTTGAGCGGCTTGCCGTCCAGCGTCACAGCCTTGTAGCTGCGATAGAGCGCGGTCTTGACCGGCTGGCCGTCCACTTCCATGGACAGGTTCTCCTTGGCGAGCGCGCGTGCGGCCAGCACCAGCCACGCATTCTCCTGCGTAGAGGTGTAGGGCGTGAGTCCGCGCGCGGTCTCGACCCGCGACACCGCTTGCGTCAGCGTCGCCTTCGGCGCATTGCCTTCGCTGGCAAGCGACACCAAGGCTGCGGCATCGCGAAGCTGCGAGCCGTAGTCGGTGCGGCCGAACTCCAGCACCGGCTTCGGCGCGAGGCTGTCGAGCGCGGCGCTGTAGACCCGCTCGGCGCGGTTGCGGTCGCCGACGAGAGCGAGCGCCGCCGCGAGCTGCGACTTCGCGATCGGCGTTGCCAGGTTGGCAAGCTTGGTATCGGCGAGATAGCGGAGATCGCCGATGGGCGCCGCGCCATTGCGCGCGAGCACGTAGAGGCCGTAGGCAAGATCGCGCCCGCCGTCCTTCTCCGGCTCGTTGCCGTTGACGACGGAGTTGCGGATACGGTCGAGCGCGTTCTTGAACAGCACGTCCGGCACCACAAAGCCCTTCTCGCGGGCGCGGGTCAGGAAGTCCGTGACATAGGCGTCCAGCCAGGCATCGTCGCCGCCCGCCGACCACAGACCGAACGAACCGTTCGAGCCCTGACGTGCGAGCAGCCGCTCGATCGCGTCGCGGATGCGCTGGTCGACCTCGGTGTCCATGGCCAGATGCGCGCCGGCCGCAAGGTCATTGACATAGAGCAGCGGCAAGGCGCGGCTCGTGATCTGTTCCGAGCAGCCATAGGGATAGCGATCGAGCGCCTTGAGGATCGTCGCGGCGTCGAGCGCGGTCGACAGACTCGCCGAGACCGAGACGCTGCCGGTGCCCGGCACGAGGTCGGAGAACATGTCGGAAGTCAGCGTCAGGCTCTCGCCTTTCGCCAGCGTCCGGATCGACCGCCGTGCCAGCACCTGCGTCGCCGCCTTGACATCGAGCACATAGTGGCGCGCCAGCGCCAGGCCGTTCGGGCCCTTGATGTCGACGTCGAGTGTCGCCGGCCCCGCCGCGGTCGCATCGATCGCAAGCGCGAAGGAGTTGCGCTGCTTGGCGGCGAGCTTGACCGTGGTCGCGGGATTGCCCGTCATCTTTACCGGACCGCCGGTCTTCACGTTGATGACGTAGTCGCCAGCCTGGCCCTCGACATTGTCGATCTCGAGGTTGACCGTGCCATGGTCGCCATTGAGCAGGAAACGCGGCAGGGTCGTGGTCAGCACCACGGGGTCGCGGATCACGACATCGGTGTTGGCGCGGCCGAGCTTGGTCGCCGTCCACGCCACCGCCATCACGCGCGCGGTGCCCGCGAACTCCGGAATATCGAAGCTCACTTCCGCGGTGCCATCAGCGGCCACCGTGACGATGCCCGAATACAGCGCCAGCGGCTTTTGCGCGGGCGGGGAGCCCTGGAGCTCGCCAGCACCGGCGTCACCGCCGGACTTGATCTGGCCGCGCGTGCCGGACATGCCGTCGATCAGCTGCCCATAGAGGTCGCGGATCTCGGCACTCAGGCGGCGCTGGCCGAGATAATAATCGTCCGGAGCCGGCGGCTTGTAATTGGTGAGGTTGAGGATGCCGACGTCGACCGCGGCGATCACGATCTTGGCGTCCTCGCCCGGATTGAGCCCGTCGAGCTTGACCGGGATCTTCAGCGCCGCGTTCGGGCGGATCAGCGCCGGCGGCGACAGCTTCACCTGCAACGTGCGGGCCTGCTTGTCGATGCCGAACCATTTCAGCCCGATCGCCCGGCCCGGCATGCGCTGGGCAGCGGCATCGAGCGGACGGCGCAGCGTCGCCACCACATAGGCGCCGGTGCCCCAATCCTTGCCGATCGGGAGCTTCACCTGGGCGGTGCCTTCCTTGACGTCGATGGTCTGCGTCGTCAGCAGGCGATCGCCGAGCACGTTGACGGTCAGCTTGCCGGCGCTGCGGACATTGACCGACACCGTCATGGTGTCGCCGGAGGAATATTGCGGCTTGTCGATCGAGGTCTCCAGGAGGTCCGGCGTGTCGGCGCTGCCGTCGGAATACCAGCCGACGTCGAACTGCACCGAGGTCACCGGGCCGTCGGCCTCGTTCGACTTCACATCGAGCCGGTAGCGGCCAGGCTGGGCGGCCAGCGAAAGCCGCGCCGGCTTGTCGGCTGCAACAGTCACGTCACCATCGGCAACGCGCGAGGTCGACTTGACCGGCTCGTACTCCCAGTAATTGTTCTGGCGATACCATTGATAGCGTGACTCCATCTTCAGGAGCTCGTAACGCAGGCCGTCGCGGCGCAGCCTCTCACCCTCGGGCGAGACGAACACGATTTCGAACTCGGCCTTGTCGCCCTCCGCGACGTTCTTGTCGCCGAACAGCGGCTTGACGCCGATCTGCGCCGCGGTGGGCGCGACCGGCAGCACGATCTTGCGCTCGACGGCGCGGCCGCCGGTCTCGACCATCCGGACGAAGATCTGTGCCTCCTGCGGACGGGTCGAGGCCGGCTGCTTGTCCAGCGTCACCGGGAAGGTCGCAACGCCATTGGCGTCGGCCTCGGGCAGGTTCTCCAGCGGCGAGCGCTCGTTCGAGGTGGTCTCCTCGTCGGCGACGCCGAACTGGTAGCCGGCAAAGCCCGGCCGTTCGCTGGCGGGCGCGACCAGCATGTCGCCTTCGAGCGCGAGGCCCGCGGCCGGCGCGCCATAGAGGAAATGGCCGTCCGCCTTCAGCTCCACTGGAGCGTTAGCCTTGATCAGCTTGTCCTTGGCGGACAAGTCGAATTCGATCCTGTCGGGGACGTAGTCCTCGACCATGAAGGTGGTCTCGCCGACCGAGGAGCCCTTCGGGTCGGTGAAGGCGCGCACCCGCCAGGTCCCGGTCGGCACGGCTGAATTCAACGGCACGGACAGCGTACGGCCGCCAGCGCCCTGATCGGACAGCACGGCGCGGCGGAATTCGACGCCGTCGGGGCGCTCAATCACCAGCGTCAGCGGCCCGCCGGCGACGGCATTGCCCTGCCCGTCGCGCAACAGCGCTGTGAGATAGACGGTCTCGCTGGAACGGTAGACGCCGCGCTCGGCATAAACGAACGCGTCGGCGCCGGCAGGCACCGCGCGCCCCGAAACGCCGCGGTCGGACAGGTCGAAGGCGGAGGATTTCAGGCTGAGGAAGGCATAGTCGGCCTTCTCGCCGGTCACGGTGAGCATCGCCGGCGACAGGCCGCCCTCGCCGCGCGCAAGTCCGGCCTCGAACAGCACGTGACCGGACTCGTCTGTCTTGCGGGTGGCCAGGATCTCGTTGTTGCGGGCAACCAGCCGCACCTCGGCCTTGCCGATCGGATCGGTCGAGGCCAGCGAGTTGACGAACACGTGGATGCCGTCATTGCCGGAATAGGCCGACACGCCGAGATCGGAGATGATGAACCATTGCGTTGCGAGCTGGTACTCGTCGTCCGAGCCCGGCCCCTTCGCGGCCGCCGTCATCACGTAGACGCCCGGCTGGAGCTCGCCGAGGGCCTGATCGACCGGGAATGCCGTGGTGACGTCCTGGTTCAGCGTCATCGCAGTCGCGAGCTCGCCGGTCCAGACCTTGACGCCGCGCTCGTCGCCGAGATCATTGAGCTGATATTTCGACAGCGTCTTCTGGAAGTCGCTGTCGACCACCGTGTTGATCAGGTTGCGGTCACCGATGCGGAACACGCTGATATTCACCGCGGGCGTGTTGACGCTGACCACGGGAATGCCACGCTGGCCGGTCCTGGGGAGCACATAGGCCCGGCTGGTGAAGCGCACGAAGGGTTTACGGTCGCGCACATAGACGTTGAACTCGGCCGATTTCGGCAGGCCTTCCTTCACGGTGGACGGCAGGCCGGCGCGCAGATTGATGTTGTAGCGCTCGCCGTGCTTCAGCCCGTCGACGCAGAGCTGCTTGCCTTCGGCCGACAGCGCCGGCTTGTCCTGGCCAGCCAGCGCCAGGAACGGCGCGAAGTCGGTGCGTTTTGCCAGCTCCTCCGAGAACTGGAAGCAGGCGCGCGGGCTCGCTGAATCCGAGTCCACGGTGTAGTCGAGCAGCCGGAAGCCGTGCTCATCCCGCATTTTCTCGTACTGGCCGCGGACGTCGGCGACCTCGCGCATATCGAGCGACAGCCGCAGCGCATCCAGCGCCGGCCGCCACAATTTCCGCTCCGCCAGCGACTTGCCGAGCACGGCAAGCGCATCCGCCTCCTCGCCCGGGTTGCCGGCCCGCTGATAGGCGATGTAGGCGGCGGTCGAGGCGCGCTCCAGCAGGAAGGTCTGCTCGCTCGAGCTTTTCGGCAGGATCTGGAAGATGACCTTGGCGAGCCGCAGCCAGTTGCCGGTATCCTCCGGCGTGGTCGCCGCGATCTGGCCGAGCACCGACAGTCCCGTGCGGTAATCATTGCGCCGGAAAGCGGCGTCGGCATCCGTCTTCAACGTCGCGTTGGTCTTGGCGACCGGCCCCGCCTCGCTCTTGATCTGCGCCTCCAGCTTGATCGCGGAATCGGCGAGATCGTCGCGCTTGAAGGCTTTGTCGGCGGCTTGCGCGGCGCTAAGGCCGAGCGCCAGCGCGGCGCAGAGTGTGACGGCGCGAACAAGACCGATCATGATGGACTCCCGGAAATTGCGGACAGCCGCCCGCAGGCAGCATGAAATGCTCGGAAAGGTGACGGACTCAAGGCGATGGAACCAAAGCTGCAAATCGTCGCATTCGCCATGATAAGGCAAGCCCAGAGGAGACCGATCAAGATACTGTCGCGCACGCCGCCCTGATGGCGCAGCAGTACCAGATCCGTCGACCGGCGGCCGTATCCCGGAAGCTGGCCAGCGTTACCGGCGATGTGATCCATCGTCCAGTCCGCTGCCGCTCAACCCGGCACCCTGACACGCCACCGTTCCGCTTTGTCGCGGCATTGAGGAAAACGGTTCGGTTCAGGCTTGGCGAAACACCCAATTTTTCATAATGGCATGCTAGATGAACCCAGCTCCCCAAGCCGGGGCGGCTCAAGACGGTCCCGTAGCTCAACTGGATAGAGCATCAGATTTCTACTCTGAGGGTTGCAGGTTCGAATCCTGCCGGGATCGCCAGCCTCATTTACCAATCAACCTTACCAGTCAACCGCCCTTCACGAACGCGTGGGTCCCCTCGCCGCGGGCTTTGAACCGCGCAGATCGGGCCTATCTATGCGCCGGACGTATTGCGCTTGATAAGGATTTTAATGCCGCCTTCCGAATGGACGAGAATGGCTATCGCATCTGCGGTGGCGATCGTCGCGATGTCGTACCTGGCAATCGACGCAGGCCTGGTGAATACCAGTGTGATCAAAAAGCCGATCGAGGTGGCGCAGGCATCCATTATTGGCGGCGCGATGGGCCAGCATCACCTCGCCTTTGCCGTTCAGGAATGGACCCGTCGCGGCCACGAGAAGCCGCAGCTGGAGCATTGCCTGGCGATCGATTGATCGAGGCCGCCCCTCCTGGGCTGTCGGCCTCCTGGGCTATTGGCCTTCGGGGCCATCGGCGAAACATTCATCCTTCACGGCCTGCCCATTGATGTGCCGCCCACCAGCGCGCAACCGCGGCGGTGAGATCGCCCCACAGCTCTGTCGGCAAATCCGGGACCGTTACCCGGACGCTGTACTGATCCGTGATCGCGTCGTGAAACCACTCCGTCGCGGCGAAGTCGAAGCCGAAACTGCCGGCGTGGCGGATCGGGAAGCCTTCTGCGCGCAGTTCGTTGCTCATGTCGTCGGCAGCCTGCCGCGCGCTGGCTTCGTCGAGGGGTCGCTTGCCCCGGAGGGTGGCGTAGAGACCGTGGGTGAAATGGAGTTCGGCCGATCGTGCCGGGAGCTTCGCAGCGAAATATCGAGCCATCCTACGGCTGTTGTGCAAGATCGCCGCGACGCGTCGCTTGGTGAGGGCCTGGTAGGCCGCGCTACCCACAAAGGGCGGGAAATGCGCCGGCAACGCCGCACCGCCAAGCAGTCGCACCGCGTTGCGGGTCTCGGATGCCAGGCGCGTCCATTCAGGACGTCCTGCCCCCTGCCGGGTCTCATTCCCGTGCACGAATACGGCCGAGCCGAGCCGGCCATATTCCGCCCCGAGCGAATCGAGCTTGTTGTGGCTTCGCACCAGCACCAGCGGAATTCCGTATCGGCGGGCCCACTTCAGAACACGCCTGATCCGACCCGAACGGCCGGCGAAGCATGTCGTGTCGAAAACCAGGAGATCGAGACCCGAGCCGTCACTTCTAAGCGCGGCTTCGAAAGCGCCGGCGAGAGAGCAGGAATCCAACAAGAGAATTCGTGGCGAATTTCCCGAAGCAAACGCAACGCGCAGCGGCAGACTCAAAGTCACGTGCCGCAAATGAGCAACAAAGCCCCGGATCAGCTCCAGCGTCTCGCCGTAGGAGCCTGGAAGCACCAGGATATCAGCCTTCTCGACGATGTGCGCGGAGGCCAGCAGTACGGCGGCGATCGCGGCCATGCCTGAGGCGGTATAGATCGCCGTGCTCGCGCAGCCGCGGTCGAACTCGTAGAATGAAGGACCGCGCACCGTCAGATCGGCCCGCTGGTAGTCGTAACTGAATTCGAAAGGCCCGCTGACGCGATCGGCCGTGTGCGACCACGCTGTCTCCGTCGCCTTCCAGTCGTGCAGCTCCTGCTCCGCCCTCAACGCCGCGGTGATCTGGAATTTGGACCTGACGATATCGTCGACGGAACGCGGACGCGGCAAATCGAGCCGATGTCTCAGGCAGCCGTTCAACAGCCTGAGCTCCTCATGCTTCCGTTCCAGATAGGCCTGAATGGTCTCCATGCGCGTCTTGTCGATCCGATCGACCGTTCAACGTGCGGAAAGCGCCTTGGGTCCACCCCGGTCTGCTGCAACGAACATCGGTCTTGGCGGTTGAGACCTAAGCAAGGAGAACAACATGGCTGACATCAGAGAGCACATGAAAATCATCGGCAAGGACGGCGCACATGTCGGCACCGTCGACCGCGTCGAGGGCAACCGGATCAAGCTGACACGCAAGGACGGCCCGGAAGGTCACAAGGACCATCATCACTACATCGACACGAAATATGTCGGTGCCGTCGAAGGCGATATCGTCAAGCTTTCAGTGAATGCCGACGCCGTTCCGAAGACGGAAGCTGCCTAAGACCTTAGGCCCCTTCGGGGGCTTTTTGTTTGTTCACGATCCGACTCCGCTTCGTTCGCAAGGCACGAATCGCGATCGTAAAATGAGGTGCGGAGCGTTCGTTAACGACGGGTTGCGTCTAGATCGATCATGCGCTCACAAGCACGCGCCGCCCGGCACAATAAAATGCGAAAGCAGCGTGGAACGAGATCACGGTCGGCGCGTTGGTTGCTCGAAATCGAGTGGTGCCGACCTCCCAGCCCCGGTCGGCTTTGAAGGGCCCCGTGCTTGTCCCCCGAGCACGGGGCCTTCTCATGCTGATCAACGGGCCGACCGACCTCGGCCTGACATTGCCAAATTTCCCCGAGAATGCCCTCAGTCCGCCCGCTCGTCGCGCCGCTCGCGGGCGAGCTCGTGCCAGGCGAGCGCCAGCTGGATCAAGCGCTGCCGATCGGCACCTTCCGATGCCGCCGCCCGCTTCATCGCCGCCTCGGCTTCATGCTGTGGGTCGTACTTGGGACACATGAAGCCGACTCTATCCGGCCATCTGGACAAGCGCGTGGCAATTTCGTCCGTATGATTGCGGGGTGACGTCGCCGCCTCCCGGACGGGTGAGCACCCGGGCACCTTGCCTCACCGCATGCATGCGCTGATTGCGAAGCCATCAGGCTGAGCTTCATTCGGACGATCTGTGAATGGCGTCACAGTCTTGGCCCGACATCTCGGCTAAACCATGTCTCGACGCTTTCAGAAGCGCACGAGGACATCGATGGTGTTTTCCGTCATGACACAACACGCAGCAGCCTCAGCCAACGTCCCGACGCGACGACACAGGAGCGACCTGGTCGGCGTCGCCTATCTCGGGACAATCGGTATCGTGATGCTGGTCTGGATCACCGGCCTGGTCTGGGGCACGATCGCGTTCTTCAACTGGCTCGTATCTTGATGCAAGGCGATCCATCCCCTGCAAGGCTCGCCGCCGGAATCATGCGCCTAAAACAGGCAGTGCAGCGCCTGCCCTAGCTTGATCCCACCGCAAACGATCATGGCCCAAAGCGCCAAGCTGATCTGGATTGCATCCAGCATGTCCCACGTCCCCGCGAATCATCCCGACATGTTTGTTCTGAGACTTGCGTGAAGCGGCAACGAGCGCCAGCGCCGATTTGAAGCAATCGCCGGCTCATAAGAAAAAAGGCGGGCCGGGCCCGCCTCTACGCTTCGATCCGGCTTGGACCTCAGTAGCAGGCGCGCGGATCGGCCTGCACGTACTGGCCACTCGGATAGCGGTAATAGCAACTGCCCTGCGCCCAATAGTAACCGGGCTGGGACGCGGCGGTGGCGCCCGCGATGGCCCCGGTTGCCCCGCCGAGAACCGCGCCGGCAGCAGCCCCGGTTGCGTTGCCCGAAATCAGTCCTCCGAGCAGGCCGCCGACGATGGCGCCGCCAAGTGCGCTCGCGCCCGGATCAGCCGCTGGCGGAGGCGGAGGTGGCGGCGCATAGGCGACTGGAGGCGGCGCCGGAGCATAGGCCACCGGCACGTCGTCGTAATACTCCTCCGAGATGTAGGCGGGCGGGCCGGCCATTCGCTGCGGATAATAATACCAGACACCGCCAACGTCCCACCACCAGCCTGAGCGGCCGTTGTGGACTTCGCGGCGCCAGCGCCCGCCGTCCCAGGCGCGAGTGCCGCGATAGGTGTGTCCGCCCCAGTCGCGAGTCGGAGCGGGACCGCGGGCGACATAACGTCCGGGCGGCGGGCCACCGGCGCCGTGCGGCGCCGGAGCGCCGCGCGGACCAGGACCCGCATGGGGCTGGCCACCGGGTTGCGGTGCGGGCCGGGCCGCCTGCTGCGGCGGCGGGCCCTTGCGCATGTTCTGATTGTTCGGGGGCGGTGCCCCTGCGGCCGGGCCGGCCGGAGGCTGGCCGGCATCCCTTGCCGGCCTGGCGTCCTGGGCCTGCGCCGACAGCGCGAGCAGCGACATGGCCGAAACCATGGGAATGATGATCTTCATGCGGATGGACGCACTCATGCGTGCTTGACCCCCTGCTCTTTGGATTGCCGTGATACCTGGCGCGATAGACGATTCGCCTCGCGCCGGGCTTGATGCCGGCTGACATAGCTGACCTGCTTTGGTCGGCGAAGTCCCGTTACAAATGATTAAGATCAGGGCAATTTTTCGGCCCGAGCGGCCGCGCTGGACCGCTTCTAGCGGGCCGGCTCGATGACGTTGCAATTGCGACGGCCGGACATCAGGCAATCCTGCATCTTGCTCGCCGCGGTTAGGTCCCGGGCGAGCCACCAGCCGATCCCGAGGATCACGATCGCGATGATCAGGCCGCCGATCGCGCCGCGGCGGTTGTCACCGGAGGGAGGCTTCGGCCCGGATTTCGGCTTCTCGCCCGGTTGGGGCTGGGATGTGGACATGGCTATCTGGTCGCGCGGGAAGCCCGGCTTATCACCTCTGTGACGTCCCGTCACATCTCCCGTTAGGCACGTCAGTCCTGCGTTTCAGGCTCAGCCTCGGGTCTGCCGGATCGCATCCTTACGCGAGGTTTCGACCGCCGGAATCGCCTGCTGGACCCGCGGGGCGCAGGTCGTGAGCACGAACGCGGTCTGGGTGCATTCCCAGTCGGCTCCCAGCAGGGCACTCTCGATCGGCTGCGGACGGCCGAGCAGCAGCATGGCACCGCCAACGGCTACCAGGGCGAAGGCAATTGCGAGCGCCTTCAGGTTTAATCTTGAGGTCGTCATGCCCGTGCTCCATATCGGGCGGACGCTAGGCGTCGCCCTCGTGGTCCCTTATGAGGGACATCACAATTCGGCAGTTTTTCCGGGCTACGAGAGATCGTGGGGGGCGATTTTTCGTTGACCTGATCGGCTGCGATTATGGGTGGCTTCGCGACGCGCGCCGATGTACACGCTTCTGCATCGCGTGGCGCCCGCTATGCCCAGCCGACGTTCCAACACGCAGTGATGTAGGCCCGAAAGTGAGGAAGACAAGGTTCGTTCGATGAGTGGATTTAAGGAACCAGGCTTCTCCGACCGACAAAAGGCGGCACAGGAAGCACGCAAAAATCTTTTGAACAAGTTCAAGTCGCAACCGGCTCACGACGATCCGGCGGTCGCGGCACGACGCGCCGAGCGCGAGACACTCGCGGCCAAGCGCGCCGAGGCAAAGGCAACGCGCGAAGCCGAAAAGGCCGAGCAGAAGCGCGTCGCGGAGCAAGCCGCAGCCGCGGAGTCTGAGCGGATCGCCCGCGAGGCGGAAGAAGCGGTCGCCAAGCTGGCTGAAGCCGAGGCCGACCAGAAGGCCAAGCGCGACGCCCGCTACGCCGCCCGCAAGGCCAAGCGCAAGTAACGGTCACACCTCACGTTCAATTGGGTTGAACTGATACCTTGCTTCCGGGGCAGTCCACGCGACTGCCCCAGGAAGTTGAAGAGTGCGCGTCTGCGTATCGCAAACGCTGCAGCGCCGGTCGAAGATCAGTTCTTCTTCATCATCCCGTCGTCTTTCTTCATCCCGTCCTTCGACATGGGGTCCTTCTTCATCCCGCTGTCCTTGGACATGGTGTCCTTCTTCATCATGCCGTCTTTGGACATCGTATCCTTCTTCATCATCCCGTCATCCTTGCCCATCTTGTCCTGAGCAAAGGCGGCCGGCGCAAACGCGAGCCCAAGCGAGAGAGCGGCAGCCGAGAGGCCGAGCACGATGCGGGTGCGAATGGTCATGGATCATCTTCCCTTCGAGGTGGTGTTTGTCAGCGACGGACGCCGCTATTCAATCTCGACGGATGGACGGCCTGCGTTGTTACACCACCGCCAATAAATTTTGGCGGCTCCGCTGCGATGTGTCCTTCCGAGGAGCCCGGAGGCTGCAGTGGGGACCGGGAGTGTGCAGCGCAGCACGACTGGCACTTGCCGCGGCGTTTGGTCTCGAACTATCAGATGAGAGATCATCGGATGAAAGACCGGCTAGGATGGGCCTACGCGCCGCTCTCAAAAACCCAGATCCAAATCACGCCAAAACAAGAACCGTTCAAAGAACCGCCCAAGGGGATCACACCATGCTCACGCGCCGTCATCTGCTCGCGACCGCCGTCGCCGCGCCCGCCATTGTTCGCTTCGGCATCGGTACGGCGCAGGCCGCGACCACACTGAAGATCTCGCATCAGTTCCCGGGCGGCACCATCGACAAGGGCGATTTCCGCGATCGGCTCTGTCGCATGTTCGCCGCCGAAGTCGCAAAGCGCAGTAACGGCGACATCGCCGCCGAGATTTATCCGAACTCCTCGCTGATCAAGACCAACGCGCAGTTCTCCGCGATGCGCAAGGGCGCGCTCGACATCAGCCTCTATCCGATGCCCTATGCCGGCGGCGAGTTGCCCGAGACCAATATCGGCCTGATGCCCGGCCTCGTGACCACCTACGACCAGGGCCTGCGCTGGAAGAAGGAGCCGGTCGGCAAGGCGCTGACAGACTTCCTCGCCGACAAGGGTATCATCCTGCTCACCTGGGTCTGGCAGGCCGGCGGCGTCGCCAGCCGCTCCAAGCCGATCGTCGCGCCGGAAGACGCCAAAGGCCTGAAGGTGCGCGGCGGCTCGCGCGAGATGGACATGGTGCTGCAGACTGCCGGCGCTTCGGTGCTGTCGGTGCCGTCGAACGAAATCTATGCTGCGATGCAGACCGGCGCCTGCGACGCCGGCATCACCTCCTCGACCAGCCTGATCTCGTTCCGTCTGGAAGAGGTCGCCAAATCCCTGACCTCAGGTGCGGGCGCCTCCTACTGGTTCATGCTCGAGCCGCTGATGATGTCCAAGGCGATCTTCGACAAGCTGCCGAAGAACCAGCAGGACATCCTGCTCACGGTGGGCACCGAGCTCGAAGCCTTCGGCCGCAAGGGCGCGCAGGATGACGATGTCGAGGTTGCCAAGGTCTACGAGAAGGCCGGCGCCAAGGTCTCGGCGCTCGACGCCGCGACGGTCGGCAAGTGGCGCGATATCGCCCGCGACACCGCCTGGAAGGATTACAGCGCCAAGACCGCGACCGCGGCGAACCTGCTCAAGCTCGCCACCGACGTCGCGGCATGAGCCACGGTCCGCTTCCGGATCGCGACGACCCGGCAAACGCTGTCGCAAGGACGGGCCTTGCGGCAGCGATCGATCGCGGCCTTGCCATCCTCAACACCATCATCGTGGTCTTCGCAGCGGTGGCGCTGGTCGCCGCTTGCGCGATCCTGAGCTACAGCGTGCTCAGCCGCGCGCTGTTCAAGGCCGCCAATTACTGGCAGGACGAGGCCGCCGTGTTCCTGCTGGTCGGCGCGACCTTCATGACGGCGGCCTATGTGCAGCAGAACCGCGGCCACATTGGCATCGAGGCCTTCGTCGGCTTGCTGTCGCCACTGGCGAACAAGATCCGGCTCTGGATGGTCGACGCCGTCACGTTCCTGTTCTGCGCCTTCTTCACCTGGAAATCCTGGACACTGGCCCATGAAGCCTATGTCGACGGCCAGGTCTCCAACTCGATGTGGTCGCCGCCGCTCGCCATCCCCTACTCGCTGATGGCGCTCGGCATGAGCCTGCTGTGCATCCAGATCCTCGTGCAGCTTGCGCTGCCCTTCACCGGAGCCAGGCGTCCATGAGCGTGTTCGGTATCGGCGTTGCCTACGGCGTTGCGACGCTGCTGATAATGTTTTCGGGCATGCCGATCGCGTTCGCGCTCGGCGCGGTCGCGGTCGTGTTCATGGCCATCTACATGCCTTCGGCCTCTCTCGATACGGTGACGCAGAACGTCTACGAGGAAATGGCCTCGATCACGCTGCTGTCGATCCCGCTCTTCATCCTGAAGGGCGCCGCGATCGGCAAGTCGCGCGCGGGCCAGGATCTCTATTCAGCGCTGCATGCCTGGCTGCATCGCGTACCCGGCGGCCTCGGCGTTGCCAACGTGTTCGCCTGCGCGCTGTTCGCGGCAATGGCCGGCTCCTCGCCCGCAACCTGCTCGGCGATCGGCTCGGCCGGTATTCCCGAGATGCGCAAGCGCGGCTATTCCGGCGGCTTTGCCGCCGGCATCATCGCCGCCGGCGGCACGCTCGGCATCCTGCTGCCGCCCTCGATCACCATGATTCTGTTCGCCGTCGCTGCGGAAAAGTCGCTGGGACGGCTCTTCCTCGCCGGCATCGGCCCCGGCCTGCTGCTCGTCACGCTGTTCGGCGCCTATGCCGTGATCCGCTTCCGCCAGGAATATGCGGCGGCCGAAGCGATCTACAAGAAGGGCGGGCCGGAGGCTGCGATCCTCGCCCGCGACGAGTATACGCTGGCCGAACGCTTCAGCGTGCTGCCGCGCGTGATCCCCTTCGTGCTGCTGCTGACCGGCGTCATGATCGCGCTCTATGGCGGCTACGCCACGCCGTCGGAAACCGCCGGCCTCGGCGGGCTATTGGCGCTGGCGCTGATCGCCGCGATCTACAGCGTGTGGCGGCCGAGCGACCTCGCCCCGATCATGAAATCGACGATCCGGGAATCGACCATGCTGATGATGATCATCGGCATGTCGCTGCTCTATTCCTACGTGATGAGCTATCTGCACATCTCGCAATCGGTCGCCGAATCCATCGTCGCGATGCATCTGCCGCGCTGGGAGCTGCTCTTTTCGATTCTCGTCATGGTCGTCGTGCTCGGCTTCTTCCTGCCGCCGGTCTCGATCATCCTGATGACCGCACCGATCATCCTGCCTCCTTTGCGCGCCGCGAATTTCGACATCATCTGGTTCGGCGTGGTCATGACCATCGTGATGGAGATGGGGCTGATCCACCCGCCGGTCGGCCTCAACATCTTCGTCATCCGCAACGTCGCACCGGACATTCCCTTGCGCGAGGTAATCTGGGGCACGCTGCCGTTCGTGCTGCTGATGATGCTCGCGGTGCTGCTGCTATGCCTCGTGCCGGGAATCTCGACCGGCTTGCCGGATCTGGTGATGGGGCCGGACGGGGGCAGGTGAGGTAATCACAGCTGCCGTAAGGTGGGCAAAGCGAAGCGTGCCCGCCACCTGTTGGCGATCACGCGGAGATGGTGGGCACGGCGCCAACGCGCCCTTCCCCACCCTACGAATGCCGTGGTTACGGCTCGCGCTTCCGCCGCGACTTCGGTGCGTTCGCCACGACCTGCAACAGATCCTTCCGCACGGCCTCGATGTGCCGTTCCAGGTAACGGCAGGCTTCCTCGACCTTCTGCGCGCGGCAGAGCGCGATCAGATGGGCGTGCTCCTTTTCGGCGGTCCCCATCGCCTTGGTGTTGGAAAGCTGGAGGCGGGTGTAGCGGTCGCTGGTCTGGAGCAGCGACAGCACGATCGTCCGGGTACGCGGCTGCGGAGCGTGCACGTAGAGCGCCATGTGGAAGTCCGCGTTGAGCTGGCCCCATTCGCTGACATTGCGCGCCTTGATCGCCTTCTCGAAACTTTTGTGGATGTCGTCGAGCCCGTCGAAATCCTCTAGCGTGAAACGCGGCGCCGACTGCGCCAGCAATCGAGGCTCCAGGATCCGACGCAGGTCGAACACATCGTTGATCTCATCCAGCGACAGCTCCGAGACGATGGCGCCCTTCTGCGGCACGATTCGCACGAGGCCTTCGGCTTCCAGCTGAAACAACGCTTCGCGAACGGGGATCCGGCTGACCCCGTAGGCCTCACCAAGCGCATCCTGGCGCAGTTGCGATCCGGCCGGATAGGTGCCGTCGAGGATCGCCTGGCGGAGCTGATCGACAATCGCGGCTGACAAGGTGCGATGCTTCAGAGGCTGTTTCATCTGTCCTTCCGTTGTCCTTTCCCGTCTCGTTCGGCCGACGCGGTCCCTGTCTTGCATGTCGAGGTGCCCGGCAAAAGCAAGCACTCCACAAACGAAGTACCCAGCAAAAGCGCGCCCTGCTGCCGAAATTGATCGTAATCTCCGTTTGACTCCCAGAATGTATAAATTATACATTTGGCGATCGCACGACAATTCTTCGGGGTTGGGCCTCTTCATGATCGACCAGACGATGCCGGCCACGCGCGCGCTCAGCGTCCGACGTACGATCGTCCGGATGTCGAGCGCCCTGCTCGCCTTGGAGCGCCTGGCGCTGATGGGCCTGATGTACCTCCTCACCGGATTGATCCTGGTGAACGTCGTTACGCGCTACTCGCATTTTCCGATCTACTGGATCGATGAATCCGCTGTTTATTGCGTGGTCTGGCTGACCTTCATCGGGGCGTCCGCGATGACGCGGCTGCGACTTGATTTCGCGGTAACCATGCTAACGGAGCGTCTTTCGCCGACGCACCAGAAGCTCGCCAAGGTGATGTCGACCGGCTTCGTCTTCGTGTTCGGCGTCGCGCTGATCGTGACTTGCGTGCTGTGGATGGACCCGATCGGTCTTGCCCGCGCCGGCTTCGACGGGCGCAAGCTCGCGGCCGAAACCTTCAACTTCCTCTACACGGAGCGCACCCAGACGCTGAACTGGCCGACCTGGGTGATGTACCTGACGCTGCCGATCTTCGCGGTGTCGATGACGATTCACGGTCTAGCCAATCTCCTGGAAGATATCGGGCTGGTCCCGCGCACGCCACTGACCGGCTTTCAGCTCTCCGAGCTGGATGGGGTGAACTGATGATCACGTCAGCAGCCTTCATGGCGTTCATGCTGGTCGGCGTGCCGATCGGGCTTTGCCTGTGCCTCGCCGGCCTCGTTTATATCGCCGCATCCGGCAATCCCGTGTTGTTCCAGTCCTATCCGCTCCAGCTGTTCGGCGGCGTCGACAGCTACGGCCTGATCGCCATCCCGCTCTTCATCCTGATCGGCGAGATCATGAACGGCGGCGGCATCACGCGGCGCATCGTCGACATGGCGATGGCGTTCGTCGGCTCGCTCAAGGGCGGGCTCGCCTACGTCAACATCCTCGCCAACATGTTCATCTCCTCGATCCTGGGATCAGCGACCGCACAGGTGGCGATCATGGCCCAGATCATGGTGCCGGAGATGGAAAAGAAGGGCTACGACAAGACCTTTGCGGCCGGCCTCACCGCCTATGGCGGCATGCTCGGCCCGATCATCCCGCCGTCGGTGATGTTCGTGGTCTACAGTGTGCTGGCGCAGGTCTCGGTCAGCGACATGCTGATCGCCGGCATCGTGCCGGGCGTCATCCTCACCGTGATGTTCTGCCTCGTGATTGCGCTGATGGGCTATGTCTACAATTATCCGCGCGCGGATTATCAGACGCCGCGCCAGCGCGTCATGACGATCCTGCGCACGTCTCCGACGCTGCTGATCCCGATCGTCATCGTCGGCACCATTCTCGGCGGCCTCGCCAACGCGACGGAATCGGCGGCCGTCGGCGCGGTTGCCGCAGCGCTGGTCGGAAAGTTCTGGACCAAGGAGTTCGAGTTCTCGCAATTACCGCAGATGATGCTGCGCAGCGCCATCTATTCGGCGATCGTGCTGTTCCTGGTCGCGGCGGCGGCGGTGTTCTCCTGGGTCCTGATCTTCGGCAAGGTGCCGCAGGAGACCGCCGCCTGGATCCAGACCGCCGCCAAGGATCCCGTCAGCTTCATGCTGATCTGCAACGTGATCCTGCTGGTGATCGGCACGGTCATCGACGGCATTCCCGGCCTGATCATGACCGTGCCGATCCTGCTGCCGGTCGCGACCGAGGTATATCACATCGATCCCAGGCATTTCGGCGTGGTGGTGGTGATCAACCTCGTGCTCGGTCTGCTGTCGCCGCCGGTCGGGCTCTGCTTCTTCGTCGCCGCCGCCGTCACCGGCGCCAAGCCCGGCAAGATGTTCATGGTGACGCTGCCCTTCTTCGTCATCTCCTGCGTCCTCCTCGTGCTGCTCTCGCTCTACCCCTCGCTCTCGCTGATCCTCGTCAAATAGGCCCACCCAAAAGGAAGCCCCGACCATGCCGCTCTCACGCCGCCGCTTTCTCGCCGCCAGTGCCGCCGCATCGGTGTTTGCGCCGTCGCTGGCGCTCGCCCAGGCCAAGGAATTCCGTCTCGGCCTGATCACGCCGAACGGCCATTCCTGGAACAAGGCCGCGCTGAAATTCGGCGAAGATCTCAAGGCCGCCACCAATGGCCGCCTGACATTGACCGTGTTTCACTCCGGCCAGCTCGGCAATGAGACGGCTATGATGCAGCAATTGCAGTCGGGCGCTCTCGACATGGGCTTCATCCAGGCCGCCGAACTCGGCTCGCGCGTGCCGCACATCGCCGCAATCAACGCGCCCTACATTGTCCGCTCGACGCCGGCGGTGGCAAAATTCGTGCGGCATCCGGCGGCGGTGAAGCTGTTCGACGTGCTGCCGCAGGAGACCGGCACCATCGGGCTCGGCTGGGGCATCACCGGTATGCGCGCCGTGTTCTCCTCCAAGGATCTGAACACGCTGGCCGACATCAAGGGCATGAAGCTGCGCATCAACCCGACGCCCGTCTATCGCGATTTCTATTCCTCGCTGGGGGCTGCGCCGACTCCGATCCCGACGCCGCAGGTGTTCGACGCAATGGCCAACGGCCAGGTCGACGGCCTCGAGGCCGATCTCGAATTCTCCTGGAATCAGCGCTTCGACAAGGTGTCGAAGGTGATCCTGCAGATGAATGCCGTCTTCATGCCGATGGCGGCGGTCGTCTCGGGACGGGTCTGGCAGTCGCTCCCCGCAGCCGACCGCGAGCTGATTACCAAGACGATCAAGTCGACGCTGGATGCGCAGATCGACGAACTCGCTGGCAACGAGCCGACGCTGATCGAGAACTTCAAGAAGGCACCGATCCCGATCCGCCAGGTCGACGCCAAGGATACCGAGGCCGTCATTGCCGAGTTCGACAAGATCTGGCTGCCCAAGGCACCTGTTCTCGCCGAGCTGCGCAAGGCCGGCGCGACGCTCTGATCCAACCCGCCATCCCTTTCAAAACACCCGGCGGATCCAGCCCCCCGCCGGAAAAATCCACTCGGAGTCAAACCATGAGCCGCCGCGTTTCCTGGGAAGGCGTCTTCCCGGCCGTTACCACGCAATTCAATGACGATTTGTCGCTCAATATCGACGCAACTGCCAAGGTGATGGACGGTCTGATCCGCGACGGCGTCTCCGGCCTGATCGTCTGCGGCTCAGTCGGCGAGAACACCTCGCTCGAGCGCAAGGAGAAGGTCGCCATCATGGAGACCGCGAAGTCGGTTGCGGCCGGCCGCGTGCCCGTGCTGTGCGGCATCGCCGAATTCACCACCGCGTTTGCGGTCGAAACGGCCAAGGAAGCCGCGCGTGTCGGCATCGACGGCGTGATGGTGATGCCGGCGCTGGTCTATTCGTCCAAGCCGCACGAGACCGCCGCGCATTTCCGCGCCGTCGCCAGCGCCACCGACCTGCCGGTGATGCTCTACAACAATCCGCCCATCTACAAGAACGACGTCACCCCTGACATCCTGGCCTCGCTCGCCGACGTCGACACGGTCGTTTGCTTCAAGGATTCCTCCGGCGACACGCGGCGCTTCATCGACACGAGGAACATGGTCGGCGACCGCTTCGTGCTGTTCGCCGGTCTCGACGACGTCATCGTCGAGAGCGTCGCGATGGGTGCGGTGGGCTGGGTCTCCGGCATGTCGAACGCCTTCCCGCGCGAGGGCGAGACGCTGTTCCGCCTCGCCAAGGCGGGCCGCCTTGCGGAGGCGATGCCGCTCTACGAATGGTTCATGCCGCTGTTGCATCTCGAT
This sequence comes from Bradyrhizobium sp. 199, assembly GCF_023073355.1. Taxonomy (GTDB): domain Bacteria; phylum Pseudomonadota; class Alphaproteobacteria; order Rhizobiales; family Xanthobacteraceae; genus Bradyrhizobium. The sequence continues at coordinate 1,609,398 of NZ_JADPJI010000005.1, forward strand.
GCGCGGCCGGACCTCGTCCAGTGCATCAAGCTGTGCGAGCACATCATGGGCCGCGGCACCGCGCTGACCCGCCCGCCGCGCCTGGCGCTGCTGCCGCAGGAGAAGGCCGAGGTCGAGGCGATGATGGCCAAGGCGCTCAAGAACCGGCCGCGTCTGCCGGATGTGGGGCTGAAGGCGGCGTAAGCCTAGTTCGCGACGCGCTTCTTCTTCGCGTTCAGCGCGGACGCCACGCGGCTCACCGGCGGCTTGCCCAGCACCCGGCTCATCTCGTTGGTCGCGGCCAGCAGCCGGTCCATATCGACGCCCGTCCTGATCCCCATGCCCTCGAGCATGTAGGCGACGTCCTCGGTCGCGACATTGCCGGTCGCGCCCGGCGCGTAGGGACAGCCGCCGAGGCCGCCCGCTGCGGCGTCGATGACCCGCACGCCCTCCTCCATCCCCGCATAGAGATTGGCGAGCGCCTGGCCGTAGGTGTCGTGGAAATGCATCGCGAGCTTGGCGGCGGGAATGTTGGCGGCAACCGCGCGCAGCATCTCCTTGGCCTTGGCTGGCGTGCCGACGCCGATGGTGTCGCCGAGCGAGATCTCGTAGCAGCCGAGCTCGAATAGCGCGCTTGCGAGTTCGGCCACCGCCTTCGGTTTGATCTCGCCGTCGAACGGGCAGCCCAGCACGCAGGAAATATAGCCGCGTACCATGACACCATCGGCCCTGGCGCGGGCCAGCACCGGCTTGAAGCGCTCGATGGACTCCGCGACCGTGCAATTGATGTTGGCAAGGGAAAAGCCTTCGGAGGCCGCCGCGAACACCGAGACCACATTCGCGCCTGCGGCGCGCGCAGCCTCGTAGCCCTTCTCGTTCGGTACCAGCACGTGGAATTCGGCGCCGGTCACATGGCTAACGCCGCGCAGCACAGCGTCCGAGCTGGCCATTTGCGGGATCGCCTTGGGCGAGACGAAGGCGCCGACCTCGACCGTATCAAGACCAGCCGCGACCAGCGCCTCGATGAAGGCGATACGGGCCTCGACGCTGACCGGAACTTTCTCGTTCTGGAGCCCGTCGCGCGGCCCCATTTCGACGATGCGGACCTGATCGCTCATGTCACTCCCCCGCAGCCTCGACCACGGCGAGTTCGACGCCCTCCTGCACGATGTCGCCGACCTTGCACCTGATGGATTTCAGCACGCCGGCATAGGGCGCGCGCAGCGTCTGCTCCATCTTCATCACTTCGAGGGTCAGGATCGGCGCGCCCTTCTCGAGCGTGGCGCCCTCCTCGGCCAACACCGCGACGACCGTTCCCGGCAGTGGCGCCGCGATCTTGTCCGCGCCGGCCTGCTCCTCGCTTTCGCCGCCGAACGGATCGACCCAGTGCAGGTCGAAGCGGCCGTTGCGCGTCCGCAAATATAGCTCATGACCGTCGACCACGGCCGCAACGGACGATTTGACGCCGTCCAGCGTGAGGTCGAAGCCACCTTCCTTCGCCGCAACCGCAAACGCCAGCTCGCGTTCGCCGATCACCAGCATCGAGGGCCCGCTGCCGTAGTTCAGCATGATCTTCTGCTCCGGTCCGTGGCCAACACGGAAGGCAAAGCCGCGCTGACGACGGCCGACCGGTTGCCAGCCGAAGGTCTGCCAGGGCGAATTCGCCTGGGCACCCGCGGCCCGTTGCTCCTCATTGATAATGGCCGCCACCGCGGCACAGAGCTCGAGCTCACCCGGCGCCGGCGCGGCCTGTGTCAGCACCGCCAGCTCGCGCTCGATGAAGCCGGTGTCGATCGCATTGGTCCGCACCTTGGGATGCGTCATCAGCGCCGACAGGAACGGGATGTTGGTGACGATGCCGCGAACGTCGGACTCTTCCAGCCCGCGGTTCAGCCGCTCGATCGCGACATCCCGCGTTGGTGCCCAGGCGATCATCTTGGCCAGCATGGCGTCGTAATGTGGCGAGACCGTATCGCCCTCGCGATAGCCGGCGTCAATGCGCAAGCCGCCGGTCTCCGCCGGCAGACGCCAGGTCGAGATCCTGCCGACCGACGGCATGAAGTTCTTGGTCGGGTTCTCCGCGTAGACGCGCGCCTCGACCGCGTGGCCGTTGAGCCGGATCTCATCCTGCTTCAAAGGCAGCGCCTCGCCGAAGGCGACGCGCAGCTGCCATTCGACGAGGTCGATGCCCGTGATCAGCTCGGTCACGGGATGCTCGACCTGCAGGCGCGTGTTCATCTCGATGAAGAACACGTCCTTGCCATCCGACACGAACTCGATCGTGCCGGCGCCGACATAGTTCACCGCGCCCGCCGCCTTTCGCGCCGCGGCACAGACCGCCTCGCGCTGGGCAGGATTGAGCGTCGGCGACGGCGCTTCCTCGATCACCTTCTGGTGCCGCCGCTGCAAGGTGCATTCGCGCTCGAACAGCGACAAGAGATTGCCATGGCTGTCGCCGACGATCTGCACCTCGATATGCCTGGGATTGTCGACATATTTCTCGATCAGCATACGGTCGTCGCCGAACGCGGCCTTGGCCTCGCGCTTGGCGCTGACGATCGCAGGTCCAAGCTCGTCTGCCGAACGCACGATGCGCATGCCGCGGCCGCCGCCGCCCGCGGACGCCTTGACCAGGATGGGGAAGCCGACCTTCTCGGCGGCCTTCGCCAGCGTTGCATCGTCCTGCGCCTCGCCGTGATAACCGGGCACCAGCGGCACGCCTGCCTTCTCCATCAGCGCCTTGGAGCCGGACTTCGACCCCATCGCATTCATCATCGCGGCGGTCGGGCCGACGAAGATGAGGCCGGCATCGAAGCAGGCCTGCGCGAACTCGGCATTTTCCGACAGGAAGCCGTAGCCGGGATGCACTGCCTCGGCGCCGGTCTTGCGCGCGGCTTCGATCAGCCGCTCGACGTTGAGATAGCTGTCGCGGGCGCGTGCGGGCCCGAGCAGCACGGCCTCGTCGGCGAGAGCGACATGCATCGCGTCGCGATCGGCCTCGGAATAGACCGCGACCGTGCGCAGCCCCATGGCGTGGGCGGTGCGGATGACGCGGCAGGCGATCTCGCCGCGGTTGGCGATCAGGAGCGTGCGAAAACGCCGGTAGAGCTTTGAACGGTCCATCCCATCACATCCTGAACAGGCCGAATTTCGTCGGCTCGATCGGCGCATTCGACGCCGCCGAGAGGCCAAGGCCGAGCACCAGCCGCGTGTCGGCCGGGTCGATCACGCCATCGTCCCAGAGACGCGCGGTCGCGTAATATGGGTGGCCCTGGCTCTCATATTGCGCGCGGATGGGTTCGCGGAATTTATCTTCCTCGTCCTTCGACCAGCTATCACCCTTGGCCTCGATATTGTCGCGGCGGACCTGGCTCAGCACCATCGAAGCCTGCTCGCCGCCCATCACCGAGATACGCGCGTTCGGCCACATCCAGAGGAAGCGCGGTGAGTAGGCGCGTCCGCACATGCCGTAATTGCCGGCGCCATAGGAGCCGCCGATCACGACGGTGAATTTCGGCACCGAGGCGGTCGCGACGGCCGTCACCAGCTTGGCGCCGTCGCGCGCAATGCCGCCGGCCTCGTATTTCTTGCCGACCATGAAGCCGGTGATGTTCTGCAGGAACACCAGGGGAATACCGCGCTGGCAGCACAGCTCGATGAAATGCGCGCCCTTCAGCGAGCTCTCGCTGAACAGAATACCGTTGTTGGCGATGATGCCGACCGGATAGCCCCAGATATGGGCGAAGCCGCACACCAGCGTCGTGCCGTACAGTTTCTTGAACTCGTCGAACTCGGAGCCATCCACCACACGCGCGATGATGTCGCGCACGTCGAACGGCTTGCGGCCGTCGACCGGCACCACGCCATAAATCTCCTCCGCCGCAAACAGCGGATCGCGCGGCTTGTGCATATTGAGGTTCGGCCGCACCGACGGTTTCAGCGTGCCGACGATGCGCCGCGCAATGCCGATCGCATGGGCATCGTTCTGGGCGTAATGGTCGGTCACGCCAGACTGCCGCGAATGCACGTCGGCGCCGCCGAGCTCCTCGGCACTGACGACCTCGCCGGTCGCGGCCTTCACCAGCGGCGGGCCACCGAGGAAGATAGTGCCCTGGTTCCGGACGATGATGCTCTCGTCCGACATCGCCGGGACATAGGCCCCGCCGGCGGTGCAGGAGCCCATCACGATGGCGATCTGCGGAATGCCCTGCGAGGACATCTGCGCCTGGTTGTAGAAGATGCGGCCGAAATGGCGCTCGTCCGGGAAGATCTCGTCCTGAAGCGGCAGGAAGGCGCCGCCGGAATCCACCATGTAGACGCAAGGAAGGTTGTTCTGCCGCGCAATGTCCTGTGCGCGCAGATGCTTCTTCACCGTCATCGGGTAATAGGTGCCGCCCTTGATGGTGGCGTCATTGGCCACGACCACGCATTCGCGGCCCGCGATGCGCCCGACCCCGGTGACGACGCTGGCCGAATGCACGTCGCCGCCATAGAGACCATAGGCCGCGAGTGGCGACAGCTCCAGGAATGAGGTGCCGGGATCCACAAGCAGATCGACGCGCTGGCGCGCCAGCATCTTGCCGCGCGCGGTGTGGCGATTGCGTGAGACCTCGCCGCCGCCGCCGGCGACCTGACTGAGCTTTTCGCGCAAGTCCGCGACGAGGCTGCGCATGGCCTCGGAATTGCGCGCAAAGTCTGACGAAGACGGATCGATGCTGGAATGGAGCGGCATGATGATTCCAATGAGGTGAAGGTTTTAAGCCGTCTCGGCCATCAGTTCGCGGCCGATCAGCATGCGGCGGACCTCCGAGGTGCCGGCACCGATCTCGTAGAGTTTTGCGTCGCGCCAGAGACGCCCCACAGGGAATTCGCTGGTGTAACCGACGCCGCCGAGTGCCTGGATCGCCTCACCCGCCATCCAGGTCGCCTTCTCCGCGGAATAGAGGATCGCGGCGGCCGCGTCCTTGCGCAAGCTGCGCGCGTGGTCGGCGCGGTCGCAGGCGCGGCCCACGGCGTAGACATAGGCGCGCGTCGCCTGCCAGGTCGCATACATGTCGGCGAGCTTGCCCTGCATCAGCTGGAAGTCGCCGATCGGCTGACCGAATTGTTTGCGCTCGTGCATGTAGGGCACCACCGCGTCCATGCAGGCCGCCATGATGCCGAGCGGGCCGCCCGAGAGCACCGTGCGCTCATAGTCGAGGCCGGACATCAGCACCTTGACGCCCTCACCCACCTTGCCCATCACGTTCTCCTCCGGCACCTCGCACTCGTCGAAGAACAGGGGATAGGTGTTGGAGCCGCGCATGCCGAGTTTGTCGAGATGCTGGCCGTGGGTAAACCCCTTGAAGCCCTTCTCGACGAGGAAAGCGGTCATGCCGCGCGGTCCAGCCTCCGGATCGGTCTTGGCGTAGACGACCAGCACGTCGGCATCGCCGCCGTTGGTGATCCACATCTTCGAGCCGTTGAGCACATAGCGGTCGCCGCGCTTGTCCGCGCGCAGCTTCATCGAGACGACGTCAGAACCGGCGCCCGGCTCGGACATCGCGAGCGCGCCGACATATTCGCCGGAGATCAGCTTCGGCAGATAGCGCTGGCGCTGCGCGTCGTTGCCGTTGCGGCGGATCTGGTTGACGCAGAGGTTCGAATGGGCGCCATAGGACAGGCCAACGGCAGCGGAGCCGCGCGAAATCTCCTCCATGGCAACGATATGGGCGAGATAGCCCATGTTGGAGCCGCCATATTGCTCCGGCGCCGTCATGCCGAGCAGGCCGAGGTCGCCAAAGCGCTTCCAGAGGTCGGCCGGAAATAGATTGGCCTTTTCGATCTCGGCGGCACGCGGAGTGATCTCGGCCTCCACAAACGCGTGAAGCGTATCGCGCAGCATGCTGATGTCTTCGCCCAGATCGAAATCGATGCTCGGGATGTTCAAGGCGATTCCTCCGTATTTTGGGGACCGAACCTAGCGGGGTCGGAGCCCTTCTGGGGTCGAAAAGGTTGCATTTTCCGCCAAACTTGGCGAGGATTTTCCCTCGGGAGTTCCGATGCCTTTTCAAGCCGCAACCGCCATCCCGCGCCGCGCCGTCACCCCCGCCGCCTTTGTCCGCGGCGTGGTTGCCGCCTACGCGCGATACGGACTGGACCCGGCCGAAGCGCTCCAGCGGGGTCAGGTAGCGCCAGACCTCGTCAATTCTCCGGATGGGCGGGTCACGGCCGCCCAGTTCGAGGCCCTGGCAGGCCATGCCATGCGCGAGCTCGACGACGAGGCGCTGGGCTGGTTCTCGCGGCGGCTGCCCTGGGGCACCTACGGCATGCTGTGCCGCGCCTCGATCACGGCGCCGACGCTGGAGGTCGCCCTCAAGCGCTGGTGCCGGCATCACCGCCTGCTCACCGGGGACGTGCTGCTCGATCTCGAGGTCGGCGAAGAGACGGCTGTGGTGTCCATCCGGGAGCTGCGCGATCTCGGGCTCGTGCGCGAATTCTGCCTGGTCACCCTGCTCCGCTACGTGCTCGGTTTCTCCTGCTGGGCGGTCGACTCCAGGATCGCGCTCCGCGCAGCGGAATTCCCGCACGCGGAGCCCGGCCACGTCTCGGTCTATCCGACCATCTTTTGCAGGAACGTCCGCTTCGATGCGGACCGCGCCTGCATCGTTTTCGACAAGCACTATCTGTCGCTGCCGCTCACCCGCAGCGCCGCCGATCTCGACAACATGCTCAAGGGCGCGCTCAGGCTGACCGTGCTGCCCTATCGGCGCGACCGCCTGCTGGTCGAGCGCGTCCGCCGCATACTCCGCAATGCGCGCGGACGCAGCCTTGGGGCCGAGGACGTCGCCAGCGAACTTGCGCTCTCGACCCGCACCATGCATCGGCGCCTGCGCGAGGAAGCAACCTCGCTGCGCGATCTCAAGGAAGAGGCGAAGTTCGAACTGGCAAAACAGGAGCTGATGCGGGGCCGCGCCCCGATCAAGCGGATCGCGGAGATCGCCGGCTTCCGCAGCGAAAAGAGCTTTTCCCGCGCCTTCCGCAGCTGGACCGGCGCAAGCCCGCGCGAGTTTCGCGGCCGGTATCGGTGAGGCGCAGGCGTCACGCCGCGGTCTCGATATCCGAGGCTGTCAGCGCCTTGACGGCGTCTTCGAGCGCCTTGGCGCCGTCGGTCAACTCCTGCTCGGGTCGCTTCATCATCTGTGCGACGCGCGCGCAGCTCCGCGACAGGAACTCGATGTTGAGCAGCCGCATGGCTTTGAGGACCGTGCGGTAGCGTTCGACGTCCGGACCGACAAGGCCGGGCCGAATGACGGTTTTGCCGTCGGCCGACAGTCCCAGCGCTTTGTACATCTCGCGCGCGAGGATCGGCCAGTAGTCCAGCAGACGCGCCATCTTCTCACTTTCGACGTCGTCGAATGCCGCCAAAAAGTCTTCCGTACTGATATTGCCTCGCGTGCGCGATTCAACCGTCAGATCCTCGATCACGCGTGGGATCTGCTGGATCCGGCGCTCGCGCTCGTCGGACGATAGCGCGTCGCCAGAGAATTTCTGGATGATCTCGGACCTGAACCGATAGCCCATGCGGATGGCGGTCAAGAGCGAGAGCTGCTTGCTCGACAATCCGGTCAGCGGCCCGCCGACCTCCTCGATCGCCAGGAATTCGCAGCGATAGTCGCCATCGCCCTGGACACGAGCTCGGTGCAGCAGGGTCCGATAGCGCCGGCCGCCGCGCCCGATCAGCACGGCCTGCGGCGAAACGAACTCGTTCTCGCGCGCCGCAAGCAGTATCTGCGCGGTTTCCTCAAGCCATTTGTAGACGAAGTTCTGCCTTCCAGTTTCCGTATTTGCCAGCTTCTGGACCTTGCACCAAGGTACGGACTGCGCCTGGATGGTGAAGAGATCGCCGAGCACACTGTCGTCGCCCATGAACTGGGCCGCAGGTGGAATCTGCCCGTTGGCGAGTTCGGCGTCGAGCGCCACGAAATGCACGCGCGGATAGCCGTCGAATTCGCGAATCTCGCCAAACAGACTGCTATCGAGCTTGCCGACCAGCACGCGTAAGTCGTTGACATTGACCTCGATGGCGTTCCTCTCGAAAATGCCGATCAACTCCCTGATGAGTTGATCCTTGCTCGTCAGCATCTGCAGATGGCTGAGCGGACCCGGCGGGTTCACGTTCGGGCGGATCAGGCAGAATATCCGGCGATCAGCGGCTGCCGGTTTTGCGGCGGCAAAATATCCGGCCTCATAAAAGCACCAGGACCAGTCCTCATAGGGCGCTCCGTAGAGCAGAAACAGGCTTTGTGCCGTGAGAAGATGATGCTCGATAGAGCGCCGCCATTCATTGCCGCGCGGGATGTCCTCCGAAATGAAGACATCCATTTGTCCATGCGAAGCGGTCTCAATGACCTTCTTCATCGCTCGGGCCGTCCGGCCGTATTCCGAGCGGTGACTGATGAAAATCGGGTTGGGAGCCATCACGCGCTTCCCCTGGGTACAATCCGGCCCGTTTACAATTCGGGCGACCTCCGCGGAGCATGGACCCGCGCAGATTGCGGCCCTGTGAAGGAGATCACAGTGCCGCGTCTAATTTTGGGGCTGACGTGCTTACCCTTCGGCCTTGCCAGGGGCGGAGCTCGCGCTCAGACATGCGCTCCGCGATGTCACGCGGCTCTCATGTTTACGAGCCCCCGAGACAAGCTCGGGGGCCGCAAACTTCAAAACCGGTTTTGAAGTCAAGCGTCAGTTGGAGTTGGTCTGGCCGCCCGGGCGAAGCTTGGTGCGGGACTGCGAGTGCTTCGGTTGATAGGCGAGAGAATCGCTCGTGCTTTTCGCACCGCTCTGCGAACACACGCCACCGATACCGCCGGCGGCGGCGCGGCAAGCCTCCATCGTTGGATAGCCGCAGCCGTGAGCGGCCTGCGCGCCGTTGGTGATGCAGTATTCTTCCGCCTGCGCGGCCGGTGCAGTCATCATGAAAAACGCGGAAGCGAACAGCATCGCAGCGGATGCGACGAACGTCTTCGAGGTCGAGGTCATGTTGTCTTTTCCTGCTTCAGGGTCCCACAAAACAGCCTCGGCATGCGACGCAGGCTGAGGGTTCACACCTTGCATCTAGGCGGCGCACCGGTTCCGGCAAACTTGGTTCAGCGCATTGCAGAACTTCGCAAATAACATGTCACAGTTATGTGAGTTACTAACGTTTTATGCCTGATTAGTGATCGGGCTTTACGGGTCGGCGCGCCGGAGCGAGAGCGCCCCTAGCCCACCGACGCTGCCGCGACGTCCTGCAACGGCAACGGGACGTCCTTGGCAACGCCCAGCACCGGAAAGCTGCGAACGTTCTTCACATCCGGCATTGCCGCGAAATGCAACAGCTGCTGGCGCATGCTCTCGACGCTCGGCGCCACGCATTTGAGGAGATAGTCGGTGTCGCCCGAAATCCGCCAGCACTGCTGGATGCGCGGGATCGCAGCGATCGAACTCTCGAACGCCTCCAGCACCGGCTGTGCCTGGCTGCCGAGCTGGATCGAGACGAACGACACAACCTCATAGCCCAGCCGCCGCTCGTCGATGACCGCGCGCACCGCCCGGATCACGCCGCGGCTGAACAGCGATTTCAGCCGCCGCAGGCAATTGGGCGCGGACACGCCGACGCGCAGCGCCAGCTCGTTGTTGCGCACCCGTCCGTCCTGCTGCAGCTCGGAGAGTATCTTTAAGTCGACGCCGTCGAGCTGGTCACGCCCCGCCATACCCCACCTCGTTATGGTCGTGTCATGCGGGGCAGCGAAGCATGGGGCGGAATTGGTGCCAAGGGCTTACGCGAGCCGTTGCTGCATCGTCGTGGCCGGGCTTAGCCGCCAGGGACGCGTCGCATCCGCTCGCCTACGCCCCGGCGATCCACGCCTTGATCTGCCGCCAAAAACGCGGATGCCGGGGCAAGCCCGGGCACGACGGTTCACGAAGTCCTCGGCAGGCGGCCTACCCGCCCGGCCCCCTCAATGCGTCCAGGGCTCGCCGCGGCGGAACGAGAAATTGTCCGCATAGGCAACCGGGCGGCGGATCGAATCCTGCGGCTCGATCACTTGGTAGGCGATGCCCTTGCGCTCGCAATAGGCGATCGCCTCCTCCTTGGAGTGGAAGCGCAGCGTGATCTGCTGCTTCATGTCGCCGGAGGACGTCCAGCCCATCAGCGGCTCGACCGAACGCGGCTGCTCCGGCTCGTAGTCGAGCTGCCATTCCTTGGTCTTGGAGCGTCCGGATTGCATCGCGTTCTTGGCGGGCTTGAAAATCCGTGCGGTCATTGGCGGTCCGGCCTCTTCGTCTTTATCGTTCGATTTCGATGCGTCACGGTAGCAGTTGGTGGAAACCTCAGGGATAGTATAGAGACACCGATTGGGAACTGATCGGTGATTCCGGCCCCCCGGCACCTCGCCAACGGTATAGTCATTATGCTGCACCGTGACAATTGCGTACCCGCCTGCTGCGCCGGGGTCCCGCCCGGCGGCTTTGCCTCGCCGACATCAGTGTAACCGTCCCCTCCGAGAGCTCCCGTCGCATGGCCTTCCTGAACATCAATGCCACGCTCCCTGAAAAAGGCCGTGACCTCAGGCTCGACCTGTTTCGCGGCGTTGCGAATTGGGCGATCTTCCTCGACCACATTCCCGACAACGTCGTGAACTGGATCACGACGCGCAATTACGGCTTTTCTGACGCCGCCGACCTGTTCGTCTTCATCTCCGGCTACACCGCCTCGTTCGTCTATGCGCGGATGATGCTGGACCGCGGCTTCCTCGTCGGCGCCACCAGGCTCACCAAGCGGGTCTGGCAGCTCTACGTCGCCCACATCATCCTGTTCGTGATCTATATCGCCTCGATCAGCTATCTGGCGCTGCGCTTCGGCGATTCCGAGATGATCAACGAGTTCAACGTCGCCGGCCTCGTCGACAACGCCACCGAGACGCTGCGCCAGGGCCTGTTCCTGCGCTTCAAGCCGCTCAATCTCGACGTGCTGCCGCTCTACATCGTGCTGATGGGGCTGTTTCCGCCGGTGCTGTGGTTCATGCTGCGCAAGCCCGATCTCACGATGGTGCTGTCGATCGTGCTGTGGCTGGTCGCGCGTCACTTCGGCTGGAATCTGAACGCCTATCCGGCCGGCCAGTGGTACTTCAACCCCTATTGCTGGCAGGTGCTGTTCGTGTTCGGCGCCTGGTGCGCGATGGGCGGCGCGCGCCGCTCGGTCACGCTGATCAACGCGCCGGTCACGCTCTACCTCTGCCTCGGCTATCTCCTGTTCGCGCTGATCATGACCATGGCCGGGCGCTTCCCCGCGTTCGGCGGCATGTTCCCGGAATGGCTGTTCTCGGCCTTCAATCCGAACGACAAGACCAACCTCGCACCCTATCGCTTCATCCACTTCGTCGTCATCGTGATCCTCGTGATCCGCTTCGTGCCGAAGGAATGGCCGGGGCTCGAATGGAAGGTTTTCGATCCCTTGATCGTCTGCGGCCAGCAATCGCTCGCCGTGTTCTGCGTCGGCGTGTTCTTGTCTTTCGTCGGCCATTTCGAGCTGTCGATGAGCTCGGGCTCGCTGCTCGCGCAGATCTTCGTCAGCGTCGCCGGCATCGCGATCATGACGACCGTGGCCTATTACATCTCGTGGTCGAAGAAGCAGGACAAGCCGTTGAAGCCGCCGCCCAAGCCAGCAGCAACCGCAGCGAAGGCGGCCTAAAGGCAGAGCGACGATCTTGCGCCTGATGCCAGCGATATTGGCTCAGGCCGCCTCCTCGCCGTCGAACTCGGTGAATTTCCTGTAGATCCAATCGCGGCCGTCATGACGGCGCCAGACCTTGCCGACCACGAGCTGCCCGTTGATCGAGCGGCGGGGCACGATCACAGTCCAGAGGTGCCAGATCTCGCTCCAGCTCGATTGTGGACCGGCGGTTTTGAAGTTGCGATCGAAAGACATGGCGCAGAACTCACAGGATACGCGCGCTGCGACGAACCGTGACCTCGTGTGAGCACGAATTGCAGGCAGCCCATCGCAGGCCAGCACCGACCTGATAACGGTTGCCAAAGCGGCCGCAACAACGGCTCGTCCTTAACCTAACCGGTCAACCTTACTTCTCGTGGCTTCGGACCGGAATCGGTTGAAAGCGAGCGGCGTTTTTTTTAGAGTGCTCGTGATTTGAGATGGCCGCGCCGACTTGGGCGCGTGGCAATTCGATTGAGCTGACGTCAGATTTTGAAATTGAATTTCGAGACGATTCGTCGGGACGACCAAAATGAATTTGCAATGTGCATGTCTGCGTCTGGCGGTGCGAATGGCGCCGGCCGCAAGGACGCCGGCGCAAGAGCCGCCGCAAGCCGCCAACGACAACCAGACGCTCTGGCCCTTCGTTCCGTTTCCGCCGGGCTGGCACGCTTCGGGTTGATCTGCCGGATCGGAGAAAAATGACGTCCGACAAGCGCAACGCCGCGCAAGCGGAATATCATCGCTTGGCGGCGTCCGTTTAGACATTGGGCGCTGAAATCCCCAACACACATATGTCTATGGCGACGCCCAAAGGTTCGATGCGGCGTCGGCAATTCTGCCCGGCCTGAGGCCCGCCGCGATCAGACTAGGGGCCTGCGCCTGCGCTTGACGCAGCCTGTGCGTCGGACTGAAGCGTGCGTTGCGCGCTCGTCGAAGTCTGGACGCTCGATCACGCCGACGCGGGCAAATTCCATTGTCGCGCCCTTGGTCGGACCGCAACCAATCAGGGCGCACCGCGTTGCAGCTTTTTCCCGTCTATAAGGGGCACGCGAGGTGTCGCGATCCGCGTGCGCCGCCTGCCCTCATGTCCATGCGAGCTGGAGCGCGGCCGGTGAACTTTCGCGAACGAGCCGAAACCAGTGAGCAGCAGGGACCAGGGCAAGCGTGCCACGTTGATACGCCTGAGAAACTCGCGGAGACGCCGGAGCCCGAAAGCTCTCTGCTCGCATTGTGTGGGCTCGGCCTTGCGGGGATAGCGATGCTGGGCTGGATCTGCGCCCTCGCTTGGATCGCCTGGCGCCTGGCCAACTGGCTGTTATTCTGAAGGCGGCGCCGGAAAGTTAAAGTTAGAGGCTCAAACCGGTAGGCATCGGGCTTGAGTGTCCCCCGGGGGAGGTCGGGACTGGTCGGGGCAGCTGGATTCGAACCAACGACCTGCAGTACCCAAAACTGCCGCGCTACCAGGCTGCGCTATACCCCGAATGTCCGGCGAGCCCCGTCGATACACGCTTCCAAAGGCGCCAGCAAGCTTACAAACTGGCACCAGCAAGGCTGGCAACGCCCCTCGCCTGCCCGCCTTATTTGCTGCCGAACAGCGGGTGGCCAACGCGGTCGCCGGGACGGATGCCGTATTTCTGCGCCGTTCCCGCCACCACCTCCAGCACGGCCCGGGCCGGCCCCTTGGACGAGATGATCTTGGTCGACATCGGCTCGGTGTTCTCGGCGATGCGCAGGATGCGGCCGTTGGCGCCGATGAAGATCATGTCGAGCGAGACATAGGTGTTCTTCATCCACATCGAGATTTCCTGCTCGGGATGGAAGTCGAACAGCATGCCCTTGCCGTCCGCCAGCTCCTTGCGGTGCATCAGGCCGGTCTGCTTCTCCTCCTCGGTCGTCGCCATTTCCACCGAGAACACCTGCACGCCGTTCTTGGTGACGATCTCCAGCGGCTGGAAGCTGGCGGCGCCGGCGGGCACGCTGGCGACGGCACAGCCGGCGATGACGAGGATGGCGGCAAGCCAGCCCTTCAGTGCGGACCAGGCAGCCTTCCGATCAAGATTCATGGGTGACACTCGAGGCGTGGGACGGGAGCCAGTCCTTACGCGGCAGGCGCCGGAAAAGCCAGAGGCGCGCCGGCCTGCCGGCACGCCTCTGCTCACGATTGCGGGAATTGGCGCTCAGATAGCGTTTTCAACCAAAGTGGAGCGGGTTCGCGTCAAGAAAACGCGTCAAACCGGAATCCATGGCTTTGGCTCTGATTGCATCAGAACCGAAGCTCTAGTGCGACTGCAATCCCGGCGATCCGGTCTCGGGATGGATCTCGGCCGCCATCATGCCCTTGGAGCCGGGCCCAAAGCGGACCAGGACATACTGGCCGGGCCTGAGCTCGGTCATGCCGAAGCGGCGCAGCGTCTCCATGTGCACGAAGATGTCGGGCGTGCCCTCGCCGCAGGTCAGGAAGCCGAAGCCGCGCAGCCGGTTGAACCATTTGACCTGGGCCCGCTCCAGCCCGCTGGTCGCGGTGACCGTGACATGGGTGCGCGGGGGAAGCATCTGCGCCGGATGAATTGCAGTCGACTCGTCCATCGAGACGACGCGGAACGCCTGGTAACCCTTGGCGCGCTGAATACACTCGACGACGATGCGGGCGCCTTCATAGGCGGTCTGGAAGCCATCGCGCCTAAGCACGGTAACGTGCAGGAGCACGTCCGGCCAGCCATTGTCGGGAACGATGAAGCCGTAGCCTTTGGAGGCGTCGAACCATTTGATGACGCCATGGACTTCGACGAGATTGGCGCTGGCCTCTCCCAACCCGCTGAAAGGACTGAGCGCGCTGTCGCGGCTGGAGCTGCCGTGTTCGCCCGGCGTGATCCGCCCGGACGATACTCCCTGCCCGGGAACCCCGAGCTTCTTGGACTCAAATCCGTCCGACGACCCCATAACCCCGGACCCCACACTGCCATGCAACCCGCCACATTGGCGGAGCTCGAATCACGCGTCTTAAGAGAATGTTCTCAATTCGACGCGACGCGAATCTTTCGACTCAAAAGATAACACTCCCGGTTGCGAGGCATAGACAAAAAAGAGATTCGCCGGAACCTATGAACAGCTTGCGCAGCCGCGAATCAACTGATGCCTCAATTGCCGGCAAAGGGCCCCAGCGTTTCGCCGATGTCGTGGTGGATGACGAGATCCGCGATGTCGTCCTGTTCGGTCGGCTCGCGATTGATGATCACCAGGCGTGCCCCGGCATCCTTCGCCATCATGGGAAAGCCCGCCGCCGGCCAGACGACGAGCGAGGAACCGATCGCGATGAAGAGGTCGCAAGCGCGCGACAACGCGGTGGCGCGCTGCATTTCTTCCTCCGGCATCATCTGTCCGAAGGAGATCGTGGCGGTCTTCACCGGCGCCGCGCAGGCGGTGCAGTTGGGCGCGGCCCCCTCGCTGTCGAAGCGATGCTTCACCCAGTCGAGCGGATAGGCCTGCCCGCATTCGATGCAGCGCGCATAAGTGGTATTACCGTGAAGTTCCACCACGTGCTCGCTGGCGAAGCCGGAGGCCTGGTGCAGGTTGTCGATGTTCTGGGTGATGACGGCGGGAACCTTGCCGGCGCGGTAGAGCGAGGCCAGCGCGCGATGACCGCGGCCGGGCTTCGCCGCCGCAAAGACCTCCTCCATCGCAAAACGGCGACGCCAGGATTCGTCTCGCGCCTCCTGGCTCGCGACGAATTCGTCGAACGGGATCGGACGGTTGCGCGTCCAAATTCCGCCGGGCGAGCGGAAGTCGGGAATGCCGCACTCGGTCGAGATGCCGGCGCCGGTGAACGGCACGATGGTCTTCGCCTCGGCGATCATGTCGCCGAGCCGCTCAACGCCGCTTTGAAGTTCCGATGCAATCAATCGCGGCCTCCCGATTCGTTTTGCCCTGCAGCAACCATGCGCAAGCGGCAAGATTGTTGACGCTCTTATCAAGCGCTAACGTGATGCGCTCGGCAATTTTTTCCGACCTTCCCATATCACAATCCTGCAATGCCGCCTCCCCATTGACGCCCCATTCCGAAGCATCAATGGATGAGTGAATGCGACTCAAGGTCATGCGGCGGCAGTGCTTGAGCTCAGTAAGCAAACCCGAGGGGATGGCCATGACCGAAGACGAAGAACGCAAAGCCCGTGAGCGCGATGAGATCGCCGCCCGTGTTGCCGCCTTCCGTGCCACGCAGGAAAAATTCAAGCGTGAGCGCGAAGAGTATTTCGTGTCGACGCTTGAGAACGCCAGAAAAGTCGAACGGCCCTCGCTTTGGCCGTAAGATACATCTGATCAATGCGCATGAAAAAAGCCCGGAGCATCGCTCCGGGCTTTTCGCTTGCCGATTACCAATGGCGCCAGTGGTGATGGCGCCGGTAGTACGGTCCGCCGCCGTAATAGGCGTAGGGGCCCGACCCGTAATAGTAGCCGGGACTGTCATAGTAGCCGTAGCGGGGACCGTAATAACCGTACGGGTGCGACGCTGCGACCGCGCCCGCTGTGATCGCGCCGGCGGCAAGGCCGAACGCGAGGCCCGGGCCGATGCCGCGCCCGCGGGCCTCGGCAGGCGCCGGGGCTGCAACCGCGATTACGCCGACGGCTGCGACGGTGGCCAGAACTGCCAATGTCTTCTTCATGCTCTCCTCCTTCGCGTGTTGCAGAGATAACGAGGAGCGCCTGCGATGGTTGCGCGCAGGATGCGGAACCCGCCGGCGCAAAAAGTCGACGCAGCCCGGAACGAAATGCCGGGGCGCGCATTGCCGTCTTGACTGCGGGAGCCTCCGCCATCCGGGCTGAGGCGACAGCACGAAGCCCCGTCAGCATCTCCGCGATGCTGGCGGGGTTTTGGTTTCAAGGGGAGCAGATGGCAGCACACGACGATTGCTGCCAACGGGGCGACCGATCGAGGAGGAAGGCTTGCCCCTAGCTGCTTTGCTGGCCCGTATCCGCAAGTTGGTTCCCAGATCCGACGATCAGCATTATGACGAGATCGTTCGCAGCTTCGGGGTCGGCGCGCTGCGTCCACCGGCGACGCCCATGAGCGACCGCGAGCTGGCGCGGGCCATCGCCGAGTTCCTGAAAGAGCAGCCGTCGAGCGAGTCCATTGCGACGCTTGGGCGTCGGATCGACCCGTCCTCTCCGGTCTAGTTCTACGCGAGCAGCCCGGAACCAGGATTGCGCGCGGACGTTGGGTTTCTTCACGCATAGCGGAAGAGGCCGGCATGCCCGCGTGGCTCGAAGTCTTGCTCAACCTGTCCGGCTACGCCGCCTTCGTGGCGCTCGCCTCGCGCGGCACCATGTGCCCGTAGGCGCCGGCCGAAGATTGTATCCACGGCGAGGAGCGCTAATTCGCGCGCGCCGCTTGGCCCGCCGTGCGCACCAGCCGGTCGGCTTTGACCGCAATGCGGGTGTCCTCGACCTGCGGCCGCAGCGAGAAGCTGATCACCACGAAAGCGAGACAGAACAGCGTGCCGACAATGGCGACACGCCGGTAGGTGTGCCGGTCGCCTTGGTAAAAGGACGGCTCTGAAAAAGGTGTCATGACAAATGGCTTCTTGGCAAAGTCGTTTCTTGCTTGTCGTTGCCAGACACCTATCCCAAGCAGCGGCAAGCGCAACGCGATTGGGCTTTTAACCTAACTGAATAGGGTTATCGGCTTCCGCGCAAATGATCGTTAGGAATTGGGCGCAACACGTCCGGTCACGGCGAGTCGGTTTGCGTATCGCGCAAACCGGGGCTGCAACGGTTTACGGCTCGCCAACCGGCTTTGTTCCAGCTTCGACACCATTTCGTTCTCGAAGAACGAATCGGAATCGAAGAAATCGGCCCAGAGCAGTTCTTAACAAAACATGTGGATGACGCGCACGACGAACCGATCACGTCGCATCACGAGGCGAGGCATCAGGAGACGTCGATGCCGGCGGCGGCACTAGCGGCACCGATGGCTTGCCTCTGCGCAAACGCGGGTGCCGATCGTACCAGAACACTTTGAAGATCTCGGCAAGAAACCAGCACGCATCCATGTCGCTCTCCATCGCCGCACTCCCTAACGAGGAGACGTAGACGGGACTGTGCGAGGCCTCACGCTGTCTCGTTCGACACGCGCGAGCTGCATCCGCGCCTGCAGGCGCAACATGTTCTGCATCCGACTCCATTTCGTTCTCGAAGAACGAATCGGAGTCGAAAAATCGGCGCGGAGCGATTGCTAACGATCGATGAAAGCGAGCGACGCAATGTCTTCAGCGGTCGTCGGCACGATCTTCGGCGACAGGAATTTGGAGACCACCGCGAACACGATGACGATCTCGCGGCAAGGTTCGCATTGAAAGCTTTTCGCGGAGATCGCAATCATCGACTTGGCGCATCGGGGGCATGTCATGCAGGCCGAACGCTGACGACACATGTTCGTTCCCAAGACATCTGTTTCGTTCCCAAGACATCTGTTCGCTCCCAAGACATCGCCAGCGGATGTTTGCGGACGATTGGGAAAAGCCGCCGATCAAGCCGCCCGCTTCGCTTTGCCGTTCTGCGAGAAGCATTCCAGGATCTGGATGCGGAGCTCTTCTGCGGCCGGCCCCTCGAGCTTCCTGAGCTCGTTCCAGAGCCTGATCACTTCACGTTGCTTTTCGACGGTCATGAGTCACCTCCAAGCGGTTACTTAAGGCGGCTCACTAGAACAAAATGAGAACAAAAAGTCCAGCCCCCTCGCTGGCGATTTCCCATGTCACGTCGAACTTTTTCAGCCCCGGCCGGCTCGCAGGAGACCGCAGAGCGCGCCAGGACAGGCCGATCGGCGCTCTCTGTGGTTTGTCGTGATCGTCGTGGTGATGCTCGGTATCGCGCTGGCCGAGCACGACCTTGTCCTCAGCCATTGATCGTTGCGCAGCGTCGCGAAAAAAGCCCGCCGCAACGTCAGAGGCGCCTTAGACGGCGTCCTTGGCCACCTTCAGCGGCGAGGCCTTCACCGACTTGCTCGCGGGCTTGGCCGCATACTGCATCGGCTCCTTGGTGAAGGGATTGACGCCCATGCGGGCTTCGGTCGCCGGCTTGTTCACGACCGACATCTTGACGAAACCCGGAATGACGAACTCGCCGGACTCGTTGAGCTCCTTGTAGCCGACGGTGGCCATGTATTCGATCACCGACTTTACGTCGTTCTTGGAAAGCTGCGTGCCCTCGGCAATTGCATCAATCAATTGAGTCTTCGTCATCTTCGCCATGTCTGAATTCCTTTTGTGCGCGCGAGCAACTCTGCTGTGGACGCGGCTTGAAGCGCGGGGACGCGCTGCTGATTTCATGCCAGAGGCCATGAAGTGACGGGGCTTAGACCCCATCGAGGCCGAAAACGCAAGCAGGGGTTCTGCGGAGTTCCCTGCTTGCCGTGCAAGATGCCGCAGGGCATGTCGCCAGGCTTTTTGAACCATTCGGCGGCTGGCGCGTCTTATCATTGAAGTCCCCAAGCTTCACCCCACCAGAAGGCCCCGCTTCCCCCAGGCGGGGTTTTCGCTTTTGGGGGCATGGCCAATCGCCCCGGCTGATATAAGGGTCTGAAGTTGTCTCGCGGGGTGCTCATGAAGGTCGCTATCGTCGTCGCAGGTTTGATCGTTGTCGTCGTTGCGGCTCTCGTCGCGATCCAGCCGAGCTTCTTCAAGCCTCCGTCCCTCGCCCTCGCACGAAAGTCCGACATCTTCGGCTTCTCGCCCGGGATGACGTTCGAGGAGACCAGCAAGCTCGTCAGTCAACGCCACTATCTCTGCCGCCAGAGCCGCAGCTCCCACTCCTTCGAATGCGACATCAACGGCGCCAAGGTCACGGTCGACAGCGACGAGGCCGACGCCAGGCACCCGGTCCGGCGCGTCAATGCGACGCTGAACAATCCGGGGTCGCCGGAAGCTGCCGTCAAATCGATCTCCGAGCAGTTCAACGCGCAAGCCATCAAGGACCGGGAGGGATGGACATGGATAGTCGGCCGTGGGCTCAAGCTGAGTTATGACGGCCTCGCCTTGAACCTCGTGGATGAGGCCGCGGGGACACGGCCGCGCAACGAGGAAGCAAAGCGCTAAAAGCGTGATCCGAACCCGGGGGGCCGCGTTAGCGCGAAGTGCGCAGCAGTTTTCCGAAAAGATCATGCTTAAACAACAACCTGAAGCGCGGGGGCGATTCATCCTGATCGCATCGCGCTTTGGAGCGTGAAGTCACCTCAGCGTGAACCTTGTGGCTCGGCTTGCCTTGTTGACACTTCAGTAACCCAACGCCGCCAAGCTCGGTTCAGTATCGTTGCGTTGGAGTATCCTGACAGTGCTGGATTTTAACGAGCTGCGTGAACTCGCGGCTGATGTTCGTGTCTTTGTCGATGTCGCCGAGGACAAGGCCGAAGCGCTCAGAGCCGTCATCGCGGCCTATGACGTGGTGCTGGCGATCTTCCCCGCTGACGAGGGCATGGGCCTTCACGTCATCAAGGGCAGCCAGATCCTGGACGAGATTGCAAAATCACGGAGCCATGCGATCTACAGCCACACGGCCGTCGCGGTCCCCGACCTGCAACATGCCCAGGCGCTCAAGCTGCTGACCGCCCCGGTCGAACAGCGGATTGCGGCCTAAGCTTAGCTCTGAAAGTCTGCCGCGGTCCTCCCTCGCCACGAACGCGGAACGCGTTGCGCGGAGATCACGGCACGTACTTCAGGGCATGTTGCGACGAGGCGAGCGAACCTTCGAGGTGAAGCGACGGGAGCACGGCCTCCATGGCTATTCCGATGACGGCCACGCCGTCAGGCCGCCAAGAACTGACGCGAAGAGATTGACGATCCATCCCATCGCCCCGCGTGTTCACGGCGCTCTCTCGTCAGTGCTCCAGCAAAAAGACCGCAGAGCCGATCACGATACAACCGAGGCCGACGACGGCCGTCGCGATTTCGACGGCGTTTTCCAGGCCGAAGAGCCTGATGACGGCGCTCGATGCGGCAGACAGTCGGACATCCGCGATTGCGCTGAGCAGGGCTTGAAGCATAACGATTGGTCGCGCCGTCGTCGGCGGGGTTCAACCACCGAAGGTGCAAGATTCACGTTCAGGCCGCGTGGTTCCCCCAGGGAATGGCGCGGCCTGTTCGTGTCGCTCGCTTCGCCGGAAGATGTCCGGACGACCTAGACAGCTCGCCGCTTGCGTCGCAGGCCGATCCGCGTGCCCGGAAGATTGAGGCCAAGCTCGATCGATCGCGACCTGATCGACGCAATCGGTCGCTTCAGCTTCACGATCATCAAGGTGAGGCTCTTTCCGGTTTCACACATGGATCGAAGGAGCCGGTCGTCGTCGTCCGACCAGCGTTCGTGATTGTACGTGCGGGCAGCCATGGGCGTTGCCTCTGAGGCCAGTGAGGCGGGGCCAGTCGCGGGGAATTTCAAAGGACCCAGCTTCGCCTTGTTCTGAGCGCGGCGGCTGGGTGTCAGTTGAGGAGCGGCTTGTTACGCTGCCGCCTGACGCAGAGATAGTTTCGGGCAGCTGTTTTTCAACTGACTTACGGATTTGTAATCGTATCATCGAACGAGAGACGACTGATCAGATCCTGCACTGCGCGTGAGATGTGACCGCAAGCAGGCTGCTTCCAAGAGAGCTTCAAGTCTCGCGCGCTTTTTCTTTGAACTTCGACCCGGCCGAACGTCTTACAGTTGAAGCGTTCAAAAGCTTCACGCCTACAGAGAACCCCGCTTTCCCCCGCAGGGTTGCGCGCTGCATCAGCTCACGAGCGATTTCAAGCCCCTCTTTGCCGTTGACCCCTGGGCCGCTTCCACGCACCTTTCCGTCGGGCAGGGTTTTGAGGAAAAATGATGCCGAAAACCCTTGTGGAATTCAGAGCGCAGAACCTTCGTTTGCTTGAGCGGCTTTGTCCCGACGATCCCCGCTACATCGAAGCCTGGCTGAAGCAATTCGATGAGCAGAACGGGATCATCACCGAAGTTCATTCGAAGTCCGGCAAAAGCCGTCATACCTCTTCAGCCCGGAAGCCTGCGTCCTCGGGCCGGACCAGGTCATCTCGTTCTTCAGTTCACTCGGCCTCGTAAGATCGCCAAGCGCTTGCTTCGCGATCCGCGAAGTCCATGCGGACCAATGCTTGCGCATGTCGGTCCGCAGCCGGCGCAGGGCGCCGCGTCGTGTCAGGCGGCGCGGCGCTTCTTCCGCGGGCCAGCAGCTTTCGCTTTCGATTTGTCGGAGCTCACCTTCGAGACCCGCGCCACTGCACCCAAAGAGGCCGAGAGGATTTCTCGCTGAGCTTCAAGCCAGTGTCGCTCGGCGTGGCCGTGCTCGGCACCGCCTTGCATCCAAAGCTCGTAAGCACGTTCGCGGATCGCTTGTTCCAAGTCTGACATCTCTGTCCCCTCCAATTTGGAGCGGCATCCTGAGCATGGCCGGTTAACAGGCTCTCAAGCGATCGACGTTCCGTTTCGGGAACGTGCAACGTGCCTGCTCGACGTCTCCTGGAGCACATTGGCGAGTAGACTCGTCCGCGACTTGAACATGCGCGCCGGAACGGGCGACCCGCTGCTGGCAAGCGAGATCGCAGCACCATTCCCTCACGGAATGTCCGAGGCCTTTCTAGTGTCGCCGATCGAGACCGGCTTGTTCAGGAAATATTCGCGGTTGCCGGTCGCGGCTTCCGCGTACTGGTCGATGGCCACGATGATGGCCTGGACGTGGGCATAGCACCACCCTTCCCGCGTCGCCTTGCGGCGAACGTCCTCGAGCGCGGCCAGGAAGGGCGACAGCTCTCGTTCGTCGTCGAACCATCGCCTGCTCACCATGTCCTCCCGCCGAGCACCCTGCCCCTGGTCTGGCGCGGCTGCGCCGCCTTCAGCGCGTCACGCTCAGCGCAAAGACCTTCGACCTTCGCCTCCATCCGCGACAGCAGCGTTTCGGCCGAGGCCGTCCCGACGCCGGCGCGCTGCAGCTGCAGGATCTCCTTCCTCTGCCTGCCCATCTGGATACGCATCCGTTCGATCTCCCGCCTGACAGTGTCCAGGTCCGGCATGTTCGGCCTCGCGATTTGAATATGATGCCAAGAGAACAAAAACGGAACGAAGAGTCGAGTCCGACGTTGGACGGACAAGGAAAAGGAGACATGCGATGGCAGACAACACCCAGAAGGACCCGAAGGACTGGGTTTCCGGCGACGATCCGATGACGGGGGCCCAGGAATCCTACCTCAAGACCCTGGCCGAGCAGGCGCACCAGACCCCGCCGGAGCAGGACCTGACCAAGGCCGAGGCGTCGGAACTGATCGACAAGATGCGGCAAAAGGCCGGGCTGGAGCAGTGAGCCGTAGAATTGCGGAAACCCGGTACCGTGTGTATGCAAACGAAATTGGGAATCGCAGATGCCTTATTTCGTTTGCGCCCGCGATGGCGCGGGCCAGATCATTTTGAAGAGAAACACCAGGGAAGCGGCCGAGAAGAAGGCGGCCGAGCTCCGCGACATGGGCTGTTTCGAAGTCGAGATCATCGCAAAGGGTGTCGAGAAGGCCGCGTGAGGAACCGAGGCAATGTCGGCCGAGTTGGCCGTGCATGACCAGGGAATCTCTCCAGAACCAGGCCGACCGTGCCGAAGCCCTCGCCGCCCAGACGGCGGACGGCGAAATCAGAGAAGCGCTGTTGAAAGCTGCGCAGGAATATAGGGCCCAGCTCGAGAACGCTGACGACGAAGCCGAGCCGGAGTGACGCCTCGCATCAGCAACTGGCCTCGTTCAGGTCTCGACGCAGCGCCTTAGGAACAAGTCGGGCAAATCGGAATTCACTGATCAAGCGGTGCCGGCATTCTCCCCCCCTGCGTGCCGGCACCGACAGCCCCGTGGCGCCGCCGCCGCGGGGCTTTCCTTTAGGAGGCCGTCATGAGTGACCGCACAGGCAACGAACCCGCTCCGCTCGTGCTTTTCGGCGTGGCCATTCTCCCGGTCATCGCGGTGCTGGCGTGGTTCGCGTTCTGATTTTGGTGGCGATATAGCGGCTGACGCGCGGGGATCGCGATCTCCTTCCAGAGGAAGCGTCATGTCCTCACCGTGGGCATCAAAGACCCAGCAGGCCGGTGATAACAGGAATGAGGAAAAGGCGGCGATCCCGAGAAGGAGGCCGACGACAATGCGTGCGGTGCGGCCGTGAATCTTCGGATCAAGCCACGTACCGATCGCAAAGATGGCCTGTCTCAGCTAGCTACCCACGAGGGTTCTGATGAGATCGATCAGGAGCTCTGCAAGGAATCCGGCCATGGCCTTTGGTCGCCCTCGCCTCTGGCGGAGTTCAAGTGCCGAGGGTTGGCCCATCTGGGTCGGCAAGCTTCGAGATACCGCGCAAGCGTGGACTTCGGGAGCCGGCAGCCGAACGGAAACTGCGGTCACGATCCACTTGATTGACTGCCGGCGGCCAGCGTGAGTTAAGTGCGCGCAATAAAATCCAGAAAGCGGCAGGGAGGAACGATGCAGCGGAGAAGAAGTGTAGCGCTTGATGGTCAGATGGCTTGCCTTCCTCTGGTAGCGGCTATCATCGTCATGGCGATCTCGCCCGCACGCGCCGACGATTCCTTCAACATACCACCGGCACTCAAATGCGCTGACCTGACCGCCTGGAAGATGCCGGGATCGACGGCGACAGTCACCAAGGCCGAAATGGTGCCGGAGGCGCCGCCGGGGACCGTGCAGCCGTCGCCGCCGGCGCCGGCGACAATATCGGTGGCGCTGCCGCCGAACTGCCGCGCGGAGGGCGTGATTGATCAGCGCGTCGGCGTCGAGGGCAAGTCCTACGCGGTCGGCTTTGCCGTTGCCCTGCCCGATCGCTGGAACGGCCGGTTCTTGTTTCAGGGCGGCGGCGGTTTGAACGGCTCGATCCGGCCGCCGCTGGGATACCAGGCGGCCGGCGAGGTGCCGGCGCTGGCGCGCGGCTTTGCCGTGGTCTCGACCGATAGCGGTCATCAGGCCGCGGTGTTCGATGCCTCGTTCCTGAAGGACCAGGAAGCCGCGCTCAACTTCGCCAATGCTTCGGTCGGCAAGGTGACCATGGCCGCCAAGGCGATCGTCGCGCATTACTATGGCCAGCCCGCAAAGCGTTCCTATTTCACGGGGTGCTCGACCGGGGGCCGCGAAGGCATGCTGGCGTCGGCGCGATATCCCGAACAATTCGACGGCATCGTCGCTGGTGCGCCTGCGATGCGCACCGGCAACTCCAACATCGGTCTCGCCTGGGCCAACGCCGCCTTCAGCCAGATCGCGCCGAAAGATGCGTCCGGCAAGCCGGACCCCGCCAAGACGTTTTCCGCGGCCGAGCGAAAGCTGATCACGAACGCGATCCTCGATGCCTGCGACGCCAAAGACGGCGTCAAGGATGGCCTGATCTTCGACGGCAAGGCCTGTCAATTCGATCCCGCGGTCCTCACCTGCAACGGCGACAAGACGGATGACAAGACGGATTCCTGCCTGGCGCCACCGCAGGTCGATGCTTTGAAGAAGGCATTTGCCGGTCCGAAGAATTCACGCGGCACGCAGGTCTATCCGCCATTCCCGTGGGACAGCGGCGTGGCAGCCGAAGGCGTTGCCATTCCCGGCATCCTGACAACAGGCGCGCGCAGTCCGGTCGGACCGCCAGTTTGGGAAAGCATCGACGTCGATCAACTCGAAGACCGGGTCAACGCGAACGGGTTGGAACGCCTCACCAACACCGCCTACTGGACCAACCTTTCGAGCTACTTCGGCCATGGCGGCAAGATGCTGTTTTACCACGGCGTGAGCGATCCCTGGTTCTCGGCGCTCGACACCGTGAATTACTACGAGCGCATGGCGGCGGATTCCGGCGGCATGGAACTGGTGCGGGAGAAATCCAGCCGGGCCTTCCTGGTGCCCGGAATGGGTCACTGCTCGAGCGGGGCAACGCTCGATCGTTTCGATCTCCTCAGCGCCGTCGTGAACTGGGTGGAAGACGGCAAGGCGCCCGATGCGGTGGTCGCGACGGGACCAGCCTTCCCCGGCCGTACTCGGCCGCTTTGCGCCTATCCGCAACATGCGCAGTACAAGGGCCAAGGCGATCCGGAGAGCGCGGCGAATTTTGAGTGCAAGTAGCGGAGAGGGCCCGGGCAAGAAAGGCTGAGCTTTGAAGGGAATTGGCCGTGACAGCGACAAGTGCGATTGACCCCATGCCGGAGCCCTGCGGCTTGCATCAGCCTCTAACCCTTGATTCTGCCTCGCATCCCTGCAACTTCTACGTCAAGAATCGGGGGGATTCGCCTTGGCTGAGCCGCTCAATATCCGCAAAATCATCGAAGAACTTATGGCCGGGCGAATGCGCGTCCCGAACTTCCAGCGAGGCTTCGTCTGGGACCCGGAGCGGGTCGCCTACCTCATGGACAGCATCTACAAGGGGTATCCCTTCGGTTCAATCCTGCTTTGGCGAACCAAGCAAGAGTTGACCCACGAACGCGATTTAGGACCTTTCCAACTCCCTCAAAACGATCCCGAGTACCCGACAGATTACATCCTGGACGGCCAGCAGCGCATTACGTCCATTTTTGGAGCGTTCCAGACCGAGATAACCCTGCCCCAAAAACCGTTGTGGGCCAAAATCTATTACGACATGAAGGGCAGCGAGAATGCGCAGGAGTCCTCGTTTACTGCTCTTGAGGACAACGAGGTCTCGGAAAGGCATTTCCCCATCGGATGCCTCTTCGACCCTGTCCTTTACCGGAAGGAAACGGCCGACTACGACGACGCCACCATTGCCCGGCTCGACAAGATACAGGCCCGATTCAAGGAAGCCCTTATTCCAGTCCAGACCATCACAACGGAGGACAAGACCGCCGTTGCTATCGTGTTCGAACGAGTCAACCAGCGTGGCGTTGAACTCGATACCGTCCAGCTCTTAAGCGCCTGGACGTGGAGCGGCGATTTCGACCTCAACCAGCGATTTGAGGATCTGGCGAATGACCTGACGCCCTTTGGCTTCAAGGATGTTGGAGGCGACAAAGATCTCCTTCTGAGATGCTGCAGCGCCGTTATGGTGCGCGACCCTTCGCCAGACTCCTTGATTTCGCTCAATGGCTCGAAGGTACGAGAGGACTTCGATCACGTAGTAACCGGAATAAAGGGCGCAATCGACTTTCTGCGGAAGAACCTTCACGTCGAGAACCTAGATAACCTTCCTTATAACAACCTCCTTGTTCCTCTCACCGTATTTTTTGCCGGCGAGCCGTCCAAGCAGAAGAAGGTTACAAATAACCAACGCAAAGAAATACTCCGCTGGTTTTGGCATACCTGCATTCATAGGAAGTATAATAGCCAACCCATTAAGAGCCTGCGGGAAGACGTAGTTGAGTTTGCAAAACTAGCAGAAGGCAGCCTTGCAAAACTCACTCACCCAGCAAATTCCTTTACCCCACTTTTCTTTCTCACCAACACGTTTCGCTTGAATTCGGTTGTCTCAAGAACCTTTATCCTTCTGCTTGCGCAGAACGGCCCGAGGTCGTTTATCAGCGGAAACAAAATCGACCTGAGGAAAGCCCTCAAGGAATACAATCGGAATGAGTTTCATCACATACATCCCAGAAGCTTTCTGAAGACCTCGAAGAATTCGAAGCTGGACGACTCCTGCCTAGCGAATATGTGTTTCCTCTCTCGGAGCGACAACAACACAATCTCCGGGAGTGCCCCGAGCGAGTACCGAAAGAAGCTGGGCGAGGACATCGACGACATTGAAACCGCCAACTTTTTACCACCTTCGACTTGGGAAGATGATTTCGGGCAGTTCGTTAGTGCCCGCGCGACTCTTCTGTTTGACTACGCCAAGGAATTGCTCGACGGCGGCACGACACCTAAGAAGAAGAAAGGCGCTTGAACATCTCATCCGCTACGCGCGCCATTCCCTCGCACATCCACAGCGCCGGACTTACGCCCAAGGCCCATTGCCTCAGAATGCAGATACGGTGACACGTCGGTTTATGCAGGAAATGATCACAAACTTTTAGCGCTCTCCGCCCGGGAGAACGAAAACTCCAAGAAGGCCGCGTAAGTCCGATTGAGTGCAACGTAGGGTGTTGCTATACCCCACTTTTGGGGGAATTTCATGGACGAGAAATACTGGGGCGACAAAGGCATTGAAGTAGTCCGAATCCTCAAGGGCAACGGCGTCGGCGCAAGCGCGTTTCTCCTTATAGGCGGGGGAGTCTCTGCACTTACAGGTTTCATCGATAAATTCATCCAGGCCTATTTCAATCTCAACTGGGGAGACGTTGCAGAATATACGGGGTGGATTCTCCTCGCACTTGGCGTCCTGCTTCTATTGCTGAATGTGTCCCTCAAATTTTTCGAGAAGAAACCAGCCACTGCGCGGGATGAAGCGTTGATGCGCGAACTACGAATGCTCTTCACCATAAGCGTCGTTGATTGGCTGAAAACCGACAGTTTCTACGAACGATGGCTTTTTGCCCGAGTCGATTCGATCACCGAGGTGGCAGATGGCTGGACCACGGCGCACAAAGAGTTTGGTGACAAGAAACTCAATCGCCGCCTAGACCTGCTGAAAAGGCTCTGTCGCGAGTTTTCGACGCAGGAAGACTATGCCTTTTCCGAGGGCTCAAACCTTCAATTTCGTACATTCCGAAACAACGCCGACAGGAACGGGCTTACGGTAGAAACAACGCGGAAAGCCGATAACCTTCGGACCACGGCCCGAGCGCTTGCCGCTGCCTTTGAGGATATTGAGCGAGAGGCCAAGAAGCGCCTACCGGATGCGTAGCGGCTCGCAATAGCTCATGCCCGGCGCCGCACGGTGAGAACGACCGCCACAATCACCACAATGATGATGATTGCGCCGATGGCGACCCGGCCCTCAGCGTCGGCACTCATTCCCCACAGCGTGACCGATAGCTTATCCGACATAGGCAAACCTCTTCCGTGGCGCGAAGCGACATCGCGCGGGTGATTGACAGGTTGCCTGGGGAGAGCGAGAACCTTCGGTGTTGAAGCGGAGAGCCCTACGGGATCTCCTCCAGGCGTCGGGCGGTGCTCTTCCAAAGCACCGTCCGAATCCCTTCTACCGCATGGGATGGGGCACGGACACGCCGAGGCGGCCGCCGGCACCGATTATACCCGGAAAAATGATGTTCTCCCGAACAAACGGACCTGTGGCTTTTCGGTCGTTTTACCGAAAGCGGGTCAAATCCAGTGGCTTACAGTGTGGATAAGTTCTCAGTGACGGCCATTGACATTGAACAACTATTTCTGCCGATTTTGGCGCTGTCATTTATTGACGCCCGTTCGCTCCGCTCACCTTCCCGCAACCGCCCGCCCTGGGAGCTTTAGGACGATGGTAGGAAGACACGGCACATCACCGAGATGGAGGTCCGGGCAGATTCTGCGCTCCCCAGAACGAAGCATGCCTAAGCTGCACGTAACCCGCACGTATGGCAGTGCCCCGCAATGAATTTTACTGCTATTTTATACTCTCCAGTGCCCGGGGCGCACGCAAAACCCAGAAACGTTCTCACGGAGTTCAGTCAAATGCGATACCTCCACACCATGCTGCGCGTGCGCAATCTCGATGTCGCGCTGAAGTTCTACCAGGATGCGCTTGGCTTGAAGGAGGTGCGGCGGATCGAGAACGACAAGGGGCGCTTTACGCTCGTCTTCCTCTGCTCGGCAGACGATCTCGAGGCGCTGAAGAAGCAGCCGCAAACGCGCGGTGCGCCGCTGGTCGAGCTCACCTGGAATTGGGACGAAGAGAAATACGGCGAGGATCGCTTCTTCGGCCATCTCGCCTATGAGGTCGACGACATCTACGCCACCTGCGAGAAGCTGCAGAAGGCCGGCGTCACCATCAACCGCCCCCCGCGCGACGGCAACATGGCCTTCGTTCGCTCGCCTGACCTGCACTCGATCGAGCTGCTGCAGAAGGGCGATCCGAAGTCGCCGCAGGAGCCCTGGGCCTCGATGCCGAATACTGGCCACTGGTAGGCTTGCGCCGCGGGAACAAGCCGTCGCTGCCGGCGTTCACTCCTCGACAATGCAATTGGAGGAGGACGCGATGGGACGAGGACTGTTGCTGTGGATGCTTGGCGTGCCGATCCCGGTGATCATTCTGTTGTGGCTGTTCTTCGGCCGCTGAGCGACGGAATCAACTCGCCGAGTTGTTTGCAATGAAGGCTCCGCCGCGTGCGGAGCTTTTTGCATGAGAGGCGCGCCGCAATTGCATCGCGCGTTTCAGGAAATTCCGCTATCACCCGCGCAAAGCAACAACGCCGCGGGAGACGCCCATGCCTGACACCAAGCTGACGATCTGGGGCCGCGCCAATTCGGTCAACGTGCAGAAGGTGCTGTGGTGCCTGACCGAACTCGGCCTGCCCTATGAGCGCATCGACGCCGGCATGAGTTACGGCAGGACGCGCGAGGCCGACTATCTCGAGATGAACCCGAATGCGCGGATCCCGACGTTGGTCGAGGGCGACTTCGTGCTGTGGGAATCCAATTCGATCCTGCGCTATCTCTGCCTCGCGCATGGTCGCGGCACGCCAATCTATCCGGAGGCGCCGAAGCAGCGCGCCAGCGTCGACCGCTGGCTCGACTGGACGCTGTCGACCGTGCAGCCGGTCGATCGCCCCGTGTTCTGGGGCATCGTGCGCACGGCGCCCGCCGAGCGCGACATGATCCAGGTGCAGCGCGATGCCGATGCCGCCGCCGAGGTCTGGGCCATCGCCGACCGCCTGCTCTCCTCGCGCCGCTTCGTCGAGGGCGACCAGTTCACGCTCGCCGACATCGCGCTCGGCTCCTATGCGCGGCGCTGGCTCGGCGTCGAGGGCATCTCCCGGCCGGCGCAGCCGCATCTGACGCGCTGGCTCGCCGAGCTCGGCAAACGGCCGGGATTTGCGCAGTTCGTCGCGCCGCCGATGTCCTGACGAAACCGCGATCGATGCCCATGTTGCGATTATGACATCATCGCTCTTGTGTTGCCCGACGCGTCAACGTCAATTTCTCTCACTCCTAAGCACGGGAATACTGAGCCTTTGCCGTGGCTTGGCTACTGTGCATGGGGTTGTTTTCGCGTTTTTGTTTGGGCTAGCGCCAGCCGCGCTCGACCAGCAGCACGCAGACGATCAGCACCAGCGTCACCGCCGCGGTCGCCAGCCGCGCCGTCCAGCTCAGGCTGCGGCCGACCCACCACAAGAGCGCGCAGTACATCAAGACGGGAACGATGAGGTCGAGGCGCAGCAGATCCGCCGGCATGGCCGTTAGCGCCTCACGGTGGTGTCGATGCTGATCGAGCCGCCGATCTTCACGCAGGTCCCGGTGCCCTCGACCATGACGTAGCGCGGACCGTAGGTGGCGCAGGAGCCCGCGCGTGCCTTGCCGGCCGCGCCCTTCAGCGGAACGGTCGTGCCCGCCTGAGGCCGCTCGGCTGGCGGCAGACGCAGCGCCTCCGCGGCGGCGGCGGATGTAGTCAGAAGCGAGATCAGGATGAGGAGCGGCGTGCGCATGGCGGCGTTCTAGCCCGGACCGGCGCTGCGCGCCAATCGGGGCGGCCGCGGCCGCGATCAGATGAACTTGATGCCGGCCGATTTGCCGCGGCGCCAGACCACCTGGCAGCTCCGCCCCGTGCGCGCGTCGCGTGCGAAGGCGAGCCGGATCACGCCCGGGAGCTGGCTGGCGTCCTCGTCCAGCGTGATTTTGGCACCCGAATCCGAGATGTCCTGGACCAGGCAATGCCGCGCGGCGAAGCCGCCGTCGAGCGTGATCCAGGCGTGCTGCGATAGCAGCTTGCGGGCTGCGCGCTTTTTCGGCGGTGGCATTGGAAAATCTCCCACACCAGCGCTACGCAGGGAACCCTAAGAAACCGTTGAAATCGCCTCCTGATCATTCCGGGGCCGGAGGCTATCCACCGGACCAAAAGACCGGTCCCGAACGGCTTGCCGGCAGCCAGAAAGGCCACTATACGTTCGCCGCTGCAAGCCGCCGGACCCTGTTCGGCCGGCCAGTGGCCATGCCGGGAACAACGGTAGGGCCCTGTGTTTGCTCCCTTCGTCTATCGGTTAGGACGCCACCCTTTCACGGTGGAGAGAGCGGTTCGATTCCGCTAGGGAGCGCCATCAGCGCTCGCCGCCAAAAATAACAAATCCCCGCCGGCATGACCCGCCCGTCCAGACGGAGCGATAACGACCTCGTGACTTCGCGAGGTGAGTGATTGCGCGCTTGCATTTACCGGAAATTTACCCCTGCTCGTGAGCGACGGTATCATTTGCTTAGAATTTGATCGCTACCGTGGAATTACGGAAACGATCCCAAACCACGATTGGCGCGCATGTCCGTTACAGAGTTCCTGCGGCAACGAGCAGTGGAAGTCGCCGTGGCCGGCAGCTACTCGCTGCCGCGTTGGTACGATTGTGAGGGCAAGCTTCGCACCTTCGCCTGCCGGACCAAGCGCGTCTCGCCCTTCCGCATGATCGTGGACGTGCCTGTGGTCGGCAAAGTCGGCGAGCGCGTGACCTCCTATTTCCAGGACTTCGGCGAATTCCAGTGCACCATCAGCGCGACGCTGAAGTCAGGCTTCCTGATGGAGCTCGAGATGACGCGGGCGCGGCGCGCCTGGATGTCGGAAAAGCTGACCTGGCTGGAGAAAAAGCAGAAAGACGACAGCGTCCAGGAGCTGCGGCGCGACGCGCGTTTCGTTCCCCAGGTCTCCCATACCTTCCTGACCCTCGCCGACGGCAGCAGCCATTCCTGCTTCATCATCGACGCCTCCACGGCTGGCGTCGCCATATCCTGCGAGTACGACCCGGCGGTGGGAACCCCGCTGGCAGTCGGCGCCTGTGTGGGGCGGGTCGTCCGCAAATTCGACAACGGCTTCGCGGTCAAATTCGCCGAAAAGCAGTCCCGGGACGACCTGATCCGCCTGATCGTCCGGACGCCCTTGCTGCAGTCGGCCTGACGCCGGCCGGACCAATCTTAACTCTTTCTTAACTAAGTGCTGGAGGTGGACTCCCCCGCGCGATAGGGTGTGATCCAGCACGTCCGCAATCATTGCGGGCCCCATATCGGAAGTCCTGGAATGTCCATCGCCGACGCCGAGTTCGTCCCGGCTGAGACCAAACAAAACGCGTCCACAGCGCCCAAGCCGCAGCTTCCACCCGGCGTCGTCACCGAGGGGCCGCTCGTGCAAGCCAAGCTGCGCGAGAGCTATCTCCTGCTCGGCATCCTCTATGTCGGCGCTGTCGCCGGCATCATCTGGGCTGTCACGCAAGGTCTCGGCAAGGTCGAGCTGTTCACGTTCGTCTGGATGTTCGCACTGACGACGTTCGGCATCGGCGCCGGCATGCACCGCCTGTTCGTCCATCGCAGCTTCCGCACCGGACCGATCATGCGGGTCTTCTTCTGCGCCATCGCCCAGATGGCGATCCAGGGCTCGATCGCCAAATGGGTCGCCAACCACCGCCGCCACCATCTCTACGCCGATGACGTCGGCGATCCCCACAGCCCGCAATTCGACGGCTTCGGCAATCGCTATGTCAGCGCACTCAAGGGTTTCTTGCACGCCCAGGGCAGCTGGGTGTTCGACCAGGCGACCACCGACAACGAATACTATGCCAAGGACATCCTCGCCGATCCCATCGCGATGTTCTTCGTGCGAACGCGCTGGGTCTGGTACGGGATGTCGGCGGTCTTCATCCCGGGCGTGATCGGTTACACCTTCGGCGGTGTGCACACCATGATCGGCTGCGTGCTGTTCTCCGGCCTGCTCCGCGCTTATCTGCTGATCCTCACCAGCCAGCTCACCGGCTCGGTCTGCCACGCCTATGGCTATCGCCGCTTCGAAGTCGACGATGCCTCGACCAACGAGTTCGTCACCACGATCCTCACCTTCGGCGAGGGTCTGCACAACAACCATCATCGCTTTCCCCGGGACGCCTACATCTCGCACGCCTGGTGGGAGATCGATCTCAACGGCCTGATCATCCTGGGCATGGAAAAGATCGGCCTTGTCCACGACGTCTTCCACGCCTCGCACCGTCAGCTGGAGCGGGCAGCCGAAGCAGAGGCAGCCTCGACGGCGCGCTGAACCGGCAGGCGGCGGCCCTCCTCCAGCCGTCCCGCCTCCGCATCGCCGCCCTATCGCGGCCCCATTGCGGGATCAGCTTTTGCCGGTCCGAGCCTCACGCCGGACCTCATGTGCGGACTTGCGATCGGGGACCGGATGGCGGTCAACAAGATCAAAGTTGATAAGATCACTTGGGACAGGGTCGGCCGGGTCACCGAACCCGGACGCTACATGTACACGTTCGGCTGGCTCACCATCACCCCAGGCGACCTGGAGATCTGGAAGCTCTACCCCCAGGCCGCGTTCACGCTGCTGGCGCAACCGGGCGAGCCGGACGCATCTCCTGGCGATGAATTCCATCTCGGCGCCTTCGACGTCGCCCCTGGTGCGCCGCCGCCGCCCTTCACCACGCACTGAGTCCCGGCTTTCCGAACTCGCCGCCGCGATACGTGCGCAGCGAGTCGAAGAAAGCTGCGCATTTCCTTGATCTAACTTGCCAATCGCGCGCCCCATCAATCACGCGCCGGTTGCCATGGATGACGAACAGCTTCTGTCATCCAGTTGATTGCGCTTGTATTCTAGATCGCCGCGGGCGAT
Source organism: Bradyrhizobium sp. 199 (assembly GCF_023073355.1). GTDB lineage: Bacteria > Pseudomonadota > Alphaproteobacteria > Rhizobiales > Xanthobacteraceae > Bradyrhizobium. Next base: position 1,643,782 of record NZ_JADPJI010000005.1, read on the forward strand.
GGCAGATCAACGAAAGCTGTCGCGCCCGTTAAGCGAACCGGCAGCGAGCGCATGACACATGGTCGCATCGGTAAATGTAGATAAGCGGACCCAAGGAACCTATTTTCGGCGCCGATGTACCTGATTGAAGCGTTGCCCACCGTCATCGGAACTGCCGCCATCGCCCCGGCGCTGCTGATGCTTTGGCTTGTCATCGCCGCAGAAGAGCGCCCTGGCCCGCCTGCCCAGGTCTGGACCGCGTTCCTGCTCGGCGCCGCCAGCATCTCGCTGCTGGGCCTTGCCCGGGCCCCCTTCGCCAAGATGGTCGCAGCCCCCGACGACCCCTGGGCGGCGCTCGCTATGCATTCGATCTTCGGCGTCGCGTTGCCCGAGGAAGCCGTCAAGGTGATCGCCATCGTGGTGGTTTCCTCGACCAAGCGGCGGACTTTTGCCAACCCGATGGACACCGTGGTCTATGGCGCCGCGGTCGGCCTCGGCTTCGCCGCCTACGAGAACCTGGCCTATCTGGTTCAGCACGCCGAGATGTGGCGCTCGCTGGCCGCGTTGCGCAGCGTGCTGACCGTGCCATTCCACGGCGCGCTCGGCATCATCGCGGGCGCTTACCTGACCATCGCGCGCGCCGGCACCGCGCTGGGCGCCAACCGCCACCATCGCGACTGGGCCCGCCTGTCCAGCCGCCTCCTGATCTTCGCAGGCCCGCTCGCGCTGCATTCGGCCTTCGATTTCCCCCTGCTCACCCTGCAGCGCATGCCGGACCTCGACTCGGGGTTACGGATGTGGCTGGGCGGCGCGAGCCTGTTGATCGGCTTCAGCTCGATCGGCTTCGCCATCCGCCTGGTCCGGCGTGTCGCCCGCCACCACGCACCCCGGACCGATGTGGCGCGGGAACGGCTCAGCCAGCTTCGCCGGATGTGGGCGTTGCTGCTTGCCGGCGGCGGCGTCGGCTTTCTCGGGCTCGCCTTCGTATTGACCTCGATCCATCACTGGCTGATCAACCCCGAACGCAATCTGACGCTGGCCCTGATCCCGATCGGTTTCGTCTCGATCCTGCTCGGCCTTGCGCTTCTGATTGTCACAACGGCGATCTACATTCTCGGCCGCAACCGCATCCGCACCAGCGCGGAAGGTTTTTTCTCGGCGCCCGGTAGCGGTTGATCCACCGCATGGCAAGCGGGCCGCGCCCATACTAGATTGAGCGCTGACGTTTCCATCTGGAGCCTGCCGATGACATCGCCCGAGGATCTTTCACGCCTGCAATCCGTCATGAGCCGAACGGTCAAGGCGCATTGGAAGGCCTTCCTGTTCGAGGGCATCCTGCTCGCCGTTCTCGGCATCGCGGCGCTGATCCTGCCGCCGCTCGCGAGCCTTGCGATCGCGATCTTCCTCGGCTGGATGTTCCTGATCAGCGGCGTCGGTGGGCTGATCGCCACCTATTGGGCACGCAGTACGCCCGGCTTCTGGTGGTCGCTGATCTCGGCTGCGCTCGCCGTGCTCGCCGGCTTGCTGCTGTTGGCCCGGCCGGTGCAGGCCGTGCTGACGCTGACCATCGTGCTCGGCGCCTACTTCCTCGCCGAGGGCGTCGCCACCATCATGTACGCGCTGGAGCACCGCCGCGAGCTCAGCAGCCGCTGGTCGTGGCTGCTGATCTCGGGCCTCGTCGACATCGCGATCTCGTTCATGGTGATCACGGGGCTGCCGAGCTCGGCAGAATGGGCCATCGGCGTTCTCGTCGGTATCAACCTGCTGTTCGGCGGCGCCAGCCTGATCGGAATGGCGTTGGCGGCGCGCAACAGCAACACCTGAGGCGCTTCGTCGCCGACCGCGCCGATTGGGGGGTGACAATCCGCCGATCGCGCGCTATATGGCTTGCCATGATCACCGTCGCCACCAGCTATTTTTGGAACTTTAGCTACGACAGCTCGCTGGCGGCAGGAGGATCGCGCTCAATCTGAAACATTGCAGCAAACGTCCGAACAAGCCGCCAGACCTGGCGGCTTTTTTATTGGCCGGCAGGTTCTCAAAATGACAGGAGCCCGCCGTGCTGAGCACGACCGACGATCTTCGCATCCGTGAACTGAAAGAACTGAGCACCCCGGAAGAGGTGATGCGGGAGATCCCGCGCACGCTCACCGCTACCCGTGTGGTGATGGCCGCACGCAACGCCGTCCATGCCATCCTCACCGGCCAGGACGACCGCCTTCTGGTCGTCGTCGGCCCGTGCTCGGTGCATGACCCCAAGGCCGCGCTCGAATATGCCGAGCGCCTCGCAAGCTTGCGCGAGGACCTCGCCGACCAGCTCGAGATCGTGATGCGGGTCTATTTCGAGAAGCCGCGCACCACGGTCGGCTGGAAGGGCCTGATCAACGATCCCAATCTCGACGGCAGCTTCGACATCAACAAGGGTCTGCGGCTGGCGCGCAACGTGCTGTCGGCGGTGAACAACCTCGGCCTGCCCGCCGGCACGGAATTCCTCGACATGACGACGCCGCAATACATCGCCGACCTCGTGTCCTGGGCCGCGATCGGCGCGCGCACGACCGAGAGTCAGATCCACCGCGAGCTGGCTTCCGGGCTGTCGTGTCCGGTCGGTTTCAAGAACGGCACCGATGGCAATGTTCGTATCGCGGCTGATGCCGTGAAATCAGCCGCGCATCCGCATCATTTCATGGCCGTTACAAAGCTCGGCCGCTCCGCGATCGCATCGACCGCAGGCAACGAGGATTGCCACATCATCCTGCGTGGCGGCAGCAAGCCGAATTACGATGCGGCAAGCGTTGCAGCGGCCTGCAACGAGCTGGCAAAATCCGGCGTCGCGCCGCTGGTGATGGTGGATGCGAGCCACGCCAATTCGAGCAAGAAGCCGGAGAACCAGCTGCTGGTGATGGCCAACATCGCCGGTCAGATCTCCGGGGGCGAAAACCGCATCATGGGCCTGATGATCGAGAGCAATCTCGTCGCCGGCCGCCAGGACGTGGTGCCCGGCAAGCCGCTCGTCTACGGCCAGAGCATCACGGACGGATGCATCGACTGGCCGACAACGGCAACCGTGCTCAAGCAGCTCGCTGACGCGGTCGAGATCCGGCGCAACTCCAAGCGCGCAGGACGGCACGAGCGCTCCGCCTGACCGAACGATTGCGGGCGGGGTGAGGCTGTCGCACCCTGCCCGCTGCTGCGGCGGCTAGCAACCGCGGCAAATGCTCTTGATCTTTTTGTCGAGCGCCTGATTTTCCTTGCTCAGGGGATCGTTCGGGTCGCTCAGGTTCTTCTCGCTGGGCAGGTCGGCGGCGCGCACCTGGCGATGCCCGACCGGAGCCTGCGGCAGCGATCCGGAGGTCGCGCCGCCTGAACCCGATCCCTTGGGGCTGCCGGTCTGCGCAACCGCCGCGCCTCCGAGCAAGACCACGAGCGATACTGCCGCCATGAACTTCTTCATGTCTCTCCCTCCATTCCTCGAGCCGGCCTCTCCATCACGACCGCTCAGGTCTCGGGCGGATAGAGATGAACGTCACCGCAATAGTCCACGATACGATAGCGCGTTTCGGCTCCGGCATCACCCGAATCGGATGCGGTATTTTGCGGCGCAAGGACGTAGCTCGGCCCCGCCGGCGACTTGCCGGCGCCGCCGGGAATGTCGATGACATAGTCCGGCTGACACAGTCCTGACACCCGCCCGCGCAACTGCCGCATCAGGTCCTGCCCCTCCGCCAGCGTCGTCCGCAGATGCGCAGTGCCCGGCGCCAGATCGCCGTGATGCAGGTAGTACGGCTTGATGCGGCATTCGACGAAAGCTCGCATCAAGTCCGACAGAGCGGCGATAGTGTCATTGACCCCGCGCAAAAGCACGGACTGACTCACCAGCGGTATTCCGGAATCGACGAGCCGCGCGCAGGCATCGCGCGCCGGCCCTGTCAACTCGCGGGCATGGTTGGCATGCACCGCCACCCAAGTGGTCGCCCCCTCGACCTTGAGCGCCGCAGCCATCTCGTCGCTGATGCGCGCGGGATCGGCCACGGGCACGCGGGTGTGAAGGCGGATGATCTTGACGTGATCGATTGCCGCCAGATCGGTCATGATCTCGCTCATCCGTCGCGGCGACAGCATCAGCGGATCGCCGCCGGTCAGGATCACCTCCCAGATTTCGCGATGCGAACGGATGTAGTCGATCGCCGCGCGATAGGCGCTATCCGACAGCGCGTTGTCCTTGCCGGGCCCCACCATCTCGCGGCGGAAGCAGAAGCGGCAATAGACCGCACAGACGTGAACAAGCTTGAACAGGACGCGATCGGGATAGCGGTGCACGATCCCGGGAACCGGCGAATGCGGATGATCGCCGATGGGATCGACATTCTCACCCGGCTGCATCTCCAACTCGGTTGCACTCGGAACGAATTGCCGCGCGATCGGATCGTCCGGGTCGGACGTATCGATCAGCTCCACCAGCGCCGGCGTGATGGCCACCGCATAGCGCGAGGCAACACGTTCGAGCGCGGGGAGCGCTGCTGCGGGAGCCAGACCTTCGGCCACGAGCTCGGCCGGTTCGCGCAGCGTGCGTGCAAGGTTCGTCTTCGTCATCTGTCACTTGATGCTTCGTTTGCGGGCGGCGTCCACACCACCTGATCAATTCGCGATGCGCCGCTCGCCAGCATCACCAGCCGGTCGAGGCCGAGTGCAACGCCGCTCGCCTCCGGCATTGCGGCAACCGCGGCCAGAAAGTCCTCGTCGAGCGGATAGGCTTCGCCGTAGCGGCGCTGCTTCTCCGTCATCGATTCCGTGAAGCGCTTGCGCTGCTCCTCGGCATCGGTCAGTTCCCCGAAGCCGTTGGCGAGCTCGACGCCGCACGCATAGACCTCGAAACGCTCGGCAACCCTGGGATCGTCAGCCTTCACCCGTGCCAGCGCCGCCTCAGGAGATGGGTATTCGAACAAAATGGTCAAACGTCCCTGCCCCAGATGCGGCTCGACGTGCTCGACCAGAACCTTGCTGAAGATGTCCGACCAGGTGTCGTCCTCGGCCACACGGATCTTGCTGGCCGCCGCCTCGGCAAGCGCGGCACGGTTACCCTCGTTGCCCGAGATTGTCGACAGAAGATCGATCCCGGCGAACCGCTCGAAGGCGCCCGCGACGGTCAGGAGCTCGGGTTCTGCGAAGGGATCGGCGGTCCGGCCGCGGAAGGAGAAGGTCTCGATGCCAGTCGCCTGCGCCGCACGGGCGATCACGACAACGCAATCGGCCATGATGGCGTCATAGGGCACGCCGGCCCGATACCATTCCAGCATGGTGAATTCGGGCAGATGAAGGTCGCCGCGCTCACGGTCCCGGAACACCCGGGCCAGCTCGAAAATCCGCGTCTCGCCCGCCGCCAGCAGCTTCTTGCAGGAGAATTCCGGCGAGGTCCGTAAGTAACGGCTGGCTCGGCTGCCGTCCGGCCGCATGATCTCGGTCTTGGGGGCGTGCAAATGGGTCTCATTGCCCGGGGAAACCTGGAGGACGGAGGTTTCGACCTCGACGAAGCCCTGCTCGGCGAAAAAGCCCCGTAGAGCCCCGGTAATGGCCCCCCTGGCCTGGAGGAACGGCCGACGGTCGAGGTGCCGCCCGGGCGACCAGAACGGCGAGATCGGCTTGTCCCCAATCATCAGCCGGCCGCCCCCGCCCCCAGCAAAAGGCTGGCATCCAACGGCAAAATCAGTATGTTGCGGCCCGAAACGGGCGCCGAGGTCCGATTTGAGGCCCCAACTCCCCCATCAATTTGACCACGTCCTGGCCCAAGCCGGGCCAAGCAAGCAGGAAATATAGCTTTGAGAGTCATCGCCAGTTCTATTCGCAAGGGCAACGTGATCGAGCAAGACGGCAAGCTTTACGTCGTCGTGAGCGCCGAGAACATCCATCCCGGCAAGGGCACCCCGGTCAGCCAGATCGAGATGCGCCGAATCTCGGACGGGGTAAAGATCTCCGAGCGCTACAAGACCACCGACCAGGTTGAAAAGGCCACGATCGAAGAGCGCAACTACACTTTCCTGTATGAAGATGGCGACGGGTACCACTTCATGAACCCGGAGACCTACGACCAAGTCCAGGTTTCGAAGGACGTCGTCGGCGACGCAGCGTCGTATCTTCAGGAGAGCATGACGGTCAAGCTGTCCCTGCACGGCACCAACCCGGTGTCGATCGCGCTGCCGCAGCGCGTGACGCTGGAAGTGGTCGAGACCGAGCCGGTCACGAAGGGCCAGACCGCATCCTCCTCCTACAAGCCAGCGGTGCTCTCCAACGGCGTGCGCACCACCGTGCCCCCGCATATCGCGGTCGGCACCCGCATCGTGGTGATGACCGAAGACGGTTCCTACTCCGAGCGCGCCAAGGACTAGCAGAGAGCGGGGCAATCGGAACAGGTGCCGCCGGGGGGCGAGACAGTGGTTGGGAAGGGTTTCCGCTTCGTCTCGCTGCTTCTGGCGTCGCTTTCGCTCCTCAATGCCGCTCCGCTCGCTGCGGATGAATTCCGCAGCCCCTCACTCACGGCCCTGCGCGTCGATTGGCGCGCAGCGCTGGACCAGTTCCGCATTGAGATCAACAGCCGCCCGCGGGTCGCGGACGATTTCATCTTCGCACCTCGCCGTTCGGTGCCGCGCTACGATCCGCGCGCCATGCCCGCGCTGGTGCAGCTGAACGCGGTCTCCTCGCGATTCTTCACCGGCATCACCCGCAGTCCCGTGCCCGTGCTGCTGCCGTTCGATGCCGCCGCGTACATCGAGGCGCAGCGCAGCGGCGCGTCGGCGTCGCTCGCGCTGTCGCGCTACCAGGCGGACTTCAATCCGGTCGATATGTTCGATGCCGGTCCCGCCGGCTACAGCGCGACCTTCTCGTTCGAGCCCGGCGCCGGTGACGGCATGCCGAGCCGGGTGTTCACAAGGCCGGTCGAAGTGCAGATCACAGGCTCGGCGCTGGTCTACGACATCGCCGATCCCTCGGCGGGCAAGGGCGAGCCAGTCAAGCCGCTCGCGACGACCTATCCGGACCTCCGCAGATTCATCCGGGAGGGCTATGTACGTTACGCTTTCACCCGTTTCGGCGCCGCTTATGTCGTGTCGATCCAATGCCTCGACAGCGTCGCCAAGCCGCGGCGGCTCGCCTGCAGGGAAGCCTATCCCGTCGCCGAGCGTTTCCTGAAGGCCCTGCGTGTCGCCGGCGGCCAGCGCATGCGGCCATTGACCGACATTGCCTCCAACGTCCTCGATCGTCCTATCGCACGCTCGGCTGATTTCAGTTACCGGCCGAGCGGCGACATCATCCCGAACACCGGCTACCGCAAGCAGGGCGGTCATCCCGACGTGATGGCCTATGCCCAGATCCGTTTCCCCCTCGAAAAGGCCCCGGCCTTCGTGCGCTCGCAGTCCTACGGCAAGCGCGACAAGAGCGAAGGTCCGACCGCCTATCCCTGGCGCGACAATTTCTGCGAGTCGCGCAGTTTCGAGGTGTGGCAATGTGGCGGAGGCTACGGACATCAGGGCGAGGACATCCGCGCCGCCGACTGCCCCTCGTCCGGTGAAGGCCGCGAGCCCTGCGACCCCAAGCAGCGCGGCGTCGTCGCCGTGCGTGACGCCATCGTGATCCGCGGAGCCAAGGACCAGGCCGCAACGCTTCAAGTCAACAGCCGCACCGAGCACATCCGCTTCCGCTACATGCATATGAACCCGCGGGCGCTGAACGCCGACGGCATGGTCAATGGCCGCTTCGTCACCGAAGGCGAGAAGATCGGCGTGATCTCGAACTATCTCGACCATCCCGCCGGAACATCGATGCACCTGCATTTCGACGTGCAAGTATTCACACGCGACGGCTGGATCTGGGTCAGCCCCTACGTCACCCTGGTCTCCGCCTATGAACGCCTGATCCGCGCCCGCGGACGCGAGATCGGCCCGGAGATCGCTGTCACGGCGCAGCCCGTGGCACACGCGCTGCCGGAAGACGTTCTCAAGCCGGATCTGCGCGAGTGATCGAGCGGCGAGGACAATTGACGGCTTGCTCGTTCCAATGCCGGGCGGCGCGACGGCATGTCGTCGCGCCCATCGCCAGCTCGAACGAAGGATAGGGGTTGATGAGTGTTGGACTGATCGGTCTTCTCGACGATATCGCGGCAATTGCAAAGGTGGCGGCAGCCTCGCTCGACGACGTGGCGAGCCAGGCCGCCAAGGCAGGCACAAAGGCGGCCGGCGTGGTCATCGACGATGCCGCCGTCACGCCGAATTACGTCATCGGCTTTGCCTCGAATCGCGAGCTGCCGATCGTCGGCAAGATTGCGGTGGGATCGCTCCGCAATAAATTGCTGATCCTGCTCCCCGTTGCCCTGCTGCTCGGATATTTCCTTCCCGCCGCGGTCACGCCGCTGCTCATGCTGGGCGGAGCCTTTCTCTGCTACGAGGGTGCCGAGAAGGTGCTCGAAGCTGTGATGCCGCATCATGCGCACCACCACGAGGCTCAGCTCCAGCCGATTGCGTTGAATGCCCGGTCGGTCGAGGACGAGAAGGTCGCAAGCGCCATCAAGACCGATTTCATCCTGTCGGCGGAGATCATGGCGATCACGCTGGCGGCTCTCCCGGCGGGCAGCATCTGGACGCAGGCACTGGTGCTGGCGCTGGTTGGCATCCTTATCACTGCCGGGGTTTACGGCGTGGTGGCTCTGATCGTGAAGGCGGACGATGTTGGCATGGCCCTCGCGCGCTATGACAGCGCCTCGATCATTGGCGGCACGATCCGCTTGCTTGGACGCGCGCTCGTCCGCGGTATGCCCGTCTTCCTGGTGGTGCTGAGCACCATCGGAACCGCCGCCATGATCTGGGTCGGCGGCGGCATCATCTTGCATGGCATCGAAAAATACGGCCCACCCGTGCTCGGCCGCACGGTCCATGCCGCAACGGAGGCGGCCGCACATGCGCTTCCACCCCTTTCCGGCATCATCGAATGGTCGGTCGATGCGGCCATCTCAGGCTTGCTTGGGCTGCTGATCGGCGCACTCGCGATTCCCGTCGTCCAATACGGTCTCTCGCCGGCATGGAAACGGTTGAAAAGATCGCGGCCGGCCTAACACGACCCCGGTCGCGGATTGCGCGAACCTGCTACTCCAAGAGCGTCGTGAGCTGCGCGCCCTCATCCGCCACGAACACCGCGATCAACTCTGCCGGCTCGGTGGCGCTGGCATTGGCGGAGACCAGATGGGTCGAGCCCGGCGGCTCGAAGAAGGACTGACCGACACCGAACGTCTCGACCGGACCGCCGCCAAGCTGGGACCGGATCTCCCCCTTGGTGATGTAGGCGGTGACGGATCCCGCGTGACGATGCGGACGCGAAAATCCGCCCGGACCATAGAACACGCGCACGATGGTGACGCGCTTGCCCGGCACGTTCGGCAGTGCGTAAGAGCCGATCGGCTCGACCTTGTCGAGCGGCGAGCTCTCGGCGGCCGTGGCGCAGAGCGGCGCCAGTGCGCCCGAGACGGCGTCCATCGTCACCGGCAGCACCTTGCCGATCGCGAGCGCGCAGGCGAGCCCACTCAGGGCGGCGATCGCCATCGAACGCGACGGCATCGGGCGCTGCGCAATGGCCAAACTCATTGCTGTCATGTCGTCCTCCCTGCGTTGCGATCAGGATGCCGCAGCATTCGCCGCCGCCGGCCGCTTGGCCGGTGTCCAGCGATAGGCCGCTCCAAACCGATTCCAGACATTGATCGAGGCGACTGCCGACGTCAGATAGGTCAGCTCGGTTTCGGAGAACTCGCCCGTCGCTTCCGAATAGACCTCCTCGCTGACGCCCCCAGGTAGCAGCGTCAATGCCTCCGCCCAGGCCAGCGCCGCGCGCTCACGCGCGGAAAAGACCGGTGCCTCGCGCCAGACCGCGACCAGATGGAGCTTGTCGGCGGGAACGCCGATCCGTTCCGACAACAGGACGTGGTGCTGCACGCAGAAGGCGCAGCCGTTGATCTGCGAGGCGCGCAGCTTCACGAGTTCGATGAGCTGCTTGTCGAGACCGGCCTTGGTTGCAAGCTGACCGAGCGCCAGAACCAGATCATAGACATCGGGCGCGATCTTCTTGAAATCCTCGTATTCACTGCGGGCGTGTGACATTGCGGCTCACCTCGTCTTATTGTACGCAGGCTTACATCTTATAAGAGCTCTTATATGTCGCGCAAGACCGCTGCCGTCACAAGATCGAAAGTCGTCCGCAAGGCGGCCGCCGACGACGGCACCGTGCGTGTTCCCGCGCCCGGCGAAGGCAAGCGCGGCGAGCAAGGTTATCTCGGCTATCTCCTGCGACAGGCCCATGCCGCGGTCCGCCTGACGATGGAGCGAACGCTTGCGGATCTCGGCGTGACATCGCCGCAATTCGCGGTGCTGACCATGCTCAATGCCTATCCGGGACTGTCAGGCGCCGACGTCGCCCGCCTCACCTTCCTGACGCCCCAGACCGTCGGAGTCATCATCCGCAATCTCGAACGCGACGGCGCGATTCTGATGACGCCGCATCCCGTCCACGGCCGCATCCAGCAATGGACGCTGAGCTCACGCGGCGCGACGCTCTTGAAGGCGTGCCGGGAACGTGTGATCGCACTCGAAAAGCGGCTGGCGAAAGGCTTGGACAGCAAGGACGAAACTGCGATCCGGCGGTGGCTAGCTGGCATTGCAGCTGATTTGAAGGAGGAGGGCTAAGCGGGCACTCGACGCAGACACACCTAGTCGCCGCCTGCGCCGTCCCCGCCTCCGTGCCCACCACCATCGCAACTGCCGAAATCAGGGAAGTCGCTACCGCCGCCGCCCTGAATGCCGCGTCCAAAGTTCTCGGCAAGGATCATCAGGATCACGACGAACAGTCCGGCGCCGAACGGCCAGGGGTTGGCACGGATGATGTCGAACAGCTCCCGCATGCGCGCATTCTGCGCAGACGGAAGCGAACCGACCGTAAAGTGACACACCTAAAAACGGGGATATCGTGCTTGGCCAACGGCGGCCCTAGCCGCCCTTCAACACTTTCTTAACCTCGCCGTCGGGCCAGCTCTCGCCCGCCGCGATCACCCGCACGCGGCTGAGGTCCGTGCCGTTCACCAGCACGTGCGAACTCACCCGCTCGCCGCTCGGCTCCAGGTGCAGATCCGTCTCGGGCTTCCAGCTCAGCGTCGTCGCGAGATCGCCGGGAAATATCTGCCATTGGGATCCGTCGTCGAGTTCGACCAAGTGGCTTTCCGCATGCGCGCGTATCTTCATTCCACCCCGAATCTCGATGAACAAAATGGGCCCCGCGCTCCGGCCGGGGCCCCTGCTCGATCAGTCGTTGTCGTGATGAATCACGGTTTTTTCGCGGTTACCGAATTCATCTTCCTTCTTGATCACCGTGGTGCGGTCGGCGGGCTCACGCTCCTTGATGACGGTGGTACGGTCGCGATCGCGGTCTCGCTCGCGATATTCATGGGACTGACCAACCGTCACGCCCGCGCCGACCGGGCCAACGTGAACACCGACCTCGTCCGCCAACGCAGGCACTGCGATGGCGCTGGCAAGCGCCGCGGCAAACAGATATTTCCTCATCTTGTTCTCCTCCGATGTGATGTGGGGGAATGCTGGAGTGCGACAGTTTGTTCCGAGGAGGAGCTGATGTGGCCGTGCACAAATCAAGCGTATTGTTGTTCCAGGAACCGACTCACACGAGCCATGTTTCCGGCTAGAATGTGCCCATGAAACACGCTGATTCCTCGCTTCGTCCAACGCGCCGCGCCCTGCTTCAATCCGCGCTCGGTGCAGCCGCTGTGCTCGCACTTCCGACACGCGTCCTCGCCGCACCTCCAGGTTTTGACGAATGGCGCGAAGCCTTTCGCGCACGTGCGATGGCGAAGGGCGTTTCTGCCGCGACCTGGCAGCGCGCGATGGCGCGGGTCGAGCCGGACATGAGCGTGTTCAAGCAGATGCGCAGTCAACCGGAATTCCACGAGCAGGTCTGGCAATATATCAACCGGCGCGTTTCCGACTGGCGCATCATCAACGGCAAGATCGCCCTGAAGAACAACGAGGCGTTGCTCGCGCGTATCGAACGCGATTTCGGGGTCGAGCGCGGTACGCTGCTGGCGCTGTGGGGCGTCGAGTCCGCCTATGGCGATCCTCTGGTGCAGCAGAACCACATGACGCCGGTGTTTCCCTCGCTTGCCGCGCTCGCCTGGAATGAGCCGCGCCGCAAGGCCTATTGGGAGACCGAGCTGATCAACGCGCTACGCATCGTCGACAAGGGCTGGAGCACGCCGGAGCAGATGCAGGGATCCTGGGCCGGCGCGATGGGGCATTCGCAATGGATGCCGGAAGTCTGGCTCAATGTCGGGATCGACTACGATGGCGACGGCAAGGTCTCGCCGTTCGGAAAGCCCGACGACGCGCTGGGCTCGACCGCCAAATATCTCGTCAATCGCGGCAAATGGTATCGCGGCGAGCATTGGGGCTATGAGGTGCGCGCCGCCGGCACTATGAGCGGCAGCCGTACCTATGCGGCATGGCAGGCGGCCGGCGTCAGCCGCGCCGACGGCCAGCCTTTCCCGCAACCGAATGCGTCCGCGCAGATGTGGACGCCGGTCGCGGGCGGACCGACCTTCTTGCTCGGGCCGAACTTCTACTCGGTGAAGAGCTACAATCCGTCGATGAACTATGCGCTGGCGATCTGCCATCTCGGCGACCGCTGCCTCGGGGCACCGCCTTTCATCCAGCCCTTCCCCGGCTCGGAGCGCGCCCTGACGCTGGCCGAGGTGCAGGAGATGCAGACGCGTCTAACAAAAGCCGGCTTCGACACCGGCGGCACCGACGGCCGTGTCGGGAACGACACCATGAAGGCGATCAAGGATTTCCAGCAACGTGCGGGGATCACGCCGGCGGACGGTTATGGCGGGCTGAAGGTGCTGGCCAAGCTGCGGCAGGGCTCGTAGGCCGCGACGTCATTCCGGGCTCACGCCAACTGGCGCGCCCCGGAATGACACTTTGTTCAATGCCGGTACTGCGGCTCCTCGGCATCGAGCTGCCGCCGGACCGCGGCAAGATGCAGCCGCGCGGATTCGGAATCGCCTTCACGCATCTGCCTGTAGGTTTCGGCCGCGATCGCGGGATCGACGGGCAGCACTTTTCGTCCCGTTGACATCGCCAGCACCTGCACCTCGGCGGCGCGCTCGAGGTAATAGAGATCGTCCCAGGCTTCCGCGATGGTCGGTGCCAGCACCATCACGCCGTGATGCTTCATGAAGATGATGTCGGCATCCCCCACAGCCGAAGCAATGCGCGCGCCCTCCTGGTTGTCGAGCGCGAGGCCGTTGTAGTCGCGGTCGACGGCAGTGCGGCCATAGAACTTCAGCGCGGTCTGGCCGGCCCAGATCAAGGGATCGCCCTCGGTCATCGACAGCGCCGTGGCATAGGGCATGTGGGTGTGGAAGGCGACCTTGGCGCGCGGCAGGCGCTTGTGCATCTCGGCATGGATGTAGAACGCGGTCGCCTCGGGTACGCCCTCGCCGTCAAGCACGTTGCCATGGAAATCGCAGATCAGAAGCTTGGACGCGGTCAGCTCGCGAAAGGCGTAGCCATAAGGATTGACGAGGAACAGATCGTCATGGCCGGGCACCACAGCCGAGAAGTGGTTGCAGATGCCTTCTTCGAAGCCATTGCGCGCCGCCATGCGGAAACAGGCGGCGAGGTCCTCGCGCGCAGTGCGGATCGCATCGGTCGCAAGGTCCGGCCGGTTCGAGCGGAATGGCGCTGATGCGGGTGAGGAAGCGTGAAGGCTGTGCGCCATGGCGGAGGACACCTCTGTCGGTCGAGAGCTGCCCGGGTTGTACAGGGGCCGCGCCTGCGCGTCAGCCCCTGCGCGTGCCGCCCTGCCCTGCGCGGCTCAGGCCCGCCGCGGCACGCCGCCCGCGTTCATGCCGCCGTCGATGACGAGTTCGCTGCCGGTGACGTAGCGCGAGGCATCGGAGGCGAGATACAGCACACCGGAAGCGATCTCCGCGGCCTGGCCGGCACGGCCGAGCGGCGTGACGACCTTCGCGCGCTCCTCCGGATCGATCGGCGCGTTCTGGCCGGCGCCCGTTGCGCCCGTCGGGATCTTGCCCCAGATCGGCGTGTCGATGATGCCGGGATGAACCGAATTGACGCGGATGCCGTCGCCCGCAGCCGCGCATTCCATCGCGATCGACTTGGCGAACAGCCGCACGCCGCCCTTGGTCGCCGAATAGGCCGACAACCCGGGCGAGCCGCGCAGGCCCGCCAGCGACGACATCATGACGATCGAGCCGCCGCCATGCTTGCGCATCAGGGGCAGGCAATGCTTGACCGAGAGAAAGACGCCGTCGAGGTTGATCGCGTTCTGCTTGCGCCAGTCGGACAGCGTCATGTCGACGATCGAAGGCACGGCAATGCCGATGCCGGCGTTGGAGACCATGATGTCGAGCCGGCCATAGCGCCTGGCAACCTCGGTGACGATCTCGATCCAGCGCTCCTCGTTGGTGACGTCCTGCGGCAGGAAGATCGCCTTGCCACCAGCTTTCGTCACTCGCTGGGCGAGTTCAGGGCCCCGCAGCTCGTCGATGTCGGTGATCACGACAGCGGCGCCCTCGCGCGCGAACAGCTCGACGATGGCTTCGCCGATGCCCGAGGCGCCGCCCGTCACCAGCGCGACCTTGCCCTCAACCTGCCCTGCCATGTTCACTCCCTTTCTTTTTGTTGTCTGAGCGCATTATTTTTCGCGCATGATCTCCGCGCAAACACGCTCCGCGTTTGTCGCGTCGGATGTAGCGCTATCTAATCACGGATGGCCCCTGGTCCGGTAGCGCGACGTCGATGACGCGGAATTGCACGCGTTCGGTGCCCTGATAGCGATCGACCGAGAGCGAGCCCGCGACATGCAGTTGCTGGCCGCGGTTGGCGAGCAGCGCGTTGCCGAGCTTCTGGCCGACCGAGCGGAACGCGATGCCGTTGACAATGGCGCCGTCGCCCGACTTGAAGCGCAGACGCAGATGCGCCTGCCCGACCTCATCTGCAAAGACGAGTTGATGCGCCGGCAACGCCAGCACGGCTTCCGGATTGCCGCTACCGAACGGACCGGCACGGTTCAGCGTCGCCGCAAGCTCCGTCGTCACCGCACGCGCAGAGACCGCGCCGTCGATATAGAGCTCGTTGACGTGGCGTGCCTCGGCGACGTCCTGCGCCAGCGCGTTCTCGAGATAGGCGCGGAATTCGGCGAGCTTCTCCTTCCGCAACGTCACGCCTGCGGCCATCGCGTGCCCGCCGCCCTTGAGCAAAATGCCGTCGGTGACCGCCTGCCGCACTGCTTTGCCGAGATCGACCCCCGCGATCGAGCGGCCCGATCCGGTGCCGATGCCGCCTGGCTCCAGCGCAATCGCAAAGGCCGGCCGCGAAAACTTCTCCTTCAGGCGGGAGGCAATGAGCCCGACGACGCCGGGGTGCCAGCCTTCCGACGCCGTGACGATCACGCCGAGCTTGTCCTCCAGCCCGATCGAGGCCAGCGCCTCGGCTTCGGCCTGCGCTTCCGCCGCATGCTCGATGACGCGTCTCTCGCTGTTGAGGCGGTCGAGTTCGGCGGCGATCCGCGCGGCCTCGACGCTGTCGCCTTCCAGCAGCAGCCGCACGCCAAGATCGGCGCGGCCGATGCGGCCGCCGGCATTGATGCGAGGGCCCAGCATGAAACCGAGATGCCAAGCCTCCGGTGGCCCGTTGAGCCGCGCCACGTCCATCAGCGCGGTATGACCGACATGATCGCGGCGCCGCATCGCGATCAAACCCTTGGCGACGAACGCGCGGTTGAGGCCGATCAGCGGCGCCACATCGGCAACCGTGCCCAGCGCAACGTGATGCAGCATGCCGAGCAGATCCGGCTCGGGCATCTCCGCGTTCCAGAACCCGCGCTGGCGCAGCTCGCGGTTGACGGCGACCAGCGTCACCAGCACGAGACCGACGGCGGCGAGATGGCCGAGGCCGGAGAGATCGTCGAGCCGGTTCGGATTGACCAGCGCGTCGACCTCCGGCAGCTCCGTGCCGACCTGGTGATGATCGATCACGACCACGGACATGCCGAGCCGCTTCGCTTCAGCCAGCGGCTCGATGCTGGTGGTCCCGCAATCGACAGTGACGAGCAGCGTGGCGCCCTTGGCCGCGAGCCCGCGAACCGCTTCGACGTTCGGGCCATAGCCCTCAAAGATGCGATCGGGAATGTGGATCAGCGGATCGAGCCCGCAATGGCGCAGATGCCAGGCCAGCAGCGCCGCCGAGGTCGCACCATCGACGTCGTAGTCCCCGAAGATCGCGACCTTCTCGCCCCTCGCCGCGGCATCCGCGATCCGCTTGGCGGCGGCTTCCATCTCCGTCACCGTGAACGGGTCCGGCAGAAGCTTGCGGATGGTCGGATCGAGGAAGTCCGCGACTGCGTCGATATCGACGCCGCGCCCCGCCAGCACGCGCGCCAGCAGCTCCGGCAATTGATGCCGCTGCACGATGGCAAGCGCCTTGGCCGCCCCACGCGCGTCGAGCCGGTCGCGCCAGAGCTTGTCGGTGAGCGAGCGCGCAACGCCGAGGAACGCCTGGGGCGCTTCGACGGGCAAGGCGGTGGCTGGCGGCGTCATGATTCGTGAGCGATCTTTGGGAACTCGGGACCCCGGACGAACACGCGGGCGTCCGGTCACTGGCGGATTGGCCGGGAATCCGCCGAACTTTGCAACGGCAGCGGCCTACAAAGCGGTGGATGGCTCTCCGACAGAGCTGAGTGACTATCATTTGAGCATACCGCGCAATAGCAAATTAAGCGGGCGTTAGGCGGAATCTTCGAAAAAGACTTTTATTCGATCTGTAATCTGTTGTTTCGGGTTCGTTGCAGATCAGACCTCATTGCCAAGGGAAATCCCCCGATGTCTGCTGCGCTGGGTCTGAAAGCCAAGCCAACCGCGCCCGAACCCGCTGACGATGATTCCGACATCTCCGCGCTGATCAACCGCCTGACTGCGGAGGTCAACCAGATCGCGGTCGACAAGACCAAGTCGATCCAGCAGATCACCAACCAGATGAAGATGCTGGCGCTGAACGCGCTGATCGAGAGCTCGCGCGCCGGCGCGCAAGGCGCGGGCTTTGCGGTGGTAGCCCAGGAGGTGCGCGGCGTCGGCCAGCAGGTGGAGACCATCGCACGCGAGCTCGAAAGCCAACTGACAAAGCGCACCGGAGATCTCGTCGCCTCGATCGAGCGCATGAGCCAACGCTCGCGCGGCGAGCGCATGATGGACTTGTCCCTGAACGCGATCGAGCTGATCGACCGCAACCTCTATGAACGAACCTGCGACGTGCGCTGGTGGGCGACCGATTCCGCCGTGGTCGATTGCGCGGCCTGCCCCGGCGCGGCGGCCGTCTCGCACGCCTCGCAGCGCCTCGGCGTGATCCTCAGGGCCTACACGGTCTATCTCGACCTCTGGCTCTGCGACCTCGATGGCAACGTCATCGCCAATGGCCGCGCCGACCGCTTTCGCGTCGTCGGCCAGAACGTCGCCCACACCAAATGGTTTCGCGAGGCGCGCAGCTTGCGCTCCGGTGACGACTATGTCGCCGGCGACGTCGAGAACCAGCCGCTGCTCGGCAACGCGCAAGTTGCGACCTATTGCGCCAGCGTTCGTGCCGGCGGCGAGGCCAACGGCGTCCCGATCGGCGTGCTCGCCATCCATTTCGACTGGGAGCCGCAGGCCCGCGCCATCGTCCAGGGCGTGCGCATCGGCGACAGCGACAGGGCCCGCGTGTTGCTGGTCGATTCGAATTTGCGCGTCATCGCGGCGTCGGACGGCCAGGGCATCCTCAGCGAGCGCATCTCGATCTCGCTGAACGGCCAGCGCTCCGGCTTCTATCGCGACCGCAACGGTTCGCTGGTCGCCTTTCACGCGACGCCGGGGTACGAGACCTATCGTGGGCTCGGCTGGTATGGTGTGATCGTCCGCGGCGCGTGAGGCGCCCCGCAACATCGGACGGGTAGCCCGCCCCACCAAACTTGCAAAAACAACCCCATGCACAGTAGCCAAGGGGTTGTCTTCGCTAGTTGTTTTGCACTCGCCAAAATTTTTTGACACGTCGGCCAAAACAGCAGCGGGCAGCCTGACACAATCCTTGCTCTTTCCCGCGTTAGGGAACAATGTCGGGCAATGTACGAGCCTCACCGTGGGCTCTCGAGCTTCTTCTGGCGGGGGGAACGAGCTTGAGCGAACAAATGCATCCAGCAGCGCCGCATCATCTGCCATTCTTCCTACCCGGACCCGACGGCTCGGACGCCCTGATGGTTGTCATGGGCATCTTCCTCATCGTCGTCTTGTTTTGGGTGGGCACGCTCTATTGGAAGCTGCACAGTCTTCCGGAGCGCATGGCGCACAAATCGCAGAAGCTGCAATTCGAGATCGTCGCCGTACTCGGCCTCATCTCGCTGTTTACGCACATGCACATCTTCTGGATCGCAGGCCTCCTGCTCGCGATGATCGACCTGCCCGACTTCTCCACGCCGCTGCGCACCATCGCCGGCTCGGTGGAGCGGATCGCCGATGCAGCGCCGCAGACGCCGCGATCAGCATCCGAAACCGAGCCGACTGGCATTTCCGGCACGAAGAATGCGTCGAACGAGGGAGTTCAAGGTCATGCTTGAGCTCCTGCTTTGCTCGCTTGTGACGATACTTCCGGACTATCTTTATCGCCACTACCGGCAGGGCAAGCGGTTCGGCAAGGAAATCACGCTCTACTCGGTCTGGTACGAGCTGAGGTGGGGCATCACCGGCTGCCTGATGCTGACCATCGCGCTGATCACCATGATCTTCTACTATCATCCCTCCACAAGTTCGGCGACGCTCTACTTCCGCACCGTGCCGATCCTGCCCGAAGTCGCCGGCCGCGTCGCCGAGGTCAACGTCGAGTACAGCGCGCCCGTGAAGAAGGGCGACGTCCTCTTCCGCCTGGACAGCGCCAAGCAGCAGGCGGCGCTCGAGACGGCAAAACGAAAGGTCGCTGAGGTCGACGCCTCGCTGATCAGCGCACGGGCCGATGTGGTCAAGGCGGAAGCCCAAATTGGAGAAGCGAAGGCGGCTTGGCAGCAAGCGCGGGACGAACTCGACAGCAAGGGCGAATTGCAGCGGCGCAATCCCGGGATCGTGCCGCAGCGCGACATCGAAAAACTCCAGGTCATAGTCGATCAGCGGCAGGCGGGCGTCGACTCCGCGAGTGCCGCAAGGGAGGCTTCGGCCCTGCGAATCTCGACGCTGCTGCCCGCCGAGAAGGCGAGCGCCGAGGCTGCAATAGCAGAGGCGCAAGTCGATCTCGACAAGACCTCCATTCGGGCCGGCGTCGATGGACGAGTGGAGCAATTCCTTCTGCGCACCGGCGATGTCGTCAACCAGATGATGCGGCCCGCTGGCGTCTTGATCCCGGCGGGCGCGGGCCGGCGCTCATTGCAGGCTGGTTTCGGTCAGATCGAAGCCCAGGTCATACGACCCGGCATGCTTGCGGAGGCGACTTGCATCTCGAAACCCTGGGTCATCATTCCGCTCGTGGTCACAGGCGTTCAGGACTACATCGCCGCCGGACAATTCAGATCGGGCGAACAGCTCATCGACCCGCAAAATCTGCGGCAGCCGGGCACGATCCTGGCGTTTCTCGAACCGCTCTATAAGGGCGGCCTCGAGGGCGTCACACCAGGCTCGACCTGCATCGTGAACGCTTATACGAGCAACCATGATGCGATAGCAGACCCCAAGACCGACGCAATCAAGGGATTTGCCCTGCATGTCGTCGATGCCACCGGGCTGGTGCACGCCCTTCTGTTGCGTATTCAAGCCCTGCTGCTGCCGGTCAAGACGCTGGTCCTGAGCGGCCACTGATCCCCGAAATCCAGGGGGAATGATCCCCTACCGATTGTCTCCTGCTCATCTTTGGCCGCACGATTTCATATCGGCTTATCCGATAGTAAGAGCCAATATTATTCGTTTGCCAAACTTGTACTCCCACGTAGCTTCTCAGGCGCGCGATCGCTCGGCAGCCGCACGGCTGGCCTCACACAGAGAGAGCGACGGGGAGGACCTGGATGACGACCACGCTCGACGCTTCGGAACTGCCTTCGCGCTCGCTGCTGTCGTTCCTCGATCGCGAGCATACGATCGCAAAGCCGGGCTACAGCCGCTGGATGGTGCCGCCTGCGGCACTGTGCGTCCATCTCTGCATCGGACAGGCTTACGCCTTCAGCGTGTTCAATCTGCCGATGACCAAGCTGATCGGCATCACCCAATCGACGCCCGCAGACTGGAAGCTCACGGATCTCGGCTGGATCTTCTCGATCGCGATGGTTTTCCTCGGCCTGTCAGCGGCGATCTTCGGGCGCTGGGTCGAGGAAGGCGGTCCACGACGGGCGATGTTCACCGCCGGGATCGCCTGGGCCAGCGCATTTATGATCTCGGCGCTCGGTGTCCATCTGCATAGTCTCTGGATCATCTATCTCGGCTATGGCGTGATCGGCGGCTGCGCGCTCGGCATCGGCTATATCTCGCCGGTCTCGACGCTGATGAAATGGTTCCCTGATCGGCCAGGCATGGCCACCGGCATGGCGATCATGGGCTTCGGGGGCGGCGCGCTGATCGCATCGCCCTTCTCGGTCTGGCTGATGAGCAAGTTTGCAGGCCCCAGCGATGTGGGCGTGCTCGGCACCTTCCTCACCCTCGGCTGCGTCTACTTCGTGTTCATGATGGTCGGCTCCGCAATCGTGCGGGTCCCGGCGGCCGGGTGGAAGCCGGAAGGCTACGTGCCTCCCGCAGCGACCACCAAACTGATCACGAAAAACGACGTGTTCGTCTACCAGGCGATCAAGACGCCGCAGTTCTGGCTGATCTGGATTGTGCTGTTCTGCAACACCACAGCAGGCATAGGCGTGCTCGGCCAAGCCTCGGCGATGAGCCAGGAGATGTTTCCGGGACAAATCACCGCGCTCGCTGCCGCCGGACTGGTCGGACTGATGAGCCTCTTCAACATGGGCGGTCGTTTCAGCTGGGCCTCGATGTCCGACTTCATCGGGCGCAAAAACACCTATTTCGTCTACATGGTGCTGGGCTTTGCCCTCTACGTGACGGTGCCTTATGCCGGCGCAAGCGGCAATGTCGTCCTGTTCGTGCTGTGCTTCCTGATCATCGTCAGCATGTATGGCGGCGGATTTTCCACCGTGCCGGCCTATCTGCGCGACATGTTCGGCACCCGCTATGTCGGCGCCATTCACGGTATCCTTCTCACCGCCTGGTCCATGGCGGGCATCGCCGGTCCGGTGCTGATCAACTACATCCGCGAATACAATGTGACGCACGGCGTGCCGAAGGCACAGGCCTACAACACCACCATGTACATCATGGCCGGGCTGCTCGTGGTCGGCTTTCTCGCCAATCTCTGCGTCCGCGCCGTCGACAGGCGCCATCACATGAAAGACGACGACACGGCAAGCCTCGAACCGGCGCGCGCTTGACGCGCGCCACGCAAAAGGAGCAACCATGACCACGACATCGCGAAGCGAAGCATCATTCTCCCAGCTGCTGCTGAGTTGGCTCGCCTATCGGCTGTCCGGGACCATGGCTGCGATCAAGCCGGCATATCGGGCCAGCGAGATCGCGGCGGCAGTCGCGGCCGGCAACAATCCCGTCGGGGCATGACATCATGCAAAACGCTCAGACGGCGAGGACCACCCCGCTGCAATTGGCGCTGGCCTGGAGCTTTGCAGGCATCCCCCTGCTCGCAGGCGTCATCCAGACCCTGCTCAACGCCATGAAGCTGTTTCAATAGGCAAGAGGCCGATGCGCCCCACGAACAGGCACGCAACGCCGCTCGGCCACGCGCGACGATTGATCTGCGACGAAGGCTTTGCCGTCTCCATGCTGGCCGCGGTGATCGCCGCCGTGGTTCTGGCCTTCGGCTTCGGCGCGACCGTGGACATCGTTGTCGCGATGCTGGCGATTGGCGCCGTGACGGCCCTCGCCGAGACCCGCCTGCACAGACGCGGGTAGCTTCGAACAGGCCGTCAGCGACGCTTGCGTGTGGCACGCACCGGCATTTCGATCATGCGGCGGGTCTGCTCGGCGGCGAGGTCCCGCATGATCGCGATCGCGCTCTGAACGTGATCGTCGGGCTGGTCGAGTGAGTGCACGACATAGGCCGGCATCGAGAATTTCGGTCCACCGGCAACTAGATGCAAGCGCCGGGCCTTGAGCAGCGGCTCCACGATCCGGTGTGGGAAGTAACCGGAGCCGCCGTTGGCGAGCACGTGCTGAAGCCCGAGCCAGCCGATGTTCGCAGTCAGCGCGGGTCCCGCAAAATTGGGAAACACGGCGCTGTGGCGGGCATAGAATTCCGGCCCCCAGTCGACATAGACGTAACCATCCTGCGGCTCCGGTTCGCTTCTGGGCTTGGTCGAGACCAGCACAAGCTGCTCCTCCATCAGCAACTCGACCTTGAGGCCCGGGCGGCTTTGCGGCGTGTACATCACGCCGATGTCGAGGCGGCCTTCGACGAGGCCCTGCATCAACTCCGGCTCCAGCGCGCTTTCCGCACGGATCGAGATCAGCGGATTGGCTTCCTGCATCCGGGGCAGCCAGAGCAAGAGAAACTCCTCCCACAAGCCGATGCGGCCACCGACCACCAGCGTCCCGCTAAAGCCCTTGGGAAGGCCCACATCGTGCCGGGCCTGCTCGACGGTGCGGACCAATGTCGAAGCGTGACGCTGAAACTGCCGTCCGGCTGCCGTCAGCGTCGCACCCGCCTTGTTGCGAACGAACAGCGTGCAGCCGAGTTGGTCTTCGAGGGTGTGAATACGGCTGCTGATAGTGGATTGGCTAACGTGAAGCCGCTCAGCCGCCGTGATGAAATTGCCCGAAGCAACTACGGTCAGAAACGTACGAGCGAGTTCGGTGTCCACGGCCTCTCTCACAGTTCGAGAAGTCCGATATGAAACGAAACAACTCTCGAAATGTCAAATTGAAGGGATCGACCAAGGAGGGACCGACCAAGGAGGGATCGACCAAGGCAAGTCAGATTCGATCGGAGTCACGCGCCGCCATTTCCGCCGCCAGCAGCAGCGCGGCACGGCTGGCGCCGATCGATGCAATGCCCTGCCCTGCGATGTCGTAGGCGGTGCCGTGTGCGGGCGTGCAGATCGGAAATGGAAAGCCGCCGAGCAAGGTCACGCCGCGATCGAAGCCCATCAGCTTCATCGCGATCTGGCCCTGGTCGTGATACATCGTCAGCACCGCATCGAAGGCGCCGCCCTTGGCGCGCAGAAATACGGTGTCGGCCGGGAATGGTCCCTCCGCGGCAATGCCCTCGCGCTGAGCGGTCGCGACCACGGGCGCGATGATGTCGATCTCCTCGCGGCCGAAATTGCCGCCGTCGCCTGCATGCGGATTGAGACCCGCAACCGCAATGCGCGGCCGCGCGAAGCCGGCCTTGCGCATGCAGCTATCGGTCAGCGTGAGCGCGCGATGGATGCGCTCGCTGGATAGCCGCCCGGCGACGTCCTTGAGCGGGATGTGGGAGGTCACCCGTGCATTCCAGAGCCGGTCGAGCACGTTGAACTCGCTCGCCGGCGTCTTGAGACCGACCACCTCGGCCGAAAACGCGATCTCGTCATCATAGTCCGCGCGGGCAAGCCGCATCGCCTGCTTGTTGAACGGCGTGAAGCAGACGGCATCGGCACGTCCGTCGCGGCCCAGTTCAAGTGCGTGTTTGTAATTCGCCAGGGCAAACTTCCCGCCGGCGAGGGTCGCAGTCTTCGGTTCGACCGCTTTGGCATCGAGATGGCCGAGATCGACAAACTGCGCCTCGCCCTGTACCGCGCGCAGATCGGCGCCCTGCTCCACTGTCTTCAGCTCCGGCTTGACCCCGGCAATGCGCGCGCCTTCGTCGAAGATGCGGCGGTCCCCGACGATGACGAGCCGAGTTTGGGCGCGGATGTCGTCCTGCACCGCGAGCTTCGCCGTCAGCTCCGGGCTGATCCCGGCGGGATCCCCCATTGCCAATGCAATCAGCGGCTTTGCGGTCATATGATCACCTTCTCCTGGGCGGTCGTTTCGGCTGCGGGCGCTGCCGGCTTGCGCCAGAGCCGCGCGAGCTGCAACACGAGCGGAAGCAGCAAAAGCGCAAGGCCGGCCACGATCAGGCACGTCACCAGCTTGTTTGCAAAAAAGATGCTGAGAGATCCCTTGGACATCAGCATCGACTGCCGGAACGCATCCTCGGCCTTGTCACCGATCACGATCGCGAGCACGAGCGGCGCCAGCGGATAGAACAGCTTCTTGAAGAGATAGCCGACGATCCCGAAGCCCAGCATCATCACGACGTCAAGATAGGAGTTCGACACCGAATAGGCGCCGACGACGCAGATGATCACGATCAGCGGCGCGATGACCACGAAGGGAATCCGCATCAAGGCGGCGAAGACCGGAACGGTCAGCAGCACCAGAGCGACGGCAACGATATTACCGACATACATCGAGGCGATCAGGCCCCAGACGAAGTCCTTCTGGTCGACGAACAGCATGGGCCCGGGATTGAGACCCCAGATCATCAGCCCGCCCATCATGACGGCCGCGGTTGCCGAGCCGGGAATGCCGAGCGAGAGCATCGGCAGTAACGCGCTGGTGCCGGCGGCATGATCGGCGGTCTCCGGCGAGATGATGCCCTCGACCTCCCCTGTGCCGAAATGCCGGCCGCGACGCGAAAAGCGACGGGCGATGCCGTAGCTCATGAATGATGCCGCGGTCGGGCCGCCCGGCGTGATCCCCATCCAGCATCCGATCGCAGCGCTGCGCAGCAGCGCAACGCTATGCCGCGGCAGGCGGCCGATCGCGCGAAACACCTCGCGCCACTCGATCTTCGAAGACACCGCGCGGGCATGAAATTCTTCCTCGACCGCGACCAGCAGTTCGCCGATGCCGAACAAGCCCATCACCGCAACGACGAAGTTCACGCCTTTGACCAGTTCGTCGACGCCCATGGTGAGGCGCACGCTGCCGGATACCGTGTCGATGCCGATCGCGGCGATCGCAAAGCCGATCGCCAGCGCCACGATTGTCTTGACCGGAGCCGCGCCGCCCATGCCGACGAAGCTGGCGAAGGCCAGGAAATAGACGGCAAAATACTCGGCCGGCCCGAAGGCGAGCGCGACCTGCGCCACCCAGGTTGCGAGGAAGGTGATCAGGATGACGCCGATCAGCGCACCGAAGGCAGCCGAGCCGAAGGCGGTCGCGAGTGCCGTGGTCGGCCGGCCGTCCCGCGCCATCGGATAACCGTCGAAGGTGGTTGCGACCGAAGACGGCTCGCCCGGGATGTTGAACAGGATCGAGGTGACGGAGCCGCCGAACAGTGCGCCCCAATACATGCTTGAGAGCAGGATGATAGCCGACACCGGCTGCATGCCGAAGGTCAGCGGCAGCAGCAGCGAGACGCCGTTCGGCGCGCCCAGCCCCGGCAGCACGCCGACGAGAATGCCGAGCAGCACGCCGACGACCATCAGAGCCAGATGGGGCACGGTGACCGCGATGGTGAAGCCGTGCCAGAGCTCTGAGAGATTCTCCATCGGCTTCTCCGTTAGAAACCGAGCGCCGCGGCGAGCGCGCCGTGCGGCAGGCTGACCTGGAACATGCGCTCGAACACCACATAGAGCGCGAGCGCGGTCGCCGCCGCCATGGCGAGCGCGCGCGGCACGGATTGGTGCCGGGGAATTGCAAGCACCGTGAAGACATAGAGCGAGGATGCGACGTACATCCCGGCGAGCGGGATCGCGGCGACGAAGATCGCGGCCGGCACGAACAGGCCGGCAAGACGGCGCAGTTCGATCGACGTGATCGCAATGGGAACATTTGCGAGCGTCGCCGCCGGCAGCACGCTCCGCACCAGATTGTAGAGACTTCCGAGCACGATGATGATGCCGGTCAGGAACGGGAACGTGCCGGCTTCGACCCCCGTGCTCGACCAGCCGATGCCATTGTCGAGGCTTGAGACGACGACGGTCACACCAAAACTGCCGGTGAGGACGGCGGTCGCAAGTTCAAGCGCGCGGCGGGAGATCATTCGGGGCTCCCGATGACGAGAGACAACGGCGCGTCATTCACCAGCCTCGTCCTGAGGGGCGCGCCCTTGCGCGCGTCTCGGACGGCCACAGGCGAGATGGCGCCCGCGGCCATCCTTCGAGACGCCCGCTTTCGCGGGCTCCTCAGGATGAGGTTCTCAGATGCGGTTTGCATCATGGAAGCGCCTGGCCCACGAACAATTCAGCTCACTTCACCAGCCAGCCCTGCTCGCCGGCGACCTGCTTGACGTGCTCGAGGTCCTCCTTGATGAACTTGTCAAACTCGGCACCGGTGAGGAACGTGTCGACCTGGGAGGTCTTCTCGATGTAGTCCTTCCACTCCGGCGTCGCCTGCACCTTCTTCATGAGGTCGACATAGAACGCGGCCTGGTCCGGCGTGACCTTGCCGGGCAGCCACACCGTGCGCGGCTGCTCATATTGCTTGATGTCGAGTCCCTGCTCGACGCAGGTCGGGATGTCGCTCCAGCCCTCGGTTGCGGTGACCTTGGGCCCCTGCGGCAGCCGCTTCGGACTGAAAACACAAAGCGGACGCTGCGTTCCGCCGCGCCATTGCCCGAGGCTCTCGCTGGGATTGTTGACGTGGGATTCGAGGTGTCCGCCGGCGAGCTGGACCGCAGTCTCGGCGCCGCTCTTGAAGGGGATATAGGTCAGCTTGACCTTGCCGGCCTTCTCGATCATGCGCGTCAGCACCTCGTCGGTGTCCTTTGACTGCGCGCCACCCATCTTGAATTCGCCCGATGCGGCGGCCTTCAGATAGTCGCCCGCCGTCTTGTAGGGCGCGTCCTGCTTGACCCAGAGCAGGAACTCGTCCTGCGCCATCGCGGCGATCGGGGTGAGATCGGTATAGTTGAAGGCGACCTTGGAGACGAGCGGCTGCTGCCAGGCGTTCGAGGTCCCGAAGATCACCTTGTAGGGATCGCCGGCGGAGGCCTTGCCGTAGACGTAGCCCTCGGCGCCGCTGCCGCCGCCCTTGTTGACGACAACGATCGGCTGCTCCACCAGCTTATGCTTGGTGATGATGTTCTGCACCGCGCGGGCGAGATTGTCGGTGCCGCCGCCGGGCCCCGCGGTGGCCACGAACTCGATCGGCTTTTGCGGCTGCCAGGCGCTGAGCGCCGGCATCGTGCCGGCGAGCACGGCTGCGGCTGCGGAGAGCAGAAGCTTTGACGTCCGACCCATGATTTCCTCCAGCTGATTTGTCTTTTATGTTTTTGTCTTTGTGCTTGTCGTCTCGAGCTCCGCTCAGGCGACGCGTTCCTCGCGTCTTCCTGATGCCAGCACAATCGCGCCTTCTTTTTCGAGCGCTTCGATCTGGTTCTGGTCGAACCCGTGCTCGGCCAGAACCTCGCTGGTGTGCTCACCATAGACCGGCGCGCCTGATCGCACTTTGCCCGGGGTCTCCGAAAATTTGACGGGAAGACCGATGGTCTTGACCGGACCGAGCGTGGAATGCTCGACCTCGACGACCATCTCGCGCGCCAGCGTCTGGGGATCACTGAGCGCTTCCAGCATGTCATGCACGGGGCCGCACGGCACGCCCTTCTCGTCCAGCGCCGCGAGCCAGTGCGCTCGCGACTTGGTGCGGAAACGCTCGCTCAGGACCGCTTCGAGCGCTTTCAGATTGGCCATGCGGTCAGCCCCGGTGACGAAGCGCGGATCGGCGGCGAGCTCGCTGGCGCCGAGCGCCTCCAGCATCAACAGCCAGTGCTTCTTGTTGGCGCCGCCGACCACAAGCCAGCCGTCGGAGGCCTCAAAGGCCTGATACGGCGCGTTGAGCGGATGGGCCGAGCCCATCGCGCGTGGTGCCGTGCCCGCGGCCAGCGCGATGGTCGACTGCCAATAGGTCTGCACCAGGGCAGCCTCATAAAGGGAAGTCTCCACCCACTGACCCTCGCCGGTCTTGAGACGGTGCGTATAGGCGGCGAGGATGCCCATGCTCGCGAGCAGACCTGCGGTGATGTCGGACAGCGGCGGACCGCATTTCACGGGCGGCCCGTCGGGACGTTCCCCGGTAAAGCTCATGATGCCACTCATCGCCTGCGCGACGAGGTCAAAACCGCGGCGATGCTTGTAGGGACCGGTGCGGCCAAAGCCCGACAGCGAGCAGTAGATCAGTGCCGGGAATGCGGCGTGCAGCTCCTCATAGCCGAAGCCGAGGCGCTCCATCGCACCGGGCGCAAAATTCTCGACCAGCACGTCGGCGTCCGCGATCAGCCGGCGCAATACCTGCTTGCCGCCGTCGGTCTTCAGGTCCAGCACGATGCCGCGCTTGTTGCGGTTCATCATCAGGAAGGAGGCCGCCTCGTCGCCGATCTTCGGCGGCACCGAGTGGCGGGTGTCGTCACCGTTCGGCGATTTCTCGATCTTGATGACGTCGGCGCCCATGTCGGCGAGCATCAGGGTGCAGGTCGGCCCAGCCATGACATGGGTGAGATCGATGACCTTGAGGCCGGCAAGCGGCCCCGAACGGCGGGGGGTTGATTGCGATCGGTCGCTTTGCATCGGCCCGTCCTATTGGCCGCGCCATTGCGGCGGGCGCTTGTTGAGGAAAGCATCGAGCCCTTCGCGAAAATCCTGGCTCGTGTAGCACATCAGGATGAGGTCTTCGCCCTCGTCCCCCGTCAGCCGCCCTTGCAGGCGCGCCACCGCCTGCTTGGTCGCATTCAGCGTCAGCGGCGCATGGCTGGCGAGGAGGCGCGCCACCTCGTCGGCGCGCCGATCGAGAGCTTCGATATCCTCGACGACCTCGCCGAGCAGCCCCACGCTTGCGGCCTCCGTGGCGCCGACGAGGCGCGCGGTGAAGATGAGATCCTTGACGCGCGCGGCGCCGATGAGCGCGGTGAGACGGCTGACATTGGACATCGACAGGCAGTTGCCGAGCGTTCGGGCGATGGGAAACCCGATCTTCGCGGTTGTCGTGCCGATGCGCAGGTCGCACGCTGCCGCAATGCCCGCCCCGCCGCCGGTGCAGAAACCGTTGATCGCCGCGATGGTCGGCACGCGGCACTGTTCGAGCGTGGTCAGCACGCGATCAATGCGGTTCTCGTAGTCGATCGCGTCCTGGGGCGTGCTGAATTCGCGGAACTGGTTGATGTCGGTGCCCGAGGCGAACGCCTTGTCGCCGGCCCCGCGTAGCACCAGCACCTTGATGGCGTGGTCGCGGTTGGCTTCCTCGCAGACCGCGGCGAGCCGCTCGTACATGGCGAAGGTGAAGGCGTTGCGGGCCTGCGGGCGGTTGAAGGTGATCCGTCCGATGCCGTCCTTGCATTCAAAAACCAGGTCGTCTGCCTCGGCTTGCAGGTCCATTTCCTCGACGTCCTTCTATTTCTTATATTTTTGAATGCAAAATCTGGGTTTTTCAAGCTGGAACTTCGAAATATCTGCGTGTAAGCTCATTTTTGAATGCAAATTGAGCTCAGACCTATGCTCCATGAAGACGTCGTCGGACGCATCCGCACCATCCTGCTCGACGGCGAAATCCCGCCGGGCGCCCGAATCCCCGAACGGGAGCTGTGCGAGCGGCTCGAGATTTCGCGCACGCCGCTGCGCGAGGCGCTCAAAGTGCTGGCTGCGGAAGGTCTCGTGCAGTTGCTGCCGCATCGCGGCTCGCGCGCGGCAAAACTGACCGACAAGGACATGCGCGACCTGTTCGAGGTCTGCCAGGGACTGGAGGCGCTCGCCGGCGAGCTCGCCTGCGAGCGCATCACTGACGGCGAGATCGACGCGATCGCCGCCATGCATGCGGACATGGTCCAGCATCATCGCGAGGGCGACCTGATCCAGTACTACCGTGGCAACCGCGCCATTCACGAAGCCATCGTCAACGCGGCCGGAAACCCCGTGCTCGCGGGGTTGTACACCTCCGTGACGGCGCGCATCCGGCGCGCGCGCTACGTCACGCCGATGACGCCGCAGCGCTGGGCGCTCGCCGTGAAGGAGCATGAGGCAATCCTGAACGCGCTCCAGAGGCGCGACGGCGCCGGCCTCTCCCATATCCTGCGTGCGCATCTGCGCCATAAGCGCGAAGAGGTGCTGCAGGCGGGCTTTGCCGAGACAGAAGGCAATGATTTTATGCCGCGAATTGCGTGAGGCGGCGTTCGCGAAGCAAAAAGAATCCTGCAATCCCGCCGCATCGCGGCCAGGAGACATAATCGCGACACAATCATTGACTGCCATCGGCCGCTCTGGTCGGAGGTGCTGACGAGAGCAACCTCGGCAAGGGACGTCTTTTGTCGCGCCGGAATTGCGCATCCAATTTTGACAAGCCGCGATTATCACCGAACCGTTTCCACTTGCTAGCTTGTTTGAACCGGCGCAGCATTCGACTCTCGGCTCAGGCCGAATGTACGCGCAAACAATCGCGCAAAACAAAAGACAAAAGCGGAGGAAACGCATGACAATCGATGTCTCACGTCGGTCCTTGTTGGCTCTTGGGGCTGGCCTTGGTGCCAGCGCAATGCTCGGCAGCAGCGCGATGGCGCGCGCTCCCAAGCTCGGCACGCAAACGCCCTACTGGCACCGCTTCGTTCTCGGCGACGCGGAAGTCACCGTCGTCTCTGACGGACCGTTGCCGCTCGGCGATCCCTCGGGCACCTTCACCGGCGTTTCCAAGGAAGAAGTGAAGAAGATGCTGTCCGACAATTTCCTGTCGCCGGACAATGTCGTGCTCGAGCAGAACTCGCCGATCGTGAACACGGGCGACAAGCTCATCCTGTTCGATACCGGCATGGGTTCCTCGAAGGCCTTCGGACCGACCACCGGGCGACAACAGAAGAGCATGACCGAGGCGGGCATCAAGCCAGGGGACATCGATGCGGTGGTCTGCTCGCATGCCCATATCGATCATATCGGCGGCATCGTGGACGAAGGCGGCAAGCCGCTGTTTCCGAACGCCCAGGTCTACATTTCCCAGACCGATTTCGATTTCTGGACCGACGAGGGCAAGCTCGGCAGCCCGGTCAAGGACTTCGTCGTCCACGCCCGCAAGAACCTGCTGCCGGTCCGCGACCGCATCGTGTTCTTCAAGGACGGCCAGGAATTCTTGCCGGGCGTGCAGGCGATTGCGGCGCCCGGTCATACCGTCGGCCACACCATCTTCATGGTGTCCTCGGCCGGCAAGTCGTTCGCCTTCCTCGGCGATCTCTCGCACCATGCCGTGCTGCTGCTCGAACGGCCGCGCATGGAATTCTCCTACGACACCGATCCGAAGCAGGCGGCGGAATCGCGCGTAAAACTGCTGACGATGCTGGCGGCGAACAAGACCCCGGTGATGTCCTATCACTTCGCCTGGCCGGGCTACGGCCATGTCGCCAAGGCCGGTGAGGGATTCCATTATTATCCCGAACCGATGCAGATGACGCTGTAGCTCGTCAAGTCCGGGCGGCGCGTGCCGCCCGGATCGACGATGCACGCGGACGTCTTGTCAAGGCCGCCGTCAGCACCCCAGCCGGTCGGCGATGCCGCCAAAGTCCTTGGCCACGATGTCCCATTGTCCCGTCGCTTCGAAATCGACCTTCTGAAGCGGCCCGTACTCTGTCGGCCGCGCCACGAAGGCGGTCTTCAGGCCGTTCTTCTGTGCGGCCGCGAGATCGCCGTTATGGGCGGCGACCATCATCACCTCGCCCGGCTCAAGGCAAAGCAGCTTTGCTGCACCGAGATAGGTCTCGGGATCTGGCTTGTAGTGCTCGAACAACTCGGCCGACATGATGAGGTCCCACGGCAGGCCTGCGAACTTCGCCATGTTGGTGAGCAGCGCGACGTTGCCGTTCGAGAGCGGCGAGATCACGAATTTCGCCTTCAGTCGCCTGAGGCCGGCGACGCTGTCGGGCCAGGGGTGCAGGCGGTGCCAGCCTTTGGTGAGATAATCGAGATCGGCGTCGGTGAGACCCTTGATCGAGAATTGATCAACCAGCTTTTCCAGCGAGCGGCGGTGCAGATCGTCGAGCATGACATAGCCGCGCTCGGGATGTTTGCGCACGTCGTCCATCGAGGCCATGTACATGCCGCGCCAGCCATCGACCAAAGCAGTCCAGTCGGCGCTG
Source organism: Bradyrhizobium sp. 199 (assembly GCF_023073355.1). Lineage (GTDB taxonomy): Bacteria > Pseudomonadota > Alphaproteobacteria > Rhizobiales > Xanthobacteraceae > Bradyrhizobium. The sequence goes on from NZ_JADPJI010000005.1 coordinate 1,675,965, forward strand.
ATGCCGCGCTGTTTGCCCCACCACATGAAGTCGCTGATCAGGCTGGTGCGCCAGTCCACGACCGTCCCGAACACGTCGAACACGAGGGCCTTGACGGCCGAGAGATCGGACATGCGCGTTTCCCCTGTTTATTCTTGTTGTCATTCCGGACGATGCGCAGCATCGAGCCCGGAATCCATTTCGCAGCGGGCTCTGCGACCCCATCGATTCCGGTTCTCCGGACCGCTCGCTTTGCGCGTCCCGTCGCCCCGGAATGACCGACTTCTCAGTCCAAATGAAACTTGGCCAGCTCGCGGTGCTCGGCCTTGATGTAGCGCACGGTGCCGGTGACGGAGCGCATCACCACCGTCTCGGTCTCGATCACGCCGTCCTTGCGGAATTTGACGCCCGAGAGCAGCGAGCCCGTGGTGACGCCGGTGGCGGCGAACAGGCAATCGCCGCGCGCCATATCCTCGATGCCGTAGATCATCTTGGGATCGTTGACGCCCATCTTGGCGGCGCGCTCGCGCTTCTCCTCGGAGTCCAGGATGAGGCGGCACTGCATCTGGCCGCCGATGCAGCGCAGCGCCACGGCCGCGAGCACGCCTTCGGGCGCACCGCCGGTGCCGAGATACATGTCGACGCCGGTATTGTCAGGGTCCGCGCAATGGATCACGCCGGCGACGTCGCCATCGGTGATCAGGCGCACGGCGGCGCCGGTCGAGCGCACGCTCTCGATGATGCTGGCATGGCGCGGACGATCGAGCACGAGAACGGTGATGCCGTCAGGCCTGACGCCCTTGGCCTTGGCGAGACGGCGGACATTGTCGGCCGGTGTCGCATCGAGATCGACGACCCCCTTGTCGTAACCCGGGCCGATCGCGAGCTTCTGCATGTAGACGTCGGGCGCATGCAGCAGCGTGCCGCCGTCGGCCATCGCCATCGTGGCAATCGAGCCCGGCATGTTCTTGGCGCACAGCGTGGTGCCTTCGAGCGGATCGACCGCGATGTCGACCTGCGGGCCGGCGTTCATGCCGACCTTCTCGCCGATGAAGAGCATCGGCGCCTCGTCGCGCTCGCCCTCGCCGATCACGATGGTGCCCTCGATCGGGAGCTTGTTGAGCTCGCGGCGCATCGCATCCACCGCAGCCTGGTCGGCGGCCTTCTCGTTGCCATGCCCGCGCAGCCGCGCCGACGACACCGCCGCCCGCTCCGTCACGCGCACGATCTCCAGCGTGAGAATGCGCTCGAGCAACGCTTGCGGCGGAACTGAAATATGGGTCGACATCGGCTCACTCCTTCAAAACGGTTTTGGACAGAAGTCTCTGCCCACATCAACTCTCAACGCCCACGGTTCGTTCGACGAACCACCTCATTGTTTGAGCATGACCTTTTCGGAAAACCGCTCAACACTTTGCGCTGCGCGGCCCTCCGAGTCCGAGGTCATGCCCTAGTTCTTCTCGATCCGGATCACCTGCGGTCGTCCGCTGATCACCTTGTCCTTTTGCACGGCCGCGAGCGCGCGGCGCACGGCATCCTCATGGGTGGCGTAGGTGATCAGGATGACGGGGACCGGGATCGCCTTTCCGTCCGTCGGGGTAGCGCCGCCATTGGGATGACGCTGCACGATCGACTCGATCGAGATCTTCTGTTCTGCAAGCCGCGTCGCGATCGCAGCCGCGGTGCCGGGGAAATCGCGCGCCAGAAGCCGGATATAATAGCCGCCCTCGTGGCGCTCCATCGGCGCCTTCTTGGTGTCGCGGAGTTGCGAAATCGGCCGGCCGAACGGATTGGGACGGATGCCGCGCGCGACATCGGCGATGTCGGCGACCACGGCGGATGCCGTCGCGGCGCCGCCGGCGCCGGGGCCAACCAGGGTGATCGGCGGAATGCCCTCACCGTCGATCGTGACAGCATTGGTGACACCCATCACCTGCGCGATCGAGGAGGATTTTGGGACCATGGTCGGATGCACGCGCTGCTCGATGCCCTTGTCGGTGCGCACCGCGACGCCGAGCAGCTTGACGCGGTAGCCGAGATCGGACGCCGCGCGCAGATCCTCCGGTGCGATGGATGAGATGCCTTCGACATACACCGCGCTTTGAGCAACTTTCGTGCCGAAAGCCAGGCTGGCGAGGATCGCGAGTTTTTGCGCGGTGTCGTGACCGTCCACATCGAAGGACGGATTGGCCTCGGCATAGCCGAGCCGCTGCGCGTCCTTGAGGCATTCGGCGAAGGACAGCCCCTCCTGCTCCATCCGGGTCAGGATGTAATTGCAGGTGCCGTTGAGGATACCGTAGACGCGGTTGATGCCGGTTCCGGCAAGACCCTCGCGCAACGTCTTGATGACGGGGATCGCGGCGCCGACGGCTGCCTCGTAATTCAGCGCGCCGCCGTGCTTTTCGGCTGATTTGGCGAGCTTGAGACCGTGCTTGGCCAGCAGCGCCTTGTTGGCGGTGACGACCGACTTGCCGGCGTTGAGTGCGGCCTCGACCGCCGACAGCGCAGGATCGCCGGCGCCGCCCATCAACTCGACGAAGCAATCGATGCCGGGATGGGTGGCGAGCGCGATCGGATCCCTGGCCCATTCGACGCTGCGCAGATCGACGCCGCGCTTCTTCGCCTTCGAGCGCGCGGTGACGGCAACGACACGGATGCCGCGGCCGCTACGGCCTGCGAGCACACGGGCCTGCGTTTCAATCAAACGGACCACTTCGGCGCCCACAGTGCCGAGCCCCGCTATGCCCACTTTCAGGGGTGCAACCATGATGTCTTAGAAAACCTGCCGAAGAGAACTTAGCGCCGAGTGGCGAGCGGAACGACGTTGTGCAACGTTTCGATGCCGCTTTCAAGGAAGCGTCGCACGCCGCGCGCGGCCTGCCTGATCCGTTGCTCGTTTTCCACCATGGCGATGCGGACATATCCTTCGCCATGCTCGCCGAATCCGACGCCGGGCGACACCGCGACGCCGGATTTCTCGACCATCAGGGTCGCGAACTGCATGCTGCCGACGCTGCGGAAGGCTTCCGGCAGCGGTACCCAGGCGAACATCGAAGCCTCCGGCGGCGGAATCTCCCAGCCGGCGCGGCCGAACGATTCCACCAGCGCATCACGGCGCTTGCGGTAGGTGTCGCGCATCTCCTTGATGCACTCGTCAGGGCCGTTCAGCGCGGCGGTCGCCGCGACCTGAACCGGCGTGAAAGCGCCATAGTCGAGGTAGGATTTGACGCGAGCGAGCGCCGCGATCACGCGCTCGTTGCCGACCGCGAAGCCCATGCGCCAGCCCGCCATCGAATAGGTCTTCGACATCGACGTGAACTCGACGGTGACATCCATCGCACCCGGCACCTGAAGTACCGAGGGCGGCGGATTGTTCTCGTCGAAATAGACCTCGGCGTAAGCGAGATCGGACAGGATCAGGATCTCGTGCTTCTTCGCGAACGCGACCAGGTCCTTGTAGAAATCGAGGCTCGCGACATAGGCGGTCGGATTGGAAGGATAGCAGACGACGAGCGCGAGCGGCTTCGGGATCGAATGGATGATCGCCCGCTCGGCAGCCTCGAAGAATTGCGGCGTCGGTTCGGAGGGCACCGAGCGGATGACGCCGCCGGCCATCAGGAAGCCGAAGGCGTGAATCGGATAGCTCGGGTTCGGACAGAGGATGACGTCGCCGGGCGCGGTGATCGCCTGGGCAACGTTGGCAAAGCCCTCTTTCGAGCCAAGCGTCGCCACGATCTGGGTGTCCGGGTTGAGCTTCACGCCGAAGCGGCGGGCGTAGTAGCCGGCCTGGGCCTTGCGCAGGCCGTTGATCCCGCGGGAGGCCGAGTAACGGTCGGTGCGCGGCTTGCCCAACGTCTCCTTCAGCTTCTCCAGCACATGCGCCGGGGCCGGCAGGTCCGGATTGCCCATGCCGAGGTCGATGATATCGGCGCCAGCATTCCGCGCGGCCGCCTTGGCCCGGTTGACCTGCTCGAACACGTAAGGCGGAAGGCGGCGGATGCGGTAAAATTCTTCCATGGCTCTCTGGGCTCCGGGCAACCGGTCAGGACAGAATCGACAGGACGGACGACGATTGGGACAGGCATTCAGGATCGCTATGAAAACTACTCAAAATCAAATGCTTAGAGCAATCATCGGCAACGAAGGCTGAAGTCGTTCGCCCTGACTCTGGGCTGAACCGGGATCTTTTAGCACGGCAAGGCGGGGGCGCCAGCGATTACCTTGCGGTGCCTCATTTCGCCTCCTTGCCGGCAACGGCCTGGCGATCGCGCGCGGCGGCGAGCTCAGCCTCGATCTTGGCGCGCTGCTCCAGCGGGATGGTGGCCTGACCGCGATCCGGCGGCAGGTCGTGCACCGGCAGGTAGGTACCCGGCTCCCTGGGATGCGCCTGCGCGTCCGCAGGCGTCATATCGGCGAGCTGGCTCGAGCAGCCGCCCATGGCGAGCGCCGCGATCAGCAGCACGCCGCGGATCGACAGCGTCTTTTGCAGATCCCATAACGCCAACACTTGGGAAACCCCCTACTCGTCCCAAAGCACGGCCCCGGGCAACCTTACCCAAGACCGCGCCCAAGCTCAAACCATTGCTGCCCAAATGGCGCGAGCAGTGAAAACTCCCAATGCCCACCAAGCCGAGCGATGCGGCCCGAATGTGACGGGAACCGAGAAGATTTGTCGCACTGCAACACATCTTCGAGAGTGTTTAACCCCAAACATGCGAGCTTCGCGGTGACGAATACGGAATGAATCGTTACTGTTCTGCTCATGAGTATGGCCACGACCGATACGCCCAAACCCGAGACGAAGTTCGATGCGGAAGCCTTCGCGATGAATGTCGCGCGGGCAATGGAAAGCGGAGGCAAGGCGCTTGCCGCTTACCTCAAGCCGCGCGAGAGCGGCGAAGTGCAGGATCGCCCGCCGGCCGAGCTGACCGAGGTCGTCAAGTCCTTCACCGCTGTCGCCGAATATTGGTTGTCGGATACGTCCCGCTCGTCCGATCTGCAGACCAAGCTCGCCAAGGACTATCTCGACCTCTGGGGCTCGGCGGTGCGCCGCATGGCCGGCCAGGACGCCCCGCCTGCAATCGCGCCCTCCCCGCGCGACAAGCGCTTTGCCGACCCCGAATGGAAATCGAACCAGTTCTTCGATTTCGTGATGCAGCTCTATCTGCTCACGACAAGATTTGCGCAGGAGCTGGTGCGCGACGCCGAGGGGCTCGATCCGCAGACCCGCCGCAAGGCCGAGTTCTATGTCCAGCAGGTCACCAACGCATTGTCGCCCTCCAACTTCGTGCTGACCAACCCGGAAGTGCTGCGCGCGACGCTGGCCAGCAACGGCGAAAATCTCGCGCGCGGTCTGAAGATGCTGGCCGAGGACATCGCAGCCGGCAAGGGCACGCTGAAGATCCGCCAGTCCGATCCGGACAACCTCGTCGTCGGCGTGAACATGGCGACGACGCCGGGCAAGGTGATCTACCAGAATGAGATGATGCAGCTGATCCAGTATGCGCCGACGACGGAGAACGTGCTGCGCACCCCGCTCCTGATCATCCCGCCCTGGATCAACAAGTTCTACATTCTCGATCTCAAGCCGGAGAAATCCTACATCAAATGGTGCGTCGACCAGGGCATCACCGTGTTCGTGATCTCATGGGTCAATCCCGACAAGCGGCTCGGAGCCAAGAGCTGGGAAGACTACATGAAGGAAGGCCCGCTCACGGCGATGGACGTGATCGAGAAGGTCACCGGCGAGATGAAGGTGCACACCGCCGGCTATTGCGTCGGCGGCACCATGCTCGCGACCACGCTGGCCTGGCTCGCCGAGAAGCGCCGCCAGCGCGTGGCGTCCGCAACATTCTTCGCGGCACAGGTCGACTTCACCCATGCCGGTGATTTGCTCGTGTTCGTCGACGAGGAGCAGATCGCATCCGTGGAGCAGGATATGAAGGCGGCGGGCGTGCTTGAAGGCTCGAAGATGGCGATGGCCTTCAACATGCTCCGCTCAAACGATCTGATCTGGTCCTACGTCGTCAGCAACTATCTGAAGGGCCAGCAGCCGAGCGCGTTCGACTTGTTGCACTGGAACTCCGATGCGACGCGGATGACACAGGCAAACCATTCCTATTATCTGCGCAATTGCTATCTGGAAAACCGGCTCTCGACCGGCACGTTGGTACTGGACAACACGTTGCTCGATCTCTCCAAGGTCATGGTGCCCGTCTACAATCTCGCGACCCGCGAGGACCACATCGCGCCGGCAGAATCGGTGCTGTATGGGTCGCAGTTCTTCGGCGGCCCGGTGAGATATGTGTTGTCGGGCTCGGGCCACATCGCCGGCGTGGTCAATCCGCCAGCCTCGAACAAATATCAGTACTGGACCAACGACAACATCAAGGACGTCAACGTCGCGCAGTGGCTGAAGGACGCCGTGGAGCACAAGGGCTCGTGGTGGCCGGACTGGCGCGAATGGCTGCGCGGGATCGATCCGGAGGAAGTCCCGGCGCGCAGCGTCGGCAGCGACGCCCTGCCCCCGATCGAGGACGCGCCCGGCAGCTATGTCAGGGTCCGCGCATAGCGGAATCTTCCGCACTTTTGTATAGACTCGCGCTCAACGCAGCGACGATAGAGGGATCGAACCATGACGCGCGAATTGTTCTGGCTGACACTGACGGTGATCCTGACCGGGATCCTCTGGATTCCCTACACCATCAACCGCTGCCAGGTTCGCGGTCTCAGTGGCGCGATGGCCAACCCGTCGCGCAACGACAAGCCGCAATCGGAATGGGCGAATCGCCTGATGTTCGCGCATGACAATGCCGTCGAGAACCTCGTGCTGTTCGCGCCGCTGGTGCTGATCCTCAACGCGATCGACTATTCCACAAAATGGACCGTGCTCGCCTGCGCCGTCTATTTCTGGTCGCGCGTCGCGCATCTGATCGTCTACGCGCTCGGCGTCCCGATTTTCCGCACACTGGCCTTCACCGTCGGCTTCCTCGCCCAGGCCGTGCTGGCATTGGCGATCTTCAAGGTGCTTTGAACGCGCGTCCAGGGCACGGGGGAGCGATGGCCGCGCTGCAGCACGCTCTGATGCTGCAACCAGCGGTTGGGCCACCCATGAACTGTTGCCGACGGACGACAGTTTGGGAGAATTAGGCAAAGCGCCGCTCTGCCAATACGGAAACTCGCTATCCCCAGCTATATTTGCCCATCTCAATTGATTGATTCGGGGCAGATATGAACTGGAAGATTGCATCCGCGTTTGGCGTCCTCTCGCTGGCCGCCGTCACGACCCAGACCCACGCCGCTGATCTTGCCGCCCGCCCCTACACCAAGGCGCCGCCGATGATCGCCGCGATCTACGATTGGAGCGGCTTCTACATCGGCGCCAATGGCGGCTACGGTTCGTCGCGCAAGTGCTGGGACCAGACGGTCGGCTTCTCCCCTGGCGTCGCCGAAGGCTGCCATGACGCAACTGGCGCCGTCGCCGGCGGCCAGGCCGGTTATCGCTGGCAGAGCAGCGCCTTCGTGTTCGGCCTCGAACTCCAGGGCGACTGGGCCGACCTCTACGGCCGCAATGCCAGCGCCGTGCTCGGCGTCGAGAACCGCACACGCATCAATGCGTTCGGCCTGTTCACCGGCCAGCTCGGCTATGCCTGGAACAACGCGCTGCTATATGTGAAGGGCGGTGCTGCCGTTACCAGCGATCGGTACCGCGGCGCCGGTACGGGCGGTCTGGCCGGGGCCGAGTTCGATCGTGCCGACGAGACCCGCTGGGGTGGCGCGGTCGGCGTTGGCATCGAATACGGCTTTGCTCCGAACTGGTCGGTCGGCCTCGAATACGACCACCTGTTCATGGGCCATCGTGACGTTACGCTGACGTCCAACGGCGCGCTGTTGCCGGCCGGCACGTTCTCGCGCACCGACCGTATCGGTCAGGACGTCGACCTGATCACCGCCCGCATCAACTACCGGTTCGGCGGCCCGCTCATCGCCAAGTACTGAGGTGTTGTGTCCCGGACGCGCGAAGCGCGAGCCGGGATCCAGAAAGCCACAGGCGAGCGGAGCAGGAAAAATGAGCCCCGGCTCTGCAGCGCCTCACTTAAGAAGTGCTGCGCTGCGTCCGGGGCACAAATGCGCTACTGCTCCGGCAACCCAAGCATCAGCCGCATGTTCTGCACGGCGGCGCCGGATGCACCCTTGCCGAGATTGTCGAGGCGGGCGACCAGCACGGCCTGGTGATACTTGTCGCTGGCGAAGACGTAGAGCTCGAGCATGTTGGTCTCGTTGAGCGCTTCCGGCTCGAGCTTGCCGCCCTTGGTCACCTCGTTTTGCAGCGGCATCACCGAGACGTACTTTGAGCTGGCGTAGCGTTCCGCCAACGCGGACTGCAGATCCGCACCGCTGGGCTTGCCCGGCAGCGTGTCGAGCTGGAGCGGCACCGAGACCAGCATGCCCTGCCGGTAGTTCGCGACCGACGGGATGAAGATTGGCCGCCGTGTCAGGTTCGAATAGAGCTGCATTTCCGGCAGATGCTTGTGCTCGAAGCCGAGACCATAGAGCTCGAAGGACGGCGCGCTGCCGTCCTCGAAGCTTGCGATCATCGACTTGCCGCCGCCGGAATAGCCGCTCACCGCGTTTACCGTGACCGGATAGTCAGCCGGCAACAGGCCGGCATCGACGATCGGTCGCAGCAGCGCGATCGCGCCGGTCGGATAGCAGCCGGGGTTGGAGACCTTCCTGGCGGTCTTGATCTTGCCCGCCTGGTCCGGCGTCAGCTCGGCAAAGCCATAGGCCCAGTCGGGCGCGACCCGATAGGCGGTGGAAGCGTCCAGCACTTTCGGCGCCGAACTGCCCATGCTGTCGACCAGCGCGACCGTCTCCCTGGCGGCGTCGTCGGGCAGACAGAGGATGACGAGGTCCACCTCCTCCATCAGCGCCTTCTTGGCCGCGGGATCCTTGCGCTTGTCGTCGGCGATCGTCTTCACGACGACATCGTTCTGGTGCTTGAGCCGCTCGTTGATGCCGAGCCCGGTGGTGCCGGAGCCGCCGTCGACGAAGACGGTTGCGGGTTTTTTCGCCGCGCCGGTGATCGGGGCTTTCGTGGTCTCAGCGAGGCTCATGACGCGCTCCTTTCGAGCTTGTTCGTGTCGTGTTCAAAAATCTGCGGCCTTGCCTGCCGCATCAACTGCGAGATCTGCTTGGCGGAGGCATCACCGGCGCTGAGCGCATTCGCGATCGCCGTATAATCGGCGTCGGATTTGTGCTGGTTGAGCTTGAAGCTGCCTTCGACCTCTTCAACGTTCATCACCAGGCCCACGATCGCTTTCTTCATCGCTTCGAGCCGGCCCGCCGTCATCTTGCCCGCCGTCCACGCCGTCTTCGGCAGCAGCCAGTGCTCGAACTTGTCGCTGAGCGTGTCGATCTGCACCGACAACTCGTCATCCGACAGAAGCCGCACCGGCCCGCTCAGATGCACCGACAGGTAAAGCCAGGTCGGCACCTGGTCCGGCGAGACGTACCAGTCCGGCGATACATAGGCGTCGGGGCCGTTGACCGCGAGCAACCAGAACGCATCACCGCCCGCAAGCTTTAGCAGCGGATTGTGACGCGCGACATGAAACGCGGCCTGCGGCGTCCCATCAGCGGCGTAGGTCAGATAGAACGGCAGCGGGGAAGCGACCGGCTTCTTTCCGTCAAAGGCGCACATGGTGCCGAAGCCGCGCTCTTCGGCGAACTTCAGGCTTGCGGCGCGGTCCTGCTTGAAAAAGGGTGGTGTGTACATCGTGGTCTCCTGCTGGGCCTCCTTGGGGGCCGCCGGATCAGATCGCGCTGACAGGAGAGAGAATGCCGCGGATCGGATCCAGCGGCAAAGACGATGATCTCAAACGCGATCGACCGCCCAAACCGCAAGACTGCGGCGGCGGCGACGGGCGAACAGGATGGTCGCGGCGTTGATCATGGTGCGCGGCTATAAGACGAGATCCGGTTCCCGTCAAGGTTTGGAGGTCAGATCACCCGCCAGATCCATTCCATGGCCTTGGCGATCACGTCCCCGAACAGCAGGAGCGCCGCCGACCAGACCAAGGCCGAGACGAAATTGGCAGCCTGGAAACTCCAGTAAGGCATCTCGAAGATGCCGGCGGCGAGCGGCACCGAGGCGCGCAAGGGACCGAAGAAGCGGCCGATGAAGATGCTGGGCACGCCCCAACTGCGCACGAAGGCTTCGCCCCTGGGCAGGAGTTCCGGATAGCGCGAGAGCGGCCACATCTGGGCAACCTTCTCCTTGTAGCGAAAGCCGAACCAGTAGGAGACCCAGTCACCCAGCGCCGCACCAAGGCCGCCGGCAATCCAGACCGGATAGAAGCTGATGCCGCTCGCTCCGATCAGCGCGCCAATTCCCACCAGCGCGCCCCAGGCCGGGATCAGCAGCGAGATGAAGGCGAGCGATTCTCCGAACGCGAGCAGGAACACGATCGGAGCCGCCCAGGCCTGGTGAACGCGCACGAAATCGGCCAGGGCGTGCGCAAACTGCTCCATCAAAAATAGCCTTCCCGCCCCGTCTCCAGGTGCTGCTCGATGAAAAAGACTGGTAAGCCAAGGACTTGTGTGACATCAAGTCACAAATCCAGGTTCGGCGCGGACCGGCAGGTCAATTTGCCGACAATTGCAGGGCTGCGGCGCAAAATCGCCGGGATTGGCCCCCAACCACACCGCCCGGCTCGCCCTCCGATAACCTTTCCAAGTGAGAAGTGGCATAGTCGGCCTAATCGATTCGCCGCTCATGCGGTCCTCAAAACGCATCAAGATATATGTCCAAGCAGTTGAAACCCAAAGTAAAAGACGACTTTTTCGGCGGCGACGAGCCGAAACCCCGCGCTGCCAAGCCGGCGCCGCGCGCGAGCGGCGGGGAAGCGGACTACACCGCGGCCGACATCGAGGTGCTCGAAGGCCTGGAGCCGGTGCGGCGCCGGCCGGGCATGTATATCGGCGGCACCGATGAGAAGGCGTTGCATCATCTGTTCGCCGAAGTCATCGACAACTCGATGGACGAGGCGCTGGCCGGGCACGCGACCTTCATCGGAGTCGAGCTCAGCGCAGACGGGTTCCTCACCGTCACCGATAATGGCCGCGGCATCCCGATCGATCCTCATCCGAAGTTCCCGAAGAAGTCGGCGCTTGAAGTCATCATGTGCACGCTGCATTCGGGCGGCAAGTTCGACTCCAAGGTCTACGAGACGTCAGGCGGTCTGCACGGCGTCGGCATCTCCGTGGTGAACGCCCTGTCCTCGCGTCTCGAGGTCGAAGTTGCGCGCGGCCAGAAGCTGCACCGCATGATTTTCGAGCGCGGACACCCGAAGGGCAAGCTCGAGGACCTCGGCAAGGTCAACAACCGCCGCGGCACGCGCGTGCGCTTCAAGCCCGACACCGACATCTTCGGCGCCAAGGCTGCGTTCAAGCCGCAGCGCCTGTTCAAGATGACGCGCTCGAAGGCCTATCTGTTCGGCGGCGTCGAGATCCGCTGGAACTGCGCGCCCGACCTGCTCAAGGGCATCGAGGATGTACCGGCCGAAGCGACGTTCCACTTCCCCGGCGGCCTCAAGGACTATCTGGCGGCTGCGATCCACGCCGACACCCTGGTGCATCCCGACATCTTCTCCGGCAAGTCGGGCCGCAACGGCGCGCACGGCGCCTGCGAATGGGCGGTGGCGTGGACCGCGGATGCGGATGGCTTCCTATCCTCCTACACCAACACCGTGCCGACGCCGGATGGCGGTACGCACGAATCCGGTTTGCGCAGCGCGCTCTTGCGCGGCCTGAAGGATCACGCCGAGCGCGTCGGCCAGGGCAAGCGCGCAGCCTCCATCACCTCCGAAGACGTGATGGTGGGAGCGGCCGTGATGCTCTCGGTGTTCGTCCGCGAGCCCGAATTCCAGGGCCAGACCAAGGATCGTCTCGCCACCGCGGAAGCGCAGCGCATCGTCGAGCAGGCGATGAAGGATCCGTTCGACCATTGGCTGTCGGGCAATCCGAACATGGCCAACAGGCTGCTCGACTTCGTGGTCGACCGTGCGGAGGAGCGGCTGCGCCGCCGCCAGGAGAAGGAGACCGCGCGCAAGACGGCGGGCAAGAAGCTGCGCCTGCCCGGCAAGCTCGCCGACTGCACCGACGCCGGCACCGACGGCTCAGAGCTGTTCATCGTCGAGGGTGACTCGGCCGGCGGCAGCGCCAAGCAGGCGCGTGACCGCAAGACGCAAGCCGTGCTGCCGTTGCGCGGAAAGATCCTCAACGTCGCGTCCGCCGGCAAGGACAAGCTGACGGCAAACACGCAGCTCGCCGACCTCGTGCAGGCGATCGGCTGCGGCATGCTCGCGCAGTATCGCGAAGAGGATCTGCGCTACCAGCGCATCATCATCATGACCGACGCCGACGTCGACGGCGCTCACATCGCTTCGCTGCTCATCACCTTCTTCTACCGGCAGATGCCGCGGCTGATCGACGAGGGTCACCTCTTCCTCGCGGTGCCGCCGCTCTACAAGCTGACCAACGGCACGAAGTCGGTCTACGCCCGCGATGACGCGCACAAGGAAGCGCTGATCAAGAGCGAGTTCAACGCCAACGCCAAGGTCGAGGTCAATCGCTTCAAAGGCCTCGGCGAGATGATGCCGGCGCAGCTCAAGGAAACCACCATGGATCCCGCCAAGCGGACCATGCTGAAAGTTGTTCTGCTTGCCGACGACCGCGACACCACGGCCGATTCGGTGGAGCGCCTGATGGGCACCAAGGCCGAGGCGCGCTTCGCCTTCATCTCGGACAAGGCCGAATTTGCCAGCGAAGAGTTGCTGGACGTCTGAAGCGGAAGCCGCAAGCGAAACGCCTGAGCTTCCACCTGCTGGGCGCTTCACGACGGCGCCAGATCTGCTTTCGGCACCGAATTCGGCTCCTAACATCCCAGACGGTGCTGCCGAGACAAAGAATCGGGGCGATTTGGTTGCGCAATTCCGCCTTTGACTGCGCCGCTTCCTGCCTGCAGGTAAATATGGCGGGCTCTCAAGACGGCTGCATCTTGGGCGTGCATTCGAATCGATTGCGTAAGTCGCTGTAGCATCTCTGCTTTTCGGCCGCTACATTGCTCCCTCGCCGCTGTGTCCCCCGTACAACACCGGATCGTTTTCAGTCACCTGTGTCCGCCCGGCAACAGCATTCCAGCAGAATCCGTCTATAGTCCAACCATCGAATTTGACCGGAACGGCGCTCGCGCCCGCTAAACAGAACCTAAACTGGGGATTTGAATATGAACAAGATTCTGATGGCTCTGACGGCAGTCGCCGCGATGACCGGAACGGCCTCGGCTGCTGACATGGCCGCCCGGCCCTACACCAAGGCTCCGGTGGCTGCGGCTCCGGTGGCAAGCTGGACCGGCTGCTACGTCGGTGCCGGCGGCGGCGGCGCGATCACCAAGAACGACCATAATGATTTTGTCGCGGGCTTCGGTGCAGTCGGCCCGAACCTGTCGACCGGCGCTGATGGTTGGTTCGGCACCGTGCAGGTTGGTTGCGACTACCAGTTCAACAACTGGGTTGTTGGTGTGTTCGGCGACTATGACTTCATGGACGTCAAGGGCGACATCTCGACGGCTGGCGTCGTCGGGCCGATCAGCGTTGGATCGCAGAAGCAGGACTACCAGTGGGCGGTCGGCGGTCGCGTCGGCTATCTGGTGCTGCCTCAGTTGCTGACCTACGTTTCGGGCGGCTACACCCAGGCGCACTGGAAGGCGACAACTTTGGCCGGCACCGGTGCCTTCGCGGGTACGACGAGCACTTTGCCCGGCACGACCAAGGGCGGCTGGTTCATTGGAACGGGCGACGAATATGCCCTGACCAACTTCCTGCCCGGCCTGTTCTGGAAGACCGAGTATCGTTACTCGGAATTCGACCGCTCCGACGTCGCGCTTACCGGCTTCTCGGCCGGCCTGTCGGAGACGCAGAAGTTCCGCGAGCACAGCGTGCGCAGCGAGCTGGTCTATCGCTTCAACTGGGGTGGTCCGGCGACGCGCTACTGATCTGATCGTCAGAGAGACTTCAAAAGCCCCGGCCTCGCCGGGGCTTTTTCGTTTCCGGGTTTAGCGTCCGACGGCCTGCTCCAGTCACACTCTTCGCTAAGACATAGCTGCCGACGTTGTACCGGAGCGGAAACTGAGGCTAGTCTGCAGGGAAGTTATCGTGGCCGCAGCATTTCACGCCGCGGCGCGACAGAATCAGACCGACAGGGAGGAATGCATGCGCAGATTTCTGCTTGTCGCAGGCCTGTTTGCCCTCGCCGTCGGGCTGCTCTGGATCGGACAGGGCACGGGCACGGTTCCCTGGCCGCGATCGAGCTTCATGGTCAACCAGCTGCAATGGGCCGGCTATGGCGCCGCCATGGCCGGTTTCGGGCTGGTGCTGATCTGGCAGAGCAACCAATAAAAGAAACCAGGGAATACAAGCATGACATCCAGCCGGTTCGATCTCCGCGGCAAGGTCGCGGTCGTAACAGGAGGCAATGGTGGCATCGGGCTCGGCATGGCGCGCGGCCTTGCCGATGCCGGCGCCGATATCGCCGTCGTCGGACGCAACGAGGCGAAGTCCAAAGCCGCAGTCGAGGATCTCAGGCAGCGCGGCGTCAAGGCGATCGCGGTTTCGACCGACGTTACCGACAAGGCAGCGATCGAGGCCATGATAGCGCGTGTGGTGAAGGATCTCGGCCGCATCGACATTCTCGTCAACAATGCCGGCACGAGCATCCGCAAGCCGCCGCACGAGCTCGAGCTCGACGAGTGGAACAAGGTGATCAACACCAACCTCACCAGCGCCTTCCTGTGCTCGAAACTCGCCTATCCGGCCTTGAAGGCGTCAGGCAACGGCAAGGTGATCAACATCGGCTCGATGATGTCGATCTTCGGCGCGAGCTTCGCCACCGCCTATGCGGCAAGCAAGGGCGGCATCGTGCAGTACACGCGCGCCTGCGCCAATGCCTGGGCCCCCGACAACATCCAGGTCAATGCGATCCTGCCGGGCTGGATCGATACCGACCTCACCCGCGGCGCGCGGCAGCAGGTATCGGGATTGCACGAGCGGGTGCTGGCGCGCACGCCTGCCGGACGCTGGGGCGACATCGACGATTTCGCCGGCATCGCCGTGTTCCTTGCATCGTCCGCGTCGACCTTCGTCACAGGCACCGCAATCCCCGTCGACGGCGGCTTCTCGGTGATGGCCTGAGACGGCCTCGCACCACGCAAAAAAGAAGCCCCGGACCAAGCCGGGGCTTTGAATTTTGGCAGTGCTTTTTTTGATCGTTGGTTGCGTTGCGGTCGACGTGATCAGTAGCGGGCGATGGTCGGCGCGTCGAACTTGTAGCTCGCGCGCACGACGGCCCACTGGATATCGCGCGGCTTGGCGTCGAAGGTGTAGTTACCCGAGGTGCCGCCGAGCTGGTAGGTCTGGCCGCCGAACGCCGCGTAATTGTATTCGAGGCCGACGATCCAGTTGCGGGTGACGCCGTATTCCCAGCCGGCGCCGACGGTCCAGCCGTTGGCCCAATGGGTCTGTCCGCCCGAGCCCGTCACACCGACGGTGTCACTGACCGAGAGACGGTTGTTCACACCGGCATAGCCGCCCTTGATGTAGAAGAGGTTGTTCTGCACGGCGAAGCCGGCCCGGCCGACGACGGTCGCAAGCACGTTGGCGCGCCAGGAGAACACATCGTCGCCGGCGCCAAACGCGGTGTTCGTGAACGAGCCCTTGTTGTTGAGGCCGGAGATCGTGCCTTCCATGCCGAACACGTAGTTGTTGGCTTGCCAGTTGTAGCCGATCTGGGCGCCGCCCATGATGCCCGAGTTGCGCTGACGATAGCCTTGGCCCGGGACGAGGTCGCCGAACGGCGCGCCGATCCCGTTGTTGATGAACTGCTCGTTGGTCCATGCGCCGCCGATGTGGCCGCCGACATAGAAGCCGGTCCAGTTGAACAGCGGCTCGGCGTAGGCAGGCGCCTTCGTGTAGCGCGCGCCGAGATCGGCGGCGGACGCCGCGCCCGTTGAAACCAGAGCGGTCGTGCAGGCGAAGGCGGCAATCAATTTATTACGCATGGTACACCCCGTGTCCTTTGATGAGCGCACGGTCACAGACGGGTGTTACTAAAATTCGAATCAACAAAGTTAACGCGGCGCATCGGCGCGCGTTGGTCCGAAAATCCGTGAGCGCTGTTGCACGCTCGCAACGCCGAACGCGCGATTTAACGCAACATTATCCCTACCGATTCCCTGCGCTACGATGCCGGCGCCGCCTTCGAATGCACGTGCTCGGGCCGCACGCCGAGCGCAAGCAGGCGCGCCGGAATGCCCTGGAGCCACGGCAGCGCGGTAATGAGGCGCACGATCAGCGACACTTTGAGCGGCCGGTCGCCGCCTTTCAGGGCGCCGCTGATGATCTTGTTCTGGACAATGACCTGCATGCGCTGCGTCATCTTCACCGGGAACTCGCGGCGACGCCTGACGGCGTCGAGATCGTGCTCCGACGGACAGCCGTGCTGCATCTTGTCCGCCAGCAGGTTGGCGGTCGCCACCGCATCCTGCACGGCGAGATTGACGCCGACGCCGCCGATCGGCGACATCGCATGCGCGGCGTCGCCGATGCACAGCAGGCCCGGCCGCGTCCAGCGCGCCAGGCGGTTGATCGCGACGGTCAGCAGCTTGACGTCGCCGAAGCTCTTCACCTCGGCAATGCCGGACCTGAGGATCGGCGCCATGCGCACGACGTCGTCGAGCAGCGCCTGAAGCCCCCTCGCCTTCACCGTCTCGTGCTGTCCCTTGGCGATGACATAGGCGCATTGCCAATAGTCGCCGCGATCGAAGGTGATCATCATCTTGCCGGGCTCGACGCGCGCGAACACGCTTTCGGTCTCGTCGGGTTGGCGACCGGCGCGGAACCACAGCACGTCCATCGGCGCGCCGATCTCCTCGACGGCAAGGCCCGCGCGCTCGCGCAGCGTCGAATGCCGGCCGTCGCAGGCGATGGTGAGATCGGCTTCGATGTCGATGATGCCGTCAGGCGTTTTCGCGCGCACGCCCGCGATGGTCTCGCCGCGGCGGATCAGATCGACCGCCTCCGTGCTCATCATCACCTCGAGCGAAGCAAAGCGCCGGCCGGCCTCGCGCAGGAAATTCAGGAAGTCCCATTGCGGCATGAAGGCGATGAAGGGGTATTTGGTGTGGAGCCGGCTGAGATCGGCAATGCGCACCGGCGTGCCGCCGAACAGGCCGTCCATCTTCTGCAGGCGCTGATGCGGCAGCTTCAGGAAGCCGTCGATCAGGCCGAGCTCGTCCATGACTTCAAGCGTCGAGGGATGCACGGTGTCGCCGCGGAAATCGCGGAAGAAATCCCCATGCTTCTCCAGCACCACGACCTCGATGCCGGCCCGCCCCAGGAGATATCCGAGCATCATGCCGGCCGGCCCGCCGCCGACAACGCAGCAGCGGACTTTCTTCCTACGGTTCGAGTGTTGGTCGGACGCCATTGCAGCCACGATCCCGATGCGAGTATCGATCAAGATATGGCGAACAATGTAGCGCCGATTCCGGGTGATCGGCGTCTGAATTTGGGTGCTGGATGTCGAACGCTGCCCGGCAGCTCAGGTCATGCCGACCCGTCCGATCCTGGTAGGCCCGCACCGCGCGGGCCTATCCTGGACAGGAACCAGACTATTTCTGATCTTCATTGCTGGTCCCGCTGCCCGGGCTGCCGATCGGCATCCCGTTGGGCGCATGGCCGGCACCAGAGTTCCGCGCAGCTTGCGCCGCTGTCGGCGACGTGCCGTTGGCAGTCGGCGGCTGAACGTTCGGGTTGCTCTGGCTCCTGTTGGTGTTGACGTTGGCTCCGGTGGTGGTGCCCTGCGTCCCCATTCCTGACGGAGCTGACGGCCCCGAATTGGTGCTGCTGGAGGATGTGCCCATTCCGGCACCCGAGCTGGCCGCAGAGCCCGCGCCTCCGGTACCTGTTCCAGAAGCGGCACTGGCACCGCCACCACCGCTACCCGCACCACCGCCGCCTCCTCCGCCACCACCGCCCCCTTGGGCAACGGCCATCGTCGAAAGCGCGGCACAAGCGATCGTCACGAGGAGGGCTTTGCGGATCATGGATCGTCTCCCTGGTTTGACAGACAATCCAGGCGGCCAAGCAGTTGTTCCTCTGCCGCGAATAGACGTTCGCTTTCCTTGGGGCAGCGAACTGGGATCGCGTCGAAATCGATCTTTCGAAACGGTCTGGTTGAACCTCAAGATCCGACCAGTTGAATCGTAGATCTCGTTCAGGGCGGTCCGTTGGATAGTTAATCCGGAATAGCGATCCTATGCAGGCTTCCATGGAATCGTACTCATATCCGGATGCGGACAAATCATGCGGCCGGCGGCAACGGCGTGCGATACGATCGGAAAAACCAGCAGCCCCCAACCTTAGCGGCCGAGAAGGCGGTTTCTCCGAACAAGCCATTTGCTGCTGGCAATGCTCATCCCGGCATCTCCCCGAGCTGACCACTCCTTTCAGGAGACAGCCCTACGCTGGCGGCGCGCCGGTGTTCAGAAGCTGAGCCACCGCTGCTACGACCTGCGCTGGTGCAAATGGCTTGTTCAATAGGATGCTGTTGGGCACGCCGTTGGCGGACCATTGATCGGCCGCCGCACCGGTCATGTAAATGACGGGGATATCCGGGTTTAGCTCCCTGGCGCGGTGGCCGACTTGCCAGCCATCGAGCTTGCCGAACAAATTTATATCGGTGATGATCGCGCGATACTTGGCTTGGTCACTCTGCAGAAGGGTAACTGCATCCTCACCACTGACGGCGACCTCGGCTTCAAAACCGCCATCGCCCAATGCGTCCGCCACCATGTCTCGGATAAGCTGATCGTCCTCGACAACGAGGACAACAACTAGCGACCCTTGCATGCTTTCCCCCTGCCGCACCTCGCTGTGCGTTTCGGTGTAGGGAACTCATGAGGACGGGTTATGTTCCAAAGTGAACATAAGCTTCGACCCCAATCCACGGCGATTTTGGGCTCGCGGTAGGATTGGGGCTACTCCCTTCACGGCTGAGGCGGCTCTTCTGGGGGGACGTCACCTCACTTGCAGGGCTACGCCTCTGGAAATGACTTTAGAAGGATAATCGGGAAATGCTTCTCGAGCATTTCTGGATGCTTTCCATGTATCGAATGGCAATGCTGGCTCCGTCGCCCAATGTATTCCCTTCGGGAGCGCAAAATTTGATTCCGGCAGGCAGAACCTCGCCTACAAAAACGATCGCGTCGATGGCGGCGGCGCAAGCTGCCTGCTCTTCAGTCACCCGCTCGCATGCTCAACAAATGCACGTCAGCCCGGAAGAAGTTCCTTGCCGCTAATCTCTCTCGCAAAGCCCGTGTCGTTGACATCGGGGCCATCGCCAGAACGACGAACAACAACGATCCAGCATTCGCTACCGATAAAAGGCGCCCAGCTTATCGAGCCGCCTCGCGGGCACGATCGAACCGCTCAATTATTACTCCGGTTCGCGCTGCGAAAGCTCTTGATCTCCGAGACGCTGCCGTCGCGATAGGTCAGCTCCACCGAGACGGACTGCGTCGCGGGAGCGAGCTTCATGTAGAGCGGCATGCCGGCGGTGATCGCGCTGGGATCGCGCATGTCGCAAGGCGGCATCTTCAGCACCTGGTTGGGCACGGCGCTATCGATGCCGATGCGCACCTCGCGGATGGCGCAGCGATAGGACACGAGGTGCGTGTAGTAGACCAGCAGCCCGTTGAACTCGCGGAACGACAGCCAACTCGTCGCGGTCATGTCGAGGATCTTGCGCTGGTCGCGGATCAGCGCGGCCTCGGGATCGAACCTGATCGGGAACGGCCCCTGCATGTCCCCGGACTGATCGACATAGCGGACCTCGATGGTGCCGGCCGAAGCGTCCGACGGCAGTTCGATCGACGGGTTCGGCATCCGCTTGCGCGTGCGCGGATCGAGCGTGTCGATGAAGCCGGTCTCGCGGAAATCGCCCTTGCCGGCCATGCGCCAGGAAATGCCGAGCGCGGGGTCGGCGAAGGAGAACACCACGCTCCAGCCGCCATTGTGCCGCGAGAAGCTCGCGATCGGCGCATTGGTGGCCTCCTCCTTCGGCAGCTGCGGCACTGAGACCGGCGGCAGCGCCGCAAGCTTCTGCGGAGGCGGGTCGTCCGAACGCACAACGGCATCCTTGGCGAGGCCGCTGAGGAACACGTCGTCGACCATCTGGTCGAAATAGACAGGCACCTGCCTGTGCTTCACGGTATCGGCCATCTCGCTGACGGCCCGGCGGGTGCGCTGCGCCACCTGCACGAGGTTCTCGCCGGGCTTGAGCAGCTCCTTGGCGAAGGTGCGCGTGAACACCGAATTGGGATTGGAATCGTCGTTGGACAGACGGTCGAGCGCGGTCTGGCGCGGCCCTGCCGAGAACACCGAGAACACGCCTTCAGGCAATTGCGTCATGGGGGCAAGCCCGCCGGCGCCGGCGACCGCGCGGGTGCCCTTGCGCTCGAACGGGTTGTTGCGGCAGGCGTCGAACACCAGGATAGAGGTCCGCGCCTTCTTGTTCTGAAGGCGCTCGACGATGCGGTCGGCCAGGATGGAGGCGTCGCGCACCAGCTCTTCCTGCCCCTCGCTCGCGGACGGCACATCCGTGGGCAGCAGATAGTTCTGACCCGCGATCTCGAAGCCGTGGCCCGCGAAGAAGAAGAACGCGGTATCGCCGGGCTCGATCGCCTTGTCGAAGGCGAGCAAGGTCTCGGAGAATTGCTGCCGGCTCTGGTTCTCCGCCACCATTACCGAGAAGCCGAGCTGCTTCAGCGTATCGCCCATGGTACGGGCATCGTTGACCGCCTTGAGCAGCTTCGGGACATTCCTGTAGTCGTTGTTGCCGACGACGAGCGCGACGCGCTTCTCGGCACAAGCGGGAGCTGCGAAGGCGCTCAGGCCCGCCAGGAGGCCAAGGGCCGCCAGAATTCTGAAAAGCCGCGTCATCGCAAAATTCCCGTTGCAGCGGCTCCACGCCGCTTCCTTCGAGCGGCAGTTCATTGGACCCCCTGCCGCTGTGTGATAGTCGGCCGAGGCGCAACGGCGGTTCAAGGGGCACGTCCGACATCGCCTCGGCGCCGGGCGACGCCATCTGCGTCTACCAGCAACTCGGCAGCAGGGGCTGGTTCGGCGGATGCGCGGCAGCGACTTCGCAATCGCCAATGGCAGCTTCGCCGCCAGCCATACCGACCTGCCCTACTGCACCGCTGATGCGAGGCGCCCGAGCCGCTGATCGCTGACATCGCGGCCGCCTGCGGCTTCGAGAGCCGGGCGACCTACTATCGGGCCTTCAATGCCGCCTACTGCATCGCCCTCGGTGACTGGCGGACCCGGGGCTCGGATGGCCTTAGCCGCCGTTTTGGCGGCTCCGGCCTGAAGGCGGCGCCAGACGGAAAAGCCCCGTTGCCTCCGGTATTTGGTAAATACTCGGGTTTTTTAGGGCCTTCCGGGCCTGCTCCATTGACTTTGGCCGATTCCCGCCTATGTTCCGGGGCGACGCGGCTCAGATCGAAGACCGATTCTTGAGCCTGGCGCTTTGTCCGCGTGAGTCAGCACCCCCAGCTTCTTTGAGAGCGCGCCGTTTCGGGGTGAAACGCGACAGCCTTAATCATCCTCGATTCCGAACGGCGGTTTCGACCAGAGGCTCAATGTCCTTTTCAAATCTCGGACTATCCGAAAAAGTCCTCGCCGCAGTGGCGGCCACCGGTTACACCATCCCCACCCCCATTCAGGAACAGGCGATCCCCCACGTCCTCGCACGCAAGGACGTGCTCGGCATCGCCCAGACCGGCACCGGCAAGACCGCGGCTTTCGTGCTGCCGATGCTCACCATCCTCGAGAAAGGGCGCGCCCGAGCTCGCATGCCGCGCACGCTGATCCTCGAGCCGACCCGCGAGCTCGCGGCCCAGGTCAAGGAGAACTTTGACCGCTACGGCGCCGGCCAGAAGCTCAATGTCGCGCTGTTGATTGGCGGCGTCTCCTTCGGAGACCAGGATGCCAAGCTGACGCGCGGCGTCGACGTGCTGATCGCCACCCCCGGCCGCCTGCTCGACCACACCGAGCGCGGCGGATTGCTGCTCACCGGCGTCGAGCTTCTCGTCATCGACGAAGCCGACCGCATGCTGGACATGGGCTTCATTCCCGACATCGAGCGCGTCTGCAAGCTCGTCCCGTTCACGCGGCAGACCCTGTTCTTCACCGCGACCATGCCGCCGGAGATCCGGCGCATCACCGAGACCTTCCTGCACAATCCGCAGAAGGTCGAGGTGTCCAAGCCCGCGACCACCGCCGTAACCGTCACGCAGGTCCAGGTGCCCGCCGGGCGCGAGGCGCACGAGAAGCGCGAGCTGCTGCGCCGCCTGCTGCGCGAAGCCAAGGACCTCCAAAACGCGATTATCTTCTGCAATCGCAAGCGCGACGTCGCCGTCGTTCACAAATCGCTGCAGAAGCACGGGTTCAGCGTCGGCGCGCTGCACGGCGACATGGACCAGTCGGCTCGTACGGCCGCGCTCGACCAGTTCCGCAAGGGCGAGCTGCCGCTGCTGGTCGCCTCCGACGTCGCCGCCCGCGGCCTCGACATCCCCGAGGTTAGCCACGTCTTCAATTTCGACGTCCCTCACCATCCCGACGATTATGTCCATCGCGTCGGCCGCACCGGCCGCGCAGGCCGGTCCGGCATGGCAATCTCGCTCGTGACGCGGCTCGACCAGAAGTCGATGGTGGCGATCGAGAAGCTGATCGGACAGAGCATTCCGCTCGCCGAGGGCGATTTTGAAATCCACACTGAAGCCTCCGATGGGACCGAGCGTCCGCGCGAGCCGCGTGGCCGCGAACGTTCACGCGGCGGGCGCGGCAAGCCGCAGCGCGGCCGCGACCGTGAGCGCAGCCATGAGCCGCGTGAGCCGCGTGGCGAAGCAAGTCCTTCAGCCGAAACACGGCCCGCGGCCGAGTCCAAGCCTGCACGCGAGGCGCGGCCTCCGCGTGAAGCGAGGCCATCAGCCGAGCCGCGTCGTGCCGCCCGCCAGCCGGCCAATCCGTCGCATGTGCCGTCGATCGGCCGTCCCGAGCCCCGCCGCCAACGCGAGGCCGACTCCGAGCCGGGCGATCACTCGCATCTGCCGGCGTTTCTGCTGCGGCCGGTTCGCTCCCCCGCCGGCGCCTGACGCGCGAGCGCGCTGCAGGTTCCGGTTGAGAAGACGAAGCACACGTTATAGACGCTCCGTGAACGTATATTTACGGGGTGTTCACGATCGTCCGCTAGCCTACGAACATAATTTAAGCATTGCTGCGGTCGATGGCGCACCGACCGCTGCGGGGTATGTTCCGTGGTCAAGGTTCTCGACGAACACGAACGCACGATGGCGTTCGCCGAAGTGGCGCTCGGTCAGATCCGATCGCTGCGACAGACGGCAATTCCCCGCAATTACGAGATCTGGTACGTCTACGCCACCGGCTACAACGCGCCGCTCAACAAGGTTGTCAACGAGACGCTGGCGCGCAGCGGCAAGCTGACTGAAGCCGATCTCGAACAGATCTACGAGACGTATCTCTCCCACATCAAGACCACCGACCGCATCGACAAGGTCGGCGCGCGCGTCATCGGCGAGATCGACGACGTTATGAAGGTCTTGGGCGATGCACTCGGCGTGACCGGCTCCTACGATGCCAGCCTGTCGGGCGCCACCGAAAAACTCTCGTCGGCCAAGAGCCGTGAGCAGATCAAGTCGATCGTCGAAACGCTGCTGCGTTCGACGGGCGAGATGCGCGAGACCAACAAGGCGCTGGAAGACCGGCTGATGCTATCGAAGAACGAGATCAGCAATCTGCAACAGAGCCTCGAGGCGATCCGCGCGGAGAGCCTGACCGACCCGCTCACCGGACTCGGCAACCGCAAATACTTCGATCGCATGATCGATATGGCCGTGCAGAACGCACTCGCCTCGGGTGAGCCGCTGTCGCTGCTGCTGTTCGACATCGATCACTTCAAATCGTTCAACGATTCCTACGGCCATCTGACCGGCGACCAGGTGCTGCGGCTCGTCGGCCTTTCGCTGAAGCAGACCATCAAGGGCCAGGATATCACCGCACGCTATGGCGGCGAGGAGTTCGCGGTCGTGCTGCCCAACACGGCGCTGCGTCAGGCGCTTACGGTGGCCGACCACATCCGCCGCGCGGTGATGGCGAAGGAGTTGAAGAAGAAGTCCACCGGCGAGATCCTCGGCCGCGTCACCATCTCCGTCGGCGTCTCCATGCTCAAGCAGGGCGACGACACCGATGCGCTGATCGAGCGTGCGGATGCCTGCCTCTATGCCGCAAAGCGTAACGGCCGCAACCGCGTGATCTGCGAAGCCGATCCGGAATACGCGATCGAGACGCATAGCCGCGTGGCGTGATGGAAGCCGCGCGCCAAAAAAATGTCCCGCGCTTGACTTCCTCACCTGGCGAACGACATCTTCCCCGCCGCCTCAATGCGCCTGACCGCGAGGACTTCCCGTCTTGTCCAACCCCCACGATTTCCACACGCCGCAACCGTCCTATACCAGGGACGAGCTGCTGAGATCGAGCGAAGGCGGCTATTTCGGCCCCGGCAACGCGCAATTGCCGGCACCGCCGATGCTGATGATGGATCGCATCACGGAAATCAGCATGGACGGCGGCGCGTTCGGCAAAGGCCATATCGTCGGGGAGCTCGATATCGCGGCTGGCCATTGGTTCTTCGATTGCCACTACCGCAGCGACCCGATGATGCCGGCGACCCTGGGGCTCGACGCCATGTGGCAGATGATCGGCTACTGGCTCGGCTGGTCGGGCTCACCGGGCAAAGGCCGCGCCATCGGCGTCGGCGAAGTGGAGTGCACCGGCGAGATCACACCGGACACGCGATGTGCACGCTACGAGGTCACCATGCGCCAGGTCCGGCGCGGCAAGCTGGTGCTCGGAATTGCCGACGGCCGGGTGCTTGCGGATAGCCTCAGTGTCTTCACGGCCAAAGATATGAGAGTGGGCCTTACAAAGACCGTGGACTGAACGTCCGGTCCCGCAGATTGGGCAAAGGCGCGCAGCGCCGTGCCGACCATCTCTCCAGCGCTACGATCGTGAATGGTGGGCACGCTCCCCGTTTGCCCACCCTACCGCAGTGCTCTCGCGGCTGCTTTCTTGGTCGATCTCTTCTTCGCAATCGGCTTCTTCGCTGCCGCCTTCTTCGCAGCCTTCGCGACCTTCTTCGCCGCCTTCTTCGCCTTCGGCCGCTTCTTCACCTTGGCGCGCTGCGCGGCGGCGAGTGCCGCCCTCGCCCATTGGACCAACTCCTCGGAATCGTCGAACAACCGAGCCGGCAGCTCCCAGTAGGAGTTCACCGTCACGCTCTTGGCGCGGGTCGAATATTGGAACGGCTTTGAGCCTTCGGCCTCAAAGTCCGGAATGGTCACTTCGTCGGCGCGGAAGAACAGGCCGGCGCGCAAGGCCAGCGCGAAGTTGATGCCATCGGCGGAGATGCCGTAGCCAGAGAACATTTTTCGGATGGTGACGGGACCGAAATCGGCGAACAGGTCGGTCAGGAATTCACGGTCCATATGCACGCTCTCTCGTGCCCGGGACGCAGCGCGCCGTGAACCGGTGCCCTGCTGAGCCGGGGGACTGAAAGTATAGCGCGGGTCCCGGCTCTGCGCAGCAGCGCAAGCGCGCTGCAGCGGGTCCGGGACACGGAAGAGCGTGGAGACGAAACTACCCGTCGATCTTGGCCGGCCGCAGCTCGACCGACTCGCCGCAGCCGCAGGCGGAGATCTGGTTGGGGTTGTTGAAGACAAACTGGGCCTGCATCCTGTCGGTCTTGTAGTCCATCTCGGTGCCGAGCAGGAACAGCACGGCCTTGGGATCGACCAGGATCTTGACGCCCTTGTCCTCGACGACCTCGTCGGTCGGGCGGACATCGTGGGCGTATTCGACCGTGTAGGACTGGCCGGCGCAGCCGCCGTTCTTGACGCCGACGCGCAGGCCCACGATCTCGGAATCGGCGCGCTGGGTCAGCTCCGTGATGCGCTGGGCAGCGGCGTCCGTCAGCCGCATCACCTGCGGGCGGGGCCGCCGCGGCTTCGGAGTGGATGCTGGTGTCGAGCCCGACGATATCTGTGTCATGTCAATGATGTGGTCCGTTGCCGCGCAAATTCAATGCCAAAGATCTAAAGCCAAGGTTACGCGTCACCACATGTTCAGCACGAGGCGGGCCTCGTCGCTCATGCGTTCCGGCGTCCAGGCCGGCTCCCAGACGACCTTGACGTCGACCACGCCGACGCCAGGGACGCTGGCAACCGCGTTCTCAACCATGGTCGGCAGCTCGCCGGCAGCCGGGCAATTCGGCGTCGTCAGCGTCATCTGGACATCGACCGAGCGATCGTCCTTGATCTCGACCTTGTAGATCAGCCCGAGTTCGTAGATATCGGCCGGGATTTCCGGATCGAACACGGTCTTGAGCCCGGCGATGATCTCGGTGGTCAGCCGCTCGGTCTCCTCCGGCGGCAGCGCCGACCGGGTCTCCATTGGACTAGCTTTGATTTCGGCCGTGTCACTCATGCGAACAAATCCCGCGCCTTCAACAGCGCCTGTGCCAGATGATCGACTTCTTCCCGCGTATTGTACATGCCGAACGAGGCCCGGCAGGTGGCCGTCACGTTGAAACGCTCTAAAAGGGGCATCACGCAATGGGTGCCGGCCCGCACCGCGATGCCCTGGCGGTCGATCACGGTCGCGACATCGTGGGCGTGCGCGCCTTCGAGCTCGAAGGAGATCACCGGGCCCTTGCCCCGCGCCGTCCCGATCAGCCGCAGCGAGTTGATCTCGCGCAGCCGTTCCTGGGCATAGGTGGTGAGATCGTGCTCGTGGGCGGCGATGCGCTCCTTGCCGATCGAATTGACGTAGTCGATGGCGGCGCCAAGGCCGACGGCCTCGACGATCGCGGGCGTGCCCGCCTCGAACTTGTGCGGGGGATCGCCATAGCTGATGAAGTCGCGCGAGACCTCGCGGATCATCTCGCCGCCGCCGTTGAAGGGGCGCATCGCGACAAGATGGTCATATTTGGCCCAGAGCACGCCGATGCCGGTCGGACCGTATACCTTGTGGCCGGTGAAGACGTAGAAGTCACAGCCGATGTCCTGGACGTCGATCGGCAGATGGACTGCGCCCTGGCTGCCGTCGACCAGCACGGGAATGCCGCGCGCATGGGCGATTCTGACGACCTCCTTGACCGGCACGATGGTGCCGAGCGCGTTCGACATCTGCGTGATCGCGACCAGCTTGGTCTTCGACGTCAGCAGCTTCTCGAACTCGTCGATTAGGAAATTCCCCTCGTCGTCGACCGGCGCCCATTTGATCACGGCACCCTGGCGCTCCCTGAGGAAATGCCAGGGCACGATGTTGGAGTGGTGCTCCATGATCGAGATGACGATCTCGTCGCCTTCTCCGATGTTCGGGCCACCCCACGAAGACGCGACCAGATTGATCGCCTCCGTCGCATTGCGGGTGAAGATCACCTCTTCCGTGCGGGGCGCATTGATGAACTGCGCCACCTTGGTGCGGCCGCCCTCATAGGCTTCGGTCGCGGCGTTGGCGAGGTAATGCAGGCCGCGATGCACGTTGGCGTATTCGGACTGATAGGCCTGCGTCATGCGGTCCAGCACCGCGCGCGGCTTCTGCGCCGAGGCGGCGTTGTCGAGATAGACCAGATTCTTGCCATAGACCTGCATCGCGAGCGCCGGGAAATCCTGGCGCACGCGCGTGACGTCATAGGTGCCGTTCTTGACTGCGGGATGCGTGCTCATTGGCGCCGCTCCAGCCAGCGCTCGGCAATGCCGATCACGTGCTCGCGCAAACCGTCATCGGCGATCTGCTCGATCGCCTCGCCGACGAAGGCCTGGATCAGCAGTGCCTGGGCCTGCTTCTCCGGCAGCCCGCGCGCCTTCAGATAGAACAGCAGGCTGTCGTCGAGTGCGCCCGCGGTGGCGCCGTGGCCGCAGGAGACGTCGTCGGCAAAAATCTCGAGCTCGGGCTTGTTGTCGGCCTCGGCTTCGTCCGAGAGCAGCAGCGCGCGGATCATCATCTTGCCGTCGGTCTTCTGCGCGTCGGGACGCACAATGATGCGGCCCTGGAACACCGAATGGGCGCGATCGTCGATCACGGCACGGAAGATCTCGCGGCTGACGCAGTTCGGCACCGCATGGTCGACGACCAGCGTGGTGTCGCCATGCTCGGTCTTCTGCAACAAATTGACGCCGTTGGCCGAGAGCTCGCTGCCCTCGCCCGCCAGCGTGATGAAGCCCTGCAGGCGGCTGACCGCGGCGCCGGTGGTCATGTTGAAGAAGTTGAACTTCACGTTGGCGCCGACGGTGACGAAGTGCGACGAGACGTTCATCGCGTCAGGCGCATCGTCCATCAGGCGAATATGCGCAATGTCCGAATCATCGCCGACCGAGACGAGGACGGCGTCGTTGACCTGGTAGGCCTTGGCGCCCGCCGCGACAAAAGTCTCAACGATGGTGGCGCGAGCGCCCTTCCCGACCGTGATCAGCGAGCGGGTGAACGCCGACGCCGACGAAGCGATTGCGATGTGGATGATCTGGATCGGCGCGGACAGCTTGGCACCGTCAGCGATCGACAGCACGACTCCGTCGGTCGCCATCGCCGCGTTCAGCGAGATCATGGCATCGGTAGACGCGGTCTTCAGCAGAGCGGCATCCTTCTCCAGCGTCTCGCGCAGAGTCCTGAAGCCCGCCTCGGCGACAAGCGCCTTCACGTCGGAGAGCTCGGCCGCGAACACGCCGTCGACCAGCACCAGCTTGCGGGCGCCGTCCATCGCGTGCGCCTTCACCGCGTCGGCGGCGCGCTTCAACACGGCCGCGTCGGGCGCGGCTGCCAGCGGCAGAACCTCGCCGACCAACGCACGCAGGTCCGTGTATTTCCATTCCTCGATCCGGCGGTGCGGCAGGCCGAGACGCTCATAGGTCTCGAACGCCTCGCGGCGCACTGCGGTGACGGCGGACGAACCCGGCAGCCGGCCCTCGGCGCTGGTGAAGAGATCGCTCACCGCGCGGCCCTTTCCGGTCTTTGCCACAGCAACGTTCATTGCAGATTCCTTACGCGGCCTCAAATTGAGCGTAGCCGGACGCTTCCAGCTCCAGCGCCAATTCCTTGCCGCCGCTCTTCACAACGCGGCCCTTGGACATCACGTGCACGACGTCGGGCACGATGTAATTGAGGAGCCGCTGATAGTGGGTGATGACGACCATCGCGCGCTCCGGCGAGCGGAGCGCATTAACGCCGTCGGCCGCGATGCGCAGCGCATCGATGTCAAGGCCCGAATCCATCTCGTCGAGGATGCACAGGCTCGGCTCGAACAGCGCCATCTGCAGCACTTCGTTGCGCTTCTTCTCGCCGCCGGAGAAGCCGACATTGACGCCGCGCTTGAGCATGTCCTGCGGGATGTTCAGCGACTTCGAGACCTCGCGGACCTTCCTGAGGAAGTCCGGGGTGGAGTATTCGTCCTCGCCGCGCGCCTTGCGCTGGGCGTTCAGCGCGGTGCGCAGAAAGTTCATGGTGGCGACACCGGGAATCTCGACCGGGTACTGGAACGCCAGGAACACGCCCTTGGCGGCGCGCTCATTCGGCTCCATCTCCAGCAGGTCCTCGCCCTTGAACAGGACCTGGCCGTCGGTGACCTCATAGCCGGGCTTGCCGGCGATGACGTGCGAGAGCGTCGACTTGCCGGAGCCGTTCGGCCCCATGATCGCGTGCACCTCGCCCTCGTTCACGGTCAGCGTCAGCCCGTGGAGGATCTCACGCTCCTCGACACGAACCTTCAGGTCTTTCACTTCAAGCAAAGCCATTTTGTTTTTCCATCTATCCCCTCACCCTGAGGAGCGCCGAAAGGCGCGTCTCGAAGGGCAAGGCCAACAATCTTTCCGGTATCGATCCTTCGAGACGGCCGCGTTCCGCGGCCCCCTCGGGATGAGACCGAAGCTAGCCGACCGACCCTTCCAGCGAGATCGAGATCAGCTTCTGCGCTTCCACCGCGAACTCCATCGGCAGCTGCTGCAGCACGTCCTTGACGAAGCCGTTGACGACCAGGCCGACAGCTTCTTCCTGGGTGAGGCCGCGCTGGATGCAGTAGAACAGCACGTCCTCGGAGATTTTCGACGTGGTGGCCTCGTGCTCGAACGTCGCCGACGAGTTCTTGGCCTCGATGTACGGCACGGTGTGCGCGCCGCATTTGTCGCCGATCAGCAGGGAATCGCAGGCGGTGAAGTTGCGCGCGCCGGTCGCCTTGCGATGTGCCGTCACGAGACCGCGATAGGTGTTCTGCGACCTGCCGGCGGCGATGCCCTTGGAGATGATGCGGCTCGACGTGTTCTTGCCGAGATGGATCATCTTGGTGCCGCTATCGACCTGCTGATAACCGTTCGAGATCGCAATCGAGTAGAACTCGCCCCGCGAATTATCACCGCGGAGAATGCAGCTCGGATACTTCCAGGTAATCGCCGAACCGGTCTCGACCTGGGTCCACGAGATCTTCGAATTGTTGCCGCGGCAGTCGCCACGCTTGGTGACGAAATTGTAGATGCCGCCCTTGCCTTCCGAATTGCCGGGATACCAGTTCTGAACCGTCGAATATTTGATCTCGGCGTCCTCGTGCGTGACGAGCTCGACCACGGCTGCGTGCAGCTGGTTCTCGTCACGCTGCGGCGCAGTGCAGCCTTCGAGGTAAGAGACGTACGAGCCCTTGTCCGCGATGATCAGCGTCCGCTCGAACTGGCCGGTGTTGCGCTCGTTAATGCGGAAATAGGTCGACAGCTCCATCGGGCAGCGCACGCCGGGCGGCACATAGACGAACGAGCCGTCCGAGAACACTGCCGAGTTCAGCGTCGCATAGAAATTGTCCGAGGTCGGAACCACCGATCCCAGATATTTCTGCACCAATTCAGGATGCTCGCGGATCGCCTCCGAGATCGGCATGAAGATCACGCCGGCCTTCTTCAGCTCGGCCTTGAACGTGGTCGCGACCGAGACCGAATCGAAGACCGCATCGACCGCGATCTTGCGGCGGGCCGGATCTTCCTCGCCCGGCTTCGGTTCCACGCCTTCGAGCATGGCGACTTCCCGCAAGGGGATACCGAGCTTCTCGTAGGTCTTGAGGATCTCCGGATCGATCTCGTCGAGCGAGGTGATCGTCTTCTTCGGCTTCGGCGCCGAATAGTAGTAGAGGTCCTGGAAGTCGATCTTGGGATAGTCGACACGCGCCCAGGTCGGCTCGGCCATGGTCAGCCAGCGCCGATAGGCCTCAAGCCGCCACTGGAGCATCCAGGCGGGTTCGTTCTTCTTCTCGGAAATGAACTTGACGGTCTCTTCCGACAGCCCCTTGGGGGCCTTGTCAGACTCGATCAGGGTCTCAAACCCATAACGATACTGATCGACGTCGATGCGCTTCACGCGCTCGACCGTCTCTTGTACGGCTGGCATTCTATCCTCCGCTCGCGGTTTCAAGGACCGCGGTGGATCAAACTCGGACGAGTATTACGATGTTTCAGTGCGAGAAGCACGGGCTTAGAACCGTTCAAGCCCTGTTTCATCGCCTAGTGCTTAAGTAGGCTATTACTGAGCTTTCGCCAAGCCTCCAACGCCCTATTGATGTCGTCTGGTCCCGTGGACCAGCCCAGACTGAGACGCACTGCTCCTTGGGACACCACCGGGTCATAGCCCATGGCTGAAACAACGTGGGACGGCTGGACCTTGCCTGAGGAACAGGCCGAGCCGGAGGAAACCGCGATGCCTTCCAGGTCGAAGCCAATCACGGCCGTCTCAGCCTTGAGGCCGGGCGCCGTGAACAGAACGGTATTTGGTAACCGCTCAACCTCGTCCGAGAAGATCGTTGCGCCCGCAATCCCTCGGATGCCATTTTCCAAGCGATTTCGTAGGGTTGTCGCCTGCGCTGCATCCTCCCGCAGAGCCGCAAGCGTGGCCTTCACCGCCGCGCCAAAGCCCGCAATGCCGGCAACGTTCTCGGTTCCGGCACGACGGTTGAGCTCCTGACCGCCGCCCCGCAGTACCGGCTCCAGTCCGAGGATCCCCTCGGCCACGACCAGGGCGCCGATCCCCTTGGGACCGCCGATCTTGTGCGCAGAAAAGGTCGCAAGATCGGCGCCTACGTCCCTGATATCGAACGGGATTTTGCCCAGCGCCTGGATCGCATCGACGTGCAGGAGACCCCCGGCCTCGTGGACGATCCGTGCGGCTTCAGCGACCGGTTGGAGCGCGCCCGTCTCATTGTTGGCGGCCATCAGCGAAACCAGCGCGGGCGGGCCGTCCTTGAGCAGGGCTTTCAGATGCTCAAGATCGACCAATCCGGACCGGGTGACCTGGATCATACCGATCGAGGGACCCGGGAACCGGCCGCCTGCCAGCACCGAGGCGTGCTCAATGGCCGAAACCAGCAGCCGCTCGACAGGGCCGCCGGACGGACCACGCAGACCCGGCGACAGGGCCAGCGCATTGGCCTCGGTTCCGGCCGAGGTGAAGACGACGTTCCGCGGCAACGCCCCGACGGCTAGGGCAAGTTCGGCGCGGGCCGCCTCGACCACTCGCCGAGCTTCCCGCCCCTCGGCATGGACCGACGACGGGTTGCCGATCAGGTCAAAGGCCGCAACCATCGCCGCCCGCGCCTCGGGGCGCAGCGGCGTGGTCGCGTTCCAGTCGAGATAGACACGGCTCGGCATCTCGCCGTCTTAGCACCTTTTGCCATCCGGCCAATCGGACGGCCGCGCGCATCATGCCGGCTGATGCTGCTCCATCCCGGCAACTCGTCCGCGGCATCCCCCGCAATCCGAACAGCGGCCGCAGCCAGGCGATGCGCCGGACCAGTTCATAGGTCGCGACGCAGGTGAGCGCGGTGCCAATGATGACAATGGAGGCCTCGATCCCAGCCGGGAGACCGCTGTCATGCAATGCATGTGCGATCACGATAATCGCGGTCTGATGCACGATGTAATACGGGAAGATCGCGTCGGTGAGATAGCGGCGCACCGGGCTGTCGGCCATGAAGTAGCGCCGCGCAAGGCCCAGCACGGCGAGGATCGCGAGCCATTGATAGCAACCATAGGCCGAGGCCGCGAACCACCTCAGCGCGAACGACGGGGCGAACAGACCGGCGCGAACCAGGATGAAGGCAGAGAAGCAGGCGGCTGCAGCCGCCAGTGCCGCCCAGCGCTGGCGCTCGACATTGCGCCAGATCCCCTCCTGCTTCGCCAGCAGGAAGCCGAGCAAGAAGGCCGTCGCGTGGTCCGCATGGTTGTACCAGTCGCCGAATAGCGCATGCGTCGACGGGAAAGCGGGGAACAGCAACAGGCGCCAGGCCGCAAACAGCACGCAGGGCACGATCAGAAGCCATGGTCCGGCGAGCACGACAGCCAGCTTCCGACCAAGCCAGTCAGCGCCAGCCGGCCATAGCGCGACCACGCCGATCAGGGCCACCGTGTAGACCCACAGATAGATCACGAACCACAGATGATTCCAGGTCGGCAACATGATGCACGGGTTCGGATAGAATTGCGCGCCGAAGGCAAAGTAGTGCCTGGTATAGAAATCGAAAAAGCCGGCGGGATAGCCGAGGCTTTCCACGATCTGGAGATAGGACTGCGGCGGCACGAGCACGAGCATGCCAAAGATCAGCGGGATCAGCAGCCGCGCCGACCGCGCACCGGCGAGCGAGGCCGGTGAGGACTTGCCGAGCATGAAGCGGGTGGCAACCCCGGACACCAGGAACAGCAGCGACAGCCGCCAGGGGTTGAGGAACAGCATCACTGGTTCGAGCCAGGTCAGCCGGTGCACGCTCTTGATGTGAAATCCCCAGGACACATAGAGCATGCCGACGTGGTAGAAGATCAGCAGCCCGAAGGCTAAAATCCGCACCCAATCCAGATCGATACGCCTTTCCGGGTTTTGGAATTGCTGTGGTGTTGTCATGGTTTTCTGCTCCTTGACGGGACGACAAATGCGGTTTTCGGGCCATGGCTGACACCGAAAATGCCCCGCCCACGGAGCGCGTCGAGCCGGTTTGGGATCGCAATCGGAAGCGAGGGGACGAGCCGCGGGCGGCTGGGACGAGTCGCGGGCTTTTTGGGATCAGCGGCGGCGACCGGACCATGTTCGCTGCGATTGCGGCCGTCGCGCTCGCGATCGGAATGGTCAATGCGTTTTCGGGGGCCCAGGACGCCGCCTGGCGCGGCGACAGCTACGACGTCGGCCGGCGGCTGTTCTGGGAGATGTCGAGCATCGCCGTCATCCTGCTGCTGCTGCCGATTCTGGTGCTGGCAGTCCGCCGCATCCGCCGAACACCCGGCCTCGCGGCGCGGGCAGGAATCGGGGCGATCGCCCTGCTCGGCTTCTCCGCCCTCCACATCACCGGCATGGTCTGGCTGCGAAAGCTCGTGCTCTGGCTGGCCGGAGGCGCCTACGACTTCCATTTCTCGCTGGCGACGGTCCTGTACGAATTTCGCAAGGATGCCGTGGCCGTTGTCCTGATTGCCGGCACGCTCTGGCTGTTCGAAAGCCGGCGCGAGCTGAGGAGGGCCGCGGTCACTCCATCAGCGCCGACTGCTCCGCAACGCTCGTCCTCCCCCGAATTGATCTGGCTGCGCGACGGTACGAGCCGCATTCGCGTGATGCCGCGCGACATCATCTGGGTCGCTTCCGCCGGCAACTACATCGAATACAGCCTCGCCGACGGCACCCAGCACCTGATCCGGGGCACCCTGGCAGCGGCGGAAAGCGAGCTGGCGCGCTTCGCGATCGTTCGGGTTCATCGGACCAAGCTTGCCAATCTCGACCGGGTGCGCGGCGTGGACCTTAAGGCTTCCGGGGATTTCGAGCTCGCCTTCGACAATGGGCAGACGCTCGGAGGCAGCCGGCGTTACCGGCCGGCCGTCGCCTCGCTCGGAAGCCGAACCGCGGCGGGAATCGCCTCCGCCGACGGAGATCCATAAACAGTCGTGATTCCAATCGCTTGTTCGCTACGCGACGGCACAGCGGCCGACCCCTCCCGCACCCGGCTGAATCCAGGCGGCGTCCCCATCACCTGAGGCAGGCTCGGGCATGCGCTGTGATGACCGGCTAAGCTCTTGAGCTCGTTGAGAGATGTCGAAGAAGCTTGCTTTTTGACCCGTGCCTCGTGTTAGAAGGCGCGCGTCAGTTCACCTGGGCGCCACTCGCGCATCATCCGAGGGCGCGCCGCTCCACCCTTCATTCCTGCTCTCGTCGGCGACAACGCCGATGGAGCCACAATCGGTTGATTGTACGGGGATCACCTCCAAGGGACTCAATCAGAGACATCCATGCCTGAAGTTATTTTCACCGGCCCTGCCGGCCGCCTCGAGGGCCGCTATCACCCGGCCAAGCAGAAGAACGCGCCGATCGCGATGGTCCTGCATCCGCATCCGCAGTTCCACGGCACGATGAATCATCAGATCATCTACCAGTGCTACTACGCGTTCGCGCATCGCGGCTTCTCGGTACTGCGGTTCAATTTCCGCGGCGTCGGCCGCAGCCAGGGCTCGTTCGACCACGGCACTGGCGAATTGTCGGATGCGGCGGCTGCGCTCGACTGGGCCCAGACCATCAATCCCGAAGCGCGCGCCTGCTGGGTCGCCGGCTTCTCCTTCGGCGCCTGGATCGGCATGCAGCTCTTGATGCGCCGTCCCGAGGTGGAGGGCTTCATCTCGATCGCGCCGCCGGCCAATCTCTACGACTTCTCGTTCCTTGCGCCCTGCCCGTCGTCAGGGCTGATCGTGCACGGCGAGAAGGATGCCGTGGTGCCGCCCAAGGACGTCAACACGCTGGTCGAGAAGCTGAAGACGCAGAAGGGCATCGTGATCGACCAGCAGGTCATCCCCGGCGCCAACCACTTCTTCGACGCCAAGCTCGAGCCGCTGATGGAAACCATCACGGCGTATCTGGACATGCGCCTCGCCAACGTGCGTTGACGGACGCGGCTCAAGCAAGCTTGAGCGCCACGATTCCCACCAGCACGAGCGCGATGCCCGCAAGCTTCATCGCGCTCAAGGTCTCGCCGAACAGCACGACGCCCATGATGAACGTGCCGGCCGCACCGATGCCGGTCCATACCGAATAGGCGACGCCGATCTCGAGCACTTTCAAGGCACGCCCGAGCAGGAAGACGAAGGCCGCAAGGAGCACGAGCGAGGCGATGCTCCAGCCCGGGCGCGTGTAACCTTCCGCGTATTTCATCGAGATCGCCCAGCCGACATCAAGCGTGCCGGCAATCACGAGCATCAGCCAAGCCAAGGACGGCGACATCGGAATGCGCTCAGGCTGCGAGCTTGAGCAGATGCGCGTCGTGGCGGACAAGGAAGGCGCGCAGCAACTCCGGATAATCTTGCCCAACGGCAGTACGGACGCTCGGACGTTTCGCAAGCTCGGCGCGCCACGTCCGCACCTTCGGCACATCGCGGAAGATGCCGTGCTCCGTCAGTTCGTCGAACAGGTCGAAATAGCGGAAGATCGGCGCGAACACTGCATCGACCAGGCTGAATTGCTCTCCGGCAAAGAATGGACCCGCCCCGAGCGCGGCTTCGACTCGCGCGAACTTCGACACCAGCGCCTGACGCTTGCTCTCGAAGGTCGCCGGATCATTCGTGGTTTCCAGCCCCCAGAGATCGCCAAGAATCGCCGAGCCGAACTCCATCCAGGCGCGGTGCTCCGCACGGTTCAGCGGATCAGCCGGATGCAGCTTCGCGCCGCCTTGCGTCTCCTCGATGTATTCGCAGATCACGTTGCTCTCGAACAACGCGACCTCGCCCTTGTCGGTCGTCACCACCAGCACCGGCACCTTGCCGAGCGGCGACAGCTTCAGGAACCAGTCGGGCTTGGCAGCGAGATCGATATCGATCCGCTCGAACGGGACGCCCTTCTCCTTCAGCGCGATCACGGCGCGCTGCACGTAGGGGCAAAGCTTGTGGCTGATCAGTCTGAGCGATGCGGTCATGATACGATCCCGGCGGTTTGATGCAATTGCATCCATATAGATGCATTTGCATAAACGCGTCAAGTTCGATGCATCTGCATTAATCGCCCGTGATGTTCACGGCCGTGCGATCACCCCACCCGTCATCGGCATCGGCACGCCGGTGGTGGCCGGGTAAGACAACGGCAGACCCTTCAGCCCGCGGGCGGCGAGGAAGCCGAAGGCCTGCGCCTCGATGGCGTCGGAGGCCCAGCCGAGCGTCTCCGCCGCCTCGACAGTCGCGGAGCCCACCCGCTCCCGCAGCATGCGCAGCATTGTGAGGTTACGGGCGCCACCGCCACAGACGATCCAGCTCCGTGGCCGCCGTGGCAACAACGGGATGATGCGGGCGATCGCCGCCGCGGTGAAGGCGGTGAGCGTTGCCGCCCCATCGGCCGGCGCGACGTCGCCGAGCCTAAGAGCAGCGAAGTCGTTGCGATCCAGCGATTTCGGCGGAGGCAACGCAAAGAACGGCAGCGCCAGCGCGCGGGTGATCCAGTCCTCGTCGACCTTCCCGAGTGCCGCGAACCTTCCTTCCGCATCGAACGCCTGTTTCATGGTGCGGTACATGAAGTCGTCGAGCAGTGCGTTGCCGGGGCCGGTGTCGCAGGCAATCAGCGTCTCATTGCCGTCGATGTAGGTGATGTTGGAAACGCCGCCGATATTGACCACGACGATCGGCCCTTCGCGGGCCAGCGAATGGGCGAGCGCCCGGTGGTAGACGGGCACGAAGGGCGCGCCCTGCCCGCCGGCCTCGACGTCGGCGGCACGGAAATCATGCATCACGGGAATATGGATCGCCCTGGCCAGCGCCGGCGCGTCGCCGATCTGCACCGTCAGTCGCTTCTCGGGGCGGTGCAGCACGGTCTGGCCGTGGAAGCCGACGATGTCGAGATCCTCCGGCTTCATCCGGTTCTGGGCGAGGAAGGCGGCCACCGCCTCGGCATGGGCCTGGGTCACGGCGCGCTCGGCCTCGGCCAGCACTCCCGGCCGCGCATCGCGTTGCAGCAGGTGCACGGCCTCGGCGAGCGCCTGGCGCAGCAGATGACGCTCAGCCGGGTGATAGGGCCGATAACCGGTTGGCCCGAAAGCCTTCACCTGCTTGCCATCGGTTTCGATCAGCGCGACATCCACCCCGTCCAGCGAGGTGCCGCTCATCAAACCGAGTGCCGTCAACATCATGGATCAGCGTCCTCAAAGACCCTCTCCAGCATGCCGATCTTGTGCCAGAGGGACACATCTTATAATGCCACAGCGCCAAGTGGCGGGCGGCCATCGGGTTCCCACGCAAGACCCTTAAATTGCCCCTAAAACAGTAAACCAAGAATTGTCAGGCGCGCCGACAGATGACTGCATTTAAATCGGATTTCCTCAACACCCTGCAGGAACGTGGTTTCATCCGCCAGTGCTCCGATTTCGAGGGGCTGGACGCGCTCGCCGCCAAGGGCGAAGCGACCGCCTATGTCGGCTACGATTGCACCGCCCGCTCGCTGCACATCGGCAACTATCTGACCATGATGATGCTGCACTGGCTCCAGGAGTCCGGCAACAAGCCGATCACGCTGATGGGCGGCGGAACGACCATGGTGGGCGATCCCTCCGGAAAGGACGAGACGCGCGCGATGCGCACCGTCGCCGAGATCGAGGCCAACAAGGAATCGATCCGCGGCGTGTTCGCAAAGGTGCTGCGCTATGGCGAGGGCAAGAGCGACGCCATCATGCTCGACAATGCGGAGTGGTTGACCAAGCTCAACTGGATCGAGATGCTGCGTGACGTCGGCCGCCATTTCTCGGTCAACCGCATGCTGACCATGGACTCCGTTCGGCTGCGCCTCGAGCGCGAGCAGGAGATGAGCTTCATCGAGTTCAACTACATGGTCTGCCAGGCCTACGACTTCGTCGAGCTCGCCAAGCGCACCGGGTGCAAATTGCAGATGGGCGGCTCGGACCAGTGGGGCAACATCATCATGGGCGTCGATCTCGGCCGCCGCATGGGCACGCACCAGCTGTTCGCGCTGACGACGCCGCTGCTGACGACTGCGTCGGGCGCCAAGATGGGCAAGACCGCGCAAGGCGCGGTGTGGCTCAATGCCGACCAGTTCTCGCCGTATGATTTCTGGCAGTACTGGCGCAACACCGAAGACGCCGACGTCGGCAAATTCCTCAAACTCTTCACGACGCTGCCGATCGCCGAGATCAAGAAGCTCGAGGCGCTCGGCGGCTCGGAGATCAACGAAGCCAAGAAGGTGCTCGCCACTGAAGCAACCGCGCTGCTGCATGGCCGCGATGCCGCGAACGAAGCAGCTGAAACGGCGCGCCGTACCTTCGAGGAAGGCGCGCTCGCGGAGAGTCTGCCGACGGTGGAAATTCCGCGTGGCGAGCTCGACGGCGGCCTCGGCGTGCTCAACGCCTTCGTGAGGGCGGGCCTGGTTGCGTCCAACGGCGAAGCGCGACGCCAGATCAAGGGCGGCGGCCTGCGCGTCAACGACGAGCCGGTCACCGACGAGAAGATGGCGCTCTCGGCGGCCAATCTGACGCCGGAAGGCGTGATCAAGCTCTCCTTCGGCAAGAAGAAGCACGTCCTCATCAGACCTGCATAGGCGTATGAGCTTTTCGCTGCTTGTCAGGTTGCGCTGAAGCGCGCTCCCCTGACCGGCAATGGATCAGAACACGCCTGGCAGGGAAACGAGCAAGGAACAGGTAGGAAGCGCCAAGGGTGAGGCGGTGCGCACCGCACTCGTCGTGCTCGGCCTGTGCTTCACACTGGCGGTTCTGGGCCGCGGCCTCAGCGAGAGCTTCACCGTCTTCCTCAAGCCGATTTCCGAAAGCTTCGGCTGGGATCGTGCCCAGGTCGTCTCGATCTATTCCCTGACCTGGCTCGTCAGCGGGCTGACCGCACCGCTGGTCGGGCGCCTGTTCGATCACTCCGGTCCACGCATCGTCTACGCGCTCGGCCTGGTCCTGCTCGGTTCTGCCTTCCTGTTCGCAAGCCACGCACAGGCGCTCTGGCAATTCCAGCTCTCGATCGGATTGTGCGTCGGCATCGCCGTCGCCTTCATCGGCAACGTGCCAAACTCGATCCTGCTCGGCCGTTGGTTCGGGCCGCGACTGCCGACCGCAATGGCAGTGGTCTATTCCGCCATGGGCGGCGGCGTGCTGGCGTTGCTGCCGGCCTCGCAGCTCCTGATCGATCATCTCGGCTGGCGCGAGACCTATCAGCTGTTCGGCCTCACTGCGCTCGCCTTGCTCGTGCCGCTGCTGCTCCTGCCTTGGCGCATGTTCTCGGCCGGCTCGCCCCATATAACCAAGAAGACCGATCCTGATTTCGTCGACAACGGCTGGACGCTCGCGAGCGCAATGCGCCACCACGCCTTCTGGGCGCTGTTCTCGACCTTCTTCTTCACTGCGGTCGGCATGTATGCGATCGCTGCCCAGATCGTGGCCTATCTGATCGATGCCGGCTTCCCGCCGCTCCAGGCCGCGACCGCCTGGGGCTTTTCCGGCGTCGTGCTGGTGTTCGGCATGCTCGGGGTCTCAGCGCTCGACGGGCTGATCGGTCGGCGGCCATCGGTGCTGTTGAGCTACGCGATCTCGATCCTCGGCATCGTCCTACTCTGGTTGCTTCAGTATTATCCGAACGTCATCCTCCTCACCGGCTTCGTCGTCTGCTTCGGCAGCATGATGGGCTCGCGCGGTCCGCTGATCACGGCGACCGCCATGAAGATCTTTCGCGGCAAGCGCGTAGGCACGATCTTCGGGACCATCTCGATCGGCAGCGGGTTGGGGTCGGCCTTCGGCTCCTGGAGCGGCGGCCTCATCCACGACTTCACCCACGGCTACGACCTGCTGCTTATCTTCGCACTTGCGAGCGTGATCCTCGGAATGATTCCATTCCTGATCGTCCCCGCCTTGCGGGAGTAAGTCTCCCCGACGTAACCTGCATCCCTCGATGTCACCGGGGAATTACGGAGGGCATGCGGGGCATGGCGCACGAAAAATTTCCGGGACAAGCAGCGTGAACGCACGAACTTCGGTGTTTTGTCCATCATGACAAAAATGTCAGCGCAAATCGACGCGGAGCCGCTTGCGGGGTCGAACTGAATACGGTCCAAGTCGCAGCATTGGATGGAGGGCACAAACCAATGAACTTTCCTTATCTCACTCGCTTTCAACCGGTTCTCTTGAGCCTGTTTCGTTTCATCACGGGGTTGCTGCTGTTTCAGTATGGCGTCGCAAAGCTGTTCAAGTTTCCGCCCGTACCGATGTTCGCGAAAGTCGAACTGATGTCGCTCTACGGAGCGGCCGGTACTCTTGAGCTCGTGCTCGGGGGACTCTTGATGATCGGCTTGTTTACGCGACTAGCCGCATTCATCCTCGCCGGTGAAATGGCATTCGCCTACTTCATGGGCCATATGTTCAAGGGCGAGACGCCGGTGTTCCTGCCGCTGCTCAATGGCGGCACAGCGGCGATCCTGTTCTGCTTCTCCTGCCTCTATTTATCGGCAGCCGGCGGCGGCTCGGTCAGTGCCGATGCAGCGATGGGCAAGGACTAGCTGCGCGTAAGCGCCATCATTAACCCGCAAACAGGACGGCACCGGTAGATCCGCCGGTGCCGTCTCAGCGCGCCCCTCGCGCGAGGCTGCAGCCACTCGATAGCTGACGCGGCGAGCCGGTCGAGCCATCGTTGGACTGCGACGGGAATTCCTCGAACGGCGTGTTCTGCTTGCCGGTGTTGAACTCGAAGATCTTGCGGAACATACCCGGCATCATGGCCGAGACCGGATTGACGCGCATCACGGGTGCGGCCGGCGTGCCGACGACCTCGTAGGTCACGCCGATCAGTCCCTCTTTATCGCCGCCACCCAGGAACAGCCCGAGTACCGGAATCTGTCCGAACATGTTGTTCAAGCCATA
Organism: Bradyrhizobium sp. 199; assembly: GCF_023073355.1. Taxonomy (GTDB): domain Bacteria; phylum Pseudomonadota; class Alphaproteobacteria; order Rhizobiales; family Xanthobacteraceae; genus Bradyrhizobium. The sequence continues at coordinate 1,718,028 of NZ_JADPJI010000005.1, forward strand.
CATCGGCACGAAGGTGCCGCTCATGCAGACCTGGTTGCCGGGATAGTCGATCGAGCCCTCGATGGTGGCGCCGATCATCGGGCCCTTGACCACGCCGTCGCGGATCGTGAGCGAGCCGTTCTGCCGCGTGAATTCGGCGCGAAGCGCGCTAAAGGAGACACCGCTGCCGGTGCCGTTGGGCGCGCCCGCGGCGACGCGTTCGAGCTGCGCCTCACCCTTCACGGTGAAGTCGCGGACGTTGATGAGGCCCTCGCGCGAGGTGTTCGGCTCCGACGACGGCGGCTCCATCGCCACCACCATCTGGCCGCCGACTGCCTTGGTATAGGTGTCGGTGAAGCGCAGCAGCGCGCCGGCATCGTTGGTCTGGAGGTAGATCACCTCGCGGCTGCCCTGCGCACGCCCGCCGCGCAGATCGGCCGCCACCGGCGTATCCCGGCCGATCTTGCCGCTCAGGGTAAGGGCCTTGATGGCGCCGTTGCGCTTCGACATCTTGGCATCGACGCTGCGCATCGCCTCGCCGTTGAAACCCGCGATGGCACCGAGCTTCACGTCGATGTCGAAATCGACGTTCTTCATCTTGCTCTTGGAATCGTCCTTGGAATTGCCTGAAATCGCCGACTTCAGGAAGCCGCGGCCATCGAACACGTCGCCGCGCATGGTGCCCCTGATGACGCCGTCCTGACCCCGCTCAGCCTTCAATGAGGTTTTGTCGCCGTCAGACGGCGAATAGGTCGGGAAGTTCACGTTGATGAGGTCGCCGTTGGCATCGACCTCGAGCGACCCCTTGATCGAGGCGCCGCCGCCTTCGATGACGATGTCCTCCAGACGGGTCGATTGCGCCGTCGGCACCACCTTGAAGCTGGCCTTGCCTGATTTGCCCGGCAGCTTGAGCCAGCCCGGCAGGATATTGTCGAGCTTGACCGACGTCAGGTCAGCCTCGACGCCGAGCTTCGTCGTCTGGTCGGGACCGCCGGCGATCTTGCCCGACAGCTTGATCGGCAACGATCCGCTGACGGCGGGACCAAGATCGAATCCCAACCGCGCCCGGCCGGCATCGTCCAGCGTCGCCTGCAGCCTGACATCAGCATCGCCTTCGGCCGGCTTGCGGTAGTCGAGCGAGGCCGCCTGGCCGTTGATCTTGACGTCGCCCTTGACCTGATAGCCCTGATTACTCGCGACGATCTTGAGGCTGTTGGCCTCCAGCTTCTGGTTCATCACCAGCTTGTCGGCTGAGAAGCCGTTGAGGTCGGCCGTGACGGCATAGGTCGTGTCAGACTTGGTCAGCTCGCCCTTGACCGGCAGGCCGAGCTGGATGTTCGCCGTGAACGTCCCCTTGCTGGTGTTGGGGTCGATCAGGGTCGACGACAGGTCGCTCAAGCGATCGTTGGAGAGCATTTCGGCTGCAGCGGGCACGGGTCCTTCGACGCGGAATCTGGTCCGCGAGGGCGAGGGTTTCGGCGCCATATCCGGCACTTCGAAGACGAAATCGGAAATCGTGACCTTGCGGCCGGTGGGCGTGTCGGCAATGCCCTGGCCGATATTCACGGTCGCGGTGCGGCCGGTCACGCGCGCCTTCAAATCGGCATCGTGCACGACGGGCATGCCGTCCACGGGACGGACCGCGACGCCGCTCGCCACGATGTTGACAGACAGGCCGTCATCGGGAATGGGCGGGCCCTTGCGCGGGAGATTCTTGGTCGGCGAATTGATGCCGATCTCGATGCGCTGAAGCGTACCGCGCTCGATCCGCTCGATCACCCATTCACGCAATTCGGGAACGACGAGCGTCGGCCACATCCGCTTCAGCGCGGAGGCCGACATCGGCGTTCCCGCAAAACCCAGCGTCAACCGCGGCTCGCCCGAATAGTCGATGGCACCGGTGCCGGCGACGCCGATCTCGCCGTTGCTGACGTCGGCCTGCGTCAGCAGGAAGCGCTTGTGATCCGTGTCGAAACGGAAGCCGATCGCGATGCGGTTAAAGACGAGCGGCGGCTCGTTGTCGATGCCGCCGAGCAGGATCGAACCACCGCTGAAGCCGAGCTGCCAGTCATTGACGGTGCCGTTGGGCGGCTCGAGATGGGCCAGAAGCGTCAGGCGGTTCGCGCCCGCCAGGATCTTGAACGGCGCGACGAGCACCCGGCGATTGGCGTCCCACTCGAGGTTGATCTCGGCCTGGTCGATCGCCATTGGATAGTCTGGCGAATCGGTATCGATGATACTGCCGGCGCCGACCGCGATCTTGCCGCGGAAGAATGTCGGCACGCCGTCGCGGCCGAGCTCGCCCTTGAGCTCACCCGTCAGCGGCAGATCGGCTGTATACGTGAGGTCCTTGACCCGCAGTGCCAAGAGGATGTTGGAGGTCGAGACCTTGTCGGCCTTGATATCGAGCGAGCGCACGCCGTTCTCGGCCGGCCCGATCGTGGCACGCAGCATCCACGGGCGCGCGCCCTCCTCGCCGAGGCTCAGCGTGACGCCACCGCGGCTCGGACGGCGCAGGCTGAGCGTGATGTTCTCAAACGACCATTTGCTGCCGCGCTGCTGATCGTCGACGATCAGATTGCCGTTCTTCAAACCGATCTCGTTGAGGTTCTGGCCGTCGAGACCGGTCATGCTCAGACTGTCGAGCCAGTCGAGGCCCTGAAGGATGCCGCTCTGTGCGGTCGCCTGGGGGGCGGCCTGGGCTGCGTCGGGGCCCGCAGGCTGTGGGGCAAATGGCGGCGGCGGGACGCCGTTGCGCGGGAATGTCGGCGGCAGGCCCGCATCCTTCTTCGAGGCGACGCCGGTTGCCAGCGGCTTTGCGGTATCGCCAGCGGATACGGTGACAGTGCCGTCGGGCGCGATGCGGATCGCGAGTTCGGCATCAACGAGATTGAGGCTTTCCGCACGCAGATGCCCCATCAGCAGGCCCGCACCCGACAGCTTCACCTCGGCCTTCGGCGCGCTGGCGACGATGGCGTGATCGCGGTCGCGCACGATGATGTCACGGATGCGGACGGCGATGCGGATCCGCCCGGCCCGCTCGATCTGGGTGCCTCCGATCTCGACTGTGTTGCCGTGACCGATATTGTCCTCGATCGCAGCCGCCAGCCAAGGCGTTGCGATCTCGAGATTGATGGGACCGGCACCGAGGCGCCACCACAGCGCACCGAAACAAGCGACGAAGATGACCGCGAGCGTGCCGACCACGAGGACGAAACGCTTCAGCCAGCGATCGGCGGCCAACCAGCGGCGCATCGCCCCGAACCCGTCACCGAAGCGATGAAGACCCGAATTGGAACGCGACAACAGCCGCCGCGCGCGGTTGCCCGCGGCCGCCTCCTGATCCGGGTCCCAATCGGCGTCGTCCCATTCCTGCGGCTGTTGCTCACCGCCGCGCCGATTGAAGTCCCGGTTGTAATCCTGGGGCGACTTATTCCTTGCCATTGCCTCTCGATACAGGCGCCCGTCATTGAATTGAGCGCCGCCGGGTCCGCGGCCGTCCACGGGACGCGAAGCCCCCTGGACCGGCACTGCAGCCATACCTCGAATATTCCTGCTGTTCGTCATTTCGCCCCGGGAGCGCGTTCAACGAGCAGTGGGGTAGTGCGTGGAATTCCTTGTAACCATACTCCGGCGTCATCAGACTTGCCCAGCCGAGGGCGCGATTCCGGCTCGCCGGACGAGAGCTGCAATACCGTTTCGGTTGACCCGCCGAAAGCGTCGAAAGGAAGGCGTATGTCCAAGAAATCCCGAACGAAATCGTCCAAAACGTCCTCCGGCAGTCCGACGGCTAAAAAGAAGACCCTGAAAACTTGGACCTCGACTCAAACAAGGTCCGCGACAACGCAGCGGACACCGGCGAGCAAATCAACCGGGAGCTTAGTAAAAGCAGGATCACATAAGGCCGCATCGAAACAGTTAAATTCCTCCAAATCAGCATCCGCCCCCGCGAGCGCGAAATCAGGCCTGGCCGAGGGCGCCAAGGCCCCTGCCTTCCGCTTGCCCGGCGACGGCGGCGAGGTCGTCACCCTGGCCGACTATGCCGGCCAAAAGCTGGTCCTGTTCTTCTACCCCCGCGCGGACACGCCGGGCTGCACCCGTGAAGCGATCGACTTCACCCGTCTGGCCAGCGCCTTCGCGGCGGCCGGCACCGCCGTGCTGGGGATCTCCGCCGATCCGTTAAAGGCCCAGCAGAAGTTCCGCGACAAGCACGGTCTCGGTGTCCCGCTGCTTTCGGACGAGCAACACGAGATGCTGGAAGCCTATGGCGCTTGGGGCGAAAAGTCCATGTACGGCAAGAGCTTCCTAGGAATTCTTCGTACCACGGTGCTGATCGGGGCTGATGGTAAAGTGGCCAAGGTCTGGCGCAATGTCCGGGTCGACGGGCATGCCGACGCGGTGCTGGAAGCGGCAAGAAGTCTTTAACCAGTCCTTTAAGTTCGCATCTTCCCATTTCCGGAAAATTAACCATGACCGGCCCAGATTGCTGCGACAGTTAGGGCCGTACGGACTCATCCGACCGGCGCGGGAGTGCCGATGTCGAAAAGTTCTGCCCAATTTTCGCAGTACCCCCAGCATCATCCTCACGACCACGGACGGGCCTTCCAACGCCGGCCCGGCGTCGCGGCAGCCGTAGCGATCCCCCTTCCCGCGACCGACGACGCCTACACCATCGTCCACGCCGGCAAGCAGGTCCGCTTCGGGCCCGTGGTGTTCTGGATCGTGGTCGGTACGGTGGTGCTGCTCGGGCTCTGGTCGGCGGCGACCGCCACTTATTTTGCTTTCCGTGACGACGTCCTGACCCGGCTGATCGCACGCCAGGCCGAGATGCAATACGCCTATGAGGACCGCATTGCCGAACTGCGCGCCAAGGTCGACCGCACCACCAGCCGCCAGCTGCTCGACCAGGAACAGTTCGACCAGAAACTCGACCAGATCATGAAGCGCCAGACGGCGCTGGAGTCCCGGGCGACGGCGCTTGGGGCCATGCCCGACGTGACCGGCTCAATTCCCCGCGCGACTCCGCAGCGCGGGGAATCGAGCCAGATCGCGCCAAAGCCCTCGCCGATCAGCGACACCGTAATCTTCGTGGCGCCGCCGGACCGTGAGGCGCGGCTCGAATCGCGTGCGCCGGCCGCAGCGGCTCCGCCGACTAACCAATTCGCCAAGAACCAGGGCTTCGACAACGTGTTGGTCCGGCTCACGACCTCGCTCGATCAGGTCGAGCGTCGCCAGATCGCGGCGCTCAGCGCCGTCGAGGAAGGCATGGATTCGCGCATGCGCCGGATGCGCGGCGTGGTCAGCGATCTCGGCCTCAATCTCGCCAATCTCGAAGCCGCTGTGCCGCGCACCCCGATGGGCGGCCCTTTCGTCCCCGTCAAACTGACGGCCAATGCCGGACCGTTCGAGAAGCAGCTCAACCGCATCAACATCACGCGGGCCGAGATGGACCGTCTCAACCGCACGCTGGCGCTGGTGCCCTACCGCAAACCCGTCATCGGCGAAGTCGAGTTCACCTCTGGCTTTGGCGTCCGCAGCGATCCCTTCCTTGGAAGGCCCGCGATGCATACCGGGCTCGACTTCCGCGCCGCCACCGGCGATCCGGTTCGCGTCACCGCCTACGGCAAGGTTGTTTCGGCCGGCTCGTCCGGCGGTTACGGCCGCATGGTCGAGGTCGACCACGGCAACGGGCTTTCGACCCGCTACGGCCATCTCTCAGAGATCAACGTCAAGGTCGGCGAGATCGTGAAGATCGGCCAGGTCATCGGCCTCGTGGGATCGACCGGTCGCTCCACCGGGCCGCATCTACACTACGAGACCCGCATCGAGGGCGAAGCGGTCGATCCGCAGAAGTTCTTGCGCGCCGGCGTGCGCCTCAGCGCGGGCTAAAGCGCGATGCGACTAGGATGAATCGCCATCGCGCTTTAGGTTGTTGTTTAAGCATGATCTTTTCGGAAAACCGCTGCGCACTTTTCCGGATCATGCTTTAGCGCCGGCTCACAGCGCCCCATTCACTGGCTGCGCTCGTGGCCGACCTCCCCGGTGATGACGTCGCCGAACAGCTCCCAGGCCTGCCCGTTGAAGCGCATCAGCTGCATCTGCTCGATCGGGAAATAATCGTCCGGCGAGGTGTTGACCATGATGCCGGGTAGCATCAGGTCGGTGTGAAAATCCTTCAGGTTCGCGGCCTGTTTCATGACGTTCTCACGGGTGAGATTGTCGCCGCACTGTTTCAACACCTGCGCCATAGCCTCGGCCTGGACATAGCCATAGACGTTGTTGGAATTGGCCTTGTCTCCATCAGGGTAATACTTGTCCATGAACGCGCGCCAATTCACCACGGCGGGATCCTTGTCCCAGGTCGGATCAGTCGGGTCTTTCAGATAGACCGTCGAGATGATGTCCTTGGAATAGTCGAGCCCCGCGGGCTTGAGCACCGAGGCAACCGACGTCGCGGTGTTGGCCAGGAAGAACTTCGGCTTCCAGCCCAGCTCGCCCACTTTCCGGATCGCCTGCGCCGAGCCTTTCGGCGCGGCCCATGAGAAGAAGACGTCGGCGCCGGAATCGTGCAGTGCGACGATCTGCGAGTCGACGGAGGGGTCGCTGACCTCGTAGGATTTGTCGGCGATGATCATGCCGGCCTTGTCGCCGAGCCCGTCCTTGAGACCCTTGAACTGGTCTTTGCCGGCGTCGTCGTTCTGCCAGAGCACGGCGATCTTGCTGTTCGGAAACTTGTCACGGATATATTTCGCGTAGATGCGCCCCTCGCTCTGGTAGTTGGGCTGGAATCCCATCGTCCACGGAAAGTTCTTGGGATCACCGAACTTGGTCCCTCCGGAGGCGACGAACAGCTGCGGCACCTTCTTGGCGTTCATGTATTTCATGATTGCGGAGTTCGAGGGCGTGCCGAGCGACTGGAAGATCAGCAACACCTCGTCGCTCTCGACCAGCTTGCGCGCTTGCTCGATCGCCTTCGGCGGCGAATAAGCGTCGTCATAACTGATGAAATTGATCTTGCGGCCGTTGATGCCGCCCTGATCGTTGATCATCCTGAAATAGGCGGCCTCGGTCTTGCCGATCACACCATAGGACGACGCCGGCCCGCTATAGGGCATGATGTTGCCGATCTTGATTTCGGTGTCGCTTGCGCCGGGGTCGTATTTCTTCTGCGCCAGAGCCGATGTTGTAGCCAACACTGCGGCAGCAAGCATGGCGAGGGTTGCAAGTTTATTGCGACGACCTGGCATCGTTCTCTCCCTGAGTTTTGTAGTCTTGTTTGCGGAGAGTGTCGCAATGCCGCATGCGGGTGGCAAGCACCACGATTTTCCGCACCGTGAAACCAGCGACCATCAGACGCGGTGGAACTCGACAGCGGATTCGAAGGAACCGTCCAGATCACGTCCTGATCGGATCCCGGTCCGCCTTGATTAACATCGTTCCTTTTGTTGCCGGCGGACCCGAGCGAAACTCGACAGGAACGCTCATTTACTCAAGGGGTTATCGCACGCAATACGAACTTAGGCAGTGCGGAGCTCGAGAGCTGGATGTGTGGAATTTGCGGTGAAATAAGGCTTCGGGACGACGTCTCGCTCCCGGGGCTGTCGCGCATGACGCGCTCGATGGAGGCAAGAGGACCGGACGCAACCGGGATATTCGTGCAGGGCCCGATCGGCTTCGGACATCGACGGTTGAGCATCCTCGACCTCGCGCCGGCCTCGCAGCAGCCGATGCTCGACAACGAACTCGGGCTCGGCCTGGTCTTCAATGGATGTATCTACAATTTTCGCGAGCTGAAGTCCGAGCTTCGGCAGCTGGGTTATCGCTTCTTCTCCGAAGGCGACACCGAGGTCATTCTCAAGGCTTATCACGCCTGGGGCGCGGACTGCGTCCGCCGGTTCAAGGGGATGTTTGCGTTTGCGTTGTGGGAGCGCGACACCGGGCGTGTGATGCTTGCGCGCGATCGCCTCGGCATCAAGCCGCTCTACTACACTGAAGGCGCGTCTTTCTTCCGGTTCGCGTCCACACTGCCGGCGCTGCTTGCGGCCGGCGACGTCGACACCTCGCTCGATCCGGTGGGGTTGCACCACTTCTTCAGTTTCCATGGTGCGGTGCCGCCGCCGCGAACGGTTCTCAAAGGCGTCAAGAAGCTCGAGCCCGCCACGATCCTGACCATCCAGCCGGACGGCACGCGAACCAGCCAGAAGTACTGGAGCTTCACCGTCGGCGCCTCCTCGGACGGCCCCCGGATGACGGAGCAGGAATGGGCTGATGCCGTTGCGGATGTCATGCGGGCAGCTGTCGAACGTCGCCTGGTCTCCGATGTGCCCGTCGGCGTACTCCTGTCAGGCGGCGTCGACAGCTCGCTGATCGTCTCGTTGCTGGCCGAACTCGGTCACGAAGATATCCGGACGTTCTCGATCGGCTTCGACAGCATCGGCCGGCATTCCGGCGACGAGTTCGTCTATTCCGATCTCATCGCCAGCAGGTTTGGCACCAGACACGAGCAAATCCGGATCGATGGGACGCGCGCCCTCGACGTGCTGCCGGACACGATTCGCTCAATGTCGGAGCCGATGGTGAGCCATGACGCTGTCGCGTTCCACCTGCTCTCGGAGGAAGTCTCGAAACGCGTGAAAGTCGTGCAAAGCGGCCAGGGCGCCGACGAGATCTTCGGAGGCTATAGCTGGTATCCTTCTTTCCTGACCACCAATGATGCGGCCGAGCAGTATCAGAGCGCATATTTCGACTGGAAGCATAGCGACCTGGAAAACCTGCTGACGGACGAAGTCATCTCGGAAGACTTCAGCAGGGAGTTCGTCGACTCCTTTTTCGCCAAGACGAACGCGGTGTCTGCCGTCGACAAGGCGCTTCAGATCGACGCGGAAATCATGCTTGTCGACGATCCCGTCAAACGGGTCGACAATATGACGATGGCGTTCGGCTTGGAGGCCCGCGTGCCTTTCCTCGACCATGAGGTGGTGGAATTGGCGTCCCGGATGCCGGCCCGCCTGAAGGTGAACGACGGCGGCAAGTACATCCTCAAGGAGATGTCACGGCGCTATTTGCCGAGCGAGATCATCGACCGACCGAAAGGATATTTTCCGGTGCCGTCCTTGCGGTATCTGCGCGGTCCTTTCAAGGACTACGTTCGGGACATTCTGACGTCGCGCCAAGCCTCGGAGCGAGGACTGTACCGGGCTGGTTTCGTCCATCACATGCTCGAAAATCCCGAAGCCGAGATGAGCCCCAAAGGGCATTCCCGGCTCTGGCAGGCGGCCCTCCTGGAAGCATGGTTGCAGGCACATGCAATTTGACCCGCAGATATTGAAGTTGCTCCGGCTTGACCTCAGCCGCGACGGCGGACACGTAATCATTCGGTCGGCGGCGGGCCGCGATACAGCCACGGAATATTCCTTCGGGATCGAAGAAGAATACTTCCTCGCCAATAGAGAAACGCTTGACGTCGCCATCCAGACGCCCAACGAGCTGTTCGAAGCAGCAAACTGGTCGACCGGTGGACAGGCAATGCGCGAGATGCTCCAGGCTCAGCTGGAGGTCGCCACCAATGTCCACGTCGACGTCGGCGACGCGCGGGAGGAGCTCAAATTCCTCCGCCGCGAGGTCGCAGCCGTAGCGGCACAATATGGCTTCGTCATTATGGCTTCTGGCACGCATCCCACTGCGTCATGGAGGTACTCGCGACCAAGCCCGAAGCCGCGCTACGCCGAGATGATCGAGGATCTCCGGACCATCGGACATCGCAACATGCTGTGCGGCATGCATGTCCACGTCCAGCTGCCCGATCCGGACAGGCGCTTCGCCGTGATGCGATCCATGATTCCCTATCTGCCGTTGTTCATCGCGCTGTCGACCTCATCCCCGTTCTGGAACTCCAACGAAACCGGCCTCAAAGGCTATCGCCTGGCCGCCTATGACGAGCTGCCTCGAACCGGATTGCCGGAGCTGTTCGCGAGCGAGAGAGAGTATGACGATTACGTTGCAGCGCTGGTCAAGTCCGGCGTCATGCCCGACCAGAGCTATATCTGGTGGGGAATGCGGCCTTCGTCGCGTCACCCGACGCTCGAGCTACGCGCGCCCGACGTCTGCACCTACGTCGACGACGCAATCGCAGTCGCTGCTCTCTATCGTGTTCTCGCCCGGCACCTCTACGAACGGCCGCAACTGTCACAGGAGGTGTCCGCCGTGGATCGGGCGATCGCCGTGGAGAACAAGTGGCGGGCCCAGCGTTACGGAACCGATTGCATCTTTGCCTCCAAGGACGGCCCGGTCGAAATCGACGAGATGCTCAGTTCGCTGATCGAGGAGCTCTCCGGGGACGCTGCGGCGCTGCATTGCGAGAAGGAGCTTGAGGACTGCAAGCGCATTCTGGCGCGCGGCAGCTCCGCCGACGCCCAGCTAAAGGCATTCCGCGACAGCACGCGCAATCTGACGGAGGTCAATCGCTGGATTGCCGAAACAACGGCATCCGATCAGATCGGACCGTCCCCGTCAGCATCGGAACGGGCCGTAGTGTGAACCTTTGTCCTGGAGCAGAATGCCATGAGTAAACCGATGCCCCTGCCCGTGTTCGACCGCAGATCGAACAAGCTGTTCGATGAATTCATGGAGGACAGCACTGCAACCTACGAAAGCAAGCCACGTCGTTCGGTGCTTCAGTGGGTCTCATCGTCACCGACAGTGGATTGGCTGATAGCGGCCTACCAGAATACACGATTCAGTGCCCGTAAGATCGAGCCCTTCATCCGCAAGCACAACATCGATATGTCGGAGTTCGAGTCCGGCCCATTCGACAGCTATGCCGCCTTCTTCGAGCGACGCTTCCTTCCGGGCAAGCGCCGGTTTCCCACTAGCGACCACGAGATGGGTGCGTTTGCGGAAGCCCGCTACTTCGCCTGGGAGAGGCTCACGCCGGACCAGCATTTCCCTGTCAAGGGTTCGTCGCTGAAAGCGGACACTTTGTTTGGCAACGCCGAGCGCGCCAGGGCGTTCGAAGGCGGGCCAGTCTTGCTGGCTCGCCTCTCCCCGGTCGATTACCATCATCTTCACTACGTGGACGACGGGATGACTCTGGAGACCGATCGGCTCGGATCGAGGCTGTGGACCGTCAACAAGAATGCCCTGGAGCATCAGCCCGACATCCTGTTCAGGAACGAGCGCAGCATCCAGATCCTCGAAACGACTCATTTCGGCAGGATCGGCATGGTGGAAATCGGAGCACTCACGGTCGGTCGGATCGTGCAGCAGCACGACATCGAAAAGCCGTTTAAGCGGGGCGATGAGAAAGCCACGTTCCGTTTCGGCGGTTCGGCCGTCGCGATGTTCGGCGAACCCGGCAAATGGCTTCCGAGCGATGACATGCTGGCAAATACAGAGAAGGGCGTCGAGACGCTGGTACGGCTCGGGGAGATCATAGCGCGGTCGAATCGCTGAATGTCTCACGGCCGCCCTCGTCACGGCGGCCGATGTGGTGTCGTCTCTATCTGTCCCGCTAGGTGTCGTCTCTATCTGTCCCGCTAGGACGTCTTCTTCGGCCGCGACACCAGCTCGATCATCCTGCCTTCATCATCATCCGGCATCGCAGCCTTCGCCTGCGCGTAGGACTCGACCGCAGCGCGCGAGACCAGCGGTTTGTTCGCCAGCAGGCTCTCCGCGAGCCTCACTGCGTAGGCGGCGTCCTTGTGCCGCAGCGCTGCCGTAAAGGTCGCGCCGCTGAAATCGCGGGCAACCATGCGTTTGGAATGACGCGTGACCTGCGGGCTTGCGGCAACGCCCGCCTGGATCGACTCCAGCACGAGGTTCATGTCCAGCCCGGCCTGCTCGGCGATCGCGAGGCCCTCGGCGAGGCCGGCGATCTGGATCGCGCCCATCAGATTGTTGATGAGCTTGTAGACGGTGCCGGTGCCGACCGCGCCGAAATGGCGGATGGTCGAGCCGATTGGTTCGAGATAAGGCCGCGCGCGTTCGAGATCGGCCGCGTCGGCGCCAGCCAGCAGCGTCAGCTTTCCGCTGGCGGCAGCATCCGGCAACCCGGTCACTGGGCAGTCGATGTAGATGAGCCCGCGCGCGTTCAGCTCGCGGCCCATCTCGCGCGCATGATCATAGGAGACGGTTGAGCATTCAATCGCGATGGTGCCGGCCTTGGCGGTCTTGGCCGCGCCGTTGGGGCCGAGCCAGACCGCGCGCGAGGCTTCGTCATCGGCGACCATGGTCACCACGGCGTCGGCATCGATCGCGGCATCCTCTGGCGAGGTCGCCCAATGCGCGCCGCGCGCGATCAGGTCTTCCGCTTTTGTTTTGCTGCGATTCCACAGCGTCACCGTGAACCCGGCATCGAGATAACGGCCGGCCATGCCGTGGCCCATCCGTCCAAGCCCGATGAAGGCGATTCGGGACATGATCAGTCCACGTCCTCGATGTCAGCACCGGGGGTGCCAAAGGCGCGTTGCGCCAAGGTCGCCGCCATGAACTCATCGAGTTCGCCATCGAGCACGCCCGAGGTGTCGGAGGTCTGCACGCCCGTGCGCAGGTCTTTCACCATCTGGTAGGGCTGCAGCACGTAGGAGCGGATCTGGTGACCCCAGCCGATATCGGTCTTGGCGGCCTGGTCGGCGGCGGCCTTCTCCTCGCGCCTCTTCAGCTCCATCTGGTAGAGCCGAGCACGCAGCATGTCCCAGGCCTGTGCCCGGTTCTTGTGCTGGGAACGACCAGCCTGGCAGACCACGGCAACGCCGGTCGGGATATGCGTCAGGCGCACCGCGGATTCGGTCTTGTTGACATGCTGGCCGCCGGCGCCACCCGAACGCATCGTGTCGGTGCGGACGTCGGATTCCTTGATGTCGATCTTGATGCTGTCGTCGATGACCGGAAACACCTGCACGCTCGAAAACGAGGTGTGCCGCCGTGCATTGGAATCGAACGGCGAGATGCGGACCAGGCGATGCACACCGGCTTCAGTCTTCAGCCAGCCATAGGCGTTGTGCCCGGAGATCTGGATGGTCGCGGACTTGATGCCGGCCTCTTCGCCTTCGGACTCTTCGAGATATTCGACCTTGAAGCCGTGCGTTTCGGCCCAGCGCGTGTACATGCGCAAGAGCATCTGCGCCCAGTCCTGGCTCTCGGTGCCGCCGGCGCCGGCATGGACCTCGAGATAGGAATCCAAGCGATCGGCCTCGCCCGACAGCAGCGCCTCGAGCTCGCGCCGCGCCACTTCCTTCTTGAGATTCTTCAGTGCAGCTTCAGCTTCCGCAACGACCCCGTCATCGCCCTCGGCCTCGCCGAGCTCGATCATGCCGATGTCGTCTTCGAGCTCCTGCTCGACCTTGCCGATGCCGGAGAGCGAATCCTCAAGCGAGGTCCGCTCCTGCATCAGCTTCTGGGCCTTCTGGGGATCGTTCCAGAGGTTGGGATCTTCTGCGAGCTTGTTCAGCTCAGCAAGGCGCGCCGTCGATTTCTCGACGTCAAAGATGCCTCCTCAGCAGCCCGACTGACTGCTTGATCTCTTCTACCAAACGTTCGATTTCGGCGCGCATGTCGTTCTCGTGTCTCGCGGAATTGGTCCGCGTTCGATTGCAACGGGATGTAGCGGCGGCAGCGCCAAAGCGCAACCGCCTGCGACGTCTACGGTCGGCGTTATCCGCTAAAGCATGATCCGGAAAAGTGCGCAGCGGTTTTCCGAAAAGATCATGCTTAAACAAAAACCTAAAGCGCGATGGCGATTCATCCTAATCGCATCGCTTTAGTACAGTCCGCCGGTGCCCGGCCGCATGAAGAAGCCGGAATCCGGCTGCTGCTGCTGCGAGGCCGGCATGCCGCCGCGGCCGTCGGCATCAGCAACGCCGATGACCGAGTAATTATCCGGCGGCGCCGTGCCCGGCTTGAAGGCTTCGAGGATGGTCCCGCCGGTCTCGCCGGGACCTGCGCGCATGCCCGTCTTGGAGGCGACGCGCACGAGCTTGATGCCGGCAGGCACCTTGAACGGAACCGCGGGCTTGTCGGCGAGCGCGAGCTTGAGGAAATCGCGCGCGATGGGAGCCGCCAGATGGCCGCCGGTCGCCGCATTGCCCTTACCCAGCGGACGCGGCTTGTCGTAGCCCATATAGATTGCGACGGCGACGTCGGGCGAGAAGCCGACGAACCAGGCGTCCTTGGCCTCGTTGGTGGTGCCGGTCTTGCCGGCAACCGGCTTGCCGACCTCCTTGACGACGGTCGCGGTACCAGCCTGGACCACGCCTTCCATCAGCTCGGTGATCTGATAGGCGGTCATGGAGTCCAGCACTTGCTCGCGGCGGTCGATCAGCTGCGGCTCCGGCTGGCTCTTCCAGCCGCCCGGCGCGTCGCAGCCGCGACATTCGCGCTGGTCGTGCTTGAAGATGGTGTGCCCGTAGCGGTCCTGAATCCGGTCGATCAGCGTCGGCTTCACCCGGCGGCCGCCATTGGCGAGCATCGAATAGGCCGTCACCATGCGCATCGCCGTGGTCTCGCCGGCGCCAAGCGCATAGGAGAGATAGTTCGGCAGCTCGTCATAGACGCCGAAGCGGCGGGCATATTCGCCGATCAGCGGCATGCCGATGTCCTGCGCGAGACGCACCGTCACCGTGTTGAGGGATTGCCGCAGCGCGTTGCGCAGCGTCACGGGCCCCTGGAACTTGCCCGAGGAGAAGTTTTCCGGCCGCCACACGCCTGCGCCCTGTCCTTGGTCGATTTCGATGGGAGCATCGAGCACGACGGTCGAGGGCGTATAGCCGTTATCGAGCGCAGCCGAATACACGATCGGCTTGAACGACGACCCCGGCTGCCGGTAGGCCTGCGTGGCGCGATTGAACTGGCTCTGGTCGAACGAGAAGCCGCCGACCATGGCGAGCACGCGGCCGGTCCAGGGATCCATCGCGACCATGGCGCCGGACACTTCCGGAATCTGGCGCAGCCGGTACTGGCCTTCGACCGGCTGTCCTTCCTTGCTGTAGAGCGGATCGGCATAGATCACGTCACCGGGCGCAAGCACCTGCGCCACGGACGTCGGCGTCTTGCCCCTGGCATTGCCCTGGGCCGCTCGCGCCCAACGCACGCCGTCGAGTGTGACGAGGCCGGTCTCGCGCTGCTTGCTGACGGCGCCACCGAGTTCGCGGCTCGGCTGGAAGCCGATGCGCGCCGACTGGTCGCTGGTCTCCAGCACCACCGCCATGCGCCACGGCGAGATGTCGGAGAGCGATTTGATCTCGGCGAGCTTCACGCCCCAGTCGCCCGAAATATCGAGCTTGCTCATGGCGCCGCGATAGCCCTGCTGCTCGTCATAGTTCACGAGGCCCGTGACCATGGCCTTGCGCGCCATGACCTGGATCTTCGGATCGAGCGTGGTGCGGACCGAGAGACCGCCTTCGTAGAGCTTTTTCTCGCCATAGCGCTCGAAGATGTCGCGGCGCACTTCCTCAGCGAAATATTCGCCGGCGAAGGTGTGGGCGCCGTTGGAGCGGCTGGTGA
The DNA here is from genome assembly GCF_023073355.1 of Bradyrhizobium sp. 199. Lineage (GTDB taxonomy): Bacteria > Pseudomonadota > Alphaproteobacteria > Rhizobiales > Xanthobacteraceae > Bradyrhizobium. The sequence continues at coordinate 1,733,505 of NZ_JADPJI010000005.1, forward strand.
CGGCCAGCGGCTCCTTGCGCGATTTGTCGGCGTCCGCCTGCTTGACCCAGCCGTTCTCGACGAGACGATCGATCACGTAATTGCGGCGCTCGATGGCGCGATCGCGGTTGCGGACGGGATGCAGCGTCGCCGGCATCTTCGGCAGCGCCGCCAGGTAGGAGGCTTCCGCAACCGTCAGCTCGTTCACCGATTTGTCGAAATAGACCAGCGAGGCGGCCGCGATGCCGTAGGCGCCGAGACCGAGATAGATCTCGTTCAGGTACAGCTCGAGGATCTTGTCCTTCGAGTAGGTCTTCTCGATCCGCATCGCCAGCAAGGCTTCCTTGATCTTGCGGGCGAAGGAGACCTCGTTGGTCAGCAGGAAGTTCTTGGCGACCTGCTGGGTGATGGTGGAAGCGCCCTGCGGACGGCGGTTAGAACCGTAGTTCTGGATGTAAACCACGCCGGCGCGCGCCATGCCGGTGTAGTCGATGCCGCCGTGCTCATAGAAATTCTTGTCTTCGGCCGCCAGGAACGCGTTGATCACGAGCTTGGGCACCGCCTGGATCGGCAAATATAGCCGCCGCTCCTTGGCATATTCGCCGAGCAGCGAGCCATCGACCGCGTGCACGCGGGTCATCACCGGCGGCTCGTAATCCTGAAGCTGAGAGTAGTCCGGCAAGTCCTTGGAGAAATGCCAGATCAGGCCTGCCACGGCCCCGACACCGACAAGGAACACCACTGTTCCCGCGGCGAACAGGAAGCCCATGAACCGCACCAGCAAGCGCATTATCTGTTTATCCGTTCAAACTCTGGATCAGCCCAGTATATCGGCCCAGTCTCGGCCCCTTGGCACCCCAAACAGGCGCCGACCTCACGTCGCGAATTCACCGGCTTACGCAATACCATCAGTGCCGGACTTAAGACGCTGCCGAGCAGGATTCTCGCCGATTCCGGTACCCCCTTGCGGGATTTTTTATAAAGCGCCCGCTGTGGCCAAACTAGGGCTTTTGCGATGGGGGTGGAAAAACCCTTTCAGTTTGAAGCCCCGCGCGTCGTCATTTGACGATCCCCCGGGTCGTCATTTGACGATCCCCGGGTCGTCAATTTGACGATCCCCGGGTCGTCAATTTGACGATCCCGCGGTGGCCAACCGTTTGGTCAAAAACCCGTCGATTGCCTGCGCCATCGAGCCCACCGCCTTGGACCGCCAGCCCTCGGAGACCAGATGCTCGAGGTCGCCCTTGTTGGAGACATAACCGATCTCGACCAGCACCGAGGGCACGTCGGGCGCCTTCAGGACCCGGAAGCCGGCCGACTTCAGGGGATGCTTGTGCATCCGCACCGTCGACTTCATTTCCCCCATCAAAAGGCGAGCGAAACGGTTTGAAAAGGTGCGGGTTTCCCGCTGCGTGAGGTCGATCAGGATGTCGGCGACGTCGGTCGGTTCCTCCGCGAGATTGAAACCGGCAATCGCATCCGCCCGGTTTTCCGCATCCGCCAGCCGCTGCGCCTCGGCGTCGGACGCCTTGTCGGACAGCGTATAGATGGTCGCGCCCTGCGCGTCGCCCTCGGTGCGAGGCAGCGCATCGGCATGAATCGAGACGAACAAAGCGGCCTTGAGGTTGCGGGCCAGCTTGGTCCGGTCATTGAGGGGAATGAAGGTGTCGTCGTCCCGCGTCATGACCACACGGTATTTGCCGGCCTTGTCCAGCCTGTCGCGCAGCGCCCGCCCAAAGGCCAGCACCAGGTTCTTCTCGCTCTCGCCGCTCGATTGCGTACCATTGTCGATGCCGCCATGGCCGGGATCGATCACGACCACCGGGCGGCCATCGGCCTTCTGCTGCGCGTTGTCCGGGGCTGTCGCCGCGGCAGCGGTTGTGGGCTGCGCCTCGGCGATGGTGGGCCGCAGTTCGGGCCGATTTTCGGCCGCGAGCGACTGCACGAAGGCGGCACGGTCGACCTCCTCCAGCTCCAGTACAAGCCTGGCCGGCTGGCCGTTGGCCGCCTCCACCACGTAGGAATTGGCGATCTTGGCCGGTCCCGTCAGGTCGAACACGATTCGCGAGCCGCCGGGCATGACAAGCCCGTAGCGAAACGCCTTGACCATTCCGCGCCCCCCCGCTCCGGTGCCCGCCGGCAGCTGGAAATTGACCTGCGGCACGTCAACGACCACCCGGTACGGGTCGGCCAGCGTGACGGCGCGGAAGGTGACGGCCCGGTCGATGTCGAGAATGAAGCGGGTCTGCTTGCCGTCGCCGGCCAGCCGGGCGGCCGAGGCAATCGGGAAATTCGCTACCGCAACAAGGGGTTGCGGCTGGCTCTCGGCCGCGCTCAGGCGCGAGGAATCACCACATGGCAATGCGGCCGCGCACAGCAGCGCGCATCCCAGCAGAACCCGTTGATTTGTGCGGCTCGCCACCGATTCCGTGCCTCCGAGCAGCCCTTTTAACGCAATAGAACCACAGGGTTAATTGATCCTTAATGACCGAAGCGCGAAACTCGCTGACTGTGACCGCCGTGCGACGCTCCCTTGCACGGATGGCTCATTCCTCGTATGTACGGAATGCTGACGGCCGATATTTCCGGTTGTGTCGCATTCAGCCTCCCGGTGCATCGCCGGAACTCTCAAGGTTTGAGAATTCCAGCGTTTTCCGTTTCCCTCAAAGACCAGCGCGGTGCGCGGCAGCGAGGTGGAACGGGTCAAGCGTCGGCGGCGGACGGTCCTGGGCTACCACTCGTGTTGCCGGGACGGTTCTGACAGCGACTTAACCCATTACCCGGTCCCTTGATCCCAAGGGAGCGGTTCATGATCCCCAAGGCGAGCGCGCTCGCGCCATGCCTGGCCAGCAGCAACTGATTGAAGGGCGGCCTCGCCGCCCAATGTTTCATACGGGCCGACGCTTGATGCGCCAGACTGTGCCGACGAATTCTGAAGGACCATTCGCGACGCTGCGGAGTGAAAATCCCGCACGCCGCCTTTGTCCTGAAGCTTCCGGTTCGGCAAGGCGCGAGAGACGGCGTTTCGGCCTTCCCCTCACCCCCGAATCAGGTGGACCGTCGCGTCACCCGGCGGCGCGATACGCGCCCACGGTGAATCGCGCCCGCCGCCGCCAAGAGTTAAGACATGCCCAACAAGATGTTGATCGATGCCACCCACCCGGAGGAGACCCGGGTCGTCGTGGTCCGCGGCAATCGCGTCGAAGAGTTTGATTTCGAGACCGCGCAACGCAAGCAACTGCGCGGGAATATCTACCTCGCCAAGGTCACGAGGGTCGAACCCTCGCTCCAGGCCGCGTTCGTCGAATATGGCGGCAACCGCCACGGCTTCCTCGCCTTCAGCGAAATCCATCCCGATTACTACCAGATCCCGGTCGCCGACCGGCAGGCGCTGATCGAGGCCGAGGAACAGGCCCATCGCGAGGCCGAGGAAGAGAGCGAGAACCGCTCCCACGGCCGCCGCCGTTCGCGCCACCGCAACTCACGCCGCCGTAGTCATGGCGAACGCGTCCGCAGCGACGTCGTCGAAGGCGGCGATCCCGCGGCCCAGCCGGTCCAGGGCGAGGCCCTGTCCGAAGGCGCTTCGCACGAGGGCGAGCACCTGCACGCCGGCGCGGAGCATCACGGCGAGCACGAGGGCCATGATCATCACGATCATGATCACGACGGACATGATCACGGCGACCATCATCATGCCCATGGTGACGATCATCACGCCCACGATCATGACGACCATGGTCATCACGGCGAGCACGATCGTCACGACCACGATCATGCCGACGAGACGCCCGCGCCGGTCGCAGCAATCGGCGCCGAGCCGGTGGTCGCCGCCGGGGTTGATGCCGGGGTTGATGCCGGACCGCAAGATGTTGCCTCCGAAGCACACGCCGAGGATCTCGCCGAGGCCGTGACGTCAGCCGCTGAACCGGCCGACGCCGTGTACGCCGCCGGCGAAAGCGCCGAGGCTCCGCATTACGAATCCGACGCGGCTGCCGGAGACGACGACGCCGAGGACGACGAAGACGACGAGGAAGCCGAAGAGGAAGTCGTCGAATCCGTCGGCGGAGACGACGTGCTGGAGGAAGTACCGGAGCGCACCTTCCGTCCGCGCCGCCAGTACAAGATCCAGGAAGTCATCAAGCGCCGCCAAGTGATGCTGGTGCAGGTCGTCAAGGAAGAGCGCGGCAACAAGGGCGCGGCGCTGACCACTTACCTGTCGCTCGCCGGCCGCTATGCCGTGTTGATGCCTAACACCGCGCGCGGCGGCGGCATCAGCCGCAAGATCACCAGCGCCCAGGACCGCTCCCGCCTGAAGGAGGTGGTGCAGGATCTCGACGTGCCCGAGGGCATGGGCATCATCCTGCGCACCGCCGGCGCCGCCCGTACCAAGCCCGAGATCAAGCGCGACTTCGAATATCTGATCCGGATGTGGGAGACGGTGCGCGATCTCACGCTGAACTCGCAAGCGCCGACCCTCGTCTACGAGGAAGGCTCGCTGATCAAGCGCTCGCTGCGCGACCTCTACAACAAGGAGATCGACGAGATCTCGGTGGCGGGTGAAGCCGGCTACCGTGAAGCGCGCGATTTCATGAAGATGCTGATGCCCGCCAATGTCAGCGCGGTGAAGCAGTATCGCGACGGCCAGCCGCTGTTTTCGCGCATGGGCGTCGAAAGTCAGCTGGATGCGATGTTCTCGCCGACCGTGCAACTGCGCTCCGGCGGTTACATCGTGATCAACCAGACCGAGGCGCTGGTCTCGATCGACGTCAACTCCGGACGATCGACGCGCGAGCACCATATCGAGGACACCGCGCTCAAGACCAATCTGGAGGCCTCCGAAGAGGTCGCCCGCCAGCTTCGTTTGCGCGACCTCGCCGGCCTGATCGTCATCGATTTCATCGACATGGACGAGAAGCGCAACAACCGTGCCGTCGAGCGCAAGCTGTCCGATTGTCTGCGGCAGGATCGCGCGCGCATCCAGGTCGGCCGCATCTCCCATTTTGGCCTGCTCGAAATGTCGCGCCAGCGCATCCGCGCCAGCGTGCTCGAGAGCTCGACCGATCCGTGCCCGCATTGCGGCGGCACCGGCCATGTCCGCTCGGTGTCCTCGGTGGCGCTCCAACTGCTGCGCGGTCTCGAAGAGACCCTGATGAAGGGCGCGACCCACAATCTCGTGGTCCGCACCCGTACCGACGTCGCGCTCTATGTGCTCAACCACAAGCGCGGCCATCTGCGCGATCTCGAGAACGGCTTCAAGGTCACGCTGTCGGTCATCGCCGATCCCAGCGTCAGCGGGCCGCAGGCCTACCTGATTGATCGCGGCGAGCAGGTGCATACGCTGGAGGCCGCCAAGGCGCTGCTGATGGCGCAGGCCGCCGCGAGCCCGCCGCCCCTGGCCGAAGAAGCTTACGAGGACGAGGAGTTCGATCCGGAGACAGAATCCGAGGTCGAGACCGAGGAGACCGAAGGCCTTACCGAGGAGCAGTCCGCAGGCGACGCCGCCTCCGAGCAGGACGGCCAGCGCCGCAAGCGTCGCCGTCGCCGCCGCGGCCGCGGTGGCCCGCGCGACGGCGAGTTGCGCGATGATGGCGCCCCCACCCTTCCCGAGGCCGCCGTGGCGGCCGGCGAAGGCGAGGACGATGCCGAAGCCGAAGCCGAAACCGAGCAGGACGGCGAGGAAGGCGAGGAGCAGGCAGCCCGTGGTGAGCAGCAGAGCAGCGGTGACCGCCGCCGCCGGCGTGGTCGCCGCGGCGGACGCCGCCGTCGCGGTGGCGGCGAAGAAGGTCTTGCCGGCTCGATCGGCGACGAACTCGGCACCAATCAGCCATCGGAAGCTGCCGAGGCGGTTGCCGATTTCGACGGCTTCGGCAGCGAGGCCGCGCCTTCGATTGCGCAAACCGAGCACAGCGCCGAGCCGCAAGTCTCGCAGCCTGAGCCGCGCGCCGAGGTGCAGACCGAGGCGCCGGCCCAGCCCGAACCCGTTGCCGCGGAGGAAGAGCCCGCCGACGACAAGGCTGCACGGCGCCGCTCCACGGTCCGCGAAAAGGTGAGCTTCCTGTCGAGCGCCCCGAGCGAGCCGGCAACGCCGGTTGCGCAAGCGGCCGAAGCCGACCCGGTCACCCCGCCGGCGCCGGCAGCTGAACCCGCGCCGGAAGCGGCAAGCGAAACGCCGGCCGCCCCGCGCCGCGCCGGCTGGTGGTCCCGCCGCTTCGGCGGCGGCGAATAAAGCCAAGCATCGAATGCAAAGCGCCCGGCACCGCCGGGCGTTTTTGTTTCGCCATTGTCCCGATGTGCTAAGCCGTTTTCGCAATCAGAAAAGGGACTGGCATTGTCAGAGCTTTGCGATTCCGGCGCCGTCGAGCTGCGCCGCCTGTTGGCCGCGCGAGCGATCTCGCCCGTCGAACTGCTGGATTCCTGCCTGTCGCGGATCGCCACCGTCAATGCCGCCGTCAATGCCGTCGTGACCCTGGACGAGCCAGGCGCACGTGCCGCTGCCAAGATGGCCGAAGCCGCCATTCTGCGCGGCGAGGATCGGGGCGCTCTGCACGGCGTCCCCGTTCTCATCAAGGACACCCAGGACACCGCCGGGATGCGGTCCACCTATGGCAGCCCGCTGCTGAAGGATAACGTCCCAGCCGCCGACCAGGGCTCGGTTGCGCGCCTGCGCGCCGCCGGCGCGGTCATCTTTGGCAAGACCAACACGCCGGAATGGGCGGCCGGCGGCAACACCCGCAATCCCGTGTTCGGCGCGACCGGCAACCCCTTCGATCCGATGCGCTCGGCGGCCGGCTCCTCCGGCGGCTCGGCGGTGGCCCTCGCTTGCGGCATGGCCCCGCTCGCCTCGGGCTCGGACACCGGCGGCTCCTTGCGCAATCCGGCCGGCTTCGCCGGCATTGTCGGCATGCGTCCGTCCTACGGCCTCGTCGCCAGCGAAAAACGTGCGTTCGGCTGGTCCAATTTGTCGACCGACGGGCCGATGGCGAGCAACGTCGCCGACGCGGCGCTGATGCTGTCGGTGATGGCGAGCGATGATGCCCGCGATCCGCTCGCCTATACGCTGCCCGGCGAGCCGCTGCGCGCGCGCGCCGAGCGCTGGGCCGCCCCGCGCCCCGCGGAGCTCGGCGGGCTGCGCCTCGCCTTCACCGAGGATTTCGGCTTCGCCCCGACCGAGCAGGCGATCCGGCGCGTGTTTCGCGCCCGAATGAAAAGGCTTGCGCCTCTCTTCGCGCAATCCCGCGAAGCAACGCCGGATTGCTCCGGCGCCGACGATGCCTTCGCCGTGCTGCGCGCGGGCATATTCCTGGCGACGCACGGCAAGAACTACAAGGAACGTCCCGAGATGCTCGGCCCCAATGTCCGGGCCAATGTCGAGGAAGGGCTCGGCTACACGCTCGAAGACCACGCGCGGGCCGCGACGACACAGACGCGGATCTATCGCGCCTATCAAAGCTTCTTCGAAACCTGCGACGTGCTGATCAGCCCGACCATTACGCTGAGCCCGCGGCCATGGTCGGAGCCCTATCCGGCAGAGATCGACGGCGCGCCGACCAAATCCTACTTCCACTGGCTCGCGCTCGCCTACGCCGTCACGCTTCCCGGTCATCCCGCCATCAGCATTCCGCTCGGGCTCGATGAAGCCGGCCTGCCCTTCGGTCTTCAGATCGTCGGCCCCCGTGGCGGCGACGCCATCGTGCTCTCGGTTGCCGCGAGCGTTGAGGCTGCGTTCGCAAGCGATGCGCAGATGCGCCGGCCGACGCCAGATCTGGCGCGCCTTGCCGCGGCGCCGCCGCTGTCCGCCGCACCCGGCTTCCTCACTTGGGAATGACGCGACCCGACAGGAGAATTCTTCCGATGCAAAGCGCAATCGTTCTCGGCGGCGGCATGATCGGCGTGAGTGCGGCGCTGCACCTGCAGCAGCGCGGCTGGGCCGTCACGCTCGTCGACCGCAGGGAGCCAGGCCGCGAGACCAGCTACGGCAATGCCGGAATGATCCAAGCCGAAGCGGTCCGCCCCTACCCGATGCCGCGCGACCTTGCGACGCTGCTGAAGATCGCGACCGGCCGCACCAACGACGTGCGCTACAGCCTGTCGTCGCTTCACCTCCATATCGAGCCCCTGCTCCGCTACTGGTGGCACTCGGCGCCAAAGCGGCATCGCGAGGCGATCGAAGCCTGGGCACGGCTGATCGCCTACGCGACCGCAGAGCACGACATCCTTATTCGCGAAGCCCATGCCGACAACCTGATCCGCCGCGCCGGCTATCGCATGCTGCATCGCGATGCCGCTTCATTCGATCTGGCGATCAAGACGGCCGAGCAAGATCAACGCGAATTCGGCGTCAATTTTCGCGTGCTCTCCGGCAGCGAGCTTGCCAAGGCCGAGCCGATCCTGCGCGACGATCTCCCCGGCGCGATCCATTGGCTCGACACCTGGACCGTGTCCGATCCAGGGGCGCTCGTCACGGCGTATGCCGAGCTGTTCGAGCGCCTCGGCGGCACCATCGTTCTCGGGAATGCCAAGAGCCTGCGGCAGACCGCGACCGGCTGGTCCCTCGATACGGACGAGGGGCGCCTCGATGCCCCGCATGCTGTCGTGACGCTCGGGCCGTGGTCGCCCGATCTGCTGCACAAGTTCGGCTATCGCATTCCGTTGGTACGCAAGCGCGGCTACCACATGCATTACAGCGGCGGCGCCTCACTCGACCTACCCCTCGTCGACAAGGGCGGCGGCTACGCCATGGGCCCCATGGCCAAGGGCATCCGCATCACCACCGGAGCCGAGCTGACGACCCCGGACGCGCTCGCAACGCCCGTGCAGCTCGCCAGCGCGGAGGGCTCCGCACGCGAGCTGATCGACCTTGGCAAGCGTGTCGAGCCCGATCCGTGGTTCGGCACCCGCCCTTGCACGCCCGACATGCTGCCGGTGCTCGGGCAAGCGCCGCGTCATCCCGGCCTCTGGATGAATTTCGGCCACGGCCACCAGGGCTTTACCCTGGGACCCGCGACCGGACGCCTGCTCGCCGAGATCATGAGCGGCGAGACGCCGGCGATCGATCCGGCGCCGTACCGGCCAGAGCGGTTCTAAAGCGCGATGCGATCAGGATGAATCGCCATCGCGCTTCAGGTTGTTGTTTAAGCATGATCTTTTCGGAAAACCGCTGCGCACTTTTTCGGATCATGCCTTAGACCCCGAAAGAAAAAGGGCTGGTCTCTCGACCAGCCCTTTTCACGTCCAAGCCCGAGGGCGCGATCAGTCCGTCGTAATCGCCGTCTCCATGTCGGTCGGATCGATCCGCTTGGCAAGGTTGGCGTTGAGCTTGTCGCGGTCGAGCTCGCCCTCCCACCAGGCGACGATCACGCAGGCGACGCCGTTGCCGCACAGATTGGTCAGCGCGCGGCACTCGCTCATGAACTTGTCGATGCCGAGCACGATCGCCATGCCCGGCACGAGGCGCGGATCGACCACGGCGAGCGTCGCCGCCAGCGTGATGAAGCCCGCGCCGGTGATGCCGGAGGCGCCCTTCGAGGTCAGCATCGCCACAACCAGGATCGTGGCCTGCTGGCTGAAGGAGAGATCGTAGCCGAGCGCCTGTGCGATGAAGAGCGTCGCCAACGTCATGTAGATATTGGTGCCGTCGAGATTGAACGAGTACCCGGTGGGTACCACGAGGCCGACCACCGACTTGGAGCAGCCGAGCCGCTCCAGCTTTTCCATCAGGGAGGGCAGCGCGCTTTCCGAGGACGAGGTGCCGAGCACGATCAGCAATTCGTCCTTGATGTAGGCCAGGAACTTGAAGATCGAGAACCCTGCGAGGCGCGCGATGATGCCGAGCACGACGAAAACGAACAGTGCCGCGGTGACATAGAACGTGGCGATCAGCCCGACCAGATTGAGGATCGCGCCGGTGCCGAACTTGCCGATCGTATAGGCCATCGCACCGAACGCGCCGATCGGCGCTGCGCGCATCACGATGGCGATCACGCCGAACACGGCATGAGCGGCGTCGTCGATGAAGCTGCGGATGGTGTGGCCGCGCTCGCCAAGGCTCATGACCGCGAAGCCGAACAGCACCGAGAACAGCAGCACCTGGAGGATTTCGCCTTGCGCGAAGGCGCCGACCACCGTGTCCGGAATGATGTGCAGCACGAAGTCGACGGACTTCTGACCGGCGGCCTGTTTGGCGTAATTTGCAACGGCCGCTTCGTTGGCCGCTCCACCGCCGAAGCCTGCGCCCGGCTTCACCAGGTTGCCGATGACGAGACCGATCACCAGGGCAAAGGTCGAGACGACCTCGAAATAGACCAGCGCCTTGACGCCGATGCGGCCGACTTTTTTGGCATCCTGGATATGGGCAATGCCGGAAACGACGGTGCAGAAGATGATCGGGGCGATCACCATCTTGATCAGCTTGATAAACCCGTCACCGAGCGCCTTGATCCATTCGTTGGTGGCGAACTGTGGCCAGAGCCAGCCGACGACGGCGCCGAGCACGATGGCGATCAGCACCTGGATGTAGAGAACCTTGTACCACGGCTTTGCTGCGGGCGGCGCGATCGGCGCCTCCGCCATCGTTGTCGTCGTCATCGTTTCACTCCCCCTCAAAACTTTGGGCCAGCCAAGATCAACTTGGCGGGCCCTGTCAATCGGAACTGCTCGCTTTTGCCGGTTTTACCTTCGGCGCTCGATCAGCTTGCGCGCGGCTGGTATCAACATCGCGCCAAGCGCGTTCTTGACCAGCGACGCAGCAACGAACGGCGCGATGCCGACCTGCCAGGATTTCGCAACGCCCAGCCCGAGGCCAAACGCCAGCCAGCCGAAGCCGGCGGCCAGAATGACAATATGGCCAACAGCCATTGCTGCAAACAAAAGCGGCACGTTGCGATCCCAGCCGCGCTCGGCGAGCCAGCCGGTCACGAAAGCAGCCGCAACGAATCCGAACAGATATCCGGCGGTCGGGCCGAACAGCGGTGCAGTGCCACCCACCGGTCCGGCAAATACCGGAGCGCCAAGCGCGCCCTCGGCGAGGTAGGCGATCATGATTGCGCTGCCAAGACGCCAGCCATAGGCAGCGCCGATCATCAGCACCACCAGCGTCTGCAACGTCATCGGGACATGGGGCAGCGGCAGGTTGACCTTGGCTGATAGCGCCATCAAGGCAGTGCCGAGCGCGATCAGTACGGCGCCGCGCACTGCGCCAACGGCTTCGCCAGGCCGGGTCGGCCACATCAATGCGGCAAGACAAAAGTGCGGCGCAGCAGCAGTCGGGGCAGATTGGCCAGACAAGATGAACTCCGAAGTGATCGAAACTGGCGGCTATTTAAGCCAGTGAGCGATCCGGTCAACTGCCTCGCGCATTTCCCCGGGCGAGCGCGCATAGGAAAGACGAATGAATGAGCGGCCGTGAACGGGATCGAAATCGAGGCCGGGCGTTGCCGCAACGCGTGCCTGCTCCAGCATCTGCTTGGCGAACTCGAAACTGTCGGAGGTGAAGTCCGAGACGTCGGCATAGAGATAAAATGCACCATCGGCCGGCAGGAACTTGGCTAGCCCGGCTTTCGGCAATCCCTCAATCAAGATCCGGCGGTTTTCCTGATAGCCGTGCTTGATCGCCTCCATCTCGGCAGCGCCGTCGAAGGCGGCCTCGGCCGCGATCTGCGAGAGCGACGGCACCGAGATCGACAGGTTCTGCTGCAGCCGCTCGATCGGCCGCACCAGGATGTCGGGTACGACCATCCAGCCGACGCGCCAGCCGGTCATGCAAAAATACTTCGAGAACGAGTTGATCACGAGTGCGTGCTCCGAGAGCGCGGCGGCGGTCACGGCCGGAAACGCATAATCGAGGCCGTGATAGATCTCATCCGAGATGAAGCGGATGCCCGCATCTTCGGCGGCCGAAATCAAGCCCGCGAGCGCTTCGCGGGACATCATCGTCCCCGTCGGATTGGCGGGGCTGCCGACCAGCACGCCCTTCAACGGCGCCTGACGATGCGCCGCGAGCAACGCCTCGCCGGTGAGCGCATGGCGTGTCTCGTTGGTCGTCTCGATCAGCACCGGCTCGCACCCGAGCGCGGTGAGGATATGACGATAAGGCGGATAACCAGGCACCGTCACGGCAACGCGGTCGCCGGGCTCGAACATCGAGAGGAAAGCCAAGATGAACCCACCGGACGAACCGGTGGTCACCACCACCCGCTCGGGGCTGACGTCACAGCCATAGGCATCGCGATAATGGCGTGCGATGCGCTGGCGCAGACTGGGAACGCCGAGCGCGGAGGTATAATCGATCCGTCCGGCCTCCAGCGCCGCATGGGCGGCCGCAATCGCGGTTCTGGGCGCGCCGGCCGCGGGCTGGCCGACCTCCATATGGATGACATGGCCGCCAGCGGCCTCGATTCGGGCCGCCGCGGCCATGACGTCCATCACCATGAACGGGGGAACATCGCTCCGGCGGGAGGGCTCGAGCCACTGCCCCAACCGGTGCCTCAATGTCGCATCGTGCATCGACTTCTGCTATTTCGCTGGCGGACCGGCCGGTCCGGTCCGGTCCGGGAAAAGGGGGCGCTTGCGCCCCAGACTGGCCGCATTGTACGGCTCATAAGGGGACGGCCCGCAAGGGCATATCGTGGATCCGGTCCGCCGCCAATCGCCAAACCAAACACGAAACTGCTTCAAGACCGTTTGACCCAGACCGCCTGATGTTGCTCCAGATCGCATTGCGCAAGAAGGCCTCCGCCCTCACCGCCCTTGTCACGGCTGCGGCGGTCACGCTGACGCCGTTCTCGGCCGCGCATGCGCAAGCCAAAGGGCCGCCGGTCCTGCGCGACACCGAGACCGAGCAGCTGCTGCGCGAATACACGCGCCCGATCCTGCGCGCTGCAGGTCTGGAGAAGCAGAACATCCAGATGGTGATCATCAACGACAGTTCGTTCAACGCGTTCGTCGCCGACGGCCGCCGCATCTTTGTCAATTACGGCGCCATCCTTCAATCGGAGACGCCGAACCAGATCATCGGCGTGCTCGCGCACGAGACCGGGCATCTGGCCGGCGGCCATCTGTCCAAGCTGCGCGAGCAGCTCGCCGCCGCCCAGACCCAGATGATCATCGCGATGCTGCTCGGCGCCGGGGCGATTGCCGCGGGCAGCACCCAGCGCAGCAGCGCCGGCAACAATGGGCTTGCCAATGCGGGCGCCGCCGCGATCTCCGCGCCGCAGGAGGTGATCCGCCGCACGCTGCTGTCCTATCAGCGCCAGCAGGAGGAGAACGCCGACCGCGCGGGCGTAAAATTCCTGACGGCGACCCAGCAATCGCCGAAAGGCATGTACGAAACCTTCAAACGCTTCACAGGCGAGAGCCTGTTCGCCGCACGCGGCGCCGATCCCTATCTCCAGTCGCATCCGATGCCGGCCGAGCGCGTCGCCGCGCTCCAGGAGTTCGCAAGCTCCAGCCCCTTCTGGAACAAGAAGGACGATCCTGCGCTCCAGCTCCGCCACGACATGGTGCGCGCCAAGATCTCTGCCTTCATGGAGCGGCCGGAAACGGTCTACCGCCGCTATCCCCAAACCAACGACAGCATGCCGGCGCGCTATGCCCGCGCCATCAGCACCTATCTGCACGGCGATTTGCGCAGCGCGCTCACCCAGATCGACGCGCTGATCCAGGTCCAGCCGAACAACCCGTATTTCTACGAGGTGCGCGGCCAAGCGCTGCTCGAAAGCGGCAAGCCGGCCGAGGCGATCCCGGCCCTGCGCAAGGCTGTCGCGCTCTCGAACAATTCACCCCTCATCGAGATGTTACTTGGGCAGGCGCTGGTTGGAACCGATAATAAGGCCTACACCGACGATGCCGTTCGGATTCTCCGCGCCGCGGTGGCGCGAGAGCCCGAGGCTGCGCTCGGCTACACCCAGCTCGCGATGGCCTATGGCCGGAAGGGCGAATATGCCGAGGCAGATCTCGCCTCGGCCCAGGCCGCTTATCTGCGCGGCGACAACAAGACCGCCCGCGAGCTTGCCACGCGCGCGAAAACCCGTTTCGCCGTCGGCACGCCCGGATGGGTCAAAGCCGACGACATCGTCGCGGCGAAGCCGCCGCGCAATTGAACATCGTGGCGGCCAAGGCGCCACCGCGATGAAATGACTAAAACGACGCCCGACACCGACGTCACGACGCCGAGCCCTAAGTCCGCCGGGACGTTTCTCGAAACCTGCTTTGATAAGAGGATTTTGCCTATGCCTTCGCTGCGCCTGCTTGCTCCTGCGTTGTTTGCGCTCGCCCTGTTTGGCGCAGCCGCGCCCGCGTCGGCCGACAGTTTCTCCGACAGCCAGCGCACCGACATCGAGGCCATCATCAAGAGCTATCTCGTCAGCCATCCCGAGGTGCTCGAGGAGGCCATGGCCGAGCTCAGCAAGCGACAGGCCGCAGCCGAGACCCAGAAGCATGCAGCCAGCGTCGCGCAGAATGCGGACGCGATCTTCAACTCGCCGCGCCAGGTCGTGCTCGGCAACAAGGAGGGCGATGTCACTTTCGTCGAGTTCTTCGACTACAATTGCGGCTACTGCAAGCGCGCGATGGACGACATGCTTACGCTCATGAAGAGCGATCCGAAGCTCAAGGTCGTGCTGAAGGAGTTTCCGGTTCTGAGCCAAGGTTCGGTGGAAGCGGCCCAGGTCGCGGTCGCCGTACGCATGCAGGATCCCACCGGAAAGAAATATCTCGACTTCCATCAGAAGCTGCTCACCGGCCGCGGTGCCGCCGACAAGGCGCGCGCGCTTCAAGCGGCCAAGGAAGCCGGCCTCGACACCGCGAAGATCGAAAAGGACATCGGCAGCCCCGAGGTGCGCGCCACCATCGAGGAGAACTTCAAGCTCGCCGAAGCGATGGGCATGAACGGTACGCCGAGCTACGTCATCGGCAAGCAGATCGTGATCGGCGCTGTCGGCGTCGAAAGCCTGAAGGAAAAGATCGGCATCGCCCGCTGCGGCAAGGCAACCTGCTGATCAAAGTCTTACGGTACTGAAAACACGAAAAGGCCGGCCGAAAAGCCGGCCTTTTTTCTTGACGCCGCACGTTGGCGTCTTCGTGCCAAAGTCATTCATCTGGCGTTCAACAAACAAATGCCGCGGAACAGGCGAAGTTCCGGAACAACTGAAATCTCCTTTCGTTGTCGGCGCGGGCAATGACGCAATGAACCACGTGAGGAGAATTCTATGTTGAACCGCTTTATGATCTCGGTTGCCGCACTCGCACTGGTCGCAGGCACTGGTGCGGCAAACGCACAGGGCACGGGCCGCGACAGCGGAGGTGGCGCCGGCGGTGCGCAGATGCAGCAATCGCAGCCTTCCGGTGGTGCCGGCTCGACGGGCCGCGACTCCATGAGCAAAGACAAGGGTACCGTCGGCCAGACCGGCGGCGCGATGAAGTCCGGCGGGGCCTCCGACGAGAAGTCATCCGGTGCGATGGACAAGTCCGGCACCGCTGAGAAGTCCGGTGGCATGGACAAGTCCGGCTCCGGCGCGATGAACAAGAACGCGGCGGACGAAAAGGCCGGCGCAAAGGGCGAGCATGCTCAAGGCCAGACGGACAAGTCGAAGAGCATGAGCTCGGACTCCGCCACCAAGTCCGGTGCCAAGGACATGAAGGCTGAGGACAACAAGGCTGGCGGCGCCGCGAAGAGCAACAATGCCGAGAACCGTCCGGCCACCACCGATACCAAGCAGCAGACCACGACCGGCAACGCTCCGGCCACCGCCGCCGCACCGCCGGCCGAGAAGAGGACCGAGATCTCGAGCGCGATCAAGTCGACCAAGATCGAAGAGACCACTAACGTGAACTTCAACATTTCGGTCGGCGCCGCGGTCCCGGCGTCGGTCCACTTCCACCCGCTGCCGCCCCGGATCGTCGAGATCTACCCGCAGTGGCGTGGCTATGAAGTGATCTTCGTCCGCGGCCAGTACGTGATCGTCCGTCCGCAGACGCGAGAGATCGTCTACATCATCGAAGGCTAAGCTGCTTCGCTGAAGCCCAGATCAGCCCCTGCCGAGAGATCGGCGGGGGCGTTCGGCGTCTTGGCCAGCCCCTCCCACCCGTCCCGGCGGCAGCCATGGTTCGGACTGGTTAACAAGCAATTTCCGTAGCTTCCACACAGGTTTTTGCACCTGGGATGAGGTGGTTGGAGCTCCCCCGGAGGCCCTTCAAGGCTTCCCCTGCGCCACTTTGTTACCTATAACCCCGCCACGCCGAGCACCTCTTCCGGGATTGGAATGGCTGAACCTGCAACCGACACGATCCTCGTCCTGAACGGGCCGAACCTCAACATGTTGGGGACGCGCGAGCCGGACAAGTATGGCCACGCGACGCTGGCCGATGTCGAGGCGCTGTGCCGGCAGACGGCGGCGACCTTCGGTCTCAAGGCCGATTGCCGGCAGTCCAACCGCGAGGGCGAGCTGATCGACTTCATCCACGAGGCGCATGCGCGCAAGATGAAGGGCATCATCGTCAACGCCGGCGGCTATTCGCACACGTCGATCGCGCTGCACGACGCGCTGCTTGCGGCGCAGATCCCGACGGTCGAAGTGCACGTGACCAACATCCACGCCCGCGAGAGCTTTCGTCACCACTCCTACACCGCGCGCGCGGCCTTCGCCTCGCTTTGCGGTTTTGGCATCGAGGGCTACCGCCTCGCCATCCAGGGCCTTGCCGCCAAGCTTGCCATCAAGCCCAAAGTCTGAAGCTCCCTCATCCAACAGAACATTCGGATCAAAGAACATGGCGCGCCAGCCAGACGACAAAGCAGCCGCAAAATTTTCCAGCGAGGATTCCGCGCTCATCCGCGAGCTCGCTTTGCTGCTCGATGAGACCAGTCTCACCGAGATCGAGATCGAGCGTTCGGGCCTGCGCCTGCGCGTCGCCCGCAACATCAGCGTTGCTGCGACCATGCCTGTGCCGATGGCAGCTGCTCCCGCCGCCCTGCCGGTAGCGGCCGCCGCGCCTGCCGCTGCGGGGCCCGACCTGTCGAAGCATCCCGGCGCGGTCAGCTCGCCGATGGTCGGCACCGCCTATTGGGCGCCGGAGCCGGGCGCCAAGCCGTTCATCGAGGTCGGCAGCAAAGTCTCGGTCGGACAGACGTTGCTGATCATCGAAGCCATGAAGACCATGAACCAGATCCCCTCGCCGCGCGCCGGCACGGTGACGCAGATCCTGATCGATGACGGCCAGCCGGTCGAGTACGGCGAGCCGCTGGTCATCATTGAGTGAGGGCGTGGCGAACAGCGAGTAGCGAATAGTTACTCTTCCCTGTTCGCCATTCGGCTATTCCCCATTTGCCCCCTGAGGCACCATGTTCGACAAGATCCTCATAGCCAATCGCGGCGAGATCGCCCTTCGCATCCTCAGGGCCTGCAAGGAGCTTGGGATCGCGACCGTCGCCGTGCATTCCACCGCCGACGCCGACGCAATGCATGTGCGCCTGTCGGACGAGAGCGTCTGCATCGGGCCGCCGGCATCCAAAGACAGCTATCTCAACGTCCCCGCGCTGCTTGCGGCCTGCGAGATCACCGGCGCCGATGCCGTACATCCCGGCTACGGCTTCCTGTCGGAGAATGCCCGCTTCGCCGAAATCCTGTCCGAGCACAATCTGCATTTCATCGGTCCGAAGGCCGAGCACATCCGCCTGATGGGCGACAAGATCGAGGCGAAGAAGACCGCCAAGCGCCTGGGCATCCCCGTGGTGCCCGGCTCCGACGGCGCTGTCGGCCCCGATGACGACGCGATAGCGATCGCCCGCAAGATCGGCTTCCCGGTGCTGGTGAAGGCCGCGGCCGGTGGCGGCGGCCGTGGCATGAAGGTCGCGCACAGCGAGGCCGACCTCCAGGTGGCGCTGTCGACGGCGTCCAACGAGGCCAAGTCCGCCTTCGGCGATGCCTCCGTCTACCTCGAAAAATACCTCCAGAGGCCGCGCCACATCGAGATCCAGATCCTCGGCGACGGCCGCGGCGGCGCCATCCATCTCGGCGAACGCGACTGCTCGCTGCAACGCCGCCACCAGAAGGTCTGGGAAGAAGGCCCCTCGCCGGTTCTTGCCGCCGCCGCCCGCGCCAAAATCGGCGAGACCTGCGCCAAGGCGATGCGGGACATGAAATATCTCGGCGTCGGCACCATCGAGTTTCTCTACGAGGATGGCGAGTTCTATTTCATCGAGATGAACACGCGCATCCAGGTCGAGCATCCCGTCACCGAGAGCATTACCGACATCGACCTCGTGCTGGAACAAATCCGCATCGCCGCCGGCGGCGACCTGCCGGCCAAGCAGGAAGAGATCCAGGTCATCGGCCATGCGATCGAGTGCCGCATCAACGCCGAGAATCCCCAGACCTTCCGGCCCTCGCCCGGCCGCATCCTGCAATATCATCCGCCCGGCGGGCTTGGCGTCCGGATCGATTCCGCCGTCTACCAAGGCTACACGATCCCGCCCTACTACGATTCCCTGGTCGGCAAGCTGATCGTGCACGGCAAGACCCGCGCCGAATGCCTGATGCGGCTGCGCCGGGCGCTCGACGAGATGGTGGTCGAAGGCATCGAGACCACGCTGCCGCTGTTCCGCGCGCTGGTGCGCGAAGACGACATCATCAACGGCGACTACCACATCCACTGGCTGGAACAGTATCTCGCCGGCAAGGCGGAACCCGCGCCGAGATAATCTCCGCGCTTGGTGGAACCCCTTGGCCCCGATCGCGTTCTGGACGGTTGGGGCCAGTTCCAAGGGGGCGTTTTGATTCCACTGAATGTAGACCGGGTGAACCGTCGTGACGGCTGAAGCCCATCGACGGCGCACGTTCTGGCAGATCCTGCTGTTTTCGGCGGGGCTTCTAGTGCTGACCGTGATCAGCGCCGGCTCGGTCTATCTCGTCGACAAGGCGCGGCAGGACAGTAAGTCGGTGGTTCATACCATGGAGGTGGAGAACCAGATCAATGCCCTGCTGCTGGAGATCCGCCGCGCGGAAAGCTCCGCCCGCGGCTTCCTGCTGACCCGGGCGGAGAACTTCAGAATTGATCACGAAAACGCCGTGGCGGCCATCATCCCGGCCCTGGACAAGCTCACACGCCAAAGCGGCGACAATCCCGCGCAACGCGAGAACGTGGAAAAATTAAGCGCGGCGATCGAGACCCGCCTCGGCCAATTCAAGCAGGAGATGGACTTCATCCGCCAAGGCCAGCCCGATCAGGCCGCTGCGCTGATCCGCGAGGTCGTATCCACCGAAGCCACCGCCGCGATCGCCGAGGTCGCGAACGCGATGATCCAGGAAGAGGAGCGCCTGTTCCGGCTCCGCACCATCAACTCCGACCGCAGCCAGACCCTCGCTGCATCGATGACGGGAGTCGGCTCCGGCCTCGTCGTGCTGCTCGCCCTGATCTCGATCTGGCTGGTGCGGCGCTCGGCACTCGCCCGCGACGAGGCTGAGAGACGCCTGCGCGAAGGCTACGCCAACCTCGAATCCATCATCGATGAGCGCACCGCGGATCTGCGCGAGGCCAACGACGAGATCCAGCGCTTTGCCTACATCGTCAGCCACGATCTGCGCTCGCCGCTGGTCAACATCATGGGATTCACCAGCGAGCTCGATGAGCTCGGCAACGACATCTTTCGCCGCATCGGCAGCCTTGCCCAGGTCCCCGCGGACGGACCGCCACTGGCGCCCACAGGACCCGGCGAGATCGCGCTCGAGGGCGCCGACAAGCAGCTCTCGGAGGATTTTTCCGAAGCGCTCGGCTTCATCAAGTCGTCGATCGCCAAGATGGACCGGCTGATCTCGGCGATCCTCAACCTCACCCGCGAGGGCCGGCGCGAATTCCAGCCCGTGAAGATCGACACAAGCGAGCTGATCGAGACCATCGTCTCGACGCTGGCGCACCAGGCGGCCGAGGCGCAGGCCCAGATCCATCTCGAGGCCCTGCCAAATGTCGTGAGCGACCGCCTCGCGCTCGAGCAGATCTTCTCCAATCTGATCGACAATGCGATCAAATATCTCAAGCGCGGCGTGCCCGGCGAGATCAGAATACGCGGGCGGACCAAGCTCGGTTACGCCATCTTCGAGATCAGCGACAATGGCCGCGGCATCGACCCGAAGGATCACCAGCGGATCTTCGACCTGTTCCGCCGCGCGGGAACCCAGGACAAGCCCGGCCAGGGCATCGGTCTTGCGCATGTGCGTGCACTTGTGCGTCGCCTCGGCGGCACCATGTCGGTATCGTCGGAACTGAACGCGGGCAGCACCTTTACCGTCACGCTGCCGATCGCCTGGAACGTAAGCAACCGGAACGCAGATCGATGACCCAGCCTGTCACCATCATCATGATCGAGGACGACGAGGGCCACGCCCGCCTGATCGAGCGCAACATCCGCCGCTCCGGCGTCTACAACGAAATCGTCTCCTTCAAGAACGGCACGGACGCGATGCTGCACCTGTTCGGCGCTGACGGCAGCGGGCTCGTGCAGAAGGGCAATGCGCTCTTGATCCTGCTCGACCTCAATTTGCCCGACATGACCGGGATCGACATCCTGCGGCAGATCAAGGAAAACAAATATCTGAAGGCGTCGCCCGTGGTGGTGCTGACCACCACCGACGATTCCCAGGAAATCAAGCGTTGCTACGAACTCGGCTGCAACGTCTACATCACCAAGCCCGTCAACTACGAGAATTTCGCCAATGCCATCCGGCAGCTCGGCCTGTTCTTCTCGGTCATCCAGGTCCCGCCCGCCGCCCCATGAACCAGCGCACACCTACACTGCTCTACATCGATGACGACGGCGCGCTGGCGCGCCTGGTCGATCGCGGCCTGACGCGGCGCGGCTACAGGGTCGTCCATGCCGCGAGCGGCGAGGAAGGTCTGGAGCGCATCCGTCGCGCGGATACCGAGGGCGGCATCGACGTGGTCGCGCTCGACCAGTACATGCCCGGCCTCGACGGGTTGGAGACGCTGGAGCAGATCATGGCGATCCCCGGGGCGCCGCCGGTCGTGTTCGTGACGGCCTCGCAGGATTCCAACATTGCGGTCACCGCGCTGAAGGCCGGCGCGGCCGACTATCTCGTCAAGGACGTCACGGGCGATTTCATTCCCCTGCTCCACGTCGCAGCCGAGGGCGCGCTGCGCCAGGCCGAATTGCAGAAGGCGCGCGAGGAAGCCGAAGCCGAGATCCATGCCTCGCGTGACCGCTATGCCGCGCTTGCCGCCGAACGCGAGCTGCTGCTGCGCGAGGTCAACCACCGCGTCGGCAACTCGCTCCAGATCATCGCTTCGCTGCTGCACCTTCAGGCAAGCTCCGCCACGCATGACGACGTCAAGGCGGCACTGACCAATGCGATGGGCCGCGTCGCCGCGGTCGCGCAGGTACATCGGCGTCTTTACACATCGCAGGATCTGAAGAGCGTGGTCCTGAACCAGTATCTGGACTCGCTGCTCGAGGATCTGCGCCGCTCGGCTGAAGGCAACCGGATGTCGCGCCTGACGCTGAAGGCCGAGCCGATCGAGATCGATCCTGACCGCGCCGTCGCCGTCGGCATCATCGTCAACGAGCTGGTGATGAACGCGGTGAAATACGCCTATCCCGACGGCGCCGGCCCGATCCATGTCGAGCTGAATTCGAACGGCGACGATCTCCTGCTGTCGATCACCGACCACGGCGTCGGCGACAACGTCAAGGCCGATCCGCGCTCCACCGGCATGGGCCAGCGCATCGTCGCGGCCATGGCCTCCAAGCTCGACGCCTCGGTCGAGCGCGATCCCGCGCATTCCGGAACCCGGATCATTCTGAAGTTCGGTCGCGTGCCCGCAAGCCCCGGCAAGACCAGCACCGCCGCCGCGGGTTGATCTTGCGCCCCGCTGCGCAACCCATCGCAACCGCATCGCGATCCTGCTATGATTGCGAACCATGACTTCGCGCGACTCCGCCCCGTCTGAAATCACACCGGCCGTGCTGCTGCGCGCCTATGCCTGCGGCATCTTCCCGATGGCGGAAAGCGCTGACGATCCGACCCTGTTCTGGGTCGAGCCGGAGTTGCGCGGCGTCATCCCCCTCGATGGATTTCGCGTCGCCTCGCGGCTCGCGCGCACCGTGCGCTCGGATGTCTTTCGCGTCACCGTCAATACCGCGTTCAAGGCGACCATCGCCGGCTGTGCCGCGCCGCAGGCCGGACGCGAGGATACCTGGATCAACAAGCGCATCCGTGACCTCTACGGCGGCCTCTACGAGCTCGGTCATTGCCACAGCGTCGAAGCCTGGCAGGGCGAGGATCTCGTCGGCGGCCTGTACGGCGTCAGTCTGGGGCGCGCCTTCTTCGGCGAGAGCATGTTCCACACCGCACGCGATGCCTCCAAGGTGGCCCTGGTGCATCTGGTCGCGCGCCTGATCCATGGCGGCTTCGAGCTGCTCGATACCCAATATGTCACCGATCACCTGAAGAGCTTCGGCGCGGCGGAGATCTCGCGGCGGCGCTACACCGCACTACTCGACAAGGCGCTCGCCGGCGAGCCCGGCGATTTCCTCAGGCTCTCGCCCGGTGACGCCATCCCGGGCGCACGCGCGCTCGAGATCATCGCCTCGCGACAATAACGGACAGCTGGGTTTGCGGCCGAGACCCCGGGGGATTTGGCCTAAAGCATGATCCGGAAAAGTGCGCAGCGGTTTTCCGAAAAGATCATGCTTAAACAACAACCTAAAGCGCGATGGCGATTCATCCTAATCGCATCGCGCTTTAGCGGCCAAACCCGGGGATGCCGAACAGCCCTGGCCGCTGCTCAGGCGGCGGAGGTGGCGGCGGTGCCGGTTGCTGCTGCTGGATCGGCGGCAAGGGCTGCGGCGGTCGCTGCTGGACCTGCTTGGGCGCGGCTTTCTTCTGCGCGGGCGGAGGTGCGGGCTTGGTCGCGGGATCCGGCGCGGCGGTCGCAATGGTCTGCTGCGGCTCTTTGCAGTCGGTGAGCCAGATGTCGTAGATCGGATGTTCGACGCCGTGCAGGCCGGGGCTCGCCGCGTACATCCAGCCCGAAAAGATGCGCTTCACCTCGCCCTGCAAGGTGATCTCGTCGACCTCGACGAAGGCATCGGTGTTGGTGGCCTCGGTCGCCGGCCGCGTGTAGCAGGCGTCGGTCTTGACCCTGAGCGCGCCGAACTGGACCGTCTCCCCGATCTCCTCGTCGAAATTGATGATGCGCCCGGTGATCTTGTCGAGACCGGAGAAGGTCGCCTTCTTGTTCACGATCTTCTGCGCCGGCGGTTCGGTGACGACCTCGTCACCCGGCTGCAGGCTCGCCGGCGTCTGCGGCACGGCGCCCGGAGCGCCCTTCTGCTGCGGCGGGCGCTGACCCGGCGCAGCCGGGGCTTGCGGACCGGGCGGCGCAATCGCCGCGGATGGCGGCTGGTTCGGCGGCGCGACGGTGGAGCCCGGCGGCGGCGCCAGCGGCTGGGTCTCGACCGGCCCGGGCATCACATTGCCCTGCCTGCCCGGCGGCGGAGGCATCGGGCGCGACGGCAGCACACGGCCCTGCGGCGGCAGCTCCGGCACCTCTTCGTCGTCGTCGGGGACCTGCTGCGGCTGCGGCTGGCCACGCGGAATGTTACCGGGCGGCCGCAGCGGCGGATCGGAAAAGATCGTGCCGATCTGCGCCTGAGCCGGCGTCGCAACCGTCAGTGCGGTGGCGGCCAAAAGCGCCGCAAGAGTTGTCAGGGGAATGGTTCGAAACATCTCGCGCGGCTTCAACAGCGAATCGGGCTTGTTGGACATTCTACAGGGGATACCGCCGCTCGCAGGCCCTCCGGTTAACACGGCGAATACGGCGGGGGAAGGGCCGCAAACCTGCCCTTCCTGGTCTCGTCTGGCCAGACCGGCTCCCGAATGGGATAGTCGATCACCCCTCCCGGGGGTGCGAGGCGGACGGCGCCTTCCCGAACCGATGTCCGACCCTGACCTAAAACCCCGAGGCCGCTCTCCATGCCCGTTGTGCTCGATCCCGACGCCGCCGCCGTCTACAGGGCGTTCCAGGACGCCGGCCGTCCCGCCTACGAGACCCTGACCGCACCGGAAGCGCGCGCCTATTATGCGCAGGCCCGCTTTGCCACCAACCCCGAGCCGCCCGAGCTCGCCCGTGTCGCAGAGCTTGCGATCCTGGCCCCGCACGGCGCCATCCCCGCCCGGCTCTACGTACCCAAGGAGCCGCGCCGACATGACGGTCTCTCGCCGGCGCTGGTGTTCTTCCATGGCGGCGGCTGGGTGATCGGCGATCTCGACTCCCACGACGTCGTCTGCCGCCAGCTCGCAGTCGAAGGCGCGCTGATCGTGATCTCGGTCGACTACCGCCTCGCGCCCGAGCACAAATTTCCCGCCGCGATTGAGGACGCCATCGCCGCGACCAGATGGGTCGCAGCGAACGCGGTCCAGCTCGGCATCGACGCCTCACGCCTGTCGATCGGCGGTGACAGCGCCGGTGGCAATCTCACCGCAGTCGTCGCGCTGGCCGCGCGCGACGGCGATGGCCCTGCGCTCGCAGGCCAGCTGCTGATCTATCCGGCCACCGATTTCGCCATGACCCACGGCTCCCACAGCGAGCCTGAGACCAGCGTGTTGCTGACGCATTCGGTGATCCGCTGGTTCCGCGACCACTATCTCAATGGCGCCGCCGACATCCATGACTGGCGCGCTTCGCCGGCGCGTGCGCAAGACCTTGCGGGCCTGCCGCCGGCTTACGTGCTGACAGCCGGCGCCGATCCCCTGCGCGACGAAGGCCAGGAATATGCCGAGCGCCTCAGCCAAGCCGGCGTGCCCGTGACGACCAAGCACTATCCCGGTCAGTTCCACGGCTTCTTCACGATGGGCAAGCTGTTGCCACAGGCCAATGTCGCCGTCAGCGAGATCGGTGCGTGGTTGAAGCGATTGGGCTGAGACGCCGTTCCGCATGGCTTCTCCGCTCCAATCCATCGTCGCCCTCCCGCTGCGCGCACTGATCTGGCTCGGCAGCCAAGGCACACGCGGAGTAGCTGCGATCGTGTTCATCGCTGCCGCGGTGCCACCGCTCGGCGCATTGCTGCGTCCCTATCTCACCGAGGCAATCCTCTGCCTGCTCTGCATCTCGTTCATGCGGGTCGATCTGGCCGCCCTCTACAGCCATCTGCGCCGACCGGCGCTGGTTGCAACTGCCACGGTCTGGACCACGATCGGCGTGCCGGTGATCGTGGGACTGATCGCGCATGCAACCGGGCTCACGGCTCGGGCGCCCGGGCTTTCGCTCGCACTGATGCTCCAGAGCATGGCCTCACCGATGATGGCGTCCCCGGCGCTCGCCGCGCTGATGGGTCTCGATGCCACGCTCGTGCTGATCACGCTGGTGACCTCGACCGCGCTGGTGCCCTTTACGGCATCGATGTTCGCGAGCCTCTTCCTCGGTGACATGCTGAGCATCACGCCGCTGACGCTGGGTCTGAAACTGCTCGGCATCCTCGCAGCATCGCTGCTGGCCGCGAGCGCCATCCGATGGGTCTTCGGCGCCGAGGCGATCCAGCGTCACAAGACGCCGATCGACGGTCTCAACATCGTCATCCTCTTCATCTTCGCGGCCGCGATCATGGGCGACGTCGTCAGCGACCTCCTTGCACAGCCGCTTTTCACCGTCGGCCTCGCAGCTCTGTCGTTCGCGATCTACTTCACGCTGCTCGCGATCACCACGCTGCTGTTCCGCCGCATCGGCACTGGGCGCGCACTGGCGCTCGGGCTGATGGTGTCACAGCGCAATCTCGGCCTGATGCTGGCGGCAACGGCCGGCGCATTGCCCCCCACCACCTGGCTGTACTTCGCAATGACGCAGTTTCCGATTCACCTGGCGCCATACATGCTGATGCCGATCGCGCGGCGGCTGACGGCGCGCACGGTTGCGTCCAGCGAATCGGCGGCAGACAGCACCGCCTAGCCATGTCCTCACAAAATCGTTTGCGTCGCACTCACGAGTGACGGAACATCGATGCAGAGACTTCGTTGCAACCTTTCATCAACGGGAGATTCGCGATGAAGTTTGCCGCAATTCTGGTTCTCGGTTCACTTGCCCTCAGCTCGGCAGCAAGCGCAGATCAACCCGGAGCTGACTGGATGCCGATGGAGCAAGTCAAGGCGAAGGTTATGGAGTCGGGCTATACGCAAGTCACCAAGCTTGAGGCCGACGATGGCCGGTGGGAGGGTGAAGGCGTCAAGAACGGACAGAAGATGGAATTCCATGCCGACCCCAAGACCGGCCTCATCGTGAGCGAAAAGCCGGATCACTGAGCATCGTCGATGTCCGCTTTCAGGCAACGCGGACGTACAGGCCCTACCCCGCCCGGGCCGCGCGCCGCAGCGCTTGCGGCGGCTGGCCGAAGGCGCGGATGAAGGCGCGCCGCATACGCTCGGGATCGCGGAAGCCTGTGGCTTCCGCAACGAGCTCAATCCCTTCGCGCGAGGACTGCACGCGCTCGCGCGCGACTTCGAGCCGGAGCCGCTCGATCGCCTTGGACGGCGTCGTGCCGGTTTCGGCGGCGAAGGCGCGGGCGAAATGCCGCGCGCTCATGCCGGCGCGATCGGCGAGGTCCTCCACCGTCAGCGGTGCATCGAGATTTTCGCGTGCCCAGGACAGCAGCGCGCCGAAGCGGCCGTTCGGCGCCTTCAGCTCCAGCAGCGAGGAAAACTGCGACTGACCGCCACTACGGCGATGGTAGAGCACGAGGTGCCGCGCGGCCTGCCGCGCGATCTCCTCGCCATGATCCTCGGTAACCATCGCGATCGCCAGATCGATGCCCGCGGTGATGCCGGCCGACGTCCACACATTGCCGTCACGCGTGAAAATCTGGTCCGGCTCGAACTTCACCTTGGGATAGCGCGCGACGAAATCGCGCGTCCGTCCCCAATGCGTGGTGGCGCGGCGGCCGTCGAGCAGACCTGCCTCGGCCAGCACATAGGCGCCCGAACAGACGCTCGCGACCCGTACGCCGCGCCGCGCCAGCCGCTGCACGAAGGCGCGCGTGACCTCGCAGCGCGCGGCATCCGCGACACCCGCGCCGCCCGCGATGACCAGCGTCGTGATCGCATTCGCCGACTTGAAATCACGTGCCATCATCTCGACGCCCGACGAGCTGCGCACCGCGCCCGCATTCAGTGCCAGCACGCGGAGCGCAAGCGGCTTGCCGGCGCAGCGCGCTGCGACCTCGAACACCGAGATCGGGCCGGCGGCGTCGAGCAGCTGGAAATCCGGGAAGATCAGGATGCCGATCATAGCCTATGTCCGAAATAGAGGGAATTATGCCATTTCAGACACAAAGGCATCATGCCAATCTTCGCGCGTCAAGCTCAACGTTGGAGGACCTGCCGATGTCGTCACCGCTCCAGATCGGAATCCTGGTGTTTCCGCGCGTCACCCAGCTCGACTTCACCGGTCCCTTGCAGGTGTTTTCCATGGTGCCCGGCGCAAAGCTGCACCTGATCTGGAAGCGGATCGAGCCGGTGCCGAGCGATTCCGTGCTCACGCTGACCCCGACCACGACGTTCGCGGATTGCCCGCAGCTCGACGTGATCTGCGTGCCCGGTGGCGGCGGCACCAATGACCTGCTCAACGACGAGGAGGTGCTCGGCTTCCTGCGCAAGCAAGCGGAGGGCGCAAAATACGTTACCTCCGTCTGCACGGGATCACTGGCGCTCGGCGCCGCCGGACTGTTGAAGGGCTACCGCGCCGCCACCCATTGGAGCGCGATGGAAATGCTCGGCCAGTTCGGCGCCACGCCGACGAAGACACGCGTCTGCGTCGACCGCAATCGCATCACCGGCGGCGGCGTCACCGCGGGAATCGATTTCGCGCTGACACTGGTGTCCATCATGATCGATCGCACCACGGCGGAGGCGATCCAGCTCCAGATGGAATACAATCCGGCCCCGCCGTTCAATTCAGGCTCGCCCGACACGGCGTCCGCCGAGGTGCTGGCCTTGCTTAGGGAACGCGGCGCAGCGAACCAGGCGCGGCGACTTGAAGCCGTCAAGCGTGCGGCTGAGCGGGTGATGTAGCGCGCGCCCATGCTCTGATGTCCCGGACGAGCTGCGGCGTGCAACGCTGCTGCGCAGAGCCGGGACCAGGAAGCCACACCATCCGTTGCAATATGGGCCCCGGCTCAGCAGCGCACCGTCGAAGAGACGTTGCGCTGCGTCCGGGCACGACAGCTTCGTGCTGGTCCCTCAAAGAAAAAGGCCGCTCGGTTTCCCAAGCGGCCTTTCCTGTCTTACGGCGGCTGCACATTTCATCGGGCGATTTCGGAGCTTCCAGACCGGGGGCCTATCTCCCGATCGAGTCCTGGTCGGCGGCCGCTGCATTTCGGGACAGTCGCGAACTGTTGCCCGAACCGAACGCGATGGTCTCCCATCTCCGTAAGATGGGACCATTGAGCCGCATCGCTCGCATGAGCGCAACGCCCGCACAGGCAGCATCCCCGCTGTTCCCGTTGTCCACAGCGGCATGAGGCGGATGCGCATGCATCCAACGCCGCGACCACGATTCGCGGCCGCGCAGATGCTTAGTTGGTGGGGGTCCAGGGCTGATAGTCGCCGGTCGCCTTCGGCCGCTTGCCGCTGGCAAGGGTCGAGCCCGAGGGACGATAGGCCTTTGCCGTGCCGGTGAGATTGGGCTGGTGCGGCTTTTCCCACTCGCGCGGCTGATAATTGGCCTCGGTCGGCGGCACATCGACCATATGATGGATCCAGCCGTGCCAGGACGGC
The DNA here is from genome assembly GCF_023073355.1 of Bradyrhizobium sp. 199. Classification (GTDB taxonomy): domain Bacteria; phylum Pseudomonadota; class Alphaproteobacteria; order Rhizobiales; family Xanthobacteraceae; genus Bradyrhizobium. The sequence goes on from NZ_JADPJI010000005.1 coordinate 1,762,250, forward strand.
GGGATCCGGCTCGCCTCGGCATAGCCGTTATAGATCACCCAGCGCCGCTCGAAGCCGAGCGCCGGGTCGATCGCCCCGCCGCGCGTGCGATAGTAGAGATTGCCCTGCTCATCCTGGCCGACCAGCTCGCCGTAGCGCTTGGTCCAGAGTTGGGTGCCAAAAGTCTGGCCATTCCACCAGGTGAAGAACTTGAGGAAGAATTGTTTCATGCGGCAAGGGCCCTGCTTCGTCGGGTCCTGATGCCATCCGGACGGTGAAATGTCCAGTTCGGCGGGGGCGGCAGTGCTCTTCCCTGAATGCCCGCCGCGACACAAACGCTGCCGCAAATCGGACGCGATCCGTTCATGCGGGGTACAGGGGTCGCGAGCCAGGCTCACCTTTGCACGCAAACCGGCGTGATCCCAGGAACCCCAGCGCTTTCGCAGGGTTTGCTTCCGGGAAAGGAGTTCAACCATGAATAGTCTGAAAGTCTTGAGTGCCGCCGCAGCGTTGGCGCTCGTTCTACCCATGACCTCGCCCAGCTTCGCACAGGGGCCCGGCGGTGGCGGCCGTGGCGGTGGTGGTGGTGCCCACATTGGCGGAGGTGGGGGCGGCGGCGCTCACATCGGCGGTGGCGGTGGCGGCGCCCACTTCGGTGGTGGCGGCGGCGCGCGCATGGGCGGCGGCAGCTTCAGCGGCGGCGGAGCCCGGATGGGCGGCGGCGCCGCGTTGCAGGGAGGTGGCGGCAACTTCGCGGCCGGCCCGGCGGCGCGTCCGAGCGGCGGCACGTCCTTCACCGGTGGCGTCAACCGCAACTTTGCGACCGCCAATGGCGGCACCTGGCAAGGCAGCGGCGGCAACTGGAACGGCGGAAGCTGGCGTCATCATCATCGGCGTGGCGGCTTCTGGCCCGGCTTCGCGACGGGCGCCGCGATCGGCGGCCTCGGCTCGTACGCCTATTACGGCGGCGGCTATTACGATGACCCCTACTACTATGGCGACAGCTACTATGATGAGCCGACCGTAGCGGTCGTCCCTGATGGCGGCGGCGATGCGGCCTATTGCGCGCAGCGCTACAAATCGTACGACCCCGCCTCGGGCACCTATCTCGGTTATGACGGCCAGCGGCATCCCTGCCCGTAAGACGGCCTGAACGATCGATGCAACAAACCGCATGGGCGGCGCCGGTGATGGCCGGCGCCGCCCATCGCGCAATGGTGACGCCCTTCGAGTTTGCTGCAACCTTTCATCAAACCTGCTCGCATTCGCGTGACGCACGTCATCCGAGAGGGCGAAGCGGGCTCAGCCATGGAACCGCGTCCTCCTATTCACCGCACCGTGCATATCTACCCTTATCCAATCCAAAATTGACCCGGTGCGCGATTCACCTGTATCACCGTCGTGGGAACTTCGATTGCTGGGAAGTGTCATGCCGCGCGTACTCGTGGTTGACGACGATCCGATGGTCGGCGCGACCATCGAAGTCCTCCTTCAACGTCAGGGCTTCGACGTCACGCTGGCCGACGGTGGCGAAACAGGACTGGCTGCGCTCGAAGCGCAGGCCTTTGAAGTGATGCTGGTTGACATCTTCATGCCGCATATGCGCGGCTTCGAGTCCATCCGCATCTTCCATGAGCGCGCGCCGGCAACTCCGCTGATCGCGATGTCCGGCTACGCCTTCGCCTCATCCGCCTCGCCCTCTCCCGATTTCCTCCGCATGGCACTGGAGCTCGGCGCAACACGCTGCCTGCGCAAGCCCTTCACGCCCGAAGCGTTGCTGACCGCGATCCGGGAATGCCTCGGGGGCGAGAGCGCGCAGCCGAAGGACAAGAAAGAAGCACCTTGATCCCAACGCAGCGCGTCATTCTCGGTGCTGGACTTGCCATCCTCCTGATCATCACGGCAGCCTCGATCGCCCTCGACGTCAAATCGCGGTCCGATGCGGCGTGGGTCAATCATGCCATCCAGGTGCAGAAGAAGATCTCCGATCTGCGCGTGCTGCTGCGCCGCGCTGAGAGCGCCGCGCGCGGCTTTGAGCTCTACCGAGGTCCAGCCTTCAGCAGCGAATTCGAATCCGTCCACGCCCGGATCGCACCGGCCCTCGCCGAGCTCAAGCGCGGCGTGCGCGACAATCCCGATCAGGTCACTCTGCTGGAGGGCACCGAGCCGTTGGCGCTGCGCCGGATGGAGATCGCGGCCGAAGCGATGCGCCTGCGCGCCGCGAACGATGAGGCCGGCATTACCGCGCTCAACCGCAAGGCCGAAGGTCGCGGCCTCATGGACACGGTGATGGGCAATCTCGACCATCTGAGCGCGGAGCAAGAACGCCTGCTCGCGGCGCGCTCCCAGGATTCGCGCCGCACCGGCATCGTGCTGCTCGGCATCGACGTCGCCGGCGCCGTGCTGATCCTGCTGCTGGTCGCGCTGGTGATGCGCGAGAGCCAGCGCGCGACGGTGCAGCTCCAGAGCACGCTGACCGAGACCACGGCCGCCAAGGAGGCGCTCGCTGCGGCGGTGGCCGAGCGCACCGAGCATCTGGTCACCGCGCATGACGAGCTGCGCCTGTCGGTGAACGTGCTGCAAAGCACGTTTCACAGCATGGCGGAAGCGGTGCTGGTCATCGACGCCGACGGCAATGTCCTTCTGTCCAATCCGGCCGCAGAGCGCATGCTGTTGCATCGCACCGGCATGAACCTGCGCAATCTGCGCGCGCTATCGGACGTATTCCAAGGCGACGGCGTCACCCCGCTCAAGGCGGACGAGCTGCCCTCGGCGCGCGTGCTGCGCGGCGAGAAGTTCGAGGACATGGAGATGATCGTCCGCCCGCACAGCGGCAATCCTCCCCGTCATCTCATGATCAGCGGCCGGCCGATGCTGGACGGGCACGGCAACATTTCCGGCGCCGTGCTGGTCTATCACGACGCGACCATGTCGCGCGAGACCGAGCGGCAGCTGTACCAGTCGCAGAAGCTGGATGCGATCGGCAAGCTGACCGGCGGCGTCGCGCACGACTTCAACAACATGCTGACCGTGATCTCCGGTAACACCGAGACGCTGGTGGCGAGCCTGAAACAGCAGCCCGAGCTTCAGCGCGCGGCACAGCTGATCGACGATGCCGCCGAGCGCTGCGCCGAGCTAATCCAGCATCTGCTCGCCTTCGCGCGCCGGCAGCCGCTGCAGCCGCGCAATGTCGAGATCAACGCGGCGATCGCGGACGTCGCAAAACTCCTGCGCCCCACCCTCGGCGAGCAGATCCAGATCGAGACCGTGCTGGAACAGGGACCGATGACCGCGCACATCGATCCGTCGCGGCTCACCAATGCCGTGCTCAACATGGCGATCAACGCGCGCGACGCCATGCCGAACGGCGGCAAGCTGCTGCTGGAGACCCATCGCGTCGTGCTGGACGAGGCCTATGCGCACGCCAATGCCGACGTGGTGCCCGGCCCCTATGTCATGCTTGCCGTCAGCGACACCGGCACCGGCATGTCCGGGGAGACCCAGCAGAAGGCGTTCGAGCCCTTCTTCACCACCAAGGAGGTCGGCAAGGGCTCAGGCCTCGGCCTCTCCATGGTCTACGGCTTCGTCAAGCAGTCCGGCGGTCACATCAAGATCTACAGCGAGGAAGGCCACGGCACCACGATCAAGCTCTATCTGCCGCCCGGCGAAGGCGCGACGGATGTGGCAGCGGCCGTCGCGCCGCAGGCCGAAGGCGGCGCCGAGACCATCTTCGTCGTCGAGGACGACAATCTCGTGCGTAACTTCGTCATCACGCAGCTCCAGAGCCTCGGCTACAAGACGGTGGCCGCGCCGGACGGCAAGGCCGCGCTCGAATTGATCGACGCCGGCGAGCCGTTCGATCTGCTGTTCACCGACGTCGTCATTCCCGGCGGCATGAGCGGGCGCGAGCTCGCCGAAGAGGTGGCGAGGCGCCGTCCCGGCCTGAAGGTGCTCTACACCTCCGGCTACACCGACAACGCCATCGTCCACCACGGCAAGCTCGACGACGGCGTGATGCTGCTGACGAAGCCGTACCGGCGAAACCAGCTCGCGGAGATGATCAGGAGGGCGCTGGCTAGCTAACGCGTCGCCAGCACCACCGCCGCCAGCGTGAAAATCAGCGCGGCGATCTGCCCCGGGCCTAGCGGCTCGTGCAGCGCGATCGCGGAGGCGACGACGCCGATGACCGGCACCGCCATCGTGCCGATCGCGGCGACCGAGGCCGGCAGGCGCGCCAGCGCTGCGAACCAGCTGACATAGGCGATGCAGAACTGCACCACGGTCGAATAGACCAGCAGCCACCAGCCGAGCGGCGTCACGCGGTCCAGATGCGTGGTCTCGACCAGGAGGCCGATGATCGAAATCGGCAGGCAGCCGATCCCGATCTGCCAGGCCGCGGCCGTCAGCGGCGGCAGACGGATCGGGTACTTCTTCGAGAACACCGTGCCGATCGCAAAGCCGAGCGCGCCGCACAGCGCCATGATGATTCCGGGCAGCTTCTCGAGGCTGGCGGTGATGCCGTTGCCGCCCATGATCGAGGCGAGCCCGACGAAGGCCATCACCAGCCCCAGCGTGCGCAGCAGCGTCGGCCGCTCGCCCAGCACCGGCCAGGCGATGATCGAGGCCCAGACCGGCATGGTGTAGGCGATCAGCGCCGCCTCGCTCGCCGGCAGCCAGAGCAGCGCGAGGCCCATCAAGACCATCCAGCCGGTGACGTTGAGCACGGCGGCGGTGACGAGGCGCGGCCAGATCGCGGGATCCACCTTCAGGCTCTGCCGGCGCATGACCGCCAGCGCCGCAAGCAGGAGCGCGCCCAGCACCCCGGTCACGCCACGCAGCGTCAGCGGCGGCAGCTCGGAAAGCAGGAATTTCGTCACCGGCCAGTTGAAGCCCCAGCCGATCGAGGTGATGGCGAGGAACATCAGGCCGGCCGGGGCGATGCGCGGTCGCGGCACCGGCCTCGTCGAATCAAGCATGTGGGGTACCCGGCAAAATTGAGCGTCAGCTTGGCGCGGATTCGTGGCCCAAACCACCACCTCGGCAGGCATGCCTGCCCTCGCCTTCCGTAGGGCTACGTGAGTCCTGCTGACGCAACCCCATCGCCTAAAAATATACCTGCCCTGTGAACAGCGGGATGAAGCATCCGCGTCCCCACCGAATGCAAATTTTTTCGGTTGGGAATCCCTGAGGACTCACTGATACTTGGCTCCACTGCAGGCGCGGGCTTACCCCCTGTTATCCCCCACAATCCACCATATTTAGTATTTGATTCAGGAACTCGCACTAGTTCTTGACGGGCGCAACGGAGAGTCCTAGCTTTCGATCCGTCCGGCGCGAGTGAGTTTGCGTCCCGCCGGCGCTCCCCAAAGGGTCTCGCAAATCGACACTCCGCCCGCCAGCCAAAGGTAGCGGATGAGGGCTTGTCTGCCCTCGAAATGCGGGCTTTTCGGGCGCCAGAACGGGCCGGCAACGGGCTCGCAAGGCAGTTGTTGAAGTGACTGTGGGGCGTTGAATGCATGTCGGGCCCATCCCCTTGGGGGCGGATGTGTCTGGACATGGCGGCGGATGATCGATGCGTGCATCGAACCATTGCGCCGGCAGAACAAGGGCCGGGTCCACCGGCTGAACTGCGATGCCCAAAGGCCGAACGGCCGACAGGCGCCGCGAAATGAAATGTCGGCCCGGCACGCCTTCAACGAGGGGCGAGACCGGTCAAAGAAAAGGACGGGGCAAGACCATGCGGATTGAGCGGCGCCACACCACTTCGGGACAGTCACCTTACGCGGGAATCGATTTCCGCCTGACCACGTCGGAGATTCGCAATCCCGACGGCTCGGTCGTGTTCAAGCTGGAGAATGTCGAGGTCCCGACCGCCTGGTCGCAGGTCGCCTCCGACGTGCTCGCCCAGAAGTATTTCCGCAAAGCCGGCGTTGCCGCGCGCCTGAAGAAGGTCGAGGAGGAATCCGTCCCCTCCTTCCTGTGGCGCTCCGTGCCCGATACCGAGGCCCTTAGCCTCCTGCCCGAGAAAGAGCGCTATGTCAGCGAACTCTCGGCCAAGCAGGTGTTCGACCGCCTCGCCGGCTGCTGGACCTATTGGGGCTGGAAGGGCGGCTACTTCACGTCGGACGACGACGCGCAGGCCTTCTATGACGAGCTCCGCTACATGCTCACCATGCAGATGGTCGCGCCGAACTCGCCGCAATGGTTCAACACCGGGCTGCACTGGGCCTATGGCATCGACGGCCCCGGCCAGGGCCATTATTACGTCGACCCCTTCACCGGCAAGCTGACCAAGTCCAAGTCGGCCTATGAACATCCGCAGCCGCACGCCTGCTTCATCCAGGGCGTCGGTGACGACCTCGTCAACGAGGGCGGCATCATGGACCTCTGGGTCCGGGAAGCCCGCTTGTTCAAGTACGGCTCCGGCACCGGCTCCAACTTCTCGCGCCTGCGCGGCGAAGGCGAAAAGCTCTCCGGCGGCGGCCGCTCCAGCGGCCTGATGAGCTTCCTCAAGATCGGCGACCGCGCCGCCGGCGCCATCAAGAGCGGCGGCACGACCCGCCGGGCCGCCAAGATGGTCGTCGTCGACGTCGATCACCCCGACATCGAGACCTATATCGACTGGAAGGTGAAGGAGGAGCAGAAGGTCGCAGCCCTCGTCACCGGATCCAAGATCAACCAGAAGCACCTCAAGGCGGTGCTGAAGGCCTGCGTCAACTGCGAAGGCTCGGGCGATGATTGCTTCGACCCCGAGAAGAACCCGGCACTGCGCCGCGAGATCAAGCTGGCGCGCCGCAGCCTCGTGCCCGACAATTACATCAAGCGCGTCATCCAGTTTGCGAAGCAGGGCTACAAGGACATCCAGTTCGACGTCTACGACACCGACTGGGATAGCGAAGCCTACCTCACCGTGTCGGGCCAGAACTCCAACAACTCAGTCTCGCTCAGGGACGACTTCCTGCGCGCCGTCGAAACCGACGGCGACTGGAATCTCGTCGGACGCACCACGAAGAAGATCACCAAGACCCTGAAGGCGCGCGACCTCTGGGAGAAAATCGGCTACGCCGCCTGGGCCTCGGCCGACCCGGGCCTGCACTTCAACACCACCATGAACGACTGGCACACCTGCAAGGCGTCCGGCGACATCCGCGCCTCCAATCCGTGCTCGGAATACATGTTCCTGGACGACACGGCGTGCAATCTGGCCTCCGCGAACCTCCTGACGTTCTACGACATCCCCTCCAAGCGCTTCGACGTCGACGGCTACGAGCACCTCTGCCGGCTCTGGACCGTCGTGCTCGAAATCTCCGTGATGATGGCGCAGTTTCCGTCGAAGGCGATCGCCGAGCTCTCCTACGAGTTCCGCACCCTCGGCCTCGGCTACGCCAATATCGGCGGCCTCTTGATGACCATGGGTCTGCCCTATGACAGCAAGGAAGGCCGTGCGATCGCCGGCGCGCTGACCGCTGTGATGACCGGCATCACCTACAAGACCTCCGCGGAGATGGCGGCCGAGCTCGGCACCTTCCCCGGCTACAAGAAGAACGCCGCGCACATGCTGCGCGTGATCCGCAATCACCGCCGCGCCGCCCATGGCCAGTCCAACGGCTACGAGGCGCTCAGCGTCAATCCAGTGCCGATGGACCTCGTCTCCTGCCCGCAGGCTGACCTCGTCAGCCACGCGCAGGCGGCCTGGGATGCAGCGCTCGAGCTCGGCGAGAAGCACGGCTATCGCAACGCCCAGACCACGGTGATCGCGCCGACCGGCACGATCGGCCTCGTCATGGATTGCGACACCACCGGCATCGAACCGGACTTCGCCCTGGTGAAATTCAAGAAGCTCGCCGGCGGCGGCTACTTCAAGATCATCAACCGCGCGGTTCCCGCGGCGCTGCGCGCGCTCGGCTATCGCGAAGCTGAGATCGCGGAGATCGAGGCCTACGCTGTCGGCCACGGCTCGCTCTCCAACGCCCCCGGCATCAACGCCTCGACCCTCCGGGCCAAGGGCTTCACCGATGAAGCCATCGCCAAGGTCGAGAAGGCCCTGCCGACCGCCTTCGACATCAAGTTCGCCTTCAACAAGTGGACCTTTGGCGAAGACTTCATCCGCGACCAGCTCGGCATCAGCGCCGAGGCGATCGCGGCCCCCGGCTTCGACCTGCTCCAGGCCGTCGGCTTCACCAAGCGCGAGATCGAGGCGGCCAACGTCCACATCTGCGGCGCGATGACGGTGGAAGGTGCTCCGCACCTCAGGGCCGAGCACTATCCGGTGTTCGACTGCGCCAATCCCTGCGGCAAGATCGGCAAGCGCTATCTGTCGGTCGAGAGCCACATCCGCATGATGTCGGCGGCGCAGCCCTTCATCTCGGGCGCGATCTCCAAGACCATCAACATGCCGAACGACGCCACGGTGGAGGACTGCAAGTCCGCCTACATGCTGTCGTGGAAACTCGCATTGAAAGCCAACGCGCTCTATCGCGACGGCTCCAAGCTCAGCCAGCCGCTCAACTCGCAGCTCATCAGCGACGATGAGGACGAGGACGATGCGATCGAGTCCCTCTACGAGAAGCCGATGGCGGCGCGTGCCGCCCAGGTCTCGGAGAAGATCGTCGAGAAGCTGGTCGAGCGCATCATCGTGATGCGCGAGCGCGAGAAGATGCCGGACCGCCGCAAGGGCTACACCCAGAAGGCGGTCGTCGGCGGCCACAAGGTATACTTGCGCACCGGCGAATATGACGACGGCCGTCTCGGCGAGATCTTCATCGACATGCACAAGGAAGGCGCGGCACTGCGCTCCTTCATCAACAACTTCGCCATCGCGGTGTCGCTCGGCCTGCAATACGGCGTGCCGCTCGAGGAATATGTCGACGCCTTCACCTTCACCCGCTTCGAGCCGGCGGGCCCCGTGCAGGGCAACGACAGCATCAAATACGCGACCTCGATCCTCGACTACGTCTTCCGCGAGCTCGCGGTGAGCTACATGTCGCGCTTCGACCTCGCCCATGTCGATCCGACCGAGTCGAACTTTGACGCACTCGGCAAGGGCGTCGAGGAAGGCAAGGAGCCGGAGGACCAGAACCACCAGGCGACCAGGCTGGTGTCGCGTGGCCTCACCCGCTCCCGCACCGACAATCTGTTCGTGATGCGCGGCGGCTCGACCGTCGTCGCATCCGGCAATGACAGCGCGCCATCAGGCGGCAGCAAGGTCACGGCCCTGGCGCACGGTGCCTCAGCCCGCGTCGGCGACGCCATCGAAGGCGCCGTCGCCCTGAAGCAGGAAGTCCAGCACGACCTCTCGCCGACGGAGAAGCTGGAGCAGCTGCAGTGGAGCAAGGCCGGCAGCGCCGCAACCGTCGCCGTCCCCAGCAAGGCCGAGCGCCGCGCGGAAGCCAAGGCCAAGGGCTACGAGGGCGAGATGTGCAGCGAGTGCGGCAACTTCACGCTGGTGCGGAATGGGACCTGCATGAAGTGCGATACTTGCGGAAGCACGACGGGGTGTTCGTGAGGGGCGGGCGCAACGAACTAGGTGTCGTTTTCACCAAAGAAAGCCCGCGACTCCCACTCTAATGCCTGCGATCGCGGGCCTTCAATCCACGGATCCCCGCTACGCGGGGTTTCCAGCCGGCGAGAGGCCTGATTGGCCTCTCGCCGGCGACGTTTGAGCCGGGCCAATGGCCCAGGTGCCCCGAGGCACCACTGATGAAGAATTGTTCGTTTCGACGAGGTCAATTCGATGTCGAGTGACGATTTCATAGTCGATCCGCTGCGGGACCTCGAAGTCCACGGGCACGCGAAGGCTCTGCGCAGCTCTCTGGGCTGGGAGAACTCCGAACGGGTCGATCCCCTCGACCTCGAATCGGTCAACGAGATCTGGACTGTTCGCGGGAAAAAGCCGTTCAGGTTCGAAGTCGTGTCCGATGCCGAGCTCCCGGACGATTCTGGGCTGACCACTTACGACGGCACATGCATCGTCGTGAAGATTCCAAGGCGGATCCGCCACAAGGCGTTCATGGGTGACGGCTATGCGCGATACACCATCGCCCATGAGCTCGGCCACGCCGTTCTTCACATCGATCAGCTGTTAAAGGGAGCGACGCTTCCACGGCGTCGCGTGGGGAATGCGACCCCCGCCTGGATCCCAAAGTTCAAGTCCGCCGAGCACCAGGCCATGGTCTTCGGCGGGGCGTTCCTTATCAACGACGCTACCGCGCGCGTACTCTCCTCGGCAGACGAGGTATCCGTACAGGCCGGCGTGAGCTTGATTGCCGCGCGCATTTACTTCGAGCAGGTGCAGGAGGAGCTGGCGAGACCGGTGGTTGCAGCGCGGGTCCAAAAGATCGCCGACGAGGTTCAGGAGATCTTGTCGTCAAATCCCGTCCCTCCGCAAACTTCGTATTTGAACGAGGTCTGCTCCTGCTGCGGTCAGCAGAAGCTCTTCCCCGTCGGCCACAAGTTCATGTGCCAAGCCTGCGACACGGTGTACGACCGGTTCCAAGACGGCGACGAGGTCCAGTAACGTAGCGTTCCTACACCGAATGGTTTTAGCGGTACTGGGGCGCGGAACGAAACAGGAATTGAAGCTAGAGTTGTAGAGGAGCGTCGATATGAATTATTCCGATCGCTATCTGCGTCAGATCGCGAACTACTCCACGATGGACGTCATGCTGGCGGACGTCGCGATCCGGATCCAACTCGGTCCGACCGACTACCAGCTCGCCGTCGACCACTACCACGCGATCAACGATTGGCTCGAGCGGGACGATAGCCCGCTCAAGGGCTATGTTCGGGACTTCTACACGCAGGGCGGCTTCGCGATCGGCGCCACCGTCGCGCGCCACTCCAGTGATGACGAATTCGACATCGACGTCATGGCCGACCTCGCCTTCCGCGCCGACGTCGACCCCGAAGATGCACTCGCGACACTGCACGACGCGATCCGCGGCGAGCGCGGCTCGCGCTACCACCTCAAGACCGATCGGAAGACTCGCTGTAGCACCGTCAATTACGACGGCATGCATCTCGACGTGACCCCCACCGTTCGCCTCCCGGGCACTATCGAAAAGACGGGACTTATCTTCCACTCGAAGCCGGAGGAGCCGTGGGCGAAGAAGTCCCTGTTCGCGAACCCGCATGGGTTCGCGCAGTGGTTCATGTCCAAGACCCCGCCGGATCAGGATTTCGGCAACTTCTTCGAGCGACGGTCACTGGACTACGATCGCGAGCGCGCGATCCTCTCAAAGCGCGCAGACGCTGTCCCCGTGCCACAGCAGAGTCCGGCATACCAGAAGTCGCGTGCCGTCATCGCGCTGCAGTTGATCAAACGCTGGCGCAACCTGGCCTACGACAAGCGGCACCCGAATCGGCGGCTGCCGCCTTCGGTGTTGCTCGCCTATTACGTGGCCAATCATGCCAATCGGGCGAAGTCGCTGGTGGAGGAGCTCTGTTTCCAGGCCGAGAGCATGCTGGCCATCCTTGGGGAGGCGCACGACCACGGCGAGAAGGTCTTCGCCAGCAACCCGGTGTGTAACGATGACATCCTCACGGACCGCTGGCCCACCGACCTGAGCGACCAAGCCATCTTAATTCGCGAACTAGGCGACCTCACCGGCAAGCTACGACGGCTCAGCGGCGAAATCCGTCTGCCCGAGATGCAGCAAATCCTTGAGGATCTGTTCGGCGAGAAGCCAGCGCGATCCGCGGTGAAGGACCACGTTTTGCGCGTCGGCAAGGACGTCGGCTCGAACGGCAGCCGCTTCATGCCGGGCAAGGCGACTATCTCAGCCGCCGTGGCCGGCGGCGCAGCGGCACCGAGCGTCGCCTTCTCGGCGCCGCCGCACCGATTCTTCGGCGATCACCCCGATGACTTACCGAACCATCAATGAGCAAGACGGCGAGATTCGGCGCGTCTTTCCCGACTTCCGGCTGACTGCACATGCCGATTGGATCGCCGTATGGGAAGGGCCGCTCAAACCGGCCTCGAAGAGCTACCGCGTCCGTATCGTCCACTTTGCGAAAACGATCTTCACCGGATGGATTCTTGCAAACAACTACGTGACCGTCCACGTGGTCGATCCCCTCATCGGCGGGGACATGTTGGTGAACGAGAAGCTTCTGCCGCACATTTATTGGAATGATCGCAATCCTGCTTGGCCAGCGCTGTGCTTGTGGGATCCGGCTGAGATGTTCTGGACGCCGGAGATGTCGATCGCGAAGACGATCATCCCGTGGACCTCGGAATGGTTGCTGTTTTTCGAGTACTGGCAGATATCGGGCGAATTCTTGGGACCTGGCCGACACCCGCCGAGGAGACGTAAAGAATGCCTAAGCCTGCCGACTTATTCGGACCCGGAGACCCACGCTCGAAGGGCGCGATTCCGCAACGTTGAATTCCACAGGATTGGCCGAAGGGTCGGCGTTTTCGGATCTTATCTCTGGATGGGGGCGGCATTAAAGGCCTGTTCTCTGCAACTGTTCTCTCCGAGCTCGAACAGCGGTTTCTGGACGGCCAGCCAATCACCAAGCATTTTGATTTGGTGACCGGCACGTCAACCGGGGGAATTATCGCGCTCGGCCTTGGAGCTGGCCTGAGGGCGTCAGAACTCGTCGAAATGTACTCACACCGCGGCGCAGAGATTTTTCCCGAACGCGGCAGCGTTCGCAGAAATCTGCAAGCGTTTCGAAATCTTGTTCACTATTACTATGAACGAAATGCCTTGGAGAACGTCCTACTGGATGTTTTAGGGGCGAAGCTCCTTGGAGATTCGATTGTCCGTCTTTGTATTCCCGCTTTCGAAGGGAGGGACAGCGAAGTCTTCGTATTCAAGACACCACACCACGCCGACTATAGGGTAGATCGCTTAGAGCCTATGGTGAAGGTTGCCCTAGCAACCTCCGCTGCACCTACCTTCTTTCGCCCCTTAGAGCACGAGGGCTACACGCTGGTAGATGGAGGTGTGTGGGCTAACAATCCCATTATGCTGGCGGTTGTTGAGGCTCTGATTTGCTTTAATCTTGAACGTGATCAGATCGATGTACTGAGCATAGGTTGCGGCGACGACCCATACATTGTCTCAGAAGCACAACTGAATTCCGGTGGTAAACTAGCCTGGAACGATGTGATCTTCGCAGCGATGCGCCTGCAATCCCTGTCTGCGACCAACCAAGCACGACTTCTATTGAGCCCAGCGGCCGTTCGGCGCATCGATCCGCCATTCCCAGCCGAACCAATTGCCCTTAATGACTTCCGTAGATCTCTCACGGAACTTATTCCCGCCGCTCGAGCGATCGTTGACCAGCATGGAGATCAACTCGCGAGAGACTTTCTCTCTACACCGGCGCCTTGCTATAGGCCTCAACCGATGACGTAACCGTGCGCGTCATCGCTCGCTCGCTATTTGCGCCGGAATGTTACATGTCTGCGCAATCGATCGACCTCGGCAGTGAAACCGGCGGTTACCCAGGCCTTGCTCTGCGAGTGAGTCGTTTTCTCAGGATCTTCGTTGCTCCACCACTCGTCATAGTCACGAGAAGAGGGCGGAAGTGGGTGCCCAATTAAGGCTTCGATTTCCTCGAACGATAGAGCCAGTGAGTCTTCCCGGAATGCGGTCAATCGGCTTTTAAGCGGATCATATTTGGACATTTCTCGCCTCCTTCGGCGGAGCGAACCGATACTAATTACCACCTAATCAACAAGCATGATGGGTTTCGCAAGAGCGAAACCCACCTAAGAGCCGAATAGCCTTTGCGGTCGAGCCCTTCCCTTCTAAACTCAGACCTCCGCCGGCTTGAGTTCCGACGGCCCCGGTAGAAGCGGAGTCAACTTATGCCCAAACCGGAAAGCTTCCCGATCGAGAAGATCTTCGTTCCCACGAAGCAGAAGAAGGCCATCAAGCCCGAGATCGTCGGGGAGATCGCGGAAAGCATGCTGGACATCGGGCAGCAGGAGCCCATTTCCGTTCGGCTAGACGGAGACCGCCTCGTTCTGGTCGAGGGACTGCATCGGTTAGAGGCCTGCAAGGCGCTCGGCGAGACGACCATACTCGGTGTCCTGGTTCCGGGCGAGCTTGCGCAGCACAAGCCGCTGCTCTCCGAGCGGCCCGAAGTCGAGGCAGAGCGCATCAAGATGGCGCGATTGAAACAGTTGCGCCTCGAGAAGGAAGCCGCGGAGGCATCGATGTCTGCCCCGAAGCGCGTCAGCGCAACGGAAGCGCTGCGCGCGCGTCCGACCAAAGGCGCTCGCGACAACGCGAAGACATCGCCGGGCCGGACTGCGAAATCGACGTCGAGATCATTGTCGGACTGGATCACGCAGCAAAAGGGAAGTGGCAACCGCTATTGATTGCCGGCTCGTTGCCAAAGAAGCAGCCCGTAGGATGGGTAGAGCCCTTGCGAAACCCATCATTCCGCGACGGCTATTGATGGCTTTGCTTCGCTTGACCCATCCTGCGAGCCGAAGATGTCTACCCATACTTCGTCTTCCCGCGCGCGGAAATGATTGGTAGGCTCTCCAACTGATGCTTGCATGAACCGGTTTGGGGCGCAGTATGATGACACTTGAATGCGGGTGGTCCGCGCGGACCACTCGGTCGTTCAATAAGATGCTCAATTCGATTTTTGCGTTGAGCACGCTTGGTGTTGCTGCAAGCCGCCTCAGAGACCTCCGCCTTCGCTCAAAACCAGGCATCGGACACGCGGCAGGGCCACATCTACTTCATCCGGCACTCCAGCGTTTTGAGCCGGCTTGGCAAACCGGACATCAAGGTCGATGGCAAAGTGGTGGGCGAGCTCGCCGTTGCCACATACATCCTCGTCGATCGGCCGGCAGGGCCACACACCATCACGGTCGTTGGTGCCATGGATTCAGTGGGGTGCGAGGCCGAGATTCGCGTGCAGCCCGGCATGTCCCACTATTTCGAAATGGGGCCGATCGTGAACATCAACATGGATACGTTCAATATTGCCTCGATGGGCGTCACCGGACGGCCTGTCCCCTGCCGCAACAGGCATAACACGCCCTACATGTTCTACTCGCTTGATGCGACTGCTGGAGCTGCCGCGGTCGCAAGGATCAAGGGCCGGTAGCCGCAATCTCAGACCGCGGCCACCTCTCCTCGCCGATCAACCCGATCGTCTCACGCCGCTTTCGCCTGCTCCGGCGATGCCGTCTCCATCGCGCGCATGTAGAGGTCGAGCAGGCTTTCGCGCTCGTCGCGCTCGTTCTTGTCTTCCTTGCGCAGCTTGATGATCTCCTTGAGGATTTTCACGTCGAAACCCTCGCCCTTGGCTTCCGCGAAGATCTCCTTCTTCTGTTCGCTCAACTCCTGCATTTCGCTGTCGAGGTTCTCGATCCGCTCGACGAAGGAACGGATCTTGCCGCCGGGAATGGTGATGTCGGACATGGTACCTCTTTGCTGACTGAGGTCGCGAAAATGACCGCAAAGACATGACCAATGTGTTAACCTCGCCGCCCGCGCATTGCCGCGCTGAAACGCCGAGGGAGCTGTTGCATGGCCGAGCTTCGCTTCGATGACGGTGCCGCCTATGAGCAGATGATGGGCGTCTGGAGCCGTTCGGTCGGCGAGGTCTTTCTCGACTGGCTGAGGCCGGCCCAGGGGCTGCGCTGGATCGATGTCGGCTGCGGCAGCGGCGCCTTCACCGAGCTCATCCTTGAGCGCTGCGCCCCCGGCGATGTGCAGGGCATCGATCCCTCGGAGGGCCAGCTCGCCTTTGCCCGCACGCGTCCGGGTGCACGCGGCGCCGTGTTTCAAACGGGCGATGCCATGGCGCTACCGTTTCCGGCGGCAAGTTTCGATGTCGCCGTGATGGCATTGGTTCTCGTGTTCGTGCCGGATGCATCGAAAGCTGTCGCGGAGCTGGCGCGGGTCGTTCGTCCCGGCGGCTTAGTAGCGACCTACATGTGGGACATGCTGGGCGGCGGATTTCCGCTCGATCCGATCCTTGGCGAGATGCGCGCGATGGGGCTGTCGCCGACGCGTCCGCACGTGGAAGCGTCCAGCCTTGCGGCGCTTCAGGGTTTCTGGAGCGCGGCCGGGCTTGAGCAGATCGCGACCCGCGAGATCACCGTGCAGCGGACGTTTGCCGATTTCGACGAATTCTGGAAATTGGAGACGAAGGCCCCCTCCACCACGGCGGTGATCGCAGCCATGCCGGCGGCCGATGTCACCGAACTCATGCAGCGCGTGAGGGCGCGCCTGCCCGCAGACACGGACGGCCGCATCACCTACAGCGCCCGCGCGCACGCGATCAACGGACGCAAGCCGGGCTGAAGAAGTGGCGAAGACCGTCGCCGCTAGATGTCAATAACGCGTCGAGATCTGAAGCTCCATCAGCGCCATGCGCTGCAGGATCATGGGGTCCCGCTCGCCATCCTTCGCGGTGCGAAGGATGGTTTCCGCGATGGCCTGAATGTGCGCGGAGCTGACCGGGGCAGGCAGTGACGCAACCGCCGTGTCCAGCGCAGCCTTCATCACGTCGATCGTTTCAGGTGAAAAAGATCCGTTCGAAAAGTTTAGCATGCCGGCACCGATCCGCAGGTGATCACGGGCGTCTTCCTCGCCCGCGCCTCACCGGCGCCGGCGCCTGATGCTGCCGCCTGGGTATGGGTCACCAGCGCCGACCCCAGCTGCCGCGCCAGCTGCTTCCCCATCCGCCGCCACCGCGAACCAACCGGACGACGAGGAGCAGCAGCACCGCACCCACTGTGGCGTTGACGATCGCACTGATGGTGCCGCTGCCGAGATGCACGCCGAGCTGAGGCAACAACCAGCTGCCGACAAACGCGCCCAGGATTCCGACGACGATATCACCGACGATCCCAAAGCCGGTCCCGCGGACGATCTGGCCGGCCAGCCAGCCGGCGACGAGACCTACGACCAAGATGACCAAAAGGCTTTCGCCGGACATATTCATTTTGTGACCTCACTCGGTTGGTTCAAATGGCTGCTGATCTGCGCAATCTGCTCGACGAGAATCGTCAGATGTCGCGGTAACGGGTCGTGCTCGCCGCGGAGGCTGACCCGCAGGCGGTCTCCGATTTCGTTGCAGATTGCCAGGCTGCAGCCGGGGTCGATCTGAATGGCGATGCGAACGTTGGGGCGATCCATGGCGATTTCCGGTTGGTACGCACGGAAGCTGACGCTTCGCGCCGGGCCGACTGGCTCTCGGAACGCGACCGGTGTCGTTATTGAAGGTGCGGGGTTCGGGTGATCTTTCGGACGTGCGATCCTACGCACCGCCGGGGCTCACTGACACAACGGCTGCAATGACCAAGGGTTCCGTCCGAATACAACCTATATTTGAATCTTACGGTCGCGCCCGAGCCGACACGTAGAGATTGGACACCGCCGGCTCGCGATCACTCCTTTTTCCACTGTATTCCTGCATCGTGGCTCCCAATCGTCATTAAACCAGAAATAGAACCGGAACTTCAGCTCCTCGAGGCCGTTCGCTCCCCATGGCTGACGTTTGTCGGCATCATATTCAAATGAATTGGAAAAGATCAGATGAGACATACTTTGATGGTTTCTGTCGCCGTTGCAGCCTTGTTTGCTGCGATCGGTGTTGCGATGGCTCAAGGCGCCAACCAGAGCGGAGCAAAGGGCGCGGAGGCTCCCGCCGCCGTTGCGCCGAAGGCTGACACCGCGGCCCCTCACGGCTCGCCGGCACAGGCAACGCCGCAGCACGCACAGGGCGCGCCTGACGCAAAGCGCGTCGGGGACGTCAAGGCCGACGGCAAGCCGAAGACCTCGGAAACAATGGCCCCGGCGACCACTTCGAAGGACGGGATGAAGCCGACAGCCGACAAGAAGACGACCGGCGAGATGAAGTCGGATGGGACGACAAAGGCGCCCGATTCGGCCACCACGTCGAAGGACATCAAGAGCCCGACCGCCGAGAGCAGGCCTTCGGCGCCCGAGGGCAAGACGACCGGCAATGCCGCTACCACGGCAGTCGCGGCGCCTCCCGCCGAAAAGCGTACCCAGATCACTTCGGCCATCAAGCAGGAAAAGGTCGAGGAAGTCACCAACGTGAACTTCAATTTGTCGATCGGCACCGTCGTCCCGGCCAGCGTCCGTTATCACGCGTTGCCGAGCCGCATTGTCGAAATCTATCCGGAGTGGCGCGGATACGAGTTCATCCTGGTGCACGGCAGGTACGTGATCCTTCGCCCGCACACCCACGAGATCGTCTATATCATCGAGGGCTAAAGCATGATCCGGAAAAGTGCGCAGCGGTTTTCCGAAAAGGTCATGCTGAAACAAAACCTAAAGCGCGATGGCGATTCGTCCTAATCGCATCCGCGCTTTAGGCGCAATCAGATCACGCGCAAACCCAAGGGCGGCTTAACAGCCGCCCTTTTTGCCGTTCAGCCCGGTTCGGTTTGCATGAACACCAGGGCCGAAACGCGCAAAGGCCGCGGATTTCGCCGCGGCCTTCAGTAAGTTGTGGTTGTTAAGCTCAGTAGCGGCTGCCGCCGATGCCCACGCTCACGCCGGGAGCGCTGAAGCCGATTCCGCCGCGGTCCTCGTAGCCACGGCGCTCAATGTAGCGCTCGCGAGGAGCGTACCCATAGGACTCGCGAACGATGACCCGTCGCTGGCCGCGTTCACGCCAGCAGCGGCCGTTTTCGTTGCAGACCATGCGAACGTTCTGAATGTCGCTATCCGAGCCTATGGATTGATCAACAACGAGAGGCGCTGCCGAAGCGGCAGTCGCAAGGAGCGCGCTTGTAGCCACCGCGAAAGCGATTGCAATTTTGTTCATGATGTTCTCCGGAGGGAATGTGTCGTGGATGCAACGGGCCAGCCACAGCTTAGTTCCCTCCCCCGGAAAACAACGACGCAGCCGATCTCACCAGCAGATGCTCGACCACCGGCCAGTCCTTCACGCCTCACCCAAACCGAGAATGAAGGTCTCAAGATCGGGCGCGAGTTCGTTTGTATTCGGGAAGTCGGCGAACATCTCGCCACCGTCCGGTGGCTCGCGCTCGTGGTCCCAGTAGAACACCTTGCCATAGCTGTCCTGCTCCAGACTGAGCAGGAACAGGTCACCGCCTGGATCAGGCGCGAAGGGGCAGCTCAGCCGCGGGATTCGATTCATGCTCCGATACACATCGTAATTGTCGATGACGCCGTAGCTATCGGTCGGATGGGTTGTGAACAGCACGTCCAGAACGGTGCGGTCGTTGCGCCAGGGCAACTCGACGCCGCAAGGTTCGAAGCCGCCGCCATCGGACTGCGCAAGCAGCGCCTTGTAGGGTGCGGGCAGCGGCGCACAGATATGTTGTTCGAGCGCGCGAATCGCATCGAAGGACGCCGGCGGGCGTCGGTCGTCCATGAGATCCAGATAGTTCATGTGGGACCGCGGCGTCTCTCGATAGGCCGTTGAGTAGACTTACCTTCCGCGAGGGCTATTGGTGGGTTTCGCTCCGCCTACCCACCCTGCCACGCACCCATCATTCCGCGTGGATGCCTACCACCAATACGGCCAGCGCCAGCCCTCGTAGCGCACATAGGACGGCACCAGCGGCGGGCCGTAGGGATCGACCTTGTCGTCCTCGGGGCGATAGCGATAGCGCGGAACGACGTTGTAATCCCACGGCGTCGGCCTCAGCACGGGCGCGGTGACGATGAGCCGCTCTTGCGGTGCGCGAACGACAACGGCTTTCCGCGTCCGGGCTTCAGCGCCTGATGTTGCAAGGCTGCACAGCACCAGGGCGGTTCCGAGCGCACAGGCGGCGGTCTTTTTTGTCATGCGTTGGGTCTCCATTCGCTACGAAGAGTGCAAAAGGACGGGCGGCAAGGCAAGCAAATTTCGCGCGAACTTTTTTCTGCGGCCATCCTTCGAGACGCCCGCTTTGAGCGGGCTCCTCAGGATTAGGGCTGAGTGCGCGGCAACAGCTTCGGCAGGCGCCATTGCCGCTTAGCCTCATCCTGAGGAGGCGCGTCAGCGCCGTCTCGAAGGACGAGGCGCTCGCTCCGGCGCTTTAACGGTCGTGGCCCGGATGGCCCTACGCCGCGTCGATATCTTCAGGCACATCGCCATGGTAAAGAAATTGCTGCCCGCTTCGCCTCATCGCGCGGCGCAGATCGCACGTCACCCGCCGGCTTCGCCGTCCAACAATTCCAGAACCCGCGCCACCTGGCCGCGGTCCGCAACCAGCACATATTCCTGCCGCGCCAGACTGGCGCCGCTCGCGACGACGATCGCTTTCTTCGGGCAGAGGCCGAAGCATGCGGTCACGATCAGCTTTGCCGGCTTGTTGCCGTCGCGCTTGCTCGCCTTCAGTTCGGATTTCAGCGCACGCCTAACCTCGCGGCCCTCATCGCTGCGCTTGAGGCACTTCCGGCACACCAGAACCGGGGCCGCGCGGCGCGGGCGCACGAGCATCGGGCTTGCGGATTTCGGGGACTTTTCTTGCATGGAGAACCTGTATGAGACATCAGCTCATATAGGGATGGAACCGCGCATCCGCCGCAGCGAGACGATGCAAATTGGTCAAAGCGCTAGCGCGCCCTACTCGCGCGCCCGACGCAAAGCCTCCTGCAGCTTGATCCGCTGCTTGTCCCAGCGGTCCTGTTCCGCTTCGGCCCGCTGGTCCAGCGCGGCACGGGCGGCCTCGATTTCCTCGGTTCGCGCCTCGTGCTCCTGCTTTGCCTTGTTCAGCGCCGCCTCGGCCGCGGCCGCCGCCTTGTCGCGGCGTGCGCGCGCCTTGGCACGGGTGGCCTCCTCCTTGCGGCGCTCGGCCTCGCGCCGCCGCTCCTCCTTCTCGAACGCGGCGGCAGCCTTGCGCGCCGCCTGTTCGTCGACCTTGCGGGGCGGTTTCTTTGCAGACTTGGCCGGACGCTGCTTCGACGTCGTCCTGCTTTTGGGCTTACGTTTCGGCTTGGCGTCGTCCTCGGCAAGATCGGTGGGCAGCTCGGCGCTTTCGGTGAACGGGCCGTTGGATCCGACCGGACGCCTGAGCACGACACCCGGCTTCGCCATGGTCGCCGCGACGATGTCAGGATCGTCAGTCTCCGTTGCGGCGCCCTGATGGAACAGGTTGGAGCTGGCGCCCCAGGCCTGAAGCGCCGCCTTCATCGAGGGCGCGGCGATCGCCTGGTCGTAGAAGCCGAGCGAGGTCTGGTAAGTCTTCAGTTTCTTTGGCATGTCGCCCCGTTAGCGAGCGTAGATCACGAACTACGAACGTCCCACCAACGCGTCATACCCCTGCTCGCTGAACGCCAGCAAACAAAACCCGTGCCCGAACGGATCGGCCAGCATCGCGATCCGGCCGTAGGGCGCATCGCTCGCCGGCACCTCCAGGATCGCGCCGGCGCGCAACGCGCGTTCGACGGCGGCATCGACATCGTCGACGACGACGTCGATATGCATGGGCGTCCAGTGCCGCTCGTAACGGCGGCGGTCGGCGCCGGCACCTAACGTGCCGGCCTTCTTGGTCAAGAGATAGACCGGCGCGGGCCAGCCGAGCAGCTCGACGAAGTCTGTGCCGAAGCGGCGGCTGACCGTGAGGCCGAAGGCTTCGGTGTAGAACGTCGTGGCCTGCGCGACATCGGGGACGTCGATGTTGAGAAGAAAGGTCATGAAGCACTCGCTGCGAGGTTTGTGCGGCGAACCTAGCCCGGATGGAGCGCAAACAAAATCCGGGATGATGCCGCACGCTCGGCGGGCGGATTTCGCTGACGCTTCATCCTACGCAGGGCTCTCCTCGTCACCTACCATCGCCAGCAAGACATCATGCCACCGTTTTGCCCGACGGGTCAAATCTTGTTCGGCGTTACCGAAATTGCGGAGCGTTATCAAGATGTGCCTACTGTGCATGGGGTTGTTTTCGAGATTCGATGAAGAGGCACACTGCTTCGGTGATATCGCACCGGCAGGGGATGGCGGCGCGATGCGTCGGCAGCTTTCCCTTGCGACGGACACACAACATCGCCTTGCAAGATCGACGGCATCGGCGCGATGAACTTGAAGTCGGAGTTCGTGAGAAAGGCGTAGCGGCAAGACAGCCCGCGCGTCGCGCCATTGCGGGTTGCGGGTTCCTGCGCGGGAACAAACAATGTTCTTATCGCTGTCGCAAATCTGTGTAAGCTGACGGATGCCGGGCAGGCGTTTCTAGCGCGTATCTATTTTTTCAACCCGGGGCTGGCTTGTTGGTTCACCTGTTCGATTGCATCACAGGCTTTCAGACTTCAGCGGCCGCCCTCCTCGGGCGGCCTTCCTGTTTGACGCGCGCAGAATCCGCAGCGATCTAGCGCTGCCGCTGCGCCAGATAAAATCCGCACAGCACCGTCACGAGCCCCGCGCCCTGCAATAGCGTTGGCGCCTCGCCGAGCAGCAGCCAGCCAGTGAGCAGCGTCAGCGCCGGCACGCAGGCCGGAAACACCGCGGCGCGGGCAACGCCGAGGCGCTGGACAGAGACGGCGTAGAGATAAAGCGCGGCGGGACCGGCGAGCACGCCCTGCGCCAGCGCCTGGATGGCGTTCTCGGTGATGCCGATCGCCGCAACATGGGCAAGGCCGACGGTCGCGATGTAGACCGGCAGCAGCAGCAGCGACAGCACGCTGATGACGAGCGCGGCCGACACGGGCGAGACGCGCCAGTGCCGCAGCGCTGCGCCGAAGCCGGCGAACATCAATCCCGTCAGCACGAAGATCAGATCGCCCAGCACGCCGTCGGCACCGATATGGCCGATCGATTCCGCGCCGATCACGCCGAGGCCACCGACGATGACGATCGCGCCGGCAAGGCGCGAGGCGGAGACATGTTCCTTCAGCACCAGTGCTGCGAGCAGCAGGCCGCCGAGCGTCGCGCAGGAGGGCTGGATCACGCTGCCATGGCCGAGCGGCACGAACAGGAAGCCGGTGTAGGAGATCAGCGACATCACGGGGCCGCCGAGCACCATCAGCACGAGGCCCCTGCTCCAGCCGATGCCGCAGAGATCGCCAATGCCGGCGCGCAGCACCAGCGGCAGGAACGCGATGCCCGACCAGACATAGCGATGCACCAGCAGATCGACCGGCGTGAAGCCGACCTTGAGCCCGTGCCGCGTGCCGGCAAAGCCGAGCGCCCAGAACAGCGCCGCGGCAAGGCCGCAGACCACGCCGAGCAGTGCCGGCGCTGCATCGTTGTTTTGAGAAAGAGCGTCAGCGCCGCTCGTCCGCTGATCCATCGATCAGGCTTAGGCCAGCGCGCCGATCGGCTCAACCCACGGCGCTGCAGGGCTGGCACGCGGAGGGCCTAGAAAAATCCCGGGCTGAGATCGAGGCCGTATGTCAGGCAGAGCACGAACACGAACAGCCCGGCGGCGGCGAACAGGGCGGTGTGCTTGAGAATGAACGCACGCGGCGAAGCGGTGGCAACAACGGCTTTCTGCGCAACGGGCATGACGGTCTCCATTATGATTTCAAAAATTGGCCGCCGGGAATGCGGCCGTCGCATCAAGCAACGCGATTGTGCAAAGCAACTGTTAAATGGATCACGCCCGTTATGAACGGGGATACATAACCGGCACATTCACGCGAACTTGTTCGCGGCCGGATTCTCAATCAGCGCATCGGTGTCAATTCATCGTGCCGAGACATCGCACGCCGCGCGCCGGCGCGAAATACACAGGCAGTGTCGATGTCGAAAAGTCTGATGCGGCAGCGGGTCCCGCCTCTAGGCGGAACCCACCTGCCGTCACGCGATCTCAGATCAGCGGGCAGCGCTGGTCGTGACGTCGGCCGTCTTCACCTTGCGCGAGCTGAGCACCTTCGCCTGGTGGACCGAGGCAACGCTGGTCGGCGCAGCAATCTGCTGCTCGACATGCGCGGCACCGAGCACGCGAACCTGTAGGGGCGAGACCGGAAATCCGTTGGCCTCGTAAGTCGGCAGCTCGGCGGCGAAAGCCGCGGTGCTGCCCGCGATCGTCAGGATGGCGGCGGCGATCGACAGAGTCTTCTTGTTCATTGGTAATGCTCCTGAGGGGAAGTGTCGGAGCATATTTAGGCCCGTTTTGTTGCGATGCGACATCCTTTGTTGCATCGCAATATAGCGTGCGACGCATGGCGATATGTTTAACGCGTACAGGGAGTTGCCCGAATCACGGTCGGCCGCGACATGACGGTTTTATGGACGTGCTCAGCCACCGAGCACATTGCCCCAGCCATCGAACAGATAGTCCTTCCAGGCTACGGTTCCATCGTCGCTCCTGCGGCTGGCCTGCCGGTAATCGTCGGCCTGCTCAGCGGTCCAGGTGATGATCGTGTCCGTAAGGCGATCGTGCAGGATGGCGGGCTCGGTGGGGTCGAAGGCGTCCATGGAACGAAGCGAGGAATGCGTCATGGGCGACCAAACGCGTCAGCCGCAACAAAGTTGCGCGTAACGGGTAGCGAAGTTTCCCCTCGGGAACCGCAATGGAACTCGCGTTGCACCTCAGCAACACCCGCTCGAAAAGCCGGTTTTCGCCAACTTGCGCTATTGCGCCGCCACACCATCCTCCGAACAATCAAGGCGCTGCGTGCCTTTCCGTGCAAGACTGTTTTCGTCAGACTGTTTGCATCATGACTGTCCGGACAAGACGGGTTCGGGCAGAACCGTTTGGAGGCAGGGATCATGAACGATCGGCGGTCTCTTTTAGTGGCGGTCACTTGCCCTTCGGCGGTGCTCGCCGGCTGGCTAGCGCTTTCTCTCTCCGCCTATGCTCCTGCCCTCATCGAGAACAGCGGTGCCAATGCGGCCGCCGTTTCGCGCGCGAAGGATCTCAGCCGCCTCGACCTCGCCGACGTGCCGCGCGCTGCAACGATCGAGGACGGCATCGCCTTGACCACCGACATCGCGGCTGCCGTCGCCGCGGCGCCGGTCCCGACGATCACTGAGACGCCCGCCCCCGCCGTCAAGCTCGCCGCGGCCGATCCGGCGCTGATTTTGCTGACCGAGGCACCGCTCGCGCCACAAATGTCGCCAGAACCAGAGCCCGTCGTCATCGAGGCGGCGCCGGCAGCGGCGCCGGAGCCAGTCAAACTGGCATCCGCCGATCCCACCGAGCTCCTAATGACGGACGCGCTGTCCTCCGCGGCGATCGCGAGCGGCCCTGTCACGCCCGTAAGCAAGGCATCACCTCCGGCCGACACCGTCGCCGTGCTCGACGAATGCTTCGTCATGGATGCGTGCATCGATCGCTATCTCTGGACGCTCTATCAGCGCACCGCAAAGGAGGACTCGATCAAGGTCCAGGCGCGCCGTGCCGTCACCGTCAAGCGCAAGGGCAAGACAATCACGGTAATGCGCAGCTTCACGAAGCTGGTCGATGAGGATTTCGGCTGGAAGGATCCGAAGGCGGCCGAGCACGCCGGCATGTCAATGATGGATTACGTCATCGGCGGCATGGACAAGAGCTTCAAGCGAAAGCTGTTTCGCACGCTGCTTGCCGCGGAAGCCGTCGGCCTCTCGCCCGGGATCACCAGTGCGTTCCGCGACGATTATCGCCAGTCGATCGCGAGTGGCCTGAAGGCCGCCTCCGACCGTTCGTATCATGGCGGCAGCACGCGCGGCGGCTACGGCCACGGCATGGCCGCCGACATCGTCAGCACCCAAGGGAATAATCGCGCGCAGCGTTGGGTCTCGACCGAAATCCTGTGGAAGTGGGTCGACGCCAACGGCAGGGCGTACGGCATCGGCCGGCCCTATCTCGGTCGCGATCCGCCGCATGTCGGCCCGGTCGACGGCCAGGAATACATCTCGCGCCGTGGCACGGGCGACGGAAAGCAAGTGGCCAGCGTGAAGTCCAGGAAGGTGATGCGCGCCGCGGCCCATGCAAAACCACCAAAGGCCCAGGCCGCACGCGAGCAGAGGGTTCCCGCGAAGCCGCAGAAATCGGCGCAATCGACCGGCAAGCGCGCGACCTGACACCCTTACGGTGCGCGGCCCGGCGTCGGCAGCGGCACGAGCCGCATCTCGGCCGTGCCGGCGTCCTGCGTGCGCACCAACACCGCAAAAATCGTCTCGACCGCGAGCCGCACCGCTGCCTCGATCGCCTGGCCCTTGGCCAGATGCGCCGCGATCAGACCGGTGAGGAGATCGCCGGTGCCGTAGGGGCGGATCGGCAGGCGCGGCGTCGCCAAGCGCGACAATCGCCCGTCGGCACACAGGATCGTCTCCACCTGCCCCGCCGCCGTGTCGGCGAGCGTGCAACCGGTGGCGACGACATCGATGCGGCCGGTCGCCGCCAGCGCCGCACACGCGACGCGCAGGCCCCGCGCATCAGGGATCGTGAGGCCTGAGAGCAGCTCGAGCTCGAACTGGTTCGGCGTCGTCAGGTCCGCTGCCGGCAGCAACCGGTGCCGGACCACGTCCAAAATGCCCTCGGCGACATAGACGCGGCCGTCATCGCCGATCACGGGATCGCAGAGATAGACGAGCTTCGCATTTCGCGTAAGCGCCCGCTCGACGAAATCGGCGATCACGGCGGCATTGCCCGGCGAGCCGAGATAGCCGGTCACCAGCACGGCCGCCTCGTCGACGAGGCCGCGTTCCTCCACACCCTTCAGAAGGTCGGCGACGAGCTCGGTCTCCAGCACCCGCCCGCGCAGGCTCGGGTAGCGCGGATGGTTGGACAGCAGGGTCGTCGGTACCGCCGCAACGTTCACACCCTCCGCCTGCATGGCATAGGCGGCCGCGCTGTTGCCGACATGGCCGTGGACCACCTGGCTTTGAATGGAGATAACAAGCATGAAGGAGGTCCGTAGGGTCTATTGTCGAGCGACACAAGCAGGGCAATCGTAGCCCGGATGGAGGGGGCGCTCCATCCGGCTTACGAGCCTACGGCATCCGGCGAGTTCTGAAAATCATCGCGCAAAGGCCGCGATCTCCGCCTCGCTCCGCGTCTCTTCCGAGAAACTCTTGCCGACCTCGCTGTGCGTCCTCTCCTATGTCACGACGGCACAGACGCGCATGAGCGCCGATCTTCGCGCCGTGCACGCAAGGCTGCTCGCTCAGACTTATCGACGCGGCTAGCAGGAGGTGGCAGCCTACTGGGTCTGCACCGGCTTGGGCGGACGCGGCGCGGATCGCGCGGGCTTCTTGGCGGGCTTGGCCGGCCCGCGCGGCGGCGGCTCGTCGACTGACTGCAGATAGGCGGCAAGCACCCTGGCCGAGTCCGAGCTGGTCGCGTAGTGGTCCTTCAGAAACCAGGACAACGTCAGGCTGAAGCGACCCTTGGCAAGGCCGCGCGGACTGCGATGGCAGCTCGCACAGCCGTCAGCGAAGAGCTTGGCTGGCGACTTGCCGGCGTCGAGATTTTGCGCGGCTGCGACCGTCGCCGTGAGAACGACGACGGCGGCTGCACTCATCACGGGCACGATCCGGTCGCGTCCCGGTCGAAACAGTGATCTCAAATGTCGCCCCTCGCCCCGGCCTGCGGTCACGCCGCCGACAGCTGATCGAATTCGGGCGGTGCGTAGGCCTTACCGTCCTGATCGGTGATGACGACCCGCCACCCCTCGCTCGCCCACACCTTGGCCTTTGCCACGATGAGCAGCCGGCTCTCGCGGTCGAAACTGCACTTCTCGTTGTCGCGTTCTGCGACCATTCTGTAGGCCAATTCGCATCCCCTTGCGTCGCCCTGCACCCGGCCTCGTCGTGGCAGCGGGCTTTGGCGGCAATTCGCCGGGAGCGTGGCAATTTGGTGCCATCCGCAAAGCATGGCTCTGGCGGCTGGTCACATCAGCAATGGAACCGATCGTCCCATGCGCGAGCTTCGCTAAAGCATGATCCGGAAAAGTGCGCGGTCTTCCGAAAAGATCATGCTTAAACGACAACCTAAAGCGATGGCGATTCATCCAAATCGCATCGCGCTTTAGTGCACGCGGATGATGTGTGGGCGGCCGAGATCGATCAGCCCCTGCACGGCTGAGAGGCGATCGTCGAGGGCTGCTATAGTGAGCAGCAGGTTGTTCCGGCGTTCGTCGAGCAAACCCATTTCGGCGCCGGTGAGCTTCATGCTCGTCCGTTCCTTTTGAATCGCTTCGAGGGATTCGCGCAATCCGGCAATCAGGCCGGTCAGCTGTTTGGCCTCTTTCGTCATCGAACGCTTCGCGACATTTTGGCGGCGAGACACCGCCTGGCTCTGTCTCATGTCATCCTCCCGTGCCCCGCTGCCCCGAGTGGATGCTTACACCTTTGGGTAGACATGTTACGATCGATGAAATCTTCCCCCGAAAAACCGAATTAAATTGTCGCGACCTCAACATGGCGTGGAAAAGCCCGGCGCCAGGGCCGGGCTTTCATACTACGCTAGTGCTTCTGATGGCCGCCGGGGCCGCCGACCGGTGCACCGCCGCCAGGGGGCGCGGCATTGATGTGGGGAGCACCGCCGCCGCCGGGGTGCGGCATTGCAGGTGCCGCCGCGCGCGGCGCCGGCATCTGGGCATGAGCGTTCGTCGGTGAACCATGGCTGACATTAGGCTGGGCCACGTGGGGCATCGCAGGTCGAGCCGCAGGCGCGGCGGAAACGCGCGGCGCCTCATGCGCACGCGTCATCGGCTCCGTGCGCATTGCGGCGCGGCCCGCAGCATGGTCGCGCATCATGCGCCCCTGCGCCTCACGCGGACCACGGGTCTGCACGGCAGCGCGCTCATTCACGATGCGCTCGCTGCGTCCGGCGCGAGTCCGGTCGGCCGTCGCCGCAGCATCGCGCTTGATGGCGGCGTCCGGCCGCGCCGTTGTGGCATCACGCCGGGAGATCGCCTCCGCACCCTTACCGTGCACGCCGCTACGTTCGAGTGCGCTCGCCGCGTCGCGAGTCGCCGCGCGACCGATGCGGGCCGCGCGCGGATCAATGGTCATCCGCGTCGCGACGCTCTGATGCGAGCTCCAGTAATTATTCCAATAGGCGTGGCGGCGATACCAGGAACGTCCGCCATAATGGCTCGACCAGTACGACGTCAGCACGAAGGGGACGATGGGAACGTCGATCTCACCGACATAGTCGGGCAGATAGACGTAGTGATTGCGATAGAGATATTCGAGATATTGCGATGACACCCAGCCGCGATCGTCTGAGAAGCTGACGTCGCACCAGGCATTGCCGCGCAGGCAGCCATGGATGTTGACGCGGGCGCCCCCGGGGATGCGATCGACCAGCGGAAAGCCCGTGCCCGGCCCGGCGCGCAAGCCGGTTGAGACGGTGACGATGCCCGGCGCGGCCAGTGCGGCTGTTGGCGCGAGCAGCAATGCAGCAATTAAAACGCTCTTGAATTTCATGGCGCGCTCCTCCTCTTTCGAGTCGGAACGCGCAAGCGGAACGGGCGTTCCGTGCGGGAGGGCTTCATCCGTCGAAAGAATGAAACGCGTGCTGCGCACGGTTCAATATTCATTCGCCGTTCATCGACACTGCGCGCGCAAGAGCTGCCGGTTGGTCAGTTCACCTGTAGCATGAACCCGTCGAAGTACGACGCAAGCGCAGCAAAGTCGTCGAGAGGCAGCACGTTCGCGACATACTGGTCGGGCCGCACCACCACCAAGCAGCCGGCTGTCCGATCGATGCCGCGCATGGTGAAAACGTCGTGGCCGCTCTTGAGGTCCGGACAGAACATCTTTTCGTAGTCGCGCAAGCCATAGCGCCCCTTGCGCGGGAGCAGCAGTGGCGGCATCGCCTCGATGGCGAGCTCGCGATGGCCTTGCTGGAACACCGCGCGCAGATCGATCAAGCTGTCGATGTCGGCCCCGTCAGGCGTATATCGCCGGACCGGCGAGTCCCGGGAGTCCGCGAGGAAATTGCACAATGCGCGAATGGCCGAGCCTGCGGCGGCAGGATCTTCGGCGGGCGAAAACGCGTAGAGGCGGAAACGGCCATCGGCCTGTGCGGCGTGACCGAGATGGACCGGCTTTGCATCGGCAAGCCGGATCACCGGGGCGGAATGGAAGCGCTTGCCGATGACGAGGCCCTGCGCGAGGTGCTGATGAGACGCTGCGCCGGTGAGAAGCGACTGGCCGTAATGCGTGGCCGTGCCGGCGGTGTAGCGGCCGTGCCTGACGAAATAGTCCTGCGTCCTGGCGGCGTCGGCGCCGCCGGCCTTGGCGGCGGAGGCGAGAATTCCCGCCCACTCGCGGTCGAAGTCGATCAGCTCCTTGGCAACTGCCTGGCGCTCGGCCGAATAGGAATGCAACAGGTGTGGCGCGCACTGCTTCCGCATGACGGCGGCGAGCTTCCAGCCGAGATTGAAGGCATCCTGCATCGAGACGTTCATGCCCTGCCCCGCCTTCGGACTGTGGGTGTGGCAGGCATCGCCGGCGATGAAGATGCGCGGCAGGCGGCTGGCGACCTCGCCCTCCGGCACGTCATCGAACTTGTCGGTCAGACGCTGGCCGATCTCGTAGACCGACCACCAGGCGATCTCCTTCACCTCGAGCGTATGCGGCTTGAGGATGCGCCGCGCCTTGGCAATCACGTCATCGGCGGTGATGTTGCGGCTAGCGACGCGTTCGCCGGCCTCGAGCCTGGCGAGCTCGACATAGATGCGGACCATGTAGCCCCCTTCTCGGGGAATGATCAGCAGGCTGCCATCCTTTGCCGACTGGACGAGCGACTTGAAGCGGATGTCCGGAAAATCGGTCACGGCCAGCACGTCCATCACGCCCCAGGCGTGGTTGGCGGAATCGCCGTGCAGCTCGCGGCCGATCGACTTGCGCACCGTACTGCGGGCGCCATCGCAACCGACGACATGACGCGCCCTGATCGTCTCGATCTTTCCTTCATTCGCGGCATCGACAC
Organism: Bradyrhizobium sp. 199; assembly: GCF_023073355.1. Lineage (GTDB taxonomy): Bacteria > Pseudomonadota > Alphaproteobacteria > Rhizobiales > Xanthobacteraceae > Bradyrhizobium. The sequence continues at coordinate 1,793,004 of NZ_JADPJI010000005.1, forward strand.
GTTCGAGCCGCACGGTCACGGCATGATCGTTGGCCTCCGCAGACCGATCGACTTCGATATCGACCAGACGACGGCTGTAGTAGGGCTCCAGCTCGGCCGGCGCTTTGCGCATGATATCGAGAAAGCCGTCATGGATGCGCGCCTGATTGAGGATGACGTGCGGGAATTCGGACAGCCCGTCCTCGACGTCCTGCACACGGCCGCTGCGGATGATGGTCTCGGGGGAGCGTTCGTCCGGCTTCCAGAACGTCGTCTCGTTGACCCAATAGGCCTCCTTCAGCACGCGCTCGCTGAAGCCATAGGCGTGAAACATTTCCATGGTGCGGCAAGCGATGCCGTCGGCTTGCCCGACCAACAGCCGTTCAGGCTTCTGCTCGACGATGCAGGTCTTGATGTCAGGGAATTGCGCAAGCTGGGCGGCGAGCGTGAGGCCCGCAGGACCACAACCGACGATGAGGACATCGACCTCGTCCGGCACGGCGCCCGCTGCGCCCGAGGCCTGAACGCGCCCGGCGAGATCGGCGATTTCAGGATCGCCCGGCTGAAATCCATTCAGATGAAATTGCATGAACCTCTCCCGGCAAATTTCTGTTTTGATATTGCTCAGTATGCTGACTATCAGTATACTTGTCAATGATCGCGCTGTCCTTGTCCAACGGAGAATTCGGTGAAAGACAACAACGACATGCCCGGGCATCTGGCGCGCCGGTTCCAGCAGATCGCGGTCGCCGTGTTTCTGGCCGAGGTCGAGGAAGCCGGCTTCGACCTGACGCCGGTGCAATACGCCGCGCTCGCGACCATCAAGGCCAATCCGAGCCTCGACCAGGTGACGCTCGCGGGATTGATCGCCTATGACCGCACCACCATCACCGGCGTGATCGATCGCCTGGTGCAGAAGGGGCTGGTCGAGCGCCGCGCCTCCAGCCGCGACCGCCGCGCCCGCGAGCTCGAGATCACCGGCGAGGGCCGGCGCGCGCTGCGCAAGGTTACACCGGCGGTGAAATCGGCCCAGCGCATCCTGCTGCGTGGCCTCAGCGCGAAGGAGGGCGAAGAATTGATGCGGCTGCTGCGCAAGGCGATTGCCGCCGGTAACGATCTGAGCCGCGCGCCGCTCCGCGACATGCCGGCATGATCCGGTATTTTGTACGTATTGTCGCAGCGCCCTGAAACCAGGAACTAACCTTCGGCTGTTAGGGTCGGCAACATTCTGCGCTTAACGCGCGATTAACTCTGCGGTTTGGGAGTTCCGGATGTTCAGGTTCCTCGTTGCGGCCGCGGCCATCGCGCTCTCGACCGGCCATGCGCTGGCAAACGGCCATGGCGGCGGCGATGCCGCTGCTCCGCCCAAGCCCGAGGCGGCGACGGCACCGGCAAAAGTGGTCATCACCAAGCAGGGTCCCAAGCTGGTCGATCCCAAGGGCATGACGCTTTACTATTACGAGCACGACACCACCGGAAAGACGTCGAACTGCAACGGCAAGTGCACCGAGAGCTGGGTGCCGCTCCCCGCCACGGCCGACGCCAAGGCCGTCGGCGACTTCACCGTGATCAGCCGTAACGACGGCAGCAGGATGTGGGCCTACCGCTACCGTCCGCTCTACACCTCCGCCGCCGACAAGACACCGGGCGATGCCAATGGCAACGCGACGACGCTGCAATGGCGCATCGCCCGTCCCGAAAATTAGGCCGAAATCGTCAGCGGTTTTCAGGACCGGTCGGGGCCAGTTCGGTCGGAACAGGCCTGAACGTCGGCATACTCGCGCTCGGCTGTAGCGGCCTGAACTCAGCGTTCACCACCACGGGTCCGGTGGTGAACCAGAGCGCCGCCACGGCCGCGATCGCCAATCCCGCGCCCAGCGCCGCAAGCTCTTTCACGTTTCCGTCCCTAAAGATCAGTTGCTGAGGATGACGCCATGCTGGTGCCGCGACGGATGATCGGCACCGACCAGCGTGTTCGGATCGGTTGCGATCACGGCTTCCGGTAGCGGCATCGGCTCGAGGCCGGCGAAGCGGCGATAGATCGCGCCCATGACAGCTCCGCAGAATGCCGCCGGCACCACGAGAAAGGCAAGCAGCGGCACCGCGAACGCAAGCAACAGCGTACAGGCGAACGCCGCAATGCCGCCAATCGCCGCGTATCCCCAGGCGTTGCGGCGGCTCATGGCTCGCGCGACGTGGTGAACGCAGAGCATGAAGATGCCCGCAGGAATGACCGAGATCGCCATCATGACCATGAAGGTCTGCGCCGGGATCACCGCCGCGAAGATGTGTGCGGTGCTTTTGTCTCCGAAACCGTTCATCAGCAGCGGCACCAACGTATAGGGCAGCAGAGTTGCAAGCACTGTCGGCATCAGCGCGGCGATGACGATGCCTGCAAACGACGTGCGGACGCGGACCGGCCCGGTAAACGCCAGTGGCGGCTTTCCTGGTGAATCGGCAGCGGAAGCTTCCGCGGCTGTGCGCGCAGCCGGGCTCAGCCCGGCGAACTGGCCGTAGAGGAATCCACCGATCATTCCCGCGATGGTCGGCAACAGACCGATCGTCATCACCGTGCCGTCACCGGGTGCTGCCAGCTGGATATGGTTGCGGATCGCAATGCCGTAGCTCACCGCCGCCATGACGCCGCCCATCAAGCCGTAGGCGAGCCGGCTTGAGACCGTCCACTGCCGTAGCACCATATGCCCGGCGAAGAGCAAGGCCGCGTTCATCGCCATGCGGCCGGCATACAACATCAGAATCTGATCCGGGGCCGGCACGCCGACCGGATCCGTCACCTGCCCGCTTGCGATCGCGTAGACCAGCAGCACGGCTTCGACGATGGCCAGCGGAATCAGCGCAGCGAACAGCGCGCGCGGCGAATTCTTGACGAGATACATGCGAGCAACCCCTTGCTCGCTGCACGCTAGGCGCGAGACGTTAGCGACCGCGCAAAACAATGGCTAAAATTGTTGGCAAACACCGCGGCGGGCGGTGCACGCCGGCGCAGCCTTCAGCCTCGCCAGCTTCCGCCCACCTCGGCCTGCGCGCTCTGTCCGGGCGGCAGCACCACGACCATCGAATTGAGCTTCACCCGATCGTACAGATCGATCACGTCCTCGTTGCGCATGCGGATGCAGCCTGACGAGATCGCCTGCCCGATATATTCCGGCTGGTTGGTGCCGTGAATGCGGTAGAGCGTGTCCTTATTGCCGGCATAGAGATAGATGCCGCGCGCGCCCAGCGGATTGGCGGGACCGCCGGGAACGCGCGCCGGATAGGGTCCAAGCCGCGCCTGGATATCTGCCGTCGGAACCCAGTCCGGCCATTCCGCAAGGCGGCCGACCCGCGCAACGCCGGAGAACGCCATGGCTTCCTCCCCGACCGCAACGCCGTAGCGGATCGCCTTGCCCTCCGGCAGCACGTAATAGAGGTAGCGCGCGTCGGTATCGACCAGGATGGTGCCCGGCTGCTCCTTGCGGTGGTAGTCGACGACATGACGGAGATACTGCTCGGGCACGTTCGCCTTCGCGTAAGGCGTATGCGCGAGCAACTGCCGGTCGCGCGGCGTCATGCTCGCGTCCGTCGATGGCGAGAGTGTCGTCTGCATGCAGCCGCCCAGCGGCAGCAAGGCAACGACGAATAGAGCGATTAAAGATCTTGGCACCGCCGGCCCCTGATAGCGGATAGCAGCGCCCCCAGCTTCCCCACATGCTGCCAAAATCGTGCTGAAAACAAGGCAGTACGGAACAATTGGGCGTGTTCGACAAGGTGGGTTCCATCACCACAAACGGCGGAAGAGCGTCGCATCATCTCCATCCTCGCGCCTTGCTTTGGTCAAACCCGGCTGGACTCGTGCGTCATCGGCCGGGCTCATCGGTTTGGAGCTCGCCGCAATAGGTCGGCTCGCGCCAATGCGGACGACCACGACTTAACATCCGGGTTTCAAACATCCGGGCCTCAAAGGAGCTGCGATGCTCGCGACGTTGAACCCTAAGCAAATCGTCGATGAGATCGTGAAGGACACGGTCAAGGACAATGATCCGCACGACGCGATTCAGATTTCGCCCGACATCGTGCTGGCCTCGCGCCCCATCAGCGTTGCGCCCGCGCTGACGCCTGACGTCACGACGCGCCCGGAGCCGAAATTCGCGCCCGAGCCCAAATTCTCGCTGGAGCGCAAAATCTCTCTTGAGCCCAAGTTCAGTCCTGTCTCGGAGCCGCCGGCGGCACCGCCCCACTCCGTCGACACGGCCGTACGCGTAGCAGCGGGCGACGGTCATGGCCCGCGGAAGCGGTCTGCCGTTGGCAGGTGGATGCGCGGCGCGTTCGTCACGTTCGTGTTTGCGGGAGGAAGCGCAGCCGCCACCGTCGCGTGGGAGAAGCACGGCGACACGGCCAAACAGATGCTCGCCGAATGGACCCCCGTCGCGGCGTCGCTGCTGCCATCCGTATCGCAGACCGCCACATCGCAGACCGCGCCGGTCGCCGCCGCGCAGGCCTCGCCAGCCGCGGAGCAAGCTGCCCCGCCTGCGGCACAAGCGGCGGTCGATCAAACCGCCGACCAACCTGTAGCGCCGCCTTCGAGCCAGGTTGCAGCCGCCAGGCCTGCGGCAACACCGCCCGATGCCGGGCAGTCGGTGCAATCGATCACGCGCGACCTTGCCGCGATGGCGCAGCAGATCGAGCAGCTCAAGGCCAACATCGCCGAGTTGAAGGCCGGACAGGAGCAGATGGCGCGCGAGGCGAGCAAGCCGCCGAAGCCGATGGCTGAGGTCAAGCCCGTCGATCCGCGCGCACACGCTGCTGCGGTCTCGCCACGAGCGCCGTCACCACCGCCGGTTCGCAAACCGAAACCGGTCGTATCGCACACTTACATGCCGGCCTATTCGCCTGCGCCACTCGCACCTCCGCCGCCGCCCTCGCAAGCTTCCGCGATGCCGCCGCCTGTCACCACGACTCAAGCCGTTGCCGATGACGACGGACCGATCGTGCGTCCGCCGATGCCGTTGCGCTAAAACCAGCCGCGCAGCAACGCGGGCGCGCTGCTACAACGTCGCGTACGCTGTCCGAGTCGGTGTCATGCGTTGAGTCCGGGTCATTACGGAAAGCGATGCGCAGATCATCTTCCGTTCAAGAGAAAAGGCCGTCGGGAGCTATGCCGGCGGCCTTCTCTTGCAGCTGCCGGTTCCCGGAGCCCGGTTCTGCTGCAATTCCATGCCTCATGATCACGCCACGTATTTAATAAAGTCTTAATGGACCAACACGCTGCACATCATTTCTGCGCTATAAGCACAGAGATTGCGCGGCCTGTTCATTCGATAGATATCGACTCAGTGGTACCATTCCGGACGTGTCGAGATTTCCATTGAAGACTCGTTTTTCAAACTTGGTTCGTCACACCGGGGAATTCGGATGCCTTACTACTCCTTCGACCTTGTGGTTGGTGAAGAGTTCAGAAACCAGGGCGGAATCATTCTCGAAGACATCGAGGTTGCCTCCGACCGCGCCGATCAACTGGCGACCGAGCTGTCGCAGGTCAAGCCGGAACTGCAACAGAAGGGCTGCGCGGTGCGGGTCACCGATCGCGATCACAACGAGCTCTATCGAACACCGCTCGATCCGGTGCCGGCCTGGCGACGCTGACTATTCATCAAAGGACGGCGGCTCGAACCAGTTCGTCAGGGACAATCCGCCGTCGACGACGAAAGCCGCACCGGTGACGTAACCGGAAAGCTTGTTCGACAGCACCGTGACCGCCATGGGTGCGAGATCATTGGCCTCGCCGAGACGCCCGAGCGGAATGTGCCGCGCCAGCGCGGGATCCGCAACGAAGCCGCCGGCCGCGATCGCGCCGGGCACTAGCGCGTTGACGCGGATGCCGTAACGGCCAAACGTTTTAGCCAACTCCTTCACCAGCATCGCCATCGCCGCCTTCGCCGTCGAATAGTGCGGCAGGTTGCGCGGCGTGCCCGCGTGCAGCGAGGTGAGAAACAGGAACGAGCCCGGCCGCTTCGCCGCGATCAGCCGCTTTGCGAGTTCGCGCGCCAGGTGAAAGCCGGCATCGAGATTGACGGCATGCATCTGCTGCCAGATCCTGCGATCGACCGCGAGCGCATGATCGGCCTCCCGCCGCGGCGGCGATGCACTGTGGACCAGATGCGTGATATCGCCCAACGCTGCGTGCGCGGCGGCAAGCAGTGCATCGCACGCATCGAGCTCCGCGAGATCGCCGACCCAAGGCACCGCCAGTTCAGGCCGCGGGCTGGCGCTGATCGCGGCGGTTACCCGCTCGGCGCTGACATCGGCGAACACGGTGCGGACGCCCTCGCCGACCAGGGCCTGCGCGATCGCACGGCCGATGCCGTTGCCCGCGCCGGTCACGAGTGCTGTGTCACGGGCAGGATCGAACGGCGTGCTGAACAGGCTCATGTCGCTCTCCTCGGTCGGATCTCGGGCGACGATAGCGCACTGCGGTCGGAAGCGACAAATTCGCCCCGGCACCATTGCGGAGCAGCCCGCCGGACGCTAGCCTCCCAAAAAACGGAGGAGATACCTGAGGATGCGCTACGGTTTGCTGATCGCCAGCCTGTTGCTGATCGCCGCTCCGGCCGAGGCCGAGGACCACCCACGTTCAACCTACGTCACGCTGGTGTTGCAGGCCTTTGCCGCCAAGATCGAATGCCCGGGCACTGATGTCGTCTACCAGGACCTGGTACAGAAGGCGGAGCAGATGCACCTGCCCGACGGCACCACCGAAAAGGTGCGCAAGGCGATCGCGTGGATGCACACCGGCGGCAAGATGGGCGAGAAGCAGGACGACGATTTGATGGCCGAGGTCGCGGTCGCGACCCAGGCGACCGATCTCAACCAGCGCCGCCTCGGCATGCCCAATTGGTGCGAGGCCCAGAAGACCAACCTCGCCGGGCTGATCCGCGCCAAGGGCGGCTAGCAGGCCGGCTGTCGCGGCACTAAGCACGCGCAGCAAGGTTCTGCGCCGGCCAAAAATTGTCACAATTCTGGAAAGCATGCGGGGCCCTCTTCGAATTCGAACAGGAGCCTCTCATGCGGATGATCCATGTCGTCTTTGCCGGCGCGCTCGCGACCGCCACCGTGCTGACCGGCCCTGTGCTGGCGAAGAATTCAGACAGCCAGAAAACCGAGGGCAATTCGCCCTCCTCGCCCTGCAGCGCGTATCAACAGGCCCCTGACGGGACTTGGGAGCAGCTTCCCTGCAAGGAGGCGGGGGACCGGAGCCAGTCGCAAACCCGGAGATCCCAGTCTCAGGGGAACGAGCGCGAGGGCCGTTAAGGCGACCGCACATCCAGGTGGTTCAGCTCTGGTGAGGCCCGCGGATGATCTTCATGGTGTCGGCGGTGTGACGCCACTGCCTGGCCTCATCGCCCTCGCTGCGGCCCTCGCAAGCCTGGGCCTGCTCGGCGGCCTTCACGATCGCAGCAAACCGCGCTGTTCGAGCATCTGCCGCGCGATGGTATGGACCTGGACCTCGTCTCTCGAAACCACGGGGCCAGGCTCGGCTCTCCGTGGTCTTCGATCACGATTTGGCCGCAGGCCCCGTTTCGCCGCCGTCGATCACATCGGCAGGCTCCGGGATCGTGCATGACGCGAAAGACAAGGCGGCCCGCTATGCCCAGCGGACCGCCTTCTCACCCACCCCAAATGGGTCGTCCTTAGTCGCGTGCCCTATGCGACCGCCGCCTTCTTGCGCTCGAAATCGTTGGGCACCTCGATGTCGACCTCCAGGGTCGACACCTCGTCGCCGCGCTCGAGCCGCACGATGACCTTGGTCGGATCCAGCATCACATGCTTGGAGACCACAGCGAGAATTTCCTCACGCAGCACGCCGAGCAGATCGGGCTGGCCGCGCATTCCGCGTTCATGAGCAAGCAGAATCTGCAGCCGTTCGCGTGCGACGGGTGCAGAGGCCTTGTTGCCGCGGAGAAGCCGAAGCAGACCCATGCTCATGCCGCCCTCCGTCGCAGCAGACGATCCATGAAGCCCTTGCGCTCGGTCGGCACCTGCATCGGCACGGTGTCACCGCACAGCCGGCGGGCCGCGTCGATATAGGCCCGCGCCGGCGCGCCATCGGCGTTCGCCAGCGTCACCGGCGTGCCGACGTTGGAGGCGCGCAGCACGTCCTGGCTCTCGGGGATGATGCCGAGCAAGGGTGTCGCGAGGATCTCGAGGATATCCTCGATCGTCAGCATCTCGCCGCGCGCAGCGCGCGAGGGATCGTAGCGCGTGATGAGGATGTGCTTCTCGACCCGCTCGCCCTTCTCGGCCCGCACCGTCTTGGAATCGAGCATGCCGATGATGCGGTCGGAATCGCGCACCGATGAGACTTCCGGATTGGTGACGATCACCGCCTCGTCGGCAAAGCGCATCGCCATGGAGGCGCCGCGCTCGATGCCGGCCGGGCTGTCGCAGATCACCCAGTCGAAACGGGCGCGCAGATCGTCGATGACCTTACCGACACCCTCTTCGGTCAGCGCGTCCTTGTCGCGGGTTTGCGAGGCCGGCAGCAGCCAGAGGTTCTCCAGCCGTTTGTCCTTGATCAGCGCCTGCGGCAGCTTTGCAACCCCCTGCACCACGTTGATGAGGTCGAACACGACGCGGCGTTCGGCGCCCATCACCAGGTCGAGGTTGCGCAAGCCGACGTCGAAATCGACGACGACGACCTTTTCGCCGCGTTGCGCGAGCGCAGCTCCCAGTGCGGCGGTCGTCGTGGTCTTGCCGACGCCCCCCTTGCCTGACGTTACGACCAGTACCTTGGCCATCTCTCAAATCTCCTTCTGGTCAGTTCAGCGCGGTAATTCGCATGGTGTCGCCCTGCAGGAAGGCTTGGGCAGGCCGGCCGCGAAGGGCGGCGTCGATATCGTCGGCGGTCTGGTAAAACCCATCGATCGCAAGCAGTTCGGCCTCGATCTTCTGGCAATAGATGCGCGCGCTGGTGTGACCGTTCACGCCGGCCATGGCGCGGCCGCGCAGCGCGCCGTAGATATGAATGGAGCCGCCAGCGACGACCTCGGCGCCGGAGCCGACCGAGCCCAAAATGGTGACGTCGCCTTCAGGAAAGATCACGGTCTGGCCCGACCGCACCGGATTTTCGAGCAGCAGTGACGTCGGCTTTGCGGCGGCCTTGGTCTCGGCCTTCTTGGGCGCGCTCGGCTCGACCACGCAGCTCCGTCCGCCCGACAGCAGCGGCGGCATCATGGGGGTCAACCGGCCCTCCTCCACGCCCTCGATGCCGAGCACGCGGATGTTGCGGTCCTGCAGGCTGGTGAGCAGATGGCCGATGCCGGTCTGGCTGAGATCGACCGAGGACAGATCGATCACCACGGGCCGGCCGGCAAAGAAGCCCGGCGAGCGGGCGATGGTAGTGTCGATCTCGTGCAGCCAGTCCTGCACCGGAACCGTCGGCGTGAACACGAAAGCCACGTAGGAGCGCCCGCGCAGGCGCACCATTTGGCGTTGAGGTTTGACTGCAGCCTCCATAGCGGCCGACTCGTTTCCTGTTATTGAATGGTTAACGATGCGGCGGATATGGTTAACGGCCGGTTAATTTCTCCGTGGGGTTACGTGGAATGACCGATGTCGTGCTCTCGTGTCCCGGACGCGCTGCAGCGCCCAAGCGCTGCTGTGCAGAGCCCGGGACAGCGGCCGCACGGGTCATGTGCTCGGCAAATATGGGCCCCGCTCCGCAGCGCACTGCGGAGGAGGCGCTGCGCTGCGCGCTCAGCTCTTGTTGCGCATCTTGCCGAGCAAATAGTTGTCGTAAAAATTCTCCGCGATCTGCGTATAGAACAGCAGCTCCTTCATATAGGCGTCGTGGCTGTCCTTGGTCCGCTTGAACAGCTCGCTCTTGGCGGCGAGTTCGTTGAGATGGTCCTGGGTGGCGTTGTAGCAGGCCTCCAGCACCGGTTGGGGAAACGCCTTCAGCTCCGCGCCATTGGCGATCAGCCGCTTCAGCGCCGCCGGATTCACGCTGTCGTATTTCTCGAGCATCCAGGCGCCGGCTGCCGCGCCCGCCTGGTTGACGATCGCCTGGTACTGCTTGGGTAGCGAGGCCCATTTCTCGTCGTTGACGATCATGTGCAGCATGGCGCCGCCTTCCCACCAGCCGGGGAAGTAGTAGTATTTGGCGACCTTCTGGAAGCCGAGCTTCTCGTCGTCATAGGGACCGACGAACTCGACCGCATCGATCGTGCCCTTCTCCAGCGCCGGATAGATGTCGCCGCCCGCGATCTGCTGCGGGACGACCCCGAGTCTTGCCAGCACATGGCCGCCCATGCCGGCGATACGGAATTTGAGACCCTTGAGGTCGTCGACAGTCTTGATCTCCTTGCGAAACCAGCCGCCCATCTGGGTGCCGGAATTGCCGCAGAGGATCGCGTGTGCCTTGAACGGTTTCAGCGCCTCATTGGTGAGGTCGGCGCCGCCGCCGAAATGCCACCACGATTCCTGATGACGATGGTTCATGCCGAAGGGCGCGCCGGTGGCATAGGCCAGCGCGGGCTCCTTGCCGATGTAGAAATACAGCGGGGTCTGCGCCATCTCCACCGAGCCGGTGCTGACGGCATCGAGCGCCTGCAAGCCCGGAACGATCTCGCCGGCGCCAAAGGTCTGGATCTGGAATTTGTTGTCGGTGGCCTCCGCGACGTATTTGGCAAAGGTCTGCGCCGTGCCGTAGATGGTGTCGAGCGACTTCGGGAAGCTCGAGGTCAGGCGCCATTTGATCTCGGGCGTGCTCTGCGCGATCGCAGGAGCAGCAACCAGCGTCGTCGCGCCGGCGACCGCGCCGCCCCTGAGGAATGTACGGCGTTTCATGTGGAGGTTCTCCCTTGATGTCAGCTTCGAAACGGGTGGCTCTGTGAACCGGCCTGGCCACGGACTTGGCTGACCGTTTGCCTGTTCCTGCTGCGGAGTTCAAGCTGCGAGAACGCATGGCGCCGCGGCCAACGGCCCTCAGAACGGGCGCACCGAACCAAGGGCTTGCCGAAAGTGCCTCAGGTATCCTGGAGAAAGACCGCGAGCGCCTGCTGTAGTTCCTTGAACGCGCGCGCTCCGATCTTGGCCGCAAGCATCTTCTCGCTCTCGGCAATCGCCGGGCGCAAGCGGCCCAGCAGCGTCGCCCCGGCCGGCGTAAGATACAGGACATAATAACGGCGGTTGATCGCGGAGGCCGAACGCTGCACCAGGCCCCGCCGCTCCAGATGATCCACCAGCCGCCCGAGCCCGGCCCGCTCGATCGACAGGGATTGCGCAATGGCGAGCTGATTGACGCCCGGGTTGGCATCGATCACCGACAGCACGGAGAACTGCGCCGGGCTGATGTCGAAGGCGGCGAGCCGCCGGCTGACGTCCTTGAAGACCCAGAGCTGGGCCCGCCGGATACGGTAACCGAGCGAACGAGACAGATCGTCGGAGGCGAGCAGCTTCGGCCGAGCGGGCTTTGCAGCCGCTGCCGCGCGCGGTGCGGATCGCTGCGGCTTTCCTACAGGCGCCCCGCGCGGCGCGCGCTTGGACGATCGCTTCCTGACGCCCGTCTTCTTCGGCTCCATCGACGATGATCTTTCGCGCAGCGGCATCCCGTCCCGGTCATCCGCCCGCCGCAATACGAGCGGGGCCAAAGGGGGATGACGTCCGTGTTTCCATCAGAGATGAGGGCTGCGAAGCGTGCGCTGGCGCGCGGTGCGATACCATGCAGCGCGCCTCTGCACGCTCCGTGCAGAATGGTGCCGCTGCGCGCCCGGCGATCGCACCGTCACCGGCGCCTTTGCAGCGACATCAATCAACGACACCGACTGAACGCGCGCGCCTTCATGGGCCGCATCCGCTCGACCATCATATGAAAACAGGGAGGGACTGACATGAAGCGCCTATTTCTCGCATCGACGATCATGGCCGGCTATGCCGCTCTCGGCGCGCAGGCTCTTGCGCACGGATTTCCTCCGAGCGGCGTCGCGCCGCGCGCGTCCTGCACCGCCCTCACCGGCCTCACACTGCCGAACACGAAGATCCTGAGCGCGACGCAGAAGTCCGGCTATTGCAACGTGATCGGCATCATCAACAAGCGCGTGTCTACGCAGGATCCCGACCATTTCACCTACGGCATCGGCTTCGCGCTCAACCTGCCCAACACCTGGCACGGCCGTTTCGAGATGATGGGCGGCGGCGGCACCGACGGCAGCCTCAATGCGGATCCGCAAGGCGCTGCCGGCACCGAGCTCGGCCAAGGCTGGGCTGTCGCGGCCAATGACGGCGGCCACGAAGACAACGCCAACAATGTCGTGGGCGGACATCAGGATGACGATGTCAATGCCGGCGGCTCCGCGCATTTCGCGATCGACGCGCAAGCACGCAGGGACTACGGCTACAACGGCATCGAGAAGACTGCGACGATCTCCAAGCAGGTCATCTCCTATTTTTACGGCCTCGACACCGTTTATTCCTACATCACGGGCTGCTCGAACGGCGGCCGTGACGCCATGATGGCCTCGCAGCGCTTCCCCTGGCTGTTCGACGGCGTCATCTCGCAAAATCCCGGCTTCAACCTGCCCCAAGCGGGCCTTGCGGAAGCCTGGAACGAGCAGGTGCTCGGCACACTTGCGACCAGCAACGACATCAATGGGCAGCCCTTCATTCCCGACACGTTTCCCGTGCAGGATCTTCAGGTGGCCTCCGCCGATCCTGAGTGCCTGCGACGCCCTCGACGGTCTGGTCGACGGCATCATCGACAATTATCACGCCTGCACGGCGAAGAAGGTGTATCCGGCTCTTGCCTCCTACACCTGCGGCACCGGCTCGCATGGCAGCAGGCCGCATGGCGGCACCTGCCTCACTCCCCCGCAAGTGAACGCGCTCAAGAAGATTTATGCCGGGCCGGTCAACTCGAAGGGGCAGCGGCTCTATTCGAACTGGTTCTGGGATGCCGGCATCTGGACACCGCCGACTGCGCCGGGCGCGGGCTGGCAGCTCTGGAACGTCGTCACCGCGCCGGTGCCCGGTGTCAACACCGCGATCAACCTGACGCTCGGCGCAGGCGCGATCCCGATGATCTTCCAAACGCCGCCGGTCGTCACGCCCGTCAACGGGCCGAACGGCCAGGAAGCCTTCGTGTTCAAATTCAACTTCGACACCGACGCGCCGAAGATCTTCACCAAGACAGCGGCCTATCCCGAAAGCAGCATGGACTTCATGGCCGCGACATCGGCCGATCTGCGGCCGTTCAGGGCTCGCGGCGGCAAGCTGATCATCTCCTCCTCGGTGAATGACGGCATCTTCTCCGGCGCCGCGATCGCCCGCTGGTATCGCAGCATGGACTGGCGCATGGGGGGACGCGCCGAGGATTTCGCGCGGCTGTTCATGGTGCCGAACATGGCCCATTGCGGCGGCGGCGCGGCCACGGCCAACTTCGCGGGCAACGAGCTCAAGGCTATCACCGACTGGGTCGAGAAAGGCATCGCGCCGGAACGCATCGTCGCGGCCAACACCAACGCGACTTCACCCTATCCGGCTGGCGGGCTGTTCGATCCGCGCATTGCCATCAACTTCCCGGCCAGTGGCACGCGGCCGCTTTGCGTCTATCCGAAGATCGCCGCCTACAAGGGCAGCGGCCTGACCAACGATGCCGGCAACTTCGCCTGCATCGACGCGGGCTTCAGGCGCGGCGGCGATCACGACTTCCACGACGACGACGATGGGCACGACGGCCACGGGCACTGATCGTCGCAACACTCACGCTGGCGCCCGGACGCAGCGCATTGCTTTCCTGGCGATGCGAAGCATCGTTAAGTAGCGGTGCGCTGCAGAGCCGGGACCCATGCTCCGCGGTGTACCGTGTTGCTTTGGGTCCCGGCTCTGCGCAGCAGCGCTGGAGCGCTGCGGCGCGTCCGGGACACGGGATCCCTTACGCGCGCGTCGCCATCCCGTCCTTGCGAAATCCGAGGCCTCATGCGGGGCACTGCGTCAGAGCAGCTTCGCGCTCACGAACAGCGTGCGCACGGCGTTGGTCGCCTGCACCACCAGCATCGCGTTACCGGACGCGCCTTCCAGGGCCGCGACGGCATCCTCATGCAGGGAGCGGAATTCCATCCACTCGACCGACTTGAAGTTGGTGAGAAATTGATAGGCCTGGCCGACAGTCGCGATCGCCAGCGTGTCGCCGTTCAACTTGATCTTGAACGTCGTACGCAGCGGGGTCTCGGAATTTGTTGGATCACTCATGGGCTGCTTCTGGACGATGCCGGCTTAACGAACGGGAAATGGCAGCCCGCCGTAGCAGGCCAGCAGGCAAATGTCAGGAGTCGGTGCTGGCGCGCTGCGAGGCGGTCGCCGATCCGCTCAGGCTCGGCACCACGACAAGACGGTTGAACTCGCCATTGTCGTAAGCCTTGAGGAAACGATCATAGTCCTTGATCGAGACGCAGCCGTTGGAGTCGCCGCGCGGCCCGAGCATGTAGCTATGGGTGAGAAGGCCGACGCGGCCGAGCGCACTGGTGCCCTCGGTCGGCGTCAAGCGCAGGGCGCGGATGCCGTGGAACGGCTTTTCGCGTGGCTTCAGGTCGTAGATCGCAGGCGGGGTCGCCCCCACCATGCGCTGATCGACATGATCGGGGTCGTCCATCAGCGCGCCCATGCCCGAATGGGCTTCCAGCGCGACGCCGCTCGGCAGGTACAGCGCCTTGGCCTTGATGTCATAGACCGCCGTCCGCGAATCGTAGCCGAGGGCGGCCAGATCCGGCGCCTTGCCGAACAGGCCATCACCGGGGGTCAGCGAAGCCAGCCTGATCTTGTCGGTGAATTTTTCGAAGAAGTTGCGGTTGTCGACCCTGGGGTTGGTCTCCGCATAGGCCTGGCTCGAGGCGATCTGGGCGGAGAAGTCTGCCTGGGTCGGGCGCGAGCGCGGCATCGGGACCGCGTCGGCGCGCTGCGAGGGCCTTCTCTCGTCAACGGGCCTGTCGTCATCGGTCAGGGTCGAGCGCCAGTCATCGCCCTGCAGCTTCTGGGCGAGCATCGCCCTGGCATCGCGCAATTTGAGCTGGACCGCATTCACGGCGGAGCGCTCCAGCGTCCGAAGGCCAAGCTCGCGGGCGGGCGGGTTGCCGGACGCCGAAGCAAAACGATCATCGAACGAAGGGGCCTTGGCCGGCGGCAGTGCGGCGGTGACCAGCGAGGCCGAATCCCCGATGTCCGCGACCCAGGCGGCGGCGCCCAGTGCCAGCGCGAAGGCAGCAAGTGACAGCAAAACGCGCTCGGCCCGCCCGATACGGCGGCGCGACAACAGCCTCTCGGCGTGTGCTGCGTCGGAAACCATCAGCTCCCCAAATCGACCCCCGGGGGGCCCAACCCCCACCCAGAGACTCTATACCAGCTACCACATTGGGAGCCAAAAGTTAGGCATAATCGCGGCCGGCAAGGGTCCGACTGGGCATATCGAGGTACCAAATGACCGATCCTTTCGATCTAGACCGGTTTGTCCGGGCCCAGGACCCGGTCTATCGCGAGGTTCAGGGGGAGCTGACCCGAGGGCGGAAGCAGAGCCACTGGATGTGGTTCGTCTTCCCCCAAATCGCAGGCCTCGGCTTCAGCGCCATGTCGCAGCGCTACGCCATCGGCTCCCGCGCGGAGGCGAGGGCCTACCTCGCCCACCCCATCCTCGGTCCGCGCCTGATCGAATGCACGAGGCTCGTGCTTGCCATCGAAGGCCGGACCATCAACGCCATCCTCGGCGCGCCCGATGACACGAAATTCCGCTCGTCGATGACGCTGTTCGACGCGGTGTCCACAGAAGCCGTTTTCGACGGGGCGCTCGCCAGATATTTTTCCGGCGAGCGCGACCGTGCAACGCTCGAAATCCTCGCGGCGCTTGACCACGACGCCAAGTGACCAAGGCCACCAGCGTAAACCCGGGATTAACATCGCCTGCCTATCGTCCGTGCAAAATACGTCTCCTCCCGCAATTGCCGGACAGATCATGAAAATCGGTACGCTCCTGACCGCCGCCATCGTCTCGCTCTCGGCCGTGGGCGGCGGCCTCGCCGTCTATGTTGCCGTGACCAAGTACCAGACGATGGAGCGGATCACCGAAGCCCAGGGGCGGCTCGCGATGGCCCGCGCCGTCGCCGACATCCCGCGCTATCTCAATCCCGAACGCGGCTTCTCCACCAACATTCTCTACGGGTCTGCGACCATCGACCCCGCGTTGCTTGTCGAGCAGGACAAGCTGCGCAAGCAGACTGACGGCGCCCGCGACAAGATGAACGCACTGCGCAAGGAGCTGCCCGGCCCGTTCGACGACGGCACCACCATCGGCAGCAACATCGACGGCATCAATGCGAAGTTCACGGCGTTGCGCGAGGCCATCGACAAGGCGATGGCCGGGCCGGCCGAGGCGCGCAAGGACGCGGCCAAGAAGATCGTCGCCGACAACGCGGTGCTTAACAGCGGGGTGACCACACTGCTCAACGAGCAGGTCCGCCGCATGGCGATCCTGAACGGTGACGCCTACCGGCAGGCCAGCTACGCCAATACCGCGATGACGCTGCGCGACGTCGGCGGCTTCAATTCCAGCCTGCACAAAAATCTTGTCGGCGGGAAGAAGCCGGCGACCGACGCCGAGAAGGCCGACATCGGCCGCTCGCAGGGCCGCAACGACCAGCTGGTGATGGCGCTGCTGGAACTGCGCGGCAATCCGGCAACTCCGGCGAACGTCGCCGCAGCGCTGGAGAAGTTCAATTCCATCTATGTCGAGGAGTTCGGCCGCGAGCTCAAGCTCGTCAAGGACGGGGCGATCAGCGGCAAGTACGAACATGACATGGAGACCTATTACGCCTCCACGCAGCGCGGCCTCGGCACCGTCATCGAGGTCCGTGACGCCTTCTACGACAATGCCGAGCACATTCTCGGCGGCGCCTCCTCCGCCGCGCGCACCAGCTTCACCATCGCGCTTGCGGGCCTTGCCGCCGTGTTGACCGCGAGCGTCGGGCTCATCGTGATGGTTCGCCGCCGCGTCTGCGCTCCAATCGTCAACCTGACGACGCGGATGTCGCGGCTGGCCGAGGGCGAGGTTACGAACAGCATCCCCGGCGCCGAGCGCTCCGACGAGATCGGGGCGATGGCCGCGGCCGTTCAGGTCTTCAAGGACAACATGATCCGGGCCGACCGGCTCGCAGCCGAGAAGCAGGCCGAGAACGACGGCAAGATGCGCCGCGCGCAGGCGCTCGACGGGCTCACCCGCGCCTTCGAGGCCAAGGTCACCGAGCTCGTCGGCGGCCTGTCGCGCGCCTCCTCGACCATGGAAAGCACCGCGCAGTCGATGACCTCGACGGCAGCCCAGACCAATAGCCAGGCCGCGGTCGTCGCCGCCGCCTCCGAGCAAACCTCGACCAACGTGCAGACCGTCGCCAGCGCCACCGAAGAGCTGACCTCCTCGATCTCCGAAATCGGCCGTCAGGTCGCACAGAGCACCGAGATCGCCGCCCGCGCCGTCGACAACGCCCGCCGCACCGGCGACACGGCACGCACGCTCGCTGAGGGTGCGCAGAGGATCGGCGATGTCGTCACGCTGATCCAGAGCATCGCGGAGCAGACCAACCTGCTCGCGCTGAACGCGACCATCGAGGCCGCCCGCGCCGGCGATGCCGGCCGCGGCTTTGCCGTGGTTGCCTCCGAAGTGAAGTCGCTGGCGGGTCAGACCGCAAAGGCCACGACCGAAATCTCCGAGCAGATCACGGCGATCCAGACCGCGAGCGACGAGACCGTGGCCGCGATCCGCAACGTCGCCGAGGTCATCGGCGAGATCGACCAGATCGGCACCGCGATTGCGGCTGCGATCGAGGAACAG
This sequence comes from Bradyrhizobium sp. 199, assembly GCF_023073355.1. Lineage (GTDB taxonomy): Bacteria > Pseudomonadota > Alphaproteobacteria > Rhizobiales > Xanthobacteraceae > Bradyrhizobium. The sequence continues at coordinate 1,810,846 of NZ_JADPJI010000005.1, forward strand.
GGCTCCGCCACCAAGGAGATCGCCCGCAGCGTCCAGGAGGCCGCCCGCGGCACCCAGGAGGTCAACACCAACATATCTGGCGTGCAACGCGCCGCCGACCACACAGGCGCCGCCGCGAGGGAAGTGCTGGTCGCCGCCGAGCAGCTCTCGACCCAGTCGCGTGATCTCGCCGGACAGTTCGACCGCTTCCTCGGCGAGGTCAGGGCCGCATAGCCCGACTCAATACGGCGGGGGCTTGCGCGCCCGCTGCGCCTTGGCGGCCTCGATCCACCAGGCGAGATCGTCGGCAAAGCGCGGGAACGAGCGTTCCAGTGCCTTGCCGCCCTCGCCGATCGGCTCGCCGTCCCCGGACAGGGTCTGCGCGATCGGCCCGACGCCGATGGTGCTCGACACCACCACCATGCCCATCTCCGACAGCGTGCCGTGCCAGGCGGTGGCGGCGCGGGCGCCCGAGAGCCGGCCGGCGGAATAGCTGACGATCGCGGCGGGCCGCCAGAACCACTCTTCGAGGAAGTGGTCGGTGAGATTCTTCAGGCCGGGCTGGATGCCCCAATTGTATTCGCCGGTCACGAAGACGAAGCCGTCGGCGCCGCGGATCTGTCCGGCCAGCTTTTCCAGCGCCTCGGGCGCCGAACCCTCAGGATATTCCTTGTACATGCGGTCGAGCATCGGCAGGCCGATCGCCTTGGCGTCGATGAATTCGACCTCCTCGCCGCGGCTGCGCAGCCGATTGATGACGAAATTCGCAAGGCGGATGCCCATGCGGTCGGAACGGTAGGAACCGTAGAGGACGAGAATGCTCATGATGGCCGCATGCTCCATGAATCGGCGCGCGCGGCGGTTTCTTGCGTCGCGGCGTTTCGTGCGCGGCGCGTTTCAGTGCGTGGCGCGATAGCTGGCGCGGCGCGGGATGGACCGGCAGGCCAGTCCTTCGGCCAGCACCTTCATGTCCTCATGTCGGCCGCTGCGTATCAATCGGCCGAACTCTTCGGGTGTGAAAGGAAGACTTGGATCATCATCGATCCTGGGCCGCATTCGCGGACCGAAGAACCGCCGTACCAGGCTAGCCAGCCGCCGCATATCAATTCCCTCGCGCCAGCAACAAACCTCACAGTCTGCATATTGTTCCTCCCGCACCTTCGAGATTGCAAGGGTCGCTGAGGACTCCGCACCAAAAAATCGCCAGAGAATAATCTCCTCCTCGTCGTGCTTAATCGGCAAACCCGACATAGCGTACAAACTCCTGATTGTGCTCGCGGTCCGAGCGCACCGCGTTCGCGGCGAAGTCATCGTCGGGATAGCCCATCGCGACGCAGGTCATGATGACCTCGTCTTCCGGAATCTTCGCGACCTCACGCACGATGTCGGAGCGCATGATGCCCTGCCCGTTGATGACCGAGCCGAGGCCGCGATCCCACGCTGCGAGCACGATGCCGTAGCAGAGCGCCCCGAGATCGAAATGGCAGACCGCGCCGGGATCGAGCGCGCGGTCGTAGGTCAAGACCAGCGAGACCGGCGCGTCGAACTGGCGGAAGCCGCGCAGCACCCAATCCTGCCGCATCGGCTTGTCATCGCGCGCGATCCCCATCGCGCCGAACAGTTTCTTGGCGACGTCGACCTGCCGCGTGCGGTGCACGCCCTGATACTCGCCGTGACTGATGATGTCGCGCTTGACCTTGGCCCCGCCGACCATCTCCTCCATGTTGCGGCGGCGCACCTCTTCGAGCGGGAGGCCGGTGAGCACGTGGACATGCCAGGGCTGGGGTGTTCATCGACGATGGCGCGCGCTTGGCGCTCTCGATGATCGCCTCGATCACCGTGCGCGGCACCGGCTCGTTCTTGAAACCACGCACGCTGCGGCGCAACTGGACCAGCGTTTCGAATTCCACCTCGTGAACCTCCTGCCCGTTTATCCCTTGGCGTTTACGACACGACGCCCGGTTGCCGACGCGGCGCGCAAAATCTATGCTAACCCGCAAGCAAGACCAAGAACCCCGGAGGAGCCGCCATGGCCGCGCCACTCGACCCCGTCATCGCCCAGATCATTCCGCTCATGCCGATGCGCGATCTCACGGTCATGACGCCACAGAGCGCCCGCGATTCCTTGCGCCAACTGGCTGCCTCGCGCGCTGCCATCCCGCCGCCGCCGGTCGATCACGTCCAGGATATCAAGGTGAAAGGCGGCGCCGGACAGCTCGATGCGCGCGTCTACCGGATCGGCACCACGCCGGCGCCGACCGTGGTGTTCTTCCATGGCGGCGGCTGGGTTGCGGGCGACCTCGAAACCCACGACCGCCAGGCGCGCAACCTTGCGATCGAGACTGGCGCGGTCGTCGTCTCCGTCGACTATCGCCGCCCGCCCGAGACGCGCTTTCCGGGCGCCTTCGAGGACGCCTTCGCTGCTGCAAGCGACATCTTCACCCGCGTCGCGGAATTTGGCGGCGATGCAAAACGCCTGGGCGTTGCCGGCGACAGCGCCGGCGGCAATCTCGCGGCAACCACCGCGATCGCCTGCCGCGATGCCGGCATCAAGCTCGCCGCGCAACTGCTGGTCTATCCCGTGACCGACGTCCTCGGCGGCTATGCCGATGCGCGCGAGAACGCGCGCTATCCCTCGCGCGCTGAGAATGCAGACGGCTACTTCCTGACGCGTGCCACCATGGAATGGTTTTGCGGCCACTATCTCGCCGATCCCGTTCACGCCGGCGACTGGCGGGTCTCACCGCTCCGCGCCGCATCGCTCGCCGGCGTCGCCCCCGCCATCGTGACCACCGCCTGGTTCGATCCCCTGCGCGACGAGGGCGCGGCTTATGCGCGGGCGCTGGAGGCCGCTGGCGTCCGCGTCAAGCACCATGAGGGCCCCGGCCTGATCCACGGCTATTTCGGCATGGGCGACGCCTCGGACGTCGCGCGCGCCGAGGCGCAACACGCGCGGGCCGACTTCAAGGCGCTGCTCGCACGCGGCGTATGACGACGATCAGGTGCTCCGCGCCTGCTGCTCGCCGCTGTGCCCCCACGTTTCGTCCCAATCCTGACCGGCGGCGTCGACGACGCGGCCGTCGGCTTCAAAGAACTTGTTCGGCACCTGGAAGATCGCCAGGATCAGGGCCCCGTCCGGACACCAGGCGGCGTGCCGGCTGCCCGCCTCACGCCAGATGAATTCGCCGGCATTGCAGGCGATGCCCTGAGCGGGCCCCTCCTTGTCGACGAGCGCGCCTTCGATGACGTAGCTCTGCTCGATGCCGACATGCTCATGGTCGGGCAGCACCGATCCCGGTGCGAACCGCATCAAGGCGGTCATCAGACCCGTGCGGCGGTCGAACAGCAGTGTCTTGGCCTCGCAGCCCGGAAAGCGCGTTGTCTGCCATTCCATGTCTTGAGGCCGAACCAGGTGAGAATGCTGATCGGCGGCTTGCTGGTGTTTGGGGATCACGGTGTCCATCACGATGCTCCGTCTAACTCGACGGCCGGAAGCTAGCAGGATAGCCAGGCCGGGTCAGCGAGCGGTGCAACACGACGGGACAAGTGCCGATCGCGCGAAAATCGGCAGGCAAACCGTGCGGCAAGGTGCCGATCCTGCTTGATTGCGCCACGATTCCCGGCTCCAATCTCCCCGCCATTTCTGGTTTAGGGAGACACCCATGATGAAGCGGATTTTCCTGGCTGCGATCGTTGCCACCTTTGCGGCAGGCTCGGCCTTCGCGGAGGACACCTGCGAGAGCAAGGCCGTCGGCAAGGACGGCAAGGCGCTCGCAGGCGCGGCCAAGTCTTCGTTCCTGAAGAAGTGCAAGGCCGATGCCTGCACGCCCAAGGCCGTCAGCGCCGACGGCAAGCCGCTCGCCGGCGCCGCCAAGAACAGTTTTTTGAAGAAGTGCGAAGTCAGCGCGTAATCGCCTCCCAAATATCTCGTGCCCGGACGCAGCGCAGCGCTTCCCTGGCGATGCGAAGCATCGTCCAGTAGCGATGTGCTGCAGCCGGGGCCCGTCCTTCCATATGCGGTCCAAGAAATGGGTCCCGGCTCAGCGGAGCGGCAGTGCGTACCGCATCGCGTCCGGGACACACGCCTCGCGCTCAGTTCGCTGCCTCACCCCCGCCTGAACCGATAATCGAACGCGTTGCCGAGCGGCTTGATCCATCCCGCCGTCGGCGCCGGAAAATGCACCGGCAGGATCAGCGTGTCGGTGTCCGCCACGGAGGCGAAGAATTTTCGCCGCGATGCCGCCGACTGTTTCGGATCCCAATCGGGCTTCGCCGACCAGTCCGGCTCGCGGCACTGGATCTGGTGATGCATGAGGTCGCCCGCGACCACCGCGCGCTGGCCCTTCGAGACAATGTTGACGCAGCAATGGCAGGGCGAATGCCCCGGCGTCGGCGTCAGCGTGACGGTGTCATCGAGGGCGTAGTCGTCGTCGACCAGCAGCGCCTGCCCGGCCTCGACGATCGGCAGGCAATTGTCGCGAAACACGGTGCCGGGCGGATTGCTGCCCTTGGCGTGCTCGGCTTCCCAAGCCGCGTACTCGCCCTTGTGGAAGACGTATTTCGCATTCGGGAACGTCGGCACCCAGCGGCCGTCGCGCAAGGTCGTGTTCCAGCCGGTGTGGTCGATATGCAGATGGGTGCAGAACACGTAGTCGATCTGCTCAAAACCGATGCCGAGCGCGAACAGCTCGTTGCGCCAGCGCTCCTTGCCGGGGAAATCGAACGGCGGCGGATGGCCCTTGTCCTCGCCGGTGCAGGTGTCGACCAGAATGGTGTAGCGCGGCGTCCGCACCACAAATGTCTGATAGGTGATCACCATCATGCCGCGCGCAGCGTCGAACACCTCCGGCTCCATCGTCGGCAGATGTCGTTTGAATACGCCCTCGTCATAGGCCGGGAAGAAATCCTGCGGCCGCCGCCACGGCCCTTCCCGCTCGATCACCGCATCGATGGTGATGTCGCCGATCCGGAGTTGCTGCATGGTTGTTTCGCTCCCTTTTGAAGAAGCCTAGCTACGGGCCTTGACACGTCAAGGCTCCCAACGATGTCCGCTCAACTCGCATCACAAAGGTCTGCGCTGACCACTTTCGCCATCGCATGTCGTGTCCGGTGGAGGCACGGAGCTCTTACCGACGTCCGGCGGCTGGGGCTGGGAGCTGGTTCGATGTCCATGGCTGACCGGGACATATCTGCGCGACAACGATGCCGGGGCCCGCGCGAGCAATTCAACGAAACACAACTTCGACGCCAACAAACGAGAATCCGCGTCTGTGCCGTGATTTAGCTTACATCGCCTTTGTAGTTCGGCTGTAAAGCGGCAGCTGCGCAACCGCGATGAAGGCTCCCGATTTGCCGTCCACCGCTGAACGCCCGCGATTCTTTGCGGATAGGGCTGAAAGGCCCGCCGGGCCGGAGTCGACCAGCCAACGGCTATCAATGGCGTCACGTTCTGCTATCCTCCGCCCATTCTGCCGAGTAGCGGGCGATTGCGGTGAACCATCCGGGGATCGAGATTGCAGAAGTCCCACCGGGGCGACGGGTGCTTGCTATCCTGGCTGCCGACGTCGTGGGCTATGCTCGGCTGACCGAGGTGGCGGAGGAGGCCACCCACATCCGCTTGCGAGCGCTCCGTTTCGGCGTGATCAACCCGTGCGTCGTCTCCTTCCGCGGCAGGATCGTGAAGAATACGGGGGACGGCTTCCTCGCCTCGTTCGATTCCTCCCTTGATGCTGCGCGGTGTGCAGTCGCCCTGCAGCACGAAGTCGCTGCGGCAGAGGCCCAGGAAGGATACGATCGCAAGATCCAATTCCGCATAGGCCTGAACGTTGCGCAAACCATCGTTGAATCCGAGGACATCTTCGGAAAGGGCGTCAACATAGCAGCGAGACTCGAGCAGTCAGCGCCGGCCGGCGGCGTGGTGCTTTCAGATGAAATGTTTCAGCAGATCAAGGACCGGCTCGACGTTCGTGTCCAAGATCTGGGCATCCTGCGGCTCAAGCATCTGTCACGCCCCGTTCATGCCTATTCTCTCCTGCTACCCGAGGCCGAACGATTGCCGCCAAGCGGTGGGCGCAGGGCAAGCCGCCAGGCCAAGGTGCCCTACATCGCCGTCCTGCCGTTTCGCACGCAAGGAGCGAACCCGCAGGAGGATTACTTCGGCGATGGGACGGCTGACGAGATCGTCGTAGCGCTTCAGAGCCTCCGCGGGCTGTTCGTCATTTCAAGCATGTCCACGTTTCCCTATCGTGCTGGACGGATCGACAGTCAGAGGATCGGCCAGGAACTCGGCGTCCGATACGTCTTGAGCGGCAGCATCCGACGAGCCGACGAGCGGATTCGCATTGGAGTGGAATTGAAGGACGTCGAAGCCGGCATCGTGCTCTGGGCAGATCACTATGACGGCGATGTCTCCGAACTATTCGAATTTCAGGGCCGCATTGCGACCCGCATCGTATGGAGCATCGCTCCCCAGGTTCGGGAGGCAGAGCTAAAGCGCGCGCTTTACAAACGTTCGGACAATCTCAATGCCTACGAGATGCTCATGAAGGCGATCGACTTCATGTATCGCATGAATTTCTTCGACTTCGGCCGAGCGGGCGAGTTGTTACAGGCCGCGATCGCTGCGGATCCGAACTACGCGACTCCCTATGCCTATGCAGCGCTTTGGCACATTCACAATGTTGCGCAAGGTTGGGGAGCCGAGGGCGGGCCCGATGCGGCGGAAGCGGCCCGCCTTGCCGCTGCGGCGGTCGATCGGGCCCCGGCAGACGGCTTCGCCTTGGCTGTTCTCGGACACACCAGGGCGCTGTTGTTCAAAGATTACGATGCAGCACTCGACCTCTTTGATAGAGCATTGAGCGCGTCGCCCGGAAATGCTATGGCGTGGACACTTAGCAGTGGCGTGTACGGCTATCTTGGGGAGGGCCAATCGGCGGTCACGCGCGCTGAACAGGGATTGCGTCTGTCGCCGGCCGATACACAGGCTTATTTTTACCTGATGTTCCTCGGCCAAGCGCATTATATCAACGGCAATTATGATGAAGCCGTTGTGTGGGCACGCAAGACCGCAGCTCTGAACGGACGGCTTTCCGCCAACCTGCGTGTTCTGGCAGCCGCCTATATCGCAAAGGGCCAAGGCGCGGAGGCCCGGGGCGTCACCCGGATGCTTTTGGATATACAGCCTCTATTCAAGCTGTCTAACTATCGTGAACGCTGCCCCTTCAAAGTAGATTTGCGGGAACGCTTCATCGAACATTTGCGAGAGGCAGGCTTGCCGAATTGAACCGTGCTGCATGTGCAGCGAACCACAGGAGGATCCCGTCATGGGGGGCAATTGGTTCGGAGGCAACTGGTTTGGTGGCAATTGGTTCGGAGGAAACTGGACAGGCGGCTCGGGCGCCGGCAACGGAACGCCCGTGTTCGCCATGCGGGCTGATCGGCCCCTTGCCGAGATCGCCATCACGCGAGCATACGACGCCAAATTTCGAGACGCGGAATGGGATCCGGACTTGCGCGCCATAGCGATCCTGCCGGAATTTCTGACGCAGCACATCGGAGGCAAGCAATGGCAGGCCGCGGTGGCGCTGCCACCGCCCACCTACCCGGTCACGGCGAAGATGATCGACGAGATCTTGGTGCTGGCTGTCGCGGAGCGCCCCGAAGCGCTTGGCGAAATCGTGGAGGAGAATCAAAACTTTCAGCTGCGCTGGATGCAGCTTCTCAACATCACCGGCGCCTCCCACCCGCAAACGTTCCTACTGATGAAGATCACTGCCCGGGTCGGCGAGTTTGCGATGGTGCAGCTCAAACTTCAATATTCGAACCTGGTTGGTGCCGGCCCCCCGCCCGCTTGGTACCAGCCGCGACCAAGCCAGGTCTGCGCGACGCTGTATCCTCCAGTCCCGGTCCCGGGGCACCCGGCGTATCCAGCCGGACACGCGCTCATTGGCACGCTCACCTCCGAATGCCTGGCCGACCTGCTGCCTCAGTACAAAGAGCCGTTGCGCGCGTTGGCTGCGCGGGTCGGGATGAACCGGATGATCGCAGGGCTGCATTATCGCGAGGATATCGACGCCGGAGCCCGGGCGGCGCTTGCGCTGAAACCCTTCTTGACAGCTTGCCCGTTCTACGTGGCCACGTTCAAACGCGCGCAGACCGAATGGCAATGAGATCACGCGCAACCTGACACGCAGCGGAGGCAGCAATGAGACCTTGGGAACTGCGCACCGGCTATGTACGGGTGCTGGCACAACGCAACCAAGACAGCGCACTCGTCCAGGCGGCAAACGACCTGCTCCAGGGCATCAGTCCGGCCGACACGATGCGGCGTTACGTCCACGCGAACGCGACGCTCGACTTTTTGATCGACGGCGAGTTCGGCGCGCTGCCGGCCTGGGAGGGCGTCGATCGCCGCCCTGCAATCTCGATCAACGACAGAGGCGAGAAAGCGCGCGCGCTTCTCGCACTCGACAAATCGAAGAAATTCCTGATCCGCGCCTACGTGGCTCCCGCGAACCTCGCCAAGCCGGATTTCAACGGCGGCGAGCCGGTCTGGTTGGATCCGGACGTGCACGGCGAGTATGCTTTCCCTGCGAACAAGGCCACGGGTGATACCGACGCGGTTCGGCAGGACCTCAACACCGCGACGCTGCAGGACAACGGCCTTCACGGTGCGGGCGTCGCCGTCGCTATCGTTGATACCGGCATCTGCAGGCCACACCTTGCGAAGCGGCTTGGCTTCAACCCGACCTTGGATGTCGGCAATTCGTGGACGCCACCGACGCTGGCGACCAAGCCGGGCCTCAATCGCATCGGACATGGCACAATGTGCGCCTACGGTGTGCTCGCGGTTGCCCCGAACGTGACCCTGCTCGACTATCCCTTGCTGCTTGGGCGTCCGGCCGGGGAGCACACCGTCAGTGCAACGATCGGGGAAATGATGCGCGGCTATTTGATCCTGATCTGGCGCTGGGCGGTCATCAGGACCATCAACCAGAGCGCCCTCGTGGTCAACAACAGTTGGGGCATCTTTCATCCGAGCCTCGACGAATTTCCGCCCGGCGATCCGCAGCGCTACATCGATAATCCCAAACACCCCTTCAGACTGTACATCTGGCTGATCACGGCGTTCGGGGCCGATGTGGTTTTCGCTGCTGGTAACTGCGGCAAAGGCTGCCCGAGCGCTGTGTGTCTGCAACGGACGTCGGGAACAATCATGGGTGCCAATGCATATGACGAGGTGCTGACCCTCGCCGGCTGCGACATCAACGACACGCGCGTCTGTTATTCCTCGCAAGGACCCTCGATCGCGGGCCTGCCGCCGCAGAAGCCGGACATCACCGCTTACACGCAGTTTCTCGGCTCGAAGATCCAGCGGGGCCCGCGGGGCTTTGAACCGGATACGGGAACGTCGGCGGCGTGCGCTGTGGCATCGGGGTGCGTCGCTGCGTTGCGAACCCGGCGGCCGCCGACGGCGACGGATTCGGCAACCATGATTGCGACATTGCAAGCGACGGCGCGGCCCATGGGCGGCGCAGTGCCCAATTACGATGACGGCTATGGCATCGTTCGGCCCGTGGCTGCGGGGCGTCACCTAGGCATCATTCCATGAGCGCGCAAACCGCCCACCGAGCCAATGGTCGAAGAGCTCTCCGCTGGAATGCGCTCGGTCAGGTGTTGTGACTGTGCAGGACGGAACGAAAGACGTGCCCCAGCCCAGTGAGCGCCGCTGCCGCCCATGAGATCCGCTTCGGTTTGGGGCGGTATGCTCCGGCTGGTCGGAGCGCTTCCGTTTGACGATTGCAGGGGACGTGCGTGCCTGACTGGCTGACCTAGCTCCGCAACCCCGGCGCTTCCTGCCCGGTCCGTGCGACATATTCCGTGTAGCCGCCGCCGAACTGGTGGATGCCCTCCGGCGTCAGCTCCAGCACGCGGTTCGACAACGTCGCCAGGAAATGCCGGTCGTGCGAAACAAACAGCATGGTGCCTTCGAAATCCGACAGCGCCGTGATCAACATCTCCTTGGTGGCGAGATCGAGATGGTTGGTCGGCTCGTCCAGCACCAGGAAGTTCGGCGGATCGAACAGCATCTTGGCCATCACCAGCCGGGCCTTCTCGCCGCCCGACAGCACCCGGCAGCGCTTCTCGACGTCGTCGCCGGAGAAGCCGAAGCAGCCCGCGAGCGCGCGCAAGGATCCCTGCCCCGCCGTCGGAAACGCGTATTCGAGTGAATCGAACACCGTCTGCTCGCCGTCGAGCAGATCCATCGCATGCTGGGCGAAGTAGCCCATTTTGACGCTGCCGCCGACCGCCACCGTGCCCTGGTCCGGCTCGCTTGCGCCTGCGACGAGCTTAAGCAGCGTCGACTTGCCGGCGCCGTTGACGCCCATCACGCACCAGCGCTCCCTACGACGGATCATGAAATCGAGCCCGTCATAGATCCGCTTTGAGCCGTAACCCTTGTACACGTTCTTGAGCGCCACGACATCCTCGCCCGAGCGCGGCGCCGGCGGGAAGTCGAACGCCACGCTCTGGCGCCGGCGCGGCGGCTCGACTCGCTCGATCTTGTCGAGCTTCTTGACCCGGCTCTGCACCTGGGCGGCATGCGAGGCGCGCGCCTTGAAGCGCTCGATGAACTTGATCTCCTTGGCGAGCATGGCCTGCTGGCGCTCGAACTGGGCCTGCTGCTGCTTCTCGTTCTGCGCGCGCTGCTGCTCGTAGAATTCGTAGTCGCCGGTGTAGGTGGTGAGAGAGCCGGAGTCGATCTCGATCACCTTGGAGATCACGCGGTTGATGAACTCGCGGTCATGCGAGGTCATGAGCAGCGTGCCTTCGTAATCGTGCAGGAATTTTTCCAGCCAGATCAGGCTTTCGAGATCGAGATGGTTGCTCGGCTCGTCGAGCAGCATGACGTCGGGGCGCATCAGGAGAATGCGCGCGAGCGCCACGCGCATCTTCCAGCCGCCGGAGAGTTTCCCGACGTCGCCGTCCATCATCTCCTGGCTGAAGCCGAGGCCCGACAGCGCTTCGCGCGCGCGGCCATCCAGCGCGTAGCCGTCGAGCTCCTCGAAGCGATGCTGCACCTCGCCGTAGCGGGCGATGATCTCGTCCATCTGGTCGGCCTTGTCAGGATCGGCCATGGCCGTCTCGAGCTCGCGGAGCTCGGCCGCGACCTCGCTGACGGGACCCGCACCATCCATCACCTCGGCGACCGCACTGCGGCCAGACATCTCGCCGACATCCTGGTTGAAATAGCCGATGGTGATGCCGCGATCGGTCGAAACCTGGCCCTCGTCGGCCAGTTCCTCACCGGCGATCATCCGGAACAATGTGGTCTTGCCCGCACCGTTCGGCCCGACGAGGCCGATCTTCTCGCCCTTATTCAGGGCGGCGGAGGCTTCGATGAACAGGATCTGGTGGCCGGCTTGCTTGCTGACGTTGTCGAGGCGGATCATGAGGTCTTTTTTGGGGGTTTTTGCGTTGCAGCGTCATAGGCCATACGGCCCCCAAGGGGAAGCCCGGCGGGGTACGGATTCCGCCATTGTTTGGCGTATTGCAGACTCAAACCGGACATCGCCTCAAGTCCGAAAACCTTCACAGGAACGGACACGTGCTCGCAGCAGTTTTCTTCACTCCTCGATCACATCGTCGGGGCGGGCGAGCAGGTTCATTGGAAATGTAAAAGCGGAAATGCAACGTGTACCGCGACAGGCTGTTTTCAATGCTCGGAAGTAAACTTTAAAACAGCTTCATTGAAAGCCTTTGGGTTCTCGGCGGTCATTGCGTGACCCGCGTGAGGAATAATGACCGGCGGCTCGAAATTGCCCCGATTTTGCATCTCTGAAATCAAAACACCGTACATTGGCGGCGATTTCTCGCCATTTATCATAAGGACGGGAAAATTGAAATTCCGCAGCTCTTCGTCGGTGGTGAGAGGAAGTGGATCATCGACGATCGCCGTCCGAATATTCTGAAGAAACTCTTTCTGCCGCCCCGCTGATAAACTCTGCCAGAAGTCCGGACCGACCAAGCGATGCATGAAGCGGGCCGTGCCGCCCTCAACATCTCCATCGGCTACATCTTTCCGCAACTCAGCAAACAATTTTGATCGGAAAGCAGTCGCCGTCAAATTTGCTTCCGTTTCAGGAAGCTCAAGCCTGACACCTGGATCCGCAAGAATGAGGGTTCGGATGAAGTGCGGATATTTTTTCGCCACTTCGATAGCAACTGCACCGCCGCGAGAAACACCCAACAAGTGGACCGGACCAAGGTCCAGGTTTTTTACGAAGGCGCCCACATCATCGGCGTGCTGGGCAAATGAGAAATCGTTTCCGACGCCGTCCCACAATTCAGGGAAATAGTGTCTGAGGCTTACGTTCAGAACTCGATGCTGTTTGGAAAACGGTGCGAGCTGATCCGGCCAAATTCGATAATCACAGAACGATCCGTGAATGAGCACAAGTGGCGGTCCAGCTCCACGATCTTGATAGGCCATGGGATATCCATTGACCTCGGTCCATTTTACATCAGCAGGGATCAACCACTTCGGAGGAAGATAAGACATCAGCGCAGCCCCAGTATGGTCCGTCAATGGCCCGAAATCGTACCACTTTGGGATCGAGCAGAATACTAGCCGCGCTGTGGCGCGCATCGCAACCCGGTATGACAAGCTCGCCCCAAAAGACCTTGTCTTCATCAAGATCGTAGCCATTCGGGCTTGGCTACGGGCTTATGAGCCCACCCTAGTAAACTCGAGTGAAGCAAAATTATCGACTTGGATGACAGATCAGTCGAGAGAGCAATTCAGTGCGCTTTCGGATCACTCTCGGAGCCATAGTCGTCGCGTGATCCACGGACGGCGGTGCCGATACTTGCGATGCGATGGCCGCGAGCTACAACTCGATCTCGAGGACCATGCGCCCAAATACAGGGTATACGAGATGGCAATTTGACCGTCTATCGGAGGCAAAATTTAGCCCAGTTCGCCCTGATAGCTGCAATGGCTGCGAACCGATGCAACACGACGGGCACGCCTGCTCTCTTCAACACGGCACCGAGTGAAAATTTCTGTCCGTAGGATCATGCGACGAGCTGTTTCCAGAAAAATAGCAAGCGCTCGACGCGTTTGCAGGGCACTATTTGCGGACGTTTCGGATCGCCTGCCGTTTCTTGTGGGACGCGAGGGCTTGCGATCGCCGAGAAGCTCGTAGATTTTATCCGGCCGATGCGCCGCAAATGGGATCAAGTTCTGTGGTTTTCCGTTCCGTCATTACCCCGGTAGTCGTTTTGGCTCTCTCCGCGGCCCCCGGACCCGCGACGGCCGCGCGTGCGGCCATGCCAAGATTGGACCCCATAACCGACTTCATGCGCATCCACGGTCGGCCCGATTCCATCGACGTCGTCGGCAAGCACAACCGGGCCTACCATTGGCGATTGACCACAGACGTCAGCTTCTCGGACGATGCGTTGGTGAGCCACGAGAAATTCACCTGCAACGTGACGGTGTTGGCATCAGCGAGTGGACGTATCCTGCGCATAGCTGTCGAACCGCTCAATCCCGGCGCGGCGGCGATCGCTTCGGTCGGAGCGTTCGGCCCGCTCTGCGAAAAGAACTTCGGCCTGAGGCCCCACGCCTCGCAGGGCACGACACTGCGCACCAGGGCGCGCTGAGGGTTCGACCTGGTCGCGCCCGATCGATGTTGCGGACGAGACCATTTCGCGATTTTCATGACGTCCCGAGCCCGTCGTTTGACGATCGGAAGCCATCTTGCTCGTATCGCCCAGCTGGAGGCCAGATTTGGCGCTCCCATCAGCAGCAGTCTTGTTCAATCAACCCGAAGACGCGAACATAGCGTTGCCGCCTACGTGCTTGCTACGATGCGGACGCCACCGAGCTTGCGTTGTTGAATGAGGTCGACAAATCGAATGTAAGACTCGTGAAATGCATCATGTCCCGTCGGGGCTCCGGACTGCCTCGCTTCCTCGCGAAGCCGTTGATACATCGCGAGCCGCTCTTCGAGTATCGGCCTCCACTCCTCCGTCAAATCGGTGACCGAAAGCACCCCGAAGCCGACGTTCTCGACCAGTCTGCGGTAATCGGCAATGGAACGGAGCGGCTGAATTGCCATCCCGTCCCACATCAGTTGCGCGTCCGCAGGTGCAAGCGGCTCGTTGGCGACCCAATCTGTAAAAGCCAATCGGCCGCCTGCCTTCAGAATGCGTCTGGCTTCCGCCAATGCCCTTTTCACATCAGGGACGTGACAGAATGATTCCTGGCTGACGACCGCGTCGACGCTTGCATCGGGCAGCGGAGCGTCCATCACGTTGCCTTCGACGATCCGCGCTACTTCCTGAAGGCCGACAAGCCTGGTCAGTTCTTGCGCGCCTGCAGCGCGCACAGGCGTAAATTCGACGCCGGTGACGTTGGCTCCGTATTTGTGAGCGAGGTAGCGTACGGTCCCGCCAAGGCCGGCGCAGAAATCGGCAACGGCTGTTCCGGGACCGATCCGCGCCTGTCGTGCCAGTTCGTCCGTGGCGGTGAGACCACCATAGTGGTCCTGGTCGTGCGCATACAGTTCCTCAGGGCGTAAGTCGTCGAGATGCCCGCGGCTTGCCCGGAGTTTGGTGACGATAATGTCGAGCGAGATGGGATGGCGATTGTAGAAATACAACAATTGCGAAGAGGTGTCGCTCATGAAGCTTGCTCCGCAGTCTGGATTCCGGCGGGAAAAGTGACTCGGCCAGCTGCCAGATCAACAAATGCTTTCCCGTGACCTCAACGGGCCGAGGTCGCGCCCGATGATCCTATAGGTCGAGCGGGGACGATGCCAGGAATGCGGCGTCGGTGCACCGCTGCGGCTACTAGCTCGGTGTTAGCTACGGGCCAGTAGCTGGCAATCGGCCTCGGCAAGCACGGCCAGGTGGGGTGCCCCGATACGGACACCCTTATCAATACGCCTCCTAAGCCCGCCGCATCAGCTTGAGCGAAGCCGCCAGCCGCAGGCTCCGCTTCCCTGCGAGCGCGATGCCTTCGAGCTCGCCGGTATCAGCCGTGCAGGTCCCGGAGAATCCGATTCCGACCTCGAAGCCGCCGAAGACGGGGTTTTCGCCTTTCGCCGGCGTGTGCTCCTGGTTCAGCATCTCGCCCTTCCAGCGGCCGTCCGCGGAGGAATATGAGCCGAGATAATAGAAGAATGCGTCGCCCCCGAGGATGCGCCCGTCGATCAGCAGCATCACCCCGGAGAGGCTGGCCTGGACACCATCGAGCGCGCGCAGGCTCATCCCGTAGAGCCCGTTGGCGATGCCGCCCTGCCCGATCGTGCCGCGCGGCGGCAGCGCCCCATCGTCGAGCCGGGTGAGATTGGCCCGGAAATTGGCGCCCGGCATCGTATTCGCACTGCCCTGAAGACGGATCTCGTTCCCGATCAGCCGGCCGCGTGCCCCGATCGAGGCGACGTCCGCACCCATCAGCGGCTTGTAATTGGGATCGTGGTTATGCCGCTCGGTGATCACCTCGGCGACGATCTCGCCGCCCTGCTCGGCATAGGTGCCAAGATGCGCGAAGCCCGAATTGCCGCCGAGCATCTTGCCGTGATGCAGGCACATGATGCTGCGCCCGAACGCATCGTTGACGCCGTATTCAACCTTGTAGAGACCGTCCAGCACGCAATGAACCCGCAAAATCGGAAAAGAATCGCGGGCTACCTAGCATTGCCGCCGCAGCTCGGCCATCCGGCTTTTCCGCGCAGGGGCCTTGCGGGACCTCCGCTGCCACTGTGCCATCATGCCCCTGTTTTGCCCGAGGGGTCAACCATCCACTTCGCTTAATCCGCAGGCAGCGATTTCAAGGGCTTGGCTACTGTGCATGGGGTTGTTTTCGCGTTTCATGTTTGCCGCAAGGCTGATCAGGCGTCAGTGACGCTTGAAACACTGCACCTCGCGCTCGTGCTTCTCGGCTGCCGCACGGCTCCTGAAGGTCGCGAGATTACGACGCTTGCCGCTCTTCGGATTCACCTTGCGTGAACGAAGGCGGCATTCGCCCGACGCCAGTTTGCGGATCACGTCAAGGCTCGAGTCCCGATTGGCGCAGGACGGGCACGACCTCCGGCGATGCCAGATAGCGCAGCAGGCGGCCCGCGGCATCGGCATGTTTTGCGTTCGCCATGCGGCCGGCGGAGAACACCGCCGGCATCTGCAATTCATGCGGGATCGGCCCAATCACCTCGATGCCTTCGACCTGCTTCAGCTCGCTGATCTGCTGCACGGCGAGATCGGCCTCGGCGCCGACGATCTGCTGCGCCGTAAAGCCCTGCTCGACGACGGTGGCCTTGGCGTTGATCTCGGCTGCGATCCCCATCCGTACGATCAATCGGGCGAAGTAGACGCCGCTCGCGCCAAGCCGCGAATAGGCAACGGATTTGGCTGCAAGCAGCGTCTTGCGCAGCGCCGCTTCGCTTGCGATGTCGGGGTGCGCCTGCCCTGCCCGCACGGCAATGCCGACATAGGAGCGCGCCAGATCGGCCGCGCCGGCCGCGAGCACACGGCCCTCCGCGATCATCTCGTCCAGCCCCTTGCGCGTGAGGATCACGAGATCGGCGGCCTCGCCGTCGCGTAGGCGCTTCAGCAAGGCCAGGGTGGGCGCGAAGTCGGCGTCGACATGGATGCCTGTTTCAGCCTCGAAGACGGAGGACAGGCTGCGCATCGCGCCCATCAATCCGAGCGTCGAGAGCATACGAACTTTTTCCATGAGCGATCCTGTAGCGATCAGGCGCGGTGCATCAGCTTGAGCGCCGCAGTCAGGCGCAGGCTGCGCTTGCCGGCGAGTGCGGTCGCCTCCAGCACAGCCGCTTCCGCGTCGTAGCTGCCGGAGAAGCCGATGCCGACCTCGCGGCCGCCAAAAATCGGATCGTCCTTGGCCGGCGTGTGCTCCTGGTTGAGCACCTGGCCCTTCCAGCGGCCTTTCGCGGCAGTGTAGCTGCCGAGATAGTAGAACGAGGCATCGCCGCCGAGGATGCGGCCCTGGTTGAGCAGCATCACGCCGGTCAGACCGCCGTCCAGGCCGTCGAGCATCCGCACGTGGATGGAGTAGAGACCATCGGCAATGCCGGCTTCGCCGATGCGACCGGCGGTCGGCACTTCGTCTTCCGTGATCGGCGTCATCACCGACTGGAAGGACACGCCTGGCAGCTCTTTCAGCTCGCCCTTGAAGCGATAGAGATCGCCGTCCGCCCAGCCCTTGGCGAGCAGGGTGGCATCGTCGGTGCCCGCCATGGCGCGGTAGTTCGGATCGGGGTTATGGCGGACGGTGCTGATCACGACGTCGATGCCGCTGTCGGTCTTCTCGTAGGTGCCGATATGGGCGAAGGCCGAATTGCCGCCGAGCATCCTGCCGTTGCCGGCATGCATCACGCTCCGGCCGACGGCGTCGCCGAGCTGAAATCTCACCTTGTAGAAGCCTTCAAACACCAGCCGCGTCCCCGGCCCCGCGCGCATCCAGTCTCACTCTATCTCGCATTCCGCGGCAGTGGACAAGTGTCGCGGGGCCGAGCTCGGCAGGCATAGGAACGGCCGTCATCCAAATGCAAAAAATCCGCCGGAGCCTTGCAGCTCCGGCGGATTGAGACCAACCCGGGCCAGCCCCCCAGCCCGGGCCGGGAGGATCTTTAGGCCGCGGCCTTCTTGTCGACCGGCACGGACGCAATCGTCTTCAGGATCTGCGAAGCGATCTGGTATGGGTCGCCCTGCGAGTTCGGACGGCGGTCTTCCAGATAGCCCTTGTAGCCGTTGTTGACGAAGGAGTGCGGAACGCGGATCGAGGCGCCGCGGTCGGCAACGCCGTAGCTGAACTTGTTCCACGGCGCGGTCTCGTGCTTGCCGGTCAAACGCTTGTCGTTGTCCGGGCCGTAGACGGCGATGTGGTCCATCAGGTTCTTGTCGAAGGCGGCCATCAGAGCTTCGAAATACTCCTTGCCGCCGACGGAGCGCATGTACTCGGTCGAGAAGTTGGCGTGCATGCCGGAGCCGTTCCAGTCGGTGTCGCCGAGCGGCTTGCAGTGGAATTCGATGTCGATGCCGTACTTCTCGGTGAGGCGCAGCATCAGGTAGCGAGCCATCCACATCTGGTCGGCAGCGGTCTTGGAGCCCTTGCCGAAGATCTGGAACTCCCACTGGCCCTTGGCGACTTCCGCGTTGATGCCTTCATGGTTGATGCCGGCAGCCAGGCAGAGGTCGAGATGCTCTTCGACGATCTTGCGGGCGACGTCGCCGACATTCGAGTAGCCGACGCCCGTGTAGTACGGACCCTGCGGCGCCGGATAGCCGGCGGCCGGGAAGCCGAGCGGACGGCCGTCCTTGTAGAAGAAGTATTCCTGCTCGAAACCGAACCAGGCGCCGGCGTCGTCGAGAATGGTGGCGCGCTTGTTGGAGGCGTGCGGGGTCTTGCCGTCGGGCATCATGACTTCGCACATCACGAGCACGCCATTGGTGCGCGCGGCGTCCGGGAAGACGGCTACCGGCTTCAGCACGCAATCGGAGCTGTGGCCTTCGGCCTGCTGCGTGGAGGAGCCATCGAAACCCCAGAGCGGAAGCTGCTCGAGCGTCGGGAACGACGCGAATTCCTTGATCTGAGTTTTGCCGCGCAAGTTCGGGGTCGGCGTATATCCGTCGAGCCAGATGTACTCGAGCTTATACTTGGTCATTGAGCCTCTCTGTAGATGATGCGAAAGGTTGGGGGGCCCGGGGGCCCGCGAACTTTTTGTACCCGGCCACCATCGGCCGGCCCGCTACAAGCATTTGTCGTGCCAAAAGGCCGCAGTCCGGCAGGTTTTCCACCGCGGCCGGGGTCTGCTTGCCGCGAGCAAACCGCCTCCTGCCCCGTGCGTCATAGCCGCGCACCTTCGCGTGTAGCTGCAGCGCAAAAACCCAGGGAAATCGCCCGATTCTGAAGCAGACGGCGCCGTGCTGGAGGTTGCCGATGAAACGCGCATCAACGTCCGGCAACTTTCGCAAAGTCACTTGCCCCTGCCCAGCAACCTTTGCGATGGCCCAGGCATTGGTCACCTGCGGCGTGCCCCACGAGATGCAGACCTCCGACTGCCTACAAATTGGGCGGCAACTGATTTCCTTTTCAGCACTTTCCAATCCGGGGAGACGCGGCCGATATGGGGAATCCTGTAACCACAATCGAACGAGTCGCGCGCACCATGGAGGCCAAGGCGCTTCGACCAAGGAGAATCGCAATGATGAACGATGGTCTGAGTCACGGATCGGCAACGATCTACCAATTCCCGGTCGGGGGCCGCGCAGCTCTCGCCGGACGCCGCTATGGCGAGACCCGCCTTGCAGCCGATCACGCCTCGCTTCCTGCGAACGCCTCGATTTGCAGCGACAGCTGGTACCACCAGGACGCGGTCGACGAAGCCAAGCCGAAATGGGATCGTTGATCCCCACGCCTCGTTTGAAACCGCCACGCCGGCGGAAGCCTCCGGCGACAGTTCAAAAAGGGTCGAGACAACGGCGTTTCGGCCCTTTTTGATTCTCGCGCGATGACGCCGTTCAGGTCATTGCGCAGGCCGTCGCGGCCGCTTCAGATGCTTGACTGTGCTGGTGCCGGACTTGGCGATGGTCAGCGTGATGCCCGCACCCGAATAGCGTATGCCGGAGACCGTCAGCCGCTTGGCGAGGGTGACCGGCTCGCCGTCAATCTGAAGAAAAGCGCGCTTGTCGTCGTCATAGAACCCCACGATGAACTGCGTCCCGTCGGTGCAGCGATAGGTCTGGAACGTCTGCGCTCCAGTCTGCCGCACGCCGCAAATTCCAGCTGCCAGCATGGTGATCCCACAAAGAATGGCCTTGTGCCGGACCATGATCGCCCCCTGTAATAGACCTCAACGACACGCCAACTCGTGCGTCCAATGGAACGTAACCGAAGCCGATCCCATGTCAGATTCCCCTGCCCGCCACCTCGCCTTGCAAGGCGCCAGCAATTTTCGCGATCTCGGCGGCTATCCGACGTCCGATGGCCGCACCACGCGCTGGCGGCACATCTTCCGCTCCAACCATCTCGGCCAGCTCACGGCCGCCGATGTCGAGATCGTCCGTGCGCTGGGCGTGCGAAGCGCGTTCGATTTCCGCGGGGTGGAAGAGCGCGCGGCCGGCATCTGCGTCGTGAACGAGATCACGGTACATTCGCTGCCGATCGAGCCGAGCGTCGTTGCCGGGCTGCGCGCCGAACTCGCGCGGGGCACGCTAACGGCACCGGTCGCCCTCGAGCTCATGCGCGAATCCTATCGCAACTATGTTCGCCACCACACGCACAGCTTTCGCGCCCTGTTCGGCCATCTCCTGGAGGACCGCGCGCCGCTGGTGATTCACTGCACGGCCGGCAAGGACCGCACCGGCTTTGCCATCGCGCTGATCCTGCGCGCGCTCGACGTGCCCGAAGACGTCATCTCCAAGGACTACCTGCTCACCAACCAGCACTACAAGCGCGATGCGACGGCGGCCACCGACCTGCCGGAAGATGTGCGCAATGCCATCGGCAGCGTCGAATCCTCTTACCTGGGCGCGGCTTTCGAAGCGGTCGTCAAGGAATACGGCGACATCGAGAGCTATTTTCGCGACGGGCTCAAGCTTGGCACGGCGGAGCGAGCCGCGCTCAAGGACCGCTATCTGCAGGCGTGATCTGAGCGGCTGCCTCAAGCCATCGGCCCGAGGGACTTGATGATAGTGCTCTTGAGCGCCAAGGAGATTTGTTGGGTGCTCCAATCATTCTGATGCAGCTTGTCAGGATCACCCGTGTCGATCAATTGCTCGAAAGAGACGTTGTTTTGCACGTGCCAATGCCGCATCAGCGCCCAGCGCTGGAACAGATTCACCTGGGCCTCATTGGCAGCATCGCGGATCAGCCGGACAATCTTTTCCGAGAGCTCAGCCCGGCCGTCCCAAAGCATCTTCGTCACATACTGGGGATCAATCACCAGAACCTCGAAGCCGCGGGCGCGCAATTGTCCCAAACCCTTCCTGATGTCCGCGGCAACAACGTCCACGTCGTACTTGTCGTTGTGAAAGACCGCGTTCGTTCCAACCTGCCAGATGACCAGTGCCGGATCATCATGAAAAATATCGGCCTCGAAGCGTCCGAGCTCTTCGGTTGCCTCTTCTCCGCCCTTGCCCCGGTTCAGCACGTCAATTCGGATGTCCGGGCGCGGGATAACGTCCTTGAAGTATTGCCGCAGGTACATCTCCAGCCGATAGGGATATGGGACGACATCGCCCCGTCCGGCCGTTGACGACGAGCCCATGGCCACGATGCGCACCGGACCCTTTCCGTCCAATGCCTGCCGAAGCCGCACCAGCGGATATTTCAGGTCGACGATCGCTGGGGGAAACTCGACGGTTGGCAAATTGTCAGACATGAAACAATCTCCTCGCGATCTAAAGTTGCATCTATAGCCCAGCCTTGAAGCTGCCGCCATTGCAAGTCCAATTCGCTCGACGCAAAAGTCGCAGCAAAGCGAAACGGCGGAGAGCATGGTGCAGGGAAAAATCATTGTCGTGACCGGCGCACTCGGTGCGCTCGGCAAGGTCGTTGCCGAAACCGCACAGTCGCGCGGCGCGCGCGTCGCCGGCATCGATCACGCGCCTTCGCAAGTACCCACGACGCCCGACCGCATCGAGATCGGCGGCGTCGACCTATCCGACGCGGTCGCAGCGAAGACAGCGACCGATGCGGCGGCAACGCATTTCGGCCGGCTCGATGCGCTGATCAACATCGCCGGCGGCTTCGCGTTCGAAACCGTTGGTGACGGCGACATCAAGACCTGGCAACGCATGTACGCACTCAATGTCCTGACCGCGCTCAACACCTCGCGCGCGGCGCTGCCGCATCTCGCGGCGTCCAAGGCCGGCCGCATCGTCAATATCGGCGCTGTGGGCGCGCTCCAGGCCGGCAGCGGAATGGGACCTTATGCGGCCTCGAAGGCTGGCGTGCATCGCCTCACCGAGGCGCTCGCCAACGAGTGGAAGGGCAAGGTCACGGTAAACGCGGTGCTGCCCTCGATCATCGACACCAGGGCCAACCCTGCCGACATGCCGAAGGCGGACTTCTCCAAATGGGTGACGCCGCAGGAACTCGCCGAGGTCATCCTGTTCCTCGCCAGCGATGCCGCATCCGGCATCACCGGCGCGCTGATCCCGGTGGCCGGGCGGGTGTGATCAATCCGGCACCAGCAGCCGAAGATTGCCTTTGAAACGGATGCTCTGCTTGCCGGCGAGCGCCATGCCTTCGCCATAGGCGGTCTCGTCGGTGTAGGTGCCGCTGAAGCCGATGGTCACGATTTTGCGTCCCCACACCGGGCGTTCGTCGAACGAGGGCGAGTGCTCCTCGTTGGTGAGCTCGCCCTTCCACTTGCCCTCAGCCGAGGTGTAGCTGCCGTAGGCGAAGAAGAATGAATCGCCGCCCCGCATGGTGCCGTCGCGCAGCACCATGACACCCTGATTGCCGCCCTGGACAGCATCCAGCATCTGGATGCGAATGTGATAGAGCCCGTTCCTGATCGTCATCTTCATCGAGCGCCCGGCTATCCCGCTCGCAAGATAACCCCACCACAGGTTCCCGATCAAATGCGCAGGGTCCCAAATCCGATCCGGGCTAGACTGCGCTCGACTGATTCTCCGATCGGACGCGCCCTTGGAAACCGCACTTTACCTGCCCGTCAAACGCTTCCTCGAAGAGCTCGGCTTCGCCGTGAAGGGCGAGATCGGTGGCTGCGATCTCGTCGGCCTCAGCGCCGGCGACCCACCGGTGGTGGTGATCGGGGAGCTCAAGCTCGCCTTCAATCTCGAGCTGATCCTGCAGGCGGTCGACCGTGCGCCGGCCGGCGACGAGGTCTGGATCGCGGCGAAGATGTCGATTCGGGGCAAGGGTCGCGAGAGCGACGCTCGCTACCGCAATCTCTGCCGCCGCCTCGGCTTCGGCATGCTCGGGGTCACTGATCGCGGACAGGTCGAGGTGCTGGTGAAGCCGCCGACGGCGGCGCCGCGCCGCGAGCCGAAGGTACGTTCGCGCCTCGTCGCCGAGCATCAGCGTCGCCAGGGCGATCCCGTGCTCGGCGGCAGCACCCGCGCGCCGATCATGACAGCCTATCGGCAGCAGGCGCTGGCCTGCGCCTCGGAACTCGCCGGTGGGCCACGGAAAGTGCGAGAATTGCGCGAACGTTGTCCTGATGCGGGCAAGATCTTGCTTAACAATGTGTATGGCTGGTTCGAACGGGCCGACCGGGGAATCTACGGGCTCACCGAGGCCGGACACGCCGCCTTGAAACGCTGGCCGCAGACGGCGATCAGGGACTCCGCACGCGCGGCATCCCTGCCCTAGCGGAATTCACATCGGGGATTCGCATGATCGTTGTGACTGGCAGTGTGACGGTTCGGCCCGAGACATTCGAAGAGGCGCGCCGCCTCAGCCTCGAACACGTTCATCGCTCGCGCCTGGAGCCCGGCTGCATCTCGCACGCGGTGCATGTGGATTGCGAGAACCCCCTCAGGTTGGTGTTCTTGGAGCAATGGGCCCACCGCGCCGCCCTCGCCGCGCATTTCGCGGTACCTGCATCCGGGGCGTTCGTGCGCGGCCTGCGCTCGTTGGCCGAGGGGCCGACGACCCTCGACCTCTACGACGCCAGCAGGCTTGAAAATCTGTGAGTGCATAGCTGAGATGCCACACCATTTTCATATTGCAATGCAACATTGGTGGCACTAGGTATCCCGGCATCGAAACGAGGCCGTTATGAACGCAGACTGGAATACCAAATATGGCACGCGGCGCGTGCGTCATGATCCGCCCACCCTGGACGAGGCGATCTTTGCCGCCATCGGCATCACTGACGATCACGAGCAGCAGGCCGAGATCGCCGCTGCCTTGATGGGGATGCCGCTCGACGTCGTGCAGGCCGAGGTGAAGAAGCAGGCGCGCACCAACAGCCGCATCACTGCGACGCGCGTGATCGCCGGTGAACAGGGTGCACAGCGCTCCGTCGTGGTCGAACGCCGCGTCGTCCGCCGTTTCGGCAACGACAAGCGCACCGGGACCTGAGCGGCCCGGTCGTCTACCCCAATACAATGCAAGAGCGGGCCGGTTTTGCCGGTCCGCTTTTTTGATTCCGGTCCTGCTTTTTTAGGTCAGGCGGCGCGATTGCCGTACATGCTGGAGATGATCTTCCAGCACGTCGAGTTGAAGCTGAGAAGAGCACGACCGGCTGTGAAGGGCGAAGCCGCGAGGTCAGCGAGTTCGGCCTCGGGCGCCTTGACGAGATCGATCGTGCCGGTCGATTCGCCATGGCGGAAGGTGAGATGCGCCCCGAACTTCCGGGCGAGCGCCCGCATCGCGTGGTTCTCGGCGCCGGTGGTGATGCGCAGGCGCTTGTAGCCTTTCCAGCGCGCCTCCGCGATCAGCCGGCTGAACAGCACGGTGCCGACGTTCTGACGGCGCGCCGAGGCCTCCACGCTGAAAGCGACCTCGGGCAGCGAATCGCCCGCCGGGGGATGCAGTTCGGCCGCACCGCGGACCACGCCGTCAACGATGTAGGCGACGATCACAGTGCCATCCTCGGCACAGCGCGCGGCGTATCGCTCGATGAAGCTGTCGTCGAGAAAACCGTTGAAACGATCATGCCGGCTTTCGGCATCGAGTCTCAGCAGGTGATCGCGCAGCAGTGGCAATTCTTCCTGCTGGCTCAAGGTCCGCACATAGCCCGGAACGGACATCATGCGGGTAGTGTCTTCAAGTGCCACGTCAAAACTCCTCTTGGTGTCCCTCAAGGAGGCGTTCGAATCCCTAGGTCCCTAATATTGTGCGTCGCAGCACACCTTTCAAGCCGGGAACCTGCCCAAGTTTAGGGCATGCGGGGCGACTAATTCGTTAATGAGATCAAGGCCCCGTAGTCACAAGAGGACCAGTTGGGTTTGGGTCACCACCGCGACCAGCTTACCGTCTTCGGTCTCCAGCCGGGTGGTCCAGACCTGGGTCCGGCGGCCGCGATGGACCGGCCTTGCAGTGGCAATGACCGTGGTTCCCTCCTTGGCCCCGCCGATGAAATTGGTCTTGCTCTCTAACGTGGTCGTGCCCTTGGCGTCCTCAGGCAGGTTAATCACGGTCGCGGCCGCGCCAACCGAATCGGCCAGCGCCATCACGGCCCCGCCGTGGATGGTGTGGTGGAGCGTGCAGAGATCGGCCCGGACCGTCATCCGCGCTACCACGCGGTCCTTCTCAGCCTCGACGAACTCGACGCCCTTGAACTCGGCGAACGGCATCTTCATCGCTTTAAGTTTCTCGAGCGGCGTCATCAGATGTCCTCCCAATTCCTTGTTGTCTCAGCGTGAATGGCTTTGCGTGGCAAGGCAATGACGTCTGAGGTCATGGCCGCGCCAACATCGGCGTGTAACGTCAACAATCGCGTGTCCCGGACCCGCTGCAACGCGTCAGCGTTGCTGCGCTGAGCCGGGACCATCTCGCGACAGAGCACAATGCAGCGTGGGCCCAGGCTCTGCAGCGCATCACGCCGCAAGTCCGGCGCGCTGCGCTGCTTCCGGGGTACGGCGGAGCTCACGTTACCGCATGCACCACCTGGTACTCCGGCCTGCGCCACACATCGCCTGCAATCACCCCCTCGATGATCTCGGCCGCCCGGACGATCTCGTCCTCACCGATATACAGCGGCGTGATCCCGAAGCGCATGATGTCAGGCGCGCGGAAATCGCCGATGACCCCACGGGCGATCAGGGCTTGCATCGCGGCATAGCCGCCGTCGAAGACGAAAGAGACGTGCGAGCCGCGCTGCTCGTGCGCCCGGGGCGTCACCAGCGTCAGCGACGGACAACGCCGCTCGACTTCGGCGATCAGCAGGTCGCCGAGCGCCAGCGACCGTGCGCGAACCTCCGCGATATCGACACGCTCCCAGATGTCGAGCGAGGCCTCCAGCGCCGCCATCGCCAACACCGGCGGCGTGCCGACGCGCATGCGCTCGACACCGCCGGCGGCCGCATAGGCAAGCTCGAATGCGAAGGGTTTGGCATGGCCCATCCACCCCGACAGCGCAGCGCGCGCGCTGTCGGCGTGGCGCGGCGCGACGTAGAGGAAGGCCGGCGCGCCGGGGCCGGCATTGATGTATTTGTAGGTGCACCCCGCCGCGAAATCGGCACCGCTCCGGGCGAGATCCACCGGCAGTGCCCCGGCGGAATGCGCGAGATCCCAGACCGTGACGATACCGAGCGCATCGGCCTTTGCAGTCAGATGGGCCATGTCATGGCGCCGGCCGGTGCGGTAGTCGACCTCGGTGAGGTAGAGCACCGCGACCTCCTCCGACAGCGCGGATTCGACCTCCTCCGGCGCGACCAGCCGCAATCGATGGCCGCGCCCGAGCGTGGCGATCAGGCCTTCGGCCATATAGATGTCGGTCGGGAAGTTGCCGGTGTCAGACAGGACGATCTTGCGCGACGCATTCATGTCGAGCGCCGCGGCGAGCGCCTGATAGACCTTGAGCGACAGCGTATCTCCAACCATCACCGAGCCGGCTTCCGCGCCGATCAGGCGCGCGATGCGATCGCCGAGATGGCGCGGCTGGGCGTACCAGCCTGCACTGTTCCAGGCACGGATCAGCTCATTGCCCCACTCAGTGGTGATGACGCGGTTGACGCGCTCGGCAACCCCGAGCGGAAGCGCGCCCAGCGAGTTGCCGTCGAGATAGATCACGCCGTCCGGCAAATGGAACAGAGCTCTGGTGTCGTGATAGACGCGGTATTTGGTCATCGGCATTTCTACAGAATGGTTCGCACGCGCCAGAGCTCGGGAAACAACTCTACCTCCAGCATGCGTTTGAGATAGCTGACGCCACCGGTGCCGCCGGTCCCGCGCTTGAAGCCGATGACGCGCTCGACCGTCGTCACGTGGTTGAAGCGCCAGCGGCGGAAATAATCCTCGAAGTCGACCAGTTTTTCGGCGAGCTCGTAGAGCATCCAATGCGTCTCCGGCGCCTCGTAGACGACGCGCCAGGCCTGCAGCACGCCTTCGTTGAAGCTGTGGGTCTCGCGGATATCGCGAGCCAGCACCGCGGCCGGCATCTTGAGCCCGTTGCGGTCTGCGAGCCGCAGCACCTCGTCATAGAGGCTGGGCGTCGCGAGTTCAGCCTCCAGCAGCTTCGCCGTTTCCCCATCGTGCGCGTGCGGCTTGAGCATGGCATGATTGCGGTTGCCAAGCAGGAATTCGATCAGCCGGTACTGGCGCGACTGGAAGCCCGAGGACTGGCCGAGTTGCGAGCGGAAGCGGGTGTACTCGCTCGGCGTCATGGTGCGCAGCACGTCCCAGGCGTTGTTGAGCTGCTCGAAGATGCGCGACATCCGCGCCAGCATCTTCATTGCAGGTTGCACCTCGTCGCTGGCGATGGCGCGGCGCGCAGCGCTGAGTTCGTGGATGGCGAGGCGCATCCACAGCTCCGTGGTCTGATGCTGGATGATGAACAGCATCTCGTCATGGGCTTCCGAGAGTGGATGCTGCGCGCCGAGGATTGCATCCAGCGCCAGGTAGTCGCCATAGGACATCCGCCGGGTGAAATCGGTCTCGGCGCCTTCGCTCGTGGGATCGTAATCGCTGGACGTCATGGACAGGCCCTTTCGATCTATCTTCCCCGGCTTTGCTCAGTCGAGGCCGATCAGGCGCGCGGTGATCGGCGACGACGGATCCTTCAGTCCGTCGATCACGGTAAAATGGTTCAGCCCGGGGTCGACGACGAGGCGGGTCGGCACGTCGAAGCCGGTCCAGATATTGGCCATCAGATCGGACTGGCGGATGAATTCGGGCCGCTCGCCGCCACCGACCCAGGCGGTCACCGGCGAATGCCCGCGCGGCAGATGCAGTGCCGCGCTCTCCAGCGTCGCCTCCTCCATGGTCATGCGCAGCGTCTCATTCATCTTTGTCTTCAGGAGCGGGCGCAGATCGTGCAGGCCGCTGATCGAGAGCGTCCCGGCGATACGGTTGACGACGGCAGGCTCGAGCCGGCTGTCGTCGCACAGCATGCGCGTGACGAGGTGGCCGCCCGCGGAATGGCCGGCAAGCCGGATCGGCCCAGCGACGAGCGAGGCCGCCTTGGCGATCGCGGCAGTGATCTCGGCGGTGATGTCACAGATGCGCGCGGCCGGCGTGAACGTGTAGCTCGGCAACGCCACCGTCCAGCCGTGGTGGCGCGCGCCTTCGGCGAGATCGGTCCAGGTCGACTTGTCGAACCGCATCCAGTAGCCGCCATGCACGAACACGACGAGACCCTTGCTGTCGACGTCGGGCAGGATCAGGTCGAGACGCTGCCGCTCACCGGAGCCATAGGCGATGTCGGCGCGAAAATCCTTCAGTCCGGCGCGGTACAACGCCGCCCGCTCCGCCCACAGCGCCGGAATCTTGTCCGAGCCAGGGATATGGGCCGAATTGGCATAAGCATCATCCCAATCGCGCATTGTTGCTCCCGAGGACTCGTCTCACGAACCGGACGCAGTCTGCCACTGGCGCGGGCAGCATCCTAGTCTTTATTTTAAGCTTAAAGGAATTGGAGGGCTGGTGGATTGAGCAAGCAAGCGCCTCAGCTACTGTGTCGTAGGGCGGGCAAAGCGAACCGTGCCTACCAATTTCGCAGGCAACCGAAGCAAGACGGGGGGCACGGCGCAGGAGCGCCTTTGCCTACCCTACGAGACCTGCGACTACGAGACCTGCGACTGCAGCTACGCCTTCTCCACTCCGCACCATTCCGCGATGAACAGCGCCATCGCCTTTGTCGTCTTCTTCAGCGACTCCAGCTCGACATATTCGTTGAAGCCGTGCATCTCGCCGCCGCTGGCGCCGAAGCACAGGCTCGGGATGCCATGGTTGAGGCCATAGAAGCGGGTATCGGTGAGCGCTGTGAAGACGAGGTCCTCGACCGCGCCGCCATAGACCTTGTTGAAGGCCTTGCCGAACGCGGCCTCCGGCGCGGCGGCGTCGGTCAGTTCGTAGCCTTCCGACAGGAAGCCCGACCATTCGATCTCGGGCGGATTGTTGGCGAGGAAGCGGTGGTTGCGCGCTGCGGCAGCGACGCAGGCCGTGATCTCCTTCTGGTGATCGGCGATCGACCAACCCGGCAACACGGCGATCCGGCAATCGACGTCGCACCAGGCCGGCACGCTGGAGGCCCAGTCGCCGCCTTTGATGATGCCAGGATTGAAGTTGATGGGATGGTTCAGCGTCTTGAAGTGACGATCGGCTTTGGCGCGCTCGTTCCACTCGATCTCGAGTTTTTGCAGCGCCTGGATCAAATGATAGGCGGCCATGATCGCATTCGCCCCGGAGCCGGCAAAGGCGACATGGGTCGGATGGCCCTTCACGCGCAGGCGAAACCAGATCACGCCGACCTGCGAGCGCACCATCTTGCCGCCGGTCGGCTCCGGAATGAAACAGGCGTCCGCACGATAGCCGCGCTGGAGCGTCGAGAGCGCACCGACGCCGGTGCTCTCCTCCTCGATCACCGACTGGAAGTGAATCCGCGCTGTCGGCTTGAACCCCGCGGCCTTGATCGCATCCAGGGCATAGAGCGCGCCGATGGTGCCCGACTTCATGTCGCAGGCACCGCGGCCGAACATCTTGCCGTCTTTGACGACGGGCGAGAACGGCGGCGTGTCCCATAATTCCAGCGGCCCGGCCGGCACCACGTCGCAGTGCCCCTGCAGGATCAGCGACTTGCCACTGCTCGTTTGCGGACGGTAGGTGCCCACCACCGAGCGCGCCCTGGAGAAATCATGCTCGATCGGGCCGAAGCCGCGCAGATCCTTGAGGTCGTCGACGTTGATGTGCCAGTCGTCGACCTCGTAGCCCCGTTCGCGCAGGAGGTCGCCGATCATGTCCTGGCACGGCCCCTCCGCCCCGCGGGTGGAGGGAATCGCGACGAAATCGCGTGTGGTGGCAAGCTGGGCCTCAAAGCCGACATCGACGGCCTCGAGAATCCTCTGCTGCGTTTCGGCATTCATCAGGCAACTCCAGCCATTCCAATGGTCCCAGGGAGTGCGCAAACTAACCGATTTCAGCCGTTCGGGTACTGCACAAAATAAGCATCCCGCAATGCATCTTCGAGCAGGCGGCCTTCCGAATAACCGTTCAATGTCGCAGGGCGCGTCACGCCGTCGAGCAGGCGCGGGCACGGCTGCGGCATGCCGATCACGGTGCGAACCGGGATGCGCTCGGCATAGATCGGCAAGGCATAGTCCTCCTCGTCGTCAGCGACGCCTTTGGCGCGGATCTTGGCTGAAGCTTCCTCGATCTCCATGGCGATGAATGACGTTGCCTTGATCTCCTGCGTGTTACTTGCCCTGAGGCCGGCGGTGCGATCCGGGAAGAAGCGGTCGACCATCGCGATCACCGCGCGCTCCTTCTCCTCGGGGTCGGTGACGAGATAGGCGGTGCCGAATGCCATCACCGCGCGGTAGTCGGCGGAGTGGTTGAAGCCGCAGCGCGCCAGCACCAGGCTGTCGAGATGCGCGACCGTGAGACACACGCGCTCGCCCTTGGTCTGATTGCGCAGCATCCGGCTTGCGCTCGACCCGTGCCAGTAGAGCCTGGTGCCCTCGCGCCAGAAGAAGGTCGGCGTGCAATAGGGCTGGCCGTCAATCGCGTAGGAGACGTGGCAGAGCATCGAGGAATCCAGGATGCGATGAACCGTATCGTGGTCATAGAAGCCGCGGTCGTGCCGGCGCTTCACCTGGTTGCGCGCCGATGTCGGATAGGAATTTGAGGTCTCGGTCTGGCTCACGGCCGCTCCTGCTCGGATTAGAACACTCTGCGAGCAGTTGTAGCGGCCCATTTGGTCTGCGATAGTTCCAATTCCATGGAAAAAAATCCAACCAATTCGCTCCCCTCTCCGGCCAAGACCGAGCTGCCGCTCGACCTTGCCGGCCCGCACGTCACGCGAGGCGCCTCGGCCGCGCACCGGCTCTATCAGGCGCTGTGCGAGATGATCGTCTCGGGACTCGTAAAGCCCGGCGAGGCGCTGCCACCGTCGCGCACGCTGGCCAGGCAGACCGGCTTTCGGCGCAACGCCGTCGTCACCGCCTATGAGCGTCTGATCGCCGACGGCTTTGCCGAGGCGACCGTCGGCTCCGGAACGTTCGTCGCCGCGCGCATTCCGGCAGGCGCGACCGAGCCGAACAAGCCGAAGGTCATTGTCGAAATGCCCGGGCAAGGCGCGTTCGCGCTCGGCTGCACGCATATCGACGAACGGGCGGTGCAGCGCTTCCGCGCCTTCGTCGGCCGCCGTATGCGTTCGTTCGGCGCGGAGCACCTTCACTATGGCGATCCACGCGGCAGCCGCGAGCTGCGCGCGGCAATCGCCGATCATCTGTTGTCGGCACGCGGACTGCGCTGCGATCCCGATCAGATCATGCTGACATCAGGCACCCTGCACGCGCTCCGCATCGTGTTGAGCGCAATCCTGAAGGCCGGTGACCAGGTCTGGTGCGAGGACCCAGGTTATCCCGCCGCGCGCAAGACCATCGCGCATTGCGGCTATCGCGCCGTGCCCGTTCCCGTCGACGAGCACGGCATGCGCATCGCCAAGGGCCGCGCCGCGGCGCCGTCCGCGCGCGCGGCTTACGTGACGCCGTCGCACCAGTTTCCGCTGGGCGTGCAGATGTCGATGCCGCGGCGGCTCGAGCTTCTGGACTGGGCCAAGCAGGCCGGCGCTTTCGTGCTGGAGGACGACTACGACAGCGAGTTTCGCTATGACGGCGCACCGCTGATGTCGCTCGCCGGCATCGATCGTCTGCAGCGCGTGATCTACCTCGGCACGTTTGCCAAGACGCTGTTTCCAGGCCTGCGCATCGGCTATTGCGCCCTGCCCGAACGCCTGATCGCGGACGTGACGGCTACGCGCGCGGCGCTCGACCGCTTCCCCGGCACTCTGATGGAAGGCGCAGTGGCCGACATGCTCAACTCGGGCGCATTCGCCGCAAACCTCAAGCGCGTGCGAAAGCTCTATCGCGCGGCGCGCGATGTGCTGGCCGAAACGCTGGAAGCCGCATCCGATGGCGCGCTGTCCGTGCCGGTGCCGTCACAAGGCCTGCATCTCGTCGCCAGGTTCGATCCCGCGGTCGACCTTGCGGTAGCCGCGCAAGCCAAGCAGACGGCCGGCGCGGGAGGCTGGCTATTGGCCGACACCTATTCGCGCGCGCGCCCTCTGCCCGGCTTCGTGCTGGGATTTTCCGGACATGCGGTTCCACAACTCGTGGCATCCGCCGAACGGCTCGCGCGGGAATCACGGTCAGCCTTGCGCGCGAAGAACCGGTCGGTTCGGCCGGCATAACAAGCTTCACTGTGAGAATCGCTGATCGCTCCCTACATTGCGCCATCGATCCCGGGAGCCTTCATGATGTCACTCCGCCACGCGACCTGCCTCTCGCTCCTGATCTCCCTCGCGTTTGCCTCGACGGCGCCCGCTGCCACCGTCGGACGTGAGCAAGACATCGTGGATCTGAAGCTCGGCCAGCGCGTTCTGGTGGACGACGGAACCTGCCCAGCCGGGCAGGTCAGGGAAGTGCGCGGCGCAAAGATGACCGACAAGGGCGTCTCGCGCACGAGTTCCTGCGTGCCGCGACACGGGCCGAAAACAAAATGATGGCCTGAGAGGCTATTTCGCCGGATCGAACATGCACTGCAAGGTTGGCTTGGCGATCTTGGTGAAGGTCGGGCCGATCTCGCCCTGTTTCGAGGCCGGGACCCAGTGGGTCTCGATGGTGGGCACGCCGGTCTCGCTGATGCCGCGCAACAGCGCTTCGCGCAGGTCGCGGTCCTCGACGGCGGCCGCGGCGTGATCGTGCAGGCAGCCGCAGACTTCCTCCGGGTGCTCCCAGCGGCCGATCATGCGCGGCGCGCACTGGCGCACGAATTCGCTGCGGGGATCCGGTAATCTCAAGGGCGCGCGCACCTGCGCCTGAGCGGCATTGATCGTGAGAACAGAGACGAACGCAGCGGCGCAAAATCGAACGATCATGACGGCCTTTATCGGCTGATTTTCTTGTTGTCGATCAGAAGCGCGCGGCAACCACGATCGAATGCGACGTCGTGGTGATGACCGGCGAGCCGCTGTACTGGAAGGTGCCGACCCCGGGCAGATTGCCGTCCGGCGAGCCCGCGAACGAGGAGCCGGCAACCACGAAAGCAAAAGCAAGGATGAAGCTGAGCGCGCGCATGGTCCTGTCTCCGAATTCCGTGGCCGGCGGTGCGCCGTTCGTCGTTGTCAAACTGATAACCATCGGCGGTTTCGCCCGTGATGCGCCAAAAGCGCAAAATGGTTTCATCTTGCGTGAGAATTGTTTCGTCCGGCCCGAGACCACGACACAATTCTCCGAAAACGCCAATTATTTCAGTTGGGTCTCGCTGGAGCTCAAGGTGGCGTGCCAAGTTCCGGCAGCGGTGGGCGAACACACCCGACGCAGCCGCCGTCATGCTCCCGCCTCACCCGCTTCACACGCACTTTACGTTTTTCTGCGAATGGAACGGCAAACGAAGGCTGGTCCTGTCGAACCGGAGGCGCGTCGGGTGCGACCCAAGCCATCGAAACCTGGACGCCCGGATCACCGGGCGCGTTCACTTAAGGGATGGCCATTATGGTGACGCAAGATCGCGCAACGCCGCGCGAGGCGGACCAACGGACGGACGGCGGAGGTCAACGACCCAATCGCGTGGCCTCAGCCGGCGCGATGTCGCAGCAGTCTGGCCGCGGCTTTGAGGCCGCGCCACAAGCCCTCGTGCGGCTGACTGGCTCGCATCTTGTCAAGCCGTAGGCCAGCCGCGCCTTTGCCCCTGAGTGAACGCAAGCTCGTTACTGTGTGAACGCGCATCACTGTGTAAAGAACTCGCCGCACTTCTGGACGTTTGCGTCCGCAGTTCCCCATGGCATGATCGGCACGGTCGAGGTCGAGTTCTTCGGCGAGCCCTCGATGATCCTGTCCGAATAGACCATGTAGACCAGTACGTTGCGCTTGGTATCGCAGCCGCGCACGATCTGCATCTTCTTGAAGAACAGCGACCGGCGCTGGCGGAACATGTCGTCGCCCTGCTCCATCTTGTTCTTGAACTTGATGGGGCCGATCTGGCGGCAGGCCAGCGAGATGTCCGAGACCTCCTCGGCAAGGCCGAGCCAGCCCTTGAAGCCGCCCTTTTCTGGCACCGTGAAATGACAGGCGACGCCCTCGACTTCAGGATCGTCGAGTCCGTAGGTCGCGAGCTTGTCGTTCGGGCTCATCCATTTGAACACGGTGGAGCGACGGAAGATCAGGTCGGGCTCGTCGGCGGCCGAAGCGGACGCCACCGGCACAGTCAGGGCCAGGAGGAATAAGACGAGGCCTTTCAAGCGGATGCCGGCAAGACCAGGGAATCGAGATGACATGAAGTTCTCCGCTAACGACACCCCGCAATGTAGGAACGCGTCAGCCCGACAGGAAGACGACAGACGGCCAGAGGCGGCCGCGTTTACCGGTCTGTGAGGCTTTTTTGCTACGTCTTGGACAAAAGTAGCTGACGGCAGAACCGCCTGCTGGTGAACGCGTATCCCCTTTGCGACACTAACGTCTGATTTGGATTATGGATTCGAGGATGAACAGCGTGAACGGGTCGGGTTCTTCTGCCAAGCCGGCGCGGCTGTGGCAGGTCGCCATTTTGACAGCGGCGGGCGCGATCGGCGCGACCAGCCAGGCAGACGCAGCATTTTATTATTGGACGGATTATTCCGACGGATCCTATTACGCCCGGCAGAACCGGCATCCCGAGATACCGCGCCAGAAGCCGCAGAAGCGTGGCGCCGCCGGCAAGAAAGAGGTTGTCGCCGAGAAGGAAGCCGGCACCAAGCCGCAAGGGCCCCTGGTCATCGTCGTCTCAATCGACCGACAGAAGGTGACCGTCTACGATGCCAAGGGCGTGTTCGCGGAATCTCCGGTGTCGACAGGCATGAAGGGCCATTCGACGCCGATGGGTGTGTTCAGCGTCATCCAGAAGCACAAATTCCACCACTCCAACATCTATAGCGGCGCGCCGATGCCGTACATGCAGCGGATCACCTGGTCCGGCGTCGCCATGCATGCCGGCGTGTTGCCGGGCTATCCGGCCTCGCATGGCTGCATCCGTATGCCGATGACGTTCGCGGTGAAGATGTGGAATTGGACCAGGATGGGCGCGCGCGTCATCGTCGCGCCGGGCGAGATGACGCCGCACAGTTTCGCCCACCCCCTGCTCGCCTCGTTGCGCGTGCCGCCGCAGCCTGCCGCCAGCCTCCAGCCGCAGACTTATGTCGGCGATAAGGCGGACAAGGGCGAGGCGCAAAGCAAGGCCGCCGAGCGCAAGTCCGTCGAGACCCGGGCCACCGAAACCAAGACGGCCAACGCCGATGACGTGCTCGAACTGCGCGCCTCCGTCGGCCATACCGTGATGTCGGATGTGACCACGGGCAATGCGCAAACCCACGAAGAAGCCGCCGCACCGGCCGACAAGGCCAAGACCGCCGAGGCAACTGCAACTGACGCGGCCAAGCCGCCGTCGGACGATGCCGCCAAGCCTGCCAACGAGGACCAGCCCGCCGACAAGGCTGAGACTATGAAGGCCGAGCCGGTCAAGACGGAAGCAGCGGACGCCGCAAAGACGCCCGATGCACCGGCACCTGCGCTCGCCGCGTCGCCCGACGCGAAGAAGGACGAGAGCCGTGTTGCCGATCCGGCGCTGGCTGCAAAGCCGGAAACACCCAAGCGGACCGGCCAGATCGCAGTCTTCATCAGCCGCAAGGATTCCAAGCTCTATGTGCGGCAGAATTTTGCGCCGCTGTTCGAGGAGCCGGTCACGATCGCCACCAGCGACCGGCCGCTCGGCACGCATATCTTCACCGCCGAGCTCGACAAGACCGATACCAATGCACTGCGTTGGTCGGTGGTGTCTCTGCCAGTCTCCGCCCGTTCCGCGGCGCGCGAGGACGCTGGCAGCCTTACGCGCCGCCAGCGCGGCGCTACCGTGATCCCCGTCGCTGCCAAGCCCGTGACTGCCAAGCCCGTGGTCACGCCGGACAGTCCGGCTGCAGCCCTCGACCGCATCTCGATCCCTGCCGACACCATGGCAAAGATCAACGAGATGCTGACATCAGGCGGCTCGATCATCATCTCCGACCAAGGCATCAACCAGGGCGAGACCGGCGAAGGCACCGACTTCATCGTCCGCCTGTACTAGCCCTGTCGCCGCGCGATAACGCGGTGTTGACGAGGCCGATCGCACCGGCGGAGTAACATGCGCCCGGTTCATTTCGGGGGACGCCGGCATGATATACCGCAGGACCGTGCTCACCATGGCGCTGGCCGGCACGCTGATGCCGGTCACGCGTGCTTTCGCCGATGGCGGCATGAGCCGTATCTCGGCCTATGCCTTCTCCTTCCCCGCTTTGTCGGGCGACGACATCCGGCTTGCCGCTTTCACCGGCAAGCCGCTGCTGGTGGTCAACACGGCCTCGCTCTGTGGCTACACGCCGCAATATGCCGGCCTCCAGGAGATCTGGACCGAGTTTCGCGCCCGCGGGCTCACAGTCATCGGTCTGCCCTCGAATGATTTCGGCAGTCAGGAGCCCGGCGGCACCAGCGAGATCGCGCAGACCGCGCACCACCAATATGGTGTTAGCTTCCCGGTCGCGGCAAAGGCCGTTGTAGCAGGCGCGAAGGCGCATCCATTCTACAAATGGGCCGCCGAGTCGCGACCGAGGGAAGTTCCGCGCTGGAACTTCCACAAATACCTGATCGGCCGCGACGGCTATATCGCCGACGTCTTTCCGTCCGCGGTCGAGCCCGCCGATACGCGGATCAAAACGGCAGTTGCCAGGGCGCTGGCCGACAGTTGACGCGAAGCGCGCCTAATCCCGTTGGGCACAATCGTGGCGGCATGCCAAACAGCCGTTGCAATGGCGATGGCCCACCATCTAGGCTAGGATCGTTAGGGGCAGGACGGTTTTGCCGGAGGCGAAAAGCCGCGGCGGAACAATAAGATCAATCTCGAGGACAACACCATGCGCGTGGCGGCAGGACTGATTTTGGCAGGCGCGATGTCTCTGGCCATGGCCGGCGCAGCATGGTCGCAGACTCCGGCCGCAAAACCCGCAGCTGCGACGCAAGCCGCACCGGCGACAGCGCCGGCTGCGGCAACGCCCCCCGCCGCTCCAGTTGCAGCTCAACCGGCAGCCGCGCCAGCGGGTTTCGTCAATCCACCCCCGCCCAAGCAAGCGCCGCAGCCTGCCCGCGCCGCCTGCAACACGCCGGGCGCGCTCGGTGTCGCCCGCACCGTCGAGATCGACACCACGGGCGGTCCCGGCTTCGGCTTTGAGCATTTCAAGGAGCTCGACTTCCTGCGCGACAAGGAGGTGGTGCTGACCTTCGACGACGGCCCCTGGCCCAAGAACACGCCCGCGGTGCTGAAGGCGCTCGCCGACGAATGCACCACCGGCATCTTCTTCTCAATCGGCAAGCACGCGACCTACGAGCCGGAGATCCTGAAGCAGGTCTATGCGGCCGGCCACACCGTGGGCACCCACACCTGGTCGCATGCCAACCTCAACAACAAGAAGCTTAACGAAGCACAGCGCAAGGAAGAGATCGAGAAGGGCCTGTCCGCGGTGAAGTGGGCGCTTGGCGGCATCTCGCCCTCGCCATTCTTCCGCTTCCCGGCGCTCCAGCATCCGCCGGAGATGGTCACCTATCTCGGTAACCGCAATATGGCGATCTTCTCCTGCGACATCGACTCCTTCGACTTCAAGGCCTCCAAGCCCGAGAAGATCATCGAGACCGTGATGAAGAGGCTCGACACCAAGGGCAAGGGCATCATCCTGATGCACGACTTCCAGAAGCACACCGCGGAGGCTCTGCCCGAGCTGCTCAAGCGCCTGAAGGCCGGCGGCTACAAGGTGGTGGCAATGCGCGCCAAATTCCCGGCATCGTCACTGCCCGAATATGACCAGGAGCTGCTCAAGGACGCCAAGCTGCCGACGGTGAGCCAGCGCCCGGTCAATTCCGTGGTGACGACTGTTTCCGAATAGACGGCCATTGTCTTTCCGCATCGAAGGCTACGTCATCGTCTCAGCGGACGGCATGCTCGCCGACGCGGGGCACGTCATGCCCGATAGCCTGAAGTTCGAGGGCGACAAGCTATTCTTCGAGCAGGCGCTCGATCGCGCCGCGCTGATCGTGCACGGCCGCAACTCGCATGAGCAGCAGCCGAACTCGCCGAAGCGCAAGCGGCTGATCCTGACGCGCAAGATCAACGCGCTCACCGTCGATCCCGAGACGCCGAACGCGACGCTGTGGAATCCGGAACACGCGAGCTTTGAGGAGGCCTGCGCCTTTGCCGATGTCGCCTCCGGCATGGTCGCCATCATCGGCGGGCCCGCCGTGTTCGACATGTTCATGGGTCGCTACGATACGTTCTGGCTCTCGGAAGCCCCGCATGTGCGCCTGCCCGGCGGCGAAGGCTGTTTCGTCGGCGTGCCCCAGCGGATGCCGCACGAGGTGCTGGCGTCCCATGGGATGAAGCCGGGCGCGCCGTATCTGCTCGACGCGGCGCATGACGTCACCGTCACGCCGTGGCGCAGGGCGTAGGCGTAGGCGTTACACGTCCCCGTACGCCGCCTCGGCCGGGCGCGTGGTGCGGCCGTATCCCATGATCATGAACAATGCGCCGATGACCGACAGGTTCTTGAGCGCGTCGACCACCATCTTCGCATTGTCCGGCGCTGCCATATTCCAGAAGTCGTAGAACAACACGGTCGCGACCGCGACGTAGATGATCATCAGCATCGCGAAGAACCGCGCGCCGAAATTCAGCGCGATCATCAATCCGGCGATGATCTCGAGCCCACCGACTGCGATTGCCAGCAGTTGCGGCGTGGTCATGGCGGTCGCCGTCTCGAGCTGCTTGGCGTATGGCGCGATCACCTCGGGCACCACGACCTTGCTGGCGATGAAGTCGGAAGTCGCCTGGATGGCAAAGAGCTTGGTCGCGCCCGTGTAGATGAACAGCACGGCGAACAGGATCCGCCCGAAAGTCACGAACGCTGGCATGATCGGCCTCTTGGCAAGCTCAGAGCGCGGGAATGCTCGGCAGGATTATGGAGAGTCGTGCGTTGGTTTACAAACGGGGAAATGGAGAACTGAAAGGAATTCAAAAATTGCCGGTCTCTTACCTTCTCCCCTTGCGGGAGAAGGTGGCTCGCCGCGAGGTGGCGAGACGGATGAGGGGATATTTATCGGCACCGGAACTCGCGAAATATCGACTCGCGGAAACACCCCCTCATCCGGCGCTTCGCGCCACCTTCTTCCGCAAGGGGAGAAGGATTCAAACCGTCTACGCGGCAAAAGCGCGCCCTTAGGTAAACAACGTCGGCTGCTGCCGCGCCGCCCGCTCCTGCGCTTCCACCACGGCGACGGCCGTCATGTTCAGAATGCCGCGCGCCGTCACGGACGGGGTCAGAATATGCGCCGGGCGCGCCGGGCCGATGAGGATCGGGCCGACGGGAAGCGCGTCGGCCAGGGACTTGATCATCTGATAGGCGACGTTGGCGGTGTCGAGGGTCGGCATGATCAGGATGTTGGCCTCGCCCTCCAGCTGGGAGTGCGGCAGTACCATTTTTCGCGCAGCAGCGGAGAGCGCGGTGTCGCCCTGCATCTCGCCATCGGCCTCGATCTCCGGATGCTTGTCCTTCAACAGTTGCGTCGCCCGCCGCATCTTGCGCGAGGAGTCGGTGTCGTAGCTGCCGAAATCCGAATGCGAGACGAAGGCGATCCTCGGCTTGATGTTGAAGCGCTGGACGTGGACCGCGGCGAGCGATGCGATCTCGGCGAGCTCCTCAGCGCTCGGATTGGGCCGAACCTGCGTGTCGGCGATGAAGAAGGCGCCCTTGCTGGTGATCAGCAGCGCCAGGGCGGCGTAGTCGCTGATGCCGGGACAGAAGCCGACGATCTCGCGCACATGGCGCAGATGGCTCATGTAGCGGCCCTCGACGCCGCAGAGCATGGCATCCGCCTCTCCGCGCACCACCGCGAGCGCCGCGATGACAGTGTTGTTGGTGCGAACCACCGTGCGCGCCGCATCGGGCGTCACGCCGCAGCGGCCGGCGACCTCGACATAGGACTGCACGTAGGAGCGGTAGCGCGGATCGTCCTCGGGATTGACGAGATCGAAATCCTTGCCTGCCTTGATCGACAGGCCGAAACGCTTGATGCGCGCCTCGACCACGGAGGGACGGCCGACGAGAATGGGGCGCGCCAGCTTTTCCTCCAGCACCACTTGCGTGGCGCGCAGCACCCGCTCGTCCTCGC
Organism: Bradyrhizobium sp. 199; assembly: GCF_023073355.1. Taxonomy (GTDB): domain Bacteria; phylum Pseudomonadota; class Alphaproteobacteria; order Rhizobiales; family Xanthobacteraceae; genus Bradyrhizobium. Next base: position 1,851,214 of record NZ_JADPJI010000005.1, read on the forward strand.
CTTCGGCGTAGATCACGCGGACCGGCTGGGTCTTGGCCTTGGCGAACATCGGCTTCATGACCAGGCCGGAGCGGAAGGCGAAGCGCTCGAGCAACGCGGTGTATTCGTCGAAATTGGTGATGGGCCGCGTCGCGACGCCGGACTCCATCGCCGCCTTCGCCACCGCCGGCGCGATGCGCAGAATCAACCTGGGATCAAACGGGCTCGGGATCAGCGAACCCGGGCCGAAGCCTTGCATCTCGCCGGTGTCGAAGCCTTGTGCGACGGCATCCGACGGCGCCTCGCGCGCGAGCTGCGCGATGGCCTCGACGGCTGCGTGCTTCATCTCCTCGTTGATGGCGCTGGCGCCGACGTCGAGCGCGCCGCGGAAGATAAAGGGAAAGCACAGGACGTTGTTGACCTGGTTCGGATAGTCGGAGCGGCCGGTACAGATCATGGCATCAGGGCGCACCTTGCGCGCCTCCTCCGGCATGATCTCCGGGGTCGGGTTCGCGAGCGCCATGATCAAGGGCTTGTCGCCCATGGCCTTGGCCATCTCCGGCTTGAGCACGCCCGGCGCGGAGAGCCCGATGAAGATGTCGGCGCCGCCGATGACGTCGCCGAGTGTGCGCTTGTCGGTCTTCTGCGCGTAGACCGCCTTCCAGCGGTCCATGGTGGTGTTGCGGCCCTCATGCACGAGGCCGTCGATGTCGCAGACCCAGATGTTCTTGCGCTGCGCGCCCATCGACACCAGGAGATTCAGCGTCGCGATCGCGGCGGCCCCTGCCCCCGACGCCACGATCTTGACGTCCGACAGCTTCTTGCCGTTCAGCCTGAGGCCATTGGTGATGGCGGCGGCGACGATGATGGCGGTGCCGTGCTGGTCGTCATGGAAGACCGGGATCTTCATGCGCTCCTTCAGCTGCGTCTCGATCTCGAAGCATTCCGGTCCGCGGATGTCTTCCAGATTGATGCCGCCGAAGGTCGGCTCGAGCGCGGCCACGGTCTCGACCACGCGCTCGATGGTGTCGGCGGCGATCTCGATGTCGAACACATCGATGCCGGCGAATTTCTTGAACAGAACAGCCTTGCCCTCCATCACCGGCTTGGACGCCAGCGGGCCGATATTGCCGAGGCCGAGCACGGCGGTACCGTTGGAGACCACGGCGACCAGATTGGCGCGGGTGGTCAGCGTGGCGGCTTCCGCCGGGTTCTTGGCGATCTCGGTGCAGGCGGCGGCAACACCCGGAGAATAGGCCAGCGCGAGGTCGCGCTGGTTGGCAAGCGGTTTGCTTGCCTGGATCTCGAGCTTGCCGGGGCGCGGCAGACGGTGATAGGCGAGCGCCGCCTGGTGGAGATCATCAGAATAGGACGACATGCGGTGTCTCGCCTCGCGTTACCGGCCTCAAAATGCACGATCCGGAGCGGCTGTCCAAGCCGATCATTTTCCGGGTCATGGAAGCGGGATGAAGCACGGCGGGCGCCCCGGTGGCAACATCCGATTGCGCGCCCATCAACAGGACGCGCGGTCAAATGTTTGAAAACCATAGCTTTCTCTGGACCGCGCGGCGTTTCACGAATATGGCAGGTTGCGCGGTGCAAAACGAGCAACTGGAGCCATGAATGAAGCGAATCCTGATCGGCCTGATCGCACTCCTCGTGCTCGGCGCGGGCGGATGGTTCGGCTTCAATGTCTATGTCCAGCATCGGGCGACGAGCGAGGTTGAGGCCACGTTCGAGCAGATCCGCGCAGGCGGTGGCCAGGCCAGCCATGGTAAGATCACGTTTGAGCTCGCGACCCGGACGCTGACGATCGAAGACATCAATGTCGAGTCCGCCCCGCCTCAGCTCGCCAGCGTCAAGGTCGCAAAGGTCACGGCCGTCGGCGTACGCCAGCCGGTTGAGACCCGTTTCACGGCCAACGGCATTGAGGTGTCCGGAGTCGAGGTCGCCTTTACGGCTACCGATCGAGCAAAGCTGAAAGCGAACTACAAGATCCCGCGGATCAGCGCGCAGGATTTTTCCGGTCCCACCCGTGCGGCCGCCGCGCCGCTGTCCGGCTCGATCATCGACATGTACCGCTTCATGCTCGCGCAATACGCGACCGTCTCGGCGGCCTCGATCGCCGTGCCGACCGTCACGGTCAACGTCGATGCGGGCACCGGCAATGCCGGCGGCGGCGATTATGTCTATTCGGGTCTGTCGATCCAGAACGTCGACCGCGGCAAGATCGAAACGGCAAAGACGGACCGCATCACGTATGCGATCGACCTCGCTCAGCCGGGCAAGCCCGCGAAGATGACCGGCGAGCTGTCCGGTCTGGCCGCCTACGATTTTGACGCAACCGCCGTACGGGCGTCGCTCGATCAGAAAGAATCGAGCGACGACAGCTTCCACAAGGTCTATCGACACATCTCGGTCAATTCGTATGTGGTTACGACCGCACCGGGCGTGCGCGTGCAGATCGACGGCATCAGCCTCGACGACATCGCGATCCGGCCCTCCAAATTCCGCCCGGCCGAGATCATCGCGCTGGTGCCCGCTGACGGCTCGATCCCGACGCCGGCGCAGTCGCGCGACATGATGGAGAAGGTGGCCGACTTCTTCGAGGGCTTCCAGATCGGCAAGGTCGAAATCGGCAAGCAAAAAGTCGACACGCCGCAAGGAACGGGGCGGCTCAGCGCCGTCAAATACGATCGAGACACCATCGCGCTGGAAGGCCTCGACATGCCGCTGCCGCAGGGGCAGCTCAAGATGGAGCGCTTCGCGCTGAAATCCTTCAGCGCAGCGAATCTGATGCGCTGGGCGGCAAGCCTTAGAACGCCCGGGCAACCGCCCTCGCCCGATCAGATGCTGGGCCTGTTCCGGGTGCTCGAAGGCGCCGAGATCAAGGGCGTGGTGGCTCCCTACAAGACGACGCGGCAGTTCGTCACCATCGACACGCTCAGCCTGAACTGGGGTCAGCTGGTCGGATCGATCCCGAGCAAGGTTAATCTGGTCGTGAAGATGGTCACGCCCACCGATCCCTCCAATCCGGCACAGCGACCGCTGATCATGGCGGGCGTCGACAAGCTCGCGATCAACCTCGATCTCGGCGCCGCCTGGACGGAGTCATCGGGCGCCTTCGCGCTCGCACCCGCCACACTCGATCTCGGCAACCTCGCCCGGGCGCAGGCCCGCTTCGCACTCGCCAACGTTCCGCGCGGTGTGTTCACGACCGATCCGGTGCAGGCCATGAGCGATGCCGGGAAGATCGAGACTGGCGCGATCGAGCTGTCCTTGCGCGACAGCGGCGCAGTCGATCTCGTCGTGGCGCAGTTCTCCCGCATGCAGAATGTCAGCCGCGATGCCGCCCGCAGTGCCATCGTCGAGATGATCCGCGCGCAGGGCGAGAAGCTCGCTGCGTCCAACCTCGATGTCCGGGCTGCGGTCAATGCGCTCGCCGGCTTCGTCGCGACCTCAGGGCAGACACTGACCATCAAGCTCACGCCCCGCGCCAAGGTGCCGCTGATGCAATTCATGCAGCTCTCGCAAAGCGACCCGGAAAGCGCGCTGGCGCAGTTCAGGATCGAGGCGACGACAGGATTGTAGGAGAGAGACAGGCGGCTCTCTGCTCCTCGTCATTGCGAGGAGCTCTTGCGACGAAGCAATCCAGGCTGCCTCCGCGGAAGATTCTGGATTGCTTCGCTGCGCTCGCAATGACGGTGTGGGGACAGCCTCTCCCCGCATCGGCCTTCGCCGAGGTTCGGCGGGACGACCGCGGAGAGGCAACGCGCCTCACTTCTGCGGCAGGTTGACCCGCACATGCAGCTCGCGGAGCTGCTTGGTGGTGGCTTCCGACGGGGCGCCCATCAAGAGGTCCATGGCCTGCTGGTTCATTGGGAACAACGAGATCTCGCGCAGATTGTTGGTGCCGCACAAGAGCATCACGATGCGATCCACACCTGCGGCCATGCCGCCATGCGGCGGCGCGCCGTACTGGAAGGCGCGGTACATGCCGCCGAAGCGGTCGACCACTTCCTGCTCGCCATAACCTGCGATCTCGAACGCCTTCACCATCGCTTCCGGCACGTGATTGCGAATGCCGCCCGAGGCGATCTCGTAGCCGTTGCAGGTAATGTCGTACTGGAACGCCTTGATGGTCAGCGGATCCTGGCCCTTCAGCGCGTCGAGGCCGCCCTGCGGCATCGAGAACGGATTGTGCGAGAAGTCGACCTTCTTGTCCTCCTCGTTGTACTCGTACATCGGGAAGTCGACGATCCAGGCGAGCTCGAACCGCTCCTTGTCGGTAAGCTTCAACTCCTCTCCGACCTTGTTGCGGGCCAAGCCTGAGAACTTCCAGAATTTGTCGGGATCGCCGGCGACGAAGAAGGCGGCGTCGCCCTCCTTCACACCGATCTGCGCACGGATCGCAGCGGTGCGCTCCGGCCCGATGTTGTTCGCGAGCGGACCGGCGCCCTCGCCGCCCTCGCGCCACATGATGTAGCCCAGACCGGGCTGGCCCTCGCCTTGCGCCCACGAATTCATGCGATCGCAGAAGGCGCGGCTGCCGCCGCCCGGTGCGGGAATGGCCCAGACCTGGTTCTTGGGATCCTCGAGCATGCGCGCGAACACCTTGAAGCCGGAGCCGCGGAAATGCTCCGAGACGTCCTGCATCTCGATGGGATTGCGCAGGTCCGGCTTGTCGCTGCCGTATTTGCGCAAGGCTTCCGCGAACGGAATCCTCCGCCAGCCCTTGGTCACGGGCTTGCCTTTGGCAAACTCCTCGAACACACCGGTGATGACCGGCTCCATTGCCGCAAAAACGTCTTCCTGAGTCACAAAGCTCATCTCGACGTCGAGCTGGTAGAACTCGCCGGGCAGACGGTCGGCGCGCGGGTCCTCGTCGCGGAAGCAGGGCGCGATCTGGAAGTAGCGGTCGAAGCCCGACATCATCAGCAGCTGCTTGTATTGCTGCGGCGCCTGCGGCAGCGCGTAGAACTTGCCGGGATGGATGCGCGAGGGCACCAGGAAGTCGCGCGCGCCTTCCGGCGAGGACGCCGTCAGGATCGGGGTGTTGAACTCGAAGAACCCCTGCCCCTCCATGCGTCGACGCATCGACTTGATGATCTCGACGCGCGTCATGATGTTCTGGTGCAGTTTTTCGCGCCGCAGATCCAGGAAGCGGTATTTGAGCCTGATATCTTCAGGGTATTCCTGATCGCCGAACACCGGCAGCGGCAGGTCGCCGGCCGGGCCCAGCACTTCAATCTCGGTGACATAGATCTCGATCTTGCCGGTCGGCAGATCGTCGTTGTCGGTGCCTTCGGGGCGGCGGCGGGCCTTGCCGTCCATCCGCACCACGAATTCCGAGCGCAGCTTCTCGGCCAGCGAGAATGCCGGCGAGTCCGGGTCGACCACGCACTGGGTCAGGCCGTAATGGTCGCGCAGGTCGATGAACAGCACGCCGCCATGGTCGCGAACGCGATGGACCCAGCCTGACAGGCGGACCGTCTCGCCGATGTTGCTCTCGCGGAGCGCGCCGCATGTATGTGACCGGTAGCGATGCATGGTCGTCCCAAAATCAATGTCTGAGGAAGCGAATCGAACCGCCTGTCATGGCCGGTCCGCGATTGCGGCAGGGTTTACCCGACGAGACCGGGGGCGGCAACCAAGGGAACGGCCTGTTTTGGACCCGGAGGGCCATTTTTGGCTTATCAGAGGTCGAGCCTTTGCCATCAGGCGATCCAACCCTATCTTCAGGTCATGACGGTTCATTTCCCCTTCCAAAACTCCTATTCGGCGCTGCCGGACAGCTTCTTTGCCCGCGTCGCGCCGACCCCGGTCGCGGCGCCACGGCTGATCAAGCTGAACCGGCCACTGGCGGCCCAGCTCGGGCTCGATCCTGACTTACTGGAGACCCCCGAAGGCGCGGCGATCCTGGCCGGCAAGACGGTTCCCGAGGGCGCCGACCCCATCGCCATGGCATATGCCGGTCACCAGTTCGGGCATTTCGTGCCTCAGCTCGGCGATGGCCGCGCCATCCTGCTCGGCGAAGTCATCGACAGGGACGGAATCCGCCGTGACATCCAACTCAAGGGAAGCGGCCCCACCCCCTTCTCCCGCCGCGGCGACGGCCGCGCCGCGCTCGGTCCGGTCCTGCGCGAGTACATCGTCAGCGAAGCCATGTATGCGCTGGGCATCCCGACCACGCGCTCGCTCGCCGCCGTCGTCACCGGCGAGCACGTCATCCGCGAGAGCGCGCTGCCCGGCGCGGTGCTGACCCGCGTCGCCTCCAGCCACATCCGCGTCGGCACCTTCCAGTTCTTCGCCGCCCGCCGCGACACCGAAGCGATCCGCCGGCTCGCCGATCATGTCATCGCCCGTCATTACCCTGAGCTGCGCGAGGTGGAGCGGCCCTATCACGCACTGCTCGCCGGCGTCGTCGCGCGCCAGGCCGAGCTCGTCGCGCGCTGGCTTTTGGTCGGCTTCATCCATGGCGTGATGAACACCGACAACAGCTCCGTCTCCGGCGAGACCATCGACTACGGCCCCTGCGCCTTCATGGACGCCTACAATCCCGCGCAGGTGTTTTCGTCGATCGACGAGATGGGCCGCTATGCCTATGCCAACCAGCCGCGCATCGCGCTGTGGAATTTGACGAGGCTCGCCGAATGCCTGCTGCCGCTGTTCGGAAGCGAGCAGGAGAAGGCGGTCGCCGAAGCCCAGGACATTCTCGGCGCCTTCTCCGAGATCTTCAGCGCGACCTATCAAGCGGGCCTGCGCAAGAAGATTGGCCTTTTCTCGGTGCGCGACGGCGACGAGGCGCTGATCCAGGACCTGCTGGATGCCATGGCCAAGAACCAGGCCGACTTCACCCTCACCTTCCGCAAGCTCGGTGAGGCCGCCAGTGCTGACGCCACCGACGTTCGGGCGCAGTTCGTGGAGCCCGCGGCGTTCGACGAATGGGCCGGCCGCTGGCGCGCGCGCATCGCGCTGGAGCCGCAGAGCGCCGCGGAGCGGCAAGCCGCCATGCACGCGGTCAACCCGATGTTCATCCCGCGCAACCATCGCGTCGAGGCCGTGATCCAGGCTGCGGTGAACAACGACGATTACGCGCCGTTCGAGGAACTGGTGCAGGTGCTGGCGAAGCCGTTCGAGGACCAGCCGGAGTACACCGCCTACGCCGATCCGCCGCTGCCTGACCAGCGTGTGTTGCAGACGTTCTGCGGGACGTGAGGCGACGAAGAGATGCCCGAGGCCCGCCTCCGGGCGTGGTGCTCGGTGTGTGAATTGGAACATGCGGTGAGACGTCTCGCCGCGAAGGCCAAGAGGACGCTAGCTCAGATCGTTACGACGATCTTGCCGAACTGGGTGTTCGACTCCAGGAAGCGATGCGCCGCGACGATCTCCTCGAACCGGAATGTCCTGGCGATGATCGGCTTCAACGCGCCGTCCGCCAACCCCTCGAGGATGAATGACTTGGCCCGGGCCAACCGCGCCGGATCGCGGATAATCTCGTGGACGAGGTAGCCGCGCATGATCAGGCTCTTGGTCAGCACGTTGAAGAGCGGAAACGGCGTCGGCGCGGGGCTTAGCCCGCCATACTCGATCAGGATGCCGCCCGTGGACATCGCCGCGGTCAGCGGCTCGAAAGCCGGCCCGCCGACCGCGTCAAACACCACACGGACGCCGTTTGAGCCGGCGATCTCCGCCAGCCGCGCTCCGATGTCCTCTTCGTCCGAGGCGATGACGTGGGCGGCGCCGGCATCGCGCAAGGCGCGCCGCTTGGCCGAGGTCCGTGTCAAGGCGAGCGGGATTGCGCCGATCCGGTTGGCGATCTGAACGGCCGCTAGTCCAACGCTGCTCGATGCCGCCGTGATCGCGACGACGTCTCCTCGTCCAAGGGCAGCGATGTCGACCAGCGCGCCGTAGGCCGTCAGATATTGCATCCACACCGCGGCCGCCGTCTCGAACCCAAGCTCTGACGGATGCTTGACCACGATCTCGGCAGGAAACGTCGCAAGCTCGGCATAGGCCGGCCACCGCACCATCGACAGCGGCGGCACGATGCTGACGGCATCGCCCGGCGCAAGGCCGGCCACATCCTCGCCAACAGCCAGGACGATGCCCGCGGCTTCCAGCCCAAGACCGGACGGTAGCGTCGCGGTCTCGATATAGGCCCCCCTCCGCAGCAGGACCTCCGCACGGTTGAGGCCCAGCGCCTTGACGCTGATCTGCACCTCGGCCCGTGCCGGCGGGGCGACGTCGACGGTCTCGATCTGCAGCACTTCGGGGCCGCCATGCTGATGAAAGCGAACGACGCGGGCCATTGGATCCACTCCGAAACAAATTGAACTGAATGGAGCTATGCCGCGCTGACGGAACCGGATAAATGACCTCACAGAAAGAACAGTCGAAACCCCGAGTTTTTAATCATGGACCGCCTGACTAGCATGGCCGTGTTCGTCAGGGCCGTCGATCTCGGCTCGTTCGCGGCAGCGGCCGACGCCCTCGAGATGTCCGGGCCGATGGTCGGCAAGCATGTGCGCTCGCTCGAAGAGCGCGTCGGCGTTCGCCTCCTCAACCGTACCACGCGGCGCCAAAGCCTGACTGACGCAGGGCAAGTCTATTACGAGCGCTGTCGTGCCGTTCTCGTCGAGGCCGAAGCCGCCGACGCTGTCGTCGCCAACGAGCTCTCAGAACCGAGCGGCAGGCTGCGCGTGACCATGCCTGCCCTGCTGGGACGACACTGCATCGCCCCCTTGCTGATGAAGCTCGCGCGGAAATATCCGCATCTCGAGCTCGACCTCGCGTTCGGCGACCCGATCACCGACATCATCGAGGCCGGCTACGACCTTGCGATCCGCACTGGCGATCTCGACGATCAAACCGGCCTGATCGCGCGGCGCATCGCAAGCCAGCGCATGGTGGTGTGCGGCGCCCGTTCGTATCTGCGCGCCAACGGCAAGCCGAAGATGCTCGACGATCTCGCCGCGCACGAGGCGATCATCTATCGTCGCTCCGGCCGCGTTCGGCCGTGGCTGTTTCCGCTGGGCAGCCAGCCTCCACGCGAGATCGTGCCGGCCGGCAGGCTGAGGCTCGATGATCTCGAGGCCATCGCCGATGCCGCTACGCAGGGCATGGGGCTCGCTTGGCTGCCCTATTGGCTGGTCCGCGAACGCCTCAACACCGGCACCCTGGTCGGTCTCTTCGGCGGCCAGCCCGAATTCCTGTACGACTGCCACGCGCTATGGCCACGCTCGCCCCGGATGCTGCCAAAGGTCCGCGCCGCTGTGGACAGCCTCGCCGCCGGCCTGCCGAAGCTCATGACGTGATGCCGCCTCGATCCGCGTTAACCCCCTGTCCACCATCCGGCCCACCGCTTCGCCGGTAACCATTGGAATTAACAGACCCTCAACGCACCCCCGACAAATCTATCAATGTTTCTGGAGATTTCGCCGTGGATCTGTTGGTTTTCGAGTTCCTGGGATTGGCATTGGTTGCCATGTGCGTAGTCGTGGTGGCGCTGCCTTGCGCGCGCAAATCCTCGCACAGGATCCGCTACGAATAGGACTTTCGTCGGAAAAAGCGATTCCGGCGCAAATGCAAGGCTCGAATTCGCTTCGAGCCCCTTGACATCACAGCGCTTTCGGCAGAACGGCTGATGTCAAGTGTCATGGGCCGTTCATGGATTTGATTACCACCACCGCTGACCTTGCGGCTGCCTGCAGCCGGCTGGCCAAGCACCCCGTCATTACCGTCGATACCGAGTTCCTGCGCGAGACCACCTACTACCCGCTGTTGTGCGTGGTGCAGATGGCCAGCGCCGAGGAAGCCATCGTCGTCGACACCCTGGCCGAGGGGATCGACCTCGAGCCGTTCTTCGAGCTGATGGCCAACGAGAGCGTACTGAAGGTCTTTCACGCCGCCCGCCAGGACATCGAGATCATCTGGCACCAGGCGGGCATCATTCCGCATCCGGTGTTCGACACCCAGGTTGCCGCGATGGTGCTCGGTTACGGCGACAGCATCGCCTACGACGCGCTGGTCGAGAAAGTCGCCGGCCACCGCCCGGACAAGACCCACCGCTTCACCGACTGGTCGCGCCGGCCGCTGACCAAGGAGCAGATGCACTACGCGGTGTCCGACGTCACGCACCTGCGCGACGTGTTCGCCGCGCTCGACGCCGACCTCAAGAAGCGCCGCCGCAGCGAATGGGTATCCATCGAGATGGAGGTCCTGACCTCCCCCAAGACCTACGACTTCCACCCCGAGCGCGCCTGGGAGCGGCTGAAGACGCGGGTGCGCAAGCCGAAGGATCTCGCGGTGCTGATGGAGGTCGCCGCCTGGCGCGAGCAGGAAGCCCAGAGCCGTGACGTGCCGCGTGGCCGCGTGCTGCGCGACGAGGCGGTCACCGACATCGCGACCCACGCGCCTACCACGTTGGAGAAACTCGCCCATCTTCGCTCGGTGCCGAAGGGGTTCGAGAAGTCCAAATGGGGTGCGGACATCGTGGCCGCAGTCGAGCGCGGGCTGGCTCGGGATTTTGCGACGCTGCCGAAGTTGGAGAAGCCGCGCAACAACAACAATGGCGCCGCCATCGTCGAGCTGCTGAAGGTGCTGCTGCGCATGACGGCCGAGCGCCACGCCGTCGCCAGCAAGGTGATCGCGACCGTCGACGACCTCGAAGAGATCGCAGCCGACGACGAGGCAGACGTTCCCGCCCTGCGCGGCTGGCGCCGCGAGCTGTTCGGCGATGCCGCGCTGAAGCTGAAGCGGGGCGAGCTGGCGCTGGCGATCGAGAAAGGCCGCGTGATCGGGGTTCAGCGGGCGGAATAGTTCCCGCTTCCTCCCAGAGTGTCGTCCCGGCGAAGGCTGGGACGACACCGAGAGTGTGGTGGGCCGCTCCGTTCGCGATGAACGCCGGCCTTACGCCGGCGTAAGCTTCGCGACCTCGCCCTTCATGTCGTCCAGCACGCCCGTGATCGCGGCGACCAGATCGTCGATCTGGGCCTTGGTGACGATCAGCGGCGGGCAGATGGCGATGGCGTCCAGCATGTTGCGCGAGATCACGCCGCGCTCCTGGAGCATGCGGCTGGCGATGCCGCCGACCGCGCCCGGTGTCGCGGCCGCGCTCTTGCGGCCCTTGTCGAGCACGAGCTCGATCGCCGCGATCATGCCGACGCCGCGGACCTCGCCGACCAGCGGATGGCTGGTGAGTTCGCGCAAGCGGCCCTGCATGTAGCCGCCGAGTTCGGCCGCATGCGCGACCAGGCCGCGCTCTTCGATGATCTTGAGGTTTTCCAGCGCAATCGCCGACCCGACCGGATGGCCGCCAGCGGTGAAGCCGTGGCCGAGCACGCCGATCTTGTTGCTCTCGTCCGCGATCGGCTCGAACATGCGCTCGTTCAGCAGGATCGCCGACAGCGGGAAATAGCTCGAGGTGATCTGCTTGGAGACCACGATCGCATCGGGCTTGATGCCGTAGGTCTCGCAGCCGAACATTTTGCCGGTGCGGCCGAAGCCGCAGATCACTTCGTCGGCGACCAGCAGGATGTCGTACTTGTTCAAGACCTTCTGGATTTTGTCCCAATAGGTCGCCGGCGGCACGATGACGCCGCCCGCGCCCATCACCGGCTCGCCGAAGAACGCCGCGATGGTGTCAGGGCCTTCCTTCTGGATCAGCGCGTCGAGCTCCTCCGCCCGGCGCGTCGCAAACGCCTCCTCGCTTTCGCCGGCGGCGCCGTCCTTGTAGAAATGCGGCGAGCCCGTGTGCAGGATGTTCGGCAGCGGCAGGTCGAACGAACGGTGGTTGTTCGGCAGGCCCGTGAGGCTGGCGGAGGCAATGGTGACGCCGTGATAGGCGCGCATGCGGCTTATCACTTTCTTGCGCTGGGGCTGGCCGAGCGTGTTGGAGCGATAGGCAATCAGCTTCAACACGGTGTCGTTGGCTTCCGAGCCGGAATTGGTGAAGAACACCTTGCTCATCGGCACGGGCGCGAGCGCGACCAGCTTCTCGGCGAGGTCGATCGAGGGCCCGTGCGATTTGGCGGAAAACGTGTGATAGAACGGCAGCGCCTGCATCTGCTTGTGCGCGGCCTCGACCAGTCGCTTCTCGTTGAAGCCGAGCCCAACGCTCCACAGGCCGGCCATCGCCTCGAAATAGCGCTTGCCCGACGCATCGAAGACGTAAGGACCATCACCGCGTTCGATCACCAGCGGACCGGCCTGCTGATGCGTACGCGCGTTGGTGTAGGGATGGAGCTGATAGGCCACATCCCGGGCCTCTTGCGAATTGGGCAGCATGGACATTTGCGAAGATCCTTGAAAGCGTCACGTCGCGGGCATAGCCGGCGTCATCACTCGATGATCAAGCACCTTGGCTATTGCGACAGCGCCAAGCTTGCAACGCCAATTCGTCGGCAGCAAGCGCCGAGCAGCGTTGCACAAAGCCGCATGTCGGGATTGCGCAAGCTCTCACGCCCCGTCGTCGTGCCCATCATCGGCACCGGCAGCGGCTTCCCTCACCTCCACCAGCGCCATCGAGAGCAGATAGACCGTCGTCGGCAGACCCAGCCTGCGCGCCGTCTCGGCGGCATGCGACAGATCGCTCGCCAAGTCCGTGAGCTCGTCTCCCCGTGACAATCTCTCACCCCATCCGCCGGTCGCGGCCGCCTACACCGCAACGGCGCCGCTGGTTCTGATCAGTTCGGCGCTGGATTGGATTGTAGCAAAGTTCCCGATGACATTCACTACCGCATGCTTGTAGGCGGCGGCATCGCCCGTACCTGGCTGCCGGCAAGCCACGGCGTCAGTCACCAGATGATAGCGATGGCTGCGGTGAAACCCGTCCAGGGCGGTGGCCAGAATGGTCTCGTCCAGGGAAAAACCGATCAGAATGCAGCGCATGGCGCGGATATTGGACATGTAGTCCACAAACCGCGCCGAGCTGTAGGCGGACGGCAGCGGGTGCTCGAACGTCATCTCTCCCGGCCGCGGCTTGGTCCCGTCGATCCAATCGGTCAGCCTGGATGCCGGATTGAACCAGGCGGCCTGCGCGATGCGCTTCAGATGCATCACTGGCCACAGATTGCCGCGCCACAGCGTCAGCAGTTCCAGGCAACGCGCCGTGGCGTCATCCCCGTCGAGGATGACGTGGCGGCGCCCCGGGGTCAGGTATTCGACCTGGAGATCCGCGCAGACCAGAATCGGCGGATCATCGTGGATGGAAGCCAGCATCGTGTTGCGCAGAGCTAAACTAATTTCAGCGGCCGGCGAGCGCGAGGTCCCGCAGCGGTGAAGACACCGCCCGCCCTGCCGAGGCGTCGAGCACGCCCGGCCGGTCCCAATCGCCCTCGGGACGGATGATCACATACGGATCGCTGTCCAGCGTGATCGCGTCCGGGCCCGGCTCGATCTCCAGCAGCATTTCCGTGTAGGAAAAATCCGAGAAGGTGATCTTGCGATTGTGGCCGAGCGGCTTGGCGCCGAAATGGGCCCAGAAATCGACCAGCCTGTCCTGCGCCTGGCCGTAGATCTTGCGAAAGCCCTTGCGCTTCACGTAGTCGACGCTGGCCTGCACCAGCTTGAAGGAGACGCGCGAGCGCCGGAATTGGTGACGCACCGCGAGCCGCTCCACCTTGGCGAAATCGCCGAAGAAGCGCACTCGCAGGCAGCCCGCGGGCTGGTTGCCGACGAATCCGATGAAGTGCGCCGCGACCATATCGTTACCGTCGAACTCCTCCTCGAACGGACAATCCTGCTCGGCGAGATAGACCGCGGAGCGGATGGCTGTGACCAACATGAGATCGTTGGGGTCGCGGGCGAGGCGGATGTTGATGGCGCGGGAACAGGGCTTGGCGACAGGAATCCTAGTACCGTGCATCTGCAAAACTCCTTGCTTGGATGATCGCGCCCGGCATGCGCATCGGCTGCCGATGCCAGGGCCGCTCATAGCACCACAGATCGGGCTGGAAGCTCGGGACCGGCGCAAAGCCGGTCGCCTTCATGATGTCTCGTCCGGCCACCGTTGATGGCTGCGCATAGCAATCCGCATTGCGAAATCTTACTTGCCGCAGATGCGCCGCAGCCTTGCCGAGCCCGGCGATGCCGCGCCCCGTGGCCGCGATCGCCCAGATGTAGATGGCGGCGACGTCTTCCTTCGCGGAAGCGAGATAGTGCGTCTCGGGCGCAGTGAGGCAGAGATCGTCGAGCAGCAGCGCGTCGTGCCCGCGGTCATTGAGAAACAGGAAGGCCATGCCACCGACGAGAAGGCGGTTCCGGTTGAACGTCAGGATACTCTGGGGATCGAACGTGAAATATCGCGCAAGCTCGGCTGTTCCGATCCGCACACCCGGCACCAGCCGGTGCGCCATCTGCGAAAGCGCGGCAATTTCGGAAAAGTGCGCGCAGCGGACGTCGACATCCGGGCTCAGCGGCAAGGCATCGAAATCATGCCTTGCGGCAAACGAGCCCCTTTCCATACCCATATCGCGCCTCTATCTTTCGAGGCTTTCGTGCCCCGCTATGCCATGAGCTTAGCGGCTGGGGATCAGGAGTATGCAACAGTTATTGCACCGGGGTGCTGCGACGATGCAGCACCGTGAAGAAGCCCTGGATACGTCCTGGGACGATTTGAAACTGTTTTTAGCGTGCGCAAAGTATAAAAGTTTTCGCAATGCCGCCGAAGAGCTCGGGCTGATTTCCACCACGTTGATGCGCCGGATCGACCGGCTCGAAGAGAGCATCGGCTGCAAGCTGTTCCTGCGCGACCAGAGCGGCCTCACGCTCAGCGATGAAGGCACCGCGATGATCGCCGACGTCGCGCATATGGAGCGTCACGCCTTCAACGTCTTTCGCCGCGCCTCGCGATCGTCGAACGACACTTCGGGCACGGTGCGCGTCGCGGTGACGGAAGGCCCTGGCAATTTCTGGATCCTGCCGCGACTGATCGACTTCCAGAAGACCTACCGCAGGATCACCGTCGATTTGCGCTGTGCGATGGAGCAGGCCGACGTCGCGCGGCTTGAATCGGACATCGCGATCCAGCTGGAGCCGCCGACCAATCCCGACCTGATCGTCGCCAAGCTGGGCCGCCTGCACATCTATCCCTTCGTCTCCAAGGAGTACGAAAACCTCTATGGTGTGCCGGCGACCCTGGCGGAGCTGACGAACCACCGCATCATCAAGCAGAGCGCGCCGCAGGTCGACGACGGCGCCTACGCCCGTGTGCTCGGACTGAAGTCGCTCGAGGGCATCGTCGGGATCAAGACCAATTCATCGGTCGGCGTGCTCTATGCCGTCGAGCGCGGTGCAGGCATCGGCTTCCTGCCGACGGTCTCGATCGCGCTCGGCGCGCCGCTCGTTGCCGTCGATCTCGGCGTCAGCCATCATGCCGATCTCTGGCTCACCTATCACAAGGAATTCCGCACCTCCGAGCGCCACAAGATCGTGGTCGACTGGCTGAAGAAGATCTTCGATCCCAAGACCTATCCCTGCTTCCGCGACGAGTTCATCCACCCGAATGCATTGGTGCCGATGATGACGGCGGCGCGCGAGGGGTTTGGATTGACGGGCTTCGTCGCAGCGACGCCGGCGTAAGGTTCAGCTCACCATCGGTATTCGACGCCGAGCGTGCCCTGGTGCGACGTCAGCTCGTTGCGGAACTTGCCGTCGTAGTTGACGTAGAGCCGCGCCACGCTGGTCAGGCTGAGCGAAGCCGAGGCCCCGGCATCCATGCCGTAACGGCTCTCGCCGATGCCGGGGACCACGATGTTCTGGGCGCCCAGGCTGACCTGGATCGATCCGAGCTCCTGGTGGAAATTGTCGACGAACTTGCCATAAGCGGACAGGTCCAGGATTTTCTGGTCGATGACGAAGTAGCGGCCGATCTCGGCTCCGATCATGACGCGGGCGCGTGAGAGCGCGGTCGAGCCGACGTTGAGCGGATCGACGCCGCCGGCCTCCTGGAACGCCGCGCTGGTGGCACGCACATATTCCAGCGCGCCCTTGGGGACGATGCGCATCTGGTCCTTGGTCCAGTAGTAGCTGATCTCGGTCAGCGCGCCGTCGATCGCGGCGCGATAGCCCGCATTCGCAAGGCCAAGGCCGGTGTCGCGGCTGGAACGGACCTTGCCGAAACCATGCACCACCGCGAACGCCCAGGTCCACGGGCCCTTGTCGATCGAGCCGTTGAAGCCGATTTGCGTCAGGTCGAGCGTTGCCGACTGCAGCGCCAGCGGCATGTCGATGTCGGTGTGGCTCTGGTCGACGGAGAAGCCGAGATTGACGCCAGGGGCCACGCGCACGCCGAAGCCGGCGACGCCGCCAACCGTCTTGCGCCTGTCGCCGACGAAATCGCCTTGCGCATCGGTGCGGACCGAGATGCCGTAGCCCTCGAACCAGGTGCGGTAGCGCGGATCTTCCGTGCTCGCCGACGCCCCGCCGCCGCCAGGATTGGTGCGGAACGTCCGGTTGAATCCATTCGATGCCTGGTTACCGAGCCGCTCCAGGAAGTTCGAGCCGAGATCGAGCGCGCTGTTGCCGGCGGAACGATCGTCGTTGATCGACGTCGACACCGGGGTCGGTGACGGCGTGGGCGTCGGAGACGCAGCCGGTGTCGGAATCTGTGCGAAACCAGGCGTCGCTGCCGAAATCGTCACAGCGAGCGCCAGCGCAAGCGTCATCGCAAGCGTCATCGCGGCCGACGCCGCGATCCCTCGAACGCGGTCCAGCCCGATCGTCTGCCGTGTCCTGGACAGCTGCGAGAGGCAGCACATGACGACGAATCCCGAAGCGATGGGCGGCCGCAAAAATGCAACATGAGCGGCTCGCGCATGCGGCGATTTGTGCCGAACTGCCACGGAGGGTCAACGGGTTGGCTCGGTGTCACCGCGCCTATTGCGTCCAATTGTGGTTCCACGGCCACAGGTCGCAAATAGCAGACGACGGTACCCCCCACCATCTTGAAAACTACGCGCAGCTTGCTAACGGGCGATTTTCATGTTGCAATGTTGGGACACAATCGGAATTGGCCGCGCTGCTGTGCGTTTCACGACATTGAGCCTCAAGACTCGAACAGACTTCCGGAAGCCCGTTTGTGGCGTGGCACGCGAAAAGCGGCCGCGTCTTTTTTATATCTAGCGGAGGAGACTACGATGCCGCAAAAGGGCACCGTCAAATGGTTCAACCCGACCAAGGGCTATGGGTTCATCAAGCCGAACGGCAGCGACAAGGACGTGTTCGTCCACATCTCCGCCGTCGAGCGTGCCGGACTCTCCACCCTCAACGAGAACCAGGTGGTTGAATACGACCTCGTGGAGAACCGCGGCAAAGCATCCGCGGAGAACCTCAAGGTCTCCTGATTTCTCTCACGGTTACAAACGAGAGATCATGACGTTGCCCCCGGCTCTGCCGGGGGTTTTTGTTTGTGAGACGGCGGTTCAGCTCACTACCGGCGCAACCAGAAAATTCTCCGACGCAGAGCTGCCCGCCGTTTTGCAGACATCGCCCTCGATCCGGACGCTGCCGGTTGCCAGCAGCCGCAGCGCCTCGGGATAGATGCGGTGCTCGACCTCGAGGATGCGCTCCGACAGCGTCTGCGCCGTGTCGTGATCGCCGACGGGAACCGCGCCCTGCATCACGATCGGGCCCGCATCGGTCTCGGGGATCACGAAGTGCACGGTCGCGCCGGACAGTTTGACGCCCGCGCGTAAGGCCTGGCCGTGCGGGTCAAGACCGGGGAAGGACGGCAGCAGCGAGGGGTGGATGTTGAGCATCCGCCCATACCAGGCCCTGGTGAACTCGGCCGTGAACAGGCGCATGAAGCCGCCCAGACAAATCAGCTCGATACCGTGCTGGTCGAGCGCCGCCTGCAGCACCTTTTCGAAGCCGGCGCGATCCCTGCCGAACGGCTTGCTCTCGATCACCCGCGTCTTCACGCCCGCCGCCTTGGCGCGTTCGAGACCGAACGCATCGGGCTTGTTTGAGATGACTAGCGAGATCTCGGCCGGGAAATCCACCGCGCTTGCGGCCTTGATCAGCGCGGCCATGTTGGAGCCGCGGCCGGAGATCAGGATGGCGACGCGGCGCTTGATCACAGCGCCAGTCATTACAGTGCCATGTCGAGGTGGCCGTTATAGACGACGCGATGCTCGCCCTCGGCGGGGATCACGGTGCCGAGTTGCACCACCGTCTCCCCTGCCTCGGTGAAGACCTCGATCACTTTGTCGACGTTGTCGGGCTCGACGATCGCGATCATGCCGATGCCGCAATTGAAGGTGCGCAGCATTTCCAGCTCGGCAATCCCCGCCTGCGCGGCCAGCCATTTGAACACCGGCAGCACCGGCAAGCGCGCCAGATCGATGCCGACGCCAAGACTCTTCGGCAGGACGCGCGGAATATTGTCAGTGAAGCCGCCGCCGGTGATGTGGGCGAGTCCCTTCACCGCGCCAGTCTCGCGGATGGCGCGCAGGCAGGATTTGACATAGAGCTTCGTCGGCGTCAGCAGCGCGCCGCCGAGAGTCATCACCGGCGCGAACGGCGCCTGCGCCTCGAAGCCGAGCCCGGATTGTTCCACGATCTTGCGCACCAGCGAGAAGCCGTTGGAATGCACGCCCGACGAGGCGAGGCCAATCACGGCGTCGCCCGCGGCGATATCTTTGCGCGGCAGCAGCGTACCCCGCTCCGCGGCACCGACGGCAAAGCCACCGAGGTCGTAATCGCCGTCCTTGTAGAGCCCAGGCATCTCGGCGGTCTCACCGCCGATCAGGGCGCAGCCGGATTCGCGGCAGCCTTCCGCGACGCCCGCAACGATCGAAGCCGTGGCTTCGGGGTCGAGCTTGCCGCAGGCGAAATAGTCCAGGAAGAACAGCGGCTCGGCGCCCTGCACTACGAGGTCGTTGACGCTCATGGCGACGAGGTCGATGCCGATCCCGCCGTGCAGTCCGGTCTCGATCGCGATCTTGACCTTGGTGCCGACGCCGTCGGTCGCGGCTACAAGGACGGGGTCCTTGAAGCCGGCCGCCTTGAGGTCGAACAGGCCGCCGAAGCCGCCGATCTCGGCGTCGGCGCCGGGCCGTGCGGTGGCGCGTACCATCGGCTTGATCAGGTCGACCAGGCGGTTGCCCGCATCGATGTCGACGCCTGAATCGGCGTAAGTGAGGCCGTTTTTGCGGTCGGTCATGCCCGATTTCCAGTGGGTTTGCGGCTGGTTACGTCGAATTCCGGGGACACGCAATGGCTCGCATGGCGCACCGCCATATACTATGTAGAGATATCAACCGGTTCAGCCTCCCGAGCGGCCGGATTTGTGGTCAGACCGGGTGCCGGGAAGTGCTTTCGTGAGTATTCCGAACATCATTACGCTGGGCCGCATCCTGCTGGTCCCGATCATCGTCTGGGCCATCGTGTCGAGCCAAATGGAGGTGGCGTTCGCCGTCTTCCTGATCGCCGGTGTCAGCGATGCCGTGGACGGCTTCCTGGCCAAGCGCTTCAACATGACGAGTGAGCTCGGCGCGCTGCTCGATCCGCTCGCGGACAAGGCGCTGCTGGTCTCGATCTACATGGCGCTGGGAATCTGGGGCGCAATTCCGCGCTGGATCGTGATCCTGGTGGTCTCGCGCGACATCATGATCGTCGCTGCCGTGATCGTATCCTGGCTGTTCGACCGGCCAGTCGAGATGAAGCCATCCAGGGTGTCCAAGCTCAACACCGTTGCACAAGTGGCGTTCGCCGCCTTGGTGCTGGCGGCGCTTGCCTTCGGCTTCAAGCCGGCCCCTTATGATGTCATCCTGATGGGTCTCGTCACGGTCTTCACGCTCTCCTCGGTGTCGCTCTATCTGGTCGGGTGGCTGCGGCACATGAGCACGATCGAGGCGAAATGAGTGGGAATGCGGCCCCGCAAAAGGCCAACTTCCGCTCGATGAGGTCGAATCCTTTCCAACGAGCCGGCACGCCGGCGTGGAGCAAAGCAAGCGTGGCAGGCCGCGTCCACCCCCGACAATTGGCGTTTTCGCTTCCGCATGCGGAGAGCCTCAGCCGGGACAACTTCCTTGAAGGTCCCGCCAACGCGGCGGGTCTCGGCCTGATCGACAGCTGGCCGGAATGGCCGAACCGGATCATGTGGCTCGCCGGCCCGGAAGGAAGCGGCAAAAGCCATCTTGCCGCAATCTGGGCCGAGGTATCAGGCGCCCGTTCGACCGCAGCCGACGCGCTGACCGCCACAGGCGTTCCGGGCGCGCTCGCCACCGGCGCGCTGGTGGTGGAGGATCTCAAGGCTGGGGAATTCGACGAACGCGCCCTCTTCCACCTGATGAATCTCGCCCGCGAGGACGGCGCCTACGTTCTCTTCACCGGACGCGAGCTGCCCGCCTCGCTGGAGATCGAGCTTCGCGACCTGCGCTCGCGTCTGCGCGCCGTGCCCGTGGTCGCGTTGCTGCCGCCCGACGAGCAGCTCTTCCGCGGCCTAATCGTCAAATTCTGCGCCGACCGCCAGCTCGCCGTGGACGAGAGCGTGGTCGGCTACCTCGCCACTCGTCTGGAGCGATCCTCGGCCGCCGCCCGCCGGGCCGTGGAATTGCTCGACAGTGAAGCCCTGCGGCTCGGCCGCCCTGTCACCCGGGCGCTGGCCGCCGAGCTCTTGCGGGACGCCTGATCGGTCGCGGGCTCCCAGAGCGCTTGACGCGGCGCAGCGGCGGAACATCAATGTCATCGAAACGTCATCGCTCTAACACATGCTCCGGCCGATTTTGCGCGTAAGTCGCAAGATGGGCGAGACAGGATGGACCGGCTTCTCATGGACTCTGCGCAAGTTATTGAAACCAAAGAAAAAGCTCCGGAAGCCGAGAGTCTGCCGGCGATCGCATCGAGCCCCGAACGATTCATCAATCGCGAGCTTTCCTGGCTGCATTTCAACCGCCGCGTCCTGGAGGAATCGGTCAATCCCAACCACCCCGTGCTCGAGCGGGTGCGATTCCTCTCCATTTCAGCGAATAACCTCGACGAATTCTTCATGGTCCGCGTCGCCGGCATCAAGGCCCAGGTGCGCGAGGGCATTGCCGAACGCAGCCCCGACGGCCTGACGCCATCCGAGCAGCTCGCGCTGATCAACCGCACCGTCTCCGAACTCGCCTCCGACCAGCAGGCGATCTGGCGCGACCTGCGCAGCACGCTGGCCGATGTCGGCATCGTGCTGGTTGAAGGCAAGGAAGTCACCAAGGCGGAACGGACCTGGATCGAGGACTACTTCCTCAGCAACGTGTTCCCGCTGCTGACGCCGCTGGCGATCGACCCGGCCCACCCCTTCCCGTTCATCCCGAGCCTCGGCTTCACCATCGCGCTCCAGCTGACGCGCGCCGCCGACGGCAAGCAGATGAACGCGCTGATCCGCATGCCCGGCAAGATCGACCGCTTCATCCGCCTGCCGGCCGACGGCAAGGTCGTCCGGCTGATCTCGCTGGAACAGGCGACCGCCCTGTTCATCAACCGCCTGTTCCCCGGCTACAATCTGCGCGGACAGGGCGCCTTCCGCATCATCCGCGACTCCGAGCTTGAAATCGAGGAAGAGGCGGAAGACCTCGTCCGCCTGTTCGAGACTGCGCTGAAGCGGCGGCGCCGCGGTTCGGTGATCCGGCTCGAGATCGACGCCAAGATGCCGGAGGAGCTGCGCAGCTTCGTTCAGCACGCGCTGTCGGCCGCCGACGACGAGGTGTTTTTGGTCGAAGGCGTGCAGGCGATGAACGAGCTCTCGCAGCTCACCCGCCTCGACCGGCCCGACCTCGAATTCACCCCTTACGTGCCGCGCCATCCCGAACGCGTGCGCGAACATGGCGGCGACATCTTTGCCGCCATCCGGCAGAAGGACCTCGTCGTCCATCACCCCTACGAATCCTTCGACGTCGTGGTGCAGTTCCTGCAGCAGGCCGCGCGCGACCCTGACGTCGTCGCCATCAAGCAGACGCTCTACCGCACCTCCAACAACTCGCCGATCGTGCGCACGCTCGCCGAGGCCGCAGAGGCCGGCAAATCCGTCACGGCGTTGATCGAGCTGAAGGCGCGCTTCGACGAGGAAGCCAACATCCGCTGGGCGCGCGATCTCGAACGCGCTGGCGTGCAGGTCGTCTACGGCTTCCTCGAACTGAAGACGCACGCGAAGCTCTCGATGGTAGTGCGCCGCGAGGGTGGCGGCCTCACCACCTATGTTCATACCGGCACCGGCAATTATCACCCGGTGACCGCGCGCATCTACACCGATCTCTCCTACTTCACCTCCGATCCGACCATCGGCCGCGATGCCGCGCGCGTGTTCAATTTCATCACCGGCTATGCCGCGCCGAGCGATCTGGAAAAGATGGCGGTATCGCCGTTGACCCTGCGCAAGCGCATCATCGAGCACATCCAGGGCGAGACCGCGCATGCGCGCCACGGCCGCCACGGCGCGGTCTGGATGAAGATGAATGCGCTGGTCGATCCTGACATCATTGACGCCCTCTACGAGGCCTCCCAGGCCGGCGTGCAGGTCGAGCTCGTGGTGCGCGGCATCTGTTGCCTGCGCCCCGGCATTCCCGGCCTATCCGAGAACATCCGCGTCAAGTCGATCATCGGACGCTTCCTGGAACACGGCCGAATCTACTGCTTCGGCATGGGCCAGGGCCTGCCGAGCGCCAAAGCGGCGGTGTATATCTCGTCCGCCGACATGATGCCGCGCAACCTCGACCGCCGCGTCGAGGTGCTGTGCCCGCTGCAAAATCCGACGGTGCATCAGCAGGTTCTCGAACAGATCATGGTCGCGAATCTGAAGGACAATGAGCAGAGCTGGCAATTGTTGCCGGACGGGTCCTCAACGCGTATGAAGACCGCGAAGGGCGAGGAGCCTTTCAATGTCCACAACTACTTCATGACAAATCCGAGTCTGTCTGGCCGTGGAAAGTCGCTCAAGGAATCCTCGCCGCGTCGTCTCACGCGCCGGAACGAACGCCATCAACCCTGATCGGGGATTTCCGACGTGAAGCGGCCGCGCAAGCGCGGCTCGAGCGTCGCTGTCATCGACATCGGTTCCAACTCGGTCCGTCTCGTCGTCTACGAGGGGCTGACGCGTAGCCTCATTCCGATCTTCAACGAGAAGACGCTGTGCGGCCTCGGACGCGAGGTGCAGAGCACGGGCCTGCTGGCCCCTGACGCCGTCGACAAGGCGCTGACCTCGCTGAAGCGATTCCGCGCATTGTGCCGCGTGATGCAGGTCGGGCGCGTGTTCGCAATCGCGACCGCCGCCTGCCGCGACGCTTCCAACGGGGCCGATTTCATCGCCAAGGCCGAGCGCATCTGCGCCGTGGAGATCGAGATCCTGTCGGGCCCGCGCGAGGCGCGGCTGTCGGCACTCGGCGTGATCTCCGGCATCCATCATCCCGACGGCATCGTCGGCGACCTCGGCGGCGGCTCGCTCGAATTGATCGACGTGCGCAAGAACAGCGTGCGCAGCGGCGTGACGCTGCCGCTCGGCGGGCTCGCGCTTCAGGATCTCGCACACAAATCGCTCAAGCGCGCCGATCGCATCGTGCGCGAGGAGCTCGAGGGGGTACCGCAGCTCGCCGCGGGCCGCGGCCGCACCTTCTACGCGGTCGGCGGCACCTGGCGCGCGCTCGCACGCATTCACATCATCCAGAGCGGCTACCCGCTCCAGGTGATGCATGGCTATTCGATTTCCGCCGCCGAGGCGCTCGATTTCTCGCGCCGCCTCCGGCGCCTGGCGGCTGCAGACATGCTCGCCGACATCGAGAGCGTCGCCGATGCGCGCCGCCCGCTCCTCACCTATGCGGCGCTGGTGCTCGAGCACATCATCCGGGTGGCGAAGCCGAAGACCATCTTGTTCTCGACCTTCGGCGTGCGCGAAGGCCTGCTGCACGAGAAGCTGCCGGAGGCAGAACGCAACAAGGACGGCCTGATCTGCGCCGCGGAAGAGCTGAACCAGCTGCTGTCACGCTCGGCCAAGCACGCCCACGAGCTGATCGCCTGGACCGACCGCCTCGCGCGCGTGGTAAAGCTGCGCGAGACCGAGGAGGACCGGCGGCTGCGCCACACCGCATGCCTGCTGTCCGACATCGGCTGGCGCGTGCATCCCGATCATCGCGGCGAGCAGACGCTGAGCCTCGTCGTCAACGGCAATTTCGGCGCGATCACCCACATCGAGCGCGCCTTCGTCGGCCTGTCGGTGTTCTATCGCTACGCGGGGCTGAGCGAGGAAAACCAGCCGCCAGTCACCATGCAGGAGCTGCTGACGCCGGCGCAGCTCGAACGCGCGCGCCTCTTGGGCGCTGCGTTCCGCGTCGCGCATCTGATCTCCGCGGCACGGCCCGGCGTCTTGCCCGCCACGCATTTCCGCAGCCAGGGACGTAAACTGATGCTGGTGTTCGAGCATCGCCTCGGCGACCTCGTCGCCGACCGCGTCGGCAGCCGCTTCCGTCAACTCGCCCGCCTCATCAACCGCGCCGGCTCCATCGTGCGGCGGTAGCATCGGCTGCGTCAGTGCGCACCTCTCCCAGCGCGGAGAGGTGACTGCATCCCTCGGAAAAGCCTATTCCGCCGACGCCCTGGCGTGCCGCTCGGACGATTGCAGTGCGGCGGCGCTCAGGCTGCGGCGGCGCCAGATGGTGCCGACGACCAGCACGACGACGACGCCGAGGATCGCGCAGAGATATTCGCCGCCCGCGCCGCCATGGCCGAATTGCGGCGGAATGCGCAAGGCACCGAGCATTGTGTCGAGCGAAGCACCGAACGGGCCGTCGAATAGTGTGTGCAGCTTCGGCGCGACGCCAGGGTCGGTCGCGATCACCTCGCCGGCGATCCAGCCGAGCAGCGCAGCACCAGCCCAGACCAGGACCGGCAGCTTTGCCAGCAACGCCATGATCAGCGCCGCACCGGCGACGATCAGCGGCACGCTGATGGCAAGGCCGAGGATCAGCAGCGGCACGCTGCCATTGGCCGCGGCGGCCACCGCAATGACGTTGTCGAGAGACATGACGATGTCGGCGACCACGACGATCTGCACGGCCTGCCACAGATGCGAGGCGGACTCGACGTCGTCCTCGTTCTCGTTTTCCGGCACCAGGAGCTTGGCCGCGATCACGATCAGCGCGAGACCGCCGACGAGCTTGAGGTACGGCAGCTCCATCAGGCTGGCGACGATGCCGGTGAAGATGATCCGCAGCAGCACCGCGGCGCCGGCACCGAAGATCATGCCCCACAGCCGATGTCGCGGCTTGAGGCCGCGGCAAGCGAGCGCGATCACCAGCGCGTTGTCACCGGACAAAAGGATGTTGATCCAGATGATCTTGCCGACGGCAACCCAGAAGGTCGGTTCGGCCATCTCGTTGCGAAACTGGGTGAAGAATGCCCCGATCGTGGCGGGATCGAAGATCTGCCAAAGCCAGTTCACAATACGTCCTTTCGCCCGCGTCGACCTAAACTAGCGGCTGATGGATCAGCCTACGATCTCGTTGCCCGAGAAGAACTGCGCGATCTCGATCGCGGCGGTCTCCGGCGCATCCGAGCCGTGCGCGGAATTCTCGCCGATCGACTTGGCGTAGAGCTTGCGGATGGTGCCGTCGGCCGCCTTGGACGGATCGGTCGCGCCCATCACGTCGCGATACTTGGCGACGGCGTTCTCGCCTTCCAGCACCTGGACTACCACGGGGCCAGAGGTCATGAATTCCACGAGCTCGCCGAAGAACGGCCGCGCCTTGTGGACCGAGTAGAAGGTCTCGGCTTGTTCCTTGGTCATGCGGATGCGCTTCTGCGCGACAATGCGCAGGCCCGCCTTTTCGATCACGGCGTTGACGGCGCCGGTTAGGTTACGCGCGGTCGCGTCGGGCTTGATGATCGAGAAAGTGCGTTCGATGGCCATAATCTTGTCCTTGGGAAGAAGGCGGTGGTTGTCGGGTTGCGGGGCTTATATCGGCGCCTTTGCGATCCGGCAAGCGACGGCCGGGATGAGGTCACAGGGACTACGCCGCAGGACACGGCCTGGCAATTTCAGCATGGATTACGACAATTTCACCCAGATGAACCCAATCTGAAGCCTCCATTCAGGCTTTGGTTCAGTCCGCCGGCTTAAGCTGCTTCCATCGAAACCAAAGCCTGACGATCAGGCGGACTGTTTCGGCGGCCTTTCCATCGACGCGGATTGCCCCCGCGCCGGCAGTTTTGAGGAGATCACCATGTTGAGGAAACTTTCGCTTGCCGCTGTCGCCGCGGTTGCGCTCGGTGCCGCGCTGGCGCCGACCTCGGCTTCCGCCCATTGGCATGGCGGCGGCCCGGGCTGGCATGGCGGCGGCGGTGGCTGGCACCACGGCGGCCGCGGCTGGGGAGGACCGCGCTTCTATGCCCCCGTCTCCTACGGTTATGGCGGCTGCTATGTGCGCCGGCTGGTCCCGACCCCCTGGGGACCCCGCTGGCGGCTGATCAACCGCTGCTACTGAGCCCGACAGCACCTTCCTAAAGCCCGAGAGGTATCTGCGCCCCACAGGTACCTTCCAAGAGGAGCCCCGGCGATCCCCCCGCCGGGGCTCCACATTTTGCGCGGACATCGCCGGATCCATACAATTTTGACGAGAATGCCGGCGATCGCCCAGGAGTGGCGAAACTATTTTGGGGGTCAATGACTTGGTACCGTGAATTTACTTTGAACACACGGAACCGCGCGATGGCTGGGCCTTTTGCCAATGACAGCGAACAGATCGACCGGCGCACCAGCCGCACGATTTGCGATGCCGTGGGCGAACGGCTCCAGCAGAACCTGCGGCCCGAGCCCCGTCTGCCGATGCACCTCGAGCAGCTCCTGAACGAGTTGAGACAGCGCGACTGCGACACGCACTGAGCAGCGGGCCGGAAAAACGGGTTGCGTTTGACCCCGCCTGCGGTGACAAGGCCGCATGCTTGCTATCACCGACCTCTCCATCCGCCTCGCCGGACGCCTTCTGATTGACCAGAGTTCCGTGCAGATCACGCCCGGATCTCGAGTCGGCATGGTCGGACGCAACGGCACCGGCAAGTCGACGCTGTTCAAGGTGATCCGCGGTGAGCTCGCGGCCGAGCACGGCTCGGTGACTTTGCCGCCGCGCTGGCGCGTCGGCAGCCTGGCACAGGAAGCCCCGAACGGACCCGAGAGCCTGATCAACGTCGTGCTCAAGGCCGATCTCGAGCGCGACGCGCTGCTCACTGAAGCCGAGAGCGCGACCGACCCGCACCGGATCGCCGAGATCCAGACCCGCCTCGTCGACATCGACGCGCATTCGGCGCCGAGCCGTGCCGCCGCGATCCTCTCCGGCCTCGGCTTCTCCGCCGCCGACCAGCTCCGCCCCTGCGCCGAATTCTCCGGCGGCTGGCGCATGCGCGTCGCGCTCGCCGCGACGCTGTTCGCGGCCCCGGACCTTCTGTTGCTCGACGAGCCCACCAACTATCTCGACCTCGAGGGCACGCTGTGGCTGGAGGATCATCTCGCGCATTATCCCCGCACGGTGATCGTGATCAGTCACGACCGCGACCTCTTGGAGAGTTCGGTCGACCAGATCCTGCATCTGGAGCGCGGCAAGCTCACGCTCTACAAGGGCACCTACTCATCGTTCGAGGAGCAGCGCGCCATGCGCGAGCTGCTCGACGCCAAGCAGGTCAAGCGCCAGGAAGCCGAACGCGCCCGCCTCCAAGCCTTCGTCGACCGCTTCAAGGCCAAGGCCTCGAAAGCGCGGCAGGCACAGTCTCGCGTCAAGATGCTGGAGCGGCTGAAGCCGATCACGGCGCTGGTCACCCAGGACGTGCGCGAGATCAGCTTCCCGGCGCCGGAGAAGATCCTGTCGCCACCGATCATCGCGGTGGACAACGCCGCGGTCGGCTACGATCCCGCCAGCCCGGTGCTGAGCCGCGTCACGTTGCGAATCGACAACGACGACCGCATCGCGCTTCTCGGCGCCAACGGCAACGGCAAGTCGACCCTCGTCAAACTGCTCGCCGGACGGCTGGCGCCGTTCTCGGGAAAAGTGACCCGCGCGGACAAACTGTCGATCGCCTATTTCGCGCAGCACCAGCTCGACGAGCTCAACGAGGACGCCTCCGCCTACGACCATGTCCGCAAACTGATGGGCGAGGCACCCGAGGCAAAAGTGCGGGCGCGCGCGGGCGCGATCGGCTTCTCCGGCAAGGCCGCCGACACCAAGGTCGGCAAATTGTCGGGCGGCGAGAAGGCGCGGCTGCTCCTGGGCCTGGCTACCTTCTTCGGCCCGAACATGATCATCCTGGACGAGCCGACCAACCATCTCGACATCGACAGCCGCGCCGCGCTTGCAGAGGCGATCAACGAGTTTCCCGGCGCCGTCATCATGGTCTCGCATGACCGCTATCTGATCGAGGCCTGCGCGGACCAACTCTGGATCGTCGCCGATCGCGCCGTCACCAATTACGACGGCGACCTCGACGAATACCGCCGCCTGGTGCTGTCCGCCCGTAACGGCGAGCCCGCCCCGCGTGAGCGCAGCGCGGCCAGCGAAAAGCCGCAGCGCGCGCGGTCGGACAATCGCGGCTCGTTGAAGAAGCGCATCGCCGATGCCGAAGCCGAGATCGCCCGAGTCGGCCAGATCATCAGCAAGATCGACACCGCCCTCGCCCTGCCCGACATTTTTACGCGTGATCCCAAGCAGGCCGCGCAGCTGTCAAAGGCGCGCGCGAATGCGGCTGACGCATTGGCGCGCGCGGAGGAGCAGTGGCTCGAGGCCAGCACCCAGTTTGACGAGGCAGCCGGCTGAGCTCTCGATCAAATTCGGAAAAACAACCCCATGCACAGTACCGGTGTTCCAACACCTCCACCTAAGCACTTGAAGTAGCTGCCCTGCATCCTCCGAGCTGACATCGCCCGGCGCGGCAGTTGCGCGCCGGAACGACTCAATCCGCAAACTGCCCGGCCGCCTTGATGATCGGCGCCCAGCGATCGATTTCACTCGCCAGCATCGTGCCCAGCGCCTCGGGCGTCGCCTTGTCCTGCGGGACGGGCTCGGTGTTGATATCGTTGAAGCGCGCGATCAGCGTCGGATCCTTCAGCGCCGCCTGGAGCGCCGCGGTCAGCTTCTGAATGATCGCCGGCGGCGTGCCTTTGGGGGCATAGATGCCGTGCCAGACGCCGAGCTCGAATCCTTTCAGGCCGGCTTCGTCGGCCGTCGGCAGATCGGGCAGGCTCTTCAGCCGCTCCTTGGTGGTGACCGCATAGGCCTTGACCTGCTTGGCCGCGATCGGCCCCGTGGTGTTCGTCGCTTGGTCGCAGGTCAGATCGATCTGCTTGCCGAGCAGATCGTTCATGATCGGGCCGTTGCCCTTGTAGGGCACCGTGGTGAGCTGCTTCTGGATCGCCGTCATAAACAGCATGCCGCAGAGATGCGATGCCGCACCTAACCCGGCATTGGCGTAGGTCAGCTTGTCACCCTGCTGCTGGGCGTAGGCGACCAGATCCTTCAGCGTGTCGGCCGGGAAATCCGGACGCGCGATGATGGTCATCGGCGCATTGGTCACAAGCCCGATCGGCGCAAAAGCCGTCTTCGTGTCATAGCTCAAATTGCGATACAGCGTCGCGGCGGTCGAGATGCCGACATGATGGATCAGCAGCGTGTAGCCGTCGCCCTGGGCGCGCGCGGCGCGGGTCGTGCCGATGGTGCCGCCTGCACCCGTCGCGTTCTCGACGACGACCTGCTGTCCCAGGGATTTCGCCATGCCGGCCGCGGTCAGGCGCGCGATGGTATCGGTCGGCCCGCCTGCGGCGAACGGCACCAGCATGGTGATGGGCCTCGTCGGGTAATCCTGGGCAACGGCCGCACCGAGCGGCAGAAACAGAACCGATACGAGGGCAATGAACCGCATAGTTTCCTCCAGTTTTTTGTAACTCCATATGAGCGCATTCCGGGCCGCGCGGCCATCACGAAAGTGACGTCAACGGAAGTGTTGCGCGAGCTCTAACTGGCGCGATCCGTACAATTCAGAGGGAAGTCAGCCGCATGGCCTCAATATGCGTGACGGAGTTATTACCACGACGCGCGCTATCCGAAGTGCTGCTCAAGGCCATTTTGTGCACTGTCACCGTAATCCAACACACCGTAATCCAACAGCGCCGGTGTCAATCATCGGAGTTGGATAGTGGCGCAAGCCCTCGTTAAACACGAACTCCGGAGTGAGTCTCCGATCCCTCCATTACCCAATCCATCATTCAACTTTCCAACATAGGATATTGAGTTGTAGTAATGAGGCCCTGACCACCACGACGATGATTGCGGGACATCAGCCATATCTTCAACTCCAATTGAATTTTAGCTTGAGCTCGGGCTTACACGTTTTTGGCTAGTTGATGTCGAAGCGCTTGATTAGTACCTGCGAAAGCCAGAAACCGAGAAAATTGCTGGCCGTACCTACCGCAAGATCGAATATAAGGGACGCGTATCCTGCCAGCGTAATATGGCCCCCTTCAGATAGGAGGGCGCCACCAAATCTGGTCGCATGATTTCTTTCGATTGATAGAAGCGACCAGAGCTCTAAGCCACCGAACAAGAGAACGAGAACTGTATTAGCGAGCCAGAACGCCCGCCACCGTCGCCCCCGCGCAGCAAACCACGCGATAAACAGCGTTGGACAAAATATTAAGGTCGCAAATACCCCGGTGGCGAGAGCTTGCCCCCAATAGCCGAAGAAGAACCACGTCATCAAAAAGTAGGAAAGAAAGGCGCACAGAAACACCAGTGCCGTCTTAGCCACCGCGATATACTCCTCGATGATAGTGAACTGGGCAACAGACGCTTGTACCGTTAGATGACCGTCGACTGATGTTGCCATTGCGCTCGATCCTACAGGTTTTGTTCACGCACAGCAGGAGATATGCTCCTCACTGCAAACAGCCGGGTCCGCTCTTCGGTGGCAAAATAGAACTCATCCCTCCCATCGAACACTTTCACAAAATCGGCTTCGCCGCCGCCACCTGCTCGCGCATCTCGCCTTCCGCACCGAACGGCGCGACCAGTTCGACGATGCGCAGGTTGGTCCCGCTCTTCCACTTCACCGCACTGAGCCGCTTCTCGCCCGCATCGATGCGCTTGGCGACGATGTCGTCCGCCATCGCCCACACCGCGACGCCGACCGGCTGCTCACCCTTGTAGACCACGGAATTGCTTCAGCAGGATGGCTGGCATCACCAACCATTCGAGATCGCCGATCGGGATCTGCTTGTGGCGCGGACTCTGCGTCATCAGCCAGGTGATCTCGCCAAGCAGCTGGGAAATGGTCTTCGGCGCGGGTTCGGCCGTGGATGCGGCGGCCGTGCCGCCGCGGTCAGATCCGCCATCGCTGCCTCGCCAAGTAGCGGCTGCTCCGCTTGTCTCGCAGCTCCCGTGTTGCCCATCGCGGTTACGGTGACAGTGCACAAAATTGGCTTTGACCCAGCACTTCGGATAGTGCGCGTCGTGCTGCCAATTTAGTGCACTGTCACCGTAACACGTAACCCGAGGTGCCGCCCGAAGACTGGAAAAAACTCGAGCAAACGATCCGGCGCGACGAAAAGACCCGGGATGGACGCATCATGTGGCGCAGCATAGGCCTGTGCAACGATGCCGGCGTCAGCGTGGGCGACGAGCCATGGCTCGCTCGCCTTCATCCGCCTCGTGCGGATGGAGGCATGACCCTCAGCATCTACTCTCTAACGCCGGCCTCGGACTGGAATCCGCTCGCTCGCCATTTACTCGGCGAGATCGACAAGATTTGGCCCGAGAGAACCATATTCCGGGGGACCGAGCGGTCAGATTCTATCGTTCGAGGATGCAATGAAGGGACGGCCGTAGCCGTCGCCTTACGCGTGCTTCTTCTTCGGCTTGGTCGCCTTCGGCATCGGTTGCGGCTCGGGATTGCCCTCGATCGAGGACAGGCGGCCTGCGGCGAACGTATAGATGCCCGCGCGCGGGCCGGTGCTCCAGGTCACCACGGCGACGCGCCGGCCGGCAGCATCGTTGGAGATATTGACATTCGAGGGCGCGCCGATGCCGCGCACCACGTCGCATTCGGTGTGACCGAGCGCGACCGTGCCGCCCATCGGCGCCGTCGTCGACGCGTTGGCATCGGCCGGCCCGGGAGGCGGCGTCATGCCGGGACAGGCACCGTCGGCGCTGACGAGATCCTCAGCTCTCACCGGCTTGTCGGGGGTGAGCGGCGGCGCCTCAATCGAGATGTTCTTGATGAAGAGGCGGCCGGGTTTCTGGAACCACTCGGCGTCCTTCGACAGCAGATCGGTCCCGCCCGAACAGCCCGCGACCAGCGGTGCTACGGCAGCCAACGCAACTATGAGCGACCTGGGAAGCTTTTGATGTCGCACGATAAACCAAATTCCCCGCGTGAAGGAGCAGCCCTAAGCGATTGTCCCAACATCACTTTGCGGCACGAAGGTGACAAAAGCCAGCATCGCTCCAAAAGTGCAAATTATCATTAATTGCGATCGACGCTAATTCCGACGCTGCCACCGGCCCCGCTCGTCGGCCTGCCAATAGGTGACATCAAATCCGCGCGCCTTGCAATCCGTCCAGGTGCTGCGGGCGAGCGCGAGCGCATCGGGATCGTCGCCGTTGAACAGCAGAACCATGCGCGCATAGCCCTGCGCGTCCTGCGGCAACGTGGCATTGTCGACCAGGAAGCGGACGTGGGCGCCGTTGGGATTGCCCTCCTCGATCGCCAGCACGATCGGCTGATCGGCGGCATCGTTCACGCGCCATGTCGCGTGCGGCAGGAATGAATCGTCGCGATAGGTCCATAAGTGCGCGTCGAGCGCGTCAGCCCGTTCTTCCGAGGTCGACTGCACCACGACGCGCCAGCCGCGCTCGAGCGATTTCTCGAGAAGCGGCGGCAACACGTTCTCCACCGTCATGTTTTGCAGATGATAGAACAGGACTTCAGTCATCTCGGGTCATGTGCGCTCGTAACGGTCGGCGACCAGACGGTCGAGCAGACGGACGCCATAGCCGCTGCCCCAGCTCTGGTTGATGTCGGTCTTCGGCGCGCCCATGGCGGTGCCGGCGATATCGAGATGGGCCCAGGGCGTGCCGTCGACGAAACGCTGCAGGAACTGCGCCGCGGTGATCGAGCCGCCGTGACGGCCGCCGGTGTTCTTCATGTCGGCGAACTGGGAATCGATCAGCTTGTCGTATTCGGGACCGAGCGGCATGCGCCAGACCTTGTCCCCGCTCTCGACGCCGGCTGCCAGCAGGCGTTCGGCAAGCTCGTCATTGTTGGAGAACATGCCGGCATGCTCTGTGCCGAGCGCGACCACGATTGCGCCGGTCAGCGTCGCCAGATCCACCATGAATTTCGGCTTCACCTTCTTGGCGACGTACCAGAGCACGTCGGCGAGCACGAGGCGGCCTTCGGCGTCGGTGTTGATGATCTCGATGGTCTGGCCCGACATCGAGGTGACGATATCGCCCGGCCGCTGCGCATTGCCGTCGGGCATGTTCTCGACGAGGCCGATGGCGCCGACCACGTTGGCCTTGGCCTTGCGCGCCGCCAGCGCGTGCATCAGGCCGACGACGCAGGCCGCGCCCCCCATGTCCCCCTTCATGTCCTCCATGCTGCCGGCCGGCTTGATCGAAATACCGCCGGTGTCGAAGCAGACGCCCTTGCCGACGAAGCTGACCGGCGCCTCGCCTTTCTTGCCGCCGTCCCAGCGCATGATCACGGTCCGGCTCGGCCGTGCCGAGCCCTGGCCGACGCCGAGCAGCGCGCCCATGCCGAGCTTCTGCATCGCCTTGACGTCGAGCACCTCGACCTTGACGCCGAGCTTGCGGAGCTGACTGGCGCGGCGCGCGAATTCTTCCGGGAACAGCACGTTCGGCGGCTCATTGACGAGGTCGCGCGCGATGATCACGCCGTCGACGACGTGGCCGGCCGCGGTAAACGCCTTCTTCGCAGCTGTGGCATCGCCGACCGCAAGCGAGATGTCGGCGCGCGAGCCGCCCTCCTCGCCGTCCTTCTTCTTCGTCTTGTAACGGTCGAACTTGTAGGCGCGTAAGCGAAGGCCCGAGGCGATCGCAACCGCCTGCTCACTCGTCATGGCGCCATCGGGCAGCTCCGCCATGATGGTCATGGTTGTAGTCCCGGTGGGAAGCTTGCTCGACGCCACACCGCCGAATTTGAGGAAATCGTTCGCCTTCAGGCCGGCCGCCTTGCCGGCGCCGATCACGAGCAGACGGGTGGCTTTCAGCCCCTCCGGCGCCAGGATGTCCAGCGTGGCCCCGCTTTTACCTTTGAAAGCGGCGGCGGCGGCCGCGCGCTTCACGAGTTCGACAGCGCGGCCCAGCGCCTTGGCCGTCGCCGGACCGACCTTCAGGCTGTCGTCGCAGAACACGACCAGGATGCCACGGGGGGCGGCAGACAATGGGACGAAGCCGACCTTGATGGCATCGGACATGGGTAACTCCTTCAAAAATCTTGGTCTTTCCGCCATTCAAAGTTCTGACCAGGGCCGGACCTGAACGACGATTCACTGAGGCCGCCGCACTATGGGCCAGCGGCCCGGCAGATGCCAAGCACCGCCCGTGGCCTCAAGGCCACAACGAGCGAAATAGTAACCATATATTGAGGGTGCCACGGGGCAGCCATTTTGTTGACGGATCAAAGGGATGGTAGTGAGAGAGTAAGCTGGCAGAAGAGGCGCTGGCCAACCTTGGGGATCCCCTGATCGGGGATTGGTTGGACAGCGGAATTTCGGCCGATGTTGGGGACTTGGTGGGATTCGTGCGGTAGCGCATGGGGTCGATCGATAAGTATATCTTCCGCACGACGCTGGCGTCGTTTGCGCTGGTCCTGGTCAGCCTCACCGGCGTGATCTGGATTACGCAGGCGTTGCGCGGCATCGACCTGATGACGAGCCAGGGTCAGACCATCCTCACCTTCCTCGGCATCACCAGCCTTGTCGTGCCGGCCCTGGTCCTGATCATCTCGCCGATCGCGCTGATGATCGCGATCTCGCACACGCTGAACAAGCTCGCGACCGATTCCGAGATCATCGTGATGAACGCTGCCGGCTTCTCGCCGTTCCGGCTGTTCTTTCCGTTCGTCTACGCCACCTGCGTTGTGGCGCTGCTGGTTGCCTTCATCGCGGCCTATCTCGCCCCCGACGGCATGCGGCGGATCAAGCAGTGGGATGCCGAGATCACCGCGGACGTGCTCACCAACATCCTGCAGCCCGGCCGCTTCGCCCGGCTCGACGAGAACCTCACGATCCGGATTCGCGAACGCCTGCCCGGCGGCATCCTTGCCGGCATCTTCATCGACGACCGCCGCGACCCGAACGAGCGCGTTTCGATCGTGGCCGAGCGCGGCGAGGTCGTGAAGAACGAGACCGGCTCGTTCCTGGTGCTGGAAACCGGCAATCTCCAGCGCTTCGAGGCGGGCAAGCGCGATCCGGCGCTGGTGGCGTTCAGCCGTTACGGCTTCGACATGTCGAAATTCTCCAAGGGCCGCGACGTCACCCTGGGCATTCGCGAGCTCTATCTCTGGGAGCTGTTCTCGCCGTCCGAGAACGATCCCGTCTACAAGCAGATTCCCGGTCAATTCCGCTCGGCTCTGCACGACAGCCTGCTCGCGCCGATCTACCCCTTCGCCTTTGCGGTGCTGACCTTCGCGTTCCTCGGCGCGCCGCGCACCACCCGCCAGAGCCGTAACTTCTCGATCGGCTCCTCGATCATCGCGGTGTTCGGCCTGCGCATGGCGGGCTTTGCCTGCTCGGTGATGGCGGTGAAGGCGCCGGGCCCCGTGCTGCTGCAATACGCGATGGTTTTCGGCGCGATCGGCGTCGGATTGTGGATGATCATCGGCGGCGTCGTCGTCGAGCCGCCCCCCGGCCTGATCGATGCCATCAACAGGTCGAACGCGCGCATCGCGCGGCTGTTCGGACGTCCGGCCACCGCATGAGCATGCTCACCAACACACTCGGGCGCTATTTCGCCGGCCGATTTGTGGTCGCCGCGCTCGGCGTGTTCGCGAGCATTTTCCTGCTGCTGGTGCTGGTCGACTACATCGAGATGGTGCGCAAGACCTCAGGGCTGGCATCCGCCTCGGCGCTGATGGTGGCTGAGACCTCGCTGTTTCGGGTGCCGCAGCTTTTGGAGAAGCTGACGCCGTTCTGCATGCTGATCGGGGCCATGACCTGCTATCTCGCCCTCTCCCGCCGGCTCGAGCTCGTAGTGGCGCGCGCCGCCGGCATCTCCGCATGGCAGTTCATCTCGCCGGCGCTCGCCAGCGCGCTTCTGATCGGGGTGATTGCCACGGTCGCCTACAATCCGATGTCGGCCAATCTGCGCGAAGCCTCCAAGCGCATGGAGGCCGAACTGTTCGGCTCGGCGCCCGGCGGCGGCATCCAGGACGCCTCCGGCTTCTGGCTCAACCAGGCGACCAGCGACGGCCAGACCATCATCAATGCGGCGCGCAGCGAGCAGCAGGGCGTCCGGCTCACGGGGCTCACGCTGTTCCGGTTCGACCCGGAGCAGCACTTCAAGGAGCGGATCGAGGCGCGCGAGGCGACGCTCGAGAGTGGCCGCTGGCTGTTCAAGGGCGTCCGCCGCTTCTCGCTGGACGCACCGCCGGTCGACCAGGCCAGCCTGGAGATTCCCACGACCCTGACCGAGGCGCAGGTCCGCAACAGCTTTTCCACCCCCGAGACTGTGTCCTTTTGGCAACTACCGGGCTACATCCGCTCCTCCGAGAGCTCAGGCTTCGCGACAGCCGGATACCGACTCCAGTATCAGAAGCTTCTGGCGCAGCCGTTTTTGCTGGCTGCCATGGTGATGCTCGCGGCCTCCGTGTCGTTGCGCTTCTTCCGGATGGGCGGCGTGCAAAAGATGGTTTTGAGTGGCGTGGGCGCAGGCTTTCTGCTCTACGTTCTGTCGAAAGTGACTGAAGACTTGAGCAAGGCTGAGTTGATGCATCCGATCGCTGCGGCGTGGTTGCCCGCGGTGGTGGGCGGCCTCACCGGCTTTTTGGCCTTGTTGTATCAGGAGGACGGTTAGTGACTGCCGTCCATCGCGGACTCGTGTCTCGTTTGACGCGGCGCACCGTAGTGCGCGCGAACGGGTGCGGCTTGTCCATCCGAAGGCTGTTGCTCACCGTCGTCACCGCTGCCTTGCTCGGCGGGCTGCTCGATGTTGCCGCCGTGGCCCCGGCCTCCGCCCAGAGCTTCACCTACAATCCGCTGCCGCCGCGTCCGAAGCCGCCCAAGGCTCCCAACGACAACCAGATGCTGGTGCAGGCGACCGAGGTCGACTACGACTACAACAATTCGCGCGTCTCGGCGGTCGGCAACGTCCAGCTGTTCTACAACGGCACCAGCGTCGAAGCCGACAGGGTCATCTACGACCAGAAGACCAAGCGGCTGCATGCCGAAGGCAACATCCGCATGACGGATGCCGACGGCAAGATCACCTATGCCGAGATCATGGATCTCTCCGACGATTACCGCGACGGTTTCGTCGATTCGCTGCGCGTGGACACCGCCGACCAGACCCGCATGGCCGCGAGCCGTGCCGATCGCTCCAGCGGCAATTACACGGTATTCGAGAACGGCGTCTACACGGCCTGCGCGCCGTGCAAGGACGATCCGAAGAAGCCGCCGCTGTGGCAGGTCAAGGGTGCGCGCATCATCCACGACCAGCAGGAGAAGATGCTGTATTTCGAGACGGCACAGATCGAATTCTTCGGCGTGCCGCTCGCCTACATGCCCTATTTCTCGACGCCCGACCCCACCGTGAAGCGCAAGAGCGGCTTCCTGATGCCGGGTTACTTTCCGGGCACGACGAACACCGGCTTCGGCGCCGAAGTTCCGTATTATTGGGCGATCGCGCCCGACATGGACGCAACCATCACCCCCCGCTTCATGTCGCGGCAGGGCGTGCTGCTGCAGGGCGAATTCCGTCAGCGCCTGATCGACGGCGCCTACCAGATCCGCGCCTACGGCATCGACCAGCTCGATCCCGGCGCCTTTGCCGGACAGCCCGGCGACCGCCAGTTCCGCGGCGCCGTCGACACCAAGGGTCAGTTCGCGCTGAACGACAAATGGGTCTGGGGTTGGGACGGCGTCGTGATGTCCGACTACTATTTCTTCTCGGACTACCGGCTTTACCAGTACCGCGATCCGCTCGGCTCGTTCCTGCTGCTGCCGACGGAAGCGCTGTCGCAGCTCTATCTGACCGGCGTCGGCAACCGCAGCTTCTTCGACGCGCGCACGATGTACTGGCTCAGCTATTCGGGTAACCAGAGCCAGGTGCCGATCGTCTATCCGGTGATCGACTATTCCAATGTGCTCAATTATCCGGTCTTTGGCGGCGAGTTCAGCTACAAGACCAATTTCGTGAACATGTCGCGCGATCAGGCGGTGTTCGATCCGATCACGACGATCGCCAACACCAACAGCCTGTGCACGACGGCGTCGGCCGATCCGCTGGCCCGCACGCCCTCGCAGTGCCTGCTGCGCGGCTTCCCCGGCAGCTATACCCGCCTTACGGCCGAAGCGCAGTGGCGCAAGTCGTTTACCGATCCGCTCGGCCAGATCTGGACGCCGTTCGCCAGTCTGCGCGCCGACGCGATCAACTCCTCGGTCTCCAATCAGCCGGGCGTGTCGAACTATCTTCCCGTCGGCGACACCCAGGCGTTCCGCCTGATGCCGACCGTGGGCCTGGAATACCGTTACCCCTTCATCAACATTCAGCCCTGGGGATCGACCACGGTCGAGCCGATCGCGCAGATCATCATCCGGCCGAACGAGACCTATGCCGGCAGGTTCCCGAACGAGGACGCGCAGAGCATGGTGTTCGACGCCTCGAACCTGTTCAGCGTCGACAAGTTCTCCGGCTACGACCGTGTCGAGGGCGGCGGCCGCGCCAATGTCGGCGTGCAGTCCACCACGCAGTTCGACAAGGGCGGCGCGGTCAAGGTGCTGTTCGGCCAGTCCTACCAGCTGTTCGGCATGAACTCCTTCGCGGTCCAGGACTCCATCAATACCGGTCTGGATTCCGGCCTGGACAAGCCGCGTTCCGATTATGTCGCAAGCGCCAGCTACTCGCCCAACAGCACCTATACGTTCAGCGTCCGCTCACGCATGGATGAGCAGACCTGGAACGTCCAGCGCTTCGAGGCGGAAGGCCGCGCGAATTTCAATCGCTGGTCGGTCGCCGTGCTGTACGGCAATTACGCGCCGCAGCCGGAACTCGGCTATCTGACCCGCCGCGAGGGCATCCTGACCTCGGGCTCGATCAAGCTCGCCACCAACTGGGTGGTGTCGGGTTCGGCGCGGTGGGACCTCGAGGCCAACAAGATCAACCAGTATGTGCTCGGCGCCGGCTACGTCGACGATTGCTTCGTGCTGGCGGCGAACTATGTAACTTCGTATAGCTATTCTGCGGGCACCGCGCCGCCCGTGCTGAGCCATGCGTTCATGTTCCAGATCGGCCTGCGCACGCTGGCGACCTCGTCGACGACCAGCAGTTCCGCCGGCCTCCAGTGAACGGTTTGAAGTGCCGGCCGCGCTTGCCCCCAACACAGGCTCGAGGCGGTTGACATGCGAGCGACAATCATGACGACCCCATTGCCTGTCTTCCGCCTCCTGCTTGCCATCAGTGCCGGGCTGATCCTGACCGGACTGCCCTCGCCGTCGCGCGCGCAGAACATCGTCGTCATGGTCAACGGCGATCCGATCACCGATTTCGACATCGATCAGCGCGCCAAGCTCGACCAGCTGACGACGCAGAAGACCCCGCCCCGGCAGGAGGTCATCAAGGAGCTGATCGACGACAAGGTGAAGCTCAAGGAAGGCAAGAAATTCGGGGTCGATCCCGGCGTCTCCGACGTCAACCAGTCCTACGAGGGCATGGCGCAGCGCATGCGCATTTCGCCCGAGCAGCTCACCAAGTCGCTCGAATCCAAGGGCGTCCGCCCCGAAACGCTGAAGGGGCGCATGAAGGCCGAGATGGTCTGGACCAGCCTCGTGCGCGGCCGCTTCAAGGAGAAGCTGCTCGTCGGCGAGCGCGACGTCGCGCAAGCCGTGCAGGCCCAGACCGGCGACAAGCTTCAGATCGAAGGCACCGAATACAAGATGCAGCCGATCGTGCTGATCGTGCCGCGCGGCTCGTCGGCGGCGTTCCTGGAAACACGCAAGAAGGAAGCCGAGACCTATCGCTCGCGCGTCGCCAGCTGCGAGGAAGCCAATTCGCTGTTCCGCTCGACCCCGAACGCCACCATCCGCGACAGCGTCACCAAGACCACCGCGGAACTGCCGGAGGCGCTGCGCAAGGTGCTCGACGATACGCCGATCGGCCATTTGACCGCGCCCGAGCTGACCAAGAACGGCATCGAGATGGTGGTGCTGTGCGCGCGCAAGCCGACCATGATCGACACGCCGAAGAAGCGCGAGGTCCGCGAGAAGATGTATCAGGAGAAGTACGAGAAGACCCAGAAGGCCTATCTCGACGACCTCCGCAAGGCGGCGATGATCGAATATCGCAACCGCTGATGGCCCATCGCGCAGCAAAGCCACTTCCCCTTGCCCTGACCCTGGGAGAGCCCGCCGGCATCGGCCCCGACATCACGATCGCAGCCTGGCTGAGGCGCCGCGAGCTGAACCTGCCGGCCTTCTACCTGCTCGGCGACGAGGCGCTGATCGCGCGACGCGCCAAAGCGCTCGCCGCCGATCTCAGGATTGCCGCGGTGAGCCCCGGCGAAGCCGAGGCCGCCTTCACTGACGCCCTGCCGGTGGTTGCCACCGGCGAGCGCGCGACCGCCGAGCCTGGCAAGCCCGATGCATCGAGCGCATCGGCCGCGCTGGCCTCGATCCGGCAGGCGGTCACCGATGTCCGCGAGGGCCGCGCCGGGGCCGTGGTCACCAATCCGATCGCCAAGAGCGTGCTCTATCGCGCCGGCTTCCGTCATCCCGGCCACACCGAATTCCTCGCCGAGCTCTCAGCAGAGGACGGCCGCGTGCCGCAGCCGGTGATGATGCTGTGGTCGCCGCAGCTCGCCGTGGTGCCCGTCACCATCCACGTCTCGATGCGCGAGGCACTGGCGCAGCTCACCAGCGAGCTGATCGCCTCGACCGTCCGCATCGTCGCAACCGAGCTGAGATCCCGCTTCGGCATCGCGCGGCCGCGCATCGCGGTCTCCGGCCTCAATCCGCATGCCGGCGAAGACGGCTCGCTCGGCCACGAGGAGCAGACCATCATCGCGCCGGCGCTGAAAACGCTGCGCAGCGACGGCATCGAGGCAAGAGGCCCGCTGCCCGCCGACACCATGTTCCACGAGGCCGCGCGCAGCACCTATGACTGCGCCGTCTGCATGTATCACGACCAGGCGCTGATCCCGATCAAGACCGTCGCCTTCGACGACGCGGTCAACGTCACGCTCGGCCTGCCCTTGATCCGCACCTCGCCCGATCACGGCACCGCCTTCGACATCGCCGGCACCGGCAAGGCCAATCCGGCCAGCCTGATCGCAGCCTTGAAGCTCGCAAGCCGCATGGCGGCTTCGCAAACCTGATGAGCGCGATCGACGACCTCCCGCCGCTGCGCGAGGTCATTCGCCAGCACGCGCTGTCGGCGCGCAAATCGCTCGGCCAGAACTTTCTGCTCGACCTCAATCTCACCGCGCGCATCGCGCGCGCGGCCGCGCCGCTGGAAGACTCCACCATCGTCGAGATCGGCCCTGGCCCCGGCGGGCTGACACGCGCGCTGCTCGCGCTCGGCGCCAAACGCGTCATCGCCATCGAGCATGACGAGCGCGCGATACCGGCGCTTCAGGAAATCTCCGCGCGCTATCCTGACAGGCTCGAGATCGTGCATGGCGATGCCATGACCTTCGATCCGCGTCCGCTGCTCGATGGCGAACGAGCAAAAATCGTTGCCAACCTGCCCTACAACATCGCGACCCAGCTTCTGATCACCTGGCTCACGAGCGAGCCCTGGCCGCCCTGGTACGATCTGATGGTCTTGATGTTCCAGCGCGAGGTCGGCGAGCGCATCGTCGCGCGCGAGGACGAGGAGGCCTATGGCCGGCTCGGCGTGCTCGCCAACTGGCGCTGCGAGACCAAGATCCTGTTCGACATTGCGCCGTCCGCCTTCGTGCCGCCGCCGAAGGTCACCTCCTCCGTCGTGCGCTTCACGCCGCGCGCAGAACCTCTGCCCTGCGATCGCAGGCTGCTCGAACAGGTCGCCGCCGCCGCGTTCGGTCAGCGCCGCAAGATGCTGCGGCAAAGCCTGAAGTCGCTCGGCGCCGATCCGGCGCGGCTTGCACAGGCCGCCGGCGTCGATGCGACGCGGCGCGCCGAGACCATTCCGATATCAGGCTTTGTTGCCATGGCCTGTGAATTGGCGGATATACGCAGCGAAACCAAATAATAG
Source organism: Bradyrhizobium sp. 199 (assembly GCF_023073355.1). Lineage (GTDB taxonomy): Bacteria > Pseudomonadota > Alphaproteobacteria > Rhizobiales > Xanthobacteraceae > Bradyrhizobium. Next base: position 1,893,609 of record NZ_JADPJI010000005.1, read on the forward strand.
AATTCCGGAGGAGAGAATATGGCGCTGATGCGCAGGCAGTCCCTGGTCAAGTTCGACGCGCCCTTGTGCGAGACCATCGTCGACACGCCGAAGCCTGAAGGACGCGAGGTGCTGGTCCGCATCGAGCGCTGCGGCCTCTGCCATTCCGATCTCCACATCCAGGACGGCTACGCCGATCTCGGCGGCGGCAAGAAGCTCGACACCACGCGCGGCATGACGCTGCCCTTCACGCTTGGCCACGAAATTGCCGGCGTGGTCGACGAGGTCGGTCCGGACGTCGCTGCCGGTCTCGTCGGCACCAAGAAGGCCGTCTTCCCCTGGATCGGCTGCGGCCAGTGCCGCGACTGCGCCAATGGCGACGAGAATCTGTGCGCGAAGCAGCGCTTCCTCGGCGTCTCCATCGACGGCGGCTTCGCCACCCACGTGCTGGTGCCTGACGCCAAATATCTGCTCGACTACGATCCTCTGCCCGTCAACCAGGCCGCGACCCTGATGTGCTCCGGCGTCACCGCCTATGGCGCGCTCAAGCGTCTGGTCGATCGCCCCCGCCAGCGCAACCTCTTGCTGATCGGGCTCGGCGGCGTCGGCATGATGGGCCTGTCGTTCGCGCAGGCGATGTTCAAGCAGCCGATCACGGTCGCCGACCTCTCGGCGGCCGCGCGCGACACCGCGCTGAAAAACGGTGCCGCCGTCGCCTATGATCCGTCCGAGCCCGACGTGATCAAGCGCATCCTGAAGGAGACCGAAGGCGGCTTCGACGAGATCGTCGATTTCGCCGGCAACGAGAAGTCGATGGCGTTCGCCGTCGCCGTCGCCGCGCGCGGCGGCAAGATCGTGGTCTCCGGCCTGATGGGCGGCCAGTTCACGCTGCCGATGGTGCAGTGGGTCTATAAGCGCATGACGATCGAGGGGTTCATGGTCGGCACGCTCGCTGAGGCCCAGGAGCTGATGGCGCTGGCGCGCGCCGGCAAGATCAAGCCGACGCCGATGCGCGAGGAGCCGATGGGCGACGTCCAGAAATGGATCGACGAGCTACGCGCCGGCAAGGTCGTCGGCCGCATCGTGCTGAAGAACTGAGCCTTCGCGGCGGCGGGCCCGACGCAAGTTGCGCCCGCTGCACGGAACGCCTTCGGCCCCGCCGCGTTGGCAGCGCATGTCCATTCGCTGCACCGTCGAAAGCGCATTCTTCATCGCCTGGAGCTGCCTGGAGCAGAGCGGCGAGCTCGGCCCGCCGGACGAGAGCGCCAACGTCATTCTCGACGCGATCGAAGCCCAGCTCAGGACGGGCGAACGCCGGCAGCTGATGCTCGCCAACAGGGCGATCGACGCCTACCGCGCGCATGCGGCGCAACTCCGATCCTCCGAAGACCGTGAAGCCCGCTTCGGGTGATCATCACCACCACCTTAGGACCCGCCGGCCCGGCGGCATTCGGGCAGATCACGGCCGGCGGTCCGTCGGGCAAAGCCACGGGGCATGGCGCTGCACCAGTACGGTACGCCAATCCGCGAGCCGCTATGTTCACTCCTGAACAGACTTCGCGAAGATTGACGCTGCCGGGCCGCGCGCATGCAGCCTCGCTGCTCTGCCTTCCAGATTTCCGCAAAGGCGGCGCGAGAACTTTTAGGCCCCCGGCGCCGCCTTGTGTACACTTTGGAACCGTTGGTTCCGCCACGGAAACGTAGGGTTCTGGCCGGCGCCGATTCCCGGCCAGCCAAGAGAAAAAACCGTGACCGGTCGGCCCCAGAACGATCTGCTCCGGCAGCTCGCCCCCCGAGATTTCGAACGTCTTGCACCTCATCTCCAGCTGGTCGAACTCGAGGCGAACCACATCCTGCATCACCCGGGCGATGCCGTAGGGGCGGTTCATTTCCCCTGCGGCCCCACGTTCGTGTCGTTCGCCGTACCGGTCGAGGATGATCGCGAGGTCGAGAGCCTGCTGGTCGGACGCGAGGGCGCTGTGGGCATTACCGCCGGCCGCACCCCTTGGCTCGCCTACTCCCGCATCGTCGTAAAGCTCGGCGGCACGCTCGTCCGGCTGCCGCTGCGCGCGCTCGAGCAGGCGCAGCAGCGGTCGGCCGCCTTGCAAGAGATGTTTTCGCGCTATGCCGACTGCCAGTTCGCGCAGTTGTTGCAGAACGCCGCCTGCAACGCCGCCCATTCGATCGAACAGCGCGCCGCCAAGTGGATCATCTCCACGCAGCAACATATCGGCCAAGCCGAGATTCCCCTCACTCACGAGCAACTCGCCGGCATCCTCGGCGTCTCTCGCAGCTATGCCAGCCGCGTCATCCAGATGTTCAAGGCAAGGGGCATCCTCGCCACCCGCCGCGGTGCCATCCTGATCCTCGACGCAGCCGCTCTGGACGCCAGGGCCTGCTGCTGCAACGATTGGGTGAAGAAGCATTTTGACGAAGTGCTCGGCAGGGCGACAGCCGCCGATGGCTAAAGGGCGATGCGATTAGGATGAACCGCCATCGCGCTTCAGGTTGTTATTTTAGCACGATCTTTTCGGAAAACCGCTGCGCACTTTTCCGGATCATGCTTTAGCACGCGGCGATCTCACGCACGCGGCGGCGACTGACGTTTCTGGTGCAGATAGGTCGGGCTGAAATCGCCGAGCCGCTGCAAGGCGCGCCATTTCAGCACGATCAGCTCGCCCTCGCGCAGATCCATGGTTCCGCTGCGCCTGAGCTCGGCCACTGTCCGGTTCACGGTCGCGATCGCCATGCCCAGCGTCTCGCCGAGTTGCACCAGGCTGATCGGCATGCGGCAGCGATTGCCATGGACGAGCTGCGCGGAGCGGGCGCGGTAGAACAGCTCGCAGAACAGATGCGCCATGCGCGCCTGCATCGGCCGGGCGCTGTTGTTGGTGATCGCCTCGCGAAAGATCGCGGCATCGAGCAGCGTCTCGCGCCAGACCGCCAGGCCAAAGCTTGGCCGCCGCCGGAACATCATGAGCAATTCGCGATGCGGGATGAAGGCGACTGAGGCCGGCCCCAGTGCGCTCAATCCATGGTCCATCTGGTCGATGAACAGGCCCTGCGCGTCCGGAAGGTCGCCGGAAAGATGGAACGCGAGATATTGTCGCCGGCCGCCGCCGAGCAGATGATAGCGTGCGACCATGCCCGAGACGACCAGCGCCGAATGTTCGGGTTCGTCGCCCTGACGGATGAAATCCTCGTTGGGCTCGAAATCGCGCAGTGTGAAGGTGAGCGCCCGGATATCGGCAAGATCCTCATCGGCCAGCGCGGTGTGCTCGCACAGGTTCCGTATCAACACATCGTGGGCTTTTTCCATGCGGCCACCAAAAATGCCACCGGTTCTATCAAATGATACGACCGGCATGGGTTCAGGGGACTAGAACGCAAGTCGGAAGCACAGGTTGCTAACCGGTTTGCGCCCGGGGTCGCATCCGCCCGTCACCCTCGATTGCGAGCCGAGCCGAGCCGTTCCTTCATGAGCCCTACGACGATCCTGAGGCGCATCCGCAGCCTGTTCACGTCCGATAGGAGCGAGCACCTCGACAGCACCAGCGATGGCGTCGCTACGGGCATGTCGAAGGAGCCGGTCAGGCCGATGTCCGATCAGGAACTCGCCCGCACCATCCGCGCGTTCCGCTCGGCGTCGGTGCCGCGCGACCGTTGAAGCACCACGGCGGGCTCATGCCACATCCGAAGTTCATCGCGCGTCTGCAGGCGATCGAAGGCCTGTCCGAGGACGAGCGCCGGCAGATCGCCGCCCTGCCCTCCGCGCTGCGCCAGGTCGCCGACGGCGAGATCGTGCTGCCCCAGGGGGAGGCCTCCTCGCGCTGCGTGTTCGTCGTGAGCGGCTTCCTGTACCAGGCCCGCATCGTCGGCGACCGTAGCCAGATCCTTGCGTTCCACGTTCCCGGCGACATGCCCTGCCTGCACACGCTGCTCGTCCCGCCGATGGATGCGGACCTCGTCAGCCTCGGACCGACCATCGTCGGCACAGTCGCGCACAGCCAGCTCAAGCAGCTTCTCGGCAGCTCGATCCATTTGACTCGCGCGTTCTGGCGCGAGACCCTGATCGATGCGGCGATTTCGCGGCAATGGATCGCCCGCCTCGGCGCGCAGGCGGCCTTGCCCAAGGTCGCGCACCTCATCTGCGAGCTCGCCGCAAGGCTGGAGGTCGTCGGCCTTCTCAAGGACGGCTGCTTCCAGATGCCGATGACGCAGCGGCACGTTGCCGACGCCTGCGGACTGTCGATCGTCCATGTCAATCGCACCATTCAGGAACTGAGGCATCGCGGATTGATCGCTTGGGAGGGCAGCGAGATCGATCTGCTGCAGCCCGAAGAGCTGCGCAAACTTGCGGATTTCACGCCGGACTATCTGCCCTGAGCTGGACGGAGCAATGCGAGCTCACGGAGCGCCCGTCGGTTACTTCTTCTTGTCGCCTGCCCTGCGTTGTCCGGACACGCCTTTGCTTTCGGGCTGGTTTGCCCGATTGGCATTCATGCCTGTGGTGTCCATCGTCCCTCGCTCCGTGGCACCGTTGGTGTTTTCCGGCCTGTCCATGCCGGTCTGCGGAGCCGGCCCCGTATTCTGAGCAATCACGGGACCGGACATGGCTGCAAATGCGGCCGCGGCAATCAGCGCTTTCATGGGTATCTCCCTCGTCTGATCAAAGACGTGCCCACAGGCGAGTTGTTCCCCATGTTCCGATCTCGCGCGGGACTGCAGCGAAGCATCCCTCACGACCGCGACGGGAGTGTGCGCCATGACTTGAGCAGCGGGCCGCCGGGTCCAGCGACGGGATCCGTCTTCGGCTTGCGGACCTTGGCGATGCGCTTGACGGCGTCGGGACGCTCTCGCGTGTCGGTGCACTCGTCGTAGGTCCCGTCCTGGGGGTACGCGCCGACGACCAGAAAGTCCCGGCTGGACTCGATGAGGCGGTGTCCCGTGCCTGCGGGAAGGACCAGAACATCGCCGGCCTTCACACTCAGGATCCGCCCCTTGATCCCGCCGCACTCGAGCCTGGCCGCGCCGCGCGCCACGCCCATCACTTCGTGAATCTGCGAATGATAGTGAACGAAGTCGTACACGGTGTCGCGCCACGACCTGCCCCAGCCATTCGTGTCGAACAGCGTGTCCATGATGACGTCAGGGGGAAAACGCCGGTTCTTCAGGTTCACCGCGCCGCGATAGAGCAGCACCGGAAATTTCGGGTTGTTCGGAACGATGCCGTCGTCGCGAAAATGCAGTTCTGTCGTTTTACGCGCCCGCACGAGCGCACGCAAAGTCGCCGCATCGGGGTGGTGCTCCACCAGCTTCTTGGCGAAATTCTTGACCTGATCCTTGATCGGCATGGCGTCTCCTCAGCCGCGAGTCAACGACGGCAGAGGCGAGAAGTTTCCAGAGCCGAAAGCATCTTGGCGACGGTCTCCGCGCCATGGCAAAACCGCAAGATCGGTGGAGCATGTGATGCCTCCATGCGCTTTAGCTGGTGCTGCCACGGAGAACGAAAACGATGACGGCGGCGCTTCAAAACTACCATGCCCGGATGCAGCGGGTGCTGGATCACATCGACCGGCATCTGGACGACGATCTGGACCTGGACAGGCTGAGCAGTGTTGCCGCCTTCTCGAAGTTTCATTTCCACCGGCAGTTTGCGGCGGCCTTCGGGCTGTCGGTGCATCGCTATATCCAGCTGGCCCGTATGAAGCGCGCTTCCTACCGGCTGGCTTACGTCGAGGCTCAAAGCATCACGGAGATCGCGATGGATGCCGGCTACGATGCACCGGGCGCCTTCGCCCGCGCCTTTCGGCAACGGTTCGGGCAATCGCCGTCGTCATTCCGGAAATCTCCCGACTGGGAGCCGTGGCTTGCGGCCTTCGGGCCTCTCGACAACGCAAGGAGCAAGCTCATGCAGAAGACCTTTACCAGCGCCGACGTAACGATACGCGATGTCCCCACGAAGGTGGTGGCGATCATGGAGCATCGGGGCGACCCGGCGACGCTTCCCGCCACCATCCAGCGGTTCATCGCCTGGCGCAAAGCCGCCGGCCTGCACCCCAGGACAAGTCCGACCTTCAACGTCTGGCGTTCCGAGCGGCGGCCTGCCTCGCCCGCCGATTATAGCGTGGACCTCTGTGTCGGAACCGAGCAACCGATCGAGCCGAACGGCGAAGCGATCAAAGCCGGCGAGATTCCGGGCGGACGCTGCGCAGTGCTGCGCGTCGTCGGCAACACCGACAATCTGGAGCCCGCCGCGCGCTACCTCTATCGCGACTGGCTTCCGGCCAGCGGCGAGGAAGCACGCGACTTCCCGATCTACTGCCAGCGGCTAAGCTTCTTCCCGGAAGTGCCGGAGCATGAGACAGTCGCGGAGCTGTTCTTGCCGCTGAAATAGCGGCCTCGGGCGGCGGCTTGTCCGTTCCGCTCAAGTGAACGGACAGGCCGCAGGATCGATCGATGGAGCAAAGCGATGCCCCTCGGTCACGCCGCATGGAAAGAGCGCGTCAAGCCCTGCCAGCAATCAGTTCGGCAAACCTCCGCAGGTAGAGCGGCCAGCCCTGATCACTATCAACGCCACTCCGTACGCCTTCCCACCCTTCGCCGTGCCGTTCGAGGTGACGGTGTTCCAGCTCCAAACGGGTCCGGCTTGGCGTCTCCGCGATGAACCGCACCTCCCATTCACTGGTGTTCGCAGGATCAGTCTCGATTTGCCAGCGCGGGCTGATATCCCAGCTCAGAAGGACTCGATTTGGTGGTTCGAACGCCAACACACGCGCCCAACGGCATTCGCTGCCGTCGATACCCCGATCATAAACGCTTCCGCCCACCCGCGGCTCGAACACAGTCTCTGCGATGGCGACGCTGAGCAGATTGTGCTCGCGCGGCTTGAAGCTGCCGAAGTCTTCAGTGAAGACTTTGAACGCGCGCTCGATCGGCGCCTCGACAACGATAGACTGTTTTACAGGCGCAGCCGATACACGTGTGTTCATTTCTTTTCCTCCGTTGGTTTTTCGACGGTTAATTTGTAAGCTGCCAGCGTATCGCTCCAGAACCGGTCGAGCCACGCACGCATCTGGCCGAGCCCTGTTGGATCGATGTGATAAACGTTGCTAGCTCCCTTCGGCTCAGCGCGAACCAGGCGAGATTCGCGAAGCACCTTGAGATGCTGTGAGACGGCCGACTGGGACACGGTGAGTTGCCGCGTGATTTCAGCAACCGTGCGTGGCCGTGCACCCACGAGTTCAAATATCCGCCTGCGGGTCGGATCGCCGAGAGCCGCCAGTTGCGCGCTGTCTTTAGCCATAGCTACCCACCGCCCGATGCGAATCGAACCCGTTGGGTCTGCAGTCTGGCCGGCTGTTCGAGGTATAATAAGTCATAACTAATGATTAGTACAAACTGATTGTCGGGTCAATCATTGCTGACGGGAAAACGGCGGTCCCTGACGAGCGTCGGGGCAAAACACCCGGTCCAGCCCTCTCTACAAAGGATTCCCCTTTACCGAATTTCGGATTTGTGGGATACGACGCCCATCCCGGCCCTTGCCAAAGGGGCGCTTCGCGATCGCACGTGCGGGCCGAGCTTGCGGTGGACGCGGTAGCGCCGGCGCGGCACGCGTGATGACAGGGCGGGCAACCGTGAGTCCTCAGGCGACGCGGCACGACACGCGGTCACAGCGGTCCCGTTGATGTCTGGGGGCGAGCACACGCAAGCCTCCAGGTATGTAGGCGGGATCGTCCGCGGACGGAGAAGTCGTGTGGTCCTGACGCCCCGGGTCTGTGCGTCAAGGCTTGCGGTGATATGGCGGCCCGACCGGGCACGCACATCAGCCATCTCGCAAGGCGACGGGGGCAATAGTGCATCGCTCCCCGAGGAGAGCACGAAGGACACCGTTAAAACCAGCCGCGCAGGGAAGGCCGGGCGACCGGCATCACCTGTGATCGACTCCGTGTGCATTTCTGTCGCGCACGGATCTCGGGTGCCGCCGGCGCCCGGCGTTCCCTGCGCCCTTTGGCCTTCATCGGGCGCCGAACGACAGCAAGCCTCGGGCGAACGCGCCGCGAGATTGAAGAGGCGCATCTGCAGCCACACACTCAGTGTCCATCACCTGCGAAAGCGGGTGCTCCAGTATTCCAGAGGCCGCTGTGACTGAATCGACAGGCCGCAGCGGACTGGATTCGCCCCTTTCGCGCGGAATGACAGCGTCACTTAGAGAAGCAAGTTGCAATTAGGACGGGGGAAGCGCCTCAGATTCCTCTCGTGCCCCGGACGCAGCGCAGCAGCGTAAGAACGCTGCAGCGCGTCCTGGGACACCAACGTGAGCTACGCCCCACTTCCTCCCTCGGCCGCTTTTCGCCCGCGCATCCAGCTGTTAGACTGGCCCCGTTTAATTTGAGGAATTTTGATGCGCGCGAGGATTTTCGATCGCGTTTTGGCGATGGCGGCGCTGGCGCTGCTTGTCGTCATTGCGGAGCCGGCGTCGGCCGAGAAGCGCATCGCGCTCGTGGTCGGCAACTCCGCCTACAAGAACATCACGCCGCTCGACAACCCCTCCAAGGATGCGAGCCTGATGGCGGAGACGCTCGGCGCGCTCGGCTTCACGCTGGTCGGCGGACGCGCCCAGCTCGATCTCGACAAGGGCGCGATGGACTCCGCCGTGCAGAGCTTCGGCCAGCAGGTCCAGGGTGCCGATGTCGCGCTGTTCTATTATGCCGGCCACGGCGTCCAGGTCGCAGGCTCCAACTATCTCGTGCCCGTCGGCGCCAATCCGACGCGGGAGGCCGATGTCGACTTTCAGATGACCGACGTCAATCTCGTGCTGCGCCAGATGCAGGGCTCCGGCACCCGCCTCAACCTCGTGATCCTGGATGCCTGCCGCAACAACCCGTTCGGCTCACGCAGCTTGCGCGCCGCAGATGGCGGCCTCGCGCAGATGCGTGCGCCCGAGGGCACGCTGATCTCCTATGCGACCCAGCCCGGCAACGTCGCCCAGGACGGCAGCGACGGTCACAGCCCCTACACCAAGGCGCTGGCGACGACGATCCGGACCGCTGGCCTCGACGTGTTCCAGACCTTCAACCAGGTCGGCCTCGCCGTGAAGCGCGCCACCGCGGGTGCGCAGCAGCCCTGGGTGTCGTCCTCGCCGATCGACGGCACCTTCTATTTCGTCCCCCCGACGCAAACGGCCCCGCCGCAGATCGCGGCGATGCGGCCCGATCCCCTGCCGGCGGAGCGTCTGCGCGCCGATCCCGACCGCGTACCCTTGCGCGATGCCGCGCTGCTCAGTGAGCTCAGCGAACGGCTCTACGAGCTCAATTTCGACCCAGATACCGCCGACGGCCTCACCCGCGCGATCACAAAACTTCAGCAGAGGATCGCGATGGCACCGAATGGGGAAGCAACTGAGGGCCTGCTGCTGCGGATGCGCAAGATGGAGGACCTCAAGCCCTGGGGCTCGATCGTCTACGGTCCTGACAACAGCAAATGGGGCATCTCGTGGAACCACGCCTCGCGGCGCGCGGCGGTGGCGGATGCGCGCGGCAATTGCGCCGGCGCCAAATGCCCGATCGAGCTCTCCTTCTACGGCCGAGGCTGCGGCGCCTTCGCGATCTCCGACAAGTCCTGGTCGCTGGTCCAGCGCGAGGGCGTGCAGCGCGCCAGGGACGCCGCGCTTGACGAATGCGGCAAGGCTGGCAAAGCTTGCCGAATTATCGGATCTGTCTGTGCGGACGGCTCCGGCCGCTGATGCCATTTTCATTTCGGATTTTTTTGCTCATGCTCAATGCCGTTTCCCGTCCGATAGCGCTCGCCTTGCTCCTCACCGCCGCCCTCGCCTCGCCTTGCGCACTCGCCCAATCCGGCAGCGCCGGGGGCTCGATCGGCAATGACGAGAAGTCGCTATCGGGCTCGCGTCAGGATCGTTCCTCAGACCGCTCGGCCGAGCCCGCGCCCTCGGCGCGCCGGAGCAAGCCGGCCGCTGAAGAGCCGCGTTCGTCGTCGCGGCGAAGCGGCGGCGGTGGTGGCGGCGGTGGCTTTGATGGCGCCTGGGTGGTCACCAGCGTCGGCTGCGGCGGCACCACGTCCGGCGCGGTCGTCGTCTCCTCGGGCAAGGTCATCGGCCAGGGCGTCACTGGGACCGTCAGCCCGAGCGGTGCGGTCAGCACGGTCGGTGAAGGCGATGGCGTGACCTTCACAGGGTCCGGCCGTCTCGGAGCCCGCAGCGGTTCCGGAACCTGGCGCCGCTCCGACGGCTGCGGCGGAACCTGGACCTCAGCCAAGCAATAGCGAGGGCAAGACGACCGATTTCACTGCGGAACGAACGCCCCGCAGGCCCGATTCAAGCCACATCCTCTCCGGATTTGCGGCTCATTGCCACCCAAGTCTTTGATGACAAAGCGGTGGTTAAGAGTTGCGTCAGCGTAACCGGGAGACCAGGATGGGCAACCGCACCGCAAAATTCGTATCCGCGCTGGTCGGCAGCATCATCGCCGGCGCGCCACTGGCTGCCGTGTCGCAGAACGCGCCGAGTACACCGAGCACGGCCAGCACGGCTGCCGACTGCCTGGGCTCGCCGAAGGGCGCCGCGCCGCAGGGGCAGCACTGGCACTATCGCCTCGAACGCACGACCAAGCGGCAGTGCTGGTATCTGCGGGCGGCCGGCGACAAAGCCTCCAAGGCCGCGCAGGCGACACCCGACGCACAAAATACGGATTCGACCGCGCCGCAATCGGTGCAGAACGCGCGTGCCGAATACGCTGCTCCACAAAGTGCCGCGCCGGGTGCGCCGAACATGACTGCGCCTGCGCCGGCAGCAGCGAGTACGCCGCCGGTCGCGCAACAGCCGCCGGCCACCATCAACGACACCGCGCAGCAGCCTGCCGGCGCCACGCGCTGGCCCGACGCCGCCACGCCGGCTCTCTCCCCCGCACCACAGCCGCAGCCTGCTCCCGTCGCGGCCGCCGCGCCGCCGAGCGCGAAGCCGGCTAAGCCTCCCGCTCCAATCGCCCCGGCCGCAGCGGACGGCAGCGCCGACAAGCCGACCGGCTCGCTGCAGATGCTGCTGCTGGTGATCGGCGGGGCGCTGGCGCTCGCCGGTATCCTCGCCAGCCTCATCTACCGCTTCGCCGGCGGACGCGTCCGAGTCCAGTCCGCCGACCGCCGCGGGCATTGGGACGATTGGGCGCCGCAGGACCATAACGCAAGCCACGCACCCTGGCTCGGTGCGACGGCGGCCGACGCAACGCGCGCACCGCTGCGCCCGGTCGACTTCGATGAAGCACGTCCGCAAGCGGCCAAGCAAGTGACCAAGCTTGCCGCGCTCGGCCATGAGATCGAACTGATCGACGCGCGCAAGCCGCGTGCCGCGGCAGCTGCCGCAGGGCCCGCCGAGACCGGACGCGATGAGGTCGAGATCAAGACGTTCGACCGGGAATTCCGGATCGAGGCTGCTGCGCCCCAGCCTGCCGCCAGCGAGAGCGGCGAGGATCGCGATCACGCGCCTGCAGGCCGCGACCGGGAGGATACGGTCGACGTCGACGGCATCACGACGATGCTGGAACAGCTGGCGAAGCAAGGCCCGCGCCTGTCGCGGCCTAACCTTGAAGCTGAGCTTGCAAACTTCGAACGAAGCCTGCGAGGCCGATCCGCCGCTCGCGCTTGAGGCGCTCGGCCTTCAGGATCGACTGCACCTCGGCGAAGGCCTCGTCGACGTCGTAGTTGATCACGATGTAGTCGTACTCGGCCCAGTGGCTCATCTCGTGGCTGGCGCGGCTCATCCGCTTCCGGATCACCTCGTCTGAATCCTGCGCGCGTGAGTGCAGGCGCTTTTCTAGATCGGCCGCCGAGGGCGGCAGGATGAAGACACTGACGACATCGGCACGCGCCTTTTCGCGCAATTGCTGCGTGCCCTGCCAGTCGATGTCGAACAGCACGTCCTGCCCGGCTGACAACGCCGCCTCGACCGGCCCGCGCGGCGTGCCGTAGCTGTTGTCGAAGACCGTCGCCCATTCCAGGAGTTCGCCAGCCTTCACCATCGCCTCGAACGTCGCCTTGTCGACGAACGAATAATCCTTGCCGTTGACCTCGCCTGGCCGCATTGCGCGCGTCGTCGCCGAGACCGACATTTTCAAGCCGGGCATCCGCTCGATCAAGAGACGCGACAGCGTCGTCTTGCCCGCGCCCGAGGGCGAGGACAGCACGAACATCAATCCGCGCCGCTCGACACCGTCAGTTGCGTGACCGCCCATCGTCATCGATCACTCCAGATTCTGGACCTGCTCGCGGAACTGCTCGACCACGTTTTTCATGGCCAGCCCCGTATTGGTTAGCTCGATGTCGTTCGACTTCGAGCAGCAGGTGTTGACCTCGCGGTGAAATTCCTGCGCCAGGAAATCGAGCTTGCGGCCGATCGGGCCGCCTTTGCCGATCAGCTCGCGCGCCTGCGCGATGTGCGAGGCGATGCGGTCGAGCTCCTCGCGGATGTCGGCCTTGGTGGCGATCAGGATCGCCTCCTGCATCAGACGGTCGGAATCGAAGCGGTCGGTGGTGTCCAGCAGCGCGGCGATCTGCTCGGCGAGTCTGGCCTTGATCGCCTCCGGCTTGCGGCCGGGCGCGGCTTCCGCCTTTTTCGCCAGCTGCTCGACCTCTTCCACCCGCTGGATCAGGATCTGCCCGAGCGAAGTCCCCTCGCGCTTGCGCATCGCGACGAGCTCGTCGAGTGCCTTGTCGAAGGCCTCCGCGGCAGCGATACGCGCGGCCTTGTCCTCCTCCTCATCGCCCTCCGGCTCGGCGACCTCGACGACGCCCTTGATGGCGAGCAGGCCGTCGATGCTCGGGGCCACCGCATCGACCTTGCCGGCGATCATGGCGGCGGCCTTCAGGACGGCGTTGAGCACGTCCTCGTTGACACGAACCGTGGCGGCGGCGTTGGCGCGCTTGACGGTGAGATTGGCGTAGACGGTGCCGCGCGAGAGCAGCTCGCCGGCGCGCTTTTTGGCGTGGGCCTCAAGCTCGTCGAACCCCTGCGGCAGCCGCACCCTGAGGTCAAAGCCCTTGGCGTTGACCGACTTCAATTCCCATTCGAACGTGTACGGCCCGCTTGCGCCGTGGCTTCTTGCAAAGCCGGTCATGGACGACAGCGCCATCAGGTCAATTTCTCCGGAAACACGGGATTCGCAAGGCATCAAGCCACGCGAATCTTAAGACTATTTTGCAGGAAAGTGGAATCCGCAAAGTCCCGCAGGCAGGTCTGCAACGCGCCTAGCGCTGGACCACCGGCGGCGAGGGTTGCACCGCGCCCTGCCGCGCCGGCGCGGGATTGGCTGGACTGGCCGGCCGTGACGGCTGCTTTTTCTGCTGGTTGGGCCGCGCCGGCGTCGTCGCGGTCGGCGCGTCCGCAGCCCCGGGCGCGGCGGCGGCCGGGGGCGGCGCATCCTCGGCCGGCTCCACCGTGTCGTTCTGGATCTGCTTTTCCATCGCGCGGAGCTTGGCGACGTTCTTCTGATGCGCGTCGTAAGTCTCGGTGAAGGCATGCCCGCCGGTGCCGTCGGCGACGAAATAGAGGTCGCGGGTGCGGGCCGGATTGGCGGTCGCCTCCAGCGAAGCGCGGCCGGGGTTGGAGATCGGTCCCGGCGGAAGCCCCTCGATCACATAGGTGTTGTACGGCGAAGGCTGCGTGATCTCGCTGCGCTTGATCGGCCGGCCCAGCGTGCCCTTGCCGCCGACGAGACCGTAGATGATGGTCGGATCGGACTGCAGCTTGATGCGCTGCTTCAGGCGGTTGACGAACACCGCGGCGACGCGGCTGCGCTCGTCGGGCTTGCCAGTTTCCTTCTCGACAATCGAAGCCAGCGTCACCAGCTGCTCCGGCGACTTGACCGGAATGTCCTGGTTGCGACGCTCCCAGATCTCGGCGAGCACACGCTTGTGCGCCTGCTGCATGCGCTGGACCACCTGCTCGCGAGGGGTGCCACGCGGGAACTTGTAGGTCTCCGGCAGCAGCGTGCCCTCGCGCGGCAGTTCGCGCACGCTGCCGGTGAAGATGTCGTTGTCGGACAGACGCGCCACGATCTGCTCGGAGGTTAGCCCTTCCGGAATCGTGACTGCATGCTGCACCACCTTGCCCTCGACGATCGTGGCGATGACGTCGCGCAGCGATGCGTTCTTCTGGAATGAATATTCACCGGGCTTGAGGTCCGAGCTCGCCTTCAGCGCAGCAACGCTGGCGATGAACACCCACGGATTGATGTCGGCGACGCCTTCCCGGTTCAGCGTTTCGGCGATGTCACGCTTGCCGGCGCGCTGCGGGATGTTGACGATCTTGTCTTCCCTCAACGGTCCGGGCGCCTCGAGCACCTGCCGGCCGTAATAATACACGCCGCCGGCGCCGAGCATGGCAATCAGCAGGAGGGTGATGATGGCGTTGCCGACGACCACGAAAGGATTGCGCGCGCGCTCCGATCGCTTCGGCGGCGGCGGGAGTTGCTCGGGCTCGAGCGCTGCCCGCGGACTCCGGGGCGAAATGGGCGGCCTTTCACTCATCGAAATAACCTGAATCCTGCCGGTTCAATCGCGACCTGACAATCGCTTGCCCTGCCAAATGCACGCGCCCACTTCTATGACTATCGCCGAATACGGCAAAACGGTGGATTCGTCTCGAACGCAAACTAACTGGCCAAACGCCGGACGATCACCGACGCATTGGTACCGCCAAAACCAAAAGAGTTCGACAAGGCGACATTGACCTCGCGCTTCTTCGCCTTATGCGGCACGAGATCAATCGCCGTCTCCACCGACGGATTGTCGAGGTTAATCGTCGGCGGCACGACATTATCGCGAATCGCGAGAATGGCGAAGATCGCTTCGATCGCACCGGCGGCGCCGAGGAGATGTCCGGTCGACGATTTGGTCGAGGACATCGCAACCTTGGAGGCGGCGTTGCCGAGCAGACGCTCGACTGCACCGAGCTCGATCTCGTCGCCGAGAGGCGTCGAGGTGCCGTGCGCGTTGATGTAGTCGAGATCGGAGGCCGTAATCCCCGCGCGCTTCAGCGCAGCGGCCATGCTGCGGAAGCCGCCATCGCCGTCGGGGGACGGCGAGGTGATGTGGTAGGCATCGCCCGACAGGCCATAGCCGATCACTTCGGCATAGATCTTCGCGCCGCGGCGCCTGGCGTGATCGAGTTCTTCCAGCACCAGGACGCCGGCGCCCTCGCCCATCACGAAACCGTCGCGGTCCTTGTCATAGGGACGCGAGCCCTTCTCGGGCGTCTCGTTGAACCCGGTCGAGAGCGCGCGTGCGGCGTTGAAGCCGGCAATGCCGATGCGGCTGATCGGCGACTCGGCGCCGCCGGCGACCATCACATCGGCGTCCCCCAGCGCAATCAGGCGGGCGGCATCGCCGACCGCATGCGCGCCGGTCGAGCAGGCCGTGACCACCGAATGGTTCGGCCCCTTCAGCCCGTGCGCGATCGAAACGTAGCCGGAGGCGAGGTTGATCAGGCGGCCGGGAATGAAGAACGGCGACACCCGGCGCGGTCCGCGCTCCTTCAGCAGGATCGCGGTGTCGGCGATGCCGCTGAGGCCGCCGATGCCGGATCCGATCATGGTTCCGGTCGCGCACTTGTCCTCTTCGGACTGAGGGTGCCAGTTGGCGTCGTCGAGCGCCTGGCCGGCTGCGGCCATGCCGAAGATGATGAAGTCGTCGACCTTGCGCTGGTCCTTCGGCTCCATCCACGTGTCGGGATTGAAGGTGTCGTTGGTGCCGTCGCCGCGCACGACGGTGCAGGCGTATTTCGTCTGAAGATCGGAGACATCGAAACTCTCGATCCGGCGCGCGCCGCTCTCGCCGTTCAGGATGCGTCTCCAGCTCGGTTCGACGCCGCAGCCGAGCGGCGACACCATGCCGAGACCAGTGACGACAACCCGCCTCATATCCGAAAACTCCGCATCGAAAGACTCACGGCCAATAACAAGAAACCGGCTGACCGCTGGGAAGCGGCCCGTCCGGTTTCAATGTTGTCCCCGCGAAAATGAAGAGCTTAGCTCTTCGCGTTCTTCTCGAGAAACTTCGTGGCATCACCGACGGTGAGAATCGTTTCCGCGGCGTCGTCCGGAATCTCGCAACCGAATTCCTCTTCGAACGCCATCACCAGCTCGACGGTGTCCAGACTGTCGGCGCCGAGGTCGTCGATGAAGCTCGCAGCGTCGACAACCTTCTCGGGTTCAACACCAAGGTGTTCGACCACGATCTTCTTAACCCGCTCGCCAATGTCACTCATTGCATAACCTCGTGTTGTTCCCTGTAGACCCGACCCCCGGGACGATACGAGCCGTCGTGGTCGTGTTACTTGCCTTCGCTTACGAACTTTAGATTTGGCCCCATCCTAACCGACAAAGGGCCCGGCGAACGACGGCCAAGGCTCCGCATCGCCAATATACAGGGTTTCAAAAACCTGCAATGGCGTTCTTTGCCCATCCGTTGAGCGTCCGGTTATCATACTTCAATTGCCTTGACTACAAGCCTCATTTCGCTCCGGAAACGGCCGTTTGCCGCATTCCGCACCGCCCATGTGGGCAGTGCGGAACGAAGCATCAGATCATGGCCATGCCGCCATTGACATGGATAGTTTGCCCGGTGACGTACGCCGCTTCGTTCGAACTCAGGTAGACGGCGGCAGCCGCGATGTCCTCGGGCGTCCCCAGGCGGTTGGCCGGAACCTTGGTCAGAATCGTTTCGCGCTGCTTGTCGTTGAGGGCGTCGGTCATCGGCGTCTTGATGAACCCGGGCGCGATGCAATTGGCGGTGACGCCGCGCTTGGCGTATTCGGCTCCCAGCGTCTTGATCATGCCGATCAGGCCCGCCTTCGAGGCCGTGTAGTTGCCCTGGCCGGGATTGCCGGTGACTCCGACCACCGAGGTGATGGCGATGATGCGGCCGAAGCGCTTGCGCATCATCAATTTGGTGGCGGCGCGGGCAAGCCGGAAGGTCGAGGTCAGATTGACGTTGATGACCTCCTCCCAATCCTCGTCACGGAGCTGCACGAAGAGATTGTCGCGGGTGATGCCGGCATTGGCGACGAGGATGTCGACCTGACCCATCGCCGCTTCCGCAGCAGGCACCAGTGCCTCGACCTCGTCGGCCTTGGAGAGATTGCAGGGCAATACGAAGGCACGCTCGCCAAGCTTGCCGGCAAGCTCATCCAGCACCTCCTTGCGCGTTCCTGATATCGCGACGGTGGCGCCCTGCGCGTGCAGCGCCTGCGCAATCGCCCCGCCGATGCCGCCGGTCGCGCCGGTGACGAGCGCCTTTTTGCCAGTCAGATCGAACATCGATAACAAACTCCCTCCAAAGCACGATCCGGAAAAGTGCGCAGCGGTTTTCCGACAAGATCGTGCGTAAACGATAGACTCAACCGCGATGACGAACCATCGTGGTTCAGCCCTGCTTCGCAGCGGCCAATGCATCCTTGGCGGCGGCAATATCGTTGGGACCGCCGACGGCGACGCCGACGGCACCGTCCGCAATGCGCTTGACCAGACCCGTCAGCACTTTGCCGGCGCCGATCTCGAAGAACCGGGTAACGCCCTGCCCTGCCATATAGGCAACCGACTCGCGCCAGCGCACGGTGCCGGTGACCTGCTCGACCAGGCGGCGCCGGATCTCGTCGGGATCGGTGATGGCGCTCGCCAGCACGTTCGACACCAGCGGCGCGGCCGGCGCCTTGATCGTGACCTTCGCGAGCGCGTCCGCCATGGCATCCGCCGCCGGCTGCATCAGCTTGCAATGGAACGGGGCGGATACCGGCAGCAGCATCGCGCGCTTGGCGCCCTTGGACTTGGCGATTTCGACGGCGCGATCGACCGCGGCCTTGTCGCCCGAGACGACCACCTGTCCGCCGCCATTGTCGTTGGCGGCCTGGCAGACTTGCCCCTGCGCTGCCTCCTTGGCGACCTGCATGGCAGCCTCGTAGTCGAGACCAAGCAGCGCGGCCATCGCGCCGGCGCCGACCGGGACCGCCTTTTGCATTGCGAGACCGCGGGTGCGAAGCAGACGGGCCGTATCTGAAATCGTCAGGCTGCCAGCCGCAGCCAGCGCCGAATATTCACCGAGCGAGTGGCCCGCGACGAAGGCCGCATCTCGTCCCACGGAAAAACCGGCCTCAGCCTCCAGCACGCGCAGGGTGGCGACGGACACCGCCATGAGTGCCGGCTGAGCGTTTTGGGTGAGCTGGAGGGTTTCGGCCGGACCATCCCAGATGATGGCCGTCAGCTTCTCGGACAGCGCAGCATCGACCTCGTCGAACACGGCGCGCGCTACCGGAAAAGCGTCGGCCAAGGCCTTGCCCATGCCAACCGCCTGGGATCCCTGCCCCGGAAATGTGAATGCTGCCGTCATCGGCGCCCCCTGCTTGTCGGGCACGATCCCTCCTAAGAACCGACAGCCGACGACGCGCGGCCTTGGGCCGTGGTTCCTTGGGCCGGGGTTCCTTGGACCATGTTTCGGGATGATGCTCCAAAGGGGGCCGTAGACACTGTCCGGGGCCGAACTGTCAAGCCGAGATGGGAACTCTGGCCGGCATTCGACCGGGGATAAGGCCGCTCAAAACCCGCCGGCGGTCTGGTTGGCGTCGACCTCCGAGCCGGCCTGCGCGCGGCGCGCGCTGTTCACCAACTGACCTGGCCGGTCATCGCGGTCGGGCTTCGCCGTCGCCAACCGCAGCACCGCTGCATAGCCCGGCTGCACCTCCATGCGGCCGGCATGCCGGCTCGCGCTCAGCAGCCGATGCACCTTCGGCAGATTGTAGCAGGGCACATAAAACAGCAGGTGATGTTCGAGGTGATAGTTCACGTAGTACGGCGCGATGAACAAGCGCTCGAGAAGATTGGCATGCGTGGTGCGGGTGTTGCGCAAGGGATCGCTGCTGTCGGGGACGACCGCGTGCTCAGCAATGTTACGGATGCGGGTGATGACCATCATCCAGGTCAGGAGCGGCACCAGCCATAGCAGCGGATAGGCCCACCACACGCCGGCGGCCGCAAGCGCTGCGAACATCACGGCATTGACGATGCATTGCGGACCGAGCTTGTCCCAGAAATGCGCCAGGCGCTGGCGCCACGGCCAGCCCTTCGAGCCGAGCGCGTTGAGCAGTTGCGCCTTGCGCTGCTGGTAGCCGGTCTGTCCGGTGATGTCGCGAATGAACTTGCGGCGGTAGCTCAGCTTCGTGATCGGAAACGGCGCCGACAGCACAAGATCGGGATCATCCTCCTGCTGCGTGCGCGCATGGTGCTGAAGGTGGTAACGCCGATAGCTTCGCGTCTCCGCAAACAACGGATAGGCACAGAACCACTGACTCAGGGTCAAATTGGTCTTCTCGTCGGCGGACAGGCAGCCATGGGCGCCGTCATGCATCAGGATCGCCAGGCCCAGCTGGCGCGAGCCGATGATGGCAACGGCGAGGACATAGGTGAGCGGATTGGGCCACCACGCGACCAGAGCGATCGCGGCAATGATCAGCGTCCAGGCGTGCGCGATCAGCGCAACGCCTTTCCAGGTCACACGCTGACGCACGTCGGCAAGCTGGTCGTCGGTCAGGAAATCGCGGGCACGCATGCGAAGCGCGGTCATGGCCTAACTCTCCCCATCCGAAGTGGTCGACGTGCCGCGCTCCTCAACGAGGCGCAGGCGCGCGGCATCGCCAGTGGATTTCGCCTGCTCGCCGAGCACGCGCAGCATCTCGGCGCAGAGCGCCTCGGGCGAACGGCCCATGGCGTAGCCTTCGAGAATGACGCCGATGGCGACGGCCCAGAACCGCCGCGAGCTTTCGTCGGGCGCGCGCAGCGAGCGCCAGCCGTGCCGCGCCACCTGGCTCGCATAGGCGCGAGCGCCTTCGCCGTGCAGGCGTTCGATCGTGCGCTCGACGAGCGGTGCAAGATCCTGCCGGCGCCGCGTCAATGTCAGCGCTTCGGCGAAGAAAGCGACTGAATCGCTCGCCGTCACGGTCCGCGCCAGCGCATGCGTGTAGTCCCGCGGCGTGCGCGCCTTCAACGCCGCCTGCTCGGTGGCGCGCGCCAGATACAGCAGCTCGCGGCAGGCGCATTCGACGAACAGCGCCTCCTTGGTGCGGAAATAATAGGTGATCTGGCTCGGGAACGCGTCCGCGGCGGCGGCGATGTCGGTGATCGCCGTGCCAGACAGCCCCCGCTCGCGAAATAGCGGGCTTGCCGCATCCAGCAGCAGCGAGCGCATCTTGCGGCCGGCCGAGCGCGTGGCTCGCGCGGCGTGCTTGGGGTCGCCTGCGGAGGCCTCCAGCGGAGCTTGGACCGATTCACCCGTCATCAGCACCTCCCGATTATTTGTTTGTATGACATACAAACAAGTAGGTCAAGCTGGTACGAGAGGATGGGTTCGGCCCCGTACCGGCACCAGCCGAAAACGCGGCGCTCCAACCTTGCCAAATCAGCCAAAATCCGTATAAGGCGCGCATCCGCAGACCCCGGCCGGGAGCTGAACGGACGGTCTCAGCAAATCATTCGTGATCTGGTGTGGCAGGGCCAGTCGGCCCGTCGTCCCGTGTTTCCGCCTTCTGAGCTTAATCCCAGAGTCCTTTCCGAAGGCCTCTTAAGGGCTTGACGCCGGGCGATGCGCCAACATGAGGAAAGGACCACCATGGCTCTTTATGAGCATGTTTTTCTCGCGCGTCAGGACGCGAGCACGCAGCAGGTCGAAGAACTGACTGCGCAGATGACCGGCATCGTCGAGGGTCTCGGCGGCAAGGTCACCAAGACCGAGAATTGGGGCGTGCGCTCCCTCACCTACCGCATGAACAAGAACCGCAAGGCGCACTTCGTGCTGCTCAACATCGACGCGCCGTCCGCGGCGATCGCCGAGATCGAGCGCCAGGAGCGTATCAGCGAAGACGTGATCCGCTATATCAGCGTGCGCGTCGAGGAGCTCGAGGAAGGCCCGTCCGCGATGATGCGCAAGGCCGACCGTGATCGCGAGCGTGACGATCGTGGCGGCGGCTTCCGCGGCGAGCGTGAAGGCGGCTTCCGTGGCGACCGCGAGGGCGGTTTCCGTGGCGGCGATCGCGACGGCGGTGGCTTCCGCGGTGATCGCGGGCCGCGCCGTCCGCGCGAAGAAGCTGCTGAAACCACCACGACGGATGGGGAGTAAGAACAATGGCTGAAGCTGGTGCACGCCGCCCGTTTTTCCGTCGTCGCAAGAGCTGTCCGTTCACGGGCGCCAATGCTCCCAAGATCGACTACAAGGACTCCAAGCTGCTGATGCGTTACGTCTCCGAGCGCGGCAAGATCGTGCCGAGCCGCATCACTGCCGTGTCCGCGAAGAAGCAGCGTGAGCTCGCTCGCGCTATCAAGCGCGCGCGGTTCCTGGGCCTCTTGCCCTACGTCATTCGCTAAGACGACAATTCGGCCGGCGGCCGTTGAGCCGCCGGTCGCCACTTTTCTGAACTCATAAGGCTTCCGGGTCGTCCGGTCGCCGATGGTTGGGGCCAGATGCCTCTAACCGCTCGAAGGGAGCGGGACAGCTGATGATGGCCTTTGTGCTGATAGCCGTGATCGCCGGCGCTGCGTCGGCCCTGATGTTCGCCTCGATCATTTCGGGCGCGCTGATCTCGCTCGTCCTGTTCTATCTCGCACCTCTGCCGCTGATGGTCGCCGCGATCGGCTGGGGGCCGCTATGCGCGAGCGTCGGCGGCATCGCTGCTGCGATCGGCCTCGGCGCTCTGTTCGGCCTGCCCTATTGCATCGCATTCGCCGTCACCGTCGCGCTGCCGGCCTGGTGGCTCGGCCATCTCGTTCTGCTCAGTCGGCCGGCGGAACATGTCACGCCAGACGCCGCCACCGCACCTGCCGCCGCGCCTGACCTCGAGTGGTATCCGGTCGGCCGCATCCTGCTGTGGCTCGCGGGCTTTGCTACGCTGACCACGATCGCCGCCCTGCTCACACTCGGAACCGACGCCGAGACCATCCTCGGCACGCTGCGGCGCGGCCTGATGCGTCTCCTCCGGTCCACCGACCCGCAAAGCTCCGGCGAAGCCGGTCACTTCGTCGACGCTCTGGTGCGAATCGCACCCGCCGGCGCCACCATCGTCGCGATGATGACGCTGACCCTCAACCTTTGGCTCAGCGCCAAGGTCACGGCGACGTCGGGCCGGCTACGGCGCCCGTGGCCGGACATGATGACGGCGGCGCTGCCGCCGATGACGCTGGTGGCGCTCTGCATCGCGCTGGCCTTCTGCTTCACCGGCGGGCTGCTTGCGATCGTCGCGCAGATCACCGCGGCGGCGCTGATGATGGGCTACGCGCTGACCGGCTTTGCCGTGCTGCATACGCTCACGCTGGCGCTGAAAAGCCGCACGTTCTGGCTCGGCTCGACCTACGCCGTCGTGGTCGTGTTCGGATGGCCGGTGATCGCGATGGTGATCCTCGGCCTTGCGGACGCCATGTTCGGTTTCCGCGAGCGCTTCCTGCGCAGCCGGCAGCCGCCGCCACTGCCGACACCTTAAGTTCAACCCCGAAAACTGAAACTCAGATCACTTCACAGGAGAACGAATATGGAAGTCATTTTGCTGGAACGCGTCAACAAGCTCGGCCAGATGGGCGAAGTCGTGAAGGTTCGCGACGGCTATGCCCGCAACTTTCTGCTCAAACGTGGCAAGGCACTGCGCGCCACCGCCGACAACAAGGCCAAGTACGACGGCATGAAGGCCGAACTCGAGGCTCGCAACCTTCAGAGCAAGGGCGAGGCGTCCAAGGTCGCCGAGAAGATCCAGGGCAAGAACATCATCGTGATCCGTCAGGCTTCGGAAGCCGGCCAGCTGTTCGGCTCGGTCAACGTGCGTGACATCGTGGTCGCGTTCGAAGCTGACGGCATTTCGCTGGCCCGCCCGCAGGTCCAGCTCGACGCGCCCATCAAGACCATCGGCAGGCGTTCCATCACTGTTGCCATCCACCCCGAGGTTGAAGTCGAGATCACCGTGACGGTCGCGCGCAGCCAGGACGAGGCCGAGCGCATCAACCGCGGCGAGGACATCTCGACCCGCAACGACGACCGCGACGCGGCCGCCGAGGCGATCGCCGCCGCCGGCGAGTTCTTCGATCCGGAAGCCGAGCGCGACGAGGCCGAGCCGGCGCCCGCTGAGGAAGAGAAGTAAGTACGTCAGCTCGTCATTCCGGGATGGTCCGAAGGACCATACCCAGAATCTCGAGAGTCTCCGGTGCGCAATTGCGCACCGGAGGTTCGATGCTTCGCATCGCCCCGGAATGACGGAGCAAAGAGCCCGGCTGCCTCAGGCGGCCGGGCTTCTCGTTTTGGAGGCGCCGTCATCGCTCAACATCGCGATCGAGGCCAACGCCGTTGCCGTGTGCTTTTCGACACCGTCGCTGACGCAGAACACGTCGGCCGCAACCACCGACACCTGACGGCCTGGCTTGATCACCCTCGCACGGCAGATCAGTTTCTCGCCGACTGCGGGCGCCAACAGATTGAGCTTGTATTCCGCCGTCAGCGCCGCCTGACCGCGCGAGGTGGCCGCTGCGATCGTCGTGGCGTTATCGACCAGGAAGGCGGTGACGCCGCCGTGGAAGAAGCCGTGCTGCTGCAGCAGCTCCGGCCGACGATCCACAGCAATCGTGCAGGTCCCGCGCGACAATTCCGAGAGCTCGGCGCCGACCAGGTTCATAAAGCCTTGACGGCCGACATTGGCGTGGATGCGCTCGGCAACGGCTGCGAATTCGGGATCAGCTTCGGCGCGCATGCAGTCTCTCCTCATTGCTTGTTGATGCGATCGAGCGGCCGGAGCGCACGGATGGCGCAGGCGATCAGCGTGTCGGCCTCGCTACGCGGATCAGTGCGGTCGCGTCCCGACAGGAACGCGCGGCAGAAAATCTGAGCCGGACCGATCAGCTGGCTGATGAACATCACCGGTTTCATCGCCAAGAGTTCGCCGCCCGCAACCAGTGGCGCCCGCCAGCGCTCGATACCCTCCGCGAGGCGCGCATTCTGTGCGCGCTGGGCGTCGCGCAAATCCTCGCCCCACTCGCTCCGGGAAATCTCGAAGAGGTAGCGCGCCTCACGACGGCTGGTGACGACCCAGTCGAGATGTGCCCGGATCAGCCGACCGATGCCCTGCTCCGCATCGGGCACCGGATCGAGCGCAGCGAGCACCGCGGCGTGATAGTGCTGCAAGACTTCCAGGAACAGCGCACCAGCAAGCTCCTTCTTGGAACCGAAGGCATGAAAGAAACTGCCATTGGAGGCGCGTGCCCGGGTGCGGATTGCAGCGACCGTCGCTGCCTCGAATCCGACGCGGTCGAACACGATCAGCCCGGCTGCCAACAGTTCGTCTCGCATGCTCGCCGTCATCGACGCCTCCTAGAGTATAACTCTAGAGCAATACTCTACTCTCGGTCAACACAACGCGGAGGCCGCGATGAACGCGGCCCCCGCCTGTTGAATTAAAAAGTAGCTGGCTTAACGCGAGATCGGCGGTGCCGGCGGACCGGCCGACTCGGCTGGGGCGGCGGGCGGAGCCGCAGCAGTCGCGGGCGGTGCCGGCTCCTGCGGCTTGGCCGCCGGTTCGGAGCTGGCCGCAGGCGCGGCCGCCTTGGGAGCAGCCTCTTCTGCGGGCTTGGGTGCGGCCGGCTCTGCAGGCTTCGCGGCGGCTGGGGCCGCCGGTGTGACCGGCGGGACCGGATCAGGCCGCAGGGCCGGAGCTTCACTGCCGCGGGGCTCGACCTTGGCGCTGTCCGGCCTGGTCTCAGCGGGCTTCTCCGATGCTTTGCTGATGTCGGGCTTGGCCTCATCGCGGCCGGACTCGACCTTGGCCGCGTCGGGCTTGGAATCGGGCTTGGGCTCGCTCTTCTTTTCTTCAGAGGCTGGCGCGGCCGTATCGACCTTCGGCGCCTCCTCAGGCCCGGGCTTGCCGCGGCGCTTGCCTTTGCGTCCCTCGGGCGACGCCTGTCCTTCGGGCTTCACACCGTCCTTCGCTCCGTCCTCGGCCGGCCGCGCCGCACGCTTTTGGCGGGCGCCCTCGGCCGCGGGAGCAGCCTCGCCGTCCGGCTTGGCGGCGTCCTGGGCGCGCGGGCGGCGTCCCTGATGCTCGCCCGCCTGCCCCGGAGCGGTGTTGGCTTCCTTCTCCCTGGCGCCGTCCTTCTTGTCCTTGCCGTCCTTCGCCTGGTAGCGGGTGTCGGTGGCGCCGTTGGAGACGAGATAGGAGGCGAGAATACCCGCCATGTCCGAGCTCGTGGTGTAGTGCTGGCGCAGGAAGCCTGGCAGCGAACCCGGCGCGACGGACTTCAGAAGTCCGCGCGGGCTCTTGTGGCAGGCATTGCAGGTCTGCGCGAAAAGCTGAGACGGGGTCTTGCCGGCCTCGAGGTTGGTCGCCTGCGCAAAAACGGTATCGGCCGCGCCGAAGCCGATCAGAAGCAATACCGTCGCGAGGCTGAGCGCTCGGCTCGACATTCCCGTCATCTCCATTGAATTCCGAGGGGTGCAGCCGGCCTCCGGCGCGGCGGCGGGTCACCTTTTATCCGATTGAGCCACGAATGGAAGCAGCCTCAAGGCGTAAGGATGTGATTAAGCGCTTTTGGAATATCGGCTTTGAACTCAGCGCAATAGCACCGCGCCCCTCCCTACCCAGATTGGATGCAAACGCATAGGAACCGCTGCGGCGCCTGGACGTCGGATCTGAAGGCCGGGTTAGTCGCATCTTTCGGGTTCGCTCGAGAGGCAATGTCGATGGACCGTTTGTTGCGTAGATTCCTGTCTCAATTCATCCGCCGCGGGTCGATGACGGTGACCGGCTCAAGCGGGGTGAAATTCACTGTCGGAGACGGCTCCGGCGTTCCGGTCGCGGTGCGCTTCGTTACTGCGGATGCCGAGCGGAAGATCCTCCTCAATCCCGAACTCGGGCTTGGCGAGTCCTATATGGACGGCGAGTTCGTGGTCGAGCGCGGCACCATAGCTGATGCCCTCGCGGTCCTGCTCGATCAACCCGACCTGTTGCCGCAGTGGGCAAAACCCTGGTGGCACCTGCGCTATCTGACGCGGCATCTGAAGCAGTTCAATCCGCGCTCGCGCGCCCGCGACAACGTCGCACATCACTACGATCTCGACGCCCGGCTCTATTCGCTCTTCCTGGATGCCGACAAGCAGTACAGCTGCGCCTATTTCGAGACGCCGGAGACGACGCTGGACGATGCGCAGCTCGCCAAGAAGCGGCACATTGCCGCCAAGCTGCTCGTTGGAAACGGGCAGCGCGTGCTCGACATCGGCTCGGGCTGGGGCGGGCTCGGGCTCTATCTCGCCGAGGTCGCCGGCGCCGACGTCACTGGCATCACGCTCTCGACTGAGCAGTTGCAGATCGCCAATGCGCGCGCCGCCGAAAGGGGCCTGACCGGCTCGGCCAGATTCCTGCTGCAAGACTATCGCGACATCGCCGGCCCGTTCGACCGTATTGTCTCGGTCGGCATGTTCGAGCATGTCGGCGCCCGCTTCTACGACACCTACTTCCAGCGCTGCGCCGAGCTCCTGAGCGAGGACGGCGTCATGCTGCTGCATTCGATCGGCCGTTCGCAGGGCCCGGACTCGACCAATCCCTGGATCGCGAAATACATCTTTCCGGGCGGCTACATCCCGGCCCTGTCGGAGGTGCTGCCGGCGATCGAGCGCGCGGGCCTGCTGATCTGCGACATCGAGATCCTGCGCCTGCACTACGCGGAAACGCTGAAAGCCTGGCGCGAGCGTTTCATGGCGCGGCGCGAGGATGCCGTGCAGCTCTACGACGAGCGGTTCGCCTTGATGTGGGAATTCTATCTCGCAGCCTGCGAGATGACGTTCCGCAAGCAGGGCATGATGAATTTCCAGATCCAGCTCACCCGCCGCCAGGGCGTGGTGCCGATGACCCGCGACTACATGCCGCGCGAGGAGCGCGGCTGCGCGCTCGCGAAAGCGCGATCGCGCCAAGGCTGAAACTGGCTGGTGAATAGGTCCTAGTGACGCAGGGTCGAAAGCTGGGAGGACCGGAAAAGCGCCGTTAACGCCAATTGCGCCCGCAGTTCAATCAGGATTTCGGGTGCCACAGGCTGGCGACGCACTTCGGGCCGTTCAGCGTGCTCCATGGCCGAAATCAGGCCCGACAGCCAAAGCCGGCTACCCGCCTCGCTTCGCCAGATCTGGTGCTGCCGTTCTGGCCGCATCGCTTGCCTCGTTCCCTGTTGGCGGACCGCGGGAGACAATTCCCTGCCCGTCCGCCTGTTCCGGTCATACCCCCGAAAGAATCCGGGAAGATGTGATCCACTTCACATAAGTCTGGTCGGCCCTGGCTTAGACCGTCGCCATGAGCAAAGAGACGCAAACCTCATTTGACGTGCAGGACGACCTCCGCACCGATTACGCCCTGATCGTTACCGGCGTCGGGGCGGCTCTGGTTGCGCTGGTCTACCTCCTGCTGGTCTGAACCGAGCCGAAAGCTTCCGGCGTGCGTCAATTCGCGCGCTATCCGGTAGGTCTGCGCGCCAATCCATTAGGTTCAGGGCTTCGGGATTTTGCCAGGGCGCACTCGCGGCCGCTTCAGGACGGCCCGGTTCCGCGAAAATCCGTCAAGCGCCGTGCGTGCTGCGACAGCCAATCATCCACCATTTTAATGAGCGGTTGATAGCGGTCAGCTTTCGCTTCCGCTTTGCACCAAGGCGGCGCTTTATCCCGGCCCCGCATCCGCCCCAGAAAATTGCTAAGCACGTCCGACCATGGCCCTCACTGATTCGAACGTTCTCAAACTCGCGCCCGACGCTGGAACTCCGGCCTATCGGAGCGCGCCGCACAATATCGAAGCGGAACAGAGCCTTCTGGGCGCCATCCTGGTCAACAACGACGCCTTCTACCGCGTCTCCGACTTCCTGGAGGCGAAGCACTTCTTCGAGCCGTTGCATCAGACCATCTTCGAGACCGCCGGCAGCCTGATCCGGATGGGCAAGATCGCGACGCCGGTCACGCTGAAGACGTTCCTGCCCGCCGATACCGATATCGGCGGCATGACCATCGGGCAGTATCTTGCGCGGCTCGCCGCCGAAGCGACCACCATCATCAACGCCCAGGACTACGGCCGCACGGTCTACGATCTGTCGCTCAGACGCGACCTGATCGGCATCGGCGAGGACATGGTCAACGTCGCCTACGACGCACCGGTCGATTTCCAGCCGCGGGCGCAGATCGAGGACGCCGAGCGCAAGCTTTACGAACTCGCCGAATCCGGCCGCTATGACGGCGGCTTCCAGAAGTTCTCGCAGGCACTGGCAGTCGCGGTCGATCTCGCTGCAAAGGCGTTCCAGCGCGACGGCAAGCTGTCGGGCATCTCGACGGGCCTGCGCGACCTCGATACCAAGATGGGCGGCCTGCAGGCCTCCGACCTCATCATCGTCGCGGGCCGTCCCGGCATGGGCAAGACGTCGCTTGCGACCAACATCGCCTACAACGTCGCGCAAGCCTATGTTCCGGAACTCCAGGCCGATGGCACCATGAAGGCCGCCAATGGCGGCGTGATCGGCTTCTTCTCCTGCGAAATGTCGGCCGACCAGCTCGCCACGCGTATCGTGGCCGAGCGCACCGGTGTTTCCTCCTCCCACATCCGCCGCGGCGGCATCTCGGAAGCCGATTTCGAGAAGATCCGGGAGGTCTCGATCGAGCTGCAGTCGCTGCCCTTCTACGTGGACGCCACCGGCGGTCTGTCAATCGCGCAGTTGATGGCACGCGCGCGCCGGCTGAAGCGCCAGAAGGGCCTCGACCTGCTCGTGATCGACTACATCCAGCTGCTCTCGGGGTCGGGCAAGCGGAGCGACAATCGCGTCCAGGAAATCACCGAGATCACGACCAGCCTGAAGGCGCTGGCCAAGGAGCTCAACGTTCCCGTCATCGCGCTGTCGCAGCTCTCGCGTCAGGTCGAATCGCGTGAAGACAAGCGGCCGCAGCTCTCGGACCTGCGTGAATCCGGATCGATCGAGCAGGACGCTGACGTCGTGCTGTTCGTTTACCGCGAGGAATATTACCTCGCGATGAAGGAGCCCCGCCCAGGCACGCCCGAGCACGAGAAGTGGCAGCTCGATATGAGTCTTGCGCACGGAAAAGCCGAGGTCATCATCGGCAAGCAGCGTCACGGCCCGACCGGCACCGTCGATCTGGCGTTCGAAGCCTCGGTGACGCGGTTCGGCGACCTCGCGCCTGACAGTCAGGTGCCGGCCCGCAGCGGTAACGACTACTGAGTTCCTTGAACCAGAACGGCCTCTTGCGTAAAACGGCGCCATGACAATGGCGTCCGACCCGAAAACTATCCCGCAATCCGGCCTTCTCTCCGCGGAGGCCAATCAGGCTGCCGCGCTCGCTGCCTATGGCGGCGTGCTGACCGTGGATCTCGACGCCATCATCGCCAACTGGCGCAAGCTCGAGAAAACGGCGGTGCCGGCCGAATGCTCGGCGGTGATCAAGGCCGACGCCTATGGCTGCGGTGCCGCCGAAGTGGCGCGTGCGCTGAGCAAGGCCGGCTGCAAGACCTTTTTCGTCGCTACCATCGAGGAGGCGCGCAAGGTGCGTGCGGCCGTCCCGGAGCCCACGATCTACGTACTCGGCGGCTATTTCCAGAACACCGGCGAGCACTACGCCAAGATCAATTGCCGGCCGGTGATCGGCGATCTCAACGAGCTCGCCGAATGGGACGTGTTCTGCCGTCGCACCGGCTGGACCGGGGGCGCGGCGGTGCACATCGACACCGGCATGAACCGGCTTGGGCTGACGCTCTCCGAAGCGCAGGCCATCATCCCCCGCATCAATGCCGGAGATCACGGCATCACGCTGGTGATGAGCCATCTAGCCTCGGCCGAGCAGCTCAACAGCCCGGTGAACGCCAAGCAGCTCGCTTCCTTCCGCGCTATCGCCAGCGAATTCTCCGGCGTGCCGGCGGCGCTCGCCAATTCCTCCGGCATCTTCCTCGGCGCGCCGTTCCAGTTCGACCTGGTGCGGCCGGGGGCTGCCCTCTACGGCGTCAACCCGACGCCCGAGGCCGACAATCCGATGCAGCCGGTGGTAGACCTCAAGGCGCGCATCGTGCAGACCCGCACCGTCGAGCGCGGCGAGAGCGTCGGCTATGGCGCCACCTGGACCGCGCGGCGGCCGACGAAACTCGCGATCATCGCAGCCGGTTATGCCGACGGCTATTTCCGCGCTGCCAGCTCCAATGACGGCACCCGCGGCGCCGAGGTCATCGTCGCCGGCAAGCGCTGCCCCGTCGCGGGCCGCGTCTCCATGGATCTCATCGCGATCGACATCAGCGATCTGCCGCCGAATGCGGCGCGGCGCGGCCACATGGTGACGCTGCTCGGCGAGGGCATCACCGTCGACGAGCTCGCGCATCATTTCGGTACCATCGGCTATGAGGTGCTGACCAGCCTCGGCCGTCGCTATGCCCGGCTCTACAAGGGCGGCAATGTGGAGGAGCCGCTGGCGCAACCGGCTCCGGCGAGCACGGCGGAACAACCGCCGTCCCCGCCGCCAATCCAGCAGCCGGCCCCGCCGCCCCTGCTGGGTTAACGGAAACGCGCGTGCCCCGGACGCAGCGCGGCGCTTCTTCAGCGGTGCGCTGCCGAGCCGGGGCCCATCCTGCATTTGACCGTTTCGCCTTCTGGGGCCCGGCTCTGCACCGCATCGCTTCGCGTTGCGGCTTGTCCGGGACACGAGACTAGCTAACTTATTTCTTCTTCCTGCTGTCCAGCGCCGTCTTGCAGGTCGCGCTGAGCTGGTCGCGCTTGTCGTTGAGGCAGGCGATGATCTTGCCGCCGCCGGGCGCGATGCCGGCGCAGAATTTGTCGTAATCTGCCTTGCACGCACCGCGCGGGTCCGGCGATTGTGCCGACGCCAGCCCGGAGAACGCGACAGCGACAAGGATAGCGGCAAAGTTCAACTTGGACATTGTATCTCCGGTGACGGGGCGGGAGGAGCCGGTAGCTCTACATGAAGATCGCGACATTCAACATCAACAACATCAACCGCCGCCTGCCCAATCTCTTGGCATGGCTGCGCACGGCGAAGCCCGATGTCGTCGCGCTTCAGGAATTGAAGGCAAGTGATGGCGAATTTCCGGCGGCTGCGATTGAAAAGGCCGGCTATGGCGCGGTGTGGTGTGGACAAAAGACCTGGAACGGGGTCGCCATCCTCGCCCGCAAGACCGAGCCCATTCTCACCCGCGACCGCTTGCCTGGAAGAGCCGGCGATCACGAAGCCCGCTACATCGAGGCCGCCGTGCGCGGCATCATCGTCACCAGCATTTATCTGCCCAACGGCAATCCGCAGCCGGGGCCGAAATTCGACTACAAGCTCGACTGGTTCGCACGGCTCAGACGCCACGCGAAGAGCTTCATCAAGCAGGATCTGCCGGTCGTGCTCGCCGGCGACTACAACGTCGCTCCCACCGCGATCGACATCTATCCGACGCGCTCATGGGACAAGGATGCGCTGATCCAGCCCAAGAGCCGCGCGGCTTTTGCCTCACTGGTCGAACAAGGCTGGTGCGACGCGATCCGCGAGCTGCATCCGGAGCAGCGCATCTACACCTTCTGGGACTACAAGCGAAACCGCTGGCCGCGCGATGCGGGCCTGCGGCTCGATCATCTCCTGCTCAGCCCTGCCCTGGCCTCACGGTTGGCCAAGGCTGGTGTCGATAAGCAGGTCCGCGGTGAGGAAGGTGCCAGCGATCACGCGCCGGGATGGGTGGTGTTGATATAAAACGAGGTGCCGTAGGGTGGGCAAAGCGAAGCGTGCCCACCAGATTCGTTTACAGAGACAGATGGTGGGCACGGCGCAAGCGCGCCTTTGCCCACGCTACAAGTAAGTGCAGTTCATCACCGCCCGTAATATTCCTGCACCGTATCCCATGCCGCCTTCTGCAGCAGCTGCGTCGTCTCCGCATCCAGCCCCATAACGTAGGCATTGCCGACCGGAGAACGTCCCGTCAGCGCGGCGAACGTCACGCCCGCCGCAAGATAGGTGCCCGCCGGACTGGGATGTCGCTTGTCGGGCGCGTAGAGATTGAGCTCCGGCTGGAGCTTGCGCACGCGCGCGAAGGCAAGGCCTGCGGGAATGACCAGCGCGTCATTGGCATTGCCGGCGACCGTATAAGCTTCGGCCAGCGCCTCCGTCATCTCAGGCTTGTCGGCATAGGCCCAGGACATGAACAGCACCGGCCGCATGTCGTGAGCGCGGACGATCTCGCTGTCTTTTTTGGCGAAGGTCGCAAATGCGTCCTTCAATTGCGGATGGATCGGACATTGGCTGCAATCCATCATCACGACGGTGTCGTACTGCCGGTCCGGCTTGTTGAAGATGACGTTGTTCTGCTCGTCGAAGGAATACGCACCGAGGCCGCCCGGCCGAAGCAGATTGTCCATGTCGTGCCAGTCGAGGCCGGAGCCGCCGATCGTCACCATGGTGTTGCGATACACCGCCTTGTTGCCGGGATCGGCAGCCCGCTCCATGAAGGTGAGATGCCCGGGCATGCCGTTATTATAGTAAAAGAAGCTGTTGCCGACGAACAGCGCGGCCTTGGGGAAATCCGGTCCGAGCGAAGTCACCTTCGGCTTCGTCTGCGCCTGGACATTGAAGCACGCTGCAACGGCCAGACACATTGCGAGCATCACTCGCGCAAAGAGACGCATCATGGTTTCCTCCCCTTTTTCCAGGGCCAGAACCAGATCAGCTTTTCAAAATGGCCTCAAGAGCACGAACGTGCAGCAGACATGCGCCTGACTCACCACAGATTCCTGCCGTCGATGACATTCACCGGCACGGCCTCCAGATCGATGTCGTCGAACAGGCGTGCATTCACGGCGACCCTGGGATTGTCGAAGTCGGGCTTGCCGGACGACCAGTCCGGCGACTCCGAATAGGTGCCGCAGCCACAGCTCGCGCAGAAATGATGTTTGACGGTGCGGCTGCCCCAGAGGTAGGTCGCGACGTTGTCCGCGGGCGACAGCAGGCGGAATTGCGCCGGCGTGTAATAGGCCCACAGCGCGCCGCGCTTGGCGCATAGCGTGCAGGTGCAGCGCGTCACGCTGGAAGGTGCCTCCGTCACCTCGAACACCGTCTCACCGCAATGACAGCTTGCCTCGATCGGCATCATCGCTCCCCGTTTGTCTGGAGACGGTCTTAGCCGGACCCTGCTGCCAACATGCTGTCAGCAGCGGGACGCCCGACCAAAAATTTGAAAACAACCCCATGCACAGTAGCCGCCCCGTGCTCGATCAATGACTTACGGGCGTTCCGAACTCAACTTGACTCCTCGGGGCAAAACACTGGCACGATGTCGCCGCGGGGGAATTCCCTGCATCGCAAAGAGAACTCTTCAGGCGGCCCTTTCCTCCGGTTGCGGGTTCCATGCCTCGTCGGCATTCGCGCTCCCTGCCCTCTCCGGCTAAACTTCCATGATTCCCGGAGCGGTTTCCCTTGACCTTTCTGTTCGTCCTCACCGTCGGCCTCATCGCCGGCACCATTTCCGGCATCGTCGGCACCGGCTCGTCGATCATGCTGATGCCGGTACTGGTCTATGCCTATGGGCCAAAGGAGGCCGTGCCGATCATGGCGGTGGCCTCCGTCATGGCGAATTTTTCGCGCATTTTGGCCTGGTGGCGCGAGGTCGACTGGCGGGCCTGCGCGGCCTATTCGGTGACGGGCATTCCGGCCGCAGCGCTCGGCGCGCGCACGCTGCTGGCACTACCCTCGCGCGCAGTCGATCTCTCCATCGGCCTCTTCCTGATCGCGATGGTGCCGATGCGGCACTGGCTGGCGCGGCACGACCTCAAGGCCAATCTCTGGCACCTCGCCATCGGGGGCGCCATCATCGGCTATCTTACCGGCATCGTGGTCTCGACCGGCCCGCTCAGCGTGCCGCTGTTCCTGTTCTACGGCCTGTCCAAGGGTGCCTTCCTCGCCACCGAAGCGGCCGCGTCGCTGGGGCTTTACCTCAGCAAGTCGGTCACGTTCGAACGATTCGGGGCGCTGACCGCCGATGTCGCTCTGAAGGGATTGATCGCGGGCTCGTCGCTGATGTCAGGCGCCTTCATCGCCAAGCGCTTCGTGCTGCACCTCAAGCCGGAGATGTTTCGCCTGCTGATGGACGGCATCATGCTGGCGGCCGGCTTGACCATGCTGTTGAACGCATTCTGACTGCCCCTCCGAGACATACTGCCGAGCAAAGGACCCGCATGCGCACCTTTCCCATGATCGCCGCCGCCGGCATCGTCCTATTCGCAAACCAGCCGGTGCTGGCCGCGCAGCCGTTCGACGGCTTGTGGGCGGCGACGAAGAAGGATTGCCGCGACAAGGATGGCCCTGACAGCAAGACGATGATCGACCTCGACAACGTCATTAAGGGCAAGCCGGCCCCGCTGGTCGACCGGTACGAGAACCACTGCCGCATCGACCGCAAGACACCGGCCAGCGACGGCCTTGTCCTGTCCGCCACCTGCTTCGAATTCTGGGACGATTACACCAAGGGCGTGAACGGCAGTAAGGTCACGATCAAGCTGGCCCCGGGCGCGACCGGCACGATCAAGATCGACGGGAAGCCCTACGTGCTGTGCAAGCGCAAGGATGAGCTGCCGAGAGCGCGCTAGCAAGGAACGCTTCGCACCCCTATCCTCGAACGTGCTAAGCACCCACGCCAGCGCAACGACTCGAAACATCCATGGCCAAGAGCACCCTCTCCTTTGTCTGCCAGAACTGCGGCGCCGCCTATAACCGCTGGCAAGGCAAGTGCGAGTCCTGCGGCGAGTGGAATACGCTTGCCGAGGAGGACACCAGCGGCAGCGTGCCGGTGTCGATCCGTTCCAAGCGCAAGGGGCGGACGTTCGCGCTAGAGAGCCTGTCCGGAAAAACCCAGGACGCCCCGCGCCTGTCCTCGGGAATGAGCGAGCTCGACCGCGTCACCGGCGGCGGCTTCGTCCGCGGCTCGGTGCTGCTGCTCGGCGGCGATCCGGGCATCGGCAAATCGACGCTGCTGACGCAGGCGACCAGCCTGCTGGCGCGCGCCGGCCACCGCGTGGTCTACATCTCCGGCGAAGAGGCAGTCGCGCAGGTGCGCCTGCGCGCCGAACGACTCGGCCTGTCGGACGCGCCGGTGCAGCTCGCCGCCGAAACCTCTGTCGAGGACATCGTCTCGACGCTGTCGGAGGGCGCGGTGCCGCGACTGATCGTGATCGATTCGATCCAGACCATGTGGACCGACACGGTGGAATCGGCGCCCGGCACGGTAACGCAGGTGCGCGCCTCGGCGCAGGCGCTGATCCGTTTCGCCAAGAAGACCGGCGCGGCCATCATCCTGGTCGGCCACGTCACCAAGGATGGCCAGATCGCCGGTCCCCGCGTGGTCGAGCACATGGTCGACGCGGTGATGTCGTTCGAGGGCGAGGGCTCGCAGCAATTCCGCATCCTGCGCGCCGTGAAGAACCGTTTCGGCCCGACCGACGAGATCGGCGTGTTCGAGATGACCGGCCTCGGCCTGCGCGAGGTCACCAACCCCTCGGAGCTGTTCCTGTCCGAGCGCGATCTCGGCACGCCCGGCACCGC
Source organism: Bradyrhizobium sp. 199 (assembly GCF_023073355.1). Taxonomy (GTDB): domain Bacteria; phylum Pseudomonadota; class Alphaproteobacteria; order Rhizobiales; family Xanthobacteraceae; genus Bradyrhizobium. The sequence goes on from NZ_JADPJI010000005.1 coordinate 1,929,216, forward strand.
AGTCTTCGCGGGTATCGAGGGCACGCGGCCCGTTCTGGTCGAATTGCAGGCGCTGGTGGCGCCGACCTCGCTCGGCACGCCGCGGCGCGCGGTGGTCGGCTGGGATCCGAGCCGGCTGTCGATGGTGCTGGCGGTGCTGGAGGCCCATTGCGGGGTCAAGCTGTCTGGCCACGACGTCTATCTGAACGTCGCCGGCGGCCTGCGCATCCACGAGCCGGCAGCGGACCTTGCCGCTGCGGCGGCGCTGGTGTCGTCCCTGGTTAATGCGCAATTGCCGACCGATGCGGTCTATTTCGGCGAGATCTCGCTGTCCGGCGTGGTGCGTCCGGTGGCACAGACCCCGGCCCGGCTCAAGGAAGCGGCAAAACTCGGCTTTCAGCGCGCCGTGCTGCCCGAATCGGCCCGCGGTGAGGCCGGCGGCGATGCCGGATTGACGCTGAATGCGGTCAACAGCCTGACGACATTGGTGGCCGAGATCGCTGCCCGCGGCTCCCGCAGGGGCGAATCGAACGCGCCGGCAGAGAAAAATGCCACACCGGCAAGATTCCGCCGCGGCGAGGGCTAGCCGGAGGTGACGCCGGAGGCCCCCGCCGCTATACAGCCGTCACAAAAGCAGCATGGGATTGCGTGGTTGCGGCCTTGCCGGGAACGCCGTCTGCCTCTCTTTTAAGGCAGCGGCCAAGCACCGATTCGGCTAGAGCACCTTTGAAGTACGAGCGGACCAGACCAGCCGATGCCAGTTACCATCCTCGACCTGATCCTGCTCGGTGTGATGCTGATTTCGGGCCTGCTTGCCTTGGTCCGCGGCTTCATGCGCGAAATCCTGTCGATCGCAGCGTGGGGCGCCGCGGCGATCGTGACGCTGTACTCGTTCTCGAAGCTGCTGCCGACCGCAAAGACCTACTTCAACAACGACACCGTCGCGACCGTGGTCGTGATCGCCGGCGTGTTCGTCGGCACTCTTGTCGTGGTCTCCGTGATCACGGTCCGGATCTCCGACATGATCCTGGATTCGCGCATCGGCGCGCTGGATCGCACCCTGGGTTTCCTGTTTGGCCTCGCTCGCGGCCTTTTGATCGTGGTTGTCGCCTACCAGTTCTTCATCTGGCTGGTTCCCGACAAGCAGCAGCCGGATTGGGTCCGCGGCGCAAAGTCCCGAACCGTGCTCGATTCGACCGGTGATTGGCTGAAGTCGCTCTTGCCGGATGACCCCGAGAACACCATCTTGAAGAGATTCAAGAAAAACAAACCAGATGATGATCAAGCTGATTCCGAACAGCAGCCTTCGGGCAGTGGCGACGGATACAGTAAACCTGCTCGTGACAGTTTGAAGAAACTGATCGAGAAACCTGCGGCGCGTTGATTGCCCCTAAAGAGAGGCGTGGACGAGATGCGACACCCTGACCAGGACGCCCAACTTGATCTCGATCCAAACGCCGGTCCGGGCCCGGCCGCGCTAGAGGTTCAGGACGATCTGGAGGGGGATACGCTGCGCGAGGAATGCGGTGTCTTCGGCATCTATGGTCACCCCGATGCCGCCGCCATTACCGCGCTCGGCCTGCACGCCCTTCAGCACCGCGGCCAGGAAGCCGCCGGCATCGTCTCCTACGACGGCAGCCGTTTCCACTCGGAACGCCGGCTCGGCCTCGTCGGCGACACCTTCTCCCGCCGCGAGGTGATCGACCGCCTGCCCGGCAACATGGCCGTCGGCCATGTCCGCTATTCCACCACCGGCGCCACCATCCTGCGCAACGTGCAGCCGCTGTTCGCCGAGCTCAATGCCGGCGGCCTCGCGGTCGCCCACAACGGCAACCTCACCAACGGCCTGACGCTGCGCCGCGAGCTCGTGAGGCACGGCGCGATGATGCAGTCGACCACCGACACCGAAGTGATCCTGCACCTGGTGGCGCGCTCCCGGCGCGGCCGCTTCATCGAACGCTATGTCGACGCGCTGCGCGAGATCGAAGGCGCGTATGCGCTGGTGTCGCTGACCAACAAGAAGCTGGTCGGCGCGCGCGATCCGCGCGGCATCCGTCCGCTGGTGCTCGGCGACCTCGACGGCTGCCCGATCCTGACCTCCGAGACCTGCGCGCTCGACATCATCGGCGCGCGCTTCGTCCGTGACATCGAGCCCGGCGAAGTCATCGTGTTCGACGAGAACGGCCAAGACATCCACAAGCCATTCCCTCCGATGGCGCCGCGCCCCTGCATCTTCGAATACATCTACTTCTCCCGTCCGGATTCCATCGTCCACGGCCGCTCGGTGTATGAAGTGCGCAAGGCCTTCGGCGCGCAGCTCGCGCGCGAAAGCCACGTGGCGATCGACGTCGTGGTGCCGGTGCCGGATTCCGGCGTCCCCGCCGCGGTCGGCTACAGCCAGCATTCCGGCGTGCCGTTCGAGCTCGGCATCATCCGCAATCACTATGTCGGCCGCACCTTCATCCAGCCGACGCAGGCGATCCGCGAATCCGGCGTGCGCATGAAGCACTCGGCCAATCGCGCCGCGATCGAAGGCAAGCGCATCATTCTGATCGACGACTCCCTGGTGCGCGGCACTACCTCGAAGAAGATCGTGCGCATGATGCGCGATGCGGGCGCGAAGGAAGTGCATTTCCGCCTCGCCTCGCCGCCGATCCTCTATCCCGATTATTACGGCATCGACCTGCCCGACCGCGGTGGCCTTCTGGCCGCGACGCATTCGCTGGAGGAGATGCGGGAGATCATCGGCGCCGACTCGCTCGCCTTCCTGTCGATCGACGGCATGTACCGCGCCATGGGCGAGCCCGGTCGCGACCCCGCCAATCCGAAATTCTCGGATCATTGCTTTACCGGGGCGTATCCGACCCACCTCACCGACCAGACCCAGACCGAGCAGCAGCCGCGGCAGCTGTCGCTGCTGGCTGAAGCGAGCTGACCAAGCATGGCGATGCCCCAGCCGGTAATTGCGATTATCGGCGGTTTATTGCTCATAGGGTTCATCTTCTTTGCCTTTCGACAAGGCATGAAGGTCTCTCCCGATGACCGCGAGGATCGCGGACCTTCGGTGGGAACAGGCAACGACTACTAACTCTAGCTTGTTTTCGTACGGTCGGGCTTGTCCCGGCCATCCACGCCTGTAAAACCCCGCCATGACAAAACCCCTCGCCGACCGCATCGCTCTCGTCACCGGCGCCTCGCGCGGTATCGGCTATGCCACCGCGCATGCGCTGGCCAGGGCCGGCGCGCATATCGTGGCGGTGGCACGCACGCAGGGCGGGCTGGAAGAGCTCGACGATGCGATCCGCACAGTCGGCGGCAGCGCCACCTTGGTGCCGCTCAACCTCACCGATTCCGACGGTATCGCACGTCTCGGCGCCGGCCTGCACGAGCGCTACGGCAAGCTCGACATCCTCGTCGGCAATGCCGGCGTGCTCGGCCCCTCTTCGCCGGTCGGCCATATCGAGCTCAAGACCTTCAACGACGTGATGGCCGTCAACGTCTCCGCGAACTTCCAGCTGATCCGCTGCATGGAGCCGCTGCTGAAGCAGTCCGATGCGGGGCGCGCCGTATTCATCACCTCGGGCGCCGCCAACAAGGCCACCGCCTATGTCAGCCCCTACGCGGCCTCCAAGGCGGCGCTGGAGACGCTGGCGCGCGCGTGGGCGCAGGAGACCGCGAACACGAAGCTGCGCGTCAATCTGTTCAACCCGGGCCCGGTCCGCACCCGCATGCGCGCCACGCTGATGCCCGGCGAGGATCCGGCGACGCTCGATCTGCCCGAACAGATCGCCGAGTTCATCGTGCCGATGTGCGTGCCCGACTGGACCGAGACCGGCAAGTTCTACGACTACAAGACCCGCCGCCTCATGAGCTTCCGCGCGCCGGCCTGATTGACTTGACGGCCTCCCCGCGATTGACTGCCCGCGCTTAGACGGCGGCAAGCCGCAAAGCCAAAAAAAGGGAGGTCGCCATGGCTCCATGGCATGATCGCGCAGGCTCCACGCGTGCGCTCGCAAATGTCTTTCACGCCGTCTCCATCGTGATCGCAGCCATCGCGCTTGTGCTTCCTGGCACCGCGACTGCGGGTGACGTGCCAACTTTCGCGGTCGATGCGGCCTGGCCAAAGCCGCTGCCGAACAACTGGATTCTCGGCCAGGTCGGCGGCATCACCGTCGATGGGCAGGGCCATATCTGGGTGATCCATCGCCCGCGCTCGCTCACCGATGACGAGAAAGGCGCAAGCCTCACCCCGCCCCGCTCGAAATGCTGCGTGTCGGCGCCGCCGGTGCTCGAATTCGACAGCGACGGCAATCTGCTGCGGTCCTGGGGCGGTCCGGGCCAGGGCTACGAATGGGTCGGCCGCGAGCACGGCATCGAGGTCGACGAACGCGGCTTCGTCTGGGTCGGCGGCAACGCCGACAACGACAACACGATCCTGAAGTTCACGCTCGACGGCAAGTTCGTCGGCCAGATCGGCAAGATCGCGCCGAGCCTCGGCAGCAACGACACGACGCAGCTCGGCAAGCCCGCCGAAACCGCGATCGACAAGGAGGCGAACGAAATCTACGTCGCCGACGGCTATGGCAACCGCCGCGTCATCGTGTTCGATGCGACTACGCTGGCCTACAAGCGGCACTGGGGCGCCTATGGCAACAAGCCCAACGACGACAAGCAAGGTCCGTATGACCCCAAGGCGCAGGTCGCACAGCAATTCGGCAATCCCGTTCACTGCGTGAAGCTCGCCAATGACGGGCTGGTCTACGTGTGCGACCGCATCAACAACCGCATCCAGGTCTTCAAAAAGGACGGCAGCTTCGTGAAGGAGTTCTTCTTCGAGAAGAACACGCTCGGCAACGGCGCGGTGTGGGATATCGCGATCTGGCCCGATCCGAAGCAGACCTATCTGCTCAGCGCCGACGGCGAGAACAACGAGATCAGGGTCATCAAGCGCGAGGACGGCAGCGTGGTCGGCAGCTTTGGGCACAGCGGCCGCAACGCCGGTCAGTTCCACTGGGTGCACGCCATTGCGATCGACGCCAAGGGTAACGTCTATACCGCCGAGGTCGACACCGGAAAGCGCATCCAGAAATTCAAGCTGACATCGGACGCGCTCAAATAGCGTCTTGACGCATTTTGCCCAAAGGTTAACCGAGCGATCACGCTTCGATGCAGCGTCATCCGGCTTTAGGCGCATTGCCGCCGGCCATGGGACAGGCTAGAGCCATCAGCCGGAACAAGGCTCCGCAAGAGAGCCGTCCGCATATTTGACAATGGAGGAACCTTTGATGACGACGACGTTCGCACGCCGCTCCGCGGCCCTTCTGGCCTGTGCCGCTTTCGGTTTTGCCACATCCGCCTTTGCCCAGGACAAGACCGTCAAGATCGGCGTGCTCAACGACATGTCGAGCCTCTATGCCGACATCGGCGGCCCGAACTCCGTGGTCGCGATCAAGATGGCGGTTGAGGATTCCGGGCTGCTCAAGAAGGGCTGGAAGATCGACGTGCTCAGCGGCGATCACCAGAACAAGCCCGACATCGGCGTCAACATCGCCCGGCAGTGGATCGACAACGACAAGGTCGACGCGATCGCCGACACGCCGAGTTCCGGCGTCGCGCTGGCGGTCAGCAACCTCGTCAAGGAAAAGAATGCGGTGCTGCTCAATTCGGGCGCGGCCACCGCGGACCTCACCGGCAAGGCCTGCACGCCGAACACGGTCTCCTATACCTACGATACCTACATGCTCGCCAACGGCACCGGCAAAGCGCTGACCAAGGCGGGCGGCGACAGCTGGTTCTTCCTCACCGCCGACTATGCGTTCGGTCATGCTCTGGAACGCGATACCGGCGCCGTCGTGACCGCCAATGGCGGCAAGCTGCTCGGCGGCGTCAAGCACCCGCTCAACACGGCGGACTTCTCGTCCTTCCTGCTCCAGGCGCAATCGTCGAAGGCCAAGATCGTCGGCCTTGCCAATGCCGGCGGCGACACAACCAACGCCATCAAGCAGGCCGCCGAGTTCGGCATCGTCCAGGGCGGCCAGAAGCTCGCCGCGCTGCTGCTCTTCATCAATGACGTGCACTCCCTGGGCCTGAAGACCGCGCAGGGCTTGACCTTCACCGAGTCGTTCTACTGGGACCTGAACGACAAGACCCGCGAATGGTCGAAGCGCTTCTCGGCGCAGGCCAGCAAGAACGCGATGCCGTCAATGACGCAGGCCGGCAATTACGCGATGGTGCTGCACTATCTCAAGGCGATGGAAGCACTCGGCAGCAATCCGCATGACGGCGCCAAGGTGGTGGCCAAGATGAAGGAGCTGCCGACCGACGATCCGCTGTTCGGGAACGGGCCGCTGCGCGAGGACGGACGCCGTCTCATCCCGGCTTACCTGTTCGAGGTGAAGAAGCCCGAGGAGTCGAAGGGACCGTGGGACTATTACAAGCAGATCGCCACGATCTCTGCGGAAGACGCCGCCAAGCCGCTCAAGGACAGTGAGTGTCCGCTGGTGAAGAAGTGACCGCATAGCGGTCGCATTCAGCTCCAACAACGTCATGCCCGGGCTTGTCCCGGGCATACACGTTTGGGGCTCTGGAAAACGCTGCCGTAGGGTGCGCAAAGCGACTTGTCGCCGTAGCTGGAAGAGCGAAGGCGGAAGCGTGCCCACGGCCATTTTATAGTCGCGCAGAGATGGTGGCACGGCGCTTGCGCGCCTTTGCCCGCCCTACCCGACTACGGGAGCGGTTTGATCCCACCCAGCGACCGCACCGCGATCGCCACGCAGACCACCATCAGCGCCGCCGCGAGCAGGAACGGCGCGCCCGGCAGATGCAGCGGCGCGCTGGCGCCGATGAAATATGAAAAGGTCAACGTGAACAGGAACGGGCCGACGAGCTGCGACACGCTCTGCACGCTCGCGGTCGCGCCCTGCAGCTGGCCCTGCTGATCGGGCGCAACCAGCCGCGTCATCAGCGCTTGCGAGGCGGCACCCGAAATGCCCCACAGCGCCAAGACGGGAATACCGAGCCAGGACAGCGGTCCTGTCGGGGCAGCGCCCAGGATCACGAATCCGAGCGCGCCACAACACAGCCCCAGCAACAATGCGTTTCTCTCGCCGAGCGCGCGCACGATCGGGCCGATGGCGAGCCCCTGCACCACCATGGCGCAGATGCCGACCATCGCCAGCGTCAGTCCCACGGTCTTGGAATCCCAGCCGTAGCGATAGGTCGCATAGAGCACGAAGGTCGAGGGCAGCACGACATGCGCGACCTGCGCGATGAAGTTGACGACCGACAAGGCGGAGAGCACCGCATTGGATCGCAACAGACGCAGCGCTCCCAGCGGACTGGCACTTCGCCAGCGGAACGGCGCGCGCTTGTCGGGTGCGAGCGATTCCGGCAGGACGAAGAGGCCGTAGAGCGCATTGGCGAAGCTGAGGGCTGCCGACGCCCAGAATGGCAGGCGCGGATCGATGTCGCCGAGCAGCCCGCCGAGCGCCGGCCCCAAGATGAAGCCGGCACCAAAGGCAGCGCCAATCCTGCCGAAGACCGCCGCGCGCCGCTCCGGCGGCGTGATATCCGAGATGTAGGCGAACGCGGTCGAGATGCTCGCCGAGGTGATGCCCGAGACCACGCGGCCGACGAACAGCCAGAGCAGCGACGGGGCCAGCGCCATCAGCACGTAGTCGGCGGCAAGGCCGAAATTCGACAGCAGCACCACCGGCCGCCGCCCGAAACGATCCGACAGCGCGCCGAGCAGCGGCGAGAACACGAACTGCATCAGCGCCCAGGCGGTGCCGAACAAGCCGAAGATGCGGGCTGCGTGCGCGGTGTCGTTGTCGACGAAGCTCTCGATCAGCTTCGGCAGGATCGGCATGATGACGCCGAGCGCGAGCATGTCGAGCAGGATGGTGACGAAGATGAAGGCGACCGCACCACGCCGGACCGGCGGCGCGCCTTGCGCTGTCGCCTCGGCGGCCCCGGTGCTCACGACGGCCGCTTGCGCTTATGAGCGAAGGGATTGGCCTTCTCGCGCAAGGTGATGCGCACCGGCGTGCCTGGCAGATCGAAAGACTCGCGCATCGAATTGGTGAGGTAGCGCAAGTAGGATTGCGGTACCGCGTCGGCGCGCGAGCAGAACAGCACGAAGCTCGGCGGGCGCGCCTTGTTCTGCGTGATGTAGTTCAGCTTCAGCCTGCGTCCGGACACAGCCGGTGGCGGATTGGCCTGGACCGCGTGCTCGAACCAGCGATTGAGCGCCGAGGTCGACACGCGCCTGTTCCAGACCGCATAGGCGTCCTGGATCGCCTGCATCAGGCGGTCGATGCCCTCGCCCATCAGGCCGGAGACGGCGACGATCGGTACGCCCTTGACCTGCGGCAGCAAGTGATCGGCATCGCGGCGCAGACCCGAGATCGCGCCGCCGCCCTTGGTTTCCATCAGATCCCATTTGTTGACGGCGAGCACGAGCGCCCGGCCCTCGCGCTCGATCAGATCCGCAATACGGAGATCCTGCTCCTCAAAACGGTTCTGCGTGTCCATCATCAGCACGACGACTTCGGCAAAGCGCACAGCGCGTAGCGCATCGGCGACCGAGAGCTTCTCCAGCTTCTCCTCGATGCGCGAACGCCGGCGCAGGCCGGCGGTGTCGAACACGCGAAAATCGCGGCCCTTCCAGTTGATCTCGACCGCGATGGAATCGCGCGTGGTGCCGGCCTCCGGGCTGGTCAGCAGACGCTCCTCGCCGAGCAGATGGTTGATCAGCGTCGATTTGCCGGCATTGGGCCGGCCGACGATGGCGACCCGGATCGGGCGCGTCGCCGCCTCCTCCTCCGTGAGCGGCGCGTCGTCGTCCTCGGTTTCGTCTTCGTGGACGGGCTCCGGCATCAGCTTGGCAAGCTCATCATAGAGCTCGCCCATGCCCTCGCCGTGCTCGGCCGAGACCTGAATGGGATCACCGAGGCCTAGCGCAAAAGCTTCCATCGCGCCGGCATCGCCGTGCTTGCCCTCGCTCTTGTTGGCGACCAGCAGCACCGGTTTATTAGCCTTGCGGGCGAAATCGGCGAAGGCGCGATCGGAGGGCGTGAGGCCGACGCGGGCATCGATGACGAAGAACAGCGCGTCCGCCTGCGCGATCGCGGTCTCGGTCTGCTCCTGCATGCGCGCGGTCAGCGATCCCTTGGCGCCCTCGTCGAGGCCGGCGGTGTCGATGATGGTGAATTCGAGATCACCCAGCCTGGCCTCGCCCTCGCGGCGGTCGCGGGTAACGCCCGGCAGGTCATCGACGAGCGCGAGCTTCTGTCCGACCAGGCGGTTGAACAGCGTCGATTTGCCGACATTGGGCCGGCCGATGATGGCGATCGTGAAGGACATCGGTCATTCGTGCGCTGCCGGGGCGGCGCCTGTCAATGTAATGGAAAAATTAGCGCGAGAAGGTGCCGCTCGGCAGCGGCGCGGGGAAACCACCCTGCGACTGCTGCTGGGTGGTTTGGGTCGGTTGCGCCTGCTGGACCGGCTGATCCGGCGGCGGCGCGGTGGTGCGCTTGCGGACGATCTTGTGCTTGGGCGGCGCAGCGGCCGTGGCCGGCGCCGCCTCCGGCTGCGCCTCGCCGTCAACTTCGCCTGCTGGCGCCTCAGCGGGCGCGACGGCTGCGGCAGCCGGCTGCCTGGTGCGCTTCGCCTTGGCGCCCTTCGACGGCCTGGCCGGCTCGGGCAGCGGCTCCGCAGGCAAAGCCGCAACCGCAGGCGCGTTCGGGTCGGGCTGTTGCTGCGCGCCCTTGTACAGGTCCTTCGGGACGCCCTGCTCGAGGCCAGGCACCCCCTCCGGGAAAACCGGCTTGCGGTCGCCCGGCAGCTTCTTCTTGGTGTCGAGGAAGTCGAGCATGTCGCTTGGATCGAAGCTGGAGCAGCCGCCCAGGGCGCCCGTGAAGGCGATCAGGACGGCGGCTGCGATCAAGCGTGGCGTGCGGCGCATCTTATGTCTCGTTACGTCAGAGGTCCGTCGTCAGCTCGTCTTGCTCAGCTCTTGGCGACGGGCGGCAGCAGGGCCTGGAGGGCCTCGGCGCGCGAGCGCAGGCCGGGCGGCGTTTCGCCGTCTTCACCAATCGCGTCGAGCCATTTGCGGGCCGCCGTCATGTCGTTGTTTCGCCAGGCCGACAGCGCCAGCATCTCGCGGGCACTGTGGCGGAAGGTCGACTTGGGCGCGGCGGAGGCTTCCAGCCGCTGCTGCATGTCGGCATAGCCAACGCTGTCGAGCAGCAGGCCGGCGGCGCGGATCTTCGCCAGATCCTGCCACTCACCGCCGATCCCGCGGTCGGCAGCCAGCTCGTCATACATATTCGCGGCGGCCTTGGGATCGCGGCTAGCGGCCTCGGCGGCGGCGCGCAGCCGCGCCAGGGTGCGATAGCCCGACGGCGCCTTCGCGGCGAGCTCGGTGAAGGCGGCCTCCGCCTCCGCATGCTTGTCCTGATCGGACAGCTCGGCGGCCTTCTCGAAAGCGGCGCCGGCCTCGGCAGCCTTCTTGGCCTCCAGATATTGGTAGCCGCGCCAGCCGCCGACGGCGGCCACGACCAGCACCATCAGGGCGATGAAGACAATCGAATATTTATCCCACAGCTTCTTGAGCTGTTCGCGACGTACTTCCTCGTCGACTTCGTCAAATAATTCAGCCACTTATGCTAATCCCATGCCCATCCGGGTGCGCGCGCCGAAGCGCCCGCGTCAGGAATCCCGTCCCCCACGTGGCGGCGAGGTACCCTAACGATATGGCGCTGGCAAGGCAAAGCGAGCCCGATCAAGGCGTTAACCACCCGGGAGAGCCCGGTGCGGCCTGCCCGGCTCAAGCCCCCAGGAGCTCGCGAAGCTGCCGTTTCAGCACCTTGCCGTTGGCATTGCGCGGCAGCGGATCCGCCGTGACCACCATCGTCTCGGGAACCTTGTAGTCGGACAGGCGCTCCGCACACCAGGTCCGCAGCGCCTCGACCGCGACCGGCTCCCGCGTCACCACCACGGCGTGGACGCGCTCGCCGAGCACCGGACAGGCCTTGGCGATGATCGCGCTCTCGACCACGGCGGGATGGCCGGCCAGCACGGATTCGACCTCGGCCGAATAGATCTTCAGGCCGCCGCGATTGATCATGTCCTTCTGCCGGTCGAACACGCGGACGAACCCTTCCGCATCGACCGAACCGAGATCGCCCGAATGCCAGAAGCCGGCGGTAAAGCTTTCGGCGGTCGCCTTCGGGTTGTTCCAATAGCCCTTGATGACTGAGGCGCTCTGGATCCAGAGCTCGCCGATCTCGCCGCGCGGCAACTCGCGCCCATCCGAATCCATCGCCGCGATGCGGGCGCCAGGGCACGGCAGGCCGACGCTGTCGATATGGCTCTCGGTCAGCTCGCCTGGCATGATCGTCGACGGTGAGGTCGTCTCGGTCGCGCCGTAGCAGTTCATCAGCTTCAGGCCGGGAATCTTCGCCTTGAGCTTCTCGATGGTCGCAACCGGCATCGGCGCGCCGCCAAAACCGCCGATGCGCCAGCTCGACAGATCGTAGCTGTCGAAATCGGGCTGCAGCAGGCAGAGATTGTACATCGCCGGCACCATCACCGTGTAGGTGACGCGCTCGCGGGCGGCGAGCTTGAGGTAATTGGCCGCCTTGAATTCCGGCATGATGATCAGCGCGCCAGTGCTGCGGATCATCGTCGTGATGTTGGCGACGACGCCGGTGACATGGCCGAGCGGCACGGCAGCGATCGAGCGATCCGCTTCGGTCAATTGCAGGCAGGACACGAACACCATCGAGGAATGGACGATGTTGCAATGGGCCAGCATCGCCCCCTTCGGCTTGCCCGTGGTGCCGGAGGTGTAGAGGATCATCGCGGTGTCCTCTTCGCTGACCTCGACCGGCGCCAAGGCTGGCGGGCTGGCGGCGAGCGCGGTGAAGCGCGAGCGAGCCGGATCGTCGTCGAGGGCGATGCGGTGGATCAGATCGGGCACGTCCTGCGCACCCGGCAGCCGTTCGGCGAGCGCCGCCTCGTGGATCAGGATCTTGGCGCCGCAATCGGTGAGCACATAGGCGATTTCGGGCTTCTGCTGGCGCGTGCTGAGCAGCACGGTGACCAGCCCCTCATGCGCGGCGGCGAAAAGCAGCAGCGGGAATTCGATGCGGTTGCCGAGCAGGATCGCGACGCGGTCGCCGCGCTGCAATCCCAGTTTGCGAAAACCCGCCGCGATCCGCCTCGCCTGCTCCACCGCCTGCCGCCAGCTCAGCCGGACATTGCCTGCGATCAGCGCCTCGCCATCGGCGTTACGGGCGCAGGCGTCCGTAATCATCGCCCAGAGGCTCGCCGGCCGGTCGCAAAAGGCCTGTAACACCCGATCGCCAAAGCGCGCCTCGAGTCGCATCGGCGGGATATGAGATTGCGACCAGTCCATCGGAACGTCCTCGGCGTCGTTTTGTCGGCTTCCGCGCACTTGTATGCGGATCACGTCTTGTGCTGACCGGCTAAACCCCGATGACGGGAGCGCCGATCACGACCGGATGGAACGCGAAGGCCAGCGCCAGGTAGGCGACGACACCGACTGCGACGGCGATCAGATCGTTGGTGACGCCGCCGACGGGTATAGGCGGGCCGCCGGCGTCGCTGCGATGCTTCAGCGAGATGCGATCATACACCGCCCAAGCCAGGAACGAGCCGAACAGGATGATGGAGCCGAGGTCGCCATTGGCGAGCAGATGCGCCGCAGCCCACAGCTTGATGCCGGCCAGCATCGGATGCTTCAGCGTCGCATAGATGCGGCCGCGCAAATAAGAGGCGACCACCAGGATCACCGCGGGCAGCATCAGCGCGATCGCAATGTGCTTCATCGCCTTCGGCGGATACCAGACGTCGATCCAGCCGGAGCTGCGGTAATGGGCGAAGCCCCAGATGATCAGCGCGAGCCCCGCGAGCGAGACCACGGTGTAGAGGATCTTGTAGGTCCCCTCGCCCAGCCTCGCAATGGCCCGCGCGCGCGCCTCACGTTTGGTGGTGAACACATGGGTCGCGAAAAACAGCACAAGCCCCAGGATCATGACCAGCAGACCCACGACATCCTCCCCTTTAGCCGACGCCCTGCCTCTGAGGTACCATCGATTGGCCGCTGGTCGCAACTCGTGCTCCCCGTGGTGAGGAGGCGCGAAAGCGCCGTCTCGAACCATAGAGGCCCCGCTGCAACACCCCTGCGTTCATCCTTCGAGACGCGCGTGAAGACGCGCTCGTCAGGATGATGGCCTACAGCAATCCTGGCGGCTACTTACCGAGCTCGCGATTATCGACATAACGGATCGCGATCGGCCGGCCGGCCAAGGCACCACCGAGGCCGGCAGTGAATTTCAGCGGCAGACAGGCTTTCAGCGATGCGTTGATCGCGTTGAGATAGGTGGTTCGGGTCTCTGCGGGCACGCCCGCAGTCACATATGTGAGGCGCGGCGGGCCGATCAGGCCACCCGCCTTGTTGAAGCTGAAGCGCACCGACATCTGCATGCCCGCGCGGGCATTATCCGATGGCGGCGACCAGCAGCTGCGCAACTCGGCGAAGAGATCGCCGATCGTGTCAAGATCGTGATCGGGCTTCCGGTATTGGGCGCGGTCGGCCTCTAATGGAACGCTCTGGATGGTGAGCTGGAGGTTCTGGCCGTAAGGGTAATCGATCTCGGGAATGCAGGGGCCGGGCTCGAGCGGGCTGCAATAGGACGGCGTGCAGGGCCGTCCGTCGAGCACGCTGCACGGCTCGTGCGCAAACGGGATCGGATTGATCTGGCGGGGTCGCGCGTCGGCGCCGGCTGATACCGCCAGCAGGACAGGAATGAAGATGCCGCGCCACATGCTCTGAGCTCGCATTGTCGTCTAGACAGACGTGGCGTCGTGAATGAACGCGTCAAGCTCCCGGCTGTTCACATGCTCGCGCGCGAACGGCAGGCGTACCCTACCCCTTCTTCTTGACGTCCTTGACGTTGGTGAATTCGATGCCCTCGGCGCGCTCCTTGGTGTAGCCGAGATAGAACTCGTTCCTGGCCAGATACACGGGATCGCCATCCACATCGTCGGCGATGCTGGAGGTGTTGGCGCCGATGAAGGTGTCGAGCTTCTTGCGGTCCTCGGAGGAGACCCAGCGCGCCAGCTGGAATTCGCTGACTTCGAACTCGACCGGCAATGAATATTCCGCCTCCAGCCGCGCCTTCAGCACGTCGAGTTGCAGTGCGCCGACGACGCCGACCAGCGCCGGTGCGCCGTCGCGCGGGCGGAACACCTGCACCACGCCCTCTTCCGACATCTGCTGCAGCGCTTCCTTCAGCTTCTTCGCCTTCATCGCGTCGGTGAGACGGACGCGGCGGACGATTTCCGGCGCGAAGCTCGGCACGCCGACGAAATTGAAATCCTCGCCCTCGGTCAGCGTGTCGCCGATGCGCAGCGTGCCGTGATTGGGGATGCCGACGACGTCGCCGGCGAAGGCTTCATCCGCGACCGAGCGATCCTGCGCGAAGAAGAATTGCGGGCTCGACAGCGGCATGCTCTTGCCGGTGCGCACCAGCTTCGCCTTCATGCCGCGGCTGAGCTTGCCCGAGCACAGGCGCGCGAAGGCGATCCGGTCGCGGTGGTTCGGATCCATGTTGGCCTGGATCTTGAACACGAAGGCGCTCATGCGCGGATCGGTGGCCTCGACCCTGCGCTGGTCGCTATCCTGCGCGCGCGGCTCGGGCGCGAACTTGCCGAGGCCTTCAAGGAGGTCGCCGACGCCGAAATTGCGCAGCGCGCTGCCGAAATAGACCGGCGTCAGATGACCCTCGCGAAACGCTTCCAGCTCGAACGGTTTTGAAGCCGCGGTGACGAGCTCGAGCTCGTCCTTCACGGCGGACATGTCGAGATTGGCGTTGAGCTTGGCAAGTTCTGCGATCTCGATCTGCTGCGCCGCACCGGTCTTGGCGCCGCCGCCTTCGAGCAGGCGCACGCCGCCATTGGCGACGTCGTAGGTGCCGAGGAAGTCGCGGCCGCGGCCGACCGGCCAGGTCATCGGCGTGGTGTCGAGCGCCAGCGTCTTCTCGATCTCGTCGAGCAGCTCGAACACGTCGCGGCTTTCGCGGTCCATCTTGTTGATGAAGGTGATGATCGGGATGTCCCGAAGACGACACACCTCGAACAGCTTTCGAGTGCGCGCCTCGATGCCCTTGGCGGCGTCGATCACCATCACGGCGGAATCGACTGCCGTCAGCGTGCGATAGGTATCTTCCGAAAAGTCCTCGTGGCCCGGCGTGTCCAGGAGGTTGAACACGAGCCCTTCGAACTCGAAGGTCATCACAGAGGTCACGACCGAGATGCCGCGCTCGCGCTCGATCTTCATCCAGTCCGAACGCGTGTTGCGCCGCTCGCCCTTGGCCTTGACCTGGCCGGCGAGATTGATGGCACCGCCGAACAGCAGCAGCTTCTCGGTCAGCGTGGTCTTGCCGGCGTCCGGATGCGAGATGATCGCAAACGTGCGGCGCCGCGCCACTTCAGCGGCAAGCGGGGAACGGGCCGGCGATTCGGCGGTGGTGGTGGCGATGTCGGACATGGCGGGAGCGTGTGGCAGGGAAACTGAGCCTGATCAAGCCTCATTTGGTGATTGCGGAGCCCCTCGGCCAGCCCCATATCGGGCCTGAGAAGATAGCCTTGGGAGGGACGGCCCTCCCGCTCATCAGCCGACAGCCGCGGGGACGACCCTGCCTTGAACGGAGGGTCGTCATGGCCTGGAGCATCCTGTTCGTCGCCGGTCTTCTCGAGATTACCTGGGCGATCGGCCTGAAATACACCGAGGGCTTCACCAGGCTTGTTCCGTCCGTCGTCACGCTCGCGGCCATGGCCGGCAGCGTCATCCTGCTCGGACTTGCTCTCAAGTCGCTGCCCGTCGGAACCGCCTATGCAGTCTGGACCGGTATCGGCGCCGTCGGCACCGCGACGCTGGGCATGGTCCTGTTCGGCGAGCCGGCCACGGCCCTCCGCCTTGCCAGCATCGCCCTGATCGTCGCCGGGATTGCCGGACTGAAGCTCGTTACTTGACGAAGATCTTGACCGCCCACCAGGTCAGCGCCGCGACGATGGCCGAGGCCGGCATCGTGATCACCCAAGCATAAACGATCGAGCTGGCGACATTCCAGCGCACCGCCGAGAGGCGTCTGGCGGCGCCAACGCCGACAATGGCGCCGGTGATGGTGTGGGTGGTCGAGACGGGAACTCCGAGGAAGGTTGCCATGAACAGGGTCGTGGCGCCGCCGGTCTCGGCGCAAAAGCCCTGCATCGGAGTCAGCTTGGTAATGCGCAGGCCCATGGTCCGAACAATGCGCCAGCCGCCCATCAGCGTACCCATGGCCATTGCGGCTTGGCACGACAGCACCACCCAAAAGGGCACGAAAAATTCGCCGCCAAGGTGGCCCTGCGAATACAGGAGCACGGCGATGATACCCATGGTCTTCTGCGCGTCGTTGCCGCCATGGCCGAGCGAGTAGAGCGAGGCGGAGGCGAATTGCAGGATGCGGAAGGCGCGATCCACGGCGAAAGGCGTTGAGCGCACCGAAGCCCAGGAGACGATCGCAACCAGCACCATCGCGAGCAGGAAACCGACGAGCGGCGAGAGCACGATTGCGATCACCGTCTTGGACAATCCGCTCCAGACCACCGCCGAAATACCGGCTTTGGCCACGCCGGCACCAAACAAGCCGCCGATCAATGCGTGAGACGAGGACGACGGGATGCCGAGCGCCCATGTCACGAGGTTCCAGACGATGGCCCCGACCAGCGCTGCGAAGATCACCTGGGCATCAACGATCACGGGATCGATGATGCCGGTGCCGATGGTCTGGGCGACGTGCAGCCCGAACACCAGGAAGGCGACGAAATTGAAGAACGCGGCCCAGAATACCGCGAATTGCGGCCGCAGCACGCGGGTCGAAACGATGGTCGCGATCGAATTTGCCGCGTCGTGCAAGCCGTTCAGGAAGTCGAACAGCAGCGCGACGGCGATCAAGCCGACCAGGACGGGAAGACCCAACGCAGCATCCACGGCGCGGCCCTGCCCCTAAAGTTGGCGCATGATCGGAACGGAAAACCGCTGCACACTTTTCCGGATCATGCGCTAAACCTGCTCGATGACGATGCTGTTGATCTCGTTCGCGACGTCGTCGAATCGATCGGCCACCTTCTCGAGGTGGTCGTAGATTTCGGCGCCGACGATGAAGTCCATCGCGTTGCCATCGCGATGCTTGAGAAACAGCTCCTTCAGCCCGATGTCGTGGAGATCGTCGACGCGGCCCTCCAGCTTGCCCAGCTCTTCCGTGATGGCGGTCAGCATGGCCACGTTCGGGCCGATCGACTGCATCAGCGGCAGCGCACGACCGACCAGATTGGCGCATTCGATCAGAAGCCCGCCGATCTCGCGCATCGGCGGCTCGAAGGTGCGGACCTCGAACAGCATCACGGCTTTGGCCGTCTGCTGCATCTGGTCGATGGCGTCGTCCAGCGACGTGATCAGGTTCTTGATGTCGCCGCGGTCGAACGGGGTGATGAAGGTGCGGCGCACCGCCGTCAGCACCTCGCGCGTGATATTGTCGGCGTCGTTCTCGAACTGGTTGACACGCTGGCAATAGACCGGCGTCTCCTCGCCCCCGTTGAGCATGCTCTGGAGCGCGATCGAGCCCTGGATCACCGTCTGTGCATGCCGGTCGAACAGGTCAAAGAACCGTTCTTCCTTGGGCAGGAAAGCACGAAACCATCGCATCATGGGGATAGGCTACCGGTTGGAAATGGCTCGGCCCGAGGGGCCGTTATGAAACTGTCATAGACCATTTTCGATCCGCGCGCGTGTCATCTCACGTCCGCGGAGCCGGATCATCCACCGGATTATCGCACCAGTGGAATTGGTGCGATATCAATCATTTAGAGGGATCGCCGGAAGTAATGGGCGATTTCGCCGATGACGCCGCGGCGGAAGGTGAGCACGCAGACCACGAAGATCGAGCCCTGGATCACCGTCACCCACTGGCCGAAACCCGCCAGATATTGCTGCATGGCGATGATTACAAAAGCGCCGACCACCGGACCGAAGATGGTGCCGAGGCCGCCGACCAGCGTCATCAGCACGACCTCGCCCGACATCGACCAATGCACGTCGGTGAGCGAGGCGTTCTGCGCCACGAACACCTTCAGCGCACCGGCAAAACCGGCCAGCGTCCCCGACAGCACGAAGGCCAGGAACTTGTACTGGTCGGTCCGGTAGCCAAGCGAGATCGCCCGCGGCTCGTTCTCGCGGATCGCCTTCAGCACCTCGCCGAACGGCGAGTTGATGATGCGGAAGATCAGCAGGAATCCGGCGAGGAACCCGACCAGCACGACGTAATAGAGCACCGTCGGCTTGGACAGATCGAAGATGCCGAACATGCGTCCCTGCGGGATGCCCTGGATGCCGTCCTCACCGTGGGTGAACGGGGCCTGGAGGTAGATGAAGTACAGCAGCTGCGACAGCGCCAGCGTGATCATCGAGAAATAGATGCCCTGGCGGCGGATCGAGATAAAGCCGGTGATGAGCGAGAGCACGAAAGCCGCGGCGATGCCGACGAGGATGCCGAGTTCGGGCGGCAACGCCCACACCTTCAGCGCATGCGCGCTGCAATAGCCGGCGGTTCCCAAGAACATCGCATGGCCGAACGACAACAGGCCGCCATAGCCGACCAGCAGATTGAAGGCGCAGGCGAGCAATGCAAAGCACAGCGCCTGCATCACGAAGAACGGGTAGACTCCCGTGAATGGCACCGCCGCGAGCAGCAGCGCCATCACCACGAACACAATCATCTCGTCGCGTATGGCGCGAGGGGTCACCGGCAGCGTGTCGTCCGTCAGGGTTGTCATATCAGGCCGCCCTTCCCGTCAATCCCGTTGGCTTCACCAGGAGCACCAGCACCATCAGAACGAATACGACGGTGTTAGAGGCCTCGGGGTAGAAATACTTGGTCAGACCCTCGATCACGCCGAGCGCGAAGCCGGTGATGATGGAGCCCATGATCGATCCCATGCCGCCGATCACGACCACCGCGAACACGACGATGATGAGATCCGCGCCCATCAGCGGGCGCACCTGGTTGATCGGCGCCGAAAGCACGCCCGCGAGCGCCGCAAGACCGACACCGAGGCCGTAAGTGAGCGTGATCATGCGCGGCACGTTGATGCCGAAAGCGCGCACCAGAGTGGGATTTTCGGTGGCGGCGCGCAGATTAGCGCCAAGCTGCGTCTTCTCGATCAGGAACCAGGTTGCAAGACACACGATCAGCGAGAAGATCACCACCCAGCCGCGATACACGGGGAGGAACATGAAGCCCAGATTCATGCCGCCCTTGAGCTGGTCCGGAATGGCGTAAGGCAGGCCAGAGGAGCCGAAATAGTTCTGGAACACGCCCTGCACGATCAGCGCGATGCCGAAGGTCAGGAGTAGCCCGTAGAGGTGATCGAGCCCGGTCAGCCATTGCAGCATGGTCCGTTCCAGAATCATGCCGAAGATGCCGACGATGATGGGCGCCAGCAACAGCGCCCACCAATAATTGATGCCGCCGAGGTTGAGGAGGAAGTAGGCGACGAAGGCGCCCATCATGTAGAGCGCGCCATGGGCAAAATTGATGATGTTGAGCATGCCGAAGATGACGGCAAGCCCGAGACTGAGCAGCGCGTAGAACGAGCCGTTGATCAGTCCCACCAGTAGCTGAGCGTATAGAGCCTGCATCGATTTCGCACCCGGTCCCTTCGGCGTTCCCTGAAAGTCGCCCGCGAGCCTCAAGGCCCGCGGGCGCTCATCTTACTTCTTCAAGAGCGCGCACTTGCTCTCGGACAGCGGTGTGAAGGCCTGGTCGCCCGGCACCGTGCCCACCAGCTTGTAGAAGTCCCACGGCCCCTTGGATTCGGAGGGCTTCTTCACTTCGAACAGATAGGCGTTGTGGATGGTGCGCCCGTTGGGCTGGATCTCGCCCTTGCCGAACAGATCGTCTTCCGTCGGCATCGACTTCATTTTCTCGACGATCTTGACGCCGTCATGGGAATTGCCGCCCATGGCTTCGAGCGCCTTGAGATAGTGACGCACGCCCGCATAGACGCCGGCCTGCACCATGGTGGGCGGCGCGTTGTTCTTCATCTTGTCGGCGAAGCGCTTCGAGAACGCCCGGGTCTGGTCGTTCATGTCCCAGTAGAACGTCTCGGTGAAGCTGAGGCCCTGCGCCGTCTCGAGGCCGATCGCCTTGATGTCGGTAAGGAAGAGCAGCAGCGCCGCGAGCTTCTGACCGCCCTTGCCGATGCCGAACTCGGCCGCCTGCTTGATCGTGTTGGTGGTGTCGCCGCCGGCATTGGCAAGACCGATGATCTTCGCCTTGGACGACTGCGCCTGGAGCAGGAAGGACGAGAAGTCCGGCGTATTCAGCGGGTGCTTGACGCCACCGACCACCTTGCCGCCGTTGCTGGTGACGACCGCCGTGGTGTCACGCTCGAGCGCTGCGCCGAAGGCGTAGTCCGCAGTGAGGAAGAACCAGGTGTCGCCACCGGCCTTCACCAGCGCCTGGCCCGTGGTATGGGCCAGCATGTAGGTATCGTAGGTCCAGTGCACGGTGTTGGGCGAGCACTGCGCGTTGGAGAGGTCCGAGGTCGCCGCACCCGAATTGACGTAGACGCCGTTCTTTTCCTTGATGACGTTGTTGACGGCGAGCGCGACGCCCGAGTTCGGCACGTCGACGATGGCGTCGACCTTCTCGACGTCGAACCATTGCCGCGCAATTGCGGTGCCGATGTCCGGCTTGTTCTGGTGATCACCGGAGATGATGTCGATCTTCCAGCCCTTCGCAGCGAGGCCGGAGTCTTCAACCGCCATCTGCGCGGCGAGCGTCGAGCCGGGACCGCCGAGATCGGCGTAGAGGCCGGACTGATCGGACAGTGCGCCGATCTTGACGGTCTTGTCTTGCGCGGACGCGACGCCTGCTGCGGCGAAGGTGAGCGCGGTGGTTAGCAGCAATGACGCAATCGACCTGGTGTTCATGCAACTTTCCTTTTTGAATTTTTTCGTTGGTAGTCCTAGACGCCGAGATAGGTGTGGAGCTTGTCCATGTTCGCGGCCAGCTCGGAATTGGAAAATCCGTCAATGATCTTGCCGTGCTCGACCACGTAATAACGGTCGGCGACGGTCGATGCGAACCGGAAGTTCTGCTCCACCAGGAGGATGGTGAAACCCTCCTTCTTGAGCCGCGCAATCGTGTGCCCGATCTGCTGAATGATGACGGGCGCAAGACCCTCGGTCGGCTCGTCCAGCATCAGGAAGTTCGCACCGGTACGCAGGATGCGCGCGATCGCCAGCATCTGCTGCTCGCCGCCCGACAGCTTGGTGCCCTGGCTGTTGAGCCGCTCCTTCAGGTTTGGGAACAGGTCGAAGATCTGATCGAGCGGCAGTCCGCCTGCACGGACCACCGGCGGCAGCATCAGATTCTCCCGCACGTCGAGACTGGAGAATATTCCGCGCTCTTCCGGGCAGAACGCAATGCCCATGCGCGCGATCTTGTCGGAAGTCGCGCGGATGATGTCCTGGTTGTTGAACTTCACCGAGCCGGTGCGCTTGCCGATGATGCCCATGATCGACTTCAGCGTGGTCGTCTTGCCGGCGCCGTTTCGCCCCAGCAGGGTGACGACCTCGCCCGCGTTCACGTCGAAATTGATCCCGTGCAGGATGTGGGACTCGCCGTACCAGGCTTCGAGGTTGCGGACCTGGAGGATGTTTCCGCCGGTCGCAGCCTTGGCCGGAGCCTCGGCAATCGCAGTGTCAGGCATGACCGGCTCCCAGATAGGCTTCCTTGACGCGCTCGTCCTTGGTGAGCTCGCTGTAATGGCCTTGCGCGAGCACCTGCCCGCGCGTCAGCACGGTGATGATGTCGGAGAGGTTGGCCACGACGCTCAGATTATGCTCGACCATCAGGATGGTATATTTCGCGGAGATACGCTTGATCAGCGCCGCGATCTTGTCGATGTCCTCGTGGCCCATGCCGGCCATCGGCTCGTCCAGCAGCATCATCTCCGGGTCGAGCGCGAGCGTGGTTGCGATCTCCAGTGCACGCTTGCGCCCATAGGGCATCTCGACCGCGGGCGTGTTGGCAAACTCGTTGAGGCCGACATCGTTCAACAATTCGCGCGCGCGATCGTTGAAGCGGTTGAGCACCGACTTGGAGCGCCAGAAATCGAACGAAGAGCCGTGCTGGCGCTGAAGTGCGACACGGACGTTCTCTTGCGCGGTGAGATGCGGAAACACCGCCGAAATCTGGAACGAACGAACCAGCCCCAGGCGCGCCACGTCGGCCGGCGCCATCGCGGTGATGTCCTGCCCCTTATAGAGGATTTTCCCGGCAGACGGTTTCAGGAACTTGGTCAGAAGATTGAAGCAGGTCGTCTTGCCGGCCCCGTTCGGGCCAATCAACGCGTGAATGCTGCCACGGCGAACCTTGAGCGCGACGTCGCGGACGGCGAAGAAGCCCGCAAACTCCTTGGTCAAGCCTTCCGTTTCGAGAATAAACTCATCGGCCAAACAGATTTCCCCCTGCCCGCGCGGCGCGCGTGGCTATCCTTGTTGCTTCGGCTTTCCGGAGGCCTTGGTGCCTACCCGGAACGCCGCCTCCGGGCGCGGAATATGCCGGAGGTGACGGGGGTTAGGCAAGGCGGAAAGCTGAGCAGATCAGGGCTCCGGCTGGGATACAAATGCTCCCTTAGTCGGAGACGTTGTGACGTCGAGCCTGCCCGGCCTCCCGGTTGGCGAAGGCACCCGTCGTCAAGCCGTCGTTAACGGTGTTTCGCTTGGCGCGCCAGCCTTCATACAAAATTTTCCTCCAAAGGGGATCATGCGCGGGTTTTGACGTTCCGGGAATATTGTCTTGGATTTCACAAGCGCCGCTCCGCCCGTCGTCAAGTCGATCAAGCAGCGTGATCTCCTGAACACGTGGCTGCGCCTTTACGCGCGCGAGCAGATCGTGCCTGCGGTCTGGGAGTATCAGCCTGCGCGGCTGGAGGAAGAGCTGTCCGATCTCATCTATTACACGGTGGAGGCTGCGGCGCCCGCGCCGCGCCTCACCATTCAGAGCGAAAACACGCGCATCTCGCGCGCCTATGGACATACCGGCAAGGGCGTTCTGCTCGAAGACTATCTCGGGCCGCGACTCGCGCCATTCGTGATGCCGATCTATCACCAATGCGTGGCGCGCGGGCTGCCCGTCTACAGCGTTGCGGAGGTCGACGACATCTACGGGCGCATCGTCGCCTATGAACGGCTGCTGCTGCCGTTCCAGACCGACGGCACGGTCTGTCACATCATCGCCTCGGTCAAGACGTTCTGCGAGGACGGTGGCTTCGAGATCAAGAACCTGATGCGCGGAAATGACGCGCTGCCGCGTCCAAAGCTGCGCGCCGTGATCGACCGCGAGCTCTTCCATCGCGCGCCTGGCCGCATCGCGACGGCCGAACTGGTCGAGTTCGGGGACCAGCCCGGCGTCACCTCCGATGTCATCGAGCTGAACTAGCGCGCTTTGCCGCCGACCTCCCTGGCATAGATATCCGGCTTGAAGCCGACCAGCAGCTTGCCGCCGATTTCCAGCACCGGCCGCTTGATCATCGATGGTTGCGCTAGCATCAGCGCCAGCGCCTTCTTCTCGTTCAAGCCTTCCTTGTCGGAATCAGGGAGCTTCTTGAACGTCGTCCCGGCGCGATTGAGCAGCGTCTCCCAGCCGAGCTGGTCGCTCCACTGCTTGAGCTTGTCCTTTTCCACGCCCGCGGCCTTGTAGTCGTGAAACGCGTAAGGCACGCCATTTGTGTCGAGCCAGGCGCGCGCCTTCTTCATGGTGTCGCAGTTCTTGATGCCGTAGATGATGGTGGGCAAGACGTTCCTCGCGCATGGCATGTCGTGATGTGCGCGGCGTTGTACGAAACTCCGGTTCGCGCGACAATATTGCGAATGACGCCAACTCGCCGAACGGACATCCCATGCACGTCACCCACGATCCCGCAGCCGCCGCCACGCCGAGCATCGACTTCAACAGCTTCCTCGCGGTCGATATCCGCGTCGGCACCATCGTCGATGCCAAGCCGTTCCCCGAGGCGCGCAAGCCGGCCTTTCGGCTATGGATCGACTTCGGACCCGCCATCGGTGTGCGCAAGAGCTCGGCCCAGATCACGGAACACCATCCGCTCGAGACCTTGGTGGGGCAACAGGTGGCGGCCGTCGTCAACTTCCCGCCGCGCCAGATCGGACCTGTTATCTCGGAGGTGCTGACGCTCGGTTTCCCCGATGCCGGCGGCAAGGTCGTGCTGGTGCAGCCGAGCAAGCCGGTGCCGAACGGCGGACGGCTGTTCTAGCCGGATCGAAGCCGCGGTGCCGCCTCGGGCGCGGCATTCGCGACGCTGGCCGGCGATCATCGGCATTCTTGCCGGTCTCTGGATCGGCACCGATCTCGGCGCACGCATGGCCAGTGGGGCCAGCAAATTGGCGCTGCGCCGGGTCATGATGGCGTTCATCTTGCTGATGGCGCTCTACATGACCCACAAGGCACTGACCTGATCTTAGGGCCGCTGTGGAATGCTCAGCCCGCGCTGCACCGCCGGACGCGCAAGCCCGCGTTCGAGCCAGGCACCGACCGACTTGAACTGGCTGAATTCGACGAGATCACCGGCGCCGTAGAAGCCGATGAGATTGCGCACCCAGCCGAGCATGGAGATGTCGGCAATGGTGTAGTCGTCATCCATGAACCATTGCCGGCCGGCCAGATGCGTCTCCATCACGCCGAGCAGGCGCATGGCTTCGGCGACGTAGCGGTCACGGGGCCGCTTGTCCTCAAAATCCTTGCCGGCGAATTTGTGGAAGAAGCCGACCTGGCCGAACATCGGCCCGACGCCGCCCATCTGGAAATGCAGCCAGGCGAGCGTCTGGTATCGGCGCGCGGCGTCCTCTGGCAGGAGCTTGCCGGTCTTCTCGGCGAGGTATTGCAGGATCGCGCCCGACTCGAACAACGGCAGCGGCCTGCCGCCGGGACCGTCGGGATCGAGGATCGCCGGAATCTTGCCGTTCGGATTGAGCGAGAGGAACTCCGCCGTCTTCTGGTCGTCCTTGCCGAAATCGACGAGATGGACCTCATACGACAGTCCGATCTCCTCCAGCATGATCGAGACCTTGACGCCGTTCGGCGTCGGCAGTGAATAGAGCTGCAGCAGTTCCGGATGCTTGGCCGGCCAGCGCTTGGTGATGGGAAAGGCGGAGAGATCGGACATCGGGACCTTTGGTGCACGGAGTGAGGCGCGCCTAATCTAGGCGAGACGCCGCACCGCGCAAGTCACTCTTCGTCCCGGCGCCTCCCGCATCTAAGGCGGCAGCGTCGCCATCGCCACGGTCGGGATTCTCGCTTGATGTTGCCGTCGGTCCTCGGTGAACCGTTGCCCCGTCATCAACAGCAGGACCGTAAAGGCAATCGCAAGCATCGCGGTTGCCCATTGGCAGACGTCGTTCATGGTGTCGCGTCCCTCAGCAGCTGTTGCCTAAACGTCGCTCCAAGGACCATGTTCCTGCTCCGCTCGAGAATCTTGCTACATTTTCCCGGTCTGTTGCCTGAGAGCTGTCGCCATAGGAGGGGACCATTCCGCCTTCCAAGCGTTGTCGCCAGATGAGCATCGAGAAGCGCGCCCTACTCGACCATGCTGAACGGTGTCGCAGCGTCGCTGGCGAGCTGGCGCATCGCCAAGCCGCGCGGCGGCTGCAGGAGATGGCCGACGACTACGAACAGAGAGCAGCAAGCCTGGACGACGATGGCGTCTGCCCGAAGCAAAATCGTCATCATCGCGGCTCTCCGGGAGACGGAAACTCGCGCGAGAGATGACCGGCTTCAATAATTGATCTCCATGCGCAATCCCCGCGGATCGATCTCGTCGCTCCAGAGGTCGCGGCGCGCACCAAGGAAGACCGCGGGGCCCATCAATTCGCGCGCACGCAGATCGCAAGGGCGATAGCCGCTCGGATTCAATCCGATCGGCATGTCGATCATCGCATGCGCGTGCGGGATCGCAAGCAAGCGCGTCAGGCTCGGCGAACAGTCGAAGCCGTGATCGCCGCCCTCATCGATCCAGGCTGCAACCCAACCAAAGCGGAATCCATCCGTCGAGGCCGAGATAGTTAGGCACGCCAGGCGTCCGTGATTCAGTTTTCACGCGTGCCTCTGTATCTCTCTCTTCGTCGGTCAGATCTCATCTCGTCAGATATCCCCGCATCAAGGCGCGGGCGCGATGCAGGCGAGCCTTTACGGTCTGCCGGGTCGCACCGAGCGCGGCGGCAATTTCATGGATGTCATTTCCTTGACGTCGCGCATCAGTAAACCACTGCCGCGACCGCTAGCGCGACGCCCAGGCCGATCCGCACCGTCTGCTGCAGTCCGCCGATGTTCTTCCTGTAAAATGCCATTGCATCCTCCGGGATGAGCCGAGGCTGACGGCCTCGACCACCAAGAGGGCGCGCCGGCCGAAAAGGATTCGCGGGCGCGCACAACTTTTCGCGGGTCAGCCTCCGACGGCCTGATAGGCCAGGCGCTTGAACTCGAAGAAGAAGGGATTCCAGAAGCCCATGTAGCGCTGGGTCATCAGCACGCCAGCAGTATTTGCCTGCGGGCAGATCCACCAATGGGTGCCGGCAAGGCCGCCCCACTGGAATTCGCCGGTGGAGTTCGGAGGATCAAACGGCGTCGGCGCGAAGGTGACGGCACCGCCGAGGCCAAAACCCTTGCCGGGCATCGGACCGAGATTGGCGAAGCGAATGGTCTGGCCCGCGGGCAGCTGGTTCGTCATCATCAGCCGCAGCGTCTCCGGTTTCAGCAGCGCATCCGAACCAGGCAGCAGCGCGCGGACCAGCGCCAGCATGTCGGGAAGGGTCGAGACCAGACCACCGCCGCCCGAGAGCCGCGGGAACGGCCGCCGATAGGCTTGGGGATAAGGCAGATGGTCGGCCCGCGTGAGGCCCGGCTTCATTGGATCGAACACGTCGGCGCCGTTATAGAGCGCGACCAACCTGCCCTGCTCCGCTTCGGACACGTGGAAACCGGTATCGGTCATGCCGAGCGGAGCGAAGATGCGCAGCTTCAGGAAGGCATCGAGCGCCTGGCCGGAGACGACCTCCACGACGCGGCCGAGCACGTCGGTGGCCACCGAATACTCCCAGGACGTGCCCGGCTGAAACGACAGCGGCAGATCGGCGAGGCTGTCGATCAGGTCAGTCAGCGGCGTCAGCGGATTGAGCACGCGCGCCTCGTTGTAAGCTTTGAACAGCACCGTGCCGGGATCGAAGACGCCGTAGCTGAGACCGGAGGTGTGGGTCAGAAGCTGGCGGATCGTGATCGGGCTTTTCGCCGGCTCGACGTCGGCAAGACCAGCCGCGCCCTCCTTCAGCACCTTGCGATTGCCGAGTTGCGGCAGGAATTTCTCGACCGGGTCATCGAGCCCGATGCGGCCTTCCTCGACCAGCAGCATGATCGCGCAGGTGACGAAGATCTTGGTGTTGGAGAACGCGCGAAAGATATGATCGGGCCGCAGCGCAGTGTTGGCCTCGCGGTCGGCAAAGCCGAGGCATTGCTGGTCGACCACCTCGCGCCCGCGCAGCACGGCCCAGGATGCGCCCGGAATGATCTCCTGATCGACGTAGCGCTGCATTGCCGTCCGCGCGGCGGAAAAATCGCTGACCCTGGCGTCCATGTGTCTCCCCGAATTTGTGGTTGGGATGGATATAGCGCGAAGAAGTCCACGCCGCAGCTTATTCCTCCTTCATCAGCGCAGTGACGTGCAGGCGACGCCGGATGCGCATTCCCTGCCGCTGGTAGAGGGCGATGGCGGACGTGTTGTGGGAAAACACGTGCAGGAACGGAATTTCGCCGCGCGTCTCAATCCGGCGCGCCACCGCTGCGAGCAGTGCCTGCGCATAGCCGCGGCCGCGATGCTCGGGATGAACACAGACCGCCGTCATCTCGACGAACTTTCCTGGCTTCATTCGTTCGCCCGTCATTGCGACCAGTTCGCCGCCGGCACGGATGCCGAGGAACGTGCCGAGCTCGTGGGTCCGCAGCGCAAATGGACCCGGCTTGGTCAGCTCCGTCAGCGCCATCATCGCGGGAACGTCGGCAGCCCCCAACGTGACGATCTCGGCATCGCGAAGCGGGCTGTCGGCCGGCGAGCCGATCATCTGCTCGCCGGTCTCGGCCAGCACGACCTTGAAACCGGCGGGAACTTGGACGGGCTCCGGCGTGAACAGCGCGGCGACCTGCGCGCCCGACATGAGATCGCCGAGCGCTGCAAAGCTCCCCGCGGACATGTCGACCATGTCGGCAAACGGCGTCATGTCCACGGGATAGCGCAGCGCCCGCGGTCCACCCTCGGCCAGATGCTTGTGGCTGGTCGTCAGCGCGCTCCAGATCGGACGATCCAGCAGCGCCTCATCGCTGTCGGACACCGGTCTAGTCCTTGTCGAAGCTGACGATGACGGCGGCGTTGGCAATCAGGATGGGATCGTTGGCCACTTCCGTGGCTGAGGGAATCTCCAGCCCACCCTTGACCGCGGTCACGGTCACGGTGCCGTAAGGAAGCTCCTTGGCGACTGCGTCCTTGTCGACCGCTTCCGGATTGGGCACGGCGATCGTGACGTCGACGAACATGTCGTTGGCGGTCTTGCCGATCATCCGGAAGAATCCGAGGCTGGAATGCCGGATCGCATCCGACACTGCCCGCTTCGCTGCCTTGGTGGCGTCCCTGCCGTGGACGTCGACGCCCATGCCCATCTCGGTGATACAGCGAACGCGAGTCATTTCATATTCCTGTGGTTGGTTTGGTGATTAGAGTGTCGGCGATCGGGACGCGCAACACAAGTATAGCCGCTCCTCTCGTGTCCCGAACGCGCTGCAACGCCATAACCTTTCGAAGACGCGCGTAGACGCGCTTGTGGCGTTGCTGCGCAGAGCCGAGACCCAGAAGGCCGCGGAGCTCGCTGACGCATGGGCGCCGGCTCTGCAGCGCACCGCCGAAGAGGTGCTGCGCTGGGTGCGGGACGAGACTGAGTCTTCACGCCTTCGTCTTCTCATGCGCCCGCAATTCGTCGACGAGCACCCGCACATTCTCCGAATAGTCGATCGGGATCACGACCAGATGCACGCCGCCCTCCCTAAAGGCGGCATCGAGCGTCGGACCAAAACCATCAATGCTCTGGATCCGATGCCCCTTCGCCCCGTAAGCCTTCGCGTAGAGCACGAAATCGGGGTTGCCAAAGGTCATGCCGTAATCGGCAAAATGATCCACGGCCTGCTTCCAGCGGATCATGCCGTAGGCATTGTCCTCGAGCACCAGCACGACGAGGTTGAGCTTGAGACGGACGGCGGTCTCCATCTCCTGGCTGTTCATCATGAAGCCGCCGTCGCCGGCGACCGCGAGCACGCGGCGGTCGGGATAGAGCATCGCGGCCATCATTGCCGACGGCAGGCCGGCGCCCATGGTCGCGAGCGCATTGTCGAGCAGCAGCGTATTTGCAACGCGGGTGCGGTAGTTGCGCGCAAACCAGATCTTGTACATGCCGTTGTCGAGCGCAACGATGCCGTTCTCGGGGATCACCTGCCTGATGTCGTGCACGATGCGCTGCGGCGTCGGCGGCCAGCGCGCCTCGGTGGCGCGGTCGGCGATGTGGTTGAGGATTTCTTCGCGTAGCGGCAGCAGCGCCGCGGCTTGCGGCAGCTTGCCTTCGAGCCGATCGGCGAGCAGCTCCAGGCTCGGGCCGACATCGCCGACAAGCTCGGCGTCGGGAAAATAGACCTGTTCGACGCTCGCCGACGTGTAGCTGACGTGGATGACCTTCGGCCCCGACGGGCCCATGATGAAGGGCGGCTTCTCGATCGGGTCGTGACCGATCGCGACGATCAGGTCGGCGGCGTCGATAGCGTCGTGGACATAGTCGCGCTCGGACAGCGCGGCAGTGCCCATGTAGAGATTGGTGCCGCCGGGCACAGTGCCCTTGCCCATTTGCGTCGTGAAGAACGGAATGCCGGTGCGTCGCACGAAGCTTGCGATTCCGTGGGTCGATCGCGGCCGGCTGGTTGCCGCGCCCATCATCACCAGCGGGCGCTTTGCGGCCAAAATCATCTCGGCCGCACGGTCGAGCGCAGCGCGATGGGCGACCGCGGTCTCGATCGGATGGACCGGGATCACGGGAACGGCGGGCACCTCGTCGCCTGCGACGTCCTCGGGCAGCTCGAGATGCACCGGCCCGGGACGCTCCTCCATCGCGACGCGGAAGGCGTCGCGCACCACGGTCGGAATGCTGGAGGCGTTGATGATCTGCCGCGACAGTTTCGTCAGCGGCTTCATGGTCGCGACCACGTCCACGATCTGGAAGCGCGCCTGCCGGCTGCTCATGATCGGCTTTTGGCCGGTGATCAGAATCATCGGCATCGCGCCGAGATGCGCATAGGCCGCGCCCGTCGACAGGTTGAGTGCGCCAGGGCCGAGCGTCGACAGACAAACGCCGGGCTTGCCGGTCAGCCGGCCATGCGTGGCGGCCATGAAAGCCGCGGCCTGCTCGTGGCGGGTCAGGACCAGCTCGATTTTGGAGGTGCGCAGCGATTCCACCACATCGAGATTCTCCTCGCCGGGGACGCCGAAGATGCGGTCGACACCCTCGTTCTCCAGCGCGGCGACAAACAGGTCGGATCCCTTTACTTTGCGTTCCTGCCCACTCATGGCGTCTCCGATTGCTGTGCTGGCTCTCAAGTTCCGAGAGCCGGTGCAGGGTAGCGGTTCGCGACCGCGGCACAACTCACAAAGAGCGGCACATGGCATCGACTTCGCCATCGCCATGCGAAACAGGAAACAATTGAGCCTCCCATTCCGCGGGGCCGATAGCACAAACGTTGCATGCTGCGCGCAACCTGCTATCGCTTCGGCCATGCCGCCCAAGACTTTCGAAACCCGCTGCCTGCGCCTGCCCGCCGTCACCAAGGTGGTGCAGTGGGAGGGCACGTCCGTGTTCAAGGTCGGCGGCAAGATGTTTGCGCTTGGCGGCGGCTTTGCCGCGCGCTCCGGCGGCTACATGTTCAAGGTCTCCAACATGGCCTATGCCATGTTGATCGAGCACGGCCTCGCGCGACCGGCGCCGTATCTGGCGCGCGCCAAATGGGTGCAGCTCATCAGCACCGGCAGCCTGTCGGACGCCGAGCTCACCACCTATCTCGCGCAGGCCCATGCGCTGATCGTGGCCAAGCTGACGCGGAAGACCCGCAAGGAACTTGGGCTCGTGTCGCCGGAGGCCGACCGGCATGACCATCCCCACGTGCAGCGCACCGATCGCTCGCGGCGACATTGAGCTTTCATCCTTCCCCGATATACTACCGGCCCAGGATTCGATTTGGGATGTCGGTGTGGCGATTGATCTGAAAGCGGTCGAGCAACTCGCTACCGATCAATCCTCGCTCAAGGCGGCGGCCGCCCTTGCAAAGCCCGCCAAATGGTCCGGCGTCGGCGCAAGTCAGGACGGCGCACTGATCTGGGGCGAATGCGCGGGATCCGGCGCCAATCCGTATCGCGTGATGGCCGATTTGCGCGACCTCGGCAACAAGTGCACCTGCCCTTCGCGCAAATTCCCCTGCAAGCACGTGCTCGGCCTGTTGTGGCTGAATGCGGAAGCGGTGGTGCCGTTCGTGCCGGCAGACACGCCGGCCTGGGTCAGCGACTGGCTGGGGCGCCGCCGCGGCACAACTGCGGCAAAGCCTGCAAGCAACGCGCCATCCACCGAGAAGGATTTAGGTGCCGCACGCGCCGGCGAGCCTGAGGTCGCCGAGGACCCGAAAGATGTGGCGCGGCGCGAGGCCCAGGCGGCCAAGCGCAACGAAGACACCGAACGCGCCATTTTCGACGCGCTCGATGCGCTCGAGCAATGGATCGGCGATCAGCTGCGCATGGGGTTGGCCGGCTTCATCGACGACGCGACGGCGCGATGCCGGAGGATCGCGGCGCGGCTGGTCGATGGCAAGGCCGCGGTGCTCGCCGGCAGGATCGACGAACTGCCGTCCCGCCTGCTCGCGCTGGCCGCGGGTGATCGGCCGCGCGGCGCCGTCGTCGAGCTCGGCAAGCTGGTCCTGCTTGCGCGCGCCTTCCGCGCCGCGCCGCGCGACGCCGAGATCAGGCGCGCCGTTGCCGCATCGGAGACGCGCGAGATTGTGCTAGCAGACCCGCAGGCCCAGCGGGTCGATGCGCGCTGGGAGGTGCTGGCCGAGCAGGTCCAGACGCGCCGCGACGGACTGGTTTCGCAGACCACCTGGCTGCTCAATCTCGCCGTGACCGGCCCGCGCTTTGCGATGCTGCTCGACTTCTTCCCGGCAAGCGCCGGACGACGCGGCTCGGTCTTCACGCCCGGCGAGAGATTCCAGGCCGAACTTGTATTCTACCCGTCGCAGCAGCCGCTGCGCGCCCTGCTCGTTCGCCGCGATGCGAGCGAGGCGATATCTGCGCTGGAATGGCCAGCTTCAGACACCGCGCTCAGCGATGCACTGACCCGTCCCCTGCTCGCGGAGCCCTGGGTGATCGAGACTCCGCTGCTGCTGCCAAAGGGGCGAATCGCGCGCGATGATGCCGGACAGATGTGGTGGCGATCAGCCGATGGCACGGCGACGCTGCCGATCGCCTCCGAAGTTGACGGTCTGCTTTGCGGCACCGAGCTCTCGCGCGCAGCTGCAATCTGGTCGGGCAACCGGCTCACCATCCTGGCCGCACGGACCCGTTGGGGACGGATCGGCTGCCATGAGTGACGCGATCACGGCCGAAACAATCTACGATGCGATGGGTGCGGTGCTCACGCGCTGGACGATGGGCTCTATGGCCGCGCCGGCAGCCTCGTTCTGGCGCGCCGAGCTTGGCGACGATCCGGCCGAGGCCGAGTTGCGGCTGCTTGCGCTTGCGGGCCAGTTCCTCAGCACCGCCGTGACAACCGAGCCGAGCGCGGCTCTGCGAGTTCTGCCCGACATTCCCGCGCTGGCACTGCCAACCGTGCCCGAGACCCTGCGCCCGCTCGTGCGGCGCATCCTGGCCACCAAGAAGCAGGGCAAGGTCAAGACCGATCTCCTCTACTTCCTCGCGGCGCGCGGCTGGACGAGCCATCCCGCCGATTGGATGCCTGAAGCCGATGACGAAGATGCGCCCGACGTGTACGCAAAGTGGCGCGACTGGGCGGCGATCGCAGCGTCCAACAGTGCGGCACGGCGGCAGACGGACGACCGGCTCACTGCCGAGAATTGGGACGATTTTTGGCCGGCGGCGCGCAAAGTGGCGTTGATAGAGCTCAGGCGCCGCGAGCCGTCCGCGGCGCGCGCGGTGCTCGAAGCACGGCTTGCGGGCGAAAACGCCGATGTGCGATGGCGCCTGTTGTCGTTGCTGGCAGAACGGCTCTCCGATGACGACCTCACCTTCCTCGAAGCCATCGCGGCGAACGATCGCGCTCCCAGGGTCAAGGCGCTTGCGACCTCGCTGCTCGCACGTCTCGGCCGTGGTTCCGCCGCCGGCGAAGATACAGCAGAGCTCGCGGGGTTTTTCGCGGTGAAGACCATGGGGCTGTTGCGCCGCGCGCGCGTGGTCCAGGCCGAACCACTCAAGACACCAGCGCAATCGCTGCGCCGAAAGGCGCTGTTCGATGGCGCCGACTTCGCCTCGTTTGCCGACGCGCTCGGCCTTGCGCCGCAGGAGCTGATCGCCGCGTGGGACTGGAACGCGGACCGGGCCGCCGATGCGGCGCTGGTCGATCTGATCATGGCGACAGGAACCGACGCGCAGGTCACGCAAGCGGCAGACGCCGTCAACGAACGCGATGCGCCCGGTCTCATCATATCGTTAGCTGAACGGCTTGCGCCTGGTGAGCGTGCCAGGCACGCCGAGGCGGCTCTGAACACACGCGACATCCGGTTCGAGCTGGTGCAGCTAATTGCGGGAACGGCGGCGCGACTTCGCGATCCGCTATCCGCGACGACGGGCAAGGCGCTGCTTGCCGCGCTCCAGCGCGACGATGCGAAGCCCTCCGACCATACAGAAGAACTTCATGCGCTGGGCCTGATCGTCTCGCGCGAGGGAGCGCGAGGCGCGCTCGAACGTCTGACCGGCGCGGGGCTGCTGCACGGCGACCCGCGCCTCGACATGCTGCGGCTCAACGCCGCGTTGGACGACAAGGGAGCGAAACCATGAGCGAGAAACTGCGCCTGCCCGCCGAGGAGAGCTATACGGCGGAGCTGAAAGCGCTCGCCGCTGCCGATCAGCCTCGGCCGGCGGGCTGGGCGCTCGCGCCGCGGCAGGTCGTGACTTATCTCATGGGCGGCAAGGCGGCCGACGGCACAATCATCACACCGAAATATGTCGGCGACCGCAGGCTGATCGAGACCGCCGTCGCAACGCTTGCGACCGATCGCGCATTGTTGCTGCTGGGCGTACCCGGCACGGCCAAATCCTGGGTCTCCGAGCATCTTGCCGCCGGCATCACCGGCGATTCCACGCTGGTGATCCAATGCACCGCGGGGACCGACGAGAACCAGATCCGCTACGGCTGGAACTATGCCCAATTGCTCGCACACGGGCCGCGCCGCGAAGCTCTCGTCGCCACTCCGCTGATGCGCGCAATGGAGGGTGGCAAGCTCTGCCGTTTCGAGGAGCTGACGCGGATGGGCAGCGACGTGCAGGACACACTGATCACCGTGCTGTCCGAAAAAATGATGCCGGTCCCCGAGCTCAACACCGCCGTCTACGCCCAACGTGGCTTTAACATCATCGCGACCGCCAACAACCGCGACAAGGGGGTCAACGAACTGTCGTCGGCGCTCAAGCGCCGCTTCAACGTCGTCGTGCTGCCCCTGCCCGACAGCGCCGAGGAGGAAGTGGCGATCATCGTCAAACGCGTCGGCGAAATGGCGCAAAACCTCGACCTGCCGGCGCCGAAGAACGTCGCCGACGAGGTGGCGCGGGTGGTTTCGATCTTCCGCGAGCTGCGCTCGGGCTCGACCGAGGACGGCAAGGTCGCGTTGAAGTCGCCCTCGGGCGGCCTGTCTACGGCCGAAGCGATCGCGGTGATGATCGGCGGTATTAGCCAGGCGACCTTCTTCAATGACGGCAAGCTGACGCCGGAAACGCTCGCCAGCAATATGATCGGCGCTGTCGTGAAGGATCCCGTGCAGGACACGGCCGTGCTCGGCGAATATCTCGAGACCGTGCTGAAGAAGCGGCGCGGCTTCGAAGGCTATTATGCTTCGCTGACCGACCTGATCTGACAGACGCGCCCGATGGCAGGCGAGGTCTCCCTCTTCGGCATCCGGCATCACGGCCCTGGCTCCGCCCGGCGGCTGGTGGAAGCGCTCGATGCGCTGAAGCCGGTCGCGGTGTTGATCGAGGGCCCGGCGGATGCATCAGAGCTGCTGCCGATGCTCGCCGATCCCGATATGGTGACGCCGGTGGCGCTACTCACCTATGCCGAGGACGATCCGGCAAACGCCAGCTTCTTTCCCTTTGCCGGCTATTCGCCGGAATACCAGGCCGCACGCTGGGCGGTGCGCCACGGCGCGACCTTGCGCTTCATCGATCTGCCGGCATCGGACAGGCTGGGTGCTGCCGCCGGCGATGTCGCGGAGGAAATTGCAGCAAGGGCCGACGCCGATCCGGTCAGCCACGACCCGATCGGCGCGCTCGCTACCGCCGCCGGCTATGACGACGGCGAGTCCTGGTGGTCCGACGTCATCGAGGAGAATCCCGCAAGTGGCCCGATCTTCGCGGCCGTTGCGGACGCGATGACGGCGCTACGCGCAGACGAAAAATCACTGTCGGCCCGCGAAGCCGCGCGCGAAGCGCATATGCGGATCGAGATAGCGAAGGCGACAAAGGAATGCGACGGCAATGTTGCCGTCGTCTGCGGCGCCTGGCATGTGCCGGCGCTCACCGAGCGCCGCAGCCTTGCCGCCGATCGCGAATTGCTCAAGGGCCGGCCGAAGACGAAGATCAGGGCGACCTGGGCGCCGTGGACGGCGCCCCGCCTGTCGCGCGCCAGCGGCTATGGCGCAGGTGTGGTGGCGCCGGGATGGTGTGCGCATGTCTGGGATACGCGCGAGCGCGATCGCGCCGCCGAGTGGCTCGCCAAGGTAACGCGCGTGCTGCGCGATCGCGGCCACTTCGTATCGACCGCATCGGTGATCGAGGCCCAGCGCCTGGGGACGGCACTCGCGGCGCTGCGCGGCCGCCCTGCGCCGGGTTTCGCAGAGCTGCGCGAGGCGGCAATCGCCTGCCTCTGCAACGGCGAGCGCGCGATGTGGGACGACATTTCGGCCGAGCTCCTGATCGGCGCGGGCGTCGGCGCGATCCCGGCGTCGACGCCGCTCGCGCCGCTGCTCGAAGATCTGCAGCGGCAGCAGAAGGCGACACGGCTCAAGCCGGAGGCGCTGGAGCGGGCGCTGACGCTCGATCTGCGCAGCGAAAGCGGCTTGATGCGCTCGACGCTGCTGCACCGGCTGAACGCGCTCGAAGTGCCCTGGGGACGGCTGACGGATTCGGGGCGCAGTCGCGGGACGTTTCGCGAGAACTGGCAGTTGCGCTGGGAGCCGGAATTCGCCGTTAGACTCGTGGAAAATCTGCTCTACGGCTCGACCATCGCGGAAGCCGCCAGTGGGCGCCTGATCGAAGCGATGGGCAAGGCAGCCGAGCTTGGTCCGCTCGCGACGCTGGTGCGCAACGCCATGATCGCCGACCTGTCCCGCGCCACCGAATTCGGTATCGATGCGCTGGAGACCAAGGCGGCGCTGACGAGCGATGGCCCCTCGCTGCTGGCCGCGCTGCCGCCGATGGCCGACATTCTGCGCTATGGCGAGGCCCGCTCCGGCACGGTCGAGCATCTGGCGGCGCTGATGCCGCGCATCGTGGTGCAGGCAGCACTCGCCCTGCCCTATGCTGCGCGCAATCTGGATGGTCCTGCGGCGGCCAAGCTGCGCGGCGCGCTCCTCGCAGCCGATGCTGCGGTCCAGCTCGCCCAGATCGAGACCGAGATCGTGGCCGGGTGGCGCGAGGGACTCGGCGCGCTGATCGACGACGATCAGGCGACCCGGCTGATCGCCGGCACTGCGGCGCGGCTGCTCTACGAGGCCGAGCTTTTGACCGCGGATCATGCGGCGGACCTGCTGACGCGGATGCTCTCGCCCGGCACGCCGGTCGCGGAAGCGGCCGGTTTCTTCGAAGGCTTTTTCGAGGGCGCCGGCCAGCGGCTGATCCACGATGCGACGCTGCGCGGCTCAGTCGACGCTTGGTTGATGACGTTGGACGAGGAGGCCTTCACCGCCAGCCTGCCGCTGTTCCGCCGGGTCTTCTCAGGGCTCGACCGCACCGAGCGCCGCCGACTGATGGACGCGCTGTTCGCGCGGGGCACCGATGGTGCGAAGGGATACCGTCTGATCGCGGACGCAGGAGAGATCTGGCCCGCGCATCAGGCCCGCGTGCTCGACCTTCTCAGATCCGGAGCTGCGCGATGAGCGAGACCGATGAACGCAGCCGCCGCTGGACGCTCGCTCTCGGCGTCGATGCCGAAGGTGCCGAGAACGGCCCTGCCCTGTCCGCCAGCGACCGCCGCATGTCCGAGGCGCTGACGGCGCTCTATGGCGACGGCGACGACGCACCGAAAAAGGGCCGCGGCGGGCTCGGCGGCTCGGCGCCGCGCGTCGCAAAGTGGCTGGGGGATATCAGGGAGTTCTTCCCCGCGCCGGTAGTGCAGGTGATTCAGAAGGACGCCTTCGAGCGCAAGGGCTTGCGCCAGATGCTGATCGAGCCCGAATTCCTTGCCACGGTCGAGGCGGATGTGAGCCTGATCGCCGATCTGGTCGCGCTGCGCGGTGTGATGCCGGAGAAGACCAAGGCCACCGCGCGCATCGTGATCGCCAAGGTGGTGGCCGAGCTGATGGAGCGGCTCGAGCGGCGCACGGCGGATGCGGTCCGCGGCGCCCTGAACCGCTCGCTGCGCACCAATCGCCCGCGTTTTGCCGACATCGACTGGCCGCGCACCATCAAGGCCAATCTGCGTCATTACCAGCCAGAGCACCGCACCGTGGTGCCCGAACGGCTGATCGGCTTCCTGCGCCAGCAGCGGCGCATCGTCGATCTCGACGAGGTCATCCTGTGCGTCGACCAGTCGGGATCGATGGCGACCTCGGTCGTATATGCCTCGATCTTCGCGGCGGTGATGGCTTCACTGCCCGTGGTTGCGACCAAGCTCGTCTGTTTCGACACCGCGATCGTCGACCTGACGGAGGAGCTCGCCGATCCCGTCGAGGTCTTGTTCGGCGTCCAGCTCGGCGGCGGCACCGACATCAATCGCGCCGTCGCTTATTGCGAGGAGCGCATCGAGCGGCCGGCGAAAGCGCATCTGATCCTGATCACCGACCTTTATGAGGGCGGCAATGCGGATGAGCTGGTCGACCGATTGGCGCGGCTCGCAACGCGCGGGATCAACGTGATCGTGCTGCTGGCGCTGACCGACACCGGCCATCCCTCCTACCATCCCGCGCTGTCCGCGAAGATCGCAAATCTGGGCATCCCCGTCTTCGCCTGCACGCCGGATCAGTTCCCGGATCTGATGGCAACGACGCTGAAGCGAGAGGACGTTGCCGGCTGGGCCGCCGACCAGGATATCAAGCTGGTCCGGCCGGAGACCTGAGCATCCTGCTCGGTCGGCTCTCGCTCCAATTGACAGGCCGGGATATCTGACTAAAGTCAGACATCATGCTCGACCCCGTTTCTCGCGTCCGCCGCTTCAATCGCGCCGTCACCTCTGCGGTCGGTGCGCTCGATACCTCGTTCCTGGGGCGGGGCCGGCCGCTCGGTGCGGCACGGGTGCTCAATGCGATCGGGCGCGGGCGTTCGGATGTGGCGGGGATTCGCGATTATCTCGATCTCGATTCCGGGCTGATGAGCCGCCTGCTCCGCAGCCTCGAGGACGAAGGGCTGATCGAGACCACCGCGCGTGACGATGATGCCCGGCGGCGCATGGCCAAGCTCACGCGGGCGGGCCGGCGCGAATTCGCGGCCTATGAGGCGTTGTCGAATGCGCAGGCCGAAGGTTTCCTCGCGCAACATTCGCAACGCGAGGCGCTGCTGGCGGCGATGGACCTGATCGCCTCCACCCTGACGCGCGAGCGGGTCACGATCGAGGAAATCGACCCGCAAAGCGAGGAGGCCCGTCATTGCCTTCGCGAGTGCTATGCCGAGCTCGGCCGCCGCTTCAAACAGGGGTTTGACGTCTCGCGCTCGCGCGACCCTGACGCCAAGGACATGCGCCGGCCGCGCGGCACGTTCATTGTCGCAATGTCCGACACGCTGCCGATCGGCTGCGTCGGCCTGAAGGGCACCGATCACGGCTACGCCGAGATCAAGCGTCTGTGGGTCGCACCCGCCGCACGCGGATTGCGGCTCGGCCGGCGCCTGATGGACGCAACCGAGGATGCTGCGCGCGGGCTCGGCATCACGCTGCTGCGGCTCGACACCAACAGCGCCCTGCCCGAGGCCGGCCAGCTCTACCGCACCACGGGCTGGCGCGAGATTTCGCGCTACAACGACGATCCCTACCCGGACCTGTTCTTCGAAAAGCGGTTGTGAGCTGGACCGGTTCGAGATGCCCGTCAACGGCAAGCGCGTCTCGTGCTGCGAGAATGTGTTCTACGAGTTTCGAGAAGGAAACATCCGGCAAGTCTGGTCGGCGATCGACAAGACCGCGATCGAGGCGCAGCTCTGACGCTGCGCCTCGATCTCGACTTCACGCCGCGACCGGGGCCACTTGCCCTTGCGGCTTGGCGAACGGGCGGAACGTCATCGCCATCAGGAACGCGCCAAGTCCCATTGCCCAGGAGGCAATGTAGAGCCAGGCGTAGCTGGAGAACGCATCGTAGATCAGGCCGCCGGCAAGCGGGCCGGTGGCCATGCCGAGGCTGCCGGCCATCGCGGTGCCGCCGATCACCGTGCCCATCATCTTGAGTGGGAAGTTCTCGCGAATGAGAACGGCGTAGAGCGGCATAGTGCCGGCATAGATGAAGCCGAAGAGCGCCCCGACCACGTAGAACGTTGCGAGCTGATGCGCGAAGACATAGCCGAGCGCACCGAACGCCTGGAGCAGCAGACCCGAGACCAGCACGCGCTTGGCGCCGAAGCGGTCGCCAAGGACGCCGAAGGCGATGCGGCCGCCGAGGCCGGCAAACCCCTCGATGCTGTAGATCGTCACCGCCGCGACCAGCGGAATGCCGCAGCTCACCGCGTAGCTGACGGTGTGGATGATCGGGCCGGAATGGGTGGCGCAGCAGAAGAAATTGGTCGCGAGCAGGATCAGGAATTGCGGCGAGCGCAGCGCCTCGCTTGTCGACATCTCGCCTTGCCCCGCCCCTGCGCCCGTCGGTGCGGCCGCGGCCTGCGCGAGCGCCGGCGGACGGCGCACCAGGAACGAGACCGGGATCATGATGGCGCCGACCACCAGCGCCATGATCTGCATCGAGGTGCGCCAGTCGTGGCCAGAGATGAGCCAGGCCGCGAGCGGCGCCATCGTCATCGGCGCCATGCCCATGCCGGCCGACACCAGCGACACGGCGAGACTGCGCTGAGTCTCGAACCAGCCGGTGACGGCCGCCATCATGGGCGCGAAGATCGCCGCGCAGGACGCGCCGGTCAGGAGGCCGAACACGACCTGGAACGCCAGAAGCGAGGTCGCATGGCTTGCAGCGAACAGGCTGAGCGCCAGCACCGTCGATCCCGTCAGCACCACCGGCAGCGGCCCGAACCGGTCCGACAACGTGCCCCAGACCATGCTCGTGAACGCCATCGCCAGGAAGCCGATCGTCATCGCGCTGGAAATGCCGGTTACCGACCAGCCGGTGTCCTTGGCGATCGGCTGCAGGAACACCGGCAGAGAAAACATGCCGCCGATGGCGACGCAGCCGAGCAGGCCGCCAGCGGCGACGATCACCCAGCGATAAGGGGATTGGGTCATTTGGGTCTCCCGTAAGATCTGTCTGGGAAGAAGACGAATGGGAACTGAGCCGGCCGACAATGGAACGTCATTTTTGCCGCAGGCCTTTGTGATCTGCCAATAAAAATGAAAAACAACCCCATGCACAGTAGCCGGCCCTTGCGGATTCAATGACTTACCGACCACGGATCGGCCAGCTCAGTGACAGCAAGTTCCTGCACAAGAACGGCGCGCCCCATCCGGACGCATGACTATCTGCGACAAAGCCTCACATGGTCGCGCTGCGGCGCCGCGTGCTGACCGTGACCAGACCACTGAGACCAGGACGTAGAGCGCGCCGACCGCCGCATGGCCCGCGACGTTTGCGATCGACGGAGCCGCAGGCATCGTGGCCTGAAAGACGAAAGGAGCCGCTTGCCAGGGCTGATTGGCCACGCTGAGCACCATGGCCCACTGTGCGCCGATAAGGTTCCAGCGCCCGCAACAAGAAGGGATACTTCAATGATCCGTGAATGCTAGGAGCCCTGCATGACCATTCGCCCCATCATCCGCTACCCCGACCGCCGGCTCGCGATGCCGGCCCGCCTCGTCACCACATTCGACGAGGGCTTGCGCGAACTCGCGGCGGACCTGCTGGAGACGATGCGCGCCGCGCCTGGGATCGGCATCACCGCGCCGCATATCGGCGTGCCCTTACGCGTCGTCGTGCTCGAGTTCGACGCCAAAGACGGGCCCCTCACCTACGTCAATCCCGTCATTGAATGGGCCTCACCCGAGATGGTCATGCACCGCGAAGGCAGCGTCTCGATGCCCGGGGTCAACGACGAGGTGCAGCGCCACGCGCGCGTGCGGATCAGCTACCACGATCTCGACGGCAACACTCGAACCGAGGAGTCGGACGCCTTGCGCGCCGTGTGTCACCAGCACGAGATCGACCAGCTCGACGGCCTGTTCTGGATCCAGCGCCTGTCGCGGCTGAAGCGGGAGCGGCTGGTGAAGAAGTACGAGAAGATGGCGCGGAGTTCGTAGAGTGGATTGGCGGCAGCGTAATCCACCGATGTAAGCTCCTGTAGGCTCTGGATGGAGCGCAGCGCACCAGGACAGACCAACCGCTTCGCGCAACGGCCTGTGGGGACCACCCCGGATTGCGCTTCCCTCCATCCTGGCTACGGCGTCCCCTCAAGCCCTCTTCCCGCTCCGCTTGGCGGTTGGCGCGTTACGACGCTCGCGCTTGCCGCGCGCGATTTCGGTTGCCAGCGCATCCAGCTTCGGCTCCCAGAAATTCCGGAACTGACCGATCCAGGCATCCACCGTGCGAAGCCCTGCGACGTCGACCGAATAAACGCGCCGTTGCGCCTCCGCCCGCACGTTGGCAAAGCCGCTCTCTCGCAGCACCTTGAGGTGCTGCGAGACGGCGGCCTGGGTGATCCCGAACTCGGCCCCGATCACTTCGACGACCTCGCCGGACGCCATTTCGCTGTGGCCGAGCAGCTCGAGGATGCGGCGGCGCACGGGATCGGCGAGGACCTCGAAGACGTGCATCAGCTTCCTGTCCCGGGATGAGCGATGTCGGGCGGCATCTCGCCACGATAGAACGCGATGGTGCGGTCCGAGCGCTGCTTCGCCGTGTCGGGATCGACCCCGCTTGCGACGTGCGCCGCCCGCCAGGACTCGCCGCTGGTGGTCATGAATTCCTTGCCCTCAGGCGAGCCCATCCAAGCCTCGGCCGTCTCATGGTCGACAGACGCCCCCGTCGCAACATATCGCTCCAGTCCCGCAAGCGCGAGGTCCCAACCGATCCCCACTGCACCCGGGCCGAACTGATTCCAATGATCCTCGATGATCGCGGTGTGCTCAAGCGTCAAACGCGCCTGACTGCGTTCTGCTGCCAGCCCGACATCGATCCAGCTCACGGCGCCGCCGAACTCCCACGTTGCTGCAAAATGGGTCGGCGGCGTGCATGCGGTAATGGTGCCGCCCGCATTACCCTTGAGCTGGTACCTTCCGCCGAGTTGGAGGTCTCCCTCGACCGGCAAGAACCAGCGCGGAATGCGCTCCCTGCTGGTCACGGCCTCCCAGAGATCCTCGACGCTGGTGTCATAAAGCCTTGTCAGTGTCACTGCACTCGCAGGTTTCCCGTCTTTCTCGAAATTGCGCACCGAGCGCGCAACAAGGCCCATGACTCTGGCGACGTCGATCTGCATTGCGTTCCTCCTTATCGCTGGCTCACGTTGAATATCGTTCACGGCTAATATAAGTCAACTCTTATATCGTCTCGCTCTACTGCGGCAAACCGCCTCGCGAGACGACGCGAACAAAACCCCCGCTCAAACGTCTAAAGGTCCCGCAAACGCCGCCAGGCCCGGATCGGACGGAAGGAATTCATGAAAGTTCGCAAGTTCGCCATCTCCGACGCTTCGCTCGAACGCTCGCCGGGACAGGACGGCGACATCTTCGTCGGCAATCTGGTTGACCAACGCCACGGCGGAGCGATCACGATCGGCTTCGGCCGCTACGCGCCGAACCAGATCCTCGAAGAGACAATCATGGTCGACGATGTCATGATCGTCCTCGAAGGGAAGCTGTCGGTCACGAGCCAGGGCAGCACCGTCACCGCAGGTTCCGGCGAGATCGTTTACATGCCGAAGAGCGAGACGGTCACTATCCGCTCGCACGAGCAAGGCGCCGTCACCGCGTACGTCACCTATCCGCATTGGCAGGAAGCGCATGACGGCGCCGGTTAGCCGTTGGCGGGCATGAAGTGCTCGACCGATCTTGCGGCTTTGGCAGACCTCGTAGCCCCGATGGAGCGCAGCGCAATCCCGGATTCGTTCTCGCACCGGCAGTTGCGCGATGCTGTTGGTCTGTCCCGGATTACGCTTTCGCTTCATCCGGGTTACGGAGAGGCCAGCTTCCGCGCCCTCACCCGCCCGCCATCAGCGCCTTCGCCAGCGCCATATAGGCCGGCAGCGTCACGGGATCGTTGGCGGCGTTGCCCGCCATGGGATGCGAGGCGTAGCGCGCGATCACCATCTCGGCCTTGGGATCGATGTAGATGCCCTGGCCGTGAACGCCACGCGCCATGTAGGCGCCGTGGGCGTTGTGGCTGACCCACCATTGGTTGCGATAGGAGGCGCCGGGCAAGGTGGTGTAGCCGGCTGGCCTAAACTTTTCAGGGTCGCCGCCGCGGGCGATGTCCTCGATCACCCTCAGCGGCACG
Organism: Bradyrhizobium sp. 199; assembly: GCF_023073355.1. Taxonomy (GTDB): domain Bacteria; phylum Pseudomonadota; class Alphaproteobacteria; order Rhizobiales; family Xanthobacteraceae; genus Bradyrhizobium. The sequence goes on from NZ_JADPJI010000005.1 coordinate 1,973,486, forward strand.
ATCTGACGGCCGTTGAAGCGGCCCTGATTGCGCATGGTCTCGCCGAAGCGCGCGAGATCGCGCAAGGTGGTCGAGAGACCGCCGCCGCCGCTCTCGGTGCCGATGCGATCGACGTGATAATGCGCGTCCTCCTCCGCACCCATCGGTTGCCAGATGCGCTCGGAGAGAAGATCGGACAGCGTCATGCCGCTGGCGCGCCTGACGATCCACGCGAGCACGTCGGTGTTGACGGTCTTGTAGGCAAAGGCCTTGCCGTGCTCACCCTGCTTCTTCTGCGCCATCAGAAACTCGAAGATGGTGGTCGCGCCTTCATAACCCGGCGGGATCGGCGCCATGCCGTTGGCCCGCCGCAGGCCCCACACGTCCGAATTCTTGTCGCTGTAGACCTCGGTGTAGACGAGCCCCGTGGTCATATCCATGACCTCGTGCACGCGCGCGTCGCCAAACGCGCTCGCCTTCAGCTCCGGCACATAATCCGTCACGGGTGCCTGCGGATCGATCTTGCCTTCGGTGGCCAGAAGCCCAGCGAGCACGCCGGTGAACGACTTCGTCACCGACATCGCGATATGCGGCTTGTGCGGCTTCAACGCGCCGAAATAGCGCTCATAGATCAGCTTGCCCCGATGCAATACCGCGATGCCGTCGGTGTAGGTCTCCTCCAGCATTTTCGCGAACGTCATGGGACGACCGTCCATCGTGGTCGAGGCGACCGCGCCGATGTCGTGGTCCTCCCGCGGCAGCACCGAGGCCGGCCCTGCCCCGCGCCAGACGTTCACCGTCGGCACCAGTTGGCGGATATTGCTCCATGCCCATCGTAGCTCAGGGAAGCTGCGGAACGAGCCGTCCTGGAAGGTGATGGTGCGGTTTTCCGCTGGCGGGAAACCCTTCATCCAGCCGAGGGCTTCAGGATCGGTTTCCGCGATTGCGGGCGGCTGACACGGGGCGGTGACGGCAGACATGAATATTGGACTCCGAAGCGAACGACGGGGATTTCGTATCATGCAGATGAGTGGTGAACACCCAGTGTTTGCGCTGAGGTGACCATCGTCGTGCGCTTGGTGGCTTTGTCCTCAGGCCAGGCGGACCGACATGCCTCCGTCGACGGTCATTGGGCTGCCCGTCATGAACGAGGCCCGATCACTCAGCAGAAAAAGAGCCGCGTGCGCGATCTCCTTCGGACTGGCCATCCGCTTCATCGGGTGCAGCCCGGCGATGAAGTTCAGGACGTCGGGATTTCCTTCGCCACCCGCCGGGGTAACGGTCCCTCCAGGCAGGAGGGCGTTGACACGAATGCCTTCGGCCGCGTGCTCGGACCCCAGCGACTGAGTGAGTCCGATCATTCCTGCCTTCGAGGCTGCGTAAGCCGCCATCCCCGGCAAACCCCCGTTCCTGAAGCCAACGAATGACGAGGTAAACACGATCGAACCACCGCCCCGTTGCCGCAGCGCCGGGATTTGCGCCCTTGCACCCAGGAAAGCAGAGGTGAGATTCACCGCAAGCACATCGGTCCAGTTTTCCACGCTCATCTCAGGGACTGCGACCATGTCGCCGACGATTCCGGCATTGTTGAAGGCGCCGTCGAGCTTTCCGAAGCTTGCAATGGCGTGTTCTACCAGGCCGGCAGCGTATCCGGCGTCCCGAACGTCGCCCACCAGAAACGTCGCGCGCCCTCCGGCGCGTTCGATGCTGTCAACGACGATCTGTAGCTCGGTCGAGCGACGAGCGCCGAGCACCACGTCGGCGCCTTCGGACGCGAACAGCGAGGCCGCGGCAGCACCGATACCGCTGCTGGCGCCGGTTATGATGATTGTCTTGTTTGCAAGTTCCACGTGGGACTCTCCTGATTAAAGTAGGAGCCAGACAAAACCATCAGGCGCGTGCGAGCCGCCACCCGTTTCCTGAGCTAACTCGAGTCGCATCGGGCGATGTGGCGGATAATGAGCGGAGAGAATTCACGCGCCTTCCGGTGGCGGCGAACAAACCAATCTGAGAAGACATGGCGCGTTGGGCGGCTGCTATCTTTCTAGGCAAGATCGCTAGCGGAACCTACATCAGCAAACGTTTCAATTTTTCTTGGAACGATGCTCCGGCTTGTGCGCTGAAGGTGCACGATGCCGCGCACGCATTGTGTCAGCGCCGCTGGTCGCCGCGCCGAGGCCCGTTGGGTCACCCCAGGGTGTTGATCGTCCCTCGCCCCGCACGAACACAGGCGCACGCGCCGCTCACAACGGAGAACCATGATGAACCAGCTCGCACAGCAACAGCCAGTCCCCGGTCGCACGGCCGAGATGCAGCCCAAGCCGGATCACGGCGAAGAGAGCTACAAAGGGTCCGGCAAGCTCAGCGGCCGCGCGACCGTTGTCACGGGCGGCGACAGCGGCATCGGCCGCGCGACCGCGATCGCTTTTGCTCGCGAAGGTGCAGACGTGCTGATCTCGTACCTCGACGAGCATGACGACGCCAAGGAAACAGCGCGCTGGGTGGAGCAGGCTGGGCGCAAGGCCGTGCTCGTTCCCGGCGATATCCAGGATCCGGCGCACTGCCGCGCGATCATTCAGAAGACAGTGGAGGCGTTCGGCCGCATCGACGTGCTCGTGAACAACGCGGCGTTCCAGATGACTCGAGACAGTTTGGAGGAGACGCCGGACGATGAATGGGATCGGACGTTCAACACCAACATCAATGCGATCTTCCATCTGTGCAAGGCGGCGCTGCCGCACATGAAGGCGGGGTCGTCGATCGTGAACACGAGTTCGGTGAACTCGGACAAGGCCCCACCCAAGCTCATCGCCTACTCCGCAACCAAGGCGGCGATCGCCAATTTCACCGCGAGCCTGGGCCAGCTCATCGCCGAGCGCGGTATCCGCGTGAACTGCGTCGCACCCGGTCCGATCTGGACGCCGCTGATCCCCGCGACCATGCCGCCTCAGCAGGTGCAGAGCTTCGGCCAGGAAGTGCCGATGAAACGTCCGGGCCAGCCCGCGGAGGTCGCGCCGATCTTCGTGTTCCTGGCCTCTGATCAGGCCAGTTACGTCACCGGCGCGCGCTACGCCGTCACCGGCGGCACGCCGGTCCTCTGAGGAGCGGACAGGTGGATTGGCTCCCGCTCAAATTGACGACACCCACGCGGGACGATGTGTTCGGCGGCAGGATCATCGCGAACCGGCTGGGCCGCGATGATTTGCCCGCCGGGCGCATCGCGAGACCTGGGAGGTTAGCGACGTCGACGAAGACATTGCGACGACGCGACCGGCATGTTGCCGGTCCACCTCCATGCCCAATGACGAGGTGGCGCGCCGGCTCGAATGCCAGCCGAACGGAAAGACCGAGGCATGGCACATCCTCGACGCCGGCAACGGCGCGACCGCCCTGCTCGGCACGCATCGACGACCGCGGAGAACCTGGCTTTGGCATCGCGGATCCAATTTCGCGCACGGGCAAGCCTAGACTTCTATAGCTTTACGCTGACGCTCGCCAGGAAGCCTTCCATTCGGTTGTCTATTTCAGCCTTCGTCTCCGCCCACGCCGGGAACGACTGAAGAAGATTGTCGTGCCAGGCGATCAGGTTCGCATATTCCTTGAACGGAAACTTTGCACGATCGACTTGGGAGAACGGCGCCGCGATATCGATATCGGCAAGGGTCAACGCATCGCCAACTATGAACTTACGGCGTTCAAGATGCTGGTCGAGCACCTTCGCTGCGGCGCGGATCTTACGCTCAGCGAACTCGATGAGGGCGGCGTCCTTGGGCAAGCCCATCACCGTCTTCCCGACGCGCTCATCGAAGAGAGTGGTCGTGAAGGTGCGCCACTGTTCGCCGGACCACAACATGCAGCACCTGCCTCAAGCTGGTGTTCGAACTCGATCCGGCGTCGTTCCTGATCAGGCTGTTGCGATCCGCCGGCATCTATGCGGCGCTCGTCATGGGCAGCGGGTTAGACTGTCCTATTCTACTCCGCACAGTGCGCGGCCAGGCACCCCGCCTATCTCGGAAACAGCTTGTCGCGAATGTAGCGCGAGGTTGGAGTCAATTTCAGCCCGCGCGGCTTTCGCCATTCCGCCCGGTCGAGCTCCTTCTTGTCGCCGATCTTGAGGGGGCCCGAGGCCTTCTTGCTCAGGAAGATCGCATCGCTCATCCTTCGGCCGGACCTGCGGTTCTTGCCGTTGACTTCCTTCCACAGCCTCAACTCACCAAGCCTGAGCTTGGGCAGCTCCTCCATGATCTCGCGATGGAGGCATTTTCTCTCGCTCTCGCCGGCCCGCCTGCGGCCGCCCGGAAACATCCAGCGCTTGTCGCGCCGCCGCCTGACCAGGAGCACCCTGCCCTTCCTCGCGACCACAAGCTTTGATGACTTCGCCATTCTCTAGTCCGCCAGCTCGATCGCGAGAGGTTGGTGGTCCGAAGCATCGGTTGCTTCGTTGACCTCGATGCTGCGTACGTGACTGACCAGATCCTCGGTGACGAAGATGAAGTCGCGACAGTCCGGCCCGTCGGCCCACTGCGCGCGGTCGTAGATGCCGCACGTTGGCGCCCGCGAGCGCCCGAGACGATTGGCGGTCCACGCATCCCGATAATTCAGACCCGGCCGGCTGGCGCGGTCGATCAGGGCATGCTGGGGATCGGCGACGTCGAAATTGAAATCGCCGCACATCAGGCTCGACGCAGCGACGGTCTGGCTTCCATATGGCTCGTCATGCCGGGAGCTGGCCTGCCTGGGGCTCTCCGACGCGTCCTGCTGCAGATCCAGCAGCCGCGTGATCTGCGCGTAACGCTGATCCGCCGAATGAAACTCGAGATGCGTGTTGACGATCCGAACCGGGCCAAAGGTGGCCTGAACCGTCACCTCCAGGGCGTGGCGGCGCATGCTGCGCACCCCACTCGCCCCCGGAAACGGCAACAAGTGATTGGCGATCTGCAACACCGGCAATCGAGACAGCGTCATGTTGCCGAAGCAGTGGGTGCTCCCCGCGCGGTCCATCGTTTCGATCGCCGGCCGGAATATCGCGGAGTAGCCGGGCAGCAAGGCTGCGAGCTGAGCGCTCTGATCCGCGCCATCGCCAAATCTTGAAAAATTGGCGCTCACCTCCTGGAAGCAGAACACGTCCGCATCGAGCGTCTGCCTGGCGACGGCAACGATTCTGGACAGATCGGTGACGTCGTCGCATCCCTTGCCGCACTGAATGTTCCAGGTGAGAAGCCGCATCACCGGATACCCGCGCGCATGAATGACTGAACGAACTGGCGCTGGAACAGCAGGAACGCGATCAGCAGCGGCGCCATCGTCATCACGGTCGCCGCCGTGATCACCGACCAATCCACGCCGGTCTCAGGTGCGCCGAACACGGCGAGACCCACCGTGAGCGGCCGCGCTTCCACTGAATTCGTAACGATCAGCGGCCACAGGAAGTTGTTCCAGTGATAGCTGACGGAGACGAGGCCGAAGGCGACGTAGGTGGGCCGGGCCAACGGCACATAGACCCGCCAAAGGATAACGAGCGGGCCTGCTCCCTCGACCCGGGCCGCCTCGACCAGCTCTTGAGGCACGCTCTTAAAGGTCTGCCGCAGCAGGAAGATGCCAAAAGCACTCGCCAGATAAGGCAGCGCGATGGCCGGGATCGTATCGAGCAAGCCCAGCTTGGCAATCGCGCGATAGTTCTCGACGATGAGAACGTCAGGCATGATCATGAGTTGGAGCAGCACGAGCGCGAAGGCAATGCCGCTGCCCTTGAACCTGAAGCGCGCGAAGGCATAGGCGGCCAGCGTCGACAGGATCAGCTGACCGACCAGGATGAACGTCACAAGCACGACCGTGTTGAGGTAGTACCGGGCGAACGGCGCCTGCTTCCAGGCCCGGGCGAAATTCTCCAGCGTCCACGGAGCCGACAGACTGAACGATGTGGCGTAGGCCGCCGGATGCAGCGCGCTCCAGAAGGCATAGGCCAACGGGGCGAGCCAGATCAGAGCCAGGAGCCATGCCGCGACGGCCTCGACGGGGTGTGTCCGGCCTCTCATTGGTAGTGGATCCTGCGATCGAGATAGCCGAACTTGAGCAGCGCAATCGCGCTCAGCAGCATGAGAAGCACGACCGTCAGCGTTGCGGCGTAGGAGGAATCCTGAAACGTGAAGGCGACCTCATAGATGTAATAGAGCAGCAGCGTGCTGGCGTTGTTCGGACCGCCCTTGGTCATGATAACCAGATGGTCCACCAGCTTGAACGAGTTGATGACGGCATTGATGGCCACGAACAGCGTGGTCGGCATCAGCAGCGGGAACGTGATGCGGCGGAACGTATACCACCGGCTCGCGCCTTCGATGGAGGCGGCTTCATCGAGGTCCGGCGAGAGCTGCTGCAGCGCCGCCAGATAGAAGATCATGAAGAAGCCGGCTTCCTTCCAGATCACCATGACGATCAGGCAGCCCATCACTGTCGAGGGATCGCCGAGCCAGTTCCAGCGTCCGAGGCCGAACAGCCCGCGCAGCTGATCGAGCGCGCCGTAATCCGGTGTGTAGAAGAATAGCCAGATGTTGGCGACGGCGATCATCGGCAGTACGGTCGGCGTGAAGTAAGCCAGTCGCAGAAAGCCGCGGCCGCGCATGTTGCGATTGACCCAGACCGCCATGATCAGAGCCAGCGCGATCGAGGTCGGGATGGTGCCGAACGCAAACCAGAAATTGTTGACCAGCGCCTTCCAGAAGATCGGATCGGCCGCCATGGCCTGGTAGCTGTCCGCCCCGACGAAAACCTCGTCGCCGTTCCGCTTGGTGATGAACAGCGAATGCCGGATCGTCGCCAGGATCGGCCAATGCGTGAACGCCACCAGCAGCACCGCCGCCGGCAACAGCAGCAGCCACGCATTCACGGCATTCCACCACGCCTGCGACCGGGCGCGGGGTTCGGCGATTGGCGGTAAGGCGGCGAGATCGGTCATTTTTGAGCCGGCGGAATGGCGGCGAATCGCCTCCCCGCCATGTCCCTTATTTTGCGCTTACTTGGCCGCGCGCAGCACGCGGTCGGACTGCGCCTGCGCGGCGGCCAGCGCTTCCTGCGGCTTCTGCGAGCCCGTGACCGCCGCCTGCACGGCATCGTTCACGAACTTGTAGATGCGGCCGTTTTCGTGGACGGAGAGCTCCGGCACGGCATGCTCGAGCTGATCGCGCGCGACGGTCGCCTGCGGAAAACCCTTGGCGTAGTCTTCCATCGCCTTGGTCTTGTAGGCGGCGGGCGACACCGCGACGTAGCCGGTCTTCATGCTCCATTCCGCTGCACGCTCGGGCGCCGTCATCCACTGGATGAACTTGACGGCGCCCTTCTGCTGCTCGGGCGAAGCACTCTTGAAGATGTAGAAGCTGCCGCCGCCGGTCGGCGATCCCCGCCGCTCCTTGGCCGGCAGCATGGCCACGCCGAACTGGAATTTTGCGGCGTCCTTGACGGCCGTAAGGTTACCCGTCGTGTGCCACATCATCGCCGTCTTGCCTTCGAGGAAGTCGGTGCGGAGCGTCGCCCAGTCGATGCTGCCGGTCGGCATGACGTTGTGCTTGCGCGACAGGTCGACCCAGTAGTCGAGCGCGCCGACCGTCTTCGGCGCGGTGAGGTACACCTCGGTGCCGGCCTCGTTCATGATCTTCTGGCCGTTCTCGATGGCGAGCGCCTGCAGCATCCAGTAGCCGTAGCCGGTCGTCGGGATCTCGACGCCCCAACGCGTCGTGTTGGCGCCATCCTTCTTCACCAGCTTCTTCGACGTCTCGACCATTTCGTCCCAGGACGCCGGCGCCTTCTCTGGATCGAGGCCCGCTTCCTTGAAGGCGTCCTTGTTCCAGTACAGCACGATGGTCGAACGCTGGAACGGGATGCTCCAGGTCTTGCCGTCGACCTGGCCGTTGGCCATGAACGCGGGATAGAACTCCTTGAACCAGGCCTTGTCGCTGACAAGGTCGTCAAACGGCACGATCGCATTCTCGTCCATCAGCGTGAACACGTCGGTCGACAGCAACACCGACAGCTGCGGCGGCTGCCCACCCTTCATGGCGGTCATCGCCTTGGTCATCGTGTCCGTGTAGTTGCCGGCATAGACCGCCGTCACCTTGACGTCCGGATTGTCCTTCTCGAAGCGCGAGACCATGTCGTCGATGATCTTGGTGACGGGACCGCCGACCGCGACCGGATAGTACATGGTCAGATCCACCGCGGTAGCGGGACGCGCCCCCATCGAGAGCACGGCAAGTGCGGCTGCCATCAACATCGTTCGTCGCGCAAACATCTCTCTCTCCCTCTGTAATCCGCCGAGTGCCTGAAACCACCGCTGCTATCCATCGGAGGTCGCCAGCCGGCCCTGCCTGGCTGAAGTCTCCAATCGGCATTCCGAAACCGGATCGAACCGATGCTCGTGACCGGCCTCCCAGGCCAGCCGGACATCCACGCCGGGCTGAACCTTGCTGAACCCATCGAGCCGCACCGAGATCGGTTGACCGTCGATGTCGCACAGCACGATGCTGTCAGCCCCGAGATGCTCGACGGCCTTGACCCGCGCAGCATGATCCCCACCGGACACGATACGGATGTGCTCCGGCCGAATGCCGATGAGATGATCGCCCTGACGCACCAGATTCATCGGCGGTGTACCGATGAACCGCGCCGTGAACGCCGTCGCCGGCCGGTTGTAGAGCTCTTCCGGCGAGCCGTTCTGCTCGATAACGCCATCGCGCATCAACACGACGCGGTCCGCCATGGTCATGGCTTCGGTCTGATCGTGGGTGACGTAGACCATCGTCATGCCGAGACGCTGCTGCAACGCACGGATTTCCGTTCGCATCTCGTGTCGCAACTTGGCGTCGAGGTTGGACAGCGGCTCGTCCATGAGACAGACCCGCGCCTCGGCGATGATGGCGCGTCCCAGCGCGACGCGCTGGCGCTGCCCTCCCGAGAGTTGCGACGGTTTGCGATCGAGCAGATGCGCCAGACCAACGATGTCGGCGACGCGACGAAGCCGGGCGTCACGCTCGGCGCGCGACACGCGCCGCACGCGCAGGCCGAAGATGATGTTCTCGGCCACGCTCAAATGCGGGAACAGGGCATAGGACTGGAACACCATGGAGATCTTCCGGTCCGCCGGCGACAGGCGGGTCACATCGACGCCGCCGATGGCGATCGTGCCGGCGTCGGCCTCCTCGAGACCGGCGATCAGCCGCAGCGTGGTCGACTTGCCGCAGCCGGACGGTCCGAGCAGCACCAGCAGCGAGCCCTCATCCGCCGTCAGACTGATGTCATCGACGGCGCGCATCGCGCCCCACGACTTGGAGACATGACTCAGCATAATCGCCGACATGGCCGGTTCGCTCTCAGCATGATGCAGCTACGCTGACGGCGGCTCGCTCGAACGGAGCAGCGCATGCCGGTCCAAGCCGGTCCATGCATCCTCCCTCGATCCACGCGCATTCATCGGCGTAGCGACTATTATGTTCATATGAACATAGTGTGACATCATATGAAACAGAAAATTGCGCCCCTGTCGTTCAAGTGATATTTTTGTCGGGAACGGAGGGCTCATGTCCAGGAGCGCCACGACACGTCAGGTCCACATACTGGAGATCGTACGCGAGCAAAGCTTCGCTTCAATCGAGCAGCTTGCGGCGCGTTTCGAGGTGACCCAGCAGACCATCCGCCGCCTTGTGAATGCGCTCTGCGACCAGGGACTGCTTCGGCGCGTGCATGGCGGGGTTAGTCTCCCCGTCCAGAATCAGAACCTTGCTTATAGCAGCAGGCACAGGCTGAACGCCGAGGCCAAGCGGCGCATCGCGCATGCGACCGCCAAGCTCATCCCCGACGGAACGTCGCTGATGATCGGGCTCGGCACGACGCCCGAATATGTCGCGCAGGCGCTCTCCCGCCGACGGGATCTGCGGGTGATCACCAATAGCCTGAACGTGGCCGCAGCCTTCTCACATAATCCGGACGTGGAGATCACCATCGCCGGCGGCACGCTGCGGCCGCTCGACCGCGATATCATTGGAGAAGCCGCCGTGCGCTTCTTCTCGGGATTCCGCGCCGATTTCGGGATCTTCGGTGTTGGCGGCGTCGATCCGGACGGCTCACTGCTCGACTTCCACGTTGATGAAGTCAAGGCACGCCGATCGATCGCCGCCAATTCACGAACGTCCGTGCTCGTGGCCGACATCACCAAATTCGGGCGCAATGCGACGGTTCGTGGCGGCCACCTCGACCATTGCCACCATCTCGTCATCGACGACCGATTGCCGGCAGCGTTTGAACTGATTGCGCAAAGATATAGCGGCCAGCTCCATACGGCCGGCGACGCTCGCGCTGACTTCGAGCGCCTCGGCAATACCTAGTCGGTCCCTGCACATCACGCTGCAACACGATCGCGCCTCCCCGGAGGCGAGACCCACAATCGATTCACGCTCCGCGCCGAGCGGGCGGACGACGATCCATTTTGGCGCGGTTGACTTGTTATAACATTTGGACAAATGTCCTAACTAACCGGAAATATGAATAGATTTTCGGGAGGATCGCATGCCGCCATTCACGCCGACGCGACGAACGCTACTCAAGACCGGAACTGCAGCCGCCGCCTTCGCGACGTTTGGCACGGCCTTTCTCCGGCAAGCCGCAGCGCAGGACGCCGACCTCGCGCCTTACAAATCCGCTCAGATCGACTGGCAGCAGGTCTCCGGCGAGACCATCACGGTCGCCGTGATCCCGGCGAGCTATTTCGAAAACCTCATCACGCTCGCGCCGCAGTTCAAGGCGCTCACCGGCATTGACGTCCGCTTCGAGAAGATTCCGCCGGCGCAGATCCGGCAGAAGAGCGTCATCGACTTGACCTCGAAGACCGGCACCTACGCGACCCACGCCGCGGACCCCATGTATTACGCGCTCTATGCCGCGAACAAATGGGTCGAGCCGCTCGACACCTATTTGAACGACAAAGCGCTGACGGATCAGGCCTGGTTCAAGCTCGACGACATCATTCCGGCCTGGCGCAGCGCCAACGCCATCGACGGCAAGCTCTACGGCATGCCCTATGACGGCGAGGTCACCATTCAGGTCTATCGCAAGGACCTCTATGACGCCAAAGGCCTGAAGCCGGCCGACACGCTCGAGGCTTACATGGCCAATGCCGCGGCGTTGAACACGCCGAGCGATCGCGTCTGGGGCGCAGCGCTGCGCGGCGTCGCCGGTGCCGGCCAGAACATGTACATCTATCCCTCGATCTTCCGCGAATTCGGCGGCGACTGGATCAAGGGCGGCAAGCTCACAGTCAACGGCCCCGAGGCCGAGGCGGCGCTCGCCTGGTACGTCGACATCATGAAGAAGTACGCGCCGACGGCGGCGGCGAACTGGAACTGGCCGGATATCGCCGACGCCTTCTCGCAAGGCACCGTGGCCAGCTACATCGACGCGCATTCGTCGGCTTCGGTCATCAACAATCCCGAGAAGTCCAACGTGATCGGCAAGGTCGCCTATGCGCGCTGGCCGAAAGGCCCCTCGGGCAAGCGCACCACCTCGATCTGGAATTGGGGCTTTCCGATCAATTCCGCACTGCCGGAGAAGAAGCGCAAGGCGACCTGGCTGTTCATCCAATGGGCTGCCAGTGCCGAGACCCAGGCGCGCACCGCGCACAAGTTCGCCGGTCCGACCAAACGCTCGGGCGTCAACCGCTCCTCGGTGTGGAAGGACCCCGACTACATCAAGCTGATGAACGGCTTTGGCGAGAACTTCGTCGAAGCCACGATGGGCGCCCTCCAAGAGGACACCGATGTCAACTGGCGTCCGCGCGTGCCGCAATGGCCGGCGGTCGGCGATACCATGGCGACCGCGATCCAGTCGGCCCTCTCCGGCCAGGCCACGATCAAGGCCGCATTGGACGATGCGCAGCGCCGCATCGAGCCCATGATGCGCGGCTGAGCCATGGCGACGACAGCGGTGACATCGGCCGAGATCACGAGCGAGGCGCCTCGCAGCGATTTCGGGCGCGTCCTGGCGCAGCGCGAGCGCCGGTTTGCAGCGGCCCTGCTTGCACCGGCGTTTCTTGCGCTGCTCGCCACGACGACGTTTCCGCTGCTCTTCCTGATCTACACCAGCGCATTCCGGATGGATCTGGCGATGCCGTTCACCAACGGCTTCGTCGGATCCGAGAACTACCAGGTGCTGCTCTCCGACGAGCGCTTCTGGACCTCGCTGCTGGTGAGCCTTGTCTATACCGGCTCGACTGTCGCGCTGCAGGTCATCATCGGCTTGGCGCTCGCCTTGCTGGTCATGGACATGAAGCGCGGCCAGGGCTGGTTCAGGGTGATCGCCATCCTGCCCGTGGTGCTGTCGCCGGCCGTGGTCGGGATGATCTGGCGCACCTTCATGCTGGCACCGGAATTCGGCATCGTCGACTTCCTCGCGATCAACGCCGGCCTCGGCAGCAAGAATTGGCTCGGCGACCCCACGCTCGCGATGGTCTCGGTGATCGCGATCCATACCTGGCAGTGGACGCCGTTTGCGTTCATGGTGCTGCTGGCCTCGCTCGCCTCGCTGCCCGAAGACATCTACGAGGCGGCGCGGCTCGACCGTGCCTCCGCCTGGCAACGCTTTCGCCGCATCACCCTACCCTTGCTGCGCCCGGCGATCGTCATGGTCATCATCATGCGGACCATGGTGGCGCTGACCGCGTTCGCGGCGATCTTCACTGTCACCGCCGGCGGCCCCGGCACGGCGACCGAGATCCTCAATCTTTATGCCTACCGGAAATCCTTCACTGAGCTGTCGATCGGCTACGGCTCGGCGCTCGCGGTCGCGCTGCTGATCGTGACCATCATCATCTCCGGCATCCTGTTCGCGATGCGGAGGGCGAAATGAGCGCAAAGCGCCTCCGTATCATTGCCCTGCTCGCGATCTCCACGGTCTTCCTGCTCGCCTGGGCGTTTCCGATCGTCTGGAGCGTGCTGAACTCGCTCAAGACCGACTCCGACGTACTAGCCTATCCACCCAAGCTGGTGTTCGCGCCGACGCTGGAAGCCTATCGGGACGTGCTGTTCGGCTCAGGATCGATCCTGCCGAACCTGCTCTCCAGCGTCATCATCTCGGTCGGCACCACCATCGTCACCATGCTGATGGCGGTGCCGGCGGCCTACGCGCTGGCGCGCCTGCGCTTTCGCGGCAAGAAGTTCGCGGGCTTCTACGTGCTGGCCACGCAGATGCTGCCGCCGGTCGGCATCATCATCCCCTACTTCCTGGTGCTGCGGAACATCGGCTGGATCGACACTTACCAAGGCATCATCCTGATCTATCTGTCGTTCTCCCTACCCTTCGCGATCTGGCTGCTGGTCTCCTATTTCGAGGACATTCCCTTGGAGATGGAGGAAGCCGCCTATCTCGACGGCGCCAGCCGACTGAAGACACTGTGGCGGATCATCATTCCGCAGGTCCGTGGCGGCATCGCCGTGACGATCGTGTTCGTGTTCCTCAATGCGTGGAACGAGTTCTTGTTCGCCGTCGTGCTGAGCGGCAACACGGTGCGTCCGGTCACGGTCGCCATGTTCAATTTCGTCTCCGTCGAGCAGACGCTGTGGGCCAAGCTCGCCGCGGTCTCTGTTCTCGCCATGCTGCCTGTCGTCGTCCTCGGCGTGGTCGCGCAGAAGCATATCGTGAAGGGCCTGACGGTCGGTGCAGTCAAGGGCGGAGGGCGCCGATGAGCGGCCAGGGTCAGGTCAGTTTTCGCAACATCGTCAAGATGCACGGCGAGTTCGCCGCGCTGAAGGGCGTCAATTTCGACATCAAGCCGGGCGAATTCTTCGCCCTGCTCGGTCCGTCCGGCTCGGGCAAGAGCACGACGCTGCGCATCCTCGCCGGCTTGGATGCGCCGACCGCCGGTCGCGTGCTGATCGACGACAAGGACGTCACCTCGACCGACGCGCGTGACCGCGACATTGCCATGGTGTTCCAGAGCTACGCGCTCTACCCGCACATGACGGTGGCCGAGAACATCGCCTTTCCGCTGGAGATGGCGAAGTTGCCGAAGTCCGAGATCGCGCCCGCTGTGAAAGACGCCGCGCGCAAGGTGAAGATCGACCATTTGCTCCACCGCAAGCCGGGCCAGCTCTCGGGCGGCCAGCAGCAGCGCTGCGCGCTCGCCCGCGCCATCGTGCGCAAGGCACGCCTGTTCCTGCTCGACGAGCCGCTCTCGAACCTCGACGCCAAGCTGCGGCTGGAAACGCGGGCCGAGCTGAAGAAGCTGCAGCGCTCGCTCGGTGTCACCGCCGTCTACGTCACCCACGACCAGGAAGAGGCCATGACACTCGCGGACCGCATGGCGGTGTTCATGTCGGGCGAGATCCAGCAGGTCGGCACACCCGCGGAGGTGTTCGCCCGCCCGAACTCGATCGACATTGCCGGCTTCATCGGCAATCCCCCGATGAACCTCGTCCCCGCCCGTTACGTGGATGGCGACGTCATCATCGCAGGCCATCGCCTCAAGACGACGGCCACAACCGCGGGTGAGCGCGATGTGGTGGTTGGACTTCGGCCCGGCGCCCTGCGCATGGCGGAAGGTGGACTCGGGGCGCGCGTCGATCTGATCGAGGATCTCGGCGATACCGCCGTGCTCGATCTCGACTGCGCCGGCACCATGATCCGCATGCGCGTCGCCGACGGCAACATTCCCGGCGAGGGCGACACGATCTCGATCACGGCTCGTCCGCAAGACATTCACCTGTTCGATCCGGCAACGCGCATGCGGCTCTGACACCATGGCTGTTCAAACACGCAGGAAGAAACTCGCGCCGCTCGGCAGCGATGTGGCCGCGGAGGGCTCGACGCCCCTGCATATCCAGATCCGCGAATCCATTCGCAGCCAGGTGCGTGACGGCGAGTTGATCGACGAGACCGGCCGCCTGATGACCGAGGCCGAGCTCGGCCGTCATTTCGGCGTCAGCCGCATCACCATCCGCAACGCCATCGCGCCCCTCGTAAACGAAGGCATGTTCGACCGCTCGCGCGGCCGGGGCACCTTCCTGCGCTCGAACCAGCCCGAAAACTGGGCCGGCCACCTCATGGGCTTCTCGGAAACCATCCGCGACGCGGGCTACCAGGCTGGCGCCATGATCCTGCAGCAGGGCATGACCAACCGGCACGATGCCGCCGTTCGCGAGCAGCTGCGCGAGCGCGCCGTCTGGCAGCTACGGCGCTTGCGGCTCGCGGACGACACGCCGATCGCCATCGAGCACGCCTTCTATCCCCCGGATATCGGTCTCGAGCTCGAGAAGCGCGATCTGGTCTCGATCATCATGTACCGCGTCTTCGAAGACGAGCTTGGCCTCGCCATCAAGGACGCCCAGCAGACCATCAGCGCCGACCTCGCCGACGCCGGCAACGCCAAGCTGCTGGGGGTGAAGGTCGGCTCTCCCCTGCTCTCCATCGAGCGCGTCACCTTCGGCAAGGACGGACGGGCGCTCGAGCTGCTGCGCGCCGTGTACTTACCGAAATATTTCCGCCTCAGCATCAGCCTGATGCGCCGCCACTAGCAACGCCACAAGTCAAGAACGAGGACACAAACATGCCGAATGGCGCAAAGACCTCCGATAGCCCCAACATCCTGCTCATCCTCAACGACGACATGGGCTTTTCGGACATCGGCTGTTATGGCGGCGAGATCCAGACGCCGAACCTCGATCGCCTTGCCGCCAATGGCTTGCGCTATTCGCAGTTCTACAACACCGCCCGCTGCAGCCCCTCGCGCGCTTCGCTGCTCACCGGCCTGCATCCGCACCAGACCGGCATCGGCATCCTCACCTACAGCAACGGCCCCGAGGGCTACGCCGGCAACCTGAACAAGAGCTGCGTGACGATCGCCGAGGCCCTAAAGAGCAGGAACTACACGTCCTACCTCAGCGGCAAATGGCACATCGCCAGCAGCCTGACGGAGCCGACCGACGCATGGCCGATGCAGCGCGGCTTCGACCATTTCTACGGCACAATCATCGGCGCCGGCAGCTTTTACCATCCCAACACGCTCACCCGCGGCAACGACAATATCGAGCACGAGGCGGAGAGGGATCCGTCGTTCTTCTATACCGACGCGATCAGCGATCAGGCCGCCGCCTTCATCCGCCAACACAAGGCGCAGAAGCCCGACGCGCCGTTCTTCCAGTACGTCGCCTATACGGCGCCACACTGGCCACTCCATGCCCATGACGAGGATATCGCCAAGTACAAAGGCCGCTTCGACGCGGGCTGGGACAGGCTGCGCGAGGAGCGCCTCAAGCGCCTGGTCGACGACGGCATCATCCATCCGAGCTGGCGCCTGACCGATCGCGATCCGACCCAGCCGCCGTGGACGGACGCGGAGCAGCGCGAATGGACGCTGCGCTGCATGGAGGTTTACGCAGCCCAGATCGACCGCATGGACCAGGGCATCGGCCGGACCCTGAAGGCGCTGGAAGAGACCGGCCAGATGGACAACACGCTGATCATCTTCCTCTCCGACAACGGCGCCTGCGCCGAGGACATTCCGGAAGGCGTCACGGCAAAGGAGCTGGTCGACCAGCTCATGATCGCCCAGGCCACAACACGCGACGGCAGGCCGGTGCGCTTCGGCAATGACCCGACCCTGATGCCCGGCGCCGAGGACACTTACCAGAGCTACGGCACCGCCTGGGCCAATCTCTCCAACACGCCGTTCCGTCTCTACAAGCACTGGATCCACGAAGGCGGCATCGCGACGCCGTTCATCGTGCACTGGCCGCGCGGCATCTCCGAGAGAGGCGGCCTGCGGCACAATCCGAGCCAGCTCACCGACGTGATGGCGACCATCCTCGACGTCACCGGCGCCACCTATCCCAAGGAGTACAACGGCAACGCCATCCTGCCCTGCGAGGGCGAGAGCCTCGTGCCGTCATTCGCCTCTGCCTATGGCAACCGTGGCCCGCTGTTCTGGGAGCACGAGGGCAATGCGGCCGTGCGCGTCGGCAAGTGGAAGCTGGTGCGGAAGTATCCCGGCCCATGGGAGCTCTACGACATGGAGACGGACCGCACCGAGATGAACGATCTCGCCGCGCAGCATCCGGATCGCGTCCGCGAGATGACGGCGCAGTATCAGCAATGGGCCAATCGCTGCGGCGTGATCCCGCGCGAGAAGATTCTGGAGTTAATGAAGGCGGAAGGCGGCACCGCTTTCTGGGAGGAAGAGAAGCAAAAATAGGACATGATGGTGGATCGCTCACACTGTTGCACCCAGCCCGCCGCCGGCAACGGGCCGGCGGCGGGCGAGGATGCGCAAGCAGCGGTCCTCCCCAGTCCAACTCCGATTTCGCGTCGCTGGAGCTTGCTGATCGGCGGAACCTTCCACATGGGATCGGCCGGTAGCGGCTTCGTCGAAGACGGCGAAGGCCCAGTGCGGCTGGTGACGCTGTCGCCGTTTGCCATTGCCTGCCATGCCGTGAGCAATCTGCAATTCGGCGACTTCGTGCGTGCCACGGGCTACACGACGGACGCCGAACGCTACGGCTGGAGCTTTGTGTTCGACGGGCTGTTGCCGGAAGAGGCGCGTGCGGCCCGCACGACGCGCGTTCAGGAAACGCCATGGTGGGTCCCGGTGACGCGCGCCTACTGGGCGCAGCCGGAAGGAGCGTCGAGCAGCATCCTCGACAGGCTCGATCATCCCGTCGTCCACGTCTCCTGGAACGACGCACAGGCCTACTGTCAATGGTCGGGCACGCGCCTTCCGACCGAAGCGGAATGGGAGATGGCCGCGCGCGGCGGGTTGGACCAGGCCACCTACCCCTGGGGCAAGGAGCTGGAGCCCGGCGGCGAGCATCGATGCAATATCTGGCAGGGCAACTTTCCCGACCGCAACACCATGGATGACGGCTATTTCGGTACGGCGCCCGTTCACAGTTTCGCGCCCAACGGATATGGCCTGCACAATGTCGCCGGAAATGTCTGGGAATGGTGCGAGGACTATTTTTCGCCGAGCTATCACCGCCTCACACCATCACGAGACCCCTTGAACCGCGAGCCGGCTCCCAATCGATCAATGCGCGGCGGATCCTTCCTCTGCCACGAATCCTACTGCAATCGCTATCGCGTCGCGGCGCGAAGCTCCAATACGCCCGACTCCGCGTCCAGCAATATCGGCTTCCGCGTCGTGCGCGCCGAGCCGCTGCGGGATTCGGCCTAGGATGCGCAGGCGTCACATCCTGCGAAGCCGGCCACGGCTCCCGGCATCCGCACGACGTGGGCTTCGCTCAGAGTGCCGATCGTGGCGCGATGATCAGTGCGGGCGACAACCGAGCACGTCGGCTTCGCTGGGCTCAAAGGCCTTCAGGAGCTTTCGCACCGGCGTGGACGTGGCGATTGATCCTAATCGCATCGCGCTTTAAGGCGAAGAACTCGAGCGTCGGAACCAGGAACTGTTCTCGCGTTGACGCCGCTGTTGTTTGAGCATGATCTTCTCGGAAAACTGCTACGCACTTTTCCGAATCATGCTTCAGGGCCGCAGATCCATGTCGATCCGCACGAAGTCGCCGCGATAGGTGACCTCGCCGAGATAGATCACGGTGCGGTCCGCGGTCGTGAAGATGCGGCGCACTTCGGCCACCGGCGAATTCAGCGGCACGCGCAGCAACCGCGCCGCCTCAATATCGGCGGCGCCGATCGTCAGGGTCTGGCGCGCGCTGGCGATCGCGGGATCCCTGAGATCGTTCAAAATGGGGATCACGGTCTCGTTGCGAAAACGCTTCGGCGTCCTGCGGAAGATCTTCTCGTCGAGATAGATTGAAATGACGCAGTACGGCTGTTTCTGCCGCGAATGCAGCCGACGCATGAAAACGTATTTTTCGGCTGGCTTGCCGTCGCCGGGAAGTAGCGGCGCATCGCTGCGGCTCTCCGAGATATTGATGATCTCGGGCGAAGTGTCGCGGTACATGTCGGCGAGATCGGCGAGCGTCGTCTCGACCTTGAGCCAGCGATCCTGTCGCACGGCCCCCGTGACGAAGGTGCCGCGGCCCTGCTGCGCCTCAATCACGCCGTCGCGGGCGAGCAGCTCCACCGCCTGCCTGATCGTGACGCGCGACACGCCGAACTCGGCCGCCAGTTCCTCGTTGGCGGGCAGGCGAAAGCCTTGGGTCCAGACGCCGCGCGCGATGCGCTGCCGGAAGATGTCGGCGATCTGCGCGTATTTGGGGACGTGACTATCGGAACTCAATTCCATCTCGTCCTCCACAATTCAGGTCGCGCGATCAAGCCATGACCAGCGCGGCGCCGCGTTCGCCGATCATCAGGCTGGTCGCATTCGTGTTGGCCGACGTGATCTGCGGCATCACCGAGGCGTCGATCACCCGCAACCGTTCGACACCGCGCACACGGAGCTGCGGATCGAGCACAGCCTGCGCATCGCTGCCCATGCGACAGGTCCCGACACAGTGAAAAACTGTGCCACCGGTATTCCGCGCAAAATCCCACAGCCCGGCATCATCCCTTGCCGCCTCTCCCGGCACCATCTCGACATCCCAGAGCGGGCGAAACGCCCTCTGCTGATAGATTTCGCGCAGAATCTTCAGGCCCGCAACAATGGTCTTGCGATCGATCTCTTCGGCAAAATAATTCGGCACGATACGCGGCTGTTCGAATGGATCGGTCGAGCTGATCGCAAGCCGACCCCGCGATTGTCCGTGGCACTGCCAGACCGAGGCGGTGAAGCCGGAATAGCTGTGCAGGGGCTCGCCGGGCTTGTCGACAGAGAGCGGCATCACGTTGAACTGCACGTCCGGTCGTCCGCCGACCGCGTATTCCGTACAGGCTGCGCCGCCCACCTGTCCCGCCCCGACGGTCAGCGGACCGCTGCCAGTCAGCATCCACTGCAAGCCCATCCTCGCGAGCTCGACGGGATTGCGGACCTGATCGTTGAGCGAAATTCGTTGCTTCAGGCGGACGATCAGCCGGGCCTGATAATGGTCCTGGAGATTGGCGCCGACGTCCGGACAATCGGCAACGACAGGAATGCCGAGCTTGCGCAGCAGGTCCGCCGGACCGACGCCGGAGAGCTGGAGGATCTGCGGCGACTGCAGCGCGCCGCCGGACAGGATGATCTCTCGATCAGCCGCTGCGCTGTGGACCTGCCCCTTGCTGATCCACTCTACACCGGTCGCGACGCGCCCGTTGAAAACGACCCTGCTGACATGCGCATGGGTGATGATGGTGAGGTTGGGACGGCCGGCGACGGGGCGCAGAAACGCAGAAGCCGAACTGGTCCGCCAGTGCCGCCCGATGCCGAGCTGGTAGGTCCCGACGCCGAGCGTCGTTGCGCCGTTGAAGTCGGGATTGCGCGGCAGGCCGAACTCTACACCCGCCTCGACCCAGGCCTTCGATGCCGGATTGTCGTTGCGGAGATCGGAGGTCTCGAACTCCCCGAGCCCGCCGTGAAACTGACTCTCGCCGCCACGGTAGCGTTCGTAGCGTCGGAAATACGGCAGGAGTTCGCTATAGCTCCAGCCATCGGCGCCGAGGCGTTCCCAATCGTCAAAGTCCTCGTGCTGGCCCCGGATGAAGATCAGACCGTTGATCGAGGACGAGCCACCAAGCACGCGGCCACGCGGCCAGACGATGGCACGACCGCCGCTCCCCTCCGAGGGCTCGGTCCTGAACAGGCGCGAGAATCGCTCGTTGTAAATGGTCCGGTAATAGCCGACCGGAAGTTTCAGCCAGAAATTTCGATCCGCTCCGCCGGCCTCCAGCAACAGCACGCGGCAGGACGGATCGGCCGACAAGCGGTTGGCAACGATGCAACCGGCCGAGCCCGCGCCGACGACGATGTAGTCGTAACCGCGCGCTGGCATCAGATCGTCCGGTATTGTTCGACGGAGGCAAGATCGGGCGTGATGCCGATGCCAGCCTCGTCACTGAGCGTGATCATACCGTCGCGGACATCGAACACGGGACCACAGAAGCGGTCGCGCAGCGGGTTTTCGTTGCAGTCGACTTCGAGCAGCCCGTCGCCGCCGACGCCGGCGAGAAGATGCGCGGATGCCAGAAGGCCGACGCCAGCGCCGAGATAATGCGGGCAGAACATCTTTCCCGACGCCAAGATGTCGCCGGCGATGCTCGCGCATGCCGACAGCCCGCCCCATTTGGCGATGTCGGGCTGGACGACGCCGAGCACCGGCTCACGCAGCACCTCGGCAAAGCCGGCTTGGCTCGCGATGTTCTCGCCGGCCGCGAGCGGAAAGCGGATGGCCTCGCGCAATTGGCTCCATTCCTGCCGCGGGCGATCGGCGCGGATCGGCTCCTCAAGCCAGGCGAGACCGAAGCGCTCGAGTTGCGGGGCAAGTTCCAGCGCCTGCGCTATTGCCCAGCCCTGGTTGACGTCGGCGGCCAACAGGCCTTCGCCTACCAGACGACGCAACGCGGCGAGATTGGCGCGGTCACCTGCCGGATCGAAGCCGATCTTCAGCTTCAACGCGCGGTAGCCGCGGCTGAGCGCCGCTTCAGCCGTTCGCTCGGACCCGACCGGATTGATGCCGCTGGCGTAGACCTTGATCGTGCGCCTCGCCCCGCCGAGCAGCTTCCAGAGCGCAACGCTCTGGCGGCGCGCGTGAAGATCCCAGACGGCGAGATCGATGCCGGCGATCGACTGCGCAAATGGCCCGGCTTCCCCGGATTGCAGCGCAAGCACCGAGGTTCCCTGCGTCAGATGCTCGAACGCAGCAGACGCCTCAGAGGCGTTGAAGCCGACCAGAGCCGGCGCGAGCACGTCGTTGACAAGCCGAACACGATACTCGGCTCCCGGTGCTGGAAAATTGCACCACACTTCGCCCCAGCCGATGTTTCCGTCGGTGTCCTCGACGCGGACGAACACAGCGGGCCGATCCTTCATGCGCCCAAAGGACGTGATGACCGGCGTATTCAGCGGGTAGCGATAGCCAAAGGCCTGGACGCTTCGGATGGTGAAAGGCTGCGATGTCATGCGGGAAAGCCTGCGGCGCCCACGATCAAAGGCGCCACTTGTATGGTCATCCTATTTATAATATGACCTTTGAAAACATCAACCGCAATCTGGGTGGACGCGTCGAATGAACGGAGCCGGCCTGAGACGCCTCGGTCTCGGATTGCTACCGTGGATCGGTGCAATCCTGCTCTGGTACGCCGTACGCTGGAGCGGCTTCGTCAACGTTTCACTGATCCCCGCACCGCACCAGGTCGCTGCAAAATCCTTCGAGCTTCTCACCAAGGAAGGCTTGCTGATCGACATCTTCGCCTCGACGCGGCGCGTCTTTCTCGGCGTCGCGCTCGGCATCCTAGTGGCCGTGCCCGCCGGATTTCTGCTCGGGTGGTATCGACCCGCCCGCACGTTCGCCGACCCCATGATCAACTTCTTTCGCGCGCTGCCGCCGATCGCGCTGATCCCGCTGGTGATCGTCTATTTCGGCGTCGACGAGACCGCAAAGCTCGTCATCCTGTTCTACGCCTCGTTCTTCTCCGGCGTGATCGTGATGTATGAGGGCGTCTCGCAGATCACGCCGCTTTACATCCGCGTGGCGCAGACGCTCGGCGCCAACCAGGCGGAGATCTTTCGCAAGGTCATCATTCCCCTCACCGTCCCGCACATTCTCACGGCGCTGCGGGTGGCGTTGGGCGTGGCCTGGGCGACGCTGGTCGCGTCCGAGCTGATCGCGGCGCAGCGCGGGCTCGGCGCCATGATCCAGAATGCCTCGACCTACTTCCTGCTCGACGTCATCTATGTCGGCATCATCTGCATCGGCCTGATCGCGCTCATCATGGATTTGATCCTGCGCAAGATCACGGCGCGGCTATTGGCCTGGCAGGATCGGGCCATCGCATGAACAAGCGCGCGCAGTTCGACAAGGTTTCGCTGTCCTTCGAGACGCCGAAGGGCCGCCTCAACGTCGTCGAGGACGTCAGCTGCGACATCAACGACGGCGACTTCATGCGGTGATCGGGCCGTCCGGCTGCGGCAAGACCACCATGATGAACATGCTCGCCGGCTTCCAGAAGCCGACGACCGGCAAGGTCCTGTTCGACGGCCGTCCCGTCGCCGGTCCCGGGCCCGAGCGCGGCGTCATCTTCCAGGAATACGGCGTATTCCCCTGGTTGACGGTAAAGCAGAACATCGCCTTCGGCCTGACGCTCAACGCCAACCATGTCCCGACCGCCGAGCGCGACGCGATCTGCGATCACTATCTCGGCCTGATGGGCCTGTCCGACTTCGCCAATTCCTATCCGAAGCATCTGTCCGGCGGCATGCGACAACGCCTCGCGATCGCGCGGGCCTATGCGGTGAAGCCGCAGTTTCTCCTGATGGACGAGCCGTTCGGAGCGCTCGACGCCCAGACCCGCTCCAACATGCAGAACCTGCTGCTCAAGGTGCTGGAGACCGAAGGCAAGACCGTCATGCTGATCACTCATTCCGTCGAGGAGGCGATCTACCTCGCATCCCGCATCGTGGTGGTGACGGCGCGGCCGGCGCGGATCAAGGAGATCATCGACGTTCCCTTCGCCTATCCGCGCGACGAATCGATCCAGGAGCGTCCGGAATTCGCCGAACTGCGAAGCCATATCAGGCAGCTCGTGATGGACGAGTATCGCGCCCAGCAGGCGCAGATGCGTCCAGTCTCGTTCTCGGAATAACAGGCAAAACGGAGGACACATCATGGATCGGCGGCAATTTCTGACCACGACGGCAGGCCTGGCGCTCGGCACCTTCACAGCCTCGGCACCGGCGACCGCGCAAGCGAAAACGAAGGTCCGCGTCGGCTATCTTCACACCGTCGCCGTCGACGGCCAGATCTGGACCGGCATGGACCGCGGCTCCTTCGAAAAGCAGGGCCTCGATCTCGAGCTGCGGCAGTTTAACACTGGCCTGGAAATCTTTCAGGCGCTGATCGGCGGCAGCCTCGACGTGCTGGCGACCGGCGCGGTCCTCTCGAACTTCCCGGCGCGCGGCCAAGGCAAGGTGTTTCTAATCAACGACATCGAGGTCGCGACCGCGCAGCTGTGGGTCCGCGGCGATCAGGACATCAAGTCGTTCGCCGACCTGAAAGGCAAGCGCATCGCAACCGCGACCGGCACGACGGCGCACGTGTTCCTCGACACCGCGCTGCGGGCCAACAAGGTCGATCCCAAGGAGGTCGAGCTCGTCAACCAGACCATGCCGGCGGCCGTGACCGCCTTCATCTCCGGCGCCGTGCCGGCCGTGGCGCTCTGGGTGCCGTTCAACGTCACGGTCCGCGACAAGGTACCGGGCGCGACCATGCTTGCCGATGCGTCAGCCTATTATCCAAAGGCGGCCATCATTGGCGGCTGGGCTGCGGCGAACGACTATTATGAACCCAACAAGGAAACCCTGGCCAAGCTGATCCGCGGCTGGGCTGATGCCAACGACTATATCGTCGCCAACAGCAACGAGGCGATGGAGAAGCTGCAAAAGGGGCATTACAGCCAAACGCCGCTGTCGGACATCAACGAGTCCTTCAAGGCTCAGAAGATGTTCACTTCCAAGGATTGGAAGCGGATGTACTCGGACGGGACCGTCACCAACTGGCTGCAGCAATCGACAGACTTCTTCATGGCCAACGCCGGCATCAAGGACTTCACGCCTGCGAGCAAATACTTCGATCCGAGCCTGTATTTGAAGACGATCGCCTAGAGACCACGGAGCCGGGAGACTCGGATCGCGCCGCACACGTCATGTTTGCGGTGCGCTCCAGTTCTCTTTCTCGGCCGATTGATCTGCTAACGTACCAGGCATGTATCAAGCACCGCGGTGAAAACGCCATCCCTTCCGTACGCTCAAATGCGCTGCTCCACTCCTTATCGGGATGGTGTGGATTACCGGCTCCAAACAGGCTAACCCACTCGCGGTCCTTCGGGCCGCAGACTCCTGGAGGCGAGAGACATAGCCAAGGCTACGCCAAACTACGAGATAGCTGCTGCAGCCCTACTCCCACTCGATCGTCCCCGGCGGCTTGCTGTCACATCGACACCCCCCGGTTCACGCCCTTCACCTCGTTGATGATGCGCGTGGCGGTCTCGCCCAGGAACTTCATGTCGAATTGGTAGAAATCCGCGGTCATGCCGTCGGTTGAAGTGACGGCGCGCAGGCCGATGACCAAATCGTAGGTGCGGCCGTTGTCCATGACGTCCACCGTTCTCATTTCGGCGTTCAAGACGCGATGCTATTGCGCGGTCCGATTTGGAGCAATCGTCATCCCGCCCTAGTTCATGAGCTTTCGGTGCTGCCGGATCACTTTTTAGTCGTGCTGCCAGATAGCTGCTCAGCAGACCCGCCGATTTTGTTCGAGACCACGTAGACGTCGACGCCGCTCATCGAGCATTCCTCGCTTGATGCTCGATTTTTCGTGATGACCTCGATCGTCTTGCCATCCTTGGTGTGAAACGTGATGTCGTAAACCTGCTGGTAGAGATCCTTGCCGATCCTTTCGGATGCGAGACGAACGGCCTTGGTCTGCGCTTCGATCACTGATGGGATATCGATCAGGCCGGCGTTCTTGAGGTGCACGAGGGCCATGTTAGTGGGCCAACTCGCGCAGTCCGGAGACTTCGCCAGAGCCACCGCAGCCGGCATAGAAAATATTGCGGCCATCACCACTTTCAACGCGGCGCGCATCAATGCACCACCTTGATGGTGTGGTCGCCACTTTCCCGGATCTGCTTGCGCCTATTG
Source organism: Bradyrhizobium sp. 199 (assembly GCF_023073355.1). Taxonomy (GTDB): domain Bacteria; phylum Pseudomonadota; class Alphaproteobacteria; order Rhizobiales; family Xanthobacteraceae; genus Bradyrhizobium. The sequence continues at coordinate 1,999,188 of NZ_JADPJI010000005.1, forward strand.
ATGGGCAGTACGGCAACGTACATGCCATCGCGGTCGCCGCGCCTGTAAAGCTTCTCGCCAGGCTTGAGCTTCTGAAGTCCCGTATCGGTCAACAAGGCATTCTCCGTCCGGTTCGCCGCCAGATACCATCATAGACTATGATGGTATATAATCGGTCGAAACGGAGCCCACTAAAAGTGTCCCGTGCACCACCGCGGGTCGGGCATCATATACCCCTTATCGAATAGCTCAGGCTCGGGATGAAGGAGATATTCCAAATCCGTTCGATCATCACTTGTGCCGTTTTCAATGCAAGTTGAGTGTCCGTTGCGTTCGGCGAATACTTCAACTTATGGACGATCTTATTCCGAAACCCTCGAACGGTGTCTATGTCTTTGAATAAAGAGTTTGGCAGTACATCCCATAGCTCAAGCAGATTGGAGACCATGCTAATGGTGAAATCGCGGCCAACTAGAAAATCATGCCTCTCACGATTGATCTTCTTTTGGCCATTCTCAAATTCACGATTGAGGCTAGCGAGGTGACGCTCCCACAAGTGGGCAATGCTCCCCTCAGTGATGAACCATGCGAGAATTAAAGAGTCTCGTAGTTTCCAATTTTGTACTCGCTTAGCCCCTTCGCAAAGGACGCCAAGTCCTTTTCCGAACCTGGCGAACTAACGACTGAAGCAAACATAGTCGAGGCACGCTGAATGACGTCCATAGAGACGACAGGCCGCATCATAATCCTCGAGTCGTACTCGATTGGCACTCCATGCGAGTAGTTTGATAGGTTCCGGCCCATCTGGAAGACAGATACCACGCTTTCCATTGCTATGTTTTCGCCGACACTCTTACCGTCTTCGTAATGGACACGGAATGCATCTCGGTTGGTGATCTCATGGAGATCAAAATAGACAAAATTGGCGACTTCCAGCATCGCCGAGTCGAGCAGCAGATAGAAAGCGTTCAGGTAATCGAGATATTCGCCCCACCTCCTTACGATGTCTTCAATCCTCCCAGGTTGGTCCTGTTCCTGACCTCCTTCCAAAGCCACAATGCGGAGCATGATCCGACCGTCTCTGCAAATCTTTATCGTGTAGGAATCCGTCTCACACGAAAAGACTTCCTTTGCCATTTGGTCATGAAACCAGCCTTCGCGCTCCCGGCTTGAGAAGTCGAGCTTACTGCACGCCCAAAATGGCCTTGATGGGTAGAAGGCAGTGAATTGGCCGATTGGCACGGAGTGGCGCTCCTTGATGATGCTCAGCACGTCGTAGACGGGTGGAGCAATGCGACACCCATCCTAGGCGCTAGGTGAACGACTTCCCGTTGTCGCGCCGCCAGAAACCCCACCAACGTGGTTCACTCTGGGACCAGGCATATAGGTCGGCCGCCAACTGACGTACGGCTGGCTTGAATGTTTCGTCGTCCCGAATCGCAGCTAAAATCTTTGGGCTATCTTGATGCCCACCCAAGAGAGGCATCAAGCTGTAACCAACGCTCGGACGTTCAAAATCACTGTCCGGCAACATCGACAAAAGCTTACCAATATCTTTTGGTCCAAAGGCTAGGACCTTTGCGACGGCCGGACGGCGGATCTCTGGAGGAATCTGACCGGAGTAATAACCGATGTCATCGTGTCCAAGCAGCTTAGCCAGCCCCAGGGGGAGATTAAGAGTTAGTTGATCCACAGGCCTCGAGCGAAACGCGTCAATGAGGCAGTCCCAAGCAGAGGCTTCACGGTAGTACCGCGCCCGAATTGTGCGAACACCGATGTCGTGAGTTTCAATATCGTTGGAGACAACCCAGTCGCACAATCTTTCAAGCGGAACGTTTGGCGCTTCTCCCAATAGGGTTGGAACCAGGATTGCGGCAAAATCAGTATCGTGGAACCTATTCCAGAGTGCCTTCGTAAAATTGAATGTCGTACCCGACTTTAGACTCGATCTCCGAAACTCGTTCGAGATCGCTTGCAAATTCACCCACCAAGCAGCCATTTCAGTAGGATCATAGACGACCCCCAGTGTGAGAAGGTCATGCTCTGCCCAAAAGTGGATATGGGCAGCCGTCGCCGGTAAATGACAGCGATCAGGTGAAACGTAGCTCGCGCCGGACTTGATCTGAAAAGCGACTTCCCGAGGCCGAACATGACCATCCACAACCAACACCATTGTGGCGTCTTGTCCAAAGTCATGCTGAAGATTGATTTCTTTGAATAGACTTCCCGCCCCTTCCACAACACCGCGCACAAAATTCACGCCCGCGCGTTCTGTGATGATGTTTCCGCGCGTCTTCATCAAATGACCGCCACGATGCTACGACCCGTTCTCCGACGTAGAGCCACCCAGCATGCTTCAATCTACTCCCACTCGATTGTCCCAGGCGGCTTGCTCGTCACATCATACACCACCCGGTTCACGCCCTTCACCTCGTTGATGATGCGCGTCGCGGTCTCGCCGAGAAACTTCATGTCGAACTGGTAGAAATCCGCGGTCATGCCGTCGGTCGAAGTCACGGCGCGCAGGCCGACGACGAAGTCGTAGGTGCGGCCGTCGCCCATGACGCCCACCGTCTTCACCGGCAGCAGCACGGCAAAGGCCTGCCAGATGTCGTCGTAGAGGCCGTGCTTGCGGATCTGGTCGATGTAGACGGCGTCGGCCTGGCGCAGGATGTCGAGCTTGTCGCGGGTGATGTCGCCGGGGCAACGGATGGCGAGGCCGGGGCCCGGGAACGGGTGGCGGCCGACGAAGATTTCGGGCAGGCCGAGCTCGCGGCCGAGCTTGCGCACCTCGTCCTTGAACAGCTCGCGCAGCGGCTCGACCAATTTCATATTCATGCGCTCGGGGAGACCGCCGACATTGTGGTGCGACTTGATCGTCACCGAGGGGCCGCCGGTGAAGGAAACGCTCTCGATCACATCGGGATAGAGCGTGCCCTGGGCGAGGAAGTCGGCGCCGCCGATCTTCTTGGCTTCAGCTTCGAACACCTCGATGAAGAGGCGGCCGATGGTCTTGCGCTTGGTCTCGGGGTCGGTGACGCCTTCGAGCTCGCCCAAAAACTGCTTCGAGGCATCCACGTGCACGAGCGGGATGTTGTAGTGGTGGCGGAACAGATCGACTACGGTCTTGGCCTCGTCGAGGCGCAGCATGCCGTGATCGACGAACACGCAGGTGAGCTGCTCGCCGATGGCTTCGTGGATCAGCACGGCCGCGACCGCTGAATCGACTCCGCCGGACAGGCCGCAGAGCACCCTGCCCTTGCCGACCTGGGCGCGGATCTTCGCGATCTCCTCCTCGCGGAAGGCGCGCATGGTCCAGTCGCCGGTCAGGCCCGCGATCTTGCGAACGAAATTGCGGATCAGTTTGGCGCCGTCGGGCGTGTGCACCACTTCGGGGTGGAACATCAGGCCGTAATACTTGCGCGTCTCGTCCTGGATGATCGCGAAAGGCGCGTTCGGCGAGGTGCCGGCAACGGAGAAGCCCGGCGGCATTTTCGTAATGCGGTCGCCATGGCTCATCCAGACCTGGTTCTTGCCGCCCGGCGACCAGACGTCCTTGAACAGCTTGCTCGGCGCCTTCACCTCGACGTCGGCGCGGCCGAATTCGCGGTGATGGCCGCCCTCGACGGTGCCGCCGAGCTGCTCCGCCATGGTCATCTGGCCGTAGCAGATGCCCATCACGGGCACGCCGGAATCGAAGATCGCTTGCGGCGCACGGGGCGAGCCGGCCTCGTGCACCGATTCAGGGCCGCCGGAGAGGATCACCGCTTTCGGCTTCATCTCGTCGAAGGCCGCTTCGGCCTTGTTGAACGGCACGATCTCGCAATAGACGCCGTCCTCGCGCACACGACGCGCGATCAGCTGCGTCACCTGGCTGCCGAAGTCGACGATGAGAATCTTGTCGTGCGCCGAGGCCACCGAGGGCGTCGACGCGGACCGATCGTTCTGTGCTGCTGTCATGGCCAGCAAATACGCTGGCAGCGCGCGGGCCGCAACCGCGGGGGCGGCGCGCCCACATGCTTCTTTGGGCATGGACAAACCGATATAGGTAAGTATTATTGACCTAATGCCCGCTTCCTAAACAGGGGCCATTCAGGGAGAACGCCATGCCACAGCATCATCAGCCATCAACGCTTGCCGCGCTCGGCCGCACCTGGGTCGAGGCCTGGAATGCGCGCGATCTCGAACGCGTGCTCACGCTCTATGACGAGGACGCCGTGATGACCTCGGACCGCATCCCGGTGCTGGGGTTCGATGCCACCGGCACCGTGCGCGGCAAAGACGCCTTGCACGCTTATTGGGGCAAGGCGCTCGGACTGGTGCCGGAGCTGCATTTTTCGCTGATCGACCTGTTCGTCAGCCCGGATAGCGTCGTGGTGTTCTACGCCAACGAGCGTGGCAAGAAGATCTGCGAATATCTGCGCGTGAACGATGCGGGACTGATCGTGCAGGGCTCAGCGAACCATCTGGTCCATTGATCGGTCCGCGTCCGCAACATCAGCGCTTGCGTGCAACGGCCTTTCGCACCTTCGTATCGGACCAATTCAGCGGCCGGCCGGTTCGCGACGGCAGCACCAGCTGCCCCACCGGCTGGCCTGCCTGATCCACCAGGTCGGAATGGGCCTCGCCGCGCGCATAGAGATGCGCCTCGCCCCATTGTCGCAAGCCGACGATGACGGGAAACAGGTCGCGCCCTCGCCTCGTCAGCGCGTATTCCTGGTACGCGCTGCCGTCGGACGCCGGAACCAGTTCGAGCACGTCGAGCTCGACCAGCTTTTGCAGGCGCGTGCTGAGCATGCCCTTGGCAATGCCGAGGTTCCTCTGGAAATCGCCGAATCGGCGCAGCCCGTCGAAGGCGTCGCGCACGATCAGGAGCGACCACCAATCCCCGATAGCATCCAGCGCGCGCGCCACCGGGCATTCGGCCTTCGAAAAACCTGTTCGCTTCACGTTCGCTCTCCCATCTGGTTCGAAAATAAGACTAGACAGCGGCGCAAGCAACAGGTCCTATTATAGGACCAGATCGTGTCGGAGACGATGGATGACCAGCAGCGACTTCGCCAATCCCAAGACGATGGCCGGGACGGCCGGGCCCGGGCTTTCTTCCGCCCTGGCGCTGCTGCTTGCGATGGCTTGCGGCCTCAGCGTCGCCAACGTCTACTTCGCCCAGCCTCTGCTCGATGCGATGGCGCAGGACCTCGGCATCGCTCCCGCGGCGATCGGCATGGTCGTGACCTTCACGCAGGTCGGCTACGCGCTCGGCCTGGTCCTGATCGTGCCGCTCGGCGACCTCTGGGATCGCCGACGCCTGATCGCCGGCCAGATTGCACTGTCAGCGATCGGACTTGTGGTCGTCGGTACCGCATCGCACGCCGCGGTGCTGCTCGCGGGACTGACACTGGTCGGCGTGCTTGCCGTCGTCGTCCAAATCATCGTCGCCTTTGCCGCAACGCTCGCAGCACCGAACGGCCGGGGCCGTGCCATCGGGACGGTTACCAGCGGCGTCGTCGGGGGAATCCTGCTCGCGCGCTTCGCCTCGGGCGCGCTGGCCGATATCGGCGGCTGGCGCACGGTCTACCTGGTTTCGGCCGGTCTCATGCTCGCCATGGCGCTATTGCTGTTGCGCTTCCTGCCTCGCGGCCCGCACGCGGTAATGGCCGACTCCTCATATCTGTCGCTGTTGCGCTCGACGGCGGCGTTGTTCGTCGAGGAGCCCATCCTGCGCGAGCGTGCCTTGTTTGCGTTCCTGATTTTCGCCGATCTCAACGTATTCTGGACCTCGATCGTGCTGCCGCTTTCGGCGCCTCCTTTCTCGCTGTCGCACACGACGATCGGACTGCTCGGAGTTGCCGGCTTCGCCGGAGCACTCGGCGCGCGCAATGCCGGCCGCCTTGCCGATCTTGGATGGGCCCAACGCACCACCGGACTGTCGCTGATGTTGATGCTCGCCGCCTGGGCCGCGATCGCCTCCCTGCATGCCTCGCTCTGGTTCGTCGTTGCAGGCGTGATCATGCTTGATCTCGGGCTGCAGGCCGTTCATGTGACCAGCCAGAGCCTGATCGTCGCCGCGCGTCCCGATGCTGCAAGCAGGCTGATCGGGGGCTACATGATATTGTACTCGATCGGCAGCGCAGCTGGCGGCATCGCGGCGACCCTGGTGTACGCGGTCGCGGGCTGGAGCGGCGTCTGCCTGCTCGGTTCCGGAATCAGCGCCGTCGCTCTGCTGGTCTGGGTCATCGATGTGAGCAGGATACCACAGGCGGCCGGCTGCGCACCGACGCCCTCGTCGCCCAGGTAAATGCGCAGGCCCCGGAGTGCGGCATGCGCTAACATGCGGTCCCCCGTATCGATGCAGGATCCTCTCTCATGAAACTCCCGACCTCCCCCTTCACCGTCACCGACTGGAGCAAGGTCGAGGCGACCACGCATCCCGGCGAGAGCGGGCAGGCGTTGTGGCGCACGCTCAACATCGGCGATCTCCGGGTCCGGATGGTGGAATATTCGCCGGGCTATTTGGCCGACCATTGGTGCGATCGCGGCCACGTGCTCTACGTGCTGAAGGGCGAGATCGACAGCGAGTTGCGTGAGGGACGCACATTCAAGCTCACGGCAGGCATGAGCTACCAGGTCTCGGATTTCGGCGACGCCGCGCACCGGTCCTCGACCGCGACCGGCGCCACGCTCTTCATCGTGGACTGACAATGCACCGGAACGGTTACTTTGCACCGCAAAATAGAAAAGTCGCGTGAGGTCCCGGGCCACGGGTGGTGTCTTGAACTAGCCCCAAATTCTCGCTATATTGTGATCATCGATACTTGGCCGAACGACTGGGCCGCTTCGCTTCGTTGCTGACGGGCGCGCACGCTTCAGATGACTTCTCCAAACATCGACTGAACAGGGCTATGGGCGCAATGCTGCGTACCGGTCCAGTGCGTACTCTCTCTAACTAACTAAAGGAAATTCCCATGGCTATGGGCACCGTGAAGTGGTTCAACACCCAAAAGGGTTATGGTTTCATCCAGCCGGATGACGGCCAGAAGGACGTGTTCGTGCACATCAGCGCCGTCGAGCGCGCTGGCCTCTCTTCCCTCAACGAGGGTCAGAAGGTCTCGTTCGACATCGTCGCCGATCGTCGCAGCGGCAAGTCGTCGGCTGACAATCTCCGCGTCGGCTAACGCCCGCGCAGCGTTCTGACCACGGACGTACCGGCAGAACGTTAGAAAAAGAAAGCCCCGCGAGCTTCGGTTCGCGGGGCTTTTGTTTGGGCCCGTCATTCCGGGGCGCCCGCTTGGCGGACCCGGAAATCCACCGTGCGACAATCTCTGCGGCTCGATGGCTTCCGACTCTCGCTTCGCGCGCCCTGGAATGACGAGCTCAGCTTGTCTTCCTCAGCACCGAGACGAAAAACCCGTCGGTTCCTGTTCGCCGCGGCGTCAACAGCCAGCCCTCGTCCGACCGCAGCGCGGCCTGCGCAAAATCCTCCGCCTTGTCCCACAGCACGCTTGCGGTCTGCTCAGGCGGGACGACCGCGAACTCGCCATGGCGCGCGACGAACGCCCTCACCTGCTCGCCGTTCTCCTCTGCCAGCACCGAGCAGGTGATGTAGGCGATGCGGCCGCCTGGCTTCACCAGCGGCACCGCACGCTCCAGCACCTCGGCCTGGTCGCGCAGGCGGATCTCCAGCGCGCCCGGGCGCATGCGCCATTTGGCGTCGGGGTTGCGGCGCCATGTCCCCGTTCCCGTGCAGGGCGCATCGATGACGACGAGGTCGGCCGAGGCGCGGATCTCGGCCAGCGGATCGGCCTCGCCTTTTGGCGTGCGGACATCGGCATTGTGGACACCGGCGCGCGACAGCCGTTCGTGGATCGGCGCGAGCTGGCGCTTGTCGCTGTCGGTCGCGATCAGCCGGCCCTTGCCCTGCATCAGGGCGGCGAGCGCCAGCGTCTTGCCGCCCGCGCCCGCGCAGAGGTCGATCACCTGCTCGCCGGGTTTTGCCGCGGTGAGTTGGGCCGCGAGCTGCGATCCCTCATCCTGCACTTCGATTCCGCCCTTGATGAAATCCTCCTCGGCCTGGACCCCGGGGTTGCGCGCATCGGCTGAAAGCTCGATGCGCAGGCCGGTTGCCGACCAAGGCGTCGGTTTCGCATGAAGATGAGCAAGCGACTGCATTGCCTTGTCGCGATTGGATTTTAGCGTGTTGACGCGCAGGTCGAGCGGCGCCCGGCTCGCCATCGCAGCCGCCTCCGCTGCACGGTCCTCGCTGAACACCTTTGCAAGGTGGGGATCCAGCCATTCGGGATAGTCGCCCGCGATCGCGGCAGGCGCATCCTCGAGGGAGCGATGGCTCAGGGCCGCCTGCTCGGCCTCGGTCAGCGGCGCCGGCGCGAACCGGCTGCCGTCGAACAACGCGCCCATCGTCGCCGCGTCCATGTTGCGCTCGAGCCGGAGCATGCCGATCAGCCTGGCACGCGCGGTGTCGGCATCCATCAGGAACGCGCTCGAGGCGTAACGGCGCAGCACGTCCCAAACGAGGCCAGCGATGGCGGCGCGGTCACCGGAACCGGCAAAGCGGTGCGCGGTGCCCCACTCCTTCAGCGCCTTGGCCGCGGGCACGCGGTCCTTCTCGACGGTGTCGATGAGTTCGATGGCTGCGGACAGCCGGGCAGCGGGCGTCATTCTCAATCTTTCAGATCAGCTTTGGCGGGCATGCGCCTAGATCAGCAACAAGAGCTTCAGGGCGAAGTAGATCCACATCGCCAGCAGCACGAGCACGCCGGCGAGCCAGACCATGGAGCGCCGGCCGAGATCGTTCGAGGAGACGAAGACCCCGGCATGGGCAAAGCGCGTCACCACGAACACCCAGGACATCAGCACGATGAAGAGATCGGCGCGGCGAAGCGGCAAGGCCAGCGCGATCAGGACATAGAACAGCACCGGCAACTCGAACTGGTTCCGGTAGCAATTGGCGATTTGTGTGGCGCCCTTGGGCCAGTTCGGCTCGCCCAGCGCAATGTCGCGGATTTTCGTCTCGCCCGCGACCAGCGCCTTGCGGCGCGCGAAGACCATGCCGATCAGAAGCGCGAAGGTGAGCCCGATCAGGACGAAGACCGGCAGCAAGACCATTTGAACCGACATTTGAGCTTTCCCATCCGGCGGGGGGCCGCGGACCGTCCATTAGCCGCCGCTCCTCCTCCTGACAATCAACCAGTTGAACCGGCCTTGGCGGTCTTGCGACCAACCACCGGTAGTTTAAGAGATTTCGGCCCCTCGCGGGGCCCCAAGGCGAGATGGCGCCATGACCACCCTGTCCAGCCTTTGGACCGAATCCGCCGACGGCCGGCTCGGCATCCTGATGTCGGCGCTATCGGGGATCGCGATGGCGCTCGCGGTCGGGCTGGCGATGACGGTGTACTTCCGTTTGAGCTACCGGACCTGGCGGGACGTTGCCAGACATGGCTTTGCGACGCTCGCTGCGATCGTCCTGTTCGCCTTCGCTGCCTACGACATGCGCCATGCCGCCCTCGCCTATCTCGGCCTCAACCCGTCCAAGCCCGCCGTCGAGTTCGAGATCAGAATGCCCCGGGAGATGCTGACGGCCACGACCGACACCCAGATCGAGTTGCACACCGACCGCAACCAGACGCTGGCCCTGGTGGAGGGCGTGCGCGATCTCTCCGACGGCCGCACGATGCTGCGCGGCGCGGTCGCGCTCAACCACCGCACCGCGGACCGCGTGCTGGTCGTGAACCTGCCCGGCAAGGGCATTTTCGAGTTCCGTCTGCGCCTGCCTGCAGAGCCGCATCGCTCCGAGCAGTTCGGCCCCTGGCACCTCGCCGACCGCATCGCCTCGCCGCTCGCCGGCCCCGTGGCGCCGCAGGACGCCTACACGATCCGATACCGCGTGCTTTAAACTTTTGTTCGCTGCGATCCATGTCCGCGCCGTCATCGTTCCGACCCGCGAACTGGTCGCCAACTTCGACCGCGTTAGCGAGCACATCGACGCTGACAGACCCGATCTCGTCGTCAACACCGGTGACATCGACATCGAGGAGCTGCTCGCCCAGATGGGCGGCGAGCATTGACGCAAGCTGCTTCAAGCATGATCCGGAAAGTGCGCAGCGGTTTTCCGAAAAGATCATGCTTAAACAACAACCTAAAGCGCGAGGGCGATTCATCCGAATCGCATCGCGCTTTAGGCGACGCTCTTGAGGTCCTGCTGGATCGCGGCGAGCAGGGATTGCAGCGCTGCGCTGTTCACCGGCCTGGCGTTGGGATCATCGGTGGGCTGCTGCCTGACAGGGTTCGCCGCCTTGATCGGGCGCGTCGGGAATGGCGGGGGCGGTGCCGGCATCGCGGGACGGGTTAAGTCGCCCGTCTCATCGACCCTGACGAACTTGCCATGGATGACGTCGTCGCGACGGCCCATGACGAACATGGCCAGCCAGTAGCCGGCAGCAAGCAGGATAACGCTTAAAACACTGATCTCTAACATCGCAACACCTGAAATATGCGCGATGATTCAACGGCGTCGGCTTCGCGTCAATGAACCGGCGGTCACACCTGCGGCTTTTGCAGAACAGGTGTGGCCGATCGGTCACGCTTTGTTAACCATACCGCCCCCGCTCCTCGGGGAGGTCGGGGCAGGTCAGGCCTTGTCCGGCCCGACCCGGACCAGCTGCTTGCCGAAATTGGCGCCCTTGAGCAGCCCCATGAAGGCGCCGGGTGCGCTCTCAAGGCCCTCGGTGACGAACTCCTTGTATTTGACCTTGCCGTCGCGAACCCAGGAGGACATGTCGCGCAGGAAGTCGCCATGGCGGGCGGCGAAGTCCGAGACGATGAAGCCGCGGAAGGTCAGCCGCTTGGTCAGCGTCGCGCGCATCATGCTGGCGGCCCATTTCGGCGGCTTGGCCTCGGTGTCGTTGTAGTGCGCGATCAGGCCGCAGACCGGCACGCGGGCAAACGGGTTGAGCAGCGGGAACACCGCCTCGAACACGGCGCCGCCGACATTCTCGAAATAGACGTCGATGCCCTTGGGGCAGGCATCCTTGAGCTTCGCGGCTAGATCGGGGTCGCGATGATCGATGCAGGCATCGAAGCCGAGCTCCTTGACCACGTAGTCGCACTTGTCCTTGCCACCGGCGATTCCAACCGCACGCGCGCCCTTGATCTTCGCGATCTGGCCGACGGCCGAGCCGACCGCGCCGGAGGCACCGGCAACGACCACGGTCTCGCCGGCTTGCGGCTTGCCGATGTCGAGCAGGCCCGTATACGCGGTCATGCCGGGCATCCCGAGCACGCCGACCGAGGTCGAGATCGGACCGAGCTTGGGATCGACCTTGGCCAGGCCCTTGCCGTTGGAGATCGCGTGCGTCTGCCAGCCGGAGCGGATGCGCACGATGTCGCCCTTGGCGAAATCGGGATTGTTGGAAGCCGCGACCTCGCTGACCGCCTCACCTTCCATCACCCCGCCGATCGGCACCGGAGCTGCATAGGACGGACCATCGCTCATGCGGCCGCGCATATAGGGATCGAGCGAGAGCCAGATCGTGCGCAGCAGAACTTCGCCCTGGGCCGGTGTTGGGACAGCGAATTCCTCGATGCGGAAATCGGATGGCTTGGGTTCGCCGACGGGACGTGCGGCAAGAACGATGCGTTTGCCTTCGGACATAGCTTCCTCCTGATTGTCTTTCGACGTGGACGGAAGCGGAGGGAGGTAGCTGCGTCAATACAAAAGCGGCGGAGCGGCTAGGCCGAGGCGCATAGCTCTCGCGTCCCGGACGCCCTGCAGCGCCCTTGCGCTGCCGCGCAGAGCCGGGACCCAGATCGCAACACGCGCTCCAGTCGAGCGATGGGCCCGAATCTGCAGCGCATCACCGAAGTGGTGCCGCGCTGCGTCGGATGCACGAGACCGGCGCTGAATTCGCGACCGGCGACTAACCCCCGCCGGGATAGTTCGGGCTCTCGCGCGTGATGGTGACGTCATGGACGTGGCTTTCGCGCAAGCCCGCGCCGGTGATGCGGACGAACTGAGCCTTGTCGTGCAGCTCCTGCATGTCGCCTGCGCCAACATAGCCCATTGCGGCGCGCAAGCCGCCGGCGAGCTGGTGCATGACGTTGCCGACCGGGCCCTTGTAGGGCACCTGGCCCTCGATGCCCTCAGGCACCAGCTTCAGCGTGTCCTTGATGTCCTGCTGGAAGTAGCGGTCGGCAGATCCGCGCGCCATTGCACCGACCGAGCCCATGCCACGATAGGCCTTGTAGGAGCGGCCCTGCCACAGGAAGACTTCACCGGGCGTCTCGTCGGTGCCGGCAAGCAGCGAGCCGACCATGGCGATGTCGGCGCCGGCGGCGAGGGCCTTGGCGAGGTCGCCGGAGAACTTGATGCCGCCGTCGGCGATGACAGGGATGTCGGCCTTCTTCGCCGCTTCCACCGCATCCATGATCGCGGTGAGCTGGGGAACGCCGACGCCAGCGACGATGCGCGTGGTGCAGATCGAGCCTGGACCGATGCCGACCTTGATGCAGTCCGCGCCCGCATCGATCAGCGCCTGCGTGCCCTCGGTGGTGGCGACGTTACCGGCCACGACCTGCACTGAGTTGGACAGACGCTTGATCCGGTTCACCGCATGCAGCACATGGCGGGAATGGCCGTGCGCGGTGTCGACGACGACGAGGTCGACGCCGGCATCGATCAGTCGCTCGGTGCGCTCGAAGCCGGTGTCGCCGACGGTGGTGGCGGCGGCGACGCGCAGTCGCCCCTGCGCGTCCTTGCAGGCGAGCGGATGTGCGACCGCCTTCTCCATGTCCTTCACGGTGATAAGGCCAACGCAGCGATATTGCTCGTCGACCACCACCAGCTTCTCGATGCGATGCTGGTGCAGCATGCGTCTCGCCTCGTCCTGGCTGACATTCTCGCGCACCGTGACGAGACCTTCATGCGTCATCAGCTCGGAGACTTTTTGCCGGCGGTCGGTGGCAAAGCGCACATCGCGGTTGGTGAGGATGCCGACCAGCTTGCCGGGCGTGGACTTGCCGGCGCCGGTGACGACGGGGATGCCGGAGATGCCGTGATCGCTCATCAGCTTGAGCGCGTCGTCGAGCGAGGCCTCGGGGCTGATCGTGAGCGGGTTCACCACCATGCCCGACTCGTAGCGCTTGACCTGCCGTACCTGCGCGGCCTGTCCTTCGGGATCGAAATTGCGATGGATGACACCGAGGCCGCCAGCCTGTGCCATCGCGATCGCCATGCGGGATTCGGTGACGGTGTCCATGGCCGAGGCCATGATCGGGATGTTGAGCGGAATGGCGCGGGTGACGCGGGAGCGGATGTCGACCTCACCCGGCATGACGTCCGACAGGCCCGGCTTCAACAGCACGTCGTCGAACGTGAAGGCTTCGCGGATGCCCTGAAGTTGCACCGTGGCCATTTGCCAACTCCTTCCTGCGGCTTTGCCGCAAATGCTAATGGATGAGCGCCGGCCTCGGCGTACCTTGCGGCAACGCCGGAGAATCGGAGCCCATCGGTGGGGTTGACGCGGGTCGATAGCACGGCCGCGTGACGAATCAAAGCAATTCGGACCGCCGGCCAGCCATGCACAGGGTTTTTGGCCAATTCAGTCGCGCAGCGGCCCATCCACTATCGTTCCGGGGCGCGACGAAGTCGCGAACCCGGAAGCGGATCCTGCGGCCCGATTTCCGGGTTCGCGCCAAGCGGCGCGTCCCGGAATGACGGAAGCGGGCGAGTCACACCGTTGTTACGCAGGATTTAGGTGCTATGCGTCGATCCGCAATGGTCGCGGGCGGGCGGCGGTGATAAGCCGCAATAGCCCCTTCCTTCCGATTTCATTACCAGTCCCTCATGGTCGACAAGCAACGCATCATTCCGCTGATCGTGGCCACGGCTCTCTTTATGGAGAACATGGACTCGACGGTGATCGCCACCTCGCTGCCGGCGATCGCGGCTGACATCGGCACAAGTCCGCTGACGCTCAAGCTCGCGATCACGTCCTATCTGCTGTCGCTCGCGGTGTTCATCCCGGCGAGCGGCTGGACCGCCGACCGGTTCGGCGCGCGGATGGTGTTCGCGATCGCGGTGGGCGTCTTCATGGTCGGCTCGGTCGGCTGCGCGCTCTCATCCTCCGTCACCGATTTCGTGTTCGCGCGCATCCTGCAGGGCATGGGCGGGGCGATGATGACGCCGGTCGGCCGCCTCGTGCTGCTGCGCTCCGTCGACAAGAGCGCGCTGGTGAACGCCATGGCGTGGGTCACTGTCCCTGCCCTGATCGGCCCGGTGATCGGCCCGCCGCTCGGCGGCTTCATCACCACCTACGCGTCCTGGCACTGGATCTTTCTGATCAACATCCCGATCGGGCTGCTCGGCATCTTCATGGCGCTGCGCTTCATCGATCCCATCAAGAGCGAGACTCGAGAGCCGTTCGATCTCTACGGCATGGTGCTCGCGGGTGTCGGGCTTGCCGGCATCGCGTTCGGGCTCTCCGTTGCCGGGCTGAACCTGCTGCCGTGGAGCACGGTCGCCGCCCTGGTCGTGGGCGGCGCGATTGCGATGACATTGTATGTCCTGCACGCCCGGCGCACGGGCTCGCCAGTGCTCGACTTCTCGCTTCTGAAGCTGCCGACACTGCGCGCGGCCGTGCTCGGCGGCTTCATGTTCCGGCTTGGCATCGGCGCGCTGCCGTTCCTGCTTCCGCTCCTGATGCAGATCGGCTTCGGACTGTCGCCGTTCCATTCCGGCCTCGTCACCTTCTCCTCCTCCCTCGGCGCGATGGGCATGAAGACCCTGGCGGCACGCCTCATCCGCACCTTCGGCTTCCGCAATCTGATGACGGTGAACGCGATCGTCAGCGCGTTCTTCCTCGCGGTCTGCGCGCTGTTCACGGTGACGACGCCGCTGCTCATCATCATGGTGATCCTGGTGGTCGGCGGCTTCTTCCGCTCGCTGGAATTCACCGCGATCAACACGGTCGCCTATGCCGATGTCGAGACCGCCCAGATGAGCCGCGCCACCACGCTCGTCAGCGTCAACCAGCAGCTGGCCGTTTCGGCCGGCGTGGCGGTCGGCGCGGCCTGCGTGGAAACGACGATGTGGTTCAACCATGTCGGCGAGATCGACGCCACGGTGTTCGCACCGGCCTTCGTCGTGATCGCGCTGACCTCGGCGGCGTCGAGCTGGTTCTTCTGGCAGATGCCCGCCGATGCCGGCCACGAGATCTCCGGCCGCAAGGCCGTGGAGATCGCGAGCCGCAAGGGCGCCGGCAAGGGCGCGGAGAAGGCGGCGGTCAAGGCGGCGAGCGAGGATACGCAGGACGTGCGGGATCAGCGGCTGGGGTGAATCCCTCCTCGGTCGGAGTATGGAACTACCCCTTCGCCTCGCCCCGAAACCCCGTCGCCAGCACGTAGCGCTCCGAGGAATCCTGCCGGCTCGCCGCCGGCTTGACGTGACGCACGGTCGCAAAATCGCGCTTGAGCTGGGCCAGCAGCTCGGCGTCGGCGCCGCTCTGGAACGCCTTCGCCAGGAAGATCCCGCCCGGTTTCAGCACGTCGCAGGCGAAGGCGGCTGCGGTCTCTATCAGCCCGACGATGCGAAGCTGGTCGGTCTTGCGGTGACCGGTCGTGTTGGCGGCCATGTCGGACATCACGACGTCGGCGCCGCCGCCGAGCATGGCCTTGAGCTTCTCTGGAGCGTCGTTGTCCATGAAGTCGAGCTGCGCGAACTCGACGCCGGCAATCTCCGGCATCTCCAGCAGATCGATCGCGACGACCTTGCCCTTGCCGTCGACCGAGCCGACGCGCTTGGCCGCGATCTGGCTCCAGCCGCCCGGCGCGGCGCCGAGATCGACCACCGCCATGCCATGCTTGAGCAGCCGGTATTTGTCGTCGATCTCGAGCAGCTTGAACGCCGCGCGCGAGCGATAGCCGGCCGCCTTCGCCTTCACCACATAGGGATCGTTGAGCTGCCGCTCCAGCCAGAGCTTCGACGACAATTTGCGCTTGCCGCCGGTCTTGACCTGGACGTGCAAGCGGCCGGTGGTATCCTTGGCCATCTCACCAGCTCCTGAGCGCGCCGTCCTCGCGCATCATCTCGACCAGCATGCCTTCGCGCAGGCCCCGGTCGGCGACGCGTAGCCGCGGCAGCGGAAAGGCGAGCCTGATCGCATCGAGGATGGCGCAGCCGGCGAGCACCAGGTCGGCGCGCTCGACGCTGATGCAGTTGTTGCCAGCGCGCTCCTCGTAGCTCATGCCGAGCAGCTTGTTGATGGTCGCAGTGATGTCGGAATCGTTCATCCAGATACTGTCGATGCGGCGGCGGTCGTAGCGCGCGAGGTTGAGATGGATACCGGCGAGCGTCGTCACCGTGCCTGATGTGCCAAGCAAGTGCATGCCGGCGAGATCGCCGCCATGCTCTGCTGCGAACGGCGCGACGTGGTTGGCGACCACTTGCTCCATCGCAGCATAGATCTCGGGCGTCACGTCGCGCCCGCCGAACTGCTCGGCGAGCGTGACCACACCATAAGGGATCGACATCCAGGCTTTGATGCGCGGCTCCGGATGTTCCGGGTCGCGCTCGATCCGCACCAGCTCGGTCGAGCCGCCGCCGATGTCGAACAGGATCGCGCCACGCCCCCTCGGGTCGACCAGCGGCGAGCAGCCGAGCACGGCGAGCGCGGCCTCGGTCTCGCGGTCGATCACCTCGAGCTCGATGCCGGTCTCGGCCGCAACGCGGCTGCGGAAACCCTCGGCATTGGACGCCGCACGGCAGGCCTCCGTTGCAATCAGCCGCAACCGGCGCGCTTTCCGTAAGTTGATCTTGTCGCGACAGATGCTGAGCGCGACGATGGCGCGCTCGATCGCGGCATCGCTGATGCATCCGGTTGCCGAGACCCCCTCCCCGAGCCGGATGATGCGCGAGAAGGAATCGACGACGCGAAAGCCGTCCTGGGTCGGACAGGCGATCAGTAGCCTGCAATTGTTGGTGCCGAGGTCCAGCGCCGCATAGACGCCGGTTCCCGACCCCTGCACGCCGACGGCCGGTTCGGTGGCCAACGCCACCGCCGCCATCGACCCCAGCTCACCGTGCGGCGCAGGGCCGTCGCGGAGCCGCGTGTGGTCATTCATACAAACTGTCTTTCCGCGGCCCAATGGGCCGGTCTGGAATTGCTTTTTCGCCTGAAACATTAGCAGCGCGGCGAGCCTGCGCAACAACGCATCACATGGGACCATGCCCATTCGTGCGTTGTCGTGAACAGGGTGGTGGGTTATCTGAAGAGGTCCGGTGCCCCGCTGCCGCGAAAATGCGCAAATGCCGGCTTTTCAGGTCAATTCCATGCAAGAACACACCAAATCGTCCACGCTCGAAAATGCTATTGCATTGCAAAAATATGGTGTCGGCCAGCCCGTCCGCCGCAAGGAGGACGACACGCTGGTGCGCGGCAAGGGCCGCTATACCGACGATTTCAACCTGCCAGGCCAAGCCTATGCCGTGGTCGTGCGTTCCACCCACGCCCACGGCATCATCCGCGGCATCGGCATCGATGCCGCCAAGGCAATGCCGGGCGTGCTGGGGGTATGGACCGGCAAGGATCTCGATGCCGCCGGCTACGGCCCCTTCACCTGCGGCCTGCCGCTGAAGAGCCGCGACGGCTCGCCCCTGCTTCAGACCAACCGTCAGCCGCTCGCGACCGACAAGGTCCGCTTCGTCGGCGATCCCGTCGCCTTCGTGGTGGCCGAGACGCTGGCGCAGGCCCGCGATGCCGCCGAGGCGGTCGAGCTCGACGTCGAGCCGCTGCCGGCGGTGACGGATCCCGAGGAAGCTGCCAGGCCCGGCGCGCCCCAGCTCTACGAGCACATCCCTGATAACGTCGCGCTGGACTACCATTATGGCGACATGGACAAGGTTGACGCTGCCTTTGCCAACGCCGCCCATGTCACCAGGATCGACATCGAGAACACCCGTGTCGCCGTGGTCTCGATGGAGCCGCGCGTCGGCCTTGCCTCCTACGACAAGAAGACCGAGCGCTACACGCTGCAGGTGCCGACGCAAGGCGTCGCCGGCAACCGCGCCAACCTCGCCAAGAACCTCAAAGTGCCGAACGAGAAGGTGCGCATCCTCACCGCCAATGTCGGCGGCTCCTTCGGCATGAAGAACATCAACTATCCCGAATACATGTGCATCCTGTACGCGGCCAAGGCGCTGGGCCGCCCGGTGAAATGGCTCGACGAGCGCTCGACTGCCTTCCTCTCCGACAGCCACGGGCGTGCGCAGAAGATCCATGCCGAGCTTGCGCTCGACGCCGAAGGGCATTTCCTCGCGGCCAAATTATCCGGCTACGGCAATGTCGGCGCCTACATCACCGGCGTCGCGCCGGGGCCGCTTTCGCTCAACACCGGCAAGAATTTTTCCAGCGTCTACCGCACGCCCTTGATGGCGGTCGACATCAAGGTGGTGCTGACCAACACCACGCTGATGGGCGCCTATCGCGGCGCCGGCCGGCCCGAGGCGAACTATTACATGGAGCGGTTGATCGACCGCGCCGCCGACGAGATGGGCATCAACCGGTTGACCTTGCGCAAGCGCAACTTCATCAAGCCGAACCAGATGCCGTTCCCGGCCTCCTCCGGAGTCACCTATGACAGCGGTGATTTCCAGGCCGTGTTCAACAAGGCGCTTGAAATCTCCGACCACGAGAATTTCGCCAAGCGCAAGAAGGAGAGCAAAAAGGCCGGCAAGCTGCGCGGCATCGCGGTCGGCTCCTATCTCGAAGTCACCGCGCCGCCGAGCCCCGAGCTCGGCAAGATCGTGTTCGATCCCGACGGCAGCGTGCAGCTCGTCACCGGCACGCTCGATTACGGCCAGGGCCATGCGACGCCGTTCGCGCAAGTGCTGTCCGAGCAGCTCGGCGTTCCCTTCGAAAGCGTGAAGCTGGTGCAGGGCGACAGCGACATCGTCCACACCGGCAATGGCACCGGCGGTTCGCGCTCGATCACCGCGACCGGCATGGCGATCGTGGGCGCCGCCAAGCTCGTGATCGAAAAGGGCAAGCGCGCCGCGGCGCACATGCTGGAGGCCTCCGAGACGGACATCGAGTTCGAAGGCGGCAGCTTCACCATCGCCGGCACCGACCGCAGCATCGACATCATGGAACTCGCCAAGAAGCTGCATGACGGCAAGACGCCGGACGGCGTGCCTGACAGCCTCGACGTCGACCACACCAGCGAACCGGTGCCCTCGGCGTTCCCGAACGGCTGCCACGTCGCGGAAGTGGAGATCGATCCGGAGACCGGCGTAGTGCAGATCGTGCGCTACAGCGCGGTCAACGATTTCGGCACGGTGATCAACCCGCTGCTGGTTGCTGGCCAGCTCCATGGCGGCGTCGTCCAGGGCATCGGGCAAGCGCTGATGGAGCACGTTCGCTACGACGAGAGCGGCCAGCCGATCACGGGCTCGCTGATGGACTACGCCCTGCCCCGCGCCGAGGACGTGCCGAACATGACGATCGGCGATCACCCGGTGCCGGCCACGACCAATCCGCTTGGCAGCAAGGGCTGCGGCGAAGCCGGCTGCGCCGGTAGCCTGTCAACCGTGGTGAACGCCGTGCTCGATGCGCTCTCCGATTACGGCATCAAGCACATCGACATGCCGCTGACCCCGGAGCGCGTGTGGCGCGCGATCCAGGACGGGAAGGTGAAGGCGGCGTAAGCTTTGTTCGTCATTCCGGGGCGGCCCGCAGGACCGAACCCGGAATCTCGAGATTCTCAGGTGCGCAATTGCGCACCGTAGTTCGATGCTTCGCATCGCCCGGAATGACGGTGTTGTTTTTTAAGCCACCGCCTGCTCGCGCGGCTGGTAGATCGCGGTGTGCTGACAGTGCGCGATCGGCGTCGTGCCGTTGGCAACTACGAGCGCGTCGAGCTCGACGAAGCGGTGGCCCTTCTTCTCGTAGTTGGCTGTGACTTTTGCCCGCGCCGTGATCTCGTCACCGGCGCGCGCGGCCGACAACAGCTGCATACGGCTACCAACATGAATCCACGGGCCCAGAATAGTGTTGTCCACCAGCACGCGGTTCATCACGCGCTGGATCAGGCCGGGATGGCCCAGCCCCTCGCGCACGAACACCGGATCGGTCTCCCTGATGTCGGCGAGATAATCGGCCGCCTCCTGTCCGGCCCAGCGGCGCGGCATGGTGCCCAGCCATTTGCCAGTCTCGAACGTCGCGGGGCTGACCGGCTTGCGCTCGGACGCAACGGGCACCGCGAAATAGTCGCTCAGTGACACCACGGGCGCCGCCTGCGGCAGCGAGGCCGTTCCGGTCGCGCACAGCTCTGTACGGCTGAACACCTCGATGGTGAGCAGCTCGTTGTGCTCGGTCGCATCGACATCGGCGATCTCGCCGTCATAAACCGGCTTGATGAAGCGCGCCTCGATCAGCCCGCGCGAGAGGAAATCGCGCCCCCAGCGGGCAATCGGCACGTGCATCATGTAGGCGAAGACGTCGACGCCCGGGACCAGCCCGCCGGAAAAGCCGAAGCGGCGCGCCACCGTGTCGTCGTGCATCTTGTTTTCGGATTGCTTGGCGGTGTTGTAGGCCTCGACGCGGTGGGTTTCGAGCCGATTCGGCATGATGGGCGTTCCCTGCATTCTTGTTGTTTCGAGGCCGATCGTAGGCCTCGGGGAACACCGGTCAATCCCCTCGCCTTTGCGGCCCGAATGGGGTACCACGCGGCCAATGACCGGCACTCCCACCCGCATCTTTGTCGACGCCGACGCCTGCCCGGTGAAGGACGAGATCTACCGCGTGGCGCTCCGTCACGGCGTGCCCGTGAGCGTCGTCGCCGGCAATTTCATCCGCGTGCCGCACGACCCGCTGATCGAGCGTATCGCGGCCGGCGCCGGCATGGACGCCGCCGACGATTGGATCGCCGAGCGCGTCAAGTCCGGCGATGTCGTCGTGACTTCGGACATTCCGCTGGCGAGCCGCTGCGTCAAGGCCGGAGCTGAGGTGATCGCGCCGAACGGAAAACCGTTCACGGAGGAGTCGATCGGGATGACGTTGGCGGTGCGCAACCTGATGACGGATCTGCGTTCGGCCGGCGAGGTCACCGGCGGCCCCAGATCGTTCTCACCGCGCGACCGTTCCACCTTCCTCTCAGCGCTCGACCAGACCCTGCGCCGCATCCAGCGTCGCCGCGCTGACCAGACCGCCACCAGTCAGGGCTGACCATGGCGCCGCCGCTGATCCAATTGAAAGACATCAGGCTGACCTTTGGCGGCACGCCGCTGCTATCAGGTGTCGAGCTCAATGTTGCGCCATCCGAGCGCGTCTGCCTGATCGGCCGCAACGGCTCGGGCAAGTCGACGCTGCTGAAGATCGCCGCCGGCCTTGTCGAGCCCGACGGCGGCATGCGCTTCGTGCAGCCGGGAGCGACCGTGCGCTATTTGCCGCAGGAGCCGGATTTCGGCGAGCACAAGACCACCCTGGCCTATGTCGAGTCCGGCCTCGCGCCCGGCGACGACCAGCACCAGGCGCGCTATCTTTTGGAGCAGCTCGGGCTCACGGGCGAGGAGAACCCGCATAGTGTCTCCGGCGGAGAAGCCCGTCGCGCGGCGCTGGCCTATGTGCTTGCGCCCTCGCCCGACATTTTGCTCCTGGACGAGCCGACCAACCATCTCGATCTCTCCACCATCGAGTGGCTGGAACAGGAGCTGGATAGCCGCCGCAGCGCGCTGGTGATCATCAGCCACGACCGCCGCTTCCTGACCAATTTGTCGCGCTCCACGGCGTGGCTCGACCGCGGCAGGATCAAGCAGATCGACCGCGGCTTTGCCTCGTTCGAGACCTGGCGCGACGAGGTGCTGGCAGAGGAAGAGCGCGACCAGCACAAGCTCGACCGCAAGATCGTCGACGAAGAGCACTGGCTGCGCCACGGCGTCTCCGGCCGGCGCAAGCGCAACGTCAAGCGGCTCGCCAATCTGCACACGCTGCGCGACCAGCGCCGCAACTATCGCGGCACCGCCGGCACCGCCAGTCTCGCGGCGGCCGAAGCGGAGCAGTCGGGCAAGCTGGTGATCGAGGCGAAGGGCGTCACCAAGGCCTATGGCGAACGCAAGATCGTCGAGAATTTTTCGACCCGCATCCAGCGCGGCGATCGCCTCGGCATCATCGGGCCGAACGGCGCCGGCAAGACCACGCTGGTCAATCTGCTCACCGGTGGCATGCAGCCGGATTCCGGCACGATACGTCTCGGCGCCAATTTGGAGACGGCGACGCTCGACCAGCACCGCGAAAGCCTCGATCCCAAATCGACCCTCGCGGAAGCGCTCACCGGCGGGCGCGGCGATCAAATCATGGTCGGCGGCAAGCCGAAGCACGTGGTCGGCTACATGAAGGACTTCCTGTTCGCACAGGAGCAGCGCGGCACGCCGGTGGAAGTCCTCTCCGGCGGCGAGCGCGGCCGGCTGATGCTGGCGCGCGCGCTGGCAAAGCCGTCGAACCTCCTGGTGCTGGACGAGCCAACCAACGATCTCGATCTCGAAACGCTCGACGTGCTCGAGGAGATGCTCGGCGATTACGACGGCACCGTTATCCTGATCAGCCACGACCGCGACTTCCTCGACCGCGTCGTCACCTCGGTGATCGCCCCGGAGGGCAACGGCAAATGGGTCGAATACGCCGGCGGCTACAGCGACATGCTGGCGCAGCGCGGTGCGGACCTCAAGCGCGAGACCGCAAAGGCGCAGGCCCCGGCGGAGAAGAAAGAGGAGCGGCCGGCCGCTCCCGCCTCCTCGGCCAAGCGGAAGCTGAG
This sequence comes from Bradyrhizobium sp. 199, assembly GCF_023073355.1. GTDB lineage: Bacteria > Pseudomonadota > Alphaproteobacteria > Rhizobiales > Xanthobacteraceae > Bradyrhizobium. The sequence continues at coordinate 2,021,985 of NZ_JADPJI010000005.1, forward strand.
CTTCAACGAGAAGCATGCGCTGGAGACTCTACCGAAGAAGATGGAGACGCTGCAGGCCGATATCGCCAAGCTGCAGCGCGTGCTCGACGATCCCAACCTCTACACCAGGGATCGCAAGAAATTCGACGACACCTCCGCTGCGATCGCCAAGGCGCATGAAGAATTGTCCGCCGCCGAAGAACGCTGGCTCGATCTTGAAATGCTTCGCGAAGAAATTGAACAGGCTTAACCCATGACAACCACCCTCGCCGCCAAGATCGCTCGCGAATATGGCACCCCCTGCGCGGTCATCGACATGGACAGGGTCGAGCGCAACATCGCACGAATCCAGAAAGCCTGCGACGAGACGGGAATTGCCAACCGCCCGCACATCAAGACGCACAAGAACCCAACCATCGCGAAGATGCAGGTCGCGGCCGGCGCGAAAGGCATCACCTGCCAGAAGCTCGGTGAAGCCGAGATCATGGCCAACGCGGGCATCGACGACATCCTGATCAGCTACAATCTCCTTGGCGAAGAGAAGATGGCGCGGCTCGGCGCGCTCCAGGCCAAGGCCAACATGACGGTCGCCGCCGACAATTCGACCGTCGTTGCCGGCCTGCCGAAAGCCGCCGCGGCGTCGGGCCGTCCGCTGTCCGTCGTGGTCGAATGCGATACCGGCCGCAAGCGCGCCGGTGTCGAGACGCCGGCTGAAGCCATTGCGCTGGCGCGCGAGATCGCAGCCTCGAAGGGGCTGCAGTTCGCCGGCTTCATGATGTATCCGACTGAAACAGGCTGGGCTGACGCGCAGAAGTTCTACGACGAGGCGCTGGCCGGCGTGCGCGCGCATGGGCTCGATGCAAAGATCGTCTCGACCGGCGGCACGCCGAACCTGAAGAATCTCGGCAAGCTCAAGGGCGGCACCGAGCACCGCTTCGGCACCTACATCTACAACGACCGCATGCAGGTCGCGGCCGGCGTCGCCAGCTGGGACGACTGCGCGCTGCACATCTATTCGACAGTCGTGAGCCGCGCCGCGCCCGAGCGCGGCATCCTCGATGCCGGCTCGAAGACGCTGACCTCAGACACCGGCGGGCTCGACGGCCACGGCCTGATCCTGGAGCACCCCGAAGCCAAGATCGCGCGCTTTGCCGAGGAGCACGGCTTCCTGGATCTCTCCCGTAGCAACACGCGCCCCAATGTCGGCGACGTCGTCCGCATCGTGCCGAACCACGTCTGCGTCGTCGTCAACATGATGGACGAGGTCGTGATGGTCCGCGGCGAGGAGATCATCGGCACGCTGCCGGTCGCCGCGCGCGGGAAGCTGCGATAACAGCTGCCGCAGGGTGGGCAAAGCGTATCGTGCCCACGACTTCTCGTCGCAACTGCGAAAGATCGTGGGCACGGCGCTTTCGCCCCCCTTTGCCCACCGTACGAGTTTTCGGGAGGACTGCGCTCGGTCAGCCATCATTGCGAGGAGCTCTTGCGACGAAGCAATCCAGGCTATTTCTGAAGAGGTAATCTGGATTGTTTCGCTGCGCTCGCGCTGACGGTGGTTAAAGCATGATCCGGAAAAGTGCGCAGCGATTTTCCGAAAAGATCATGCTCAAACAACAACCTAAAACGCGATGACGATTCATCCTAATCGCATCGCGCTTTAGCGGTTGAGCCACGCCAGCACGCCCCTACCCGCGGCGGCCCCCGTCGCGAACGATGCCTGCAGCAGATAGCCGCCGGTCGGCGCTTCCCAGTCCAGCATCTCGCCGGCAGCGAACACGCCCGGCTGTTTGCGCAGCATGAAGTGTTCGTCGAGCTCATTGAAGGCAATTCCGCCCGCGGTCGAGATCGCGCGATCAATCGGGGCAACGCCCGTGAGCTGAACGGGAATTGCGTTCACGAGCTGCGCAAGCTCGGCCGGCGAGAACGTAGCCAGCGGCCGGCCGGATGCGATGGCGGCCTCCTGCATCAGGCCGATGCCGACCGGCGACAATTGCGCCGCCTTGCGCAGGAAATTCGCCAGCGATTGCTTGCCGCGCATGCCTGATAGCCGCGTGGTCAGAGTGGCGGCGTCGAGGTCGGGCCGCAATGCGATCATCAGCGTCGCCTGCCCGAGACGCAGCACCGCCTCCCGCAACTCCGCCGACAGCGCATAGATCGCGCCGCCTTCGATGCCGCACCGCGTGATCATCGCTTCGCCGCGCACCGTGTGTGCACCAACCGTCAGCGCTACGCCTTTGAGCGGCTGCCCCTCAAAACTGCTTCGGAAGACGTCGGACCATGCGACCGTGAAGCCGGAATTGGCTGGCCGCAGTTTTGAAATGGCAATGCCTTTTGCAGCGAGGCGTTCGACCCAGCCGCCATCCGACCCGAGCCGCGGCCAGCTCGCACCGCCGAGCGCGAGGACCGTGGCGTTGGCAACGACGGCCGCCTCGCCATTCGGCGTTCGAAACAGCAGCCGCCCCTCATCGTCCCATCCGGTCCAGCGATGACGGAAGGCAAATCGTACGCCGCTGGCGTCGAGGCGCCGCAGCCAGGCGCGCAGCAAAGGCGAAGCCTTGAACGCTTTTGGAAACACCCGGCCGCTGGTGCCGACGAAGGTCGGCTCGCCCAGCGCCTCGCTCCACGCCCGCAACGCCTCAGGCGAAAACGCCTCGATCGCAGCTTGCAGCCTCGGTGCCGTCTCGCGATAGCGCGCCATGAACTGCGGCAGCGGCTCGCTGTGGGTGAGATTGAGTCCACCCCGGCCCGCCATCAGGAATTTACGGCCGGCGGACGGCATCGCATCACAAACGGTGACGCGGGCGCCGCCCAGCGCAAGCACCTCGGCCGCCATCAGCCCGGCCGGGCCGGCGCCGATGACGGCGACGGCTGTCAGAGTTTTATCCCCGCCCGCGCCGCGGCCTGCGCGACGTATTTCTGCGTCTGCTCGAACGCGCCCTGCAGCGCCTTGGCCTTCGACATGTCGCTGATCTCGGCGAAATGCGCGGCGACCGCGTCCGGTGTCCATTCGGACTCCGGCAGGTTGATGCCCTCGCTCTCCACGATCTTGATCACGGCGAACGAGCCGGCGCCGGCGCCCATGATGGTGCGGGTCGGCGCGTCCTCGCTCAGCATGTACTCGACCGCGGGCGTGATCGCGTTCGGCTTCATCAGCTGCAGCGCCTGCGGCGGCAGCAGCTCCTCGGTCATGCGGGTCGCCGCCGTCGGCGAGATGATGTTGACGCGGATGTTGCTCTTGCGGCCTTCCTCGGCGAGTACGTTCATCAGGCCGACCATGCCGGATTTCGCAGCGCCGTAATTGGCCTGGCCGAAATTGCCATAGAGGCCGGAGGACGACGTGGTCAGCACGATGCGCCCGTAATTGCGATCGCGCATGCCGGCCCAGGCCGCCTTGCAGCAGTAGAAGGTGCCGACGAGGTGCACGTCGAGCACCTTCTGGAAATCGGCGGCCTCCATCTTGCCGAACGATTTGTCGCGCAGGATGCCGGCATTGGCGCACAACAGGTCGACGCCGCCCCACTCCCTGGTGGCGCGCTCGACCATCGCGGTGACCTGCTCGAAATTGGAGACGTCGGCACCATCGGCCATCGCGGTGCCACCGGCTTTGCGGATCTCCTCGACCACGGCTTCCGCCGGAGAGAGCGAGCCGCCGCTGCCATCACGCGCGCCGCCAAAATCATTGACCACCACTTTCGCGCCACGGCTGGCCAATCCCAGCGCATGCGCCCGTCCGAGACCATTGCCGGCGCCGGTGACGATGGCGACACGTCCGTCGAACCTGATTGCCATGAGTTAAGTCCTGTTCTTCCCTTCCCTTTCTCCCCTTGTGGGAGAAGGTGGCGCGAAGCGCCGGATGAGGGGTCTCTCTCCGGCAGATGAATTCGCGGAGAGAGACCCCTCACCCGCCTCGCTTCGCGAGGCACCCTCTCCCACAAGGGGAGAGGGAAGCTCCGACATTGGATCGCTTTTGAGCAGCGATGGATTGCCGGGTCAAGCCCGGCCAAAACGGGTGGATTTAGGCGAAATAGATCAACCCCAGCCAGTCCGCGACCAGCGCCGGCTTGTCCTCACCTTCGATCTCCACGGCCACGTTGGTGCGGGACTGCAATTCGTTCGGCTTGCGCAGCTTGGCTTCCGTCAGCACGAAACGGCCGCGGACGCGTTTGCCCGAACGCACCGGCGAGATGAAGCGCAGCTTGTCGAAGCCATAGTTCACGCCCATCGTGGTGCCCGCAATCGCCGGCATCACCTCGTAGGACATCACCGACAACATCGACATCGTCAGGAAGCCGTGCGCGATGGTGGTGCCGAACGCGGTCGCCTTCGCCTTCTCAGGATCGACGTGGATGAACTGGTGATCCTCGGTCACGTCGGCATAGGTGTCGATGCGGGGCTGGTCGATCAGATGCCAGGACGACACGCCGATCTCCTTGCCGACCATGGCCTGATAGGCTTCCAGCGTAATCGGCGCCGACTTCCAGATTTGGTTCACTTAGGTCTCACTCCGTGTTTTCGGCAGCTCGGGAAAATCCTCCTCGCGGAATTCGCGGCCGCGCAGCGGATCGTCGCGATCATCATCGCGTTCGAGCCGTCGTAGCTGCACCCGGCGGATTTTGCCAGAGATCGTCTTCGGCAGTTCAGTGACGATTTCGAGGCGGCGGATGCGCTTGAACGGCGCAAGGCGGGCGTGCAGATGCTTGAAGATCGAGAGCGCCGTCTCCGGCGAGCGCTCTGCGCCCGAGGTCAGCAGCACGAACGCCTTGGGGATGGCAAGGCGGATCGGATCCGGGCTTGGCACCACCGCGGCTTCCGCGACGAACTCGTGCTCGAGCAGGACGCTCTCGAGCTCGAACGGGCTGATGCGGTAATCCGACGATTTGAACACGTCGTCGGAACGGCCGACGAAGGTGAGATAGCCCTCCTCGTCCTCGAACACGACATCGCCGCTGCGATAGAGCTCGCCCTCGGCTCCGGACAGCTTGCCGTCCTCGCCCTGATAGCCCTGCATCAAGCCGGCGGGGCGCTCATTGCCGAGCAGCAGCGTCACCTCGCCCTCCTTCGCCGGGTTGCCATCGGCGTCGCTGATCTGAACGCGATAGCCAGGCAGCGGCAGGCCCATCGAGCCGATCTTGATCTTCTGGCCCGGCGAGTTGCCAGCCAGCGCAGTGGTTTCGGTCTGACCGTAGCCGTCGCGGATGGTGAGGCCCCAGGCCGCCCGCACCTGGTCGATCACTTCGGGGTTCAGCGGCTCACCGGCGCCGCAGACCTCGCGCAAGGCCACCTTGAACGATGCGAGATTCTCCTGAATGAACAGCCGCCACACGGTCGGCGGCGCGCACAGCGTGGTGACGCCGCAGCTGCCGATCGTGGCAAGCAGGCCCTTAGCGTCGAAGCGGGGCTGGTTGACGACGAACACGGTGGCGCCCGCATTCCACGGTGCGAAGAAGCAGCTCCAGGCGTGCTTGGCCCAGCCGGGCGAAGAGATGTTGAGATGCACGTCGCCGGGCTTCAGCCCGATCCAGTACATGGTCGACAGATGCCCGACGGGATAGCTGCGCTGGCTGTGCCGGACCAGCTTCGGTTTCGCCGTTGTGCCCGAGGTAAAATAAAGCAGCATGGGGTCGTCGGCATTGGTCGGAGCGTCGGCCTCAAAGCTCTCCGCAGCCGTCGCTGCATCATCGTATGAAAGCCATCCGTCGGTGGTAGCCCCGACCACGATGCGAACGACGTTCTCCGCGCCCAGGCTTGCGAATTTCGCGACCTGATCTTGCGCGGCGACGACCGCCTTCGCCTTGCCGCGATCGAGTCGGTCGCGCAGCTCGTCCGCAGTGAGCAGCGTGGTCGCGGGGATCACGACGACGCCGAGCTTCATCGCCGCCAGCATCGTCTCCCACAGCGGAACCACATTGCCAAGCAACAGCAACAGGTGATCGCCGCGCTGCAGGCCCTGCGCGCGGAGAAAGTTGGCGACCTGGTTCGAGCGCTTCGAGAGTACCGCGAAAGAGAGTTTTGTCTGTTTGTCCTGTGCGGTATCGACAATCCAGAGCGCGGGGCGGTCCTTGGCGTCGGCATGCTTTGCAAGCTCGTCGAACCAGTCGAGGGCCCAATTGAACGGAACCGGATCCGGCCAGCGGAAGCCTTTGACCGCGGCCTCGTAGTCTGTCCGATGTTCCAGGAGGAACGCGCGCGCTTCCAAAAATGTCGTCATGATCCGGGCCCGTCGAATGAGCGTTCGAGCGTAACCCGGATGGCGCGAAGCGCAATCCGGGGGTCGTCACCCCGGTGGAGGCCGCCCGGATTTCGCTTTGCTCCTCCCGGGGCTACGAAGCCCCGCTATTTTCCAGCGAGGCTGCGAACGTGCTTGATAATTCCCGAAAAATCCACCCCACCCTGGCCGGCTGCGTCGAAAGACTGATAGATCTCCTGCGCATGCTTGCCGAGCGGCGTCGCAGCGCCTGCGGCCTTGGCAGCGTCCTGGGCCAGCGTCAGATCCTTCACCATCAGCGCCGAGGCGAAGCCCGGCTTGTAATCGTTGTTCGCCGGGGAGGTCGGCACCGGGCCCGGCACCGGGCAATAGGTCGTCAGCGACCAGCACTGGCCCGACGAGGTCGAGGCGACGTCGAACAGCGCCTGATGCGAGAGCCCTAGTTTCTCGCCGAGCGCGAAGGCCTCGCTGACCGCGATCATGGAAATGCCCAGGATCATGTTGTTGCAGATCTTGGCCGCCTGGCCTGCGCCAGCGCCGCCGCAATGAACGATCTTCTTGCCCATGTTCTCCAGCACGGGCTTTGCCGCCGCAAATGCAATCTCCTCGCCGCCGCACATGAAAGTGAGCGTCGCGCCCTTGGCACCGCCGGTGCCGCCGGAGACCGGTGCGTCGACCGAGAGCACGCCGTGCTTCGCCGCCAGCATATGCGCCTGCCGCGAGCTCTCGACGTCGATGGTGGAGCTATCGATGATCAGCGCGCCCTTGGCCATCGCGGGAACGACCTCGTTCCAGACGCCGAGCACATGCTTGCCAGCCGGCAGCATGGTGACGACGACATCGGCGCCCTTCACCGCGTCCGGCGCGCTGTCGGCAATGCCGGCTCCGTCCGCCTTGGCTTGCGCGCGCGAGGCCTCGACGAGATCGAACGCCACCACCTTGTGGCCCGCCTTGACCAGATTGGCCGCCATCGGGCCGCCCATGTTGCCCAGACCAATGAATGCGATCGTGGCCATTGTCGTTTCCTCCGCTTGAATGACGTTATGAATTGAACTTCAGCTCGTCGGCGCCGATCTCCGCGAGATACGGCGCAAGCATCTGCGGCGTCACATCCTCGACCCGCGCCGGCGACCAGGTCGGGGTGCGGTCCTTGTCGATCACGGCGGCGCGCACGCCCTCGCGGAAATCGTCGCTACGAAACACCTCCAGCGCGGCGCGGTATTCCCGCACCAGACACTCTTCCAGGCTCGAGGCGGTACGCGCCAGTCGCAACAGTTTCAGCGTCACCACCATGCCGCGCGGCGATTTTTCGTTCAGCGTCTTCAACGTGGCCAGCGCGAACTCGGAGCCATCGCGCTTCAGTGCCGCGAAGATGTCTTCCATGCGGTCGAAGCCAAACAAAGCATCGATGATCGGCTTCTTGGCGGCGACCGGCCCAGCGGTCTCGCCGGTCGCGACACCGTTGATGAGCTTGCTGACGTCGGCCGCGGTGACGCCCGAACGAGCCCGGGTCAGTGCCTCGCGCAGCTCCGGCCATTTGGCCCCCGGCACCACGGAATCGGCGAATTTCGCATGAATGGCGTCGGGCCCGTTCATGGTCTGGCCGGTGAGGCCAAAGTAAGTGCCGATCTCGCCAGGCGAGCGCGACAACAGATAGGTACCGCCGACATCGGGGAAGAAGCCGAGCCCGACCTCAGGCATTGCGAGCTTGGTGCGATCGGTGACGACACGATGGCTCGCATGTGCGGAGAGACCGACGCCGCCGCCCATCACGATGCCGTCCATGAGCGCGACATAGGGCTTCGGAAATGTCTTGATGCGGGCGTTGAGGATGTATTCTTCCCGCCAGAGGATTTTGCCGAGGTCGCCACCGGCCTTCGAGCTTTCCCAGAGCGCGCGGATGTCGCCGCCCGCGCAAAGGCCGCGCTCGCCGGCGCCCTCCAGCAGGATCACAGCGACTTCAGGATCAGCCTCGAAGCGATCGAGCGCCTTGTCGATGTCGCGAAACATCTCCAGAGTCACGGCGTTGATCGCCTTGGGACGATTGAGCCTGATGATGCCGGCGGCGCCCTCGACACGAGCGACCAGATCGCCCTCTTCCACCGCATTCATCGCGCGCCCTCGATCAGTTTGCGCGCCACGATCAGCCGCATGATTTCATTGGTGCCTTCGAGGATCTGGTGCACGCGCAGATCGCGCACGATCTTCTCGATGCCGTATTCGCTTAAGTAGCCGTAGCCGCCGTGGAGCTGGAGGGCGTGATTGGCGACCTCGAAACCGACATCGGTGCCGAACCGCTTGGTCATCGCACACAGCATGGTGGCATCAGGGTCCTTGCGATCGAGCGCGGCGGCGGCGCGCCAGAGGAACGTCCGTGCAGCCTCGAGCTCGATCGCCATGTCGGCGAGGCGGAATTGCAGCGCCTGGAATTCGTCGAGCCGCTTTCCGAACGCCTTGCGCTCCCTCATGTAGCTGCGCGCCTTGTCGAGCGCGGTCTGCGCGCCACCGAGCGAGCATGCCGTGATGTTGAGGCGGCCGCCGTCGAGACCGGCCATCGCGATCTTGAACCCGATGCCCTCCTCGCCGAGGCGGTTGGCGACCGACACGCGGGCGTTTTCGAACATTACGGCGCGGGTCGGTTGCGCGTTCCAGCCCATCTTGCGCTCGTTGGCGCCGAAGGAGACGCCCGACGTCTTGCCGTCGATGACGAGGGTCGAGATGCCGCCGGGACCGTCGCCGCCCGTGCGCACCATCGCAACCAGCAGATCCGTGCCGCCGGCGCCCGAGATGAACTGCTTCTGACCGTTGAGAACGTAATGGTCGCCGTCACGCACCGCGCGCGTGCGCAGCGCCGCCGCGTCCGAGCCGGCGCCCGGCTCGGTCAGGCAATAGCTCGCAATCAGCTCCATGGAGCAGAGCTTTGGCAGCCATTTGTGGCGCTGGGTGTCGCTACCGAAGGCATCGATCATCCAGCTCGCCATGTTGTGGATGGAGATGAAGGCCGAGGTGGTCGGGCAGCCCGTCGCCAGCGCCTCGAAGATCAGCGCGGCGTCAAACCGTGTCATGGCGGAGCCGCCGACGTCGTCGCGGATGTAGATGCCGCCCATCCCGAGCCTAGCGGCCTCGCGCATCACATCGACGGGAAAATGTTTCTCCTCGTCCCAGCGCAGCGCGTGCGGCGCGATTTTTTCCGCCGCAAACGCCAACGCCATGTCGCGGACTGCGATCTGATCCTCGTTCAGAGCGAACTGCATCGTTGCCGCCTGTCGCCTTTATTCGTTCGTCATTGCGAGCGCAGCGAAGCAATCCAGCATCCCTCCGCGAAGACAGTCTGGATTGCTTCGTCGCATCAGTGCAAAATTGCTACGCAATTTTGTCACGAGCTCCTCGCAATGACGGTGGACGAGATCACTTCATCAGCGGGATCGAGAACTCCGCGCCTTCCTTGACGCCGGACGGCCACCGCGAGGTCACCGTCTTGGTCTTGGTGTAGAAGCGGACCGAGTCCGGACCGTGCTGATTGAGATCGCCAAAGCCCGACTTCTTCCAGCCGCCAAAGGTGTAATAGGCGATCGGCACCGGGATCGGCACGTTGATCCCGACCATGCCGACATTGACCTTGGCCGCGAAGTCGCGCGCGGCATCGCCGTCGCGGGTGAAGATCGCAACGCCGTTGCCATAATCATGCTCCGACGGCAGCGCCAGCGCTTCCTTGTAGTCGTGCGCACGCACGACCGAGAGCACGGGGCCAAAGATCTCTTCCTTGTAGATCCGCATGTCCTTGGTGACGTTGTCGAACAGCGAACCGCCGAGATAGAAGCCGTTCTCGTAGCCCTGCATCTTGAAGCCACGGCCGTCCACGGCGAGCGTCGCGCCTTCCTTGATGCCGATGTCGATATAGCTCTTGACCTTCTCGACCGCCTCCCGCGTCACCAGCGGACCGTAATCGGCCGACGGATCGATCGAGGTGCCGATCTTGAGGCTCTCGACGCGCGGGATCAGCTTTTCCATCAGGCGGTCGGCGGTGGACTTGCCGACGGGGACGGCGACCGAGACGGCCATGCAGCGCTCGCCGGCCGAGCCGTAGCCGGCGCCGATCAGGGCGTCGACGGCCTGATCCATGTCGGCGTCCGGCATGATGATGGCGTGGTTCTTGGCGCCGCCGAAACACTGGCAGCGCTTGCCGGTTTGCGCGGCGCGCTCATAGATGTACTGCGCGATCGGCGTCGAGCCGACGAAACCGACGGCCTTGACATCGGGGTCGTCGAGGATGGCATCGACCGCTTCCTTGTCGCCGTTGACGACGTTGAGAATGCCGGCCGGCAGGCCCGCCTCGATCATGAGTTCGGCGAGCAGCATCGGCACGCCGGGATCACGCTCCGACGGCTTGAGGATGAAGGCGTTGCCGCAGGCGATCGCCGGCGCGAACTTCCACATCGGGATCATCGCGGGGAAGTTGAAGGGCGTGATGCCGGCGACGACGCCGAGGGCCTGCCGCATGGAATAGATGTCGATGCCGGGGCCGGCGCCTTCGGTGTACTCGCCCTTCATCAAATGCGGGATGCCGCAGGCGAATTCCGCGACCTCGAGACCACGCTGGATGTCACCCTTCGCGTCGGGCACGGTCTTGCCGTGCTCGCGCGCCAGGAGCTCGGCGAGCTTGTCGTAGTCGCGCTGAACCAGCTCTACGAATTTCATCATGACGCGGGCGCGGCGCTGCGGGTTGGTCGCGGCCCATTCGGGCTGTGCGGCGCGCGCGTTCTCCACGGCGGCACCGACCTCGGCCTTGGACGCCAGCGCCACCTTGGCCTGGACGTCACCGGTCATGGGCTCGAAAACGTCTGCCGTCCGGCCCGACGTGCCCTTGACCTCCTTGCCACCGATGAAATGTCCGACTGAACGCATGGAATGATCTCCTTGAGGCCGAGCTTGAAGGCTTTGACAAATCCTATCGACCTGCATTTATTAGGATTCAAGTCTGAGATAATGCACCATAGATGTGCGAAAATGCCGGATCAAGGCGGTATCGATTGGGACGACTTCCGCTTCGTGCTGGCCATCGTGCGGGGCGGCTCGGTCTCGGCTGCGGCAAAACAGCTCGGGGTGGATCATGCCACGGTGATCCGCCGCGTCGACCGACTGGAAAAGCACCTCTCGGCAAAACTGTTCGACCGGCGCAAGACCGGGTACCTCCTCACCGAGGCCGGCCAGCGCGTCGCGGACAGCGCGGAAGCGATGGAATCGACCATCGTCGCCAACCAGGAGCAGGTCGGCGGCTCGGTGGCCCGCCTGACCGGCACAGTACGAATCGGCGCACCCGACGGGTTCGGCACCGCTTTCCTGGCGCCACGGCTGGCGCGCTTCGCCGACCGGTATCCCGATCTCGATTTGCAACTTGTGGCCACCGCACGGCTGTTCAGTCTATCCAAGCGCGAGGCCGATATCGCCATCAGCCTGACCATGCCGAAGGAAGGCCGCATCGTCGGCCGCAAGCTGCTCGACTACCGCCTCGGCCTCTACGCCGCACCCGGCTATCTCGCCCGTTTCCCTGAGATCACCTCGCGGCAGGACCTGACACAGCACCGCTTCGTCGGCTACATCGAGGAGTTGCTGTTCACGCCGGAGCTCGATTATCTGCCGCAGGTGTCGCCGAAGATCTCCGCGCGCCTTCGCAGCGCCAATCTGATTGCGCAGCTCAATGCCACGCTCTCAGGCTTCGGCATCGCAGTGCTGCCCCACTTCATGGCGAGCGACTATCCGCAGCTGGTGGCCGTGCTGCGGGAGGAGATATCGATCACGCGGACGTTCTGGATGCTGATGCACGCCGACAGCAAGGATCTGGCGCGGATCAGGGCGGTGGCGGATTACATCGGCGAGATCGTGGAGCGCGAACGGGCGCTGTTTGCGGGGCGGACTTCGTAGGCTCAATCGTTAATTCTGCTTCGGCTTCTTTGCGGCCTTCACCGGCTCACGGCGCGCGCCATCCAGCGCGCAGTCCTTGCCCGTCTTGAGCACTTCGTCCGACAATTCGCTCGAGCCGGCGATGCGCGCGAGCAGCATGGTTCCGGCCATGGTCGCCAGCGTTGCGATCGCCTGCTTGCGCGCCGCCTTGCGCGGCAGATTTGGGATGAAGTCGGTGATCATCTCGATCATCTCGTCGAGCTTGCCGGCAAAGGCCTTTCGCGTCTTCGGGCTCTCGCGGGCGATCTCGGCGCCGAGCGCGGGAATCGAACAGCCGTGACCGGGATTGTCGCGATGCACGGTCGAAAGATAGGTCTCGACGATCTGGGTGAGCTGCTTCTCCGGCGTCACCTGATCGGACTGCTTGCGCCAGTGCTCCATCGAGCGGTCCATGGCGTAGCCAAACGCCTCGATCACCAGCGCCTCGCGGGAATCGAAATGCGCGTAGAAGCCGCCATGGGTCAGGCCCGCTTCCTTCATGAGGTCGGCGACGCCGATGCCGTGGGCGCCCTTTTCGCGCAGCCGCACGGAGGCTTTCTTCACGATCCGATCGTGGGTTTCCTGCTTGTGTTCCCGGGAATAGCGCATGCGGGTCTCATTGAATGTCGAAGATCATCTCATAACACAGAACTGGACCAGGCGGTCCATTAATTCATGTTAAGACGTTGCGATCATCGAAAAGGTTGCAGTTGCATGGACCGCAAGCGCACCCTTGCCGTCGCGGACAAAGCCCTCGGCGTAGCTAGTCTGGCGTCCCAGCTTGATCACTTTACCTTCGGCCGAGATCAGCCCCGAACGGACCGAGAGCGGACGCAGGAACGTCATCTTCAGGTCGAGGGTCACCGAGCTCTGCCCAGCTTCCAACCGGGTCGAAATCGCGCAGCCCATGGCAGTGTCGATCAGCGCTGCGGCGGTCGCCCCGTGCAGCAGACCGATGGTATTTTCGAGATCTTCACGCGGCTCGAGTTCTATCACGATCCGGCCCGGTTCAACCACGGCCACGGTGAAACCGATCAGCTTGGCGAACGGCGGCGGCGGCAGCCGTCCGTCGCGGATGCCCAGCATGGTATCCATACCCGACAGCTTCATGGCCGCCTTTGCGACCGGCGCGGGCACTTGCCAGTCCACCACACGCTCGCGCCGCTGCGCGGGCGAAAACAGGTCGAATTGAGCGTTGCAGGTCATGGCGGTCCCTTAATATGATGTATATCATACTATCCTGCGGACTTCACACTGGCAACTCCGCCTCCCCACCGCTTGACAACCAATGCGTTTCGGCCCGGAAGTGATCCCGACCGGCGTATCCTTACGCACGTCCACGAAAATCAGAGATCCCGTCATGGAAATGCTCAACCACCACTGCGGCGTGACACGCGATCCGCGCGGCGTCGTTCATGTCGCAATCTGCAACGCCGGCTCCCTCAACATTCTCGGCTCGCCCGTGACGGATGCCGTGCGCGAAGGCCTGCAGCAGCTTGCATCCGACCGCAGCATCCGAGTCGTGGTGCTGCGCGGGCAGAGCGAGAAGAGCATGATCGGCGGCGCCGACATCAAGGAGATGGCCAAGCTCGACCAGACATCGGCCGAAGCCTTCATCAGCCGCCTGCGCGATCTCTGCGAAGCCGTGCGCGCCTTCCCTGCCCCGGTGATCGCGCGGATGCCCGGCTGGTGCCTCGGCGGCGGGCTCGAAGTGGCCGCGGCCTGCGATTTCCGGGTCGCAGCGCATGATGCACGTTTCGGCATGCCGGAGGTGCGCGTTGGCATCCCCTCGGTGATCCACGCAGCGCTCCTGCCACGCCTGATCGGCTGGGCCCGCGCGCGCTGGCTGGTGATGACCGCGGAGAACATCGATGCTCCGATGGCACTCGCCTGGGGACTGGTCGACAAGGTCGCACCCAAGGGTGGGCTCGATGCCGAGGTCGAGCACCTCGTGAAGGCCCTGCTCGAATGCGGCCCCGAGGCGCTGCGGTCGCAGAAAGCGCTGCTGCGGCAATGGGAGGAGCTGCCGCTGACGGAGTCGGTGAATTTGAGCGTGAAGGTGTTCGGCCAATCGTTCCTGACCGACGAGCCGACGCGGCTGATGCAGGCGTTTGTCAATCGCAAGCGGTAGGCGCTCTCCACCTCGTCCGATCGAACGAGCAAATCTCATCCGACCCACGACAATTTCTCATGCCGGGCGCGGTTGCATTTTTTGCGCCGCATCATATGATGATCATAATCTTACTTATCCGACATCCTAGGGAGCTCCACCATGGCCGAAGCCGCCGATCCCGTCGTCATCGTCGCCGCCGCCCGCACACCGCTTGGCCGCTTCATGGGCGAGCTGTCGCCCCTGGCCGCGCACAAGCTCGGATCGCATGTGATCGGCGCAGCGCTGGAGCGCGCCAAACTTGCGCCCGAGAAGGTCGACGAGGTCTTCATGGGCTGCGTGTTGCCGGCCGGCCAGGGTCAGGCGCCCGCGCGCCAGGCTGCGCGGGCAGCGGGTCTGCCCGATGCCACGGGCGCCACCACGGTCAACAAGGTCTGCGGCTCCGGCATGAAGGCGACCATGCTGGCGCACGACATCATCCGGGCCGGCTCGGCCGAATTCGTCGTTTCCGGCGGCATGGAGAGCATGAGCAACGCGCCGTATCTCCTCGCCAAGGCCCGCGGCGGCTATCGCGCCGGTCACGACCGCATCATCGACCACATGATGATGGACGGCTTGGAGGACGCCTACGAGACCGGCCGTTCCATGGGCGATTTCGGCGAAGCCACCGCGGAGGCCTACCAGTTCACCCGCAAGGACCAGGACGCCTATGCGATGGAGACGCTCAGCCGCGCGCGCAAGGCGGTCGAGGGCGGCGCGTTCAAGGCCGAGATCGCGCCGATCACGTTGACCGAGAAGGCAGGGCCCCGCATCGTCGCCAATGACGAGCATCCGCTGAAGGTCGATCCCGCAAAGATCCCCGGGCTGAAGCCGGCATTCCGCGCCAACGGCACCATTACGCCGGCGGCTTCCTCCGCTAACGCCGACGGCGCCGCCGCGCTGGTGCTGACCAAGCGGTCGCTCGCCGATCGCAATGGGCTGCCTGCGCTGGCCGAGATCAAGGGCCACGCTACCCACAGCCAGGAGCCGCAATGGTTCACCACGGCACCGATCCCGGCGATCCGCAAGCTGCTCGACAAGGTCGGCTGGAGCGCCGGCGATGTCGATCTGTTCGAGATCAACGAAGCCTTCGCCGTGGTCGCGATGGCGGCGCAGCGCGACCTCGGCATTCCCCGCGAGAAGCTTAACGTCAACGGCGGCGCCTGCGCGCTCGGCCATCCCATCGGCGCCACCGGCGCACGGCTGATCGTGACGCTGCTGCATGCACTCGAGGCGCAGAACCTCAAGCGCGGTATCGCGGCGCTGTGCATCGGCGGCGGCGAAGCAACGGCAATCGCCATCGAGCGGCCGGCTCACTGATCGTCGATGTCAGAAATCGAGGGAAGTCTGGCATTTTAGACTTCCCTTCTTTGTGCCAGATTGCAACGATTATGCGGGTCCCTTGCGGCTCGCCAACCACGACTGAGACCCAATGATCTCGAATTGGCTCGCGGCAGCATTGTCCCGCCGCAACATCCATTACGGCTGGGTGATGGTCGGCGTGACCTTCCTCGCTGCGCTGATCAGCGCCGGCACGGTCGGTGCGCCCGGCGTGTTCATCGTCCCGCTTCAGAAAGAGTTCGGCTGGAGCACGGCCGAGATTTCGTCCGCGCTGTCGATCCGTTTCATCCTGTTCGGACTGATGGCCCCGTTCGCAGCCGCCCTGCTCAACCGCTATGGCCTGCGCAACGTCACGCTGACCGCGCAACTGATTGTCGTCTCAGCCTTGGTCGCCTCGCTCGGCATGACGCAGGTCTGGCAGCTCATCGCGCTGTGGGGCGTCGTGATCGGCATCGGCACCGGCATGACCGCGATGGTGCTAGGCGCCACCATCGCAACGCGCTGGTTCGCCGCGCGGCGCGGGCTCGTCATCGGCATCCTGACTGCAAGTGTCGCCACTGGCCAGCTCGTATTCCTGCCGCTGCTGGCAAGCCTCACCGAACGCTACGGCTGGCGCCTCGCCCTCGGCTTCGTCTGCATCATGCTCGGCGTCTCGGCGCTGGCGATCCTGCTCGTGATGCGCGACCGCCCGGGCGATTTAGGCCTGCGCCCGTTCGGCGACGAAGGCACCGAGCCCCTGCCCGCCCCGCCGGTCAGCCATGGCTCGATCACCGGCATTGCGCTCGGCACGCTGCGCGACGCCTCGAAGTCGACTACGTTCTGGATCCTGTTCGCGACCTTCTTCGTCTGCGGCGCATCCACCAATGGCCTCGTCCAGGTGCACCTGATTCCGATGTGCCTGGATTTCGGCATTCCGCAGGTGCAGGCGGCGAGCCTGCTGGCGGCCATGGGCATCTTCGACTTCTTCGGCACCATCATGTCCGGCTGGCTGTCGGACCGCTACGACAATCGCTACCTCCTGTTCTGGTACTACGGGCTGCGCGGGCTCTCGCTGATCTTCCTGCCCTTTAGCGATTTCTCGTTCTACGGCCTCTCGATCTTCGCGATGTTCTACGGGCTCGACTGGATTGCCACGGTGCCGCCGACGGTGCGTCTTACTGCGCAAAGGTTCGGGCCCGAGCGCGCCAATCTGGTGTTCGGCTGGGTCTTTGCCGGCCATCAGCTCGGCGCCGGCACTGCGGCGTTCGGAGCCGGTTTGTCGCGGACGGTCTATCAGAGCTATCTGCCCGCGTTCTTCATCGCCGGCGCGCTCTGCGTGTTCGCCGCGCTGATCGTGCTGGCGCTGTCGCTGCAAACCAAGCCGAAGCCGGCGATGGCGTAAGCGTGCACCCGGGAGACGGAGAGCGCGTAAGGTGGGGGCCGTGTCCTGGTCAAGCTGCAACGCTCTTGGCGTTGCTGCGCAGAGCCGGGACCCAGAAGCCACAGCACTCGCTGCCACATGGGCCCCGGCTCTGCAGCGCATCGTCGAAGAGATGCTGCGCCGCGTCCGGGGCACGAGGCTGCCCAAGTGCCGCAAGGTGCATGGTCGCGTTCTCTCGTTCGCACTTCGCTCGAAGATATGCTTTTCCGGCAAACACACCTCCGCGTTCTCGCGGCTCATTTTTCATTGCGGCCGTCCTTCGAGACGCCCGCCGTCGGCGGGCCCTCAGGATGAGGACCGGGTACGCGGCACTCGCTTGAACGAGCACCGATGCTGCTTGGCCTCATCCTGAGTGAACATGCGAACTCAGTCAGCTGCGTCCCATGCTGTAGAATTCCGGGTTCGGACGCATGCTGGTGACGTTGGCAAGCCGGTTGGAGAGGCCGAAGAAGGCCGAGATCGCGGCAATGTCCCAGGTGTCTTCTTCCGTGAACCCGTGCGATTTCAGAGTGGCGAAATCGGATTCAGAAACCTTATAGGCCTCGGTCGAGACGCGTACGGCGAAATCGAGCATCGCCTTCTGCCGATCGGTGATATCAGCCTTGCGGTAGTTGACCGCGACCTGATCGGCGATCAGCGGATCCTTGGCGCGGATGCGCAGGATCGCGCCATGCGCAATGACGCAATACTGGCATTGATTGAGATTGCTGGTCGCAACCACGATCATTTCCCGCTCCGCCTTGGTGAGATTGCCGGGCTTATCCATCAGGGCATCGTGATAGGCAAAAAACGCACGAAACTCGTCCGGCCGGTGCGCGAGTACGAGAAAGACGTTGGGAATGAAGCCGGACTTCTCCTGGACGGCCAGGATTCGGGCCCGGATGTCGTCGGGAACGTCGGCCAGATCAGGGACAGGGAAGCGGCTGACGGCAAGTGCCTCGGTCATGGCCTGAACATCCTTCGGGCTGGTCGATGGAAATCGGTACGATCACGCGTCGCCGCACTCCCTGGCCATGGGATGGTCCGCAACGGGATGCAATCCTGCCTCTGAGTAGCCCCATCCTGAGGAGGCGCGCAAGCGCCGTCTCAAGGAACGAGGCGCGAGCTCAGCTCGCGCAAAATGCCGTGTGAGCTAACCCTGCCCGATCGCGCGAGACTAACAGGTCTTCTGCTGCAAATGCTGGACGCAGGTGCAAGTGGTCGTCGCCGGATATTTCACGTCGTAATAGGGTGGAGTCTTGGTGGACGGGCCGTTGGTCGAGCAGCGCGGGAACAAATAGTAGTTGTCGGACAGCTTGATGGTACCGGCGATCGTGAAGCCCAGGTTAGGCGCGTAGTCGTAGGACACCTCGCTCAGGATGAGCGAGATGTTGGCATTGCTGGTGCCGCCGGGCGCGGTAAAGGATGACAAGGTCATCGGATCACCCTTCTTTCTGGCCCCACTCGCACTGGTCGACTTGCTCCATTGCACAGTGGCGTTGCCGCTGCTGTCGGTCGAGACTTCCGAGACCGTGATCGTCATCAACGAGCTGCTGCCGCTCTTGGTCGGGTATGGAGCCATGATGGCCGTCGCAGCCGCGAGGATGCCGTCCATCTGCGTCGACGTGACGGCCGTGTTCTGCGTGATCATGTCGGCGACACTGTGCGCGGTCGCGCTGACCTTGACGTTCATGGCGAGCCCGTTGCCGAGTTCCACGCCGCCGATATAGAGCACCAGCATGAACGGCGTCACGATGGCGAACTCCGTCGCTGCAACCGCGCGGACGTCGGTCAGAAAGTGCCGAGCACGAGATGACAGGACGGAGATCATCAGGTAGCTCCTGGCTCGTTCTGGAACGCGGTGGACGACATGATCAGCCGGTTGCCGTTGCTGAGGTTCGAGAGGTTGAAACCGAGCGGGCCGAGCACGACCGGCCACACATACATCACGCGGAGCACGACGACATCACCGGCATCGCCCGGGTCGTACTGCCAGCTATTGGTGACGTTACCCGAAGCATCGAAGGTCAGGGTAGGCACCCCCGTGTTCGCGGAACTCCAGGAGGTCGCGACCTGCATGTCGATCATCAGGCCGCTGCATTTGAACAGGATCACGATCTGATCGCAGACCTTCTGCTTGAAAACCGCCTGAGTCATGTTGCCGGACTGAACCTGTCCGGTCATGACAAGGCGCGCTGACTGGCGTACGACGGATTCGAGCATCTGCTGGGCGAAGAACACCAGAAACGTCTGAATGAGTGCGATGACGAGGGCGAGGAACGGCGCGGCGACGAGCGCGAACTCGACCGCCGTGGCGCCCCTGCTGTCGCGCGCGAAAGCGGCGCAGCGATTACGGCGTCTCTTGGTTGTCACCCTATCCGGCCCCGTCATGGCGCTTTCTCTACTGCACGAGGCTGGCTGTGCTGGACGCGACCTTGATGAAAAGGTCGGTCAGCGCCGTGGAAATATCACCGCCGGTCTGAACACTCTTGTAGAAACCGGGCGAGGCGCACGCCTGGAGGTTTTGCGCGATCTTGCCCGTCGAGGACGTAGGCTGGTCGTATTTGTCGATCCAGCTCATGTACCAGCTATCCGTTTTCTGAATACCGGTCGCGGGATCTGCAATGAGCTGCAGATACTCCGTATAGAGGACGGCGATCTTGATGCCCCGATTCTTGATGGTCGTGCACATCGTCGTGTCGAGCGGCTGCTGGCATCGACTGTTGGAGGCGAAGGTCGCGTTCGGGCAACTCGCCGCGATCTTGTCCTCGACGCCGTCGGTGACCAGGAATACCACTTCCTGCGGCGTATCGTTCGCCGCATTGCTGCCGAGCCCGGGAGTGGGCATGACGTCGTTGAGGCTCTTGAGCGCGCCGGCGATATCCGTGCCGTTGTCGGTCTTGCAGTTGGTCGAAACAACGACGCAATTCTGATAGGCAACCGGCATCAGCGAGATGCTGGAAACCTGGGCTCCTGCGCCGGTCGGGGTGGTCAGCGTCGCCAGCGTGTTCAAACCCAGGTCGAACGTGTAGAGCGCCGCCTTGTAGGTGGTGTTGTTCAGCGCAGCCATGCACTGCATGACGCCCCCCGAAATGCCTGACTGCGGGCAGTTCGACCACGAATTAAGCAGCTGGTTGACGGCACTCGTCACGAGATCGATGCGCAAGGTGATGTTTCTTTGCCGCGCGATCGCAAGGTTATCCTTGGTTCCGCCGTCGTGAGCGATATTGGTTTGATGGCAGGCGAAGCCGCAATTTTGCGAGGCCCCTGCCGTCTGGTAAGCGGGAGCGGTGTACTTGATGAGATTGCTGATATCGGTCGTGGTCGCGCCGATCCCCATGGACGGCGAGTCGTCCATCAGCAGATAGAAATTCATGTTAGGCGCGCTCGAAGCCCGCGCCGTTGCGGAGCCCGCGACATCCCAGGTCTGCTTGCCGAGCACGCCGGGAAAATTGTTGATGGACTGCGCGGTGTAGGAAACCGTGATGGTCCGCGCGAGACCGGAATCCGTGACCGTGATGGTCGGCGTCGGCACGGTAGAGAGCCCTGGAAGATTTGCCTTCGCGGCGAAGACGGCAGCCGCCGTCGCCTGGACGACGGTCTTGTCGCTCTGCGTCAGCATCGCCGGCCTCACGGCCGCGATCGCGGCCGCGTCAGCGGCGGCGTTCAACTGTTCTCGTTTGCGCAGGGCCAGCGTGTAGTCGAGGGTCATGCCCAGGAGAAAGATGATAGGAACCAGCGTCAGCGCAAAAATGATGGCGACGTTGGCCTTCCGGTCTGTCGCGAAACAGAGCACTGCGCGGCGGAGCATGTGGTTCATCCTGGCTGCCGTCGTTGCGGCACGGGCCTTTCCCTGAAACCGACGGAAGAGATTGCCGGGATTCGATCCCATCACGCGCCCGTCACGGGTGAATATGTCGAGCGCTCCGTTAATCAACACTTACGGACCATTCGCAAACAGGAACCGCACGGGATCGAGATGTCTCATATCGAGAAGGCATCATTAATGTCGCTTAAACGCGATCACAGAGATTGGCGGTAAACGGTAAGAAACGTCCGTAGAATACCGGAAGAAACGCGACTTGCGCGTGCCGACGAAGAGCGCCTCAGGCGGGCCTCGTGCAGGGCAGCTCAAGCGGGAAATCCGAAATCGGCCCATAGCCGTCGGGGCAAGACGCCCTGCCCGTTTTGGCTTTCCGGGGCTGAGGTAGAGCCATATTGCCGTTAGACTTCACGGTGCAAACGTGGACAATACCCGGACGCACGTCACGTGCGCAGTGCACACCAAGATGCGCCCAGGGGAAACAAATGCCGGCTGCCGGTCCGTCGTCCGAACCCATCATTCCAACCGCTCCGCTGACGGCGCAGATGCGCGATTCACTGCGCACGATCGTCGGTGACAAGGGCCTCATCGAGGACGAGCACGGCAAGCAGCCGTTCGTGACGGATTGGCGCGGACTGCTGGTTGGACGTGCCGGAGCCGTCGTTCGTCCCGGCAGTACCGAGGAGGTCGCGAAGGTGGTCAGGCTCTGCCATGACCATGGGGTCGCGATCGTGCCGCAGGGTGGAAACACCGGTCTGATGGGCGGAGCCACGCCCTGGCCCGCCCACACCGGCATCGTGTTGTCGCTGGGCCGCATGAACCGCGTGCTGGACGTCGACGCCACCGGTTACACCATGACGGTCGAGGCCGGCTGCGTGCTGCAGGCTCTGCAGGAGACAGCAAGCCGGCACGACAGGTTCCTGCCCCTCAGCCTTGGCGCCCAGGGCTCGTGCATGATCGGGGGCAATCTGTCGACCAATGCCGGCGGCGTGCAGGTGCTCCGCTACGGGAATGCACGCAATCTCGTCCTGGGGCTCGAGGTCGTGCTGGCCAATGGCGAGGTCTGGGACGGCTTGCGTGCGCTCAAGAAGGACAATACGGGCTACGACCTCAAGCACCTCTTCATGGGCGCCGAAGGAACGCTCGGCATCATCACGAAGGCCGTGCTCAAGCTATGGCCGGCTCCCAAGGACGTCTGCACCGCGTGGCTGGCGATCCGGGATCCGCGCGCAGCGCTGGAGATCCTGTCGGAAGCCCACAGCGCATCCGAGGACAATGTCGGCTCCTGCGAGCTGATGAGCCGCGCCGCCGTCGACATGGTGCTCCGCCACATTCCCGGCACGCAGGATCCGCTTCGAGCGGACACGCCATGGTACCTGCTGCTCGAATGGTCGTCCTCGCGGGCGCGCCAGGACGGGGCTGGCGGCATCACGGAGAAGATGGAGCAGTTCCTCGCCGACCAACTCGAGGCCGGACGCGTGATCGACGCGGTGATCGCCCAGACCGGAAGTCAATCGCAGAGCATGTGGCGCATCCGGGAAAGCGTCGCCGAAGCCTCCCGCGCCGAGGGGCCGGGGCTCAGCTACGATGTGTCGGTGGCCATTTCCAGGATTCCGGAGTTCATCGACCTGGGACTTGCGGCCGTGCGCGACATTCTCCCGAGCATTCGTCCCTATCCTTTGGGGCACATCGGTGATGGCAATCTGCATTTTTCGTTCATGGGGCCGCTCGGCATGGATCAGCAGACCCTGACCCAATACAAGGGCGCCATCACCCGCGCGGTGAACGATCTCATCACGTCCATGGGCGGCTCGATCTCAGCCGAACACGGCATCGGCATCGACAAGCTCGACGAGCTCAGCCACTACCGCTCGAAGACCGAGCTCGACATCATGCGAACCATCAAGCGCGCGCTCGATCCGCAGAACATCATGAATCCGGGCAAGGTGCTGCGGCTGTGACATCGTAGGAAGCTCGCCTGTGGCCATCCTTCGAGACGCGCGCTTTACGCGGGCTCCTCAGGATGAGGATGGAGTGCGCGGCGGCACCTCAACAGATTCCGCTTAGCCTCATCCTGAGGAGACCGCGGAGCGGTCGTCTCGAAGGGCGAGGCGCGCGCTCAGACCCAGCAGCATCACCCTGCCGCTGAGACGCGCTACCGCATGATCGTAGCCGCGATCTTCTCCGCCGACATCAGGACCGGGAAGTTGGTATTGGCGCATGGCACCACCGGGAAGATCGAGGCGTCGACGACGCGCAGGCCCTGGACGCCCTTGACGCGGCCTTCTGTATCGACCACCGCCATCGGATCGTCGGCCCGGCCCATGCGGCATGAGCACGAGGCGTGCCACACGCCGATCGTCGCCTTGCGCACGAAGGCTTCCAGCGCCTCGTCGTCGTTGATGACGTCCTCGAAGCTGAAACCTTCGACGACGAAATTGTCGATCATGTAGTGGCGCAGCGCCGCCGGCCCGTCCATCAGGGCCGCGGCGATCGTGGTCAAGATCCTGTTCGTTGTATTGACCACACCAATTTTGCGCACGCGGTCGGTGTAGGAGGCTGGGAACGGCTTGTCCGTCACCGCCCTGACCGCCTCGCTCATCTGCACGGACGCCATCTTGCGGAAGCCGCTCATCAGCCGGTCGAGGTCGCGCCGGTCGGACAACAGGTTGAACTCGACGATCGGCTCTGCTGCGGGATCGCGCGAGGCAAGCTTGACTTGGCCCGTCTCGGAATAGGTCTTGTTGACGAAGGTGAGCAGCGAGCCGATCTGCGCACCGACCGCGTGCCAGGCCGACTTGCTGAGCACAACGACGAACATGTCGCCCTTCGGCACGCCGGACAGCCCGGACGAATAGCGCAGGCCGACCTGCATGTGGCGCCTTGTATGCTCGTTCATGCGCGCGCCGCGGCGGATGTAGGACGACAACGAAATGGAGGGGTGATCCATCAGGCGTTGGCCGACGCCCGCTAGACCCATCCGGACCGGAATTCCCAGGTCCTTGAGATGGCCGACCGGGCCGATGCCGGCGCGCAGGAGGTGCGCCGGCGAGTGGATCGCGCCGCTGGAGAGGATGATCTCGCGTCCGCGGAACTCCTGCTCGCGGCCCCCGATGATGGCCTTCACGCCGACGCATTGCGTGCCTTCGAACAGCAGCTCACGCACCTGCGTGTCGGTGGAAATCGTCAGGTTCGCACGCTTGCGGGTCTCGCGGTCGAGATAGCCCATCGCGGCCGAGACGCGCTGCTCGGCCTGATTGGAATGCGTCACCGGGAAAAAGCCGTCGACGAATTCGCCGTTCTGGTCCGGCAAATATTGATGGCCGGCCTGCTGGAACGCCTCGGCAAGCGCCTGCGAATGCTTGGTCCAGTGCTCCCGCGGAATCCGGCGGACCGGGATCTTGCCGTCCTTGCCGTGATACGGGCCGTCGAAATCGAGGTCGCGCTCGACCTTCTTGAAGAACGGCAGCACGTCGTCCCAGCTCCAGCCCACAGCGCCACGCGCGTCCCATTCGTCGTAATCGGTGGGCGCGCCGCGGTTGGCCATCTGGCCGTTGATCGACGAGCCGCCGCCGAGCACCCGCGCCTGCTCGTATTTGCGCAAGGGCGGACGCGCTTCATTCGGGTTGTTGTGGCTGACGACCTGGGTCGTGACCTTCAGTTCAGTCCAGTGGAAGCGCGGATCGAAATAGGCGGTGCCGGGATAGCTGTCTCTGATCTCGGCCGGCTCGTTGCCGGGCGGCGTGTCCTGCCCGGCTTCGCACAGCAGGACCTTGTTGGCGCTCCTTGCCGAGAGCCGGTGAGCCAGCACGGACCCCGCCGAGCCGCCGCCCACGATGATGAAGTCGTACACGATTGGCGCTTCCTCTTGTTCTTGTTGGGGGAGCTTAGCGTTATTGTTTTGGCCCCCAAACGACGGGCCGCAAACCCTATGGCCTGATCGAAAAGTTCTCCGGCGGCCCCGCTTTCCGCAAGGGCTCTGCCAGCCGGGCGAACTCGCACAACAGCGAGCGCGTCTTGCGCGGATCGATGATCTCCTCGACCCAGAATTTTTCGGCCGAGCGGAACGGTGAGCGTAGCTTGTTGAGGCGCTCCTGGATTTCTTCCAGCTTCGCCGCCTTGTCCTCGGCCGCGTCGATGTCGGCGCGGTAGGCGGCCTCGATGCCGCCTTCGAGCGGGAGCGAGCCCCAATAGGCCGACGGCCACGCGTAGCGGATCGAGAAGCGATCGGCCGGCTGATGCACGACACCCGCAACACCGAAAGCGTTGCGCAAGATCACAGTGCACCAAGGCACGGTGGTCTGGTTGACCGCAGCCATGGCGCGGACGCCGTGACGGATGGTGGCCGCCTTCTCGGCATCGAGGCCGATCATGAAGCCGGGACAATCCATGAGATAGACGATGGGCAGATGGAAGGTCTCGGCGAAGTCGACCCAGCGCACCACCTTCTGACAGGCGTCTGCGGTCCAGGACCCGCCATAGTGAAAACTGTCGCTGGCGAGCAGCATCACCGCCCTGCCCTCGAGTCGCGCCAGTCCGACGATGAGGGGTTTGCCGAAGTTCTTGCCGACCTCGAAGAACGAACCCTTGTCGACGACGGACTCGATGATGGGCCGCATCTTGTAGACCTGCTTGCGGTTGCGCGGCACCGCGTTCAGCAGCGCTTCCTCGCTGCGCTCGGGTTTGTCGGCGCAGGGCAAGGTCGGCGGCAGCTCGTAGACCGACGAGGGCAAATAAGAGAGGAAGCGCCGCGCGCAGGCGAACGCCTCTTCCTCGGTATCGACGGCATGGTCGACCGCGCCGGCGCGGGTCTGGATGTCCGCGCCGCCGAGTTCTTCCTTGGAGAGGTCCTGCCCCAGCGCCTTCACCACCGGCGGCCCTGCGACGAACATCGCGGAGTTCCGCGTCATGATGGAATAATGGCTGGACGCGAGACGCGCGGCCCCTAAGCCCGCGACCGAGCCGAGGCCAAGAGCGACTACCGGCACGCGCGATAGATTCTCCGTCGTGAAGCGATACCAGCGCGTGCCACCGATGCCGCCCGGCAGATTGGCCGCGCCCTTGGTCTCGATGGTCTTGACCGAGCCGCCGCCGCCGGAGCCTTCGATGATGCGGATGATGGGCAGGCGGAAATCATGCGCCATCTCCTCCGCCATCAACGGTTTTGCCGAGATCGATGCGTCAGCGGAGCCGCCGCGCACGGTAAAGTCGTCGCCGACCACGACCACGGTGCGGCCATCGACGCGCGCGCGGCCGAACACGCAGTTCGCCGGCGTCAGTTTCTGCAACTCGCCGCTGGAATCGTACTCACCGATGCCGGAGACGGCACCGATCTCGTGGAAGCTGCCTCTGTCGATCAGCTTGTCGATACGCTCCCGAACAGTTAGCCGGCCCTGGTCATGCTGTCGCTTGACCTTGTCAACGCCGCCCATCTCCCGCGCGAAGGCTTCGCGCCGGGCGAGCTCGTCGAGTTCCGGCTTCCAGTTCATTCACTCCCTCCGAATTGATCGGCTTGTTATTGTTATGCACGGCCATCGCGACCGGCTTACGCGGGATGCGGTTGTTGAAGACGTCGCCTTCCGCGCCCTCGACCAGGCTGCCGAGCGAACGGCCGAGCTCGAGCATCAGTGGCGCGACTTCGGCATGGAGTCGCTCCTCGCCATACATCGCTGATAGAAGGCCGACCGTGACGACCACGAAGGTCTGGTACTGCGGTGACCAGATCGGCACCGCAAGCCCGTTGATGTGTGGGCTCCACAGGCCGCAGGCCACGACATAGCCGCGCTCGCGCAGCATGTGCCGGTTGGCTTCAATGCGCGGCTTCAGGATCTTCACGGCCTCGGGTGCTTCGCGTTCCATCTCCGCGATGAAGGCATCGCCGATTTCCGGCGCCAGCGCCGCGGTGTAGGCCGCGCCCGCGGCGGTCGAGGCCATCGAGATGCGGCTGCCGGTGCCCTCGTGCAGCCCAAGTGCGGTCGCCGAGCGCGCGAACAGGAGATAGACCAGATGGAAGCGATCGGGGATGACGAAGCCGACCGTCCCCGGCACTTGCTCGGCCACTTCCTGGAGCCGCTGGCGGATCATGCTGCGCAGCTGCGCGCCCTTCATCATGGAAGCGCTCATCGCCACCGCGCTGGGGCCGATGCGATATTTTTGATCACGCGGCAGATAGACCAATTGTCCCATCCGCGTCAGCGTGTGCGTGAGCCGCGACACCGTCGAGCGCGGCAGGCCGCAGCGATTTGAAATCTCGAGATTGCCGAGCCTACTATCGTGGCCCTCGAAGCATCGCAACACGTCGAACGCGCGCGAGACCACCTGGATGACATCTCCCTCGCCGGCATCGCCAGCGAGCACGCCTTGCCTACTCAACCGCTCGGATCGTCGTCCCATGTTCCCTACCACTGTGTTCCGCTGTGCGGAATTAAATTCCGCTTGCAGACGACGCTACCTCAGGCATTTTGCGACGACAACAAAAAGGCGACGGCATGCCAGAAATTAAGATCGTCACCGAGGTCGCGGGACGGATCTGCGCAACTCCCGTCCAAGTTGGAGGAACCGTTAGGGATGGCGATGAGATTGTGGTGGTCGAGGCGATGAAGATGGAAATACCGGTGCCCTCGCCTGCCAACGGCACGATCACATCACTTCTGGTGAAACTCGACGACATCGTTGCCGAGGGACAGGCGGTCGCTATTGTCGCGAGCTGAGTCCGTTACCCATCGTTTCCGCGACAATCTGTCGGAGGGCCTCTCGCACCGTCAGTTTGGCGATTGCGGGCGCCAAATGCGATAGCGCTACGCATGCGCGGTACGGCGTTGCCATCGCTTGTTCGCGGTGACATGATCCATCACAAACAAAATCTGTTTCAAACAAAGAATGAAAATCCTCGCGGCGAACGCGGGGAATGTTGGAGGGAAACATGCTTCGTGGGCTGATCATGCTTGCGCCTGCCTTGGTCGCAGGCATTTCTTTTGCGTCTACACGCTACTCGTTCGCCGAAGACGTCAAGCTGCCGGCGACACTGACCTTCACGGCCTATGACACCGGAACCGCCGGCTTCAACATCGCGGTGGGCGTCGGCAAGATGTTGAAGGACAAATACGGCTCCGACGTGCGCGTGCTCCCCGCAGGCAACGACGTCGCCCGGCTCGCGCCGCTGCGCGCCAAGCGCGCTGTGTCCGCGGCAATGGGATCGGGCGCCTATTTCGCGCAGGAGGGCGTGTTCGAATTCGGCGCCAGGGAATGGGGCCCGCAGCCGCTTCAGATCCTGCTCTCGTCCGTCGACTGCAATTGCGGCTCGCTGGGCGTGGCCGCCGACACCGGCGTGAAGGAGCTGAAAGACCTCAAGGGCAAGCGCGTCGGCTTCGTGGTCGGCTCGCCCGCACTGAACCAGAACTCGCTCGCGGTGCTCGCCTTCGCCGGCCTGACGCAAAAGGACGTCAAGGTCGTCGAATTCGCAAGCTACGGCGCGATGTGGAAAGGGCTGATCAACAACGACGTCGACGCCGCCTTCGGCACCACCATCACCGGTCCCGCCAAGGAGGCCGAGACTTCGCCGCGCGGCCTGATTTGGCCGCCGCTGCCGGCCAAGGACAAGGAAGGCTGGGCGCGGATGCAGAAGATCGGATCGTTCTTCTTCCCGCAGCTAGCTACCTGCGGCGCCGGCATCTCGCCGGACAAACCCGTCGAGCTCGGCAACTACCCCTACCCGATCTTCGTCACCTACGCCTCGCAGCCGGCCGACCAGGTCTATGCGATGACCAAGGCGATGGTCGTGAACTACGACGCCTACAAGGATTCCGCGCCCGGCGCCGGCGGTCTCGCGGCCGACCGCCAGACCAAGAACTGGGTGGTGCCGGTCCATCCCGGCGCGGTGAAGGCGCTGAAGGAAGCCGGACATTGGAGCGATGCCCAGGAGGCGCACAACAACAAGCTGATCAAGCGGCAGGAGGTGCTCGGCGCGGCATGGGCGGAGTACGGCAAGTCAAATCCGCCCGCGGATGACAAGGCGTTCCTCGACGGCTGGATGAAGACGCGCGCCGCCGCGCTTGCGAAGGCCGACATGCCGAACGGGTTCGATGAATAGACGCGGTGGGGTTGATCCCTACCGCGCCCACGGTGCGATCCCTCTCCCGCTTGCGGGAGAGGGTCGGGGAGAGGGTGTCTTCACTGGGAGATTCGCCCAGAGGAGAAAACCCTCACCCGGCGCTAGGCGCCGACCTCTCCCGAAAGCGGGAGAGGTTGAGCCCGCGGCTCCAACGATTCAAACAACTGCCATTCGTTTAATCTGCGTTCAACAGCCCACGCTTCGGGATCAATGATGTCTTCTGCTTCCACGATCACCGCAACGCAGGACGAGACCAAGCGCGTCGTGTTCGACGACCCGCACGGCGCCGCCGGCAACATGCAGGAAGCGGAGGTGACACGCGTGCGCACCCTGCGCGGTGCCTGGCGGTGGACGTTGATCGCAGCGACTGCGGCGACGATCCTGCTCTGCATCAACCAGCAATTCTCGCTCCGCTTCTTCATCGGCTACACCCAGCTCAACACGGAGTATTTCTATCTCCTGATCGCGCTGATGCTGCCCTTCACCTTCCTGATTTTCCCGGGCACGGAGCGCGCACCGCTCGATCGGATTCCCTGGTACGACCTGTTGCTCTTCGTCGCGACTTTTGCTGCAGCGCTGCTCCTGATGTCGAGCGTGCGCAAGGCGGCCGAGGCCGGCTGGGAGTTCGGCGGTGCGCCGAACAGCGTGATCGGCGCCGGCCTCGTGATGTGGGTCATGCTGATGGAGGCGCTGCGCCGCACCGGCGGCTGGAGCCTGCTCTTGAGCGTGCTCCCCTTCACCGTCTATCCGCTGTTCGCCGAATCCGGCTGGCTCGGCCCGTTCCGCGGCACGCAATCGACGCTGGAGCAGGCAACCGCCTATCACGTGCTGTCTGGCGAAAGCCTGCTCGGCATTCCCATCCAGGCCTTCGCCGACACCGTGATCGGCTTCCTCGTGTTCGGCACCGCGCTGATGATGACCGGCGCGGGCAAATTCTTCATCAACCTCTCCTTCGCGATGTGCGGAACGTTCCGCGGCGGCGCAGCGAAGGTCTGCATCTTTGCCAGCGGCCTTCTGGGCATGATGTCAGGCTCGATCATCTCCAACGTGCTGACCGCCGGCACCATGACCATCCCCGTCATGAAGAAGAGCGGCTTTCGCGCCTCCTATGCCGCCGCAATCGAGGCCTGCGCCTCGACCGGCGCGGTGCTGGCGCCGCCGGTAATGGGCGCCACCGCCTTCGTGATCGCCCAGTTCCTCAACGTCAGCTACGCCGAGGTCGCTCTCGCCGCGATCATTCCCGCCGTGCTCTATTACATCGGCCTGTTCATGCAGGTCGACGCCTACGCCGCGCGGCACGGGCTGAAAGGCATCCCGCGCGCCGAGCTGCCGCGCGTCATGGATACGATCAAGGACGGCTGGTACTACGTCTTCGTGATCGCGCTGCTGATCGTGATGCTGCTCTATTTCAAGCGCGAGAGCCACGCGCCGTTCTACGCCACCGCACTGCTGCTCGTGCTTAACCAGCTCTTCTCCAAGGACACGCGCTGGACGCTTGCGACCATCGGCAAATTCCTTGAGGTCAACGGGCGCACCTTCGTCGAGCTCGTCGGCATTCTCGCCGGCTGCGGCCTGCTGATCGGCGCATTCTCAATGACCGGCGTGGTGTCGAGCCTTGCCAACGACCTCTTGCATATTGCTGGGGACAATCCCTTCCTGCTGCTGGCGATGTGCGCTCTGACCAGCCTGATCCTGGGCCTCGGCCTGACGACGACGGCCTGCTACATCTTCCTCGCCATCCTGGTCGCGCCTGCGCTGGAGAAGCTCGGGCTCAACCGCATGGCGGTGCACATGTTCATCTTCTACTGGGGCATGCTGTCGTCGATCACCCCGCCGGTCGCGATCGCGTCGTTCGCCGCAGCCGGCATCGCCGGCTCCCCGGCGATGAAGACGGGCTGGGAATCGATGTGGGTCGGGAGCATCATCTATTTCCTGCCGTTCTTCTTCGTGCTCAATCCGGTGCTGGTGCTGCAGGGGCCGAGCCCCTATCTGGCCGCCCTCGGCCTGATGGGTCTTGCTGCGTTCGGGACGCTGTTTATCTGCGGCGGCATCCAGGGCTACCAGCCTTTCGTCGGCGACTTGCGAGGCGCCGGCGCCCTGGAATGGCCAATCCGCGTGCTGCTGGTGATCGGTGGCTTCGTGGTGGCGACACCGGGCGGCGGGATCATGCCACTGTCGCAGCTGCAGGTGACGCTGCTGGGCCTTGCCATCCTCGCGCCCACAATCTTGCTGGCGCTTGTCCTGATCCGGCGACAGACCATGGTGCCGGACGGGTTGCGCGCACCCTGATTGCGTTGCACAAGTGAGGCGATGACACCGCTCTCGCCTCTCGCCTCCGCCTGGACCAGCTCGAAGCCGCCCTTGCTGCGGTTTCTTGACAAGTGCCTCAACGAATTCTCCGCGGAGACCTCGGGCAGCGTCGCCGATTACATTCCCGAGCTGAGCAAGGCCGATCCTGCCTATTTCGGCATCAGCCTCGCGACGCTCGATGGTCACGTCTACGAGGTCGGCGACTCCAGGGAGCCCTTCACCATCCAGTCGATGTCGAAGCCGTTCGTGTTCGCGCTGGCACTGGACCTGCTCGGCGCAGGCAAGGTCGAGAGCGCGATCGGCGTCGAGCCGTCCGGCGATCCCTTCAACTCGATCCGGCTCAATTCCGAAAACCACCCGTTCAATCCGATGGTCAATGCCGGCGCGATCGCCTGCACCGGGCTGATCTACGACAGCAAGGGCGCGGAAGCCTTCGAGCAGATCCGCCTGGCGCTCGGCCGCTTTGCCGGACGCGAGCTCGCCCTGGACGAGGCCGTCTATGCCTCCGAAAGCCAGACCGGCGACCGCAACCGCGCTATCGGTTATCTGCTCAAGACCAACGCCGTGATATCGGACAACGTCGCGGCCGTGCTCGACGTCTATTTCCGGCAATGCGCCGTGCTGGTGACCGCGCGCGACATCGCGGTGATGGCGGCAACGCTTGCCAACCGCGGCGTCAATCCCGTCACGGGAGAGCAGGTGCTGAGCGCCTACGCGATCTCGCGCACGCTGTCGGTGATGACCTCGTCGGGCATGTACGACTATGCCGGCGAATGGATCTACCGCATCGGCATTCCCGCCAAGAGCGGCGTTGGCGGCGGCATTCTGGCGGCGCTCCCTGCCCGCCTCGGCCTCGGCAGCTATTCGCCCAAACTCGACAAGCACGGCAACAGCGTGCGCGGCATCAAGGTCTGCGAGGCGCTGTCCTCGCACTACGATCTGCACATGCTCAACCGCAGCGATGATGCCCGCAACGCCGTCATCGCCGATTACGATGTCGGCAAGAGCCCCTCCCGCCGCGTGCGCCGGCCGCAGGAGCGCGAGATTCTGGCCGCACATGAGCAGGAGGTGCGGGTCATCGAGCTGGTCGGCACGCTGTCGCTGTCGGCCGTCGACTACGTCTCGCGCCGGCTGGCGGGACGACCGCGGCCGCAGATCGTCGTGTTCGACCTGCACCGTGTCACCTCGACCACGCGCGCAGGCGCTCGGCTCGTCGCCGAAACCTTCGAGGAGCTCGCCGCGCTGAACGTGACCGTGGTGCTGTCAGGCGTTCGACGCGCCTCCAAGGAATGGGACAGTTTGCGGGAATGGACCGCCGAGCTGAAGAACGTCCGCGACTTCTACTTGCTCGACACCGCGATCGAATGGGCCGAGGACCAGATCGTCTACCGCTATGGCGGCTCGATCGATTTCCACGAGACCACCGAGCTTGCCGAGCAGCCGCTGCTATCGGGTCTGAGCGAGGAAGAGCTGACGGATCTCGCTTCGACCTGCACCATCCGAACCTTTCAGGCCGGCGCGAAGATCATCACCACGGGCGACCCCGCCGATACCCTGTTCTTCCTTCGCAGCGGTGCGGTGCATGTCACTCTGCCCGACGGCGTGCGGCTGGCGACGCTGACCGCGGGCATGGCCTTCGGAGAGATGGCACTGCTGGAGACGACGCGCTCGGCCGACGTCTTTGCAGACATGGCCGCGACCGCGTTCGAAGTGCCGCTAAAAGCGTTCGAACGCTTCCGCAAGCAGCACCCGCGTGCGAGCGAGCGCGTCATGCGCAACCTCGCGCAGCTCCTCGCCGATCGCCTGATCGTCGCCAACGCGAGGGTGGATATTCTGACGGCGACGTGAGCCGCGGCGGAAGTTCTTCACTTCTCCCGTAGGGAGAGTTGAACAGTGCGCTCGCCACTCATCCTGCCTCAGCGGCTCGCCGCCTCGCCCAGACGCCGCTTGGTCTTCGCCGCACTCTTCTCCAGCAGCTCGGACGGCTGCTGACCCGTCGCCGCGCAAAGACAGGCCCAGTAGTAGATGACATCGCCCAGCTCGTCGACGAGACCCGCCTTGTCGAGCCAGTCGTCGCGCAGGAGCTTCTTGATGTGGTCGGCGACCTCGCCAGCTTCGCTGGCAAGGCCGAGACCGAGATAGGACAGCCGCTCGTTGGACGGATGCTCATCGACCTTCGCAATGCTCGCGGCCCAGGCCGCATATTCATCGATCGTCATGAGCATCCCTCGCCGCGGATTTTGGATCAGCCCACCACTTCCGTCACGGGCTGGAGGTCGATCTCGAATGTCTCCAGGAACTTTGACGTCATGATGTAGAAGCCGACCGAGAGCTGCAGCTCGACCAATGCGGCCGGCGTCAGTTTTGATGCGATCGCCTTGAAGGTCGCGTCTGTCGGCTTCTTGAGATTGACGATCTCGTCGGTGAAGGCGAGCGCGGCGCGCTGCACCTCGTTGAAACACGTCGCCGCCTGCCAGTCTGCGAGCGCCTCGTTCTGCTCGTCGGTGACGCCGACATTCTTGCCGATCCGCTTGTGCGCGACGATCTCGTACGGCGCCTCGCACAATATGCCGGTGCGCGTGATCGCGAGCTCGCGCACGACCGGATCGAGCTGGCCCTTGTGCCGGATGGCGCCGCCCAGGCGGCAGTACTGCTCGAAATAGCTTGGGGAGTGCGCCATCATGCGGAAGATGTTGGCGTTGCGGTTCTTGTCGAGAATTTCGCGGGTACGATCGGATGCCTTGGACGGGTCGCTGTAGCTGATGCGGGCCATGATTTTCCTGAAATTTTCCCAGAGTTTTTGATGCTTTTTGTTGTCGTCCGCGCAAGTCCCCAAAGACTCTATTCGCGCGTCGACGCAGGAGCAACATTATCGAGTCAAATTGCCGCCGCATTGCTGATCGACCCTGACACAGTCGATATTTGCCGCGTGGGGACAATTCGCGGTGAGTACTCGCAAATGGGGTGTTCCGAGTAAAACAATTGGCCGTCGGGTGCGCTAGCCGCACAACGATGAGTCACGCCCAAGTCTAGGGAGAAAAGGCATGAAGGAAGCCACCAAGGGGGCGGCCTCGGGAGCGCTCGCGCATATGCTGGCGGTGACGGCGATGCTGGTCATCGCCAGCATCTTGTTCTACGGGCGCTAGAGTCTTGGTTTGCGCATGATCTTCTCGGAAAACCGCTTCACACTTTTCCGGATCATGCGCGCAGCGTTTTCGTCATTCCGGGGTGGCGCCTCGCACAGCGCCAGGCCCAGAATACCCGTTCCAGGCTCGGTCTTCGACCGCCCCCGAATGACGAATCCCGCTATTTGCTCTTGGCGAAGAACGGCACGAGCTTGCCGGCAAACGGCTTGAAGCTCGCAACAACCGAATCGCCTATCGCGAGATCATTCTCACCGTGGGCCATCATGCGAAAACCCTCGGCGCAATCGACCAGCAGGATGTTGTAGGGCACGTGCGCCCGCGTCTCTGATGTGGCGGCACGGCAGACCAGCGAAGTCGCGTAGACCCTGCCCTTGCCGCTGGCGCGCTGCGCGCGCGGCTCGGACGCGCCGCACGCCACGCAGAAGGCCCGGTGGAAATACTGCACATGGCCGCACGCGGCGCAGGTCTGAAAAATGATCGCCTGTTCGCCCTTGGTCCAGTCCGCCAGACGCTCGCTCATCGCACCTGCTCCAGGAACATGCTGACATGCGACGACAGCACGCCACCGTCGCCGTGCAGCAGCGCGATCGAGGCATCGCGCACCTGGCGATCGGCCGCCCGTCCCGTCATCTGCAAATGCGCCTCGACCAGATGCGCCATGGCGCCGCCGACGCCGCAATGGCCGTAGCTGAGCAGGCCGCCATGGGTGTTCAGCGGCATCGCGCCGTCGCGGCTGAAATGACCTGATCGCACGCGGGCAGCCGCCTCACCGCGGCCGGCAAGGCCGAGATCCTCCAGCAGCATCGCGAGCGTGATGGTGAAACTGTCGTAGATCGCGGCATAGCGCACGTCGGAGATCGCAAGGCCCGTCGCCTGCTTGGCACGCGCGATGGAAATCTCGGCCCCGAGCTCACTGAGCGCAGGCGCGGCCGTGACATGCTGATGGGTATGCGCCTGCGCGCAGCCGCGGATGCGGACGCCCGCCTCGCCGGTCCGCTCGCGACTGATGACCAAGGCCGCGCCGCCATCGGAGACCGGGCAGCAGTCGAGCAGTTTTAGGGGCATCGCCACCGGCTTCGAGGCCATGACGTCGGCAACGGTGATCGGGTCGTGGAATTGCGCGCCGGAATGGGTGCAGGCGTGCTTGCGCATCAGCACGGCGAACTCGGCGAGATCCTGTTCGGTCACGCCGTATTCGTGCATGTAGCGAGTGGCGACGAGGCCGTAATAGGCGGGAATGGTCGGGCCCAGCGGCACTTCGTAATCGGGATGGCCGACCTGCGCCAGCGCCTGGATCGAGGCGTCGCGGCTCTGTCCGGTGAGGCGGTTCTCGCCGGCGACGATCAGCACGTGGCGTGCGACGCCGGCTTCGACGAGATGATGGGCGAGCATGGTCATCGCGAGCCCGGTGGCGCCGCCGACCTGCACGGCGTGGGCGTAAGCGGGACGAATGCCGAAATGCTCGGCGAACACGGTTGCCAGCATGATGTGGGGCGAGACCGTGGAATAGCCGCAAAGAATGCCGTCGATATCGCTCCGTTTGACGCCGGCATCGTCCAGTGCAGCTTGCGCGGCCTTGCTCATCAGGTCGAGGGACGATGATCCTTCATGCTTGCCGAAAGATGTGAGGCCGACTCCGGTGATGAAGCTCATCGGTTTCTCCTGTCATTCCGGGGCGGTCCGAAGGACCGAGCCCGGAATCTCGAGATTCCGGGTTCGATGCTTACGCATCGCCCCGGAATGACGGGTGAGAGAGTCTTCATCTCTTCTCTCCTAATCCGGCAGCGAGCGAGTGACGCCATCGCGGACCATGGCGGCGATCTCGTCTTGGGAATAGCCAACCTCGCGCAAGATCTCCGTGCCGTGCTCGTTGAGGCGCGGCGCCAACCGCACCGGCTCGGCCTCGGTCTCGGACCAGGTCGCCGTCACCTTCATGCTGCGAATTGGTCCTTCCGTCGGATGCTCGACGACTGGGAAGAAATTCGTCGCCTCGAGATGCTCATCGTGCAGCATCGAGGCGAGATCGTGCATCGGCATGACGGGCACGTCGGCCTTGGTGAGCAGGTCGATCCACTCGGCCGTAGTGCGCGTCTCGAAGATGCGCGCGAGTTCGGCATAGACCACGTTGATGTTGGCGGCGCGCCCCGCGAAGGTCGCAAATTTGGGATCGGCGCGCAGGTCGTCGCGCGCGGTCGCCTTGAAGAAATTCTCCCACTGCTTGTCGTTGTAGACGATGACGCTGAGATAGCCGTCCGACGTCTTGTAAGGGCGGCGGTCGCGCGACAGGTGGCGGGCATAGCCGCCCTTGTCGAGCGGCGGCTCATAGGTGAGCCCGCCCATGTGATCGCCCATGACGAAGCCGGCCATGGTCTCGAACATCGGGATGTCGACGCGCTGGCCGCGGCCGGTGCGGTCGCGGTGCACCAGGCTGGCGCAAATCGCGCCGACCGCGGTGAGACCGACGATGCGGTCGACCAGCGCGTTCGGCACGTAGCGCGGTGTGCCGTCGCCGGTCTGCGCCATCAAGGCCGGCAGAGCCGTGGCGCCCTGGATCAGGTCGTCATAGGCGGGTTTTGCCGCATAGGGTCCGTCCTGGCCAAAGCCGAACACGCCGGCATAGACCAGGCGCGGATTGATTGCTGAGACGACATCGTAGCCGAGCTGGAGCCGTGCCATCGCCTGCGGGCGGACGTTGTAGACGAGGACGTCGGCGTCCTTCAGCAACCGCAGCACGGCCTCGCGGCCCACAGGCTTCTTCAGGTCGAGGCAGATCGAGCGCTTGCTGCGGTTGGTGTTGAGAAACACCGGCCCCATGCCGGCGTGACGCATCGGGCCAATCAGGCGGGTGACGTCGCCGTCGAGCGATTCCACCTTGATGACGTCGGCACCGTAGTCGCCGAGCATCTGGGTCGCATAGGGCCCCATCAGCACGGTGGTCATGTCGACGACCTTGATGCCCTTCAGCGGCCCCATCACTCGCTCCCGATTGCGCTTGGGGCTCAAGGCGCGGCCCCGCGATTTCGGTCCAGCTAACGGCAGCGAGATCGCGCGCGCAAGGGCGGCCGGCGTATGGCCGCATGCGCCGCGCGGCGATATCGGCCGCTATTTCTTCTGGCGGGATTCGCGGATCTTGAGCAGCCGGTCGAGTTCGTCATTCTGCTGGTTGATCCGGTCGGCGATGCGCGACTCGTTCTGCTCGCCCGAGGCCGCCGCGGCCTGCTCGATGAGCTGGCGGATATTGTCCTCGAGGATCGCGATGCGATCGTTGAGTGCGTCCATCGACAGTGAGGTTTCGTAGTCAGCGCTCATGATGCATTCCCTGCAAATCTATCAGGAGCCATAGGATGGGCAGAGCGAAGCGTGCCCACCATGATCCAGCGCAAAGAAAGACGGTGGGCACGGCGCTTTCGCGCCTTTGCCCACCCCTACTACTTCAGCGGCTCCAGCACGGAGACGTAGTTGGCGACTGCGGCACCGCCCATGTTGAAGATGCCGCCGAGTTTGGCGTTCTTGAGCTGCATGCCCTCGGGCGCCTGGCCTGCGAGCTGCATCGCGGTCATCACATGCATGGAGACGCCGGTGGCGCCGATCGGATGGCCCTTGGCCTTCAGACCACCGGACGGATTGACCGGCAGCTTGCCGTCCTTCAGCGTCCAGCCTTCCTTGATCGCGCGGGCGCCCTGCCCCCTCGGCGTCAGGCCCATCGCTTCGTACTCGATCAGCTCGGCGACGGTGAAGCAGTCATGGGTCTCGACAAAGGAGAGATCGGACAGCGTCACGCCGGCCTTCTCCAGCGCGCGCTGCCAGGCGACCGTGCAGCCCTCGAACTGGAGGATGTCGCGCTTGGACATCGGCAGGAAGTCCTGGGCGTGCGCGGTGGCGCGGAAGCCGATCGACTTGGTCATGGCCTTGGCGGTCTCGGCACCGGCCAAAACCAGCGCGGCGGCGCCGTCGGAGACCAGCGAGCAGTCGGTGCGCTTCAGGGGACCGGCGACGTAAGGATTCTTCTCACTCTCGGCGCGGCAGAAATCGAAGCCAAAATCCTTGCGCATCTGGGCGAAGGGATTGGCGACGCCGTTCTTGTGGTTCTTGGCCGCGATCAGCGCCAGTGCATCCGACTGGTCGCCGTATTTCTGGAAGTAGGAGCTGGCGATCTTGCCGAAGACGCCGGCAAAGCCGCCGACGGTGTCGCCGTCCTCAGGCAGATAGGACGCCTTGAGCAGGTTCTTGCCAATCTCCGCGCCAGGCGTGCGCGTCATCTGCTCGACGCCAACGACCAGCACGATCTTGGCGGCGCCTGCGGCAATCGCGC
Organism: Bradyrhizobium sp. 199; assembly: GCF_023073355.1. Lineage (GTDB taxonomy): Bacteria > Pseudomonadota > Alphaproteobacteria > Rhizobiales > Xanthobacteraceae > Bradyrhizobium. The sequence continues at coordinate 2,060,699 of NZ_JADPJI010000005.1, forward strand.
GCAGGCCTTGGTGCACGGCGGCCGAGCCGGTGGCGCAGGCATTCTCGACGCGGGTCGCGGGTTTGAAGCGCAGCTTCGGGTCGGCCTGGAGCACCAGGGAGGCGGTAAAATCCTGCGCCGAGAAGCCGGCATTGAAATGGCCGAGCACGATCTCGTCGACGTCGCCGGCCGAAATGCCGGCATCGGCCAGCGCCTCGTTGGCAACGCGCGTGACGAGGCTTTCGACGGTTTCGGTGTCGAACTTGCCGAACGGCGTATGCGCCCATCCGACGATGCTGGCGGTCATGGTGTTCTCTCCCTGAAGTCTTGTCCTGAGCTAAGTCTTAGCCCAGGGATGGCAAGACTTCACGTGGCTTTCAGGGCCGTGAGGGTGCGCTGGCAGATGGCAGTTATGCCGGCCCAGTTCCCGGCCTTGATCTCCGCGGTCGGACACAGCCAGGAACCGCCGACCGCGACCACGTTGGGCTCGGCGAGCCAGCTTGCGGCATTGGCCTCGCCGACCCCGCCGGTCGGGCAGAACCGCACGTTCGGGAAGGGTCCCGCGAGCGCGCGCAGGCCTTTGATGCCGCCGGCCTGCTCGGCCGGAAAGAACTTTGCGACGTCGAAGCCGTGCGACAGCGCCATCATCAACTCGGACGCCGTGGCGATGCCCGGGGCGAACGGCAAGGAGCTGTGGGCTGCCGCCTTCAGGAGATCGGGTGTCAGGCCCGGGCTGATGCCGAAGGCGACGCCAAGCTTCTCGACACGGGTGAAGTCGGCCGGATTGAGGATGGTGCCGATACCGACGACAGCCTCGGGCACTTCCGCCATCATCGCCCGCGCGGCCTCGATCGCTATGGGGGTGCGCAGTGTCACCTCCAGCGTGCGGACGCCGCCGGCGACGAGCGCGCGCGCCAGCGGCACGGCGTCCTGGATGCGCTCGATAGTGAGGACGGGAATGACGGTCGCTGCCTTGAACAGCGCGACGAGGTGGTTCTGTTGGGCACTCGTGGGCATAGGGTCTCAATTCACTTGGTCGCTTGACGTGAGGTCGCCGGCCGGTGCCGTTTCTTCGGGGGCATGGCATAGCCCGGAATAATGGCGCCAGGATAGCAGATCACGAGGCTGGCGAGGCGATGCCCGGCCTGGGCCGCCTCGACCGGATCGGAACCGGCGAGCCGGGCGGCAATATAGGCCGCAGCAAAGCTGTCGCCGGCCGCCGTGGTGTCGACGACGGGTTTGGTCATGGGTTCGGCGCGGACCTCGTGGGTGCCGCCGGGGAAGCGCAAGAGGCTCACCGGCTCGGCCAGCCGGAATACCAGCTCGGGCGTGGGAATGCGCGCCATCAATTGCTCGTGGCTCTCGCCGGGATAGAGCGCGAGCAGATCCTCGGTCGAGGTCAGCACGATGTCGGCGGCCGCAAACGCCGCGGCAAACACCTCGCGCGCGACATCGCGGTCCGGCCATCCCCGCGCGCGAAAGTTCGTATCGAACACGAAGCGGGTGCCGAGCAGGCGCGCGCGCTTGATCGCCGCGAACAGGCGATCGCGCCCCGAAGCATCATAGATCGAGAGCGTGATCGCGGATAGATAGACGACGTCGTAGCTCATCAGCGAGTTGAGCAGCTCGTCGGTTTCCGGCAGGCTCATCAGCTGCCGCGCCGCCGCGCTGTCGCGCCAGTGAAAGAACTGGCGCTCGCCCTTCGCATCGAGCTGGATCATGTAAAGGCCAGGCAGCTTGCCCGCCAGCCGCACGACACGCCTCGTGCCGACGTTTTCCGCATTCCAGGCCGCGATCATCTCGTCGCTGAGGCCGTCGTCGCCGAGTGCGGTGAGATAGTCGACCTTGACCTCGAGCCGCGCGAGATACACGGCGGTGTTGAGGGTATCACCGCCGAAGCCGCGCGAGTAAAGGCCGCCGCCCTGCGCGGCAGACGCGCCGCCTTGGGCCTGCCGGAGCTCGACCATGCATTCGCCGATGCAAGCAACGCTCGCCATCACCAGGGCCCGCTCTGTCAGAGATCAGGCGACGAAGTTGCCGCCGAGCTCGTCTTCGATGTGAATGCGGATGATGTCGTCGAAGGTCTTCTCGGCCGTGGTGAAGCCGAGCTCGAGCGACCGCTTCGCATTGAAATTGCGCGGCCAACCGCCGACGATGCCGACGATGAAGGGATCAGGCTCGCGCTTGATGCGTGCAGCGACCTTTTCACCCGCAACGCGCTTCAACGCGGCGATCTGCTCGCCGACCGTCGCCGACAGGCCTGGCATGGTCAGATTGCGGCGCGGGCCCACCGCGGCAAGGTCCATGGTGCCGGCGTGGAGCAGGAAGCCGACCGCCGAGCGCGGTGTGGCGTGCCAGTGACGAACGTCCTCGGAGACGGGAAGCACCACTTCCTTGCCTGCCAGAGGTTCGCGCAGGATGTTGGAGAAGAAGCCCGATGCCGCCTTGTTGGGCAGGCCGGGCCGGATGCAGATGGTCGGCAGGCGGATGCCGATGCCGTCGAGGAAGCCGCGGCGCGAATAGTCCGCCAGCAGGAGTTCGCCGATCGCCTTTTGGGTGCCGTAGCTCAGCAGCGGCGTGTGGAAGAATTCATCGCCGATCGCGTCCGGGAACGGCGCGCCGAACACCGCGATCGAGGACGTGAAGACCACGCGCGGCTTGTAGCCGCCGCCAACGAGCCTGACGGCGTCGAGCAGCATGCGGGTGCCGTCGAGATTGATGCGGTAGCCCTTGTCGAAATCGAGCTCGGCTTCGCCGGAGACGATGGCGGCCAGATGGAAGATCACGTCCGGGCGGCCGGCGATCAGCTTTTCGGCAGCCCCCGGCACGGCGAAATCGCCCGACACCGTCTCGACGGGGAAACCAGCATTCTCCGGCTTCTTCGGCTCGATCACGTCATGCATGGTCAGCTTCGTGATGTCGCTCTTGCCGAGCCGGCCGTCGCGCAACAGCCGTTCACACAATTTGCGGCCGACCATGCCGGCGGCGCCGAGAACCAGAATGTGCAAGAGCTTAACTCCTTCTTATTGGCCGGAACGCGCAGGCCTCCGGCGGCGCTCCCGTGGCAGACCCCGCGATCACTCCTTCACGGCGCCGGTCATCGCGGACACATAATGCTCCACGAAGAAGGCGTAAAGGATGACGAGCGGCAGCGAGCCGGCCAGGGCACCCGCCATCAGCGAACCCCAGCGGTAGATGTCACCATCCACGAACTCGTTGACGATCGCGACCGGCACCGTCTTGTTGCTGGTCGACTGCAGGAAGGTCAACGCGTAGATGAACTCGTTCCAGCACAGCGTGAAGCAGAAGATGAAGGCCGAGATCAGGCCGGGAATTGCGAGCGGCAGGACGATCTTGGTCAGGATCTGCCAGCGGCTCGCCCCGTCGATCAGCGCGCACTCCTCGAGCTCGAACGGGATGGTCTTGAAGTAGCCCATCAGCAGCCAGGTCGAGAACGGGATCAGGATGGTTGGATAGGTCAGGATCAGCGCCAGCGGCGAGTCGAACAGGCCGTACTGAAACACGACGGTGGCGAGCGGAATGAACAGGATCGACGGCGGCACCAGATAGGCGAGGAAGATCAGCCCACCGACGAGATTGGCGCCCTTATAGCGCAGGCGCACGATGGCGTAGGCCGCGAGCACCGATGCGATGATCGAGAGCATCGTGGCGCAGATCGCCACGTACATGGTGTTCCAGAGCCAATACGGATAGTAGCTCTCGAACAGCAGCTTGTGGAAATGCTTGAAGGTCGGATTCCAGGTCCAGAACGGGTTGAACCTCTCGAGATCGAGCAACTGGTCGTCCGGCTTCACTGAGGTGAGCGCCATCCAGTAGAACGGAAACAGGAGGACCACGACGATGATCGTGAGCGGGAAATACAGCGTCACAAGCCGGCGCGGAACCGACTGCAGATAGCTCATGCCCTCGCTATGATCGTCCTTCGCCGCCGTCGGAGAGGACCCAGATAGCACGGCCTTGAGATCAATCGACCTGGTCGGCAGATCAGTCATTGTTCTCTCCCTGCTGCCATTTCCTGCGCTGCAGGCCGAACCACGACACCATGATTGCTGCGAGCAGGAAGGGGATCATGGCGCTCGAGATCGCAGCCCCCTCACCCAACTGTCCCGCAATGATCGCGCGCTGGTAAGACAGCGTCGCCATCAGATGGGTGGCGTTGACGGGGCCGCCGCGCGTCATCGCCCAGATCAGCTGGAAGTCGGTGAAGGTAAACAGCACCGAGAAGGTCATCACGACGGCGATGATCGGCGTCAGCAGCGGATAGGTGATGAAGCGGAAATTCTGCCAGCGCGTGGCGCCGTCGAGTGTTGCGGCTTCATAGAGCGACGGCGACACCGTCTGCAGGCCGGCGAGCAGCGTGATCGCTACGAACGGCACGCCGCGCCAGATGTTGGCGAAGATCACGCAAATGCGCGCCCAGGTCGTGTCGCCGAGAAAATTGATGTTCTGATTGATCAGGCCGAGATGCTTCAGCGACCAGGAGATGATGGAGAACTGCGAATCGAAGATCCACCAGAACGCCAGTGCCGAGAGCACCGTCGGCACGATGAAGGGGATCAAGACCATGGCGCGCAGCATCGCCTTGAACGGCATATTCTCGTTCAGCAGCAGTGCGAGATAGAGCCCGATCGCAAATTTGATGGCGCTCGCGACGAAGGTGTAGAGCAGTGTGTTGAACACCGACAGCCAGAAGATGGAGTCGTCCCAGAGCCACTCATAGTTCTCGGTGCCGACGAACTGCCCGACCCTGCCGATGCGGGTGTCGGTGAAGGACAGCCAGATACCGAGCCCCAGCGGATAGGCCAGGAAGAAGATCAGGAACGCCATGGCCGGCACCATGAACCAGAAGCCGAGCCAGTTGCGGTTGTGTTTGAGCTGGGTCCAGGCGTTGGCCTCGATCATCTGAGGCTTGGCCCGGGGAATTGCGACATCAGCCATGCCCGATATCCCTGATCGAAATGTTGACGAGCGGGCGGCGCGACTGCCGCCCGCTCGGTGACCTTCAGCGATAGATGCGCTTCAGCTGGCGCTCGGCTTCAGCCATCGCGCCCTTCGCATCCTTCGTGCCGGTGCAGTAGTTGGCGAACATGTCGACGACAATGAAGTCGGCAATTGCAGTTGCCGCCTTTTCGCCAACCGTGCCGATACCGGACGCCGGCAGCGTGCGCTTGGACGCCTGCGAGAACACGGCGTTTTTGGGATCCGCCGTCCAGACCGGCGCCGATTCATAGGCATTCAAGGTTTGCGTCAGGTAGCCCTGCGCGCCGTCCAGCCACTTTTCGTAGTTCTCCTTCTCCAGCATGAAGGCGACGAAGGCCTTTGCGGCGTTCGGGTATTTGGTGAAGTTGAAAGCGAGGATCGGCAGCGCAAGCTGCAACTCGCTCGGCTTGCCGACCGGTCCGACCGGCCAGAGCGCGTGATAGGTATCAGCAGCAAGGTCCTTCTTGCTCGCATCGGTCTTGGCAGCCACGTAGATCGAGATGCCGTTCGCGGTGCAATAGAGCTCGCCGGCGAGGAACGCCTTGTTGTTGGAGGAATCGTTCCAGGATGCCGTCCCCGGAATGAAGGCATCGAACAGCGCCTTGCAATATTCCAGCGCCTTCGCCGTCTCCGGCGAATTGATGATGATCTTGTCGTTCTGGTCGACGGTGTAGGCGCCGTGTCCCCACAGCACCCAGTGCAGCCAGGAATTACCGTCGCCCGACGCATGCCCGAGCGCGAAGCCGGCCGGCGTGTTGTTCGCCTTCAGGGCCTTGCACATCTCGAGGAAGCTGGGGAAATCCTTCGGGAATTCCTTGAAGCCCGCCTTGTCGAGCGCCGACTTGCGGTACGTCATGTAGCCGCCGTTGGTCGCAACGGGAATGCCGAGCCAGTCGTTGCCTTGCATGCAGGTCTTGGCGGCCGCATCGGTCCAGCCGCCGTATTTCTTGCCGAGATAATCGGCGACGTCGTTCATCTTCAGCACTTTGGTGGGGAACAGTTGCGGCAGCGTATGCAAGCCCCAGGCGAGATCGAGGCCGGAGCCGGTATTGGCTGCAACGGAGGCCTTCGGCTGCACGTCCTCGAAGGATTCGCTGAACACGTTCATCTCGGTGCCGGTCGCAGCCTTGAACGCCGCGACCATCGCGTTGAACGCATCGTCTTCCGCCGGCACGAAGCGCTTCCATCGCATCACGGTCAGCTTGGCGCCGGGCTCCGCCTTCCAGGGCGCGCTCTGCGCCCAGGCTTTCGCGAAATCGAACAGCGCCGGCCCGGTGAGCATGCCGGTTGCAGCCAGTGCCGTTCCGCCTTGAATCAGAGTCCGGCGGGTAAAGTCTTGCATGTCATCCTCCCTGTGATGCTTTTTTATTATCTTAAGTAAAGCGTACGCTACGCGTTCAGGCGCTTTCCCGTCGCCTCGTCGAACAAGTGCACCAGTGACGGGTCGGGCTTCAGCCGGATCTTGTCGCCCGGGTTGAACTGGTGGCGTTCGCGGAAGACCGCGACGACCTGCTCGCCGCCGATCTTGGCGAACACTTGCGTCTCCGAGCCGGTCGGCTCGACCACGACGATCTCGGCTTCGGCGCCGTCATCGGCAATGGTGAAATGCTCGGGCCGCACGCCGTAGACGGCGGGAAGGCCGTCGGATGCCCCCGGCGCGGTCTTGAGCGGCAGCTTGACGCCGTTCGGCCCCTCGAAGGTCGCAACGCCGTTGACGCGCACATGCCCCTTCAGGAAGTTCATTGCGGGCGAACCGATGAAGCCGGCGACGAACTGGTTGTCGGGCTTGTCGTAGAGCTCGAGCGGCGTACCCATCTGCTCGACGATGCCGTCATGCATGACGACGATCTTGTCGGCCATGGTCATGGCTTCGATCTGATCGTGGGTGACGTAGACGGTCGTCGTCTTCAGCCGCTGGTGCAGCTCCTTGATCTCGGTGCGCATGGCCACGCGCAGCTTGGCGTCGAGGTTGGACAAGGGCTCGTCGAACAGGAAGACCTGAGGATCGCGCACGATGGCGCGGCCCATCGCGACGCGCTGGCGCTGGCCGCCGGAGAGCTGACGCGGGTAGCGATCGAGCAGGGGCGACAGCGCGAGAATCTCGGCGGCGCGCTTGACGCGCTTGTTGATCTCATCGGAGCCGGCATTCCGCAGCTTCAGCGAGAAGCCCATGTTGTCGGCGACCGTCATGTGCGGATAGAGCGCGTAGTTCTGGAACACCATCGCAATGTCCCGCTCCTTGGGCTGGACATTGTTGACGACGCGGTCGCCGATCGAGATCGTGCCGGAGGTGATGTTCTCGAGACCGGCGAGCATGCGCAGAAGCGTCGACTTGCCGCAGCCGGAGGGGCCAACCAGGACGACGAACTGGCCATCCTCGATCGGTACAGTCACGCCGTGCAGGACTTCAAAATTGCCGAACGATTTCCGCACGTCGCGGATTTGCACAGACGACATCTAGCTCCCTCCTCGAAAGTCCACGACGCCTCTTAGCGCCGCGACCGTCTTGTTTTTCAGACTTCGCCGAACGAAGCCCCACCTTAACGGGCAACATTGTCGGCAGTTTGTGCGGTTTTGGCAATTTGTCTTTGGTTAGTCGCTGTTGGTAGCGCTGTCAACGCTCCTTTGTTTGCGGGACCGACTATGATAAGAGCAGCAAATGGGTGGACAACGCACCAAATCAGGCAAAATCCGGCTGGCGGAAGTCGCCGAGCTTGCCGGCGTCAGTCCCATTACAGCGTCCCGCTTCTTTCGTAATCCGGAGGCGCTGTCGATCGCCAAGCGGACGCGGGTCGAGAGCGCCGCCAAGGAGCTCGGCTATGTCCCGAACCTTGCGGCACGCGCGCTGGCCTCGCAACGCACCGAGGTCATCGGTGTCTTGATCCCCTCTCTTACCAACAACGTGTTCTCGGACGTGCTGCGCGGCATCTACGATGCGTCCGAAGGCAACCGTTACTCGATCCAATTGTCCAACACACGCTACAGCATTCTCCAGGAGGAGAAGCTGCTGCGTCTGTTTCTCGCGCAGAAGCCGGCCGGACTGATCGTCACCGGCATCGACCAGACCGCGGAATCGCGCGCGATGCTGGAAGCCGCGGACTGCCCGATCGTGCAGATCATGGAGATCGGCCCCGATCCGGTCGACATGATGATCGGCTTTTCGCACTATGATGCAGCCCGCGCAGCGGTTGCGCACCTGTTCGAACAGGGGCACCGCAAGGTCGGCTTCGTCGGGGCGCGCATGGATCCGCGGGTGCAGCGGCGGTTGGACGGGTATGTCGCGGCCATGAAGGACGCCGCATTGTTCGAGCAGCGCCTCGTCGTCACGACCGCGACACCGACCTCGGTGACGCTCGGCGGCGCCCTGTTTACCGATCTGCTGGCGCGAGAGCCGGGCCTCGATGCGGTGTTCTGCGCCAATGACGACCTCGCGCTGGGCGTTCTGTTTGAATGCCGGCGCCGCGAGATCGCGATCCCGGACCAGGTCGCGATCGTCGGCTTCAATGACCTCGAATTCATGGCGTCCGCCGTCCCCACCCTCACCAGCGTGCGCACCAACCGCTACGAGATGGGCAAGACGGCCGCCACCATGCTGATCGAGGCGATCGAGGGACGGCGTCCGGAGCGGCCGGTGCTCGATCTCGGCTTCAAAGTCATCGAGCGGCAGAGTTCGTCGTCGCGCCATTCGGAGAGCACGCCAGCCGTTTCGCGCGCGGGTGCGGCGAACAAAATGGTAGCGTTACCAACTGGCCATGACTAGTATCGGATTGTGAGGAAACGACCCGCCAGCGGGCCAGCGATGGATCAATCGCGCGTTGGGCATCGCACAAGCCGACACCCTCGGACGGACGCCAGTGCGTTTGCATTGCAGGAGAAACCAATGACAAAAAAACCAACCAATGGGCATGCGTCCGCCAGCAACGGCTCAAGACGCCACCTTCGCTCGCAGGAGTGGTTCAATAACCCGCACAATCCGGGCATGACCGCGCTCTATATGGAGCGCTACCTCAATTACGGCCTCACCCGCGCCGAGCTGCAGTCCGGCAAGCCGATCATCGGCATCGCCCAGACCGGCAACGACCTTTCCCCCTGCAACCGCCACCATATCGAACTTGCCCATCGCGTCCGTGAGGGCATTCGCGAGGCCGGCGGCATTGCGATGGAATTCCCGACCCATCCGATCCAGGAGACCGGCAAGCGACCGACCGCAGCGCTCGATCGCAACCTCGCCTATCTTGGCCTCGTCGAGATCCTCTACGGCTATCCGCTCGACGGCGTCGTGCTCACCACCGGCTGCGACAAGACCACGCCGGCCTGCATGATGGCGGCGGCGACCGTGAACCTGCCGGCGATCGTGCTGTCGGGCGGCCCGATGCTGAACGGCTGGCATGCCGGCGAGCGCACCGGTTCCGGCACCATCGTCTGGAAGTCGCGCGAGCGGCTCGCCGCCGGCGAGATCGACTATGAAGAGTTCATGGAGATCGTGGCCTCCTCGGCACCGTCGGTCGGCCATTGCAACACCATGGGCACCGCTTCGACCATGAACGGGCTTGCCGAAGCACTCGGCTTCTCGCTGCCGGGCTGCGCGGCGATCCCCGCACCTTATCGCGAGCGCGGCCAGATCGCCTACGAGACCGGCAAGCGCGCCGTCGAAATGGTGTGGGAAGACCTCAAGCCTTCGGACATCCTGACTCGCAAGGCGTTCGAGAACTGTATCGTGATCAATTCGGCGATCGGCGGCTCGACCAATGCGCCGATCCACATCAACGCGCTGGCCCGTCACATCGGCGTCGAGCTCACGATCGAGGACTGGCAGAAGGTCGGCCACGACGTGCCGCTGCTGGTCAACATGCAGCCGGCCGGCTTCTATCTCGGCGAGGAATTCCACCGCGCCGGCGGCGTGCCGGCCGTGGTGCGCGAATTGATGAAGCACAAGCGCATCCATGAAGACGCGGTGACCGTCAACGGCCGCGGCATCGGCGAGAACTGTGCCAATGCACCCGCGCCCGAAAACGACGTGATCTGGGCTTACGACAAGCCGCTGGTGAAGGACGCCGGCTTCCTGGTGCTGAAGGGCAACCTGTTCGATTCCGCGATCATGAAGACCTCGGTGATCTCCAAGGAATTCCGCGATCGCTATCTCAGCAACCCGAAGGACCTCAACGCCTTCGAGGGCCGCGCCATCGTGTTCGAGGGTCCGGAGGACTATCACGAGCGGATCGACGATGCCTCGCTCGACATCGACGAGCGCTGCGTGCTGTTCATCCGCGGCACCGGCCCGATCGGCTACCCCGGCGGCGCCGAGGTCGTGAACATGCAGCCGCCGGCGGCGCTGATCAAACGCGGCATCCACTCCCTGCCCTGCATCGGCGACGGCCGCCAGTCCGGCACCTCCGGCTCGCCCTCGATCCTCAATGCTTCGCCGGAAGCCGCCGCCAATGGGGGCCTCGCGATCCTGAGGACCGGCGACAAGGTGCGGGTCGATCTGAACAAGGGCAGCGCCAACATTCTCATTTCGGATGACGAGGTGAAGAAGCGCCACGCTGAACTGGCGGCCAATGGCGGCTTCAAGCATCCGCCGAACCAGACGCCGTGGCAGGAGCTTTATCGCAACACCGTGGGCCAGCACGCGACCGGTGCCTGCATGGAGCTCGCCACGCGCTACCAGAATGTCGCCGGCACATTTGGTGTGGCGCGGGATAATCACTAGCAGCCACATCGTCATTGCGAGCAAAGCGAAGCAATCCAGATGTCTCCTCAGAGATAGCCTGGATTGCTTCGTCGCAAGTGCTCCTCGCAATGACGGCGGATAGATCAGAATCGAGAAGGAGAAGAAAATGGCAGACCGCCTCAAGGGCAAACGCGCCGTCGTCACGGCTGCGGCAGCTGGCATCGGCCGCGCCTGCGCGATCGCATTCGCGCGTGAGGGCGCGACCGTGATCGCCACCGACATCAACGAGAGCGGCATTGCGGAGCTAGCCAAGGAAGGTATCGCCGAGGTCGCAAAGCTCGACGTCCGCAACACCGCCGACGTCAACGCCTTTGCCAAGCGTGTCGGCAAGATCGACATCCTGCTCAATGCGGCGGGTTTCGTACACCACGGCACAATCCTCGAATGCTCGGAGGAGGATTTCGATTTCTCGTTCGACCTCAACGTCAAATCGATGCACCGGACCATCAAAGCCTTCCTGCCCGACATGATCGTCGGCGGCGGCGGCAGCATCGTAAACATCTCGTCCTGTGCGGCCTTGAGGCCGCCGGCCAACCGTTACGTCTATAGCTCGTCCAAAGCCGCGGTGTCGCTGCTGTCGCGCGCGGTGGCGCTCGACTTCATCACCAAGGGCATCCGCTGCAACTCGATCTGCCCCGGCACCGTCGAGACACCCTCGATGCTCGATCGCGCGGCCGCGCAAGGCCCGCAGGGCAAGGAGATGTTCGTCTCCCGCCAGAAGATGGGCCGGCTCGGCACCGCCGAGGAAATCGCCCATATGGCGGTCTATCTCGGCAGCGACGAGAGCGCCTTCACGACCGGCGTCGACCTTGTCGTCGATGGCGGTTACATGCTCTGACGCCAGGGGATTAATCTCATGAACAAGATCGATCTCACCGGCCGCGTCGCCATCGTCACCGGCGGCGCGCAGGGTTTTGGCCGCGCCATCGCCGAGCGCTTCGTTGCGTCCGGCGCCAAGGTCGCGATCTGGGACTTTGACTCAGGCTTGGCGGAAAAGACCGCCAAGGAGATCGGCGGCGAAACAAAGGTCTTCAAGGTCGACGTCACCGACACCGCCGCCGTCGAGCAGGCCCGCGATGCAACGATGGCGGCCTTCGGCAAGATCGACATCCTCGTCAACAATGCCGGCATTGCCGGAATCAACAAGCCGGTCTGGGAGACCGACCTCGAGGAATGGCGCAAGGTTCTGCGCATCAACCTCGACGGTCCCTTCATCGTCTGCAAGGCGATCGTGCCTGTGATGCTCAAGCAGAAATACGGGCGCATCGTGAACATCGCCTCGATCGCCGGCAAGGAAGGCAATCCGAACGCCTCGCATTATTCGGCGTCCAAGGCCGGCCTGATCGCGCTGACGAAATCGCTCGGCAAGGAGCTCGCCGCCCATGACATCCTCGTCAATGCGGTGACGCCGGCGGCCGCGAAGACGGCGATCTTCAACCAGATGACGCAGCAGCATATCGACTTCATGCTGTCGAAGATCCCGAAGGGGCGCTTCGTGCTGGTCGAAGAGCTCGCCGCAATGGTGAGCTGGCTCGCGTCGGAGGACTGCGCGTTCTCGACCGGCGCGGTGTTCGACATCTCGGGCGGTCGCGCAACCTATTGAGGACACCATGATCCGGGAAGGTGGATGCCTGTGCGGCGCGGTTCGGTTCAAGGCGGAGGGGGAGCCGCTCAACGTCCGCGTCTGCCATTGCCGCACCTGCCAGAAGGCAATGGGCTCGCCTTTCTTCGCCCGTGCTCAGTTCGACCAGCGTGCGCTGACCGTCGAAGGTGACACCGCCCGCTATGCGTCCTCGGAGAACATCGATCGGGTGTTCTGCAAGCAATGCGGCACGCGGCTGTTCGCCTGGCGGCGCAATGGCACGCTCGCAGGCGTGTCCCTCTCCGTTTTCGACGATCGCAATGCGTTTACGCCGACCGAGCACATCTGGGTGTCGGAAAAGCCCGCCTGGCTGAAGCTCGACGACGGTCTGACGCAATATCCGGGGACAATCCCGGCCTGATTTGCACGGCGGCCCGCAGCGGATCATTTGCAGCGTGGCATTTCGGAACCGGCCACCCTATGTTGACGTGAAGCGTCGCTGCATTCGCCGGTTTGGCTGGAACGGCTGCAAGGCCGCGAGCGAACCGGGACGGACGAGCCGTGAACATTTCCTTTTATGACTTATCGGTGTGGGTGCTGCCATTGGTGCTCGCCATCACCTTCCACGAGGCCGCGCATGCCTTCGTTGCGGACCGGCTCGGGGACAACACGGCCTCACAGCTCGGCCGCGTCAGTTTCAATCCGCTCCGGCACATCGAGCCGTTCGGCACGCTGATCCTGCCGGCGATGCTGCTGCTTGCGCATTCGCCATTCCTGTTTGGTTACGCCAAGCCGGTGCCGGTGAATTTCCGCAAGCTCAACAATCCCAGGCTCGACATGGTCTGGGTGGCGCTGGCCGGGCCCGTCACCAACATCGTGTTGGCGCTGGCGGCCGCCCTCGCCTTCCATGCGCTGCCCCTGGTCCCCGCGAGCTCGGCGAAATGGGTGGCGGACAACCTCAAGAATGCTCTCGTGATCAACGCGATCCTGGCTGTGTTCAACATGATGCCGATTCCGCCGCTCGATGGCGGGCGGGTCGCGGTCGGGCTGTTGCCCCGCCCCCTTGCCGTGCTGCTGGCGCGGCTGGAGCCGTTCGGGATGCTGATCCTGATCGCGCTCTTGATCCTGCTACCGCTTGCGGGTTCCCGGCTCGGTCTAAATCTTGATGTTATTTCAGCAATACTGCGAACGTTGACCGGTTATGTGATTCAGGCTGTTCTCTTCCTGACCGGCAATGCGTAGTTGAACAGCCACACCGAACACAGGCCGAAGGGCCAGAGGCCGACTTGGTCAAAGCTGCCGATATGCTGATCGCGCGACGCGCCGACACCCGTGCCCGTGCCGATTTCGCCACCTGGAAGATGATGGCCAAGCTCAACGGATCGTCCGCGCTGCCGCCGGAGGCCCAGGAGTTCCTGGCGAGCTATCAGAACCTGCTGGCGCAAATGAGCGAGGGTGATGCCACCGAGGCCACCATCGGCGCGATCTACAAGGCCTATTATGCCGAGATGGGCGGCGCCGGAACCCCGCCCGACGTCTGCCCACGCGCGGCCGAGCCGGCCGCGGACAATGTTACCGCCTTCCGCCGCCCGCCACCCAAGCCGAAGAAAGCCGCTTCGGGGGCGGCGGCATTTGCTGGCCCTCAGAAACGGCCGCTGCCCGTGGCGCTGATCTTCGCCTGCCTGGTCGTGGTTTATGTCGGCATCCGGCTCTACTGGCCCTGAGCCGTCTTCTTCTTTTTCTTCTCTTCCCGCGGCTTGAACTTGATCTCGACGGTGCGCTCGAACCGGTCCTCGGTGAGCTCGGTCGGCGGGACCGGGAAAGGATCGGATTTGTGGACCATGGAGATCGCAGCGGCATCGTAAGCCGGATCTCCGGACGATACCACGACATCGACCGAAACCACGTTGCCTCTGCGGTTGAGCGCGAAGCTCACCTTGGCAGTCTGGTCCTTCGGCTCCTTGCCCTCCGGATTGACCTTGTGCGCGGCGAGATGCGCACTGACCTTGCGGTTCCAATCGGTCGTTAGCTTCAGCAGGTCTTTGCCGATGCCGAGCACCGGCGCCATGGCCTTCTCGCCCTCGCGTGTTGCGTCTTCGAAAGTCTGCCGATCCGCTGCAACAGACTTCTGGGATGCCTCCATGGCCGGCGTTTCAATCGCAGCCACCTTCGGATCGTCGTCCTGTTCCTTCTTCGGCTTGTTCTCGGTGACGATACGATCGGCATCCTCGATTTGTTGCGGCCGATCCTGAGGAAGGTCGGTCTCCTTCGTCTCGGTCTTTTGCTCAGGCAGCGCCGGGCGCTCTTCCGACTCGTCCGATTCTGTCGGCGCGACGGGCAGATTGGACTCTTGAACCGGAGGCGACGTCATCTCCACCGCGAACTCCGCGCCGGCTGCCCCCAGACCGTCGCCATCGTCATCGGCGCGCAGGTGCGCCAGCGCGAGCACGGCGCCACCCAGATGAAGCACGAGCGCAGCCACCGCGGCCAGGATCCAGAGCTTCCGGGATGGTCTGAGTTCGTCCGACATAGCGGGCCTTCTCAAGGCTGAGCGGCGCCGGCCGCAGGCGCGCCCGGAGCGCCTTCCAGCGCCACCAGTTTCACCCGCGTATAGCCGCCCGAGCGCAACAGCTCCATGATACCCATCAACTCCCCATACGGCACCGACTTGTCGGCGCGCAGGAAGACGTACTTGTCCTTGCTCATGTCGGACAATCCATCGAGCGTCCCGATCAGCTCGGCCCGGTGGACCGGGTTTTCTCCGATCGCAAGCGTCAGATCGGGCTTGATGCTGAGATAGGTCGGCTTGTCCGGCTTCTTCTGCGGCATCGCGCTCGACGTCGGCAGATCGATCGGCAGGTCGACCGTGGAGAGCGGCGCTGCGACCATGAAGATGATCAGCAGCACCAGGATGACGTCGATGAACGGCGTGACGTTGATCTCATGCGTTTCCGAGAAATCGTCGTCGTCATCGTTGTCTGCGAGCGAAACGGCCATGGTTCACTCCGCCGCGCGCGAATGCACGCTGCCGTGGCTGCGGTCGAGATCACGCGAGAGCAGCCGCGCCGCGGCACCCGAGGCGCGGCTGACGAGTTCGAGATAGCTTTTCGTCACGCGCGAGAAATGGTTGTAGATGATGACGGCGGGGATCGCGGCGACGAGGCCGATCGCGGTGGCGAGCAGCGCCTCGGCGATGCCGGGCGCAACGACGGCGAGGTTCGTGGTCTGCGACTTCGAGATGCCGATGAAGCTGTTCATGATGCCCCAGACCGTGCCGAACAGGCCGACGAAGGGGGACGTCGAGCCGATGGTCGCGAGCACGCCCATGCCGATCCGGATGCGCCGTGCCTCGGCGCGCACGATCTCGGAAAAGCTGGAGGCCGCGCGCTCCTTGATGCCGGCATCGCTCGACAGGCCGGCCGACATCCGCGCCTCGCGCAGCGCCGCCGCCAGAAAGGACGGCAGAATCCCCTCCTTGGCTCCGAGCGCCATCTGCGCTTCGGCGAGGGAGCGCGTCTCCGAAATCTTTTTCAGTGCCGAGCGAAGCTTGGCGGATGCGACTGACAGTTCGACCGACTTGGCGATGAAGACGGTCCAGGTCATCAGCGATGCGAAGGCGAGCCCGATCATCACCGCCTTCACGATGACGTCGGCCGACATGAACATGACCCAGGGCGACAATTCCTTCATCGCCGGCGCGACGGCGGCCGCATCGGGCTTGGCGGTGGTCGAAACGGTGGCCGCGGGCGACGCCGTCGGAGCGGCCGCCGTCGAAGCCGAAGGAGCACTGGGCGCCGCCGGAGCCGGACCGGCCGGGGCCGGCTGAGCTGCCGATTGCGCCGGTGCCGGCGGGGTTTGGGTCTGGGCGGATACGGGGGATGCGAGCCAGCCGGCCGCCAGCATCGCGGCGGCGGCAAGGCTTGCTCTTGAGGTCTTGGTCTTCATACTTCGGCCCAGTAGCGAATGAGGTTGTGATAGATACCCGTCAATTTGACCGTTTCGGGATCGTCACGCCCGAGCCGTTCCACCAGCGCCTGTATCGCGGTGTCGAGGTCAAAGATCATGCTCCGGGCTTGATCGTCCCGTATCATGCTCTGAAGCCAGAAGAAAGACGCAACCCGTGTTCCGCTCGTCACGGGGGTGACGAGATGGAGACTGGTCGAGGGATAGAGCACGCAGTCGCCGGCTGGCAACTTCACTTCGTGCGATCCGTAAGCGTCCTCGATCACAAGTTCGCCACCGTCGTACTCTTCCGGCTCGGCGAGGAACAGCGTGACCGACAGGTCCGTGCGGATGCGAAGGCCGGTCAGACGGTCACCGCGGATTGCGTTGTCGACATGCAGGCCGAAATGGTGGCCACTGCTCGCCGCATAGCGGTTGAACAACGGCGGGAAGATCTGGAGCGGGATTGCCGCCGCGATGAAACGCGGATTCGACGTCAGCGCCGAGATGATGCGGTTGCCGAGTTTTCGCGCGACTTCGCTATCGGGCGGCAGTTGCTCGTTCCGTTTGACCATCGCCGACTGCGCGCCGGCGGTGGAGCGGCCGTCCTCCCATTCGCTCGCGTCCATGATGCGGCGGAAATCCGCCACATCATTCTTGCTGAGAACGCCTGGCAGGCATGTCAACATGATCAGAACTTCGCTGTGGTCACGACGTAGAACGCCCGGCCCGGCGCGACCGCCACGAACGGCACCGCGCTGCGATAGAACGAGTCGTAATAGAGCTTGTTGGTCAGGTTCTGCGCGTAGAACTTCATGGTCCAGTTCTTGTCGATCTTCTTCTCGACGAAGGCATCGAAGCGCCAATAGCTCGGCAGCTCGTTGGTGTTGGCCGCGAACGTACCGCCATAGACCTTGGAACGGTACACCGCCTGGCCGCCGAGCTCCCAGCCGCCGTCGAACTTGTACTTGGTCAGCATGCTGAACGACTGGTGGGCAACGTTGGCAAGCTGCAGGCCGAGATTCGAGGCAACGCCGCTCTGCGTGACCTTCGACTGCATCAGCACCAGGCCGCCGAAGATGCTCCAGCGATCGGTGATCTTGCCCTCGGCTTCGATGTCGATGCCCTGGATCCGGTAGGCCGCGCCCGATGTCAGCAGGCCGGCGACGGTCTCGCGCGCGTTGTCCTTGGTGGTCTGGAACAGCGCACCGGTGACCAGCAGGTGGCGATCGGCGAGCTCCCATTTGGTGCCGAGCTCGATTGCCTTGTTGCGCTCGGGCCCGAGCAAGAGGGTCGAGTTGGGAGGAACACCGCCGTAGTCGGTGGCGGTCGCGTCCAGCTCGGAGCCAAACGGATTGGCCGAGGTCGCATAGGCCGCATAGATGCTGCCGATCGACATCGGCTTGTAGACCAGACCGACGTTGTAGTTCACCAGATCGGAGTTCTGCTTCACGTAGTTCGAATTGTTCGACGCGCTCTGGCTATAGCCGTCGTAGCGCACACCGCCGTTGACGATGATGGTGTCCTGCCAGTTCGCGGTGTCCATGACATAGACGCTGCTGGTGTTGACGCCATAGCGCGTCGGATTTCCGAACACTCCGGGAATGCTGAAGGGAATGTTGGTGTATTGCGGGGAATAGAGATTGACCCCCGTCACGGCGCCGCTGCTTGTGAAGGCGGAACCGGACAGCTCGGACGAGAGGCCGGCGTAGCGGTCGATCGAGATGTTCTCGTTCGCATATTCGACGCCGAACACCGCGGTGTGCTTGACCCCGCCGGTGTCGAGCTTGAACGTGGCCTCGTTCTGGTTCGCCCACACGTCCACGTTCTGCAAGCGGCTCTGCGCGCTCGCCGTCGTGGTCCAGAGCAGAGGATTGGGGCTGGTCGTGTTCGGGTTCTGCGGCAGCGTGCCGATGTAGTTGAGCACCGAGTGCTCGCCGCGCACCTTGCTGGTCAGCGTGATGGCCTCGTTGACCTTGTACTCGATGATGCCGGTGCCGAAATCCTGCCGCGCGGTCTGG
Organism: Bradyrhizobium sp. 199; assembly: GCF_023073355.1. GTDB lineage: Bacteria > Pseudomonadota > Alphaproteobacteria > Rhizobiales > Xanthobacteraceae > Bradyrhizobium. Next base: position 2,078,955 of record NZ_JADPJI010000005.1, read on the forward strand.
AAGTCGCGATTGAGGAAGCCGTACCAGTTGCCGCGCGGAATGCCGGCGGAGGTCACCGGGACATTGCCCTGCTTGTAATAGGGTACGCCGAAATCCGGCAGACCGCTGAGATCAGTATGGACGTAGTTCGTCGTGATCTTGATGTCGCTGGTCGGGGTGTACTTGGTCGAGATGAAGGAACCCCAGCGATTGTCGGTCACATAGTTGCGGCCGGCCACGTTTGCGTCCTGGAACAGGCCGCCGGTGCGCACCGAGAAGGTCGGATCGATGACCTGGTTGACGTCGAGCGTGACGCGCTTGGTCATGTCGGTACCGAACTCGGAATCCACGCGCTGGAAGTTGCGATCACCGGCCTGCTTGGTGACGATGTTGATGGCGCCGCCGGCCGTGCCGCGGCCGGCATAGGAGGATGCCGGCCCGCGCAGAATTTCGATCTGCTCGGTGAAGAAGTTCTCGCGAATGGAAACGGCGGGATCGCGGATGCCGTCGATGAACACGTCGTTGCGCGCGTCGAACCCGCGGATGAAGAAGCGGTCGCCGAACGCATTGCCGCCTTCGCCCGAGCCCAGCGTCACGCCTGCGGTCGAGCGCCCGATCTCCTTCAGCGTCGTCGCATTCTTGTCCTCGAGCACTTCCTTGCTGAGCACCGTGATGGACTTGGGGGTGTTCAGCATCTTCTCGGGAAACTTGCCCGAGGCCTGGACGTGGTCGACCTTGTAGGGCGCGGCCGGATCGGCATACGGATTGCTGTCGGGAGCACCTGACGGTGCAGTCGGCGCCGCCTGCTGGGTCGCCTGCTCGCGTTGCGCGGCGCGACGAAGCGCGTTGCGGGCGCGGATTTGCTCCGGCGAAGGCTTCGAGGCCGTCGGACGCGGACGCGCGACAGGAGCGTCGACCGTCACCGGTGGCAGGTTCGACTGCTGCGCCTGCGCCCCGCTCGACACCGACGCTACTGCGATCAAGCTCGCAACCGCCGAGACCTTCTTGCCGGAAACACCTGCGAACTTTTCATCCACCAGATCGAATGCTGCGACCGAACGCAACGACTTCGGCGCGACCACCTGCCCCATTACCAAACGCCCCATCTTCCTGTTCGCTCATTCACTTCGACGAACGACGGGTTGTTGGTATCGGCCGCAAAATAGTGGGTCAATGCGAGCGCCTCGCAAGAACCCTTGAATCGATCCAGTTCAAAACGATTCTAAACTGTAGTTTGAAATCGTTCTAAACCAGGACTGAACGCGCTCTAGTGACGACGAACGCCAAATGCTGCGCAATTTGCAGTGTCGCTCTCTTTGCATCAATCGCTGCTCGGGGGCTTCATCAGTGAAAACAATTCGTCGACGGTCTTCTGCGCGATGGCGCGCACGCGATCGGTATTGTCCATCCCCGCGATGTTGACACCATTGACCACGGCCTTGATCTCGTCCCGGAAGTCGGTGAGGAAGCGCAAGGGATCGCGCTGCTCGTTGGCGACACGCGCGATCAATCCCGTGATCAGAATCTGACACGCGATCAGCTTGCCGTTCAATTCGTCCATGCTGCGCTCCCTTTGTGGCAGCGCCGATATGGACGACGCCGAAATTCCTGACAACCGAAACGGCTTCCGCGCGATTAGAACCGTTCTTCTTACCCGCACCGAGCTGCGGTCGGCACTGCGCCCTCGGGCTTAAGCACATCGTCTGCGAGTGTCGCACAAGACTTGCGCGCCGGATGGCTGCAACAGAGAACGCAACGCTGCACAGCGCCGCGGCAGCGCACTGGCCAGACGATGCAAAGCTTTCCAATTGTTTAGGATTATCAACGGATAGTGCTGTTTACACGCGAACTTGGCGTGTATTATACAACGCATTGGAACCCTGCGATTGCCCCATAATTCGTAGCTGAGGGCATACGAGCCGACACGAGACAAAATGAAAAAGTCCCGGCCGATCCTCTGGCTTCTGACCGTCGCGGCCGTGGCCTTCGCGGGCTACTATGGTTGGCAGAAATTCGGGCCCGAGGCTGCAAAGACACAGACTGCCCAAAAAGGTCCACCCCGCCCGCCCGCAGTCCCCGTGAGCGTTGCGCCGGTTCAGAAGGTCGACTTCCCGGTTTACCTGACCGGTCTCGGCACGGTTCAGGGCTTCAACACCGTCCAGGTCCGCAGCCGGGTGGATGGTCAGATCGACAAACTCGCCTTCAGGGAAGGCCAGATCGTCCAGCAGGGTGAGCTCCTGGTCTCGATCGATCCCCGCCCCTATCAAGCCACGCTCGATCAGGCCAAGGCCAAGAAGGCGCAGGACGAGGCGAGCCTCGCCAACGCAAATCTCGAACTCCAGCGCGCCATGAAGCTCGGCGAATTCGCGACTGCGCAGCGCGTCGATACCCAGCGCACCACCGTCGCCCAGCTCACCGCCCAGATTGCCGCCGATGAAGCCGCGATGGCCAACGCCCAGACCCAGCTCGACTACACGCAGATCAAGGCGCCGATCACGGGCGTGGCAGGGCTCCGCCAGGTCGACGTGGGCAACATCGTCAACGCCTCGACGCAGACGGGCATCGTCACGATCTCCCAGGTCGAGCCGATCACCGTCATCTTCACGGCACCGGAAGACCAGCTCCCCTATATCAGCGAAGGCCAGCGGGCCGGTGCGCTCAAGGTGATCGCCTTCACGACCGACGGCAAGAAGACGCTGGCCGAGGGCAAGCTCGCGGTCATCAACAATCAGGTCGACACCACCAGCGGGACCATCCGGCTCAAGGCGGTGTTCGACAACAAGGACCACACGCTCTGGCCCGGCCAGTCGGTTTCGACGCGGCTTCTGGTGCGGACGCTGAAGGATGCGACCGTGGTTCCCGATGATGCTGTCCAGCATTCGACCAACGGCCTGTACGCTTATACCGTCAATCAGGACAACAAGGCCGAAGTGCACAAGATCAAGGTCAGCTACGGCATCGACGGGCGGTCGGTCATCGAGGAGGGCCTGAGCCCCGGGCAGCAGGTCATCACCGGCGGCCAGTTCAAGGTGCAGCCCGGAAGTCTCGTCTCGACAGCGGTGGCGAGCTCGGATCCGGCCCAGAACAAGGTTCGACAGGAATGACCGAGGGCGGGATTTCGGCACCTTTCATCCGTTATCCCATCGGCACGTCGCTGCTGATGGCCGGCATCCTTTTCGTCGGCCTCGTCGCCTACCCCCTACTCCCGGTCGCGCCGCTGCCGCAGGTGGATTTCCCGACCGTCCAGATCACGGCCAACCTGCCCGGCGGCAGCCCGGAGACGATGGCCTCCTCGGTGGCGCAGCCGCTCGAACGGCAATTCGCCCAAATCCCCGGCATCGCCCAGATGACCTCGACGAGCTATCTGGGCACGGCGTCGATCACCATCCAGTTCGACCTCAACCGCAGCATCGACGGCGCCGCCAACGACGTCCAGGGTGCGATCAACGCAGCCAGCGGCCAGCTGCCGAAGAACCTGCCCTCGCCGCCGACCTACCGGAAGGTCAACCCGGCGGACGCCCCGATCCTGCTGCTGTCGGCAACCTCCGAGACGCTGCCGTTGACCAGCGTCAGCGACGCCGTCGATGCCCAGCTCGCCCAGCAGATCAGCCAGCTTTCGGGCGTCGCGCAGGTCTTCATCGGCGGCCAGCAGAAACCGTCGATCCGCATTCAGGTCGATCCCGGCAAGCTTGTGGCAAAGGGCCTCTCTCTGGAAGACGTGCGCAGCGCGATCGCGATCACCACGGTCGACAGCCCCAAGGGCAATATCGACGGCGAGAAGCGCGCCTACACGATCTACGCCAACGACCAGCTCACGCACTCGAAGGACTGGAACGACGTCATCATCGCCTATCGCAACGGCGGTCCGTTGCGTATCCGTGACATCGGCCAGGCGGTCAGCGCCGCCGAAGACGCCAAGCAGGCGGCCTGGGCCAACGGCAAGCGCGGCGTGTTCCTGGTGATCTTCAAGCAGCCCGGCGCCAACGTCATCGAGACCGTCGACCGCATCAAGGCCACCCTGCCCCGGCTTGTGGCTGCTATTCCCCCTGCAATCAAGATTGAGCTGATCAGCGACCGCACCACGACGATCCGTGCCGCAGTCGAAGATGTGCAATTCACCCTGCTGCTGACCATCGCGCTCGTGGTCATGGTCATTTTCATCTTCCTGCGCAGCTTCTGGGCAACCGTCATTCCAACGATAACAGTGCCATTGGCGCTATTGGGCGCGTGCGCCCTGATGTGGGTGGTCGGCTATTCGCTCGACAATCTGTCGCTCATGGCGCTCACCATTGCGGTCGGATTCGTGGTCGACGACGCCATCGTGATGCTCGAGAACATCACGCGCTACATCGAAGAAGGCGATTCCCCGATGGTGGCCGCTTTCAAGGGCTCCAAGGAAATCGGCTTCACGATCGTTTCGATCAGCATCTCGCTGGTCGCGGTGCTGATCCCCCTGCTGCTGATGGGCGGCATCATCGGGCGCCTGTTCCGCGAGTTCGCCGTGGTGCTCGCCATGACCATCTTCGTCTCGATGTTCGTGTCGCTGACGCTGACGCCGATGATGGCCTCGCGGTTCCTGCGCGCGCATGGCGAGGTGACCCACGGCAAATTCTACCAATGGAGCGAGCGCGCCTTCGACGGACTGCTGCGCGGCTACGAATACGTGCTCGATCATGCCCTGGCCTGGCGCCGCACCACGCTGGCGATCTTCTTCGTCACGCTGGGATTGTCGATCTACCTGTTCGTCCTGATCCCGAAGGGCTTCTTCCCGCAACAGGACGTCGGCCTTATCACGGCCACATCCGAAGCCTCGCAGGACATTTCGTTCAGGGAGATGCAGCAGCGCCAGGTCGAGCTCGGCAAGATCGTGATGGCGGACCCTGACGTCGCCACGATTGCGATGAACATCGGCGGCAGCGGCCGCGCCGGCAACAACGGCAACATGTTCATCACGCTGAAGCCGCGTAGCGAGCGCGAGGCATCGGCCCAGCAGATCATCGCCCGGCTGCGTCCCAAGCTGGAGAAGGTGCCCGGTGCCCGCCTCTACATGCAGGCGGCCCAGGACGTCCGGCTCGGCGGCCGGCCGACCCGTACGCAGTTCGAATTCACCCTGCAGGACGCCGACCTCGCCGAGCTCAACGACTGGGCGCCTAAAATCCTCTCCAAGATGCAGACGTTGCCGCAGCTGCGCGACGTCGCGACCGACCAGCAGACGCAGGGCACCACCGTCCAGCTCAAGATCAACCGCGACACCGCCTCGCGCTACGGCATCCAGCCGCAGGTGATCGACGACACGCTGTACGACGCCTTCGGACAGCGGCAGGTCACGCAGTATTTCACTCAGCTCAACACCTACAAGGTGATCCTCGAAGTCCTGCCGGAAATGCAGGGCAGTCTCGAGACATTGAACAAGCTCTATCTGAAATCGCCGCTGACCGGCGAACAGGTGCCGCTGTCGACCTTCGCGACCTGGACCACCGATCCGGTCCGCCCGCTCTCGATTAGCCACCAGGGCCAGTTCCCGGCGATCACGATCAGCTTCAACCTCGCCCAGGGCATCGCGCTCGGCCAGGCGACAGAGGCCGTGCAGAAGGCGATGGCCGATCTCGGAACGCCGCCGACACTCAATTCCAGCTTCCAGGGCACCGCGCAGGCGTTCCAGCAGTCGCTCGGCACCGTGCCGCTGCTGATCCTCGCCGCGCTGGTCGTTGTCTATCTGATCCTCGGCATCCTCTATGAGAGCTACATCCATCCGATCACGATCCTGTCGACCCTGCCCTCGGCCGGCGTCGGCGCACTCGCGATCCTGATGGCCGCCGGTTTCGACTTCAGCCTCATTGCTCTGATCGGAATCATTCTCCTGATCGGCATCGTGAAGAAGAACGGCATCATGATGGTCGACTTCGCGATCGCCGCCGAACGCGACGAGCACAAGACGCCGGAGGAATCGATCCGCCAGGCCGCGCTGCTGCGCTTTCGGCCCATCATGATGACGACGATGGCCGCGCTGCTCGGCGGCGTGCCGCTGATGCTCGGTCACGGCACCGGGGCCGAGATCCGCCAGCCGCTCGGCTACGCCATGGTCGGCGGTCTGATCGTCAGCCAGGCGCTGACGCTGTTCACCACGCCGGTGGTCTATCTCTATCTCGACGAGCTCAACAACTGGTTCTCGGGCTGGGGCCGTCCGGGTGACGGTGACAGCCACGAGACGGTCGAGCACGGCACCGTCAAGGAAGCCGCCGAGTAAGCTTGCGCGGCGTCTCCCGCGACGCTACAGCGAGGCCCCGGTTCACGCCACGTGGTTTCGCCATGCCCATGCAATCGCGATTTGTCGCCCTCACCACCGCGGTCCTGTTGTCGATGGGGGCCTCCTATGCGCAGCAAGGCGCGAAGAAGAACGCAGCTTCCCCCGCCCCGGCGGCACAGCCCTCGCCCGCTCCGACCCAAGCCCAGGCTGACGGCGCTCCCGCGCAGCAGGCCGGCTGGATCGTGCGCTGCACCAGCGTGAGCCGCGATGCGCCGCTCGAATGCGCGATGGAGCAGAACGCGGTGCTGACCAAGACCGGCCAGACCATCGTCCTCGTCAACATCCGCATCGCGCCCGACACCCGCACGCCGGTGGCACTGCTGCAATTGCCGCTCGGCCTCAATCTTCCGGTCGGCGCCAAGCTTCAGGTCGACGACGGCAAGACGGTCGACCTCCAGATCCAGACCTGCGAGAATCGCGGTTGTTACGCCTCGACCCCGATCGCGGCCGAGCTGCTCGCGTCCTTGCGGTCAGGCAAGCAGCTCAAGGTCTCCTTCCAGAACATGGCCAAGGAGACGATCGCGATCCCGATGCCGCTCGGCGACTTCGCGGCAGCTTACGACAAGATCAAGTAGCTGGCCGCTCGCTACTGTCGCGCCATCCCGCTGTCAGCCGATGACGTCGCTCGCCCGGAGCAGCGTCGTGAAGCCGCCGTAGATCATGCGCTTGCCGTCGAACGGCATGCCCTCCAGCTTCAGCCGCGGATCTGCCATCACCTTCTTGTTGACGGCATCGCGGGTCTCCCGGTCGCGGTAGACGATCCAGGCAAACACCACGACTTCGTCCTCCTTCGCGATCACCGCGCGCGGAAAGGAGGTGAGCTCCCCATAGGGAACGTCGTCAGCGATGCATTCGACATAATCGAGCGCACCGTGCTCCATCCAGAGCGCGCAGGCGGTCGTCGCCAGCGTCTTGTACGCCTCGATGTTGTCCTTCGGCACGGCAAGCACGAAACCATCGACATAGGGCATCACGGATCTCCTTGGATTATGTGACCCAAGGACGATCGAGACCGCGGCGATCCGACCGCGAGATACGATTCCAGGATGAGGCAAACCGTCGCGAGCGGTGAGCGTCCAACGGACCTCACCCTGCCGAGCGGCATACCGAGAGAGCTAATGGAAAAGTGCCCGGAACTGGCTGGGGAACCTGGATTCGAACCAAGACAAACAGAGTCAGAGTCTGTTGTGCTACCGTTACACCATTCCCCAACGGAATAGTCAAACAATTCAATCACTTGCTGACTTGTTCGACTGTTGCCGGAAGCGCGTTTGGCGCAAATCACAGCTCAGGCGTGGCAGGGTTCTACCCGCTCGTCCCCGGGCTGGCAAGCGCTCCCGTGGATGTGCCCCTCTCCTCAAAGCGGGAGCGGGCGATTGAGCGTCACCGTCGATGCCATGCGCACGCAGATGCCGGCCTTCTGCCACGACACGCTGCCGCGACTGATGCAGTTGACGGGCCAGGCGCAAGACCTCGCGATGGAGACGGGATTGACGCGCTGAACGCGGCGCGAGACCTTTCGAGCATTGTTGTGAAGGGAATTTCGCAACCTATATCTGGGGCACCCTGCCGAACCTGATCTCCCTTGAGAAAATCCGTGCTGATACTTTTGCTGCTGGTCTTCATGCCGATCGGGATTTCGGCCGCTCGTTATTTCTGGGTCGGGGATGGCCGCGGAAATTGGCAGACCGCAGATCGCTCCAGCGCCGGCTTGCTGCCTCCTGCCGCCTCGCATCCTGACGCCCTGATCCGCGTCTACGCCGCACGAACGGTACGGTGGAGAAGCATATTCGCGGTCCACACCTGGATTGTCCTGAAGGAGAAGGATGCAACAAATTATAGCCGTTATGACTACACGGCTTGGGGGGAACCGATCCGCAGCAACGGGTTCGTCCCCGACGGCCGCTGGTTCGGGGCCATGCCGGAAACCGTCGTCGCCATCGACGGCGTGAAGGCGCAATCCCTGATTCCCAAGATCCGATACGTCGTCGAGAACTACAGGTTTCGGGCCTATGGCGATTACAGCGCTTGGCCGGGTCCGAATTCGAACACCTTCGTTCAAGCCGCTTTGGACGCCGTGCCCGAGCTTCAGGCGGTTCTGCCGCCGACTGCCATTGGCAAGGACTATCCCTATTCCGGACGTTGGATCGGCTTGACCGCTTCCCGCACCGGCTTCTACGCCTCGCTCTCGGGCTACCTCGGCCTTACGCTCGGCTGGGTCGAAGGTCTTGAGATCAACTTCTTCGGCGCTGTGTTTGGCTTCGATGTTCGGCGCCCCGCGGTCAAGCTGCCTGGCATCGGGCGTCTTGGTGTTGCCGCCGGCCTATGAGGTCAGCCGAGACGATGCCTCGCTAGACGACGATGCGGTCGAAGTCGGCGGCGATCCGGGTGTTCGGAAAGATCTTCGCCGCCTCCGCCAAGATCTCGTCGTCCTTGTACCGTCCCGACATGTGGGTCAGCACGAGTTGGCGGACGTTGTTGGCGGCAGCGAAGGCGGCCGCTTCGGCCGCGGTGAGATGGCCGTAATCCCGCGCGGTTGCGGCGTCGCGATCGAGGAAGGTCGCCTCGATCACCAGCAGATCGGCGTCAGCAACGGAGTTGGACAGTCCGTCGGTGGTTTCGGTGTCACCGATCACGACGAGCCTCTTGCCGCCGCTCGGCGGGCCCAGAACGTCCTCCGGATCGATCGTTCGATCGGCGATCACGACCGACCGTCCTGCAGCCAGTTCGCCGCGCACGGGACCATCCGGGATGCCAAGCGCCGCAAGGCGATCGGGCCGAAGGTGGCGACGTGCGGGACTTTGGAACACAAAGCCAAAGCTGTCGGTGTCGCGGTGGCGGACCGGAAAGCTGGCGATGGTGAAGTCGCCGGCGTCGATGACCTGTCCTTCGTCTAGGGCAGCGAACTCGACCGCGATCGGCGCCCTGCCCGCGCCCCAGATTCCCGCCAGCATCCGGATGACGATGTCGAGCGTGCCCTGCCCGCCATGAATCGTCATGACGTCGGCGCTCTGCCGCAAGCCCAAGGTTGAAAAGAGACCGGGGATGCCGAGCACGTGATCGAGATGGGCGTGTGTCAGCAGGATACGTTCGAGCCGCCGAAAGCCCGATCCGCTCCTCAAGAGCTGGCGCTGCGTACCCTCGCCGCAATCGACCAGGACGCGCTTGCCCGCGGCTTCGACCAGGAGCGCCGGATGGTTGCGCTCCACTGAGGGAACGCTGGCCGAGGTTCCGAGAAAAGTCAGGGCGAACATGGTCGTGGCGTGTCCGGCGGTGGACGGTCTCACCGCCCCCAATGCCACGCGAGCAGCAGCGCGTACAGACCCATCGACGCGGCATAAAGCGTGGCAAGCAATGCATAGCCTGCGATCTGGCGGCTGATCGCCGCCTTCGGCGTGACCCACCAGTCGAGCGCCCTGAATGCGGCGGGCACCAGCCACCACCCGAGCAGCTGGGTGCTGACGAGATTGCCGACGAAGAGCGATAGCCAGACCGGTACGCCGTGTCCGTCGATCAGGGGCGCGCTGACAAAAACGCCCCAGAGATAGACGACGGGATAGAGCACCAGGAGAACGATGAGGTTGCTCTTCCAGATCAGGCTTGGGCTCTGCTCCGGCGCCTGGGCCTTCCCGGCCGGGAACCAGAAGTTGAACCCGTAGCTCGCCCGCTTCACGTTCATGCCGGCGTTGAATCGTTCGCCTTCCCTCAGCAGCGTCTGCCGCAACGGCGAGTCGAGCCATGCATTGAGGTTGGCATCGCCGTCGAACGTCAGGATGACGATCCACTCGTCGTGAAGGCCCGGAATCGGCCGCTCGATCTTGTGGCGCAAAAATCCCTTGAACTCGGCCTCCGCGGCCTGGATGCGCTGCTGCCATTTGAGAAACGCGTCTTCGAGTCCATCCGGCACGTTGAAGGAGATGACCGCGGAGACTGCACTGTCACGCTGGACGCCGCTGTCGGGCAGGATATGGACGTCCTCCGAACCGACGAAGAAGCGCTGCATCTCGCCGATCAGGCGCGCCCGCTCCTTGCTTTGAAGCCAGGCGCGCGCTGCAGCCGGGCTTGCGAAACGCAGGATCGTCACCCAGTCGACATGGGCCGGCGGCCGCGGCGGCACCACCTCCTGGCCCAGGAATCCGGGCCAGGCCTTGAGCACCTCGCCGACCTCGCCGTTCCAGCGCGCGAACGCCGCAAAGCCGTCATCCGCGATGCGGCGCTGGATGACAAGGGCGACCGGCTGTCCGGCCGTATCGGGAGATGGGCTCATCGGCAGCCGTCCGGTTCAGTTCTTCTTGTAGAGGCGCTTGCCCATCACCCAGGTCTCGTCGACGCAGCGATCGTCGCCGACCATCATGACCGCGAACAGCATGCTCGCAGCTTCGTCAATCGTGCGCGGGCCGCCGCCATCGGCGATCAGCGACTGGTGCCACGCTTGCGCGACTTGCCCCCCATTCGGATCGAGCGCGACGAAATCAGCCTCCTTGCCGGGCTCGAAATTGCCGAGCTTGTCGTCGATATAGAGGCCTTCGGCGCCGCCGAGCGTGATCGACCAGAAGCCACGATAGGGCGAGAGCTTATTGCGCTCGGCCTCGGCGAGGTCCTTCCGGGTGGGATCAATGCTGCCGTCGAGAAGCGTGTTGTTGCACATGCCGACCTTGTAGGCGTCGTCGAGCACGGAGATCATCGAGAAGCGGTTGCCGCCGCCGACATCGGTACCGAACGACATCTTGACCCGGTGCTCCGGATCGGTGGCGCGGCCGAGGCGGAACAGGCCGCTGCCAAGGAACAGGTTCGAGCACGGGCAGAACACCACCGCCGCGCCCTTCTTCGACATGCGGCGGAACTCGTTGTTCGAGAGATAGACGCCGTGACCACCGGAGAATTTCGGACCGACCAAGTCGAACTTCTCGTAGACGCCGAGATAGTCCTGGCAGTCCGGGTGCTCGACCAGCACGCCGCTGCATTCGGCCGGGTTCTCGGAGATGTGGGTGTTGACCCAGCAGTCCGGATGCTCGTGCTTGAGGCGCTGACAGGCTTTGAGCAGCTCCGGCGAGGCGCCGAAGGCGAAGCGCGGCGTGATGGCGTAGAGGTTGCGGCCCTTGTCGTGGTACTGCGCGATCAGCCGCTTGCTGTCCCGATAGAAATTCTCCGGCGTATCGATGAAATCGGCCGGCGCGTTGCGGTCGATGCCGGTGAGGCCCGCGATGACGCGCATGTTGCGGCGGGCCGCTTCCTCGAACAATTCCTCCGTCGACACAGGCGAGGAGCTCGTGAAGGCCTGGCAGGTGGTGGTGCCGGACGCCAGCAGCGCGTCGAGGAAGCGCTTGACGCCCTCGCGTGCGTAGTCGCGATCCCGGTATTTGAGCTCTTCCGGATAGACCCACTTCTGGAGCCACGGCAGGAGCTGCTCGCCATAAGCACCTAACACCCGGGTCTGCGGCAGATGGATGTGGCCGTCGATGAAGCCGGGGACGATGATGCGGTCCTTGATGTGGGAGATCTCAACGCCGGGATGCGCAGCAGCGATCGTGTCGTAGGGACCGAACGCTTTGATGACCCCGTCGCTGACGACCATGAGGCCGTCCTGGTGAAAGCGCGCGGCAGCCTGCTCGTTGCCGACGTGCTTCCAGGGATCGTCGACGAAATCGAAGAACGTGCCGCGAATACCGACAGTGGTCATGAATGGGTTCCTTCCTCAGGTCTGTGTGGCGTGGCGCACCGACGGCAGCGAGATCGCGAGCAGCGGGCCCGCAACAGCGCAGAGGCCGAGATAGAGCCATCCGATCGGCGCCTGCGTCGTCTCGGGCAATACCGCCGTGATCGCCATGGCGCCGCTCACCGCGAGATAGCAGAGCGCGCTGATGAGACCACCGATCAGGCCGTGGTCGCGCGCGAACAGGCCGAGCGCCATGCCGTACATCATCGGACACAGCACGCCGCAGCCGCCGAGCACCAGCGCACCGCCGATCGTGATCGACGCAAAGTCGAGGCCGAGGGTCATACCGGTTGCGGCCAAGACCCCAGCGCCGGAGAGAAGCAGCGCGAAGGCGCCGAAGCCCAGCACGCGCGCCGGCATGAAGCGCGCAAAATGCGCGCAGCCGAGTTCGCCGGCGAGATTGACGCCGCCAAGGCCAAGCGCGACGAGGCCGTAGATGGCCGCGGAGTAACCGAGGCCCGTCTGGTAGAAGAACGGTGCGACGACGCCGAACGCGAGCTGCGCGCTGGCCGCCGCGGCGAACACCAGCACGAAAGCCAGGAAGCCCGGTCGCACAACCGCTTCGCGGACAATGCCGGCGGTCCGGCGCGGATCGAACGGTGCGCGCCGATCCGCAGGCAGCGTCTCGGGCAGACAAAACGCGACGATGGCGGCCACGATCGCCGCAGCGACGGCGATGATGACGAAGACGCCGCGCCAAGAGGTCAGCTCGACGATGAAGCCGCCGGCGGCCGGCGCAAGCACGGGCGCGAGACCCCACGCAGCGCCAAGCAGGCCGGAGATCGCCGTGAGCTCACGACCGCGAAAGCAGTCGGCCGCAACGGCATAGGCGACGACGAGACATGTGCAGCCGCCGACGCCTTGCAGGAAGCGCAAGCCAAGCAGCAGCGATGAGCTGGTGGCGAGCGCGCAGGCGATGCTCATCGCGACGAGCACGGACAGGCCTGCGAGCAGGACGTTGCGGCGACCGAGCGTGTCGGAGGCGATGCCGACCGGCACCAGCGCCAGACTCATGCCGAGCATATAGGCGGTGACGGTGTTCTGCATCGAGGCCGCGTCAGTGGCGAGATCCACCACCATCTGCGGCAGGCCGGGCGTATAAGCATCGAGCGGGATTTGGCTGAACGGCACGACGCACAGCAGGATGGGCAAGATCCCACCCCTCGCGCGCCCGGCGTCCGAAGCGAGTGCTGTCATGATTACGCCCCTCGATTCCCGCCGGCCCCGTCTTTTCGCGCGCGCAATGTGAGGCGACGATGCGGGTTGCGGACATTGTCGCGCGGAACGTGCCAGAACTGTATGTAGAAACTCTTAGGAGCATCCATAAAGCGCCTGATGCCCGGCCGTCGCGTCCCAAAACAAAAATGCGAAAACAACCCCATGCACAGTACAAATCGTTGAAGAATTCAGCTTGGGCGACTGAGCCCGAGGCCTTTGACACGACGGGCAAAACAGCGGCACGATTGCATGATCGCCCGCTCGAGTTTGCCCCGCACCGGAGCCGTTAACCGATCGGAAGGCATGACTGTTTCGGATCGGAATGTGGAGGTCTCTCATGCAGAAAGCCGCAGGCGCTGCTGACTTGGATTGCGGCTCGATCAGCACAGTGATGAGCGCCCTGCGCGCACGCAAGCTGTCTGCCTCGGAGCTGCTCGAACATACGATCGCGCGGATCGAGCCGCTGGACGGGCAGATCAACGCCATCATCGTTCGCGATTTCGATCGGGCAAGAGACGCGGCGCGGGCCGCCGATGCCGCGCTTGCGCGCGGCGAGCGGCTGCCATTGCTCGGCATTCCCGTGACCCTCAAGGAGCCGTTCAACGTCGCGGGCCTGCCGACCACCTGGGGCTTTCCGCATTTCAGGGATTTCCAACCGGGCGAAGATGCCCTCGTGGTCTCGCGGTTGAAGGCGGCGGGTGCCGTCATCATCGGCAAGACCAACATCCCGATCGGGCTGCGCGATTTCCAGAGCTACAACGAGATCTACGGGACCACCAACAATCCGTGGAATCTCGGCCGATCGCCCGGCGGCTCCTCGGGCGGATCGGGTGCGGCGCTGGCCGCAGGCTTCGGTCCGCTCTCGATCGGCTCGGATATCGGCGGCTCGATCCGGGTCCCTGCGCATTTCTGCGGCGTGTTCGGACACAAGCCGAGCCTCGGCCTTGTCCCGCTGCGCGGATACAGTCTGCCGCCAGCACCACCCGTCCCTGGTCAGGGCGATCTGGCTGTCGTCGGACCGATGACCCGCACCGCCTCGGACCTCGCATTGGCGCTGGACGTAATCGCCGGCCCCGACGAGACCCGCGACGGGATCGGCTATCGCCTCGCGCTGCCCGCCCCGCGGCATGACGATCTCAGGGACTTCAGGATCCTCGTGATCGATACCCATCCATTGATGCCGACGGGTAACGAAGTGCGTTCAGCCATTGGGCGATTGGCCGACCGGCTGGGCAGATCGGCCGCGCGGGTCGCGCGCACGAGCCCATCGCTGCCCGATCTCGCCGGCTCCGCGCGGCTCTACATGAAACTGTTGAACGGAGCGCGAAGTCCGCGCCTGACACCCGCAGCCCTCGCGGACGCACAAGAAGTTGCCGCAGCACTCGCGCCCGACGACCGCAGCCTGCAGGCCGAGCGCGCCCGCGGCTGGGGCATGCTCCATCGTGAATGGCTCGCGATCGACGCGGCCCGCCTGCAGCTCCAACAGAGGTGGCATCAGCTGTTCCGCGAATTCGACGCGGTGATCTATCCGGCCGCAGCAGTGCCGGCCTTTCCGCAGGACCAGTCCGAACCGTTCGAGGCGCGGCAACTGGACATCGATGGCAAGCTCTACAATTACGCCGACGCGTGCTTCATCTGGGCCGACCCCGCCTCGACGTGCGGACTTCCTGCAACTGCCGTTCCGATCGAGCGCACGCCTTCGGGTCTGCCGATCGGCGTCCAGATCATCGGCCCCTATCTCGAAGACCGCACGACGATTGCACTGGCCGGACTGATCGAACGCGAGTTCGGTGGATTCGTCGCGCCGCCGGGGCTGTCTGCAATGCAATCCGCGAGATAACAAAAGCTGATTACGTTCTGTCGGCCGACTGCGCCTCGACCGCCTGCACGGCGACATCAGCCACCTGTCGCAACGCTTCGCGATCCGCGCCGGATGAGGCCATGACGCCCATGCCGACTGACACCGCCAGAACATAGCGCGCCAGCGCGGCTGGATCGGAGCTCGGTTTCAGATCGCCTTCGGCCTTGGCGCGGATAAAGCGGTCGCGGAGCTGGTCTTCGTTCTCCGCCCGGCGGGCGGCTAGCTCGAAGGGGACGTTCTCGGAGCCGCTGCCGCAGGCAATGCCGCCCTGCACGAGCAGGCAGCCGGGCGGATTGGCGGGATCGGTCTGCTTCTCGGCGATGCCCATCAGCATCCGCTCGGCAACTTCGCGGGCGGTGGCGGCGCCGATCACCTCATCCATCCAGGAACCGCGCAGCTTGGTGTAGCGGTCGAGCGCGGCTTTGAGCAGGCCTTCCTTGTTGCCGAAACAGGCATAGAGGCTCGGGGGATTGATGCCCATGGCCTCGGTCAGCTGAGCGATGGTGGCGCCTTCATAGCCATGGCGCCAAAACACTTCCATCGCCTGGTCCAACGCAATTTCGGCATCGAATTCGCGGGGGCGTCCCATGCCCATGTGCCTGTCTCCTCGGAATCGGCGTCCTGTATCGGCCCAACGCCTGATCCTATCTATTTGTTCTATCTTTCTTTTTCTTGTGTCTTCCCATTGTCGCGGTATCGACGTACAATTTTCTTAGCGAATGATACATAAGTATCTTGCAATGCGGTATCCAGGTCACATCTGTAGTGAACACTACATATCTGGAGCGCGCAAATGCACCCCGCCCAACATACCTCCCGCGTCGGCCATCTTCGCCGCCTCCTCGGTGGCATCGCCGTCGTTGGCGTCCTTGCCGTGGCCGGTACGATCGCAGCTGGCCACTATTTTCGAGCCGCCCAGGCAACCGCAGCGGCCGCCCCCGCTGAGCAGGCGGTGCCCGTCACCGTCGCCATGATCGAGCCGCGGCAGACCGCGCTGTGGGACGACTTCTCCGGCCGATTGGAGGCCATCAATCGCGTCGAGCTCCGCCCTCGCGTCGCCGGTGCGATCCTTGCGACCAAGTTCACTGAAGGCGCGCTGGTGAAGGCCGGCGACGTCCTGTTCAAGATCGACCCGGCGCCTTACGCGGCGGAGGTCGACAAGGCCAACGCCCAGCTCGAGGCGGCGAAGGCGCGCGTGGTGTTCACCACCAACGAGGTCGAACGCGGCGCGCAGCTCGTCGGCAACGCCGTCGTTACACGGCGCGATTTCGATCAGCGCGAGAACGCCAACCGCGAAGCGATAGCCAATGTGAAGGCGGCCGAGGCAACGCTGCAGGCCGCAAAGCTCAACCTCGACTACACCGTTGTGCGCGCGCCCGTGGACGGCCGCGTCGGCAAGATCGAAGTCACCGTCGGCAATCTCGTCGCGGCCGGCACCGCCTCCCCGGTGCTGACCTCGCTGGTTTCGGTCAATCCGATCTATGCGTCGTTCGATGCGGATGAGGAAATCGTGCTGCGTGCGCTGAACTCGATCGCGGACGCCACAGGCGAGCGCGGCAAGCTCGACCAGATTCCGGTGGAGATGACGACCTCCGGTGGTCTCTCGGCGAAAGGCCACATCCAGCTGATCGATAACCAGGTCAACGGCCAGAGCGGCACGATCCGTGTCCGCGCGGTCTTCCAGAACGAGGACGGGCGTCTCATCCCCGGCCAATTCGCCCGCGTGCGCATGGGTCAGCCGAAGCAGCAGTCGCTGGTGATGATCGACGAGCGCGCGATCGGCACCGACCAGGACAAGAAGTTCGTGATGGCGGTCGGCGACGACAGCCGCGCAGTCTACCGGTCGGTCACGCTCGGCGGCGTCGTGGACGGATTGCGCATCGTGACCGGGGGCCTGAAGCCAGGCGACCGCATCGTCGTCAACGGCCTGCAGCGCGTCCGTCCGGGCGCATTGCTCAAGACCGAGGTCGCCGCAATGGGTGCGCGTGGGCAGCAAGCCGCTTCCAACCACGGCAACCAGGACGTGGCGCAACGCTGACACTTTTCGTCATCTCGGGGCGGGCGTAGCGAACGCGGCGCGCAATTGCGCACCTGAGGATCTCGAAGTCTAGGAAACTCCGATCATCTCACCTCTGGATTCCGGGTTCGCGCGCGATGCGCGCGCCCCGGAATGACGGAGGAGTTGGCGGAGAACCGCACGATATTGCCCAGGGGCAAGGCCATGAATCTCTCAAAGTTCTTCATTGATCGTCCGATTTTTGCAGGCGTTCTCTCGGTCCTGATCTTCCTCGCCGGCCTGATCTCGCTGTTTGCGATGCCGATCTCGGAATATCCCGACGTGGTACCGCCGTCCGTGCTCGTTCGCGCGACCTATCCCGGCGCCAATCCCAAGGTGATCGCGGAAACGGTGGCGACGCCGATCGAGGAGCAGATCAACGGCGTAGAGAACATGCTCTACATGTCGAGCCAGGCGACCACCGACGGCGCGATGACGCTGACGGTGACGTTCCGGCTCGGCACCGACCCCGACAAGGCCACCCAGCTGGTGCAGAACCGCGTGCAGCAGGCCGAGCCGCGCCTGCCCGCCGTGGTGCGCCAGCTCGGCATCATCACCAAGAAGTCGTCGCCCGATCTCACCATGGTCGTTCACCTGCTGTCGCCGAACGGCCGCTACGACATGACGTATTTGCGCAACTACGCGGTGCTCAACGTCAAGGATCGGTTGGCGCGGATCGACGGCGTCGGCGACGTGCAGCTTTATGGTGCCGGCGACTATTCGATGCGGGTCTGGGTCGATCCGCAGAAGGCGGCCGAGCATGGGCTGACAGCGAGCGACATCGTGAGGGCGATTCAGGCGCAGAACGTCGAGGCCGCCGCCGGCGTGGTCGGCTCCTCTCCGAACGTCGCGGGCATCGATCTCCAGCTTTCCGTCAACGCAGAAGGCCGGCTCGCGAACGAGGACCAGTTCGGCGACATCGTGGTCAAGACCGGCACACGCGGCGAAGTGGTGCGGCTGCGGGATGTCGCGCGCATCGAGCTGGGGGCCTCCGAATACGGCCTGCGCTCGCTGCTCGACAACAAGCAGGCGGTCGCGATCCCGATCTTCCAGGCCCCCGGCTCCAACGCGCTTCAGATCTCCGACAATGTCCGGGCCACCATGGCGGAGATCAAGAAGAACATGCCCGAGGGCGTGTCCTTCCAGATCGTCTACGACCCCACCCAGTTCGTGCGCTCCTCGATCGAGGCGGTGATCCACACGCTGCTGGAGGCGATCGCGCTGGTGGTGCTGGTCGTCATCCTGTTCCTGCAGACCTGGCGCGCCTCGATCATCCCGCTGCTGGCCGTGCCGGTGTCGATCGTCGGCACGTTTGCCGTGATGCACGCGTTCGGCTTCTCCATCAACGCGCTGAGCCTGTTTGGCCTCGTGCTCGCGATCGGCATCGTCGTCGACGACGCCATCGTCGTGGTCGAGAACGTGGAGCGCAACATCGAGGCCGGGCTGTCGCCGCGCGATGCCACTTACCAGGCGATGCGCGAGGTGTCGGGACCGATCATCGCGATCGCCATGGTGCTGATCGCGGTGTTCGTGCCGCTCGCCTTCATCTCCGGCCTCACCGGGCAGTTCTACAAGCAGTTCGCACTGACGATCGCGATCTCGACCGTGATCTCGGCCGTCAACTCGCTGACGCTGTCGCCCGCGCTGTCGGCGCTGCTGCTTAGGGGACACAACGAGCCGAAGGATCGCCTGACGCTGATCCTGGAAAAGAGCCTTGGCTGGTTCTTCCGCGGCTTCAACAAGGCTTTTACCCGCTCCTCGGAAAAGTACGGCGGCAGCGTCACCAGGGTCATCTCGGGCAAGGCCGCGGTGATGGGCCTCTACGCCGTCATGGTCGGCCTCACCGTCCTCTTGTTCCAGCAGGTGCCGAGCGGCTTCGTGCCGGGCCAGGACAAGCAATATCTGGTCGGCTTCGCCCGCCTGCCCGATGGTGCCACGCTCGACCGCAGCGAGGAAGTGATCCGCAAGATGAGCGACATCGCGCTGACCCAGCCCGGTGTCGAGAGCTCGGTGGCCTTCCCCGGCCTGTCGATCTCCGGCTTCACCAACTCGTCCAACGCCGGCATCGTGTTCTCGACATTGAAACCGTTCGAAGAACGCAAGGATGCGGCCCTGAGCGGGAACGCAATTGCGGCCGAGCTGAACAAGAAATATGCCGGCATCCAGGAAGCCTTCATCGCCATGTTCCCGCCGCCGCCGGTCAACGGCCTCGGCACCATCGGCGGCTTCAAGCTGCAGATCGAGGACCGCGCCGGGCTCGGCTACGAGGCCCTGAACGAAGCGACGAAGGCCTTCATGGCGGCGATGCAGAAGGCGCCGGAGATCGCGGGCGTGTTCTCGAGCTTCCAGGTCAACGTGCCCCAGCTATTCGCCGACATCGATCGCACCAAGGCGCTGCAGCTTGGCGTGCCCGTCACGGAGGTGTTCAACACGCTCCAGATTTACCTTGGCTCCTACTACGTGAATGACTTCAACAAGTTTGGCCGCACCTATTCCGTCCGCGTCCAGGCCGACGCACCGTTCCGCGCACGGGCCGACGACATCCGGCAGCTCAAGGTCCGCTCCTCCTCCGGCGACATGGTGCCGTTGTCCGCGCTGCTGACAATCCGGCAGAGCGCGGGGCCGGAGCGCGCGATCCGCTACAACGGGTTCCTGTCGTCAGACATCAACGCGGCGGCTGCACCCGGCTTCTCATCGGGCCAGGCACAGGAGGCGGCGACGCGGATTGCGGCGGAGGTGCTGCCGCCGGGCTTTGCCTTCGAATGGACCGACCTGACCTATCAGGAGTTCATCGCCGGCAATTCCGGCCTCTGGGTGTTCCCGCTGGCGATCCTGTTGGTGTTCCTGGTGCTGGCGGCGCTGTACGAGAGCCTGACGCTGCCGCTCTCGATCATCATGATCGTGCCGATGGGCCTGCTCGCCGCGATGTTCGGCGTCTGGATCTCGAAGGGAGACAACAACGTCTTCACCCAGATCGGGCTTATCGTCCTTGTGGGACTCTCGGCCAAGAACGCGATCCTGATCGTCGAATTCGCGCGTGAGCTTGAATTCGCAGGCCGCACGCCGATCAGGGCCGCGATCGAGGCGAGTCGGCTGCGGCTGCGCCCGATCCTGATGACGTCGATGGCGTTCATCATGGGCGTGCTGCCGCTGGTGCTCTCAACCGGCGCCGGCTCGGAGATGCGGCGCGCGATGGGCGTTGCCGTGTTCTCCGGCATGATCGGCGTCACCGTGTTCGGCCTGTTCCTGACGCCGGTGTTCTACGTGCTGCTGCGGACCGTCACCGGCATGAAGCCGCTGACGCACCACGGCAGCGACACCAGCGCGGCGCCGGTCCAGAGCGCAAGCCATTAGACCAGGGAAATCCCCGAGAGCAGCAACAGGACGAGCACGGTCTTGCGAAAGACCGTCTCGTTGACGTGGCCCCGTCGGCATCGGCAAGCTATCTCCGGTTCTCCTCGCAGAACTTCAACGCCGCCAGCGCTTCGCCGGCACGGGGCATCTGCATCTCGATGCTGTCCTCGTCATCGTCCTCGAAATCGAGCGTGATGCGCTTGGCCTTCGACAGGCGATCCATCATCGACTGGTCGTACTCGAAGATGCCGCGTACGGTGGTCGTGTCCATGACCTCCCACTTTGCCTTCTTCATGATGTCCGCATCATCAGTGCCGACATCGGCCCGGAGGATCTCGCCGACCTTCTCCCATTCCCAGCCATCGTAGATCATCACGATTACGATCGCCTTGTCGGAATAGGTGATCACGATCACATAGTCGCGGTTCTCGTCATCCTTGTCCTTGTAGCCAAGGCTCGCGCTGCAGTGCGCATCCTGCGTACGCTTTTCGATGGTCCAGTCGCCGACCTTGGATTGCTGCGCAAGTGCCGGCCCGGCGCTCAAGCCCCCCGCGGCCAGCAAAACGGCGAGAAGGAATCGTTTCATGTCAGCCTCCAACGCGTTGCCCGGGCTGAGATGACCACCTCTGCGGGAGGCCCGCAAGGACGGGCGCCGCCGCGGCATTTGGCGGGCCCGCAGTGCACAAAATCCGCCCCGGGGGTTCCCCCGCGAAACCGCATTCCCGATGCGACGAAACACGCCTGAAACAGATCGCCGGTTAAGTGGTTGTCAAAATAAATACAGGGACGGCTACCATGCAATTCCTCCTCGAGCTGATCTACGAATATTCCTGCTGCCAAAACCTCGTTGCCCAACCAGCGCGGGAGGATGAGCGATGATCGAGCTGATCTCCGGCCTGCTTGCCCTTTGTAGCGTCGGCGTCTTCGCGGCGCATGCGTTGGATGCCTACCGCACGACGCACTACTGACCGCTCGCCATTTCCAGCGCTAGTACGGCCGCCGGTAGAAGTGCTCCGAATGCGTGGCCGGCGGAAAGCGGTTGGCGAGCGCGAGCGCGCCCCTCTCGTCGGTCTCGAGCGCGATCTTCTGCGCCAACATCACGTCGCCCGGCACCAGGAAGCCTGACGGGACGAAGCACCATCCCATCGTCGCCCGGCCTTCGCCGTCGATCTCGTGGACGTTGGCGGCGGTGCCGTAGTGAATGCGATAGGTCTTGCCCGTCTCGCAGCCGACGACGTCGAAATACCGGTGCTCCTCGAATTGCGCGCGTTGTGCGGGCGAGAGCCATTCGAAGAGCAGCCGGCGGCCGCGGGCATCCGGCGTGTTCTCCCCGAAGAAACGTCGATAGAGTTCGCGCAGCGCATGCAGACGCGCACGCGCCGGGGCGCGGAGCCAAACTGCCGCGATCATGGGCAGCTCAGATCAACCGCCGACCAGGCGGGGATAGAACAGCGTTTCCTGCGCGGTCGGGTCGAACGATCTGATACGGGTGACCTCGCCGGGCCCGGTCCGCAGCGCGGCGGTGAAGCCGGCTCCGGTCAGCTCCCGAAAGCGCCGTTCGGCCCGCGCCAGCGCTTCGGCATTGCCAGGATCAAACTCGTGGCGTGTATCGCCAGTCTGGTCCATCACGATCTGGGTTGCCATGGTGAGTCTCCTCATGCCCAGCCCCGAACTTGATCAAAGCAAACCTTGGGCCGTCAGTTCCTGATGGCAACAACTTTCTCCGGCCGGCGCATCACGCCTTGCTGAAGAAGAGCGTTTTCGAGGAAAGTGGACGCGGCTCGCGTAAGAAAACGCGCCAACGAAAATCAGGGGCCCCGTTCGAAAACGGGTTCTCGTCAGCGCGAGGCCGCCGCGCCTCCGCCCTCGTCGATCTGCCGGCCCATGAGCGCGATCGCCTTCTGATAGACGCCGGCGGCATTCCAGGCCTCGATGGCGACGAAATTAGGCTCGCCCGGCTGGTAACCCGCTCCCGCTTTCCAGCCATGGGCTTTGAGGAAATTCGCCGTCGAATTCAGCGCGTTGGCGGCGACTTCGAGGTTGCCGGTGCCATAGGCCAGGATGTTCTTGGGCATGAACTGGGTCTGGCCGACCTCGCCATGCATCGAACCGCGGGTTGCCCCCGACAGCGTGCCGCGGTCGATCAGCTTGAGGGCGGCATAGAGCTGGTCGGTGAAGAATTCGGGACGGCGGCAGTCATAGGCAAGGGTCGCGATCGAGGAGAGCATGTTCTGGTTGCCGCGCTGGCTACCGAAGCCGGTCTCCATGCCCCAGATCGCGATCAGGGGTCCGGGCGGGACGCCATAGCGCTGCTGGATCGAGGCGAACAAGGCGGCCTGGGACTGCTTGAGCTGCCGGCCCTTGACAACGATGGTGGTGGCCCCGCGCTTGGCCAGGAACTGGTCGAGCGTCAGCTGGAAGCTGCGCTGGCCGCGGTCGGCTGCGATGGTGGCGCTGGCGTAATTGGTCTGCATCAGCGCCGCGAGCGCGGTCTGGCCGACACCCTTGCCCTGTGCCTCCGCACTGAACTCGCGCTTCCAGGCTTCAAAGCCGGCCGGCGAGCTGCCGCACTGCGCGGCCTCGGCGGGCGCCAGGCACCCAAGCAGCGCCATCGCGCCAAAAACCGCCCCCGCAACAGCCCTGCCCCTGATCATACCAACTATCTCCGTCTTCTGCCGATCGGCAATCTTATCCACTTGGACGCGCCGACTCCATGGCCTGATCATAGGACAATTCCAAGCCTTCCAGATTGCCTTCCTTCCGCCATTTGTCGAGCAGCCGCAGGAACGCCACCGGTCCGCGCCAATATTGGCTGTTTCTTGCCGCGATCGGATCAAACACGCCTTCGTTGTTGTAGTAGCCGGGGGTGCATTCGGCGAGATAGGTCTGGCGGCCGACTGCGGCCTTGACGACCTCGTCGACCCAGGCGTTCTCGGCGGCGAGCGTCGGCTCCAGCGTCCGCGCTTTGCGCTTGCGCGCCTGAGCGATCACATAGGCGATATGCTGCGACTGCTCGTCGATGATGTGCGGGAAGTTGGCGCTTTGGCCGGCCTGCACCGTGACGATCAGGAAGCAGTTCGGGAAGCCGCGGCTGTAGAAGCCGTGCAGTGTCTTTACGCCGCCCTGCCAGCGCTCGGACAGGCTCGTGCCATCACGGCCATAGACCTCGAAGCCCATGCGGCGGGCGTAATCGGTGCCGACCTCAAAGCCGCTGGCATAGATCAGGCAATCGAGCTCATAGGCCTTGCCGTCAGCCACGACGGCGTTCTCGGTGATGCGTTCGACGCCCTGCCCTTTGGTGTCGATGAGATGCACGTTGGGCCGATTGAAGGTGTCGAGGTACTCGTCGTGGAAGCACGGCCGTTTGCAGAACGCCTTGTACCAGGGCTTGAGCGCCTCCGCGGTCGCCTTGTCCTTGACGACCTCGTCGACGCGGGCGCGGATCTCCTCCATCTTGCGGTAGTCGGCCTGCTCGATAACCTTCAGCGCCTCCTCCATCGAGGTCACCGGTTGCGGCTGCCGACGCGGCGCCAGCAATATCTCGCCGAGCAGGCCAGTCCAGCCGTCCTGCACCAGGTCCCGTTCGAACGGCTCGCCTGATATCACCGACG
The DNA here is from genome assembly GCF_023073355.1 of Bradyrhizobium sp. 199. Lineage (GTDB taxonomy): Bacteria > Pseudomonadota > Alphaproteobacteria > Rhizobiales > Xanthobacteraceae > Bradyrhizobium. Next base: position 2,103,057 of record NZ_JADPJI010000005.1, read on the forward strand.
TAAAATTGTCCATGCGCTCGCGCTGCCAGCCGGGCGCAAGGCTCTGCGCCCAGCCCTGATCGGTCGGCCGGTCGTCCCGCACGCCGATCGCCGACGGGGTGCGCTGGAAGACATAGAGCTCCTTCGCCGAACGGCCGAGATGCGGCACGCATTGCACGGCCGTGGCGCCGGTGCCGATGATGCCGACGCGTTTGTCGGCAAGGCCGGTCAGACCACCATCCGCGTTGCCGCCGGTATAGCCGTAATCCCAACGGCTGGTATGAAAGCTGTGGCCCTTGAAGGTCTCGATGCCGGGTATGCCCGGCAGCTTCGGCCGGCTGAGCGGACCGCCGGCGAGGATGACGAAGCGTGCGCGCACGAGATCGCCGCGATCGGTCTCGACCAGCCAACGCGCTGACTGCTCCTGCCACATCATCCGCGAGATGACGGTCTGAAACAGCGCGCGTTCGTAGAGACCGAAATGACGGCCGATGCGGCGGGAGTGCTCGTAGATCTCCGGCGCCCTGGCGTATTTGCGCACCGGCATGTAGCCGGTCTCTTCAAGTAGCGGCAGATAGATGTAGCTCTCGGTATCGCAGGCAGCTCCAGGATAACGATTCCAGTACCAGGTGCCGCCGAAGTCGGCAGCCTTTTCCACGATGCGGAAATCATCGATGCCGGCCTCGCGCAGGCGCGCGCCACAGAGAAGCCCGCCAAAGCCACCGCCGACGACCAGCACTTCAGTCTCTTCACTGACAGCTGCGCGCGCAAATCCGGGATCGGCCCAGGGGTCGTCGAGGTAGCGGCCGAAATCGCCTGCTACTTCGACATACTGCGCCTTGCCCTCGGCGCGTAAACGGCGGTCGCGCTCATCGCGATAGCGCGCACGAAGAGCCTCCACATCGACCGTAGGCTCGCCGGCTGCGCCGGTCTTGTGTCTTTCCGCTGACATGCATTTCCTCCACGGAGAGCGCTGCTTCGCCGGCAGCTCGGATCAGTTAGCCTTGAAAGACCGGCCCATGCAATCGCGTCCAATGTTTTTGCGTGAAGGCCGCGCGACGTTCCGCTAACCTCGATCGCAAATCACAAGTGTACGCCACGTAACGACGTGGCTCTGGAGGAAGCCATGCAGGGATTGATGATGGACATGCCGCTTCTGATCAGCGGCCTGATCCAATATGCCGCGGACTATCACGGCGAAGCCGAGATCGTCGCACGCGAGATCGAGGGCGACATTCATCGCTATACCTATGGGGACGCTCATCCGCGCATCAGGCGTATGGCGCTGGCGTTGAAGCGGCTCGGCATGAACAAAGGCGACCGCGTCGGCACGCTGGCCTGGAACACCCACCGCCATTTCGAGATGTTCTATGCCGCCCCCGGGATGGGCTATGTGCTGCACACCGTCAACCCGCGGCTGTTCCCCGAACAGCTCGTCTACATCATCAACCATGCCGAGGATCGCCTGCTGTTCATCGACCGCGCGACGCTGCCGATCGTCGAGGCGATCGCGCCGGAGCTCAAGACGATCGAGGCTTACGTCGTGATGTCTTCGCGCGAGCGCATGCCCGAGACGACGCTCGCGAACGTGCATTGCTACGAGGACTTGCTGGCCAAAGAGAACGACGCCGGCTTCGCCTGGCCTGAGTTCGACGAAAAATCCGCCTCCACCATCTGCTACACCTCGGGCACAACAGGTAATCCCAAGGGCGTAATCTATTCGCACCGCGCCGCAATCCTGCAAACCATGACCTGCTGCAATTTCGACTTCCTGCCGGGACATGTCGAAGGGGTGCGCGAGGTGATGATGCCGATGGCGCCTCTCTTCCATGGCAATGGCTGGAACATGCCGTTTACCGCACCCTATACCGGCTCGAAGCTGGTGCTGCCCGGCCGCAATTACGAGCCCGACAAGCTCTATGAACTGCTCGAAGGCGAGAAGGTGACGCTGTCGGCGGGTGTGCCGAGTTTCTGGCTCATCCTGCTCGACTGGCTCGGTCGCACCGGCAACAGATTCTCGACGCTGCGCGCAACGCTGTCGTCAGGCTCGGCGCCGCCGCGCGCCATGATCGAGAAGCTCAAGCGCGACTATGACATCGACTACATCCAGGCCTGGGGCATGACCGAGGCCCTGGGATGCTCGATGCCTGGCCTGCGTCCGGGCTCGGAGCACCTCACCGACAAGGAGACATTCGACCGGCGCCAGGTCTCGGGCCGCGCCTGCTTCGGCACCGCCTTACGCATCGTCGACGATGCCGGCGTTGAGTTGCCGCGCGACGGCAAGACCGTCGGACATCTGCGCGCCCGCGGGCCGTGGGTCGCCTCCGGCTATATGAAGCTCGACGAGGGCCTCGACCGCGACGGCTGGCTGATCACCGGCGACATGGCGGTAATCGATCCCCAAGGCCACGTCACGCTGACCGACCGCTCCAAGGACGTGATCAAGTCCGGCGGCGAATGGATCTCCTCGATTCAGCTCGAGGACGTTGCCCTGTCCCATCCCGATGTGCTGCAGGCCGCCGTGGTCGCGATCAACCATGAGAAATGGCAGGAGCGCCCCCTGCTCCTCGTCGTCCGCAAGAAGGGCGCGACGGTCGACGGCAAGACGCTGCTCGACCATATGCGTCCCAAGATCGCGAGCTGGTGGATGCCGGACGCCGTCGAATTCCTCGACGAGTTCCCGATGACGGGGACCGGCAAGGTGCTGAAGTCGGCCCTGCGCGAGAAGTTCAGGGAGTACCGCGTCGCGTGAGCCTCCGCGATCGCGCTCGGGCCGTCCGTGCGCAATCGTCTTCATCTTTTGGTAGATTTGGAGGCGATATAGCGAAACCTCGCTAATCCCTTATCGAGGACACCATGGCGTTTTCCGGATTGGGCCTGCATCTCGGCAATTTATCGCGCCTCTCGAATGCGCAGACGCGCTCGATCAGCCCCGAGAACTTCACCGGCGAGAAGGGCAAGGGCGGCATGTCCGTCGACGGGCCCGCCGCGCGCCAGGCACGCGATCTCGGACAGGGCTGGAAGGTCTCGCCCTATGTCGTCATCGAGCCGGGTACGACTTTCACGCTCGCCGACATACAAGGTCAGGGCGCGATCCAGCAGATCTGGATGACGCTGGCGCGCGGGCGGCTGCGCCACTCAATTCTGCGCATCAACTGGGACGACCAGGAACAGCCGAGCGTCGAATGCCCGGCCGGCGATTTCTTCGCCTGCGGATGGGAAGAGTTCGCGCAAGTGTCCTCGCTCGCCGTCTGTGTCAATCCCGGCCGCGCCTTCAACTGCTATTGGGAAATGCCGTTCCGCAAGCGTGCGCGCTTTACGCTGGAGAACCGCAGCGAGGAGCAGCTCACCGTCTACTACCAGATCAACTATGCCCTGACCGACGTGCCCGAGGACTGCGGCTATTTTCATGCGCAGTTCCGCCGCACCAATCCGCTGCCTTACAAGGAGGTCTATACCATCCTCGACGACATCAGCGGCACGGGCCACTATGTCGGCACCTACATGGCCTGGGGCGTCAACAACAATGGCTGGTGGGGCGAAGGCGAAATCAAATTCTTCATCGACGGCGATGGCGAATTCCCGACAATTTGCGGCACCGGCACCGAGGACTATTTTTGCGGCGCCTACAATTTCGATCCCCATGTCGCGCATGCCGGCCAGGGGCAGTCCCGCTACGTGGAGTTCACCACGCCCTATGCCGGCCTGCCGCAGGTGATCCGGCCCGACGGCGTCTACAAATCGCAGCAGCGCTTCGGCCTGTATCGCTGGCACATCCCCGATCCCGTACGCTTCCGGAGCGATCTGCGCGTGACGATCCAGGCGCTGGGCTGGCTGCCCGGCGCGAAGGAGGGAAAATACCTTCCCCTGCAGGACGACATCGCCTCGGTCGCGTTCTGGTACCAGACGCTGCCGACGGCGCCATTCCCGAAACTGCCCGGCCCGGACTATCTCGAAATCGGCTGAACCTGCGGCCGATGATCATGGAGACCACAGATGCTCTATCCGATGTCGCCAAAAGTCGTCGAGCTCAAGCGCAAGCTCGAAAGCTTCATGGACCGGCACATCTATCCGAACGAGGAGCGCTTCTATCGCGAGGCCGAAGAGCTCGGGCCGTGGAAAGTCTATCCCGTCGTCGAGGAGCTGAAGCCGCTGGCGCGCGCCGAAGGCCTCTGGAATCTGTTCCTGCCGGAATCCGGCCATGGCGCGGGCCTCACCAACCTCGAATATGCCCCGCTCTGCGAGGTGATGGGCCGCTCGCATCTGGCGCCCGAAGTGTTCAATTGCTCGGCGCCCGATACCGGCAACATGGAGGTGCTGGAGCGCTATGGTTCGGAGAGCGATAAGGAGCGTTGGCTGAAGCCGCTGCTGGCTGGCGAGATCCGCTCCTGCTTCGCCATGACCGAACCTGCGGTCGCCTCATCCGACGCGACCAACATCGAAAGCTCGATCGTGCGTGACGGCGACCATTACGTGATCAACGGGCGCAAATGGTACACGACCAACGCGACCGATCCCCGCTGCAAGATCTGCATCTTCATGGGCAAGACCGATCCCGATAATCCCGACCGGCACAAGCAGCAATCCATGATCCTGGTGCCGATGGAGACGCCCGGGATCGAGGTGAAGCGCGCCCTGCCGGTGTTCGGCTTCTACGGCGTGCCCGACCGCGCCTCCGAGGTCGTCTTCACCAATGTGCGCGTGCCCCGGGAAAACATGTTGCTCGGCGAAGGCCGCGGTTTCGAAATCGCGCAAGGCCGCCTCGGCCCCGGCCGCATCCATCACTGCATGCGGCTGGTTGGACTAGCCGAGCGCACGCTGGAGAAGATGTGCCGCCGCGTACGCAGCCGCTTCGCCTTCGGCAAGTTCGTCTCCGAGCAGACGGTGACGCAGGAGCGCATCGCGGAAGCCCGTATCATGATCGAGCAGGCGCGGCTACTGACGTTGAACGCGGCTTACGCGATGGACACGGTCGGCAACAAGGTGGCCAAGGCCGAGATCGCCATGATCAAGGTCGCGGTGCCCAACATGGCCTGCCAGGTCATCGACTGGGCGATCCAGGCCCATGGCGGCGGCGGCACCTCGAACGATTTCGGTTTGACACAGGCCTACGCCACCGCGCGCCTGCTCCGCCTCGCGGACGGCCCGGACGAGGTTCACAGGAACCAGATCGCGCGGTTCGAACTGAAGAAATATTCGAACGCTTGAAAGGCGTGTTCGTCGGATAAGGCGGCGCTTTTCTTCCCTCGCCTCAGTTCACCACGTACACATCCGGATCTGCGCTCGAGCTCGGCTTCTTGAAGGCGTTGCGCAGAGCCGGCGACATCGGGACGTTGTAGTTGAGGCCGTTCGGTGGCGTCGGCGATTGCAGCCATTTCTTGTAGAGCACCTCGATTTCCGGGCTTGCATAGAGCTCCGCAGTCGCGCGATCGGCGAGCGCCTTGAACGGCGCGTCCTCTCGCCGCAGCATGATGCCGTAAGGCTCGGGCTTGGAGAACGCCTCCTCGCTGATCATGAAGGCTTGCGGCTCCTTCGAGCGCGCGATCGCAACCGCCAGCTGGACGTCATCGAGTGCGTAGGCCTGGGCGCGGTCGGTTTCCAGCAGCAGGAAGGCTTCGGCCTGGTCCTTCGCCGGCATCACATTGATGCCGAGATTGCGTTCGGTATTGACCTTGGCGAGTTGCGTCAGGTTGACCGAGCCAGCCACGGCCGTGACCGCCTTGCCCTTGAGATCGTCGATGGTATCGATCTTCGCGGCCTTCTTGGCAGCAAATCGTGTCGCACTGAGGAAATGCGTGTTGGTGAAGGCGACCTGCTTCTGGCGATCGGCGTTGTTCGTGGTCGCCGAACAGTGCAGATCGAGCGTGCCGTTGACCATCAGCGGGATCCGATTCGACGAGGTCACGGCGAGCGTGTCGACGGCGATGTCCGGCATGCCCAGCTGTGTCTTCACAGCATCGACGATCCTAAGGCAGATCTCCATGGCAAAGCCGACCGGCTTCTGGTTGCCATCGAGATAGCTGAAGGGGACCGAGGCCTCCTGATAGCCGAGCGTAACCTTCTTGGTCTCCTTGATCTTCTGGAGCGTGCCCGAGAGATCTTCAGCTGAGGCCGCGCCCGCTAGACATGTGAGGGCCAGAATAACGGTCGGTAGACGCATCGGCTGCTCCTAAGGGGCTCGCGCCTTCATGCCGGGCGCAGTCGCGGCAGTTGATAGCGCAGGCGCGCTCCAGCCGCCAGACGTGCTCGCGCCTATCAGCTATCACAGCTTTCGATATGACGAGTGATTCTTACGCCTCGATGCCGCGCTGAACCAGGATGCGCTCGGCGCTGTCGTTCCAGACGTCCATCTTGGTGATCTTGCCGTTGCGCACCACGAAGCGGTCGACGTAACGGTTGCCCTCGAACGGGGTCCCATCCATCCATTCGCCATAGAGCGTGCCGACGCTGTAAACCACGGTCTCGCCCTCGCCGGGGCAGACATCGAACCGGTCCATCTTCTTCTTGACCCAGCGGTAGCGCTTGGCGTTGAAGCCGGTCGGGCCGCGCGGATGATCGAACTCGCGCCCGCCAGTGAAGGTGATCACGGTGCCCGGCGCCATGTAGGCTGCCGCAGCATCGGGATCGGGGATCATCGAAGCCGTGAGATAGGCCTCCACGATTGCGGCGTCGGATATCGGAGCGGCTTCGGCTCTTGTGGCAACGGACATTGCTGGTACTCCGGGTTCGCGGAATACTAGCGCCAGACTCGCAAAATCCATGCATATATTTTGAACACTTGCCCCGCTACACTGCCGACAATCTGGAGCCGCCGATCCCGGTTGATTGCTCTAAATTTTGTCCGCAAGAGCCATGACAAGCCAGCCCTCCTTCGACCTGATCTTCCGCAATGCGCTGTTGCGATCATCCGCCGCGTCCGTCGACATCGGCGTGAAAGCCGGCCGGATCGTCGCGATCGAGCCGAAGCTTGCCTGTGAAGCGGTCGAGGTCGACGTCGGCGGACACCTGGCCCTGCCCGGTTTCGTCGACACCCACGTCCACCTCGACAAAGCCTGCCTGCTCGACCGCTGCGGACACGATCACGGCAGTCTCGGTGACGCCATCCGGGCCGTCTCGGCGATGAAACGCGATTTCACCGTCGAGGACGTCTATGCCCGCGGCGCGCGGGTGCTGGAACGCGCGATCGTGCACGGCACGACGCGCATGCGCACGCACGTGGAAATTGATCCACGGGTCGGCCTGCGGAGCTTCGAGGCGGTGAAGGCGCTGCGGCGCGATTACGCCTGGGCGATCGACCTGTCTCTCTGTGTCTTCCCGCAGGAAGGACTGACCAACGATCCCGGAGCCGACGAACTGCTGGTCGAGGCTTTGCGTGACGGCGGCGACGTGATCGGCGGCTGTCCTTATACCGACACCGACCCGAATGGGCATCTCGCGCGCATCTTCGACCTCGCGCAGGAGTTCGACGTCGACGTCGACCTCCATCTGGATTTCGATCTCGATCCCTCCTGGTGGCATCTTGACGAAGTCTGCCGGCAGACCGAGCGGCGCGACTATCAGGGACGCGTGGCGATCGGCCATGCGACGAAACTCTCCGCCCTGCCGCCCGAGCGGATGAAGGCTGCCACCGCGCAACTCGCAACAGCCGGCATCGCCGTCACCGTGCTGCCCGCGACTGATCTGTATCTGATGGGGCGCGACGCCACCCACAACGCGCCGCGCGGGCTGACACTCGCCCACAAGCTCGCGGGCGCCGGCGTGGTGTGTTCGATCGCGACCAACAACGTCCTCAATCCGTTTACGCCGTTCGGCGACGCATCGCTGCTGCGGATGGCAAACTTCTACGCCAATGTCGCGCACGCATCGGTCGCCGATTTCGACACCTGCCTCGATCTCGTGACCGAACTGCCGGCGCGGCTGATGAACCTCGACGATTACGGCATCAAGCTCGGCAATCCCGCCGATCTCATCGTGCTCGATACAAAAGATAGCCGCTTCGCCATCGCCGAGCTGCCTGATATCCTGATGGGCTTCAAGAGCGGCCGACAGACCTTTGTGCGGCAGCGGCCGGCTTTGTTCCGGCCCGGGGCCTGAACAGGCTTCCGGCGATTTCCAACGGTCAACGGGGGCACGGCTGATCATTTGGACCGCTTCCTCCAGTTTTCCTGCCGATTCCGCCCCCAAATCCGAGTCCGGTAGAATCCCGGACCGTAACTGCGCGCATTGAACAAGAGGCGGTCCGGATCATACTAAGGGGGCGCTCTGAACCATCTGGGTTGAGTGAGGAAGTGTGTCATGTTCAACGCATTCAGTAGCATCGATTATCGCTCCATTCGGGCCAACACGCCCGCGGAAAAGGCCGTCAAGCGGCTGAATGGCATCGGCGAAGTTCTATCGGACCTCGATATCTCGGCGATCCACACGCAAGCCGACATGACCCGCGCGCTCTTGACGCTCGACACCGCCGACAAGTGCATCCGCATGATCCTCACCGAGTTCCGTACCGCGCCTGCCAGGGAGCAGGTCGTCCGCAAGGCCAAGAGCCTGGTCGAGCTGATCGAGCTCGCCCGCGACGAGATCTCGAACTATCGTGACGGCGGCACGGTCTTGAGCTGAACGCACGCGTTCGGCGTCAGCGCTTGATCTTCGCCAGTATCCGGTCTGCCTCGGTACGCCAATCAGCACTGCGGGCGAACTCCTTCGTGCCCCTCGCGCCAAACAGCCCTTCATCGGCAAGATCGGCGACCCACGCCTGACGCTCGGCGGTGCCCTGCGCGGACCATGGCGTCAGCCCTGCCTCGCGCACCGTCTCGGCGACCTCACGCACTTCCTCGGCACGGCGGCGACCGTGCTCGATCACGCGCTGGAAGAAATAGGCGCCCTGCTTCTCCCAATTGATGGCGGGGAACGTCTCCGCGAGCGAGGCCAGCACCGCATCCTCGACTCCATAGGCGCGCGCGGTCGTAAAGCTCTCGATGACCATCGCCTCCAGGCCCTTGATCATGATGCTGCGGCACATCTTCACCGCCGAGGCCACGCCGAGCTCGTCGCTCGCAACCTTCGCAGCAAAGCCGATCGCGTTCAGAAACGGTTCGATCTCCCTCGCGCCGGGACCGCCGAGCAGCAGCGGCACCTTGATGCGATAAGGCGGCACCGAGGTCATCACCGCGCCTTCGACATAGCGGCCGCCTCCGGCATCGATCAGTGCCGCCGCACGCTGCTTGGCGCCGGGAGATGCCGAGTTGAAGTCGACGAACCAGGTGCCCTGGTTGATCGCGGCTGCACAGGCCTTCGCCACCGGCACAGCCTGGCTGGCGGTGACCGCGGAGATGATGAAGTCGCATTTCGCGGCCAGCTCAGCATGAGAGGCTGTGAGCGTCACGCCGAATTTCGCCGCGTGTTCCTTCAACGAAGCACCCTGCTCGCCTCCGAGCTTGATGTCGTGGGCAGCGACTTTGATGTCCTGCTGGCGCAAATCCTCGGCCAAAATCCTGCCGACCTCGCCATATCCGACGAGCCCGATCTGCCAGCGCTTCGGATCCGCCATCAGTTCAACCCTCTTGTCGTTTCGTCGAACAGCTCCTCGACTGCATAGCGGCGCGGGATCAGCGCCTGCTGGAATGCGTAGTCGACGATCAGTTCGAGCGACTTCCCGTTCGCCTCTACCCCGAACGGGACGAGGTCCGGCGAGGCCGCCGGCTCCATCTGCTCTTTATTGCGCTTGAGGAGATCATAGACGCCCGCGACGACGTCGGGGCGCGATCTCGCGAGTTGCTCGGTTACGACCACGAGATGGTTGACCGGCACGACGCCGCGGCGGGCATACCATTTGGCAGCTTCTGCAGCGGGATCGGGGAATAAAGGCTTCAGCTCGGGATTCTCAGTGGTTTCACCGAGCACGGCGTCGAGCTCGCCGTCGAGCAGCATCTGAAGGACCTTCTTGTCTTTCGGCGCACGCTCGGTGCTGTCGACATATTCGGCGACGTGCGGGTCCTCGAAGGTGACCCAGCGGATCTTGTCGAGGTTCACACCATAGTCGTTGGCGAGGATCCCCCTGATCCAGGCGCCTGTCGTCGTCGTGAACGAGCGGATACCGACACGCTTGCCTTCGAGACCGGACGGTCCGAGCGATCCGCGCGCAGGATTGTAGAGCGCATAGGAATGCTGGAAGCGGCCGAGCATGGTGGCCGGCAAGAGCACCAGCGGCTTGCCATGCGCCTTCGCCATCAGATAGGTGACGATTGCCATCTCGCAGACGTCGAAGGCCTGCTCGCGCACCATCGGCTTGAACGCCGCGTTGGTGGGCGTGTACTCGATGAAGTTCAGGTCGAAAAATTCGGAGCGGAGTTCGCCGCTCTTCACCGCCTGGACATGGGAGTGGTTGCCGAGCACGGCCTTCAGCTTGACGCGATCCATCCGTCCGCTCCCGCCGTTACCTCAGACGTCCTCGGGGTTGTCGACATAGACGAGCCCGGCCTTCGCCAAGGCCTCGCGCATGTTGTACATGTCGAGCCCCAGCTCGCCAGAGGCAAGCCGCTTGCGTTTGCCGCCTTCGTCCGCATTGCGCTTCTTCGCCTTCTCAGCGACCTCGGCGGCATACCGCTTCGGCACCACGACCACGCCATCGTCATCGGCCACGACGATGTCGCCGGGATCGACGCTGACACCGGCGCAGACGACGGGAATGTTGACCGAGCCGAGCGTCGCCTTGACCGTGCCCTTGGCCGAGACCGCGCGCGACCATACCGGAAACTTCATCTGGTGCAGCGCTTTGACGTCGCGGCAGCCGGCGTCGATGATCAGGCCCCGCACGCCGCGCGCCTGCAGCGAGGTCGCCAGCAGCTCACCGAACATGCCGTCGGTATTGTCGGTGGTGCAGCCGACGACGAGGATATCACCCGTCCTGCATTGCTCGACCGCGACATGGATCATCCAATTGTCGCCCGGCTGCGCCAGCACGGTGACGGCAGGCCCCGCAATCGCCGCGCCCGCCCAGACCGGCCGCAAGTAAGGCTTCATCAGGCCGACGCGCCCATAGGCCTCGTGCACGGTCGACACACCGTACTCCGCCATGCCGGCGGGATCGGCTCGCTCAATGTTGCGAACGACGACCGGCTTCATGCCAACACCTCCGCAACCGTCGGGAACAGCCGCTGATAGGCCTCGCCATAAGTCATGGGCACACCGGTGTTGCGGCTGCCCTGAATGCCGCGGTTGAGCGCGACGCGCTCGTAATAGCCCCAGAGATGCTTCTGCGCGGCCAGGATCTGGAACGCCTCGTACTTCTCCTTCCAGACCTCGTCGATCCTAAGGAGCAGGTCCGGCTTGTAATTGCACTGCTCCGGCTGATGCGGCTCGAACAGGAACACCGGCGGCGCCGAATATTTGTACTGCGCACCGGGCTTGTGGCCCATCGCCTGCGCGACCACACGCGTCTCCTGCGCGAAATGCGCGGCGTTGGGATGGTCGAAATTGTAGGGGTCTTCCAGCGCGTGCGTCAGCACGAAGCTCGGGTTGAGCTCGCGGTAGATGTCGACCATGCGGTCGAAATGCGCCTCGGTGAGCTTCAGCGGATAGTCGCCGCAGTCGAAGAACTCGATCTCGGCGCCCAAAAGCTTCGCCGCCCGCTCCGCCTCGTCCTTGCGGCCGGCCTTGACCGACTCGAGCGTCGCGCCCTTCTCCTTCCAGGCAAACTGGCTCTCGCCGCGCTCACCAAAGGACATGCAGACAATCTTCATGCGATAGCCCTTCTTCGCATGCAGCGCGATGGCGCCGCCGGCGCGCCAGACGAAATCGCCGGGATGGGCGGTGATCACGAGACCTGTTTTCATGGGACAACTCCCCTCTGTCGTTCGTAAGCATCATAGGCTCCCTGCTGCATGCAGGTAGCAAGTTCATCAGGCTGCGACGGCCGCTTGTTCCTCACCGTCGAGCACGCGCCTCAGGCGTTCGCCATCGAGCGCACCTTCCCATTTGGCGATCGCGATGGTCGCAACCGCGTTCCCGATCAGATTGGTCGGCGTCAGCCCCTGCGACATCAGGCGATGGATGCCGAGCACCAGCGCGACACTCGTCACCGGGATGGTGCCGGTGGCTGACAGCGTCGCCGCCAGCACGACAAAGGCGGCGCCCGCGATTCCCGCCGCGCCCTTGGAGGTCACGAGCAGGATCAAGAGCAACTCGATCTGCTCGGCGAGCCCGAACGGCGTGTTGGTCGCCTGCGCCAGGAACACCGAGGCCGCGGCAAGGTAGAGGCAGGTACCGTCGAGATTGAAGGAATAGCCGGTCGGGATCACGAGCCCGACCACGCTCTTCTCGCAGCCCGCCTTCTCCAGCTTGATCAGCATCCGCGGCAACACCGTCTCGGACGATGTGGTGGCGATGCAGATCAACAGCTCTTCCCAGATGTAGCGGATCAGCTTCACCAGCGAGAAGCGGCAGAGACGCGCGACGGGGCCGAGCGCCACGACGATGAAGACCGCGCAGGTGAGATAGAAGCCGCACAGCAGCTTGCCGAGCGAAGCCAGCGAGCCGACACCGAACTTGCCGACTGTAAACGCGATGGCCCCGAATGCGCCGATCGGTGCCGCCCACATCACGAAGCCGACGACGGCGAACACCATCTTGGCGGCGATGTCGATCAGATGGACCAACGGCGCGCCGCGCTCGCCGAGCTGCACCAATGCAAAGCCGCACAGCACGGAAATAAACAGCACCTGGAGAATATTGCCTTCGGCGAAGGCGCCGACGAACGTCACAGGCACGATGTTCATCAGGAACGGCACGAAGCCCATCGCGCCGGTCTGCTTGACATAGGGCTCGATCACGCTGGCATTGATGCTCGCGGGATCGATGTTCATGCCGACGCCGGGCCTGAGCAGGTTGACCGCGACAAGACCGATGATCAACGCGATCGTTGTCATGATCTCGAAATAGACGATCGCCTTGACGGCGACACGCCCGACGCGCGCCATGTCCGCCATATGCGCGATCCCGTGCACGACAGTGCAGAAGATGATCGGCGCGATCAGCATACGGATGGCTTTGATGAAGGCATCGCCCAGCGGCTGCATCTTGGCGCCGGCCTCCGGACTGGCGATCCCAAGCGCGATGCCGGCCGCCATGGCGATGAGCACCTGGATCCAGAGCTCCTTCCACCAGGCCCGCCCGCGCGGCTTGTCGATTGCCATCGCGGTCATTGGTCGAATCCAAACAGGCGTGCGGGATTGTCGACGAGGATCTTTTGCTGGAACTCCGGCTCCGGCGCGAACAGCGGGATCAGGTCGACGAGGTCGCCGTCGTTCGGCATCGCCTTGACGTTGGGATGCGGCCAGTCCGTGCCCCAGATGACGCGGTCGGGCGCGGTCTCGACGATCTTTCGTGCGAACGGCACCGCATCCGTGAACGGTGGACCGCTGGACGACACCCGCTCCGAGCCGCAGATCTTGACCCAGCACTTCTCATCACGCTGCATCAACTCGATCAGGATCTTGAACGGGAGCTGGTCGAGCCCCTCGGACGCCTTCACCCGCCCCATATGATCGATGGTGTAGCTCAGCGGTAGCTTTGCCAACATATCGGCATAGTCAGGCAGGTCGATCGAGTCGAAATGCAAATCGATGTGCCAGCCGAGCGGCGCGACCATGGCAATGACGCGATCGAACACATTCTTGTCAGGGACGCCGCCGAGATGGCGGACGAAATTGAAGCGGCAGCCGCGAAAGCCGCCATTGTGCAGCACGCGAACACCGCGCTCGGTGATGGTGTCATCGATATTGGCGACCGCCCGGTAGGCGCCGTTGCTCTGCGCGATGGCATCGAGCGCCACCGTGTTGTCGGTGCCGTGCACGCTGGCATTGACGATGACCGCGCGCTCGACACCGAGCTTGGCATGAAGTGCCCGAAACTTCTCGAGCGGCGCGTCCGGCGGCGTGTAGGAACGATCCGGCGCATAAGGATATTTCGCGCCGGGCCCGAAGATGTGGCAATGCGCGTCGCAGGCCAGTTTCGGCAGCCTGAACTTCGGCGTGCGCGTGTTCGGATCGGGCGGCGGGATGGTCGGCGTGTACATCATTGTCATCAGGTGAACTTGAACAGGCGCGCCGGGTTGTCGACCAGCAGCTTGTGCTGGACCTTCGCATCAGGCGCATAGAGGGGGATCAGATCGACGATCTCGCCGTCGTCAGGCATGATCTTGACGTTGGGGTGCGGCCAGTCGGTACCCCAGAGGACGCGATCGGGTGCATTGTCGACCAGCGCCTTCGCGAACGGCGTGGCGTCGTGGAACGGCTTTCCAGCCGCGGAGGCACGCTCCAGCCCGGTTATCTTGACCCAGCACTTCTCGTCCTTGTTCTGGAGGTCGAGCAGCGCAGTGAAGCCGGGATCGTCGAGCCCCTTCGCCGCCTGCACCGTTCCCATGTGATCGATCACGTAGGGCGTCGGCAGTGAGGTGAGGACGGGTGCCAATTCGGCAATCGTGCCCGGCTCGAAATAGACGTCGATGTGCCAGCCGAGCTCGGCGACGCGGTGCACGATGCGCCGGAACTTGTTCATGTCGCCGATGCCGCCCAGGCGCTTGAGGAAGGCAAAGCGGCAACCGCAGATGCCGGCCCTGTCGAGCGCCGCCAGCTCCTTCTCGCTCATCTCGTCATTGACGTTGGCAACGCCCTTATAGGCGCCCTCGCTCTGGGCGATGGCGTCGGTGACGACACGGTTATCGGTGCCGTGCACGGTCGCATTCACGATGACGCAGCGCTCGACGCCGATCGTCTCGTGCACGCTGCGGAATGCCTCCAGCGGCGCGTCAGCCGTGTTGTAGGGGCGCTTCTCCGCGAAGGGGTAACGCGACGCCGGACCGAAGATGTGAGCGTGGCTGTCGCAGGATTTTGCCGGCAGCTTGAACGACGGCGTCTTGGGAGTTGGATTCGGCGGCGCGATCGTCGGCATGGTTTTCGGCTCTGCACCTTGCGCGCGTGCCTCGCTCGCGAGCGCCACACCGGTCAGTCCGGTCAAGAGATGCAAGCATTCCCGCCTGTTCATGTTCTCAACACTCCCGTCACATCGTCCGCTTGCGAGCGGAAGCGCTGTTACGCGCCTCCTCCCGGGCGGTTTCTTTCACGTCTTGCTGCTGACGACCGGCCGCCGCCGCGCCGGCGCGGCATGATCGAGCGGCGGCGCCTGGAACGCGGCAACGGTGGCCTGCACCAGTTGCTCGATGGCACTGGCGGCATCGCCGCCGTCGGCCTCGCCGCGCGACAGGCGCGAGACGCGGTCCGGCGTCACCAGCGAATAATAGAGCGCGCCGAGCAGGAAGTGGCTGCGCCAGACGATGTCGGTGCGCGGGATATGCGGCAGGCTGTCGTGGATCGCATCGATGAAGGCGTGGCTGGTGTCGTCAAAGGTCTGCGCGATGATTTTTCGCGCGACCTCGTTGCCTTCGGCCGACATGACGGCACGCAGCCGCGTGAAGCGCGCGCCGCCACCGGCCAGATCGCTGCCCGAGGTGAAGGCCGGCACCACATAGGCGCGCACGATCGCCTCCAGCCGGTCCTGGAGATCGCGCACGCGCCTGGCGGCGGCGAGCAGCTCCGAACGGCGCAGGTTCATCGGACCGCAATGGCGCCGGTAGATCTCCAGCAGCAGACCGTCCTTGGTCTTGAAATGATAGGTCACGCTGCCGGGATTGGCCCCGGCCGCGTGCGCGATGTCGCGCACCGAGACGGCATTGAAGCCGTTGATGGCGAACAGCTCCTCGGCCGCGGCGAGGATCGCCTCGCGCATGTTCGGCTTGCGGGCTTCCTTGCTGGTGGGCTTGCGTATCATGTGATTTGTACTATCGTACAAAAGATCAGGTCTCGTCAACAAAAAGCATGGGCGGCATCCGGACGGTCAGAAAGACCGCCGCGAAGATGCGCACGCCAAAAAGGAGTGCTGGGAAAATGCAGGGTTTGAACAAGAAGATCGGCGGTCTCTTGCTGGGCGCCGGACTGCTGCTGGCGGGCAGCGCCGCGCAAGCCGACAATTATCCGAGCAAGCCGGTCCACATTCTGGTCCCCTACGCGGCGGGCGGCGCTGTCGACGTACTCGCACGCACACTCGGACAGGCGCTGGCCAAGACCTGGGGCCAGCAGCCGGTGGTCGACAATCGTCCCGGCGCCGGCGGCATCGTCGCCTCGCAGGCGCTGACGCAGGCCGCGCCCGACGGCTACACGCTGATCCTGGTCGCGAGCGGCCATCCGCTCAATCAGTTCATCTATCCGAGCGTGCCCTACGACACGTTCAAGGACTTCACGGCCATCACCGAGGTGGCCTCCTCGCCGCTCGCGATCGTCGTGGCCAAGGACAGTCCCTACAAGACGCTTGGCGATCTCCTGGCTGCTGCGAAGAAAGAGCCGGACAAGCTCTCCTACGGCATGTCCGGCAACGGCACCTCGGCGCATCTGGCGGGCGAGCTGTTGAAATACATGTCCGGCACCAAGATCGTCGCGATCCCCTACAAGGGCGGCGCGCCGGCGCTTACCGCGGTGATATCAGGCGAGATCCCGCTCAGCATCAACCCGCTCGCCGAAGCCATCGGCCAGCTCGAAGGCGGCCCGGTGCGTGCGCTCGCGGTGACCTCGGCCGAACGTTCCAAGGCGCTGCCCGACGTTCCCACGGTCGCGGAAGCCGGCGTATCCGGCTATGACGTCTCGGTCTGGTGGGGCGTTCTCGGCCCGGCAAAGATGCCGCCCGAGATCGTCGCAAAGCTCGAAACCGATCTGAAGGCAGCGCTGCAGGATGCGAATGTGCTGTCGACGCTCGGCAAGATCGGCGCAACCCCGGTCGGCTCCTCGGCCAAGGAGTTTGACGCCTATATGCACGCCGAAGCGAGCAAATGGGAGCCGGTGCTGAAGGCTGCCAACATCCGCGCGCAGTGAGGCTTCTCAGATGCAAGCCGCAGTCAATTACGTGCCCTCGCCCGCATCTTCTCCGGCGGGGCCGGGCCCCGCATGACATCGGCATCATCGCCTCCACCCAACGGGATCAGGATCGCCCGCTCGCGCGGCAGCGCCTCCGGCATCTCGTCGCGAATGAAGGCCATCAGCTTTTCCCTGATCTCGCAGCGCAGGTCCCAGGATTGCGGTGCGTTCCTCGCGCTGACCAACGCTCGCAGCTCGAGGGTGCGCGAGTCCGCGTCGACCACCTGGAGATTGACCACCGCCCCATCCCAGAGCTCGGACTGCTTTACTGCCTCCTGCAGCCAGCGCCTGATGCGCGCCACGTCGGCACGGTAATCGACATGGAGCGCGATCACACCGATCAGGGATGCGGTGTCGCGGGTCCAGTTCTGGAACGGTTTTTCGATGAAATAGGACAGCGGCACCACCATGCGGCGCCAGTCCCACAGCCGGATCACGACATAGGTCGCGGCGATGTCCTCGACCCAGCCCCACTCGTTCTCGATGATCACCGCGTCTTCAATGCGGATCGGCTGGGTGATGGCGATCTGCAAGCCCGCGATCAGGTTGCTGAGCAGCGGCCGCGCGGCCAGACCGACGATGATACCGGCCGCGCCGGCGGAGGCGAACAGGCTGACGCCGTATTGCCGGACCGAATCGAACGTCATCAGTGCGGTCGATACCGTGATGATGACGATGATGGTGTCGGTGACGCGCTTGAACACGCGGACTTGCGTGACGTGCTTGCGGGCGACGAAATTCTCGCTGACGTCGCGAAAGTTCTGCAGATAGCGCGCCGCGCTCATGTCGACGATCCGGATCGAGATCCAGCCGATCAACGCGATGACAGCCACCACGAACAGGCGCATCAGCGGCGTGCGCATCGTGTCGTCGAGCGGCGCGAGCGGCAGCACCAACGCGACCGCGCCCAGACACAACGCCAGCTGAGCTGGGCCCGTCGTGCGCTCGATGAAAACGCCCAGGAGCGGGAGACGAGTTCCGAAGGCGCGATTGAGAGACCAGGCCGCAAGCCGATGGAGGGCAAGGGCAAGCAGGATCGCGCCGAGCACCAGGCTGAGCCCGACAAACCACGAGGGTATCCAGCCGAACATCCCGTCGATGTCGGCCATGATGGCCTGCCAATTCATTGCTGTCCCCGTTTGTATTCGCGTAGCGGGCTCAACGCCTCTGGGCGGGCTTCGCTCCCCCGCCCTGTGCAACGCAGCATTCCCCAGGTGCAACTGTTGCCGAACTAGGCTAGTTTGGCGCGCTCATGACAAGACGTAGCGGCAGCGCCGATCTTCCCTTGCACACCGGACGGGTTCCGCCGTGGCTGGCGAGCCGCATGGCCTCGCTCGGGTCGATCGTCACGCAAGCCATTGTGCAACATTATGGCCGCGATGCATTCCTCCAGCGGCTGTCGCATCCATTCTGGTTCCAGTCGTTCGGCGCCGTCATGGGAATGGACTGGCACTCCTCGGGGATCACGACCTCCGTGATCGGCGCGCTGAAGCGCGGCCTCGGGCCGCTTCAGGACGAGCTCGGGATTTATGTCTGCGGCGGCCGCGGCCAGCATTCGCGCAAGACGCCGGACGAGTTGATGCAACTCGGCGACCGCGTGGGATTCGACGGCGCAAAGCTGACCCGCGCCAGCCGCCTCGTGGCGAAGGTCGACAGCGCGGCCGTGCAGGACGGATTCGACCTCTATCTGCACGGCTTCTTCGTCACGGCCGACGGCAAATGGACGGTGGTGCAGCAGGGCATGAACGGCGACAAGCGGCAGGCCCGCCGCTACCACTGGCATTCCGAGGCGCTGCAGAGCTTTGTCGATACGCCGCATAGCGCGATTGACGGACCGCAACAGGGAGAGATCGTCAACCTCACCGACCACCGCGCCGAAATCTCACGCACCGCGCAGCTCGATCTGCTGGGTGATCTCGGCCCCGATCGCATCGTCTCCGAATTCGAACGGCTCATGGGGACCGCGCCCGAACCGGCACAGGCCATGCTGCCGCACCTGATCATGCCGGCGCATCACGATGTCAGGCCCAAGGACGTGTTCGCGCGCCGCCTGCACGGAACGCTCGCCGCTGCAGCCGAGCGCGGCCCGGTCGATTTTCCGGAACTGCTGCTGACGCCGGGCGTCGGCGCGCGCACTGTACGCTCACTGGCGATGGTCGCAGAGGTCGTGCACGGCGCGCCCTACCGTTTCAAGGACCCCGCGCGCTTCTCGCTCGCCCATGGCGGCAAGGACCGGCATCCCTATCCCGTGCCGATCAAAGTCTATGACGAGACCATCCGCGTGTTGAAGGGCGCAATCCAGAACGCGAAGCTCGGACGTGACGAGGAGATGCAGGCGATCAAGCGCCTCGACGACCAGGCGCGGCGGCTGGAACGCACAGCGAGCGGACCGTCGGTCGAGGCCTACATCAGCGGCGAGCGCGCGGCGTCGCCAGATCTCGACGGCCGCTCCGTGTTCGGCTGGGAGCGCGAACTGGCGGACACAAAAAAGCGGACCGGCTGAAGACCGGTCCGCAAGTTGGTCGGGAGGAACGTCCCCTCTCAGGGCTCGTCGGTCTCCGGCTTCTCGTCGAGCCGGTTCGCTGAGTGGTCCTGGTATTGATCGGTCTGGATCGCCTTACCGTCCATGCCGCGAATTTCCGAATGCTGTTTCTTGTCCCGGTTGGATAGGACCATGTTGTCGCCGATCATGTCCTTGGGTATATCGGTCATTGCGCCGGTGCCGTCGCCCTTGCCATGCATTCCTGATCTGAAGTGCGTCTTGCTGCCGTGCCCACCTGGCATGGATTTCTCCTCTTTCTTTAGTGCTTCTGTTGCGCCGGCGTTGGTTTCGGCGGCTTGTGGCCGCTCTGGCCGGAATCGTTGTGCTTGTTGTGATCGCTTTCCTGGTTGAGGCCACCCCGGCTCACCGGAAATTCGCTCTGCCGCGCTTGCCGGTTGATCTGATGGACGGCGTTGTCCTCCGGTTTCCGGCCTATCGCCTGGTCGAGCTGGCGCTGATCCGGAACGTCATCCTTCCGTTCGAGGATGCGCAGTTGCTGCTCGTGGGTCTTGTTGCCTTGCATAGATACCTCCAGTCGTCAGCGACGACGCCGATGGGAGCCGCTGCGCGCGACGTCCTTGTCGATGCCGCCGGCCGCGTTGACGTCGTTCTCGAGATCACCCTCGATCGTGTTCTCGCCTTTGATCTCCTCGAGATCCTCAGGCGAGGCGCCGGCCATGGTGACGCCTTTGGATGCGCCGATCAGGGGATTTTCGTGCAGGTCTTTCTCGGTCGGGGTGTATAGCTTGGGTTGCTTGTTCGTCATGGTCACTTGTCTCCGCCCTTGCCGGCCTCGTCGTGGGAGTGGTGGGAATCGTGTTCACCTCCGCCACCAGAGACGCGGCTGTGGTTACGCCGTGAATCATCCGCGGGCGGCTTCTTCACTTCCAAGGGCGCCTTGGCGTTCTCGTGCGAAGCGCCAGGTCCGCCCTGACGGATGCTGTTCGGTGTCTTGGTGGATGTCGACATGGTTGTCGCCTTCCTCAACGATCTTGCTGATAGCCTTGATTGGTGGTGTTCTGCTTGATGTTGCCCTGCTGTCCCTGCTGATCAGCGTTCTGCACACGTTGCTGGCCGTGCGGCGTCTGGTCAGAGGGCGTATGCTTGCTGTCGCCAGTTCCCTTGCGGCTTTGATTTTCCTGCGGAACAGGTGGCATCTTGCTGGTCATGATCTTGTCTCCCGTTAAGACATCGATCTGCGCGACGAAGGCGAAGGAACTCATCGCCGGCCCCCGACGTCGCAACGACAACAGGACCGATCGCACACCGTTCCTGACGGATTGTAGGCGCCGAAGATTTTCCGAAGGACGCTTGTCTCAGCGCGCCTCAATGGGGGAAGGATCAATCCTCGCTTCCGCGCGCGCCGTCTGTGTTCCGCGGCCCTTGGCCATGACGGGGAGCGCTGCGCTCGCGCGCAACCCGGCCGTCTGCGCCAGTGGACCTGCGCCGGGTGGACGGCGAGACCAAGTTTCGGCCATCGCACGAACAGCGCCTCCAGCGCGCAGGCCGCCTCGACACGCGCGAGCTGATGGCGGAGTCAGAAATGGATTCCTGTTCCGAATGAGATGGGCGGATCGCGAAAGAATGCCTCGCTGGTGAAACCGAGGCGTACCGTCATGGGATCACCGGAATGATTGCTGGCGTCTCACCCGGGGTCGCGCGCGGCGCCGCCGGTGCAAAGGGAGCTGCACGAGATAAGTCTAACCCCGCCCGGGCGAGCGCTGGCCGGTCTTGCGCTGCTGTTGTGTGTAAGCATCCCAATGGCTCCAGCTGCCACTGCTGAGGCTTTGCTGGTCGGTGGCGAGCGGGCGCCGCGTACGCTTGTCGTGATCGGCGATCGCACGCTCGGACTGCGCGATCTTCCGCTTGAGTTCCCCGACGGCCTTCTGGGTCTGGCCGTTCCGCTTCGAAGAGGCGATCTCGCCCATCGTGAAGCGCGCGGTCTCGAGCGCCTTCAACTCGGCGCGGTTCTTCTTCAACTGGACCCGGTGCCAGGCGATGTTGCTGTCGCTGTCCGCAACCATGTGGGAACTCCGCTGATTCGTTCCCACAGTGTATCGCGTGCCGAATCGGCGCCGCAACGCCCGCCCAGCGGCGAAAATACGGTCTTGTTGCGCGGGAGTTCCGGGCCTAGCGCTCGGCGAAAGCCTTTTCGACCACGAATTGGGCCGGCTCGCCGTGATTGCCCTCGACAAGCCCCCGCTCGCCAAGGAGCACGCGGGTATCTGCCACCAGCGCCGGGCTACCGCAGATCATGACGCGGTCGTGGGCGGCTTCCAGCGCCGGCAGGCCGATGTCGGCGAACAGCTTGCCTGACGTGATGAGATCGGTGATGCGGCCGCGATTACGGAAGGGGTCGCGCGTCACTGTCGGGTAGTAGATCAGTTGGTTCTGGATGTACTCGCCGATCAGCTCGTCCTTCGGCAGCGCCTCGTTGATCATCTCGCCATAGGCGAGTTCCTTGACGTGCCGGCAGCCGTGCAGCAGCACGACCTTCTCGAACCGCTCGTAGGTTTCGGGGTCCTTGATCACGCTCAGGAACGGCGCCAGGCCCGTGCCGGTGCCGATGAGGTAGAGATTGCGCCCCTCCTCCAGATTGTCGATCACCAGCGTGCCGGTGGCCTTGCGGCTGACGATGATCTCGTCGCCTTCCTTCAGATGCTGGAGCCGTGAGGTGAGCGGGCCGTCCGGCACCTTGATCGAGAAGAACTCCAGCGTCTCCTCGTAATTGGCGCTGGCAACGCTATAGGCCCGTAGCAGCGGCTTCTCGCCGACCTTGAGCCCGATCATGGTGAACTCGCCGTTGCGGAAGCGGAAGGTCGGGCTGCGGGTGGTCTTGAAGGAGAACAGCGTGTCGGTCCAGTGGTGGACGCTCAAAACGGCTTCCTGATTGAAATTGCTCATCTCACCCTTCCGTGGCGCGTGGTGGCGGTTTTCAAGGCGGCAGCTATGCGTCGTTTGTACACGATCATTCGTATACTAATGAATAATCCGGCTTGATCCCGCGGTCAAGGCTGCCCAAGATCGGAAGCGTTGCAGTGAAGGACAAGGACCCATTCCATGGCGCATGACGCACCCCAGGCCACCGGACCCTCGAAGCTCGTGATCCGGAATATCGGCCTGATCCTGTCCGGCGCCCTGGAAAAGCCGATCCTGGACGGCGACACCATCGTCGCCGAGAACGGCAAGATCACCGCGATCGGCCGCTTCAAGGACGTTAACACCGAAGGCGCGACCACCATCGTCGAGGCCAACGGCACCACGGTGGCGCCCGGCCTGATCGACAGCCACGTCCACCCCGTCGCCGGCGACTGGACGCCGCGCCAGAACCAGATCGGCTGGATCGACAGCAATTTGCATGGTGGCGTCACCACGATGATTTCCGCCGGTGAAGTGCATATGCCCGGCCGCCCGCGCGACGTCGTCGGGTTGAAGGCAATGGCGATCTTCGCCCAGCGCGCATTCTGGAATCTGCGGCCTGGCGGCGTGAAGGTTCATGCCGGCGCGCCCGTGATCGAATGCGAGATGGTCGAGGAGGACTTCAAGGAATTGGCCGCAGCCGGCGTCAAGCTGCTCGGCGAAGTCGGCCTCGGCGGTGTCAAGGACGGCCCCACCGCGCGGAAGATGGTCGGCTGGGCGCGCAAATACGGCATCCAGAGCACGATCCACACCGGCGGTCCCTCGATCCCCGGCTCCGGCCTGATCGACAAGGACGTGGTGCTGGAGGCCGACACCGACGTGGTCGGGCACATCAATGGCGGCCACACGGCGCTCCCCGACGACCAGATCCGCTGCATCTGCGAGGGCTGCAAGCGCGGGCTGGAGCTCGTGCACAACGGCAATGAGCGCTCGGCCCTCTTCACGCTGCGCATCGCGCGTGAGATGAACGATCTGCACCGCGTCATCCTCGGCACCGACGCGCCGGCGGGGTCCGGCGTGCAGCCGCTGGGCATTCTGCGCATGGTCTCGATGCTGTCCTCGCTCGGCGATCTGCCAGCCGAGCTCGCGTTTTGTCTCGCCACCGGCAATACCGCGCGGATGCGCGAGCTCGATTGCGGCCTGATCGAAGTCGGCCGTTCCGCCGACTTCGTCATCATGGACAAGGCCCAGCATTCGGCCGGCAAGAACATCCTGGAGAGCGTCCAGCTCGGCGACCTCCCCGGCATCGGCATGACCATCATCGACGGCATCGTGCGCACCCAGCGCAGCCGCAATACGCCGCCGGCGGGCAAGGTGCCGGAGGTGGTGGCGAAGTGAGGTAGTTTGAGCCGCTCGCAGCGCCTAAAGCATGATCCGGAAAAGTGCGCAGCGGTTTTCCGAAAAGATCATGCTCAAACAACAACCTAAAGCGCGATGACGATTCATCCTAATCGCATCGCGCTTTAGTGGCCGCTCGAAGGCATTGAACGAGTCTCCCGCCTGCTGCGTCTAATGCGGACAGCCCGACGAGGGCATGCATTGCTGGAGCGTCGAGGGGACCATGAAGAGTTCGTCGCGGATTGCCGCCGGCGTTGCCGGTGCGCTGGCGGGCTATGTCGCGGTCTTTCTGCTGTTTTCTCTCCTCGATCTCGGCAATCGTGCGGACCCCATTGCATCGGGCTTGTTGGCCCTGTTCGTGTACTCTCCGATCGGCGCGATCGGAGGCGCGGTGCTCGCCAGCTGGCTGGTATCGCGTCCAGGCAAGGACGCAAGCAATGGAAGCGTCGCGCGCAACAGCCTGAAGTCGCTCGGCGTGGTCGCCCTCCTCTGCGTGGCAGCCGCCGGCACTTATCTCGCTTACGCCTATGCGACCGCGACGCCCTGGCTCAACCCCAACGCAGCCAATCCCCTTCTCGTGTTCGAGGTTCGTCTTCCGCCTGGAGGTACAGCGCCAATCTCACCGCAAAGCATTGCCGTCGAATTGCAGACTGACATCAACACCATGCCCGCCGAGCTGACGCCAACCGGCTTCCGTCGTGATGGCGAGCAAGCGGTCATCACGGGCGAAGTCGAACTCGCCTTCCGAACCGCGCACCGGCAACTCGCCGTCAATATCGAAGGACAGCCGAGCCGGATCTATCCGATCGGACTGTCGGCCAGAGCGCCCTATACCGCGGAGTTCGGCACGTGGCGTCCCCTGCCCGACGGCAGTGAGATCCGCTACCGCGCCAAATGGCCGGGAAAAAGCTGACCTTCCATCGTATCACCGCAGCTTGTTCAACAGGGCCATCAGCATCTCGCGCTCTTTCGCGTCGAGCGGCGCGAGCGTCTCACGGGTGATGGCAAGCGCATTCGGCGCGACCTTCTCCGCAACCTGCTGACCCGCACGGGTCAGGCTCACCAGCAGGCGACGTCCGTCCTCGGGATCCTGGCTCGTCTCGGTCAGGCCGCGCGCCGTCAGGCGATCGATCACGCCCTTGATGGTGGCGACGTCCATCGCCGTCAGCCGGCCCAGCTGGTTCTGCGAGCACGGCCCGGTCTCGGCGAGTTTCGACAATGCCGCCCATTGCGTCGGCGTCAAATTGGTGCCGATGTCGCGGGCGAAAATCGAACTGTGACGCTGCCAGACCTGGCGCAGGATGAAGCCGACCTGCTCGTCGAGCACGTAAGGCGGTTTTGCCGGTTTGATGCTCTTTTTCGCCGTGACGCTTCTCGCCATCCGTTCCCCGCCTTCACAACGACAGATGCGCGTCGCGGATGTCCGGACGCGCGTCGAGCTCGGCCATGGTGCCGCCGAAGCAGATGCGGCCGCGCTCGATGATGTAGGCGCGATCCGAGATCAGCCGCGCGAAATGCAAATTCTGCTCGGAGACCACGATGCTGACGCCTTCCTTCTTCATCGTCAGGATGGCATCGACCATCTGCTCCACGATCTTCGGCGACAGGCCTTCCGAGGGTTCGTCCAGCAGCACCAGCGACGGATTGCCCATCAGCGTGCGGGCAATGGTAAGCATCTGCTGCTCGCCGCCGCTCATGCGGCCGCCCGGACGACCCCGCATCTCGCCCAGATTCGGAAACAGCGCGAACAGCTTCTCACGGGTCCAGTGCGGAGCGTTCGGACGCTTCGGCTGGCGGCCGACTTCGAGGTTTTCTTCCACCGTCAGGTCGGTGAAGATGCGCCGCTCCTCGGGCACGTAGCCGAGCCCCTCGCGCACAATCTCATGCGTTGGACTCAGCGAGACGTCCTTGCCCTCGAACATGATGCGGCCGGTTCGTTGCGCAACGAGGCCGACGATCGAGCGGAACGTCGTCGATTTGCCGGCGCCGTTCCGCCCGAGCAGCGCCACCACCTCGCCCTCGCCGACCTCGAAACCGACGTCGAACAGGATATGCGCCGGGCCGTAATGACTGTTGAGCCCCTCGATCGTCAGCTTCATGCCGAGGCTCCGTCGCGATGGCGGGCATCGTAAACGAGGCCTTCGCCGAGATAGACCGCCTGCACCTGCGGATTGCCGCGCACCTCGGCCGGCGTGCCTTCGGCGATCAGCGTGCCGCGGTTGAGCACGATGATGCGGTCGGCATGCTCGAACACCACGTCCATGTCGTGCTCGGTAAAGAGCACTCCGATCGACTTCTCGCGAGCGATCTGCGCGGTGAGCCGCATCAGGTCGACCCGCTCGCGCGGCGCCATGCCCGCAGTCGGCTCGTCCATCAGGAGCAGCTTCGGCTCGTTGGCGAGCGCGACCGCAAGCTCGAGCCGTTTGAGGTCGCCATAGGCGAGCTCGCCGCAGGGACGATCCGCATAGCCGCCCATGCCGACGAGCTCGAGCAGCCGGCCCGCCTCGCCGCGATCGAAGTTCGGCGCCGAGCCGAAGAGATTGAACAACTGTTTCCCGTGCGAGACGAGGGCGACCTGGACGTTCTCGCGCACGGTCATGGTGGCAAAGGTCGCGGTGATCTGGAAGGTGCGCCCGACGCCGAGACGCCAAACCTCACGCGGCTTCCTGGCCGTGATGTCTTCGCCGAGCAGGCGAACATGGCCGGTATCGGGCTTGTTCTGGCCATTGAGCATGTCGAAGCAGGTGCTCTTGCCGGCACCGTTCGGCCCGATCAGCGCCAAAATCTCGCCGGCACGGAGCGAGAACGACACGCCCCGCACCGCGTGGATGCCGCCATAGGATTTGGTCAGGCCTTCGACTGCAAGAAGTGGGGATGCGACGCTCATTCGGCGGACTCGATCGGCTTGGCAAGCAAGGGAGATCCCGGCGGCGAGGACTTTCTGCGCCGCTGCGCCAGCATCTCCAGCATGCCGACGATGCCCTTGGGGAAGACGACGACGATCAGCATGATGAAGCCGCCAAGCACGAGCTTCGACAGATCGGTCTGGCTGACCAGCCAGATGTTCAAGGCCTTGTAGACGATCGCGCCGATCACCGCCCCCGACACCGTCTCGACTCCGCCGAGCAGCACCATGACCAGCGCATCGACCGAGAGCGAGATGCCGAGATTGTCGGGGAAGACGCTGCCCTTGAGGTAGGCGAATAGCGCGCCGCCGATGCCTGCGGTCGTGCCGGCGATCACGAAGGCGGTCCATTGGATGCGCTTGGCGTTGATCCCGATCGCTTCAGTGCGCAGGAGCGAGTCGCGCGTGGCACGAAGCGCATAACCGAACGGCGAGAACACCATGGCCCGCAGCGCGATGGTCACCAGCGCCGCAACGCCGAGCGCCAGCCAGTAGAAGTTCGACGGGCTCGCCGCCCATTTTTCCGGCCAGACGCCCAGAATGCCGTTGTCGCCGCCGGTGACGCTCACCCACTGGAACGCGATCGACCAGACAATCTGCGCGAATGCCAGCGTCAGCATCGCAAAATAGACGCCGGAGAGCTGCACGGCGAAGAAGCCGAACACGGCGGCGCCCATGCAGCCGAGCAGCGGGCCGAGCAGCAAACAGACGATCATCGGCAGCCCCGCCATCTTGGCCAGGAAAGCGACGCCATAGGCACCGAGGCCGAAATAAGCGGCGTGGCCGAAGGACGCGAGCCCCCCGACCGACATCAGGAAGTGCAGGCTGACGGCAAAGATGACGAAGATCGCGATCTCCGAGCCGACGGTGAGCAGATAATTTCCGGCAAACAGCGGCAGCGTCGCCGCGATGATGAGCGCCGCAAGGGCGGCGAGCCGCTCGTTCGACGTCAGAGGCCGCCAGGGATTGACGGTGAGACCCGGCGTCTTGCGCGCGGGCGCCTCCGGTTTGCCAAACAGGCCCCAAGGCCGCACGATCAGCACCACCGCCATCACCAGGAAGACCAGGATGATGGAAATCTTCGGAAAGATCAGGATGCCGAAGGCGTTGAGCTCGGAGACCAGCACGGCCGCGACGAAGGCGCCGACAATGCTGCCGAGGCCGCCGATCACGACCACAACGAAGACCTCGACGATGATGCGCAGATCCATGGCGTGATGCACGGCATCGCGCGGGATCTGGAGCGCCCCGCCGAGCGCGGCCAGGAAGACACCGACCGCGAACACCGACGTGAACAGCCATTTCTGATTGACGCCGAGCGCTGCAACCATGTCGCGGTCCTGCGTCGCCGCGCGCACCAGGACGCCCCAGCGCGTGCGCTGGAACAATAGCCAGAGAATCCCAAGCACGACCGGTCCAAGCGCGATCAGGAACAGGTCGTAGCTCGGAATGTTCTGGCCGAAGAAATCAATCGCGCCCTTGAAGCCCGGCGCGCGGCGACCGACGAGATCGTCAGGCCCCCAGATCAGGACGACGAGGTCCTCGACCATCAAGGTCAGGCCGAAGGTTGCAAGCAGCTGAAACAGTTCCGGCGCGTGATAGATGCGCCGGAGCAGCACCATCTCGACGAGCACGCCGATTAGCGCCACGGCCAGCGCGGCCAGCACGATGCTGCCCCAGAAGCCAAAGGCACCCGAAAGCCGCTCCGTCAGCGTGAAGGCGATGTAGGCGCCGATCATGTAGAAGGCGCCATGCGCGAAATTCACGATCCGCGTCACGCCGAAGATGATCGACAGGCCCGAGGCCACCAGAAACAGCGACGCTGCGCTGGCGAGACCGGTCAGAAACTGTACGACATAAAAGGCCATCGGCAGTCCGGGTTCGTTAGGTCTGAGTTCTGGGCGTCATCCTTCGAGACGGCGCAACGCGCCTCCTCAGGATGAGGCCGGGACCTCATGGTGAGGTGCGCGGCAACGCCGCGCGTCTCGAACCACGAAGCCCCGGTCTCTCGTTGCATCAATCCTTCGGACGCAGCTTCTCGACTTCGGCATCGCCAGGCAGATAGTCCGCGCCCTTCTTGTAGGACGAGTCCACCATCACGCCCTTGCCATCCTTCAGAGCGGTCTTGCCGACGTAGGCACCGAGCGTTGACTGGTGGTCGATCTTGCGGAACGTGATCTCGCCGAACGGCGACGGCACCGAGAGACCTTCTGCCGCGGCGATCAGCTTCTCCGGATCGCTCGAGCCGGCCTTCGCCAGGATCGCAGCCGCCGACTTGATGGTCTGATAGCCGACGATCGAGCCGAGACGCGGATAGTCGTTGTACTTGGCCTGGTAGGCCTTCAGGAACGCGTCATGCTCGGGCGTCTTGATCGAGTACCAGGGATAGCCGGTGACGATCCAGCCCTCGGGCGTCTCGTCCTTGAGCGGATCGAGATATTCGGGCTCGCCGGTCAGGAAGGACACGACCTCGCGTCCCTTGAACAGGCCGCGGGTGTTGCCTTCGCGCACGAGCTTGACGAGGTCGGCGCCGAACGTGACGTTGAGGATCGCTTCCGGGTTGGCGGCGGCGACGGCCTGCACCACCGGGCCTGCGTCGATCTTGCCCTGCGGCGGCCATTGCTCGTCGACCCACTGGATATCAGGACGCTTCTCCGACATCAGCTTCTTGAACACGGCAACTGCGGACTGGCCGTATTCGTAGTTCGGGGCGATCGTCGCCCAGCGTTTGGCCGGCAGCTTGCTCGCCGCTTCGACCAGCATCGCCGCCTGCATGTAGTTGGAGGGGCGCAGGCGGAATGTGTATTTGTTGCCCTTGGACCAGGTGATGGCGTCCGTCAACGGCTCGGCCGCGAGGAAGAACACCTTCTTCTGGTTGGCGAAGTCGCTGACGGCAAGTCCGATGTTCGACAGGAACGTGCCCGTCAGCATCGCGACGCCTTCGCTCGAGACCAACTCATTGGCAGCGGTCTGCGCATCCGCCGGCTTGCCGCCGTCATCCTTGGAGATGACGACGAGCTTCTTGCCGTTGATGCCGCCGGCCGCGTTGACCTCCTCGACGGCGAGTTGCCATCCCTTGCGGTAGGGCTCGGTGAACGCCGGCAACAGCGAATAGCTGTTGATCTCGCCGATCTTGATATCCTGCGCCACGGCCGAATGAGCCATGCCACCCGCCAACAGCGCAAACGCCGCGCCGACGAAATAATTCTTTGCTTGCATCCCAGCCTCCACCGTTAAAATTATCTTAGACCGTCTTCGCCTTTGATCTCCGCAACCGTCAGCCCGCCGACGCGCGGCAAAGGACGGCCGCTGTCGGTGACGGCGACCGCGACCATGATCTCGTTGGCGCGCGGCGCGTCGTTGATCTGTACTTCCATGCCGTCGAAATGGCTACGCACGAAGGCTGCGTCCTTGTGACCGAGGGGAATATCGAGCGTGGTGCCGGGCCCGCTGCGCTTCTTCGACGATGGAATCAGCGCGGCACCCTTGGTCAGCACCTTACGCACTGGCGCGCCCATCTTCGGGTGAAGGATCGCGGCCGCATGTTCCAGCTCGCCGTTCTCGCCGACGGCCGCGGCCTTGCCGTAGCTCTGCGCCTTGGAACCGTCGATGCCGAGAGCCGCCACCGCACGCTTCGACAGGAGCTCGCCCAGCTCCTCGCCGATCGCGATCAGCGGCGAGAGGTCCTCGACATATTTTCCGGCAAAGGGATTTTCGATCACGGCGATGGCCGCGGCACGCCGGGTCGGCGGCGAGACCGGGCGCCCCATCTCCATCTGCGTCTCTTCGACGACGGTGACGATCTTGCGGATGATCGCGCTCATGATTGTGTCCTCAGGCTCTTTCCTGCTCAGGCATGAACCGCATTCTCCAGCTGACGCGGGTGCGCTTCCTGCCGCTGAATATCTTTCGGTCCGATGACAAGCATATCACCACAAAGCTGCAATACGGCACCCTCGATCAATCCGCGATCGAACAATCGGCGTGCACATTCCGCGCCAGATTCGAGGGCCGCCGCGATCTCGTTGTGCGACAACGCGCCGACGTCGCGGGTGACGAGACGTGGGCCGAGATCGCTGTCGGGCTGAAGCTCGCTGGCCGGCTTCCGAATGACGGCAGGATGTCCCGGCAGATCCACGGCATTGGCTATGACCGTCGCCGCCGCATCGGCTTGTGATGCCGTTGCGGCCAGCACCGTCACCGCGTCGGCAATCCCGAGCGAAAAGCTGCGGCCATGGCGCCCGCTGGTCGCGACGCCCCGCACCGGGTCATCCGAATCGACCCTCAAAGTTCGCATCACGCCGGCACGATCCGGGCGATCCATCAGGCCAATCGAAAAATGCTCGCCCCTGCCAAGGTGGAGCGCGATGTCGCCCCCGTTGTTGACATAGGCCTGATCAAGCGTCGCCGCACCCAGCATTGCGCCGAGAATCTCCTCCGCAACAGCGCCGGCAACGGCGGCCATCGGCGTGATGAAGCAACCGGCAGTAAAGGGCGCGACTGCGGCGTGCATCCGGCGCGCCACCACGCCTCTCAGCGAGGTCCGCCCTTCAGCGGCAGCGCGCAGCTCTGGCAGCTCTGCACAGAGCTCGTCGAGCAACCCGGTGAACCGGTGCGCCGCAGCCTCGTAAGCCGTGCGCACCGCGTCCGCACGCCCCCTCGCCTCAACGATCAAGTCGATCGGTCCATCCTGCAAATGCAGCCGCCGGGCATCAGACAGCAATGCGATTTGCGGGAGCCTGGTCATGACCGGGGTCCCGGAATCGGGTTCTGCCAGGGCAATTGCCTGATATCATCGCCGCCCTGCACCTCTGAGAGCGGCTTCACGTAATCCATGTGCCCGCCGAGCGCGGCATAGTCGGACAGCTTCATCGTGAACTCGATCGGCGCGACCAGCGCCGGGGTCGGCACATAGCCGAACGCGCCCGCCGGCATCTGCGTCACATCGACCATGTAGGTAATGCCGCCGCCTGGCCAGACATAAACCGGCGCACCGCCACTGGTGACGCGCGTCAACGCGTCCTTGACCGAGCGCGTCAGCCGCACCGGATTGTCGGTGACACCAGCACGTAGCGAGCCGCCGGCGCCCGCCATGAACAACACCGTGCACAGCGCCGGCTCGCAATTCTCCTGGATGCGCTGGACCGAGAATTTCAGCTCGGCCGGCATCTCGGTCTCGACCGGCTTCAAGGCCTCGTCGAGCACGTAGTAGGACGAATGCTCGCCCGTGGTGGAGACCATCAGCATGGTCAGGCCGGCTTTTGCCTCCGTGGCATCGAATGGCCCGAGGATCGCCAGCGGATCGGAAATGTTGGTGCCGCCCCACCCGGTGCCGGGATCGGCGACCTGGAAATAGCGGCCGGGCGTGGAGCGCCGGCCCTTCATCTTGATGCCGGTGTCGGCGATGTCGAGCAGCTTGCCGGCCTGGTGCTCCGAGAGCACGCCGGTGATGTGGTCGTCGACCACGACGACCTCGTCGACCTTGCCGTGCCATTGCTTGGCGAACATGCCGATCGTTGCCGAGCCGCAGCCGACGCGCATGCGCTCTTCCTTCACGCCGTTGACGATCGGCGGCTGGCCGGCCTGCACCACCACGCTCGCACCGCCGTCGATGGCCAGCTCCACCGCCTTGCAATTGGCGAGGTCCATCAGCGTGTCGCAGGTGATGCGGCCCTCCTTCTTGGAGCCGCCGGTCAGATGATGCACGCCGCCGAGCGAGAGCATCTGCGAGCCGTATTCGCTGGTGGTGACATGGCCTACCGCTTCGCCCTGCGCGCGCACAGTCGCCGTTTCCGGTCCGAGATAGCGGTCGGTGTCGATCTTCACCTTGATGCCGCAATAGGAGAAGATGCCCTCGGTGACGACCGTCACCATGTCGACGCCTTCGACCTCCGCGGAGACGATAAAGGGCGCCGGCTTGTAGTCGGGATAGGTGGTGCCCGCGCCGATCGCGGTGACGAAGGTCGAGGGTTCGTGGACGATCTTGCCGTCCCAATCTTCCGTGCGGCTGAACGGGACCAGCTTGCCACCATGTGAGACGGTGCGCTCAAGGATCACATGCGGATCGACGCGGACGAGCTTGCCCTCGTGATTGGCGTAACGGTCACAGGCCCCCGCCGCGCCCGGCTTGATGTAGCACATCACCGGACAAGCATCGCAGCGGATCTTGTCGATGGCGGCGCTCGTTGTTTCCATCACCATGTGAGAAGCCGGCGGATCGCGGTTATCATTCGTATACGAACGATGGTGCGCGCGCTCCCGATGGCTGTCAAGCGGCGGTGCAGCGCAAAAGATGCTGCTGCCGTATAAAACCTCACTTGCCTATCCGCCCTGTCCACAAAGAAGGCAGTCGCGTTGCAGTGCGGGATGCCCGGCTTGCACGTTTGTGTACAAACGGTATCGTCGCGACGATGATTTGGCAGCAGTTGCCGCGGGCTTGGGAGCGAGGATGATGCAGGCACCGATCCGCCTCACCGTGAACGGCAGCATCCACGAGATCGCTGCGGGACCAGAGACGCCGCTGCTTTACGTGCTGCGCAACGATCTCGCGCTGAACGGCCCGAAATACGGCTGCGGTCTCGGCGAATGCGGCACCTGCACTGTCCTGATCGACGGGTCCGCAGCGCGCTCCTGCGTGATTCCCGTGAGCGGCTGCGCCGGCCGCGACATCGTGACGCTCGAAGGCCTCGGCACGCGCGACAAGCCCGATGTGGTGCAGCAGGCCTTCATCGACGAGCAGGCCGCCCAATGCGGCTACTGTCTCAACGGCATGATCATGACCACCAAGGCGCTGCTCGCGATCAACCCGCGGCCGACCGAACAGGAGGCGCTGGCGGCGCTGCGCTACAATCTCTGCCGCTGCGGCACGCATTTGGAAATTCTGCGCGCCGTAATGCGCGCGTCGGGCCAGCTCACCGAGGCCGTGGATTGATGGCCTCCCCTGTTTCGAACGGAGCTGAGCGGCAATCCGGTTCGCTCGTCGTCGTCCGCACCGTAGACGAGGTCACATCCGAGACCTTCGTGCGGATCACTGCGGACGGATCGGTCACGGCCTATAACGGCCATGTGGATCTTGGCACCGGCATCCGCACCGCCCTCGGGCAGATCGTCGCCGAGGAGTTGGATGTGTCCTTTGCGCGCGTCGTGATCGTGCTCGGCGACACGGCAGTCGTGCCGAACCAGGGTGCGACGATCGCGAGCGAGACCATCCAGATCACCGCCGTCCCCCTGCGCAAGGCCGCCGCGCAAGCGCGTCACTTTTTGATCGCGCGCGCGGCCGAACGGCTCGAACTGCCGGCCGCCGACCTCAGGATCGAAGACGGCCTCGTTCGCGGGCACGACAATCGCAGCGTCAGCTATGGCGAGCTGATCGCTGGCGAGACTATTCGTCTCGAGCTTTCCGAGGACGTCACCGTCAAGGCCGTCGGCGATTACGCCATCGTCGGCCAGTCGGTGCCCCGCGTCGACCTGCCGGGCAAAGCCACCGGTGAGCTGACCTTTGTGCACGATATCCGCGTATCAGGCATGCTGCACGGCCGTGTGGTGCGCCCGCCCTATGCCGGTGTCGATGCCGGCCCGTTCGTCGGCACCAGCCTGATCGCGGTCGATGAATCCTCGGTACGCGACGTCCCCGGAATCATCGCCGTGGTGCGCATCGGCGATTTCGTCGGTGTCGTCGCCGAGCGCGAGGAGAATGCGATCCGCGCGGCGGAACAGCTCAAGGTGAGCTGGAAGCCGACGCCTGATCTCACCGATCTCTCCGACGTCGAGACCGCGCTGCGCGCCAATCCGTCGACGCCGCGCACGCTGATCGACAAGGGCGACGTTGACGCGGCGATCTCAGGCGCGGCCAAGCCGATGCAGCGCACCTACGTCTGGCCATATCAGATGCATGCCTCGATCGGCCCGTCCTGTGCGGTCGCGGATTTTCAGGACGGCAATATCCGGGTGTGGTCGGGCACGCAGAACCCGCATGTGCTGCGCAGCGACCTGGCGCTGCTGATCGAGCGTCCCGAGAGCGAGATCGAGGTCATCAGGTTGGAGGCCGCCGGCTGCTACGGCCGCAACTGCGCCGACGATGTCAGCGCTGATGCCCTGTTGCTCTCGCGGGCAGTCGGCCGACCCGTGCGCGTGCAGCTGACGCGGGAGCAGGAGCACGCCTGGGAGCCCAAGGGCACGGCGCAGCTCATCGATGTCAATGGCGGGCTCGATGCCAGCGGCGGCATTGCCGGTTACGACCTCGCCACGCGCTATCCTTCGAACGCCGCACCGACGCTGGCGCTGCTGCTCACCGGCCGTATCTCGCCCGATCCCGCCGTGCTCCAGATGGGCGACCGCACCGCGATCCCGCCTTATGACTACGATCATATGCGCATCGTCGCCCACGACATGGCACCGATCGTGCGCGCCTCCTGGTTTCGCGGAGTCTCGGCGCTGCCGAACACCTTTGCGCACGAATCCTACATCGACGAGGCCGCGACCGAGGCCGGCGTCGACCCGATCGAATATCGCCTGCGTTACCTGAAAGACCAGCGCGCGGTCGACCTCGTCAATGCAGTCGCCGAGCGCGCCGGCTGGACGCCGCGCCCGGTTCGCGAGGAGAAGGGCGGCGAAATCGTGCACGGCCGCGGCTTTGCCTATGCGCTCTACGTCCACAGCAAATTTCCCGGCTATGGCGCGGCGTGGTCCGCGTGGGTCGCCGACGTCGCCGTGAACAAATCGACCGGCGACGTCAGCGTCACGCGCGTGGTTGCGGGCCAGGATTCCGGCCTGATGATCAATCCGGATGGCGTGCGCCACCAGATCCACGGCAACGTCATCCAGTCCACCAGCCGCGCGCTGATGGAGGAGGTCTCGTTCGAGCGCGGCGCGGTGGCGGCACGCGAATGGGGCGCCTATCCGATTATCCCCTTCCCCGATTTGCCCAAGATCGACGTGCTGATGCTACCGCGTCAGGACCAGCCGCCGCTCGGCGTCGGCGAGTCCGCCTCAGTGCCGAGCGCGGCGGCGATTGCGAACGCGATCTTCGATGCCACCGGCGTTCGCTTTCGCGAGCCACCGTTCACGCCCGAACGCATCCTGAGGGGCTTGCACGCCGGAGCATCGCCGGTACCGCAGGCTCTGCCCGCACCCGCTCCCCAAAAGTCGTCCCGCATCTGGGAGAATCCGTTCGCCAAGCGCGCCGGCCTCTTCGCGGCGGTTGCGGCCGTTTGTACCGCCGCGGTCGGCATCGGCGCGGCGCTTTTGCCGGGGCGCGCGATTGCACCGATCGCACGCCCCGACGCATCGGTCTATTCCGCGGCGACCATCGCGCGCGGCCAGCAGCTTGCCGCGCTCGGCAATTGCGCGGAGTGCCACACCACGATCAATGGTGTGCTCAATGCCGGGGGCCGGGCGTTGGAGACGCCGTTCGGCATCATCCACAGCACCAACATCACGCCCGACGTCGAGACCGGCATCGGGGCGTGGTCGTATCCCGCCTTCGAGCGCGCGATGCGCGACGGGTTGCATCGCGACGGACGGCAGCTCTACCCCGCTTTTCCCTACACGCATTTCGCCAAGACCAGCGAGGCCGACCTGCAGGCGCTGTACGCCTATCTGATGGCGCAGCCTGCGGTGCGCGTGACGGCGCCGGCGAACGAGTTCGCCTTCCCGTTCAATCTGCGCCCGCTGCTTGCAGGCTGGAACGCGCTTTTCCATCAGACAAAAGAGTTCAAGCCCGATCCGGCCAAATCCGAGGTTTGGAATCGCGGCGCCTATCTCGTCGAGAGTCTCGGCCATTGCAGCGGCTGCCACTCGCCGCGCAACGCGCTCGGCGCCGAGCAGCGCGAATCGTATCTGGCCGGCGGCTTTGCCGAGGGCTGGGAAGCGCCGCCGCTGACCTCGCTCTCGCATGCGCCGATCCCCTGGAGCGAGGACGAACTGTTCACTTATTTGCGCATCGGCCATTCACGCTATCACGGCGTTGCCGCCGGCCCGATGGCGCCTGTAGTCAGGGACCTCAAAGCCTTGCCCGATCAGGACATCCGCGCGATGGCGATCTATCTCGGCTCATTCAACGACAGCACAGCCGAGGCGCCGGACGCGCTTGCGGCACGGCTCGAAAGCGCGACCCAGGTCACCGTCGCCTCTTCCACCGGCGCGCGCCTCTATCAGGGCGCCTGCGCCGTCTGCCACGAGGTCGGCGGCCTGCCGCTGTTCGGCAGTCGGCCCTCGCTCGCGCTCAACAGCAATCTGCACAGCGCCAAGTCGGACAATCTCGTGCAGATCATTCTGCACGGCGTCACCGGGCCCGTGTCGAGCGATCTCGGCTACATGCCCGCCTTCAAGGGCAGCATGAGCGATGCGCAAATCGCGGAACTCGTCACCTTCCTGCGCAGGCAGTTCGCGCCGGACAAGCCGGCATGGACCGATGTACGCGAGACGATCGCGCGCGCGCGGACCTCAACTCGCTAGGTGTGCTTCTTCACGTCCACCGGCGGAGTACCGTGGGTGTGGAACGATTCGATCGTCTTCAAGCCCCAAGCCTGGCCCTTCTTGCGCTCCTCCTCGGTCCACACGATCGGTTTCCAGTCGGGCGCGAGGATGAGACGCGCGCCGGCATTGGCGACTTCGACGCGGTTGCCGCCGGGCTCGTAGACGTAGAGGAAGAAGGTCTGCTGGATCGCGTGCTTGTGCGGGCCGGTCTCGATATGGATGCCATTTTCCAGGAAGATGTCGGCGGCGCGCAGAATCTCCTCGCGGCTGTCGAGCGCGTAGGTGACATGGTGAAAGCGGCCCGGCGTGCCGGAATGATCGAGCGAATAGGCGAAATCGTAGCTCTTGTTCGACATGGTCAGCCACATCGCCGCTTCCCTTCCGTCGTTGAGCACGATCTGCTCGGTGAGACGGCAGCCAAGGTAATTCTCGAAGAACTCGCGGTTGGCCTTGATGTCGACGGCGAGGCAGTTGAGATGATCGAGGCGGCGGACGTTGACGCCGCGCGCGGGGAAGCGCTGGGCCTGGTTCTTCAGGGCCGGCTTCAGCTCGGGCGGCGCCTGATACCATTCGGTCTCGTAATAGAGCTCGACGATGTGACCGTCGGGGTCACGGCAGCGGAAGGTCGGCCCCTGCCCCATGTCGCCGTCGATCCAGCCGATATCGAAGCCGGATCCCTTCAGCGCAGCGACGCGGCGCTCCAGCGCCTGCGGGCTGCGCGCGCGCAGCGCCATGTGCTCCATGCCTGAAGTCTTCGATGCCGTCAGCTTGAGCGAATAGCGCTCGTAATCGTCCCAGCCCCGCAAATAGACCGACTCACCCTTTTGTCCGCTGACGGTCATGCCCATGACGTCGACAAAGAATTTCAGGCTCTCGTCGGGCTTGGGCGTCAGCAGCTCCATATGGCCGAGATGAGCAAGATCGAGGATCGGTTCGGGCTGCATGCTTTCCTCCAAGGCGTGGCTTGCGATCCGCTGGTCCGGATCGCGCAATCGGGCTCAGGCTGCAACCGGCTCACGCGCCGGTGGGCGGCACTGAGGACGCCGGCCTATTTGTACTAATGTACAAATGATTAGGTGCAGTCAACAAACGCGCCGGGGCGCTGAGATCGAATGACGCGCCAACGAAGATGACAATCGTCCCCCTGACCGGTCGACCGAGTGGCTGAATGGTAAAATCTTCCTTAACCACTTCTGGGCTCGCCGGACCGTGAAAAAGCAGCATTTTGCGGCCATTCCTGCCCGAAAGTATGCATTTGGAACAAACCTTGGAGCCGAATTGTCACGGATTTAATGAACCGCCGGCGCCTGCCGCTTAACCGTTTGTCCAGCGACGGCCGTGCATAGTCGGGCAAAGCCCTTGCTCTTGTCAGGTTCATTCATTGTGGCATCCTTTGGACGTGTGATTTCGGTTCGCGGATCGCTCGCCCGGGTTGGCCTGCTGGCTGAAAGCCGGCTGCCGATCTCGGAAGTTCGGGCAACCGTCGGCCGTTTTGTCAGCATCCGTTGCGCTAGCTCGGTCATCGTTGCGATGATCACCGAGGTGTCTTGCGAAAACATGTCGAGCGCCGAGAACTTCATCGCGATCGCCTCGGTCGATCTGCTCGGCGAAATTCTCAACGCGGCCGACAGGGCCAAATTCCAGCGCGGCGTTACCAACTATCCTACCATCGGCGATTCCGTCGACCTGATCACGAGCCAGGAGCTGCGTACGATCTACGCGCCGACCGGGTCGGACCAGATCAACGTCGGCTTTCTTCAGCAGGACTCCTCCGTCATCGCCTATGTCGACATCGAGGAAATGCTCTCCAAGCACTTTGCAGTGCTGGGGTCGACCGGCGTCGGCAAATCGACCGGCGTTTCGCTGCTGCTCAACGAAATCCTCAAGGCCCGCCCGAACTTGCGCATCTTCCTGCTTGATGTGCACAACGAATATGGCCGCTGCTTCGGCGATCGTGCGCTGGTGCTCAATCCGCGCAATCTGAAACTGCCATTCTGGCTGTTCAATTTCGAGGAAATCGTCGACGTGCTGTTCGGCGGCCGCGCGGGCGTGCCCGAGGAGCTCGATGTCCTTGCCGAGGTCATTCCGCTGGCCAAGGGCGTCTACACCCAGTACCAGAACGCCGACCGCATCGGGCTCAAGCGCATCGATCCCAAGCAGATCGGCTACACCGTCGACACGCCGGTGCCCTATCGCCTGGTCGATCTGATGTCGCTGATCGACGAGCGCATGGGCAAGCTCGAAAACCGTTCCTCGCGCATCATCTATCACAAGCTGATCTCCCGCATCGAGGCGGTCCGTAACGACCCGCGCTACGCCTTCATGTTCGACAATGCCAATGTCGGCGGCGACACGATGGCCGAGGTGATCAGTCATCTGTTCCGCCTGCCGGCGAACGGCAAGCCGATGACGGTGATGCAGCTTGCCGGCTTCCCGGCCGAGGTCATCGATTCCGTCGTCTCGGTGCTCTGCCGCATGGCCTTCGACTTCGGCCTGTGGAGCGACGGCGTTTCGCCGATGCTGTTCGTCTGCGAAGAGGCCCACCGCTACGCCTCCGCCGATCGCAATGTCGGCTTTGGGCCGACCCGCAAGGCGGTGTCGCGCATCGCCAAGGAAGGCCGGAAATACGGCGTCTATCTCGGCCTCATCACCCAGCGTCCGGCCGAGCTCGACGCCACCATCATCTCCCAGTGCAACACGCTGTTCACGATGCGCCTTGCCAACGAGCGCGACCAGGCGCTGCTCCGCGCCGCGGTGTCGGACGCCGCCGCGAACCTGCTCTCCTTCGTGCCGTCACTCGGCACGCGTGAAGTGCTGGCGTTCGGCGAAGGCGTCGCACTACCGACGCGCTTGCGCTTCAAGGAGGTGCCACCGCATCAACTGCCGCGCGGCGAAGCCACCATCTCGAGCGTACCCTCCGTCACCTCCGGCCACGACATGCATTTCGTCGGCGCCGTGCTCGAGCGCTGGCGCGGCGCCACCTCGCAGCGCGACGTGCCGAACGATCCGGTTTTCTCGGCCCCGCCCGCCAAGACGCTCTCCAACATCGAGGCCCCGATGCTGCAGCCCTCGATGGGGCTTGATCCGGACCGCTTCTCGCTCTTGAAGAAGCCGCTGCGGTAACGAGTCTCGTGTCCCGGACGCGCTGCAACGTGAAACGCTGCTGCGCAGAGCCGGAACCGGACGGCAACACGGTACATGTGGAGTGATGGGCCCCGGCTCTGCAGCGCACCGCTGACGGGACGATGCTCCGCATTCCCCAGGAAAGCGCTGCGCTGCGTCCGGAACACGAGATTTACGGCCTCGGGGGGCGTCTCGCCCGCATCGACTATGTTTTGCCGGCTCCAAGCCGGCTTCCCAACCGATGACAAAACCCGCGCACCACCTGGGTTTCGCGTTCGCGGCCTGACCAGCGCCGCCTGCACCTTCCTCGCCGCCTGCCTCGGAATCGTCTGCGGCGCCGGACAATGGAAGATGGTGGTCGTCGCGTCGGTGCTGGCGAAAAATGATGCCGCCAGCGGAGAATAAAGTTCCCGCTTGACGGGAACCTAGGCGATTCCACAATCTCACACGTTTTATTAAGAGTCTCGCCCCCTACTAGCACAAACACTTCGGCACAACCTCCACAGTTTCCCCCAAGAGCAAGGGCGGAGACGCGGACGAATCGTGCCTGCTAAAGGGCGCCATCTCATGAACCTGCGAGCATCCATCGTCGCGACGTGCATCGGCGCGACATTCTTCGGAGTTGGCTACGCCTGGAACTACCAGCCCGACATCATCCATCCCGATGAAATCTGGAGCATGTTTCAATCCGAGCATCGCAGGGCCCGAGCGGCGGTCTCTCGCATGCTCATCGAGCCGAGTTCGGCCCATTTCAGCGGCCTGCGAACGGTCGAGGCAGACGCTGCGCGATACGTATGCGGCGCGGTGAAAGCGAAGAACAAGGCCGGCCACTCCGTCGATGCCGCGTTCGTCTACACCGTCGCCAGCGACCTTGCCCGGGTCGACGACGACGGCCGGATGACGTCCCGGCACTCTCCCTACAAGTCGTGCCCAACTGCGAGCGACGTCAGGACCGCCGAACAACATATGCCGGTAGCACCCGGCGCGCTGGCGGTGGCCAAGGTCGTCGGAAAGGTCATTCCTCAATCCAGCGGCGGGACAATGGAGCAACAGCTTGGCCAACTCGCCGCGCAGACAGCGGCTGTGGCGCCGGGATTTGCCTCCTCGTCGGGTCCGGTCGGGACGGGACTGGCCCCGGCAGGGCAGCCTTCAGTTTCGAAAGTGAAGGCCGCACCCGACAGCGAACTCACCTGGCAGGCCGAACGGCCGCCGAGCGCGTGGCCGGCGCTCCCCTCAGGCCAATGCCCGACGAAATCGGCGCAGGAGCGGACGGCCGCCGAAACCTTGGCGCTTGCGAAGGATATCGAAGGCCGCTGGGAGCAGTCGAGGACATTGCAGGCGCCGACGAAGCGTGTGTCGCCAGAAGAAATCAAGCAGGCACGCTGCGCGCTGCTTGCGATTGATCCCGCCGACAAGGCCTATCCGCAGGCTTGGGCGGCCTTCGTGCGGCTGCGGAACATCGATCGAGAACTGGCCGGTTGAAGCCATACGCTCGCTGCGCAGCGATGCAATCGCCGCGCGGCCGCTAATCATCGTCCGCCGGACCGCACCAGCCCGGCAGATAGATCCGCATCCTTGCTCTTCGCCGCGGCCAAAAGACGGGAACGAAGGCCTGAAGTCCTTGGCCGTCACTATGCCGTTGCAACCGGTCCGCCGCCGACCTAACAGCTGGTTCCGCGGCTCCGCGCCGATCCATGCACAATAGTGCGAGCACACAAATGCACGCAGGCATTGAGAATATTTTCTGCAACGCGTTCACCGCCTGTGCTATCTAAAATCGCTGCTTCGGAGTGATCCCCGCCCCATGAATAGCCAGCGGCCCATAAGCTCTGACGAGGAGCACCGGGTGCTCCAGTTCAGGCCGCGCACCTCCCCTTCGCCAACGGTCCACCGCGGCAGTGGCACCGTGCGGCCGTTGCGCGTCGCGCCCGAACCGCTGGACCTGTCACGCTACGAGCAGCCCCGCGCTGAGCCCGACGACTTTCGCCATCGCATGCTCGCGAACATCGCGGCGTTGGCCTTCACCATCGCGCTGACCGCAATCGGAATTTGGCTGGCGGTCAGCATCGCCGACCTGCGCCGGACTCAGGATTGCGTGCTGATGGGCCGTCGCGACTGCGCCAAGATCACGACGCCACATATCTAGGCCCGATCTGCCGCCGGCGCCGGCGGAAACGGCTCCGGCGGGCATCCCCAGCCCCGTCTCCTCGCCTGCCCGGCTCCATTGAACTCGGGGCGGCGCTCCGATATACGGGCTTTCGACCCGGCCAGAGGGGGGTTGAGGGCGTCATCAGGGGCGCGATGCCCACCCACCGTGCCACTCTGGATAACCTGAAACATATCCGCAATATATCAAAGGCTTAGTGATGTCTTCCACATTCGATCAGGTCGCCACGATCATCGCTGAAACCTGCGACATCCCGCGCGACACGATCACGCCCGATAGCCATGCCATCGATGATCTCGGCATCGACAGCCTCGATTTCCTGGACATCGCGTTCGCGATCGACAAGCAGTTCGGCATCAAGCTGCCGCTGGAAAAGTGGACCCAGGAGGTCAACGACGGCAAGGCGACCACCGAGCAGTATTTCGTGCTGAAGAACCTGTGCGCCCGCATCGACGAACTGGTTGCGGCCAAGGGCGCGAGCGCCTAAGCGCGCGGTCATGCAACTCGAATACTTCCACATGATCGATCGCATCGTCGACCTCAAGGTCGACGAGAAGACGATCGTCGTCGAAGCCCAGGTCCCGCAGGAGAGCACCATCTTCGAGGGGCACTTCCCGGGTTACCCCTTGATGCCCGGCGTGCTCCTGATCGAATCGATGGCGCAGGCCTCGGGCTGGCTTCAACTCGGCGTGTTCAAGTTCGAGCGCATGCCCATCCTGGCCGCCGTCAAGGAGGCCAAGGTGCGCGGCTCGGTTTTGCCCGGAGAACTCATGAGCATCGAGGCGAGCCTCGTCCATGAAGGCTCGGGCTACGCCATGACCGAGGCCAAGATCAGGGTCGGCGGCAAGCTGCGCGC
This sequence comes from Bradyrhizobium sp. 199, assembly GCF_023073355.1. Taxonomy (GTDB): domain Bacteria; phylum Pseudomonadota; class Alphaproteobacteria; order Rhizobiales; family Xanthobacteraceae; genus Bradyrhizobium. The sequence goes on from NZ_JADPJI010000005.1 coordinate 2,146,320, forward strand.
CAATTCGGCACTGACCTTCACGCTGATTCCCTTCCCCAATGCGGATATGCGCGGATACATGGCGAAAGTCGCCGAGCGCGTCGGCTTTCCGCAACAGGCCGTAACGCCATGACTGACACTTCCGCTGCGAAGCCAGGCCAGACCGAAGTCTGGATCACCGGCATTGGACTCGCCACCTCGCTCGGCGAGGGCCTGGACGCCAACTGGGCCGCGCTCCAGCAAAAGCGCATCAATGTCGACGAGAAGGGCTTTGCCCCCTACATCGTGCATCCCCTGATGCCCGTCACCTTCGACAGTCAGATCCCGAAGAAGGGCGACCAGCGCCAGATGGAAGCCTGGCAGCGCATCGGCACCTATGCCGCGGGCCTTGCGCTCGATTCCGCCGGCATCAAGGGCAACAAGGATATCCTGTCGAAGATCGACATGGTGGTGGCCGCCGGCGGTGGCGAGCGCGATCTCAACGTCGACACAGGCGTGCTGACCGCCGAAGCCAACGGAGCTAACGCGCCCGGCTTCCTCAACGAACGGCTGATGAGCGATTTGCGCCCCACCTTGTTCCTGGCGCAGCTCTCTAACCTGCTCGCCGGCAACATCGCCATCGTGCATGGTCTTGGCGGCACCTCGCGCACCTTCATGGGCGAAGAGGTCGCCGGCGCCGACGCGGCGCGTATCGCGCTGTCGCGCATCGCCTCGGGCGAGAGTGACATCGCGCTGGTCGGCGGCTCGCACAATGGCGAGCGCAAGGACTTGCTCGTCCTCTACGAATTCGGCGACTTCAACCTCAAGGACAAGTTCGCCCCCGTGTGGGCGCGCAAGGACCATCCCGGCTTCGCGCTCGGCTCGGCCGGCGCGTTCCTGGTGCTGGAATCGCGGGCACATGCGGAAGCGCGCGGCGCCAAGCCGTTCGCGAAGCTGTCGAGCGTCGTTGCCGATCTCGCCCGGCGCAAGCAGGGTGGCGACATGACCGCGACGCTGGAGCAACTGTGGGCCAAGCTGCCCAAGCGCGAGGGCAAGGGCGCGATCATATCAGGCGCGACCGGTGCCGAGCCCGCGACCTCGGAGGAGCGTGGCTTCCTGCAGGCCCACGCGGATTTTCCGGTGCGCTCGACCGGCACGATGTTCGGTCACACCATGGAGACGCAATTCCCGCTCGGCATCGCGCTCGCCGCGCTGTCGATCTCGCGCGGTGCGCTGTTCCCGCCGAACGATTCCACGGGCACCGAGATTGAAATGCAGGGAGCGCCCACCCAGATTGTGGTGGTGGGAGCCGGACACTGGCGCGGCGAAGGCATGGCGCTGGTCGAGGCAGTTGGCTAGCTCATCCGGGGGATCGACATGACTGCACCACGCGACAAACTCGGGCGTCCCGTCGTCGTCGTCACCGGCATGGGCATCATGACCTCGCTCGGTGCCGGCAAGGCCGACAATTGGGCGAAGCTCGTCGCCGGCGAATCCGGTATCCGCACCATCACGCGCTTTCCGGTCGACGGCCTGAAGACCACGATGGCCGGCACTGTCGATTTTGTCAGCGTCGATCCGTTCTCCTCCACCGGCCTGTCCGAGCGCATGGCCGAGTTGGTGACGGAGGAAGCACTCGAGCAGGCCGGCATCGGCGCCAAGGCCGATTTCCCGGGTCCGCTGTTCCTGGCTGTCGCACCGGTCGAAGTCGAATGGCCGCAGCGCCGCGAGCTCGGCCGCGCCGTCGGTTCGCCCGACTTCACCTATGACGATTTGCTGCGCATCTCCGGTGGCGGCAAGTACAGTGCCTATCATCACCGCTTCATGTTCGGCTCGGTGGCCGCGCACTTGGCCGAGACTTTCGGCACCAAGGGCTCGCCGATTTCGCTATCGACGGCCTGCGCCTCGGGTGCGACCTCGATCCAGCTCGGCGTCGAGGCGATCCGCCGCGGCGAGACTGATGCTGCGCTGTGCGTCGCGACCGACGGCACCGTGAACCCCGAAGCGCTGGTGCGGTTCTCGCTGCTTTCGGCGCTGTCGACCCAGAACGATCCGCCGCAGGCGGCCTCCCGCCCCTTCTCGAAGAACCGCGACGGCTTCGTCATGGCCGAAGGCGCAGGCGCCCTGGTGCTGGAAAGCTACGAAGCCGCTGTCGCGCGCGGCGCAAAGATCCTGGGCGTGATCGCCGGCTGCGGTGAGCTCACCGATTCCTTCCACCGCACCCGCTCCTCGCCCGACGGCAAGCCGATCATCGGCTGCATGAACAAGACGCTGGCCGATGCCGGCATGACGCCGGATCAGATCGACCACATCAACGCGCACGGCACCGCGACGCCCGAGAACGACAAGATGGAGTTCAACACGACGTCGGCCGTGTTCGGCGAGCGCGCGCAGCAGATCCCGGTCACCTCCAACAAGTCGATGGTCGGCCACACCATCTCGGCGGCGGGCGCCGTCGAGGCGATCTTCTCGCTGCTAACGCTTGAGCATCAGCGCATCCCACCGACGATCAATTACGAGACCCCGGATCCCACGATCCTGTTCAACGTGGTCGGCAACACGGCGCGCGACGCCCGCGTCACCGCGGTCATGTCGAACTCGTTCGGCTTCGGCGGCCAGAACGCCTCGCTGATCCTGACCCGCGAACCGGCCTGACCGGACGGATGGCGCTGATTCCTATCAGCACGAAGATTCGCGCGCGGAATGCCGCAAAGTCGGTCGGCGGAGGCCTGATCGGCGCCGCCACCGTCGGCATGCTCCGGACCACGCGCTATTTCGATCCGGTCAAGACCTCGGATTTTTTCGCGCGCGTCACCAAGACGATCGGCCCGCGCCTGCGCGAGCACCGCATCGGCCGGGCCAACCTCACGGCCGCCTTTCCCGAGAAGTCGCCGGAGCAGATCGAACATATCCTGATGGGCGTGTGGGATAATCTCGGCCGCGTCGGCGCCGAGTTCGCCCATATGGATCATGTCTGGGATTACGACCGCGAACATCCCGAGAAGAGCCGGATCGAGTTACCCAAGCGCAGCATCGAGCTGTTCGACCAGATCCGCGACGACGGCAAGCCGGCGCTGATCTTCGCCGCGCATCTCGCCAATTGGGAATTGCCGGCGCTCGCCGCCGTCGCACATGGGCTCGATACCGCGATCCTCTACCGCCGCCCGAATATCGCCTCGGCCGACCGCATCATCCAGGAGATGCGCCAGGTCAACATGGGCACGCTGATCCCGGCCGGGCGCGACGCGCCGCTGCGGCTGGCACAGGCGCTGAAGGACGGCAAGCACGTCGCCATGCTGATCGACCAGTATCTGACCGGCGGAGTCGAGGTCACCTTCTTCGGCCGCAAGACCCGCGCCAATCCGATGCTGGCGCGCCTCTTGCGCCAGATCGAATGCCCGATCCACGGCGCCCGCATCATCCGCCTGCCCGGCGGCCGCTTCACCGCCGAGCTGACCGAGGAAGTCCAGCCGGTGCGCGATGCCGACGGCAAAATCGACATCCAGGGCACGACGCAGGCGATCACCAGCGTGGTGGAAAGCTGGGTGCGTGAGCATCCCGAGCAGTGGCTGTGGCTACATCGCAGGTGGCGGTAGACGCGCCGTCATTGCGGGGAGTTCGCAATAACGAGTGCGGCCCTCTACCTTCCCGTCTTCACCTTGGTCCACAACCTGTTGAGGATCCGCTGCGTCGCCGGCTCGCGCGCCGTGATGACGAACAGCTTTGCGAGCGTCGCCTCGTCCGGATAGATGTTCTTGTCGTTCAGGATCTTCGGGTCGACCAGCTTCTGGCTGGCGAGGTTGCCACTCGCGTAGGACAGGAAGTCCGAGTTCTTGCCGGCAACGTCAGGGCGGTAGAGATAGTTGATCAGCTCGTAAGCCTCTTTGACGTTCTTGGCGTCGGCGGGGATCGCGAGATTGTCGAAGAACATCTGCGCGCCCTCCTTCGGGATGGCGTAGCCGATCTCGATGCCGCTCTTGGCTTCGCCCGCGCGGGCACGGGCCTGCATGATGTCGCCGGACCAGCCGACCACGAAGCAGATCTCGCCGGTGGCGAGCGCGCTCAGATATTCGGACGAGTGGAACTTGCGCACGGAGGGGCGAACCTTGGCGACGGCATCGGCGGCCTTCTCGAGGTCGGCCTGCTTGGTCGAGTTTGGATCGAGCCCGAGCCAGCTCAGCGCCGCCGGAAAGATGTCGTCGGCGGAATCGAGCATGTGCACGCCACAGTCTTTGAACCTGGCGAGATTCTCCGGCTTGAAGACGATGTCCCAGCTGTCGATCGTCGCGTCCGCGCCCAGGATCTGCTTCACCTTGGCGACGTTGTAGCCGATGCCCGTCGTGCCCCACATGTAGTTGGCGGCGTAGACATTGCCGGGATCGTAGGTCGCTAGACGCTGGTTCACCATCGGCCAGGCATTGACCAAGTTCGGCAGCTTCGCCTTGTCGAGCTTCTGGAAGATGTTGGCCTTGATCTGGCGCTGCAGGAAATAGGCGGTGGGCACCACGACGTCATAGCCGGACTTGCCGGCCATCAGGCGCGTCTCCAGCGTCTCGTTGGCATCGAAGGTGTCGTAGACCACCTTGATGCCGGTCTCCTTGGTGAAGGCCTCGAGGACATCTGGCGCCATGTAGTTGGACCAGTTGTAGAAGTTGACGACGCGCTCCTCGGCGCTCACAGCGGCGGACGGCAAATTCAGCGCGGCGACGATTGCAAGACCAAGGCAAAGCGAGGCGCGGCCGATGGTCGTCATCTCTGGTCTACCTCTTGCGTCCGCGCACCGCGTCCGACAGCCGCTCCAGCGCGGTATCGAGGGTCTCGTCCTTCTTGGCGAAGCAGAAACGCACCACCGAGGTCACCGGGTCCTGCTCGTAGAAGGCCGAGACCGGGATCGCCGCCACCTTGTAATCCTTCACGATCCGCCAGCAGAACTCGGTGTCGCTCTCGTTGAGCCCGAGCGGCGACAGGTCGACGGTGAGGAAGTAGGTGCCTTGCGACTTCAGGACGGGAAAGCCGAGGCTCTCCAGTCCCCTGGTCAGGCGGTCCCTGCTCCGGCTCAGGTCCTTGCGCATCGACAGGAAATACTCGTCCGGCTTGCCGAGGCCGTAGGCGACTGCGGCCTGAAGGTTCGGCGCGGTCGTGAAGGTCAGGAACTGGTGCACCTTGGCGGCGACGCGCAGCAGCGGCGGCGCCGCGCAGACGAAGCCGATCTTCCAACCCGTCAGCGAGAAGATCTTGCCGGCCGAGCCGACCTTGATCGTGCGCTCGCGCATACCCGGAATGGTGATCAGCGGGATGTGTTTGTGCTCGTCGAAGGTGACGTGCTCCCAGACCTCGTCGCAGATCGCGATGACGTCGAACTCCTGGCAGTAGCGCGCCAGCAGCTCGAGGTCCTCGCGCGGATAGACCACCGCTGACGGATTCAAGGGATTGTTGAACAGCACCGCCTTGGTCTTTGAATTGAAGACGCTTTTCAGCATGTCCTCATTCAGCCGCCAGTGCGGCGGCTCGAGTCGCACCAGGCGCGGAATGCCGCCGGCCTGGCGGATGATCGGCAGGTAGGAATCATAGACCGGCTGGAAGCACACCACCTCGTCGCCTGGCTGGACCACGGCGAGGATGGCGGAGGTCAACGCCTCGGTGCCGCCGGAGGTGACCATCACCTCACTCATCGGATCGAGTTTGAGGCCGTGCCAATGGCCGTAATGGGTCGCGATCGCCTGGCGCAGCTCCGGCAGGCCCATCATCGAGGGGTACTGGTTATAGCCGTTCAGCGAGGCGTCGGCCGCGGCGCGGCGGATGTCCTCGGGGCCGGGATCGTCGGGAAAGCCCTGGCCGAGATTGATGGCGGCATTGTCGCGCGCGGCCTGCGACATCGCCTCGAAGATGGTGACGGGAAGGTCGGCAAAGACCTTGTTCAGGGAAGCGCTCTTGGACATCGGGCCGGTCAGCCGCCGACTTTGTTGGGAAGACCCGCCGCCTTCCAGCCCAGCATGCCGCCGGCCAGATGCTTGTCGTAAGGTAGGCCCGCCGCCTGCGCCGCGAGCGAGGCCGTCACCGATCGCTTGCCCGAGCGGCAGGCGAACACGACCTCCTTGCCTTGGGGATCGGGGATCGCCCTGGGATCGAAGGTCGAGAGCGGCACCACGACGCCGTAAGGATAGGCCTCGGCTTCGACCTCGTTCGGCTCGCGCACGTCGACCAGCAGATAGCGCCCTTCCGCGACACCTTTGGAGACCTCGTCCGGGGTCAGATCCTGTACCTGGTTTGCCACATCATCCTCCAACGTCGCGAGCCGCATGCCGAGGCGAACCCGGCCGGCGGCAACCTCGCCTCTCGGCTTGCGAAAATCAAGCGCTACAAAGGCTTGGGCCGCGCAGCGCAAGTTAAAGCTAAATCGCAGCGACTTGAAGCGCGGCTTTCGCCGTCTCTGGAATACTGGGTCGCCCGGTCAAGCCGGGCGACGACAGCGGCGCTAGATCGTCACCTGCGTTCCGACCTCGACCACACGGCCTGAAGGGATCTGGAAATAGTCCGTGGCGTCGTTGGCGGAGCGGCTGAGCGAGATGAACAGCCGGTCCTGCCAGCGCGGCATGCCGGAATGCACCGCCGGCTTGAGCGCCCGGCGCGACAGGAAGAACGAGGTCGACATGATGTCGAACTGCCAGCCGAGCTTGCGGGCGATCGCCAGGGCCTTGGGCACGTTGGGCGATTCCATGAAGCCGAATTTCAGCCTCACCTTGGAGAAGGTCGGGGAGATCTGCTCCAGCTTGACGCGCTCGGCCGGGTCGATGCGCGGGGTCTGCGCCGTCTCGATGGTGAGGATCACGTTCTTCTCATGCAGCACTTTGTAGTGCTTCAGACTATGCATCAGAGCGGTCGGCGCGCTGAGCGGGTCCGAGGTCAGGAACACGGCGGTGCCGGGCACGCGCTGCGGCGGCCGCTTCTCCAGCATTGCCACGAGGTCGGCGAGCGGGAATTCGAGCTTGCGAGACTTCTCGAACAGCAAGCGGCTGCCACGTCGCCACGTGTACATCAGGATGATCATGAGGGCGCCGAGCGCCAGCGGCACCCAGCCGCCCTCGAACACCTTGAGCAGGTTCGCGGCCAGGAAGGTCAGGTCGAGGAACAGGAACGGCACGATCAGCGCGGCTGCCGCGAGCGGCGACCACCGCCAGACCTTCCAGATCACGACGAAGCCCATCATCGCCGTGACCACCATCGTCCCCGTGACGGAGATGCCGTAGGCCGAGGCCAGCGCGCTGGACGAGCGGAACAACAGCACCAGCAACACCACCGCAACCAGCAACAGCTGGTTGATGCGAGGGATGAAGATCTGGCCGGAATGGGCTTCCGAGGTATGGCGAATTTCGAACCGCGGCAGCAGACCGAGCTGGATCGCCTGCCGCGTCAGCGAATAGGCGCCGGTGATGACGGCCTGGCTGGCGATGACGGTCGCCATGGTGGCGAGCACGACCATGCAGCCGCGGAAGAAGCCTTGCGGGAACAGCTGGAAGAACGGGCTCACGATGGCGCCGGGATCGCTGAGTACGAGTGCCCCCTGCCCGAGATAGTTCAGCGCCAGCGAGGGCAGCACGATCGAGAGCCAGGCAATCTGGATCGGCCGTTTGCCGAAATGGCCGAGATCGGCATAGAGCGCCTCGGCGCCGGTGACCGCCAGGAACACGGCGCCCAGCGTGACAAAGCCGATGATGCCGTGGTGGAACATGAAAGACACCGCGTAGAGCGGGTTCAGCGCGTAGAGGACTTGCGGCTGTTGGATGATTGGGTGGATCGCCGCCGCCGCGATGACCGCGAACCAGACGCACATGATCGGGCCGAAGAAGGCGGCGACGCGGGCGGTTCCACGCGACTGCACCGCGAACAGGCAGATCAGGATCACCACCGTCAGTGGCACGATATAGGGCTCGAACCGGAGCGTGACGTCCTTCATGCCCTCGATCGCCGACAGCACCGAGAGCGCCGGCGTGATCACGGCATCGCCGTAGAACAGCGCGCCGGAGATGATGCCGAGCAGGACGATGGTCGCCCCGCCGGTGCCGACCGCACGCTGGGCCAGTGCCATCAGGGCCAGCGTGCCACCCTCGCCATTGTTGTCGGCACGGAGCAGGATCACGACGTATTTGAGCGTCACCACGACGATCAGCGCCCACAGGATCAGGGAGAGCACACCCAGCACCGCCGCCGGCGTCGGCAACCCCTCTGCGCCCGAAGCCGCCATCACCGCCTCACGGAACGCATAGAGCGGACTGGTGCCGATATCGCCATAGACCACCCCGATGCTGCCGAGCGTCAGGGCTCGGAAACCCGCGGTCGTCTGAGCGTGGTCATGTCCATTGGCCGCCGCGGTTTCCGGGGCGGAGATCGCTACGTCACTTGTCATGGGAGAGCCCAGTGGCCTCTAGATTGCTTCACTGCACAATGGCGGAAGAGCGCGCGGCTTATAGTCCTGCGCTCCCGGCATAGCCTAGCCCGATTTCGGAGCTTAGCCATGCATTTTCGCATGGCTGCGGCAGTTGCGTCCTAGATGGTAACCTGGGTTCCGACTTCAACCACCCGGCCGGTGGGTATTTGGAAGTAGTCCGTGGCGTCGTTGGCAGACCGGCTGAGCGCAATGAACAGATGGTCCTGCCACAGCGGCATGCCCGACTGCGCCGACGCTTTCAGCGACCTGCGCGACACGAAGAACGATGTGGACATGATGTCGAACTGCCAGCCCTGCTTGCGCGCGATGGCGAGCGCCTTGGGCACGTTCGGCTGCTCCATGAAGCCGAAGCGCAGACGGACCTTGGAGAACTTGTCGCTGATCTTCTCCATGCGGAACCGCTCCGACAGATCGACGCGCGGCGTATGCGCGGTCTCGATGGTCAGAACCACGTTGTGCTCGTGCAGCACCTTGTTGTGCTTGAGGTTATGCAGCAGCGCGGTCGGCACGAACGAGGGATCGCTGGTCAGGAACACCGCGGTGCCCTTGACGATGTGCGGCGGCCGCTTCTCGAGGCTCCGGATCAGGTCGTCCAGCGGCACCTCGATCCGGCGCGTCTTCTGGACCAGGATTCCGGAGCCCTTCCGCCAGGTCCAGATCGTCCCTGCCATGACCACGCCGAACAGCAGAGGCACCCAGGCGCCCTCGAGCAGCTTCAAGAGATTGGCGCTGAAGAAGCTCAGATCGACGACGACGAAGGGCACGATCACGGCTGCAGCGGTGGCGGCGCGCCAGTTCCACAGTTTCCAGATCACGACGAAGCCCATGATGCCGTCGGCGACCATGGTGGTGGAGACCGCGATGCCGTAGGCCGAGGCCAGATTGCTGGGGGTGTGAAACAGCAGGACCAGCAGCATCACGCCGATCAGCAGCAGGCGGTTCACCCGCGGAAGATAGATCTGGCCGGCATGGGTCTCCGAGGTGTAGCGGACCTCGAAACGCGGCAGCAGGCCGAGCTGCACTGCCTGATAGACCAGCGAATAGGCGCCGGTGATCACTGCCTGGCTCGCGATCACGGTCGCGGCCGTCGCAAGTCCGACCAGCGGCAAGACAAAATTCTCGGGCACCATGCGGTAGAACGAGTGCTCGATCGCGCTGGGGTCCGACAGCACCAGCGCGCCCTGCCCGAAATAGTTGATCAAGAGCGCGGGAAGCACGAAGAACATCCAGGCCAATTGGATCGGCTTGCGGCCGAAATGGCCGAGATCGGCATAGAGCGCCTCGCCCCCTGTCACCGCCAGGAACACCGCGCCGAGCGTCACAAGGCCGATCGTGCCGTGCGACAGCAGGAAGTGCACCGCGTAATAGGGATTGATCGCCGCCAGCACGGAGGGATCGTCGGCGATGTGGACGGCCCCCATCACCGCGATGACGGTGAACCAGACCACCATCACCGGTCCGAAGGCCGAGGCGACCAGTGCGGTCCCCTTGCTCTGGACCGCGAACAGCAGCACCAGGATGAGCACGGTGAGCGGCACCACGTAATGCTCGAGCGCAGGAGCTGCGAGCTTCAGGCCTTCGACCGCCGACAGCACCGAGATCGCCGGCGTGATCATGGAATCGCCGATGAACATGGAGGCGCCGACCACGCCGAGCGCGAGCAGAATCCAGCTTCGCCGCCCGAGCGCGCGCTGGCCGAGAGCCATCAGAGAAAGCGTGCCGCCCTCCCCGTTATTGTCGGCGCGCAGCAGCAGCAGGACGTATTTGGCGGTGACGACGATTAGCAGCGCCCACAGGATCAGCGAGAGCACGCCCAGCACGATGACCCGCGAGACCGGCTCGCCATGGGCGGCGCCCTTGACAGCCTCGTGGAAGGCATACAGCGGCGAGGTGCCGATATCGCCGAAGACGACGCCGATGCTCCCGAGGGTAAGGGCCCAAAAACCTGAGGTGACCGGTTGCCCATCCTGGGTCTCGGCCTGTGTGATGCTCGCCGTCATGAAGGTGGAAAACGCTTCTTCCCTGGAATCGATCCGGCGCCTTTCGACGCTTCCGGCGCGCCTGTCAATCGGCCCATCACCATAGCAGACGGCCAGACAGAAGCTGTGACACCGCAGCAACGTTCGTCGCCCGCGCGACGACATGCCTTTAGGTAAAATGGTAGCGCAAGAGGCCTAGGGCTTCAGATTCGGCGGCAGCGGCGGATCTTCGCGCATCAGGGTGATGGTCACGCGCCGGTTGGCCGCGAGCGAAGGATCATCCGGAAACAGCGGCTGGGTGTCCGCCTTTCCGGAAACGGCGAAGATGTGCGACGGCGGCAGGCCCTCGCGTTCGAGAATCTGACGCACGGCATTGGCGCGGTCGGCCGACAGGTCGAAGGCGCCGTACTCGCTGCGGGACGGCACGAAGCCGGCCGCGGTGTGGCCGGCGATGGAGACGCGAAGGGGCGTCGCCTTGAGCGGGATCGCGAGCTTCTCGACCAGGCGGCGGGTGCGCTCGTAGGGCACCTTGGAGCCGTCGGCGAACATCGAGCGGCCGTCCTGATCGACGATCTCCAGGTTGAGACCCTGCTTGGTCTCCTCGAACATGATGTGCTTGGACATCTCGGTCAGCTCCGGCATGTCCTGCAACGCCTGGCGCAGCGACGCCGCGGCGAGCGCGAAATTGCGATCGACCTTGATCTTGGCGCCAGACGTCTTTTCGCGATCCTCCTGGTCCGGCGTCGGTGTGTTCGACGCCTCCTCGGGCTGGATGTGATCGACGTTCTTCAGCCGCGCGCGCGTCGGCAGGCCGTCGGATTCGATGATGCCGGCGTAACGCGCCTCGCTCTGGACGCCGAAGGCCTCGCGCATTGAGCCTGCGACGATCTTCAGCTTGTTGGCGTCCTGGGTGGAGAACGCGACCAGCATCACGAAAAACGCCAGCAGCAAGGCCATGAGATCGGCAAACGTCACGAACCAGCCATGGCCGCCGTGTGCTTCCTCGCGCTTCTTCTTTGCCATCGCTCAGATCCCGGCGTCCGCCGTTACGCCGGAACCGGCTCGCCTTCGGCGTGACGGTGCTTCTCGGGCAGATAGGCCAGCAGCATTTCGCGCACGAGCGTCGGGCTCTTGGAGTCGCGGATCATCAAGATGCCGTCGATGATCAGCGTACGATTGGTCTCCTCGTCGATCAGCTTGCCATGCAGCTTGTCGGCGATCGGCAGGCAGATCAGGTTCGCGACCAGAGCACCGTAAAGAGTGGCCAGCAGGGCGGTCGCCATGAACGGGCCGAGCTTCGAGGGATCCGACATGTTCGAAAACATCTGCACCATGCCGATCAGGGTCCCGATCATGCCGAATGCAGGCGCGCAGTCGCCGACGGCGCGGTAGATCTTGCTGCCTTCGTTGAGATGCAGCAGGAAGTTGTCGCGGTCGCGTTCCAAATTGTCTCTGATGAAATCGAGGTCGTAGCCGTCGGCGACGTAGCGAATGCCTTTGGCGAGGAACGGCTCGTCGGTCTCGACCTTCTCCAACCCCACCGGGCCCTGCTTGCGGGCGATCTCGGCGATGCGGGCGAGTTCGTCGACCAGATCGTGAGCCGACAGCCGGCTCATCGTGAAGGCGAATTTCATGCCGAGGGGCAGGCCGTGCATCAGCACCGAGAGCGGAAAGCGGATCATGGTCGCTGCTGCCGAGCCGCCGAAAATGATGATCATCGCATGCTCCGAGATGAACATGTGCAGATCGCCGCCCATCAGCACCATGGCCACAATAACGGCCAAGCCGCCCAAAAGCCCGACGGTCGTCATGATATCCATGGGAGACTCCAGCGCTTACGCAACAACGGCCGTCCTGGCCGCTGGCGCGGCCCGACCCCGAACCGCATCGGAAACCCTAGAGCGCCGCCCTTAAAGCCGCGTAAAGGTTAAGTTGAGCCGGCGCGCCAGACCGGCGCAGCGCACCGGGAGCAAGCCGGCCTTGCCGACTGCCGACACGAATTTCAACACTTTGCTAACCATGATTGCGGCGCGGCGGCGCGATGAATGCACTGCGTTGAGTTGAACAGCGCGAGAAGGTTTGCTTGTCTTGGATGGCGCGCTGCGGCCCTGCGCCACGGGCGAGACGAAGGACGATCTGCTATTCTGCGCCCCTCGGCATGCTCCATCGCCGGGAGCGATTTGCAATGTTGACGCTGTTCAGTCTTCTCACCGCGCTGCCTGCGGTGTTGGCGCTCCACCTGCTCGAGCCGGAGCTCGTTCTGCCGGCCTTCAGCCTTGCGCTCTTTGCCGAGGCCGTCTTCGCAGTGATCGCAGCACGCTTGATTCACCTGCCGGACAATGCGGAGGACATCACGCTGTGGGACCTTGCAGGCGGCTTCACCCTGATCGGATGCGCCGCCGCGGTGTTTGGCGAGCCGGATCAGGCCGCGCTGTTTCTGACCGAACAGGGCAGCCTACGGCCGGCGTCGCGGCCGTAGGCCGTGGAGTCGCGTCAGTGAATTTCCGCCGAGCGCTTGAGCGCAGCCTTCAGCTTCTCCAGCGAGAAGTCGGGACTGCGGGCGATCTCCAGGATCGGCGTCTCGCGGCGGCCACAGAGCTCGGCGGCCTCGGGGAGCTTTGCGGCGACGTCGAGCGGGATCACAATCGCACCGTGCAGGTCGGCATGAATCAGATCGTCCGATTTCACGGTCATGCCGGCAACGCGCACCTCGCCGCCAAAGCTTTCCGCATGCACCCAGGCATGCGAGGGGCCAATCGAGCCTGCCAGCGCCTGGAAGCCGGGGGCCCATTGCGGGATGTCGCGGATCGAGCCGTCGGTGATGACACCGAGGCAGCCGAGCGCCTTGTGCACATTGCTCTGCACCTCGCCCCAGAACGCGCCGTAGCCGACATCAGGACCATCGATGTCCTGGATCACCGAGATGCGCGGGCCATGGCCGGTGCCGACATATTCGTAATATTCGATGCGGCGCCTGGACTGCTCTTCCGCCGGCAGCGAAGATTTCAGCACCGAGCGGATCGCAACCGTGCGGGCATAGCCGACGATCGGCGGCAAATCGGGGAACGGGCAGACCAATTGCTTGGTGGTGTACCCGATCAGCCGGCGCTCGGGTGCCACGATCTCCATGGCATTGCAGATCGTCGGCGTGTCATAGCGGCCCAGCGCTTCGAGGACGGAAGCGGGCAGCGGCCCGGTCGTGGATTTGGTCACGGCGTTCTCTCCCAGATTGGCGGTCGCTGTTGTCGCGATGCCGCCGGCACAGGGCGATATAGCCGAGATCAGGTCTCAACCCAACTCAGCGCACCTTCATGGCAGATATCCGCGAAAAAGCTCAGTGCAGCCGTCCGGGCCGATCGTCATCCGGTGGCGGCTCCGACAAATTCGTCAGCGTCGGCGCCGAAGGCGGCGATGAAACCTCGCCTCCTGATGGCGCCGTGGCTTCCGTCGCGCGCCCCTGGTCGCGGTAGGATTTGTAGCCGAGCGGCAGGCAGAGCAGATACAGCACCGTGCCGATCGACAGCACGTGCCAGGGATAGGCGATCAGCAGTGCGATGAAAACGATCACGGCGACGAAAGCCGGCAGCACCAGCTCCGGCGGTACGCGCATGCGCTTGGTCTTGCCGGAGAACACCGGCAAGCGCGACACCATCAGGAAGGCGATCAGGAGCGTATAGGCCGCCGTCACCACCGCGGGCGTGCGGCCGAGATCGAGGAACGCGACGTAGATCGGCAGCAGCACGGTGATCGCACCGGCCGGCGCCGGCACGCCGGTGAAGAAATTGGCGGCGAAGGCCGGCTTGTTGGGATCGTCCATGGTGGCGTTGAAGCGCGCCAGGCGCAGGCCGCCGGAGATCGCGAACACCATGGCGGCGATCCAGCCGGCATTGCCGAGCTCGTGCAGCTGCCAGAAATACAGCATCAGACCGGGCGCCACGCCGAAATTGACGAAGTCGGCGAGGCTGTCGAGCTCCGCGCCGAATTTTGACTGGCCCTTGATCATGCGGGCGATGCGGCCGTCGATGCCGTCGAGCGCTGCCGCGAACACGATGGCGTAGACGGCGAGCGACATCCGTCCCTCGATCGACAACCGGATCGAGGTCAGGCCGGCGCAGATCGCCAGCAGCGTGATGACGTTCGGCACCAGCATCCGCACCGGAATCGGACGGAACCGCCGGCGGCGCGTATCGGGATCTTTGAAGTCATAGGGCGTCATGGCTGTCCTCACCTCAAGGCGAGATATAGCAAGCCGCGCCCCCCTGCGCCATTGCGGCGGAAGGCCGTCCTGGACCGCCTTCCTGGACCGCCTTATTGGTTAATTGGCGCGGTAGGTACGGCTGAGATCCTCGCCGGCAAGATCGGCCAAAATCGTCTCGCCCGCGATGGCGATCTGCCCTTCCGAGACCAGCGCCTTGGTGCCAACGGGAAGATAAACGTCGAGCCGCGAGCCGAAGCGGATCAGCCCGAACCGCTCGCCGGCGCCGATCGCCTGGCCCTCCCTGACGAAGCAGACGATCCGCTTGGCGACGAGCCCTGCGATCTGGACCACGCCGATCCGCGCCGTCGGCGTCGAGATCACCAGCGAATTGCGCTCATTGTCATCGCTGGCCTTGTCGAGCTCGGCATTGATGAAGAGGCCGGGGCGGTAGGCGATGCGGTCCACCCTGCCCGCGACGGGAGCGCGGTTCACGTGGCAATTGAACACGCTCATGAACACCGAGATGCGTGGCAACGGCCGGTCGCCGAGCCCGAGCTCGGCCGGCGGCAACGCCATGGTGATCATCGAGACGCGGCCGTCGGCCGGCGACACCACGAGCCCCTCGCGCACCGGCGTCACGCGCACGGGATCGCGGAAGAATAGCGCGCACCACACGGTCAGGATCGTGCCGATCCAGCCCAGAGGCGACCACAGCCAGAACAGGATCAGGCTTGCCAGCGCAAAGGCGCCGATGAAGGGATAGCCCTCCTTGTGGATCGGTGGGATCTGACGCTGGATCGAATCGAGAATGGACATCGCTATCTGCCGGTCGGAGTGAATGGCGCGGGTCATCGCGCGGGCTTGTTTAGGCCAGAGTTGGGACCTGAGACAAGCTCACTCCGCCGCCGCAGGCGCGGTCAGGGCGTCACTGACCGCCGGCGGCTCCCGGTTGGGGGCCTCGCCGCTGTCGGCCATCTTGGCGAGTTTCTCGCGCGCCGCCTCGGCCTCGCGCTGCCTGTTCCACATGCTGGCATAGAGGCCGCCATGCGCGAGCAGCTTGGCGTGGGTCCCGCGCTCGGCGATGCGGCCCTGATCCAGCACGATGATTTCATCGGCCCCGACGATGGTCGAAAGCCGGTGCGCGATCACAAGCGAGGTGCGGTTCTTCGCCACCCGTTCCAGCGCGCCCTGGATCTCATGCTCGGTGTGGGTGTCGAGCGCCGAGGTGGCCTCGTCCAGCACCAGGATCGGCGGCGCCTTCAGCACGGTGCGCGCGATCGCGACGCGCTGCTTCTCCCCGCCGGACAGTTTGAGCCCGCGCTCGCCGACCTGGGTCTCGTAACCCTTCGGCGACATGCGGATGAAATGGTCGATCTGCGCCAGCCGCGCCGCCTCCTCGACCTCGGCGTCACTGGCGTCCCAGCGGCCGTAGCGGATGTTATAGCGGATGGTGTCGTTGAACAGCACCGTGTCCTGCGGCACCATGCCGATCGAGGCCCGAAGTGAATCCTGCGTCACCGCACGGATGTCCTGGCCGTCGATCAGGATCTTGCCGCCGGAGACGTCGTAGAGGCGAAACAGGAGGCGCGAGATGGTCGACTTGCCTGCGCCCGACGGGCCGACGATGGCGACGGTCTTGCCGGCCGGCACCTCGAAGCTGATGCCCTTGAGGATCGGGCGCGTCGGCTCGTAGGCAAAGCGCACGTCCTCGAAGCGCACGGTGCCGGCGGAGACGACCAGCGGCTTGGCATCGGGCGCGTCCTTGATCTCGGCCTCGCGGCCCAGCACATTGAACATCTTCTCGATGTCGATGATCGCCTGCTTGATCTCGCGATAGACCATGCCCATGAAATTCAGGGGCTGGTAGAGCTGAATCATCATGGCGTTGACCAGCACGAAATCGCCGACCGTGTTGGTGCCGTTGCGCACGCCGATCGCGCACATCAGCATGGTCGCGGTCAGCCCGAGCGTGAAGATCACGGCTTGCCCGGTGTTGAGAACGGCGAGCGACGTATAGGAGTGGACGCTTGACTCCTCGTAGCGCGCGACCGAGCGGTCGTAACGCTGCGCCTCGCGCGCCTCGGCGCTGAAATATTTGACGGTTTCGTAATTGAGCAGCGAGTCGATCGCCTTGGTGTTGGCCTCGGTATCGGAATCGTTCATCTTGCGGCGGATGCCGATCCGCCACTCGGTCGCGATGTAGGTGTAGTACATGTAGACCGCGACCGTGATTAGCGTGGCGACCACATAGCGCCAGTCGAACTGCCAGAGCAGCACGGCCATCAGCAGCGAGACCTCGACGATGGTCGGGATCAGCTGCAGGATCACCATGCGCACGATGACCTCGATGCCCTCGCGGCCGCGCTCGAGCACGCGCGTCAGACCGCCGGTCTTGCGCTCGAGGTGGAAGCGCAGCGACAGCTCATGCATGTGGATGAAGGTGATGGTGGCGAGCTTGCGCACCGCATGCATGGCGACGCGCGCAAACAGACCGTCGCGCCACTGCGTCAGCAGCGCCATCAAGATGCGCATCGTGCCGTAGCTCACGGTCAGCAGCAATGGCGAGGCGATCACCCAGAGGTGCCAATTGTCAGCCTGCACTGGCGCCGTATTGGCGCCGGTCAGCGCGTCCGTCGCCCATTTGAAGCTGAACGGCACTGTCAGCGTGATCAGCTTGGCTGCGAGTAGCAGCACCATCGACCACACCACGCGCATCTTCAGGTCGAAGCGGTCGCCCGGCCAGATATAGGGCCACAGATGCGCCAGCGTGCCCATCAACGTGGCCCGCTCCGCCGGCCCGCCGGGAGGATTAGGAACGTCGGCGCCGTCGAACGATTGAGGTTGGTCCATCAAAAAGCCTGAAAGCCCGCCGGATGCGGGTGTCACTGCGATAACGATTTTCGCATGTCATATAGAGCCTTCCCGATGTCCGCGCACCCCGCCAGATGGCGAATCTTCGATTGTCTGTCGCCATTTACCGGTAGATTTCCGGGAGTATCGAATCACCGATTGGGCTTGACGCCTCTTCGCTGCAATGCATCATGGTATCAATGAGCACGATCAAAACCGTCTGTGTCTATTGCGGCTCCGGCCCAGGAACCAATCCCAACTTCATCGAAGCGGCGAAGGCGCTCGGCAAGGCGCTGGCGGACAGCAAAATCCGCCTCGTTTATGGCGGCGGCTCGCTCGGCCTGATGGGGGCGGTCGCAACCTCCGTACTGGATCACGGCGGCACCGTCACCGGCATCATCCCCGACTTCCTGCGGATGCGCGAGAACGCGCTCACGCGCGTTCAGGAGATGGTCGTCACGCCGGACATGCACGAGCGCAAGCGGCTGATGTTCGAGCGCTCCGATGCCTTCGTCGCCTTGCCCGGAGGGCTCGGCACGCTCGAAGAGCTGGTCGAGCAACTGACCTGGCAGCAACTCGGCCGTCACGCCAAACCCGTGCTGCTCGCCAATATCGACGGCTTCTGGGAGCCGCTTTTTTCTCTGGTAGCTCACATGCGCCAAACCCAGTTCATCCGCGCTGGTCTTTCCGTCGACATCCTGAAGGCGGACAAGGTCGAGGAAATCGTGCCACGGCTCCGAGCCGCGGCTGCGCAGATTGCCGACGGCCAACGCGATCTCGCGCCGGAAGTGGCACGCAAGCTGTAACGTTCTACGTTTTGAGGATGATGGTTTCGGAAAACCGCTGCACAGTTTTCCGGATCATGCTCTACTCTGCCGGAAACGTCACCGCCTCGATGCGGTTGCCGTCGGGATCGACCACGAAGGCCGCGTAGTAGCGCACGCGATCGTGCGGGCGGATGCCGGGCGCGCCGTCGGAGGCCCCGCCTGCCGCAAGAGCGGCGGCATGAAACGCATCGACCTCACCAGTCGTCTTCGCCCGCAGGCAGATGTGGACGCCGCTCTCCGCCAGCACGCGCGGCATGCGCTCGCGCAGATTGATCCAGAACTCGGGATAGGCCTTGCCGAATCCGACCGTCCGCGGCCGTGTGACGAGGCGTGTGAGGCCGAGGGTCGCGAGCGTGGCCTCGTAGAACCTTGCGGCGCGCTCGATATCACTGACGCCGACGGAGATGTGGTCGATCATTGGTGTGCTCCTCTCCTCATCATTGCGAGCGAAGCGAAGCAATCCAGAATCTCGCCGCAGAGGCAGCCTGGATTGCTTCGTCGCTTCGCTCCTCGCAATGACGGCACTTGTAGCGCCGCCGTCCCTACGCGGGCGCCCCCGACTTCACGAGCTTGTAGATCACCGAATCCATCAGCGCCTGGAACGAGGCGTCGATAATGTTCGGAGAGACGCCGACCGTGGTCCAGCTGTCGCCGTTCTCGTCCTCGCTCTCGATCAGGACGCGCGTGACCGCGCCGGTGCCGCCGTTGAGGATGCGCACGCGGTAGTCGATCAGCTTCAAGCCCTCGATGTATTTCTGGTACTTGCCGAGGTCCTTGCGCAGCGCCACGTCGAGCGCGTTGACGGGCCCGTTGCCTTCAGCCGCCGAGATCAGGTGCTCGCCGGCGACGTCGACCTTCACGACCGCGAGCGCCACGGTGACGCGCTCGCCGTGCGAATTGTAGCGCTGTTCGACATTGACGTCGAACTGCTCGACCTCGAAATAATGCGGCACCTTGCCGAGCGTGCGGCGCGCCAGGAGCTCGAACGAAGCGTTGGCGGACTCATAGGCGTAGCCCTCCGCCTCACGCTCCTTCAATTCCTCGACGAGGCGCGTCAGCTTCGGATCGCTCTTCTCGTAAGGAATGCCGGCACGGTCGAGCTCGGCGATGACGTTGGAACGCCCGGCCTGGTCGGAGACCAGCACCTTGCGGTGGTTGCCGACGCTCTCCGGCAGCACGTGTTCATAGGTCTGCGGGTCCTTCAACACCGCAGACGCATGGATGCCGGTCTTGGTGACGAAGGCGCTCTCGCCGACGTAAGCCGCATGCCGGTTCGGCACGCGGTTGAGCATGTCGTCGAGGGTGCGCGAGACCTTGACCAGGGTTGCCAGCTTCGCGGCGGTGACACCGATCTCGAAAGCGTCGGCAAAATCCTTCTTCAATTTCAGCGTCGGGATCAGCGAGCAGAGGTTGGCGTTGCCGCAGCGCTCACCGAGGCCGTTCAGCGTGCCCTGGACCTGCCGGGCGCCGGCGCGCACCGCGGCGAGCGAGTTGGCCACGGCCTGCTCGGTATCGTTATGGGCGTGAATGCCGACGTGATCGCCGGGGATGTGCCTGGTCACATCGGTGACGATGTTCTCGACCTCATCAGGCATGGTGCCGCCATTGGTGTCGCACAGCACCACCCAGCGCGCGCCGGCATCATAAGCGGCCTTGGCGCAGGCGAGCGCAAAGCTGGCATCCTCCTTGTAGCCGTCGAAGAAATGCTCGCAGTCGAGCATGACCTCGCGGCCCGCGGCCTTTGCCGCCGCGACGCTGTCCCGGATCGAGGCGAGGTTCTCCTCCTTCGTCGTCTCCAGCGCCACGCGCACCTGATAGGCCGACGCCTTCGCCACGAAGCAGATCGCATCGGCCTTCGCTTCCAGCAGCCCGGCGACACCAGGATCGTTCGAGACCGAGCGGCCGGCCCGCCGCGTCATACCGAAGGCGGTAAAGCGCGCATGATTGAGCCTGGGCTTGGTCGCAAAAAACGCGGTGTCGGTCGGATTGGCACCGGGATAGCCGCCCTCGACATAATCGATGCCGAGATCGTCGAGCATCGCCGCGATGACCTGCTTGTCCTCAAGCGTAAAGTCGACGCCATTGGTCTGCGCGCCGTCGCGCAGCGTGGTGTCGAACAGATAAAGGCGCTCCTTGCTCATTGCCCCGCTCCGAGCGTCTTCTTCATAGTGGTGTTGGCGAGCCACTCGTCATTGACGGTGACGCTGTTGCGCTGCATGGCGACATAGCCGCGCTTCGCGAAGAAGCCCTGCGCGTTGTCGCTGGCGTCGACCGTCAGCTTGTCGGCGCCGCGGCCGCCCGCGAGCTTTTCCAGCGCATCGACGAGCATGGTCGCAAGGCCCTGCCCGGCCACGGCCGGATGCACATAGAGCATGCGGATATGATCCTTGCCGCGCAGCGAGGCAAAGCCCACCGGCGATCCCTCCAGCGTTGCGATCAGCGTAAGGTCGGAAGCGAGCCGCTTGCCGAACTCTTCGCCTTCCGCCGCCTCCATCCAGGCCTGCTGCTGCGCCTCACTATAATCGTCGCCGGTCAGCTCTTCGATGCTGGCGGTGAAGATCGCGGCGAGCACCGGCACGTCATCAGGAAGGAACGGCCGCAGACCGGGCTTCGGGTGTGCTTGTGCCATCCTCTTCACCACATCCCATAGAGCTTGAGCACGATCGCCACGGCGCCCGCGAGCAGCGCGATCTTCAGCGCGATGTAATAGAGCCAGTGCCGCGGGAAAGGCGTGTCGGGCCGCTTCATCGCGCAACCTCCCACGTCGTTCCTGCCTTGGAATCCTTGATCGCAACGCCCATCGCGGCAAGGAGATCGCGGATACGATCGGACTCCGCAAAATCCTTGCGCGTGCGCGCCGCCGTCCGCTCCGAGATCAGGCGCTCGACCTCCTTGGCATCGACACCGCTCGCCTGCTGCTTGCGGCTTTCCCACTGCCCGGCACTCTCGGAAAGGAAGCCGAGCAGCCGCAACGAGCCCGCCAGAGCACCGGCATCGCCGCCACGCAGGCTGTGCAGCGCCGCGATCGCCAGCGGCGTGTTGAGATCGTCGAGCAGCGGCTCGACCACGGACGCTGCCGGCTTCGCGGGCTCGACGTCTGCTGCAACGCGATACCAGTCGTCGAGCGTCTTGGCGCTCTCTTCCAGCGATTTCATGGTCCAGTCGATCGGCGAGCGGTAGTGCGTCTTCAGCATGTTCAGGCGCAGCACCTCGCCAGGCCAATCCCTCAGCAGCTCATGGATGGTGATGAAGTTGCCGACGCTCTTCGACATCTTCTCGCTCTCGACCTGGAGGAAGCCGTTGTGCATCCAGTAGTTCGCCATGCGCTGCTGGTGGAAGGCGCAGCAGGTCTGCGCGACCTCGTTCTCGTGATGCGGAAACACGAGATCAATGCCACCGCCATGGATGTCAAAATGCTCGCCGAGGTGCTTCCAGGCCATGGCCGAGCACTCGATGTGCCAGCCCGGACGCCCCTCAGCCTTGATGCCGGCCGGCGCCGGCCATGACGGCTCGCCGGGCTTGGACGGCTTCCACAGCACGAAATCGGTGTTGCCCTTCTTGTAGGGCGCAACATCGACGCGGGCGCCGGCAACCATCTCGTCCAGCGACCGATTGGACAACGCGCCGTAGCGCGGCAAGTCGGAATTGGCGGCGTTCATCGCCTGCGGCGAGAACAACACGTGATCCTCGGCGACATAGGCAAAGCCGCCCTTGACCAGTCGTTCGATGATCTCGCGCATCTCGCCGATATGCTCGGTGGCGCGCGGCTCCACGCTCGGCCGCAGTGCGCCGAGCGCATCGACGTCGGCATGAAACTGCTTGCCGGTCTCCTCGGTAACCTTCCGGATCGCCTCGTTCAACGGCAGGCCGGGGAAATCGCGCGCGGCGCGGTCGTTGATCTTGTCGTCGACGTCAGTGATGTTGCGGACATATTTGACGTGCGCCTCGCCATAGAGGTGGCGCAGCAGCCGAAACAGCACGTCGAACACGATCACCGGCCGCGCATTGCCGATGTGGGCGAAGTCATAGACGGTCGGTCCGCAGACATACATGCGGACGTTGTTCGCATCGAGCGGCACGAAGGGGCGCTTTTCCCGGCTCAACGTATCGTAAAGGCGCAATTCCATATGGATACCCGTCGGCTGTTGGCCGGGCGTCCAAGGCTCTCAATGTGTTTGAGAAAAGACGGCTCCAGCCAGCGAATCGCTAGCTAATAATCGCGCGGCAAATGGCGCAAATGGCGAGGAGACCGTTCATGCGGAACATATGGGCTATGAGGAGCCCTGGCGTCAAGAGAGCCGCGAAATGCCCTTTTGATCTCCGCAAAGCGCGCTGCTCGTCATGATGGTTCATGATCCCCTAACCATTTGAGCCCATTTTGGAACCGGCGGTTCCCTTTTTGCCACCGGTGCTTTTCATGCGATTTTTGCCCGCGCTCCTTTCCGGCGCCTTCGTCTTTGCGGCTTCCAGCGCCCTCGCCGAGAGCCGCGTCTTCATCATCGCCAACCAGCCGGACGGCTACGGCATCGACCAGTGCCTGGCCAGGAGCGACAAATGCGGCGCCTCCGCCGCCCGCACCTACTGCCAGTCGCGAGATTTTGCCCAGGCATCAAGTTACCGCCGGGTCGATCCCGACGAAATTACCGGCTCTGTCCCCAAATCCGGCGCAAATTGCTCCCATGGCCATTGCGACGAATTTGTCGCAATCACCTGCCAGCGCTGAATTTGCTCGGAGCTGGCGTAGCTTAGGCCCGGTGCTTTGGCACCGAAACGACGTGACGATGCCGCAGGAAGCGGCTATGGGAGGGCGCGCTTTCGGCCCTCCAAAGTCATGCCGGGCCGTGACCTCGCTAGAATGGCGGATATGCCTGAATTTTTGTCCCTGTCCCGTGCCCGCTTCCTCCTTGCCTGCACCGTGCTCTTGAGCACCGTCGTGCTCGCCACTGGCGCTTTCGCTCAGGCTGGTCCGCCCGGACCGCCGCCCCAGCCCGGCCAGAACGGGCTCGGACCCAATCCGATGTGCGTGCGGCTGGAAGGCCAGCTCGCCGCGCTCGATCGTGGCGGCGGTGGTGACCCCGCGCGTGAGGAGCAGATCCGCCGCTACCAGGACTCCCAGGCCAAGCAGCAGGCCGAGCTCGACCGCGTCACCATGCAAGCCAAGCGCATGGGCTGCGATTCCTCCGGCTTCTTCTCGTTGTTCAACGGCCAGTCGGCCCAATGCGGCCCGGTCAACACCCAGATCCAGCAGATGCGCGCCAATCTGGACCAGATCACCGGCAATCTCGAGCGCCTGCGCGGCGGTGGTCCCGGCGGCTTCAGCCCGGAACGCGACAATCAGCGCCGCTCGGTGCTTGCGGCGCTGGCGCAGAACAATTGCGGCCCGCAATACGCCAACGGCGCGCAATCGCAAGGCGGCGGCAACTTCCTCAGCAATCTGTTCGGCGGCAACAACGCGGGCAATCCGCAAGGCGTGCCGCCCTCCGATCTCGGGCCGCCATCCGGCACCTACCGCACCGTGTGCGTGCGCACCTGCGACGGCGCTTATTTCCCGGTCTCGTTTGCCACGGTGCCGGCGCGCTTCCCCGACGACGAGAAGACCTGCAAGGCGCTCTGCCCGGCCGCGGAAGCCGTGCTCTACACCCATCGCAATCCCGGCGAAGACATGAACTCCGCGGTCTCGATCGGCGGCCAGCCCTACACGGCGCTCCCGACCGCGTTCAAATTCCGCAGCGAGTTCAACCCGTCCTGCTCCTGCAAGGCCGCAGGACAGACCTGGGCGGACGCCCTGAAGTCCGCGGACGACAAGGCGTCGGCCGAGCAGCAGGGCGATATCATCGTCACAGAGGAGAGCGCCAAGAAGATGCAGCAGCAGCGGCTCAACAAGGGCACGCCTGCGAATGCCAAGAAGGGCGCAGCTCCCGCGCCGACGACAGCGAATGCACCGGCTGCGACACCGCCCGCGGACGCAGGCACCACGGCCAACTCCGAGAACAAGCCGATCCGTTCGGTTGGCCCGAGCTTCCTGCCGCAGCAGCAGAAGTAGTTTCTGCATCGCGCCCACCGGCGGTGTTCCTTCTCCCCTTGCGGGAGAAGGTGGCGCGAAGCGCCGGATGAGGAGTTCTATCCGCGCTCACTTGTGTACATGAGTCCGCGGAGAGAACCCCTCACCCGACTGAGTTCGTTTCGACGGCAGTGCTGCCCTCTCCCGCAAGGGGCGAGGGCACAATAGCACCCCTCTCGCTCGCGGATCCGGAAGTAATCGCAAAAGCCAGCCTGCCCTACCCCTCGAACGCGTCGATCGACGCTTTGCTCCCGCGCGACACCAGCGTCTCGTCCGGGGCGGCGAGCTGCTCGCCCTTGTCGCGAAAACGGTTGGTGATGGGATAGCGGCGGTCGCGGCCGAAATTCCTGGGTGTCACCTTCACGCCGGGCGCGGCCTGGCGGCGCTTGTATTCGGCGACGTTGAGCAGATGGTCGATGCGGATGACCGTCTCGCGATCGAAGCCGGCGGCGATGATCTGATCCAGCGGCTGCTCGCGCTCGACAAGTCGCTCCAGGATGGCATCGAGTACCTCGTAAGCCGGCAGCGAGTCCTGGTCCGTCTGGTTCTCGCGCAGCTCCGCGCTCGGCGGCCGCGTGATGATGTCGGGCGGAATCACCTCGCCGGCCGGTCCGAGCGCGCCGTCGGGCTTCCAGGAATTGCGCAAGCTCGCCAGCCGAAACACCTGCGTCTTGTAGATATCCTTGATCGGGTTGAAGCCGCCATTCATGTCGCCATAGAGCGTGGCGTAGCCGACCGACATTTCCGACTTGTTGCCTGTCGTCACCACCATCAGTCCGGTCTTGTTGGAGATCGCCATCAGCAGCGTACCGCGGGTGCGGGCCTGGAGGTTTTCCTCGGTGATATCAGGCGGCAGATTCTTGAAGAGGCCTGAGAGGATGGTCTCGAACCCGCTCACGGCTTCCGCGATCGGCAAGACCTCGTAGCGGATGCCGAGATGGCCGGCGAGCTCGCCGGCGTCCGCAATCGAGCTTGCCGCGGTGTAGCGGTAAGGCAGCATCACGCCGTGCACCTGATCGGCACCGAGCGCATCGACCGCGATCGCCGCGCACAGCGCGGAATCGATGCCGCCGGAGATACCGAGCAGCACGCCGGGAAAGCCGTTCTTGGCGACATAGTCGCGCAAGCCCAGCACGCATGCGGCGTAATCGGCCTTGTCGCCCTCGATCTGCTCTGCAATGGGCCCCGCGCAACGCCAATCATCGCCATTCCGGGTAAAGCGCAGTGTGACGATGCTCTCTTCAAATGCCGGCAGTTGCGCCGCCAGCGAGAGGTCCCCGTTGAGCGCGAACGAGGCGCCGTCGAACACCAGCTCGTCCTGGCCGCAGACCTGGTTGAGATACACCAGCGGAAGCCCGCTCTCGGTCACGCGCGCCACGGCGACGGACAGGCGCACTTCGTTCTTGTCGCGGGCGTAAGGAGAGCCGTTCGGGACCAGAATGATCTCGGCGCCGGTCTCGGCCAGCGTCTCGACCACGTTCTCGTAGTCCGCGGACTCCTCCAGCCAGATGTCCTCGCAAATCGGCACACCGATGCGCACGCCGCGCACGGTCACGGGACCAGCGGCAGGGCCGCGTGCAAACAGCCGCTTCTCGTCGAACACGCCGTAGTTCGGCAGATTGCACTTGAAGCGCAAGCTCGCGATCCGGCCGCCATCGAGCAGCGCGCAGGCATTGTAGAGCTTGCCGTTCTCGACCCAGGGGGTGCCGACCAGCATGGCCGGGCCGCCATCGGCAGTCTCGCGCGCCAGCGCCTCGATCGCGGCGCGGCAGGCCGCCTGGAAGGCCGGCTTCTGCACGAGGTCTTCCGGCGGATAGCCTGTGATGTACAATTCCGGAAACAGCACGAGATCGGCGCCGTCGGCGATAGCTCGCGCGCGCGCCGAGCGTGCCTTGGCAGCGTTGCCCTCGATGTCGCCCATGGTCGGATTGAGCTGGGCGAGCGTGACCGCGAATGCGTTGAGACGTTCGGTCATGGCGCTCCGATCCCCAAGCTAGAGGAACCCCAGGCTAGAGGAACCCCAGCCGCTCGATAATGGCGATAATCCAGAAGGCGCCGGCCATCAACAGCGCCACGCCGACAGCGGCCGAGCCCATGTCCTTGACCCGGCCGATCTGCTTGTCGTGGTCCATAGTCAGGCGGTCGGCGAGTTTTTCGATCGACGTGTTGAGCAGTTCGACCGTCAGCACGAAGGCGACGGCACAGACCAGTTCGACGGCCCGCATCGCGGTCGCGCCAACGAGCCAGGCGAGCGGCACCGACAGCAGGAGCGCAAAGATCTCCTCGCGGATGGCCTGCTCCGATCGAAACGCAAAGGCCAGACCGTTACGGGAATTGATCGTGGCCTTCCAGATCCGCAGCAAGGTCTTAAAGCCCCGCTGCGACCGGCATCGGCTTGGGCTTGCCGGCGCGCTCCTGCTTGAGGAGCTCCGCGACCAGGAACGCCATGTCGATGGATTGCTCGGCATTGAGGCGGGGATCGCAGACCGTGTGGTAGCGGTCGTTGAGGTCCTCGTCCGTAATCGCGCGGGCGCCCCCGAGGCATTCGGTGACGTCCTGACCGGTCATCTCCAGATGCACGCCGCCGGCATGGGTGCCTTCGGCAGCGTGGACCGCAAAGAACGACTTCACTTCCGACAGGATGCGGTCAAACGGCCGGGTCTTGTAGCCCGACGTCGAGGTGATGGTGTTGCCGTGCATGGGATCGCAGGACCAGACCACCACCCGGCCTTCGCGCTTCACGGCGCGGACCATGTTCGGCAGATGCTCGCCGACCTTGTCCGAGCCGAAGCGGCCGATCAGCGTCAGCCGGCCCGGCTCATTGTCGGGATTGAGCACGTCGATCAGCTTCAGCAATTCGTCCGTCTTGAGCGACGGCCCGCACTTGAGCCCGATCGGATTCTTGATGCCGCGGAAATATTCGATATGGCCGTGATCGAGCTGGCGGGTGCGATCGCCGATCCAGATCATGTGGCCCGAAGTCGCGTACCAGTCGCCCGTGGTGGAATCGACGCGCGTCATGGCCTGCTCGTAGCCGAGCAGCAGCGCCTCGTGGCTGGTGTAGAAATCGGTGGCACGCAGCTCGGGATGAGCCTCGAGATCGAGGCCGCAGGCGCGCATGAAGTTCAGCGCGTCCGAAATGCGGTCGGCCAATTCCTTGTAGCGGCGGGACTGCGGCGAATCCTTCAGGAAGCCGAGCATCCATTGATGCACGCTGCCGAGATTGGCGTAGCCGCCGGTGGCGAAGGCGCGCAGCAGGTTCAGCGTCGCGGCCGACTGGCGATAGGCCATCAGCTGGCGCTGCGGATCCGGCACGCGCGCTTCCTTGGTGAAGGCGATGTCGTTGACGATGTCGCCACGATAGCTCGGCAACTCGATGCCATCAATCTTCTCGGTCGGTGACGACCGCGGCTTTGCGAACTGGCCGGCGACGCGGCCGACCTTCACCACCGGCACCGCGCCGGCATAGGTCAGCACCACCGCCATCTGCAGCAGCACGCGGAAGAAATCGCGGATGTTGTTGGCGCCGTGCTCGGCAAAGCTCTCGGCACAGTCGCCGCCCTGGAGCAGGAACGCTTCGCCCGCCGCAACGCGGCCCAGGGCCTTCTTCAGATTGCGCGCCTCGCCCGCGAACACCAGCGGCGGAAAGGTCGCAAGCTGCGCCTCGACGTCGGCCAGGACCTTGGCGTCGGGATAGTCGGGCACCTGGAGCACCGGCTTGCTGCGCCAGGACTCGGGCGTCCACCGCTCGGACATCGCAATCTCTCCGTGAAGCAAAAAGTGCAACCTGATCTGTGGGTTGCGAGGGCCGCCTTATACACAGGCTGGCCCCGCCCCGCCAGTTGTAAATCCATTCGGCCCTGCAAACCCTTGCGGGGAAAGCCAAATTCGCATTTGCTGGGCGGGCGAGGAAATTGGCAGGATACCTTGCGCCCATGGATGCGGCACTGGACGACGTTTTCATCGACGAGATCAGCTTCCCGGCGACCGACGGGTATGCGCTGACCGGCACCCTGTTCCTGCCGCGCGGCACCAAGCGCCATGCGGTGCTGATCAATTCGGCCACCGCCGTCCCGCGCAAAATCTACCGCGGCTTTGCCTCCTATCTCGCCCATCGCGGCTGTGCGGTCCTGACCTACGACTATCGCGGCATCGGCGATTCCCGGCTGCCGGCGATGGTCGGCTACAACCAGCCGAAATCCCTGGTCGGGTTCAAGGCATCGATGTCGGACTGGGCCGCGCTCGACGTCACCGCGGCGGTGCGTTGGATGCGTGAGCGGTATCATGGGCTGGAGCTCGCCTATGTCGGCCATTCCTTCGGCGGCCAGGCCCTGGGGCTGATCGCGAACAACACGGACATCTCACGCGCCGCATTCGTGGCCTCGCAGGCCGCGACCTGGCGGCTGATGAGCTCGCCGGAAAAATATCGCGTCTTCGCCTTCATGAACTTTGTCGGCGTGCCGCTGGTCCACGCGCTCGGTTATGCGCCGGGTTGGGCCGGCGTCGGCGAGGATTTGCCCAAGGGCGTTTTCCTGCAATGGGCCGAGTGGGTCTCGAACCCCCGCTATCTCTTCGATTCAAAACTGCCGGCGCTGGAGAATTTCGCGCACTTCAAGGGCGAGCTGCGGGCGCTGTGCTTCTCCGACGATCCCTGGGCGACGCGGCCGGCGGTCGAGCTGCTCACGAGCGGGTTCACTGCGATCAAGCCGGAGGTGCTCAACGTCAAGCCGTCCGATGTCGGCGCCAAGGCGATTGGCCATTTCGGCTTCTTCCGCCCCGATCACCGCGACACGCTGTGGCGCGGCGTCGCGGAGTGGATTCAGGGCGAGTGAGGCCTCAGCGAATGATCGTCGTCAAAGACGAGTAGCGCTTGTTCGGCTTGGCTTCACCCGGCGCGAATTGCGCAAAGGCATCGTTGACGCGGACCGCCGGCGGCGTGCTGCTCGCAAAGCGGAATTCCTTCGGCCGCGGCGCGTAGAAGCTGGCGCGGTAATAGGCGTCGTCGAAGCGTGCCTCGCCGACCCCGAACAATGCGTCGCAAACGAACAGGAGCGCGTAGACTCCCGCGACCGCAGCGACGACCTCCTTGAGAACAGACATTCTGATGCCCCCTTTTGCGGAAGCATGCACGCCGGTTCCAAAGCCCTGGTTTAAGAGCGCGCGGTTCTTGTCCGCAGGGTTTGCCGCCGCTGAGCGGATTGCGGACAATTTTATCAATCCGCGCTCAGCCGTGTCCGGCCTGGTTGCGCTGGCCGCTCTCACTGAGGCGGTCGACCCAGGCGATGCCGATTGCGGAGACGATGAAGGTCAGGTGGATCAGCACCTGCCACATCACGCCAGTCTCCGTGAAATTGCTGCGCGTGGTGCCGAGATTACCGGCCTCGATGAAAGTCCTGAGCAGCGAGATCGAGGAAATGCCGATGATCGCCATCGCGAGCTTGATCTTGAGCACGCTGGCATTGACATGGCTCAGCCATTCCGGCTCGTCAGGATGGCCGGTCAGGTTCAGGCGGGAGACGAAGGTCTCGTAGCCGCCGACAATGACCATGATCAAAAGGTTCGAGATCATGACGACGTCGATCAGCCCGAGCACGACCAGCATGATCTGCTGCTCGCTGGCGTCGAACGAGTGCGCAACCAGGTGCCAGAGCTCTTTCAGGAACAGCAGCACATAGACGGCCTGCGCGACGATCAGGCCGATATAGAGCGGCACTTGCAGCCAACGCGAGCCAAAGATGAGCTGGGCGAAGAGGCCGAGGCGCGGCGGCACGGCCTCCGCCGAAGGTGCTTTGGGTTCGGACGTCATGAATCACTCCGGAATGCGGGAAGAGCTGTCGCGTCAGAGACTCGCGATGACGGGAGCGAGTTCCACCGAGCCCCGATAGATCATCTCGAACGCGACGTAAATGATGATGGCGAGACCGACATAGGCGATCCAGCGCTGTTTCTGGAGCACGCGACCGAGCAGATCGGCGGCGATGCCCATCATTGCGACCGACAGCAACAGGCCGAAAGCGAGGATGTAGGGATGCTCGCGCGCTGCGCCCGCGACCGCGAGCACGTTGTCGAGCGACATCGAAACGTCGGCGGCGACGATCTGCACCGCCGCCTGGCCGAAGGTCTTCTGCTGCACGGGAGCAGCACCCGCGCCCGCATGGCCGAATGCGAGCTGCTTCGAATGCGCGGACTGCTCGCGCAGCTCGCGCCACATCTTCCAGCACACCCAGAGCAGCAGCACGCCGCCTGCGAGCAACAGGCCGATCACCTGCAGGAGTTGGGTTGCGACGCCGGCGAAGACGATGCGGAGCACAGTGGCGGCGGCGATGCCGACGATGATGGCCCGGCGACGCTGCTCGGCCGGCAGCCCCGCAGCGGCAAGGCCGATAACCACGGCGTTGTCGCCGGCGAGCACGAGGTCGATCAGGATGACCTGAAGCAGCGCGGTCAGGGCCTCGGAGGTGATGAATTCAGTCATGAGGGATCATTTTTTCGGTACAGACGGATCGAGCCAATGGGGCTTCTTCCGCTCGACCCAGTCCAGGACTTTCGAACGTGAGGAACGCAGCGCAGGCACGTCTTCGGCAAGCAGCGCAAGGCCGAGCGGCAGCATCCAAACGCCGAGAATCGGCAGGAAGGAAAGCACGCCGCCGACGATGAGCAGCGCGCCCGAGGGAATCCGCACCCAGCGGCTTGACGGTTTGAGCAGATAGGTGACGGTGTCACCCACGCGCGGCGGCAGTCGATCGACGAGCTTGTCGAGGCGCGGGTCACCACCGGCCATCTCGCTGGCGCGGCCCGCAACCTCCTTCGTAGGCTCGTTCGATGCTGCCCTCATGCTTACTCCTCTGTGGCCATGTGCCGTTCAGTGCGCCCCCTATCCGACACGACCGGCTTTGCGCGCGGCAGCACCAGGGTCAGCAAGCGCAACAATTTGATCGCCTGCACTTCATGGGGATGGACGTCCTCATCCGCCGCAGCAACGCGCTCCGACAGCTCCATCAGATGGGACGAGAGCGGCAGATTTGAAACCGGCCGCAGCGTGTCGATCACGACATTGGCAAAATCCGGTTCCTCGAGCCGTTCGGCGAGTTCATCGAACATCGCATAGAGCCGTTCATCCGGAATGTGCGGCGCCAGCTTGCGATCCCTGATGAAACGGATCACCTCGTCACGCTCGACCGGCGAAACGCGCCGGTCGGCAACCGCAACCAGCGCACCCACGATCACCAAGGCGACCGCAGCCTGCTCGTTCAGGCTGGACGGTTCCGTGATCTCGATCTCGATCGTATCTGTAGATTTGGCGGCAGACATCGTTGCTCCCTTAACTTGCGAAATGACCGCACGGAGCTGCGATGGAGGACGAATGGTCGGAGGGAACGAACAGGGGCCCGACGATCGGCCAATCCATCGCATTCGCGCGGGACAGGTCATCCGACATCACGAGGTTTGCCGACATTGTCGGCGTCCTCGCCAGAGGGGCCCGGATTCTTGTTCGCTCCAGACATAGCGGCGGGTCTGTCGGAATCAAGGCGGCACCACTGCGACCAGCCGCCGCATCGGTTCCAGGTTGGCGGATTTGGTTAAACGTTCGTGCGAGGCCCGACCAGATGCGCACGCGACGGCGCAGGATCGAAACCCGCCGCCTTGCGTCTCGTGCGTCACCAATCCGTCGCGAAATTCCATGATGCTTACAAGTAGGACGGCACCCCGTCATAGGTCAGTACGAACTCGCTCACCCAGAGATCGCCGCCACCGACGATACGCCGGACCGTGAAGGTCTTCTTGTTCGGCTGCAGGAGGCGGCTCTCCTGAATGTTCCTGCGCCGCGGATCCGCTCGCCCGATTGCGAATAGTCGAGTAACGCGTCATCGCGACAGACGTCATGCTCGGCCTCGAAATCATCCGCGTCCGAAGCACAGTCACCGACGCACCAGATCCGCTCGACGCACCCGCAGACGGAAACGTCCTGATCTGTTGCTCACGGCCAAAAGGCGACGTCGTGGTGGATCTGTAAAGGTATCCTCACGCATCCAACGACAAGGGAGACTCAAATGCGACCTGACATAGTGCCGGGAGTGACATTTCCTGATTACGAGCTCAGCGACCACACCGGCAAGTACCGGAAGCTCGCAGAGCTTCAGGGCAGCGACCCGATGGTGCTCGTCCTCGGCCGCGGCGGATTCTGTCGGAAGGATCGCCGCCAGACCGAAGGGCTGGTTCAGCTCTATCGGGAGATGGAGGTCGGCTATTGCCGACTGGTCACGATCACCACCGACGACATCACCCAGACCAATGAATATCGCAGCGGCGCAGGCGCGCACTGGCCTTTCCTGTCGGACTCACGCCGCATTGTTCAGAAGGACCTCGACATCGCCGAATACACCGATCCCGTCCACAATCCGATGATCCCGCATGTCATCGTGCTGGAGCCCCGCCTCGTCGTTCACAAGATCTACAACGGCTATTGGTTCTTCGGACGCCCCACGATCGAAGAGCTGCGCCAGGACCTCAGGGCCGTCAGCATGAAGTGCCGTCCGGACTGGGACATCACCATACCCGGGCTCAAGGCACTCTGGGACCAGGAGCGCAGGGAGCATTTCTATCCCTACGGCAAGCCCTACGCCGAAACTCTCGGCGAAAGGCAGTAGCGGCGCGAACGTGGCACCCACCTCGTCGGGAACGCAGATCAGGCAGATTTGTTAGTGCACCTCAAGACATGTTCCCGACAGGAACCTTATGTGCCGCTGGATCGCATACCGAGGCGAGACCACCTCGTTTGAACCTTACGTCACCGAGCCCGAGCATTCGCTGGTCGCACAGAGCATTCGCTCGCTGCAATCCACGGCGGGCTCGAACGGTGATGGCTTTGGTCTGGGCTGGTACGGCGAGCATCCGGAACCGGGCCTTTATCGCGAGACGCGACCGGCGTGGTCGGACGAGAACCTGCGCTATCTTTGCCGCCATCTGCGCTCGCATCTGTTCTTCGCGCATGTGCGCGCCGCCACCGGCACGGCGGTGACGCGGCAGAATTGCCATCCCTTTGCCTGCGGCCACTGGATGTTCATGCACAACGGATTCGTCGGGAGCTGGAATCGGCTGCGGCGCAAGGTCGAGGCGCTGATTCCCGATGCTTTTTATCCATCGCGGCTGGGCACGACCGATTCGGAAGCCGTGTTCCTGGCAATGATGGGGGCCGGCCTCGACGCCGACCCGCTCGGCGCGACGCGACGCGTGCTGCAAGCCCTCGTCGGTCTCGTCAATGAAGGCCAGCTCCGTGAACGGCTGCGCTTCACCAGCGCGATCGCCAACGGCCACGATCTCTACGCCTTCCGTGTTGCGGTCAACGACGCCGCGAACACACTCTATTTCCGTGAGGACGCCGGTCAGGTCATCGTCGTGTCCGAACCGTTCGACAAGGAATCGGACTGGACCGAAGTGCCGCCGAATCACGCGCTGATCGCGCGGGCATCTGAAAGCGTGAGGATTGTTCCGTTCGACGCGACAATTTGCGGTAGCGCCGAGAAGGAACCCGCCCCTGCCAGAAGGATTAGTGCCCGCAGGTGACCTTTTGCCGGTGGGACATGAAATTTACTTCAGACGTTGTGAAACTTCTTCGACTGGATCCCTCCGACGACAAGCAGCACCTCGTGATTCGCTCCGCTGGCCGTGGCGGCAAGGCAGCTGAATATTCCTTCGGCATCGAGGAGGAGTATTTCCTGGCCGACCGGCGCAGCTTCGAAGTCGCGATCCAGACGCCCAACGAGCTGTTCGAATCGGCGAACTGGTCGACTGGCGGCCAGGCCATGCGCGAGATGCTGCAATCCCAGCTCGAAGTCGCCACCAACGTTCACGTCGATGTCAACGACGCCCGCGAAGAGCTTCGCTTCCTGCGGCGCGAAGTCGCGAACGTCGCCGCGCAATATGGCTTCGTGATCATGGCCTGCGGCACACACCCGACGGCGGTCTGGCGCATGTCGCAGCCGAGCCCGAAGCCGCGCTATGAGGACATGATCGAAGATCTGCGCAGCATCGGCCATCGCAACATGATGTGCGGCATGCATGTGCATGTCCAATTGCCCGATCCCGAGAAGCGCATGGCGGTGATGCGGGCGATGCTGCCGCATTTGCCGTTGTTCATCGCGCTGTCGGCATCCTCCCCGTTCTGGAATTCGCATAAAACGGGACTGAAGGGCTACCGGCTCGCCGCCTATTCCGAGCTGCCGCGCACCGGCCTGCCCGAATTGTTCGAGAGCAGGCAGGACTACGACGAATATGTCGGCGCTTTGCAGCGCTCCGGTGTGATTCCCGACGAGAGCCACATCTGGTGGGCGATGCGTCCTTCGATGCGGCACCCGACGCTCGAGCTTCGTGCGCCCGACACCTGCACCTTCGTCGACGACGCCGTCGCGATCGCCTCGCTCTATCGCTGCCTGACACGACACCTCTGTCTTCGGCCGCATTTGTCGAAGGAGGTCACGGTGGTCGAACGCGCCATCGCGGTGGAGAACAAATGGCGCGCCCAGCGCTACGGAACCGATTGCATCTTCGCCTCCCGCGACGGACCGGTCACGATCGCGGAGATGCTCTCCCGAATCATTGACGACACCGCCGAGGACGCTGACGCACTAGGCTGCGCCGCCGAGATCGAGCACTGCCGAACCATCGTGGATCGGGGCAGCTCGGCGGAATTCCAGCTTCGCGCGTATCGCGAAAACGGCGACGACGTCGCAGCCGTGTCACGATGGATCGCTACATCAACAATCTCAGGAACGAGCGCGCCGACCGAGCGCAGTGTCCCAGCGCCGTCATAGCGCCCGCGCAAGCTTCGCGAATGAGAACGTCATTTCTGGATTGGTACGCCGTAGAGGAAAGCATGACTGACATCGCCTGGTGCGCCGGATGCGGCCACAGCCTGGTCCCGATCCTGTCCGAGAACGGCCGCGCGCGGCCGAATTGCTTCTGGTGCGAGGGCGTCGACGCGCGGACCATGGACATGGCGAAGTGGGCGGACAGCCCGGCCGCATCAAACCCGCGCCGCCACGCGCGGACGGAACACGGATTCGGCAGTAAGCGCTGCGACCGGCCTTCGCGTCGGCCGGCGCCGCGGGATGAAGAAACTGTTCACGAGGATCGGCTCGTTATCGCCGAGCGCAGTCCGCTCCTTCACGAGCAGGCTCATGACCGAGCGCATTTTCATGACTTCCTGCGCCACGAAGCTGCAGTCCTCATCACGGTTGATCTGCTCATGCATGATCGCTTCAGCCTCCCGCATGCTGACGCGGAGCGCTCTGATGGTTCTGCGGATTTCGTTGATGCGGTTGTCCATAGCTGCCTCCATCTCGGTCGCAGCATAAGAACAAAACATGAACATTCTGTCAATCGCCGCTTACCCGGTGGCGACGTTATTGCTCATCCCGTGGACGGCATGCGGGCCAATCCGCCACCTGCGCCGCTGCACGTGCACGGGCGAGCCTGCTGACAAATTAGACAGGCCCCGTCGCGCCGGGGAAACGATCAGATCAAGGAAAGCCGAAACGCCGCGCATAGCCTGGAGCCATCCCCTGCACGATTGCCCGGCCAATGCCGGCTTCCGGCTCCGGGATCCCCTGGCGCTGGATGCCCTGTTCAAGCCGCTCGCGGACGGCTCGATCAAATCGGCGCTGCCGATTTTACGTGCGCGACATCGGCATCGAAGGCCCGAGCGGCCGGCTCATCACCGGCCACATCCGGACCGACCGGCGGGGGCCAGTCGCCTCTGCCGAAGAGTACATCGGCATCCGCCGACGCCGCCTCGCTCGCCAGGGGAGAGGTCATGATCTATCGCGTTATTCGCGGTACGGCCGAATTCAGTACCAAGGCGGGCGAGAGCATCTCTACCGTTAGGAGAGGCCCTACTCCGCCGCCTGGCGCACATGGCGCGCGGTCGGCGTGCGCATCGTCACCAGCTCCTCGGCCGCAGTCGGATGCAACGCGATCGTCGCGTCGAAATCGGCCTTGGTCGCCTTCATCTTCACCGGGATCGCGACGACTTGCGTGATCTCGGCGGCGGCATCGCCGACGATATGGCAGCCGAGCACGCGATCGGTCGCGCCGTCCACGACGAGCTTCATCAGCACGCGGGTGTCGCGACCGGACATCGTCGCCTTGATCGGCCGGAACGAGGTCTTGTAGATATCGACGTGGCTGAACTGCGCGCGCGCTTCGGTCTCGGTCAGACCAACGGTGCCGACCTCCGGCTGCGAGAACACCGCGGTCGGGATGTTGGCATGATCGACCCTGACCTCGCGCTTGCCGAACACGGTATCGGCGAAGGCATGGCCCTCGCGGATGGCGACCGGCGTCAGGTTGAAGCGATGGGTGACGTCGCCGATCGCATAGATGCTGTCGACCGAACTCCTGGAGAAATGGTCGACCGCGATGCCGCCATTCGCAGGATTGATGGTGACGCCGGCCTTCTCCAGCCCGAGATTGGCAACCGCCGGATGGCGGCCGATCGCGAACATCACCTGGTCGGAGGCGAGGCTCGATCCGTTCGACAGATGGGTGGTGAATTCCTCGCCGTGGCGGTCGACCTTGCTCACTGTGCAGCCGGTGAGAATGGTGATGCCCTGCTTCTCCATCTCGGCGCGAACGTGAGCCCGAACATCCTCGTCAAAACCGCGAAGGATGTTGTCGCCACGATAGATCACCGTGACGTCGGAGCCGAAGCCGGCGAAGATGCCGGCGAATTCCAGCGCGATGTAGCCGCCGCCCTGGATCACGATCCGTTTCGGCAGCTTCTTCAGGTGGAACGCCTCGTTCGAGGAGATCACGTGCTCGATGCCGGGGATCGGGGCGCCGTGGTTGGGCGCACCGCCGGTGGCGATCAGGATGTATCTTGCGGTGATCTTGCGGTCGTTTTCGAGCAGACGGACGGTGTGCTTGTCTTCGATCACCGCGCGGCTCTTGACGATTTGCGCGCCCGACTTCTCGACGTTGGCGGTATAGGCCGCCTCCAGCCGCGCGATCTCCTTGTCCTTGTTGGCGATCAGCGTCGCCCAGTCGAAGCTGGCGGGCGGAACGGTCCAGCCGAAGCCGGCGGCATCCTCGAATTCGTGACGGAAATGCGAGCCGATCACGAACAGCTTCTTCGGCACGCAGCCGCGGATCACGCAGGTGCCGCCCATGCGGTACTCTTCCGCGATCATCACGCGGGCGCCGTACCCGGCCGCGATGCGGGCGGCACGAACGCCGCCCGAGCCGCCGCCGATGACGAAGAGGTCGACGTCGAATTCAGCCATTGTCCACTCCGACCTCTAAAGCATGGTCCGGAAAAGTGTGCAGCGGTTTTCCGAGAAGACCATGCTCAAATAACAACCTAAAGCGCGATGACGCGCTTTAGGAACTCCCTTCCAGATAGTGTCTGTCAGATTTCCTTGCCACGCTTGCGCATCTCGGCGCGGAAAGCCCCCATCACGGTCTCGGCGAAGTTCTGGGCCCAGGAGTTCATGAAGGCCATGCTGAGCCCGATGGCGCGCGGCTCGGCGTCGATCAGCTTCTTGCCCAGCGGCGACTTGTAGAAGGTGACGAGATCCTTCAGTTCCTGCTCGGTGAACTCGCTGGCATAGATCTGCGCCATGCCTTCGCCGATCTCGTTCTGGCGGCCGTTGAGCTGCTGGGCGACGATCGGGGCGACCTCGTTGAGGTCCTTCTGGTAGTTGAGGTTCTGCTGGGTCAGCGCGATCTTGGTCTTTTCGACGAGACCAGGCACGGCGCCCGCGTACATCGCGGTGGCGTTCTTGATCTGCAGAATCTCCTTGGCCGCCGCAATCGCCACGGGCGAGGCCTTGGGCTGCGCCGGCGCGGCGGCAGCCTTGGGCGCCGCCTGCTGCGCCACGGCCGGCACGGCCGAGAGGGCCAGGCCCACAGCGAGGGTCGCAGCCGGCAAAAATTTCAAAACGCTCTTCATTCCTAGTCTCCTTCCGGCTTACGCCGTTCAATCACGCGAATTCCCTCGCCGCCCGCCAGAACGGCCGAACTGGCCAAGCCGATGAACAAGCCGTGCTCGACCACGCCCGGGATGGCGCTCAACGCCTTGGCGAGACCGGGTGGATCCACAATACGTCCGAGCTGGGCATCGACGATCCAGTGGCCGCCATCAGTGACGAAAACGTGGCCGTCTTTGGCCTTGCGGACCGCCATTTGCCCGGAAACGCCGCATTCGGCAAATGCCTTCTCGATCGCGCGGCGCGTCGCGCCAAGCCCGAACGGGATGACCTCGACCGGCAGCGGAAACTTGCCGAGCGTCGGCACCCATTTGCCGTCATCGGCAATCACGATCATGCGATCCGAAGCGGCCGCTACGATCTTCTCGCGCAGCAGCGCACCGCCGCCGCCCTTGATCAGGTTGAGCGC
This sequence comes from Bradyrhizobium sp. 199, assembly GCF_023073355.1. Taxonomy (GTDB): domain Bacteria; phylum Pseudomonadota; class Alphaproteobacteria; order Rhizobiales; family Xanthobacteraceae; genus Bradyrhizobium. The sequence goes on from NZ_JADPJI010000005.1 coordinate 2,185,033, forward strand.
AGGATCGATCTCGTCCGCGCCGTCGACAGTGATGTCGAGATGGTCGATCTCGTCGAGCGTCGTCAGCGGCACACCGCAGCGCTCCGCGTCCGCGCGCGTCGCTTCCGAAGTGGGCACGCCAATCACCTTGAGTCCGGCGGCAACGCGCTCGCCGAGCAGCTCGACGAAATGTTTGGCGGTCGAGCCGGTGCCGAGCCCGAGCTGCATGCCGTCCCGCACCTCCTCGAGCGCGCGCGCTGCGGCCTGCCGCTTCAACTGGTCCATGTTCACCTGTGCGCCCGCCTCTGATCCGGAAGATGTGCCGCCGATCGTGCCCGCTTTCGGCGGCCTATGTAGCCTCGTTTTTCGCGCGGGAACAGGCCTATAAGGTGATCTTATGGGCTCGCCCCTTGCGTGGACACGACCGGGCCGGTAGCGCTTGGATCATGAACTCCCCTCATACCATCGTCTTCGATCTCGACGGCACGCTCGTGGATACGGCGCCCGACCTGATCACCGCCCTGAACTATGTGCTCGACCGCGAAGGGCTGCCGCCTGTACCGATGGCCTCGGCCCGCAACATGATCGGAGCCGGCGCCCGCAAGCTGATCGAACGGGGGCTGGAAGCGGAGGGCCGCACCGTCACAACCACCGACATGGACCGGATGACGGCCGATTTCATCGGCTATTATGCCGATCATATCGCGGTCGAATCTCGCCCCTTCGAGGGGCTCGAGGCCGCGCTCGACCATTTTGCGGCCCACGGCCATCGCCTCGCGGTGTGCACCAACAAGCTGGAATGGCTCTCCAGGCGCCTGCTGGACCAGCTCGACCTCAGCCGCCGTTTTGCCGCGATCTGCGGTGCGGACACGTTTGGCGTCCAGAAGCCGGATCCGACCATCTTTCGCGAGACCGTGGCGCGCGCCGGCGGCACGGTCAAAGCCAGCATCATGGTCGGCGACGCCGGACCCGATGTCGGGGTGGCCCGCCGGGCCGGGGTACCGGTGATCGGGGTCAGCTTCGGCTATACGGACGTGCCGATCGCCGAGCTGAAGCCGGACCGGCTGATCCATCACATGCGCGACCTGCCGGCCGCCGCCAGCAGCCTGATGACCGCCTAGCGTACATCAAGGCACTGGAATTTCTTGGTTATCCGGGGATATCTTGGGTTAACCACTCATTAACCATACGCCGCCCGCCGGTTGCCGGCCCCTAACGAGCCCCGAATCCGGTGTTTGCGGAACTCCAGCCGGCTACCTCGCCAAAACCGGTTCGCAAGCCGCACGGGCCCAGGAAGTCCCAAACCGGCCGCGGCCGCGCCTGCCGCAGCACCGGCTGAGGCCGCCACTCCAGCCGCAGCCTAGCCGTTCCCCGGTCCGAGCGCCGGCAGGCGCTGATCTACGTCTACCACCCGATTGTCCTCCTCGCGTCCGATGCTTAGATTGCGTCTTGAGCATCGCTGAAGCAAAGGTGCGCCCGTCGTAGTGACAAGGCCTCTCGCATGAACGGATCTGCCGCGCTGTCCACCCCGATGACCGATCCGTTCGGGCGGACCATCAGCTATTTGCGCGTTTCCGTCACGGACCGCTGCGATCTGCGCTGCTTCTATTGCATGTCCGAGGACATGACGTTCCTGCCCAAGGCGGATCTGTTGACGCTGGAGGAACTCGACCGGCTCTGCTCGGCTTTCATTGCCAAGGGCGTCAAGAAGCTGCGGCTCACCGGCGGCGAGCCGCTGGTCCGGCGCAACGTGATGACGCTGGTGCGCTCGCTGTCGCGGCATCTGTCGAGCGGCGCCCTGAACGAGCTGACGCTGACCACCAACGGCACCCAGCTGGCGAAACACGCAAGCGAGCTTGCCGATTGCGGCGTCCGCCGCATCAACGTCTCGCTCGACACGCTCGACCCCAAGAAGTTTCGTGAGATCACCCGCTGGGGCGAGATCGACAAGGTGCTGGAAGGGATTGAGGCCGCGCGTGCCGCAGGACTTGCCGTGAAGATCAACGCGGTGGCGTTGAAGAACCTCAACGAGGACGAGTTGCCTTCGCTGATGCGCTGGGCCCACGGAAAGGGCATGGGCCTGACGCTGATCGAGGTCATGCCGATGGGCGAGATCGGATCGGGACGGATCGACCAATACCTGCCTCTGTCGCTGGTGCGCGCGCGCCTCGCCCAGCAATTCACGCTGACGGATCTGGCCGAGAGCACCGGCGGTCCGGCCCGCTATGTCAGCGTCGCCGAAACCGGCGGCAAGCTCGGCTTCATCACGCCGATGACGCACAATTTCTGCGAATCCTGCAACCGGGTTCGCATTACCTGCACGGGAACGCTGCACACCTGTCTCGGCCACGAGGATGCCTCGGATTTGCGCAAACCGCTGCGTGCATCCGATGACGACATGCTGCTTGCGGATGCGATCGACCGCGCCATCGGCCTCAAGCCCAAGGGCCACGATTTCATCATCGACCGCCGCCACGACCGTCCCAGCGTGTCCAGGCACATGAGCGTCACCGGCGGGTAGTTGTTCACCACCCCAGGCCTTATTCCCCTTAACTATCAACAAACTTCCGATTGACTGGCGGCACGCTCGCTGGTTTGGTGCGGCAGCCTCATGCCTGCGCGGCGATACAAGCCACGCGCCCGTTCGGCGCAGTCAAGACGGCCGGGGCACAATCGGGGGAGGACCTATCGTTGCAAGCGCTCCTAAAGCTGAGCCAGAGGATTGACGCGTTCACACGCTGGACGGGCAAACGCATGGCGTGGCTGATCGTGGCCGCCGTCATCATCTCGGCGGTCAATGCGATCGTCCGCAAGACGTTCGACACGTCATCCAATTCCTGGCTCGAGCTGCAATGGGTGCTCTTCAGCATCGTGTTCCTGCTCTGCTCGTCATGGACGCTGCTCGACAACGAGCACATCCGCATCGACATCGTGAACAACGCGCTGCCGAAGACGGTCCGCAACGTGATCGACCTGGTCGGCCACCTCTTCTTCCTCATTCCGCTGTGCGTCGTCATGATCGTCACTGGCGTGCCGTTCTTCCAGCGCTCGTTCCACATCAACGAGCAATCCGGCAATGCCGGCGGCCTGCCGCAGTGGCCCGCCAAAGCCCTGATCATGATCGGGTTCGCTTCCCTGCTCGTTCAAGCTATCTCCGAGGTGATCAAGCGGATTGCGGTCATGCGCGGAATGATGCCGGACCCGCATGAGTCCCAGGTGTCCGCGCTGGAAGCGGAAGTCGAACATCTCGTCGAAGCGATCGAGAAGAAATAGCCGTTGGCGACGGTGTAGGGGGGAATCATGACCGCTTTTATCATCGCCAATATGGCGCCCATCATGTTCGCGTCGCTGGTCGTCGTGCTGCTGCTCGGCTATCCCGCGGCATTTTCGCTCGGCGCCGTCGGCCTGTTCTACGCCATCATCGGCGTCCAACTCGGCCAATTCCACCCCGACTTCCTCCAGGCGCTTCCGGAGCGGGTCTACGGCGTGATGAACAACGACACGCTGCTCGCCATTCCCTTCTTCACCTTCATGGGATTGGTGCTGGAGCGGTCGGGCATGGCCGAGGACCTGCTCGACACCATCGGCCAATTGTTCGGCACCATCCGCGGCGGCCTTGCCTACGCGGTGATCTTCGTCGGCGCGCTGCTCGCCGCGACGACGGGCGTGGTCGCGGCGTCCGTGATCTCGATGGGGCTGATCTCGCTGCCGATCATGCTGCGCTATGGCTATGACCGCCGCGTGGCGGCCGGCGTCATCGCCGCGTCCGGCACGCTCGCGCAGATCATTCCGCCTTCGCTCGTCCTGATCGTGATGGCCGACCAGCTCGGCAAGTCGGTCGGCGACATGTATGAGGGCGCCTTCATCCCGGGTCTCGTGCTCGCCGGCCTCTACGCCGGCTACGCCTTCCTCGTCACCTTGATCTTCCCGAAGGCTGCGCCAGGCCTGCCGAAGGAGGCGATCGGCTTCCGCGAGGACGACGGCGACCGCGGCCTCCGCTCGCTCGGTGTGCTCTTCCTCGCGAGCTGCGTCTTCGGCTGGTTCATGATGCGCAACTCCGAGACGCATGGCGCCGATTACGTCGTGCTCAGCATGTTCTATGGCATCGTCTTCGCCTTCGCCGTCGCCGTGGTGAACTGGGGCATCGACAAGCTGACCGGCTTCCGTTTCCTCTCGAAGATGGCGCAGCAAACCACCTTCGTGATGGTGCCGCCGCTGTTCCTGATCTTCCTGGTTCTCGGCACGATCTTCATCGGCATCGCGACCCCGACCGAAGGCGGCGCGATGGGCGCCGCCGGTGCCCTCATCCTCGGTGCTGCGAAGCGGCGGCTGAGCTGGGACCTGATCCGGCAAGCCACCGAATCGACCGCCAAGCTGTCGGCCTTCGTCGTGTTCATTCTGGTCGGCGCCCGCGTGTTCTCCCTCACCTTCTACGGCGTCAACGGGCACGTCTGGGTCGAGCACCTGCTCACCTCCCTGCCGGGCGGGCAGGTCGGCTTCCTGATCTTCGTCAACGTGTTTGTGTTCGTGCTGGCCTTCTTCCTCGACTTCTTCGAGCTGGCATTCATCGTGATCCCGCTGCTCGGACCTGCCGCCGAGCACCTCGGCATCGACCTGATCTGGTTCGGCGTCATTCTCGGCGTCAACATGCAGACCTCGTTCATGCATCCGCCGTTCGGCTTCGCGTTGTTCTATCTCCGGTCGGTCGCGCCGAAGGAGCGATACACCGATCGCCTCACCGGCAAGCGCATGGAACCCGTCACCACGGGCCAAATCTATTGGGGCGCGGTGCCGTTCGTCGTCATCCAGATGATCATGGTTGCGCTGGTGATCACGTTCCCGTCGATGGTGATGCACTACAAGGGCGTCCAGTCGAACATCGACCCCAACACGATCAGGATCGAGGTGCCGCAGATCGAGCTGCCGCCGCTGGATCTCGGGCCGCCGCAGAAGTAGCGGGAGCGACACGCGCCGTCGTGCTCCGCGCAAGCGGTGCACGACGCGTGACGGCGGGCGTGACAAGCACCGGAAACGGAGGCATACCGGGCCATCATCAGTCCCATGGATGGTCTCTCATGCCCCGATCGTACCCTGCTCCATCGCTCGTTGGCCCGTTGATCGCCTCACTGTGGCTGACATGTGCCGCAACGACAGTGCACGCCGACCCGATCGCCGATGTCCATACGCTGGCACAAAAAGAGCAGCAGCCGCTGCTCGATACGCTGCGCGATCTCGTCAACATCGAATCCGGCAGCAAGGACATCGAAGGCCTGAACCAGATCGCTGAGCGCGTTGCCGGTCAGTTGAAGCAGCTCGGCGGCACGGTGGAGATCCTGCAACCCACCGACATCTATCGCCTCGACGACACCCCTGAGAAGGTCGGACCGGCCGTGCACGCCGTGTTCAAGGGCACGGGCAGCAAGAAGATCATGCTGATCGCCCACATGGACACGGTGTACCTGAAGGGCATGCTGAAGGACCAGCCGTTCCGCATCGACGGCGACAAGGACTACGGCCTCGGCATTGCCGACGACAAGCAAGGCGTCGCGCTCATCCTCCATACCGTGGCGTTGCTGCAGAAGCTGAGCTTCCGGGATTACGGCACGCTGACGGTGCTCACGAATGGCGACGAGGAGATCTCCTCCCCCGGCTGGCGTAGCACCATCACCAAATTCGCCTCGGATCAGGACGCGGTATTCTCGTTCGAAGGCGGCGGGACCGACGGCACGCTGCGTCTCGCCACCAGCGGCATCGGCTCGGCCTATCTCACCGTGCAGGGCAAGTCGTCACATGCCGGCTCGAGGCCGGAGGGCGGCGTCAATGCGCTGTACGAGCTCTCGCACCAGGTGCTGCAGTTGAAGGACCTGTCGAAACCCGCGCAAGGCCTCAAGTTGAACTGGACGGTCTCAAAGGCCGGCACGAACCGCAATGTGATCCCCGCCGACGCCACGGCCCAGGCCGATGCGCGTGCACTCAAGGTGTCCGATTTCGACGAGTTGGAGAGGGAGCTGCAGGACAAGATCAAGAATCGCCTGCTGCCCGACTCCAAGGTCGACCTGAAGTTCGAGGTGCGTCGCCCGCCCCTCGAAGCCAACGAGGCCTCGCGCCGCGTGGCGGCCCACGGCAAGACGATCTATCAGGAGCTCGGAATGTCCCTCAAGGTCGACGAGAAAGCGACCGGCGGCGGCACCGACGCCGCGTTTGCCGCGCTCAAGACCGGGGGCGCCGTGGTCGAAGGCATGGGCCTGTCAGCCTTCGGGGCACATTCCAATGATGCCGAATATGTGCAGCTGGGCAGCATCGTGCCGCGGCTTTATCTGGCGACGCGCATGATCATGGACCTGTCCACCGGCAAACTGAAATAGGTCTCGGCCCTCTCCCACACCGGAGAGGCTGCAGCGTCAGTGCCGCGTCGCTCTCTGTTCAGCGTCGTCGGACTTCTCCGCCGGCCGAAACCGCAGCGTGAACTCGGCGCCGCCGCCCGGGAGATTCGCCATCGCGACGGTGGCCGCATGATCATCCGCCACGGCGCGCACGATCGAGAGTCCCAGCCCCGCGCCGTCGCTGCGCCGGCGGTCGGCACGCCAGAAGCGCTGGAAGATCAGCTCGCGCTCGGCTTCCGCGATCCCCGGGCCGCAATCGCGCACGCGAACCGAGCCATCCTCGCCCACCTCGATGTCGACGGTGGTGTCTCTCGCCGTGAACTTGATGGCGTTCTCGGCAAGGTTGAAGATGGCGCGCTGAACCATCTCCGAATTTCCGTGGATCATCACCGGCGCGTCGCTGCCCTTGAGCGCGATGTCCTTGTGCTGCGCAATCGCGAACGGCGCGATCGCGGCGACCACATCGGCGCAGACGGCGCGCAAATCCGCGGTCTCGCCGGGGTCGAGCACCAGGGAGTCGAGCTCGGCGATCTCCAGGAGCTGGGCGACAAGCCGGCTCATGGCCTCGATATCGGCATGCAGCGACTGCCGCGCTGCGCGGTCGTCAAGCGTCTCGATCCGCGTGCGCAGGATCGCGAGCGGCGTGCGCAATTGATGCGCGGCGTCCGCCGTGAACTGCCGTTGCAGCCGAAAGCCGTCTTCGAGGCGGTCGAGCGCCTGGTTGACGGCGGTGACCAGCGGCAGGATCTCGCGGGGGATCTGTTCCGTCGGCAAACGGATATCGGTGCGCGCCGGACCGATATTGCTGGCCTCCTCGGAAGCCTTCCACAGCGGCGCGATCGCGCGGCGGAAAATGATGATGTCGGTGGCAAGCAGCACCAACAAGATAGGGATGGTAATCCACCCCACCCGCCGGAAGAAGTTCGAGACGATGTCGTCGATGATGACGTCGCGGTGCGCGAGGTCCTCGGCGACCTGGATGCGCACCGTCTTGCCGTCGATGTCCCGGGTGACCGCGGCGCCGGAAATGCTCTCCGACGAGCGCGGTGCAGCGGCGGGGGAGCGCGGGTGCGAGGAGAACAGCAGGCGGCCCTCGACATCGCGAATGTCGTACTGATAGCGGCCATAGGCATCCGAATAGAGGCCCTTGAGACTGTCGGGCAGATTGAACGTCAACAGCCCGTCCGGCTGCGCAACGATGCGCTGCGCCAGCACTTCGGCCTGGGCGCGCATGGCATCGCGATGCAGCTGGTCGATTTCGGAATTGAGCAGCCAGAACAGTACCAGCGGCAGGAAGATCGCGACCACCGCCACCGCCAGGATGTGCAGGAACACGATGCGCCAGATCAGCGATTTGAACGTCGGCGACCTGCCATAGGACCCGGCATAGGATCCGACGTTAGATCCGACCCGGGCCACGCTATTTCTCCACATCCATGAGATAGCCGACGCCGCGGACGGTATGGATCATGACCTTGGCGCCGTGTTCAGCGAGCTGCTTGCGCAGCCGCGAGACATAGACCTCGACCGCGTTGGAGGCGACCTCGCCGTCCAGCCCGAAAATGTGGTCCTCGACGTTCTTCTTCGGCACCACCCGCCCTTGCCGGCGCAGCAGGATCTCGAGCACCGAGGTCTCGCGCGCAGAGATGATCCGCGGCTGGTCGTCGACGAATATCTGGCGGCTCTCGGTGTCGTAGACGAGATTGGCCAGAGTGAGCGAACGGCCGAGCAGCTGGCCGGGCCGGCGCAGGATCGCCTCCAGCCGCGCCACCAGTTCCTCCATCGCGAACGGCTTTGCGAGATAGTCGTCGGCGCCGCTGCGCAGGCCGCTGACGCGGTCCCGCAGGCCGCCGCGCGCGGTCAGCACCAGCACGGGAAGCGGTTCCATCTTGAGGCGCAGCTCCCGCAGTACCGACAGACCGTCGCCATCGGGCAGCCCGAGGTCAAGAATCATCGCAGCATAGCTGACGCTGCTCACCGCCTCCCGCGCCTCGGCCGCGCTGCCCACAATGTCGCTTTGGTAGCCGGCCGCCGCCAGCCCGCCCGCGACGAGCCGCGACAGCTCGGCATTATCCTCGACGATCAGAAGGCGCATCGCAGTCCCGCCGGATACTCAGCTCGCCGCACAGTTCGCGCGGCATCTTCGCTCTTTTCAAGCATTCCGGTCGCCTCGGCTAGCGAAAAAGCCCGGGCTGGTCGCCCTGCCCTGTCAGATTCATGTAAGCCGGAGCGGCCTGTCTCCAGTAGGTGGCCGCTGCATGCTTGATCAAACGTCGCCGCGTCCGCCCGTTGCGGATGTCGGATCGCTGCCCCATCATATCGTCATGCATCCATCATCGGTACTCATTGTGTTCGGCGGCCTTCCGGGCACTGGCAAGACGACGATTTCCCGCGAACTGACCATTCGGCTGGCGGCGACATATCTTCGCATCGATTCAATCGAGCAGGCGTTGAAGGACGCCGGCCTTACGGTCGGCGCAGAGGGCTATGCCACATAGCCAACGCGGTGGCGGCCGAAAATCTCAAGCTCGGGCGCATCGTTATCGCCGACTGCGTCAATCCAGTGCCGGCAAGCCGCGCTGCGTGGCGGCAATGTGCCTTGCAGACCTCGGCACGCTTGGTTGAGATCGAATTGGTTTGCAGCGAAGCGGTGCTGCACCGGCAACGCGTGGAGAGCCGCCCCCCCGACATTCATGGCCTCAAACTGCCAAGCTGGAATGATGTCGTGAGCTGGGCGTATGAACCGTGGGATCGAGAGCATCTGGTGCTCGATACGGCGGGTGGTTCGCTCGATGATCTGCTGGAGCGAGCGGAGGCCTATGTTCGCGACAAGATGGCTAGCTGGCAGGATGGCCCCTTCTGAAAGCGTCTCTGAGTTCGGCCAGTTGGTCGCTCGTTGCGCCGAGCTCCGCCTCGGTCCGACTCGCAGGTAAATCCACATACGCGATCGGCTGTTCGAACTGGCGCGCCGTGAAGTCGTACCTCTTGCCATCGATCCGATTGTAAAAATGGTCGCCGGCCGGCAGCGGCGTCTTCAGCAATTCGCCGCCGAACAGTTCATGGATGAGCAACGACGTGACGTTGCATTGTCCTGCCGCCGGATTGCGCTCCGTCCACTGCCTGGCCGTCGACGGCGACCATACCTTTTGCAGCGTTCTCTCAACGTCATCGGGATCGAAGCTCATTGCCGTCTCCAGCTTGGCATCGACGACCTCGATTTCGGATTATTCGATGATTGCTTTCTACTCCTGCTTTGCCCGACGGGTCAAGCTGCACCTGGTTGGCAGGAGCTACGAAACGAAAGCATCCAGCGATCCGCCGGCTTCGGGGGCGAGTTCGCCCGCACACCGCAGCACCGGTCCCGCTTTCGCGAAAGCCGCTTGTACGGTCAGTTTATTTCCTATGACTTATCAAGCCATTGGCTACTGTGCATGGGGTTGTTTTTCGGTTGTTGAGGTCTGGGCCCTCCAAACACGACAATGCCCCGGAGCTTTCGCGCCGGGCATTGCCTGCGAGAGATGACGCGATCAGCTCTGCGAGCGCCGCGCCATGAAGATGTCGTAGCCGACCTCGGCGACCTGGAACCAGGCGTAGCCATCGCTCGTGAACTTGGCGAGGGAGTCGTGCACCTTCTTGAAATTGGCGTTGGTCGCGCCGACTTCGGCGTGCAGCTCCTTGGCAGCCTTGTGGCAGGCATCCATGATCGGGGGCGAGAAGGCATGCAACTTGGTGCCGCCCGCGAGCAGCTTCTTCAGCGCCAGCGGATTGGCAGTGTCGTAGCGCGCCATCATGTAGTTGTTGGCGTAGTGGCCGGCCTGCTCCAGCACGCTCTGGTAATATTTCGGCAGCGCGTTCCACTTGTCGAGGTTGACGAAGGCCAGCAGCATCGGCCCGCCTTCCCACCAACCGGGATAGTAATAGTGCGGCGCGATCTTGTAGAAGCCGAGCTTCTCGTCGTCATAGGGGCCGACCCATTCGGCGGCGTCGATGGTGCCCTTCTCCAGCGCGGGATAGATGTCGCCGCCGGCGAGCTGCTGCGGCACCACGCCGAGCTTCTGGAGCACGCGGCCGGCAAAGCCGCCGACGCGGAATTTCATGCCCTTGAGATCCTCGGGCGTATTGACCTCTTTCCTGAACCAGCCGCCCATCTGGCAACCGGTGTTGCCCGCGAGCAGCGAGACGACGTTGTAGCTCTTGTAGAATTCGTTGAGCACGTCGCGTCCGCCGCCCTGCATGTACCAGGCCTGGTTGATGCGCATGTTGGGACCGAACGGCACGGCCGAGCCGAAGGTGAAGGTCGGATCCTTGCCGAAATAGTAGTAGGAGGCGGTGTGGCCGATTTCGCAGGTGCCGTTCTGCACGGCGTCGAGCACCTGCAGGCCGGGGACGATCTCACCGGCCGCGAAGATCTGGATCTGGAATTTGTTGTCGGTCGCCTCGGCGACCATCTTGCACATCATCTCGGCGCCGCCAAACAGCGTGTCGAGCGACTTCGGCCAGCTCGTCGGCATGCGCCATTTGATTTCCGGCATCGATTGCGCGATCGCGGGCGCAGCGAGCGTGGCGGCGCCGGCCGCGCCAAGTCCTGTGACCTTGATGAAGTCTCTTCTCTTCATGATTTCCTGCCCTGATGGATTGTGATTGTGAGCCTTCTTGTCGAGGCGTGGGGCCAGCATGACGCAAGGTGAGACCGAATGCCATCCCCATCGCACTGCGGCAAACAAAAAGCCCGGCCTCCACAGGAGGCCGGGCTTTCCGGTCTTGCGACTTTAGGCCTAGGCGATCAGCCGCGCGTGCGCGAGCGGATCATGAAGCTGTCGTAGGTATATTCGGCAACCTGCCACCACAGATATTCGTCGGAGCGGTAGGCCTGCATGGCGTCGATCGACTTCTTGAAATCGGCGTTCTTGGCCGAGATCTCGCCCCACAGCTCGTTGGTCGCCTTGAGGCAGGCTTCCAGCACCTCGTTGGTGAAGGGACGAAGCTGGGTGCCGCCGGCAACCAGCCGCTTCAGCGCCGCCGGGTTCTGCATGTCGTAGCGCGCGGCCATCCAGGTGTTGGCGTTGGCCGTCGCGTTGGTGAGGATCGCCTGGTAGCTCTTGGGCAGTGCATTGAACTTTTCCAGGTTGGCAAAGGCGTGGACGGTGGGACCGCCTTCCCAGAAGCCCGGATAATAGTAGTACTTGGCGACCTTGGCGAAGCCGAGCTTCTCGTCATCGTAGGGGCCGACCCACTCGGCCGCATCGATAGTGCCCTTCTCCAGCGCCGGATAGATGTCGCCGCCAGCGAGTTGCTGCGGCACCACGCCGACCTTCTGCAGCACCTGGCCCGCAATGCCGCCGATGCGCATCTTCAGGCCGGAGAGGTCGGCGACGGTCTTGATCTCCTTGCGGAACCAGCCGCCCATCTGGGTGCCGGTGTTGCCGCACGGGAAGCCGACGACGTTCGACTTCTTGAAGAACTCGTTGGCGAGCTCATTGCCGCCGCCCTGATAGAGCCACGAGTTCTGCTGGCGCGCATTGAGGCCGAATGGCACCGAGGCAAAGATCGAGAAGGTCGGGTCCTTGCCGACATAGTAGTAGGACACCGTGTGGCACATCTCGACCGTGCCGCTGGAGGTTGCATCGAGTGCCTGCAGGCCGGGAACGAGCTCGCCGGCGGCGAACACCTGGATCTGGAACTTGTTGTCGGTCATTTCGGCAACGTATTTCGCCACCTGCTCGGCACCGCCATAGATGGTATCGAGCGACTTCGGGAAGCTCGAAGTCAGGCGCCACTTGATCTCAGGCGAGGACTGCGCGATCGCCGGCGAGGCCACTGCGGTCGCCGCCGCGCCTGCTGCCGACACTTTCAGAAAATCACGACGCTTCATCTTCAGGTCTCTCCTTGCTGGGGCGTTTCCCCTTGACTTCTCTTGTGCCGCCGCTGATTCCGGCGACGCGCCGGGGCGCGTCGAACCGATGGGGCTTTGACTGCGGTGGCCTTTAACACGGAAGCCCCGCTTGCGGAACGCGACAATGGCATGACGGGGCTCTACGAAAGTCGCATGTCCCCAAAGGGTGAGGAGGCGTGCGCCGCGGACGGCCGATTCAAGCCGCCTGGATGACGCCCTTGAGCTGGTCCCGGACCTGCCCTGCAATGGCGCGGTAGATCGCCGCATGGGGACCGTCCGGTTCGCTGTCGACAACGGGATTGCCGGCGTCCGAGGTGGCCCGAATCGCCATGTGCAGCGGGATCTCGCCGAGGAACGGGACCTCGAGCTTCTCGGCCTCGTGCCGTGCCCCGCCATGGCCGAAAATGTCCGACTTGGTGCCGCAATGCGGGCACTGGAAGTAGCTCATGTTCTCGACGATGCCGAGCACGGGCACGTTGACCTTCTTGAACATGGCAAGTCCCCGCCGGGCATCGATCAGCGACAGGTCCTGTGGGGTCGAGACGATCACCGCGCCCTTGAGCGGCACGTTCTGCGCCAGCGTGAGCTGGGCATCGCCGGTGCCCGGCGGCATGTCGACCACGAGAACGTCGAGCTTGCCCCATTCGACATCGCGCAGCATCTGCGTCACCGCCGACATCACCATGGGACCGCGCCAGATCATCGCGGTCTCCTCCTCCACCAAAAACCCGATCGACATGATGGCGAGACCGAAGCGCCGAAGCGGAATCATTTTGCGCTCGTCGTTCAGCTCCGGCTTGTCGTGCAGACCCGTCAGGCGCGGCACCGAGGGACCGTAGATGTCGGCATCGAGCAACCCGACCTTGAGGCCGAGGTCGCGCAGGCCCAGCGCCAGATTGAGAGCGGTGGTCGACTTGCCGACGCCGCCCTTGCCGGAGGCGACCGCGATCACGGCGGCAACGCCCGGGATCTCCGACTGGCGTGCCATGGGCGATTGGGCGCCGCCCTGCGGCGGCGGCTTGTGGGCGTGCACCGGCTGCACGCCCGGCGTGCCGCGGCTGGGTTGCGGAGGCGGTGGCGGTGCGGAGCCCGGCTTGCGCTCGGCTGTCAGCGCCACCATGACGGTGGTGACGCTGGGAATGGCGCGGACGGCGGCCTCCGCTTCGGCCCGGATGGATTCCCAGGCCCTGGCCTCGGCGGCGTCGACATTGATCGAGAAGAACACCTTGCCGTCGGACGCGCTGATGGCACTCAGCACATTAGCATTGGTGAGCGCGACCCCGCGGGGCGACTTGATCCTGGCGAGGCTGTCGAGAACTTGTTGCTGCGTCACGCTCAAAGCGCATCTCCTGAACGGAGCCTGATCCGGACCTGGAGGGCCGCGCCAGCGCAAAGCGTGGAGCGGCTTTCCGGCAAGGTCATGCTCGAGACTTTAGGATGCCCCATTAGAGCGGAAACGCCCAAAAGGCTACTGCCTGCCGATATCGTCAGCCATCTCCGCGGGCGCGGCCCCCTGCTCGCTGGCAGCCTCGTAGTTCAGCTCGATCATGACCCCGTTGGGGTCGTAAACGAAGATCTGCCAGAGGTCGCCGCCGGGCACCTGGCGGGAGTCGAATTTCATCCCCTTGGATGCCAGCCGCTGCCTCATGCCGTCAAAGCCGCGGCTGGCGAAAGCGACGTGGTGGACAACGCCGGAATCCGGCTTTTGTGGCTCGGCCGTCGCAGAAATATCGACGAGATGCACCACCGCCTTGCCCTCGCTGTACATCCAGGCGCCGGGGAAGGCGAAGTTCGGCCGCGCGCCTTTTTCAAGGCCCAGCACATCCTCGTAAAAGCGGACGGTCCCGGCCAGATTCCGGGTCCGGATGTTGAAATGATCGAGGACGCCAACGCTCACGCCGCCCATGCTCTCGCTCCCTTTTTTTGAAGTCCTTAGGTGCCGCCATCCTAGCACAGGGGGCCGCCAAACGAAGCCGTTGCCCTCCCGGCTTAACGGTTTATGGTGCGCCTCCGATCCGCCCTCGCAGCGGAACTTCGAGGACGCCGCCTGGCGCGCCCTCGCCCGGATACAACCGTAAAACTCAAGCTACGGACAAGGTACCACAGATGGCTAAAATCGCTTTCCTCGGTCTCGGCGTCATGGGCTTCCCCATGGCCGGACACCTCGTGAAAAAAGGGGGCCATGAGGTCACCGTCTACAACCGCACCGCGGCCAAGGCGAAGGAATGGGCGGACAAGTTCGGCGGCAAGACAGCGGCGACCCCGAAGGCCGCCGCCGAAGGCCAGGATTTCGTGATGTGCTGCGTCGGCAACGACAACGATCTGCGCGCGGTCGCGACCGGCGCCGACGGCGCTTTCGCCGGCATGAGGAAGGGTGCGAGCTTCGTCGATCACACCACCGCCTCCGCCGAGGTCGCACGCGAGCTGGACGCAGCCGCCACCAAGGCCGGCTTCAAATTCGTCGATGCACCGGTCTCCGGCGGCCAGGCCGGCGCCGAGAACGGCGCGCTGACAGTGATGTGCGGCGGCACGCAAGATGCCTATTCCGGCGCCGAGCCCATCATCACAGGCGCCTATGCGCGGATGTGCAAACTGCTCGGGCCCGCCGGAAGCGGCCAACTGACGAAGATGGTCAACCAGATCTGCATCGCCGGTCTGGTGCAGGGTCTCTCCGAAGGTATCCACTTCGCCAAGAAGAGCGGCCTCGACGTCGCCGCGGTGATCGAGACCATCTCCAAGGGCGCGGCGCAGTCCTGGCAGATGGAAAATCGCTACAAGACCATGAACGACGACAAATACGATTTCGGCTTCGCGGTGGAATGGATGCGCAAGGACCTCTCGATCTCGCTGGCTGAAGCCCGCCGCAACGGCGCCACCCTGCCGGTGACCGCACTCGTCGACCAGTTCTACGCCGAGGTCGAGAAGATGGGCGGCAAGCGCTGGGATACGTCGAGCCTGCTTGCACGCCTGCAACGCTGAGGAGCGCGTGACGGTCGCTGCCGGGCAGCTGCGACCGTCACCGGCCTTGACGCTGCGCTGGCGCATCGTCAAGGCCTGACAAGCGCAATAGAGCCGAAGAACGAATTCCGGGGGGACCGATTTGCTGAGCGTGATAGCCGTCGTTTTCATCGTTGCGTATGCAGCCATCGCGCTCGAACACCCGCTCGGCGTCAACAAGAGCGCTTCGGCTCTGCTCGGAGCGGGCCTGCTCTGGACCATCTATGCGATCTCCGTTGGGGACGCTTCGCTCGTCAATCACCAGCTCGACGAATCCGTCGCCTCGACCGCGCAAATCGTCTTCTTCCTGATCGGCGCCATGACGATCGTCGAGGTGATCGACGCCCACAACGGCTTCGAGGTCATCACCTCGGTCATCCGCACCACGAAGCAGACCACGTTGATGTGGATCATCGGCTTCGTGACGTTCTTCCTGAGCGCGATCCTCGACAATCTGACGACCACCATCGTGATGGTCTCGCTGATCCAGAAGCTGATCGGCAACAAGAACGATCGCCTGCTATTCGCCTCCCTCATCGTCATCGCCGCCAATGCGGGCGGTGCCTGGACGGTGATCGGCGACGTCACGACGACGATGCTCTGGATTGGTGGACAGATCACGCCCGTCAGCATCATGAAATCGGTGTTCCTGCCGTCCCTATTCAATCTGCTCATGCCGCTGTTCATCATCGGCTACTCCGTCAGAGGGAAGGACATCGCTCCGCCGCCGCAGCGGGAAGCGCAGGCTCTCAAGGTCGAGGTGTTCGAGCGCAATCTGATGTTCTATCTCGGGCTCGGTACGCTGGTCGCGGTCCCGGTTTTCAAGGCCGTGACGCATCTCGCCCCTTTCATGGGCATCCTGTTCGGGCTGGGCATCCTTTGGCTGGTCGGCGAGATCGTTCACCGCCACAAGGACGAGGATGCGCGTCGGCCCCTCACCCTCGTCCATGCGCTGACCCGCATCGACATGAGCTCCATCGTGTTCTTCGTCGGCATCCTCTTGGCCGTCGCGTGCCTGGAGCACGCCCGGGTCCTTGAGCTGTTGGCGAAATGGCTCGACGCCACCGTCGGCCGCCTCGACATCATCGTCATCCTGCTCGGTCTCTTGAGCGCAATCATCGACAACGTGCCGCTCGTCGCTGCCACAATGGGCATGTACAATCTGGCGCAATATCCGCCCGACAGCTTCATCTGGGAGTTCATCGCCTATTGCGCCGGCACTGGCGGCTCGATCCTGATCATCGGCTCGGCCGCGGGCGTTGCCGCCATGGGACTCGAGAAGATCGAGTTCTTCTGGTACGCCCGCCGCATCGCAGGCCCCGCGCTCGTGGGATATCTGGCGGGAGCGGTGGTATACATCGTGCAGTCCGCGGTGCTGCATTGAATGGCGCAGCCGATCCAAATTAACGCCGGGTTAACGTAATTCTTTAGCTCCTTAAGTCAGCTCTTAACGATTTCTTGCCAGAGATAGACAATGCAGAAGGCCCGCGTCCGGCGTGGGCAGGAATCGTGTTGCTTGATGAGTAACCCCGCTGAAAAGCCCGAGGTTGTGCAGCTTCCGGCCGAGCCGGTGAGCGCTCCATCGGCGAGCAGCCGAAGGGCTGCGGCGCAGCGGGTGCGCGAGGCGCGCGACAAGTTAACATCCACCAGCGGAACCCGGCCGGCATTCGACGCCGAGATGCTGCGCCAATACGTCCAGACGCGGCTATCGGCTTCCTATGTCGTGATGCTGCTGGTGGTCGCGACCGGCGTGCTGTTCGGGCTGTGGATGCAGCCGATCCCGGCCGCAGCCTGGACCGCGGGCATGCTCTGCATCCACAGCGCCATGATCCGCAGTTGCCGCCGGTTCCTGATCGAGCCCAGCTCTCCAACCGCGACGCGGGCATGGCGGACGCGCTTCGTTGTGCTCGACCTGCTCTATGGCCTGTGCTGGATGGCGATCCTGATCCATCCCGTGCTCGACATGGTCACGGAAACGCTGATGATGTTCCTGATGCTGCTGGTGATCGCAGTGTCGAGCATGCTCGCCGCCAATTTGCCGATCGCGGCCCTTGCCGCCACCGCGCCGGTCGCGGTCGCGATGGCGCTGAGCTTCGCGATGACCGGCTCGCTGGACAATTACGTCCTGGCTGCGCTCGCGCTCGGCGCTGAAGGCTACTTCGTGCTGCTGGCGCATCGCCTGCACTCCTCCACCTTCGCTACGCTGGAAGCACGCGCCGAGAAGGACGCGCTGATCGGCGAGCTCGAACAGGCTAAAGCGATCTCGGATGAAGCGCGCCATCGCGCCGAATCCGCCAACGTCGCCAAGTCGCGCTTCCTCGCGCAGATGAGCCACGAGCTGCGCACGCCGCTGAATGCCATCCTCGGTTTCTCCGAGGTGATGAAGAGCGAGATTTTCGGCGCCCATGCGGTGCCGGTCTACAAGGAGTACTCGGCGGACATCCATAATTCCGGCGTGCACCTGCTCAACCTCATCAACGAGATCCTCGACCTGTCGCGGATCGAGGCCGGCCGCTACGAGTTGCACGAGGAAGCGGTGTCACTGGTCGGCATCGTCGCCGACTGCCATCATCTGATGAAGCTGCGTGCCTCGAGCCGCGGCATCACCATCCACGAGGTGTTCGAGCAGGCCATGCCGCGGCTCTGGGCCGACGAGCGCGCGATCCGCCAGGTCGTGCTCAACCTGCTCTCCAACTCGATCAAGTTCACCCCGCAGGGCGGCGAGATCTGGCTCAAGGCCGGGTGGACCGCTTCGGGCGGGCAGTATCTCTCGGTGAAGGATTCCGGTTCCGGCATTCCCGAGGACGAGATCCCGGTCGTGCTCGCCTCGTTCGGCCAGGGCTCCAACTCGATCAAGTCGGCCGAACAGGGCGCCGGTCTCGGCCTGCCAATCGCCAAGAATCTGATCGACCTGCATGGCGGCACGTTCACGCTGAAATCCAAGTTGCGCATCGGCACCGAGGTGATCGTCACCTTCCCGCCGGAGCGCGTCATGAGCGCGCTTGCGCCGCTCTCGGACGATTCTCCACCGCTCCAGCCGGAGAGTTCCGTACTGCCCGACGAGAAGCGCCGGCCGCGCCACAAGCCGATCATGAGCGCAGGCACGGGCTCATAACCAGATGCTTGCAGACATGCCCGACAATCCCCCACTATGTGCGAATGAGCAAAGAAACGCCATGCGTCGCCGTCTGCATGATCGATCCCAGGACCAAACTATGCTTCGGCTGCGGCCGGACCTTGCCCGAGATCGCTCGTTGGCACGCCATGGAAAGTGCGGAACGGCTCGCAGTCATGGCCCTGTTGCCGACACGCATGACGGAAGCTGGATTGGTGCCGATCCCGGTATCTCCGGAACGCACCTGACCGGCCTACGCGCCTCCGGAGGCGCGCAATGATCCGCTTCCTCCTCGTTCTCGTTATGCTTGCCGGCACGGCAGGTGCGGTCGTCGCCTATGGCGATCCCGAGCAGATCGCGCGCGCCAGCCACAAGGTCTCGCACATTTTCCGCGCGCAGACGGCGACGCCCGCCCCCGCCGTGCAGATCCCACGCGGCCAGGGCGGCGAATTTGCGCTGCGTGCGAAGATCAACGGTGTCGCAGCGCCAATGGTGATCGATACCGGCGCGACGTCGGTGGTGCTGACCTGGGAAACCGCGAAAGCAATCGGCCTGCCGCTCGAGATGCTCGAATACGATGTCGATCTCGAAACCGCCGGTGGTCATACCAAGGCAGCCCGCCTCACGCTCGAGCGCCTCTCCGTCGGCCATCTGGTCGAAAAATCGGTGCCGGCCCTCGTCGTCCAGCGCGGACAGATGAAGACCAATCTGCTCGGCATGAGCTTCCTCGACCGCCTGGAAAGCTGGGGCGTCCGCGCCGACAAGCTGATGCTCACGGGCTATCCCGAACTTCAGAGCGGCCACCGCCGCTCGCGCACGGCGATGGACTAGCCGACTTACGCCGCCTCGGCCGCCGCGCGTGCACCGACGCGCGCGATCGCATCGCGCAGCACCTCAAGGCCGGCGCCCGGCTTCACGCCTTGCTCTGCGAGATGGCGACGGAAGGCCCGTGCGCCGGGGACGGCGTGGAATGCACCGACGAAATGCCGCGTGATCGCATGCAGCCGCGTCCCGCGCGCGAGTTGCTGCTCGATGTAGGGCATCATCGCCTCGAGTGCATCCTGCATGGACCCATGCGGGGCCGCCTCGCCGAAGATATCGGAATCGACGGACAGCAGCCGCCACGGCTCCTGATAGGCGGCACGGCCGAGCATCACGCCGTCGACATGTTCGAGATGCGCCTTCGCCTCGTCAATTCCGGGAACGCCGCCATTGATGATCACGGGAACGCCGGGCATTGCGCGCTTGAGGCGATAGACGCGCTCATAGTCGAGCGGCGGGATGTCGCGGTTCTCCTTCGGCGACAAACCGTTGAGCCAAGCCTTGCGGGCATGCACGATCACCGCGTCGCAGCCGGAGGCGACCACCCCGCGCGCAAGCGCATCAAGCGCAATTTCCGGATCCTGGTCGTCAATGCCGATACGGCACTTCACCGTCACGGGAACGGCGACGGCGCGCTTCATTGCTTCGACGCACCTCGCCACCAGCTCCGGCTCCGCCATGAGGCAGGCGCCAAAACGACCATCCTTGACGCGATCGGACGGGCAACCGACGTTGAGATTGATCTCGTCATAGCCGAACGCCTCGCCGATCGCCGCCGCCTGCGCGAGCTCACGCCGGTCCGAGCCACCAAGCTGAAGCGCGACCGGATGCTCCATCGCGTCGAACCCGAGCAGCCGCTCCCGGTCGCCATGAATGATGGCGCCAGTGGTCAGCATCTCGGTATAGAGCAGCGCCCGCCGCGTCAGGTGACGATGGAATACCCGGCAGTGCCGGTCAGTCCAATCCATCATTGGCGCCACGGAAAAGGGATAGTCTTGATGTTTCAATCGTTTACCTATGCTCTTAATGGAATGGAAGAAGAACGTGTGCACTCCAAATTAGCCGAAATTGCACACGTTTGTACCCGTTTTGACCTTGCACACATAGTGCACGCGAAAGCCGAAGTGCACATGCGTGGCGACCTTCACTCAATTGGGATCGGGAAACTGGTGGGTTCAAGTCCGCCGCAAGAACCGTTATGTGGCCGAGACGTTCCGGCGGCGCAAGGACGGCGAGGAATGGGCGCTCGAGATGGAGCGCAACATTGCCTGCAACGGGTCGTCCAAACCACGCGTGGTGCGGGACGTTCGCACATTTGGCGATCTGATTGATCTGCACGACGAAGACATGCGCGAGGTTGGAAAGCTCCCTTGGCGCCTCGGCCAGGCTTGGCGCAGCGCGTCATTGGGAATTGAGCCGGGCCGACGGTGGACCGCTTTATGCGGTCTGTCCGCTAACCGGCAGCTATCACGAGAACGGACATCCGATCCATTTGGCTGAAGCAGCGTCGTTCAATGCCTGAACATCAGCAGCTCGCCGCGTCAGCACCGCCCGTTGATTGATGTAGCCCTTGTCGGTTATTTCACCAAAGTCCACGGACGGCGGTTCGCTCAGCAACAGCGCACGCGTAGCATGGTTTGAGGACCCTCCTCCGCTCTGGGCCTTCAACCTGGAAAGACCAGCCGCAACCGCCTCGCGTACACCTGGATGATTGAGAATATCTTCGCACGTGGCACCATCCGGCAATTGAGCAAGTGCGCGACACGCTGCCAGATTAGGAAAGACAAGGAGCCTGACTTCGTCCTCGCCCTGCCCGCAAACAACGACGTCCTGTGCCACCCCCGCAAAGGCGGCGACTGCGTTGACGCGCAATGTGCCGACGTTCACCCAGGTGCCGGAATTGAGCTTGAAATCTTCTGCCACGCGGCCGTCGAAGTACAGCCCACGGCCTGGACGGCCGGGATCCGCGAGTTTGACGGCATCGCCGATGAGGTAAAAGCCTTCTTCATCGAACGCCTTTGCGGTGAGCTCGGGCGCCTTCCAGTAGCCTGGCGTGATGTTGGGTCCGCGGACGCGGACCTCGAGCTTGTCACCGGAAGGTAGGAGCTTCAGCTCAGTGCCCGGGGTCGGCACGCCGATGTTGCCGGACCGCTCCGCCTGGAAGTGGCAGTCGGTCGCCAGCGGCGACGTTTCCGTGGAGCCCCACGCGGAGACGAGAGGCACGCTTGTTCCGATCGTACTGACCGATAGCTGGCTCAACGCATCCCATAGATGCTGCGGCAGCGCAGCTCCCGCGTAGAAGATAATCTTCACTCCAGCAAAGAACCGGCGCCGCAGCTCCTGATCGCCGCGTAACGCCGTAACGAGCATGTCAAATCCGCGCGGGACGTTGAAGTAGACAGTCGGCACGATGCTGCGCAGGTTGGCCAAGGAGGTGTCGAATAGGCCAGGCATCGGCTTGCCTGCGTCGATGTAAAGTGACCCTCCATTCCGGAGCACCAGATTGAAATTGTGGTTGCCACCAAACGTATGGCTCCAAGGCAGCCAATCCACGATGACGAGCTTGCTGCCGGCATCGTTGACGAAAGGCCAGACCTGCGCCTTTGCTTGCTGACTCGATGTCATCATCCGCTGCGTATTGATGACCGCCTTTGGCGCCCCCGTTGAGCCGGACGTGAACAGAAGCTTGCCGACCGTATCGAGCGATACGGCTCGAAATGCTTCAGCAGCAGCGGCGCTGGAGGGAGCGCTGACGAGATCTTTGAAGGAGATCGCGCTGCCAACATCACGAGAGCCGCTGATCAGCCTGGCATTGTGCAGCGGCTGTATCGCCTGAAGAGCGGCTGCAAACTGCCTGGTGTTTGCAACATAGATGGCGCCAGGCTCAAGCAGCTTGATCATCGCCTTGAGTTTCTCGAAGTCTTTCGACATCAGTGAGTATGCAGGTGAGATGGACGCGACCGGCACCCCCACATGCATCGCGCCCAACGCGAGCAGCGCGTGCTCAATACTGTTGTCCGAAAGAATGGCTAAGGGCGTTTGCGGGGTAAGGCCTTGCGTCAGAAGCCAGCTACCGATCGAACGGACCTGCTCGAGCGCCTGGCCATACGTCACCGTGTTCCAAGCGGTGTCGACTGCCGTCCTTTCCCCGAGGAATATTCCGTCCGGCGCCTTAGAGCCCCAGTGCTCGAGCCAATCCCCCGCGCATCGCGCAAAGGGCTCGAGCGGGCTCAGCGAGCGCAGGACGATCGCGCCATCCGGACGGTATTCGGCCAAGATACTGGGTTCGGCGAAGAGAAGCTCGGACCGGTTCTGGGAGATTACGGAAACAGAGCTCATGGGACCTGCCTCAAGGCTTCACAGCCCACTCCGATGCGACGGAGATCGGCTTGAGCGTACAGAAATCTGTGCGAAAAAACACTTGGCCCCCCGAAGAGGGCCAAGCAGTGGTCGGGAGAAAGTTTAGAAAGCGGCTTTGACGCCCACATTGATCCCATAGAAGTTACCATCGTTGCGGCGAAGGTGGTGTAGGCATTGATCATTCCACTGACATTGCCTCCAAGCTGGGCTGCAAGCCCCGCTAAGACCTTGCCATAGCTCTGGTTGCTAGGACTGACAGGCGTAAGGATGGGCAACAGCAGCGTCGTCGTCTGCGTCGTTGTGATGATCCGGCCGTCACCAAGGAAGTCGTGCTCCGCCGTGAGGTTCACATAGGGCTGTATCTGGCGCCGCCGAATGAGACGGGAAGCCTCACCTGGACGCCGGCACTCCCCGTCAAGCTCTGCAGGTCTTGCCTGCCGACGATTTGAGTCAGCAGGACGTCGCCGGTCTCTATGTAACCTGCGATTGACTCATGAGTGTAGGTCAAAGCGCCGATCGGGCCAACTCTGAAGTGGGCGACGCCGAACAGACAGCCCGCCTTTGCGGCGACCGTGAAAAGCTCGGCACGGCGCGATCGGCAGATCGTAACGACTGTCGGTGGTACGAACCGACGGGTCGCGCCATGATCCGCATCAGCCGTTCGATCCGGCCGCGGCTGGCGCCACGTCCTTGCGTCCGCAGAGCGGCATGCACCCGCGGGCTGCCATAGCGCTGACCACTAGCTCTCTCGCCCAGTGAATGCTGCCGCACAGAAAATCTGCTCTCGGTCAAAGAGCGAATTTCTCAGTCGGTGGGCAACCCAATGCGGCGTGCAGTATCTCCCCTGTCCATCCAACCGTATTGTCCAGGAACTGCCTCGATGCAGCCTGCCGCAATGGCACGGCAAATTCATCCCATCATGACCTGGCCCGGACTCGTGCCGCCCGCACGATTTTGATCCGACTTTTCTGGCAACTCGGGCCAACTGCGAGGATGCCCATCCGCTCCATCAAGCCGCAGACTACGCTCGCTTGATCCTTCAAACAACGCCTCGGAGCTCCGAGGCGCGCTCAAACAAGGCGTTGCGCACGTCGGAAATGACATGGTCCCAGTCGCCCGACACCCTCTGATGAAACAACGTCAGGCTAGGATACCATAAGGAGCGAGATCCCGCTAACGGCCAGCGCCAGTCGCAATCGGCATGCAATAAGACCCATGCATCACACCCAAGGGCTCCGGCAAGATGCGCAACCATCGTGTCGACGCAAACCACGAGGTCGAGCTGCTGCAAGACGTGACCGAGAGCCACAACGTCAGGCGTGCTGATGTCGATCGCGCCGATCTCGGCCAGTTCGGCTGCCCCGGCCCCGAGCTGGAGCGAGCAGAGCGTTACGCCTGGAACGGACAGACGCCGCAACAGCGCGGGTGGAATCGCCCTACGCTTGTCCCAATTTCCGACTTCCCAAATCAGTCCGACGGCAGGGCCTCCGGCTTGCGGGAGCGTCGGCGCGACCACTGGGGGCAGCGCGAGATAAGGTGCCCGCATCTCGATCTGGTCCCGACTCGCCTTAATGGCGTGTGGCACCTCCATAATCTCGATATCCACCTCGAACTGATGATCAGGCGCACGGTCATGGAGAGCAAAGGCGCGATCGACGCCATCCGTTCGCTCCACCAACGGCAGAAGCTCGCCTTGGCACCAGACCGTGACGCTGCGCGCAATATAATGAAGCGGCCGCATGAAGCGAAGGAACTGGATGGTATCGCCCAGCCCATGGTAACAACGGACCAGCACGTTCTTGCCGTTCAGGTCTTCCCCCCGCCAGATCCGCTGGAGGTGGCGCGGTCCCATGTGCTTGGGCGGGTGCGCGATCTCAATCAGATCACGATCATTGATCTCCCAGGCACGAGCGAAATCGCCCGCACGCATCGCGTCGATCCAACTGCTCGACATGCGCGGTTCCGGGCTAGCGCCTTACGAACTTGTGGAAGCGGCTCAGCTCGCCGTCCTTGGTCCGGTCCTGATGAAGGAACGCAATTCCAGCCTCGTCGAACTTCTCGAAGAACTCGTCCCAGCCGATGCGGTCGAGCCCGTCATCCGGCGGATCGAAATCGATACGCAAGATGCCCGCATGACCATCCTCTTCTGTTGCCTTGACCGTCGCCGGCTTGCCGCCCCGCACTTCGGCCCATTTCCGGATGACGTCATGATCGGTTGTCGTTTGACCGCCGCTGTTCTGTGTTGTGGACGCCATCTTGCACCTCTCTTGCTGGCGCGACCGCGCGATGAGCTCGCGATCGCTCGGACCGTCGGCCGACAAACGCGCTCCCCATGAATTTGTTCTTCGGACGCAAAGCGCACTCGTGCGGCCAGCATCATCTTCTTCATCTTCATCTTGAAGGTTCTTCGTTCCCTGCAAAGGGTTCGGATTCTATCACATGTTAAGCTCGTCGTATTTTGTAGGCCCAAATTCCTGGCGGCGCGAGGCTCGCATCTTCCCATCAGGAACCAACATACCTTCCGCACGTTCGCCGACGTACTTACACCGACGCCGCGTGTTTCCGGGAGGGTTTCATTCCATGCATTCTCGTCTTCAAGACAGGCGCCGCGTGCGCGTCGGACTCGTCGGCGTCGGTAACTGCGCGAGCTCCCTCGTCCAGGGCCTCACCTACTATCGGAACGCCAAGTCGAATGAGCCGGTCCCGGGATTGATGAACGCGGATCTCGGCGGTTACCATATCAGCGATATCCAGATCGCGTCCGCCTTCGACGTCAACGCCAGCAAGGTCGGGCGCGACGTCGCCGACGCGATCTTCGCGACGCCCAACAACACACACCGCTTCTCCGACGTCGCGCCGACCGGCGTGATCGTGCAGCGCGGGCCTGTCATGGACGGCATCGGCCATTATCTGACTGAAGACGTACCAATTGCACAAGTGCCGGAGGCCGACGTCTCCGAGGCGCTGGCCACGTCACGCACGGACGTTCTGGTGTCCTATCTGCCGGTGGGTTCACAACGCGCCAGCGAGTGGTATGCGGCGCGTGCCCTCGAAGCCGGCTGCGGTTACGTCAACTGTATCCCCGTCTTCATCGCCTCCGATCCGGTGTGGCGCCGACGCTTCGAGGAGGCCGGCCTGCCGATCATCGGCGACGACATCAAGAGCCAGGTCGGCGCCACAATCCTGCACCGCGTGCTCGCCAACCTCTTCCGCGACCGCGGCGTGCGGCTGGACCGGACCTACCAGCTCAACGTCGGCGGCAACACCGATTTCAAGAACATGCTGGAGCGAGAGCGGCTGGCCTCGAAGAAGATATCGAAGACGCAGGCCGTCACCAGCCAGTTCGATGTCCCAATCGATCCCGACAACATCCATGTCGGACCGAGCGACCATGTGCCTTGGCTCACCGATCGCAAGCTGGCCTTCATCCGCCTGGAAGGTACGACTTTCGGCGGCGTTCCCCTCAGCGCAGAGGTCAAGCTCGAGGTCTGGGACTCCCCGAACTCCGCAGGCGTCGTGATCGATGCCGTGCGCTGCGCCAAGCTGGCCATGGACCGCGGTCAGGGCGGCGCATTGACCGGCCCGTCAAGCTATTTCATGAAGTCGCCGCCGCAGCAGTTCACTGACGAGGAAGCTAGCCGGCGGACGCGCGCGTTCATTGACGACAAGGCTCATGCGTGATGGCGCGGATCATTCATCTCGTCCGTCATGGTCATCATGCTCTGCTCGGCCGGATGTTGTGCGGCCGGATGAAGGGTGTGGAGCTCGACGAACTCGGCAATAACGAGATCGCGCGCTGCGCCGAGACTATCACGCCGTCACCGACGTTGATTCAGTCGAGCCCGCAGCGGCGCTGCATGCAGTCGGCTTGCATCCTAGCCGCCTATTTCCAACTGCCGGTCGAAATCGTACCTGCTTTGGACGAGCTCGATTATGGAGAGTGGACGGGACGGTCCTTCGAGGACCTCGGTGGTGATCCGCGATGGTCGCGCTGGAATAGACGACGTAGCACCAGCCGTCCGCCCGGAGGCGAGAGCATGCGAGCGCTTCAAAAGCGGGTCGTCGGTCATCTGGAGCAATTGCGTAGCGACAGGGATGGCGAGACCGTCATCGCGGTCAGTCACGCCGAGCCGATCCGCGCGGCCCTCCTACACTATTCGCGCAGGCAGCTCGACGACTTTCTCTCCATTGAGATCGATCCTGCAAGCATCAGCACTCTAAGTGCGGATCATCGTGGGGTGCAGGTCAGAGGGATCAACCAGCGGGTGCCGGCGTGAAGATTGTCATTTTTGGACTGACAATCTCCTCCTCTTGGGGCAACGGCCACGCGACGCTGTGGCGCGGCTTGTGCAAGCATCTTGCGCGGTCCGGCCACCATGTCGTCTTCTTCGAGCGGGATGTTCCATATTATGCCGGGGCCCGCGACCTGCATGAACTGCCGGGCGGTGAGCTCCGGCTATTCTCGAGCTGGGAAGATGTCCGTCCGAACGCCAGTGATGCCGTTCGCAATGCCGACGTCGCCATCGTGACGTCCTATTGTCCCGATGGCCTGGCAGCTACCGATTTGATCCTCTCCGCCGGGCGTGCGGTACCCGTGTTCTACGATCTGGACACGCCGGTCACGCTGGCAAAACTCATCGCCGGCGAAACCGTCGCTTATATCGGGCCGCGCGGCCTGCAGGATTTCGCCCTTGTCCTGAGCTTCACCGGCGGACCTCGCATCGCCAGCGAATTCCGCGGCAGACTGGGGGCGCGTGACGTTCGTCCCCTCTACGGCCATGTGGACAGCGATGTTCATCGGCCGGTCCCGCCGCGCCCGCATTATCGCGCGGATCTGTCCTACCTCGGCACGTACTCCGAGGATCGCCAACACACGCTCGAAAAGCTTTTCGTCGCGCCTGCACAGGCACGCCAGGATCTTCGCTTTCTGATCGCCGGTGCGCAATATCCGGACAACTTCCCGTGGTCGCCGAATGTCTATTTCGTGCGGCACTTGCCTCCGCCGGAACACGCCCCGTTCTTTGCATCGTCCCGCCTGACGCTCAATGTCACCCGGCGCGCGATGGCCGAGATGGGCTGGTGTCCCTCGGGCCGCTTGTTCGAGGCAGCCGCCTGCGGCGTACCGCTCCTCAGCGATCATTGGCCGGGAATCGAGGATTTCTTTCAGCCAGGTGAAGAGATCCTCATTGCACGTGACGAGCACGATACGATCGCAGCCCTGAACGCCGACGACGCAGAACTGCGGCACATGGCTGAACGCGCTCGCGAACGCGTCCTGGAACTACACACATCGAGCAAGCGCGCTGACGAACTCATATCTCTGCTCGAGCAGGCTGCAGCACGCGGCGCGCGTCGGCAGCAACCCGAGGAGGCCTGATCATGTGGGGCATCGTTCCGGCCGCGGGCCGCGGCAGCCGCATCCAACCGCTCGCCTTCTCCAAGGAGTTGCTGCCTGTCGGCAGCCGGCACCACGACGGCACGGACCGCCCCTGCGCCGTCTCGGAATATCTTCTGGAACGCCTGATCTTGGGCGGCGCCGACAAGATCTGCTTCGTGATCTCGCCAGGCAAGTCGGACATCCTCGAATATTTCGGCGATCACTATGGCAGCGCCCGGCTCGCCTACGTCGTGCAGCCCGATGCGTCGGGACTGTGCGACGCCGTGTTCAGGGCAAGCACGGTGGTTGGCGAGCACGAGGATGTGATGGTCGGCCTGCCCGACACCGTGTGGTTTCCCAAATCCGCCTTGCAGACCTTGCCGGATGCGGACCTCTCGTTCCTGTTGTTTCCGGTCGAGCACCCTGAATTCTTCGATGCCGTCGTGCTCGACGAAGACCGCGTTGTCGAAATTCAGGTGAAGCAACCGAACGCGGCATCACGCTGGATCTGGGGTGCCTTCAGGATGTCCGCGCGCGGCTTTGGCGAACTCCAGGCGCTCTGGAATGCGCGCGAGCGCCGCGACGAGTATTTCGGAACCTTGGTCAACGCCTATCTCGCAGCAGGTGGCCGCGGCATCGGAGTCAAAGCCGGCGAGTCCTACGTCGATGTCGGTACCATCGGTGGCTACCGCACGGCGATGGCCCTCCTTGCCGACAGTGCGACCGACGGGCGGGCAAGGCTGCGGGCGGCGGGCGCATCGCCGGACGGTGCTCGTCCGGCCACCATGAGCAATGGAGCGATTGCATGACCACAGGCGCCCTCTCCCGCGAGGAAATCCGCCAGCGCGTCGATGCGCTTGGACCCTGGTTTCACAATCTGGACCTGAAAGGCGTGCCTACGGCGCCATCGCATTTCCTCGGCGATTATCCCAACGTGAAATGGCAGCGCTTCTCCGGCATCATTCCGGATCGTCTCGAAGGCAAGAGTGTGCTCGATATCGGCTGCAATGCCGGTTTCTACGCCATGGAAATGAAACGTCGCGGCGCCGAACGTGTATTGGGCCTGGACACGGACGATGAGTATCTGGCACAGGCCCGCTTCGCCGCGGAGGTAAACGGGCTCAAAGTCGAATTCCGCAAGATGTCGGCTTATGATGTCGGGCAACTCCGCGAGAAATTCGATCTCGTGATCTTCATGGGGGTGCTCTACCATTTGCGTCACCCGCTGCTCGCGCTGGACCTCATCCACGAGCACGTGGCGGGTGACCTCCTCTTGTTCCAATCGATGCAACGGGGAGACAGTCGCATCGATACGGTCGAAACCAATTACGATTTCTGGACCACGGATCAGTTCGATTCCGCCGGGTACCCGAAACTGCACTTCATCGAGCACAAATATGCCGATGATCCGACCAATTGGTGGGTGCCAAACCGCGCCTGCGTCGAGGCCATGCTGCGCAGCGCAGGCTTTGCCATCACGGCGCATCCGGAGGAGGAAGTCTATCTGTGCAGGCGGACGACCCGGCCGCAAGCCGACGGCCCCGTCTATCCGGCACGGGGGGACGCCCGATGATCGAAGCTGCCAAGATCTGGAACGAGCCGAACAACAAGTCGCATTGGGACATCCTGATCGATCCGGACTGGGCGATGTTCGCGAACCTGGCAATTGCCGCCGGAAGATCGATCCGCAGCGCGCATCCGACCCTGCCCCGCGTACTCGGCGGCATCTCGCCGATCGATCCCGCCTTCATGCGCAACATGCAGGCGCGCGGCGTGCTCGATCACGTCGACGCGGTTGCCGTGCATGGCTTTCCGCTCGACTGGAATCTGTGGCAGATCGGGGAATGGCCGGCCAAGATCGAGGAGATCAAAGCGGTCACCTCACTGCCCGTCTGGGTCACCGAGGTCGGCGTCTCGTCCTTCGGCGCCGAGGAGGTGCAGGCTTGGGGCCTCAGCCGCACCGCCGAGCTCCTGACTGGCCGCGCAGCGCGTATTCATTGGTACAGCCTCTATGATCTGCCCTCAAGCTGGGAAGCCACCACCCGGCACAAGGAGGCGGAGGGTTCCTCGTACTACCGCCATTTCCACATGGGTCTGCTTCGGGAAGACGGCACACCGAAAGCTTCAGCCGACCTGTTCGGCCAATATGCACCGGCCATGGGCTTGTGCCAGTGGTTCCACTTCGAGGATCATCGACTTGATGATGCCGTGCGCTGGATGCGCCGTCTCGGCGTGACGCATTTGCGGACCGGACTGTCCTGGGCCGACAGCTTTCGTCCCAATGCGCTCGACTGGTTCGACCGCCAGATGGATGCGCTCGCCGAGTTTCAGGTCACGGTGACCTTCTGCTTCACGCCGGAACACCGCGGTCTCGAACCTCACCATACCAGCCCACCGACCGATGCGAACGAGTTCGCGGACTTCTGCGCCCTGATGGTCGAGCGCTACTGCGCCAAGACCGGGGTCGCGTCTTCGGTGGCAAGCTCGCAGCCGGTCACCAAAGAGGCGACATGCGTGCCCTGATCCTGGTGATGGACTCGGTCGGGATCGGCGCCGCGCCCGACGCCAATCGCTACGGCGATGAAGGCGCCGATACGGTTGGACACATCGCCGAGGCCTGTGCAGCGGGCAAGGCGGACAATCCGCAGCGCGGGGGACCGTTGCGGCTTCCCAATCTGGTAGCACTGGGCCTCGGTGCGGCCTGCCGTCTCGCCACGGGTCGCATACCACCTGGGCTGGACGCCCCGGTCGAGCATCCTCACTACGGCTGCGCCAGCGAGATCTCAAAGGGCAAGGACACGCCCTCAGGTCACTGGGAGATTGCCGGCGTGCCGGTCCCCTTCGACTGGGGTTATTTCCCAAAGTCCGTGCCGTGCTTCCCACCCGATCTGGTCGAGCGCCTGTGCGCAGAGGCTGCCCTTCCCGGCATCCTGGGGAACTGCCACGCTTCAGGAACCGCGATCATCGCGGAATTCGGCGAGCGCCACATGCGGAGCGGCGAGCCGATCTGCTACACCTCCGCCGACAGCGTGTTCCAGATCGCCGCCCATGAAGAGACGTTCGGGCTGGACCGTCTTTACGATGTCTGCACGATTGCGCGACGGCTCGTCGATCCCCTCAACATTGGACGGGTCATCGCGCGGCCGTTCGTTGGTATGTCGGCGTGCGATTTCAAGCGAACTGCGCGTCGGCGCGACTTTTCCGTACCGCCACCGGAGCGGACGATCCTCGATCTTGCCGAGGCGGCGGGCCGCGATGTGGTTACGATCGGAAAGATCGACGACATCTTCGCCCATCGCGGCACGGGACGGAACAAGCGCGGAGATGGCAACGAAGCGCTGTTCGACGCCACGCTCGCAGGACTGGCAGGCCTTGCGGATAACGGACTGCTGTTCGCGAACTTCATCGACTTCGACACGCTCTACGGACACCGCCGCGACGTGGCCGGTTATGCAGCGGCGCTGGAAGCATTCGACGCGCGCCTTCCGGATCTGCTGAAATGCCTGCGAAACGAGGATCTCCTGATCATCACCGCCGACCATGGCTGTGACCCGACCTGGAGCGGATCCGATCACACGCGCGAACAGGTTCCTATCCTGGCCCGCGGCGTTGGATCGAGGTCGCCAATCGGACGGCGCACCAGCTTTGCCGACATCGGCGCGACCGTTGCAAGGCACCTTGGTCTCGAAACACCGCTTCACGGCGCAAGCTTCTAGCCTCCAACAATCCGGCGATTCACTTTTGCTATTGATCCAGGTTAGAGATATTTTCGTTTGTACGTTTCGGAGGAACCAACATTCCTTGCACCGCTTCTAACTCCCAGACGTGACTGGCGCGTGCGGTCGCCCGACCAAGCAGAAGCGCGCTTCAACTCTCATCATCGATCGATCCCGAAAGGATCGGTCCCATGACAGCAGGGAGCGATGAATGACGCGGGTGTTGATTACTGGAGGCGCGGGATTCATCGGCTCGCACGCGGCCGACGCGCTGCTTGCGGCGGGTTATGACGTACGGCTTCTCGACAATCTCTGTCCGCAGGTTCACGGCGGCAATCGTCAGCGCCCCGGCTATCTTGCCGACGAGGCAGAGCTCGTCGTCGGCGATGTCACGGATGCTTTTGCGGTCGAGCAGGCCCTGCGCGGCACCGACATGGTTCTGCACCTCGCTTCGGCGGTGGGCGTAGGCCAGAGCATGTACGATATCGAACCTTATGTTCGCACCAACGAACTCGGTACCGCGGTGCTGTTGCAGGCATTATCCAAGCGTCCCGTCGAACGGCTGGTGGTCGCATCGTCCATGAGCATCTATGGCGAGGGTCTCTATCGCGGTGCGGACGCAAGCGTTATCGCCTGCGATGAACGGCCGATCGAGCAGCTGCGGAACGGAGAGTGGGAATTGCGGGACACCGCAGGCAATCCGCTCGATCCCGTGCCCACCCCGGAGACGAAGCAGCCGTCCCTGAGTTCGATTTACGCGCTGAATAAATATGCGCAGGAGCGGATGTGCCTGATCACGGGCAAGGCGTACGGGATTTCCACGGTGGGCCTACGCTTCTTCAACGTGTTCGGCCCGCGTCAGGCTCTCTCCAATCCCTACACCGGAGTGCTCGCCATCTTTGCGGCGCGGCTGCTCAACGGCCGGCCGCCGCTGGTCTTCGAAGACGGCCTGCAGCGACGCGATTTCGTCCATGTCCACGACGTCGCCCGTGCCTGCCGCCTTGCCCTCGAAGCCGACCACACCCAGGACGTCTTCAATGTCGGCTCCGGCAAGAGCCGCACGATCCTGTCCGTCGCAGAGGATCTCGCCGACGTGATGGGCCGCCGCGACATCGCGCCCGAGATCACGCGGAAATACCGGGCCGGCGATATCCGCCACTGCTTCGCCGACATCGGCAAATCGCGCGATCTGCTCGGCTTTGAGCCGCACGTCGCTTTCAAGGACGGTCTTGAAGAACTCGCGGAGTACCTGGCCGACCAGATCGCCGACGATCAGGCGGAACGGGCCACCGGGGAGCTGCTGCAACGAGGATTGGTTGCGTGATGAGTGAGCGAGACAACAGGCCTGTGCTGATTACCGGCGGCTGCGGCTTCATCGGCTGCAACCTCGCCGATCGTCTTGCGGCGCGCGGCGACCGCGTCCTTGTATTGGATAATCTCGCTCGCGCCGGGGTGCGCGAGAACGCCCAATGGCTGAAGTCCCGGCACGGCGAGCGCGTGACGATCACGATCGCCGATATCCGCGAGCCGATTCCGGTGATCGACGCCGTGCGGGAGGCCCGCGCCGTGCTGCACCTTGCAGCCCAAGTGGCCGTCACAGACAGCATGGCCGACCCGGCTGGCGATTTCGAGATCAATGCACGTGGCACGCTGAACGTGCTTGAAGCGGTCCGCCTGCACAATAGCACGGCGCCGGTCATCTTCGCCTCCACCAACAAGGTCTATGGTCGGCTGATCGATGACAACGAGATCACCCTGACCGGCCGCCGCTACACGCCGAACAGTAGCCTGTTGGCCGACGGCATTTCCGAGAATGCGGCGCTTGATTTCTACAGCCCGTACGGCTGCTCGAAGGGCACGGCAGATCAATACGTCCATGACTACGCCAGGGTGTTCGGGCTGCAGACTGTCGTCCTGCGGATGAGCTGCATCTACGGGCCGCGTCAATTCGGGACCGAGGACCAGGGCTGGATCGCGCATTTCCTGCTCAGCGCCATCCGCGGCAATCCCCTGACAATCTACGGTGACGGTCACCAGGTTCGGGACGCGCTCCACGTGGCAGACGCCGCAAACGCTTGGCTTGCGGCGCTCGACCACATCGCGATGGTCCGCGGGCGCGTGTTCAATCTCGGCGGCGGCCCGGCCAACGCGATCAGCCTTTTGGAGTTGATCGACCGCATCACCGACCTGACCGGCCGCAAGCTCGCATATCGCTTTGCAGATTGGCGGCCGGGCGATCAGCCCTGGTACGTCACCGACACGCGGGCGCTGTCCACCGCGATCGGCTGGGCGCCTCAGCTGTCCATCGGCGACGGTTTGCGCTCGCTTCACGGCTGGCTCAACAGTCGCTTCGGTTCACAAGGCAATTGCGAGGCGCTGGCATGACGCGAGTCGCCCTTATCAATCCGAACTGGGATTTTGCCGGCAGCATCTATTTCGGATGCCGGTCCCCTCACCTTCCGCTCGAGCTCGGGATCTCCGAGCATTATCTGAAGGCCGCCGGGCACAAGACGCTGTTGCTCGATGCGCATATGTTCGACCTCTCACCTCGCGATATAGAGGTCGAGTTGCAGGCGTTCGGGCCGGATCAGATCGTCATCACGACTGCCCCGACCTACCTGTTCTGGCGCTGCGCACCCCCGGAGCTGCGCGTGCCGCAGCAACTCGTGCGCGCCGTGCGCAACCTTGCGCCCATCCTGATCGCGGTAGGGCCGCATGGCTCGACCACGCCCCGTGCGGCCTTGAAGAAGCTCGGCGTCGACATCGTCGTGATGGGCGAGGGTGAAGCGTCCGTGCTGCGTCTTGCCAATGGTGAACGCGATTTTCCGGGCCTGTGCTTCGCCGACGGTACTTCGTCGCGGGTCAATGGCGGTCCGCAGGCGGCGAGTTTCACGGATCAGCCCG
The DNA here is from genome assembly GCF_023073355.1 of Bradyrhizobium sp. 199. Classification (GTDB taxonomy): domain Bacteria; phylum Pseudomonadota; class Alphaproteobacteria; order Rhizobiales; family Xanthobacteraceae; genus Bradyrhizobium. The sequence continues at coordinate 2,219,579 of NZ_JADPJI010000005.1, forward strand.
CGCTCGACTGGCCCGCCGAGATGATCCGGCGCCATCACCACCATCATCATCGTTTCGAGGCCGAGCCGGTCGCTCCCGGGGCCGAGGTCGAGGCCTCGCGCGGCTGTCCTTACAACTGCACGTTCTGCGCCAAGGAGAACTTCCGCAATGCTTATCGCAAGCGGCCGGCGGGCGTCATTCTCGAAGAGATCGATGGCTTGCGAAGTCAAGGCATCGAGTATCTTTACTTCATCGACGAGATCTTCCTTCCCAACGTTGAGTTGCTTCAAGGGCTGACCACTCGCGGCATCAAGTTCGGCGTGCAGACTCGCATCGACCTCTGGAAGCCGGACATGCTCGCCATGCTTGGCCGCGCCGGTTGCGTTTCGATCGAAGCGGGCATCGAGAGCCTGACCGTCGAAGGCCGCGCGGCGCTCGCAAAAAACTGCAAGATGAGCACGGATCAGCTCGCCGATCGCCTGGTCGAGGCTCGGCGCCACGTCCCCTTCGTGCAGGCCAATTTGATCGAGGTGCCCGAAGACGACGACCCGGTCGTACAACGCTGGCGCCGCACAATGCAGAATGCCGGCATCTGGGCGAACGATCCGGTACCTCTGTATCCCTATCCGGGCTCGCCGGATTACCGGAAGCTCTGGGGCGAGCCCGACGACTTCGCCTGGGAGCGCGCGCACCAACACTATCTCACCATGTTCAACCAGTTCAGTGACGTGCAGAACGACCGCCCGGTTCCGCTCGATGCCCTCGAACTCCAGGGGGCTTCATGAGTCGAAGCACACAGATCAGAATTTTGATGACCACGGACACGGTCGGAGGCGTGTGGACCTATTCCTGCGCCCTCGCGTCCAGCCTCGCGGACTCCGGCGCTGACGTTTGTCTGTTGACGCTTGGTCCCCGCGCACGCGCCGATCAGCATGCGATGCTCCGCAATCCCAGGGTGCGTCTGATCGAGACGGACCTCGCGCTCGAATGGCAAGACCCGGAAGGACGGAACATCGCCGACGCGAAGCGCGTCCTTGCCGAGTTCGAATCCAGGTTCGAGCCTGATGTGATCCACCTCAACAGCTTTCGCGAGGCGAGCTTCGCCTGGCGAGCTCCCACAGTCCTGGTCGCGCATTCCTGTGTGAATTCCTGGGCGCTGGCCTGCCGAGATACGACATGGCTCACCGAGCTCCGATGGCGCCGCTACACCGAGCACGTCAAGACGGCGCTCGACGCTGCGACTGCATGGGTGTGTCCAAGTCGCGCTTTCCACGATGATATCGCCTCCATCTACTGTCCTCAATCGCGCGGCACGGTGATCTGGAATGGGATTGCGCCTGGCCAGCCCACGGGTCGAAAGCAGGAACTGATTATGGCGGCCGGACGATTGTGGGACCGCGCCAAGAACATTGAGACCCTCGCTGCGGCCGCGCCCGGATTGAGCTGGCCGGTTGAGGCCGCCGGCCCCACCGATCCACGCCTCTCCACGGATGTCTCCCGGCTTGGGGAGTTGTCGCACGATGCCATGGCCGCGCGGCTTCGGCACGCGGCCGTCTTCGTCAGTCCGGCGCTCTACGAACCATTCGGCCTTTCGGTTCTGGAAGCGGCTGCGGAAGGCTGCGCGCTCGTCCTGTCGGACATCCCGAGCTTCCGCGAGTTGTGGAGCGGAGCCGCCCTGTTCTTCGATCCGACCGACAGCGAGGCGCTTCATCGGGCACTTGCAACCCTTTGCGCCGACGAAGCCCAGCGAGCGCGCCTGCAACGCTCCGCCTATGAGCATTCCCTGACTTATTCGCTCACGCGAATGACGAACGCTTATCTCCGGCTCTATCAAAGTCTTGTCGCATCTCACCACTTCGCCGCCCCGGCCGGCCCGCTGGAGGTGCGCGCATGAAATGCGTTCTATTCTATCACGCATTCACCTCGTGCTGGAATAACGGCAACGCGCATTTCCTGCGCGGCTATGCGCGGGAACTGCTTGCGCTCGGCCACGACGTTGTCGTGTACGAACCGATCGACGGCTGGAGCCGGCTTAATGCGATCCGCGAGGGCGGCAATCATGCGATGGAGGACATCCCCGCGCTCTTCCCCGGCATCAACATCCGCGGCTACGATGCCAGTCTCGATCTTGACGACGCGCTCGACGGCGCGGATCTCGTCATCGTTCACGAATGGAATTCGCCTGCTCTGATCGCTCGAATCGGACGCAAGCGAGCCCACGGCGCCGCATTCACGCTCCTATTCCACGACACTCACCATCGTGCAGTCAGCGCCCCCGAAGAACTCGCGCAATTCGATCTCGACGGATTTGACGGCGTCCTCGCCTTCGGCGAGGTCCTTCGGGAGATCTATCTGAAGCTCGGCTGGGCTAACCGTGCTTTCACCTGGCATGAGGGCGCTGATATCGCTCTGTATCACCCGCTGCCGCAGATCGAGCGTACCGACGACATGGTCTGGATCGGGAATTGGGGCGATGGCGAACGCAGCGCTGAGCTCAATGAATTCCTGATCGGGCCGGCCGCGGAGTTGAAGCTTCGCGCGAGCGTCTTCGGCGTGCGCTATTCGAGTGACGCGCTCGATACGATCCGCCATGCAGGTGTGCGCCATGGTGGCTGGCTGCCGGCACATTGGGCTCCGGTTGCGTTCGCGGGCGCGCGCGCAACAGTCCATGTGCCGCGGGGACCTTATGTGCGCCTCCTTCCGGGAATTCCAACCATCCGCGTGTTCGAAGCATTGGCCTGCGGTATCCCTCTGGTCTCGGCGCCCTGGTCAGATGCCGAATCTCTATTTCCAGAGGGTGCCTATCTGAGCGTCGGCGATGGGGCACAGATGAAGCGCGCGCTCCGTGCCGTTCTCGACGACCGGGAGTTGGCGTCCGCGATGGTCGAGACAGGCCTGAAGACGATCAGAGAACGCCATACCTGCCGTCATCGCGCCGAGCAGCTCGTCAACATCGTGGCGGGCATCCGCAATTCCAGTCGCACGTCAGAGCCACAGCCGTCCATCGGAGCCGTCGCATGAAGATCTGCTTCTTCGGATCCAGCCTCGTGTCGTCGTACTGGAATGGCGCCGCCACCTATTACCGTGGCATGCTGAAGGAGATTGCGGCGCTCGGTCATGACATTACCTTCTTCGAACCTGACGCCTTCGAACGCCAGGCTCACCGGGACATCGCCGATCCGGACTGGGCCCGGGTGGTCGTCTATCCCGCAACCGTGGACGGCTGGCGCGGCTCGCTCGATGTCGCGGCACAATCGGCCGACATGCTGATCAAGGCCAGCGGCGTCGGCGTCTTCGATCAGGAATTGGAGAGCGCGATCGCCGAACTGCCGTCGCGCGCCATGCGGATCTATTGGGACGTCGACGCCCCCGCTACACTCGAAGCGATGGAAAGCGATGCGCAGCATCATCTGCGTCGCGCAATCCCCTCTTATGACATGGTCCTGACCTATGGCGGAGGCGATGGCGTTGTGTCCACCTACCGCCGCATGGGCGCCAAGGACTGCGTTCCCATCTACAACGCACTTGACCCTGCGACTCATTTTCCCGCGGCGCCAGATCGACGCTTTGTCTGTGACCTCAGCCTGCTGGCGAACCGGCTGCCCGATCGCGAGCAGCGCGTGGAGCGTTTCTTTCTCGATGTTGCACGTCAAGTGCCCGACAAGACGTTCGTGCTGGGCGGCTCCGGCTGGGAGAGCAAGGACACGTCAGCCAATCTTCGCAAGGTCGGCCATGTCGGGACCGGCGACCACAACGCTTTCTTCGGCTCAGCGCTTGCCACGTTGAATGTCAACCGTGACAGCATGGCGCGCTACGGTTTCTCACCGCCGACGCGCGTGTTCGAGGCGGTAGGCGCCGGCGCGTGCCTGATCACCGATCAATGGGAAGGAATCGATCATTTTCTCGAACCGGGTCGCGAAGTCCTTGTCGCCGCAAACGGCAATGAGGTCGCAGAGCATCTCGCCGCGCTGAATCCCGATCGTGCACAGGCGATCGCGCGTCGCGCCCGCGCGCGTATCCTCAGCCAGCACACCTATCGGCAACGCGCACGCCAGTTCAATGATCTCTTTGTCGCCAGCAGCTCGCGGATCGAGGCAGCAGAATGAAGCTTTCCATCGTCGTCATCGGTCTTTCGGTCACTTCGTCCTGGGGCAACGGCCACGCTACGACGTACCGCGCCCTGATCGAAGCGCTGGCGCGACGTGGGCACCATGTCACGTTCCTCGAACGTGATGTTCCCTGGTATCGGAACCACCGCGATCTGACCAAGCCAGCGGCCTGGACAGTGGAGCTCTACCAATCCTTGCAAGACATTCCGCTCCGATTCGGCAAGCTGATTCGGGACGCCGATTTGGTAATCATCGGCTCCTACGTCCCCGACGGCATCGCGATCGCTGAATGGGCGACGACCCATGCCCGTGGAATCACCGCGTTCTACGACATCGACACGCCGGTTACGCTGGCGAAACTCGATCACGGAACCGACTATCTCTCCGCCGCGATGATCCCGCGCTTCGACCTCTATCTGTCTTTCGCCGGCGGGCCCGTGCCCGGCATGATCGAGGAGAATTACGGAAGCCCTCTGGCATGCGTCCTTTATTGCAGTGCGGACACCGGCATCTACACGCCCCTTCATGCCGACCCCAAGTGGACGCTGGGATATCTCGGGACCTATAGCGAAGACAGGCAGCCCATTCTTGGCGACCTGCTGCTTGCCCCCGCCCGCGAGCTGCCGTCCGAGCAATTCGTCGTCGCAGGCGCGCAATACCCTGATCATGTCACCTGGCCCGCCAACGTCGCGCGCATCGAACATCTCGCGCCAAAGCAGCATCCGACCTTCTATTCGGAGCAGCGCTTCACCCTGAACGCCACCCGCGCCGACATGAAGGCGCTGGGGTACTCGCCGAGCGTTCGGCTGTTCGAAGCGGCCGCATGTGGCACGCCGATCATCTCGGACCGCTGGCCCGGCCTCGAGACGATCTTCGAGCCTTCGCGGGAAATCCTGCTGGCGTCGGATCCGCGCGAAGTCGTCGAAATCCTGCGCGACATGCCCGACGAGCAGCGGCGCACGATCGCAAACAACGCGCGGCGGCGGGTTCTTGCCGAGCACACCTCGGACCACCGCGCTCGTCAACTGGAGAGCTATTACGCGGAGGCATCCGCACGGCGCCGACGCAAAACCGCAAGGTTTCCCGCCGCACGCCCGATGCAGGTTGCCGAACTCTGAAAGGCCTATCACGATGACGCTTCAGTCCCGCATTCAAGCCTCCCGCCGCTCACCCACCATCATCGTCGCCGGAGGCGCCGGCTTCATCGGATCGCATCTTTGCGATGCGCTTCTGCAACGCGGCAGCACTGTGATCTGCCTGGACAATTTGTTCACGGGATCGATCGACAACATCCGGCCGTTGCTCAATCACCCGAACTTCCGCTTCGTCGAGCACGACGTGCGCGATCCCATCGAGATCGAGGAGGGCATTGACCGCATCTACAGCCTGGCTTGCCCGGCCTCACCCCGGCACTACCAAAAGGATCCGATCGGCACGATGAAGACTTGCGTGATCGGCACCATGAACATTCTCGATCTGGCGCGCAGTAAAGGTGCCCGGGTCCTTCAGGCGTCCACAAGCGAAGTGTATGGCGATCCCGAGATCCACCCGCAGCCCGAATCCTACCTCGGCAACGTCAATCCGATCGGGCCGCGGGCCTGCTACGACGAGGGCAAACGTGCTGCGGAGACGCTGATGTTCGACTATCACCGTACTCACGGCGTCGAGATCAAGGTCGCGCGCATCTTCAATACTTACGGCCCGCGGATGCTCGAGAATGACGGACGGGTTGTGTCCAATTTCATTGTGCAGGCCCTGCGCGGCGAACCCATCACGATCTACGGCGCCGGGACACAGACCAGGAGCTTCTGCTTCGTCGACGACCTCGTTCGCGGGCTCCAGCTCTTGATGGAGAGCTCGCCCTCGATCACGGGGCCTTGCAATCTTGGCAATCCGCACGAGGTCACAATCGAGGCGATTGCGCGCGAGGTGCTGACCTACACGGAATCCAACTCCCCGCTCCGCTTCGAGAGCTTGCCTAAGGACGACCCGAAGCGCCGCAAGCCCGTCATCGACACAGCAGCACGGGCACTGGGCTGGCGGCCCCGCGTGGCGCTGAAGGACGGCCTTCAAGCGACGATCGCCTATTTCGCCCTCCGCATTGCGGGCGAGACGCCGGCGCTCGTTCCGGCCGCCACGCCGCGCAGGACGGCCCGTCAGGCGCCCAGCCGATTGACGATTGCCGATCAGCCATGATGCAGCCAGAACCGGACGCCCAGACCCGACTCGCCGACAAACGCGCCGGATTATCTCTCGAGAACATCAACGCGAGGCCGATCCGGTATGCCCCCCCTTGGCTTCTCTCATGTCGCGGACCTTGAAGGCAATTAACGTAAGCGCAAGCGCCGCTCCGACGACGTTTGCAAGAACGATGACCCAGTCCCGCTTCAACAGTCCATAGGCTATCCAAAGAATGAGCCCGCTCGCGAGGGCGACCAGCATCTTCAAGGAGAGGTCATCGGTCGAGCCGGGCGAGCGCGCTTTGCGCACTTGCGGCAGGTAAGACAGAGATGTCAAACCGGCGGCGAGAACTCCCATGGCCTGAATGGCAGTTTCCACGTCCGTCAGGCCTCCCGATAAAGTCGGACGACGATGTCGTTTGGAAATAGCACGTTCGCTGCGCCTGCTCGTGATCGCCACAGCTCGATTCCGCCGAGAGTTGCTGGCATCGGCAGCTCGCCGTCGGCAAAGCTCGCCACAATCTGCAGGGTCTCGCCCTTAGCCGTCCGCCAGCGGACCTCGAGACCGCCACTCTGAATCGTCGCGCGCTCGGCTGAAACAAATCCCTGCTTGATCAGCGGAATGAGCTGCTCCCGCCGGATTCTCAGCAGCTCGGCCGTCAGCGCCCGAAACTCGAGACTTTCGGATGCGCAGTCGATCCTCGCCCAGTCCAGCTTGGACGCCAGGAATGTTCGTTCGTCGCAAGGATCCGGAATCCGGGCGCGCATCTCCGGCGTCGAGAACGCCTCGAAATGTGCGAACTCCCTGCGCCGGCCCTCGCGCGTCAGATCCGCGGCCTCGCCGGACCAGTCCGCAAAGAACAGAAATGGAGTGTCGGCGGCTGCCTCCTCTCCCATGAAAAGCATCGGGACGTGAGGATTGAGCAGAACGAGCGCAAGAGCCTGCTTGAGCTTTTCGGGACTGATCAGCACCGATAGCCGCTCCCCTAGCGCGCGATTGCCGATCTGATCGTGGTTCTGGGCGAAAAAGATGGTGGCCTCCGGCGGCAGGTGTGCACTGGGCTCTCCGCGTGGAGCATCGTGCAGCGGAAAGACCTCGCCCTGATAGGCAAAGCCCTCGGTCAGGGAACGCGCGAGATGATCGAGCGGCTCGTCCGCGAAGGCGCGGTAATATCCCTCGTTCTCCCCCGTTAGCAGGACGTGGAGCGCATTGTGGAAATCGTCGCCCCACTGCGCGTCGTAGTGCAGGACCCGGCCCTGCGAGCGATCGAGAAGGTGCGCCTGATTGGCCTCGTTCTCCAGCATCAGATGTACGCGCCTGCCTGCCAGTTGGCTGCGCACGGTCTCTGCAAGCTCGATGAGAAAATGACGGTCGGAATCGTCCTTCAAGGCATGCACTGCGTCGAGACGAAGTCCATCGAAGCCGTAGTCCCGCAGCCACATGAGCGCGTTTTCGATCAGGAACTCGCGCACAAACGCGCCATCACGACCTTCGAGGTTGACAGCAGGGCCCCAACCCGTGGCATGGCGCTTGGTGAAGAAGTTCTCGGCATAGCTGTGCAGATAGTTCAGCTGCGGCCCGAAATGGTTATAGACGACGTCGAGGTAGACCATGATGTCGAGGGCATGCGCGGCGCGCAGCAACCGTTTGAGATCCTCCGGCCGCCCGTAGCGCGCATTCGGGGCGTTCAGCAGCACGCCATCGTAACCCCAATTGTGCCGACCCGGGACGTCGTTGAGCGGCATCAGCTCAATGGCGGTGATGCCGAGGTCCCGCAGATAGGGCAACCTTTTCTCGACCCCGGCATAGGTACCCTCCTCGCTGAAGGCACCGACATGCAGCTCGTAGATGACGGCTTCCGGCCACGGGCGGCCCGGGTATAAAATCGGATCCCGCAACAGTGCCGTGTCGATCACCTCACTGGGCTGACCAACATCGTCCGGCTGGAAACGGGAGGCTGGATCGGGAACGGTCAGGTCGCCGTCGATCCGGAACTGGTAGCGCGTCCCGGCACGCGCCGTCGGACTGAGCAACTGATACCAACCGTCATTGTCGCGTGGCATGGAGCGTGGCGGCTGGCCGACTTCGAGCAATTCGACCGAGCGGGCGCTTGGCGCCCAGAGATTGAAGGAGACACCATGGTCGATGATTTGAGGGCCATGGCGCCGCATTTGTTCGGCTATTCCCAGAGTTTGATTCAACCTGCTCGCCTTTCGCCTGCATGCCCGGAGCCTTGAATTCTTCGCGAGGCTCGATTTCACATTCGCCTAGGCATGCTCAGCACGGGAAAGCTGAGCTGCACGCATTCGTTCCTCAAAGATGGCATGGACTGCACGCCCAAGGAGCTGGGTGCAGTTTTGGACCCGAAGCCGAAAATTTCCCTTCACTGGCAGAAACTGGGAACCTTTGTTGCGGCGCAGAATTCACGACCTGCGGCGAGATCACCGCATCCGAGTTCGGTTGCGGTCTTGAATTGCTCCTGCGACAACAAGCCGGCATCCCGAATGGGATCGACGAGAGGTGGGACCCACGGACGTGCTCGGCGCTTCTCCAGCTATTCGGAGCCGGTGACTGGGCGGAACGCGCATTGAACGCCGATGATGTCCGGGATCAATTCGGCCTGGCGGCTTTCCGAGGCCCGCTGTTCGCGTTGGTGGCCGCCTTGTTCATCGCAAGAGCGTCGACCTGGTCGTCGACAGCGCTGAAGCGATTGAGAAATATGCGCGCGTATTCACGCATTCAGCAGGCTGGTTCTGGAACAGATCGACCGGCCGGGCGGTTGCTCCGACAGACAGGAGCAATTCCCATGCAACGCGCGAAACGGCCACCGATCCGCAACAAGCTGGACCTGACCGATCGGGTTCAGGTGCGTCTTGTCAAGAAGCGGCTGCATCTTTCCGGCGCCGCGTTGACCGCGATTGTTGGTCGCATCGGCAACTCCATTGCGGCAATCAACAAGGAAGCCGCGCAGCAAAGGGTCCGCGCGCTGACGCCGGCCGATGCGCCTGCTGCCGCGGTAGTCGCTTCCTCGGCCGCCACGGAGCAAGCTGTTCTTGAGGCAGGGACAATCCCGCCGACGTCCTGACGGACTCAATTCCTGGGGGAAGACATGGATCGGCCAGTCCATTCAGACGAAGCCCTGACGAGGGCGGTATCAAGCCTACGCCGGTCCCGGATCAGTGAGGGCAGACCGTTTCCGCTCGGTGCCACCTGGGACGGGCTCGGTGTGAATTTCGCGCTGTTTTCGGCACACGCCACCAAAGTCGAGCTCTGCCTGTTTGACGATAGCGGCGAGACCGAACTGGAACGGATCGAACTCCCGGAATACACAGACGAAGTCTGGCACGGCTATTTGCCCTCTGCGCGTCCCGGGACCGTCTACGGCTACCGCGTCCATGGCCCCTACGAACCCGATGCCGGGCACCGCTTCAATCCCAACAAGCTCGTGCTTGATCCCTATGCCCGGCAGCTGATCGGCCAGCTGCGCTGGGGCCCCGAGCTGTTCGGCTATGTCCTCGACCATGCTGACAAGGATCTGTCCTATGACGAACGCGACAGCGCGCCTTTGATGCAGAAGTGCGCGGTCATCGATCCCGCCTTCACCTGGGGCGCAGCGCGCAAGCCGGAAGTGCCGTGGGAACGGACCATCGTCTACGAAATGCACGTCAAAGGTTTTACCCAGCTCCATCCGCTCGTCCCTGAAGCAGACCGCGGCACGTTCTCCGGGCTGGCGCACTTCGAAATTCCCGCCTATCTGCGCTCGCTCGGCATCACCAGCGCCGAGCTGTTGCCGATCCACGCCTTCGTCGACGACAGCTACCTGGTCGAGAAAGGCCTGCGCAACTATTGGGGCTACAATTCCATCGCCTTCTTCGCACCTGAGCCGCGCTACCTCAAGACGCCCTTCGCGACCGAATTCAAAGCGATGGTCAACCAGTTTCATGCTCATGGCATCGAGGTCATCCTCGACGTCGTCTATAATCACACCGCGGAAGGAAACGAGCTCGGCCCGACTCTGTCGTTCAAGGGCATCGACAACGCCAGCTACTACCGCCTGCTGCCGGACAAGAAACGCTACTACATCAACGATACCGGCACCGGCAACACGGTGAACCTCTCACATCAGCGCGTGCTGCAGCTGGTTGCCGATTCCCTGCGCTATTGGGCCACCGAGATGCGGGTCGATGGCTTCCGCTTCGACCTCGCAACCATCCTGGCGCGGGAGCCCTACGGCTTCGACGAAGGCGGCGGCTTCCTCGATGCGTGCCGCCAGGATCCCGTCCTCTCCACCGTGAAGCTGATCGCCGAGCCCTGGGACATCGGGCCGGGCGGCTATCAAGTCGGCCAGTTTCCGCCGGGATGGGCAGAGTGGAACGACAAGTTCAGGGACACCGCGCGTGCCTTCTGGAAAGGCGATCCGGGCACGATCGCCGACTTTGCCAAGCGTATTTCCGGGTCGGGTGATCTCTTCAACAAACGCGGCCGCCGGCCCTGGGCCAGCGTCAACTTCGTCACAGCGCATGACGGCTTCAATCTGAACGATCTCGTCTCGTACAACGACAAGCACAACGAGGCGAACGGCGAGGACAATCGCGACGGTCACAGCAACAACCATTCCTGGAACTGCGGCGCAGAGGGGCCGACCGACGACCCCGAGATCACGCTGCTGCGTGAACGCCAAAAGCGAAATCTGCTCGCGACGATGCTGCTCTCGCATGGCACGCCGATGCTGCTCGCCGGGGACGAATTCGGGCATTCGCAAAACGGCAACAACAATGCCTATGCGCAGGACAACGAGACCACCTGGCTCGACTGGATGGGCATCACGGCCAATGGCCGCAGCCTTCGCGAGTTCACGCGCAAGCTGATCGCCACACGCAAAGCCTTCCCCATTCTGTACCGTAGCCGCTTCCTGGTCGGCTCGCACAACGAAGAGCTCGACGTCAAGGACGTGACCTGGCTGTCTCCATCCGGCGAGGAGATGACGACGGAGCAGTGGCAGGACCCCAACGCCAAATGCTTCGGGATGCTGCTCGATGGGCGAGCGCAAGAGACCGGGATCCGGCGCCGCGGCTCGGATGCCACCATGCTTCTGGTCTACAACGCGCACCACGACGTCGTGAACTTCACGTTGCCCGCCGTCGCCGACGGGCTGAGTTGGCTGGGCCTGATCGACACCAACCAGCCGGACGCACGGATGGCCGAGTTCGAGTTCGGCCACGCTTATGCCGTGACCGGGCGATCGCTGCTGGTATTCGGGCTTGCCAACGACAATATCGCCACGCGCCGCTTACGCCAGGGTCTTGGCGCGCTGCTGGATATCGCTGACACACCTCTGCCCGGCTAAAGCATGATCCGGAAAAGTGCGCAGCGGTTTCCGAAAGATGATGCTCAAACAACAAGCTAAAGCGCAATGACGATTCATCCAAATCGCATCGCGCCCGAGGCGGACGCTCAGCGGTCCACCTCGCCGAACACGATATCCAGGGACCCCAGGATTGCGGAGACGTCCGCGAGCAAATGTCCCTTGCAGAGGAAATCCATCGCCTGCAGATGGGCAAATCCGGGAGACCTGATCTTGCACTTGTAGGCCTTGTTGGTCCCGTCCGAGACCAGGAACACGCCGAACTCCCCCTTGGGTGCTTCAACAGCGACGTAGATTTCGCCGGCCGGAACGTGAAAGCCTTCCGTGTACAGCTTGAAATGGTGGATGAGTGCCTCCATCGACCGCTTCATCTCACCACGCCTGGGCGGCGCGACCTTGTTGTCCTGCACGAGCACCGGACCTCTTCCGTCCGGGGACTTCAACTTCTCGATGCACTGTTTCATGATGCGGACGGACTGCCTCATCTCTTCCATGCGAATGAGATAGCGGTCATAGCAGTCGCCGTTCCTGCCGATCGGGATATCAAACTCCATTTCGGCATAGCAGTCGTAAGGCTGCGCCTTCCGCAGGTCCCAGGCCGCTCCCGAACCGCGCACCATCACGCCGGAAAAGCCCCAGGCCCAGGCCTGCTCGAGGGTTACCCTGCCGATATCCACGTTGCGCGCCTTGAAGATCCGGTTGAGCGAGAGCAACCGGTCGAGATCGTCGACGACGCGCAGGAACGGATCGCACCAGGCCTCGATGTCGTCGATCAGCTTCGGCGGAAGGTCCTGATGCACGCCGCCGGGCCGGAAATAGTTCGCGTGCATCCGGCTGCCCGACGCACGCTCGTAGAACACCATGAGCTTCTCGCGCTCTTCGAAGCCCCACAGCGGCGGGGTCAGCGCACCGACGTCCATGGCTTGCGTCGTGACGTTCAGGAGGTGAGACAGGATCCGGCTGATTTCGTGATAGAGCACCCTGATGAGCTGCCCGCGCCGCGGCACTTCAACGCCGATCAGTCTTTCGATCGCAAGACAGAAGGCATGCTCCTGTGTCAGGGGTGCGACGTAGTCGAGCCGATCGAAATATGGAATGGCCTGCAGATAGGTCTTGGCCTCGATCAGCTTCTCCGTGCCTCGATGCAGCAATCCGATATGGGGGTCGACTCGCGCGACGACTTCGCCGTCGAGCTCGAGCACGAGCCGCAGCACGCCATGGGCCGCCGGGTGCTGAGGACCGAAATTGATGGTAAAGTTTCTCAGGCTGGGAGACTGTTCGGGCATTCTGCTTCCGATCGAAACGTCGGAGCGACCAGTCTAGCCGTGATCCACTGCGGGCGGCTTCACACAGGTTAATCGCGCGCTTGAATCCTGGGCTTGGCGAGCCGGAGCCCGTTTGGAACGCAAGTCTCACTGGGCGCGTTCAATGTCGAAATTGGAGATTTCAATGAGACATCGTTTGCTGATAGTTGCCGCCGCCCTGTCGCTCGTGGCGAGCCTTGGCTGGTCGACCTCCGCACTTGCACAGGATCGCTATTGCCTCCAGGGCCGGAGTTGGGGCTATCCGGGCAATTGCCAGTTCGCCAGTTACGCTCAATGCATCGCGACGGCATCGGGCACGCACGCCTCTTGCGGCATCAATCCTCGATATGCCTATGCGCGCCGTCACAGGGGATATCGGTGATGCGCGCAACCTTTAGACTGACAACCGGAACCCGATTTGACTGATCGGACTGAGCCGAGCGGCATCGAGTCCGCAGAGCCCCAGCTCACTGCGGTCGTATTCTCCGGCGGCCTCGGGCTCGGAGCCTATCATGGCGGTGCGTTCGAAGCGCTCGCATCTCTCTCGCCGCAGATCGATTGGGTAACCGGTTCATCCGCCGGTGCGATCACGGCCGCCCTGATCGCGGGAAGCCCGAACGCCGATCGAGTCGCGGCTCTAAATAGCTACTGGCGGGGCGCGGCTGGCCCAGCCGTTCCGCCGAGTGCCGGCCGGCATCTGTTCGCCTGGCTGAGCTCGATCAATACGCGTTTGCTTGGCCACGCCGGCTTCTTCCATCCCCGTCTCCCGCTTCCGACACCTCATTTCGGTGGCCTGTACGATCTCGGCCCGACGCGCGAACGCCTTGGTCAGTTGATCGATTTCGACCGCCTGAACGAGGGCCATCCGCGTATCACGATCTGTGCGACCGACCTCGAAAGCGGCAATGCCGTGCTATTCGACTCCTCGTCGGAACGGATCGAAATGGATCACATCCTGGCCAGCTGCGGGTTCCTCCCTGAGTTCGCGCCAGTGCAGATTGCCGGCCGGTGGCTCGGCGATGGCGGGTTCTCCCTCAACGCGCCATTCGAACCGATCCTGGAATCCTCGCGCCCGCTTCGCCTCTACGTGATCGACCTCTACGCTCGCGACGGCAAGGTGCCCGACGGCATCGAAGCCGCAGCCGAGCGCAAGAACGACCTGACCTTCGGGAACCAGACCTTCCAGCGCCTGGGCCATGCTCTGGAAGCCCGCCAGCTTCGCGCCGAGCTGCAGGACCTTAGTCGCGACGACCTCGTCTATCTCCTGAGCTACCGCCCCGGCCGTGAGGAAGCCGGTCCCGAAAAATCTTTTGATCTTTCGGAGGCGGCCATGGCGCAGCGGTGGCGGGCGGGCATCCTGGACATGCAATATGCAGCGAGCCTCGCTCAGATCCGGAACGGGATCTGCACCGTGCGCAGGCGATAGCGTCATTCTACGCGCTTCGATCGATACGCTGGCGGACGTCGAGGAGAAATCGGGTCAGACCATCGTCGGCGGCCATTCCCTCGGGTGGGGCAATGGTGGTGATGCCCCAGTTCGCCAAGACGGCCTCCTGCACTGGATTGCGCTTGGCGACGAACACGAAGGATTTCGGCCGGTCCCGACGGTGGCCGGATTCATCCCAGATCTGCCAGATCCGATGCAGCAGCAACCGTATGTTGGGATCAGACATGCTGTAGCCGACGAAGAGCAGTGTGCTCCCCAAAGCGTCAGCGCGAAAACGGATATCGAGCGGCGAATTGAAGGCCAACCGGTTCAGAAAGTCGGTCTCGGTCAGAACGAGCGAGGCATCGTCATCGAAGTCGCCGTGGAATTTGATGATGTGCGTGACGCCGACGCCGGCGCCCGCGATCTCCTTTGCATTGCTGATCTTCGCGTAAGGCCTTTTCAGGACATCGAAGGCCGTCTCGAGATTGCGATCGTAATTCGTCGTGTAGATAACCGGAAAATCGAGCTCGACAATGATCCGGTGGAGCTCCGAAGCGGCGATCCTCTCTGGATCGACGCGCCAATTGCGGTCAAGCCAACTGCGTAGCGGGCCAATGCCCCCACGCTTCAGCCGGTAGTACTCCGCAAGCATCTGATAGCCGCCATGCATTCCGTCAAGGACGTCGCGTTCGAGATCGAGATCGTCCAGCAGATGCTCGATCAACGATTGCCAGGAGGGCAATCCGACGGCCATCGAAACGCCCGCGCCGACGAACAGGACCGCGCGGCGCCGTTCTATCGCGGTCGCCAGAATTTCGTGGGGCGGCCGCTCCTCAGATTCGAGCCCTGTCGGTCGTTGGGTCATTTAGCTTGAATGATTGCGCGGGACGCGGGTTCCTGGATCAGAAGCCCGCCTGCCGCTCAGCAGCGAGGACGCACTCTTTTCCGATTGCGCTGCGAAGCGGGCAATCAACCGCCGAAGCTCCGCCTTGTGCACCAGACGCGCTGCCGTTTCGGCCGAGACCCAGATCGCTTCCCGCTCGCCTTTTTCGGGCCACCAGCGCTCCTGGCCATGAACCTTCATGGGGAATACGGCAACGTCCAGGGTTCGCTTGCGGTCGCCCTTCCGCTTGCGATGCTTGAAGCTGCCCATCGCGCGTGTCGCAATGACGCCGACCAGGCCAGCCTCCTCATAAGCCTCGAGCGCAGCCGTGAGATGCGGCTCCTTGTTGCGGATTGGGGATCCCTTCGGGACACTCCATCTGCGCTTGCGCCTGGTCGTGATCAGCAGCACGCGCAGCTCGGAATTGTCCAGACGAAACGGCAGAGCGGCGAACTGCTTCTTTCCCATCAAGTTACTCCTGGTCGGGGATTGATAAGCAGAACCCCGCAGGCATGGTTCCTGTGTCGAGGAATGCGTCCGCGCAGCAGTCAAAACTTCCGCTCGACCATCTTGAGGCGCAGTGCGGAGATGGCTTCTCCGGGGTTCAAACCTTTCGGACAGGCCTTCGCACAATTGAGGATGGTGTGACAACGATAGATCCTGAAGGGATCCTCGAGCATATCGAGGCGCTCGCCGGTCGCCTCATCCCGGCTGTCGTTGATCCAGCGCGCCGCCTGGATCAGGGCCGCGGGCCCTAGGAAGCGCTCGGAATTCCACCAGTAGCTCGGGCACGACGTCGAGCAGCAGGCGCAGAGAATGCATTCGTACAGGCCATCGAGCTTTGCCCGATCGTCGTGGCTTTGCCGCCATTCCTTCTGGGGCGTGGGCGAACTGGTCTGCAGCCACGGTTCGATCAGGGCGAGCTGCGCATAGAAGTTCGAGAGGTCGGGCACCAGATCCTTCACGACCGGCTGATGCGGCAAGGGTAGCACGCGCAGAGGCGCGCCTTCCGGCACGTCCTCGCTCATGGACTTGGTGCAGGCCAGCGTATTCTGACCGGCGATGTTCATCGAACACGACCCGCAAACGCCCTCACGGCAGGATCGCCTGAACGTCAGCGTGGAGTCGATGTTGTTCTTGATCCAGATCAGGCCATCTAGCACCATCGGCCCGCAATCGGCGGTATCGACGAAGTAGATGTCGAGGCGGGGATTGCGGCCATCGTCGGGATTCCAGCGATAGACGTGAAATTCGCGCAGGCTCTCGCCGCCGGGCTTGGGCCAGATTGTCCCTTGTTCGACACGAGAGTTCTTCGGAAGCCTGAACTCGACCATGGTCACCTCCACCCGGTCAGCCGGGCACAAAGCAGCGCAATTGCAGGAGATCGTCCAACGACAGGCCGAACACAGCGATGCGAAACGCCGGCGCGATCGCAAACAAGAGCAGGAAGAGGAAGATTGCGTAGACAAGCATCGGCGGCGTGTCTCTAACGAGCTTGTAAGCTGCCTTCCGCATGCTCTCCCTCCTGTGCTCCCGCCCGCGCCATTGTGGCACCGATGACAGCCATCGTAGCTCCCCACAACAAGAAGCCGATATCCCAGAAGACGCGATGCCCCTCGGGCACCGTCTCGTTCACCTGATGCAGCCGGAGGATCTCGTGATTGATCACGCCTTCGACCAGATTGAAGATTCCCCACCCCAGCAGCATGGTGCCGAGACAATGCCAGCTCGACCAGCGCAACTCGCGCCTGTGTGCCCGCTGCCACACTCCATAAAGCCCCGTGAGCAGGAGAACGTAGGCGGCGCTGTGGAATATGCCGTCCCAAGTCGTGTTGAGCCTGATGTTGTCGATGGAGTTGAGAGGATACCAGCCGCTTAACATATGATGCCACTGCAGCAGCTGATGAAATACGATGCCGTCGAAAAACGCGCCCAACCCAAGCCCGAGAAGAATGCCCGCGGACGTCGGGAAGCTCGATGAATTATTGTCTTGCATGAATGTACTCGCGCGCCGATCGGCACCGTGCCCTCGAAAGCAAGTCCTCTCTGATACGGCCGTTCCAATGATCACGGCCCAGGTTGCGCGCCAATAACATTCGTTAGTCGGGACGGCGGCTAGTGATCGCTGAATTCGGAGCAGTTGAGCGTCGTTGCGTGTCTTGCCGCGCGATAGGAACGTTCGATACGGCGCAGCGTCTTGTGAACTCCACTTGGGAGATTCATCATGCTGAGAAGATCGTTCTTGCTTGCTTTAGGCGGCCTCGGACTGTCAACCTACACCGCGCAATCCAAACCGATCCAGGCGCGGGATTTTCGGACTGCCGACCTCATGGGCGGTGGGTTTGCCATGCAGACGAGCCAGCTCGCTTTGACCCGGACCTCCAACCCCGACCTGATCAATTTTGCAAACGCCGAAATCGCCGAACAGGTCCAGGTCGCAAGTGCGCTCGGCGCAGCGCCCGGATCGGCGCCGCTGCGGCCAGACCATGCAGCCTTGCTACAACGGCTTCAGGCGACACCGTCCGGCCCGTTCGACCGAATGTATGTGCAGGGGCAGATCCGTGGCCATCGCGAGCTGCTGGCGCTCAACAGTTCGTATCTGCGAACCGGCGGCAACCCGCAGGAGCAGCAGGTCGCGCAAATGTCGCTTCCGATCATTCAGCGACATCTCGCGATCCTGAGCAATCTCAGAGAAGTTGGCTAGAGTTCACACGAGACTGGAGTACAACATGGCAGAAGATCGAGACGACCCGCCGTGCGACACGGAAAGGGAAAACGCGGAAATGGAGCGCAACGACTGAAGCGTAAGCGGAAGTGAGATGTCCAGGAGCGGCGGACGCCGGATAACTCACGGTGGCCGCCGCCTTCGACGCCGCAGATCATTGGAGCCGGGAGAAGTACCGTGGCGTACGCTTTGTTCAAGGACGAGGAAAAACTCAGCCGGACGTTTTCAACCAAAGAGGAAGCGTTGAAAAAGGCCGACGATGCCGGGCTCGTCGAAGAGCGCGAGGGTGAACCGGTACTCGAGGACGATTTGAAGATCAAGCCGTGTTCGCCGGACCCGGATCCTCACAGCGACGAGGACCTGGACTGGACGCCGGAAAACCCGGCGGCCTGATCCCGGTCAGCATCCTTTGCAGATACTTTTGATCTTTCGATCGACGTGGGAATCCTGCGAACTCTCGGACCGGATTTCCGCGTCACCCTGCATCGACGGACCGGGCGTCGCCGTCCCGTCGATCCGTCCGCTGTTGGTTCCGCCTGCGGCATTGCCGGGCCGCCCGACCGTGGTCGATCCTTGAGGCCCCCCGGAACCGGTCGATTGAGCCGTTCCCGCTGTGTTCGTTCCGGGGCTGGCTGTGCCCCTCGAGGCGCTGGTCGCGTCAGCAGGATTGCCCGCAGCGGACGGTGCACTGCCCGCCGGATTCGTTGTCGTTGAGGACCCCAAACCCGAGGCAGACCCCAAGCTTGAGGCGCCGCCGACCCCGCCGCTAGCGCTCCCTCCAGCAGCGCTTCCTCCAGCGCTCGATCCACCCGAACCTCCGCCCCCGCCACCGCCTGCTTGCCCCCACGCCGCCCGGACAGGCACCCGGGAGCTGCCCGTCGCCATCCGCAGGATCCGCATCCGCCGCATTCGGATGCGCGCTGTCCGCGCCGCGCGCCTCCTGCCCCATGTTTCAGCTCCTGGTGCGATCATCGTGGGTGTGATGCTGATCGCGCTCACCACCGCCTCCCGAGACGTGTGATTTCCGGCTGTTGGTCGGCGATCCCGGCGTCGGAACTTCGCGCTCGCGTCCGCCCTTCTCGGGATGCTTGCGATCCTGGCGGGAAGAGCCGGGGCCGCCGAATCGTTCTGTGTCAGAGTTCTTGTGTGGCATTCATCGATCCTGCTGGTAGCCCTGGTTCGTCGTGTTCTGCTTGATGTTGCCGTGCCGTCCTTGGGTATCGAAGTTCTCGCGGCCGGGCACTTTCTCCTCCGTCTCGATCCTCGGATCCGAGCCGGGTCCCTTGTCGCTGCGCTGCTCTGGCGGTACGGGGGGCATTTTCGACATTGCTTGCTCCTTCTTCGGTCTTTTTCGGGCCTTGCCGACCTCATGCAGAGCAATGAGATGCGGCCGTGGTCGTTCCTGAGCGAGCATGTCCTTTAGGAACGAACGATTTGCGCTCTGGTTGGCCAGACAGTTCGCTGAAAGGTTTTGTTCATGGTCAAGGATCTGCCGCGCCAAGCGGAGAAGGACGGCACTCGCAAGGTGATGATGACCGGATCCGCGCTAGCCGCGATTCTGTTTGTAGGCTTCGTTGTCTGGTTCGCTGTTCCCCAGATGTTTGGGGCGACAGACTATCTGGGCCGCCCTTCAACAGGAGCAGACAAGGGTGCCCCAGCCACCACCGTCGGCACCGGGGTTCCAACACAGCGAGAAGCCGTCAGCAAATCGGCCAAAGAGGATCCTGCTGGCACGGAAGATGCAACCGGCGCCCGTGCGCGCGATGTCAAGCAGACCACGCAAGCGGTGAACCTCAACGATCAGCAGCGCGAGCAGCTCCGCTCGATCATCTCTTCGGCGCACGGCCCGACCGTGGATCGCCCGAACTTCGAGATGATGATCGGCACGTCCGTGCCGCGCCAGACTGAGCTCGCCGACTTGCCGCCCGAAGTCACGCAGGTGCTGAACGGCTTCTGGGGCGACCAGTACTTGATCGCCGGGAATAACCTCGTGATCGTCGATCAACATTCGCGCCGCGTAGCCGGGATCATTGCCGGCGTGCGCTGATCGCGTGCCGCCGGATCTACAGATCTACAGATCTACAGATCTCAAGAGGAGAACCTATGCCGAAAGCGAAAGACCCCGAAAACGATCCCAGGGAAACACCGGTCGACGATCCGCGGAAGCAGACCGACTTGCCGACCCACAGGCAGACCGACCAGCCATGGCAGGGAAATCCCGAGAAGGAGCAGATCGACCCAAAGCGCCCCCCGATCGATTTGGAGCGATGGCAAAAGTCGAACACCCACTAAAGCGTGATCCGGAAAAGTGCGCAGCGGTCTTCCGAAAAGATCATGCTTAAACAACAAACCTAAAGCGCGATGGCGATTCATCCTGATCGCATCGCGCTTTAGGTCGCTCGCAAGCGGCGTTTTCACCTGTCGAGCTCGTGGATGGTAGGCCGCAGCACGCCGCTCTCATCCAGATCGAGCGTTGCCAGCGTAATCGGCAGCCTGAAGCGCCTCGGTCCGGCACTCCCGGGATTTAAAAACAATATTCCGCCGACTGTCTCCACCTTTACTCGATGCGAATGGCCGGAAATCACTACATCTATTCCGCGTTGGGCAGGGTTGGCCTTCAGCTCCTTGAGGTCGTGCAAGACGTAGAAGCATGCCCCCGCAAGGCGCACCGTTTCGGTGTCGGAGTAGCATTTTGCCCACTTGCCCGTGTCGACATTGCCTTTGATGGCTGTAACGGGCGCGATCCGGCGAAGGTCTTCCACGATACCGGGAGCGCCGATATCGCCGGCGTGGATGATATGCGAGACGCCGGCAAGGCAGCGCTCCACCTCCGGCCTCAGCAGTCCGTGCGTGTCGGAGATCAACCCAATCCTGACTGCCATGTCATATCCAGCTTCAGTGCAGGACATCGAGCGGCACCCGGCCGATTTCTTCGCCGTCCTGATCGGTGACGAGGATCGAGAAGTGACGGCCCTCAAGCTCGGGGCGCTCCTTCAGGAGCCGCCGGGCAATTTCCTCGGCGACATCCAGAGCCTGGATGTCATCCGGCAACTCGGCGCCCCCTTCGTCAGCTACGGTCTTCGAATCCACCAAATCAAAATGATAGCGCGGCACGTCATCCTCGAATCTGTCGCAGAAACGCCCGATCTCGAGCCTTCGTTCCGGGACGGAAGCATCTGGACGTGTGGCACGCTCAGGAACCTCCAGATCACCGGGACATTGCTGTTGGAAATAGTCGGAACTGGATTGACCATGCTCGACGAACTCCGCGTCCTAGCCCAGCCCGGAGCGGCCATCGCGGTCCTCGCCGTCTTGCTGCTCATGGCTGCCGGTGATGCGGCGATCTTCATCGCCGCCAAGGGCTGGCCATTCTGAATTCGGTCCGAACATCAGATAGGAACCTTTGTACGATGGGCCGGTTCCGCCTCTGAAGCGGAGCGGCGAAGCGTCTATGCAAGTTTGGTTGCAAAGGGGTCTGGCGTTGTGCATGGCCTGCCTGCTGGCTGCGTGCGCCGGCCGGCAGTCAGCGCTCGACCCGCAAGGGCTCCAATCCGAGCAGATCCAGCAGACGCTGTTCATCTTTCTCGCGGTCGCGGCGGCCGTCTGGATCGCGGTCGTGATTGTGCTCGCCTTGAGCATGGTGCGGCGAAAGCGTCTGGCCGATCAGCCGCTGGACCTCCATCAAGGCTTTGAAGAGCGCACCGGCCGGGTCATTCTCGGGCTAGGAATTGCCACCACCGTCATCGTGCTCGGCCTCTCCATTGTCAGCTATGCCGGGCAGCGAACTGTCTTTGCCAAGGACGAACACGCCCTCACGCTGAAGATCATCGGGCATCAATGGTGGTGGGAGGTCCGCTACGAGGATGATAGTCCGCATCGAAGCTTCGTAACGGCGAACGAGATCCGCATTCCAACCGGCCGACCGGTGAAGGTCGAGCTCGAAACCGCCGACGTGATCCACAGTTTTTGGGTGCCGAGCTTGACCGGGAAGATGGACCTCATCACCGGGCAAAAGAACGAGCTGCAATTCACGGCGAAGAACGCCGGCGTCTATCGCGGACAATGCGCCGAATTTTGCGGGCTTCAGCACGCACATATGGCATTTGCGGTGATCGCGCTGCCGCCCGACGAGTTCGCTCGCTGGCGCGACCACGAAAACCAGGGTGCGAGCAGCCCCACGGATAAGCTCGGCAAGCAGGGCGAGGCTCTATTCCGAGCGCGCGGGTGCGCCTTGTGCCACAACATCAGCGGCACGCTGGCGGGCGGACAGTTTGGTCCGGATCTCACGCATATCGGCAGCCGGACGACGATTGCGGCGGGAACGCTGCCGAATACACCGGCTACGCTCGGCGCGTGGATCGCCGATCCCCAGCACATCAAGCCCGGCAGTCTCATGCCGAAGATGCCACTGCAGTCCGGCGAACTCATCACGATCATTCACTATCTGGAGCAGCTCAAGTGAGCATGGCCGCCGAACCACGCGAGTTGCGCGACGACGTCCTCAATGGCCTTCAATTGTCCACGCAGTTGGAGCGCGTGTGGCGCACGCCGTCGGGGTTTCTCGGCGCACTCATGTCGGTCGATCACAAGGTCGTAGGACGGCGCTATATCGTTACCGCGTTCGTGTTCCTGCTTCTCGGCGGCATTCTCGCGGTTCTGATGCGCATCCAGCTTGCCGGACCCGAGAAGACGTTTCTCTCGGCAGACAAGTACAACCAAGTCTTCACGATGCACGGCTCGACGATGATGTTCCTGTTCGCCGTTCCGGTCATGGAGGCGTTCGCCGTGTATCTCGTGCCCCTGATGGTCGGCACGCGCAACATCGCCTTTCCGCGCCTGAACGCCTTCAGCTACTGGATGTTTCTGTTCGGCGGATGCTTCCTGTGGATTTCCTTTGCGCTCAATGTGGGTCCGGATGTCGGCTGGTTCGCCTATGTCCCGCTCTCCTCGCTGCAATACACGCCGACGAAACGCCCGGACGTCTGGGCACAGATGATCACGTTCACCGAGGTCGCTGCGCTCGCGGTCTCCGTTGAGATCATCGTCACCGTGTTCAAGCAGCGCGCACCCGGCATGACGCTTGACCGCATCCCCCTGTTTGTATGGGCGATGCTGGTGACGAGCTTCCTGGTGATGTTCGCGATGCCCTCGATCATGGTCGCATCGACGTCGCTGATCCTCGATCGCCTCGTCAACACCCGTTTTTATGACTCCTCCTCGGGCGGACATCCCCTGCTCTGGCAGCACCTGTTCTGGTTCTTCGGCCATCCCGAGGTCTACATCATCTTCATCCCTGGCACCGGTATGGTCTCGGCGATCCTGGCCACCTTCGCGCGCCGGCCGGTGGTAGGCTATCCCGTTGTCATACTCTCGCTGATCGCAACGGGATTCCTGTCGTTTGGCCTGTGGGTCCACCACATGTTCGTCACGGGCCTGCCTCAGCTCGGCGCCGGCCTGTTCACGGCCTCCAGCATGCTCATCGCGGTGCCGAGCGGGCTGCAGATTTTCTGCTGGCTGGCGACACTCTGGGACGGACGGCCGGTCTACCGAACGCCGCTGCTGTTCGTGATCGGCTTCGTCGTCATCTTCGTGCTGGGCGGGCTGTCCGGCGTGATGGTCGCCTCGGTGCCGATCGACACCCAGGTGCACGACACCTATTTCGTTGTTGCCCACTTCCATTATGTCCTGATCGGCGGGGCGGTCTTCCCACTGATTGGCGCCGTCTATTACTGGTTTCCCAAGATCGCCGGCCGCATGCTGAGCGAGCGCCTCGGCCGCTGGAACTTCTGGCTCGCCTTCATTGGCTTCAACGTCGCGTTCTTTCCGATGCACATCCTTGGGCTGATCGGGATGCCGCGCCGGGTCTACACTTACACCGCGGACATGGACTGGGCACACTTGAACCTGTTGTCCAGCGGCGGCGCGCTCATCTTCGCCCTCAGCTTTGCCCTGTTGCTGGTCAATGTGATCTACAGCCTGCGTAAGGGCGAGCTCGCCGGCGACAATCCATGGAATGCCTCGACGCTGGAATGGGCGACGGCCTCGCCGCCGCCGCCACAGAATTTCGACCGCATCCCGGTCGTCAAACACCGCGACCCCCTGTGGGCTGACAACGAAAGCCTGCCCGTCGTCGCCGGCCTGAGCGCCGAGCGGCGCGAAGTGCTGCTGACTTCGCTTGCCGAAGCCGAGCCGCAAATTCGCGAGGCATCGCCCGAGCCGAGCATCTGGCCGTTGCTCACGGCCATCGCGACCACCGTATTCTTCATCGGCTCGATCTTCACCCCCTGGGCGGTGCTCTGGGGCACACCGCCGATGGCCGTTGCCCTGATCGGCTGGTTCTGGCCGACCGGCAGCAAGGAGGACGAAGAGTGAGACAGACTATCGTTCGCAATGTCGCCGAGCTGCCGACTTACGGGTATGGCCCACGCAGCGGGCCCTGGTGGGGCGCCCTTGGCTTCATAGCGCTCGAAGGCATGGGCTTTGCGATCGCTATCGGCGCTTATCTCTATCTCTACGCCGTCAATCCAAATTGGCCGATCGGCGCCTCGCCACCCGATCTCTGGCCCGGCACGGCCGAGGTCGCGGTCTATCTGCTCAGCATCATCCCGAACGAGATGACCAATCGCGCCGCGCACCGGCAGGACCTTGCAAAAGTGCGGGCCGGACTCATCGTGATGGTTATGATCGGCACCGCTTTGCTGGTTCTGCGCGGCTTCGAGTTCGCTCATCTCAACACCAGGTGGGATAATTCCGCGTACGGGTCGATCGTGTGGCTCATTCTGGGACTTCACACGACCCACCTTGCCACCGATCTTGGCGACACAGTCGTTCTGGCAGTGCTGATGTTCACCCGGCATGCAAAACCGCGCAGGTTCAGCGACGTCAGTGACAATGTGTTCTACTGGAACTTCGTCGTGCTTGCCTGGCTGCCACTCTATGTCCTGCTCGATTGGGTACCACGCCTATGACCGAAGCCGAGCATTCCAGACTGCTGTACTGGGCCGGCGTTGCGCTCGGCCCGTTGGCCTGGGGCATCAATCTGCAGGGCGTCTATGTCTTCGCGCACTTCTCCTGCGAGACGACCAAGACGAGCGGCACGATCCTGAGCGTGCTTCTGGTCATCGTCGCGCTGGCGGGCACCGCGATATCGGCTAGAGCGGTTCGGCGCAGCGCCGGGGCCGAATGGGCCGAGGTGCAAGGTGGTGGGCCCAGAACGTTCATGGCCTGGGTCGGCGTCGGCAGCGGGGTGCTGTTCGCGTTGGTGATCGCGAACCAACTCGCAGCATCCCTGATGATCAGCCCATGCCTGCGCTGAGCCTCGCAACGTTGCTGCTAGCGCTGCTCGCGCCGCCGGCCGCCGCGCACGGACTATCCGACGTCGATGCGGGATCACTCTGGAGCTACGATCCCTGGCTCATGGCTCCGCTCTATGCCGTCGGCATCGCCTTTTATGTTGGGACACAGCGGCTCTGGGCTCATGCGGGCGGCGGGCGCGGCGTCAGTTTCCGACAGGTCGCCGCGTTCTGGACCGGCTGGCTGGTTGTCGCGCTTGCCGTGACGTCGCCGCTGCACTGGCTAGGCGAGCGGCTGTTCACTGCGCACATGGTCGAGCACGGGCTGCTCATGATCGTCGCAGCACCCCTGATGGCGTTCGCCCGGATCAATGGCCCTCTGCTGTGGAGCCTGCCAGCCTCATTTCGTCCTGGCGCAGGCAGCATTCTCAAATCGTCGCTCCTGGCTTTGCCGTGGGGCTTCGTCAGCCATCCCATGAGCGCGACCGTCCTCCATGGGGCAGCGCTGTGGGTCTGGCATGCCCCACCCCTCTATGCGTGGGCGCTCGAGAACACCGCGATCCATCGCCTCCAACACATCAGCTTCTTCGTGACCGCGCTGCTATTCTGGTGGGTGTTGCTGCACGGCCGCGGACCAGGCCGCAGCACCCGCGTTCGGGACGGTATCGCGGTCGCGTGCCTCTTCATCACGATCCTGCATTCCGGCGTGCTGGGCGCGCTGCTGACTGTGTCGACGCGGCTCTGGATCCCCGGCCAGGGCGCGCTTGCCGGCGAGTTCGGCCTCTCGCCGCTCGAAGATCAGCAACTCGCCGGCATTTTGATGTGGGTGCCGATGGGCATCCTTTATACGGGTGCTGCATTGTTCTTTGCTCACCGGTGGCTGACAGTGAACGACAGCTATCCCTTGCCGCTCTTACAACATCCCGGGCTGAACGGTCCTGCATAGGAACCGTCGCTTCTCTTCGAACGTTCGCCTCCTGAGACCCACCAAGGAGGCCACATGGGCAAACGCTCCGTCATGGCGGCAACGGCCGTCTTGTCTGCGGCATTCTTGATGCCCATGGGCGTGCACGCGCAGGACCAACCCCGACCAGCAATGTCGTGTCCGGTTGACCACGATCAGCTCGCCGATGTCCTCAAGAAGAGCGTCAAGCCCAGCGGCGGGCCGAGCAACGGCGGCCTCGACAACAATGAATGGGCGGCTGTCGTCAATCGACAGGGGATTGTCTGCGCAGTCGCCTACAGCGGGGACAAGGCCGATGACCAGTGGCCTGGCGGCCGGGCGATCGCGGCCGAGAAGGCCAACACGGCGAATGCGTTCAGTCTGAAGAACAAGGCCATGGCGACCGGTAACCTCTATGCAGGCGCGCAGCCTGGCGGGTTTCTGTTCGGTGCGGCTCTCAGCAACCCGCCATCGCCCGAGGTCCTTTATTCAGGCACACCGGAGGAATTCGGCACGCCGCACGATCCCATGGTGGGCAAGCCCGTCGGCGGCGTGATCGTGTTCGGCGGCGGGCTCGCGCTCTTTGACGGCAACGGCATCGTCGGTGCCCTGGGCGTCAGCGGCGACAGTTCCTGCGCGGACCACAACGTGGCCTGGCGCGTCCGGCATCTGCTCAGTCTGGATCGCGTCCCGGCCGGTGTCAGTCCGAACATGAAGGACGCGATCATCTATGACATCGGACCGGACGGCAAAAGTCCGTCGGGATTTGGCCATCCCAAGTGCAACGGCAAAGAGGACCAGATCGCGGTCGATCTCGGCGCAGGCGTATCGGGAAACGTCGTGAGATAGCGGTCCAGCGGCCTTTTGGAACCAAGCGGAAGCGGAACGTTTGTACGTTCGCACCGGCCTGCAACGCAGCGAGGCCCCATCACTGCCGTGGAGATCCTTACATATGTTAGTGCGTGGTTTCGCGCGGTTGCTGAGCGTCCTATGCGCGATCGGGGCGCTGCCGTCGTCCGCGTCGGCGCAGACCGATCTGGCCAACCGCATGAAGGACCCGGCGCAATGGCCCATGGCCGCGCGCGACTATGCCAACACCCGTTATAGCGAGCTCGATCAGATCAATGCGGCCAATGCATCGCGCCTTCAGCTTGCGTGGACCTTCTCGGTTGGCGCGGATCGCGGCCAGGAGGCGGCGCCGCTTGTGGTGGACGGCACCATGTATGTCGTCGGCCCCTATGCGGGCCCCTACCCCAACCGCGTCTTCGCGCTCGACGCCACGACGGGGGAGCTGAAATGGTCCTACGCGCCAAAGCCTGAGCCTGCAGCCGCAGGCGTTGCCTGTTGCGACGTTGTCAACCGCGGGCTCGCCTTCGACGACGGCAAGGTGTTCCTCAACACGCTCGATAACCACACCGTTGCCATCGACGCCAAGACCGGCAAGGAACTCTGGCACACCAAGCTCGGCGAGATCAACAAGGGCGAGACCATCACGATGGCACCCGTCGTGGTGAAGGGCAAAGTCCTCGTCGGTAACAGCGGCGGCGAACTCGGCGTGCGCGGCTGGGTGACCGCACTGGATGAGAACACCGGCGCGATCGCCTGGCGCGCTTATTCGACCGGACCTGATAAGGACGTGCTGATCGGCCCGGATTTCAAGCCGTTCTATGACAATCTGAAAGGCGAGGATCTCGGTGTGAAGACGTGGCCCGCCGACCGCTGGCAGGTCGGTGGCGGCACGGTCTGGGGCTGGATCTCATACGATCCTGATCTGAACCTGATCTACTACGGCACGGCCAATCCAAGTCCCTGGAATGCGAACCAGCGCAGCGGTGACAATCTCTGGAGCGTATCTATCTTTGCGCGAGATCCAGACACCGGTCAGGCGAAATGGGCCTACCAGTTCAACCCGCACGATCTGTTCGACCATGACGAGATCAACGAGAACGTGCTGGTCGATCTCGAGCTCAACGGCCAGCAGCGCAAGGTTCTGATCCACCCCGGCCGCAATGGCTACATGTACGTCATGGACCGCGCCACCGGCGAAGTGATCTCGGCCGACGCCTACGAATTCGTCAACAGCTACAACGGCGTTGATCTGAAGACGGGCAAGATCATCCCGAACGAGGAGAAGACGCCGCTCGTAGGAAAGACCGTCGAGAATATCTGCCCAGCTGCGCCGGGCGCCAAGGACTGGCAACCGACCGCGTGGTCACCGCGCACAAAACTCCTTTATGTGCCGCATCAGCATCTCTGCATGGATTTCAAGGCCTCGCAGGTCGGTTACATCGCCGGTACGCCCTATATCGGCGCCGACGTCGACATGTATGCCGGGCCCGGCGGCTATCGCGGCGAGTTCATGGCGT
Organism: Bradyrhizobium sp. 199; assembly: GCF_023073355.1. Taxonomy (GTDB): domain Bacteria; phylum Pseudomonadota; class Alphaproteobacteria; order Rhizobiales; family Xanthobacteraceae; genus Bradyrhizobium. Next base: position 2,248,155 of record NZ_JADPJI010000005.1, read on the forward strand.
GGGACCCGGTCGCGCGCAAGAAAGTCTGGGAGATCCACGAGAACCTTCCGGTCTGGAGTGGTGCGCTGGTGACGGCCGGCGACGTCGCGTTTTACGGCACCATGGATCGCCTGTTCAAGGCGGTGGACGCCAAGGACGGGCATGTGCTCTGGCAATTCCGCGCCGGCTCCGGTTTCATCGGCCAGCCAATTTCCTATCGCGGCTCCGACGGACAGCAATATATCGCGATCCTGTCCGGCGTCGGCGGGTGGCCCGGCGTCGTCGCGAACGCCGAAGTCGATCCGCGCGTGCGCAACGGCGCACTGGGCTTCACCGGCGCGACGCAGGATTTGCCGTTCTACACGGCAGGCGGAAGTGAGCTGCTGGTCTTCAAGCTCGGCGGCGCAAATGGTGGGGATACCAGTCATGCCCCGTCGAAATAGTCGCCGGAACATGGCCCTCGGCCTCCTGATCGCCCTGAACGTGAGCGCAAGCGCCGCATCGGATGGCGAACTCCGCGTCTGCGCTGATCCCAACAATCTGCCGTTCTCAAACAGCGCCGGGGCGGGTTTGGAGAACAGGCTCGCGGCCATGCTGGCCGAGCATTTCGGCCAGCACGTGTCCTACACCTGGTGGGCGCAGCGTCGCGGCTTCATCCGCAACACGCTGAAAGCCGGCGCATGCGACCTCGTGATCGGCGTGCCGGCTGGCTATGATCTCGTGGAGACGACGAAGCCCTATTATCGCTCGACCTATGTGTTCGTCACGCGGCAAGATCAGCATCTCGATCTGTCGTCCTTGCTCGACCCACGCCTGCATCATCTCGCGATCGGCGTGCATCTGATCGGCGATGACGGCAACAATCCACCCCCTGCGCAGGCGCTCGGCGAACAGGGCATCGTCGATAACGTCCGCGGCTACTCGATCTATGGTGATTATCGTCAGGCGGATCCGCCGGCCCGCCTGGTCGAGGCGGTCGCGAACGGCGAGATCGACGTCGCCGCGGCCTGGGGTCCACTGGGCGGGTATTTCGCACAGCACTCACCCGTGCCGTTGACGGTCGCGCCGATCCGGGATTACGAGCGCTTTACATCTCAGCAATTTCAGTTCGCCATCGCCATGGGCGTGCGCAAGGGCGACCACGCGTTGCGCGACCGGCTGAATGCGTTCATCGACGAGCACCGGCCCGAGATCAAGTCGCTGCTGCGAAGTTACGGCGTGCCACTGGTCGAGGCGCCGGTGACAGCATTGGGAGGACACGAGTGATGTCTGCTCCAGCGTGGCGCGCAAGCGCGATATCACTGCTGCTGGCGGCCGCCCCGCACGGTGCCGTCCTTGCCCAGCAGACCCTGCCGCAGTCGCAGGAGGCCCAGATGCCAACGCTGGGGCCGCGCCCTAACTTCGGCGGCAGCGTCGGCAACGGCCGGCCCGGCGTCTTCATGCAGGTCCCGGTCAGCCGCCTGTTCCCGGGTGCGCAGCCCGACCCGCCTCAGATCAAGAATCCCGTGCAAGGCGATCCCAACGCGGAGCAACGCGGGATGACCTACTACGTCAACTTCAACTGTGTCGGCTGCCACGCCCCCAATGGCGGCGGCGGCATGGGACCGGCGCTGAGCAACAACACCTTTATCTATGGCTCGCAACCCGAGAACATCTTCCTCTCGATCTACCAGGGACGGCCGAACGGAATGCCGGCCTGGGGTGGCGTGCTGCCCGACACGGTAATCTGGGACCTCGTTACCTATATCGGCAAGATCAGCAACGAGCCGAGCCATCAATGGGGCCGCACCTTTTCGGCGAACCCGCTCTCGCCCGAGGTCGAGCAAGTCCCCACCGAGCAGGTCTCGACCACCGATCCCTGGTCGGCGACCAAGAAATTCAACTTCGGCCAAAAGCCCTGATCGCCGAGCGGAGCAGCCGATGGCGAGGCACGTAACACGATTGATCACCGTCGCGCTGCTGGCCGTTGCGTCCGCCACCTGCGAGGCCGCGGGCCCAGACAATTTCGAGGGCGATGCGCGTCGAGGCAAGGACCTCGTCAAGCAATACCAATGCGGTGTTTGTCACGATATACCCGGCATCTCCGGAGCAGACGGCAATGTCGGCCCGCCGCTGCATCGGATCGGCACGCGCACCTACATAGCCGGCTACATCTGGAACTCGCCGGACAACATGGCCGACTGGATCGAAGACCCGCAGAAGGCGTTGCCGGGTAACGCCATGCCCAGAATGGGAATCCCGCAAAAGGACGCGCGCGACATTGCGGCTTTTCTCTATACGCTGAAGTAGCATCATGTCTCCGACACATCGCTCAATGACCTGGTTTCGTAACGCACCATTGCTGACCATCACCATCGCGGTGGTCGCCCTGATGGGATTGGTGCTTGCCGGCGGCGGCGCGTGGCTCGCGGTCCTTGGCGGCTCCCTGTATTATCTGGTCGCCGGGGCCATGCTTCTGCTCACGAGTTGGCTGCTCGCTGTCCGCCGCGCCGAAGCGCTCTGGGTCTACGCCGCCCTGCTGCTCGGCACGATCGGTTGGGCCGTATGGGAGGTCGGACTGGACTTCTGGTCTTTGGCACCGCGGGGCGACGTGCTTGCACCGCTCGGCGTATGGTTGCTGCTGCCATTCATCTCGTCCCCTCTGGTGCCTCGCGCGCGTGCCGCGCGATGGGCCCTTGGCTTCACATTGATCACGGCAGCCGTCGTCTTGGGGATCTCACTGACGAGTGACCGCCGCGATGTTGCCGGTACCACACCGGAGCGCGAAACCACGGGCCCCGCTGCCTCCGAACCCGCAAAGGCCGCCGCCGCCGAGAATTGGACCGCCTATGGCGGCAGCGGCTTCGGTACGCGCTATTCGTCGCTGAGCGAGATCACCAGGGACAACGTCAAGGACCTCAAACTCGCGTGGGAATTCCGAACCGGGGACCACAAGGGCCCCGACGATCCCGACGAAATCACCAATCAAGCAACGCCGCTCAAGGTCGGCGACCTGCTCTACACGTGCTCCGCGCACCAGATCGTGTTTGCGCTGGACGCTGCGACCGGAAAGTTGCGCTGGAAATTCGATCCGCAGGTCCAGCACAACAAGTCCTTCCAGCACATGACCTGCCGTGGCGTCTCCTATCACGCGACCAGGTCCGGCGCGGTGACCGCCGATGGCGCCCCGGCGCCGAGCGATTGCGCAGAGCGCATTTTCCTGCCGACGAACGACGGACGGATGTTTGCGCTGGATGCCCAGAGCGGCACGCCCTGCGAGAGCTTTGGCAACCACGGCCAGATCGACCTCAAGGAGGGCAGCGAGATCCAGACGCTCGGCTTCTACGAGGGCACTTCGCCGCCTGTCGCCACTGACAAGGTGCTGATCGTCGGTGGCGCCGTCATCGACAACTATTCCGATCGCGTGCCTTCGGGCGTGATCCGCGGCTTCGACATCTACTCCGGCCGGCTGATCTGGGCATTCGATGCCGGCAATCCCGACCCGAACGAAATGCCAACGACTTCGCATCATTTCACGGCGGGCTCGCCCAATTCGTGGAGCATTTCCGCCGTCGATGAGAGCCTCGGCCTCGTTTACGTCCCGCTCGGCTCGAGCTCCCCTGATATCTGGGGCGGCGGCCGCTCGCCCGAGAAGGAACGTTACGATTCGGCGATGGTGGCGCTCGACATCATGACCGGGAAGCTGCGGTGGTCGTTTCAGAACGTGCACCACGACCTCTGGGACATGGACATGCCCTCGCAGCCCAGCCTGGTCGACCTGCGGGCGGGCGACGGCGTGACGCCCGCGATCTACATTCCCGCAAAGACCGGCGACATATTCGTCCTCGATCGCCGCGACGGGCGTCAACTGGTGCCGGCGCCGGAGAAAGCGGTGCCGCAGGGCCCCGCAACCGGCGACCGGCTGTCTCCCACTCAGCCGTTCTCCGAACTGAGCTTCCGTCCGCCCGGCATGCTGACTGACGCGCAGATGTGGGGCAGCACGATGTTCGATCAGCTCGCCTGCCGCATCAAATTCAAGCGCCTGCGCTATGAGGGGCCGTTCACGCCGCCCTCGGAACAGGGCACGCTGGTATTCCCCGGCGACTTCGGCATGTTCGAATGGGGCGGCATTGCCGTCGATCCTCAGCGCCAAATCGCCATCGCGAACCCACAATCCATCCCTTTCATCTCACGTCTCGTGCCGCGCGGAAAGGACAACCCGGCCGCGCCGAACGCTTCGCATCCGCCCGGCACCGAACTCGGCGTGCAGCCGATGTACGGCGCGCCCTACGGCGTCGATCTCGGCATTTTCCTGTCGCCGCTCGGCATTCCCTGCCTTGCCCCGCCCTGGGGCAATATCGCAGCGATCGACCTCAAGACGCACAAGGTGGTCTGGCAGCATCGCATCGGGACAATCCGCGATCAGGCCCCGCTCCCACTGCCCTTCACGCTCGGCGTACCCATGCTGGGCGGTCCGATCGTGACCGCGGGCGGCATTGTCTTCATCACGGGAACGATGGACGACTACATCCGCGCCTTCGACGTTCGCGACGGGAGGCAGCTGTGGCAGGATCGCCTTCCCGCTGGCGGCCAATCGACGCCGATGACTTACGCGGTGGGCGGCAAGCAATACGTCGTCACGGTCGATGGAGGCCACGGTTCTTTCGGAACGAAGCTTGGCGACTACGTTCGCGCCTACGCGATACCGCAGTAGTGGAACAGGGAAAGCCGCGGCGCTACTCACGCGCGGCGAAGGCTCCTTCACTTAATGAGATGTGGGAGCGGGGCGAACTCTCGACATAGCAAAAACAAAGCTAGCAGCGATGTCGAGAACACCACACCGATCCGATATTGCTTTCGCGTCATCACTCGATCCAAAAGCAAAAAAGCGCCCGCCGGCCATTAAGCCGAGGGCGCCATCGCCGCCAACGACACGCGAAACGCGCGTGCTGTTGGAAACGGTCTGAACTCGTCGCGTTGACGGCTGAGCTGCCCAGCGCTTGGACGATACGGTCGTTGAGGTCGAAAGCCAAGTCAAGCCCGTTATTGCAGCGCTGGTTGCTCCAATTCATATCGCCGTGCAGCAAATCTGTGCAGCAAGAACAGGACTGAGAAGGTCCAGGCTGCAGCTCACACCACGCTTGCGCAGCATCTCAATAGCGACGTCGCGATTGATGACGTCGGCGCGAATGGCTAGCCTTCTCCGATTGAAGCACGACGCGCTGCCTCACCCCTGGCGGCGTGCGCTAGCACGGATTTTGCATAAATTCTGGGCGATATGGACGCCTCATGAACCTCATCAGTCTCGACATCCGCATGCTCCGGTCGCTGATCTCGGTGGTCGAGACAGGCAGCATCACCGAGACCGCGCGACGGCTTGGCCGCACCCAGCCGGCGATCACCCTGCAATTGCAGCGGCTGGAAGAGCTCACCGGCAAGCAGCTGTTCGAGCATGGCGGCCGAAGGCTCACGCTGACCGACGATGGCACCACTGTTCTCACCTATGCCAAATCCATCCTAAGGTTGCATGACGAGCTGATTTCTCAACTGGCGTCGCAAGAAATCGAGGGGCAGGTCGTGCTCGGCACGCCGGATCTCTATGCGGCCTTCATGCTGCCGCAGATCCTCAGCGTGTTCCGAAAATCGTTTCCGCGCGTCCAGGTCGAACTCAATTGCGCCCTCTCCACGCCGCTGGTCGGCCTCGTCAAACGCGGCGACGTCGACATTGCACTCGTCACCCGCATGAACGATTTCACCGGCGGACAGGTGGTGCGGCGTGAGCAACTGGTCTGGATGACGGGCGAGCAGTCCGCCGCGCATCAGGAGCGGCCGATCCCGCTCGCGCTATTGCCGCCGGGCAACATCTATCGCGACTACGCGATCGATACGCTGGAACGCGCGAATTTGCGCTGGCGCATCGCCTGCGTCAGCGAAAGCGTCGGCGGCCTGCAAGCCGCGGCCTTCGCCGGTATGGCCGTCACCGTGCTCGGCCGCAGCGCGCTGGTACCGGCGATGCGCGAGATCGGGCCGAACGAGGGCCTGCCGCCGCTGCCGAAGATCGAGCTGCTGCTTTACAAGTCGAGCGGTGCGACCTCGAAGGCCGCCACCGCCCTGCACGACTACCTCGCGCACTATCTGCGCCTCGACGAAGAACTCAGCGGCCGTGGGCCGATCGAGCTATCGTAGTTTCCGCCCCCTAGCGCAATGCCATCTGCGGCCAGAATTTGGCCCAGGGTTGCGCAGCCTCGAATGTAGCGGCGATGCGGAAGATCGTGGGCTCGTCGAGCCAGGAGGCGACGATTTGAAGGCCGATCGGCATGCCGTCGCGATCGAAGCCGCAGGGCAGCGTCGCCGCCGGAAGGCCGGCGAGATTGATCGGCCAAGTGAAGGGCGACCAGCCCAGATGCGGATCGACCTTGCTGCCGTCGACCGTGTCGAGGCCGATCCGGCCAGCTTCGAACGCCGTCACCGCCACCGTCGGCGTTACCAGCGCATCGACACGCTCGAAAAGCTTCAGAAAGCCGCTGCGAGCCTGGCCGCGGCGATAACCCGCTTCGATATAGTCCGTGCCGCTGACGCGGCGCCCGGCACGGATGACATCAAGATAATCTGCTTCGGAGCTGGCGAGATCGACCGTGCTCTTGGTCTCGACCGCGGCCGCCTGTTCGGTAAAGGCGATCGGTTTCAGCGTGTGCTCCAGGATACCGGGATCGAGACCAGGATCATCCACGGTGACCTGCGCACCGCATGCATCGAGAATGACCAGCGCCTTTCCGAACGCCGCGCGCACCTCGGGGCTGACCGCGGCGTATCCGAGATCGACGCTGGCGCCGATGCGAATGCCGTTCAACGGCTCGGCGTTCGTATTGAATCGCCGTGCCGCCACCGGCAGGCTCGCGGGATCGCGCAGATCGTAGCCCGCGATGACCTCCAGCGTCAGCGCGGCATCGGCGACGGTCCGCGTGATCGGCCCGGTATGCGCGAGCGAGGCCCAGGACGGCGGCGAGAAGCCAGGCGAGCGCGGCACGAGGCCAAAGGTCGGCTTCAGGCCAAACACGCCGCAGAAGGACGAGGGCACACGGATCGATCCGACGCCGTCGGTGCCGATCGCGATCGGGCCGCAGCCGGCAGCAACTGCTGCCGCCGCGCCGCCACTCGACCCACCGCTGGTGCGACCGGGATTCCAGGGATTGCGCGTGGTGCCCGTAATCGGGCTGTCCGCCGTCAGCTTGTAACCGGACTCGCAGGTCGTCGTCTTGCAGGTGACGATCGCCCCCGCCGCCTTCAGCGCCGAGACGACCGCCGCGTCGACATCGGGCACGAATGCCTGGTTCATTGGCGAACCGCCATAGGCCGGCACGCCCGCAACGAAGACGAGATCCTTGATCGTGACGGGCACGCCGGCGAGCGGACCCTTGGCATCGCCGGCCTGCATCTCCTTGGTAAGTCGATCAGCCTCCGCCCTCGCCTGCTCGTACATCGGCGTCACCACCGCGTTGCAGATCTCGTTCGCCGCTTGAAGCGCTGCAATCGTGTCCTCAACAACATCGCGCGGAGTGAATTCCCCGCGCCGGTAGCCGGCCATGATCTCGATTGCAGAAAGCGCGCCGAGGCCAGCCGGCGCCGGCGGGAGGGCCGTTCGGCCGGAAACATCAGTCATCATGAATCCTAAGGAGCTAGCTGAGCGCCGCGCCGACGGCGCGCTTGGCCATGACCGTAACAAGATGCGCACGGTAGTCGGCTTCGGCGTGGATATCGGAGGTGAGACCGTCCGCGTCGATCTTGATCGCGGCGATCGCGGATGCGTCGAAATTGCCCGAGAGCGCCGCCTCCATCGGTGCCACACGGAACACGCCTGAGCCCGCTCCGGTGACCGCCACGCGAACGCCATCGGCGAACTTCGCGACGAACACGCCGACGAGCGCATAGCGCGAAGCCGGCGCCTTGAACTTCGCGTAACCCGCCTTGGTCGGCACCGGGAAGCGGATCGCCGTGATGATCTCGCTGGGTTCGAGCGCGGTTTCGAACAGGCCGAGGAAGAATTTGTCGGCCGCGATCTCGCGCGTGCTGGTGATGATGGTGGCGCCGAGACCGAGCACGCCGGCGGGATAGTCGGCCGCCGGGTCATTGTTCGCGACCGAGCCGCCGATCGTGCCGCGGCTGCGCACGGCGGGATCGCCGATCATCGAGGCCAGCGCGGCGAGCCCGGGGATTTTTGTTTGCAGGAGTTTCGAGGCAGCCACCAGGGCATGCGGCGTCATCGCACCGATGGTGACGGTGTCGCCGCCGTCGGTGATACCACTGAGATCCCCAAGCCTGGTGAGATCGACTAGCGCGACCGGACTGGCCAGCCGCTGCTTCAGCGTCGGGATCAGCGTCATGCCGCCGGCCACGAGCTTGCTGTCCTCGATCGAGGTGAGCAGCTTCGCGGCGTCGGCAATCTGGTCCGGCTGGTGATAGGCAAACGGTTTCATGGTGGTGCTCCTATTCCGCGGCGACCGGCAGCGATGCGTTTTGCAGCAGGCGCCAGATCCGGTTCGGTGTCGCGGGCATGTCGACATGGGTGACGCCGAGATGCGAAAGTGCGTCGACCACCGCATTGATGACGGCGGCCGGCGAACCGATCGTGCCGACCTCGCCGCACCCTTTCACGCCCATCGGCGTGTGCGTGCACAGCGTCGAATGCGTCGCCACCGTCATCATCGGCATGTGGTCGGCGCGCGGCATGCAGTAGTCCATCAGCGAGCCCGACAGCAGCTGGCCGGAACTCTCGTCATAGACCGCGTTCTCGAACAGCGCCTGGCCGACGCCCTGCACGATACCGCCATGCAGCTGGCCCTCGACAATCATCGGGTTGATGACCGTGCCGACGTCGTCCACCGCGGTGTAGTTGACCAGCGTCACCGTGCCGGTTTCCGGATCGACCTCGACCTCGGCGATGTGGCAGCCGCCGGGATAGGTGAAGTTGACGGGATCGTAATAGGCCTGCTCCTCCAGTCCCGGCTCCAGCACTTCGAGCGGATAGTCATGCGGCACATAGGCGGCCCCTGCGATCTCCTCGAATGTCTTGGTGCGGTCGGTGCCCGCGACCGAGAATCTTCCGGCCTCGAACTGGATATCCACTTCGGCCGCTTCGAGCAGATGCGCGGCGATCTTCTTGCCTTTCGCAACCACCTTGTCCGTCGCCCTCGACAACGCTGCACCGCCGACCACGAGCGACCGCGAGCCGTAAGTACCCATGCCGAACTGCACCCGATCGGTGTCGCCGAACACGATATCGACATTCTCGAAGGACACGCCGAGCTTTTCCGAGACGATCTGCGCGAACGTGGTCTCATGACCCTGGCCGTGATTGTGGGTGCCGATCATGACCGTCACCTGACCGGTCGGATGCACGCGCACGGTCGCGCTCTCGTAGAGACCACCGCGTGCACCGAGCCGGCCTGCAAAGCGCGACGGCGCAAGACCGCAGGCCTCGACATAAGTGGAGTAGCCGAGCCCGCGAAACTTGCCCTTGCTGGCGGACGCCGCCTTGCGGATGCCGAAATTCCGGACGTCGGCGGCCACCAGGGCGCCGTCGAGGCACCCCATCGGATCGCCGGAATCGTACTGCACCAGAACCGGCGTTTGATACGGATAGGCCTCCCTCGGGATCATGTTGCGGCGGCGGATCTCGACGCGGTCGATTCCCATCTCGCTAGCTGCGACGTCGACGATGCGCTCCAGCACGAAGGTCGCTTCGGGCCGGCCAGCCCCGCGATAGGCGTCGACCGGCACGGTGTTGGTGAAGACGACCTTCACGTTGCAATAGATCGCCGGCGTGGTGTAGACGCCACCGAGCAGCGGGCCATAGAGATTGGTCGGAATATTCGGCCCGAAGGTCGAGAGATAGCCGCCCATATTGGCCAGCGTGTTGACCCGGAAGGCGAGGAATTTGCCGGTCTCGTCGAGCGCAAGCTCGGCCTCGGTGACGTGATCGCGGCCATGGCGGTCGGAGACGTAGCCCTCCGATCGGCTCGCCACCCATTTGATCGGCCGCATCACCCGCTTGGCGGCCCAGGTGATCACGGCCTCTTCACCGTAGTGGAACTGCTTGACGCCAAAGCCGCCGCCGACATCGGGCGCGACCACCCGCAGCTTGTGTTGCGGGATGTTCAGCACCAGCGCGCCCATCAGAAAGCGCACGACATGCGGGAACTGGCTGGTGGTCCACAGCGTGAAGCGATCGGTACCGGGTTCATATTCCGCGATCGCCGCACGCGGCTCCATCGGATTGCCGATCAGCCGGTTGTTGACCAGGCTGAGCTTTGCCACATGCGCCGCTTTTCGGAACGCGGTCTCGACCGCGGACTTGTCGCCGAGCTCCCAGTCGCAGCAGATGTTATTCGGCACGTCCTTGAACAATTGCGGAGCGCCGGGCCTGATCGCCTCGAGCACACCGACCACGGAAGGCAGCACCTCATAGTCGACGGTCAACAGTTCAGCCGCCGCATTCGCCTGTTCCGGCGTCTCCGCGATGACGAAAGCCACCATGTCTCCGACGAAGCGCACCTTGTCCTGCGCAAGCATCGGAAACGGCGGCTCCTTCATCGGCACGCCCTTGGCGTCCGAGATGCCCCAGCCGCATGGCAACGAGCCCAGCCCATCGTCGGCGACGTCGTCCCCGGTCAGGACGGCGATGACGCCAGGCGCGGCCAGCGCCGCCACCTTGTCGACACCGCGCAGCACCGCGTGGCCATGCGGCGAGCGCACGAACACGCCCGCGGCCAGGCCGGGACGCTTGATATCGGATACGTAATTTCCACGACCGGTGAGGAAACGCTGGTCTTCCTTCCGTTTCGGTGAGGCTCCGATCCCGATCACATTGGCCATGGTCACTCTCCGTTGCCGGCGTTCATGGCGGCGGCGCCTGCCATCACCGAGACGACGATGTTCTGATAGCCGGTGCAGCGGCAGATGTTGCCTTCGAGGCCGTGGCGGACGTCGGCCTCCGTCAGGTTCGGCTTCTCCGCCGCAAGAGCCACGGCCGTCATCAGCATGCCCGGCGTACAGAAGCCGCATTGCAGGCCGTGATGCTCGCGAAACGCCTCCTGCATCGGATGCATCCGGTTCGAGCCAGGAGCGCCTTGCAGTCCTTCGATGGTGAGGAGCGTCGCACCCATGAGCGCAGGCGCCAGCAGCGTGCAGCTTTTCACCGGCAAGCCATTGAGATGGACCACACAGGCACCGCACTGGCTGGTGTCGCACCCAATATGAGTGCCAGTGAGGCTGAGCCGCTCGCGCAGCAACTCGGCCACGAGCGTCGCCGGCTCGACATCGACGGTGGTCGGCCGTCCGTTGAGTATGAAGGATATCTGCACGATCGAACTCCTGCGCGCGACTGCTCTGCTAGGCGAGTGGAAGGGCACTGCCGGTGGCCCAGGTGGCCATCACGACATCCCCGACGGTAAATGGATCTGCGAAGAACGTCTTTTCCGGCACATAGGCGACAAACCCGTCGTCCGGCACGGTGTCGAGCATGACCTTCACGAAATAGCCCTGATACTCAATCGCGAGAACGCGGCTTGGCAGCGACGTGCTGCAGCCGGGTGGCAGCTCCTTCCCCGGCCGCACCAGCGCGACGTCGTCGCGACGTACCGCGATATCGATCTTGTCGCCGACTTTGATCGAGGATCGCGCCTTTAGCGGCACCTCGATGCCGGCAGGTGCCGCTTGCGCCAGTGTAAAGCTCGTGCCGTTGACCTTCTCCACACGCCCCGACAGCACGTTCTGACCGCCCATGAATTCGGCCACATAGCGGTCGTATGGATGCGCGTAGACCTCGCGCGCCGCTCCCGCCTGCTTGATCCTGCCCTGCTCCATCACCACCACGAGATCGGCGAGCGCAATCGCCTCGAGCTGGGTGTGGGTGACGTGGATGAAGGTGATGCCGAGCTCCTGCTGCATCCGCCGCAGCTCTTGACGCATCTGGACACGGAGTTGCTCGTCGAGTGCCGACAACGGCTCGTCGAGCAAAAGCACGCGCGGTTCGGTGATCGCGGCGCGCGCCAGTGCCACCCGCTGCTGCTGACCGCCGGAAAGCTGAGCCGGCAGGCGGCCGGCGAATTGCGTCAGCCGCACCTTCTCGATCATGGCATCGGCTGCGCGCAACCGATCCCGCTTGGGCATGCCGCGCACGCGGAGTGCAAAGGCGATGTTCTCCCGCACCGTCAGATGCGGGAATAGCGCGTAAGACTGAAACATCATCGCCGTGCGCCGCTGCACCGGCGCGAGCCCCACGACGTTCTGGCCGCCAATGACGATCTCCCCCGCGGTCGGATCCTCATGGCCGGCGATCATGCGCAAGATCGTGGTCTTGCCGCAGCCGGACGGGCCGATGAAGCAGCAATAGGCGCCATCGGCGATCCTGAGATTGACGCCGTCGACCACGTTGGTCACACCGTCAAAACTCTTGCAGACGCCCGCCAGTTCGATATCGCCGCGATCGCTCTTCATTCCCCAACTCAGCCCTTTGCGCTGCTACCGCGTTTTTTCTGAATTAGCACGATACTGCCCAGGCTCGCGCCGATGACGATGAAGGAGACGATGGTCGTCATCGTGCCCAGCGCGTAGAGCGATGGCGAGGTGACGTTCAGCGTCATGCTCCAGATCTCGAGCGGCAGCGTGTTGAGCGAACCGGCGGTCTGGAGGCTGCGGGCGAATTCGTCGTAGGACAGTGTGAAGCCGAACAGGGCCACTGCGACCAGGCCGGGCGCGAGCACCGGAATCATCACCAGCCGGATCGACTGCCAGCGGCTGGCGCCGAGGTCATAAGCCGCCTCCTCCCAGACGTGGTCGAAGCGCGACATCACCGCAAACATCACCAGCACGCCGAATGGCAGCGTCCAGGACAGCTGCGCGCCCAGCGCCGAGGTGTACCAGCTTGCATTCAACCCGAGCGCCTGGAACAGCAGACCGGTGCCGAGGCCGAGCACGAGACCCGGCGCGACCAGGCTTCCGATCATCATGTAGAACACGGCGGTGTCGCCGCGAAAGCGTTTGCGGAAGCCGAGCCCGGCGAGGAACGAGACCACCACCGTGATGATGGTGACGATGACGGCGAGCTTGATAGAGCGGTCGAACGAGCCCTTGACGTCGCCGGTCCGCACCTGGGTGAAGAGATCGACGAACCAGTGCAGCGACTGGCCTTTCATCGGGAAGACGAGGCCGCCGCGGATGTCCTGGAACGACAGGATGTAGATGCAGAACATCGGTCCATAAAGCGCGAGCACATAGAGCCCAAACAGCGTCGCCAGCACGTAGAACGTCCAGGGCCGCTGCCCGCGGCTCGGCGCGATCGCCTTGGTCGCCGCGGGCGCGACCGTCTCCGACATGTCGGCTTTTGGCATGTCGGCGAGAACAACGCTCATCGCGCGATCTCCTGCCTGATGTCGACGGTACGCAGGATCAGCGAGACGACCGCGACCAGCACCAGCGTCAGCAGCACGGCACTCGCGGCCGCGGTCGGATACTGCAGCACGCCCACATCCTCGTAGAACGCGCTGACCACCGAGGCCGAGCCGCCGCCGGACATCACCTTGACCACGAAGAAGTCGCCCATCACGATCGAGACCACGAAGATGGTGCCGAGCGCGATGCCGCTCTTGGACATCGGCACCACGATCAGGCGCAAGATGTCGAAGCGGCTGGCGCCGGTGTCGATCGCCGCCTCGATCAACTTCTTGTCGATCCGGGCCATGGAATTGAAGATCGGCACGATCATGAAGATCGTCAGCTGGTGGACATAGGCGATGACCACCGCGAGGTCGGAAAACAGCAGCACTTCGAGCGGCTGCCCGATCGCGCCCGTTCCCAGCAGCGCCTGATTAATCAAACCTTCCTTGCCGAGCAGCGGTATCCAGGAGATCATCCTGATGATGTTCGAGGTCCAGAACGGGACGGTGCACAGCAAAAACAGGCCGATCGCGAGCAGCTGGCTACGGACGTGAAACACCAGGAAATAGGCGACGAAGAAGCCGATGAACAGCGTGAAGGTCCAGGTCAGGACCGTGAATTTGATCGTCGCCAGATATAGCTTCAGGGTCAGCGCCGAATGCAGCACTTCGACATAGCTCGCCAGCGTGAAGCCCGGCGTCAGCCCGCCGAATCCGTCGGTGGCGAAGAAGCTGGCGACCAGCACCACCAGGATCGGCGCCACGAAGAACGGCACGAGCACTATGACCAGCGGCGACACATAAAGCCAGCCGGCGAGATTGGCGCGTGGCGGAGTTTGAGCTGAACTTGGCTGCATAGCGGCAAACGCCTCGAACTCGATCTTTTCGCACCGGCGCGTCACCGCGCCGGAGCTACGCTACGTGGGGAAGCAGGTTTCACGCCACCTTGAAGTCGTTCCAGCGCTTGTTCATGTAGGCAGCCTCGTCCATCAGCGTGTTCCAGCAGGAGATGTTCTTGACGCGATCGAGGAAGGAGCCGCCGTCCCGCTTGGTGCCGGTCTTCTCCATCGGCACACCGTAGGGATCGTTGACCACCTCCGGCGCGGGCTGGCCCTCGTACCAGAACGCCCATTCGGCAGGGGTGAGGAATTTCTTCGCGGTCGACGGCACCGGGCTGTAATAGCCGTAGCGCGCGACGAAGCCGCCCTGCCAGCCAGAGAGATACCAGTTGAGGTATTCATAGGCGGCGTCCAGCTTCTTGCCGGAGAGATGCTTCATCAGGCCCATGCCGTTGCACCAGCCGCGATAGCCCTCCTTGCCGTTCTTGACGTTCACCGGGGCGTAGACGCAGGGGATTTCCTTGACGCGCACCGCGGCAACCGCCGGCGACCACATTGACTGGATGACGACCTCGCCCGCCGCCATCAGCTGCACCGACTGGTCGAAGGTGGTCCAGGTCGCGCGGAACTGGCCCTGCTTCTTCAACTCGATCAGCTTGTTGCAGGTGAAGTCGATCTCCTCCTTGGTCATGTTGCCCTTGTTGCCGTACTTGATCAGTCCGGCGCTTTCGAAGCAGAGCGCAGCGTCCATGATGCCGATCGCGGGCACGTCGAGAATCGCGGCCTTGCCCTTGAACTTGGGGTCGATCAGATCCTTCCACTCGGTCACCTCATGGCCGACGAGGTCAGGCCGGTAGCCGATGGAGTCGGCGTTGTAGACCTGCGGCAGGAACGTCGCCCATTCGGTGACGCCGTCGTTCAGGTCGGTCGAGTCGGCCTTGGCGATATACATGGCTTCGTAGGGCGAGATGCCCTGGCGCGGGATCTTGTGGCCGTCGATCTCGCCCTTGGTGAAGATCGGCAGGATGTTGTCGAACTCCTTGATCTTCTTGACTTCGATGCCCTGGGTCACGGAGCGCTTGGCGGCCAGCTTGGCCTGCCAGCCCTCGAGATCGGCGATATCGACCGTATTGGGCTGGCTTATGAAGCGGTTGATGGCAGCCGAAGTGTCGAGGTTTTGCATAGTCACCTTGAAGCCCAGATCTTTGGCCGCCTGATCACCAATCGCCTTCACCACGGAATAGGAGACGCCGACATGGCGCAGTTCAATGTCCTTGATCTCCTGCGCCCAGATGGTCGGAAATCCGCGGATCGCGTCCGACCCCGCGGCCGCGCCCGCAACCGCTGCCGCACCCTTCAACAGCGTGCGCCGGCTCAGTTTTTTTGCCGATTTGTCGCTCGTCCCCGCCGGACTGGCAGTGGATTTCCCCTCGTCCCTGTCAAGCATGGCAACCCCCGTTGGCTACAATGAACGCTCGCTCCGATCGCCATTGATCGATCGCGAAATATGATCAGTTGCCCGTGAGGCTATTGACGGGATTTATCAAAGTAAAATTGGAAGTAAAAATTCGCGACATAAGCGCGACTAATGGTTCGGCGCTCTGCATTTGATCTCGGCAGCCAGCCTAGGAAGGCAGCAACGGCCGGGCTTTTACCGCCCTGCCCGCGCCTGCGCGAGGATCGCACTGAGCTGCCTGTTCAGCGTCTTGCGACCGTCAGCATCTTCGGACGCCGACCGGCTTCCCACAATGCTAGATGCTGCGACAGCGCTCGATACGAAAGATCAGGCGGCGCCGAGCCCCGGCTTGTGGTCCAGTTCGACCGTACCGTCCCTGACATTGATGATCGGGCCGCAAAGCAGGTCCCCGCAACTGGTTGTCGTTGGCATCGGCTTTCCAGCCAGCCAGCGCAGATCGAATTCGGCAAGCCGCGGCAGCATTTCCATGGCCTGCGACTGACCAACCCTGATTGGCATCGCTGGCAAGCATGCCTGCGCCGACAATGCCGCGCAGCGCGCCAGATTGGCAAGATCGGTCTCGCTGCCAAAGCCGACCTTTAGCTTCAGCGCGCGATGGCCGCGCCGCCAGCACCTCGTTCACGAGCCGGCGCGATGCTCCGCGCCTGGCGCCGGAAAGCTGGACCAGGCCTCACCCATCAGTCGACGCCATCTTCATCGACGGCGCGAACCATGACGGCAGGACGGTCGAGCATGTTGCCAAAGGACGTCACCACTGGCATCGCCAGCGGATAGCGATAGCAGAGCGCCTCGATACATCGGATGCTGAACCGTCGGTCATGTCGTGGATCCTGCGATCGGAAGGAACGCAGAGCGACTATCTCAGCAAGTGCGCGCGAAGCCACCTTCCTGCTTGATATCAACGAACGCGGGAACGCGCGCCTTCTGCGGTGCGCTCCTGGGCGCAGCGAGATTGCTGGCACGACCTTCATCCAATCGTGCCAAGTGCGGCGTACGAGCGATTCGCTCCTGGCGACGCCTGTCTCCGGCGCTACGGCTTTGCCGTGCCTGGTTCGGCCATCTTGCGATGCTGCTTTGCCAGCATCTCGTTCGGCGTGACGTTCGCGACTGTGGTCTGGATCTTGTTCTTCAGCCCGGTGACGATATCGGAGTCGCCGCGCAGCATCGCATCGAAGCCCGCCTTGGCGACATCGTAGGCGCCGTCCTTCTTCTCGGTGCCGACTTTGGTGTCCATCATCTCGGCGCGGCGAAAGAACTCGGTGTCGGTGGCGCCGGGCATCAGGCAGGTGACCGTGACGCCGCTGTCGCGCAGCTCCTCGCGCAGCGCGAACGAGAATGAATCGAGGAACGCCTTCGAAGCGTTGTAGACGGCCTGAAAGCTGCCCGGCGTGAAGCCGGCGATCGAGCCTGTGATCAGGATGCGCCCGGATTTACGCCGGAGCATCTCGTTGCCGACGCGATGGATCAAATAGAGCGTGCCGGTGATGTTGGTGTCGACGACGCGCCTGATCCTGGCAAAATCCTGATCCAGGAAGGCCTTGCCCAGCCCGATGCCGGCGTTGGCAAGCAGCGCGTCGATCGGCCGGTCGCCGACTGCGCCGCAGAGCCTGTCGACGCCTTCGGTCGTAGCAAGATCAGCCACGACCGGCTCTACGCTGCCGCCGAGCCTGCGGAGATCCACGGCCACTCTCTCGATCTCTGGCTCGTCAGCCGCGATGACGAGATTGAAACCTGCCTGGGCGCAGCACCTTGCGAGTTCCAGGCCGATACCGGTGGAGGCGCCGGTGACTAGGGCGAGTTGATTGGCGGGCATGGGGGTGTCCTCGCTTGACTGTCGATCACGATCAATCGCGGCCCCGGGCTCTCGTTCCAAGTTTGCACGCGCCGGTGCGGTGCGAAGATTTGGGCGCGACGATAGCAACCATCGTTCATTCCTGGACTTGAATGCCAACTGGTTTGGCCCGGAGGACGCAAGATGAAGGCGCTGGTTTGGCACGGCAAAGAGGATATCAGGTGCGACACCGTCACCGATCCGGAGATCCAGGACCCGCGGGACGCCATCATCAAAGTCACGAGCTGCGCCATCTGCGGATCCGACCTGCACCTGTTCCACAATTTCATCCCGGGCATGATGCCCGGCGACATCATGGGTCATGAGACAATGGGCGAAGTGGTCGAGGTCGGCTCCGGTATCGATGGCAAGTTGAAGAAGGGCGACCGCATCGTCGTACCCTTCACGATTATTTGCGGCGAATGCGACCAGTGCAAGCGCGGCAATTTCTCCGTCTGCGAAACGACGAACCGCAAGCGGCATCTCGCAGACAAGGTGTTCGGGCACACGACCGCCGGCCTGTTCGGCTACACCCATCTGACCGGCGGCTATCCCGGCGGACAGGCCGAATATCTGCGCGTGCCCTATGCTGATGCCACCCACATCAAGGTGCCCGCCGGCATCCCCGACGAGCAGCTCCTGTTCCTCAGCGACATCTTTCCGACCGGCTGGCAGGCCGCCGTGCAATGCGACATCGAGCCGACCGACACGGTCGCGATCTGGGGCTGCGGCCCCGTGGGACAGATGGCGATCCGCAGCGCCATCCTGCTCGGCGCCAATCAGGTGATTGCGATTGACTGCCTGCCCGAGCGGCTCAGCATGGCGGAAGCCGGCGGCGCCACCACGATCAATTTCGAAACCGAGAGCGTCCTCGAACGGCTCAAGGAGCTGACCGACGGCAAGGGGCCCGAAAAATGCATCGATTGCGTCGGCATGGAATCCCACGTGATGGCGTCCCTGCCCGATACGCTGCTCGACCGTGCCAAGCAGATGGTGATGGCGGAGAGCGACAGACCACATGTGCTGCGCGAGATGATCTATGTCTGCCGCCCCGGCGGCGTGATCTCCGTCGCCGGTGTCTATAGCGGCCTCTCCGACATGCTGCCCATGGGCGCCTTCATGAACAAGGGCCTGACGATGCGAACCGGCCAGACGCACGTCAACCGCTGGACCGACGACCTGCTCCGCCGCATCGAAGAGGGCGAGATCGACCCGTCCTTCGTCATTACCCACACCGTCCCGCTCGAACAGGGACCGGAGATGTACCAGGTGTTCCGCGACAAGCGGGACTCCTGCGTCAAGGTCGTACTGAGACCCTGAAGGAGCAAGTCATGTTTCATTTCTCCAACTTCGTGCGCACCGAGGGCGACCCGAAGATCGTCGAGGGCGGCCCGAGCCTGAAGCGGCCGGCGGATCAACTCGCCCGCGCGCTCGGCTGGTTCAGCATCGGCCTCGGCCTTGTCGAGTTTCTCGCGCCGCGGCGCGTGACGGAAACGCTGGGCATGGAGGGCCATGAGACCATGGTCCGCGCCTTCGGCGTCCGCGAGATCCTGGCCGGGATCATGTCGCTGTCCGTCGATAAGAACGCTGGTCTGTGGGCCCGCGTGGGCGGCGACGGCCTCGACGCCGCCGCGCTGCTCTCGGGGCTGACGCCGGACAATCCTAAGAAAGGCAATATCGCCTTGGCCCTGTTGATGGTCGGCGGCATCGCCATGCTCGACTACCGCGCCGCGCAGGACACCAAGCCACGGCGCCCGCCACGCGATGCACGGCGCAAGCTCTACCCCAACCGCAGCGGCTTTCCCAAGGGCATCGAGAACGCCCGGACCGCGGCAAAGCAGATCGCAGCACACCCCAAGGCATAGCGAGGTGAAGCAAGGCAATGAGCGGGTTCAGTGACGAAGCAGCGTGGTGGCAATCCGCCGTCATCTACGAGATCGCACTGATCTCCTTCCAGGACTCGAACGGCGACGGCAAGGGCGACCTCACCGGCCTGATGTCTCGCATCGATTATTTGAAATGGCTCGGCGTTGACGCCGTGTGGTTGACGCCGATCTACAAGAGTCCCTTCCGTGACCTCGGCTACGACATCTCGGACTATTGCTCAATCGATCCCACCTTCGGCAGCCTCGACGAGTTCGACCATGTCCTCAAGGCCCTGCATGCGGCGGATATCCGTCTGATCCTCGATCTCGTTCCCAATCACACCGCGAACGATCACGCATGGTTCATCGAGAGCTCCAGTTCGCGCAACAGCGCCAAGGCCGATTGGTACATCTGGGCTGATCCTGCCGAGAATGGCGGCCCGCCCAACAATTGGCGGAGCCGCTTCGGCGGCACCGGCTGGGAATGGTGCGAGGCACGGCGGCAATACTACTATCATTCCTTCCTGGTGGAGCAGCCCGACCTCAACTGGCGCAATCCTCAGGTGCGGGCCGCGATTGCAGATGTCATGCGCTTCTGGCTCGATCGCGGCGTCGACGGTTTCCGCGTCGATGCCAGCGCTGTCCTGATCAAGGACCAGCTCCTGCGCGACAATCCACCGAACCCGCAGGCCAAGGACAAGCCGCCGCCGCAGCGCCAGACGCCTGTCTTCACCGACGACCGGCCGGAGACGATGGATTGCATCGAGTTCATCCGGGAGGTGATCGACAGCTATCCGGGGCGGGTACTGTGCGGTGAAGTCCAGGGCAAGATCGACCGCATCGGGCACTTTTACGGAAACGACCGGCCACGCCTGCATCTGCCGCTCAATTTCGCCC
Organism: Bradyrhizobium sp. 199; assembly: GCF_023073355.1. GTDB lineage: Bacteria > Pseudomonadota > Alphaproteobacteria > Rhizobiales > Xanthobacteraceae > Bradyrhizobium. The sequence continues at coordinate 2,268,455 of NZ_JADPJI010000005.1, forward strand.
TGCTCGATTCGCAATGGGACGCTCTGTCGCTGCAGGCGACGATCGACGCCTATCTCAACGCGATCCCTGAACATGCCTGGCCGGTCTGGGTGGTCGGCGGCCACGACAAGCAGCGGATCGCGAGCAAGATCGGCAAGGCGCAAATGCGCGTGCTGGCGATGCTGCTGATGACACTGCCAGGAACGCCGTTCTTTTTCATGGGCGACGAGATCGGCCGCAAGCGCGTTCCCATTCCATCCGACCGCGTCCACGATCCTTTCGAAAAGCTCGTGCCGGGGTTTGGCCTTTGCCGTGATCCCGAACGCGCGCCGATGCGGTGGGACGGTAGCGCCGGCGGAGGATTTACCAACGGTGATCCATGGCTGCCGCTGGAGCCCGGCGGGACGCCCAATGTGGCCGAGCAACAGCGCAGCGAACGCTCAGTGCTCGCGCTGTTCCGCGCATTGATCATGCTGCGGCACGAACATGCGTGCTTGTCTCAGGGTGGCTATGAGCCGCTGCGATCCCACAACGACGTTCTCGCCTACAGGCGGACCAAGGGCGGGGCCCAAATTCTGGTCGCGCTCAATGTCGCCACCGAGCCGCGGAAATGGCACTGGCTCGGTCGCGGTCGCCTGCTGATGTCGACACATCTCGACCGGCGGTCGGAAACTTTGCCGGAGGCATCGATCCTGCTGCGGGGCAATGAAGGCGTGATCATTGCGCTTGAGGCTCGGTGACGGCTGCAGGAACTATCCGCGGGTCAGAGAGTCTCACCAACGCCTCCGGTGTCCCCCTGCCGCCGGAGGCGGACTGGACGAAACCACAGGCCCAGGCGCCAAGCCCCCTTCAGGCGCCTGGGTCGCGGCATGAGCGCGGAGACAGGTCATGGGCAAGACGAAGGATCTTCAACAGCAGATCGCCGGCAAGGCCAGGCAGGCCATCGGCGAGATCATCGGCGACCAGGATCTCCACGATGACGGCAAGGCCCAGGCGCAGCGTGGCCGCCAGGAACAGGACGAGCAGGACAAGCCGAGCGAGCTCAATCCGCTGAAGAAGCTCAAGCAGCTCACGTGACGGCGGGGTCGCTACCGGCGCATTCCCCTGCAGTGGGCCGTACTCACGAAGGCCCGTCGTACGTCACCGGTGGACGGCGACGATCGCGCTGGATCGCGGCGGCTGAGCTCGGCCTGATCAGCAGCACTTTCTCGACCATCGTCAGCCAGCTCTCCGCCGCCCGGATCGGCCGCGATGCGATCGTCGACTGGATGACGGTCGCCGCCATCCCTGCGCGGGATTGGGCCATCAGCGCGGAGCCGTCGTGGCACGCGATCCTCGTGGGGATCGCCTTCCACCAATGGGCAGATTTCTCCTGGGCGCTGTTGTTCTTCGGCGTGCTCGGGCGGTGGACCGCCGACTTGCGGCCGCAGACGATCCTGCTGCTCGCGCTGCCCTGGGCCGTGTTCTCTTCAAGCCTGGAATGGTTCGTGCTCGTGCCGCTGTTTCCGTTCTGGCAGCCGCTGTTCACACTGCAACAGCCCTACTGGATCGGATTGCTCGTCCACGGCTCCTCGGCCGTGATGTATCCCCTGTTCGCCCGGCTACGCTGGAGGCGTGGCCACGCGCCGCAACACGACGTTCGCTTCACCAATGCCTGGACTACAGGCGCGCTCGGCGTGGTCGCGCTGCTTGGAATAAGCGCGTTGATTGGCGGCCATGGCTACGAGCTGCCGTGGATCGGCCGTGTCAGGGATGCGGACCAGACCTATATCCGCCACATGACCGCACACCATGCCCAAGGCATCGAGCTGGCGCGGATTGCGGTCGGGCGCGCGCAGGACCCGCATCTGCGGAAGCTCGCGATGCTGATGGTCGCGAGCCAGTCCGGCGAGAACCGGATTTTCGAGAACTGGTGGCTGAGCTGGTTCGACACCGAGATGCCCGATTGCAGCACGGAAGAGCGTGTCGCCATGCCCGGCTTCTTGACCGCCGCCGAGATGCGAGAGGTCAAGACTGCGCCGCCCGACCATTTCGATACGGTGTTCGTGGCGATGATGAGCAAGCATCACAGGGGCGCGGTCAGGATGGCAGACCAGATGTGGCACAGCGACGGAGATCCGCGCCTGCGCATCATGGCCCACGCCATTCGTCACGAGCAGCAGGGCGAAATCGCGCTGATGCAGGGCACGTACGGCATTGCCGCCGTCACAACGGCGTTCCAAAACATGCTCGGCGACAAAGTCAATTGAGTGACGGAATTCGCCCGAAACTCGCATCTGCTCGCTGGGCTGGAGCCCTGAGCCTTGCACGGTGCCGAGTCAGGCTTCCGCGGTGCATTGACGATGAATCCACCAACCTATCACAGGTTAATGCCCGCTCCCCTCCCGATCGGCCAAGGTATGAAGCGGGGCGGGCTATCGGACATCACATGCAGGCAGGATTTGCTTTCTCCAAGCTCGTCGATCGACTGACCAGCCTTGCCGGATTGGCAACCGACGATCTCGATCTCCTCACGGACATGCCGAGCAGCATTGTCCATATCGGTCCCCGTCAGGCCGTCCTGCGGCACGGCGACGAAGCAACCAGATGTTGCCTGCTGCTGCAGGGATATCTGTCCTGGCAGAGCCCGGAAAGTCCGGACGGCCAGATTACCGCGATCTGCGTACCCGGTGACATCGCGGATCTGCACACGCTCTACCGTCCGCGCATTGACGGCAATCTGATGGCGCTCGGCCCCGCCATCGTCGCACTCGTGCCACACCGCTTCTTTCACGAATTGGCGGCGCGCTCGCCGGCGATGTCGCGCGCGCTGCTGTTGATGCTGCTGGCTGACCACGCCATCCAGCGAAACTGGACCATCAACCTCGGCAGCCGGGACGCGCTGACGCGCGTGGCGCATCTGCTCTGCGAGATCACCGTGCGTCTGCAAGTCGTGGGGCTCGCCAGGGATTTTCGATTGTCCTCGCCCTTCACCCAGTCCGACCTCGCGGCCGCTTGCAGCATCTCCCCAGTTCACGCCAATCGCACCATCCAGGAGCTGCGCCGCAGCAACCTCCTGCAATGGCGGGGCAAGACCATCGAGATCACGGACTGGAGAGGTCTGGTCCGGCTTGCCGACTTCAATCCGGCCTATCTGAGCATCCGGTCCCAAGAGGATGCGCGGCCGCTCCCGAGACCGGTCACTGCAGCTGTCGCGGTCGCCTAGCCGCTTTCAAGGCGCACCTGCAGTGCAGTGCGGACGTCCACGCGGATCTCCGCAATTGGAACAATCAGGAGCGCAGCCTATTGGAGACACATCTTCTCCTGTCTCCTCCGAACACCGAGAGCTCCCATGTATCATCACGTCAAAAAGTTGATGTTCACCGTACGCGTCGATGAGCCGGACCCCCGTTTTGGCAACATGCTGCTGGAACAATTCGGAGGCGCGAATGGCGAACTCGCGGCCGCGATGCAATATTCGATACAGGGCCTGAACTGCGAGGATCCCGACCGCAAGGACCTTCTGATGGACATCGGCACCGAGGAGCTCAGCCATCTGGAAGTCGTCGGCACGCTTGCGCGGATGCACCTCAAGCCGTCGAAGTTCGATCGTCAGGCCGCCGAGGCCGATCCCCTGATCGCGATCGCGGGCGGTGGCGGCGTCAATCTCTTCAACTCCCAGGGCAATCCCTGGACCGCGGACTATCTGAAGATCACGGGCGAGCTTGACGTTGATCTGCGCAGCAATATCGCGGCGGAGGCGCGGGCGAAGATCGTATACGAGCGGCTCATCAATTTCTGCGACGACGCCGGCACCAAGGACGCACTGCAATTCCTGATGACCCGCGAGATCACGCACATGAAGGCGTTCGGGCTGGCACTCGAGAGCATGGGCAAGCCATCGCTCAGCATCGGCCGTATCGCGCCGACTCCAGGCCTGGTCGACCAGTTCTTCAACGATTCCACCGGCAGCGGCGATCACGGCGAGATCGATACACGAGGGCCCTGGAACGAGGGTGGCGACTGGGTCTTCACGGAATCGCCGGCGATCCAGGCCGGCGAGCCCGGCCCCGCTTCCGCCATCGTCACGGAGAGTTCGCCGCCGGTCGACGAGGCCGGCCTCGGCGATCTCCTCATCAATGAGCTCCGCGACATCCTGCACGCGGAAAAGCAGCTGACCAAGGCGCTGCCCAAAATGGCGGAAGCTGCCCGCTTCGATCAATTGCGCGAGCTGTTCGAACAGCATCTGGCGGAGACCGAGGCCCAGGTCGAGCGGATCAACGAGTGTTTCGAGATGCTCGGCAAGTCCGCACGGGCCAAGCCCTGCAAGGGAATGATGGGCCTCGTCGAGGAAGGTCAGGAGGTCATGGCGGAAGGCGAGGACAAGGAGGACGCAGCCGCCGACCTCGCTTTGATCGGAGCAGCGCAACGGGTCGAGCACTACGAGATCGCCGCCTACACGACGGCGCGCAATCTCGCCCAGCAGCTTCGCCACAGTGCCGTCGTCGCCCTGTTGTCGAAGTCGCTCGCCGAAGAGGAAAACTCGGATCAGCTCCTCAATCAGATTGCCCGATCGCTGATGTCGGTCGCGAAGATGCCGGCCGCAGTCGAGCAGACGGAATAGGCTCTCACAGCGCTCGGGCTAAATCAGCGGAGGTCCCTGCCGCAAATTCATGTGCCGGTTGACGTCTTTGTAAAGGAGATAGCGAAACCGGCCGGGGCCTCCCGCGTAACACGCCTGCGGGCAGAAGGCGCGGAGCCACATGTAGTCTCCGGCCTCGACCTCCACCCAGTCGCGATTGAGGCGGTAAACCGCCTTGCCTTCGAGGACGTACAACCCGTGTTCCATGACGTGCGTCTCGGCGAAGGGAATCGTCGCACCCGGCTCGAACGTCACGATGTTGAGGTGCATGTCGTGGCGCATGTCGGCCGGATCGATGAAGCGTGTGGTGGCCCATCTTCCTTCCGTGCCCGGCATCCCCAGGCGGTCGATCGCATCTTCGTTGGTCACAAATGCTTCGGGCACTGCCAAGCCGGGCACGCGCTGGTACAGTTTGCGGATCCAGTGAACCTGCGCAGGGCCCTCGCCGCGGTTGCGCAGGGTCCAGGCGCAGCCGGGGGGCACATAGGCGAAGCTGCCGGGCCTCAGCTCATGTTCTCCATTCGGTAAATTGAGAATTAACTTGCCGCCCACGACGAACAACGCGCCCTGGGCATCCTTCTCCGGCTCGGGCTTTTCGCTTCCGCCAGCCGGCGCGATCTCCATGAGATAATGGGAGAATGTCTCGGCGAAGCCGGACAGCGGTCGCGCCAGGACCCAGACGCGCGTGTTGTCCCAGTGCGGCAAATGGCTGACGACGATATCGCGTTGCACGCCGTTGGGGATGACGGCGTATGCGTTCGTGAAGACCGCCCGGCCGCTCAGAAGGTCGGTCTGCGGCGGAAGGCCGCCCTGCGGGATGTGATAGTTTTGCGACGACATCATCAAGCCTCGTAAAAATTACCGGTGCGATGCGATCGACCCGAGGTCGAGCTGCGTCTCCCGGCTCAGCCAATATTCTTCGAGATTGTCGCCGCCCCCCTTCCGGTCGACAACGAGGAACGGGCTTGCATCCTCGAAAACCAACAAGGGATGGTGCCAGCAGTTGCGGGCATAGTTCACCCCCTGGCGGCCATTTGCCACGAACGCCCGATAGCTCGGGACCACGAGCGGGTCCGCGCAAACGACAACCAGCCAGCTCGCTCCGTTCAAGGGCATGAACATCTGGCTTCCGAGCGGATGGCGCTCCATCAGGCGGATGGCAATCGGCTCAGGCCGTGCTGAGGCGACAAACCAGCTGATGTTGATCTGTCCGCCTTCTGCGGCGACATCGATCTTGGCGAGCCCATTATAGCGCTCGGCATATCCCTGGTTGATCGACAGGGGCGTCACCCCTTCCGTTTCGACGACGTCTCCGAACGGAGCGAACGCCCGCTTCGTCAAAGGCTCGATCGAGAGTGTCACCATCTCCTACCTCAAATGCCTCCGCGTTCAAAGGGTCTGCAAACCCGCGACGGGAGCCTCCGCACCGACCGGACCGGTCCGCAGATCCTCTCCCGAGGGATCGATCTCGCCGTTCAGGATACGGCGCGCCTTGGCGTGATCGAGGTCTCCCTCCCAGGAGGCGACGACAACCGCCGCAACGCAGTTGCCAACATAGTTGCCGAGTGCGCGGGCAATGCCGATGAACCAGTCCACCGACAAGATGAGCACCAGTCCGATCGCCGGGATGGCCGGAATGGCCGCCAGTGTCGCGGCGAGAACGACGATGGCCGAACCGGGCACACCATGAGCACCTTTGGAGGTCAGCAACGCCACGCCGAGAATAGCCAGGAGATCGCCCGTGGCAAGCGGCGTATTCGTCGCCTGCGCAATGAAGACGGCCGCCAAAGTCAGGTAGATGGAGAACGCATCCAGATTGAACGAGTACCCGGTCGGGATCACCAGACCGACGGTCGATCGCTTGATCCCGAGCAGCTCGAGCTTTCGCATGGTCTGCGGAAGCACGCTATCGCCCGCGGCCGTCCCGAGAACGATCAACAGCTCTTCGCGCAGATAGGCCAGCAACTTGAACAGGCTGAAGCCGGAGAGCCGCATGATCGTGCCGAGCACGACCACCACGAACAGAACCACCGCCAGATAGAACAGGGCAACGAGGCCCCCGAGCTGCTTGAGCGAACCGATGCCGTATTTCCCGACGGTGAAGGCGATCGCACCGAAGACGCCGATCGGCGCCAGCCGGACGACGAAATTCATCATCTTGAAGATGATCTCGTTGACCCGCTCGACGAAATCGACGACTGGCCTCGCGCGCTCGCCGCACAGTGACACGGCACAACCAAACATGATCGAGACGATCAGGACCTGCAGCACATCACCGGAGCTGAAAGCTCCGACGAGCGTCGTAGGAATGAGCTTCATCAGGAATTCGGAGACGCCTCCGCCGGAGACCTGAGCCGCCGTCTGGCTGAACCCGGAGAGCACCTTTGCGTCCAACGTCCTCGGGTCGATGTTCATCCCGGCGCCTGGCTGGAAATAGTAGGCGAGTGCAATGCCGAACACCAAAGCGATGGTGGTGACGATCTCGAAATAGACGAGCGAACGAATGCCGACCCTTCCGACCTTTGCAAGGTCGCCGGCCGCTGCAATTCCGTGCACGACGACGCAGAACACGATCACGGGCACCAGCATCTTGATGAGCTTGATGAAGCTGTCACCCAGCGGCTTCATCTGCAATGCGGTGTCCGGATAGGCAACGCCGAGCGCAATGCCTACGGCGAGCGCAACGACGACCTGGAAGAAGAGTGACTTGAATATTCTGGGCATGGCTTTCCTCGGTCGCTGTGCTTCCATCTGGCTTGGTCGGCCGGAGCCTTCGCCATTCTTGTCGTTGGCGCGAGGTCGCCGCGCACGGAGCCTTTGGTCAGGGCAGGACGTTGCAAGGACGCTGCAAGGCTCCATCGCTCATTCGTTGACCAGGTGCGACATCAAGTCCAATATATAGAACGACACGATTGATAGGTTTTCACTATGGATCTGCGCCAGCTCCGGTATTTCATTGCGGTTGCCGAAGAGCGCAGCTTCACGATCGCCGCCCGGCGGCTGAACCTCTCGCAGCCGCCGCTCAGTCAGCACGTCCAGGCCCTCGAGGCAGAGCTCGGGACCCAACTGCTCTACAGGACCAGCCGCAGGGTCGAGTTGACCCAGGCGGGTGAAGCCATGCTGGCGCGAGGGCGCGCAATCCTGCAACAGGTCAAGGCCGCGGAAGACGAGGTTCGCTCGATTGGGAGCGGCCTGATCGGAACACTGGACGTTGGAGCGACCGGCTCCATTCTGCGCGGGCGTCTTGCTGAGCTGCTCGCGGCCTACCGGGGGGTCGCTCCACGGGTCAAGATGACGGTACATGAGCAGGCGCCGGCGCTGCAGATCGCGGCGCTTCTCGGCCGCACGACCAACATCTGTCTCATCCGCGGTATTCCCGCCGAGCGCGACCTGACCAGCAAGCTTGCGTGGCGGGAAGAGGTCGTTCTCGCAATGCCGCACAGCCATCGGCTGGCGCGCCGCAGACGCATCGCCCTCGGTGACCTCGCATCCGAGGATCACGTCATCCTCGATCCCAATAGCTCCGACTTCGCACGATATTTGCAGACGTGCTGCGTCAATGCCGGCTTCCTGCCAAAGGTGTCCCAACAGGTCGTCGACGCCCAATCGATCCCAAGCTTGATTGCCGCCGGTTTTGGTGTGGCGCTCGTGCCGCAGTCGATTGCGCGCTTCACAACAGCCGACATCGTATTCCGTCCGGTCAGGCCCTCACCGCCCACGGCCGACGTGTTTTTGGTGTTCAGGGCGGATGAGACGTCGATGGTGGTGCACAATTTCGTCAAGCTGGCTCTCCAATACCTGAATCAGCGGAAGGGGCTGGGATAGGGTTCGCAGCGCGCGCTGTCTCCACCCTGTCATGCCGAGGAGCTCGCGACAAAATCGCGTAGCAATTTTGCGCTGATGCGACGAAGCAATCCAGACTCTCTCCGGGGAAACGATTCTGGATTGCTTCGCTAGGCTCGCAATGACGGCGTATGAGGCGGGCGCTCGCTCTCCAGGTATCACTGTCATTCCCCGCGAAGGCGGGGGGTCCAGTACGCCGCGGCCGCTCGGTTGAATCACTGCCGTCTCGGCGTACTGGATCGCCCGGTCCAGCCGGGCGACAACACCGAGTGTGTGGTTGCGGGCATACCTTCGCATTCTCGCGGCGCGTTGCGCCCGAGCTTTGCTTGATCACTCCACCCTCTCACAGCCAAGAGGGCGAAGGCCGGGTGCCAGGTCGCACCCGCGGTCTCTGCTGCGCGACACGCACGCGCAGAAAAACCGCACAGCAGCATACAGGTGTCGCCGATCACTCGGCCTTCCCTGCGCGATGGTCGGACGGCTTATGCCGTGCTCTCCCGGGAGCCGAACTTTCCTTCTGGCCTCCCTCACCCCGCGAATTGGATGATGCAGTCTGCCCGGTTGGGCTCGCTCGCATCTCCGCGAAAGGCTTGACCGTAGCAACGACGGCCAGGACCACACGGTTTTGCCGTACGCACGGTTCGCCATCTCGCCGCAGTTTTCCCAGCCCTGTCGACAAAGCCGGAAATTTGCAGGCGAGACGAACCTGACAGCGCCGCTCGTCCGCACGCGGGTTTCGGGCTCACAGGGACTACCCGCCCTGCCCGCCCGCCCCCTCTCGTGCCGACGCTGCCGCGTCCACCGCAGACCCGGCTCGCGATCAAGACGACCTCGAGATCGCCCCTCTTGGATGAGCCGGAATGAGCGACACATTGACAGCGGGCGACACAGCCACGGTGGCGTAGCCCGGATGGAGCGCCAGCGCATCCAGGACAGTGCGAGATGCCGGGCGAGCGGCCCGGATGACGCTTTCGCTCCATCCGGGCTACTGGCCGCACCAGCTTGGCAAACCTAGAACACCCCGGCGACAGTCAACCGGAACGTCAGCGGCTCCACGGGGTGCAGCACGTAGTCCATCACACCGTTCTGACAGACTGCCGTTGGCGCGGTGCCCGACGTGCAGAGATTGTAGAGCGTGTCGGTCTTGAGCAGCGACCCATAGGCATAGGTGATTTGGTTCGCCTTGGTGTTAAAGAGGTTGAGCACGTCGAGTTGAAGGCGCCAGCCATTGTCGATGCGATAGCCAACGCGGCCGTTGAAGATGCTGATCGCGGAAGAGCGGAACGCGTTGTCCTCCGTCAACGGGCTCGACGCCAGATAGCGCCAGCGCAAGGTTCCGAACCAGCCGGTCGTCTCGCCAAGCGTGGCGCCGACCGATGTCACCATCGCCGGCGCGTTCGGAATGTAGTTGCCGGGCGCGTTGCCGACCTGTGCCTCGGGATAGCCGGCGAGCGAGCCGTAGACCTCGGCCTGCTCGCTGTCATAGCCGCGGAAGCGCGCATGGGTCACTGCGAGATCGGCGTCGATGTCGATCCAGGACCTCGGCCGGTAGTGGTTGGTCCATTCAAAGCCGTAGCGGCGGCTGGCACGGGTAGCCGACGTGTCGCCAGCATCGCCGGCGAACAGGATCTCGGAATCCTGATCCAGCATGAAGACGCTGAGCGAGGTGTCGAGGCCGGGAACGATCCTGCTGCGAACGCCGACCTCCGCGCCCCTGGTGCGCACCAGCAGCGGCGATGGCCTCAGCCGGGTCGCGGGATCGCCGGGGTCCTCTGTCGTGGTCGCGCCGCGGGCGTCGTTGGAATGCATGCCGTAGCCGGCGCCGAGGAAGAACTCGGTCTGGTTGAATGGACCAAGCACCAACCTGAATCTCGGGCTGCCGAGCGCGGCGTCAGCGCGGCCGGAATTGTTGGCATTGAACCGCGACATGACGTCAGCTGCATAATAATCGCCGCGCCATCCCACCGTCGTCCTGAACCAGTCCGTCCAGCGCACCGTGTTTTCGGCATAGACAGCGACGCTGCCCTCGCCAGCCTTGTCGCTGCGGATGTTGGAAAGAAAGCCGCGCCGGAATGTGTTGGTGAGCGCGAGGTCGATGGCATCATAGCGCGACTGCAGGCCGAAGGTGGTCTGCACCGGCAAGCCGGCCAACGAACCGTTCAGCGTGCGCGAGATGTTGGCGCCGGCCATCAGGCGATCGTCGTGCTGGTGGAACTGGTCGCCGAGCACGGGATCGCTGAGGTAATAGGTAAAATTGTTGAAGAGGTCGAGCTGGCTCTTCACGACATAGGCGTTGGCTTTCCAAGAGCCAAGATCGTCACTCTGCGCGATGCGGCCCGAGAGCGCAAAGCGCTTGGTGTTGCCGCCGTCGCTTGGATCTTCCGAGCCGAACCGGCTGAGAAGGCCGTCAGTGATCGCTCGCTGCGGCACCTGGTCGGTTGAATTCCATTTGTTCGAATAGGCCATGCCGGTGACGGACACGCCGTCGGTTGCGGTGCCCTGGCTGTAGCGCACCAGGCCATTGAGCTTTCGCACATTGTCAGGATTGTCCCACGGTCCGTTGTAGGTGCCGATCTCGCCGGCCACCAGCAACGCGCCGTCACCGAGCTTCGCGGAATCCATGCCGAGCAGGCGGCGATAGCCGAAGCTGCCCGCGCTCACTTGCGCTATTCCCCTGGTGCGGTCGATCAGGCCGATATGGATGCTGCCGACCGAGGCGAAATCGCCTTCGTCAGCGAAGTACGGGCCCTTGCGCACATCCACCGCGGCGATGGCTTCGGGGATCAGCCAGTTGAGATCCGCGTAGCCCTGGCCGTGCGCATGGGTGCGCATGTTGACGGGGACGCCGTCGACGGTGATGGCAAGGTTGGTGCCATGGTCGAGATTATAGCCGCGCAAGAAATACTGATTGGCTTTACCCTCGCCGGAATGCTGCGTCACGATCAGACCCGGCACGGCTTCGAGCGCTTCGCCCGGCCGGGTGAATGGGCGTACATTGAGGTTGTCGCCGGAGATGGTGATCTCGCTGGCCATGCCGGGCTGGCCCTTTGCACCGGAGGCGGCGCTGCGCACATCCGGGCCTTGCGCCGCCGCTGGGTACACTGGGATGCGGTGGCTCGCCGGCGGCGGCCTGCCGGAACGGCGCGATGCGACGGGCTTCTTGCGCACCACTGTCTCGCCGCCACCGACCTGGATCGGCGGCAGCTCGCGTGAGGTGGCGCTGCTCTGGGCCAACGCGCGGCCCTCGTCCGCGACCAGCAGCAGGGCCGACAGTGCCGTCAGCGCGCCGCCGCCACGCCGGGTCTCATGCCGCTTCGGTCGCATCGGCGCATTCCAGCGCTTTCGTCGCGGCCCGGGTCCGTCGGCCATCGAAGATGCGACGGTAGAGCACGGCCGAGACGAGCCACGCGATTGCGAACAGCGCGATCACGGCGAAGCCTACATCGGTGAGCGACTCGTTGAGACCGTCGACCAGCGTCCACACGCCCCCGGACAGGGCGAGCCGGTCAGCAGCCAACCCGAGCGCCTCGATGCCGCCGATCAACAGCGCGACTGCCACGGAGGCGCCGGTGATTGTGAGATTGTACCAGAGCTTTCGCAGGGGATCGACGAACGCCCATCGATAGGCGCTGACCATCAACGCGGAATCGGCGGTATCGACGAGGGCCATGCCGGAGGCGAACAGCGACGGGAAAACCAGGATATCTGCAAGCGACGCGCCGCGCGCGGCTTCGGTCGCGGAGATGCTGAGCAGGCCGATTTCGGTCGCCGTGTCGAAGCCGAGTCCAAACAGGAAGCCGAGCGGGTACATGTGCCATGGTTTTGTGACCAGGCGGAAAAACGGACCAAACAGTCGCGCGAAGACGCCGCGCTTGGCGAGCAGCGTCTCGAGGCCCGCGGCGTCGTGAATACCCTGCGCCCGCGCAGCGCGGAACGTCCGCCACAGGCCGGCGAAGATGACGAGGTTGATGCCCGCGATCACGAGCAGGAACAGTGCCGACACCGATGTGCCGATGAAGCCGCCGATCTCCTTGAGCAGGCTGTCGCCGCCAAGGCTCACCACGCCGAGCGCAAGCAATATGGTCGCGACGATGACGACGGTGGAATGGCCGAGCGCAAAATAGAGACCGACGCTGTGCGGCGCGCCGCCCGTCTGCATCAACTTGCGCACGACGTTGTCGATGGCGGCGATGTGGTCGGCATCAACGGCGTGGCGCAGACCGAACACCCAGGCCAGCAGCGCCGTCGCAAGCACCGTCGGCCGGTCGCCGAACAGCGCGAAGGCCCAGGTCCATGCCGCGATGTTGGCGGCGATGAGCCCCCCGAACAGCACCAGCGTTCCGGATTCGATCGCCCCTAACGTCCGCCTCACCGCTTGCTCCATCCACCCGATCCCGCAGTATGATGTTTATCAAGAACCCTCATACCGGCCAAGAGCCGCACCATTTTCGACCGTGCTGCCGAAGGTGCCGCGATATGAGAGTCACCTCATTGATTCAATGAAAGATTTCTGATCGGGCGCCAGAACGAGATGCTTACCTGGCCGGCAGCGACCGCGAATTACATGTCCCCGGTCATCGACAGCAGATATGTGCGTAGTCGCCGTAGCGCCTCGCAATATCCCGGTGACCGCCGAGCGCGCAACCGAGCCGTAGTCTGCGGTCAAGCGGGTCAAAATTCACCGTTGTTGCCTTCGTTGATCGGGATCCACGAATGTTGAAGGAGTCCACGATACCGCCCGTTAGGGTGAGAACTTCGCACGGACGGATCGAGGATAAGGGCATCCGCACCCGCCCCGCCTGCCGATCCCCCCTGGAAAATCTGCGGGACGAGCGGCTGCGGATTAAGAATTTAGTAACGCTACGAATGTCGTTGAACGCATTAATGCAAATCGCACGCCGCCGGTGTCTAGCCCGTAACGACCCTGCTATAAAGCTCAGCTACGGCTCGATCGATTTTCGCCAACTGTCGGTTTCCCTGATTGCGCATGAACAAGCTTAGCAACACCTTCGACATCGTCATCGAGCAGGCGTTCGACTTTCTGTCACCGGAATACGCCGAGCTGTTTGATCGCTCGGCCGCCACCGCGTTCCAGCATCCGATCTGGCTGCACTGCGTCTACGCCAGGCTCGCTCCGGAATCGGGGGCAACACCTCTGGTGGTCGTGGTCCGCCACCGCGCGACGCGAGCCCTTGCGATGGTGCTGCCCCTGCTCCGTATCCGGCGCGGTCCGATCCGAACCGTCGAGTTTGCCGACCTGCGCGTCTCCGACTATCTGGCGCCGGTCTGTAGCCCGGAATTGTTTTCGCAACTGCTCGACGACGCGGCAGCGTGCGCGGAGATTCGGCGCCTCGTTCATCCGTTCGATCTGCTCCGAATGACCAAGCTGCCCGACGGGCGGCTTCCGATCGAAAATCTCCTGGCTGCATCCCGCCGCGTAGCGATGGACACCAATGCCTACGCGACGGTTCTGGTCGCGCCGTTCGAGCAATGGCGGGCCAGTGCGATCGATCGCTCCTATCAGAAGGAGCTCGCAAAGAAATCTCGTCAGCTCCAGAAGAAAGGCGCGCTGAGCTTCTCATGCTGCAACGACAGCGCCTCCGTGCTCGAGGCGCTGGAGGTGATGAAGAAGTTTCGCGGCCCGCGCTTTCAGGCGCAAGGCGACGGAGATCTGTTGCAGCGACCCGAATATCTCGGCTTCTATTCCGACGTCGCCCTTCGTGGGCTCGGCGCCTTTGTGCGCCTCTACGCCATGAAAATGGACGGCGAAGTCATCGCCGCCGTGCTCGGGCTGTCCCATCGGGACAGCTTCCTCATCATCATGAGCGCCTTCGACATTGCCGGGTACAAGAGCCAGTCCCTCGGCGCGCTGATGTTCGAGCAAGTGGCACGGGATTGTATCGAGCGCGGAGATCAGATGCTCGATTTCACCATTGGTGACGAGCCATACAAGAAATTGTTCGGCGGGCAGCCTTCGCCGATGTGGGCGGTTACGAAAACCGGCAGCACTGTAGGCACTGTCGCCCTGTTCGCGCTGAATCAGGCACCCTGGCTCAAACTGGCGGCCAAGCGGCTATCGGATTTGAGGCTGCTGCCCGCCCGCACCCCGACGCCCACGCGTTGACGACGGCAGGCGAAGGGACGCGGAGCTCAGGCGCGCAACGCGCCGCGAACACGGCCAAGCCAGCCCGGATGCATTTGATCGACACGATGTGCCAGGCTGCGCCGCAGGAAGTGTAACCGCCGCCGGACATCCCAGCCGATATCGTTACGGGACGTCAGGGCCTGACGGAAGCGCGCCATCTTCAGGGACTGCTGGTCCGCAGCGATCTTGTCGCGATCGGAATAGAACTGCGCAATCTTCTCCTGGTCCATGCCGGGGCTGGTGAGCCATCGCGGCACATATTCGGTGCACAGACGATCGACGTCCACCAGCAGGCGCGCGACGCCAGTGCCGGCGGCGGGGCAATTGGTCTGGAATGCATCCCCGATGAGCACGACGCCTGGCTGGAGATGCCCCTCGACCACGGTCAGGTCCATCACCCAGTTCTGGACCCGGTCGGTGACGCGGAAGTCGCCGAGATAGGGCCGCAATCCCGGCAGCAGACGCAAGACTGTCGCTTCCGGTTCGCGGCGCAGCTCGCGCATGATCGGGTCGGTCGGGTCGCGGAACATGAAGAGATTGGCCCGCATGCCGGCGCGGACGGGAAACAGGCTGAGATAGTCGATGCCGTCCGCCGTACGCTCGCCATAGCAGGTCAGCGCCTCGAAATCGAATGGCGCGCCATCCTGACGGGCAATCGTGAATCCGAACGAAACCGAATGCCGCTCGGCCAGCACGCGCCGCCTGATACCGAGCTTGTAACCGAGCACGCCCGCCATGCCCGTGGCCAGAACGACAAGGCGGGCGGTCACGCGGCGCCCGGAGGCCAGTTCGATATGCTGGAGGTCGTCACTGCAGCTGATCGCGGTGACCTCGTCGGCGATCAGGCTGGATGGATCGGGCAATTGGCTGCGCGCCATCGCGACGAGATCGGCATAGGGAAATCCGTAGGCCTGTCCGATGCTGACATCGACCACCTTGCCTTCGCGGATGTTGAGCACCTGATCATACCGACACGCGACATTCTCGAGCGCGTCGAGAAAGCCCAGCTTGCGGAGCATCGCCAGCTGGTGGCCACCGATCTTTTCGACTCGGAATTCGTCCGGATAGACCGCCCGCTTGTCGATCAGCGCGATGCGATGCCCTGCGCGCGCCAGCACGGCCGCAGCCAGCGATCCCGCAAGGCCGCCGCCGACGATCGCGATGTCCGCAGCGGTTCTCGAGGTGCCAGCTGCGGCGATCGGCTCTGTCACAGTTCTGTCCGCCGTCATGATCCAGGCTCCCACGGTCAACCAAGGTCGTACGTGCAATTCTCCGGCCTGATGTCGCATCGCAGGGCCAAACGCGATCATTTCTCGATATCGAGGTTAATGGGGCGGAGAGCCGGTCGTCCTGATGATGGCCGGCACGCCTCTTGCTCGGGATGTCGGTAAATTCCCGGTTGCGGCAGCGTGGCGGCCGACCGCAGCGAGCCAACCCCGATGAAACGGCTGATCTCGTCTTTCCCGGCCGTTGATGCGGCGCCATGCCGTCAGTCGGCCAAAGCTTGAGCTTGTTCGATTTGAGACAATGAGGACGACGATGTTCCACAGTGAACCAACCGGGATGACCGCGAAGTCGTCGCCGCCCGCGACATCCCGCATGCTGCCCATTAACACTCGCGTTTTTTCGGCATGCTAGATTGTCGCCAGTCTCTGAACATGTCTCTTCAGGGGAGAGCAGCTCCTTAAACATCCATGATCGGATCCATCCTCCAGTTCCTGCGGCGTGACGTCACGCGCGGTGTTGTCGGGACCATCCTCCTCAAGGTTGGTAGCGGCGCGCTTGCGTTTGCGTTGTTCTCGCTGGCGGCACGAACCATGTCGCCCGATGGCTTCGGCATCTTTGCGACCTGGCTTTCGGTTGCCCAGATCGCCGCCGTCGTGGGGCTGGTCGGCCAGGAATCGTTGCTGGTGCGATTCCTGAACGAGTACCAGGTCGGTGACAGGCCGGACCTCACCAAAGGTGTCCTCCTCTCGAGCTTCAAGATTGCCTCGGTCGCGATGCTGATTGTGATCGCCGGGATCGCCACCGTCGCGAACATGAGAGGCGACTGGTGGCTGATCATCGTTGCGGTGTCGGCCTACACGGCGGTGAATGCCGGGGTGATGCTCGGCAGCCAGGTGGCGCGCTCGCTGGTCAGCATTCTCATGGGCGAAGGAAATCGCGAGTTCTTCTGGCGGGTCATCGTCGTCCTGTTTCTGCTCGCCATGCTGCTCGGCCATCGGCAACTCGATCCCGCCGAGTTGATCGCAGTTATGACGATCGCCATGTCGGTCGGTCTGGCCGCGCAGATCATTTCGATCGCCCGCGTGCTGCCGGATCTGCGCGGCACGGCGGCGCGCTCCGAAACCTCGCGCTGGCGGTCGAGCGCCCTGCACTTCTGGCTCGCATCCATCCTCGAAGCCGCAAACCAGTATTTCGACGTCATTCTGGTCTACTGGATGATGGATCCGGCGACCGCCGGAATCTACTTTGCCGCCTCGCGCCTGGCCAACATGTTCGCCATGGTGTCCGCGGCGTTGTACACGTTCGGCGCCCGCCGGCTTCCCTCGCTGTATTTCAGCAAGAACCATCGGGAGTTCGAACGAACCTTGCGGCTGATGGCGGAAGTGACCGCGCTTTGCGTGGCCGCCGGGCTCGCCACGATCTGGATCGGCGGCCCCTATCTTCTCAACCTGTTCGGGCCCCACTTCACCGAGCAGCATTCGGTCTTGATCGTGCTTGCGATCGGAACGGCCATCCAGGCCGCAGGCGGCCCGGCGGCTGCGATCCTGCAGCTGACCGGCCATGAACGGATCTATGTTCCCGTGGTTGCCACCAACGTCGCACTGCGGCTCCTTGGATTTCTCATCCTCATTCCCTGGCTCGGCGTGCTTGGCGCGGCGGTTTCGGCCACGGTGTCGCTGGCGCTCGCGACCATTGCCCTGAACGTCCTCTGCCGCAGGCGGACAGGGGTGGATCCCTCAATTCTCGTGCTTTTGCGCTTCACCGCCATGAAACGCGGCAATTATGCGGTCCGCGGCGCCGATTCCGGTGACTAGACGTCAATCGCGGGTCGTTCGGCGCTGCGCACCATGCGGGAACCAGCGAAATGAGTGCGCGAACGAATTCCACAGCGAGCCTCGCATTAACTCCGTTTGGCGCTAGTCGGTGTCCGCGCGATGTCCGCATGGTAGGTACGCAGTTAAGAAGGTGAAGATTTCGTTTCTCTAAGCGGGTCGGGTCGGGTGCTCCACTATCAGCCGGACAAGGAATTGGGCGAGACGACTGTGACAGCACTCGCACGGTCAAACGGCAGCGGACGAAAGCTGCACGTGCTTCTCGCGCAAACCCAGGCCGAGAACGCCGGTGCGCAGGAGATCTCCAGGCTGCTCGGCGCGGGCCTGACCGCTCGCGGCTATCGGGTCACCAATCTGTTCTTCTTCCGTAAATCGAAATGTTTCGATGAGCCGCCCGATACGCTCTACTGCGCCGCGAGCCGGCCGGGCAATCCGGCGGCGCTGCTGCGGATGCTGTGGACGCTCGGCCGTCATATCAGCACGATCAAGCCCGACGCCGTCCTGACATTCCAGCATTTCGGCAACATCATTGGCGGCGGCGTGACGCGCCTCGTCAGCCGCGCACCTGTCGTCGCCAACCAGGTTTCATCCGCATTGGCGATGAGTTGGCCGGTCCGCACCGCCGACATCGTCATGGGCAGCCTCGGCTTCTTCGACCGCATCACGCTCAATTCGCATGATATGGAGCGTGAATATTCGCGCTACCCTGCGGCCTACCGGTCACGCATGGTCCATGTCCCGCATGGCTTCGACGACAAGGCCCTCACCTTGTCGAAGGAGACGGCACGACAAAAATTCAATCTGCCGCCGGATCGTGTCCTGCTCGGCTGCGCAGCAAGGCTGCATCCGCACAAGCGGCTCGACGCGGCGATACGTCTGCTGCCGGATCAACCATCCTGGCATCTTGCGCTCGCCGGCCAGGGTGCCGACGAGGCCCGGCTGAGGCTGCTGGCGAATGAATTGAAGGTGTCGGACAGGCTGCATCTGCTCGGGGAAATCCCTCCCAGCCGAATGGCGGATTTTCTCGCCTGTCTGGACGTGTTTGTATTCCCGACACAGGCTGAAACCTTCGGTCTGGCCGCAGTCGAAGCTGCAAACGCCGGTGTTCCCTCCGTCGTGACTGATCTGCCCGTCTTGCGCGAGGTGTTGTCCTACGAAGGACGGCCGACTGCGCTTTTCGTCGACGCCTCCGATCATACGAAGCTCGCGGCAGCCGTCTCCAGGCTTCTGACGGACCAGCATTTGAGCAATGAACTGCGACAAAACGCCAAAGGCCTGCGGTTGCGCTATTCGGTAGATGCCATGGTGGAGGAATACGTTCGAATTCTCAGCCAGGTCACTTGACCTGATACGTTGGAATAGATTGGCTCGACATGATCATCGAGTTTCGCTGTGAACGTGAGCACGCGCGGCGCTGGATGAGCCGCGAAACGCTATCGATAGACGGCCGCGACGTGCCGGTTCAAATCGCGTGGGCGGCCACGGCCGAGCCCCGCCCCGCAGGTCTCGACGCGCTGTTCGAGCTCGAACGCATGGTGTTGCACAAGGGCAAGCACAGCGGCGCCAACCGGTTGAACATCGCTCCGGAACGGACGCAGGTTCGTAACCAGGCGGCCGACGTGATCGTCGACTTCACCGGCGGCGCGCGCGATCCGAACAGCTCCGCACCGCTGTATCTCCGTCCGCTGTTCAATGGAGTTGCTGGCGAAAACGCCGCTCTCGCCGCCATTCTCGCCGGCGACCTGCCGGTGATCGACCTCGTCAACGAGGTCGACGGTTCAGTCCTCGATCGCGGCCATCCATCCGGAGAGATTGCCGCCGGCCTCAGCGGCGGACTTGAAACCGTTATGGCGCGAACCCTGACCATGGTGGCGGCGATCCTGTCGGGACGACAGCGCATCGTGCCGCAACTGGCGCGGCCGGCTGGGGATGGCCCGCGCCGTGGCCCCGTTGGCTACGTCGCGCGCGGCCTTGCCGTCTCGATCGCCAAGGAGATCTATCGCCTCTGCTGCTATGCTCCCCATTGGCATGTCGGATGGCGCTTCAATAAGGGCGCGGGCGTCTGGCAAACCGGCGATCTGTCCGGACCGGACTGGAACATTCTTCCTGATCCCGGACATCGCTTTTACGCCGATCCCTTTCCGATCACGTGGCAGGGGCGAACATTCGTCTTCTTCGAGGACCTCGACCACCGTGTCGGGAAAGGCATCATCTCGGCGATCGAGTTCAATGACAGTGGACCGGTCGGCGAGGTCGTGCCGGTGCTGGAGAAGCCCTGGCACCTCTCCTATCCGTTTCTGATCGAAGACGATGGCGCGTTGTGGATGATCCCGGAAAGCTCGACCCACGGCGACGTCGCCCTCTACAAATGCATCCGGTTCCCGGACAAATGGGAGCGACACGCGACGCTTCTCTCTGGCCTCGAGCTGGCCGACGTCACCATCACACAGCACAACGGCCTGCATTATCTGTTCGGAGCCTGGCGCGACGGAACCGGTGGCTATTCGGATTCGCTGGCGATCTATTATGCCGACCGCCTGCTGGGCCCCTGGTTGCCCCATTCCAGCAATCCGGTCCTGATTGACCGCGCAAGCACGCGGCCGGCCGGGAATTTCGTCACGCTGAATGACAAATTGTGGCGCCCGATCCAGAACTGCACGGACGGTTACGGCGCGGCCCTCGCGCTGGCGGAAGTGGTCGAACTGTCGCCGACCGCCTTCAAGCAGATCGTGCGCCATTCTGTGAGGCCCGGACCGCTATGGCCCGGCAGGAAGCTCCATACCCTGAACCGCTACGGCCAGCTCGAAGTGATCGACGGATCGCGCGTCCAACCCAAGATCCGCGCCTTGGGGAGCAAATTTCCGTCGGCGATGCCGTCCGCTCGAACCAGCCCCCATACCGCCTGCTAGCCCGGCTGGTGCACCCTCCCGAGACCGTCGCCGCGCTGGACACTGCCAGCGCAGCGACAATGACACCGTCCATCATCTTGATGTGGCAGGTGCGGCGCTTACTGGGAGCGATCCGAGGTCCAGCCCTTGTACTGGGCGACGTTGTCCCTGGTCACGAGCTTGGATGGCAGCAGCTCGACGGTCGAGGCCGGCTTCTGGCCATTGAGAATGCCGACACCGACCTGCACGGCCCGCCGCGCCATGAAGAACGGGTCCTGCGAAGCCGAGGCCTGGATCTGCGGCGATTGCGGATCTTTCAGCGCGGCTTCGATATCGGGCGCGCCGTCGACCGCCGTGATGACGATGCCGCTGCGGTTCTGCTGGCGCGCCGCAAGGTCGGTGCCGATCGCCTGCGGATCGTTGATGGCGAAGATGGCGTCGATCTTGGGGAAGCGGGTCAGATAGCCCTGCGCAATAGTGAGGCCACCTTCCCGCGAGCCTTTGCCGTCCTGGTCGTTGGACAACACCTTGATGCCGGGGTTCTTCGAAAACACGTTCTTGCAGCCGACGACACGATCGATCACGGCGGAGACTTGCGGCCCGTTCTCGATGATAACGTCGCCCTTGCCGCCCAGTTTGTCGACGATGTACTGGCAGGAGATCTCGCCGGCCTGGACGTTGTTCGTGGTCACGGTGGCATCGGCGCCTTCGGCCGCGGTATCGACCGCAACGACGAAGATGCCCGCGCCTTGCGCCTTCTTGATTGCCGGCCCGATCGCCTTGGGGTCGCCGGGATTGAGCAGGATCAGGTCGACACCGGCAGCGATGAAATTGTCGATCTGGGTCACCTGCTTGCCGAGATCGTATTCGAAGCCGACCGTCGTGATCTTCACATTGGGATTGGCCTTCTTCGCCTCGAACTCGGCGCCCTTCGACAGTGCGACGAAGAACGGGTTGCCCATCGACCCCAGCGAGACGCCGATCGACTTGAGCTCCTTGGCGAAGGACGGCGCGGTGCTTGAGGCTAGCGCCATCGCGGCGCCGGCGAGCATGAACATCTTCAACATGGACTTCCTCCCTGGTCTGTCTTCGTCCCCGGCACGGCAGACCAGTTGCCGCAGCGGAACTTCGCATTTTCAAGTTCCGGCAGAACCTTCACGTTCTGGCGGAGCCTTGCAGCCGGTAGCGATCGAGCGCGACGGCACCGATGATCACCAGGCCCTTGATCACGTATTGCCAGATGTCGGAGACACCGACGAGGATCAGCCCGTTCGACAGCACGGCGATGATCAGGGCGCCGACGAGCGTGCCCCAGATCGAGCCGATGCCGCCGACGAAGGAGGTCCCGCCCAGGATCACGGCGGTGATCGCGTCGAGCTCATAGGACTGCCCGAGCTGCAGGCCGTTGGCCGCATAGAGCCGCGCCGCCTGCATCGCGCCGCCGAGCCCGGCGAAAAGCCCGGAGATGCCGTAGACGAAGATCAGCACGGCCCAGACCTTGATGCCGGCGAGCCGCGCCGCGCTCTCATTGCCGCCGACCGCATAGATGTGCACGCCGAGCACGGTCCGGCGCAGCACCAGCCACGAGACCAGGATGACGAGCAAGGCGATCACTGACAGCCACGGGATCGACGCGACGCCGGGAATGAACGTCAGCGAGCCATTGCCGATGAAGGCATAAGGCATCGACGGATTGAAGACGGTGGTGTCGGCCCCGAGCAGCCGCGCGAGGCCCCGCACGGCGGTGAGAGAGCCGAGCGTGACGATGAAAGGCGGCAACCGGAGCAGCGCAATCAGCGCGCCGTTGACGATACCGAAGCCAAGGCCGGTGAGCAGCGCTGCCGGCAGCCACAGCATGCCAAGCTCCGGCAGCTTGGAGAGCGTCAGCCCGGCCATCGCGGAGGCCGCCAGGATCGAGCCGACCGAGAGGTCGATGCCGCCAGTGAGGATGACGAAGGTCATGCCTGCGGCGAGCACGGTGTTCACCGCCGCCTGCTGCAGCACGATTCCGAGATTTTGTCCGGTGAAGAAGCGTCCCTCGGACAGGAAATGGAAGCCGATGCAGAGAATCAGCAGCACCGGCAGCATCCCGAGCGCGCTGATCAGCATCCTGACCCGCTGGCGCTTTGTCTCGGCGGCAGCGCCATTGGTCGTCGTGCTCGGAGCGGGCTGGGCCTGCGAAGCACCATTGTCAGGCATCGAGATGCTCCATCCCCGTGGCAAGCGCCATGATGTCTTCTTGTGTCAGCGGCGAATTGGGGCCGCGTGTCATCTCGCCGGCGATGCGGCCGGCACGCATGACGACAACGCGGTCGCAGATGCCGATGATCTCAGGCAGATCGGACGAGATGACGAGGATGGCGGTGCCGGCCTTGGCCAGATTGTCGATGATCGAATAGATCTCCGACTTGGCGCCGACATCGACGCCACGCGTCGGCTCGTCGAGGATCAGCACCTTTGGTGCGATCGCGAGAAGCCGCGACAGCAGCAGCTTCTGCTGATTGCCGCCGGACAGGCCACCCGCGGGTACGCCGACATTGGCGGCGCGGATGCTGAGCCCGGCGAAGGCTCGGTCGGCGCGCTCGTGCGCCTTGTCGCGATCCAGGAACCAGCCGAGCTTCGCATCGCGCCCGAGCACCGTGAGGTTGATGTTATCAAGACATGACATGTCCAGGAACAAGCCGAGCGCCTTGCGGTCCTCGGTCAGATAGGCGATCCCGGCCTCGAGCGCGTCGCCCGGCGTGCGGATCTCGAGTTTCCGTCCCTCCAGCTCGAGCCGGCCGGAGATTTTGGGCGAGGCGCCGATGATGAGATGCGCAAGCTCGGTGCGGCCGGCGCCGATCAGACCGGCGAGACCAACCACCTCGCCCGCATGCACGGTGAGCGAGCAGCCCCTGACGCGGTGGCCATCGGCCATGTCGATCGCTGCGAGCACGGGATGTCCCCGCCCCGCCTTGGGATCGTGGTCCTTCTTGTAGAACGACGAGACGTCGCGCCCGACCATCAGCCGCACGATCGTGTCGGCGCGGATCTCCGGCTTGTCGAGCGAGCCGACCAGCCGGCCGTCGCGCAGCACGGTGACGCGGTCGCCGAGCGCATAGACCTCGTCCATACGATGCGAGATGTAGATGATGGCAAGCCCCTCGGCGCGAAGCTGGCGGATCAGCGCGAACAGCCGCGCGCTCTCGCCCGCCGACAACGCGGCGGTCGGCTCGTCCATGATCAGGATTTTTGACCGCGCATGCAGGGCACGCGCGATTTCGACCAGTTGGCGCTGGCCCATCGAGAGATGCGCCACCAGCGTCGATGGCAGGAAGTCCGCGCCCAGCCGTTTCAGGATGGGGCCGACGCCCTCGCGCATGACACCGCGCGCCAGCATTCCTGAACGCGAGATCTCGCGTCCCAGATAAATATTCTCGGCAACGCTGAGATTGGGGGCGAGCGACAGCTCCTGATAGATGATGGAGATGCCTGCGTTGCGGCCGCCGAGTGGACCTTCGATCCGCACCAAGCTTCCGTCGATGCGGATCTCGCCGCCCGGATCAGGCCTGTAGGCGCCGGACAGGATCTTCATCAGCGTCGACTTGCCGGCGCCGTTCTCGCCCATCAAGGCATGGACTTCGCCGTCATAGACGGTGAGATCGACAGCGCGCAGTGCCTTGATGCCGAAGAAGGATTTGGAGACCCCGCGCATCTCGAGGATCGGATTGTTCATCGTGCCTCCCGGCGCACAATGCGTTTCCCACCCGCGTCTCGATCTTTCTGTCAGCGCGGTTCACGCATTAAACAAAAGGCCGCAGGCCAGAGCAATACCGAACACAGGAGAATGCAACATCGAGACGATGTTAGTGGCGCGGCCGATACAGTTCGCGCCAGGCGGGAAGCCGCTCGGCATAGGCACCGGTCAGCCCGGTGTCAGGTTCGAATGTCTCGATGCGCTGCGGAGTTGTGCAGACGACATCGATTGCCTCACCGGTGACAGCAAGCCGCCCCAATCTCGCCGCACCGAACGCCGCGCCGGTCTCACCTCCGGCAAAGCGATGGATCGGCACATCCAGCACATTCGCCAGCACCGAGAGCCAAAACCGGGACCGCGACCCGCCGCCAATGACATCGGCTTCCGCGATCGCAATGCCGGCACAAGCGAGCGCATCGCGGCAATCGGCCAGCGCGAAAGCAACGCCTTCGAGCACCGCCCGCACGATCGTGTCGCGATCGGTGCCATGGCTCAAACCATCGAGCATGCCGCGCACGGCGGGATCGTCGTGCGGTGTCCGCTCCCCCGCGAGATAAGGCAGGAAGCTCACCGGCGACGGCGCTTGTGGGCGCGGCCCGAGCGGCGCCAGCAACTCGGCTTCGGTGACGCCGAACAGGCGCGCGGCCCAGGCGAGGCAGGAGGCGGCCGAGAGGATCGCGCCAGCCTGAATCCACATGCCGGGAATGGCGTGGCAGAATGTATGCACCGCCCGGTCCGGGTTGGCGGCAATTGTGCCGCTCGGCGCCAGCAAGGCACCCGAAGTTCCCAGAGATATGAAGGCGGCTCCGGGCCGGATCGCGCCGATGCCGACGGCACCTGCCGGATTGTCGCCGGCGCCGCCCGCAATGACCGGCTGCCCGGTCATGCCCCAGCGGCGCGCCAGCTCGCTCCGCAGTGTCGTTGCGGGCGCGCATCCCTCGACCAGACGCGGCATCTGATCGCGCGACAGGCCAGTCGCGGCGAGTGCTGCGTCCGACCAGTCCCGGCGGGCGGCGTCGAGCCACAGCGAACCCGATGCATCCGAGACGTCCTCGATGGCCTCGCCTGATAGCACCAGACGCAGATAGGCTTTCGGCAACAGCACGAGCTTCGTCGCTGCAAAGATGTCAGGCTCATGCGTCGCGATCCAGAGCAGTTTTGGCGCGGTGAAGCCAGGCATCGCCTTGTTGCCCGTCGTGGCCCTCAATGCGGGCCAGCGCTGCTCCAGGACACGGCACTCGGCGGCGGCGCGGCCATCATTCCAGAGGATGCAGGGCCGCAACGGTCTCAAGTTGGCGTCGAGCAACGTGGCGCCGTGCATCTGTCCGGAGAGTCCGATGCCTTTGACAGCCGCCAGCTCGCCGGCACGCGTTGCTTTCAGGGCATCCAGCGTGGCGAACGTGGCATCGATCCACTGCGCGGGATCCTGCTCGGAATAGCCGGCTTGCGGCGAGGCGGTCGCGAGCGGCCGGCTTTCGCTTGCAATCACGCGCTGGGCATCGTCGACGAGAACGGTCTTGACTGCGGAGGTCCCGAGATCGATGCCGAGATACATGGCTGCTTCCCGCTCATTACGCCGCGTCGATCCAGATCCCCGGCAGCGAATGCTCGCGAATATAGCCGACCAGGAAGTCGGAAAAGACCCTGATCTTGGCGGGCAGCCTGACGCGGTTTTGATAGGCGATGTTCATGGTGAGCAGCGGCAGTTCCCAGCCCATCAGGACGGGCACCAGCCGGCCGGCTGCGATATCGGCTTGAACGATATAAAGCGGCTGGATCAGGATGCCGAGCCCTGCGCGCGCTGCGCCACAGATGATCTGGCCGTCATTGCTGTCGAGCGTCGGCGCAATCCGGACCGTCTGCGTCGTGCTGCCCTGGCTCAGACGCAACGAATAGGGATCGTTGGCGAGATTGTAGATCAGCATGTTGTGCCGGGCGAGATCGGCGGGATGCTCCGGGCGGGCGTGCTTCTCCAGGTAAGAGGGAGCCGCCGCGAGAACACGATGCATCTGGCCGATGCGGCGGACGATGATGTTGGAATCCGGCTCGTGCTCCCGTGTGCGGATTGCGACGTCGATGCCGGCTTCGATGAAGTCCAGATAGCGGTTGGCGCTGATGATCTGCACGCTGAGATCTGGATAGAGCGCGCGGAAGGCGGGCAGCATCGGCGCGAGATAGATCATCGCAAAGGACAGCGAGCTCGTCACGCGCAGCATGCCCTTCGGCGACAGCGCGCGGTCGGAGACCGCATCCTCGGCCTCGGCGAGTTCATTCAAAAGCGTGCTGCAACGCT
Organism: Bradyrhizobium sp. 199; assembly: GCF_023073355.1. GTDB lineage: Bacteria > Pseudomonadota > Alphaproteobacteria > Rhizobiales > Xanthobacteraceae > Bradyrhizobium. The sequence goes on from NZ_JADPJI010000005.1 coordinate 2,295,019, forward strand.
GCAGCAGCTCCTGCCCGGCTTCGGTCAGCCATTGCCGGCGTGTGTTGCGCTCGATCAGCCGGACCGCAAGCCGCTCCTCCAGCGCGCTGAGGTGACGGCTCGCGGCCGCGTTCGACATCCGCAGGATTTCGGCAGCTTTGGACAGACTGCCGAGTTCGGCGGTTTTGGAGAAGACCTCGAGTTGGAGCAGCCGGTCCATTTTTGCTAAAAGAGGAAAAGAGACTTACAAATTTTGGCCTTTATTTCCGATTTCTGCAAGGCAAAATAAGCCCAACAAACGAGAATGGCAGGCGAGGAAATCAAGAAATGTCGGGCCCGATCAGGCACATCGTGATGTGGCGGCTGCGCGGCGAGACCCAGGAGGAGCGCGCCGCCGCCCGGGCCAAGGTCAAGACCCTATTCGAGGGCCTCAAGGGGCGGATCGACGGCCTTACCCATATCGAAGTCGGCCTCGACGTCAGCGCGGTCGATTACGCGTGCGACGTGGTCCTATTCTCCGAATTTACCGACCAGGCGGCGCTCAGCGCCTATGCCAACCATCCGGAACATCTGCGCGTACGCGAAGCCCTGGGTGACTTGCGGATCGGACGCTTCCAGGTCGATTATCCCATCAAAGAGACCGGCGCATGATCGGTTCGTTCACCTTTGAAAACCTGCCCTGCCGCGTCGTGTTCGGCAGCGGAACGCTTGCGTCGGCCAAAGCCGAGGTGGAACGGCTCGGCGGCACGCGCGCGCTGGTGCTGACCACGCCGCAGCAGGAAGCACAAGGCAAGAGCCTGGGGGCGGCGCTCGGCGCGCTCTATGCCGGACTGTTCTCTGAAGCCACCATGCATACGCCGGTCGACGTCACGGAGCGGGCGCTCGCAGCGATGAAGGCGTGGGATGCCGATTGCGTCGTCTCGCTCGGTGGCGGATCGACCACGGGCCTCGGCAAAGCGCTGGCGCTGCGCACCGGAATCAACCAGCTCTGCATTCCCACCACCTATGCCGGCTCGGAGATGACGCCGATCGTCGGCCAGACCGAGAACGGCCTCAAGACCACGGTGCGCGATGCGGCGATCCTGCCGGAGACCGTGATCTACGATGTCGATCTGACCCTGACGCTGCCGGCGAGTCTGGCCGCAACATCCGGCATCAACGCGATCGCGCATGCCGTGGAGGCGCTCTATGCGCGCGATGCCAATCCCGTCACTTCGCTGATGGCGGAAGAAGGCATCCGTGCGCTGGCACGCGCCCTGCCCGCGATCGCCGCCAAGGCCGACGACCGCGAGGCCCGCACCGAGGCGCTCTATGGCGCGTGGCTGTGCGGCGTCTGCCTCGGCACCGTCGGCATGGCGCTGCATCACAAGCTCTGCCACACGCTCGGCGGCACTTTCGACCTGCCGCATGCCGAGACACACACCATCGTGCTGCCGCACGCGCTTGCCTACAACGCACTGGCCGTGCCGGATGCCATGGCGCGCATCTCGCGCGCGATCGGCGCGGCCGATGCGTCGCATGGGCTTTTCGAACTTGCAAAACGGCTGGGCGCGAAGACCGCGCTACGCGACGTCGGCATGCCCGAGAACGGAATCGAGAAGGCGGCCGACCTCGCTGTCACCAACGCCTATTGGAATCCGCGGCCGCTAGACCGAAATGCCATCCGTGACCTGATCGCGCGCGCCTGGGCCGGCGAACCGCCGGGCGCGGTCGAACCAGCGGCTTGAAGCGATGCGGCGCAAGCTGATCAAATCCGCTGTCGTCATCAGCATGGATGACGCGATCGGCGATTTCAGCACCGGCGACGTGCTGGTCGAAGGCAATCGCATCGCCGACGTTCGGCCGTCGATCGAGCTCGGCAGCGGCGCGGCTGAAACCGAGATCGTCGACGGCAAGGGCCGCATTGTCATTCCCGGCCTCATCAACGCGCACATGCACACTTGGCAGACCGGTTTGCGTGGCTATGCCGCGAACTGGACGCTGCTGGAATATTTTCGCCGCATGCATGCCGGCCTTGCCACCGTGTTCCGGCCCGAGGACATCCATATCGCCACCCTCGTCGGCGCCCTGAACCAGATCAATTGCGGCACGACCACGCTGGTCGACTGGTGCCACAACAATCCGACACCTGATCATACCGACGCTGCCGTGCGCGGCCTGATCGCGAGCGGCATCCGCGCCGCCTTCTTTCACGGCTCCCCGAAGCCCGAGCCGAAGCCGGGCGAGCCGCATTTCTCCGAAGTGCCGCATCCGCGGCGCGAGGTCGAGCGGCTGCTCGCAGGCCCCCTCGCCGATCGCGGCGGCCTCGTCACGTTGGGGCTCGCCATTCTCGGCCCGCATTATTCGACGCTCGACGTCGCCATGCATGACTTCCGCATGGCGCGGGAGCTCAAGCTGATCGCATCGATGCATCAGGGCGGCGGCCCGGCCAAGACACCAGGCGGCTGGGAGAAGCTGATCGAGGCCGGCGATGTCGGCGCCGGCATCAACATCGTCCATGGCAACGACCTGCCTGATAATCTCCTCGACCGGATGATTGATCTCGGCGTGTCCTTCTCGGTGACGCCGGAGAACGAGATGATCCAGGGCCACGGCTTCCCAATTACTGGTCGGCTGCTCAAACGCGGCGTTCGCCCGACGATCGGCATCGACCTCGAATCCATCCTGGCCGGCGATCTTTTCTCCGCCGCCCGCATCGCGCTATCGATGCAGCGCTCGCTCGACAATGCGGAGTCGCGCAAAGTGAGTGGCGCCATTCCGGTAACCACCACGATCCCCGTCCGCGAGGCCCTGCGCTGGATCACCACGGAAGGCGCCCGCATGCTCGGCCGCGAGCACCAGATCGGATCGCTGACACCGGGCAAGCTCGCCGACCTCGTCGTCATCAACGCCTCCGATCTGAACCTCGTCCCGGTGCACGATCCCGTCGCAACCGTCTTGATGCAGACGAGCCTTGCCAATATCGAGGCCGTGATGATTGGCGGCGCCTGGAAGAAGCGGAAAGGCCGGCTGCTGGTCGAAGGGCTGGAGACGAAGAAGGAGCTGCTGGCGCAATCCGGCCGGCGGCTGGTGCAGGACATCGAACGACAGGGACGCGCCGCCTGAAGGCGCCAACGGACAACAACAATGACAGATGCTTCGAAAAACATCGCTTTCATCGGGATCGGCAAGATGGGCTTGCCGATGTCGGTGCTGATCGCCAAGGCCGGCTACGCCGTTACAGCATTCGATCAGAGCACGGCGCGGATCAGCGAGGCACGCTCGCAAGGCATTTCGGTCGCCGCGTCGCCGGCCGAGGCCGTGAGCGGCAAGGCCGCTGTCGTCACGTCCCTGCCCGATGACGCCGCCCTGCGCGGCGCCTTGCTGGGTCCGACCGGCTTCATCGCAGCGACGGCGCCCGGTGCCGTCTTGATCGAGACCAGCACCGTAAGCGTCGAGGCCTCCAACGAAGTTGCGGCCGCGGCACAGGCCCGCGGCATTGCCTATCTGCGTGCCCCGGTCTCCGGCAATGCCAGCATCGTTCATACCGGCGCGCTGACCTGCTTCGTCTCGGGCCCGAAGGACGCCTTCGAAAGCGCAAAGCCGCTGTTCGCCGCCTTCACCCGCGCCCAGACCTATCTCGGGCCGGCCGAGGAAGCCCGTTACGCAAAACTCTCGGTCAATCTGATGATCGCCGTCTCGGCGGCAATGATGGCCGAGAGCCTGGCGCTGGCGCGCAAGGGCGGCATTGCCTGGCCGGACATCCTGAAGGTGCTCGACGACAGCGCGGTGGCTTCGCCCATGGTGAAGTACAAGACGGCGCCGCTGCGCAACCGGGATTTCGAATCCACTTTCTCCTGCAAGCAGATGGCCAAGGATCTCGACCTTATCCTCGGCGCTGGGCATGCCGTCGGCGTGCCGCTGCAACTCGCAGCCCAGGTGCGCGAGATCTATGGCTCGCTGGTCGCACAAGGCGACGGCGACACCGATTTCATCGCGACGGTCAAACATCTCGAACGGCTGTCCGGGCTTGGCGAGCCCAAACTCTGATCGGCGGAGACACCGATGCGCAATTTCAACGAGAACACCATCACCGAGGCGGTGCTGGAGCGGATTGCAGGCGCGACCGATCCGCGGATCAAGCAGGTAAGCGAAGCGCTGGTGCGCCACCTGCACGCCTTCGTCCGCGAGGTGCGGCCGACCCAGAAGGAATGGGAATCCGGCATCGACTTCCTCACCCGCACGGGGCACATGTGCGACGACAAGCGCCAGGAATTCATCCTGCTGTCGGATACGCTCGGCGTTTCCATGCTGGTCGACGCAATCAACCATCCGGTGCCGGCAGGCGCGACCGAGACCACGGTGCTCGGGCCGTTCTTCGTCCAGGCCGCGCCGGAGAAGGACAACGGCGCCGACATCTCCGGCCCGATGGAGGGCGATCCAATGCTGGTCACCGGCTCGGTCTCGACCGTGGACGGCAAGCCACTGGCTGGCGCGGTCGTGGACGTCTGGCATTCCGACGATGACGGTTATTACGACGTGCAGCAGCTCGATGACATCGGCAATCTTGCGATGCGCGCGCGCTTTCACACTGACGCGAGCGGCCGTTTCCATTTCTGGTCGATCAAGCCGGCCGCCTACCCCGTCCCGCACGACGGCCCGGTCGGCCAGATGCTGGAGGCGCAGGGCCGCCATCGCTGGCGGCCCGCCCATGTGCATTTCATGATCTCGGCGCCCGGTTTCGAGCAGCTCGTGACGCATGTATTCGTCGCGGGCGACCAGTATCTCGACAGCGACGTGGTGTTCGGCGTCAAGGACAGCCTGATCCGGGAATTTGTGCGCTGCCCGCCCGGCCGTGCGCCGGATGGTCGCATGGTGGAGCAGGAGTATTTCCACCTCAACTACGATTTCGGCCTGAAGCAGCTCGCGAGCAGCGCAAGAGCCGCTTAGACTTACGCGGCGACGGACCAACAAGAGTCCGGCAACGGAAAGCAGACGGGAGCTGAGGATGGGACCGCGGGTCAGCACGGCAGCATTGGCCGATCGCCTTACAGGCTTAATCGGTCCGCGCGCGAGCGTTGCGCGCGGCGTGCTCGACCAGCATGGGCAGAGCGAGTCGCATTATCGCAATCTGCCGCCCGACATCGTCGTCTTCCCCGAGACGACACAGGAAGTCGCCGAGATCGTCAAGCTGTGCGCCGGCGCGAATATGCCCATCGTGCCGTTCGGCGCCGGCACCTCGCTCGAAGGCAATGCCGCGTCTGTCGCGGGCGGCGTCTGCCTCGACTTCGCCCGCATGAACAAGGTGCTGGCGCTGCACGACAGCGACATGGACGCCGTGGTGCAGCCCGGCATTACGCGCAAGCAGCTCAATGCGGAGCTGCGCAACACAGGGCTGTTCTTCCCGATCGACCCCGGCGCCGATGCCTCGATTGGCGGCATGACTTCGACGCGCGCCTCCGGCACCATGGCCGTGCGCTACGGCACCATGAAGGACAACGTCATGGCGCTCGAGGTGGTGCTGGCCGACGGCCGCATCATCCGCACCGCCAGACGCGCGCGCAAGTCGGCGGCCGGCTACGATCTGACACGCATGTTCGTCGGCGCCGAGGGCACGCTCGGGGTCATCACCGAGATCACGCTGAAGGTGCATCCCGTGCCGCAGGCGATCTCGGCCGCAGTCTGCAGCTTCGACACGCTGCACGACGCCGTGGACACCGCGATCTCCGTGATCCAGTCCGCCATTCCCGTGGCACGCATCGAGCTGCTCGACGATGTCATGATGCGTGGCATCAACGCCTACGCCAAGCTCGACTATCGCGAGGCCCCGACCCTGTTCTTCGAATTCCATGGCTCCGAGACCTCTGTCGCCGAGCAGGCCGAGGCCGCGCAGACGATCGCCGCCGACCATGGCGGTCACGGCTTTGCCTGGGCCAAGGCAGCGGAAGACCGCAGCCGGCTGTGGCACGCCCGCGACAACACGCTCTATGCCGGCCTCGGCCTGCGGCCCGGCGCACGGGCCGTGATCACCGACGTCTGTGTGCCGATCTCGCGCCTCGCGGAATGCCTGACCGAGACGCGGCACGATGCGGACGAGCACGGCTTTACCGCGCCGATCGTCGGCCATGTCGGCGACGGCAATTTTCACATGCTGATCCTGATTGATCCCGCTAAGCCCGAGGAGACCGAAGGCGCCAAGGCGCTGCAGGCCCGCATGGTCGCCCGCGCCATCGCCATGGACGGGACCTGCACCAGCGAGCACGGCATCGGGCTCGGCAAGATCGACTATCTCACCGACGAACTCGGCGAGGCAGTCGATGTGATGCGGTCGATCAAGACTGCGCTCGATCCGAGTGGCTTGATGAACCCTGGAAAGATCTTCGCGGGCGGAGCCACGGCATGAGTGAAAAGGCATGAGCGGCGCGCTTCCGATCGAGGTCACCTCGCCGACGCCGCTGCTGGAGCTGCGCGGCATCAGCAAGGAGTTTCCCGGCGTCAAGGCGCTGGACGATGTGTCCTTTGCCGTCTACCCCGGCGAAGTCCACATGCTGCTGGGCGAGAACGGCGCCGGCAAGTCGACCCTGATGAAGGTGCTGTGCGGCGCTTACAGCGCTGACGCGGGCGAGTTCTACCATGAGGGCAAGAGGGTCGCGATCTCCTCGACCGCAGATGCGCAGAAGCTCGGCATTGCCGTGATCTTCCAGGAATTCTCGCTCGTTCCCTATCTCGACATCACCCAGAACATCTTTCTCGGCCGCGAGCCCCGGGGGCGCATCCCCGGCACCATCGACCGCCGCAAGATCCTGGCCGATGCGAAGCGCGTGCTCGGCACGATCGGCTTCGACATCGATCATTCCACCATCGTCGACAAGCTCGGCGTCGCGCAGCAGCAGATGGTCGAGATCGCAAAAGCGATCAGCCAGAACGCGCGCATCCTTGTCATGGACGAGCCGACCGCCGCGTTGTCCGACCGCGAGACCGAGCTGCTGTTCGAACTGATCGCACGACTGAAGGCCGACGGCGTGTCGATCGTCTACATCTCTCACCGCATGGCCGAGGTGTTCGCGCTCGGCGATCGCATCACCGTGCTGCGCGACGGCCGCCGCATCGACGGCGTCCGTCCCGCCGACGTCACGCCGGACCAGCTCGTCCGCATGATGGTCGGCCGCAACATCGACATGACCTATCCGCGCCATTTCGCCGACAAGCCCGGCGAGCTGCTGCTGGAGGTCAAGGGCCTGAGTTCCTCGACCGGCATCTCCGACATCAACATCGAGGTGCGCCGGGGCGAGATCGTCGGCCTGTGCGGCCTGGTCGGCTCCGGCCGCAGCGAGGTCGCGCGCGCGATCTTCGGCGCCGATCCCGTGACATCGGGCGAGATCATCTTCGACGGCAAGACCATTTCGGGCGAGCCTGACCTCGCCGCCCGTCGCGGCATCGCGCTGATCCCGGAAAGCCGCAAGAGCGAGGGCCTCGCGCTGCTGCGCTCGGTGAGCGACAATCTCGTGGTGTCGGCTCTGCGAAAGCTTTTCCCGAGCGGCCTGTTCGACCAGCGCGCTGCGCAACGCACTTCTGACGGCCTGATCCGGCAGCTCAGGATCGCAACACCGAGCGTACGCCAGACCGTCGGCCTGCTTTCCGGCGGCAACCAGCAGAAGGTCGTGATCGGCAAATGGCTGGCGGCCGGCTCAAAGCTGTTCATCTTCGACGAGCCGACCAGGGGCATCGACATCGGTGCCAAGTCCGAGATTTTTGCCCTGATCGACCGTCTCGTCGCGGAAGGCGCCGCGGCGCTGATGATCTCGTCCGAGCAGATCGAGATCTGCCATGTCTGCGACCGCGCCTATGTGATGCGCGAGGGGCGCATCGCCGGGCACCTGACACGCCACGAACTGACCGAGGAGAACATCGTGCGACTGGGGATGCACCATGCGTGAGGCCGCGGCCGTCTCGACGCCCAACCCGCTGCAACGCATTCCCGGCGTTGCGATGGTGCTGGTGCTCCTGATCGCGCTGTTCAGCGTGATCGCGCCCGGCTTCCTGTCGGCCGCCAACCTCTCCAATGTGCTGGTGCAGTCGACCATCCTGACCATGCTCGCCTTGCCGATGACGCTGATCATCATGACCGAGGGATTGGACCTGTCGATGGGCGCAGTGCTGACGCTGACCTCACTCTGCGTCGCCGTCGTGTCGCTCGCGACCAAATCGATGCTGCTGGGTCTGGGTGCCGGCCTGCTGGTCGGCACGGCGTTCGGCGTCGCCAACGGGTGGCTGGTCGCCATCGTGGGCATCCCGCCCTTCGTCGCGACGCTCGGCACGCTCGGCATGGCGCAGGGCCTGTCGCTGATCGTCAGCGACGGCCAGAGCGTGGTGGGTATTCCCCACAGCGTGCGCGACATCTACTCTGCGACGCTTCTCGGTGTGCCCGTGCCGATCGTGATGGCGCTGGTGACGTATGCGGCATTCCACGGGCTGCTTTATCACACCCGTTTCGGCACCTACATCTTCGCGCTCGGTGGCAATCGCGAGGCGCTGCGCTATGCCGGCCTCTCTCCAAACAAGCTGCTGATCGCCGTCTATGCGATCGGCGGCGCCATGGCCGGCATCGCCGGCCTGCTGATGACCGCGCGGATGAATTCCGGTCACCCCACCGCCGGCCTCGGGCTTGAGTTCGACGCGATCGCGGCCGTCGCCGTCGGCGGCACCTCGTTCGAGCGCGGCAATGGCTGGCTGCTCGGCACCCTGCTCGGTGTCCTCTCGGTCGGCGTCCTGCGCAACGGGCTGAACCTGATCTCGCTGCCGTCCTCGGTGCAGGTCGCAAGCGTCGGCGTGCTCGTCATCGTCGCCCTGTTCCTCGACGGCCTCCGGAGCCGCGCATGACCGACATCACCAAGGACGCCATCGCGCCGCCCCGCTCCTTCCTGTCGCAGGACGCGATCCAGGTGTTCTATCGCCTGCTGGCGGCGTTTCTGATTTGCGCGGCGCTCGCCGTGCTCAGCGATTCCTTCCTGAGCCTTGGCAACATCCTCAACGTGCTGCGGCAGGCGAGCCTGACCTTCTTCATCGCTTCCGGTCTGACGCTGGTGGTGCTGACCGCCGGCCTCGATCTCTCCGTCGGCGCGAATGTCGCGCTGTCCGCCTGCATCGCCGGCACCGTGATCCACAAGACCGGCTCGCCAGCGCTCGGCATCCTCACCGGGCTTGCCTGCGGCGGCATCGTTGGCCTCCTCAACGGCATCATGGTCACGGCGCTCCGCATCCCCTCCTTCATCGCCACCTACGGCATGCTCTGGGTGCTGAACGGCCTAGCCTATTGGTACATGGCGGGCGAGACCCTGCACGGCTTCCCCGCCGGCTTCCGCCAGATCGGCAGCGGCTATCTGTTCGGCCTGCCGATCCCGGTTTATCTGCTGCTGGTGTTCCTCGGGATTGGAACATTCTTCGCGCAACGAACGATCTGGGGTCAGGAGATCTATGCCATCGGCGCCAATCCGGTCGCCGCGCGCCTCTCCGGCATTCCGGTCGCGCGGCGCCTGCTGCTGGTCTATGCCGTCTCGGGAACGATGGCGGGACTTGCCTCGATCATCTTCCTGTCGCGGCTCAATTCGGCGGAGGCCGACATCGGCGAGAGCCTGACGCTGCCGGCGATCGCGGCCGTGCTGATCGGCGGCACCTCGCTGTTCGGCGGGGTCGGCACCGTGTTCGGCACGTTCATCGGCGCGCTGATCCTGACGCTGGTGCTGAACGGCATGAACCTGCTGTCGGTCAGCGCCAACTGGCAGCCGCTCGTCACCGGCGTCATCGTCATTCTCGCGGTCTGGCTCGACATGAAGACCCGTCGCCGCGCGCAATGAGCACTTAGAGTTCCGACAAGCAAACGAGGGATGGAGGCAACATGAAACAGAAACTGGGCTATCTGGCGCTGCCGCTGCTGATCGCGGCTGGGTTCACCACTGGCGCACATGCTGACGGCGAGACCATCGCCGTCTTCACCAAGAACCAGACCAACCCGTTCTTCCAGACGGTGCGGGTCGGGGCCGACAGCATGGCCAAAACCCTGAACGCGAAGACGCTGCAATATATCCCGACCAAGCCGGATTCGATTCCCGAGCAGCTCAGCCAGATCGAGGACGTCGTGGTGAAGAAGCCGAGCGCGATCGTGTTCACGCCGGTCGATTACAAGGCGATGGTGCCTGGTGTCGAGAAGATCAATGAGGCCAGGATCCCGGTCGTCAACATCACCGACCGCTCCGCGGGCGGCAAGTTCCTGTCCTTCGTCGGCGCCGACGATTACAGCCTTGGCCTGGAGACCGCGCGCTTCCTGCTCAAGACGCTCGGCGGCAAGGGCAACATCGTCATAATCGAGGGCGTCAAGGGCTCGCTGACCAATGTCGACCGCGTCCGCGGCTTCAACGACGCGCTCAAGGAAGCGCCTGGCGCCAAGCTGCTCGCCTCGCAGCCCGGCAACTATCAGCGGCTGCAGGCGCTCCAGGTGATGGAGAATTTGATGCAGTCCAATTCGCAGATCGACGGCGTGCTCGCCGCCAACGATGCCATGGCGGTCGGCGCGATCGAGGCGCTCGACGGCGCCAACCGCAAGGCGCAGGTGATCGGCATCAACGGCACCAAGGAGGCGATCGACGCGATCAAATCCGGCAAGCTGCTGGCCAGCGGCGACTACAACGGGTTTGCCCAAGGCTGCCTCGGCACCATGATGGCGATCCGCGCCTTGCGCAATCAGCCTGTTATCAACGAGATCGTGCTGAAGCCGACCGTGATCACCAAGGACAATTACCAGCCGTTCGACGTGCCGCTGGAGCAGCGGACCTGCCCGACGTTCGAGGATGCCGGCAAGCTCAGCGCCAAGTAAGCTGACCGCCACGACAAGCCCGGACGGCCACGCCTGCGGCCGTCCCGAGACTGAGCCAAGAAACGGAGACATCATGCTGTTCGCCATTCACGCCGTCGATCGCGCCGGCGCGCTGCCGAGCCGGCTGGCCAATTACGATGCCCACAAGGCGTTCCTGAGCGACACCTCGCCCTTCGGCGTCCAGATCGTGATGTCGGGGCCGCTCGTCTCCGACGATGGTCAAACCATGATCGGCAGCCTGTTCCTGATCGAGGCGCCCGGTCGCAATGACGTCGAGGCCTTCAATCGCGCCGATCCCTTTGCCGCGGCGGGCATCTGGGAAAAGGTGACGATCACGGGCTTCCTGCGCCGGCAGGGTTGAGGCCGGCCACATCAAAGCGCGAAAACAACCCCATGCACAGTAGGATGGGGTTGTTTTCATTCACGAATTTCCAACGCGAATCTCACCCTTCAGCTGCTCGCCGCGGGCGCCACCTCTTCAAGATGACAGGCCACCCACTGCTCGGCTCCAGCGGCGCGAAGCACCGGCTCCTCGACCCGGCAGCGATCGAACACGAGCGGACAGCGGGTATGGAAGCGGCAACCGCGCGGCGGATTGATCGGGCTCGGCACGTCGCCCTTGAGGATGATGGGATTGCGCCGGGCGCCGGGCTCGGGCAGCGGCACCGCCGACAGCAACGCCCTGGTGTAGGGATGCCTTGGCGCGGCAAAGATCTCGCGGCGCGGGGCAACCTCGACGATCTTGCCGAGATACATCACGGCGACGCGGTGGGTCATGTGCTCGACGATCGCGAGATCGTGGCTGATGAACAACAGCGCAAGTCCGAACTCGCGCTGGAGATCCTGCAGCAAATTGACGATCTGCGCCTTGACCGAAACATCCAGCGCCGAAACCGCTTCGTCGCAGACGATTAGTTCGGGCTCGGCCGCGAGCGCGCGTGCAATGCCGATGCGCTGCCGTTGGCCGCCGGAGAATTCGTGCGGCCGGCGGTTCAGCGCCTCGCGCGGCAGGCGCACGGTATCCATCAGTGACGTGACGCGGACCTCGAGGTCTTCCGCCGATTTGGCGAGGCCGAAATTGCGGATCGGCTCGGCCACGATGTCGCGCACGCGCATGCGCGGATTGAGGCTCGAGAACGGATCCTGGAACACCACCTGCACGCGGCGGCGCATCTGCCGCATCGCGCTCGGCGCGGCGTCGTCGATGCGCTGGCCGTCGAGGATCACCTGCCCCGCGGTGATGTCGAACAGCCGCAATATGGCGCGGCCGACCGTCGACTTGCCGCAACCGGATTCGCCGACCAGCGACAGCGTCTCGCCGCGCGCGATCTCGAAAGAGACGCCGTCTACCGCATAGACCCATTCGGATCTGCGGCTGAACAGGCCCTTTTTGACCGGGAAGTGCTTTTTGAGGTCGTTGACCTGCAGCAGCGGAGGACTCATGCCGCGACGGCTCCCTTGGCCGCATAGTGGCAGGCGGCGAGGTGACGAGGCCCCTTTTCTTCGAGCCCCGGCGCATATTGCCGGCACAGATCGGTCGCGAGCGCACAGCGGCCCGCGAAGACGCAGCCGCTGATGGGGTTGCGCAGGTCAGGCACCTGCCCGGGAATCTCGGCAAGCCGTCGTGCCGCGCCTGTTAGCGAGGAGCCGAGCCGTGGTACCGCGCCGAGCAGGCCTTGTGTGTAGGGATGACGCGGCGAACGGAACAGCTCGGCCACAGGCGCCTCCTCGACCTTGCGGCCGGCATACATCACCATGACCCGTTCTGCGATCTCGGCGACGACGCCGAGATCGTGGGTGATGAGAATGATGGCCGCGCCAACCCGGCTCTTCAGATCCAGCATCAGCTTGAGGATCTGCGCCTGGATCGTCACGTCGAGCGCGGTGGTCGGCTCATCCGCAATCAGAAGCTTCGGATTGCAGGCGAGCGCGATCGCGATCATGACGCGCTGACGCATGCCGCCGGAGAGCTGGTGAGGATATTCGCGCACGCGGCGCTTCGGCTCGGGAATGCCGACCAGCGTCAGCATCTCCACCGCGTGCGCTTCGGCGGCCTGCTTGTCGAGGCCCTGATGGATCATCAGGGTCTCGCGGATCTGGCGGCCGACGGTGAGCACCGGGTTCAGGCTCGTCATCGGCTCCTGGAAGATCATCGAGATGTCGTTGCCGCGGATGGCGCGCATCTCGCGATCGGAGAGCTGCAAAAGGTCCCTGCCCGCAAAGCGGATGCTGCCGGCGATCCTGCCCGGCGGCTCCGGGATCAGCCGCATCAGCGACATCGAAGTCACCGATTTGCCGCAACCGGACTCGCCGACGATGGCGAGCGTTTCGCCCTCGTTGACATGGAAGGACACGCCGTCGACCGCGCGGTTGATGCCGCCAGGGGTGCGGAAGTGGGTCTGGAGGTTTTCGACTTCGAGCAGCGCCATCGCGGATCAGCCTCGCGCCATCAGAGGCTCTTGGCCATGCGCGGATCGAGCGCATCGCGAAGGCCGTCGCCGAGCAGGTTCACGGCAAGAACCGTGACGGAGAGGAACGCCGCCGGAAAGAACACGATGTAGGGCTTCACCTGCCACAGCGCGCGGCCCTCGGCCATGATGTTGCCCCAGGATGGGATGGTCGGCGGCGTGCCGGCCCCGATGAAGGACAGGATCGCCTCCGTGATCATGGCGCTGGCGCAGATATAAGTCGCCTGCACCAGCATCGGCGCCACGGTGTTGGGCAGGATGTGGCGCAGGATGATCATCGGCGTGCGCGTGCCGCAGGCCACGGCCGCGTCCACATAGGGCTGCTCGCGCAGCGACAGCACCACGCTGCGGACGAGGCGCGAGACGCGCGGGATCTCGGCAACGGTGATGGCGAGGATGACGTTGCCGACGCTGCCGCGCGTCAAGGCCATCAGCGCGATCGCGAGCAGGATCGGCGGGATCGACATCAAGCCGTCCATGAAGCGCATCAGGATGCCGTCGGCCCAGCGGATGAAGCCGGAGACCATGCCGATGGCAAGGCCGGCCGCGGATGCGAAGATCGCCACTGACAGGCCGACCGTGAGCGAGACGCGGGCGCCATAGAGCACGCGCGAATAGATGTCGCGGCCGAGCACGTCGGTACCAAACCAGAAAATTGCCGACGGCGCGCGGGTGCGCTTGGCCGGCGCCAGCGCGGTCGGATCGACCGTTCCAAGATACGGCGCGAAGATCGCGATCAGGACCAGCGTGAGCAGCAGCGCGCCGCCGATCGCAACGGTGGGATGACCGCGCAAGAATCCGATGAAGCCGCGCCGGATCGCGACCGGCCGCAAGATTTCGGGCAGTTGCGGCGCGAGGACCAGGCCGGCCGGGAGCGCTTGCGGATTGACGGTCGTGTCGGTCAATAGCGGATCCTCGGGTCAACGAGCGTGTAGATGACGTCGATCATCAGATTGACGAGGACGTAGACGAAGCTGAACAGCAGCACGATGCCCTGGATCACGGGATAATCGCGGCGCAGGATCGCATCGATCGTGAGCCGGCCGAGGCCGGGGATCGCGAACACGCTTTCGGTCACCACCGCGCCGCCGATCAGGAGCGCGATGCCGATGCCGATCACGGTCACGATCGGCACGGCCGCGTTCTTCAGCGCGTGAATGAACAGGATGCCGCCCTGCCCGAGGCCCTTGGCCTTGGCCGTGCGGATATAGTCCTGCTGCAACACTTCCAGCATTGAGGCGCGGGTGATGCGCGCGACCAGCGCGATATAGACGCAGCCGAGCGCGATTGACGGCAGGATCAAATTCTCCAGCCACGGCCAGAAGCCTTGCGTGAGCGGCGTATAACCCTGCACCGGGAGCCATTCCAGCTCGAGCGCGAAGATATAGGCGAGCATGTAGCCGACCACGAAGACGGGCAGCGAGAAGCCGAACACGGCAAAGCCCATGATGATGCGGTCGATCAGGCTGCCGGCCTTCCACGCCGCCACGACGCCGAGCGGCACCGCCACCACGATCGTAAGCAGCAGCGTGACGATCATCAGCGACAGCGTCGGCCCTAAGCGCTGTCCAATCATCGCCGAGACCGGCAGATTGGTGAAGATCGAGGTGCCGAGATCGCCGTGCAGGATGCGCCAGACCCAGCTGCCGAACTGGACCAGGAACGGACGGTCGAGACCGAGGCTCTGGCGGATGCGCTCCACATCCTCCGGGCTCGCCTGGTCGCCCGCGATCACCACGGCCGGATCACCCGGCGCGATGTAGAGCAGGCTGAACACGAACAGCGCGACGATCGCCATCACCGGCAAGGTCGCGACGATGCGGCGGAGGATGTAAGAGAGCATCTGGCCTCAGCGCACGATCATGCCGACTTCGACACGCCCCAGAAGAACGGCAGCGGCCCCTTGGTAATGCCGGAGACGTTCTTGCGCCATGCTGTGTAGGTCAGGAAGAAGCCGGTCGGCGCGTAGACGACATCCTCGATCGCCGCCTTGTTGACCCGCCCGATCGCCGCTTTCTCCTCGTCGACACTCTTGGCGTCGAACCAGCCCGTGATCTCCTTCTCGGTGTTCGGGCTGCTCGGCCAGCCGAACCAGGCCTTGTCGCCATTGGCGCGGATGGCGGTGTAGGCGGCCGGCGTGATGCAATCGGCGCCGGCATGCCAGCTATGGAACATGTTCCAGCCGCCCTGGCCCGGCGGCGTCTTTGCGGCGCGACGGGAGCCCACCGTGCCCCAATCGGTGGCGACGAAGTCGACATTCATGCCGAGCCTCTTCAGGAGGTCCGCGGTGACGTCGCCTTGCGCCTTCGTGATCGGCTGATCCTGCGCAACCAGGCACGTCACCGGCTGGCCGGAATAGCCGCTCTCGGCTAACAGCTTCTTGGCGGCGTCGAAGTCGCGCTTGCCCTTCAGGATCTCGCCGCCCATTTCGTTGTAAACAGGTGTGTCGGGCGTGAAGAAGCCGGGCAAAGACTTCCACAATGCGTCGTCGTCGCCGACGATGGCGCGCATATAGTCTTCCTGGCTGAGCGCCATCAGCACCGCGCGCCGCGCCCGCACGTCGTTGAACGGCGCGAACAAATGGTTCATGCGGAACGAGCCGATATTGCCGAGGGGATCGCCGATATCGACGCTGATGTTCTTGTTCTTCTTCAGCACGGGCACGAGATCGGCGATCGGGTTCTCCCACCAGTCGACCTCGCCGTTCTGCAATGCTGCCGCCGCGGTCGCGGGGTCCGGCATCACGATCCACTCGACGCGATCGACCATGATCTGCTTGCCGCCGGCCAGCCAGGATGCCTTCTCCTGCCGCGGCACGTAGTCGGTGAACTTCTCGAACACCGACTTGGCGCCGGGGACCCATTCGCTCTTGGCGAACTTCATCGGGCCCGAGCCGACATATTCGGTGATCTGCTTGAACGGATCGGTCTTGGCGATGCGCTCGGGCATGATGAAGGAGCACGGCGCGTTGTTCTTGGCCAGCGCATAGAGCATTTTCGGGAAGGGCTGCTTCAAAACCCATTTGAAGGTGCGGTCGTCGACAGCGGTCAATTCCTGCTGGATCGCAATGATCATCAGCCCCATCGGATCGCGTGCCGCCCAGCGCGACAGGCTGGCAACGATGTCCTTGGCCAGCACCGGCTCGCCGTCGTGGAACTTGAGGCCCGGGCGCAGCTTGAACGTCCAGATCTTGCCGTCGTCAGAGGTCTCCTCGGACTCGATCATCTGCCGCTGCGGCTGCAGTTGCGCGTCGATGCCGTAGAGCGTGTCCCAGACCAGCGCGGCGGCATTGCGCACGACATATTGAGTGCCCCAGATCGGATCGAAATTGGCGAGGTTGGCTTGCGGCACGAAGCGGAGCGTGCGGGCTGATGCCCCTTGCGCGATGGCGGGAGCCGAGAGGCCGGTCAATGCCAGACCGCCCGCGCCCGCCAGTCCCTTCAATACGGTCCTGCGATCCATGAAGTCCTCCCAGTAATGCCAGTGATGCCGGCCATCATTGGCCAAGGGCACGTGAAACCAGAGCCCATTGGCTTGCAAATGGTATGCCACTAACCAGGCCTTCGCCAGTGGGATCTCACCTCCATTTGGACCCGCCCAGCCCCTCAAAGAGCCGCCGCAACACCACGTTGAGATCGTGCGCCGCAGTCAGACTGTCAGAGACACCCGCAAGCGCCGCCACCCGATGACGACGCCGGTCATGGAGAATACGAATCCTAGCGCACATAGCCCGACGATTACGACATCGCGCAAAGACGGATGCGCCATGAGGATCGGAAGATCGAGCGTATGCAGCGCGCCGTACGCCCAGCGATAGGCACGACGCGAAGAGTCCAGCCTTTGCAGCAAATTGCCATCGGCGCCGTCGATATCGAACCAGAGCTCGCCGCAGCGTGAGCGGTAGACCGGCGCACCAGGGACGGCAGATCGAACTGGATAGTCGTCGCTCTCGGCAACAACGGACGGTGCGGCGCAGCCCGCGGCGAGGCGCGTCGTCAATTCCTGAACGTCGCGCGCGCTCAAAAATCCCGTGTATCCCTCATTCGCCGTCTCTGCGGCCGTGACCAGAGCCTGGCTGCCGAGAGCGACCCGGTCGCGCCGGTAGACATTGCCGTTGAAGGCGAACCATTCGATCTCGCGGGCAGACGCCGATATCGGTTGCCGTTCGAGCGACGAGGCAGCCACCCAATCCGGCGCGGCGTTCATCACGCCGGCCTCTGCCGGGGCCAGTTGCCCGCGCGAGAACAGCCGTCCGTGATCCATGGAGAGCCAGCCGCTGAAAATCCAGCTCAGCACGAAGGCCGCGGCGCCAAGGCCAACGAGATGATGCAGCGCGTGCCAGCCGCGATAAGGTGAGGACATCCGGTGTCCGCGCAGCTTGACCTGCAGGATTCCGAGCAACGCGCCCAGCATCGCTGCCATCAAGGCCAGCAGTGACAGTGTCCAGACCACGCGATCCCACAGCGCCCAATTGCTTCTCAGCACGGTCGGATAGATCCAGTGCAGCACGCTGCCGACGAGATTCCAGCCGCGCTCGCTTCGCGTCGTATCCAGCACGATCTCGCCGGTGAGCGACGAGACATAGACCTCCGTCCCGGCAGCGTCGTCGAAGGCTACGCGAAACAAGGGCCGATGGCGGTCGAATCCGTTCGGTACGCTCCACTGATCGTAATCCGCCTGCGCGAGGATCGTTGCGCGTGCGGCGTCGAGCCTGCGGCTGCGGGCGTGATCCTGCGAGATGGCGCGCGCGGCATCGGAAGACGTCACCCGCGCCTCCTGTCCATCGAAGGCGCGGACCGCACGCCGATGCGATGGCCCCGACACGACGTAGACCGGCCCGTCACTTCGCTGGATCAGCCGAACGCGCGTTGCATCCTTGATCCCGCTGGCGGCTACCGCGTCATGCACCGCCATTCGAACCTGAACGCGATCGACCGGCGCGAGGCCGGAAAAGCGCTCCGCTTCCGTCAGCGACGGGAACGGAACGAAGTGCATCACGATGCCGGTCGCGAACCACATCGCGAACAGCAGGCAGAACGCGATCCCGAGCCAGCGGTGCAGCAGGATGATCGCGCCCATCATGCGCTCAAGGCCTCACCATTTGAACGCCGCCGAGAGCTCATAGGTGCGCGGCGCGCCCAACAGGATCTGGTCGGGATAGAACGGATCGCCCCAGATCGCGTAGCGCTTGTCGGTGATATTGCGGACCCGGAAGGTCAGGCGCGCCCGCTCGACGGCATTGAACACGGTCTTGGGGATGTCGACGAAGGCATAGACGTCGGCCACAGTATAGGCCTTCATCGTCACGACGTTGGCGTCGGTGTTGTAGCGGTCGCCGACATGGCGGCCGGTGATGCCGAGCTCCACCGGCCACGGCGTGAAGAAGCGCCAGGAGGCCCCCGCGTTGGCGACGATGCGCGGCACGTTCGGCGGCGCGTTGCCGGAGAACGAGCCACCGATGAAATTGTAATCGGCATAGCGCGCATCGACATAGGCGATGTTGCCCCACAGCCGCAACGGATCGATCGGACGCACCGACGCCGCAAGCTCGACGCCCCTCGATTCCTGCCGCCCGGCAATGTTGAGCGCCTGCCCGCCGGCCGCGGCATAGACGTTCTTGCGCAGGATGTCATAGGCCGAGAACGACCACTCTGCCCGGTTGTCCCAAAACAGGTGCTTGACGCCGGTCTCGTAGGTGCGCGCGGTTGTCAGGTCGAGCGGCTGGGTCGGCCCCAGCAGGAAGATGTTGTTGGCGGAAATGTCGGCGCCGGTGGCGTATTGGCTGAAGAAGGTCAGGCCCGGCACGGCTTCCCAGGTGTAGCCGATGCGACCCGTCACTGGCGCCCAGTCTTTGGTGAACGGGAAGCCCGCGTTCACAATCCCGGCGGCGTCGGTCGAATTGCGGTCGAGCCCGATGTGCTCGACGCGCAGGCCGCCGACCAGCGCGAAGTTCCGCGTCAGCTTCAGCCGGTCCTCGAACGACAGCGCCTCGTTGTCGATGCGCGCTGTCTGCTGCTTGGTGGTGAGCAGGCCGTAAAAGCCGCGGTTGGGATCGACGAGATCAACGGAATCCCCCGGAAAGTTTGCCGCGCCGGGCCTGACAAAATCGAGATAGCTCGACGAGAGCGTCGTAACCAGGCGGTTGTCGAAACCGGCGATATCGGTGTCCCAGACCAGGTCGGTGATGTTGGCGACCAGGCGCTGGCTATGCGCGACATAGAAGCGCTCGCGATCGACCAAGTTCGTGGTGGAATTGAACGCCTCGATCTCGTTGTTGAACCATTTGCGCTCCGCGCCGTAGCCATAGGCCTGGCTTTTCAGCGTCAGGTCGGGGGCGAGTTTCAGCTCGAAGCCGCCGCGCAGCCACACCTCTTGCGCGACGTTGCGATTGTCGAGGACGTTGTAATTGGTGTTAAAGGTGCGGTTGTCGATGGTGACTGCACCAAGATTGGTTTTGTTGTAATTCGAGACATAATTGCCCGAGACGATCCCAGTCGTTGCATGCGAGCCGCTGAAGGCGACCGGCACCAGCGGGGCGCCCCAATAGGCCTTCGATCGGTCTTCCCGATATTCGACCGCGCCCCAGATCTTGAGACTGTCGGAGATGCGGTAGTTGAGCTGGCCGGAGGTGCCGAACGTCTTGACATTGGTGTCGTCGGCAAAGCCGTTGAGCGTCGAACGGCTGACGTCGAAGCGATAGTCTAGTCCCTGCACATTGGTGCTCCCGCCTGAGCCGTAATGCGCGCGGAACGAGTTCAGGGAGTCCCAGGAGAAATCAGCTTCGTTCCTGATAGCTCCGGTGTGCGGCTGCTTGGTGACAAAATTGATCGCGCCGCCGGCGGCGCCCTCGCCCGAGATCAGCGAGGCCGGGCCTTTGAGGAATTCCACCGCCTCCAGATTGGCGGTGTCGGTGATCCGCGAGGTCATGTTCTGCGGACCGATCTTGATGCCGTTGTTGAGAGTGTTGATCTGGCTGTTGGTGAAGCCGCGCATGGAGAAAGCCGCGGGCTCGGCCGGATTGTCGCCGGCGCTGACGCCGACGGCGCCCTGCGCCACCTCGGATACGGTGCGATAGCCCTGCTCGCGCATGGTCTCGGCCGAGATCACCTCGACGGTCGCGGGCGTTTCGCGCACCGTCAACCCGAGCCGCGAGGCGCTTTCGGCGACGGCATTGGAGTTGAGCGGCGTTGGTGCGGTTGCAGCCGGCAGGGCGGGCTTGGGGGCCGCGACTGCGCTCGCCGGCCTGCGCGCGGCTGCGCGGCGCGGGCTTTGCGCGTCCCGGCCACCTGGCCTCGCCTGCTTGCGGGATTCGGCCGGCGACACCTCGACGGGCGGCAGGGGTTCGCGGGCCTGCTGCGCAAGGGCGGCGGGCACATCCAAAGCGGCAAAGGACGTCAGCACGGCAGAGGCGAGCAGGAATTTTCGCGATCGTACGATGCGGATAGAAGACACGGCTTGGACCTCGGTATGACGTCAGTGGCACGTCACAGCGAACGAGGTCTCACCTTTTGGCCCTTGAGCCGTCCGATGAAGCCGAATGTCTGTACTCCCCGACCGACATCTCGCGTGTGACCACGGCTGACGGCAGGTCTCCTGGCTCGCGGGTCAGTACCTTGCATCGCCTTCCCGGGACCGAGATACCCAGTGGCTCGTGACGCAAGATTCGCCGCTTACAGTTGCGGGGGCAGCCGCGGCATTGGGGACAACCTCCCCGCACCGCATTCCCTTTTCATCCCCTCTCGGGGAAACCGTCGCGAGCATCTAGGATTACGATCCAGACAGAGTCAATGTACCAGTTGCGGTGTTATCGCCACGACGACCAATTTCCCTGGAGATAAGCATGGAAGGCGAGACCTTCCTCTGGCTGATACGGCACGCCCCCGTCGCGGGCGTGAAGGGGACGATCCACGCCGCCGATGCGCCGGCCGATCTCGGCGATCGCGCGCAGCTGGATGCGCTGCGGCGGCGTCTGCCTGGGAATGCCGCGTGCTTTGCCAGCCGGTCGCGACGCACGGTCGAGACGGCGCGCGCGCTGGGGCTCGAACCGGAGTTGATCGGTGATTTCGGGGAGCAGGATTTCGGCGACTGGACCGGCCATCGGCACGACGAGCTCACTGCCACCGGCGGGGAGACCTATGCGCAGTTCTGGAGCGATCCGGCCAATGCGCGGCCGCCGGGCGGCGAAAGTTTTGCGGATCAGGTCGCGCGCGTCCGGCTGGGCCTGTCGCGGATCGGAGCCGGATCGGCCACGCTGGTCGTGCATTCCGGCACCATCCGCGCCGCGCTCTGCATCGCGCTGGACCTCACGCCACAAGCAGCCTTGCGCTTCGTGATCGATCCGCTGTCGCTGACCCGGATCGATCGCCTCGCGAGCGGCTGGCGCGTCGTGTCCGTCAACCAGCGGATCAGCTAGGCCTGTCCGGCACGTTGGCCTGCGCGAACGTTGCCATGCCGTTGTGAAGAGCACAGGCCGACCGAACCAAGGGCAGCGCGATGGCGGCGCCCGATCCCTCGCCGAGCCTGAGATCGAGGCTGATCAGCGGCTGCACGTTGAGCGCGCGGAGCACCAGACGATGTCCCTGCTCCGCCGATTGATGCGAGGCTAGCAGGTACGGCTGGCATGACGGGTTCAGCCGCACTGCTGCGAGCGCTGCCACCGACACGATGAAACCATCGATCAAGACAGGGATGCGGGCTTGCGCGGCCGCGATGATCGCGCCTGAGATTGCCGCAATCTCGAGACCGCCGACAGTGCACAGGATTTTGTCGGGCGAAGCCCCTGCAACGCCGTGCAGCGCAATCGCCGCATCGATCACCCGCGCCTTGTGCGCGCGGCCGGCCACATCGACCCCGGTGCCGTTGCCCGCAATCTCCCCGGCGCTGCTGCCAAGCAGGCTCGCCGCAACCGCCGCCGAGGCCGTGGTGTTGCCGATCCCCATCTCGCCGAAGATCAGCAGATCGGGCTGATTGGCCGCCGCACGCGCGACCGCGCGCTGGCCGGCCTCGAAGGCAAACGCCAGCTCGGCAGGGGTGAGCGCAGCCTCCACGCTGAAATCGCGGGTGCCGCTGCGCGGCTTGTCAGTGATGAGATCTGCCATTTCCTCCTGCGCCAGCGTGCCGGCGTCGACCACCTCCAGGCTGGAGCCGAGCTCACGCGCCAGCACCGAGATGGCCGCGCCGCCGGAGGCAAAATTCGCCATCATCGCGATGGTCACCGCTTGCGGATAGGCCGAGACGCCTTGCGCGACGATGCCGTGATCGCCGGCGAAGACGATGATCGGCACGCGCGCGGCGCGGGGCTGCTCCGTCGCCTGCAAGCCTGCAAGCTCGATCGCCAGCTGCTCGAGCCGGCCGAGCGCACCGGCCGGTTTTGTCAGTTGCGCCTGACGTGCGATCGCCGCCTCGCGGTGCATCGCGGAGATCTCGGGGCACTGTTGATAGACCCATTCGGGGAGCATGCTGCCTCGCTTAACGCGCGCGCTTGAGGATGTAGCTGTCCATGATCCAGCCGTGCCGCGCGCGCGCGTCCTGCCGCGCCGCGACGATGCGCGTGCCGATCTCGGCCAGCGCGCCGGACATGATGATCTGATCGGGCATGCCGAGATAGGCGCCCCAATAGATGTGCATCCCGGCCGGATCGAGCGACTGGAACGCCGTGTCGCCGTCGAGCATCACGACGACAGTATCGACGCCTGCCGGCCAGCCGCCTTCGCGCAGGCGCCGCCCCGTCGTGACCAGAAAGGCCTCTCCGATGTCGTTGAGCGGCAGAGCATGTGCCGCGCACAGCGCCTGGATTGAGGTGATGCCGGGCACCACTTCGATCTTCGGCGAGGGATTGAGCCGGCGCGCAATGCGCAGCGAGGAATCATACAGCGAGGGATCGCCCCAGATCAGCAGCGCGACCTTGCCCTCGCCTGCAAGATGTCTTGCGATCGCTTGCTGCCAGGTCGTGGCCACCGCGTCGTGCCAATCGTCCACGCCCTTGCGGTAATCCGTTTCACCGGCGTCGCGCACGGGAAGATCGAACTCGGCGATCTCGGTCTTGTCGCTGGTGAGCACGTCCGCGCAGATCGTCCGCCTGAGATCGGCAAGATCGGACTTCACCGTCCCCTTGCGCGGGATCAGGACGAGGTCGGCCGCGTTGATCGCTTCAATCGCGGCGCGCGTGAGCTGGTCGGGATCGCCGCAGCCGATGCCTATCAGGGAGAGCGTGAGCATCGCGAGCGCGAAGAGCGGCGTACCGCCCTTCGCTGATCCCTCAGGCCGCGTTGTGCAGGCGCGGGGTGACGAGGCCGGGCGCGGTGACGCCGCGCAGCGATTTCGCCAGTGCCAGCACGGCGAGATCGGCGAGCGGCTCGATCACGATGACCAGCGCATAGGAGGCCGCGAACGTCGCAATGCTGGCGAGGTTGCTCATGGCAAAACCGGAGCCATAGAGCGCCCAGAAAGCCACCCAGGCGATCACGCCGGCCTGATAGGTCGTCGAAAGCGCCAGCGCCTGACGATACTTCAAATCGACATAGGCGGTGTTGCAGGCAATGATCCGCGTGGCGATGGCCTGGATCGCGAACAGCGGCACCAGCAGCGTCGTGACGTTCATGCCGTATTGCGGCAGGTCGACGGGCTCGAACAACATGCCCTGAAGCAGCAGGCCGAACGCGAGGCCGAAGGCCGCGGGCGCCGCGCCGAACAGCAGGAACAAGGTCGAGCCGAGGATGAAATGCACTTCGGACACGCCGACCGGGAAGTGCGGCAGGATCTCGAAGAAGACGAAGACAAGGACCGTCGTGGCCAATGTTCGCGCTGCGAACGAGATGAGGCCCTGCTCGCGCACGGTCTGGGCCGCGAGCTTCAAGGCAACGCCGCCTGCGGCGAGGCCGGTTGCGTAACTCAACACGAGCTTGGCTTCGGACACCAGTCCGGGTTCGATGTGCATGGCTCAATTCCTTCCTGCCGTCACACCCGACGGCCTTGACCTCAATACGTGCAGGGCCGGTCTCCTGGCTCGCGGTTCACTGGGATCTCCGGCCTTCCCGAACCTTTCGGCCCAGTGGCTGATCGGAGCCCCTCACCGCTTACAGTCGCGGGGGCGGCCGGGGCTTTGGGCGCCGCAACTTGGTCCGCCCGTCCCCATTCCCGATTATGCTCCGGCGCTTTGCGCCGCGTTGAGCACCATGCCTGTCCTGTGTGCCCCTTTCGGCGAGCCGGCGTCAAGGGGAGAAGGGCGACCGCGGCCGTCACGACGGATAATCCCCCGCCAGCGCGCCGAACAGGATCACCGCGGCGGTCGAGGCGCCGCCGCCGCGGGCAAGCTGCTCGGCAAGCTCGGCAATGGTGGTGCGGACCAGCCGCTCGTCGGGGCGGCCGAGGGATTCGGCGAACAGCGCCGGCGTATCCGCGGCGAGACCGTGTGCGACCAATTTTGCGGCAAGCGCCGGAAAGGTACGCCGGCCCATATAGACCACGGTCGTCGCTTCGGGGTCGGCCAGCGCCGCCCAGTTCAGATTGGGCGGCAGCTCGCCGGTGACATCAGCCCCGGTCACGAACTGCACCCGGCGCGAGGTATGACGACGGGTCAGGGGGATCCCGGCCTGCGCGGCGGCCACACAGGCCGAGGTGACGCCGGGGATGATCTCATAGCCGATGCCGGCCTCACGCAGCGTCTCCAGCTCCTCCTCGAGCCGGCCGAACATACCGGCATCGCCCGACTTGAGCCGCACCACGCGCAAACCTGTTGCGGCATAGTCGACCAGGAGACGGTTGACATGGTGCTGCTTGGTCGAGGGCCGCCCTGCGCGTTTGCCGACCGCGACGAGATTGGCACCGGGCCGTGCGAGATCGAGGATCGCGCCGGAGGCAAGATCGTCATAGAGCACGACATCGGCCTCGCGCAGCCGCGCGGCGCCCTTGAGCGTGAGCAATTCAGGGTCGCCCGGGCCGGCGGAGACGAAGGAGACAAAACCGCTCACCGGTCCTCCGCGATCAGATGGAAGAACGTGCCGGTGGCACGTCCGCGCTGCGAGCCGGTCTCGGCAATGATTGCGCCGGTTGCATCATGCACGACCGCCAGCGGCCTATCAGGCTGCGCAATGATCGTCGAATAGTGGAACTCATGGCCGCGCAGTCGCGCGCCGGCCTGATGACCCGGCATCGGCGCTGCGAGCTCGGCCAGACGGTAGCCTAGATGCATGCGGCGTTTGGCAAAGCTCGTTTCGAGGCCAAGCAGGCCTGTCATCTCATGGCGGATACCATCCGCGTCGGTCAGAGCGGTTCCCAGCACCATATAGCCCCCGCATTCGCCATGCACCGGCCGCGTTTCCGCGAAGGCGCGCAGGCCGCTGCGAAAACGGGCGCTGGATGCGATCCTCCCGGCATGAAGCTCGGGATAGCCGCCGGGCAGCCAGCAGACGTCGGCGCTCGCGTCAGGCGCCTCATCCGCCAGCGGCGAGAACGGCACTATCTCGGCACCCGCTGCGCGCCAGGCCTCCAGCATATGCGGATAGACGAAAGAGAATGCGGCATCGCGCGCAAGCGCCACGCGTTGTCCGGGCGGCGCCACGTTCAGACCGTTCGCGGCAAGTTGCGGCGACCAGCTTGCAGCCGAGCGCAGCACCGCGTCGAGATCGACGTGCTCGGCAACGAAGCGCGCGGCCTCGTCGATCAGCTTGCCGATCTCAGCCTGCTCTTCGGCCTGCACCAGGCCGAGATGCCGCTTCGGCATGCTGATCTCGGCATGACGCGGTAGCGCGCCGAACACGGCAATGCCGGCCTCGACGAGAGCGCGCCGCACGAGGGCTTCATGGCGCGGGCTGGCGACGCGATTGAGCACGACACCCGCAAGGCGCACGCCGGGACGGTAATCGCGAAGGCCTGCGGCGATCGCGGCCGCCGTCTGTGCCTGTCCGGAGGGATCGATCACCAGCAGCACCGGCCAGTCCAGCATCTCTGCGATATCGGCGGTCGCCCCGGTGCCGGAGACGCCGCGCGCGGCGACGCCGTCGAACAGGCCCATCGAGCCCTCGGCGAGCACGACATCGGCATCCGCACCGCGGCTGACGAGATGCGAGATGGTCCCGCGGTCCATCGCCCAGCTATCGAGGTTGACGGAGGCCCGCCCGGTCGCGGCAGCGTGAAAGGCCGGATCGATATAGTCGGGCCCGCTCTTGAAGCACTGCACGTTCAGTCCGCGGTTGCGCCATGCGCGGGCGAGCGCCAGCGTCAGCGTGGTCTTGCCGACGCCGGAGGCCGGTGCGGAGATGACGAGGCTCGCTGCCATCACGTCGCCTCCGGAAAGCGCGGTTCAGTGCCAACCGGCCGATAGCGACGATCGTAGTCGGCCGCATAGAGGCGGCTCTCGTCGAACTCCGCAGCGCCAAGCGTCCTGCCGACCAGGATCAGCGCGGTGCGCTCCATTTCCGTGCCCACGGCTGCATCGAGCGAGCCGAGCGTGGTGCGGACGATGCGCTGGTCGGGCCAGCTCGCACGCCAGACGATCGCGACCGGGCAGTCCGCGCCATAATGCGACGTGAGCTCGGCGATGACGTCACCGAGCAGATGGATCGACAGATGGATCGCGAGCACCGCGCCGGTGGCGGCGAACGCAGCCAGCTTCTCACCTTCAGGCATCGCGCTGGCGCGGCCGGGCGTGCGCGTCAGCACCACGGTCTGGGCAAGACCCGGCAGCGTGAGTTCGGTTTCCAGCGCGGCCGCGGCGGCGGAGAAGGACGGCACACCTGGGGTGACCGAATAGGCAATGCCAAGCGCGCGCAGGCGGCGGAGCTGCTCGCCCATCGCCGACCAGATCGAGAGATCGCCGGAATGCAGCCGCGCGACATCCTTGCCCTCCGCATGGGCGGCGGCAATCTCTGCGACGATCTCGTCGAGTGACAACGGCGCAGTGTTGACGATGCGCGCGCCCGGCGGGCAATGCGCCAGCACGCCTTCAGGCACCAGTGAACCAGCATAGAGGCAGACCGGACAGGCCGCGATCAGATCGCGGCCGCGCAAGGTCAGCAAATCAGGCGCGCCCGGTCCTGCGCCGATGAAATGCACCGTCATGTACCGTCTCCTTCCGCGATCGCCGCGGTCGCGGTGCGATCCTGCGAAACCACGCGGGTCGCAATCAGCCGCGCGCGAGGGCCAGCGCCGGCAAGCGCCGCGGCTTCGGCGATCGAACCCGTTCCGAATTTTTCAGCAACGAGCCTCGACTGCGTCGGCGTGTCGATGCCCGCCAGCAGATCGGCGGGAAACGCCGTGATCGGAACGCTGCATTCCCGTGCAAGCTGCTTCAGCGCCTCAGCATCGGCCTTGTCGCTGACGGTCGCCAGCGCAGCAAGACCTTCGGCACCGCCGGCCGCCTGCAGTGCTTCGCGCAACGAGGCCAGCGTGACATTTTTCCTGAATCCGAGGCCGGCGACTTTCATCGAACCACGCTCCACTGCACCACCGGCCGCGCCGCCTCCCAGGAACGATAGCGACCGAGCGGAGCCGCATGCGCGACCTCGACCCGCATCAGTTCGCCGCCGTGGCGCTGATGCAGCTCACCGAGCAGCGCTTCCGTCTCCAGCGTCACGGAATGCGCAACCAGCCGTCCGCCGGGCGAAAGCCGTGACCAGATCGCATCGAACATTGCGCTGTCGAAGCCGCCGCCGATGAAAACCGCGTCCGGTGCATCCAGCTGAGCGAGCGTTTCGGGCGCTTTCCCTGTGACAACGGTGATCCGGTGCGCCAGCCCGAACGCAGCGGCATTTTTGCGGATGTTCTCGACGCGATCCTCGCGTGCCTCGATGGCGATCGCCGTCCCGCCGCACAGCGCCCACTCGACCGAGATCGACCCCGATCCGGCGCCGATATCCCACAGCCGTTCGCCGGGACGCGGCGCCAGCGCCGAAAGTGCGAGCGCGCGCACCGGTCGCTTGGTGATCTGGCCATCGTGGACGAACAAATCATCTGGTAGCCCCGAGCTGCGGGGAATGGCCTGTGTTCCCCTCGCCCATAAAGCCACCGCGACCAGATTTGCGGCGATATTCTCGGCAAACAGGTCGACCCGATGCTGGTGAGTGTATTCCCGTGGCCCGCCAAGCGCCTCGAGCGTCCACATGAGTGACGCGCCCCATCCGCGCTCGGTCAGCCATTTTGCGAGAGCGCCGACCGCCGCTGCGTCGCGCACCAGGCAGATGATGCGCGCATCTCGCACGAGATGCGGCACCAGTCGCTCGAAAGGTGCTGCATGGAGACCGATGCACGTGGTGGCCTCCAGTCGCCAGCCCAAGCGCGCGGCTGCGAGGGAGAAGGTCGACGGCACCGGATGTGCAATCCACTCGTCGCTAGCGAGCTTTTCAGCGAGGCTCGCGCCGGCGCCATGCCAGAACGGATCGCCGGAGGCGAGCGCCACGGTCGGCCGACCGCGGCAGCTCAGCACGACATCCGCGTCGAAAGGCAACGGCCACGGACGGCCGCGGCTGCCGACATTCGCGAGCGCAAGATGCCGCTCACCGCCGAACACGGTTTCGGCGTCGTCGAGCGCCTTTCGGCTTGCCTCCGATAGCCCGGCAAGGCCATCTTCGCCGATACCAACGATGGTCAGCCAGGGATCAGCCAAGGAATCAGCCATGACACGCGCGCTCATTCTGGGCGGAACGAGCGATGCGAGCCTGCTCGCAGAGGCGGTCGCACGCGCAGGCATTGACGCCCTCTATTCCTATGGCGGCCGTACCTGCGCGCCCGCCGACCAGCCGTTGCCGACCCGCATCGGCGGTTTTGGCGGCGTGAGCGGACTTGCCGACACCATCCGCCGGGAAGCCATCACGCATGTGATCGACGCGACGCATCCCTTCGCTGCCGAGATGAGCCGCAATGCGGTCGCGGCCTGCGCGGCGACCGATACGCCGCTGATCGCGCTGGAGCGCGCGCCCTGGGCCCGGGCGCCCGGCGACAATTGGATCGAGGTCGCAGATGTCAGCGCCGCCGTCGTCGCACTGTCCGAGGCGCCGGCGAAAATATTCCTCGCCATCGGCCGCCAACACATCGCGCCGTTTGCCGCGAGGCCGCAGCACATCTACACGCTCAGATTCGTCGATCCGCCCGAAGCGCCCCTGCTCTTTGCAGCCGACATGATTGTATCGCGTGGACCCTTCACACTTGACGGCGAGCTGGAGATGATGCGTGCGCGCGGCATCGCATGGATTGTCGCCCGCAATTCCGGCGGCGCCGGTGCGCGCGCCAAGATCGACGCGGCCCGCATGCTCGGCCTGCCCGTGATCATGATCTCCCGGCCGGAACTGCCAGAGCGCCAGCGGGTCGAGAGCGTCACTGAAGTGATGCAGTGGCTCAGTCATTCTACCCGCCTCGGCGTATAGACCCAGCGGCCGACGCGGCGTGTCTGCGAGTTGCCGACGATCACCAGAGTGCGCATGTCGGCCATTTCTGGCCGGGCCTCGTTCAGCGTGACGGTCTCGATTTTCTCGTCGGCTGCGCTGATCGCGCGCGCGAAGATCACGAGGCGCTCGCCGCAGCCGGCCTCGCGAAGCACCGCGAGCGCGCGGCCAAATCCTTCGGGCCGGCTTGCCGAACGCGGATTGTACATCGCGATCGAAAAATCGGCTTCTGCGGCAAGGCGCAACCGCTTCTCGATCACCGGCCAAGGCTTGAGATTGTCGGAGAGATTGATCGCGCAGAAGTCATGGCCGAGCGGCGCCCCCGCGCGGGCGGCCGCCGCCAGCATCGCGGTGATGCCCGGCAGCACGCGGATCGGCAGCGCCTGATATTGCGGCGCCTGTTCGAGCGCCTCGAACACGGCGGAGGCCATCGCGAACACGCCGGGATCGCCGGAGGACACCACGACGACCTGCCCGCCTTCGGACGCAAGCCGCAAAGCCTCGCGGGCACGCTGCAGCTCCTCACGGTTGTCGGAGGGATGCAGCTTAAGTCCCGGCCGCTCCGGCACGCGCGCGACATAGGGCGCGTAGCCCAGAATGTCGGTTGCGTTGGCCAGCGCGGCTGTGACCTCGGGCGTCACCAGCGCATCGCTGCCCGGCCCGAGGCCAGCGATCGTCAAGGCCCCCGTCATTCGGCGGCGTCCATGTGCCGGCCCTTGCCGTGGACCAGCACGATCGCGAAATAAGGACAGTCCGCGCCGTCGATCTCGGCGAGCCGCACCACGCGCTCGCCCGGCATGGTGCCGCGCTCGACCAGCCAGGCGTCCTGCAGCCGGCCGGCGGAGCTGAGCGCCCGGCGCACCTTTGCGAGATTGCGGCCGGTCTTCATGACGACGAGCGCATCGGAATCGCGCATGCGCCGCTCGAGTTCGTCTTCGGGAAGCGTTCCCATCAGGACAGTGGTGACATCGTCGCCGAGCGCGATCGGCTGTCCCACGCCATTCCAGCAACCGACCATGCCGGGAATGCCCGCGACCACCTCGATCTCGACACGGCCTTGCAGGCGCGTGTGCAGGTGCATGAAGGAGCCATAGAAGTAGGGATCGCCCTCGCAGAGCACGACCACCTCGACCGCGCGCGCAAGCCGCGCCAGCCGCTCGGCCCATTCGTCGTAGAAGCCGGCGAGCAGTTGCACGTATTCAGCGCTGTCGAAGGCGATCTCGGTCGTAACAGGATATTCCATGGGGTATTCGGTGACATCAGGCGCCAGCATGCCTTCGACGATACGCCGCGCCTGGCCCGGCCGGCCCTTCTTGCGGAAATAGGCGACATGCCCCGCGCCGCGCACCGTCCGGTCCGCGCGCACGCTCATCAGATCAGGATCGCCGGGGCCAAGACCGCAGCAGATGATGCGTCCCATCGCTATTCGCTCCGGCTCGCCAATGCATTCACGGCGGCGACCGTGATCGCGGAGCCGCCGAGGCGGCCTTCGACCGTCAGCGCCGGCACAGGCGGATCGGCCATCAGCGCAGCCTTGGATTCGGCCGCGCCGACGAAGCCGACGGGGCAGCCGATGATGGCCGCGGGCCGCGGACAGTCGGGGTCTTCCAGCATGTTGAGCAGATGAAACAGCGCGGTCGGCGCGTTGCCGATCGCAACGATCGCGCCGTCGAGATGCGGCCGCCACAGCTCCAGCGCGGAGGCCGAGCGGGTGTTGCGCATCGATTGGGCCAACGCCGGCACGGCTTCGTCGCCCAGCGTGCAGATCACGGCATTGGCCGCGGGCAGCCTTGCACGCGTGATTCCCTCCGAGACCATGCGCGCGTCGCACAGGATCGGTGCGCCCTTCTGCAAGGCCGCGCGCGCGGCAATCGCCATGCCGGGCGTGAAGTGGATGTGCGCTTCCAGGCCGACCATGCCGGCGGCATGGATCATCCGTACCGCGACCTGTTCCTCGTCTGGCGTGAAGCGAGCAAGATCCGCTTCGGCCCGGATCGTCGCGAAGGATTGCCGGTAGATCGCCGCGCCGTCGGTTTCATAGATGTGCGGCATCAGTGCCCTCCCACCAGGATAGAGGGATCGCTGACGATATCGGCGCCGCTGAGCCCGCGCAGAACCGGCTCATCGCGCGTCGAGCCGCCGCGGATGAGATCGAAGCCGGCGCGTGTCGCAACCAGCGTGACTGCGGCCGTGCCGGAATGCGCGCAGCCCTTGCCGCAACCGGAAACATGAAGGCGCGCATCGGCGGCGATGCGCGGCGCGAGCGCTGCGGCCAGTGCGCGCGTATCGGCATGAGCTTCGCGGCAGCGCGGCGCGCCGCTGCAGGCGATGACGCGCAGCGCGGGGTCGAAAGGTTCGGTAATGAGGCCCGCCGCGCTCGGCATCTCGCGCTTACCCTCGCTCAGCACCATCCGCCAGGGCGTCATGCGCAGCGCATCTCCGCAACCGGCGAATTGATGCAGTGTCGTGTGCAGCATCTGCCCGAATGCGACGCCGACCATCGCACCTTGCGGATATTGCCCGGGCCGCGACACCGCCGTCACGGGCGCGGGCTCGGTCTCGCCGCGCAGCGATGGAGGCAATGCCGCGCCGGACGCGATGTGGGCGGCCATGCGTCCTCGCCCGCCCCTCGCGCCGCCGGAGACCAGGAACCAGCTTGCGAGCGCCAGCGCCGTGCTGACGGCCTCGCCGCGCGCGACCGAGCGGCCGAGCCTTGCCCCGTCGGCGCGCACCAGGAGACGGCCCGACCGATCGCGCTCGATGCGTATGTCCGCGGAATCGCCGGCGAGCACCCGCGATCTTCCGTCATCGATAGCGAAGCCGAACTTGGTGGGAAGCGCGAGCGCGCTGTCGGCGAGCGCCTCCTCCAGCTCGGCGGCGAGCGACTGTGTCTGGTCGGCTCCGCTCCAGAACGGCATCACCAGAATATTGCGACGGGCTTCGATATCGGCGTCGGCATCGAGCAGCGCCAGTTGCGCAAGGCCGTCCAGCAGCGGCCGATGGCTTTGCTCGCTGACGCCTCGGATCTGGAGATTGGCGCGGCTCGTCACATCGATCAAGCCATTGCCGTGTTGCCCCGCGAGCTCGGCAAGCCCGGTGATTTGCGCCGTTTCAAGGCGGCCACCGAACGGACGCACCCGCACCACCAGCCCGTCGCCCGATTCCATCGGCCGCAGCGCGCCGGGGCACCAGCCCTTGACCGCGGACGCGCTCATGATGCCTCCCGCAACGCCGCCGCGATCGAATTGCGGCGCGTTTGCCAGAGCGCGGCATCATGCAGGCGCGCAAAACAAGTTTCCATCGCAGCGAGCGCGCGCGGATTTTCACGCGCCATGAAGGTGCGGACGTCATCATTGCCGAGCGTCGCATCGTAGTAGAGATCGAACAGATGTGGCGGCACGGCGCCAGCCAGATGAGCGAAAGCGGCCATGTGCTCCAGCGTCGCGGTGATCTCGGCGGCCCCGCGAAAACCGTGGCGCATCATGCCGGCGATCCAGGCCGGATTGGCGGCGCGCGCGCGGACGACCCGCGAGATTTCCTCGGTCAGCGTGCGGGCGTGCGGCTGTTCGGGACGCGTCGTGTCGAGGTGATAGAGCGCCGGTCCTGTCGCGCCGAGATGGGCTGCAGCCGCCGCAACGCCGGCTTCATGCGCGGCATAATCGGCGGCGAGCAGAATATCCGTTTCCGGCAAGTCCTGGATGTGGACGAAGGCATCGGCCGAGGCGAGACGTGCCTCGATGCCGGCGCGATCGTGCTGCATCTCGCCGTCGGCCGAGAACGCCCAGGACGATGCCGACAGCCAGGCCTCGCCGGCGGCATCGCGCGTCTCCGCCGTGAACGCATCGGGAATGGCCGACAGGCCAACGCCATATTGTCCAGGGCGCGGCGCGAACACGCGTGGGGCGCGGTGGCGATAGGGATTCTCGTCGGCCTCGTCGTCCCGGCTTGCGAGCGCTTCGGCGGCTGCCTCGAACAATTCGGCCAGACCCGAAAAGACATCGCGGAACAGGCCGGAGACGCGCAGCGTGACGTCGATGCGGGGGCGGCCGAGCTCGGCCGGCGCGATGATGTCGTAACCGATGACGCGGCCGGAGGCGTGATCCCAGCGCGGCGCAAGGCCGGCCAGATGCAGCGCCATGGCGAACTCCTCGCCGGCGGTGCGCATCGTCGCCGAGCCCCAGAGATCGACGATGAGGCCTTTCGGCCAGTCACCGTGATCCTGCAAATGGCGGCGCAGCAGCTCTTCGGCGAGCTTGATGCCCTGCGCATGCGCCGACGGCGTCGGCACCGCGCGGGGATCGACGGCAAAGAGATTGCGCCCGGTCGGTAGCACGTCGTGGCGGCCGCGATAGGGCGAGCCCGACGGGCCCGGCGCGACGCGCGTCCCGGCAAGTGCGGAACGCAGCGCATCGCGCTCCGCTTCGGCGCAAGCGCCGCGGCCGAACACGTGCAGGCCATCGCCGAACTGGCTTTCCTTGAGATCGCAGACAAAGCGATCGATCCGCGGAATCGCTTCGGCCGGCGCGGCCGAAGCATCCAGACCGAGATCGTCTTCGAGGCCCGCCGCGCGGGCCTCGTCACGGATCGCAGCGATCAGCCGCTGACGGCGGGCGGGATCGAGACCGTCGGCGGTCGAATATTCGTCGAGCAGACGTTCGAGTCGGCGCAGGCCCTCCGGCACTGCAGATTTTTCCAGCGGTGGCGGCAAATGGCCAATCGTCACGGCGCCGATGCGCCGCTTGGCCTGCGCCGCCTCGCCGGGATCGTTGACGATGAAGGGATAGATGATCGGCAGGTCGCCGATCAGCGCTTCCGGCCAGCATGCTTGCGACAGCGCCACGGATTTGCCGGGCAGCCATTCCAGCGTACCATGCGCCCCCATATGCACGACGGCATCGCAGCCCTGTGCCCGGAGCCAAAGATAGAACGCGACATAGGCATGACGCGGCGTGCGGACGAGATCGTGATAGTCGGCATCGCGCGTGGCCGCATCGCCGCGCTCGGGCTGGACCGCGATGATCGAGCGGCCGCATTGTATCGCGGCGAAGTGGAACTCCCCGTCGCGACAGCTCGGATCGTCATCCGGCGCGCCCCAGGCTCGTGCGAGATCATGCTGCAGGGATTGCGGCAGACGCGAAAGCGCCGCGCGATAATCGGCAATGCGCCAGGTCAGAGTCTGCTTCAGCAGCGCTTCACCGAGCGCATGGACCGGCGCAACATCGAAACCGACCTCCGCAAGATCGGATAACAGCGCCTCGACCGAGGCCAGCGCATCGAGGCCAACAGCGTGCGCGATCTGGTGCGGACGCCCCGGATAGTTCGAAAGCACGAGTGCCAGCCGCTTGACACCGGCCGGTGTCTCCGCAAGGCGCCGCCAGGCCGCGACCCGTGCCGCGACCGCCTTCACGCGCTCCTCGTCGGGCCTGTGCGCCAGATGCGAGAATTGCAGATCGGGATCACGTTCCCCAGCGGATTTGAAGCTCACCACGCCCGCGAACAGCCGGCCGTCGACCTCGGGCAGCACCACGTGCATCGCGAGATCACCGGGCGACAGGCCCCGGAGCGACTCCGCCCAGTCCTCGCGCCGCGCCGTCGAGAGTGCAACCTGGAACACCGGGCACGATGCGGCATCGAACACAGCCGGGCCGTCGGCGCTGAGGGCCGAGAACGCCGTCGCGTTGACGATCGCGGCCGGAGGATTTTGCGCAAGATGCGCGCGCAGCCAGTCGGCAACGCCCGGAGCCTTTAGCGAGGTGACGAACACGCCGCAGGCATCAAAGCCCCGCTCGCGCAGCGCCGCGATCAGGGCATCGACCGGGCCGGTATCTGCGGCGGTGAGATAGGAGCGATAGAACGTCACCAACGCGCGCGGCTTCCCCTCGCCGCCCAAGGGCGCCGCAATGACCCCGCGCGCCGGATCGTAAAATCCCATCTCGGGCACGCTCATCTCGCCGACGACTGGCCCGGCATAGAGCCCTGAGGCAAGCGCGAGTTGCGCAATCGCAGCTTGCGCGGCAACCGGGCCGCCGGTGTCGCAGAGCACCTTGAGCCGGCGCAGCGTCGAGACCGGCAAGGTCGAATAGGCATCGAGCCTGACGTCGTCGCGGCCATCGGCCGGCAGCACGGCAAGGACGATGCCGCGGTCCTTCGCCAATTGATGCAAGGCCGCCAGCCCATACGCCCAATAGGACTCGCCGCCGATCAGGCGCACCAGGATGCCGCGCGCCTGGGACAGCGTGCGCTCGATATAGGTATCGACCGACAGCGGGTGACGCAGCTCCGCAAGATTCGCGAGCCGCAGCGACGGCAGGCCGCCCTGGCCGCGCCGCCAGCCGGCCGCGAACGCGGCGAGATCGGAATCAGAATACGAGAGCACCACGAGATCGGCCGGGTCCTGGCCGATGTCTCTTGGCGTCGCGGTCTCTTCGAGACCACGGCTCTCGCGGAAGACGACGTGCATCAGACACCAAGTCCTGCTTTGATGGCGGCCTCGTCGATATCGCCGTGCTCGCCGATCACCACGAGCTTGGAATGCCTGACACCCGCGCCCCAGGGCTTGTCGAACTGGTGGCGCACGCGCTCGCCGACCGCTTGCAGCAACAGGCGCATCGGCTTGCCCGCAACCGCGATATAGCCCTTGGCCCGCAGCACGTTCTGCTCGCGCGCCAGACGCTGGACCGAGGCGACCAGCGCATCAATGTCAGCCACTTCAGGCAGATCGATCACGACGGAGGCGAAATCGTCGTGCTCGTGATCCTCCTCGCCGTCGTGATGGGAGGGGCGCGCGGCGAGATCGTTTTCGGCGGCAGCACCGAGACCGAGGATCAGGCGCGCATCGATCACCCCGTCGGTGACGGCCAGCATCGGCACGCGGCGCGGCATCTCGGCGGTGATCGCCGCCTTGGCGGCTTCAATGCCGGCGGCGCCCGCAAGATCAGCCTTGGTCAGCAGCACGATGTCAGCGCAGGCGATCTGGTCCTCGAACACTTCCGACAGCGGCGTCTCGTGATCGAGATTCTCGTCCGCCGCGCGCTGCGCTTCCACCGCAGCGGGGTCAGGCGCGAAGCGGCCGGCCGCGACGGCCTCGGCATCGGCCAGCGCGATCACGCCATCAACCGTGATGCGCGAGCGGATCTCAGGCCAGTCGAACGCCTTCAGCAGCGGCTTCGGCAGCGCGAGGCCCGAGGTCTCGATCAGGATATGATCGGGCCGCACCGGGCGCGCCAGCAGTTTTTCCATGGTTGGAATGAAGTCGTCGGCAACGGTGCAGCAGATGCAGCCGTTGGCGAGCTCGATGATGTTCTCCTCCGGGCAATTCGCATCGGCGCAGGACTTCAGGATCTCGCCGTCGACGCCCTCACTGCCGAACTCGTTGACGAGCACGGCGAGCTTCTTGCCGTTAGCATTGGCGAGCAGATGCTTGATCAGCGTGGTCTTGCCGGAGCCGAGAAAACCCGTGACCACCGTAACAGGGACTTTTGCGAGTGAGTTCATTCGGCGGCCTCCGGCACGACGGCAACAGGGGGAATGCGGGCAAGCGATTGCTTACGGAAGATTTCGGGACGGCTGCGCCAGGGCACGATTCCGTCGGGCGCCGCCGCATAGGCCGCCGCGCCCGCGACCACGTCCTGCGCGTTGGCATCCGAGAGGCGGCCATAGACGTAGGACCAGCGGCCGGGCGCGCTCAGCGCCACGGAACAGCCTTGGCTGCAGGCGGACAGGCATTCGACGGGAACCACGTTGACGCCGTCAGGCACGCCGGCATCGAGGATCGCGCCATGCAGGCGCTTTCCGGGTGTCGCTTCGCCCTCGCCAGGCGTCTCGCCGGCGCGGCAGGTGATGCAGACGTGAAGTGTGACGGTCATCGCCTCTTCCAGATAACAACGGGAAGCGATGAGGCACACGGACCGTTCTTGCGAAGGCCCGTTTCCCCGTCGCGGAACACCCCGTCCGCCGGTCAAAATCGTCCGCGTTGGCAGGTCTCCCGGCTTGCGGAGCAGGGTTTCCCCTTCGATCCCCGCCTTCCCGATTCCCCAGGGAATCAGTGGCTTCGGGCATCTCTCCGGTCACGGTCGCGGGGGCGGCTGCATTTTGGATCCAAATCTTGCCGATTCGGAGCCTATCGCATTCCCTCTTCGCCTGTCATAGGACAGGAACCAACGCCGGGCCACCATTTGCCGGTGGCCGCCACTTGTCAAGCCGAAGGACCGGGACCGATGACGACTGAACCGGATACCCAAACAGCCGAGGAAACCGATGCCCGGCATGCCGCGAAAATGGCGAAGAAGAAAGCCGCCCGCGACAAGATCATGGCGACCAAGAGCGGCGAAAAGGGCCTGATCATCGTCCACACCGGCGCTGGCAAGGGCAAATCGTCCTCGGCGTTCGGCATGATCGTCCGCTGCGTGGCCCACGGCTTCCCCTGCGCGGTCGTGCAGTTCATCAAGGGTGCCTGGGACACCGGCGAGCGGCGCCTGCTCACCGGCCATTTCGGCGATCTCTGCCAGTTCCATGCGATGGGCGAAGGCTTCACTTGGGAGACGCAGGACCGCGCCCGCGATATCGCCGCCGCGCGCGCCGGCTGGGACAAGGCCAAGGAGCTCATCCTCGATGAGAGCTTGCGCATGGTCGTGCTCGACGAGATCAACATCGCGCTACGCTACGACTATCTCGACATCGCCGAGGTCGTCGAATTCCTGACCACGCAGAAGCCTGCGATGACGCATGTCGTGCTCACCGGGCGCAACGCCAAGGACGAGCTGATCGAGATCGCCGACCTCGTCACGGAGATGACGCTGGTCAAGCATCCCTTCCGTTCCGGCATCAAGGCGCAGGCCGGCGTCGAGTTCTGAATTCGATGGCACGCGCGCTGATGATCCAGGGGGCCGGCTCGGACGTGGGCAAATCGCTCATCGTCGCTGGCCTTGCGCGTGCCTTCACGCGCCGCGGCCTGCGTGTGCTCCCGTTCAAGCCGCAGAACATGTCGAACAACGCCGCCGTCACCGTCGATGGCGG
The DNA here is from genome assembly GCF_023073355.1 of Bradyrhizobium sp. 199. GTDB lineage: Bacteria > Pseudomonadota > Alphaproteobacteria > Rhizobiales > Xanthobacteraceae > Bradyrhizobium. Next base: position 2,333,706 of record NZ_JADPJI010000005.1, read on the forward strand.
CGAGATCGGGCGCGCCCAGGCGCTGCAAGCACTCGCCGCCGGCGTCGAGCCGCACACCGACATGAACCCGGTGCTGCTGAAGCCCGAGACCGATGTGGGGGCGCAGGTCATCGTCCACGGCAAGCGCATCGCGACCGCCCGCGCACGCGACTACGCGGCGATGAAGCCGTCGCTGATGGGTGCGGTGCTGGAGAGTTTCGAGCGGCTGAAGGCGCGCGCCGATCTGGTGCTGGTCGAGGGCGCCGGCAGCCCGGCCGAGGTGAATTTGCGCAAGGCCGACATCGCCAATATGGGCTTTGCGCGCAAGGCCGACGTGCCGGTCGTGCTGGTCGGCGACATCGACCGCGGCGGCGTCATTGCCCAGCTCGTCGGCATCAAGACGGTGATCGACCCCGACGACGCCGCGATGATCCGGGGTTTTGTCATCAACAAGTTCCGCGGCGATCCCACGCTGTTCGAGGACGGCTATCGGCTGATCGAAGAGAAGACCACCTGGCGCGGCTTTGGCGTGCTGCCCTGGTTCGCGCGCGCCGGCGAGTTGCCGGCCGAAGACGCGCTGGGCCTGAGCGACGCGCGAAAACCCGGCCAATGCAAGATCGCCTGTCTCGCGCTGTCGCGGATCGCCAATTTCGACGATCTCGATCCGCTCAAACTCGAGGCGGGCGTCGATCTCATGATGGTGCGGCCGGGGGAAGCCATTCCCGGCGACATCCGCCTCGTCATCATCCCCGGCTCGAAATCGACCCGTGGTGACCTCGCCTTCCTGCGCGCGCAGGGCTGGGACATCGATCTGCTCGCGCATCACCGCAGGGGCGGCCACGTGCTCGGCCTCTGCGGCGGCTATCAGATGCTCGGGCACAGCGTTGCGGATCCCGAAGGAATCGAAGGCCCTGCGGGCGACACGCCCGGCCTCGGACTGCTGGACGTCGAGACGGTGATGAGCCCGCAAAAGACGCTGACACGCGTCTCCGCCATGCACGCCGCGACGGACCGGCCGATCGAAGCCTACGAGATCCACATCGGCCGCACCGACGGGCCCGATCGCGCGCGGCCATTTGCGAAACTGAACGGCAAGCCGGAAGGCGCGATCTCGCGCGACGGCCGCGTCCAGGGCAGCTATCTGCACGGCCTGTTCACATCCGACGATTTCCGCCAGACGTTTTTGGCCAAGCTCGACATTCCCGCAGGCAACGAGCCCTATCACGCCAGGATCGAGAGCACGCTCGATGTGCTCGCCGAGCACGTCGAAAAGCATCTCGACGTCGAAGGCCTGCTTGCGCTAGCGCGCTAGGACTTCGCCAAGGCGCGTCCATTCGGCCTCGCTGCCGGGAAGCCCGAGGCGCAGCCATGTCGGCCTTTGTGTGAAGACCCGCGACCAGATCTGGCCATGGGCGAGCTTCTCCTGCGCAGCACGTGCGTCAGGCGTCTCGTACAGACGAAACAGCGACGCACCGCCGGCAAGACGCCATCCCAGCGTTTGCACCATCTCGTCCAGGCGGACACAGTCGCGTGCAAGCCGCGCTGAAGTGGTTTCGGCCCAGGCATCGTCGCGCAAGGCACGGCAGCCGATTGTGATTGCTGCGCCCGAAACAGGCCATGGACCCGACAGCGCCGCAAGCCTGTCGATGTCGGCAGCATTGCCAATTGCGAACCCGAGCCGCAGGCCGGCAAGGCCATAGAATTTTCCGAAGGAGCGTAAGATCACCAGCCCCGGCCGCCCTGCTTCAGACGCGAGCGACAATTGCGGAACGGCGTCCGCAAAGCTCTCGTCGATCACGAGTCGGCCGACGCGCGGCAGCAGCGCGACCAAATCCTTTGGCGAATGGCACCGGCCATCGGGATTGTTGGGATTGACGACGATGGCGAGATCCGCGTCCGCCAGCGCGTCGATCTCCCCGACCTCCTGGACATCCCAGCCTGCAGCCGACAATACGCCAGCATACTCGTTATAGGTCGGCGCGAGAATGCGCGCGCGGCCGGGAGCTGCAAGTTGCGGCAGCAATTGGATAGCGGCCTGCGCGCCGCCAAGTGCGACGATCGGCGCGCTCGTGCGGTACGCGTGCCGCGCGGCCTGATGCAAGGCATCGATCTCGGCACGCGACGGCAACGCGCTCCACGCGCGCAAGCTCACTTCGCCCACGGGATATGGCAGCCGGTTGATTCCGGTCGACAGATCGATCCAGTCTTCCGCGCGTCCACCGAAACGCTGCTGGGCCTGATCCAGATTTCCACCGTGCTCGCGCATGACCTGTTGTTTCACGCGCAGGCCAGGATCGCAAGAAGGCCTGCGAGCAGCAGCATGGCGCGGCGGTAGACCGTCAGTGCCTCGCCGATGTCCGCGCCACGCGGATCGCGCGCGCCCTCGTTCAGCCAGGGCTCGCTCGTGATGCAGCCGTGATAGATGCGGGGGCCGCTGAGCCGCACACCGAGTGCGCCGGCCATGGCCGCTTCCGGCCAGCCGGCATTGGGCGAGCGATGACGGCGCGCATCGCGCGTCATGCACGACAGCGCCTCGGACCGCCGCGGCGCCAGCAGCACGAACAGGAATCCGGTCAGGCGCGCCGGAATGAAATTGGCGGCATCGTCGATGCGCGCCGCGGCCCAGCCGAAGGCTTCATGCCGTTCGCTGCGATGGCCGATCATGGAGTCCAGCGTGTTGATCGCCTTGTAACCGAGAATCCCCGGCAGACCGAACAGCGCGCCCCAGAACACCGGCGCCACGATGCCGTCGGATGCATTCTCCGCAAGGCTCTCGATCGCCGCACGCGCGATGCCGGCTTCATCGAGCGCCGCGGGATCGCGGCCGACGATACGCGAGACCGCCTCGCGCGCGGCCGCGATATCGCCAACCAGCAGTGGATTTGCGACCGCAGCCACATGATCATGCAGCGAGCGCAGCGCGACCAGCGGCCAGGCCAGGGCGCCCACGATCACGATCTGGATCCAACCCGAGGCCAGCAGGACCTGAAGCGCCCAGCCGATCACAACGGCGAGCGCGATCACCAGGAGTGCTCCGGCGATGCCGGCAGCGCGGCGAAGTGCCGGCGGATCGGACGTGCGATTCCAGCCGCGATCCATGGCGCCGATCAGCCGCCCCAGCCATGTCACGGGATGGCCGATCCGCGCGAACAGCCACGACGGCCAGCCCGAGAGGGCATCCACCGCCATCGCCACCACCATCGCGCCCGCAAAGCCCACACCTGCCTCCTGTCCCGCCCCTGTTGCGCAAAGCGAGGCGCGAGCGCAAGCCCCCGGTCGCCTGATTTCGGCTTTGTCTTTGGTCGCGTTTGGTGATTAGTCAGGCTCCCAGGAGACTTTGATGGCCGTCATCTTGATCACGGGCGGAGCGCGATCGGGCAAGAGCAAACGTGCGGAAATGCGCACGCGCGCCTTTCCCGGCCAGCCCGTCTATGTCGCGACGGCTGAGGCGCTCGACGCTGAGATGGAGGCGCGGATCGCGAGGCATCGCGCGCGGCGCGCAACCGACTGGATCGAGCGCGAGGTGCCGCTCGATCTCGTCGACGTGCTGGTCGCAACCGATGGCGGCGGCCCAAGGCTGGTGGACTGTCTGACGCTGTGGCTCTCCAACCTGATGCACAAAGAGCGTGATTGGGAATCCGAGGTGAGCGAGCTCGCCGGCAGCCTGCCCGGTCTGAAAAGCCCCGTCGTTTTCGTCACCAACGAAGTCGGCCTCAGCATCGTGCCCGACAACGCCCTGGCCCGCAGCTTTCGAGACGCTGCCGGGATCATGAACCAGATGATCGCGGCGGCTGCCGACGAGGTCGAGTTCGTCGTTGCCGGCCTGCCGATGAAGCTGAAATGACAGCACGTACCGAGCTTCTCGAGGACATCATTGCCGATCTCCGGATAGCGGCGTCGTTCGTCACGATCCTTCCTGTGGCATCATCGAAGCCAGTGGCTGACGGCGCGATCGCGCGCGCGACCTGGGCCCTGCCCGTCGCGGGGCTGCTGGTCGGCCTCGCCGGCGCGTTGGCCTACAACATCGCCAGCCGGTTCGGACTGCCCCCGAGCCTTGCTGCCCTGCTCGCTTTGGCTACGACCGCCCTCATCACCGGCGCGCTTCATGAAGACGGCCTTGCCGACACCGCCGATGGGCTCGGCGGCGGGCGAACGCGCGAGCGCAAGCTCGAGATCATGCGCGACAGCCGCATTGGCACCTATGGCGTCTGCGCGCTGATCCTGTCGTTCGGAGTGCGCTGGAGTGCGCTCGCCGCGATCGCCAATCCATGGGCCGTCGCGCTTGCGCTTTGCGCTGCGCACGTTGCGGCCCGCGCGGGTGTGCCGGCTTTCATGTCACTCGTGCCTCCGGCGCGGCCCGACGGACTTTCGGCCAGCGCGGGCGCCCCACCCGGCCGCAGCGTCGCCATTGCGCTCGCGCTTGGAACGCTCGCCCTCGCGCTCGCGTTAGGGCCGGGCAAGGCGCTGGTCGGCCTGATCCTGCTGTCGCTCGCGGGCCTGATGCTGGCGCGGCTTGCCATCCGTCAGATCGGCGGACAGACCGGCGACATCCTCGGCGCGTTCGAGCAGCTCGGTGAGATCCTCATCCTGCTGGTTGCCGCAGCCTTCCAGGTGGGACGCTAGGTCATGGTCGAGTTCGACGACGCCTTCCGCCGGCATTTGCGCGAGCTGTTCGTGTGGCGGCGCGACGTGCGCCGCTTTCGAGCTGACCCGCTGCCGGCCGGCGCGATCGACCGCCTGATCGAGACCGCTTGCCTGTCACCCTCGGTCGGCCTGAGCCAGCCCTGGCGCTTCGTCGTCGTCGACGATGCCGCTCGCCGCCGCGCCGTCACCGGCGATTTCAGGGCCTGCAACGCCGATGCGCTGAATGCCTATGCCGGCGAGCGCGCGGCGCGCTATGCCGCGCTGAAACTCTCGGGCCTGGAGCAAGCTCCCGGCCACCTCGCCGTGTTCGCCGACAAGGCCAGCGACATCGGCCACGGCCTCGGCCGCGCCACCATGCCGGAGACAACAGAATATTCCGTGGTCGCCGCGATCACCGCGATGTGGCTCGCCGCGCGCGCCGAGAGCATCGGCATCGGCTGGGTGTCGATCCTCAATCCGGATCGTATCCACGCCATTCTCGATGTACCCAATACCTGGAAGTTCATCGCCTATCTCTGCATCGGCTATCCCGAAACCGAATGCGACCAGCCCGAACTGGAGCAGGCGAAATGGGAGCATCGGCGCGGCGCGGATGCGTTCACGCTGCAGCGTTGATTGAAGCCTTTCCTCAGTGATCGGCGCACCTCAAGCTCGTCGTGCCCGGGCTTGCTCGACCTCAAGCCGGACGTGATCCTGACGGATCGACGATCGAAACCGCAGCCGTCCTCGCCGCCACCAGGACCATCTCGATCGTTTTCGCCACGGCCAACGATCCCGTCGGCAAGCCATCATAGAGACCATCGGCCCCGAGTTCGTCGTGGCGTATCGTCAGTCCGCAAAATTGCCCTTTGCGCGATGTGTCGCGGACATGAGGTAATCGACATCGGCAGCAACGCGTTTCTCGAGGAATCCCATCACCGCCTTGATGCGGGCGATGTGCAGCAGGTCCTCGTGGACGGATAGCCAGATGTCACGAACGGAAAAATAGTTGGGCAGGATCGGCCGCAGATCCTTGTTGTGGGCCGCGACGTAGGATGGCAGCATGGCAATTCCGACCCCATTCGACGCGGCCATGTACTGGGACACCAGGCTGGTGCTGCGGAACACGACATGAGCCGGCCGCAGGATGTCGGACAGCCAGCGGTTCTCTTTGATGTGAATATGCTCGTCGATGAAATCGATAAAGTCGTGGCTGTCGAGATCCTTCAAGTCAGTCGGCGCCTGGGCACGCTGCAGATACGAATTCGAGGCGTAGAGAAAGATCCGGAATTCGCCGATCTTCTTGACCGAAAGCCGCCTTCCCTTTGGTCTGAAGAAGCTGATGAAGATGTCGGCCTCGCGGCGCGTCATGTCGAGGAGGCGCGTATCGGTGATCAATTCGACCTGGATCGAAGGCCACGCCTTGCTGAATGCGGCCATGCAGGTCGTCAGGTACATGCTGCCGATGCCTTCCATGGCAGCGATTCGCACCGCGCCGGCGGCGTCCGCCTTCTCGGAACCGACGACAGTCTCGATGATGGCGTTGGCGTTGTTCTCCATGCCTTCCGCAAACTGGAGCAGCCGCAGACCCGCCTCGGTCAGGGCGAAGCCTGACTTGCTGCGCTTGAAAAGCGTGGTGTTGAGGCTGCGCTCGAGCTCCCTCACCCGCCGGCTGACCGTGGTGTGGTCGACCTTCAGCTTTTGGCCGGCGCGCACCAGATTGCGGGTGCGCGCGACCTCCAGGAAGAAGATGACGTCGTCCCAATTGTAACGCAGCGTTCGCGCAGCCTTTGCCATCTCGGCCGTCCTGATATGCCCGTTCGCGAGCTTCGGCATCTAACACTCGCTACTTTCGGGCATATCAGCAGGCGCGGCAATCGTCAGGCAGCAATGATCGGGGTGTAGGTCTCGACCAGTCGATTGGCGAACATGTCGACCTTCGGGATCATCAGCTTCTGCCGGCAGACCGCGAGATCGATGTGCTTGGGCATGACGGCGCCGAGCTTGAGGACGCGCGGCGCCACCACGTTGATGTCCCAGAGTGGAAAACCGGTCGGCGGAATCACGAGGCTGCCGCCCGGATAGGGCGAGTCGACCCGGTTCGCCAGCACCACCGCCACGCGATTGTCCTCGGCCCTCGGAATGGCCAGCAACTCCCGTTCGAAAGGCTCGCGCAGCGAGGCCGGCCACAGGATGATGTCGGCCGCCGCGATGCCGAGGCAACGCGAGACCTCGGGGAACACGGCGTCATAGCCGGACATGATGCCGATACGACCGAAGGGCGTCTCGAACACCGGATAGTCGTCACCCGCCTTCGCCCATTTCCGCTCCTCGGCGGTCAGATGGGTCTTCCGGTACTTCCCGACCTCCTTCCCGTCCGGCCCGATCAGGAAGGTCGTGACATACAGCCCGGCTGCGGCCCGCTCCACCGTGGGCAGTGCAATCAGGCATTGGTAGCGCGACGCGATCGCGGCCGTCTTGGCCAGCAGAGACATCGTCCGGTCGCCCAGCGCCGCGGCCTCAGCCGCGTTCGGAATGGCCGACGGGCAGAACGCATATTCCGGCAGGGTGAGGACCTTGATGCCGAGCTTGGCGGCATGATCGACCATGTCGAACACGTCCTCGGCCGGGCTGTCCTTGGTGACGTGCATTTGCACGGCCGCAACCTTGGCGACGGATTTTGCCGGAATCAGCGGCTGCTCGGCGATCCGGTAAACCGGCGTCTTCTCGTACGGCATCGCCATCAGCCCGTAAGTCTCGGGACGGCGGTCGGCGATCTTGTCATTCGCCGCGTAGATCGACTTGTCGTGCGCGGCGTCGAGATAGACATCGGCGATGGCCATGCCGTGCGTATCGTACGGCACCTTCGACAGCACCCGTCCCTTGGGATCGACGATCATGCTGCCGCCGGGATAGTAGATCGAGCGCTCATAGCCGGCCTTGGTCGCAGCCACGAGCCACAGACCGTTCTCGTAGCTGCGGGCCGGACCCCACATGTCCGCTTGGTCCATGGCGAAGAAGTTCGCCATGTCGACGATCACCTCCGCGCCCTGCATCGCCATCGAGCGGAAGATCTCGGGGATCCGGCCGTCGAAGCAGATCAGCAGGCCGATTTTTCCGAGATCGGTATCCACCACAGGGCAGCCGCGCTCGCCGAACGCGAACCAGTTCTGGTCGTGCGTGGCGAGGAACTGCTTGTGATAATGACAGACGGTTTCGCCGTTTCGGCCGAACATGATGCCGGTGTTGAATATCTTCTCCTTGTCCGGATCCCACTCGGTGACGCCGCTGGCGATGTAGATGCCGTGCTTCCTGGCGAGCGCGGACAGCGCCGTCACGAACGGGCCGTCCTTCATGGTCTCGGCGAGTTCACGGCAGTGCTCGGCGGAGTCGAAGAGGTAGCCGGTGTCCATGCATTCGGGGAACACCACCAGTTCGGCCCCTTGCCTCACGGCATCCTCGACATATTGCGTGGCCAGCGCGATGTTGTGGTCGAAATCCCCCAGACGCGCGAGCGTCTGGACGGCGGCAGCGCGAAAACGGCGCTTCGTCATGTTGGTCTCCATCTTTCGAAGGTTGATTGAATTAGTCTCGCTTGACTTCGCGCCAGAAGCGGTCGAGGCAATGGCGCTTCAGGCTGATGAACCCCTCGCCTGTCGTGACGTCGAGGTCGCGCGGCCAGGGCAAATCCACCGGCACGATCTCCGCGACCCGCGTTGGCCGGCGCGTCAGCAGCACGACCTGGTCGGCGAGCTGGATCGCCTCTTCGAGATCGTGCGACACGAGCAGCATCGTGGTCTTCAGTTTCATGAAGATGTGCTGAAGCCGTTCGCGCATGAACAGCGTCATCTCGTAGTCCAGCGCGGAGAAGGGCTCGTCGAGGAACAGCACTTCGGGTTCGGTCACGAGCGCGCGCAGGATCGAAACCGTCTGCTGTTGGCCTCCGGACAGCGTGTAGGGATACGCATTGAGGTCGAACGGCACGTCGAAATCCGCGAGCAGCTTTTCGACGCGCCGACGACGCTCCTTGCGATCCACCCCGATCACCTTCAGCGGATAGTGGATGTTGTCGATCGCGCGCATCCAGGGAAACAGTGCTTCCCTGTAATTCTGAAAGACATACGATATCCGGGTGTCCCGGATGGTCTGGCCGTCGTAGAGCACCTCACCCGCATCCATCGGCATCAGGCCGGAGATCATGTTGATGAAAGTGCTCTTGCCGCAACCGTTCGGGCCGAACACCGAGATGAACTTCCCCATCGGCAGGTCGATCGAGAAGTCGTCGTAGATCGTCGTGCCCTGAAAGCTCTTGCTCAGTCCACGCACGGTGACGTAGGCCTGCCGCGGTTTGCGCGACGGGACAGGTGACGGGCTTTCAGCTTCTGGCCGGTCTACGCTGCGGATCGCGGTCACGTTTCCCATCGGAATATCCACTCAGTTTGCGAGATCGGACCTGGCGAGGACCTTGTCCTTGACGTTGATAGGACCGGCCACCACGCCCTCCTTGATGAAGATGTCGACCAGCGCCTGGTACGACTTCATGTCGGTGTCGTTGAGGTCCTTGAAGCCGCGCAGATAAGGCTGCGCCAGCAGCTCCAGCTGATCTTCCTTGATCGGCGTGTACCTGGTGAGGATTGGCTTGTACTTCTTGAAGTCGGCGTTCACGAGGTCGGTCGCCTCATCGATGACGGCAACGACCTTCCGCGCAACCTCGGGCCGCTCTTTCAGGAACTTCGTCGTCATCAGCGAAGCTCCGGAATAGAAGGGATCGGCAATCACGTGCGCGACCGGATTTGTCATGGCGCGAGCCGCCTTGCCCGAGGCGACGGCGATCGATCCGACCGGCTCGAGCGACAGCGTGGCATCGACCGTGCCGCCGACCACGGCTGGCACCTGCATGGCGACCGCGAGATCGACCAGCTTGACGTCGGTATCGGGATCGAGGCCCACCGAACGGACCATGTGCCGGGAGATGGTGCGCCACTGGATGCCAGGGACATGACCGAGCGACTTGCCCTTCAGATCGGCAAAGCTCTTGATCGGGCTGTCCGGCTTGACGATCAAACCATCATTGATGCGGTCGACGGCGATGCCGCCGCCCTGCAGGCCAAACACCTTCAGCTTGCCGGGAAATTTGGCTTCCGCAATCATCGCGATGCCGGCCGCCGCGCCGGGAGGGCCGAAATCGGCGCGCTCGGCGATCAGAGCATCGATGATCTGGTTCGGCGCCTCCATCTTGGTGGAGACGATTTCGATGCAGGCTTTTTCGAACAGCTTCTCTTCGAGAGCGACGTAGTAGGCCGTCGTTTGCATGATCGGCAGCCAGACCGCCGTCACCTTCTCGTTCTTGTCGCAGGCGGCATGGGCGCCGCTTGCGCCAAGCAGGAATGTGGATGTCGCGAATGCCGCAAGGAATCTCTTCGTCTGCATGATGGCCTCTTCGTTTCGGATTGGCGGACTATTTGCCGGACCAGTGAATGAACGAGCGTTCGATCATCAGGAGCATGAGGTTGAGCCCGTATCCCATCGCGCCCGCGATCAGGATTGAGCCGTACATGTCGGTAAGCGAGTACGAGATCTGCGCGTCGATGATGCGGTGGCCGATGCCGTCGGTGGCGCCAATGAACATCTCGGCGACGATGATCACGACCAGCGCAAGCGACACCGCGGTACGCAGACCGACGAAGGTCTGCGGCAAGGTTTCGTAGAAGATGACGTCCTTGAAGATGCGCAGCGACGAGGCGCCCATCGAGCGTGCGGCAAGGATGCGGGTCTGGCGCGCATTCATCACGCCATAGGCGACGTTGAAGATGATGACGAGCCAGGCGGCGAAAGCGGCGACTGCAATCTTGGCGGTGTCGCCGAGGCCGAACAGCAGCAGAAACAGCGGGAACAGTGCGGTCGCCGGAGTGGAGCGGAAGAAGTCGACCAGGAATTCGAGCGAGCGATAGATCGCTGCCCTGGCGCCGAGCACGATCCCGATGGGAACGCCGGCGACCACGGCGATCAAGGTCGAATAGCCGACGCGCGCGATGGTGTGGACGAAATCGCCGGTCATCTTACCGGCTGCGATGCTGGCAGCCGTATCGCGCAACGTATCGATCGGCGACGGCAGCAGATCCTTGTTGACCAATTGTCCCTTGAAGGCGATCCACCACAAGGCGAACAGCAGCAACGGCCCCATCGCCAGTTCGATGGCGCGCTTCACCTTCGGGCTCGAGATCGCCTCGGTGATCTGTTGCATCGGCATCCTCATGGTCTCCGCGGTTCGCTGCGCATTTCCGCCGTGATCACGCGAAGTGTTGGCCTCAGCGGCTCGAAAGAAAATGGCGAGATGTGCAATCGATCGTGCAAGAATGCATATTGAAAGCAAGTATGCGGGTGATTGATTTGCAGGCTTGCAGAGCACAACGATTAGGCAAACGGCGTTTTTTCGCCCACGCGAACGCCGCCGAAGCTGCCGACGGCAGTCGGCTACCGTGGACGGATCTGTCGCCCCGGCGTTGCCCGGCCTCACGTCCTGCGTCGCTGAGGCCTCAGCGCGCCGCCGCTCCGGCGGCGTCCTCCCGCCCGAACCGCTCCACCAGAAAATCGATGAACAGCCGCACCTTTACTGACAGATGCCGCGTTGGCGGATAGACCGCGTAGAGCGCGAGCGGCGGCGCGGAATAGTCTTGCAGCACGGACCGCAGCTCGCCCTTCCTTAAAGCGTCGGCAGCGATGAACTCGGGCAGCAGCGCCAGCCCCCTGCCCTTGATCGCGACGTCGCGCAGCACCTCGGCATTGTTGACGCAGAGCGACCAGGCCGGCTGGATCCAGTGATCGCCATCAGTGCCGGTCAGCTTCCACTGATTGCCGGTCAGCAGGAAGCCGTAAGTGAGCGAGGCGTGCTCGCGCAGATCCTGCGGATGTTTTGGCGTGCCGTGACGCGACAGATAATCCGGCGAAGCGCAGATCATGCGCGCCACCGGCATGATTTTTCGCGCGATCAAGCTTGAGGATTCCAATTCCGCGATCCGCAACGTCACGTCAAAGCCGTCCTGGACGGGATCAAGCAGGTCGTCGCTGAGCACGATCTGGAGCTGAAGCTCGCCATAGCGCGCCATGAAATCGGCGAGCACAGGGCCGAGCCGCAACGTACCGAACGACATCGGCGCGTTGACGCGCAGTAGCCCCCGCGGCGCCGCCTGGGCCTGCGTCACCGCCTGGTCGGCAGCTTCGACCTCCGAGAGGATGACGAGCGCGCGTTCGAAATAGCGCTGGCCGTTCTCGGTCGGGCTGGCATGCCGCGTGGTCCGGTTCAACAGCTGGGCTCCAAGGCTCTCCTCGAGGTCGCCGATGTACTTGCTGATCGCCGAGCGCGACAGCCTGAGCTGCCGGCCGGCCTCGGCAAAGCTGCCGCTTTCGACCACCTTCACGAAGGCCCGCAGACTGCCGAGCTTATCCAAAGGCCCGCCCTGCCGATTGTTTCCAAATCGTAGACATAGCCGTCATATTTGCATGGATTGTCTCCAATCCAAAGCGGAACGATATTTCCGGCCAGAGCAAGACGCTCCCCGAGTTTTGGAGGACCACAATGTCTGGACTGCACCATGTGACCGCGATTGCCGGTGATCCCATCCGCAATTTCGGCTTCTATACGAGGGATCTCGGCCTGCGCTTCGTCAAGAAGACGGTCAATTTCGACGATCCCGGCACCTATCACTTCTACTACGGCGATGAGACCGGCCGCCCCGGCACCATCCTGACCTTCTTCCCTTGGGCTGGCGTTTCGGCCGGGCGCCGCGGCGTCGGCGAGACCCACCAGACCGCCTTCCGCGTGCCGCAGCGCTCGCTCGGCTACTGGACCCAGCGCTTCACCGAAAAGGGCATCGCCTACGAGACGCTGGAGAAGCGCTTTGGCGAGTCGGTGCTGCCGTTCACCGATCCTGACGGCATGGCGCTCGCGCTGGTCGGCATATCAGGCGCGGAGAACGAGCCCGGCTGGAGCAATGGCGACGTGCCGGCCGAGCATGCGATCCGCGGCTTCCATGGCGTGACCTTGCTGCTCGACAGCGCGGCAAAGACGGCCGCCGTTCTCACCGACGTGTTCGGCTTCAAGGAGACCGGACGCGAAGGCTCGGTGATCCGCTTCAAGGCGCCTGATAATGCCGAAGGCAGCGTCGTCGACATCTACGAGGCCAAGGGCTTTCTGCGCGGCCATCAGGGCGGCGGCTCGGTGCACCATATCGCCTTCCGCGCGGCTGACGACGCCGAGCAGGGCCGGATGGCGCAGAAGCTCGTCAGCAATCACGGCCTGCACCCGACCGAGCAGCGGGACCGCAACTACTTCCGTTCGATCTACTTCCGCGAGCCCGGCGGCGTGCTGTTCGAGATCGCGACCGACATCCCCGGCTTCGCCGTCGACGAGCCCGTCGCGACGCTGGGACGTGAGCTGAAGCTGCCGAGCTTCCTCGAAACGCAGCGAAAGCAGATCGAGGGTGTGTTGCCGAATTTGGAAGAGACCGCGTCATGACCGAGAGTTCATTCGTCCATCGCTTCGAGCCAGCGACCCGCGCGGGCTCCCCTCCGCTCCTGCTGCTGCACGGCACCGGCGGCGACGAGAACGACCTGCTCGGGCTCGGCAAGATGATCTCGCCCGGCTCCGCCCTGCTCTCGCCGCGCGGCCGCGTGCTCGAGCACGGCATGCCGCGCTTCTTCCGCCGGCTGGCCGAAGGGGTGTTCGACGAGCAGGATTTGCGCCGCCGCGCACGCGAGCTCGCCGACTTCATCGCGGATGCGCGAGAACAACATGGCATCGCCGCACCGATCGCGGTCGGCTTCTCCAACGGCGCCAACATCGCGGCCGCGCTGCTATTACTGAAGCCGGATGTGCTTGCCGGCGCGATCCTGCTGCGCGCCATGGTGCCGCTGTCGGATCCGCCAACCGCCGATCTTGCGGGCAAGCCGGTCCTGCTGTTGTCCGGGCAAGCCGACCCGATCGTGCCGGCCGGCAATTCGGCACGGCTCGCGGCATTGCTGTCGCAGGCTGGCGCGAAAGTGAGCCACAGGGTCCTGCCGGCAGGCCACCAACTCTCGCAAGCCGACGTCACGCTCGCCCGCGACTGGATCGGCAACGTCGACGCCAAGGCAGCATGACCCGCGAGCCGCGCATCGTTTCAAACGGTGCGCCGCCGCTTCACTCGAACCAGCCGCGCCGCTTGAACCAGATCAGCGGCAACACGCCGCTGGCGATGATCGCAAGCCACGCCAGCGGATAACCAAACGTCCAGTCCAGCTCGGGCATGTGCTTGAAATTCATGCCCCAGATGCCGACCAGGATGGTCGGCGGCACGCCGACGACGGACACGATCGTCAAAATCTTGAACAGCTCGTTCTGCTGGATGTTGATGAAGCCGAGCACGGCGTCGAGCAGCAGCTGGATCTTGTCGGACAGTCGCGTCTCGTAGTCGCTGAGCGAAACCACGTCCTTCGACACGGCCTCCAGGCGCTTCTTCGACGCAGCCGTGATCCACTCACTGCCGACATCGCCGGCAAACGAGGCGATGCGACCGGCCCCGAGCAGGACATCGCGCGCCTTGGCCAGACGATCGGCCAGTTCGCCGATGTTCTCCAGCGCCTCGCGCATCCTCCGGCTGGAGCGCACCGGCCGTTGCGTGCGAACGAGGCCACCCCTGAAGACGCCGCGGGAGAGCCTGTCGACCTTCGCGCCGAGATGCTCCAGGACGTCGGCGCCACGGTCGATGATCGCTTCGAGCAGGCTGGTGAACACGCACATGCCGTTCTCCAGACTGTCGTCGGAGCCGATGCGCTTGCCGATGTCGTCGAAGATCGGCAGCTCCGCAAAGCGCACCGTGACCAGCACGTGCGGGCCGATGACGAATCCGACCGGCGTGATCTCGGCCTCGTTGTCCCCGTCAAGCCGGACCGCCGGCGCGCTGAGATAGAGCGTGCCGCGGTCGAGGATGAGGCGGCTCGACGCCTCGATCTCGCTGAGAGACTCTTCCGAGGGGATGCGGATGCCGAGCAGTCGTTCGACGAACTGCTTCTCCTCATCGGTCGCGTTCAGGAGATCGGCCCAGATGATCTCCGAGGGCATTTCCGCGCCGATACTCTGCCAGTCCTCGGACGGCCACCTGTAAAGCTTGAGCAAGAACCGAACTCCGTGGCCGCACCGTCATGCCGGAGTGCATCCGGACGTCATCCGGCGGGCTAACGCATCAGGGTTCCAAACGTTCAATATCCCCTGGGCGCGGTTGCCCCGACGAGAGCGACTCTGGCGACGCTTCGCTGCTGCCGAAGGGGAGCTTGTCTGCACTGGTCAAACGAAGAATTCGACCTCGGCAAATCTAGTCGGCCATGCCTAACCAAGCGGGAAATCCGCGACGCCGGACGCTACTTCGGAAAATGGCCAGGAGCCAGCATCGGCTCACCGGAGGAGCCGCTAGCTGGTCATTCGCGCTCCACGGCGAGCCATAGGGCTGTTCATTGCGCGCGCTCAATATGCACAGTGACGGGGCCGGGTCGATCAAAGATCGAAGCGTTACCGACCGCTTGTCCAAGGATGATGATGCCGGGCTCCGGAACTTGGCCGTCACGGTAATAGATAACGAAATGATCCGAATTCCAGAGCCCGAGCGTCCCCTTCGAGAAATGCGTTTGCCGCGCGACTTCCTTCAAAGGCGAAGGCAGATTGCCAGTTTTTTCCTGACGCAAGTGATCACGCATTTGGATGATCACCGGCAACATGCGGAGGAGCGATCTGGCCGCGTCGTTGTCGGCCAATTCGGCAGTCATCTCGCCCCATTCAGAGGAAATTTGGATGCGTTCCTGTGCCATGAGTGTTCCTGTCAGTCCGAGGACGAGGATGATCGCCGCCAATATTTTTACGGGCATGTGGGTGTTCTTGCGATCATCGACCGCTTCTCCGCTCGGTTCGCGTTTCTCTGGCAGGCCAGAGGGTGCGTTCATGAATGCCGGCACAACACAACGTCCCATTTAACCGAGGGGAATGCCGTTGCACTCCCATTCACGTTACATCTGGCAATGCGGCAAGGAACTTGTCCAAGGTGATCGGATACTCGCGGACCCGGACGCCGGTTGCGTTATAGACCGCATTGGCCACCACGGCCGCGACACCCGTCAGGCCTAGTTCGCCGAGCCCCTTCGCCTGCAGCGGAGACATCGTCGGATCCAATTCGTCGATAAAGATCACATCCAGGTGTGGAACATCCGCATGGACCGGCACCTCGTACCCAGCGAGATCATGATTCACAAAGAAGCCGAGACGGGTGTCGACGACCATCTCCTCCATCAGTGCGGCACCTATTCCCATGGTCATGCCGCCGATCACCTGGCTGCGGGCCGTCTTGGGATTGAGAATGCGGCCTGCCGCGCAAACCGCAAGCATGCGCCTGACCCGGATCTCGCCGGTGAAAGAATCGACAGCCACCTCGGCGAAATGTGCACCGAAAGTCTGCTGTGCAAACCGCTTCGCCAGGTCTCCGTATTCCATGAAGTCCTCGACGAGGATGTCGCCTGACTGCGCGGCCGTCCCGAGCGGCACCGCGCGGTTGCCGGACCGCACCTCCCCGTCTGCGAACACGAGATCCACCGAGTTGAAGCCGAGCTTTTGCGCGACGGCTTCGCGCAACTTGGCGCACGCCGCGTAGACTCCCGCGGTGACCGAAGGCGCGCCCTGCTGACCGCCCGATCCGGGCGTCTCTGGAAACGCGGAATCGCCGAGCTTGGCGATGACCTTGTCGATCGACACGCCCATCATTTCGGCGGCTGTCTGCGCGACGATCGTGTAGCTGCCGGTGCCGATATCGGTCATGTCCGTTTCCACTGTCACAACGCCGGCGCTGTTGAGCCGCACACGCGCGCCCGACTTGCTGATCGGTGCCCCTCGGATGGCCGCCGCCATTCCCATGCCGACCAGCCAATGGCCATCGCGCACCTTTCCGGGCGTAGCGTTTCGATTACTCCAGCTGAATTTAGCCGCTCCGGTCTCCAGGCACTCAACAAAGCGACGCGAGGAGAATGGTCGTTCAGGCTTCTCGGGGTCCACTTGGGTGTCGTTGAGGATCCGGAGGCGGACCGGATCCATTCCCAGCTTCTCCGCCAGTTCGTCCATCGCGATCTCGAGCGCCATCATACCCGGTGCTTCGCCCGGTGCTCGCATCGCGTTCCTTCAGCCAGATCGAGTACGGCTAAACGTACGCGCGTCATTCGGTTAGCGCCGGCGTAGAGCGCCCGAGTCGACAACGTGGTCGGTTCAGTCCGACCATCTGGCAGATTGCCCGAGAGGCTTTCGTGGCCGATTGCGATGATCTTGCCGTCCGAGGTTGCGCCAATTCGAACACGCTGGATGGTCGCTGGACGATGGATCAGGTTGTTGAACATCAACGACCGCTGGAGTGCCAGCTTGACGGGCCTGCGGGCTGCGCGCGCTCCCAGCGCCGCCATGACAAGGTCGGACTGAGCCGTGCCCTTCCCGCCAAATCCGCCGCCGATATATGGTGATATGAGCCTGACGTTTTCTTTTGAAATGCCCAACGTCTTGGCCAGATCGCGTGTGCCCCAGTTCATCTGCTGGATCGATGTCCAGCAGGTCAGCTTGTCGCCCTCCCATATCGCCATTGTCGCGTGCGGCTCCATCATGGCGTGCGCCTGGTCGGGCGTCGTGTAGGTCTCGTCGAGCTTGACCGCGGATGCAGCGAAAGCACCAGCGAAGTCCCCGACTGCTGTTTCGGTGGGGCCACCATATGGTCCCTGCTTGGCAACCGGCGCTGTCCGCTTCTGAGCGTCGAGATCGAACGAACCGTCGCTCTTGAGATAGTCTATACGGACGAGAGAGGCGGCCGACCGTGCTTGCTCGAAGGTATCGGCGACCACCAAGGCCGCGACTTGATGGTAGTGATCGACTTCGGGGCCGGCCAGAAAGCGCTGAGTATAGAACTCGCCCTTCGCGAGCGGTCCTGCGTTCTCATGGGTCACGACGGCGATGACACCCGGGGCAACCTTTGCACCGGAGGTGTCGATGGACTTGATTTTCCCCTTGGAAATTGCCGCACCAACGACATAGCCGTAGGCGGCGTCGCGTCCAACGCCATCATGCTCATAGGCGTAGGTGGCTGTGCCCGTCGTCTTGAGCCGTCCCTCGACCCGATCATGCGGTTTGCCGACGACCCTGAGCCGGTCGATCGGATTCGGCGCTGCGAGTGCATCGAACTTCATGGCTCATCCTTTCGCATACACAGCCGTAGGCCTTCGCCTCGCGTCGCTGGAACGAGGGTTCGCGAAGGAGGACTCCTTTCGGCGAAGCAGGATGCGGCTTGTCCTGGGCGAACTCCCGCCCGGTGACTGGGCGGACGAGCCATGCGTGCGGCGCAATCATCTTGTCCGCTCGAAAGCATTCGGGGCCCCTGGGGGCAACTGCAGCTGGGAAGTGTCCGACAATTGCCATGAGACGGATAACCCATGGTCACCGAAAGCTCTTTGATCTCATTTTCGGTATTGCTCTTCGGAGACCTTCTCCAGCCATGTCACCGGCGTTCCATTCAAGGCCTCCTGGATTGCGATGTGGCTCATTGCCGTGCTCGCGGTGGCTCCATGCCAGTGTTTCTCGTCGGGTTCGAACCAAACAACGTCTCCCGGTCGAATCTCTTCGACAGGGTCGCCCTCCCGCTGCACCCAGCCCAGACCCGACGAGACGATCAGGGTTTGGCCAAGCGGATGGGTATGCCAGGCCGTGCGCGCACCAGGTTCGAACGTCACCAGAGCGCCCGCGGCGCGGGCCGGCTCCGGCGGGCTGAAGAGCGGGTCGATCCGGACGGTGCCGGTAAACCATTCCGCCGGCCCTTTGCCGGATGGCCGAGAGCCGCTGCGTTGGATGTTCATGGCCTTTTCCTTCCGATGCCACGCCGATAACTGATAAGTGGGTCTCAGACCCGATCCACGGTCCTACGCTGTCTGACCGCCGTCGACGACCATTGCGTGCCCCACGACAAATGCCGCCGCGTCTGAGCACAGCCAAACGACGGCAGCCGCGATTTCCTCGGGTTTTCCCATCCGTCCGACAGGTTCCTGTGCGATCACGCGTTCCCTTCCCTCTGGTGTGCCGCCGCTGAAGCGTTCCATCACTGGCGTTTCGATGATGCCGGGGCATACGACGTTCACACGAATGTTGGACTTGGCGTAGTCGAGTGCTGCCGCTTTGGAGAGACCGACGACACCGAATTTCGCCGCACAGTACCCTGCCTGCCCTGCGATGCCCTTGACGCCAGCCCCGGAGGAAATGTTCACGATCGCGCCGCCTCCCTGCTTCATCATCAAGGGGATCTCGGATCTCATGCACAGGAAAACGCCGCGTAGATCGACTTCGATCAATCGATCCCACCGCTCCACCGTGAGATCGGCCAATGGCATGACAGCCTGTTCGATGCCGGCATTGTTGAGTGCGTAGTCCAGGCGCCCGAATACTTCGATCGTCCTCTCCAGCGCGGCCCTGACATCTTCCTCACGGGAGACGTCGCACCTGATGGCAAGTGCCCGTCCACCGGATTGCTCGACGAGCCGAGCGGTTTCATGATTATTCGTTTCCGAGGTATCTGCGATCACGACACTGGCGCCCTCGCGCGCGAAGGCCAGCGCTGCCGCCCTGCCGATGCCCGCACCTGCTCCCGTCACAAAGGCTACCTTCCCGCCAAAATTATCCCTCACGTGAGGCATGTCGGCTCCCAATAATCGTGCTGTGGTCGATACGATTCAACGTCGCAGCAGCGTTTGCTGGCGGGACGCTCAGCCATTGGCGCTGTAGCTTCAACCATCTTGATCCAGCGGCAGCATCGTCGAAGATCGGCAGCACCCGATCACGATACGGCCGGCAGGCTGTTGAGGTGTTTATCCAGGGTGACCGGGTAATCTCGCACGCGAACGCCGGTCGCATTGTAGACTGCATTGGCGACGGCGGCGGCTACGCCGCAAATTCCGAGTTCGGCCACGCCCTTTGCCTTCATCGGCGAGACCTTGTCGTCCGCCTCATCCAGGAAAATCACCTCCTGATGCGGTATGTCAGCGTGAACCGGCACTTCATAGCCGGCGAGGTCGTGATTGACGAAGAATCCCCGGCGCTTGTCGACGGCGAGTTCCTCCATCAACGCGGCACCTACGCCCATGGTCATCGCTCCAATCACCTGGCTCCGGGCAGTCAATGGATTCAGGATCCGGCCTGCGGCGCAGACCGCGAGCATTCGACGAACGCGAATTTCGCCGGTGAATCCGTCGACAGCCGCCTCGACGAAATGGGCGCCGAAGGTCGACTGCTGGTAGCTCTTGTCGAGACCTCCCCATTCAATCTTGTCCTCGGCGACGAGTTCGCCGTCGCGGACGGCGTCGATCAGTTTGGCGGAGCGGTTGCCGCCGAGCACCTGGCCGTGCGTGAAGGTCGCGTCCGCCGAGTTGAATCCGAGGCGTTGCGCGACCGCTTCCCGCAGCTTTACGCATGCGGCGTACACGCCCGACGTCGAACTGTTGGCGCCGAACTGACCTCCCGATCCGGAGGAGATGGGGAACGCGGAATCGCCGAGCCGCACCAGTACGTTTTCAATGTCCACGCCCATCATCTCGGCAGCGGTCTGCGCGATGATCGTGTAGCTGCCGGTCCCGATGTCAGTCATGTCTGTTTCCACCGTGACACGACCGTCTTGTCCCAGACGAACACGAGCGCCCGAAGGAATGTTCATGTTGTTCCGAAACGCGACCGCCATGCCCATGCCGACCAGCCAGTTGCCGTCCCGCACCGCCCCAGGGGACGAGTTCCGGCGCTGCCAGCCGAACCGCTCGGCGCCTTCGCGCAGACAACCCACCAGGTTGCGTTCGGAGAACGGACGCTCCGGCTTCTCGGGGTCCACCTGCGTATCGTTGCGCACGCGGAGCTCCACGGGATCCATGCCAAGCTTCTCGGCCAGTTCGTCCATTGCGATCTCGAGCGCCATCAACCCCGGCGCTTCGCCAGGGGCTCGCATCGCATTTCCTTCGGGCAGGTCCAGGACTGCAAGCCGCATCGAGGTGAGACGATTGGCGCCGGCGTAGAGTAGCCGCGTCTGATTGGTCGCCGTCTCCGGCTGGCCGTCGGGAAGATTGCCTGAGCCGCTTTCGTGGGCAATGGCGAGAATGTTTCCGTCCGCGGTGGCTCCGATCCGAATGCGTTGCCGGGTCGCGGGACGATGTGTCGTGCTGTTGGGGACGAACGGCCGCGGCAGCGCGACTTTGACGGGACGACCAGCCGCTTTTGCTCCCAAGGCGGCCATCACCGCATCGGAGCGCAGGAACAGCTTGCAGCCGAACCCGCCGCCCACATAGGGCGACACGAAGCGGACGTTCTCCTTGGGGATGCCGAGCGTGATTGCGAGATCCGTCCTGCCCCAGTCTATCATCTGGTTCGACGTCCAGATTGTCAGCTCCTCGCCGTTCCACGCTGCAAGCGAAGCGTGAGGCTCCATCATCGAATGGCTCTGGTCGGGCGTCGTGTAGAGCTCGTCGAGCTTCACCGGCGCTTGAGCGAAGGCCTGCTCGAAATCGCCGGTGCGACTTTCAGGAGGTCCCTGCTTCTCGGGACTGTTCGGGTCCTTCGCAAGGGGCGCAGTCTTCAGCGCCTCGTCGAGATCGAACCTTCCTTCCGCCTGTGCGTATTCGACGCGCACCAAGGCGGCTGCCGCCGTCGCCTGCTCGAAGGTCGTGGCCACCACCACCGCGACCGCCTGGTGGTAGTGGTCGATGTCGGGGCCGCCGAGCAGCTTCGCCGTGTTGTGTTTGCCTTTGCCGAGCTTGCCAGCGTTCTCAGCGGTCACGACGGCGATGACCCCGGGCGCGCGCTCCGCCACCGTCAAGTCGATCCTCGCGATGCGGCCCTTGCCGATTGCGGAGCCCACGATAACCCCGTAAGCAGGATTGGTCACAACGTCGTGATGCTCATATGCGTACGCCGCTCTCCCCGTCGTCTTCAAGGGACCATCGATCCGGGGGTGCGCACGTCCCACTACCCGCATGCGATCGATCGGGTTGGCCTCGGCGGCTGTATCGAACTTCATTTCTGCCTCGCTTCGTGCATGACGGCGGCGACCGTCCGCTCGACCAGCGTCACCTTGAAAGCGTTCTCGTTGGTGGGCTTCGCATCGGCAAGCAGCCGGGCGGAGAACGGCTTCGCGCCTCCGCGCAGCTCGGCTTCCGCTTTTTCGATACG
Organism: Bradyrhizobium sp. 199; assembly: GCF_023073355.1. GTDB lineage: Bacteria > Pseudomonadota > Alphaproteobacteria > Rhizobiales > Xanthobacteraceae > Bradyrhizobium. The sequence goes on from NZ_JADPJI010000005.1 coordinate 2,355,553, forward strand.
CCAAGGTTTGGGCGCCACGCCGCCCACCGCTAAACGCCCCGTACCGTCGCGCTGCAGTACCGCCGCGACAGAAACGAGGGCGAAAGCGTAAGACGCACGATCACGGACCTTCTTGTAGATATGTGTTCCGCGGAGCGGGGGCGGCAGCGTCACCGCGGTGATCAGCTCGCCGGAGGAAAGTGTTGTTTCGAGGTCCGGTCTATCGCCGGGTAGCCGGTGGAAATCGGCAATGGGTATCTTTCGCGTCCGTCCGGCGGCGTCGATGGTCTCCACTTCGGCGTCGAGCGCTCGCATGGCGACCGCCATATCGGAGGGATTCGTGGCGATGCACGCCTCGCTCACGCCGATCACGCCCAGTTGGCGGCTGTAGCCCGCGATCGCCGCGCAGCCCGACCCGGGGGTTCTCTTGTTGCAGGGTTGGTTGGTGTCGTAAAAATAGGGACAGCGCGTGCGCTGGAGCAGATTGCCCGCCGTCGTCGCCTTGTTGCGGAGCTGACCGGAGGCGCCGGCGAGAAGTGCGCGGCTGAGCACGCCGTAGTCTCGCCTGACCCGCATGTCGGCGGCGAGAGCGGTGTTTCTCACCAAGGCGCCGATGCGAAGCCCGCCGTCTTCGGTCTTCTCGATCTTGTCGAACTTCAGCCCGTTGACGTCGATGAGGTGCTGCGGCGTCTCGATCTCGAGCTTCATCAGGTCGAGGAGATTGGTGCCGCCCGCGATGAACTTCGCGCCCGGCGTCTCCTGTGCTTTGGCGGCGGCTTCCTGAGCCAAGCTAGCGCGTTCGTAGGTGAATGATCTCATGTCTTGCTCCCGGCGGCCTCTGCGATTGCCTCGGCGATGTTGGAGTAGGCGCCGCAGCGGCAGATATTGCCGCTCATGCGTTCGCGCATCTCGACGTTCGTAAGCTCGGGCGGAGACGTCAGGTCGGCGCTGACATGGCTCGGAATGCCCGCCTTGATCTCATCGAGCACTGCGACAGCAGAGCAGATCTGCCCCGGCGTGCAATAGCCACACTGATAGCCGTCGTGTTTGATGAACGCTGCCTGCATCGGGTGCAGTTGCTCAGGCGTACCGAGCCCTTCGATCGTGGTGATCCTATCGTCCTGGTGCATGACCGCGAGGGTGAGGCAGGAGTTGATGCGAACTCCATTGACGATCACGGTACATGCTCCACACTGACCATGGTCGCAGCCCTTCTTCGAGCCGGTGAGATGAATGTGCTCGCGAAGCGCGTCGAGCAGTGTGGTGCGCGTGTCCAATTGAAGGCTGTATGGCTTGCCGTTGACTTCGAACGAGACTTCGAAACCTTGCCGAACCGCGTCAGAGCTTGCCGGTTGAGCTTGCCCTTGACCGCTTGGGAGGACGCCAATCATGGCGGTAGCAGTTCCGCCGACCAGGACGCCTCGTCTCGACACTTCCGATTCGACCGGGTTTGCCATGCCATCTCCAGATCTCGCTGCGTGTTTTCGTATGACGCGAGCCAATCCCCGTCCCGTTTGATAGTTCGTGCGCTCCGGCTTGATGCCACGATGAATGTTTCTCATGCACGCTGGGCGTCGGCGCGAGGGGCCTACGAGGCCGAAACTCTCGGAGTCCAATATTCCGGGCCAAGCACGCCATGGGAGGTGCGCGAGGACGGCGGGTACACAAGGTATAGTAGCGCTGATATCGAAGGTGCCTTGGTAGCCCTTCAGGTCATGGAACGGGCCGCCAGCGGTGCAGCCGAAGGTGATTGCCCAGTTGGATAACCGCAACCGCGAGGCCTCCAGCGGACTGATGCTTCATTGAGCCAAATTCGTCGATCCGGAACGAGCCGGTTCAAAGGCCGAGCGGCCGCAGTTCCCGGACGTGGTCGATGAAGAGCCGGAGCGCCGCTGGGACTTGGCGACGGCTCGAGTAGTATGCGTGAAATCCGGGACCAAGCGGCGCCCAATCCTCCAGAACCGTGCGCATAGTGCCATCGCGGAGATATTCGCGAACCATTGGGTCTGCGACGTACATTAGTCCGGCACCGTCCTTTACGGCGGCCAGTCCGATCTGCCCCTGATCAACGGTCAATCCGCCCTGAACGTTCACCTCGAATTTCTCGTCACCGCGCTCGAACTCCCAGCGATAGATGCTGTCGTCTCCAATTCGGATCCTCACGCAGCGATGATCCTGCAGATCATCGGGATGGAGCGGTGCTCCGTACCGTTCGAAATAGGATGGAGCCCCCACGACGAGCCAGCGGATATCGGCGGAGAGGCGCTGGGCAATCATGTCCTTTGGGACGGTGCCGCCGTACCTGATGCCAGCGTCAAAGCCGCTTTCGACCACGTCAATCATCCGATTGTTCACAGAGAACTCGATTTCGACTTCGGGATACCGGTCGAGAAACGTGGCCATGACTGGCCCGATGAGGAATTGGGCCGCCTCGGTTGGTACGCTGAGCCGCACTCGGCCCCTGGGCGTTTCGCGGAATTGGTTGAGCACATCGAGGGCACTATTGATTTCATCGAATGGCCGAACGAGCGCAGACTGGAGAGCCTCGCCTGCGGCGGTGAGCGTCACGCTGCGGCTCGTCCGGTTCAAGAGGCGGAGCCCGAGACGCTCTTCGAGGCCACGCAACGCGTGGCTCAGAGCCGAGGCGCTGATCTCAAGCTCGAGCGCAGCCCGTCGAAAATTGCGATGTTTCGCGATCTCCAGGAAATACGAGAGGTCGGCAAAGTTCGATCGATGCGACTGCATCTTCAGCGGCTCCTTGGTTCAGCCGGCACGCTGTCGGCTTCCGGCGAAGCGTGGCGTCCCCTAGAGAGGCATACATGGGTGGCGCTGCTGCGCTTAGCGGCCCGTAGCCGAACAGAGCATCAGGATGCAGGGCATGTCCACTAACATCCAGAGCGCTTCCGACGAACGCGCGGCCTGACCGAAGCCGCAAGGTAGCGGAATCGTGCCCGGGCGGACGGCAACCTCTGCAACGAACCAATCGCGTCGTTTCCTATGGACGCCACGAGTTGCTTCTAAACCACCGCCAATCCCGGCGGCGGCTTGTTCATGTAGGAGGCCTGTTCGTAGACATACGCCAGACGCAGCAACTTATGTCGCTAATGGCCCGGCCTGCGAAGGTGATGCGGAGCGGGTAGTCAGGCATATCCTTGTCGTCGGCTCCCGAGATGAAGCCCGGCCGGCACCGACGCTGGGATAGCCTGCCGTCGCGGCGACCCGCAGCCCGCGCGCTGCCGGGGAATAGCACCGGGTCGGGCTTGTCGAGCAATGGCGCGGAGCTTGTTTCAACCGTCGGGCTCGCCATCGACCGCGACCTCCCGGCCGGCCCTGGTCTTTCCGTGCAGCACAACCTTGTTGTCGCCGCTGAACGAGAGCGAGAACTTCTGCTGCTCACCCAACCCGACATACTGCATGTCGATTGCGAACGTATCGGCGCTAACCCAAGCGCCTTTGACGGCGCGCAATCCAAAGGACGTCAGTTCGCTCTTGCGATAAAGACCGTCGAGGCCGATCGGTCCACGCAGTCGGATCACGGGATTGGCGGGATTGTGCGTATCGATGTCCACCGCATAGCCCGGCTTATCCGTGAATGACAGCGAAATGGATCTTACATCGAGCGCGTTGTCGGCGGGAAACCGGTAGGTCTTGCCCGAAATCGGCGACGCGATCTGGGGCACCGGAGCGACCTGTGTCGGCTTCTCTGTCGAGACGTCGGCGACCGCATCGGCAAGCAGGCGCGCAGCGTCCGAGTTGTGCGGCAGCGTTGCCTCAGATTTGACTGCGCCGGCAATACCCTCGGCGATCTTGCGAAATGAACAGAAATCCCTCGCTGTCATCGCCGCTACGATGTCGAGATCGGGGAAGACCATGATCACCTGGCAGTGATATCCCACCGCCATGAAGACATGCCGGTCGGGTAGCGCCCAGAATTGGTTGTGGTATTTCAGGCCTGCGTCAGCCCTCGCCTTCATGCTGATGGTGGCGTGATTGACGGTGTCGACCCATTCCGTCGGAAGGAGTTGTTGGCCGGCCCACGCGCCCTGCCGCAGATAGAGATAGCCGATCTTCGCCATGGCGGGCCGAGCAGCTTGGCATTCGCATAAGTGGCCGTGGCCGCCCCGGTGAGCTTGGTGACAACGGCGGAAAGTAGATGTGAATTGCCACTGTTGTAATAGAATAGTTCTCCCGGCGCATGCGATGACATCGGCCGATCGAGGATGAACTTGACCCAGTCCGGGCTGCGCCGCATGGCAATAATGGACTGCTCCCGGCCGCCTTCGAACCCCTCGTCCCATTGGAGCCCCGAGGTCATGTCGAGCAGATGCTGCACTGTAATCGACTTCTTGCGCTCATCGACATTGGCGACCTCGCGGTCAGCGAGAAGGTCGAGCACCTGGGTGCTCGAAACTGTCGAGTACGCCATCCTTGCGCAGTATCGCGACGAGGCTGCTAACGATCGACTTGGTGGCAGAGTTGAGGTTGTGCGGAATGTCACCGGTGTACGGTGCGTAGTAGGCGTCCAGCACGATGCGCCCGTGTCGCGCAATCAAGAGGCTGTCGAAACTCTTGGTCTCGCCATAGGCAATGATTTTAACGAGCTCAGCGGAATCCATGCCTTCCTGTTCGGGCGTGGATACTTGCCAGTCCGGTATCGGCCAGACCGGCGCCTCGGCGGCGCGCAACTCTGTTGGGCCCAAGCAGAGCTCTATCAGCAGCAGGGCCAGACCGCCTACGAGATCGGCAAGAGCAGGAGCGTGTATTGAAATCCAAAGCGCTCACACCCCCGGCGGCGGCTTGCGCATGTTGGAGGCCTGCTCGTAAGCGTAGGCCAGACGCAGCAGCTTGTGCTCGCTCCAGGGGCGGCCTGCGAAGGTGACGCCGAGCGGATAGTCGGGCGTGTCCTTGCCTTCGTTTGTTCCCGAAACCAACCCGCCGGGCACCATGACGCTGGGATAGCCTGCCCTGGCGGCGATCGCGGCGCCGTATGCGCCGGGGAACACGGCATCGAGTTCGTGCTGGTTCGTATAGGCGTCCATGCCGCGGGTCCTGGCACTGAGCAGATCCATCGCATGTGCCGACTTGTACTCGCGTTCGCGTAAGTCGCCTCTGGTAAGCTCGGCGGCGAGAAACAGGTCCTGCCCGAAGCGCAGCGCCTTATCTGCATTGGCATCGTTGAAGGCCACGATATCGGTGATGGTCTTGATGGCGGTGTTGGTCGCCCATTCCCTGAGGTAGAGGTTTAGATCTCGCTTCAACTCGTAGAGGAAAACGATCCGCTGCGTGACTGGATTGCCCTTGCCGGCGCTCAGCGGATTGCGGTTGAGCACAGTCATGATCGTACCTGGTCCACTCATCCAGCCGGCCGTCGGCATGCTGGCGCGCACGATCACGGCGCCGAGGTCCTCCAGCACCTTGATCGCCTCCGCCATCACCTCTGCGCCTTTGGCTGGCAGCTTGCCGTAGAAGGGATCGTTCAAGGGGTCGGCGGGATCGCTCGGCACGCCGATACGCGCGCCCCTCATGCCTTCGATGGCGAGGCCGTCGGCGTAATCGGCGGGCCGCCGCTGCTTTTGCGTCCCCGGATCGAGCGGGTCCGTGGCCGCCAGCACGTTGAGCAGCATCGCCGCATCGCGCACGTTGCGCGTCATCGGTCCTGCGGTGTCCAGGCTATGGGCGACCGGCACGATGCCAGCACGGCTGATCAGCCCGACGGTCGGCTTCACGGTGACGAGGCCGTTCAGGCTCGCAGGGTGCAGCAGCGAGCCCGACGTCTCGGTGCCGATCGAGGCCGCGCACAGACCGGCTGCCACCGCCACCGCCGAGCCCGAGCTCGATCCCCCCGGAGACACCACCGGAATGCCGTGATCGTCCATCAGCGCCGGCGCGTAGGGGTTCTTCACCTGACCGCCCAGCGACGAATAGCCCGAAGGCATGTCGATCGCGAGCATGTTGGAAAATTCGGTCAGGTTCGCCTTTCCGAGGATCACCGCGCCGGCGTTCCGCAACAGCTTGACGAGTGTGGCGTCGTCCCGGGCGCGCGCGCCTTCCAGCGCCAGCGAGCCCGCCGTTGTTGGCTGCTTGTCGCCGGTGGCGATGTTGTCCTTTACCAGGATCGGGATGCCGGCCAGCGGCTGCTTGGCTGATGGTTTCATACGGTCGAGCTTGCCCGCGATCGCGAGTGCGTCGGGATTGAGGGCGCGTACCGCGTTGAGCTTGGGCCCATCCAGGTCGTAAGCCTCAATGCGCGTCAGATAGCCTCTGACCAGCGCTGTGGCAGTGACATGGCCACTGGTGAACGCATGAGCGATGTCGCTCATCGAGCATGCTCGAGCCTCAAGGAGATCGGCGCCGCTGCGATGCGGGCATCGCGGCGGGATGGCTTCTGCACGATTGCCTCGCCCTGGTGGCGCGTCCCTGATCATGAGACGGCGATGAGGGGCATCGTGCCAGTGTTTTGCCCGACGGGTCAACGTCGCGGCGCACCGCGGCGACCGCTCAACCTGCATCGCGCAAGCCATTGAAATGACTACACCCCGCTACTGTGCATGGGGTTGTTTTTTCATTTCTTGTTGGAGCGGCCCTCTCCTGCAGGCGGAAAGGGCACCGGTCGCCCCTACTCCCAATACCACGTCGAGAAATCGTTCTCGTATTGCGGCACATCCTTCCAGACGCCCTTCAGCTTCTTGTTGGTGATTGTGATCAGCTGCGGCTGGTACAGGTAGGCCGAGACGGCGTCGGTCGCGAGCATGCGCTGGGCATCGCCGAGCAGCTTTGCGCGGGCGGCCTCGTCCGGCGTCGACACGATCTGCTTGTAGAGTGCGTTGAACGCCTCGTTGTTGTAGCCGAGATAGTAGTCCGCCTCGGTGATCTTGACGAGGTCGAACGGCTCGACATGGCTGACGATGGTGAGATCGAAATTGTGCGGCCCGTTGCCGGCGAACACCTGCGACAGCCATTGCGCCCATTCGGCGTTCTCGATTTTGGCAACGATGCCGACCTTGGCGAGCTGGGCTGCGGCGATCTCGCCGCCCTGCCGCGCATAGGACGGCGGCGGCAGCTTGAGCGACAGTTCGAGCGGCGTGGTGACGCCGGCTTCGGTAAGCAGCTTCTTGGCCTTCTCGGGATCGTAGGGATTGATGCCGGTGGTGTCGACATAGCCGAGCGCGCCCGGCACGTAGAAACTGCCGATTGGCGTGCCGAAACCGTCGACGGCGCCGTCGATCATCGCCTTGCGGTCGATCGCGGCGAGGATGGCGCGGCGGACGCGGACGTCGTCGAGCGGCTTCTTGCGGTGGTTGAGCGCGACGATGGTCTTGGCCCTGGAGCCGCCGACCAGCACCGCGAAGCGCGGGTCGGCCTTGAACTGCGCCAAGGCGCGCGCCGCTGCGACACGTGGGAATGCATCGACGTCCCCCGACAACAGCGCCGCCACCTGCGCCGCCGGCTCGGAGATGAAGCGGATCGTCACCTTCGACAGCTTGACCGCGGAAGCGTTGCGGTAGTCGGCCCATTTAGTCAACGTGATCGAAGAGCCCTTCGCCCACGCCCCGAGCTGATAGGGGCCAGTGCCGACCGGCTGCGTGATATTGGTGGCAGCGCTCTTCGGCTCGACGATCGAGCCGCCCGCCTGCCCCAGCAGGAACGGCAGGTTCGGCTCGCCATATTTCAAGGTGATGACGACCGTGTCGGCATCCGGCGCATCGACCTTCTCGAAAGCCTGGTACAGGCTCTTGTCCTTGTTGGTGCTGGTCGGCGCCGCGTTACGCTCGAACGAGAACTTCACCGCGGCGGAATCGAACGGCTCGCCATTGTGGAATTTGACGCCCTTGCGCAGCTTGAACGTATAGGTCTTCAGGTCAGGCGATGCGGTCCAGCTCTCCGCCAGCAGCGGCGAGACGGAGCCGTCCTCGTTGATCTTGGTCAGGGTCTCGTAGATGTTGTAGAGCGTGACCTCGGCGATCGCGGCAGCGGCCGCATTGGTCGGATCGAGCCCCGGCGGCTCCAGCGCCATCGCCATGACGACGCTGTCCTTCTTGCTCTGCGCCAGCACGGGCAAAGGCGCCGCGATGAGCGCGGCGGCAAAGGCGACGATCGATAGTTTCCTGAACATGCGCAACTCCCCGGCCATCTCTGTTCTTTAAGCCTACGCCAATCCTGCGCCGGACACTAACCTTCCATGGCCGCCTGCGGCAACGCCATCACGGTCTCGGCCCTGTGGCAGGCGGCAAGGTGTCCCTCGCCCATCTTGCGTAACTCAGGCGGAACCTCGCGGCAATGCTGGTCGGCAAGCGGACAGCGCGCGACATAGGCGCATCCGGTCGCCACCGCCGCTTGCGAGCCGATGGCCTGGGCCCCGCGCCGCCGTCGGCCGCCGCCGGCGCGCGCCCGCGGCACCGCCTCCAGCAGCGCCCGCGTGTAGGGATGGGCGCAATGCTCGAACAGATCTTCGGGCCGGCCCTGCTCGACGATGCGGCCAAGATACATCACCGCGACCTCGTCACAGAGATAGTCGACGACGGCGAGGTCATGGCTGATCAGGATAAAGCTTAGGCCGAATTGCTCCTGAAGGTCCTGCATCAGGTTCAGCACCTGCGCCTGCACGGAGACGTCGAGCGCGGAGACCGGCTCGTCGGCGACGATCAGCTTGGGCTGGGTGATCAGCGCGCGCGCAATGGCGATGCGCTGGCGCTGGCCGCCGGAGAATTCGTGCGGATATTTCGCCATGTCCGCATCGCGCAAGCCGACCTGGCGCAGCGCCGCTGCGACGCGTTCGCGGAACGTGGCCCGATCGGCCCCCTCCAGCACCGTCAGCGGCTCGGCTACGATGCGGGCGATGGTCTGGCGCGGATCGAGCGAACCGTAAGGGTCCTGGAACACCATCTGGAAATCGCGGCGGGCGCGACGCAGTTCGTCGGCGGAGATGCGATTGAGATCGCGGCCGAGCAGCGCGACCCGGCCCGACGTCGGCCGCTCCAGCGCCATCACCAGCCGCGCGAAGGTCGACTTGCCCGAACCGGATTCCCCGACCACGCCGAGGCTCTTGCCGGCGGCAACCTGCACGCTGACGCCATTGAGCGCACGCACCTGCCCCGGTGGGCGAAACAGGCTCTCCCGCGGCAGGGCGTAGCGTTGTTCGAGATCCTTCACGTCCAGAAGAGGCGCGGTGCTCATGCGCTCAGCGCTCCGACACGTTCTGCCATCGAGACATCGGTCCTGATGCAACGTACGAGGTGCCCGGGTCCAACGTCGGCCATCGGTGGTAGCGCGGCGCGGCACTGATCGATCACGAGCGGACATCGGTCGGAGAAGGTGCAGCCGGACGGCAGATCGGCGAGCTCCGGCACGGTGCCCGAGATCGTCTTCAGCCGCGTCCCCTTGCGCGCGCCGAGCTTCGGCCGGGCGCGGAACAGGCCCTGGGTGTAGGGATGGCCCATGCGGCGGAAGACTTCGTCGGTCGGCCCACTCTCGACGACGGTGCCGCCATACATCACCATCATGCGCTGAACGTTCTCGGCGATGACGCCGAGATCGTGCGAGATCAGGATCATCGACATGCCGCGCTCCTCGACGAGATCGGCGATGAGGTCGAGGATCTGGCCCTGAATGGTGACGTCGAGCGCGGTGGTCGGCTCGTCCGCAATCAAGAGGTCTGGCTCGCAGGCGAGCGCCATGGCGATGGTGATGCGCTGGCGCTGGCCGCCGGAGAATTGGTGCGGATAGGCATCGATGCGGCGTGCCGGATCGGGCAGTCCGACGCGATCGAGCAAGGCAATCGCCTCTTTGCGCGCTTGGGCCCCCGAATGCCTCTTGTGACGCCGCAGCGGCTCGGCAACCTGATGCCCGATCGTGTGCATCGGATTGAGTGCGGTCATCGGCTCCTGGAAGATCATGCTGATGCGGTTGCCGCGCAGGCGGCAATAATCCGCGTCCGGCAATCGCGCGATCTCGTTGCCGTCAAGCTTGATGCTGCCCGAGATCACGGCGCTATCAGGCAGCAGTCCCATCAGGGACATTGCGGTGACCGACTTACCGCAGCCGGACTCACCGACCAGCCCCAGCGTCTCGCCGCGCTTCAGGGCGAAGCTGACGCCGCGCACGGCTTGTGCCCGCCCGCGGCTGGTATTGAGGCGCACGCCGAGATTGGCGACTTCGATCAGCGGCATGTCGGAGCGCTCGCCCATCGTCATCGCTCCCGCGCCAGTCGTGGATCGAGCAGGTCGCGCAAGCCGTCGCCGAGAAGATTGAGACCGAGCACCGCGATGGCGATCGCAGCGCCCGGGTAGACCGCGAGCATGGGCGACTGGAACAGCAGCGTCTGCGCATCGTTCAGCATCCGCCCCCAGGACGGCTGCGGCGGCTGCGTGCCGAGGCCGAGATAGGACAGAGCGGCTTCGGCAAGTATCGAGAGCGCGAACTGGATGGTGACCTGCACGATCAGGATCGACAGAATGTTGGGCAGGACGTGCTCGATGGTGATGCGGAAGCCCCCCTTGCCTGCGGCGCGCGCGGCCAGCACGAATTCGCGCGCCCAGATCGCGTTGGCCGAACCGCGCGTCAGCCGGGTCAGCGTCGGAATCTGGAAGATGCCGATCGCGACGATCGAGGTCACCATGCCCGGTCCCGCGACCGCGGCGAGCATGATCGCGGAGAGCACCGCCGGAAAGGCGAAGGTGAAGTCGGAGAAGCGCATGATGATCTCTTCGGTCCAGCCGCGCCGGGCCGACGCGATCAAGCCGAGCGTGACGCCAAAGGTGAGACCGATGCTGACGGCGATGATACCGACCATGATGGTGGAGCGAGCGCCGGCGAGCAGCAGCGAGACGATATCGCGGCCGAAGGAATCGGTGCCGAGCCAGTGCGCTGCCGAGGGCGGCCGGAGTTTTGCAGCGATGTCGATCTCGTAGGGCGACCACGGCGTCCACAGCAGCGAGAGCAGCGCGGAGGCGAGCACCAGCAGGCTGAGAACACCTCCGAGGACGAAACTGCGCTGCCGCAGTGCCCTGCGCCAGAAGCCCGAGGGGGGCCGCGCCGGAGCGGCGATCGTTGGCAATCCAACTGCGGCGGCCAGCGGATCACTCACAGGTCGTGAACCTTGATGCGGGGATCGATGAAGGCATAGAGCACGTCGACCACGAAATTGACGATGACCACCATGGTGGCGAGCAGCATCACGCAATTGCGCACCACGATCAGGTCGCGGTTGGCGATCGACTGGAAGATCAGGCGGCCAAGGCCCGGCAGGTAGAACACGTTCTCGATCACGATGGTACCGGCGAGCAGATTGGCGAATTGCAGTCCCATCACCGTCATGACGGGAATCATGGCGTTACGCAGCACATGGCGCCACAGCACCTCGCGCCTGCCGAGCCCCTTCGCACGTGCGGTGCGGACGAAATCCTCGCGCAGCACGTCCAGCACGGCCGAACGGGTGACGCGCGCGAGGATCGCGGCCTGCACCACCGCGAGCGAGATTGCCGGCAGCAGCAGCGACTTGACCCCCAACCAGATGCCGTCCTCCCAGCCCGCAAAGCCGCCCGCCGAGAGCCATTGCAGCCGCACGGAGAACAAGAGGACCAGCAGGATCGCGAACCAGAAATTCGGCAGCGCGATGCCGACCTGCGTCAGCGACATCACGCCGACGTCGCCAAGCTTGTTGTGGTTGGCGGCGGTGTAGATGCCGGCCGACAGCGCCAGCGTCACCGTGATCGTCATGGCCATGATGGCGAGCGGAAACGTCAGCACGAGCCGCTCGGCGATTAGGCTGGCGACTGGCGTGCCGTAGACATAGGAATTGCCGAGATCGCCGGAGAGAAGTCCCTTGATCCAGTGCAGATAACGAACCGCCAGCGGCTGGTCGAGCCCGAGCTTGACGGTGAGCGCGCGGACCGCGTCCGGGGAGGCATCGGCCCCCATCAGCATTTGCGCGGCGTTGCCGGGAAGAGCATCGAGCACCAGAAAAATGATCAGCGAGGCGCCGACCAGCGTCGCCAGCAAGGTCAGGACACGTCGGAGGACAAAGACGCTCATGCGCGCTCGGCTTCGGGGCTTAACCGCAGCACGATCAACATGTCCGGACGCCGGAGGCAAGTGCTTTGCCGCATGCCCATCTCGTCAAGCCGGCCAGCGGGACAGAAGGTCGGCGGAAGCCTCAAACAGGGCGCTGACGCGCAGCAATTCCGCATCGCCGCGGAAACGGCCGACGAGTTGGAGCCCGATCGGCAGGCCGTCGCGGCCGAAACCCGAGGGCAGGCTGACCGCGGGATGGCCGGTCATGTTGAACGGCATGGTCCAGGGGAACCAGTTCGGCCGGACGCTGTCGAAATGCCGACCATCGATCTCGATGCTGCCGAACAAATCTTGGCTGATCGGCAGCGCGGTGCGCGTCAAAGTCGGCATCGCCAGGAAGTGCCCGCGCGCAAGCAGCGATTGCACGCGGCGGAACAGCGCGGTGCGCGCGAACATCGCCTCCTGATAGTCGACGCCGCTGACCTCGGTGGCGAGCGCGAGCTGCTTGAGGAAAGCCTCGCTCAGCTCATCCTTGTGCTCGGCCGCAAGCTTGGCAAAGCGCGTGCGCCAGACGGTGTGGTTGATGGCGCGCCAGATCGGCTCGATATCGAAACCTTCGCCGGAGAATTCCTCGAGTTCGGCACCGAGGTCCGCCAGCCGGTCGAGGCTCGCCTTGAAACTGGCGGCGACTTCGGCGGAGACCGGACGGCCCGGCGGCGTCAGGCAGTAAAGGATCCGCTGCCCGCGCAGATCGCCGCCCGTGGCAGCCGTGCTGACGAAATCAGGCACGGGAACACCGATGGACCAGGGATCGCTCGGATCCTCGCCTGACATCGCCTGCATCATCAGCGCGGTGTCGGCGACGGTGCGGGTGGTCGGCGTGACATAGGTCTGGTTGCCGAACACATCCAGCGCCTGGCTGTGCGGGATCACGCCGTTGCTCTGCTTCAAGCCCACCACGCCGTTGCAGGCGGCGGGAATCCGGGTCGAGCCGCCGCCGTCGGTGGCGACCGCGAGCGGCGCGATGCCACTGGCAACCGCAACAGCCGCGCCGCCGCTGGAGCCGCCGGAGGACCGGCACGCGTCCCACGCATTGCGGGTACGGCCGAACAGAGGTGAATCCGTCAGGCACTTGCTGCCGAATTCCGGCGTCGTGGTCTTGCCGATCAGGATCGCGCCTTCGCTGCGCAGCCGCGCAACGGCGACGGCATCCTCTGTCGGCATGTTGTCCTTGTAGGGAACGGCGCCGAAGGTGGTCTTGACGCCCTTGGTGTTGACGATGTCCTTGACGGTGACGGGAATACCGTGGAGCAAGCCGAGCGCCTCGCCCGCCATCACCTTACGCTCCGCCGCACGCGCCTGCGCCATCGCCTCGTCGCCGCACAACGTGATGAAGCAGTTCAGTTCGGGCTGCAGGGCGTCGGCGCGCGCAAGCACGGCAGCGACGATCTCGACAGGCGAAATCGTCCTTGCAGCGATGAGCCTGCGCAGTTCGGTTGCGGGGAGGAGGCAGGGATCGCCGTTCATCATCACATCACGCTCCGAGGCGTCCCCCGTTCGCTCAGCCATTGACAGCGAGAATGACAGTTTTGTTATCTCGCCGTCCAATGCCATTTTGGTCGTGAACCCCGCTGTGAGCGCTACAGGGGCCAAGTAATCTCGCGGCTCCAGGGCGGGTCGGCGCCCGGGCGGGTGCAGGTCAGGCCGGCGCAATTGGCGGCAAAGGACAGTGCGCGGCGGAGTTCGTCGGCACCGATGTCCTTCAATCGCGACCGGGCGAGCCTCCCCTGCCTGTGCAGGGCGAACAGCAGCGCCGCCTGAAAGCTGTCGCCGGCGCCGATAGTGTCGGCGACCTCGACCTGCGGTGCGGTGATCTCGATCTGCCCTGCCCCCGCGTGCCACGCGATCGCACCGTTGCTGCCGCGGGTGATGACGACGAGGCTCGCACTCTGCCCCAGCAACGCGCTCGCTCGCTGCGCGTAACGCTCGTCGCCGAACAGATAAGCGAAGTCCACGTCCGACATCTTGATGAGATCGGCCCTGCCGGCGAACTCGGCCATGCGCGCCAGGTAGGCCTGCTTGTGCTTGACCAGATTGGGCCGGCAGTTCGGATCGAAGGAGATCGTCGAGGATGCGCGCGCATCCGCGATCAGCGCTTTGGTCTCGGCGGCTCCCCGGTCGTTGACAAGTGTGGTTGAGCCGACATGAACGGCCGCGACTGTATCGAAGGGAATGGACCCGCGCCGATAGGCCCAGTCTCGCGTCGCGGTCCCGGCATCGTAGAAGGCATAGTGCGATTCGCCCGCAACGATGCGGACAAAGGCGAGCGTGGTCTGAAGGTCCCTGCGGGTGGCGAGGCTGAGGTCGACGTTGGAGGCTGCGGCGTGATCGGCGATCATGCGCCCGAACAGGTCGGTCGAGATGCCGCCGACGAAGCCGCTCGGCGCGCCGAGCCGCGCCATGCCGATCGCGACGTTCAGGCACGAGCCGCCGACCGCGGGCATCACCGCCTCGCGCCCGTCGGCGTTTCGCGTCGGGACGAAATCGATCAACGCATCGCCGCAGGACAGAAGCATCCGTTCAACCTCCCGCGACGTCATCCATCGCCGCGTGAGCGTGGCGATCGACCTCGCGTCAGTTTTGACGCAAGCCTACCAGCAAGTGTAGCCGCCATCTACCAACACGATGCTGCCGGTCATCAGGCTTGCGGCTTCCGAGCTCAGGAACAGCACGACGGAGGCGATCTCCTCGACCTGCCCCATCCGCGCCATCGGAGTTCCACTGATCCAGGCGTCATACATTTTGGCGTTGCTCTTCACGAAAGCGTTGAGCGGCGTCTCGATATAGGTCGGTGCCACCGCATTGACGCGGATGCCGCGCGCGCCCCATTCGGCCGCCAGCGATTTGGTCAGATGATGCACGCCCGCCTTGGAGACGTTGTAGAAGCACTGCTCCTGCGGCTTGTTGACGATGAATCCGGACATCGAGCCGACATTGACGATGGCGCCGCTCTTGGCCTTCAGCATATGCTTGCCGAATTCGCGGCAACACCAGAAGGTGCCGTTGAGATTGACGTCGATGACGTTCAGCCAGTGCTCGTCGGTGACGGTCTCCGCTGGCGTCTCACTGCGCGCAATGCCGGCATTGTTGACGAGAATGTCCACCTTGCCGTGGCGGGCGACGAGATCATTTGCGACCTCAGCCACGCGCTTGGTATCGGTGACGTCCATGATCGCGGTCTCGATGTCAAAGCCCTTCGCCTTCAGGCTGGCTTTGGCGCTGTCGGCGACCTTGCTGTCACGGTCGCCGATGATGACGCTGGCGCCGGCTTCAGCCAGCGCTTCCGCGCAGCCAAGGCCAATGCCCTGCCCGCCGCCGGTGATGAACGCGGTCTTGCCGTTCAGCTTGAATTTTTCAAGGTACATGATGGTCTTTCCGTTCCTTGCCGTTTCTTGTCGGCTGCGAAAGCGCGTCACCAGCATCGTCGAAGTGATGAATGCGCGCGGGATCAGGCAGCAGGGGAGATGCGATCGCGGTATGCGGGCTCAACCCGCCGGCATAGCGCGTCAGCACGCCGAGAGGGCTCGCATCAACATACAGGAAGGTGTCACTGCCGAGATGTTCGGCAACCCGGATCATTGCCCGCCAGCCCCCGGCGCCGTCGCGTTCGAAACTTCAGATGCTCCGGTACGACGCCGCTCCATCCGGCCATTCGATCATATGCCCATCACGTGAGCAATGGGGCTCGCCATCAGTGCGCGACCTGCCGGTAGACCGCCGGCAGTGCCGCGGGCAGCCGCTTGATGTTGCCACCTCTACACGATCGCGGAAACATGGTGGGCTCGGCGCGTTGCGCCTTTGCCCACCCTGCGTGACCGTCGTCGCGGCTACCGCCGCTGATTATAGACGTCGATGCACACCGCCCCCAGCAGCACCAGGCCCTTGATGACCTGCTGATAGTCAATGCCGATGCCGAGGATGGACATGCCGTTGTTCATCACGCCCATGATCATGGCGCCGACCACGGCGCCACCGACGCGCCCTACTCCGCCATAAGCCGAGGCACCGCCGATGAAGCAGGCAGCGATGACGTCGAGCTCGAAGCCGAGGCCTGCCTTCGGGGTCGCAGTGTTGAGGCGCGCGGCGAAGACGAGGCCCGCCAGCGCGGCGAGCACGCCCATGTTGACGAAGGTTAGGAAGGTTAGCCGCTCCGTCTTGATGCCCGACAATTTTGCCGCTTTCGCATTGCCGCCCACCGCATAGACCTGCCGACCAATCACGGTGCGCCGGGTGACGAAGCCGTACAGCGCGATCAAGACCGTCATGATGACCAGCACGTTCGGCAGGCCGCGATGCGAGGCGATCAGATAGGTGAAATAGAGCACGGCGCAGGCGAGCAGAACGCTCTTTCCCAGGAAAAACGCATAAGGCTCGACCTCGATGCCATGCGATTGCTCGCGCGACCGCCCCTTGGCACTGGCATAGACGAGGCCGAGCGCGAGCACGGCACCGATCAGCATGGAGGTCGGATGCAGCGTGCCGGCCTCGGGCAGAAGTTCCGGAATGAAGCCGGACGACAGCTTCTGGAACGTCGCGGGGAACGGGCCGAGTGACTGGCCCTGCAGCACCGCGAGCGCGAGCCCCTTGAACACCAGCATGCCCGCCAGCGTCACGATGAAGGACGGAATGCCGAAAAAGGCCACCCAATAGCCCTGCGCCGCGCCGATGGCCGCCCCCAGCAACAGGCAGGCGATGAAGGCGAGCGTGTAGTCGACCTTGTAGGTCACCATCAGCACGGCGGCCACCGCGCCGACGAAGCCGGCAACCGATCCGACCGAGAGGTCGATGTGGCCAGTGACGATCACCAGCAGCATGCCGAGCGCCATGATGACGATGTAGCTGTTCTGGAGCACCAGGTTGGTCAGGTTGAGCGGCTGCAGCAGCGTGCCGCCGGTCATGACCTGGAAGAACAGCATGATCGCGATCAACGACATCAGCATGCCGTAGTTGCGCAAATTGTTCTTGATGAAGCTGCCGTGCCGACGCTCCTCGGGCAGCGATACCGTCTTGTCGGTCATGGCTGCATTCCTCCCATCTCGGCGGCCGCGGGCGCGGCGTTCCCAATGTTTCGTTCGTTGCGCATGATGGCGCGCATGATCTTTTCCTGTGTCGCATCCGAGCCCTTGAACTCGCCGACAAAGGCGCCGTCGTTCATGACGCAGATGCGGTCGCAGATGCCGAGCAGTTCGGGCATCTCCGAGGAGATCACCACGACGCCCCGGCCGGCTTCCGCCAGCTCGTTGATGATGCAGTAGATCTCGTATTTGGCACCGACGTCGATACCCCGCGTCGGCTCGTCCAGGATCAGGACCTTGGGGTCGGTCATCAGCCATTTCGACAGCACCACCTTCTGCTGGTTGCCGCCGGAGAGCTGGCCGGTCTCCTGGTAGACGTCGGAGCAGCGGATGCGCATGCGGGTGCGATAGTCGCTGGCGATCTTCAGCTCGGCCATGTCGTCGATCACCCGGCCCGGTGCGACCTGGTCGAGGCTCGCCAGCGTAATGTTCTTGCGGACGTCGTCGGCCAGGATCAAGCCGAGCTGCTTGCGATCCTCGGTGACATAGGCAAGGCCGGCGTCGATCGCGGCCGCGACACTCGGCAGCACCATCTGCCTGCCTTCGAGCCGAAGAGAGCCGCTGATCGCAGTGCCCCAGGAGCGACCGAACAGGCTCATCGCGAATTCGGTGCGGCCGGCACCCATCAGGCCGGCAATACCGACGACCTCGCCACGCCTGACGCTGAAATCGACGTTCTTGATCACCTGCCGCTCGGGATGAATCGGATGGTAGATCGACCAGTTCTCGACGGTGAGCACGGGCTCACCGATCTTGGCGTTGCGCTCTGGGAAGCGGTGGGCGAGATCGCGATTGACCATGCTGCGGATGATGCGGTCTTCCTGGATCGGCTCGCTGCGGCAGTCGATGCTGTCGACGGTGCGACCGTCGCGCAGCACCGTGATGTGATCGGCGACCTTGGCGACCTCGTTGAGCTTGTGCGAGATCAGGATCGAGCCGATGCCCTGCTCGCGAAACGCCATCAGGCGTTCAAGCAGCGCGGCGCTGTCGGCCTCGTTGAGGCTCGCGGTCGGCTCGTCCAGGATCAGCATCCGCACCCGCTTGGACAGCGCCTTCGTAATCTCGACCAGCTGCTGCTTGCCGACGCCGAGATCGGTGATCAGGGTGTCAGGGGATTCCTTCAGACCGACCTGCGTCAGCAGCTCACGCGTGCGCCGGTAGACCTCGTCGCGGTCGATGACGCCGAGCTTCGATGGCGGATGCGACAGGAAGATGTTTTCCGCGATCGACATCAGCGGGATCAGCGCCAGTTCCTGGTGGATGATGATGATGCCGAGCGCCTCGGAATCGTTGATGTCGCGGAAGCGGCGCTCCTCGCCATCAAAGATAATGGTGCCCTCATAGCTGCCGGCCGGGTAGACGCCGCTGAGCACCTTCATCAGCGTCGACTTGCCAGCACCGTTCTCGCCGACGAGAGCATGGATCTGTCCGGCGTCAACCGAGAAGTTGACGTCGCGCAGCGCCTGCACACCGGCAAAGCTCTTGCTGACGTTGCGCATCTCCAGCATTGCGGTCATGGCGTGATGTCCCTCAATCCCTCGTCCCTCCACCGTCATTCCGGGGCGATGCGAAGCATCGAACCCGGATCTCGAGGTTCTCGGGTGCGCAATTGCGCACCAGAGTTCGATGCTGCGCATCGCCCCCGGAACGACGGAGCACTCAACTTACTGGAACTGCGACTTCTTGTAGTAGCCGCTGTCGACCAGAACCTTCTCCCAATTGTCCTTGTAGACCACGACAGGCTTGAGCAGGTAGGACGGCACGGTCTTGACGCCGTTCTCGTAGGTCTTGCTGTCGTTGACTGTGACCTGCTTGCCCGCGAGCGCAGCGTCGACCATGTCGGCGGTCACCTTGGCGAGGTCGCGGGTGTCCTTGAAGATGGTCGAATATTGGTCGCCGCGCAGCATCGCCTTGATCGAGGGCACCTCAGCATCCTGACCCGAAATGATCGGCATCGGCTGACCGGCGCTGCCGTAACCGACGCCCTTCAGTGAGGAAATGATGCCGATCGAGATGCCGTCATAGGGCGACAGCACGGCATTGATCTTCTTGTTGCCATAGTAGGCGCTGAGCAAATTGTCCATGCGGGCCTGGGCGGTGGCGCCGTCCCAGCGCAGCGTCGCGACCTTGTCCATGCCCATCTGGCCCGAGGCGACGACGAGCTTGCCGCTGTCGATGTAGGGCTTCAGAACGCTCATCGCGCCGTTATAGAAGAAGTAGGCATTGTTGTCGTCGGGCGAGCCGCCGAACAGCTCGATGTTGAACGGGCCTTTGCCGTCCTTCAGGCCGAGGCCTTGTTCGATCGATTGCGCCTGGAGCACACCGACCTGGAAATTGTCGAAAGTCGCGTAGTAGTCGACGTTCGGCGTGCCGCGGATCAGGCGATCGTAGGCGATCACGGTGATGCCTTTGGCCTTGGCCTGCTTGAGCACGTCGGACAGCGTGGTGCCGTCGATCGCGGCGATCACCAGCGCTTTCGCCCCCTTGGTCACCATGTTCTCGATCTGCGAGAGCTGGTTCGGGATGTCGTCTTCGGCATATTGCAGGTCAGTGTTGTAGCCGCGCTCCTTCAACACTTTGACCATGTTGTTGCCGTCGTCGATCCATCGCGCCGACGATTTGGTCGGCATCGCAATGCCGACGGTCGCCTTGTCCTGGGCGGAGGCGGTGAGGCCCGTGGCCATGGACGCGGCGCCGGCCAGCGCCAGTGCGAGGAATGTCGTCTTCAGTTTCAGCATGTTTTACTCCCTTGGGTGTCAAACCATTTCTTTGTTTTCATCGAGAACGTCGTGGTGGGCTGCCTCTAGTCTCCTATGCGAGCTTGACGTCTGGCTCCGCGCGACCGCGCGCGGATGCCTCCAATAGAAAAGTGCAACCGGCTTGCGGATCGGCGGCGCGCGCGGCTGCGTCCATGTCCTGCCAGGCCGACGTGACGAGGAGGCGCGACAGATCGGGGCCGACGAAAGCGGGACAGCTCGCCTGTGTCGCCGGCACCCTCAGTGAGTGCAGCCGCTCGCCTTGCGGAGAGTAGACATCGATACGGCTCGCGCCCCAGCAGGCGTTCCAGATCCTTCCGTCGGCATCGCACACTGAACCGTCGAGGCCGCCGATTCCGGTGTGACGCAACAGCACCTCCGGCTCGCCGCGCGGCAGGCCAGTCGCCGGATTGAGCGGCACGGAGTAGAGCACCGCATGCGGCGTATCGGTGAAGTAGCCGGTGGCCCCATCCGGCGAGAAGCAGATCGAATTCGGGATGCTGATGCCGGGAAACAGGGTCGAGATCTTGCCGCGATGGAGTGCGTAGATCGCCCCGGCCTTCGGCTCGGCCCTCTTGCCCATGGTCCCGAGCCAGAACGTGCCGGACTGGTGCACGCGGCAATCGTTGGAGCGGGTCATGGGATTGTCAGCTTCGAGGGGAAGCAACAACGTCATGGCCCCGTCTGCAAGCTGGCGGACGTAGAGGCCGTCCTCGGCGACGATCAACTGCCGTTCGGCATCGATACGCCCGAGCGCGCTCGCCATTCGGCCGAGCGCATGGACGCGGATGCTGCCACTGCCGAGTTGCGCCTCGAACAGCCGTCCCTCGCGGATGTCGAACCACCAGGCGGTATCGGTGGTGACGTCATAGGTCGGGCCCTCGCCGAGATGGCAGGGATCGCTAGAGAGAACCGAGGTCGGCACCTGTTCCATCATGGCGTCCTCACTCCGAAGCGATAGACCGTGTGATGGCGGTAGACTTCGCCGGGCTCAAGGCGCGGGCTCGGAAAATCCGGCCGGTTCGGCGCATCAGGCCAGATGTGCGGCTCCAGGCACATGGCGTCCGACTGCCGGATGAGCTTGCCGCCCTTCCCCGAAATCGTGCCGTCCAGATAGTTGCCGGAATAGACCTGAAGGCCGGGCTGGTCGGTGAACAGCTCCATGGTCCGCCCCGAGCGCGGTGCCTCCAGCCGCGCGGCGAGCGCCAGCTTGCCGTCACGGCCGAGGCAGTAGGTGTGGTCGTAGCCCCTGCCGTTCTGCAATTGCTGGTCGCTCTCGCGAATGCGCTCGCCCACGGGCCGCGCGCTGCGGAAGTCGAATGGCGTCCCGGCAACGCTAAGCGGCGGTTCCGGCAATGGAATGGCGGTGGGATCGATGGCGAGGAAATGCTCGGCGGCCACCGTCAGCTTGTGGTCGAGAATGGGCACGCCTGACGCCGCGCCCTCGAGATTGAAGAAGCTGTGGTTGGTCAGGTTGACGATGGTCGGCCGGTCGGTCCGCGCCTCCATGCTCAGCGACAGTTCGGTCGGCCCAGTGATGCGATAGGTCAGACGGATATCGAGCCGGCCGGGATAGTTCTCTTCCCCGTGCGGGCTCGTGTAAGTGAGCGTCACCGCGGGCCTGGCGCCATCGTCGATCGCCGCAATGTCCCAGAGCTTGCGATCAAACCCCTCAAGGCCACCATGCAGCGCATTCGGACCGTTGTTGACGGCAAGCTGCACCGTCTCGCCATCGAGCGAAAATTGTCCCTTGGCGATGCGGTTGGCGTAGCGGCCGACGGTGGCACCGAGAAACTTTCGTTCCGCGAGATAGCCGGCAAACGCGTCATGGCCGAGGACGACGTCGTCGTGGCCGCCATTGGCATCCGGCGCGATCAGCGCTTGCAGCACCGCACCATGAGCGATGACGCGTGCCTCGAACCCGCCCTCACCGCACAGCACGATGCGCTCGACATTGCGGCCGTCCGGCAGGGTTCCGAAGACATCTTTCTCGATTTTTGGGCCAACCATGTCTGTCTAATCCACAAACGGTTCGACGACGGTGCGCCGGCCGAGCAGGAAGGCGTCGGCGACGAGACGAAGCGGCGTCAGGTCGACGTCGCTAGCGCCCGTCGCCGTGAGCTCGACGAAGCGCCGGTACAGTCCGCGATATTCCTCATCGGGCGCCTCGGCAAGCACCTTGCCTTCGATGGCCATGCGCGCGCCGCCGCCCGACAAGATCATCCGGCCCTGATCGGTTTCGACGAGGATATCCCAGCTCTGCGGCCCGGTCTGGCGAAAGTCGAATTCGGCGGTCACAGGCAGGCCGTCGATGTCGGCCATTGTCAGGTTTGCAGCGATCGGCGCCTGGCGATTGGCGGGAAAGGCCAGTTCGGCCGCGGTGACGAACACCGGATACGGCAGGATCCTGGTCAGGATCGACAGCGCATTGATGCCGGGATCGAACACGCCAAGACCGCCCGGCTCCCAGATCCAGCCCTGCCCTGGATGCCAGACGCGAACATCTTCCTTCCAGTCGATATGCACCGACTTGATGCGTCGCCCGGTAAGCCATTGTCGCGCGGGTTCGACCGCCGGCGCGTGCCGCGAATGCCAGGTCGCAAACAGCGTTCGCTTTGCCTCCGTCGCCATCGCGATCAGCGGATCGAGCTCGGCAACGCTGGCGCCCGGCGGCTTCTCCAGCATGACATGCTTGCCGGCCTTGAGCGCCGCGGCGGCCTGCGCGCGCCTGACCTGCGGCGGCGTGCAGAGCGAGACCGCATCGATATCAGGCCCCTTCTCCAGCAACTCCTCGAGGGTGGCGAAATGTGGCAGTCCCGGCAGCGAGGCGTTGCGGCTGGCAACCGCGGTCAGTGTCGCGCCGGGCACCGCGGCGATCGCGCCAACATGCTGGTCGCGCGCGATCTTGCCGAAGCCGACGATGGCGATGCGAAGTTCCGTCATGATCCCTCTCCAGATTCCGCGGCTGGCAACGCCTCCGCCGGCGCGGTTTCGATCACGGCGCCCTCGTGGCGATGCATGCCGTTGTGAATGACGAAGACCATTGCCTCCGAGGCTGCTTCGGCATCGCCCGCTGCGATCGCATCGACGATCCTCTGGTGCCAGAGCAGCACGGCGTCGCGGTCCCCCGGCTCGACCGGTGCACTGAGCAGGAACGAGGCGCGCAGAGCCGCCTCGATGACGTGGCCGATCGAGCGCATGAACAGATTGCCGGAGGCGCGCGCCACGGCAACGTGAAGCGCGAGGTCGGCATCGGCAAAGCCGACGGAGTCGGAAGCTTCAAGCCGCATACTGTTCATGCAGCGGTGAAGCTCGGCGAGATCATCCTCCGACCGCTGGGCGGCCGCCAGCATCGCCGCGCGCGGCTCGACCGCAAGACGGATCTCGGCGAGATCGTTGAGGAAACGCTTGTCGATGCCGGCATCCAGGTGCCAAGCCAGCACGTCGGCATCGAACATGTTCCAGGCTGCGCGTTCGCGCACGACAGTTCCGACACGCGCCTTGGTGGTGAGCAGGCCCTTGGCCACAAGGGTCTTCACGCTCTCCCGCAGCACCGGCCGCGACACGCCGAACATCGCGATCATCTCGGCGTCGCCCGGCAACCGCGTCCCCTCCGCGTAGCGGCCGGCGATGATGTCGACGCCGATCGAGCGGGCGACCTCCGCATGATTGGAGTGAGCCCGCCGCGTCGGGATAACCACGATACGCGAGGTCATGTCGCGGCTCCCAAGCTCTTCGTCCTCGGCCGCCGCGCGAGCGCGACCAATCCCTGCTGCAAGGCGATGAAGGCGAACAGCAGGATTCCGGTCGCGATCTTGGTCCACCAGCTCGACAACGTACCGTCGAAATTGATGTAGGTCTGGATCAGGCCCTGGATCAGGACGCCCAGGAAGGTGCCGATCACCGAGCCCTGGCCGCCCGTGAGCAGCGTGCCGCCGATCACGACGGCCGCGATGGTGTCGAGTTCGACGCCGACGGCGGAGAGCGAATAGCCCGCGCTGGTGTAGAAGGAGAAGACGATGCCGGCAATGCCCGCAAGCAGGCTCGACAGCATGTAGATCTTCACCGTCATCTTGCCGACAGCAACGCCCATCAGGCTCGCGGTCGCCCGGCTGCCGCCGAGCGCATAGACATTGGCGCCGAACCTCGTGAGCTGCAGCAGCAAGGCTCCGCCGATGACGATCACGAGCATGATAATCGCTATCGCGGTCAAACGCCCGCCGCCGGGCATCCGAACGGCGAAGTCGGAGACCGTCGAATAGATCGGTGCCGTGATCGGCACCGATTCCGTGGACAGCAGGAAGCTCGCGCCGCGCGCCAGGAACATGCCGGCGAGCGTCACGATGAACGGTGGCAGATCGAACACATGGATCACCGTCCCCATCGCCGCGCCAAAGGCCGCCGAGAGCGCGAGGATGGCAACGAAGGCGACCAGCGGCGGCATGCCCCAGCGCTCGATCGCGAGCGCGACGAAGACGGTGGTAAATCCGATCACCGAACCGACCGACAGATCGATACCGCCGGAGATGATGACGAAGGTCATACCGGTGGCGACGATGCCGAGGAAGGCGCTGTCGGTGAGAAGATTGCCGACCACGCGGGTCGAGGCGATGTTGGGGAATTGCACCGCGCAGAGCACAAAGCCCGCAATGAGCACGACGGCTGTGATCAGGACGGGCGGCAGGCCTTTCATGCTTTGGTCCTCCGCAGCCGCGCGGCGATGCCGGCAAAACCGGTCAGCTTCGGCGATTGCAACAGCAGCACCGCGAGCACCACCACCGCCTTGACCAGCAAGTTGAATTCCGGCGGATAGCCGGACAGCAGAATTCCAGTGTTCATAGTCTGGATGATCAGTGCGCCAAGCACGGCGAGCACGAGGCTGAAGCGGCCGCCGAACAGCGAGGTACCGCCGATCACCACCGCCAGGATCGCATCGAGCTCGAGCCAGAGGCCGGCATTGTTGGCGTCCGCCCCCATAATGTCCGCCGCCGCGATCACCCCGGCGAGCGCGGCGCAGACGCCGCACCAGACATAGACCGAAAGGATCATCGCACGCGTGCCGATGCCGGCAAGCTCGCTCGCCCGCGCATTGCCGCCGGTCGCCTCGATCAAAAGACCGAGCGCCGAACCGCGCACCACTGCGGCGGTCAGGATCAGCATGCCCAGGGCAATCGCGACCGGCACCGGAAGGCCAAGCACCGCGCCATTGCCGAGCCAGACCAGATCCGGCGAACTGAAGGTCACGATCCGTCCTTCGGTGATGAGCTGGGCGATGCCGCGCCCTGCCACCATCAGGATCAGCGTCGCCACGATCGGCTGCATTCCGAGGACAGCAACGAGAAATCCGTTCCACAATCCGCAGACAAGGCCCGCTCCAAGCGCGGCAGCGAGCACCACGGGCAAACCGTGGCTGTCGGCAAGGCTCGCAGCGATCGCGCCGGAGATCGCCATGATCGCGCCGACCGACAGGTCGATGCCGCGCGTTGCGATCACCAGCACCATGCCGAGGGAAAGCAACGCCACTGGCGTGCCGCGATTGAGCACGTCGATGAGGCTGCCGAAGAGACGGCCGTCCTGAAGGCGCAGGTCAAAGAATTGCGGCGACACCACGCGGTCAACCGCGAGAATGACGATCAACGCCAGGAGCTGGGCCAGGCCGCGGCGCGGCAGCAGCGCCGTCATGGGTGGACCTCGTGCGCTGCAGCGGCGCCGTCGGCGGCAATGGCCGCCAAGATATTGCCGACCTCGATCGCCTCGCCCGCGAGTTCCTCGACATGAGCACGGTCGCGCAGCACCACCACGCGGTCCGAATAGGTCACGATCTCGTCGAGCTCGGAGGAGATCACGAGCAGCGACAAGCCGTCGTCGCAGAGCTCGCGGATCAGGCGGATGATCTCGGCATGCGCGCCAACGTCGATGCCGCGGGTCGGCTCGTCCAGCACCAGGAGCCGCGGCGAGGTCGCTAGCCAGCGCGCCAGCAGCACCTTCTGCTGATTGCCTCCGGACAACAGGCCAACGGGACGTTCGGGATCGGTCGGGCGGATGTCGAGCATCTTGACGTAGCGGCGCGCGATCTCGTCCTGCTCGCGGCGCGACAGCGGACGATGCAGCCCGCGCTTGGCCTGGAGCGCGAGCACGATGTTCTCACGCACAGTGAGCTCGGCGACGATCCCCTCGGTCTTGCGCTCCTCCGGGCAATAGCCAAAGCCGTGGCGAACGCCGTCGCGGGGCGATTGCAGCCGCACCGGCGCGCCCTCCACCCTCGCCTGCCCGCTATCGGCGCGCTCAGCGCCAAACACCAGCCGCGCCGTCTCGGTGCGGCCCGAGCCGAGCAGACCGGCGAGACCAACGACCTCGCCATGACGCAGCTCCAGATTGAACGGCGCGACATAGCCGGACTTGCCATAATTTTCGAAGCTGGCGCAGATATCGCGCACCTTGTGCTCGCCTGCCGAAGCGCGCGCGCCGGTGGTCTCTGCCAGCTCGCGGCCGAGCATCATCCGGATCAGGTCGAGCCGCGGCAGCGAGGCGGTCTCGCGCTCGCCGACCAGGCGGCCATTGCGCAGCACCGTGATGCGGTCGGATATCTCGTAGACCTGATCGAGGAAGTGGCTGACGAAGACGATGCCGATGCCGCGCTTTGCAAGCTGGCGCATGATGCCGAACAGGATCTCGACCTCGTGGCGGTCGAGGCTCGCAGTCGGCTCGTCCAGGATCAGCACGCGGGCCGAGAGATCGACCGCGCGCGCGATCGCGGTGACGTGCTGGACGGCCACGGAATAGCTGCCGAGCGGTGCGGCGACATCGATATCCAGGCCAAAATCCGCCAGCAGCGCTTTGGCGCGGCGGCGCATTTCACCTTGGCGCACGATGCCGAAGCGCATCGGCTGGCGGTCGAGGAACAGGTTTTGCGCCACCGAAAGATTCGGCAGCAGATTGACTTCCTGGTAGACGGTGGCGAAGCCCGCTGCCACCGCCGCCTTGGCCGAGCGCGGCGCGATCTCTTCACCGCCGATCCTGACGATGCCGGCGTCGCGCGGAAATACGCCGGTGACGCCCTTGATCAGGGTAGACTTGCCGGCGCCGTTCTCACCGAGCAGCGCGTGGATCTCGCCGGCGCGGAGCGTGAAGTCGACCTCCTGCAACGCGCGCACAGCGCCAAAACTCTTGCTGATCCCGCGCACCTCCAGCAGCGGGGCAGCGGGATCAAGGCTGTTCTGCATGGCAAAGTCACTCCCACGGGTGCCCACCGATGATGCGGGCATCCAGCCTATGCGTTCGCGCGGCGTTTTCGAAGGGGTTTGCCGGACCAACCGAAGACGGCGGCCCGGCAATGCGCCCGCCTCAGTAACCGAGGCCCTTCTTGCTGTCGTATTCCTTCTGCGGATCGTCGGCGGCGGTGAGCAGCCTGGATTCGGTCTGGATCCATTTCGGCGGAACGGTGCCCTTCTCCTTGAACGCCGCGACGGCATCGAAGGCCGGACCCGCCATGTTCGGCGTCAGCTCGACCGTGGCGTTGGCTTCACCGGCAACCATCGCCTTGAAGATATCCGGGACTGCGTCGATCGAGACAGTGAGGATGTCCTTGCCGGGCTTGAGACCGGCTTCCTTCATGGCCTGAATGGCCCCGACCATCATGTCGTCATTGTGGGCATAGACCGCACAGATGTTCTTGCCACCGCCTTCGGCCTTGATGAAGCTCTCCATCACCTCCTTGCCCTTGGCGCGGGTGAAGTCGCCGGTCTGGCTGCGCACCACCTTCAGGTTGGCGTGCTTGGCAATCGCCGTGTCAAAACCCTTCTTGCGGTTTGCGGCCACGCTGGCGCCGACCGTGCCTTGCAGCTCGACGATGTTGCAGGCCTTCGTCCCGACGGTCTTGGCCAGCCAGTCGCCCGCGACCGCACCTTCGTGCACGCTGTCGGAGGTGACGGCGGTGAGATAGAGTTCCTTGCCGGAGGGATCGATGTCGCGATCGAGCAGCACGACCGGGATCTTGGCCTCCTTGGCCTCCTTCAGCACCGAGTCCCAGCCGGTCGACACGACCGGCGCGAGGAAGATTGCATCGACGTTCTGCGCGATGAAGGAGCGGATCGCCTTGATCTGGTTCTCCTGCTTCTGCTGCGCGTCGGCGATCTTGAGATTGACCTTTCGCTTGGTGGCCTCCTGCTTGGAGACCGAGGTCTCGGCCGCGCGCCAGCCGGATTCCGATCCGATCTGCGAGAAGCCGATGGTGAGCTCGGCGGCATTGGCCGGCGGCGCGAGCAACAACGCGGCCGTAGCACTGGCCGCAAAAAGGGCTTTGAGGGTCATCAGGCGTGTCTCCCAAGATGTTATCCGGGGCGCCATTCGGTAGCATGGCACCCGCAGGCCGACATTCGAGGCGGCGGAAAGCACTATCCCACGGAAATTTGGTTCCGACTAGTCATATTATTTGACTATTAGGTGTAGCGACGACCGTCGACGGGAGGACCCCCGTATGACACGCCAGGCGCGATTTTGTTCCGTTGATGCAACGAGAAGGTGAAGGAATGATGCGGCTTGGCCAGCGCCACATCGTCATGGCCGGGCTTGTCCCGCCGAAGCGGCTTCGGCCGCGCAGGCGGGACAAGGCCCGGGCATGACGACCTTTTACGAACGTCGATTCTCCAATCGCGCTGCTCGGGGGCAACGTGAGGGAAAGCCGGCGCTAAATCACCCTCCGCTGCGCCAGGTTCTTCATCAGCGCACCAATTCCGAAGGTCCAGGGCTCGCACTCGTCACTGGTGCGCATGCGGTTGACGAGCTTGCCGAGCTGAGGCGCGGCGATCGTGACGATGTCGTCGCGCTTGTGGGTGAACCCCTGCCCCGGCGCGTCACGATCCTTGACCGGCGCGAACATCGTGCCGAGGAACAGCACGAAGCCATCAGGATATTGATGCACCTTGCCGATGGTTTGTTCGACCAGATCCGTCGGATCGCGGCTGATCTTGCTGATCGAGGAATGGCCGTCGAGGACGAAACCGTCCGCGCCCTTCACGTTCAGGCTGATGTCCAGCTTGCGCGCATCGTCGAGCGTAAAGCTGTCGTCGAACAGGCGCAGCAGCGGGCCGATCGCGCAGGAGGCATTGTTGTCCTTGGCCTTCGACAGCAGCAACGCCGAACGACCCTCGAAGTCGCGCAAATTGACGTCGTTGCCGAGCGCGCCACCGACGATCTTGCCGCGGCTGGAGACGAACAGCACCAGCTCCGGCTCAGGGTTGTTCCAGGTCGATTTCGGATGCAGGCCGGCATCCATGCCGGTGCCGACCGAAGATAACGTCGGCGCCTTGGTGAAGACCTCCGCGTCCGGGCCGATGCCGACTTCGAGATACTGGCTCCAGGCGTTCTGGTCGATCAGCACTTGCTTCAGATGCATCGCCTGGTCCGAACCGGGCTTGAGCTTCGACAGATCGTCGCCGATCAGCCGCGTCACCTCTTTCCGAATCGCCTCGGCCGAGGCTGGATTGCCTTTTGCCCGCTCCTCGATCACGCGCTCCAGCATGGAGATGGCGAAGGTGACGCCGGCGGCCTTCACCGTCTGGAGATCGACGGGCGCCAGCAGCCACGGCTTATTCGAGTCGCGCCCATCGGGCGCAGTGTTGGCGACGATCGCTTCGAGATCGCCGATGCGCTCGCCCTTGGTCGCCGCAAGCGCCTTGGCCGGATTGTCCTCTTCGCAGAGCGCGCTGATGGTTGGAAATCTTGCGGTAACGTCGAACACGCCGTCGTCACGCACGGCGACCACTGCGGGACCGTTCACCTGCGGCAACCAGACGCGGCCGGCCAGCGTTCCCCGCGTTCCGTCCTCGGGGAGAAGATCCTTCACCGTCAATGTGGTCATGGCTGGCGTCCTCGCTGCTTTTCGGACCGGCCACGTTCAACGATGGCCGATCACATTGGCGAAGACCAATAAACGTATGGCTCTCCGGATGTCCAGAGCAGCGGCGAAGGCCGCTATGCCCCCTGCCCGTGCCTCTATGCGCCTGCGCGTGCTTTACGCGCTGCGATCTGCTGCAGTGCCCAGCGGGCATTCTTGCGCACGTCGGGATCGCCGTCGTCGGCAATGACCGCCAGGAACGCCTCGCCGTCGGGATGCGCGATCTCGCCGAGCGCCGCGGCCGCCTCTTTCCGCAAATTGGCTTGGTCATGGTTGATGCAATGGCCGATCGGGCGCACGGCGCGCTCGATCTTCATCTTGCCAAGGCTGCGGATTGCCTTCAGCCGCACCTGCCAGAACTCGTCGGCTAGGCAGGCGACGAGTTGGTCGGCGGCGAGCGAACCGTTAACGTTGAGGCCGAGCGTTTCCGCCGCCATCTCGCGCACCATCCAGTCGCTGTCCTTCAGCGCACGCGTGATCGTTTCGGCCGCCGGCTTCATCTGCGAGAACGCCAGCGCGCTCACGGCGGCACGGCGCACATGCGCGTCCGGGTCGTTGATCAGCGCGGTCAGAGCAGGGATAGATTCCTCCAGCTTGAGGAATCCGATCACGCCGATCGCCTGCACGCGCACGGCGGCATCGGAATCCTGCAGCGCTTCCAGCGCCGGCTTCAACGTGTCCTTACGGCGCAGCTCCTTCAGCGCACGCAGCGCGCCAATGCGGACAAAGGCGTGGGTGTGCTTCACCAGCAGCAGAATCACGTCCGCGCAAGCGGGATCCTTGAACTCGGCCATGCTGTCGGCGGCGGCCGTCGCCACGATCCTTTCCGGATCGACCAGCAGCTTCACAAGCGCTCTTGCCGCCTCGGGCCCGTCGAACTCGCCCAGCGCCATCGCGACCTGCTGGCGCACGCCGGCGTCCGGATCGGAGACCATGCTGGCGAGATGCGCAACTGCCGCGGGATCGCCGGAATGGCCGAGTGCGATGATGGCGACGCGACGTTCCGCGGGATCGGCAGCTTGAAGCCGCTCGTCGGCGTCTTCGAGATCGTCGTAGGATTCGAACGGGCTCGACATGATCACCTCAACAGATAGGGAATGTTGACGGTGACCGCGCCGGTCGGACAATCCGCTTCGCAGGGCATACAGTACCAGCACTCGTCATAGGCCATGTAGGCCTTGTTGGTCATGTCGCTGATACGGAGCACGTCGAGCGGGCAGACGTCGACGCAAACAGTGCAGCCCTTGTCCGCGATGCATTTGGCATCGTCGACGACCACCGGGACCGATGTCTGATAGGAAGCGAGGGGCATCGTTATCTCCTGTTGTTTCGCGATGGGTCAGGCGGTGGCGCGGATGCGCTGCTTGTCGTAGAGGTCCTTCTCGTCGTCCGCGATCGGAACGACATAAGGCTCGACGGCGCGCTTCTCGCTAGTCATCTTGCCGTTCTGCTTGCTCAGCAAGGTGTGGCAGAACCAGTTCTCGTTGTCCTTCTCCGGGAAGTCCGTGCGCCAGTGATAAAGGCCCCAGCGGCTCTCCTCGCGATAGAGCGAGGCGTGCGCAGCCATGTCGGCGCAGTCCATGATCGACTGCACTTCGAGCGCGCGGAGCAATTCGTGCGCGTTGCGCGCGATCATGCGCTCCTGCATGTCCTCCCGCGCCTCGGCCAGGCGGCGCATGCCGAGCTCGTATTTTCGCGTGACTTTCGGCGGCTGGAGATAGTCGTTGACGAGGCGGCGGGTCTTGTACTCGACCTGGTTCGGAGGAATGCCGTCCTCGCGCTTCGTCGGCGCCAACACGCGGTCGCGCTCCATCGCGACATCGGCTGCGTCGAATTCCGCAAAGTCATGGCTGTCAGCGAACTCCATGGCGTCGATGCCGGCCACGGCGCCGTTGGTGAAGGCGCCGAGCATGTAGTTGTGCGGAACGCTCGCCATGTCGCCGGCGGCGTAGAGGCCGGACACGGTGGTGCGCGCATTGTCGTCGACGAACACGCCGGAGGCGCTGTGGCCGGAGCAGAAGCCGATCTCAGAGATGTGCATCTCGATCGACTCTTTCCGGTAATCGACTCCACGACCTTGCTGGAACAGGCCGCGGGTTGGTCGCTCCACCTTGTGCAGCGTCGTTTCGATTTCCTCGATGGTGTTCGGATGGAGATGCTTGAGCTGGAGGAACACCGGCCCCTTGCCGGACAGGAGCTCATTATAGAATTCCAGCATCATCTGGCCCGACCAGTAGTCGCATTCGATGAAGCGGGAGCCCTCGTTGTTCGCGGTAAACGCGCCGAAGGGACCGGCGACATAGGCGCAAGCCGGGCCGTTATAGTCCTTGATCAGCGGATTGATCTGGTAGCATTCAAGGTTCGCAAGCGCGGCGCCGGCGTGATAGGCCATCGCATAGCCGTCGCCGGAATTGGCAGCATTCTCGTAGGTGCCGAACATGTAGCCGGAGGTCGGCAGGCCCAGGCGGCCGGCGGCGCCCATGCACAGGATCACGGCCTTGGCCCTGATCACAAGGATCTCCGCGGTGCGGGTGTTGACACTGATCGCACCGGCGATACGGCCGTCACTGGACTTGAGCAGCCGCGTCGCCATGTAGCGATTGGAGATCAGAATGCGGGCGCGGCGCAGCTGGCGATAGAGCGCCTTCTTCACGGTCTCGCCGTTCGGCATCGGCAGCACGTAGCTTCCGATGTGGTGCACCTTCTTGACGGCGTAGTCGCCGTTCTCGTTCTTCAGGAAGCGGATGCCGAAACTGTCGAGCTCCTCGACGATCTTGTAGCAGTTCTGCGCGTATTTATAGACGGCCTTCTGGTCGACGATGCCGTCATTCGCGATGGTGATTTCCTTGGTGTATTGCTCCGGCGTGGCATAGCCGGGAATGACGGCGTTGTTGAGCCCGTCCATGCCCATCGAGATCGCGCCGGAGCGCTTGACGTTGGCCTTTTCGAGCAGGACGACGTTGGCCTTTGGGTTCTTCAGCTTCGCCTTCAGCGCCGCCATCGGGCCGGCCGTGCCGCCGCCGATCACCAGCACGTCGCAGGAAACCTCCGAAAGTCCGTCGACGATCTGATCTAGTGCCATCGCTTGCTCCTGGTTCGCCGGCAGGTCCGGCGCCTTTGCATCAGATTTATTCAGGTGGGTTTCCGGCGATAGCAATTAGTTGTCGCCGGGACCCGATTTGGCCTCAGCGCTCGACAAAAGCCTTCTCGATGACGAAATGACCGGGCTGGCTGTGGTTGCCCTCGACAAAGCCGCGCGCGGAGACCATCGCGGGCAGTTCCTCCAGCATCGCCGGGCTGCCGCACAGCATGATGCGATCGGTCTCGATATCGAGGCCGGATAGGCCGATGTCGTCGAACATCTGGTTGGAAGCGATCAGATCGGTGATGCGGCCGCGATTCCTGAAAGGTTCGCGGGTCACAGTCGGGTAGTAGACGAGCTTGTCGCGGATCAGGGGGCCGAAGAACTCGTGATCGCGCAGGTCTGCGACGACGTGCTCGCCATAGGCGAGCTCGGAAACCTGGCGACAGCCATGGGCGAGCACGATAGTCTCGTAATTCGCGTAGACGTCAGGATCCTTGATCAGGCTGGCGAAGGGCGCAAGTCCCGTTCCGGTCGAGAGCAGCAGCAGGCGCTTGCCGGGAATGAGATTACCGGTGATGAGCGTACCCGTCGCCTTGCGGCCGACCAGGATGATGTCGCCTTCCCTGATCTTCTGCAGGCGCGAGGTCAGTGGGCCGTCCTGCACCTTGATCGAGAAGAATTCGAGCGCCTCCTCGTGATTGGCGCTGGCCATACTGTAAGCCCGCATCAACGGCTTGCCTTCGACCTCGAGCCCGATCATCGCGAACTGGCCGTTCTGGAAACGAAAGCCGGGATCACGCGTCGCAGTGAAGCTGAACAGGGATTCGGTCCAGTGCCTGACCGACAGAACCGTCTCCTTCTGAAATCCGCTCATGGTCTCTCCTTGCCATTGATTGCGCTCAAGGTTTCGGAGAGAGGAGTGTCCGGCAATTCGGAAGTGAGATTTCCGGTCGATTAGTTTCACATTTCACGGGCGGTGAGAGAAGCGAAGGCAGACGGCCGCCCTCTCATGCATCCGCGCCGGCAATTAGTTGCTATTCATGCCGTCCCGCGCCGACGTAGAAAAGAGCCAGAGGTTCGTCATGACCATGACCCTGGTGGCACCGACCGTGGCCGACTATGAAGCAAGCGCCGATCTCGCCGCGCTCCTCATCCGCACGACACTGGACGATGCACTGAGCGTCCCCGCCGAAACACTCCGCTTGTCCTGCAAATGCGCCCATTGCACCCGCGCCCGTTTCGACGGCCGCTTCCCGGAAGCGTTTCCGGGGATCGCAATCACCGAGATCGGCGATCTCGGCTATGGACTGAACATCGCGTTTTCGGACGGGCACAACCGGGGAATCTACCCCAAGCCGTATCTGCTGAGCTTGGCAGGGCATTGACCATTACCGGTGTCGTCATTCCGGCGCGCCCGAAGGGCGAGCCCGGAATGACGCCGGAGGTTGGCACTTCCCATCTGGCACGGACATTGCTCCTCTTTAGAACGATTTGAACGTTCCGGAGGTAGATGATGTTGCAGGCCGCCAATGTGGTTCGCGGGGCTATTCCCCCGGCAGTCCGGCCTCCCGGCAGCTCCTCGCTGCTGCTGACCGAGAACCAGCAATGGATTGGCGGACCGCCGCCGTTGATGGACAAGCTCTCGCCGCGGGAGCGGGAGCTGGTGCTGAAGCAGGGCCGCCGCAAGGTGCTCAACCGCGGCCAGACGCTGTTCAGCCAGGGCAGCAAACATGACGGTATCTGGCTGATCGAGAGTGGCCGTATCCGGGTATTCTACACCTCTCCGCTCGGGCGCGAGATCACGCTGGCCTATTGGCATGTCGGCAATTTCGTCGGCGGGCCTGAAGTGTTCGAAGGCACAGTGCATCAATGGTCCGGCGTCGCATCCAGCAATTGCAGCGTGGTGCACCTGCCCGGAAAGGAACTGCGCACCCTTGCCGTAGAGATCCCGAACCTCGCGATCGGTCTCATCGAAGGCCTCACCTTCAAGGGCAAGTGCTATTCGGCGTTGGCGCAAATGCTGGGGACGCGCTCGATCACGCAGCGCCTTGCGCACCTCTTGCTACATCTCGTCGAACTCTATGGCGTCGAGGACGCGGACGGCTGCGTGATCGCCGCTGCCTTCACCCATGCCGACATTGCCCACATGGTCGGGGCCACACGACAATGGGTCACGATCAGCCTGAAGCGCATGCAGGAGAAGGGAATCGTTCTGACCAAACGCTCGCAGATCGTCGTCTGCCGGACGGACGTGCTGGAGGAGATGCGTGGACACACATCTGATTAGCAGAATGTGCGATCAAGCCGATGCACAGGCAAGCGGCTTTATAGTGCAGGACTGCCCAAGGAGTATGCAATCAACTTTTCCCGGCAACTAATCGACTGCGGCGGCCATTCCGGATTTGCCCTGTCCGGGCCCTCACCCAATCATGGCAACCACAGCACATCCAACCGAATGAGGATGAGAATGGTCCGCCATCTTCCCAAGCTCTCGCTCGCGATGTCCGTGACGTCGACGGCGCTTCTGATCGCGCAGCCGGCCTCCGCGGAAACCGTGACGCTCGGCATCGGGACGCAGGACACCACGACCAACACGGTGACTGCCGGTGTCGTCATCCGCCAGTTGCATCTCCTCGAGAAATATCTGCCGAAGGACGGCAAATACGCCAACATCAAGTTCGAGCTGGAGTGGCAGAATTTCACCTCAGGTCCGCCCGTCACCAACGCGATGATGGCGAACAAGCTGCAGATCGGCATGATGGGCGACTATCCGCTGATCGTGAACGGCTTCACCTTCGAGAGCAATCCGGAGAGCAAAAGCCGGCTCATCGGCGTCGCCGCCTACAGCCTATCCGGCTCCGGCAATGGCCTCGTCGTTCACAAGGATTCGCCCTACTACGACCTCGCCGATCTCAAGGGCAAGCTCGTCAGCGTGCCGTTCGGCTCCGCCGCGCACGGCATGGTGTTGAAAGCGATGCAGGACCGCGGCTACACCTCCGATTTCTTCCAGCTCGTCAGCCAGAGCCCCGAGGTTGGCTCGACCAACCTCCAGGAGAAGAAGATCGACGCGCATGCGGACTTCGTTCCCTTCGCCGAGCTTCTGCCCTTTCGCGGCTTCGCGCGAAAGATCTTTGACGGCGTCGAGACCAATCTGCCGACCTTTCACGGCATCGTGGTCCGCACCGATTTTGCCGAGAAGTATCCGGAAGTCGTCGTCGCCTATTTCAAGGCGGTGATCGCCGCCAACCAATGGCTGCGCGACGATCCGAAACTCGCCGCCGAGAAAATCCAGGAGTGGACCGGCATCAACAAGGAAGTGGTCTACATCTTCCTCGGGCCCAGCGGCAACATGACCACGGATCCCACGATCAAGCCCGCTCTGATCGATGCCGCCACCGCCGATGTCAAGGTGTTGCAGAACCTCGGTCGTATGAAGGAATTCGATCCGAAGAAATGGGTCGACGACAGTTACATCCGCAAGGCCTATGCCGAGATGAAGCTCGACTACGACGCACAGCTTGCGAGCACCAGGAACTACGAGATCTCAGGCGAAGATTCCTTCTGCAAGAAGCCGATCGCCGATCCGCGCAAGGCCGGCGAGGTTTGGGTGGATGATGCCGGCATCATGCCCTTCTCGTCCGCCGCCTGCACCCTCGGTGCGTACGCCGACTACAAGGCCAAGGGCAAGAAGATCAACGTCGCCTATGTCTTCGACACCACGCGCGGCATCAAGCTGTTCGCCGACCAGGCCTTCTTCGCCGTCGGTAATAGCGACGTCGCCCCGTTCCTGCTCAAGAAGGACGCCGAAGCCTACGCCGCCAAAGTCAGCGGCAAGGTGCTCGGCTTCGAGGACGCGGTGAAGGCCGCCGTCGGCGGAGGCAAGACGTGAGCAGTCCCGCCCTCGTCCGACACCCCGAGGACGGCATGCCGGCACCAGCCATTGCAGAGCCGGGCCCTGCGCCCGCCGTCATCACCCCGCCCACGACGCCGCCTTCCTTCGGCGCACACGCGCTGCGCTGGTACCGGCTCAATCGGGCAGGCCTGCGCGCGATCGCGATCGGCGTAATTTCGCTGCTCGCCTTCCTGCTGGTCTGGCACCTGCTGACGACCTTTCGCGTCGTGTTCTTCGTGCGCTTCACCAACGTGCCCTCGCCGCTCGCAGTCTATGCCAGCTTCACAAAGGCGATCCATGATCCCAAATTCTTGCTGCACGTCCTTTTGAGCTGCCGACGCATCTTCTTCGGCTTCTCGCTCGCGGCGATCGTCGCCGTGCCGCTCGGCCTCATCATGGGCCGCTTCAAGCTGATCCATGAGATCATCTTCCCAGTGGCGGAGGTGCTGCGGCCGATCCCGGCGATCGCCTGGGTACCGATGGCGATCATGCTGTGGCCGACCAACGAGCAGAGCATCGTCTACATCACTTTCCTCGGCTCGTTCTTTCCGATCCTGGTCAACACACTGCACGGCATGTCGCTGGTCGATCCGGTACTGGTGCGCGCCGCGCAATGTCTCGGAGCGCGGGAACGCTCGATCTTCCGCGAGGTGTATTTTCCGGCATCGCTGCCGCACATCTTCACCGGCCTCACCGTCGGCATGGGCGTTGCCTGGGTGTCGCTGATCGCCGCCGAGATGATCTCCGGTCAGTACGGCATCGGCTATTTCACCTGGGAAGCCTATTCGCTGGTCCAGTATGCCGACATCGCGCTCGGCATGATCGCGATCGGCGTGCTCGGGCTCGGGTCAAGCATGTTGATCCGGGGGGCCGGACAATTGGTGATGCCGTGGAGAACAAGATGAGTGAGATCGTTGTCAGGGCACCGCAGGGCCATATCGAGGTCAAAAACTTCTCCCTCAGCTACGACAGCATCGAGGGGCCGGTCGAAGCCGTCACCGAGACGCAGATTCACGTGAAGCCCGGCGAGTTCGTCTCTATCGTCGGGCCCTCCGGCTGCGGAAAATCGACTCTGCTCAATGCGGTCGCCGGCTTCCTCAAGCCGACCACGGGCATCGTCACTGTCGACGGCGAGAAGGTGAACGGCCCCAGCGCCGAGCGCGGCATGGTGTTTCAGCAATATTCGCTGTTTCCCTGGAAGACCGTGCGGGAAAACGTCGAATTCGGCCTGAAGATGCGCGGCATGCCGCGCTCGCAGCGCGAACGGGCGGCACGCACCCTGCTCGGGCTCGCGGGTCTCGAAGCGTTCGAGAAGCATTATCCGGAAAAGCTCTCGGGCGGCATGAAGCAACGGGTCGGCATCGTCCGCGCGCTGGCGACGGGACCGAAAGTGTTGCTGCTTGACGAGCCGTTCGGTGCGCTGGACGCGCAGACACGCGTCATCATGCAGCAGATCCTCACCAACATGTGGCAGCGGCTGAAGATCTCGGTGCTGTTCGTTACCCACGATATCGACGAGGCGATCTTCCTCTCCGACCGCGTCTACTGCATGACCGCGCGCCCCGGGTCAATCAAGGCGGAGATTCCGATCCCGCTGGAGCGGCCGCGGCAGCAGTCGATGATGATGTCGTCGGAGTTTTTGGCGCTGCGCCGCGGACTGATGTCGTTGATTCGCGAGGAAAGCCTCAAGGCGATGGGCGGCGAGATCACCGATCTCGGCATGCAGGGACTGAACATCGAGCTGCACGGCGCTTCGCTGGCGGATGTGATTTAGCTCGTCGACACTCGCGAGCAGCCTTCCTTCTCGCTGTGGGAGAAGAAGAGCTCACTTAAACCACTGCACCAGGGCGATGCTGATGCCGAGCAGCAGCATCAGCGACAGCGTGACGGCGGCCGTCACCCTACCCCCGACATTGGCGAGCACGCGCACGTCGACGCCGAGGCCGAGCGCGGCCATCGAGACCACGGTGAGGAAGCCGGTGATCTTCGTCACCGGCCCGACCACCGTGCCCGGCACGATCTCCAGAGACCGCAGGGTCGCGAGCGCGAGGAAGCCGAGGATGAACCACGGGACCAGGCGGAAGAAGCCAACATTGGTCTTCTTGGCGTCGCTTTGCCAGCGCGAGGCGGCGAGCGACAGGCCGACGACGACGGGCCCGAGCATCAAGACGCGCATCAGCTTCACCAGCGTGCCGATCTGGGTCGAGACCAGCCCAGCCGGGACCGTCGCGGCCAACACCTGCGGCACCGCATAGACGGTGAGGCCTGCAAGGATGCCATATTGCGTGGCGGACAGTTGCAACAGCGGAATCAGGAGCGGCAGGCCGAGCACCATCATCACGCCGAGGATGGCCGTGAAGGAGATCGAGGATGCAATCTCGTCGTTGTTGGCGCCGATGATCGGCGCCACGGCAGCGATCGCGGAATTGCCGCAGATCGAGTTGCCGCAAGCGATCAGGATCGACAATCGCGTCGACAGGCCCAGCAGACGGCTAAGGCCGAATGAAACGCAGAGCGTGACCACGACGACGGCGGCGATCGATGCCAGCAGCGCGATCCCCGAGGCTGCGATGGCGGCGAAGCTGATCGAGGCTCCCAGCAGCATGACGGCGACTTCGAGGAGCTGCTTGGCGCTGAAGGCGATCCCGGCTTGCCAGCGTGGCGCCGGTTTCCAGAAGCTGCGGAGCACCATGCCGAGCAGGATCGCCATCACCAGCGCCTCGACATAGGGATGCTCGAAAACGCCCAATTCGGCCCGCTCCAGCAGGGCCGAGACACCGGCGACGGCGATACAAAGGAGAATTCCGGGAATCAGCGCGACGGCGCGGCTGATGGCAGTCGGCTTGGAATCGGCCGGGCTGGATGCTTGATTCTGCGACACAAATCTCTCCCCGAGGAGAAGGATTTATACGCAGCGACGTCCGATTGGGGAATAAGTTTTCGGCATATCAGGGCCGACGGAGGTCTTCTCCTCAGCCCGGAATAGCCGCTCAAGCGATCTCTAGAAGATCAGGTTCTTGGCGAGCACGGCCACCCGGCTGAAGCCGTCATAGATGCCCGGCTCGAAGAAGGCCGCACGGGCGAGCACGATGCCCGCGACCAGTGACCAGAACAGCGTGGTCCCGGCTCGCAGCAGGAGCTTCGAGCTGCGCGATTTCGGCTGGGCGTCCGTTGCGGACACCAGCTGCTCGCCGAAGGGCTCAAATCCAGTGCGTTCCATGACCGTAGCCAATCCATCAAATCCAAATCGGAATGTCGTCGTTTCCCACCCAAACGGCAATGGAAGCGATTGGCGTTTTTGTCCTCCGGAGGGGAAACTCCTTCTGGCGGGTACCCCCGGGACAATGGTTTTCTTCTTCCGGCCTGTTTAGACCGCCGGCGCCCGGGCTACAGGGCCAGATACCGCCGCCGGATCGCCTCGTTGGCCTTCAGCTCGTCTATACCGGCGGCGTAGACAATCTGGCCCTTGTCGATAACCGTGGCGTGGCTCGCAAGGCCCATGCAGAAATGCATGTTCTGCTCGGCGATCAGCACGGTCGATCCGAGCTTACGGAGCTGCCGTAACAGCTCGCCGATCCGCTGCACGATGATCGGCGCGAGTCCCTCGCTCGGCTCGTCCAGCAGCAGCAACGCCGGATTGCCCATCAGCGTGCGCGCGATCGCAAGCATCTGCTGCTCGCCGCCGGAGAGGCGCCCGGCGATGCGGTGGCGCAGCGGCTCAAGAAGCGGGAAGACGTCGTAGATGCGCTTGATCGGCCATTCGTCCTGGCCCTCCGGCCCCTTCTTGCGACCGATGACGAGATTGTCCTCGACCGTATGCTCCGGAAAGATCTGGCGGTCCTCCGGTACGAAACCGAGGCCGGCTCGGGCGATGGTGTGCGGCTTCTGGCCGGAGATCACCTCGCCCCGCAAGCTCACTCTGCCGCGCCTCGGCGGCGCCAATCCCATGATGGCCTTGATGGTCGTGGACTTGCCGGCGCCGTTACGTCCGAGCAGCGCCATGGTCTCGCCTTGACGCACCGAGAGGCCGACGCCGAACAGGATCTGGCTGGTGCCGTAGTAGACGTCGAGATCCGCGACCTCGATGATGGGAGCGCTCATGCGGAAGCTCCCGCATGTTCGGTGCCGAGATAAGCCTCGATCACGGCGCCGTCGTTGCGAATCTCGTCGGGCGTGCCTGTCGCAAGAATGCGACCGTAGCAGAGCACGACGATTTTTGGCGCGATCTTGAACACGATGTCCATGTCGTGCTCGATGAAGACGACGGTGATCTTCTGGGTTTCCCAGAGCTCGCGCACCTTGTCGATCATGCGCCAGCGCTCTTCCGGGCCCATGCCGGCGGTCGGCTCGTCCAGCAGCAGCACCTTTGGTTCGAGCACCAGAGCCAAAGCGATATCGAGCAACTTCTGATCACCGTGCGACAGCGTCGCTGCAGTACGATCGCGTTTGCCGGCGAGGCCCAGCAGCTCCATGACGTGCTCGGCACGGTCGCGTGTCTCCGGCAATGGAAAGCGCTTGTGCAGCACCGCGGACGTGCGCTGGTCCGCGCTGACGGCAGCCAGCATGGTCTCCTGCACCGTCAGCGATTTGAAGATGCTGGCGACCTGAAAGGCGCGGCCGATGCCGTGGCGGACGATCTCCGGCGGCGTGCGGCCGGCGAGATCGACACCGTCGAGCAGCACCTCTCCGGAATCCGGTTTGAGCGCGCCGGTGATCAAGTTGAAGAAGGTGCTCTTGCCCGCGCCGTTCGGGCCGATCACCGCGGTGAGCGAGCCGTCGGGGAAATCGAGCGAGACGTCGTTGGTCGCGTTCACGCCGCCAAAGGATTTTGCGAGGTTGCGGATCTCCAGCATCGCTAGCGCCCCTCGCCTGCATTTCGCCGCCGCGAGACCCATTCTGCGGCGAAATCGAGCAGGCCTTTGCGCAGGCCCAGCGCGAAGAACAGGATGACCACACCGAGCACGATGCCGTGATACTCGGTGAGCCGCGTCACGGTGTCATTGAGCAGCAAGAGCAGCACGGTGCCGACCATCGGGCCGAGGAAGGTCGAGACGCCGCCGAGCATGTTGATGAAAATGCCTTCGCCCGAGATGGTCCAGTAGGCAAATTCAGGATAAGCGCCCGAGACGAACAGCGCCATCACCATGCCGCCCATCGACGCGAACAGTGCCGCCAGCACGAACACGGTGAGCTTGGCGCGCCAGACGTCGATGCCGAGAAAGCTCGCGCGCGCGGCGTTGTCGCGGATCATACGCAGCGTGTAGCCGAACGGCGATTGCGCGATCTGGCGCATTGCGAGCAGACCGAGAATCAGAAGCGCGCAGCTCGTGACATAGAGATGGACGTGGTTGGAGAGATCGATGCCGAGGAACGCCGGCCTGGGAATGCCGCCACGCAGGCCCTGATCGCCCCCGGTGAAAGAGGCCCATGAGAGGATCGTCGAATGGATCAGCATCTGGAAGGCGAGTGTGACGAAGGCGAAATAGATCTCCTTCAGCCGCACGCAGATCGCGCCGATGGTCGCGGCGATGAGTGCCGTGATCGCCAACGTCGCGGCGAACGCGACCGGAATCGACACGGCGAGCTTCTGCATGATCAGGCCAAAACTGTAGGCACCCAGGCCGAAGAACATGCCGTGCCCGAACGAGGTCAGGCCGGTGTAGCCGACCAGCAGATTGAGCGAGGTCGCAAACAGGCCGTAAGCCGAACAGCGGATGACGAAATCGAGCAGCGCCTTGCTGCCCGTGAACAGCGGAAGACTCGCCAGCACCGCGAAGGCGACCAGCGCGAACAAGATGTCGCGATAACGCTGAAACGCCGCGCCGCTTTGCGCCGGCGCCAGCGCTTCGGCGTGTCCAGCCTCCAGCTCGGTCATGCCGCCTCCTTGCCGAACAAGCCCGTGGGCTTGGAGACCAACACGATCACCATGAAGAGGTACATCAGGCCCTCCGTGAACAGGGGAAAGCCGAGCGAGCCGAACGACCTGATGAGACCAAGCAGGAGCGCGCCGATCAGCGCGCCCAGGATCGAGCCCATGCCGCCGATTACGGTCACGATGAAGGACTCGATCAGCACCGAAAATCCCATGCCCGGTGTCAGCGAGCGCACGGGTGCTGCGAGCGCGCCGGCGAGGCCCGCCAGCATGCCGCCGAGCGCGAACACGCCGCCATAGATCAGGCCGGTATTGATGCCGAGCGCGGAGACCATGCCGGGATTATGGGCGGCGGCGCGGATCACCTTGCCGATGCGACTGCGCGACAATCCGATGCCGAGCACGATCGCCGCGACCAGCGCGACGCCGATCAGCAGCAGATAATAAGGCGGCACCACGCCGCCGGCGATGAACAACGGCATCACCTGGAACGCCGCCGGCATGCCCATCGACCTGAATTCGGGCCCCCAGATGATGCGCACGACATCGTCGAATATCAACACGAACGCGTAGCAGACCAGGAGCTGCATCAGCACGTCGGCGCCGTAGACGCGGCTCATGAAGACGCGTTCGAAGATCAGGCCGAGAATGGCCGTGCCGGCCGCGCCCGCCAGCATCGCCAACGCGAAGCTTCCCGTGAGCTGATAGGCCGTCATCGCGAAATAGGCGCCGAACATGTAGAAGGCGCCGTGGCTGAAATTGACCACCTTGAGCACGCCAAAAATCAGCGTCAGCCCAACCGCAACCAGGAACAGAAGCATGCCGATGATGAGGCCGCTGGTAGTCTGCGTCACCAGACAGGCGGAGCTGGAGAGGCAGCCGGCAAGCGCGTCGAGATCCACGGGAGCACTTTCATTGCAGCGCGCCCGACATGGCGCGAGGAGCCAAGCGAAAGCGGCGGAGACGGTCACCCATCTCCGCCGCAGCTCAGATCAGGTAAAGCCCTTGCTCTTCTTCCACTCGGCCTCGAGCTCGAAGATGGTCTTCCAGTCGCCGGCCTTGATCTCGGG
This sequence comes from Bradyrhizobium sp. 199, assembly GCF_023073355.1. GTDB lineage: Bacteria > Pseudomonadota > Alphaproteobacteria > Rhizobiales > Xanthobacteraceae > Bradyrhizobium. Next base: position 2,399,246 of record NZ_JADPJI010000005.1, read on the forward strand.
AACATACGGCTCCTGCGGGATCGTGGTGCCCCAGCCGATGGCGTAGCCGACGAGCGTCTGGTCATCGCCGCGCATCGTCACGGTGCCGTCAGCGCCGAACGGGCACTTGATGGTGAGGCCCTTCAAGACCTCCGCGATCTTCTTGCCGTCCGCCGAGTTCGCCTTCTTGGCGGCTTCTGCCAGGAACATCACCGCGGTCGCGTTCTGCCACGACCAGTTGGTGGGGTATTCGTTGTACTTGGCCTTGTAGGCATCGCCCCAGGCGGCGTTCTCCGGCGTGGTCGGGAAAGTCTTGATGTAGCGGTTGCCGGAGTGAATGCCCTTCGGCAGGTTCTTCACCACCGTGAGCGCGGTGTAGTCGGCCATATTGACCGCGAACACCTCCATCTGGCCGAACATCGCGTAAATGTTGGCCTGGTCGATGTAGGAGGTGAGATCCCCGCCCCACAGGCAGGAATAGAGCGCCTGGGCCTTGGCCTGCAGGATCTTGGTCACGACTTCGGTGTAGTCGGGCTGAAACAGCTTTGGCCAGGACTCGCTGATGATTTCGACGTCGGGCGCAAACCGCTTCAGGTATAGCGTGAACTCGCCGGTGGTATCGCGGCCGTAGGCATAGTCGGGCGAACAGGTTGCCCATTTCTTCAGGCTCTTGGCCCTGGCGATCGCGGCGGCGTAGCTGCCGCCGACGATGGAATCGTGAATGCCCTGGCGCACGCAGCGGAACGCGTTGGGGATGTGCTGCTTCGGGTCGGCCGTGAGCGAGGACGCTTCCGAGCAGGTGTGGATGCAGAGCACGCCGAGATCGCGCGCGACCTCATGCACCGCGAACGATCCGGACGACGCCTCGCCGTCGAGCAGCAGCTCGCAGCCGTCGGTGTTGACAAGCTCGCGTGCGACACGCGCGGCTTCCTGCGGCTGGCCCTTGGAGTCGCGGATCACCATCTCGATCTGTCGGCCGGCGAGACCGCCGGCGGCGTTGGCCTTCTCGACTTCCAGCATCACCGCATTGCGCGAAGACGTGCCGAGTTGCGCGACGCGGCCCGACAGAATCGTCGGCATGCCGATCTTGATCGTCTTGGCTTGCGCACGCGCCACCCACGGCGCGGCGAACGTCATCGCACCGGCGCCCATCAGCGCCAGTGTTGAACGGCGGCTGATGCCCGGCGTGCGGGTTATCGTCATTTTCCCCTCCCTCTTTCGGGTCGGCGTGTCCTGATCCCAGCCGGAGATCGTCCGTCTCCGTGTCCCCAAGGATTTCAGAGCAAAGGGGGTGACGTCAAGCTGAAGATGAATTACGAGTCAGAATTCATTGAAGGAGTAATCGAGGCCGGTATTCGGCCCAATGTCCGCAAAATGATCAATCTTTCGAGCTTCATCGCCTTTCATGCCCGGCGCACGCCGGACCGGCCCGCGCTGAAATATCGCGGCGAGGAGATTTCCTACGCGGCGTTCGATGCGCGGCTCCGGACGGTGGCAGGCTGGCTCGCCGCGCGGGGCGTCGGCGCCGGCGACGTCGTCGCCGTGCTGATGAAGAACAGCGCGGCATTCCTCGAACTCGTCTTCGCGACGAGCCATCTCGGCGCGGTATTCCTGCCGATCAACTTCCGCCTCTCCCGCGACGAGGTCGGCTACATCGCCGGGAATGCCGGCGCGCGGCTTCTGATCGTCGACGAGGAATTGGCCGCGAATGCAGCGAGAGCAAGCATTGTCGTGCTCGACGCGACTGCGCAGCAGAGCGTCACCCACGTCGCGGGCGAGACGCCGCCTGCGCCGATGCATGTCCGCGCACCAGCCGACCTGATGCGGCTGATGTACACCTCGGGCACGACCGACCGCCCCAAGGGCGTGATGCTCACTTACGATAATTTCTACTGGAAGTCCGCGGATCAAACAATCGCGCTCGGGCTCAGTGCCGAGACGCGGCTGCTCGCGGTCGGTCCGCTCTATCACGTCGGCGCGCTCGACCTGCCCGGCATCGCCGTGCTCTGGCATGGAGGCTTCATCCGCATCGAGCGCAATTTCGAGCCGGAGACGGCGCTCAGCGCCATCGCAGAAGACAAGCTCAACGCCGGTTGGTTCGCGCCTGTGATGACCACCGCGATGCTGACCTGCCCGACGCGCGACCGTTACGACGTCTCCAGCCTGCGATGGGCGATCGGGGGCGGAGAGAAGACGCCGGAGATGCGCATCCGCGCCTTCTCCGAGTATTTCCGAAACGCGCGCTATATCGATGCCTATGGCCTTACCGAAACCGTCGGCGGCGACACCTTCATGGAGGCCGGCCGCGAGATCGAGAAGATCGGCTCGACAGGGCGCGCCATCGCCCATGTCGAGATCGAGATCCGCGACGAGGCCGGCAAGACGCTGCCCCCCAGGGTCGACGGCGAGATCTGCCTGCGCGGACCGAAGATCACGCGCGGTTACTGGAATGACCCGCAGAATACGGCATCGGCCTTCTTCGGCGACTGGTTCCGCAGCGGCGACGTCGGCTACCTCGATGAGGACGGCTTTCTTTACCTGACCGACCGCAAGAAGGACATGATCATCTCCGGTGGCGAGAACATCGCTTCCTCCGAGGTCGAGCGCGTCATCTATGAATTGCCCGAGGTGCGCGAAGTCGCGGTGATTGGTCTCCGCGACGCCCTCTGGGGCGAGCGGCCGGTCGCCGTCGTCGTCTTGGCGGAAGGCGCCACGCTGGAGCTCCCTGCTCTCACCGAGCACTGCCGGGCGCGTCTTGCAAGCTTCAAGGTGCCGAGGGAGCTGATCCTCCGCGACAGCCTCCCGCGCAACCCGTCTGGAAAGATTCTCAAGCGCGTGCTGCGCGCTGAACTGGAGACCGTGGCATGAATCAAGGCCCAGCCGCCGCGAAGGTCACAAAGCTCAACCGCATCGAGCGCAACGCCTGGACCAAGCAGAAGATCTTCGAGGCCGCCACCAAAGTCGTCGGCAAGCATGGCTATGCCGAGGCCTCCGTCGCCCGCATCACGGAACAGGCCGGCGTCGGGCAAGGCACCTTCTACAATCATTTCGAGAACCGCCAGGAGCTGCTCGATCAGCTGCTGCCGAAGATCGGCCTCGACATGGTCGAGTTCATCCGCGCCCGCACCGGCACCGCGCACGCGGCGCGGCAGGAGATCGAACGCTTCGCCGCCTTCTTCGAATTCATCGGCGAGGTGCCGGAATTCTTGCGCATCCTCAACGAAGCCGAGTTCTTCGCACCCGTCGGCTATCAGAAGCATCTCGACAACATCTCGGTCGCCTACGTCCGCATCCTCCGTCGTGCGCGCCTTGCCGGCGCCATCGAGGATTTTACCGACGACGAGTTCGAGGCCATCGTCCACATGCTGATGGGCGCGCGCGGCTATCTCAGCCGTCGCTACTCCTACTCGGCCGCCGGCGTCACCGCCGTGCCCGAGCACGTCATCTCCGCCTATCGCAAGCTGATGACGCGCGGCCTCTTCAATCCGTCGGGGGAACAGGACACGCCATGAACGTCGAATCTCCGCACACGCCGCTCGACCTTGCCTCGACCATTGCAGAAGGCGACATCCGCTGTCTCCTGATGGTACTGGTGCATATGACCGGCGACGAGAAATGGCTCGCGCCGCCCTACCTGCCCAAGCGCGACATCCGCCTCATTCCGGATCCCGAGGCCGGTGTGCCCCGGGACATCCAGGACGAGATCCGCGCCGCGGTGGTCAAGCTCTTCGCCAATGGTACGCCGAAGCCTGTCATCGCCGACCCCGGCGAAGAGATGCTGCTGAAGATGATGCGCGCCTGCCTCGGCGAGAACGTCGCGCCGGAATATGCCCCGCTGATGCGCGAGGAGATGGGCTTTGAGGCGCGTCAGGCGCGTTGGACCAAGCGTCCGTCCGACGAAAAGCTCGCGGACCAGCATGTGCTGATCGTCGGCGCGGGCGTCTGCGCAATCGCGCTTGGCGTCGCGCTCGGCCATCTCGGCATCCCCTACACCATTGTCGAGAAGAACGCCGAGCTTGGCGGCACCTGGTGGATCAACCGCTATCCCGGCTGCGGCGTCGATACGCCGAACCACTCCTATTCGTATTCGTTCGGCTCGGGCAACGCATGGACCCGCTACTTCTGCCAGCGCGAAGAGCTGCTCGGCTATCTCCAGAAGGTTGCCGAGGAATATGGCATTCGCAAGCATCTCCGCCTCAACACCGAGCTGACCTCGTCGCGCTGGGACGAAGGCAAGCGGCGCTGGATCTCGACGCTGAAGACGAAGGACGGCGAGGAGACGTTCGAATCTACCACGCTGGTCTCGGCCATCGGCCAGCTCAACGATCCCTCCCGCGCCCGCTTCAAGGGCGAGGAGGCCTTCAGGGGAACGATCCTGCATTCGGCGCTGTGGTCGGACGACATCAAGCTTGACGGCAAGCACGTCGCCGTGATCGGCACCGGCGCGACCGCGATGCAGCTGGTGCCGTCGATCGCCGGCCGCGTGGCTTCGGTCACTGTCTATCAGCGCAGCGCCCAATGGGCGCGCCCGGTGAAGGGTTATGCCGATCCGATCAGCGAGGGCGCTCGCTGGCTGCTGGCGCATCTGCCGTTCTATGTGCAGTGGTACCGCTTCAACATGTTCTGGCGCTATGGCGACGGCCTCCTGCCTTTCCTGCGCAAGGACCCCGCCTGGCCGCACCCCGAGCGCGCGGTCAACAAGGGCAATGACCGGCACCGCCAGGAGCTGACCGATTTCATCCTGTCAGAGCTGAAGGACCGGCCCGATCTGATCGAGAAATGCGTGCCGTCCTATCCGCCTTACGGCAAGCGCATCCTGCTCGACAACAACTGGTTCAAAACCCTCAGGCGCGACAATGTGGAGCTGGTCACCGCCACGATCGATCATTTTGATGAAAGTGGCATCGTCACCGCTGACGGCAAGCACCGTCCCGCCGACATCATCGTGGTCGCGACCGGTTTCAGGGTGACGGAGATGGCGGCCCGCCTCAATATCAGCGGCCGCGACGGCAAGGATTTGCGCCAGGCCTGGGCCAACGACAATCCGACCGCGCATCTTGGTCTCACCGTGCCAGGCTTTCCGAACTTCTTCTGCATGCTCGGCCCGAACTCCGGCCCGGCCCATGGCGGCAGCGTCATTTTCCAGTCGGAATGCCAGAGCCGCTACATCTCGGCGTGTCTTGCCGACATGATCGAGCAGGATGTCGCGGCCATCGACGTCCGCCAGGACGTGCTCGACGACTACGTCCGCAGGGTGGACGCCGAACACGAGGCGATGATCTGGACCCATCCCGGCATGAGCACTTACTACCGCAACTCGAGCGGCCGCGTGTTTTCGGCAATGCCTTGGCGCTTCGTCGACTACTGGCGGATGACGCACGATCCGGATCTGCGGCAGTACAGGCTGACGAAGGCGTAGACTGAAGGGAATACCCGATGCCCAAGCCGATCGTGCGCATCTACACCGATTATAAGAGTCCTTACGCGTTCGTGGCCAACAAGCGCCTGTTCGAACTCGAGCAGACGCACGGCGTACGCCTCGAATGGCTGCCCTACACGCTGCGCGTCGCCGAATTCATGGGCACGGTCGAGGAGCGCACGCCGCATTTCTGGCGCAAGGTGCGTTACGCCTATATGGACGCGCGGCGCTATGCCAATGCGCAGGGGCTCGTCATGAAGGGGCCGCGGCGGATCTACGATGCCTTCTATTCGAGCGTTGGAATGCTTTTCGCACAACGGCACGGCCTCTTCCGCCCCTACCACGACATGGTCTTCCGCAAATTCTGGAGCCATGAGCTCGAGATCGATGATCTCGCCGCCATCACTGACGTCATCACATCGTGTGGCGGATCAGGCAGCGACTTCGAAGCTTTTGTGCAGGGCCCTGGGCGCGCCGAGCACGACCGCATCATCGACGAAGCCGAAGCGCTCGGCGTCTTCGGCGTGCCCACCATGGTGTTCAACGGCGAGCTGTTCTGGGGCGGGGACCGCATCGACATGCTGATCGAACGCATCGAGAAGCCCGAGACGATCGAGGCCGCACTCGGCAGTCGCCATCGCAAGCCGGCGTAGCTCTATATATCTTGAGCATGATCTTGTCGGATAACCGCTGCGCACTTTTCCGGATCATGCTCTACGCAGCCAGCCCGCTCTCCACCGGCGCGAACTCCAATCCCAGGCTCTCCGCCACTGCCTTGTTGGTGATGCGGCCGCGATGCACGTTCAGGCCGCTGCGCAAATGCTGGTTCTCCACCACCGCTGCAAACCCCCTATTGGCCAGCATCAGGCCGAACGGCAGCGTCGCATTGTTCAGGGCCTGGCTCGACGTCACCGGCACCGCGCCCGGCATATTGGCGACGCAATAGTGCACAACGCCGTCGACCTCGTAGGTCGGTTCAGTGTGCGTGGTCGGATGCGAGGTCTCAAAGCAGCCACCCTGGTCGATCGCGACGTCCACCAGCACGGCGCCGGGCCGCATCGATGTCAGCATCGCGCGCGTGACCAGCTTGGGCGCGCTCGCGCCCGGCACCAGCACCGCGCCGATCACGACGTCGGCACCGAACACTTCCTCTTCGACCGCCTCGATCGTCGAGAAGCGGGTGCGCACCCGTCCGGCAAAGAGATCGTCGAGCTGGCGCAGGCGAGGAAGCGAGCGATCGATCACCGTCACTTCCGCGCCGAGCCCTGCGGCCATGCGTGCCGCCTGCGTGCCCACTACGCCGCCGCCAAGTACGACGACCCGCGCCGGCTGCACGCCCGGCACGCCGCCGAGCAGCAGCCCGCGGCCACCGGCCGACCGCCTGAGCGCGGCGCCGGCGGCCTCGATGGCAAGGCGGCCGGCGACTTCGCTCATCGGCGCGAGCAGCGGGAGGTGACCGTTCGCGTCGGTGACGGTTTCATAGGCGATTGCGGTGCAGCCGGAGGCGAGCAGACCCTTGGCCTGCTCCGGATCCGGCGCAAGATGAAGATAGGTAAATAGAATCTGGCCTTCTCGGAGCTGGGCCCATTCGCTTTTCTGCGGCTCCTTCACCTTCACGATCATGTCGGACCTGGAAAAGATGTCGCGGGCGCTCTCGGCAATGGTGGCCCCTGCCCGCCGATACACCTCATCGGCCGCGCCGATGCCACTGCCGGCGCCGGTCTCGACCGCTACCTGGTGCCCGGCCGTGACATATTCACGGACGGCGCCCGGGGTAAGCCCGACGCGATATTCCTGCACCTTGATCTCCTTGGGCACACCGACGCGCATCTTGAGCTCCTTGACCGACGCATTGATTCCACCCCTCATCGTAGCGACGGGGCCGGTTTGGTTTCATGCAAATATCAGCTAGTTTCGGCAGGCCCGCGCCGGTTTCCGGCGCTGAAGTGCCCTTTCACGCTGGAAACGAAACCTTGGCCCTCGACCGGAAAGACCTCGCGATCCTCGCGGAACTCACGACCAATGCGCGCGCCAGCCACACCGAGCTTGCCAGCAAGGTTGGGCTATCGAGCACGGCGCTGGCGCGGCGGCAGAAGGCACTGGAGGACGACGGCTATATCCAGGCCTATCAGGCCGCGCTCGATCTCTCACAGTTCGGCCTCACCACCACTGTGCTGGTCCGCATCGCGCTGGAAAGCCAGAGCGACGAAGCGCTGAAGGCCTTCGAGGCGGAGGTGGTGAAATGCCCTTCCGTCGTGCGTTGCTTCCTGATGTCGGGAACCGACGACTACATCCTCATCGTGCTTGCGCGCGACATCCAGGATTTCGAGCGTATCCACCGCACCGAACTGTCCCGCCTGCCGCGCGTCGCGCGCGTGCAATCAAGCTTCGCCCTGCGCGAAATTGTCAACCGCGCGGTGCCGACCGTGGTGTTCGGCGAGGCGAAGCGGTGACCGTTGCGCCGCGAGCGCCCTGATTTTAGGCACGGAACCAAGCGGTCGCTTCCCCGTTGGACGCCATGGCCAGCGGAGGCGACGTGCCCCCGCGTCAGCACGGCTGACGTCTCGGCTCGGTCGCCTTTGCAGGGAGCAGGACATGGGCGATGTCACGCATGAACTTCCAGACCGCATTCCGACACGCCTCGTCATCAATGGTGTCAGCCACACCCTCGATCTTCTGCCCTGGACAACGCTGCTGGACGCGTTGCGCGATCATCTTGCGCTAACGGGTACGAAGAAGGGCTGCGATCACGGCCAGTGCGGTGCTTGCACCGTGCTGATCGACGGTCGGCGCGTCAATTCGTGCCTGACGCTCGCCGTCATGAAGGATAGCGCCGAGATCACCACCATTGAAGGCTTAGCAAAGGATGGCGCGCTGCATCCCCTGCAGCAGGCCTTCATCGATCACGATGCATTCCAATGCGGCTATTGCACGCCAGGACAGATCTGCTCGGCGGCGGGCCTCCTGGCCGAGGGCCGCGCCAGGGATGCCGACCAGATCAGAGAGCTGATGAGCGGAAATCTCTGACGCTGCGGCGCCTATCCCAACATCGTGGCTGCGATCGAGCAGGCAATGAGCCGGACATGAACAACTTCCGTTACTCCCGCGCGAGCGATATCGCCGATGCTATTCGGCTGCTGGCCCCCGACCCAGGCGCGAAGCTGATAGCAGGCGGCACCAACCTGATCGACCTGATGAAGGAGAACGTCGAACGCCCCTCCCGGCTGATCGACATCTCCCGCCTGCCGCTTCGAGAGATCGTGGAGACGCCCGACGGGGGCCTGCGCATCGGCGCCTTGGTGCCGAACTCGGACCTCGCCTACCATCCGCTGATCGAGCAGCGCTATCCCCTGCTCGCCAGCGCCATCCTGGCCGGCGCCTCCGCCCAACTGCGCAACATGGCTTCGGTCGGCGGCAATCTCATGCAACGAACGCGCTGCCCCTACTTCTATGACACGGCCACACCTTGCAACAAGCGGAGTCTTGGCAGCGGCTGCTCGGCGATCGACGGCCTCAACCGCAACCACGCGATCCTCGGCACCAGCAACTCCTGCATCGCGACCAACCCATCCGACATGAGCGTGGCACTGGCCGCGCTCGGCGCGCTGGTGCACATCGCCGGCCCTAACGGTGAGCGCACCATCGCGCTGACCGATTTCCATCGGCTTCCAGACGACAAACCTCATCTCGATACAAATCTCGGCAGCGGCGAGATCATCATCGCGGTCGAACTGCCGCCGCACAGCTTTGCCAGGAACTACAGCTATCTCAAGATCCGCGACCGGATGTCCTACGCTTTCGCTCTGGTCTCGGTTGCCGCCGCGCTCGAATTGGAGGGCAACGCAATCAGCGGGGCACGCGTGGCGCTCGGCGGCGTGGCTCACAAGCCGTGGCGCAGCCTCGAGGCCGAAGCGGCATTGCGCGGCCAGGCGGCAACGCCGGATCATTTCGGGCACGCCGCCGACCTGCTGTTGCAGGGGGCAAGCGCTCGTTCTCACAATGGCTTCAAGATCGAGCTCGCGCGCCGAGCCGTCGTGCGTACGTTGATGCAGGCCACAAACGCCACGCCGCAATCACAAGCTCACAAGAAGATCGCATGAGGCCCCGATGAACGGCTATGTCGGAACACCAACGTCGCGCGTCGACGGACGGGCCAAGGTCACTGGAGCCGCGAAGTACGCCGGCGAGTTCACCGCCGATCGCCTCGTCCATGGTTTCGTGGTGGAGGCCACCATACCGCGGGGGCGTATCGCGCAGCTCGACACCAGCGAGGCGCTGAAGGTGGCCGGCGTGCTGGACGTGCTCACGCACGCCAATCGTCCTTCGCTCGCCGACAAGGACGATGCCTGGAAGGACGAGGTGGCCCCGGAGGGTTCGCCGTTCCGGCCGCTCTATGACGACACGATCAAGTTCAACGGGCAGCCGATCGCTCTTGTCGTTGCCGAGGAGTGGGCGACCGCGAAATTCGCTGCAACGCTGGTGCGGATCGATTACGAGCAGGCTGAGTTCGCGACCGACCTCGAAGCCGAGCGCGGCGGTGCCAGCGAAATGGACAAACCGCACAAGCCGCGCGGCGACGCCGCAGGAGCGCTAGCGGCCGCAGCCCTGCGGCACGAAGCGGACTACCTCATCCCGACCGAGCACCACAACCCGATGGAGCTCTATGCGACGACGACGGTCTGGGAAGGCGATGGCAAGCTCACGGTCTATGACAAGACGCAAGGCGTCCAGAACGTGCAAAAGTTTCTCTGCGGCGTGTTCGACAAAAAGCCCGAGGACATCCGCGTGCTTTCGCCCTATGTCGGCGGCGCCTTCGGTTCCGGTTTGCGGCCGCAATACCAGGTGGTGCTGGCGACGTTGGCCGCACTCGCACTGAAGCGCTCCGTCCGCGTCGTGCTGACGCGGCAGCAGATGTATGGCCTCGGCTATCGGCCGATGACCATCGAGCGCGTGGCGCTTGGCGCAAAATCCGACGGCACACTCGACGCGGTTACCCACGAAGCCATCGCCGTCACCTCGCGCTACGAGGATTTTGCACGCAACGATACCGGCTGGGCCGAACAGCTCTATAGCAGCCCGAACAGCAGTTTCTCACACAAGCTGGTCCACCTTGATGTGTCCACGCCCAGCGACATGCGCGCGCCGGGCGCGGCGTCGGGCGTTTGCGCCCTCGAATGCGCGATGGACGAGCTCGCCGTGGCCCTCAACCTCGACCCGATCGAGCTCCGGCTGAAGTGCTACTCGGACCGCGATCAGAGCGAAAACCTGCCATACACCAGCAAGCAGTTGCGCCAATGCTACGCCCGTGGCGCGGAAGCCTTCGGCTGGGGCCGGCGTGATCCCGCGCCGCGCTCCATGCGCGACGGCAAGGAGCTGGTTGGCTGGGGCATGGCCACTGGTGTGTGGGAAGCGCTCCAGATGCCGGTTGCCGTGCGTATCGTCCTGACGTCGAACGGACATGCCGAAGTGTCCTGCGCCGCCTCCGACATCGGCACCGGGACCTACACCATCGTGGCGCAGGTGGCTGCCGACGCGCTCGGCCTTCCGATCGAAAACATCAGCGTCCGGCTCGCCGATTCGACTCTGCCGCAAGCCCCCGTCGAGGGCGGCTCCTGGATGGCGGCGTCCAGCGCGCACGCCGTGTTAGGCGCGGCCGAAGACATTCGTCAGGAGCTCGCGCGTCACGCCCAGGCAATGCCATCTTCGCCACTTGCCGGCGTCGATGCGCAGGACATCATTCTCGCCGAGGGCACCATCGCCAAGGCGGGCGAGCGGGGCCGCGCCATCTCCATCGCCGACGCGATGCGCTATGGCAAGCTGGAGCGGATCGAAAAACAGAAGCTCAACGAGTTCCCGGAGGACAAGTCGCACGCGCGCAACACGCATTCTGCCGTCTTCGCGGAGGTCAAGGTGGATGAGGAACTCGGCGTCATCCGCGTCACGCGCGTGGTGAGCGCAGTTGCGGCCGGACGCATCCTCAATACCAAGACGGGCCGCAGCCAGATCATGGGCGGCGTGGTCTGGGGGATCGGAATGGCCTTGCACGAGGAGACGGTGATGGACCACCGCTTCGGCCGGATCATGAACGCGAACATCGCGGAGTACCACATTCCCGTGAATGCCGATGTTCACGACATCGACGTGATCTTCGTCGACGAGCCGGACACCCACATCAACAAACTGGGCGTCAAGGGATTGGGCGAGATCGGTATCGTCGGCGTCCCGGCGGCGATTGCGAACGCCGTCTATCATGCCACCGGCAAGCGCATCCGGCGCTTTCCGATCACGCTGGACAAGCTGCTCGGCTGACGTGCCCGGTCGACTTCCGGTCACCGGTGCTCGATCAGATCGTCAGGCACCGATCCATGGACGTCCCGGCGGCTCGCGGCCGCCTGCCTCACGACGGAAAGTCAGCCGGTCTGACCTGGATGCGGTCGGCATGCAGCGACCAGTGATGCAACGCCTGGTCCTTGCAAAACCTCGCCTTGGCCCTCTCTCTGGCCTCGTCCTCATCGGAGGCATCGATCTCGAGCGTGCCCTGGCACACCTCGATCTGCCGGCCGTACTGGCCGAGCACGTCCTTCATGAATCTGACGACAAAAGTTGACATGGGACCTCCTGCCTGCCCCGGCGGCACTCTAATCCCATTTAGGCGGGATGCGGGAGGGAGATTTTGACGCGGATCAAGGCCCACGACGGTTTCCGTCGCTGCGCCAGGACAGAGCCCTACCCCGGCATCACCCCGAACGCCTGCTTGAAACGCGTCGTATAAGCCGGCCAGACCTCGGGATTGATGATGCGCGGCGGGCGCTTGCCGTCGAGCGTGTCCAGCACCTGCTCGGCTGCAATGCGGCCCATGTTCTGGCGCGCTTCGATCGTCACGCCTGCGGTGTGCGGGCTCGCCAGCACGTTGTCGAACTGGAGCAGCGGATGCTCCGGTGGCGGCGGCTCCTTGGACCAGACGTCGAGGCCGGCACCGGCGATGCGCTTGTCGCGCAGGGCCTGGAGCAGCGCATCCTCGTCATGGATGAAGCCCCGCGCCGTAGTGATGAAGTATGCATGCGGCTGCATCAGCCCGAATTCGCGCACGCTGATCATGTTGCGGCTGCCTTTGTTGAGCGGGCAGGAGATCGAGACGAAATCGGCGCGGCGCAACAACTCGTCGAGTTCGACCTTCTCCCCGCCCCGCTCGGCCATCACCTCGGCGGTGAGATACGGATCATAAGCCAGCACTTTCATGCCAAGCAGGCCCTTGCACAGCGCGGCGATACGGCGGCCGACATTGCCGAGGCCGATGATGCCGACGGTCTTGTGCTCGACCTCGTTGCCGACGAGATCGTTGCGGTTGACGTCGTGCTCACGGCGCAGGCGACGATCCGATTGGATGATGCGCTTGGACAGCGTCAACATCATCGCCAGCGCGTGCTCGGCAACCGAATGGGCGTTGCCGCCGGACTGGTTCACGACCACGACGCCGGCTGCGGTGCAGGCCTCGACGTCGACCGGGTCGAAGCCGGCGCCGTTGCTGGAGACGAGCAGCAGGTTCGGTGCGCGCTGCAGGAAGGCGGCATCGACGTGGAAATGCGGGGCGAGTTCGTCCCGGGCGGCGCCGACCTGGTAGACATGGGCAGCACCGAGGAGCGGCGCATAGAAATCTTCGGGGCTCCCGTTCTCGATGCGATCGAGCCGGACGTCGGGCCGCGCCTTGAGGATGTCGATATAGATCGGATTGGCCAAATAATTGGAGTAGACGACACGCTTGCTGTTGACCGACATCAGGACCCTTCCGGCTCTCCAGGGAGCAGCAAGGCCAGCGCCGCGCGCGCCCCCTTCCGTGCTTCCTTCCATTTTTCCATTTTTTCGTCGTACACATATGACATGGCGGTGCCAGCCACGGCAGGTCCTCTGGCGCAGATCACGGTGCCGACCGCGACATGTTGACAATCCCGTCCGCTCCGTCAAGTTCGGCCGATTGCCGCGACGCTCAAGACCAAGAAGCATGTGCGGCGCGAGGGAGAACGCAATGGCGATTGCGGAACAGCAGAGTTCGCTCCAGGCGGCACACGGGTCCGGTGACAGGAGCTGGCACGGCATCGTCCTGCAGACCCTGAAACGGAACGAGATCAGCCTCGTGCCTTACGTGCCCGATCGCGTGCTGACCCCGCTGATCAAGAACCTGCACGCCGACCCCTTCTTCACCACCTTCGCCACCGCCCGCGAAGAGGAGGCAGTCGGCATCGTTTCGGGTGCCTGGATGGGCGGTCGGCGCGGCGCGGTGCTGATGCAGACCTCCGGCTTTGCCACGCTCGCCAACGTCCTCGCCTCGCTGGCGGTGCCCTATCAGATCCCGCTGATCATGTTCGTCTCCGAGCGCGGCACGCTCGGTGAGTTCAACTACGGGCAGTCGCTGGTCTGCCGCACCATGCGGCCGGTGCTGGATTCGCTGGCGCTCGAGCACCACACCATCACCCGGCTCGACGAACTCGAATTCATCGCCGACCGCTCGATCAAGCAGGCCGTTACGACGCAGGCGCCGGTCGCGCTGATCCTCAATCCGCTGCTCACCGGCGGCAAGACCTTCGACAAGTGAGGTCGGCCAAATGAATACTGCCATTAACACGCGCAACATCAAGGTGATGAACCGCTTCGATGTCACCTCGCGCCTGGTCGCGAAGCTGGAAAACGGGGAAGCCGTGATCGGCGGCATCGGCAATACCAATTTCGACCTCTGGGCGGCCGGCCACCGTCCGCAGAATTTCTACATGCTGGGCAGCATGGGGCTCGCCTTCCCGATTGCGCTCGGCGTCGCGCTCGCTCAGCCCGACCGCCGCGTCTTCGCACTCGAAGGCGATGGCTCGCTGTTGATGCAACTCGGCGCGCTCTCGACGATTGCGAGCCTGAAGCCGACGAATCTCATCATGGTCGTGATGGACAACGGCATCTACCAGATTACCGGCGCGCAGCCGACGCCTGCGGCAAGCGTCGCAGACATCGTTGCCATTGCCATCGGCTCCGGCCTTTCCAACAGCGCCTGGGCTGCGGACGAGGAGGATTTCGAACGCCTGGTCGAAGCGGCAATGTCCACCGCCGAGCCGAGCCTGATCGCGGTCCGCATCGACGACAAACCCGGCGTCGGCGCCACAAGGCGTGATCCCGTGCAGATCCGGGAGCGCTTCATGCACGGGCTCGGCGTGCGCGAGCCACTCTAACGTTTCATCATTAACTACACGGCGATCTGATGGGGGGACTGTACCGGCCCGCTGCAAATCTGTGCTAAGCGAACCCGATGTCCATTTTGGTTCGTTCCATTGCCTGGCTGCTCGCGGTCGCCGTGACTTTCGCCACCCTCGGTCCCCCCGGCCTGCGCCCGCATTCCGACCTCGGCCAGGACGGCGAACATGCGCTTGCGTTCATCCTGGTGGGACTGGCCTTCGGCCTCGCCTATCCGCGCCGGCGCCTCCTGAGTGCAGCGGCCGCGGTCGGCCTGATCGGCGTGCTCGAGCTGATGCAGTTTTGGGCACCTGGACGCCACGCCCGGCTGCAGGATTTTCTGGTCGATGCGCTCACCGCCTGCATCGGCTTTGCGCTGGCGGCCGCGACCGATTGGCTGCTCACGCGGTTTCGCACAAGCTCTGCCGTGACAAGCGAAGGCCCCGCGGAGTAACTCCGCAGGGCCTGTCTGCTCAGCTCATAGAATTGGCGCCGATCAGTCGATGATCTTGACGACGCGGCGGGTGCGCGGCTCGACGATCACGCGGCGGTCGTTCACGACCGCGTAGCGATACTCAGTGTAGTTCGGCACCGGTCGCAGCACGACGGTCGGCGGCAGCGGCTCGCCGACTACAACGCGATCCTCCACGACGACCGACTCACTTCGCGGGAGCCCGCCGAGAATCGCATTTGGAATTTCGAGACCGGCGCCGACAGCCGCACCGACGGTGCCGCCGACCATCGCGCCGACCGGACCGCCGATGTCGCCCCCCGCGCGTGCGCCGTTCCTGGCGCCTTCTTCGGTCGTCGACTGGGCAAAGGCTGCACTGGACGCCAGCAACGACGCGGCAGCCAACGTAATCGCAAGACGGGTTTTCATGTGCTCATGTCTCCAGTGATTGTTGTGCGCCTTCAACCCACGGGAGCGGACCATTGTTCCGGTTCCCGCATGACGAAAAGCCATGCCAATCTGGGAAGTGTTACTGCGTAACACTCACGCCGCCGCGATTTCGTGCCCCGCCATCAGTTCGAGCGCGCGCACCATCGCCGAGTGATCCCAGCCCTTGCCGCCATGCGCGGTGCAGGACGAGAACAATTGCTGCGCCACGGCCGTGCTCGGCAACGACAGGCCGAGCGCGCGCGCGCCTTCGAGCGCGAGGTTCAGATCCTTCTGGTGCAGCTCGATCCGGAATCCGGGATCGAAATTGCGCTTTACCATGCGCTCGCCGTGGACTTCGAGAACCCGCGACGATGCAAAGCCGCCCATCAGCGCCTGCCGTACCAGCGCCGGATCGGCCCCGGCCTTCGAAGCAAACAACAACGCCTCGCTCACCGCCTCGATCGTCAGCGCGACAATGATCTGGTTGGCGACCTTCGTCGTCTGCCCGTCACCATTGGCACCGACGCGGGTGACATTCTTGCCCATTTTGTCGAAGGCCGGCTTCATGGTGTTGTAGGCTCGCTCCGGGCCGCCGACCATGATGGTGAGGCTGGCCGCCTTGGCACCGACCTCTCCGCCCGACACCGGCGCGTCGAGATAGTCAGCACCCAGCGCCTCGATCTTCTTCGCGAACTCCTTCGTCGCCAGCGGCGAGATCGAGCTCATGTCGACGACGATCTTGCCCTTGGAAATGCCACTCGCGACCCCGTCCTTGCCAAACAGCACGGCCTCCACATGCGGGGTATCAGGCACCATGATGATGACGGCGTCCGCCTCCTCCGCGACCTGCTTGCCGGACCTGCAGGGAATGCCACCGGCCGCGATCAGCTCCGGCGCAACGGGCGCGACGTCGTGCAGCAGGACACGATGGCCTGCGCCAAGGAGATGGCCAGCCATCGGCCGTCCCATGGTGCCAAGTCCGATGAACCCGATGTCGATCATGTCCAAATTCCTCTAGGTCTCGAAAGTCTGCGCGGCGTGCCAGGACAGGCCTTCCAGCGTGGTGGTGCGCGGCTTGTATTCGCAGCCGATCCAGCCGCGATAGCCGATCGCGTCGAGATGGCGGAACAGGAAGGGATAGTTGATCTCGCCCGTGCCCGGCTCATGGCGGCCGGGATTGTCGGCGAGCTGGATATGGGCAATCTGGGGCAGATATTCCTGCATGGTACGGGCGAGGTCACCCTCCATGATCTGCATGTGGTAGATGTCGTATTGGACGAACAGGTTGTTCGACCGCACGTCCGAGATCAGCTGCACCGCCTGCTCGGTGCCGTTGAGGAAGAAGCCGGGAATGTCGAGCGTGTTGATCGGCTCGACCAGCAGCTTGATGTTCTCCCGCGCCAGCGTCGAAGCCGCAAAGCGCAGATTCCCGACCAGCGTCTCCTGAAGCTCGCGCGGATCGGCATCGGCAGGCGCGATGCCGACGAGGCAGTTGAGCTGTTCGCAATCCAGCGCTTTGGCATAGTCGATGGCGCGGAACACGCCGTCGCGGAATTCGGCGGTGCGATCGGGCAGAATCGCAATGCCACGCTCGCCCGTCGCCCAATTGCCCGCCGGCAGATTGTGCAGCACCTGTGTCAGCCCGTGGCCCTCGAGCTGCTCGCGCAGCTGTGCCTTGTCGAAATCATACGGGAAGAGATATTCGACCCCGGCAAAACCCGCGGCCTTCGCCGCTGCGAAGCGGTCGAGGAAGGGCATCTCGTTGAAGAGCATGGTGAGGTTGGCGGCAAACTTCGGCATGATTCCGTTCCCCTATTCCGCCGGCTGCAACACGCGTGTGGCTGCGACCTCGTCGAGCGGAAGGTCCAGCACCTCCTCGAACTCAACGATGTTGTCGATCTCCGTGCCCATCGCGATGTTGGTGACGCGTTCGAGGATGAACTCGACCACCACGGGCACGCGGTGCTGGGCCATCAATTCGCGCGCGGTGGCGAACGCCGCCTGCGTGTCCTTGGGATCGGTGACGCGGATCGCCTTGCAGCCGAGGCCTTCGGCGACCGCGACGTGGTCGACGCCATACCCATTGAGCTCCGGCGCATTGACGTTCTCGAAGGAGAGCTGGACGTGATAGTCCATGTCGAAGCCACGCTGGGCCTGCCGGATCAGGCCGAGATAGGAATTGTTCACGACGACGTGGATGTAGGGCAGATTGAACTGCGCCCCGACCGCGAGCTCCTCGATCAGGAACTGGAAGTCGTAGTCGCCGGAGAGCGCGACAATCTCACGATCCGGACACGCAGCACGGACGCCGAGCGCTGCGGGCAAGGTCCAGCCGAGCGGCCCGGCCTGCCCGGCATTGATCCAGTTGCGCGGCTTGTAAACACCGAGAAACTGCGCGCCGGCGATCTGCGACAGGCCGATCACCGTGACATAGGTGGTGTCGCGGCCGAACGCCTTGTTCATTTCCTCGTAGACGCGCTGCGGCTTGATCGGGACGTTGTCGAAATGGCTCTTGCGCAGCATCGTCTTCTTGCGGTCGCGGCAGGCAGCGGGCCACGCCTGGCGTTCGCGGAGCTTGCCTGAGCGGCGCCACTCCCTGGCCACGGTGACGAACAGCTCGAGCGCGGCCTTCGCGTCCGAGACGATGCCGAGATCGGGATTGAACACGCGCCCGATCTGGGTCGGCTCGATGTCGACATGCACGAAGGTGCGGCCCTTGGTGTAGGTCTCGACCGAGCCGGTGTGACGGTTGGCCCAGCGGTTGCCGATACCGAGCACGAAGTCGGATTCGAGCATTGTCGCATTGCCGTAACGATGGCTGGTCTGGAGACCGACCATGCCGGCCATCAGCACGTGGTCGTCGGGAATCGCGCCCCACCCCATCAACGTCGGCACGACGGGTATATTTGCGATCTCGGCGAATTCGACCAGCAGATCGGAAGCATCAGCGTTGATGATGCCGCCACCTGCGACGATCAGCGGACGCTCGGCAGCGTTGAGCATCTCCAGCGCCTTTTCGACCTGCTTGCGCGTGGCGGTGGGCTTGTAGACCGCCAGCGGCTCATAGGTCTCGTCGTCGAACTCGATTTCGGCGAGTTGCACGTCGAGCGGTATGTCGATCAGCACCGGCCCCGGCCGGCCGGAGCGCATCACATGAAAGGCCTGGCTGAACACGCGCGGCACCAGCGCCGGCTCGCGCACCGTCACCGCCCATTTCGTCACCGGCTTTGCGATCGATTCGATGTCGACAGCCTGGAAATCCTCCTTGTAGAGCCGCGCGCGCGGCGCCTGCCCGGTGATGCAGAGGATCGGAATGGAATCGGCGATCGCCGAATAGAGCCCGGTGATCATGTCGGTGCCGGCGGGCCCCGAGGTTCCGATGCAGACACCGATATTGCCGGCCTTGGCGCGGGTGTAGCCCTCAGCCATGTGCGAGGCGCCCTCGACATGCCGTGCCAGGATGTGCCGGATCGAGCCCCGCTTCTTCAGCGCCGAGTAAAGCGGATTGATCGCGGCCCCGGGAACTCCGAAGGCGGTCGAGATACCCTCCTTCTCCAGAATTCGCACGGCAGCATCGATAGCTCGCATCTTCGCCATATCGGACCTCGCTCAAATTGCGTCAGCGAGCGAGATCATCGGGCGTGGAAGCTATGATCTCAACGAGATCGATTTTATTTTCCACGATGCGGCAGCCGCAGGAAAAACGTGGCCGTCTCAATAGGTTAGATCGAGATGCACGTGAAAGCAGGTCACTCGAACAGCGGCGCCAGCTGCATCTGCGGGACCAGCACGAGGCCCTTGTCGGTGATGCGAATTTCCGGAATGACCGATAGGGGAATCAAATTGAAGCCCATGTAAGGGATGGTGCAGCCGGCCTCGGCCCATTCCTTCTTCAGCACCTTGACCTGTTCGGCCACCTCGGTGACGCGCTTGTCGGACAGCAGGCCCGCGATCGGCAGCGGGACGAGCGCCCTCACCTGGTCGTCGGCGACGACGCAGACGCCGCCCTGCTGTGCCTTGATGGCCGATATCGCCACCTGCATGTCGCCCTCGTTGGTGCCAGCGACGATGAGGTTGTGACTATCGTGTCCCACGCTGGAGGCGACCGCGCCGCGCTTGAGGCCAAAATCCTTCAGCAGGCCGTGGGCGACGTTGCCCGCCGATTTTCCGTGACGCTCGACCACCGTGACGAAGCACAGGCGGTAGCGTGCGAACAGCGACGGCCAGTCCTTTACCGGCTCGATCGCGACCTTCTCGTGGATCAGCGTGATGCCCGGCAGCGCCGTCTTGATCGCGTTGACCGTGCAGGCCTTTGACGGAAGCTCCGGCGTCAGCTTCATCTTCTCTGGCAGCTTGACCGTCGCATAAGCCGCCTTCGGATACTGATAGCGCTGCGACAGCGCCTGATCGAGCAGCGGCGTGATCTTGCCGCGCTCGACCACGAGCTCGCCGCCATACCAGGTGCATTGCGGCTTGAGCTGATCGTCCATCAGCACGAGATCGGCGCGGCGACCGCCGCCAAGCCCGCCGATGTCGCCATCCATGCCGAAGCGGGTGGCGCCGTGCAGCGAGCCCATTGACCAAGCCTGCTCCGGCGACATGCCGGCTTTCACGGCTTCACGCACCACCCAGTCGAGACCGAACAGCAGGAGATCGTCGGCATCGCGATCGTCGGTGCACACCGCCGTGCGCTTGTGCGAGGCCCCGAGCTCAGTGATCGTGCGGATCGCCTGCGGCAGCGAGTGCCAGGGCGTCGTCGGCGGACCGCCACGCAGAAACACCCAGACGCCGGCGTCGAGCAGGTCGTCGGCAATGTCGCGGTCGATCGCCTCATGGGTGTCGGTCACGCCGGATGCCGCATAGGCCGCAACAAATTCGCGGCCGTAGACGTGGCCAGAGACAGGACGGCCACGCTTCAGGGCGGCCGCAAGGATGGCGTGACTACGCTCGTCGCCCATCGCAACGGGCACAAAGTCCATCTTCTCGCCCAGCGCGACAGCCTCTGGCCAGCGATCGAACAGGCCGGCGATCTTGTCCGGCGTGAGGTCGCCCCCCGCCGTCTCCAGTTCCGCCGAGGTCGCCGGCACCGTGCTCGGCACCGTCAGGAAGATCGACAGCGGCGCTTGCCGCGCGTCCTCCAGCATTGCCTCAACGCCGGCGACGTCCATGACGTTGCCGATCTCGTGGCTGTCGCAGAAGATCGCGGTGGTGCCGTTGAGCAGCGCAGCTTCCGCGTAGGCGCAGGCCGTCACCATCGAGGATTCGATGTGGATGTGCGGATCGACGAGGCCGGGCGCGATGATGCCGCCGGCGGCGTCGTAAATCGCGACATCTTTCCAGGCCTTTTTCGCCGCGCCGGCAGGCTTCACCGCAGCGATGCGGCCGGCGGTGATCCATATTTCCCGACCGGGATGGATGCGCTCCGAATAGGTCGAGAGCACCCTCGCGCCCGTGACGACGAGATCGGGCGCGAGGCGCGCGGAGGCCACATCGGCCAGACGCCGGGTCATCGCGTGCAGCGGCTCGACGGCAAAGCGGGTAAGTCTGGTCATCGGGACCCTCCCGTGGCGTTGCGGCCCAGCGATGGTTACGCCGTGCGCCAGACCGGGCAAGCTCAAATATAGCAGCACGCCGTGCTTACGCTTTAGGCGTCGAACCGCCTGCTGTTGCTGCCCTCCTGCGCGAGTTCCGCGCTCTCGAAGTCGGTGCGGCAGCGGGCTTGACCCGAATCCGCATTGACCGCCCTTTTTGCTCATCAATCTCGAAGGAGTTTGTCTTCCGCACGAGATCGCTCAGCTTCCGGAAGCCGTAAGTCCTCGGATCGAAATCGGACGCGAGATTGGCAAGCTGCCGGCCGACTTCGCCGAGCGCGACCCAGCCGTCCTCGCTCTCCATCTGGGTGATGACCTTCTTGATGATGGGCGTGGCCGCATCGGGCGGCTGAAGCGGCGCCGACCTCGAGGTGGCGTCCTGCGTATTCGCCGCTCCGGCAAGGAGGTTCTCGGTGTAAACGAATCTGCGGCAGGCCTGGCGGAAGCTCTCCGGCGTCTTCTGTTCGCCGAACCCAAAGACGTCGATGCCCTGCTCCCGGATCCGGGCGGCGAGACGGGTAAAGTCGCTGTCGGACGACACCAGGCAAAATCCGTCGAACCGGCCGCTGTGAAGCAGGTCCATCGCATCGATGACCAGCGTGATGTCGGAGGCGTTCTTTCCCGTCGTGTAAGCGAACTGCTGCTGCGGGATGATGGCGTGCTTCGACAGGATGTCGGCCCAGCCCCTGGATCGCGCGTTGGAGAAGTCGCCATAGATGCGGCGGACGCTGGCCTCGCCGATCTTGGCAATCTCCTCGAACAGTCCGTCCGCGATCTTCGCGGAGGCATTGTCGGCATCGATCAGAACCGCGAGACGGGGCGAGCGGAGCTCAGAAGGCATGACAATTCCCCACCAGTGGACGCGACACGAGAAGACAAGTGCGTCGGGAGCGCTAGTCTAGTCCTCGTTCGCCTTGAAGCGTCCCATCCCCTTCAGCACAAAGGGGGCCAATAGCGCAACCAGCGCGATGCCGAGCAGCGTCGCCGAGATCGGGCTTTGGAGCAGCGTCATGGGATCGCCGAGGCTGATCGCCAGCGCGCGGCGCAACTGGCTCTCCGCGATCGGGCCGAGGATCAGGCCTACGACCACCGGCGCGATCGGAAAATCGAACCGGCGCATCAGGAACCCGAGCACGCCGAAGCCCGCCAGCATCGACAGCTCGACCACCGATGGCTTTGCGGCGATGGTGCCCATGGTCGCGAACACGAGGATGCCGGCGTAGAGCCACGGTTGCGGGATCGCGAGCAATTTCACCCACAGGCCGACCAGCGGCAGGTTGAGCACCAGCAGCATGACGTTGGCGATGAACAGGCTGGCGATCAGGCCCCACACGAGGTCAGGCCGTTCGGCGAACAGCAGCGGCCCCGGGTTGAGGCCGTATTGCTGAAAACCCGCCAGCATCATCGCGGCCGTCGCCGAGGTCGGCAGGCCGAGCGTGAGCAGCGGCACCAGCGTGCCGGCGGCGGAGGCGTTGTTGGCCGCTTCCGGCCCCGCCACGCCCTCGATCGCGCCTTTGCCGAACTCTTCGGGATATTTCGTCAGCCGCTTCTCGGTCGAATAGGACAGGAAGGTCGGGATCTCTGCGCCGCCGGCCGGCAGCGCGCCGATCGGAAAGCCGAACATCGTGCCGCGTAGCCACGGCTTCCACGAGCGCTTCCAGTCTTCCTTTGTCATCCATAGCGAGCCGCGCACCGGCTCGAGCTTCTCCTCGCTGTGGTGGCGGCGCGATGCGACGTAGAGCGCCTCGCCCAACGCGAACAGGCCGACTGCGAGCGTCGTCACCTCGACGCCGTCGAGCAGCTCGGGCACGCCGAACGCAAGCCGCGCCTGACCGGTCAGCTTGTCGATGCCGACGAGGCCGAGCGTCAGTCCGATGAACAGGCTGGTCAGGCCGCGGATAGGGGAATCCCCGAACGTCGCCGACACCGTGACGAAGGCGACGCACATCAGCGCGAAATAGTCCTCGGGGCCGAAGCGCACAGCGAAATCGACCAGCCAGGGCGCGAGAAAGGCGAGACCGATGGTGGCGATGGTGCCGGCGACGAAAGAGCCGATCGCGGATGTCGCCAGCGCCGGCCCGCCGCGGCCGGCCTTGGCCATCTTGTTGCCTTCCAGCGCGGTCGCCATCGAGGCGCTCTCGCCGGGCGTGTTGATCAGGATCGCGGTGGTCGAGCCGCCATACATGCCGCCATAGTAGATGCCGGCGAACATGATCAGCGAGCCGCCGGGGTCGAGCTTGTAGGTGACAGGCAATAGCAGCGCGACCGTCAGCGCCGGACCGATACCGGGCAGCACGCCCACGGCCGTACCGAGAAACACGCCGATCAGCGCGTAAAGCAGATTCATCGGCTGGATGGCGACAGCCATTCCGTGGGCCAGCGCCGCAAAAGTGTCCATCACAGCAGTCGCTCCAGAGGTCCGGCCGGAAGGCTCAGCGTCAGCAGGCGGTCGAATGCGAGATAGATCAGGGTCGACATCACCAGCGCGATGATGCTGTCGACAAGGACGGCACGTCGTCCGAACGCCGCCGACGTCGTCACGAACAGCGCCGACGTCGCCAGGATGAAGCCGCCGCCGAAGCCGATGATGGCAATCAGCAGCGCAAGACCAATCAAGATCAAGACCACCGGCACGGGATCGGAACTCTCGCGGGCGGGCAGATTGCCGCGCAGCGCATCGACGAAATTGCCGATCGCGAGCAGCGCCAGGCCGATGGCGATCACGACCGGCATCGCCTCCGGCCCCATGCCGTACATCGCGGTGGATTGCAGGCCGCGCGCGTCAAAGACCAGCACCGCGGCGAGCGCCGCGAGCAAGGCGGCGATGATGATGCCGGCGCGATCGACGCGCCGCGGCGGCTGGGCGGGATCGCCTGAGGTCATGATTTGACGAGGCCGACCGATTTCAGCACGTCGGTGACGCGCACCGTTTCCTTCTTCAGGAAGTCGGCGAAGGCGTCACCGCCGAGATAGGCATCCTCCCAGCCCTTCTGCTTGAGGATCTCCTTCCAGGCGTCCGACTTCACCATCTTCTCGACCGCATCGCTCAAGGTCTTGCGTTGCTCAGGCGTGATGCCGGGAGGCGCGACCACCGAGCGCCAATTGGCGATCACGAGGTCGATGCCCTGCTCCTTAAAGGTCGGGATGTCGCTCCCCGGGATGCGCTTCTCCGAAGTCACGCCGATCGCGCGCAGCTTGCCGGACTTGATCTGCCCTTCATATTCGCTGAGACCCGAAATGCCCGCGGTGACCTTGCCGCCGAGGATCGCGGCGAGCGACTCGCCGCCGCCGGAGAACGGGATGTAGTTGATCTTCTTGGCGTCGGCGCCGACGGCGCCAGCGAACAGCGCCGCCATCACATGGTCGACGCCGCCGGCCGAGCCTCCGGCGAAGGTCACCTTGGCGATATCGGCCTTCACCGCGGTGGCGAGATCTTGCGCGGTCTTGATCGGCGAATTCGCGGGAACCACGATCACCTGGATTTCCTCGGTGAGCCGCGCGATCGGCGTCACCTGCTCCAGCGTCACCGGCGACTTGTTCATGGCGAGCGCGCCCACCATGACGAAGCCGTTGACCATCATCTGGTTGCCATCGCCCTTGGCGCCGTTGACGAACTGCGCGATGCCGACGCTGCCGCCGGCGCCGGGTACGTTGGTGACCTGCACGCTGCGCGCAACGCCCGAAGCCACCAGCGCCTGCTGCATCGAGCGCGCGGTCTGGTCCCAGCCGCCGCCGGGCGCGGCCGGCGCCATCAGCTTGAGCTCCATCTGCTGGGCAAGGGAAGGCGTCGCTGCCGCAAGGGTCAGCGCGACGGCCGCGCCGACAAGGCGCGCGGGAAATCGATACATGGGCATCTCCAGGCTCATGCGGACGTTTGCCGCATTGTGTCGTTTGGTCGCATATCAGCCAAAACAGCCGATGCTGTCCAGTGACATCCCCGGGCTCGCGGCTAGCGCGGCGTCGGCATCGTCCCGCCAAGCGCAGCCGTCAGTTCGGCGGCGACGTCCCGCACGATTTGTCCGATTTCCGGCAATCGCTCGTCGGTGACCCGGCTGGTCATGCCGGATACGGAGATCGCGGCCAGCGGTTCGGCCAAGGCGTTGTATACCACGGCAGCCACGCAACGCAGGCCGATCTGTGCCTCCTCATCGTCGATCGCAAAGCCCTCCTTGCGGATCTTTCCAAGCTCCCTGAACAGATCGCTCGGCCGCACGATCGACTTCTCGGTCAACCTGGGCATGCCGTGGTGCCGGATGACGGCGCTGACGTCCTCGTCGGAATAGGTCGCGAGCACCGCCTTGCCGACGCCGGAGGTCACCATGGGCACGCGGCCGCCGACCTTGGTTAGCGAGCGCATGATCTCGCGGCTCTCCATCCGGGTCAGGACGATGATGAACTCGTCGTCGACGACGGCGAGATTGGCGGTCTCGCGGGTGAGATCCCGCAGCTTGCGCAAATAGGGAATGGCCTGTGCGGAGAAGTTACGCCGCCGGGCAAAGCTCGCGCCGACGGTGAAGCTGCGCACGCCGACATGCCATTTGGATTCGGCGCGGTCGAACTGCACGAACCGGCGGCTTTCCAGCGTTGCCAGCAGGCGGTGCACGGTCGAGGCCGACAGGCCGGTGCGGACGGCAAGATCGCTGAGGCGGTAGCCCTCGTCGTCCTCGGCCAGCGTTTCGAGGATCGACAGCGCGCGGTCGACAGACTGCACGCCGCCGTCACGCGCCTCGTGGTCGGCGTCCGATGCCGACCTAGGCTCGAGAGATTTACGCCGGATCACGTTCCTGCTCATCGCGGCCTGCCGCTTGTGCGTCCGTCATTCCGGATTGGTGCGCCGGGACTGCGCGTAGCGCGGGCCTGGCGTACCAGACCTCAGGTGCGCAATTGCGCACCGGGGAATCTCGAGATCCCGGGTTCGATGCTCCGGGCCGCGCTTGCGCGGTCCCGTTGCATCGCCCCGGGATGACAGGAGCGATAACGCTCAGAGCAGCCCTGCCCCGCGCGCCCACTTGTACTTGGCGCCGAGGACCTCGACCGGCAGTTCGGTCGAATAGGCATAGGCCGGGATGCCGTTCTGGTACAGATATTCGGCAGCCTCCTCGACCTCGACGTCGCCGGCCAGTGACGCCACGATCGGCTTCACAAAACCCTTGGCCTCCATCTCCTTCTTCACCTCGACCATATTGCGGGCGAACACCATCGGCGGGGTGACAATGGTGTGCCAGTAGCCGAGGATCAACGAATGGATGCGTTCGTCGGAGAGCCCGAGCTTCACCGTGTTGACGTAGGTGATCGGCGGCTCGCCGCCGGTGATATCCACAGGATTTCCGGCCGCTCCAAACGGCGGGATGAACTTGCGGAAAGCCGCATCCAGATCCGGCGGCATCGACATCAGCGACAGGCCGTTGTCGACGCAGGAATCCGACAGCAGCACGCCGGAGCCGCCGGCACCGGTGATGATCAGCACGTTCTCGCCCTTCGGCGTCGGCAGCACCGGCACGCCGCGGGCGAATTCGAGCAGCTGCCGCAGCGAGCGAGCCCGGATCACGCCGGACTGCGCCAGGACGTCCTCGTAGATCTTGTCGTTGCCGGCGAGCGCGCCGGTATGCGAGGACGCCGCCTTCGCGCCGGCAGAGGTGCGGCCGGCCTTGAGCACGACGACCGGCTTCTTCTTGGAGACGCGCTTTGCGGCTTCGGCAAAGGCGCGGCCGTCCTTGAGGTCTTCGCAATGCTGGGCAATGATCGAGGTGTTCGGGTCCTGCTCGAAGAAGGCGAGCAGATCGTCCTCATCGATGTCGGACTTGTTGCCGAGGCCGACGATCGCCGAGACGCCCATCTTTGCCGAGCGTGAGAAGCCGATGATCGCCATGCCGATGCCGCCCGACTGGGACGACAGCGCGGCCGAGCCCTTGACATCGTAAGCCGTGCAGAAGGTCGCGCAGAGATTGGCGGGCGTATAGTAGAAGCCGTAGATGTTCGGCCCCATCAGTCGGATGTCGTATTTCTTGCCGACTTCCACGATCTCGGCCTGCAGTTCGGGCGCACCGGCCTCGGCGAAGCCCGACGGAATCAGCACCGCGCCCGGGATTTTCTTCTCGCCGCATTCGGTCAGCGCTGAGGCCACGAACTTCGCAGGAATCGCGAACACCGCGGTGTCGATCACGCCCGGCACGTCCTTGACGCTCTTGTAGGCCTTGTAGCCGAGGATCTCGGCGGCCTTGGGATGGATCGGATAGATGTCGCCCTTGTAGCCGCCGTTGATGAGGTTCTTCATCACGGAGTTGCCGATCTTGCCGTCCTCGGCGGAGGCGCCGACCACGGCGACCGCCTTCGGCTGCATGATGCGGTTCATCGACGCGACGATCTCTTCAGTCGGGCGCGGCTTCGGCTTCGGCACGTAAGCGAAGTCGACGACGATGCGCACGTCAGCGGCGATCGCGCCCTTCGCCGTCGCGAACACCGGGTTGAGGTCGAGCTCGACGATTTCAGGGAAATCGGTGACGAGCTGCGAGACCTTCACGATGACATCCGCAAGCGCCGTGCGGTTCACGGGCTCGCCGCCGCGAACGCCCTTGAGGATCTCGTGCGCCTGGATGCCGTCGAGCATCGAGAGCGCGTCTTCCTTGGTCGCAGGCGCGAGGCGGAAGGTGATGTCCTTGAGAACTTCCACCAGAACGCCGCCGAGGCCGAAGGCGACCAGCTTGCCGAACGAGCCGTCGGTGATCGAGCCGACGATCACTTCGGTGCCGCCGGCCAGCATCTGCTGCACCTGAACGCCCTCGATCTTGGCGTCGGCCTTGTACTTCTTGGCATTGCCGAGGATGGTCTCGTAGGCCTTCTCGGCCTCGTCGACCGTCTTGAGGCCGACGATGACGCCGCCGGCTTCGGTCTTGTGGAGAATGTCAGGGGATACGATCTTCATCACGACGGGGAAGCCCATCGAGGAGGCCATCTTGCCGGCCTCGCCGGCCGACTTCGCCACGCCCTCCTTCGGCACCGGAATGCCGTAGGCGTCACAGACCAGCTTGCCTTCCGGCGCCGTCAGGCTGGTGCGGTTGTCCGCCTTGACCAGGTCAAGCACCTTGCGGACGGCATCTTTGGAATTGGACATGTGGGTTCTCCCTTGACCTCAGTTCGTTCTTTTCAAAGCGCGCGTGGTTGCGGCTGCCCGTGATGCTTGCCATTCGCGGCGCTCTGTTCCATTTGGCGGAACGGAGCGGCCTCAAGCCTGAGTTTACTCCGCCGTCTTGGATCAAAAATGGCTGGCGATGGCATTTGGTATGCCAGAAGCCAACTTGTCAAGCTGCTGCATGCCTTAGAACGCCGCAAAAAATAGCCAGCTTGACATTCTGGCATGTGGTATGCCAAAAACTTTCCCGTTAATATCCTGTAAAAGACGACTCCCACTGGAGGAGATTCGTCGTGTCACTGCGGAAACCAACCAAGGCGTTGCCGAACATGGCCGAGGCAGATATCGCAATCGTTCGTATTGCCCCGGAGAGCAGCTTCAAGAACAAGGCGTATGACGCCTTGAAAGAAGCCATCCTCAGGATGGACATCTATTCGACGCCCGAGCCGGTGATGCTCGACGAGCGCGCGCTATCCGAACGCCTGGGCGTCAGCCGCACCCCGATCCGCGAAGCCATCGCGATGCTCGAGCAGGACGGTTTCGTGAAGACCGTGCCACGCCGCGGCATCATGGTGGTGCGAAGGACCAAGAGCGAGATCGTCGACATGATCCGCGCCTGGGCGGCGCTGGAGAGCATGGCCGCACGGCTCATCACGACCACCGCGCGCAAGAAGGACATCACGGCGCTACGCGACTATTTCAAGGAGTTCAGCAAGGATCGCCTGCCCGAGGATCACGTCGAGGAATATTCGCGTGCCAACATCGCCTTTCATCAGGCGCTGATCTCGCTGTCGGAATCGCCGGTGCTGGTCGATCTCACCAACGACCTCCTGCTGCACGTGCGCGGCTATCGCCAGCTGACCATCGGCCGCAAGGACCGCACCGCGACCTCGCTGCCCGAGCATCTCGGCATGATCGAAGCACTGGAGGCGCGCGACACCGAGCTCGCGGAAAAGCGCGCCCGCGACCACACCCTCGGCCTTGCCGCTTACGTCGAAGCGCACGGTCAGGAACTCTTCACCTAGCAACGTTCACCAGAAGGGCGAAAAACTCGCCCCGCTATCTGAGACCAGGGAGACAAGGCCCATGCTGAATACCGCGACCAAGTCCGAGGCACCGGGCACCGAGCAGGAGCTGACGGACGGCTTTCATCTCGTCATCGACGCGCTCAAGCTGAACGGCATCAACACCATCTATAATGTGCCGGGCATCCCGATCACGGATTTGGGCCGCATGGCGCAGGCCGCCGGTATTCGCGTGATCTCCTTCCGCCACGAGCAGAACGCCGGTTATGCCGCGGGCATTGCCGGCTATCTCACCAAGAAGCCCGGCGTCTGCCTCACGGTTTCGGCGCCCGGCTTCCTCAACGGTCTCACCGCGCTCGCGCACGCCACCACCAACTGCTACCCGATGATCCTGGTCTCGGGCTCCTCCGAGCGCGAGATCGTCGACCTGCAGCAGGGCGACTATGAGGAAATGGACCAGCTCGCGATCGCCAAGCCGCTGTGCAAGGCGGCCTATCGCGTGCTGCACGCCCAGGACATCGGCATCGGTTTCGCCCGCGCGATCCGCGCCGCGGTCTCGGGTCGTCCCGGCGGCGTCTATCTCGACCTGCCGGCAAAGCTGTTCGGCCAGGTCATGAGCGCCGATGCCGGCCAGAAATCACTGGTCAAGGTGATCGACGCCGCTCCCGCCCAGATCCCCTCGCCCGCTTCGGTCAAGCGCGCGCTCGATGTTTTGAAGAGCGCAAAGCGTCCGCTCATCATCCTCGGCAAGGGCGCGGCCTACGCGCAGGCCGACGAGGAGATCAAGAGCTTCGTCGAGAAGAGCGGCGTGCCGTTCCTCCCGATGAGCATGGCCAAGGGCCTTCTCGCCGACACCCATCCGCAGTGCGCCGGCGCGGCCCGCTCGACGGTGCTGAAAGAATCCGACGTCGTCATGCTGATCGGCGCCCGGCTGAACTGGCTGCTCTCGCACGGCAAGGGAAAGAGCTGGGGTGAAGCGCCGAAGAAGTTCATCCAGGTCGACATCGAGCCGCGCGAGATGGACTCCAACGTGGAGATCGTCGCGCCCGTCGTCGGCGACATCGGCTCGGTCGTCTCCGCCTTCAACCAGGCGATGGCAACGGGCTGGACCGCTCCGCCCGCCGAATGGACCAAGGCGATTTCGTCCAAGCGCGAAGAGAACGTCGCCAAGATGGCGCCGAAGCTCATGAACAACAAGTCGCCGATGGACTATCACGGCGCACTCGGCGTGCTGAAGAATGTCATCAAGGAGTACCCCGAGGCGATCCTCGTCAACGAGGGCGCCAACACGCTCGACCTCGCCCGCGGCGTCATCGACATGTACAAGCCGCGCAAGCGTCTCGACGTCGGCACCTGGGGCGTGATGGGCATCGGCATGGGCCAGGCGATCGCAGCCGCGCTCGAGACCGGCCATCCCGTGCTGGCGGTGGAAGGCGACTCGGCCTTCGGCTTCTCCGGCATGGAGGTCGAGACCATCTGCCGCTACAATTTGCCGATCTGCGTCGTCATCTTCAACAATGACGGCATCTATCGCGGCACCGACGTCAACGGCGCCAACGCGGATCCGGCGACGACCGTATTCGTCAAGGGCGCGCGCTACGACAAGATGATGGAAGCCTTTGGCGGCGTCGGCGTCAATGCGACCTCGCCCGACGAGCTCAAGCGCGCCGTCAACGAAGCGATGACCTCCGGCAAGCCGACGCTCATCAACGCGGTGATCGATCCGGCCGCAGGCTCGGAGAGCGGCCGCATCGGCAACCTCAATCCGCAGAGCGTCCTGCAGAAGAAGAAGTAGGGCATGATCCGGAAAAGTGCGCAGCGGTTTTCCGGAAAGATCATGCCCAACAAAAAGAGCTAAGGCGCCAAACGCGCTTCAGCCTCCACTCCTCAACCCTTAATTCCCTGCGGCTTGCGGGGGCAGACACAGAGTACGGAGCAACACGATGACCAAAGCGCTCGCGGGCGTTCGCATTCTCGACTTCACCCACGTTCAATCAGGACCGACCTGCACGCAATTGCTGGCATGGTTCGGCGCCGACGTGATCAAGGTGGAACGTCCGGGCGTGGGTGACATCACCCGCGGTCAGCTGCAGGACATCCCGAACGTGGACAGCCTGTATTTCACCATGCTCAACCACAACAAGCGCTCGATCACGCTCGACACCAAGAATCCCAAGGGCAAGGAAGTCCTCACCGAGCTGATCAAGAAGTGCGACGTGCTGGTCGAGAATTTCGGCCCCGGCGTGCTCGATCGCATGGGCTTCCCCTGGGAGAAGATCCAGGCGATCAACCCGAAGATGATCGTCGCCTCGATCAAGGGCTTTGGCCCGGGGCCGTACGAAGATTGCAAGGTGTATGAGAACGTCGCGCAGTGCACCGGCGGCGCCGCCTCGACCACCGGCTTCCGCGACGGCCTGCCGCTCGTCACCGGCGCGCAGATCGGCGATTCCGGCACCGGCCTGCACCTGGCGCTCGGCATCGTCACCGCGCTCTATCAGCGCACGCATTCGGGCAAGGGCCAGCGCGTCACGGCCGCAATGCAGGACGGCGTGCTCAACCTCGCCCGCGTCAAGCTGCGCGACCAGCAGCGTCTCGCCCACGGCCCGCTCAAGGAGTACAGCCAGTTCGGCGAAGGCATTCCGTTCGGCGATGCCGTGCCGCGCGCTGGCAACGACTCCGGCGGCGGCCAGCCCGGCCGCATCCTGAAGTGCAAAGGCTGGGAGACCGATCCCAACGCCTACATCTACTTCATCACCCAGGCTCCGGTCTGGGAGAAGATCTGCGACGTGATCGGCGAGCCCACCTGGAAGACCGATCCGAACTACGCCAAGCCTGCCGCCCGCCTGCCGCGCCTGAACGAGATCTTTGGCCGCATCGAGCAGTGGACGATGACCAAGACCAAGTTCGAGGCGATGGAAATCCTCAACAAGGACGACATCCCCTGCGGCCCGATCCTGTCGATGAAGGAAATCGCCGAGGACCAGTCGCTGCGCGCGACCGGCACCGTGGTCGAGGTCGACCACCCCACCCGCGGCAAGTACATCTCGGTCGGCAACCCGATCAAGCTATCGGATAGCCCGAGCGAGGTGGAGCGCTCCCCGCTGCTCGGCGAGCACACCGACGAGATCCTGCGCTCCGTGCTCGGCTTCAGCGACCACCAGGTCGCCGAGATCCACAAGTCCGGCGCCCTCGACCCGCCGCAGAAGCAGGCCGCCGAGTAAGCGGAGTGATCAAAGAAAGAGGAAGGGCCGCCGGTTTCGGCGGCCTTTTTTGTTGCCGCCGAGATGGACTGTGTCCCAAATCCGCACGCTTGCGGCCTCGAAACAGCTAAGGCGGAATAAAGACCGGCTTTTGGGAACCGATGCGGCAACCAGCTATTGTCATCTCGACCGGCGTGCCGTCAAATACGGGCATGCTACGACGACAGCGAGCAACTGAACGCCTCGCAAAAGACCTGCCCAATGCTGAAGAAGTCGGCGCCTCCTCCCTGGCGGGCGAGGCCTATGCGCGCAGCATGCGAAAGGAAAGGCGTCGCGTCCCGCTGGGACCACGAACGTTCATGAAAGTGAGGGCAAAATGTTGAAAGATCAATCATCTGATCGCGCCAAGCGTGAAGCCAATAAGGCATTCAAGCCTGCCAAACCTCAGAAACCGATCAACGACTATGCGAAGGACCAGAACTCCTTCAATGAGAATCGGGAGCGGTTGAAAGCGGAGCGATTGGCCCGCGAAGCCAAGCCGGGAAACCGCTCCGACTAGGACGCGCTGACCAGCTTCCGATCGCAACCGCACTGGAAGCCTGGCATCGAACTCAATACCTCTTCGACCTAGAGCATCGAAAGCACGACGATCCCGTCTTCGAGCTCGCCCGAGGCCAGCCGAGTCCGCGCGATGCGCTCGAATTCCGTTCGGTTCTTTTGAAGATAGCTGAAGGCCTGCTTCTGCGTCAGGAACGTAGTGGCAAGTCGGCACATTTGCCGTCCCGCGCCAAGCGCGAGAAAGAACGTGATTGTGCCACCGTTGTCCGGCTTGATTCTAGGCACGACCCGCACTCTTGGGCATGTGACCGGCCCTCTGCAGATTTTGTCGGCGCTATTGGCGCCTATGGCGGCAGCTTCTTCTTGCGCTTCGCCGGGGTCGGCGCCGGCAACGATGCGCGAAGATTTGCATCGGCCGCCTCCTTGGCTTCGCGCAGCTCTCGAAGCCGCGCCATGTTCTTGCGAACGTCGATCGCCCGCTTTGCCGCGTCCGCCGTAGCGCGCGCGCCCTCTTCGGCCGCCAGTCGCTGGCGGTTGGACCGCGCGATGCTTTCGGGTGACGGTTCTGCCGATTTCCTGGCGCTCATCCTTCACCCTGTATCGCAACGGACAAAACCCGCTCAATCCGGGGATCGAGCGGGCAGCGTGGCCGTTTCAGTACATCCGTGAAACGGCGCCAGGAGCTCAAGCCAGCGAGAGATTCTCGGCGCTGACCTTGCCCCGCATCTTATCGGTCTTGGCCTCGAAATTGACCTTCTGGCCTTCCGCGAGACCCGCAAGACCAGCCCGTTCGACCGCGCTGATGTGAACGAACACATCGCTGCCGCCGTCGTCGGGTTGAATGAATCCAAAGCCCTTTTGGCCGTTGAACCACTTTACAGTACCTGTCGTCATAGTCTTCTCCAAAGCGCATGCGCGCACGTTCCGCGTGATCGTCACGCAGGAAAAATTCAATTCGTCGATGTCTTCGGAAAAGGAGCCCGCGGGCGCATTCAACAAGGCACAGCGGCTGAACGAACGGATTCAAGGTACACCTCACCATCCTCACATGCAAGGCTCGGTGAGCGTTAATTGCGCTTGCGACCCCGGTGGAACATTTTCCAGGTCTGAGGCGACATCAACTGCGCGAATTCACCTCCCGCGAAACACTCAGCGACCACCGCCAGCAAGCTGCTCGCCAAAGTACTTCACCACCGCCGCGTTGAAGTCGCGGTGGAAGGCCACCCTGTCAAAGCCCGCCGGCACATCGGTGCAGATGCGCGGGACGGCCGCCGCAAGCTCTACCGAACAAGGCGCAAGGAAAGCATAGTGGCCAGCCGCAACAACGTGGATGTCGGGCTTGCCCGGCAGACTGTCCGCGACACGCGCGGTACCCGCGCCGTCGCCGACACCCGGACCGCCGAATTGCGACCGCCAGAACTGGAAAGGGATCTGGATGGCGGCGAGATTCTCCCGCGTGAGGACGGTCGGTGGAGGGTCGACGATTACTGCGGCGCGGATCCGTGCATCCGGCCGTGCGTCGGGCGGCATCTCTCCGTTGTGAAGCTCTGCGCAAGCGCCAGTCGTTTCCTTGCAAAAGCTGGCGACCCGCGCGAAATCCGGCTTGGTCCCCATCAACACAAGGCCGGTTGAGGCGCCGAGCGAAAAGCCGAAGAAGCCGACCTTGGCAGGATCGACCACCGACCTGTCCTTCCAGTCCGTCAGTACGAAATCGAGCAAACGCACGACGTCCGCCGGACGCGATGCCCAAACCGAGAGAGTGTCGCGCCTGGATGAGTCGCTATAGGTGTCGCCGGGATGATTGATGGCGGCGACGACGAAGCCGGCGTCGGCCAGTGTCTCCACGGTGTCATGGTGTTGGCCAAACCACCCGCCCCGGCCATGCGAGAAGATCACCAGCGGCAGCTTTGCGCCGGTGACGGGACAGTCCTTCGCGCCCTTCAGGTCGAAATCGGCGCCGACCGAAAGACTGCCAAGCGCCACATGCGTCGGCTCGGCCGCGCACGGATACCAGATCGCGCCCGACAGCGCCGGGCCGGATTCAAGGAGTTGAATGCCCGCAGCCTCCGCGGGCGAAGCAAGACAGCACAGAATGACGGCAAAAGCCCAAAGCGCGCTGCGCACCGGAGGTCCTCTA
Source organism: Bradyrhizobium sp. 199 (assembly GCF_023073355.1). Lineage (GTDB taxonomy): Bacteria > Pseudomonadota > Alphaproteobacteria > Rhizobiales > Xanthobacteraceae > Bradyrhizobium. The sequence continues at coordinate 2,434,374 of NZ_JADPJI010000005.1, forward strand.
ATTTCGCGCAGGAGTTGAACGAAGAACGGCAGCGGAATTGTGGCTTCCGTTGTGCGGCGTACGCATTGGGGGCTGATCCTGCTAACCGGGATGGAGGTCACCAAGTCACGACTGACAAGGCCGCCTTCGCGATGTGGAGCGTTCGCCCCGAGCAGCGCAGCGAGTTCGGCGATTGGATTTCACGCCGACGCCGCAGGATATCCGAGCCGTCTAAATAACCGGCCAGACAAACGTCCAACAAAATAATTCGACACTCCTGTCGGATCGGCGCGACCCCGGTCGTCCTCGTGACATGAATGGGCCATAGACGCGCATCTCGGGCCCATCGATCACTGAGGATAACAACCATGCCCAGCACTGTCCGCCTGCACCGCGTTCTCGCCACCAGCCCGGAGAAGGTCTATCGCGCCTTCCTGGAGGCCGATGCTATGGCGAAATGGCTTCCGCCGAACGGCTTCACCTGCACCGTGCACCATTTCGAGCCCAAGGTGGGCGGCACATTCAAGATGTCGTTCCGGAATTTCACGACGGGCAACAGCCATTCGTTCGGCGGCGAATATCTCGAGCTCGTGCCGGGCGAACGTCTTCGCTACACCGACAAGTTCGAGGATCCCAATCTGCCGGGTGAGATCCAGGTCACCGTGATCCTGAAGAAGGTCTCGGTCGGCACCGAGATCGACATCACGCAGGCCGGCATCCCCGACGTCATCCCGCCGGAGGCCTGTTATCTCGGCTGGCAGGAATCGCTGCGCAATCTGGCGAAGCTCGTCGAGCCCGAGATCAACCAATAGCGAGGAAGAAGCGCGGCCCGATGACAGGCTCCGCGAAGCAATCCAGGAGACCTCCGGGCAATAGCCTGGATTGCTTCGTCGCAAGAGCTCGTCACAATGGCAGAGAATGAGGACCGCTCCGGGAGACAACTCACTTCGAGGCTCTTGAGGCCTGTGCAGCCGAACGAATGCAGGTACAAGCGAGGCCGACACGAGTGGTTTGCAACGTCTGTTACGCCCCCGCCTTTGGCGTGATCCCCCCGCCTGCGGTCCATCTGTCCGGATCCGGGCTGTGTCCGATCAGCGCTAGGCCATAGGCGATCGACTCGAACTGGTCGCCCGACATCAGGCGCTCGTTGCCGAACCGCTCGGCGAACAATTTCCGGACGGCTGGCACAAAAGAAGTGCCACCGGTCAAGAACACCTTCTCCACCTCGCGCGCGGTGATGCCGGCCTCGCCGAGCACCTTGTCGACGGTGGCGCCCAGCCGGGCGATGTCGTCGGCGATCCAGGATTCGAAATTCTTCCGTGTGATGGCCGCGCCGATCTCGACCCCGCCGCCTCTGAAGCGAAAGTCGACTTCCTCCTGCGCCGACAGCGCCACCTTGGCATCGGATACCGCGCGGTACAGCGAGAAGCCGAGATCGAGATCGACGATGGTGATGAAATCCTCGAGCCGCTCCGGCTTCAGCGCGGTGCGCGCAAGCTCCCGCAGCTCGCGCAGATCGCCATTGCTCTTCATCATCGCCAACTGATGCCAGCGAGCGAGGTTGGTGTAATGGCCGCTGGGGATCGGCAGCACCTTGTCGAACGAGCGAAAGCTGGAACCTTTGCCGAGCCGCGGCGAGACCACGTGATCGACGATGCGATAATCGAACGTGTCGCCGGCGATGCCGATGCCGGCGTGGCCGAGCGGCTCGGCCCGCAGATGGCCGCCCGCGCGGGAAAAACGCATCACCGAGAAATCGCTGGTGCCGCCGCCGAAATCCGCGACCAGCACGGTGGCATCGCGCTCGAGCCTTCGGGCAAAGGAGAACGCCGCGCCCACGGGCTCGTAGACATAGCGGGCGTGGCCGGCACCCAAGCGCTCGAACGCGGCGCGGTAGCGCTGCATCGCCAGCGCCTCGTCGGGATTGCCGCCGGCAAAGCGCACGGGGCGGCCGACCGTGATGGTCGACGTCTCAAAGCCGAATTTGTCGCCGCCATGGCGCGCCAGCGTCCGCAGGAACGCCGCCAGGATGTCCTCGAACTTGAAACGCTGCCGGAAAACCTGCGTGGTGTTGAAGCTGCTGCTCGCAGCAAACGTCTTGAACGACTGGAGGAAGCGGTAGACGTGGCGGCCTTCGAGGAACTGCTCGATCGCCCACGGGCCGCCCTCGGCCTGGGCGCCGGCGCCCGGCCGATCCTCCCAGAAGCACAGCGCAGACACGTAGACGCTGTGGCGCTGTCCGCCATGGTCGAAACGGATGGCTTCGACCCGGCGGTCGTCCGCCGCGATGGCGACGACGGTATTGCTGGTCCCAAAATCGATGCCGATCGAGACGGCGGGCGAGGCGCTCGACATGAACCACTCTGATGGTTGATTGGATGAGGGGGCGGACCACTAGCGGCTTTGCATGTGCGTGCCAAGACCGCGCTTAGCGGTGCGGCCAGAACTGGGTCTTCCCCTGCGAAATTCTCGCATGGTGCAGCCCGCCTTCTGCGCTCTCGGGAAAGAAAGACCCGGCCAAGCCGCGGGGACGGGCAACTTTATGTCCGGAATGGCCCTTTAACCTAATATTTATGCTGCAATGCGAGAGGCTTAATGCTGCTATGCAAACAAGATCGTAGACATTGGCATCTGGCATACATAGGTTGCCCTCAGAAATGAGACAGCAAGGCTGACCGTCTCAAGAAAGGGATTCCCGATGTCCAAGACCGCTTCCGTTTTTCTCGCCCCGTCCTCCTCGCTGTTCGCCCGGCTGATGGCGACGATCGATAGCCTGCTGATGGCGAGCGCCGAAATTTCGAACCACAACGGCGATCTGCCGCGTTTCGGCCTATAAGCCGCACTTTGCCGCGGCCACCGCGCCGCGCGGCGGTTTCAGAACGATCCACATGCTACTTTTGATGAATGGCCCCGCAGGACGGGGCCATTTCTACTCGTGCTGTCCGAGTCACAGTTGCCGCTGAAGAAGGCTGCGACATTTGCGCACGGTGATCGGACAGCGCTTGAAGCTTGGCATAATGCATACAAGAATGCCTCTCCAGCGCTCGCGAAAATTAGAGGCGCCACGGGAGGCTTTATGACGGACATGGTGCAGGCAACGGCCCCTACAGCCGCGCGCGTTAGCGACACGTATCGCTGGGCGCAATTGGCGGTCGGTGTAGCGGCGATGGTGATGATCGCCAACTATCAATACGGCTGGACGTTCTTCGTCCCCGACATCCAGAAGAAATTCGGCTGGGATCGCGCGTCGATCCAATGGGCCTTTACGCTGTTCGTGCTGTTCGAGACCTGGCTCGTGCCGATCGAAGGATGGTTCGTCGACAAATACGGTCCGCGCATCGTCGTGCTGGTCGGCGGCGTGCTCTGCGCCATCGGCTGGGCGATCAACGCGCAGGCGACCACGCTAAACGGCTACTATCTCGGCATGATCGTCGCGGGCATCGGTGCCGGCGGCGTCTACGGCACCTGCGTTGGCAACGCGCTGAAGTGGTTTCCAGACAAGCGCGGTCTTGCCGCCGGCATCACGGCCGCCGGCTTCGGCGCAGGCTCCGCGCTGACCGTCGCGCCGATCCAGGCCATGATCAAGGACAGTGGCTTCCAGACCACCTTCCTCTATTTCGGCCTCGGCCAAGGCATCATCATCTGCATCCTCGCCTTCTTCCTGCTGGCGCCGAAAGCCGGCCAGGTGCCGAGCGTCGTGGCGAACGCAAATCTGCAGCAGACCCGCCGCAACTATCAGCCGACCGAGGTGCTGCGTCAGCCGATCTTCTGGCTGATGTACTTCATGTTTGTGATCGTCGGCGCCGGCGGCCTGATGGTGACGGCCAACCTGAAGCCGATCGCGGCCGACTGGAAGATCGACAATGTCCCCGTGACGCTGATGGCGGTGACGATGACCGCGGTGACCTTCGCCGCCACGATCGACCGCGTGCTCAACGGTCTGACGCGTCCGTTCTTCGGCTGGATCTCCGACATGATCGGCCGCGAGAACACCATGTTCATCGCCTTCGGCATGGAAGGTTTCGGCATCTGGATGCTCTACCTCTGGGGCCAGGATCCGCTCTGGTTCGTGCTGCTGTCGGGCTTCGTGTTCTTCGCCTGGGGTGAGATCTACTCGCTGTTCCCCTCGACCTGCACCGACACGTTCGGCTCCAAGTTCGCGACCACCAATGCCGGCCTGCTCTACACCGCGAAGGGCACGGCCGCGCTGCTGGTCCCGATCGGCAACTACATGCAGCAATCGTCGGGCAGTTGGGACAATGTGTTCATCATCGCGGCGGGCGCCAACATCCTGGCTTCGCTGCTGGCGATCGCGGTGCTGAAACCCTGGCGCAAGGTCGTGGTCGCGAATTCGAGCCTCTGACACGCGCCAACCAGTTCACCAAGCCAAACGCCCGGCCTTACGGCCGGGCGTTTTCGTCTGCGCCGGCCTTTGACCGACACGGGGAACCGCAGATTTACTGGAGGGAGCACCGAGTTAGGGCTTGCTTTCTGGAATATGGTATACCAAGCTCCGCGCCGCGCTTGCGACGATAAGCCACAACACTTGCGACACTGGCTCATCTTGCAATCCCAAGTCGCAATCAGTCAGGCGCGTTGGGAGGTTCTGATGATTTCCAGCACGGACGGCGCCGTCACGGCGGCGCCTCTTCGCTCCGGTTTCCGCTGGCTCCAGCTCGGCATGGGCATCGTCTGCATGGCCATGATCGCCAATCTGCAATATGGCTGGACGCTGTTCGTCGATCCGATCGATGCGGCCCATCATTGGGGACGCGCCGCGATCCAGCTCGCTTTCACCATCTTTGTCGTCACCGAGACCTGGCTGGTGCCGGTCGAGGCCTGGTTCGTCGACAAATATGGCCCGCGTATCGTCATCATGTTCGGCGGCGTGATGATCGCGCTGTCCTGGATCCTCAACTCCTACGCCGACTCGCTCACTTTGCTCTACACAGCCGCGATTATCGGCGGCATGGGCGCGGGCGCCGTGTACGGCACCTGCGTCGGTAACGCGCTGAAATGGTTTCCGGATCGCCGCGGCCTCGCAGCGGGCGCGACCGCCGCCGGTTTCGGCGCCGGTGCCGCGCTCACCATCGTGCCGATCGCGAGCATGATCGCATCGAGCGGCTATCAGCACGCCTTCCTCACCTTCGGCATCGGCCAGGGCGTGATCGTGTTCGCACTCGCCTTCTTCATCCAGCCGCCGCGGCTGTCGATCCCGCCGAGAAAGAAGCAGCTCAATCTGCCGCAGACCAAGATCGACTTCACTCCGCCGCAGGTGCTGCGCACCCCCATTTTCTGGGTCATGTACCTCGTCTTCGTCATGGTCGCCTCGGGCGGCCTGATGACGGCGGCACAGATCGGCCCGATCGCGCACGACTTCAAGATCGCCGACACGCCGGTCACGCTCGCGGGCTTCCAGATGGCTGCACTGACCTTCGCGATCTCGCTCGACCGCATCCTCGATGGCTTCGGCCGCCCGTTCTTCGGCTTCGTCTCCGACACGATCGGCCGCGAGCACACCATGTTCATCGCGTTCGGCACCGCTGCGCTGATGCTCTTGACGCTGTCGGCCTACGGTCACATTCCGGTGGTCTTCGTGCTGGCAACCGCGGTTTATTTCGGCGTGTTCGGCGAGATCTACTCGCTATTCCCCGCGACATGCGGCGACACCTTCGGCTCGAAGTTCGCAACCACGAACAACGGCATGCTCTACACCGCCAAGGGCACCGCCTCCCTGCTCGTTCCGCTCGCGAGCGTGATCTCGGCGGCCTATGGCTGGAAAGCCGTGTTCGTGGTCGCGGTGGCCTTGAACGCGACGGCGGCGCTGCTGGCGCTGTTCGTGATCAAGCCGCTGCGCCGCTCCTTCATCCTCGGCAAGGAAGCCGAGCGCGCTGAGGCCGCGACCGGCGGCGCCAAGACCGAGACGGCGTAACAGCCCGCACGCTTTCGCACGACGAGAGAGGGGCGCAGCGATGCGCCCCTTCTTTTTGTCTCGATGACAACCGTCAGGATCGCTGTCGCAAGATTTTTCGGGTCGCCCAAATCCAGTGCTTGACGATTGGCATTATGTATACCACACTTCCATCAACATTCACCCAGGGAGGTTGCAATGCTGGTCGGAGACATTCTGCGCAAGAAGACGCCGCGCGTCGTCACGCTGCGAATGAACGAAACGGTGGGTATCGCCGCCAAGCTGATGCGCGCCAACAACATCAGTGCTCTCGTCGTCAAGGACGTCGTCCGCTCCGAGGGCAACACCGCGGTCGGCATGTTCACCGAGCGCGACGTGGTGCGCGCCGTCGCCGAGCACGGCACGAATGCCGTCAACGTCAAGGTCTCGCAACTCGTCTCGGTCCAGCAGCTCGTGTCCTGCACCTCGAACGACACGATCGAGCACGTCCGCCATCTGATGAACATTCATCACGTCCGCCATTTGCCTGTGATCGACGATTACAGCCTCGTCTCCGTCATCAGCATGCGCGACATCGCAGCTGCCATGGACGAGGCCATCAACGGCAAGCCGCAAGCAGCCGCCTAGCGATACGACCCTTCCCCTGTGACTACCGGCCCCGGCTCGGATCCTTCCGAGCCGGACCGGATCTTTCGTCCCAAATTCCGGCTTCGGCTCCTTCGCGAGGACTTCATGAAGATCTGCATCTACGGCGCCGGCGCGATCGGCGGATATCTCGGGGTTCAGCTCGCTCGGACGGGCGCCGATGTCAGCCTCATCGCACGCGGCGCCCACCTTGCCGCGATGCGCGAGGGCGGCCTGACGCTGCTCGCGGGCGAGGAGAAGCACACCGTACATCCGCGCTGCACCGACGATCCCGCCGAGCTCGGCGTGCAGGACTACATCATCATCACGCTGAAGGCGCATTCGATCACCGGCGTGATCGAGAGGATGCAGCCGCTGCTCGGGCCACACACCCGCATCGTCACCGCCGTCAACGGCATCCCCTATTGGTACTTCTACAAGCACGGCGGCCAATACGAGAATTCGACGCTGGAGAGCATCGACCCCGGTGGGCGGCAGTGGCGCGAACTCGGCGCGGAACGCGCCATCGGCTGCATCGTGTATCCCGCCACCGAGATAGAGGCGCCCGGCGTGATCCGCCACATCTACGGCAACAATTTCCCCCTCGGCGAGCCCTCGGGCGAGATCACTCCGGACGTGCAGCGCCTCGCTGATCTCTTCGTCGCCGCCGGGCTGAAGGCCCCGGTGCTCGACCGCATCCGCGACGAGATCTGGCTGAAGCTCTGGGGCAATGTCTGCTTCAACCCGATCAGCGCGCTCACGCATGCAACCCTCGACGTGATCTGCACCGATCCGGCGACGCGCTCGTTGTCGCGCGCGATCATGGTGGAGACGCAAGGGGTTGCCGAGACCTTCGGAGTCAAATTCCGCGTTGACGTCGAGCGCCGCATCGAGGGTGCCCGCAAGGTCGGAGCCCACAAGACCTCGATGCTGCAGGATCTCGAACGCGGCCGTCCCATGGAGATCGACCCGCTCGTCACCGTGGTGCAGGAGATGGGCCGCCTCACCGGCATCGCTACGCCCGCGCTCGACTCGGTGCTGGCGATGGTGACCCAGCGCGCCCGCATCGCCGGTCTCTATGACGGCGTCTCGACGCCATCAGATCCCCGCGCATTGGCGGTGGCGTGATGACGACCGAGGTGAAAAACTGGCTGCGCTTCCGGAACAAGGGCACGACCGGTTTCGGCACGCTGACGCCATCGGGGATCAGCGTGCACGAGGGCGAGATGTTCGGCCGCAACACCGCGACCGGCAAGACTCTGGCGCTCTCGGACGTCGAGCTGCTCGCCCCGTGCGCGCCCAGCAAGATCGTCGCGCTCTGGAATAATTTTCACGCGCTCGCGGCCAAGCTCAACCAGCCCGAGCCGTCGGAGCCGCTCTATCTCCTGAAAGCCACCACCAGCATCACGACGCCCGGCGCCGTGATCCGCCGTCCCTCTTATTACGACGGCAAGACCACCTACGAGGGCGAGCTCGGCATCGTCATCGGCAAGACCTGCGCGCGTGTCTCCCCCGGCGAGGCCGACAGCTTCATCTTCGGCTATACCTGCGTCAACGACATCACCGCCAACGACATCCTGACCAGCGACCCCACCTTTCCGCAATGGGCCCGCGCCAAGGGCATCGACGATTACGGTCCGTTCGGCCCCGTCATCGCAACCGGCCTCGATCCCGCAAAACTCATCGTCCGCACCATCCTCAACGGCGCGGAGCGGCAGAACTACCCGATCTCCGACATGATCTTCTCGGCGCAGGAGCTGGTCAGCAAAATCTCTCACGACATGACCCTGCTCCCGGGCGACCTGATCGCCGTCGGCACCTCGGTCGGTGTCGGCGTGATGAAGGAGCCGGTGAACATCGTGACCGTCGCGATTGACGGCATCGGCGAGCTCACCAACGAGTTTCGGTTGTAGGTCTCCGTCCCGGCCCGAAGCAGTCGCGGACCCGGAATGAAGCTCTGTCGCCTTTTTTGCTCCGCACCGCAGCAAAATTGATCCTGCGCAAATCGGCGGCCGCGGCCGCCGCTATCCTTCCCGGCAAGACATCGATTTCCGATGCAAGGGAGGACGCCATGACGAATGCCACCAACGCACTTCTGTGGACGGCCCTGTACTTCGCTCTCTCGTTCGCCGCGATCTTCGCGGTCTGGTTCGCGGACAAGATGCGGTCGAATTTGCTGAGGAAACCCTAGCCGGAGGCAAGCTCGTTCGTCCTTGACGTTGGGCGGATGGTCTTGGTCCAAGCAAGCGGACCCAGCATACGCGCACGTCACCTGGCATGGCTCCGCTGCGCCTGGCCCTGACGGATCCCGGCGCTGCCCGCCCGGAACGTCGGCGAAACCCGGCTATGACCAAGCCGAATCCGGATGGGTCCGGCTCTTCCCGCACGCCCCTTAGCCAGCCGGCTCACGCGGCCGGCTGTGGATCGTCCGGCCGCAAACGCGCGGGGTCCCCGGCGCCCCTTGATCTCCGGTCCGCTCTTCAATAGCAACACAGGGATATCATGCGCCGGCGTGAGGAATTCACGATGTGGCTGTTTTTCCTGATTGCGTGGTTTGCCCTGCTCGCCGTCATTGGGATCGTCGCCCAGCAGGCGTTTGGTTATGACATCGCCCACCTGACTGCCTGGTTCGCGGGCCTGTCCCCGCCGCAGCGCATCGCGACCGGCGCGATCCTGGCCATCGGGTTTAGCCTGATCGGCGCCTCCGCCTGGCGGCTGTCCCGCCAGGACCGGCGCCTCGACACCCTGCGCGAGCGCCTCAAGAAGACCCGCGAGGACGTCGTCGTCGCCCATGCCCTGCAAAGCCACCTCGATGCCACTGTCCAACACCTGATCGAGAGCGATCCCAGAGAGGCCGTCTCCGCCCTCCACGACAAGCTGGGGGAGACCGAGCAGCGCGCGCGGCTCCAGCAGGGCCGCAACGAATCCACCGACATGCACGACCAACTCGCCGAGATCCGCCGCCGCCAGCAGACGCTGCGCGAGATGGTCGGCAAGGTCGCCGATCAGCGCCGCGCGGTCGAGCCTGTCTTCACCGAGATCCGCGACCGCCAGAACCAGCTCGAACGCTCGCTGCACGACCTCGAGACCGACGACCGCAAGAACAATCTCGCCGACCGGCAGAGGGACATCGCGCGCGACGTGTCGGCCCTGCTCGGACGGGTTAACGCGGTCCAGGAAACATTTGCGGCCCTGAACCAATACAAGGAAGATCTGGCGAAATCCCACGCCGAACTGGTGCCGCTGCGATCAACGGATGCCGGCATCAACGCCCTGATCAGCGAGCTCAGCCTCAGCCATGAGCGCCTTGCCAAGACCATCGACGAGCTCGATACCAGCGGCGAGGTGCCGCTCGGTACCCGCGTGGAAACGCTGTCGAAGAACAAGATCGGGATCGAGCAGCGCCTCGCCCGCATCGACGACAGCTTCAACATTCTCAACGCGATCCGGCTCGACTTCGAGGAGCTCGGCCAGCGCCGGGCCCAACTCGAACGCTCGCTCGTCGATGTCGAGACGGACGCCGACGGCAAGACCCTCACGGAGCGCGAGAACGCGCTGAACGATTTCATCCTCCAGTCGCGCCAGCGGCTCGGCGCGCTGCAGGAGACACTGGCGACGCTGAACGCCTTCAAGGCGGAACTGTCGAAGTCGCAGGCCGATCTCGTCCCGCTGAAGGCCCCTGTGTTCGGTATCGAGGCCCTGATCGCTGATGTCGGCACCACCCGCGATCTCCTCGCCAAAACCGTCGGCGAGATCGAGGCGAACGGCGACGTCACTCTCGCCTCGCGCGTCGAGACGCTGACCAAAAGCAAGCGCGAGGTCGAAGACCGCCTCGCCCGCATCTTCGACAATTTCAACGCGCTCGATGCCCTGCGCAAGGACATCGGCGGCATCTTCTCGACAATTAGGAACAGTTTGAACCGGATCGGGTGAATTGCAGCGTAGGATGGGTAGAGCGCAGCGAAACCCATCCTACAGACCGCCACCACGCCCATCTGAAACATCCGTACACATCACATCTGCGCGCGCCTGATCAATGCCGCCAACATGTCCCGGGTGCGCCGCAACTTGGTCGCATTCCGCCGCCCTTCTGTGAGGCGTGTCTGGGGGCACGGCATGGCCGTGTTTGGGCCAAACCTTCTAGGGGTATCACTGTGAAGAAGATTGTATTTGCTCTGGGTGCGACGCTTGCTCTGGTGACGGCTGCGAACGCTGCGGATCTGCCGCGCCGCCAGCCCGTGCCGGTCTATCCGGCCGAGCAGGCGCCGATCGGCAAGATGCCGATTGGCAAGAGCCCGGTTGGAAAGGCCCCGATCGGCAAGGCGCCGGGCCCGGTCGCAGCGCGCTACTGACGCGCGCAACACCAGCGTAAGCGGCCGACAGTCGAGGGGCACAGCGTGACGAACAAACCTGATCGATCGGGATCCTGCATCCTTGCGGGGCTTGCCCTCGCAGCGATGATCGCATGCCTGATGCCCTCGGCTTCGGCGCACGAAGCCAACAAGCGCGTTGCCGACGCCAATGCGCTTGCCACGACCGACTCCGCATCACGGCCGGCGCCGCAATCGACGCGGCGCTCGGTCGCGCGCGTGGAGAAAGGTCCCTATTACGTCGACTTCCGCGCCCGCACGGCCGCGAGCTGGGGTCACGCCTTCGTCTGGTACGGCAAGACCAGCGAGCGCGCCGTGGAGGTCGCAGGGCTGACGCCCGCCGGCGACACGCTCGCTTACGTGCTCGGTCACATCACCTTTGTGCCGTCCGAGACCGGCGCGAGCTACGGCGATCTCGATCCGGACTATCTGACCGCGAGCTATCGCGTCTATCTGAACGAGGCCGACGCCAAGCGCGTGTTTGCCTATATCAAGAAATTGCAGGCGAGCTCGCCGGTCTGGAACGCCGAGACCACCAACTGCACCGGCTTCATCGGCGACATCGCCGAGTTCATGGGCCTAGCGGTCCCCAATCGCTGGCAGCGTCCGGAAAATTTCGTCAACCGCCTCAAGGAAATGAACGGCGGCCGCCAGATGGTGCGGCTGTCGGCGGAGTAGGCGAATTCTTGTAGCCTCGGCCGCATAGCTGTAGCCGCCTTGTAGCCCGGATGGATCGCAGCGAAATCCGGGACCACCTCCCTTGTCGCACCAACCCGCGTTGCACTTCGCTCCATCGGGGCTGCGAACCTCGATCATCTTCCATCGCCGTCATTGCTGAAGCAATGGCGCATACCGGCCACACCGTCGTCCCGGCGAAAGTCGTGGCTGCGCCGGGAACGGGGACACTGCTCTCAATTATCCGCCCGGCGGAATCCCCTCACCTCCCGCATGATCGCCCCGCCCCCACCGCAAGCCGACGCAATAGACATTTCCCGACCCGGGCGGCATCCTGCGGCCATCAACGGATAACAGAGCGCCACGAGGCGGGGGAAACACATCATGTTGCAGACGCGGTTCACCAAACTCGTCGGCGTCGAGCACCCGATCGTCCAGGGGGGCATGCAATGGGTCGGCCGTGCCGAGCTGGTCGCCGCGGTCGCCAATGCCGGCGCGCTCGGCTTCATCACGGCACTGACCCAGCCGACGCCTGAGGACCTCAGGAAGGAAATCGCGCGCTGCCGCGACCTCACCGACAAGCCGTTCGGCGTCAATCTCACCATCCTGCCCGCGATCAAGCCGCCGCCTTACGCCGAATATCGCGCCGCCATCATCGAGAGCGGCATCAAGGTGGTCGAAACCGCCGGCAACAAGCCGCAGGAGCATGTCGACGAGTTCAGGAAGCACGGCGTCAAGGTCGTGCACAAATGCACCAGCGTGCGCCACGCGCTCTCGGCCGAGCGGATGGGCGTCGACGCCATCTCGATCGACGGCTTCGAATGCGCCGGCCATCCCGGCGAGGACGACACGCCCGGCCTGATCCTGATCCCGGCCGCCGCCAACAAGATCAAGATCCCGATGATCGCCTCGGGCGGCTTCGCCGATGCCCGCGGCCTCGTCGCCGCGCTGGCGCTGGGAGCCGACGGCATCAACATGGGCACGCGCTTCATGGCCACCAAGGAGAGCCCGATCCATCAGCTCATCAAAGAAAAGATCGTCGCCAATGACGAACGCGAGACGGAGCTGATCTTCCGCACCATGCGCAACACCTCGCGCGTCGCCAAGAACGAGATCTCGACCAAGGTCGTCGCGATGGAGAAGGAAGGCGCCAAGTTCGAGGACATCCGCGAGCTCGTTGCGGGTGCCCGCGGCAAGATGGTTTACGCGACTGGGAATTCCGACGAAGGCATCTGGTCGGCTGGCCAGGTGCAGGGCCTGATCCAGGACATCCCGACCTGCGCCGAGCTCGTCTCCCGCATCGTACGCGAGGCGGAGGCGATCATCCGGAGCCGGCTGGAAGGCATGATCGTTCAGCCGCAACGCGAAGCGGCGGAATAGTAACTGCAGGAAGCGGGAGCAATCCATGAAGGCCTACGTCTACGGTCCCAACGGCGCGACGATCTCCGACGTCGCGCAACCAAAACCCAAGGGCGCGCAGGTGCTGGTGCGCGTGCGCGCCTGCGGCCTCAACCGCGCCGACACCGGCATGCGCAGGGGTCACGCCCATGGCGCGGCGGGCGGCGTCGGTGCCGTGCTCGGCATGGAATGGGCCGGCGAGGTCGCCGAGCTCGGGCCCGACGCGAAGGGCATCAAGATCGGCGACCGCATCATGGGATCGGGCGGCGCGGCGTTTGCGGAGTACACGCTAGCCGATCACGGCCGGCTGTTCCGCGCGCCTTCCAACATGAACTTCGAGGAGGCGGCCACCCTGCCTGTCGCGCTCGCGACCATGCACAACGCCGTCGTCACCGTCGGCGGCGTGCAGCCGGGCCAGAGCGTGCTGATCCAGGGCGCCAGCTCCGGCGTCGGCCTGATGGCGATGCAGATCGCAAGGCTCAAGGGCGCAAAGCTCGTGATCGGCTCATCGACGGACGCCACCCGCCGCGGCCGGCTGAAGGAGTATGGCGCAGACCTTGCGGTCGACAGCTCCGATCCGGAATGGGTTGACGAGGTCCTGAAGGCGACGAACGGCGAAGGCGTCGATCTCATCGTCGATCAGGTCTCGGGCACGGTCGCCAATCAGAACCTCGCCGCAACCAGGGTGAAGGGCCGCATTGTCAATGTCGGCCGACTCGGCGGCACCCATGCCGATTTCAACTTCGACCTGCATGCAGCGCGCCGCGTCGACTATGTCGGCGTCACCTTCCGCACCCGCACCATCGAGGAGGTCCGCGAAATCTTCGAGGAGGTCCGCAAGGATATCTGGGGCGCGGTCGAATCGCGCAAACTGCAGCTTCCGATCGACAAGGTGTTCGCGTTCGACGACATCGACAAGGCGTTCGAGCACATGGAGGCGAACAAGCACCTGGGGAAGATCGTGGTGACGGTGTGAGGGCGATGCCCGGTCTCGTAGGTTGGGCAAAGGCGCAAAGCGCCGTGCCCCCGAGTCATTCGCGAGGGATAGAGATCGTGGGCACGCTCCGCTTTGCCCACCCTACGAGACCGTGCCCGTGGCAGGAGCGTGCATTCAATTCGGAGGCATTCGCAAACAGCTCCGCTCCTGCAAGTCACTAGCGACTACTCCTGTGGATCATCGCTTGATGTTCACCCACGCCCTGCTAAATCCCCGCCATGACTTCCCAGCATGACAAAACCTCGGTCGCCGCGATCTCGATCTTCGCCAGCGGCGGCATGGCGGCGGCCAAGTTGGCGGTCGGGATCGCGATCGGCTCACTTGCACTGATCTCCGAGGCGCTGCACTCCGCGATCGACCTGGTCGCGACCATCATCACCTGGGCGGTGGTGCGGGTGTCCGACAAGCCGGCGGACGAGGAGCATCATTACGGCCACGGCAAGCTGGAGAGCGTCTCGGCGCTCGGTGTCACTGCCCTGCTCTACGTCCTCGCCGGTGGCATCCTGGTCGAGGCCTATAGCCGATTGCGCGAGGGAACCCCGCCGCCGACCATTTCGGCCGTGCCGTTCGTGGTGCTGGTGATCGACATCATCGTCAATCTTTGGCGCGCTCGCGCCCTGCACCGGGCGGCGCGGGAGACGCGGAGCCAGGCGCTCGCCGCCGACGCGCTGCATTTCGCCTCCGACGTGATGGGCTCATTTGCCGTCATCGTCGGTCTGATCCTGTCCGCCCTGGGCTTCTGGTGGGGCGATGCGGCCGCAGCCGCCGCAGTCGCCGTGATGATCGCCCTGCTCGGCCTGCGCATGGCCGGCTCGACGGTGCAGACGCTGGTCGACCGCGCCCCCGAGGGCGCGCACGAGAAGGCCACAGCCGCGATCCGCAGCGTGGCAGGCGTGATCGATATCGAGCGGCTGCGGGTGCGCATGGTCGGAGCGACCACGTTCATCGACACCATCGCAAAGGTGCCGCGGACCTATCCGATCGACCGGGTCGAGGACATCAAGCGCAACGCGCAGGCCGCCGTCACCAAGGCGTTCGGCGATGCCGACCTCACTTTCGCCGCGGTGCCTGTCGCGCGCGACAACGAGACCGTGCGCGACCGCATCATGGTGATCGCGCACAATTCCGGGCTCGCCATCCACCATGTCACGGTGCACGATCTCGGCGCCAAGCTGATCGTCAGCATCGACCTCGAGGTCGACGGCGGAATGCAGCTCGACGCCGCCCATGACGTCGCCAACACCCTGGAGCGCAACATCCAGGTGGAGTTCGGCGAGGACGTCGAGGTCGACGTCCATATCGAGCCATTGGAACCGGAACTGCCGTTAGGAATCGATGCCACGCCGGAACGGGTGCAGACCATCGCCGCGGCCCTGACGGAATATGCCGCCGGCGGCGAGATTCACGACATCCATAATGTCCGCGTCCGCAACACCGATGCCGGCGAGATCGTCAACTTCCACTGCCGCGCCGCGCCGTCGATGAGCGTCATCAAGGTGCACGAGCATGTCGACGCGGTCGAGCGCGCGCTGCGGCGCGCGTTCCCGAGCGTGAAGCGCGTCATCAGTCACGCCGAGCCGCCGCGCGCGTGACGAGGCGCACGAGACGAAGAACGCGCGAGGATGCACACGTTCTCGTTTCGGACTCCTCGCGTTCGTGCGTTTGCGGACGGGCGACGCGCAAACCGGCCATTGGATAAGAATAATTTCGCATTAACGATTCGTTGACTCTCGACAGCCCGCGAAAACTGGATTCAAATCGCTGTGATTCGGAAGCCATGTGGGGCTGCTTCCGGACTTCAGTTGCAAGCTGGTTTCAGGGGGCCGAAGGCATGGCGCGTGCAGACGCCGCGAACGCGTGCGTCCAATCCGATTCGATCAAAGGATTGGCGCAATCGATCGCGAAACCTGCCTATCATCGGCTCTTGATCGCAGAGCCGGCGCTTCGTCGCGCCGTGCCGACGCTAATCATCGCTTTCCTGATCACGATCTGCCTCGGCGCGTTCGTGCAGGTCGTCGATCAGACGCGCCAGAAGCGATTGGTGATCCGCCACGACATCTCGGCGCTTGCCGATCTGCTCGCCGAGCGCATCGACCGCCTCACTTCCGTGCGGCAGGAGCGCATCAGGAACATTGAGAGCCTGCCGACGCTGCTGCCCGATCTGATCCCGTCATGGGGCACGGCCTCTGGCCGCCACGTCATCGTCACCTCGGCCGGCGTCGACCGCCGCGTCCTCGCCCGCATCCCGATCGACAACGACCCCCTTGGCAGCGACCGCCTGCTCGATGCGATCACGACGGCGCAACTGCTTGCGTCGCCGACGCGTGACGGCAACATCTCCGATATGACGCTGCCGAACGGCAACGCCGCGATGGCGACCTCGCGGCAGATCAAGTCGATGCCCGGCTTCGTCACCGTGATCCAGGAGCGCAACGAGCCGATCTGGGGCTCGGACGCCGCGCTCTCGGTGACGCTGTCGGCGACCACGGGCTTCGTCGTCCTGATCCTCGGCTTCGCCTTCCATTGGCAGTCCACCCGCGCCCGCGAGGGCGATCTCATCAACGACGCCGTGCGCGGCCGCATCGACACCGCGCTCAACCGCGGCCGCTGCGGCCTGTGGGACTGGGACCTGTCGCGCGGCCGGATCTTCTGGTCGCAGTCGATGTTCTCGATGCTAGGCCTCGACGGCCGCAACGAGCTCCTCACCTTCGGCGAGGTCAACGCCCTGGTGAAGTCCGACGACATCGACCTGTTCGCGATCGCCGATCAGCTCATCTCCGAGAAGATCGACCACATCGACCAGACCTTCCGCATGCAGCATGTCGACGGCCACTGGATCTGGCTCCGCGTCCGCTGCGAGAAGACGCGCGGGGCCACCGATTCCAGCGTGCACCTGATCGGGATCGCCGTCGACATCACCGAGCAGAAGAGCCTCGCCGAGAGGACCGTGGAAGCCGACCTCCGCCTCCGCGACGCCATCGAGACCATTCCGGAAGCCTTCGTGCTGTGGGATGCGAGTGACCGTCTGGTGCTCTGCAACTCGCACTTCCAGCGCCTGCACAAGCTGCCCGACAGCGCCGTCATTCCGGGCACCTCCTACGAGACCGTGCTCGAGGTCGGTCGCATGCCGGAGGTGCGCACCCGCCACAACGAGACCGCGGCCCAAGGCCCTGGCGCGCGCACCTTCGAGGCGCAGCTCGACGACGGCAGCTGGCTGCACATCAGCGAGCGCCGCACCAAGGACGGCGGCTACGTCTCGGTCGGCACCGACATCACCCGCATCAAGGAGCACGAGCAGAAGCTGGTCGACAACGATCTGCGCCTGCGGGCCACCGTCATCGACCTGAAGCGTTCGCAGGCCGCGCTGGAGCGCCAGGCGGTCGAGCTCGCCGATCTCGCCGAGAAGTACCAGCGTGAGAAGACCCGCGCCGAGGAAGCCAACCAGACCAAGTCGAAATTCCTCGCCAATATGAGCCACGAGCTGCGCACGCCGCTCAATGCCATCATCGGCTTCTCCGAGATCATGGGCTCGGGCATGTTCGGCGAACTCGGAAGCGAAAAGTACCAGGAATATTGCCAGGACATCCTGACCAGCGGCCACTATCTGCTCGAGGTCATCAACGACATCCTCGACATGTCCAAGATCGAGGCCGGCCGCATGAAACTCGACATGGAAGAGCTCGACCTGGCCCAGACGCTGGCGGAATCGCTGCGGGTCGTCACCGGCCGGGCCCAGGACAAGCACCTGACGCTCGACGCCGATATCGCAAAATCCATCTCCGTCGTTGCCGACCGCCGCGCTACCAAGCAGATCATCGTCAATCTACTCTCCAACGCGGTGAAGTTCACGCCCGACGGCGGACGCATCGTGGTACGCAGCCGGCAGCTCGACGACAGGATCGTGCTGATGATCGCCGACACCGGCATCGGCATCGCGCCGCATTCACTGACACGGCTTGGCCGCCCGTTCGAGCAGGTGGAGAGCCAGCTCACAAAGACCTATCACGGCTCCGGCCTCGGCCTCGCGATCGCCCGCTCGCTGGCGCAGCTTCATGGCGGCTCGATGCGGCTGCGGTCCAAGCTTGAAGTGGGCACCGTCGTGCGCGTGACCCTGCCGCGTGACGCCGTCAAGGCGGCGCCGGGGATATCGGCTGCGGCTTGATCCTAAAGCGCGATGCGATTAGGATCAATCGCCATTGCGCTTTAGGTTGTTGTTTAAGCATGATCTTTTCGGAAAAGCGCTGCGCACTTTTCCGGATCATGCTTTAGGATTGCAGCGACGGCGCGACTTCCCGCGCCACATTGACCAGCGCTGCGATCAGCGGCGTCATCGGATCGCGCTGCGGGATCACCATGCCGATGCTGTAGTTGACGTCGGGATCGACGATCGGGATCGAGCGCACCGTATCGGAAAGGCCGAGCGTCTCGGCAAGCTTGGCCGGCATCACGCTGGCCCAGCGCCCCGTCTTCACATGCGTGAACAGCACCAGCAGCGAATTCGAGGTCAAGGTCGGCGTCGCCTCGGCGCCGACCGAACGTAACGCGCGGTCGATGATGCGGCGGTTCTGCATGTCGGGCGTCAGCAGGCACAGCGGCACCTGCCCGACTTCCGTCCAGGTCACCGTCTCGCGGTCACCGAACATCGCATCCGGCGCGGTCAGGAGACGATAGCTCTCGTTGTAGAGCGGAATGGTGCGCACCTTGCCGATCGGCTCGTTCTCGATATAGGTCAGCCCCGCATCGACCTCGAGATTTTCGAGCAGCCCCAGCACCTCGGACGAGGTGGTGGACTGGATCCGGAAGCGCACCTCGGGATGCCGGGCGCGGAACGGCGTCGTCAGCGCGGCGACCATGCCGAGCACGGTCGGGATCGCGGCGATGCGGATCTCGCCGGAGAGCTGATGTTTCAGCCCGTTGATCTCGTCGCGCATCGCGCGGGCATCGCCGACGATCCGGCGCGCCCAGTCCAGCGCCCGCTCTCCTTCCGGCGTAAAGCCCTGGAACCGTGACCCGCGCTGGACCAGCATCACGCCGAGGATCTCCTCGAGCTGCTTGAGCCCGGTCGACATCGTCGGCTGCGTCACGCCGCAGACCTCCGCCGCGCGTCCAAAATGACGCTCCTTCGCCAGCGCCAGCAGCAGTTCAAGCTTGTCGAGCAACCGTCATCCCCTCGAATTGTGTGGTGGCATGCAAGCTAGCACGCCCTGCTCCTCCCAACACGCAAAAACCGCCCGGCGAGGCACTACCTCGTTGAAGGCTACGCCCCTTCCAGCAGCGCCCTGAACACGCGCCGCACCTCGCTCTGGGTCTCCTTCACGCGCGCCTCCAGCGACGAGAAGTCCGGCGCATCGCCGGCCCGCGCCATCACCCGCTGCAGATCGGTGCCGGCAGTTTCCGGCTTGAAACGGTCGCTGACGCAGAGCCGCAGGATCTGCGTGAGGTCGTGATAGAGCCGGGCTGCGGCACGCAGGATCTCGGTCTCCGACTGCGGGAGTACGCCGAGCCTGCATGCGTTCTCCAGCACCTGCATGGTGCTGACGTCGAGGATCCCAGGCTTGTCGTGAGCGTGCACGAGCTGGAGGTATTGCGCGATGAAGTCGATGTCGACCATGCCGCCGGCGGCGTATTTGAGATCCCAGCAATCGGCCTCGCCCTTCTCCTGAGCAATCGCCCGCCGCATGTCGGCGACGTCGTTAGCGGTGATGGCGGGATCGCGGCGGCGGGTCAGGACGTCGCGGATGACGCGCTCGATCCGTTCCCAAAATTCGGGCGACGCCGACACCACGCGCGCGCGCGTCAACGCCATGTGCTCCCAGGTCCAGGCCTCGTTGGCTTGGTAGTCCGCGAATGAGACGAGGCTCGAGGCCACGGGGCCCGCACGCCCCGAAGGCCGCAGCCGCATGTCGATCTCGTAGAGCACACCGTAATTGGTGCGCGTCGTAAACGCGCTGATCAGGCGCTGGGTCAGCCGCGCAAAGTAATGCGCGCCCTGAAGCGATTTCGGCCCATCGGAGTCCGGATTGTCGCTGTCGAAATCGTAGAGCAGGATCAGGTCGAGATCGGACGAGGCGGTCATCTCGCGGCTGCCGAGCCGACCCATCGCGATGATCGCGGTCTCCTGGCCCTCGATCCGGCCGTGCTGGGCGGCGAAGCGCTCCGCAACGAGGCCATGCACGGTGTGGACGATGCCTTCGGCGACATCGGCAAAGGCCGTGCTCGCCTGCTGCGCCGAGACGGTGCCGGAGAGGATCCGCGTGCCGATCAGGAACAGGCTCTCCTGCCCGAACAGGCGCAGGCGATCGAGAAACTCTTCGTATGAACCGGCATCCTGCACGGTCGCAGCTAATCGTCCCGACAATTCCTGCCGGTCCGGCATGGCGCCGAAGAAGCGCGGATCGATCAGGCCATCCATCAGCTGCGGCTGCCGCGCCAGCATCTCGCCCAGCCGCGGCGCTGCGCCCAGCACCAGCGCCACCAGCGCGACGAGATCGCGGTTTTGGCCGAGCAGCGTGATCAGCCGGGCGCCGCGCTGGAGCGCACCGAGGAAATGATCGAACGCCACGACGGCGCCATCCGGCTCCTCGGCGTGAGCAAGGCCGTCGATCAGGGCCGGCACGAATTCGACGAAGGCGTTGCGCGTCGCCTCAACGCGGAACACGCGATAGTCGCCGGTGACCCAGTCGCGTACCGTCTGCGCGAGGGCGGCAGGCTTCTTGAAGCCGAGCGTCGCAAGGTGCTGGAGCAGCCGCGGATCGTCCGGACCTGCACTGTAGTCGAGCGCCGGCAGCTTGGCCGTCCCGGTCGGATCGTCACCCTCGAACAGCTTTTCGTAGTGCCCCTGCACGATATTGAGCTGCCGCAGCAGGTCGCTCGCAAAGGCTTCGCGATCCGGATAGCCGAAGAAGCGCGCGAAACGCTCGACCGCGTCCTTGTCTTCGGGCAGCGTATGGGTCTGCTCGTCGGCGATCATCTGGATGCGATGCTCGACGCGGCGCAGGAATTCGTACGCAATGGTCAGCTCGTCGCGCGCAGTGGAGGTGATCCAGTTGCTGGAGGCGAGAATGTCGAGCGCTTCGAGCGTCGGCCGCACCCGCAATTCCGGATGACGGCCGCCCGCGATCAATTGCTGGGTCTGGGCAAAGAACTCGATCTCGCGGATGCCGCCGCGGCCAACCTTGACGTTGTGCCCCTCCACCGCGACCTCGCTCTGGCCGCGATAGGTCTGCATCCGCCGCTTCATGTCGTGGACGTCGGCGAGCGCAGCGAAGTCGAGATGCTTGCGCCAGACGAAGGGCGCGATGTCGGCGAGCAATGCCTCGCCCGCCCTGGAATCGCCGGCGCAGGCACGCGCCTTGATCATCGCGGCGCGCTCCCAGGTGCGTCCTTCCCGTTCATAGTAGTTCAGCGCCGCGTCCCGCGAGATCGCCACCTGGGTCGAGGACGGATCGGGCCGCAGGCGCAGATCGACGCGAAAGACGTAGCCGTCATAGGTGCGTTGCTGGAGGATGCGCGCCATGCCTTGCGTGAGCCGGACGAAGAACGGCTGCGGCTCGATGTCCGGCGCCAGCGTCGTCGCGTCGGGATCGAAGAACACGATGAGGTCGATGTCGCTGGAATAGTTCAGCTCGCCCGCGCCCATCTTTCCCATGGCGAGCACGATCAGCCCGCAGCCCTCTTCGGGCGCCTCGGGATTGGGCGGCGAGAGCCTGCCGCGCGCGGCTTCCTGCCGCAGCAGATATTGCAGCGCCGCCTGCACCGAGGACACAGCGACATCGGTCAGCGCCGCCGTCACCCGCATCACCGGCCACACCCCGCCAATGTCGCACAACGCGGTCAGCAGCGCGGCCTCCGCTTTCATGCGGCGAAGCAGCCGCATCACCTCGGCTTCATCCGCCGCCGCGAGCACCGCGCCCCTCGCCTCCGCGATCAGCGCCGCTAGATGCGAATCCGGATCGCATTCGAGCAGCCGGATCAGGCGCAAGGCGTCGGCGCGCACCAGATCGAAGAGATAGGGCGAGAATTCCGCGATACCGGCCAGGATATCTCTCGCGAAGGGATGGGCCAGCAGCACTTCGAGATGGGCCGATTGGGCCGGCTCGAGCTCGCTCAGCCAGCTTTCGAAACGACGTTCATCGGTTGTGGAAGCGGCAGTATGGGGAGCTTCCGCAAAGCGCGCGGCCAGCATCTCACCATGCTTGTCCGCGTTTCCCGGCGCGGAGTGGTTCATGCCACCTTCTGTGGCACATCCGGCATTGGCGGAGCAACCCTGTCGCCGGCACCGGCGCGCGCCGGCAGCACCAGCGTGGCGACGAGACCAGGCTGGGCATCGTCCAGCCGCAATTCGCCGCCGTGCAACGTCGCAACGGCGGAGGCGAGGCTTAGGCCGAGGCCGGAGCCCGGCAGCGTGCGACTGGCTTCTAGCCGCACGAATCGCTCGACGGCATGTTTGCGGTCGGCTTCGGGGATGCCGGGGCCGCGATCGGTGACGCTGAGCAGCACCTGGTCGCCGTCCCGCCTCGCCTCGATCGTGATCGGCCTGGAATCCATGCTGACGACGGTTCCGCCGGTCTGCGCGACCGGCTTGCCATATTTGATCGCATTCTCGACCAGATTGGCGAGCGCCTGGCTGATCAATTCGCGGTTGGCGTGGACCGGTGCCGGCTCGGCCCTGACCTTCAAGGTCATGCCGTCGTCCTCGGCGAGCGGCTCGTAGAGTTCATGGATGCCACCCGCGACCTCGGCCGCGTCGAAATCGTCCATGTTGCCGCGCGCCTGTCCGGATTCGGCGCGCGCGATCATCAGAAGCGCGTTGAAAGTGCGGATCAGACCGTCGGATTCCTCGATGGTCCGCTCCAGCGCCGCCCGGTAATCGGCCTCGCAGCCGGATTTCGCCAGCGCCTCCTCGGCGCGGTTGCGCAGGCGCGTCAGCGGCGTCTTGAGATCGTGGGCGATGTTGTCTGAGACTTCCTTCAGTCCCACCATCAGCGCCTCGATCCGCTCCAGCATGGCATTGAGGTTTTCGGCGAGGCGATCGAGCTCGTCGCCGCTGCGTCCCACCGGGAGGCGCTCGCTGAGATCGCCGGTCATGATGCGCTGCGCGGTTCCCGTCATCGCATCGATGCGCCTGAGCACCCTGCGCGCGACGAAGACGCCGCCGCCGAGGCCGAGCACCACGACGATCAGCACCGACCATTGCGCGGCCTTGGCGACGATGTGGAACAGTCGCCGCCGCTCGGCAAGGTCGCGGCCGATCAGGAGCCGGAAGCCGTTCTCCAGTTCGGTGACGCGCACCAGCGCACGATGATCGCGGTCATCCGCATCCTCCATCCGCCGGTAGGCGGTCTCCGACCAGCCGCGCGTCGCCATCACGCCGGGCGCCAGCGAGCCGACATTGCCGGCGATCGCCTGCCCGGTCGGCGTGGTCACGAGGTAGAGGTTGGCGCCGGGCCGCAACGCCCGATACTCGATCGCCAGCACGAGGGCGCGCAGGCCGCGCCGGCCGTAGATCTCGCTGATCTCCGAGGTCTCGGCATTGACCGTCTGCGTGATCTCTTCCGTGATCAGGCGCCGCGTATTCCAGGCGAAATAGGCCAGCAGCGAGGCCGCGAACATCGCGAACAGCAGCAGATAGACCAGCGTGAGCCGGAACGCCGTGGTGCGGACGAGTTTACCGAATGCCGTCACGGATCATGTACCCGGCGCCGCGGATCGTATGCAGCAGCGGCCGCTCAAAACCCTTGTCGATCTTGGAGCGCAGCCGCGAAATGTGCACGTCGATCACGTTGGTCTGCGGATCGAAATGATAGTCCCAGACGTTTTCCAGCAGCATCGTGCGCGTCACCACCTGTCCGGCATGCTTCATGAGGTATTCGAGCAGGCGGAATTCGCGCGGCTGCAGCGTCAGCTCGTCCTTGCCGCGGGCGACACGATGGGAGAGCCGGTCCAGCTCGAGATCGCCGACACGGTAGAGCGTGTCCTCGGCGGGACCGCCGCGACGGCGCGACAGCACCTCGACCCGGGCCAGCAACTCGGCGAACGAATAGGGCTTTGGCAGATAGTCGTCGCCGCCGGCACGCAGGCCCTTGATGCGGTCGTCGACCTGTCCGAGCGCGGAGAGAATCAGCACCGGCGTCGTGTTGTCCTTGTCGCGCAGCGCGCCGATCAGCGACAGGCCGTCACGCTTGGGCAGCATGCGGTCGACCACCAGCACGTCGTAATCGCCGTTCTCGGCCATGGCGAGGCCCTCCTCGCCGTCGGCGGCGTGGTCGGCAATGTGTCCGACCTCGCGAAACGCCTTCACGAGGTAGTCGGCGGATTCGCGGTCGTCTTCGATGATGAGGAGGCGCATCGTGCGTTCGGCGGCGGTCAAGGAGGTCAACCTTCTCTAAACATGGCGCGAGCGGCAATCGCATGCAAGCCGAGGGGGGAGACTCTGGCATCTAGAAAAAGGCGGGCGGTGGAGCTGGGGGGACTCCACCGCCCTAGGCCTTCCGACGGAGGGGGGCGTAATTCCACCGGAAGGTAGACAGGGAAAGCGAACGTTACGCTGCTTCCCCGAAGGGCGCCGTCGGCGGGGGCGACTGATGCCGGCGACACCCTTCATCTCAAGGCATCCTGAGGCTTACCCTTTGGCGATGGGTACGGCGACGAAGCGCGACTGGCCGCCGCTCTTCACGCGCATCAGGACGCTGTTCTTGTTGTCGGTCCGCGCCGTATTGATGGCATCGCGGACTTCGCCGGCGGTGGCGACGCTCTTGCCGCCGACTTCGAGAATCACGTCGCCTTCCTTGAAGCCGCGTTCGGCCGCGGCGCTCTTCGGATCGACTTCGGTGACCACGACGCCTTCCTTGCCGGCGCCGGCCACGGAGTTCGCAGGGGCAACGGTCATGCCGAGCTTCGGCACGTCAGTGCCCTTGCTTGCACCCTTGCCGCTGTCCTGGTCGACGTCGGCCTTGGCCTCCACCGTGTTCGGCAGCTGGCCGAGGGTGAGGTTGATGACCTTGTCCTGGCCCTTGTGCAGCACGTTGAGCTTCACGGTCGCGCCGGGCGCCATGCCGCCGATGGTACGGGCAAGCTCGCGGGCGTCCTTGACGGATTCGCCGTTCACCGACGTGATCACGTCGCCGGACTCGATGCCCGCCTTCGCGGCCGGACCGTTGGCCTGCGGCTCCGCCACCAGCGCGCCTTCGGCCTTCTTCATGCCGAGGCTGTCGGCGATGTCGGAGGTGACGGGCTGAATCTGCACGCCGATCCAGCCGCGGCTGACCGAGCCCTTGTCCTTGAGCTGGGCGACCACGCTCTTCACGGTGCCCGCCGGGATCGAGAACGCGATGCCGACACTGCCGCCGGAGGGCGAGTAGATCGCGGTGTTGACGCCCATCACCTCGCCGTTGGTATCGAAGGCCGGACCGCCGGAATTGCCCTTGTTCACGGGCGCGTCGATCTGGATGAAATCGTCATAGGGACCGTTGCCGATGTCGCGGCCGCTCGCCGAAACGATGCCCGCGGTCACGGTGCCGCCGAGGCCGAAGGGATTGCCGACCGCGAGCACCCAGTCGCCGATCCGCGGCTTGCTGTCGGCGAGCTTGGCGAACGGGAAGTTCGAGCTGCCCTCGACCTTGATCAAAGCAAGGTCAGTGCGCTGGTCGGTACCGATCACTTTGGCGGTGTAGGTCTTACCGTCGTCGGTGGTGACCTCGACCTTGTCGGCGCCGTCGACCACGTGGTTGTTGGTCACGGCAAAGCCGTCGGCCGAGATGAAGAAGCCGGAGCCCTGCCCCTGCACCACGCGACCACGACCACCACCCTTCAGACCGGGGACGCCGTCGGGACCGCCGAAGCGGCGGAAGAAGCGCTCCATCGGCGAGCCCGGCTGGAACGGCGAGGAGGAATCATCACCGTCATCATTGCCCGCGGTCTTCTCCTTCATGTTGACCTTCACCGAGATCACCGACGGCTTCACGCGCTCGACAATGTCGGCGAATCCGACCGGACGTTCGACCTTTCGGACCTCGTTGTTGACCTGCGCATGCGCCGGACTCGAGAACAGGTCGGCGGGCAAGGTCGAAGGGCTGAAGCCATACACCGCCGCGCCGAGACCGGCGACGACCGAGGCCATCAGCGCGATCTTGCGCGCAGGGAAGACCGAGCGGGGCTGCCGGTTGAAGGGAAGTTTCGAGAGGTCGGGACGGTCGGTCATGCAGAGATCTCCAGGGCCTTGAAATCCATTTGGTGCCTGATGGCGGCACCTTACGAACCTCAAGATGGGGACTCCCGCCTTACCGCGCGCTGGCGGCGGGGTTAAACTTTTGTAATGGAGGGGGAATGCGGATGCGGCAGTTTAGCACAGGCCGAAAATCGTTGCCTTACAGGAACTTAATCGAGTTCCGCAACGGCGTGGAAGCACGCTTTTTTGACGTTTTCACGTGCGTGACGCTGAGATGAACTCATCGTCTTCGGGCTAGCTTCGGTCTGCTGCGACAGGTTAGCGCGATGTGACGTCGTCCGACATCAAAGCGGCGAGGCGCGCCTGTTCATCCGCCGTGAGCGGCGGAGCCGGCAGATCTGCACCGCTTCGCGAGCGACGCCGGATTTGCAGCCACAGCGCAAGGCCACCGCCGATCAGCAGCACCGGCCCGAGCAGCCACAACAACAGGGTCTGCCGCTCGAAGCGCGGTTTCAGCAGCACGAACTCGCCGTAGCGCGCGACCAGGAAGTCGAGCACCTGCGCGTTGCTGTCGCCGGCGCCGATGCGCTCGCGCACCAAAAGCCGCAGATCACGCGCCAGCGGCGCATCGGAATCGTCGATCGACTGGTTCTGGCAAACCATGCAGCGCAGCTCGCGCGACAGCTCCCGCGCGCGGGCTTCCTTGGCGGGATCCGACATGATCTCATCGGGCTGCACCGCGTGCGCCGCAGGCAAAACCAGCAGCATCAGCAGGGCGAACGCGGCCATCATCCGGCGCATCGGATCACTCCGCCGGTTGAAGGCGCTGCTTGGCCCGCGCCGGTTTCGGCGCGCCGACCCGCAGGCGCCGGTCGGACAGCGACAGCACGCCGCCCAACGCCATCAGCACCGGCCCCCACCAGATCAGGAGCACCAGCGGCTTATGATAGATGCGCACGGCGATGGCGCCCTCGGCGGTGGCATCGCCAAGCGAAATGTAGAGCTGGCTCGCGCCGCTGGTCAGCAGCGCGGCCTCGGTGGTGGACGAGCCTCGGGTGGTGAAGCTGCGCTTGGACGGCGTCATGACGCTGAGGGTCTCGCCGTCGTGGCTGACATTGAATTCGGCGATCATCTCGCGGAAGTTTGGACCTTGACGCTGAAACAAACCGTCGAGCTTCACGTCGAAGCCGGCGATGTGGACAACGTCGCTCTGTTTCATCGTCGCGATATGTTCGCTGTTCCAGGTGGTCTCGCAGACGATCCCGATCAGCGCGATGCCGAGGCCGGCATGCGCAAACGCGGAGCCCCAGGCCGAGCGCGGCAGGCCGCGGGCCCGGTGCAGCGCCGTTGCGAACGGTAGCCGCACGAGGCCGGTCCGCTCGACGATGTCAGTGACGGCACCGGCGATGACGAAGATGCCAAGCCCGATCGCGAGCGGCGCCAGCGCACTGCCGCCGCGCGCCCAGCCCCAGGCGATGGCGACGGCAACGAGCCCGGCCACGCCCGCCGCGAGCAGGCGTTGCGTCACGCCGAGCAGATCGCCGCGCTTCCACGCCAGCATCGGCCCGAACGGCACGGCGAGCAGCAAAAGGGTGAATAGCGGCGCGAAGGTGAGATTGTAGAAGGGCGCACCGACCGACATCTTGAAGTCGGCCAGCATCTCCATCGCCAGCGGATAGAGCGTTCCGAACAGCACGACCGCGCAGCCGACTGTGAGCAGCAGATTGTTCAGGACCAGCGCGCCTTCACGCGAAATCGGCGCGAACAGGCCGCCCTGCTTGAGCGAAGTGGCGCGGCCCGCGAACAGCGCCAGGCTGCCGCCGATGAACAGGCAGAGGATCAGCAGAATGAACACGCCGCGGGTGGGATCGGTGGCGAAGGCGTGCACCGAGGTGATGACGCCCGAGCGCACCAGGAAGGTGCCGAGCAGCGACAGCGAGAAGGTCAGGATCGACAACAGGATGGTCCAGACCTTCAGCGCGTTGCGCTTCTCCATCACCACGGCGGAATGCAGCAGCGCGGTGCCGGAGAGCCACGGCATCAGCGAGGCGTTCTCGACCGGATCCCAGAACCACCAGCCGCCCCAGCCGAGCTCGTAATACGCCCAGTACGAACCCATGGCGATGCCGAGCGTGAGGAATATCCAGGCGACCAGCGTCCACGGCCGCACCCAGCGCGCCCAGGCCGCGTCGATCCGTCCCTCCATCAGAGCCGCGATCGCGAAGGAGAACGAGATCGAGAAACCGACATAGCCGAGATAGAGCATCGGCGGATGCACGGCGAGCCCGATGTCCTGCAGCACCGGATTGAGATCGCGTCCCTCGATCGGCGGATTAGCGATCCGCAGGAACGGATTCGAGGTCACGAGGATGAAGAGGTAGAAGGCGCTGGCGACCCAGGCCTGCACGGCCAGCACATGCGCACGCAGCGACAACGGCAGATTGTTGCCGAAGGCCGCAACCAGCCCTCCGAACAACGCGAGGATCGACACCCACAACAGCATCGAGCCTTCATGGTTTCCCCACACGCCCGTGATCTTGTAGAGCAGCGGCTTCATCGAGTGGGAATTCTCGTAGACGTTGGCGACGGAGAAATCCGAGTTCACGTGCAGCATCACGAGAGCTACGAACGAGGCGCCGACGAACAGCAGCTGCGCCAGCGCGGCGGAGCGCGCCACGTTCATTAGCGCCACATCGCGCAGGCGCGCCCCGATCAGAGGTATGACGGACTGGATCAGTGCGAGCCCAAGTGCCAGCACCAGCGCGTAATGTCCTGACTCCGCGATCACCGCACCGCTCCCTGCGGATTGCCCTGCGCCGTCGTGGCCGCGGGCTTGCTGGCGCCCGAAGCCCTCGCATCAGAAGCCTTGCCGTCGTAATCGTCCTTCCAATGCCCCTGTTTCTTCAGGGCATCGGCGACATCCTTGGGCATGTAGGTCTCGTCATGCTTGGCGAGCACCGTGTCGGCCTTGAACACGCCATTGGCATCGAGCGCGCCTTCGGCCACGACGCCCTGCCCTTCGCGGAACAGGTCGGGCAGGATGCCCTTGTAGGCCACCGGAAGCTTGGCGCCACCGTCGGCAACCTCGAAGGTCACCGCGAGATTGTCGCCGCGATGCAGCGAGCCGGGCTGCACCAGCCCACCGAGGCGAAACCGCTTGCCGGGCTCGACGTGCTTCTCGGCGACCATGGTCGGGGTCGAGAAGAACACGATGGAGTCGCGCAATGCGTTGAGCACCAGCGCGGCCGCGAGCGCGAGCACGGCGAGCGAGCCGCCGATGATGGTCATACGTCGCTGCTTGCGCGTCATGGCGTATCTGTTCTCCGCTCGTCTCGTCCCGACATCGTCATCCGCCAAGCCCGAGAGTCCTGAGGCCTTCGTTGAGCTGGCGAAGCCGCTCGGCGTCGCTGGCAACCGCCTGCCGGGCATCAGCCGATGCCCCCACGGCCTTGTCCCGTTCGCCCATCACGAGATAAGCGCGCACCAGGCGCAGCCAACTCTCGACGTCGTCGCCGTTCTGCTTCAACCGGGTGGCCAGACGTTCGACCATGCCGCGCACCATCGCGTTGCGATCGCCTTCGGCCATTTCCTTGGAAGCAGCAATCGTTTCATCTGACAGTGCCGGCATCGTGCTGCCGCCACCGACTCGCGCCAGCGAGGACTGCACCAGGACACGCCACGGCGCATCCGCGGGCGCTTTCGCAAGCAGCCCGCGCCAGATCGTGGCGGCATCGTCCTTACGGCCGTCCTGCTCGGCGGCGAGCCCGAGGAAGTAGTTCGCCTTGGGATCGTCAGCGTTCAGGGCGTGTGCACGCTCGAATTCAGTCTTGGCCTCGGCGGTCACCACACCCCCGGCGGCAGCCGCCATCGCTTCGCCGAGATCGGACCGGCGCTCCGCATTCTCGCCATTGTAGGTCAGCGAGTTGCGATAGGCGCGCACCGCGTCGTCGAAACGGCCGAGCCGCTCCAGCACCGGCGCGAGCACGTTCCAGCCGCGCCCGTCGGTCGGATTCTTCTCCAGATGGTCCTGGACCTGCGCCACGAGGTTCTCGAGCGACTGCGCCATGCCGGACCCGGATCCGCGCTCCCGCTCCGCCAACGGAAAGTCCTGAAGCCGGGGCGAGCCGAGCGGAATGTAGACGCCGATCGCAACGAGCGGCAGGCCGGCCAGCGCCAGCACGGCCGCCACCCGGCGCCATGTGAGGCTCGAGGTCGGCGCCGCAGCGGGTTCGCTGGCGGCGGCGGCGAGCAGCCTGCGGCTGATCTCGACGCGCGCCGCCTCGGCTTCCGGCGCGGGGATCAAGCCTGCGGCGAGATCACGCTCGATCTCGGCCAACTGGTCCTTGTAAACTGCGACCTCGCTGCCCTGGTCTTGCGCATGTCCGTTGCGGCCAAGCGGCAAGAGCACGGCGAAAATCGCCGCGACCGTCATCAGCGCGAACACGAACCACAGCGTCATCTGGCAAGCTTCCGGCAGCGCACGAACCGCGCCCATAGGTGGCTTTACACCACGGCCGGACGATGCGGCAATTGACAATTGTCAATTGGCGTGACCGCATACAGTCCGTAAACGTTGAAAACCCAACGGCTTAGCTGATCTCGAACTCCGCGCTTTGCGCGGCGTCCTCGCCGTGCCCGTTGAAGGCCTTCAAGAAGTACGTTCCAGGCCTGACCGCATCCGGCAATCTGATGCGCAGCGCACCGACCGGAACCGGAGATGCAACCCTCGTGATCGTCTCGGACAGTTGGCGACCGCTAGCCTTCTCGACCACCACCACCTTGGCGCCGACCATCAGTCTTTGATACTTGGCAACAACGACGCGGCTCTCGATTTCGATGGAGCTGATAACAGGTTTCATGCGCCCACAAATAGAAGTTCCCCGGACTTGCACGGGGACCGTAGGGCGCGCGAGCGGCATGGTCAACTACAAATTGTGATTCCGAAAATATGCGCTTGGGTCAGCTTGCGCGCGACGATTTGCGCTCGCCGGTAGCCGCGTTCTCCGCGGCCCGGCTCATCAGCGAGGCGTAATCATCGCCGAACAGCACTTGGCAGAAGCGGATCGCGGCCTGCACCTGCTGTTGCCGATAGGTGCGAACCTTTTGATCGGCGGCGCGCAGCGACTGCACCAATTGCTCGGTCGAGCGTTCGACATATTGCTGGAGGTCGGAATAGGTGCGTAGCGTCACTTCGTTGATCGCAAGCTCGCTCGCATAGTTGCGGCAGGTCGCGACGAAATCGATCAGCGCCACGGTTTCCTCGACCTCAGTGCTGTCGATCCGCGCGCCCGGCGGAATGTCCTTCTCCGGGCGCTGCCGCAGGATGCGGCGAACGCGGCCGGGAACGCTGTCGATCTCGGACTGCAGTGCATTGGAGATGTCGGCCCGGATCGAGGTCAACTGCTTGCCCCAGGCGGAATCGTTGCGCAGGTCGAGCTCGGTGCGCAGGCCGCGCGCGCCGTCATGCAGCGCCTTGAGATTGCCGGCAATGTTGTCGAAATGGCCGCGCTTGATGTCCATGCGCAAGGTGGCGGCCACACAGGACAGATCGTGCAGCGCGATCGTGACGGCGACGCCATAGGGCGTTGCCGCGACGCGGATCTCGTCGTCGGACGCGGCAATCTTGATGGCGAGGCGAATGATCTGCCACGGGGCGGTCATCCGCTGCACCACGATCGACAGCGCAAAGGGCAGCATCTGCGGGGTCTGGAGCACCGGAATGTTGAGCGCCGACGTGACCGAGGCGATCTGGGAATCGCCGAAAGCACGCAGGGCGCGCGGCAGTTTCTCGTTCAGGCTGGCGATGGCCTCCCGGACCTGAAGCACCGCTCCGATCGAATAGAGGTCCTCGATCACGTTGGGCGGGCCGACCCGGGCCAGCGCGCGCGACTTGTCGCCGCCGCCGGGACCCGTCAGCTCGAAAATAGCGTCCGCGGCCACCGCTTGGAGCCTCGAGGCCAGCGCCTCGACCTGCCCTGCACTGTCTGCCGGCATGCGGGCCAGTGCGGCGTGGAATTCGTTCACCTTGTCAGGTGCGCCATCGCGGCCGAGCCATTGCCAGATCGGATGCAGCGAGGAGCGGCGGATCTGCCCGACCCGCGTCGGCACCCCCGCCTCGACCAGGAACGGTTCTAGCGCCTGGAACAGCAGCCGCGACAGATCGTCGGTGCGCGGCGGCGCGGACTCGTCGGCCTCGGTCCTGCGGACGATCTTGCGCAATTGCTCGAGCACGAGGGTTGCGACAGCGGTGTCCTGGCCACGCTCCAGCGCACGCTCGAACTCCCGCATCAGCAGGGCCTGCGCCTGCGGCGGGAGCTGCGCGAGATATTCCCTCAGCCGCTCGATCGATGTCTGGCTCATGCGCCCGGGTATGCACGGTAAAGTGGCGGACATGGAATGCGTCCGGGCGCGATCATAGGAGGGCCCCACTTAAGAAGCCGTTTAGGAAGTCGGACGGAATCCCTCCGGTTGGCGTCGGCCGGAGCTTGGCGAGGACAAAAAACAACGTCGGAACAAGGGATTATACTCCCGGAAGGACCAGGTCGGCCCGCAGGCCGCCGGTCGGCGCGCCGCCGAGCGAGAGGCTGCCGCCATAGAGCGCGGCAAGGTCGGTCACGATCGACAGCCCCAGTCCCGAGCCGGGCTTGGATTCGTCGAGCCGCTGGCCGCGCCGGGAGACCTGGGCGCGCTCGGCCTCCGACAGGCCGCGGCCGTCGTCGTCGACGACGATCCGCAGACGCGGGCCCGCCCCCGGCTTGTGCGGCGCCTCCACCAGGACCGCGATGAAGACGCGCGAGGCCGCCCATTTACAGGCATTGTCGACGAGATTGCCGACCATCTCCTCCAGATCCTGGCGTTCGCCGCGAAATTTTGCCGACGGATCGGCCTTGGCTTCGACCACGATGCCGCGATCGCGATGGATCTTCTCCATGGTCCGCCGCAGCGCCTCGATGGCCGGCGCCACCTCCGTCACAGTGGAGACCACCGAGACCCGCGCCGCGATGCGCGCACGCTCCAGATGGTGGGCGACCTGGTCGCGCATCACGTCGGCCTGCTCCATCACCTTGGCCGCGAAGGGATCGGCGAGGTGGGCGCCGGCCTCGTTGACGATGACCGAGAGCGGCGTCTTGATCGCATGGGCGAGATTGCCGACATGGGTGCGCGCGCGCTCGACGATCTCCCTGTTGGCATCGATCAAGGCGTTGGTCTCGCGCGCCAATGGCGCGATCTCGACCGGGAATTCGCCCTCGAGCCGCTCCGCCCGCCCGGAGCGAATGTCGGCGATCGATTCGGAGATGCGTTTGAGCGGCGCCAGGCCGAAGCGGACCTGGAACACGGTCGTCAGCAGCAGCACGATGCCGAGCGCGGTGAAGGTGCCGCCGAGATAGTAGTCGAAGCTGCGCGTCTCGTCGAAAATCTCGGTGTCGTCGCCGGCGACGCTGACGAGATATTTGCCGTCGGCGCCGAGATCGACCGGCCGTTCGACCATTCGCAGGTTCTGCCCCTCGGGCCCGTCGACATAGGCAAGGCGAATGCCGGCGGCGGTGAGTTCGCCGTGCTCCTCAAGCTTCGGCAGCTTCTTGTCCCAGAGCGAGCGCGAGGAACGCACTTCCGGCTTTTCGGTGTCGGTCCGCGTGATCTGCCAATACCAGCCGGACAGCGGCAGTTCGAACAGGGGCTCGCCAAGCGACTGGAACTGACGGTCGGGCGGCTCGTCGGGGGTCGCGACCTCGGCGATGAGGGTGCGCAGATAGAGATTGAGCCGACGGTCGAAGGCGCGCTCGGTGGCGCTCTTGTAGACCGACGACAGCACCACTCCGGTGATGGCCAGGATCACCACGAGCCAAGCGGTTGCCGACAGGAACAGGCGGTTTGCAAGCGAACTAGCGCGCATCGGAACGATCCCGGAAGGCGCAGGATGGCAGGGCGTCAGAGCTCATGTCGGGACCAAGGCCCCTGTCGGGCTGCCCGTCAAGCCCGAACGCGTCAGGCGGCCGGCGGGGTCAGGAGATAGCCGAGGCCGCGGACGGTCTGGATGATGTCGACGTCGAGCTTCTTGCGGATGCGGCCGACGAAGACTTCGATGGTGTTAGAGTCGCGGTCGAAATCCTGGTCGTAGAGGTGCTCGACCAGCTCGGTGCGCGAAACCACCCGCCCCGAGTGGTGCATCAGGTAGGCCAGAAGCCGATATTCGTGCGAGGTCATCTTGACGGGATTACCGGAGACGCTGACCCTGCCGGTCCTTGTGTCGAGGGTAACAGGACCGCAGCTGAGTTCGCTCTGGGCATGGCCGGTGGAGCGGCGCAGCAGGGCGCGGATGCGCGCCAGCACCTCCTCGAGGTGGAACGGTTTGGGGACATAGTCGTCGGCGCCGGCGTCGAACCCCTGCACCTTGTCGCTCCAGCGGTCGCGTGCGGTGAGGATCAGGACCGGCATGGTGCGGCCGTTGCGGCGCCAGGCCTCCAGCACCGAAATGCCGTCCTTCTTCGGCAGGCCGATGTCGAGCACGACGGCATCATACGGCTCGTTGTCGCCGAGATAATGCCCCTCCTCCCCATCGAAGGCGCGGTCGACGACGTAACCGGCGTCGGTCAGCGCCTTGGTGAGCTGGCGATTGAGATCGGGGTCGTCCTCAACAACGAGCAGGCGCACGCTTCTCTCCAGACACAGGCCGCATCAACACCGCACCAGATGAGCAATTCCGGCGTGAACCCAATATGAACGCCGGGAACCGGCCGCGTTACATTTTGGTCATATACGGTGTGTGTTTGCTGCCAACGCGACTGCGCCCGCCCTGCGGGCCGGACAAGCCGGCAGCATGGCGGGCGCAATGTGCCGCGTAGCGCGGCGCGCCGGAAGGTCCGCCCTTCCCGTAAATTCGGCCGTCAGGTCCGGAAGAACACGAACCAGACGACGGCGAGGATCAGGATCGCAAGCCCGGTTGAAATGGCGAGCAGCGCCGCCACCGATGGCCCAGGCTCGCCCTGACGCGCCTCGGTCGGAGTTTCCACGATCTGATGCCGCTCTCGCGTGGTTGCCATGATGCCCTCAATCTCTGGATGTCGCTTCCGATAGCCGCGACCTCCTCGCAGCCGATGTCCAAAGCCAACGCGTCATTGGATGTGATGTTCCGGCTATTGCGCTCGGAT
This sequence comes from Bradyrhizobium sp. 199, assembly GCF_023073355.1. GTDB lineage: Bacteria > Pseudomonadota > Alphaproteobacteria > Rhizobiales > Xanthobacteraceae > Bradyrhizobium. Next base: position 2,469,643 of record NZ_JADPJI010000005.1, read on the forward strand.
CAGGCAGCGAGGGCATGGCCAAGCGGCCGGTTAACGCAGTTGGAAGATTCAGCAACCGAGCTTGCTTTGATTCGTTGTTCCCCGATGGTATCCTGACCGTCTGTCCTTGTTGCGTTTGGAGTAGCCCATGGCCCCCCGCGCCAATTGGAAGGGTTTTCTGCGTCTGTCGCTCGTGACCTGTCCGGTCGCGCTCTATCCGGCCACTTCGGACACCGAGAAGGTCTCCTTCAACCAGATCAACCGCAAGACCGGCCACCGGATCAAGTACCTCAAGGTCGACGCCGAGACCGGCGACGAGGTGACCTCCGAGGACATCGTCAAGGGCTACAAGGTCGACACCGACACCTATATCGAGGTCACCAAGGACGAGCTCGACGACATCGCGCTCGACTCCACCCACACCATCGACATCGACGAATTCGTGCCGAAGGCCGACATCGACAACCGCTATCTGATCCGCCCCTATTATCTCGTGCCGGACGGCAAGGTCGGCCACGATGCCTATGCCGTGATCCGCGAGACCATTCGCAGCATGAACAAGGTCGCGATCGGCCGTGTCGTGCTGACCAACCGCGAGCACATCATCGCGCTCGAGCCGCTCGGGAGCGGGCTGATGGGCACGCTGCTGCGCTACCCCTACGAGGTCCGCAGCGAGCAGGAATATTTCGACGACATCCAGGACGTGAAGCTGACCCGCGACATGCTCGACCTCGCCAAGCACATCGTCGAGAAGAAGTCCGGCGCGTTCGAGCCCGAGCTGTTCGAGGACCATTACGAGACCGCCCTGATCGATCTCATCAACAAGAAGCGCAGCGGCATGCCGATCGCAGCCAAGGCCACGCCGAAGAGCGGCGGCAACGTCATCAATTTGATGGACGCGCTGAAGAAGAGCATCGCGAACGAAAAAGACGCCGCACCTGCGGCGAAGGTGGCCAAGGAGACTGCCAAGGAGACCGCCAAAGCAAAGAAGCCGAAGAAGCGCGTCGAGGGCCAGCGCGAGATGCTGCTCCCCATCGCCGGCAAGGGCGGCAAGGACGCTGCGGCGAAGACGGCGCCCAAGGAAGCGACGAAGAAGGCCGACAAACCGGTGCGCGCGCCAGCGCGGGCGAAGAAGGCGGGCTGACAGCGTCGCACCTGCAATCACGCCGTGATATCTCCCCTCGCCGCTCGGCCGGCCTGACATGCCCTGGTCGACGGCGTTCGACGATCCCGTTCGCGTTGACAACAAGCGCGAGCTGCGCACGCTTCAACAGGCTGCGGACTACATCATGCGGCTGCCCGAGGACGCCCAGCACGAGGCGCACTGGCAGACCGCCATCGAGACCTTGATCGAGGCGGCCGAGACGGGCGGCGGCTGGGTGATGTTCGCCCGCATCGCCGTGTTGCGGGCGCTGAACGGGGATGGCCGGCGCGAATGAGCGCGATGGCTCGACGAACAGCCTCAACAATCCGTTAAGCGGCACTCCCCTCCCCGCTAAGACCGACGTCCTGGACCCCACCAGGGTCTGCGCGGGCGCGCTTCACCACCTTAGCCGGCCCGGGGTCTGCCGATTTGAATCCATTTGGACGCACCGATGGAACCTTAACTTAAGGGATGCCATCGTATGAGCGGAGGCGCGCCTCGCCCGGGCTTAATACTTTTGGCCGCATAAAGACATATTCGATCTGTTGACGAGTTCGATGACGACGCGACCCTACGTTGGATCGGATGAACAGGAGTTGGCAATGCGTTTGCTTAGGTCGTTCCTTGCCGATGAGAATGGTGCAACCGCGATCGAGTACGGCCTGATCGCCGCGGGGATCGCGCTCGCGATCGTCACCATCGTGAACAGCACGGGCGGCGCGCTGCTCAACAACAAGTTCAACTCGATCGACGCCGCCATGAAGTAACCGGCCGACCCGGCCGGATGCGGCCATCCGGAGAGGCCGCCTTCTAACGGTTCGCATGGTCATCCGCGGACACACCTTCACCTTCTCGCGGCGTTGTTGCCCGAGCTTTGCTGTCTTCTTCCGCCCTCTTCGAGAGCAAGGGCGCAGGGAAGGCCGGGCGCCGGCTGGCACCCGAAGTCCCGCGTGTGCGAGTAAACGCGCACGGGGTGGACGACAGGTGACGCCGGAACGTCCCGGCCTTCCCTGCGCG
>NZ_JADPJI010000001.1 GCF_023073355.1 Bradyrhizobium sp. 199
AGCAGGCCGTAGGATTCACCGCGCAGGTCGACGCCGACCGCCATCGGCACCTTGCCGTCCTCGGGCTGCGGCAGGCCGAGACGGGCGCGCATGTCGACCACGGTGACGATGCGGCCGCGCAGGTTGAGGACGCCGGCGATCTCGCGCGAGGACAACGGCACGCGGGTGACGCGCTCGGGCATGAACACGTCCTGGACGCGGGAGATCGGCAGCCCGAACAGCTGGCCGCCGATCATCGCGGTGACGTATTCGACCATGGCGCCTTCGCTGGACTCGGTCTTCTTGGTCATATGCGTATCTCCTGATCCCAGCCTTTTTGTTTGAGCATGATCGTGTCGGAAAACCGCTTCACACTTTTCCGGATCATGCTCTTACGCCGCCGCCCGGCTCAGCTCGGAGGCGCCGGCGGCGCCCGCGGTCTGCTCCTTCAGCGCCGCGATCAGACCGGGACGGTCGAACTTGGCGACATAATCGTGGAAGCCGGCCTGACGGCCGCGCTCGATTGCTGCCGGCGACACCAGCGCGGAGAGGCCGATGATCGGCATCGCGCCCAGATTGCTGTCGGAGCGGATGGTCTCGGCAAACTCGAACCCGTTCATGTCGGGCATCTCGATGTCGGTCAGGACCACGTCGAAGCTCTGCGCGCGCAAGGCGGCAAGGCCCTCCTGCGCGGTCGGCGCGGTGCGGACGCGGTAGCCGGCCGCCTTCAGCACCGGGGCCAGCATGTTGCGGAAGAAGGCGCTATCGTCGACCAGCAGCACCGACTGCGAGTGCTGCGACGGCTTCATCTCCTTGCGGGTGAACCAGTCGGCGAACGCCATCGGCAGGAAGTGGCCGACGTCGATCACCTCGGTGGCATGGCCCTTGATCACGGCCGAGCCCAGAATGCCGGAGGAGGAGCCGCCGACCTCGATGTTGAGGCGTTCCTCGACGATGTCGATGATCTCGTCGACGACGAGGCCCATGGAGCGGCCGTCGTCGGCAAACACCAGGATCGGCTGGGCGCCCTGGCTCGCGACGGTGACGCCTTCCATGGCGATGAGCGGCATCAGCTGCTCGCGGTACTGCACCATGTAGCGGCCGTTCGAGAACTCGATCTTGTCGGCGGGCAGCTCTTCCAGGCGCGTGACGAGCCCGAGCGGGACCGCCTTGGGCTGGGACGAGCCGGCGCGGAACACCAGCAGCGAGGTGGTCTGCTCGCCCGAGCCGATGTGGTGCGCGCCGTTCTCGTCGCCCATGTCATGGGCCGAGGAGCCGGCGGCGCCGAGCGCCTTGGCAATGCCGTTGGGGTCGATGATCATGATGACCGCGCCATCGCCCAGAATGGTGTTGCCGGAGAACATGTCGATGTGACGCAGTTTCGTCGACATCGGCTTCACCACGATCTCTTCGGTGTGGAACACGCCGTCGACGACGATGCCAAAGGTCTGGCTGCCGACCTGAGTGACCACGATGAAGCCGTTCTCGGGATCGGAGGCCGCGCCGTCGTCGATCTTCAAGAGCTTCTTCAGGTGGATCAGCGGCAACAGCTTGTTGCGCAGGCGCAAGACCGCGGTGTCCTTGATGCGCTCGATGCGGTGCTCGGAGTTGGCGCGGGCACGCACCAGCTCGACCACCGAAAGCTGCGGGATGGCGAAGCGGTCGCCGGCAGCTTCCACGATCAGCGCCGAGACGATCGCCAAGGTCAGCGGGATCTTGATGGTGACCGAGCTTCCTTCGCCGGCCACGCTCTTGATGTCGATGGTGCCGCCGATCTGGTCGATATTGGTGCGCACCACGTCCATGCCGACGCCGCGGCCGGAGACTGAGGTGATGGCGGCCGCGGTCGAGAAGCCGGGCGCGAAGATGAACTTGTGGATCTGGGCTTCGCTCATCTTCTCGAGCTCGGCCTCGGTGACGAGACCCGAGGAGATCGCCTTGGCCTTGATCTTGTCGGTGTTGAGGCCGCGGCCGTTGTCGGCGATGCAGATGATGATGTGGCCGCCCTCGTGATAGGCGGACAGGCGAATGGTGCCCTGCTCGCCCTTGCCGCCGGCGAGGCGCTCGGCGGGGGTCTCCAGGCCATGGTCGGCGGAGTTGCGCACCATGTGGGTGAGCGGGTCCTTGATCAGGTCGAGCACCTGGCGGTCGAGCTCGGTGTCGGCGCCGTGCATCTCCAGCTCGATCTGCTTGCCGAGTTCGCTCGAGAGGTCGCGGACGATGCGGGGCAGCTTCTGCCAGGCATTGCCGATCGGCTGCATGCGCGTCTTCATGACGCCCTCCTGCAACTCGGCGGTGACGTTGGACAGCCGCTGCAACGGCACCTTGAACTCGGTGTCCTCGTTGCGGCGGGAGATCTCCAAGAGCTGGTTGCGGGTCAGGACCAGCTCGGAGACCATGGTCATCAGGTGCTCCAGCGTATCCACGTTGACGCGGATCGACTGGTTGGCGATGCGGTCGCCGTCAACGACAGCCTCGTCGGCCATCGACTTCTTGATCGCGGGCTTCTCCTTGGCGGGCTTTGCGGCTTCCTTCGCCGCGGGCGCCGGGACTTCGGCGGCCGGTGCCGGCGCGGCCTCAACCCTGGCGACAGGCGCGGGCGCTTCGATCGCGGTCTCGCGGAAGGCGCGCTCGAGCTCGTCGAGCGAGACTTCGCCCGGACGCAACGGGCGCTCCAGGGTCTGGTCGATCAGCGCACCCGTGGTCATGTCCTTTGCCGGCGCAGGCGCGGCAGCAGCAGGTGCTTCCGGCACCAGCGGCGGGGCGTCGGCAACAGAAGCAGCGCTAGCCGCGATCGGCGGAGCCGACGCTGCCGCGATCGGCGAAGAAGCCGACGCTGACGCGATCGGCGGAGCCGACGCTGACATGGCCGCCATGCCCTGCTCGACCATCTCTTCCAGCTTGTCGATGAGATCGCGGTCGGTCCCCTCCGGCTCGGATTCGGTCGCTTCGAGACCGGCGAGGATTTCCTTGATGCGGTCGATCGAGGACAGGATCACCGTCACCGCCTGCCCAGTCACCGGCATGCCGTCACGGAATTTGCCCATCAGCGTCTCGCCGGCATGTGCCAGCGCTTCAAGCCGCGGCAATCCGAGGAAGCCGCAGGTGCCCTTGATGGTGTGGACCAGGCGGAAGATGTTATCCAGGATCTTGGCGTTGTTCGGCTCCTGCTCGAACTTCACCAGCTGATTGTCAACGGTGTCCAGGCTCTCGCTGGTCTCCGTCAGAAACTCCCGCAACAGATCATCCATGA
>NZ_JADPJI010000003.1 GCF_023073355.1 Bradyrhizobium sp. 199
GTCGTCCGCTTGTTAGCGGAGCAGCTGCAGCACGCTCTGCTGCGACTGGTTGGCCAGCGACAGCGCGGAGACCGCGATCGACTGGCGGGTCGACAGCGCCTGGCTGTTGGCCGCCTCGACGTTGGTGTCGGCCAGGGTCAGGTTGGCCGAACCGGTCTGCAGCACGTTGATCAGGTTCTTGTTGAAGTCCTGACGGACCTGCACGATGGTCAGGTTCGAGCCGAGAGCCGAGGCTTCCGAGCGCAGCGTGCTCGATGCCGCGTTCAGGTTGGTCAGCACCTTGTTGGTGGCAGCGTTGTCGATGAAGTCGACACCGCTGGTCAGCGCAGCAAGGCCCAGACCCTTGGAGTTGTAGGTCACGCCAGTGATGCTCAGGCTCGACTTGGCCGTCTCGTCGAACACCAGCTTGAGCTGATCGCCGTTCAAGAGGTTGACACCGTTGAACGAGGAGTCCTGCGACGTCGTGTCGATCTGGTTCAGGATGTTGTTGTACTGGTTGACCAGGTTGGCACGCGAGGTCTGGGCAACCGAATCCTGGACGGGGGTGGAAGCCGTCGAGAACGTCAGGGACGAGGTCAGCGTGCCGCCGATCGCACCACCCGCGGCGCTCGAACCAATGGTCGAGGACGCGTAATCGTTGGTGGTCGAGACCGTCAGCAGGCCGTTGGCGTCGATCGTCGCCGTCAGGTTGTTAGCCTGAAGCTTGGTGTTGAGCTGATCGAGCGTCTTGACCGTGCCGTTGGTGCCGTCGCCGAAGGTGGCGGTGACCGCCGTGCCGCCATTGAAGGACGAGAAGGTCAAGGTCTTGCCGGTAATGCCGCCGACGCCGGAGGTACGGGCCGCGGTGAAGGCGGTCGCAGTGCCGGTGTTGCCGGCAAGGCCAAGCGCATTCAGCGCATTGCCGGTGCCGGTGATCGACAGGTCGGCATTGACGCCGGTCGAGATCTTGAACTGACCCGAGGCGTTGATCGACGAGTTGGTCTGGCCAGTGGCGGTCGCAAGCGTCGCGGTGCCGTTGGCATTGACCGTCGCGGTCTGCACGCCGGTGGCAAGGTCGATCGCCTTCAGCACGTCGTTGACCGTGCCAGCCTGCAGATAGACCGTCGAGTTGCCGTTGCCGTCGGTGAGGACGTTACCGCTCGCACCATAACCGCTCGGAACGCTCGGAGCACCGGTCGAGCCCGGGATCGGCGCGTTCTTGAAGGTGATGACGTGACCGTCGACGTTCAGCGTCGAGCCGTCCGCGATCGTCGCACCGAGCGAGCCCGAGCTCGTGGTCCGGTTGACGCTCACGGTGGCGTTGCCGCCGCCCACGGCCGTGGTCAGGGCGAGAGACTTGAGCAGGTCAGCCTTGCCGGTGACGCTCAGATCCGCACCCGTCGAGCTCTTCAGCGTGACGGCACCGCCAGCAGCGCTCGAGGCAGTCTGGCCGACGCTCGTGGCGATCGTCGCAGCACCCGCGGTGATGGATACCGTCTTCACGCCGCTGGCGAGATCGATCGCGGTCAACAGATCGTTGACGTTGGCCGCCGGAGTACCCGCGGTGCCGAGATAGACGGTGGTGTTGCCGCTGCCGTCGGTGACGAGGTTGCCGCTGACGCCCGAACCGGACGCAACCGCAGTCGATGCCGGAGCAGAACCCGAGCGGAACGTGATGGTCTTGCCGTTCACGGTCAGCGTGTCGCCGTCCGCGGGCTGGGCGTTGCTGGCCAGACCGGTTGCGGTCGTGCCGTTGGTGGCGATCAGGGTGATGGTGCCGGTCAGGGCCGTGGTGCCGTCACCGGCCGTTGCGCCCGTGCT
>NZ_JADPJI010000007.1 GCF_023073355.1 Bradyrhizobium sp. 199
GCGCTGTCGACCCGCCAGTCGATCGCGGTCTCCGCGCTGTCGCTGGCCAACCAGTCGCAGCAGAGCGTGCTGCAGCTGCTCCGCTAACAAGCGGACGACATCGCAAAGCAAGATCCGGCGGCGGGGCTTCGGCCCCGCCGCTTCTTTTTGCCGGCATCGGAGTGCCGCTCGGCAAGCGGAGACCATGCATCCAGATGCAGACAATTGCTCACTCTGAGTTATGGTTGACAAGTCGCAAACGCCTCATCGCTGCATCAAAAAGCATCGTTCTATCAGGGCGATATGGACGAGCACGTTCAGGCTCCGAACGCGCGTATGGTGAATCCGGGCAAGGACTGGCGCGACATGCTTCATGCTTTGTTAGCCCTCAACGTTCACCGTTTCGGACATCGATTAATCCTAATCGAAGTTTGTTGCGTTGCGTACCAGAAGGGTAACACTCAATGTCCGGTATCGTCCTCTCTTCCTCGGTTCGTCAGAACCTGCTCTCCCTCCAGTCCACCGCTGACCTTCTCGCCACCACGCAGAGCCGCCTTTCGACCGGCAAGAGCGTCAACTCGGCCCTGGACAATCCCACCAACTTCTTCACGGCACAGTCGCTCGACAACCGCGCCAGCGACATCAACAATCTGCTC
>NZ_JADPJI010000002.1 GCF_023073355.1 Bradyrhizobium sp. 199
CCCCTCACACCACCCGCTTCCCCGCCCGCTCCGCCACCGCCTTCTGCACGAAATACATCATTACCAGCGTGACGATTGTCGTCGTGACGACGACGTAGCCGATCCGGTCGAAATGGAGCAGCGAGCCGTCGGGCCCTTGCGCGATGATCGCGCCGGCGAGCACCGAGCCGAGCCCGCCGGAGAGCTGCTGCAGCGAGGCGCTGACCGCGCTGAACGAGCCGCGCTGGCTTTGATCGGGGATTGCCGACATCAGGGCCTGTGATGGGATCATCCGTGAAAAGATGCCGATGAACATCAGCACGTTGACGATGATCGCGGTCACGAGCGAGACGTGACCGAGATGGGTGTAGATCAGCACCATGATGACGGTCATCACGCAGCCGAACACGAAGGTCGGATATTTGCCGAACGCATCGCTGGCGCGGCCGACCAGCGGCCCCGTGACGATGCTGAACAGGCCGGAGACGAGATAGATCGTCGGCAGATGGGTGATGTCGATGCCGAGATTGTGGACGGTGAAGGCGCTGGAGAACGGCATCAGCATGTATCCGCCGGTCGCCAGCAATGTCGTGACGGCGAAGGCCAGCGTATAGCGCGGCTCACCGATCGTTGCGACCAAATGGCGGAACGGGTTTCTGTCCTGCCTCAGCTTCAGATGCGCATCGACCGGCTCCATCGCAAAGGCGATGATGATGATCGCCGCGATCGACACGATGACAATCGCGATGAAGCAGACATGCCAGCTCCAGTGATTGGCGAGAAACAGCCCGGCCGGAATGCCGAGCACCTGACTCGCGGCAAACGCCGTCTGGATGAAGCCCATCACGCGGCCGCGCAGATGCAGCGCGAACAGATCGGTGACGATGGCCAGTACGACCGAGCCGATCACCCCGCCGAACAACCCCGTCACGATGCGGCCGAGCAGCAGCACGTGGTAATTCGGCGCGGCGGCGCAGAGCAGGGTGCCGAGCGTGAAGCCGACATAGAAGAACAGCAGCAGGCGCTTGCGGTCGAAGCGATCGGCAAAGCCGGCGGCCAGCACGCCCGAAACGCCCGCACTGAACGCGTAGGCCGACACCGCGACGCCGAATTGAGTGGCCGTGATGTCGAGCGCGGGCATCAGGATGGCGCCGAGCGGCGACATGATGATGAAGTCGAGAATGATCGTGAACTGCGTGAACGCGAGCAGCGCGATGAGAAGCGCCTGATAGCGCGAGAAGCCGCGCGGGCGTTCCGATGGCTCCTCGATAGGCGCAGCGAGCGTCTGTTCGGTCATGGGTCTCGATTCCGTCGGGAGCGGGGGAGCGAAACTGGCAAATGGGGTGGGCCCGCACGATTTTCACGGGGCGCGCGGCCCTCGTTCCTGCCGGAACCTGAACTCGCGTCAAGTTGTGGGATCCGTGCAACAGCCCGCGATCCCACGAACCGCCCGGCTTCTCCGCGACCGGCTGTTTCGCCGCGGCGCTGGGCGCGGTGATCGCAATCTGCGCTCCGCAGGCCCCGGCTTAGCTCGTGTGAGTGGAGGGACGATTAAGCCCCCTTTAGCGAATGCGCCCTAGGCTTGCGGCCGTCCATTTCCCTGCTCCCCGGCCATCCCTTTGGGCCGGTCAGTTTGCGGCAAGTCAGAGCGTTTTTTCGGATGGAGCTCCCTGCCCGGCCATATGATTCTGGCGCGTCCATGCCGTCGGCCACGGCGGCGGCTGCGCGGACGCTCGTCATCGATCTCGAAGGCGCGCTGTTGCGCTCCGAGCTGCTGATGGAAGCGCTCTTCAGCCGGCCCGCCCTCATGCTCGCCCGCTTCGGTGCGGGCGGACGGCCGGGCATGGCCGCGCTTACCGATATCCTGGCGCGGGCCGAGATCGACTACGCTCATCTGCCCTATGATTCCGACGTGCTGAACCAGGCGCTGGCCGCGCGGGCGCGGGGCGAGAAGATCTATCTGGTGGCGGATCGTTTCGCCGAGCATGCTGCGGGCATCGCCGCGCATCTCGGTTTCGACGGCGTCGTCACCCCGGCCGAACTCGCTGCGGGCAGCCTGCCCTTCGATCGTGCCTCCATCGAGCACGTTGAAAATCGCGGCAGAAGCAGAGCGAGCCTGAAGACCTGGGCGAAGGCGCTGCGCGTCTATCAATACGCCAAGAACACGCTGGTGTTCGTGCCTGTCATCACCGCGCATCAGCTGAACCTTGCAAGCTTCGGCTCCGCGCTGCTGGCGTTCCTGGCGTTCTCGGCCTGTGCGTCCGGCGCCTATCTGATGAACGATCTGCTCGATCTCGCGGCCGACCGGCAGCATCCGAGCAAGCGCCATCGCGCGCTCGCGGCCGGCGATTTGCCGATCTCCTCGGCGCTGCTTGCGATCCCTGCGCTGTGGCTGTTTGCGGCCGCAGCCGGCCTCTGCATCTCGCCGCTGTTTCTCGGCGTGCTCGGCGCCTATCTTGCCACCACGATCGCCTATTCGCTCGTGCTCAAGCGCAAGATGCTGGTCGACATCGTCACGCTCGCCGGTCTCTACAGCCTGCGCATCATCGCCGGCGCGGTCGGCGTCGGCGTGGTGCTGTCGGAATGGCTGCTGATCTTTTCGCTGTTCGTGTTCACCTCGCTGGCGCTGATCAAGCGGTTCAGCGAGCTCAGCATGCGCGAGAGCGCAGGGCTAGCCGATCCCTCCAACCGCGACTATCGCGTCACCGATCTGCAGATCATCGCCGCGATGGCGGCGGCGAGCGCGATGAATGCGGTGACCGTGTTCTCGCTCTACGTCTCCTCGACCGCGGTGATGCCGCTGTACAGCCGGCCCTGGATGCTGTGGCTGCTCAACCCGCTGCTGCTCTACTGGTTCGGCCGCGCCCTGATGATGGCGCATCGCCGCGAGATGCCGGATGACCCGATCCTGTACGCCTTCCGCGACGGTCCCAGCCGCGTCACGGTCGCGGCGATGATCTGCATCATGCTGGCGGCGATCTGACCGAACCCCGTGCTTGCGCGGCCCGCCGGCAATGGCTACATCGCCGGCAATTCGAATTCGTTATGATGCCGACGCACCGATTCGACCCGAGGTTTTGAAACGCCATGACCGTACGCCTGCACCGCGGTGACCTGCCTGACCTCACGCGCTACAGCGGAGCGGTGGCGATCGATACCGAGACCATGGGGCTGAATCCGCACCGTGACCGGCTCTGCGTGGTGCAGCTCTCGCCCGGCGACGGCAGCGCCGACGTGGTGCAGATCCCGAAGGGGCACACCGACGCGCCGAACCTGAAGGCCCTGCTGGCCAATCCCGAGATCACCAAGATCTTCCACTTTGCGCGGTTCGACGTCGCGGTGCTGTACCAGACCTTTGGCGTCATGACCGGGCCGATCTACTGCACCAAGATCGCCTCCCGCCTAGTCCGCACCTATACCGACCGCCATGGCCTCAAGGACCTCGTGCGCGAGGTGCTCAATGTCGACCTCTCCAAGCAGCAGCAGTCCAGCGACTGGGGGTCAGACAGCCTGACCGAGCCGCAGCTCGCCTATGCCGCCTCCGACGTGCTGCATCTGCATGCCCTGCGCGAGCGGCTCGATGCCATGCTGGTGCGGGAAGGCCGCACCCAGCTTGCCAAGACCTGTTTCGATTTCCTGCCGACCCGTGCCCTGCTCGACCTCCAGGGCTGGGCGGAAGAGGACATTTTCGCGCACTCCTGAGGCCCCTTGGCGGGAATTGCCGCCCCGTTTCGGACACTTTCGTAACAGCCTGTCGCGGGCTGCATATTTTGGCGCCGCCGGGTACAATGGGGCGCGCCTCAACCGGACCAGGCGAGCGACACCTCAGGAACCCAGGTGAATTCGGCCCAGAATCCCACCTACGACGCCGCGCTTGCGGCGAAGTTTGCCAGCGCGGCGCGGCACAGCCGCCTGGTGCAGATTTTGCGCGTCTCGGTGCCGGCAACGGTGGTCGTGGCCATGGCCGTGATCATCTACATCGCGTTCTTCAACAAGTTCCGGATTCCGGAGCTGCCGCTCACCGTTGAAAATATGGTGGTGTCGGGCACCAAGATCACCATGGAGTCGCCGCATCTGTCCGGCTTCACGCCGGACCAGCGGCCCTACGAGCTCTGGGCCAAGACTGCGACCCAGGACGTCACCGACCCCGATCATGTCGATCTCAAAGACCTGCGCGCCAAGGTGCTGATGGAGGATCAATCCACCCTGTTCCTCGATGCGCGCACCGGCCGCTTCGACAACAAGCAGCAGCAGCTCGATCTGCACAAGGACATCTTCCTGCGCACCTCGACCGGCTATGAGGCGCGGCTGAACTCCGCGTTCGTCGACATGGGCAAGGGTACTGTTTCGTCGGACGAGCATGTCGACGTCAAGTTGACCAACGGCACGCTGACCGCTGACAAGCTCCGCATCACCGAAGGCGGCGACGTCATCCGCTTCGAAGGCAATGTGGTGATGCATCTGGACAAGCTGGATGAGCCCGCCGCCGCCCAGCCTGCGCCAGCCGAGCGCGCGCCGCCGGCGAAGACACGTACGCCTCAGAACAAATCTGCCAACTCAAGATGATTTTCATGACCAAGACTTTTTCGCGCAGCGACGACAAGCGGTGCGCCATCGTCAGCGCGGCCGCACTTGCAGTCGGCGTCGCGCTGGTCGCGGGCGGTGCGGCCCTCGCGCAGAGCACGATGCAGGGCGTGCCCAACGCGATGCAGGGCTTTTCGCAAAACCGCGACCAGCCGATCCAGATCGAGGCCGCCTCGCTCGAGATGCGCGACAAGAAGAAGGAGGCGACCTTCGCCGGCAATGTGAAGGTCGTGCAGGGCGACACCACCATGACCTCGAAGACGCTGGTGGTGTTTTACGACTCGGGTGGGGACAAGCCCGCGACGCCGCAGCCGGCGGCGAAGGGCGCGAAGGCGGCGCCGATGCAATCGGCGCAGCCGGGCCCGGGCGGCAGTTCCTCGATCAAGAGGCTGGAGGCGCGCGGCAATGTCGTGGTCACCCAGAAGGACCAGGTGGTGACCGGCGAGACCGCCGTGTTCGACACCAGGACCAATCTCATCACCATGCTCGGCGGTGGCGGCCAGGTCGTCCTGACGCAATGCAAGAACGTGCTGCGCGGCGACCGTTTGATGGTCGACATGACGACGGGCGTCTCGCGGGTGGAATCCGACAACGGCCGGGTTCAGGCCCTGCTGCCGCAGGGCGGCGGCAACGATTGCGGCCCGGGGGGACAAGCCGGCAAGCCCGGCGGGGCGCCGCCTTTGCAATTGCCTGGTGCAAGTAAACCGAAATGAACTCAACGGCTTGGCTCGGATACGGCCGAACCGAGGTTGAAGCTTGGCCGGCGAGACTGTATCTAGCGCGCAGGGCTTTCGAAGCGGGGTCCGCCGCTTTCCGGGCGTGTTTCACTGGGCATGAGACATCCCTTCACTCATGCTGCATCGGCGAATCGAACGACCGGTGCGGCAGATCGCGCGAATTCGCGCAGGATCGTCGCGAAAGGGCTAGAAGGCGGGGATGGTCGATCTCTTCAGCATGTTCCGTCGGCGCCCCGCCAAGCGCGGCCGGCCAGGATTTGCGCGTCAGGACATCACCGCGCTCGCCGACAGCGGGCTCGTGACCAGTCCGATCCGGGACGCGCCGCCGATGGCCCGCGACCAGGCGATCCATGCGCCCGACCAGTTCCAGGGGGACTACGAGGACGACTATCAAGCCGACTATCAACCCGAGCCGCCGCAGGCGGTTCACCCCGTCAGGGCTGCCGGCAGGTCCAATGGCGCGGGCGAACCGCAGCTCCTGAAGCGGCCGGGTTTCCTGGCCGTCCATGGCGTGAAAAAAGCCTTCGGCAGCCGGCAGGTGGTGCGCGGCGTCAGCATCTATGTGCGGCGCGGCGAAGCGGTCGGCTTGCTCGGCCCGAACGGCGCCGGCAAGACCACCGTGTTCTACATGATCACCGGCCTGATCAAGGCTGACGACGGTGCGATCGAGCTCGACGGCCACGATGTCACGAAACTCCCGATGTATCAGCGCGCGCGGCTCGGCATCGGCTATCTGCCGCAGGAAGCCTCGATTTTCCGCGGCCTCACCGTCGAGCAGAACATCCGTGCCGTGCTCGAAGTGGTCGAGCCCTCGCGCAAGAAGCGCGAGCAACAGCTCGACTCGCTGCTCGATGAATTCAACATCACGCGGCTGCGCAAATCGCCCTCGATCGCGCTATCCGGCGGCGAGCGGCGTCGCGTCGAGATCGCGCGTGCGCTGGCGACGCGTCCGAACTACATGCTGCTCGACGAGCCCTTCGCCGGCATCGACCCGATCGCGGTCGGCGACATCCAGGACCTCGTCCGCCATCTCACCAATCGCGGCATCGGCGTGCTCATCACCGACCACAATGTCCGCGAGACGCTCGGCCTCACCGATCGCGCCTATATCGTCTATGCCGGCGAAATCCTGACCGAGGGGAGCCCGGAGGAAATCGTGGCCGATCCGGACGTGCGCCGCCTTTACCTTGGCGAGGAATTCCGCCTCTAGCCCATTTTGCGTCTCGTCAAGACGTGTACATCGGGCCCGGACTAGGATAAGCAAAAATCGGACCAACTTTTTTGGATCGGTTTCTTGCTTCATGGCGCTTACGCAGAGATTAGAGTTCCGGCAATCGCAGTCGCTGGTCATGACGCCGCAGTTGATGCAGGCGATCAAACTGCTGCAATTGTCCAATCTCGATCTCACGACGTTCGTGGAAGAGGAACTCGAGCGTAACCCCCTGCTGGAACGGGCCAATGACGAGGCCCCCGCGGGCGAGACTCCCACTGACGCCGGCCAGTATGGCGATGGCGACGAGGCTGGCGGAGGTGACGGTCAGGGTGACGACGGCTTTGGCGGCCCTGCCGAGGCGTTCGAGCCGGGCCAGGAAGAATGGATGAGCAAGGATCTCGGCACCCGCGCCGAGATCGAGCAGACCCTGGACACGGGCCTGGACAACGTCTTCTCCGAGGAGCCGGCCGAGGCTGCGGCACGCAATGCCCAGGACGCGGCGCCGACGACCTACACCGAATGGGGCGGCGGCGCCTCCGGCGATGAGGACTACAATCTCGAGGCCTTCGTCGCCGCGGAATTGACCCTGTCGGACCATCTCGCCGAGCAGCTGTCAGTCGCCTTCACCGGGCCTGCGCAGCGCATGATCGGCCAATATCTGATCGACCTCGTCGACGAGGCCGGCTATCTGCCGAGCGATCTCGGCCAGGCCGCCGAGCGTCTTGGCGCATCGCAAGCCGACGTCGAGGGCGTCCTTGCCGTGCTGCAAAAATTCGATCCGCCCGGCGTCTGCGCGCGATCTCTCAGCGAATGCCTTGCGATCCAGCTCCGCGAGCTCGACCGCTATGATCCCGCAATGCAGGCCCTGGTCGAGCATCTCGATCTCCTCGCCAAGCGAGACATCGTGGCCTTGCGCAAGATCTGCGGCGTCGACGACGAGGACATCGCCGACATGATCGGCGAGATCCGCCGCCTCAATCCCAAGCCCGGCATGAAGTTCGGCTCGGCGCGTTTGCAGACCATGGTGCCTGACGTCTATGTCCGCCCGGGTCCCGATGGCGGCTGGCATGTCGAGCTCAACAGCGACACCTTGCCGCGCGTGCTGGTCAACCAGACCTACTATTCCCAGCTGTCGAAGAAGATCGGTAAGGACGGCGACAAGTCCTATTTCACCGATGCGCTGCAGAACGCGACCTGGCTGGTGCGCGCGCTCGATCAGCGCGCCCGCACCATCCTGAAGGTTGCAACCGAGATCGTGCGCCAGCAGGATGGCTTCTTCACCCGCGGCGTGGCGCATTTGCGTCCGCTCAATCTGAAGGCCGTCGCCGACGCCATTCAGATGCATGAATCCACGGTGTCGCGCGTCACCGCCAACAAATACATGGCGACAAATCGCGGCACATTCGAGCTGAAATATTTCTTCACGGCCTCCATCGCCTCGGCCGACGGCGGCGAGGCGCATTCCGCGGAAGCCGTGCGCCATCACATCAAGCAGCTGATCGATTCGGAAGCACCCGCGGCGATCCTGTCGGACGACACCATCGTGGAACGCTTGCGCGGCTCGGGCATTGATATCGCCCGCCGCACGGTCGCGAAGTACCGCGAAGCCATGCGCATACCCTCCTCGGTGCAACGCCGCCGCGACAAGCAGAGCGCCCTTGGTAACGTCCTCTCCACCGCCTTGTCCGATCGTTCCCGCAATCCCGAACCGGCCTGATTGCGCTGGCGCGAAATCGCGCTACTCTCGGCTCCTCTTTGCAACCGATCCAGGCACGCGCATGATCCTGAAAAGCGCACAGCGGTTTCCCCTCCCGACAAACGCGGAAAGTGTTCGTGGGGAGATCATGCGCAGGGAACGACTTCTGCTGCGATGATGCGTCGTCGCAGCTGAAGAGCAAACCAAGCGAGGCATCCATGAGTCTTCGGATTTCGGGCAAGAGCATCAGCGTCGGCGAGGCCCTGCGCGGCCGCGTGGCCGAGCGCACCGACGAGGTGCTGCGCAAATATTTCGACGGCAATTATTCCGGCCACATCACGCTCAGCAAGGACGGCTTCGGCTTCCGTACCGATTGCGCCCTGCACCTCGATTCCGGGATTACGCTGGAGGCCGATTCGAACGCGCCGGACGCCTATGCCAGCGCCGACCAGGCGCTGGTGATGATCGAGAAGCGGCTGCGCCGCTACAAGAACCGGCTCAAGGACCGCTCCGCCCGCAAGGCCCATGTCGCCTCCGAGGCGATGGCTGCGCTTGACGCGACGAGCTATGTGCTGGAGGCGCCGGAGGGCGAGGACGAGGTCACCGGCTACAGCCCCGTCATCATCGCCGAGGCGACCACTTCGCTGAGACCGCTGTCAGTCAGCGAGGCGGTCATGGAACTCGATCTCAGCGGAGCGCCTTGCCTGGTGTTCCAGCATGGCTCTTCGGGCCGGGTGAACATCATTTACCGCCGTGCGGACGGCAATGTGGGCTGGATCGATCCGCCCGGGGCCAAGATGGACGACACGAGCGACGGCAAGATCGACGGCAAGGCGGGCCGCTAGGCCGAGGCGGGGTCCGTACGATCCCGGCCCCTTAACAATGACCGTGGCAAAGCCGCACGCGGGAGTTGGCACCGGGATTGCGTTGGAGTAGAAGCCCCCCACATCTGGACTTGGCAGGACTTCCGGCTAAGTCCCCCTCCTGCTTCATGTTATTGACGCCGGCTCGGCTTGGTCTATCAAGCTGGCCAAATCGGAACCTGACGGTTTAATTCACCTCGGAAAGCCTCCATGCCGATTACCGATCTGGTCGCACCCGAGGCGATTCTCCCGGCATTGAAGGTCAACAGCAAGAAGCAGGCCTTGCAGGAGCTCGCGGCCAAGGCCGCCGAGCTGACCGGGCAGAACGAGCGCTCCGTGTTCGAGGTGTTGCTGCAGCGGGAGAAGCTCGGCACCACCGCGGTTGGCTACGGCGTCGCCATTCCGCACGGCAAGCTGCCCAAGCTCGAAAAGATCTTCGGCCTGTTCGCGCGGCTCGATCGCCCGATCGATTTCGAATCGATGGACGGCCAGCCGGTCGATCTCGTCTTCCTGCTGCTCGCCCCCGAAGGCGCCGGCGCCGATCACCTCAAGGCGCTCGCCCGCATCGCCCGCCTCCTGCGCGACCAGGACATCGCCAAGAAGCTCCGCGCCTCGCGCGATGCCCAGGCAATCTATTCGGTGCTGGCGCTGCCGCCGGCGACGGCGGCTTAAGGCCGCTCAATCAGCTTTCTTTGGGTGTGGTTAGAGGGTGCGCGCGAGATAGCGTACCGTCTTGCTTCCGTTGTCAATGCTTGCGCTGACAACCTCGGCAAATCCAATGCGGCGTGAAACGCGTCCGACGCCGGATTCGGCGGCTGGTGATTGACTTCGCAGACGATGCGATCGTGCCCAGCCTCCACCGCGCGATCGAACAGGTCGGCATAACGCCGGCGCGCGCATCCCACGCCGCGTGCGGCTGCTGCGACCACGATCCGGTCAACATAGACAAAGCGCGCGTAGCGGATCGAAACCACAGGAAGTTCGGGCTGTCGTATTGTCCGTCTTGATCGAATGCAATCAGGAAAGCATCAAGATGGCCAATCCTGAACGCGTAAAAGGCTTGCGAGACGAGATCTTGCAGCTGCTCGCGCTCAAGCCATGACAATTCCTCTGCATGGCTGTTGTTGAGCGTAAGCAGGGCGTCACAGAGCGGCGCGCCGCGTGAAATATCGAACTGGGTGATCGGGACGGATGCAATCTCGTGTTCATGCCGACGATCTACCAGCCGCCTCAGTTACAAATTTGATATTGCGTCGAGCGTCATGGGCGGTCGCATCCGCGTCTCCTGCCATCCTCTCAAAGCTCGACATCCCGAACCCTGGATTTGATCGTCAGGCGTTCGAATTTCAGGTCGCCCAACGGAGATTTGGCCAAGGCGGTGACGATGTCGGGCCCGCTTACGGGCCGCTGGAGGCGGTCAAATTCCTCTAGCGCGACAATGACCGCGGCGTCCTTCCCGTGAAGTGTAACGCGCTGCGGTCCGGAGCGTTGGGCCTCTCTGACAATTTGGCTCAGGTGCGTCTTCGCATCCTGAAGGCTCCATCGTCTGGATTCAGTGCCCTTCTTCGACGAGGGACGCTTCGCGGTCATGTTGTTCTTTCTGGCTGAATCAACCAGAATTTAGAGCGTCCGAATTCCTGCCCAAAGCGAAACGGGCACGCCCTCCTGCGAAGGCATGCCCGCTTGAAACCCTATTCGTGCGACGCGCGTGCGCTCAGTGCACGCTCACCGCTTGCAACTCGTTGCTCCAGGCGTTGGCGATCGCGGCTTCGCGGCTGTCGGTCAGCATGATTGGCGTGCCGTCGGCGGCGTGGAGCGCGAAGAGCTTGAGGCCCGGCGCGATTTTCGGTGCTTCGGGAAACAGGCCCGGCACGTCTTCCGAACGGATCTGCTTCACATAGGCGATATGACCTTCGCCGAGGGTTGCCAGCGTCTCGGGCGAGACGTTCTTGGCTTCGTATTCGAACGCAACGTGACCTTCACTCATGGTCTCGACTCCTCTGGAACACTAAGCGGTCGAGTCCGCTACTCGTTCCATTATTCGTGCTCATTGATAGCGATTGTCTTAACGATCCTCTCCGGTTCAGGCCGCGCAAGATCGATCGACAAAAGCCCGTTCTTCAGATCCGCACCCAGCACCAGCATCCCCTCCGCCAGCACGAAGGTGCGCTGGAAGTGGCGCGCGGCGATGCCGCGATGGATGTATTGCCGGGACTTGTCGTCCTGCTGCCGCCCACGGATCACGAGCTGGTTTTCCTCAATGGTTACATCGAGTTGGTCGCGGGTGAATCCGGCGACCGCCAGCGTGATGCGCAAACGCTCGGGCTGGCCGTCCGCGCCGCCGCACCTCTCGATATTGTACGGAGGATAACCGTCGGCGCCTTTGACGACCCGATCGAGCACGCGCTCGATCTCGTCGAAGCCCAGTAGGAACGGACTGGAGAGCGTTGGAACACGAGACATAGTTTACAAAGTCCTCTCGAAGCGACTTTGGTGCATCAGGGCCCGCAAGCGGCACCCCTTGATCAGCAATATGGGCATGTTCCCGTGTTGGTTCAAGCAGGTAGCGGGACTGTGGGTGCCGCTTCCCTCTCATCATGGCCATGCAGGCGGGACAAGTCTGGGAATGACGAAATCGGCTCGTAATTTATCCCAATGAAAACAAGCCCCCTTCTACTGTGCATGGGGTTGTTTTCGCACTTGTTGTTGGCAGGGCCGTGGGAACCGGTCAGGCTTCGATCCGCGTCCGCCCGTCAGCGCTGAACAAATGCAGCTTTGCCCGCACCGCCGCGACCCGGATTTTCGCGCCGATGGCAGGGGCTTCGGTTCCGGGAATGCGGACGATGATCTCGCCGGGCGGCAGTTCGCCTGGCGTGGCGGCGATGCGCTGCTCTTCCTGCTCGCGTGAGCCGTAGATGAAGGTTTCGGCGCCGACGCGCTCGATCGCTTCCACGGTCAGCGGCAAGGCGACGCCGCCGGCCGGGGTCTGGTCGGTGATCACGAAATCTTCCGGGCGGATGCCGAGGATGGCTTCGCCCGCGCTGGTGCCGAGCTGCGATTTGATCTCGTCGGGGCGCGTCGACATCAAATTCATCGGCGGTGCGCCGATGAAGGAAGCGACGAAGGTGGTCGCCGGCTTCTCGTATATCGCAAGGGGATTGCCGACCTGCTCGACCTGGCCGCCATTCATCACGACGAGAATGTCGGCGAGCGTCATGGCTTCAAGCTGGTCGTGGGTGACGTAGATCGAGGTCGTGTTGAGCCGGCGCTGCAATTTACGGATCTCGACGCGCATCGCAATGCGCAGCTTGGCGTCGAGGTTCGAGAGCGGCTCGTCGAACAGGAACACCTTTGGCTGGCGCACGATGGCGCGGCCCATGGCGACGCGCTGGCGCTGACCGCCGGAGAGCTGGCGCGGCTTGCGCTCCAGCATTGACGTAAGTTCGAGCACGCGCGCGGCTTCGTCGACGCGGGACTTGACCTCGTCCTCCTTCATGCCGCGGTTGCGCAGGCCGTAGGCCATGTTATTGAAGACGCTCATATGCGGATAGAGCGCGTAGTTCTGGAACACCATCGCGATGTCGCGGTCGGCGGGCTCGATCTGGTTGACGATGCGGCCGCCGATGTCGATCTCGCCGCCGGTGATGGTTTCGAGCCCTGCGACCATGCGCAGCAGCGTGGACTTGCCGCAGCCGGAGGGACCGACCAGCACGCAGAACTGTCCGTCGCCGACATCGACATCGACGCCCTTGATGGCCTCGAAGCCGCCGGGATAGGTCTTGCGGACGTTGCGCAGGGTGACGTTGGCCATAACTCTCTACTTCTCCGTCTCGACCAGACCGCGCACGAACAATTTCTGCATGACGACGACGACGAAGACCGGCGGCAGCATCGCGAGCACGGCTGTCGCCATCACGACCGGCCATTCGGTCAATGCATCGGTGGTGGTGATCATCTTGCGGATGCCGATCTGGATGGTCTGCATGTCGTCGCGGGTGGTGATCAGCAGCGGCCAGAGATATTGATTCCAGCCAAGGATGAACAGGATCACGAACAGCGCGGCCATGTTGGTGCGCGACAGCGGCAGCAGCGTATCCCAGAAGAAGCGGAAGGGACCCGCGCCGTCGATGCGCGAAGCTTCCAGGAGCTCGTCCGGCACCGTCATGAAGAACTGGCGGAACAGCAGCGTCGCCGTGGCCGAGGCGATCAGCGGCAGCGACAGGCCGGCATAGCTGTCGAGCATGTGCAGATCGGCGACGATCTTGTAGGTCGGATAGATACGGACCTCGACCGGAAGCATCAAAGTAATGAAGATGATCCAGAAGATCGGCATCCGGAACGGAAAGCGGAAATACACGATCGCATAGGCCGAGATGATCGAGATCGCGATTTTTCCGACCGCGATCAGCAGCGCCATCACGAGCGAGTTCAGCATCATGTTGCCGACCGGCTCGCGGGTCGAGCCGCTCGTGCCGACGAAGATGGTCTGGTAATAGGTTTCGAAGAAATGCCCGCCGGGCAGCAGCGACATCTGCCCGTTCGCGATCAGCGCGTTGTCCTGGCTCGAGGCGACAATCGCGATGTAGACGGGGAACGCGACAATCGCGATCCCGATCCAGAGAATGATATGCGCGACGTAGCGCCGGAAGCCCTCTTCTTCGACCATCAGTAGGTCACCTTGCGTTCGACGAAGCGGAACTGGATTCCGGTCAGCACGATGACCATGATCATCAGGATCACCGATTGCGCCGCCGAGCTGCCGAGGTTGCCGCCGAGCAGGCCGTCGGAATAGACCTTGTAGACCAGCGTGACCGTCGACGTGCCCGGACCGCCGCGGGTCATGGTGTCGATGATGCCGAACGTGTCGAAGAAGGCGTAGACGATGTTGACGACCAGCAGGAAGAAGATCGTCGGCGACAGCAGCGGGAAGGTCACGGTCCAGAACCGGCGCATCGGGCGGGCGCCGTCGATCGCGGCGGCCTCGAGCACGCTTCGCGGGATGCTTTGCAGGCCGGCGAGGAAGAACAGGAAGTTGTACGAGATCTGCTTCCAGGCGGCGGCGAGGATGATCAGCGTTGCCGCCTGGTCGCCGTCGAGCAGCGGATTCCAGTCGACCCCCATTGCGCGCAAATAGCGCGCGATGATGCCGAGCGAGGGGTGCAGCATGAAGATCCAGAGCACGCCGACGACCGGCGGTGCCACCGCATACGGCCAGATCAGCAGCGTGCGGTAGAGCATCGAACCGCGCAGCGGCTTGTCCGCCATTACGGCAAGCAGCAGCGCAAACGACAGCGACGACACGGCGATGGCGAACGAGAAGAAGAAGGTCCGCACGATCGCCTTGAAATAGGCGCGGTCCTTCAAGAGCTCGATGTAATTGTCGAACCAGACAAAGGTCGTCGAAAGTCCGAACGCATCCTGCAGCAGGAAGGACTGGATCACCGCCTGCAAGGCGGGCCAGTAGAAGAAAATCAGGACGATCGCGAGCTGCGGCGCAACCAGCGCGTACGGCAACAGCTTCGATTGGAAAATGGCTTGCTTTTGCATGATGCCCCAGGGCGGCAGGCCGGGGTCACCGGCCTGCCGCTGATCGTCTCACTTGACGGCGGTCTTTTCGAACTGACGCAGCATGGTGTTGCCGCGTTCGACGGCCGCGTCCAGCGCCTGCTTGGCGGTCTTCTTGCCGGCCAGCGCCTGCTCGATCTCTTCCGCCCAGACGTCGCGAAGCTGAACCATGTTGCCGAGGCGCAGACCGCGGGAATTCTCGGTCGGCTCCTTGTTGGTCAGCTCGAGCAGCGGGGTCTCGAGATAGGGTTGGTCCTTGTAGAAGCCTTCCGCCTTGGCCTTCTCATAAGCCGCTTTGGTGATCGGCAGGTAGCCCGACGCCTTGTGGATGTAGACCTGGCGATCGGTATCCGAGAGGAAGGTCAGGAATTTTGCGATGCCCTTGTATTCCTCGGCAGGCTTGCCGCCCATGACCCAGAGCGAAGCGCCGCCGATGATCGAGTTCTGCGGCGCGCCCTTCACGTCGGGATAATAGGGCATCGGCACGGCGGTGAAGCTGAACTTGGCCTGGGCCTTGACGTTGCCGAAGAAGGCCGACGAGGTCAGGTAAAGCGGGCATTCGCCAGAGGTGAAGCGGCCTTCGCCGGTGTTGGTGCGGCCGGCATAGTCGTAGGTCTTGTCCTTCTGGAGCTCCACCAGCTTCTCGAGGTGCTTGACCTGGAGCGGTCCGTTGAACTCCAGCGCAGTGTCGAAGCCGTCGAGGCCGTTGGCCTTGCTGGCGAGCGGCACGTTGTGCCAGGCGGAGAGTTGCTCGACATTGACCCAGGTTACCCACGAGTTGGAGAAGCCGCAGGTGGCATGACCGTTGTCATGGAGCTTCTTGGCGGCCTCGAACGTTTCGGGCCAGGTCTTCGGGATCTCGATATTGGCCTTCTTCAGCTCGTCGAGATTGACCCACATTACGGTGGAGGACGAGTTGAAGGGGAACGACAGCATCTCGCCCTTGGAGGTCGAGTAGTAGCCCGTGATGGCGGGCAGGTAGATCTTGGGATCGAACTTTTCGCCGGCCTCGGCCATCAGCTTGTAGACGGGCTTCACGGCGCCGGTCGCAGCCATCATGGTGGCGGTGCCGACCTCGAATACCTGCATGATGTGCGGCGCGTTGCCGGCGCGGAAGGCGGCGATGCCCGCATTCATCGTGTCGGCGTAATTACCCTTGTAGGTCGGGATCACCTTGTAGTCGGTCTGCGACGTGTTGAAGTCGCTGGCAAGCTTGACGATGACGTCGTTGTTGGCGCCGGTCATCGCGTGCCACCACTGGATTTCGGTCACGGCCAAGGCCGGCGAAGCGCCGAGACCAACCGCGAGTGCAACAGCAGCAGCCGTGCCAAAATGTCGAAGAGCCATCAAGAAAACCTCCCTTGCCCGTCACTTAAAGAAGCGCTTGCGCTAGCAGTGCCATATGACGTTCACATGACTGTGTAAGCGGCCGAAACGAAAGCGGCAAGCGCTGGAAAAGGGAAGCCGGAAAATAGGCGAAGGCGAAGGGACACCTGCTCCGTTCGCAGTGCACTGACGTGCCCGCGCCGCAGTGCGGCATTGGATGTCGGAGGGAGAAGGGGTGGGGATCCTAGCGCTTGCGCTCGGGGCCGCAGACCGTGCCCTGTTCGACCATCGCGTCGATCTCGGCCTTGGAGTAGCCGAACTCGCCCAGCACTTCCTGGGAGTGCTGGCTGAATTTCGGCGGTAGCCGGCGCAGGCTCGGCTTGCTGCGATCGAGCCGGATCGGCGACGCCACGCCCTTGTACCAGTCCTTCTCGATAATATCCCCGCGCGCGATCGTGTGCGGGTTGGTCAATGCCTGGTCGATCTTCTGCACGGGCCCTGCGGGCAGGCCCGCTGCAAGCAGGCGATTGCACAGCGGCTCGGCCTCGTGCTGGCTGAAGACGGCGGCGAGCTCGGCGCGCAGCGCCTCGCGGTTGGCGATGCGGTCCTTGTTGCGGGCGAAGCGCGGATCGGTGCCGAGCTCGGGCTTGCCGATCTCCTTGGCGAGTTTGCGGAAGGTGCCGTCATTGCCGACCCCGATGAAGATGTCGTCGGTCTTGGTCGGGAAGATCGCGTAGGGCACGAGGTTCGGGTGCTCGTTGCCAGTGAGCGAGGGCGGTTTGCCATGCATGAAATAATTCGCGGTGTGCGGATGCATGATGGCAAGGCCGGTCTCGTACAGCGTCGTCTCCAGGAACTGGCCCTTGCCGGAACGCTGCCGCTCCGACAGGGCCATCAGAATGCCGATCGCCGCGTAAAGGCCGGTGGTGATGTCGACCAGCGGCACGCCGATCCGCATCGGCCCGCTCTCGGGCGAGCCGGTCGCGGCGATCATGCCGGTCATGGCCTGGATGATGGCGTCATAGCCGGGATTGCCGCCGCGCGGACCGTCGGCACCAAAGCCGGAGATCCGGCAATGCACGAGGCGTGGGAATTTCTCGCGCAGCACCTCGTTGCCGATGCCCCATTTGTCCAGCGTGCCCGGCTTGAAATTCTCGATCAGGACGTCGGCGGTCTCCAGCATCTTGAGCAGCACGATGCGGCCGCCTTCGGAGGCAAGGTCGAGACCGATCGAGCGCTTGTTGCGGTTGATACCGACGAAATAGGCCGCGTCCTCCTCGTGGAAGGGAGGGCCCCATTCGCGCACCTCGTCGCCCGCAGGCGGCTCGACCTTGATCACGTCGGCGCCATGGTCGGCGAGGATCTGAGTGCAGTAGGGACCGCCGAGCACGCGCGTGAGATCGATGACGCGCAGTCCGCTCATGGCACCCGGAATGGCTTCAGAACCCGCGGCTTCAGAACTCATGCTTCGCTTCCCTGTGGCGACGTTTGACCACAGGCCTAGCGAGGTTCGTGCATGCCAGCAATGGCCCCGCGCGTAGGGCTGTATGCGCCGCCGCGCCTCAATCCCGCGGCGTGGCAAAACAAACCGAAGCGGCCGGCCCGAGGGGGATCCCGGGCCAGCCAATCCGCACTTTTGATCAGACGACCGTCAGGCGAACGTCGACATTGCCGCGCGTGGCGTTGGAATAGGGGCACACCTGGTGCGCCTTCTCGACCAGCGCCTCGGCCTCGGCACGGTCAAGGCCCGGCAGCGACACGGCGAGGTCGATATCGAGACCGAAGCCGCCCTCCGAGCGCGGGCCGATGCCGACGGTCGAGGTGACGGACGCATCGGCTGGAACCTTGGGGCCGCCCTGCGAGGCCACGAACTTCATCGCGCCGATGAAGCAGGCGGCATAGCCGGCCGCGAACAGTTGCTCGGGATTGTTGCCGGCGCCGCCTCCGCCGCCCAGCTCCTTGGGCGTGGTCAGCTTGACGTCGAGCGCGCCGTCGAGGGTTGCAGCATGGCCGTCGCGGCCGCCGGTGGCTTTGGCGCTGGTCTTGTAGAGGACGTTCACGGACATTGTCATCTCCCTGGGTTTAATGGGGTGCATCCGTATCGCAGACAATTAGATTGCGCACAATTGAAATTGCGCCGTCTCACATTTAATTGTCGCAATTGAATATACCGCCGCCCGGTCCCAGAATGAGGAAGATCCCGTGAGATTCTCCATGCCTCGAAAATCATCGGCAGCGGATACGCCGCTGCGGCTCGACAACCAGATCTGCTTCGCGGTCTATTCGGCCGCGCATGCCTTCAACCGCGTCTACAAGCCGCTCTTGGACCGGCTCGGCCTGACCTATCCGCAATATCTCGTCATGCTGGTGCTGTGGGAGCGCGACAACGTTCCGGTCAAGGACATCGGCGAAAGATTGTTCCTGGATTCGGGCACGCTGACGCCGCTGCTCAAGCGGCTGGAGGCCGCCCATCTCGTCAAGCGCACACGTTCCAGCGAGGATGAGCGTCAGGTCCTGATCGCGCTGACGGCGCAGGGACACGCCTTGAAGGAAAAAGCCCGCAATGTGCCGCACTCGATCCTGGCCGCCTCGGACTGCTCGGTGCCGGAGCTAGTGGCGATGAAGGACGAGATCGTCGCGTTGCGGGATCGGCTGAACGCGGTGATCGGGGAGTAGGGGTTAGAGCCGTTTCTTGGCGAAGGCGCGACCGGACGCTGACTTCAGATACTTCTCGAATGCTACGGCTTGCTTCTCGATGCTGAATGCAACGTAAGTCTTGAGACGCCAAGGCCCGTATTTCGAGGTGTGGGGCACCTCGCCAGCATTGTGCTTTGTCAGTCGGGCGCGCAGATCGTCGGTAATCCCGACATAGAAGTGGAGGGAATCGAGGCTCTCAAGGATGTAGACTTACTTCACGGCACGCTCCCCGGCTGTCGAGGGAGAGCTTAGTATATCCGCTTTAGATTTGTTGAAGCCCGGCTTCGCCCTTCGGGCTACGCCGCGGCAGCCTTCGCTACGATGGATCGGAGCTGGCTTGCCGAGCCGAAGCTCGCGAAGCGAGCGAAGGCTGGTGGAGCCAGGCGGGATCGAACCGCCGACCTCTTGCATGCCATGCAAGCGCTCTCCCAGCTGAGCTATGGCCCCTTAGTCTTCGCGGGATGAACCTGGTGGTTCACCCCAACCGGCGAGCCCTGGTGACTCGCGCGGTGCACCCTTTTTCACAGATCAGGGCTGATCTCAAGTCTCTTCATCACCTCCGACATCACCAATGATGTCGGTTACGTCCTCATCGCCTTCTTCTTCGTCGGCAATGAAGGTCGAATCATCGTCATCGTCGTCATCGAGGGTCTCATCGACCTCGATATCGTCCTCCGACTCCGGCACGACGGCCTTGACCTTGCCGGTGTTCTCCTCCGCGTCAGCCTCTTCGAGCGAGACCTCTTCGACCTCTGCCGGTTCCGGCGTGGCGTCCGCCGCGGGCGTGTGCCGGGCTTCGGCGCCGCGGGGTACGCGCGCGGGCGCCACCGGCGCGATCGGCACCACTTCGCCGGTATAGGGCGAGATCACTGGACTCTTGTTGAGGTCATAGAACTTCTTGCCCGTCGTCGGGCAAATACGTTTAGTTCCGAGTTCGGACTTGGCCACGGCAGGAATCCTGGGAATGTCTTGAAAAGCGGTGTTTCACTTGGCTAGTTGGCGGCCCGCTGTCAATAGCGCATTACGGGAGAACGACATGCCCGTGACGGGGCGCGGACCATGTGGTACCTGCGCCGCAACCCTCTCAGGGCTCATCCAAGGACACAAACTTGACCCATTCCGACCAACCGAGGCCGCTTAAGTCGCGCGCTAGCGGTCCCCTGACCGGGAAAGTACGGGTGCCCGGGGACAAGTCGATCTCGCACCGGGCCCTCATCCTGGGCGCGCTCGCGGTCGGTGAGACCAGCATTTCGGGCCTGCTGGAGGGCGAGGACGTCCTCAACACCGCCAAATCCATGCAGGCGCTGGGCGCCAAGGTCGAGCGCACCGGTGATTTCGCCTGGAAGGTAAACGGCGTCGGCGTCGCGGGTTTCGCCCCACCCAAGGCGTCCTTGGATTTCGGCAACTCCGGCACCGGCTGCCGGCTGGTGATGGGCGCCGTCGCGGGCTGCCCGATCTCCGCGGTATTCGACGGCGACGCCTCGCTGCGCAGCCGCCCGATGCGCCGGATTCTCGATCCGCTGGAAAAGATGGGCGCCAGGGTTGTTTCCGGGGGTGAGGCTGGCCGGCTGCCGCTGACCCTGCAGGGCGCGCGCGATCCGCTGCCGATCATCTACACGACACCGGTCGCCTCGGCCCAAATCAAGTCGGCGGTGCTGCTGGCGGGACTCGCCGCACCCGGCACCACGACCGTCATCGAGACCGAAGCCAGCCGCGACCATACCGAGCTGATGCTGAAGCATTTTGGTGCCGACATCTCCTCGGCGCGAGAGGGCGTGCATGGCCGCCGCATCACGCTCAAGGGCCAGCCCGAGCTGCACGGCGCCGCCGTGGTGGTGCCCGCCGATCCCTCCTCGGCCGCTTTCCCGGTGGTCGCAGCACTGATCGTCGAGGGCTCCGATGTCGTCCTGTCCGACGTGATGACCAATCCGCTGCGCACCGGCCTGTTCACCACGCTGCGCGAAATGGGCGCTTCGATCGAGGAAAGCGAAGTGCGGGGGGACGCCGGCGAGCCGATGGCGCAATTGCGCGTGCGGGCCTCGAAACTGCGCGGCGTCGAGGTGCCGCCGGAGCGCGCGCCCTCGATGATCGACGAATATCTGGTGCTAGCGGTGGCGGCGTCCTTTGCCGAAGGCACCACGATCATGCGCGGCCTGCACGAACTGCGGGTCAAGGAATCCGACCGGCTCGAAGCCACCGCCGACATGCTTCGTGTCAACGGCGTCAAAGTGGAGGTCTCCGGTGACGATCTGATCGTCGAAGGCCGCGGCCACGTTCCCGGCGGCGGCGTTGTCGCCACCCACATGGACCATCGCATCGCGATGTCCGCGCTCGTGATGGGCTGCGCCTCCGACCAGCCCGTGAGCGTCGACGACACCGCCTTCATCGCCACCAGCTTCCCGGACTTCATTCCGATGATGCGTTCGCTAGGGGCCGAGTTTTCATGATCATCGCCATCGACGGGCCCGCGGCCTCGGGCAAGGGGACGCTCGGCAAGCGCCTTGCGCATCATTACGGCTACCGTCACCTCGACACCGGCGTGATCTATCGCGCCGTGGCTTACGCCCTGATGCAGTCGGGCCATGATCTCCGCGACGAAGCGGCCGCGGTGCAGGCCGCCTTGGAACTCGATCCCGAAAAGTTCGGCAATCCGGCCCTGAAGACCCAAAAGGCCGGTGAGGGCGCCTCGATTGTTTCGGCGATCCCTGGGGTGCGCGAGGCCCTGGTCAATTTCCAGCGGCAGTTCGCCGCGGGTCCGCCCGGCGCCGTGCTTGATGGCCGGGACATTGGAACCGTGATCTGCCCGGACGCCGACGTGAAGATCTTCGTCGTCGCCGACCCCAAGGTCCGTGCCCGCCGCCGGACGATGGAGGCCAAGGCGAGGGGCGAGGAGGCGGACGAGGCCGCCGTGCTCGCCGACATCATCCAGCGCGACGAACGCGACAAGAACCGGCCGATTGCGCCTTTGAAACCGGCCCCGGATGCTTACTTGCTAGATAACTCCCAACTGGATATAGAAGGCGGCGTCCGGGCCGCCATCGACATTATCGAGGCCGTCCGAGCGGGCCGGTCGCGGGGCTAAGCCGCAGCCGTCATTGGAGGAAGCGCCCGCTCCCGCTCTTTGAGGTCGATACGTCAGGTCCCTGTTCGGGACCGGCGCGATCCAGGCTCCGGACAAAGATTTTCCACGTATCGAATGCGCGGGCCTTTGCCGGCCCGCTTCTGCTGTTCCGCCTCCAAGGCCGGAGCAGCGAGCGGTCGCTCGAAGGTTTTGCGGACCTTCCGACACTGCGCGTGCGATGCGCCCATGAACCCAACGGCCGGCACGACATCCGCAATTGGAGAACAAATGGCTTCGACTTCTGCTGATACCTATAGCCCGTCGCGCGACGATTTCGCCGCGATGCTCGATGAGTCCTTCGCAGGCGGCAACCTGCAGGAAAGCTCCGTCATCAAGGGCAAGGTTGTTGCAATTGAAAAGGACATGGCCGTCATCGACGTCGGCCTGAAGACCGAGGGCCGCGTCGCCCTGCGCGAATTTTCCGGCCCCGGCCGTGACAGTGAACTGAAGGTCGGCGACGAGGTTGAAGTGTTCCTCGATCGCATCGAGAACGCTCTCGGCGAAGCCGTGCTGTCGCGCGACAAGGCGCGGCGCGAAGAGAGCTGGGGCAAGCTCGAGAAGGCGTTCCAGAACAACGAGAAGGTCAACGGCGTCATCTTCAACCAGGTCAAGGGCGGCTTCACCGTCGACCTCGACGGTGCCGTGGCCTTCCTGCCGCGCTCGCAGGTCGACATCCGTCCGATCCGTGACGTTGCGCCGCTGATGAACAACTCGCAGCCGTTCCAGATCCTCAAGATGGACCGCCGCCGCGGCAACATCGTCGTGTCCCGCCGCACCGTGCTGGAAGAGACCCGCGCCGAGCAGCGTCAGGAGCTGGTGCAGAACCTCGAAGAGGGTCAGGTCATCGACGGCGTGGTCAAGAACATCACCGATTACGGTGCGTTCGTTGACCTCGGCGGCATCGACGGCCTGCTGCACGTCACCGATATCGCGTGGCGCCGCGTCAACCATCCGACCGAAGTGCTCTCGATCGGCCAGACCGTGAAGGTCAAGATCATCAAGATCAACCACGAGACGCACCGCATCTCGCTGGGCATGAAGCAGCTGCTGGATGATCCGTGGCAGGGCATCGAAGCCAAGTACCCGCTGGGTGCCCGCTTCACTGGCCGCGTCACCAACATCACCGACTACGGTGCGTTCGTCGAGCTCGAGCCGGGCATCGAAGGCCTGATCCACGTCTCCGAGATGTCGTGGACCAAGAAGAACATGCACCCCGGCAAGATCGTTTCGACCTCGCAGGAAGTCGACGTGCAGGTGCTGGAAGTCGATTCCGTCAAGCGCCGCATCTCGCTCGGCCTCAAGCAGACCATGCGCAACCCCTGGGAGGTCTTCGTCGAAGGTCACCCGACCGGTTCGACGGTCGAGGGCGAGGTCAAGAACAAGACCGAGTTCGGTCTGTTCCTGGGCCTCGAGGGCGACGTCGACGGCATGGTCCATCTCTCCGACCTCGACTGGAAGCTTCCGGGCGAGCAGGTGATCGACAACTACAAGAAGGGCGACATGGTGAAGGCCGTGGTGCTCGATGTGGACGTCGAGAAGGAGCGCATCTCGCTCGGCATCAAGCAGCTCGAAGGCGACCCCTTCTCCGAGCCGGGCGATGTCAAGAAGGGCGCGGTCGTGACCTGCGAAGTGCTCGAAGTGAAGGAGAGCGGCATCGAGGTGAAGATCACCGGTACCGACTTCACCACTTTCGTGAAGCGGTCGGAGCTCGCCCGTGATCGCGCCGACCAGCGCGCCGAACGCTTTGCCGTCGGCGAGAAGGTCGATGCCCGCGTGATCCAGTTCGACAAGAAGGCCCGCAAGGTCCAGGTGTCGATCAAGGCGCTCGAAGTTGCCGAAGAGAAGGAAGCCATCGCGCAGTACGGCTCCTCCGATTCGGGAGCGACGCTCGGCGACATCCTGGGCACCGCGCTCAAGAACCGCGACACCAAGTAAGCGAAGCGTACGTTTCGCTGACATCAAAGCCCCGGCCCGAGCCGGGGCTTTTTTGTTGCGGGCCCTCTACAACTCCGCTGTCGTCCCGCGGCGCGCGAAGCCCAGGATGTCCATCACGACAGAATTGAGTTCGGCGAAGATTCGCGCTTGTCAGCTCGCGCGACAATTTCTCCCTGTGGTTACGGATCCCGCGTCCGCGGGAATGACCACTGAGTTTGTGGCGACTTGCTGGGCCTCAGGGGGTCTTGTTTTCTTCAAATTGCGCCGCAATTGATGTATCCAGATAAGCCGTTGCTCACGCCGTGACGGCACAACGCGCGCAGCCCTTTGATTTGGAGATATCTAGATGTCGCTCGATTCGGACATCATCGTTGATCGTCGCCGGATCCGTCGCAAGCTGACGTTCTGGCGCGTCATGGCCGCGCTGGTCGCGATCGCGGCGATCGCAGGCTTTGCGCTGGTTGCGACGCCGGGCGCGCGCGGCACGTTCGCGTCGGCCGGCTCGATTGCGCGGGTTCACATCGAGGGACTGATCCGCAGCGATTCCGATCGCACGCAGGCGCTGGAGCGGCTGGAGAATTCGCAGGCCGCCGCCGTCATCGTTCACATCAACTCGCCGGGCGGCACCACCGCCGGCTCCGAGCAGCTCTACGACTCGCTGGTCCGGCTGAAGGCGAAGAAGCCGCTCGTCGTGGTGGTCGAGGGCTTGGCTGCCTCCGGGGGCTACATCACGGCGATTGCCAGCGACCACATCATTGCCCAGCAGAGCTCGCTGGTCGGGTCGATCGGTGTGCTGTTCCAATATCCCAACGTCTCGGAGCTTCTGAAGACCATCGGCGTCAAGGTCGAGGAGGTGAAGTCGTCGCCGCTGAAGGCCGCGCCCAACGGTTTCGAGCCCACCAGCCCCGAGGCGCGCGCCGCGCTGGATGCGCTGGTGAAGGATTCCTACGCCTGGTTCAGGGGGCTGGTGAAGGAACGGCGTGGCATGGATGACACGCAGCTCGAGAAAGTGGCCGACGGCCGCGTCTTCACCGGACGCCAGGCGATCGATCTCAAGCTGATCGATCAGATCGGCGACGAGAAGACCGCGGTGACCTGGCTGGTCGAGCAGAAGGGCGTCAAGAAGGGACTCTCCGTGCGCGATTACAAGCTCGAGCCGCGCTTTGGCGATCTGCCCTTCCTCAAGACGGCAGCCGCTGTGACGCTGGAAGCGCTCGGTTTGGGCTCGATTGCGCATCAAATTGGACAAACCGGCGTTGCGCAGGCGGTCGATCGGTTCGGAATGGATGGAATGCTGGCCCTGTGGCAGCCGGCCGCCTCAAACTGAGGGAACTAGGCGAGCATCCCAGGGGTTTCCCGTTTGACGGGCATCGGGGCAGCCCGCTTTTTCGGCATTTGTCACGCATTTTCACGACGCTCAATCTTGATTTAGCGTCTTGACAGATCAAGGTATTTTCACGGAAATGGTCATCCGCACGCTCCCGGGTCCTATCTCTCGATGATCAAATCCGAACTTGTTCAGCGTATCGCCGAGCACAACCCGCATCTGTACCAGCGGGATGTCGAGAACATTGTGAATGCGATTCTCGAAGAGATCGTAGCGGCCCTCGCGCGCGGTGATCGCGTCGAGTTGCGCGGCTTCGGTGCCTTCTCGGTCAAGCATCGCCCTGCACGCGCGGGGCGCAATCCACGCACCGGCGCCCATGTGCCCGTCGATCAGAAGAGCGTTCCGTTCTTCAAGACCGGCAAGGAAATGCGCGAACGGCTGAACCGCGACCATCCGGATCCCGGCGCGCCAGACTGAAGCGCGAGAAGATCGCGCGTCAGGTCATTGTTTGAGCATGATCTTTTCGGAAATCGCTGCACACTTATCCGGATCATGCTCTAAAGCCAACGTCTGGGTTTGCCGCGGTCGCGCAAGGTGCGGCCGGAAACTTGATTCAAGGCGAGCGAAGCGAGATGCGAAAGTTCCTGACCGCGCTGATCGTGATTCCGCTGGGCGTGATCCTGGTGGCCTTCGCGGTCGCCAACCGGCACTTCATCACGGTCTCGTTCGATCCCTTCATCGCGAACGACCCGTCATTGTCGGTCACGATGCCGCTGTTCCTGCTCCTGATCCTGATCGCTGCCCTTGGCGTCTTCGCGGGCGGCTCTGCCGTCTGGCTCGGCCAGCGGCGCTGGCGGCGCGCGGCGCGCCGGCACGAGGCGGAGGCACGGGCGGCCAGGGGCGAACTGGCCGACCTGCGGGCCCAAATGGCTGCGGCAAGGCCCGAGTCCCAGCGCCTCCCGGTCCCCTCGGGGGGCGGCCTTTACGGGCCCATCGGGCGAGACAAGCAGCGCGCGACGTTGTAGAAGCGGCGCAACCGAAAGCCCCGTTTTCCGGCCGCGCCTCGTGGCCTCCATTTGCTTTGAGATCATGTCCCTGCTCGTCAAGATCTGCGGCCTGTCCACGCGCGAGACGCTTGAAATCGCGCTCGACGCCGGCGCTGACATGGTGGGGTTCGTGTTCTTTCCGCCGTCGCCGCGGCACCTGTCCCTGGAACTCGGCCGCGATCTCGGGCGCCAGGTGGAGGGGCGCGCGCTCAAGGTGGCGCTCACCGTCGATGCCGACGATGCGACGCTCGACAACATCATGGATGCGCTGTCGCCGGACATTTTCCAGCTTCATGGCACGGAGAGCGTGGCGCGGCTGCGCGACATCAAGCAGCGGTTCGGTCGCCCGGTGATGAAGGTCGTGCCGGTCGCAACAGCAGCCGATCTCGCCGTGCTGCCCGGCTACGCCACGGTCGCCGATCGCATTCTGTTCGATGCGCGCGCGCCGAAGGATGCGACGCGGCCCGGCGGCCTCGGTGAGCCGTTCGACTGGCACCTGCTCGAAAGTCTTGATTTGAAGCTGCCCTACATGGTCTCGGGCGGGCTTCGCGCCGACAGCCTCGCCGAGGCGCTCCGTGTCACCCGGGCCGGCGGCGTCGATGTGTCCTCCGGCGTCGAGATCGCGCCCGGCGTCAAAGATCCCAGGATGATCGAGGCCTTCATCCGCGCCGCGCGTGCCACCCAAGATGCAAGCCAAGAGTTGAGCGTCAGATGAACATCGCCAAGCCAAATTCCTATCGCAGCGGGCCCGATGACCGCGGCCATTTCGGCAATTTCGGCGGCCGCTTCGTCGCGGAAACCCTGATGCCGTTGATCCTCGACCTGGACAAGGCTTACACCGAGGCCAAGGCCGATCCGGCGTTCCAGGCCGAGATGAACGGCTATCTCAAGAACTATGTCGGCCGGCCTTCGCCACTCTATTTCGCCGAGCGCCTGACCGAGCATCTCGGCGGCGCGAAGATCTATCTGAAGCGCGAAGAACTCAACCACACCGGCTCGCATAAGGTGAACAACGTGCTCGGCCAGATCATGCTGGCGCGGCGCATGGGCAAGAAGCGCATCATTGCCGAGACCGGTGCGGGCCAGCACGGTGTCGCCACCGCGACGCTGTGCGCGCGCTTCGGGCTCGAATGCGTGGTCTATATGGGCGCCGTCGACGTCGAGCGGCAGCAGCCCAACGTCATCCGCATGGAGATGCTCGGCGCCACGGTAATGCCGGTGCAGTCGGGTACGCGCACGCTGAAGGACGCGATGAACGAGGCGCTGCGCGACTGGGTCACCAACGTGCACAACACGTTCTATTGCATCGGCACGGTGGCGGGTCCGCATCCCTATCCGACCCTGGTGCGCGACTTCCAGTCGATCATCGGCAACGAGACCAGGGCGCAGATGCAGGAGATCGAAGGACGCCTGCCGGATTCGCTGGTCGCCTGCATCGGCGGCGGCTCGAACGCGATGGGCCTGTTCCACCCGTTCCTCGATGATCCCTCTGTCGAGATTTTTGGCGTCGAGGCCGCAGGTCACGGCCTGACGCAGCTGCATGCCGCATCGATCGCAGGCGGCCGTCCCGGCGTGCTCCACGGCAACCGCACCTACCTCCTGATGGACGCCGACGGCCAGATCCAGGACGCGCATTCGATCTCGGCCGGTCTCGATTATCCCGGCATCGGGCCCGAGCATTCCTGGCTGCACGAGGTCGGCCGCGTGAATTATCTCTCCGCGACCGACGACGAAGCACTCGCCGCGTTCCAGTTGCTTTCGAAGTTGGAAGGCATCATTCCCGCGCTGGAGCCCGCGCATGCCATCGCCAAGGTGATGGAGCTCGCGCCGAAGCGCGCAAAAGATCACCTGATGGTCGTCAACCTCTCCGGCCGCGGCGACAAGGACGTCCCGCAGGTCGGCGACATCCTGAGGGGCAAGAGCAAGTGAGGCGGGTATCGCACTCTCTCCACCTCTCCCCGCCGGGGAGAGGTCGGCTGCGAAGCAGCCGGGTGAGGGGTCTTCCGTTCACTCGAACCTCAGTGAGGTTTCGATGAGCACAAGCACGCCTTCGAGATTCTCATATACATCCGTATTCGAGACGCGAAGGACGAAGAAGCCGCAGGACTCAAGCACCTTGGTCCTGGCTTCGTCACGTTCGATCTCGGACGGACTGGAATGCGTGACGCCGTCGACTTCAATGATGAGCTTCCCGTCCAGCGTCGCGAAATCAACAACGTACCGATCGACCGGGTGCTGGCGCCGAAACTTCCAGCGGGCGAGCCGACGGTTGCGCAGCGCTTGCCAAAGCTTCGCTTCGGCACTCGTCTGCGACTCGCGGAGCCTTCGCGCTCTGGACTTGAACCTCTCCATCCCCCTCACCCGGCTGCTTCGCAGCCGACCTCTCCCCGGAGGGGAGAGGTATAGCACAGCGGCCGCGGAAACATGACCACGCGTATCGACACCCGTTTTGCCGAACTGAAGAAGCAGGGCCGCTCGGCCTTCGTGACCTTCCTGATGGCCGGCGATCCTGATCCCGCGACCTCGCTCGAGATCATCAAGGCGCTGCCGAAATCCGGCGCCGACGTGATCGAGATCGGCATGCCCTTCACCGATCCGATGGCCGACGGTCCGTCGATTCAGGCCGCGGGGCTTCGCGCGCTCAAGGCCGGCATGACGCTGAAGAAGACGCTGGAGCTGGTGCGCGGCTTCCGCAAGGACGACAATGCGACCCCCATCGTGCTGATGGGTTACTACAACCCGATCTACATCTACGGCGTCGACAAATTCCTCGTCGATGCGAAGGGCGCCGGCGTCGACGGTCTGATCATCGTCGATCTGCCGCCGGAAGAGGATGACGAGCTCTGCCTTCCCGCGATGAAGGCCGGCCTCAACTTTATCCGCCTGGCGACGCCGACCACGGACGACAAGCGTTTGCCGGCCGTGCTCGCCAACACCTCGGGCTTCGTCTACTACGTCTCGATCACCGGCATCACCGGTGCGGCGACCGCGGATACCGCGGCGGTGAGCGAGGCGGTGGCCCGCATCAAGCGGCACACCAAGCTGCCGGTCTGCGTCGGCTTCGGCATCCGCACGCCGGAGACGGCACGTGCCATTGCCTCGCATGCTAACGGCGCCGTTGTCGGAACGGCGCTGGTCGATGCGCTCAAGAACAGCCTCGATGCCGGGGGGCGGGCGACCGGCAAAACCGTTAACGCGGTGGCTGAGCTGACGGCGGCCCTGGCCCAGGGCGTCAAGGGCGCGCAACAGGCGGCGGAATAGGCCACAATTCCGCTTGAGCTGTTAAGTTTGAGCATGATCTTGCCGGAAAACCGCTTCACACTTTTCCGGATCATGCTCTAACGCGGGCGACACGGCAGCTTGTCGGGCGGAGGCCCGGCCGCCATATACCCCTTCAGGCGATCCGCGAGGCGGGTTCGCGCATCGGAGCAAACCATGAACTGGCTTACCAATGTGGTCCGGCCGAAGATCCGCAACATGCTGCGGCGGGAGACGCCGGAGAATCTGTGGATCAAGTGCCCGGATTCCGGACAGCTCGTGTTCTACAAGGACGTCGAGGCCAACCAGTTCGTCATCCCCGGCTCGAACTACCACATGCGCATGAACGCG
Source organism: Bradyrhizobium sp. 199 (assembly GCF_023073355.1). Lineage (GTDB taxonomy): Bacteria > Pseudomonadota > Alphaproteobacteria > Rhizobiales > Xanthobacteraceae > Bradyrhizobium. Next base: position 29,699 of record NZ_JADPJI010000002.1, read on the forward strand.
GTGGCGCGTCTCAAGTCGATCTTCGACAACGAGACCTGGTTCGACGTCGCGCTGCCCGAGGTGACGCCAGACCCGCTCAAATTCCGCGATGAGAAGAAATACGTCGACCGCATCAAGGATGCGCGGGCGCGGACCAATCTCAACGACGCCATCAAGGTCGGCTACGGCAAGCTCGAAGGCTCCGCCGTCGTCGTCGCCGTGCAGGATTTCGATTTCATGGGCGGTTCGCTCGGCATGGCCGCGGGCGAGGCCATCGTGCGCGGGCTCGAGCTTGCGGTGGAGAAGAAATCGCCGTTCATCGTATTCGCCGCATCCGGCGGCGCGCGCATGCAGGAAGGCATCCTGTCGCTGATGCAGATGCCGCGCACCACGGTCGGTGTGCAGATGCTGCGCGAGGCCAAGCAGCCCTATATCGTCGTGCTGACCAATCCGACCACCGGCGGCGTCACCGCGTCCTACGCGATGCTGGGCGATGTGCAGATCGCCGAGCCGGGCGCGCTGATCGGCTTTGCCGGCGCGCGCGTGATCGAGCAGACCATCCGCGAAAAGCTGCCGGAAGGTTTCCAGCGTGCCGAGTATCTCAAGGAGCACGGCATGGTGGACATGGTCGTGCATCGCCACGAGTTGCGTCCGACCCTGGCGCGGCTCTGCCGCTTGCTGACCAAGGCGCCGGCACAGGAAGGCGTATTGAAATCGGTGCAGCCTGTCGTCAGCCCGGCGCAGATCGTATCGGCCGCTGAGACCGCGCCGGCTGCGCCCCACGCGTGAACGCGTCTCCCGACAGCGAGAAGGCGCCGCTCGGCGAGCTGATCGGGCGGCTGTCGGCCCTGCATCAAAAACGCATCGATCTCGGGCTGGAGCGAATGCACCGGCTGCTCGAGCGGCTCGGGCATCCTGAAAGCAAGCTGCCGCCGGTGATCCATATCGCAGGCACCAATGGCAAGGGCTCGACGCTCGCGTATCTGCGAGCGATGCTGGAGGCTTCAGGCCTGCGCGTTCACGCCTACACCTCGCCCTATCTCGTCCGCATCAACGAGTGCTTCCGCCTCGGCCGCGTCGGCGGAGGCGTGCTGGTCAGCGACGACGAATTGCGCGCGGCGCTTGAAGAGGTCGAGCGCATCAATGCCGGCGAAGCCGCGACATTGTTCGAGCTGAAGACGGCCGCCGCGTTCCTTCTGTTTGCGCAGAGCCCGGCCGACGTGGTGCTGCTCGAGGTCGGCCTCGGCGGCCGGCTGGATTCGACCAATGTGGTCGATGCGCCGGCGGCCTGCGTGATCACGCCGGTCAGCATGGATCACATGGACTTTCTCGGCGATACGTTGACGGCGATCGCCGGCGAGAAAGCGGCGATCATCAAGCGCGGCGTGCCCGTCGTTTGCGCAGAGCAGACGAGCGAGACGATGGCGGTGATTGAGGCGCAGGCCAAGCGCATGCGCGCACCGTTGTTTGCCGCGAACGAAGGCTGGCACGTCAATGTCGAGCACGGGCGTCTGGTCTATTCCGATGATCGTGGCCTGATGGATCTCGCCGCGCCGCGCCTGTTCGGCCGCCACCAGTTCGACAATGCCGGGCTTGCCATCGCGACGTTGCGCGCCACCAACGTGTTCAAGATCGATCACGCGGCGTTCGAAGCCGGCATCGTCGGCGCGGAATGGCCGGCTCGGATGCAGCGCATCGCCTCGGGCGAGCTGCTCGCGCTCGGGCCGCCGGGATCGGAGATCTGGCTCGACGGCGGCCACAACGCCGAAGGCGGGCGTGTCGCGGCGGCTGCGCTGGGTGACCTCGAAGAGCGGGTGTCGCGGCCGCTGGTCGTCATCGCTGGCATGATGGCCAACAAGGATGCGCAGGGTTTTCTCGCCAATTTCGCCGGCCTCACCCGTCACATCATCGTGGTGCCGATTCCTGATACCGAGAACGCGATGCCGGTCGACCGCCTCGCCGACGCCGCGCGCAGCCTCGGCATGCGGGTCGAGACCGTCTCTGGCGTCGAAGCCGCACTGCGCGCCCTTTCAAAGCTTGCCTACGAGGTGCCGCCGCGTATCCTGATCACCGGCTCCCTGTATCTGGCCGGCCACGTCCTGGCGATCAACGGCACGCCTCCTGCATAAGCTAGGGTGACCAATATGCGTTTTGCCGCGATCGCCGACGTTCACGGAAACTATCTCGCGCTGGAAGCTGTCCTCGCCGACATCCGCGCCCACAGCATCACGGACATCGTCAATCTCGGCGACATGCTGAGCGGCCCGCTCGATGCGCGCAGGACCATCGAGATCCTGATGAAGCTCGACGCCGTGCACGTGCTCGGCAATCACGACCGCTATCTGCTCGACCGTCCGCCGGAGAAGATGGGCTCCTGGGATCGGCCTGCCCATGCAGCGCTCAACGCTGCGCAGCTCGAGTGGCTGCGGGCGCAGCCGATGACGCGGGTGTTTCGCGACCATGTGTTCCTCTGCCACGCGACGCCTGAAAATGACGAGGTGTACTGGCTTGAGACCGTGCATCCCGACGGTGCGGTAGCGCTGTCGCCGCTGGACCGCATCGAGCAATTCGCGCTGGGGCTCACGCAATCGCTGATCCTCTGCGCCCACACCCATCTCGCCCGCGCCGTCCGCCTGCGTGACGGCCGGCTGATCGTCAACCCCGGCAGCGTCGGCGGTCCCGGCTTTCGCGACAAGCATCCATATCCGCATGTGGTGGAGGCGGGCACGCCCCATGCGCGTTATGCAATTCTCGAACTGGCGAATGGAGCGTGGCAGGTGACGTTCCGCCACGTCGCGTATGATCATGAGGCCATGGCCGCACTGGCCCGTCGCAACGGTCAGCCGGAGCTGGCGAATGCGCTTGCGACGGGATGGATCGGGTAAATCCCCTCGTGTCCCGGACGCGGTGCAGCGCAAAGCGCTGCTCCGCAGAGCCGGGACCCAGACTCGCGGCCCCTGGGCCCCGGCTCTGCAGCACTTCGGGCTGCGCCCCGGGGCACGAGGCCAACTCACTTCAACAGCTTCATCGGGTCGGCAACCTTCTGCTTCAGCTGCTCGAAGCTGCATTGCCGCGGCGCCTTGTCGGGACGCCAGCGCAGGATCGAGGTACCGTGGCGGAAACGTTCGCCGCTGAAATGGTCGTAGCAGACCTCGATGACGAGCTTCGGCTTCAGCGGACACCATTTCGCCGAGCGCTCGGTGGACCAGCGGCTCGGCCCACCTGGTGCATTGCCGGTGAAGCCCGGCTCACCGATCAATGCTTCGAGCCGGTCAGTCAGCGCGGGCTTCTCCTCCGCCTTGATCGCCGAGGTGAAACCGACATGGTGCAGGAGACCTTCATCGTCGTACAGCCCGAGCAGCAGCGAGCCGGCGACTTTCCGGCCCGCGATCTTGTTGGTGGCATAGCGGAAGCCGCCGACGACGCAATCGGCGCTGCGGAATTTCTTGATCTTCTGCATGCCGTCGCGATTTCCGGCCTGGTAGGGCAGGTCGATGCGCTTGGCTATGACACCGTCCGAGCCGCCGCCGGATTGCGCCAGCCATTTTTTGGCCGTGGCGTAACTCGTTGTCGACGGTGAAAGGCGGAAGAGACTGCCTTTGAGATTGGCTTTCGCAAAAGCTTCCAGCGCCGGCCTGCGCTCGCGCAGCGTCTTCTCAGCCAGACCTTTCTCCTGGGATGTCGCGAGCAGATCGAAGGCGAGATAGAGCGCTGGCGTTTCCAAAGAGAGCTTGTTCACGCGGCTTGAAGCGGGGTGAATACGTTGCAAGAGCGCGTCGAACGAAAAGCTCTTGCCGTGCGGGACGACGATCTCGCCGTCGAGCGAGAAGCGATCCGCCCTCAGCTTCAAGGCGGCGGCGACGATCTCGGGAAAATAGCGCGCGAGATCTTCGCCCGACTTCGAGCGTAGATCGACGTCACCGCCATTGCGCGACAGCAGGCAGCGGAAGCCATCCCATTTCGGCTCGTATTGCCAGTCCTTGCCGCGCGGGATCTCGTCGACTGAACGCGCCTCCATCGCGACGAGAGAGGTCGATCTTCGGGCGCGCTTGGGGAGAGGGGCTGGCAAGGGCGGGACTCGTCATACGCTGAACACGTCCCGTCAACGCAGAACGGCCGGCTTTCGCCGGCCGTTGTTAAAAATAATCTGACGCGGCAGGCGGATCAGACCGCGGAGGTGATCCACTGCTGCAGCTTCGCCTTTGGCGCCGCGCCGACCTGACGGGAGGCCATCTCGCCGCCCTTGAAGATCATCAGGGTGGGGATCGACATCACGCCATACTTGGACGCGGTTTTGGGACTCTCGTCGACATTCAGCTTCACGATCTTGACCTTGTCGCCCATCGCGCCGGCAATCTCGTCAAGCGCGGGCGCGATCATGCGGCAGGGGCCGCACCATTCGGCCCAGAAATCGACGACGACGGGGCCGTTTGCCTTGAGCACTTCGGCTTCGAAATCGGTATCGGAAACCTTGCCAACGGCCATGGGAGTACCTCGTTCAGTTGAAAGAATCGGCGCGACGGGAATCGCGCCCGGGATCATGGCGTCAACCTATGAACGGCTCCTTGCCGGGTCAAGGACGCTCACGCCGAGATGAAGGGATGCCAGCGCCGCGTCCAGCGCGGGAGCCGAAATCTCCATATATTCAAGGGCCTCGGTCCAGAGCAGGACGGCGCGGACCGGCTTTTGGGGATAAAGCCTCGATAGCACCGCCCGATACAGCGCAAGCTGCCGGACATAGGCGGCAGGCGCCTCAGCCGCGCTTTTGGGTGCCGCCTGGTTGGTCTTGAAATCGATGATCAAAAGCTCATCGGGGCGAACGACCAGCCGGTCGATTTGCCCCGACACCAGCGCCGCCGGGCGGCCCGGCCGCTCCAATTTGCCGACGATGGCGACCTCCGCCCGGCTGTCGGCGGCAAAGACCGGCGCGAAACGGGGTTCAGTGATCAAGGCGAGCACTTTGTCGACCAAAGCGGCGCGGTCGGGCTCCGGCCAATCCGCGGCATTGCGGGCCATGAAGCCGAGCGCCGCCTCGCGACGGCGCTCAATGGCGACGTCAGGGAGGGATTGCAGCAGCCGATGCACCAGCGTGCCGCGCTGCAATGCGAGGGCGCGGGACTGGACCGTTTCGCCTGTTCGCACCGCGCGCCCTCCCTCGGCAGCCTGGCCGGAGGGACGCACCGAATCGTCGTCGACGGTCTCCCGTGGCGCCGGCGCCCGCAGCCAATCGGGCAGGACGAGGGTCTGGTCCAGGGACGTTGCGGGCGTGCCGAGCGCAACAACATCCTCGGGCCCGGTGAAGCGCGTCACCTTGCCGAGCGGCGTCTCGATGACCTGCTTGTCCAAGCCCGCGCCGGCGAGCCCCGTGTCGATCAGATCATACCAGCTCAGCTTGCGGACCACCTTCCTGTTGCCCGGCAGACAGCCCCCGACGATCAGCCGGTCCGCCGCGCGGGTCATCGCAACGTAGAGCAGGCGGCGATACTCATCCTCGGTCTCCTCGAGCATCGCGTTGCGCGCTTCGGCAACCGGTTTGGGATCGTCAGCCTTGCGGCCGGCCCAGACCACGACCTCGCCGCCATTGCCGCGTGGGACGTGGATCAGTTGAAGTCGCTGCGAATCCGCTGGCGATGAGGTGGTGTCGACCATGAACACGACGGAGGCCTCCAGACCCTTGGCGCCGTGCACGGTCATCACTCGCACCTCGTCGCGCGAGATCTCCATGTCGCGCTTCACCTCGGTGTCAGCCGAGCGCAGCCAGGCCATGAAGCCCTGCAGCGAGGCCGGCGCCTTGCGTTCGTAGTTCAGCGACAACTCCAGGAACTCGTCGAGGGCGTCATTGGCCTCGTGGCCGAGCCGGCGCAGCATGCGCGCCCGTCCGCCGTCGCCGCCGAGCAGCCAAGCGTAAAAGGCGAACGGCGTTTCCTCGCGCGCACGCATCTCGCAGGCTTCGAGACGCCGCAGCGCCGCCGCGAACTTCTCGCTTGTGACCGCATGTTCGCCGAGCGCGCGGCGCAGCGATCCCTTGCGATCCCAGGCAAGCTGGAACAGATCGTCGTCATCGAGCCCGAACAGCGGGCTTTTCAGCGCTACCGCGAGCGCGAGATCGTCCTGCGGCAGCAGCAGCGCATCCGCAAGGTTCATCAGGTCGATGATGGCGATATGCTCGGTGAGCTTGAGCCGATCGGCGCCGGCGACCGGGACGCCAGCATGCTTCAGCGCCTGGATTACGGCGTCGAACGCATTGCCGCGCCGGCGCACCAGGATCAGCATGTCGCCATAGCGCAACGGGCGGCGCTCGCCTTCGTGCCCTGTCAGCGTGCCGCTCTCGACCAGCCGTTTGATCTCGGCCTGAATGCGGCGCGCGAGCTTGACCTCGGGGCTGGTGACGGCGACGCCGTCGAACGGCGCGCGCCAGCCCTCGATGTCCTGCCTGTCATCGGCTTCCGCGAGATCCCACAGCTCGATCATGCTCGGCCCTGCATCGGCGAGCGCATTGTGCAGGGGATGGCCGATCTCGACTGAATGGATGCTCTTGTAGATCTGGGGATCGCGGAAGACGTGGTCGACCGAGCGCAGGATCGCGGCGCCCGAGCGAAACGAATAGGTGAAGGCAACAGGATCGAACTTCAGCCCCGCGGCGGTGAATCTGCGGTGCAGCTCGCGCCGTCGCGCATCGAACTCGTGCGGAGCCGCGCCCTGGAACGAGAAAATCGATTGCTTCTCGTCGCCGACCGCGAAGATGGTGCGGTTCAGCCCCTCGCGCGCGCCTTCGCCGGCGGTAAACTCCGAGATGATATGCGCGACGATGTCCCATTGCCGCGGACTGGTGTCCTGGGCCTCGTCAATCAGGACGTGGTCGACGCCGCGGTCCAGCTTGTAATGCACCCAGCCCGACGCGACGCGATCGAGCATTGCCAGCGTCTTGTCGATGAGATCGTCATAGTCGAGCAGCCCGCGCTCCTGCTTCTCGCGGCGGTAATTCGCAGCAGCAGCGGTCGCGATATGCAGCAAGGCGGCGGTGCGGTCGCGCATGGTCACGGCGCGGCGCTTCTCTATGAGCCCACCGATGCGCTGCGCCTCGGCCTCGAACAGGCGGGCGACGGAGGAGTTGTGATCGCAAAATTTCCTGGTCAGCACCGCCTTGCGCGGCAGCTTCTCGTCGGTGAGGAATACGCAGAGATAGGCATCGACCTGCGCGCTGCCGGAAAACACCTTTGCTTCGCGCAGCCGGCCGGCCTGATCGTTGTCGGACTTGCTGCCATCCTCCAGCGCAAAGGCGATGTCGTCCCAGCGCGATCGCGGCAGGTAGGGTCCATCAAGAATCTCGGTCTCGACGTCCTCGATGCGGTCGCGCGCATCAACGCCGAGCGCCGCCGCCATCTGGGCAGCAGCGGCTTCCGCGTTGCCGGCATCGTCGGTCCAGGCCATGAAGTGGTCGCGGCTCAGACACGCCTCGCGCACGACCTCCTTGAAGGTGACGTCGGCGGCGCTGGCCATCGCCGTCAACAGCGCGCGGCCGGTGATGCTGTCCGGATCACGCGCGGCCTCCAGCAGCACCTTCAGATTGGCGCGCTCCATCATGTCGGTCTGGTCGCGCTCGTCGATCACGGAAAAGCGCGCGGGAACGTTGGCCTCGAATGGAAACTGCTGCAGCAAGCGGGTGCACAGCGCATGGATGGTCTGCACCTTCAAGCCACCCGGCGTCTCCAGCGCGCAGGCGAACAGTTTCCGCGCGTCACGGCGCAGCTTTCGATCCGGATGCGGGATGCCGACGGCTCGGATCGCGGCGTCGAGCGCGGTGTCATCCAGCGTTACCCAATGGCCGAGCGTGCTGAACACGCGCTCGGCCATATTGGCAGCCGCGGCCTTGGTGAAGGTGATGCACAGGATCTTTTCCGGCGGCACGCCCGACAACAGCAGACGGATCACGCGCTGCACCAGCACATGCGTCTTGCCGGAGCCGGCATTGGCCGACACGAAGGCCGAGGCGGTCGGATCCGAGGCGCGCGCCTGCCGCGCACGCACCTCATCAGGAATGGGGCGGGGCGCCTTCACCATTCCTCAATCCCCAACCCGCCGGCCGCGGACCATTCCTTGATCCGGGCGAGATCGTCATAGGCGCCGTAGCGGTTCGTCCACATTGGCAGGTTCAGCGAGGTGTACGGTTGATTCTCGTCTTCAAAGGCGCGGATCAGGGCCTCCAGTTTTATCCGCGCTTCTGCGGCCGCCGTATCCGGCGGCTGTGGCTCGTCGCCCTGCTTGTACTTGAGCTCGAGGATGCGCTCCTCGCCCGGCGGATTGTTGCCGCTGAGACGGACATAAACCAGCTGGCTCACGGACGAACCGGCATCGATGTCGGGAAAGCCGCCCTCGCGGAGGATCGCGGCCTCCAGCGTCAGCTGCGGCGACAGGCCCATACGGACCTGCTTGCCGGTCGGCGGCTGCCCGGTCTTGTAGTCGAGGATCGCGTAGCCGCCGCCCTTGCGGCGCTCGATGCGGTCGGCGCGCGCGGAAAGATAGAAAGTGCGCGCATTGTCGAGCCGGATCGGGATCTCGCCGCGGGTCTCCGCGGTGATCGCCTCGATCGCCTCGCGGCGGACGGTCTCCCATTCGCCGAACCAGTGCGCGATGCGCTGGAAGCGTGGCCACCACAGCGCTCGCGCCTCGGGCCGCTCCATCAGCGGCGCAAAATACTTTTCGCCGATCGCGCGCAGCACGCGGGCGGGATCATCGGGCAGGTGCGTGGCGTAGCTTTCCGTGAATTCGCCGAGCGCATCGTGGATGGCCGAGCCGCGATCGGCGGCGGACAGCGGCATGTCGACGGGATCGAGCGCGGCAAGCTTGAGGATGCGTTTGGCGTAGATCGTGTAGGGGTCGCGCAGCCAGTCTTCGATTTCGGTCACCGACATTTTCAGTGGCCGCGTCGCGCGGGGCGGCCGCGGCTCCGGCTGCTTGATCGGGCTGACTTCGGCGGGCTGGTCGAGCGCGGCGGCGAACTGCGCGTATTTCTCGCCGGCGCGAACGGCCGCCTTCCAGGATTCGTCGCCTGCGACGGCCTCCAGCCGGTGCAGGAAGCGCGAGGCCACTGCCGGCGCGCCGCCGGCCTTTGCGGAATGGGTCAGGATCACCTCGTCGCCGCCGAGCAGCTGCGCGAAGTCATGCGCGGAAAGGCCGATACGGCGTTCCGGCAGATCGAGACCGAGCTCGTGCCGCATCGGCCGGCTGAGCCAGGGGTCAATCCGTGGTGCCGGCGGCCAGACGCCTTCGATCAGTCCGCCGACGATGATGCGGTCGGCCTGCATCAATCGCGATTCCAGCGGTCCGTAGATATGCAGCCGCGCGCCCGGTCGGTCTCGTCGCCGGACCGCGCGATCGCCAAATGCGGTCTGAAAGACGTCGGGATAGTCGGGCAGCGGGACCATCAATCCGCTGGTCGTGCCGCCGCGCAGGAGATCGTCGAAGGCGCTGGCAAGCGCCAGGCCTTCGCGTTCCTCGAAGGCGAAAGGGACGCCCTGCTCGTCGCGCGACAGCTCGATCATGATCTCGCGGTGGCGATGCGCAAGCTCTGCGAAGTCGTACGGCTTTGAAGAGGCCAGGCTCTCGATCGGTGCCAGTGCTTTTTGCAGGATATCGATCAGCGCCTGGATGCCGTCGAGATCCTCAGCCTTCAGACGTGCGCGCGGCTCGGCTTTATGCAGCGCGGAGACCTCGCTGCGCCACAGTTTTGCAAGCTCCTCGCGGAAGCGGTTGAATTCACGCAAGAGGCCGGCCGTGCCGGCAGGCGGGCGCGTGCCTCGCAAGACTGCAAGCTCGAGGCCTTCGATCGCCGGCTTCCACGCCCCGGGCAGCCGGCCAAGCCGGCACAGCGGATGCTTCAGCATCGCCAGCAGCGTCGCCGGCTCCAATCCCTTTGTCGCCGCCTCTGCTGCGAGACGTGCAAATACGCCGGCAGAGGTTTCCATCAGCACGTCACCGCCGGAATCGTCGAAGTCGAGATCCCATCGGGTGAGCGCCGCGATCACCCGCCGCGCCAGTGCGCGGTCGGGCGTCACCAGCGCCGCCGATCTGTCGAGATGCCGCGCCTCGCGCATGGCGATGGCGATGGCAAGCGCTTCCATTTCAGGGTTGGGGGCTTCGACGACCGCAAGGTTTGTCATGCCGCCGGCGATCTTTGCAGCGACGTCCGGCTGCTTCAGCCGCTCGTGCCAGACTTCCGTCTTGGCCGACGGCCGCATCGATTCCGAGGCGAGCAGGTCGCGGCCGCCTTCAGCCGCCGGCTGGAGAATGTCGACGTCGCCGCGCTTGATGCCGAAACGATCAAGCAGCGCATTCATGGCATACTGCGGATGGTTCGAGGCCGGATGTTCGACGAATCTGCCGAGCGCATCGCGCACGCCGCCGATGCTCCGCCAGGCGTCGTCGTCGAGATCGGTGTCGAGGCCCGGCAGCACCACGGCGCCATGCGGCAGCGATGCGACTGCGTGCAAAAATTTGGCGGTGGCCGGCATCGAGCCGGTCGAGCCCGCCGCGATCACGGGGCCATTGGGATGCGCAGTCAGGCGTTTGGCTTCCGCCGCGATCAGGAGATCGCGCCGCGCCGCCGGCTCGATCCGCTTGATCTCGGCGAGATGAGCGGGCCAGGCGATACGCGCAATGCGCAAAAATTCGAGCGAGTGCTGCCAGTAGCGGTCAAGGTTATCAGGCACGAGGCCGTCGAGCGCGTCCCAGTCGACGCCGCGCGTGACCATGTCGTCGATTAGGCGTGCGAGATCGCCGGCGAGAGCAAGCGTCGAAGCGGGCCCGCCGACCACCAGCGGCGCCAGCACCGGGCCCTTGGCCCAGGCGGCGACAAGTTGTGCCAATGTCAGCCGCCGTTCGAGCTCGCCGAGCCGCGGCGGAATCTCGAGCGGCGTCGCGCCGGAAAACTGCTCGCCTTCGTCGGCGAAAGCGAGCTCGTCCTCGTCGATGTCGCCGAGCGCGACGATGCGCGGCAGCACCACCGCGGCGGCCTTCATCTCGTCGAGGAAGATCTCGCGGACGACGCGCATCGCGCGGCGGGTCGGCAGGTACAGCGTGGCGTCCGCCAGCCGCGCCGGTTCCTTGCGCGCCTCGAATCCCTCGACCAGCCGTCCCTCGATCAGGGCCGTGACGACCGTGCGCAGGAACGGAACCGAGATGGGAACGCTGAAAACACGCATGGGCTGCCTGATTCGGGAATCAGGGCAATATAGGGAGATCGACTCAAATGGTCATGGGCCGGGAAGAAGTCGTCCCCGCTGTTTGCTGAGTTGCGCCAATCTCGTGCCCCGGACGCGGCGCAGCACGCAGTGATGCGCTGCTGAGCCGGGGCCCAGGCGGCGTCATCACGGCTGCGACGGTGTGGGTCCTCGCTCTGCGGAGCGGCACCTCGCGCCGCACCGCGTCCGAGACAACAGAGCAGCTCTTAGGCCACGCTCTCCAGAAACGCCTCTTCCGCGGCGTGCACGGCGTCGGGCGTGCCGACATGCATCCAGACACCGTCGAGCCGGAGGCCGAACAGCCGCTCCTGCTCGTTGGCGCGGTCGAACATCTTGGTCAGCGAGAACTCGCCCGCCGGTGCGCCCTCGAAGATCGACGGCGACAGGATCGCGGCGCCGGCATAGACGAACGGAACGATCTCTTTTTCCTTGCGCTTGCGCAGGGCGCCATCGGGCAGCATGCCGTAATCGCCGCGGCCGCTATAGCCGATGCTGGTCGCGGTCGGCGCCATGAGGAGCAGAATGTCCATGCGTTCCGGATCGAAGTTTTCAGCGAGCCGCGTCAGGTTCGAGCGCACGCCGTCGATCCAGAGCGTATCGGAATTGACGTGGAAGAACGGCGCATCGCCGAGCAGCGGCAGCGCCTTGACCACGCCGCCGCCGGTGCCGAGCACCTGGTCGCGTTCGTCGGAGATGGTCACGCGCGGATGCTGGCGCGATGCGGTGTGATCGATGATCTGGTCCGGCAGGTAATGCACGTTGACCACGGCCTCGGTCACGCCGGCCTGGCCGAGCTTGTCGAGCACGTGGTCGAGCAGCGGCTGTCCCGCCACCGGCACCATCGGCTTCGGCATCTTGTCCGTCAGCGGACGCATGCGCAGGCCGAACCCTGCGGCGAGCACCATGGCTTTGGTCGGTTTGACGGACATCCTTCGCTTTCTCAGACCTTTCGCGTTCGCAGCAATCTAGCACGAGGTTCGATCAGCCGCACCGCATCTCAACCGCCTTAACCAGCCGCCGTGACGGTTGTACGACGGGTGTTGCCATCATGCCCCGACGGCTGTGGAGCGCGCCTTTTTCTTCCGGTCGCCGAGCTTGAGGAAATTGACGCCGATCTGGTCGCCATTGACCCAGGCCAGCTCGCAGCGCCGATAGGCCAAGCCGGTCGACGACAGCAGCAGAAAGAACTCTTTCAGATGCAGGCCCTCGACCGAGCCGTCGATGGTCAGCTTGGCGCCGGTTTCGGAGACGTCCTCCATGGTGCAGTCGCGCCGCCAGGTGCCGTCGATCCCCATCATCTGGGCCGAAATGCCGCGCTCGAAAACAACCCGGCTGTTGCCGCGCTGGTCCGTCTTTACCGCCATGTGCCCGCTCCAGCCCCGCAATGATCCGGCTGCCTCGCCGCCAGAATACCGAGGTCTTGGCTAACAGCCGGTAAATCGGCCCCAAATCAGGCCTGCGGCGGTGGGACGTGGGTGAGATACCAGTCGCGCAAGGAGTTCAGCGCCGGATGCGCCAGCGAGCGTTGGAGATAGGTCCAGATCCGCGGCTGGTGGCGCAAATAATGCGGCTTGCCGTCGCGGCGGTTGAGGCGGGCGAAGGTGCCGAGCAGGCGCGTGTTCCGCTGCGCCGACATGATGGCGTAGAGCTCGGCGAAGCCGGCGGGATCGAAGCCTGCATCACTCGCGCGTCGTGCCTTGATGTAGCGCGACAGCAGCGTCAGCTCAACCGTCTCGGGCACGTCGATGCGGGCGTCCTGAAGCAGCGAGACGACATCGTAGGATTGCGGTCCGAGCACGGTGTCCTGGAAATCGATCACGCCGACGCGCTCGATGCCGCTGCGATCGCCGAGCCAGATCAGATTGGGCGAGTGGTAGTCGCGGATGACCCACGTCTGCGGCGCCGCCAGCGGCTTCTTGAGCAGCTCGCGCCACATCGCGAAAAATTCCGCGCGGGCCGCTTCGCTCAGCGGCGCGTTGCGGTCGGGCAGATACCATTCCGGCATCAAACTGATTTCGATCAAGAGCGCTTCGTTGTCGAACACCGGGATGTCGTAACTCTGGCCCGCCAGCGGCAGGGTTTCCGGCAGCGCCTTGCCGTGCAGCGTGGCCAATAGGTCGGTCGCGGCCTCGTAGCGCTCGGCAATCGGCCGCGGCGGGTCGCCTTCGATCACGCCTTCGCTGCCGAAATCCTCGGTGATCAGGAAGCCATGGTCGAGATCGGAATGATGAATGGCAGGCGCCGAGATGCCCTGCGCGCGCAGGCCTTCGTCGATGGCGACGAAGGGCTTTACATTCTCGGCGAGATGCACCGCCGCGCTGTAGGATTTTCCGTTGTACACCGCTGCACCATCCGGGCGCTGCGGGAAGTTCATGAGGATGACGATGCCGTCGTCGCGCAGCAGCCGCGCATAGGAGCGGGTCGAGGCGTCGCCGGCCATGCGCTTGCGCGTCGCGTCCATGTAGCCGGCGGCGTCCAGAAACTCGCGCAGGGCCTGCAACCGCGCCACAATCGCGGCGGCCTTGCCATAGCCGGTGATGTCGGCGGCGCGCGCGTTAGAGCCCAGCGCCGGTCGATGCGTCAGCGCGATGTCGATGCGGTCTTGTGGCATCGCCGACGGCGCACGCTCCGGCCATTCGATCAGGACGAGCGTTGCATCCGGGAGCGGCGAAAGCCCGATCTCCTCGAGCTCGCTCTCGTCCTCGACGCGGTAGAGATCAGCATGCATCACCGGAAATGGCGGCAGCTCGTAACCCTGCACCAGCGTGAAGGTCGGGCTCGGCACTTCCAGCGCCTCGTCGCCGGCGAGATAGCGGATCAGGCTGCGCGCAGCCGCGGTCTTGCCGGCACCGAGATCGCCGGTGAGGGTGATCACGTCGCCGGGGCCGACCAGCAGCGCGAGGTCGGCCATCAACTGCGCGGTGGCCGCCTCGTTGTGAAGCGCGACTGAGAATGTAATGGGTCCGGTCATTCGGCGGCGTCGCGATGCGCCGCCTGGTCGGTCGGAAAATCGCAGATCACGACCGTCCCTCGGCCGACTATCGAGTCCACCCGCACCTTGCCGCCATGCAGCTCGACGAAGGAGCGCACCAGCGACAGGCCGAGCCCGGCGCCGCGGTGACGCGAGCCCTGCGAGCGGCTTTCGAACCAGTTGAACACCTTGTCCTTCATGTCGGCAGGTATTCCAGGCCCGGAATCTGTCACGGTGAAGACCACACTGCGCTCGGTGCGGCGCGCGCTGATGCCGACGGTAGAATCCTGTGGAGAAAACCCGACGGCGTTGGCGAGGAGATTATAGAGCACCTGCACCACGCGCTTCTCGTCGCCGGTGAAGCTGCCGACGTCGGGCGCGATCTCGACCTTGAGGCGGATGCGGTCGGTGGCGAGGCGGTCCTGGATGCCCTCGGCGGCGAGCTCGATGGTCTTGCTGACGTCGACCGGGCCGAGTTCCAGCTTCATGGCGCCGGCATCGATGGTGGCGAGATCGAGGATGTTGTTGGTCAGCGCCAGCAGCGCATTGGTCGATTTGGTGACGTAGTCGAGATATTCGGCCTGCTTCGGCGTCAGCGGCCCGGTCGATGGATCGCTCAGGAAGTGCGCAAAACCGATGATGGTGGTGAGCGGTGAGCGCAGCTCGTAGGAGACGTGGTGGACGAAATCCACCTTCATCTGGTCGGCGGCCTCCAGCGCCTCGTTGCGTTCGCGCAGCGCACGCTCGACGTTCTCGGTGTCGGTGATGTCCTGGAACGTCAGCATGGTCGCGCCGTCATGCAGCGGCCGGATCATGCCGTCGAGCACGCTGCCGTCCTTGCGCTCCAGCTTCAGCGGCACGTCGGCGCGATTCTCGATCGAGGTGACGGCCTCGCGGATCTGGCGCCAGACCACCGGGTCATCGAACAGCTGATGGCACCAGCCTTCGACGGTCTGGATGTGCGGCTCGTCGCGCATGGCATCGCTCGACAGCTTCCACATCCGGACGAAGGCCGGGTTGAACAGCTGGGCCTTGCCGTTGCTGCCGAACACGGCGACGCCCTCGGCGAGGCTGTCCAGCGTCTCGCGCTGAACCCGGATCATGCCGTCGAAGCGGCGGGCGAGCTGGAGGCTCTCGGTGACGTCGTCGAACAGATAGGTGACGCCGCCTTCCGGGTTCGGCGTGGTGACGACCGAGAGAGCGCGGCCGTCCGGCAGGTACCAGGTGTCCTTGGCCGCCTCGACCGCGCGATAGGCCTCGTGCAGCTTGGACTTCCAGGCCCGGAAGTCCGGCTGCTCCGGCAGCTTGCGCGCGGCGCGGAGCTGGTCGAGCACGCTGGAATCATCCGGGTTGGCGTCGAGGAAGCTGCGGTCGAGGTCCCACAGCCGGCGGTAGGAATCGTTGTAGAAGGCAAGCCGGCGCTGGCCGTCGAATACGGCAACGCCGGAGGAGAGCTGGTCGAGCGTGCGGCGATGCGCCTCCGCCATCCGCACCAGCGCGGAGCTGAGCGCATCCGCCTCGCTGGCATCGATGGCGACGCCGACGCTGCCGCTGCCGACATTGACGGCACGCACGTCGTAGATTCGGCGCTCGCCGCTGATCACGATCGGCAGCCGCGCGTTGAAATTGGCCGCGTCCTTCAACCCCCGCTCCATCGCGGTGCGATCGGCGCTGTCGAGCAGCTCGAGCTTGCGCTCGTGCGCGTCGACGATGCTGTTCGCCTCGGTGGCCCGCACATAGGCCGGGTTGGCATAAGTCAGCGCGCCGTTCTCGCCCTTGGCCCAGATCGGCCAGGGTGCGGCGGCGGCAAAGCCGCGCAGCATCTCGGTCTCGTCGGAGAGCGCGTTGTAGCGCAGATTGGTTTCGGCCAGATCGCGGCGGAGTCCTGAGAGTTCGCGAATCCGGACAATGGCCTGGCCGCCGATGGCGCGGCCGATGGCCTCCAGCGTGTGGCCATGGGCGGTGGTCAGCGTCAGCTGGAATCCATCACCGCGGTCGCGCAGCGCATCGACCGCATGATCCATCTGCAGCGCGGGTTCCGGCGGCAGCCAGGTTCCGAATGCGAGCACGCGCTGCGGGGACGAATCGCGCGGCAGCACCAAGGATATGTCGCCCGAGATTTGCGCGCGGTTGTCGCCGGCCGGCCATGAGATCAGGATTTGCGGCTCGGCGAACAGCAGCGCGCCGTATCGGTCAGCCTGGAGCTGGAGTTCCCCGATTCGGGCGCGCAGACGCGCCTCGTTCTTCGCCGTACGCACCCGCGTGCGCATCAACAGGATCGCGGCCATCACCGAGAAGCCGAGCAAAGCCAGCGCGGTGGCGAGCACCGCGAGTTCCTGCCGGTTGAAATCCAGCATGATGGAGAGAGTGTCGAGGAGATCGGCGGCCTCAGCCGGCGCAGCCGGCAGCAGCGCTGCAAGAGCGCCCCCCAATAAGCCGTTGCGCACCAGCGATGTGCACGACAGCAGCGTCCGACGCATCGACACGATCACGCCTGACATAGTTGCCCCAAGATCGCACGGATTTGCGCGCGGCGACCCCCGTCGCGCGCGAATCAAAAGACAATACCCTCACCGTGACTCCGCCGGTAAGAGTCCAGATCGTGAACGTAAACGCCACTCCCCAAAAATGCCGGGCGCGATGTTCCAGCTCACGTCGTTCTTCGGGATGATTCGGCTGAAACTGTCGCGCGTTAGCGGCCGGTCGAGCCGAAGCCGCCGGCGCCGCGATCGGTCGTGGACAAGCTGGCCACGGGAACCAGGGCGGCCTGCACCACGGGCGCGATCACGATCTGGGCGATGCGCTCGCCGCGCTTGATCACGAAGGCGGCTTGGCCGTGATTGATCAGGATCACCTTGATCTCGCCGCGGTAGTCGGCGTCGATCGTGCCCGGCGAGTTCAGCACGGTGACGCCGTGCTTGGCCGCAAGACCCGAACGCGGTCGCACCTGCGCCTCGTGCCCAGCCGGCAAGGCGATCGCGAGCCCCGTCGGCACCAACGCATATTGCCCGGGCGCCAGCGTGAGGGGTTCGTTGTCAGGAACCGCCGCCATCAGGTCGAGCCCGGCGGCCTCGGCGGTCTGATAGGTGGGCAGCGGCAGGCCGTCGGCATGGGCGAGGCGTTGCAGTTCCACAGTGACTTTGGTGCTCAAGATGCCGGCTCCCGGGATTTATGGCTCAGGCTTTTCGCGACATGCGCGACCAGTTCGATGGCGACCTGTTCCTTGGTCATCACCGGCCAGGAATCAACTGCAATCCCGCCGTCCTTCCCGTCGTTCTTGCGGCTGATCAAATGCACCGTGTTGCGATCGCCGCCCATCACGCCGGTGGCAGGCGAGACGTCGTTTGCAACGATCCAGTCGCAGCCCTTGCGCGCGAGCTTCGATTTGGCGTTGTCGATGAGGTGCTCGGTCTCGGCCGCAAAGCCGATCACCAGCGGCGGGCGCCTGTCGGTCAGCTTCGAGATGGTGGCGAGAATGTCGGGATTTTCGACCAGCTGAAGCGGCGGCATGCCGGCCGAGGTCTTCTTCAGCTTCTGCTCGCCTTCATTGGCAACGCGCCAGTCGGCGACCGCGGCGGCGAAGATCGCGATGTCGGCGGGAAGCGAGGCCTGCACCTGCTCCAGCATCTGCCGCGCCGATTCCACGTGCTTCACCGTGACGCCCTGGGGATCGCTGAGATCGACGGGACCGCTGACCAGAATCACCTCGGCGCCCGCCGCTTGCGCCGCGGCTGCAATGGCAAAGCCCTGCTTGCCGGAGGAGCGGTTGGCGATGTAGCGCACCGGATCGATCGGCTCATGCGTGGGGCCCGCGGTGATCAGCACCCGCTTGCCGGCAAGTGGCCTCGGCACCGGCGGCCGCAGCAGCCGCTCGGCGGCGTTGGCGATCTCGACGGCTTCGGACATGCGGCCTGTTCCGGCCTCGCCGGCTTCCGCCATCTCGCCGGAATTGGGGCCGATCAGAACCACGCCGTCGCGCTGGAGCAAGCCGACGTTGCGCCGCGTCGCCGCATTGTTCCACATCAGTGGGTTCATTGCCGGCGCCAGCAGCACCTTGCGGTTGGTCGCGAGCAGGATGGCGCTGGCGAGATCGTCGGCATGGCCGTTGGCCATCTTGGCCATCAGATCGGCGGTCGCGGGCGCCACCACGATCAGGTCGCAGTCGCGCGCCAGGCGGATGTGGCCGGCGTCGAACTCACTTTGCGGGTCGAACAGGTCGGTATAGGCGCGCTCATGCGAGAGCGCGCTCGCCGCCAACGGCGTGACGAATTGCTGCGCCGCCTTGGTCAGGACGCAGCGGACCTCGATGCGGCGTTCCTTCAGCCGGCGGATCAGGTCGAGCGATTTGTAGGCGGCGATGCCGCCGCCGATGATGAGGGTGACACTGGCCTCGGGAAGGGCGCCGGTGCGCTGTGCCGTGGGAGCGGACGATGCCGCCGCCGGGGCAGAAAACGGCGTCAGCGGCTCCTCGCGGCCCTCGATCAGCTCCCGCAGGATGACCCGGACCTCTTCCTCGACCGACCTGCGGTTCTTGGCCGAGCGCAGCCGCAGATAGGTTTTGACGTGATCGTCCAGTTTGCGGATGGTCAGGCTTGCCATGACGACCTCCAGCACAGAATGATAGCGATGCTATCATCCGCGTGATTGCAGTGCAATCATAGATTCCGGACGGCGATCAGGATGCCGATGAAGGTTGCGGCGATGATCCAGAGCGCGACGGTGCGCCAGCGGGTCTTGCGGCCTTCGCTGCGTCCCATCGCGGCGATGCTCTCCGGCGACAGCCTGATGCCGTCCCGCGTCATGGTCTCGAGCTGCTCCAGGACCTTCACGGACCGCTCCACGATCTCCGGCAGGCGCATCAGCACCCGCGCGATGTCTCCGGTCCCGGCGAGCGCCCCCTGCACCCGGCCGATCGGGCCGAGATTGCGCTCGATCCATTCGCGTACCACGGGGTCGGCGATCTTCCAGATGTCGAGCTTGGGATCGAAGCCGCGCGCCACGCCCTCGACCACCACCATGGTCTTCTGCAGCAGGATCAGCTCCGGCCGCGTCGTCATGTCGAACAGGCCGGTGACCTCGAGCAGCAGCGTCAGCAGCCGCGCCATCGAGATCTCTTCCGCCGTGCGGTTGTGAATCGGCTCGCCAATGGCGCGGATCGCTTGCGCGAAATTCTCGACCGAGTGATGCGCGGGCACGTAGCCCGCCTCGAAATGCACCTCAGCGACGCGACGATAATCGCGGGTGATGAAGCCGAGCAGGATTTCAGCGAGGAAGCGCCGCTCCTTCATGCCGAGCCGGCCCATGATGCCGAAATCGACCGCGACGAGACGGCCGGCATCGTCCAGGAACAGATTGCCCGGATGCATGTCGGCATGGAAGAAGCCGTCGCGAAGTGCGTGCCGCAAGAAGCTCTGGATCACCTTGCGGCCGAGATCGGGCAAATCGACCTGCGACTCTGCCAGGCGCTTGTGATCGTTCAGCGCGATGCCGTCGATCCATTCCATCGTCAGCACGTTGTGCGTGGTGCGGTCCCAGTCGACGGCCGGCACGCGGAAATCAGGGTCGTCGCGCGTGTTCTCCGCCATCTCCGACAGCGCAGCGGCCTCCAGCCGCAGGTCCATCTCCATCGCGACCGAGCGCGACATGGTGTTGATGACTTCGATGAGGCGCAGCCGCCGCGCTTCCGCCGAGTAGGTCTCGGCCTTGTGCGCGACGAAGAAGAAGTCGGAGAGGTCGCGGCGGAAGCGCGCGGCGACGTTCGGCCTGAGCACCTTGACCGCGACCGACGTGCGGATCCCGTGGTGCAAGACTTCGGCGCGATGCACTTGCGCGATCGAGGCGGCCGCGACGGGAGGCCCGAAGCTGACGAACACGTCCGTGAGCGGCCGCTCCAGTGACGTCGCAATTGCGGCCTCGGCTTCGGCCTGTGGAAATGGCTGCAGGCGGTCCTGAAGGCTTTCGAGGTCGCGCGCCATGATGACCCCGACCACGTCGGGGCGCGTCGCCAGGAACTGTCCCAGCTTGAGATAGGCGGGGCCCATCCGCGTCAGCGCGCGCGAGATCCGCGGGCCGTGCTTGGTGCCGCGGCGTTCGACGAGACGCGCCAGCTTCAGCGCGAGCTGTCCCGGCGGCGGCACCAGGCTCGGATCGACCGAGCCGAACACGCCCTCGCGGGCAAACACGAACGCGGCGCGGATCAGGCGCGCAATGTGGTTAAAGGCTGAGATCACAAACGCCAGCCCGAATGCAGTGCGACGATGCCGCCGGACAATGTCTGCCAGCTGACGCGGGCGAAGCCGGCGTCGCGGATCATGTCGGCGAACGCGTTGGGTTTTGGAAACTTGCGGATCGATTCGACGAGATATTGATAGGACTCGGCATCGCCGGTGATCATGCGGCCAAGCGGCGGGATCACCTTGAACGAGAACAGGTCGTAAAGCCGATCGAGCCCCGGCATCTCGACGCTGGAAAATTCCAGGCAGAGGAAGCGGCTGCCGGGCTTCAGCACGCGATAGGCTTCTTGCAGCGCAAGGTCGATCCGCGGCACATTGCGGATGCCGAAAGCAATCGTATATGCGTCGAAGCCGCGATCGGCGAAGGCGAGCGCTTCGGCATTGCCTTCGACGAAATCGACCCGGGTTTCGAGATGCCGCTTGACGGCGCGCTCGCGGCCGACCGCGAGCATGTCGGTGTTGATGTCGCAAACGGTGGCATGGAAGCCCGCACCTGCGGCCTTGGCGGCGCGGAAGGAGATGTCGCCGGTGCCGCCGGCCACGTCGAGCAACGCGAACGGCCGGTCGCTCCTGGGCGGGTCGAGCGCCGTGATCATGATGTCCTTCCAGACCCGGTGCAGGCCACCGGACATCAGATCGTTCATCAGATCATAGCGCGAGGCCACGCTGTGAAACACGTCGTTCACCAGCGTCTGCTTGTCCCCGAGGGGAACGTCCCTGAAGCCAAAATGCGTGGTTTCGCCCGGCCGATCCATTACTCTACTCCACTGGGCGGACCATAGCGCGCCCGCCGCAATGGCGCTATCACACCGCCCTCATAAGGTGAATGCCTGACCATGCCCGAATTGCCCGAAGTCGAGACCGTCCGCCGCGGCCTTCAGCCCGTCATGGAGGGCGCGAAAATCCTGTCCGCGGAGGCCCGCCGGCCGGACCTGCGCTTTCCGTTCCAGCCGGACTTCGTGGCTCGGCTCAAGGGGCAGGTCGTCACGGGCCTCGGCCGCCGCGCAAAATATCTCGTGGCGGATCTCGCCTCCGGCGATGTGCTCTTGATGCATCTGGGCATGTCGGGCTCATTCCGAGTCATCAAGCGGGGCAACGACGCCGTGCCTGGCGAGTTTCACTATCCGAAGGCCAAGGATTCCGCGCACGATCACGTGCTGTTTCGGATGTCCTCCGGCGCCGACATCGTCTTCAACGACCCGCGCCGCTTCGGTTACATGAAAGTGATCGCACGCAGCGCGCTTGATGAAGAACCGCTGCTGCGCGGGCTCGGCCCCGAGCCGCTCGGCAACGAATTCGATGCCGCGATGCTGGCGCGGTCCTGCGCAGGCAAGACCACGAGCCTGAAGGCGGCGCTGCTCGACCAGCGCGTGGTCGCGGGGCTCGGCAACATCTATGTCTGCGAAGCCTTGCATCGCTCGCATCTGTCGCCACGCCGGATCGCGGCGACGCTCGCGACCAAGGGTCGCAAGGGCGTTGCCGGGGGCGAGCCAACCGACCACGCCAAGCGATTGGTCGGCGCGATCCACACCGTGCTCAACGACGCCATCAAGGCCGGCGGTTCGTCTCTGCGCGACCATCGCCAGACTTCGGGCGAGCTCGGCTATTTCCAGCATTCGTTCAAGGTCTATGACCGCGAAGGCGAGACCTGCACGACCCCGCGCTGCGGCGGCACGATCAAGCGCTTCACCCAGAACGGTCGATCGACGTTCTGGTGTCCGAAATGTCAGAAGTGACGATCAGGCAAGCGGTCCGAGTCCGGAAGGCCGTGAGGTTTTCGAAGGCCGCCACGGGCGTCATTGCGAGGAGCCCTTGCGACGAAGCAATCCAGAGTCCCTCCGCGGAAGGATTCTGGATTGCTTCGCTGCGCTCGCAATGACGGGTGGATAGAGCATTCCGAAGAAGCGCGAGGCGAAGCAATCCGGCCGGGCTGGTGGCCGGATTGCTTCGTCGCTGGGGCCCTACAGGATGGTGAAGGGCCAACTGCCGTCCGAGCGATCGCCCCGCTCAGGACGCCAGCGTCGTGGTCTCGTCCGCCGTAAGCTTGGCGGCGGCATGCAGCATGCCGTCCGCAGCCGACATCACCTGGTCGATCAGGACACCGGTCCTCGCAGTGAGCTCGAGCCGGGCCTCAATCCAGCGCCAGAGGCCGCGGATCTCGTCCGCCGACTTGCCGTTCGGCGCGAATTCGCTGACGGCAAGGCCGCTCGCGAGCGAATCCTGATGATCGTTGCGCATCACGATCAGCGGACGCGCGAGCACCTCCGCAAGATCGAGCGCGGCTTCTTCGGCGAGGGTGTTGGCGGCGTTGTCGATGCGCTGGCCGCGGATCGGCGTCTGGTTCAGCACGAAGCTGTAAGGCCGCTTCCAGGCGCGCGCGACGCTCAGCGTCGAGACGGTCGCTTCGATGTCGGCGACGCTCGGGCGCGCCGGGATCAGGCAGAGGTTGGAATGACGGATCGCCGCAGTGGTGGCGGCGCTGAGGCCGGCGGCAGTATCGACGATCGCAAGCTGGAGGCCACTATCGGCCAGCATCTTCAGGCGCGGCTCGATGTCGGCGGCGTGATAGATCGGCTCGACGACGAGATCATCGGCGGCGCGACGGCGCTGCCAGTTGGACAGGGTGCCCTGCGGGTCGGTCTCGATCAGGCGGACGGTGAAGCCGGCCTGCTTGGCCGCGAGCGCGAGGCCGATGGCGAGCGTGCTCTTACCGCTGCCACCCTTTTGGGTGGCCAGTACGATCGTGTGCATTTGAAGATCAATCCTTTGGAGTGCTTGGGTCAGGGAAACGCCACGCGAACGTGCATCGATGTGGATGCTGAGCTCTTCTTGCTCAGGACGTGCCGGCCCGATCCAAAGGGGATCGCGGAGGTCCGAATCAGCAGTAGCAATGATGGCGGAACACGGAATGCCAGCTAATCCGTACCAATACTGGACCCGTACTCGTACGTGTGGTGTGCTTGCCGCCGTGCATAAAAGGACAAGCGGCATGGGCGGAAAGTGGCGCGACCGGACGGCGACGAATTTTGAATGCCAGAAGATGCCTGCGGTATCGAGCCGCGGCATGGTGGTCAGCAACCATCCACTAGCCTCCAGCGCCGGCGCGGAGATGCTGGCGGCAGGCGGCAACGCCGTCGACGCCGCGATCGCGACCCTGTTCACGCTGACGGTGGTCGAGCCGATGATGGTCGGCATCATCGGCGGCGGCATGGCACACATACGGCTCGCCGACGGCAGCCACCGTTTCATCGACGGGCAGAGCACCGTGCCCGCGGCGGTGCTTGACACCAGCTACACCTCCACGCCGGGCTCGGCGCATGACGTGTTCGACACCGTCGGCAATGAAAACCTCAACGGCCCGAAGGCGGTTGCTACACCGGGCTCGCTGAAAGCCTGGTGCGAAACGCAGCAAAGGTTCGGCACCATGAGCCTCGCCGACGTCATGCAGCCCGCGATCAAGCATGCCGCGCGCGGCTATGCGGCGACCCCCTATCTGCATGAATGCATCAAGGAGAGCGCCGCCGAGATGCGCAAAGACAAGCCGATCGCGGCGATCTATCTGCCAGACGGCGAGCCGCTCAAGACCGGCGCGCGCGTGGTACAGGCCGAATACGCCGAGACCTTGCGCCATATCGCCGACCACGGCGAGACCGCGCTCTACGAGGGGCCGCTTGGCGACATCCTCGTCGACTACATGGAAAAGGCCGGCGGCTTCATCCGTCGCAACGATCTCACGAATTACAAGACGGTCGAGCGGCAGCCGATCCGCGCGGACTACCGCGGCTGGACCATCCTTGGCCCTCCGCCGCCCGCGGCCTCCGGCGTGCACATCGCGCAGATGCTGAACATTCTGGAGGGCTACGACATCGAAGGTCTTGGCTTCGGTACGCCCGAGACCATCCACTGTCTCGCCGAAGTCCTGAAGATCGCATTCGCCGATCGCGCTGCGGCCAGCGGCGATCCTGATTATGTCGGCGTCCCCGTGGAGCGGCTGACGTCGAAGGCCTATGCCCAGGAGCGCCGCGGCGCCATCGATCCGGCACGGGCGCAGACCTGGAGCGCCGGCGTGTCGCAGCTTGAAGGGGCACACACCACGCACGTGACGGCGGCGGATGCCTTCGGCAACGTGGTTGCGACCACGCAGACCATCAACAATCTGTTCGGTGCGAAGATCATGATCCCGGGCCTCGGCGCCATCGCCAATAATTACATGAACCTGTTCGATCCGCGTCCCGGCCATGCGCTATCGCTGGCGCCGGGCAAGCGGGTGACGACGTCGATGTCGCCGATGATGGCGCTGCGTGACGGAAAGCTGCGCTACGCGCTTGGCTTGCCAGGCGGAAAACGCATCTTCCCGAGCGCAATGCAGGCGCTGGTCAATCTGATCGACCACGGCATGAGCCTGCAGGAGGCCGTCGAGGCGCCCAGGGTCTGGACCGAGGGCAATGCGCTAGAGGTCGAGCAGACGGTGCCGGAGAGGGTGTGCGTGAAGCTCGCGGCGCTCGGCCACAAGGTGCAGCCCGTCGCGACCGTCGCCGGCGGCATGAACGGGATCGCATTCCACGACGACGGCACCATGACTGGCGCCGCCTGCTGGCGTGCGGACGGCACGCCGGTCGGGATTTCCGGCGGGCTTGCGCGGGCCGGCGTGAGGTTCACTCTGGCCTGACCCGCAAACGCACCCCGCAGCGCAGCGCAAAGTTTCATGTGCAATGCAACGGTCATAGCCCGGTTGTTCTACGGGCCTTTTGACGTCTGACGCAGAACAACTTGGTACAACTACGGCTCGGCCGTTCGTCCATTTTTTACGTTGATGCCCAATCGTTGAGCAGCGCTTCTGCTCGCACGGATAGGGACTGGCATGGCATTCCTGAATTTGAATATTCGAGGCCGCTTGATTGTTGGTTTCAGCGCGTTGTGTGCGTTGTTGGCCGTCGTGGTGGGGACCACGATCCTCAAGGTGCGCGAGGTCGAGGCATCTACCACCCGCACGGTGCACCTTCGGGTACCGACGGCCATGACGGCGAGTGACGTCGTGGCAGGAGTTTATGCCTCACTTGCATCCCTGCGCGGCTGGCTCATCACGGGCAACGATACGTTCAAGGCCGAGCGCGCAACGCTCTGGAACGACATGCAGCGCTACGGCGCAAAAATGGACAATCTGTCGGGTCATTGGACCTCCGAGCAGAACAAAGCAGATTGGAAACAGGCCAAGCCGCTGCTCGACGAGTTGCGCAACGCGCAGGACAAGGCCGAGGCGATCGCTCACACCGCCGACGAACAGCCCGCGGCAAAGATTCTCGCGGTCGAAGCGGCGCCGCTGGCCAAGCTCATGCTCCAGAAGGCGACCTCGATCATCGAGGAGGAAGGCAACATAGCCTCGACCGACGAGCGCAAGAGCCTGCTGATCGGCTTTGCGGATCTGCGTGGCAGCATGGCGATGGCGATCGGCGCTATTCGCGCCTATCTCTTGACCGCGGACAAGACCTTCAAGACCGAGTTCGAGGAACTCTGGGCGCTCAATGAGAAGAAGTTCGAAGCGCTTGCGAAGCGGCGCTCGGAGATGACACGGGCCCAGCAAGGGGCGTTCGACGCGCTTGTTGACGCCCGCAAAAAATTCGCGCCGTTGCCGCAGAAAATGTTTGAAATCCGTGCCTCGGACCGCTGGAACATGGCGCAGTGGTTCCTGACCAACGAAGCGGCGCCGCGCGCCAACAAGCTTCTCGATATCTTTGCCGGCGCGAAAGACTCCGGCGGTGCGCGTTCGGGCGGAATGGTTTCCCGGCAGCAGGACAATCTCAAGCGCGACGGCGACGCCGTCCTCGCCGAGACCGGCTTCCTGATGACCCTGCTTTGGGTGCTGCTCGGCGTTGGCATCGGCGTCGCGGTGACTGTCGTCTACCTGACCAATCGCTCGATCGTGCCGCCGATCCTCAACATGGTCAGCGCCATGGGGCAGCTCGCAGGCGGCGATCACTCGGTCGCGATCCCCGCGACCGACAAGAAGGACGAGATCGGCCTGATGGCCAGGGCGGTGCTGATCTTCAAGGAAAACATGATCAGGGCCAAGGAGCTTGCCGACAAGGAGGCCGAGGCGATCAAGGCGCGCGTGGCGCGGGCGGCGCGTGTCAACGAACTGACCCAGGCCTTCGACGCCAGCATATCCGCCGTGCTGCGGTCGGTTGCGTCAGCTTCCACCGAGCTGCAGGCGACGGCGTCGTCGATGACGGCGACGGCGGAAGAGACCTCCAACCAGGCGACCGCGGTCGCGGCTGCGACCGAGGAGGCCTCCTCCAATGTGCAGACCGTCGCTGCGGCGTCGGAGGAACTGGCCAGTTCTGTCAGCGAGATCGGCCGCCAGGTGGCGCAGTCGGCTGCGATCGCCCAAAAGGCCGTCCAGGAGGCCGGTCGCACCAATACGACGGTGCAAGGCCTCTATGACGGTGCCGCCAGCATTGGCGACGTGGTCAAGCTTATCAACGACATCGCGTCGCAGACCAACCTGCTCGCGCTCAACGCCACGATCGAAGCGGCGCGCGCCGGCGAAGCCGGCAGGGGATTCGCCGTGGTGGCCTCCGAGGTCAAGAGTCTCGCCGAGCAGACCGCCAAGGCAACCGAGCAGATCGGTGCCCAGATTACGTCGATCCAGAACTCGTCGAGCGATGCGGTCACTGCGATCCGGGGCATCAGCGCGACGATCACTGAAATGAACGAGATTGCGTCGGCGATTGCC
The DNA here is from genome assembly GCF_023073355.1 of Bradyrhizobium sp. 199. GTDB lineage: Bacteria > Pseudomonadota > Alphaproteobacteria > Rhizobiales > Xanthobacteraceae > Bradyrhizobium. The sequence goes on from NZ_JADPJI010000002.1 coordinate 56,855, forward strand.
AGCGCCGTTGAAGAACAGGGGTCGGCCACGCAGGAGATCGCCCGCAACGTCCAGCAGGCGGCGCTCGGCACCGGCGAAATCTCGGCGAACGTCGTCGGGGTTCAGCAGGCCGCCGGCGATACCGGCGCCGCTGCCCACCAGGTGCTGCAGGCGTCCAGCGAGTTGTCGAAGCAGTCAGAGACGATGCGCGGCGAAGTCGAGACCTTCCTTAGCAACATCAAGGCTGCTTAGCTCGAGAGGGGCGCTACTTCCTGACGCAGATGACGCGAACCACGGACGCCTTGGCGTCGCTCGCCCCGCCGCTTGCGTTCACGCCATTCGCCTGAAGGAAGGCGCGCACGCGGTCAGCCGGCACCAGTACCGCCTGCGCCGCCGGCGCCGCATTGGCCGGGCCGGCCACGTGGGTCGGCTTCAACAATGCGATCCCGGCAAACTTGCCGTCACTGTCAATCGCGGGGCTGCCGGAAAATCCGACAGCCGGCGGCGGTGACACCGCGGTCTCGCCGCCGCCGACGGATGCCAGCGCGGCCTTGAGGCTCGACACACCGGCCGCTCCGCCCTGGCTCTGTGGATCAGCGATACCGATGATATCGACACTCGTCTTCGCCGCGCCGTCAGCAAGGCTGAACGGCTTCAGGCCGCGTGCGCCGTAGATGTGTAACAGCGCGAGACCGCGCTCCTTGTCCTCGGCGACACGGTCGGCACTGCCATGGCCCGCGATCGTGATCGCGAGGCAGCCGTCGGTGACGAGGCGGTCGGCAACGATTGCGCCATCGTCACTGACGACAGTGCCGGTGCCGTACTCGACGGTCTTGCGCGGCGGCGGCCCGGCCTGCGGCCCAGGCGGAAATGCATTGAAGGCGCTCGACATCGCGATCACGACCGGCTCGACCGTATTCTCGGTCGCTTGGTCGTAGAGAATCGTCATGGTACGGACCTCGTCGCCTCTAAAGGCGCCGCGGACGTAAAACTTCTTGAGGCCCTGCAAGCCCGACAGGACGAAGAAGTCGGGCTTTACCACGGTGTAGTCGACCTTGCGCCCGGACGGCTCTTTCTCCAGCTCCGCGAGCTTCGCCGAGGTCGGGTTCGCCTCCTTGCGGCGGCTGAGCAGCACCTGCACGGTTCCGGTCGGCGAGGTCCATTTCGAGCCGTTGGCGTCGCTCGCCTGCTGCGTCACCAGCTTTGAGGGAATGCCGAGCCGGGCGCCGCTGGTCGGCTCCGTCACGATCTTCCAGCCGACGCTGTCCTGCTTCTTTCGTGCCGTCTCGGCCAGCGCGGCGCGCTCCTGCGGATTGAGCACGCCGGTCGGCTTGCCGCCCTTGGCCTTCTGGTAATCCTTGATGGCGGTGACCATGCGTTCGCTGACGTCGCCGGTGATGGCGCCGTTGTACTGGCCGACCCAGGCGAGATCGGATTGCAGCGACAGCCGCTCTGCTTTTGCCATGGCATCGGCCGTCGCCGAGGGCGTCTGCATCGCCGGAGGCTTGACCGGAACGGTCTGAACCGTTTTCGGGGTGGAGCCGGGGATTTGTGGCGCGGTCATCTGGGCCTGCGCGCCTGTGGTAGCCGCAAACATCAAGGTTGCCGCAAGCATCGATCTCATGACAAATCCAACCAGCCCATTGAACGCGGTGTCATTGAAGCACATCTCGTTGGTCGCGAACAATGTTGGGGTGGTTCAGGTGTTTGACCCTCATCCTGAGGAGCCGCGCAAGCGGCGCCTCGAAGGATGCAGGCCCGGCTGAGGCAGCGAGGCCCCTTCATGGTTCGAGACGGCGCTTCGCGCCTCCTCACCATGGGGGAGGGAGTTGGAAGGAATACGATGCTGAGCCCGGACGAACTCGAACGCTATGCCCGCCATATCGTGTTGCGCGATGTCGGCGGTCCGGGCCAGGCCGCGCTGAAGCGGGCTTCCGCGCTGGTGATCGGCGCCGGCGGGCTCGGCGCGCCCGCTTTGATGTATCTGGCCGCAGCCGGCATCGGCACGCTCGGCGTCGTCGACGACGACGTTGTGTCGCTGTCCAACCTGCAGCGCCAGGTGATCCACACCACGCCCGATATCGGCCGGCACAAGGTCGAGAGCGCGGCCGAGCGGATCGCGGAGCTCAATCCGCATGTCCGTTTCGTCGGTCACGCCACCTGGCTCAAGGCCGACAATGCGCTCAGCCTGATCGGCGACTACGACCTCGTGCTCGACGGCTCCGACAATTTTTCCACGCGCTATCTGGTCTCGGATGCCTGCTTCTTCGCGAAGCGGCCGCTGATTACCGCTGCGCTCGGCACCTTCGACGGCTCGCTCACGACCATCCGCGCGCATGAGACGAACGAGCAGGGCGAGGTTAACCCGACCTATCGCTGCCTGTTTCCGGAGGCGCCGCCGCCCGGCACCGTACCGGCATGCGCGGAAGCCGGCGTCATGGGTGCGCTGGCGGGCGTGCTCGGCTCGATGATGGCGCTGGAGGCAATCCGCGAGATCGTCGGTTTCGGCGACGGCCTTGTCGGCCGCCTCCTGATGATCGATGCGCGCGCGATGCGCTTCGAGACGCTGCGCTACGGGCGCGATCCGGCCAATCCGCTCAACGGTGATGGGCCTGTGGTCACCGACCTCAGCGCCCATCGCACCTGATTGCCGCGGTTACGCCGTGGCCGGTTTCTCGCTGTCGAGATGCGCCATCTGCTCGGCGGCGTAGCGCGTTCCGGAGGCGACATCCGGCGGGAAGGCCTCTGCCAGTGCAGCGAGATGCGCCTGTGTCAGCGTGAACCGGGTCGCGCCGAGCGCTTCGGTGAGACGATTGCGAGTTCTCGCGCCAACCAGCGGCACGATCTCCTTGCCCTGCGCCGCCACCCAGGCGATCGCGACCTGCGCCGGCGTGGCGCCGATCTCGGCGGCAATCGCTCGGAGGGATTCCACCAGCGCGAGATTGGCATCGAGGTTCGCGCCCTGGAAACGCGGCGTCATCAGCCGGTAGTCTCTGCCGGCTTTGCCCTTGTCCTTGGTCCAGTGGCCGCTGATCAGTCCGCGCGCGAGCACGCCGTAAGCCGTGATGCCGATGCCGAGTTCGCGGCAGGTCTTGAGGATATCGCGCTCGATGCCGCGCTCGATCAGCGAATATTCGATCTGGAGATCGACGATCGGGTGCACGGCATGGGCGCGGCGGATGGTATCGGAGCCGACCTCTGACAGGCCGATATGCCTGATGTAGCCGGCCTTCACGAGATCGGCGAGGCCGCCGATGGTCTCCTCGATGGGCACGTTCGGATCGAGCCGCGCCGGGCGATAGATGTCGATATAGTCGGTGCCGAGGCGTTGCAGTGAGTAGGCGAGGAAGTTTTTGGTCGCCGCTGGCTTCGTGTCCATTCCCGAGAATTCGCCGGCGGGACCACGCAACGCGCCGAACTTCACGCTGATCTGCACTTTTTCGCGTGAGACATCCTTCAGCGCCTCGCGGACAAGCATCTCATTATGACCCATGGCGTAAAAATCGCCGGTGTCGAGCAGCGTGACGCCGGCATCGAGCGCCGCATGGATGGTGGCGATGCTCTCGCCGCGATCGGTGGGACCATAGAGATCCGACATGCCCATGCAGCCGAGCCCGAGGCCGGAGACGGTGGGGCCGGTTGAACCGAGTTTGCGCTGTTCCATGATGGCTCTCCTCGAAAGGCGGCTGATGCGCCGCGTGACGAGGCCAGATATGCGCCAACTCGATTGCGCGGATAAGCTGGACAATCCGGAATGGCTTGTTCACATTATCGAACAATGACCAAGCCCGACTTGCGCGATCTCGATGTCTTCGTGGCCGTCGCCCGCACCCGCAATTTCCGGCGTGCCGCGATCGAAATGCGTGTGTCCGTGTCGAGCCTTAGTCAGCGGCTGCGGGATCTCGAAGAGCGCCTCGGCGTCCGCCTGCTGAACCGGACCACCCGCAGCGTCGCCCTGACCGAGGCGGGCGAGCTGCTGCTGTCGCGGGTGGCGCCGGCGCTGCGCGATGTCGGCGATGCGCTCGATCAGGTGCGGGGCCTGCGCGAGGTCGCCTCGGGCCGCCTGCGCATCAATGCGCCGCCGCCGGCGGTCGATCTCGTGCTGGCGCCGATGGCCGGGCCGTTTCTCGCAGCGTATCCGCAGGTCGATCTCGACATCGTCTCTGAGAGCGGCTTCGTCGACATCGTCACTGCCGGCTTCGATGCCGGCGTGCGCTATGGCGAGCATCTCGCACAGGACATGGTGGCGATCCCGCTGAGCGGCCCGCAGCGCTACGTCGTCGTCGCATCGCCTGCTTACCTCGCGCGCCGCGGTAGGCCGAAACATCCGAAGGATCTGCTCGGGCATGATTGCATCCGCGCTCGCTACTCGAGCGGCGTCATGCACGATCTGGAGTTTGAGAAAGCCGGTCAGGTCGTGAAGGTCGATCCGCCCGCAAAACTGATCTCGACGAATATGACCCTGGCGATGCGCGCCGCGCTCGACGGCGCCGGCATCTGGGCAACGATCGACGGCTATGTCGGCGAAGCCCTGCAGTCCGGCGCCCTGGTCAGCCTGATGGAAGATTGGTGCGAGCCGTTCCCCGGCCCGTTCCTTTATTACCCGAGCCGGCGGCAAACGCCGCCCGCGCTGCGGGCCTTCATCGATTTCGTCGCCGACTGGCGCAAGCGCGACACGCGAAGCAAATAAGTTCTCAGAGCATGCTCGGCAGCACGCGATCCGGCGGCTTGTGGGCGTCGAGGAAGGTGCGGATGTTGATGATCACCTTCTCGCCCATCTCGACGCGGCCTTCGATCGTGGCCGAGCCCATATGCGGCAGCAGCGTCACCTTGCCGGCCTTGGCGAGCCGCACCAGCTTCGGGTTGACCGCGGGCTCGTGCTCGTAGACGTCGAGGCCGGCGCCGGCGATCTCGCCGCCTTCGATCAGCTTGATCAGCGTGTCCTCGTCGGTCACCTCGCCGCGCGCGGTATTGACGATGTAGGCGTCTTTCCGGATCAGCTTCAGCCGCCGCGCCGAGAGCAAATGATAGGTCGCCGGCGTATGCGGACAGTTCACCGAGATGATGTCCATCCGCGCCAGCATCTGGTCGAGGCTTTCCCAATAGGTCGCGCCAAGCTCTTCGGCAATCTTCGGCGCGACGGGACGGCGGTTGTGATAGTGGATCTGCAGGCCGAAGGCGCGGGCGCGGCGCGCGACCGCCTGGCCGATCCGGCCCATGCCGATGATGCCGAGCCGCTTGCCGCCGATGCGGTGGCCGAGCATCCAGGTCGGCGACCAGCCCGGCCAGGGTTTTCCCTCGGTCAGGATCGAGGCGCCTTCGATCATCCGCCTGGGCACGGCGAGGATCAGCGCCATGGTCATGTCGGCGGTATCCTCGGTCAGAACTTTCGGCGTGTTGGTGACGGTGATGCCGCGGGCGTGCGCGGCTTCGACGTCGATATTGTCGACGCCGTTGCCGAAATTGGCGATCAGCCGCAGCTTGCAGTCGGGCTGGTTGACGATGTCAGCGCTGATATGGTCGGTGACCGTTGGAACCAGCACATCGGCGGTGCGTGCGGCTTCCGCGATCTGGTCGGCGGACATCGGCGTGTCCTCGAGATTGATCCGCGCGTCGAACAATTCGCGCATCCGCGTCTCGATTGAATCCGGCAGCTTGCGCGTCACCACGACGAGGGGCTTTTTCTTCACCGACATGTCCTGCTCTCATGGGGCATCGCAGGCCGCCTCTGTCGCCAAAGGCTGGTCGTTGAGGCCTCATTAACCCGGTTGTTCGACACTGCCCTTGCCGTGTCCGTCCCCGGCGTTTCCTCCAAGCTCTCCCGAGATTTCCGGCCGGAAAATCGGGGCAAACTGGTTGTTCAAGTGCCCGTCCTCTCTAGCAGAAGGCCGGGCCAAGACAAGAACCACGGGTCAGGCTTGGGGAACACCCGCGTGGCGGGTCGGATGTACGCGGCAGGTTGGGAATTTTGGGGTGAGGGTCCGGCAAGGCCGGGTCCTCGACGGGAGACGGGTTGATGGCGTTGGGGCGTATTTGTTCGGTGATGGCGCTCGTTTGCACCTGGTTGAGCGCTTCGGTCGGCCCCTCGCATTCGGCCAAGGAGACCACGCCCCAGACCGCCAGCGGCCTGCCGGTGCCGCGCTATGTCAGCCTCAAATCGGACCACGTGAACGTCCGCGCTGGCCCGACCAAGGACAATGACGTGGCCTGGGTCTACACCCGTTCAGGCCTGCCGGTGGAAATCACCGCCGAGTTCGAGAATTGGCGCCGGGTGCGCGATTCCGAAGGCGCCGAGGGCTGGGTCTATCACTCGCTGCTGTCGGGCCGCCGCACTGCGGTCGTCACCATGAAGCACAAGGACGACCTTGCCCCGATTTACGATCGTGCCGATCTCGACAGCGCCGTTTCAGCAAAGCTCCAGGCCGGCGTCGTTACGCAGGTGAAGAAGTGCGCTGCAAACTGGTGCCGCGTCACCGGCAACGGCTTTGACGGCTGGATTCAGCAGGAGCGCCTCTGGGGCGTGTACTCGGACGAGCAGGTCAACTGACGCCAAAAGAGGGCGAACTGCTGCCCCAACGTCATGCCCGGGCTTTGTCGCGGGCATAAACGCTCTTCTCGCCTGGCCCAAAAACGTGGATGGCCGGGACAGCCCGGCCACGACGATCTCAGATCGATTTCAGTGACGTCTCAGCGCTTCTTGCGCAGGCGCACGACCATGTCGATGCGCGCGATCTCGTAACCCTCGGGGACCTCCGGCATCTTGGACAGCGCCAGATGCGGGTCCTCGATGTCGACCAGCTCATGGCTGTTCTCGAGGTAGTAGTGATGGTGGGTGGTGATGTTGGTGTCGAAATAGGTCTTGGTACCGTCGACGCTGACCTGGCGGAGCAGGCCGGCATCGGTGAGCTGGTTCAGCGTGTTGTAGACGGTCGCCAACGACACCGGAACCTTGGCCAGCGTCGCTTCCTCGTAGAGCATTTCAGCCGTGAGGTGCCGCGCGCCCTTGCCGAATAATAGCCAGCCGAGCGCCATACGCTGGCGCGTCGGACGCAGCCCGGCGGACTGGAGCATTTCGTTGACGTCGTGCCACGGGCAGCCGGTCAAAGCCGGCTGGCGGCCGGACAGGAGGGCCGCGGCGTGAACGTCGTCATCGTGGCGGGTGGCGCTGTTTTCAGTCATTTCCAAAATCGGGCACGCGTGGACGCTAACTCTCTGCAACATATATGGAGAGATAGATGCAGATGCAAGTTTCTCGCAACTAGAGTGGTTCTAATTAGCCGGGAACCGGGCCGGCGCCCCGCCATTTTACCTTCATGAGAGCGCTTTGCTACCCGAAATGGCCTGTGTTAGAGAGCCCGCGGTTCCGCTTAGCCGATTTTGGTGCGGCCAAGCATTCAGGGCCGCGCAATCCATCCGGATCCTTCGGTATTCTCGTCTTAACAAGGGCAACAGGCGTTGCTTTTCGAATAAGATGGGCCCCGTTTTGCCGGAAACGCCGCTCAATCGGGGTTAGAACACAGAGGCTTCCGCATGCTGAACAGGCGCAACGGTTACGAATATGAAGATCTGCTGGCTTGTGCCCGCGGCGAGATGTTCGGCCCTGGCAATGCGCAATTGCCGCTGCCGCCGATGCTCATGTTCGACCGCATTACCGACATCAGCGAGACCGGCGGCGAATTCGGCAAGGGGGTGGTCCGCGCCGAGCTCGACGTGAAGCCCGACCTCTGGTTCTTTGGCTGCCACTTCAAGAACGATCCCGTGATGCCCGGCTGCCTCGGCCTCGATGCGCTATGGCAAATGGTCGGCTTCTATCTGGGTTGGACCGGGGGCGAAGGTCGAGGCCGCGCGCTTGGTCTGAACGAATTGAAGTTCAGCGGTCAGGTGCTGCCCGAGGCCCGCAAGGTTGTGTACAACGTCGACATCAAGCGCGTGATGCGTTCAAAGCTGGTGCTCGGGATTGCCGACGGATGGCTTTCGGTCGATGACCAGATTATCTATCGCGCCAAGGACCTGAAGGTCGGCCTGTTCAAGCAAGGCACGAGCCTGGGCTGAGCGCATCATCACGAAGAGAACGAGCAAGAAGACAACGAGCAGGGCGAGGCTGTCATGAGGCGGGTTGTGGTCACCGGGATGGGCATCGTCTCGTCGATCGGAAACAACACCCAGGAAGTGCTTGCGAGCCTTCACGAGGCGAAGTCGGGCATTTCTCGGGCTGAGAAACATGCCGAACTCGGCTTTCGTTCCCAGGTGCAAGGCGCGCCGACGCTCGATCCTGCGACGGTGGTCGACCGCCGCGCCATGCGTTTCCTCGGTCAGGGCGCGGCGTGGAATCACGTCGCCATGGAGCAGGCGATCCAGGATTCCGGTCTGTCGCCGGACGAGGTCTCCAACGTCCGCACCGGCATCATCATGGGCTCCGGCGGCCCGTCCGCCCGCACCATCGTCGAAGCCGCCGACATCACCCGCACAAAGGGACCCAAGCGCGTCGGGCCGTTTGCAGTGCCGAAGGCGATGTCGTCCACGGCCTCCGCGACGCTTGCGACCTGGTTCAAGATCAAGGGCGTGAACTACTCGATCTCCTCGGCCTGCGCGACGTCGAACCATTGCGTCGGCAATGCCTACGAGACGATCCAGATCGGCAAGCAGGACGTCGTCTTCGCCGGTGGCTGCGAAGAACTGGACTGGTCGCTGTCGGTGCTGTTCGACGCCATGGGCGCGATGTCCTCGAAGTACAATGACACGCCTGCCACGGCCTCGCGCCCCTACGACATCAACCGCGACGGCTTCGTCATCGCCGGCGGCGCGGGCGTGCTGGTGCTGGAAGAGCTCGAGCATGCCAAGGCGCGCGGCGCCCGCATTTACGGCGAGATCGTCGGCTACGGCGCGACTTCGGACGGCTACGACATGGTCGCGCCATCGGGTGAAGGCGCCGAGCGCTGCATGCGCATGGCGATGTCGACGGTGAAGACCAAGGTGGACTACATCAATCCCCACGCGACCTCGACCCCCGCCGGCGATCCCCCCGAGATCGACGCGCTCCGTCGGGTGTTCGGCAGCGGCGAAAAGTGCCCGCCGATCTCGGCGACCAAGGCGCTGACCGGCCACTCGCTGGGCGCCACCGGCGTGCAGGAGGCGATCTACTCGCTGCTGATGATGAACAACGGCTTCATCTGCGAGAGCGCGCACATCCAGGAGCTCGACCCCGTGTTCGCGGACATGCCGATCGTGCGCAAGCGCATCGACAATGTCAAAATCGGTACCGTGCTGTCGAACTCCTTCGGCTTCGGCGGCACCAATGCAACGCTGGTGTTCAGCCGGCTGGATGCGTGATGCCATTGTTGGCGGACTGTTGATTTTCTCGTCATGGCCGGGCTTGTCCCGGCCATCCACGTATTGGCCCCGGGGTTGGAAGTGCTGATACCCGGGACATCCAGCGCGACGACGCGCTTCGCGCTTTTGCCCGCATGACGAAAACGGAAGGTAATGGCGAGATGGAAGGTTTGATGAAAGGCAAGCGCGGTCTGATCATGGGCATCGCCAATGATCATTCGATCGCCTGGGGCATGGCGAAGACGCTGCATGCCCACGGTGCCGAGCTCGCCTTCACCTTCCAGGGCGAGGCTCTGGGCAAGCGGGTCAAGCCGCTGGCCGAACAGCTCGGTGTCGATCTGGTGCTGCCTTGCGACGTCGAGGACATCGCCAGCGTCGATGCCACCTTCGGTGTGCTGCGCGAGAAGTGGGGCAAGCTCGACTTCGTAATCCACGCCATCGGTTTTGCCGACAAGAACGAACTCAAGGGCCGCTACGCCGACACCAGCCGCGAGAACTTTTCGCGCACCATGGTGATCTCCTGCTTCTCGTTCACGGAGGTCGCCAAGCGCGCCGCCGAGCTGATGATGGAGGGCGGCAGCATGATCACGCTGACCTTCGGCGCCTCCGAGCGTGCGATGCCGAATTACAACGTGATGGGCGTGGCCAAGGCGGCGCTGGAGGCCTCCGTGCGCTATCTCGCCTCCGATTTCGGGCCGCGCGGCATCCGCGTCAACGCGATCTCCGCAGGCCCCATCCGCACGCTCGCGGGTTCGGGCATCGGCGAGGCGCGCGCCATGTTCGCCTTCATGCAGAAGCATTCGCCGCTCCGCCGCGGCGTCACGCTCGACGAACTCGGCGGCTCGGCGCTGTATCTACTGTCGGATCTGTCCGGCGGCGTGACCGGCGAGATCCACTATGTCGATTCCGGCTACAACACAGTCCTGATGCCGAGGCCGGACGATTTGAAGGCCCCGGAGTAGGACTTCGCAGGGTGGGCAAAGGAGCGCAAGCGACGTGCCCACGATCTCTCAACAATTGCGCACAGAACGTGGGCACGCTTCGCTTTGCCCACCCTAAGAGAGCTGCTTCAACCCGCTGCGATCTTCTCCGCACGCTGGAATGCCGGCCGCGCCATGCAGCGCGCGAGATAGGCCTCGAAGGCGGGGCGCGATGGCACCATCTTGAACTGCCGCACCGCGAAATTCAGGCCCGAGCCGATCGTGATGTCGGCGGCCGAAAATTCCTCGCCGAGAATCCATGGTCCCCTGGCCAGCGCAGCCTCCAGCACGTCGAACACCTGCGTCGCGCTGCCCCAGGCTGCGGTCGAGGTCGGGATCTCGATCTTGGTGAAGATCTGGATGATGGCGGGCTCGATGCAGCCCGGCGAAAAGAACAGCCATTGCAGGTATCGCCCGCGGCGCGGATCGGTCACGGCGGGCGCAAGCTTCGTCTCGGGATAGCGATCGGCAATGTAGGCGCAGATCGCGGCGGCTTCGCCGAGTGCAACGTCGGCGTCGGCGAGCGCCGGCACCTTGCCCATCGGGTTGACCTTGAGGAAATCCGGCGCCTTCTGCGCGCCGGTTGAGATGTCGGTCAGCACGCGCTCGTAGGCAAGACCGCTTTCTTCCATCAGCCAGAGCGTCGTGAACGAGCGCGAGCGGGGCGACCAATAGAGCTTGATCATGGCGGGAACCTTCCATCGGCGTGAGGCGGGCGGGGCTATTCATCGCGTGTCTACTTCGAAATCGCAACGCACTACGGCTGGTCCGATGCAGCGTTCGGCCGCCACATCTTGGTCAACGCGAATGAGTGCGTGTCAGTCTTGCTTGAGATACCCGGGAAGCCCCCGATCGAGCCTGTCGGTGTGAGCGCCCGCGTTTTCTCGCGCAGGATCGCGCTGCTCGAAGCGGCCGCGGGCGGGTTGGGGAACTGGTCATTGTCGAGCTTGTTAAGCGGGTCTTCGGTCAGTCGCATGCTTGCGGCGAAGTTCGCGCCGAAATTCACAAAGGGGCGCTTGATCTCCTCGTAGCTCCGTCCGTCGATCAGGTTGATCGAGATGTTCGCGAACAAATGCGAATGCCGGATCAGATTTCCGAGCCCTTGATTGAATGTGCCGATGCCGTTCAACATCATGCGGCTGCCCGGCAATTCTCCTTTATGCGTGGTCGCAACCAGATAGCGATCGCAACTCACGTTCGGTGTGATGCCACGCACGATCGCCGGCAGACGTTCGCTGGGATCGGGAATGAAACGCGATTTCGGATGATAGAAGGGCTCGAACGCTCCCCTGGGGTAGGCGATCCTGCGAACACCGGGATCGCCGCCCGTTGCGGCTTTCACCCGCGCGAACACGAGATCGTCGAGACCCCTTCGGCTTCCTCGTTCTCGAAGATGGTTAGCCCGAACTTCTGGACGGAGTAGCGCTCGCCGATCACCGAGATCACGCCAAGCTTGCAGGGGCCGATATCCGCCGCCTGCGGCTTGCTCGCCGCCGGCTGCTTGGCCTTCGGCGCGACTTTCTTGGCGGCTGGTTTTGCCGGTGCGGGAGACGCAGAGCTTGTCGGAGGAGTTTGCGCTGATGCCGAAGTTAGAAGTGACAGCAGGACGAGCAATGGGGCAGCAGATCGAAACATGGATTCCAAGGGGATCAGAGGCGAGGGATCACGGGACACGCCACAGTAGGGTGGGAGTGTGACAACCGCAAGGTGCACCCGCTGGTCGTAATCTACCCGGTGGGCCCCTGCCGCTTCCACCGATAATACTTCATCATGAACCCGTTCGAGGGCTCGATCTCCTGCTTCTCGAACACAAAACCTTCGCGCTCGTACCAGCGCCAGGCCTTTTCGTTCTCGCGGACGCAACGCAGGTACATCTCGTCAGGCATTTGCGTGCGGGTGAAGGCGAGCAATTGCCGGCCGAGTGATTGGCCCTGATAGGCGGGCGCGACGAAGAGCATGTCGAGATAGAGCTTCGGCACATGCAGCGCCAGCATGGCGGTGATCGTGCCTTGATCGTCGGCGACGAACAGGCTCCAGCCGTCTTCGATCTCGCGCCGGATGCGCGCGCGCAGGTTTGCGAGCAGGAAGTCGCTGGCCTCGCCGAGGCCGGTCGAGACCCAGCTCTCCATCCAGACGCGGCCGACCTCATCGTATTCGCCGGCACGGGCAGGGCGGATGAGCTGATGCGACATCCGGCGCTCAGGTCCGGTGATTGCGCACGGCCGGACGCGGGCGCGCCTTGCCGGCCGACAGGCATACCACCTCCGAGATTTGCAGCAGCTGCCGGGCCAGCGGGCTGGTCTTGCGCCAGACCATGCCGATGGTGCGGGATGGTTGCGGGTCGCGGAAGCGCGTGAGCGAGACCGAGGCCGATCGCGTTTCCACGGGCACCGCCATCTCCGGGATCAACGTCACGCCGATGCCCGCGCTGACCATCTGGACCAGTGTCGACAGCGAGTTGGCATCCAGCATCTCGCGCGGCGGCGCCGATTGCATGTTGCAGAACGACAGGGCCTGATCGCGGAAACAGTGGCCCTCTTCGAGCAGCAACAGCCGCATCTCCCGTATCATCTCGCGCGAAGGTGCCGGCGTTCCCTCATCCGCGCCCGGCCGGACCAGCAGGAATTTTTCCTCGAACAGGGCGACCTCGGTGAGCGAGGGCTCGGACACCGGCAACGCCACGATGGCGGTATCGAGCCGTCCCTCCACCAGTTCCTGGATCAGCCGCGGCGTCATCGTCTCGCGCACGCGGATGTCGAGCTCCGGATGCATGCGCGTGAGATTTTTGGTGATCGTGGGCAGCAAATAGGGCGCGATCGTCGGGATCATGCCGATGCGCAGCCGTCCGGAGAACCGGTCCTGCGAGGCGCGGGCGAAATCGCCGAGTTCGTCGACCGAACGTAAAATGTCGCGGACGCGCTTTGCCAGCTCCTCGCCAAATCGGGTCAGCGCCACCTGCCGGGCGCTGCGTTCCAGCAGGAGGCCGCCGAGCGCCTCCTCCAATTCCTTGATCTGCATCGACAACGCCGGCTGCGAGATGGAACAGGACTCAGCCGCGCGGCCGAAATGGCCGTGACGCGCCAGGGCGTCGAAATAACGGAGCTGGCGCAGCGTCAGGTTCATCATCAGAAAAACTTATCGCAGCGATCATTAAAGTCAACTTCCCCTGATCGAACGCGAAGCTTAGAGTGCTTCTACCTGGTCAAAGGCGCGAGTTCGACGCCACCAGAGGAGGTATTCATGGACGACACTTCAAAGTGCCCGTTTTCGGGTGGAAAACGCGTGCCGGCAAACCGCGACTGGTGGCCGACGCAGCTCAGCATCGAGATGCTGCACAAGAATTCCGACAAGTCCGACCCGATGGACAAGGGCTTCGACTACGCCAAGGAATTCAAGTCGCTCGACCTGAACGCCGTCATCAAGGACCTGACCGCGCTGATGACGGACTCGCAGGAGTGGTGGCCCGCCGACTTCGGTCACTATGGTGGCCTCATGATCCGCATGGCTTGGCACAGCGCGGGCACGTACCGCACCACGGACGGTCGCGGTGGCGCCGGTGCCGGTCAGCAGCGTTTCGCGCCGCTCAACAGCTGGCCCGACAACGCCAATCTCGACAAGGCGCGCCGCCTGCTCTGGCCGATCAAGCAGAAGTATGGCCGCAAGCTTTCCTGGGCCGATCTGATGGTGCTGGCCGGTAACGTTGCGCTGGAATCGATGGGCTTCAAGACCTTCGGCTTCGCCGGCGGCCGCGTTGACGTGTGGGAGCCGGAAGAGCTGTATTGGGGTCCGGAAGGCACCTGGCTTGGCGATGAGCGCTACAGCGGCGAACGGCAGCTCGCCGAGCCGCTTGGCGCGGTTCAGATGGGCCTCATCTACGTCAATCCGGAAGGCCCGAACGGCAAGCCGGATCCGGTTGCCGCGGCCAAGGACATCCGCGAGACCTTCTCCCGCATGGCGATGAACGACGAGGAAACCGTCGCGCTGATCGCCGGCGGCCACAGTTTCGGCAAGACCCATGGCGCGGGGGATCCCTCGCTGGTCGGACCGGAGCCGGAAGCGGGCGCCCTCGAGGATCAGGGTCTAGGTTGGAAGAGCAAGCACGCATCGGGCCACTCGGGCGATTCCATCACCAGCGGCCTCGAGGTGACCTGGACGAAGACGCCGACGAAATGGAGCAACAACTTCTTCGAGAATCTGTTCAACTTCGAGTGGGAGCTGACCAAGAGCCCGGCCGGTGCGCAACAGTGGACTGCCAAGAACGCGGAAGCCATCATTCCCGATGCCTTCGACAAGTCGAAGAAGCATCGGCCGACGATGCTGACGACCGACCTCTCGCTGCGCTTCGATCCGGCCTATGAGAAGATCTCGCGTCGCTTCCTCGAGAACCCGGATCAGTTCGCAGATGCGTTCGCCCGCGCCTGGTTCAAGCTCACTCATCGCGACATGGGTCCGATCCAGCGCTATCTCGGCCCGCTGGTGCCGAAGGAGACGTTGATCTGGCAGGATCCGATTCCGGCCGTGAACCACGAACTGGCCAGCGACCAGGATATCGCTGCGCTGAAAACCAAGATCCTGGCTTCGGGCCTCTCGGTTTCAGAGCTGGTCTCCACCGCCTGGGCGTCGGCCTCGACGTTCCGTGGCTCGGACAAGCGTGGCGGCGCCAATGGCGCGCGCATTCGCCTTGCCCCGCAGAAGGATTGGGAGGTGAACCAGCCGGCTCAGCTCGCCAAGGTGCTCGGCAAGCTCGAAGCGGTCCAGAAGGACTTCAACGCGTCGTCAGGCGCAAAGAAGGTCTCCCTCGCGGATCTCATCGTCCTCGGCGGCACCGCCGCGGTCGAGAAGGCAGCGAAGGATGCCGGCGTCGACGTGAAGGTTGCGTTCACGCCGGGCCGCATGGATGCCTCGCAGGAGCAGACCGACGCGCCATCGTTCGCACCGCTCGAGCCGCGGGCCGATGGCTTCCGCAACTATGTCGGCAAGAGGCATCAGTTCATGCAGCAGGAAGAGGCGCTGGTCGATCGTGCGCAGCTGCTCAGACTGACCGGCCCGGAAATGACGGCGCTGGTCGGCGGCCTGCGCGTGCTCGGCGCCAACGCGAACGGTTCGAAGCACGGTGTCTTCACTTCGAAAGTGGGCACGCTGAGCAACGACTTTTTCGTCAATTTGCTCGACATGAGCACGCAGTGGGCGCCGGCAGCTGACGGCACCTACGAGGCCCGCGACCGCAAGACAAATGCGGTGAAGTGGACCGGCACGCGCGCCGACCTGATCTTCGGCGCGCACTCGCAGCTCCGCGCCTACGCGGAAGTCTATGCCACGTCGGATTCCAAGGAGCAGTTCGTGCAGGACTTCGCGAAGGCCTGGACCAAGGTGATGAACCTCGACCGGTACGACCTCGCGGCGTGAGGTGTTGCATCTCTCCCGCTCTTGTTCCCCGAAGCCTTGGCGGGGGGCGGATGCGGAAGAGATTGCTCCCGTAGCTCGGATGGAGCGCAGCGCAGTCGGCACGCCAGTCCCGCATTGCGCTTCGCTTCATGCGGGCTACGGACTGATCAACAAAACGGCACAAACAAAAAGGGCGGCCTTTCGGCCGCCCTTTCGTGTTTCTGACCGGGAGCGAGACTTACTCGCCGGCGGCTTCGCGGGGAGCCTTCTCGCCCTCGCCGCCCTTGCCTTCGAGGTCTTCGCCGGTGGTCTGGTCGACGACCTTCATCGACAGGCGGGTCTTGCCGCGGTCGTCGAAGCCGAGCAGCTTGACCTTGACCTTGTCGCCTTCCTTGACGACGTCGGAGGTCTTCTGCACGCGCGCCGAAGCGAGCTGGCTGATGTGGACGAGGCCGTCCTTGGAGCCGAAGAAGTTCACGAACGCGCCGAACTCCATCACCTTGACGACGGTGCCGTCATAGATCTGGCCGACTTCCGGATCGGATGCGATCGACTTGATCCACTTGATCGCGGCCTTCATCGCCTCGCCATCGCTCGAGGCGACCTTCACGGTGCCGTCGTCCTCGATGTTGACCTTGGCGCCGGTCTTCTCGACGATCTCGCGGATCACCTTGCCGCCGGTGCCGATCACTTCACGGATCTTGTCGGTGGCGATCTTGAAGGTCTCGATGCGCGGCGCGTATTCGCCGAGCTCGGCACGGGCATTGGTGAGCGCCTTGGCCATCTCGCCGAGGATGTGGATACGTCCATCCTTGGCCTGGGCGAGTGCGACCTTCATGATCTCTTCGGTGATGCCCTCGATCTTGATGTCCATCTGGAGCGAGGTGATGCCCTGCTCGGTGCCTGCGACCTTGAAGTCCATGTCGCCGAGATGGTCCTCGTCGCCGAGGATGTCCGAGAGAACCGCGTAGCGCTTGTCTTCGAGGATCAGGCCCATCGCGATGCCCGCGGTCGGCCGCTTCAACGGCACGCCGGCATCCATCAGCGCGAGCGAAGCGCCGCAGACCGAAGCCATCGAGGACGAGCCGTTCGATTCTGTGATCTCCGACACCACGCGCGTGGTGTAGGGGAATTCGTGGTGCGGCGGCAGCACCGGGTGGATCGCGCGCCAGGCCAGCTTGCCATGGCCGATCTCGCGGCGCTTGGTGCCGCCGAGGCGACCGGTCTCACCGACCGAGTAGGGAGGGAAGTTGTAGTGCAGCAGGAACGTCTCTTTGTACGTTCCCGACAGCGCGTCGATGTACTGCTCGTCCTCGCCGGTGCCGAGCGTGGTCACGACCAAGGCCTGGGTCTCGCCGCGGGTGAACAGCGCCGAGCCGTGGGCGCGGGGCAGTACGCCGACTTCGGCGACGATGTTGCGCACGGTCTTGCTGTCGCGGCCGTCGATGCGCTTGCCGGTGTCGAGGATGTTCCAGCGAACGATCTTGGCTTCGAGCTCCTTGAACACGCCGCCGATGCGCAGCTTGTCGTATTTCGGCTCCTGCCCTTCCGGGAAGTAATGCGCGATCACCTTTTCCTTGACCTTGCCGACCGCAGCGTAGCGATCCTGCTTGACCGGAATGGCGTAGGCGGCGCGCAGTTCCTGCTCGACCATGCCGAGCATTTCCTTTTCGAGCGCCGAATTGTCGATGACGGTGACTTCGCGCGGCTCCTTGGCGGCTTTCTCGGCGAGCTCGATGATCGCGTTGATCACCGGCTGGAAATGACGGTGACCGAACATCACCGCGCCGAGCAAGATGTCTTCGTTCAGCTCCTTGGCTTCCGATTCCACCATCAGGACGGCGTCGGCGGTGCCGGCGACGACGAGGTCGAGCTGGGTGTCGACCATTTCGTCGAGCGTCGGGTTGAGGATGAACTCGTCATTGGCGAAGCCGACGCGGGCCGCGCCGATCGGGCCCTTGAACGGTGCGCCCGACAGGGTCAGCGCCGCCGACGAGGCCACCAGCGCGACGATGTCAGGGTCGTTCTCCATGTCATGCGAAAGCACGGTGACGATCACCTGGGTCTCGTTGCGCCAGCCGTCGACGAACAGCGGACGGATCGGACGGTCGATCAGGCGGGAGACCAGCGTTTCCTTCTCGGTCGGACGGCCCTCGCGCTTGAAATAGCCGCCGGGAATGCGGCCCGCAGCGTAGGTCTTTTCCTGGTAGTCGACGGTTAGCGGCAGGAAATCGACGCCTTCGCGTGGCGACTTCGCCGCGACGACGGTGGCGAGCACCACGGTCTCGCCATAGGTGGCGACGACGGCGCCGTCGGCCTGGCGGGCCATCTTGCCCGTTTCCAGCTTGAGAGGGCGTCCGCCCCAGTCGATCTCAACTGAATGCTTATTGAACATAGAAGTTTTCTTTCATGGGTTCTCGAAAGAAGGACGGATCGAAAAACAAAAACCATGCGCAAGATTGCAGGGCGCTGACCGAAGCGGGTGATCAGCGTCCTGCGATCCTGCCATGGTTTTTGGATTTCGGATGGCGTCCATCCTTTCGGGTCATACGGGCGCCTTGCCCGTTGTGCCCAGCCGCCGGATTGCTGCTGGACTTTCAGTCGGCACGAATGCGAACACCAAACCGCGGTCTTTCGCCGATCGTGCCCCGGATGCCAGCCGTCAACGGCTCGCATCCGACGTGCGCGTGGCCTCGATCAAAAAGCTTAAAACAGGCGCTTTCGTTCGAAGCCACGTGCGAAAACGCGCGCCGTTGGCGCGCGCAAGAACTGTTAGCGACGAATGTTGTGCTTCTCGAGCAGCGCCTTGTACCGCGCTTCGTCCCGCTTCTTGACGTAGTCGAGCAGCGAGCGGCGGGTCGAGACCAGCTTCAAGAGGCCGCGACGCGAATGGTTGTCCTTCACGTGGGTCTTGAAATGGTTGGTCAGGTTGTTGATGCGTTCCGACAGGATCGCGACCTGAACCTCGGGCGAGCCGGTGTCGCCGGCCTTGTTGGCATTCGTCTTGATGACTTCCGCTTTGCGTTCTGCGGCAATCGACATCGTCAATTTCTCTCGTTGCGACCGGCTGAGGCAGTCAGGCCGGTCAGGTTGAACACACGCTTGGGGATGATTTCGCCATTGCCGACTTCGGCAAGCGCGAGAAGCCGGCCTGCCACCGTGACATAGACTGTGCCGCTACAAGTGGGCGCATCCCGTCCGCGCAACAAAACGGCCTGGCCCCGATGGAGCCTTGCCGCATCAGCCCGAGTGACGGCCAGTGCCGGGATGTCGTCCAGCGCGGTCTCAACGGGCATAAGCGCGTCCGCGAGGCTACCCTCGCCGGACGCGGCTCTATCGCACAAAGCCTCCAGCTGATCCAGTGGAATCATGTCGTTTTCGCCAAATGGGCCGACCAGGGTCCGCCGCAGCGCGCAGATATGGCCAAAAGTGCCGAGAATCCGGCCCATATCGCGGGCGAGCGCGCGGACATAGGTGCCCTTGCCGCATTCGGCCTCGAACACGGCCCGATCGTTATCCGGTTGATCCACAAGGGTTAAATGATGAATCTCGACTGGACGGGGCGCCAGCTCGACGATCTCGCCGTCGCGGGCGAGGTCGTAGGCGCGCTCGCCCTGGACCTTGATCGCGGAATAGCGCGGCGGGATCTGCTCGATCACCCCGGTGAACCGGGGCAGGAGGGCCAGGATCGCCTCCCGGGTCGGACGCTGGTCGGAGGTCGCGGTCGCCCGACCCTCGATATCGTCGGTGTCGCGCTCCTCGCCCCAGCACACCGTGAACTTGTAGCGCTTGCGGCCGTCCATGACGAAGGGAACGGTCTTGGTGGCTTCCCCGAGCGCGATCGGCAGCCCGCCCGAGGCGAGCGGATCGAGCGTGCCGGCGTGTCCGGCGCGCTTGGCGTTGAACAGGCGCTTGAGCACCGCAACCGCCTGCGTCGAGGTCATGCCGATCGGCTTGTCGAGCACCACCCAGCCATGGACGTCGCGCCGGTCGCGGCGAACCTGGTTACCCTTCTGCTTGGTGTTAGCGCGCGGATCGTTGTTGACGCGGCGCGGCTCCTGCTGCGGCTGAGAACTGTCGCCGCGATCCGCAAAATTATTTGTCTGCAGGTCGCGCTGATCGGCTTCTTCGCCGCCGATCGTGCCGTGAGCCGGGTCCATCGTCATTGGCCTTCTTCCCGATCCGAATCCGGATTCTGTTCCAAGTCCTGTTCGAAGTCCTGTTCGAGATCCTTCTGCACCGCAGGTGTTCGCAAAAGCTTCTCGATCCGTTCCGCTTCGTCGAATCGTTCGTCGACGCGGAAGCGAAGGTCAGGTGCAAATTTCAGGTTAACGCGCCGCGCGACTTCGCCGCGCAAGAACTTCTTGTTGCGTTCGAGCGCAGCGATGACGATCCCGGTGTCGCGGCCACCGAGCGGCATTACGTAGACTGTCGCGAGCTTCAGGTCGGGCGACATCCGCACCTCCGGCACGGTGATGATGTGACCTTCGAGATCCGCATCATGCACAGTGCCTTGCGCCAGAATCTCGGCCATCGCGTGGCGAACCTGCTCGCCGACGCGCAACTGACGTTGCGAGCCTCCGCCCGGAGCGGAACTCTTTTTCTGATGATGGCGTGGCATTCTTGAAAATCACCTCGTCATGCCCGTGTCTGGAACACGGGCGCTGACATTTGTCCTGTTGAAACGAAGAGGGATGGATGGCCGGAAAAAAATCCGGCCATCGCACTCCCGCAATTTCAGCTCAAAAAGATCCGGCGCTTCGGTAAGATTTGGACTTACAGGGAGCGCTGGATCGTCTCCACGCGGTAACACTCGATCACGTCACCGGCGCGCATGTCGTGGTAGTTCTCGAAGGCCATGCCGCATTCCTGACCGGACTGGACTTCCTTCACTTCGTCCTTGAAGCGCTTCAGCGTCGACAGCTTGCCTTCGTGCACGACGACGTTGTCGCGGATCAGGCGCACATTGGCACCGCGTTCCACAGTCCCGTCGGTGACGCGGCAGCCGGCGACCTTGCCGACCTTGGAGATGTTGAAGATCTCCAGGATGGCGGCATTGCCCAGCATGGTTTCGCGCAAGGTCGGCGCCAGCAGGCCGCTCATCGCCTTCTTCACGTCGTCCACGAGATCATAGATGATGTTGTAGTAGCGGATCTCGATGCCGTTGCGCTTGGCGGCCGCAGCGGCCTCCTTGTTGGCACGAACCGAGAAGCCGATGATCGCGGCATTGAAGCCTTCGGCCAGCGTCACGTCGGATTCCGAGATGCCGCCGACGCCGGCATGCAGGATGCGGGCTGCGACTTCGTCGGTGCCGAGCTTCTCCAGCGAGCCGAGGATCGCTTCCAGCGAGCCCTGCACGTCGGCCTTGATGATCAGCGGGAATTCCTTGCGGCCCGCGGTCTTCAATTGCGACATCATCTGCTCGAGCGAGCCGCGCATGCCGGAGATCGAGGCAGCCGCGTTCTCGCGCTTCTGGTGAGCACGATAGCTGGTGACCTGGCGGGCGCGAGCTTCGTTCTCGACTACGGCGAGACGATCGCCGGCTTCCGGCGGACCGTTGAAGCCGAGCACTTCGACCGGCACCGACGGACCTGCTTCCTGCACGGTCTCGCCCTGATCCGAGATCAGTGCGCGGACGCGGCCCATCTCGGCGCCGGCGACGATGATGTCGCCAACCCGGAGCGTGCCGCGCTGAACCAGCACGGTCGCGACCGGACCGCGGCCGCGGTCGAGCTTGGCCTCGATCACGGTACCCTCGGCCGGCCGTTCCGAATTGGTCTTGAGGTCAAGGATATCGGCCTGGAGCGCGATCATCTCGAGCAGCTTGTCGAGATTGGTCTTGTTCTTGGCGGACACTTCGACGTCGACGACTTCGCCGCCGAACGATTCGACCTGCACCTCGTGCTGGAGCAGCTCGGTGCGGACGCGCTCGGGCTTGGCGTCGGGCTTGTCGATCTTGTTGATGGCCACGATGATCGGCACCCGCGCCGCCTTGGCGTGGTTGATGGCTTCGATCGTCTGCGGCATGACGCCGTCATCGGCCGCGACCACCAGCACGACGATGTCGGTGACCTTGGCGCCGCGGGCGCGCATCGCGGTGAACGCGGCGTGGCCGGGCGTGTCGATGAAGGTGATCTTCTTGCCGCTCTCGGGCGAGACGACCTGATAGGCGCCGATATGCTGGGTGATGCCACCGGCTTCGCCGGAGACCACGTTGGCGTGACGGAGTGCGTCGAGCAGCGAGGTCTTGCCGTGGTCGACGTGACCCATCACGGTCACCACCGGCGAACGCGGCTCGGTGTCGGTGGAATCGTCGGTGGCGTCGAACAGGCCTTCCTCAACGTCGGACGCGGCAACCCGCTTGACGGTGTGGCCGAGCTCTTCGGCGATCAGCTGGGCAGTGTCGGCGTCGATCACGTCGGTGATCTTGTGCATCGCGCCCTGCTTCATCAGCATGCGGATGACGTCGACCGCGCGCTCGGCCATGCGGTTGGCGAGTTCCTGGATCGTGATCGCTTCCGGAATGACCACCTCGCGGATGAGCTTTTCCTTCGGCTCATTCGAGGCATGGCCCTTCAGGCGCTGGGTGCGGCGGCGGAACGAGGCGATCGAACGCTCGCGCACCTCGTCGGCATTGAGCGCGGTGACGACCGTCAGGCGGCCGCGCTCTTTTTGCGGGCCGGGCTTGTGGGTGGGCTTGGGGGCGATCACGGGACGCGCGGCGCCGCCGGGACCGCGACGGATCTGGCGCGGACCATCGTCCTCGTCGGGTCCGGCCGCGACCGCGGGCGCGCGACCCACCGGTCCGCCGCCCGGCCGCTGCGTGCTGGTCCCAGGGCGTGCTGTCGTCGTTCCCGGGCGTGCCGTCGCGGTTCCAGGCCGCGCGGCGGGCGCGCCGGATCGCGGTGCAGGAGCGGCCGATGCCGCTGCCGCGGAGCGCGGCGCAGATTGCGGCTGCTCGCCTTCGCCAAAACGCTTCTTGGCCTCGGTCTCAGCCTTGCGCTTGGCTTCGTCCTCGTGACGATGGCGCTCTTCCTCGGCCTTGCGGCGGGATTCGGCGGCCTCGCGGTCGGCGCGTTCGGCGGCTTCGCGAACAGCGCGGCGCTGCGCCTCTTCCTCGGCCACGCGGCGCTCTTCGACTTCGCGCACCTTGGCATCGGCCAGCGCGCTGGCGCGGGCGGAACGCTCGTCCTCGGTCAGCGTGCGCAGCACCACGCCGGAGCCGGCGTTGCGCGGCGGAGCCGGGCGTGAGGGAGCAGGTGCAGGCGCGGCGGGGGCCGGCTTTGCAACCACGGTGGGAGCCTGCGGTTCGGGGCTGCCGTCGATGCGGCGCTTGCCGCGCTTCTCGACCACGACCTGCTTGCTGCGGCCATGGCTGAAGCTCTGACGCACAGTGCCCGTTTCGACGCGCGGCTTGAGCGATAGCGTCTTGCTCGGAACGCTCAGCTTCTTGTCGTCAGGGGTCTTGGTATCAACCATTCAGCAGTCCTAATCCTGATCTTTGTTAACGTTGTGCGTTGCCGCACCGTCCTATCGGGTCGTGGTTGTCTCTCAGAAATCCTGGCCGGGCTTTTCGGCAGTCTTGTCAGCGTCCGCCATCCGGTATCGGACCAGCATCTGGCTACGTGACAGGAATGACTTGCTCGCCGGGCCCGCGAGCAGGGCAGCATGTATCACATTTGACCGGGTAAGTGCCAAATCCAATTCTACCGATTTCAGTACGGTAACGACGGGAATCTGCGGCTTGGCGTCGCGATTTCCGTCATTTTGACGCGCCAGCGTGTCCAATTTGCGGATTCCGTCCGCGGCCCCGTCGCTGGCGTGGATCAGGACCTCGACCGTGCCTTCCCGCAGGGCGCTTTCAACCTTGCCGAAACCGGCGACGATCTGGCCCGCCTTGGCCGCGATCCCAAGGACCTCGGTCACGCTCCGGACCAGGAGCGCCTCGATGTCGGCAGGAAACGTCTGGGGAATGCGCAGCTCGCGCTTGAAGGCCTTGCCAAAATGGTGACGCCGCACGGCTTCCGCAACCACCCCGCGCGAGGCGGTGAGCCACATTCCGCGTCCGGGCAGCTTGCGTTTGAGATCTGGAACCACCTCGCCTTGCGGCGAGACGACGAAGCGGATCAGCTCGTCGATCGGCCGGACCTGCCGACTGACCGCGCACATCCGCATGGTCGCGGACCTTTCGGTCCGCGGTCCATTGTCGAGTTCGGGATCAGTATCGGTGAGCATCCGGGCGACATCCTCCTTCGCCCTTAAGCCGGCTGATCTTCGGTCGCCTCAGCCTCTTCAGCTGGCTTGGCGAGATCGGCCTCGGTGATCCAGCCGGCCTTGACGCGGGCCTGCATGATCATCGCTTCGGCGTCGTCACGGGAGATATCGATACCATCGAGCGCGCCCGGGAATTTGGTCTGCTCGCCGCCTTCCTTGCGTTCGGTCCAGCCGACCAGATCGTCGGTGGCGCAGCCCGCGAGGTCGTCGACGGTCTTGATGTCGTTTTCGCCGAATTTGACCAGCATCTTGGAGGTGACGCCGGGCACGTCCTTGACGGCGTCCTCGACACCGAGCTCCTTGCGCCTGGCCTCGATTTCCGCTTCCTGCTGCTCGAGATGCTCCCGGGCGCGGTTCTGGAGTTCCTGCGCGGTCTCCTCGTCAAAACCCTCGATGCTGGCGAGTTCCTTGAGGTCTACCATGGCGAGTTCCTCGACCGTGGTGAAGCCTTCGGACGCCAGCAGCTGGCCGACCACTTCGTCGACGTTGAGCGCTTCCATGAAGACCCGAGTGGAGTTCTCGAAGTCGGCCTGGCGGCGCTCCGATTCCTCCTGCTCGGTCAGGATGTCGATGTCCCAGCCGGTGAGCTGCGAGGCCAGACGCACGTTCTGGCCGCGGCGGCCGATCGCCAGCGAGAGCTGGTTGTTGGTATCGGGCACGACGACCTCGATGCGCTCGCGGTCTTCGTCGATGACGACCTTGGACACTTCGGCCGGCGCCAGTGCGTTGACCACGAAGGTCGCGATGTCGGGCGACCAGGGGATGATGTCGATCTTCTCGCCCTGCAATTCGTTCACCACGGCCTGCACGCGCGAGCCGCGCATGCCGACGCAAGCGCCGACCGGATCGACCGAGGAATCGCGGGAAATCACGCCGATTTTCGCGCGCGAGCCCGGATCGCGGGCGACCGCCTTGATCTCGACGATGCCGTCATAGATTTCCGGCACTTCCTGCGCGAACAGTTTCGCCATGAACTGCGGATGGGTGCGGGAGAGGAAGATCTGCGGACCGCGGGTCTCGCGGCGGACGTCGAAGATGTAGGCGCGGACACGGTCGCCGTTGCGGAACACTTCGCGCGGCAGCATCTCGTCGCGGCGGATGATGGCTTCACCGCGGCCGAGATCGACGATCACGCTGCCATATTCGACGCGCTTGACGACGCCGTTGACGATGTCGCCGATGCGGTCCTTGAATTCCTGATATTGCCGGTCGCGCTCGGCCTCGCGCACCTTCTGCACGATGACCTGCTTGGCCGACTGCGCGGCGATACGGCCATATTCCAGCGGCGGCAGGGTGTCGGCGATGGTGTCGCCGACCTGGGCGCCCGGATTGGCGCGCTGCGCATCGACCAGCGAGATCTGGTTGGAATGATTTTCGACTGTCTCGACCACCAGCATGTGGCGCGACAGCCGCAGCTCGCCCTTCTTCGGGTCGATCTCTGCGTGGACATCAGTCTCGCTGCCGTAACGTGCGCGCGCGGCCTTGGCGATGGCATCCTCCATCGCCGCGATGACGATGCCGCGGTCGATCGATTTCTCGCGCGCAACGGCATCGGCGATCTGGAGCAATTCAAGTCGATTGGCGCTGACTGCCATGGCTAGTCTCCTTCGTCAGGTTCGATCTCGCCCCGTCGCGCGCGTTCGGCGGCCAGGCGATGTTTCTTCGTATTCGTCGGGGCCGGCTTCTTCGTCGGCCTGGTGTTCTTGGTGGTCTTTTCGCTGATCTTGGCATGCGGCGCCTGCGGCGGCTCGATGCCGAGATCGCGGCGCATCTTGCGCTCCTCGGCTTTGCCGCGGCGCATCGATTCCGCAATCAGCTCGTCGGTCAGCACCAGCCGGGCCTCGCCGATGTCCTCCATCGTCAGGAGCACATCGCGATCACCGTCTCCCTTAACGTCGTCGCGATGCAGATGCACGCGATCGCCTTCGACCGGACCGAGGATGCCGCGGAACCGCTTGCGCCCCTCATGGGCGACCGCCATCTCGATCTTCACGAGATATCCGGAATAACGCTCGAAATCGGAACGGCGGACCAGCGGCCGGTCGATCCCCGGCGAGGAGATTTCCAGCCGATAGGCGCGATCGACGGGGTCGGCGACATCGAGCACGGGCGAGAGCGCCCGCGAGATCGCCTCGCAATCTTCGAGCTGCATCGAGCCATCCGGCCGCTCGGCCATGATCTGCACGGTGCAGCCGGACTCTCCGGAAATGCGGATCCGCACCAGGCGATAGCCCATCCCTTCGAGCACCGGCGCGGCGACCGCGGACACCCGTGCCGCCACGCCCGGCTCGACCACGAGCCGCGGCTCGGCCAGCAATTCGGCATCGGTCGGACCAGGGTTCGGTTCGGTCATATCAGGGGTCAAGGCGCTCGTCGGATAAGGCTTGGGTTAAGGCTTGGTTAAGATTTCAGAGCCCGGATCGGAACTCTCCCGAGACGCGTCGGGCCGCATCTTCCGCCAAGCCGCGTTCAGGTAACAAAAAAGAGCGGGTCCTTGCGGGCCCACTCTCACTACGCGGATCGTATGAGAAGATGAATTGGCGCTGATATAGCGCTTTCTGTCTCCCCGGACAAGGCCCATCGCGGGTCAAACGAGGCTTTTTGCGCCCCGATTGCGGCCTCCCGAGCCTAACGCTTCTTTCACCTAGGGAGGCTAAATTCCCTGATTGTGGGGCGGCTTGGACCAAGGGCGCACCCGCGGCGTGCCCTGATCGAGTTGTTTTCATGACCGTTGCCACGGCGCTCATTCCCGGACTGGACGATATCGTCAAACGCGGCGATCCGCGCCGGCGCGGCGAGATCGCGCGCGCCATCTCCGAACTGTTCTTCCAGGATTCGGCCAATCTTCGTCCCGAGCTCATCAATCTTTTCGACAATCTCCTGATCGATCTCGTGCCGCATGCCGAGCTCGCCTCGCGCGTTGACCTGGCCGAGCGCTTCTCGCACCTGAACAACGCGCCGCCGCACCTGGTCAATCAACTCGCGCGCGAAAACGAGATCATGGTGGCGGCGCCCGTGCTGCGCCGCTCGCCCGTGCTCGATGATTCCGCTCTGGTCGAGATCGCGCGGCTGAAGGGCCAGGGCCATCTTCTGGCGATGACGGAGCGGCCCGCATTGTCGGCTGAGATCACCGACGTGCTGGTCGAGCGCGGCGATCGCGACGTGGTGCGCCGCGCCGCGGGCAATGCCGGTGCGGTGTTCTCTCCGAGCAGCTATTCCGAGATGATCAAGCGCGCGGCGCAGGACGGTGTTCTGACACTCAAGATCGGTCAGCGCCGCGACCTTTCGGGCGATCACCTGAAGGAGCTTCTCGACGGCACCCTCGACGTCATCCGCCGGCGCCTCTCCAGCGTGGTCAACCCCGCGCGTCAGGTCGAGATCAAACGCGCGATGGCGGCGATCGAGGAGGCCGCGCTGCCGCCGGGGCCGCGGCGCGATTTCTCAGGGGCGCAGCGCACGGTGCTCGCCTTGCATCGCGGCGGCCATCTCGGCGAGAGCGCGCTGCTGGGCTTTGCCAAGGCGCACAAGTACGAAGAATCGATCGCTTCGCTCTCGGCGATGTCCGGCGTCCGTCTCTCGGTTCTGGACCGCCTGATCGCGGGCGACCGCTACGATCCGATCCTCATTGTCGGTCGCGTGCTGAATCTGGGCTGGCCCACGGTACGCGCGCTCATTCTGCTCTGGTACGGTCCGCAGCGTACGCCGACCGAGGCCGACATCGAGGCCGCGCGCGTGAACTTCACGCGCCTGATGCCGACCACCGCCGAGCGCGTCGTGAACTTCTGGCGCAACCGGCAGACGGTTTGAATTCCGCTGCTGGTCATTTCCGCCTGAATCGCAAGTAAGCTGCCTTGCGCCCCTCGCGCGCGGCCTTTCGGCCGTAGCGCGTCATCGTGTAGCCCGCCCATGGCTGCCTGAAGTCATCCGCGCGTTCGGCAAGCCAGACGAAATCCTGCGAACGCGCAAGGTGCGACAGCGTCCAGGCGCAGTAATCGTCGATGTCGCAGACGAAGCGGAATTCGCCGCCGCCCTTCAGCACGCGCGCCATCGCGGCGATCGTCCGGTCCTGGACAAACCGCCGTTTCCAGTGCCGCCGTTTCGGCCAGGGATCGGGATGGATCAGATCGATCCGGGATAGCGATGCCCTCGGCAGCCACGCCAGCAGTTCGGCGGCATCGCCGGCAAACAGGCGGATGTTGCCGATGTTAGTGGCCTCGATCTGCGCGAGGACCTTCGCCATGCCGTTGACATAGGGCTCGCAGCCGATGAAGCCCGTTGTGGCGAAGTTCTGTGCCTCGGCTGCGAGATGCTCGCCGCCGCCGAAGCCGATCTCGAGCCGCACATCTTCGGCTGCGGGGGCAAAGATCTCGCGGGCATCCGCCGGCGTTTCACCCTCGATATCGAGCGCAAGATGCGGCAGCAGATGATCGACCAGCTCGGCCTGGTGCTGCCTGAGCTTGTGGCCCTTGCGGCGCCCGAAGAAGGCGCGCTCGCTGTCCTCGCGATCCGGGTCTGATTTGCGCTCGCTCATCGCAGCGTCTGATACAGGCGATGGAGCAGCCGCGCGCGTGGCGCGAGCGATGAGATATAGAGCTGCTCATAATGGGTGTGCGCGCCCTTGCCGTCGACGCCGAGACCGTCGAGCGTTGCGGTGTGCGCGGCGGTGAAATTGCCGTCCGAGCCGCCCCCGGTATGGGTGTCGATCAGCTTGAATCCGATCTCTGCAGCCACCATCTTCGCGTGCTCGTAGAGCGAAGCGCCTGCGTTGCTCTTCTCGTAAGGCGGTCGGTTGAGCTCGCCCGTGACCTTGACGGTGACCCCGTCGGTCTTCGACGTCAGCGCGAGAATCTTGCCCACGAACTCGTCCGCGTCCTTGAGGCTCAGCACGCGCAGATCGACTTCAGCATAGGCCTCTTCCGGCGTGACGTTGGCGCGCGTGCCGCCGCGCACCACACCGACATTGACGGTGACGCCGCGCTCGAGGTCGTTCATCCCTTCCAGTGCCAGAATGACGTTGGCGAGCTCGCGGACGGCGCTACGGCCGTCTTCGGGCCGGGTGCCGGCATGCGCCGGCACGCCCTTGACGAACACGCGGAAGCGTCCGACGCCCTTGCGTCCGGTGACGATCTTGCCGCCGTCACGCGCCGGCTCCGTCACCAGCACGTATTTGGCCTTGCGCCCTTCGATCTCGATGAGTGCGCGCGAGGTGGGGCTGCCGATCTCCTCGTCGGAGGTGAATACATGCGTGATGCCGAGCGGCGAGCGGTCAGCGGTCGCGCACAGCGCGCGAAAGGCGTGATGGGCGATGTAGGCACCGCCCTTCATGTCGTAGATGCCGGGACCGAACGCGACGTCGCCTTCGACCTTGAACGGCAGGCGCTCGATGAACCCGAGGGGATGAACGGTATCGAGGTGGCTCAGCACCAGGATGCCCGGCAGATCCTGGCCCCAATTCGACCGCGCGATGAGATGATCGCCGCAGCCATCGACGCCGGCGATGCGCTCGAGCGTGACGGGCAGATCGCGATATTGGTCCGCGACCATCGAGATCAGCTTGTTGACCTGTTCAGGCGCTTCCGTCGGCGTCTCGACCTCCACCCAGCGGCGGATGCCATCGAGAATAGTTTGGGAATCGAACCAATTAGAGCTGGCCATGGACGCATCCGTGCCTTTGAATCGCATCATCGAAGCGGACGCGCGTCAAAGCGCGGCCACAGATGACGACATAGGCCAGATTTGACGCGGTCTCAAATCGCCATTGAGAGGGCAGGTCAGCGCTTGTCGGGACCTTCGCGAGCAGCAATCTGCTCGACGAGATCGACGATCGAGCGGCGCATCTTCGAGTCGGTGATTCGCGTGAACGCCTTGGTCAAGGCAAGTCCTTCGGAGGTCGCGAGAAAGTCGGACACGTAAGAGGGCGAGGCGCCTTCGGCAAAGCCATTCGGACCCGCCACACCGCTCGGACCGCCTTCGAACAGGAACGACACCGGTACCTGGAGAATCTCGGCGATCTGCTGGATCCGGCTCGCGCCGACCCGGTTGGTGCCCTTCTCGTACTTCTGTATCTGCTGGAAGGTCAGGCCCAAAGCTTCACCAAGCTTCTCCTGGCTCATGCCCAACATGATGCGGCGCATACGCACGCGACTGCCGACATATCTGTCAACAGGGTTGGGCGCTTTCGACATTTACTCAGCCCTCCAAACACCACCCTCAGCGCAATCTTCAGGAATGCCTCAGGTGCAAGCACCGTTAAAATCAAACCCTGTTATTGGAAAACATTGCGGAGAAATTTAGCAATGTACCACTGTCTTTTGCAGCCGGTGCAGAATGGGGAGCCCGCGTGCAGTCTGTCAACCGTGGGACTACGGTTGTCAAAAGCTTCCGGCCCCGGGTGGCGAAGCTCCGATCAGGACTGCCGTTTGGCAACGCGTCGGCGAAGCGCCAGGATCACGGCCAGAGCGACGAGCATGGCTGCGGGCGCATCGCCCACCCGCGCATAGACGGTCGGCGGGATCGCGGCGGGCAGGTTTGCATCCAAAATGCCTTCGATTCCGAGGCCGAGGCTGGCGATGGTGCGGCCCACCGGATCGATCACTGCGGAGACGCCGGTGTTGGCGGAGCGAACCAGCGGCAATCCGAGTTCGATCGCACGCATCCGCGACTGCTCCAGATGCTGATAGGGGCCGGTGGAGATGCCGAACCAACCATCATTGGTGAGATTCACGATCCAGCCAGGACGTTCGTCGCGTTCGGCCACTTCGCCGGGAAAGATCGCCTCGTAACAGATCAGCGGTAGCGCGGGCGGTGCACCGGGTACCGGCAGCGCATGCCGCACCGTGCCGGGAATGAAGCCGCCGCGCACACGCGTCAGTTGCTCGAAACCGAGCTTCTCCATCCAGGACTGGTAGGGAAGAAATTCGCCGAACGGCACCAAATGCAACTTGTCGTACACTGCGAGCACGCTGCCGTCGTGATCGATCACGTAGATCGAATTATAGGCACGCGTGATCGGCGTGCCCCGCGGTAGGTCGGGCGCGCGGACCGACCCCGTAATCAGCACCGTGCCCTTCGGCAGAAGGTCGGCAATCTGAGCCATCGCGTCAGCTTCGCGGGTCAGGAAGAACGGAAAGGCGGATTCCGGCCAGATCAGGATGGTGGCATCGCGCACGCCGGTCGATTGCGGGCCGGAGGCGCGGTCCGACAGTGCCAGGTATTTCTTCATCACCTCCGCCTTGGCGGCGTAGTTGAACTTGGCGTCCTGCTGCAGGTTCGGTTGCATCAGGCGCAGCTTGGCGCCTGATGCCATCGTGGTCGGATGCAGCGACAGGCGGATCGCGCCGAAGATGCCCATGACGATCAAGAGTGCGATTGCCGCCGCCGGCACACGCCACGGCGGGCGGCGATCAGGCGTGCGGTCGATCAGTGTCGCGGGGCTCGCGAAGATCGCAACCGTCAGGAACGTCATGCCCCACAGGCCGATCAGCGAGGCCGTCTGCGCTAGCGGCAGCGGCTCGGAGAGCGCATAGCCGAACGCGTTCCAGGGAAAGCCGGTCAGCGCGTGACCGCGCGCCCATTCGCTGAGGGTGAGGCTTGCCGCGAGCGCAAGCACGCGCGTGGCGTTCTTGGTCCAGAGCAGGCGCGCCAGCGCAAAGCCAGCCGCCGTGAAGATGGATAGATAGGCCGGCAGGCCGAGCACCGCGAACGGCGTCAGCCAGGCGAACACATCGGCATCGACGAAGAAGGCATAGCCGATCCAGTAGAGGCCGGGCACGAAATAGCCGAGACCGAACCAGTAGCCGGTCAGTGCCGCGGCCGGGACGCCGCCATATCGTCCCGCGCCGGTGCCGTCGATCAGCCAGACCAGCACCGGGAAGGTGATGAACAGCACCGGAAAGAGGTTGAACGGCGCCAGTGCCAGCACCGACAGTGCTCCGGCCCCCATGGCGATGACGGCGCGCTTCCATCCCCAGGTGAGGATGATGGCAAGAGCAATCTGCCGAAGGCGCTGGAACGGACTCACTGTTGGCCGGTCCCGTCGTTTGGCGGCGGGGTGGGCGTGTCGCTAGCCGGCGGCTGGCCGCTGTCCGGCGCGGTCTCGCGGCGCCGGCTCTCGCGCTGGGTGCGCGGGGCGGGACGCTCTTTGCGGGTCGAAATGCGCAGCCGCTTGACGCGGCGCGGATCGGCATCGAGCACCTCGACCTCGTAATTGCCGGGCCCCGAGATCACCTCCCCGCGCACCGGCAGACGCCCGACGAAGCTGACGAGATAGCCGCCCAGCGTCTCCACCTCCTCGCCGGCTTCACCGGTGACGAAATCCTCACCGATCACCGAGCGGACGTCGTCGAGGCTGGCGCGAGCGTCGGCGATGAAGGCGTTGTCGGGCAGGCGCACGATCGAGGGCGGTTCGTCGCTGTCGTGCTCGTCGTCGATTTCGCCGACGATCTGCTCGACGATGTCCTCGATTGAAACCAGCCCGTCGCTGCCGCCATATTCGTCGACCACCAGCGCCAGATGGATGCGCGTGGCCTGCATCTGCGCGAGCAGGTCGATCGCCCGCATCGAGGGCGGCACGTAGAGCAGCTTGCGGATGATGCGCGCATCCTCGAGCGGCAGCGCGAGGTCGACCGCCCGGAGGTCGAGCCCGGCCGGCAGCGGCTTCTTGCGCTTGGTCTTGGTGGTTTCCGACACGCGAGCACGCGCGGTCATGAAGGCGAGCAGGTCGCGGATGTGGACGATGCCGACGGGATCGTCGAGCGTCTCGTTATACACCACGAGGCGCGAATGGCCTGCGCTCTCGAAGCGGTCCATCAATTCGCCGAGAGGGATGTCGCGCTTCACCGCGATGATGTCGGCGCGATGCACCATGACGTCGGCGATGCGGCGCTCGTGCAGTCCGAGGATGTTGCGCAGCATAGTGCGCTCGACCGCGGAGAAGCCGGAATCGCCAGGCGTCGTCGCATCGAGCACGACCTGGAGGTCGTCGCGCACCGATCCCGGCTTCCAGCCGAACAGCGTGCGGATGGCGCGCAACAGCCAGCCATCGGCGGTCGGTCGCATCACCTCGCCTTGGGTCACCACGGCGGGAAGATTGGCCGTGTGGCGCGGGTTGTCCTGAATTGGGTCGGAATCCGGCATCTCAGTGCGTCCCTGCGCGCTCTGCATAGGGATCGGGAATTCCAAGCTGAGCCAGGATCTGCGTCTCCAGCGCTTCCATCTCCTCGGCGTCGCCTTCGTTCTCGTGGTCGTAACCGATCAGGTGCAGGAATCCGTGCACGGCGAGATGGCTCAAATGATGCTCGAACGGCTTTTGCTCCTCGTCCGCTTCGCGCCGCATGGTCTCGTAGGCGATCGCGACATCGCCGAGCATGCGCGGCGCATCGCCGGGCTTCCACTCGCCCTCCGGCTGGAGCGCGGGAAACGACAGCACGTTGGTCGGCTTGTCGATGCCGCGCCAGTTGTTGTTGAGGGTGCGGATGCCGGCATCATCGGTCAGCATCACGGCCACTTCCGCGCCGGCAACGTCCTCGTCGACACTCTCGGCGGCGGCCGCAATCGCGCGTTGGATTACGGCTTCGGAGTCGGGCTCGCGTTGCCAGCAATCGGCGACGACGAGGACCTCGGTCATGGGAAGGTTGGGATGGGACATTGTGTTGTCTGGGACGAAAAGGGCCCGTATTCGCGCCCTCTGGGGTCCGACTGTTGCCTCGTCAGGATTTGCCGGCGGCCGGCCGCTGCGGCGAACCTTCGTAGGCGGCGACGATCCGCGCCACGAGTTCGTGGCGGATCACGTCCTCGGCTTTGAAATGAACTTGCGCAATGCCCTCGACGCCGCCCAGGAGGCGCGTCGCTTCGGCCAGGCCCGAGGTCTGGCCGTTCGGCAGGTCGATCTGCGAGGGATCGCCGGTTACGATCATGCGGCTGTTCTCGCCGAGGCGTGTCAGGAACATCTTCATCTGCATCGACGTGGTGTTCTGCGCCTCGTCCAGGATGATGGCGGCGTTGGTGAGGGTGCGGCCGCGCATGAAAGCCAGCGGCGCGATCTCGATTTCGCCGGTCTGAAGCGCGCGCTCGACGATGCGGGCGTCCATGAGGTCGTAGAGCGCGTCATAGATCGGGCGAAGATAAGGATCGACCTTCTCGCGGAGATCGCCGGGCAAAAAGCCGAGCCGCTCGCCGGCTTCCACCGCCGGACGCGACAGGATGATCTTGTCGACCTCCTTGCGCTCGAACAGCTGCGCGGCATGCGCAACCGCGAGCCAGGTCTTGCCGGTGCCGGCGGGGCCGATGCCGAACACCAGCTCGTGGCGCTTCAGCGCGCGGATGTAGGAGTCCTGCGCGGCGGTGCGTGCCCGCACCGGCCGCTTGCGCAAATTGATGCTGTCGAAGTTGGATTTGGACGATTTGGCGTCGAACTCGAACAGCGAGCCTTGGGCAATGACGGCCCGGATGGCGCCTTCGACCTCGCCCTGGTCGAGATCCTGCCCCTTCACGGCCTGCCCGTAGAGCATCTCCAGCACGCGGCGTGCGGCGTCGCAGCCGTCGCGCGAGCCGCCGATCGTGATGTGATTGCCCTTGGAATCGACGACGACGCCGAGCCGCCGCTCGATCAGCGCGAGATGCTGGCCGTAAGGGCCGACCAGCGCCGAAGCGGCGCGATTGTCGTCGAAGTCGATGACGACCTGGGTCTCGGGCGGAACTTGCATGTCGCGGTCAAATTTGCGGCTGGGAGCGATAGAAGACGAATCCGATGCGCTTTTGGGCAAGGGTTCAGGCTCCACTGGCTTGCGATAAAGCGGGCTCGCGCGCATTGCGCGGCATCACGAGCTCGCCGAGGAAACTGTAGCGCTCGAGGCTGTCGATCCTGACCGGCAGAATCTGTCCGATGATATCGGGCGAAGCCATCACATGAGCGGGCTGGAGGAATGCGGTGCGGCCGACGATCTGGCCGTCCTTGCGCGCCGGACGTTCGAACAGCACATCGATCGTTGAGCCAATCGCAGCCTTGTTGAAGGCCGATTGCTGGCTGTCGATCAGTTCCTGGAGCCGCTCCAATCGCTGGTCCATCTCGGCGGGGGACACCGTCTCCTGCATGTCCGCGGCCGGCGTTCCCGGCCGGGCGGAGTATTTGAACGAATAAGCTGCAGCGTAGCCGATTTGCGTGACAAGCGCGAGGGTGGCGAGAAAATCTTGCTCGCTTTCCCCGGGGAAGCCGACGATAAAATCTGATGAAAAAGCAATATCTTGGCGCGCCGTGCGGAAACGGTCGATGACCCGCCGATAATCATCGGCGTTATGTTTCCGGTTCATGGCCGCCAGAATGCGGTCCGAGCCCGACTGCACCGGCAGGTGTACGAACGGCATCACGGCACCGAGATCGCGATGGGCTGCAATCAGGCTGTCATCGACGTCGCGTGGATGGCTGGTCGAATAGCGCAGCCGCGCAATGCCGGGAACCGTCGCCAGATGCTCGAGCAGCCTGCCGAGCGGCCAGGCTTTCCCATCGGGTCCCTCGCCATGATAGGCGTTGACGTTCTGCCCGATCAGCGTGAGCTCGCGCACGCCGTTGTCGGCAAGCCGCTTCACGTCGTCGACGATCTTCGCGACGGGACGCGAGACTTCCGAGCCGCGCGTGTAGGGCACGACACAGAAGGTGCAGAACTTGTCGCAACCTTCCTGCACCGTGACGAAGGCGGAAATGCCGCGCGCGCGGATCGCGGCGGGCTTGGGCTGGGCCAGGAAGCCGAACTTGTCCTGAGCCGGAAACTCGGTCTCGATCGCCCGGCCTTCGTCGCCGGCGCGCTTCAACAGCTCCGGCAGATGATGATAGCTCTGCGGTCCCACCACGACGTCCACCACGGGCGCACGGCGCACGATTTCCGCCCCCTCGGCCTGCGCCACGCAGCCCGCAACCGCGATCTGCATGGTACGGCCTCCGCGTGCAGCCTCGTCCTTGGCGACGCGCAGGCGGCCCAGCTCGGAATAGACCTTTTCCGAGGCCTTCTCGCGGATATGGCAGGTGTTGAGGATGACGAGGTCGGCTTCCTCGGCACTGGTCGTCTCCACGAATCCTTCCGGAGCCAGCGTGTCCACCATGCGCTGAGCATCGTAGACGTTCATCTGGCAGCCATATGATTTGATGTGCAGCTTGCGCGGCGGCGTCATGGAACCCGAAATGGCGGTGGGAGGACCGCCCTCAGATATAGGTTGGAGGGCCGAAAATCCAGCGATGAGAGGGTTTTAGGGCATCATTCCCGGGCGCTTGCACGCCGAAGCCGGAATCCAGAGGTTTTAGCGCGAGATTCCGGGTTCGATGCTGGCGTACGCCCCGGAACGGTTGTGGAGATGCCAACTTAGTCCGCCAGTACAGCCGCATCCGCCCGGCGGATGAGATCCGGTAATTGGCGCATGTCGTCGAAAGTCAGGCCGGCGCCTGCCCGGAGCAGGGTATCGGCATGGCCCGTGCCGCAGTGACTGCCGCCATGGAAACCAAGCACCGGCATGCCCGCGGCCCGCGCGCCGGCGATCCCGGCGACGCTGTCCTCGATGACGAGACATCGCGCAGGCTCGGTCTGCATCCTCTTGGCTGCGAATAGAAACAGATCCGGCGCCGGTTTTCCGTTTGGTACCTGTACGGCGGAAAAAATGTTGGGTGCAAACCTGTCGTACAAGCCAACACGATTTAGGCTGGCGCTGATCTTTTCCGGCGGCCCGCTGGATGCGACACAGGTTGGCACAGCGATCTGGGTCAGCGCCTCGCCAATATAGGGCGTGGCTTCCAGCGAAGTCGCAAATGCTTGGAATATCTCGGCGTACACTTGCGAGTGAAAATCATCTGGTAGACTGCGGCCCAATTCCGCTTCAACCTCGCGCGTTGCCTGGCGCATTGATCGCCCGAGAAAGCGTTCGAGCACCTGCTCCGATGTGATTGGATAGCCGTGCTGGGACAGCACATCCGCATGCGCGCGACAGGAGATCACCTCGCTGTCCACGAGCACGCCGTCGCAATCGAAGATGATGAGATCGATGGGCACTAAGGCATGATCCGGAAAAGTGTGGAGCGGTTTTCCGACGAGATCATGCCCAACTAGGACGTCGGCTTGTCGTCGTCGAGCGGGACGCAATAGAGCTCAAGCCGGTGGTCGACCAGCTTGTAGCCGAGCCTTCGGGCGATCTCAGCCTGAAGCTTCTCGATCTCCTCGGAGGTGAACTCGATCACCTTGCCGTCGCGAAGGTTAATGAGATGATCGTGATGGCTATCGCGCATCTGCTCGTAGCGCGCGCGGCCCTCGCGGAAATCATGGCGCTCGATGATGCCGGCGTCCTCGAACAGCTTGACGGTGCGATACACGGTCGAGATCGAGATCTTGTCGTCGACGGCGACGCAGCGCCGGTACAATTCCTCGACATCCGGGTGATCGATCGCCTCCGCGAGCACGCGGGCGATGACACGGCGCTGCTCGGTCATGCGCATGCCCGTGGCGGCACAGCGCGCCTCGATGCCGGACGCCTTGGATGCGGAAGAAGGTTTTAGTGCGGTCATCGTTTGTCTGCCTGGCGGGGCGCTTTCTGCCACCGATGTTACGACAAGTCACGTCGCATCAGAAGGGCGCTCAAATGTTCCCCGTCCGGCTGCTTATAGTAGCGTTCGCGGCGCCCCACCACCATGAATCCGGCTCGATCGTAGAGCCGCCGCGCCGGCTGGTTATTTTCCTCGACTTCGAGAAATATTGTGCGCACGCCGCGCCCCGCGAGATGACCGAGATGGGTCATCAGCAGCGTGCGGGAGAGGCCGCGGCCGCGATGGGCTTGGCCGACCGCGATCGAGAGGATTTCCGCTTCGTCCGCGCCGATCCGCGACACCGCAAAGCCGATCGTCCTGCGGCCGAGACGCAAGCGATGCACCAGCGTGTTGCGCTCGCTGAGCATGCTCTCGAATTCGCCCTCGCCCCAGCCGCGCGCGAAGGAGGCGCCGTGAAGCTGCGCCAGCTGCGAGGCGTCACGCGCGGATGCGGGCTCGACGGCCGCGCTGCCGCCGCGCCACCATTCCGACAGCCATCTCATCATGAGGTTGCGGCTTGTGCTGCAAATGGCGCCTGCGCCGGCGGCTTGGCGTCGGGCGCCTTCAAATAGAACGGCCGTGCCGGCGTGGTGTCGGGATTGGCGGCAGCGCCGAGCCATGCGACCCAGCTGATCTCAGGCGCGGGCTGCGCGTCGACCGCGACCGGCTGCGGAATATTTTTCGGCCAGCGCTCGGCGAGGATCCCTGCGGCATTGCCGACCAAATGCGGCGCGCCGAATTGCGAGGCCGCGATGGCCTCCTCGATGCTGGCGACCTTCGGTCGCACCAACTGGCTGCCGTCGCCGGCGACGATCTGGAAGTAGACGTGATCGTGCCGCGCGTCGATCGCCGAGATCACGGGGGCCGATTTGCTCTGGCCGACGATGGAGGCGGCATAGGCCGACAAGGTGGTGAGGCCGATCGCCGGCCGCTCGGCCGCGAGCGCAAGGCCGCGGGCCGCCGAAATGCCGACGCGCAGGCCGGTGAAACTTCCGGGGCCGACGGTGACTGCGATGCGGTCGAGCGAGGGGAAGGCGAGATTGGCCGATTGCATGACGCGCGCGATCATCGGCATCAACGCCTCGGCGTGGCCCCGCTTCATGAGCAGCTGCTCCTGCGCGCGGAGCTCGCCGGCGTCGGTGTCCAGCACGGCGACGGAGCAGGCGTCGAGCGCAGTATCGATGGCGAGGATCAGCATGGAATTGCGAATGGCGAGCGGCGAATGGGAAGCAGTCTAGCGAACCAAGCGTCTATCTGCCATTCGTCTCGCACGATTTGCTGGCCTCCAAAATGCCGCCCTACGGCAACCGTCATTCCGGGATGGTGCGTTAGCACCAGACCCGGAATCTCGAGATTCCGGGTTCGGTCCTACGGACCGCCCCGGAATGACGACTTCGTCGTCACATCGGCCGGACTTCGACTACATCGGGCACGAAATGCTTCAACAGGTTCTGGATGCCGTGCTGGAGCGTCGCGGTCGATGACGGGCAGCCGGCGCAGGAGCCCTTCATGTTGAGATAGACGATTCCGTCCTTGAAGCCGCGGAAGGTGATGTCGCCGCCGTCGTTGGCGACCGCGGGCCGCACCCGGGTCTCGATCAGATCCTTGATCATGTCGACCGTTTCGGCATCGGCCTCGTCGAAGAACTCGTCTTCGTCGTCGAGATCGGCATCATCCTGAGCCGCGCCGTCGGCGAGCAGCGGTGCGCCGGACATGTAGTGCTCCATGATCGCACCGAGGATCGCGGGCTTGAGCTGCTGCCATTCACCGTTCGCCTTGGTCACGGTGATGAAGTCCGATCCGTAGAACACGCTGGTGACGCCGGGCACCTCGAACAGCTTTTCGGCGAGCGGGGAACGGCCTGCGGCTTCGCGGCTCGCAAATTCCATCGGGTTGCCATCGACCACGACGCGGCCGGGAATGAACTTTAGCGTGGCGGGATTGGGGGTGGCTTCGGTTTGAATGAACATGGTTTTCTCCAGACGTCGCCGGTTCAAGGCCGGCGCGTGCCCTATCCACTAGCAGATGGCGACGGCGAACGCACGATCAAGGGGCAGGCCGGGCGTTCCGCTGTTATATCAGCGGGTTAGGTGTATCCTTAACCCTCCTTGGAGGGCCGGGGAGGGGGAGGGCAAAAGGCACCGCTGCTAGGACAGCGAATCCACGCTTGCGTCGCTGAGTGCGCCGGAAATGATGGTCACCGGGATCGGGAACGTCCCCACCGCATGCGCGAGCAGCGCGACCAGGGGGCCCGGTCCTTCCGCGCCGGGGTTGGCGGCGAGCACCAGCATGGCGATGTCGGGGTCCTCGTCGATCACGGCGAGCAATTGCTCCATCGGCGCACCCTCGCGGATCACCCGCTCCGGCGTAATCGCGGCGATGCCGTTGGCGCGGCCGGCGGCGCGGCCGAGCGCGGCCTCCGCTGCCTCCTCCGCCTCCGCGCGCATGATGTCGGCGACCCCGAGCCATTCCTGGCTCTGCTGATTGGGCTCGATGATACGCAGCATCACCACGCCGCCGCCGGCGCGAATCGCCCAGCGGCTGGCGTAGTAGACCGCGCGATCCCATTCGGCGGTGTCATCGACGATGACGAGGCATTTGGGCTTGTGACCCGGCTCGAAGCAAAGTCGTTTGCTGGTCATGCATGTCCCGGAATGTGCAGGGACGGCATGCTGCCACACTCCCGCAGCGTTGGGGAGAGGAGATGCGGCCGGCGCGCCGGCGCCGACCGTCTCTAGCGCCGGTAGATGAAGCCGACGATATCCTTGGAGAGCTTCATCGTCTCCTCGGCGATGGCGCGGGCCCGGTCCGATCCATCGTTGAGGATCGCATCGATATGGCCGGGGTCGGCGACGAGGCGCTTCATCTCGCCCGCGATCGGCGCGAGCTTGGTGACGCACAGCTCCGCCAGCGCGTTCTTGAAACTGGAGAACTGGCCGCCGCCGAATTCCCTGAGCACGTCGGCCTTGGCACGGCCCGAGAGCGCGGCGAAGATGCCGACGAGATTGTCGGCTTCCGGGCGGGCTTCCAGCCCCTTCTCCTCCGACGGCAGCGGTTCCGGATCGGTCTTCGCCTTGCGGATCTTCTGCGCGATGGTGTCGGCGTCGTCAGTCAGATTGATGCGTGAATTGTCCGACGCGTCGGACTTCGACATTTTCTTGGTGCCGTCGCGCAAGCTCATCACCCGCGTCGCCGGACCCGTGATCAGGGGTTCCGGCAGCGGGAAGAACAGGCCGTCATTGGCGCCCTGGGCGCGAATGGAATCGGCAAAATCGTTGTTGAACTTCTGCGCGATGTCGCGCGAGAGTTCGAGATGCTGCTTCTGGTCCTCGCCCACCGGCACGTGGGTGGCCCGGTACAGCAGGATGTCGGCCGCCATCAGCACAGGATAGTCGAACAGGCCGACGGAGGCGTTCTCGCGGTCCTTGCCGGCCTTCTCCTTGAACTGGGTCATGCGGCCGAGCCAGCCCATGCGCGCGACGCAATTGAAGATCCAGGCGAGCTCGGCATGCCCCGAGACCTGGCTCTGGTTGAACACGATGTGCTTGTTGGGATCGATGCCGGCTGCGATGAACGCCGCGGTGACTTCGCGGGTGTTGCGCGTGAGCTCGGCCGGGCCGCCCCAGACGTCGATGCCTTGCGTGATCGCGTGCATGTCGACGACGCAATAGATGCAGTTGTGCGTTTCCTGCATCTTCACGAAGTTGACGATCGCGCCGAGGTAATTGCCGAGATGCAGATTGCCCGTCGGCTGGACGCCCGAAAAAACCCGATCAACGAATGGCATGGTCAGCTTTCCCATAGGTATTCGGCCGTCGTTTCCAACAGCGGCGCTGCCCCGTCAAGGGTATTTCCACCTTTCCCGATGGGAGAGGCTTAGAGCCATGGCGCACACACGCTAATGAGCGGGCCGTTTCAAGGCGTTGACCGCCTCACGCCAGGAGGCAGCGCCGAGGATTTGCAGGAGCAGGCCGTAGACGGCGATTCCGGCCGCAATCTG
This sequence comes from Bradyrhizobium sp. 199, assembly GCF_023073355.1. Classification (GTDB taxonomy): domain Bacteria; phylum Pseudomonadota; class Alphaproteobacteria; order Rhizobiales; family Xanthobacteraceae; genus Bradyrhizobium. The sequence goes on from NZ_JADPJI010000002.1 coordinate 98,361, forward strand.
CACGCCCAGCACGACGAACTTGACGAGGCCATGGGTCTCGGCAGGCACGAGGCCCATCGTGAGCCAGAGCAGGGCGCCCATGGCGGCTGCGGCGAGAACGATCCGCGGCAGCCGCTTGCGGGCGGTGGCATCGACCGAGAAGCCGAACGCGGCCGTGCCATTGCGGAGCAGCGAGATCGCACTGCTCCAGGCGCCGGCCGCGATGCTCGCGGCGATCCCGCTCGCGCCGAAAAAATGGCCGAGCAGAATCGCGAGCGCGATCGCAACCACGAAGCCTTTGGCCGTGGCACGTAGCGGCGTCATCGTGTCGCTGCGGGCATAGAAGGCCGGCGACAGCGCCTTGATCAGGACGTGGGCGGGCAGGCCAAGCGCCAGCCACATCAGCGCGTGCGCGGTTGCCGCGCTGTCATCCTCGGCGAACGCGCCATGCTCGAACAACAGCCGCACGATCGGCTCGGCCAGCACCATCAGGCCGAGCGTGGCGGGCAGCGCCAGCCCGGTCGCAAGCTCCAGCGCCCGCGATTCCGCATGCGCCACTGCCTCGCGGTCGGAGCTGGCGACGGCGCGCGTCAGCTCCGGCATCAGCACGGTGCCCATGGCGACGCCGACGATGCCGAGCGGCAGCTCGATCAGCCTGTTGGCGAAATAGAGCCAGGACACCGCGGAGGGTGTCGCGGACGCGATGATCGCACCGGCCACCATCAGCCATTGCGGGCCGGAGCTTGCGATCATGCCGGGAATGGCCTTGGCGAAGAAGCCGCGCATCTCCTTGTCGAAACTCACGTGCAGCGGAGTGGCGAGGCGCGCGCTCCGCTGCGACAGCAACATCAGGAGTTGCAGCAGGCCGGCAAGGCCAACGGTCGCCGCCAGCATCCAAGCCGCGAAAGCCGCATCGGTGTGCCAGAGCAGGAGCACGGCGACTGCGACGATCAAGGCGATGTTGAACAGCAGTGGCGAGAACGCCGTGAGGGCAAAGCGTCCTTGCGCGTTCAGCAGGCCCATCAGCACGGTGACGGGCCCGGCGAAGGCGAGATAAGGCAGCATCAGCCGCGCATTCTGAACCGCGAGATCGAGCCTGCCGCTGCCGAGGAATCCCGGCGCGATGATTGTGATGATCAGCGGCATCAACAATGCGATCAGGATCGAGATCGCGGCCAGCGCGGCGCTGACCGTGCCGAGCACGCGTCCTGCGAACGCCGCCGCGGCCGCCGTGCCATCGCGGTCCCTGACGCGCAGCCATGCCGGAATCAGCGCCGCGTTCAGCGCCCCCTCGCTGAGCAGCCGGCGCACCACATTGACGAGCTGGAACGCCGCCAGAAACGCGTCCGCCACGGCGCCGGTGCCGAGCAGCGCCGCGATCAGGGAATCGCGGGCAAAGCCCAGCAGCCGCGAGGCCAGCGTTCCCGTCGAGACGGTCAGGAAGGAGCGGATCATCGGGTGTTATACCATAGCGTTTTCAAGCGAAGTGGCCCCGGTTCGCGTGAAGAAAACGCGCCGACCGACGCCTCTCGTTGCTTGCCCGCGCAGGTCCGGTCGTGATAGGCCGCGAGCCAGATTTCAGGCTGACAGGAAGCGGATTTCCGCTGGGATCGCAATCCGCCAAACAGGATCAAGGTGAATGGCTGACGTGAAATATGACGTTCTCGGCATCGGCAACGCGCTGTTCGACGTGCTGGTCAGGACCGACGAGGCCTTTTTGGCCAAGCATGGCATGACCAAGGGCAGCATGTCCCTGATCGACGAGGCGCGGGCGGCGGCCATTTACAAGGATATGGGGCCGGCCACGGAAGTCTCGGGCGGCTCGGCCGCCAACACCATCGTCGGCATCGGCAGCTTGGGGGCACGCGCCGCCTATGTCGGCAAGGTCAAGGACGACCAGATCGGCAAGCTCTACGTCCACGATATCCGTGCCGCCGGCGTCGCCTTCAACACGCCCGCCGCGACGGACGGTCCCGCCACGGGTTGCTCCTACATCCTGGTTACGGATGACGGCGAGCGCACCATGAACACCTATCTAGGCGCGGCGCAGGATCTGTCGCCCGCCGACATCGATCCGGCCGAGATCGCCAGCGCCGGCATCGTCTATCTCGAAGGTTATCTTTGGGATCCCAAGAACGCCAAGGACGCCTTCGTCAAGGCGGCCAAGATCGCCCATGATGCCAAGCGCAAGGTGGCGCTGACATTGTCGGATTCCTTCTGTGTCGACCGCTATCGCGACGAGTTCCTGTCCCTGATGCGCAACGGCACCGTCGACATCGTGTTCGCCAACGAATCCGAGCTGCGCTCGCTCTACATGACCTCGGACTTCGACACCGCGCTGAAGCAGCTGCGCAACGACGTCAATCTCGGAATCGTCACCCGCAGTGAGAAGGGCTGCATGGTGGTGTCGTCGGAGGACGCGGTGGCAGCGCCGGCCTTCCCGGTCAACAAGGTGGTCGACACCACCGGCGCCGGCGATCTCTTCGCCGCAGGCTGCCTGTATGGCCTGGCGCGCAATCTCGCGTACAAGCAGTGCGGCGAGCTCGGGGCGCTCGCGGCCGCCGAAGTGATTCAGCACATCGGCGCGCGGCCGGTGGCGTCGTTGAAGGAGCTGGCGCAGCAGCGCGGGTTGACCGTCTAGGCCCCCGCTTTCTCCTCGTCATTGCGAGGAGCGCAGCGACGAAGCAATCCAGAATCTCTCCGCAGAGACAGGCTGGATTGCTTCGCTAAGCTCGCAATGACGATGTGGATGCAGGCTCGCGCCACACACTCAGCCACTCACGCCGTCTTCGCCGCTTTCAGCCCCAGCCGCTGCTCCACGGCATCGCGCATCAGGAACTTCTGGATCTTTCCCGTCACCGTCATCGGGAATTCCTCGACGAACTCGACGTAGCGCGGGATCTTGTTGTGGGCGATCTGGCCCTCGCAGAAGGCGCGGACCTCCTCCGCGGTCAATGTCTCGCCCGATCTGACGCGAACCCAGGCGCAGAGCTCCTCGCCGTAGCGGCTATCGGCAACCCCGAAGATCTGCACGTCCTGGATCTTGGGGTGACGATAGAGAAACTCCTCGATCTCGCGCGGATAGAGATTTTCGCCGCCGCGGATCACCAGGTCCTTGATACGGCCGACGATGTTGCAATAGCCCTCATCGTCGATGACGGCGAGGTCGCCGGTGTGCATCCAGCCGTTGGCATCGACCACGTCGGCGGTCTTCTCGCTCTCCTCCCAATAGCCCAGCATGACGCTGTAGCCTCGGGTGCACAGCTCGCCCCGTTCGCCGCGCTTGGCGATCCTGCCCTCGAGGTCGACGACCTTGACCTCGACATGCGGATGGATCCGCCCGACCGTGGAGACGCGCCGCTCCAGCGGATCGTCCGTCGCGCTCTGGAAGCTGACCGGGCTGGTCTCGGTCATCCCATAGGCGATGGTGACCTCGCGCATGTTCATCTCGGTATTGACGCGCTTCATCACCTCGATCGGGCAGGGCGCGCCGGCCATGATGCCGGTGCGCAGTGATTTCAAATTGAAATTCTTGAATTCGGGATGATCGAGCTCGGCAATGAACATGGTCGGCACGCCGTAAAGCGCCGTGCATTTCTCCTGTTCGATCGTGCGCAGCGTCGTGAGCGGATCAAAACCCTCGCCGGGATACACCATGGTCGTGCCAAGTGTGACCGATGCGAGATTCCCCATCACCATGCCGAAGCAATGGTAGAGCGGCACCGGAATGCAGATGCGATCCTGCTCGGTCAGGCGCATCGCGCGGCCGGTGAAATAGCCGTTGTTGAGGATGTTGTGATGCGTCAGCGTCACGCCCTTGGGCGATCCCGTGGTGCCGCTGGTGAACTGGATGTTGACGGGGTCGTCGAATTGCAGCGCGGCGTCGAGCGCTGAGAGTTGCTCGTTATGTTCCGCTCGGACTATGCGGGCGACTTCTTCGAACGGGATCGTGCCTGATGCTGCCGGGCCGCCGATCTGGATCACGATACGCAAGGCGGGCAGCCGCGCGGCCTGCAACTGTCCCGACCTGGCGCTTGCGAGCTCGGGCAGCAGCGTGTTGAGCATATCCATGTAGTTGCTGGTCTTGAAGGCCGTCGCGGTGACGATCGCTGCGCAGCCGACCTTCTTCAACGCAAATTCCAGCTCGCTGAGCCGATAGGCAGGATTGATCGTCACCAGGATCAGGCCGGCCTTGGCGGCGGCGAACTGGGTCAGCGTCCATTCCGGCCGGTTCAGCGACCAGATGCCGATCCGCTCGCCGCGTTCGAGCCCGAGCGCGAGAAAGCCGGCGGCGAGCGCATCGACCCGCTCGGCGAATTCACGCCATGTCCATCTCACGCCATGGCTGGGCGAGATGAGGGCTTCGCGGTCGCCCCAACGCTGTGCGGCTCGGTCGAGGCTGCGGCCGATGGTGTCGCCGAGCAGCGGCGCGTCGGAGATGCCGCAAACGTAGCTATCAACCTTCTCTGCCAACTCGATGTCCTTTCGTCAAAGACAGTCGGCGCGGTCGCCTTCGGTCATCATGCCCGGACTTGTCCCGCCTGCGCGGCCGAAGCCGCTTCGGCGAGGCGAAGGCCGGGGCATCCACGTTCTTCGTGCCGTGAGGCGATGCGTGGATGGCCGGGACAAGCCCGGCCATGACGCGCGGCGAGAAAGCGGCTCCTTCTCACGCCGCCTTCTGTCCGCTCCCCGCATCGAGCCCGGCATAGACCCCGCGCTCGAAGCCGGCGAATGCTTCGAGGCATTTCGCGTCGGCGAACGGCAGCAACTGCATCAGGATCACGCCGGTGACGTCGCGGGCCGGGTCGATCCAGTAGTAGGTGTTGGCGAGGCCCGCCCAGGCGAGGCTGCCCGCGCTGCGCCCTTCCGCGGTCTTGGCGGTGTTGATCATGAAGCTGAGGCCCCATTTCTTCACCTGGTCCGGATAGAGGTCGACGTCGTTGGTGTACATCGGCGCCGCCGTGGTCATCTTGCCCATGGCGAGATCGCCGATATGGTTCTGTCCCATCATCGCGACGGTCTCGGCCCTCAATACCTGGTTGCCGTTGCCGCGGCCCTTGTTCAGGATCATCCGGGTGAACTTGATGTAGTCGGCCGTGGTCGCGTAGAGGCCGCCGCCGCCCATGTGGAATTCCGGCTCCTGCTCGAGCTCGAACGGGATCGATGCGAGCTGGCCGTCCTCGCCGCGCGCATGCATGCCGACGAGGCGCTTGCGCATGTCGTCGGTGATCTTGAAAGCGGTATCGCTCATGCCGAGCGGGTTGAAGAGATTGTCCCGCAGGTAAGCATCGAGCCGCTTGCCGCTGACCGCTTCCACCGCCTTGCCGACGAAGTCGATATTGGTGCCGTATTCCCAGCGCGTGCCGGGATCGGTCATAACAGGCGTCTTCAGTGCCGCGTTCTGGCAGGTGGTGATGGCGGGAATGCCGTTCTTGTCGAGATAGACCGCGAGATCGCCGTTCCACATGTTGTAGCAGAAGCCTGCCGTGTGGGTCATGAGCTGGCGCAGCGTGATCGGGCGCTTGGCCGGCCGCAGCTTCGCCTCGCCCTTGGCATCGAAGCCTTCGAGCACCTGCGGGTTGGCCAGATCGGGCAACACCTCACCGATCGGCGCATCCAGCGACAGCTTGCCCTGCTCGACCAGCTGCATCGCGCCCGCCGAGGTCACCGCCTTCGTCATCGAGGCGATCCAGAACACGCTGTCCGCCGTCATCGCATCGGGCTTGGACAGGTCGCGCTTGCCGAACGCACCCTGATAGAGCACGTCGTTACCGCTGGCGGCGATCGCGACGACGCCGGGGATTTCCTTGGTGTCGCTCTTCTGGCGCAGGATCTCGTCGATCTCGGCTTTGCTTTGCATGGCGTTTCCTCCGGTTTGATTATTGTTGGAAGTGATCGATTGTCCTCCCGCACGCCCCGCGCGGCAAGCGTGTCCCGGTGCCCGCGTTGGTCGCGATGTCGTGACTTGACCGGCCGCACCCACCGCAGGACGACAGGACGGCTGAACTGCAGCACCCCGTCACAATCTGCGGTGGATGACACCAGCCCGCCGTGACCTTGGGTGGGCGCCGGCGATATATTTCGCGTGTTTGAATCACTTGAAACATTTTGTGCCTTGCGGCGTTTCAGCACGCGGCCAATCGGCCAGCGACGTTAAGACTTGATGCAAATTGGCGGTCGCTGAGCGGCTGCGAGGGGACTCAGATGATTTCGACCTGGAGCGAATGGAAGCGCTATCCCCGTCCCGGACGGGGTGAGAATTTGGAGGCGCCGATTTCGCCCGGCATCTACGAGGTGCGCATCGCCGGCACCGGCGCGCTCTATTCCTTCGGTGCGGTCGACAATCTGGCGCAAGCCCTGGCGCTGCTGCCGGTCGGCTCGAAAAGCTGGTTCGGTCGCCGCAACCCCTCCGACGTTCCCGATCTCGAATACCGGACGTGCGCAACGTCGTCCAAGGCCGGCGCCAAGGCCGCAGCCGAGCGCATGATCGGCCGGCGTGAGACCTATATGAGCGGCGCGGCCTAAGGCCGCTCCCAACTTAACCCTCCAGCAGATGTGCGTTACGGGGCGGTGCATTGGGCGCTGCTTATCCCTATATTCCGGGCCGATCTGATCGCCCCCAGGGAGTACGCCATGACACCGACCGCCGCCGCACGCGCCCCTCAAGCCACCGCCACTCTGCGCGACCGGTTGAAGGACCCTTCGCTGCTGAAGGAGGCCTGCTACATCGACGGCGCCTGGGTCGGCACGGCGGTTTTCGCCGTCAACAATCCCGCGACCGGCGTCGAGCTCGCAAAAGTTCCGCAGCTTGGTGCAGATGATACGACCAAGGCGGTCGAGGCCGCCGAGCGCGCATTTCCTGGCTGGGCCAAGCATACCGCCAAGCAGCGCTCCAACATCCTGCGCAAATGGTTCGAGCTGATCACAGCCAATCGGGAGGATCTCGCGCTGATCCTCACCTCCGAGCAGGGAAAGCCGCTCACCGAGGCGCTGGGCGAGGTCGATTTCGGTGCCGCCTATATCGAGTTCTTCGCCGAGGAAGCCCGCCGCGTCTATGGCGAGACCATTCCGACCCAGCGGCCCGACGCGCGTCTGCTCGCCATCAAACAGCCGATCGGCGTTTGCGGCGCGATCACGCCGTGGAATTTTCCGAACTCGATGATCACCCGAAAAGTGTCCCCGGCGCTCGCGGCCGGCTGCACCGTGGTGCTGAAGCCCGCCAATGAAACGCCCCTGTCGGCACTGGCGCTGGCCGTGCTTGCCGAGAGGGCCGGTATCCCCAAGGGCGTGCTCAACATCGTCACCGGTGATGCGTCGCCGATCGGCAAGGTGCTATGCGAGCATCCGGCGGTGCGCTTCGTCGGCTTCACCGGCTCGACCGCGGTCGGCAAGATCCTCTATCAGCAGGCCTCCGTCGGCGTGAAGCGGCTCGGCCTCGAGCTCGGCGGCAATGCGCCGTTCGTGGTGTTCGACGACGCCGACATCGACGCCGCGGTCGAAGGCGCCATCGTCTCGAAATACCGCAACATGGGTCAGACCTGCGTCTGCGCCAACCGCCTCTACGCCCAGGACAAGATCTACGACGAATTCGTACAGAAGCTGTCGAAGAAGGTCGCCGCGATGAAGATCGGCGACGGCACCGAGAGCGGCGTCACGCAAGGGCCCTTGATCAACCTGAAGGCGGTCGACAAGGTCGAGCGCCACATTGCGGATGCGGTCAAGCGTGGCGCCAAAATCGTCACCGGCGGCAAGCGCAGCGAGCTTGGACGCTCGTTCTTCGAGCCGACCGTGCTGGCCGACGTCAAGTCGGACTCGCTGGTGGCGCAGGAGGAAACCTTTGGTCCGCTCGCGCCGGTGATCCGCTTCAAGGACGAAGCCGACGTCATTGCGATGTGCAACGCCTCGCCGTTCGGCCTCGCCTCGTATTTCTACTCCCGCGATCTCGGCCGCGTCTGGCGCGTCGCCGAGGCGCTGGAGTCCGGCATGGTTGGCGTCAACACCGGCCTGATCACCACCGAAGTCGCGCCCTTCGGCGGCGTCAAGGAAAGCGGCCTGGGCCGCGAAGGTTCGCGTCACGGCATGGAAGAATATGTCGAGATCAAATACGTGATGATGGCGGGGGTGTGAGCCTCCGCTTATCCCTCCACGTCATTGCGAGCGAAGCGAATCAATCCAGAATCTTTCCACGAAGACAGTCTGGATTGCTTCGTCGCACCAGCGCAAAATTGCCTGGCAATTTTGTCGCGGGCTCCCCGCAATGAGGAAGCTGCGGCCTGATCATCGCCGCAGCACCGCGATCGTCCTATTCGCAAACGCCAACCGCTCGGCCATGACTGACACGAAAAAGGTCAGGAGCTTGTGGCTGAGCGCTGGCTCCTCGTCCCTGATCGCGTCGAACTGGCGCGTATTGAGGACGTAGAGCACGCTGTCGACCTCCGCCTGGATCGTCGCACTGCGCGGCGTGTTCGACACCAGTCCCATCTCGCCGATCGTGGTGTAGCGGCCGAGGCTGCGCACGCGCGTGGTGCGATCCTCCTCGGCGGGGACCATGATGCCCAGGCGTCCCTCGAGTATGAAGTGCATGGAATCGGCGGGGTCGCCGGCCCTCACGACGACCTCGCCGGCCTCGACCTCGATGCGCTGGCAGCGGTGGATCAGCCTGTCGGCATCATCCTCGCTGTCAAGGATTCGTGTGAACCAGCCGCGCAGGCTGGCCTCCTCCTGCTCCAGCCCCTGATGCTGCGCGATGATTTCGTTCTCGCACCATTCCAGCGCGTGATCGAGCTCGGGAACGATGGTGACGCCGTCGCCGACGAAGTCGCTGGAGCGCAGCACCTTCTCCGCCGCGACCGGCAGATGCACCAGGATCAGCTCGACGCCGAGGTCATGCGCGCTGCGCTTGATCTGGGCAAAGCTGTAGGCAGCCGACGAATCCACGCCGGTGACGAGCTTGAAGTCGAACAGCAGGTAGCGGCATTCCGGGCGCTCCTGCAGCAGCCGCTTGACATGCTGGTAGAGCCGGTTGGCGGAGCCGAAGAACAGGTAGCTCTGAAGATTGAGACCCTGAATCTTGCCGCCATGCGCCAGCAGCACCTCCTGGTCGTCGCGCGAGCGATCGAGCGAAGAGCGAAACTCGGCGCCGTCAAAGCTGTACTTGATCGACTCGACCCGGGCCGCGCTGAACGCAAACGTCGCGCAGCCGATGATCACGCCGATGAGGATGCCCGGGACGAAGCCCCAGCCGATGATAATGACGATGATGGCGACCAGCGAGAGATATTCGAGATTCGACAGCCGCTTGCGCGATTCGATGATCCATTTGTGCAACTGGTCAGCGCCCAGATAGAGCAACAGGCCGCCGAGCACGAATTTCGGCATGAAGCCGAGCAGCTCGGGCGCGACTGCCAGCATCAGCAGCGACATGGCGGCAACGGTGAGGCCGGAGAGGCGTCCGCGGCCGCCAGCGCCGAAATTGAGGACCGACCGGCTGACCGAGATGCAGCCGGCATAGCCGCCGAGTGCGCCGGTCAGAATGTTGGCGGCGCCGGTGACGTTCAACTCGCGCTCCAGATTGGCTTCGCGATGCACGGCGACTTCAACGCCGGTGGTATTGAACAGCGTGCCCGACGCGGCGACGAAAATGACGGCAACGAGGTTGCCGAGCAAGTCCGGCACCGCTGACCACGGATATCGCGCGAGCTCGTCGATGTGCCATGGCAGCATGAAGGCTGCCTGCGGAGGAGGCCGGAAGGTCCAGCCCATGGCACGGGCTTGCTCCAGCGAGATCCCCAAGACCCAGAACGCCACATGAGCGGTGAGCATGCCGCCGATCAGGATGATCGGTAATCCGAACGGGCTACGCGAGCGGTGCCAGGTCAGATACAGCACCAGCGCCATTGCGCAGGCCGCACCCAGCTCCAACAGCGCGACTCCATTGGCGACGCGCTGGAGCGTCGCGAACTCGACGGGGTGATCGGTGATGACCCGGATCGCGCCCATGACGATCACGAATCCGGTGGCACCGAGAAAGCCGCCGACCACCGGGTAAGGCACATAGCGGATCGCGCGGCCCATACGCGTCAGGCCCAATCCGCACAGTACGAATCCGGTCAGGATCGTCGACAGACCGAGCGTGATCAGGATGGACGATAGCAGTGGCGCGGGCAGGTTGGCGGTCTCGATGCGCTCGACCAGCGAGGCCGCCAGGATGCCTGTCATCGCGGCGGTCGAGCTGTCGGGTGCGGCAATTGCGAAAGGCAGGGAGCTGCCCAATGCGATCACTGCCGCGAGTACGGCGGAGCTGATGAAGGTCGCGGCGATGCCAAACGAAAGATATGGCGACAGCGGGCCAGCGAAGATCAGCAGCGAATAGGACAGCCCGAAGGTGACGGTAAGGACGCTGGCGGCGCTGCCGCCCAATATATCGTTGAGCGCACGTTTGAGGGACGGATTGAAACGGGGAGCCGGGCTGAAATTGATCGCTGGATCGGTCACGCCGGTGCGCTCGCCCTCTGAAAAGTCCCGTTCCAGACGTAGACGACTGCGGGTTTAACGCAACTGGATTCTTGTAGCTATTAAGTACCGAGACAGTTTTGGCGATGTCTCGCGATCCGATCGATGGCATTGTGAATGGCCAAACATCCGGAGCGGCGGCTGGGGCAGGGCACGCCGGCCTCTCCACGTCATGGCGAACGCAGCGAAACCATCCAGCATCGTTCCTCGGGGTGGCGACGGAGCTAGATCTCCAGCTCTTTCCCCGTCACCCGCCGATACGCTTCGAGATAGCGCTTGCTCGTCGCCTCCACCACGCTCGCCGGTAGCGGCGGCGGCGGGGCGTCGCCGTTCCAGCGGCCGGCGCGGCGCTCGACGTCGAGATAGTCGCGCAGCGGTTGTTTATCGAAGCTCGCCTGCGGCTGGCCTGGCTTGTAGGCACTGGCCGCCCAGAAGCGTGAAGAATCCGGGGTCATCACCTCGTCGATCAGGATGATGCGGCCGTCCTTGTCACGGCCGAACTCGAACTTGGTGTCGGCGATGATGATGCCCTGCTCGCGCGCCAGCTCCTCGCCGAGCGTGTAGATTGCGCGCGTCATGCTCTCCAGCGTGTAAGCAACCTCGTCGCCGACGACTTCGCGCATCTTCGCGATGGTGATGTTCTCGTCATGGCCGCTCTCGGCCTTGGTCGCCGGGCTGAAGATCGCAGGCTCAAGCTTCTCGCTCTCGACGAGTCCGGCCTTCAGCTTTTCGCCGGCCAGCGTGCCGCTCGCGGCGTACTCCTTCCAGGCCGAGCCCGAGAGGTATCCGCGGATCACGCACTCGATCGGGAACACGGTGGTGCGCTTGCACAGCATGGCACGGCCGAGAATCTCGGCGCGGTGGGGCTGCAACGCCGGCACGGCGGCGAGGATCGCGTCGGTGTCGGCGCTGATCATGTGATGCGGCACCACGCCTTCGAGCTCATTGAACCAGAACGCGCTGATTTGCGTCAGCACCGCGCCCTTCATCGGGATCGTCTCGCCCATCACGACATCGAAGGCGCTGATGCGGTCGGTAGTGAGGAGCAGCAGGCGATCGTCGTCGACAGCGTAGATGTCGCGCACCTTGCCGCGGCCGATTTTGGGGAGCGGCAGGTCGCTGGAGAGCATGGCGGTCATCGGCAAATCTTTCGCAGGCAAATCTTTCAGACAAGGCTTTCAGGCAGGACATGCGACCGCGCTGGATGGCGTGGCCGAAGACCGGATTAGCCTATTCCGGCAGCGGAATGAACTCATGTTCCTGCGGAACTGCGGCGAAGCGGCCGGTTTTCCAGTCCTGCTTGGCCTGCTCGATCCGCTCCTTGCTGGAGGAGACGAAATTCCACCAGACGTGGCGTGGCCCCTCCAGCGCATCGCCGCCGAGAAACATCATCCGTGTCGCCTTTAGCGCCTTCACCGTAATGCGATCGCCGGGCCGGAAGATCAGGAGCCGCGGCGCTTCGTAACGCTCGTTGGCGATCTCGACCTCGCCATCGACGATGTAGATCGCGCGCTCCTCGTGATCAGGATCGAGCGGCACGCTGGCGCCCGCCACCGCCGTGACCTCGGTGTAGAACCAGGGCGACACCATCGTGACCGGCGAGGTGATGCCGAACGAGGAGCCCGCGATCACCCGCGCGGTGAAATCGCGCTCGGAGATCATCGGCAAATCGCCCGCGCCGTAGTGCTGGAACGAGGGCGCAATCTCTTCCGATCTCGCCGGCAGCGCGATCCAGCTTTGCAGGCCGAGCATCTTCTGGCCCGAGGCGCGCTGCGCATCAGGCGTGCGCTCGGAATGGGCGATGCCGCGCCCGGCGGTCATCAAATTCATCGCGCCCGGCGCGATCTCCTGAACATTGCCCTCGCTGTCGCGATGCATGATCGCGCCGTCGAACAGATAGGTGACGGTAGCGAGCCCGATATGGGGATGCGGCCGCACGTCCATGCCCTTGCCGGAGACGAACTGCACCGGCCCGAAATGGTCGAAAAAGATGAACGGCCCGACCATTTGCCGCTTGCCATGCGGCAGCGCGCGCCGCACCGCGAATCCGTCGCCGAGATCACGCGTGCGCGGCACGATGACGAGATCGAGCGCATCGCAGGACATGGGATCGCCGAGCACGGGATCGTTCGAGGGCTGCCAGCTCATGGTGGACTCCTGTTTTTTGCGGGTATGATCGTAGCAGAACAATTGTGAGAACGGGAGGAGACCAGATGATTCCGCCGCTCAAGCCCGGCGCCGAGCTGCTCCAGGTCAAAGGTCCAAGAATCGATACCCAGCGCCTGATCCTGCGCCCATGGCGCGCAGGCGATATCGCTCCGAACGCCGCCATGTTGGCCGATCCCGGCACGGCCCGTTTCATCGCGCCGGATGGCAAGCCGATCACCACCGAGATCGGCGGCTGGCGCAACGCAGCCGTGATCTCCGGGCACTGGGCGCTCTATGGCTTCGGCATGTTCGCGGTCGAGGAAATGTCGAGCGGAAAATATATCGGGCGAGTTGGCCCTTGGTGCCCGCCCGGCTGGCCCGCCTTCGAGGTTGGCTGGGGCATTGCCTCGGAATTCCGCGGGAAGGGCTATGCGGTTGAGGCGGCTCGCGCATCGATCGACTGGTCGTTCGACAGCTTCGAAATTGACGAGATCATGCACTGTATCGAAAGCGAAAACGTGCCGTCGCAAGGCGTGGCGCGCAGCCTGGGTGCGCGGAAGGATCGCGAGATCGATCTGTTCGGCAAGCCCGCCGATGCCTGGATCACGTCGCGTGCCGCCTGGACCCGGCAAAATTGAAACGGTGCTCGATCTGACTTAAGTTCGCGTAGCGCGCGAATGGGCGCGATTGGGTCGACCTGATGCTGCTTGCCAATCTCGAACTTGCATTCCGTGCGGCGTCGGTAGCGTTGCTGCTGGTGCTGGCGGCGTCATTGCTCTCCGATTTCCGTAGCGTGCTCACAGCCCGCCTCGGCGCAGCCTTCGCGCTCGGCTCGGCCGCACATGCGGCGAGCTATTCGGTCGGCGTCACGTCCGTGATCCCGCTATGGCACGCGCCGCTGATCGCGCTCTCGACCGGAAACATCGTGGTGTTCTGGATGTTCACGCGGGCGCTGTTCGAGGATGAGTTTCGTCTGCGCGGGTGGCATGGGCTGGTCTGGGCGCTGGTCACTTCCTTCAGTTTCGCGGGGTGCGTCTGGATCGCACCTGCTGGCCACGTGCGATTCTCCGTGACCGCAGTCAATCTGATCGTCCTCGGCTTCATCGGGCTTGCGATCGGGCAGACGATCGCCTCGTGGCCGGCCGATCTGGTCGAGCGCCGCCGCCGCGTTCGCGTCTTCATCGTCTGCGCAGCCGCGCTCTATGGCGGGCTGAATGCAGCACTTCAGATCGTCGTTGCCGGTCACCGCGTCGGCGATGTCGCCGATTCGATAAACACCGCCGTGCTTGCCTGCGTCGTTGCGGGCATCGCGTGGGCGATGATGCGCGTCGACGGCGCCGATCTGTTTCCAGTCGCGGTGGAGACCGCGCCGGCGATTGCGCCTAGCCAGCCGCTGGCTTCCGAGGATGCCGCCGATCAAAAGCTCATCGAGGCCCTGATGCGGCTGATGGCGGACGAGCGGGTCTATCGCCAGGAGAACATCACCATCGGCGCGCTTGCGGGCCGGCTGAAGATTCCCGAATACCGCCTGCGCCGGCTGATCAACCAGCGCCTCGGCTACCGCAACTTCAATGTGTTCCTGAACAATCACCGGATCGAGGAGGCCAAGGCCGCGCTCGCCGATCCCGCCCAGGCCGAGGTCCCCGTCATCACCATCGCCATGGACGCCGGCTTCCAGTCGCTCGGTCCCTTCAACCGCGCCTTCAAGGCGGTCACGGGCGTGACGCCGACGGAATATCGGCGGCTGAAGGTGAATATGGTCTGACTGCTAATCTCCTGTAATATCGGCGTAATTCCAAAATCGGCGAACCCGGCACAGTTTCAGCGATGCCATTTTCCAAATCCGGCGAGCGCTCTGCCCCCCATTCCGGCTTTCTCCCCGGGCATACGCCCAAGCCGGAGACCGCCAGTGACCCGCCGCCGCAAGATCATCCTCATCACCACCATCGCCTGTGCCGGTCTTGTGCTCGGCGCCGCGCGGGCCCGCGACGTGCCCAAGGTCGCCACCGGCTTCGTCGCCGACATCCTGTGCTCGGAGACGTTCGTCTCCGGCCTCGATCCTCAGCGCACCTTTGCCGAGACCAATGACGCCATGTCCGGGGCGGGCCTGATCAGCTGGGCGATGGATTATCAGGTCGATCGCGTCCGCAAGGATGTCACGGTGACGCTGTTCGGAATCGGCCGCAGCCACGCCGTCTATCGCGAGGGGCTCGGCTGCACGCTCGACCATGGCGCGGGGATTGCCGCTGTCGAGCCTCCTGCGGATGTCAGGCAGCCCGCATTGCTGCCCGAGATCGCCGGGCCTGGAATCGTGCCGTCGCAAAGCCCCTCACTTTCCACCGCGCTCGACCGCGCCTTCGCCGAGCCTGCGCAGCCGCCTTACCGGCGCACCCGCGCGGTGGTCGTGATGAAGTCGGGCCGCGTCGTCGCGGAGCGCTATGCGGAAGGCGTCGGGCCGGAGACGCCGCTGCTCGGCTTCTCCATGACGAAATCCGTCATCTCGGCGCTAACAGGTGTGCTGGTGCGCCAGGGCAAGCTGAAGCTCGACGAGCCCGCGCCGGTCGCTGCCTGGAAGAACCCGAATGATCCGCGCCGCGCCATCACCGTCGATCAGTTGCTGCGCCACACCGCCGGGCTGGCGCTCGGCAGCTCATTGCAGGCTTCGCTCGGCTCCGCGTTCGAGCCGGTCAACCGGATGAAGTTCGTGGAAGCCGACATGGCTTCCTATGCGGAGAGCATGCCGCTGGAGACCGCGCCCGGAGCCGTGTGGAATTATCACGACGGCAACATGCTCATCCTCTCGCATGTGATCCGCGTCGCTGCCGGCGGGAATCCCGCAGACGCGCTTGCCTTCGCGCGCCGCGAATTGTTTGCCCCGCTCGGCATGCGCCACGTCACGCTCCAGCTCGACGGCGTCGGCACGATCGAAGGCTCGAGCGAAATGCTCGCACCGGCGCGCGACTGGGCGCGCTTCGGCCAGCTCTATCTCAACGACGGCGTCGCCGGCGGCAAACGTATCCTGCCCGAAGGTTGGGTGAACTACACCGCATCGCCGACACCGAACGCGTGGGTTGGCATCGGCGCCGGCTTCTGGACCAACCAGGGCGACAGTTTTGGCGCGAAGTTTCGCGTCGAGCACGGCTGGCCACGCGATGCCTTCTTCGCCAAGGGCACGATCGGGCAATACACCATCGTGATTCCGTCGGAGAAGCTGGTGATCGTGCGGATGGGGCGCTCGCCGAACGGACCGCCGCAGGCAGACGGCGTGTTCGATCTGGTGCGCGACGTGGTGGCCGCGACGCGCGAGAAGGGGAAGATGGCGGGCGTGGATTAGGTGCTTTACCGCCCCAGCTCCGTCGCCCTCGCCACGCGATCGAACCGCTCCAGCGTCATGATCGCGTCCGCGAATTTTTCCGCGCGCGCGTTCAACACGGGCCGTGCCAGCGTCAGAAACTTTTGCTGCATCGCCTGCGCGTCCGGGAATGAGGTCGGCTCACCGGAGGGATCGGCATAGAGTCGCTCATGCACGCCATCGTCGGTGGTGATGCTGACGCGGGCACCAAAAGGATGCGTACGGCCGACTTCGAGCCGGTCGTCCTGCACCACGTCGAACTTGTCGGCGAGCGCGTCGATTGCGGTGTCGCCAAGGCGGCTGTAATCGTCCCAGCCGAATGAACCCTGGTCGAGCGCGAGCGCGCCGGTGAAGAACATCGAAAACTGGCCGCCGACGATCGAGGTCGGGTGCCGCTTGGTGGCGGCATCGCCCGTCAGCGTGATGCCGTTGCGGTGCAGTCCGATCTCGACGCGCTTGACCTGGTCAGGCGTCAGATTGTGCTCGCGCCGCATCGCGATCAGCGCGTCGATGGCGGCATGGGTGTAGCGGCAACTCGGATAAGGCTTTACGCCGATCTTCATGGTTTCGTAGCTCTTGCCGAGCTCGGCGACCGCCTTGCCCGGATGCGCGTCGTCGGTGTAGCCGGCGAGCAGCCCGTGCTTGCCCTCGACCGATTCCGTTGCGCCGACGAAATCGTTGCGCGCCAGCGTCGCGGCGATCACGCCGTTCATCGCGGCGGCGCCGACCTGGTAGCGCTTGTTCCAGGCGCCGTTGACCAGGAATTGCAGCGAGCCGGCGGCCTGGCTGCCGGAGACACCGAAGGCGGCGATGAGCTGCTGCTCGGAGAGGCCGAACAGTTTGCCGGCCGCCGCGGCCGCGCCATAGGTGCCGGCGGTCGCGGTCGGGTGGAAGCCGCGCGCATAATGCGAGGTCGGATCGAGCGCATTGCCGAGCCGGCAGCAGACCTCGTAACCCGCCACGATCGCGGTCAGCACGTCGCGCCCCGACGCGCCGACCATCTCGCCGACGGCGAAGGCGGCCGGAACCACCGGCGCACTCGGATGCAGCGAGGAATCGGCGTGGGTGTCGTCGAAATCGAGGGAATGGCCGAGCGCGCCGTTGAGCAGCGCGGCGACCGCAGGCGTCCAGGTCTTGGCATCGCCGAACACGGTGGATTCGCCCTTGGTGTCCAGCGCCAGTGCTTCCAGCATCTTCAGCATCGACGGGGTCGATTCCGCCTCGCGCCTCGCCCGGATCGCACTGCCGAGGAAGTCCAGCGTCAGCACTTTTGCGCGATCCAGCACTTCCGCCGGAATATCCTGGTAGTTCAGGTTAGCGACATAGGCGGCGAGCGTTGCGGTTTCGTGGGCCATCGTGTTTCCTCGTTTTGGCGCGCAAGTTAGGCGGGCTGATTTGGCCTTTCAAGCAGCCTTGCGGCCACGGGCATCAGCCATGCTTTTGCCTGGCCTTAAGAGGATCGGACTTCCAACCATGGCATTCGCAGGACAGGTGTGGGAGCGGATACGGTCGCGGCGAACGCAACTGGGGCTCGCGATCCGGGTTACGGTCGCTGCGACCGCGGCCTATGCGCTCGCCACCGCGCTGCATCTGCTGTTGCCGCTCTGGGCCGTCCTGACCTCGCTGATCGTGACCCAGATGAGCGTCGGCCGCTCGCTGAAGGCGACGCGCGACTATATGCTCGGCACCATCGGCGGCGCGATCTATGGCGGTGCCATCGCGATCCTGATCCCTTATTCCAGCGAAGCCGGGCTGCTGGGATTGCTGGTGCTGTCGGTCGCCCCGCTCGCCTTCATCGCCGCGATCAATCCAAGCTTGAGTGCGGCCACCGTGACCGCCGTGATCGTGCTGCTGGTTCCGACCATGCATCATTCCGACCCCATGACCTCGGCGATCGACCGCGTTAGCGAGGTCGCGGTGGGCGCGGTCACGGGCCTGCTGGTCTCGTTCCTGGTGCTGCCCTCGCGCGCGGCGCGGCAGATCCGTGCCAGCGCCGCGATCCTGCTCGAACTGATCGCAGATGCCTTCACCGAGCTGCTCGCGGGCCTCACCCGCGGCCGTGACAACGACGCGCTGCACCGGATCCAGGACGGCATCGGCACCGCGATGGTTGGTCTCAATGCGATCGGAACCGAGGCCGAGCGCGAGCGCGCCGCGCGGCTGTCGAGCGGTCCGGACACCGGTCCGCTGCTGCGAACCGTGCTGAGGCTGCGCCATGATGTCGTGATGATCGGCCGCGCCACCGTGGTGCCGCTGCCGATCGAGGTGCAAACGCGGCTCGCAGCTCCCCTGACGGAAGTCTCGACCGCGATCGCGCGCTTCCTGCGTTCGGCAGCTGGCGCCTTCCGCCAAGGCGCCGGCGCGCCGCCGATCCATCCCGTCCATGTCGCGCTTCAGCACTACGCCGAGGCGGTCGCCGCCGTCCGCCAGGATGGCCTGATCCGCGGTCATCCCGGCGACACCGCCGAGCGATTCTTCGCGCTCGGTTTCTCGCTGGAGCAGATGCACCAGAATCTCTGCGATCTCGATCGGGTCGTCGGCGAATGGTCGGAGGCTGCGGCGACCAAGCCGGCGCGTGTGGCGGAGTAGCCAAAACATGATCCGGAAAAGTGCGCAGCGGTTTTCCGAAAAGATCATGCTTGAACAACAACCTAAAGCGCGATGGCGAGTTATCCTAATCGCATCGCGCTTTTAAGGGGCCGGCTCGACGATGCGTCTCATCATGCTGCGGGCCACGAGCTTGTGGAAGGGCGTGATGAAAGCGAGATAGGTCCGGCCGAGCCGGTTGTGCGTCCGCACCAGCGTGGTCAAAGTCACCCGACGGCCTGCCGCATCGCCTGAAGCGTCGACCACGATGCGGAAATCGAGGTGAGAATCGTTGAAGCCGGCGACCAGCCGTTCCGGCGTTTCGCTCAGCACCGGAAACAGGCCGATCGATCCGCCCGGCGCCGGCGCGCCTTCACCCGACGTCTTCAGCCCGAACGGCCTTACCAGAATGTTGCGCAGGCGCAGCAGCCCATCGATCCAGCGCGGTCCGTGCAGCACCATCCGGGTGCAGGCCTCGCGGGCGTTCACTTGCGCAGTGCCGATCTCGACGCGAAACGCGTCGGCGAACTGCGCGCCTGCCAGCAGCGTATTGGCATCGACCTCGGGTGCGACTTCGCGGACGGTTCCGTTCATTCCGCCAATCTGCGCGTCAGCATCCGGAAGCGCAAGATCAGCAGCCCGGCATAGACGAACGTCCCGACCGAAAACCCGACCCAGACGCCGACCGCGCCAAGCCCCGCGTTGAAGGCCAGCACCCAGGCGATCGGAAAAGCGATGCCCCAATAGCCGATCGCGGCGAACAGCAGCGTCATCCTGGTGTCGTTCAGGCCGCGCAGCGCGCCGCCCATAATGGTCTGCAGGCCGTCAGCGATGAAGAAGGTGGCGCCGACCAGCAGCAACGTCGCAGTCAGCTCGATGGTGGCCGCGCTCTCGGCGCCGCTACCGAAGAACAGCCGGCCGAGCTGGTAGCGGCCGAGGATGATGACGATGGTCAGGGCGGAGACCAATCCGACGCCGAGCACGGCTGCGGCCAGCCCGGCGCGCTTCACGGCCGCCGGCTCGCCGCGGCCGAAGGCGTGGCCGACCCGCACCGTCGCCGCCATGCCGATGCCGAGCGGCACCATGAACAGCACGGCGGTGATCTGCAGCGCGATCTGATGCGCGGCAATAGCGGCGGTCGAGATCAATCCCATCAGCAGCGCGGCCGAGGAGAACAGGCCATATTCCAGCAGCAGCGAAAACGAGATCGGCGCGCCGATCGCGATCAGCTGGCGCATCAGAGGCCAGTCGATCCGCCAGAAGCGGGCGAGCGGGCGGTAGTCCGAAAGCGGTTTGCGCAGACCTGCGATCGCGAGCACCGCGACGAACGTGCCGAGGTTGACCATCGTCGTCGCAAGTCCCGCGCCGAACAGGCCCAGCTCCGGCAGGCCGAACAGGCCGTGGATCAGGGCATAGACCAGCGCGGCATTGACCGGGATCGCCGCCACCGTGATCCACAGCGGCGGCTGCGGCCGGTTCACCGCGCTCATCATGCTGCGCACCGCGATGAAGCCGAGTGCCGGCGCGATGCCCCAGGCGAGGCCATTCAGATAGCGTTGGGCAAGGCCGGCTGATTGCGGCGCCTGTCCGAGCGCGAGCAGGATCTGCTCGCCATAGAGCGGTGAGGCCATCATCGGCAGCGAGATCAGCAGCGCGGCCCATAGCCCGACACGCAAGGAGCGGCGGATCAGCCTGACGTCGCCGGCGCCGAAGGCCTGCGCGGCCAGCGGCGACACCGCGGCCATCAATCCGAGCCCGAAGGTGAAGCTGACGAAATAGACCGTATGCGCCAGCGCCGCAGCGGCCACGGCATCCTCGCCGAGCCGCCCGATCAGCGCGAGATCGGTCGTGATCATCGCGATCTGTCCGAGCTGCGTCAGCATCAAAGGCACGGCCAGCCGCAGCGTCTCGACGAACTCCTGCGCGAGATGGTTTTGCGGCATGCCGGTTTGCGGCTGCGAATGGTGTTGGACGGTATCGAGCATGGCTCTCCAATAGCATCGCAGGGCGACGAAACCATGGGTATTGTGTCCCGGACGCGCTGCAGCGCGAAGCGCTGCTGCGCTGAGCCGGGACCCCGAAAGTTGCGGTCTCAGGCCCCGTCCCATGGGCCCCGGCTCAGCAGCGCATCACTTGCGTGCTGCGCCGCGTCCGGGGCACGAGCCCTTGGGAGGCGCTAGCCCTTGCGCTCCGGCACGCGCTTGATCTTCGCGCCCAGCGCGTTGAGCCGCTCCTCGATGCGCTCGTAGCCGCGCTCGATCTGGTCGGCGTTGTTGATGGTGGAGGTGCCCTGGGCGCACACGGCCGCCAGCAGCATCGCCATGCCGGCGCGGATATCCGGCGAGGTCATGGTCGCGCCGTGCAGGCGGCTGGGCCCTGCGATGATCGCGCGGTGCGGGTCGCACAGCACGATGCGCGCGCCCATCGCGATCAGCTTGTCGACGAAGAACATCCTGGATTCGAACATCTTCTCGAACATCAGGATGACGCCCTCGCATTGCGTGGCGGTGACGATCGCGATCGACATCAGATCGGCCGGGAAGGCCGGCCAGGGCTGGTCTTCCAGCTTCGGCACGTGGCCGCCGAAATCGTCCTGGATCTTCAGGGTCTGGTTCGACGGCACGATGAGATCGTCGCCCTCGACGCGGCAGACGATGCCGAGCCGCTCGAATCCCATGCGGACCGAGCGCAGATGCTCGACGCCGGCGCGCGTGATGCGAAGCGGCGAGCGCGTCACCGCGGCAAGCCCGATCAGCGAGCCGACCTCGATGTGATCGGGCTGGATGCGATAGGTCGCCGACCCCAGCGTTGCCGGCCCATGCACGATCATGGTGTTGGTGCCGATGCCCTCGATCTTCGCGCCGAGCGCGACCAGGAAATTGGCGAGGTCCTGCACATGCGGCTCGGACGCCGCGTTGCGCAAATAGGTGACGCCGTCGGCCGCGACCGCCGCGACCAGCGCGTTCTCGGTCGCGGTGACGCTTGGCTCGTCCAGGAACACGTCGGCACCCGCGAGTTTTGGCGCGCGGAATTCGAGCCGGTCGGTCGCGGTGACTTTTGCGCCCAATTGCTCCAGCGCCAGTACATGCGTATCCAGCCGGCGGCGGCCGATGACGTCGCCGCCGGGCGGCGGCAGCATCACCTCGCCGCAGCGTGCGAGCAAGGGGCCCGCCAGCAGGATCGAAGCGCGGATGCGCACGCACAGATCGGGGTCGAGATCGGCGGCGCGGATGCTCTTGGCGTGGATGTGCAGCGTATTGCGGCCAGTCCATTCCGCCGACGCGCCGACCGAGCGGATCAATTCGACCAGCGTCTCGGTGTCGCGGATCCGCGGCACGTTCTCCAGCGTCACCGGATGCTCGGTGAGCAGGGCCGCCGCGATGATCGGCAGCGCCGAATTCTTGTTGCCGGACGGCTCGATCGAGCCCGAGAGCCGGTGACCGCCCTCGACGATATATTGGATGGGCGCCACTGAGATCTCTCGCTGTCCTGTTGGGTGGGCTGTTTCGGAGCGGAAACTACAGAGAATTGGACGCGGGAGCAATTGTGCTGCCGTATCAGGCCGTCAATCTGGAGCTTGTGGCAGGCGGCAGCCCTTAGAACAACCCGATGATGTTTCCCACCACATACAGGATCGCAATCAGGACCAGAGCGCCGATCATGACGAAGGAGATTTCGATCGCGATGGCGCCGGCGCCGAGCGCGGCGGCGACGGCGGCGAGGAGCCGTTCCTCCCTGAAGACCAGCGAGAGGACGGAGAGCAGGACGGCGAGCAGGCCGAGCGAGATCGCGGTGACTGACGCGATTTCGCTCCAGCTTCGCCCCGTGGATTTCTCGACCTTCGGGGCCTGATACTCCACGCCCTTTACCTTCGCGATGACGCGGTCCTTGATGCGATTTCCGGTGTCGACGATCACCTTATCTGCCGGCGGCGGGGGAAATACGATCGGCACGACCCAATGCGGCAGCACCGCCGCCATCAGCGCCAACACACCGACAATGCTGCCCACGATGCCGAGGCGCCGGGACGGCACGGTGGAACGGGTCATTGCGGATGCGGTCATGGCGTGAGGTTTCCCGGCCGGAATTGGCCAACGGGTTCATGCCACTTCGTCGCGTTGACGGGAGATGAGGTTCAGGGGGTTCTCACCTCTCCTACGGGAGAGGTGATCGGTGCGCGCGATCGGCACCGCCGAAGCAAACGCGCGCTAGATATCGATCGTCGCGCTCAGCGAATGTTCCTGGATGAAGTCGCGCCGCGGCTCGACCACGTCGCCCATCAGCTTGGTGAAGATGTCGTCGGCTTCGTCGACCTCCTTCACCTTCACCTGGAGCAGTGATCGCGCGTTGATATCCAGCGTCGTCTGCCAGAGCTGCTCCGGATTCATCTCGCCGAGACCTTTGTAGCGCTGCAGCGAGACGCCCTTGCGGCCGGCGTCGGTGACGGCTTCGAACAGATCGACCGGGCCGTACACCATGTGCTCGGCGTCCTTGCGCCGCAGCTTGCCCGGGCGGGCATAAACGTCCTGGAGCTTGATCGTGTACTCATCGAGCTTGCGGGCTTCGACGGAGCCTAGGAACGCGTCATCGATGAGGGCGACGTCCTTGACGCCGCGCACCGTGCGCTCGAACTGGAAACCATGGCCTTCGACGTATTGACCGATCCAGCCGCGCTCGACGTCGTCGGCGAGCGTGTCGAGGCGGGCGGCGATGTATTGCGCGGCCCCGGCGGCCTTTTCCGGATCGCCGTAGATCGCCTTGTTTAGCACGCCGGTGATGGCGGCCTGCTCGATCACCTTGCGATTGTAGCGGGTGTGCAGGCTGCGCAGGATGCCGCGGACGGCGCGGGCGTCGTCGACCAGCGAGCGCAGGTCGCGGCCGGTGCGATCGCCGCCGGTGCCGGGGATATAGACGCAATCGTCGAGCCCGGTATCGATCAGATAATCTTCCAGCGCGCGCTCGTCCTTCAGATATTGCTCGGACTTGCCGCGGTTGACCTTATAGAGCGGCGGCTGGGCGATATAGAGATAGCCGCCGTCGATGATGTCGCGCATCTGGCGATAGAAGAAGGTCAAGAGCAGCGTGCGGATGTGGGCGCCGTCAACGTCGGCGTCCGTCATCACGATGATCTTGTGATAGCGCAGCTTCTCGATCGAGAACTCGTCGCTGATGCCGGTGCCAAGCGCGGTGATCAGCGTGCCGATCTGCTCGCTGTGCAGCATCTTGTCCGGACGCACGCGTTCGACATTGAGGATCTTGCCGCGCAGCGGCAGCACGGCCTGGAATTCGCGGTTGCGGCCCTGCTTGGCGCTGCCGCCTGCCGAGTCGCCCTCGACGATGAAGAGCTCGGACTTGGCCGGGTCCTTTTCCTGGCAGTCGGCGAGCTTGCCCGGCAGCGAGGAGACCGAGAGCGGGCTCTTGCGCGTCAGCTCGCGGGCTTTTCGCGCGGCTTCGCGGGCGGCGGCGGCCTGGATCACCTTGCCGACGATCATCCTGGCTTCGGAGGGATGCTCCTCGAACCAGGCCTGGAGCGCCTCGTTGAGGACGTTCTCGACCACGGGACGCACTTCCGAGGACACCAGCTTGTCCTTGGTCTGGGACGAGAACTTCGGATCCGGCACCTTCACCGACAGGACGGCGGTGAGGCCTTCGCGGCAATCGTCGCCGGTCAGCGCGATCCTTTCCTTTTTCGCATTGGCCTCGGCATAGCCGTTGACCTGACGCGTCAGCGCGCCGCGGAAGCCGGCCAGATGAGTGCCGCCGTCACGCTGCGGGATGTTGTTGGTGAAGCACAGCACGTTCTCGTGGTAGCTGTCGTTCCACCACAAAGCCGCCTCGACGCCGATGCCGTTGGCTTCCGCGCGCACCATGATCGGCGCCGGCACGATGGGCTTCTTGTTGCGGTCGAGATATTTGACGAATTCCTCGACGCCGCCGGAATAATGCATCTCCTCGCGCTTCTCGACCGCGTGACGCATGTCGGAGAGGGCGATGTTGACGCCGGAATTGAGGAAGGCGAGCTCGCGCAGGCGGTGCTCGAGCGTGGCGAAATCATATTCGATGTTCTTGAAGGTCTCGCCCGAGGCCAGGAACGTGACCTCGGTGCCGCGCTTGCCCGGCGCGTCGCCGACGACCTTGAGCGGCGCCACGGCATCGCCATGGGCGAACTCGATGGTGTGCTCCTTGTCGTCGCGCCAGATGCGCAGCACGAGCTTGCTCGACAGCGCATTGACGACGGAGACGCCGACGCCGTGCAGGCCGCCGGAAACCTTGTAGGAGTTCTGGTCAAATTTTCCGCCGGCATGGAGCTGGGTCATGATGACCTCGGCCGCCGAGATACCTTCGCCCTTGTGGATGTCGACAGGGATGCCGCGGCCGTCGTCGCGCACGGTGACGGAATTGTCGGCGTTGAGCACGACATCGACGCGCGTGGCGTGGCCCGCGAGCGCTTCGTCGATCGCGTTGTCGACGACCTCGTAGACCATGTGGTGCAGGCCCGAGCCGTCGTCGGTATCGCCGATATACATGCCCGGGCGCTTGCGGACGGCGTCGAGACCCTTGAGCACGCGGATCGATTCCGCACCGTATTCGCTCGGATTGGAGGGCTCGTTTTCGGCAGCGGGCTGCCGAGCAGGTTCTGTCATGAGAGGCCTTCGAATGTCGCCCGAATCAGCGGCGCAAAAGGCGCTGATTTGCAGGCTGTTTGTGCCATGAAAGAGGGTTTGCGCCTAGCGCAAAGTATCCTCCGGCAACCCTTTGAGCAGATAGGGTTTTTCGGCGACTTTTCAAGGCTTTTGAAAGCCGGTTCCTAGGCTTGCAAAAAGTGCGATTCGAGGACGCGTTTTGGGTCTCGAAAGGCGTGGATTTTTCATGTTCAGGAAGGCTGGTTTCGGGCGCCTTGGGCGGCATTCACAGGTCGTCGTCACGCCCTTGTCGCGGGCATCCACGCCTTTGCCGCCGTGGGGGAGAAGGCGTGGATGGCCGGGACGAGTGTTTAGCCCGGCCATGACGACGTGAGGCATTCGCGGTCGGCCAACACGCTACGCGCGCCGAAAGGCATCGCGGCCTCAATACATCTGAAGCGGCAGCACGTCGCCGCCGGGGCCCACCAGAAGGCCCCAGGCCTCGCCGGCGGCAACAGTCAGGGCCTCAGTGCGGGCGGGCTGCCCGGGCATGCGCAGCGCGTACTGGTACTTGCCCGGCGGCAGATCGAGCATCGGTCCCTTCGGCGATTGCGGGCCGCCGGCGCCGGCCGCGATCTTGACCGTCTGCTTGTTGATCGTCAGCGAGGCCTCGCTCGGTCCCATATTTCCGAGCATGAGCTTCGCCTGTCCCGCCTTTGGCATGATGCCGGTCTTGGCTGCCGCATCGGAATTCTTCTGCGCCAGATGGACAGTGGTCTCGCCTTTGGTGCGGCCGAGTTTGAGCACGGCCGGGCCCTGCGGTGAGGTGAAGTCGATTTGTGCGCGATCTGCGGACATAGCTGCGCCGTCGCTCTTTTCCTGCCAGCCGAGCTTGGCCAACTCCGCTCGATAAAAGGCGAGGACATCCTGGAGCGGTGCCGGGACGCTGGCTCGCAGCTCGCGGCGGAGTGGAGCCTCTCCGCCGGGTATCTTCGTGGTCTCAAACGATTTCGACGAATGCTGCGTCGGAACGGGCAGTTGGGAGTCAGGATCTGGCTTGAGCGGTTCGGAGGACTTGGCCTGTCCTTCCGCCTCCGTGCTGGCCTCAGGCTTGGCCCCAGCCATCACGAGGCCCGATCCGTCGGCGCGAACATTCACCTTCGGACCCATCTGCATCACGGTCATCGAGATCGACTTGCCGCCCTTGGAGAACGCCATCACCGCCATGTTGGGCTGCTTGATGACGGAGGGCTGCTCCTTCCAGCCCGATCCCTTCAGCGCCGAGCGATAGAAGCTGCTGAGTGCCTTCACGCTCGATGTCGAGGAGAATTCCAGCTGGCCGTCACCACCTTCGAACTTCACGTCTTCGGCGCCTTCGGGCAGCGGCACCGGCGTCTTGCTGTCGGCGAGCGCAGTGAGCGGCGCGTCCGACAGCGCGGCGGCCTGCGACTTCCGCCTGGCCTCATCGGCAGCGATGAGCTGCTGAGCCGCACCCAGGGCATCGCCCAGGAACCTGTCGTCGGCCTCCTTCTTCGCCTTGGCGCGGGCCGCAAGCGCTGATTCCTT
Organism: Bradyrhizobium sp. 199; assembly: GCF_023073355.1. GTDB lineage: Bacteria > Pseudomonadota > Alphaproteobacteria > Rhizobiales > Xanthobacteraceae > Bradyrhizobium. The sequence continues at coordinate 125,127 of NZ_JADPJI010000002.1, forward strand.
CACCTGCGCGATCAGGCTGATCATGGTGAAATCATATTTGCGGCCGAGCCGCAGCACGCCGGTTTCCTCGGCGGAAGAGATCTTGATCGCGACCTCGTCGCCGGGCGCAAGCGGCGCGTTTCCGTCTTCCTGCCAGCCGCGCGCGGCGAGCTCGCGATGATAGAAGGCGAGCACGGCCGGCAGCTCGGCCATCGCGGCGGCGCTGATCTCGCGCTTGTTGGAGCTTGCGCTGCCGAGGCCTCGCGCCGATTTGGTCGGCTTGGGCCGTGGCAGCCCGGCCATGTCATCATCGGCCTCGAGCTCCTGGGGCAGCGCGAACGGCGCCACCTTGATCTCGACATTGGTGCGGCCATCGTCGCGGCGGATCAAAGTCAGCATCACCGGCTTCTGCTTGTAGAACTGCGTCGTGTCGCCATCGGGATGATCGTAGAACGCGCGCATGCCGTTCAGGACGATCTCGTTGAGATCGGCATTCGGCCAGCGCGAGGCTGTCTGGGGCGTCAGCTTGCGCCATCCCATCGCAACCATGTCCTTCGCAAAGAACTCCGCGGTCGCATCGAGCGCGCCGGGCGCGATGCAGCCGAGATAGGGCCTTGTGCCATCGAACACGAGGTCGCTCGCGGCGTCGGGAAACGGCACGTTCGAATAGATCCGGTCGGTCGTGTAATAGACCACGGACTGGTCCGGGCGGCCGAGCGCCTGCGTGAAGTGAACCGAAAGCCCCTGCCGCCCCTTCTTGAATTTCAGCGCGGTGCCCCTCTCCTCCAGCGGCAGGACGTAGGGCACCCAGCCTTCGGCGCTCAGGAGTTTGCGCACGGCCTGCGACGTCGCGCCTTGGGGCGTCGGCACACGATATTCGAGGCGGTAGGGATCGGGACGCGTGGTGTCCTCCACCGCGCCCTCGAGCCGTGGCAGCGCGTGGACGTCGACGATGCCTTCGTCTGCGGCGCCCGCCGGACGCGAGGTGCTCGCCATCGCGAGAATGCCGCAGGCAAGCAGCAGCCATCTTGCCGGGACTTGCGCCCCGCGCTGGATCATCGGCATCGTCAAAACTCCTGGATGTCGCGCGGTCGTCCTGCCCTCGCGCATGGCAGGCTGCGGCGCCGTCGGCGCGCGGCCTCAGACGAGAAGTCGCGTTGGGAACCGGAGAGGTTCAACAGGAGCGTTCTGCTCGGCGCCAGGGCCTGAAAAGGGGCGGGGGCTCAGTACAGCTGCAGCGGCGGCCACGCGTCACCATCGCGCCCGACCGTGAGCTCCCAGGTATCGCCGGCTGTGACCGTGAGAATGTCCTTGGTGGCTGGATAGCCCGGCACGCCCAGTCTGTAGGGGTATTTGCCGGGCACGAGGTCCAGCGCGACCGCGTTCGCGCCGGCCCGGCGCGGGATGGTTTGCCCGTGGATCTCGAGCACGGCTTCCTTGTCGCCGGTGTTGCTGAACACCAGCTTCGCCTGGCCGGGCTCGGGCAGGACGTTCGCTCTGGTCGCCATCTGCGCGTTCTTCTGCACGAGATGGACCGATGTGCCGGACTCCTTGCGGTCGAGTTTCAACGCCGCGGGCCCCAGCGGCGAGATGAAGGCGAGCTGGACGTGGTCGGCGCCGATCATCGCGTGATCATGCTGTTCCTGCCAGCCGAGCTTTCGCAGCTCGGTGCGATAGAAGGCGAGGACGTCCCCCAGCGCTGCGGGCACGGTGGCTTCCAGCCTGACGCGGAGCGGCGCTTCGACGCCCCGCATCAGGGTGGTGTGGATTCCTCTGTGATTGTAGCGGGTCGGCGCTGGCAGCACTGCATCGGAGTCCAGCGTGAGCGTCGTCGGAAACAGATGCGGCAGCGAGGCGCCGGCGCTGGCCGCGAGCAGGCACGTCGCAAGCAGGACGAGGCTGTATGCAAACATCCGCCATCGTGCCGGGGCTCGCGCCCCATGCCTCACCACCGTCATGCTCATGCTCCAAGAATATCGCGCGTGCCAAAATTCGGCGCGATGGCCGCTGCCGGCGGCCTCAAGCAGCTAGTCGCTGACGAAACCGAGCGGGTTCAACCCGTCGGCCTACCTTCGGGCCGAGACCTGTCCGCTCTCGACGTCGAAGACTTCGCCTCCGGGGCCGATCTCGGCGAACGCCGCCGGGTCCGCACCGGTCAGCCAGACCTGCGCGCCGAGCTTCTTCAACTCGTCGAACAGCGCGGCGCGGCGGTTCGGATCGAGATGCGCGACGACCTCGTCGAGCAGCAGCAGCGGCACGATGCCGGTCATTTCCGCCACCAGCGTCGCATGCGCCAGCACCAGGCCGATCAGCAGCGCCTTCTGCTCGCCGGTCGAGGCGTCGCGCGCCGGCATGCTTTTGGGCGCATAGATCACCTGGAGATCGGTGAGATGCGGGCCGTCGGTGGTGCGGCCGGCGATGGCATCGCGCGGGCGGTTGTCGCGCAGGATCTGCCGGTAGCGGTCCTCGACCGACGTCGCGGTCTCCTGGAGCAGCGCATTCTCCATCCAGCCGTCGAGCGCGATTTGCGCTGAGGGAAAGGCGGAGGCCTGCGCGCGCGCGTTGAGCATGCCCGTGAGCCTCGCTGCGGTCTGGCCGCGCGTTGCCGCGACCGCGACCGCGAGCTCCGCGGTTTCGCGCTCGATCGCGTCACACCAATGGTCGTCATAATTGCGGGTTTCGAGCAGGCGGTTGCGCGAGCGCAGAGAGCGTTCCAGCGCGGAGATGCGGCCGGAATGATCGCTGTCGATGGCGAGCACCAGGCGGTCGAAGAAGCGCCGCCGCTCGGAGCCGGCGCCCATGAACAGCCCATCCATTGCGGGCGTCAACCACACCATGCGGATGTGGTCGCCAAAGGCGGTGGCCGAATTGACCGGCTCGCGGTCGATGCGGCAGCGCCGGCTCGCCGTGCTGTCGGGCCGCGGCGCATCGATGCCGGTGCCGAGCGTCGCCAGTCCCAGCGCGCCCTCGACCTGCGCCGACACCGCCCAGGAGCCGTCGCCCTGGTTGTCGGCGACATCTTCCAGCGTGGCGCGCCGCAGGCCGCGTCCCGGCGACAGAAACGAGATCGCCTCGATGCAATTGGTCTTGCCCGCCCCGTTAGGCCCCACCAACGCCACCATGTCAGCCGACGTCTCGAGCCCCGCCGCCCGATAATTGCGAAAATGCGTCAGCGTCAGGCGATGAATGCGGGAGGGTGTCATATCACTCTGTCATTGCCGGGCTTGGCTTTCCCTCCCCCCTTGTGGGGGAGGGTGGCGCCTCACGAAGTGAGGCGACGGGTGAGGGGTATCTTACCGCCCGGCGAGCTTTGCAAGGACGTCTTCCAACACAGAAGTGGGCTGCTGTAGGACGTCATTGTTCCAATAACGCGCAATGGCAAAGCCTTCAGCGGAGAAGGCTGCGTCACGAGCGACATCGCGTTGTGACTCTGCGTGTTGGCTGCCGTCGGCCGCGATCACAAGGCGCTTCTCAAAACAGACGAAGTCGAGAATGAAACTCTTGAACGGGGCCTGCCGGCGAAATTTGACTGCGGACAATCGACGCTCTCTGAGCAGCCGCCACATCGCAGCTTCCGCATCAGTCGGCTCATGCCGCATGTTCTTTGCAAATTGGCGGAGATGTTTGGGAACTGGCCGATGGGACGGCTCCTGCGGCACTAACCCCTCACCCTATCGCGCTTGCGTCGACCGGCGGAGTAGCCCTCTCCCACAAGGGGAGAGGGCGCAGCAATGCGCATCGCGCTTGCTTCCAAAAGCAGGGTGCGCGTGGCGTAGAGCCACTTTTCTCACACCCGCATCGGCATCAGCACGTACAGGGCGCTCTTGTCGTCGCGGTCTTGCACCAGGGTGGGTGAACCGGGGTCGGCGAGCCTGAGGGTTGCGACGTCGCCTTCGATCTGGGCGGCGATGTCGAGCAGATAGCGGGAGTTGAAGCCGATATCGAGTGCGTCGGAGGCGTATTCGACTTCGAGCTCTTCGGTGGCGCTGCCGGAATCCGGATTGGTCACCGACAGCACCAGCTTGCCGGGCGCCAGCGACAGCTTCACCGCGCGGCCACGCTCGCTCGAAATCGTCGACACGCGGTCGACCGCGTTCTCGAAATCCTTCTTGTCGACCACGAGCTCCTTGTCATTGCCTTGCGGGATGACGCGGCCATAGTCGGGGAAGGTGCCGTCGATCAGTTTCGAGGTCAGCACGACGTTGCCGATCGTAAAGCGGATCTTGGCCTGCGACAGCTCGATCGTCATCTCGGCTTCGGTGTCCTCGATCAGGCGCTGCACCTCGCCGACGGTCTTGCGCGGCACGATCACGCCGGGCATGCCCTCGGCGCCCTTGGGCTGCACCAGATCGAGCTGGGCGAGGCGGTGACCGTCGGTGGCGACGCCGCGCAGGGTTGCGGCCTTAGGCGTGCCGGCGGCGTGCAGATAGATGCCGTTGAGGTAATACCGCGTCTCCTCGGTGGAGATCGCGAACTGGGTGCGGTCGATCAGCCGCTTGACGTCCTTGGCGGCGAGCGAGAAGGAATGCGACATGTCGCCGGCGGCCAGATCCGGGAAATCATTCTCCGGCAGGGTCTGTAGCGTGAAGCGGGAGCGGCCGGCGCGGATCGCCAGCACGGCGCGGTCGCCGTCGGCCTCCAGCACGATCTGCGAACCATCCGGCAGCTTGCGCACGATGTCGTAGAACATGTGCGCCGGCACGGTGGTGGAGCCCGCGGTCGCGGTTTCCGCCGGCAGCGTCTCGGTCACCTCGAGGTCGAGGTCGGTCGCCTTCAGCGACAATTTGGCGTTCTCGGCGCGGACCAGCACGTTGCCGAGGATCGGAATCGTGTTGCGGCGCTCGACCACGCGGTGGACGTGGCCCAGCGACTTCAGGAGTTGCGCGCGTTCGACCGTAACCTTCATTGCACTACTCGCCCGATCCCCAAGGAAACACAACGTTTAGAAGGCCGGGCGGCGGGACGCGCACCACGGCACCGAAGACCCCGGAAAGCCGGATCATCCAGCCGATATGACCAAAGCCGTCAGGGTCGCGCAAGGTGGCGCGGATGGCCCCCGGATTCAAGGGATCGGAGGCAGTTCCCCACGATTTACCGTCCAAAACGAAGGCCGCCGCCCAGACATGGCCGGGGCGGCGGGAGAATGGCAGGAGCGCCTTAGGCGTTTATTCCTGAAGCTGGCGCTTCAGCGACTCCACTTCGTCCGACAGGGCCGTATCCCTGGAGACCAGGGCCTCGATCTTGCGCACGGCGTGCAGCACCGTGGTGTGGTCGCGCCCGCCGAAGCGGCGGCCGATCTCGGGGAGCGAGCGCAGGGTCAGCGTCTTGGCGAGATACATCGCCACCTGGCGCGGGCGGACCACGTTGGCGGTGCGCCGCGAGGAGAGGAGGTCGGAGCGGCTGACATTGTATTGCCGCGCCACCACCCGCTGGATGTCCTCGATCTTGATCCGCTTCGGCTCCTGCGGCCGGACCAGGTCGCGCACCTCGTGCTCGGCCATTTCCAGCGTCACCGGCCGGTTGTTGAGTTTCGAGTGCGCGAGCAGGCGGTTGATCGCGCCTTCGAGGTCGCGGCCGTTATGGGTGATGGTGCGCGCCAGATAATGCAACACCTCCTCGGGCACCTCGAACGTCGCATGGTGGGCGCGGGCCGCCGCGACGCGCGACTTGAGAATGCCGTGGCGCAGCTCCTCGCCGAGCGAGCCCATCTCGACCACGAGGCCGCCGGCGAGCCGCGAGCGGACGCGGTCATCGAGGCTTTCGAGATCGGACGGCGGCCGGTCGGCCGCGACCACGACCTGGCGGCCGGCGTCGATCAGCGCGTTCAGCGTGTGGCAGAACTCGGCCTGGGTCGACTTGCCTTGCAGGAACTGGAGATCGTCGATGACCAGCACGTCGATGCCGCGCAGCGCTTCCTTGAAGGCCAGAGCCGTTTGCGTCTTCAGCGCGGCGACGAAGCCGTACATGAATTTTTCCGCCGTGAGATACAGCACCTTGCGCTCGTTACCGGAATTGCCGGCCCAGGTCACCGCCTGGAGCAGGTGCGTCTTGCCGAGCCCGACACCGGCATGGATGTAAAGCGGGTTGAACATCACGGGATCGCCGCGGCGCCCTTCGGCAACCTGGCGCGCGGCGGCAAGCGCCAGCGTGTTGGAGCGGCCGACGACGAAGCTCGCAAAGGTCAGGCGCGGATCGAGCGGCGAGCCGCCGAGCGCGTCGTGATTGGCCGAGACCGGCGCGGTTGCGGTCGAGCGCAGCTCCGCCGTCGGCGTGCGTCGCGTTTCGACCGGCGCCGGGGCTTCCTTCTGCACGACCGGGCGCACGGCCGAACGCACCGTGAGGTCGATACGATGCACTTCCGGCATCTCGGCCTGCCAGCACGACAGCACGCGCTCGGCATAATGGGCCTGGATCCAGCTTTTCAGGAAGCGGGTCGGGACTGAGAGCCGCACGCTCTCCTCCTGCACACCTTCCAGATCCATGCGTGCAAACCAGCTCGTGTAAACGTCCTCGCCAACGCTCGAGCGCAGCCGACCCTTCACGCGTGACCAGCGATCCTGTTCCATTGTCATCATCAGAAAACTTCTCTTGAGAGATATAGTTGCGTTGTGAGCGCCATGCAGGGTTTCCTGCAGGACCCCTTGAGCAGGGCCCTCGGAATGGCGCGACCTCAAAGCGAGTCCATCATCAGGCATGGCTCGACCGTCCGGCGGGAACGCCGCGTCAGATCAGCGATGTCGGAGATGGAGGGTTCGCGAGGTCAGCGCGTACTCGGCGCTCCGCCACACGCGGGAGGCTGGAGAACTGACGGATCCGGGACGGCATCGTTGGAATGCGAAACGTATTTCAATACCGCGTTGAGTCCGAAAGACATGATACCTCCCCATCCTGCCGTGATCGCTCACGGCAAGGTCCTGCGTGTCTTGACGACAGCCGCACCGTACTCCTGCGCGGATGCCTGCCCGTGTACTTGTCGTCTGCTCGACTTCGCCGCCTTGCGTGCCGGGGTAGCTTTGCGATGTCTCTCATATGCGCTTGGCACGAGGCGGGAAGATCCCGCTTGGAGACATTCAGACAAAGAGCTACCATTCCCACATTGCTATGGGTTGTGAACCGACATCGCTTGTTGAAGCGTCGCCTACGTGCACACCGCCGCCGATTTGCACGCTCGCCCCGTTTCCTAAACCGCGCTGGTCTGAAGATCGTGGGCGCCGCTGACGACCTAAGGAATACACTAAGCGGAAAGACTCGCAACGAATTGATTCACACTTGAGCCACCAAAAAAACTTGACGTCGGTTAACGCCGCACGCGACTTGTGCACAGGCTCCGGAGCAAGTTTTTGGATTCGTGCACAGAATCGAAAACGCCACACCTCATGTGACAATTCTCAGCCACCGCCGAAATTTTTTAACAAATTCGTCACGCACCCCGACGCGCGGGTGAATTTTCCAAACGCTTGCGATCGCTATGTCGATAAGTGATTAGCGAGACATCGTTTTTTGAGTCTCATTTCACAGGGTAACTCCCAAGCGACGTGCATTCCTGTGAATCTACGGTGTGTAGAACTTCGGTCGTCCGCGGTGTTCAATTCGAGCGCGCAGCGCAGGGGTTTTTGCAACGCGGTGAAAGTTTCCGCTGTTGCAAAAACATCGGCAGGTAGAACTACGGAACGAAGCATGGCGCAGGCGGAGCAAACCTTCCAATCGAAGATCGACTGCGGCGCGACTCGCCCGTGAAGATGACAGGCAACAAAAAAGCCCGGCGCGATGCCGGGCTGTTTGACGCGTGCGATGCTCGATCGATCAATCGACCGATCGGTCCGCCATTACCTGGCGAGCTTACTTTGCGAGCTTGGCGATCTGCGCGGTGAGCCGCGAGACTTTGCGGCTGGCATTGTTCTTGTGAATGATGTTGCGCTGGGCGGCACGCATCAAAGCGGGCTCGGCATTCGCCAGCGCCTTCGCGGCAGCGGCGCGGTCGCCGGTCGCGATGGCTTCTTCGACGGTGCGCACGGCGCCGCGCATCTGGGTGCGGCGCGACTTGTTGACGGCGGTGCGGCGGGCGATCTTGCGCGTCGCTTTCTTGGCGGAAGTTGTATTGGCCATGGTCTCAATATCCTTTGCGGGTACCGGTCGCGTCTTGGTCGGGTAGCGCCGGCTTGCTTGACCGCGTAATCGACGCTCGGATTTAGGGTGTTCGGTTGCTGGGCTGTCCCCGGAACATGAGGCCTCAAAGAGCCTCTCAGCTCGAGGAGCCTGCAACTGCTCAAAGAACAGCGGCGGCAGGATTGCGCCCGCCGCCAGTTGGCGCCCTTATAGAGAGGGTCTTGCGCACCGTCAACGCTTTCCGGGCTGGAAAAGCGGCCCCCGGGACGCTCGAGGGAGCACGGTAACGCCCTGAAGAGGTTGAATTTCTGCCGTCTCCCGGCTATTGGCAGGCGGCGTTTTGTCGGGTCCTCCGATCGGACGACCATATAAGGTGGGGCATGATCCGCGGCTTTTTTCGACTGATTGGGCTGTTGCTGCTCGCCGGCGGGTTCATCTTCATGGTCTATGACGGCGCCCGCTGGGTGGCCGACCAGACCCTGCGGTTCACCCGCTTCGGCCAGTTCTGGAACGACATCAATCAGGCCAGCCAATCGGCCTTCCGCACCTGGGTCGAGGCCAAGGCGCCCTGGCTCTGGACCTCGGTGATCCGCCTGCTGCTGGATCAGCCGGTCTTTGCCGTCCTCGGCATTCTCGGCATTCTGCTGATGATCCTGTTCCGCCCGCGGAAACCGCTGATCGGCTATTCCCGGGATTGATCTCCAATCCAGCCGGAATTGAGCTTTCAATTCCCGCCGGGATTGAGCGCTGCCGGGCGCGCGACGTAACAACGCTGCCGACGCTCACGTAGAACCCTATATTCCCATCTGATCGCGAGCACGCCGCGTGAGCATCTGGCTCAGGCGACGACAGCTCGCTTGCGGAGATCCAATCATGCTGTTCATGCGCAAGACCACCGCATTGCCGAGCGCAGCTGAGGCGCTGCCCGGCCGTGCGCAGGCCATTCCGACCGCGACCAGCCATTTCGTCAACGGCAGCAAGCTCAAGCCGCCTTATCCCGCCGGCCTCGAGCAGGCCGTGTTCGGGCTCGGCTGCTTCTGGGGCGCCGAGCGCAAATTCTGGGAGCTCGGCGATGGCATCACGACGACCGCTGTCGGCTATGCCGGCGGCCACACGCCGAACCCGACCTATGAGGAGACCTGTTCGGGGCGCACCGGCCACACCGAAGTGGTGCTGGTCGTGTTCGATCCGACCAAGATCTCCTACGCGAGGCTCCTGAAGACGTTCTGGGAAAGCCACAACCCGACGCAAGGCATGCGTCAGGGTAACGATGTCGGCACGCAGTACCGAAGCGCGATCTACACCTACTCCGATGCGCAGAAGAAAGCGGCTGACGAGTCGAAGGCGCTGTATCAGAAGGCGCTCGCAGCCAGGGGCCTCGGTGCCATCACCACCGAGATCGCGCCGGCACGCGAATTCTATTTCGCCGAGGATTACCATCAGCAATATCTGGCGAAGAATCCCGCCGGCTATTGCGGCCTCGGCGGCACCGGCGTGTCCTGCCCGATCGGCATCGGTGTGAGCGCGTAAGTGTAAGTCGCCGAAGCGTGCTGCACTTAAGTCTCCCCTGGAGGCAGGGCTATCGCATATGGGAGCGCTTTTCTCTGTGGCCATCCTTCGAGACGCCCGCGTTGGCGGGCGCTCAGGATGAGGACCGAGTGTCTGGCAGCAGTTCCAACGGGCTCGGTGCCGCTTAGCCTCATCGTGAGGAGACCGCGAAACGGTCGTCTCGAACGACGAGGCGCGCGCTCAGCTCGTGACAAATACCAAATGCGATAGTCCTGCCCTCCAAGGGAGGGTAAACGCCGCTCAACGCTTTATTAACCATAATCGGTGCATCACTGGAGCCGTCTCGTTTCGAGGGATAGGTCCGGTGCCGGTTGCACGCGCGTTTCGATGGTCGAACTTGGCGTCTTTGGCAGCGTCCGCCGCGCTGACCCTTGGCGGCTGCATGCAGACCGCCGGCCCTGTCGCGGTGATGCAGCCGCGCGCCGATCTCGACTCCATGGCCTATGGCCAGCCCTACGGCGCGCCGCAGCCGGTCGTCGTCGCCAGTAGCGGTGGCGGCGCCATCGCGGCTCTCAGCAATTCCTTTGCCGCTTCGCCTGCACCCATGCCGGTCGGCTACGCCGCGCCGATGGCGGCTCCGATGCGCTATGACGCCTCCTACCATCTCGATGCCGGCGACAAGCTCCGCGTCGTGGTCTACGGCCAGGAAGGCCTCACCAACAGTTACGCCATCGATGCCGGCGGCTCCATCACCATGCCGCTGATCGGCGCGGTGCCGGCACGCGGCCGCACCACGGCCGGTCTTGCCGGCGAGATCGCCGCGCGCCTGCGCAACGGCTATATCCGCGAACCCTCGGTCGCCGTGGAGATCGAGGCCTATCGCCCGTTCTTCATTCTCGGCGAAGTCACGGCGCCCGGCCAGTATCCCTACGTGCCGAACATGACCGTCGAAAGCGCGGTCGCGATCGCCGGCGGCTTCTCGCCGCGGGCCAAGCGCGACGTGGTCACCGTCACGCACACCGAGAATGGCGGCTCCATGCGCGCCATAGTGCCGCTCGGCACCCCCTTGAACCCCGGCGACACCGTGTTCGTCGGCGAGCGCTGGTTCTGACGAAGTACGACGTACTTCGTCATTCCGGGACGGTGCTGGCACCAGACCTGGAATCTCGGGATTCCGGGTCTGCACCGCTTCGTGGCGCATCCCGGAATGACGATGGAGACAGACGCGCTACTTCGCCAAATGCTTCGCGAAAAACGCCATGCTGCGCGGCCAGGCGATGTCGGCGCTGGCCTTGTCGTAGCTCGCCCGCTCGTCGCAATGGAAGCCGTGCTGGGCGCCCGGATAGACGAAGACCTCCAAATCCGGCCGTTTCGCCTTGATGGTCTCCACGTCGGTCAAGGGGATGCCGGCGTCCTTCTCGCCGAAATGCAGCTGCGTCGGCACTTTGGGCGTCTCGTCGGCAAAGCGCACGACCGCGCCGCCGTAATAGCCGATCGCGGCTGCCAGGCCGGTCAATCGTGTCGCCGCGAGGAAGGCGATGCTGCCCCCCAAGCAAAAGCCGATGATGCCGACCGGGCCCACGCTCTTGACTATATCGATCGCCGCCTGCGTGTCGCGCAGCATCGCCGCCCAATCCGGGTTGGCAACGAATTTGCGCGCCTCCGCGATCTCGTCAGGCGAATAGCCCGACTGGAAGCCCGGCGCGGTGCGGTCGAAGATCGACGGCGCGATCGCGACATAGCCTTCGCCGGCGAGGCGATCGCAAACCGAGCGGATGTGGTGATTGACGCCAAAGATCTCCTGGATCACCACCACCGCGCCCTGCGGCGCGCCCGAGGGATCGGCGCGATAGGCGCCAAACTGGAAATTGTCGGACGCCGTCAATTTGATGTCTTGTCCCACGCGGGTTGCCCTTCTTGGTTGTTACGAATTCTAATCTCCCCTCATCCTGAGGAGCGCGCCCTTGCGCGCGTCTCGAAGGATAGAGGCCCATGACGCTTCAGCCGGGCCTGCATGGTTCGAGACGCGGCTACGCCGCTCCTCACCATGAGGAGATAAACCTACTCCCACATCCAGTTCTCGCCGTAATCCTCTTTCCATCCTGCCAGCCGTCCGTGACGGAATTGCAGGAACAGGCGGTGGCGGTAGGGGATCAAGCGGCTGCCGCCGATGTTGCGCAGGGCGAGATAGATTTCGTTGCCGGGACCCCCGCGCACATATTGCAGCGGCTGCCCGAGGGCGCGGGCGGTCTGCTCGGCGTCCATGCCGAAGGCGAGCGGCGTGTTGTTCGACAAGGTTGCGACAAAGGGCTGGCGCGACGGCGTGGTGCCGAATGGTTCGGCCTGCGCAGATATCGACAGCAACATCGTGGCCGTAGCCAGCATCGCCCGCTTCATTGCCAACGTCCTTGCTTGATCGGCCTATACCGGCAAGTTCTTCAGGAAAGGCGCGACTGCGTCAACAAAAGCCTTGGGCTGATCGATGTTGACGGCGTGACCGGCCGCGGGGATCACGATCTTTTGTGCGCCGGGGATTTTTGCGGCCATGTAGTCGGACGCGGCGAGGAACGGCGTGTCGTCGGCGCCGACCACGATCAGACAGGGCACCTCGATGTTGGGGAGCAGCTCGATCACGCGGGCGTCGCGCTGGGTCAGCATGCCGCGTGCGGCGAGGGCCAGTCCCTTGGCGTTGCGATGACTGGCGGCGGCGCGCTCACGCGTTGCCGATTTCAGGACGTCGAGGCCTTCGCGGTCGAGCCTGTCGGCGGTGGCCAGTGCACGCGCATTCCAGGCCTCGCGCGCATCGTCCTTCTTGAAGCCCGGGCCGGTGTCGATGATCAGCAGCGCGCGGATCCGTTTTGGATGCGCGCGAGCGAAGGCGAGAGACATGTAGCCCCCGAGCGACAGTCCGCCGATGATGACGCGGTCGGCGCCGACGGCATCGAGGATCGCCGCCATGTCGCCGACCGTGAGCGCTTCGCTGTAGGCGGCGGGATCGTCGGGATAGTCAGACTGGCCGTGGCCGCGCATGTCCCACAGGATCAGCTTGTGGTCCTTTGCCAGCGCATCCACCTGCCCATGCCACATCGCCGAGGTCGAGGAATAGCCATGGGTCAGCAGCAGCGGCGGCCCCTCGCCGTGAACCTCGTAGTAGATACTGACGCCGTCCCGATCGATCCTTGGCATAGTGTCCGCCCTAACTTTTTTATCTCACCGCGGCACCTTCTCCCGCAAGGGAAGAAGGCACACCTGGCCCGCAGCTCCTCACCCTAGCCTGCCGAGTTACCTGGAAGAAACTGCCTCAGCGCGATGGCACACATGTGGGGCGCGCACCTGTTGCGTCCAGTCGCTACGTCGGGGCCGTTGGCGCGGCGCACAACGAGCAGGTGCAGAGGTGGTCTGTTTCGACTCGTTCCAAATTGCATTTGCCACGGCACGCGAACCCGATCATGCTTGCGGCCAAGGCTGGCGCCGGCCCGGTGGGCGTCCGTCATTGAAGTTGCCGCCGTAAGCGGCTTCACGCACCGGCAGGGGAAGACGCCTATGCCAACTCTCACCATCAACGGACGGAGTATGTCCGTGGATGCGGCGAACGATTCGCCGCTCCTCTGGGCAATCCGCGAGCAATTGCAGATGACCGGCACCAAATTCGGCTGCGGTGCCGGGCTTTGCGGTGCCTGTACCGTTCACGTCAACGGTGAAGCCGTGCGCTCGTGCCAGACCATGGTCGGCGATGTCGCCGGCAAGAAGATCACGACCATCGAAGGCCTCTCCGCCAAGGGCGATCATCCCCTGCAGAAGGCGTGGGTCGCCGAGCAGGTGCCGCAATGCGGCTATTGCCAGTCCGGGCAGATCATGCAGGCAGCCTCGCTGCTGTCGAAAAATCCCAATCCGTCCAAGGAAGAAGTGGTCGCGCATATGGACGGCAATCTCTGCCGCTGCATGACCTATTCGCGGATTCAGAAAGCGATCATGCGCGCCGCATCCGAGATGCGCACCGCATCGGCCACCTCCAACGAACGGAGGCCCACATGAACCGGCACGTGAAAAACGTCACGCCTGAGACGACCGATCTCAGCCGCCGTTCCTTCCTCGTCGGCAGCGCCGCGGCCGGCCTCGTGCTGGGCTACGCCGGCCTCCCCGGCATCGGCGAAGCGCTCGCTGCGCCCTCGAATTTCGAGCCGAGCGTCTGGTACGCGATCGCGCCCGATGGCCTGGTCACCGTGACCTGCGGCAAGGCCGACATGGGCCAGCACATCGCCTCCACCATGGCGCAGATCGTTGCCGAGGAACTCGGCGCGAAATGGAGCGACATGCGGGTCAATCTCGCCTCCAACGATCCGAAGTTCAACGATCCCGTTTTGGGCGCGCAGATCACCGGCGGCAGCTGGTCGACGATGATGAACTTCGAGGCGATGAGCCGCGCGGGCGCTGCCGGCCGCATGGCACTGACGGAAGGCGCGGCCGCCGCGATGGGCGTGCCGGCCGCGGAGCTCGTGGTGCGCGATTCCATGATCGTGCATCCGAAGTCGAAGAAGCAGATGTCGTTCGCCGACATCGTCAAGAGCGGCAAGGCGACCAAGACCTTCACGCCGGACGAGCTGAAGGCGATCAAGCTGAAGACGCCGGATCAGTACACCATGATCGGCGTCTCGGTCCCGCAGCTCGACATCCCCTCCAAGACCAACGGCACGGCGAAGTACGGCATCGACGTGATGCTGCCAGGCATGGCCTATGGCGCGGTGGTTACCCCGCCGGTGCGCTTCGGCGCGACGGTGAAATCGGTCGACGACAGCGCGGCGAAGAAGGTGCCGGGCTTCATCAAGGCCGTCACCCTCGACGATAAAACCGGAACGACGTCCGGCTGGGTCGTCGCGGTGGCCGGCACCTATGCCAACGCCAAGAAGGCGGCGCAGGCGCTCAAGATCGCCTATGACGGCGGTCCGAACGCGAAGGTGTCGAGCGAATCGTTGCTCGAGGAGGCCAAGCGGCTTCAGAAGCTGGAGGATTCCGGTCAGTTCTTCGTCAAGGACGGCGATCCCGCAGCGGCGTTCGGCTCGGCCGCAAGGGTGGTGGAGGCCGAGTACACCACCAGCATCAACATCCACGCGCCGCTGGAGCCGATGAATGCTACTGCGGAGTTCAAGGGCGACATCCTGCACATCTATTCCGGCAACCAGTTTGCGACGCGCTCCGGAGCGATTGCGGCAGGCGCAGCCGGGATCGATCCGAAGTTCGTGGTCATGCACCAGATGTGGCTGGGCGGCGGCTTCGGCCGGCGTCTCGATGCCGACATGATGATTCCGGCGGTGCAGGCGGCGAAGGCGATCGGCAAGCCGGTGAAGGTGATCTACACGCGCGAGAACGACATGACGATGGATTTCTCGCGTCCGCTCACCTACCAGAAAGTGAAGGCCGGCGTAGACGGCGACGGCAAGCTGGTCGCGCTCAGCCACGACGTGGTCTCGGCCTGGCCAACTCAGCGCTGGGGAATCCCCGACTTCCTGACGCCCTCGGTCGACAAGAAGGGGCCGCTCGATAGCTTCACGGTGAATGGCGCCGACTTCTTCTACACCGTGCCCAACCACTATGTGCGCGCGATCAAGAACGAGATGGCGCACAACGCCACGCCGTCCGGCCAGCTCCGCTCGGTGGCGCCGGGCTGGACCTTCTGGGCGGTCGAAAGCATGATCGACGAGATCGCGGCTGCCACGGGCAAGGATCCCGCGCAGTTCCGCATCTCGCTGCTCGACGGCGCCGGCAAGAACGACGGCGGCGCGCAGCGGCTGCGCAACACGCTGCTGGCCGCGATGGGACTGTCGGGCTACGGCTCCAGGCAATTGCCGAAAGGCGAGGGCATGGGCGTTGCCTGCGTGTCGTCGCAGGAGCGTGCGACCGCGAGCTGGACGGCGTGCGTCGCCCATGTCGCGGTGGCGCCATCGGGCGAGGTGACCGTGAAGAAGCTCACGGTGGCAACCGACGTCGGCACCCAGGTGCATCCTGACAACATCCGTGCCCAGGTCGAGGGCGCGGCGCTGTGGGGCCTGTCGCTGGCGATGTACGAGAAGGCAACGTTGAAGGACGGTGGCATCGAGCAGACCAATTTCGATAGCTACACGCCCTTGCGGATGAGCCAGATGCCCGAGGTCGCGATTGCCGTGATCGCAAATGGCGAGAAGGCCACCGGCGTCGGCGAGCCCGCGGTGACGGTGGTCGCCCCCGCCATCGGCAACGCCATCTTCAAGGCGAGCGGCGCCCGCGTGCGGGCACTGCCGATCACGGCGGAGGCCGTGAAGGCGAGCATGAAGGCGTAAGGCTGGTTACGATTGTGACCTGACATGATCCGCCGGGGGGGCAGCCTCCGGCGGATTTGTTTTGTCCATGGTACACCGCCTCCACGATCTCGCTGTCATGCCTCGCGAAAGCGGGGGCATACAGCACGCCGCGGCTCCTCGGTCCCAGCCGCGCCGTTTCGGCGTATTGGGCCGCCCGGTCGAGCCGGGCGACGACAGCGGAGCGTGGGGCGAGAGCGCCCGAAATTTCCCTTATCCATCAATGGCCCGTCTACTGTGCATGGGGTTGTTTTTGCGGTTTTGGTCCGGAGCCCCCCGGAACCCAAAATCCCTAAAATTGCAACTGATCCCCCAAGGTTCCATTGAGCACGCCTCTTAAGGGCCAGAGAACCTGATCCGGCTTAGTCTGCCGCCAAATCCAGTCCCATGTTTTGGGGAAGTCATGAACGCGCTAGCTAAAACCGCCGCCAAACGCCGGCTTCTGCTCGCCTCCGACCGGAGCGACGAGAGCACCGAGCTTGCCAGCATTTTGAAAACAGTCGGCGAGGTCTCGACGGTGTCGACCGAGGCAATTCCCGCTCAGCCGGCGCGCGATCTCTCCGGCCTCGTGGTCGACATCAACCTGCGCTCGCCCGAAAGCGTGCAGCGGGTGCGCAACAAGCTGCGCGGCGATGCGTATCGGTCGATGCCGCGGCTGTTCGTGCTCGCCGACGCCCTGCATCACGGCACCATGCAGGCGTGGGCGCTCGGCGCCACTGACACGATCTCGCGGCCGCTTCAGGCCGATGCCATTCTTCAGCGCATCCGCGCCGCTTTCCCGGACACCGCCGCCTACGACGCGACCGATCGCGGCAAGACGCTCAACCGCGGGGTCGATGCGGCGCATGCGGTGCTGAAGAAGATGTTCGAGAAGCTTCCGCTCGGCGTGGCCCTGACCTTCGACGACGTCATCGCCGCGGAAACCAAGATCCTGAAGGCGATCAAGCACTCCTCGCTGCGCGAATGGCTCACCACGGTGGGCTGCCACCATGTCGGCAGCTATCGTCACTGCCTGTTCGTCACCGGCTTCGCCGTCGCCTTCGCGCAGCATCTCGGCATGCGCGAGGACGACCAGCGCCGCCTGACCCGCGCCGCGCTGCTGCACGACGTCGGCAAGGCCTTCGTTCCCTCCGCCCTGCTCGACAAGCCCGGCAAGCTCACCGACGAGGAGATGGCCGAGGTCCGCCAGCATCCGCGCCGCGGCTATGACGCGCTCGCGGCCCAAGGCGGCTTTCCGCCGGAGATGCTCGACGTCGTCTTGCATCACCATGAATTCCTCGACGGTTCCGGTTACCCCAACGGCCTGTCGTCGAACCAGATCAGCGACATCGTGCGGGTGACGACGATCGTCGACATCTACGCCGCGCTGGTCGAGAAACGCGCCTATCGCATGCCCTTCACGCATTCGCGCGCGTTCGCGATGATGGAAGGCATGGGCGGCAAACTCGACCAGCAGCTGCTGCAGGCCTTCCGCCCCGTGGCGTTGGGCTCGTTTTGATTTTTGAGGAGTCATTCCGGGACGTGCGAAGCGCGAACGCGGAATCTCGAGCTTGCGGGCTGGGTGCTTCGCATCGTCCCGGAACGACAGACAATTTACCCCACCATCTTCCTCAACTCCGCTTTCGCGACCTTCTCCAGCGTCGAACGCGGCATGTCGTCGACGAACCTGATCTCGCGCGGCACCTTGAAGTCCGCGAGGCCGGTACGGCAGGCGGCCATCACGCGATCATGCAGGTCGGGCGCAGCGCCCGCGACCCCGCCCTGCGGAATGATGAAGACGACAGGCACTTCGTCCAGCATCGGATGCGACTTCGCCACCACGGCGGCCTCGCGCACGCCTGATACGAGCGCGATGACCTGCTCGATCTCGGAAGCCGCGACGTTCTCGCCGCCGACCTTCAGCATATCCTTGGCACGGTCGCCGAACTTGATGTAGCCGTTCGCGAGACGCTCGACGCGGTCGCCGGTAAGAAAGAAGCCGCGCTCGTCAAAGCTCTCGCGCGTCGCTTTCTCGTTGTGCAGATATTCGGCGAACAGCGACAGGCCGGGGATGCCCTTGATCGCGAGATTGCCGGTGCCGCCGACTTCCGTCGGCCGGCCGTCGTCGTCGGTGATGCGGATCTGATATTCGCTCGCGGCGCGGCCGATCGACATCGGGATGTTGGGCTGGTCGACCTCGCCGATGATGCCGTGGGTGATGGTCTCGGTCATGCCCCACCAGCCGATCACCTTGACGCCGAAGGCGGCAAAGGCGGGCGGCTCGTTGATCGCCGAGCCCCACAGGCGAAACTTATGATCTTTCGGAACCTCCTGCTCGAGCAGTGCCTTCATGCAGAACGGAATCGTCGAGGTCCAGGTCGCGCCGTGCTCGCGCGCGACGCCCCAGAACCGGCTCGCGGAAAACCGCGGCTGGATCACGCAGGTGGCGCCGACCCACAGCGTCGCCAGCATGGAATAGGCGAGCGCGTTAGTGTGGAACAGCGGCAGATAGGCCTGGTGAACGTCGGCGGCGTGCAGGTCCTCGTGCGCGGCGTTGATCTTGGCGCCCCACAATGCGTTTGCATGGGTCCATAGCACCGCCTTGGGACGCGACGTCGTGCCGGAGGTGTATTGCACGCTGCACGGCGCGAGCGGATCGGTCCCGCGTTTCGGACGATCGGCGCTGTCGGCGAATAGCGATTCAAAGCTGTCGCCGCGCGAAACGCCCAGCGTAGGTGCGGTGCCCGCATCATGCGAGGTCACCGCCATCCAGCGGATGTTGCGGCAGTTCTGCGCGACGATCTCCGCATAGGCCGGCTGCGTGATCGCGGCGACTGCGCCGCAATGATCCGCGAAATACGCGATCTCGGCCGGCGCCGAGCGCGTGTTGGTGGTGACCGCGATGGCGCCGAGTTCGACGCAGGCAAACCAGGCCAGCATCGCCTCGATGCAATTGTCCAGATGAATGAGCACATATTCGCCGGGCTTGATGCCGCGTTGCGCCAGCCCCGCCGCGAGCGCGCCGACCCGCTCGTGAAATTCGCCATAGCTCCAGCGCCGCGCCGGCGCATCGAACGGCGCCCAGATCAAGAATGGATGCGAGCTGCGCACCTCGGCCCGCATCCTCAAGAGCCAGGGCACGTCAAGTCCGTCGAATGGGCCGACGATTCCGGCTGCGGTCTGTTGAACAGGCATGTGTCCCTCCCCGTGCAGCCCGCATCTTGCTGGCGGCTGCGTTTTTTTTATTGCGTCTTCCTGCTCTCTCCGCCGTCATTGCGAGCGCAGCGAAGCAATCCAGAATCCCTCCCCGGGGACAATCTGGATTGCTTCGTCGCAAGGGCGCCTCGCAAGGACGGCGCGTGGGGCAGGCCGCTTGGCCTTACCGGCCGCCGTCCTCATACGACGAAATCTCGATCAAACTGCCATCCGGATCCCGGCAGTAGACCGAGCGCAGCGTGCCGCGTGCGCCCTGCCTGGGAACCGGGCCTTCCTCGATCTTGACGCCGTGTGCCTGCAGATGCGCCACCACCTCGTCGGGCGCAGCAGAGGTGAGGAAGCAGAGATCCTCGCTGCCGGCGGTCTGGTGGTCCGCGGTGAACCACTCCACCTTGTCGGCATCGCGCGGCCGGACGTTGATCTTCTGGTTACCAAAGACGAGTGACGTCCGCGGCGCTTTGCCGCCGCCGGGATCGAACACCTTGACTTCCATGCCGAGAATCCTGCGGTACCAGTCCGCGGTTGCCGCGACGTCGGCGACATTGATCACGAGATGATCGAGGGCCTCGACCTTGACCGGCATGCCTTATCCTTTCGTCGTGATGCGCCCCGCGCACTTTCCGCCTGCGGCAAGCTTTGTTACAACCGTGTCGACGCCACTTTCAAGCTATCCGGCTTCAAGAACAACACGTTGGGAGAACCCTTGAGATGATCACTCGCCGTACCGCGCTGGGCCTGCTCGCCGCCACTCCGCTTGCAGCCACCCCGCTGTCGAAGGCTCTTGCTGCCGATTATCCGGCCCGGCCGGTAAAATGGGTGGTCGGTTATCCGCCCGGCGGGGCCACGGACATCCTGGCGCGGCTGATCGGCCAGCGGTTGTCGGAACGGCTCGGCCAGCAATTCGTGATCGAGAACAAGCCGGGTGCCGGCAATAATATCGCCACCGAATCGGTCATCAATGCCGAGCCCGACGGCTACACGCTGCAGCTGGTCAATCCGGCCAACTACATCAACGCCTCGCTGTACACCAATCTGAAGTTCAACTTCGTGCGGGACATCGCTCCCGTCGCCTCGTTCCAGCGCGTGCCGAACGTGATGACCGTCAACAAGGACGTGCCGGCCAAGAACGTCGCCGAGTTCATCGAATATGTGAAGGCCAATCCCGGCAAGGTGAACATGGCCTCGTCTGGCAACGGCACCTCGGTGCATCTGTCCGGTGAGATGTTCATGGCCATGACCGGCTGCAAGATGCAGCACGTGCCCTATCGCGGCGCGGCGCCCGCGATCACCGACATGCTGGCCGGCCAGGTGCAGGTGATCTTCGACAACATGCCTTCGATCATCCAGCACATCCGCTCCGGCTCGCTTCGCGCCATCGGCGTCACCACCACGGAACGCTCGCCGCAGCTGCCTGATATCCAGCCGATCGCCGACACCGTCAAGGGCTACGAGGCCAGCGCGCTGTTCGGCATGGGCGCGCCGAAGAATACGCCGAAGGAGATCATCGCCAAGCTCAACGCCGAGGTTAACGCGGTGATCAAAGAGCCCGATATGGCCAAGCGTCTGGTGGAGCTCGGCGGCGAGCCACGCGCGCAGACACCCGAGGCGTTCGGCGAGGAGATCAAGGCCGAGACCGAGAAGTGGAAGAAGGTCGTCGAATTCGCCGGCCTGAAGGTCGAGTAGCGATGTTGTGATTGTGAGGATAGGAGCCCTGCCGTCCGGCAGGGCTTTTTTCTTGCGTTCTTTGTTTCGTTGACCTGGAATAAAACGACGCCGCGAAACCTGATGAGAGATGGCGCTGAATCTCGTGCCAACCAGAGAGGAATTGGATCATGCGCAAGACGCAATTTGTGCTGCTGACGCTCGGCGCGACGGTTCTGGGCGGCATCGCCACCGTCACGCCGGCAGCCGCGCGCGACTATCCATGGTGCGCCCAGGGCGGCGACTATGATTATCCCGGCGAATGCACCTACAGCACCTATGAACAGTGCCAGGCCAGCGTGTCCGGCCGGCTGCTGTACTGCGATCGCAACCCTCGCTTCTCCTACGGCGAGGTGCAGCCGCAACCACGCCCGCAGCGGCGCGCGCGGCCGGTCGCGCCGTATTAGAGGAGCGATTTACCGCTTCGCGTCCGCCTGCTCCGTGCCGGTGCATGAGATCAGCATCGTGTAGGCGCGGGCGCTAGCGGCGATGTCGGTGGTCTTCAGGTCACCCTTGGGCTCTGCGGTCTGATAGCGCACCACGGAATTGTCGAGGAAGTCGCGCAGCGCGCCGGTCTTGATCGCGAAATTGATGTTCTCGGTCAGCTGCCCGGTCTCCTTGATCATCCTGAGCGCGTTGAGCTTGGCAACGACGACGCCTGCGACTTGGCCGGACATGTCGAACAAGGGGCCTCCACTGTTGCCCGCTTGAACTGCCGCGCTGATCTGCAAACGTCCCGTATGATTGCGAAAGCCGCTGAGTGAGCTGACGATCCCCGTCGTCACGGTCAGGTCAGAGCTGAGATAGCCGTGCAGCGGGAAGCCGATGGCCACCACGGAATCGCCGGAATGCATCGAGCGGTCGCGGATCTTCGCAAAATCCTTGAATGCTGTTGTCGCCGGCGCTTGCAGCAGCGCGAGATCATTTATCGCGTCGCTGGAGACGACCCGCAGCACCATCGCGGCCTCGCCGGCGAGATTGCCCTTGATATCTCCGGTGCAGCCCTCGATGACGTGGCTGTTGGTGACGATATGTCCGGTGGGGCTGACCACAAAGCCGGTGCCGGTGAAGGTCCCGGTTCGTCCCGGCTTGGCGGGAGGCGCAGCCTGCTTGTCGCCGGCGACTGGGGGCTTCGCTGCAACCTTGGTGAAGTCGCCAGCCTTGTCGAGGCCGTCGGCTTTCACCTTGCTCACGCAATTGGCCAATGCCGCGATGACCGGCCCGGTCGATGTCAGATCGAAATTCAGAACGGCGCGGCCGGCTGTCGCCACCATAAGGCTCGCCTTCTGAAACGTGCGCACGACATTGAGTGGCATGACGGCCGTGAGCATGTTGGACTGATATGCCGTAGCGTACAGCCTGGCTTGCTCCTGCCCGTCGAAGGTGACGTCGATCGCGGCGTTCTCGCCCGTGTTGAAGCGGTAGCTGGGACTCGCAAAGGCGAGCGACCAGGTGCCGGCGGCATTTTGGCTCACGACGAGGATGACGCCGTTCGAATAGGGCGTCGTCGCCGCGCAATGGGAGAAGGCGCCCGTCTCGTCGTTGCTGAAGGCGCCGCCGATCCAATTGCCGACATTGACGCTGCCGAATGGTCCTTTCGCATGCGCGATGCCGGCCATGCCCACTTGCAATAAAGACGCGACGATTAATGACTTAAGCCACATACCAGCCCCCGGAACGCTTTTGCATATCTTATCTGCGGGAGCTGGGGCTGCGCAACCGGCAGTTGTTCGCCCCGATGGCAATCCTCGCGATGGGCTTTCGGGCTTGCACTTACTTTGCAATCCTATATACTTTGCGGTACAAAGTAACGGGGCAGACAGCCCCGGCAAGCTTGGGAGCGGGGCTTGGCCTTGCCAATACGCGATCTCGACAAGGCACTGGCCGACATCGTGACGATCCGCAGCCAGATTGCGGCCGGCACGGCCTTTCGCGGTTACGGCCCGGCGACGATGGCCGCGACCGGCGCGGTTGCGCTGCTCACCGCGATCCTGCAATTCTGGCTGCTGGGCGATCCCACCAGTGAGCCGCTCGGCTTCTTCTTCGGCTGGTTCGTCGCCGCCGCGCTCTCCGGCCTGATGATCGGGATCGAAATGCGCGCGCGATCGCGCCGTCATCATTCGGGCCTGGCCGACGCCATGATCCACCAGGCGGTCGAGCAGTTCCTGCCCGCAGGCGTTGCCGGTGTGCTGCTCGCGGTGGTGATGTGGAAGTTCGCAAGCGAGACGCTGTGGCTGCTCCCGGGCCTGTGGCAGATCCTGGTGTCGCTCGGCATTTTTGCCTCCGTCCACTCGTTGCCGCGCACCGTCGCGTTCGCCGGCGCCTGGTATTTCGTGTCCGGCTTCGCCGTGGTGGTGCTTGCGAGCCAGACCCACACGCTGTCGCCATGGAGCATGGGCCTGCCCTTCGTGATCGGGCAGTCGATGATGGCGGGCATTCTGCATGTCGCATCAGGAGATCATGATGTCGAAGACTGACAGCGCACCCTTCTCTTACGAAGGACTGGACCGTGTGATCCACGAGAAGGCGAGGCTCGGGCTTCTGACCTCGCTGATAGCGCATCCAAAGGGGCTGGCATTCGCCGACCTCAAGCAACTGTGCGGGCTCACCGACGGCAATCTCAGCCGGCACCTTGCCGTGCTCCAGGAGGCCGGCCTCGTCGAGATGACCAAGGGCTACGAGGGCAACCGCCCCCACACCACTTGCCGCCTCACCAAGGCCGGTCGCCGCCGTTTCCTCGACTATCTCGCCGTGCTCGAGCGCCTGGTGCGCGACGCTGCGAAGGCCGCCGGCCGCGAGGCGCCGCCGCTCGGTCGTCTCGGTATCGCCTCGACCTGATCCTCCCCCTTTTTTGACCGGAGACTTTGCTATGCAAAGTGATCTTACGTCCCGCGGCGAGAAGCTTCATGTTGGCATCATCATGGACGGCAACGGACGATGGGCGACGCGGCGCGGCCTGTCGCGCGTGCGCGGCCATGAGGCGGGCGTCGAGACGATCCGCCGTATCGTCGAGGCCGCGCCCAAGCAGGGCATCGGCACGCTGACGCTCTACGCCTTCTCCACCGACAATTGGCGGCGGCCCAAGGCCGAGGTCGCCGCGTTGATGACCCTGCTGCGTTTCTATCTCGCCAATGAGGTGCAGAGCCTGGTCAAGAACGGTGTGCGCCTCACTGTGATCGGCCGCCGCGATCGCCTGCCGGAAGGCATTGCCACCGCGATTGCGCGCGCTGAGAAAGCCACCGCGCGAGGCAGCACGCTGCATCTGCGCATCGCGGTCGACTATTCCGCGCGCGACGCCATCCTCAATGCCGCGGCAAAGGCCGCCGCGCTCACCAGCATAACCCGCGAAGCCTTCTCACAGCTCGTCACCGGCGAAGCGGGCCTGCGCGACGTCGACCTCATCATTCGCACCTCCGGTGAAAAGCGGCTGTCGGACTTCCTGCTCTGGGAAGGCGCCTATGCCGAGTTGCACTTCACCGAGCGGATGTGGCCCGAGTTCGATGCGAGCGATTTGGCTGCCGCCCTGGCCTCCTTCCATGGTCGCGAGCGGCGCTTCGGCGGACTTCAGGCGATCATGCCAGAGGAGGTGCCGTCGCTCTCTCGTGTGTGACGCGCGGCACATGAAAGCGAGCTGTTCGTTTTCAGTCACATGATTGGCGGCAATGTCCAAGCGCCCGGTGCGCGGCTTCGGCTAGGTGTGCAAGTCCCAGCACCTGCCGAAAACATCACGCATGTCTGTCACGCGTCTGCGCGCTGTCGGTGGGCGAAAACCGCAGCGAGTAGCGGGCCGCCGATGAGCCCAGCCCGCGGACAGTTCGTGTGCATCTTGTGGCGATCTCGTGCCGCGAGCGCGGCGGATGTGGTGCGCGATCACGAAATACGTTTCGCAGGAACATTTGTGCGCAGCGCCTGTTCGGAGTTGAGCCAGGCGGACAAAGGCGCAGGGAACGCGCGCTCCCGTCGGGCCAATGAAACCGGTGACAGAAACGGAGCAGCTCATGAAGCTCACAACCGAACAGGTGAAGCAGACCGTCAGCCAACTCGGCGCTCAGGTGCTGCCCGACGAACATCCGGCCATGCCGCAGCTCAACAGCATGTTCGGCGAGCATACCTTCTTCGTCGACGAAATCGGTCTCAAGGTCCTCGAGCCGACGCCAACGCTCGGCGCCGATCGCGAGAGCGGCGAAGTCGTCAGTCTTGCCGATTGGGGCGATTCCGACCTGACGCGCCTGATGGCGCACGATCCCGAGCCGACCGGCGTGATCGTGGTGTTCGAGCACGTCAGGCATTGAACGGCCCGCGCGGCTCGACTTGGGTAGTGGCGGGTCTGACAAATCCCGCCGCCGCTGGTCGCGCACCTGCGATCGCTCTCTGCCGAGGCGGGACTTAGGCTTCGAGCGGAAGCTCGATTGCAACCTGAGTGCCTGGGCTCCTCTTGCTCTCTAGTCGCAAGCGCCCGTTGAGCGACGAGGTGACCAGATTGAACGCGATGTGCAGCCCTAGACCTGCATTGCCCTTCTCGCGACTTGTCGTCACGAACGGGTCGAAGATGTGCGCCTGCAAGTGGCCGGGAATTCCGACGCCGTCGTCGGCGCAGACGAGGCGAACCGATTTCGAGTCCGGTTGGCTGACGGTGATGACAAAGCGGCCGCCTGACTTGCCGGGGTAGGCGTGGCCGGCCGTATTGAGAGCGAGATTGCTGATCACCTGTGCCAGTGCTCCGGGATAGCTGTTGAGCGTGATCCCTGCAGGACATTCGACCTCGACCGTCAGGCCATGATGCGACAGCAACGGCCCCAGCTTGGACATCAACTCCGACAGCCAAACCTTCAGCTCGAAACGGCGCCGGTCCTCGTCGGCTTGATGCACCGCAACCTGTCTGAAGCTATGTACCATCTCGGATGCGCGGTGCAGATTGTCGAAGGTCAGGGTTAGCCCCTGCTTGAGCCTGTCGATGCCCTTGGTCAGATCGGATCGCCGGACCGCAGCGGCGCTCAAGGCGTCCGCCATCGTTTGCAGGTCGGCTTGCATGGTTGTCGAAGTCGTCAAAGCGAGCCCGAGGGGAGTGCTGACCTCGTGAGCGACGCCAGCCACCAACTGTCCGAGCGAGGCGAGCTTCTCTGCCTGAACGAGCTGCTCCTGGGTTGCGCGCAGGTCGCGCAGCGATTTCTCCGACCGCTCCTTTTCGCGTTGCAGTGCCTCGGATGTCCGGAACTGTCGCCGCGCCCGGTATTCGCGGGCGGCCACGGCATAGAGTGACAAGGCGTAAGCGTTGCCGACGAGAGAGTGATTGATGAAGCTCAAGCCCGCCGGCACCCCCTCCGCGAACGTTTCCGCGACCAGCAATGCCACCGACGAGAGCAGGCAGAAAATCACCAGCGAGCCGATCCGCAACGGCAGCATCGTCGAGACGAACAGGATGATCATCATCATGCCGGGCGCGGCAAAGGTGAACCCGGACGGTAAGACCAGATAGATGCTCGGCAGAATGCAGCCGGGAATGACGCAATAAACCAGGAATATCGTCTCGGCCCATGGCTTCATCCTTCGCCGCGACAGCAGCGCGGTCAGCGGCAGCAGGATAAACAGGGCGGTGCCACCGCGGATCGCGAGCGTGGTGGGAACCACTTCAGGATAGAGCACCCAATCCCAGAGCGTGTAGCCGGCATAGGTGGCCGCGCCGAGCAGCATCGCGATCTGCGTCCAGCCGAGGCTGCCTCGGACATATTGGTCGACAAACCTGCGCTCCTCGATGCGGTCTTCGAAGCGCAGTCCGAGGCGGATCAATAAGCTAAGCATTCCAGCGTCAATCACGAAAAATCATGCTTTGTGTCTCTACGACAGGTTTTGAGCCGCGTCGCGGATAAGATTGTCGCGTTCGGCCGGGGAGCCCGCCTGCCTCGTCAGATGCCCAGCGTCAGCTGTGGCTCCGGCTCGCCGCCAGCCTGGAGCGCGGACAGCGAGACGCCCAGCAGCCTGACGCGCTTGGGCAGCGGCATCTCGATCTCGAGCAGGCCGAGGGCCAGCCGCTCCAGATCGTCTCGCCTCGCAACCGGCGCCAGGACCGACCTGCTGCGCGTGATGATCTCGAAGTCGGCAAACTTGATCTTCACCGTGACGGTGCGGCCGCGATTGTCGGTCGCCTCGCAATGGCGCCAGATCTTGTCGACGAGGGGCCTGAGCTCGGCGGCCAGCGCGTCGAATGCGTCGAGGTCGGTCGAGAACGTGTTCTCCGCGCCGATCGACTTGCGAATTCGGTCGGCCCGGACCGGCCGCTCGTCGACGCCGCGTGAGATCCAGTAATAATAGGCGCCCGACTTGCCGAAATTCGCATTCATGAACTCCAGCGACTGATTGCGGATGTCGAGACCGGTGAACATGCCGAGCGCGTTCATCTTCGCGCTCGTCGCGGGGCCTATCCCGTGGAACTTGCCGACGGGCAGCATCTCGACGAAGGCGGGTCCCATTTCCGGCGAAATCACGAACTGACCGTTGGGCTTGCGATGATCGGAGGCGAGCTTGGCCAGAAACTTGTTGTAGGAGATGCCAGCCGACGCGTTGAGGCTCGTCTCGGCCTTGATCGTCTCGCGGATCCGCAGCGCGATGTCCCGCGCCAGCGGGATGCCTTGCAGGTTGTTGGTGACGTCCAGATACGCTTCGTCGAGCGACAACGGCTCGATGACGGGCGTGTGCTCGGCAAAGATCTCGCGGATCTGCCTGGAGATCGCCTTGTAGACCTCGAAGCGCGGCCTGACGAAGATCAGATCGGGGCATTGCCGCTTCGCCGTCACTGACGGCATGGCGGAGCGAACGCCGAATTTGCGGGCCTCATAGCTGGCGGCCGCGACGACGCCGCGCTCCGCGGAGCCCCCCACTGCAACCGGCTTCCCACGCAGCTCCGGATTGTCGCGCTGCTCCACCGACGCATAGAACGCATCCATGTCGATATGGATGATCTTGCGCACCGGCGAGGCCTCGCCGGCCACCATCTCGGAATCACTCATGGAAAGATGATATAGTTGAGCGAAGAGAAGCGCGAGGTGAGGGATGCTGCAGCTGTTGGTCTTCGTTGTGGGCGTGGTCGGCATCGGCTGGCTGATCGGCGCGGCCAATCTGCCGGGAGAATGGTATGCCGCACTTGCCAAGCCGGGCTTCGTTCCGCCGAACTGGGCGTTCCCGGTGGCCTGGACCATCCTTTACATCATGATCGCAATTGCAGGTTGGCTGACCTTTCGCCGTGAACCCAGGGGCAAGTCGATGCTGGCCTGGGCCGCGCAACTCGCTCTGAACTTTGCTTGGTCGGCGGTCATGTTCACGATGCACCAGATTGGGGCCGCACTCGCCATCCTCCTTGGCCTATTCGTCGCGATCGTGACCTACATCGGTCTTGAGATGTCACGAGACAGATTAGCCGCCGCATTGTTCGTGCCCTACGCAGCCTGGGTCGCCTTTGCCGGCGTACTCAATGCGGCGATCTGGCGTTTGAATTGAGACGTTTAGTCCAGAGCTGATCAAAGAGCAGTCTCAGGCTTGTGAGTGGAAAGCATGGTGAGGCGATCTAATATCAGCCTGCGAAGGACAGCCAATGCAATATAGCTCCGAGCTCATTCAGACGATGCGTCAGGCACTGGAGACCGTGATGGCGAGCGTACCGGCCGATCAGTCGGTATTCGGTCTGAAAGCGGCGGTCGCCGAATGCATCCTGAAGGCGGCCGCACACGGCCAGACGTCGTATGAGGGGCTGGTGACATCGGCGTCCAGTCAGATCCAGGCGATTGTCACGATGCTGACATAGGCGCCGATGTGAAAACGGCGACAAGGCTGGCGCACCCGACACGATTCGAACGTGTGACCTTTGCCTTCGGAGGGCAACGCTCTATCCAGCAACACGAAAAATCGCTGCAAAATCAATGGTACCGCAAAGGAGGCCGGGCCGCAACCCGCTGCTTCGCAGCCGGTGTTGTGACAGGAGTGTGACGCAGAAGGCGAGCTAGCGTGGATAAAAGCGAAACAATGCCATGCGACAGATTCGATGGTCTCACACCTCACCTCGCCGGTCCTGATTAGCCAGTGAAGATATCTCCACTTTTCTTATGCACATTCAGTCGCCCGCTTGTTCCTCCTTTTCGGCTTCGCTTGCTAGTAGCGACCCTGGGCTGTTGATATGCAATGCGCTTTACGTTGTCCTCCCCTAGACCTCCTTCCTCCGACAATATCTTGAAAGCTTTTGTTCTAGACAACGGACGGTCTGCGTTGCTGTTCAGAAGCTCACTCCGATTGCGCAACACAATAGCTATCCGTTCGACTCTTCTAGGCTCTGCAATTCGCACCATCTGCCAATTATTACGTGCAACTAACTCCTTGGCCACTTCGCGGAAAGGCCGACTCGTCAAGAAATCCAATCTGCGGACCACTTCGGAATTGCGCTCATTAAGATAATCGCTTGAGAGGCCGAACGTCACGGTTATGTGGTCGGCCTTCCAATGCCCTAGCCGTTTTACAAGAACGTGCCGCAATAGGCGGTAGGCGCGTCGAACGTCTTGTCTGTGATGGTTCCGCCAGCCGTCCATAGCTTCGAACAACA
This sequence comes from Bradyrhizobium sp. 199, assembly GCF_023073355.1. Lineage (GTDB taxonomy): Bacteria > Pseudomonadota > Alphaproteobacteria > Rhizobiales > Xanthobacteraceae > Bradyrhizobium. The sequence continues at coordinate 154,533 of NZ_JADPJI010000002.1, forward strand.
TTGTTTGGGCGGTGCAATGCAACACAGCCGGGACTTCTATCCTCATTTTTCCTCCCGCTTGCAGCGAGCATCTTCGTTCATTCTCAAACAGAAAGCTGGGTAGTTCAGAATTCGCCAGCAAGCTGTCGTTGCGGCACCTATACAGCGTTTCTCTAGGCGATGCTCAGAATCAACCGAGTTCGCAATAAGGCAAGCGAAATGGTACCGGTTATGCAACATGACAAGAGATTGCTGTCCGCCAACCAAACTGCGGCTCGGAACGAAGCTGTCATTGCATTCGTCTCTTCTATCCACAAGCTCGCGCACGGGCTAAACGGAAAACTCGTCGTATGCGCATTCCATGAAGGGCAATCTGGCGTCGTGACTCACCACGAAGTCGGGGACGTTAGTAGCACCGTCGATGCGGTAAGCGCCCACATCGACACGCAAGGCGCAAATGTCTACATGCCCCTTTGCGTGATGCGTCGTGATCTGCCACGCGGGAAGAAGGGCGGCGAAGCCGATGTTACCGCAGTGCTTGGTCTCGTTGCTGATATGGACGTAGACACAGGCAAGGTCGGTGAAATGCCGATTGTGCCCAGCTATGTAATCGAGACCTCACCAGGCAATTCTCAGCAAGCGATCCTGTTTGATAAACCTCTGTCACCTGAAGAGGCCAAGCCACTCGCCATCGCGCTGAAGAAGGCCAGCAACTCCGATCATGGCACGGCTGATATCTCGCATCTGTGGCGCGTTCCTGGTACGTTGAATTGGCCAACAAAGACGAAGCTTGCGCGTGGGCGGAGTGCTGAAGCGTGCCCGGTATTGATGCGGGAGCCATTCAGGGGGGCAGTCTACGGCGCCGCCACGCTTACTGCGGCGCTCCGCGAATACGTCGAGGAGTCCGAAATCAAAGTCGGTGAGGCTGGCGTCGGTGGCAAGATCGAGCCGACGGAAGTATGGCACCGATTGACGGATATTGCACGCGCGCACCTTTTGAGCGATGGGCAACCCAATCGATCGGACCATCTTGCGCGGATTGTCGAGCAGCTTCACTTCGAAAAGCTATCTTTGGATGAGACAAAAGCCGTTTGCTGCGAGCGGCTAGGCGCGTGGGCAGAGAAGTACGAGTCTGACAAGCGTATGATCAAAGATATCGAGCGAATCTGGCGCAAGTATCCGGCTGAAAAAGAGAAACAACAAGAGAGGGATGCGGAGGCGGGGAAAGCGTTTGTTGCTGCGCAGGTGACGGTTCCGCACGCTCGTCCCCCATTTCTGACGCCACCCACCTTTGATCCGAAGCCTTTCCAGTTGTTGAAGCCGGGCGGCCTTATCACGGACGTTGCAAATTTTGTCCATGATACATCGCCGTCACCGATCCCCGAGTTCGCAATCACATCTGCCCTTGCGTTGCACGCGGCGATGTTTGGGCGTCGATTCCTGACTCCCGATGGGCTTGGTCTGAATCTTTACATCGCAAACGTTGCAGGCTCCGGCTTTGGCAAGGACCGACCTCTGAAAGCACTTGCACAAATTGCGGACGCAATCGACATGGGACACATAGTAGGTCCAAACGATGTGGCTTCGGACTCGGCGATTGAAGTCATACTCCGGCAGAACGCCTGCCAGGTGTTGCCCCTCGATGAAATGGGAATCTTTTTGGGGGCTTCGGGCCGAAATTCCGACTCATATCTGAGGGCTAGGCGCAAAGCCTTACTGGAGTTGTATTCGTCCGCTACATCGCCTTGGGTGGCTAAGGTGCGAGCATCGGACGCTGCAAATGGTAAAGAGCCGAAGCCGAAGATCATATGGCCTACCCTGTCTGTCCTTGGCGCAACTACACCGCCTACGTTCTATGAAGGATTGGAGGATGATGCGTTCGCTAGTGGCTTTATGGCTAGGTTGAACGTTGTTGCGGTCGATCAGCCACCTCAACGTCAGCGAATCAACGGGTACCCTGAAGTACCACGGCAACTCGTTGATCATCTATTAGATGCCGTCAATGTGGAAGGAGGCACTTTCGCGGGGAAGGTCATAGCCGATCCCTATAAGAAGCCCAACTACTTGGTTGTACGTTGGTTCAATGACGAGGCGGCGCTACGCTTAGATCAAATCAGAGACTGGGCACTTCAGGTGGCGCTCGCTGACGAAAGGCGTGGCCAGATCGTCAACCGAGCTGGAGACCACACTAGCAAGCTGGCGACGATCCGAGCAATTTCTCGCGATTCTAAGCGCCCGATGGTTACTGTTGATGATTTGGAATGGGCGTTCGGGATTGTTTTGCGCTCAATCAAGACGGTCGAAGATGGTGCAGAGCGCTTCATGTCGGGTAGCCCGTTCGAAGCCCTTTGCAACGCCATCATAGAAGCCATCAGACAGTGCAGGGACGAAGACGGATTGAAGAACGCCGAGCTACTGCGGAAGCCGGGAGTAAAGCAAGCTGACACGCGGACTGTGGATCAGGCTCTAACACGACTAATTAGTGGGACCGGGCAGGTCGTTAATGTTGGGAAGGAGCGTCTAGGACCTGGAGGAATGGGTGGACGCTATAAGCTGTCCACGGTGCACTGATCCATCACCGGGTGACCGCATAAGCCGAGGCGAATGCCGCCGTCATCCATTCCGGTGGTCACCCGGTGATGGATGGCACCACCCAAAAGAACGCAAAAACGCCGGAGACTAATGTGGTTTTGCTGGTTGGTGTAAGGGTGTAAGGGCGGTTTTTTCTTACTCATTACAGCTTAGCAAAACAGCCCCAACACCAGCGCACCGAGCCACCAAGGGCGGGGCGCATTTGAACGGAACTATGAGACCAAAAACAGCGTGCTCGCTTCGGCAGGCGCGGCAGAACAGCCATGGGAACGAGAATGACCAAAGTACCGAACGTTGAGGATTACAGCCTCGAAGTCCGAGAGGAAGTTTCGAAGGAAGACGATTTAGCTCTGCGGACCAAGGAAGCAGAGCAGCGGGCGTTGATGTTGCGGGACCGCCTTCAAGAAGGTCCGAGTAAGGAAGAGCGCGCGGCAGATGCTGAGCGTGCGGTTAAAGGCGAGCCGCTTGCCGATCTAGACAGCGAATTCAAGACGGCCCTTCGGGAGTTTCGCGCGCTTGAAGATGCGTTGAAGGCGCAAAAAGCCAAAGTGGTGGCCGTTCGGCGAGAAGCTGGTGGAAAGATGTGTGACGAACTGGTGGTGCCACTCTACGCTAAGGCAGAAAAGCGCTTAGCGTCGCTGCTCTTCGACCTCTACACTCAGCATTGCGAGATATTTCGGTTGAAGCGAGGCTTGTTAAACCAGGGTCTCGGCACCTATGGAGTATTCAGACTTGAACCAGAGTTCCTGGGCGTGCCCAACGGCACAAGCGATTTCGAAATCTTTCTGCGGGAATGCGTCAAAGCGGGTCTTCTCCGGTCGTTACCGATGGAATTTCCCCAATGACCAAGCGCGAGTATGAAATTGCGGCCGGACGGCCGCTCGACCTGGAATACGGCGGCGGTGGCTTCGTTTCGGCGGTAGATGGGAAGTCAATCAGCGTTGCTCAGCCGAATGAAGAGGTGCGGCAGCATTTACAGGGCTACGGACTTCGCTGGCGCACAATTGTCGAATACAAAGGTCAATTGATCTATTTCGAGCCGCACGCAATCAAAAATCCAATGTGGGGCGAGCCAAAGCGCCTGCTATTCGATCATGACGAGAGCGAAATTTACGCAACGACTCAGAGCGGGCTGCAACTGCATTGCGACGACTACGGCCTGGCAATGCGGCTTGTTATCGGAAAAGATCCGAAGCGCCGGAAAGCATACGAAACAGTCAAGCGAGGCGAGCGCACCGCCCTTTCGGCTGGCCTGATCATGCACGGCGGAGAGTTCTTCGATATTGAAGGCGCTCGCATCAAGGTGATTAAGTCAGCAACGCTTGAAGAACTGAGTCTTGTGCCAGTCGGGGCATGCAAACCCGCGTTCTGCGGATTGATCGACGCAGATGGCGCGCGCTCACTTGAAGACGACGCGGAGTCGCTTCGCATTCTTAAAGATAGTTCGGCTAACCGCGTCACGAAGGCGCTCGCCGCACTGCAAGAGGCACTTCGAAACCGTCACTAGATACGGGTGTGACGGTCAGCGCTCACGGCGTCCCGACGTTGAGCGCGGCGATATGGTGGCGGGGTGTCCGTTCCCGCCACCAGATCGTTGAGGGTGATTGAGCAGAGGGTCTAGAGCATTCTACAGAGACAGATGCGGCTAACACTGATCGGGGTGCAGTTAGCTCTTCTTCTTCTTGGCCTTTGATTGCTCGCGCTGATTCCCCCGTTCAGGCTTCGTCGAAACGCCAAGATCTTCGAACGTAACTTCGGTGGGCCGCAACACCATGTTTGGCAGTAGTTGGATGCCGTACTTACTTAAGAGGCGACCGGGCGTGAACTTGCCCGCTGTATAATCGTTGTCCGGCTCGTCGTCGGCCGTTATCGTCACAACGAGAGCGCGGGACTTCTGCGTACGAAATATCTTTACCGAAAATCCCTCTGCCGAAAACATCTCGTCGCCGTAACCGCATGTTTTGGTATCTAAAAGTGTGGTCTCTATCGTCTTCTCAAGCCATCGCTGATTCTTCTGGTCCATCTGCTTGAGCTTCTTCACTCTGGAAAGCAGAACTTTCAACTGAGCATAAACAAGGTCGATGTCTTTATCCGGCTCACGAAAAATCATCCTAATAAAGCCGACGTTATCTTCTCCTACAACATCGACAGAACCGCCCTCGAAGATGCCCACCGAACAATTCGAGCATGATGCCCCCTTTTTGATCGAATTAGCATTAAAGACAGAGTGGACGTCGCCCGACGTAATTCCAAGGCCGTTCTGCACAAACCTTCCCGGAAAGAGGTCAGCTTCGTCCGTCGCTAGCCTCTGGACCATCTCGCTGTACGTTTTTGAGAGGCCAGACAGATCAGCCTTCATCGCCTCACCGAGCGAAGCGTAAAACCTCTCACTGCGAATTAGGTCGTGCGAGTGAGTTGCGTTCGCGAAAGAGCTAGTCAGCTTTTGCTTCATTGCTTGGCGCTCATCGGCCGTCATTATCGGCAGAAAGCCCCACTTCCCATAAATGATGTTCTTCATTTTTTCAAAGGACGGATCGCCATCAGTCGTAAGACATGCCTTGTGGTATAGTTCGAAAAACAGATCATCGTATGATAGAGATCTGAATCCGTCGAAAAGATCCATTAAGGCCGCGTCCCTGAAGTACTTAATTGACGCTATGATTGGTTGTTGAACATACACCGTTTGAAAGCTTCGGAGGGGCTGAGCATCCGACAGCTTCTGCCTTCCCATGAATTCCGCCAGCGCCTTAGCGGAGAATTCGTCGGCCTGATCTTCGATTTTGATAAGCTTGGCTCGTTCCCGTTGAATAAAGTAGTTCTGTATTATCTGGTAGAACTCCCCAGCGTTGCCCGCGGTCAAATGACCCAACTCATGAAAAACTACCGGCGCTAACGATGCCTTTATCACATAGTTCAGGCTCTGGAATTGCGCGTCATTGGCTTCCTTGAACACAGATGCGGCAATCGTGGACAGCTTACCGTAGTTGGATATCTCCGATCTTGTAAGTTCAGTCTTGCCCTCTCTGTAAGTGATCTTAATACGATCGATGTCGCCAATTGCTCCTAACATCCGACTCGATCGATACGCCTCAAATATAATCGTGTCCCTGGGAATGGCGGCTCTTAGGTTCAGAAGAGATATTCCGGCCAAGCTTGCTTGCACTCTATACCAAGTGTCTATATTCGCGTTGATTGCAAGATAGTCGATTAATTCGGAATCAATGAAAACGATATTCGGCAGTACCGCGGTCGCATTGTTCTTCAGTCTCTTCAAAATGCTGGCGGTTTCCATATCTTTGATGTCGTTCGATATCTTAGAAGACGGCACAAGGTAGATATGCAAGCCATCGGACGTGTAGGGTTCGTTTATGTGCACAGAGGTAAATTTGCTTCTGACGTTTTCGGACTCGCTAAGCAATTCCCGGATCGGGGCGGAGTGAGTGTTGTCCAGCCGATCATTGACCAGAAGCTCGTCGAACCGCGCGTCAGCTCGACTGGCGATCAACCCGACGACGATACAAATGATAAGCGCCCGCCACATAATATCTACTCCACCTGTTTATTGGTCGATGTCAGTTCGCGGCCGACTATGCTTTGAAAAAAGAAGCCGCTTTGGTAAGCGAACAGAAAATTCAGGAGGTCGCTGTTTGAAGCATCGAGCTTGCCGTATAAGCTCATCAGGACAATAGGAGTTATCATTAGAGGGAAGAAAAGCCCTCTCAGTATGGACCGAAATAGGCTTAGCCGGCTCGCAAGTAGCTTTAGGATAATTTCGTCAGTCGCCGACAGTAGATCGAAGACAATCTTCGAGAATATTCCCACGACCGCTCCGCTTGCTAGCAACAGCGGATTTTTTGGATCTGCCTTGAGGAGTTCGGCGGTCGGCCCATCATTCAGATTGAATTCCGTAAGGCTCTTGGAATGGATGAAGAGCTGCACGGCGAAAAACACTAGAGACAGAAAAAAAGCAGCTACCGCCAGTATCAATAATGAAGGAATCCAGATTTTCGCGCGGTTCCACATCGGAGAATACCCCAAGGAAAAAGACCTGCTAGAAACGAACGCTGCCGAACCGCCCGCTAGCGGTCATAGCCACCCTAAGTAGATTACTTGGATCTTTAGCGAAATGGGAAGCCAAAGGTTCAGCCGGTCGGTCGTTAGAGATACAACCTCTTCTATCAGATGCAGCTCTCCCGCTAAGGGTCGCGCAATGTGTCAAGCGAAGCTGGTCTAAGGGCTGCGGCCGGGGGGGCGTTCGATCCCTAGCACCTAAGGGGCTTCGACCGGTCCATAGGAAAATTCACATATCCGCAAAATGGGGAATCTCGACCTACGGGACGCAGCTCTGAGGAGCTACCTACCCACCTAGAGACATGCTTATCCGTAAATTCACGGGGGTCGGCGCGCGGACTGAGCATCTAATCCGTCCTCTCACAGGAAATAAGGTGGATACTCCATAGATCTTTCCAAAGTTGCATTGATAGCCGGACTAGCGCAGTCCTAGAGTTGCGAACTTTGAAGTGATTGCGCCTGAAAGGTTTTCACCGTGCCCGTTTCCGTTGATGACGTAATCAAAAGCTTGAGACCCGAGCGAACGATATTGTTATTCGGTTCCGGCTCTTCAATGCCCTCCAACGCTCCTAGTGTTCAGGACTTACAAAGACACTTCGAGAGCAAATTCGGCATCTCCGCGTCTCAGTACAACTTGGCTGAACAGACGAGCATCATCGAAGTCAGCACAAGAGACAGGAAAACACTGATCGCGGAGCTTAGAACAAAATTTAAGGGCTTGGAGCCGACGGGCGCCCTGCTCAACCTCCCACTTCTGCCATGGAAATGCATATTCACTACGAATTATGACACGCTTATTGAAGATAGCTATAAGCGCCGTTCAGCGTCTTGCGCAGTGTATTCTTGCAATTTTGACTTTGGCGTAGATCGTGATCCCGATGCGATTCAGATTTTCAAAATTCACGGAACGATTGATAAAGATGTTGCTGACGGAAACAAGTCTCGAATAATCCTCACCGAAGGCGACTATGATCAAACTGCCGATTTCCGTGAGCAGTTGTGGGACCGCTTGCGCGCCGACATTGCTGGCAACCATCTAATCGTCATTGGGCACTCGCTTGCAGATCCAGACATTAAGAGTGTGGTTGATCGTGCTCTCGGCCTAATACAAAAGTCAGGAGGTGGTGGCCGGGTAACTCTCTTCTCTTTCACTCGCGACGACGGGCGCGCACTCTTATTTGAGTCGAGGGGTATCTCCGTTTGCTTCGGCGGCATTGATGACTTCTTCGCGGGGCTCACGACGCTGATTGTGCGCCCGCCGGTAGCAGCACCAGCCACCGGCGACCCTCTCGATGAGCAAGCAGGCTTAAGGCCAACAACTATCGATATCGCTCACCAGGTAGCAACTGCCGCACCAAAAGTTAGTGCGATGTTCAATGGCTGGCCAGCATCTTACGCGGATATCGAAGCTGGCTACACATTCAAAAGGAATGTTGTTATCGCTATTGAGGGGCAGTTCTTTAAGTCTGACAAGCACATTGCTGTTGTGCTGGGACCTGCCGGCACCGGCAAGACCACCGCAGCTCGTCAACTGGCGACCAATTTGCTGCGAGCAAAGGTTTTTTGTTGGGAACACAAGCGCGAACAGCCTTTGCTTTCCGAAGCATGGAGGAAGGTAGCGCAATTTCTGAAGAGTAACGGATTAGTCGGCTGCTTGATAATCGATGAAGCTCATCTCGACTTGTCAGATGTTAACAAGCTCTCCGATTACCTAGCCTCTGACGCCAACGTGTCTTTGAAGCTCGTACTTATATCCTCTGTGAATCACTGGCATCCGCGAGTTAAGGTGCCGAGTCTGCACAAGGCCGCGCAAGAATATAATCTCAATCGTGTTCAATCGAATGAAATTGATCGACTTCTGGACCTCGCGGAGCAGATAAAAGATATTCGCGATTTGGTCGAGCGAGGCTTTGCAGGGTTTTCGCGGCCGGAACGCAGGCGAAGGCTCACGGAGCGATGCGAAGCGGACATGTTTGTCTGCCTTAAGAATATTTTCTCATCTGACAATTTTGACGACATCATACTACGCGAGTACGCGACTCTGAATCCGACACTTCAAGATGTATACAAGAGCGTTGCGGCTATGGAATGGGCGGGCGTTCACGTTCATCGTCAATTGATCATACGTTTACTCGGCATAGGAGCTTCGTATGTCTCAAACGTAGTGACAGATCTCGCAGACATAATTCATGAAGAGACGGTAGATGAGCGTCAGGGGATATTTGCTTGGAGAGGGCGACACCTAGTGATCATGGGTATCATCGCTCAGCAAAAATACTACCTTGAAAACAGCCGGTTCGAACTTTTTAAGCGCGTTGTCGCAGCGATTTCTCCAACGTATGAAATCGAGATTCGAACTATCCGAGAACTATGCAATGTCGAGACTGGCCTGGCGACGCTCACCGACAAGAGGGAGCAAAACATTATCCTTAGGATGATGATTTCAACCGCTCCACGGGAACGGGTGCCACGGCATCGTCTAATGCGGAACCTAATCGCATTGGGCGAGTACGATCAGGCGGATACAGAAATGCGTCTCTTCCAAAAGGACTTTCGCAGCGCCGATGGGCCAACCACACGATATAAGATCGACTTGGCAGTGGCCCGTGCGATACGCTCTCCGGGCTTAATGGACGAAGACCGCATAGTGCTTTTGGAAAAAGCGCGTGAAGCGGCGGCGGCGGCGGCGGAACGATTCGCAGTTAACAAAGCAGTTCTCACTGCATATTGCGAAGTAGGACTGGCGACGATGAAACTGACTCGCCGGCCTGACGTATTCTACGCGGCAATAGCGCAACTGAAAGACGCAGAGGACCAAACTGAGGATACAGACATCAGCCGGCGGGTTGCTCGTCTTGAGGCACGAATGAGGAGCCTTGGTTCCGGCGTGGATGTGGACGTTGGACCAACCGAACTTGAATTTGAAGACTGACTGGCCAAGTACGCCCGAGCCGTGCAGCGGTCAGAAATGGCGCAACGCCAACTAGACTCTGCCATTTCAAATGCTTCAATCGTACCAATCTTTCCGATCACGCGGCAGCACTCGCCCGCGCGCGTAGCCAGGCGATGCAAGCTCTTGAAGACGGTGCTCAAGGTACTCGTTCGCCACGATCAGCGCTTTGACCGCTTCGCGCGCATCGCCACCGCAAGCGGCTATGGCTTGATCCGCCGCCACTTCGAGCGGATCGGGATCGGGCGGATGGCTTGGGGCGGAAACAGGCATTTGGCGAGTGTACCAGCTTTGTTCTCGTTCGCAATATGTCCTATTGAGCTTTGCTGATCAGTCCGACTTCCTCTGTTTCATGGAAACGAGCGGTAGCGAACGGTAAATTGTCATAGCGGCCTGTCCCACCTCTGAAGTGGGTGTGTGTCGCAATAAGAATGCAAGAGGCGTGTGGTGGATTTCAAGTCGCCAAGGTTCCGACTCTGCTCGCCGCGTGAAAGAGCGGCCAAGTTCAATCCTGAAAGAAAACCAGTTACCCAACCGACAAAGGTATTGTCGGCCCCGGTGGGGTCCGCCTTGTAAAGGCTGCTATACTGTCCGCAGGTTGCGGTACCTGCGCCAAGAGCCGCAACTTCAATCGAATTAGCGGAAGCGTCGGTGGCAGCCAGTAAGCAGAAGACTCCAGCAAGCCTATTCCGCATTTTTTCCTTCGCGAAATTTGTCGTTGTGGCGCGTTTAGCAATCAATACACTGTCCCCTCATTGTCTACGACCCGATAGGTTGCAGTGCCTATTGGGCGTTGCAGTATCGTCAGGTAGAAGCGGGCTGCCTGGTCGGCTTCTTCCTTGGTAAAGAATTCTTCCGCAATCGTGTGGATGCTGATTCCGGCATCGTCGGGACCGTGCAAGTCAACCAACACAATTTGAGCTTTAAACATTTGCACAATGTGGCACCATGCTTCGGATTTAGCCACCAAAGCAAGCTTATCCACGGTTGGTAGCCTCTTCGCTTCCAGCGGATAATTGTCCACACCCACCACAACGGGTAGGTCAATCGCATACGCACGACCAATAGATTGATAATTTGATCAAGCCCGTCCGGTGCGCTTCTCTGTAGCGCGATGACCACCAAATCCCGCGAATACCTCTACGGCACGCAGATAAGAATGTCGGCCGAACGCGCCAAGGAAGCGCGCAAGGCCGCTGACAAGCTTGCATGCGAAGCATGGAATTACCGAATGCTTGGCTACAAGGGACCCGCGCAGCCATTACCGACAATCGCGACGCCATCAACGGCGGTTACCCATACTTGGAAGTTCGCTGCCTGGGCTGCAATACCAACCAAGCCGTAGCCTTGGAAATCGTTAGGCGCGCGAAGACGACGCCGATTCATGAATTGGAGCGGTACTTGCGTTGCAAGGACTGCTCGGCAGTGCGACGCTATCCATATAAGCGAAGCGCATTGGTCGCGCTTCGACCAACGGAGATATCGGCTCGCCATCCGCCTTCAACTTGGTGGCCGGGAGAACGATAGGGAGAAGCATTGATGTCCTTGACGTTGAATTTCCAATGGGAAGAGGCACCGGGAGCAAAGACCCTAAGTAATCCGACTAAACCTCGCCCGGCCAATGAATTTGGCGACGCCCCGGCCGGACAGACTGCGCGCCAGTCGGCCTTCTATAGGAATTTGGTTCGACTCGCCGAACAGACTCAATCAAAGACACTTCCAATCGCATTCATGACGGCAGATGGCGTAGCAAAGCGAATGGATCACGGGTGCATGACGATCGCGGCGCATGCGCGTTTCATAGAACCGCTTCAGAATTCGGTCAGTGGTGGAGTCGAGACCGTTACCTTGACTTGGAATCCATCGATCTGACGGCCCATGTGCAATCTTTACAGCATCACCACGAACCAAGCTGCCATTGCCGCGCTCTTTCGCATCGTCAATCGATACGTCGGCAACCTCGCGCCAATGCCCGGCGTGTTTCCCGACTACCCCGCGCCTGTAGTGCGAAACACCGACAGCGGGACAGAATTGGCGCTTATGCGTTGGGGCATGCCGCCGCCGCCTCGCACAGGTGGTCCACCGGTCACAAACATTCGCAACACGTCATCGCCGCATTGGCGAGGATGGTTAAAGCCAGAGAACCGCTGTCTTGTCCCATTCAACAGTTTCGCCGAATACGCGTCCGAACCAAACCCTGAGACCAAGAAAAAAGACGTAGTATGGTTCGCCTTGAACGAAAACAGGCCGCTTACCGCATTCGCTGGCATCTGGACCGTCTACAAGGGTGACCGTGGCACGAAGTCAAAACCGGTATCTGGCCCGCACAATGTTTATGGGTTTCTAACCACCACGCCTAACGGCACCGTCGAGCCGATTCACCCCAGGGCAATGCCGGTGATCCTCACGACGGATGAGGAACGGAACGTGTGGATGCGGGCGCCTTGGGACGAAGCTAAGGCGTTGCAGAGGCCGTTAGCGGATGGTCGATTGATGATCGTGGGCCGGGGAGCGGAAAAGGAAGATCATGGCGTCTAACTCAGAAGGCATTCGGTTCTTAGAGAGCACTACAAATCTCAAAAAAGTTATCAAGCGCGTCTCGGGACGAACGCCTAGCACCGAAGTGGCGCGTGATATTTCCGCTTGCTTACAACAAGGGCGTCTTTTTTTTGATGCGGCAACGGCCTCGCCGCTACAAATACGGCCATTGCAATTGTATTACGGAATGGAGGGCTTCGCTAAAGCTATGGTCCTCGCCCGAACTCTCCGCTCCATTTCAACGCTTGTGCAATCGCACGGACTGTCCGACGTGTCAGACGATGCGACAACGATAGCGGGGATGAAAGTAAAATTTCTAGAAGCAGGTATTTTTCAAGATTTTAATGACACGGTGGCGCAGTTGGGTGTCCTAAAGTACTATGACGGCTCAATGCCTAAGCAGGAAGCCAAGCCATTTGAGTCGGCTATCCGCGTGGCGGGCACCGAGACAACTTTAGAAGAGTTGCTGAGGAGGATTCCAAGCTTGCAACGATCATTCCGCCGCACGTTCGGTAATGATCCCCTGTGTTGGTCCGTTGACATCAATTACAATCACGGATTGGTCGATCTTAGGATCGATGACCCTATCCTGTTTGCGGGAAAAGACGGGTTACGCGATATAGTCGCAAAATGGCGAGCAAAATTTCCTTGGTTAAATAACTGGTGTTTTTCTCATGCAACTCTCGCCTGGAATAACTCTGTTCTGATTTTTACAAATAGAGAAAAGCCGCGATCTGGCGAGTTGGCCGATGAAAACCTAATTCAAGCTAACGACGGATTCTCTGCTAAAACCAATAACGAGAGTGGAGTGTACTGGCTTGACATTCTTCCTCCGCTAACCGGAGGAGTAGAAGGTGATCGTTTGGCGATGATAGACAAGTTGAACGGAGTCGAACTCCCGGATTCCAGCATTCAATTTGCTGCGGCCTTTTTGCTGAGTTCGTTAGCTCGTTATCGTCCGCAGGTGTGGCAGCATGCGCTCTCGCATTCCGATACTCAGAATAAAGTCGCCGACGATGGAGCGCTTTCGCTCATCGAGGATTTCATGGAATCGGCTCTGAACAACTTTCCGACGCTGGTGCGGCAGGTAATTGATCCGAGCGTGTAAACGGTTCAATTGCGGATCGTTTTTTTGGAACGAACGCTACCCTTCCGTCTTGAATCGGCCGTATGCGTGGGAGTCCACCAGTCGGCGTAAAAGCCCGCTTCCCGGGCTTTATCGAACCCGCTTTAGCCACCCTAATGGGTCGGGTACCGAGCGGGGATAGGTGGATTCACGAGATCAAATTTGACGGCTACCGCGTTCAAGTGCACATTGCGAACTCAGACGTGAAGGTCTTCACACGCCGTGGTCACGATTGGACACACCGCTTCCGCAAGATCGCGCATGACGCCTTCCAGGTAAAAGCTGAGACCGCGATTATAGATGGCGAAGTCGTCGTTCCCGCCGCCGACGGTACGACTGACTTCTCAGTTCTTCAGAATGAATTGAAAGGCCGGTCTACTAAAATCGTAATGGTGGCTTTCGATCTTCTGTACCTGGACGGCCGCGATCTGCGCGCAGTGCCGCTCTTTGAGCGTAAGGCGTTACTGCGCAAGATCATCAGCGGGACAGATATTCAGTTTAGCGAAAGCTTTGAAATCGACGGCCATGACATGTTCAAGCACGCGTGCAAAACCGGCTTGGAAGGAGTCGTTTCGAAAGTCCGTGACGGTCGATATGAAAGCGGGAGAGGCAATGTCTGGATCAAAGCGACGTGTGCCCAACGTGAAACGCTCGCCATCGCCGGATACGCTTTAGACGTACCAAGTGGGATGGCATGTACATCGGCCGTCGCAACGGCAGTGACTTCGTGTACGCCGGGAAAGTCGATCACGGCTTCTCGCCTGACGACGCCAAAGAACTACAGCGAAAACTCAAGCCTCTGGTACGAAGAACCCAACCCTACACAAAATGCATTGCGCATCGCGGCGTTTGGGTCGAACCGAAGCTTTTGGCCGAAGTCGAATATCGTGCAAAGAGCGCCGAAGGGAAGTTGCGGCATGGGTAGAATGGGCGGAAAAGCCACCGAGTGACCGGCGTACGATCCCGGCTGAACTTTTCCACGCCGTCACGGGTCTGCCTGAGGTCGATCAGCTTGACCGGGAGAAAGTCAACGAAGCCGCGCGACAACAGCCTCCCGTTGTTTGGATTTACGAAGAAAGCGGCAAGAATATCGACGATGTCTATTGGGTGAAGGTCTTCGCCACTGAAGAAGCCCCCGACGCATGGCTCGCCGAAAACGATCCTGAAGGTGTCGTTTGGGCTTACCCTGTTCGAGGTGAGACTTAACCATGGCGAGCATTTGGCTATACGTCAACGTCGAGAACGATTGCGTGAAGGTCTTCGCTTCGAGCGATTCGGCCGTCGAATGGCTTCGCGAAAACGATCCTGAAGGCGCGGCAGTTGAATATCCGATTGAGGAAGAACACGCGCCGTCGATCATACCGAAACGCTCAGATATTCAGACTCTGTTATCGGCGTTTCTGGAAGCTCGTTCTGTGTTGAGTCACTATCTCATCCCCGCCGTCCCACGGAGTGCAGAATTCACAGTAGAGAAGCTGATGGACGCACTCACGAATGACGATGTGTTAGCCGCAATCAGTCGGATCGAAGGGCGCCAGCGGTTTGGTCTAGTTGAAGTTGATTGCGCCACCTGAAATTCAACCTAGGTTTGGTTCACCGGATGGGAGCATGGTTTAGGATCGCAGGCGCCGATCAATTAATCGCCCGACAATCCATGAACGTTCCTCGTTGCACACCATGCGAGACCATTCGCGAATTGGTCCGATTTGAGCCAGTGGCGGAAAAATACGAACTCCGCTCTTACGAATGTCCGTCATGTCGAAGCGTGTTGAACATGGTGGAGCGCAAAGAGCCGACGATGTTCCCGCGACAGGTCAGGAACTTATCCTGAGCGGGACTCTTTAGATCGATCCATTCGCAAGGATTGGTCATGGCCATCGACGCATTCGCAGGCACCTCGCTGTTGTTTCTTCCTGAAAAGTTCTTCGTCGGCCGCTTGGAAGGTTGGGCGGTAGTCGAAAGCCTTGTTGGCGGGCTGCTTAAGCGCGCAAGCATCGCCGCCCATGGCGAACTGGACGCGGATACTGACACAGTTGTTTTTACGGAAACCTATACCTTTGATGACGGACAGAGCGACACACTACGCTGGACGATCCACAAAAGCGGCGAAGGCCAATACACAGGGCTTCAAAATCGCCTAGAAGGCGAAGCCGTTGGCAAGCAAGCCGGTTGCGCCTTCCATTGAAAGTATAAGCGTGACACACCGCAAGGCGACGGGAAATCGATCAAGCTGAACTTCGATGACTGGTTTTATGCGATAGACGAAAAAGGCTTGCATCGTTCGGGGTAGCGCGGGGCGCGCGGGCATTCCGTTTGCGACAGCGCACGTTACGTATCGGAAGGTTTAGGCAATCTGCCTCGTCGCTTACTTTAGCAATTGTTTGTTCCGGCGTTTGGGTCACGAACCCTGGATGCTCCCGCAACGGAGTATCATGCCGCCCGTCGTTCATTAGGGGGCGCCTTTGCGTTCAATTTGGAAAAGATCGTCTTCGACGCGGCGTGGGCATATTTTAGGAGCATTGTTGCATCCCGGTGGCCGCTTATCGCGGCGACTTCTGGGATAGTTAGCCCTAGTTCAAAAAAGCGACTGATTGCTTCATGGCGAAGGTCATGAAATCGCAAGTCATCGATGCCAGCACGCTCAGTAATGCGATCCCAAGCTAAGTGTATCGCGTTCCCTGTCATGGAAAACAGGCGCCCGTCGATTGAAGACCGACGTGGTAACGTCTTCACGGCGTGATGCGAAAGCGGAATTGTCCTCGCGTGACCGTTCTTGGTGACGGGAATTGTTAGAAGTCTCCTCTTAAGGTCGAGGTCCTTCCATTGCATATTTGCGATTTCGCCTCGCCTCATCCCCGTCGCGAGCGCAAATTGGATTATCTGCGAGATCGTGGGGCTTCGGCAAGAGCGAGTGGCCTTCAATAATCTGTTCAATTCTCCGGGGCGCAATCGGCGAGTCCGCATGCGCATCGCCGCCGAGAAGCCAAGCGCTTTGATAGGATTGTCTCTGACCGGAATCGCCCAATCGCGCTTCGCAACTTCAAACATGTGTTGGATGGGGTTCAACTGTCGCTTGAGCGTTGTGGGCGCGACGAACGCCAAACGACGATCACGATAACGCGCGAAATCGGCCGTACCCAATTGTGAAAGCGGCAATTTGCAGATGGGGTCGCGGAGCATCTGTGCGAGCACAGACTGTTCAATCTTTGCACCACGCTTTTTGGGTGTCACTTCGGTGCGGTAGCGGCTGATCAGATCGGCCAAGGTTATTGTCTTGAGCGTACCAGTGTCGGCAGGCAGGTCGGAGCGGTCCGCCCGAATTTCCATTTGCCTCGCCCAAGTCTGCGCGTCCTTCCTCCTGAGGAAGGATTTGGACACGGCCCCAGCGCCTGCCCGCCTGACCTGAACCTGCCATTTTTCGCCTCGTTGCCGAATGGTCGCCATGAATCGCCTCGCTGTGACACGGTTGTGACAGCGAGCTTTTCGGTGGCTGGGGGGCCGATCTGGCTAAAAGCCTTTAAAACAAGGCTTCCAAGGCTGGCGCACCCGACACGATTCGAACGTGTGACCTTTGCCTTCGGAGGGCAACGCTCTATCCAGCTGAGCTACGGGTGCTAGTCGAAGTTCATTTAGCCGATTGGCGGGGGGCGGGCAACCGCTTCTCGCCTATCTCGCGCGGGCTGATTTGCGCCGGTCAGGCGCCGGAACCGCTGCAGCCTCCCGGCCGAGGCCGGCGAGCTCGGCCAGCACCCTTTCGGCGCAGATGACCCGGTTGCGGCCGAGACGTTTGGCCACATAGAGCGCTTCGTCGGCCGCGCCGAGCAGCCGGTCGGGACCGCCATCGGACCCACCTGGAATGTGGCTGGCGACGCCGACGCTGAGGGTGACGTGGTCGCCGGCGCCCGCGGCGCCGTGGGCGATCCGCAAGGCCATGACGGCGCAGCGGATCTCGTCGGCGATGACGCAGGCGGTATCGCAATCCATGTCCGGCAGGATCAGCGCGAACTCCTCGCCGCCGTAGCGGCTGGCGAGATCGAGCGGACGCACGGCATGCCGGCTGACGACGGTGGCGACCGCGCGCAGGCATTCGTCGCCAGCCTGGTGGCCGTGCTGGTCGTTGAACAGCTTGAAATGATCGACGTCGACGAACAGCAGCGCCAGCGGCTTCTGCGTGCGGTGGGCGCGATCCCATTCGCTCATCAGCATCTGGTCGAACGAGCGGCGGTTCGACAGGCCTGTCAGGCCGTCCTTGGTGGCGAGCTCCTTCAGCGCCATCTCGGCGCGCTTCTGGTCGGTGAGATCGCGCAGCGTCTCCACCACCGCGATCAAATTACCGGCTTCGTCGTGGATCGGGCCGGCGTCGATGGCAAGATAGAGCTGGTTGCCGAGCTTCGGCATCGTGCACCAGTTCTCCGCGGAAAAGCCGAGCCCGTTATGGCCGCGCGCCGCATATTCCGAATAGAATTCCGGCAATTGCTCCGGCCGATCGAGTGCGACGAGATCGGCAAGGCAGGGACGCCTGGTCTCGTAGAAGGCCTGCCAGTGCTTGCTGGTGCCGATCACGTCCGAGGCGGGGACGCCGGTCAGCCGCTCGCAGGCCCTATTCCAGATCACGACGCGGCGCTTCGGGTCGATCACGAAGGTCGGCACCACCAGGTGCTGCATCAGCCGGACGGCATAGGAATCCGCGACGTCGACGGATTTCGCCGAGTTTTTGCGCTTCGTCATCAGGCCACCGCCGCCATCGGCCCAGCACTGCCGGAGCCGAACAATTTCCGCACCTCGCTGGCCGGCTTCGGCGGGCTGAACAGATAGCCCTGCATCTGCGTGCAGCCGAGCGCGCGCAGCAAATCGCGCTGCGCCTCGGTCTCGACCCCTTCGGCGACCGTGGTCATGTTGCTGGCGGCCGCAATGTTCACGACCGCCTGTACGATCACCGGCGCGCCGCTCGCCTCCGCGATGTCGGCGACGAAGCAGCGGTCGATCTTGATCTTGTCAAACGGGAAGCGCTTGAGATAGCTAAGCGAGGAGTAGCCGGTGCCGAAATCGTCGAGCGCGATACGCACGCCGATCGAGCGGAGCTGATGCAGGATCGAGAGCGCAGCCTCGTCGTCGCGGATCAGCACGGCCTCGGTGATCTCGAGCTCGAGCCGGCGCGGGTCCAGCCCGGAGGCGGCGAGTGCGCCCGCGATCTGCAGCGCCAGCGTGTCGCATTTGAGCTGCACCGGCGACACGTTGACTGCGACGCGGATATGCGCCGGCCAGGTCGCGGCTTCGTTGCAGGCCATGCGCAGCACCCAATCGCCGAGCTCGTTGATCAGGCCGGTATCCTCGGCGACCGGAATGAACTCCGCCGGCGACACCATGCCGCGCTCGGGATGCCGCCAGCGCAGCAGCGCCTCGCAGCCCGAGACCTCGTTGGTGCGCAGGTCGACCAGCGGCTGATAGTGGATCTCGAAGCTGCCGTTCACCAGAGCCTGCCGCAAATCCTGCTCCATGCTCAGGCGCGCCTTGGCGCTCGCATCCATCTCCGGTTCGAAGAAGCGATGGCTGCGGCGCCCCTGGGACTTGGCGCCGTACATCGCGAGATCGGCGTTCTTGACGAGCTGGTCGAGATCGGTGCCGTCCTGCGGCGCCAAGGCAATCCCGATGCTTGCGTCGGTCGAGAGCTGATGGCCGAGACAATGATAGGGCTGCCGGATGGCCTGATAGATGCTGGTCACGAACGACAGCACATCGGCAGGGGACTGGATTGCGGTCTGGATCACCGCGAACTCGTCGCCCCCCAGCCGCGCGATCAGGTCGCCCTGCTTGAGGCAGCCGCGGAGACGGCCGGCAATCGCCTTCAACAGCTCGTCGCCGACATGGTGGCCAAGCGAATCGTTGATGCCCTTGAATTCGTCGATGTCGATGTAGAGCAGCGCAAACCGTCCGCCGCCGGCGACATTCGCCAGCTCGCGTTCGATCTGCTCGCGGAACAGCGTGCGATTCGGAAGGTCGGTCAGCGCATCGTAATGTGCCATATGCGCGATCTTTTCGTCGGCGCGTCGTCGTTCGGTGACATCCTCGACGACGTTGATGAGATAGCGCGGCTCGCCCGACTTGTCGCGGATTCCGATCCTGGTCGAGGTGATGTAGCGCAGCCCGTTGGTCTGGCTCTGCCAGGCATGCTCGTCGTTGAACAATCCCTTGGTCATCTGCAGCGCCTTGCTGTCGTCGTCGGTGACGACCCTGGCGATAGCCTCCGGGTACATGTCAAAGGGAGTCTTGCCAACGATGTCTTCACTCGACTGTCCGAATTGCTCCTCTGCGATCCGGTTGACCAACAGATATTGACGCGTTTGAGCGTCCTTCACCGTAATCTGCGATGGGATGTGGTCGATGATCTCGCGCAGGAACATGTAATTGCGGTCGCGTTCCTGCTCCAGATTGCGACGCTCGGTGATGTCTTCGATGGTGGCCACCCACCCGCCCTGCGCGAGCGGAGTGTTGATGACCTGGAAAGCGCGGCCGTTGGGCAGCTCGTGGACCCTGGTGGAGACCGTGCCTTCGCCGACGATCCTCATGACTTCGGCGCAGAATTCCTCGACATTGCCATCGAACGCGCCACGCTGCTTGCGATGGTACATCGCCTCGCGGATGTGGCAGCCGGGCTTGATGACGCCGTGGGAGAGACCGAACATCTCGGCATAGCGGCGGTTGCAGGTGACGATGTAGCCGCTCGCGTCGTATAGGATCAGCCCCTGGGTCATGTTGTTGAGGGCGGTGTCGAGCCGCAGCCGCTCCGCTTCCAGCCGTTCCCGGGCGTCGCGGTTCTGCCGGTTGATCTGGCGAATGATCAGATAAAGAATTAGCGCGATGACGCCGGCCGAGAAGCTCGCCGTCGCAACCATGAAGCTCGTCTGCTGCCGCCAGTCGGCCAGCGCTGCCGCCGTGGTGCTGGTCGCGATGATGACCAGCGGGAAATGCGACAGCGATGCCGCCGATCCGAGGCGATCCTCGCCGTCGATCGGTCCCTTGACGCGTAGGGTGTGCAGGCCACCTTCGGCCAGCATTTTGCGCATCAGCGGGGCGTCCTTGAAATTCCTGCCGATCAGCTCTTCGACATGCGGAAAGCGCGCCAGCATCTTGCCTTCGCGGTCGAACAGCGAGATCGCCGTGCCCTCGGCAAGCGCGACAGATGCAAAATACTGCTGGTAACTGTCCGGATCGATGCGCCGGACCATCGCGCCGAGGAAAGTGCCGTCGGCACCGTTTAATCGCCGTGCGACGATCGTGGTCCATTTGCCGATGATGAAGCTGCGGACCGATTCCAGGATGACCGATTCCGCCATCGGATCGGATTTGAATGTCTGGAAATAGGCGCGCGAGGAGACGTTGATCTTGGGCAACGGCTGGGCCCGCGACCAGTTCACCAGTTCGCCATCGGCATCGTAGATTGCGATGTCGCCGAGATAGGACACGGAGCTGATCTTGCTGCGCAGCATCTGGTTGGTCGCAAGTCCGGACATGCGCTCGTGGAACATCGCGGGCGAGGTGATCTCCGGCAGGTTCATCTGCCCGATCACATCGGCGGCGACCACGTCGGAATCTTCAAACTGCTGATCAAAGTGCCGCGCGATCAGCTGCACCGTGTTTTCCAGCTCGCGCTCGCGGTTCGCCAGGGTACGTTCGCGGAATTCGCCGACGGCCATGGCGGTCACGGCGAAGATCCCCGCGACCAGCAGCACGCCGCACAGGGTCAGCCAAAGCACCGGTCCGCGCCGAATCACTGCTTCCCAGCCGTTCCTGGCGGCTAGAGGCATTCCGGCTGCGACTCCTGACAAGACCTGGCGCATTCCCCCTCCCTGGAGGGACAGAAATACACCGCACAAATGGCGTAAACCTTAGGAAAGCCAGTTACCTAAGCATTAATCGCGTTGCGCCATGACAGACGTGTCCAGCATGTTGCCGCGCTGCATCGTTAACCGCGGCTTAATGCGAGCTGCCGCCGCTCTTGTCGCCGGCCGGATTGCGCAGCCGTCCGACCACGCCGGTCGGAAAGAAATAGACGCTGGCGATGAACAGCAGCCCGAGCCACAGCAGCCAGCGGTCGGGATGCAAGAGGCCGGGCAGCAGCGGCAGCCCGGCTTCCGATGCCGCCGTGGAGGCGGCTCCCATCAGCGACTGCAAATAGTTCTGGGCGAGGATGAAGATGCTGGCGCCGATGATCGCGCCGTAGATCGTGCCCATGCCGCCGATCACGACCATCAGCAGGATGTCCAGCATGATCGAGAAGCTGAGCGAGGTATCGGGACCGGCATAGCGCAGCCACAGTGCATTGAGAATGCCGGCGCTGGCGGCCACCAGTGCGGCGAGGCAATTGGCGTAGGTCAGGTGGAAGACGGTGCGGAAGCCGAGCGCCTCGGCGCGAAAACGGTTCTCGCGGATGGCCTGCAGCACGCGCCCGAACGGCGAGTTCACGACCCTCAGCAAAGCGAGGATCATCAGGGCCGAGACGGTGAACACCAGATAATAGGTCAGGATGCGGCCGTTGACCTCGAAGCCGAACAGATTCTTCGAGATCAGCACGGTGCCGGGACGCAGCAGCTCCGGCAGCTGGAAGCTGCGCCCGTCCTCACCGCCGGTCAGCCAGGAGAGCTGCGAGGCCAGCACCTGGAAGGCGGAGGCGACCGCGAGCGTGATCATGGCGAAGAAGATCGCGGCCACGCGCAGAGAAAAGAGCCCGATGGCGAGCGCGAGCAGGGCTGCGAGCGGCAGCCCGACGGCGATGCCGGTTGCGACCGCGGCCCAGTTCGAGCCCATCCCGTACAGCGCAATTGCGATCGCGTAGCTGCCGATGCCATAGAACATGGTGTGGGCGAACGACACCGAGCCGGTATAGCCGAGCAGGAGATCGTAGGAGGCGACCAGCGCCGCGAAGACGCAGATCTTGGCCGCGACGTTCAGCGCCTTGGCGCCAGGGAACAGGAACGGCGTCGCCGCCAGTGCCAGAATGATGACGACGAGAACGAGCGTCAGGACGCGGCTGCGCGGCGGGTCGCCGGAGAGGATCATCATCGGCTGGTCACCGCATAGAGGCCGCGCGGCCGCCACATCAGAATGGCGACCATCAGCAGGATGTTGGAGACGAGGGCGAGTTTCGGCAGCAGGAAGCCGCCGTAGTTGGCGACCATGGCCACCAGGATCGCACCGATGAAGCAGCCGCCGATCGACCCGAGCCCCCCGATGATGACGACGATGAAAATCAGGACGGTGAGGTCCTCGCTCATGGAGGCGTGGACCTGCTCGCGATAAAGCGCCCACATCACGCCGCCGAGACCGGCGAGCGCCGATCCCGTCATGAACACGCCGAGGAACAGGCGGCGGATGCGATAGCCGAGCGCCTCGACCATCTCGCGGTTCTCGACTCCGGCGCGGATCAAGAGGCCAAGCTTGCTGCGATTGAGCACGAGCTGAATCGCAATGAAGATGGCAAGACCGATCAGCATCGCCAGCACGCGGTATTTGGCAATTGCGACATCGCCGAGGATGAAGGAGCCTCGCAGCGAACTCGGCAGCGGCATCGGGATGATCTGCGGTCCCCACAACGCATAGAGCATCTGCTCGGCGACGATCAGGCCGCCGGTGGTCATCAGGATCTGCTTCAGATGCTGGCCGTAGACCGGCAGGATCAGCACGCGCTCGACGAGGAGGCCGAGCGCGCCTGACACCGCCATCGAGAGCAGCGCCGCCGGGGCGAGCACCGCCAGGTTCACCCACAGCGAATCCGCCTGAATGGAGGCCGCGAACGGCGCAAGCACGAGGGTGGCGACATAGGCGCCGACGGCGATGAAGGCGCCGTGGCCGAAATTGAGCACGTCCATCAGGCCGAACACCAGCGTCAGGCCCGAGGCCATGATGAAGATCATCATGCCCATGGCGAGACTGGCGGCGGTCAGCGTCAGCCAGGAGCTGGTCGACCCAATCAGCGGGATCATGAGCAGCGCGAGCGCGATCGGCAGCAGGATCGGCGCGACGTCGCGCTTCGGCTTCGGCAGCGGATCATTTGCGGCAAGTTCAGTCACTGATGTGCCTCCAGGCTCAGGCCGAGCAGCCGCTCCTGCAGCGGCACGTCGGAGGCGAGCGCCGCCATCCCGCCGCGATGAACGATGGTGCCGTTGTCCATGATCAGCACGTTGTCGCCGAGCTCGCGGGCGGCAAAAAAGTTCTGTTCGACCATGAGGATGGTGGCGCCCTTGCGCTTGATCTCCTTCAGGCACTCGATCAGCGCCATTACGATCGCCGGCGCCAGGCCCTTGGTCGGCTCGTCGATCAGCAAGAGCTTGCGCGGCTCGATGATGGCGCGCGCGATCGACAGCATCTGCTTTTGCCCGCCGGAGAGGCTGCCGGCACGCGACAGCCAGAAGCGGCGCAGGGCCGGAAAGAAGCCAAAAATCCAGTCAAGCTGGGTGTCGTCGAGCGGGCCGTCGCGCGCAGCCAGCACCAGGTTCTCTTTCACGGTGAGATCAGAGAACACCGCCATGCTCTCCGGCACGTAGCCGACGCCGAGCCTTGCGATGTCGGGGGTGGCACGGTTTTCGATGCGATCGCCGGCGAGGCTGATCTCGCCACTGGAGGCCTGCCACAGCCCCATGATAGTGCGCAGCGTCGTGGTCTTGCCGGCGCCGTTGCGGCCGAGCAGCATCGTGACCTGCCCCTGCGGGACCGCAAGGTCGATGCCTTGGAGGATGTGATAGCGGCCGATATGGGTATGCACGCCGGAGAGCTTGAGCAGGTCGGTCATGCGACGCTCTCTGCGTTCTTGGGAGCGACGCCGAGATAGGCTTCCTGCACGATCGGCGAGGCGATCACTTCGGCCGGCGGCCCGTCCGCAACAAGCTCCCCGTTATGCAGCACGATGATACGGTCGGCGAGCGAGCGCACCACGTCCATCTTGTGCTCGACCAGCAGGATGATCTTGCTCCTGTCCTGCTTGAGCTGCGCGATCAGGTTGAGGACCACAGGCACCTCATCGATGCTCATGCCCGCAGTCGGCTCGTCGAACATGAAAACCTTCGGCTCGAGCGCCATCATCAGCGCGACCTCGAGCTTGCGCTGGTCGCCATGCGACAGCGCGGTCGCGGCGACGCCGCGGCGGCTGCCGAGCGCGACCTGGTCGAGGATGGCGTCGGCGCGTGCGAACATGTCGCGCCGTACCATCCAGGGCCGCAGCATGTCGTAGTGGGTGCCGCTGGCGGCCTGCACCGCGAGGCGAACGTTCTCTTCCACGGGGAGGTTCGGAAAGAGATTGGTCAGCTGGAAGGCGCGCCCGAGGCCCGCCCGGGTGCGCAGCGGCGCGGAGTGCTGGGTGATATCGGTGCCGCCGAACAGGATGCTGCCTTTCGAGGCGCGCAGCTGGCCCGAGATCAGATTGAAATAAGTGGTCTTGCCGGCGCCGTTCGGCCCGACGATCGCGGTGAGCTCGCCCGGGCGGAACGTGCAGGTGACGTTGTTGACGGCGACATGGCCGCCGAAGCGGATGGTGAGGTCGCGGGTTTCCAAAGTGAGCGTCATGGGAGATTTCGATCGGGCTTGGTTGGACGTGTATCCGCGATCACGGTGGGCTCCCTCTCCCGCTTGCGGGAGAGGGTGGGGTGAGGGTATCTCCGCGGGCGAGAACCCCAGAGGACAGCGCCCTCTCCCGGCCTCTCCCGCAAGCGGGAGAGGTGAAGAAGCACCTACCGCTTGTTGCGGACCGGAACGTCCATGTCCTCGATCTTCAGCTCGCGCACCGGCTCGAGCACGGCCCAGGCGACGTTCGGATCGACCTTGACCTTGAAGTGATACATGCTCTGCAGCGCCTGATGGTCTTCCTTGCGGAACATCATCTTGCCCTTCGGCGTGTCGAACTCCAGGCCTTCCATCGCATTGATCAGCTTCTCGGTGTCGGTCGACTTCGCCTTGGTGACGGCGGCGACGACGGACATCGCGGCGGCAAAGCCGCCCGCGGTGAAGAAGTCCGGCGGCGCGTTGAAGCGCTTCTGGTGCTCGGTGACCAGCCAGTCGTTCACCGGGTTCTTTGGGATCTCGTAGAAATAATAGGTCGCGCCTTCCATGCCGGGCAGGCCCTTATAAGCGGCGAGCGCCGGCAGGATGTTGCCGCCGGTGGAGAGCTCGATGCCGTAGCGTTTCGGGTCCATGTCCTGGAGCTTGGCCAGCGGATTGCCGGCACCCGCCCAGATCACCCAGATCACCTTGCGGCCGGGCTTGTCCTTCAGCGCGTCGAACAGGCGCTGGCCGACCGCCGTGAAGTCGGTGGTCGAGGTCGGGGCATACTCTTCCGCAGCGAGCGTCGCGCCGGTCTTGGCGAGCGCCTCCTTGAAGGCGGCGACGCCGTCGCGGCCGAACGCGTAGTCCTGCGCCAGCGTTGCGACGGTGACGCCCTGCTTGCCGATCGCGACCGCATTCGAGATCGCATCCTGCGAGGAATTGCGTCCGGTGCGGAAGATGTAACGATTCCACTTCTCGCCGGTAATCTGATCCGCGACCGCGGGCTCGACGATCAGGATCTTCTTGTTCTCCTCGGCGACCGGGAGAATGGCGAGCGCGGCGGCCGACGAGGTCGTGCCGATCGCAATGTCGGCCTTGTCGTCCTGATAGGCTTCGGCGAGCGCGGCCTTCGAAAGGTCCGGCTTGCCCTGGTCGTCCTTGGTGATGATGACGATCTTGCGACCATCGAGCGTCATCGTGCCCTTGGTGGCGTATTCGAAGCCCATTTTCAGGCCGGTCTCGGTCTGCTTGGCATAAGCCTCGAGCGGACCGGTCTTGCCGTAGATCAGCGCGACCTTGAGATCGTCGGCCCGTGCGGAGGTGCCCGCGGCGAGCGCGAGGATGGTTGTTGTTATGATGAATGATCGACGCACGATGGTCCCTCCTGATGAAATCCTTTGGCATAGCGATTTGCACAACCGTGCAGACATTGCAATTCCACCTTCCGGCGGACCACGCGACGGGCATGTGTGACATTGGCTCTGCCCGGCCGCACCGGATCGCGGCTGCCGAGGAAATCGGCAGATGCACGTGTTGACCTCACCCGCTGAACGGGTTGCTCAAGCTTTGCAAGGATCAAGGCCGGCGCTACCGCCGATACCCGCTCGCCCGCGAATAGCCCTGGCGGTTCTGCTGGTGTGGGCGGCTCGAGACGCTCCCCCGCGCTTCGCTGGAGAGCGGTGTTGCGAGCTTCAGCTCCTCCAGGAAGATCGGCCGGGAGAAGTAATAGCCCTGCGCGTAGCGGATATTGGTTGCGGCCTGGAGATAGGCGAGCTCCTCGTAGGATTCGACACCCTCGGCAATCACGGTCATGCCCAGCGCTTCGCTCAAGGATTCGATCGCCCGCAGGATGCCCTGGCTGCGCGGGCGCTTATGAATGTCGGTGATGAAGGAGCGGTCGATCTTGATCTCGTCGGCAGTGATGTCGGCCAGCGCCGAGAGCGATGAATAGCCGGTGCCGAAATCGTCAATCGAGATGCCGACGCCGAGATTGCGGAACATCGGCAGGATCTCGGCCTGGAAGTGATTCTTGGCGACGAAAGCGTCTTCCGTCACCTCGATCATGAAACGCTGGGGAAAGCCGGTGTCGTCCAGCGCCTGCGCGAAGCTGCGCATGAATTCGGGATTGCCGGCCTGCTTGGCGGCGACGTTGATGCTGATGGTCGCTTCCGCGCCGAACGTCTCGTTGATCGGGTCGATCGACTTGACGATCTCGGCGAGCACGAGGTGAGTCAGCTCGTCGATCAGGCCGAGCTCGCCGGCGAGATTGATGAACGAGCCGGGAGCCTGAATCACGCCTTCGTCGTCGCGCAGGCGCACCAGTGCCTCGATGCCCTTCGCGGCCTGGGTGCGGATGTCGACCTTGGACTGGAAGGCGCAGCAGAAGCGCTTCTCGAGGATGGCAAGCCGCAGCGACTGCTCGATCTTCATCCGCGCCTGCGCCTCGCGCTCCATGCTGGAATCGAAGAAGGCGGCGAGTCCCTTGCCGCCGTTCTTGATGCGGTACATGGCAATGTCGGCGTTCTGGCGCAGCGTCTCGAAGCTGCTTCCGTGATCGGGATAGAGGCTGATGCCGACCGAGGTGGAGGCGAAGACTTCCGAATTGTCGATGAAGAACGGCGCCGTCAGCCGCTCCAGCGTCGACTGCACGAATTCGGCGACTTCCTCCTGGCTCTGGATCGGCGA
The DNA here is from genome assembly GCF_023073355.1 of Bradyrhizobium sp. 199. Classification (GTDB taxonomy): domain Bacteria; phylum Pseudomonadota; class Alphaproteobacteria; order Rhizobiales; family Xanthobacteraceae; genus Bradyrhizobium. The sequence continues at coordinate 182,006 of NZ_JADPJI010000002.1, forward strand.
GAGCAGCAGCAGGAATTCGTCCCCGGAGATGCGCGACAGCATGTCGGAGTCACGCAAGTCGCGGCCGAGCCGCTTCGACAGCTCGACCAGCAGCGCATCGCCGACGGCGTGGCCGTAATAGTCGTTGATGTGCTTGAAATTGTCGACGTCTAGGAAGGCCAGCGCGAAGCGCTCGCCGCCGCGGTTCTCCGCAAGCAGATTGTTGGCGCGATGTTCGATCACGCGCCGCGAGGGCAGTCCGGTCAACTCGTCGAAATAGGCCGAGCGGAACAGCTGGTCCTCGAAATTCTTCTGCTCGGTGATGTCGGAAGACGCCGAGATCAGGAGCTCGCGTCCGGCGAGGCGAACGGGACGATGGGTCGTGAGCAGGACCTGGCGCGCGGCGCCGCCGTGAAGCGCCTCTTCGGTGACGACAGGCTGGCCGGCGCTCAGAGCCTTGCGGCAGGCTTCGCGGCGCGGCGCCAGATCGGGTGAGGGTCGGCTGCCGTCCATGCCGAGCTGCGCGGCCGCGGCGTCGTTAACCAGCAGAAGCTCGCCATGCGCGTCCTGCACGGTCAGGCCTGCAGGCAGCATTCTAACGATTTCCTTGAGAAATCCGAGCTCGGCTTCACTCGCGCCGGAATATTTGTTGTCGTTCATAGAATTCATGAATCTTGTTGTTTCAGCGCGCGTTGCAATGGCGCGATCTTGCGTGGTTCCCTCTTAAGTTTGGTTAAGGGGTCAGGAGAAATACGGGGGTGTTTTGCGGCGATGCGACGCGCGCAGCCCATCGTCATTAACAGAAGGTCAATGCGCCCGGCGAAACCGCAAGCGTGCGATCGGATTTTGTTGCCTGGTGTCTAACCGCTTTTGGGAATGCGGCATTGCATGGTGCAATGAAGTCCGGTCCTGAGATAGGACACCTCCGTCTTGCCGTCGAAGGCCGAAAGCGCCGACTTCAACAGCTTGGTGCCGAAACCCGGCTCGGAGACCTTGTCGACGCTTGGGCCCTCCGTTTCATCCCAGGTAACGGTCAGACGATCGTCGCTGACGGTCCATGACACTTGCAACAGTCCGCGTGGCGCGGAGAACGCGCCATATTTGCCCGCGTTGGTGGCGAGTTCGTGGAACATCAGGGACAGCGTGACCGCAAGCTTTGGCGGCAGGAACAGCCGGTCGCCGTTGAGCGTGAAGCGGACGTGGCCGTAAGGGCCGAGTTCGGAGATCAGGAGATCGCGGATGTCGCAGCCGGCCTTGTCAATCCGCGAAATCAAATCGTCAGTCGCGGCCAGCGACCGCAGCCGCGGATCGATGCCGGCCCAGATCTGCGGCTGATCGTGCAGCACCTGATGCAGCACGGCGTGCACGGTCGACAGCTTGTTCTTCAACCGGTGCTGGAGCTCGTCGACCAGCACTTTGCGATAGTCTTCTTCTTCGATCAGGCGTTTGGAAATCCGGCGCTGCTCGACCAGGAGCGAGCGATAGTGCTCGACGCCCCAAATGGTGAGCGCGCAGACCACCCAATACAGCGCGAGCAGGGCGAACCGCGCGTGATCTGCCAAGGCATCGCTGAAATTCACGGCGACGCCGAGCACGCCGCCGACCAGCGCCGTGATGATGCCGATGCGGAAGCCGCCGAATGCCGCGGCAAAGAACACGGCCGGGAAATACGGGGTGAAATAGACGTCGGGCCGCACATGGGCGAGAGCCCAGCGCGCCAGCGTCGCAACCAGCAGGCAGCCGACTGCGAAGATCAGGCTCAGGCCCAGCGATGGCGGTGCCACGCCCTGCCAGCCCTTGCGGAATTCGTCGATCAGCTTCCCCATGTGCAGCCCGGTTGCGATACGCGTCCGAAGATCGGGCGATTGCCGGGAATGTTACGCATGTCCCCCGCGCAAGCAAAGCTTGCCTTGACGGAAGCCGGCGGGAATAGTGACGCTTGCGGCGCCGACTGTTGCGGCGCCGTCATCGGTCGGTGTCCGCCATCGGACGTCAAGTGGTTCAAAACAGGGACATTCCATGGGCAGGCTGGACGGCAAGGTTGCGGTGATTACGGGCGCGACGAGCGGGATCGGATTGCGCACTGCGGAAGTCTTCGTTGCCGAAGGTGCCAAAATTGTGATCGCGGGGCGGCGCATACCGGAAGGAGAGGCGCTGGCCAGCCAGCTCGGGGCCAGTTGCGTCTTCCGGCAGACCGACGTGACGGTCGAAGCCCAGATGCAGGCCCTGATCGCGCTGGCCGTGGACAAGTTCGGCCGGATCGACTGCCTGTTCAATAATGCCGGCGGCCCGGCGCAGACCGGCGGCATCGAAGGCCTCGAGGTCGAGCGCTTCGATGCAGCGATGGCAACGCTGGTGCGCAGCGTCATGCTCGGCATGAAGCACGCCGCGCCCCACATGAAGAAGCAGGGCAGCGGCAGCATCATCAACAATGGCAGCATCGCCGGACGTCTCGCCGGGTTCTCGTCCTCGATGGTCTATGGCGCGGCCAAGGCGGCGGTGATTCATCTTACCAAATGCGTGGCGATGGAGCTCGGCGAGTCCAATGTGCGCGTCAATTCGATCTCGCCCGGCGCTATCGCGACCGGCATTTTCGGCAAGGCGCTCGGGCTCTCGACCGACGCCGCGGAAAAGACACCGGCGGTGATGCGCGAGGTCTACAAGTCCGCGCAACCGATCCCGCGTGCCGGCCTTCCCGACGACATCGCCCATGCCGCGGTGTTCCTGGCCAGCGACGAATCCAGCTTCATCAACGGCCACGACCTCGTCATCGACGGCGCCATGACCGGCGGCCGCAACTGGAGCCAGCAGCAGCAGGGCTATGTAGCCTTGCGCAAGGCGTTCGATCAGGGAGCGTAGGGCGCAAATATTTGCTGTCATTCCGGGGCGCACGAAGTGCGAACCCGGAATCTCGAGATTCCGGGTTCGATGCTTTGCATCGCCCCGGAACGACGGAATCTTCGCTAAACCGCCTTCATCCGCACCCTTAACCCGTCCCGCGGCTTCGGGATGGGCCACATCTGCCAGTCCGGCTTGTATCCCTTTTCCAGCGACACCTCGATGTTCTGCAAAAAGTGCCGCGCGAAGCATTTCGCCTGCATGTAGGCGAAGTGCAGGCCCAGGCACATATGCGCGCCGCCGCCGAACGGGACCCAGGCGAAGCGGTGGCGGCTCCGTTGCGCCTCCTCGGTGAAGCGCAGCGGATCGAAGCGATCCGGTTCCGGCCAGATGTCCTTCATGTGATGCGTATAGAGCGGATTGACGCCGACCGCCGTGCCTGCGGGAATCCTGAAGTCCTTGAATGTGAAATCGCGCATGGCTCGGCGCGGCATCGAGGGCACCGGCGGCTTGATCCGCAGCGCTTCCTTGAACGCCATCTCGCAAAGCGGCATCTTTTCGAGATCGTCGAAGCTGCTCGGTGCATCCGCCGCTAGGCCGAGCGCGAGAACTTCCGCGCGCAGCCTGCCCTGCCAATCCGGATTGGCGGCGAGTTCGCCGATGAAGGAGGTCAGCGACGAAGTCAGCGTGTCGTGCGCCGCCATCATCAGGAAGCTCATGTGGTCGATGATGTCCTGCTCCGACAGCAGCGCGCCGTTCTCATGGGTGGCGCGGCAGAGCTGCGAGAATAGATCATCGCCGCCGTGATTGCCGCGTCGCAGCGGGATCTGTTCGCGGAAATAGGCGACGATGCGTTTGCGCCCCCTTACGCCGGCGGCCATCTGGGTGCCGGGCAGGGGGCGGCGGATCGGGGCGACGGCAGCCGCGACCATATCGACGAAGGCGCGGTTGATCTCGTCGACCTCCGGTCCGATGTCGGCGCCGAGGAACGAGGCCGCAGCGAGATCGAGCGTGAGCTGCTTCATCGCCGGGTAGAGCTGCATCTCGCCAGGCTTGGCCTTCCACTGCGCGACCCGCGCGGAGATGCCGCGGTCGAGATCGGCCAGATAGGACTTCATCGGCCCGGACTTGAACGCGACCGACAGCGCCTTGCGGTGCAGCCGGTGCTCGTCGAAATCGAGCAGCATCAACCCGCGCGGAAACAACAGGCCGAGCACCTTGTTCCAGCCGTGGGTCGACGAGAACAGCTTTTGCTGGTCGAACATCACGAGCTCGTTGGCCTCGGGCCCGAGCAGCACCACATTGGTCTCGCCGAAAACATGGGTGCGGTAGACCGGGCCGTATTTGGCGCCGTTCGCCTCGATATGGCCCTTGGGATCGGCCAGCACCTGGAACGTCTTGCCGATGATCGGCCAGCCCTCGTCGCCGGGAATGTGCGTCAGGGCGTTGCGTTTTGGCGCGGTGAAGTCGGGCGCCGTTGCGGCCACATTCTGCATCGACATGACGATTGCTCCGGTTGGCTTGCTCTGCCAGCGTAGCACAATCCGGCCACGGTGATGCGTGATTGCTGGCGCAAATTCCCACAGACGGCGACGTCGTGCCCTCGTTGGCAGGGACCCACGGGTGTAGCGTGTCCTACCGCTTCGCCGCTTCCTTCTGCAGATCCGGCGCGTTGACGGCGGGAATGGCGACGCGGCCGGGGCCCGTCACCTTCAGCGCCTCGGCGGCCTTCTCGTTCTCCATGATCTTGGCCATCACCGCCTGGCCTGCGCGCTCGAAGATGGCGCGGTTCTCGATCACGAACTTCTGCGACCTGCGCAAGCTATCGACATAGCCGTTGATCTCGGGCACGACGTAGCGCGCCACCATGTCCCAGCTCCGGCGCGTATTTTCCGGATTGGCCCAGTCGTGCACGAAACCGATGATGGCGCCGACGCCGCCGGAGACCTGCATCACGTTCTTGATGGTTTTGACGAGGTCGTCGGGCGTGCCGATGGTGGATGCCGCGCCTTCGACGAAGGCGGTCTTGTCCACCGCCTCGTCGGGCGAGGAGAATGCGGTCAGCCCTGGCCGCTGCAGGGTGCCGACATTATATTCGTTGTGCCAGCGCATCAGCCCGGCGCCGGCCTCGCGGCGGGCCTGCTCGCGGGTCTCGGCGATGTGGAAAGTGAGGAGCACGCGCCAGTCCGCGCGGTTGACCGTGGTGCCGTGCTTCCTGGCGGCGTCCTCCGCGAACTGCCATTGCTGCTGCAGCGACATCAGCCCCTGCGTCGTCATCGAGCCCAGGGAGATGATGCCGATGCCGTATTTGCCGGCGAGCGTCATGCCGGAGGGCGAGATCTGCGAAGCCACGACGAACGGCATCTCCTCCTGCAGCGGCAGGATCTGCAGCGCGGCGTCGTTCATGGTGAACCAGTCGCTCTTGGCGGTGACGCGCTCGCCATTGAAGAGCCGGCGGATGACGCCGATCGCCTCGTCCTGACGGTCGCGCTGCGTCATCGGGTCGATGCCGAGCGTGTGTGCGTCGGAGGCGAGCGCGCCGGGGCCGGAGCCGAAAATGGCGCGTCCGCCGGTCATGTGGTCGAGCTGCACCATGCGCTGGGCGACGTTGTAGGGATGATGATAGGGCAGTGACACCACGCCAGTGCCGAGCTTGATCCGCTTGGTGCGCTCGCCGGCGGCCGCCAGGAACATCTCGGGCGAGGCGATCATCTCCCAGCCCGAGGAATGATGTTCCCCGCACCAGAACTCGTCATAACCGAGCGCGTCGAGTTGCTCGACCAGATCCAGATCGCGCCGGAACTGCAGCATCGGATGCTCCCCGATCGGGTGATGCGGGGCAAGAAAAGCTCCGAACTTCAGGCGCGCCATGGCGTTCTCTCCGGCTTTGATTTTCTGTTCGTTGAGCCGGTGAGGCTACGTGCCGGATGGCGCGAACGCAATCGCGCGGTGACCCGTGTTACGGAATGCAGGCATGCGTGTTTCTTCTCCCTCTCCCCGGTTCTTTGGCAGGCGCTTTCACCTCGTCATGGCCGGGCCCGGCTATGAAGATCTTTTCTTGATAATCAAGCTCGGCAGTTCTTCCGCTGGCTGGCGAGAAAGGCGCGCGAATCCTACCTCTGAGTAAATCGCGGCGCTGCATCCAGTCTGAATCATCGGGTGCTCGGCTTCACCCTGATGTCGCTGTGGTGTGGCCTTGCGCAATCAGGCGTGGAGCAACCGGCATGGCCTTTATTCCGCTCGCGCTCGCTTTCGTCGCGGCGTCGCGCCATCGCGGCACCAAGGTTTTGATCGAAGGCTGCGCACTTCAGATCGCGGGTCTTACTGAGCTGGCGCTGTCGCACCTTCTATCGATGCGCCGTCGCCGGTCCTGCCCGCGCTCACCATGATCAAGCTTGAAGCCTGCCGCCGCGGGCTCGGCCTCCCTCATGTACGGCACCATTGCGCAGATCGGACATGCGGCCGGAGTGGCCGCAATCGGCGCGCTGGTCTTCGCCCTCGAAGCCTTGCAATCAGCGCGCGCAGGATTTCTCGTCTCGCGCGCGCTGTCGTGACATTAAATCATGATCTGCGCCGCATTCCTGGCGTGGATGCCCCGCGCATCTGCACGAAGTTGAGGCATTGCGGTTAATACAGGCGAATTTCTGCAGGTTATTCCGCGATTTAGCGACATATCGACAGCACACGGTCTTTTTATTTTGCGCTGCAGCAACTATTTGGTTTGGGTGGACGTTGAACGTCCGCCTGCCAGGAGTTGCCGTGTCGTTAACCAGAAATGTCGACCTCTTGAGACGTCTGCCGAAGCTGGACGGATTGCGCTTCGCCGCGTTCGGCCGCAGCGCCGACGCAGCCAGTCCGTTGCAAGAGGTTACGAGCTTCGGCGACAATCCCGGAGCCTTGCGCATGTTCGCGTTCGTGCCGGCGCAGTTGCAGAAGCCGCGCGCGCTGGTCGTCGTGCTGCATGGCTGCGGGCAGACGGCAGCCGGCTACGATCTTGGCGCGGGCTGGTCGACGCTCGCGGGGCACTATGGCTTCGCGCTGTTGATGCCCGAGCAGCAGCGTACCAATAATGCCAACACGTGCTTCAACTGGTTCAATCCGGAAGACACGGCGCGGGGCGGCGGCGAGGCGCATTCGATCCGCGAGATGATCGCGCACATGGCCGAGGCGCATCGCATCGATCCCCAGCGCGTCTTCATCACCGGTCTGTCCGCCGGCGGCGGCATGACATCGGTGATGCTCGCGACCTATCCGGAAGTCTTCGCGGCCGGCGCGGTGATTGCCGGACTGCCCTATGGCATCGCCTCGAACCTACGCGAAGCCCTGGACGGCATGTTTCATTCCCCGGCGCGCCCCGCGCGCGAACTCGGCGATCTCGTGCGCAATGCCTCGGATCATCGCGGCCCCTGGCCTAAAATCTCGGTGTGGCACGGCAGCGCCGACCGCACCGTCAATCCCGGCAATGCCAACGAGATCGTCAAGCAGTGGCTCGATCTGCACGATCTGCCGGAAGCGCCGATGGCGGAGACCAATGTCGACGGCTATCCGCGCCAGACCTGGTGGAACAAGGACGGCGAGACGCTGGTCGAATCCTATGCCATCACCGACATGGCGCACGGCACGCCGCTCGGGCTCGCCGACAACGATCAGCGCTATGGCGTCGAAGGCGCCTTCCTGATCGAGGCCGGTATCTCCTCATCCTATCACATCGCAAAATTCTTCGGCCTCACCGACTGGATTGCAGACGTCGCGAAGGTGGAAGCCAAAGCCGCAACCAAGGCCGCAACCAAGCCTGCAACAAAGCAGGCGCTCTCACCCGCGCCGCATCTTGCCCGCTCGATCCGCGCGGCCGTCGCCGAACAGCCGGCCGAGCCGAAACGCGAGGAGACCGGTGGCTTCGATATCGGCCAGATCATCACGCGCGCGCTGACCGCGGCGGGGCTGATGAAGTAGCGCCGCGGTCGTCACCCGCGTCAAAGACTACGCCGTCTGGTCGATCCATTCGATCGGCGTCGCCGTGACTTCGCCTCCAGAGACTTCTCGTGTCGTCGCCGAATAGGCCTTGAAGAAGTCGCGCGATTGCAACGTCTTCTGAGCGGCATCGTCGCTGACGCTGGCGAGGTGGAAGTAGCTGCCGCCCTCGCGATTCCTCAGCACGCGATAGCCGATCCGCCCTTTCAGCTCCGGATCGCCGTCGATCGCCTTAATGAAGCGGCTGATCTCCTGGTGCCAGGCTTCCGTGGTCCCGTTCTTGAAGTCGTATCTGATCATGAAGTGCTTCATGTGACGCTCCCTTTTCGTCGTGTGCGTCATCATCTGCGGGCTGAGAGCGATCCTGCAAGTATGGACAAAATTGATAGTATGGACTTTTCCGACGCTGCTCCTATCCTCGTGCCGGCTGGATGCGCATCGAGGAGACGACATGGCAAAGGCAATGCCGGCGCGCACCTGTCCGGTCGCGGCGTTTCAGAAGATGATCAGCGGTAAGTACAAGCTCCGCATCGTGTGGGACTTGAAGGACGGCCCGCGCCGTTATGGCGAGATCCGAAGCGGACTGCTCCGCGGCACGAGTGGCAGCGCGGAGATCACTCCGCGCGTGCTCAGCCGCGAGTTGAAGGCGCTGACGATGAGCGGCCTGGTCGACCGGAAGGACTTTGGCGAGGTGCCGCCGAAAGTCGAGTATCGCCTGACGCGGAAGGGCAAGAGCTTCGTGCCCGTCGTCGCCGCCATTCGCGAATGGGGCGAGCATCACCTCGATGAGGCGGCGGCACTCACCGAGGCCGCCGAATAGCGCCTACATCTCGCCGGTGATGAACGGATTGGTCATCCGCTCCTGGCCGATGCTCGAGCCGGCGCCATGGCCGCAGATGAAGCCGACATCGTCGCCGAGCGGCAAGAGCTTGGTCTTGATCGAGTTGATCAACGTGGCATGACTGCCGCCGGGCAAATCGGTGCGGCCGACCGAGCCGGCGAACAAGACGTCGCCGACATGGGCAAAACGCAAGTCCTTGTTGAAGAACACCACGCTGCCGGGCGAGTGGCCGGGACAGTGCAAAATCTCGAACGAGAGGTCTCCGATCGACACGGTGTCGCCTTCGGCGAGCCAGCGATCGGGAGCAAAGTTGCGCACGCCGGTCATGCCGAAGCGCGCGCCGCTTTCGACGACATTGTCGAGCAGGAACTTGTCCGCTTCATGCGGCCCCTCGATCGGCACCTTCAGCGCATCGCGCAAATCGGCCGCACCGCCGACATGGTCGATATGGCCGTGGGTCAGCCAGATCTTCTCCACGGTGACGCCGGTCTGCTTGATCGCGTCCAGGATCTTCGGCACGTCCCCGCCGGGATCGATCACCACGGCCTTCTTGGTGGGCTCGTCCCAGATGATGGTGCAGTTCTGCTCGAACAGCGTCACGGGAACGATGATCGCGCCCGCCTTGGATTGGGAGGATTCCTGGGTGTCGTTTTGCTTGGTCATGGCGTCACAATGCCGATTTTTGCCATGCCGCCAAGCAAAAGATTCGTCCCTGAGGGTCGGAACGAGGCCGGAACAACCGTCACACGGCTGTCCCAATTGACCCGCCAATTTGAACCGCGGCGTCGCTATCGCGTTCTCCCGCGCAAGATGCAGATTTTAGGTGGTCTTCCGGCATGGCTCACGGCAACGAAAATTGGTGGCGCGACGGCATCTTCTATCAGATCTATCCGCGCTCGTTTCAGGACTCCAACGGCGACGGCGTCGGCGATCTCGCCGGCATTTTGCAGCGGCTGCCCTATGTGAAATCACTTGGAGTCGATGCGATCTGGTTGTCGCCGATCTTCCCCTCGCCAATGGCCGATTTCGGTTATGACATCTCCCACTATACGGGCATCGAACCGCTGTTCGGCACGATGGAAGATTTCGACAGGTTGATCGCTGCCGCCCACGACAACGGCCTGAAGCTGATCCTCGACCTCGTGCCGAACCACACCTCCGACCAGCATCCCTGGTTCGTCGAAAGCCGCGCCTCGCGCGACAATCCCAAGCGCAACTGGTACATCTGGCGCGATCCCGCGCCCGACGGTGGCGTGCCGAACAACTGGCTGTCCGAGTTCGGCGGCAGTGCATGGCAGTTTGACGAGACCACACGTCAATATTACTACCACGCCTTCCTGGCCCAGCAGCCGGACCTGAACTGGCGCAATCCGGACGTCCGCGCCGCGATCTACGACGTGATGCGGTTCTGGCTTGAGAGGGGCGTCGACGGATTTCGCGTCGACGTGATTTGGCATCTGATCAAGGATGCCGAGTTCCGCGACAACCCGCCGAACCCGCATTATGTCGAGGGCCGGCCCCCGAACGAAAGGGTCCTCACGCAATACTCCACTGATCAGCCGGAGGTGCACGACGTAATTGCCGAGATGCGGCGCGTCACCGATGGATATGCCGCCCGCGTGCTGATCGGCGAGATCTATCTGCCGCTGCATCGTCTCATGGCCTATTACGGCAACGACCTCACCGGCGCGCAGATGCCGTTCAATTTTGCGCTGCTCTCGACGTTCTGGAGCGCCCGCTCGATCGAGAAGATCATCGAGGATTACGAGAAGGCGCTGCCGCGCGGCGCCTGGCCGAACTGGGTGCTCGGCAACCACGATCGCCCGCGCGTTGCGAGCCGCGTCGGGCCGGAACAGGCCCGCGTCGCCGCCATGCTGCTGCTGACGCTGCGCGGCACGCCGACGCTCTACTACGGCGACGAGATCGGCATGCATCAACTCGCGATCGCGCCGGAGGACGTCCGCGATCCCTTCGAAAAGAACGTGCCCGGTATCGGTGTCGGCCGCGACGGTTGCCGCACGCCGATGCAGTGGGACTCCTCCAACTTCGCCGGCTTCTCGGAGGTCAGGCCGTGGTTGCCGCTGCCGGAGGATCATATCCACGAAAACGTCGTCAATCTCGAAGCCGATTCGCGTTCGATCCTCGCGCTCTACAAGCGCCTGATCGCGTTGCGGAAGGGGTATCCGCCGCTGGTCGCGGGCGACTATCATCCGATCGCGGCGCAAGGCGATCTCCTGGTCTATCGCCGCGAGGCCGAGGGCAGGGCGGTGATCGTGGTGCTCAATCTCGGCCCCGAGCCGATCGCCGTGACGACCAGCGCCATAAAGTTCGACAGTCAGATTCTGCTGTCGACGTTTCTGGATCGCGAGGGGGAGAAGTTGGGAGGCGTGCTGGATCTGCGAGGCAATGAAGGTGTGATCATCGCACCGCCCTAGGTGTGCGGCGCCATCTACCCCGGATGTTTATTCCCCCGCACCGTCTCGTCGATATCACTGCGCTTCAGCAGATAATCCAGCCCGCCGACCCGGTACCAGCGATAGCCGTAAGGCTCCAGCACGATGCGGTGCTGGCCGCGCTTGTCGGCGTGGCTGTGGTCTTCCGCGAGCAGATTGATCAGGTGCGCGCCGGCCTCGCCGGATAGCCCCGTCGAGAACGCGATCTCGCGCGGCTTCTCGTCGAGATTGTGTACGAACAGCACGGAGTTGTTGCGCCAGTCGTAGCGCATGATGAACACGGCGGGATCGCGCGTCGCGATGATGGCGAAATCGCCCCAGCCGACCTCCGGCACCTCCTTGCGCATGCGGACGATGCGCTCGACCCAGTTCAGCATGGAGTTCGGGTCGCGGCGCTGTTTTGCGACGTTGACGTGCGGATAGCCGTACGGCCCCTTGTCGATGACGGGGCAGGCCGGCTTGTTGCTCTTGGTGAAGCCGCCATGCGGCTCTGTCGACCATTGCATCGGCGTGCGCGCGCAATTGCGCTCGGGCAGAGAGAGGTCGTCGCCCATCGCAATCTCGTCGCCGTAACGAATGACGGGCGTTCCCGGCAGCGTGCACATCAGGCTGTAGGCGAGTTCGAGCCGCCTGCGGTCGCCGCCCAGCATCGGCGCGAAGCGGCGGCGAATGCCGCGGTCGTAGAGCTGCATATCCTTGTCGGGCCCGAAGGATTTGAACACCGTTTCGCGCTGCGCCTTGGTCAGGCGGCCGAGATCGAGCTCGTCGTGATTGCGCAGGAACAGGCCCCATTGCGCCGTCGCCGGCCGCGGCTTGGTCGCCTTCAATGCCTTCGCCAGGGAGCGCGAATCGGCCGAGGCCAGCGCATAGAACAAATGCTGGTTGACGTGGAAGTTGAACATCATGTGCATGCGGTCGCCATCGCGGCCGAAATATTCCATGTCGGTTTTCGGCAGCACATTGGCTTCGGCGAGGATGATGGCGTCGCCCTGTCGCCATTGCAGGAATTCGCGGAACGCGCGTAGCATGTCGTATTGCTCGACGGGTTTCTTCACCTTGGCGCCCTTAGTCGCGATCACGAAGGGCACCGCGTCCATGCGGAAGCCGGAGACGCCGAGCTGGATCCAGAAGCCCATGATCTTGAGGATCTCTGCCTGCACATGCGGGTTCGAGGTGTTGAGGTCGGGTTGGAAATCGTAGAAGCGATGAAAGTAGTACGCGCCGGCTTCCTTATCGCGCGTCCAGGTCGATTTCTGCACGCCCGGAAACACCATGCCCTTGTCGGCGTTGGCTGGCTTCTTGTCGGACCACACATACCAGTCGCGATAGGGCGAGTTCTTGTCGCGCCGCGCTTCCTTGAACCAGTGATGCTGGTCGGATGTGTGGTTGACGACGAGATCGATGATGATGCGGATGCCGCGCTGCTTGCAGCCGTGGGTGAATTCGACGAAGTCGCCGAGCGTGCCGTAGCGGGGATCGACGCTGTAATAGTCGGCGATGTCGTAGCCGTCGTCGCGGCCGGGCGAAGTCTGGAACGGCATCAGCCAGATCGTGGTGATGCCGAGCCCATGCAGATAATCGAGCCGTCGCAGCAGGCCCTTGAAGTCGCCGATGCCGTCGCCGTTGGCGTCCATATAGGAGCCGACGGACAGGCAGTAGAACACGCCGTTCTTGTACCAGAGATCGTCGATCATGCGCCGCAGCCTCGATGCTCCGCCCAGGCGGCGGCTGCGTGATAAGTGTTAAGAGGAGGTCAGGTTCCGCCTTTCGCCCGGACGACATGTGGGATGGAATCGGCTATCCTCTCCTCATGGACAACACCGCCCGCATCACCCTCGTGCCGCCGACTGATCGTCGCCAGTCGGAAACGGCGCTCGCAATCGCGCGCGGTACATCCCGGCTGCTACGTTCGCTCGGCTTCTCCTGCATCAGCGAATTGCCGCTGCCCTCGGGCCGGCGCGCCGATCTCGTGGCGCTGAACGAGCGCGGAGAGATTTGGATCGTCGAGATCAAATCGTCGGTGGAGGATCTGCGCGCCGATCAGAAATGGCACGAATACCGCGCGCATTGCGACCGGCTGTTCTTCGCCTTCACGCAGGACCTGCCGTGCGAGATCTTTCCGCAAGACACCGGCCTGATCGTCGCGGATGCCTATGGCGCGCACATGCATTGCGAGGCGCCCGAGCACAAGCTCGCTGCCGCCACGCGCAAGCAGATGACGGTGCGGTTCGGAATGGCGGCGGCCTTGCGGATCAACCGCCTGGTCGACCCGCAGGGACACGCGGAATTTTGGGAGTAGGACGGTCTCGTGTCCCGGACGCGCTGCAACGCTTCAGCGTTGCTGCGCAGAGCCGGGACCCAGCAGGCGACGGTTCAAGCAGAGGCATGGGCCCCGGCTCAGCAGCGCATCACTCCGTGCTGCGCTGCGTCCGGGGCACGGTAGTCGTGAGTATCACCTTGGCGCGCGCTTCGCCAAAATGCGCTGCAGCGTGCGGCGGTGCATGTTCAGCCGCCGCGCAGTCTCCGAGACGTTACGGTTGCACATCTCGTAGATTCGCTGGATGTGCTCCCAGCGCACGCGGTCGGCCGACATCGGGTTGGTCGGCAGCTCGGATTTTTCCGCGCTCGTCGACAGCAGCGCCGCGACGACGTCATCGGCATCCGCGGGCTTGGAGAGATAATCGATCGCGCCCATCTTCACCGCGGTGACGGCGGTAGCGATGTTGCCATAGCCGGTCAGCACGATCGCGCGCGCATCCGGGCGCTTCTTCTTCAGCGCGGAGACCACGTCGAGGCCATTGCCGTCGCCGAGCCGCAGATCCACCACGGCGTATGCGGGCGCCGCCTTGCCGATCTGCGCAAGACCGTCCGAGACGGTATCGCATGACGTCACCGAAAAGCCGCGGGTTTCCATCGCGCGTGACAACCGCTCCAGGAACGGCTTGTCGTCTTCGACGATCAGCAGCGAGCGGTCAGTTTGTTCGTTCAGTTCGGCGATGGCGTTCAAGGTTTGTCCTCTCTCCAACGCGTCTACATATGGCCTCGCAATCGGGCGGTGCCAAGGCCGTCGATGGTCGATCGGCCCCGTTGTGCGACGCAAGGTCGCGGTCTATCCTATTGTTTCTTCGAGCGTCTCGATAGTCTCAAATCGCTGCCTGGGCCACGTGATCTGGACCACAGCACCGTGTTCTGGAAAGATCCGGTTGGTGAACGAGACCTTGGCGCCGGTGCGTTCCAGCAAAGTGCGCGCGATGAACACGCCCAATCCGAGGCCGCGTCGCTCGCCGCTGCCATCATCCTGGCTGCGCCGCCGCGACAGATAGGGCTCGCCGATCCGGTTCAGGATATCGGGCGGAATGCCGGGGCCGTCGTCAGAGATCACGAGTTCGATGTCCTCCTTGTTCCACCACGCGTTCACCTCGACGGTGGTGCGAGCGAAATCGACCGCGTTCTCGACGATGTTGCCGATGCCGTAGAGGATCGCCGGATTGCGCGAGCCGACCGGTTCGGAAACGGCGGCGACCGCGATCCGCACCTTGATGTCGACACCGAAATCGCGGTGCGGGGCCACCACCTCCTCGATCAGCTCCGACAGCTTCATGCGGTCGAACGGTGCGCCGGTGGAGGAGAGCTGGGTGATCTTGCTCAGGATATCGCGGCAGCGCTGCGTCTGCTCGCGCAGGGTCTTCAGGTCGGCGGCAAAACTTGCGTCCTTCACCGTCTTTTCCAGCTCGCGGGAGATCAGGAAGATCGTGGCAAGCGGCGTGCCTAGCTCGTGCGCGGCTGCAGCCGCGAGCCCGTCGAGCTGGGTGAGATGCTGCTCGCGCGTCAGCACCAGCTCGGTCGCGGCCAGCGCGTCGGCGAGCTTGCGCGCCTCTTCCGTCACCTGGAACGAGTAGAGGCTGGTGACGCCGATCGCGAGCACGATCGAGAGCCAGACGCCGACGAGATAGATCGGCGGCAGCACCAGTGGATCGTCGGAATCCCAGGGTAGCGGCAGGTGGAAGAAGAACAGGATCGAGGCACAGGCCACCGCGAGCAGGCCGAGACCGAACGTGAAGCGCGCCGGCAGCGCCGTCGCCGAGATCAGAACCGGGGCGAGGAACAGGAACGAGAACGGGTTCTGCAAGCCCCCGGTGAAGAACAGCAGACCAGCCAGTTCCACGATGTTCAGCGCGAGCAGTCCGGCCGCCTGCATCGGCTCCAGCCGGTGCATCGGATTGGCCGCGGTCTGGAGTCCCAGATTGAGCGCCGCCGACAGGGCGATGATGCTGACGCAGGGGACGATCTCGACGTTGAACTCCAGCCCCTGCGCCACGATGAAGATCGCGGCGAGCTGGCCCAGCACCGCGAGCCAGCGCAGCCGCAGGATCGTGTCCAGGCGGATATGCCGCTGCGCGTGGCGGAAGTTGGAGGCGGCAATTTCGGTCATATCGGCCAAGGTGGCGGTGCCTTCCAGATCACAAACGTCGGGCTCGCGGAACCACCGGATTACAAGCCTTGCGCTCCCTGCCGCAATAGCAGAAGAACGGTCAGCATGACCGAGAATGACAAGGCTTCAAGTCGGCCGACTGTCGCGGAGCGCAGCCCGTCCGCGGCGATCACGGTCGATCATCTCGTCAAGCTTTACAAGCAGACCCGTGCCGTCGACGATATCTCCTTTTCGCTGCCGCGCGGCAGCATCACCGGACTTCTGGGCGGCAACGGCGCCGGCAAGACCACGACCATCGCGATGATCATGGGCCTGGTGCTGCCGACCTCCGGTCGCGTGCAGGTGCTTAGTCATCGGATGCCCGAGGAGAGCGCGGCCGTGCTGGGGCGGATGAACTTCGAGAGCCCCTATGTCGACATGCCGATGCGGCTCACGGTGCGTCAAAACCTGACCGTGTTCGGCAAGCTCTATGCGGTGAAGCACCTCGCCGGCCGCATCGCCGAGCTCGCGGAAGATCTCGATCTCGCCGATTTCATCGATCGCGCCAACGGAAAGCTGTCCGCCGGGCAGAAGACCCGGGTCGCGCTTGCCAAAGCGCTGATCAACCGGCCCGAGTTGCTGCTCCTGGACGAGCCGACCGCCTCGCTCGATCCTGACACCGCCGACTGGGTGCGGGCGCATCTGGAGCGCTATCGCAAGGAGAACAACGCCACCATCCTGCTCGCTTCGCACAACATGCTCGAGGTCGAGCGGCTCTGCGACCGCGTCATCATCATGAAGCGCGGCCGCATCGAGGACGACGACACGCCCGAGGCGATCATGGCGCGCTACAACCGCACGACACTGGAGGAGGTGTTTCTGGACGTCGCGCGCGGCCGGGTGAACGGCGCGAAGGAGGCGGCAAGGTGAGCGAGCCGGGGGCGTTTCTTTTGTCATTGCGAGCGAAGCAATCCAGAATCTCTCCGCAGAAGAATTCTGGATTGCCTCGTCGCAAGGGCTCCTCGCAATGACGGTGCGTGCAGATCCCGGAGCGGCCATGATTAATTCCTCCCTCCACCGCGGCATCTCCGTCCATCGCATCGGCGCGATGATTCTGCGCTATTGGTATCTGTTGATGTCGTCCTGGCCGCGGCTGCTCGAGCTGCTGTACTGGCCGGCGCTGCAGGTCATCACCTGGGGCTTCCTCCAGCTCTATATCGCCGAGAACGCCAATTTCTTCGCGCGCGCTGGCGGAACGCTGATCGGCGCCGTCATCCTCTGGGACATCCTGTTCCGCGGCCAGCTCGGCTTCTCCATCTCGTTCCTGGAGGAGATGTGGGCGCGCAACATCGGAAACCTCATGATGAGCCCGCTGAAGCCCATCGAGTTTCTGCTGTCGCTGATGGTCATGAGCCTGATCCGGCTCGCGATCGGGATCGTCCCGATGACGTTGCTGGCGCTGTTCCTGTTTCACTTCAACGTTTATGCGCTCGGCCTGCCGCTGATCGCGTTTTTCTGCAATCTGATCTTCACGAGCTGGTCGGTCGGCATCTTTGTCTCGGGCCTCGTGCTGCGAAACGGCCTTGGCGCCGAGAGCATCGTCTGGACCCTGATGTTCGCGATCCTGCCGTTGGCCTGCGTCTATTATCCCGTCAGCGTGTTGCCGGCGTTTTTGCAGTACGTCGCTTGGGCGCTGCCGCCGACCTACGTCTTCGAAGGGATGCGCGCGCTTCTGATCGAGCAGACCTTCAGGACCGATCTGATGCTCGGTGCGTTGGCCCTCAACGCGGCCCTTCTGGTTGCATCTTTTGCAGCGTTCCTTGCCCTTTTACGCAGCGCCAAGCGGAACGGCTCGCTGCTGTCGGGTGGGGAATAACGTCACTTTCTCGTGGATTCAGCCTGATTTGGCCGTTCTGCTCACGTAGATGTACGGAACCATGCATTGACGCAATATTACGCATTCGGCAGTATGCTGCGATGCGAAGAGGAATATAGCGATGCCGATTGGTGAGTTTGGCGGCGCGCCGCCCCTGGCGGCCGAAGGCAGTCCGGTCCTGACGACGCCGATGTACTGGATGTACGAGATGGCGCAAGCCTCTCTCAATCCGGCACGCGCGGTCACTGACGCGACCAAGCTGTTGTTTCAGAACCCGCTCAATCCCTGGGCGCGCACCGAGGTCGGCAAGTCGGTCGCCGCGGCCTGCGAATTGTTCGAGCGCACTACGCGCCGTTACGGCAAGCCGGAATGGGGCCTCAACGATACCGAGGTCAACGGCATCCGCGTCCCTATCGAGATCCGCTCGGTCTGGGAAAAGCCGTTCTGCCGGCTGCTCTACTTCGATCGCAAATTCACCCGCCCGCTGCGCAGCCCGCACCCGCGCGTGCTGATCGTCGCGCCGATGTCCGGCCATTATGCGACGCTGCTCCGCGGCACGGTCGAGGCCTTCCTGCCTGCGCATGAGGTCTACATCACCGACTGGGCCGACGCCCGCATGGTGCCGCTCAGCGACGGCCGCTTCGATCTCGACGATTACATCGACTACGTCATCGAGATGCTGCACGTTCTCGGCGGCAACACTCACGTCATCGCGGTGTGCCAGCCCTCAGTGCCCGTCGTCGCCGCCGTGTCGGTGATGGAAGCGCGGCGCGATCCGTTCGTGCCGACCTCGATGACGCTGATGGGCGGCCCGATTGACACCCGCCGCAATCCGACCGCGGTGAACAATCTCGCCCAGGAACGCGGCATCGACTGGTTCCGCAACCACGTCATCACCAAGGTGCCGTTCCCGCATCCGGGCATGATGCGTGACGTCTATCCGGGATTCTTGCAGCTCAACGGCTTCATCAGCATGAATCTCGACCGGCATATGGACGCCCACAAGCAGCTCTTCGCCCATCTGGTGAAGGGCGACGGCGACCTCGCCGACAAGCATCGCGAATTTTATGACGAATATCTCGCGGTGATGGACCTCTCGGCCGAGTATTACCTGCAGACGGTCGACACCGTGTTCGTGAAGCACTCGCTGCCGAAGGGCGAAATGACCCATCGCGGAACACGCGTCGATCCGTCCAAGGTCACGCGCGTGGCGTTGATGACGGTCGAAGGCGAGAACGACGACATCTCCGGCATCGGCCAGACCGAAGCAACGCACATATTGTGCAGTTCGATCCCCGATCATCGCCGCGTTCACTACGTGCAGAAGGGCGTCGGACACTACGGCGTGTTCAACGGCTCGCGCTTCAGGTCGGAAATCGTGCCGCGGATCCATGACTTCATGGTTTCGGCGGCGAATCCGAGCTCGTTGCAGGCGCGCGCCGCCGAATAGAGCGTTTTTCAAGCGAAGTGACCGTTCCGATTTCCATCGGAACGGCTCCAGCTGCGTTTTTCGGCTTTCCCGTCGAGAATTCTGGGCTCGCTGGGGCCTCCGGCGGGGCTCAGGCCGCTCCAGATTCGCGGTATTTAGGTAGCTTTCTAGGAGTGAGTCCGTCCTCACCCCTTGGGGGTGTTGCATGCGTCCAGCGGGGGCGAAAAAAGCCGGTTCCAACCCCAGTCTGTAGGGTCTCCCGGACGCCAGACCGCTGTATATTGGGCAAATGATTTGTTTTTGCGCCGAGCGCTTTCCCTGGCGGCGGTTATGGCAGAATCCGGGCGCCCTCCTGCCCCCCGGACTGACAGACATGGCCACTCGCGCACTCCTCTATCGGCGGCCCCACGAACCGAAGACCCTGGTCATCACCCACGGATCGCAATTTTTTGCCATCCGGTTGCGCCGGCACAGACGCGCGCGCCGCTACACGCTCAGAATTCATCCGAGCGACCGCGAAGCCATCCTCACCATGCCGCCGCGCGGCACCCTCGCCGACGCCAAGGACTTCGCGCAGCGTCACGGTGCGTGGATCGCAGCTCGTCTCGGCCGCTTGCCGAAGGCGGCGCCGTTCCAGCCTGGCACAGTGATACCGCTGCGCGGCACACCCCATCGCATCGTTCATCGCGCAGGCAGCCGCGGCACGGTGTGGACCGAGACGCGCGACAGCGGTGACAAGATTCTCTGCGTCGCCGGCGGGCTCGACCATGTCGATCGCCGCATCAGTGACTTCCTCAAGCGCGAGGCACGTCGCGATCTGCAGCGTTCCGCGGAGGCTTACGCAGCCGAGCTCGGCGTCAAGGTCAAGCGCCTCTCGATCCGCGATCAGTCCAGCCGCTGGGGTTCCTGCACCTCAGCGGGTTCGCTGTCGTTCTCCTGGCGCCTGATTCTCGCGCCGCCCTTCGTGCTCGACTACCTCGCCGCGCACGAGGTTGCCCATCTCGTCGAGATGAACCACTCGGCGCGGTTCTGGCGTGTGTGCGGAAAAGTCTGCCCGTCGATGGAGCGCGCCAAGAAGTGGCTTGATACCTACGGCAACGATCTGCACCGGTACGGGGTCGAGGATTAGGGCGGTCCTGCACAGGAGCTCGCTGCCAACTCAGCAAACACTGTCATCGTCCGCGAAAGCGGGCGATCCAGTATTCCAGAGGCAGTAGCTAGAGAGCCGAAAGACCGCGGCGTACTGGATTGCCCGCTTGCCGCCCTGCACTAAAGCTTCGGCGCGTCCAAAACCGAAACTTCGGCGAAGCCTTGGCGTCGCCGGGTCGCGGCAATGACAGCTGTCTTCCAGGCGCGTGCTTCAGGCCGCTGTGCTCTCTGCAAGCTGTTGATTTTGCTGTCCCCGGCTACTGTGCATGGGGTTGTTTTCGCAGTCTTTGGTCTTGAGGCCGCCCAGAGCTCGAACCCAAACTAGCGATTGCCCCCGAACAGCCGGTCCATCAGCCAACCATCGAGCCCTGCCGCTGCCTCCGGCCGCACATTGGCGCGCGTCGGTGGTGGGCGATAGCCGCCGTTGTTCGCCGGTGCCGGCCCGGGCGCGGCCGCAGTCGGCGGTGACACCTGCGATGCCGCCTGCGCGAGGTTCGAGAGACCCCAGCCGCCTGGTGCGCTCGGCAATGCCGCCACCGGCACACCCTCGTGCGCGGTCTTCATGAAGCGGGTCCAGACTTCCACCGGCAGGCCGCCGCCGGTGGCCTTCTTGGTCGGCGAGTTGTCGTCATTGCCGAGCCAGACGCCGGTGACGAGGTTTGCGGTGTAGCCGATGAACCAGGCGTCACGATAATCCTGGCTGGTGCCGGTCTTGCCGGCCGCCGGCCAGCCCGGGATCTCCGCCTTCTTGGCGGTGCCTGATATCAGCGTTTCCCGCATCATCGTGTTCATCATGCCGACATAGCGGGGGTCGACGACCTGGTTGCGCTCGTCCGGCTGGCGCATGTAGAGCAGTTTGCCGCTGAGCGTCCGAATCCGCGTCACGACATGCGGCGCCACAGCCAAGCCGCCATTGGCGAACGGCGCATAGGCGCCGACCAGCTCGACCACCGAGACCTCGGAGGTGCCGAGCGCGATCGAGGCATTCGGCTCGAGCTTCGAGGAGATGCCGAGCCGGTGCGCGGTACGCACCACGTTCTTCGGCCCGACCTCGAGGCCGAGCCGGATGGCGACCGTGTTGAGCGACATCGCCAGCGCCTGCGTCAGCGTCACCGCGCCGAAATATTCGTGGGTGTAATTCTCGGGTCGCCAGCCCTTGACCTCGATCGGCGCGTCCTGGCGCAGGGTATCAGGCGTCAGGCCCTGTTCGAGCGCGGTGAGATACACGAACGGCTTGAACGAGGAGCCCGGCTGGCGCTTGGCCGTGGCCGCGCGGTTGTACTGGCTCTCGGAATAGTTCCGCCCGCCCACCATGGCGCGCACGGCGCCGTCAGGCGTCATCGCCACCAGCGCGCCCTGGCTGACATTGAACTTGACGCTCTTGGCCGCGAGCTCGTCGATGATGGCGGCTTCCGCCACGCTCTGCAGCTTCGGATCAATCGTGGTCTCGACCTTGATGCTCTCGTCGATCTGGCCGACCAGATCGTCCAGCACCTCGCCGATCCAGTCGGCGACGTAATTGACCGTGCCGGCGCCGGCGGGTTTCACATTATAAGAGGGATGGCCGATCGAGGCCTTCGCCTGCGCGTCGGTGATGAACTTCGCATCCGCCATCGCCGCGAGCACGATTTGCGCGCGCGCTTCCGCGCCTTCAGGATTGCGGTTCGGTGCGAGCCGCGACGGCGACTTGACGAGGCCGGCGAGCATTGCCGCTTCCGCGACCGTGACAGTCTTGGCCGACTTGCCGAAATATTTCTGCGCCGCCGCCTCGACGCCATAGGCGCCCGAGCCGAAATAGACGCGGTTCAGATAAAGCTCCAGGATCTCGTTCTTGGAATGCTTGCGCTCCAGCCAGATCGCGAGCTCCGCCTCCTGCAGCTTGCGCGCCATGGTGCGCTCCTGGGTCAGGAACAGGTTCTTGGCGAGCTGCTGCGTCAGCGTCGAGCCGCCCTGCGAGACGCCGCGATGAAGCAGATTGGTGACGAGGGCACGCAGGATGCCCACGGGATCGATGCCGAAATGCGAATAGAAACGGCGGTCCTCGATGGCGATGAACGCCTTCGGCAAATAAGGCGGCAGGTCCTGCAGGGCGACATTGGCGCCGGCCATCTCGCCGCGTTGCGCCAGCATGCTGCCGTCGATGCCGACGATCTGAATCGTCGGCGGGCGCTTAGGAATTTCCAGCGACTGGATCGGCGGCAGATGGGCGCCGACATAGATCACGACGCCGATCACGGCGATCACGCCCCACAGGCTCAGCACCGCGCCCCAGTAAACCAGGCGGCCGAGGCCGAAGCCACCGCGCGACTTCGACCGGCGCTTGGCGCCGCTGCGGCCGGCTTGCGCTTTCCGCTCGCGCGGCGGCTCGTCGTCGGCATCCTCGCTCTTGCGCTTGGCGGATGATCTCGCCGATTTCTTCGGCTTGTCGTCGCCGCCGGGAATGCGATCCGCGGCAGTGAGGCGCAGATCGGCGAGCGCCGCGGGCAAGCCGAACAGCGGCTCCTTCCGCCCACTCTTTTTCTTTCCCCACGCCATACGCAAAACGCCCGGTCAGCCCGCCCCGCCGCACGCTAGCGGTCGCTGTTTAAGGCCCGGTTACCCCGACGTTAACGCGCGATTAGGAGATGGGGCATTCGCACTCCGCAGTTCCGCTGTCTTGATGCCGGAGCTAGGATCACCGCCACAAAACAACGGGGAAACACGTATGGGCCATATCGATCCGACCAAGGAGATCTTCGCGCAATTCCGGGACAGCGACCGCCCCGGCCCGATCCAGATGCTCAATCTGGTGCGCCTGCGCAATGAAGCGGCCTATCCCGACGGCCGCAAGGCGAGCGGGGCGGAAGCCTACGCAGCCTATGGCCGCGAGAGCGGGCCGGTGTTCGAACGCCTTGGCGGCCGGATCGTCTGGCAGGGCAGGTTCGAACTGATGTTGATCGGCCCGCAGGACGAACGCTGGGACCATTGCTTCATCGCCGAATATCCCAGCGTCGGAGCTTTCGTGGAGATGATCCGCGATCCCGTCTATCGCGAAGCCGTCAAGCACCGCCAGGCCGCGGTGGAGGATTCACGGCTGATCCGGCATGCGGTGCTGCCGGTCGGGAAGAATTTTGGGGAGATACCGACGTGAATGCCGCTGCACGCTTATCCCGCGGTCGTCGTGGCCGGGCTTGACCCGGCCATCCCCGACTTGCTCGGGCGCCCCAAGAACGTGGATGCCCGGGACAAGCCCGGGCATGACGTCGTTGAGGCAGTTGTTTCCGAGAACTAACCCGCCGGACCCGCGTCCTCCAGGATCGGGCCGAACAGCTCCCAGCGCTCGCCGTTGAACTTCATCATCTGAAGCTGCTTGTTGACGCGGTAGTCGGTCGGCGAGGTGTTGGCCTTGATGCCGGGCAGGGACAGGTCGAGCTCCACGTCCTTCAGGCTGGTGGCGACCTTCATGACGTTGTCGCGGGTTAGATCGTCGCCGCATTTCTGGAGCACGTAAGCCATCAACTGCGAGGTCGAGTAGCCGTAGCTGTTGAAGCTCGAATCCTTGTCGCCGTCCGGATAGTACTTGGCCATGAACTCGAAATATTTCTTCATGCCCGGATCATCCTTCCAGGTCGGATCGAGCGGATCCTTGCCGTAGTTGACGCTGATCACGCCCTTGGACGCTTCGAGTCCTGCCGGCTTCATCACGGCGCCGACCGAAGTGGCGTTGATGTCGAGAATGTGCACGGGATGCCAGTCAAGCTCGGCGATCTTCTTGATCGCTTGCGCGGCTTGTTTCGGCGTCGTGGCGCTGAAGAACAGATCGGCGCCTGCCGACTTGATCTTGAGGATCTGCGAATCGATGGTGGGATCGGAGACCTCGTAGGACGCTTCCGCAACGATCATGCTGGAGGCCTTGTCTCCAAGCCCGGCCTTGATGCCGTTCAGATAGTCTTTGCCAAGATCGTCGTTCTGGTAGAGGACTCCGACTTTGGCGTTCGGATGGTTCTTGATGACGTACTGGCCGTAGATGCGGCCTTCGACGAAGTAGTTGGGATTGAAGCCCATCGTCCATGGGAAGTTCTTTGGGTCTGTGAACTTCGAGGCCCCGGTGGCCGCGAACAGTTGCGGGACCTTCTTGGCGTTGAGATATTTCTGCACGGCAGCATTCGACGGGGTGCCGAGCAGCTGGAAGGTGAGCAGCACCTCGTCGCTCTCGACGAGCTTGCGCACCTGCTCCACCGCCTTCGGCGGCGAATAGGCGTCGTCGTACTGGATCAGGTTGATCTTGCGGCCATTGATGCCGCCCTGATCGTTGATCATCTTGAAGTAGGCGGCCTGGGTCTTGCCGATCGTGGCATAAGCGGAGGCGGGGCCGCTGAACGGGTTGGTCTGGCCGATCTTGATTTCGGTGTCCGACGCGCCGGGATCATATTTCTTCTGGGCATTGGCCGCCGAGACCGACAGCGCCAAAGCGAGCGCCGTGCCAGCGACCAGATGCAAAAATCCGTTCCTCATTCGCAATTTCCTCGTTTGTTATCTCGATGATCTTTCCGTCGCCGCTGCGGCAAGCAGACGCCATCGCTGGGCGGGAGTGTGGCGGAGGCCTTGCTGCAACGCAAGATTACATGCTGGTCAAGGACGTGACTTTAGTCGAACCGATGCCGGGACTTTCAGACATGGTTGACGAGCCCGGCAACGTGCAAAGCATGATGCTCCGCACCTCGGGTGCGGAGCATCCGTTATGCGCCTCTGCCTGTGCTGAGGCGAGGTATCCGGGTCGTGCTAGCCCGAGGGTCCGTTGTCCTCGATGATCGGTCCGAACAGCTCCCAGCGTTCGCCGTTGAACCGCATCATCTGCATCTGCTTGTTGACGCGGTAGTCGTTCGGCCCGGTGTTGATCTTGATGCCGGGCAGCGCAAAGCTCGGGGTGAAGTCCTTGATGTTGGCGACCTGCTTCATCACGTTCTCACGCGACAGGTCGTCGCCGCACTGCTTCAGCACCTGCGTCAACAGCTCGGCGACCGAATAAGCATAGGTGTTGACCGTGTTGAGCTTGTCGCCTTCGGGGAAATACTTGTCCATGAAGGCGAAGAACGCTTTCACGCCCGGATCGTCCTTCCACTGCGGATCGCTCGGCTCCTTGCCGTATTGGGTCGAGATGATGCCTTTGGAGATGTCGAGGCCGGCCGGCTTCAGCGTCGCCGAGATCGGGCTCGCATTGATGTCGAGGATGTGCACCGGGTTCCAGCCGAGCTCGGCCACCTTCTTGATGGCTTGCGCCGCGAACTTCGGCGTCGAGGCATCGTAGAAGAGATCGGCGCCCAGCGACTTCAGCTTGACAACCTGCGAGTCCACGGTCGGATCGGTGACCTCGTAGGACACCTCGCCGACGATCATGCTGGGGGCCTTGTCGCCGAGGCCGCTCTTGAGTCCGGCGAGATAGTCGCGGCCCATGTCGTCGTTCTGGTAGAGCACGCCGATTTTGGCATTCGGATGCTCCTTGAGAATGTACTTGGCGTAGATCCGTCCCTCGGACACGTAGTTGGGATTATAGGCGATGGTCCATGGATAGTTTTGCGGATCGTTGAAGCGCGCCGCGCCGGTGGATGCCAGCAGCTGCGGGATCTTCTTTCCGTTGAGATATTTCTGCACGGCGGCGTTGGCGGCCGTGCCGATGATCTGGAACGTGAACAGCACCTCGTCGCCTTCGACGAGCTTGCGCACCTGCTCCACCGTCTTCGGTGGCGAATAGGCGTCGTCATATTGGATCAGATTGATCTTGCGGCCGTTGATGCCGCCCTGATCGTTGATCATCTTGAAATAGGCGGCCTGGGTCTTGCCGATATTGGCATAGACGGAGTAGGGGCCGGAGAACGGCACGGTCTGGCCGATCTTGATCTCGGTGTCGCTCGCCCCGGTGTCGTATTTCTTCTGGGCGAGGGCGTGGCTGGCGGAGAACGCGAAGGCGAGCGCCGCCGTAGCGGCTATGAAGGCTCTGCGATTGCTCATGTGGGTTGTTCCTCCTGACGGAATTTTCGGCCGACGGTCTTTTTCCGTTGATTGCAACGGTCGCCATCGCTGTCGAAGATTGTGGAGGAAGCTTCGCCACCGCGCAAGGATCGCAGCGCTGCGCCCTAGCGTCTCAGGCTAAAGCTAGGCGAGGAACAAGGCAGCCAGCGCGACCGCAGCCGGCAGCGCCTGCACCATCAGGATTCGGCTGCTGACGGTCGCGGCGCCATAGGCGCCGGCCACGATCACGCAAAGCAGGAAGAACGCCTTGATCTGGAACGCGAAGGCCGGGTTGCCGTGGACGAGACCCCAGATCAGGCCGGCGGCGAGGAAGCCGTTATAAAGGCCCTGATTGGCAGCCAGCACCTTCGTGATCTCGGCCTTCTCCGGCGTGTTGCGGAAGACCTTCATGCCGAACGGCTTGTCCCAGAGAAACATCTCCAGGATCAGAAAGAAGACGTGCAGCGCGGCGACCAGCGCCACCAGGATATTGGCGATCAGGATCAAAGTCAGCTCCCCCAGAAGCGTCAGCTTTCGGGTGGACGGTAGCATGACCGGCATGGCAAGTGCGATGGGCGTGTTTCGATGCAATGGTGCCCAATGGCCAGCCGATCAACCAAACTCTCTGTCCGCTTCGGCCTCGATCGCCTGACGACGCCGATCGGAATCGCGTTGCTCGTCACCGACGCCGAGGGTGCGCTGCGCGCACTCGACTGGAACGATTACGAGCACCGCATGCGCGCGCTCCTGCGCCTGCACCACGGCGCCGTCGATCTGAGCGACCAGCCTGCGCCCGCGACCATGCGGACGGCGCTGTCGGGCTATTTTGAAGGCGATCTCGGTCAGCTCTCGAGCATCGCATGGCGCATCGCCGGCACGCCCTTCCAGCAGAAGGTCTGGACTGCGCTTGCGCAAATCCCTGCGGGCACCACCATGAGCTATGGTGCCCTCGCCGCAAGGATCGACACGCCAAAAGCCATTCGCGCCGTCGGCCATGCCAACGGTTCCAACCCGATCAGCGTGGTGCTGCCGTGCCATCGGCTGATCGGCGCCGACGGCTCGCTGGTGAAATATGGCGGCGGCCTCGAGCGCAAGCGCTGGCTGCTGCGGCACGAGGGGGTGGAGGTCTAAGAGCCGGTTTGAGGACGTGGGAGCGATAAGGAGCCGGGCTTCACGGTCGTGCCCTGCGACCCTTCAGTCGCACTCCCTCTGCTGCAAGCGAATCCGTCAGATTTTCTGACGTCATCACTTTCTGCACGATCTTCCAGCTCCCATTCACCTTCAGGCATGACAAAAGGTCGGTGAAGCAACGCGGCGGAATTTGCAATCTCACCTTCAACAGCGCGAGCTCTCGATCAAAGTCGATTGAGAGGATCCGATCATCCCGCTCGAAGCCCTGTTGCTTCGGAGCTTTCATTTTGCGAGCCGCTGCCAGCCAGGTTGCAATCGGCGTCACGCCCACGGTACCGTCCTCGGCGACCTTGGTCACGGAACTCATGGGGTGAAATATGGATGCAAACTTCTCGGCATCCATTTCATAGGCCGCATCGAAATAGGTCTGCGCAAGGGAGCGCAGGGCGGAAAGGTCCGTATCCATCGTCATCCTCAAAGCTGTTGCACCGAACTCAATCAAGCGGATCGGCCAACTGTGCCGCGCTTCAACCTGTCTCACGTTCGGGAATTACTGCAGGTCATTTCCCTGCTCGCAAAGACCTACGGCAAAGCGGCTTATGAGACCAGACGTCTTGCATGGCATGGGCTCGTGAGCGATATTCATGAACGATGACAAACGAGATGAACGAACTCGCTGCATTTGCAGTCGTTGCCAATGAACGAAGCTTTACGCGCGCTGCGGTAAAGCTGGGTGTATCTCAGTCGGCCTTGAGCCACACGATCCGGAAGCTCGAGCAGCGGCTCGAGCTGAAGCTGCTCGCTCGAACAACCAAAAGCGTTGCGCCAACCGCTGCGGGGGCAGCTCTTCTGGGAGACTTGTCGCCGGCACTTGAGCAAATCCGTCATGCGATCGACAAAGTCCGAAGCGTTCGGCACCGACCCGCAGGTCGCCTTCGAATTGTAATGTCACGATCGGCAGCCGTGATGGTATTGTTGCCGCGGCTGAGAGCTTTCGCAGAGGCCTACCCTGACATCGTTCTGGACGTTGTCACCGTTACCGGACCCGTGGACCTTGTTGCGGGCGAGTTCGATGCCGGTATTCAGCTTGGCGAGTACATTCAAAAGGACATGATCGCGGTTCGTGTCACGCCCGAACTGCGATTGGCGGTCGTTGGGTCGCCACGCTACTTCGCTTCACGAGGCATCCCCCAAAAGCCAAAGGACCTCAGCGATCATCGGTGCATCACCCTGCGGCTTGCGGGTGGTCCATATCGGTGGGAGTTTGAGCAGGGACGAAAGTCGGTCACGATCAACGTGAACGGCCCGCTCATCATTGACGATACTCACCTGGTAATTCAGGCGGCGCTCGCTGGAGTTGGTATAGGACTCGCTTATGAAGAGCAGGTCGCCGAACATGTTGCGAAGCGCCGCCTTGTTCGGGTGCTGGAGGACTGGACTCCGCCAATTCCCGGCTTCTTCATGTACTATCCAAGCCGTCAGCATCAACCAGCCGCGCTGTCGGCACTGGTGAACGGGCTACGATTGTCTAAACAAAAGCCGCCGCGATGTTTCAACCCGAAATGACGAGTGAAAGTCACGCCACAGGCTGAACCGCCTTGTCGCCGGCCATCACATGGGTCAGCGCGCTCTTGATCGCGGCCTGCCGGGTCGGCGCGTTGATCTGTGCACCAAGGAGGTCGGTGACGTAGAACACGTCGCGGGCGCGCTCGCCGAAGGTCGCGACATGGGCCGAGGCGATGTTGAGGTTGAGCTTCGAGATTGCGGTGGTCAGCTCATAGAGCAGGCCGGGGCGATCGAGGCCGGAGACTTCGATCACCGTGTAGCGGTCGGACCATTGGTTGTTGATGGTTACTTCCGGCTCGATCACGAAGGGCCGGGCCTTGCTGCGCACGGTGCGCCGCGCCACCACTTCGGGCAGGCGCAGCTTGCCTTCGAGTACGTCCTCGATCATCTCGCCGATGCGCGTGGCGCGCCGGCCCTCGTCCTCGTCCCGGTCGTATTCCCGGGAGATCGAGATCGTGTCGAGCGCGCGGCCGTCGGTCGTGGTGTAGATCTGGGCGTCGACGATGTTGGCGCCGGCTGAGGCGCAGGCTCCGGCGATGATCGACAGCAGCCAGGGATGGTCGGCGGCGAAGATCGTGAGCTCGGTGACGCCGCGCACCTCGTCGAAACCGACATTGATCGCAAGCTTGTGGCCGGCCTGTTCGCTGGAGCGGACGAAGCGGGCGTGGCGGATCTTGCGCGGCAGCTCGACCTTGAGCCAATAGGCCGGATAGTGCCGGCCGATATAGGCATCGAGCTCGTCCTCCGGCCATTCGGCGAAGGCCATGCGGAATTCGGCATAGGCAGCCGCGAGGCGTTTGCCGCGGTCGACCTCCGAGAAGCCGCCGGTCAGCACCGGCTCGGTCTCGTAGTAAAGCGAGCGCAGCAGCTGCGCCTTCCAGCCGTTCCATACGCCGGGCCCGACGCCGCGGATGTCGGCGGTGGTCAGGATCGTCAGCAGCTTCATCTGCTCGACCGACTGCACCACGGCGGCGAAATTCTCGATGGTCTTGCGGTCCGAGAGATCGCGCGACTGCGCAACCGTGGACATCGTCAGGTGCTCTTCGATCAGCCAGGCGATGAGCTCGGTATCGGCCGGGCTGAAGCCGAGCCTCGGGCACAGCCGCCGCGCCACCTTGGCGCCGGCGATCGAGTGATCCTCCGGGCGGCCCTTGGCGACGTCGTGCAGGAGCGTGGCGATGTAGAGCACGGCGCGGTGCTCGGGCCGGGATTTGCGCATGAGGTCGCTGGCGAGCGCGAACTCCTCGACGGCGCCGCGCTCGATGTCCTGCAGGAAGCCGATGCAGCGGATCAGATGCTCGTCAACGGTGTAGTGATGATACATGTTGAACTGCATCATCGACACGATCTTGCCGAAGGCGCGGATGAAATGGCCGAGCACGCCGGTCTCGTTCATTCGCCGCAGCACGATCTCCGCATTGTCGGAGGTCAGGATCTCCATGAACAGCCGGTTGGCCTCGGGATTTTCGCGAAGCTGCGCGTTGATCAGACCCAGCGACCGCGTCACGCCGCGCATCGCATCCGGATGGAAGGCAAGGTTGTTCTTCTGTGCCAGGCGAAAGATACGGATCAGATTGACCGGATCGTGCTTGAACACGTCGGGTGCTGCGACGTTGATGCGGTTGTTGTCGACGATGAAGTCGTCGCTGTCGGGGACGCGCCGCTTCACCGCGGTGCTCGGCCGTAGCCGCGCCATCATCCGGCTGAGGACCGGTGCGGGCTTGGCCTGCTGGTCCTCAAGCTTGGCGCAGAGGATGGCGGTAAGATTTCCGACCTCCTTGGCGACCAGGAAGTAGTGCTTCATGAAGCGCTCGACGTCCTGCATGCCGGGATGCGAGGTGTAGCCAAGCCGCACCGCGATCTCGCGCTGGAGGTCGAAAGAGAGGCGCTCTTCGGCGCGGCCGGAGTGGAAGTGCAGATTGCAGCGCACCGACCACAGGAAGTCGGCGCAGCGGCGGAAGCTGCGGTATTCCTGCGCGTCGAACACGCCGCGCTCGACCAGTTCACTGGTGTCGCGCACGCGGTAGACGTATTTGGCGATCCAGAACAGCGTGTGCAGGTCGCGCAAGGCCCCCTTGCCGTCTTTGACGTTGGGCTCGACCAGGTAGCGCGACTGGCCGCCGCGGCGATGCCGCTCCTCGCGCTCGGCGAGCTTCGCTGTGACGAATTCCGATGCGGTGCCCTGCACCACCTCCTTGTCGAATCGCGCGACCAGCTCGTCATAGAGCGGCTTGTCGCCGGTAAGGAAGCGCGTCTCCAGGATCGCGGTGCGGATGGTCATGTCGCCGCGCGCCTGCCGGATCGACTCGTCGACCGAGCGCGTGGCGTGACCGACCTTCAGCCCCATATCCCAGAGGCAATAGAGAATGGCTTCGGCGACCTGCTCGCCCCAGGCGGTCTGCTTATAGGGCAGGATGAACAGGAGATCGATGTCGGATTCGGGCGCCATGAGACCGCGGCCATAGCCGCCGGTCGCGACCACCGCCATGCGCTCGGCGCCACTCCGGATCGGCGAGCGGTAAAGATGGCGGGTCGCCGCTGAATACAGAATCCGGATGATCTCGTCCTGGACGTGACAGAGCCGCTCGGCGCAGTGACGGCCGTGGCGATCCTTTAAAAGGATTTCCTGTGCCGCGGCGCGCGCCGCAATCAGCTCGCCCTTGAGCAATTGCGCCATGGCGGTGCGGAACGCGTCTTCGCGTCCCTGATGCCTTTCGGCAAGCGCATCGACCGCGGCGGTGATCCGCACTGTGTCGAAACGATCGTCCACCTCGGCCTTGTGCTCTGTCGCAACGCTGTCCATGCCTCACCGGATATAAGAGGTGACAGGCGCTGTCACCCGCCATTCTCTGGCAATAGTCATTCCATGCTGGAAAGCTTCGGTTTTGGGCAAACCTCTTCTCGGCCGGTGCGCCTTCAAGGGGCGGATTTTCTTGTTGATTTCTAGATGTAACTCATTGAAAGACAATGAGGTTTTGAAGGAGGCTGGGCATGACCAGGATGACACGACGTATTCTGCTGGCGGGGGCAATGGCCCTCGCAATCACCCCTGCGGCGTGGGCGGCCGATCCGCTCAAGGAAATCCGCATCGACTGGGCGACTTACAATCCCGTGTCGATGGTCCTGAAGCAGAAGGGGCTGCTCGAGAAGGAGTTCGCCAAGGACGGCATCACCGTCACCTGGGTGCAGTCGGCCGGCTCCAACAAGGCGCTCGAATTCCTCAATGCGGGCTCGATCGACTTCGGCTCGACCGCCGGTTCCGCGGCGCTGGTGGCGAAGATCAACGGCAACCCGATCAAGTCGATCTATGTCTATTCGCGTCCGGAGTGGACCGCGCTGGTGACAGGCAAGGACTCCAAGATTGCGAGCGTGGCTGAGCTCAAGGGCAAGCGCGTCGCGGTGACGCGCGGCACCGATCCGCACATCTTCCTGGTGCGCGCGCTGCTTGGTGCCGGCCTGACCGAGAAGGACATCACGCCGGTGCTGCTCCAGCACGCCGACGGCAAGACCGCGCTGATCCGCGGTGACGTCGATGCCTGGGCCGGCCTCGACCCGATGATGGCGCAGGCCGAGGTCGAGGAAGGCGCAAAGCTGTTCTACCGCAAGGCCGACGCCAACACCTGGGGCATCCTCAATGTGCGCGAGCAGTTCTTGAAGGACCATCCGGATGCGGCCCGCCGCGTGCTCGCGGTTTACGAGGAAGCGCGCAAATATTCGCTGGCGAATTACGACGAGCTGAAAAAGACCTTCATCGCGGTCACAAAGCTGCCCGAGGCCGTGGTTGACAAGCAGCTCAAGGAACGCACCGAGCTCACCCATAGCCGCATCGGCGCGCCCCAGCGCGAGTCGATCCTCGCCGCCGGTCTCGCACTCCAGCAAGCCGGCGTCGTCGATGCCAAGGTCGACGTGAAGTCCACGCTGGATGCCCTGATCGACGACCAGGTCCCGCTGCCGACGAATTAGTCGACAGGAGAGGCAGGAGCGCGCAACACACTCCGCCGTGTCCCGGGCAAGCGTAAGCGCCGACCCGGGACCCATGCGCGCGCCTTGAGGCGCGCTTGTCCAGGACGACCGGCGGGGCAATAGTAGTGTTGCATTCCCCCGTCAGACGCGCTTCCTACCGGCCATGATCTCCGACGCGCCAGTGCTGCAACAAGCCTCCGAACCGGCCGAAAACGTCGCCGCGCCTTCGCGGCTGTCGCGTTACGCGCGGCCGCTGCTTGGGATCTTGCTGCCGCTGATGCTCGCGCTCGGCTGGGAACTCCTGGTCTGGCTCGGCTGGTCCAACGGCCGGCTGGTGCCGCCGCCCTCGCGCATCTTTGCCACCATCGCCGAGCTCGCCCGCTCGGGCGAGCTGGTCCGCCACATCACCGCGACGCTGTGGCGGGTCGCGCTCGGCTTCGCGTTCGGCGTGGTCGCAGGCACGCTGCTCGGGGCCATCTCCGGCTATTGGTCGCTTGCCCGCCGGCTGCTCGATCCGACCGTGCAGGCGCTGCGCGCGATCCCGTCGCTCGCCTGGGTACCGCTGTTCATCCTCTGGCTCGGCATCTTCGAGACCTCGAAGGTTGTGCTGATCGCGGTCGGCGTGTTCTTCCCCGTCTATCTCGGCGTGATGGGCGCGGTCCTCTCCGTCGACCGCAAGATCGTGGAGGTCGGCCGCACTTTCCGCCTGTCCGGACCGGCGATGATCCGCCGCATCCTGTTGCCTGCCGTGCTGCCGGCCTATGTCGTGTCCTTGCGCGTCGGTCTCGGCCTCGGCTGGATGTTCGTGGTCGCGGCCGAGCTGATCGGCGCCTCGGAAGGCCTCGGCTATCTCCTGCTCGACGGCCAGCAGCTCGGCAAGCCCGCGCAGATCCTGGCGGCGATCGTGATCTTTGCCATCCTGGGCAAGCTCACCGATTGGCTCATCGAGGTCGCCGCCGCGCCCTTCCTGCGTTGGCAGGATGCCTTCGTCCGCGCCAAAGGAGCTTGAGGCGATGCTGGCGCTCGACCGGGTCAGCAAGACCTATCCCAACGGCGTGCAGGCGCTGGCGCGGTTCTCCGCCGAGATCAGGCAAGGCGAGATCGTCGCCATTATCGGCGGCTCCGGCTGCGGCAAGTCAACATTGCTCCGTGCCATCGCCGGCCTCGACCGCGCCAGCTCGGGCACCGTGACGCTCGACAATGAGTCGA
Organism: Bradyrhizobium sp. 199; assembly: GCF_023073355.1. Classification (GTDB taxonomy): domain Bacteria; phylum Pseudomonadota; class Alphaproteobacteria; order Rhizobiales; family Xanthobacteraceae; genus Bradyrhizobium. The sequence continues at coordinate 215,810 of NZ_JADPJI010000002.1, forward strand.
TCAGTTCGCCCCATGCCAAGATCGGCATCATCTTCCAGGAGCCCAGGCTTTTGCCCTGGCTCAGCGTCGCCGACAACATCGGCTTTGGTCTTGCCGATCTGCCCACGGCTGAGCGGCGCGAGAGGGTGGCGCGCGCGCTCGAGCGCGTCGGGCTCGCCGAAAAGGCGCAGGCCTGGCCGCGCGAACTCTCCGGCGGCCAGGCGCAGCGCGTCGCGATCGCACGTGCGCTGGTGCCGCAGCCGGAGGTGCTCTTGCTGGACGAGCCGTTCTCCGCGCTCGACGCCTTCACGCGTAGGGACCTTCAGGATCATCTGCTTGACCTCTGGGCCGATGCGCGGCCGACGCTCATCCTCGTCACGCATGACGTCGACGAGGCCGTGGTGCTGGCCGATCGCGTCCTGGTGATGCGGCCGCGGCCGGGGCGGCTGTTCGACCAGATCGAGATCAATCTCGGCCGTCCGCGCGACCGCAATTCGCCGCTGTTCGAGAATTTCAAGCGAAGTGTGCTGACGTCACTCGACCGTTCGCTCGACCGCAGCGTGCCCGACCGTGACGCAACCCAGGGTCCCGGTCAGGCCATGTGGTGGTGACAATTTCTCTCCAAGCCGGTACATCGCAATCCGGTACTTCGTAGAGACGATTTTTCCGGGAGAGACAAAATGGACGCCGCAGCACTGCGCCAGATGCAGGCCCCGATCAAGGAACGCTACAAGACCGATCCCAAGACGGCGATGATCACGCTGAAGGCCAAGGGCTCGACCGACAGCGAAGGCATCGCCTGCAAGGTCGAGACCGGCCGCGCCATCGCGATGGCGGGCCTGCATCCGGCGACCGGCGGCTCCGGCCTCGAGCTCTGCTCCGGCGACATGCTGCTCGAGGCGCTGGTCGCCTGCGCCGGCGTCACGCTGAAGTCGGTCGCGACCGCGATCGAGGTGCCCTTGAAGACCGGCAACGTCTACGCCGAGGGCGATCTCGATTTCCGCGGCACGCTGGGCGTCGACAAGGAGACCCCGGTCGGCTTCGCCGAGATTCGTTTGCGCTTCGAGGTCGATACCGATGCGCCGCAGGACAAGCTCGACCTGCTGCTCAAGCTCACCGAGCGCTATTGCGTGGTCTATCAGACCATCAAGAACGGCCCGAAGGTCTCGGTGTCGCTGCACCGGATGTAGCGAGCGAAAGCGTCCACTCCGCAATCGGTGTTGTCCCGTGGCGTGCCGCTTGGCGCGACCCCGGGGGTCGCTCCAGCTCTTAAACCACTAATGCCTGTGGTTATGGATTCCGGGTTCGCGCCAAGCGGCACGCCCGGATTGACAGATAGAATGTCCCCCGACCTCCACTTCATCCTCTTTCTCATCCTGCGCATGGCGATCGCGGCGACCTTCGTCGTGACGGCGTCGATCGTCACCGAGCGGTCGGGCCCGGTGATCGGTGCGCTGGTCGCGACCCTGCCGATCTCGGCCGGTCCCTCCTACGTCTTCCTCGCGCTCGACCACGACGCCGCCTTCATCGCGCAAGGCTCGCTCGCGAGTCTTCCGATCAACGCGGCGACGATCTTCATGTGCCTCATTTACGTGGTGCTGGCGCAGCGGCACAGTCTTCTGGCGAGTTGTGGGAGCGCGGTCGCGATCTGGATCGTGCTTGCTTCGGTCATCCGTCAGTTCGATTGGTCGCTCACCGGCGGACTGGCTGCGAATCTGATCGCCTTCGGCATCTGCATTCCGCTGTTGGCCGGCTATCGCCACGTGAAAATGCCGCTGGTGACGCGCCGCTGGTATGACGTGCCGATGCGAGCCGCATTGGTCGCGACCCTCGTCGCGATCGTGGTCTCGACCTCGGGCTGGGTCGGTCCCCGCATCAGCGGCATCATCGCGCTGTACCCGGTCGTGTTCACCAGCATCATGGTGATCCTGCATCCGCGTATCGGCGGCCCGCCGACCGCCGCGGTACTTGCCAACTCCGCCTGGGGCCTGCTCGGATTCGGTATCGCCATCGCGGTGCTACATCTCGGCGCCGCGAATTCAGGCTCGGCGACCGGGCTGGGCCTGGGGCTCCTCACCTGCGTCGCCTGGAATCTGACGCTCTGGTGGAAAGGGCGAAAGAAGCGGCTCGCGCACTAGCCTGCGTCTTTGCAAGGAGCTCTTGCGAGAAGCAATCCAGTCAGTCCGGTCCCGCCGAGACAGTCTGGATTTGCTTCCCTCCGCTCGCAATGACGATTGTGGCCACGGCGTGCTTACTGCTTCGGCAGTTTCGCCTTCAACGCATACAGCGCATCCAGCGCCTCGCGCGGGGACATCTCGTCCGGATGCAGCGCCTTCACAGCTTCCATCAACAGCTCGGCTTCGCTCGGGAGCGCGGCTTCAGCCGCGGCGCGGGAGGGCACGGCGAACAGCGGAAGATCGTCCACGAGCGCTCGCGCGGTCTGGCCGCGATCCTGCGCCTCGAGCTTGGAGAGCACCGATTTCGCGCGCGTGATCACCGCGGGCGGCAGGCCGGCGAGTTTTGCCACCTGGATGCCGTAGGAGCGGTCGGCCGAGCCCGGCAGCACCTCGTGCAGGAACACGACGTTGCCCTGCCACTCCTTCACCCGCACGGTGGCGTTGAACATCCGCGGCAGCTTTGCCGAGAGCGCAGTTAGCTCGTGATAATGCGTGGCGAACAGGGTGCGACAGCGATTGCTTTCGTGCAGATGCTCGATCGCGGCCCAGGCGATCGAGAGGCCGTCGAACGTCGCGGTGCCGCGGCCGATCTCGTCCAGGATCACGAGCGAGCGCTCGCCGGCCTGGTTCAGGATCGCCGCAGTTTCGACCATCTCCACCATAAAGGTGGAGCGGCCGCGGGCGAGATCGTCCGCGGCGCCGACGCGCGAGAACAGGCGGTCGATGATGCCGATCCGTGCACGCGTCGCCGGCACGAAGCTGCCGATCTGGGCCAGCAGGGCAATCAGCGCGTTCTGGCGCAGGAAAGTCGATTTGCCGGCCATGTTGGGACCGGTGAGCAGCCAGAGCTGGCCGGACTTTTGCGCAGGGCCTGGCGACAGATCGCAGGCATTTGCGATGAACGGCTCGCCATTGCGCTTGAGCGCCTGCTCCACCACGGGATGGCGACCGGCTTCGATCGCAAAGCCAAGAGAGGCGTCCACCTCGGGCCGCACATAATTCTCGTCGACCGCCAGCTTGGCGAGCGACGTCGCAACATCGAGCAGCGCAAAGCCGTGCGCGGCCGCGCGCAAGTCTTCACTGATATCGAGCGCCTTGGCACAAAGCCGCTCGAAAATATCGAGCTCGAGGCCGAGCGCACGGTCGCCGGCACTGGCGATCTTCGCCTCGATCTCGCCCAATTCCGAAGTGGTGAAGCGCACCTGCCCCGCCAGCGTCTGACGATGGATGAAGGTCGCGTTCAGCGGCGCCGACATCAGCTTGTCGCCGTGCTGTGCGGTCACCTCGACGAAATAGCCGAGCACGTTGTTGTGCCGGATCTTGAGGCCCTTGACGGCGGTCGCGTCGGCATAGCGGGCCTGCATCGAGGCCACCACGAGGCGCGAGGCGTCGCGCAGGTTGCGCGTCTCGTCGAGGGCGGGCTCATAGCCTTGCCGAACGAAGCCGCCATCGCGCTTGATCAGCGGCAGTTGCTCGTCGAGCGCACGGGCGAATTCCGCCGCCAGCTCGCGCGACGGACGTTGCAGCGCCGCCATGACCGCGGCGATCTCCTGCGGCGGCTGGTCGATCTCGCCAAGTCGCGCCAGCACCTGGTCGGCGGCGATGATACCGTCGCGGATGCCTGCGAGGTCGCGCGGGCCGCCGCGGCCGACCGAGAGACGGGCCAGCGCCCGGGACATGTCGGGCGCGCCGCGCAAGATGCTGCGGATGTCCTCGCGCGCGGCCGGGTCGGCTACGAAGGTGCTGATCGCATCGAGCCGCCGTGCGATGGCTGAAGCATCCGTCAGCGGGGCCGCCAGCCGCTGCGCCAGCAGGCGTGAGCCTGCCGACGTCACGGTGCAGTCGATCGCGTCGAGCAGCGAGCCGCGGCGTTCGCCTGCGAGCGTCCGCGTCAGCTCGAGATTGGCGCGTGTCGCCGGATCGATCGCCATGGTCGCACCGGAAGCTTCGCGCGCCGGCGGCGACAGCGGCGGATGCTTGCCGACCTGGGTGCGGTCGACATAGGTGACGGCGGCGGCCGCGGCGGTGGCCTCCAGGCGCGTGAGCTGGGAGAGCCCGTCCATGGTCGCGACGGCAAAGTAGTCGCACAGCCGTTTCTCGGCGGTTGCGCCGTCGAAGACGTCGCGGGTCAGCGGCGTCACCGACGGCAACTCGCGCAAGGTCTGTCCGAGTTCGTTGTCGTTATAGAGTGCGTCGGTGACGATCGCCTCGTTCGGGTTGATGCGCGCCAACGCCGCGGCGAGCTCGCCGCCCGAACATTCGGTTACCATGAATTCGGCGGTCGAGATGTCGATCCAGGCGAGGCCGAAGCGGTCGCCGCCGGCGGACGACCGTGCCCGCGCGATCGCCAGCAGATAATTGTTGGCGCGCGCATCGAGCAGCGTGTCCTCGGTGAGCGTGCCCGGCGTGACCAGCCGCACCACGCCGCGGCGGACCACGCTCTTGTTGCCGCGCGCCTTGGCGGCGGCGGGATCTTCGGTTTGCTCGCAGACCGCGACGCGGTGGCCGGCGGATATCAGGCGATGCAGATAGTCCTCGGAGCGCTCCACCGGCACGCCGCACATCGGGATGTCGGCGCCCTGGTGCTTGCCGCGCTTGGTCAGCACGATGCCGAGCGTCTTCGAGGCGATCTCGGCGTCCTCGAAGAACAATTCGTAGAAATCGCCCATCCGGTAGAACAGCAGGAGGCCCTGATGCGTAGCCTTGATCTCAAGGTACTGTTCCATCATCGGGGTGACGCGCGCGGCAGCTTCCGCAGGCAGTGCGGACGTGTCCTCGGGGGGCGGAACGGGGATCGATTGTTGCATGGTCATGGGCGGCGCAACCTACAAAATTTCGCCCCCTGCTCCTATCGCTTTGGCCGTCGGAGGCGGGTTTTCCACGTTGTCCGCATTGCGGCATGCGCGGCCGGCGTGCGGCCCCCTCGGAACACGCGCGCATCAGTCAATTGACCTGCTGCAGGCGCCCTCCTAAAACTCCGCCGTCATTAAAGAATTCTGGCCGAACCGCGGCATTCAGGGAGAACAGCGATGCGTGACGTCTTTATCTGCGATGCCGTGCGGACCCCGATCGGCCGCTTCGGCGGCTCCCTCGCCAAGGTGCGCGCCGACGATCTCGCCGCCGCCCCGATCAAGGCGCTGATGGCCAAGCATCCCAATCTCGACTGGGCCCAGGTGGACGAAGTCTTCTTCGGCTGCGCCAACCAGGCGGGCGAGGACAACCGCAATGTCGCACGCATGGCGCTCCTGCTCGCGGGTCTCCCGGATTCGGTACCCGGCCAGACTCTGAACCGGCTCTGTGCATCCGGCCTCGATGCGGTCGGCGCCGCCGGCCGTGCCATCCGCTCCGGCGAGATTGAGCTCGCCATTGCCGGCGGCGTCGAATCCATGACGCGTGCGCCCTTCGTAATGGGCAAGGCGCAGGAGGCCTTCTCCCGTTCCGCCGAGATCTTCGACACCACGATCGGCTGGCGCTTCATCAATCCGCTGCTGAAGGCGCAGTATGGCGTCGATGCCATGCCGGAGACCGGCGAGAACGTCGCCGAGGAATTCCAGGTCTCGCGCGCCGACCAGGACGCCTTCGCGATCCGCTCGCAGCAGCGCGCGGGCGCTGCGATTGCGGCGGGCTATTTTGCCGAGGAAATCATCCCGATCACCATTCCCGGCGGCAAGGCGGGCCCGATCACCGTTGACAAGGACGAGCATCCGCGTCCCGAGACCACGCTCGAAGCCTTGACGAAGCTCAAGCCGATCGTGCGCAATCCCGGAACGGTGACCGCCGGCAACGCCTCCGGCGTCAATGACGGCGCCGCCGCGATGATCCTGGCGTCGGAAGCTGCGGTGAAGAAGCATGGTCTGACGCCCCGCGCGCGCATCCTCGGCCTTGCCTCGGCTGGCGTGCCGCCGCGCATCATGGGCATCGGCCCGGTGCCGGCGACCCGCAAGCTGATGGAACGGCTCGGCAAGAAGATCAGTGATTTCGACCTGATCGAGCTCAACGAGGCCTTCGCCTCGCAAGGCATCGCCTGCATGCGTCAGCTCGGCGTTGCTGATGATGCCGATTTCGTCAATGCGCATGGCGGCGCGATCGCACTTGGCCATCCCCTCGGCATGAGCGGCGCACGTCTCGCTCTCACCGCCGTCCACGGCATGGAGAAGCGCGGCGGCAAGCTCGCGCTCGCCACCATGTGCGTCGGCGTCGGCCAGGGTGTCGCGGTCGCGATCGAGAAGCTGAACTGACCGGACGCGAAGCGCCCGGTCATCCCGGAGCCGCTCGCTCGAGCGGAATCCCGGATCTCGAGATTCCGGGTTCAGCCCTGCGGGCTGCCCCGGAATGACAGCTTTGGAAGCCCGAAACCCGCTTCCCCAAATTAGTTATATCCTATAATGATTGGTCGAAGCGTTGACCGGCCGGACCACATGGCCGGGGAGGAGTTCGCCAATGACATTCATCTATCCCACCGACAGCAACAAGGCGCATCCGCTGCCGCTGTCGCCCGAGTACAAGAGTTCGATCAAGCGCGCGCCGAATAAGCCCCTGATCCCGATGCGCCATACGTTGTCCGAGCTGACCGGCCCAGTCTACGGCCACGAGACCGTGCGCGAGGGCGACAGCGATCTCACGCGCCGGCATAGTGGCGAGCCGCTCGGCGAGCGCATCATCGTGCACGGCCATGTGCGCGACGAGGACGGTCGCGGTGTGCCGAATTCACTGGTCGAGATCTGGCAGGCCAATTCCTGCGGCCGCTACGTTCACGTCCGCGACCAGCATCCGGCGCCGCTCGATCCGAACTTTACGGGTGCGGGCCGCACGGTGAGCGATGCCGCGGGCTACTACCGCTTCGTCACCATCAAGCCCGGTGCCTATCCCTGGGGCAATCACCACAACGCCTGGCGTCCCGCACACATCCATCTGTCGGTGTTCGGCCATTCCTTCGTCACGCGCCTCGTAACGCAGATGTACTTCCCGAACGACCCGCTGTTCCCGTTTGATCCGATCTTCAACTCGGTGCCCGACGAGAAGGCGCGGGCGCGGATGGTCTCGTCGTTCGACTTGGAGAATACCCAGCCTGAATGGGCGCTGTGCTACCGCTTTGACCTCGTGCTGCGCGGCAAGAATGCCACCCCCATGGAGAACCATTAAGTGCAAGAGTCTGGGAAGCCCAACGGGATCACCCCATCACAGACCGTCGGTCCGTTCTTCAAATACGGCCTGACGCCGAATGGCGAGTACGCCTGGAACGACGCGTTCACCAGCTCGACGCTCACACCCGATGTCACGGGCGACCGCATCCGTATCGAAGGCCGCGTGTTCGACGGCGACGGCGTAGCGGTTCCGGATTGCATGCTGGAAATCTGGCAGGCCGACGCACAAGGCCGCTTTGCCGACCCGCAGGACAAGCGTGCTTTGCCGAATGCGAGCTTCCGCGGCTTTGCCCGTTGCGGCACCGACAAGGACGGCAATTACGCTTTCGACACCATCAAGCCGGGCGCGGTGCCGGATCCCGACGGCAAGCCGCAGGCGCCACACATCCTCCTTGCGGTGTTCGGCCGCGGCATGTTGCGGCATCTCTACACCCGGATCTATTTCAGCGACGAGGCCGGCAACGCCGCCGATCCCGTGCTGGCGCTGGTGCCCACTGACCGCCGCGCCACGCTGACCGCGGTGCGCGAAGCCGACAAGCCGGTCTATCGGCTCGACCTGCGGCTGCAGGGCGACAGTGAGACGGTGTTCTTCGACGTCTGAGGCAATGCGTGCCGAGGAAGGCCTGGTCCTCGGCACGCCTTTCACGTTCAGCGCGTCAAAGCTAACGCGGCCCCGCATGGGGTGGAATGAATGTCTTTCAGGTCAGTGCGTCAGCTCTACTGACTATAAATACCGACAGCTTGACGCTCGATCCCCGTAGTTCTGCGGTCTTCGCGCGATGTAATTCCGCGGCCAAGCAATTCCGTATTTACCGTATTCGTCTAGGGTGGCTGTAGTTTTGACGCCGACCCCGGATTATTTCATGAAATTACGTCTGTCGTTGTCTTCTGCGATCATCGCGTTCGGCATCGTTCTGGCCATCGGCTTTACCGCCGTGGTTTCCACCAGCCTCTACGCCCTGAAAGAGCTCAAGGTCGGCGGTCCGCTGTATTCCGACATCAAGCTCGGCAACGACCTCATCGCGGACATTCTGCCACCGCCGGAATATGTCATCGAGGCCTATCTCGAGGCGACGCTGGCCATGCGCGAGCCGGACCAGCTGGCGGCCCACGGCGAACGCCTGGTCCAGCTCCGCAAGGATTACGACGAGCGCAAGGCATTCTGGGTCACCTCCAGCCTCTCGGCGGACCTGAAGACGGCGCTGGTGTCGAAATCCGATGCCGAGGTGCAGAAATTCTGGAAGGCGTCCGACCAGCTTCTGCCTGCCCTCAAGGCCAAGGATGCGGCTGCTTCCGAGCGCATCTATGCGCAGCTCAAGGACGCCTACACCGCGCATCGCGCCGTGATCGACAGCATCGTCGAGAACGCGAACAAACAGAATGCCGCGATGGAGAAGCTGGCCGCGGACCGCGACAGCTCGATGCTTTACATCCTCCTCGGCGTCTCCGCCGCCGTCCTGGCCTTCATTGCCGCGGGCCTGCTCGGCGTTGCTCTCGGCGTGGTGCGCCCGATCGTGCGCATGACGGACGCGATGCAGAAACTCGCGACCGGCGATCTCGCCGCCGATATTCCTTTTGCGGACCGCCAGGACGAGGTCGGCTCGATGGCGGGCGCGCTTGTGGTGTTCAAGCAGGCGGCGGTCGAGAATTCCCGACTGCGTGAGGAGCAGTTGCGGCAGGAGCAGGAGGCGGCGCTCGCCAAGCGCTCCGCCCTTCACCGGATGGCCGAGACCGTCGAGCGCGAGACCGGCCGCTCGGTCGACACCGCGAGCGCGGCGAGCCACGGCGTGGAGCAGGCGGCGTCCAGCCTGTCCGAGATCGCAGGTTCGCTCTCTGCGCAGTCGCAGGCGGTCGCCGCGGCCTCCACTCAGGCGCTTGGCAGCTCGCAGAGCGTCTCGGCCGCGGCCGAAGAGCTGAGCGCCTCGATCCGCGAGATCGCGAGCCAGGTCGCGCGGACCAGCACGGTCACCAAATCTGCCGTCGCGGGCCGCGAGCAGGCGCGTTCGACCATTCAGGCGCTGGCGGGATCGGTGAAGAAGATAGCCGAGGTCTCCGACCTCATCGGTGGCATCGCCGGCCAGACCAACCTGCTGGCGCTCAACGCTACGATCGAGGCGGCGCGCGCCGGCGAGGCCGGTCGCGGCTTCGCCGTGGTTGCCGCCGAGGTGAAATCCCTGTCCGACCAGACGGCAAAATCTACCGAGGAGATCGGGCGGCTGATTGCCGAGATCCAGGCCTCGACGCAGGCCGCCGTCGATGCCGTCGAAACGATGGGAGGCCACATCGTCGAGATCGACGGCGTCGCGACCTCGGTTGCCGCTGCGATGGAAGAGCAGGACGCCGCGACGCGGCAGATCACGCGGTCGATTTCCGAATCGGCCTCAGCGGCGAAGGAGGTCTCGGCCAAGATCGGGAATGTCAGCCGCGACGCCGCTTCCGTGAACGAGCGCGCTGCGGAGGTGAGGCAGGCGATTGCCGGCATGGCGGCCGATCTCGAACAGCTACGGTCGGTCGTCGTGCGGACCGTGCGCGAGTCGACCGCGGCAGCCTGAGCCCGGCGGCATCTCGGCCGCTGGTGCCCGGGAGTGTGATCGTGCAGTATGGCGCGGGACAGGGGCATCGTGGTTCATGACATCTCCACAATTGCCAGCGGTCGTTGAGCCCGCTCGACTGACGGCCGCGTTGCGCCGGGGCGGCGTGCTGGACGCCGGCGCGGTGCGGGAGGTGAAGGTGCTGCACCAGCGCGACACCGTCGTGTCGCATATCATCCGCCTCGGCCTGCGCTATGTCGGCGAATCCACCGGCGCCCCGCAGTCGCTGATCCTCAAAACTCCCAATTCCGCTTTCGCCGAAACCCTCGCCAATGGCGGCCGGCGCGAGGTGGACTACTACACGCAGCTTGCGCCGAAAATGCCGCTGAGCCTCGTGCCGCGCTGTTTTGATGGGCATTTCGACGAGCACAGCCCCACCTGGCATCTGCTCCTCGAGGATCTCACCGACAGCCACGAAATCGCGATGGCTTGGCCGGTGCCGCCGTCGCGCGAGCAGACCTTCGCTATCGTCGCCGCGCTCGCACGCTGGCATGCAGCCTGGTGGGACCATCCGAGCCTCGGCGACACGGTCGGTACCTGGGCGAGCATGGAGGACAGCGCGCAGCGCATGGAGACCCTCGCCGGTCATTACGATCGCTTCGCCGATCTGCTCGGTGATCGCCTCAGCGAGGAGCGGCGAATCCTCTTCCGCCGCCTCATCGACCAGTCGGAGCGGCTGTCCCAGCGTTACCATTCACGCCGTCATCTCAGCATCACGCATGGCGACGCCCACACCTGGAATTTCCTGCTGCCGCGCGCGGGCGTCGCCGATACCGTGCGCATCTTCGACTTCGATCTTTGGAGTATCAACGTTCCGACCCACGACCTCGCCTACATGATGGCCACGCAGTGGTATCCGCAACGCCGGCAGGCGCTCGAACGCCCGCTGCTCAATCTCTACCATGACACGCTGATCGAAAGTGGTATCACCGGCTACACGCGCGGCGCGCTCGATCGCGACTACCGCTGGGCGGTGCTCTGGCAGATCACGAGACCGGTCTGGCAATGGAGCATCAACATCCCGCCGGTGATCTGGTGGAACAATCTGGAGCGGGTGCTTGCGGCGGTGGATGATTTGGGGTGTGAGGAGTTGTTGTAGCGCGTGCCGCATATTCGTTGTCGTCCGTGCGAACGCAAGGACCCATAACCACACGGAGCCGTTTGGCGCGAGACTGGTAACGAGTCTTCTAACGAGTCTTCGCCAAATGTCTCCCTGTGGCTATGGATCCTGGATCTGCGCTTCGCTTGTCCGGGACGACAGGGGAGATTGTGGCTGGACCAACTCCTTACGCCACCCCGCTACTCCATCACCGCATGCTCAGGCCCCGCCGCCTGTTTGCGCAGCGTGGCCTTGGTCGAGCCGATCAGCAAGGCGAGCGGGATGGTGCAGAGGATGAAGACCATCACCAGCTGGTAGTCGTGCGCAAACGCGATGATCTGCGCCTGCACGCTGACCATCCTGTCGGCCATGGCGCGGCCGGTATCGGTGGACAGATTGATCATGCCGCTGACGTCGGGCATCTGCAGTGCATGGTTGAACGGGTTGATGTGCTCGGACAGGATCGCGTAGGTCCGCCGCGTCCCCTGCGTCAACTGCGCGATGACGACGGAAATGCCGACCGAGCTCGCGACGTTGCGCATCAGGGTCAGCATGGCGGTGCCGTCGGTGCGAAGTTCGTTCGACAGCGTCAGGAACGCCACCGTCGAGAGCGGCACGAAGACGAGGCCGAAGCCGAAGCCCTGGATGACGCTGACGGTGACGATCTCGGGCACCTGGGTCAGGTCGGTCCAGCCGGTCATCTGGAAGAGCGAGCCCGCAGTCAGCGTCAGGCCGGCGATGATCAGCGTGCGCGCCTCGAAATAGCGCATCATGCGGCCAACCAGCATCATGGCGAAGAAGGTACCGAAGCCGCGGCTTGCCAGCAGCAGGCCCGCGGTGATGATGGGATAACCGATCACGTTCTGCATGTAGGGCGAGGCTAGCGCCATGGTCGAGAACAGAACGAGCCCCATTACGACCATGAACATGCAGCCGGTGACGAAGTTGCGATCCCGGAATAGCCCGAAGCGGATGAACGGCGTCGAGGTCGTGAAGGAGTGCGCGAGGAAGAAGTAGAACGCGGCCGCCGAGACGATGAACTCCGCCAGGATCTCGTTCGATTCCAGCCAGCCCAATTGCTCGCCGCGGTCGAGCGCGAGCTGAAGCGAGCCGATCGCGACCGCCAGCGCGGCGAAGCCGAACCAGTCGAATTTGAGGCTGAAATCCTTCCGGGTTTCGTCCATGAAGACGATCAGGCCGAGCACGGTGATGAAGCCGAACGGCAGATTGACGAAGAACACCCAGTGCCAGGAATAGGTCTCGGTCAGCCAGGCGCCCAGCGAGGGGCCCATGATCGGGCCCATCATCACGCCCATGCCCCAGATCGACATTGCCTTGGCGCGCTCCTGGAGCGTGTAATAGTCGAGCATGACGGACTGCGACAGCGGCACCAGGGCGGCGCCGAACACGCCTTGCAGCAGGCGAAACAGCACCATCTGGTTGATGTCTTGCGCGAGGCCGCACAGCACCGAGGCCATGGTGAAGCCGGCCGAGCAGATGATGAAGATGCGCTTGCGGCCGAACCGGTTGGCGATCCAGCCCACCGGCGCCGTCATGATGGCCGCGGCGACGATGTAGGAGGTCAGCACCCAGTTGATCTGGTCCTGCGAGGCCGACAGCGTGCCTTGCATGTAGGGCAGGGCAACGTTGGCAATGGTGGTGTCGAGCGCCTGCATGATGGTCGCGGTCATGGCGCAGATCGTGACCATGTTCCGGCGCAGGCCGGGGACCATCAAGCTGGCATCGGGTCCGGACATCGGATCAGCCCTTGAACTCAGTCTTTGTCTTGGTTGGCTGTCGCCGACAGGCCGAGCAGGCCGGCAAGCGAGCGCTGATGGCCGGTGTCGATGGTGGCATAGACGCTCATGCCGGCCTTCAGCTTCCGCACATATTTGTCGGTCTCGTCGAAATAGATGCGGATCGGTACCCGCTGCACCACCTTGACGAAATTGCCGGTCGCGTTCTGCGGCGGCAGGATCGCGAATTGCGCACCGGTGCCTGGCGAAAGCGAGCCGATCTTGCCCTTGAAGACGTGGTTCGGGAATGCGTCGACCTCGAGCGTGACGGGCTGTCCTTCGGTCACATAGGTGAGGTCGCTCTCCTTCGGGTTGGCGTCGACCCAGGGGTGGGCGACGTCGATGATCGAAAACACCGGCGTGCCCGCGGCGACATAGCGCCCAAGCTGGATCTGCTCGACCTGCGTCGCCACGCCATTCATCGGCGCGCGCAGCACGGTGTGGTCGAGGTTGCGCTGGGCATCGTCCAGCTTGGCTTTCGCCTGTGCGTAGGATGGAAATTGCTCCAGCGGCAAGGCGGGGTCGCCGAGCAATTGCGTCTTGGCATTGGAGAGCTGCTGCTTGATGTATTGGGACTGTGCGCCTGCGGTCACCAGCGCATTGGATGCATTGTCGAGGTCGAGCTGCGAGCCGTAATTGCTCTTCACCAGCGCCTGCTTGCGCTCGACATCGCGCTGCTTCAAATCGATGCCCTGCTGGGCGAGGTTGAGCATGTCGCCGTAGATCTTGATGTTGGCAACCAGATTGTCATAGGTCGTGCGCGCCTGCGCGAGCTGCGCCTTGGCTTCGTCCACCGCGTGACGAAACGGAGCGGGGTCGATCTCGAACAGCTCGTCGCCCTGCTTGACGGACTGGCCTTCCTTCACGACGACCTTCAGGATCTTGCCGGAGATGTCGGGGGTCACCAGCACCTTTTGCGCGCCGACATAGGCATCGTCGGTGCCGACATAGCGGCCGCCATTGATATAGAAGGTGAGGCCGCCGATGACGGTGATCACGGGCAGCACGACCAGGAGCAGGAAGCGACGGTAGCGGCGCAGGCCCGCCATCAGGCGGCGGCGCGGATCGGTGCCCGCTTTCTTGGTGGGCTTGCCGCTGTCGGTCTTCTGCTCGGGCTGGAACTTGAGGACTTGGTCAGCCATACCGCTGCTCCTTACGTGCTTGTTCCGCGCCGCTGGTCTGGATCGCGCTGCGCACGTTTTCCTTGATGGTTTCAAGTTGGGTAACGAGGCGATGGGCGTCCGCCGGCGTGATGCCCTCGAGCGCGTTGGCCGTAAGCTCGGACTTCAGCCCGCTCATCCGGCCCAACAATTGCCGGCCGGCCTTCTTGAGATACAGGCGCTTCACGCGGCGGTCCGAGGCATCGCTGCGGCGCTCGATCCAGTCGTTGTCGCAGAGCTTGTCGATCATGCGGGTCAGCGTGATCGGCTGCATCTCGAGCAGTTCGGCGAGTTCCGACTGCTTCATGCCCTCGCTGCGCTCGACCTTGGCCAGCACCGCCCATTGGGCGCGGGTGATGCCGAACCGCGATGCCTCTTTGTCGGCATAGACGCGCAAGAGGCGGTAAAGCTCGCCCAACGTAAACAGGAAGTTCTGATCGACAGGCCCGCGGCTCATGAGCTTGGTCTCCAATAAGCATGGCATATAATAAGCAAGCTTATGATTATTTCACGGCGGGTTGACGCGGTGCTGTCCCGCAGCAATGGCATGGCTGACCGCCGCGTCGCTGGTCGTGCTTTGGGTTCCGCCGGCGAAATGCTAGAAGCTCGGCTGCATGACCCCTGCTAAATCGGCATTCCCCGCCCCTGATCACGATCACGGCCGCTGCACCGCGGATGCGCTGGCGCATGCCGAGGAGGTCTGCGAGCAACGCGCGCAGAAATTCACGCCGATCCGTCGCCAGGTGTTGGGAGCGCTGCTCTCCAGCCACCGCCCGCTCGGCGCCTATGAGGTGATCGACGAGCTCGCCAAATCGATGTCGCGGCCGGCGCCGATCACGGTCTATCGCGCGCTCGATTTCCTGATGGCCAACGGGCTCGTGCACCGCATCGAAAGCCGCAATGCCTACCTCGCCTGTGCCGCCCACGACCACGACGCGACCTCGGCGGTGGCGTTCCTGATCTGCGAGCGCTGCGGCCTGGTCGGCGAAATCCCGTCGGCATCCTTCGCCGGGGATCTCAATGCCGCGGCACGCAGCTCGGGCTTTGCTCCCAAATTGTCCGTGGTGGAGATCACGGGCGTCTGCACCCATTGTCAGAAAGCTGCATAAAGCAACAACGGCGAAAAGCCGGTTATTCGGGAAGACATGTCCTCACCACAAGCCAACCAATCCGTCGCGCGTCCCCTCAGTGCCGGCGCCATCGCTCTGATGCTCATGCTTTGCCTGACCTGGGGCTTCAACCAGATCGCGGTGAAGCTGGTGCTGCCGGACATTCCGCCGATGCTCCAGGCCACGATCCGCTCGATGGGCGCGCTGCCGGTGCTGTTCATCGTCGGCACGCTTCGCGGCGTCAAATTCTTCGAGAATGACGGCACGTGGAAGCCGGGCCTGGTCGCCGGGCTGATGTTCGGCATCGAATTCGTGCTGATCTTTCAGGGGCTGCGCCTCACCTCGGCCTCTCGCGCGGTGGTGTTCCTCTACACCGCGCCGTTTTTCGTTGCGCTAGGCTCCTACCAGGTGCTTGGCGAGCGGCTTGGCGCCTCGCAATGGCTGGGCCTCGCCATCAGCTTTGCCGGCGTTGCGCTCGCGATCGGCGTGCCGCAGGCCAATGTCGATTCGCATGTTCTGCTCGGCGACCTCATGATCGTCGGCGGCGCGGCGCTGTGGGCGGCGACGACGCTGGTTGCCAAGGGCACGAGGCTGCGGTTCGCCGCGCCCGAGAAGGCGCTGGGCTATCAAGTCGCCATCTCGATCCCGATCCTGGGGCTGGCGGCCTGGCTGTTCGGCGAGACCATCACGCACACGCCGGCACCGCTGTCGCTCGGCCTGATGGCCTTCCAGGCAATCTGGGTGGTTGGAACTACGTTCACGCTTTGGTTCGCGCTGGTGAAGGCCTATTCAGCCAGCAAATTGTCGGCTTTTACCTTCATCACCCCTTTGTTTGGCGTGGTGGGTAGCTATTTCATCATGCACGACACCCTGAGTCTGGCGTTCGGGGCCGCGGCTGTCCTTGTAATTGCTGGGCTTTTTCTGGTTAACCGTCCCAGCTCAACGGCTGCGGCGCCGCGCGATGCATTGCTGAACGTCACCAAAACCTGATATTTGGACCCCATGAACAAGCTCGAAACCACCATCGATTCCGACATCGCGGGGCCCGCGCCGCGCCATCACACCACACAGGTCAAGGTCGGCGACGTCGCCGTCGGCGGCGGTGCGCCGATCGTCGTGCAGTCGATGACCAACACCGACACCGCCGACATCGAGGGCACCATTGCCCAGGTCGCAGCGCTCGCGCGCGCCGGCTCCGAAATGGTCCGGATCACCGTCGACCGCGAGGAAGCCGCTGCCGCCGTTCCGCACATTCGCGACGGCCTCGCCAAGCTCGGTATCACCACGCCGCTGATCGGCGACTTCCACTATATCGGCCACAAGCTGCTCGCGGCCTATCCGGCCTGCGCCGAGGCGCTGGCCAAGTACCGCATCAATCCCGGCAATGTCGGCTTCAAGGACAAGCGCGACACCCAGTTCGCCGACATCATCGAGATCGCCAACAAGAACAACAAGCCGGTCCGCATCGGCGCCAATTGGGGCTCGCTCGACCAGGAGCTGCTGACCAAGCTGATGGACGAGAATGCCGCGTCCGCCAATCCGCGCGATGTGCGCGCGGTGACGCGCGAGGCCATGGTGCAGTCGGCGCTGCTTTCGGCCGCACGGGCCGAAGAGCTCGGCATGCCCAAGGACCGCATCATCCTCTCCGCAAAGGTCTCGGCGGTGCAGGATCTCATCGCGGTCTATCAGGACCTCGCCAGCCGATCCGACTATGCGATCCATCTCGGCCTGACTGAAGCCGGCATGGGCTCGAAGGGCATCGTGGCGTCCTCGGCCGCGCTCGGCATCCTGCTCCAGCAGGGCATCGGCGACACCATCCGCATCTCGCTGACGCCGGAACCGGGTGGCGATCGCACCCGTGAGGTTCAGGTTGGCCAGGAACTGCTCCAGACCATGGGCTTCCGCACCTTCGTGCCGCTGGTCGCCGCGTGTCCCGGCTGCGGCCGCACCACCTCGACCACGTTCCAGGAGCTGGCGCGCTCGATCCAGGATTTCATCCGCGACGAGATGCCGGCCTGGAAGACGAAATATCCTGGCGTCGAAGAGCTCAACGTCGCGGTGATGGGCTGCATCGTCAACGGCCCGGGCGAGTCCAAGCACGCCAATATCGGCATCTCCTTGCCCGGCACCGGTGAAGCCCCGGCTGCGCCTGTGTTCGTCGACGGCAAGAAGTTCCGCACGCTGCGCGGCCCGACCATCTCGGCCGACTTCAAGGCGCTGGTGATCGACTACATCGAGCAGCGCTACGGTCAGACTGCCAAGGTGCCGGTGACCGCGGCGGAGTAGGCGCCTTTCAACATTGGAATCGTAGGGCGGGTTAGCGAAAGCGTAACCCGCCTCATTTTTTCGGGGCGCGAGTTGGCGGGTTACGCTTCGCTAACCCTCGCTACATTGCTACGATGTCCCCAATCAAAACGATCGGGAGACACGCCATGAGCTCACTCGCCGGCAAGCAGGGCCCGCGCTACCGCCACACGGCCGAGGAGGGCGCGCCGTATGAAACGATCGCGGTCGAAAAACTCACCCCCATCATCGGTGCGGAAATCTCCGGCGTTGATATCGGCAAGCTCGTCTCGGACGACGCCCGCTCCAACCAGCAGATGGACGAGGTCCACCGCGCGCTCGCCGAAAACCTCGTCGTCTTCTTCCGCGACCAGCACATCACGCCGCAGCAACATCTTGCCTTCGGCCGCAAGTTCGGCGAGCTGCATTTCCATCCCGCCGCGCCGCACGAGCACGAAGACCCGGCCTTGATGAAGATCTACGCGGATGCGAACTCGCCGCGCGCGAACGGCGAGGGCTGGCACTCCGACGTGTCCTGCGATCTCGAGCCGCCGATGGGCTCGATCCTCTACATCAAGCAGTGCCCGCCGCGCGGCGGCGACACGCTGTTCGCCAACATGTACGCCGCGTACGAAGCGCTGTCGGACCGCATGCAGGCCTATCTCGACGGCCTCACCGCGCTGCACGACGGCGAGCCGATCTATCGCGGTCTCTACGCCAATTACGGCGTCGCCGACCGCCCTTCCTATCCGAACGCCGAGCACCCGGTGGTGCGCACGCATCCGGTCACGGGCAAGAAGGCGCTCTATGTCAATCGCGGCTTCACCCGGCACATCAACGGCATCCCGCGCGACGAGAGCGACGCGTTGCTGGCCTATCTCTACCAGCACGCCGAAAACCCGCTGTTCCAGTGCCGCTTCCGCTGGACCGAGAACGCCATCGCGTTCTGGGACAACCGCTGCACCCAGCACCGCGCGATGTGGGACTACTGGCCGCATACGCGCTCCGGCACACGCGTAACGGTGAAGGGGGAGCGGCCGTTCTGAAGGATGGCTCTCGTGTCCAGGACGCAGCGCAGCGCTTCTTCAGCGGTGCGCTGCAGAGCCGGGGCCCATTGTTGCGGCGAAACTGGGTCCCGGCTCTGCGTCGCGTCATTTCATGCCGCGCCACGTCCGGGACACGACAGCGGTTCATGCGTTGACGTCCGCGCGCTCCCGCGCCAATCTTCCCGAAAACATCGGGAGGGTGCCATGCTCCGCGCCGAGGACAATAAATTCCTGACCGAGGCCGGCCCCGGAACGGGCATGGGCGAATTGTTGCGCCGCTTCTGGATTCCCGTGGCTCTGTGCGAAGAACTCCCCGAGCCGGACGGCGAGCCGAAGAAGATCGTTGTGCTCGGTGAAGAACTGCTCGCCTTCCGCGACTCCCGCGGCGTCGTCGGTGTCATCGACCAGTACTGCCCGCATCGCGGCGCCAATCTCTGGCTTGGGCGCAACGAAGAGTGCGGCATCCGCTGCGTCTATCACGGCTGGAAGTTCGACACCGACGGCCGCTGCCTGGACATGCCCACTTCATATCCCGATCTCAACGCCAAGGATCTTATCCGCATCAAATCCTATCCGGTGCGCGAATGGGGCGAGATGATCTGGGCCTATATGGGTCCGCTCGAGACCATGCCCGAATTGCCCGACCTCGAAATGGCGCTGCTGCCTGCTTCGCACCGCTACGTCAGCAAGAAATGGCAGGACTGCAACTGGGTGCAGGCGCTGGAAGGCTCGATCGACACCGCGCATTTCACCTTCGCCCATCTCTCCTTCGACAAGGAGGAGAACGAAATCCTGGACATCAAGAAGCACTTTGTGAATCCGATCGCGCGGATGTCGAGCGATCACATGCGCTGGATCGCGGAGGATCCGCGCCCGGTGATCAAGATCAGTCCGCACGAGGCCGGGCTCACCATTGCCGGCGGCCGGCTTACCGGCGGCGACAACATCTACTGGCGCATCGCGCAGTTCCTGATGCCGTTCCACGCTTTTGCGCCGAGTGCGATGCCCGGCGAGAACATCTTCGGGCAGACTTTCGTGCCGGTGACCGACACCAATTGCTGGATCTACACCTATGCCTGGAATCCGGAGCGGCCGCTGACCCAAGCCGAGCGCGACGCCTTTGACCGTGGCAACGGCGTGATCGCGGAGGTCGACGGCAATTACGTGCCGCTGCGCCACAAGGGCAACGACTATCTGATCGACCGCAAGCTCCAGAAGACCCGAAGCTACACCGGCATCAAGGGCGTCTCCGAGCAGGACGCCGCCGTACAGGATAGCCAGGGGCCGATCGCCGACCGTACCCGCGAGCATCTCGGGCCGACCGATCTCGGCATCATGCATTTCCGGAAAGTCGTGATGGATCTGGCGCGGGCGCTCCAGCAGGGCCAGCCGCCGCCGCAGGCCGCGCATCAGGACCGCTATGCGGTGCGCTCCGGTGCCTGCGTGACCAGCAAGTCCAAGGACCTGCCTGCAGTGATGCTGGAACGCTTCGGCGACGTCGCGGGCTTCGTCGGTCGTCCGAGGATCGCGGCAGCGGAGTGAGGCTTGGGGCAATCGCGGAGCATCATCGTCGGGCTGATTGCGTCGATCCTGCTATCGTCGCTTGCGATCGTTGACAGCAGCGAGGCCGTGACCGCGCGAAGGACTGCGAGACCCAAGGCCAAGCCGCAGGTATCGGCCAGATGTGAGATGTCCAGATTCCGGATCGTCGTGGACGTCGGGCACACCCCGGACTCCTACGGTGCGTTGAGCGCGCGCAATGATCCGGAGTTCGGCTTCAACTTCCGTCTCGCAAGTCTCATCACGGCAAAACTCAAGTCGGAAGGCTTTGCCGCAACCCGCCTGCTCGTCACCGACGGCAAGGCGCGGCCGAGCCTTTTCAGGCGGGTCAGTGCCGCGAATGATGGCCGGGCCGATCTCTTCCTGTCGATTCACCACGATTCGGTGCCGGACAAGCTGATCGAGACCTGGGAGTTCGATGGTGCGAAGAGCTATTTCAGCGATCGCTTTTCGGGCCACTCGCTGTTCGTGTCTCGGCGCAATCCGCACTTCGCCACCAGCCTGGTGCTGGCCCGGATGATCGGCCGGCAGTTGAAGGAGCAGGGCCTGAACTATGCCAGCCAATACACCTTGCCGGTGATGGGCCGTTATCGGCGCCAGCTGCTCGACAAGGATTTCGGCATCTACCGTTATGACGGGCTCGTCGTTCTCTCGCGGACAAGCAGTGCCGCGGTGCTGCTCGAAGCCGGCTCCATCATCAACCGCGACGAGGAAATGGCGATGAACTCGCCGGAGCGGCACGAGACGATCGCAGAGGCTGTGGCGGCGGCAATCGGGGAGTTCTGCGCGAGGCGGTAGGTCACGCGCTACAGCGGCACCCGCCGATACTCCCGGTTCGCCAGGCTCGCCTCCTCCAGGTCCAGATCGCGCTCGATCCGCCGCCGCGTCTCATCGGTGATCTGGCCATCGCGCAGGAGATCGTGGATGAATTTTCGTTCGGCGGCGATCAGGTTGCGGGTCAGCACGGTGCCGGCCGCGGAGACTTCGTGGTGGGTGGGATCGAGCGAATCAGGAAGCTGGTTGACGCGGATATCGTGACGCGCCCGCAGAAGCCGCATCACCTCTTCGGAGACTTCCTGTTCCGCGGTCATTGCGTCGAGCGACTTTAGCGCGGCGTCCAGGGCCTGGCGGCGCGCGGCGATCTCGGCTTCGTGCTCGGCGGCATGCTCGTTACGGCCGGCCTCGGCGACGCCGAGCCACCGCACCACCGGGGGCAGCGTCAGGCCCACGCCGATCAGCGTGACGAAGATGACGCCGAAAGCGACGAACAGGATCAGGTCACGATAGGGGAACGCCTCGCCACTGGGGAGCGTGAAGGGCAGCGCCAGCGCCGCTGCAAGCGACACTGCGCCGCGCACGCCGGTGAAGGCGAGCACGAATGGCCATTGCCAGGGTGGCGACGGATCGCGCTCGCGCAACGATTTGCTGAGCATCCGCGGCAGATAGGTTGCGGGATAGAGCCAGGCGAAGCGCGCGATCACCACGATCATCAGGACCACGGCGGTCGCGATCAGGGTGTCGTCGAGCGGGAACGCCTTCGATTTCTCGTAGAGCGCGCGCATCTGGAAGCCGGTGAGCAGGAACAACACGCCCTCGATCAGGTAGATCACGAGGTCCCAGAAGAAGATGCCCTGCAGGCGCGTCGCCGACGAGATCAGCAGCGGGCCGTTCCAGCTCACATAGAGGCCGCAGGCAACGGTGGCGATCACGCCGGAGCCGCCGACATGCTCGGGCAGCCAGTAGGAGACGTAAGGCGTGATCAGCGATAGCGTCAGCTCCACCTGCGGATCCCCGGACCATTTGCGGAATCGAAGGGAGAGCCAGCCGACGCCGATGCCGAAGGCGATCTCGCTGGCGACGATCAGCAAGAACTCGCCGGCCGCGAGCGGCAGCGAGAAATGCCCGACCATGATCGCGGCCAGCGCGAAGCGGTAGAGCGTCAGCGCGGTGGCGTCGTTGGCGAGCCCTTCGCCCTCGAGGATGACCACGAGCCGCCGCGGCAAGTTGAGCCGGCGCGCGATCGCGAGCGGCGCCACCACGTCGGGGGGCGCGACGATGGCGCCGAGCAGAAAGCCGATGGCCCAGGGCAGGCCGATCAGGTAATGCGTCGCGGCCGCCACCATTGCCGCGGTGAAGATCACTGCGCCGACCGCAAGCAGCACGATGGGACGCAAGTTGTTCTTGAACTCGCGCCAGCTCATGGCGACGCTCGCCGAGTAGATCAGCGGCGGCAGCACCATCAGCAGCACCAGTTCGGGCGGCAATTCCACCGCGGGCATGCCCGGCACGAAGGCGAGACCGACGCCCGCCAGCATCAGCAGGATGGCAGGGGCGACGTTGAAGCGGCGTGCGGCCAGCGCCACGCCCGCCAATACAGCCAGCAGGATGAGAAAGGTCTGAAACTTCGCTTCCATGATGGCCTGTCTTGAACCGGAAGCGGTCGCAACGTCAATCCGCGCGGCTTACGCCAGCCGCTCTGCGACCATCCGCCCGATCCGCGCAAACACGGCTTCGATCTGGGGTGCCGTCGGCGTGCCGCCCTGGACGTAGGCCGCGATAAGGATCGGCGTGTCGGGCTTCGACCAGGCCACGGCGATGTCGCCCGCTGCGTCCTTGCCATTGGAGCCGGTCTTGTCGCCTATCTTCCAGCTTGCGGGCAGGCCGCCGCGCAGCCGGTTGGCTCCGGTCTTGCAGTTCACCATCCATTCAGTGAGCTGCGCGCGAGAGGCCGGAGACAGCGTTTCGCCCGTCACCAGACGGCGCAAGTTCCCGGCCATCGCCGCCGGCGTTGTCGTATCCTGGGGATCTCCGGGCGGGGAGCGATTGAGTTCGGGCTCGTTGTGGTCGAGCCGCGAGGTCGTGTCGCTAAGCGAGCGCCAGAATGCAGTGAGAACGGCAGGGCCGCCGATCCGCGCCAACAGCAAATTGGCGCAACTGTTGTCGCTGAGCTCGACGATCGCCTTGCACATCTCGGCAACCGACATCGCGCCGGCCGCGAGATTTTGCTTGGCGACCGGCGCGTAGTCGAGCAGGTCGGCCTTGCCGTAAGGGATCATGGCTGCGAGCTGCTCCTCGCCGCGATCGACCCGCGCCAGCACGCAGGCTGCGAGCGAGGCTTTGAATGTCGAGCACATGACGAAGCGCTCGTCGGCGCGCCAGGTGAGCTTTGCGCCGGTGGCCAGATTTTCCGCGTAGATCCCGATCCGTCCGCCGCTCTCGCGTTCATAGGCTTCGAGCTCAGGAGGTGCCTCGGCGGCAAATACGGGATACGCGGCCATCCAGCCGAGTGAGGCGAGCAGGGAGCGGCGATCGAGAAGCATGGAGACTTTCACGTGAGTGGAGGCAGGAAATTGCGGATGCTGCATCCGCGGCGTCATTGCGGGGAGCGAAGCGACGAAGCATCCAGAATCCCTCCCAGGAGACAGACTGGATTGCGTCGTCGCAAGAGCTCATCGCGATGACGGAGAATGGGGGCTGAGCGCGGCAGATATTGGGCAGCGGAGGTTTTGCCTTGTCACTCCCTCAGGTCGTACCGATACGATTTCGATACGATCTGCCAGCCGTCGGCGAGCTTCATCGCCACCAGATAATCGGTGAAGAAGCGCGGCGGCAATTGGCAGCGGACCTTGATGAAGGCGGTCTTATCGTCCGAGCGGTCGATGGTGACGATGAAATCCTCGCGCGGCTTGCCTTCGGCCTTGCCGGACGGGCGCTTGCGCACGCGGTCGAGCCAGTCCGGTACGGTCAACACCTGGAGCTCGCCCTTTTCGACCCAGCGCAGATCCGCGGAGGGATGGAAGATGGCGCCGAGCTTTTCGGCGTCGCCCTCGTAGAGCCCGTCAAAATAGGATTGCACGACGGCTTCGACGCTCGAACGGTTCTGGCTCATGGGTCATCCTTTTGCATGACGGCTTGGGGCGAATTTAGTCGTACACATCAAAATGCGCTATGGGTGTCTCTCGCCGGTTGCGCAGGGATGCTGGAATGACCCGATCAGAAACTTCGAACGCTCGTATCCTGATCGGCGAATGCTACTGCCGCACCGTGCGCTTTGAGGTGGCCGACGCGTTCTCCTACGCGATGAACTGCCACTGCTCGAACTGCCGTCGCACCACCGGCTCCGCCTTCAAGCCGTTCGCCGGCATCCGGGAAGACAAGCTCCGCATTGTCCAGGGTCGGGATCAGCGCATGATTTTCGGCGAGGACGCCAGCCATGACGCCCATTGTGCCCGATGCGGCTCACTGCTTTATTCCCGGGTACGTGACGGACAATGGGTCCATGTCGCCATGGGAACCCTGGTCGATGCCCCCTCGATCCGGCCAAGCGCCCACATTTTCGTGGCTTCCAAGGCGCCCTGGTACGAAATTACGGACAATCTGCCGCAATATCGGGGGCATATAGGTCATGCTTAAGGGAACTCGGTCGACACCAGCTTGGCAGCGAACCCTGACCGCGCTGGGGCGACAAACAAAGGGGGCCTTTCGGGATGTCGTCGGCGCGGCCTTCGTGACCTCCATCACAAGCTCCGGCGCCAGATCCTGCTAAAGCTGTCCCAGAGGGGCTCGAAACGGCCCGAACTTCGGAAGTCGTGTCATGCGCAATCTGCTCAGACTATGCCCGCTTCTCCTCGCCGCAGTGCTGCTGTTCGGCACTGATCCCGCTCTCGCCGGCAACCGCGTCGCGCTGGTGCTTGCCAACTCGGCCTATCAGCACGCGCCGGCGCTCACCAACCCCGTCAACGACGGTGCGGTGATGGCGAAGACGCTCAAAGAGGCCGGTTTCAATATCGTCGATTACCGGCGCGACCTCTCGGCTCTGGATACACGGCGCGTGCTGCGCGAGTTTGCCGACGCGACCCGCAGTGCCGACATCGCCGTGGTCTACTATGCCGGTCACGGCATCGAGGTCGAGGGCTCGAATTATCTGATCCCTGTCGACGCCAAGCTCGAGCGCGATACCGACGTCTATGACGAGGCGCTGTCGCTCGACCGCGTCCTGGTCGCGGTCGAGCCGGCAAAGCAGCTTCGTCTGGTAATCCTGGATGCCTGCCGCGACAATCCGTTCGGCAAGACCATGAAGCGCACGGTGGCCTCTCGCGGCATCGGCCGCGGCCTGGCCCAGGTCGAGCCGACCAGCCCCAACACGCTGATCGCCTATTCGGCGAAGGCCGGCTTCACGGCGCAGGACGGCGACGGCACCAACAGCCCCTTTACGGTCGCGCTGTCGAAGCATCTGACGACGCCGGGCCTCGACGTCCGCCGCGCCTTCGGCTTCGTGCGCGACGACGTGCTCAAATCGACCGGTAACAAGCAGGAGCCGTTCGTTTACGGCTCGCTCGGCGGCGAAGACATGCCGCTGGTGCCGGTCAAGGTGGCGGCTGCAGCACCCGTGGCGCCCGTGGCGAACCCGCAGGCCGATATCCGCCGCGACTATGAACTCGCGCTGCAGGTCGGCAACAAGGCGGCCTGGGATGCCTTCCTCGCCCAGCACTCCGATGGCTTCTATGCAAGCCTTGCCAAGCTCCAGGTCGAGAAGATCGGTGCCGAGCAGGCCCACGCAGCGGCGACCGCGAAGGCGAAGCAGGCCGAGGCCGAGCGTGATCGTCTCGCCGCGCTCGGCGCGCAGAAGGATACGCAGGCCAAAGCCGCAGCCGATGCGAAAGCCGCGGAGCTGGCGCAGCTTGTCGCGCAGAAGGCCAAGGAGCAGGCGCAGCAGCAGGCAGCTGTGGCCGAGCAGCAGCGCGTCAATCTCGCCGCCGTGGCCCCGAACACGGCGCCAGTCAGCACGGCGAGCCCGGCCGGCACTAACGTTGTGTCGCTGACGCCGGCGACGGCGCCGGCCGATCTCAGCCGCTCGGTGCAGACCGAGCTTGGCCGCGTCGGCTGCTTCTCCGGCGCAGCCGACGGCAATTGGAATACGTCCACGCAGCGCTCGCTGTCGCAGTTCAACCGCTATGCCGGCACCAAGCTCGACGTGAAGACGGCAAGCACGGATGCGCTGGACGCGGTCAAGGCCAAGCCGTCGCGCGTCTGCCCGCTGGTTTGCGAGCACGGCTTCAAGGCCGACGGCGACAAATGCACCAAGGTCGTCTGCCGCGAGGGGTATGCCGTCAACGACGACAATGAGTGCGAAAAGCAGCGTGCGGCCAAGCCGGCCAAACCGACCACCGCGAAGCGCGACGACGGTGACGAGCGTCCCGCACGGCAGCGTCGTGAGGCCGGCGGTGCGGCTGCCGGCGCGGCGGGTGGTTATGGTGCCGCGGCCGGCGTTGCCGCCGCCGCCGGGGCCAGCCGTCCCTCGGCCGGCGGGCAGATGTTCTGCAACAACACTGGCTGCCGTCCGGTCAGCCGCGGCTGCCATCTCGAGTATCGCGGCGGTGGCGGCCCCGGCAACGACGCCAATGCCGAGGTTTGTCACTGACGATTCACATCGTCCCGGCCTGGCCGGGACGATGTCAGTTGGAGATCGCGCTTGCCGCGATGTTCACCATCAGCGCCAGCAATGCTGTATTGAAGATGAATGAGACGATGCCGTGCGCCGTCGCGGTGCGGCGGATGGTCTTGTTGGTGATGCCGACGTCGGAGACCTGCGCGGTCATGCCGATCACGAACGAGAAATAGACGAAATCCCAATAGTCGGCATGGTCTTCCTTGTCGTTGCTCGGGAATTGCAAGCCGCCCGGCTTGGCGCTGCGGTAATAATCATGCGCGTAATGCAGAGCGAACGTCGTGTGTACGGCGGCCCATGACAGCGCGATGGTGCTGATTGCAATGGTCAGCTCCGACGCGCCCCGATGTGGTGTGCCGAGCTCGGAGACGATTGCGGCGATGCTGGCGAACGCCCCCGTCGCCGTCACCAGCAGGATCACGAAGCGACCATCGTCCTGCATCGCGGCGGCGCGGCGGATGTGCTGATGGTCGTTGCACAGCATCATTGCGTAGACCAGCACGAGATAGACCGCGATCAGGGCATCCCAACCGAACAACAGCCGTGTCACCAGGCGGTGCGAGCCCGGCAGCAGCAGGCAGACCAGGGCGCCGGCCGCGAGCGCGATGAAGGTCCGCGGCCGAGCATAGAGCATCCGCATCGGCCGCGACATCTGCCGGAAGCGGGCGAGGGCGGGATCCTCCTTGCCACCGGCTGCCATCGTGCGCGTCAGTTCTTCCGCTCGGCCACGAACCGCGCCGCGGCCTGCAGCACGGCGGCCCGATCGCCGAAGATCGACACCGCGCTGTCGGCCCGGGCGAGCAGATCGCGCACGCGCTGCTTGGCGCCTTCGATGCCGAGCTGGGTGACGAAGGTGGTCTTGCCGAGCGCGGCATCGGCGCCGGCCGGCTTGCCGAGGGCGGCCGCATCGCCCTCGACGTCGAGCAGATCGTCCGCGATCTGGAAGGCTTCACCGAGCGCGCGCCCGTAATCGTCCAGCGCCTGATATTCCTTTTGCGAGGCCTGGCCGAGGATCGCGCCGGCGATGCAGCCATAGCGCAGCAGCGCGCCGGTCTTCATCTGCTGAATACGCGCGACATCGATCGGCTCGTTGCCGCCAAAACGGCCTTCGCCGGCGAGATCGAGGATCTGGCCGCCGACCATGCCGCCGATGCCGGCGCAGCGCGCCAGCGCGCGCGTCAGCAGCAGCCGCACATTGGCGTCGCGGTGGATCTCGTCGCGGGTGACGATGTCGAAGGCGAGCGTGAGCAGACCATCGCCGGCGAGGATCGCGGTGGCGTCGTCGGTGTGCTTGTGCAGCGTGGGGCGGCCGCGGCGCAGGTCCGAATTGTCCATCGCCGGCAAGTCGTCATGGATCAGCGAATAGCAGTGGATGCATTCGAGTGCGGCGCCGACGAGCAGCGCCGCCTCGCGCGGTACATCGAACACGGCGGCGCTCTCGACCACCAGGAACGGCCGCAGGCGCTTGCCGCCGTTCAGGCTCGAATAGCGCATTGCGTCCATCAGTCGCTTGGGCCGGGCGATCTCATCGTGCAGGATGTCGTCCGACAACAGGCGCCCGAGCAGGGCCTCGGTGTCATCAGCGGTCTTGTCCAGACGTTTGGCGAAATCGGACGGGGACGTGCCGGTCATCAAGAAGGGCTCCAGAACTAAAATTCGGCGCGACAATCCTTTATGCGCCCGCCCCAGTCAATCGTTTGGAAGGCCTAAAAAGTGCTGGAAAAGACCCGAATTATCACAGACTTAACAGGGGGATCCGTGGCCGCGTCTCGATCCCTGCCGGAAAGCTCGATTTGCGCATCGTCAAAATCCTGCTCGTAGTGCTCGCGGTCGTTCTTCTCGCGCCCTATGTGATCGCGCCGTTCTACCGTATCGGCCATCCGGTTTCGACGCTGATGGCGTGGCGCTCGCTTCGCGGCGCGCCGATGCAGCGCGAATGGATCGATCTGGCGGCGATGTCGCCCTCACTGCCACGCTCGGTGGTGGCGGCCGAGGATGCGCATTTCTGCAAGCATCACGGCATCGATTGGGGCGCGCTGCGCGAGGCGATCGACGACGCGCAGGAGGACGGCACACCGTTCCGAGGCGCATCCACCATCACCCAGCAGGTCGCGAAAAACCTGTTCCTCTGGCAGGGGCGGGATTTCGTCCGCAAGGCGCTGGAATTCCCGCTGGCGCTCTGGATCGATTTGGTCCTGCCCAAATCGCGGGTCCTGGAGATTTACCTCAATATCGCCGAGCTCGGTCCACAGGGACAATTTGGCGTCGAGGCGGCCAGCGCTTACGCCTTCGGCAAGTCGGCGGAGGACCTTTCACCCCGGGAGGCGGCCCTCCTGGCCTCGATCCTGCCGAATCCGGTCAAACGCAGCGCCCGGATCCCCGGCCCGGGTGTCCGGCGGCTGGCGGCGACCTATATGGCCCGGGGGAAGGCGGGCTCACTTGCCACCTGCTGGCGGGAAAATCGATGATTTCGGGCCGAATCCGGGCGTATTTTCCGGCCCAAGAGCCTAGCTTTACGGCCAGCCTTCCTCTATAAGCCCGGCCTTGATCGGCATTCAGCTCGCCTCGGATTGCGGGTGCTGAGCCGTCCTCCCGGACGATGCCCTGACAACACCAATCCCTAGAGGATATTGAAATGGCCGTTCCGAGAAGAAAAACCTCGCCGTCGCGCCGCGGCATGCGCCGCTCGGCAGACGCCATCAAGAAGCCGACCTATGTGGAAGACAAGGACTCCGGCGAGCTCCGTCGTCCGCACCATCTCGACCTCAAGACCGGCATGTACAAGGGCCGGCAGGTCCTGAAGAAGAAAGAGTCCTGAGTTAAGGACCTTTCTTGGGGCAGGATGATTTGGCCTGCCTGATTTCGGCCCATCCATGAGATAGACGGTGACGGCGGCGGAGCAAATGCTTCGCCGCTGCATTGTTCTGTCCGGACATCTTGATCGAGAAGGCATTTTGCCGATGGTCGGTTTCCCGCTGCTTCTGATTCCGCTCGCGGTCTACAACATCATCGCCTTCCTGATGCCGACCGTGTCCTTTACGGACGTGCTGTTCAGGGTGCCGATGGTGTCCGGCGAGGCCTGGCCGGTCACGCTCGCCGATCTTATGCTCGCGCTCGGCGTGGTGCTGCTGCTGCTCGAAGTGGTCAAGGGTGCGCGGCCCGGCTCCAAGTTCCTGATGGATCATCTGCTGTCGCTGATCATCTTCGGCGCGGCCGCGGCCGAGTTCGTGATGTGGCCCAAATTCGGCAACTCGACCTATTTCCTGCTGGTGCTGCTTGCGATGGCCGATTTCTTCGCCGGCATCGCCCAGCGCACGCGTCGTCGCGTCACCTATGTCGCCGAGACGACGGTAGCGGCACCGCGCAAGGCCAAGCGCCAGGCGGAAGCGCCGGGTGAGGATGTGGCGTCGGAGCGCAAGTTCGAGCCGGTGATTGCGCCGCAGCCGGCACCGGTGGAGCCTCCCGCACCTACGGCGCAATCCGTCGCCGAATCTGTGCTGATGGATCATCCTGCGCCAAAGCCCGTGCAGGGCCCGCCTTCGCCGGAAATTCCTTCCCCGCATCTTCAGCCGGGCAATGGCGTGCCGCCGTCTTCCGACGAGCCGCCGCCGCGCTGATCAATCAGGCCACCTGCCGCGTGCGTGCGCCGACGCTCTGCAGCGGGCGTTTGCTGCCATAGGCCATCTGTGCGTCCTCGGAAGATGCACGGCGCAACCGGCTCGTCTGCGGCAGGTGCTCGGCGTTGGCGATGAGCTGGGCGACGAAGCTCGGATCGGGGCGCGGCATCGGCGCCTTGTGAACCCAGCACAACGTCGGCATCAGCGGCACCAGGGCCGTGGCGGCCTGCCGCTCTGCCTTTTCCATGTCATCCGCAGTCGCCATCGCAACAACCGTCCATCAGGTTGAACTGGCGCGTTTTGGGACATTGGCGCCGGTGCATGTGATGGTCTCGCAAGGCCTATGCCGCCCGAGCCTAATCAGTTCCTGGGCCGTTTGGGAACGTGGTTTCCAAATTGTTTATCAACTTTGCCTAGGGTCGGGGGCGAATCTGGCTCTATCCTGTGCCGACTCAGGACTCCCCGCTGTCCCGAAACGAGGCGATTTTGACCCCCGCATTACCGCAAGCCTCCGACATTCTGGCTGCCCTCGGCCAGGCCGTGTTCGCCTGGGACATCGGCAGTGATGCGATCGTCTGGGGTGATCAGGTCGCCAGCGTCTTTCCCGATATTCCCGCCGAGCGACTGGCGACCGGCGCCGAGTTTGCCAAGCTGATCGAACCCGCGCCATCGGTGCGGACCGCCGCGCTGGCGCAAACTTATGCCGTGCATGGCACCGATGGCACGCCGTACCGGGTCGAGTACGGCGTCCGCATGAGCGCCGCCGATCCCGTGATCTGGATCGAGGAGACCGGCCGCTGGTTCGCCGGCCCCGACGGCCGCCCCACGCGCGCGATCGGCTCAGTCCGCATCAACAATGAGCGCCATGCCCGCGACGAGGAACTGACCAAGCTCGCCCGGCTCGATCCGCTGACCGGCGAGCTCAACCGTTCGCACCTGATCGCGGCACTGGCCGAGGCGATCGAGGAGACGACGCGCTTCCGCTCGACGGCGGCCTTCATGCTGGTCGGCATCGACCATCTCGCCCGCGTCAACGATGCCTTCGGCTTCGACGTTGCCGATGCCGTGATCCTCGATATCGCCAAACGCATCCGCTCGCGCCTGCGCGGCGGCGACGTGCTCGGCCGCTTTTCCGGCAACAAGTTCGGGCTAATCCTGAAGAACTGCACCGTCGACGACATGAACGTCGCCGCCGAGCGCTTCCTTGTCGGTATCCGCGATGAGGTGGTGCCGACCAAATCCGGTCCGGTCTCGGTGACCGCCTCGATCGGCGCGGTCAGCCTACCGCGCTATGCCCGCAACACCGACGAGGCCGTCAACCGCGCTCATGAAACGCTGGATGCCGCCAAGCGCCGCCGCGTCGGCTCGTTCGCGGCATGGCGTCCGGATGCCACGCGCGACGCGCAGCGCCGCGTCAACATTCGCGTCACCGACGAGATCGTCACCGCGCTGAACGAGCGCCGCATCAAGCTCGCCTATGAGCCGGTGGTGTCGGCCGCCTCGCGCGAGCGCGCGTTCCACGAATGCCTGGTGCGGATGGACCAGGGCGACGGTCAGGTGCTGCTCGCGCCCGACATCGTGCCCGTCGCCGAACGGCTCGGCCTGATACGCCTGGTCGATCATCGCGTGCTCGAGCTTGTGGTCGCCGAGCTCGCGGCGGCGCCCGACATCTGCCTCAGTCTCAATATCTCGCCTGATACCACCATGGACCCCGATTGGTGGGCGGGCATCGAGTCCCTGATGCAGGCCCATCCCGGCGTTGCCGAGCGGTTGATCGTCGAGATCACCGAAACGGTCGCGATCCAGGACATCGATGACGTGCGCGGCTTCGTCACCCGCCTGAAGAATTTCGGCAGCCGCATCGCCATCGACGATTTCGGCGCCGGCTACACCTCGTTCCGAAACCTGCGCAAGCTCGGTGTGGACATCGTGAAGATCGACGGTGCGTTCGTGCAGAACATCACTCATTCCGCCGACGATCGCGCCTTCGTGCAGACCCTGATCGACCTCGCCCGCCGCCTCGACATCAAGACCGTGGCCGAATGGGTGCAGGACGACGAAGCCGCAAACATGCTGCGCGACTGGGGCTGCGACTACATCCAGGGCCGGCTGATCGGGCTTGCGTCAGCCGAGCGCCCATGGGGCGCGCCGCCGGATGCGCTGCCTGCGGCGGGCTGAGACTTCGTAGGGTGGGCCGAGCCAAGCGTGCCCACCACCGTGCCGAATTGTAAGGAAGATCGTGGGGACGGCGCAAGCGCGCCTTTGCCCACCCTACACACCTGCGCTTCTCACGCCCCCTCGTCCAGCGCCACCAGCTCTCGCTTCTTGCGCAGCGCGGGCAACAGGGGCGCGATCAGCAGCGCCATTGCGAATGCGAGGCACACAGCCGAGATCGGCCGCTGCACGAAGGTCCAGAGATCGCCCTGCGACAGGATCAGCGATTTGCGTAGATTGTTCTCCATCATCGGCCCCAGCACGAAGGCCAGCACCAATGGCGCCGGCTCATAGCCGAGCTTGCGCATGAAATAGCCGATGATCCCGAACGCGATCATCACATAGACATCGAACACGTTGTTGCTGGAGCAGTAGACGCCCAGGATCGTGAACAGGATGATCAGGGGAAACAGGATATTGTAGGGCAGCTTGAGCAGCTGCACCCACATCCCGATCATCGGCAGGTTCAGGACCAGCAGCATGAGGTTGCCGATATACATGCTGGCGACGATGCCCCAGAACAGGCCGGGGTTTTGCGTGATCATCAGCGGTCCCGGCTGCAGGCCGTGAATGACGAATGCACCGAGCAGCAGCGCCATCACCACATTCGGCGGGATGCCGAGCGTCATCAGCGGAATGAAGGCGCCTCCCGCCGCGGCGTTGTTCGCCGACTCCGGCCCCGCGACGCCTTCGATCGCGCCATGGCCGAAACGCTCGGGCGTCTTCGACAGCCGCTTCTCGAGCGCGTAGGAGGCAAAGGAGGCCACCACCGCGCCGCCGCCCGGCAGGATGCCGAGGAAGAATCCGAGAATGGTGCCGCGGCCGACCGGACCTGCGCTCGCCTTCCAGTCCTCCTTGGTGGGCAGCAGATGGGTAATCTTGGTGTTGATGATGTCGCGCTTGATGGCCTGCTCGGTGTTGAGCAGCACCTCGGCAACGCCGAACAGGCCCATCACGACGGGCACGAGCCCGATGCCGTCGATCAGCTCCATGCGGCCGAAGGTCAGACGCGGCTGCGCCGTGATGCTGTCGAGCCCGATCAGTCCGAGCACGACGCCAATGCACGCCATCAGCAGCGCCTTCGGCATCGAGCCTTGGGTCAGGAAGGTGAGAACCACGAGGCCGAGCACCATCAGGCTGAAATATTCGGCCGGGCCGAACGCAATGGCGACGCTGGCAAGTTTCGGCGCGACCAGCATCAGCGCGACGAGGGAAAACGTGCCGGCGATGAAGGAGCCGAAGGCGGAGATGCCGAGCGCAGGGCCGGCGCGGCCCTGCTTCGCCATCTGGTGGCCGTCGATGCAGGTGACGACGGACGCCGCCTCGCCGGGGATGTTGACCAGGATCGAGGTGGTCGAGCCGCCATACATCGAGCCGTAATAGATGCCGGCCATCATGATGATGCCGGATTCCGGCGTTCCCGACAGCGTCACGGGCAGCAGCAGCGACATCGCCGAGATCGGTCCGATCCCCGGCAGCACGCCGACCAACGTACCGATGAAGACGCCGATGAAGCAGTAGAGCAGGTTGACCGGAAGCAGCGCGACGCCAAATCCATGCGCGACATTGACAAGCGTATCCATAGGTCAACCGATCCCGAAGAGGCCCGAGGGCAACTGGATCAACAGCAGTCGCTTGAGCGCCCACCACATGCCCATGGGTACCAGCACGGCGATCGGAATCGCCAGCAACCAGCGGACGGGATCGATCAGCCGCAACAGCAGCAGCATCAGCGGCATCGACGACAGCAGGAAACCGAGCGGCTCCAGTGCGACGGAGAACGCCACCAGACAGGCGATCAGCAGGAGCGGCTTGCTCCAGCGCACATTTTCCAAGCGCGAGGCCAGCGTGGGCCCGCCCTCGGTGATCGCCGAGACGATGATCGAGCCTGCGAACACGCACATCAGGATGCCCGTGTAGAACAGCACGTAACCGGAGCCGGGATCGTTGATGGAGCCGAGCTTGAGCTTCAGGCCTGACCAGATCACAAAGCCGCCGAGCGCGAGTCCGATCACTCCGCCCCAGAGTTCGGAATTGCTGAGACGGAGTTTGACGTTGGCTTGATCGTTCATCGACGGTCTTTCGGACGTTCCCCGGACCCTGCAGCGCGAGCTGTGCGCTGCAGAGCCGGGGCCCATGAGTGTGGACGAAAAAGGTGGGTCCCGGGTCTGCGGTGCATCGCTGAAGAAGCGCTGCATCGCGTGAAGGACACAAAGCGGCTCAGTCCTACTTCTTTGCCAGCCCAAGCGTGTCGATCACCTTGCGCTCGGACTCCGTGACCTCGACCACGAACTTCTTGTAGTCCTCGGTGTTCTTGTAGTTCGGCACCATGTCGTATTTGGCGAGCGTTGCCACGACTGCCGGGTCCTCGACCGCCTTCTTGAAGGCATCGTGCAGCTTGGCGACGATCTTTGGATCGAGGCCCTTCGGGCCGGCGATGCCGAACGGGGAGTCATAGACCATGGGATAACCGAGCTCTTTCAGCGTCGGCACGTCAGGGTAGTTCGGCGAGCGTGAGCCGGTCCACACCATCAGCAGCCGCAGCTTGCCGGCGTCGACCAGCGGCCGCCATCCCGTGGAGTCCGCCTGAAGCATCGTATGCTGTCCCAGCACCGCAGCGTTGGTCTCCGCGCCGCCCTTGAAAGGGACTTGCGTCAGCTTGATGCCGGACATCCCGGCGATCTGCTCCATGCCGATGTGCAGCGAGGTGCCGGCG
This sequence comes from Bradyrhizobium sp. 199, assembly GCF_023073355.1. Classification (GTDB taxonomy): domain Bacteria; phylum Pseudomonadota; class Alphaproteobacteria; order Rhizobiales; family Xanthobacteraceae; genus Bradyrhizobium. The sequence continues at coordinate 250,749 of NZ_JADPJI010000002.1, forward strand.
CCGGGCGTCGCATACGTCACCTTGCCCGGATTCGCCTTTGCGAAATCCACCACGTCCTTCCAGCTCTTGAACTGCGACTCTGCGCTGGTGGTCACGCCGAAAGTGTAGCCGGTGAGGTGGATGATATAGGTGAAATCCTTTGCCGGATCCCACGACACTTCCTGCATCAAGGGAAGACGGAAGACGGTGATCGGAAGCTGCGAGATGGTGTAGCCGTCCGGCTTCGCCGCGGCAGCCATGGTCGCCGGTCCCACCGTGCCGCCGCCGCCGGCCTTGTTGTCGATCACGATCGGCTGACCCAGCACTTTGGAGGCGCTGTCGGCGATCGCGCGCATCGAGATGTCGGTCGACCCACCGGCCGGCCACGGCACAATCAGCGTGATCGGCTTGGTGGGATAATCCTGCGCACTGGCGTCAGTCGCGAGCAAAGCGCCGACAACATACATGGCGGCAACGGCAATCGTCTTCAGCCGGTATCGCGGCATTGAAACACCTCCCTCGCAGCGGTCTCGTTCGACCGCCGTTTCTCATTGTCATGAGGTGATTGTTCCCGAAATCGAGGAAGAAGAAAAGCGCATTGCGCGGACCGCGCGCAGCGGTCTGTGCGGCAATTCCGGCAGAACCGGCACGTGCGACAATTCGTCGTTTGCCGTGTGCCGAGATACGGAATTTGAGGAAGCGCGCCGCTATGCCACGCGCCGAACCGTGTTCAGCGTCTCGATGGTGCGGCCGACTTCCGATGCCGGGCACGGCTTTCCGAAATAATAGCCTTGCACGGCCGTGCAGCCGCATTCGCGGACGAAGTCGAGTTGCTCCCTGGTCTCCACGCCCTCCGCCGTCGTCTCGACTCCGAGTACGGAGCCGAGGCTCGCGATGGTGCGGACGATCGCCACGCTCTCCGGGCTTTCGCCGAGCGTACCGACGAAGGAGCGGTCGATCTTGATGCGGTCGAACGGGAACTTGCGCAGGTAGCTCAGCGAGGAATAGCCGACGCCGAAATCGTCGAGGCTGACGCGGATCCCCAGCGAGCGGAGCTGGTGCAGGATTTCGATCGTCGCCTCGCTGTCGTCGAGCAGCGCCGTCTCGGTAACCTCTAGCTCGAGCCGCTGCGGCGGCAGGCCGGCCTCCGCCAGCGCGCTCGTGACCATCGCCACCAGCCCCCGCGAACGGAACTGCACCGGCGACAGGTTCACCGCGACAGTGACACCGGGCCAGGACACGGCGGTCGCACAGGCGGTGCGCAGCACCCATTCGCCGATCGGAACGATCAGCCCGTTCTCTTCAGCGATCGGAATGAACTCGGCCGGCGAGACGAGGCCGCGCGAGGGATGTTTCCAGCGCAGCAGCGCCTCGAAGCCGGTGAGTTCGGAGCTGTCGAGCCGTACCTGCGGCTGGAACACCAGGTGGAATTCGCCTGCCTCCAGCGCGCCGCGCAGATCGTGCTCCAGCGCGTGCCGGCTGCGTGCCTCTTCTTCCATCTCGGGCTCGAACAGCTGGTAGGCGCCGCGCCCCCTGGCCTTGGCCTGGTACAGCGCGAGGTCGGCGCATTTCATCAGTTCGTCGGCATCGAGCCCGTGATCGGGCGCGATCGAGATGCCGACGGAGACGCCGACATGGATCGACTGGCTTTCGAGCGCTGGCGGGTGACCGATGATTTCGACCAGACGCCGGGCGAGCTTCTCGGCCGATTGCGGCTGCGGTCCACGCTGCAGCACGGCAAACTCGTCGCCGCCGAGGCGTGCGACGGTGTCGTGTTCGCCGGCATTCTCCTTCAGGCGCGCGGCAACCCAGCGCAGCAGCCGGTCGCCGGCGGCGTGACCGAGGCGGTCGTTGACGGTCTTGAAATTGTCGAGGTCGAAGCACAGCACCGCCATCGCCCCGCCGGCGATCGCGACCTGGTTCAGTCCCTCGCCCATCTTCTCGCGGAACAGCGTGCGGTTGGGCAGGTCGGTGAGCGAATCGTGCCGCGCCATGTGCGCGACACGCGCCTGCGCCTTGTGGCGCTCGGTGACGTCCTCATAGGTGACGACCCAGCCACCATGCTCCATCCGCTTGTGATTGAGCTTGATGATGCGGCCGTCGCTTAAATGGCGGTGCAGCGTATGCTCGCCCTCGCGCAGCCGCTCGACGTAATCTGCGTAGAGTCGCGCCGCTGTAGTGTTCGCATGGATGCCGAGCTCGCAGCTGTGCTCCATGATCTCACGCATCGAGACGCCGGGCTTCACGACATCAGGCGACAGGCCGTACATCTCGATATAACGCCGATTGCACACGATCACCCGCAGGCTCGCGTCGAGCATGCACAGGCCTTGGCTCATGTTGTTCAGAGCCGCGTCGAAGCGACGATACTGCTCGCTTAGCTCTTCAACCGCGCGCTCGCGTTCGGTGATGTCCTCGTAGGTGGTGACGAAGCCGCCGTCCGGCAGCGCGCAGTAGCGCACCGAGATCATCGTATCGTCCGCCATGCGCCGGCGCATCGGCGAGGAGTCGCGGCTCGCGATCCTCGCACTGGCGGCTTCCAGCAGCTGTTGAGGGCTGTATTCGGAAGCGAACGCGCCGTTCGCCATCGACCGCTCGATCAACTCGGACAGATGTGTACCGGGCTTCGTTTCCTCCGGAGACAGCCGGAAAAGCTTGCGATAGGTGGTGTTGCAGACCCGAAGACGCATGTCGCTGTCGTAGAAGGCGAGCCCGTGCGCCATGTTCTCCAGCGCCGCATCGAGGATGAAGTTCTGCTGCCTCAGCGTTTCCTCGTATTGCAGCCGCTCCGTGACGTCCTCGTGCACGGTCACCCAGCCCCCGTCGGGCAGGAAGCGGGAGACCGCCTGCACCATCCGTCCGTCATAACGCATCACCAGCAGGGATTTTGCCTTTCTGGTGCGCACGTCGTCCAACCTGGATTTATGGAATTCCTCGGCCGGCATGCCCGGCAAATTGCCGCGCGAAACCCAATGGTCGAGTACCGTGCGATGCGAGATGCCGGGCTTCACGACCTCGGGGTCGAGATTGTAGAGGTTCAGGAAACGTTCGTTGCAGACGACGACGCGGCTGTCGGCATCGTACATGATGAGGCCGTGCGACATGTTGGAGAGCGCGTGCTGGCTGCGCTCGGTCTGCACGCGCAGTTCCGCCTCGAGCCGGGCGAGACGGCTGACATCGTCGCAGATCGTCATCCAGCCGCCGCCGGGAAGCGGCTTCAGCTCGAGCGACACGACGAGGCCGCTCGCAAGCCGCTGCTCGGTCCGGAACGGTTTTCCCCCAGCAACCTGCGCGATCCGCGCCGAATACAGCGGGTCGAGCTCGCTCTCCGGAAAGTTGCCGCGCGCGGCGCTGTGGGCGAGCACCTCGCGGTAGCTCGTGCCCACCCGCACGATATCGGCCGACATGTTGAAGAAGGAAAGGTAGCGCTGATTGACCAGCACGATCCGGTTGTCGGCATCGTAGACGCAGACGCCTTGCTCCATGTGGTCGAGCGCAAGCTGGCTCAGCGCGACCAGGGCCTCCGGGCCCTGCTCGCGGCGTGCACCAAGCTCGTTGTCGCGGGTCGATGTCATGGGGTCGGTGGGATCTCGGCGGGCAATAGACTTAACGCAACTTAATTCAGCCACCGAGCGTAGCGAAGAGGCCGGAAAATTCCCTTAAGCGCAGTAGTTTACGGAGGGTGACTGGCAATGGAGAGGCCGTGGGAAATGCGGTGGTGCAAGCGAGAGTTGGCGCGTCGGCACGCGGCAAGTTCCGTCGTCGACCCTGCGAACGCATGCGTTCGCTGGGTCCGCAGTGTGCTCTCGGCTGAGGGCCTCCTCTACGGCCCGTACAACACGAGTTCCGTATCTGTGAGATCGCCCAGCTGCGGCCGATGCGGGCCCTTGAAATATTTGCGTCCGCGCCGCTCGGTATAAATACCGACAAGGCCGGGAATCGGGCCATTGGAATCGATCGCCACCGCGATCTTGCCGAGCCGGAGCAGCAGCCGGCCGATGCGGCCTGCACAGGTCGCGTATTCCGCGGCGCTGCGGCAATAGATCAGCTTCATTGCCGGGGGCGCGATGAAGCCGCGGCGGATGCGGACCGGTTGCAGAACGAAGGGAAAGGCTCCCTTCGGCGTGCGGCAGACGAGGCTGAGGCAATTGTAGCGCGCATGCCGCGTCAGCAGTTCGGTCTCGGATTCGGAAAGCCCCTCGATCGTCTTCGCGTGAGGCGAGATGACCTCGATCTCGCTCCAGCGCGGGACGCGCGCCAGTGCAGGGACCGAGAAGAATATGCCGCGGCAATAGGCGCGAAAGCCCTGCGTCTCGATGATCGGCCAGGTCCACGGCGCCGGACTGATGTTGAAATAAGTCACGTCCTTGTGCCGCTGCGCGATCTTGGTCAGCAGCGGGGCATAGTTGCGGTAGGCCGGATCGACATACCAGCTCGACAAATTGCACTGGATGGCGGTCTCGTCGCCGTTCTTCCGCGCCGTGTAGATCAGCAGCAGCACGCCGACCGGCGTGCCCTCATTGTCGAGCATGTAGCCGAAGCGCGGATAGCCCTCCGGTACGGAGCGGAAGGCCTGCCGGCGCAGACCCTGGATCCAATAGTCTCGCGAGCGGCCGACGAAGCCGCGCGTCAGCAGGTCCGCGACCGCTTCGGCGTCGGACTCGGTGATCTCGCGGCATCGGACCTTGGTGTGAATCACGCTCGGCTTACCCGTGGAAATGACAGGCCTCGTTCGGTCGATTGTTTCAGCACGATGTTCTCGAAGAACCGCTTCGCGCTTTTCGCTAACGTGGTCATTCGGATCCGGATCACGCTCTTAGCGCCAGCCTTCGACGTGAGCGTCGGCCGTGACCCGCGACTGCAGGCCCAGGAGGTCGCGCACCTTGGCGGGCCAGGCGGACAGGTCGGTGCCGTGGGTGTGGAACATGGCGACAGCCAGTCGATCCATGCCGAAGGCGACGCAGCCGGTATGGGCCGGCTCGCCACTGGCATCCTGGATTCCCCAGGTCGTGCCGAAGTGCTCGCGGTGATAGTTGAAGCTCATGCACGCCGTCGGCTGCTCCTCGGAGCGCAGCGGGATCAGCAGTTCGAACTTGAGCTGCTGCTGCTTTTGGCTCACCGCCTTCATCTGACCGACGCGACCGAAGAAGGGATCGCTGGCATAGTCGACGCGAAAGGTAAGTCCGAGATCGGTGGCGATCGCCTGCGCGCGCACCATCCAGCGCTCGCGGAAATTGGCGACGTCGTCAGGGCTGCCGATGCAGACATATTCGCGCATCCGGAACGATTGCAGCCGGTCGAGATGCTTCGACGGCTCGCGGCGGAAACAATCCGCCGCGACATCGAAGCGCAGGCCGCCCTTCGGCAAGGGTCCGCGGCTCGCCGCGATCGGATAGACCGGATAGCAGGCGGCAGGCGACAGCACGAGGTCGGCGGGCGACAGCGAGCTGGTCCAGTCGCCGCCGGCATCGAAGCGGCTCACGGCGGCGTTGATCTCGCGCTCGGTGCCGTGCAGGCCGCAGACGCAGCCGAGCAGGTTCGGAAAGCTCTTGAGGTAGCCGGACTTCTCGAGCTGGGCGCGACTCATCACCGGCGGGAAGCGCATCACCTCGGTGCCGGCCTCGCGATGGCTTGTGATCAGCGCGGCAAGCTTCTCGACGATGCCTTCATAGAGCCCGGTGCGGGCATAGACGCCGTCAGCGCCCATGCGGTGGAATAGCTTGTCGGCGAGATGATCGAGCGGGTCGATCATCTGCGGCGCGGTCGTGGGCGAGTCGGTGAGGATGGCAATGTTCATGGCGCGGGCGTCCTGTTATTTCAAAATTGTTCTTGTAATTCAGTCGCGAAGGCTTGTCGGCACACCGCTCATCAGCGTCGATGTCGCAGCATTGGCCAGAATGCGGTCGTTATTGATCATGATCGGAGACGACAACACGTCGCGGAGATGCCGGCCCATGGTGAACTCGCCGTCATTGCGGTAGCCGGAAAGGCCGGCTGTGCGCATCGCATGCATCACGGTCTCGACGGCGAGCTCGGAGGCCTGCACCTTCAGAAGCGTGATCGAGGACTGGAAGTCGAGCGAGCTCAGGGCGCGCTCATCATGCTCTGCTCGGGCGAAAGCCTCGGTGTTGGCAGCGATCAGCGCGCGCAGCTTGGCCAGCGACATCTTGGCGGCGGTGAAATGCGCCGCGGCCGGGGGCATTTGGCCGCCGGAGCTGCGCGCCGCCTTACGGACGAAGGCCTGCGCGCGGGTCACGGCTGCGGCGGCGATGCCGGCCCAGGCCGACGACCAGCACAGATGTGCGAACGGCGTCATGGTCTGCGAGTGGATCTTGTCATAGGATTCCGGGAAGACGCGATCGGCGGGGCAATCGACCTTCAGCTCGAAACCGGTCGAGCAGGTGCCGCGCATGCCGAGCGTTTCCCAGCCCAGCGTCCGCTTCAGCGAATAATCGTCCTTGGCAAGCGCCAGCAACACCTGGTCGGAGGCGGCGGCATTGGTGGCGCGGCGGGCGATGGTGACGAGGCCATCGGCCTCGGCGCCGTAGGAGATCACGGTGGCGTCGCGCATCAGCGAAACGGTGTCGCCGGCGTGGTCGACGGCGGCGGCGCTGGCGCGGATGTTGCCGCCGTTCTGGCCTTCGGTGGTAGAGGAGGCGAGCAGCCACTGGTCGCGGGCAACCCGGCGCATCATGGTTTCCATCCAGGGTATGCCGTGGCCGTGCCTGACGACGCAGGCAACCTTGGTCTGGTGCATCGCGTAGATCATCGCGGTCGAGGCACAGGCGCGTCCGAGCGTGTAGCAGATGTCGGTGACGTCGTAGATCGAGGCACCGAAGCCGCCGAACTCGACCGGGATCATGACGCCGAGCAGCTTCTGCTCGCGGGCTACCTCGAAAGCCTTGTGCGGGAAGCGGGCGTCGCGATCGACGCCATCGGCGTCTGCCGCCGCAGCGGCCGCGGTCCGGGCGGCGCGCTCGATCAGGGAGGGACCCTGCTCCAGGAAGCTGGTCTGCGTCTCGTCGACAGTGAGGACTGCTTCACGCACGTTCATACTCGTCCGCCTCCGGTTCGCCGTTCGAGATCGCCGGCATCATTCGCGATGCGCGTCAGCGATCCTCCGGCCATCTTTGCTTGTGAGACGAGGCTACGGATTTAATTCAAATTCGTCGATGAAATAGAGGGTAAACAAAGTCCAATTCCGAACGAACAGTTAAGGTCCGGTTGTTTGCATCTCCCGTTTTTACGGCATCGCGTTAGGAATCTGGAAGAAGCCCGAATTCCAGACAATCTGAGTCATCGTTTACTAAGAAACGCGACGTATGAATGCCGCCCATTGCGGGACCGGCAGACCGCGCCCATCGTAGCCGGAAGCGGGTCCGACCTTTGACAGACAAACGGGAATTTGCCGATGCAAATCTTTGATACCGAATTGCGCAATCGCATCATCAAGCTGGTGAAGGGCATCCTCGAACAGAATTCGCTCGTCGCCGACGTCACGCCGTCCGCCAAGCTCGTCGATGCCGGCCTGACCTCGATGGACATGGTCAATCTGATGCTCGGTGTCGAAGCCGAGTTCGACTTTACCATCCCGCAATCCGAGATCACACCGGAGAACTTCCAGTCCGTCGAGACGCTGGAGCGCATGGTCGCGGCCCAGCTGCGGGTGGCCACCGCGGCTTAACCAAACGGGTGTCATCCCTGCGCACGCACCAGGGTGCGCGTTCGCGGGGACGACCACTGAATATGACGCGCCGCTTTGCGCTCCTCACATCGCCGCCGTCCTCCTCACCCCCGTTCCAAAACCGTCCCAAAGCTGGCATAGCTTAACCATGTCGCACGTGGCTGACAGGGTGGAGCAGGTATGACGAAGGCTGTATTGGGCATCATCGGCGGCTCGGGCATCTATGACCTGCCGGGCCTCGAGGGTGCGCGCGAAGAGGTGATCGAGAGCCCCTGGGGCGAGCCGTCGGCTCCCTTAAGGCGTGGCACCATCGCGGGCCTTCCGATCGTGTTCCTGCCGCGGCACGACAAGGGCCACCGTCTGTCACCCTCCGACATCAATTATCGCGCAAATATCGACGTGCTGAAGCGCGCCGGCGTCACCGACCTGATCTCGCTGTCGGCCTGCGGCTCCTTCACGGAGGAACTGCCGCCCGGCACTTTCGTTCTCGTCGATCAGTTCGTCGACCGCACCCACAAGCGCGAAAGCTCGTTCTTCGGCCGGGGCTGCGTCGCGCATGTGTCGATGGCGCATCCGGTCTCGCCGCGGCTGCGTATTCACCTGGCCGCAGCAGCCGAGGCAGAGGGCATCGCAATCGGGCGTACCGGGACCTATGTCTGCATGGAGGGGCCGCAATTCTCCACTTATGCGGAGAGCATGACCTACAAGGCGCTGGGCTATTCAGTGATCGGCATGACCAACATGCCGGAGGCCAAGCTCGCGCGTGAGGCGGAAATCTGCTACGCCACGGTGGCAATGGTGACGGATTTCGACTGCTGGCATCCCGACCACGACGCCGTCACCGTGCAGGACATCATCCGTGTGCTGACGTCGAATGCCGACAAGGCGAAGGCGCTGGTGGCGCGGCTCGCAAAGGATTTCCCGCGCGAGCACGAGCCGTGCCCGATCGGCTCGGATCGCGCGCTCGACACCGCGCTGATCACGGCGCCCGAGGCACGCGATCCCGAGATTCTGAAGAAGCTCGATGCGGTGGCCGGGCGCGTGCTGCGCGGTTGAGGCGCAAGAAAGACGAAAAGGCAGAATGCCATGAAGGTCGACGGCAAGCATTTCCGCAGTATCTGGCGCGAAGGCGACGGCTGGTCGATCGGCGCGATCGATCAGCGCCGGCTGCCGCACGAATTCGTCGTCGCCAAGCTGACATCGTGTGAAGACGCCGCCGTCGCCATCCGCGACATGCTGGTGCGCGGCGCGCCGCTGATCGGTGCCACCGCGGCCTATGGCATGGCGCTGGCGATGCGCGAGGATGCCTCCGATGCCGGTCTGAAGCGCGGCTATGAGACGCTGGTCGTGGCGCGGCCGACGGCAATCAATCTGAAATGGGCGCTGGACGAGATGCGCACAACGCTGGCGCCGATCGATCCGGTTGAACGGGCCGAGGCGGCCTATGCGCGCGCCGACGAGATCGTCGAGCAGGATGTCGAGATCAACCAGGGCATTGCCGGCAACGGCCTCAAGCTGATTGAGGCGATCGCATCGAAGAAGCCGGGTGAGACCGTCAATGTGCTGACCCATTGCAACGCCGGCTGGCTCGCCACCGTCGACTGGGGCACCGCGACGGCGCCGATCTATCTTGCGCATGAGCGCGGCATCAAGATCCATGTCTGGGTCGACGAGACGCGTCCGCGCAACCAGGGCGCCTCGCTCACGGCCTGGGAACTCGGCCATCACGGCGTGCCGCACACGGTGATCCCCGACAACACCGGCGGGCATCTGATGCAGCACGGCATGGTCGATCTCGCCATCGTCGGCACCGACCGCGTCGCTGCCAATGGCGACGTCTGCAACAAGATCGGCACCTATCTGAAGGCGCTCGCCGCCCACGATAACGGCGTGCCGTTCTACGTCGCGCTGCCGTCACCGACGATCGATTTCGCCGTCCATGACGGCATCCGCGATATCCCCATCGAGCAGCGCAGCGGGACGGAGGTCACCGACATGACCGGCCGCACCGCCGACGGAAGGCTGGAGACGGTGCGCATCGTCCCCGAGGGATCGCCGGTTGCGAATTATGCCTTCGATGTGACGCCGGCACGGCTCGTGACCGGTTTGATCACCGAGCGCGGCGTGCTGAAGCCCGACCGTGCTTCGCTCGCGGCGGCGTTTCCCGAGCGGGTTGCAGCGGAGTAAGTCGCGCAGCATGGGCAAAGGCGCGGAAGCGCCGCGCCCACGATCGGCTTGTGGTGGGCACGCTTCGCTTTGCCTACCCTACCATTGGAAGCTCTATGGCTAGCTCAGCTTCAACCCCGTCGCCTGCTCGAGCTCGGCGATCGCCTGCGCGCCGCTCGTCACCTTGATGGTGGTCATGCCCATCTCGCGTGCCGGCTTCAGGTTGACGCCGAGGTCGTCGAGATAGACGCAATTCTTCGAGTCGACGTTCAGCGTCTCGACCATCAGCCGGTAGATCCGCGGGTCCGGCTTGCGCAGACCGATCTTGGCGGATTCGATCACATGATCGAACAGCACCATGACTTCGGCGATATAAAGCGAGCGTCCCGTCATGCTGCCGATGGCATTGGCCGGAAGGTTGTTGGTGATGCAGCCGGTCTTGAATTTCGCCTTGATGCGCTTCAATGCCTCGACCATCTCGGGGCGCAGATCGCCCTGCAGCAGCGATACCACCTCGCGCCCGCGCACTTCGGCGCCGAGCGCACGGGATTCCTCGGCAAACAAATGATCGAACGCGTCGATATCGACCTCGGCGCGCTCAAATTTGGCCCAGGCATTTTCCAGATGGTTGGCGGCGTTGGTGCGCCGGATGATATCGATCGGCAGACCGCGTTCGGTCTCGAACCGCGCGAAGGCCTCGAACGGCGAACTCGTCAGCACGCCGCCAAAATCAAAGATCACCGCCTCGATCGCCAATGTCCTACCCTCGTCAATTCCTTTCCAAGAGGGCTAGCATGCGCTATCGGCAAGGGCCAGTCCGAAGCAAATTCCAGGCGCTCACCGAACCGACGGCCGAGACATGTTCTCCATGAAGACGATCGCGATATTCGCCACGGCTACTCTGCTGCTCGCCGCGCCCGCGCAGGCCATCGTCGGCGGCGGCACGCCGCAGGCGGATGGTGTCGCGCGTGCCGTCGTTACCATCGTCGGCTCGCGCGGCAATTTCTGCACCGGCAGTTTGATCGCGCCAAGACTCGTGCTCACCGTCGCTCACTGCGTGCAGCCCGGCGCGGACTACAAGATCGTCGATCGCGGAACCGACGGCCAACCGCAATTGATGAACGTGCGCACGGTCGCGATCCATCCGAGCTTCAACATGCAGGCGATGCAGTCGCACCGCGCCACCGCCGACGTGGCGCTGCTGCAACTGGAAATTCCACTCAAGGGAAAATCCACAGTACCGGTCGGCATGCCGCAAATTCCAATTCGGGTCGGCGACCGCTTCACCATCGCCGGCATCGGCGTCACCGTTCGCGGCGATGGCAAGAGCGGCGGCACCACGCGTGTTGCCGCGCTTGTCGCCACCGGCCAGCCCGGCACGCTCCAGATTCGGCTGGTCGACCCCGTAACCAACGGTGTTCGCGACGGAATTGGCTCTTGCACCGGCGATTCCGGTGGCCCCGTGTTCGAGGACAAGCCGAATGGTGCCGTGCTGGTCGGCCTGATCAGCTGGTCCACGGGGCCGAACGGCACGGCCGGCTGCGGCGGGCTGACCGGCGTCACCCCGCTCACGCTCTACCGCGACTGGATCTTGCAGACCGCGCGGAGCTGGGGTGCGGCGCTGTGATTTGACCGGGGCTTGATCTATGTCATTTTGAAGCGGAAGCGCGGCGGGTGATCATGCCGGCCGCGGAGGAAACGAGTCGTCCATCAAAGGCGGCCACAAACAACCAAGGCATAGAAGCAACAATGAATGTCGCTGTTCGCGGTCACACCGCTACCAAGCAAGCTTCCGAACATTTCGACGTGCTGATCGTCGGCGCCGGCATCTCAGGGATCGGCAGCGCCTATCACATCGAAAAGCAGCTGCCGGGCACCAGCTATGTCATCCTGGAGACGCAGGAAACGTTCGGTGGCACCTGGAGCACACATCGCTATCCCGGCATTCGCTCCGACAGCGATCTCCATACCTTCGGCTACAGCTTCAAGCCGTGGGTCGGCCCGCCGATCGCGACCGCCGAGGAGATTCTCTCCTATATGAACGAGGTGATCGAGGACAACGACCTCGCAAAGCACATCCGCTACAAGCACAAGATCAACTCGGCGAGCTGGTCGAGCGAGCAGAATCTCTGGACCATCGAGGCGACGACGACCGACACCGGCGAAGCCAAAACCTTCACCGCAAACTTTCTCTGGATGTGCCAGGGTTATTACCGCCATTCGGAAGGCTACACGCCGGACTGGAAGGGCATGGATCGGTTCAAGGGCCGCATCGTCCATCCCCAGACCTGGCCTGACGATATCGATCTCGCGGGCAAGAAGGTGGTCGTGATCGGCTCGGGCGCGACCGCGGCAACGCTGGTGCCGAACATTGCGGACAAATGCGCTCATGTCACCATGCTGCAGCGCTCGCCGACCTATTTCCGGCTTGGCCGCAACGCCATCGAAATCGCGGAGGAGCTGCGCCGGCTTCAGGTCGACGAGGAATGGATCCACGAGATCGTGCGACGCAAGATCCTGTTCGAACAGGATGCCTTCACCAAGCTCTGCGTGACCAAGCCCGAGCAGGTCAAGAAGGAACTGATCGGCGAGATCAGCGCCGTCCTCGGCCCGGACTACGACGTCAAGACGCATTTCACACCGACATACCGGCCGTGGCGGCAGCGCATCGCCTTCGTACCCGATGCCGACCTGTTCAAGGGGATCGCCAGCGGCAAGGCCTCCGTCGTCACCGATGAGATCGAGTGCTTCGTCGAGAACGGCATCCAGCTCAAATCCGGCAAGCTGCTGGAAGCCGATGTCGCCGTCACCGCGACCGGCTTCAATCTCGCGGCTCTCGGCGACATCGCCTTCGAGATCGATGGAAAGCCGCTCGCCTTCGGCGACACCGTCACCTATCGCGGCATGATGTTCACGGGCGTACCGAACATGGTCTGGGTGTTCGGTTATTTCCGCGCCAGCTGGACGCTGCGCGTCGATCTGGTTGCCGATTTCGTCTGCCGGCTGCTCGGCCACATGAAGGCCAAGGGCAAGAAGAAGGTCGAGGTGAGCTTGCGCGCCGAAGACCACAACATGCCGATCCTGCCCTGGATCGATCCCGAAAACTTCAACCCCGGCTACATGATGCGCAACATGGATCTGTTGCCCAAGCGCGGCGACAAGCCGGAATGGCAGCACAGCCAGGACTACTGGACCGAGAAGGACGAGATCCCCAAGACGGATCTGGACGACAAGGCGTTCGTGTATGGGTGAGGGCGGCGTTGGTGTGATGGGCGTTCGTGTGAAGGGGCGGCGACGTTCACCACAAATTCCGCCGTCGTCCCGGGCGCGAAGCGAACCCGGGACCCAAAACCACGGGGAGTAGTATGGTCGCGCCGGTCACTCCGAGTCGTCGTCGAACGTCTGCCCGTTGCCATGGGTCCCGGATCTGCGCTTCGCCTGTCCGGGGCGATACTGTTTGTTGGGTTAGCGGTGTCTCAACGCATTCACACGCCGACATGCTGGTGGGCATCCGCCCTGCCCTGGAGGGCAGGGCCGATCGCGCGTAGCGCAAGCGGGGTGGGTGATCTTTCCACTCGGACACTGCTTGCCGCGAAGCACCGCAACTCACCTCGGATCGCATTTCGCTTTGCTTCATGCATCCGGTCCTCCTCCAGGGGAGGATAAGAAAGAGCTCTACTGCTTCTTCTGCTTCTGCTTCTGCTCGGGCTTGCGCGGCGGGCGCGAGGCGGCGGCGGGTGCTGGCGTCCCACTCATTTTGTTGGCTGCCTCGCTGACGTCGAGCAGCGAACGACGAATGTCTTCGAGAAAGCCGGCCGATTTCTTCTTCATGGTGTCGGCAAGCTCGTGTAATCCCCTGATCTTCTCGTACAGCTCGTCGGCCTTGCCGTCGACGAAGCCGGGCACGGCGCCCTCGATCTTCGTGACCGCCTTGTCGAAGCCTGCGAAGGCGCTGTCGACCTTGGCCATGACAGAATCGATCTCGCCGCCTTTGCTCCGGAGATCGGCGGTGTAATTTTCGAACGTGCTCAACCCGTCCCTGATAGCAGGGGCGTTGCTGACGATCGTGCGGTCGACACTGTGCAGGGTATCGACGATGGATTCAGCGTCGCTGAGATCGGCGGTCAGCACGGGGACGCCGTCAGAGTCCAGCGGCACCGGTGGCGCTGAGGGCGCGCCTCCGATCAGCGAGATCGCGGCAACGCCGGTCAGACCCTGGAACTCGATGCCCGCCACCGTGTCCTTGCGGATCGGGGCGGTGTTGTCGAGCATCACCAGCGCCACCACCTTGCGCGGATTGTCCAGCTTGATCGACAGGATCTGGCCCGCCGGGACACCGTCGAAATTGACCGGCCCGCCACGACGCAGGCCGCTGGCGGACCCGCCCTCGAAAACCACCCGCAACTGGCTGCGGCTCTGGATGGTGCGCCATTTCTGCACGCCAAGCACGCCGCCGAACGCCATGGCGATCACCGCCAGCGTCGCCGTTCCGATCGCCAAATTGCTCGCGCGTGCCATGAGGCTGAGTCTAAGGCCAAAGCGGGATGGTTGGAAAGTGTTCGAATGGCCGCGATTCTAGGTAGGGCGGGTTAGCGAAGCGTAACCCGCCACCATCTCTCGTATGCATAAACGGTGAGTCGGTGGATTACGCTGCGCTAATCCACCCTACAGGACTTCAACGTCCGGCCGCACGCCTTGCCGCGGCGTTGTTGAGGACGATCAGGGCATCGACGGCTACGCCCGTCCTGGTGTTGATCAGGAACGGATTGATGTCGATCGAGGCGATCCGGTCGCCGGCATCCGCGATCAAATTCGACAGGCCGACCAGCGCTTTCACTGCGGAGGCCTCGTGCAAGGCCGGTTTGCCGCGATAGCCCCGCATCTTGATTCCGGCCTTTGTGCGGCCGATCAGGAGCCGCGCCTCGGCCTCATCCAGCGGCGCGCCGGCGAGCGCCACGTCCTTCATCAGCTCGATGTCGATGCCGCCGGTGCCGAACAGCACGACCGGCCCCATCTCGGCGTCCAGTGAGGCGCCGACCACGAGCTCGAGCTCGGCCTTGACCTGTTGCGCGATCAGGATGCCGTCGAGCTTCGGCTTGCCTTTCAGCTTCGCCACCCGGGCGGTGATGTCGGCGAATGCCTTCTTCACCTCGGCGGCGCTGTTGAGGTTCAGCACGACACCGCCGATGTCGGATTTGTGCAGGATCTCCGCGCTGACGACCTTCGCCACGACCGGGAAACCGATCTGCTTTGCGATCTTGGCCGCATCGGCTGCCGTCTGCGCAATTGCCTCCTTGGAGACCGGAATGCCGTAGGCCTTCAGGAGCTTCTTCGAGGCGACCTCGTCGAGCGCGGCACCGCTTGCCGATCTCAATGCCTTCTCCAGCACGGCGCGCGCGGCAGGTTTCGAGCTCGAGACGATGTCGGGCACCTCCTTGCGCAGCTTGGCATAGGCGAGCAGCGACTTGATCGCGGTCACCGCCCGGTCCATGCCCTGCATGACCGCGAGATGCGGCAGCGATTTGCGTAATGTCTTGGTGAACTCGGTGAAGCCAATGGACATCGCGCTGATGTAGATCACGGGCTTGCCGCCCTGGCGCGCCATCTCGTCGACGATGCGCAGGTTGCGTTCGCGCAGCTCATGTGGCGCCTTGGGCAGTTCAGCGTCGACGATGACGATGTCTATAGCGGGATCGTCGATCATCAGCTTGATCGACTTCATGTAGACGGAGGGATCGACGACCGCGGCAAAGCCGGCGTCGAGCGGATTGCCGACGATCGAGCCCGGTCCGAGCATTTTCGCCAGTTCGGAGCCGACGTGCGGGCTGAGCGGGGCGAAGTTCAGGCCTTCCTTGTAGAAGGCGTCAAGCAGCATGCCGCGCTTGCCGCCGGACAGCGTGACGGCAGCGAGCCGGTCACCTTTGGGCACGGCCGCGTGAACGAAGCATTCGGTGGTCTCGATCAGCTCGTCGAGCCCGCCGACCCGGATCACCCCTTCGCGCGTCGCAACGGCGTCGAACGTCTCGATCGAGCCCGCGAGCGCACCGGTATGCGCCATCGCCGCGGCGCGGCCGCCCTCGGACGCGCCGAGCTTGAGCGCGATCACCGGCTTGCTGGCGGCGCGTGCCGCCTTGCAGGCGTCGCGAAACGCCCTGGTGTTGCGCACGCCTTCGAGATAGACGACGATCACCTTGATGCTCGGGTCCTCGGCGAAATAGCGCATCAAGTCTGGCGTCTCTAGCCCGGCCTCATTGCCGGTCGTCACCATGTAGCCGACACCAACACCCCGATCCTCCAGCGCCTGACGGATCGCCATGACAATGGCACCGGACTGTCCGGCGATTGCCACCGCGCCTTGCTCCATGGTGACGATGCGGTCGTCGATGTTGGTGAAGAGCTTCTCGCCCGCGCTCAAGTTGCCGAGGCAATTCGGGCCGGTGACGGCGAGCCCCGTCTCGCGCACGGCCGCCTGCAATTCGGCGGCGAGCTTCTGGCTGTCTTCATCCTGCAACTCGCTGAAGCCCGAGGTGACGATGGTAGCCGATCTTGCGCCGGCTGCCGCAGCGTCGCGGATCACCTGGACGGCAAAGCGCGCCGGCACCAGCACCAGAACGTGATCGGGCTTCTCCGGCAGGCTGGCAAAGTCCTTGTAGCAGGGAACGCCCCATATCGATTCGCGCTTGGCGTTGACCGGATAGAGGCCGCCCGCGTAACCGTACTTGATCAGATTATTCCAGATGCGCTCGGCATAATTGCCGGGCTTGTCGGTCGCGCCCACCAGCACGATGTTGAGCGGATGCAGCATGGCATGGATGCCCTTGACGATCTCTCCGGCCTCGGGTGCCGGAGACCATGGGCGTTGCGAAACCGATGCGGCAGGCACTTGAGCTTCCATGCGCTTCCCTCACTTCTTGTTCTTGTTGCAACGCGCTGTCGCGCCGGCTGCGCGGGCTGCCGTGGCGGGACTCCATGCCGCGAGGCGGAATGGGCAAGTCTTTGACGACAAGACCTGACGATAACGCTAGCATCACAAGACTTTTGGCGAAAGTGCGAACGATCCGGCAAGATGCTAGGACACCGTGACGCTCATTCTCTCAAATGGTCATCATGCCGCTTCTGTCCATCGTGGTGCCGACTCTCGATCGTCCCGACACGCTTCGCCACGCGCTCGCGACCATGGCGTGCCAGCCTGCGCACGCAGACTGCGAGTTCGTCGTCCAGAACAACGGCGGCAATCCTGAGATCGCGAAGATGGTCGCAGACCTCCAGGACGAGCGGTTCAAGCATTTTGCCAGCAAAGCCGTGCTGACCATGACCGACAATTGGGAGGAGGCACTCGGCCATGCCTCGGGCGAATACATCGCCTTCCTCGGCGATGACGACGGGTTGATGCCCTACGCATGTGCCACGGCATCGGATCTGCTCTCGGGCGGAAAGATCGATCTCCTGAGCTGGCACGCCTACAGCTACCACTGGCCGGGCTACTACCATCCGGCCTTCCGCAACAGGCTGCTCGCCGAGATCGACCTGACCTCGTCGGCAAAGCGCGTCGCCTCGCGCGACGAGCTGGTGCGCATCTTCGGCTTCCAGGCGCATTATGCGAATCTGCCGATGATCTACAATTCCTTCGTCCGCCGCAGCGTCATCGATCGGATGCGTGCGGTCGGTGGCCGCTACTTCATCGGCCTATCGCCGGACGTGGCATCCGGTATCGCCAACGCTGCGCTGACCGACAGTTTCGTCCGACTGTCACGGCCGCTGAGCATGGCCGGATTTTCGCAGCACAGCACCGGTCATGCGTTGTTCTTCGAGACCATTGATCTGCTCGAAACGTCGCGAGGAGCGCGCGATTTCGGCCCCATTGACGACGATCCCCGGCTCCCTGATCTCAACGCCCTTCAGCTCTTCATTGCCAAGGACATGCTCGTCCTCAAGCATCTGTTGCTGGCGGATGATGACGACGTGCGGCTCGACTTCAAGGCACTTGCACAGGCGCTTGCGACCGACATCAACAATCGGCCGCCGCTGTATGATCGAACCGTACAGACCATCGGCGAACTCGCCCGCATGCATGGGTTCGAGGTCGCCGATATCATCATTCCTGCGCGTCTTGCGGATCGGCCGCCACCCGGCAAGGGTGTTCGCGTCATCGGACAGAACCGCGTGGTTTACGAGCTCGATGGTTCTGCGATCGGGCTCAATTCGATCGCAGATGCCGTGCGCGTGGTCGCGCAGTTCGTTCCGGATCAGGAGCCGTTCGATCTAGTCGCTCCGGAGGCTCCCGCGTCTGCGCCGGTCCTCGGCGCCGAGGAGCTCGAATTTGGATGTGGCGGGGCGGGCGTCGCTGCGTTGATCGAGGGATGGAGCGAGCCGGAGCAATGGGGCACCTGGTCCGTCGCCAGGCATTGCGTGCTCCGCTTCGAGGTTCATCCCGTCCCGTCACGGCCGGTCGAGCTCGTTGTGGCGTGCCGGGCCTTCGTTTCCGACAGAAATCCGCAACTGGGTGCGGTTTGCCGCGTCGGCAGCGGAGCGCAGCAGGAATTGACGTTTTCGACAGGGGCGTTTGCGGGCTTGCGCAGGTTGATGCTCGATCCCGCCGCGATTGCCGCCGACGGGAGCTTGACCATCAGCCTGTCCCTATCCGATCCACGCTCGCCCGCTGATCTGGGGTTGAGCGCCGATGTACGCCCTCTCGGCATTGGTCTTGAGCGGATCTGGCTCGATGAGGTCCGTGCGTCACGAGACCGCTGATCTCCGCTTGCTCAGTGCGGCAGCAGGTTCAGCTTGTGGGCGTAGTGAAAGACAACCTGCCTTGCGAGATAGGGAGCGATGGCGCGGCGGATCTGCATGTGTGTCGGATCGAAGCCGAGCACGCGACGCCGCAAGATGCCCATCTCCCTGACGCCGATTGCGTAGGTTGCTGCCGTCTTCTGGGCGTCATGAATTCGGAAGCAGGCGAGGAATCGGGGCAGGCGAACGAATTTGCATCCCGCAGCCTGCGCTCGCAGGATGAAGTCCCAATCCATCGCGTAGTGAAAGCTCTCGTCGAGCGGTCCGATCTTGTCCCACACGCGCTTGCGCCAGAACATCGTCTCCTGCGGGATATAGTCGGCATATTGCAGCGCGTGCCCGTCATGGGGCGGCAGCACGGCACGGCCGACCTCGAGCCCTTCGCGATCGACGAAGACGCGATGGCCATAGACGATGTCGACATGCGGATGCGACGTGAAGTAGTTGGCGACATAGGCCAGCGTCCCGGGCAGCAGCATGTCGTCGCTGTTGAGATAGGCCATGATCTCGCTGTCGATACCCGCAAAGCCGAGATTGATGGCGTTCGACTGCCCGCTGTCAGGTCCGCTCTTCCAGCTGATGCCCTCGCCGCGGCTCTTCAGCAGATCTGTCGTACCATCGATCGAGGCACCATCCTGCACGTGATAATACAGGTTGGGATAGCTCTGACTCACGACGCTTTCGATCGTGGCGCCGAGATATTGCGCATGGTTGTAGCTTGGCGTGACGATCGCGATCCGCGGTGCATTCCCGTGGATCGAGGGGGCCGGTGGGAATGCCCTCAAATTGAGCAGGCGCGGTGGATATTGCTCGAAGGTCCACATCGGCGGGCGCCGCCAAAGGCTCCGCAGCGAGGATCGCCTTTGCCCGGCGGCGATGAGATCCTGGTTCCTTTCCAGGAGCGCGACACGATTTTCGAGCTGCTCCAGTCGTAGTTCGAGCCGCTGCCTGAACTCGGCATCCATGTATCGTTCTTCCACAAAATCACAACGTACGAAAATCAATGGGCCTTTCTTACAGGCCTTCGGCCGGCAGCGCCAGTTCGCGGTGCCGTCAAATACGATGGCCCGCCTCTCCGGCGCGATTACGGAGCGCTTGATCGATCCGGGACAGCCTGCGAACCGTTATTCACCTGTTCCGATCAAGGTGGCATGCAGGACATACCGCTCCGGGCCGGAGGTGACCGCGTCGAACGGCCAGCAGGTCGTGAGCACGAGTTCGACATCCCGCGCCGTGGGATCGATGCCCGACGCATCGAAGCGGACCACAGCGGATGAATCCGCGCGATAGCGAAAGTGTTTGCCGTCAGCGCGTGTGACATCGATCACGTCACCAATGGCGACATTCCGCACGAAACGGAAATGTGTGTCGCGATGTCCGGCATATACGGCAATGCCGCGCTCGCCGGCATCAACCGTTTGGTGGATATGACCGGGTCCAAAGGCAAGCGCCTGCCCGCTCGCGCCTTCCAGCACGATCGTGCTGGCGCCGATCCGTTTCACCTCGACCCGCGCGACCGGCCAGGTGTCGGCCCATGACCACGGCTTGACCATCCGGCCCGTCGCGACGCTCTGGTCGAATGCGCGCTCCAGCAGCACCTGTGCGAGCCACGCCTTGGCGTGGATAAAGGCGCCGTCGCCGAACAGGATAAGGCCGATCAGGGACAGAACCAATGGAGATAAGAGGCGGGGCATCGTATTTCATCTTCCGTATTGCGAGCGAAGCGAAGTTCGTTGCTTCGCTCCTTGCAATGACATCGATAAAAAGGCGCGCGCGGCCGTTGGGTGTGGGACGGGCAGCCGCGCGCGCTGAAGTAGAGGAGTTAGGGAGCTCCTCTCTCAAGCGACGTCAGTGAGCAAGGGCTGACGCCGGTTGAACACGAATAGAAACAGGGCGAGCACAATCAGCATCAGGCCCGCGATCATCTTCAGCTCGGCTGAGGTTGCCGTCTTGGGCAGACGGATCGCATCAGGCGCTGCCGATGTTGGACGCCGCGCGGCCGGTGAGGTGCCCGCATCGGCATGACGTTCACGCAACTGCCCCGGGAACGGCGACCGTTCGCCAAACACTTTCTCGAACTCCCAGCCGGCGGGCAGGTTGATCGGCAGCTCGCTGAGCTTGAGCGGCGCGCCTTCGGGGCGATTCGGCGTCTTGTCGACGGCGACAAGGCTGGTCAGGCGCGTGACGATCTGATGGTCGAGCGCCAGCGTCAGGATCGCCTTGTCGGCCTCCTCGGGCGCGAGCTCCCGCATGGCGCGCGCCACCTCGGCGTCACCGATCTTGCGCCTGGCCCAGAGTTTCGACAGGCCCTTGCCTTCGGCCGCATTTTGCAGCGGCAGCGTCACTGACCATGGACGGTCGCCGACGTGCCCCCTGATCTCGAGCGAGCCCGCCAGCTTGTCGAGCTTGGCCGCAAGCACCAGCGGCTCGTCGCGATAGACGTCCGGGATGATCGCGGGGGTGACGTCGGCCTTGGCTTCGGAGAATTTCGCGCTGAGGCCGGTCACGGCCGGATTTTCGAGCTTGGCGAACAAGCCGCGCATGCGCTCCTCCACCTGCTCGACCGACCCGATATGGGTGAAGGCTCCACGGCCGAGCTCGGCGGCGCGTGTCATCAGATAGGTGTTGGGCGCCGACCCGATGCCGACCATGAAGACGCGCGAGCGGCCGCGCATCGCCGTGATCGCTTCGAACAATTGCTGTTCGTTGCCGATTGCACCATCGGTCAGGAATACGACCTGGCGAACCATGCCGGTGTCGCCGAGCTTGTCGGCCAGTGCGGCGCGCATCGCCGGCACCATCTCGGTGCCGCCGCGCGCCTGCAGCGCGCTCACGAACGAGGTCGCCTCGCCGACATGGGCAGCGTCTGCCGGCACGGAAGCCGGAAACAGCACGTCCATGGTATCGTCAAAGCGGATGACGTTGAAACGATCGGTCGGCTGGAGCCGAGAGAGAGCGTAAGTAAGGCTTGCCTTGGCCTGGACCATCGACGTGCCGCCCATCGACCCGGAATTGTCGATCACGAACACGACCTCACGCGGCAGTGGCTTCTGTGTCGACTGCTCGGCGTTGGGCGGGGTGACGAAGGCGAGCAGGTAGTCGGCACCGCCGACATGTTCGCGGAACAGGCCCACTGACGGCGCCTTCTCGGCGGCAGGCTTCCATGTCAGCTCGAAGTCGCGGTCGGCAGGAACAGCGCCATCGGCGAGCGTGATGATGCGTGCCGTGTTCTCCGGACTCTCGATCTTGACGTTATGGTGGTGACTCCTAACCTCGCCAAGCGCGAAGCCGGCCTTCAGGCGCACCGTGATGCTGGTCGGATTGACCGGTGCAGTCCTGGCGGGATCCAGCACCGGCGGCGAGATGCGGTCACGGTCCGGTACCGGGGCCGACGTCGCCGCGCCCCAGCCCGAGCCGTCGCTGCTGAAGTCGACGCTCTGCACGATCGGCGCCGGATTGTAGCGCGGTCCGACCACCAGCGGCAGGCGGAGCGAATATTCGTTGCCTGATTGATGCACGGGCTCCTGATATTCGATCTGCACCAGCACGGTTTCGCCGGGGCCGATATTGGCAACTGAATTGGTGAAGATGTTCGGCCGTTCCTGCTCGGTGAGCGCGGCCTTCTGACCGGCGCGGCGTGCCTCTTCGTAGATGACGCGCGCCTGCTGCCGCTCCTTGATGTCTCCGACGATGACGCGATCGCCGACCACCATCTTCAGCGAATCGACGGCGGCGCCGGCCGCGAGCGGATAGACATAGGTTGCCTCGGCCCAGTCCTTGGTCGGGTTGCGGAAGATTTGGGTGACCCGGGCGCGCAGCGTCGGACCCGATACCGTGATGTCGATGTCGATACCGAGGCGGATCGCTTCGGTGGTGGCGCCGTCGTCCTTCAGAAGCAGCGTACCGGACCGTGCATCGCCGGGCTGGAGCAGGCTGGCCGGCTCGGTCGTTGCCGACCAACTCGTCCCGAAGCTGACAAGCAGGGCCACGAAGGCCATCAGCATCACCGCGATGCCCTGCGCGAGAAGAAGCAATCCGAGCTTGATCAGCCGGTTCAACATGGGGTGCTCGTCGTTGTCAGCTGTGTCGTAGGTGACCATTGGGCCTGCTCCCGAAAGGACGTTTGCTGGCTGTGAGCATTCGCCGGGAGGGGCCGATTTCGCGAGCAGAATGATCGGCAATGTTCCGCCGCGGCCGGCCCCGGCAGGCCGCCGCTGGGCGGTCATGTGCGGTTTTGTGCTGGTTTGTCCGCCCTGCTAGGATGTCCGTGCTGGAGCAGGGCTAGCGATGCAGATGCAGGATAAACCAACCGACAAGCAGCTTTCGGACGAGCAGAGCCGCGAGATCGCCGAGACCATTCGCGAGGAGCTCGCCAGGCGCCGGATCTCCCGGCAGGCGCTGGCCGAGCAGGCCAAGCTCAGCCTGTCGACATTGGAAAAGGTACTCGGCGGCCGCCGACCGTTCACGCTGGTGACGACGGTCCGGCTGGAGCAGGCGCTGGGCGTCTCTTTGCGCAAAAGCGTCGTCGTGGTGACGCCGCCGGCCGCCAACGATGTCGCCCCGGACAGCCTCGGCTCCTATGCGCATCGTGCCGTAAGCTGGCTCGAGGACATCTACATCACGCTGCGGCCGTCGTTCGGCGACAAGGACGCGATCTTCGCCTATCGCACCGAGATCGTCTGGGAGCCGAAAATCTCTTCGTTGGTCTTCCGAGAGGGCGATCGGACCGATGCCGCCTACGAACATACCGGCGAGGTCGCCGTTCCCCATCAGTCCGGCTTCATCTACCTCGTCATCATCAAGCATGGCCAGCACCGCGTGATCACGGTGTCGCGGCCGACGGTCGCCGGCGAGATGTACGGCATCATCTCGACGCTCCGCGCTGGCCCCGGCTCGCAGCTCACGCCCATCGCGGCGCCGATCGCCTACGTACCCCTGAAAAACGTCCAGCAGCCCTCCCTGGGACGGGTTTCGCCGGATGATGCCAACCATGCCTTGTATCGAAAACATCTGCGACGCACGGTAGAAGAATCGTTCGCGCTGTTTTTGACGCAATAGTCCGCAAGAAATAGTCCTGCAGCGGCGTGGCATGTGTTTATAAAGATCGACCATGCAGTATGGGCCCGCGCGATACGGCGGCGGATCTCCGCTGTTCTCCATCATCATCCCGCTCGAATATCATCGCGGGCAATGGGAGCAGTCCTGGCTGGGCTGGACCTCGCAGACCGCGGACAAATCCCTCTACGAAATCATCCTGGTCGTGCCGCCCGATTTCAGGGCGCGCGAGGAGTTGAAGGCGCTGGCCGGTGACGAGGCTCGCCTCGAGTTCACCGACTCCGAGCACGATATCGGGCTGTGCGCGTTCGGCGCAACCAAAGCCCGCGGCAGCCATCTGTTCTTCACGGAGTCGCATTGCTGGCCCGAGCCCGGCGTGATCGAGCTGTGCATCCGCGCCATCGAGGCTCATCCCGAGTGGGCCGGCTTCTCCTGCCATTCGGTCCCGATCTGCCATAACCGACTGTCCGTGGCAGAGGCTGCGATGTACCAGGCCGACATCGAGTTCGGGATGAAGCAGCATCCCTGGCGTAAAGTGCTCGACCAGTGCTTCGTGACGCGGCGTGACGTCTATTGGGAATGCGGGGGCCTGCGGGAGGAGCTCGGCCATTTCGCCGAATGGGTGCTGGCTGCGGCATATCACGCGAGAGGCTATGCCATTGGTTACCTGGAAGAGGCGCGCTTCCATCACTATTACGTCGGCAAGATCGGCGAGCTGAGGAAGTTCACGCTCGATTTCGTTCAGGGCGAGATCCGCTATCTCGGCGAGGCACGCCGCGATCCCGGCAGCGAATTGCTCGAGATCCCGATCGAGTGGAGCCAGCGGGATGATTACGACGTTTCGCTCGCGCGTCATGCATTGCAGGCGCTGGTGCGCTACAGCCTTTCGGGCCGAGGCTGGAGACAGCCTGACGAGAAGCTGCGTGCCTTCTGCCGCTGGGCGGTGCCGTCGCTGCTCGGCAGCCTTGGCGCGCGTGTAGCCGCACGCCTGACCGTCGCGCACGCGTATGCGGTCTTGACCGCACTGACGGTGGCCGGTTCAAGCGCAGCGATCGCGCGATGGATGAGGCGCTACATCGCCTCGCTGATCCGGCTTCAGAGGCTCGACTGCATTCATCGCGCCGGACGCGACAGGAGGCCGGTTGCCGGCCTGCTTGGCGAAGGTGTGCGCGCGCAAGCCGGATTCCATGCGATGGAGGCATCGGCCGGGCACACTTTCCGCTGGAGCGAGCCGGAGGCGGCGGTTCGCATCATGGGAATCCCGGGCCGCAACACGGTCCGTATCCAAAGTCCGGCGCTGCGCGCGCCACCGGAGAAAATCGGCGCCCATTTCTATCTCGACGGTGTGCGCGTGGACGGCTCTGCGATCATAATCGGCCGCGACAGCTACATCCTGAACGTCGACCTGCCGCCCTCGGGCACCGCCATCCTTGCCTGGGCTTGCCCCGTGTTCAGGGGCATCGGCGATTCCCGCCGTCTCGGCCTTTCCGTCGTGTCCGTCGAACTGGGCGAGGTTACCGAATATTCAAACCAGCTCGAGCCAGGCGAGGGCGAATCCGAGTTGCCGGGCATCCAATGAGGCCGGATCGAGATCGCGCGGGCTGCCCAAGACGGGACAGTCAAAAGTCAGGGCTGCGCGATGAGCATCCGCCGTCCAGGCTGTCGCAGCAATGTCGCCTTCAATGAGGATGCCGTCGCTGACCGCCCGCTTGCGCAGGTCGAGGCGGTGGCCGTTGAGTGCGATCCCGAGGCGGTCGAGCGTATGCGTACTGAAGACGTGCGACAGCAGGCATTTGAACCGCGACGGGCGGGCTGTTCGTACGCGCAGATTCAGCGTCGCCAGGGGTGCCGAATTCCAGCACAGCCAACGGTCCGCGAAATATTCCCGTTCATGCCAACCATGGCCGTGCACGGGTTGATCCGGCGTGAAGCGGCCCCCAATAAGCGATGTCGCGATCGCCGTCGTGTCCGCTTCGTCGGGCAAGGCGC
The DNA here is from genome assembly GCF_023073355.1 of Bradyrhizobium sp. 199. Taxonomy (GTDB): domain Bacteria; phylum Pseudomonadota; class Alphaproteobacteria; order Rhizobiales; family Xanthobacteraceae; genus Bradyrhizobium. Next base: position 276,412 of record NZ_JADPJI010000002.1, read on the forward strand.
GCAGTTTCTGGTCGAACAACCGGCAGGCCTCGACATAGAGCCGGAGGTCCAGCTCATTCCAGGATTGCAGGATGTGGCGGCAGCCTGCGTCGAGCTCGGATCGTCGCCCGTGCGTGCTATTGAGGTGGGGCAGCGGGCCAAGCGCTCCCCAGCCCATGATCCGGCCAAGGAGGTGCAGAGTATCTCGCTCGCGTTCGAGGATGCCGGCGAGATCGACCTCCGCAAGATTTTGCAGGGCAGCATCGAGCAGCTGCGGGTCGTCATCGGGACAATCTGCGAAAGCGGCGCCGGCCAATTGCCGCGTCTGCACATTGGCGAGCCAATGGCGCGCCAGCTTCTCCTCCTCGGCGAGAAAGCGGGCCGGCCCGAGCTCGCGCGCACGCTGCTGGAAGCGGCTGCGGCCTTGATATTCCTCCTCCGTCAGCTCGGTCGCGAGATGTCGAAGGAAGGTCTCGCTATGGCTCTGGAAGAAGTCATAGGCTGACATGCTCCGCGCCATCGGCTCGCGCAGCACGGTGAAGATCGTCGGAGCAGCTTTGAACTGCCTGGCATAGTCGAACCCGACATGGCCGGTCGCAAACAGCGCATCATTTGGCTGCCGCGGCCCGCTGACCGAATGGGCCTGGAACAGGATTCGGTCCGCAGGAAAGCGGTTGGCCAGGAGGCCGCGCAGCGAAACGCCGGCGGTCTTGCGGATGTGCAGAAAGAAAAACGGCTTCTCCGCCGCCATTTCACTTGCGTGTGGAGCCGCCCCTTGCGGGGACGGCTCCGGATCGCTGGCCAAGGACATGCGCGAAGAACTAGCCTCCGGTTTCCGCGCTGATGATATCCCCGAACAGCTCCCACTGGCCAGCCTTGAAGCGGATCATCTTGAGCTGCTCGATCGGCGCGAAGTCGTTGGCGCCGGTGTTGATCTTGATTCCGGGGATCAGCGTATCGGGTGTAAAGTCCTTGAGGCTGGCGGCCTGTTTCATCACGTTGTCCCGCGTCAGGTCGTCGCCACACTGCTTCAAGGTTTGAACCAGGGTCTGCGCGGCGGCATAGCCGTAGACGAGGTTGGTGTCGGAGACATTGGCGCCCGGCATGTATTTGTCGATGAAAGCGATAAACTTCTTCATTCCTTCGTCGTCCTTCCATTGCGGGTCGGATGCGTCTTTCAAATAGGTCGCCGACAGCACGCCTTCCGAAGCATCGAGCCCAGCGGGCTTCATCACCGCGCCGATCGAGATCGAGACGTCGGTCATGACATGCATCGGCTTCCATTCGAGCTCGGCGATCTTCTTGATCGCCTGGGCTGCGAATTTCGGGGTCGAGATGTTGACGAAGACGTTGGCGCCGGTGCCCTTCAGCTTGACGATGTGGGAATCGATTGAGGGTTCGGTGGTCTCGTAGCTCTCTTCCGCAACGATCAGCGAGGAGGCCTTGTCACCGAAGATCTCCTTGATGCCGGCGACGTAATCCTTGCCGAAATCGTCATTGGCATAGAAGATCGCGACCTTGGCGTCGGGCTTCGCCTGCAAGATGTATTTGGCGAAAATCCGCGCCTCGACCCGATAGCTCGGCTGGAAGCCCATGGTCCAGGGGAAACCCTTCGGGTCGTTCCATTTGCTGGCGCCGGTGGCGAGGAACAGCTGCGGCACCTTCTTGGCGTTGTGATATTTCTGCACGGCGGTCTGGGTCGGCGTGCCCAGCGCGTTGAAGACCAGGAACACCTCGTCGCTCTCGATCAGCTTGCGGACCTGCTCCACGGTCTTGGGCGGCGAGTAGCCGTCATCGTAGGAGATCCAGTTGATCTTGCGACCGTTGATGCCGCCCTGGTCGTTGATCATCTTGAAATAGGCCTCCTCGGTCTTGCCGATGACGCCGTAGGCGGAAGCGGGGCCGGAATAGGCCTCGACATTGCCGATCCTGATCTCGGTGTCGCTGGCGCCGGTGTCGTATTTCTTTTGTGCGGAGGCGCCTTGAACCGAAAACAATGTGAGGGCCGTTGCCGCGGCGAGCAGGACGAACTTCTTGTTCTTCATAAAAATTCCTTGGAGTTTCTTGTGGGGAGGGGCAGGCACTTCAAAAAGCAAAGCGCCCACTAAAGGGCGCCTGGATCAGGCATTGGCGGCTTTCTTGTCGACTTCCGAGGCCACCGAGAACTCCTTGCGCAAGGTCGGCTTGTGGATCTTGCCGGTGGCGTTGCGCGGTAGCGCTTCGACGAAGCGGATCTGGCGCGGGCATTTGAAGCGCGCGAGATTTGCCGCGCAATGCGCCATGACATCGGTCTCGGTCAGCTTCCGGCCCGGCTTGGCGGCGACGATGGCAAGGCCCACTTCCCCCCATTGCGGATCCGGGATGCCGATCACGGCGGCTTCCGCGATGGCCTCGAGTTGGTGCAGCACGTTCTCGACCTCGGCCGGATAGACGTTTTCGCCGCCGGAGATGTACATGTCCTTCCATCGGTCCACGATGTAGTAGAAGCCTTCCTCGTCGACGCGCGTAGCATCGCCCGTGTGCAGCCAGCCGTCGGTGAAGGACGTCTTGTTCGCCTCCGGTCTGTTCCAATAGCCCGGCGTGATGTTGGGGCCCTTTACCCAGAGTTCGCCAAGCTCGCCGATATCGGCATCGCTGCCGTCGGGCCGAACGATGCGGACCTCGGTGTGCAGCACCGGCTTGCCGGCAGAGCCGGCTTTCCGCGCCGCATCCTCGCGGTCGAGCACCAGTACGGCCGGCGAGGTCTCAGTCATGCCGTAGCCCTGCTGAAGCGCGACGCCGCGCGCCTCCCACACCTTGAGCAGGGGCACCGGCATCGGCGCGCCACCGACGCCGCCGATGATCAGCCGGCTGAGATCGGTCGTCGCGAAAGCCGGATGCTGCGCCATGAACTGGTAGATCGCGGGCACGCCGAAGAACACGTTGATGCCCTGCGCGGGATCGTTGATCAGGCCGAGCGCGGTGCCGGGATCGAAGGCGCGCATGATCATCACCGTGCCGCCGGCGTGCAGCACGGGATTGGTGTAGCAATTCAGCCCGCCGGTGTGGAACAGCGGCAGCACGGTGAGCAGCACAGACGACGGCCCGATGCAGGCGGGGCCGCCGAGATTGACGCAATTCCAGAAGGTCATGCCATGGGTGATGGTTGCCCCCTTGGGATGTCCCGTCGTGCCTGACGTGTACATGATGGTCGAGACATCATCGAGCGTGATCTGCTCGATGGTCTCGAGTGGCCTTGCGGCGGCGATGCCGGCCTCATAGGACCCGCCGGGACCGAGCAGCAGGGTCGTCGCGATGCTGCAGAGCTTTGCGACGCTGAGCGCCGTCTCGGCCAGATCAGTGTCGTGGACCATCACCTTCGGCGCGCAATCCCCGGTGATGAACTGCAGCTCGGGAACGGTGAGGCGGGTGTTCAGCGGCACGAAGATCGCACCGAGGCGACCACAAGCGAACTGAACCTCCAGCGTATCGGTCGTATTCAGCGCCAGCACCGCGACGCGGTCGCCGCGCGAGACTTTGAGCATGTGACGCAAGAACGAGGCGAGGCGCGAGACGCGGGCATCAAGCTGCGCATAGGTGAAGCGGCGCTCGCTCGCGAGGTCGATCACCGCGACCTTATCAGGCGTGCGGCGGCCGTGATGAACGATCCAGTCGTAGTAACGAACGGCCAAAAAATCCTCCCTCGGCGGTCGTGTGCCGCCCTCCTTCTTGCTGCCCGTGCACCATGCCCGGCCTGGCCCTGGGGCCGGCCGGAGTCTGTGCAGCAGCGTCTTTTTTGACTTGGAGTTGGCGCGCGAGGGGTCAAAATCGTCTTGCGTTGAGTTGCTAGGCCATGCCCGGCGAAGCGCCGTTCCCGGCCAGCCACTCCACGCAAGTAACGGCCCGTGTTCCGGCGATGGTGGGTAGGACGAATCCGTCAGCAAGGCTGAAAGCGCGATGAAGAGCCCGTTCTATACCGCCGAGCATGATGCCTTCCGCGAAATGATGCGCCGCTTCGTCGAGAAGGAGATCACCCCGTTCGCCCATGAGTGGGACGAGGCCGGTGAATTTCCGCGCCCGCTCTATCGCAAGGCGGCCGAGATCGGCCTGTTGGGGCTGGGATTTCCCGAGGAATATGGTGGCATCCCCGCCGATCAATTCATGAAGATTGTGGCCAGTCAGGAACTGGCGCGGGCCGGAGCCGGTGGCGTCAGCGCGAGCCTGATGAGCCACAGCATCGGCTCGCCGCCCATCGCGCGCGCGGCGCGCCCTGAGGTTAGGGCACGCGTGCTGCCGCAAGTGCTCGCTGGCGAGAAGATCTCCGCGCTCGCGATCACCGAACCGGGCGGCGGCTCGGATGTCGCGAACCTCAGCACGCGGGCGCGGCGCGACGGCGATCACTACGTGGTGAGCGGGGAGAAGACCTTCATCACCTCAGGCATGCGCGCCGACTATCTGACCGTTGCGGTGCGCACGGGCGGCGAAGGTGCTGGCGGCGTCAGCCTGCTGCTGATCGAAGGCGACACGCCCGGCCTGTCCCGCACCAAGCTGAAGAAGATGGGCTGGTGGGCCTCCGACACCGCGACGCTGCATTTCGACGAGTGTCGCGTGCCCGCCACGAACCTGATCGGCGAGGAGGGGCAGGGCTTCAAGATCATCATGCAGAACTTCAACAGCGAGCGCATGGGTATGGCGGCAAGCTGCACCGCCTTCGCCCGGGTCTGCCTCGACGAGGCGGTCGCCTATGCCAGGGAACGGAAGACCTTCGGCAAGCCGCTCGTCCAGCATCAGGTGATCCGTCACAAGATCGTCGACATGGCGCAGAAAGTCGCGGCGTCCCAGGCGTTGCTGGAGATGCTGGCCTGGCGGCTTGAGCAGGGCGAGAGCCCGGTCGCCGAAATCTGCATGATGAAGAATCAGGCGACGCAGACCATGGCCTTCTGCGCCTCGGAAGCCGTGCAGATCTTCGGCGGCGCCGGCTTCATGCGCGGCATCAAGGCCGAGCGCATCTATCGCGAGGTCAAGGTCAACGCCATCGGCGGCGGCACCGAGGAGATCATGAAGGATCTGGCGTCGCGGCAGATGGGGCTGTGACTGATGCCGTCATTCCGGGGCGCGCGTAAGCGCGAGCCCGGAATCCAGAGATGAGTCTGATGTCGAGATTCCGGGTTCGACGCTGCGCGTCGCCCCGGAATGACCAGGAAAAGAAAATGCTCTACAGCACCGATCACGACGACATCCGCCGCTCCCTGCAGAAGTTCATCGTCAACGAGATCAATCCCCATGTCGACGAGTGGGAGAAAGCCGGCATCTTCCCGGCGCACGAGCTGTTCAGGAAGATGGGCAGCCTCGGCTTCCTCGGCCTGAACAAGCCCGTGGAATTCGGCGGCTCGGGCCTCGACTATTCCTATGCGCTGATGATGGCGGAGGAATTGGGCGCCATCACCTGCGGCGGCGTGCCGATGGCGATCGGGGTGCAGACCGACATGGCGACACCGGCGCTGGCGCGCTTCGGTTCGGACGAGGTCCGCCGGGAATTTCTGGCGCCATCGATCTCGGGCGATTTCGTCGCCTGCATCGGTGTCTCCGAGCCGGGCGCAGGCTCCGACGTCGCCTCGATCAAGACGCAGGCGCGCTCCGACGGCGACGATTACGTCATCACCGGCGGCAAGATGTGGATCACGAACGGCACCCAGGCCGACTGGATCTGCCTGCTCGCCAACACCGGCGATGGGCCTGTTCACCGCAACAAGTCGCTGATCTGCGTGCCCATGAAAAGCAGGGGTGTGACCGTGGCGCGCAAGCTCGACAAGATGGGCATGCGCTCGTCGGACACGGCGCAGATCTTCTTCGACAATGTCCGCGTACCCAAGCGCAACCGGGTCGGTGAGGAGGGCAAGGGCTTCACCTATCAGATGATCCAGTTCCAGGAGGAACGGCTCTGGGGCGCAGCGGCCTGCCTGAAGGCGCATGAATACATCATCGATCAGACCATCGAATACACTCGCAATCGCAAGGCTTTTGGCCAGAGCATCCTCGACAACCAGGTCGTGCACTTCAAGCTGGCGGAGATGCAGACCGAGGTCGAGCTGTTGCGCGCGCTTATCTATCGCGCCGCCGAGGCGCTGGTGGCGGGCGAGGACGTGACGCGGCTTGCGACCATGGCCAAGCTGAAGGCCGGTCGGCTTGGCCGCGAGCTCACCGACGCCTGCTTGCAATATTGGGGTGGAATGGGCTTTACCAACGAGACGCCGGTTAGCCGCGCGTATCGCGACAGCCGCCTGACCTCGATCGGCGGCGGCGCCGACGAAGTCATGCTGATGGTCCTGTGCAAGATGATGGGTACGCTGCCCGGCAGCAAAGGAAGCTCCTGATGATCACGCTCTATCACTGCGACGCCGCGCGCTCGTTCCGCCCGCTCTGGATGCTGGAGGAGATGGGGCTGTCCTACGAATTGAAGATGCTGCCTTTCCCGCCGCGGGTCTTCGCCAAGGATTATCTCGGCATCAATCCGCTCGGCACCATCCCCTTCCTGATCGACGGCGAGACGCGGATGACCGAATCCTCCGGCATCTGCCACTATCTGGGCATCAAGCACGGCCCGACGCCGCTGATGGTGGGACCGGAGGATCCCCCCTATGGCGCGTTCCTGAACTGGATGTATTTCAGCGATGCCACGTTAACCTTCCCGCAGACGCTGGTGCTCCGGTATAGCCAGCTCGAGCCGGAGGAGCGGCGCAACCCGCAAGTTGCCGGCGATTACCACAAATGGTTCCTGGGGCGGCTGCGCGCCGTCGAGGCAGCAACGGCCAATGCCGAAACCTTGTGCGCGGGTCGCTTCACCGCCGCTGACATTGTCATCGGGTACGCCCTTCGCCTGGCCGACAATATCGGTCTCGCCAAGGATTTCGGGCCAAATGTCGCTGCTTATTGGGCTCGGCTGCAACAGCGCGAGGGATTCAAGCGCGCTGTCGCTGCGGAGCAAAAGGCCGGCGTCGAGCAGAACGTTGCGCCAAGGGTGAGGGCATAAGCTTGCCCCCGTCATTCCGGGGCGATGCGCAGCATCGAACCCGAAAGTTCGAGGTTCCGGGTTCGGTCCTGCGGACCGCCGCGGAACGACCGGTCGTGTTTTCCATGACAGCGCTATCCCACCGTGACAGCGCCTAAATTTCCGCTAAGGTGACCTCCGTCCGCAGCGGCCTGAGAGCCGCGCGAGGAGGATCCCAATGGAAGATAAAGGTCGCGAATCCGACCATCTGATGCTGATCACGCCTGAGCGGGTATTCTATGCCGGCCTGCTCGGCCGCCCTCGCAAGCGGACTCCCGGCTGCTGCCATGTCTATGTCGCCGTAAAGGGCAGCCTGCATCTGACGATTGATGAGGTCCAAACGTCGGACGAGTTGATCGTGACCCTGCCGAACCAGCGGCACACCATCGCCAGTGACTATCGCAGCGTCATCAGCGTGACGCTGGAGCCGGAAAGCATGCCGGATGGCATGATCGAGGTCCTGGCCGAGCGGCTGCGAGGGCCGGACAAGGCGGCCTATGCCCGCAAGATCCTGGCCGCTTACGCGTTGCTGCGCCAGCGCCGCTATGGCGACATCACCACCGCCGAGTTCGACGAGATGTGCTTCGGCGAGGCGCTTCCGCGCCGCGTGCTCGATCCGCGTGTGACCCGCGCCGTCGCCCGCATCGGGCGTTTCTCCGGCGAGCCGGTGACGGCCGACACCTGCGCGGCGGAAGCAGGGCTGTCCGCTTCGCGCTTCCTGCATCTGTTCAAGGAAGAGACCGGCATCTCCTTCCGCTCCTTCCGCGCGTGGAAGCGTGCGCGCCATTTGCTGCACTTCGCCAACCAGGACCTCAACCTCGCCCATCTCGCGCAGGACATCGGCTATCCCGATTCCACGCATTTCAGCCATTCGATCCGCCGCTTCTACGGATTGAAGCCGCGCGCGATCTTCGTCGGCTCACGCGACCTTGCGATCTACCGCAGCACCGAGACGGTGCGGCTCGCGGAGGCTTCGTAGCTTCGTAGGGTGAGCAAAGCGGAGCGTGCCCACCATCGTCATCGAGACTTGAAACGTGGTGGGCACGGCGCAAGGGCGGCTTTGCCCAACCCACGATTCCTGGTTTTCTTCAGCTTCTCCGCGCAAGAAGCCGCGTGCCACCCGTCACATGATCGCAAACGTTGAATTCTCAACGTGCGAGACATTAGTGGCATGAGCGACAAGGCCGTCATCACCTGCGCGCTGAACGGCGTGCTCACCGACCCGAAGCAGCACAACGTGCCCGTGACGCCGGAAGAGATGGCGCGCGAGGCCAAGGCTGCGTTCGATGCCGGCGCATCCATCATGCACATCCATCTGCGCCAGCAGGCGCCGAACAAGGGGCATCTGCCGTCCTGGGAGGTCGCCGTCAGCAAGGAGATCCAGCAGGCGATCCGCGAGGCCTGCCCGGGCGTGATCATCAATCATACGTCGGGCGTATCTGGGCCGAACTACTCAGGCGCGCTGGACTGCATCCGCGAGACGAAGCCCGAGATCGCCGCCTGCAACGCCGGCTCGCTGAATTATTTGAAGGTCAAGGCCGACAACACCTGGGCTTGGCCGCCGATGATGTTCGACAACGCGGTCGAGAAGGTGAAGGACTATCTCGACGTCATGAACGCGGTCGGCACCATCCCGGAGTTCGAGTGCTTTGACGTTGGCATCGTGCGCTGCGTCGGCATGTACCGCCAGGTCGGCATGTACAAGGGCCCGCTCGAATATAACTTTGTGATGGGCGTCGCTTCGGGAATGCCGTCGGATCCGGAATTGCTCCCGATCCTGATCAAGCTGAAGCGCCCCGAGGCACATTTCCAGGTCACTGCCATCGGCCGCGAGGAGATCTGGCCGCTGCACCAGCGCTGCGCCGAGCTCGGCGGCCATTTGCGCACGGGGCTCGAGGACGCCTTCTATCTCGCCGACGGCAAGAAGGTGACATCGAATGGCCAGCTGATCGAAGCCATCGCCGCCTGTGCAAGACGTGCGGGCCGCGAGATCGCCAGCCCTGCCGAGGCGCGGAAGATCTTCGGGACGAACAGGTAAAGTAACGCCTCACCCGTCATTGCGAGCGCAGCGAAGCAATCCAGAATCTCTCAGCGATGCAACTGGATTGTTTCGTCGCTTCGCTCCTCGCAATGACGAGCAGGATCAAGTCATGTCTGTCATCGAAAACACCATCTCCCCCGGCAGCGCAGCCTACCACGCCAACCGCGACGGCATGTTGGGTCTCATCGACCGCATGCGCGCGCTGGAGGAGCGCACCCGTGCGGTCTCGGCGGCGGCAAAGGACCGCTTCCACAAGCGCGGACAATTGCTGCCGCGCGAGCGCGTCGCGCTGGTGCTCGACCCCGGCGCGCCCTTCATCGAGCTGTCGACGCTCGCCGGCTACATGTTCGACGTATCAGATGCCGCCAAGAGCGTGCCCGGCGGCGGAGTCATCGCAGGCATCGGCTTCGTCTCGGGCATCCGCTGCATGGTCAGCGCCAACGATGCCGGCATCGATGCCGGTGCGCTGCAACCTTACGGCCTCGACAAGACGCTGCGGGTGCAGGAGCTCGCGCTGGAGAACAAGCTGCCTTATGTCCAGCTGGTCGAAAGCGCCGGCGCCAATCTCTTGCGCTACCGCGTCGAGGACTTTGTCCGCGGCGGCAACATCTTTCGCAATCTCGCGCGGCTCTCGGCGGCAGGCCTGCCTGTCGTCACCGTCACGCATGGCTCTTCGACGGCCGGCGGCGCCTACCAGACCGGCCTGTCCGACTACATCGTCATGGTGCGCGGCCGCACCCGCGCGTTCCTTGCGGGTCCGCCGCTGCTGAAGGCAGCGACCGGCGAGATCGCGACCGAGGAAGAGCTCGGCGGTGCCGAGATGCACACGCAAGTGTCCGGCCTTGGCGACTACCTCGCCGAAGACGATCGGGACGCGCTTCGCATCGCGCGCGAGATCATGGCGGCGATGGAATGGGAGCGGCCGGGCAAGGCGGCTCCGCAATTCAAGCCGCCGCGCTACGACCAGGAGGAGCTGCTTGGCATCATGCCGATGGACCACAAGCGCACCGTGGACATGAAGCAGGTGATCGCGCGCATCGTCGACGGTTCCGATTTCACGGAGATGGCTCCCAATTACGGCCCAGCCACCGTCTGCGGCCATGCCCGCATCGAGGGCCAGGCCATCGGCATCATCACCAATAACGGCCCGCTCGATCCCGCCGGCGCCAACAAGGCGACACATTTCATCCAGGCCTGCTGCCAGACCCGCACGCCGCTGCTCTATCTCAACAACACCACCGGTTACATGGTCGGCAAGGCCTATGAGGAAGCCGGCATGATCAAGCACGGCTCGAAGATGATCCAGGCGGTGACGTCGGCCACCGTGCCTCAGATCACCATCTATTGCGGCGCTTCCTTCGGCGCCGGCAATTACGGCATGTGCGGCCGCGGCTTCCATCCGCGCTTCTGCTTCTCCTGGCCCAACGCCAAGACCGCGGTGATGGGCGGCGAGCAGGCCGCTGAAACCATGGCGATCGTGACCGAGGCCGCTGCCGCGCGGCGCGGCAAGCCGATCGAGCAGGACAAGCTGAATGCCATGAAGGCGCAGATCATCGGCGTGTTCGACGGCCAGATGGACGTGTTCTCCACCAGCGCACGCGTGCTCGACGACGGCGTGATCGACCCGCGCGATACCCGCGGGGTGCTGTCCGAAGTGCTCGCGATCTGCCGTGAGGGCGATGCGCGCGCGCCCCAGCGCATGCAGTTTTCGGTGGCCCGCCCATGAGGAACGGATCAGTGCAGCACCGGCCGTTCTTCAAGGTCCTGGTCGCCAATCGCGGCGAGATCGCATTGCGCGTGATGCGCAGCGCGCGGCAGCTCGGCCTTGGCGTTATCGCGGTCTATTCGGATGCCGATCGCGATGCGATCCACGTCAAGCAGGCCGACCAGGCCGTGCGTATCGGCGAGGCGCTGCCCGCGCAATCCTACCTCAACATCGCCGCGATCATTGCCGCCGCCAAGGCAAGCGGCGCGGACGCCGTCCATCCCGGCTACGGTTTCCTCGCCGAGAACGAAGACTTCGCGCAGGCGTGCAAGGATGCCGGGCTTGTCTTCATCGGTCCGTCGCCGCAGGCGATCGGGGCGATGGGCAACAAGGCCGGCGCCAAGGAGATCATGAAGAAGGCCGGCGTCCTCGTCGTGCCCGGCTATCAAGGCACTGAGCAGGGCGACGAGATCATGCTCACGGAGGCCAGGAAGATCGGCTTCCCCGTGATGATCAAGGCGGTCGCCGGCGGCGGCGGCCGCGGCATGCGGCTCGTCACCGATGCGGCATCGTTTCCCGACGCCCTGCGCAGCGCGCGGTCGGAAGCGAAGGCTGCGTTCGGCGATCCCACGGTGATCCTCGAACGCGCCATCCAGAACCCGCGCCACATCGAGATCCAGGTATTCGGCGATAGCCACGGCAATGCCATTCATCTCGGCGAGCGCGATTGCTCGGTGCAGCGACGTCACCAGAAGCTGATCGAGGAGGCGCCATCTCCGGCGGTCACGCCCGAGCTGCGGGCCAAGATGGGTGACGTCGCGGTCGCCGCTGTCAAGGCGCTGCGCTACGAAGGCGCGGGCACACTGGAATTCCTGCTCGATGCGAGCGGCGAGTTCTACTTCATGGAGATGAACACGCGGCTTCAGGTCGAGCATCCTGTGACCGAGGCGATCACCGGGCTCGATCTCGTCGAGCTGCAGCTGCGCGTCGCGCGCGGCGAGCCGTTGCCGGTGAAGCAGCAGGACATCAGGTTCTCAGGCCATGCCATCGAGGTGCGGCTCTGCTCGGAAGACGCCGAGCACGACTTCATGCCGCAATCGGGCCGCATGGCGCGCTGGCAGGTGCCTGGCAGCATCCGTGTCGAGCACGCGCTGCAATCGGGCTCGGAGATCCCGCCGTTCTACGATTCCATGATCGCCAAAGTGATCAGCCATGGCGCCACGCGCGAGGAGGCGAGGGGACGGCTGATCGTCGGCCTGGAGCAGCTCACCGCTTTCGGCGTGACCACCAATCAGGCGTTCCTGCTGTCGTGTCTGCGTCATCCCGGCTTTGCCAAGGGCGAGGCGACGACGGCCTTCATCGGCGCATACCGCGACGAACTGTTGGCGCCACGTACGGGCGCTGTATTCGATACGGTGCTGGCGGGCCTGCTGCTCTACGTCACAAATCCGCGCGCGCCTTCCTGGCAGAGGGGCCGGAGCCTGTCGGCAACGTTTCCGCTGCCGGCAAGAATCGAGATCGCCGGCCAGACGCGGGAGCTCGAAGTCACGCGCGAACGCGACGGCAGCTACACCGTTGCCTCCGAAGGCCGGCACAACAGGTTTGAGATCGACCAGCTCGATGCCGACGCCATCCGCTTCCGCCATGATGGCGTGATGGACAGCGCAAACTTCCTGCGCGACGGCGATCGGCTCTATCTCCGGCACCGCGGCATCCCGCTCGCCGTCACCGATCTCACCCTTGCCGCGCCGAAGGTCGCCACGTCCAACGGCGGTGACGGCAAGGTCCGCGCTGCCCTGAACGGTCGTGTCGTCGCCGTCCTGGTCAAGCCGGGCGAGCGCGTCACCGCGGGCCAGCCGGTGCTGACGCTGGAGGCGATGAAGATGGAGCACGTCCACAAGGCCGGCATAGACGGCGTCATCGCCGCAATCGACGTTGCCGAGGGCGAGCAGGTGACCACGGGCAGGATCGTGGCGGAGATCGGGGCAGGCTAAGGCGGCGAACGTAGTCTCGTCGGGTGAGCAAAGCGCGAAGCGACGTGTCCACCATCGTGGCATTGCTCCTGAGGTGGGCACGTTCGCTTCGCCCCCTACAACATCTCAAAAAACTAAGCTGTTTCAATAAGTTATGCGTAGCGCGGCTGCGGCTTTCATCCGCATTGAACTTTGTTCATTCTATAGCTACTAATGTTGAACAACGTTCATTTCGACGGAGAGCCCCGCATGTTGCGCGCAAATGATCTCACCGAAGCAGCCAAGGCCACGCCTCCCGCCCTGTCCCGTCGCCTCGCCCCATCGCACCTGCGCGAGAAATATCTGATCGGTGCGCTTTTCGTTCTGATGCTGGTGGCGCTGCTGGCGCCCGCGCTGCCTGCCTCCGCCTGGCACATCCCGCACTTCGTCGACACCCGGACGTGGCTCGGCCTGCCCAATGCCGGCGACGTGTTGAGCAATCTCGCGTTCCTGGTGATGGGCATTTGGGGTCTGGTGCGGTTGCGCGCGCGCCGTGATACGCCCGCGGGTGCGAGCTGCCTCTTCCTGGGATTGATTCTCACGAGCGTAGGGTCGAGCTTCTATCATCTGGACCCGGACGCGCCGCAGCGGCTCGCCGCCGATCGTCTTGGCATGGCGGTGGCATTCGCGGGCTTTCTCGGCATCGCGGCCGGCGAGCGCATCAGCGTGCGCGCCGGTCACGCGGTGGTGGTACTGGTGGCGGCTGCAGGTCTGCTCGCCGCATGGATCGCACGCGAGAACCTCACGCCGTGGGTGGTGGTGCAGTTCGGCGGTATGGCGCTCGCGGTGGGCTTGGCGTTGACCCCGGCCCGGCCTGGTGCGCTCGGCGTGCCGCTCGGCGGCGTGATCTTCTTTTACGTACTGGCCAAGCTTTTCGAACTCGGTGACGAGGCCATCTTCGAAGCGACCGGGCACATCGTCTCTGGCCACACGCTCAAGCATCTTGCCGCCGCGCTCGCGGCTTGGCCGGTGATCCGAATGTTGAGGCCTACTGACTCCGCCCCGTGCCCTCGTTGAGCAGACACGCCACCTGATGCCCGTTGCCGGCATCCAACAGCGCCGGCCGCTCGGTTTTGCACCGCTCCATCGCAAACCGGCAGCGGGTGTGAAACGCGCATCCGGACGGCGGATTCACCGGGCTCGGCACGTCGCCGTCCACCAGCGGTACGAGCTTCTTCGCGAGCGGGTTGGCGACCGGGACGGAGGCGAGCAGGGCCTGGGTATAGGGATGCCGGGGATTGCGGAACAATTCGTCCTTGCCGGCGATCTCGACGATGCGGCCGAGATACATCACGGCGACGCGGTGGCTGATATGGGCGACCACGGCGAGGTCGTGCGCGATGAAGAGATAGGAGAAGCCGTGCTGCCGCTGCAGGTCGATCAGCAGATTGATCACTTGCGCCTGGATCGAGACGTCGAGCGCTGAGACCGGTTCGTCGCAGACGATCAGGCGCGGCCCGAGCGCCAGCGCACGCGCAATGCAGATGCGTTGGCGCTGGCCGCCGGAGAATTGATGCGGGAAATTGCCCATCTGGTCGGGCCGCAAGCCCACCTGCTCGAACAGCTTTGCGACGCGTGCTCCCAGTTCCTTTCCGGTTGCAAGCCCGTGCACGGCGAGCGGCTCACCGACGATGTCGCCGGCGGTCATGCGCGGATTGAGCGAGGCAAACGGGTCCTGGAACACGATCTGCATCGAGCGGCGGTGCGGGCGCAGTGCCGACTTGGACAAATGAGTGATGTCCTCACCATCCAGACGAATCTGGCCCGAAGTCGGCTCCACCAGCCGCAGCACGCTGCGCGCCACCGTCGACTTGCCGCAGCCGGACTCGCCAACGAGCCCAAGCGTCTCGCCGGCACCAACGGAGAACGAGACACCGTCGACCGAGTGCACGGTGCCGACCTGACGCCGCAGCAGGCCGGCGCGCACCGGGTAATGCTTTTTGAGATCGGTGACCTCGAGCAGTGCCTTGGTCATGCCACCTCCGCGACTTCTTCCGCACGCCAGCAGGCGGCGAGATGGCCGCCACCCCAATCGGCAAGCGGCGGATATTCGGCCTCGCAGCGCTTGATCGCGAGCTTGCAGCGCGGCGCGAAGGCGCAGCCCCTGGGCAACCGGACCAGCGACGGCACGGTGCCGGGAATTTCGTTCAGCCGCGCCTGCGCGGGAGCGCCGGAGGCGGGCACGGCCGGGATCGAGGCCATCAGGCCCCGCGTGTAGGGATGCTTTGGCGAGGCGAACAGCGCCTCGACGCTGGCTTCCTCGACCTTCCGTCCCGCGTACATCACGATCACGCGCTGCGCCGTTTGCGCGACCACGCCGAGATCATGCGTGATCAGCAAGAGCCCGGTGCCGAGCTCCTTCTGAAGGTCGAGGATCAACGCGAGGATCTGCGCCTGGATGGTGACGTCGAGCGCGGTGGTCGGCTCGTCCGCAATCAGCAGCGCCGGCCGGCACGCCAGCGCCATCGCGATCATCGCGCGCTGACGCATGCCGCCGGACAGTTGATGCGGATACTCGCGCGCACGTCGCGCCGGCTCGGGGATACGCACCAGGCGCAGCATCTCGACGGCGATATCCCGGGCTTCTTTGGCCGAGATGTTCCGGTGCAGTCGCACGGCCTCGACGATCTGGTCGCCGATCCGCATCACCGGATTGAGCGAGGTCATCGGCTCCTGGAAGATCATGGAGATGCGATTGCCCCTGACAGCGCGCATGTCCGCTTCATCCAGCGCCAGCAGGTCGGTGCCTTCGAGCGCGACGGAGCCGCCCACGATGCGGCCGGGCGGATCCGGCACCAGCCGCATCAGCGAGAGCGCGGTGACGCTCTTGCCGCAGCCGGATTCGCCGACGATCGCCAGCGTCTCGCCCCGCTTCACTTTGAACGAGAGATCGTCCACGGCCTTGAACAGGCCGGAATTGGTGAAGAACACCGTCTTCAGGTTCTTCACCTCGAGCACGAGATCAGAGTTTTGCGTCATCAGCCGCGTTGCCTCGGGTCGAGGATGTCGCGCAGGGCGTCACCGAACAGATTGGCGCCGAACACTGCGAGGCTGATGGCGATGCCCGGGAAGATCACGAGCCAGGGCGCGGTGCGAACATATTCGGCGGCGGACTCCGAGAGCATGCGGCCCCATGACGGATAAGGCTCGGGGATGCCGAGGCCGAGAAAGGACAGCGAGGCTTCGGTGAGGATGGTCGAGCCGAGCTGGGCGGTGGCGAGCACGATCAACGGCGCCAGCGTGTTCGGCAGCACATGGCGGAGCGCGATGCGGACCTCGCTCATGCCGATCGACTTGGCCGCTTCGACGAAGGGCTGTTCGCGCAGAGCCAGCGTGTTGGCGCGGGTGACGCGCGACACGGTCGGGATCAGCGGAATGGCGATGGCGATGATCACGTTCGGCAAGGACGGGCCGAGAGCTGCCGTCATGATCAGGGCGAGGACCAGCAGCGGCAGCGCCTGAAGAACGTCGGAGACACGCTGGATGACGAGATCGACCCAGCCGGACAGATAGCCTGATGTCAGCCCGACGATGACGCCGATGCTGCCGCCGAGCGCGGTCGAGCCGATGCCGACGGCCAGCGATATGCGTGCGCCGTGGATGATGCGGCTGAACACGTCGCGGCCGAATGAATCCGTTCCCATCCAGTGCGTCAGGCTCGGCCGGGCCAGCGCGCGCGCGGAATCGACCGTCAGGGGATCATAGCGCGCGATGAAGTCGGCAAAGATCGCGGTGAGCACGAACACCGTCATGATGGCGAGCCCGGCGGCGCCGAGCACGTGCCGCTGCGCCAAAAACAGCACGCGCCGCCAGCCGCCGGTGGCATGCGCGCCGGCCCGCCGTAGCTCGAGATCGTAGTCGATTGCTGCCAAGCTGGTCTCCTAGTCCGTGTACCTGATCCGCGGGTCGAACACCGCGTAGAGCATGTCGACGACGAAATTCGCGACCACCACGACCACGGCGATCAGCATCACGAGATTTTGCACGATCGGATAATCGCGCCAGCGGATCGCCTCCACCAGGAAGCGGGCGACGCCAGGGATGTTGAACACCGTCTCGGTGACGATCAGGCCGCCGATCAGGAACGCCGCCTCGATGCCGATCACGGTGATGACGGGCAGGACCGCGTTCTTCAGCGCGTGGTGATAGTTCACCGCGGCCTCGGAGGCACCCTTGGCACGCGCCGTGCGGATGTAGTCCTGCCGCAGCACTTCCAGCATCGAGGAGCGGGTGATGCGCATGGTCAGCGCCGCGCTGCGGAAGCCGACGGCGGCGGCCGGCACGGCGTAGGTTGCGAACGCCTCGAGCCAGGTCTGCGGATTCGGATTGAAGATCGGCATCTGGCCGAACATTGCCACCGACGCGGTGAGGATCAAAAGCCCGAGCCAGAACGAGGGCAGCGACAATCCGCTGAGGCTGACGACGCGCAAGAAGTAGTCGAGCCGCGTGCCCTGTTTCACGGCGCTGATGACACCTAAGGGAATGCCGATCGAGGCCGAGAACAACAAGGCAAGGCCAGCGAGCCGCGCCGTGATCGGGATCCGCGGCAATATCTCCTGCAGCGCCGGCTTCTCGGAGACGTAGGAGTAGCCGAAGTCGCCGCGCAGGAAACCGCTGATCCAGTGCCAATATTGCACGATCAGCGGTCGGTCGATGCCGAGCTCCTTCTCCAGATTGGCCTTGTCGGCGGGATCGACATAGCCGGCGGCGGCGAACAGGATGTCGACGATATTGCCGGGCACGATGCGCAGCAGGAGGAAGATGACGATTGAGATCCCGAACAGGGTCACGAGCATCAGGAACAGGCGTCGCACCAGATAGGCAAACATGCTTCGCCCTCCGCGAGCCGCTAGAGCATGATCCGGAAAAGTGCGTAGCGGTTTTCCGAGAAGATCATGCTCAAAACCGAAAAGTCCTCAGCCAGGCGGGTTACTTGTCGAGCCACAAATCCTCGTAGCGAAAGCCGTTATAGGAGCTGTTCGACATGATCGTGACGCCCTTGACATAGGGCTGCCAACACGTGCCGGCCCGTGCATGGAAGATGATCGGGCGGGCGACGTCCTCCTGCAACTTCTTGTCGATGTCCCACACCAGCGGCCTGCGCTTGGCGAGGTCGGTCTCCTGCGACTGTATGTCGAACAGCTTCTCGATCTCCTTGTTGCAGTAATTGGTGTAGTTCCGTTCCGAGCCGCAGGAATAGTTCTCGTAGAACGACTGGTCGGGATCGTCGACCGAATTGCCGGTCAGATTGAGGCCGAGCATGTAGTCCTTGCGCGCGACTTTTGGGAACCAGTTCGCGGTTTCCACGACGTCGAGTTCGCCGTCGATATAGATGCTCTTGAGCTGGTCGATCAGGATCACGGCGGGATCGCGATATTCGGCGATGTTCCGTGTCGAGACTTTCACCGCAAGATGCTTGTCGGGTCCGTAGCCCGCCTTCTGCATCAGCTTCTTCGCTTCCTCCCGGTTTGCGTTCAGGTCGCGGCCATAGCCCGGAATGGTCTCCAGCTTGTCTTTGGGCATGCCCCAGATGCCCTGGGGCGGCGGCAGCATGGTGCCGCCGATATCCCCCTGGCCTTCGAACAGGATGTCGATGAAGGCTTTGCGGTCGAGTGCAAGTGCTACCGCCCGGCGAATATCGACATTGTCGAACGGCGCGGAGCTCGAATTGACGATGATGTTGGTCGAAACGTTGGTCGGCTCGACGACGCAAGTTGCGTTCGGCGCCTGCGACTTGATGTCCTTCAGGAGCGGGATCGTGATGTGGGTCGGGAAGGTCATGTCGAACTTGCCGGCGACGAAAGCGAGAATCGCGGTCGAGCGGTTCGGGATGATCGTGTACTCGATGCCGTCCAGGTGGGGCAGGCCCTTCTTCCAGTAGTCCGGATTCCGCGTCAGCTTGATCGATTCATTGGCCTTGAACTCGACGAATTTGAACGGTCCGGTCCCGATCGGATGGGTGCGCATATCCGCCGGCGAGACGTGGCAGGGATAGACCGGCGTATAGCCGGACGCGAGCATCGCCAGCAGCGAGGGTTGCGGTCGCTTCAGGTCGAAGGAGACCTCGAAATCGCCGCTGGTCGTGATCTCGTTGACTTCGCTGTACCAGGCCTTGCGCGGATTCTGCCGCAGCTTCTGCTGCGATTTGCCCATCAGCAGATCGAAGCTGCATTTGACGTCGGCCGATGTGAACGGCTTGCCGTCGTGCCATTTCACGGCCTGGCGCAGTTTGAACGTCAGTTTCTTGTTGTCGCTGCTCCAGGACCAGCTTTCGGCGAGCTCAGGCCTGAGGGTGTCGGGACTGTTCTGCGCGATGTGCTGGTCATAAATGACGAGATTGTTGAAGACCCCCATGAACGGCACGTTGACCGAATAGGTCGCGCCTTCGAGAATGGATGCGTTGGCCGGGCTGTCCCGGTGATACATCCGCAAGGTCCCGCCCTGCTTGGGCTCGCCTGCGAGCGTGGTGGTTGAGGCCGTCAGCACAGATAGCGCCGCCATTGCGGCGAGCGCCCACACGCTCCGCATGCTCATCCTCCCTGGACATCGGCCTTTTGCAGCCTGTTGAGCTGACGATAGCACGCAAGTCGAGGGAGGCAACCCGTAACGCCGCATGCCGCCTCGACAATTCGGATGACGCAAGGCCGAAAGGATTTCATAGCCTCACAATGTGAGTGCAGGTGCGAAGAGATGGTTGCCGTGCTGCTGTTGTGCAGATGTTGCGCGCAACGGCAGCGCCAACCTCCGCTGTCGTCCCGGTGCGCGACGAAGTCACGAACCGGGGGCATAACCACGGAAAGACGTTGTGGCGTGCGCTCGCAACTCCGAATTGTCGCCGAACTCCTCCCTATGGCTATGGTCCAGGATCTGCGCTTCGCTTGTCCGGGACGACAGTGGGGTTTGTAGACGCCGCGCCGCTCACACGATCCGCGACGCCTTGTTCCCCCAATACCGATCCCGCAACAGGCGCTTGTACAGCTTCCCGGTCGGCAGACGCGGCAATTCCTTCTCGAAATCGACCGAGCGCGGCACTTTCTGTCGCGACAGCGATTTTGCGCAGAATGCGATCAGCTCTTCGGCGAGCGCCTCGCCCGGCATCACGCCCGGCATCGGCTGCACCACTGCCTTCACCTCTTCGCCGAGATCTGGATTGGGCACGCCGAACACTGCGGCATCGGCGACCTTCGGATGGGTGATCAGGAGATTTTCGCACTCCTGCGGATAGATGTTCACCCCGCCGGAGATGATCATGAAGGTCGCGCGGTCGGTCAGGTACAGGAAGCGGTCGGCGTCGACATAGCCGACATCACCGACCGTGCTCATGCTGCCGTCGGCCGAACGCGCCTCCCTGGTCTTCTCGGGGTCGTTGAAATATTCGAACGGCGAGGCGGTCTTGAACCAGACTTGACCCGGCGTGCCGGTCGGGCACGCCCGCATGTTCTCGTCGAGAATGTGGAGGTCGCCGAGCAGCACCTTGCCAACAGTGCCGCGGTGGCTAAGCCATTCCTCGCTGTTGCAGGCGGTGAAGCCGAGGCCTTCGGTCGCGCCGTAATATTCGTGGATAATCGGCCCCCACCATTTGATCATGTCGTCCTTGACCAGCGCCGGGCAGGGGGCAGCGGCGTGGATCGCGATCTCCAGCGACGACAGATCATAGCGGCTGCGCACCTCCTCCGGCAACTTCAGCATGCGCGAGAACATCGTCGGCACCAGCTGGGTATGAGTGATGCCCCACCGCTCGACCAACTCGAGGTAACGCTCGGGATCGAAACTCTCCATGATGATCACGGTGCCGCCCATGCGGATCGTGAGGTTCACGGCAGCTTGCGGCGCCGAGTGATAGAGCGGGGCAGGAGAGAGGTAGACCATGCCTTCACGGTAGTGCCAGAGCTTGGTCAGAAAATCGAACAGCGGCAGATTGTGCCTCGGTGGTTCCTCCGGTAGCGGCCGCAAGATGCCTTTCGGCCGTCCCGTCGTGCCGGACGAATAGAGCATGGCCGTGCCGAGCCACTCATCCGCGATCGGTGTGGTCGGCATGTTCGCGGTCACCTCCGCAAGACCAACGATGCGCTCGCTCTCGCCCGGACCGTCGGCGACGATGCAGAGCTTGATGTCGGGGCAGGCCTTGATCGCCTCACGGGCGATATCGAGTTTCGCCACCGACGTGATCAGAATCCGGGACTGGCTGTTGACGAGCAGATAGGCGAGCTCGCCCGGCGTCAGGAAGGAGTTGATGCAGGTGTAGTAGAGACCGGCGCGTTCGCCGGCGCCGCAGGCCTCAAGATAGCGCGAATTGTTCTCCATGAAGATCGAATAGTGGTCGAGCCGCTTCAAGCCGTGCTTGCGGAACAGATGGGCCAGCCCGTTGCTGCGCGCATCGAGCTCGCGATAGGTGACGGCCTCGCCCGTCCCCGCCACGATGAAGGCGGGCTGCAGCGGACGTAGGCGGGCATGCTGACCTGGATACATCTATCCTCCGGCTTTAATTTATCCGGCGAGAAGCAGGATTTCGCGCACCTGCGCCGGAGCTTCGATCTTGCGCGGATTGCGCGGCACCCAGGGCGTGCGCATCGCCTGTTCGGCGATGGCGTCGAAATGCTCGGGCAACACCTGCACTTCGGTGAGGCTGCGTG
Organism: Bradyrhizobium sp. 199; assembly: GCF_023073355.1. Lineage (GTDB taxonomy): Bacteria > Pseudomonadota > Alphaproteobacteria > Rhizobiales > Xanthobacteraceae > Bradyrhizobium. The sequence goes on from NZ_JADPJI010000002.1 coordinate 297,809, forward strand.
GCATGCCGAGCGAGCGAATGAATGCATCGAGCACATCGGCGGCGTCGTGGCCGGGGAAGCCCATCGCGGCTGCGACGATCATCTGCCGCTCGGCATTGTCGCGGGCATTCCAGCGCATCACCGCCGGCAGCATGATGCAGGAGGTGTAGCCGTGCGGCACGTCGAAGGCTGCTCCCAGCACATAGCCGATGCCGTGGCTCGCGCCCATCGGTACGCCGGCGGCGAGCGCACCCATCGACAGCCATGTGCCGATCTGCGCGTCCATCCGCGCGTCAAGATCGGACGGATCGGCCTTCACCCGCGGCAGCGCGTCGGCGAGCATGGCAAGGCCCTTCACCGATTGCGCATCGGCGTAGGGGTGCGTCTCGCGCGAGCAGATCGCCTCGACGCAATGATCGATAGCGCGGATGCCGGTCGACAGGAACAGCCATTCCGGCGTGTGTACGGTGATGGCAGGATCGAGGATGGTCGCGCGCGGGACCGTGAGCGGGTGGCGCAGCATCTGCTTCACATGCGCAGATCGGTCGGTCACGCCGGCGATCGCGCTGAACTCGCCGCCTGCGATCGTGGTCGGCACGCTGATCTGCCGCACGTGAGGGGCGGTCATCTCGGGCGCCACGCCCTTGTGGACGCGGATGCGTTCGATGCCGTCGATATCCTCGATGTCGTTGGCGAGGCAGAGCTGCACCGCCTTGGCGCCGTCAGTGATCGAGCCGCCGCCGACGGTGACGATCAGGTCGGCACCCGCTTCGCGTGCGGCATGGGTGGCGGCGATCACCGCCTCGCGCGGTGTATGCGCCGGCATGGCATCGAACAGGCCGGCGCAGCGCGAGCCCAAAGCTTGCTTGATCTTTTCGATCTCGTCGGTCTGCCGGTTGAGCGTGCCCGAAACCATCAGGAAGGCACGATTTGCTCCCAGCCGGTCCATCTGCGCGACGATGGCATCGGCCGCAGGATGCCCGAACACGACCTCCTCGATCGCGCCGAAAACGACACGTCCCTGGTGCACGCCTGTCCTCCCGGACCATTCGTCTTGTTCTTGTAAGGATAATCTAACCGAGCCCCGCGCGCCCGTCATGTGCGAAGACGCTGGGGGCTTCTTATCCTCCCTCTCTTGGGCAGGGTGAGCAGAACCGTTGCATCGTTCCGCCCAATTCATGAGCACGGCGAATAACTCGATTCGCAATTCGCCCGCTAATCACCTCATGCGAAGCCAGGTATTTGACTGTCAACCCGCCATTCGGTCGGGCCATGCATCGAAGCATTGCGCGTGCGGCGGTCTTGAAGAGTTCATCTTTGCCACCCATCTTGTGCCGCCCGCAGGTAGAGGCGTACCCTGCCTTTTCCGCGGCTTTTAGCGAGGACCTGGGATGAGCGGACCGGACGGAAGCGAGCAATTTGTCAAAAAGCACGATTTCGTTTTGGCTCGACTGGGCGCAATCGCCGCGCTAGTCGGCGCGACATTCACGCTCACCGGTTGCGGGCAGCCGACCTCGCAGGCAGCCGCCCCGCCGCCCGCGCCCGTGACAGTCGCCCAGCCGGTCAAGCGCACCGTCACCGATTGGGACGAATTCACCGGCCGCTTCGAGGCAGTGGAGGAGGTGCAGGTGCGCCCCCGCGTCGGCGGCTTCGTCAACTCCGTCGAATTCCAGGACGGCGCCATCGTGCATAAGGGCGATCTGCTCTACGTGATCGACGCGCGTCCGTTTGAGGCCGTGGCCGCGCAGGCGGAAGGCCAATTGTCGGATGCCCGTGCCAAGGTGGAGCTTGCCAAGCGCGAGCTCGATCGCGGCCTCAGCCTGGTGCAGACCAGCGCGGTCTCCGAGCAGGTCGTCGATCAGCGCCGTCAGGCCTTGCAGGCCGCGCACGCCGCCGAGGTGCAGGCCGAAGGCGCGCTCAAGGCTGCCAGGCTCAACATTGAATTCACCCACGTGACGGCGCCGTTGACGGGCCGCGTCAGCCGCCATCTCGTCAGTCCCGGCAATCTCGTGCAAGGCAGCGACAATGGTTCTTCAACCCTGCTGACATCGATCGTGACCCTCGACCCGATCTACGTCTATTTCGACATGGATGAGGCGACCTTCATCAAATACAGCAAGCTGTGGTTCGAAGGCCGGCGCCCGAGCTCGCGTGACACGGCGAACCCGGTGCAGGTGACTCTTGCCGGCGAGACCAAGCCGTCGCATGAAGGCACCATCAACTTCCTCGACAATCGCCTCGACGTCTCCACCGGCACTCTGCGCAGCCGCGCCGTCGTCAAGAACACCGATCTGTCGATCCTGCCCGGCCAGTTCGGCCGCGTCCGCCTGGTCGGCAGCGCGCCCTACGAGGCCCTGCTGATTCCGGATGCTGCCGTCGCGACCGACCAATCCCGCAAGATCGTGTTCGTGGTCAAACCTGACGACACGGTCGAGGCACGTCCCGTCGTGCTCGGGCCACTGGACGAGGGCCTGCGCGTGATCCGCGAAGGATTGAAGGCGGAGGACCGCGTCGTCGTCAACGGCATCCAGCGTGCGCGTGTCGGCGCCAAGGTCGCCCCGCAGACTGCGCCAGCGCCGGCCGGTGGCAAGCCGGGTGACAAGTCATGAATCTCGGCCGTCTCTCCATCAACCAGCCCATCCTCGCGATGGTGCTGTCGATCGTGCTCCTGATCGTCGGCGCGCTCGCCTACACCACGCTGCCGGTCTCCGAATATCCGCAAGTGGTCCCGCCGACCGTGGTCGTCACCACGCAATATCCCGGCGCTTCCGCGCAGACCGTGTCCGACACGGTCGCAGCTCCCATCGAGCAGGAGATCAACGGCGTCGAGGACATGCTGTATCTCTACAGCCAGGCGACCTCGAACGGCCAGCTCACCATCACCGTCACCTTCAAGCTCGGCACCGATCTCGACAAGGCCCAGGTGCTGGTGCAGAACCGCGTCGCGATCGCGCAGCCGCGCCTACCGGAGGAAGTTCAGCGCAACGGCGTCACAACGCGCAAGAACTCGCCCGACATCCTGATGGTCGTGTTCATGCTGTCGCCCGACGACACGTTCGACCAGCTCTACATCTCCAATTACGCGTTGCTTCAGGTCCGCGACCAATTGCTGCGCCTCGACGGCGTCGGCGACATCCAGATCTTTGGCGCGCGCGATTACTCAATGAGGCTGTGGCTCGATCCTGACCGCATCGCCAATCTCGGCCTGACCGCGGCCGAGGTGCTGGCGGCGATCCGTGCCCAGAACGTGCAGATCGCGGGTGGCCAGATTGCCGAGCCGCCGATCTCCGACCGCGCCTTCCAGCCGAACCTCACCTTCACGGGCCGCCTGAAGGACCAGAAGCAGTTCGAGGACATCCTGATCAAGGCCGGCTCCGACGGCCGCGTCGTTCGTCTGCGCGATGTTGCCCGCATCGAGCTCGGTGCGCTGGCGTACTCCACGAACAGCTTCTTGCTGCGCAAATCCGCGGTCGCGATGCTGGTGACGCAGCGGCCGGGATCGAACGCGCTCGCCACGGCAAAGAACATCAACGATACCATGACGAAGCTGAAAGAAAGCTTCCCGAAGGGCCTCGATTACAATATCGGCTACAACCCGACGGAATTCATCGCGCAGTCCGTCCACGAGTTGATCAAGACCATCTATGAGGCCATGCTGCTCGTGGTCCTCGTGGTGCTGGTGTTCCTGCAGGGATGGCGGCCTGCGATCATTCCGATCATCGCGATCCCGGTATCGCTGGTCGGCACTTTCGCGGTGATGGCGGCGCTGGGCTTCTCCATCAACAATCTCACCCTGTTCGGCCTTGTCCTCGCTGTCGGTATCGTGGTCGACGACGCGATCGTGGTGGTCGAGAATGTCGAGCGGCATCTCGAGCACGGCATGAGCCGGCGCGACGCCGCGCTCAAGACCATGGAGGAGGTCGGCGGCGCGCTGGTCTCGATCGCGCTGGTGCTATGCGCGGTGTTCGTCCCGACGGCCTTCATCGGCGGCATTTCCGGGCAGTTCTTCCAGCAGTTTGCCGTGACCATCGCGGTCGCAACCGCGATCTCCTGCTTCTGCTCGCTGACGCTGTCGCCGGCGCTGGCCTCGCAGATTCTCACGCCGCACGAAGAGAAACGTCCGCCGGCAAGCTGGAACGTCATCGCGCGGGCGTGGGGTGGCTTCACCGGGGTCTTCAACCTCGTTTTCGACCGGCTGGCGCACGGATATGCCGGCCTTGCCGATTTCGTGATCCGGCATTCGGTGCTGATGATCCTGATCTACGTCGTGCTGATCGGGAGCGCCGGCTGGCTGCTCGTGACCACGCCGCAAGGCTTCATCCCGGCGCAGGATCGCGGCTACGTCATCGTATCCGTGCAATTGCCAGGTGCGGCCTCGCTGGCGCGCACCACGGAGGTCGTGCGCGAGATCGAGCGGATCTCGCTGGATACGCCGGGTATCGTCCGCGTCGCCGCCTTTGCCGGCTTCTCCGGTGCCACGAGAACGCAGGCCGGCAATGCCGCGGCGCTCTTCCCGGTGTTCGACGAGCCCGAGGCGCGGATGAAGAAGGGATTGTCCGCGAACGCCATCACGGTCGAGCTGCGCAAGCGCCTGTCGGCGATCCAGGGCGCTTTCATCATCGTGATTCCGCCGCCGGCCGTGCCCGGCATCGGCACCGGCGGCGGCTTCACCATCCGCATCCAGGACCGCCAGGGCCGCGGGCCTGAGATGCTCGCGGCCGCCACCGACGAGCTTGTCGCCGCGGCGCGCAAATCGCCACTGCTGCTCGGCCCCTCGGTGTTCTCGCCGTTCACCGCCAACACGCCGCAGCTCTTCGTCGACATCGACCGCACCAAGGCGCAGAAGCTCGGCGTTCCCATCGCCAACATCAACGATACGATCCAGAGCTATTTCGGGTCGACCTATGTCAACGACTTCAACCTGTTCGGCCGCACCTATCACGTCACCGCCCAGGCCGACTTTCCGTTCCGGAAAGAACCCAGCGATCTAGCGCGCCTGCGCACGCGCAATGCCTCCGGCGATATGGTGATGCTCGGCAGCGTGGTCGAGTTCAAGGATGTCTCCGGCCCCGACCGCGTCGCGCGCTACAATCTCTATGCTGCGTCCGAGCTTCAGGGCGAGCCGGCGCCGGGCACCAGCTCGACCACCGCGCTCGACGCCATCAAGCAGCTCGCGAATGACACCTTGCCGAGCGGCTTTACCTTCGAATGGACGGACCTGTCCTATCAGCAGGTCACCGGCGGAAACGCCGGGCTCTACGTGTTCCCGATCTGCGTGCTGTTCGTCTACCTCGTGCTCGCCGCGCAATATGGCAGCTGGACCCTGCCGTTCGCGGTAATCCTGATCGTGCCGATGTGCCTGCTTGCCGCCACCATCGGTGTGCGCATCATGGGGCAGGACGTCAACATCCTCACGCAAATCGGCTTCGTTGTGCTGGTGGGACTGGCGGCCAAGAACGCGATCCTGATCGTCGAGTTCGCGCGCGACATCGAGAACGAAGGCAGACCGCGGCTGGAGGCCGTGATCGAGGCCTGCCGCCTGCGGCTGCGGCCGATCCTGATGACCTCCTTCGCCTTCATTCTCGGCGTGCTGCCGCTGGTGATCTCTACCGGCTCCGGCTCCGAGATGCGGCAGGCAGTCGGCGTCGCCGTGTTCTTTGGCATGATCGGTGTCACCCTGTTCGGCCTGTTGTTCACGCCGATCTTCTACGTGGTGGTGCGGAACCTGGCGGAAGGACGGAACGAGGGGAAGAAGCCGGAGGTCGTGGCCTGACGCTGCCTCTATGGCCATCGGCGCCTTCACACCCTCCGCTGTCATCCCCGCGAACGCGGGGATCCATACCCCCGGGAGAAGTTGCGAGCGAGCTGGTAGCTCCGAGTCTTCGCCAACCGCTCCCTGTGGTTATGGATCCCGGATCTTCGCTTCGCTCGTCCGGGACGACAGCCCATTTGTCGCGCCGCCCACAGGGCCAATTGGCCCACGCCCATACTAACGTCCAACATGCAATGGATGGGCAGGCGCGGGGTTCTTCACTACCATCCGGGCGATTTCAAAACAGAAACTACTGGGAGCTAACAGATGAAATCAGCACTTTTGGCCGCCGTCGCAACTTCTGCTTTGGTGCTGGCGGCGCCGGCCACCGCGCAAGGCGTCAAGATCGGCATCCTCAACGACCAGTCCGGCGTCTATGCCGATTACGGCGGCAAATGGTCGGTCGAGGCGGCCAAGATGGCGATCGAGGACTTTGGCGGCGAGGTGCTGGGTCAGAAGATCGAGCTCGTCACCGCGGATCACCAGAACAAGCCCGACCTCGCGGCCTCGATCGCGCGGCGCTGGTACGACGTCGAGAACGTCGACATGATCACGGAGCTGACGACCTCCTCGGTCGCGCTCGCGATCCACGAGCTGTCCAAGGAGAAGAAGAAGATCGACATCGTCGTCGGTGCCGCGACCTCGCGACTGACAGGCGATGCCTGCCAACCCTACGGCTTCCACTGGGCCTACGACACCCGCGCGCTCGGCGTCGGCACCGGCGGTGCGCTGACCAAGGCCGGCGGCGACACCTGGTTCTTCCTCACCGCCGACTACGCCTTCGGCTATGCGCTGGAGAAGGACACCAGCGAGATCGTCGCCGCCAATGGCGGCAAGGTGGTCGGCTCGGTGCGCGTGCCGCTCAACTCCTCGGACTTCTCGTCCTTCCTGCTGCAGGCGCAGAGTTCGAAAGCGAAGATCGTCGGCCTCGCCAATGCCGGCCTCGACACCACCAACTCAATCAAGCAGGCCTCCGAGTTCGGCATCGTCGCCAGTGGCCAGAAGCTCGCCGGCCTCTTGATGACGCTGGCGGAAGTGAACGGCCTCGGCCTCCAGGCCGCGCAGGGCCTGGTGCTGACCGAGGGCTACTACTGGGATGTCAACGACAAGTCGCGCAATCTCGGCGAACGCTTCCTCAAGCGGACCGGCCGGATGCCGAACATGATTCAGGCCGGCACCTATTCGGCGACGCTGAGCTATCTCAAGGCGGTCAAGGCCGCCGGCACCAAGGATTCGGATGCGGTCGCCAAGAAGCTGAAGGAGCTGCCGGTCGACGACGACTTCGCCCAAGGCGGCAAGGTGCTCGAGAACGGCCGCATGGTCCACGACATGTATCTGTTCGAGGTCAAGAAGCCGTCGGAATCGAAGAAGCCCTGGGACTATTACAAGCTGCTCGCCACCGTCCCCGGCGACAAGGCGTTCTTCACTGCCAAGGACAGCGGCTGCCCGCTGACGAAGTGATGCTCTTCTGTCCCGGACGCCCTGCAGCGTGAAAGGCTGATGCGCAGAGCCGGGACCCACATTTCTCCACGGAGTGAAACCAGATTGGGTCCCGGTTCAGCGGCGCAGCGTGACACGCTGCACCGCGCCCGGGACACGAGCGCGCGCGATGTGGCCCTCACACCAGCCGCAACACCACCGCGCCCAACGCTCCCGCCCACAGCGCAATCGCGGCGATGCCCTGGATCATGAAGCCCGGGCCACGCTTTGCGGCCGCCTTCGAATAGCCGATGAAGTAGACGATGCGGCCGATGATCCAGATCGCGCCGAGGCCGGCTGCGATGCCGTCGCTGATATAGATCGCGAACAGCCACAGCGCCGGCAGGAAAATCGGCATCCATTCCAGCGTGTTCATCTGGATGCGGAAGGCGCGTTCGAAATCCGGATGTCCCGACATCGCAGGCACCTTGACGCCGGTCTTGGTGCGCGAGCGCGAGACATTGATGCTGGCGAAGAAATAAAATGCGATCGCCAGCAGCGTGACGAGGGCGGTGAGATGGTACATCGCGGCATCCCTTTGAAGAGGTTGCGCTTCAATAGCCGGTCAGCTCGAGATAGCCAACGCCATCATGCGTGCCGGCAAAGCTGATCGGTCCCTCCCAATAGGAGAAGCCGGTCCCCATCCAGGCCCTGGGATTGAGCGGCTTGCAAGCAATCGAGAACGAGCGCGAGGGGATCACGATCTGCCATTCCACCGGCAGCTTGCGTCCGGCGACCTCGGTCGTCGCCTTCGGGATCATCTGGATATCGCCACCCGCAATCATCTGCGTCTCGCCGGCGGCGCTGATCCAGTTGCCGAACGGATCATCCTTTCCGTCCTTCTGCCGCAGCCGGTACAGCATCAGCTTGTCGCCGGACGACAGATGCAGCGACAGCCAATCCCAGCCGGTCTGATCGGCATCGAGCGGCTGGCTGCTCCATTCGCGGTCCATCCAGGCCTGGCCGGAGACATCGACGGACTTGTCGTCGATGGTGAGGGTGCCGCGGGCACGGTAGAACGGCTGGCTGTAATAATAGGACGCCTGGCCGCGCTCCGACTTGCGGCTGTAGCCGCCATCGCCCTGCAGCACCACAGGCCGATCGGCCTCCAGTGTCAGTGCGTAGCTGAAATCGGTGCTGGACGCCTTCAGCGTCAGCGGTGCCAAAGTGCGATCGTCCGTGCGCTCGAGACCCTTCACCTCCCAATCGTCGATCCAGGCCGCAAACGGTGTTGCGGCGACGCTGGCCTGCCCGATGCCACCGCGTGAAAAGATTTCGTTGAAGCGGTGGGTGTCGACGCGCGTCACCGCGGCATGCGCCATCCACACCTGCTGATTGGCCCAGCCTTCGCCCTGCGGGCCCGGCTGCGCCGCCTGTCGGAACAGAGTCCATTGCAGGCCGCAGGCCGCGCCGCTGCCGTCGACGAGATTTGCCGTGAGATACCACCACTCGATGCGAAACTCCGGATGCGGCCCGTGATCGGCCGGAAAGGCGAACAGCTTTCCCGGCGTGACCTTCGCAAAGCCATCCGCTTTCTCGCCGAGTCCGGCATAGCCCTGCGCACTGGCGCGGCTTGCGAGCGCCAGCGCAGCGATGCCGCCGGCAAAGGCACGGCGAGATATCCGGTCAGCGCTCATTGGCGAACACCTTGACGAGATTTGCCGGTTGCATCCGGGCCAGCCGTGCCACCGGCAACAGAGCCGCAAGCACCGACGCAAACAGCGCCACCGCGACCAGCTCGACCAGTTGCAGCGGAAACACATGGAACGGCAGCCGCCAGCCGAACGCCTTCACGTTCACGATCGCAATCAGGCACCAGGCCACCAGCAGCCCGAGTGGCACGGCGAGCAGAGACGTGAACATTGCCATTGACAGTGTCTTGGTCAATTCGATCGCGGCGAGGCGCGGCCTTGCGATGCCGATCGCCCACAGCGGCGCAAGTTGCGGCAGACGGGAATTTGCCAGCGTCAACAGGCTAGTGAACAGCGCGATTCCGGCGACGCCGAGCGTGAACGCATTCAGGGCCGAGGTCACCGCAAAGGTGCGGTTGAAGATGCGGATCGATTCCGCCTTCACTGTCGCCTGATCCGCGACACTGCGGTCGCCGAGCGCAAACTGTTTTTGCAGGGCCGAGATCAGGCCGGAGATATTCTCGCTGGCGACGATCAGGCCGGTCCGGGTCTGCGGCGTCTGCGGGAACTGCCGCATCAGGGCCGCGACGTTGACGGCGAGCTGCCCCTTGGGATTGCCGTAATCGGCATAGACACCGACGATGTCGAGCTCCCACGTTCCGCCCGGCGCCGGCACCTCGATGACGTCGCCGATGCGGACGTTCAGGCGGCGGCTCAATTGCTCGCTGATGAAGGCGGCATTACCAGGAACGAGCCGGTTCCAGGCGCGTGGCGCGGCATCCAGCAGCGGCCAGCGTTCGCGATAGAGCGTGTGGTCGGGCAGGCCCAGCAATTCCACCGGCTGGCCCTGAACCTGCGCATCGGCGCGGCCGCCCGACAGGATCGCCTGCACCTCGCTGCGCTCCTTCAGCCAATTCCGGATCGCGACGCCTTGCGCGTTGTCGGAGGCGCTGATGTAGACGTCGGCTGCGAGCCGTCCGTTCAGCCAACCGATGAAGGTGCGGCTGAACGTCTCCACCATGGTGGAGACGCCGACATTGACGGCGAGGGCGAGCAGCAGCGCCATCAGCGCCAGCGACAAGCCGGAGAGCTGCTGCCGGCTGTCCGCCCAGAACCACAGCGCAAGCGGTCTTCGCGCGGCGCGCTGACCTGCGAGCAGGATGATCTCGAGCAACGCCGGCAGGATCAGGGCCGCACCCAGCATCAGCGCCGCCAGCAAGCCAAAGCCCGCGATCAGCGATTCGCCATAGCGAAGCAACAGCAGTGCGACCGCGAACACGGCGCAGGCGGCCAGGCTCTGCAGCATCAGCCAGCGGCGCTGCCGCTGCTGCCACGCGCGCGGCTGCGCCGTCGCCAGCACCGGCATCCTGACCGCCTTGATCAGGCTGGTCGCCGCCGCCACTAGCGCGCCCGCAATGCTGATGCCGACGCCGGCGAGCCACCATTCAGGCCGTAAGGAGAGCTGCCCCGGGATCTGTGCGCCATAGAGCCCGCGCAGTGACGCCGCGACGTCGGGCAGGAGCACTGCCGCGATGAAATAGCCGCAGACGAGCCCGATCACCCCGGCGATGAGGGCCAGCGCCACGAGCTCGACCACCAGCACGGTATTGACCAGCCGCGCCGAGGCGCCGCAGGCTCGCAAGGTTCGCAGCATCGGCATCCGCTGCTCGAAAGCCAGGCCGACGGCCGAATTGACGATGAACAGACCGACGAAGAACGACAACAGGCCGAACGCCGTGAGGTTGAGATGGAAGCTGTCGGTGAGGCGCTCCAGCTCGGTCTCTGCAGTCGGTTCGATCAGCTGCAACTGATCGCCGACGACGCTTGCCAGCGGCGCAGGCTTGCCCTTCGGCTTGCCGACCAGAAGCCGCGACACCTGATCCGGCTTGTTCAGCAGGCGCTGCGCCACGCCGATATCAACCACGAGCACGTCGGGCGCGAGCTGCGGCAGCACGCGCAGCGGCGGCAATGTTGCGCCGTCGCTGGTCGGGGGCGCCGCGCCCTCCTGCACCTGCAGATCGCTCAGCGTTTCCCGCGCCGCCAATGTCTGGCCCGGCGGTGCAACAAAACTGCTCAAATCCACAGCACCAAGGCGCGGTGCGTTGCCGATTTCGATCGGCAGTGTCACGGGCTCGATCCCGAGCAGCCGGACCGAGCGCCCGTTGATCTGAACCCGGCCCTCCAGCGCCGGCGACACCGGCCAGCCGGCACGACGGAGTTTGACGAACAACTCCTGGGGGAAGGTCGCGCTCGCAGGCGCAACCAGCATCGCCGTGCGGGCACCGCCGAACGTCGCGGCGGCGCGGTCATAGGCGTTGCGGGCCTGCTGGTTGATGGCCTGCACGCCGCTCCACAATGCGGTCGCCGCGATCAGCCCGACCAGCAGCGTCGCGAACTGCATCTTGTGACGCCGCCAATGGCTGAGCAGCACGGCAAGGACCCACAGCGCGCGCCTCATGCGATCCGCCCCGCATGCAGGGTGACGTGGCGATCGAGCGTCGCTGCCAGATGCAGGCTGTGCGTCACCATCAGGAAACCGCAGCCGGTGCGCGCGACGAGATCGCGCGTCAGCGCCAGCACGTTCTCGGCGGTGGCTTCGTCCAGATTGCCGGTCGGCTCGTCCGCCAGCAGCAGCAACGGCTTCGTCGCCAGCGCACGGCCGATTGCGACCCGTTGCTGCTGTCCGCCGGATAATTGTTCTGGATAGCGCTTGAGCAGGCTGCCGAGCCCGAGCCGCTCGATCAGCTCCCTGGACCAGGCCGCATCATGCCGGCCGGCGATCCGCGCCTGGAAGGCGAGATTGTCCGCGACCGACAGGCTCGGGATCAGGTTGTACTGCTGAAAAACCAGGCCGATCCGGTCGCGCCGAAGACCCGCGCGTCCCGCATCGGACAGCTTGGTGAGCTCGGTGTCTTCCAGCCGGATGGTGCCACCATCGGCCGCATCGAGCCCTGCGATCAGGTGCAACAGCGTGCTCTTGCCGCTGCCGGACTCGCCGGTCAACGCGACGCGTTCGCCGTTCCTGAGGTCGAGGTCAACGCCGCGCAGCACATGGACCGGTTCGCCGGCCGACGAGAAGGTCTTGGAGAGGTTTCGGATGCTCAGCACGATCGATGGCGCCGGACGAAATTAACGGAATTGCTGCGTAGCACACCCGCCGGGGAAATGCTGGTTGCGTTGGTCTTGAAGCCGTTGTTAGCTTCCAGGACGGCCAAATCACAAAAGTGCCAAAAGACCGAAAAGACAAAGACGGGGAGATTCATGAGCGCTCAGGGAACGCCAGAGGTGGCGGGCAAATCGGCGACGGTGTCAAGCGCGACGCCGAAGGGCGCCTGGACCGTCACCTTTCTCCTCTTCCTCTTCATGCTTGTGAACTTCGCCGACAAGATCGTCGTCGGTCTTGCCGGCGTTCCGATCATGACCGAGCTGAAGCTCGAGCCGGAGCAGTTCGGGCTGCTCGGCTCGTCGTTCTTCTTCCTGTTCTCGATCTCGGCAATCGTGGTCGGCTTCATCGTCAACAAGGTGCCGACCCGCTGGGTGCTGTTGACGCTCGCGGTGATCTGGGCGCTGACGCAGTTTCCGATGGTCGGCACCGTCTCTTTCACCACACTCCTGATCTGCCGCATCGTGCTCGGCGCCGGCGAAGGCCCGGCGGCCGCGGTGGCGATGCATGCGATCTACAAATGGTTCCCCGACGAGAAGCGCACGATGCCGACCGCGATCCTGTCGCAGGGTTCGGCCTTTGGTGTCATCCTGGCGGTCCCGGCGCTGAACTGGGTCATCGTCAATCATTCCTGGCATTATGCGTTCGGCGCCCTCGGAATCGTCGGCCTGGTCTGGGTCGCCGCCTGGCTCATACTCGGCAAGGAAGGCCCGCTGGACACCCACGCATCGGCCGTGATCGAACCGAAAATACCCTATCTCCAGCTCCTGACATCGCGCACCTTCATCGGCTGTGTGACCGCGACCTTCGGTGCCTATTGGGCGCTGTCGCTCGGGCTCACCTGGTTCACGCCCTTCATCGTCAAGGGCCTCGGCTTCTCGCAATCTCAGGCGGGCTTCGTCTCGATCCTGCCCTGGGTGTTCGGGGCAACCATCGTCATTCTCACGGGCTGGATCTCGCAGGTGATGTTGGCGCGCGGCTACACGTCGCGGATCTCCCGCGGCGTCCTCGGCTCGGTGCCGTTGATCGTCGGCGGCCTGATCCTCGCGATGATGCCGCACGTCCAAGGCGCGGGCCTCCAGATCGCGCTGCTCGTGGTCGGCTCCGGGCTGTGCGGCGCGATCTACGTGGTCTGCCCGCCCATGCTCGGCGAGTTCACGCCGACGTCGCAGCGCGGCGCGGTCCTCGCGATCTACGGTGCGCTCTATACGCTTTCGGGCATCATCGCGCCGCTGGTGATGGGCAGCGTGATCCAGCGCGCCGGCAACATGCTCGACGGCTACATGACCGGCTTCACCATCAACGCCGCGATCATGGTCGGCTCCGGTCTGCTCGGGCTGCTTCTGCTCTGGCCGAACACGGAAAAGGCCAGGCTGATTGGTGGTGCTGCTTCCCAAGCCGCGCCGCTGAAGAGCGCGGTGTCGCCGACGTAAGGGGCCATTTCCGCCAACCCAATCACAATCGTCGTCCGGGCCTGTGCGCGATTGCGATCCAGGCCGGGCTACGACTAGGTTTGTGGCCGCGGCTTCCGCTCGGTGAACGGCGACAACACCACGGTGGCGACCATGAAGATCACGGACGCGCCGAACACCCAGTGCGGCGCGTGCTGGTCCATGATCCAGCCGAACAGCAGCGGTGAGACGATGCCGCCGAGATTAAAGCCGGTTGAGACGATGCCGAAGGCGCGGCCGGCTGCGCCCGCCGGCGCGGCATTGCGCACCAGCATGTCGCGCGAGGGGGCAATCACGCCGGAGAGGAAGCCTGCGAGCGTCATGGCGGCGGTCAGCGCCCAACCCGGCAACATCACGAGCGCAATCAGCAGCACGATCGCCGCGTTCACGGCAAAGCAGGCCGCGGCGACATAGCCGTGGCGTTCGGTGTGATCGGCGAGGAAACCGCCTGCCAGCACGCCGGCGGCGCTGGCGCCAAGGAATGCCGTCAACATGACGTTGGCGGCCGAGTAGGACGTCCCATACCCGCTCATCAGCGCGACGACGCCGAAATTGTTGATGCCGGCGACCGACAGGCTGAGCAGCATGAATAGCGCCGTCAGCACGATCAGCGCCGGCGTGATGACGGCCTGCTTCGGCGCGCTCTCCGCGCCCGGCTTCTTCTTGCTGGCGCCGGCGTCGGGAATGTTCATGACGAGCAGCAGCAGCGCCACGAGAACGCCGATCACGCCGGATGCGATCAGCGCGCCGGCGCCTCCGGACAAGGTGACGAGCGCAGCCACGATCGCCGGCGCCACGGCTCCGCCGAGAAAACCGGCAAAGGTGTGGATCGAGAAGGCGCGGCCCATCCGCGCCTCGTCCATGTGCTCGGCCAGGATGGCATAATCGGCGGGATGATAGACGCTGTTGGCGAGGCCCAGCAGCACGGCGCAGGCGATCAGCGAGACGTAGCTGAGATGCAGGCCGAGCAGGATCAGCGCGAAGCCGCCGAGCGTGAGTCCAGCCAGCAGAATTCGCCGCGCGCCAAAATGGTCGACGAGATAGCCGGTCGGCGCCTGTGTCAGTCCGGACACCACCGCGAACACGGTGAGCGCGAAGCCGAGCTCGATGTAGCCGACGCCGAGCTGGCCCTTGAGGAACGGGAACAGCATCGGCAGCACCAGCAGATGGAAATGGCTGACCCAATGCGCGATCGAAATTCCCGTCAGCGTGCGCAGCGCGCTGTCTGCCTTGCCTTGCTGCGGTGCGGCGAGAACATCGACCATTGCAGTTCCGTTTCACTCCTGGAAGCGTGGAAACTATCGGGGAGAGCGGTTATTTGTCCATGAACGCAGCCGCATGGCAGGTAGCGCGGCCCATCTGTCGTCCCTGCGAACGCACGCCCATACCGCGCGATGTCTCGATCGTGGTCGGTCCCAGTACCGAACGGCGATCCCCGCCAAACTACTCCCTGTGGCTATGGGTCCCTGCTTCGCAGGGACGACAGCGGAGTTTGGGTCGCTAAAGCGCGATGCGATTAGGAGGAATCGCAATCGCGCTTTAGGTTGTTGTTTAAGCGTGATCTTTTCGGAAAACCGCTGCGCACTTTTCCGGATCATGCTTTAGCACGTGATCAAAATCAGCCCACCTTCACAACGGCTCGTCGTCCGAACCGTAGCGGTCGCGTTTGGGCGTTGCGATGTCGCCGTCTTCGTAACCGTCATCATCGCGCGGCGGAGGCGGCTTCTTCGCCTTGTTGTCCGTCCTCTGATTCTCGGCGATTTTTGGCGGCGCGCTCGGCTTTCCGATCTTTGCCATGGCTGTTCCCGGATGGTGCCGCATCCGTCCTTGCCTGAATATATGGGCCCTTCCTGATCTATCTCAAGAACGGCGACGAGGCCGTCAATGCACCAGCGGTCCGCCCGCCTTCTTCCAGGCATCAATGCCGCCCGCGAGATGAGCGGTGTTGGAGAGGCCGGCCTCCTTGGCGGCGGCCACGGCCATCGCCGAGCGCTCGCCGAAGGCGCAGAAGAACACGATGCGGCGGCCGGTGGCAGCGGCGACCTCGCGCAGCATGCCGCCGGGCTTGAGGCTCTCCTCGACGGACGGATAGGGCGTGTGCAGCGCGCCTTCGAGCATGCCGTGCTTCATCCGCTCGTTGGTCTCGCGCAGATCGACCAGCAGCATGTCCGGCCGGCCAAGGCTCCGGATCGCCTCGGCCGCGCTGAGCGCGCGGCCCTCCTTCTCCAGCGCTTCCTGATGCAGGCCGACATGCATGTTGGCAGGCACCGCCACATCCATCATCTTCGGATTGGGCAGCTTCAGGTTGGCCATCAGCTCGATATATTCGTCGACCGAGCGCACCTGAAGCCTGGGATTGTAGCGCTTCTCCTCGCCGATGGTGGAGACGGTATCGCCCTTGTAGTCGTGCGCCGGGAAGACCATCGTCTCGTCGGGCAGCTTCAAAAGCCGGTTGAAGATCGAATCATACTGTGCGCGCGAAGAACCGTTCTGGAAATCGGTGCGGCCGGTGCCACGGATCAGCAGCGTGTCGCCGGTGAAGACGCGATCGCCCATCAAATAGGAATAGGAATCGTCGGTGTGGCCGGGCGTGTACATCACGTCGAGCGACAGGCCCTCGATCGTCACCTTGTCGCCGTCGGCGACCCGCATCGCCACCACGTCGGCCTTGGTCTGGTCGCCCATCACGGTCATGCAATGGGTGCGGTCGCGCAACTCGCCGAGGCCGGTGACGTGGTCGGCATGCAGATGGGTGTCGACCGCCTTGACCAGCTTGAGGTCGAGCTCGCGCAGCAACTGGCAGTAGCGGTCGACCTTCTCCAGCACAGGATCGAGAATCAGCGCCTCACCGCCGGGACGGCTGGCGAGGACGTAGCTGTAGGTGCCTGAAACGCTGTCGAAGAGCTGGCGGAAGATCATGGCAGGACCCGGCATGGAACTGATTTCGAGAATTCTACTACGCCCGGGGCCCGGAAGAGAAGTAATTGACTGTATGAATGGGAATATTTGGAAGATTTTTATTTCGATGCCAGCTGTAATTCCGTAGTTCGATGCTTCGCATCGCACCGGAATGATAGCGAAGCCCTACGGCCGCACAACCGTGTACCGGTTCTCCGCCAGGAACAGGATCTGCCCGACCCCGACCTGCACCGGTGTGGCGGCCTGGGTGAACTCCGGCCGTTTGCCCGTCTCGCGCTCGATCGTATCCACCGTGTTGAGGCAAATGTCGAAACGCACGCCCTGCGCGATCAGGCTTTCGACCTGCTTGCGACGCTCGCTGCCCGACAGCAGCAGGTCGATGCCGGGACCGAACGCCACCACTTCGATCGCGATCTTGTCGGGGTCGTAGGCTTTCAGCAGATTATTGGCAACGCTCAGCACCAGTGCCTGCTTCCTGGCGTCGGCGTCGGAGAGTTGCAGCACGACCTTGTGCTCGGCGAACGGCTTGTCCTGGAGCGGCACCTGTTGCGCCGAGGCCGGCAGGATCACGGCGAAGGCGAGCAGTGCCAGCAAAAGCACAGATAGGATCTGCGCCCGCGTCATCCTTGTCCCGCAATTCCTGGATTATCGTCGACGCCCCTTAGCGTGACACCGGAGCCAAGCCGCTCCTGAAACATCCGGCCCGAGCGCAGATATTTGCCGACGACGTCCCACACCGGCGCGCCTTGCTGGCCGTTGATCGAAGCCCAGCCTGCGACCTTGTAGCGGTGGCTGGCACTGAGCGCCTTGCCGCTATTGAGCTTCAGCTCCGAAATGCGGCTGCCGATCGCGGCGGTCGGCGTGCAGGTGTAGCTGAGCCCGCCGGCGCGCACCATATCGCCGCCCTGCTGGTAATAGGGATCGGTGTTGAAGAGATTGTCGCAGATGTCCTCCAGCACGTCCTTGATCTGGGCTCCCGTCATCTCCTGCACATAGGTCTCGGGATAGGTGATCGCGGTCTCCGCGAGCAGATCCTCCACGGTCAGCGCCTGGCCCGACAGCGCGGTGACGCCCCAGCGAAAGCCCGGCGACAGCGCGATCTCGGCATCGAGCTCGGTGCGGAGCGCGGTGCAGATCAGTTCGTCGACGGGCCCGGAGAAATTGCCACGCCGATAGAGCAGGCGGTCGGGCGTTGCGATCTTCGCCGACCAGTCGGTCACATGCGGCGCGCGCAGCCGGCCGATCAGCTCGGCCATTCCAGGATCGGGCTTCAGCAACTCGGAATAAACAGGCAGCAGATGATAACGAACGTCGCCGACCTTGCCCTTGTCGATCGCGAGATCGACTACGGCGAGGAATTTTCCGTTGGAGCCGGCATTGGTGACCAGCGTGATCCCGCCGGCGTTCTTCACGGGAATCGGCTGCGGCACCGCGTCGTGGGTATGACCGCCCAGAATGACGTCGATGCCGGTGACGCGGCTCGCGAGCTTGAGGTCGACATCCATGCCGTTGTGCGACAGCAGGATGACCGCATCGACCTTGTCGGTCCCGCGCAAGGCATCGACGTGCTTCTGCAATTCCTCCTCGCGGATGCCGAAGGTCCAGTTCGGCGTGAACCGCTTGGGATGGGCGATCGGCACGTAGGGGAAGGCCTGGCCGATGATCGCGACCCGATGACCGCCGATCTCCTTGATGACAGAAGGCTTGAACACGCGCCCCGTGCCCTTGTCGAATGCGGGGGCATCGTTGAACGCTGCTTCCTCGGTCAGGAAAACGTTCTGGGCCAGGAACTCGCCCTTGAAGCGCTCGAGATTGTCGCGCAGCGTCTGCTCACCATAGGTGAACTCCCAATGCCCGGTCATCGCTTCGATACCGAGCAGATTGGCGACCTCGACCATGTCGCGGCCCTGCATGACATGGGCAAGCCCGGTGCCCTGCCAGAGATCGCCGCCGTCGAGGAGCAGCGAACGTTTCTCGCCGACATCGCCACGCAAGCGGTCGACCAGCGTCTTCAGATGGGAAAAACCGCCGAGCTTGCCGAAGCGGCCCGCGGACTTTTCGAACTCGAGGCAGGTGAAGGCATAGGCATCGGCGCTGTCGGAACGGATGCCGAAACGTTCGAGGAAGGCGCGGCCGACCAGATGCGGCGGCCGTCCGGCCATCTCGCCGACGCCGATATTGACGCTGGGCTCGCGAAAATAAACCGGGTTGAGCTGCGCATGGGTGTCGGTGATGTGCAGGATTCGCGCGTTGCCGAACCGCTCGAGGTCGTAAATGCTCGCGGTGTCAGTGCCCCGGGCAAGCCGGGGCAGGCTGAGCGATGCGGCGGCAAGGCCTGCAGATTTCAGGAAATCGCGGCGGCGGATCGCCATTCAAAATTCTCCGCGCCTCTCGTGATCGCTGGCCATTCCACCATGAAACAGTCTAGCGGATTTCCATCGCCTTCCAGGCTTCTTTTTCAGACGTCGCCTGGAAGATCGACGCCTTTGCCAGCGCCTTGGCCTCTTTGGCTGCGGCGGTGGCGCGGTCGAAATCGCCGCCATCCGCCGCCTTCTTCGCCGTTGCGAGCGTGGAAATGGTGGTGGTCCATTGGTGACGCAGGCTGGCCGCCTCCTTGGCCGCGGCTTCCGCGGCGGCATAGGCCGCCTTGTAGTCTGCTTCATTTGCCGCGCGCGCCGCTGGCGCGAGGCCGAGGGCGAGCAGCATGGCGAGAGGAATTGCCCGCTTCATGGCCGCGCTCCCGGGCCTGAGATCGGCAGGCCATTGGCAACGTAGGACAGGAAATATTCGACGTCGCGATACTCGTCCGCCTGAGGCTCCAGCGGAACCGCGCGGGTCTGGCTGTTGCAAGTGACGAAGCGGCGGCTGGTCGTGCCCATGCCGCTCCATTCGGAGCGGTAGATCGGCATCGCGTTCACGATGCCCAGCGCCGGCGCCAGGATTTCGGCGCGGATGCGCTCGCCCGGGCTCTGCACATGGCAGCTCGCGCAGGAGAAGTTCATCTGGCCGCGCCGGGTGTAGAAGTAGCGCTTGCCGTTTTCGAACGCCGCGAGCGCACGCGGATCGTCTGGAATCTTGATGTCCATCGGCTTGCCGCGCGAGGTGAAGGCCATGTAGGCGGTGAGCGAGGCCATCTCGTCCTTGACGTAGGAATAGGGCGCCTCGCCATTGGCCTCGCGGCAGCGGTTGAGCGCGAGCTCCAGCGTGACGACCCTGCCTTCCTTCTCGTCGAAATAGGGATAGTTCTGGCGGATGCCGATGCCGCCGTTCGGGAAGCAGTCGGCATAGGTCTTGCCGTTCTTGAACGGGGTCGCGAACATCTCCTTGCCGGCATCGAGCGCGAACTCGTAAGGCGGGAATTCCTCCTTCTCCTGCCACTGCCGCTTCAGATCCTCGTTCATGGAATAGGGACCGTTGACGAAGTCCTCGTGCTTCACGTTCGGAAACTTCTGGAAGAAGAAATTCTGGAACGCCTTGGCGTCGGCGACAGGATCGACCTTGTCGGCCGCGACGACGTGCGCAGAGGTGAGGGCGAACGCGACGAGTGCCGCGCTGATCGCGCCGAGCAGGAGGGAGAGGCGGGCCCTCATCACGCGATCTTCGCGGTGGTGGTATCCGACGCACCCTTGTTGTCGGTCCAGGAGATCTTGAGCTCGTCGCCCTTCTTGGCGCCCTTGAAGCTGAACTTGACGTAAGGGTCCTTGGAGACCGCGGTGCCCCAATTGGCGACGAAGACGTCCTTGCCGTTACATTCGAACTTCAGCTCCTGGATGAAATGCGCCGGGATCAGCTCGCCCTTGGAATCCTTGACGAGGCCGGTGTCCATGGGGTGCTGGATCAGTGCCTGCACCTCGGTGATGTCGCCGTTGGCGTTGGCGCGGACGCGAATGCTGGATGCCATCTGTTTCTCCCTCGCCGTTAGCCGCCGCAGCCGCCGACGGTGACCTTCACGTCTTTGGTCGCGCTGTAGAGCTTGCCGTCGGCTTCGACGATCGCGACCAATTTGGTGGACTTGGCCATCTTCAGCCTGTTGGCGACTCCCGGAATCGTGCCGTCGGCGATCTTGTAGGACGCTGCGAGCGCAAACGGGTTCTCGGCCACGAGGAACGAGATCGAGGTTACCTTGTCGAGTGTTGTCGTCACCGAGACCGGCACCACGCCGCCGTTCTCGGCAATCTCCGGCGCATCGAGCTTGACCTTGTCGGAGGGCTCGGCGTTCCTGCCATAGAGCGCCTTGATCGCGTCGGCCTCGCTCTTCTGCTTGAAGGCCTCTTCCGGATATTTGTCGTTGGCCGCGGCATGCGCAGCTGCGAACGGGAGATTGCCAAGGCCGATCAGCGCGACCGAGGCCGCGCCCTGAAGGATCAGGCGCCTTGTCGGGTGAGGGCCGGTGGTCGTGGTCATCGGAGGTCTCCTGGCGTGCCGGCCGTTACAGGGTGTGCAGGAAATCAACGATCGCGCTGATCTCCTGCTCGGTCAAAATCCGGTTCCGGCCGAACGGCGGCATCATGGTCTGCGGATTGCGCTTGGTCTCGTCGAAGATGATCGCGGTAAGCTCGTTGCGATCGGGATACTTGGTCTTGAGGTCCTTCAGTTCCGGCCCGATCGTTCCCGGCAGGTCGCCGCCTTTGATGGCGTGGCAGGTCAGGCAATTGCCCTTGCCACGGTCGAAAGCGAGCTTCTGGCCGTCGGCGACGGCGGATTGCGCCTGTGCCGCGCGGGCGAGGCCGGCGGCAATGGCCAGCAGGAGGAACAGCACGGGCATCCGGGATAAGGCGGTCAAGGCGTCATTCCGAGGCGTTGTGGCGATGGTCGCGATCGCGGAAACAGGAGCGTTCCAAAGCACAAAGGACATCGCCTGACAATCAGGACTATGTACGCGCCAAAATGGACTTAATATCTTCCGCATTGCAACTCACGGGACTATTTATTCGGCTGCCTTGGCCCAAAGAGAAAGAGTAAGGGCCATGGGCGCGGGCCGGCTGTTTCCAAGGCGTTTGGGCGCTCATCCTGTTTTCATCGTGTTCTCGTTTTTTCAAGGGGACCTCACTTGGCTGAATATGTCGTCGAATTTGGCAGGGACGGCGGACGGGTCGAGCCCGATGGGCGGCTCGATGCGCCGGCCTTCCATCGCAATCACGCGCCGCTCTGGGCGGCTCTGGAAAAGCATCTCACCGGCTGGACCGGCAACGTGGTCGAGCTCGGCAGCGGAACCGGCCAGCACGTGGTCCATTTCGCCCGCCACACGCCCGGCCTGATCTGGTGGCCGAGCGACCTCAATCAACGCCATCTCAGGAGCATCGAGGCCTGGCGCGTGCATGCGGGCCTGCCGAACATCCGCTCACCCCTGCGGATTGACCTCACCGATCCCGACTGGTGTCCGGAGATGAAAAGTGGGCAGGCGCCGGCAAGTCTTGCCGCCGTGTTCTGCGCCAATGTCATTCACATCGCGCCATGGGCCGTGGCCGAGGGCCTGTTCGCCGGCGCCGGCCGATACTTGCGCCCCGACGGCAAGCTGTTCCTCTATGGCCCCTTCAAGCGCGAGGGCAAGCACACCGCGCTCAGCAACGCGGTGTTCGATACCTCCTTGCGTGAAGGCAATCCCGATTGGGGCGTGCGCGACATCGGCGACGTCGAGGCGCTGGCGAAAGCTGCGGGTCTTCGGTTGATCGATACGATCGACATGCCCGCGAACAATCTGACGCTGGTGTTTGCGCGAGCTTGAATTGATGCTGGCTTGAGCCAGGTGCACGCTGCGCAGTCGGTGCGCTCCCTCTCCGCAAGGCTCGCAAGGGCGGAGGGAATGAGAGAACGGTGCCGGCTTCACGTGATGCGATCAAGAGCTCGAAGCGGGCGCTGCTACAGTTCGCGGTCCCGCCACCCGATCTTCTCCTTCAAGAACCGGAAGCCGAGCACCTCGAAGCCGGCGCGTTCCTTGTTGTCCTTGCCGTAGCCGTGACCGCCGGCTGCCGGCTCGTAGAACCAGGCCTCATAGCCCATCGCCTGCAGCTTGGCCGCCATCTTGCGCGCATGCCCGGGATGGACGCGGTCATCGCGCCGCGTGGTGGCGATCAGGATCGGCGGATAGGTCTGGCCAGCCTTCACATTGTGATAGGCCGAGTAGGTCTTCAGCCATTCCCATTCATCGGGCTTGTCGGGGTCGCCATATTCGGCGATCCAGCTCGCGCCTGCCAGCAGCTTGGTGTAGCGGCGCATGTCGATCAGTGGGATGGTGCAGAACAGCGCGCCGAAGCGTTCCGGGTAGCGCACCAGCATGTTGGTGATGAGGATACCGCCGTTCGATCCACCCTGGGCCGCGATGCGCTTCGGCTGCGTCACGCCGCGGCGCACGAGATCGGCCGCGACCGCGGCGAAGTCGTCATGCGAGAGCTTCTTGCCGGCGAGCCGTCCCGCGTCGTGCCAGCGCGTGCCGAACTCGCCGCCGCCGCGCAAATTCGCCTGCACCGTGGTGCCGCCGCGCTCCAGCCAGAGCTTGCCCAGCGATGAATTGTAATACGGCTTCACCGCAAGAGCGAAGCCGCCATAGGCGCTCATATAGACCGGCGCATCGCCGGTCTCGTTCGCCGGGCCGGTCTGGACGTAGGGAATGCGCTCGCCGTCGATCGAGACCGCCTCGTGCTGGGTCACTTTGAGGCCGTCGGCGGTGAACGTCTTTGGTGCCTGCTTCAGCACGACCGGGCTTGCGACGCCGCGTTCGAGCAGCAGCAGCGAGGGCGGCGTCAGCGGATCCTGCACATTGGCGAGCAGATCGCCATTGCTCTCGGATGGGTGACGGTCGAGCGGCCAGACGTCGACGACACCGATCTCAGGCAGGCCGCGAAGCGTCTCGCGGCTCCAGCCGGCGGCGGACGGCGTGCAGACCTCAAAGTGCGGCCTGAGCTCGTCCAGGATCGACAGCACGAGCTTGCCGGCGGTCCAGAAAAAGCCCTGGACCGCCCGACGAGGTGCCGGCTCGAACAGAACGGCGAATTCGCGGCGGCCCGCCAGCAAGTCCGAGAGCCGGATGCCGAGCACGGTGTCCGCCTTGTGCATCTGCCCGGCCACGGACCAATCCTCGCGCGGCTTGATCGCGAGCCAGTCGCCATGGGCCTGCAGCTCGATGGCGGTGGGAATGTCAATCGTCGAGACGGGGCCGGTCTCGTCTCCGATCGAAACACTGTAATTGAAGAAGTCGAGCATCCGGCCGAACCAGATCGTGCGGTTTGGCGTCATGCGATCAATATGGCCATACGCGGCCATGTCGTTCACGGAAGCTTCGAACAGCACGGCCGCTTGTTCAATAGATTGGCCGCGCCGCCACAGCCGCACGGTCCGTGCGTAGCCCGAGTTCGTGGCCATGCCCTCGCCATGGGCGCTCAACAGCAGCAGCGTGTCGGCGTCGATCCAGTCTGCGCCGCCCTTTGCTTCCGGCAGCGTAAAACCATCCGCCACAAAACTCTTCGTAGCGAGGTCGAACTCGCGCAACGTCACGGCATCGCTGCCGCCGCGCGATAGGCTCAGCATGGCGCGTGAGCTTCCCGGCATCGTAGCGATCCCGCTGAGCAGCCAATCCTCACCTTCGCTCGCGGCGAGCTTGTCGATGTCCAGCATGGTCTCCCACGCAGGAGCAGCTTTGCGAAACTCCGTCAGCGTCGTCCGCCGCCACAGGCCGCGCGGGTTGGCGGCATCCTTCCAGAGATTATGCAGATCGGCGCCGCGCCGGCTGACATAGGGAATGTTGTCGGGGCGGTCGTAGATCGCGGCGAGTATGTCGCGGTCGTGCTCGAAGGCTTTGCCTCCGAACGCCTGCAGCGTCAGTTGATTCTGACGCTCGACGAAGTCGAGCGCTTGCGTGCCCTCGATTTCCTCCAGCCAGCGCCAGGGATCGTCGTCGGGAGCGTTGAGCGTGGGCCTGTCGTCGACGGTCATGAACGAAACTCCTTCAAATCGCGGCGGATAGGATTTGATCGAGCGCAAGCCGTCAAGAGCGCGGCCCGCCATGATCCCTCCGATTGCGTCAGAGGCATGGCCTGCGCCCGTTTGCGCCGGTTGCCCGCCCTCCCGCACGCCTTCATAGTGCCGGGAATCAACAGGCCCTCGTGAGCCCCATGAAATTCCCTTCGGGCGGAAATGCCGATGCTTGACGTGACTTCAGCCCATGAGATCGCCGACGACGCACGCGCGCGTGCCAACGTGGTGCGCCTTGCTGCGGCGCAGGCGCTGACCGGCGCCAACTCGGCGGTGATTTTCGCCACCGGCTCGATCGTCGGCGCGACGCTCGCGCCCGACATGTCGCTCGCGACGGTGCCGCTGTCGATGTATGTCGTCGGGCTTGCTGCCGGCACGCTGCCGACCGGCGCGATCTCGCGTCGCTTCGGCCGTCGCTGGGCTTTCGTCATCGGCACCGGCTGCGGCGTCATCACCGGCGTGCTCGGCTCGTTCGCGATCCTGCACGGCTCGTTCGCGCTGTTCTGCATCGCGACCTTCCTCGGCGGCCTCTACGGCTCCGTGGCGCAGTCCTATCGCTTCGCCGCCGCCGACGGCGCCAGCGCGGCCTACCGGCCCAAGGCGGTATCCTGGGTGATGGCGGGCGGCGTGTTCGCCGGCGTGCTCGGTCCGCAGCTCGTGCAGTGGACCATGGATGTCTGGCAGCCCTACCTGTTCGCCTTCAGCTTCCTGGTCCAGGCCGCCGTGGCGCTGGTCGCCATGGGCATCGTCGCTGGCGTCGATATGCCGAGGCCCGCGCCGGCCGATCTGCATGGCGGACGTCCCTTGCTCACCATCGTGACGCAGCCGCGCTTCATCGCCGCGGCGCTGTGCGGCATCATCTCCTATCCCATGATGAATCTGGTGATGACTTCGGCGCCGCTCGCCATGAAGATGTGCGGTCTGTCCGTGTCCGATTCCAATTTCGGTATTCAATGGCACATCGTCGCGATGTATGGGCCGAGCTTCTTCACAGGCGCGCTGATCGCCCGCTTCGGTGCGCCGAAGATCGTGGCGGCCGGCCTGCTGCTGGAAGCCGGCGCCGCCGGCATCGGCCTCTCCGGTCTCACGGCAATGCATTTCTGGGCGACGCTGGTCGTGCTCGGTGTCGGCTGGAATTTCTCCTTCATCGGCGCCTCCGCGCTGGTGCTGGAGACGCATCGGCCGCAGGAGCGCAACAAGGTTCAGGCCTTCAACGATTTCCTGGTGTTCGGGATGATGGCGATCGGCTCGTTCTCCTCGGGCCAGTTGCTCGCCAATTACGGCTGGTCGGCGGTGAACCTTGTGGTGTTCCCGCCGGTGCTGCTGGGCCTCGCCGTGCTCTCGCTCGTCTCCTGGGCCCGCCGCCGCAAGGCGCGGCCGGATGCGGCCCTGGGTGAGTTCCCGGACGCGGTCTAACCGCATGATCCCGAAAAGTGCGAAGCGGTTTTCGGGAAAGATCATGCGCATAAGTGGCAGGAGGCTGTCAGCAACGTTGATGCTTCGATCGCCGTCGAAGTGATTTTCTGGTGAGGGCCAGTTAGATGTCGTCAAGGCCGGGCTTGTCCCGGCCAGCCACGTCCTGGCGGCGTTGGTGGAATAACGTGGATGCCCGGGACATAGGCGAGCGGAAGTGACGCCGTCCTTCAAACGGCTATGCCAGGCATGACGGTTGGTCGAACAAGAGAAAAGCAGAAAATGCTCGACAATCCTCAACATGCCCCGATCGACGAATCCTCCCTCGGCTACCAAGGCTGGCGCATCGTCGCGGTCTGCTTCCTGCTTGCGACCTTCGGCTGGGGGCTGGGCTTCTATGGCCAGAGCGTCTATGTCGCCGAACTCCAGCGCGCGCGGGGCTGGCCGGCCTCGCTGATCTCCGCAGGGACCACGTTCTTCTATCTGTTCGGCGCGCTGCTCGTCGTCTTCGTCGGCGAGGCCGTGCGAAAATATGGTCCGCGGCTCTGTCTGATTGCCGGCACGCTGGCGATGGCGGCAGCTAGCGTCGCGATCGGCGCGGTGCGCGAGCCGTGGCAGCTTTATCTCGCCAATGCGGTGCTCGCCTTCGGCTGGGCCGGCACCAGCCTCGCGATGATTACCAACACCATCAGCCTGTGGTTCGACCACAAGCGCGGCATGGCGATCAGCCTCGCGCTGAACGGCGCCAGCTTTGGCGGCATCGTCGGCGTCCCGCTGCTGGTCATGCTGATCGGCCATATCGGCTTTGCCAGCGCGATGTATGCCGCCGCCGGCGCCATGCTGGTGCTGCTGGTGCCGGTGATCCTGCTTCTGGTCGGCCGGCCGCCGGATCATCACGGCTGGCACGCGTCGTCAAAGGCCAAACCGCAATCATCGACGGAAATTCGCGCGCAGGCGCTGCGCGATGTCGGCTTCCTCACGGTGACGATCGCGTTCGCACTGGTGCTGTTCGCGCAGGTCGGCTTCATCGTGCATCTGATCTCGTTCCTTGATCCTGTGATCGGCCGCGAGCGCGCCGCGGTTGCGGTCGCGGTACTGACGGCGATGGCGGTGGCCGGCCGCGTGCTGTTCTCGCTGGTGATCGACCGTCTCAACCAGCGGCTGGCATCCGCGCTGTCGTTCCTCAGCCAGGCGGCCGCGCTTCTCGTCGTCATCAATCTGCACAACGACTATGTGTTGATCGCGGCCTGCGCGGTGTTCGGCTTCTCGGTCGGCAATCTCATCACGCTGCCGTCACTGATCGTGCAGCAGGAGTTCGACAGCACCTCGTTCGGCGTGCTGATCAGCCTGAACACCGCGATCAACCAGGTGACGTATGCGTTCGGCCCCGGCGTCGTCGGAGCCTTGCGCGATTGGTCCGGCGGCTATTCGCTGCCGTTCTATCTCTGCATCGCGCTGGAGCTGGCGGCCGCGGCACTGATCATGGTGCGGGGGAGGCCGCGAACGAAGGTCTCGTAGGGTGAGATCACCCTTGCCGCTGCTTCAGCAACGCCTCCACATCCAGCCGCTTGGTGAACATCGCCAGCTTCCCATCCGGCCCGAACGGCCATTGCTCCCGTGGCTTGTCCCAATACAGCTCCACACCGTTCTGGTCGGGATCGGTTAAGTAAAGCGCCTCGCTGACACCGTGATCGCTGGCGCCATCCAGCGTAATGCCGGCCGTGAGCACCCGGTGCAGCGCGTCCGCCAGCGCTGGCCTGGTCGGATAGAGGATCGCGGTGTGATAGAGCCCGGTCGTTCCTGGCGGCGGCGGCGAGCCGCCCTTGCTCTCCCAGGTGTTGAGCCCGATGTGGTGATGATAGCCGCCGGCCGAGATGAAGGCCGCACCTGAGCCCATCTTCTGCATCAGCTCGAAGCCGAGCACGCCGCAATAGAATCCGAGCGCGCGATCGAGATCGGCGACCTTGAGGTGGACGTGGCCGATCCTCGTGCCGGCGGCGACGGCAGGGTTTTGCGACATGGTGGTGCTCCGTTGATGAACTCCACATAGGGCGGGCCTTGGGACAGTGCTATGGCCTGTCCCGAAACCCTGGGTTTCCTGATGCGCAATTGCGCATCAGGATGAGACACTAAGCCAGCTCCCGCACCTCGCCTTCGGGCAGCTCGAACTCAAAGGTGTTCAGCGTCATCGAGACCATAGTGTAATAGCCGCAGAGCCCGATCACCTCGACCACGCCGCGCTCGCCGAGCAGCCTCACCGCCTCATCATAAAGGCCCTTCTCGACGCCGTGGCCCTCATGCAGCGATTTGGCGAGATCGTAGATCATCTTGCCTTTGGAATCGTCGAAGTCAGGCGTGCGGCGGTCGCGGATCGCGTCGATGATTTTAGGATCCATCCCGCCGGCAAGCGCGAGGCGCTTATGCGCGTACCATTCGTAATGCGCGGTCCAGTGCCGCGCCGTCACCAGGATCGCGATCTCCGAAAGCTTTGCCGGGAAGATCGTGTCATAACGCATGACCTCGCCGAGCCGCGTGGCGTGGCGCGCCATATCCGGGCTGTTGAGCCAGGCCATCATCGGCGCGGGCGGCTTGCCGCGCTTGCCCGCAATCGACTCGTCATAGGTCTGGCGCTGGCTCTCGTTCATTTCGCCAGGCGAAAGAAGTTTCAGGCGCATGGTCGTTTCCTCTTTGTTTTCAAGCTCGCCATGGCGCCGACTATAGCCGAATGCGGGCTCGCGGAAGTGGTTGAATTCCACGGGGCAATGGCCCAGAGTCGCGCCCAACAAGCCGATTTTGATTGATGGAAACGACCGATGTCTGAATCCAAAACCAGCGAGACTGAAACCGCCGATCTCGAAACATTCCGCAACGAGACGCGCGCTTGGCTGGAAGCCAATTGCCCGCCGGAGATGCGCAAGCCCGCGATCTCGGACGCCGACGTGTTCTGGGGCGGGCGCAACGCCAAATTCTCGTCCGAGCCGCAGCGCATCTGGTTCGAGCGCATGCGCGACAAGGGCTGGACCGTGCCTGATTGGCCGAAGGAATATGGCGGCGGCCGCCTCAGCGCGGCCGAGCACAAGGTGCTGCGCGCCGAGATGGGAAGAATCGGCGCGCGTCCGCCGCTGTCGAGCTTCGGCATCTGGATGCTCGGGCCGGCGCTGCTGAAATACGGCAACGACGCCCAGAAGAAGGAGCATCTACCGAAAATCGCCGCGGGCGAGATCCGCTGGTGCCAGGGCTATTCCGAGCCGAATGCCGGCTCGGATCTCGCCTCGCTCCAGACCCGCGCCGAGAGCGATGGCGATGATTTCATCATCACCGGCCAGAAGATCTGGACGTCCTACGCCAATTACGCCGACTGGATCTTCTGCCTGGTGCGCACCGATCCGGCTGCCAAGAAGCACGACGGCATCAGCTTCATCCTGTTCGACATGACGTCAAAGGGCGTCTCGACCAAGCCGATCCTCTTGATCTCCGGCTATTCGCCGTTCTGCGAGACCTTTTTCGACGGAGTCCGCGTGCCGAAATCGCATGTGGTCGGCACTGTAAACCGCGGCTGGGACGTCGCGAAATATCTGCTCCAGCACGAGCGCGCGATGATCTCCGGCATGGGCGAGCGCGGCGTCGGCCGGCCGCTCGGCCAGATCGCTGCGGACTCCGTCGGCACCGATACGCTGGGGCGGCTCGACGATGCGATGCTGCGCGGCAAGATCGCCAGCTTCGACGTGGATGAGGCCGCGCTCGCGGCCTGCGCGGAGCGTGCGGTCGATCTCGCCAAAGCGGGGCAGGCGCATCCGGCATTTTCTTCGGCGATGAAATATTACGGCACCGAGCTCAACAAGCGCCGCTACGAGATCCTGATGTCGGCCGGCGGCGTCGATGCGCTGGAATGGGAGAGCGAACGCTCCAGGCACGGCGCCCGCCCGCGCGCCTGGCTGCGCACCAAGGCCAACTCGATCGAGGGCGGCACCACGGAGGTGATGCTCGGCATCGTCGCCAAGCGCATCCTGGATTTGCCGGGGGCTTAACTCACCGTCGTTCCGGGGCGGTCCGCAGGACCGAACCCGGAACCTCGAGATTCCGGGTTCACGCTTCGCGTGCCCCGGAATGACAACAACAGACATGCATTCCGTCAGTTAGAGACCTTGCACCATGGCCCTCGTCCTCACCGAAGAACAATCGATGCTCCGCGACAGCGCGCGCGGGCTGATCAGCGACAAGGCGCCGGTGTCGCACCTGCGCCATTTGCGCGACAGCAAAGACCCCATCGGCTTCTCCAGAGAGTTTTGGCACTCCTTCGCCGAGATGGGCTTTGCCGGCCTGCTCGTGCCTGAGGAGTTCGGCGGCAGCGGGCTCGGCTATGTCGAAGCCGGTGTCGTCATGGAGGAGATCGGCCGCACCTTAATGCCGTCGCCTTTTCTTGCCACGTCAGTGGTCGCCGCTTCCGCGCTGAACCGAGGCGGCAATGCCGCGCAGAAATCGGAGTATCTGCCGAAGATCGCGAGCGGCTCGTTGCTCGCGACGCTGGCGGTCGACGAAGGCGCAAAGCATCGCCCGCTGCAGACCAGCTTGCAGGCCGTGCGCGCCGGCAACGGCTTCAAGCTCTCGGGCGCCAAGGCCCTGGTGGTGGACGGTCACGTCGCCGATCTCGTGATCGTTGCCGCGCGCACTGCCGGCTCGGCGGGGGAGCGCGACGGCTTGACGCTGTTCCTGGTCAACCCCAAGGCCAAGGGCGTCGCGATCGAACGCACCATCATGGTCGACGCACACAATGCGGCGCGGATCGAGCTCGCCAATGTGGAAGTCAATGCCGACAGTGTGCTCGGCGAAGTCGATCAGGGCGCCGCTCTGCTCGACGGCGTGCTCGACATCGGCCGCGGCGCGGTCGCCGCCGAAATGGTCGGCCTCAGCGAAGAAGTCTTCAATCGCACCGTCGAATACCTCAAGAACAGAAAGCAGTTCGGCAAGCTGATCGGCGAATTCCAGGCGCTGCAGCACCGCGCCGCCGAGCTCTATGTCGACATCGAGATCACCCGCGCCGCCACCATGAAGGCGCTGCAGGCGCTGGATGCGGACGTCACCAAGGCCGCCTCAAGCATCGCCGTGGCAAAGGCGCGCGCCGGCACCACCGCCACGCGCGCCGTGCAAGAAGGCGTGCAGATGCATGGCGGCATGGGCATGACCGACCAGTTCGACATCGGCTTCTTCATGAAGCGCGCACGGGTGTGCGAGGAACTGTTCGGCGATGCGAACTACCACACCGAGCAGCTGGCAAGGGCGCGGGGGTATTGAGCAGTAACGCGAGCCGTCACGGCCGGGCTCGTCCCGGCCATCCACGTCCTCACGGTGCTCCATAAACGTGGATGCCCGGGACAAGCCCGGGCATGACGGATTGAGAACGTGGCGCGGGCCTAAGCTCGCAATGACGCCGGTGGGACCGTCTTACCTCATCGGCGGTGCATACTGCACGCCACCGGCGTTCCACAGCTGGTTCATGCCGCGCGGGATCTTCAGCTTCGACTTCTCGCCGATATTGCGTTCGTACATCTCGCCGTAATTGCCGACGTGGCGGATGATGCGGACGGCCCAGTCCTTGGTGAGGCCGAGCTGCTCGCCGTAATTGCCCTCGGTGCCGACAAGGCGCATCACTTCCGGCTTCTTCGACTTCAGGGCCTCGTCGATGTTCTCCGAGGTGACCCCGAGCTCTTCGGCGTTGATCATCGCATACAGCGTCCACTTCACGATCATCATCCAGTCGTCGTCGCGCTGGCGCACCACGGGGGCGAGCGGCTCCTTGGAGATCATGTCCGGCAGGATCATGTGGTCGCCGGGCTTCGACAGGTTTATCCGCAGGGCGTAGAGCTGCGAGACGTCGGCGGAGAACGTGTCGCACTTGCCGGTGTCGTAGGCCTTCACGACGTCGTTGAGGTTGTCGAACTTCACCTCTTCATACTTCATGTTGTTGGCGCGGAAGTAGTCGGCGACGTTGAGCGCCGTCGTGGTGCCAGCCTGCACGCAGACCTTGCTGCCATCAAGGTCCAGCGAGGTCTCCTTGTTGCGCGAACGCGGCAGCATGAAGCCGGCGCCGTCGTAATAGGCGACCGCGGGGAAATAGAGGTCGTAATCGAGCTCGCGCGCCATGCTCCAGGTCGTGTTGCGCGAGAGGATGTCCACCTTCCGGCTCTGCAATTCCTTGAAGCGCTCGTTGGCATCGAGCGGGATCATCTTCGCCTTGCCCGGGTCGTTGAAGATCGCCGCCGCCACCGCGCGGCAGAAATCGACGTCGAAGCCGCTCCAGTTCTTGTTGTCCTCGGAGAACGAGAAGCCCGGCAGGCCCTTGTTGACGCCGCACAGCACCTCGCCGCGGCGCACGGTGCGCTTCAGCGTACGGGTGTCGTAGAACTCGTAGATGATGGCCAGAACGGCGACCAGCACGGCGACGGCAAGCCCGATCAGCAGGCCGCCTCGAAAACTGCGCATCATGTTGCTCTCTCGAAAAATCGGGAAAAGAAAAGGAGTGTGGACGAAGAGGGGGATATTTACAGTTCAGGCTTCTGTCGGATGACCACCTTGGTGCCAACAGGGACGCGTTCGTAGAGGTCGGCGACGTCGTTGTTGACGAGACGGAAGCAGCCCGAGGACACCTTGGTGCCGATCGTGTCGGGGCGGTTGGTGCCGTGGATGCGGTAGACCGTGGTGCCCAAATACATGGCGCGGGCGCCGAGCGGATTGCCGGGTCCGCCGGCCATGAAACGCGGCAGATAGGGCTGGCGCTGGATCATCTCCGGCGGCGGCGTCCAGTCCGGCCATTCCTTCTTGTTGGTGATGGTCACCAGCCCCTGCCACTGGAAGCCGTCGCGGCCGACGCCGATGCCGTAGCGGATTGCGCGCCCGCCCGGCTGCACCAGGTAGAGGTGCCGCTCGGCGGTCGAGACGATGATCGTGCCCGGCGGCTCGGTGGTGCGGAAGTAAACCACCTGCTTCTGCCATTCCGGATCGAGCTGGTAGGCCTCGTCGGCGACCAGGCCCGGCTCGTCGCCGCGGTCGGGCTGCTGGGCGGAGGCTTGCGGGACGGACAGAATAAGCCCTACCGCGGCCATGAACATCCCGGTCAGGCGACGAAAATCCGTCATTTCAAGCTCTCCCCGCTGCCACCAGCGCAAATCAATCAGAAGCATCAGACCTGAGGGGCAGGTTCATGGCAAGTTGATGGCGCGCCGCTCCGGCATGTCCCGAGAATGCCTATGGTTTTAGACGGAGCTAGGCAATGCCACAAACAGGGGATGGCGCGAAAAGCAGTGTGCGCGACATCCTCGCCGGGCGAGCGGCCGAAATTAGGATCGTCATGCCCGGGCTTGTCCCGGGCATCCACGTTCTTCGTGCCGCGGGCAAGGCGTGGATGGCCGGACAAGCCCGGCCATGACGATGTGGATGCAGTCGGCGCTAAATCTTGTTGCTCCCCGCCGCGATCCCCAGCCGCCTCACGATCTCCGTCCCCACCGCGCGCGCCTCCACCCGCGAGCCGATGCGGGGGCTGCGAAACCTTTGTCTGGAGTGCAATCGGATCACGACGATGCAGTGCTCGTCCTCGGACCGGCCGCGGCGCTCGACCGTGATCGTTTTCACTTCCGGTCCTGCGATATGGTCGGCGCGCAGGCTGCCGTCGCCCCATAGGCGTTCGACACGGATATCGCTCTCGCGAATGATCCAGAACGCGCCAGTGACCAGGTTGGCGTATCGGTACACGGCGAATGCGGCGATCACACCGAGCGGCAGCAGCAGGATGTCGACATGGCTGGGCGGCCATCCGCGCCAGAGCTTGTAGGCGTAGGGCACGGCGGACAATGCGATGGCGATCAACGCGACGATGCGGATGTCCCGCGCGGAAAACGCCTCGAGCGGCTCGCCGAGCCGCATCTCGGGGTTGCTGGCATCGAGCGGATTGACGGGCTCCTCGACATTGGGAACGCCGAACTGCGTGGCGATCCGGGCCACGGTGTCGCGTACATGGGTGACGTCGGAGATCGGCGGCGACGTCAGGCGCTCCCCCGAGGCCAGCGTGAAGACGAGCTGAAAGCGGGCCTTCACCCGCTTGCTGCCGGGAACCTGTAATCCGCTGATGTCGTCCTTCGGAACGATCCGCGTGCGAAGCTTCCCGAACGGACTTTGTCGTCCGATCAGGATCTCGTCCGGCGTGATGATCCACACCACCGCCGGCGCCAGCATGATGCCGCCGACGAATCCCGCTCCCAAAAGCAGCGCGACCACGGAGATGATGATCTCCAGCGTGTCATGTGTGAACAGGCCGGGCGTGAAGCACAGCGCAACGGCCGCAGCAAAAGCGGACATCACCAGCCGCTGCGCGATCGAGGCGCCTTCACGAAGGCGGATGTCGTTATTGAT
Source organism: Bradyrhizobium sp. 199 (assembly GCF_023073355.1). Taxonomy (GTDB): domain Bacteria; phylum Pseudomonadota; class Alphaproteobacteria; order Rhizobiales; family Xanthobacteraceae; genus Bradyrhizobium. The sequence continues at coordinate 332,027 of NZ_JADPJI010000002.1, forward strand.
GGGCGTGTCGTCCATTGCGGGCGGCTGATTGCGTTCGCGCGAAACTCCACGGACGGGTCCGTGGAGTCAAGCAACAAGGGCGAGACTCGCGCCGGTAACGGGACTTAGCGGCGCACCCGTTCGAGAGCGATCCCCAGCCGTCGGGCGATCTCGTCGCTCACCGCCTGCGTCTCTGCTTTCGTTCCGATGCCCTGGCTGAGGAACTTCTGCCCGCTCAAGAGGTCGATCCTGACGACGTAGCGTTCTCCCTCGGCCCTGCTGTCGCACTCCGGCTCAATCGTCGCAACGTCGCTGCCTGTAATCGTATCAACAATTGGCTTGCCGTCACGTGTCAACCGTTCGACGCGCAGTTCACGGTGGCGGACGATCCAGAATGCGCCGGCGGATGTGTGCGCATATCGAAAAGAGAGGAGGAAAATAATGGCGACGATCGGCACGAATATGACTTCGGCGGTCGCGAGAGGCAGGCCGTTCCAGAATTTGAACGCGTAGAAAATGGTGCAGAGGCCCGCGATGATCAGGATGATGATTCGCTGGAAGGTGCCGGGGGCCTTTCGGAGGGGGGCGCCTATCCGCACCTCCATATTGGTGGCGTCAAGCGGGTTCACGGGAGAATCCATATCGAGGACGCCAAGCTGTTCGGCGATCTGTGCTGCGGTTTCACGGACGTGCGTGACCTCCGGGAATGGCGGCGAGATCAGGTGCTCTCCTGACGTCAGCTGCAAAGCGAGGCGGAAGCATGTTGGGTTGGCCCCGTCGCGATTGATCCGAATTCCGGATATCTCCTCTCTCCGAACGAATCGTACGTTCGGCTGGCCGAATGGCCGCGTGCTTTCGACGACGATCATGTCTAAAGCGATGGTCCAAAGCTCATCGGCGCCGAAGGCTGCTTCGCAGAGCATCGCAATGCCGATCACCAGACCGACCAACGCTGCAACGATCTCTGCGTATCCGTTCCGGGCCCAGCTCGCGAGGCCGCAAACAGAAATAACCAACACGATGTTCGCAAAGCCAGCCCCCACAAGGCGACCTTCGGAAGATGTATTTTTGCGGAGCAGAATTTCGCTTCCGGTCGTTGCGTCGTTCATTGCGTGCGTCAAACTCCCCCGCCGCGGCGGAAGCTCCGCGAACGGCTTGGGGGAGTCAAGCAAGAAGAGTGTCTGACCCCTGCAGCAATCTCAGGATGGGCTGCCGTGCTCAGCTGTTCGCGTTGAGCAGCTTTGCCACGGTGCGGTCGATCTCGTCGTAAGCCCCTTCGCCGGCGTGCTGGAACACGATCTTGCCGCTCTGGTCGATGATGTATTGCGCCGGCCAATATTGGTTGCGGTAGGCGTTCCAGGTCTTGGAATCATTGTCCTGCGCCACCGGATAGGTGATGCCGTGACGCTTCAGCGCGGCCTGGACGTTGGAGGCTGAGCGCTCGAACGGGAATTCCGGGGTGTGCACGCCGACCACGACGAGGCCCTTGTCCCTGTATTTCGCGTAGAGCTCGGTGACGTGCGGCAGCGTGTTGACGCAGTTCACGCAGCCATAGGTCCAGAAATCGACCAGCACGACCTTGCCGCGGAGGTCGGCAATATTGAGCGGCTTGGAGTTGAACCAATTGTTGATGCCGGTGAAATCGGGCGCGGTCTGCTGGCTGGCGGCGGCGGTGACGACAGGCGTCGCGCGCGCAGCCTCCTCGCAGAGGCCGGGGATGACGGCGCCGGTGACGGTGAAGCCGATCAGCGCGGCGGCCACGGTGAGCAGTTTGAAAGTCATGGACCCAGTCCTCCGGTGGAATGATGCGATGATCACAGGCCGATCTGGCCGGTGGGATAGAAGCCGGTGAGCCACGCCACGATCAGCGTGTCGTATTGGAAATAGGCGGCGAGCGCGAAGCCGATCACGACGATTCCAAAGCCCTGCTGCAGCCGCGGCGAGATCCGGGCGAGGCTGCGCACCCGCGTCGTCGCGGCCTGGCCGCCATAGGCTATTCCCAGCATCGGGATCGCCGCGCCGATCGCGTAGGCGACCAGCAGCGTGCCGGCCCAGGACAGCTTGTTCGAGGTCGCAACCAGCGTCAGGATCGAGCCGAGCACCGGGCCGGCGCAGGGCGTCCAGACCAGGCCGAGCGTGGTGCCGAGCACGAGCCCGCCGAGCGCGCCCTCGCGCTGCGTGGCGCTGGCATTGCCGAGATCAAGCCAGCCATTGAGCCGGATCGACAGCCATTCGAATGGTGCCGGCCACAGCATCAACAGGCCGAAGCCGAGCAGCAGGATCGAGGCGGCGTCGCGCAGCACGTTCGGATCGAAATCGAACAGGCGTGTGACTGCGCCGAGCAGCAACGCGGTCGCCGAGAACGAGACGACGAAGCCGAGCGCGATCATCGCCGGACGCAGACGTCCCGCGCGCCCGATCGAGGCGCCGAGCAGGATCGGCAGCATCGGCAGCGTACAGGGCGCGGCGATGGTGAGGATGCCGGCGAGGAGAGCGAAGAGCAGTTCGAGCATGGCGCACTCGTGAAGGAGGTCACGAGGGGAGTTCGGGCCCGTTGGGGCGGACGTTACGCGGCGTCACGCCTTCGTGACGGGCGGCAATTGCGCATGTGAGGTGTCAGGGCTCTCTCAACGCCCGCATCACTCGCCCCAAACACAAAACGACCCGGAGGGGGGCATCCCGTCCGGGTCGCTGGAGGTCCTTGGGAGGTTTAACAAAACCGTATGTCAGCTTTATAGCGGGGAAGTTTTTCCGGCTGATGTTGTGCTTTGTTTCAATTGTTTCGTCGGTGGTAACACTTCCGTGTCCTCTGGAAGGGCCTGATATCAGGCCTATCCCTTTGAAATCGTTAAGCGTCAGGCGGCGAAGCGCTCGACGCCGGCGCCCTTAAGCAATTCGGCCAGCTGCTTGCGGGCATAGAACATCCGCGTCTTCACGGTGCTCTGGGGGATGCCGATGATCTGGCCGACCTCTTCCACCGACTTCTCGTGATAGTAGACGAGGGTGATGATCTCGCGATGTGCGGGCGACAGCTTCTGCACGCAGGCGCGCAGGATGGCGCTGGTGTCGCTGCGGTCGAGCGAGGTCTCCGGCGTCTCCGCACCGTCGGGAATCTGGCGCACGTCTTCCTGGTCGATGTCCTCGAAGCGGCGCTGGCGCATCGCGGTCAGGGCCTTGAAGCGGGCGATCGAGAGCAGCCAGGTTGAGACCTGCGAGCGGCCCTGGAACTGGCCGGCGGTCCGCCACACGTCCAAAAACACCTGGCTGACGAGGTCTTCCGCCGTGGTGGCGTCGCGCACGATGCGCAGGATGAAGCGGTACACCCGCACATTGTGCCGGCAATAAAGGATATGCATCGACGTCCGGTTGCCGCCCGCAATGCTTTCGAGAAGCATGTCGTCCGAAGTCGCTTGAGCGGCGATGATGCTCTGGCTGGCCTGGGCGTTGATGGCGATGACATTCCGCATTGACTTGGCTCCCCGTAGCGCCGCAACCGAGCGGCGTTTCCTTGGACCAAAGTGTTAATGAGCCAACGTTTCGGGACGTCTGCACGAAAAGCGGAAAATGGTTTCGTGCGCCGCCAAATTGTTTCGTCACGAGAGGCGCGACGAAACATTCGGGGCAAAAAGTCGTGGAATTTCAACGTACGGAAAATACGAGGCGGAGGTTTGGTGGCGCGTCACGCCGTGACGGAACGTATGTTGGGGGATCGCGTTCGGTCGCGCCGCGCCCATCACTGTCGTCCCGGGTTCACGCTGGGCGCGCCCCGGGAGACAGCGGGAAGCGGGCTGCGCCCTACGCCTTCTCGCCCGCCGGCGAGAACAGATAGCCGCCGCCGCGGATGGTGCGGATCACGGCGGGCTTTGCCGGGTCGGGCTCGATCTTACGGCGGATGCGCATGATGCGCAGGTCCACGGCGCGGTCGAAGGCTTCGGCGTCGCGCGCATTGGCCAATTCCAGCAGGCGCTCGCGCGACAGCACGCGCTTCGGATTGGCCGCGAACACTTTCAGCAGCCCGAACTCGGATGCGGTCAGCGGATGCTCGTTGCCTTCGTCGTCGCGCAAGGCCTGAGCTTCGAGATCGAGCCATTTGGTCCCGAACCGCACCAGCTGCTCCTTGTCGGATTTCGCCGCCGCAGCCTCCGGTGCCGCCGCCTTGGCCGGCGCGCTCCGCCGCAGCACTGAGCGGATGCGCGCCATCAGCTCGCGCAGCTCGCAGGGCTTGGCTACGTAATCGTCGGCGCCGAGCTCGAGCCCCACGACCCGATCGATCGGGCTTGCGGTCGCCGTCAGCATGATGACGGGAACGTTGATGCGGCTCTTGAGGTCGCGGATGATCGAGAGGCCGTCCTCCTCGGGCATGTTGAGGTCGAGCACGACGAGGTCGGGCATGCTGCCGTCGATCGCGGCGCGCAAGGACTTGCCGCCGTCGCACAGCGTCACGGTGAAGCCGTGCATCTTGAGATAATCGCCGACCATCTCCCGGGCCGGGGCTTCATCGTCGACGATCATGATATGCTGGCTTTGGGTCATGGTCTCTGGATCACGGCATTTCGGTCGCGGGAAGGGTGATGGTGAAAGTCGAGCCCTTGCCGGGCCCTTCGCTGTCGGCGGTCACCTCGCCGCCATGCATGTCGACGATACGCTTGACGATGGACAGGCCAAGTCCCGTCGAGCTCTCGCCGGCGGTCGGCTTTGCCGACAGCCGCTGGAACCGGCCGAACAGGCGGCCGAGATCCTCCGGGGACAGGCCCGCGCCCTCGTCGCTGACGCGGATGATGGTGTCGCCGGCCTCGTGGCTGACGGCGACGTCGATCTTGCCGCCGATCGGTGAGTATTTGATGGCGTTGCTGATGAGGTTGTCGATCGCCTCGCGGATGCGGTCGATGTCGCACATGGTGACGACGTTGGCCGGGGCGGTGACGCCGATCGCCTGCTGCTTGTTGACAGCGAGCGGCTGGTTGGCCTCGGCGACCTCCTTGACCAGGGCCGCGACGTCGACCGGTTCGCGGCGGATCGTGATGTCGAAGGCATCAGCCATCGCGTCCGAGATCAGGTGGTCGACCATCGTGGTCAGGCGCTTGGTGGCGTCGCGGATGTGGTCGACCTGGGCGACCACGCCGCTTTCCGAGGCGCCGGTCGAGATCAGCTCCTTCAGCATCTCGGTGCGGCCGAGAATGACGCCGAGCGGGTTCTTCAGATCGTGCGCGACGGTGCCCAAAATCTCGTTCTTGAAGCCGTTGGCGCGCTGCAGCCGCAGCCATTGCGCCGAGAGGCGGCGATTGGCCTGCATCAACGCGCGGGTGCGCTGGGCGACGCGATCTTCCAGCTGCGTGTTGGCGTCCTGGAGCTGCTGGTAGAGGATGACATTGTCGAACGCGATCGAGAGGCGGCTGGAGAAGATCTCGACCAGCGAGCGGTCGGTCTCGGATAGCTCGCGCTCGGCCTGCAGCAGCACCACCACCTCGCGGCCGCTTCCCGTGCGCAAATAGATCACGCTGCGGTGGTCGGCGAATTCGTTCTTGCGGCGCTGGAACGCGGCCTCGACCATCTGGCGCAATTCGGGGTCGAGCGCTTTCGACGTGGTGGTGCCGATGAAGCGGCTGTAGCAGCCGCTGCCCGCGAGCACCGAGAGCTCGGGGTCGATGCCGCCATTGTCGCGCAGGACCAGTATACCGGCGCAATCGACGTTGAGCAGTGAGGCGAGCTGGGTCAGCACGCCCTCGGCGAGCCGCTGCATCGACTTGAAGTCGTACAGTGTCGAAGCCGCGTCGATGATGATCTCGAGCCCGCGCCGCGTCTGCACCATGCGCTCGAGCTGCTGGTAGGAGCGCAGCGCCGCGGTCAGCGAGGTGAACAGCTTGTCGGCGGTGAGCTCGGTCTTGGCCTTGTAGTCGTTGATGTCGTACTGCACGATCACGCGCCGCTCTGGCGCCTGGCCGGGCTGTCCGGTGCGCAGGATGATGCGCACGGTCTCGTTCCGGATCTCGTTGCGGATGAACTCGACCAGCTCGAGGCCGGCGACGTCGGTCTCCATGATGACGTCGAGCAGCACGGCGGCAATGTCGCCGTGCTCGGCCATCAGCTTGCGGCCTTCCGCCGCGGAATAGGCCGACAGGATCTCGAGGCCCTGGCCGTTGAGACTGTAGTCCGACAGAGCAAATCGCGTGCCGTCATGCACGGCCGGGTCGTCGTCGATGACGGCGATCTTCCATTTTCGGGCGTTGCTATCCTCCGACGCGGTACCGGTATCGTCGATCAGGTGGAGGACATCGTCCTGTTCGGCCATTGAGAAGTCCCGTCACTTTCTGTGCTTTGCGCGCCGCCCTTGGCGACCCGGGGCATGATAATGCGAAAAGTGGTGCCTTGTCCCAGCTTGGATTCCAGCATCATGCGCCCGCCGAGCTGCTGGGTGACGAGGTTATAGACGATATGCAGGCCGAGTCCCGTGCCGCCTTCATTGCGCCGGGTGGTAAAGAAAGGGTCAAAGGCCTGGCGCTGCACGTCCGGGGTCATGCCGGCCCCGTCATCGGTGAAGATGAGCTCGATGTCCTCGGCCCCGCGCGGCCGCGCCGAGATCGTGATCGTGCCGGCGCGCCCGTCGGCGAAGGCGTGGTTGGCGGCATTGAGGAAGAGGTTGGTGAGGATCTGGCCATAGGAGCCCGGATAGCCGTCGAGCAGCAGCCCCTCGGGCACGTCGACCTGGAGCGTGGTCGGCGAGCGCTTCAGCACCGGCCGCAGGCTTGCGATGATCTGGTCGGTGGCCTCGCTGAGCGAGAATTGCCGCCGCTCGGCATGGGAGCGGTCGACCGCGACCTGCTTGAACGACTGGATCAGCTCGCCGGCGCGCTGGAGATTGGCGACGAGCTGCTGCGAGGCATCGCGCGAGGACTGCACGAACTCTTCCAGTTGCGAGCGGCGCAGGCCGCCCTCGCCCTTGAGCTGGGCTTCGAAAATTTCGGTGCGCCGGGCCAAGCTGGAGGCAACGGTCAGGCTGATGCCGATCGGGTTGTTGACCTCGTGCGCGACGCCGGCAACGAGGCCGCCAAGCGCCGCCAGCCGTTCGGCATCGATCAGATTCTGCTGCGCGGCGTTGAGCTCGAGCAGTGCGCTCTCGGCCTTCTCCTTGGACGCGCGCAGCTCGTCCTCGGTCTGGCGCTTCGCGATCGCGTTCTCGCGGAACACTTCCACCGCGCGCGCCATGGCGCCGACCTCGTCACGGGCCTTGGTGCCCTGCACCTCGCGATCGAGGTCGCCGAGCGTGATCGCGCGCATCGCGGCCATGATCTGCTGCAGCGGCAGGCGGATCGACAGCGCGATCATCACGCCGGCGGTAAGGATGATGCCGAGGAAGACCACCGCGATCGACAGCACCCGCCTGGAAATGGCGGCCAGCGTGCGGTCGAACGTCTCCTGCGCCTTCTGCTCGCGCTGGCGCATCTTGCTGGAGAGGTCGTCGATGGCGCCGATCGCCTCGGCCTGGCTGGCGTCGATGGTGTTGCGGAGCAGCTCGGTGCGGCTCGCAAGCTGCTCGGAAAGCTTGGCAAAGCCCTCGCGCAGCGCGGCGGTGCGGACCCCGAGCCGCCGCAGTGCCATGCGCTGCAGGTCGTTGTCGGCGAGATCGATCATCACGGGGATGGTCTTCTCGATCGTCTCGGTGTTGCGCCGCGCGTCGTCGGCCGCGCCCGACGACAGCGACAGATAATAGGAATTGGCCGCCACCAGCATCGCGGTGAAGGCTTCGCGGGATTTTCCCAGCGAGGGCCAGATCAGCGCGTCGCGATGGCCGGTGGCGCCCTCGATGATGGAATAGAGGCCCGCCATGTCCCTGGCCGGGCCCTGCACCTGCTCCTCATAGGTCTTGGCGATGGTGGCCTGCACGCTGCGCAGCTCGCCGAAACCGTTGAGGAAGCGGTCGGTGGTGCGCTCCAGCTCCTCGACCGAGCCCGACAGCATCGGGTCCTTGGCGGCGCGATTGGACAGCGTGCCCAGCACCGCCTCGCGCAGCAGCAGGATCTCGGCGAACAGGTCCGGGCTCGGCTGGTTGATGTAGCGGTGGATCAGATTGTGCAGGCGCCCGGTCTCGCTTTCGAGCAGCGCCAGGATCCGGTCGGATTCGCGCACCTGGCGCACGTCGTCCCAGGCCGAGCCCAGCACCTGCGCGCCGTTCCAGATCATCGCCACCAGCACAACGACCACGGCGGAATTCAGCGCGGCGATCGACAGGATGCGCCAGCGGATCGGCACCGCCCGCAGCAAGCCGACGATGCGCGCGCGCGCCCTCCCGATCGGGCCGGGCAGCCTTTCCGCGGTCTCGCTGTATCCGAGCCCAGCCAGAAGCTCTACTCCACCTTGCGAATGCGTTCGATCAGCGCGGCCGCGGCGGGATCGCGCCCGGCCTTGGCATAGATCGCGGCCATCGCGTCCTCGAACGGCTTGCGGTCGATGTCCCTGACGATGGTGACGCCCGCTTCCTGCGCCTTGCGTTGCGACTGCTCCTCGAGGTCGCGCCATTTCTCGCGCATGAACCGGCTGGAGCGCTGCGCGGCCTCCCGGAAGATGGTCTGGTCGTCGGGCGACAGGCTCTGCCAGGCCTTCAGCGAGATCACCAGCACTTCGGGACTCATTGTGTGCTCGGTGAGGGTGTAGTAGCCGGCATGCTTGTAATGGTCCGTCGTCACGAAAGATGGCCAGTTGTTTTCGGCGCCGTCGATCAGGTGGTTGGAGAGCCCGGCCAGCACCTGCCCGTACGGAAGTGCGACCGGGTCGGCGCCGAGCGAACGGATCATCTGGCTCATCAACTCCGACTGCTGCACCCGGATCCGCAATCCCTTGAGGTCCGCGATATTCTTCACCGGCCGGACACCATTGTAGATCGACCGCGCGCCGGAATCGTAAAAAGCGAGCCCGACGAAGCCATAGGGCTCGAAACTGTTCAGGATCTCGCTGCCAACAGGTCCGTCCAGCACCTTCTGCATGTGCTCGATGGACCGGAACAGGAAGGGCATGGCGAGCACGTTCATGGCCGGAACGAAATTGCCGATCAACGCCACGTTGGTCCGGTTGAGGTCGATCGCGCCGGCCCGGGTCTGCTCGATGGTCTCCTTTTCCTCGCCGAGCTGGCGGGAGTGGAACACCTTGATCTCGTGGCGGCCGCCGCTGCGCTCGGCAATCAGGGCGCCCATGTAGCGCAGCGCCTGGACGGTCGGGTAATCCTCGGCCTGGGTGTCGGCGGCGCGAAACTCGCGCGCAACGGCGCCCGTCGCGCGCAGGCCTATCGAGACTGCGGCGAGCAGAAGCGCGACGAAGATCACCCCGGTCCGCGAGAGTTCGGCACGGTTCAGCACTGGCACACTCAACCCCTCAGTGGTGGAGTCTATGGCGGGAGCAAAAGGTTCAATGCAATCTAAAGCGTTTTCAAGCGAAGTGGATACCGGTTCGCGTGAAGAAAACGCCTCGAATTAAGATCTGGAGCCCCGTTCCGATCGGAGCCGGGCTCCAGCAGATGGCTAGGGGAAGACTATCCCGCCCCGCATCAGGTTGCGATTGTGCGGCGCGGCCGGCGCGCATTCCCGGTTGAAACCGCAAAGGCCGGGCCTTATGCAGGGGCGGTCGCCGTTTGCCGCGCCAGGTGGGAAAAAGCCATCGTGATTTCAGCACTGCGCCTTTTGCCTGTCGTCGCCACTGTCGCGGCTCTCACATTCATATCGAAAGCGCAGGCGGCCACCGAGATCGCGTGGTGGCACGCCATGTCCGGCGAGCTCGGGCGGCAGCTCGAGAAACTGGCCTCGGACTTCAACGCCACGCAGTCCGACTACCGCATCGTGCCTGCTTACAAGGGCAATTACACCGAGACGGTGACCGCCGCGATCTTCGCCTTCCGCTCGCGCAGCCAGCCCGCCATCGTCCAGGTCAACGAGGTCGCCACCGCCACCATGACCGCGGCCAAGGGCGCGATCTATCCGGTGTTCAGCCTGATGCGGGACCAGGGCGAGCCGTTCTCGCTGGCCGATTACCTGCCCGCGGTCTCCGGCTACTACACCGATGCGGCCGGCAATCTGCTGTCGTTCCCGTTCAATACCTCGACGCCGATCCTGTACTACAACAAGACCATGTTCCGCGACGCCGGCCTCGATCCGGAGGTGCCGCCGAAGACCTGGCCGGAATTGGGCGAGGCCGCAAAGCGCCTGCGCGACCGCGGCGCGGCTTGCGGCTTCACCACGTCCTGGCCGTCCTGGATCCATGTCGAGAATTTCTCCGCCTTCCACAATTTGCCGCTGGCGAGCCGGGCGAACGGCTTAGCCGGGCTGGATGCGGAGCTGACCATCAACAATCCCTCGCTGGTGCATCACATCGCAGCACTGAGCGAGTGGCAGAAGACCAAGCTGTTCGACTATAGCGGCCGCGGCCAGTCGGCCGAGCCACGGTTCCAGAAGGGCGAATGCGGCATCTTCATCGGCTCCTCGGCCACGCGCGCCGACATCAGAGCGAATTCGAAGTTCGAGATCGGCTACGGCATGATGCCGTACTGGCCGGACATGAAGGGCGCGCCGCAGAATTCGATCATTGGCGGCGCCACGCTGTGGGTGCTGCGCGACCGGCCGCGCGAGGAATACAAGGGCGTGGCGCGGTTCTTCTCTTATCTGTCGCAGCCCGGCGTGCAGGCCGCCTGGCATCAGAACACCGGCTATCTACCCGTGACCCGTGCCGCTTTCGAGCTGACGCGGTCGCAAGGGTTTTACGAGCGCAACCCGGGATCCGCGATTTCGTTCGAGGAGATCACGCTCAATCCGCCGACGGAGAATTCAAAAGGCATCCGGCTCGGCTCCTTCGTCCTGATCCGCGGCGCGATCGAGGACGAGCTGGAGCAGGCCTTTGCCGGCCACAAGAGCGCGCAAGGAGCGCTCGATGCAGCGGTCGAGCGCGGCAACAAGATCTTGCGCCAGTTCGAGCGTGCCAGTCCGGATAGGTAGCGTGGAGCGATTGAACACCGCTGCAGCCGCGCGGGCCGTGCGCTCCCTCCCCCGCCTGCGGGGGAGGGCTGGCGAGAGGGTGTCTCCGCAACGGGACAATCCCCCAGAGGAAAGAACCCTCACCCGGCACTACGTGCCGACCTCTCCCGCAAGCAAGCGGGAGAGGTGCACCGCCTCTCAGCTTGCACCGAGTGAACCAAAGCGAATGCCGCTTTCGATGCGCAAGTACCAATGACAATTACATCATCGCAACAGCTGCCGGCCTTCACCGACGCCGAAAGCTTTCGCGCCTTTCGCTCCAACCCCGCGCAATGGCTGCCGATCGCGCTCGACATCGCGCGCGGCCACGGCCTCGACGCCAGCTCGCCGCATGTGTTTGCGACCGGCACCAATCTGGTGGTCGGGCTCGGCGACAAGCTGATCCTGAAAATCTTCCCGCCGATGCTCGAGGCGCAGTTCGTCTCCGAGCGCGGCTCGCTGACCCAACTGAACGGCCATCTCGATCTGCCGATCCCGGAGATCGCCGTGGAAGGGAGGCGCGACGGCTGGCACTATCTCGTCATCACGCGCCTCGCCGGCACGCTCGGCTCGGAGGTCTGGCCGGATCTGCCGGAAGACCAGAAGGAGCGCCTGTTGCGCCAGATCGGCGAGACCATCGCGTCCGTGCAGCGCGCCCCGCTCGGGCCGCTCGCGCAAATTGAGCCGCGCTGGGACGATTTCATGCGCCAGCAGATGCAAGGCTGCCGCGCCAGGCACGAGCGTCTCGGCCTTGCACCGAAATTCCTCGCCGGCCTCGACGATCTCCTGCGTGACGCGGCACAGCTCATCCCGATGGATGCGCCGCCGGTGATCCTGGTCGGCGAATACATTCCGGAGAACTTTCTGCTCGCCTGCGCTAACGGCCAATGGTCGCTCACCGGCTTGTTCGACTTCGGCGACGTGCTGGCGGGATGGCGAGACTACGACCTGCTCGGCCCCGGCGCGTTCATGGCGGCGGGCCGGCCGGGGAGGGTGCGCAGTCTGCTCCAAGGGTTTGGCTATGCGAAGCCGGACTACGCGCTCAAACGCCGGCTGATGGCCCTGATGCTGCTGCACCGCGCCAGCGACCTCAACAGCCACGTCTGCATCGAGGGCTGGCAGGACAAAGCGGCGGATCTGGTCGAACTGCAGGAGCTGATCTGGGCGGGCTGAGCACCGGCCGAGATCTCCGTCATTCCAGGCTCGATGCTGCGCATCGCCCCGGAATGGCGGCGTTGCTTATTAGGCGAGCGACCGTTTCTCGGTCGCCCAACAAATAGGCAAATCTACCTCTTTGTATGCAATGCCCACAGTGAGCGGGTAGGCCGCGCGCGGGCCGGAAGCTACATTGTTGCATCAGTTCAATTGCTTAGCGCCGTCGTAAGCGACTATTAAGCCTTGGCACGAACCTTGCGAATCCAGTTCCAACCAAAAACGTTGTGTTGGAGCCATTTCATGAAGCGCCGCGATTTTCTCAAGTCAGTTTCCGGATTGGCCGCGGGAGCGGCGCTTCCGGCCATGCCGCAGGTCATCTCCTCGGCCTATGCCGACGCCCGTTCGGAGACGCTGCTGATCGTCTCGGAAGGCGGCCCGAACAATCTCGACATCCACGGCATCGGCACCAACGTGCCCGGCTATGAGGTGTCCTGGAATTGCTACGATCGGCTGATCAGCCACGAGATGAAGACCGGCCCCGGCGGGGTGCCCTATTACGACCGCGACAAGTTCAAGGGTGAGCTTGCCGAGGACTTCAAGATCGACGACATGTCGGTCACCTTCAAGCTGCGCAAGAACGCCAAATTCCACGACGGCACGCCCGTCACCGCGAAGGACGTGAAGTGGTCGCTCGACCGCGCCGTCAGCGTCGGCGGCTTTCCGACCTTTCAGATGAGCGCGGGCTCTCTCACAAAACCCGAGCAGTTCGTCGTGATCGACGACCACACCGTGCGCGTCGACTTCCTGAAGAAGGACAGGCTGACGATCCCCGATCTCGCCGTCATCGTGCCCTGCATCGTCAACTCCGAGCTGGTGAAGAAGAACGCCAGCGAGAAGGACCCCTGGGGTCTCGAGTTCACCAAACAGCAGACCGCTGGCTCCGGCGCCTACAAGGTGACCAAGTGGACCGCCGGCACCGAAGTCATCATGGAGCGCAACGATGACTGGGTCTGCGGTCCGCTGCCGAAGATCAAGCGCGTGATCTGGCGCATGGTGCCGCAGGCCGGCAACCGCCGTGCGCTGCTGGAGCGCGGCGATGCCGACATCTCCTACGAGCTGCCGAACAAGGACTTTCAGGAGATGAAGGCGAACGGCAAGCTCAACGTGGTGTCGCTGCCGTTCTCCAACGGCATCCAGTATATCGGCATGAACGTCACCAAGCCGCCGTTCGACAATCCCAAGGTGCGTCAGGCGGTCGCCTACGCGCTGCCCTATCAGAAGATCATGGACGCGGTGATGTTCGGCCTAGCCAACCCGATGTTCGGTGCGGCGAAGGACAAGGCGACCGAGGTCGCCTGGCCGCAGCCGCACAAATACAACACCGACATGGAGAAGGCGAAGGCGCTGCTGACGGAGGCCGGCTACGCCAACGGCTTCGAGACCACGATCTCGTTCGACCTGAATTTCGCTGGGGTCAACGAGCCGCTTTGCGTGCTGGTGCAGGAAAGCCTGGCTCAGATCGGCATCAAGACCACCATCAACAAGGTGCCCGGCGCCAACTGGCGCACCGAATTGAACAAGAAGGAGATGCCGCTGTTCACCAACGTGTTCTCGGGCTGGCTCGATTACCCCGAGTACTTCTTCTACTGGTGCTATCACGGCAACAATTCCGTCTTCAACACCATGAGCTACAAGTCGGCGGAGATGGACAGGCTGATCGACGGCGCGCGCACGGCCGCTGCGAGCGGAGATACCGCGACCTACGACGCCGACGTGAAGGGGTTTGTCGACCTCGCCTACAGCGACATCCCGCGCATCCCGCTGTACCAGCCCTTCGTCAACGTCGCGATGCAGAAGAACATCAGCGGCTACCAATATTGGTTCCACCGGCGGCTGGACTATCGCGCGTTGGCGAAGGGGTGAGGGGGCGTGGCTACGTCTCCGGTCGTCTTTCGGAGTGAGGTGAGCACGGCTGTCTCATTCCCTCCCCCCTTGCGGGGGAGGGGCAGGGAGAGGGGTAGCCATGAACTCCGACCTCTCCCGGAGCCACCCCCCTCCCTAGCCCTCCCCCGCAAGGGCGGAGGGAACGCAGCGGAGCGTGCCGCGCGAGCGTCCTCACAAGCGCAGCGCAGAAGGAGCGCCCCATGCTGACCATGATCGGCAAGCGCCTGATGTTCGCGATTCCGTCGCTGATCGGCGTCGTCATCGTCACCTTCCTGCTGACGCGCGCGCTGCCCGGTGATCCCGCGGCGTATTTCGCAGGGCCCGCCGCGACGAAAGAAGCCGTCGAGCAGATCCGCAAAAAACTCGGGCTCGACAAGCCGCTGATCGAGCAGTTCTTCCGCTACACCAACGATCTCGCCCACGGCGATTTCGGTAGTTCGCTCACCACGGGACAGCCGGTCGCGGCCGAGATTCGCAACCGGCTGCCGGCCTCCGCCGAGCTGACGCTGCTCGGCCTCGTCGTTTCGGTTGTGATCGCCATCCCGCTCGGCGTGCTCGCGGCGACCCGGCCAGGATCATGGGTTGATCACCTCTGTCGCATCACGACGACAGCCGGCGTCTCGCTGCCGGTGTTCTTCACCGGCCTCGTGCTGGTCTATGTCTTCTACTTCAGGCTCGGCTGGTCGCCCGCGCCGCTCGGCCGTCTCGATGTGTTCTACAGCGCGCCGCCGACGGTGACAGGCTTCTATCTGATCGACACGCTGCTCGCGCGCGACCTCGAGGCGTTCCGCTCCGCGTTGAGCCAGTTGATCCTTCCCGCGACGACGCTCGCCATCTTCTCGCTTGCACCGATCGCGCGCATGACGCGGGCCTCGATGCTTGCGGTGCTGTCGAGCGAATTCGTCCGCACCGCGCGCGCCAGCGGCCTGTCGCCGGCAACCGTCATCGTCACCTACGCGTTCCGCAACGCCATGCTGCCCGTCATCACCACGCTGAGCATGGTGTTCTCGTTCCTGTTAGGGGCCAACGTGCTGGTCGAAAAAGTGTTCGCCTGGCCCGGTATCGGCTCCTATGCGGTCGAAGCGCTGATCTCGTCGGACTTCGCGCCGGTGCAGGGTTTCGTGCTGACCATGGCGGTGATGTACGTGCTGCTGAATCTCGTGATCGACATTTTGTACGGCGTGATCGATCCGCGCGTCAGGCTGGAAGGGTAGGGGTGAGAGATGAGCTCCGTTGCGCCTGCTGTTGAACCCATCGGTCCCGCGCGGACGTCAGGGCTCGTCGCGCTGCTCGACCAGACCCGCTATGTCCTCGGCGAGAACAAGGTCACGGGCTTCGCCTTCGCGCTGCTGATCCTGATCCTGGTTGCCGCGATCTTCGGCCCTTATGTGGTGCCCTATGATCCGCTGGCGTCCGACACCGCCGCGTCGTTGAAGCCGCCCTCGGCCGCGCACTGGTTCGGCACCGACCAGTTAGGGCGGGACATTTTCAGCCGCGTCATCGTCGCGACCCGGCTCGACACGTTCATCGCGGTCGCCTCGGTCGCGCTGGTGTTCCTGATGGGCGGCCTTGCCGGCATCGCGGCGGGCTATTTCGGCGGCTGGACCGACCGCATCGTCGGCCGCATCGCCGACACCATCATGGCCTTTCCACTGTTCGTGCTGGCGATGGGCATCGTCGCCGCGCTCGGCAACACCGTGCAGAATATCATCCTGGCCACCGCCATCGTGAACTTCCCGCTCTATGCCCGCGTCGCGCGCGCCGAGGCCAATGTCCGCCGCAACGCCGGCTTCGTGCAGGCCGCGCGGCTGTCGGGCAACGGCGAGTTCCGCATCCTGCTGGTGCATATCCTGCCGAACATCATGCCGATCATGATCGTGCAGATGTCGCTGACCATGGGCTACGCCATTCTCAATGCCGCCGGCCTCTCCTTCATCGGCCTTGGCGTCCGCCCGCCGACCGCCGAATGGGGCATCATGGTCGCCGAAGGCGCCGGCTTCATGGTGTCGGGCGAATGGTGGATCGCACTCTTCCCGGGCCTGGCCCTGATGATCGCGGTGTTCTGCTTCAATCTCCTCGGCGACGGCCTGCGTGACATCGTCGACCCCCAGCGGAGGACGTGATGGGTGGTTCCGAACTCCAGCAGCGCGGATGTGAGGAGGGCAGTGCTCTCTTATTCCCTCCCCCCTTGTGGGGGAGGGGCAGGGAGGGGGGTAGCCACGAACTCCGACCTCTCCCGGGGCTACCCCCCTCCCCAACCCTCCCCCGCAAGGGGGGAGGGAGCGAGAAGCCTGTGCCTCCCTTACAGGCAAAAATCCGCCAGAAATTTCCCAACGATTCCAACGACATTCTACTGTGCATGGGGTTGTTTTCGACGTTTTTGATGGGGAGGCACGCTTGACCGCCCAGCCCCTGCTCAACGTTCAGGACCTCACCGTCGAATTCACCACCCGCCGCGGCATCGTGAAAGCCGTGCAGCACGTCAACATCTCCGTCGCCAAGGGCGAGACGCTGGCGATCGTCGGCGAGTCCGGCTCCGGCAAGTCGGTGACGTCCTATGCGGTGATGCGCATCCTCGACCGCGCGGGGCGGATCGCCGACGGTTCGGTGATGTTCTCCGGCATCGACGTCAAGGCCGCGACCGAAGACCAGATGCGCGACCTGCGCGGCCGCGAGGTCTCGATGATCTTCCAGAACCCGCGCGCCGCGCTGAACCCGATCCGCAAAGTCGGCGACCAGATCGAGGACGTGCTGCGCACCCATGTGCAGCAGGCCCAGGTCAGAGATCACGGCGAGAAGGCCATCGAGGCGCTGGAGCAGGTCAAGATCGCCCGGCCGCGCGAGCGCTATCACGCCTATCCGTTCGAGTTGTCAGGCGGCATGTGTCAGCGCGTCGTCATCGCGCTGGCGCTAGCCTGCAATCCGCAGCTGCTGATCGCGGACGAGCCGACCACCGGCCTCGACGTCACCACGCAGAAGGCGGTGATGGACCTGATCGTCGAGCTGACCAAGCGCAAGGCGATGTCGACCATCCTGATCACGCACGATCTCGGCCTTGCGGCGGCCTATTGCGATCGCGTCGTCGTGATGGAGAAGGGCCGGGTGGTCGAGACCGCGAAAGCCGCCGACATCTTCGCAAACCCGCAGCACCCCTACACCAAGAAGCTGATGCGCGCGACGCCGCGGCTCGGTGTGAGCTTGCGGGATTTGTTGCCGGAGGATGAGGGCGCTTCTCAATCAGCGGCCGTCGTGGCCGGGCCCGACCCCGTCATTCAGACATCGCAAGATGGCGTGAAGAGCAAGCAGCCCATTCTCCTCATCGAAAAGCTGGTCAAGGAATATCCCCGCCAGGGCGCCACAGCGACGCTGGGAAAACTGTTCGGCCGCAAGCCTCCCGTCGAACCCGACGTGTTCCGCGCCGTCGACGGCATCAGCTTCTCGATCAGCCATGGCGAGAGCGTCGGCCTTGTCGGCGAATCCGGCTGCGGCAAATCGACGACGTCGATGATGGTGATGCGGCTCTTGGACCAGACCTCCGGCCTGATCCAGTTCGACGGCGAAGACATCTCCGGCATCGCGCCCTCAGCCTTCGCCCGGATGCCGCAGCGCAGCCGCATCCAGATGGTGTTCCAGGATCCGACCGATAGCCTCAACCCGCGCTTCACCGCCGCGCGCGCCATCGTGGACCCGATCATGCAGCTGGGGGATATCAAGGGACGCGACGCGCTCCGCGCCCGCTGCGAGGACCTCGCCACCATGGTCGGCCTGCCGCACAATCTGCTCGACCGCTTCCCGCATCAATTGTCCGGGGGCCAGAAGGCCCGCGTCGGCATCGCGCGCGCGATCGCGCTGCATCCAAAGCTCGTCATTCTCGACGAGCCGACGGCGGCGCTGGACGTCTCGGTGCAGGCCGTGGTGCTCAATCTGCTTCAGGACCTGAAGCAGCGGCTAGGCATGAGCTATCTGTTCGTCTCGCATGATTTGAATGTGGTGCGCTTGTTGTGCGATCGTGTCATTGTGATGCGGACGGGACGGATCGTCGAGGAGGGCTCTTCCGAGCAGGTCCTCGGCGATCCCCAGGACGACTACACCAAGGAACTGCTGACGGCGATCCCGCATCCGCCGTTGCAGGTCCACTGAGAGTGCATTGATTGTTGGGAAGCGTGATGGCCGAACCCCTGGACGACTATATCGACGCCGTATCGAAGGCGCTGGCGCTGCCGGTCGAAGAGGCCTGGAGGCCCGCGGTGCGCGCGAACCTCGAAGTCTCGCTGCGCCTGTCCCGCCTGGTCGACGAATTCGCGCTGCCGGACGAGACCGAGCCGGCGCCGATCTTCACGGTGTGACGCTGTCATGACCACCAAGCCCGAAATGACGGCCGCCGAGATCGCAAGCGCGGTCGCGGCCCGCAAAATGTCCGCGTTCGATGCCACTGAAGCCGCGCTCGCGCGCATCAAGCAGCACGACGGCATTCTCAATTCCTTCACCGACGTCACCGCCGATCGCGCCCGCGCGAAGGCCCGCGCAATCGACGCCGAGATCGCGGCTGGAAAGGAAATCGGCCCGCTCGCCGGCGTGCCCTTCGCGGTGAAGAATCTGTTCGATGTCGCGGGCCTTCCCACGCGTGCCGGCTCGAAGATCAACCGCGACCGCGCACCGGCCAAGCGTGACGCCACGCTGATCGAGCGCATGGAAGCGGCCGGAGCCGTGCTGGTCGGCGCGCTCAACATGGGCGAATACGCCTATGACTTCACCGGCGAGAACGTCCATGACGGTCCCTCGCGCAATCCGCATGATACGACGCGCATGACCGGCGGCTCCTCCGGTGGTTCGGGCAGCGCCGTCGGCGGCGCGCTGGTGCCGATCGCGCTCGGATCGGACACCAACGGTTCGATCCGCGTGCCGTCCTCCTTCTGCGGCATCTTCGGTTTGAAGCCGACCTATGGCCGGCTCTCGCGCGCGCGCTCGTTCCCGTTCGTCGCAAGCCTCGATCATCTCGGCCCGTTCGCGCGCTCGGTCACCGATCTCGCGCTCGCCTATGACGTAATGCAAGGCCCGGATGCGGAGGACAGCGCCTGCACGACGCGCGGGCTGGAGCCGACGCTGCCGCTGCTGGCCAATCCGGTCTCGGGTCTGCGGATCGCGATCGCGGGCGGGTATTTCCAGAACAACGTGTTCCCGGAAGCCGTCGAGGCCGTCGGCCGCGTTGCCAAGGCGCTTGGCGCAACGCAAGTCGTGGACATGCCCGAGGCCGCGCGCGCCCGCGCGGCGGCCTATGTCATCACCACCACCGAAGGCGCTTCGCTCCACCTCGATCGCTTGCGCAAGCGCCCCAACGATTTCGATCCCGCGGTGCGCGACCGGCTGATCGCGGGGGCGATGGTGCCCGCTTCAATGGTCGACCGCGCGCAAAAATTCCGCCGCTGGTATCGTGCCCAGCTTGCCGAGATCTTCAAGTCGGTCGACGTGCTGCTGGCGCCGGCAACGCCCTGCACCGCGCCGAAGCTCGGCCAGGTCAATTTCAATCTCGACGGCGTCGAGCTGCCGGTGCGCGCCAATATCGGCATCCACACCCAGCCGATCTCGTTCATCGGCTTGCCGGTGGTCGCGGTGCCGGTGCCGCTCGAGCCGCTGCCGATCGGCGTGCAGATCATCGCCGCGCCGTGGCGCGAGGACATTGCGCTTCGCGTCGCCTACGCGTTGGAAAAGCTGGGCGTGGCGTCGGCGCCCACCCCAAGGGGCCTTTGAGAGGAATTTGAGATGGAGATCGATCTCCCCGACGTGATCGCGGAAGTCAAAGCCGCGTTCGAGCGCTATGAGCAGGCGCTGATCACAAACGACGTCGCGGTGCTCGGCGAGCTCTTCCGCAACGATCCACGCACATTGCGCTACGGCATCGGCGAGAACCTCTACGGCTATGAGGCGATCGCCGGCTTTCGTGCCGGGCGCTCACCGGTGGGCCTCGACCGCCGGACCGCGAAAACCGTGATCACCAGCTATGGCCGCGACACGGCCGTGGCCTCTACCTTGTTCTATCGCGACACGATGCCGGGTAGGGTCGGCCGGCAGATGCAGACTTGGTTAAAATTCCCGGAAGGCTGGCGCGTCGTCGCTGCCCATGTCAGCATCATCGACGCGCCGAAAGAGACCGCATGACGCTCGACGAGTTTCCGCGCGGGACATTGCCCACTGAGCCGGTGGTGCCGCGCGTCGATCGTCCCTCGGCATTGGTGCAGAAGGTCACGCGCGCCGAAGAGCTGCGCCTGCAGCTCGCGGACGAGATCGTGCGTGGTGCCCTGGCCCCCGGCGCGCCTCTGGACGAGACCGATATTGCGCGCCGTTTCAGCGTCTCGCGGACGCCGGTGCGCGAGGCGCTGCGCCAGCTTGTGGCAAGTGGCCTCATCGAAGCGCGTGCCCATCGCGGCGCGGTGGTGGCGCAGCCCTCTATCGAGCGGCTGACGGGCATGTTCGAAGCAATGGCCGAGCTCGAGGCGCTGTGCGCGGGGCTCGCCGCCGAGCGCATGTCCGCGGCCGAGCGCCACGGCCTCGAGGCCATCCACGAGGAGCTGCGGGTGCTGAGCTACACCGGCAATCCCGATCGCTTCCACGAGGTCAACGAGCGCTTTCACAACGCGATCTATGCCGGATCGCAGAACGGCTACATCGCCGAGATCACGCTGGCGACCCGCGTGCGCGTGCAGCCGTTCCGCCGCGCCCAGTTTCGCAACCTCGGACGTCTTGCCAAATCCCAAGCCGAGCACGACCGCGTCGTCGTCGCCATCATGCGCGGCGACAAGCAGGGCGCCGCTGCCGCGATGCGCGCGCATATCGAGCTGGTGCGCGGGGAATACGAGATTTACGCGGTTTCGGTTTAGGTCCTCATCCTGAGGAGCGGCTGAAGGCCGCGTCTCGAAGGATGAAAGGCCGAGATGCGGCCGCGTGGCCTTCATGGTTCGAGACGGCGCTTGCGCGCCTCCTCACCATGAGGAGATGCACCTACCCCGTTGTCTTCTCCGCCATATACTTCCGCCATCCGCCATACGCGGTGATGTCGCGCGCGTCGCCCAGCACCTCGGGCTCGACCAGAAATCCCTTCACGCTGCGGCCGTCTGCAAGGCGCACGGTGCCGATCGCCATCGGTGCGGGGATCGCGTTGACGAACCTGCCGAAGGCGGACGACGACAGGGACCAGATCTCCAGCTCGATTGCGGCGCCCTTGCCCGCCTCGACGCGAAGCAGGCCCGGCTTGGGCGGCGTGGTCTTGAGCGCGTAGAGCTTGTAGTCCGGCGCCGTCATTGTCGCCTCGACCAGATGGCCGTTCAGCGCCTTCAATTCGCCGTTCAGCACCATGCCGGACAGATGCGCGCCAACGACGGCGATTGGAATCTCGTCGATGCCGCTTGCAGCAAGCGGCGCCAGCGCAGGTTGTGCCACGCCTTTTGCGCCGAGCGTCAACTTGGTGTCTGCGTGAAACACGCGCCCGATGCTCGCGAGCATCGCATCACGCCCTGCCGGTGCGAGCAGCGTGATGCCGAACGGAATGCCGTCGGCGCGCATCGACGCGGGAACGGCGAGGCCGCAGAGGTCGAGCAGATTGACGAAATTGGTATAGGTGCCGAGGCGGCTATTGAGCTCGATCGGATTGGCGAGCACGTGTGCGGTCGTATAGGCCGTCGGGGCCGTCGGCAGCACCAGCGCGTCGATATTGGCAAACGTGCGCTCGGCGATCTTGCGCAAGCCCTGCAGGCGGTAGAGCGCCGAAAAGGTCTCGGCGGCCGTCAGCCGCGCGCCGGCCGCGGTGATCTCGCGCGTCACGGGGTGGATCGCATCCGGCGCGGACGCGAGCAGATCCTTGATCACGAGATAGCGCTCGGCGACCCACGGGCCCTCATAGAGCAGCCGGGCCGTCTCGTAGAACGGCTCGAGATCGAACTCGACCAGCGTTGCGCCGAGCGCGGTCCAACGCTTCAGCGCGTCGGCGTAAGCGGTTTCCGATGTCTTGTCGCCGAAGAAGATCAGCTGCCCGTTGCGCGGCACGCCGAGGCGCAAGCTTGCTGGCAACGGCGTGAGCGCGCCCAGCGGCCGGTCGCGCGAGAACGGGTCGGCCGGGTCTGGTCCCGCCATCACGGACAGGGCGAGGGCCGCGTCGTCCACGGTCAGCGCGAAGATCGAGATGCAATCGAGCGTACGGCAGGCCGGCACGAGGCCCGCATTCGAGATCATGCCCAGGCTCGGTTTCAGTCCGACGATGTTGTTGAGCATCGCCGGCACGCGGCCCGAGCCGGCGGTGTCGGTGCCCAGTGACAACGGCACGAGCCCGGCGCCGACGGCGACGGCGGAGCCCGAACTCGATCCGCCGGGAATGAGATCGTCACGGACTGAATTTCTGGGAATGCCGTAGGGCGAGCGCACGCCGACGAGGCCGGTTGCGAACTGGTCGAGATTGGTCTTGCCGATGATGATGGCGCCGGCGGCACGCAGGCGCGCCACCGCGGTCGAATCGTGTGCCGGCGTGGTGGAAAATGCCGGGCAGGCCGCAGTGGTCGGAAATCCCAGCGCGTCGATATTGTCCTTCACCGCGACCGGCACGCCATAAAGCGGCAGGTCGGCGGCGTCCTTCCGCGCGGCGAGCTTCTCGGCCTCCGCGATGGCGTCCGTCTCCTCCCGCAGGCTGATGAAGATGGCGGGATCGTTGTGGTCGCGGATGCGCTGATAGGTCCGCGCGACCGTCTGCGCCGGCGTCAGCGTCCCCGCGCGGTGCGCGGCCACAATCGCGGCGATCGTTTCAGGCTGCTCAGCCCCCATGGCGACAAAACTCCGGCAATTCGTCCTCGCCCGGAGCGAAGCAAGCGATGTGCCATTGTGTACAATATCCGGGGCAGGGCGATTGCTCCGGATATTGCCGCCTGATCAGTGGCTTGGGAGATATTTCGACCGGCGGGCTGCGGCCGCAGCGGCGCCCTGTGACGGGTAGCTGCCTAAATGATGAGCAGTTGAGGTCAGGTGAAGCCAGCAAGGATCCGAAGCAGCTGCGCTCGATTTTCCTTGCCGATCTTCGCCTCGACGTTCCGCTCGTGCGCGGCTGCGAGCCGCTTGAACTTGGCCAGCGCGGTCTCGCCCTGCGCGGTGAGATGCAGCGCATGCGAGCGCCGGTCCGCCTTCGACTTGATCCGCTTCACCAGCTTGCGCTGTTCAAGGCTGTCCAGCAGATGCACCAGCCGGGCGCGCTCGATGCCGAGGCGCTTGGCCACGGCCATCTGCGACAGGCCCGGACTGGCCCCGATCACCGCCAGTACCGAATGTTGCGTCGGCCGTCGACGGCGGCGAGATCACCGACAAGGGTTACATCAAGCAGCGCGCCATGCTGACGCGTCGCGCCGAGGCGGTGGGCGGTTGAATGACGATGCGTCGGGTGTGGATCGGTTGTAGCGCATAAGGGGTGCCGCCAGTTGCTCTCCTGGGCCCATTTATCCTAATGCAGCGCGAGGGCCTGGGTCCCGGCCCTGCGCAGCAGCGTTCACGCTGCAGCGCGTCCGGGACACGACAGGTGAGGCCGCAAACTACGCCAGCAACACTGCCGCATCATCTTGCCGATTCTTTTGTTGCTTAAGCAACTAATCTGTGCGAACCGTTCCAGACAAGGATGACGGCGGGCAAACCGCTGCGGTTTTCTGGAGGAGACGATGCGCGGCAGAACTGGTGTCGCCGGGGAAAGCTGGCGCATACCTGAAGGCGGCGGGACAGCGCGCCGCGCGCGCGATCCGTCAGGCCTCAGTGCCGCCGGTGACCGCGCCGAGATTTTCATGCAGCCGACGCAAGAGATCGACCAGCACCTCGCGCTCGTCCTTGCTCAGGCACGACAACAGCCGCCGCTCGCGCTCGAGCGCTGCGACGATCACCTTGTCATGGGTGGCGCGGCCTTTCGCGGTCAGCGAAATCGAATGGGTGCGGCCGTCGTCCGGGTCGGTGCGGATCGAGATCAGCCCGCGCTTCTCGAGGCCCGCCAGCGTCCGGCTCACCGGCCCCTTGTCGAAGCCGATGACGTGGCAGATGCGCGAAGCTGGAATGCCGGGTTCGATCGCCAGCAGCGACATGATTCGCCATTCGGTGACATTGACGCCGAACTGCCGTTGATAGAACGCGGTCGCGCTGTTCGAGAGCTTGTTGGCGATGAAGGTGATGAACGCGGGGACGTAACGGTCCAGGTCGAGCGTCGGCCCCGCCTCGTTAAGCGCTGGCTTTTGGCGGGCTCTGGTCGAGGGCGCAGGCATATTGGGATTCTATCTCGCAGCGGGCTCGCTGACCTAAGGGCATGCGCCGCTCTTTCACAAGATCAAAATGAGAGAGGTCTTCCATGACCGTATCCGGCTCGCCTGCGGGATCGGCGTCCGTCCCGCATCTCGACATCGACCCCTTCGACATCAAGTTTTTTGCCGACCCTTATCCCACGCACCAGCGGTTGCGGGAGGCCGGGCCGGTGGTCTATCTCGACAAATGGGACGTCTATGGCGTGGCGCGCTATGCCGAGGTCCACGCCGTGCTGAACGATCCCGCGACCTTCTGCTCCAGCCGCGGCGTCGGCCTGTCCGACTTCAAGAAGGAGACGCCGTGGCGGCCGCCGAGCCTGATCCTCGAAGCCGATCCGCCCGCGCACACCCGCACCCGCGCCGTGTTGTCCAAGGTGCTGTCGCCGACCGTGATGAAGGGGCTGCGCGACCGCTTCGCCGCGGCGGCCGAGAGGCTCGTCGACGAATTGTTGGAGAAACGCAGCTTTGACGCGATCACGGATCTGGCGGAGGCCTATCCGCTCTCGATCTTTCCGGATGCGCTCGGGCTGAAGCCGGAGGGCCGCGAACATCTTATTCCCTACGCGAGCGTCGTCTTCAACGCGTTCGGGCCGCCCAACGAATTGCGCCAGGAAGCGATCGCGCGTTCGACGCCGCACCAGGCTTACGTCACCGCGCAGTGCCAGCGGGACAATCTTACCCCCGGCGGCATCGGCGCCTGCATTCACGCCCACGTCGACGAGGGCGCGATCACCGCGACTGAAGCACCGCTTCTGGTACGCTCGCTACTCTCGGCCGGCCTCGACACCACCGTCAACGGCATCGGTGCCGCGGTTTATTGCCTGGCGCGTTTCCCCGACCAGTGGCAGCGCCTGCGCAGCGATCTCACCCTCGCGCGCAATGCGTTCGAGGAAGCGGTACGCTTCGAGAGCCCGGTGCAGACGTTCTTCCGCACCACCACTCGCGATGTCGAGCTGTCCGGAGCAACCATCGGCGAGGGCGAAAAGGTCCTGATGTTCCTCGCGGCCGCCAACCGCGATCCGCGGCGCTGGGACGAGCCCGACAGCTACGACATCACCCGCCGCACATCCGGCCATGTTGGCTACGGCTCCGGCATCCACATGTGCGTCGGCCAGCTCGTGGCGCGGCTCGAAGGGGAGACGATGCTCTCGGCGCTGGCCCGCCGTGTCGCCGGCATCGAGATCGTCGGCGAGCCGAGGCGACGTTTCAACAACACACTGCGCGGGCTCGACAGCCTGCCGGTGACCATCACGCCGGCCTGACGCCGCCCGTGACGCAAACAACACATGCAAAAGGGGAGGGAGCATTGAAGAACTTGAAGTGGGCGCTCGCACTGGCCGCGAGCCTGGCGGGCGGCGCGGCGAGCGCCGAGATATCCGACAATGTCGTGCGCGTCGGCGTGCTCAACGACATCTCCGGCATCTTCCAGGACACCAATGGCATGGGCTCGGTGGAAGCCGCGCGCATGGCGGCGGAGGATTTCAATGGCGGCGGCAAAGGCATCAAGGTCGAGATCGTCTATGCCGACCATCAGAACAAGGCTGACGTCGGCAACGCCATTGCGCGCAAATGGCTCGACGTCGAAGGCGTCGATGCCATCGTCGACGTGCCGAATTCGGCCGTCGGTCTGTCCATCAACACGCTGCTGCGCGACAGCCGCATGACCTTCCTGGCCTCCTCGACCGCAAGCTCCGACCTGACCGGCAAGGCCTGCTCACCCAACACCATCCAGTGGGTCAACGACGCCTGGGCGACCGGCAACACCACAGCAGCCGCGATGATGTCACGCGGGGGCAAGGACTGGTATTTCCTGACGGTCGATTACGCGCTGGGCAAGGGTATCGAGGCGGAGGCGCAGAAATACATCGAAGGACACGGCGGCAAAGTGCTGGGCTCCTCCAAGCACCCGCTCGGCACTTCCGACTTCGCCTCCTTCCTGTTGCAGGCGCAGGGTTCGAAGGCACAGGTGATCGGTCTTGCCAATGCCGGCGGTGACACCATCAACGCCGTGAAGCAGGCCGCCGAGTTCGGCATCCAGCAGAACGGACAGAGGCTCGTCGCCTTCCTGCTCTTCATCAACGACATTCACGGCATGGGCATCAAGGTCGCGCAGGGCCTCCAGCTCATGGAAGCCTTCTACTGGGACATGAATGACGACACCCGCGCCTTTGCCAAGCGGTTCGCCGCCCGGCCCGGCATGAACGGCAAGATGCCGAGCGGCAACCAGGCCGGCGTCTATGCCTCGACCCTCGCTTATCTCAACGCGGTTGCCGCCACCGGCAGCGACAATGCCAAGGACGCCGTGCCAGAGATGAAGAAGTTCAAAGGCAAGGACAAGCTGTTCGGCGACACCACCATCCGCCAGGACGGCCGCGTCGTGCATCCGATGTATTTGTTCGAGGTGAAGAAGCCGGAGGAGTCGAAATATCCGTACGACTATTACAAGCTGGTCTCGACGATCCCCGCGGAGCAGGCGTTTCGCCCGCTGGCGGAGGGCGGGTGTGAGCTGGTGAAGTAGAGGGCAGCGAGCGCCGCTGAACCCTCTCCCCTTGTGGGAGAGGGTGGCTTCGCAAAGCGAAGCCAGGTGAGGGGTTCTCTCCTCACGGACAATCTTGCGAGCGGAGAGAACCCCTCATCCGGCGCCTCGCGCCACCTTCTCCCACAAGGGGAGAAGGAAGAAGGCTACACCACCTTGCTACTTCCTTGCGTAATCAGCCGCGCCGCGCGCTGATCTCGCGCATAGATCCAGAGCCAGCTCAAGGCAACGCTGAGGCGGTGGCGGAGGCCGATCAGGAAGTAGATGTGGGCAATGCCCCAGATCCACCACGCGATCGTGCCGCGCAGCTTGAAGCGGCCGAAATCGATGACGGCGAGCCGCTTGCCGATCTGGGCGAGGCTGCCGGCGTGCTTGTAGCGGAAAGGGCCGGTCGCAGCACCGCGCAGGCGGGCCTTGATGGTCTCGGCGACGTGACGGCCCTGCTGCTTAGCCGCCGGCGCGATGCCCGGCACCGGCTTGCCCTCCCACGCGTTGATGCTGACGGTATCGCCGATCGCAAAAATCTCGGGATGGCAGGGGATCGTCAGATCGGCCTCGACCTGCACGCGGCCGGCGCGATCGGCTGGTGCACCCAGCCATTCGGCAGCGGGCGAGGCGCGGACGCCGGCGGCCCAGATCTTGGTTTTGGCGTCGAGCCGCTTGCCGCCGAACACCACGCCGTCGCGGTCGATCTCGGTGACGGCTTGGCCAAGCACGACCTCCACGCCGATCTTTTCCAGCGAGGCCTGCGCATAGGCCGAGAGGTCGTCGGCGAAACCTGCGAGCACGCGCGACCCTGCCTCGATCAGCACCACGCGGGCTTTGTTCGTGTCGATGTTGCGGAAATCCTGCGGCAGGGTCTGGTGCGCCATTTCGGCGATGGTGCCCGCGAGTTCGACGCCGGTCGGGCCGGCGCCGACGATGACGAAGGTCAGCCGAGCCGCGCGCTTTGCCGGATCGGTCTCGCGCTCGGCGCGTTCGAACGCCACCAGGATGTGACGGCGCAGGGTGGTGCCATCCTCCAGCGTCTTCAGGCCGGGCGCCCATTGCTCCCATTCATCGTGGCCGAAATAGGCATGCCGCGCGCCGGTCGCGAGCACCAGCGTGTCGTAAGGCACCTCGCTGCCGTCGTCGATCAGCACGCAGCGCCTGTCGGCATCGACGCCGCTAACGGTCGCAAACAGAGTGGTCACGTCGCGCCGGTCGCGCATCAGGTGCCGGATGGGCCATGCGATCTCGCTGGTGGAAAGCGAGGCGGTGGCGACCTGGTAGAGCAGCGGCTGGAACAAATGATGGTTGCGGCGATCGATCAGCGTGATCTCGACCGGTGTGCCCGCGAGCCGGTAGGTCGTCTCCAGCCCGCCGAAGCCGGCGCCGACGATGACGACGCGATGCGGTGTCGTGGTCATGATGTATCCTCGAATCTCGCTGCTGCGCACTCCCATTTAAGTGCGGATTGGACGCTGCGGTCCAATAGCTGTCATCAATCGCCGCATAGGCGGAATCTATCGATCAGGCGCGAAAAAGCGCCGCGGCCTTGCCGGTGCCTTGGTCGAAGTAAGTAGAATTATATTTCTTGCCATCCGCGATGGGAGGGAAATATGGTGCAGGGGCAGGCGCTGAGCCATTGGCGGCTCGACAGATTTTGCGTTCAATAGAGAAGGCCCGGGGCGGCGATCACCCCGCTCGCGGGCTCAATCATAAGGAGGGGAGTGATTATGAGAACGGCATTCTGGCTGGCGGGCGCAGCGGCGCTGGTGTTGGCGAGTCCGGCATCCGCCGGCGACACCATCAAGATCGGTTTCGTTTCGACCTTCAGCGGCCCGACCGCCGTGATCGGCAACGACATGCGCAACTCCTTCGAGCTCGCGCTGGATCACATGGGCCGCAAGATGGACGGCAAGCCGGTCGAGGTCATCTACGAGGATGACGGGCAGAAGCCCGATGTCGGCAAGCAGAAAACCGAGAAGCTGGTGCAGTCGGACAAGGTCGATTTCATCGTCGGCTATATCTGGTCGAACGTGCTGCTGGCCTCGCTCAAGACCGCGGTGGATTCGCAGACCTTCCTGATCTCGGCCAATGCCGGTCCCTCGCAGCTCGCGGGCGATCTTTGCTCGCCTTACGTGTTCTCGACCTCCTGGCAGAACGACCAGACGCCGGCCGCCATGGGCCTCTACATGAACCAGAAGGGCGTCAAGAGCGTGTTCCTGATCGGCCCGAACTATGCCGCCGGCAAGGACATGCTCGCGGGCTTGAAGAGCACGTTCAAGGGCGAGGTCAAAGGCGAGGAATACACCGTCTGGCCGAGCCAGCTGGACTTCTCTGCCGAGCTCTCCAAGGCGCGCGCCTCGGGCGCCGAGTCGATCTTCGTGTTCTATCCCGGCGCCGCCGGCGTGCAGTTCCTCAATCAATATGCGCAGGCGGGCCTCAAGAGCACGATGCCGCTCTACACCGCCTTCACCGTCGACGAGCTTTCGCTGCCGCTGCAGAAGGAGAACGCGCTCGGGGTGCCCGGCGCGCAGGAATGGGTCAACGACCTCCCCAACGAGCAGAACAAGCGCTTCGTTGCCGACTACCGCAAGAAGTACACCGGCCTGCGTCCGACCTATTACGGCGCGCAATCCTACGACGCCGCCCAGCTCATCAACAGCGCGGTGATCGCAGTGAAGGGCGACACCAGCAAGAAGGACGCGATGAAGGCCGAGATGGAGAAGGCCAACTTCAAGTCGCTGCGCGGCGCGTTCAAATACGGCAACAACCACATCCCGGTGCAGAGCTTCTATCTGCAGGACGTCGTGAAGGACGCCGAAGGCCAGCTCGCGCTGAAGACGGTCGCGACCATCGTCGAGAACGACCAGGATCGCTTCCACGACAAATGCAAGATGAAGTGAGGGCTGCTTTCCCCCTCCCCGCTCGCGGGGAGAGGGGCTCTCAGCTCTCTCCCCGTCATTGCGAGCGCAGCGAAGCAATCCAGAATCTCTCGGCGGAAGGATGCTGGATTGCTTCGTCGCAAGGGCTCCTCGCAATGACGGCGCGGAGAGAATCTACACCCTCGGCATGCTCGCGGGGCGCACCTCGCGGGCTTGCGCCGCCAGCCTGATCCCGGCATTGGCCGCGCCAAAGCCGCGATAGTCCCGCCGCTCGACGATCTCGAAGAAGAAGCGCTCGTCGAAGATGTGGGTGTAGACCTGGAAGAACTCGCCGTCGCCTTCGCGATCGTAGAGAATGTGGTTGGCGCGCAGCTGCGCCATCAGCTCGGGGGCGAGGTCGTATTTGGCTTCGAGGTCGTCGTAGTAATTATCAGGGATATCCAGGAAATCCGCGCCGTGCCTGCGCATCTCCGCGACCGCCGCAAAAATGTCCCGGCATGTGAAGGCGACATGCTGCACGCCTGAGCCGAAGAATTCCGAGATGAAACGGGCCGGCAGCGTGCGGTTGGCGGATGAGCCGTTGAGCACGAAGCGCAGGCTCTGGTCGGCGTTGATGATGGCCTGGCTCTGCACCAGACCTCTGGGGTCGGCGATCTCCATCTGCGGCAGCCGCTTGAGGTCGAGGATGCCGGTGTAGAACAGCAGCCAGGACAGCATCTCGTCATAGGGCATCGATTGCGCGATGTGATCGACCGCGAGCAGCGCGTCCGCACTGGCGTCACTCGCAACCGGCTCGAAATCCGTGTCCCAGTTCTTGCCCGCCTGATCGAGGAAATAGAGCAGGCTGCCGCCGACACCGTGGATCGCCGGGATTTCAAGCTCGCCCGGCCCGACCGGCTGATAAAAGGTCCGCGTCTTCAGCGTCTCCGCACGCTGCATGGCAAGGCCCGCATTGTCGACATCGAGCGCAATAGCGCAAACGCCGGGGCCGTGCGTGACATAGTGGGAATGGGCAAACCCGTCGGTCTCGCTGTTGATGACGAGCTCGACCTTGCCCTGCGACCAGCGCTCCACCGCCTTGCTGCGATGCGCGCCGGTCTTGCGGAAGCCGAGCTGCGCGAAGAGGCCGGCGAGCTCGCCGGCCTTGGTCTCGTTCACCGCAAATTCGATGAACCCGGTGCCGCGGCTCTTCGCCTTCGGCGCCAGCGGCTCGGCGGCGAATCTCGGCCAGTCCGGCGCCAGCTGGTCCTCCAGCAGGATCAGCGAGCGCAGGCCGTCCACCGCAGTCTGCGCGGCCGAGCCGGCGCGGAACTGATCGTTGAAGATCTCCAGCGACAGCGGCCCGGCATAGCCGGTCGCCGCGACCGCCGCCATGAACTCGCCGACCGGCAGATCGCCCTGGCCGGGGAAGGACCGGAAGTGCCGACTCCAGGACAGGATGTCGAGCTCGAGCTTCGGCGCGTCCGCAAGCTGCACCAGAAAGATCTTGTCGCCAGGGATCGAGGCCATCGCGCGAACCGGAAAGCCGGGGGCCAGCGCGTGAAAGCTGTCGAGGATGACGCCGATCGCGGGGTGATCGGCGCGCCGCACGATTTCCCAGGCGTCGCGATAGTCGTTGACGTGGCGTCCCCAGGCCAACGCCTCGTAGCCAACGCGCAAGGAGCGCTTGGCCGCGCGTTCGCCAAGCTCGCGAAAATCATTCGCGGCGCGGTCGATGCCGCCGAGCGAGCTGGGGGACACGTTCGAGCAGATCAGCAGCAGATCGGTGCCGAGCTCCTGCATCAGGTCGAACTTCCGCTCGGCGCGCGCAAAGTTGCGCGAACGCTGCGGCTCCGGCATGCCTTCAAAATCGCGGAACGGCTGAAACGCACAGATCTCGAGATTGAGGTCCTTGCAGAGCTGCGCCACCTGGCGCGGGCTTGCGCCGAACGACAGCAGATCGTTCTCGAAAATCTCGACCGCGTCGAAGCCCGCGGCCGCGATGGCGCGGAGCTTTTCGTCGAGGGCGCCGGAGAGGGAAACCGTTGCGATCGAGCGTTTGTTCATGCTGCCTGCTCCATGATCCGCCCGGGTGACACCTTTTGGCCCGTGCGCGCGGCTTCGCTGACGGCTTCGACGACGGCGAGCGTGCCCATCGCATCCTCGGCCGTGATCAGCGGCCGCTCGCGACCAGCGATCACGGCGAGGAAGTGACGAAGCTGCTCGGCGAGCGGATCGTAAGCCGAGACTGCGACGGGATCGCGCACCAGCGGGGCATGCCAGCCGGGATTCTGCAGATACGACCACAGCTCCATGGCCGGCACCGACAGCGAGCCGTTGGTGCCGGCGAAGACGTAACAGGGCTGGTCCTGCCTGGGATAGACAGCGTTCTCGCCCGAAGTGAGTTCCCAGCTCCACGGCGCCGGCGTCGCATCCGACACCGTGACGGTTCCGAGTGCGCCATTGGCGAAGCGCAGCAGCAGGGCGGCGGTGTCCTCGACCACGAAGCCGCGCGCCTTGTTCGAGGTCAGCGCCTGGACCTCGACGATCTCGCCGCAGATGAAGCGGAGATTGTCAATGTCGTGGATGAGATTGATCAGCAGCGGACCGCCACCCTGCTCGCGCCGCCAAGCGACCTCGAAATAATCGTCAGGCTTCTTCAGCAGCCAGAGTCCGGCCACTGCGGTGAGCTGGCCGAGCTTGCCGGCCGCCACGGTCTCGCGCGCCGCCTTGATGATCGGATTGTGCCGCCGGTGATGGCCGACCAGCATCGGCACGCCGCTGTGTTTCACCGCGGCGCACAGGCGCTGCGCGGTGGCAACCGTCTCGGTCACCGGCTTCTCGATCAAGGCCGGCACGCCCGCCTTAATGCAGTCGAGCGCCATCGGCAGGTGTAACGTGTTGGGCGAGGCGATGACGAGGCCGTCGGGCTTTTCTTGTGCGAGCAGCGCGCGGTGGTCTGCATAACTGGCTAAGTTGCGAGCTCGTGCGTAGTCTCTCGCGGCGGGTGAGGGATCGGCGATGCCGGCGAGCACGCAATCCGTCGATGCTTCGATCAGTTCGACATGGCGGCGGCCGATCAGGCCGGCGCCGGCAACGGCGATGCGCATTTTCGCGTTCATGCCGCACTCTCCTCCATGGCGCCGCCCAAGAACAATTGCCCAATCCGCGGATCGTTCAGGATGCGCTTGGCGTCGTCGACCATGCGGGTCTGGCCGAGCTCGAGCACGATGCCGATGTCGGAGATTTCCAGCGCCGACCGCGCGTTCTGCTCGATCATCAGGATGGTGACGCCGCGGTCGCGCAAGCTCTTGAGGATGTCGAAGGTCTGCTGCACCATCAGCGGCGACAGACCGATCGAAGGTTCGTCGATCAGCACCAGCTTTGGCTCGAGCAGCAGCGAGCGGGCGATCTCGAGCTGCTTCTGCTCGCCGCCCGAGAGCGTCGAGGCCTGCTGGGTCGATTTGCGCCGCAGTGCCGGGAAGAGGTCGAGTGCCGCTTCGATCCGTCCGGGCAGGTCGAGGCCCTTCCCGGCGGCGACGCCGCCGAGCTCGATATTGTGGTGCACCGACAGTTCCGGAAAGATGTTGCGGCCCTGCGGCACGTAGCAGATGCCGGCGTTGAGCAGCGCGCGCTGGCTCTTATTGGTGACGTCACGGCCGGCAAAGCTGACCTTGCCCTCGCGCAACTTCAACAGGCCGAAGATCGCCTTGAACACGGTGGACTTGCCGGCGCCGTTCGGGCCGATGATGGTGGTGATGGTCGCCCGCGGCACGGCGAAATTCGTGCCGTTCAGGATCGTCATCTTGCCGTAGCCGCCGACGAGATTGTGAACCGAGAGGATCGGGTCGCTCATGAATCGCTCTCCTAGTGCCCGAGATAGGCTTCGATCACGGCGGGGTTCTTGCGCACTTCGTCCGGCCGTCCCATCGCCAGCACCTTGCCTTCCGCCATCACCATCACGCGCGAGCACAGCGACATCACGAACTCCATGTTGTGCTCGATCACGACGAAGGTGGCATTCTTCTCGCGATTAATCGCGACCAGGCGCTCCTTGAGGTCCGCCAGCATCGATGGGTTGACGCCGCCTGCCGGCTCGTCGAGCAGCACGAGGCGCGGTCCGCCCATGAAGGCCATGGCGGCATCGAGCAGCTTCTGTTGGCCATAGGAGAGGCCACCCGCCGGCTCGTCCGCGAGATGGTCGAGCTTGAAGAAGCCGATCATCTGGTCGGCGGCGTCGGTCAGTCCGGCATCGGAGCGGCCGACGAGGCGCGAGGCCATGTTGCCCTGGTGCTCCTGTCCAGCGAGAATCAAATTCTCGCGCACCGAGAGTTTTGGGAACACCTGCAGCAGCTGGAAGGTGCGGCTGACGCCGAGCTTGTTGAGCTCGGCGGGACGCAAGCCGGTGACGAGCTTGCCGTCGAGCTTGACCTCGCCGCCTGACGGCGTGAGCTGGCCGAGGATGCAGTTGAACAGGGTCGACTTGCCGCAGCCGTTCGGTCCGATCAGGCCGAGGATCTCGCCCTCGCGTACGTCGAAGGAAACGCCGTCGACGGCGCTGATGCCGCCAAAGTTCTTCTTGATGTCGGTGACCTCGAGGACCGCACTCATTGCGCCGTCTCCAGGCGGGATTTTGCGACGGCGTGCAGCGCCGAGGCCGCCTTGGTGCGGCGTTCGGCGAGATAACGATCGAGGATCCCCAAAATGCCGGTCGGCGACCAGATCAGCAGCACCATCACCGCGGCCGCGTACAGCATCAGATAATAGCCTTCGGTGAAGCGCAGCCATTCCGGCAGCAGCACCGCGATCATCGCCCCTAAGAACGGGCCGAAATAGAAGCCTGCGCCGCCGACGATCACCATCATCAGAAGGTCGAGCGAGAGCGACAGGTTGAACGGCACCGGATCGATATATTGCGTCAGCGGCGCGTAGAGCGCGCCAGCGACGCCGCCGAGCGCAGAGCCAATCGCGAACGCCATCAGCGTGTAGCGGCGCGTGTCGATGCCGAGCGATTGCGCGCGCAACGGATTTTCGCGTAGCGCCATGAAGGCGCGGCCCCAGGGCGAGCGGATCAGCCACCACACCGCCAGCGACACGACCGCGAGCGAGCCGAGGCAGACATAGTAGAACGGCAGCGGCTTGTTGGTCGCGAACCCCAGGATGTGCGGGCGTGGGATGTTGGAGATGCCGTAGATGCCGCCGGTGAGCCAGCTTTCGTTGCGAAACACCAGGAAGGCCAATGTCGAGAAGGCGAGCGTAACGAAAGCGAGGTAGTGGTGCTGCACGCGCAGCGCGGGATAGCCGAGCACCCAGCCTACCGCGAAGCTCAAGGCGATCGCGACCAGGATCGCCGCTGGCAGTGGCCAGCCATGCGTGGTCATGATCGCCGCCGCATAAGCGCCGATGCCGACGAACGCGCCCTGCGCCAGCGAGACCTGGCCGGCATAGCCGAGCGTGAGATTCAGCCCCATCGCGGCGATGCTCATCACGGCCCATTGGCTCAGGATGAACAGTCCATAGCGGTTGAAGTTCATGGGAACGATGATCAGCGCGGCGATGGCGGCGAGGCCGAGCGCGATCTTCAGGGGTTTGGCAAAGCCGCTCATACGGTGCGCTCCTCGGCGCGGCCCAGCAAGCCCTGCGGCCGGAACAGGATGACGACGATCAGGAAGATCATCGGCACGGCGGCGCGGTACTGCGTCGAGACATAGGCGGCCGCGAGATTGTCGAGCACGCCGATCAACAGACCGCCGACGATCGCGCCGCGCACTTGGTTGAAGCCGCCCACGATCGCGGCGATGAAGGCGGCTTGGCCCAGCACCTCGCCGGATGAGAACTTCGCGAGATAGATCGGCGTGATCAGCAGCGAGGCCAGCGCCACCAGGAAGGCGTTGATCAGGAACGTCAGCAGGATCATGCGCTCGACCGGGACGCCGATGATGCGCGCCACTGTCGGGTTTTGCGCCGCTGCCTGCATCTGGTGGCCGAGCGAGGTGCGGTTGAGCAGCATGGTCAGGCTGCCCACGGCAAGGATGGCGAGGACGAGCACGCCGATACTTTGCAGCGAAACGGAATAGCCGAGAATGGAGATGTCACCCGTCGGCACGATCGACGGGAATGGCGAGGCTTCCGCGCTGAAGAACTGCTTCACGGCCTCTTTGAGGCCGATCGCCAGCGCCATGGTCGCAATCGCGAGCGGTAGCACGCCGTGCCGCATCATCGGGTCGACCAGCAGCAGTTTGAAGGCAAGGCCGAGCAGGATCATCGACAAGAGGATGCCGAGGATGATTGCGAGCCAAAACGGCGCGCCGGCATGCATCGCCGCCAGCATCAGGAACGCCGGCAGCATCACGAACTCGCCTTGCGCGAAATTGATGGTCTGCGAGGTCTGCCACAGCAGCGTGAAGCCGACTGCGACCAGCGCATAGATCGCGCCGGTGGCAAGCCCCGCGATCACTAGATCGAACAGATTGGACATGGGTTCTCTTTTATCGTTAGAGCCCGATGATCGAGTCGACACGAACTCAGCTCCATCTCTCCCTCTCCCCGCGAAGGGCGGGGCGAGGGAGAAGGAGAGACCTCAGTTCACTTTCGGCAGCACCTGCTTCACCACCTGCTTGCCTTCGACCACCTCGACCAGAAAGCTCTGGCGGTCGATGTCGCCGGTGTCGCTGAAGGTGACATCCATCAGAATGCCCGGCTCCTCCGCGGCCTTGATGGTGAGGCCGTGCAGCGTGTCGGCGAACTTCTTCGGATCCACCTTGCCCATCTTCTCGGTGGTGGCCTTCACCATGTAGACGGCGAGATAGCCCTTCAACCCATTATGGTCGGGGACGTAATTGTACTTCTTGGAAAACTTCTCGCGGAACGCCTTGATCAGATCGACCGGCGCGTCGGTGGTGAGGCCGACATGGCCGCGCGCGCCGTTGGCGGCGTCGCCTGCGAGCTCGATCACCTTCTGGCCGATCAGCGTGGTCTCGCCCATCAGCGGTGCGGTGACGCCCTGGCGCTTCAATTCTTTCAGGATGCGCGCGCTCTCTTCCTCGTTCAGGTAGACGAAGACGGCATCGGGATTGGCAGCCTTGATCTTGCCGACGTCCGCGGCGAAATCGGCCTGGCCCGCTTCGGTGGAGAGATCGGCGACCACCTTGGAGCCGAGCCGGTCGAGCTCCTTCACCACCACATCGCGCCCGCCACGGCCGAAGTCGTTGTTGACCCACACCACCGCGACCGTCTTCGCCTTCATCTCGTCGTGGATGTACTTTGCGACTTTCGGCATCGAGGATTGCTGACCGAACGAGGTCCGGAACAAAAACTTGTTTCCGGCCTGCGTCAGCTCGGCGGCTTCGCCGCCCATGATCTGCGCGATGCCGGCTTCGGCTGCGAGTGGGGCTGTGACCTTCACCGAGCCGGAATAGCCGGGCCCCAGCAGCACATAAGGCTCGGCGTCGAGCGCCTTCTGGACCTGGGCGCGGGCCACGCCTGGGTTGGACTGCGAGTCGGCATGGGTGACCTCGAGCTTGCGCCCGAGCACGCCGCCCTTGGCGTTGATCTCCTCGATCGCGAGGTCGATGCCGTTCTTCCAATTGGTGCCCACGGTGGCGCCGCCACCCGAGAGCTCGGCGACATCGGCTAGCTTGATCGCCTGGGCAAGGGCGCTCGTTGCCGTCACGGCGGCGAGCAGCGCGCCCATCAGTAGCGTTGATTTCATCGTCGTCTCCTCACGTTTCAAATTTTGCAAGCGGCCTTGTACCGGCCGCTTCGTCTCAAGCTGTCTGATAGGCGGCGCTGCGCGCCGCCATCACGGCATCAAAAACCTCTCCCATGACTTCCGTCGATGGGGCAAGGCCGGTGAACAGTTCGAAGGCGTCCGCGGCCTGGTAGATTGCGAGCTCGCGGCCGGTCATGATCCGAGCGGCTTTCTCGCGCGCTGCGGCAAGCAGCGGCGTGATCAGCGGGGAATAGACGGCGTCGGCGACCCATAAGTCAGGCCTGAGCAGCACCGCCGGCACAGGGGTGTCTCGGTTCGGCAGCATGCCGACCGGGGTGCCGTTGACGAGGCCGGTTGCGCCTTGCAGCGCCTCCTCGATGCTGGCGGCAACGCGGGCGCCGCCGCGCGGGACGAGCAGGCCCGCCAGCTTCTCGGCGCGCGCGGGCTCGTTGTCGAAGATGCGGATGTCGGTCACGCCGAGGCTCGCCAGCGCAAAGGCGATCGCCTTGCCGACACCGCCGGCGCCGATTACGGCCACTGCGTTGCCCGCGGGCGCCAGCAGCGGCGCCACCGCGCGCGCAAAGCCGGTCGTGTCGGTGTTATGGCCGGTCAGCAGACCGTCCCTGACGACGACGGTGTTGACCGCACCCATGGCGGCAGCGCCCGGCGCCAGCGCGTCGAGCAGCGGGACCACCGCTTCCTTGTAGGGGTAAGTGACGTTGACGCCGGCAAAGCCGAGGCGCCGCACGCCCTCGAGCATCATGCGCAGCCCGGCCGCGTCGGCGCCGGCGACTTCGATGAGCTGGTAGTGGCCGCGCAGGCCAAGCGCCTCGGCGGCGCGCTCGTGCATGGCAGGTGACGCGGAATGGGCGATCGGCGCGCCGATCAGGCCGGTGAGGAGCTTCTTGCTGGCGGCGTATCCGCGCTTCGACATGGTTCGCTATCGTCTCGTTGGGAGCGTTCGGTCCCGATCATTAGCGGGGAAATCCGCGCAATTCCAAGGGGGCTTCCAACTGCGACGATAGCCCTTCCGCCGCCTAACACAATTACCCTTTTATCCGGCAAACCTAACATCATGTTATTTCTTTCGGCCGCGCCCCGGCACGGCCTTGCCGTTGCCGCCCGACGCGGCTTTGCCGTTGCCGCCCGGCACGGCTTTGCCGTTGCCGCGGGACGGCTCGACCGCGCGCATCTCGGCGCGCAGCGACTCGATGAAATACTCAGCATGAAGCGACAGCGGCGCGCCGCGCTTGGCCGCAATGTAGGTGTCGAACCGCGTCGGCTCGGCGATCTTCAACAGCTCGATCCCGGGATAGCCGCCATGAGCCACGGTGAACTGGTCGATGATGGCGATACCGAGCCCGGCTTTCACCAGCGCGCAGACCGTGGTGCCGAAGCGCGCGCGGATGGTGATGTTGTAGTCGAGCCGGTTGCGCGCGAAGATCTCGGCCATGATCCGGCCGTAGGGATCGTTGGGATCGATGCCGATCAACGGATAGCGGGTGATCTCGGCGGCCGAGACCTGCTTGCGGCCGGCGAGCTCGTGGCCGGGCGGCACGATGCAGTAAAGCTCGCCCGAGGCGAGCGGCATGAAGTCGAGCGCGGAGTGCTCCAGCCGGTAACTCATCGCCACGCACTCGCCGCGGCCGAGCATGAGATAATCGATGGCCTCCTCGAGCTTGAGGATGTTGATGTCGATGCCGAGATCGGGATAGCGGCGCCGGACGCGCTCGATCGCGCGCGGCACCATCACCTGCGAGATGCTGGGCACCGAGCCGATCCGCAGTTCGGACAACCCGCCACGGCCGATCTTGGAGATGATCTCGGAGAGATCGTCGACCTTCTTGTAGACGCCGTTGATCTGCTCGAAGATGTTCTCCGCTTCCGGGGTCGGGAAGTAACGCCCGTTCTGACGCTGGAAAAAGCGGATGCCGAGCGAGCGCTCGGTGTATTTGACGAGGCGGCTGATCCCCGGCGCCGAGACGTTGAGCAGCTTCGCCGCACCGCCGATGGTGCCCGTCACCATCACCGCGCGGATCACTTCAACCTGGCGTAGCGTCATCATGTTCTTTGCGTCCGAAAGACGATCATGGCGGCGATCATCTCACGAGAGCCGTGATGTCATCCAGCGGCAAGTGTCCGATAATGTGGACGGAGCCGGCAAGCCTCTCTCGTGCTCCGGACGCGCTGCAACGCGTCTGGCGTTGCGGCGCAGAGCCGCGATCCAGAAAGCCGGAGAGGACGTTGCGGATGGATGGGCGCCGGCTCTGCAGCGCAGCGTCGAAGCGACGCTGCGCTGCGTCCGGGGCACGCGGGTGCAGCCGATGCCCTCAAGCTTCCCGTTCCGGAAGCGGGAGAAGGGAAGGTCACGGTCAGATTGTTTCGACTAAAATCGGCGCGGTCGAATGGAAGGGCGTCGCAGAGCGCGCAACGCCGCAACCGCGCTTCAGCTCGCCGGGCCCTCGGGCGAGACGCTGTCGGCCAACGGCTCACGCTCGCTTTGCAGCACTTCGCGCGCGAACTCGATGATCTTCTGCTTGTTTGCCGTTTCGTGGACTGCAAAAAACACGCGGTTCAATTCCAGGCCGAGCACGCTGTTGAGGGCAATGTCCTCGTCTTCCATTTCGGTTTCCCGCTGCGGATCGTTCAGGTGTAACTTGACCTCTATTCTGCCACAAGTAGTTTAAATCTTCAGAGCAGATGAGTACCGGGAACTACGGCCGCGGCGCATTTGAGGCAGCTCCCGAATACGTGCTATATGAAAGGCGAGGGTCAGGAAACGCACCGATGTCCGCCGCAGATGCCGTTGACTATGGCCGGGAGGCGCTCGACTTCATCGAAGGGCTTGGAGCCTACACCAAGGTTCCGGACGCCATGGACGCGCTTGCAACCGCGTTCGGCCGGTACGGTTTTGAACATATCATCGTGACGGGCCTGCCCAATCCCGAGCAGCGCTTTTCCCAGATGGTGCTCGCGAAGAAGTGGCCGGCGGAATGGTTCAGCCTCTACACCCAAAAGAGCTACGACCGTGTCGACCCCGTGATCCGCAAATGCCGGCAGACGGTGAACCCGTTCGAATGGTCGGAAGCGCCGTACGATCCGGAACTGGAGCCGGGTGCGGTGGAGGTCATGCGCCGCGCCGCCGATTTTCGCATGTCGCGCGGCTTCGTCGTGCCGATCCACGGCTTGACCGGCTACGAGGCCGGCGTCTCGCTCGCTGGCGTCCATCTGGACCTCAATGCGCGCAGCAAACCGGCGCTGCACCTGATCGGGATGTACGGCTTCGACCACATTCGCCGTCTGCTCGATCCGGCGCCGCATCCGTCGACGCGCCTCACCCCCCGCGAGCGCGAGGTGATCGCCTGGGCCTCGCAAGGCAAGTCGGCGTGGGAGATCGGCGAGATCCTGCACATCACGCAACGCACGGCGGAAGAGCATCTTGCAGCCGCCGCACGCAAGCTCGGCGCAGTCAACCGGACGCATGCGGTCGCGATCGCGATCCGCCACAGAATCATCAATCCCTGAAATCCTCGCCTATTGGGAAATTTCCCAATAGTCGGGTTTGTCTTTTTCGCTGAGGCTCCCCCTCATTTCGAGCCATGGGGGAGTTCATGATTCATGTTATTTCCGCCGTCAATCGGCACCTGTACGAGGACGTCCTCGAACAGCATTTTCGGGTTCGTCACGAGATTTTCGTCGAGGAGCGGAAATGGGAGGCGCTGCGCAAGCCCGATGGCCGCGAGATCGATACCTACGACAATGAGCACGCAGTCTACCTGCTGGCTCTCGAGAACCGCCGGGTGCTCGGCGGCTCGCGCCTGTATCCGACCACCGGGCCGACGATGATGAGCGAGGTCTTCCCGTATCTCGCCACGGTACGGGGTTGCCCCGCGAACCCGCTGGTGTGGGAGTGGTCGCGCTTCTTCGTCTCGCGCGAGCGCCGCGACGGCGCGTTCAATCTGCAACTGATGGCGAGTGCGCAGGAATTCTGTCTCGACCAGGGCATCGAGCGGCTTTGTCTTGTCATGGAGACTTGGTGGCTGCCGCGCTTCCACGACATCGGATTCGTCGTGACACCGCTGGGATTGCCCGCGCTGGTGGAGAATTCCTGGACCATGGCGGCAACGATCGAGATCCGTCAGGAGTCGCTCGACGTCGTGCGTGACCGTATCGGAATGACGAGTGTCGTCCAGCAGGACGGCCCGCGGATCGATTGCTTTGCCCGTGCCAACCTCTGCGGCGTTGCTGCCGCACAACGAAAGAGCGCCTGAGATGTCGAACATGATGCGGGACAGCCAGATCATGGCGCAGACCAGGGACGAGAATCTCGGCTACATGTCCGACATGGCCCTCGAGCTGGCGCAGATGGCGGAAGACACTGGACTGGCGACGCTCGCCTTTCTGTTCCGGATGGCGGCGCTGGAGGCCTCGACCGCCGACAGCGTGCTCGCCGAACCGGATGACCTTCCCCGGCAACTGACGTCGCACTAAAGCGCGATTTGGATGAATCGCCATCGCGCTTTAGATTGTTGTTTAAGCATGATCTTTTCGGAAAACCGCTGCGCACTTTTCCGGATCATGCTTTAGACGCTCATATTCCGACGAACGTCGCACCCTCTCTCCGGCCCGAGAGAGGGTGTTCTTTTGGGTGCGGCAGGTTGCCCCATGCTGCACGGCAGTTTTCTTGCATCGCGAGACGAGTGTCGGGTCGCATGCACCGGCATGCAACAAAGTGCATGTTTGATGTCGAATCGCTCTTGCCTCGGAACGATACTGCCATTACCCATTTTTCCGCCTTGAACAGGCAGGGGGAGCTCTTTCACTGATGGCGACTGTGTTCGAACATCGGCGCGACACCGCGTGCGCCTGAAAGAGACTTGATGCTGCTCGTTGTCGAACAGTTCCTGAACGGTTTGCAGTTCGGCCTGCTGCTGTTCCTGCTCGCCGCCGGCCTGACGCTGGTGTTCGGGATCATGGATTTCGTCAACCTCGCGCATGGCTCGCTCTACATGATGGGCGCCTATTTCGCCGCGACCTTTGCGGCCTGGACCGGCAGCTTCCTGCTCGGCGCGCTGTTGGCGCTCGGCGCCACGCTGGTGCTCGGCATCGTGCTCGAGATGAGCGCGCTCCGGCATCTCTATGGCCGCGACCATCTCGACCACGTGCTCGCGACGTTCGGTCTGATCCTGTTCTTCAACGAAGCGGTGCGGCTGATCTGGGGCCCGGCGGGCCTCGCGCTGCCGCTGCCGGCCTGGCTCACCGTGCCGGTGCCGATCCTGCCCGGCATCCACTATCCCGCCTATCGGCTCGCCATCATCGCCGTCGCGTTGCTGGTGGCACTGCTGCTCTATCTCGGCGTGATGCGCACCCGCATCGGCATGCTGATCCGGGCCGGCGCCTCCAACCGCGAGATGATCGGCGCGCTCGGCATCAACATCAAGCTGCTCTACACGCTGGTGTTTGGCCTGGGTGCCGCGCTCGCCGGCCTTGCCGGGCTGATGCAGGCGCCGATCCTCACCGTGCAGATCGGCATGGGCGAGAACATCCTGATCCTCGCCTTCGTCATCATCGTGATCGGCGGCATCGGCTCGATCCGCGGCGCGTTCCTCGCCGCGATCTTCGTCGGCATGATCGACACGCTCGGCCGCGCCTTCCTGCCCAATTTGCTGCGGCAGGTGCTGAGCGGCGCCGCCGCCTCTACCGCCGCGCCCGCGCTATCGTCCATGCTGATCTACCTCCTGATGGCGATCGTGCTGGTGGTGCGGCCGGAGGGGCTGTTTCCGGCCAATCGTCGATGAAGGCTTTCACGGTGAGCAAGGCCGTCACGGCCCTGATGCTGGCGGGCCTCGTGCTGCTGCCGCTCTACTCGCAGCTGTCCGGCAACATCTTCATCCTGACGCTGCTCACCCGCATCGTCATCCTGGCGCTGGCGGCCGCGAGCCTCAACCTCATCATGGGCTTTGGCGGCATGATGAGCTTTGGCCACGCGGCCTATCTCGGCATCGGCGGCTACGCCGTGGGTATGCTGGCGCAGGAAGGCATTGGGAGCGGCTTCATCCAGTTTCCGGTCGCGCTCGCGGCGTCCGCGATCTACGGCCTCGTGATCGGTGCGCTGAGCTTACGCACCCGCGGCGTCTATTTCATCATGATCACGCTGGCCTTCGCCCAGATGGCCTATTACGTCGCCTCGGGCCTGGCGCGCTACGGCGGCGACGACGGCCTCACTGTCTACAAGCGCAGCGACTTCTCCGGGCTGATCGATTTGGGCAACCGCACGCAGTTCTATTATCTCTGCCTCGCCTGCTTGTTCGGTGTCATCTTCCTGATCTGGCGCATCGTCAATTCGCGCTTCGGCCTCGTCGTGCAGGGCCTGCGCTCCAACGAGCAGCGCATGCAGGCGATCGGCTTCCCCGCCAAGCGTTACCAGCTGGTCTGCTTCGTCATCTCCGGCACCATGTGCGGGCTTGCCGGCGCACTGCTCGCCAACAATACCGATTTCGTCAGCCCGGCCATGATGTACTGGACGCGCTCGGGCGACCTCATGGTGATGGTGATCCTGGGCGGCATGGGTACGCTGTTCGGCCCCGTCATGGGTGCAGTGGTGTTTCTGCTGCTGGAAGAGTTCCTGTCGCAGATCACCGAATATTGGGCGCTGATCATGGGGCCGCTGCTGCTGCTGATCGTGCTGTTCGGCCGCGGCGGCATCATGGGCATGCTGGGGAGGGCTGGCCGTGGCTGAACCCCTGCTCCGCGTCGAAAAGCTGGTGCGGCGCTTCGGCGGCATCATCGCAACCGACAACGTCTCGCTCGACGTCGCAAGCGGCGAGCTGCATGCCATCATCGGCCCGAACGGGGCCGGCAAGACCACGTTGATCAGCCAGCTCACCGGGCATCTCGAGCCGCATTCCGGCAGCGTCTTGCTGGCCGGGCGGGACATCACTTATTTGCCGGCCTATCGGCGCTGCGCGTTGGGGCTTGCGCGTTCGTTCCAGATCACTTCGCTGCTGCTCGACTTCACCGCCGCGGACAACGTCGCGCTGGCGGCGCAGGCCCATGCCGGCACCTCCTTCCGCTTCTTCGCCAATGCGCGCAAGGAAAAGGGTCTACGCGATGCCGCGCATGCCGCGCTCGATCGGGTCGGGCTGGCTCACCGCGCCGATGTTCTGGTGTCGAAGCTCAGCCATGGCGAGCGACGCCAGATCGAGCTTGCGGTTGCGCTCGCGAGCAAGCCGAAATTGCTGCTGCTCGACGAGCCTATGGCCGGTCTTGGCGTCACCGAATCGCAGGGAATGGTGAAGCTACTCCAGGAGCTGCGCAAGGAAGTCTCGATCGTGCTGGTCGAGCACGACATGCCGGCGGTG
Organism: Bradyrhizobium sp. 199; assembly: GCF_023073355.1. Lineage (GTDB taxonomy): Bacteria > Pseudomonadota > Alphaproteobacteria > Rhizobiales > Xanthobacteraceae > Bradyrhizobium. Next base: position 376,860 of record NZ_JADPJI010000002.1, read on the forward strand.
TTCGCGCTTGCCGACCGAATCTCGGTGCTGGTCTATGGCCGCGTCATCGCCTCCGGCGTTCCGGCCGCGATCCGAGCCAACGAAGACGTCAAACGCGCCTATCTCGGCGATCAGCATGTGGTGACGCATCATGGCTGACACGCTGCTCGACGTCGACGGCATCGAGACCTGCTACGGCCTGTCCCAGGTGCTGTTCGGCCTGTCGCTGTCGATCAAGCCGGGCGAGATGGTCTCCTTGATGGGCCGCAACGGCATGGGCAAGACCACCACCATCCGCTCGATCATGGGCCTGACGCCGGCGCGCGCCGGCAGCATTCGGTTCGCGGGCGCCGAGGTGCGGCAGCTTCCATCCTACAGAATTGCAAAACTCGGCGTCGGCCTGGTGCCCGAGGGACGTCAGATCTTCCCCAACCTCACCGTGCGCGAAAATCTGGTCGCGGCCGCGGCCGACCGTTTCGGCAGCCCCAATCCCTGGACGCTGGCCGCGATCTACGTGCTGTTTCCGCGGCTCGCTGAACGCGCCGCCAACATGGGCAACCAGCTCTCCGGCGGCGAGCAGCAGATGCTCGCGATCGGCCGCGCGCTGATGACCAACCCGAAGCTGCTGATTCTGGATGAAGCCACCGAGGGCCTCGCGCCGCTGATCCGCGAAGAGATCTGGAACTGCCTGTCCCTGCTCAAGAGCCGGGGACAGTCGATCCTGGTCGTCGACAAGAACGTCGACCACCTCGCCCGCATCTGCGATCGCCACACCATCATCGAGCGCGGCAGGACGGTGTGGAGCGGCACCTCTGACGAGCTGATGGCGGAGCCGGAACTCCAGCACAAATATCTGGGCATCTGACGCAGGAGGGCCGTGCGCTCTCACCAATAAATCCCGTGCCGGTCCAGTTCGCGGACCACGCGGGACTCGAGCGAGGGGCGGCGCTTGGGCTTCGCGGGCTCAGTCGCCCTGGTCGCGGGAGCAACTGTGGATTGCACGGGCGCTGTGGGGCTCGGAGCCATTGCGGCCGGAGCAGCCGTTGGAGTGGTAGTCGCCGTGTGGAGAGCCGTTGAAGGCGTTGCCGCCGGAGCTTGCGCCGACGGCGGTGTGACTGCTGCACTTGTCGGCTGGCTGCTGGTTCGCAGGGCTTGCAGCCAGGCTCAGGCTACGTGATCCGCCGGCAAGGGCCTCGGTTGCGAGCAGCGCCATCGCGCCGATCAGAATCAGTCTGCGCATGAAAGTCCCCGTTATCTGGTCAACTCGCCTCACCAAAATCGCACCCGGCAGTGATTTAACGGCCTAGGCGCTGCTTGCCGATTGCCATCAGGGTCGCCCTGCAGGATAGGCGATAGATCAGGCTGAACAATTGATCCCACATGACCGAACTCCGTTGTTGATCAGTGTGCGATAATCTAGGCCCCATGCCTTTCCGGCGCTCTTCGCGACGCTCGGAAAATGGCTTCGTCGGGCGGGCCGACGTTTCATCGGAACAGGACCCCGCGAAGTCGTCTCACGGACGTGTGAGATATTGGTTTCTGCGGCACCCTCGGACTGTCTTGCGAGTCAACGATGCTCGTTGCCGCCAGCCTGTATCAGAGGTAGTAAGGGCGGGGATCTTCGCGGAAGATCATTTGGGGACTGTCGCCCGCGCAGCAATGACACTGCAACCTGACGGAAATTCTCATCGTCGGCGCTGGAGAGCGATCCTGTTGGTATTCGTTCTGCTCCCCTTTGTGCCGGAATTGGCGATCCTGCTCACGTCTCTCTTTGCGGCCGTCTCAGGATGCCAGCCTGGCAGTGATACCGGCTGTCCTATCGGGTCGTCCGCCGCGGAAATAATCCGTCATGCGCTGGAGGCGGGCTTGCTGGTCGGCTCCCGCTTTGGCGACGGACTCGCGGCATTGTGGCTGGCCTGCTGCTGCTGGCTGATCGCGCTGGGATGGTCTCGGCTCTGGATCCGATTGCTGCTGGCGTTAGCGGTCAGTCTCATCTGCGCATTCGTCCCCTATTTCGGCCCGATGCTCTCGATCAGCCATCTCGTCAACCCCAAATGTTCCCCCAACGAGGGAGGCGTCGGCGATTGCATTGTCTACGGCGGCGAGGTCGGCGGTGTGGCTCACAAGGTGGTCAGCCTGGGCTGGAGAATCATCGAGGGCGCTCCGATCGCGATAGGAATATTCGTTGTCTACGCGATCGTCGCGGCGATCATCGAGTTGCGGTCGCGGCGGCAGGCTCTCCGTCCACTGGGCTGATTCTCTTTTCCGGCGCTCGCCGCCGACCCAACTATCGATATTGTCAAGAAGAGGCAGCTATGGTCTCATGCAGCCATAGATTGTCGTTCATATTTGGAGATGTTGCCATGCGGTTTCGTTTTGCAGCATTCCGGGTCATTTTCGCCGCGGCAGCCGTTTTCTGGCTTTCGGCCGCTCAGACCGCCGCGGCTCAGTCCAACAATGATCCCGATATCCTGGCGGCCTATGTCTACAGATATGCTGACTACTACCTGCCTTATGCCATCCAGTCGTCCACGGCCTACAAGCCGGTCGGCACACTGAACACGATGCGGGATACCGGTCTCGGCGACGAAGTCGATTACGCGGTGCAGAACGCGATCCCTGCCTCACAGGAGGACCTCAGGGGACACGCGCGAAAAATCTTCAAGCCCTGGCGCTATCAATTTGGCAGCGACGCGTATCTCGATTGCCTCGATTGGGCGGATGAAGCCTGTAAGACGGCTTACGCGAGGCGCGGCTGGAATTTCGGCAGCGGCCCGACTTACCATGTGTGGGCGCGGACACGCGCGACAGCGCGTGCAGCCTGCAGCGAAGTGAGCATTGCGTTTCGCGGCACCGTAGGGCTCTCCGGAGGTGATTGGTACTCGAACCTCAGCCGGTTCGGTTCGCCTTACGACGATTACTACAAGCAGCTGCAGCGCAACGTCGATACGATTATGCGGCAGATCCAGAACCTGGACTGCTACAGGCGCGCGGTCCGGAAGCCGCAGATCGTTTCGACGGGCCATTCCCTCGGCGCTGGCTTGGCCCAATTCGTCGCGCTTGCGACCAAGTCGGGCGGCCCGCGGGTCGCCAAGGTGATTGCTTTCGATCCGTCTCCGGTGACAGGCGCGCACCTTGTCAACAAGGCTCTTCTGGCCGAGAACGTCCAGCGCCTCGTCATTGATCGCGTGTATGAGAGTGGGGAGGTGCTGTCATATGCGCGCGCGGCCGTTCAGGAATTCCCTCAGGCGAAGTCGCGCTGCAATCCGCAGGTGCGAACCGTCGAGGTCAAGGCTGCACGAGGCTCGATGATGGGGCTGCACGGAATTGAGTTACTTGCAACCAACCTTGCAGATCTCACATACAATGAGGGTAATCCCTTGGGTTACCGCGCGCCGGCCACGCTGGTCGGTAGTTGCGACGTCATCTATCGGCCTGATTCCGACGAGCAGCTGATCGCGCGCAGTGGAAGCCAGCGGCTCGCCGCACTTCGCCGCGTTTACGCGCGCAGTGGCAGCCGGCGCCTCGTTTCGAACCCTGCAAATCCGGCGGCACGCGCGGCAGTGACATGGGTGGGCTCGCGCTCGTCGAACGGCGGGCCGGATCCCCGCCTGGCGGCCGGCCCGGCCTCGAACGCCTTTGCCCTCGTGGCCGGAGGCGCATTCGGCTTCACGCCGTTACCTCGTGCAGAATGAACGGGCCGATTGCCGCTTAAAACACCTCGAAATATTCGCGGTGCTCCCAGTCGGTCACCTCTGACAGGAAGCGGTCGATCTCGGCGTTCTTGATGTGGGTGTAATAGTCGACGAACTCAGGTCCGAACTTCTCGCGGAAGAAGGGATCGTCCTTCAGCGCGCTGACCGCATCGCGCAAGCTCTTCGGCAGCGGCGGAGCCTCGGTCTCGTAGGGCGTGTCGGCGGACGGGCCGGGATCGAGCTTGCGATCGACGCCGTCGAGGCCCGAGAGGATCTGCGAGGCCATGTAGAGGTACGGATTGGCGGCGGGCTCGCCGATGCGATTCTCCAGGCGCGTTGCGGCATCATTGGCGCCGCCGAGCACGCGGATCATCACGCCGCGATTGTCGCGGCCCCAGATCGCGCGGTCCGGTGCCAGCGAATAGGATCGGTAGCGCTTGTAGCCGTTGATGGTCGGCGTGGTGAACACGGTGGAGGCGCGGGCGTGGTCGAGCAGCCCGGCGAGGTACGCCTTGCCGAACGCGCTGAGCGGCTCGCCGTCGTGCTTGGCCGACTCCTTGGCCATGAACTGGTTCTCGCCGCTGGCGCGCGACACGATCGACTGATGCAGGTGCCAGCCGCTCGCAAACAGGTTCGGCAGTTTTGGCCGACACATGAAGGTGGCGTGATAGCCGTGGCGACGCGCGATCTGCTTTACGGCGCTCCGAAACAGCACCATGTTGTCGGCGGGCTCGAGCCCCTTCTTTGGTGCGAAGGTGAATTCGCACTGGCTCGGTCCGAACTCGACCTCGACCGAGCGCAGGGGCAGGCCGAGCGCGACGATGTCGCGGCGGAGAATCTCCAGCACCGGCTCCATCTGATCGAAGCGCTGCTCGGTCAGGTATTGATAGCCATGGCTGAGCAGGCTCACCGACGGCGGCGTGCCGGGCTGGCCGGCATCCTCGGCGCGCAAATGCGGATCGTCGAGCTTAAAGATGTGGAATTCGACCTCGAGGCCGGCGACGAAGTCGTGTCCGCGGCTGGCGAGCTCGTCGAGTGCCTTGCGATAGAGCGAGCGCGTCGCGAACGGCACCGGGCGGCCATCATTGAAGTAGAGGTCGCACAGCACCCAGCCCGTGGTCGGCGCCCACGGCAAGACGCGAAACGTGGTGGTATCGGGCACCATCAGCACGTCGGCCGCGCCCTCCATCTCCTTCATGCCGAAGCCGCCGCCCGCAGTGAACACCGGAAACACCGTGCGGTGCGAGGTATCCTTGGCAAGCATGGTGGTGGTGATGGAGCAACCACTCTCCAGCGAGGCGATCGCCTCGGAGGCAATGATGGTCTTGCCGCGCAAGATACCGTGCTGGTCGGGGAAGGCGAGGCGGATGACCTCGAGATTCTTTTCGGTGGCGATGCGGCGCATGCGCGCCGCCGCGTCCTTCTGCTCATCCGACCACAGCGCATGACGCGCGACGAAAGTCACTTTGGTTGCTCCTTGCCATCCTGTCATTCCGGGGCTCGCATGCGAGAACCCGGAATCTCGACATTCCGGGTTCGATGCTATCGCATCGCCTCGGAACGACGGTGCTCAAAATCACTCCGCCGCAGTCAGCTTGTGCACGTTATCAGCGATCTCCTTCGGCACCGGCGCGGTCCACGGCGCGCCGCGGCGGCGCTTGACGTCGACTTCCATCCAGTAGGTCTCCCAGCCCCGGGTCGGCCCGATGCCGTCCATGGTCGCCGGACCCTGGATGCTGCGCGCATGGGCTTCGTCCAGGAACAGCATCGGCTTCTCGCCGCCCGAGACCTTCTCGATCTCCTGTCGCAGCAGGCGGCGGTACTGCACGATCGCCTTGTCGCTCGAGCCGAGATGCTCCTTGGTGCGGTCCTGGATCGCGCCCATCGATTCCACCGCCCACTGGTCGTGGACGTTGATGTCGGTGCCCATGCCGGTATAGGTCGCGGTCTGCTGCTCGTGCGGATCGAAGCCGTAATCGTTAGCTCTGTTCTTGCGTGACTTGTAGTCGGGCAGCTCATAGAGCTCGAGCCGCTGGTCGCGCATCTTCTTCTTGTCGACCGGGTTCGAATAGCTGGTGAAGATCGCGTACCAGTAGCAGTTCTCGTCATCGACAGGCACGTGCCACTGCGTGATCGTCATATCCGTGCTCATGGGAATGACGAAGCCGTTCGGGAAGAGCTGGTTGGTGACGCGCACATGGGTGCGCTCCTCGTCAATCTCGCGCAGCGCGATCAGCCGCAGGCCGTATTCGGTGTGCTCGACATTGATGATCGGGCGATCGTATTCGCGCAAAATCTTCGTCATCGGCAGGTCGGAGCCGGCCGAGGCGCCGCGAAACTGCTTGCCATAGGCGGTGGAGGTGTCCTCGTCCTCGAAGAAGCGGTGCAGATAGGAGGCGTGCGCGGGATCGATGCCGACTTCGAGCGCCTGCAGCCAGTTGCAGGCCATGTGACCCTTGAACGCAAATGTGTGAGTATCAGGGGCGACGAAGCAATCGAGCTCCGGGAATGCGGGCGGGGTGCCCTCGCCAAGATAGGCCCAGAGGATGCCGCTCTTCTCGACCACGGGATAGGAGCGCTGGCGGATGTTCTGGCAGAGCTTCGAATCCGTCGGCTCCGCCGGCGTCTCGATGCACTGGCCGGTGGCATCGAACAGCCAGCCGTGGAAGGCGCAGCGCAGGCCGCCATGCTCGAGCCGCCCGAAGGCGAGGTCGGCGCCGCGGTGGGCGCAGTGGCGGTCGATCAGGCCGTAGCGTCCGGTCTCGTCGCGGAACAGCACCAAATTCTCGCCGAGCAGCTTGAGGGGCCGGATCGGCCGCGCGCCCTCCAGCTCATCCACCAGCGCCGCCGGCTGCCAATAGCTCCGCATCAGCTTGCCGCAAGGGTCGTTCGGGCCGGTGCGGGTGATCAGGTCGTTCTGCTCCTGGCTCATCATCGCGCGTGCATCCTCGTGGAGAGGCGATTGTTCGCCTATTGAACGAACGGGCGAATTATGACATGCCTTGCATCGGCAGCAAGCACTATTTTGCAGGATTAGCCATGCCCAAGCTGAAGCGCAGCGAGAGCGACGAGCGCGCGACGGATTTCGTCGAGAGCCTCGATCGCGGCCTGCGTCTGCTGCAATGCTTCGGCGCCACCCCCGGCCCGATGACGCTGAGCGATCTCGCCCGGGCCACCGATCTGCCGCGCGCGACGGCGCGGCGCATGCTGTTCACGCTGCAGCGCGGCGGCTACGTCTCCGGCGATGGAAAGCTGTTCTCGCTGACACCGCATGTGCTGACGCTGGCGGCGTCCTATCTGCGCTCCAATCAGCTCGTCGCCGTGCTTCAGCCCGTGCTCGATCGCGTCGCGACCGCCGCCAACGAAATCTCATCGCTCGCCGTGCTCGACGGCGAGGGCGTCGTGTTCATTGCCCGGGGGAGCCCGGCGCGGGTGTTCTCGGGCGGGCTAGAGATCGGCTACCGCCTGCCTTCATTCTGCACCTCGGTCGGCCGCGCCATGCTGGGCCAGCTCGACGACGCCGATCTTGCCGCACGCATCGCAGCGATGAAGCGCGAGGCGCTGACGCCGCAGACGATGACGAATCCGAAGGCACTGCTCGCGCGCATCACAGCCGATCGTACCCAGGGCTATTCTCTGGTCGACCGCGAGGCCGAGCCGCATTTCCGCTCGATCTCCGTTCCGGTGCGCCGCTATGACGGCGTGATCGTCGCCGCTATCAACATGGGCGCGCATATCGATCGCGTGCCGGCGCAGGAATTGATCGAGAGATTTCTGCCGCTGTTGCGGGAAGGTGCGGAGTCCGTGAGCTCGCGGCTGCTGTAGCCCGGGTGAGCGAAGCCATACCCGGCTAATTTCCCGAAGAGTCCCGAATGTCGCTTCGCTCATCCCGGCTACGGCGTCACTGCCGGTTGCGCATCCAGTCGGCGAGGCCGGACAGCGCCTTGTCGAGATCCTGGCGCGCGGTGGCATCGCTCACCGTCTCCGCCAGCGCGCCGCGCATGCAGAGCATCCACGCGTCGCGTTCGGCATCGCCGATGGCAAAGCCGATGTGTCGCTGCCGGAGCCGCGGATGGCCCTTCTCCGGAGTATAGAGTCTTGGTCCGCCGGTCCATTCGGTGAGATAGCGCTTCAAGACGTCCCTGATCAGGCCGAGATCGCCCGCATGCATGGCGCGGATGATCTGTGCTTCCGGCATCGTGTCCATGCGCTCGTAGAAACGGTCGACGAGACGGTCGATCGTGGCGCTGCCGCCGATCCGCTCGAACATGGAGATTGCGACGTCGCTATCGGACATCTCTACAGCGCCAGGCTGCGCAGGCCGAAGCTGCGGGCCTCGTTCTGCAGCACCGGGCGGACCGCATCGATCAACCGTGCGGCCGCCGCATCGACCGACAACCCCGCGGTATCCACCACCGCCGCCGCGCGCGAGTACAGCGGCTCGCGGCTCAGCAAAATGTTGCGCAGCTCCGCCATTGCGGAGCGGTCATCCGCCATCGGACGCAGATCGCCCTGGCGGCGCACGCGAGCCATGTGTTCCTCGGGCTCCGCCTTCAGCCAGATCGTGTAGAACGAGGTCAGGATCTGGTCGAACGTCAGCGGCTCGGAGACGATACCGCCGCCGGTTGCGAGCACCATCAGTTCGTTGCGCGCGAGCAGCTGCTGCAGCGCCGCCTGCTCCATGCGGCGAAAACCTTCCTGGCCGTAGAGCGCGATGATCTCGGCGACCGAGAGTCCGTTCTGCTGCTCGACCTCCTTGTTGAGCTCGACAAAGCTCCAGCCGATCTTCTTCGCCAGCGTCCGCCCCAGCGTCGATTTGCCGGCGCCGCGCAGGCCGATCAGCGCGATGCCGCAGAACGGCGCGCGACGCGGCGCGGTTGCGCTGCCCCCAGTGAGCAGATCTTTTGCTTGTGCGATCTGCGCAGGTGTCGCCTTGCGCAGGAGATCGCGAAACATCTGCCAGTCCGGCGTCGGATCGGCGCCAGGAAGGAGATCCTCGAGATGCGCGCCCATCGCGTCGGAGACGCGGCGGAGCAGCACGATCGAGACGTTGCCCTTGCCGCTCTCGAGCTGCGCGATGTAGCGCTCCGAGATTCCTGATACCTTGGCGAGCACTTTGCGTGACATGCCGCGCAGTGCGCGCATGGTGCGCACGCGCTGGCCGAGCTGTTCGAGGAAGCGGGATTCCGCGTCGGGACTGTCGGTCATGAGCCTTCTTTTGGAGATGTCTTCTTGAAGCAGGTCCTGCGGCGCATTTAATGAAACATAGTGCCTGCTGGCATTGACAGCAAGCCGAGGCGGTGTCTTTCTATGAATTATAATTCTAAATTCGGGGGAGAAGTCCGTGAGCGAGGGATCCTATAACGCGGTGACCTGGCTGCTCGACCGGAACGTCGAGGAAGGGCGCGGCAACAAGCTGGCCTTCGACGACACCGTCTCGCGGCTCAACTATGGCGAGCTGCAGCGCGATAGCCGCCGCGCCGGCAACATGCTGCGCCGGCTCGGCGTCCGGCGCGAGGAGCGCGTGGCGATGATCATGCTGGACACCGTCGATTTCCCGATCGTGTTTCTGGGGGCGATCCGCGCCGGCATCGTGCCGGTGCCGCTGAACACGCTGCTGACCGCGGATCAATATGCCTACATCCTCGCAGACTGCCGTGCCCGCGTGCTGTTCGTCTCGGAAGCGCTGTATCCTGTTATCAAGGACGTTGTCGGCCGCATGCCCGATCTCGAGCATGTCGTGGTCTCCGGCGCCAAGCAGAACGGCCACAAGCAGCTCGCCGAAGAACTCGCCGGCGAGAGCGACCAATTCACCACCGCCGTGACCCATCCGGATGAGCCGGCGTTCTGGCTCTATTCGTCGGGGTCAACAGGCATGCCCAAGGGCGTGCGCCATATCCATTCCAATTTGCAGGCGACCGCCGACACCTATGCCAAGCAGGTGCTCGGCATCCGCGAGAGCGATGTGTGCCTCTCCGCGGCAAAGCTGTTCTTCGCTTATGGGCTCGGCAACGCGCTGACCTTCCCGATGTCGGTCGGCGCCAGCGTGATCCTCAACAGCGAGCGCCCAACGCCGGCGCGCATGTTCGATTTGATGAACCGCTACAATCCCTCGATCTTCTACGGCGTGCCGACGCTGTTCGCGGCCATGCTCAACGACGAGGCCATGAAGAGCGAGCGCGGTGGCAAGGCCCTGCGCATCTGCACCTCGGCCGGAGAGGCGTTGCCGGAATCCGTCGGCAATAGCTGGAAGGCGCGTTTCGGCGTCGACATTCTCGACGGCGTCGGTTCGACCGAGCTGCTGCACATCTTCCTGTCGAACGCGCCCGGCGACATCAAATACGGCTCGTCAGGCAAACCGGTGCCTGGCTATGCGGTGCGGCTCGTCAACGAAGCCGGCCAGGACGTCGCGGACGGCGAGGTCGGCGAACTCCTGGTGGATGCGCCCTCGGCCGGCGAAGGCTACTGGAACCAGCGCCACAAGAGCCGCCGCACTTTCGAGGGGCCGTGGACCCGCACCGGCGATAAATATGTCCGCGATGCCGAGGGCCGCTACACCTTCTGCGGCCGGGCCGACGACATGTTCAAGGTCTCCGGCATCTGGGTCTCGCCGTTCGAGGTCGAGAGCGCGCTGATCACGCATCCGGCCGTACTGGAAGCCGCCGTCGTGCCCGAGGCCGATCCGGAAGGATTGCTGAAGCCAAAGGCCTTCGTCGTGCTGCGCCCCGGCGCGACAACGACGGAGTTGCAGGAGATGCTCAAGGAGCACGTCAAGCAGAAGATCGGCCCGTGGAAATATCCGCGCTGGATCGACGTGGTGGACTCGCTGCCGAAAACGGCCACCGGAAAGATCCAGCGGTTCAAGTTGCGCGAGGGCGCGAACTAATCTCTCGTCGTTCCGGGGCGATGCGAAGCATCGAACCCGGAATCTCGAGCCGCAAAAACAATCTCGAGACTCCGGATCAGCTCGCGTTGCGATCTGTCCAGGATGACGGAATGAACGGAAACGACAGCATGACCAACCTCACCCCCACCGGCTTCCTCAGCATCGGCAGCGCCAGCCTCGAATACAAATGGCTCGCGCCGCAATCCGCCGACGCACCCACCATCGTCATGCTGCACGAAGGCCTCGGCTCGGTCGGGCTCTGGGGCGACTTTCCGGAAAAGATCCAGGCTGCCACCGGCGCCGGCATCTTCCTGTATTCGCGTGCGGGCTACGGCCAGTCCAGCCCGGTCGCGCTGCCGCGACCGCTGGATTACATGCAGCGCGAGGCGCTGGACGTGCTGCCGAAGCTGCTCGACGCGATCGGCTTCAGGCGCGGCCTGCTGCTCGGCCATTCCGACGGCGCCTCGATTGCGACGATCTATGCCGGCGCGCATCAGGATCATCGCTTGAGCGGTCTCGTGCTGATAGCGCCGCATTTCATCGTCGAGGACATCTCGGTGCAATCCATCGCCGCGATCAAGACCAGCTTCGAGACCACGGACCTCAAGGCAAAACTGGCGCGCTGGCACAAGGACGTCGACAACGCCTTCTACGGCTGGAACAGCGCCTGGCTCGATCCCGAATTCCGCGATTGGGACATCTCCGAATACCTCGCTTATATCCGCGTACCCGTCATGGTCCTGCAAGGTGCCAGCGACCAATATGGCACCCTGCGCCAGGTCGAGATTGCGCAGGAAGAGTGCTACTGCCCGGTTGAACTGAAGATCATTTCAGGCGCCGGACATTCTCCCTATCGTGAAGCGCCCGCGCCAACACTTGGCGCGATCGAACAATTTGCAAGAGCAGCTCTCCGCGACGATCAGGACCTGCAGGGGCGCGCCGCATGATGGCAGCCACAACGATCGCCATGAAACAAAGTGCATCTTGCAGCCGTTAAGGGCTAGACTCCTCCGAAAAGATGCATTATTGTGCATCTAACGCTACGGCGAAAATGCATAATCAAGCTCAGGGATGACCCATGGCCGGGGAAGATCGGCGCCTCGCAGGCGGCGCGACATTCATCGATTTCCAGACCGAACCTTCCCGCTACCGGCACTGGAAGCTCGCGGTTGAGGGCGACGTCGCGACGCTGACCATGGACGTCGACGAGAACGGCGGCCTGTTCGAAGGCTATCTGCTCAAGCTCAATTCCTATGATCTCGGCGTCGACATCGAGCTTGCGGATGCAGTGCAGCGGCTGCGCTTCGAACATCCCGAGGTCAAGGTCGTGGTGATGCGCTCGGCCAAGAACCGCGTGTTCTGCGCCGGCGCCAACATCCGCATGCTCGCGGGCTCCACGCATGCCCACAAGGTCAATTTCTGCAAGTTCACCAACGAGACCCGCAACGGCATGGAAGACTCCTCGGAGAATTCCGGCCAGCGCTTCATCACCGTGGTGAACGGCTCCGCCGCCGGCGGCGGCTACGAGCTGGCGCTTGCGACCGACCACATCATTCTCGCCGACGACGGCTCTTCTGCGGTTGCGCTGCCCGAAGTGCCGCTGCTCGCGGTGCTGCCGGGCACCGGCGGTCTCACCCGCGTCGTCGACAAGCGCAAGGTGCGCCGTGATCACGCCGATTTCTTCTGCACCATCGAGGAGGGCGTGAAGGGCAAGCGCGCCGTGCAATGGCGCCTCGTCGACGAGATAGCGCCGAACTCGAAGCTCGAGGCCAAGGTCGCCGAGCGCGCCAGGGAGTTTGCAGCTCAATCGAAGCGTAAGGGCAGTGGCAAAGGCATCGCGCTGACGCCGCTCAAGCGCCTGATCGACCAGACCAGCATCCGTTATGGTTTTGTCACGGTCGAGATCGATCGCACTGCCCGCATCGCCACCATCTCGATCAAGGCACCCGAGGCGGCGCCGCCGGCCGACATCGATGGCATGATGGCGCTGGGCGCCTCGTTCTGGCCGCTCCAGGTTGCGCGCGAGATCGACGACGCCATCCTGCATCTGCGTATCAACGAGCTCGAGATCGCCATGCTGGTGTTCAAGAGCCATGGCGACCGCGCCCATGTGCTGGCCTGCGACGCCTTCCTCGAAGCCAACAAGGCGCACTGGCTGGTCAACGAGATCAGGCATTACTGGAAGCGCGTGCTGAAGCGCATCGACGTCACCTCGCGCACGCTGGTCACCCTGGTCGAGCCCGGCTCCTGCTTTGCCGGCACGCTCGCCGAGTTCGTCTTCGCCGCCGACCGTTCCTACATGCTGATCGGCACGCGCCAGGGCGACAATCGCCCGCCGCCGTCGATCGAGCTCTCCGCCATGAATTTCGGCCCCTATCCGATGAGCCATGGCCTGACGCGGCTTCAGTCACGCTTCCAGGCCGATCCGGCCGATGTGGAGCGGGCGGAAGCCACGCTCGGTACCTCGCTCGACGCCGAGCAGGCGGAAGAGCTTGGCCTCGTCACCTTCGCGCTCGACGACATCGACTGGGATGATGAGGTCCGCGTCTTCTTGGAGGAGCGCGCCAGCTTCTCGCCCGACAGTCTCACCGGCATGGAAGCGAGCCTGCGCTTCGTCGGCCCCGAGACGATGGAATCAAAGATCTTCTCGCGCCTCACCGCCTGGCAGAACTGGATCTTCCAGCGCCCCAACGCCGTCGGCGAAGAGGGCGCGTTGCGCCGCTACGGCAGCGGCCAGAAGCCGAAATTCGATATGACGCGGGTGTAACGATTTTCATGTCCCGGGCGCGCTGCGGCACGCAGTGACGCTGCGCAGAACCGGGACCCGGACGGACCAGACATAGGTCCTGGCTCAGCAGTGCAGCACTTCGCGCCGCACTGCATCCGGGACACGAAACCGATCAAGGAGCACGGCCATGAACATGAACATCATGAACGTCGACTACTCGACCAAGATTCCCAACAACGTAAACCTCGCCGAGGACCGCCAGGTACTGAAGGCACTCGAAGGCTGGCATCCCGGCTACATGGATTGGTGGAGCGACATGGGGCCGGAAGGTTTCCAGGAATCGCTGGTCTATCTTCGCACTGCTTATTCCGTCGATCCGCGCGGCTGGGCCAAGTTCGACTATGTCCGCATGCCCGACTATCGCTGGGGCATCCTGCTTGCTCCCCAGGAAGAGAACCGCGTCGTGCCGTTCGGCGAGCATTTTGGCGAGCCGGCCTGGCAGGAAGTCCCCGGCGAGTACCGCGCCATGCTACGCCGTCTGATCGTGATCCAGGGCGACACCGAGCCGGCCTCAGTCGAGCAGCAGCGCCATCTCGGCAAGACCGCGCCTTCGCTCTACGACATGCGCAACCTGTTCCAGGTCAATGTCGAGGAAGGCCGCCACCTCTGGGCGATGGTCTATCTGCTGCAGAAATACTTTGGCCGTGACGGCCGCGAGGAAGCCGACGATTTGCTGCGCCGCCGCTCGGGCGATGCCGACGCCCCGCGCATGCTCGGCGCCTTCAACGAGGCGACGCCGGACTGGCTGTCCTTTTTCATGTTCACTTATTTCACCGATCGCGACGGCAAGATGCAGCTGCACTCGCTGGCGCAATCCGGCTTCGATCCGCTGTCGCGCACCTGCCGCTTTATGCTGACGGAAGAAGCGCACCACATGTTCGTCGGCGAGACCGGCATCACCCGCGTCGTGCAGCGCACCTGCGATGCGATGCGCGAGGCCGGCATCACCGATCCCACCGACATCGCAAAAGTTCGCGCGCTCGGCGTGATCGATCTGCCGACCATCCAGAAGAAGCTGAACCTGCACTACACGCTGTCGCTCGATCTGTTCGGCTCGGAGGTCTCGACCAACGCGGCCAACGCCTTCAACACCGGCATCAAGGGCCGCTATCACGAGACCCAGATCGACGACGATCACCAGCTCAAGAACGCCACCTATCCGGTGCTGAAGTTCATCGACGGCGAGATCAAGCTGGTCGACGAGCCGGCGCTGACCGCGCTCAACATGCGCCTGCGCGACGATTACAGCCGGGATTGCGTCAAGGGCATGCTGCGCTGGAACAAGGTGATCTCGACCGCCGGCTATCAGTTCCAGCTCAAGCTGCCCAACGTCGCCTTCCATCGCCACATCGGCGAGTTCAAGGACGTGCATGCGACGCCGGACGGCATTTTGATCGATGACGCCAGCTGGGCCAAGCGCAAGGACGAGTGGCTGCCCTCGACTGCCGACGGCGATTTCATCTCCTCCCTGATGCAGCCCGTCACCGAAAGCGGCAAGTTCGCCTCCTGGATCTCGCCGCCGAAAGTCGGCATCGACAACAAGCCCGGCGATTTCGAGTACGTGAAGATCGAGTCGTAAGGGAGTTGGCGAATAGTGGATGGCGAGTAGCAATTAGGCAAGCTACTCGCCATTTGCTACGCACCATTCGCATGCACTGCTACCCCGCGATCTCCAGCCCGGCATTGGCGTAGACCACGCCGCCGTCCACCGCGATGGTGTTGCCGATGACGTAATCACCCGCACGCGAGGCGAGATAGATCGCGAGCCCAGCCATATCCTCGTCGGTCCCGATGCGCTTCGCCGGAATGCGCTTGGCGACCTCGTCCGAATGGTCGCGTGCCGCCCGGTTCATGTCCGACTTGAACGCGCCCGGCGCGATCGCGGTAACGTTGATGTTGTCCTTGATCAGTTTCGTCGCCATGCGCCGCGTCAGATGGATCACGGCCGCCTTGCTCGCGGCGTAGGAATAGGTCTCGCCCGGATTGACGAAGATGCCGTCGACCGAGGCGATGTTGATCACCTTCGCGGGACGTTCTGCGCTTGCGGCCGTGCGCAGCGGTTTCGCCAGAGCCTTTGTCAGGAAGAACAGCGACTTGACGTTGAGGTCCATCACCTTGTCCCAGCCGCTTTCAGGGAATTCGTCGAACTCCGCGCCCCAGGCGGCTCCGGCATTGTTGACGAGGATGTCGAGCTTCGGCTCCAGCTTGATGATTTCGGAGGCGAGCCTGTCGCAACCTTCGACGGTGGAGATGTCGATCGGCAGCGCGATGCATTCGCCGTCATATTGTGCGGTGAGCTCCTTGGCGGTCGCCTCGCACGGTCCGGCCTTGCGGGCGGTGATGTAGACCTTTGCGGCGCCCGCGCTGAGAAATCCCGATGCAATCATCTTGCCGATGCCGCGCGAGCCGCCGGTCACCAGCGCGACGCGGCCATTGAGCGAGAACAGGTCGTTGAACATGAGGCCTCCCTTGGTTTGGGGCTGTTTTGGGCGGGGAGGGGAGGGGAGTCAAGGAAGGCGCTAATGTAGCGCGACAGCGGAGGTTGGAGCGGCTACGCCGCCGCGATCCGGCGGAAACCGTTCCACATCGCGGTCGCGGCGCCCGAGGTCAACACCGGCAGGATCCGCGCGTCCTGGTAGTTGCCGTTGAGTGAGACGCGCGGCAGTGCCGTCATCTGATCGGCATTCTCGGCGAAAAGCATGCCGGGCCGCGTCGTCACCGCGGTCTTGAAGCCGGCCGTCGCAGCGAGGCCGAATTCGCGCATCCCCGCCGCCTCGCGGTCGCCATAGGGATAGGCGAGATGCAACACGGGGCGCTCCAGCGCCTGCTCGATCCGCGCGCGGCTCGTGGCCAACTCCTGCGCGGCGATGTCTTCCGCCGCCTTGGCGAGATTGCAATGGCTGACGCTATGCGCGCCGATCGTGACCAGCGGATCGGCGGCGAACGTCTTCACCTCGGCCCAGGACAGGCAGAGACTGCGGCACAGCGCCGCCATGTCGACGTCGTACGTCGTGCAGAGCGCCTCGATTTCTCGCTTGAGGTCGTGCTCGCCCGGCAGCGCGCGCAGCCAGTCGTGCAGGCGGTCGAACGCTGCCTGCTTGGCCGCGGGCGTCGTGGCATCCAGCCGCAGCGCGGAATGGCCGATTCTGAGGTCGATCTGCTCGGCCTTGGCGATCACGGCCTCCAGCGCCGCCCACCACAGCCGTCCGGTGCCTTCGGCAAAGTCGCTCGCGACATAGACCGAGAAAGGAGCGTCGAATTCGCGCAGCACGGGCAGGGCATGGTCCAGATTGTCGCGATAGCCGTCGTCGAAGGTGAAGGCAGCGAAGCGGCGGTCGAACCGGCCCTGCACCAAGCGCTCATGCAGCTCGTCCATGCTGACGATGTCGATGTCGCGGGAGCGCAAATGGCACAGCGTCGCGCGCAGGAATTCGGGGGTGACTTCGAGATGCCGGTTCGGCTGGAACGCGGCCTCACGGGCCGGTCGGACGTGGTGCAGCATGAAAATGGCGCCGACGCCCGATAAAAGCGGGCGCAGCAGGTGGTGCGCCCCGCTGAAGTAAAGTGCTTCCAGCCCGGCGCGGATGACGTTGTTACGCAGTTGTTTCATGACCGGCCGGCGGACTCTGGCATTCCGCTTTCAACTTACGGAAGAACCCTTGAAGAAAAAGTTATTCCGATTGTCCAGGCGGTGCCTTCGGAAGGGCGCCATTTCCGGTTTGACAGCCCGCCAAGGGTTTGTTTTGTCTCCGGTTCCAGAGTTCGGGTCGTCGAATGCAGAAGCTTTTCAGGTGGGCCAGCAAATGGTGGCCGGGGTTGATTCCCCTGGTCGTCATGTGGGGATTTGCGGCCTGGAATAATACCTTACCGGTCGAAGCCGACCTGTCGGCCCGTAGCACAGCCGCGCTCAAGGGCACCGTTCTGGACAAGACCCGGATCGCGGTCGACGGCCGCGACGTCAGCCTGGCCGCGGACGCCTTCTCCGAGGAGGGGCGCCGCGACGCCGTGACGGCGGTCGAGACCGTCCCCGGCGTGCGCCTGGTGGACGACCGCACCCGCCTTGTTCCCGAGGCCAGGCCCTTCGTCTGGAACGCCGAGCGCGACGTGGTGCGGGTGACGCTGTCAGGCTCCGCGCCCTTGCCCTCGATGAAGGGCCGGCTGACCGAGGCGGCCCGCAAGGAGGTCGGCGGCGCCGAGGTGGCCGACCAGATGGGGCTGGCGCGCGGCGCGCCGCCGCGGTTCGAAGCCGCCGCCATGCTGCTGCTGGACCAGATCGGCAAGCTGAAGGACGGCAAGATCACGATCTCGGATACCCAGGTCAATCTGTCGGGCATGGCGCGCGACCTCGGCGGCCGTGAAGCGATCGCAGCTGCGCTGAAGAACCTGCCGGAGGGCTTTTCGGTCGCCGCCAACGACGTCAAGGCGCCGCCTTATATCTTCCAGGCGTACAAGGATCCGGTTGCCGCCGCGGTGACGCTGACCGGCTACGTTCCGGACAACAATGTGCATACGGCGATCGCAACCAGCGCCTCGCGAAAATTCTTCACCGAAAAGGTGGTCGACAATCTCAAGGCCAGCATCGGCGCGCCCGGCTCCTTCAGCACGGCCGTGATCGCAGCGCTCGGCGCGCTGTCGCGACTGTCGACCGGCACGCTCGTCGTCTCCGACCGCGAGGTGAAGCTGTCGGGCGATGCACTCTACGAGGGGGCTGCCAACGACATCCGCGCAGGTCTTGGCAAGGACTTCCCGAAGAACTGGCAGTACAAGCCGGAGATCACCGTGAAGCCTGCGGCAGGGCCGGTCGACGGCACCGTGTGCCAGCAATTGTTCACGGACATCCTGGCCAAAGGCAAGATCCGCTTCGCCGCCAAGCGCGCCGACATCGATCCGGACTCCACCGCCATCCTCGATCAACTGATCGAGACGGCGCTGCGCTGCCCCACGACAAACGTCGAGGTCGCCGGACATACCGATGCGGACGGCGAGGAAGGCTTCAATCGGGCTCTCTCGGAGAAGCGCGCGCAGGCGGTGATCGACTATCTGGTCAAGGCAGGGCTGCCCGCCGGCCGTTTCACCGCGGTCGGCCATGGCAGCACGCAGCCCCTCGCTGGCAACGACACCGACGACGGCAAGGCGAAGAACCGCCGCATCGAATTTCTGGTGAGGTGACGATGCCCTATCTCGTCTCGTTTCATCTGGGTTGGCTGATGGGTTCGCTGCTGCTGGGTTTTTGCATGGGCTGGATCTCGGTGGTCCAGCGCGGCAACGGCACCTCGAAGGTGACGGCGCGCTGGCTTGCCGCGCTTGCCGTCGCACTGGTCGCAACCTCGTTCGCCCATGTGGTCCCCGGCCGCTTCGGCTACTGGCTCGACCTCGGCCTGATCTTGTTCGCCTGCTACCTCGTCGGCTGCACCATCGGTGCATGGCTGCGTGACCGCGTGGTCTCGCGCAGCCAGCCTGCGGCCTGAGCCTTCGGCTCGCGACGATCGGGCCGGCGCAGCGGTCTGGCCGCTCCCGGGCCCGCCTTTCGCGCCCGTGACCTTCCGGCGGATCCGCCCCCCCTTTCAACAGGCAGGCATGCCCCATAGATTGACGTCGGCTTAAGGCGTGACGGAACATTGTACGGCCGAAATCATCAAACCTTCACGGCGCCTGCGCAGGATCGCCATGGAGATTCGCCTCAAGTCTGCCGCCGAAGGCGCCAAACCGTGCATCAGGAGCCCCACCCTGCCTAAAATATTGAATGCACGAGTTTTTGTTCGAATTGGCGAATTCCACTCGGCCCGAAAACGCGCTAGTGGAGGGACAGGGGGCATGCGCGATGCCGGAGCCGGCGGCGAGGGTTCGTTGAGTGCCTGTGCGTCGTCCGCCCGTTCGCCGGCCACCCTAGCCGCTGAAGCGTTGTTCGAGGTCTAGATGCTGGAAGCCATACGCAGGGCGATGACGTTTCTGCGCCAGAAGCAAATCCTGCATAAGCTTGGAGTTGTGATCAGCGTCGCGGTCATCGGCATCGCTTGCTATGTGCTCTACCACATGCTGCGAGGCATCGATTTCAACGAGGTCTTCGAAGCGATCAAGAGCACCGAGCCGAGCCAGATTGCGATGGCGGCGCTGTTCGTCGCCGCGGGCTATTTCACCCTGACCTTCTACGACCTGTTCGCCGTGCGCGCGATCGGCCACGCCCACGTGCCCTACCGCATCAATGCGCTCGCGGCCTTCACCAGCTATTCGATCGGCCACAATGTCGGTGCATCCGTCTTCACCGGCGGCGCGGTGCGCTATCGCATCTATTCGGCTTACGGGCTGAACGCGATCGACGTCGCAAAGATCTGCTTCCTCGCCGGCCTGACCTTCTGGCTCGGCAACGCCGCCGTGCTCGGCCTCGGCATCGCCTATCATCCGGAGGCCGCCGCCTCAATCGACCAGCTTCCGCCGTGGCTGAACCGGACGCTGGCGCTGATGATCATCGTGGGGCTGGTCGGCTACGTGGTCTGGGTCGCGACCCAGCCGCGCGTGGTCGGCCGCGGCCCCTGGACCGTGGTGCTGCCAGGCGGCCCGCTGACGCTGCTCCAGATCGCGATCGGCATCATCGATCTCGGCTTCTGCGCGCTCGCGATGTACGTGCTGGTCCCGGACGAGCCCAATCTCGGCTTTGTGGTGGTCGCGGTGATCTTCGTCTCGGCGACGCTGCTCGGGTTCGCCAGCCACTCGCCCGGCGGGCTGGGGGTGTTCGACGCCGCCATGCTGGTCGGCCTGTGGCAGATGGACCGCGAGGAGCTTCTGGGCGGCATGTTGCTGTTCCGCGTGCTCTATTATCTGTCCCCCTTCGTCATATCTGTAATCTTGCTGACGTTTCGCGAAGTTATGATCGGCGCACGATCGAAGCGCTTGCAGCAGGCGGCGCTCAAGCTCGACCCCGGTCCTGCGCGTGAAGCCGCCTATGTGAGAGAGCGTAGCGACGGCGCCAAGCCTTAGGACAAGCCTCAGGAGAAGTCCGCCCCGATGGCGATCGACGCCCCATCTTCTCCCTCCGCCCAGCCTTGGTCCGACCGGCTGCGGCACTCGACCATCATCCTGATCGCTGCAGCCCTGGCGCTGTCCGTTGTCGTCTCGCTCGGTGAATTGTCGGCGCTGCACGCCGGGGTCGTGTTCCTCTGTATCGCGGCCGCTGCACTGATCCCGTGGCGCCTGCACGATCCCGCCGCTTCGCGCGACGACGTCAGGCGCATCAACCCGGTCGAGAGCGCGGCGGTGGCCGCGGTCGTCGCCGGCATGCCGGATCCGGCGGTGCTGCTCGACCGCGCCGGCCGCGTCATCCACCTCAATGCCGCCGCCGCCCAGCTCGCGCCGGCGCTCCGGCGGAACGAGCTCGCCCAGTTCGCGCTGCGCTCGCCGGAGATCATCACGGCGCTGCGCGAAGCGATCGCAACCACCGAGCCGCGGCGCGCGACCTATCTTGATCATGTCCCGGTGGACCGCTGGATGGAGCTCATGATCACGCCGGTGCCGGTGCCGACCAGCTTCGGCGGCGCCGACAAATGCATGCTGATGACCTTTCACGACCAGACGCCGCTGCGGCGGGTCGAGGAGATGCGCGCCGACTTCGTGGCCAATGCCAGCCACGAGCTGCGCACGCCGCTCGCCGCGCTGTCGGGCTTCATCGACACGCTCCAGGGTCAGGCCAAGGACGACCCCAAGGCGCGCGAGCGCTTCCTCGGCATCATGCACAATCAGGCTACCCGCATGGCCCGCCTTATCGACGATCTGTTGTCGCTGTCGCGGGTCGAGCTGTCGGCCCATGTCCGGCCGGACACCCTGGTCGACCTGCTGCCGATCATCCGCCAAGTCGCCGACGGGCTGGAGCCGCTTGCGCGCGAGCGGCAGGTCGAGGTCGAGATCCATTTGCCTGATAGTCCGGTGATGATCGCGGGCGACCGCGAGGAGCTGCTCCGGCTGTTCGAGAATTTGATCGAGAACGCGCTCAAATACGGCGCCTCCGGCGGACGCGTCATCGTGTCGCTGACCTCGGGCGCGGCCACTGACGGAACTCAGGAAATCCGGATCGTGGTTCGCGATTTCGGCCCCGGAATCGCGCCCGAGCACCTGCCACGGCTGACCGAGCGGTTCTACCGGGTCGATGTCGGCGACAGTCGCTCGCAGGGCGGGACCGGGCTCGGATTATCGCTGGTGAAACATATTCTTAATCGCCATCGCGGCCGGCTTTTGATCGAAAGCGTGCCCAAACAGGGCGCCACTTTCACCGCCTGCTTTCCTCGGGCCAAGACTTTAGGTTAGGCTCCAAATCCAAGCGATTTCAATCGCTTGATGGCGTCATTCGACTGTCACGAAACCTTCGTAAAAGTACAGCCGACCGCTCCTAAAGGGGCGGCGTGGGGAGCGCGATCGGGCGCGGATGGCGCTTCGCTCCCCTGTATGGAGACCAGCATGAATTTCCTTAAAACAATCGTCGCTGCCGGCTTGGTCGCCGCATCGGCAACGGTGGCCTCTGCCGCCGATATCACCGGCGCAGGTGCGACGTTCCCGTTCCCGATCTATTCGAAGTGGGCGGACGCCTACAAGAAGGAGACGGGCAACGGTCTGAACTACCAGTCGATCGGCTCTGGCGGCGGCATCAAGCAGATCCAGGCCAAGACCGTGACCTTCGGCGCCAGCGACGCGCCGCTCAAGGCCGAGCAGCTCGAGAAGGACGGTCTCGTCCAGTGGCCGATGGTGATGGGTGCCATCGTTCCCGTCGTCAACCTCGAGGGCGTGAAGCCCGGCGAACTGGTGTTCGATGGCGAGACCCTGGCCAGCATCTATCTCGGCAAGATCACCAAGTGGGATGACGCGGCGATCAAGAAGCTCAATCCGAACGTGAAGCTGCCCTCGGAGGCGATCACCGTGGTCCGCCGTTCGGACGGTTCGGGCACCACCTTCAATTTCACCAACTACCTCGCCAAGGCCAGCCCGGACTGGAAGAGCAAGGTCGGTGAGGGCACCGCGGTCGAGTGGCCGGTCGGCGTCGGCGCCAAGGGCAATGAAGGCGTGTCGGGAAACATCAGCCAGACCAAGAACTCGATCGGTTACGTCGAGTACGCCTATGCCAAGCAGAACAAGCTGACCTACGCCGGTCTCGTCAACAAGGCCGGCAAAGCCGTGCAGCCGACCGTCGAAGCGTTCCAGGCCGCTGCTTCCAACGCCGACTGGGCCAAGGCGCCCGGCTACTATGTCATCCTGACCGATCAGCCCGGCGAGAAGTCCTGGCCGATCACCGCGGCGACGTTCATCCTGATGCACAAGTCCGCGACCGACAAAGCGGCCTCGCAGGAAGCCATCAAGTTCTTCCGCTGGGCCTTCAAGAGCGGCAGCAAGGCGGCCGAGGATCTCGATTACATCCCCATGCCGGACAGCGTCGTCCAGCAGATCGAGAAGACCTGGGCTGCCGAGATCAAGAGCTAAGCTCTCCTCTCGTGTCCCGGACGCGGCGCAGCACGCAAGTGCTGCTCCGCAGAGCCGGGGCCTACAAGAACTGGGCCCCGGATCAGCGTCGCAGCGCTTCGCGCTGCGTCGCATCCGGGGCAAGAGGATAACAAAAAGCGTATTAGTCTTGGTACAGGGGATCGGCGTGGCAGAAATGTCCGTTCAGAGCGATATCATCGACGACGCCGGACCGTATGACCGCGCCAAGGCCTTGAGCGCGTTCAAGTTCGGCGACGTCACCTTTTACTGGATCACGCGGCTGTCCGCGATCTCGGTGCTGCTGATCCTCGGCGGGATCATCATCTCGCTGATCGTCGGCGCGTTTCCCGCGATCAGGGAATACGGCCTCTCCTTCCTCTGGACGCAGCGCTGGGCGCCGTCGGCAGATCCGCCCGTGCTCGGCGCGCTTGGGCCGATGTACGGCACGCTCGTCACCTCCTTCATCGCGATGCTGATCGCCATTCCGGTCGGCCTCGGCATTGCGATCTTTCTCACCGAGCTCTGCCCGCAATGGCTGCGCCGCCCGATCGGCATGGCGATCGAGCTGCTTGCCGGCATTCCCTCGATCATCTACGGCATGTGGGGCTTCTTCGTGCTGGGCCCGTTCCTGGCCAACACCTTCCAGCCCTTGATGATCAGGATCTTCGACGGCGTGCCGGTGCTGGGCGCGATCTTCGCGGGTCCCCCGTCCTATCTCAGCACGTTCAACGCCGCGCTGATCCTCGCCATCATGGTGCTGCCCTTCATCACCTCGATCTCGGTCGACGTGTTCAAGACGGTGCCGCCGGTCCTGAAGGAAGCCGCCTACGGCGTCGGCTGCACCACCTGGGAAGTCGTGCGCAGCGTGGTCATTCCCTACACCCGCGTCGGCATCATCGGCGGCGTCATGCTGGCGCTGGGCCGTGCGCTCGGCGAGACCATGGCGGTGACCTTCATCATCGGCAACTCGTTCCGCATCTCCTCCTCGATCTTCGCGCCGGGGACGACGATCTCGGCGGCGATCGCATCCGAATTCGCCGAGAGCGACGGCCTGCACCAGTCCGGCCTGATCCTGCTCGGCCTGTTGCTGTTCGTGCTGACGTTCTTCGTGCTCGCGGCCGCGCGGCTGATGCTGATGCGTCTGGACAAGAAGGCGGGGAACTAACGTCATGGCCCTCAATCCGATCTATTCGCGCCGCCGCCGCAAGGACATCGTCATCCGTGGGCTCTGCATCGCCGCGGCCGCCTTCGGCGTCACCTGGCTCGCGCTGATCCTGGCCACGCTGCTCTACAACGGCTTGGCTGGCCTCAATCTCCAGGTCTTCACCGCCGACACGCCGCCGCCCGGCTCGACCGAGGGCGGCCTGCGCAACGCCATCGTCGGCTCGATCATCATGACCGTGCTCGGCGTCGGCATCGGCGCGCCGCTCGGCCTGTTCGCCGGCACCTATCTCGCCGAGTACGGCCGTAACGACAAGCTGACCTCGGTGATCCGCTTCATCAACGACATCCTGCTCTCGGCGCCCTCGATCATCATCGGTCTGTTCATCTATGGCGCGGTGGTGGTGCCGATGCGCGGCTTCTCCGCGATCGCAGGCGCGCTGGCACTCGCGGTCATCGTCATCCCGGTGGTAGTGCGCACTACCGAAGACATGCTGCTGCTGGTGCCGAATCCGCTGCGTGAAGCCGCCAGCGCATTGGGCCTGCCGCGCTCGCTGGTGATCAAGCGGATCGCCTATCGCGCCGCCCGCTCCGGCCTCATCACCGGCGTGCTGCTCGCCACCGCCCGCGTCGCCGGGGAGACCGCGCCGCTGCTGTTCACAGCGCTGTCGAACCAGTTCTTCAGCCTCGGCCTGGACAAGACGATGGCCAACCTGCCGGTCACCATCAACAATTTCGTCCAGAGCCCCTACGCCTATTGGAAGCAGCTCGCCTGGAGCGGTGCGCTGCTGATCACCCTGACCGTGCTTGCCCTGAACATTGGCGCGCGCATCATCGGCGCCGAGAGGACTGCAAAATGAGTGAAATGTCTGTTTCCGTGAGCGCGCCGAGCGTTCATCCCGGCTCGCAGCCGCTGCCCGAGGCACCGGCCAAGGTCACCGCGCGCAATCTCAACTTCTACTACGGTGAGCACCATGCGCTGAAGAACATCAATCTGGCGCTCGGAACCAACCGTGTCACAGCCTTCATCGGCCCGTCCGGTTGCGGCAAGTCGACCCTGCTGCGCATCTTCAACCGGATGTACGATCTTTATCCGGGCCAGCGCGCCACCGGCCAGCTGATGCTCGACCAGACCAATATTCTCGACCCCAGGCTCGACCTCAATTTGCTGCGCGCCCGGGTCGGCATGGTGTTCCAGAAGCCGACGCCGTTCCCGATGACGATCTACGAGAACATCGCCTTCGGCATCCGTCTCTACGAGAAGATCTCGAAATCCGAGATGGACGTCCGTGTCGAGAAGGCGCTGCGCGGCGGCGCGCTGTGGAACGAGGTCAAGGACAAGCTCAACGCCTCCGGCCTGTCGCTCTCCGGCGGCCAGCAGCAGCGCCTGTGCATCGCCCGCACCGTCGCTGTCAGGCCCGAGGTGATCCTGTTCGACGAGCCTTGCTCGGCGCTAGACCCGATCTCGACCGCCAAGATCGAGGAGCTGATCCAGGAGCTGTCCGAGAACTACACGATCGCGATCGTCACCCATAACATGCAGCAGGCGGCGCGCGTCTCCGACAAGACCGCCTTCATGTATCTCGGCGAGCTGATCGAATTCGACGACACCAGCAAGATCTTCACGTCGCCGACCGACCGGCGCACGCAGGATTACATCACCGGCCGGTTCGGCTGAGGAGACGGAACATGGGTACCGAACATACCGCCAAGGCTTTCGACACCGACCTCCAGGAGCTCACGCGCCTGGTTGCCGAGATGGGCGGGATCGCCGAGCGCATGATCGTCGAATCCGTCGACGCGCTGATCCGCCGCGACGTCGCGCTCGGCCAGCGCGTGGTCTCCATCGACGCCGAACTCGACGCGCTGCAGAAGCGCATCGAGGAACGCGCCGTGCTCACCATCGCCCGCCGCCAGCCGATGGCGGTGGATCTGCGCGAGATCGTCGGCGCCATGCGCGTTGCGACCGACCTCGAGCGGATCGGCGACCTCGCCAAGAACATGGGCAAGCGCGTCGCCGCGCTGGAGACCGACTTCCATCCGCTGAAGCTGTTCCGCGGCCTGGAGCACATGACCGACCTCGTGCAGCAGCAGGTCAAGTCGGTGCTGGACGCCTATGCCGCGCACGATCTGCCGGCGGCGATGGCGGTGTGGAAGGGCGACGAGGAAGTCGACGCGATCTGCACCTCGCTGTTCCGCGAGCTCCTCACCTACATGATGGAGGATCCGCGCAACATCTCGTTCTGCATCCATCTGATGTTCTGCGCCAAGAACATCGAGCGGATCGGCGACCATGCCACCAACATCGCCGAGACCGTGTTCTACATGATCGAGGGCCAGGCGATCACCGACAAGCGGCCGAAGGGCGACATGACCACCTTCGCCACGACGATCCCGAATAGCTGAAGACCTTAAGGAGCGACGACACCATGGGCGCACGCATTATGGTGGTTGAGGATGAGGAAGCTCTCACGGAGCTGCTTCGCTACAACCTCGAAGGCGACGGCTATGACGTCGAGACGGTGATGCGCGGCGACGACGCCGACACCCGCCTCAAGGAGCACATTCCCGACCTGATCGTGCTCGACTGGATGCTGCCGGGTCTGTCAGGCATCGAGCTGTGCCGCCGCCTGCGCACCCGTCCGGAGACCAAGCAACTGCCGATCATCATGCTCACCGCGCGCGGCGAGGAGAGCGAGCGGGTGCGTGGCCTTGCGACCGGCGCCGACGACTACATCGTCAAGCCGTTCTCGGTGCCGGAGCTTCTGGCGCGCGTGAAGGGCCTGCTCAGGCGCGCCAGCCCCGAGCGGCTCGCCACCGTGCTCGCCTATGGCGACATCGAGCTCGACCGCGACAAGCGCCGCGTGGCGCGCTCGGGCCGGCCGATCGACCTCGGCCCGACCGAATATCGCCTGCTGGAGTTCTTTCTGGAGCATCCCGGCCGCGTGTTCTCGCGCGAGCAACTGCTCGATAGCGTCTGGGGCCGCGACATCTACATCGACGAGCGCACCGTCGACGTCCATATCGGCCGCCTCCGCAAGCTGCTCAATCTCGGCCGCGAGCAGGACCCGATCCGCACCGTCCGCGGCGCGGGTTATGCGCTGGACGATCGCTTTGCGAAGGCGGAGCAGACGTAGGATTTGCGGGTGGCAGACGTGATGGCGCGGGCTGCCGCCGCATTCTCTCCGATGTCGTCCCTGCCTAGTGCGCAATTGCGCGGGGCGCAGGGACCCGTAACCACAGGGAATGGTTTGGCGAAGACCAGGAGTGACCATCTCGCGCAACAACTGCGCCCTGTGGTCATGAATCCCCGCGTGCGCGAGGATGACACCGAGTGGGTGGAGCCGTCATCATGTGACAGCGCCGTCCGTGCAATCAGCTAAATCCGCTTACCGCGGGCCCGGCTTCGGTGCCGCACGACGACGGTCCGCTGCGGGCTGATACGCCACGCGCGAGTGCTGAGCGCAGTAGGGCAGGCCGGAGAGCGACTTGCCGCCGCAGAAGAAGAAATCCGGGCTCGAGGGATCGCCGACCGGCCAGTGGCAGGTCGCCTCGTTCAACTCCAGCAGCGACAGCCGCTGGCTCATCGGCACCACGTTGTCGTAGGTGACCGGTTCGGCCTCCACCTCGACCTCAAAAGCCTGCGCCAGCGCGGTGTTGCCGCGCGAAATGGGGCGGCTCACCCGCATCATGTGCTGCGCGGGACGCGCCTTGCGCGGCCGGGGTGCTGCCGATGAAGGGCTCTTGGCGCGGCCGGACAGACCGAGCCTGTGCACTTTGCCGATCACGGCATTGCGGGTCACATTGCCGAGCTCTGCTGCGATCTGGCTGGCCGAAAGTCCGGCCTCCCAGAGCTTTTTCAGCTGCTCGACGCGATCATCGGACCAGGTCAAAACCGTCATTGCACCCTTTCCCTCGCTGCCGGCCAGCCATCCTGGGGCCTTGCAGCGAATGCTTAAGCCTTCAAAAACCCGTGCCGTCAGAATCCCTTAAGGCTCGCCGGGCGCGTGACTGACGCCCGAACGTTTACGCCGGTACATAAGGACTCTTGGGATCAGAACCGCTGCACGAGATGTCGTATCTGACAATCCAAACGCTACAATATGGCGTGACTCCCGCGCAAGAGTCCGCCGACTCGCTTCCACATGTTCCGTGGTGAAAACCTGCAAAATCGCCACCGCAAGACTACGGATTCGACGTTTCCCGAGGCTTTCCGGGCGGCATTGACACCCGTTTCACCAGGCATAAGATGGTGTCACGTGCCGCCCTTAAAAGGCGGCACGTTTCGTTTTCCGGGCCGGTCTGGTGCGTTGCGCAATGCAAGCGTCACACCGTCCGCAACATTCAAGTGATCGTCATGACTAACCGCGCAGCGCCGCATTTGCTCCCCGTTTTCGCCAGGGCCGACCTCGGTTTCGAACGCGGCGAAGGCTGCTGGCTGATCGCGACCAACGGCGATCGCTATCTGGATTTTACCTCGGGCGTCGCTGTGAATGCGCTCGGCCATTGCCACCCGCATCTGACCAAGGCGCTGCAGGAGCAGGCGACCAAGCTCTGGCACATGTCGAACCTGTTCCAGAGCCCGGACGGCGAGAAGCTCGCCGTGCGCCTGTGCAATGAGAGCTTTGCGGACTTCGTGTTCTTCTGCAATTCCGGCGCCGAAGCGCTGGAGGGCGTGATCAAGCTGGTCCGCCATCATCACTTCTCGAAGGGCCATCCCGAGCGCTACCGCATCATCACCTTCGAAGGCGCCTTCCATGGCCGCACCCTGGCAACGCTCGCCGCGACCGGTTCTGCAAAATATCTCGAAGGTTTCGGCCCGCCGATGGACGGTTTCGACCAGGTCCCGCATGGCGACCTCGAAGCCGTGAAGAAGGCGATCGGCCCTGACACGGCTGGCATCCTGATCGAGCCGATCCAGGGCGAGGGCGGCGTGCGCTCGGCGACGCCTTCTTTCCTCAAGGCGTTGCGCCAGCTGTGCGACGACAAGGGCCTGCTGCTCGCATTCGACGAGGTGCAGACCGGCATGGGCCGCACTGGGGATCTCTTCGCCTATCGCCGCACCGGCGTCACACCTGACGTGATGTCGCTGGCGAAGGCGCTCGGCGGTGGCTTCCCGATCGGCGCGGTGCTGGCGACTGCGGATGCGGCCTCCGGCATGGGACCCGGTTCGCACGGCTCGACCTTCGGCGGCAATCCGCTGGCGATCTCGGCGGCCAACGCGGTGCTCGACGTCATGCTCAAGCCCGGCTTCTTCGACCACGTGCAGAAGATGTCGCTGCTGCTCAAGCAGAAGCTCGCCTCCGTAATCGACCGTCACCCCGACGTCGTGAGCGAAGTCCGCGGCGAGGGCCTCCTGATCGGCATCAAGGCCGTGCTGCCTTCGGGCGATCTCGTGGCCGCCTTGCGAGGCGAAAAGCTGCTCACTGTCGGCGCCGGCGACAATGTCGTGCGCTTCCTGCCGCCTCTGATCGTCACCGAAGCCGAGATCGAGGACAGCGTCGGGCGGCTCGAACGCGCCTGCGCTGCAATCTCGTCCAGTCAGACCAAGCGGGCGGCAAGCTGATGAGCAAGTCGCCGAAACACTTCCTCGACATCAACGAGCTGCCGCTGTCGGAGCTCAAGCGCATGCTCGCCGCATCGTGCGCCATGAAGGCGAAGCAGAAGGCGCAGCAGCCGGTCAAGCCGCTCGAAGGCAAGACCCTGGCGATGATTTTCGAGCGTCCCTCGACGCGGACGCGCGTATCATTCGACGTCGCCATGCGCCAGCTCGGTGGCGAGCCCATCATGCTCACCGGCGCCGAGATGCAGCTCGGTCGCGGCGAGACCATCGCCGACACCGCGCGCGTGCTGTCGCGCTATGTCGACGCCATCATGATCCGCATCCTCAATCACGAGGCGCTGCTGGAGCTTGCGGCCAACGCCACCGTGCCCGTCATCAACGGCCTGACGCGGCGCTCGCACCCCTGCCAGGTGATGGCGGACCTCATGACTTACGAGGAGCATCGCGGCTCGATCGAGGGCAAGACGGTGGCCTGGACCGGCGACGACAACAACGTGCTGGCGTCCTGGGCGCATGCCGCCGAACGTTTCAAGTTCCAGCTCAATGTCGCAACGCCGCCCGAACTCGCGCCGAAAAAGGCGATGCGCGACTTCATCAAGACGACCGGCGCGCCGATCGTGCTCGGCACCGATCCGGAAGCCGCCGTGCGCGGCGCCGATTGCGTCGTCACCGACACCTGGGTGTCGATGGGCGACAAGGAAGGCGAACATCGCCACAACGTGCTCAAGCCCTATCAGGTCAACGGCAAGCTGATGTCGCTCGCCAAGCCCGATGCGCTCTTCATGCATTGCCTGCCGGCCCATCGCGGCGAGGAGGTCACGGATGAAGTGATCGACGGCCCGCAATCAGTCGTGTTCGACGAGGCCGAAAACCGCCTGCACGCGCAGAAGGGCATTTTGGCCTGGTGCTTTGACGCGGTGAAGTAGCCTTCTCTGTCGCCCGGATGGAGCGCAGCGCAATCCGGATTTGTGTCAGCGGATGGATTGGTCCCGGATTACGCTACGCTCCATCCGGGCTACGCGGGCCGCCGCTCCGAGAGCGGCGGAATGTCGGCACCCCCTTCCATTTCCCGTCCTCCGACCCCAGATAGACCGCTATGGTTTCCCAATTCCCTGACATGAAAGCCGGGCCCGAAGGTCCGGTTCGCGCACCATCAGCGGTTCCGATCGACGACGCCGTGCTGCCCTACGAGGTCGATGCGCTCGACGTGCGCGGCCGTCTGGTGCGGCTTGGTCCGGCGCTCGACGAGATTCTGACCAAGCACGATTACCCGGCGCCGGTCGGCAAGCTGCTCGGCGAGGCCATCGTGCTGACGACGCTGCTCGGCACCGCGCTGAAATTCGAGGGGCGCTTCATTCTGCAGGCCCAGACCGACGGCCCGGTGTCGTTCCTGGTCGTGGACTACATGGCGCCGGATCGCCTGCGCGCCTATGCGCGCTTTGACGCGGCGCGTCTCGGCGAGACCAGGGATTCCGGCGCGCTGCTCGGCCACGGTCATCTCGCCATGACCATCGACCAGGGTCCCGACATGAGCCGCTATCAGGGCCTTGTCGCGCTCGATGGCGGCAGCCTGGAAGACGCCGCCCACGAATATTTCCTGCGCTCCGAGCAGATCCCGACGCGCGTGCGCCTCGCGGTCGGCGAGGAGTGGCGATCGAGCGACGGCGGTAAGCATCGCTGGCGCGCCGGCGGCATGCTGATGCAGTTTCTGCCGAAGGCGCCGGAGCGCGGCCGGCAGGCGGACTTGCATCCCGGCGATGCCCCCGATGGCGTCGAGGTGCACAGCGTCAAGGAAGACGACGCCTGGGTCGAGGCGCGCTCGCTGATCGAGACTGTCGAGGACGTCGAGCTGATCGATCCCGAGCTCTCCGGCGAGCGGCTGCTGTTTCGCCTGTTCCACGAGCGCGGTGTGCGCGTGTTCAATCCGATGATCCTCAAAGCGCAGTGCTCGTGCTCGCGCGATGCCGTCGCCTCGATGCTGAGGAGCTTCTCGCCCGACGACCGCGCCGCGATGGTCAAGGACGACAAGGTGGTCGTGACCTGTGAGTTCTGCTCGTCGGTGTATCAGTTCACGCCGGATGAAGCGGGCGTCGACGGGGCGGAGTAGAGTACCGTAGCCCGGATGAAGCGCAGCGCAATCCGGGGCGCCGCTCGCCCGGCATCTCGCACTATCCCGGATTGCGTTGCGCTCATCCGGGCTACGTGACCGCGCCTGTGTCGCCCGCTGTCAATCCACCCGCGCAAAGATATTCCACTTCACCGAAATTCGGTTTTGTCGTATGTGTCGCTCATCCCGGCTCATCCAAGAGGGGCGATCTTGTGGTCGTCGCGTTCGCGAGCCGGGCTGGCGGTGGACGCGGCAGCGTCGGCACGAGATGGGACGGGCAGGGCGGGTAGTCCCTGTGAGCCTGAAACCGCGTGCGGACGAGCGGCGCTGTCAGGTTCGTCTCGCCTGTAAGTTTCCGGCTTTGTCGACAGGGCTGGGAAAACTGCGGCGACATGGCGAGCCGTGCGTACGGCAAAACCGTGTGGTCCTGGCCGTCGTTGCTACGGTCAAGCCTTTCGAAGGTGCG
Organism: Bradyrhizobium sp. 199; assembly: GCF_023073355.1. Taxonomy (GTDB): domain Bacteria; phylum Pseudomonadota; class Alphaproteobacteria; order Rhizobiales; family Xanthobacteraceae; genus Bradyrhizobium. The sequence continues at coordinate 408,964 of NZ_JADPJI010000002.1, forward strand.
AGCGAGCCCAACCGGGCAGACTGCATCATCCATTCGCGGGGTGAGGGAGGCCAGAAGGAAAGTTCGGCTCCCGGGAGAGCACGGCATAAGCCGTCCGACCATCGCGCAGGGAAGGCCGAGTGATCGGCACCACCTGTATGCTGCTGTGCGGTTTTTCCTGCGTGCGCATTTCGCGCAGTGGACCGCGGGTGCGAGCTGGCACCCGGCCTTCCCTGCACCCTCTTGGCTCAAGAGGGTGGAGCGACGAAGCAAAGCTCGGGCGAAATGCGCCGCGAGAACGCGAAGGCGTGTCTGCGATGATGTAGGATGGGTAGAACGAAGCGAAAGCCATCATGCTTCCGCGAGGGATCAGAGACGATGGTTTTCGCATCGTTCTACCCATCCTACTTGCGGACGGCGCCGCCCTAATTCAACACCCGCTTGTTGTCCGGACTGTCCAGCGAAAACGCGGGCACGTCGATTTCGAAGCGCTCGCCGCTTTCGGTGATCATCTGGTAGCGGCCGGTCATGAAGCCGGAGGCGGTCGAGAGTGGGACGCCCGAGGTATATTCGAAGCGCTCGCCGGGGGCCAGGATCGGCTGCTCGCCGACCACGCCCTCGCCCTTCACCTCCTGCTGGCGGCCGGAGGCGTCGGTGATGATCCAGTGCCGCGTCTTGAGCTGCACGGTCTCCTCGCCGGAATTGGTGATGACGATGGTGTAGGACCAGAAGTAGCGGGAACGGTCGGCCGACGACTGCTCCGGAACAAAGTTCGGCTCGACGGTCACTTCGATTTGACGGGTCACGGCGCGGTACATGGTTGCTACCATACCGAAATCCGGCTCCGGAACCAAACGCCGCAGGCAGCTTTGGCGACATCGTCCCGCCAGAATTCAAAGGGAATGACACCTCCAGAAAACATCCCCAAGAAAACCTCCCCAAGAAAACATTCCAAGCAAGCAACCCATTCTGATCCGGTCGCTTTGCGAGATGACGTCCGGACCGGTACACTCCTTGACACGTCGCGATTTGCGGAAGGGTTTTTGGCCCCCGATGACCATTGCAGACCAAGTGACGGGACAGACGGTCGCGGGAACCGCCAGGCCCGCGGGAGCGAAGCCACGCGCGTCCGCCCCTGCCATCACGCTGCCCGCCATCGGCGAGCGCGAGCTCCGGCTCGATCTGTTCCGCGGGCTCGCGCTGTGGCTGATCTTCATCGACCATCTGCCGGCCAGTCTGTTGACGTGGTTCACGATCCGCAATTACGGCTTCAGCGACGCCACCGAGATCTTCATCTTCATCTCGGGCTACACCGCGGCCTTCGTCTACGGCCGGGCGATGCTGGAGAGCGGGGTCCTCATCGCCACCGCGCGCATCCTGCGCCGGGTCTGGCAGATCTACGTCGCCCACGTCTTCCTGTTCACGATCTTCCTCGCCGAGATCTCCTATGTCGCGACCAGGTTCGAGAACCCGCTCTACACCGAAGAAATGGGCATCCTGGACTTCCTCAAGCAGCCCGACATCACCATCGTGCAGGCGCTGCTGCTGCGCTTCCGCCCCGTCAACATGGACGTGCTGCCGCTCTACATCGTGCTGATGCTGGCGCTGCCGCTGATCCTGTGGTCGATGAAATGGCGCCCGGACTTCACGCTCGGCCTCTCGGTCGCGCTCTACGTTGTCACCTGGGAATACGATCTCTATCTGTCGGCCTATCCGAACGGCTTCTGGGCCTTCAATCCCTTCGCCTGGCAATTGCTGTTCGTGTTCGGTGCATGGTGCGCGCTCGGAGGTGCGCGACGGATGTCGCGCATCCTGGCCTCGCCCGTGACGATGTGGATATCGATCGCCTATCTCGCAGCGGCGTTCTGCGTGACGCTGACCTGGTACGTGCCGCAGCTCTCCCACTTCATGCCGAAGCGGCTCGAGCAGTGGATGTATCCGATCGACAAGACCGATCTCGACGTGCTGCGCTTCACCCATTTCCTGGCGCTGGCCGCGCTCACCGTGCGCTTCCTGCCCCGTGATTGGCCGGGCTTGAAATCGCGCTGGCTGCGACCATTGATTCTATGCGGGCAGCATTCCCTCGAGATCTTCTGCCTCGGCGTCTTCCTGGCCTTCGCAGGCCATTTCATTCTCGCCGAAGTCTCCGGGGGCGCAGCCATGCATGCGCTGATTAGTCTCTCCGGGGTCCTGATCATGTGGGGCGTGGCGTGGGTGATTTCGTGGTACAAGCGGGTGGCTGACAAAAGCGGTGCGAAAACCAAAAACGCCGTCGGCAACGCCGATCTGGCGGGAGGGGGCTGATGAAGGCGAAGGTTCTCCTGAGCCTGATCCTGCTATGCGGTAGCCTCGCCACGCCTGTGGCGCGCGCGGGCGATGCCGCGCCTGCCGCGCCCCCGGCCTGCGAACTGCCGTCCTATCTGCTTACCAGCGAAAGTCGGCTTCCCAAGGTCGCCGATGCCATCAAAGCCGGCAAACCGCTCGACATCCTCGTCATCGGCAGCCGCTCGACCACGATTCCGTCTTCGGAAAGCAGCTCCTATCCGGCTCGCATGGAGGCGATCCTCAGGGAGAAGCTGCCGGCGTCCGAGGTGCTGCACGTCTCCGTAGAAATACAGAGCAAGAGAACGGCGGAGGAGGCGGCTTCCACCTTCGTTAAGCTGATAGAGGGAAAAACGCCTACTTTGGTCATCTGGCAGACCGGGACCGTGGATGCTATCCGATCCATCGATCCCGACGAATTTCGCAGCGCCGTGACCGCCGGGGTTGTTGCGTTGCAAAAGGCAGGGGCCGACGTCGTCTTGATGAATTTGCAGTACAGCCCGCGCACCGAAACGATGATCTCGGCGCAACCGTTTCTCGATAACATGCGCGTGGTGGCGCAGGAGCACGATATTCCGCTGTTCGATCGTTTTGCGATCATGCGGCAGTGGAATGATCAGGGTCAGTTTGACCTGTTCAGCCCGTCCCGCGGGCCCGAACTGGCGAAGCAGGTCCATGATTGCCTTGGCCGGGCGTTGGCACAGTTCGTGATTGACGCTGCCCATCTGGAGCCGGCCCAGCAGTAAAATTGAGGTCTAGCGTTAATGAGTTCTCTCCGCCCTTTTTGCCTGACGGCATGGTTGGCCGCACCTGCAGCAGCGATGCTGTTGTTGCTGACGCCGGCCTCGCATGCGCAGGCGCCGGCCACGCAGGCGACGCCCGCACCCGCGCAGTCGGCTGATCCCGCTTCCGCTTCGCCCTCCCAGACCACGGTCGCAGCGACGTCGCCCGAGCAGCGCGGCGTCACGGCGCGCGCCGTCGACAAAGTCAAGCAGGTCGCCAAATCCGCTGCCGACGTCTTCAGCCGCGTGCCCTGCCTGCCGCCGAAGGGTGGCGCAAAGGCGATGGGCACGCTGCCGCACGTCGCAAGCAAGCTCGTCGCGGGCAAGCCTGTCGTCATCGTCGCGTTCGGCTCGTCGTCGACTGCAGGATTCGGCGCGAGCTCGCCGGAGTTCAACTATCCGAACCGTCTCGCGGCGCAACTGCACCGGCACTATCCGACCGCCGACATCACCGTGGTCAATGCCGGCGTCGGCGGCGAGGACGCGCCCGAGATGATGAAGCGCCTTCAGACGCAGGTGATCGACGTGCATCCGGATCTCGTGATCTGGCAGGTCGGCACCAACGCCGTGCTGCGCAACCTCGATCCAGGCGATACCGCAAAGCTGGTCGAGGACGGCATCAGCCGCATTCAGGCCGCCGGCGGCACCGACATCGTGCTGGTCGATCCGCAATATTCGCCGGCCGTCAACCAGCGCAAGGAGAGCGCCGGCAAGATGATCAAGCTGCTCGGCAAGGTCGCCGAGCTCCGCCACGTCGGCATCTTCCCGCGCTTCGAGGTGATGCGCGACTGGCACGAGAACCAATCAATCCCGGTCGAGAGCTTCGTGATCGCCGACGGCCTGCACATGAACGATTGGGGCTACGCCTGCTTCGCCCAACTGCTCGGCGACGACATCATCCGCTCCGTCGGCCAGATCAAGCTCGGGGTGAACGTGCCGGCCGACGTGCGGACGTATCGGCCGATGTAGGCATCGGTGCCGTAGGGGGGGCAAAGGCGCGTCCCGCCGTGCCCACCATCTCGTCATGATAATCGATAGCGGTGGGAACGCGTCGCTTTGCCCACCCTACGAGACCTTCGCCCGTTACGCCTTCTCCAGCGCGGCGGTCAGATCCTCGATCAGATCATCCGCATGCTCGAGTCCCGCGGAGAAGCGGATGAAGCCTTCGCCGATGCCGAGGGCGGCGCGGTCTTCCGGCTTCAGGCGCTGATGCGTCGTGGTCGACGGATGCGTGACGAGGCTTTTGGCGTCGCCGAGATTGTTCGAGATCCTCGCAAGCTTGAACTCGTTGAGCACGCGGAACGCGGCCTGCTTGCCGCCCTTGACCTCGAAGCCGACCAGCGTCGAGCCGCCGCGCATCTGCTTTTTCACCAATGCCGCCTGCGGATGATCGGCGCGGCCGGGATAGACCAGCCGTGCGATCTTCGGATGGCTCGCCAGCACCTCGGCGATACGCGCCGCGGTATCGGTCTGCGCGCGCACGCGCACGCCTAGCGTTTCCAGGCCCTTGAGCAGGACCCAGGCGTTGAACGGCGAGATCGAGGGGCCGGTCTGGCGCATGAAATTGTGGATGTGCTCGGCGATGAAGGCTTCCGAGGACAGGATGACGCCGCCGAGGCAGCGGCCCTGGCCGTCGATATGCTTGGTCGCGGAATAGACCACGACGTCGGCGCCGAGCGCGAGCGGACTCTGCCAGATCGGGGTGGCGAACACGTTGTCGACGACGAGCCGCGCGCCGGCCTTGTGCGCGATCTCGGCGATGCCGGGAATGTCGAGCACGTCGAGCGTCGGATTGGTCGGGCTCTCCAGGAAGAACGTCTTGGTGTTCGGCTGCACGGCGCGCTGCCATTGGTCAAGGTCGAGCCCGTCGACCAGCGTGGTCTCGATGCCGTAGCGCGGCAGCAAATCCTGCACGACGTAGAGGCACGAGCCGAACAGCGCCCGCGAGGCCAGCACGTGGTCGCCGGCCTTTAGCGGCGCCAGGATCGCGGTCGTCACCGCGGCCATGCCTGTTGCCGCCGAGCGGGCGGCCTCGGCACCCTCGAGCTCGATCATGCGGCGCTCGAACATCGCGATGGTGGGATTGGAGTAGCGCGAATAGATGAAGCCCGGATCCTCGCCCTTGAACCGCGCCTCGCACTCCTCGGCGCTGTTGTAGACGTAGCCCTGAGTGAGGAACAGCGACTCCGACGTCTCGCCATATTGCGAGCGCAGGGTGCCGGAATGGACCAGGCGGGTTTCGGGACGGTAGTGCGCGGTGGGCGCCGGGGACTTCGACATAGGACCTCCTGAAGTGACCATCGAAAATGGTCACAAAAAAACCGGCCTGGAATATTTCCACGGGCCGGGATCACAGAGGTCCCCGGCCTGTTTAGCGACTTATTTAACGTGGCTGCAAGCCGGCCGGCTCAAATCACCACGGGATAAGTGATGCTCATATTCCGCAATGCCCTTTCCGTCAAGGCGTCCATCGGATAGCCGTAAAAGGCTTGTATTTCCTGCATGTCCGGATGCATTTGAGCCCTGATGAGGACCCGCGGTTGACGTTCACGGTCGCGCCCGACGCCAATGGTATCCTGCCCGACCGCATGATCGCGGCCATGGCGGACGCGGGTCTCATCCTGCCCGCCTACGACTTCGTCGAGAGCCAGATCCAGCCGGCGAGCCTCGATCTGCGCCTCGGCGACATCGCCTATCGCGTCCGCGCCAGCTTCCTGCCCGGTCCCGGCGCCACCGTCGCCGAGCGCATCGACGAATTGAAGCTGCACGAGTTCAGCCTCGCCGACGGCGCGGTGCTGGAGACCAACTGCGTCTACATCGTGCCGTTGCTGGAGAGCCTCGCGCTGCCGCCGGAGATCGTTGCAGCCGCGAACCCGAAGAGCTCGACCGGCCGCCTCGACGTCTTCACCCGCGTGATCGCCGACGGCACCCGCCGCTTCGACATGATCGGCGCAGGCTATCACGGTCCGCTCTATGCCGAGATCAGCCCGAAGACCTTTCCGGTGCTAGTCAGCGAGGGCTCGCGTCTGAGCCAGGTGCGTTTCCGCACCGGCGACGCCATCCTCAACGCCGACGAACTCGATGGCTTGCATGCCGCCGAGCGCCTCGTCGACATCGACGATGCCGATCTGTCGGGCGGCGTCGCCGTCTCCGTCGATCTGTCGGGCGAGAACGCGAACGGCTTCGTCGGTTATCGCGCCAAGCGCCACACCGGCGTCATCGACGTCGATCGCCGCTCCGGTTACGCGGTGGAAGATTTCTGGGAGCCGATCTCTGCACGTCCCGACGGCAGCCTGATCCTGGATCCCGGCGAGTTCTACATCCTCGCTTCGAAGGAAGCCGTGCAGGTGCCGCCCGACTACGCCGCGGAGATGGTGCCGTTCGATCCCTTGGTCGGCGAATTCCGCGTGCACTACGCTGGCTTTTTCGATCCGGGCTTCGGCTATGCCGGTGCCGGCGGGCTAGGATCGCGCGCCGTGCTGGAGGTGCGCTCGCGCGAAGTGCCGTTCATCCTCGAACACGGCCAGATCGTCGGCCGCCTCGTCTACGAGAAAATGCTGGCGCGCCCCGACGCCATGTATGGCCAGCGCATCGGTTCCAATTACCAGGCGCAGGGCCTCAAACTATCGAAGCATTTCCGCGTGTAGCCCGATGCTGTAGCCCGGATGGAGCGCAAGCATAGTCCGGGTGCTCTCGCCAGTGAGAAGATTCCGGATTGCGCCACGCTCCATTCGGGCTACATGCGAGGTGCTGACATGAGCAATCAATCCGAGCTCGACGCAAAGATCGCCGAAGATGTCGCGGACGCGCTGATCTATTCGGATCGCTCCGGCACGATCATGCGATGGAACCGTGCAGCGACGGCCCTGTTCGGCTTCTCCGCTACGGAAGCGCTCGGCCAGAATCTGGATCTGATCATTCCCGAACATTTGCGCGCCGCGCACTGGAAAGGTTTCGAGGCCGCGCTCGCGAGCGGCAGCATGAAGCTTGCGGGCAAGCCGACGCTGACCCGCGCGCTGCACAAGAGCGGACGCAAGCTCTACATCGAGATGACCTTCGCGCTGGTGCGGGATTCCGGCGGCAACGTCCTGGGATCCGTGGCGATGGCGCGCGATGTCACCGAACGGGTTGAGCGCGAGCGAGCGGCCAAGACGCCCTAGCGCATCGGAGAAAACGGCGCCGGCAGATAGATGTCCGTCTGCATGCTGGCGAGATGGCTCGGGCCTCCCGGCGGCGGCCAGAGGCCTTCCGCCACGGCCTTACCGCGCAGCCGCGCCCGTTCGTCGAGCGACGGATAGGGCCAGACGTGCATGAAGCGGGTCACGGTGCCGGTGAGCGAGGTCATCGCCGCAAGCAGCGGTGACAGGACCTTCCGGCCCGGCACGCTCTTGCGCCAGAGCTCCGTCGTCGGCGTCAGCCCGTCCGGCTTCAGCACGTAGCTGCGGACCTCGTAGCACGGGCCGAACTGGCCGGCCTGCATCGGCTCGATGAAATCGAACGAGACATAGGTGTCGATGCTCATCTCGGCGATGAACTCGCCGGCGCCGAACGGGCTTCGTTCGGTCAGCAGCGCCTGCCGGTTGGCAAGGGCGGTCGCTGCATCTCCCGCCTTGCGGATGATGAGGATGCGGTTGAGCGCGCCGATCTCCGAATACCAGCACGCCAGGAGATCCGGATCGGCGGTGAGGCGGGGTTGCAGGACCGCGAGTGCCTGCGGATGGGTGCCTGGCCGGACGGTGACGATCGTCACCTCGTAATGCTGCGCCACGTTTGGTCTCCTCCCGGACGTTCCTGCGACAAGCGTTGTGATTGACAAGACGCGCCCGCCAATCCTAGCGTGGTCAGAGGTCTGACCACCACCATAACGAGCCAGGCCGCGAACGACAATGTCTGCGGCAAACGAGCGGCTCGACACGCTCATTCCCAGGCAGAGGAAACAACAGGGGAGGACTAGAGTGACCAGATCATCTCTGTGGCTGGCCGGCGCCGTTGCGGCGACGGTTCTGGGCTTTGCTGCGCCGGCATCGGCGGCCAATCCGGTGCGGATCGGCATCCTGTGGCCGCTCACCGGGAACGCGGCGGCGGCCGGACAGGCCTCGAAGGCGGCGGTCGAGGTGGCGCTCGACATCATCAACAACCCGCATCCGGAACTGGCGAACCTGCCGCTGGCGGCGACCGGCGGCCTGCCGAACCTCGGCGGTGCCAAGATCGAGATCACCTTCGTCGATCACCAGGGTGATCCATCGACGGCGCAGCAGCTTGCAACGCGCCTTGTCACCCAGGACAAGGTCCACGCGCTGATGGGCGCGTACCAATCCTCGTGCAGCTTCACCGCCACGGCGGTCGCCGAACGCCACGGTGTTCCCTTCATGGTCGGAGAATCTGCCGCCCTCAACATCACCGGCCGCGGTTTCAAATGGGTGTTCCGGGGAACGCCGATCGCCTCCGATTACGCGCGCACCTACATGCGCTTCTTCGCCGAGATGAAGGGGCAGGGCAAAAAGATCGAATCCATCGCCGTCGTCAACGAGAACACGGATTACGGCACCTCGGTCAGCGATGCGATCGAGGCCGAGGCCAAGAAGTCCGGCGTTCCCGTCGCGATCCGCATCCCCTACAGCGCCAGCTCGACCGACGTTTCGGCGCAGGTGCTTCAGCTCAAGCAGCGCCAGCCCGACGTCGTGATCTTCATCAGCTACACGGCGGACGCGATCCTGTACATGAAGACGATGCGCAATCTCGACTATCGTCCACCGATGGTGATCGGCGACGATACCGGCTTCTCCGATCCGTCCTTCGTTCCGGCGGTGAGCGACGTCGCCCAGGGCGCGATGAACCGCAGCGCCTGGGACATCGGCAAGCCCGGCTCGACCACGGCCAAGATCAACGAGATGTACAAGGCCAAGACCGGCCGCGATCTCGACGATACCAGCGCGCGCAACATGCAGAGCTTCTTCGCGCTGGCAGAGGCGATCGACCGCGCCGGATCGACCGATCCCGAGAAGATCCGCGACGCGCTGACCAAGACCGACCTGAAAGCCGAGCAGCTGATGATGGGCTATCAGGGCGTCAAGTTCGACAATACCGGCCAGAACGTTCTGGCGGCAACCTATCTGATCCAGCTCCAGGGCAAGCAATATCAGCTGGTCTGGCCGGAGGCCACGGCAAACGCGAAGCTGCAATGGCCGATGACCGGCTGGACTCCGTGAGCCGGATCGCAGGGCGATGATCGCTGTCCAGGTGATCGTGGGTGGCCTCCTGCTCGGGGCCATCTACGCGCTGTTCTCCTCCGGTCTCACGCTGATCTGGGGAATGATGAACTTCATCAACTTCGCGCATGGCGAGTTCGTCATGCTCGGAATGTATGCCGCCCTGCTCGTGGTGGTCTGGCTCGGCGGCGGGCCCGTCACGTTCGGCGCCGCCGCGGCCGGCGCGCTATTCGCGCTCGGCGCGGTGATCTATCTGTCACTGGTCCGGCACGTCCTGCGTGGTCCGATGCTGGCGCAGATCCTCTCGACCTTCGGCCTCGCGCTGCTGTTGCGCTACGCCGCATTCTGGTGGTTTTCGGCCAATTACGTCTCGCTGCCAGGGAATGCACTGTCAGGCACGATCGCGATCGGGGGCATCTTCATTCCGGTTGCGCAACTGGTGGCCGGTGTGGCAGCGATTGTTCTGACACTGCTGCTGCAACTGCTCCTGACGCGGACATTGATCGGCAGTGCGCTTTTGGCGGTCGCCGAGGATCCCGGCGCCGCGATGTTGATGGGCATCAGGCCCGATCGCATCCAGGCGCTGGCATGGGGCTTGTCCGCGGGCTCGGCCGGCGTCGCCGGCGCGCTGCTTGCGACGGCCTATCCATGGTCACCGTCGGTCGGCGAGACCTTCGGCCTCATTGCTTTCGTCGTCGTGGCATTCGGCGGCTTCGGTAGTGTGCTTGGGTCGCTTTATGCCGGGCTCATCATCGGCCTGATCCAGGCGGCGTCCGCATTCTGGCTCGGCGCGATCTACAAGGATGTCGTGGTGTACGCCCTGTTCGTGGCCCTGCTCTGGCTCCGGCCGCAAGGCCTGATGGGCAAGGCGTGAGGAGCCCCATATGACCAAGCTCCCCACCTCGCGTGTCGGTGTCGTGCTGCTTGCGGCCGGCCTTCTGGTCTATCCGCTGGTGTTCACCGGCGCGTTCTATCACGACGTCGGCGTCAGCTTCCTGCTGGCGGCGATCGCCGCTTCGGCCTGGAACATCGTCGGCGGTTATGCCGGCCAGATCTCGGTTGGCCACAGCATGTTCTTCGGCATCGGCGCCTACACGCCGCTGCTGTTCTACACGCTGTTCGGCTGGTCGCCGATCGCGGGGATTCCAGTCGCCATCGTGCTCAGCCTTGGGCTCGCGGCCCTGATCGGCCTTCCGACGCTTCGTCTCAGCGGCCATTATTTCAGCATGGCCACGATCGCGGTCGCCGAGCTGATCCGTCTCCTCGTCAGCACGTGGAGTTTCGTCGGCGCTGCGATCGGGCTGCAGGGTCCGGCGTCCGGCCGGGGTTGGTGGGATCTCACATTCCGCAGCGAGCTGCCCTACTACTACATCTTCCTCGCGGTGCTCGGCCTCGTTCTCGCCGTGACCGCCGCCTTCGAATCGCGCCGCTTCGGCTATTACGTGCGTGCCATCAAAGCCGGCGAGCGTGCCGCCAAGAGCCTCGGCGTTCCCGTGCTCCAGACCAAGATGCAGGCGCTGGCGCTATCCGCCGTCTTCACCTCCGTGGCCGGCTCGCTCTATGCGGTGAAGACCGGGTTCGTCGATCCCGGCAGCGGGTTCGGCATTCTGGTGTCGGTGCAGATGGTGATCATCGCGGCGTTGGGCGGGGCGGGCACGCTCTATGGTCCGCTGCTCGGCGCCCTGATCCTGATCCCGCTGCAGACGGCCACGAACAACTGGCTCGGCGGCGGCGGCTCCGGCCTCACCTTCATCATCTATGGCGGCATCATCGTGCTGATCGCCCGTTTCGAGCCCGGCGGCTTGATGGAGCTGTGGTATCGCCTGCGGGCCAAGCGCTGGAGAAAGCTCGATGCCGCTGCTTGAGGCCACCGACGTCTCGAAGACCTTCGGCAGTTTTCGCGCGGTGTCGGGCGCCAGCCTGTCGCTCGATCAGGGCGAGATCGTCGGCTTGATCGGCCCGAACGGCGCCGGCAAATCGACCTTCTTCAATTGCCTCGCAGGCGACATGCCGCCGAGCGCGGGCCGCATCACGCTCGACGGCATCGACCTGACCTACGCCTCCGCTGACGTCCATGCCCGCGCCGGCATCGGCCGCACCTTCCAGGTGCCTGCCACCTTCGAGGACATGAGCGTGCTCGACAACGTCATGGTTGGCGCCTTCCTGCGTCATGCGCACCGCGACGAGGCCCGCGCCCGTGCCGGCCGCATCGTCAGCCTGACGGGCCTGAGACCCGACCAACGCGCGCGCTCGCTCGGCACGCCCGGCCGCAAGCGGCTCGAGATCGCCCGTGTGCTTGCGACCGAGCCGCGCGTGATGCTGCTTGACGAGGCCTTGGCCGGTCTCACGCCGGGCGAATTGCAGGAGGCGATCGCGCTGGTCCGCAAGATCCACGAAACCGGCGTGACCATCGTCATCGTCGAGCACATCATGGAGGTCATCATGACGCTGACGCGCCGCGTGCTCGTGTTCAACCAGGGGCACGTGATCGCCAGCGGCACACCGGAGGAGGTTGTGCGCGACGAGCAGGTGATCGAGGCCTATCTCGGCCGTCCCTTCCGGAGGGAAGATCGCCGTGACTGAGCTAAGGGTCGAGCATCTCGCCGTCCGCTACGGCGACCTCGTCGGGGTCGCCGACATCTCGCTGAAGGTCGCCGCCGGGCAAGTCGTGGCGCTCCTCGGCTCCAACGGCGCCGGCAAGACCACGACGCTGAATGCCGTCGCGGGATTGGTGCAGCCGGCGTCCGGACATGTGGAATGGTGCGGTGAGCCCATCACGGGGCAGCCGGCCTATGCTATCGTGCGCAAGGGTTTGACGCTGTCTCCGGAGGGCTGGCGGCTTTTCGCCAGCCAGACGGTGGAGCAGAATTTGCGCTTGGGAGCGATGGCTTTGGCCGACCAGTCACGCAAGGGAGCAATGTTCGAGCGTGTCTACGGCCTGTTTCCGCGGCTCGCCGAGCGGCGCCAGCAGCCAGCCGGCACGCTGTCCGGCGGCGAGCGGCAGATGCTGGCGCTCGGCCGTGCGCTGATGTGTGAGCCGAAGCTGTTGATGCTCGACGAGCCGAGCCTGGGCCTTGCGCCCGCCGTTGTCGGCTCGCTCTACGAGAAGCTTGCAGAGCTGCATCGTCAGGGATTGACCTTGCTGCTGGCCGAGCAGTCGATCCCGCTCGCGCTCGCCATCGCCGACTATGCCTATGTGCTCCAGACCGGCCGCGTCGCGCTGGAAGGCCCCGCGCAGGAGCTTGCCCGTAACGAAGAGGTTCGCGAGATCTATCTCGGCGTCCGCACGCCGCAGCCAGCGCCTGGCGGCAGCGCATGAAGGCACCGCGACCTGCGAAAGCGCGTTCGACCGCCGCGCGCGCCTTCCAGCCGCTGAAGGCCGGTCGCAAATCGGATCAGGTCTTTGAGCAGATCTCCGCCTTCATCCGCGCCGGCCGTTTTCCGCCAGGGAGCCGGCTTCCGCCCGAGCGCGAACTCACGGCCATGCTCAACACCAGCCGCCAGACCGTCCGCGAGGCGATCTACCGTGCCGAGTTGATCGGGCTTATCGAGACAAGGCACGGCGCCGGCAGCTTCGTGGTCTCACGCAATGCCCGTCCGATCGAGGACAATTCGCTGATCGACCTCATCAGGACCGAGGTGGGCCGGATCGGCGAGTTCTTTGAGCTCAGGCGCGTGCTGGAGGGCTGGTGCGCCCAGCACGCCGCCAAGGTCGGAAAGCGGGCCGATTTCGCTGCTCTCAAGGCGCGGCTCGATGTCATGCGCAAGCTCGAGGTCACCGATCCCGCCTGGGAGGAGAACGACATCGAATTCCATCGCGCGCTGGCAGCAGCCACCGGCAATCCGCTGGCCGTGCAGATGATGGAGATCCTGCGCGAGACCTTCTCCGCTTTCTACCGGCTGAAGCAGTTCATTCCCAAACGCGAAGAGCACGGGCTGATCTGGCAGCATCACCGCGACGTCTATGACGCTTTGCGCGCGCGCGCGCCGGAGCGCGCGCGGGCCGCGATCATCGCACATATGGATTTCGTCGAGGAGCGGCTCGCCGAGAGCGTCGATAGCCTGGTCGACCCGAAGAGGTGAGCCTGCGCATGGCCCATTCGCGGGCCGTTCGTGCGTTGCGCCCCCCGGCGTGCAATGACACACTCGTCAAAACAACGATCGGGAGCGAACATGACGGCCGCATCGGACCTCGCGCAGGAAGCTCAGTGGAAGCGCTGGCGTGCGGTCGCCGATCTCTACCATGCCTATTTCACCGGGCTCATCCTCACCGTCGTCACGCGGCGCGGCACGGCCGATGCGGCGGAGTTCGTCTTCCGCGTGTTTCGCCGCCAGCAGCAGGAGCGCTTCCTCCCGGGCTTGCAAAAGCTTGGGCTCAGCCATCTGCCGCCGGCGGTGGCCGCTGCGCAATATCACTACCTCTCCAACTGGATCGGCGGCGTGCATGTCGAATACATGTATGAGAGCGACGCCAAGGCCTGGATCCGTTATCCGCCGCCGCGCTGGATCTGGAAGGGCACCGCGATCTGCGGCGTGCCCGGCGAGGTTTCCCGCGCGATGCTGCGCGGGTGGCACGCCAACAACGGCGTCGCGCTCGGTGATGTCAAGCTTGGCTTCGTCTGCACCAAGCAGAGCGTCGACGGCCAGGACGGGCTCGAAGGCTATTACCACCAGTATGACCACCCGCTCGAGCTGGACCAGCGGCTCGTGTTCGCGCGCTACCTCGAAGCACCGCTGTTCGATGCGAAGACCGCGCCTGCTTTGCCGGTGGCGAGCTGGCCGAAACCGCGTCTGGAGAAAGCCTATCGCAACTATGCGATGGAATATGTGCGCACCGCCGCGCCTGTGATGGTGCAGCTGTTCGGCCCGGAAGACGCCGGCTATCTGCTGCACCTCACCGGCAAGCTGATCGGCATGCAATACTTCGATGAGGTCGCTGCGGCGCTGTCGACGGCCCGCGGCGGTCCGAGCGAATTCGCGACATTCCTCAACGCACTGTTTGTCGCACAGGACGATGCGGCTGAGACGACGCAATCCGAAGGCATGTTTGAGCTCCGTCAGCAGAGCTGGAAGCTGATGGACGACGTCGCCGACTACCATCCCGCTTGCGCAAAGGTGCTGGCGGGGTTGTTCGAAGGGCTCGCGGCCGGATGCGGGCGGCACATCGGCGTACACCTGTCCCCGACACCGGGCGGCCGTCCGCCGTTGCTCTGGCGCATCGGGTAATTCCTCCACGAAATGCGCTGCCGCAGGGCACGCCTGCATCTGGCGCAGGAGGAATCGCTCCGCGCCGTGCTAACAAGCCCCTACCGCGCCCTGCGCGAACAAATTTATTGTCACACCTACGCATTGCCGCGGCGCAAAGAGCGCTTGTGCCGGAGAGGATATGTCCGACATCGCCGAAATCCCGGTCGATGAGCAAGAGCGTCCGCTGCCGCCGCCTGCGCAGCCGATGCGAAGCGCGCTGACCGACGGACCGATCCTGCGTACGCTGCTCGGCCTCGCCTGGCCCAATGTGATCGCGCTGTCGGCCGGCACCTGTACGGTGATCGCGGAGACCTCCTATATCGGCCGGCTCGGCGTCGAGGCGCTGGCGGCGATGGCGCTGGTGTTTCCGACCATCATCCTGACCATGACGATGTCCGGCGGTGCCATGGGCGGTGCGGTGGCCTCGTCCATTGCGCGCGCGCTCGGTGCCGGGAACCGCGAGCGCGCCGGCACTCTCGCCGCACACGCGATGCTGATCGGCATCAGCTTCGGCCTCGTCTTCATGCTGGGGATGCTGATCTTCGGACCCCGGGTGCTGGAAATGCTGGGCGGCCGCGGCGATGTGCTGACGCATGCGGTTGCGTACACGCAGGTGTTTTTTGGCGGCGCCGTGCTGCCCTGGCTGCTCAACACCATGGCCGGCGTGCTGCGCGGCACCGGCAACATGAAGCTGCCGTCGTTTCTCATCCTCAATTCGGCGGCCTGGCAGATCGTGCTCGGCGGCACGCTCGGCCTCGGCCTCGGTCCGGTGCCGCCGTTCGGCATGCGCGGCGTCGCGGCGGGCGCGCTGATCGCCTATTCCATGAACATCTGCATCATGGGCTGGTACCTGTTCTCCGGCCGCGCGCGTGTCACACCGAAGCTGCGCGGCCTGCGCATCCAATGGGCGATGTTTTTCGACATTCTCAAGGTCGGCGCCATCGCCTGCTTCTCGCCCTTGCAATCGGTGCTGACGATCTCGATCTTCACCCACATGCTGGCGAAGTTCGGCACCGCGATCCTCGCCGGCTACGGCATCGGCGCGCGGCTCGAATTCCTGCTGACCTCGATCGCGTTCTCGTTCGGCATCGCCTGTGTGCCGATGGTCGGCATGGCGATCGGTGCAGGCAACATTGCGCGCGCCCGGCGCGTCGCCTGGATCGCCAGTGCTGCCGCCTTCGTGGCCGTCGGCGCGCCGGCTTGCGTCGTTGCGATGTTCCCCGATCTCTGGATCAATATCTTCACCGACAGCGCGGCCGTGCGCGCGGCGAGCCATCAATATCTCTCGACGGTCGGGCCGTTCTACGCGTTTTTCGGCCTTGCAACGACGATGTACTTCTCGTCGCAAGGCGCAGCCAAGGTGATCGGGCCCGTGCTGGCGCAGACCGCGCGGCTGATCTACATCTCCGCCATCGGCTGGTGGCTGTCGACGCACGACGCCACCGCGCAGAGCTTTTTCTGGCTGGCCGCGAGCTCGATGGTCGTGCTTGGCCTGCTCTCAGCCTCCAGCGTCGTGTTGACGCGCTGGGGACCGCGCGCGAGCAAGGCCGCGATCAGACCAGCTCTGTCCAGCGCCGCCGATTAGCGATGCCTGTGGCGGCGATGGCTGCCGCCGCCGACATTGGCGAGCCGCATCAATTGCGGGATCATCGCCATCATTTCGCCGCCACCGGCACCACCGAGCATGCCCATGATGTCGCCGCCGCCGCCGAGCCCGGTCGGTATATAACCGGGGCCCATCGGCGTGTAGCCGCCGTAATTGGGCGCGCCGAAGCCGCCGCCGAGATTGCCGGCGGACAGGCCACCAAATCCGCCGCCGCCACTCTCCATCATGCGGCTCATCATCGGGCCCATGGTTTGCATCATCACGGCGAAGCGGCGCTTCCCCATCTTCGCCTTCATCATCTCCAGCATCGGGGCCATCTGGGTCATCATGTCCTCGCCGCCGGCACCTCCGCCGCCGAGGAACTGCGCCTTTGCCGGCGAGCTCGCGACGGAAAACAGCAGCAGCACGGCGGCCGCCTGGCAGATCACCTTGTCCGCACCTCTCATGGCATGCTCCTCGCGTGCGCAGCGCCACCGGGAGAGCGGAGCCAATCGGACGCACGCCACGATGGTTACGGCTGGCGAGGGCTGAGCTCTGTGAGAAAATTCACAGAGGCGGATCAGGCCGCGGACGGAAACGCCCGGTGTATCGCGGCCACGGCCTCGTTCGTTTGCCCCTTGACGTAGGGTGCAAGGTCGTTCGGCAGCATGTCGATGATCCAGACCAGGCGGCATCGCGTCTCCCCCTCGGCAACCACCTGCACCGAGGCGCTGTAGTGCTTCAGTCGCTCGTTGTTGATGGCGTAGACGAGGCGCCGTCGCGCATCGTCGCAATCGACCAGCACCTCGCGCGCCAATGACCCGTTGGCGAAGGTGACGATGCGCGCATCGCCGTCGAGCGTGCAGGCAGTGACGAAGCCGGGCGCCAACCGCTGATGCAACGCGCCGAAGTCGCGAACCGCGTCCCAGACGTCGCGCGCGGGGGCGTTGATGAGGATGTCGTTGTGGATGGAGGCCATGAAGGTGTCCTTGATGATGTTGGATGCCGGCCAAGAACTCCGTCATTGCGAGGAGCGAAGCGACGAAGCAATCCAGACCGTCTCCGCGGAGATATTCCTGGATTGCTTCGCTCCGCTCGCAATGACGGAACTAGCGGCTGACGCTCACGTACAAACCGCCTCGACATTGTTGCCGTCAGGGTCGATCAAAAACGCCGCATAATAGGTCGGGCTGTAATCCTTACGCGGACCCGCGCCGCCATTGTCACGGCCGCCGCTGTTCAGGCCTTCGCTGTGAAATGCTTTCACCGCGTCATGGTCCTTGGCGCGAAACGCAATGTGCGCACCGTCGGCCTTGCGGCCCTTGTTCAGGTGCAGCCATAGGGCGGGCTCGCCCTTCGGGCCGAAGCCGGCATAACCCTCGCCGCTGGAGCACAGGACATGGCCGAGCGGCGCCAGCACCGCGGTGTAGAAGCGCGTCGCGGCGTCGAGATCGGCAACGCGAAGTCCGATGTGGTCGTACATATTCGTCTCCATTTGCAAAGCGCGCCGCAGCTGGCGCGCGCCGGAGACGAACCTAGTCGGAGAGAGGCGGGCGGCTCTTGGAGATTCTTGCGCTCGGCACCGGGCTAAAGCGCGATGCGATTAGGATGAATCGCCATCGCGCTTTAGGTTGTTGTTTAAGCGTGATCTTTTCGGAAAACCGCTGCGCACTTTTTACGGATCATGCTTTAGTTCGCCGGTGCCTCCGATTGCCACCGGATCACCCGTTTCAGGTGATAGACCTGAACCCACATGTTCGTCCCGATCACACTGACCGTTGCGACGATCAGCGCTGTGAGCTTTTGCGGGTCATGAAGGGCGAGAACGAGCAGGAACGCGGACAAGGCCGCCGTGACGCCGAAGCTGAACCAGAGCCCGATCAGGCGTGGTGCAAACCAGGTGGGCTGGCCGTCAGTGCCCCATTGCATCGGAATCCTGCGCGAGGTGATCTGGCGGCCATAGTAGACGGCGCAGCCGGCGATGAAGGCAAGACCGACGGCGAGCGCGACCGCTGTGGCGTCATTTAGGGCAATGTTCATCCGCCGCTTGCCGCACTGAGAGAGCGCTCATTCGCTCTTTGGTTGTAGTATCGCGCAGCGTGCCGCGAGCGCCAGTGCGTCGCGTCGGTCTGGTCAACAGACGGTTACCTGCGACGCTCGCCGACCTGTCTCAGTTGAGGATGAGGCGTTCGGCGAAGATCCTGCGTTCCCCCTTCGAGGCCTGGCGGAACTTGGTCGGCGAAACGCCGGCCGCGCGGTGGAAGGTGCGGACGAAATTGGAGAGATCGCCGAAGCCGACGTCATAGGCGACATCGGTGATCGCGATGTCGTCATCAGTGAGCAGGCGGGCTGCGTGCCGCAGCCGCGAGCGCACCAGATATTGATGTGGGGTGACGCCGAGCACGCTTGAGAATAGCCGCAGGAAGTGGAACGGGCTGAGGCCCGCCTGCCTTGCTGCCTGTTCGAGATCGACCTCTTCATGCGAGTTGTCGTCGATCCACAGCGCGGCCTCGACGGCGCGGCGGCGGTCGCGCGCGGTGGGTGTGGCCGACTTGCGCGCCTTGCCCGAGACCACGTCGACGAAGCGGCCGGCCAGGATCTGGCCCACTTCGTCGACACCGATGTCGCTGTTGCCATCTGCCGCCGTCTGGGCGAGCTCACCCAGCACCATCAATTCGGGCAGCGGCGGCGTGGCGCCGATCTGCCAGATCTCGCGCTGCCCGCCGAGGGCATCGACCATCTCCTTGCTGAAGAAGAACGACAGGCAGACATCGCCACTGACATGCTCATGCGTGCAGGTGTATTCCTCGCCGGGCGCGCCGACCAGCATCGAGCCCGCCACCAGCTCGAAGAACCCGGCGCGGCAATGGCAGCCAAAGCTGCCCGAGCGGACATAGGCGATGGAATGCCCGGTGCGGCATTCGGCGAATGGCGTATCGTCTGGTCCCGCATCGCAGCGAAACTCGGAGACCGTAATCGATTGTGACGTCAGCAGCGTGGTCGCATCCATACCGCCTTATCTAGGTAGGCGCCCGCGGTGGAGCAACGGGCAGCAACACCTCGAACAGGGTCTTGCTGGCGACGGGATGGGCGCCCTCCAGTGCCAACAGCCGTCGCTTGGAGATCACCCCGCCATAGGGCGAGAGCCGGTCGGTGTAATTGCCGGCCTCCAGCACCCGGTGGCAGGGCACGATCAGCATGAAGGGATTTTTAGCGATCGCCTGCGCCACCGAATGCGCCGCGCCTGAGGCGCCGAGCGCCCTGGCGACCTCGTGATACGTGCGCGTCTCGCCGCGCGGAATGGAGCAGGCGAACTCATAGACGCGCCGATTGAAGCCGGGCACGCCGCCGGCATCCAGGCTGACCTCGGAAAAATCGGGATCGCGGCCTTGCAGCAGGCCCACGATGCCCTCGATCGCAAGCTCGGCATTTTCGGGCGGCCGCTGCTCGCGCGCCTCGGGATGGGCCTGAAAAATCCGGCGGCGGGTGTCGATCTCCCGCGCCTCGGGCAATTGCACCGCGACCACGCCGGTGCTGCTCCAGATGATGCCGCAGCGGCCTATGGTCGTGTCGAATATCGAATAGCCGCGCCCCACCATGCACACGCCCCACTCAGTGCACGTCTCTCCCCAGACACAAGATCATAGCACCGCCACAATCCGGCGCACCTGGAATCTTATCAAGACGTTAACAACCGCCCGGCGGGGCGCGCCAAACCGCTTGGCGGAAGGCGCCGTCTCGGCTAATCAGGAGGCGCGCGAGCTTGCGCATCCGCGGGCGTAGTTCAATGGTAGAACGGCAGCTTCCCAAGCTGCATACGAGGGTTCGATTCCCTTCGCCCGCTCCATATTTGCGCCAAAGCGCTTTCCAAGACTTTGATGTTTCGGCAGCCCTGAAGCAGGGTGTCTCTCCTTCGTGCGCCGTGCAAAGATTCTAATATATTAGCCCCTTGCTTCCGGCGTTCGCCGCTGCCCACGCTAAGCTCCTTCGGCCATGGCAGATGCGGTCCCCTTGCCGGGCGTTGTCTGGATGAAGGGCCATGACTTGCAAAAAAATGGACCAGCAGAAGCTTGATCGCGCGATTGGTCGTCGCTTGAAGACGCTTCGGACGCAAGCCGGCATGACACTGAACGAACTGGCCGCGCGCTCCGGCGTCAGCCGGGCCATGATCGGGCGGGTGGAACGGGCGCAGAGCAGCGCCACGGCTTCGCTGCTCGGCAAGCGTTGCGCTGCGCTCGACGTGTCGCTGAGCGACGTGGTCGCGCTCGCCGAGAAGCCGCCGGAGCGGCTGGTGCGGCTTGCCGACCAGCCGCACTGGCGCGATCCCGAGAGCGGCTATCGCCGGCGGCACGCCTCGCCGACGGATGCGGCGAGCGGCCTCGAGATCATCGTCGTCGACTTGCCCGCCGGTGCGCGGGTGCCCTACAGCCCCTGGGGCCGCAACGCCTTCACCCAGCAGCTGCTGATGCTGGAAGGCGCGATCGCAGTGTACATCGACGCCAAGACGGTGCGCCTGCGCGAGGGCGACTGCCTGGATTTCGACGTCATGCGCGCTGTGATCTTCGAGAACGAAACCAAACAGGACGCGCGCTACGTCATCATCACGCGCCGCGGCGCCTCCTACGGCAAGATGTGACGGTGGCGATGCGACGCGAGATCTTGGAGTGAGGCCCTGACGATGCAGATCCGTACCGGCGATACCTTCAATCCGCGCGTCATCGCGCTGCTCGATCATCACGTTACGGCAGCGCGGGCGCAGACCGCGCCGGGCAGCGCGCATGCGCTCGATCTGGCGGGCCTTCGCGCGCCTGACATCGCGTTCTGGACTGGATGGGACGGCGAGCTACTCGTTGCCACCGGCGCGCTGAAGACGCTTTCGGCCAGCCATGGCGAGGTGAAGTCGATGCATACGCTTCAGACCACGCGGCGGCGCGGCTTTGGCGGCCAGATGCTCCGCCACATCATCAAGGAGGCCCGCGCGCGCGGCCTGAAGCGGCTGAGCCTCGAGACCGGCTCATGGGACTATTTCAAGCCGGCGCTTGCGCTCTACCAGGCGCACGGCTTCGTCCTCTGCGGCGCGTTCCAGGGTTATGTCGAAGATCCCAACAGCCTCTTCCTGACGCTCGACCTGACCACCAGCTGACCCTTGAACTGGTGCGGAGCGCATCAAGCTTCAATCCCTTCGCGCCTCCTCGAGCTTGTCGAGCACGCGCTCGGGAGCGATATCGCGGGCGGCTTCCTCAAGGTCGTGCTTCGAGTCAGGTTTGACGTCGAGGCGCTCGGCGATCTGGGTAAGCAGGCGGGCAACCTTGGTCAGCTCGTGCTCGGCGAGCAGGCTGACCTGGAGGTCAAGATCGGCGCGCTTGTCGGCTGCGGCGGTCATGCGGTTCTGCGAGATCAGGACGAAGGTCGAGAGGAAGATCGCCTCCACCGAAGCGATCATCGCCAGCACGACGAAGCTCTCGTCCCAGGCCGGGATTCCAGGCAACCAATGCAGATTGGCGATGATCCAGAACCCGAACACCGCGAGGTGAAGATAGACGAACGTCATGCTGCCGGTGAAGGCGGTGACGGCGTCTGCAACCTTGTCCTGGCCCCGTGCCGCTTGCTGCTCGCGGCGGCGCCGCTCGACCAGAGCACGGATGTTACGTTCGAGCGTCGGGCTCAGTCCCTCGCCGGGATCGCGGGTAATGTCATTGCGCATCGGCGGTAACGGCAAAGGAAAAGAGCCGTTCCTAGGAGCTGAGCGGACCGAAATGCCGTCTCACCCCTCAAAATGAGTTGCGTACCTCAAAACACCTCTGCTAGCCTTCAGCCATGGCCGAGACGCTCTCGCAGACCGCACTGACGCTGAGGGACATCGCCCGCGAGGCGGGCGTGAGCCTGGCGACGGTGGACCGCGTCCTGCACAACCGGCCGGGCGTACGGCCCGATACGGTGCTTCGCGTCAAGGCGGCGATCGAGCGCAATTCGTTCCAGCCCCACGTTGCCGCCGCGGAGCTCGCCCGCGGCCGCGCCCGCCGCTTTGCCTTCGTGATGCCGTCGGGCTCGAACCCGTTCATGCAGCAGATCGAGGCTTATCTCGGCGAGATGTCGGCTTGGCTCTCGGCGCGCCGCCTCAGCGTCGAGATGGTCACAACCGACGTATTCGACCCGTCGGTGCTCGCCGGCACCCTGGAGGCGCTATCGGGCGATTGCGACGGCGTCGCCGTGGTGGCGCTGGATCATCCGAGCGTCCGCGCCGCGATCAACGATCTCGTCGATGCCGGCACCAAGGTGGTGACCCTGGTGTCGGACGTGCCGTCAGCACGCCGCCACCATTATGTCGGCATCGATAACATCGCTGCCGGGCGCACGGCCGGCGCGCTGGTCGGGCGGCTGGTCGGCCAAAAGTCCGGCAAGGTCGCGATCGTCGCGGGCTCGCAGGGCCTGCGCGACCATGCCGAGCGGATCTTCGGATTCAACCAGGTGATGGCGTCGGAATTCCCCGGTCTCAGCGTGCTGCCGGTGCTGGAAGGGCGCGACGAGGATGAGCGCTCGGAACAGGTTTTGGCGCGACTGCTGGGCAGGCATGCTGACATTGTCGGCCTTTATAACGTCGGCGCCGGCACGCCGGGTGTCGCCAACGCGTTGAGCGATGCCGGCCGCGACAAGCAGGTGGTATTCGTCGGTCATGACATCACCGTGCTGACGCGGCGGCTGCTGCTGCAGGGCGTGATGGATGCCGCGATTTCACAGAACCCCGGACATGAAGCCCGCGCCGCCGTGCGCGTGCTGCTCGCGCTCGCCCGCGGCGAGCCGATCTTGCGCGAACAGGAGAAGATCAGGATCGACATCGTGATGCGGGACAATCTGCCTTAGCGGCAGGTCGATATCGAAACGGTCCGCTACGGCGAACGCGGCATCAAGCTCGCACCGGCGGCGGACGAAAGGGAGGATGGCGTGTATCTCGGACTGGACATCGGCACATCCGGTGTGAAAGCGGTGCTCGTGAGCGAAGCCGGCGCGATCCTCGCGGCGGCAACGCGCGAGCTTGCGCTGTCGCATCCGGCGCCTTTGTGGTCCGAGCAGGACCCTGATTCCTGGGTCGATGCGGCGATCGGTGCGGTCGACGAACTCGCCGCCCGCCATCCGCGCGAGTTGGCGCGGGTGGCCGGCATTGGCCTGTCGGGCCAGATGCACGGCGCAACGCTGCTCGACGAGGATGGACGGCCGCTGCGTCCCGCAATTCTCTGGAACGACGGCCGCTCGCAGGCCGAATGTGCGACGCTGGAGCGGCGCTGTCCCTCGCTGCATGCGATCGCCGGAAATCTGGCGATGCCCGGCTTCACCGCACCGAAGCTGCTCTGGGTCGCGCGGCACGAGCCCGATATTTTCGCGCGCTTGGCAAAAGTGCTGCTGCCGAAGGCCTATGTCCGCTATCGCCTCACCGGCGAAATGATCGAGGACATGTCCGACGCGGCCGGTACGCTGTGGCTCGACGTCGGTCAGCGCCGCTGGTCGGCCCTGCTGCTGCATGCGACCGGGCTCGACCTTCACCACATGCCGCGGCTCGTCGAGGGCAGCGCCGCCAGCGCGGTGCTGGCGCCGGAATTCACGCAGCGTTGGGCCATGGCAAAGAACGTCGTCGTCGCGGGCGGCGCGGGCGACAACGCTGCGAGCGCGATCGGGCTCGGCGCCATCGCGCCCGGCGATGCATTCCTGTCGCTGGGCACATCAGGCGTGGTGTTCCGTGTCACCGACCGCTTCGCACCGGCGCCGGCCCAGGCCGTGCACGCCTTCTGCCATGCGCTGCCCGGCCTCTGGCACCAGATGGGTGTGATGCTCTCGGCGGCGGCTTCGCTGGCCTGGCTCGCCGGTGTGATGGAGACTCCGGCCGCGGCCCTGCTGGCCCCACTCGGCGAGCGCGTGGACGGGCCGAGTCCGATCAAATTCCTGCCCTATCTCGACGGCGAGCGCACGCCGCACAACGATGCCGCCGCGAGCGGCGCCATTGTCGGCCTGCGCGGTGCGACCGGGCGGACGCAGGTCGTGCAAGCCGTGCTCGAAGGCGTTGCCTTTGCCGCGCGCGACAATCTGGCGGCGCTGAGCGCGGCGGGCGGGCCAGTTGCCGAGGTTGATCTCGTCGGCGGCGGCTCGCGCTCGCCGCTGTGGGCGCAGATCTGCGCCGATGTGCTCGGCGTTCCCGTCCACCGCGTCGAGGAGGGCGAGGTGGGGGCGGCCCTCGGCGCCTCCAGGCTCGGCCGGCTCGCTGCGACAGGGGAGGATCCGGCGCAAGTCTGCACCCGTCCGCGGCGGCTCGCGAGCTTCATGCCTCGCGCATCCGTCGCTGGGGCCTATGACGAGGCCTATCGGCGATGGCGCGCGCTTTATCCCGCATTGAAGGAGACTCTTTAAGTGAACGCGTCAGCGAAATTCTTCAATGCAAGTGCACCTGTCGCCTTCGCCGGCAAGGACGCGGGACAAGCGCCCGCCTTCCGTTGGTACGACAGGGATCGCATGGTCCAGGGCCGCAGGCTCGAGGATCATTTGCGTTTTGCCGTCTGCTATTGGCATTCGTTCTGCTGGCCGGGCGGCGATCCCTTCGGCGGCGAGACCTTTCTGCGTCCCTGGCACCAGGGCGGCGACGCGATGGCGCAGGCGCGGGCCAAGGCCGATGTCGCCTTCGAGTTGTTCCGCCTGCTCGACGTGCCGTTCTTCACCTTCCACGACGTCGACGCGGCGCCGGAAGGCGCCTCGCTCGCCGAGTCCGTCGCCAATCTCAATGCGATCGCCGATCTGTTCGAAGCGAAGATGGCATCAAGCAAGGTCCGCCTGCTCTGGGGCACCGCGAATCTGTTCACGCATCGCCGCTACATGGCGGGCGCAGCGACCAATCCGGACCCCGAGATCTTCACCTATGCCGCCGGCCAGGTCCGCGCCGCGCTGGAGGTGACGCACCGGCTCGGCGGCCAGAACTATGTGCTGTGGGGAGGCCGCGAGGGCTATGAGACGCTGCTCAACACCGATCTCAAGCGCGAACTCGACCAACTCGGCCGCTTCGTCTCGCTGGTCGTCGAGCACAAGCACAGGATCGGTTTCAAGGGGCCGATCCTGATCGAGCCGAAGCCGAAGGAGCCGACCAAGCACCAATATGATTTCGACGTCGCCACCTGCTACGGCTTCCTCGAGCGCTACGACCTTTTGAAGGACGTCAAGCTCAACATCGAGCAGAACCACGCCATCCTCGCCGGCCATTCCTTCCATCACGAGGTCGCGCTTGCGGAGGCGCTCGGCGTGTTCGGCTCGCTCGATATCAATCGCGGCGACGATCTGCTCGGCTGGGACACCGACCAGTTCGCGATGAACGTTCCGGAGCTGGCGCTGGTATTTCACGAGATCCTGAACCGCGGCGGCTTCACCACGGGCGGGCTGAATTTCGACGCCAAGATCCGCCGCCAGTCGATCGACCCTGACGATTTGATCCACGCCCATGTCGGCTCGATGGATGCCTGCGCGCGCGCCTTCCTCGCCGCGGCCGACATGGTCGATGCCGGCGCGCTCACCACGCCGCTTGCCAAACGCTACGAGGGATGGGCCGGGCCTGAAGGCCGCGCCATTCTCGGCGGCCAGCGTTCGCTCGCCGATCTCGCCGACCGTGCGCTCGAGCCCGGCTTCGATCCGCAGCCGCGCTCGGGCCGGCAGGAATATCTGGAATCCCTGGTCAACCGCTATGTCTGAGGAAGGCTGCTGATGGCAGGCGAAGCAACCATAGAGCCGGTCCTCGAACTGACCGGCATCGGCAAGGAGTTCGGCGCGATCCGCGCGCTGCATGAGGTCGACCTGCAGGTCTTCCCGGGCGAGGTGGTCGGCCTGATGGGCGATAACGGCGCCGGCAAGTCGACGCTGGTCAAGATCATCGCCGGCAATTTCCGTCCCAGCCACGGCGAGATCCGCTTTGCCGGCAACGCGGTCCATTTCAGCCGTCCCATCGATGCCCGCGGCGTCGGCATCGAAGTCGTCTACCAGGACCTCGCGCTATCGGACAATCTGACGGCCGCGGCCAACGTGTTCCTCGGCCGCGAGCTGAAGCGCAAATTCGGCCCCATTGCCTTGCTCGACCACAAGGCGATGGCGGCGCGCGCGCTGGAATTGTTCGGCGAGCTGCGCTCGGAGACGCGCCCCGACGATCTCGTCAAGCAGATGTCGGGTGGCCAGCGCCAGGCGGTCGCGATCGCGCGCACGCGGCTCTCCAATGCACGGCTGGTGATGATGGACGAGCCGACCGCCGCCATCTCGGTGCGCCAGGTCGAGCAGGTGCTAGGCCTGATCCATCGGCTGAAGGAGCAGGGCGTTGCGGTCATGCTGATCTCGCACCGCATGCCTGATGTGTTCGCGGTGTGCGACCGCGTCGTCGTCATGCGCCGCGGCGAGAAGCGGGCCGACAAGCCGATCCACCAGACCTCCCCTGAGGAGATCACCGCCCTCATTACCGGCGCCAAGGAGGCGGCGTGATGGCCATGCCCTTGGAATCCCCGATCAGCTTCACCAATGTCGGCCAGATCAGATGGTGGCAGCGCGGCATCTTCGCCTCACAGACCGGGTATGTCCTGCTCGCGCTCGCGGTGTTGCTGGTGATCATGCATTTCGCCAGCCCGTATTTCTTCACCGAAGGCAACATGCAGAACGTGGCGAAGAATTTTTCCTTCATCGCCATCGCGACGCTGGGCGTCACATTTGTCATCATCACCGGCGGCATCGACCTTTCGGTGGGATCGATGATGTGCTTCTCCGCCATGATCACCTCGATGGTGATGACCGAGCTGTCGGCGCCCGGCTCGCCGGCAGGCTCGCTGTTCGTGCATATGGCGGCCGACGGCAAGACCGTGCTGGCCAATGTCCCCGGCTTGATCCTGGTGGTCTCGATCCTCGCCGGGCTCGGCGTCGCGCTTATCGCCGGGCTCGTCAACGGCTTTTGCATCGCCGTGCTCGGCCTGTCGCCCTTCGTCACCACGCTCGGCATGCTCTCGATCGTGCGCGGGCTCGGCTATGTCGCCTCGAACGGCCGCGGCAGTTTCCCGGGCGGGCCGGACGCCGATTACTTCTATGCAGCGACCTCGGGCGACGTGCTCGGCCTGCCCGTGCCCTTCATTTATCTCGTGATCCTCGCGCTGGCGATGGCCGTGGTCCTGCACCACACCTCGTTCGGCCGTCACGTCTTCGCGCTCGGCGGCAACGAGAAGGCCGCCGAACTCACCGGCATCCCGGTCGTGCGGGTCAAGATCGAAGTCTATGTGATCTGCGCGCTCGCGGCGGGCCTGCAAGGCATCATCATCTCCGGCTGGCTCGGATCGGCCCCGGCCAATATGGCGACGTCTTACGAGCTCAACGTGATCGCGGCGGCCGTGATCGGGGGCGCCAATCTCGCCGGCGGCATCGGCGGTCCGCTCGGCGCCATCGTCGGCTGCGTGCTGCTGGAGGTGATCCGCAACGGCCTCGTGCTGGCGCAGGTTTCCTCCTATTGGCAGCAGACGCTGGTGGGCGTGATCATCATCCTGGCCGTGCTGGTCGACCGCATCCGCTCGCGGATGACCTGAATTGACGTCATTCCGGGAGGGCAAAAAAATGTCGCCTGTCCGCTTCCCGGACGTTCCAAAGAGGACGGGCACCAAACAAGGGTGGAGGAAACAATGAGGAAACTTGTTCTTGCTGGCATTGCGGTGGCGATGATGGCGACGCCGGCATTCGCCGCGACCTACCGCTTCGTGATCGTGCCCAAGGCGATGAACAATCCGTTCTTCGACTTCGCGCGTGACGGCTGCCTCAAGCGCGCCAAGGAGCTCGGCAACATCGAGTGCATCTACAAGGGGCCGGTCGAGCACGAGCCGGCGACTCAGGCCCAGATCATCCAGGACTTCGTCACCCAGAAGGTCGACGGTCTCGCCATCTCGGTCGCCGACGTCGCCGCCATGACCAAGTCGATCGAGGCGGCGAGCGCCGCCGGCATCCCCGTCATCACCTTCGATGCCGATGCGCCCGGCTCCAAGCGGATCGCCTATATCGGCACCAACAACAAGGAGTTCGGCGTCGCGCTCGGCAAGGAATTGCTGAAGATGCGGCCTGACGGCGGCAAATACGCCATGGTCTCGGGCGGTCCCGGCGCCAAGAACCTCGCCGAACGTGTCGATGGCGTGCGGGAGGCGCTGAAGGGTTCGAAATGGACCGAGGTCGCGGGCTCGCCGACCTTCTGCAACGACGATCCCGCGCTCGCGGTCCAGCAGATGACGGACATGCGCACCGCAACGCCTGACCTCGCCGCCATCGTTCCCATCGGCGGCTGGCCGATGTTCGCGCCCGAAGGCTTCAAGGCCTTCGCCTCCAGGAACAAGAAGGACATCGATTCTGGCAAGTTCACGCTTGTCGTCGCCGATACGCTGAAGATGCAGCTTGAGCTGCTGCGCGACGGCTATGCCAATGCGCTGGTCGGCCAGCGTCCGTTCGAAATGGGCGAGAAGGCGATGGACACGCTGCTCGCCATCAAGAAGGGCGAGAAGGTGCCGGAGATCGTCTATACCGGCCTCGATCTCGTGACCAAGGACAACGTCGCGCAGATGTTGAAGTAGGAGCGCCCCCAGCCCCGCGCTCCTGCGTGCCTCCCCCGCTTGCGATTTCCGCGAGCGGGGGAGATGATTTGGACTGTTGGAATGAATACGAGGCAAATGGGAATGAAACGGTCGCGGCTCGGCTCGCTCGACGTCACCTCAATCGGTCTCGGTTCCGCCCCGCTCGGCGGATTGTTCAGCCCGGTCAGCGATGCCGACGCGGACGCGGCGCTCGCGCGTGCCTGGTCGCTCGGGGTGAGATTCTTCGATACCGCGCCGCTCTATGGCTTTGGCCTCGCGGAACGGCGTCTTGGCGCATTCCTGCGGCAACAGACGCGCGAGTCCTTCGTGATCTCGACCAAGGTCGGCCGCCTGCTGCGTGCGCCGGATGGCGGCGGCGCCGAAGACGAGCACTACAAGGGCACGCCGCGCGAGCGCCCGCTGTTCGATTTCAGCCATGACGGCGTGCTGCGCTCGGTCGAGGAGAGCCTGGTCCGGCTTGGGCTCGACCGCGTCGATATCCTGCTGGTGCACGATCCCGATGATCACTACGACGACGCCATCGCGGGTGCCTTCCGCGCGCTGCAGCGGCTGCGCGAGAATGGCACGGTGAAGGCGATCGGTGCCGGCATGAACCAGTCGGAGATGTTGACGCGTTTTGCCGAGGCCGTACCGGTCGACTGCTTCCTGCTCGCCGGCCGCTACACGCTGCTCGACCAGGGCGCGCTGGATGGGCTGTTTCCGGTCTGCGCGTCCAAGAGCATCGGCATCCTGCTCGGCGGCATCTACAACAGCGGCATTCTGGCCAGTCCGCATATGAACGCTAAGTTCAACTATCAGGACGCTGACGCGACGCTGGTTGGGCGGGCGCTCGCGCTCGACGAGCTCTGCCGCAAGCACGGCACCGAGTTGAAGGCCGCCGCGCTGCAGTTCTGCATGACCCATCCGGCGGTGACCGTCGCGGTGATGGGTGCGCGCAATGCCGCGGAGGTTTCCGACAACATCGCAATGTCCGAGAGGCCAGTGCCGGCGGCGTTCTGGCAGGAGCTGCGTGCGCGAAACCTCGTCGATGTGCGCGCGCCGCTGCCGGGTGGGGCATAAGGCATGATCATCGACGCCCACCAGCACTTCTGGGATCCGGCGCGCGCTGATTATCCCTGGATGGCGGCGGACGAGCTCACGCCGATCCGCCGCGCGTTCGGTCCCGCCGATCTTGCGCCGCTGTTGAAAGCGAACGGCATCGACGCCAGCATCGTGGTGCAATGCCGCTCCTCTGTCGAGGAAACCGAGGAATTTTTGCGCATCACGCATGCCAGGCCGTCAGTGATTGGCGTCGTCGGCTGGGCCGACCTGACGGACGCCGCGCTCGGCGACACGCTCGACCGGCTGCGCCGTTCACCAGGTGGAGACAAGCTCGTCGGCATTCGCCACCAGGTGCATGACGAGGCCGATTCCGATTGGCTGCTGCGCGAGGACGTTCAGCGCGGCCTCACCGCCGTGTTCGCGCACGGTCTCGCCTACGATTTCCTCGTCCGCACCCGCGAGCTGCCCGCCGCCATCGCGACGGCACAGGCCTTTCCACAAGCCCGGTTCGTGCTCGACCACGCGGCCAAGCCGCCGATCGCCGACGGCGGCAGCGCCGAATGGTCCGATCGCATCAAAGCGCTGGGCACTTGCGGCAATGTCTGGTGCAAGATCTCCGGGCTCGCGACCGAGGCGGTCTGGAACGACTGGGATGCGGACCGACTGTTTCCGTTCGTTGCGAACGCCGCAGAATGTTTTGGCGAGGACAGGCTGATCTTCGGCTCGGACTGGCCGGTGTGCCTGCTTGCGGGCAGCTACGGCGAGATCAAGAGCGCGCTGGAGACGTGCCTGGCAAGGCTTGGCCCGCAGGCGCGCGACAAGGCTTTTGGCATGAATGCCGCGCAGGCGTATCGGCTGGCGATTGCAGGTTAGGGCGATACGCGGCCTTTTCCCTCTCCCGGCAGAGCGGGAGAGGGGAAGCTGCCGCGGGGCTCGCTATTCGGACATCGGCTTGTCGGAAATATCCCAGTCCTTGCCGGTGAAGGTGGAGATGAACAGCGTCTTCATGGGCGTGTAGTCCTCGGGCGTATAGCTGTAGGTGACGCCGTCGAGGAAATAGGGCGAGTGGAAGCCTTTGAGGTTCGAGGCCTGCTTCAGCACGTTGGCGCGGGTGAGATCGTCGCCGCAGCGACGCAGGATCTCGCCCATGGTGACGGCCTGCCCGTAGCCGGCGAAGGCGATGGTGTTGTCGGGGTCGATCGCCGGCGTGTATTTTTTGCGTAATTCCTCGAACGCCATCACGTCGGGATCCTTCTCCCATTTGGGCAGGCCGACCTCCTTGTTGTAGCGGATGGCGACAATGCCGGCGGCATTCTCGAGCCCCGCGGCATTGAGGATCGAGCGGCCGGTCGAGCCGGCGGAGAGCAGCTGCAGCGGCTTCCAGCCGAGCTCAGCCACTTTACGGATCGACTGCGAAGAGGCCTTGCCTGTCGAGATGTTGTAAAAGACGTCGGCGCCCGACTTCGAGAGATTGATGAGCTGGGAATCGACGGTCGGCTCGGTGAGATCATAGGTTTGCTCCATGATCACCTGCGCGGTGCCGCCGGCATCGGCCAGCACCTTCTTGAACGGCCCCAGGAAGTCGCGGCCGAAATCGTCGTTCTGATAGAGGATGCCGATCTTGGCGTTCGGCTTCACGCTGATGACGTGCCGCGCGAGAATGCGCGCCTCGGTCGGATAGAGCGGCAGTCCCGCCATCGTCCATTTGAACTCTTTCGGGTTATTCCACTTCGAGGCGCCGGTGTTGAGCAGGAGTTGCGGCACTCCCTTGGAGTTCAGGTATTTGTGCACGGCAGTCTGGGGCGCGGTGCCGAGCGAGCCGTACAGGGCGAGCACTTCCTCCTGCTCGACCAGGCGCCGGGTCGCCTCGACGCATTTCGGCGCGCTGTAGGCATCGTCCATGGTGAGAAACTTGATCTTACGTCCGTTGATGCCGCCCTTCTCGTTCAGCATCTGGAAATAAGCTTCGCCAATGCGGCCGAGCACGCCATAGAGCGAGCCGGGGCCGGAATGCGGCACGGTCTGCCCGATCTTGATCTCGGTGTCGCTGGCGCCCGCATCATATTTCTTGTCCGCGGCCCAGACATAGGGCGCGGGCAAGGTGGATGCGGCGATGGTGGCGAGCGCGGCGGCGCTGACATCGCGCCGCGATGGATTCTTGGTCATTACTTGTTTCTCCCTAGCGGGAGCATTGTGTTGGCATCGCAGCTCGGCTCGCAAGTGGGAAGTCGCAGCTTTGCGACGCAATGACGCTTAAATCGCGCGTTTAGCGCCTAGACTCAAGTTTTCTCGGCGACGATGACGAGGCCGCGCACCGGCTCGTTGTTCTCGATGCGCGGTGAGGCCGGCTCGAGCGTCAATAGCTTCAGGCCCGCCTTGGCGAGCGCGCCACGCGCATATTCCGCCGAGTGGGCATAACGCAGGCCTTCGCCGAGAACCACACCGCTGCCGTCATGCGTCTCCAGCGTGAACGCGAGCACGCCGCCTGATACCAGCACGCGCCTGGCTTCGTTGAGGACCGGCGCGAGGTCGGAAAGATAAACGAACGCATCCGCCGCGACGACGAGATTCGCGCTTGTCTCCGCTTTGGTGCGCAGGCCTTCGATCATGTCGGCAATTTCGAGTTCGGCATAGAGATTGGTGGCGCGCGCCTGCTTGATCATGCCGGGCGACAAATCGATGCCGCTGAAATGGTCGACCTGCTTTGCGAAGGCGGCTGCCGCAAGGCCGGTGCCGCAGCCGAGATCGATGGTGCGCTTGAAGTAGGCCGGCTTCCCGGCGGTGACCCGTGCGGCCACCACCGCCTTGAAGATCAGGCTTGGCGCGCGATAGCCGAGATCGTTGATCAGCACCTGCTCGAAGCGCGGCGCGTACTGGTCGAACAACGCTTGCACATAGGCCTTGGGCATCTCCGCCATCGCGGCATCGCCGAGCCGCATCAGATGCAGACCGGCGCCGTGCTGATCGCCAGGATCGGACCGGAGCGCCTCTCGAAATGCGGCGATCGCCTTGTCGCGCTCGCCGAGTTGGGCGCGGATTTCGCCGAGCGTGAACCAGGCCGACGTGAAGTCAGGCGCAAGCTCGAGTGTCTGCTCCAGGAGGTCCGCGGCTGCGGGCAGATCGCCCTTGAGCTGGAGGTCGCGCGCGAATTCGAAGCGGCGGTCGGCCATGAGATCGCCGGAGGTCAGGAACAAGCGCAGGGGCATTGGGAACCACTTGTCATTGCCGGGCTTGACCCGACAATCCATCAAAAAGGGAATTGTTTAAGTGGATGGATGCACGGGTCAAGCCCGCACATATCGGGTGAATAGTGGGGCGCCGGTGCTTATATGACCACGATGCGTCCCCAAGACATCCTGCTGCCAGTTGCTGCCGGCCTGTGCTGCAAGCCCGGCGGCTTCCACATCGATCCTGTCCGGCCGGTCGAGCGGGCCGTGATCACCCACGGCCATTCCGACCATGCCCGTGCCGGTCACGGCGCGGTGCTGGCGACGCAGGAAACGCTGGATATGATGAGGCTGCGCTACGGCGAGAACTTTGCCGGATCGACGCAAGCCATCCGCTATGGCGAGGAGATCCGGCTCGGCGACGTCAAAGTGAAGTTTCACCCGGCCGGCCACGTGCTGGGCTCGGCGCAGGTGGCTGTCACATGCAAGGACACCTGCATCGTCGCCTCCGGCGACTACAAGGACGCGCCGGACCCGACCTGCACGCCGTTCGAGCTGGTGCCCTGCGACGTCTTCATCACCGAGGCAACGTTCGGGCTCCCTGTATTCCGGCATGGCGATGCCGCGGACGAGGTGAAGAAGCTGCTGGCCTCCGTCGCGTTGTTTCCCGAGCGCGCGCATCTCGTCGGCGCCTATTCGCTCGGCAAGGCGCAGCGCGTGATCGCGCTGCTGCGCCAAGCCGGCTATGAGGCGCCGATCTATCTCCATGGCGCGATGGAGAAGATCACCGAGTATTACCAGAGCCGCGGCATCGCCCTCGGCGATCTCAGGCCGGTCAAAGGCGTCAAGAAGGCCGCGCTCGCCGGCACCATCACGCTGGCCCCGCCCTCGGCGACATCAGATCTCTGGACGCGACGCTTTCCCGATCCCGTCACCGCGTTCGCCTCGGGATGGATGCGCGTGCGCGCCCGGGCGCGGCAGCGCGGCATCGAGCTGCCGCTGGTGATCTCGGACCACGCCGATTGGGACGGCCTTACCGCCACCATCGGCGCGACCGGCGCCGGCGAAATCTGGGTCACCCACGGTCAGGAAGACGCGTTGGTGCATTGGTGCCGGAGCAAAGGCCTGAAAGCGCAGCCGCTCGACCTCGTCGGTTATGGCGACGAGGAGGAGAGCGAGACGCCGATCATTGACGAGACCGAAGCATGAACCGCTTCGCCGAACTTCTCGACCGCCTCGCTTATGAGCCCGGCCGCAACAACAAGCTGCGGCTGATCACCGGCTATTTTCGTGAGGTCGGCGATCCCGACCGCGGCTACGCGCTAGCCGCACTCACCGGCGCGCTCAGCTTCAAGCACGCCAAGCCCGCGCTGATCCGCGATCTCATTGCGGCGCGCACGGATGAAGTGCTGTTTGGGTTGAGCTACGACTATGTCGGCGACCTCTCGGAGACGGTGGCGCTGATGTGGCCGAAGGCTGCGCTGGCCGGCCACAACAATCCACCGCCCCCATCCCTCAGCGAAGTCGTCACCACTCTACGTACGCTCGGCAAGACCGAGCTGCCGAAGCAGCTCGAACGCTGGCTCGACGAGCTGGATGAGACCGGCCGCTGGGCGCTGCTGAAGCTCGTCACGGGAAGCTTGCGGATCGGCATCTCCGCGCGCCTCGCCAAGACCGCGGCCGCCGCGCTAGGTGACAAGGACCCGCATGAGGTCGAGCTGATCTGGCCCGGCCTCTCACCGCCCTATCTCGACCTGTTCGCCTGGCTGGAGGGCCGCGCCGAGAAGCCGGTCAATCGCGATCCCGCGCCGTTCCGGCCCGTGATGCTGGCGCATGCGATCGAGGAGACGGATTTTGCCGCGCTCGATCCCTCCGATTACATCGCCGAATGGAAATGGGACGGCATTCGGGTGCAGGCGGTGGCGGGACGCGACGAGCGCGGTCATGTCACGGCGCGGCTCTATTCGCGCACCGGCGAGGACATCACGGGGAGCTTTCCCGACCTCGTGCCGTCGCTGCGCCTGCCCGGCGCGATCGACGGCGAGCTTTTGATTCTGCGTGAGGGCCGCGTGCAGAGCTTCAACGTCCTGCAACAGAGGCTCAACCGCAAGACCGTCTCGCCGAAGCTGATCAAGGAGTTTCCGATCCACCTACGCGCCTACGATCTGCTCGGCGACGACGAGAATGATTTGCGGGAGCTGCCCTTCGCGGAGCGCCGTGAGCGGCTGGAGACCTTAATCGGGGAGCTCGGCGATCCCCGCATCGATCTGTCGCCCACCGTGCCCTTCACAAGCTGGGAGGCGCTGGCCGCTGCGCGCGCCGATCCGGCGAGTGCCGGCGCCGGCGAGGATTCGGACGCCGTCGAGGGCGTGATGCTGAAGCGGCGCGATTCGCCCTATTTGCCAGGGCGGCCGAAGGGCCAGTGGTGGAAGTGGAAGCGGGATCCGCACATCATCGATGCCGTGCTGATGTATGCGCAGCGCGGTCATGGCAAGCGCTCGTCCTATTACTCCGACTACACCTTCGGCGTCTGGACCGCCGGCGAGGGCGGCGACGAACTGGTGCCCGTCGGCAAGGCCTATTTCGGCTTTACGGACGAGGAGCTGCTCCAGATCGACCGCTTCGTCCGCCGCAACACCACGGAAAAATTCGGCCCCGTTCGCCATGTCGTGCACGAGCCGGACCAGGGTCTGGTGCTGGAGGTGGCGTTCGAGGGCCTGCAGCGCTCGCCGCGGCACAAATCCGGCGTCGCCATGCGCTTTCCCCGCATCAGCCGCCTGCGCTGGGACAAGCCGCCAAAGGAGGCGGATAGGCTGGAGACGTTGGAGAGGATGTTGAAGGCGGAGGCCGTCGAGATTGAGGCTTGAAGAGAGCGAGATCGGCCCGAGTGCCACCACGAAGGCAGCGCGCCCCCTCGCCCGCTTGCGGGAGAGGATGTTTCCGCAGTGGGATTCCGAATGAGGAGAGAGCCCTCACCCGCGCCTTCGGCGCGACCTCTCCCGCAAGCGGGAGAGGTTGCAGCCAGCCGCGGCATGCCTGAATTAAACTCCCGTAACCCGATTGACGCACCGATCCGGGTTCCCCATGTGCCTCGCCGTGCCCTATAATGGGGTCGAATCCGCCTGAGGAGTTTGAGATGGTCCAAGACGTCAGAGATTTGCCGGCCGGCCGCAGCGACGGGCTGAACCGCTTTCTCGGCGGCTCGCCGCTCGCGGTCGCGTTTCGCCTGGTCCTGCTCTCGATCCTGGTCGGCGTCGTGCTCGCCGCGATCGGCTTCGATCCCTGGAACATCCTCACCAGCATTCGCCTCCTGTTCCAGCGTTTGTGGGATCTCGGCTTCGACACGGTGAACTGGCTGTGGCGCTACTTCCTGCTCGGCGCGGTCATCGTGATCCCGATCTGGCTGTTCTCGCGCGTGCTCGGCACGCCGCGCGGCCGGTAAGTTGGGAGTCCGCAGCCGATGCAACTGCGTTTCGTCGGCTGCGGCGACGCCTTCGGCTCGGGTGGCAGGCTCAACACCTGCTTCCACGTCTCGGGGCGCGAGACCAATTTCCTGATCGATTGCGGCGCGTCGGCTCTGCCGGCGCTGAAGCGGCTCGAGATCGCGCGCGACGACATCGACTTGATCCTGATCACGCATTTCCACGGCGACCACTTTGCCGGGTTGCCGTTCCTGCTGCTCGACGCGCAATTTTCGCGGCGGACGCGGCCGCTGACGATTGCGGGACCGCAAGGCATCGCGACGCGGCTCGCCCAATTGATGGAGGCGCTGTTCGAGCACTCCTCGAAGACCAAACAGCGTTTCGAACTCGAGGTCGTGGAGCTCGCGCCCGAGCAAAGCAAGACCTTCGGCGCGGTGACGGTGACGCCCTATCCAGTGGTCCACGGCGAGTCCGGTGGCCCCTTCCTTGCCTACCGCGTCCAGGCCGAGGGCCGCACGCTCGCCTACAGCGCCGACACCGAATGGACGGACACGCTCATTCCGCTGGCGCGAGGCGCCGACCTTTTCATCGCCGAAGCCTATATGTACGAGAAGGTGGTCAAGAACCATCTCAGCCTGAAAACCTTGGAACAGCATTTGCGCCGACATCGGCGCAAAACGCCTCGTCCTCACCCATATGAACGACGACATGCTCTCGCGCCTGGACAATATTTCGCATCTCGCCGCCGAAGACGGCATGGTCCTCGTATTCTGAGATGCACGCGCCCGTTTCCCCCAAGATCGACTCCCGCCAGGTGTTCGCCATCGCCGGTCCCGCGATGGTCGCGAACCTCACGACGCCGCTGATCGGCGTGGTCTCCACCACGGCAATCGGACGGCTCGACGATGCCGCGCTGCTTGGCGGCGTCGCGATCGCGTCGGTGATCTTCGACTGCCTGTTCTGGCTGTTCGGCTTCCTGCGCATGAGCACGCTCGCCTTCACTGCGCAGTCGCTGGGCGCGGGTGAGGTGCGCGAGCCGGCCGCGATCCTGGCGCGCGGCCTCATCGTTGCCGGCCTGATCGGCGCCGCGCTGATCGGGCTGCAATTGCCGTTGGCCGCGGTGCTGTTCGACCTCATGGGCGGCAGCGAAGGGGTGACGCATGCCGCCCAAACCTACTTCAAGATCCGGATATGGTCGTCGCCGTTCGCGCTCGCCAATTACGTCATCCTCGGCTGGCTGATCGGAAAGGCCCGTGCCAATTCGGCCTTGTTGCTTCAGGTCGTCATCAACCTCGTCAACATGGCGGCCACGATCCTGCTGGTGCTGGTCTACGACACCGGCATCGCGGGCGCCGCGATCTCAGCGTTGCTATCGGAAGCCCTCGGGTTCGCCCTGGGCGTGATCTTCTGCCGCCATTACGCCGAGGGAGGCTTTGCAGTGCCGTACAGGACGCTGCTCGACCGCGACAAGCTGTTGCGGATGCTGGCGGTGAATTCCGACATCATGATCCGCACCGGTGCGCTGATCACCGTGTTCCTGTTCTTCACTG
This sequence comes from Bradyrhizobium sp. 199, assembly GCF_023073355.1. Taxonomy (GTDB): domain Bacteria; phylum Pseudomonadota; class Alphaproteobacteria; order Rhizobiales; family Xanthobacteraceae; genus Bradyrhizobium. The sequence continues at coordinate 446,891 of NZ_JADPJI010000002.1, forward strand.
CCAAGGGCGCGCAAGCCGGCGACGTCACGCTGGCCGCCAATTCCGTGCTCAACAACTTCCTGTTCATCAGCGCGTTCTTCCTCGACGGTCTCGCCAACGCGGCGCAGCAGCTCTGCGGTCGCACCCTCGGCGCACGCGATCCGAAAGGATTTGCCGATTCGACCCGGCTGGTGCTGTTGTGGGGGCTCGGCTTCGCCATCGTCGTCGCCGTGCTGTTCGCGCTGTGCGGGCCGGCTCTGATCGATGTCATGACGGCGAGCGAAGACGTCCGCCGTGCCGCGCGCGAATTCCTGCCGTTCGTCGTGCTCGCACCCATTCCCGGCGTGTTCGCCTTTGGCTTCGACGGCATCTATATCGGCGCGACCTGGGCGCGCGAGATGCGCAATCTCATGTTGGCCTCGCTCGCGATCTTCCTCGGCACCTGGTGGGCGCTGCAATCGTTCGGCAATGCCGGATTGTGGTGGGCGCTGATGGCCTCCTACCTCTCGCGCGGCGGCTTGCAGGCCGCGCGCTATCCGGCGCAGTTCAGGGCGACGTTCTGGAAGCCGTAGCCCGGATGGAGCGCAGCCTAATCCGGGGCCTTCGAGCCTGCGGACGGATTCCCGGATTGCGCTGCGCTCCATCGGGCTACGCGCAGCGCCTCACATCCCCGGCCAGTCTTCCGCAGTCAGCGTCGCAGCATCGGCGCCGACGATCTCGGACAGCGAATCCCGCCCGGTGCGGAGCAGCGTCGAGGTGAGGTCGCGCTTGATCTCGTCGATGAGTCCGAGGCCCTTATAGACCAGCGACGAATAGAGCTGGATGAGGCTGGCGCCGGCGCGGATTTTCGTCAGCGCGGCGCCGCCGGAGTCCACCCCGCCGACGCCGATCAGCGGGAATGCACCCTCGACACGCACATAGGTCTCCGCGACCATCCGCGTCGACAGCCGGAACAGCGGCCGGCCGGACAGGCCGCCTTGCTCCTTGGCGCGCATCTCCTCGCGAAGCGTGCTCGGTCGCGCGATCGTCGTGTTTGACACGATCATGCCGTCGACCCGGCGCGAGCGCGCGACTTGCACGACGTCGTCGAGCTGGGCAAGGCTCAAATCAGGCGCGATCTTGAGCAGCACCGGGGTGTCGCCGGCCTTCTGGCGCACCCGCTCGCGGGCGTCGATCACCCGCGCGAGGAGCTCGTCGAGCAGCGCGCCTTCCTGCAGATTGCGTAGGCCGGGCGTGTTCGGCGAGGAGACGTTGACGGTGAAATAGCTCGCGACCGGCGCAAAGGTCTCGATCAGCTTGACGTAGTCGGCGACCCGGTCCGGCGAATCCTTGTTGGCGCCGACATTGACGCCGACGATGCCGCCGTGCTGCGCGCGCGCAGCTAACCGGCGCAACGCGACATCCGCCCCGTCATTGTTGAAACCCATGCGGTTGATAATCGCTTCGTCGCGCTCGAGCCGGAACAGCCGCGGCCGCGGATTGCCAGCTTGCGGCTTCGGCGTCACCGAGCCGATCTCGACGAAGCCGAAGCCGAGTCGCAGCAGGGCGTCCGGCACCTCCGCGCTCTTGTCGAAGCCTGCAGCCATGCCGATCGGATTGGGAAAGTTGAGCCCGAAGGCGCGCATCGCGAGCTTGGGATCGTCAGCGCGCGGCTTGATCGGCGGCAGGAAGCGCAGGCCGTGGATAGCCAGGCGATGTGCGTCTTCCGGATCGAGCCAGCGTAGCACCGGCAGCGAAAAGGCGTCGAAAGCGCGAATCACGGCAACAGCTCCGGAGTGTCGTGGCTGCCGTCGGAGCGCATGTTGAGGTTCGTCACCGCGATCACCGCGCCGAGATCGAACTCGCCATAGAGATGTGGAAACAGCTCGTCATTGCGCGAGCGCTCCCATCGCAACTCAGCTCCGAGCGCGTCGCCGTCGACCTCGATCAGGAACAGCGCACGCTGCCCGAAATAGTGCTTGCGGAGGGTCTCGGGAACCTGGGCAGCGGTCGAGAAATGGATGAAGCCGTCGCGCGCATCGTCCGCGCTGCCAAGGTAGACACCCTGCCGTTCCGCCTCGCGCCAGGCCGAGGCCGGACAGATTTTGTAGATCTTGACCACCGCTACCGCAGCCCTGTTTGCTCTTTGAGTCTTTTGGGTTTTTTCGTCTCTCGGGGGTTCTCAAAACCCGGGCGGGACCGTAAAGGCCGCCCCTTCCGAACTCAAGGCTTAGAGCCAATTCCGTTCCGATGAAATCGGACCGTGGCTCTAAATTTCTGTGGCGACGCGTTTTCTGGGTACGAACCGGTGTTCGTCTCGCTTGGAACGCCTGTCCCGTCGCCGCTTGCGCGAAAAACCGGAAAACCGGTTGATTTGAGGACAGTTTTCCGGAGTTGCGACGGGCTGGACCTTCGATGGTCAGAGAGGCCAATGCGCAGAAGATACCGACGGTCAGAGAGGCCAATGCGCAGAAGATACCGACTCACGACCAGATATGGGTCGCGCTGGATCGGCTGGCGGAGCGCGCCGGCCTGTCGCGGCCTTGCCAAGCGCGCCGGGCTCGATCCCACCACCTTCAACAGGTCCAAGCGCGTCACCTCCGACAGCGGCGAGCGCTGGCCCTCGACCGAATCGATCGCAAAGGCGCTGACGGCGGCAGATTCATCGATCGACACCTTTGCCAGCCTGGTTGGCAACGAGGCAGGCGACGTCCGCTCGGTGCCGCTGCTCGGCTTCGCGCTGGCGGGTACGAGCGGCGTCTTCAACGAGGCCGGCTTTACGGTCGGCAAGGGCTGGACCGAATTTGCGCTTCCCACCGCCGAGGACAACCAAAGCTTCGCACTGCGGATTTCCGGCGAAGCGCTGCTGCCCGTCTAACGCGACGGCGACATCATTCTGGTCTCGCCCGGCACGCCGGTCCGCAAGGGCGATCGTGCCGTGGTGAAGACGAGGACGGACGAGGTGACGATCGCGACACTGAAGCGCCGCACGGCGACGGCGTTGGACCTGCAGCCGCTCGATGCGTCGTAAGTGCGCTCACGATCCAGGTGAGCGACCTCGCCTGGATCGCGCGGATCGTGTGGACGAGCCAGTGACCTCGCTTTTCGTCAGCGCAAGCTCGGCACAAGCCACCGAAACAGCAACACGGCCGCCAGAGCCCCCAGCATTTCCGCGACGAGGAAGCCGGGTACGTCGATCGGACGAATTCCGGAGAACGTATCGGTGAATGCGCGCGCCAGGGCGACCGCGGGATTGGCAAAGTCCGTGGCGGTGAACCAGAAGCCGGCTCCAATATAGGCCGCGACCGCGCCCGCGAGAGCGGATGGCCGCAGGCGGGAGCAGGTCCACACTATTCCGATCAAGCCGAACGTGACCAGGAATTCGCTCATCCATTGCGAGTGACCGCTGCGAAGATGGGATGACAGCGAGTAGGGCGGCAAGTCGAACATCGAGTCAGCAATGGCAACGCCGGCGACGGCGCCGGCCAATTGGGCTGGCAGGTAGAATATGGCGTCGCGCGGCGCGAGGTCGCCGCGAAATGCCAGCACCAGCGAGACGAGTGGATTGAAATGGGCGCCCGACAATGGCGCGAGCCAGACGATCAGGGCGTAGAGTGCGGCCCCCGTTGAGAGCGCGTTGGCGAGCAAAGCCAGAGCGACATTGCCCGCTGCCAGCCTCTCGCCAAGAATACCGGAGCCCACGATCGCGACCAGCAGGTAGGCGGTGCCAAGTCCCTCTGCCACCAGTGACCGCGCGAGCGAGGGGCTGTCGTTGCGATCGCCGCCACGTCTCAACTCGCTCAACGCATCCACCGAGAGCCTCACAGCACTTCGAAGATCTTGTAGGCGACGGCGCCTTCGACGAGATAACCCTTGCCGACGCAGACGATGTCGTTGAGCCAGGCATAGGTTTGCGAGCCGGTTTCGAACAGCGGATTGGTGCGGAAGTAATATCCGGCGGGGTCGACCTTGGTGCGTCGCGCCGGATCCGCCATGTCGGCGCGCAAAGCCGGCGGCGTCACCCAGCGGCCGCCATAGGTCATGTAGATCGGCTCGCCGTCATGGGTGCGCAGCGACAGCCTGACATCGAGCGTCATGGTGCCGTCGGCGCGAAACAACGCCCAGTCGCCGCCGCCCCGCAGCACCTCGCCGCGCAGGCGCGGGCCTTCGAACGAGCCCTTGGCTGCGCCGAACAGCACGCGCTGCCCAACGGGCCCCGCGCCGAAATTCAGGCGCGGATCGAGATCGACGACGACGTCGAAGAGATGCCGGGTCGCAAGGTCACCGGCGGACTTCACGCGTGGATCGGCCATGGTCTGGCGCTCCTTGATGTCGTGGACGGAAGGCTGTCGGCGATCTATGCCGCCTGCGCGGCGTCGCCAAACAGCTTGCGCCTGACCGCATCGGTCGAGACGCCGGATTGGGCGCAGAGTTCGGAGAGATCGAACACGAAGCGTTCATGCGCGATTCTGTCGTCACGAAAGGCAAAGGTGATGAACACCGGCAGCTCGGCCCGGCGGCCGTTCGGCACGACGCCGAAGCGATCGCCGGTCATCGTCATCCGCGCGGTGCCCCAGCAGACCAGCGTGCCGTCGGAACAGGCGTGGCCATCGAGCACGATTTGATAATCCGGAAAGGACTTGAAGAAGCGCGTCAGGATGCGCTCGTTTTCCGCGAGGCCCTGCACCCGGGTGCCGAAAGCGGGCGTCTCCAGCACCATATCCGGATGCAGGACTTCCAGCGCCGCAGGGACATCCTGCCGACTCTTCGCGACCGCCAGCCTCTCCGCCAGCTCGAACATGCGCCCGCCGTCCATGGCCACCTCTTACATTCTACGTGTTTAATACATACACAATGTATGTTATATGCCGTTTGATACCTGCGCGTCAAGTATTAGGTTGCGCGCGATGCGGGCGAAGGATCCTCCGAAGAGTCGTCGGGAAGAGTACAGCGAGGCCACCAGGCAGGCGCTGCTCGATGCTGGCCGCGCGGCCTTTGCCGCGCATGGATTTCAGGCGGCCGGCATGGAGGCGATCTCGCGGGCGGCGCGGGTGACGCGCGGCGCGTTCTACCATCACTTCGAGGACAAGAAGGCGCTGTTCGACGCCGTGGTGGTCGCCATGCAGCGCGAGGCCGCCGCCGGAATCGAAGCCGCGGCGCGCGGAGAGCGCAAGATCTGGGACCGTCTCAGCGCCGGCATCAATGCGTATCTGGACGCCTGCGAAGAGCCGAACTATGCGCGCATCGTCATCCAGGAAGCGCAGGCCGTGCTCGGCGAGCCGCGCTATCGCGAGATCGAGGAGACCTATCCGACCGCGCTACTGATCGCGACGCTACGGGCCCTGAAGCGCGATGGCGAATTGAACGCGGACGATGTCGATCTGCTGAGCCGGATGATTGACGCTATGATCTGCAAGATCGGGCTGCTGCTCCCCTACGCGGACGATTCCAAGAAGCTGCGCAGAAACGGACAGGAGATCGTCGCGGCCGTGCTCGAGACATTCCGCCAGAAGGCGTGAACCGGTCTCGACCTCGCGATCGCCCGTGGTCGGCGTGCTGATGACCGAGGGCAGGCCTAACGCGGCCTTCGGAAAGATCGTCAAGACCATGCCGGCGGCGGAAGGCCCCGCGTGAAAGCGGATGCGGGCATCGATCGATCCGCCACGCCATACTGCCAATGAGGCTCAGCTGTTTCCGCTATCCGGCTCGCTGACGACGCCGCCCGATCGCAGGTGGTCGAATGGCTGTTGCTGACCGACCCGATTCAGGTCCTGGCCACGGATGTCGCTGCGTTCGCAAAGCTCTATCCGATGAACGCGTGCCCGGTGCAGAAGGATACCGGCGTTACGTGCGCAGGTCGATCTGAGTGGAAGTGCCGTAGCCCGGATGTCGCCGCGCTCATCCGGCTACGCTTTTTCTGCTCGGCTAAGCGCTCCGCGCCAGCGCACCGTCGATCATGTTCACGGCGTTCTGCAAGCCGTACACCGCGACGAAGGAGCCGAAGCGCGGGCCCTTCTCCTGGCCGAGCAGGACCTGGTAGAGCATGTTGAACCAGTCAAGCGTGACGCCGGGACGGCCGTCCTTGCCCTTCTTGACCTGATCGAGGAACGGCTCGCGGCGGCCGATCTCGTAGACGACGTTCTGGATGTCCTCGGCCGAAGCCTCCGGCGCAAGCTGTGACAGCGCATCGCGCAGATCCTGCAAGGCAGCGCGCTCGGTCTCCGTGGGTTCGCGGAACTGCTTCGTCGGTGCGACGAAGTCGCGGTAATAGTTGATGGCGTAGCCGACCATCGCATCCAGCTTCGGATGGGTCTGCGGGCTCACGCCCGGGCGATAGCGGCCGATGAAGCCCCACAGCGTCTCGGCATTCTCCGCGTTCGACGACGACACCAGCGTCAGCAGAAGCTGGAACGTGACGGGCATGTCGAATTTTGGCGGCTTGCCGTTATGGATGTGCCAGACCGGATTGCCGAGCTGCTGCTTCGCATCCTGCTTGGCAAAGCCGTCGATGAACTGCTGATAGTCGTCGACGTTGCGCGGGATGACGTCGAAATAGAGTCGCTTGGCCGCCTTCGGCTCGCGGTACATGAACAGTGACAGCGATTCCGGCGAGGCGTAGCGCAGCCATTCATCGATGGTGAGGCCGTTGCCTTTGGACTTCGAGATCTTCTGGCCCTTCTCGTCGAGGAAGAGCTCGTAATTGAAGCCTTCGGGCGGCGTGGCGCCGAGCGCCCTGGCGATCGCGCCGGACAGCTTCACCGAATCGATCAGGTCCTTGCCGGCCATCTCGTAATCGACGCCGAGCGCGACCCAGCGCATCGCCCAGTCGGCCTTCCATTGGCACTTCACATTGCCGCCGGTGACTGATGTTTCGACTTCCTGGTTCGTATCAGGGTCGACATAAGTCACCGTGCCGGCCGCGACGTCGCGGCGGATCATCGGCACCTGCAGCACGACACCCGTCGTCTTGCTGATGGGCAGGAATGGCGAATAGGTGGCGCGGCGATCGGGACCGAGCGTCGGCAGGATGATCGCCATCACCTTGTCGTAGGCGGCGAGCATCTTCAGTAGCGTCGCGTCGAAGCGGCCTGATGTGTAGTAGTCGGTCGAGCTCGCGAACTCGTAGTCGAAGCCAAAATGATCGAGGAACGCGCGCAGCCGCGCATTGTTGTGCGCGCCGAACGACGGATATTCGTTCGAGAACGGATCCGGCACCCGCGTCAGCGGCTTGCCGAGATGCGCGGCCAGCATCTCCTTGTTGGGGACGTTGTCGGGCACCTTGCGGAAGCCGTCCATGTCGTCGGAGAAGGCGAGCAGGCGCGTCTTGATCTTGTCCTCGGTCAGCACGCGAAACGCATAGCGGACCATCGAGGTGCGCGCGACCTCGCCGAACGTGCCGATATGCGGCAGGCCTGACGGCCCGTAGCCGGTCTCGAACAGCACCTCGTCCTTGGGGCTCTTCTTCAGCCGCGCGACAATGGCCTTCGCCTGCTCGAACGGCCAGGCGTTGGATTGTTCGGCGAGCGCACGCAAATCGCTCGGGTTCGCGGCAAGATCGATAGCGGACATCTACAGAGGCCTCCGGGCCGCGGAAAATAGCGATTTCCGGGCAGAATGCAATTTTGCGAGACGGTGCAACCGCACCCACCGTCATTGCGAGCGAAGCGAAGCAATCCAGAATCTTTCCGCAGAAGCACTCTGGATTGCTTCGTCGCTGCGCTCCTCGCCGTGACGACAAGGAGGCAGCGAAGCTAAAACGGGCTCACCGAGAAATACCGCAGCCACAGATCGGTGTAGCGACCTTTTTCCCAGACGCGGAACAGGGCCCAGTTCAGGGCCTGGCGCAGCACGTCGTTGCCCTTGCGCACGGCGATGCCGATGCCTTCGCCAAAGAAACGACTCTCGACGAAGGGGCCGCCGGAGAAGGCACAGCAGTCGCCGGAATCGGTGCCGTTGATCCAGAACGCGAGCGAGATGGCGTCGCCGAAGATGAAATCGACATCGCCCTTGCGCAAGGCGGCGCGCATCGCATCGTCGTTGGGATAGGGATGCAGCTCGGCGTCGGTGAACATGGCCTTGAGATAGGCCTCGTGCGCAGAGCCGCCGATCACGCCGACTTTCTTGCCCTCGAGATATTCAGGCCGGACTTCCGGCATCACCGCGTCCTTGCGCGAGGCGAAGCGCGCCGGCACCCGGTAGTAGGGATCGGTGAAGTCGACCCGGGCGCGCAGCTGCGGGCTCACCGCCATCGAGGCGATGATGGCATCGCCGCGGTTGGAGGAGAGCGCATCGACCAGCGTCTCGAAGCGGCGCATCTGCACGGTGCAGGTGACCTTGATCTCCTCGCACAGGCTGCGTGCAAGATCGACATTGAAGCCGGCCGGATTGCCGTCGGCCCCGGTGTAGTTGAACGGCGGATAGTCGGTCTCGGTCAGGAAGCGGATCACGGTCAGGCGCGACAGGTCGGGCCGCTCCGGTCGCCGCCGCGGATCCCAGAAGCCGGGGACGGCCTGCGGGGCGGCCTGGGGTGCGACCTGCGGCGTTCCTTGGGGGGCCGCTGGGGGCTGCTTGGCCGGGGCCTGCGCCTGTGCGCCGGGCAGGCCCACGAGCAGGCAAACGCCGACCACCAGCCCGGTCAGCAAGCCACGGGCGGATTTGGACGATTTCGCCTGTTGCGATGGAGCCATCGGCTGAAAATGAACGAATTTCGTTGGGATCGGAGGGCCTTATAGCCCATCCGGCCGGGAACGCGAGCAGGATTGCGGTCAGGGTGCGCTCCCTTCCCCGCTTGCGGGGGAGGGTCGGGGAGAGGGTGCTTCCGCAATGGGACAGCCCCGATGAGGGGAGAGCCCTCACCCGGCGGGTTGCGCCGCCTCTCCCGCAAGCGGGAGAGGTTACACCGAGCCCGTCGCGCGAGCTCCCGGAAAACAAACGTCAAAGATACTTCTTCAAATCCGCCGCGGCTTCTTCCGGGGTTCGCTTCAGGTTGAACGGCGAGACGAAGCGGCCGTCGCGGTCCATCAGATAGATCAGTGCGGTGTGGTCCATGGTGTAGTCGCCGTCCTTGGTCGGGACTTTTTTGGCGTAGACCCGGTAGGAGGAGACGACCTTGGCGGTCTCGGCGGGATCGCCGGACAGGCCTTCGAGACGCGGATCGAAGCTCGACAGATACTCCTTCATGGTCGCGGGCGTATCCCGCTCGGGATCGACCGAGATGAAGACGGCATTGACCTTGTCGGCATCCTTGCCCATCGCGCGCAGCACTTCCGAGATCTCGAACAGCGACGTCGGGCAGACGTCGGGGCAATGGGTGTAGCCGAAGAAAATCAGCGTCGGCTTGCCCTTCAGGCTCTTGTCGGTGACGGCCTTGCCGTTCTGGTCGGTGAGCTGGAACGGGCCGCCGATGGCGGCCGGTTGCGCCACTTTGCTGACCCCGCCCATGGCCCAGAACATGATCAGGAGGCCGACAATGAGGCTTGCGGCAAAGGCGGTCGCGATCACCAGCGGACGGGCGGCGGAACTCATGAGCGGAAACTTCCTGTCGCGAATCAGAAGCAGGCGGCGAAACCGGTCCTGATCATTTCGAAGAACATCTGCGTGCCGTAGTGGAACCACAGCGCCAGCGCGCCGAGCACGAGCAATCCACCGATCGCCACGCCGGCCAACAGCAGCACGGACGGCGTCCGGCCGGCAGTGGGCGAATTGTCCTGGAGGCGATGTGCCGGATGTACTGGTTGAGCCATGGCAATGATGGGGGCAAAAGCCCGGGTTCCCAACCCTCAGATAGGCTTCGGCCCGCCCGTGGGCAAGGCGCCGCCAGCAGGGAAGCGCCGCCAGCAGGGAAGCGCCGCCAGCGGGCCAAGGCACTGCCGGCGGGCTAGAACGCCACAGTCAGGCCGAGAACGTCAGCGCAGGAGCTGGCCGCGGGCGGATTCGATCTGGTCCGCTTGCGGCATAGGCCGTCGCGACGGCTTGATCGCCGAGGCCTGGGCGTCCAGGTAGCAGGGCTTGTACATGGCCTGGAGCTGCCTGCCCTTCAGGAAGAGCATGTGCGGGGTGAGGCCGCCACGCTGGCTGATCCAGCGCTTCACCTGCGATGGGTACATCGCATAGAGCATCTGGGTCGCCTCGGCATTGGTAATGGCGCGGCCATTGCTGCCGAAATCCCAGGCCGCGTGGAAGCCAAGCGTCGCGCTCGAGGTCACGCAGATGCGGTCATGCGGGATCGCGCCGAGGACGATGGTGCAGGCGGAGGCGCAGAGGCCGTCGATGATGACGGTTTCGCCGGACTGACGCAGATCCTGGTACTTGTCGACGTAGGTTCCGATCCGGCCGCCGCGATCATCGGCGATCCGAACCACCGCGTGAGAAGCCCCCATGCCAGCGATCAACAGAACCGCCGCAAGCAACCCCGTCAGAAACTTCATTGGCCCCCGCCCCGGTCGAATTCGAATCTGCTTGTCAGGTGGTGATGCACGGCTAGCGTCCGTCGTAACCGAAGTTTTGTCTAGGCGGGCCGGCTCGCTCAAACCAAATTCAATTCCAGTGTTGCGTCCGCGCTGCACTCGGACAGTCTTTATCCCAAAGTGGAACAAGTTAAGGATGTCTTGCGCGCCACACACTTGATCTCAGTTACAACCGCTGGCTTCAATCCGGGCAAATACAGGGAATTTAGGGTGGGGGAATACATGGCTGAAGAGACGGACGTGATCGTCGTCGGCGCGGGACTGTCGGGACTGGTCGCCGCAACCGAAATCGCCGAAGCGGGCAAGCGCGTGATCGTGGTCGACCAGGAAGGCGAGCAGTCGCTCGGCGGCCAGGCGTTCTGGTCGTTCGGCGGATTGTTCCTGGTCGATTCGCCGGAGCAGCGCCGGCTCGGCATCAAGGATTCCTTCGCCCTGGCCATGCAGGACTGGATCGGTGCCGCGGGCTTCGACCGGGACGAGGATTTCTGGCCGCGGCAATGGGCTGAGGCCTATGTGGCGTTCGCGGCCGGCGAGAAGCGCGCCTGGCTGCGGGCCATGGGCCATCGCATCTTTCCCGTGGTCGGCTGGGCCGAGCGCGGCGGCTACGACGCCATGGGCCACGGCAATTCCGTGCCGCGCTTTCACGTCACCTGGGGCACCGGCCCCGGCATTGTCGAGCCGTTCGAGCGCCGCGCGCGAGAGGCTGCCAACGGCGGCCGGCTGAGCTTCAGGTTCCGCCACCGCGTCGACGCGCTCTCCATCACCAACGGCACGGTGGATGGCGTCGGCGGCGCGATCCTCGCCCCCGACAATGTCGAGCGCGGCAAGAGCTCCTCGCGCAACGTCGCCGGTGAGTTCTCGCTGAAAGCGCAGGCCGTCATCGTGGCGTCCGGCGGCATCGGCGGCAATCACGAGCTGGTCCGGCAGAACTGGCCGAAGCGGCTCGGTGATCCCCCGAAATTCATGATCTCCGGCGTGCCCGAACATGTCGATGGCCGCATGATCGGCATCACCGAGAAATCAGGCGCGCGGCTGATCAATCGCGACCGCATGTGGCATTATGTCGAGGGCATCCAGAACTGGTCACCGATCTGGCCGCGTCACGGCATCCGTATCCTGCCCGGGCCGTCCTCGATGTGGTTCGACGCCACAGGCACGCGGCTGCCGGCGCCGCTGTTTCCGGGCTCCGACACGCTCGGCCAGCTCCAATACATCATGGCGACGGGTTACGATTATTCCTGGTTCATCCTGACCCAGAGCATCATCAAGAAGGAGTTTGCGCTATCGGGCTCGGAGCAGAACCCCGACCTGACCGGCAAGAGCTGGCGCATGACGATCAAGCGCGCCACCAACAAGGGCGCACCGGCGCCGGTGGAAGCGTTCAAAAGCCATGGTGTCGACTTCATCGTACGCGACAAGATCGAGGACCTTGTTGCCGGGATGAACAAGCTTGCCGGCAGCGACCTTCTCAAGCTCGAGCACATCAGGATGCAGATCGAGGCGCGCGACCGCGAGATCGCCAATCCCTACGTCAAGGACGCGCAGGTGATGAACATTCACAATGCGCGCCGCTATATCGGCGACAGACTGATCCGCACCGCCTCCCCACACCGGATCCTGGATCCCGCGCAGGGGCCGCTGATCGCGGTCAAGCTCAACATTCTCACCCGCAAGACGCTGGGCGGCTTCGAGACCGATCTCGACTCCCGCGTGTTCGGCAGCGAGGGACGCGTCATTCCCGGCCTCTACGCGGTCGGCGAAGCCGCCGGCTTCGGCGGCGGCGGCGTGCACGGCTATCGCTCGCTGGAAGGCACGTTCCTCGGCGGCTGCCTGTTCTCGGGCCGCAATGCGGGACGTGCCGCGGCCAAAGCGGTCGGCTAGATCATGCGGCGGCTGCGCATCGCGGCGTTTGTTGCGGCATTGGCCGCCGCTTCGGTCGCATCCGCCGAGACGATCGACGTCAACGGCGTGAAGCGCTCCTACACCGCGCAACTGCCGGCGAAAAAGCCTGCAGCGCTCGTGATCGTCCTGCATGGCAAGACCCAGCGCGGCGCCGACATGGTCACGCGGACGGCGTGGCCGCAGGTCGCGAAACGAGAAGGTTTTGCCGTGGTGTTTCCCGACGGCCTCAACCACGCCTGGGCCGATGCGCGGACGAAGGCGGGACCCGCCCTGCGCGGACCACCGGTGGGTACCGATGATGTCGCCTTCATCGCAAAGCTGGTCGAAAAGCTGGTGGCCGACGGCACGGCCGATGCAAAGCGCGTCTATGTCGCCGGCAGCTCCAATGGCGGCGCCATGGCGATGACGCTGGTTTGCGCCCGCGCCGATCTGTTTGCCGCGGGCGCGAGCGTGATCATGAATCTCACCGACGAGGCCGCGGTCACGTGCCATCCGTCACGGCCGCTGCCGATGTTGCTCATCAACGGCACGGCCGATCCGCTGGTGCCTTACGAGGGCGGACGCGGATCGAGCTATTATGCCGCAGATGGATTCTGGTCGACCGACGAGACCCTGGCGTTCTGGCGCAAGCTCAATGGCTGCGAGACAGGTGACGCGGGGACGGTCGATCTGCCCGACAAGAATCCTGCGGATCAGTCCACGATCACCCGGATCACCTCGCGCTGCCCGGCCGGGCACGACGTCGTGCTCTATCGCATCAATCATGGCGGTCACCGCATGCCCGGCTTCGCCCCGGATGCCCGCTTCCCAAGGGTCGCAACCAGTCTGCTGGGGTCACAGAACAGCGACATCGACGGAGCCGAGACAATCTGGACATTTTTCAGTCAGCTTCCGTAAACGACGCATGCATCGGCAGGCAACGCATGCGCGCCGGGGGTGGCAGAGCCCGAGGCACTGGGCTAGACAGGGCCGCCATTCCAGTGAGGAGATCCCCCAATGAGCATCGAGCGTTTTGAAACCGGCCCGCGCATGAGCCAGGTCGTGGTGCACGGCGACACCGTCTATCTCGCCGGCGTCGTCGCGAACAAAGCCGGCGGCGAAAGCGTGACGAAGCAGACCCAGGACATCCTGGCGACCATCGACGGCCATCTCGCCAAGGCCGGCACCGACAAGTCGAAGCTGCTCTCGGCGACGATCTACATCACCGACATGAAAACCTTCGGCGAGATGAACGCTGTGTGGGACGCCTGGGTCTCGCCCGGCAACACCCCGGCGCGCGCCACCGTCGAAGCCAAGCTGGCGGCGCCGCAATACACCGTCGAGATCATGGTTACGGCTGCGAAGTAGTCGTCGAACATCGCAGGCGATGGAGCGCGATGACAACATCATCGCGCTCTTATTTTTTCGCGCAACGATGACCTCTGAGGTAATCGATCGGCGCGCGTGAACCTTCGATAGTGACGGTCAGCCGAATACGGCCCCATCGAAGGAGAGCCCCATGACCGACCCCATCACCATCGCCCGCCGCTACATCGAGCTCTGGAACGAGCGCACGGCCGGCCGGCGCCGCGAGCTGCTCAGCGAAAACTGGACGACGGATGCGAGCTATGTCGATCCCCTGATGAAGGGCGATGGCCGCGACGGCATCGAGGCGCTGATCGCAGGCGTGCAACAGCGCTTTCCCGATTTCAAGTTTCAGCTGATCGGCGAGCCCAACGGCTACGGCGATCACATCCGCTTTTCGTGGGGACTTGGTCCCGATGGCACCGACAGCCCGATCAAGGGCACTGATTTCGCCGTGCTGAAGGACGGCCGCATCAGAAGCGTGACCGGCTTTCTCGACCAGGTGCCGGCCGGAGCGTGAGACCGCTGACCCTCCTCGCCGTCGGCGGGAGGGACCCCACCCCTCGACGAACCCACCGCCACGGCTTACGTGTCATGCCGTGCCGCCCCGTATTCTCCAAACATCGGCCGAGCCGGCCGCGCTGCTGCCTGGCCGCTTCCAGCAATGGTTCGCGGCACGGGGCTGGTCGCCGCGCGCGCATCAATTGGCGCTGCTGGAAAAGGCGCGCGAGGACGCTAGCGCGCTGCTGATCGCGCCGACCGGCGCCGGCAAGACGCTGGCGGGATTTCTGCCGACGCTGGTGGAGCTTTCGACCGAAGCGGCCGAACGGAACGCAGGTGCGAAGCAAAGCCTCGTCTCCACCGGCCGCAGCGTGCAACGTTCCGGCGGCCTGCATACGCTCTACATCTCGCCGCTGAAAGCGCTCGCCGTCGACATCGCGCGCAATCTGGAGCGGCCGATCGCCGAGATGGCGCTGCCGATCAAGGTCGAGACCCGCACCGGCGACACGCCGGTATCGCGGCGCCAGCGGCAGCGGCGCTATCCGCCGGACGTGTTGCTGACGACGCCCGAGCAACTTGCGCTGCTGCTGTCCTCCGACGACGCGCCGTTCCTGTTCTCCTCCCTGAAGCGCATCGTGCTCGACGAGCTGCATGCGCTGGTGACGTCCAAGCGCGGCGATTTGCTCTCGCTCGGCCTTGCACGGCTGTGGCGCCTCGCGCCGCAGATGCGCGCGATCGGCCTGTCGGCAACCGTGGCCGAGCCGGATCAGCTCGCGCGCTTCCTGGTGCCGCAGCCCGGCGGCAAGGAAGCCGCCGCCGACATCGTGGTCGCCGGCGGGGCGGCGCCGCCTGAAGTGGAGATGCTCGACACGCGCGAGCGCCTGCCCTGGGCCGGCCACAGCGCGCGCCACGCGCTCCCTGAAATCTACGAGCTGATCAAGGCCAACAAGACCACGCTCGTCTTCGTCAATACCCGCAGCCAGGCCGAGATGCTGTTCCAGAATCTCTGGAGCATGAACGACGACGGCCTCGCGATCGCGCTGCATCACGGCTCGCTCGACGTCGCCCAGCGCCGCAAGGTCGAGGACGCGATGTCGGCGGGCAGATTGCGCGGCGTTGTCTGCACCTCCTCGCTCGACCTCGGCGTCGACTGGGGCGATGTCGATCTGGTCGTCAATATCGGTGCGCCCAAGGGCTCCTCGCGCCTGATGCAGCGCATCGGCCGCGCCAACCACCGCCTTGACGAGGCCTCGCGCGCGGTGCTGGTGCCGGCCAACCGTTTCGAGGTGCTGGAGTGCCGCGTCGCGATCGACGCGATTGCCGAGAACGCGCAGGATACGCCGCCGTTGCGCACGGGTGGCCTCGACGTGCTGGCCCAGCATGTGCTGGGCTGTGCCTGCGGCGAGCCGTTCCTCTCCGATGAACTCTATGCCGAGATTCGCACCGCGGCGCCTTACGCCGACCTGTCGCGGCAGGATTTCGACGACGTCGTCGATTTCGTGGCGTCCGGCGGCTACGCGTTGAAGACCTATGAGCGCTTCGCCCGCATCAAGCAGGACAAGGAGGGGCGCTGGCGCGTCGCCAACCCGAAGGTGCGGCAGAGCTACCGCATGAATGTCGGCACCATCGTCGAGGACGACATGCTGAAGGTGCGGCTGGTGCGCTCGCGCGGCGGCCAAGGAAAAGCGGGCGGTTCGACCGGCGTGATCGCGCGCGGCGGCAGGTTGCTTGGCGAGATCGAGGAAGCCTTCATCGAGGGCCTCAGCCCCGGCGATACCTTCGTGTTCTCAGGCGAGGTGGTGCGCTACGAAACCCTGGTCGAGGACCAGGTCTATGTCTCGCGCGCGCATGACAAGGACCCGAAAGTGCCGTCCTATATGGGCGGCAAATTCCCGCTCTCGACCTATCTTGCCGAGCGCGTGCGCCGGCTGCTCGACGACGGGCGCGCCTGGGGCGGCTTGCCGGAGCAGGTGCGCGACTGGCTGTCGCTGCAAAGGGACGTCAGCCAAGTGCCGGCGGTACGCGAGCTCCTGGTGGAGAGCTTTCCGCGCTCCAACAAGCACTATCTCGTCTGCTATCCCTTCGAGGGACGCCTCGCGCATCAGACCCTCGGCATGCTGCTGACGCGGCGCCTCGAGCGCGCCCGCGCGCGGCCGCTCGGCTTCGTCGCCAATGAATATGCCATCGCAGTCTGGGCGCTCGGCGACATGTCCTTCATGATCCGCGATGGCCGGATCGACCTCAACGCGCTGTTCGACCCTGATATGCTCGGCGACGATCTCGAAGCCTGGCTTGCGGAGTCTGCCTTGATGAAGCGCACGTTCCGCAACTGCGCGATCATCTCCGGCCTGATCGCGCGCCGGCACACTGGCGAGGAGAAGAGCCGCCGCCAGGTGCTGTTCTCGACTGATCTCGTCTATGACGTGCTGCGCAAGCACCAGGCCGATCATGTCCTCTTGCGCGCCGCCCGCGCCGACGCCGCCACGGGTTTGCTTGACCTGCGCCGCCTCAGCGACATGCTCGCCCGCATCCACGGCCGAATCACGCACCGGGAACTCGACCGCGTCTCCCCGCTCGCGGTGCCCGTGATGCTGGAAATCGGCCGCGAGTCAGTCTATGGCGAAGCTGCAGACGAACTTTTGGCGGAAGCCGCCGATGAGCTCGTCAAAGAGGCGATGGGATAAGAACGGGTTTTGACGTGACTGTTGGCGCGCAGGTATCGGGGGATGTCAACGACATGCGCGTGTCCACCGTCACCATCACCGACGTGACCTTCGCCGCCGATCTCTCCGGCGCGCTGTTCTGGGAAGAGCAGCGCCTGCTGGTCGTCTCCGACCTGCATCTGGAAAAAGGCTCCAGCTTCGCCACCCGCGGTGTGCTGCTGCCCCCTTACGATACGCTCGCAACGCTGAGCCGTCTCGCTGCTGCCATCTCCCGCCATGATCCGCGCACCGTCATCGCGCTCGGCGACAGCTTTCACGACCGAAAGGCGCATGAGCGGTTGTCGTCGGACGACCGCGATGCCGTCGCCGCGCTCCAAACCGGCCGCGACTGGATCTGGATCTCCGGCAATCACGACCCGATACTGCCCCGCGATCTCGGCGGCACCATCGCCGACGAGGTCGCGATCGGCCCGATCACCTTCCGTCATGAGCCCACCGGCGTGCGCGGCGAGATTGCCGGCCATCTTCATCCCAAGGCGCGCGTCTCCGCGCGCGGCCGCTCGATGGAGCGTCGCTGCTTCGCCTCCGACGGGATGCGCGCGGTGATGCCGGCGTTCGGGGCTTATGCCGGCGGCCTCAGCATCCGCGACGTGGCGTTCGCAAAGATCTTCCCGGCCAATGGCTTTGTCGCCCATCTCTTGGGCGACCGCCGCGTCCACGCCATTGCGGCCTCGCGCTGTTCCTGAGATTTCCTCGGAACAAATTAAGAACACTTTAGCAAGTCTTTGATATATCATTGTGATTCGGCGCGCTGCCCACAATATCTAGCGTCTGTCAGACTTTGCGAGGACTAGATGTCCACTATCGCCTTCGATCAATTTGCCCTCACCCGTATCGCCGATTTCGCGCGCTCGCTGTCGCGGCTGCATCAGGCCGCGGCGCGCCAGAGGATCGACGACGACCAGTTCGACCGCGAATTCAACGCGGTGTGCCAGTCGATCTGGGGCTACACCATCGACGATGTCAGCGATGCTCTGTTCTCGACCGAGGATCACCTGTTTCTCGACACGCTCGACGAAGCGCATGCGCGCATCTTCGCGGCTGAGCAGGGCTACGATCTCGTCGGCGATCAGGGCATGCTGACGGACTGGTGGGGCTTCTGCTGGATGATCCTGGCCGAGAAGCGCGGACTCTTGACGCCGGACAACCGCGCCGCCGCACGCGCGGCGATCGAGGAGAAATATCTGGCGGCGCCGAACGTGATCGGGGTGATCATCGGAAGGTGATCGCCGTGCCCCGGACAAAGCGCAGCCCGCCAAGCGATGCGCTGCAGTGCCGGGGACCCATCTCGCGGCATTCTGCGTCCCGGCTCTGCGTCGCGTCATTGCATGCCGCGCCGCGTCCGGGACACGAGAGCGAGTTAATCCAATCCCGCCCGCTTCGCCGATCTCTGCGCCGCCGTCTTCGGCACCGCCACATTGGACGGCGTCTCACGCATGATCTCCGCAGCGGGCGCATCGGCCGACACCGTTTCCGCTCGCACCGGAGCCACCTTCATCTCGCCGAGGCGCGCGCGGACCTGGGCGGTGAGGCCGGGATAGGACGCAACCGGGGTGAAGTCCGCCGCCTGGTCGTTGCCGACGCGGATGCCGGTATAGGCGACGAGGCCGTCAGTGGTGGCGATCACGTCGCCCGCTTTCAGGGAGGAGTCCAGCGCGAGATCGACCGGGGCAAGGCCGACCGGCTCGCGGCCGTTGCAGGTGCAGTCGGCGCGCAGCGCCTTGCGGTAGGCGAATGCGTTCTCGCTGTCCGCGTAACGCTCGCCGGTCTGTGAGGCGGCACCGTCGATCGAGGAGCCGAAAAAGACCTTGGTCGCGGCGGCAGGACAGAACGCCTGACACATCTGTGCCGGCGAGGTGAGGCCGCGCATCAGCGGAAAATATTTGCCGTCGCAGCTGCGCACGCAGAAGGCCGGGCCCGAACCGCCTGCCGCAGCGGACCGTGTCGGCGGCACATATTGCGGGGTTGCGGCATTTTGCTGGCCGGTGAAAGGATCGGCGTAGGAGCTCGCCTGTTGCGGCACCTCGCGCTGCGGCCGCTGCTGTTGCATGCCGCCGAAGAAAAAATCGAACAGGCCTTCGGCCGAAACCGGGGCGGGAGCCGCAAGCAGCGGTGCTGCCAGGGTAGCGGCTGCAAGCATCGCGCGACGCCGCCGGCGCGCATGGGACAGGACTGTACGCAACGCTCACTCCACCCGACGCTACTGAACCGGCCGAGATCCCAAGGGGGGTCTCAGCACATGATTCACCATAAGGCCGGATGGTAAATGAGCGGTTGAGGGAGAGTTGGTCTCGTGCCCCGGACGCAGCGCAGCGCTCCTTCAGCGGTGCGCTGCAGAGCCGGGGCCCATCCCGATGCGGAAACAGCTGGGTCCCGGTTCAGCGGCCCACCGTACCGGACGATGCTTCGCATCGCCGGAACGCTGCGCCGCGCCCGGGACACGGAAGGCCTCACGCCTTCAAGAATTCCGATGCCTTATACAGCGAACGGAACGGCAGGCCGGCCGCACCGAACGTATCGGTGGCGCCTTCCTCGCGGTCGACCATTGTCAGCACCAGCACCACCTCGGCGCCGGTCTCGCGCACGGATTCCACCGCCTTCATCGCCGAGCCGCCGGTGGTGGTGACGTCCTCGACGATCACGACGCGCTTGCCTGCAAGCGTCTCGCCCTTTGGCAGGCCTTCGATCGCGAGCTTGGCGCCGTGCTCCTTCGGCTTCTTGCGCACGAAGAAGGCTGCGATCGGATGGCCCTTGATCCAGGAGATCTGCGCCAGTGCACCAGCGAGCGGCACCGCGCCCATTTCGAGGCCGCCGATGAAATCGAGATTGTCGTCCTTCAGCGCCTCAAAGGTCAGCTCGGCGAGCAGGGTCGCCCCCTCGGGGTCGAGCATGGTCGGCTTGAGGTTGAAGTAGAAATCACTCTTGCGGCCCGACGCGAGCGTCACCTCGCCGCGGCCGAAGGAGCGCCGGCGGATGATTTCGAACAGGCGGGCGCGGGAGGCAGATTTCGACACGACGGTCCCTCGAACAGCTTTTTAGAGGAGGCGGAATTTATCCGCGACGGCCGCGACATTCCAGAGGGGGCGTCCCTCGTCAACAGGGATCGGCCGTCCAGGGCTGACGGTTGTGGGGGCGCGACCTTCTGGAGTAGTTGAGAGCCGAAGTCGGGCACGACGCCTCCTGGGAAGGACATGGGAATGACCATCGAGCTGCACACCTGGAACACGCCGAACGGCCGCAAGATCTCGGTCGCGCTGGAGGAGATGGGGCTGCCGTACAAGGTGATCCCGGTGAACATCACAAAGGGCGAGCAGATGGCACCTCGGTTCCTCGAGCTCTCCCCGAACAACAAGATCCCCGCGATCGTCGATCCCGAGGGCCCCGACGGCAAGCCCGTCAGCATCTTCGAATCAGGCGCGATCCTGCTCTATCTCGGCGAAAAGACCGGCAAATTCCTGCCGAAACCGCTTGGCGCCCGTATCCCCGTCTACGAATGGCTGATGTGGCAGATGGGCGGCTTCGGCCCGATGCCGGGCCAGGTGCACCATTTCATCGCGCTCGAGAACGAGCAGGACCGTGCCTACGGCCTGAAGCGCTACATGGCGGAGACGCGCCGGCTCTATGGAGTGCTCGACCGCCGCCTGGAGGGGCGCGATTTCGTCGCCGGCGACCTCTCAATTGCCGATTTTGCCATCCTGGGCTGGGCCTGGCGTCATCCTCGCCACAAGGTTGAACTGGCGGACTTCCCCAATGTCAGGCGCTGGTATGAAGCCCTGATGGCCCGTCCGGCGGTGAAGCGGGGGATGGACGCGAAGCTGGATTAGCCTGCCAGCCCCTCGTACCCCGGACACGAGCGCGAGGCTTACGACGGCGGTCAAGCCTTCTTCGCTTCGACCGCCATCCGCACCGCGAGCCCCGCCAGCACCGTGCCCATCAGCCAGCGCTGCACCAGCATCCAGCTCGGCCGGCTCGCCAGGAATAGCGCGATGGATCCGGCGGCGAGTGCGATCATCGCATTCACGCTGACGCTGATCGCGATCTGGATCGCGCCGAGCACGACCGACTGCACCAGCACGCTCCCAGCGGCGGGATCGATGAACTGCGGCAGCAGTGCCAGATACAGCATCGCGATCTTCGGGTTGAGCAGATTGGTGACGAACCCCATCGCGAACAATTTGCGCGGGCTGTCGATGGCCAGCTTCCTGACCTGAAACGGCGAGCGTCCGCCCGGCTTCACTGCCTGCCAGGCGAGCCACAACAGATATCCGGCGCCGGCGAGGCGCAGCGCGTCATAGGCAAAGGGAATGGCCAGCAGCAGCGCCGTGATGCCGAACGCAGCGCACAGCATGTAGAACACGAAGCCGAGCGCCACGCCGCCGAGCGAAACGATGCCGGCCGCGGGCCCCTGCGTGATCGAGCGCGAGATCAGATAGATCATGTTCGGTCCGGGCGTGAGCACGAGACCGAGGCAAATAAGGGCGAAGCCGAGCAGGGCGGAGGTGTGGGGCATGATTGAACCGGCGCGGGAGATAACACCGGTTCTAATATGCGCGGCGAAATGGGGCCATCACGCAATTGCTCGGAGGACAATTCAACTCTCGTGTCCCGGACGCGGCGCAGCGTGAACGGTGCGCCGCAGAGCCGGGAGCCCAGTTGGCGCGGCGTGGACCCCGGATCAGCAGCGCACCACGCCGCGAAGGGCGGCGCGCTGGGCAGCATCCCGCGGAAGCGGCCTCAATGCGCTTCGTCCCAGTTGTTCGCCGCGCGCGCATCCACATGCAGCGGCACTGATAGCAGCACGGCCGGGAACGGCGCGTCCTGCATCACGTGCTGCACGACGGGGATCGTCGCTGCGACCTCCGCGTCGGGCACCTCGAAGATCAATTCATCGTGGACCTGCAGCAGCATCTGCGCCGACAGCCTGTTTGCGGCGAGGGCATCCTCGACCCGCGTCATGGCACGGCGGATGATGTCGGCCGCGGTGCCCTGGAGCCGCGCGTTGATCGCGGCGCGCTCGTTGAAGGCGCGCACCGAGGCATTGGACGCCTTGATGTCAGGATAGTGCATCTTCCGGCCGAACAGCGTGGTGACGTAGCCGTGGCTCCGGCAGAAATCCCGCGTCTCGTCCATGTAGGCGCGGATGCCGGGGAAGCGCTCGAAATATTTCTTGATGTAGGCCGAGGCTTCCTCGCGGGCGATGCCGAGCTGGTTGGCGAGGCCGAATGCCGAGATGCCGTAGATGATGCCGAAATTGATCGCCTTGGCGCGGCGGCGGATTTCGCTCGGCATGCCCTCGATCGGCACGCCGAACATTTCCGAGGCGGTCATCGCGTGAATGTCGAGGCCGTCGCGGAACGCCTGCTTCAGCACGGGAATGTCGGCGATCTCCGCGAGCAGCCGCAGCTCGATCTGCGAATAGTCCGCCGAGACGAGCTTGTGCCCTGGCGTCGCGATGAAGGCGCGCCGGATCTTTCTGCCGTCCTCGGTGCGGACCGGGATGTTCTGCAGATTCGGCTCGTTCGACGACAGCCGCCCAGTGGTGGTCGCGGCCAGCGCGTAGGTGGTGTGGACGCGATGGGTCTGCGGATTGACATAGGTCGGCAGCGCGTCGGTGTAGGTCGATTTCAGTTTCGAGACCTGGCGCCACTCCAAGATCTTTCTCGGGAAGTCGTGGTCCTGCTCGGCGAGTTCGTCCAGCACTTGCGCGGTGGTCGACCATGCCCCGGTTTTCGTCTTGGTCCCGCCTGACAAGCCCATCTTGCCGAACAGGATGTCGCCGATCTGTTTGGGGCTGCCGACATTGACGGGCTCGCCCGCGATCTCCTGGATCTCGGCCTCGACGCGCGCCGCGGTCTGGGCAAAGTCGCCGGAAAGACGCGACAGCACCTGGCGGTCGATCGAGATGCCCCGCCGCTCCATGCGCGCGAGCACCGACACCAACGGCCGCTCCAGCGTCTCGTAGACGGTATTCATGTGCTCGGCGACGAGGCGCGGCTTGAGCACCTGCCAGATGCGCAAGGCGACGTCGGCGCCTTCGGCCGACAGCGCCGCCGCCTTGTCGACCGGCACCTGGTCGAAGGTGATCTTGCCCTTGCCGCTGCCGAGCAGCTCATTTTCTTTGAGCATGGCATGGCCGAACCAGCGCTCCGACAGCTGCTCCAGCGCATGCGAGCCGCGGCCGGCGTCGAGCACGTAGGAGATCAGTTGCGCATCGTCGATGTTGCACAAAAAGATGCCATGCTGCGCCAGCATCACAGCGGTGAATTTGACATCGAAGCCGATCTTGAGAATGCCTGAGGATTCCAGCACCGGCCGCAGGGCTTCGATCGCATCGCTGTGCCTGACCTGATCGGGCGCAAGGCCGGCGTCGAACAGGCCGGCACCACCGCCGGACTGCTTGTGCGCCAGCGGGACGTAGCAGGCCTCGTTCGGCGCCAGCGCCAGCGCGATGCCGCAGAGATCGGCCTGCATCGGATCGATGGAGTTTGCCTTGATCTCGATCGCGACATGGCCGGCATCATGGATGCGCGCGACGAATGCGTTGAGCTCCTTTAGTGTCTTGATCGTCTGGTACTTGCTGCGATCGACCGGAATCTTGCGCAGAGCCTCTTCGCGTGCGACGGCGAGCGAGATCGGTGCACCCTTCGGGCTCGCGGCCTTGTCCTGCTTGCCGGCGGATTTGTTAGGCTGGCCTGAGGCGGCTTGCGCTGGCGTGCCGGTCCCCGGTGTGGGCACGACGTCCGACGCCGGCAGCGGCGTAAACACGCTGGCGCCGCTTGCATAGCCGGGGTCGGCATCAACATTGGCGGGATCGATCTGCGAATAATCCGCGACGCGTCGCGTCAGCGTGGTGAATTCCATTGCCTTGAGGAAGGCAATCAGCTTGCGCGGGTCGGGCTCGTGGACGGCAAGGTCATCCAATGGCACCTCGAGGCCGACCTTGTCATCGAGCAGCACGAGCTGCCGCGAGATGCGAGCCTTCTCCGCGTTCTCGAGCAGCGCCTCGCGGCGCTTGGGTTGCTTGATCTCGCCGGCGCGGAACAGCAGTTGGTCGAGGTCGCCATATTCGATGATCAGCTGCGCCGCGGTCTTGATGCCGATGCCGGGCACGCCGGGCACGTTGTCGGTGGAATCGCCGGCCAGCGCCTGGACCTCGACCACCTTCTCCGGCGGCACGCCGAACTTCTCGATCACCTCGGGAATGCCGATGCGGCGATCCTTCATGGTGTCGTACATGGTGACGCAATCGGTGACGAGCTGCATCAGGTCCTTGTCGGAGGACACGATGGTGGCGCTGGCGCCGCGCTCGCAGGCCTGCCGCACATAGGTGGCGATCAGATCGTCGGCCTCGAAGCCAACCTGTTCGAGGCAAGGCAGGTCGAAGGCGCGCACCGCTTCTCGGATCAGCGAGAATTGCGGGATCAGGTCGTCCGGGGCAGGGGACCGGTGCGCCTTGTACTCAGGATAGATCTTGTTGCGGAAGGTGATTTCCGACTTGTCGAAGATGATCGCCAGATGCGTCGGCCGGTTGTCTTCGGGCATCTCGCGCAAAAGCTTCCACAGCATGTTGCAGAAGCCGAGCACAGCATTGACCTGCAGGCCGTCGGACTTGCGGTTCATCGGCGGAAGCGCATGGTAGGCGCGGAAGATGTAGCCGGAACCGTCGACCAGGAACACGTGGTCGCCCTTGCCGGCCGCCTTGGCTGCAACAGGTTTGGCAGCAGCGGTCGCCAGAGGCTCGCTCCCGGCGGCATTTGGCGCAGCCTTGGTGTCAGCTTTGGCGGAGGTCGTCGGGGATGTCTTGGGCATGGCCGCAATGTATGAATTTTTGCGGACTTTGACAGCCTTGGAAGGGGGATTTTTGAGCGGATTCCCACACCTCTCGTACGCCGCAACTTCTTCCTGTGGTTATGGCACCCGCTTTTCCTGGGGACGACAGCGATTGCGCAGCTACTCGGCCGCCTGCAACACCGGCCCCGTCTTCCTCGGTGCGATCCAGAATGCATCGGGCCGTTCGAACAGGAAGCGGGCATTGAGCAGCAAGGCGGTCTTCCAGATCGCGAGCGCACCGATCACCCCGGCGACGGTGACGATCAGCGAAACCGTGCCGATATCGGGAATGATTCCGGAGCGCAGCAGCAGCGTGCGCGTCGCCGCCATCGGCAGGAAGAAGGCGAGATAGATCACGATCGAATGTTCGCCGCAGAAGCGCAGGACGTTCATCCAGCGGGCGCGTGCGAGCAGCGTCCCGGTCGTGATGATCGCGCAGGCGCCGGCAAAACCGAGCACGAGCGAGACGATCATCCATTCGCTGGCCCCCAACACGACGAGGCCGGTATTGACCAGTGTCCAGGTCGCGAGCGCTACGAGCGCAAGCGCCGGATGCTTCCGCGCGCGATCCGACAGCGCGAACACGTAAGGCGCGAACAGATAGCCCGAATAGAAATAGACGAAACGCGAGCAGAACTCGTCGATGACGGTCCACCCCGTCGTGATGCGTGCCGTCTCCAGCGCGGCGGCGAGGAGCCAGATCGCGAGCGGCGGAATCCTGCGTGTCAGTTTTGTGACCACGAAGAAGATCGGCAGCAGATAGATAAACCACAGCGTTCCGAACGGCTCGACGAAGGATTCCAGATACGACAAGCCAACGTGCTGCCAGCCCGTCTCCGCCGCGAAAGCGGGCGCCTTGAAGCCGAACTGGATCGTCACCCAGACGACATAGAAATAAACGAAATGCACCAGCTTGCGGTCGAGATAGGTTCGCCAGTCCCGGTCGATCACCAGCGCCAGGAACAGGCCCGAGATCAGGAAGAAATCCGGCATCCGGAACGGCTTTGCGAAGGCCACGACAACATGCATGAAACCGGTCTCGCCGGCGGCGAACTCGACCCCCAGCACCGAATGCATCATCACGACCATGATGATGCAGATGCCCTTGGCGTAATCGACCCAGTCGACACGCGCGGCGGACGAGGCTTTGATGCCTCCGTTCCCTGCGATTGTGTCCGTTGGTGCCACGGTGTCCCTTTTCGAGGCGTGTTCCGCCCGTCCTGTTCGGGTGTGGGGCAGTGTGGGGCCCCAGCGGTTTCCGACTTCTTTACCGGTTCAATTCCCGTGCCGCTTTTTTGTCTCTCGGACTGTTCCCTCCCCTCGGGAAAATGCTAAACCGCCCCGCGTCGGGTTTCGTTAACCAATCTGAAACAGGGATTTTCATGCGTATCGCGATGATCGGCACGGGCTATGTTGGTTTGGTGTCCGGGGCCTGCTTTGCGGATTTCGGTCACGACGTCACCTGCGTCGACAAGGACGAGAAGAAGATCGCGGCGCTTCATCGCGGCGAGATCCCGATCTACGAGCCCGGCCTCGACGAGTTGGTTGCGACCAACGTCAAGGCCAAGCGGCTCGGCTTCACCACCGACCTGAAGAAGCCGGTCGCGGACGCCGATGCCGTCTTCATCGCGGTCGGCACGCCCTCGCGCCGCGGCGACGGTCATGCCGATCTGTCCTACGTCTATGCCGCCGCGCGCGAGATCGCGCAGTCGCTTTCCGGCTTCACCGTCGTGGTGACGAAGTCGACCGTGCCGGTCGGCACCGGCGACGAGGTCGAGCGCATCATCCGCGAGACCAATCCCAACGCCGACGTCGTGGTCGCCTCGAACCCCGAGTTCCTGCGGGAGGGCGCGGCGATCCGCGACTTCAAGTTTCCCGACCGCATCGTGGTCGGCACCTCCGACGAGCGTGGCCGCAAGGTGATGAGCGACATCTACCGTCCACTGTCGCTGAACCAGGCGCCGCTGATGTTCACGGAACGCCGCACCGCCGAGATGATCAAATACGCGGCGAACGCCTTCCTCGCGACCAAGATCACCTTCATCAACGAGATCGCCGATCTGTCCGAAAAGGCCGGCGCCAATGTCCAGGAAGTCGCGCGCGGCATTGGCCTGGACAACCGCATCGGCACCAAGTTCCTGCATGCAGGTCCCGGCTTCGGCGGCTCGTGCTTCCCAAAGGACACCAAGGCACTGATTAAGATTGCGCAGGATCACGACGTGTCGCTGCGCATCGTTGAATCCGTCTTGGCCGTGAACGAGAACCGCAAGCGTGCGATGGCGCGGAAGGTGAGCCAGGCGCTCGGCGGCTCGCTGCGCGGCAAGACCGTTGCGGTGTTGGGCCTCACCTTCAAGCCCGACACCGACGATATGCGCGATGCGCCGTCGATCCCGCTGGTGACAGGCCTGATCGACATGGGCGCAACGGTCAAGGCGTTCGATCCCGTCGGCATGGAGCAGGCGAGGGGCGAGCTGCCTGACATCACCTACTGCGAGGACGCCTATTCCTGCGCGGATGGTGCGGATGCGCTCGTCATCGTCACCGAATGGGTCCAGTTCCGCGCGCTTGATCTCGATCGGCTGAAGACCATCATGGCGCAGCCCGTCATCGTCGACTTGCGCAACATCTACCGCCCCGAAGACATGGAAGCTGCCGGCTTCACCTATGACAGCGTCGGTCGCCCGCTGGTGCAGGGCTGACGATTCGCTTTCGCGAATAATTTCGGCATGGCCGGGCTTGTCCCGGCCATCCACGTCTGTTTTCTAGTCCAAGACGTGGATGCCCGGCACAGGGCCAGGCATGACGAGTGGATAGACATTGCCCCGCAGCTTCGACACGCCTCTGCCGATCGATGCCGTGCTCGACGATTTGTCGCGCACGCTGGAGGCCAACAACGCCGCGGTGCTGGTGGCGCCGCCGGGCGCCGGCAAGACCACGCGGGTGCCGCTGGCGCTGCTGGACGCGCCCTGGGCAAAAGGCAAGAAGATCATCGTGCTGGAGCCGCGCCGCATCGCGGCGCGCGCCAGCGCGGACCGCATGGCCAAATCGCTGGGCGAGCGGCCCGGGGAAACCGTTGGTTACCGCGTCCGGTTCGGCTCGAAGATCTCGCGCGCCACGCGCATCGAGGTGGTGACCGAGGGCATCTTCACCCGCCAGATCCTCGACGATCCCGAACTTTCAGGCGTCGCGGCCATCCTGTTCGACGAATTCCACGAGCGCTCGCTCGATGCCGATATGGGCCTCGCCCTGGCCCGCGACGCGCAAACCGGCCTGCGCGAGGATCTGCGCATCCTCGTGATGTCGGCAACGCTCGACGGCGCGCGCGTGGCAAAGCTGCTCGGTGAGGCGCCCGTCGTCGAAAGCGAGGGGCGCGCCTTTCCGGTCGACACGCGCTATCTCGGCCGCAAGGCGGACGCACCGGTGGAGCGGCAGATGGCGGACGCGATCGCATCCGCGCTGCGCGCCGATGGCGGCTCGGTGCTGGCCTTCCTGCCGGGCGCCGCCGAAATCCGCCGCACCCAGAATTTCCTCTCCGAGCGCGTGCAGGACGCCTCGATCGAGATCGTGCCGCTGTTCGGCGCGCTCGATGCCGCCGTGCAGGACCGCGCCATCGCGCCGGCGCCCAAGGGCATGCGCAAGGTGGTGCTGGCGACATCGATCGCCGAGACCTCGCTCACCATCGAAGGCGTGCGCATCGTGGTCGATTCCGGTCTTGCCCGCGTGCCGCGCTACGAGCCGGACATCGGCCTGACGCGGCTCGAGACCGTGCGTGCTTCGCGTGCGGCGGTGGACCAGCGCCGCGGCCGCGCCGGCCGCACCGAGCCGGGTGTCTGTTACAGGCTCTGGGACGAGCCGCAGACGGCCTCGCTGGCGCCTTACACCCAGCCGGAAATCCTCAGCGCCGATCTGTCCTCGCTGGTGCTCGATCTTGCGCAATGGGGCGTCACTGACCTCTCGGCGCTGTCGTTCCTCGATCCGCCGCCCGCGCCGGCCTGGAAGGAGGCCAAGAGCCTTCTGGCCGAGCTCAACGCGCTCGATGGCGACGGCCGCATCACCGCGGAAGGCAAGAGCCTCCGTGCCTTGGCACTGCCGCCGCGGCTTGCGCGCATGATCGTGGATTCGCATCGTGCCGGCGAGGGCGAGGCCGCCGCGGAGATCGCGGCGATCATTACCGAGCGCGGGCTTGGCGGCGACAGCGTCGATCTCGAGCACCGCCGCGACCAGTTCCGCCGCGACCGCTCGCCGCGCGCGTCGAGCGCGCGCGACCTGGCGCGGCGCTGGGCCTCGCAGGTGGCGGCGTCGGAGAAGGCGGGGCCACAAGACGACATCTCGGCTGGTTTGATGCTCGCCTACGCGTTCCCGGACCGCATCGCGCGCAATCGCGGCAATGGCAGTTTCGTGCTTGCCAATGGCCGTGGCGCCGCCGTCG
This sequence comes from Bradyrhizobium sp. 199, assembly GCF_023073355.1. GTDB lineage: Bacteria > Pseudomonadota > Alphaproteobacteria > Rhizobiales > Xanthobacteraceae > Bradyrhizobium. The sequence goes on from NZ_JADPJI010000002.1 coordinate 476,044, forward strand.
AGCAGACCTCCTCGCTCGCCCGCGCGCCCTACATCGCGATCGGCGAGATGACGGGAACGGCAGCGAGCGGGCGTATCCTGCTCGCCGCGCAAATCACCGAGGGCGAGATCGAGCGGCATTTCGCCGAGCATATCGAGACAGCCGACGAGATCTCCTTCGATCGCGGCGCGATGGCGTTGCGGGCGCGGCGCAAGCGCGTGCTGCATGCCATCACACTGTCCGAGGCGACGCTGGCCGTCTCGCCCTCGGAAGACACCGTGCGCATTTTCGCCGACGGCTTGATCGCCGCCGGTCTCGACCGGTTGCCTTGGTCGAAGGCCGCAAAGCAGTGGCGCGACCGGGTGATGTTCCTGCGCAAGACGGAGGGCGACAGCTGGCCTGATCTTACGGACGACGGATTGAGCGCGCGGCGTGACGACTGGCTGGTGCCGGCGCTCTACGACAAGATCGCGCTGAAGGATATCTCGCCGGGCGATCTCTCCGACGCGCTGATGGCGCTGCTGCCGTGGGAGATGCGCGCGCGGCTCGACCGCGAGGCGCCGACGCATTTCGAGGCGCCGACCGGAAGTGTGCTCGCGATCGACTACGAGGCCGAGCAGGGGCCGACCATCGCGGTGCGGCTGCAGGAATTGTTCGGTCTCAATATCCATCCCTCGATCGCAGCCGGCAAGGTGCCGCTGGTGCTGGAGCTGTTATCGCCGGCACAGCGCCCGGTGCAGGTGACGCGCGATCTCCCGGGTTTCTGGCGCGGCAGCTACAGCGCAGTGCGCTCCGATCTGCGCGGCCGCTACCCGCGCCATCCCTGGCCGGACGATCCGGCAAATGCGCTGCCGACCCGGCGCATCAAGCCGCGCGGGACGTGAGAAACACGGCGGCCCGTTAACCGTTCGCTCATCCTTTTCGCCAAAATGACACCGTCCCGGCCGCAGCTCCGCTCGCGGCCGGGCGTGCCGCGTGGTGAAATCGAGCTTTCGGCTCGGAAGTGGTGTAATGCGTAACATTATGATCTTCGCGGCCGTCATGATCGGCCTCGGTACCTTCATGGCCCAGATGGCGGACAAGATGAGCTCGGCGTCCGCGACGTCGGCGCCGCGCACGACCGTTGCCGTCGCGGCCGCGGCACCGACCGGGGGCCGCAGCCTCGCCATTTCCCGCGATGGCCGTGGTCACTTCCAGACCGAGGGCAGGATCGAAGGCCAGCGCATCGGGTTCATGGTCGACACCGGCGCCTCCGTGGTTGCGCTGAATGAGACCTCGGCCGCCCGCTTTGGCCTCCGTCCCTCGCGCAGCGAGTACAGCGCCACCGTCTCCACTGCCAACGGCACCATCAAGGCTGCCCGCACCCGCATCGCCATGCTCGATGTCGGCGGCCTCATTGTGCGCGACGTCGACGCCATGGTGCTGCCCGACGCGGCGCTGTCGGAGAACCTGCTCGGCCTCTCCTTCCTCTCCCGCCTCAAGCGCTTCGAATACGCCAACGGCCAGATGGTGCTGGAGCAGTAGGCCCGCCCGGAGGGCCCTCGACGGGGTTCCCGCCGGGCCAAACAGGGTGCTATATTCTGCGAATGAATGGCCCCGATGCGATAGCGATCCTGCGAAAGTCTGAGCCTGCTCTTCGCGAGCGCGGCGTTTTGCATGCCGCGTTGTTCGGCTCGGTGGCGAGGGGCGAAAATCACTCTGGCAGCGATGTCGATATCATGGTCGAGATTGATCCAGCTGCGCGGATTACAGTCTTCGACTACGTCGAGCTCAAAGAATACATCTCCAACCTCTTCGACGAGCCGGTTGACGTCGTCAATCGCGACGGTCTGAAATCATACGTCGCTCCTGCCGCGACGGCCGACGCTGTCTATGCCTTCTGATCGCACCGACGGGATCCTCCGGGATATCCTGCATCACATCGATTTGGCGATTGAGTTCGCCGCAGGTGCTGATCGCGACGCGTTCGCGGCGGACCTGCGGACGGTCTATGCGGTTACGCGATGCCTGGAGATTATTTCAGAGGCATCCCGTCGCCTGCCCGATGATGTGAAATCGCGGCATCCAGCCATCGCATGGAGGCAAATGGCGGCCGCGGGCAATGTCTATCGACACAACTACGAAGACGTTGCTGCCCATTTCGTCTGGGAGACTGTTCAACAGGCTCTGCCGCCTCTCAGGGAGGTCCTTGAAGAAGAGGTTGCCCGGCTACAGACTTAACCCCATTCTGGTCAGACATTTATATCGTGACGTCGGCACTTTCTTCGTTGCCAAACTGCCGCAATTAACGGCCATAAGCCTTCATTCCCGCCTTCCGCTGCGGCCCGGCATTCGCTAAGGCTGCATCATTTCCTGCCCCCTTTTCACGAGATCGTCGCAATGTTCCCGAAGCCGAAATCCGTATTGTTGCCCAACACCTACGCCTTCGAATCCGAGCCGATGGTGAAACCGACCGGCTTTCGCGAGTACGACGCGCGCTGGTTGTTCCAGAAGGAAATCAACCTGATGGGTGTGCAGGCGCTCGGCATGGGGCTGGGCGCGCTGATCGCTGAGCTCGGCGTCAAGCAGGAGATCGTCACCGGCCACGATTTCCGCGGCTATTCGGCTTCGATCAAATACGCGCTGATCTCCGGCCTGATGGCCGCGGGCTGCAAGGTGCACGACATCGGGCTGGCGGTGACGCCGATGGCCTATTTCGCGCAGTTCGATCTCGGCGTGCCTTGCGTCGCTATGGTCACGGCCTCGCACAATGACAACGGCTGGACCGGCGTGAAGATGGGCGCCAACCGTCCGCTGACCTTCGGCCCCGACGAGATGACGCGGCTCAAGGAGATCGTGCTCAATGCCGATTTCAAGAACAAGGCCGGCGGCTCCTACCAATTTCACGAGAACTATCCGGCGCGCTATATCGCCGACCTCACCTCTCGTTCGAAGCTGACGCGCAAGCTCAAGGTCGTCGCCGCCTGCGGCAACGGCACCGCCGGCGCGTTCGCGCCGCAGGTGTTGGAGGCAATCGGCTGCGAGGTGGTCCCGCTCGACACCGAGCTCGATCACACCTTCCCGAAATACAATCCGAATCCGGAAGACATGGAGATGCTGCACGCGATCCGCGATGCGGTGCTGCATCACAAGGCCGATGTCGGGCTCGGCTTCGATGGCGACGGCGACCGCTGCGGCGTCGTTGACAATACCGGCGAGGAGATCTTTGCCGACAAGGTCGGCGTGATGCTGGCGCGCGACATGTCGGCGATCCACAAGGACGCGCAGTTCATCGTCGACGTGAAGTCGACCGGCCTGTTCGTGACCGATCCGGTGCTGCAGAAGCAGGGCGCGAAGGTGGCCTATTGGAAGACCGGCCATTCCTACATGAAGCGCCGCACCAACGAGACGGGTGCGCTGGCAGGCTTCGAGAAGTCCGGCCACTTCTTCTTCAACAAGCCGTATGGCCGCGGCTATGACGACGGTCTGGTATCGGCAATCGCAATCTGCGACATGCTCGACCGCGCGCCTGGCAAGTCGATGGCGGACCTGAAGAACGCGCTGCCGAAGACCTGGTCGTCGCCGACGATGTCGCCGCACTGCGCCGACGAAACCAAATACGGCGTCATCGACCAGGTGGTGAAGCACTTCGAGGGCTTGCAGGCTAAGGGCGCCAAGATCGGCGGCCAGTCGATCCGCGATCTCGTCACCGTCAACGGCGTGCGCGTCACGGTCGAGGACGGCAGCTGGGGGCTGGTGCGCGCCTCTTCCAACAAGCCCGAACTCGTCGTCGTGGTCGAGAGCCCGGTCTCCGAGCAGCGCATGCACGACATGTTCGAGATGGTGAACAGCGTGCTGCGCACGCATCCGGAGGTCGGCGAGTACAATCAGAAGATCTGAGGTGTAAGCGAAGGCGCGCCTTGAGCCGCGACTTCCGCCGTCATGCCCGGGCTTGTCCCGGGCATCCACGTCCTTCTGCCTGTGTCGCTACGCGTGGATGGCCGGGACAAGCCCGGCCATGACGACGACCCATGAAGCCGCGCCAAGGAGTAAGTAGACTCTAAGCCGCCACCACCGCGGGGATCGGCAGCGTGGTGACCGACTTGATCTTCTCCATCGCGAAGCGCGAGGTGACGTTTTTCAGCGGCACCGCGCTGATCAGCTTCTTGTAGAACACGTCATAGGCCTGCATGTCCGCGACCACGACGCGCAGCATGTAATCGACGTCGCCGGCCATGCGATAGAACTCCATCACCTCGGGCATGGCGCTGACGGCTTCGGCGAACTTCTTCAGCCAGGCGTCGGAATGGTCGGAGCTCTCGACCGACACGAACACGGAGATGCCGAGCCCGATCTTGTTCTGGTCGACGAGGGCGACGCGCTTGATGATCACGCCGTCGGCCTCGAGTCGCTGGATGCGCTTCCAGCAGGGGGTCGAGGACAGGCCGACGCGGTCGCCGATCTCGGCGACGGACAGCGAGGCATCCTCCTGCAGCACCATCAGGATCTTGCGGTCGATGGCATCGAGGCGGCGGCTGGTCTCGGGGATCTGGACGGCGACGTCGGTCATTTGAAGAACTTTGTTCCATTTCAGGGGCTGATTTCCCTGATATAGAGAAAATCCTTCCACGACAAGCCCAAATCTCGGCGCGAGAGTGGAGTAGCTCTACGGTCCTCCGCGCAAAAGTCCTTCAACTTCAATGCGTTGAGGGGCGGCTTGGCCGCCGCCATGGCGGGTGCATTTCAGCGCCGCGGCGGCCGCGGCGAATCGCAGCGCCTGCCGCAGCCCCTCGCCCTCCGCGGTGCCAAGTGTGAACGCGCCATGGAAGACATCGCCGGCGCCAAGCGTATCGACCGCCTGGACCGGAAAGGCCGCAGTCTCTTCCAGCTCGCCCGTCTCGTTCAGCCAGATCGTGCCGCGCGGACCGCGGGTCGCGGCCAGGAAGGCGGGCGTCAGCTTGGCGAGAAGCCTCAGGGCCCCGCCGTCATCAGTGATCCCGGCGGTCTCCTGCACCTGCTCGCTGGCGAACAGCAGGTGCGAGGCCGCGGTGAGCAGGCCGTCCTGCAACGACATCGAGCGGTCGACGCCGACGACGACGGGAAGGCCGCGCCGGCGTGCCTCGGTGCAGAGCGGGATCGAGAACGCGGCGCAGCGGCTCTCGACGAGGACAGCCTGACAATCGTCGAGCAGCTTGTCGGCATCACCCAGCTCGACCGTCCAGAGAGCAGGATCGCGATAAATGGTCAGCGTCCGCTCACCGGTCGCGTCGATGATGATCGCCGAGACCGGCGTGCTCGCAGCCGGCATGCGCACGATATGGCTGGTCTCGATGCCTTCTGCGGTCATGCGTTCGAGGATGAAGTCGCTCGACATCTCGCGAGCATCGCCCATCGGTCCTGCGAAGGCGACGCGGCCGCCAAGTCGCGCGATCGCGATGGCGGCGTTGAGCGCATTGCCGCCGCAAATCTCGGCGAGATGCGTGGCGTTGGCCTTGCTGCCGGGTACGGGCACGGCCTCGACGCGAAAGGTCAGATCGCGCACCGGAATTCCGATGCAGAGGATGCGCGGCGCGGCCTTAAGTAGCGCCATGGGCGGTCAGCTCTTGTCGTGTACCCAGCGGCCGAGCAGGTGATGGGCGATGGCGAAGGGATGCGGGCCGGCGAACCCGTCCGGATGCGTCCGTGTCAGCATCAAGGCGGCCTCCTCGCGGGTGAACCAGCGCGCGTCTTCCAGCTCCGTGCGATCGACGACGATGTCTTCGCTCACGGCCCGGGCGCTGCAGCCGATCATCAGCGAGGACGGATAGGGCCATGGCTGGGTCATGTAATACTGCACGTCGGTGCATTTGATCCCGGACTCTTCGAGGATCTCGCGGCGCACGGCGTCCTCGATCGTCTCGGCAGCCTCGACGAAGCCGGCGAGGCACGAATACATGCCCGGCGGAAACTGCTTCTGGCGGCCGAGCAGGCACCTGTCGCCTGAGGCGACATGCATGATCACGACGGGGTCGGTCCGCGGGAAATGCTCCGCCTTGCAGCTCGGGCACTCGCGCTTCCAGCCGCCTTCCTTCATCGCGCTGCGCGTGCCGCAATTGGCGCAATAGCCATGGCGCTGGTGCCAGCTCACCATCGACTTCGCCATCGCGATCGCCGAGAGCTCCTCCGGGGCAATCGCGCCCTGCATCGCCATGCCGCGCAACTCGGTCAGGGTGTAGTCCTCGCGTCCCACCAGCTTCTCGGCGGCAGCCTGCGACAGGCCCATGCCGAACATCGCGGCGCCATCGCGCAGGCCGAGGAAGATCGTGCCGGGATTGGCGCCGCACTTCAGCGCCTCGTCGATCGAGAGCAGCGCACGCGTCTTGTCGCCTTCGCGCCTGACCAGGAGCGAGTCTCGGTAGACGACATAGGCGCGCGAAGTCGGCTTCTGCTCCATCGCGAACAGCTTCTCGTCGTCGCGGCGCAGATGCGCGGCGCGGTCGAGGATGTTGGTTACGAAGGCCGGCTGCCCCAGAGGAAATGCGTCGAATGCTGACATTATCGTTCTTTCAACCCAACCAGATCTTGCGGCGGAGCGCGCTGATGAAATTCTGAACCTCTGCGGTGTCATGCGCCAATGGCGGCATCACGCCCCAGACCGGCCGTGGCCAGGCGGCGTCACTGGTGCGGCGCGCGATGATGTGAACATGAAGCTGCGGCACGAGGTTGCCGAGCGCGGCGACATTGAGCTTGTCGCAATTGGTGATCTCCTTCAGCGCACGCGAGACGCGGGAGATCTCCGTCATCAGCTGCGCCTGCTGCACCTCGTCGAGATCGATGATCTCCACCGCGTCGGGACGCCGCGGCACCAGCAGCAGCCAGGGATAATGCGCGTCCTTGATGACCAATACCTTGGACAGCGGCAGATCGCCGATGTCGATGGTGTCGTCTTTCAGGCGGGAGTGCAGCGACCAGGCGGGTTCGGGCATACAGTGTTCTCTTGATTGATTCTTACCGTCGCAGAGACCTCGCTCTCAGACAACATCCGTATGCGCCGTGGTCCGTATGCGCCGGACTGGGCAAGCCACGCCGCTCTTTCGCTTGGAAACTGCTCCGGAAAGGGAAAGGAGCGATTCGGGCCAGGAAGGACCCAGCGGCTGCGGGAACAGCATTACGGCCCGCTTGCTTTCCGGTCCTTTTGGCCCCAAATAGGGACCGGGAGATTGGCGGTGGACGAGCCACTCGCCAACCGGGTCAGGTCCGGAAGGAAGCAGCCCTAACGAGGTCCGGATCGGGTCGCTCGTCAGTCTCCTACCTGTTTTTCGAGCGAAACCAGCGCCGGCGGCACCAGCCGCCAGCGCGCTCCTTTCCGCAAAAGCCGGCCAGAGACATTTCATTGCGGATCGATCGATGACCGACGCTGGCGCCCCTCCCAATCCCGATAGCGCCGGTCAGGCCGCCAACGCGCCTTACCGGGTGCTGGCGCGCAAATACCGCCCCTCGAGCTTTGACGATCTGATCGGCCAGGAGGCCGTGGTCCGCACCGTCTCCAATGCGTTTGAGACCGGCCGCATTCCACAGGCCTGGATCCTCACCGGCGTCCGCGGCGTCGGCAAGACCACCACCGCGCGCATCCTGGCCCGTGCGCTCAACTACGAGATGTCGGATGGCTCGGTGAAGGGCCCGACCATCCACATGCCGACGCTAGGGGTGCATTGCCAGGCGATCATGGAAAGCCGGCACATGGACGTGCTGGAGATGGACGCCGCGTCGCATACCGGCGTCGACGACGTTCGCCAGATCAACGACAGCGTGCGCTATGCGCCGGCCAGCGCCCGCTACAAGGTCTACATCATCGACGAAGTCCACATGCTGTCCACGGCGGCGTTCAACGCCTTCCTGAAGACGCTGGAGGAGCCGCCGGAGCACGCCAAATTCGTGTTCGCGACCACTGAGATCCGCAAGGTTCCGGTCACGGTGCTGTCGCGTTGCCAACGCTTTGATCTTCGCCGCGTCGACGCCGATGTGCTGATGAAGCATCTCGCCAACATTGCGGCCAAGGAGAGCGTTGAGATCGAGCCGGAGGCGCTCGGCATCATCGCCCGCGCCGCGGAAGGTTCGGTGCGCGATTCGCTGTCACTGCTGGACCAGGCGATCGCCCATGCCGCGGGCCAGGTGAAGGCCGATGCGGTCAGGCAGATGCTGGGGCTCGCCGATCGCACCCGCGTCATCGACCTCTTCGATTCGCTGGCGCGCGGCGACATCGCCAGCGCCTTCAATGAATTCCGCGATCAGTACGATGTCGGCGCCGATCCGGTCGTCGTACTCTCGGATCTCGCCGAATTCGTCAATTTCGTCACCCGCGTGAAGATCGTTCCCGCGACCGCCGACAACGTCGCCTATGGCGAGACCGAGCGCGTGCGCGCGAAGGAGTTCGCCTCGAAGATCTCGATGCGCGTGCTGTCGCGGATGTGGCAGATGCTGCTCAAGGGCATCACCGAGGTGCAGGCGGCGACACGCCCCGCTGCGGCCGCCGAGATGGTGCTGGTGCGCATTGCCTATGTCGCCGACCTGCCGACGCCGGACGAAGCGATCAAGATGCTGGAGCAGAACGGCGGCAGCTCGCCGGTCGTGAGCAGCGGCGGTGTTGCGCGCAGCAGTGCGCCGGCTGCGCCGGTGGCCTCCGCAGCGCCTGTTCGTATGCCGACGTCGTCGCCATCATCGTTCGGCGGTGGGGGCGCGCGGCCGCAGATGGCGGCGCCCGCACCGGATCCGCAAGCTGCTGCGCCCGTGTTGCGCGTCACGAGCTTCGCCCAGCTCGTCGCGCTTGCTGGGCAGAAGCGCGACATCATGGCAAAGAGCGCGCTTGAAGGCGATATGCGCCTCGTCCGTTTCGAGGAAGGCCGGCTGGAAGTCGCGTTGGAGCCGAACGCCTCCAAGACCATGATCTCCGAGCTCGCGAAGAAATTCGAGCTGTGGACCGGCCGGCGCTGGACCATGATCGTCTCGAATGAGGCGGGCCAGCCGACGTTGCGCTCGGTGAACCAAGCCGCCAAGCAGGAGCATGCGCGGACCGCGGAGGCCGATCCGCGCGTGCAGGAGGTGCTGTCGCGCTTCCCCGGCGCAAAGGTCGTCGAGGTTCGCAGGCTTGCCCCCGAGACGCCGGAAGCCAATATAAACGCTGACTATGGCAGTGACGATCCGCCCGACGGTTCCGACGGCGACGACGATCTCTGAGCCATTCTTTCTTTCCAAGGACACGCACCCATGGCTGATTTTCTCGGCATGATGAAGCAGGCGGCGCAGTTGCAATCCAAGATGCAGGAGATGCAGGAGCAACTCGCCAACGTGGAAGTCGAAGGCATCTCCGGCGGCGGCCTCGTTGCCGTGCGGATGACCGCGAAGATGGACGTCAAGGGCATCAAGATCGATCCCTCGCTGATGAAGCCGGAAGAGCGCGAGGTGCTGGAAGACCTGCTCGTCACCGCCATGGGCGATGCGCGCCGCAAGGCTGAGGCCGCGATGCAGGAGAAGATGCAGGCGCTCACCGGTGGGCTCGGCCTGCCGCCGGGGTTGTTCGGCCAATAATATGGGCGCTGTTGCAGGTCCCGAAATCGAACGGCTGGTCCAGCTGCTCGCACGGTTGCCGGGTCTCGGTCCGCGATCGGCGCGGCGCGCGGCGCTGCACCTGATCAAGAAGCGCGAAGCGCTGATGATGCCGTTGTCCTCGGCCATGCAGGTCGCGCTCGACAAGGTCGAGGTCTGCAAGAGCTGCGGCAACATCGACACGCAAAATCCCTGCACCGTATGCACCGATCCGAAGCGCGACCCGACCATCATCGTCGTCGTCGCCGACGTCGCCGATCTCTGGGCGCTGGAGCGGGCCAATGCCACGCAGGGGCGCTATCACGTGCTGGGCGCGACATTGTCGCCGCTCGACGGCGTCGGCCCGCAGGATCTGACCATTGACGCGCTGGTGGCGCGTGCCCATGATTCGCAGGTGCACGAAATCATTCTGGCGCTGAATGCGACGGTGGACGGCCAGACCACCGCGCACTACATCACCGACCTGCTTCAGGACGCCAATGTGAAGGTGACGCGGCTTGCCCACGGGGTTCCCGTCGGCGGCGAGCTTGATTATCTCGATGAAGGTACGCTATCGGCAGCGATGCGGCAGCGGACCCTGTTCTAGCAATCCCAAGATCTCACGGAACGGACGACATGACGAAACTTTTCGCCACACGATTAGCTTTGCTCGCGACAATGGCGATGCTGGCGAGCCCTGCCATCTCCGCGCAGCAGGGCGACGAAGCGGCGCCGCCGTCCAAGCCCGGCAAGCCGATCAACACCGGCGACGTGCTGTCGGGCGAGTTGAACGCGATGAAGGTGCGCGACGTCAAAAAGGCGGGCAAGCGGATCGCGATGTACCAGATCACCTCCGAGCCGCGCCGCCTGCCGGCGCCGAACGGACTGTGCAATCTCGAGACCGGGCCCGAGACGTTCCAGCTGGTCCTCTCCAGCGACGCGCAGGCCACGCAGTTGAAATCGTTCGTCGGCAAGGAGATCTCGGTCAAAGTCGACGAGATCGCCTGCGCCAGCGATCCCGGCCAGATGAGCGAAGCCGTGATCACGAAGTGGAGCTTGATCAAGAAGCAGTAGGGGGACACGCGCGCCACCCTCTCTGTCGTCATTGCGAGGAGCACTTTGCGACGAAGCAATCCAGACTGTCACCGCGGCGGCAGTCTGGATTGCTTCGCTTCGCTCGCAATGACGAAATTGAGAGAGTCGTCCTACACCCTCACCGGCCCCAGCGCCTCGAAATGCCCACGCCTCTGCAAGTACGTCAGCAACACCAGGCTCGGGATCGCCACCAGCACGCAGATCACGAAGAACAGCGGCCAGCCGGTGGTATCAGCCACGAAGCCGGCACTCGATGAGAGATAGGTCCGCCCAACCGCCGCGAGCGCAGTGAGCAGCGCATATTGTGTCGCCGTGTGCAGCGGGTTCTGGCACAGCGCCGAGAGATAGGCGACGAAGATCACGGTGCCGATGGCGCTGGTGAAGTTTTCGGCACAGATGGCGAGGGCCAAGGCCCATTGATTGGTGCCGACCACTGCCAGCCAGGAAAAGGTCAGGTTGGCCAGCGCCTGCACCACGCCGCCGATCCAGAGCGATGTTGCCAGCGGATAACGCCGCGCCAGGAAACCGCCGGCAAATCCGCCGATCAGCGTCGCAGCCAAGCCGACGCCCTTCACGATAGCCGCATAGTCATTGCGGGAGAAGCCGAGGTCGATCACGAACGGCGCGGTCATCGTGCCTGAGAAGGCGTCGGTGAACTTGAACAGGACCACGAAGGCAAGCGCGGCAGCTGCGTCCTTCCGTGACAGGAATTCCGAGAATGCGCCGACCGCCGCGCGCAGCACGCGCGCGAATGCGGTCTCTGTTTTCGTCGCAGCTTCGGCCAGGACCGATTGCCCGGGCTCGGTCGCGGCCAGCGCGGTGATCGTGCCGATCAGCACCATCGCAGCCATCACAACGTAGCCCCACATCCAGGCCGAGGTGCGGGTGATGCCCGTGCTCTCGAAACCCGAGACGATGAACAGTGCGCCCGCGGTCGAGACCAGCATGCCGATCCGATAGGCCGCGACGTAAGCGGCCATGCCGGCAGCCTGCTCGCTTTCAGGCAGGCTCTCGACGCGGAAGGCGTCGACCACGATGTCCTGCGTCGACGACATCGTCGCCACCAGCAGCGCGCCGAGCGCGACATAGAACGGCGATCGCGCCGGGTCGGTCATCGCCAGCAGCAGGATGGCGACGATCAGCAGCAATTGCGAGAACAGCAGCCAGCCGCGCCGTCGCCCGAACGCGCGCGTGAACAGCGGCACGTGCAGCGCATCCACCAGCGGCGCCCACAGGAATTTCAGCGTGTAGGGCGTGCCGACCAGTGCAAAGAGTCCGATAGTCTTGAGATCGACCCCGGCCTCGCGCATCCACACCAGCAGCGTCGAGCCCGACAGCGCCAGCGGCAGGCCGGAGGAGAAGCCGAGGAACAGCACGATCAGCACCCGCGGCTGCAGGTAAACGGCTAAGCCGTCGCGCCAGGTGGTCGCAGGAGCGGAAGTCGCGGCAGGGGAGGTCGCGTCGGGTGCGGTCATGGGGAGGTGTTAGCAGATTCTGGGGGCGGTGCCTCTGCTCCAGAACTCGTCATGCCCGGGCTTGTCCCGCCTGCGCGGCCGAAGCCGCTTCGGCGAGGCGAAGGCCCGGGCATCCACGTTCTTGGTGCGGCTGAAGGACCGTGGATGGCCGGGACAAGTCCGGCCATGACGACTGAACTTACTCCCCGGCCCGGAGTTTCCGCGGGAACAGCTCGGCAGCGCCGGTCGCCACGAGATGCGGGCCTTCGGGCGCATCTGCCTTGCTGAAATCCAGCTCCTCGATTCGTCCGGCGCGCTTTTCGATCTTGTCGGCGGAGATCAGCACCTGCCGCACGTCCTCATTCGCGTCGGCAAAATGTTTCTGCAGCTTGAGCACGCGGTCGCGCAGGCGCCCCAGATCGTCGCCGAGCTTGATCACCTCGGTGCGGATCTGGTCGGCGGCATCGCGCATGCGCGCGTCCTTCATGATCTGCTGCATCACCTGGATCGCGAGCATCAACAGCGAGGGCGACACCAGCACGACGCGGGCGCGATAGGCCTTCTGGATCACGTCGTCGAAGCCGTCGTGGATCTCCGCGTAGACCGATTCCGACGGCACGAACATCAGCGCCATCTCCTGGGTCTCGCCGGCGACGAGATATTTTTCGGCGATGTCGCTGACATGCTTCATCACGTCGCCGCGCAGGCGTTGCGTGGCGACGCGCCGCTCCTCGTCGGTTCGCGCATCGTGCAGCGCGGTCACCGCCTCCAGCGGAAACTTTGCGTCGATGCAGAGCGGACGCTGGTCGGGCAGGAACACCACGCAATCGGGCCGCTTGCCGGTCGACAGCGTGAACTGGAACTCGTAGGCGCCCTTTGGAAGTCCGTCCTGGACGATCGCCTCCATCCGCGCCTGACCGAAAGCGCCGCGCGACTGCTTGTTGGCGAGCACGTCGCGCAAGGTCGTCACCTGCGTGGTGAGGTCGGTGAGGTTCTTGTGCGCGCTGTCGATGATGCCGAGCCGCTCGTGCAGCGCGCGCAGGCTCTCCATGGTGTTGCGGGTCGAGTGTTCCATGGACTGGCCGACGCGATGGGTCACCGAATCCAGCCGCTCGTTGACCGCCCGCGCCATCTCGGCTTGGCGGCCGGCCAGCGTCTGGGTCATGGCATCGACCCTTCCAGAGGATTCGCTCTGCGCGTGCAGCACCTGGCTGAGGCGCTCCTCGAGCTCGTCGGCCCGGATCGCGTGCGCCATGGCGAGTTCCGCCCCGCGCCGCCCGGACCGCGCGAGGACCAGGGCGATCACCCCCAGCAGGACGAGCACAAGCGCACCAAAGCCGATCAGCGCGTGGATGGTGCGCACCGGCCAGTCGCCGAGCATGAAAATAATCTCGTTCATGCCCACCGTTCTAACCGATTCGCCGGGGTCCGCGAACGAATAGCGAACGCTTATGGTTAACCACTCCCTAATTTTTATGGTTAACAAAGCGCGAAGTTTTATGGTTAGCGGAGCGTTAACGGGTTCCTGGCCGCATTGACCGGCCGAAGGCAGCGGCTTAAATCGCGGCCATGGCCCTCAGAGAAATCATCATCCTGCCCGACAAGCAGTTGCGTCTGGTCTCCAAGCCGATCGAGAAGGTCACGCCGGAGATCCGCAAGCTTGCCGACGACATGTTCGAGACCATGTACGATGCGCCTGGCATAGGCCTCGCCGCGATCCAGATCGCGCAGCCGCTGCGGCTGATCACCATGGACCTCGCAAAGCGAGACGAGAACGGCGAGACCACGCCGCTTCCGCGCGTCTTCATCAACCCCGAAATCATCGCCTCGTCCGAGGAACTGTCGGTCTACGAGGAAGGCTGCCTCTCGATCCCCGAATATTACGAGGAGGTCGAGCGCCCCGCGAAGGTGCGCGTGCGCTTCACCGATCTCGACGGCAAGGTGCACGAGGAGGATGCCGAAGGCCTCTACGCCACCTGCATCCAGCATGAGATCGACCACCTCAACGGCGTGCTGTTCGTCGACTATCTGTCGAAGCTCAAGCGCGACCGCGTCATCAAGAAGTTCGAGAAAGTCGCCAAGCGCGCGGAGTGAGTTAGGTTTGGTGCTGCTCGCACTCCCCTGCGCTCCCTCCCCCCTTGTGGGGGAGGGCGGGGGAGAGGGGTAGCCCAGGCGGAAGTCTATCCATGATCTGAATCAAGTGTGTGCCGCGAAAGCTCAACCGAGAGAGCGCGTCGTGTGGCACCCCTCTCCCTAGCCCTCCCCCACAAGGGGGGAGGGAACGTACCGAGTGCTTGTCATGCCTCTCCGCCTGATCTTCATGGGCACGCCTGATTTCTCCGTGCCGACGCTGCTCGAGCTGGTCGCGCATGGCCACGAGATCGCAGCCGTCTACACCCGCGCGCCTAAGCCCGGCGGGCGGCGCGGCCTGCAATTGCAGCCGACCCCGGTCGAGGAGGCCGCGCGAAAGCTCGGCGTGCCCGTGCTGACGCCGAAAACGCTGAAGACCGAGGAAGCGGCGCAAGAGTTTCGCGCGTTCGACGCCGATGCCGCCGTCGTCGTCGCCTACGGCATGATCCTGCCGCAGGCGATCCTCGATGCGCCCAAGCTCGGCTGCTACAATCTGCACGCCTCGCTGCTGCCGCGCTGGCGCGGTGCTGCTCCCATCAACCGCGCAATCATGGCCGGTGATGCCGAGAGCGGCGTGATGGTGATGAAGATGGATGTCGGTCTCGACACCGGCGACGTCGCGATGGCCGAGCGGCTCGCCATCACCGACAGCATGACCGCGGCCGATCTGCATGATCGCCTGTCCCGGCTCGGTGCCGACCTGATGGTGCGCGCCATGGCCGCGCTCGCCCGTGGCGGGCTCCAGCTCAAGCAGCAGAGTGAGGACGGCGTCACCTACGCGGCCAAGATTGACAAGGCCGAGGCGCGGATCGACTGGACGAGGCCGGCGCGCGCGGTGCTCCGCCACATCCATGGCCTGTCGCCGTTTCCAGGCGCCTGGGCCGAGCTGACAGACGTCAGCGAGAACGCGCGCGTCAAGATCCTGCGCTGCGAGCTGGCGAAGGGCTCGGGCGCACCGGGCGAGGTGCTCGACGATCAACTCACCATCGCGTGCGGCGAAGGCGCGATCCGCGTCATCGAGCTGCAGCGCGAAGGCAAGGCTCGGATGCAGGCCACCGACTTTTTGCGCGGGGTGCCGCTCACGCCGCCAATGCGGCTGGCCTGATGCCGCGCTACAAGCTCACCATCGAGTATGACGGCGCGCCGTTCTTCGGCTGGCAGGTACAGGAGACGCTGCCTTCGGTGCAGGGCGCGCTGGAAGCGGCGGTGAAGGCAATGACCGGCGCGGATCTGCGCGTGCATGGCGCGGGCCGCACCGATGCCGGTGTCCATGCGCGCGGCCAGGTGGCGCATGTCGATGTCGACAAGCAGTTTCCACCGGGCCGTTTTCGCGACGGGTTGAATGCGCATCTGCGCCCGCATCCGATCGCGGTGCTAGAGGCCGAGATCGTGCCCGACAGTTTCGAGGCGCGCTTCTCTGCTGTGAAGCGCCATTATCGCTACCGCGTGATCAACACGCGCGCCAATCTCGCCCTCGACATCGGCCACGCCTGGCGCGTGCCGCGCCGGCTCGATGCCGACGCGATGCATGCGGCAGCGCAACGTCTGCTCGGCAAGCACGATTTCACCACCTTCCGCGACACCGAGTGCCAGGCCAGGTCGCCGGAGAAGACGCTCGATCAGCTCGACGTGCTGCGCGACGGCCGCGAGATCACGATCATCACCTCGGCGCGCTCCTTCCTGCACAGTCAGGTCCGCTCGATGGTGGGATCGCTGGTCTGGGTCGGCGACGGCCGCTGGACCGCCGACGATCTCTCCGCAGCGCTTGCTGCGCGCAACCGCGCTGCGTGTGGCATCGTCGCGCCGCCGGACGGGCTGTATCTGATGAAGGTGGATTATTAGGGCTTGATGCCGCCACAAGCGTTATGGCCGAGCTCGTCCCGGCCATCCAGCATCTTTCTTGTTTGCAGCGGCCAAGTACGTGGATGCCCGGGCCTTCGCCTCGCCGAAGCGGCTTCGGCCGCGCAGGCGGGACAAGCCCGGGCATGACGGCGGAGTGAGTAGCTGGCAGCAGAGCCTAGCCAAAATACCTTGCCAAAATCCCGCGATACACCTTCGTCAGCTTCTCCAGATCCGTCACCGGCACGCGCTCGTCGACCTGGTGCATGGTCTGGCCGACCAGGCCGAACTCGATCACCGGACAATAGCTGGAGATGAAGCGCGCATCCGAGGTGCCGCCTGACGTCGACAGCTCCGGCTTGCGACCGGTCACCTCCTCGATCGCGGAGACCGCGAGGTCGGTGAACGGGCCGGGCTTGGTCACGAACACGTTGGAGTTCGAGGGCTCCCAGACGATGCGTGCGCGGATGCGGTTGCCGCAGGCTGTTGTCAGCCGCGTCTCGACCAGCTCGCGCAGGCTCGCCTGGGTGTGGTTGTCATTGTAGCGGATGTTGAATTTTGCGCGGGCCTCGCCGGGAATGACGTTGCTCGCTTTGTTGCCGACGTCCACTGAAGTAAATTCGAGATTGGAAGCCTGGAACTGGGCGCTGCCGTGGTCGAGCGGCTCGTCGGAGATCGCGACGATCAGCCTGGAGATGTCAGGTACCGGATTGGAGGCGCGGTGCGGATAGGCGACATGGCCCTGCACACCGTCGACATAGAGCGTGCCCGATTGCGAGCCACGGCGGCCGACCTTGATGGTGTCGCCGAGCGTCTCAACATTGGAGGGCTCGCCGAGCACGCAATGATCGAATTTTTCGCCGCGCTCGGCGGCCCATTTCAAGAGCTTGATGGTGCCGTTGATGGAGACGTCTTCCTCGTCGCCGGTGATCAGGAACGAGATCGAACCTGTTCCATCGGCGCGCGGCTTGCCTTCATTGGCGGCGAGATGCTCCAGCACCGCGGCGACGGAGCAGGCGATGCCGCCCTTCATGTCGACCGCGCCGCGGCCGTGCAGGATGCCGTCCTTCACCTCGCCGGAGAACGCGCCGACGCTCCATGCGCTCTCATCGCCTGGCGGCACCACGTCGGTATGGCCGGCAAAAGTGATGTGCGGTCCCTCGTTGCCGATGCGCGCATAGAGATTGTCGACGTCGGCGGTGCCTTCCTCGCTGAACGTCACGCGATGGCAAGTGAAGCCGGCGGCGGAGAGGGCTTTTTCGAGCACCCCGAGCGCACCGGCATCTTCGGGGGTTACCGAGGGGCAGCGGATGAGATCGCGGGCAATGGAGAGAGCATCGGTCATGCGTCCCGCTTAACATGCATGCCGCCGGGTGGGCTAGCACGGGGCGGAACAAATTCGATCTCGCGGCTCTGGTCCCAGCTTTTGGCAGGGGGCACGGCGCAGCCGTCCTCGATGTCGGCGAGCGGATCGGGGCCGAACCTGTTGTCGCCAATACTGCCGGGGATGCAGAACATCTCGACGAAGCCCCACAGCCACAGGCTGGAAGCGGTTAGGCTGAACGGAAGCATCCAGTTGGAGTCAGGCAGCAGGTCCGAGAACTGGCTGAACAGGCCGGTTACGAAAAAGAACGGAACGATCCACCAACCGCTCCTGTCCCGATCGTGCAGCCGCTTGATGCCCGTCGCGAGGAAAATCCATGAGAACAGCGCCAGGCCGGACGACTTCAGGATCAGATCCGTGCGGTCAACGGACGCCAGCGAGTGATAGGCCCGGGGGTCGACCAGCTTGAAGAGGTCGTCGAGGCCGAAGTCAAAATCGAGCTTGATGGATAGCTTGGGCGATCCCTCGGCGCTGACGAGGTGGATCAGCTGACCGACCGTTCCCAGCAAGGCTGCCAGCACCGCAACGATCAGCAGCGCCTGCCACAGCAAAGCGCGGTTGATGCGGCCGTCGAAGCGGAAAAGATACCAGGTCCAATCCATCCAAGAGGGCTCCGGACGGTGGAGGCCGCCCGGAAATTGGTCGCGACGGAGGGAGGGTGGGTTCGATTTAGGGGTGAAATGGTGAATAGCGAATGGCGAACAGGGTGCGGATGCATTCGCCACCCGCCATTCGCCTGGCATCAATCCCGCAGCAGCTCGTTGATGCTGGTCTTGGACCGCGTGCGCTCGTCGACGCGCTTGACGATGACGGCACAGGCGGTGCTGGGGCCGATCTGGCCGTTCTTCATCGGCTTGCCGGGCAGCGCGCCGGGCACCACCACCGAATACTCGGGCACTTCGCCCATGAAGACCTCGCCGGTCTCGCGGTCGACGATCTTGGTCGAAGCGCCCAGGAACACGCCCATCGCCAGCACCGCGCCCTTGCGCACGATCACGCCTTCGGCGACCTCGCTGCGCGCGCCGATGAAGCAATCGTCCTCGATGATGACGGGCTCGGCCTGCAGCGGCTCGAGCACGCCGCCGATGCCGGCGCCGCCGGAGATGTGCACGCGCTTGCCGATCTGCGCGCAGGAGCCGACGGTCGCCCAGGTGTCGACCATGGTGCTCTCATCGACATAGGCGCCGAGATTGACGAAGGACGGCATCAGCACGACGTTCTTGGCGATGAAAGCCGAGCGGCGAACGATGGAGCCGGGAACGGCCCGGAAACCGGCATCGCGAAAACGGTTCTCGCCCCAGCCTTCGAACTTCGAGGGCACCTTATCCCACCAGGTCGCCTTGCCGGATCCGCCGGGGATGACACCCATGTCGTTGAGGCGGAACGACAGCAGCACGGCCTTCTTCAGCCACTGGTTGACCTTCCACTTGCCGTCAGTGCCGCGCTCGGCAACGCGCGCCTCGCCCTTGTCCAGGATCTCCAGCGAATGGTCCACGGCCTCGCGCACCTCGCCCTTGGTCGAGGTCGAAATGCCGTCACGCGCGTCGAAGGCGCCGTTGATGGTGGATTCGAGGGCTGCAAGGGACATCGGGATTTTCTCTTTCGGAGCAGGAATTTTGATGAATTGGGGCGCTTTTTCGGGATTCGGGGGGACGGAGTCAAGGCATACTCCGCCGTCGTCCCGGCTCCCGGGCTACGGCTCACCGCGCCAGCCTGTCCAAAAACCCCGTCAGATCATCCGTGACGTGATCGACATGGGCGGCGTCCCGGCCCTCCAGCTCCCAATCCTCGCGCACCACGAGCACGGTGGTCATGCCGAGTTGGTGCGGGACGGTGAGGTTGCGGGCGAGATCCTCGAACATGGCGGCGCGTGTCGGATCGACCGCATGGTCGGAGAGGAATTTCCGATACGTCTGCTCAGCCGGCTTCGGCTCGAACTCGGCGGCGATGATGTCGAACACGCCGTCGAAATGGCTGGCGAAGCCGAGCCGCGCCAACACCGCGTCGACATGGTCGACCGAGCCGTTGGTCAGGATCAGCTTGCGCCCCGCCAGCTTGGCGATGGCCTCGCCGAGCGCCGGGTTCGGCTCCAGCGGCGAATGGTCAATCTTGTGGACGTAGGCGAGATAGTCATCGGCGGAAACGCCATGCAGGGTCATCATGCCGCGCATGGTGGTGCCGAAGCGCCGGTAATAGTCCTTCTGGATCTTTCGTGCGTCCTCCTTGCCGACGTTCAGCCAGTTGCAGACGAACTCCCCGATCCGCGCGTCGACCTGTTGCCACAGATTGACGTGATGCGGATAAAGCTGTTGTCGAGGTCGAACACCCAGGTATCGACGTGGTCGAAGGTGCGGGGCGAAGTCATCAAAACCCTCTCGATCACGGCACCGCGAAGCGCAGCGTCTTGCCGCCGCTCGACATGTCCACCGCGCCAAAGCCCGTTGGCGCAAATCCGCGCGCGCCGCAATCGGTCTGCTCGTTGGTCTCGAACTTGGTCTCGCGCGTGCACAGCTGCCTGTCGCCGCCCCAGTTCAGCGGCCGGTCCTTCAGCTTGACGGCGCGGTTGTCGCCATCGACGGCTTCCGCAAAGCTGAAGATCTGTTTCGGCTGGCCGGTCACATCAGGGTGCAGGCACGTCTTGGGATCGATGCGATACCAGCCGCGGCTGGTCACGGACTTGCCGTCATCGGTCGCGATCGCCGCCATCACCTTGTGCGGCGTGTCGTTGCACCAGGTGAGGCCGGTCGCCGACGGCGTCTGCACCGCATCGACCATGGTCTTGAAGAAGTTTTGCGAGCCGACGATGTCCGACGACAATCCGCGGCTTTTCAGGAACGCTGCCAGAGCGCCTTGCGTCTTCGGCCCGTCGACGCCGTCGATCGGCGCGGCGTCGTAACCTGCGATCACCAGCAGGCGCTGGATCCCGGCGAGGCGGGCCTGCTCGTCGTCATATTCCGAATCCTCGGCGAGATAGGCGGTGAGGTTGCCGTCCGCTGCTTGCGTCGGCGTCACTTGCGTGAACGCGACTTGCGCCTGGCCGCTGCGGCACTGTCGTGCTGCCGCGATGACGAAATTGTCCTGCGCCACGCAGAGCATGTCGCGGCCGTTCTGCGGGATCGGGGAAGCGCCATAGACGCCGAGCGCGCGGGCGTGGAGCAGGATGCGGTCGGCGGTCAGCGTGCCCTGCACCACCACGCGGCAGGTGGCGGGATCGATCCTGAACCAGCCCCGCGTCGCGGTCGCAGCCTTGTCGTCGATGCCGATTGCGGCTTCGACGACATAGGACATGCGGTTGCAGATCTTGAGGTCGGCGAAAGCCGGCGCGGAGGAGAACAAGAACGAGACGGCTGCGGCCGGCAGCGTCATCAGCAAGCGCGTCAGGACGGAGCGGCGAGGCCGCCGCTCTCCCAGTTCTGTCCCTGGCCACTCATCTCTCACTTGTGGATCAGCGTGCCCGTGCCCTGGTTGGTGAAGAGTTCGAGCAGCACCGCATGCTGCATCTTGCCGTCGATGATGACGACGCCCTCGACTCCTTGTTCCAGCGCGTAGATGCAGGTCTCGACCTTCGGGATCATGCCGCCGGAGATGGTGCCGTCGGCGATCAGCTTGCGCGCGTCCTTCACCGAGAGCTGCGGGATCAGCTTCTTCGACTTGTCGAGCACGCCGGGCACGTCGGTGAGAAGCAACAGGCGCTTGGCCTTCAGCGCGCCGGCAACGGCCCCGGCAAAGGTGTCGGCATTGACGTTCAGCGTCTGGCCGTCCCTGGAGGTCGCGAGCGGCGCCAGCACCGGGATCAGCTCGTAGCCGATCAGCTGGTTGAGCAGCGTGAGGTCGACCTTCTCGGGGTCGCCGACGAAGCCGAGATCGATCGCCTTCTCGATGTTCGAGCCGGGATCGATGATGGTCCGCGTCGTCTTCGACGCTTTCACCATGTTGCCGTCCTTGCCCGATAGCCCCACGGCCTTGCCGCCGGCCTCGTTGATGTAGCCGACGATCTGCTTGTTGACGGAGCCGGCCAGTACCATCTCGACGATTTCGATGGTGGCGGCATCGGTGATGCGCAGGCCGGCGGCGAATTCCGAGACGATGCCAAGACGCTTGAGCATGGTCGCGATCTGCGGCCCGCCGCCATGCACCACCACCGGATTGATCGCGGTCTGCTCCAGCAGCACGATGTCGCGGGCAAAATTCTTCGCGGTCTCCTCGTCGCCCATGGCATGGCCGCCATATTTGATGACGATGGTTTCCTCGTCATACTGCTGCATGTGCGGCAGCGCCTCCGACAGGATGCGGGCCTGGTCGAGCGGGGAGATGTCGGTCATCGGCGGATCTCGCTGGCGGGACTAACGCGGCCTGCGTTCTATCCGATTGGCGCGCGCGGCGCAAAGTGGTCTTCGTGCCCCGGAGGCTGCGCAGCGTCGCTGCGTGCCGCCCCGCGTCCGGGACACGCACGTCACTTCTTCGCCACCGCCGCCAATGTCACCGCCAACCAGCTCGCAATCATCACCGTCCCACCGGACGGCGCCGCATAGGGAAACAGCGAGTGCCCGGCATATTGCCGCAAGCTGAGATCGCCGGCGAACAGCACAGCGCCGATCGCGAAGCCGGATGCGCCAACGAGGCCAATTCCGCCATGCAGAAGGCCGCGCGCGAGCAAGCCAATCACCGCAAGTATGGCAGTTGCATGAAACAGCAGCATCGCACTGCCCGAGGCCAGCCGGCTCGCATCGCCGCCATGCGCCGAGGCGGCGGCCAGTGCGACACCGGCGGCGCCCATCAAGCCGGCAAGCCCGATCAGCAGGCGGTGCGCCGCGGTCACGAGGCCCGCTCCTCCAGGAGCTTCGCCATCGCGGCGCGCAAGCTCTCCACGCCGGTCGAACTGCGTGACGACGTCGCGAGCACGTTCGGGAACGCAGCCGGATGTTTGGCCAGCGCAGCCTCGGTCTCGGCGATGCGCGCTTGCAGCTCGGCGGCCTTCACCTGGTCGGTCTTGGTCAGCACGACCTGATAGCTGACCGCTGAGCGGTCGAGCGTCTTGAGGACTTCGAGATCGACGTCCTTGATGCCGTGCCGCGCGTCGATCAGCACGTAGACGCGCGCCAGTGAGGCACGTCCCAGCAGGAATTTGTGGATCAACTCGGTCCAGGACGCGACCCGGCTCTTGGGCGCCTTGGCATAGCCGTAGCCGGGCATGTCGACGAGGCGCAGGTCGGTCTTCCCCGGGACTTCGAAGAAGATCAGCTCCTGGGTGCGGCCGGGCGTGTGCGAGGTGCGCGCAAGCGCATTACGGCCGGTGAGCGCGTTGATCAGGCTTGACTTGCCGACGTTGGAGCGTCCGGCAAAGGCGACCTCCAGCCCCGCCATCGGCGGCAGCGTCTGGATCGAGGGCGAGGCCCAGATGAACTGCCAGTCGCGGGCGAACAGCTTTCGCCCGGCCTCGATCAGCTTCGCATCCTCGTCGTCGGTCATGCGAAGGCCTCACCTTTGGTCATTGCCGGGCTTGTCCCGGCCATCCACGTCTGTCCGCGGTACCCTCCAAAACGTGGATGCCCGGGACAAGCCCGGGCATGACGATGTGGAGACATTTGCGCTCCTCGCAACGACGTCGCTACGTCGCCTTCCTCGCGAACGTCGCCTTGAGATTGTCGAACAGCTCCACCTTCACGCCGTTGCGGCGCATGATGTAGCTCTGTTGCAGAACCGAGAGCGTGTTGTTCCAGGCCCAGTAGATCACGAGGCCCGCCGGGAAGCCCGCCAGCATGAAGGTGAAGATCAGCGGCATCCAGTTGAAGATCAGCTGCTGCGTCGGATCCGGCGGCGTCGGGTTCAGCTTCATCTGGAACCACATCGTGATGCCCATGATGATCGGCCAGATGCCGAGCGCGAGGTAATGGCCGAACAGCGGGATCGTGGTCGGGTCGAACGGGATCAGCCCGAACAGGTTGAACAGGTTGGTCGGATCCGGCGCGGAGAGGTCCTTGATCCAGCCGATGAACGGCGCGTGCCGCATCTCGATGGTGACGAACAGCACCTTGTAGAGCGAGAAGAACACCGGGATCTGGATCACCACGGGAAGACATCCGGCGACCGGATTGATCTTCTCCTTGCGGTAGATCTCCATCATCTCCTGCTGCTGCTTCACCTTGTCGTCGGGGAAGCGCTCCTTGAGCGCCTGAAGCTGCGGCTGGACCGATTTCATCTTCGCCATCGAGGCGTAGGATTTGTTCGCCAGCGGGAAGAACAGCAGCTTCACGATCACGGTCACCAGCAGGATCGACCAGCCGAAATTGCCGAAGAAGCGGTAGAAGAAGTCGAGGCCTAGGAACATCGGCTTGGTGATGAAGTAGAACCAGCCCCAATCGATCAAGAGATCGAAATGGTTCAGCCCCAGCTCCTTGTTGTAGCCGCCGTGGCCGGCCAGCGGGAAATTGAGGCCGACGACGCCGGCTTCCTTGGCGCCGGCGAACAGCCGCGCGTTCGCGGTCGAAGTGCCGCCGATCGGCACCGTGACGGGATCGAGCAGATAGTCGGTCTGATAGGTGTGGACGTTGCCGCTTGGGTTGGATGAGAACCTCGCCTGCAGCCGCGCACCGGTGTCGGGCAGCAGTGCGGAGGCCCAGTACTTATCGGTGATACCGAGCCAGCCGTTGGTGACGCTGTTGAAGTTCACCTGCTTGGATTCGTCGACCTTCTTGTAGGCGTATTCCTGCAGGCCTTGATCGCCGAGATAGCCGATCAGGCCTTCATGCAGAATGTAGTAGCCGGAGACCTGGGGCGCGCCGTGGCGCGAGATCAGCGCGAACGGATACAGCGTGACGGGCGCGTTTCCGACATTGCTCACCTCGTCCTTGACCGTGAAGAGATAATGCTCGTCGACCGAGATGGTGCGGCGGAAGGTGAGGCCCTCGCCATTGTCCCATTTCAGCACCACCGGCGTCGTCGGCGTCAGGCTGCCGCTGCCGTCCTGCTGCCAGACCGTCTGCGCACCCGGCAGTTTTGCGGTCACGCCGGTGGCCGGCACCCAGCCGAACTCGGCGTAATAGGGTTCGGCGGTGCCCGAGGGCGAATAGAGGATGATCGGCGGCGACTTCGGGTCGACCGTCTCGCGGTACTGCACCAGTGCGATGTCGTCGATGCGGCCGCCCTTCAGCGAGATGCTGCCGGCAAGCCGCGGCGTGTCGATCTTCACGCGCGGGCTCGCGGCAATCGCGGCATCGCGCGCCATGACCGGCTGGGCCTGCTGGTTCGCGCCCGGCGTTGCCGGCTGAGCCGCGCCCGGCTGCTGCGGCGCGCTGCCCGGGGTCGCGGATGCGGTCGGCTGCGGCGTGCCCTTCTGGAGCTCGGCCTGGGTCTGCTGCTGGGCGCGCTGCTTCTCCATCGCCGGCACATTGTAGAAATACTGCCATGCGATCAGCACCAGGCCGGAGAGTATGACGGCGAGGATGGTATTACGATTGTCGGTCATCACTATTGTCTCGTCATCAATCCGGTTTGCGGCTGGTCGCAGGAGCGCGGCCTGGCGTCGGGCCGCGTCGTTCCGACCGTGCTTTGGACGGTGCCTTGGACGGTGCCTTGGATGGTCTATTGGCCGGTGTCTTGGCCGGCCCTTTGTGCGTATGCCGCGCGGGCTTCGTGAACGCTATGCGCAGATCGTCGAGCATGGTCGCGAAGTCGCGCGAGAGCGCGTCCCTCCGGCCGACCAGCACATAATCATGATGGGGCTGCATCGACACCGGATCGAGCCGCTTCACCAGTTCGCGAAGCCGGCGCCGGATGCGATTGCGCGCGGGGGCGTTGCCGTTCTTTTTGGTCACGGTGAAGCCGACCCGGATCGGGCCGCTGTCATCGCGGGGGCGGCTTTGCAGGACGAACGCGGGACTATTCACCCGCGCGCCATTGGCAACGGCGACGAAATCCGCCCGCTGCCTCAGCCGATCCATGATGAAATCCCGGAAAAGGGGGTCCGGCTCAGGCGCTCAGACGCTTGCGGCCGCGAGCGCGGCGAGCGGCGAGAACCTTGCGGCCGCCGGCAGTGGCGAGACGGGCACGGAAACCGTGACGGCGCTTGCGCACCAGTTTGCTGGGTTGATAAGTCCGCTTCACGGGTTTTTCTCCGCTGACCGGGCAATTTGCCTGTAGAATTGATGGTAAAGTCCGGAAGATGCGGCCCAAAACGGACCGTTTCCGGCCCCAAGAGAGCCGCTCCCGGTGTCGCACCGGGTCATCGCGGACAATTTGCGCGGCTTATAAGCGAGCGCCTTCTTCTCGTCAACGCCGCACAAGCGCACGTTTCCGGTGAATATCGCTGTTTGATCGGGGTTTTTAACCCTTGAGGTAGCGGCTCGCGATATCTGAGCTTACATCCTACCTCGGCACATTGGCGATCCGTAATTTGACCCGACCGGGGTTGGGCCGCATCTTCATACCGCCAATCCTTCACCCGCCAAAGGCAGCGAGGGCGAATTCCGTGGCAGCGACAGACCTCCAGCCGATCCAGGATCAGGATCAGCCGGACCCGCCGGCGATGCGTCCCCGCGGGACGCGCGGGCTTGGGCTGTCAGGCAAGCTGCTGCTGCTCACCGTTCCCCTGGTGATGATCGCAGCCGTCCTGCTCTACGTGCCTGCCATCGCCAACTTCTGGGTCAACCGGCTGAACGACCGCGTCGCGGCGGCCAACACGGCGGCGCTGGTGCTCGATGCCGCCCCGCTCGGCATGGTCCCCGATTCGCTCTCGCGCGAGATCCTGAAAAGCATCAATGCCCGCGCCGTCGCCATCAAGATGGGCCAGCAGCGCCGGCTGCTCGCCAGCGACAACATTCCGGCCGCGATCGAGCACGACATCGACCTGCGCGACATGACCGTGTGGGAGGCGATCACCGGCTCATTCCGGATGATGCTGGAGACCGGCAACCAGGCCATCCGCATCGTCGGGCCCGGCGTCGGCAATGCCCAGTTCATCGAGATCGTGACCGACGAGCTGCCGCTGCGGCAGCAGATGTATCGTTTCTCCCGCAACGTCGTGGTGGTCGCGCTGATCATCGCGGCGCTGACCGCGGGCCTCGTCTATCTCGCGCTTCATTATCTGTTCGTGCGCCCGATGCGGCGGCTGACCGCGAGCCTGGTCGGTTTCCACGAGAACCCTGAAAGCTCCGCGGGCATCATCGTGCCGAGCCAGCGCAGCGACGAGATCGGCGTCGCCGAGCGCGAATTGTCGGACATGCAGCGCGATTTGATGTCGATGCTGAATCAAAAGAGCCGGCTCGCCGCCCTTGGCCTCGCGGTGTCCAAGATCAATCACGATCTGCGTAATCTGCTCGCCTCGGCCCAGCTTCTGTCGGACCAGCTCGCCAGCGTGCCGGATCCGCGGGTGCAGCGCTTTGCGCCCAAGCTCGTGCGCTCGCTCGAGCGCGCCATCGCCTTCTGCCAGTCGACACTGTCCTATGGCCGCGCCCAGGAGGCCGCGCCCGACCGCCGCATGATCCTGATCGAGCCCGTGGTGCTGGAGGTGCGCGAGACCGCGGGCCTCGCCTCCGACGCCTCGATTGCCTGGGTCGCTGCGATCGAGCGCGGGCTTGCGGTCGATGCCGATCCCGATCAGCTGTTCCGGGTGCTGCTGAACCTCGTCCGCAACGCCGCCCAGGCGTTGGAGAGTCATGCCTCCGGGGAGGGTGGTCCGCAGCAGATCCGGATCACCGGAAAACGCGAGGGCGCCGTGGCGATCATCGAGGTGTCCGACACCGGGCCCGGCGTGCCCCGGAAGACCCGGGAGCACCTGTTCGAGGCGTTCCAGACCTCCGGCCGTCCCGGTGGCAGCGGCCTTGGCCTCGCCATCGCTGCCGAGCTGGTCCGCGCCCATGGCGGCGACATCCACCTGGTCGAAGGCACCATCGGCGCCACCTTCCGCATCGTCATCCCCGACCGCCCCGTGGAACTGCTCTCCATCCGCAACGAGCGGCAGAGGGCGTAGGTCGGCCAGGGGCCGAGTAGGACATGCACGAAAATACCCCCACCCCGGACCTTGCCAACCGGGGAAAGAGCGGTTAGTCAGAGCGCTCTTTCGCACCCCCTCCGGCTCCGCCGGGGGCTGCTTGCGGGTCATGCCCGCGCTGTTCGCGAAAAACGCGCCCGTAGCTCAGCTGGATAGAGCATCAGACTACGAATCTGAGGGTCGGACGTTCGAATCGTTCCGGGCGCGCCATTCTTCGACGCAAGATCAGGACAAAGCCGCATCCGGTCGCCGTCGCCAGATGGCCTGAGACCAGGTGGCCGTGCCGTGTGAGAAAGCTGGATGAAGATATCGCAGGCGTTCAAGTTCGAGGCAGCGCATCGGCTGCCAAACGTGCCCGAGACCCATCGATGCCGGCGCCTGCATGGTCATTCCTACCGGGTCGAGGTCCAGTTGGACGGGCGGGTCGATCCGCACACCGGCTTCGTCGCAGACTTCTTCGACATCGAGAGCTGCTTCGCCGACATCATGGGTGCGCTGGACCACCAATGCCTGAACGAGGTCGAAGGCCTCGAGAACCCGACCGCCGAGAACATCGCGATCTGGATCTGGGATAGGTTGAAGCCGGGCCTTTCGCAGCTATCGGCTGTCCGGGTCTATGAAACGGCCGACTGCTGGGCCGAATATCAGGGGCAGTGACGGGCGTTTCAAATCGGATGTCGTCCGGCTACACCGCCAGCCCGCAAGCCCGCCGGATCGCGATCTGAACCGGCGAGGGTTGCAGCGCCGGATCAAACTCGCCCTTCGGCAGCAGCGGAGGCTGTGCCATGAAGCGCGGCCGTTTCCCGCGGTGGGCTTGCGCGGCATGAACGAGGAACGGGTGGCACAGATAAACGCTGCCTGCCGCGCCGGTCGCCAGTTCGATCTCGCAATCCCTGGTCGAGGCCCAGTTCTCGGCAGCGAGCTGCCGGAGCGTCGCGCCGTCCTCGCCATAAGGCAGCAACTCCCGCGCGATGGTGGCATGCGAGCCTTTCCGGATCCGCGTCGGCGCATCATCCGCGCCGACATCCGAGAACAGAAAGAGCATCAGCAAAGCACGCCCGCTGCTTTTCACATTGGCGCGCCACTCCATGAAATCCGGATTGGCGGTGCCGAAGCTCATGTCCACGTGCCAGCCGTCATCATCAGGTGATTCCGCTGACGGGAAGCGGATCGGAAAACTTCCGAGGCCTTTCGGCGGGAGCCAGCGTCCTTCGCCGACGAGCTGATCGTAGGCTTTGTGCAGGGGAGGCGCGTTCGCGGCTTCAATGAAAGCGGGCGAAGCCTTGAATCCCACCCGCACGAGGGGGCGAGTCCAATGTTCGGGTTGGTTCGGTGACAGGCCGATATCCGCCCACAGCTCGTCCCTGCATTGCTTTGCAAGCTGGAAGCTGAAGGCGTTCTCGAATTTGACGAAACCATCGTCGATGAAGTTCTGGATCTGACGAGGCGTCAGGCCATCCCGGTCGGTCTGGGACATTGCACATTCTCCGTTCGGCTACTGCATCAAGCGCAGCCGGTTGATCTGATTGGCGCGGATGCGCCGAACGACTTTCAGCCGTTCAGATCAGCGGGAAGAATGAGGACATGAACATCATGGTGCGAACGTATACCGCGGCGGACCGGGGAATCAAGACTCGCTGGGCGCAGCTATCCGTCCTCGCCGTCGCGCCGGCGGAAGGGATCGGCGACATCATCGTGACCGCTGCGGCTACTGAAGAACATCAAGGCCATCAGCCCGCAACCGATGAGCAGCGAGAAGAAGCTTCCGAGACCAAGCGCGATCCAGCCATGCTTGCCCATCTCAACCCCGCTGCTGGCTCCCCAGACCGAGAAGGCCCAAACGCCGGTGAGGATCAGCATGGTGCCGAGAGCGATCAACACGGAGATCTGGCCGGCACTGATGTTCTTCATGACGGTTCCCGCTGTCGTGCCTGACCAGAGTCAATTGCGAAGAGCGAGGAGACGTTCCTGTCACGACGCTGGCCTCTGCGTGGCTCTTCTGAATTTCTGTGCCGGGCACGCGCTCGGTGAAACTTAGGGAGGAACTTGCTGCAAGGCAACGTCCAGCCATTCGAGCTTCACTCCTACAGCTCAGGCATTCTGGATTTAGATGCGCTGCGGGCAGCTCGATCAGGAATTCCGCGTCGCGCGCGAGATGACGGGACCTTGTTCGGCTCGTCCTTGGTGGCACGCCCGTGACAGAACCTGCGCTGACCGTCGACGGTGCCGTCGCACGGCTCCAGATCATCCATCTGTAGCAATGATGATCTCGACTACACATGCTAGAGCGATACGCAAGTCGCGGCTCAAGGCTCTTGATCGCGACAATCGCAACGCGCATTGGAACCCGAGGACTCGATGGGACGCCTCCTGAACATCGTGACGCCACTGCATACGGCGACCAAGCGCGACTACATGGGCCGCATGAACGACGACAAGATCGGCTGCTCGCTGAAGGCGAGGGAATACGAGGCCGATTATTGGGATGGCGACCGCCGCTTCGGCTACGGCGGTTATCGTTTCATCGAAGGGCGCTGGGCGCCGGTCGCAAAGGCGCTGATCGAGACCTATGGCCTGAAGAATGGGTCCAGCGTGCTCGACGTCGGCTGCGGCAAGGGCTTCCTGCTGTACGAGATGCAAAAGATCCTGCCGGGTTTGAAGGTCGTCGGCTTCGACATCTCCAAGCACGGTCTCGAAAATGCGCACGAGCAGGTGAAGCCGTTCCTTTTCAACTATCGTGCCCAGGACATCTATCCCTATGGCGACGACAGTTTCGATCTCGTCATCTCGCTCGGTACCCTGCACAATCTGCGGCTGTATGAACTCGAGGCGGCGCTCAAGGAGGTCGAGCGCGTCGGCAAGAACAAATACGTCATGGTCGAGAGCTACCGGAACGTCGCTGAATTGCACAACCTCGAATGCTGGGCGCTGACGGCGGAGTCCATTCTGCACATGTCGGAATGGATCTGGCTCTACGGCAAGCTCGGCTACACCGGCGATTACGAATTCATCTATTTCGAGTGATCCGTCGCTCGTCATGGACATCAAGGCTGCCAAGGCAGCCATTCTCGTTAGGTCGGGCAAGTCGCTGATCGGCGACGAATTCACCCTGCCGGATGCGCTCGAGCACGGCCAGGTGCTCGCGCACGTGCACATCTCGAGCATCTGCGGCGCGCAGATCAACGAGATCGACGCCGTCAAGGGCGTCGACAAGTTCCTGCCGCGCCTTCTGGGCACGAAGCGCTGGCAGCGATCGTCGAGACCGGACCAAGGCGGGCAATGCCAGCCGGCGCGCGATATTCCACGTCTCGTTCGGCTGAGCGATACAGGCGAGGTGAGCTACCGCGGGATCGTGACCCATGAGTTCGCTCTTGATGACGTCAATGACGCGCTGGACCTGATGCGCTGCGGCACATCGGCGCCAATCCTTCTGAACATCAGCTGAATCTCGCGGCCACTCGATCCAGAACGCCGGCAACGAAGGCGCACCGCACCAGTCACGGCGCTCATCTGCCGATGCTGACCCAGGCCTGCGACATTCTCCGCCGTTCCGCGCTATCGGGTCACGCCGCTCCACATGATCCAGTGCTCTGACGCAGGCTGGCGACGTCGGCGCGGCCTTGGCTTTCCGTGACCTGGATCAGCGTGATCGCGCCGGGTGTCACGATTCCCATCTGCGGCTGGGCGGAGAGGTAAGTGGTGCTGCCGGCGCGCAGGTCCAGGCTCACTTTCTCGCTTCCCTGCCCGAACAGATTGGTGCTCAGCGGTAAATTGTTGACAGTGACCTCGTGGCGGCCCGGAGGCAGATCGCAAGCCACGAATCCTGCGGCTTGGCTGCCGCCAATTACGCGTCCGTCGACGGCATAGCTAGGCTGGATCGCAAATCCCAGGGCCGACGTACGGTAGATGATGAGACGTGCGCCGCTTGGTTTGACGTTCTCCGTCAGAGCTAGGTTGGCCGTCGGGCCCGATGCACATCCAGAAAGTAACGCAGCGACGAAAAAAATCCCCAGATACCCACGACGCATTCCAGCCTCTGATTCCCATGTCCCCGCCGTATCATTGTCAGGGTAGTGACTGAAGTCAACCGCGACCCCCGATTGAACATCGACGGGGCCCCGGCAATTTCATTTGGAGTATTCGAGAATAGGCGTGAGGCTCACGCCGCGGCGAGCGCGGGTTGCACCGGCCGCCGTGCAACACCCATTCCAGCCTTCGAGGGGAGCTCTCAGTGCCGGCGCAATGGCGAGGCTGCGGCCCATGACGGTTCTCGCCGGGCGTAACCGCCGGTTAACCATGGATATTTACGGTGTAGCAAGCCTCTGAACTTTGTCAGTTGATTTCGAGTCCACCCCCATGGCGTTCGGTAGCCGCCCATCTCCGCGAAGCATCGCCCCGACGGAGCCAGCGGCTTCGTGGGAAGCGCCGCGGGCTGTGCGGACCAAACCCGATGGTGCCGCGCCAGCGCTGATCAAGGGATCGCTGACCGTCTCCGGAGCACTCTCTTTTCTGCGCGAGAACGGCCGGCGCATTCTGACGCTGGCCCTGGCGCTGTTCGCCCTCGGCGTCATCGTTCTCATGGTTCTGCCGGTCCGGTACGCCGCGACGGCCCTGGTCGTGCTCGATCCCCGGGAGCTGCGGGTCACCACGGAGCAGGACGTTCTGCCGGGCATCGGCCAGGACGCCGCGGCGCTTCAGAGCCAGATCGAGATCGCCAAATCGGACGGCTTTCTCCGCCACCTGATCGAGCAGCTCAAGATCGCCGACGACGAGGATATCGCGGGTGGTCATACCGACATGACGCGCCTGCTCGAAAAATTCCGCGGCCGCCTCGAGATCACCCGCCGCGGGCTCACCTATGTCATTGCGGTTTCCTTCACCTCGAACCGCCCCGAGCGGGCCGCTTACTATGCCAACGCCATCGCCGAGGCGTTCGTGGCGAGCCAGGGCCGTGTCCGCACCGAGGCCACGGACGAGGCCGCCGACTGGCTCAAGAACCGGCTGAAGGCATTGAACGAGCGCCTGCGCGCCTCGGAAGACGCCGTCGCCACCTTCAGGCTCGAGCACAAGATCCTCAACGCCGGCAAGGATTCAACCACCCAGCAATTGCGGGTGACTGATCTCAATCAGCAGGTTTCCGCCGCACGTCTCCGCACCGAGGAAGCCAAGGCGCGCTACGAGCAGGTACAGCGCGATCTCAAGGCCAATGTCGAAGGACCGGTGAAGCAGGACCTTCTGAGCATGCTGCGGGCGCAGCGCTCGACCCTGAACGACCAGATCGCGCAGAAGAAGGCGGTGTACGGCGAGCGCCATCCCGATCTCGCCATCTCCTACAGCCAGCTGGCCGATATCAACCGCCAGATCGAGGCCGAGCGGAAGAAGAACATCGATACCGCCAAGTCCGAATATGAAGCCCAGCTGGAGCAGCAGAACGCGCTGGAGAAGCAGCTCAAGGCGGTCGAGACGCAGATGCTGGTCGACGGGCAGGCGCTGGTGAAGTTGCAGGAGCTGCAGCGCGACGCCGACGCCAACAGGAATATCTACGAGCAGTTCCTGTCGCGGTTCAAGACCACCAACGAGCAGCGCCAGCTGCAGGCGTCCCAGACCAAGATCGCGTCGCCCGCCATTCCGCCGCTGCGTTCGACGCATCCGCCGCTCGCTCTGCTGCTGGCGGCGCTGGCGATCGGTTCGCTGCTGACATCGACCGCTGCAACTGCGGTGATGACGAGCCTGTCCGACCAGTCTGGGCCCACTGAAGCTCCCATGCCTGCGCCGTCGGCGGACGCGCAAGGTCGGCAAGTTCAGGCTCAAGTCCCCGCTCAAGTTCAGCCTCAAGTCCAAGCTCCGGCCGCTGCCGCAGGCCGGCCCGAGGCGATGCCGCGCCTTCCCGTCTGGGCCCGCATCCCCGATCTTTCGTCCGGCGCCGGGACCAGCACCAACACCGTCTGGCAAAGGCCGATTGCGACCGCGGACGAGCTCGATCTCGGTCCCTATCTGAGGCCGCTGCTCGAGCGGATCGATCGCGTGCCGGTGCGCGGCTGCAAGGTCGCCCTCGTGTTGTCGGTCGGCAAGAGCGCCGGTGGCAACACCGTTGCACGCTCCCTCAATCGCGCCGCCGTGGCGCGCGGCATGATGAGCGTGTTGATCCGTCTGCAGCCGGAGTTCGCAGGTCAGCAGCCCCCGGTGACCGAATGGAATGACGGCTCGACTACGGCGGGACTGCAGTCGATCGACGAGCTCTTGAGTGCCGGCCGAAAGGCCGATGCGAGTCCCGAGGATGATATTCGCTCCGAATTCGATCTGATCATCGTCCATGCCGGCAATCTCGCCTTGCAGCCCGACGCCATCGCGCTGGCGGCGCACGCGGATCTTATCGTCCTCGTGGCGCGCGCCGGCGAGCTCGGTTCGGCGGCGATGCGCAGGGTGACCGCGGCGCTGTCGAGCTATGACGCCGTGCCGATGGGTCTCGTCGTCAATCATGCGCCGGCAGGCTCGCTGTCGCCGCACCCCGAAGGTGGCGCATTGGGCCTTGCGGTCTGACGATGACAGCGTTGCGCCGTCGTTTGCTGACTGCTGCGATGCTGCTGTCGATCTCGTTCGGCCCACCGGTCTTCGCTGGCGATTGTGTGCCCTTGCCGCGGACCGTCGCACCGG
This sequence comes from Bradyrhizobium sp. 199, assembly GCF_023073355.1. Classification (GTDB taxonomy): domain Bacteria; phylum Pseudomonadota; class Alphaproteobacteria; order Rhizobiales; family Xanthobacteraceae; genus Bradyrhizobium. Next base: position 510,107 of record NZ_JADPJI010000002.1, read on the forward strand.
AGCGGCTTGCCGCGCTGTCCCGCGGCTTCAACGCCGATGGCTGGATCAACGGTGCGCCGCCCGGCCGGGAGTTGCTGCAGCAGCTGCGCAGGGCGGGAATGAGCCATGTCCGCCTTCCGGTGCCGGCAGAGCGCGTGATGCCTCGCTTCGCATCGAAGGCCGAGCGCGACGAGACGCTGCGCGTGCTCGATAACGCGTTGAAGCAACTCACCGCGCTCGGCTATTCCACCTCCGTCGATCTTCATCCCGGCGAGCGCTTCAATCGCCTGCACAAGGAAGATCCGGACGCGGCCCTGGGGCAGATGCGGGAGGCCTGGAGCGGTCTTGCGGAGGTTATCCGCTCCTATCCTGCAAATCGCATTTTCGCCGAGCTGCTCAACGAGCCCGATGTGGACGCCGACAAATGGCAAACCGAGGTCGAGGCGCTCGCCGCCTTCGTGCGCGGACTGCTTCCCAAGACGACCCTCGTTGTCGGTCCGGTCAACTGGCAGCGTGCGGATTCGCTGCCACGGTTCCGGCCGCTGCCCGATCCCGACATCGTCTACGCCATCCACTTCTATGATCCGATGGTGTTCACCCATCAGGCCCACTGGGACGCACAGGATCCGCTGCACGACATCATCGATCTGCCTTATCCGATCAATGCCGGCGATCCCAAGGTCCGGGCGCTGCGCCAGGATTTGCAGGATCGGGGCGCGACCAAGGCGCTCGGCATGCTCGACGTTGCGATCGCTGCCGCCAAGGACAGGCCGGACGCCGATCGCTGGCTCGCGCCCGCGCTTCAATGGCAGCAGCAGTTTGCGCGACCGATCATCATCAACGAATTCGGCGTGTTGAAAGCCGGCGCTCCCAGGGAGAGCCGCGTGCGCTGGCTCGCGGAAGTCACCACTTATGCCCGCGACCATTGCTGGGGCTGGGCGCATTGGGAACTGGCGCAGGGTTTTGGCCTCGTCGACCGCAACACCGGCAAGCCCGATCCTGAGGTGATGCGGGCGCTGCTCGGCGCGCCGCGGCCCGGCCGGCGCTGACCTCCCGTCGCGTTCCGCCATCGTTAACGAATGCTTACACACCCCCCGTTATCGTGCCCCGCGCGATGCCAAAGGACGATTGATGAGCGCCGGGTCCTCACCCCAGGTTCAGACCGTGCAGGCCGAGCCATCGCCGCCGGCCTGGCGCGAGCTGGTCCTGACCTTCTGCATCGCCGCGGCGACGATCGGCTTTGCGCCGGTCCTGTACCTTGCCAATCCGGCACTGGCCATTGCCGTCGTGGTCCTCGTCGGCATCGCCATCGTCGTGGCGGTCCCGACCTACGCGCCCGCCATCGCGATCTTCGTCCTGTTCTTCCAGAATTTGTTCGTCTCGATCCTGTCGCCGCTGATCCCGCTGCCGTCCGATCTCGACTTCATCAAGGGCTATAATTTCCTCGTCTGCTCCGTCATGTGGCTGGCGACGTTCGGCCTCTACGTGCTGGGCCAAAGGAATCAGTCGGCTGAGGTGAACCGGATCATGCGCTGGGGTGTCGTCACCCTGGCCGTGGTGTCGCTGTATTTCGCGATCGGCTTTGGCCAGAACGGACAGGCGGCCGCGGTCTATCTGCGCAACATCGTGCTTCCGCTGTTCCTGTTTCAGCTGGCGCTGCTGACGGCCGCAACCTATGAGGTGCGCATCACGCCGTTCCTGGTGACGCTTGCGGTCATCCTCGTCTGCTGCGGCTATATCGAGCTTGCCTTCCGCGATTTCTGGCTGGCCATCACCAATGGCTATGCGTTCTGGGGTTTCGACGAGCTCAAGGCGACCCATTCGGGCGTCTGGGAAGCCGAGATGCGGGCCACCGGCAACGTGCCAGTCGACCTCAAGGATCGTTTCAGCTTCGACTTCCTGAACACGCCTCTGCTCGAAGGGTTCGGCCTCTCGAAGATGCTGCGCATCCACGGTCCGAACATGCACCCGATCAGCTTCGCCTACGGTGTCGGCTTTCTCGGCCTGTTCCTGTTCTCGGTGGGACGTCCGCTGCTGGCCCTCGCGGCCTTGCCGCTCCTGGTGTTTTGCAGTGTGAAGGGAGCGCTCATCGTCGTGGTCTTCGTGGCCGCGGCCTGGATCTCGACCCGGCTGCTCGGCGCGGTGGTGACGCTGCTGCTCGGCTTTCTCGGCCTGATCGCCTTTGCGATACTGGCGATCCGTGTCGGCTTGCAGATCGGCGACTATCACGTCATTGGCCTCATGGGCGGCCTGAACGGATTCTTGGAGAGACCGTTCGGCAGGGGCCTTGGTGTCGGCGGCAATTTGTCGGACAGCTATTTTTCCATCGACTGGAGTGCCGCGCAGGCGGCCGGGACGATCGACGGCGCGGTCGAAAGCGCGATCGGCGTGCTGCTGTACCAGATGGGCATCGGCGCCTTGGTGCCGCTTGCCTTCTATTTCGCGATGGCGCTCAAGGCCTGGCGCCTGTACGCGTCCTCAGGATATCTGACGCAGGGCCTTGCAGGCTTCGGCGTCATGGTGGTGCTGCTCAACGGATTGTTTCAGGAGGAAGCCTTGTTCGCGCCGCTGGCGCTCGGCCTCATGCTCTCGCTCACGGGCCTCGTCATCGGCAGCCATGTGAGAATGCAGGCCGTCGCCGCGGAGGAGGCTGAGTTCGAGCAGCTGACGCGCTACCAGCCTGTGACGTAGGCTTGGGGATCGACGACGGTCCTGCGCGGCGCGGCTGTCAGGTCGCGCGCCCATCCAGGAACTTCCGCTTTTTCCCGGTGTTGAACAGCGGCCTGAACCAGCGGCCGACACACGCAATGAAGAACTTTTCCAACACCGCGTTCTCCCCTGAGGTGGTCGAGCTCATGACCACCGCTCTGGAAGCTGCGGTTGCCACGCTGCCGGAGCCCGTGCACTCTTCGCACGTCAACGCCCTCGCTGAATCCATTCTCCGTACGGCTGGTGCGGGCGAGCGCAACGTCGCGACCTTGCAGCGGATCGCCCTGATGGAGCTGCAATTGGCGCCGCGCAATTGATGAGGACCGCATGAAGACGATCACTGTTGCCGCCATTGCGCTGTCTGCCACCTTGTCCGTTGCCCGGGCCGACAGCTGGACCAGCTACCGGATTCCCGAGGCAGGCACCTCGGTCGACCTTCCCGCCTCTGTTTTCACGGAGATGGCCGGCAAGCCCGACGGCTACGGCCAGCAATTTCGCACCTCCGACGGCAGGGCCGATCTCACCGTGCAGGCCGTTGCCAACCAGCAGGGCCTCTCGCCGGCTGAATTCCTCGCCAGGAAGAATCCTCCGTCCGGGATTATCTACAAGCGCATCACGCGGAACTTCTTCGTGGTCTCCAGCATCAAGCGCGGCAAAATCTGGTACGACCGCTGCAATTTCTCGCGCGGCTATGTGCACTGCGTGCTGATCAATTATCCGGCGGCCGAGAAGCGGCAGTGGGATCGGCTTGTCACACGCGTCAGCAACAGCCTGAGGGGCAGCTGAACGGAATCGCAAAACAAGCTGCCCGGGCGAGCCGGGCAGCTTGTCGTGAGGGTTAGCGCGCCGTCGTTGACGTGGTCGACATGGTCGGCTTCGAACCGGGCACATGCGACATCGTCTTGGTGGTCGAACCGACCTCTTCGCCGGCCTTGACCTTGGTGCGGGTGTGCGAGCGGCTGAACGTGCCGCCCTCATGGGCCTGCGCCCGGGCGTTGGAATTGAGCACGGGACCGTTGCCCTTGTTCGTGCTGACGCCGGTCTGCGTCTTGCCATTGACGGCAGCGGCGCTCCCGCCGGCCGCAATCGACGAGCCGGTGCTGCCGGTCGGCGAGGTCGAGGTGCCGCCGGTACCGACGGTGGAGGCGGAAGTGCCGCCCACGGCGGCCGAGCCGCCCGATCCGCCCGTGATACTTTTCTGGGCGAGAGCCGGTGAAGCGGCGGCGAGCAGAAGCGCGACCGCCGAGGTCGTGAGTAACGTTCTCATGTCTCAATCCTCTCTATGAATCTAGGGTGACGACGTCGAGATCGTGCAGCCGTTGACGGTGATGGTGCTGGCGCTGGTGGAGCCAGGCCCGCCCGCCGTCGACGACGAGCTGGAGACGTGGCCGCCGCCGGCCTGCACATTTACGGATGATCCACCCGCCGAGCTCGAACTCGACAGCGCACCACTCGACGATGTCGATCCGGTGGTGCCAGAACCCGATGAGCCGAGCGCGGTGATGCTGCCGTCGGCATGTTTTTCGACCGTGACCTTGCAGGTCTCGCCCGATGCCGTCTTGCCGGTCTTTTCCATGGTTGCTGCCTGAGCAGCGCCACCCATCAAGGCCAACGCTGCGATCGCAATGATTGATCTGTTCATGCGAGTTCTCCTCCAACAAAGACGAAGGAGCGGCATTGCTGCCGCTCCTGGTCAAGGCATCAATCCTTGTCTTTCTTCATCTCGCCCTTGTGGTGGCCTTTGCCCTTGTCCATGCCCATGTCGCTGGCATGGCCTGCGGACGAGCCGGCCGCACCGACCGTCGAGCCGCTCTTGCCGTCGCCCGCCGACGAGCCGCCGGTGCCGACGGTCGACGCGGAGTTCGAGCCGGAGCCCGAGCCCGCAGCGGACCCGCCGGTGCCGACGCTGGACGAGCTCTTGCCGCCGCCGGCCGATGAGCCACCGGTGCCGAGCGTCGAAGCCGAGCCGCTACCCGAGCCGGTGCCGGCAGCCGAACCACCCGTACCCACGCTCGAGCTGCTGGTGCCGCCGCCCGCGGACGAGCCGCCGGTGCCGAGCGTCGAGGCCGAGCCCGACCCGCTGCCGCCAGCGGACGAGCCGCCGGTACCGACCGTCGAGTTGCTCGTGCCGCCGCCGGCCGAAGAGCCGCCGGTGCCGACGGTCGAGCTCGATTGCGCAACGGCGAGCGCCGTGCCGGCGAGCAGCGCGGCCGCAGCCGCAGAAAGCTTCAGGATCCTCATGTCCATCTCCTCAAGGGTTTCCAAAAATAGATTGCCAAATTAGGCCCGGGATAAACTGGCAGTCGCGCAAACGTTCCTTGCGTCGGACACCTTGACGCGTCGATGTTGCCTCATGCAGTTCCGCGATCGCTGAGCGCACGGTTTCATTCATCCGCCGTTCATCTGCGGAGTGCGCGTGGCTGTGCGTCGTGTGCAGCGCGATTGCGAGCCGCCGGCCGCTCTCAGAATGCCCCGACCATCACCTGACGTAGGGAGCCGCGATGCGATGACGCCGGGCGCGACGTCCGATTCGAACGCAGACCGGCTGCTCGCGTTGCGTCGTGGCGAGGTGCCGGCGTGATGTTCGTCTCCGGCTTTGGCGGTTCGACCATCGCCAGTGCATCACTGCCGGCATGCTTCGGCGCCTCGGCCGCGAGCAGGGGCGGGGAGACGGTGGCGGCGACCGGAGACGTGTCGAAAATGATTTTCTCAGGCAAGGCTCGTGCGGAGTGGATCCGAATGATGCTCCGGTCGACCTCGGGGCTTGGCGAAGCCTCTCTCAGTGGCGGTAGGTTGCGGTCGAGGACGAAGAGCAGCGCCAGGGCGAAACTGCCGGCAAAGACAACATATCGAACGATGAGCATCAGGCAGTACCGCGAAATGAAGCAAACCGGAGATGCGCGGCGGGCCGCCCCTCAACGCCCCGCCGCGCGGCGGAGTTAGTCCACCTCCTGAACGACCATGCGGGTCTCGGGATCGACCAGCATCACTTGGCTGCCTGAATAGACGTAGCGATATCTGGTCAGCGAGGGGCCCCAGTCGCTCGGAACGGCCGCGAGCTCGACGTCGCGCGGGACCGGCGAGCCGACCACGATCTTTTCGCGCGTTTCCACGGGACGGATCTTATGCTCGGTGACGTAAGACCGGATCTTGGTGCGATACTCAGGTTCGATCTGCACGGCAGCGCCATGCCCGGCGCCCGTGGTGGTGGTGGTGACAGTGGTCTGCGCCATCGCGCTCGTGGAGACGAGCACAGCGGCAGCCGACATCAACAGAAACTTCTTCATCGCGTTCTCCTCGCCGCTGCATGCGGCGCAGCGATGAACTCGCGATCAGGCCGACCGTTCCGCCAACGCCGGAACGTTTGCCGGTTTTTCCCGTTCTCATCCCGGGCGCAACGCAACTGGAGGAGAGTTCCCCGGCCGATTGCGGCAGCTCGCTTCGATGCAGGCCGCAAGCCCACCTGTAATCTGCTTCACACGCACAGCCGGCGCAATGACGCTAGATGAACCAAGGCCTCGCCACCGCGCGGCCCAGTTCGGAGCTGGCGATGTTGGCTGCACTGGCAAAGGCAATCTCCCTTGCGACACGAACCAATATCGATGTCGAGACTCTGAAGGTGCTGCTGATTTTCGCGGGCGCGGGACTGCTGCTTTCCCTCGTGGCCGCGATGATCTACGAGCAGGCCGCCAACGCCGCCTTGCTGTGAGATCGCGCGGACCCGCCATCATCGAACCGTCACCATGCACGACTGTCGTGCCCCAGGGGCATCTCGGCCAGTCGCCTCAACGCCACCCCAGCGCCGGCGCGACGTGCTTCAAGATCGCCTCGATCGCATGCGCGCAGTAGTCGACGCCGAGCTGGTTGGGGATGGTCAGCAGCAGCGTATCCGCGTCGGCGATCGCCTCGTCCTGCCGTAGCTGCTCGATCAGAACATCCGGCTCGCCCGCATAACTCCGGCCGAAGATGGCCCGGGTCTGCGGGTCGATGAAGCCAATCTGGTCTTCGCCGCCGCGCTCTCCGCCGAAATAGGCGCGGTCGCGATCGTTCATCAGCGCGAAGATGCTGCGGCTGACGGACACGCGCGGCTCACGGATGTGGCCGGCCTGTTTCCACGCGGCGCGATAGGCGCGAATTTGTGCGGCCTGCTGCACGTGGAAAGCTTCGCCGGTTTCGTCGTTCTTCAGCGTCGAGCTCTGCAGGTTCATGCCGAGCTTCGCCGCCCACACCGCGGTGGCGATCGAGCCGGCGCCCCACCAGATGCGCTCGCGCAAGCCTTGCGCATGCGGCTCCAGGCGGAGCAACCCCGGTGGGTTCGGAAACATCGGCTGCGGATTGGGCTCGGCGAAGCCCTTGCCGCGCAAAAGGTCGAGGAATACTTCGGCGTGGCGCCGGCCCATGTCGGCATCGCTCTCACCATCGGCCGGCTGGTAACCAAAATAGCGCCAGCCGTCGATCACCTGCTCGGGCGAGCCGCGGCTGATGCCGAGATGCAGCCGGCCGCCGGCGATGAGGTCGGCGCTTCCTGCATCCTCCACCATGTAGAGCGGGTTCTCGTAGCGCATGTCGATCACGGCCGTGCCGATCTCGATCGTGCTGGTCTTGGCGCCGACGGCGGCGAGCAGCGGAAAGGGCGAGGCCAGCTGGCGCGCGAAATGATGCACGCGGAAATAGGCGCCGTCCGCGCCCAATTGCTCGGCCGCGACCGCAAGCTCGATCGATTGCAACAGCGTATCCCGCGCCGAGCGGGTCTGCGACTGCGGCGAGGGCGTCCAGTGCCCGAAGGAAAGGAATCCGATCTTTTTCATGAGGGCAACATATGGCCGATCGGGAGCGTTTGCGAGACCGCCGGCCGAGGGAAAGATGGCGACAAGGCGTGGCCGTAAGCGCCTCCTGGAGGAAGCAGGCGCGGGCTGGGCTGCTCGCGGAGTTTTCAGATTTCGCAGCGGGTCAAATTCAAAGCCTTGAGCAAGCCGCCGAACGCCTTGAGCCGACAGGGCTCAGTCGAGCCGGCGGCCTTTGCGCGCTGAACATTGGCGGTCCGCTTGACAACGATTGGCTTTGGCTTCGGCTTGGGAGGTTTGACGGCCGCGATCGTCTTCGGATCCGGCCGATGACGGACGATCGCTTCCGGCGCGGGCGAGCGGACATGGATGTCCTTGGGAGCACCGGCGTTTTCGACTGAAGCTGCCTCTGTCGGCATCGCGCTGCCCGCAGCGGCAACCTCGAGGCGATCGGCCTTCGCCGGCGCGTCATACGAAGCAGAGAGGTTTGCGCTCTGCCCGGCAAGCGGCTGGATGGTCGCGATGAGGCGACGCGGCGGCGCGCTCAGCTCCATGGCCGACAGCACTCCGACACTGAACAGGATGAGGAGGCCCAACAACGCCATTCTCAGCATAATGCGCCTCTGATCCAAGTTCGTGCCGTCGGAAATTCTCCGCGGCAATGAGGCGGCTTGTCGGCAGCTGCGCGGCGCGCGAGCTATCATTTGCCGACAGGGTTAACGTCGTGATGCCCGCATGGGCCGAGAATGCTCGCGCTCAGGTGTGGGCAGACCGCATCTGGTCACACAAGACGGGTCTGCGAAACCCTGAGCTGAACACCACGAGAGCGATCAGCATGTCTGCTATTCGGGGGAAGCCTGACGTCGCCTGGCGGATTGGCCAACGGCTGCATTGCCCCTAAGCAGTCGTTCGCAGCCTACTTGCGCACGAGAAAAACGCTGGACGGCTCCACCTCGATCAGGAATGCGTCGTTGGCGAGGCTCGGAACCCCGATCCACGTTGCGCAAGGCATATTGTCTTCCGAATGCTGCCCTGAGCGCGCCACTGATTGCTTCGCTTTCGTGCAGATGATCCTGCTTGATGTATAGGCGAAGCGCGCCGACGTCGTTGAGCGTTGCGCCAACCGAAACCAGTGCGACAGCTAGATTTTCAAGGCTCTTTTCAAGTTGACGTCTGATGTCACCGGGACCAACGATTTTTCGATCGGCATCCCAAGCGACTTGGCCGGAAAAATTGGCGACGTCACCGAATGGCGTCCGGACGAGTGCGACCTGAGCAAAGCCATACGGCCGACTTTCAAACAGTCCTGCAACGACCTGGATGGATCGGCTCATTGTAGCTCCTTATCTGTTGGTCGGGCTGAAGACGCCACAACGTAATTGAGCATACAGGCACGATAAACGACACTTCAGCTTGTGGCCCGTCGGAGAAGTGGCCCCGGTTCCTCCACGGCCTGCTCACCGAGCATTGCGGACAAGATTTTCCTAAGTTGGTTCTTCGCAGTTTGACCCAAAGCGGCGCGTCGGCTCATCCCATAGTTCGCCAGCTATAGCACTCCGATGCGGCTGATGTTTTTGCCATCGCTTTAGAGTTGTGGCAATTAATTCACGCTATTGGCTCACCTTGTGGCCTTCGAGCTGGAAACGGTTGGCGAAGGATAGCGTCTAATGTACTTCCTCACTGCCTGTCTGATCGTTGTAGTCGTGAGTGCCGCGGTATCGCTTCGTCGATCTAGAACTCTATCGCAGCCTCAGTGGGCTACCCGGGCCCAGCGGCTCGCAGCGCGGCGGCGGGCGCTTTGGCCAACAATCTGCGCGGGGTTTTTTCTGCTGGGGGTGCTCGGATTTTATCATTTTCAACCCGAGCAAGAAACCACCGCGACGACCTATCTCATGATGCTTGTTGGCTCTTTCTTCGGCGGTTCGCTTCTTGGCGTCATTGGCGGGATGGATTGAGGGAGCGGCGATCAACGCAGGGCAAAACTCGCCGGACTATGACAACCGACAGGCTGCCGTCCTGTTGATGTCCGGATTTGGCCCATCAGCGAAGTTGCGCCGGGGCGGTCGAAGTCCGCTCGTTGAGCCAGAGCGGACCAGATTTGCTCAACTTGAGTTCTTCGCGTTTTGACCCGAAGCTGACCTGACCGCCCACATGAACCGTCATGCGGTAATCACAAATGGATGGCGTATCCCCTGATCTCATTTCTTGATCTTGCCGGTTACGAATGAAATCAATTGCCTGATCGTCGCCTCGCCATGCTCAAAGAAGCAGCGCTCAACCGTCGCTGCAACACTCATCTCAACATCGCGGGTCAACTGTATGTTGAGTCGAGTCATCGGAGGCTGGCGATAGAAAGTTATCTGCTCGCCCCAGAAATCCTTCAGATCGGACGCCTCGAATTGGTATATATCGGGCGCCGATTGCCGGGATGGCGACCTGAGTTGCGAAATGCCGGGAAACTCGGTGGCCGTCGGCGTATAGTCGACAAAGAGCCGCTGCCGCACGACCGGCTCGATGGTCTGGTTGGTTAAGATTACCTGTCCAATTTCCAGGCACGCCGGAATTGCAAATGGGGGCGTGAAGAAAACGGACGCATTATTGGGAAGTATTAGTGTTGATTCTGCCAATTGATCCGGCTTCTTTTGATAGCCGCTGATCGAATTGATTTCGCCTCGCTCGAACGCAATGGTCGTTGCCCCAAACCGGAGCTCTAACAATCCCGATTGCGCCTTTTGCGTTGGAGACGGCTCAATCGATACTGCATGCACTTGAGTGCTCGACAGAATGCCCCAATAGATGGCGACCCAAAACGAGATCAGAAGCCGCTGCATTGGTGCGCCGGCCACAGGGAATTTCGACAACCATTGGTTGTGCAACAAGACGCGCTATTCTTCGGTAAATTTCCAGATGCAGTTCCGCTTTTGGCCCATGGCGTCGGCTGGCGCAGTGCAGCGGCGGTCTGGAGTTGGAGGTAGAGCAGAAGTCATCGCCTCGGGTGCAGACTGCCGCCTTTGACCCATAATTGACGTTGCTGGAGCCTTCCCCAACGGCCTCGGGACGAGCGTTGTTGTTGCTCGAATTAGGTCCGTGAATTGGAAGAGTAACGATCGTTCTGCAGCCAGTATTCAGTCACTTCAAATTGATTGGCCGGCCAATCTTCTTCTGTTGGACGTCGCGCGATCTGCCGAATACCCGCCCGCGCAAGATCATCTACTTTCAAGGCTAGGGCCCGGTAAGTTGATCGCTCAATCCGGGGGCGTAAGCGCCTGCCCGGCGATCGCGAACGCGCCGTGAGGCGACCACGACCGTCTACCCCTGAATGTCAACTACTAAACATTGAAGTGTGCGCTCGTATGGTACCGATGCCTCGTCTTATTGGCAGGAGGCGGGATGGCACCGGTGATCAATGCAACTTCGTAAGCATTCCGAGTCCACGGTAGCCTTTTCGCTAGGCGTAATTTCGTCCGGACGCTAAGGCGGGTCCGGGTGCTTAATTCACCGATCTCCTTGTGGAAGCGCTCGGCGGAATTCCCCACCCGGATCGGCTAAAGCAGTTCAGTTTGATCGGAGATTGGCAGATGATAGCGGATGATGCTCTGCCCTATCGGCTGGCTAATGGTCTCAATGTCGAGACAGCCTGGCTGAAACAACATGGCCCCACGATCTTCGTCGCGCTCGAATTGAAAGAACATGTCAGCTGCTTCGAGGCGCCCGGCGCGCCACGGTCGGCTGGGGAGCACATTCATGGCGCTGTCGGCTGAAACATTGGGTGCGCGGCTGCTGTCGCCGAAGTGGAGCATCGCCATTGACGGTGTTGACGAGGTGCAGCGTCAGGTAATTCTTGATCGCATGAAAGAACTCCATTTCGCTCCACGCGATACTTTATTCGACCAAGGCGAGCCGAGCGATACTCTACTTTTGATTACCAAGGGCCGCGTGCGGTTATTCCAAACCCTCGACAACGGCGAAGAGTTCACCTTTGGCATCAGCCTGCCGGGCACTGTTTTGGGGCTGGCTTCGTTGGTAACTGGACAACCGCGGGTACTCTCGGCCACGGCGCTGGAGGGGACGTCGATCTCCGTGATGACACGTAACGACTTTCGTTTTTGCCTCACGACAATCCCCGCCTTCCATTGGAATATCACGCGCCTGCTTGCAATCCTCTCTATTGAAAGCATCGAGCGCAGCGGACCGATGGCGCTGGATTCGGCCCCAGTGCGGCTCGGGTCAGCGCTCAAATCGCTTGCGCGACGGGAGAGTGCCCGAGGAGTGCAAGAGCTCGCGATCTCTGGTGTCACCCAGCAGGAACTCGCAAAAATGGTCGGCGTCAGCCGGAGCTGGGTTGCGATCGCCCTGTCCGAATTTGAGCGGCATGGGCTTATCTCGAAACGTCGCGGCCGCATCGTAATCGAGAGTGTCAAGCGGCTGGACGGTTTCATTGCTGCAGAGCGTAACATTGAGCGGAGATCTTCATGAGCGTCTACATCATCGCACAACTGAAATTCAAGAAACGCGAGGTCTATGACGGCTATCAGGCGCGCTTCCTTGGCGTGTTCGAGAAGTTCAACGGCAAGGTCCTGGTTGCGGATGAGAATCCAGTCGTATTGGAAGGCGAGTGGCCCCGCGACAAGGTCGTACTGCTTGAGTTCCCTGACAAAGACTCGGCCCAGCAATTTCACGAGTCACCCGAGTACCAGGCGATCGCCGTGGATCGCAAAGCGGGTGCCGATGGGATAGTGCTGATGTTGCAGGGCTTTTCAAAGCAACGATAGCAAGCACTCGATCAACCATTCTCCTTCATTCACTATAGGTGACACGATGTCGCGCAATGACGCCGCGTTGATTACATTCGACGGCTCTGTCGCTACCATTACCCTGAACCGACCGGACGATCTCAATTCGCTCAACCTGGCCGCTGCGAAAAAGCTCCAGCAGCTTGGCGAAGAAGTGGAAGCCAACCCTCACATCAAGGTGGTGGTAATCCAAGGCGAAGGGCGCGCTTTCTCAGCCGGCGGCGACCTGCGAACTCTTGGTGCAGCGGCCGAAGCAAACAAGATTGCGCCGGTGGTTGGACAAATGCTGCACCACTATCACGCCTTCATCGAGAGGGTGCGCCGGATGCCAAAGATTGTACTCTCAAGCGTGCATGGTTCGGCGGCAGGAGCGGGTATGGGCCTTGCGTTCATCGCTGATCTATGCATCGCCGCGGAGGACGCGAAGTTTACGCCGGGATACGCGAAGATCGGCGTCTCGCCGGACGGCGGCAGTACAGTTGGTATGGTAGGCACCGTTGGCGTACGCCGCGCCTTCCAGATATTTCTTGCTGAAGATAGCTTTACCGCTCAGCAGGCGTTCGAATGGGGACTTGTGGCGAAAGTCGTCCCGACGGCTGAGCTAAGAGCGGAAACGAAGAAATTCGCGATGCGGCTGGCAAACAATCCGGCCGCAGCAATTGCTGGGACCAAGACGCTGCTCTACCAGGCGGCGACCACTGCAACGAAGGCACAGCTTGATGCCGAGGAGGAGAAGATCATCGGCTGCATGCTCACGGAAGAATTCCGCGTTGCCGTGAGAAAGTTCACCGCAAAATCGCAGTGATCGACCCTGACGATGCACAAGACCACACTCCGTTTGCTGTCGAGTGAGATACAATGTCATCCAATGAAGTCGAGCAAACCTGCAATGTGAATACACTCGTCGATAGCTATTGCGCGGCATGGAATGAGCGCGACGGGATCAAGCGCTTGGTGATGCTGGCTGAGGTCCTCACACCGGACGTTCGATACGTCGATCCTGCGGTCGAACTATCCGGCCGAGAAGCTCTGGCGACCCACATCGATGTCGTCTTCGCCCGGTATCCCGGTTCGGGGATACTGCGCACCACGCGCATCGACCGACATCACAACAGGGCACGCTTCGGCTGGAGAAAGGTTCTGGCTGACGGATCGCTGCTGGCCGACAGTGTTGATTTCGTTGAGTTCGCCAGGTGCGGGAAGATATGTCTGATCGTCGGTTTTTTCGGACCGCTCATTGCCTGCGAGTGAATGAGGCGCGACAAGCAGGTGAATCACAGGCCGACGTCACCTGAGCAACGTCGGGCGAGATGCCATGCGCGCCCTGCCACGCCAACGAACCGCTAACGCTTCCGCACTGGAAAAGTCCAAACAGGCGACGCACCGTCCCAGCCGCGAAGGCGGCCCGACAGCCGCACGTTCAGCCCGGCTTCCTCGATCCGCTCGAGAAAAAGATGCAGCGCGATCACGTCTGACAGCTCCACACAGTCGCGCTTCCGCAACCACACGGCGCCCGGGAAGCGGAACAAGTTCGCCTTCAGCCATCGCCCGCTGCGCACCGTCAGCGGTTCTAAGTCGACCTGGGTTCCGGCCCAAGTATGCAATGTTGCGATCTCGGTTCATACTACGGATCGGTCAGGAGATTTTGATGTTCGTTCCCACCCTGCTTGCCGAAACACGTCCTGACGTCCTCTGGGAGCTTATGAGGCAAAATCCGCTCGGGACAATTGTGGTCGGGGGCGATCAGCTAGATGCGAACCACCTACCATTTGAAATTGATCGGCAACGCAACACGCTGCAAACGCACGCCTCCCGATCAAACGATTTAGCCCGTTGCGCTGGTGAAAACGCCTTGGTGATTTTTCAGGGGCCGAACCACTACATCTCGCCGGGATGGCAGCCTGGTCGCGCGAGACATGGCCGTGTGGCTCCAAGCTGGAACTATGCTGTCGTGCATGCTTATGGTCGCATCAATCTGATCGATGACGAGCGGTGGTTACTCAAACATCTCGACGCGCTTGCCAAGCCTCACGAGGCTCACAGAACCGATCCTTGGGATGTGTCATCAGCGCCCGCGGATTTCGTGGGCGGTCTCATCAAGCGCATCATTGGAATCGAAATTCACGTTGATCGCCTGATCGGTAAGAGTCAGGCGTGCCAGCAGTATAATGCGGCGACGCGTGAGGGGGTTATAGCAGGGCTTAAATCTGAGGGGTCAGCGAAGGGCGCCGCGATGGCCAACATCGTGGCAGAAGCGTCCACGCCCCGATCAACTGCAAACGAGACGGAATAGGTCGCTCTATTCGCAGCCTCTTTTTACTGATGCGATCACGTCATGTCGCCTGTTGGCCCGTCGCCGACACGCAGGGGCGAGCTGGCGATGTCCGGGCTTCAAGGCAGAACGGACGCGGCCTGTGTTGCGGCTCATCTGTTGTGACCGCACGCCGGGCGTATCCGGCATCGCATGATGCTCAGCCGCGTTGGCCAAACCGTGCAGCCTCACGCGTAGGCCACCCAGCCACGGAATGTGAAACCGGTATAGAACAGGGTCGGCTCCGAGAAGCCGGCCTCGCGCAAAATCGTCTCGTCCTGCGCGGGCGTGAGGATTTCCAGATGATTGGTGACGGCGTCTCGTGCGGCTGCCGCCCTGTCAGGCTCGACGCCGGAGAAGGCGAGGAACGCGGAATACCGCGACAGCCATAGCGGGCGCTCGTTTTCGCCATCAGGCGCGCTTAAATGCGCGACCACGAAGGGCGCGCGCGGCTTGAGCCGTCGGCGGACCTCCGAGACGATGCGGCGCCGCTCCGCGACGTCCACGAAGTGCAGCGTCAACAGGCAGCTGGCGCCGTCAAACGGTCCCTCCGGTGCATCGTCGATGTAGCCTTGATGAAAGCGCGCGCGCGATGCGAGCGGGCCCAGGGTTTGCCCGGCGAGCGCCAGCATCGCCGCGGAGGGGTCCACCCCGTCGAAGCTCCAGCGCGGCTGCGCCTGTGCAAACGTCTTCAGTTCGAGGCCGCCGCCGGCGCCGAGCACGAGGATTCGCGCATCTTCGCGCGCGCGCTCGTGCAGCAGGATCGCCGCCATCGACAGCATGGCATTGTAGCCGGGCACGAAGCGCGGCGGTCCTTCCGTGTATCGCGCCACGGCCTGCGGATCGGAGAACATGGCTTGAATGTCGGTCATGATGCGTCCTTGAATGGTCCGATCACGCACCATGTGCGCGCAGGCCCTGATGCTTGCGGGACCCGAGGCGCTTGCGAAACTCCTCGGCCAGCATCGCCAGCGTGACCTTGCCGAGGCGCGACAGCAGCAGCGCCTCGGCTTCGCCAAAGGCCTGATCGAGCGCGGCGTTGACGGCCTGTTCGACGAGGCAGCCGGGTGCCTTCGTCCGGTTGCCCATGGCCAGCAGCGCCGGGCTGCCGAGCGCGGTGTAGACGTCGCGCAGCGTCACCTTCGAAAGGTCGCAGGCAAGCGTCCAGCCGCCGCCATGGCCCTTTTCGGAGCGGACGTAACCGAGCTCCCGCAGGCCGGCCATGATGCGCCGGATCACCACCGGGTTGGTGTCCATCGCCTTTGCCAACGTCTCGGACGTGAACGGGCCGGGTTGTTGCGCCATGTGCAGCAGAATGTGGAGCACGCCGGATAAGCGGGAGTCGCGTCTCATGCAACTTTATATGTGACATAACTCGCACGGGTCAAGGGGGTAGGATTTGCGACCTTCGCGTCCTCATGGACCGTGTGTTGTCTCCCCAGGGGAAATCCACAATTGGCCATCACGACGGATCGACGATTCTTCCGCTCGCCCGCGGGATGCGGAGACGCAGGAGCTGTTGTCCTCCGTCGCAGCAAGCCAGCCGGGGCTGAGTCTCAGGTTGTTGCCGGTTTTTCCTGCATCCTTAGATTGCTGAAATACCGAAAATTCGTGCCCTCGGGGTTGTCCGAGAAAACATAACTTAACGATTTGCCTGCAATTTAATCATCCCGCCCAAGCGTTCATCACGCCGACGCTCGTCGATGTCGCAAAAGACCTCCAGGAATACTGCATGTCGAAGCCCGGCTTCTACCACGCGGCACTTCTCGTAGCGGCGATCGCCTCCACAGCGTCATGTCTCGTCGGTTTCAGCACCATCGGCTTCGGCGCCGCGGTGGTCGGCGAGAGCCGCAAGGTCGAGATACCTCAGAACGCTCGGAGCGGTCTCGACGCGCTGAAGGCGCAATACCGCCGGCCGGTGACGATTCCATTTCCAAGGGAAAATCCCTACACGCCTGAGAAGGCGGCGCTGGGTAAGAAGCTCTACTTCGACACCCGCCTGTCGGTCACGTCAGCACAATCATGTGCGAGCTGCCACAGCCCGGGCTTCGGCTGGGGCGATGGGCTCGCAGTCGGCGTCGGCCACGGCATGGTCAATCTTGGTCGTCATTCGCCCACCATCATCAATGCCGCCTGGAGCGCGATCTTCATGTGGGATGGGCGACTGCCGACGCTGGAAGAGCAGGCGCTCGGTCCGATTCAGTCTCCTGGCGAGATGAACATGAAGCTCGACCAGCTGATGGAACGGCTTGCGGCGATACCGGAATACAAGCCGATGTTCGAGGCGGCGTTCCCCGGCGAAGGCATGAAGTCCAAGACGCTTGGCCAGGCGATCGCCACTTACGAGCGCACGGTAGTCTCCGAGCGCGCGCCGTTTGATGCCTGGATCGAGGGGGACGAGAAGGCGATCTCCTCGGAAGCCAAGCGAGGCTTTGAAGTTTTCAATGGCAAGGCGCAATGCGCCGCCTGTCACGAAGGCTGGAACTTCACCAATGAGGGGTTCCAGGACATCGGCCTGCCGAGCAAGGACGTTGGTCGTGGCGAATTTCTACCCGGTGTCATCAAGATGCAGCACGCCTTCAAGACGCCCGGCTTGCGAGAGATCACTCACCGCAGCCCCTTCATGCACGACGGCTCCTTGGCCACGCTCGAGCAGGTGATCGATCATTACGACCATGCCGGCGTCGACCGGCCGAGCCGGTCGGATCTGATGCGACCGCTCGAATTGAGCGCGCAGGAGAAGGCCGACCTCGTCGCGTTTCTCAAGACCTTGACCAGCGAACTCGGCCCAACCGCCGTGCCGGTCCTTCCCCGTTAGCCTATCAAAGTAAGGATATTCCATGCGCACGCTCGCCTTGTTTACTGGAGTCATCATGTGCGGTCTTTCGGTGGGCGCTTACGCCGCAACCGAAGTGATCCATCAGCGAGGCAGGGTGTTCTCGTCCGAGACCCTTTCGGTCAAGAAGGGCAGTGCGGTCACGTTCCTCAACGACGATACCGTGCCGCATAACATCATGTCAGCCAGCAAGGGCAACGAGTTCAATCTCGGCTCGCAGACGCCGGGAACGTCGACCGACGTCACCTTCAAGGAATCCGGCGACGTCCAGGTGATCTGCGCGATCCATCCGCGCATGAAGATGATGGTCAAGGTGACTGAATAGCGGCCGCCCTGCACCGGAGATTGATGATGTCGATACGCTACAAGATATTCGGTGCTTTCAGCGTCGTGGTCCTGCTTGCCTGCGCCATTGCATTCTACGGCATTCGGAGCATCGGCAACGCCGGCGACACGGTGGTCCGGCTCTATGACGGCCCGCTCATGGGCATCAACCACGCGCGTTCGGCGCATGCCGCGTTGCACGAGGCGCGCCTGGTGTTGCAACGCAGCCTCCTTGCAGGTGCCTCGAGCGGCATGGTCGAAAAGTTCGAGAAGCTGGTGCGCAGCGGCTTCGACGATCTCGGCGTGGTGCGCGAGCGAGCTCCATCGCCGTCCGTCGCAGCCGCGCGCGAAAAGGTCGAGAGCGAGCTCAAGGACTGGTCGAATGCTGCCCTGAAGATCCTGAAGCCGTCTCGCGGAGGCGTGCACGAAATCCCGACCAGCTTTCTGCTCGCGCAGCAGGGCGACAAGCTGATGGCCTCGATCGACGATCTGGTCGAACTCGTCGCCGCCTACGGCTATGAATTCCGCACGGCCGCAGAGGCCGCGGTGGAGCAGGCCCGCACGACGATGCTTTCGGTCGCCTTGGGCACGGTGGCCGTCGGACTGATCATCGCACTGGCATTCTCCTACTCCATGAGCCGGCCGATTTCGGCGGCGGTGCGCATCGCCGAGCGCGTTGCGGCCGGCAATCTTTCGGACGACATTTCGGTGCGTCGTCGCGATGAGCTTGGCCGCCTCTTGAAGTCGCTTGCCGTGATGCAGACCAGCCTCAAGGCTCGCGCCGACGACGACCTCGCCTTGATCGCAGCCAAGGACCAAAGCAGCGCTGAGCAGATCGGCCGCCGTCAGCGCATGGAAACAGAGATTGATGCCTTCCGGTCCGCCTTTGGCACGGTCCTGAGCAACACCGATCGCATGACCGGAGAGCTCACGGACACGGCGCAGAACCTCGCAGCCACCTCGCGCACCGCCGGAACACAATCGAACCAGGCCGCCTCCACGGCGCAGGAAACCTCGGCCAGCGTGCAAACGGTCGCCAGTGCCGCCAGCCAACTCGGCGCGTCCGCGCAGGCGATTACCTCTCAACTGACCGACGCCACGGCGATCGTGCAGCGTGCCTCGGATATGGCCGAATCCGCCAATCAGACTATCGGCAGGCTAGCTGCGGCCGCTCAGCAGATCGATGAGGTCGTCGGGTTCATTCGTACCATCGCGGGGCAGACCAATCTCCTGGCGCTCAATGCAACGATCGAGGCGGCGCGGGCCGGCGAAGCGGGCCGGGGCTTCGCCGTGGTGGCCTCGGAGGTGAAGGCCCTCGCGACCCAGACGGCAAAGGCCACCGAGGAGATCTCCTCCCAAATCACCGATGTGCAGTCCGCCACGCGCCAAGCCGTCGATAACGTCGGCGCCATTGCGCTCATCATTGGGGACATCGACAAGTTCACCGGCCGCATCGCTGCCGCGGTCGATCAGCAGAATGCCGCCGCGAGCGAGATCTCGCGAAATATCGGCGATGCCGCGAACGGTACGGCGTTCGTCGCACGCAGCATCGCCGGCACGGCGGAGGCGACGGATAACGCCAATCGCTCGGCTGACCTGGTCCTCGCCACTGCGCACGACCTTTCCCATCAGGCAGCCCAGCTCCGCGCCTCGGTCGACCGCTTCATTGCAAACGTGGCGGCCTGAAGGAGGCGAGGGCGCCTCTCGCCCATCCGGGCACAGGCGCAAGATGCCATCATGCCCGTGTTTTGCCCGACGGAGCAACACGTCTCCGCCTGGTGGATTGAGCGCTTCGCGCGTGCTTTAACTCATTGATTCCGCTAGCCCCGGCTACTGTGCATGGGGTTGTTTTCGACTTTTTGTTTCGGCACGCCCAAAAGACCAAGATCGCCATGCTGATTTGTCACGGTGACGCCGCCGCGCGCGAGGGCAACAATCGGCTAGGCAACGCGTGGACTTTTCCTCCTGACCCGGCGCGGCGCCCTTTTTCATCCATCCATTTTTCGGAGGCGCACCATGCAGGTTTACAATGTGGTCAAGTTCAAGGTGAAGCCGGGTGAGGAAGCCGCCTTCCTCGACGCGCACCGGAATGGCAAGGCCAAATGGCCGGGCCTGGAGCACGGGGTCATCATCAAGACCGGCGAGCAGACCTTCTGCCTCATCGGTGCATGGTCCAGCCAGGATGCGCTGCTCGCGGCACGATCGGCGATGATCAAGACCCTCGACAGTTTCAGGTCCGTGCTCGAGGATCAGGGCAACGGCCGCGGCGTGACGGACGCCGTCTCGGGCGAGGTGGTGCTCGATCTTTAGCAGGCGAGCGGCCCGCTACTTCATCACCCGCAAGCCCTTGGTCGTGAACCGCTGGGGCTTCTCGCCCGGACGGACCGGCCGCCGCGTGCCGGCGGCCTTGCCGGTGCCGGGCGGCTGGTGCGTGGGGACGAGCTGGTGCGGCTGCGAGCCGATCAAATCGGCGCGGCCCATCTCTTTCAGCGCCTCGCGCAGCACCGGCCAATTGTCGGGATCGTGATAGCGCAGAAACGCCTTGTGCAGGCGGCGCTGGCGCAGGCCCTTGATCGCCTCGACCTTGTCGCTGCCGCCGCGGCGCACGCCGCGCAAGGGATTGACGCCGGTGTGGTACATCGCCGTCGCCGTCGCCATCGGCGAGGGCAGGAAGGTCTGCACCTGATCCGCGCGATAGCGGTTCTTCTTGAGCCACAGCGCGAGGTTCATCATGTCCTCGTCGGTCGTGCCCGGATGTGCCGCGATGAAATAGGGGATCAGGTAATATTTCTTGCCGGCCTGCTCGGCCGCGGCATCGAACATCCGCTTGAAGCGGTCATAGGCGCCGATGCCGGGCTTCATCATCTTGTCGAGTGGACCGCGCTCGGTATGCTCCGGCGCGATCTTCAGATAGCCGCCGACGTGATGGGTGACGAGCTCCTTGATGTATTCGGGGCTCTCGACCGCGAGGTCGTAGCGCACGCCGGAGGCCACCATCACCTTCTTGATGCCCTTGGTCTCGCGCACCTTGCGATAGAGCCGGATCAGATCGTCATGCGAGGTGTTGAGATTCGGGCAAATCTCGGGGAAGACGCAGGACGGCCGCCGGCACGCCGCCTCGACCTTCGGGTCCTTGCAAGCCATCCGGTACATGTTCGCGGTGGGGCCGCCGATGTCGGAGATCACGCCGGTGAAGCCGGGCGTCTTGTCGCGGATCTTCTCGATCTCGCGCAAAATAGAACCCTCGGAGCGGTTCTGGATGATGCGGCCCTCGTGCTCGGTGATCGAGCAGAAGGTGCAGCCGCCAAAGCAGCCGCGCATGATCGTCACGGAGAACTTGATCATGTCCCAGGCGGGAATCTTGGCGTCGCCATAGGACGGATGCGGGGCGCGCGCATAGGGCAGATCGTAGACTGCATCCATCTCGTCGCTTGTCAGCGGGATCGGCGGCGGGTTGAGCCAGAGGTCGCGGTCGCCATGACGCTGCACCAGCGGCCGCGCATTGCCGGGATTGCTCTCCCGGTGCAGCACGCGTGACGCGCGGGCATAAGCTTCCTTGTCTTGCTCGACCTGCTCCAGCGCCGGCAGCCGGATCACACTCGCGCCCTTCTGGCGCGTTGCGCCCTCGTCCGCGGAATCGAGATCGTCGGCGTGCAGCTCCGTGTAATCCTGGGGCACCCTGCGGAACAAGGCGACGCCCCTGATGTCGTCGAGGGCGCGCGCCGCTTCGCCGGCGGCAAGGCGGTTGGCTACCTCGACCACGGCACGCTCAGCATTGCCGTAGAGCAGCAAGTCGGCCTTGGCGTCGGCGAGCACCGAGCGGCGCACCTTGTCGGACCAATAGTCGTAATGCGCGATCCGGCGCAGCGAAGCCTCGATGCCGCCGAGCACGATCGGCACGTCCTTGAACGCCTCGCGGCAGCGCTGCGCATAGACGACGGTGCAGCGGTCCGGCCGCTTGCCGCCTTCGCCGCCGGCTGTATAGGCGTCGTCATGGCGCAGGCGGCGATCCGCGGTGTACCGGTTCACCATGGAATCCATGTTGCCGCCGGTGACGCCGAAGAACACGCGTGGCTTGCCGAGTGCCTTGAACGGCTCGGCCGAGTGCCAGTCGGGCTGGGAGATGATGCCGACGCGGAAGCCTTGCGCCTCCAGCAGCCGGCCGATGATCGCCATGCCGAAGCTCGGATGGTCGACATAGGCGTCCCCGGTCACCAGCACGATGTCGCAGGCGTCCCAGCCGAGCGTATCCATCTCGGCGCGGCTCATCGGGAGGAACGGCGCCGGCTTGCGCGGGCGAGCCTGAGCCATCAGCGGCGTCTGGGCGGTAACGATCTGGGTGTCCATGGCGCCTACGCATAGGACTCCAGGCCCGTGAATTCAACCGGCAGGGACGCCGTCTTTGCCGATTAAGGTTCCCCCGTGGCGCAGAATTCGGCTGTACGCCGCGCGCGGGATGGCGCGGTTCGGACTGTGACGCCATCCACATACCGGCCGGCGCCGCCGCGTCACTCTCCGCCTCGTTGAGAGGGAGGGATCCATGTTTCTGGTCGACGCGCTGCTGATCCTGGCGATGTTGTTTTTCCTGTTTCTGCCGATCACCGATCGCAGGACGGTGCGGATGAGGCTCTGCATGGTCTGCGCGCTGCTAGCGGTGTTCTCGGCCTCGGTCACCCGCGCCCGTGTCGTGCCGGTGCTGCTCGCAGGCCTCGCTTCGTCCCCTGAAGCACTGCGGCCGCCGCCTATGTTCACAAGCGATCCGGCTTCCAGGCACTCACCGCGCTCGACATGGGACGTGCACTTGCTCCATGGGCAGGGAAAGTTCTGAGGCCGTCCAAAGTGGTCGCTGCCGTAGTTCCATCGATCCAACCCTTGTGGTTCATTTGCAGGAACGAACCGCCGCCGCGGACATTCTGACCCAGGCACCGGCGCGAGCACGCTCGCGCACGTCTCGATGATCCCGGCGCCAGTGTCGCAACGGGATTTTTGGCCTCGATGCTCGCTTCGGGGCGATGGGGGACTTGTGAGCACGGTCATAGAGAACTTGCTGTTGCGGAAGCAGAAGCTCGTGGAACAGCTCGACAAGGCGCCGTCGGCCGAGGACCGCGACAAGATCGAGCACCAGCTCGATCAGATCAATACCGCGCTGGATTTTCTGGCCAGGCCGGGATCGAAGGACGCGCGATAGGCGCGCTCATTCCACTTTGAGCGCTCTTGCGTAGACCAGGCCGGAATTGGTGATGTGCGTGGTCATCAGTTCTTC
This sequence comes from Bradyrhizobium sp. 199, assembly GCF_023073355.1. Lineage (GTDB taxonomy): Bacteria > Pseudomonadota > Alphaproteobacteria > Rhizobiales > Xanthobacteraceae > Bradyrhizobium. The sequence continues at coordinate 533,106 of NZ_JADPJI010000002.1, forward strand.
GAAGGCGGTGAACTCGCCGCGCGCGAACAAATCGAGCAGCTTGCGATGCTCGTCGAACGACGTGCGGGTCCTGACGTCGATCGGCGAGGTCAGATTGGTGCGGAGCGCGGCGACGCGGCCGGACACCAGCTGATAGGATTCGGCGAGGTAGCGGTTGCCGCAATGGGTGAACAGCGCCTCGTGAAAGGCCGCATCGGCGCGGCCATAAGCGATGTTGTCCTTCGTCGAGATCGCCGGCTCCATCGCCGCGACCGCCGCGGTCATCGAGGCGGCCGCACCGTCGCGATCGTGGCGATAAGCGAGTTCGGCCGCCTTGGGTTCGAGCGCGATGCGGAACGTGCAGAGCGCAGTGATGTCATCGGCGCTCGGCGTGAACACAAAACTGCCGACCTGGGGGCGGATCACCACGAGGCCCTGCGCCTGCAGCTGGCCCATGGCCTCGCGCACCGGCGTGCGGCTGACGCCAAAGGAATTCGCCACCATCTCCTCGGAGATGGCGGCCCCTAACGCGAACTCGCCCTCTATGATCGCCTGCCGCAACTGCTGCATCACCCGCTGCGACAGCGATTTCGGCGTATCGAGCTTGAGCGATCGCATTTCCTTCTCTCAGATCACCTTGCCGGGATTGAGCAAGTGATCCGGATCGAGCGCGGCCTTCAACGTCCGCATCAGCGCGATCTCGGCCTCGCTCCGGGCATGCCCCAGCCACTTCTTCTTCAGCGTGCCGATGCCGTGCTCGGCGGAGACGCTGCCGCTGAGCTCACGGACGAGACCGTAAATGATCATGTCCATCTCTTCCTTCGGCTGCTGCTCGATAGAAAGGCCGGTGACCCAGGACACCAGATGCAGATTGCCATCCCCGATATGGCCGTAATAGACGCTCTCGCAACCCTTGATGCCGGAAGTCAGCGCCGCCTTGCAGCGCGTGACGAACTCGTCCATCCGCTGGACTGCAAGGCCGATATCGTAGGAGATATGCGGGCCCAGCACCTGGCCGAATTCGGCGCAGATGTCGCGCACGCGCCAGAAGCTCTGCGTCTGCGCCAGCGATTGTGCGACGGCGGCATCCGCCAGCAACCCGCGCTCCATCAGCTCTTCGAGCCAGGCCTGGAAGCGCGGCGCGTCGAGATTCTCATCGGTGCCTTGCGCCTCCACCAGCACGTAGAGGCCGTGGCCCGCGGCGACCGGCGGCTTCACGCCGGCGCGATTTGTGATCACGTCCCAATAGTCCGGCCACATCACCTCGAAGGCCGACAGCAGTGGGCCGAGCCCGCTGCGCGCCGCGTCCAGCAGCGCGATCACCGCGGCATAGTCCTTCAGCGCGCAGAGCGCAGCCATGGTCGAGCGCGGCTTCGGGAACAGTTTCAGTACCACGCGGGTGATGATGCCGAGCGTGCCTTCCGAGCCGATGAACAGATGCTTCAGATCGTAGCCGGCATTGTTCTTCATCAGCTTGTTGAGGCTGGTCATGACGGTGCCGTCCGGCAGCACCACTTCGAGACCGAGCACCAGCTCGCGCGTCATGCCGTAACGGATCACGCGGTTGCCGCCGGCATTGGTCGAAAGGTTGCCGCCGATCGCACAGGAGCCGCGCGAGCCGAGATCGAGCGGAAAGAAGAAGCCGGCCTCGTCCGCAGCCTTCTGGATCGTCTGCAGCGGCGTACCCGCCTTCACTGTCATCGTCGCCGAGGCAGGGTCGATCTCCTCGATGCCGCTCATGCGCTCCAGCGAGATCGCGACCCAACCTGCTTCGGGCGAAGCGCCGCGGCACAGCCCGGTCAGTCCACCCTGCGGCACGAAGGGCAGGCGGGCCTGCCGGCAGGCCAGAATCGCCTCGGCGACACCTTGCGCATCCACGGGGCGGATCACCGCAAGCGGCGTCTGCGGCAGGCTCGCGCTCCAGTCGTTGCAATTGCGTGCCGGCACGTCGGCGCCGACCAACACGGCTGCTGCGCCGAGCTTGCCGCGGAGCGCCCCGAGCAATTGGTCGGGACGCCCCATGGGGGTCACCATGTCCATGCGAGATCTCCTCGAGATCTGGCTGCGCCGCTCGCGCGCCAAAGGCGGTGGAAAGGGTTTGCGTTGGTCTTGTATGTAAGGTACAAGGCGGAAAGTAAAGCAAAAACAGGACCGGGCGAGGGTGATGCCAGATGGTCGGGAATCAAAGGCCTGGTTCGAACTCAGAGCAAAGGGTGGTGTGATGACGGAGGCAATTCGCGGGTTCTGGGTGGCGTCAGCGACGCCGCTGGCGGCCGACGGCAGCGTGGACTCTGCAAAGCTCGCGGATCACGCCAAGCAGCTCTTCGGCAGGGGCGTTGACGGCGTCGTGTTGTTCGGCACCACCGGCGAGGGCACCTCCTTCAATGTCACCGAGCGCGTCGCGACCATCGAAGCCGTGCTCAAGGCCGGCGTTGCGCCGGAACGCATTGGGATCGGCGGCGGCTTTCCCGCCATTACCGACAGCGTGGCACTCTCGCGCGCCGTGCTTGGCCTCGGCCTGCGTCATGTGCTGCTGCTGCCGCCCTACTTCGACCGCAGCGTCACGGCCGAAGGCATCGAAGATGCCTTTGCCGCGATCATCGAAGGCATCGGCGACGACCGGCTGCGCGCCTATCTCTATCACATCCCGCAGATGTCGGGCGTTGCGATCCCGACCAGCGTCGCTGCGAACTTGCGCAAGCGCTATGGCAAGCAGGTCGCCGGCCTGAAGGACTCCAGCGGCGACTTCAAGCAGTTCCAGGCCTTCCGTGCCGCAGCTCCCGAGCTCGCCATCACCGTCGGCAATGAAGCCGATATCGCCCGCGCGATCGCCGCCGGTGGGGCCGGCACCATCTGCGGCATGGCCAATGTCGTGCCCGAGCTCGTCAAGGGCATGGTCGACGGCAAGGATGTCGAAGCGCGTATGCAAGCTGCGATCGACATCGTGCTGAAGACGCCCTCGTTCACCGCGACGCTCAAGGCTATCCTGGCGGCACAGACCGGCGACGCCGCCTGGTTGCGCGTGCGGCCGCCGCTCCGCGCATCCTCTGACGGCTCCACGTTCAAGCGGAAGCTCGACGAGTTGATGGCGCCCGCCATCGCGTGAGACCGCACAACATCGTGAGACATCGCCGCGGAGTCGCGCGTGACGCGTCGCGGCCGGAACGACGGCAATCGAAGATTGCCGCTCGGTGCCGATCTATTCTTAGAACGATTCAACACTAGAGCGATTCAAGTCCGCCTGCGGTTCTCTTCACCTATCGCGGCTGTTAGACGCGAGCTTCAATGCCGTGTCTGACGTGGAAGTGAATCGAACGTGCGTGCTCATCTGGATGGCCAACGCGCCAGCGGCCATCGTGCCGGCAAGCGCCGTGCAGGTCTTCTCATCGGAGCAGCCGTCCTGCTCGCCGAATGCCCCTCCAACGCGACGACCGCGCAAGCGCAATCGACCCTGCCGCCGGTGACGGTGGAGGCGCCGGGACAGCGCCCGAAGCCGGCGCGCGCGTCGGACCAGTCTTCACGCCGCACGCAGACCGCCGCCCGCCAGCGCAATCGCAATGCCGTACCCGCAGCGCCGACGCTTTCGGAGCGGGCGGCCGCGCAAGCCGCCGCGCAGCAGGCCGCAAAGCTCGGCTACCGTGCGATGCCGAGCGCGACTACGCTGCGCAGCAGCGCATCGCCGCTCAATACCTCGCAGGCCGTCAACGTCGTGCCCGAGCAGGTGTTGAAGGACCAGCTCCCGCGCAACATCGATGATGCGCTCATCAACGTCTCCGGCATCACCCAGACCAACACGCTCGCAGGCAGCCAGGACGCCGTGATCCGCCGCGGCTTCGGCGACAATCGCGACGGTTCGATCATGCGCAACGGCATGCCGCTGGTGCAGGGCCGAAGCCTCAATCCCGCGGTCGAAAGCGTCGAGGTGCTGAAGGGGCCGGCCTCGCTGCTCTACGGCATCATGGATCCCGGCGGCATCGTCAACACCATCAGCAAGCGCCCGGAGCTCTATCAGCACGGCTCGGTGACGCTGCTCGGCTCGGCGTTCAATGCTGCCAAGACCGGCGCCGACGGCCTGCTCGACATCACCGGGTCGATCGGCGACCAGGGTCTTGCCTATCGCTTCATCGGCTATGGCGTCAGCGAGGACTATTGGCGCAATTTCGGCCGTCACCGCGAGATGCTGGTCGCGCCGTCGCTGGCCTGGTACGGCCAGGACACCACGGTCCAGCTCAACTACGAGCATCGCGAGTTCATCTATCCGTTCGATCGCGGCACGGCGTTCAATCCGGTGACGAAGGCGCCGCTCGCAGTTCCCGCCACGCGGCGGCTAGATGAGCCTTTCAACAACACCTGGGGCACGTCCGACCTGCTCCAGACCTCGGTCGAGCACCGCTTCAACCAGGATTGGAAGCTCTATGCCGGCTACGGCTACAACACCGAGACCTTCAGCGCCAACCAGCTCCGCATTACCGGAATCAACTTCACAACCGGCAACGAGACGCGCAGCAATGACGGCACGCAGGGCTCGCTCAGCAATGTCAGTTACGGAACGTCCTACGTCTCGGGCGGCTTCTGGCTCGGCCACATGCGCAACGAGGTGGTGTTCGGCGGCGACGGCCAGTATCGCACCATCTACCGGGATAAGCTGATCCGGCAGACCACGCCCGCCTTCAACGTCTACAATCCCATCTATGGACTGATCGGCCCCGGTACGACGGTATCGAACAACGACAGCGCCCAGACCGACAAGCTCGGCCAGTGGTCGCTGTTCTTCCAGGACACGCTGCATTTGACCGAACGGTTCGCGCTGGTCGGCGGCGTGCGCTACATGGATTACGACCAGATCGCCGGGCGCGGAAAGCCGTTCAACACCAATACGAATGTGTCCCAGGACAAGGTGCTGCCGCTCGGCGGCGCCATTCTCAAGCTCACCGACCAAATATCGCTGTATGCGAGCTACACGCAGTCGCTGAAGCCGAACGCGACGATCGCGCCAATCGGCGTGGTGATCGATTCCAACGTCGCGCCGGAGGAGGGCGTGTCATACGAGGCCGGCGTCAAGTTCGATTTGAACAAGCGCATCTCCGGTACGCTGGCGCTCTACGATCTCGACAAGAAGAACGTGCAGACGACGAAGACGAACAGTGCGGGCATCGTGGAGCTCCACACTGTGGGCCGCGCCCGCTCGCGCGGCGTCGAGCTGGACGTCACCGGTAGGCTCACCGACAGCTGGGCCTTGATTGGCAGCTATGGCTATACCGATGCCCGCGTGACGGCGTCCGAGGATATGACGTTGCTCGGCAAGAAGCTGCAAAACGTCGCCTTGAACACAGCATCGCTCTATCTGGTCTACGACTTCGGCACCGCATTGCCCGGCCAGCTCCGCCTCGGCGGCGGCGCGCGCTATGTCGGGGACCGTCCCGGCGATTCCATCAACTCCTTCTTCTTGCCGTCCTATGTGGTCGCCGACATTTTTGCGACCTATGAGACGAAATACCAGAACACGCCGGTGATCTATCAGTTCAACGTCAAGAACCTGTTCGACACCGTCTACTATCCCTCCGCCGTCAACAATTTGAATGTCGCGATCGGCGATGCGCGGCGCGTCTCGCTGTCGGCAACGGTGAAGTTCTAGCGATGGCAGCGCGGCTGGGGCACACCATCAAGGCGATCCTGTTCCAGGTCCATTCCGTCGTGGGTCTGGTCCTCGCGCTGCTGGTGTCACTGATCGCGCTCACCGGCGCGATCATGAGTTTTGAGGACGAGATCGTCCATCATCTTAATGCCGACATCATGCAGGTCGCGCCGCGTCAGGCGCCGGCGCTGATGCCGGACGCGCTGGTGGCGCGGCTGAAAGCAGCCCAGGATCTCGGCAAGGTCTCGGCCGTCACGCTGTCGAGCGATCCGTTTGCGGCGGTCCATGTCCGCTTCGGCCGCGATGAGCAGGGCGGACGGCCGGCCTCGCTCTATGTCGACCCCTACGACGCGCGCGTGCTGGGCTCGCTCCGCGGCGAGGCGTTCTTCGCGACGGTGCGCCAGCTGCATCGCTGGCTGCTCATTCCCGGCGACGGCAAGGGCTGGGGACGCCCGATCACCGGCACCATCGCGCTGGGCCTCATCGTCATGCTGGTGTCGGGCCTCGTGCTGCGCTGGCCGCGTCGCGCCGACAGCGTGAAGATGTGGCTGAAGCCGAATCTCGGGCTCGGCGGCCGCGCCCTGCACCGCTCGCTGCACACCGTGATCGGCACCTGGGTTCTCCCGATCTATCTGGCGATGACGCTCACCGGGCTGTATTTCTCCTTTGAATGGTACAAGGACGGCGTGACCTGGCTGTTGGCGCGTCCGCACGTCACCGCAGCTAAGATGACTACAAAGCCGCTGCGTGCGGCCGGCCATGCCGAGCCGGCCTCGCCAATCGGATTCGATCGAGCATGGACGGCATTCCAGCGCGAGGAGGGCGATCGGTTTTCCAGGGCCTTGCTGACGCTGCCGGCGGGGCCGGGTGCGGCAATACGGATCCGCTCATGGGGGAAAGCGTCGTTGCTCGAGACCACGCGCGACGAATTCCGCATCGATGCTATCACCGGGCAGTTGGTGTCAGCCGAGCGCTACGCCGACAAGACGTTCGGCGAGACGATCATCGCCGCCATTTACGACATCCATCGCGGCGAGATTATCGGCTGGCCCGGGAAGCTCGCCTTCATGATCGCTGCGATCCTGATGCCGCTGTTCGCGGTCACCGGCATCCTGCTCTATCTGTCGCGCCGCAGGCTGCGGCGCCCGGCACAGCCGCCGCTCGGGCGGCTCGTTCCCGGCGAGTGAGCCGCCAAGGTGGCTCGCCGAATGCTTGTAGATCGCTCGATCACCCTCGCCGAGGCCGTGGTAGATCAACATATCGCTTGCGGCTACAAGAAGCTCTTGTCTCACCCAGCGTGGAATGGTTCGATCTGCCTCGCACATCTTAAGGTCACTGCCTGCGGTGCTCGTCAGACGCAGCGATCTGCCCGTACCGCTGGCTCACCCGGCGCGAAGTTTCTTCGGCGGGCTGCCCAGACTGCCCCCGCAAATCGACTGGCCGATGGCGGGTCAGGTCGGACGAAACATGAGAGACTGTCGCGCTCACTTTCGTGGGCCAGATCGACTTGGCTGAAGTGCCTGGCTCCGGCTGGTCGCCGCTTCCGCAACGAGGCACGCTCTATTTCTTCTGCAGCTCGATGTTCGTCGGCGAAGGACATCCACCGCGTCACGTCGTCTACAGTCCTGCCGACGGTAATTGGCATTCCAGTGTCGGCGGTGTGCTCCATTTTTGGGTCAATCGGGAATGCGCTTGACCGGTGCGACTTTTCGCAAGTCGTCGCTACATACGAGTGCGATTAGCTGATCTCTGCGCGCTGCCCTGTTCTCCGATATCGCTAGCCAACACCACCGCGATGGTTCAAAAGATCATGGCCCTCGTCTCACGGTTCACGCCATGAAGCTTCCCGCCGTCACTCCCGCCGATATCCGCTGCGCGCTGCTCTTGCGCGAGGAAATCGCGCTGCTCGATCTCAGATTCGAGGCAGGCTTCGCGACCGGGCATCCGCTGTTCGCCGCCAACATGGCGGTCGATCGGATCGCGATCGAGGCCGAGGCGAGGATGCCGCGCAAGGACGTGCCGATCGTGCTGTATGATGATGGTGAGGGGCTGGTCGCGACTGGCGCCGAACGTCTCGCCGCACTCGGCTATTCCAACATCAGCACGCTCGAGGGCGGGTTGAAGGCCTGGCGTGCGGCGGGCTATGAAATCTTCCAGGACGTCAATTCCTATTCGAAAGCGTTCGGCGAATTGGTCGAAGCGCGGCGGCACACGCCGTCGCTCAGTGCCGACGAGGTGGCCAAGCTGATTGCCGACAAGGCCAACATGGCTATCCTCGACGTCCGCCGTTTCGACGAATACGCGACCATGAACATTCCGGGCTCGGTCAGCGTGCCCGGCGCTGAGCTGGTGTTGCGGGCAGGGCAGGCTGCGCCCGACCCTGAAACCACCATCATCGTCAATTGTGCTGGCCGTACTCGCTCCATCATCGGCACCCAGTCGCTGATCAATGCCGGCGTGCCGAACAAGGTGCGCGCGCTGCGCAACGGCACCATCGGCTGGACGCTGGCGCGGCACACGCTCGACCGCGGCGCCGACAGGCGCGGCGCGATCGGGCCGTTCGACGGCGGCCCGGCCAATGCGCGCGATGTCGCCTATCGCGCCGGCGTGCGCCACATCGGCGCGAACGAGATGGCTGCACTTGTTGCGCAGTCTGGCCGCACGCTCTACCGCTTCGACGTGCGTGACGCCGAGGAGCATTCGGCCGGCCATCTGCCGGGCTTCCGGCATTATCCGGGTGGCCAGCTCGTCCAGGAAACCGACATGGCCGCGCCGGTGCGCGGAGCGCGCATTGTCCTGACCGACGACAGGTGCGTCCGCGCCGACATGACGGCGTCGTGGCTGGCGCAGATGGGTTGGGAGGTCTATGTGCTGGAGGGCGGCTATGACGGCGCGCTCGAGATCGGCCCGCCGCGCGTGCTGCCCAAGCCGGATCCGGCCCACCGCTACCGCCGTCCTTATGAAGGTGCCGACGTCGCGCAAGCCGCAATGCAGGCCTATCTCGATTGGGAATATGGCCTCGTCGAGCAACTCCGCCGCGACGGCACGCACGGGTTTTATGTGATCTAGTTCTGGATGCCGTCACCTTGAAGTGGCCGCTGCTTCAGCGGCCCTCGAAGGGCGACGGCCCCGCTGCATCGGGGCCGTTCATCCTTCGAGGCTCGCCAAAGAGGCGAGCACCTCAGGATGACGGAACGGCCACTGTGCGTGCGGGAATGACGGAGCCGGGGGGATGCCAAGCGCATCTCCGCTCCCCGCTATCTTCTGCCCGGATCCGACCCCTATTGTGCTGGGCCTCCTCCGCGGTCTAAGAGCTGCGGCAAAGCCGCCATTTATGGAGACACCATGCCAGCCCCAGGCCAAAGCCCTGAGCGGAGCGCCAAGGCGCTGCTGCTCGAAGGCGTCAATGACAGTGCCGTGGACCTGTTCAGGAGCGCGGGCTTCACCAATCTCGAGCGGTTGACCAAGGCGCTGGACGGTGAGGATCTGCGGCGCGCCCTCAAGGGCGTGTCGCTGCTCGGCATCCGCTCGCGCACCCAGATCACCGACGAGGTGCTCGGGGCCGCCGACCAGCTGCTCGCGGTCGGCTGCTTCAGCGTCGGCACCAACCAGGTCGATCTCATGGCCGCACGCAAGCGCGGCATTCCCGTGTTCAACGCGCCGTTCTCCAACACGCGCAGCGTCGCCGAGCTCGTGATCGGCGAAATTGTGATGCTGCTGCGGCGGATATTCCCGCGCTCCGTGTCGGCCCATGCGGGCGGCTGGGACAAGTCGGCGACCGGCAGCCGCGAGGTGCGCGGCCGCACCCTCGGCATTGTCGGCTACGGCAATATCGGCTCGCAGCTCTCGACGTTGGCCGAAGCGATCGGCATGCGCGTGATCTATTTCGACCGCACCGACAAGCTCCGCCACGGCAACACCGAACCGGTCGAGAGACTGGAAGAGCTGCTGGCGCAGAGCGACGTCGTCAGCCTGCACGTGCCGGAGACGCCGGAGACATCTGGCATGATCGGCGAGACGGAGTTGCGGACGATGAAATCAGGCTCCTTCCTGATCAACAACAGCCGCGGCACCGTGGTCGATCTTGACGCGCTCGCGCGCGCCTTGCGCGACGGTCATCTTGCCGGCGCCGCCATCGACGTGTTTCCCGTCGAGCCGTCCTCGAACGCGGATCGCTTCAACAGTCCGGTGCAGGGCCTGGAGAACGTCATCCTCACCCCGCATATCGGCGGCTCCACCGAAGAGGCGCAGGAGCGCATCGGCGGCGAGGTCGCGCGCAAGCTGGTCGACTATTTCATCACGGGCTCGACCATGGGCGCGGTGAATTTCCCGGAAGTTCAACTGCATCTGCGTCCCGCCGGCGCCCGCTTCAGCCATGTCCATCGCAACGTGCCCGGCGTGCTGCGGCGGCTGAACGAGGTCTTCCTCCAGCGCGACATCAACATTGCCGCGCAATATTTGGAGACGGCCGGCGATCTCGGTTACGTCGTGCTCGATGCCGATCTCGGCGGCCAGGATTCAGCCGCGCTGCTCCAGCAGATCCGCGCCCTCGACGGCACGATCGGCGCAAGGCTGGTGTTCGAGCACTAGATCTCTGCTTGACGGCTGCCGGGAGGTCCGCCTGAATGCGGCCTCCTGGTCGAGCGAACCAGAATAGAAAAAGCAGGGGGAAGCGATGACGCAGATGCGTACGAAGCTATCGGTATGGCTCGTGGGTGCGGCGGTCGTGTGCAACGCGAATTCCGCTATGGCGCTGACCCTCGCAGAGGATGCAGAAACCGTCTGCAAGGGTCTCGCCGGCGGGACCGATGCCGTGAAGATGGATTCGACGACGTTTCAGTCGCCGTCGCCTCTCGCCGTTGCCGAACGCGGGCCGACGCCATCGGGGCGCGTCACGCCGGCCAATCCAGCCTTCTGCAAGGTGCTCGGCCATATCGACCCGGTCGACCCCAAGGCGCCGCCAATCAGATTCCAGGTCAACCTTCCCGTCGAATGGAACGGGCGCTCGGTGCAATATGGCGGCGGCGGGTTCAACGGCGTGCTGATCACCGGCCTTTCGCTGCCGCCGGCCTATCCGTTCGACAAGCCGTCGCCGCTCGCGCGCGGCTTCGTCACCTACGGCACTGATTCCGGCCATGAAACGAAGCAAGGCGAGCCGCCGCAAGTCTTCGCGCTCAACGACGAAGCCTTCGAGAATTTCGCGCACCGCGCCTACAAGAAGGTGCGCGATGCGGCCGTTGGGCTGATGGAGCGCGCTTACGGCAAGAAGCCGGAGAAGATGTACTTCATGGGTTCATCCGAAGGCGGCCGCGAAGGCCTGACCATGGCGCAGCGCTACCCGGATGATTTCGACGGCATCTTTGCCCGCGTACCCGTGATCAACTGGGTCGGCCTGCAGCACGCTGGCACCCGTTCGGGACTCGCGACCATGGGCGCGGGCTGGATCAATCCGGCGCAGGTGAAGCTCGTCGGCGAAGCCGTGCGGGCGGCCTGCGACAAGGCCGACGGCTCCGACGATGCGCTGGTGCAGGACCCGGTTGCTTGCAAGGCGGCATTCAAGGTCGAGACGCTGCGCTGCCCGTCTGGCCAGAGCGGCGATCAGTGTCTGACCGATCCGCAGATCAAGGCGATCGAGACCCTGCACGGCACCTACAAATTCCCCTTCGCGCTTGCCAATGGGCTCGACGATTATCCCGGCTGGGGGGTGTCGGGCGAGGACACGCCGGCGATCGGCCCGACCGGTGGCTGGGTCGCGTGGTGGCTCGGCACCGCGCCCCCGGCGCAGCCGCCTGCGCCCAACAACGGCATCGCCTGGATCTACGGCGCCGGTGGCATTCAATATGTGTTCGCGCGGGATCCCAAGCTCGACGTCACCACCTACAAAGTGGAGGACCACAAGGCGCGGCTGCTCGAGGTCTCCAAGCTGATGGATTCGACCGACCCCGATCTCAGCCGTTTCCGGATGCGCGGCGGCCGGCTGATCATGCTCGAGCACATGGCCGACTATGCGCAGAGCCCCTATGCCGGCATCCGCTATTTTGAAAGCGTCGAGCGCAAGCTCGGCAAGGCCGAGACCGCGGAGTTCGCGCGGCTCTACACCGCCCCCGGCGTCGATCACGTCGGCTCCGGCGCCCCGGCCAATGTCGACATGCTGAGCGTGCTGGTCGACTGGGTCGAGAAGGGCCAGCCGCCCGCCGATCTGGAAGTTATCGAGCAGAAGGTCGAGGCGCCGTCGTTCGCGACACTGCGCGCGCTGCCGCTGTGCCGCTGGCCCGCCTGGCCTCACTACAAGGCGGGTGCGGTGACGGAGGCGGCAAGCTTCACCTGCGCGCCGTAAGGAACGGCTGGTTTGACAACCGCAGCGCGCTTGGCTATATATTTCGTATGCGAAATAAATCGGCCGGCGCGCGGCATCACCGGCTGATCTATCTGCTGAGCGTCGCACATCGCCGCTTGCAGCGCTGGATGGCGACGCGGCCTGAGAGCGAGGTCACGCCGGCGCAGGCCGGGCTGTTGTTCATCCTCGGCAAGCGGGACGGCATGCTGATGGGCGAGGCGGGCGCGGCGCTCGATCTGGGGCCGGCGGGCATTTCCGGCCTCGTCGACCGCACCGAGGCTGCCAAGCTGATCGAGCGGCGGGCCGACCGCGAGGACGGACGCGCCTCGCGCATCTTTTTGACGCCGAAGGGACGGACCGCGCTGGCGCAGGCGAAGGCCGGCGCGGCCGAGGTCAACGCGGCGCTGACGGACGGATTCACGGCCGCGGAGATTGACATCGTGGCGCGGTGGCTGACCAGCATTCAGGACAAGTTTCCAAGAAATTCAGAAGACTAGAAGGAGAGAGCGATGACCGAGCACGTCCGCATCGAGAACAACGGCGGCATTCTTACCCTCACGCTGGCGCGTCCCGACAAGAAGAACGCGCTGACCGATGCGATGTACGGCAAGCTCGCCGACGCCATCGAATCCGCCGAGCGCGATCCGTCGGCCCGCGTGATCCTGATCCGCGGCGAGGGCGACATGTTCACGGCCGGCAACGACGTCGGCGAATTCGCGGCCGTCGCCGCCGGCAAATCCGAAGGCAGCCGCAACGTCGTGCGCTTCATCCAGTCGCTGGCCCGCTGCACGAGGCCGCTGGTCGCCGCAGTGCAAGGCCGCGCCGTGGGCGTCGGCACCACGATGCTGCTGCATTGCGATCTCGTCGTGCTCGCCGACAACGCGCAATTGTCGACGCCGTTCGTCAGCCTTGCGCTGGTGCCGGAAGCCGCCTCCAGCCTGCTGATGCCGGCGCGCATCGGCTATGCCCGCGCCTATGAGATGTTCGCGCTCGGCGAGTCCGTTCCTGCCAGGTCGGCGCTGGAATGGGGCCTCGCCAACCGCGTGGTGCCGCTCGACAAGCTCGATGCGGAGGCGCTCGCGCTCGCGCAACGTCTCGCCCGCCAGCCGGCCGGCGCCCTCACCGCCACCAAGCGCCTGATGCGCAACGGCGAGGCGCTGGTTGCGCAGATGCAGGCCGAGGGCGAGCAGTTCGCCCAGCGCCTGCGCACCGCCGAGGCGCGCGAGGCGTTCACGGCCTTTGCCGAGCGCCGCCCGCCGGATTTCACCAAGGTCGCGTGAGGGGACGCGGCCTGCCAGGAGTACGGCGTCCATTGCTCGTCCCTTCGCTCCACGTCAACAGCAGCAAGCCGCTCGACGACGCTCAGAAGCGGTCAGTGGCGCAATCGGATGGTACGATCACCTCTGCCTGGGCAGGCATGGCAGAATTGCCGGCGGCGCCCGACGTGACCGCGGAACTGGCGACCGCGGCCACCGATCTCCCGCAACTTCCAGCGGGCCGCGCAAGGCAACCCTGAGGTCACCGGCACCATCGGCAGCGTCGCCAGGCTCAACCAGGAGGCCGGCAACGCCGGTCCGGTGTTGTCGGACTCCGTCAAGAAGATGTGGGCCGACGCCGATCGCCTCCGCGTCGCGGTCGAGCGCTTCTTGGGAGCGGTGAAGACGGCGTGGCTTCGCCTCCTTCTTCCATTCTGACGTCGTGCGTTCGGCATTGCCGCCGGTCCGCGCGGCGGGTACATCTGTGGCGCCGCATCAATTATGCGGCGAGAGACGTAAGACACATCAGGATGGAGAGTTCGATGCCGGTCACCCCTCACAAGGCCCAGCGTCCCTATCGCGGCGTGTTCCCGGTTGCGCCCACCATCTTCGACGAGCGCGGCGAGCTTGACCTCGAGGGCCAGCGCCGCTGCATCGATTTCATGATCGATGCCGGCTCCAATGGTCTCTGCATCCTTGCTAATTTCTCCGAGCAGTTCGTGCTCACCGATGCCGAGCGCGAAACCGTGATGCATGCTGTGCTGGAGCATGTCGCGGGCCGGGTTCCCGTGATCGTCACCACCACCCATTTCAGCTCGGCCGTTTGCGCGGCCCGCAGCCAGCAGGCGGAGGCGGCGGGCGCCGCCATGGTGATGGTGATGCCGCCCTATCACGGCGCGACCTTTCGGGTGCCAGAGAAGGGCGTCGTCGAATTCTTCCGCGTGCTCTCGGGCGCGATCAACATTCCCATCATGATCCAGGACGCACCGGTGGCCGGCACGCCGCTGTCGGTCGAGCTGCTCGCGCGGCTGGCGCGCGACTTCTCGAACATCCGCTATTTCAAGATCGAGGTCGCAGGCGCGGCTTCGAAGCTCCGCGGGCTGATCGAAGCCGGCGGCAAGGACATCGAGGGACCGTGGGACGGCGAGGAGGCGATCACGCTGCTGGCCGATCTCGACGCCGGTGCCACCGGCGCGATGACCGGCGGCGGTTATCCCGACGGCATCCGCCAGATTGTCGATCCCTATTTTGCCGGCGATCGCGAGAAGGCGAAGGCCGCTTACGAGCGTTGGCTGCCGCTGATCAACTACGAGAACCGCCAATGCGGCCTGATCGCCTGCAAAGCGATGATGCAGGCCGGCGGCGTGATCAAGTCGGATACCGTGCGCCATCCGCTCCAGCCGCTGCATCCGGCCACGCGCGCGGGCCTGCTGGAACTCGCCAAGGAGCGCGACGCGCTTGCGCTGCGGTGGGGGAAGTAACGCCCAACACGCGGCTCTCGCAGGGTGGGCAAAGGCGCGGAGCGCCGTGCTCACCACCTTTACCGACGGCGACATGTGGTGGGCGCGCTCCGCTTTGCCCGCCCTACGAGGCCTGCGGTGGAGGAAGCAAGTCTCTCCGCCGTCATTGCGAGGAGCTCTTGCGACGAAGCAATCCAGACTGTGTCCGCGGGGGCAGTCTGGATTACTTCGCTGCGCTCGCAATGACAGGGTTTGTTGCGGCTACCGGGCCAATCCCCATTCACCGATGATGCGAAAGCGCGCCTTCGCATCATCCTGCTTGAACAGCGCGATGCGGTCGATCTCGAGCGTCTCGATCCCCAGCGCCGCAAAGCGCGCCCGCAGCATCTCCAGGATCGGCCCGCGCCGCTCCGCATCCAGCCGTCCGGTCAGCGTCATGTGGAAGCGGAATTCTTCCATCACATACGGGTAGCCCCAGCGGTCGAGATGGTCGCGCTGCCGTTCGCTGAGCTTCTCGGGTCTGCGCCGCGCGCGGTCTTCCGCCGACAGAGCGGCGCGGAACGAATCGAACTCGCGGACGCAATCGGCCGCGAGTGCTTGAAGCGCCTCGACGGGCTCGGCCGGAATGACGGCGATGAAGCCGCTAATGGCATCGACGACCGGCCGGATTACGGGAGGCGGCCGCGCCCTGCCGGCGAACATCGCGCAGGCGGCAATCAACTCGGCTTCGGTTTTGCCAGATGCGAGCGCCATCGGCGCCTTCAGCGTGGCGTGAAAACCATATTTGCGGGGATCGGCGCTGACGTCACGCCAATCGGGCGCGACGCGCAATGCATCGGCGGGAAAGGCCAGCTCGTCGCCGGTATAGGCATCGTAGCCGAGCAACTCCGCGCCGAAACGCGTGAGCGCATCGTCAGCTCCTGCGGCAAAATAGATCGCGTAGCGGGGAAAACCTGTCATTGCCCGAGCATAGCCGGTTTAAGCCGCGACGACAGCTTCGCGCGGCGTGCTCGTCGCCGCGACCAGTCGTGTCGCATCGGTGAGATGGACCAGCCTGCCGCCTGAAATCACCGCGATCAGCCGCGGCCGCAATGGCACGCCATCATCGACCAGCAGAATGTCGGCGCGGCGGCCATCCGCGAGCACGCCCCGATCGGCAAGGCCGGTCGCGCGCGCAGGGCCGGCGGAGACCAGATTCCAGGATTCCGCCAGCGGCAGCACGCCGTCGGCGGCGAGGCGGAAGGCGGCGAGCAACTGAGCGGGATAGTAATAGTCCGACGCCAGCACCGAGCAGAGCCCCTTGGCGATCATGTCGGAGGCCTTGGTCCAGCCGGTGTGGCTGCCGCCGCGCACGACGTTCGGCGCGCCGTAGACGATGGCATCACCGTGGCTTGCCGCCGCCCGCGCCGTCTCCTCGTTGACCGGAAACTCCGCGATCTCAGCGCCGAGCGCGCGAAACTCCTGGCGCATCGCCGGTGACGCATCGTCGTGGGAGAGCATCCGCACCTCGGCGCTGCGGGCCGCAGCGGCGAGGCGCGCCACCGAAACCGGTACCTCGGCTGCGCGCGCGACCACGCGCTCGACCAGCCGGTCGAAATCCTCAGCCGACAGGCCGGTGCGCTCCACCATGCGGTTGCGCTTGCGCGGCTTGTCCATGTCGCCGACGGTGCCGTCCATATGGTCGTTGAAGGCGAACAGGTCGATGCGGCCCTCGGCGAGCCATTGGCTGATCTCGGCCTCGGCGTCGAGATTATAGGTCTCGTGCCGCAGATGGAAGCGGGTGTCGGCGGCAAATTGTGGACGCTGCCGCTCGATTGCCTCCATCAACCCGCGTGCATTGTCGGCACTGCGCAGGCCCGGCTCCCACGAACAGGTCGTGGCGTGAAACACCGTGGTGATGCCGTTGCTGATCGCCTGGCGGTCGCTGTCGGCGAGCGCAACATCGATCGGAAAGTCGACGCCGGCGCGGGGCATCATCTGCCGCTCGAAGGCATCGCCATGAAGATCGACGATGCCGGGCAGCACCAGCAAATTGCGCGCATCGATCGCCAGCCGCGCCCGGCCGCGAGAGGCGTCGATCGCGGCGATGTCCTGTCCGGACACTGTCAATGACGTTTCGACGAACTCGGCGCCGATCAGGGCCCGGCCGCCTTCAAGGAAGATGTCTGTCACGCGACCGCGCTTCGTTTGCTGGCAGGGAAACTGGCATGAGAATTGGAGAGAGAGCTCGCCCGTGCTTCGTATGTCGCAAGGAAATCTTCAATCCCAAGTTTGCGGAAATCGGGCAGGGCCTCATGCAATTTGTCGTGATCCCAGTCCCACCAGGCCAGCCGCGCAAGCCGTCCGGCAATCTCGTCAGAGAACCGCCGCCGCACGATGCGGGCCGGATTGCCGGCGACGATGGTGTAGGCCGGCACGTCCTTCGTGACGATGGCGCCGGCCGCGATCACCGCGCCGGTGCCGATGTAGCGGCCCGGCAGCACGATCGCGCCGTGGCCGATCCAGACGTCGTGGCCGATATGGACGTGATGCTGGCGCCGCCAGTCGAAGAACTCGGCATCGTCGCTCTCGCCTTCGAAATAGGCGCTGGAGCGATAAGTGAAATGCGCCTGCGCCGCGCGATGCATCGGATGATTGCCCGGATTGATCCGCGTCATCGCCGCGATCGAGCAGAACTTGCCGATGGTGGTGTAGGTGATCTGGGCGTCGTTGACGACATAGGAGTAGTCGCCCATCGCCACGTCATGCAGAATCGTGCGCGCGCCGACCTCGGTATAGGCGCCGAGCCTGGTCTCATGCAGCTTGGCGGACGGATCGATGGTCGGCTGGACTGAAAGGGCTTTGGCGGCCATGTTGAATCCGGAGCGCGAGGGCGGGCGTTCCTCTTCGAGCGGCTTGATGACAATGTTATGACGCAGCGATGACAGGGGATGACGTGTGTTGGATCGCCGTACCGCAACGCCCGTGTCACACAAGTGTTAAGCGCTGGCGCTAGCGATTGGCTCGATCTAATCTGGAGCCCTGCATGCTGGTGGTGGAAGGTCTGACGTGTCGCTTCGGCGCAAAAGCCGCGGTGGACGACGCTTCGTTTCAAGTGTCTCCCGGCGGCTTCGTCGGTGTGATCGGACGGTCCGGGGCCGGCAAGTCGACCCTGCTGCGGAGCATCAACGGCCTGGTGACGCCGACTGATGGACGCATCCTGTTCGACGGGATCGACGTCACCGCCATGCGCGGCAAGGAGCTGCGGCAGTGGCGGGCGCGTTCGGCGATGATCTTCCAGCAGTTCAACCTGGTCGGGCGGCTCGATGTTCTCACCAACGTCCTGATGGGGCGCCTTGCGGCGATGCCGGTCTGGCGTTCGCTATCGCAAATCTGGCCGGAACGGGACAAGGCGCTGGCGATGTCCGCACTCGAACAGTTCGACATCGCATCGCTCGCCGCCCAGCGCGCCGACCAGCTCTCCGGCGGCCAGCAGCAGCGCGTCGCGATCGCGCGCGCTTTGGTGCAGCAGCCCGACATCATCCTCGCCGACGAGCCGATCGCCTCGCTCGATCCGCGCAACACCAAAATCGTGATGGACGCGCTGCTGCGCATCAACAAGCATTTCGGCATCACCGTGCTCTGCAATTTGCATTCGCTCGATCTGGCGCGCAGCTATTGCGACCGCCTGATCGGCATGGCGCAAGGGCGCGTGGTGTTCGACGGCGCACCGTCCGCGCTGACCGACCACGTCGCACGCGAGCTCTACGATCTCGAAGCCGCCGAGGTCATGGGCGCCATGCCGATCCCGGTGCCCGAAGATGTCCCGACGCTCGGAACGGCCGCGGCCGCCTGAGCGACGTCTGTTTCTTTTGCAAACCGACCCAACCGATGAAGAGGGTATCATGATCACTCGCAGATTAGTCCTTGCCGGCGCCGCCGCGCTCGCGCTCACGGCTTCCGCCTCCGCGGACGACTGGAAAGCCAAATATCCCGAGCTGACTTTTGCGGTCGTCCCGGCCGAGAACGCCTCCGGCGTCACCGAGCGCTGGGCGCCGTTCGTGAGCTATCTCTCCAAAGAATTGGGCGTGAAGGTCACGCTGCGCATCGCCAACGACTATGCCGCTGTCATCGAAGGCCAGCGTGCCGGCAACATCCACATCGCCAGCTACGGCTCGGCCTCGTTCGCGCGCGCCCGCCTGACTGGTGTCAAGTCCGACGCCTTCGCCAACGACATCAACGCGGACGGCTCGACCGGCTATTATTCGGTATTCTTCGTCAAGGCGAGCAGCGCCTACAAGAAGGTCGACGACCTCAAGGGCAAGAACCTCGGCCTGGTCGATCCGAACTCGACTTCCGGCAACAACGTGCCGCGCTTCGAGCTCGACAAGATGGGCATCCACGATGCCGACGGCTATTTCAGCAGGGTCGTCTTCACCGGTAGCCACGAGAACGCGATGCTGGCGCTGTCGCAGGGCACGGTCGACGTCGCCGCCAACCAGTGGACCAGCGACGACGATTCCACGCTGGCGCAGATGCTGACCAAGGGCATGCTGAAGAATGCCGACGGCTCGGCGATGAAGAAGGACGATTTTCGCATCATCCACAAGTCGGCGCCGATCATCAACGGCCCCTATGCCTACAACTCCGACCTGCCGGAAGATGCCAAGGCCGCCATTGCGAAAGCGTTCTTCGACGCGCCGGCCAAGGACAAGGCGGCGTTTGACCGTCTTTCCGATGGCCAGAAGAAGGGCTTTCATCCCGCCACCACCAAGGACTGGGAGGGCACGATCGAGCTGATCAGGTTCGTCGACGCGCTGCGTAAAAAGAAGGCGTCCTAAATTCGGGACGATGCCACTGAGGCCGGGTCGATCGACCCCGCTCTTTCTTTGACGCGACTTAATCTCAGGCCGATGACAACAGCGGTTTCGATCCTTCCCGAGCAGCAGCTTGCCGTGCTCAACGCCGCCTATCGCCGGGCGGTTGGGCGCAAGCGGCTCCGCCTGCTGTTGGAACTTGTGATCTTCGCCGCGGCGCTGCTGCTCGCCGCAATCGGCGCCGAAGTGAATCTGCGCACGCTCTTCACCCATTTCGGCAATTTCTTCAGCTATTTCGACCGCATCCTCACGCTCGACACGGGCCAACGCGTCTGGACCGATGTCGGCGAGTGGCTGTGGGGCTGGCGCAAATGGCTGAAGATGCTGGGCGAGACCTTGCTCATCAGCTATGTCGGCACGCTGATCGGCGCGACCCTGGCATTTTGCCTCAACTTCTTTGCCGCGGAAAATACCTCACCCGCCCCCTGGCTGCGCTTCACGGTGCGGCGCCTGCTCGAATTCGCCCGCACCGTACCGGGCATCGTCTTCGCGCTGATCTTCGTGATCGCCTTCGGCCTGGGTCCGATGGCGGGCGTGCTCGCGATCGCGATCCACTCCACCGGTGCGCTCGGCAAGCTGTTCTCGGAGATCGTCGAGAACGCCGACATGAAGCCGGTCGAGGGCATCCGTTCGACCGGCGCGAGCTGGCTGTCCTGCATGCGGTTTGCGGTGGTACCACAGGTGACCGCGGGCTATGCCAGCTACGCGCTGCTGCGCTTCGAGATCAACGTCCGCGAAGCCTCCGTGATGGGCTTTGTCGGCGCTGGCGGCATCGGCCAGGAGCTCGTTGTCGCCATCCGCAAATTCTATTACTCGGACGTCAGCGCGATCCTGCTCACGATCATCATCACCGTCTTCATCATCGACATCACCACTGGCTGGTTGCGCGGCCGCCTGTTCGGCGGCGAGGCGCGCACGTGACGGGGCCGCACGAGGTCGATGCACGACAACTTCGGGCGCGCTACCCCGATATATTCGACCGGCCCGCCTCGGCGCGCCTTGCCATGCCGGCGATGATCTTCGCGGCATTCGCGATCCTCATTTATGGCCTCGTCGATCTCGATTTTTCGCCGTCGCGATTCGTCGCGGGTCTCAGCCAGCTCGGCTGGATCTCTTTGATGATGATCCCGCCCGATCCCGGCTCCTCGCTGCCGATCTATCTGAAGGCGCTCGGCGAGACGCTGTCGATCGCGCTGCTCGGCACGACGCTGGCTGCGGTGTTCGCACTCCCGGTCAGCCTGCTGGCTGCGCGCAACGTGGTGCCGTCCAGCCTCCTGCGCTTTCCCGTTCGCCGCGTCCTGGATTCGATCCGCGGCGTCGACACGCTGATCTGGGCGCTGGTGTGGATCAACGTCGTCGGGCTCGGCCCGTTCGCCGGCGTGCTCGCCATCGCGGTGTCGGATTTTGGCGCCTTTGGAAAACTGTTCTCAGAGGCGATCGAGAGCGCCGACCAGAAACAGGTCGAAGGCATTCGCGCCTCCGGCGGCAGCCCGCTGCACGAGATCCGCTTCGGCCTGCTGCCGCAGGTCCTTCCCGTCATCGCCGGCCAGGTGCTCTATTTCATCGAATCCAACACCCGCTCGGCCACCATCATCGGCATCGTCGGCGCCGGCGGCATCGGCCTCCAGCTTGCCGAGCAGATCCGCGTCTTGGAATGGCAAAAAGTGTCGTTCCTGATCCTGATGATCCTGATCGCAGTGGCCGCGATCGATTTCGTCTCGGGAAAATTGCGCTTCGCCATCATCGGCCGGAGGGCAGTGGCGTAGGTTCTTCTCTTCCCTTCTCCCCTTGTGGGAGAAGGTGGCGCGAAGCGCCGGATGAGGGGTTGCATCCGCAAATCCAACTGTGGAATCTCTTCGCGAGAGAGACCCCTCACCCGGATCGCATCTTGCGATGCGATCCGACCTCTCCCACAGGGGGAGAGGTGCACCGCGGGCGTGGCACCAACTCACCCGTTCTCCACCAGAAACTCCACTCGCTCCGCGGCAAAGCGCGAATGCTTGGTCATCAGCGGCTTGCCGTGGAGATCGTGGTCGGTCGCGTCGACCACCAGGATCGGCCGTCCCAGCGCAAGATCAAGCCGGGCGGCGTCGGTTGCGTCGACGATGCCGGCGGTGATTCGGGTCGCGCCGCGGCGATAGTCGCGCACGTCATAATGTTCGAGCAGTTTTGTCATCGAGCGCGTCGCTGCGAACACGGCGCCGGCGCCCGGAAACAGCACGGCGGACAACCAGGTGGTCGAGATGCAGATCGGCGTACGATCGGCGAGGCGGATCGCCTCGATCCGCACCAGCGGCGCGCCGGTCTTCAATCCGAGCTCCCGCGCCAGCTCACGCGTCGCGACGTCCTCCCTTGCCTCGATTAGCCGGCCATGCGGTTCGCGCCCCTCGGCCCCGACAATCTCTGAGAAGCGGGTGCGCGAGCGCAAGGGATAGGCGAGCTTCTGCGCCTCGACATAGGTTCCGCTGCCGCGCTCTGCCCGCACCAGGCCACGTTCGGCAAGGGCTGCCAGTGCCCGCCGCACGGTGTGGCGGTTGACGCGATAGGTCTCCGCGATCTCGATCTCGCCCGGCAATTTGTCGCCGGCCGCAAAGCGGCCGTCGGCGATGCCACGCTCGATGCCGTCGGCAACGAGGCGCCATAACGCAACGCCCGACGATGCAGTGTCTTGCATGCTCATATCGCCGGTCAGCCTAGCCCGGGAATCGGCTTTGTCACGAAACAGTCATGGCGTTCATTTATAAAGTTGTCTAGTATCATAGACAACTTTGATGCGGCAAGTTCTGTAAGGTTCGGTGGATCAGGTGACCCAACACAACGACCAGCAAGCCCAGCGCAAGGCCGCAATGGCCGTGCTGGCGCACGCGGAGGCGGGCGAGATCGCCGCCCGGCTCCGCGACTTGACCCTGCCCCCCTATCAGGATCTGCGGGCGCCCGAAAACGGTCTCGTCATGCTGCGCGGCCGCGCCGGTGGCGACGGCGCGCCGTTCAATCTCGGCGAAGCCACGGTCTCGCGCGCGGCGGTGCGGCTTGCGAGCGGCGAGGTTGGTTTCGGCTACACGCTCGGGCGTGACGGTGAAAAGGCGCGGCTGATCGCCCTGTGCGATGCGCTGGTGCAGTCCCGCGATTTCGGCGGAGCGGTCGAACGGGACGTTATTGCCCCGTTGCGTGAGCAGCTTATGACGAGGCGCACGCAGGCAGCGGCCGAGACCGCTGCGACGAAGGTTGATTTCTACACCATGGTGCGCGGTGAGGGGTGAGATCATGACCACGATTGCGGAACTGCCGCCGGGTTTCGCCGACAAGGTGCTGTCGGCGCAATCGACCTTTCGCTCGGTGATGGACGCGATGGCGCGCCCCGGCTCGGTCCAGCGCATCGTGCCGGGAGCCGGGACGCCCGAGACGATGATGCGCGGCACCGCCGCGATCGCGCTGACGCTGTTCGACCACGATACGCCGCTTTGGCTCGATTCGCGGATGGCGGAGAGCTCGGGCGTGGTGAAATGGCTGAAATTCCACACCGGCGCGCCGGTGGTGCAGAATTCCTCCGTCGCGAGCTTCGCGCTGATCAGCGATGGCGGAGCGCTTCCGCCGCTCGAGCGCTTCGCGTTCGGGACGAGCGAATACCCAGACCGTTCGACCACATTGATCCTCCAGGTCGAGCGCCTGGATGCAGGCCGCAGCTTCGAGCTGCGCGGTCCGGGGATCGACGGCGCCGCGACGCTCCAGGCGGCGATCGAGCCGTTCGATCTGTTCGAGCGCCTGCATGTCAACGAGGCGCTGTTTCCGCGCGGCATCGATGTCGTGCTGGTCGCCGATGACGCCGTGGTGGCGATCCCCCGCACTACGCGCGTCATGAGCAAGGGAAGCTGAAGCATGTATGTCGCAGTCAAAGGCGGCGAACGCGCCATCGAGAACGCCCATCGCCTGCTCGCACATAAGCGGCGCGGCGTCCAAAGCGTTCCGGAGGTCACGCTGGACCAGATCTCGGAGCAGCTTGGCCTTGCCGTGGACCGCGTCATGAGCGAAGGCTCGCTCTACGACCGCGAGCTGGCCTCGCTCGCGATCAAGCAGGCGCGCGGCGATCTGATCGAGGCGATCTTCCTGGTTCGCGCCTTCCGCGCCACGATGCCGCGTTTCGGCGCCAGCGAGCCCGTGGACACCGGCGCGATGCGGGTGCAGCGGCGGGTGTCATCGACCTTCAAGGACATTCCGGGCGGCCAGATCCTCGGGCCGACCTTCGACTATACCCACCGCCTGCTCGATCCCTCGCTCGCGGAAGGATACGTGCCGGAGGCGCCGGCAACCGCCGAAGCCTCGGCGGCGCCGACGCCGCGCGTGACGGATATTCTCGGACGCGACGGGCTGATCGAACCCTCGCCGCAGGCCGAAGACGGCGCCAGCGTCGGCGATCTCACCCGCGAGCCGCTGAACTTCCCGGCCGACCGTGATTTGCGTCTGCAAAATCTCGCGCGGGGTGACGAAGGGTTTTTGCTGGCGATGGGCTATTCCACCCAGCGCGGCTATGGCCGCAACCATCCCTTTGCCGGCGAGATCCGCTTCGGCGAGGTCGAGGTGGAGTTCGTCGCGGAAGACGCCGGCTTCGCCGTGCCGCTGGGTTCGATCGAACTCACCGAGTGCCAGATGGTCAATCAGTTCAAAGGCTCTGCGACGGAAGCGCCGTGCTTCACCCGCGGCTATGGCCTCGCCTTCGGCCAGAGCGAGCGCAAGACCATGTCGATGGCGCTGGTTGATCGCGCACTGCGCGCCCGCGAACTCGGCGAGGAGGTGCGCGCGCCGGCGCAGGACGAGGAGTTCGTGATGTCGCATTCGGACAACGTTCAGGCCACCGGCTTCGTCGAGCATCTGAAGCTGCCGCATTATGTCGACTTCCAGTCCGAGCTCGGCCTCTTGCGCAAGCTGCGTCAGGAGTTCGCGGATGCCCAGGCGCCCGACGCCATGAAGGAGGCCGCGGAATGAACGCGCCCGCCTACAACTTTGCCTATCTAGACGAGCAGACCAAGCGGATGATCCGCCGCGCGATCCTGAAGGCGATCACGATCCCCGGCTATCAGGTGCCGTTCGCCAGCCGCGAAATGCCGATGCCCTATGGCTGGGGCACCGGCGGTGTCCAGGTGACCGCCGCAATCCTCGGTCCCGCCGACGTGCTGAAGGTGATCGACCAGGGATCCGACGACACCACCAACGCGATCTCGATCCGCAAATTCTTCGCCAAGACCGCGGGCGTCGCCACGACCACGGCGACGGATGCGGCGACCGTGATCCAGACGCGTCACCGCATCCCGGAGACAGCGCTGCACGAAAATCAGGTGCTGGTCTATCAGGTGCCGATCCCGGAGCCGCTGCGCTTCCTCGAGCCGCGCGAGACCGAGACGCGGCGCATGCACGCGCTCGCCGAATACGGCCTGATGCATGTGAAGCTCTATGAGGATATCGCCCGCTTCGGCCACATCGCGACCGCCTATGCCTATCCGGTGAAGGTGAACGCGCGCTACGTGATGGATCCCTCGCCGACGCCGAAATTCGACAATCCCAAGATGGACAATTGCCCGGCGCTGCAACTCTTCGGCGCCGGCCGCGAGAAGCGCATCTATGCGATCCCGCCCTATACGAAGGTGGTGTCGCTCGATTTCGAGGATCATCCGTTCGAGCCGTATCGTTTCAACGCGCCCTGCGCGCTGTGCGGCGCGGAGAATTCCTATCTCGACGAGATCGTCACCGACGACAAGGGCAGCCGCATGTTCGTCTGCTCGGACACCGACTATTGCGAGGGCCGCCAGACCGCCGGCCATCACGGCAGCCTCAGCGCCGCGCCGTACAAGGAGAAGGCGGGCTCACATGGTTGATCAAGACTTGGTCGGTCAAGACTTGGCTGATGTCGATGCCCTTGAAAACGACCAGCCGTTGCTGGCCGCGACGTCTCTCAGCAAATCCTTCGGCCGCATCGCCGCCTGCCGCGAGGTGTCGTTCGCGCTGTATCCCGGCGAGGTGCTGGCGATCGTCGGCGAGTCCGGCTCGGGCAAATCGACGCTGCTTCAGCTCCTCTCGGGTCAGCTGGCGGCCAGCGGCGGCCATGTATCCTACCGGATGCGCGACGGTGTCGCTCGCGATCTCGCCACGCTCGGCGAAGCCGAGCGGCGCTTTCTGTTCCGCACCGATTGGGGCTTCGTGCATCAGGATCCCGCCCAAGGCCTGCGCATGGCGGTGTCGGCCGGCGCCAATGTCGGCGAGCGGTTGATGGCGGTGGGGTGGAATCACTATGGCCGCATCCGCAACGCCGCGTCGGACTGGCTGACGCGCGTCGAGATCGACGTCGCCCGGATCGACGATGCGCCCCGCACCTATTCCGGCGGCATGCGCCAGCGCCTCCAGATCGCCCGCAACCTCGTCACCGAGCCGCGGCTGGTGTTCATGGACGAGCCGACCGGCGGCCTCGACGTGTCGGTTCAGGCACGCCTGCTCGATCTCCTGCGCAGCCTCGTGGCCGAGCTGCACCTCGCCGTCATCATCGTCACCCACGATCTCGCGGTGGCACGCCTCTTGTCGCACCGCGTGATGGTGATGAAGGGCGGCAGCGTCATCGAGACCGGGCTCACCGACCAGGTGCTCGACGATCCACGCGAGCCCTATACGCAACTCCTCGTCTCCTCGATTCTGCCGCCATGAGCATTGCAATGACCGCCATGATCGATATCGCCGACGCCAGGAAGACCTTTACCATGCACCTGCAGGGCGGCATCCAGCTGCCCGTCGTCAGCGGCGTGACCTTCCAGGTCAATCCCGGCGAGTGCGTCGTGCTGTCGGGACCGTCAGGCGCCGGAAAATCGTCGATCCTGAAGATGATCTTCGGCAATTACCGCTGCGATTCCGGCCGCATCGGCATCCACCACCGCGGCGCGCTGATCGATCTTGCCGCCGCCGAGCCGCGCCAGGTGCTCAACGTCCGCCGCTCGACCATCGGCTATGTCAGCCAGTTCCTGCGGGCGGTGCCGCGCGTGGCCACCGTCGACGTCGTCGCCGAGCCGCTGGTCGCTGCCGGCATGGCCCGCGCCGACGCAAAGGCCCGCGCCGGCGAGTTGCTGCATCGCCTCAACATCCCTGAGCGGCTCTGGCAGCTTCCGCCCGCGACCTTCTCCGGCGGCGAGCAGCAGCGGGTCAACATCGCCCGCGGCTTCATCTCGGATCTGCCCATCCTGCTGCTCGACGAACCGACCGCCTCGCTCGATGCCGCCAACCGCACTGTGGTGGTCGAGCTTGTCGCCGAGAAGAAGCGCCAGGGCGTCGCCATGGTTGCCATTGTCCACGAAGACGAAATCCGCCATCTGATTGCCGACCGTATCGTCGACGTCACCAGCTTTGCCGCGGCCTGAAGGAATTGGACATGAACGCCCCGAAGGATATCGTGATCGCCAATGCCAGGATCGTGCTGGCGGACCGGGTGATCGAAGGGGGCTGGCTTGCTCTTGCCAACGGCCGCATTGCCGAGATCGGCGAGGGCAGGGCGCCTGCGGGTGCGGAGAATGCCGGCGGCGATTTGATCATGCCGGGCCTGATCGAGCTCCACACCGATCATCTCGAAGCCCACTACGTGCCGCGGCCTAAAGTGTTCTGGAATCCGGTCGCGGCCGTGATCTCCTATGACGGCCAGCTCGCGACCTCAGGCATCACCACGGTGTTCGATTCGCTCCGGGTCTGGCGCGAGGATGGCGCCGAGGAGGTCGACGGCCGTGCCGGCGTGCTCGCCGCCGCGATCACCACCGCGCGCGATGCCAGCCTGCTGCGCGCCGACCACTACCTGCATCTGCGCTGCGAAATCCCGATGCCGAGCGTGGTGGAGGAGGCCAAGGAGTTGATCGACCGTCCCGACGTCAAGCTGATGTCGCTGATGGATCACACCCCCGGCCAGCGCCAGTTCCGCGATGAGGTCAAGCTGCGCGATTATTACCGCGGCAAGGGCGGTGGCAAGACAGACGCCGAGCTCGACGAGCTGTTCGCAAAGCGTTTCGAATATCAGAAGGCCTATGCGGCTACCAACATGCGTGCGATCGTGGCGCTGGCGCAGGCCTACAAGATCCCGCTCGCAAGTCATGACGACACTACCGACGAGAACGTCGCGGACGCCGTGCGCGACGGCGTCGCCGTGGCGGAATTTCCGACCACGCTGGAGGCCGCGCGCGGCTTGCATGAGGCGGGCATCGACATCCTGATGGGCGCACCGAACGTCGTGCGTGGCGGCTCGCATTCCGGCAACATCGCCGCGGTCGATCTTGCCCGCGAAGGCCTACTCGATATCCTGTCGTCGGATTACATCCCGTCGAGCCTCTTGATGGGTGCGCTGCAGCTGCCCGAGCATGTGCCGGCCACCAGCCTTCCCGCCGCGATCCGCACGGTGACGAAAGCGCCCGCCGAGGCGGTTGGCTTCACCGACCGCGGCGAGGTCGCGATCGGCAAGCGCGCCGACCTCATTCGCGTGCACGTCGCCGGCAGCGTTCCGGTCGTCCGCAGCGTCTGGCGCGTAGGAAGCCGCGTCGCATGAGCGAGACCGCGACCATGGCACAGGACGCGGCAGGCGGGATCGGACCCGGGCGGCTCGTGCTCGTGGTTGGCCCCAGCGGCGCCGGCAAGGACACGCTGCTGCGACTAGCGCGGGCAGCGTGCGTCGATGACCCCAGCGCCGTCTTTCCGCGCCGTGTGGTGACGCGCGAATCCACCGCCGACGAGGACAACATCGCGGTGACGTCAGACGAATTCCGCCGCGCGCGCGAGCACGGCGATTTCGCGGTGCATTGGGAGGCGCACGGGCAGTCCTATGCGTTGTCGACCGAGATCGACGACGATATCCGCGCCGGACGCACCGTCGTCGTCAACGTCTCGCGCACGGTGATCCGCGCACTTCGCCGGACCTATGCGAATGTCGTGGTGGTCGCGGTCACGGCGCCGCCGGAGGTGTTGGCGCAGCGGCTTGCCGCGCGCGCGCGGCACAGCGACGGCAACATCGCCGAACGCCTCACCCGCAGTGTCGTTGAGGCCTCTGCGGCTGCCGATGTCACCATCCTCAATGCCGGCAGCGCGGACTATCATAGCCGCCAGCTTCTGCGCGTGATCAGGAACCAGGGCTGGCAGGAATAGCCGGCACAACCAGGAGAACGGAATGTCGGTGATCGAAACGGTCGAACAGCTGGAGGCCATCTACGGCGTCGCCAATGATGCCTCGACCGTGAAAGTCGCCGACCATGTCACGCCGCTCTATCGGGTCTTCATCGAGAAAGCGCCGTTCGCGGCGCTCGCCACCATCGGATCGGAAGGGGTCGATTGCTCGCCGCGCGGCGATCTGCCCGGCTTCGTCCGTATCCACGATCCCAAGACGCTGATGCTGCCGGATCGCCGCGGCAACAATCGCGCCGATTCCCTGCGCAACATCGTGCGCGATCCCAGGGTGTCGCTGATGTTCCTGATTCCTGGCTCCGGCAATGCCACCCGTGTCAACGGCCGCGCGCATCTGTCGGTCGATCCCGAACTGCTGGCCTCGTTCAAGGTCGAGGGCAAGGCGCCGCGCAGCGTCATCGTGATGAAGGTCGACGAGATCTACTTCCAGTGCGCCCGCGCCATCGTCCGCTCCGACCTCTGGAATCCCGACAAGCGCGTCGATCCGAAGACGCTGCCGACGCCCGGTCAGATCCTCGCCGAAATGAGCGCGAACAAGGTCGGCGGCGAAGAGTACGATCGCGCCTGGCCGGCACGTGCGGCAGCGACGATGTGGTGAGAGTTGTTTCCCTCTCCCCCTTGTGGGAGAGGGTGGCTCGCGGCGATAGCCGCGGGACGGGTGAGGGGTTTCTCTCCACGAGCTCGTCTAGCAGTTGTTGCTGACGATAGAACCCCTCATCCGGCGCTTCGCGCCACCTTCTCCCACAAGGGGAGAAGGGAAAGCAGCACCATTCTCGCCCTAATTAAACGCCATCCCGCCGCTCAGTGCGACCGTCTGCCCGGTCATGTAGGCATTGTCGACCAGCAGCATCACCGCTTTCGCCACCTCCTCCGCCGTGCCGAAGCGGCCAAGCGGGATGCGGCTGACGAGCTGCGGTTGGCCACTCATCATGTCGGTCTCGATCAGCGACGGCGCCACTGCGTTGACGGTGACGCCGTCCTTCACCAGCCGTGCCGCATAGCCGCGCGTCAGGCCCTCCAGGCCAGCCTTGGACGCGTTGTAGTGCGGTCCGATGGAGCCGGCGCCGCGCGCCGCACCGGAGGAGATATTGACGATGCGGCCCCATTTCTTCGCGCGCATCGTCGGCAGAACCGCCTGGGTGCACAGGAAGACGGATTTCAGGTTGACCAGAATGGTGCGGTCGAAATCGTCTTCAGTCAGGTCGTCGATGCCACGAGTGATGGCGATGCCGGCATTGTTGACGAGGATGTCAATGGAGCCGAGCTCGTTCGTGACTCGTTCGATCATGCCTGCCACGGCTTCGCGACGCGATACGTCGGCAGTGATGGCGGTGGCGCGGCCGCCGCGCTTGCCGATCTCATCCGCCAGTTGCTCGGCCTGGCCGACCCGCTCGCGGCAGTTGATCGCCACGGCCGCGCCGGCTGCGGCCAGCGCGCGGCAGACTGCAGCGCCGATTCCGCGCGAGCCGCCGGTGACGAGTGCCGTGCGTCCCCTCAGATCATCCGTCATGACTGGATCTCCCTGTCATTTGTTGACTATGGAGCGGACAGTACCACGGCCGGATGGGCACCGGCGTTGAACTCATCGCGAGAGGAATTCGTTTGTCTGCGGTCGCGCCCGGGAAAAGTGCCGGTGCGCGGCAGTGGCAAATATGGATAGCCATTTCATTGACCGAATGGGCTAAACGCTCGATGTTTGCAGCATCGAAACTGCTCATGGAGCCGAAGCCGCAACATGACCGCCAGCGCAATCGGAACGGCGTGCATACGTGCATGACGCGGCGCTGTTTCTCGGCGGCCACCGGCCAAACGCCTTCTACATCGCCGGCACGGACTTCGTCGAAAAGTATCCTTCTAGTGGCAAATCTCAACGCGAGTTTAGCCTCCGAAGGCGTGTGGGCGGAATCTCACCATGACGAGGTCGCAAAAGCCCAGGCCGAAGCGACGGGCGTCGACAGCGAAGCGATCCGCCGCTTTGTCAATCGCTCCACCTATCGCGTGGTGCCGCTGGACGCGGAAGTGAACAACAGCCAGCAGGCCGTCGCCGACCGGTTTGCAAAACTTGGCCTGATTCCGAAGCCGGTCAACGTCTCCGACATCGTCTGGAAGTGGACGCCAGGTTCCTGACAGAGCTCAAGCTTTCAGCGCCATCAGCAGTTCATCGGGGCGCTCGGCCATGATCATGTGACCGGCGCCCGGCACCACGACAGTCTTTGCGTGCGGGATTGCGGCCGCGAGCGCCTTGCCGGCTTTCGCCGGCGTCATCATGTCTCCTTCGCCGAGGATGAGAGTCGTGGGAACCGTCACGCTCGCGGCCGCTTCAAGCGCATTCGCGTAAGCATTGCAGGCCGACAAATCCCTGAACAGCACGCCCGGCTCGCAAGCCTTCAGCACCGCCTGCGCGCCGCCATGCATCCACAGGCCCGGCGCGAGGCTGCCGCCGAGCTCCGCGTTGAAGCCGAGGCCCCAGATCGAGACCATGTCGAGTGCGTCCTGGTTGTTGGCCTCGGCCGCCTTCAACAGATCCGGGCCAACCGTCATTGTCGCGGCAGTGCCGATCAGGCTCAGCGCGGAAACCTTGTCCGGATGTTGCGCGGCGGTCTCCAGCGAGATCAGCGATCCCATGGAATGACCGATCAGATGCGCCTTCGTAGCTCCGGCCGCATCGAGCAACGCCGCGGTCCAGTCGGCCATCTCGGCGATGCTGCCGAGCGAAGGCCCGCTCGAGCGGCCATGGCCGGGCAAATCAGGCGCCAGCACGCTAAAGCCGTGATGAGCGAACCAGCGCGTATGCAGCGCCCAGGCCGAATGATCGAAGCCGGCGCCGTGGATGAAGACGACCGCGGGCAGGGATTTGTCGAAGTCGCGGCCGCCGGTTGCGACAAACACATCAAGGCCGTTGACGGAGAGCTTCATGGTGTCAGACCTTTTGCGAGATGCGCAGCGCTTGGGCGAGATCGTCGATGATGTCGCTCGCCGTCTCGATGCCGACCGACAGCCGCACCAGCTCCTCGCCGATGCCGGCGTCCCTGAGCTGTTCGGCGTCCATCTGCTGATGCGTGGTCGAAGCCGGGTGGATCACCAGCGTCTTGGCGTCGCCGACATTGGCGAGATGGCTGATCATGCGCAGGGATTCGATGAACTTGCGGCCCGCGGGCCGTCCGCCCTTGATGCCGAAGGAGATGATCGAGCCGGCGCCGCGCGGCAGGAGCTGCTTTGCGAGCTGATAGTCCGTGTGCGTCTCCAGCGAGGGATGCAGCACCCAATCCACGGCCTTGTTGGACTTCAGGGCTTCCAGCACGAGGTGCGTGTTCTGCATGTGGCGGTCCATGCGCACGCCCAGCGTCTCGACGCCCTGCAGCAGCTGGAACGCATTGGTCGGCGACAGGCAGGCGCCGAAATCGCGCAGCCCTTCGGTGCGCGCGCGCATGATGAAGGCGGCTGTGCCGAACTGCTCGTCGAAGACGATGCCGTGATAGCCGCCATAAGGCTCGGTGAGCACGGCGAACTTGCCGGACCGGCGCCAATCGAAACGGCCGCCATCGACAATGGCACCGCCGATCGCGATGCCGTGGCCGCCGATCCATTTGGTCGCCGAATGCATCACGATGTCGGCGCCCAGTTCGATCGGACGGCTGAGATAGGGCGTGGCAAAGGTGTTGTCGATCAGCAGCGGAATCTTCGCGTCATGCGCGATGGCCGCCACCTTTGGAATGTCCAGCACCTCGAGGCCGGGATTGCCGATGGTCTC
Organism: Bradyrhizobium sp. 199; assembly: GCF_023073355.1. Lineage (GTDB taxonomy): Bacteria > Pseudomonadota > Alphaproteobacteria > Rhizobiales > Xanthobacteraceae > Bradyrhizobium. The sequence goes on from NZ_JADPJI010000002.1 coordinate 565,566, forward strand.
ACCGATCACCAGCTTCGTGTTCGGCTTGATGGCGCTGCGGAACGCGTCGAGATCGCGCGGCTTGACGAAAGTGGTGGTGATGCCGAAGCGCGGCAGCGTGTGCGCCAGCAGGTTGATGGTGCCGCCATAGAGCGAGCTCGACGCCACGATGTGATCGCCGGCGTTGAGGAGTGTCGCGATGGCCAGATGCAGTGCGGCCATGCCGCTCGCGGTGCAGATCGCGCCGACGCCGCCCTCCAGCGCCGCGAGCCGCTCCTCCAGCACGCCGGTGGTCGGATTGGAGATGCGCGTATAGATGTGGCCGGCGCGCTCCAGATTGAACAGCGCAGCCGCATGATCGGAGTCCTGAAACACGTAGGACGTGGTCTGGTAGATCGGCACCGCGCGGGCCCCCGTCGCGGGGTCCGGATGCTGGCCCGCATGCAGGCTCAGGGTCTCGAAGGCGGGCGGTTTTGGCGCGGGCATGCGTGGCCTCGTTGGTCGGTCGGCGGAGGCGGCTCTTGTGCCACAAAATGACGGGGAACGTCAGCCCATTGACAGCGACGCTTAGCCTCTGATTGCCTCCTCGATCGCGCGCGCCTCCCGCAGCAATATCTCCGCGACCTCCTGTTCGCGCCGCGGGCCGAGCCTCGTTCGAACGGCAGAGACGGTGATCGCCGCGGCCGGCTGTCCGTCCGGCGTCTTGATCCAGGTCGACATTGATTTCGTGCCTTGCACCAGGCCGATCTCCCGCATGTTGTATCCCCGCCGTCTCGCGGCGGTGACCTGGCCGAGCACCGTCGCGACGTCGGTCCGGTAGGCCTCGAACCTCTTTTCGTTGGCTGCGACGATCTTTCGCGCCTCCTGCGCCGGCATCGCGGCGAGAATGGCGACGCCAGCGCTGGAGACACCGAGCGGCCGGCGCGCGCCGATCTCGATCGACAGCACCTGGATCGGATAGACACCGATCCTGCGATCGACGCAGAGCGTGTCGTTGCCGGTGCGCATCGTCAGGAACAGCGTGTCGCCGATCTCGGCGGAGGCACGTTGCAGCGACGGACTGGCGGCGATCAGCAGCCGCGACGGCCGCGGCCGCGCCAGCGCCAGCTCCGGCACCTGGTTGCCGATCGCGAAGCGGCCGCTCCGCTCGTTCCGTTCCACGATGCCTTCCTCGATCAGCACGTGCACGATGCGATGCACGGTCGGTCGGGTGAGCCCGGTCGCGCGCACGACCTCGGCCAATGGGACACCGGCCTCGCGGCCTGCGGCCAGAATGCGCAGCACCGCGAGCGCGCGCCTGATTGCCTGCGCACCCTGTCGCGGTTCTATCGCGTGGCGGGCGACCCTGGTTCTGTCCATACTATGGACAAGAACGCCACAATTCGCTCGACAGGTAAAGCACCTATCTGGAGATTGCTCCGATCGCGCTGCCGTGCATGACGTCAGGGAACTCGGCATGGAATTGGAAGCGCCGCCGGGAGGTCAACATGAGATTCATCTGGATTGCGATAGCTGCCGCAGTCGCGATGCTGGGTCCCGCGATGGGCCAGCAATGGCCGGCACGCAGCGTCAAGCTGATCGTGCCTTATCCCGCCGGCGGCAATGTCGACAGCGCCGCGCGGATCGTCGCTGACAAGCTGCAGGAAAAGCTCGGCCAGCCGTTCGTGATCGAGAACAAGGCGGGCGCCGGCGGCATGATCGCGGGCGAGGCCTTCGCGCAATCGGCGCCGGACGGCTACACGTTGTTCGTCGGCGCGAACGGCCCGGTGCTGTTCGCGCCCGAGATCAACAAGCGCGACGTGTATAACTGGAAAAAGGACTTTCTGCCGATCTCGACGATCTCGATGACGCCGCTGGTGCTCGAGGTTCATCCGTCGGTGCAGGCGACGACGTTCAAGGAGTTTCTCGACCTTGCCAAGCGCGAGCCCCGCAAGCTGACGATGGCCTCGCCCGGTCCCGGCACCACCAACCATCTGCTCAGCGAGCTGATGCAATCCAGCCTCGAGGTGCAATGGGTCACCGCGCATTACCGCGGCAACGCGCCGGCGATCAACGATCTGCTCGGTGGCCAGGTGCAGTTCGCGTTCGACCAGCTCACGGTCAGTCTCCAGCACATCAAGGCCGGCCTGTTCCGTGCGCTCGCGGTCACCAGCCCGCACCGGCTGAAGTCGCTGCCCGACGTGCCGACCTTCACTGAGCTCGGTTACAAGGACTTTGACGGTCAGACCTTCACCGGCCTGTTCGCACCGGCCGGCACGCCGGCGCCCGTGATCGACAAGCTGCACGAGGCACTGACCGCGATCCTGAAGGACCCCGCCGTGGTCGACAAGTTCGAGAAGCTCGGCGGCGAAGCCGTCGCGATGACGCCTGACGAATTCAAGGCCTATCTCGAGCGCGAGGATGCCAAATGGATTCCGATCGTGCGCAAGGCCAACATCAAGGCGGATTGATCGATGCGGATCGACCCCACCGAGCTCGGCGCCGAGCGCATCTACCGCCTGATGACCGGCATCGTGGTGCCGCGTCCGATCGCCTGGGTGACCAGCCTATCGCGATCCGGCGTGCTCAACCTCGCCCCGTTCAGCGCCTTCACCTTCGTCTCGCAGAAGCCGCCGATGCTCGCCATCAGCGTCGGCCGCAAGGGCGCCGATTACAAGGACACCGCGCACAACATCCTCGATACCGAGGAGTACGTGATCCACATCGCCGATGCGCCGCTGATGTCAGCGGTGCACGATTCGTCGGTCGAGCATCCGCCTGAAATAAGCGAGGTCGAACATCTCGGGCTCGAGACGCTGGCCTGCGAGCTCATCAAGGTGCGCCGGCTGGCGGCAGCGCCGGTCGCGATGGAATGTCGCTTCCGGCAGTGCCTGGAATTCGGCGATGCCAGGAGCCGGCTCCTCGTCGGCGAGGTCGTGATGTTCCACATCCGCGACGGCCTCGTGAATGACGGCAAGGTCGAGACCTCAGCGCTGGACCCGATCGCCCGCATCGGCGGTCCCCGTTACGCCCGGCTCGGCGAGATTGTGACGCTGAAGACCGTATTCCAGACCCCGAAATCGAAAGACTGAGCGCCGCCCCGCCGCGCTGCCCGAACACCATTGGAGAACGACCATGCGCCTCGTAAGCTATCTCGTCGATGGAGAGCCGCGCTACGGTGCGGCCGTCGAAGGCGGTGTGATCGACCTGACCAAGCGGATCGGCCGCGCCTTCTCCGATGCCCGCGCGCTGATCGCGGCCAACGCGCTCGCCGATGCGCAGGAAGCGACGGCCGGCGCCAAGCCCGACTACACGCTTGAAGACCTCGTCCTGCTGCCGCCGGTGCTCGCGCCGGAAAAGCTCTGGTGCATCGGCGTCAACTACGCTGAGCGCAACGCCGAGTACAAGGACAACTCGGACCTGCCCAAATATCCGAGCCTGTTCGTGCGCAGCATGTCGTCGATGACGGGCTCGGGCCAGCCGCTGGAGAAGCCGAAGGTTTCGGAGCAGCTCGACTATGAGGGCGAGCTCGTCATCGTGGTCGGCCAGGGCGGCCGACACATCCCGCGCGAAAAGGCATGGTCGCATATCTTCGGCATGACGCTATGCAACGAGGGCACGATCCGCGACTGGCTGCGTCACGGGAAGTTCAACGTGACCCAAGGCAAGAATTTCGATCGCTCCGGTAGCATCGGCCCGTGGATCGTCACGTCGGACGAGCTCGATCCGCGCGGGCCTCATGATATCACCACGCGCGTCAATGGCGAGGTGCGGCAGCAGGACACGACCGAGCGGCTGATGTTCCCGTTCGATTTCCTGATCTCCTATCTCTCCACTTTCGCAACCCTCAAGCCGGGCGACATGATCGTGACCGGCACGCCGACCGGCGCGGGCGCCCGCTTCGATCCGCCGCGCTGGCTCAGGGACGGCGACGTCGTCGAGGTCGAGTCGAGCCGCATCGGTGTGCTCCGCAACACCGTAGCGGCGGAGAGATAGATCATGCTGGATGCCGCAACGATCGAACGGCTTGCTGCCCGCCTCGATGAAGCCGAGCGTACGAAATCGCTGATCCCGATGTTCACAAAGGACCATCCAGATTTCAGCATCGAGGATGCCTACGCGGTCCAGCGCGCCTGGACCAAGCTCCAGCTCGGCCGCGGCCGCATCATCAGGGGTCACAAGATCGGCCTGACCTCGAAGGCGATGCAGAACGCGGTCGGCATCTCCGAGCCCGACTACGGCGTGCTGTTCGCCGACATGTTCTATGCCGATGCGACGCCGATTCCGTTCGACCGCTTCCACGCGCCGCGCATCGAGGTCGAGCTCGCCTTCGTGCTGAAGGCGCCGCTGCGCGGGCCCGATTGCACCATCTTTGACGTGCTCAACGCCACCGATTACGTCACGCCCGCGCTCGAAATCCTGGAGACGCGCATGCATCGCGTCGATCCTGAGACGGGCAAGACGCGAAAGGTCATGGACACGATCTCGGACAACGCGGCAAACGCCGCGCTGGTGCTCGGCGGCCGGCCGTTTCGCCCCTTGGACGCCGATCTGCGCTGGATCGGTGCGCTCTTGTTCCGCAACGGCGAGGTCGAGGAGACCGGCCTTGCCGCCGGCGTGCTCAATCATCCCGCGAATGGCATCGCCTGGCTCGCCAACCGTCTTGCGCCGCATGACGAACATCTCGCCGCCGGCGAGGTGGTGCTGGCAGGATCGTTCACGCGTCCGGTCGACATCCGCCGCGGCGACACCTTCCATGCCGACTACGGCGCGTTCGGCTCGGTGTCCTGCCAGTTCGTCTGAACCAACAACAATGAGGAAGCGCATCATGAGTGGTCATACGCGGCGCAAGAGCATCCATATCGGCGGCTTCAAGCATGCCAACCCGATTCCGAACGCCTGTCGCATCGGCAGCCTCGTGATGTCCGGCGTCATCCTCGGTCGCGATGGCGCGACCGGCGTCATGCCGGAGAGCCTGGACGCGCAATGCGCCAACATGTTCGCGCATATGAAGGGGACGGTGGAAGCCGCCGGCGGCAGCACGGACGACATCATCAAGATGACGGTATGGTTGAAGAACCGCAACGACCGCAGCCCCGTCAATGTCGAGTGGCTCAAAATGTTTCCGGACGAGCATTCGCGCCCGGCGCGCCACGCGCTGCCGATGGACAACATGGACGGCGGCGCGCTGGTGCAGTGCGACTTCACCGCCGTGATCGACTGAAGGAGTTTTGCGCATGCCGACCTATCTGCCGTTCGACCCCAATCCGCGCCGCCCGATCAAGGCGCCGCCGCCGAAGACCATCGACAGCCAGTTTCACGTGCTGGGGCCCGTCGACAAATATCCGGAGCGCCCCGGCGCGGCCTATCGGATGCCGAGTGCGACCTGGGAAGCGGCGCTGCGCATGCACAAGGCGCTCGGCATCGAGCGCGGCATCATCGTGCAGACCACGACCTACGGCGCCGATCATGCCGTCGTGCTCGACGGCCTCGCCGCGATGGGCCCGAACTATCGCGGCTGCGCCAATGCGCTGGTGTTCGCTGAGGCGAACGATGCTTATCTCGCCAAGCTGCATGATGCAGGCGTGCGCGGCGCGCGCTTCAGCTTCCGCCAAGAGCTCGGCGCGGTGCTGTCGGACGCCGATTTCGCCCGCGCCATCGCGCGCATTCGCGAGCTCGGCTGGTACGTCAAGATCCAGCCGGAGAAGGACGGCATCGTCTCAAGCGTCGCCAAGTACGAGAACCTCGACGTTCCCGTGCTGATCGACCACATGGCGCGTCCCGATCCTGAAGCCGGCAACAACGATCCGAATCTGCGCAAGATGCTCGAGCTGCTCGACAAGGGCAATTTCTGGGTGATGCTGTCGCTCGGCGAGAAGACCTCGAAGCTTGGTGCGCCCTACGACGACGTCATCCCGATCGCGCGTGCCTATATCGAGGCGGCCGTCGACCGCTGCGTCTGGGCCAGCGACTGGCCGCATCCGGTCTCGGTGAAGCAGCCGCCGAACGATGCCGATCTGCTAGAGCTGATGTACCGCTACGCGCCCGACCAGACGGAGCTGGAGAAGATATTGGTGCACAATCCGGCCAAGCTGTTCGGCTTTGCGGATTAGCGCCTGTTGAGTTGAGGCCCCGTTGAGTTCTCGACCTCTCTCCGTTCCCTCCCCCACAAGGGGGGAGGGATCAGACCTCCGGGGGACGAACCGCGCTCACCCCACTGCTCACCCCGCCAGCCGATCCCGCACCTCGGCCGCGATCTCGAACGAGCGCAGCCGCGCGGCGTGGTCGTAGATCTGGCCCGTGGTCATCAATTCGTCCGCGCCGGTCTCGGCGATCAGCGCCTTCAATCTCTCTTCGACCACGTTAGGCGAGCCGACCGCGGAGCAGGACAGCGACTGGCCGACCATCGCCTTCTCCACCGGCGACCACAGCGCGTCCATATCGTCCACCGGCGGCGGCAGCGGTCCCGGCGTGCCGCGGCGTAAGTTGATGAACTGCTGCTGCAGCGAGGAAAACATCGGCCGCGCCTCCGCGTCGGAGTCCGCCGCAAACACGTTGACGCCGATCATCGCATAAGGCTTATGGAGCTGTGCCGACGGCTCGAAGCGCGCGCGATATTCGCGCAGCGCCGGCATCATCATCTGCGGCGCGAAGTGCGAGGCGAACGCGAACGGCAGGCCCAGCATCGCGGCGAGCTGCGCGCCAAAGGTGCTGGATCCCAGGATCCACAGCGGCACCTTGGTCCCCATGCCGGGCACGGCGCGGATCGTCTGGTTCGGCTTGATATCGCCGAGCAGCGCCTGCAGCTCCAGCACGTCATGCGGAAAGTTCTCGGAACTGGTGGCGAGGTCGCGCCGCAGCGCCCGCGCGGTGAACTGGTCGGTGCCCGGCGCCCGGCCGAGCCCGAGATCGATCCGCCCGGGATAGAGCGATTCCAGCGTGCCGAACTGCTCGGCGATGACCAGCGGCGAATGGTTCGGCAGCATGATCCCGCCGGACCCGACGCGGATCGTTGTCGTCCCGCCCGCGATGTGCCCGATCACCACGGACGTCGCCGCACTGGCGATCCCCGTCATGTTGTGATGCTCGGCGAGCCAGAACCGCTTGAAGCCCCACTTCTCAGCATGCTGCGCCAGATCAAGTGAATTGCGGAACGCCTGCGCGGCGTCGCTACCCTGGCAAATCGGCGCGAGGTCGAGCACGGAGAAGGGGATCATGGGGAGGGTACCGGTGAGTGGATGCGCATTGGGCTTTCACATGTAGTGCCCGTCCATGGGAATGTTAGCGCCGCCCCGCAATGGTTGAAGATGTCGGTCAAGCACGAACGGATATGGATCGTATTGAAATAGTTAGCGTTCTTAGGCGCCGGGTAAGACTCCCTGGCGTTGCCGCCGATGGGCGCTGGCAGGGCATCGTTGTGGAGCTCCAATCTCCCTCACGCGGAGCAGGACCTGCAGGCCAGCGATACGGCCGCGACGATGGTTGGGCCTGCGTGCGTCATTACGACCCGCCCCCAGCCGCGCGGCAGGACCGCCAATTCCGGGATTGTCCGAATTGCCAGTGGCAACCCCCGCGAGTTTCATGTTTAGTGACGAGATTGTTTGAAGGCGTGTTTTCGCAAACGAAGCGGCATCCTGAGACGCGGTTGATTGTCGATGGAGCGCCGTCGTGAGCGAGCACCAGTAAAGCTGGGCTCGCTGAAAATATATTGGCAAGGCGTCCCAGCCGCAGGCTGCGCCGCATAACGGATATAGAGAGTTGGATCATGGGTGGTCCTCCCGGCGAAGTGGCTCCCCCGGCTGACGAAGCGCCTGCCCCTGCAAAGAAGGGGTCCAAGACCTGGATTGTGGTGGTGGGCTTCATCGGTGTGGCAGCCGCGACATTCGCTTTGGTGCGTTGGGCCGGGACCGGTGAGCAACCCAAGCTCTCGGTCGCAAAGCAATGGAATGAGGCGATCCAGAAACTCGGTTTCGAGCCGGTCTATCCACCCGTCGAGGACATCCAGGTTGGCGATGTCTTTGCGATGATCTCCGACGACGCGGTCAGCGATTCGGCGACGGACGAGCCCTTCGCGGGGCGCTCGATCAAATTGCTGCATCTCGATATGACCTCGGAAATCGAGGATGCCTATCGGGCGGTCTATCAGTTCCCCGCCACGAATGCCCGCCCAGACCGTGACGGACAGGTTTGGCCGCAGACGGTCTCCACCGACTCGCTATTCAAGCCGCCCGCGACCCGGACCACCCTTCCGCTCGTGCTGTTTCCGCGCTTCACCATTACCAATGTGAAGCGGGCAAGCGGCGGGGCCAGCGCGATGTCCCAGTTGTTGAGCGGCGGGTTTGGTGCCGATGCAAGCTCGACCGAAACGGTCGAGGTCAGATTTTCAGCCACCGAAACCTACGGTGTTCCGGCGGTACCGGCGGAGCTTCGGTTGCTCGACTTCTGCGAAGATGACGCAACGAAAGGGTTCTGCTCGCAGCAAGGGTTGCGCAAACAGCTTTCGATCCTGATCGGCAAGAGGATCGACGACAAGGTGAAGGATCGCAAGACGGGCGTTGAGCGGCCGCGCTTCTCGGTCGAGCTCGCGCTCGTCAGCCGCGTGTTCCTGGCCCGCTCGATTCAAACCAGCATGGGCGAGGATGGCGGCACGCGGGGGAACGTGGGGGTGAACCAGCAGGCTGTATTGCCGGCGGCGGCAGCGCAGGCGGCCCCGGCGGCTGCAGGCGCGAGCGGCGACGGCAAGCCGCAGTCCCCCGCTCCGACGCCGCAGGCCGGGCCAAACGATGCGCCGGGCGGGGCGATCGCCTTCGAGCGCCGCGCGGCGTCGAACGTGCTGTTGCCGGATACGCTGCTGCCGCGCCCGGTCGTGGTCGGTTTCAAGAGCGTTCGATTGAGGCCTGGGGAGTGAAGGATGAGCACACGCAAGACACTGTTGCTGGCCAGCCTGGCGCTGATCGCGTTTCCGCTACCCCGCGCTGAGTTGTTCAGCCGGATCGCCGAAGGCTGCAACTGCGACCGAAGCAAGATGGCGTGCAGGATCCAATGCTCCGACATCGGGTCGGGAACCGGTACGGGCGGTGGGTCGAGTACGTTCAGGATTGCCCCTGATGCCGATCGTCCAGTCCCGGAGCGGCCGATCGTCGTGCCTCCGACGGTGCCGGATATCAGGAGTTCGACCGGGCAGATCAACAGGTGATCGGCTGACTGATTGATCGAGATGCCGGTGGGGCATCGGGCATTTGGCGGCTTTGGCTTCGTAGCGTGGGGTGCAGGGGAATGCAGATGATGTCGAAGGGATCAATCCGGTTTTTGATTGCAGCAATGTTGGGGTGCCTGCTTCAAGTGCAGGGTACGCGAACTGCGTCGGCGCAGGCTGACCCGCGGCAAATCCTGATGGCCGTCATCCAGCAATTGCAGACGGGCACACCGAATTGGACTTGGTACGGCCCGCAACTCTGGCAGACGATCGCGATGCAGACGGGCAACAGCGGCGTCTACCCGCAACTGGTCCAACTCGGGCAGGTGACCAATGTGGTTCTGAACGGACAGTCCCAGCTCCCTGCGGGACCGGTGTATTCCCTGGTCGCGCAGCATCAGCAGGGCGTGTCGACCTGGCTCTTGGGCATCAGCCTCTATACCAACCGGATCGAATACGCGAACTTCAACATCGGCTCCGCGCCTCAGCAACTGCCGGCCCCACCCGTGCCGCTTCCGCAAACCGGGGCTCCGACTCCCGGAAGCGTGCCAAATCCGCCGGCGAATCCCCCGCCGCAGACCAGCGGCACCTCAGAGGCTTGTAAGAGGTTTCCAAATCTCTGCTAGGGAGACATGCAGATGCTGACACGACGATGTTGCATCGGCTGCGGCCTTCTTCTCTTCGGCGGCGTCGCAGCGCGGGCCGCCGACGGTCGCCACAATCCGGCCTATGGCTGCAGTCTGACAGGGAGCGAGGCCAGCAACATTCTCGGCGACAAGCAGGATGGGCAGGGCGGCAGCGTGCGCGAGATGCCATCAATACCCAAGTCGGGCGACAGGGATTTCGACCGGGCGCTGGCGGAAACGCTGGTCAGGATTTCTGATTGTCTGAATGTCACGCCCAGCTTCGCCTATTTCGACGACCGTGAGTCGCCGAACGCGTTTGCATTGCGCGAGAAGCGCGTGGCCGGTACCGATGGCACAGTGCTGTTCGGCCAACGGCTCCTGAAGCAATTGATGGCAGACCCTGAGGCAGGAGATGCCGCGGTCGCCGGCATCTGTGCCCATGAGTTTGGACACGTGCTGCAGTGGAAGGTGGGGGTGGACGAAATTCTCCTTGATGGGCAGCCCACCGTCAAACGAGTGGAACTGCACGCGGATTTCCTTGCCGGTTACTTCGCAGGCGTTCGCAAATTGCAGCAATCGAGCTTCAACGCCGCCGTGATCGCCCTGACGCAATTCAACTCGGGCGACAACATGCTCAAGCACCCGAAACATCACGGCACTCCGAAAGAACGCGGGGATGCGATCGTCAAGGGTTACCAGACCGGACACGACGACAGGAAGTCGCTGCTGGACGCCCTCAACATCGGCGAGAATTTCGTCAAGGCGAACTTCTGAGGCGGCTCTCTTTGCTTTCACAACAGCGTTATTGCGACCCGGGGCGCCCTTCGTCGTAACTGGGCGTCGGGCGTCTGTTGCTGTAGTCTCGGTGGTAGTACTGCATTGCTCGCCCGGAGGAACCGACATGACCATGGTCGTATTCAACCGCCGCCACTTCCTCGCCGCCGGCGGCTCCGTTCTCGCAACCGGCTTCTTGGCATCCGGCGTTTCCGGCCTCCTGCTGCCCGCCCGCGCGGCAGGCCTCGCGCCGACCGAAACGATGTCCGGCGGAGCGAACAACTATCGCAAGGGCGCGCAGATCGTGGAGCGCATCGGCAAGGGCGGCTTCTGGATGAGCGGCACCGTCCGCCGCGCCGGCGACGGGGCTCCGCTTGCCGGGCAGCGCATCCAGATCTGGGCGCACACGGTCGAAGGGCAGGAGCACGAGCCGCAGAGCCATGGCGCCACGCTCACCGACAAGGACGGCAAGTTCCGGCTGGAGATGCCGCAGATCATTCCGATCTTCGGCCAGCCGCATGGCCACCTTGCCTATGACAGCGGTGAGTTCAAAACCGTCTTCCTGCGGCCGGTGATGCGGAGCGCAAAGGAAACCAGCCTCGAGGCGCACTTCGTCCTGCAGCCGGCCTGACCGGGCCGGCGAATGACGGGGTGGAGATCGGCGCGGGTGATCCTGATCTGGGTCGCGCTCGCTTTGGCCCTCGGCGTGCCGATCGCGCTGGCTGCAACAAGCGAGCAGCTCGCATGGCGCGGTCCGGTCTACATCCTCGCGGGGTTCGCCGGGATCGTTGCCCTCGGCCTCGTGCTTGCTCAGCCCCTGCTGATCGGCGGCTATCTGCCGGGACTGACGGCCTATCGCGGACGGCGCGCCCATCGCTGGATCGGTGGCGCGCTGGCGCTGGCCGTGGTGATCCACGTCGCCGGCCTCTGGATCACCAGCCCGCCTGATATGATCGACGCGCTGACCTATTCATCGCCGACGCCGTTCTCGCCTTTCGGCGTGACCGCGATGTGGGCCATCTTCGTCGTCGCGATTTTGGCCGCGTTGCGCCGGCGATTGGGACTGCGCCTGCGAACCTGGCGCGTCGTTCATATCCCTCTCGCTATCGTCATCGTCGCAGGCAGCGTGGTCCATTGCCTGCTGATCGAAGGGACGATGGAGACGGCTTCGAAGGCCGTGCTATGCGCAGCTGTCCTCGCAGCGACCATCAAGGTCATGGTTGATCTGCAGGTCTGGCGAAAGCGAAGGACGCTGCGCGGGGAAAGTATCGCGCGGCAGTAGCCGAGAGGCGATGATCTCTCCACGCGTCGATGCGAGGAGCTCTTGCGACGAAGCAATCCGGACTGTCGCTGCGAAGAGACTCTGGATTGCAGCAAAGGATATCCATCTCACTTTGCCGACGCGGGAGCATGATGGGTTTCGCAAGTGCTCTACCCATCCTCCGGTTTCCTCCGCTTGCCGCAGTTGCCGGCCGGGCGTAACCTCCCGCAATGACCGTCACTGCCCCCGATCTGAAAGCGTTCCTGCTCGCGACGCCGTTCTTCGGCGGCCTTTCGGACGGAGGCCTCGATCTGCTGATGTCAATGCTGGTCGAGCGCCGCTTGGACGCCGGCGTGACCGTCGTGGCGGAAGGCGAGCCGGGACGCTCGATGTTCATCGTCAAGTCCGGCCGGCTGGCGGTGAGCAAGCGGGCGAATGCAGGAAGCCCCATCCCGATTTCGGTTCTGCAGCCGGGTGATTTCTTCGGCGAGATGACGCTGATCGAAATGCAAAACCGCTCCGCCACGGTGGTCGCGGAGGCGCCGACGATGTTGTACGAGCTGACGGCGCAAAATCTCTACGCCTGCTACAAGACCGACATCCACGCCTATGTGGTCGTCCTGCAGAACATCAACCGCGAACTGTGCCGGCGGCTCCGGCGGGCCGACAATCGCTTCACCGGACTCCAGGCGGAGCACGACAATTGATAGTGAGCGCTGCGTAGGATGGGTAGAGCCCTTGCGAAACCCATCATGCTTCGTCTGAACGCGATATCGATGGGTTTCGCTTCGCTCTACCCATCCTACGAGCTATTCGTAACGGCTACAGCAACGCCATCGCGTGCAGGGAGTTTCTATGAAAGCCGAAGGCAACGATGCCGGAGAGAAGCAACGCAATTCCAGTCACGATCAGGCAAGACGCAAACACTATCGGAGCCCCTGGTTCATCAACTACGGCAAAGACGATAATAGATAAAACTTTACCGACAATCGAAAGGAAGGATTAACCTTACCTGCGCGAGCCAAATCGCGACCCGTCGGGCAAAACACCAAATTCCGTCAACTCCTCTTTTCAAAAATATTCCACCGAAATTCGGAATTGCGGCATATTCGCGCCATCCCGGCCCGAGGAGAGGGGCGATCGTACGTCGCAACGAACGTGGGCTGGGGTGCGGTGGACGCGGCTGCGTCGGGCACGGGAAGGCGGGACCAGGGCGGGTGAACCTCGTGAGGTCCTTCTCCGTGCGACGAACGGCGCAACTGCGTACGGCAAAACCATGTCGTCCTGGCTGTCGTTGCTACAGCCAAGCTTTCGCGAAGATGCACCGGCCAACCGGACGCGGTGCATCAGTTTTCGCGAGGTGACGGAGGCCAGAAGGAACTCGGCTCCGGGGAGAGCAGGCATAAGCCGTCAACCCATCGCGCAGGGAAGGCCGGGTGTTTTCCGGCCCACCTGTTGTCCGCCTGCGCATTTGCGTGTGCAAATTTTTCGCGCAGCGGGTCATAGGTGCCAGCCGGCACCCGGTCTTCCCTGCGCCTTCTTCAAAGAAGACGGCGACACAGGCGAGCAAAACTCGGACGCTTCGCGCCGCGAGAACGTTGCTTCATGTGTTGGACACAAGACCGTCCGAGCGTTCTCGCCCTGCCGGTGCCGCCGCCCGTCACGGCACGCAGGCCAATCGCATATGGAGGCGACTTCCCCTGCACCCATCCTTCGAGACGCCCGCCGTTGGCGGGCCCTCAGGATGAGGACCGTATTCGTGGCCGTAGGTTCAACGAGCATATGCTGCTTAGCCTCATCCTGAGGAGACCGCGAAGCGGTCGTCTCGAAGGACGAGGCGCGCGCTCAGGTCGCGCAAAATCCCATATGCAATAGGCCATCAGCGGCGGGCGGCGATCGCCGTCAGCTCCAGCCTGACGCCTGGGCCGAGATCCGCAACCCCGAGGGCGGCGCGCGCCGGCAGATGGTCCGCGGTGAAATAGCGCTTCCACACCTGGTTGAACGCCGCCTTGTCGGCGAGATCAGCCATAAAGATAGTCACCTGCAGAACGCAGGAGAGATCGGAGCCGGCCCCATCGAGCAACGTCTTCAACTGGCGAAGCACATCGTCGGCCTGGCCTGCCATGTCGAGTCCCGAATCCTCGGGAACGATGCCGCCGAGATAGAGCACGCCATTATGCTCCACGATCTCGTGGAGCAGTCCTTCATAGGGCAGGGAACGTTTGATCACGATGGCGTCTGTTGGAAGTTGCGGACTCGCAGGTCGGGGTGAAGGCTCGCTTCAATGGGGAAGCTGGTGCTGCCAGACAGGATTGAACTGTCGACCTCTCCATTACCAATGGAGTGCTCTACCACTGAGCTACGGCAGCATGTGCTGGTGAAGAATCGGGCGCCCGAGGGGGCCAACCAAGCGGGCCGATATCTGCCACAAGCCCCCCTCCTGCGCAAGCTTGCTCGGCCCGTCAAAACGAGAAAATCGAGCCGATATCAGGGCCAAAGTGGCCGTTTGGGCTCGAAACCTCCGGCTTTCCGTCGATTCAGCTCCGTATCCCCGCCCAACTGGCCAGTGGCCTGAAAGCTCGCGCTGGATCCATTTCGCGTTTGGCACGACCTGATCGCGCGGGCCTCTTGAGCTGCCGTATTCCTCGGGCATGGTATCACCGATGAAACCGAGTGGACCGGGATGGCTGACGACACCGAGAAGAGCACGAGACAGGCGAGGGCGTCCCGCGACGACCGGCTGAAATCGGCGCTGCGCGAAAACCTGAAGCGGCGGAAGCTGCAGGCGCGCGAACGCGCCGCAAGTCCTGAGCTCTCGCAGAACGAGGATGGTTCCTTAAGTAAGGGGACCGCCGGGAAAGCCGGCAGCTAAAGCATGATCCGGAGAAGTGCGCAGCGGTTTTCCCAAAAGATCATGCTTAAACAACAACCAAAGCGCGATGGCGATTCATCCTGATCGCATCGCGCTTTAGAATTTGGAATGAGTGAGAATGACGATGGGGCAGGACGGACAACAACGAGATGACGGTGGCGCGCTGATGTCGCGCTTCACGCGCCCCGAGCAGACCTTTCCGACGTTGATCCCGGCCGAGATCGAGCGGATCAGGCATTTCGGCGAGGTCCGCAGTTACAAGGACGGCGAGTTCCTGTTCGAGACCGGCAAGCCCGGGCCCGGCATGTTCGTCGTGCTGAAGGGCCATGTCGCCATCACCCAGCGCGACGGCCTCGGTCACGTCACCCCGGTGATCGACCAGGGACCCGGGCAATTCCTGGCCGAGCTCAGCCAGCTCTCGGGACAGCCGGCGCTGGTCGACGGCCGCGCCGAGGGCGATGTCGAGACGCTGCTGCTGCCGCCGGACCGGCTGCGCGCGCTGCTGGTCGCCGAGGCCGAGCTCGGCGAGCGCATCATGCGCGCGCTGATCCTGCGCCGGGTCAATCTCATTCAGGGCGGCATCGGCGGCCCCGTGCTGATCGGGCCGTCAAACTCCGCCGGCGTGGTGCGGTTGCAGGGTTTCCTCACCCGCAACGGCCAGCCGCATCATCTGCTCGATCCCGAGCGCGATCGTGACGCCGCCGAGTTGATCGCGCGTTATTCCCCGAAGCCCGAGGATTGGCCGCTGGTCGTCGCCGCAAGCGGCGCGGTGCTGCGCAATCCCAGTGAGACCGAGCTTGCCCGCGCCATCGGCATGATCGGCGGGGCCAAGGATGGCCGCATCTACGACGTTGCGGTCGTCGGCTGCGGACCGGCCGGGCTCGCCACCGCCGTGTATGCGGCGTCAGAAGGATTGTCCGTTGCCGTGCTCGACATCCGCGCCTTCGGCGGCCAGGCCGGCGCCAGCGCGCGCATCGAAAACTATCTGGGCTTTCCGACCGGCATCTCGGGCCAGGCCCTGACCGCGCGCGCCTTCACCCAGGCCCAGAAGTTCGGCGCCGATATCATGATTCCTGTCACGGTGAAGTCGCTCGACTGCACGCGTAAGGACGGCGCGTTCGCGGTGGCGCTCGACGGCTGCGATCCGCTGCGTTCGCGCGCGGTCGTGGTCGCCAGCGGCGCGCGCTATCGCCGGCCCGAAATCGAGAACCTCGACAAGTTCGAGGGCCGCGGCGTCTGGTACTGGGCCTCGCCGGTCGAGGCGAGGCTCTGCGCCGGCGAGGAGGTGGCTCTGGTCGGCGCCGGAAATTCGGCAGGCCAGGCCGCCGTGTTCCTGTCGGGGCACGCCAAGAAGGTGCTGATGATCATCCGCGGCGGCGGCTTAGGGGCCAGCATGTCGCGCTATCTTATCGAGCGCATCGAAGCGACCCCGAACATCGAATTGATGTTCAACACCGAGATCACGGCGCTCGAAGGCGACGAGGCCTCGCTGCTGCGGCGCATCCGCTGGAGGAGCCGCTTGTCGAGCGACGAGGATTCCGCCGACATCCGCAATCTATTTTTGTTCGTCGGCGCCGATCCCGCCACCTCCTGGCTCGACGGCTGCGGCGTGACGCTCGATCGCGGCGGCTTCGTCGTGACAGGCGCGCAGTCCGAGCAGAACCAGGGCCGGCTGGTGGCGCCGCTGGAGACCTCCGTGCCCGGCGTCTACGCCGTCGGCGACGTCCGCTCCGGCTCGGTCAAGCGCGTCGGCGGCGCCATCGGCGAGGGCGCGCAGGTCGTGGCCTCCCTGCACGGCTATCTCGGCGACGCCGCAAAGCCGACGCTTTAGTCAAGTAGAACACAAGCAGATGGCAAGGCGAATGTGACTTGCCATCTTGCGTTATCATACGTGACTATCCCCTCATCCTGAGGAGCGCGCTCTTGCGCGCGTCTCGAAGGATGAAGGCCCGGATGCAACAGCCGGGCCGTCATGGTTCGAGACGCGTGCTTCGCACGCTCCTCACCATGAGGATCGAGCAGACCGAACGAACAAAAGATTCAAAAGGGAGGACTAAATGGCTGAAATCGTCGTGCTCTACAAGACACCCCAGGATGCTGCCGCCTTCGACAAGTACTATGCCGAGACGCATATTCCGCTCGCCAAGAAGCTTCCCGGCCTGAAGAAATATGCCATCAGCAAAGGGCCGGTCGCATCTCCCGCCGGTCCCTCCGGAATCCACCTCGTCGCCATCCTCACCTTCGACAGCGTGGCCGACATTCAGGCGGCATTCGGCAGTCCGGAGGGCAAGGCGACCGGCGCGGACGTGCCGAAGTTCGCCAGCGGCGGCGCCGACCTCTTGATCTTCGACACCAAGGAAGTGTGACGAATCGATTCAACTTTCGTCGAAAGCCTCGATCTCGTCTCTGATACAAACAGACACTGCCTTTGTTTGTGACAGCGATGCAAAAAATTCAGCCATGCGTTTGTCGATTCGCACGATGACGCATGGCTGCGCACATACATGCGGCGACAACGCATTGGCAATTCCATGAGCACCGTAATACACCTCTCGCTATCTCAACGCGCAGAGTAGGAGAGATGTCATGGTTCTTGGGTTGAGCTTGCCCGCCTTCACGTTAGTCCATGTCATCATCAGCCTGATCGGCATCGCCGCCGGCCTCGTCGTGATGTTCGGCCTGCTCGGCTCGAAGTCGATGCCGCGCCTCACCGCGATCTTCCTAGCTTTCACGATCCTGACCAGCGCCACCGGCTTCTTGTTTCCGTTCGAGAAGGTGCTGCCCTCGCACATCATCGGCATCATCTCGCTGGTCCTGCTCGCGATCGCCTGCGTCGCGCTGTACGCCATGAAGCTCACAGGCATCTGGCGTCCGGTCTACATCGTGACCGCGATGATCTCGCTTTATTTCAACGCCTTCGTGCTGGTGATCCAGTCGTTCCTCAAGGTGCCGGCGCTCGCCGCGCTCGCACCCGCCGTGGCGCCGGCGCCGCCCTCGGGCCCGGTATTCGCCGTGGTGCAGGGGCTCGTGCTGGTGTTCTTCGTCGTGCTCACCATCAGCGCCTGGCGCCGCTTCAGGCCGATGGCGTTTGCCTGATCGATCGCGAACACATTCACCGTCATTCCGGGGCATCGCGCAGCGATGAACTATGGTGCGCTCTTGCGCACATGAGAATCTCGATTGAACAATCTCCAGATTCCGGCTTCGCTTCGCGCGCCCGGAATGACGTTTCGCTCAAAGGAGTCCCATAATGCCCACCATCACCACCAAAGACGGCGTCGAGATCTTCTACAAGGATTGGGGAAGTGGTCAGCCGATCGTGTTCAGCCATGGCTGGCCATTGTCAGCGGACGACTGGGACGCGCAGATGATTTTCTTCGTCAACAACGGCTACCGCGTCATCGCCCATGACCGCCGCGGCCACGGCCGCTCGTCGCAGGTCTCCGACGGCCATGACATGGACCACTATGCCGACGACCTCGCGGCCGTCACCGCGCATCTCGACCTCAAGAACGCCATTCATGTCGGCCATTCCACCGGTGGCGGCGAGGTCGTGCATTACATCGCGCGCCACGGCGAGAGCCGGGTGGCGAAGGCAGCGATCCTCTCCGCGGTGCCGCCGCTGATGGTGCAGACTGCAGCCAATCCCGGTGGCCTGCCGAAGAGCGTGTTCGAGGATCTCCAGAAGCAGCTCGCCGCCAGCCGCACGCAATTCTATCGCGATCTCCCGGCCGGCCCGTTCTACGGCTACAATCGTCCCGGCGCAAAACCATCGGAAGCGGTTATCCAGAACTGGTGGCGCCAGGGCATGATGGGTGGCGCGAAAGCGCATTACGACGGCATCGTCGCGTTCTCCCAGACCGACTTCACCGAAGACCTCAAGAAGATCAACGTGCCCGTGCTGGTGATGCACGGCGACGACGACCAGATCGTGCCTCACGCCGATTCCGCCCCGCTCTCGGCCAAGCTGCTGAAGAACGGCACGCTGAAAACCTACAGGGGCTTCCCGCACGGCATGCCGACCACGCACGCCGAAACCATCAACGCGGACCTCCTGGCGTTCTTCAGGGAGTGAGGCACCTCACTTCAAGATGGCCCTGATCGCATCGAAGGTGCGCTTGACGAAAGTCTCCGGCTTCTCCCGCGCGCCGTCGCCGATCCAGCTTTCGCCGCCGACGCGCAGAACTGGTCTGTTGTGGGATGTCTCGGCGACATTGACCTGTGTATCCTTCGGCGAGATCGCGGCCGCCGCATGAGCCGCGAACCTGTTGGGGACGTCCCGATGCAAGTCATTATCTTCGGCGCGACCGGCATGGTCGGGCAGGGCGTCTTGCGCGAATGCCTGATCGATGCCGGCATCGACCGTGTGCTCGTGGTCGGCCGCAGCCCGACGGGCGTGCGCAACGCCAAGCTCGTCGAGATCATCCACGACAATTTTCTGGACTATTCGAAGATCGAAACGCAGCTCACCGGCTTTGACGCCTGCTTCTTCTGCCTCGGCGTCTCCTCGATCGGCATGAGCGAGCAGCGCTACCGGCATCTCACCTATGACCTCACGCTCGCGGCAGCGACGACGCTGGCGCGCCTCAACCCGCAGATGACCTTCACCTACGTCACGGGGGCCGGCACAGATTCCACCGAGCAGGGTTCGCGGATGTGGGCGCGGATCAAGGGCAAGACCGAGAACGATCTGCTCAAGCTGCCGTTCAGGGCTGCCTATATGTTCCGGCCCGGCGCGATCCAGCCCCTGCACGGCGCCCGTTCCAAGACCGCCTGGGTGCAGGCGGTCTATACGGCAAGCTGGCCCCTCTGGTCGGTGCTGCGCCGGCTCTCGCCGCGGCTCGTCACCTCCACCGAGCAGATCGGCCGCGCCATGATCCACGTCGCCCGGGAGGGGTATCCGCGGAAGGTGCTGGAGATGGAGGATATCAATAGCCTCTAACCGGCCGGCCCGTTAATTTGGACGGAAATTTCGGGGCCTGTGCGCGTTGAGCCGGGTCCACTCCGAAGGAGAAGCGTCGGCGATGCCGCCCCAGCTCAAACTGATCGCACTCGACGCCGACGATCTCGCCGTGATCTCGACCCATGTCCAGGACGCCCGCGTCCACGCCTCCGACATCATCTGGCGGCAAAGCGAGAAGCGGCTCGTTGTCGGGATGAGCCGGCTGGACTGGGAGCAGACGCTGGAGGGCGAGAGCGAGCCGCGCCGGCTGGTCGCCGCGCTCCGCTTCGACCGCGTGCTCGCCTGCAAGTCGCGTAACATCGACATGGCTGCTCCCGAGACGGTCCTCGACCTCGTCGGCATCGAATTTCACCCCAGGGACGGGCGCGACGAGGAGCCCGCCGGCAGCGCCCTGCTTCTGTTCGCCCAGGGTGGCGCCATCCGGCTCGACGTCGAATGCCTGGAATGCGAGTTGACTGACCTCGGGGCGGACGCATTCGGAACGGGGTTGGAGATCGAGGGGGAGGTGTGAGGTTGCCTGTATACCAGCCGCACCGCCTCGCCCTCCGTGCCAGAACGGCGCCTTGCGAGGGTTGACGCCGCTTCCCCGCCGCGCCATTGAGCAGGGGACCTGGTGCGCCAATCCGCCCCAAGACCAGCCAGAAGCCAAGCCAGACATGCCCGTTCGCCTCGACCGCAGCAGCGCCGATTTTGACCAGCGATTCGCGGCCTTCCTCGCCGCGAAGCGCGAGGCCTCGGCCGACGTCGAGGCCGCCGCGCGCGTGATCGTCGACGACGTCGCCAGGCGGGGCGACGTGGCGCTGCTCGAGGCCACGGCAAAGTTCGACCGGCTGACGCTGGATGCATCCAACCTTCGCGTCACCGCCGCCGAGATCGAAGCCGCGACAAAGGCCTGCGACGCCGCGACGCTGGACGCGCTCAAGCTCGCGCGCGACCGCATCGAGGCCTATCACCGTCGCCAGCTGCCCACGGACGAACGCTTCACAGACCCGCTCGGCGTCGAGCTCGGCTGGCGCTATACCGCAATCGAATCTGCCGGCCTCTATGTGCCGGGCGGCACCGCGGCCTATCCGTCGTCGGTGCTGATGAACGCAGTGCCCGCAAGAGTCGCGGGCGTCGCGCGCGTCGTGATGGTGGTGCCCTCGCCGGACGGCAAGCTCAATCCGCTGGTGCTGGCGGCGGCGCGTCTCGGCGGCGTCACCGAGATTTACCGCGTCGGCGGCGCGCAGGCCGTGGCTGCCCTTGCGCACGGCACCGCAACCATCGCGCCGGTCGCCAAGATCGTCGGCCCCGGCAATGCCTACGTCGCCGCCGCCAAGCGGCTGGTGTTCGGCAAGGTAGGCATCGACATGATCGCCGGTCCGTCCGAAGTGCTGGTGATTGCCGACGACACGGGCAATGCCGACTGGATCGCGGCCGATCTCCTCGCGCAGGCCGAGCACGATGCCAGCGCGCAGTCGATCCTGATCACTGACTCCGCACGGCTTGCCGCCGATGTCGAGAAGGCGGTGGATGCGCAGCTGAAGACGCTGCCGCGCGCCGCGATCGCCAGCGCGTCATGGGCCGAGTTCGGCGCCGTCATCATGGTGAATAACCTCGACGACGCCATCCCGCTCGCGGACGCCATCGCCGCCGAGCATCTCGAGATCATGACGCAAGATCCCGACGCGCTCGCGGCGAAGATCCGCAACGCGGGCGCGGTCTTCCTCGGCGCGCATACGCCCGAGGCGATCGGCGATTATGTCGGCGGCTCCAACCACGTGCTGCCGACGGCGCGCTCGGCGCGATTCTCCTCGGGGCTTTCGGTGCACGACTTCATGAAGCGCACCTCCATCCTGAAATGCGGCCCGGATCAGCTGCGCGCGCTGGGTCCGGCCGCGATGACGCTCGGCAAGGCGGAGGGGCTCGATGCCCATTCGCGTTCGATTGGATTGCGCCTCAATCTGTCATGACCCAGCCGCCCGAACAGGACGACTCGACCAATCGCATCGTCGGCGTCACGCTCGACGAAGAATCGATCGGCCGTTCCGGGCCCGATATCGAGCATGAGCGCGCGATCGCCATCTACGACCTCATCGAGCAGAACCTGTTCGCGCCGGATGGCGCCGAGGGGAAGGGTCCGTTCACGCTGCATATCGGCATCACCGGCAACCGGCTGATGTTCGACATCCGCCGCGAGGACGGTACGCCCGTCGTCGCGCATCTGTTGTCGCTGACGCCGTTCCGGCGGATCGTGAAGGACTATTTCATGATCTGCGACAGCTACTACCAGGCGATCCGCACCGCGACCCCCGACAAGATCGAGGCCATCGACATGGGCCGCCGCGGCATCCATGACGAGGGATCGCGCACGCTGCAGGAGCGGCTGAAGGGCAAGGTGCGGGTCGATTTCGAGACCTCGCGCCGGCTGTTCACGCTCATTACTGTCCTGCACTGGAAGGGTTAGGCGCATGATCCCGAAAAGTGGACACCGGTTTTCGGACCTGATCATGCGCAAGACAAAAGGCTTTATGGCCCGGAAAAGTGTGCAGCGGTTTTCCGACAAGGCCATGCCCTCCATCAAAACAGGCTAAGCCCGGATGGCTGCGCCCCCACGCGCACGCGATCCGCAATCGGTGCTGTTCGCCTGTGCGATGAACAGCGTGCGCTCGCCAATGGCCGAGAGCCTGCTGCAGCACATGTTTCCGCAGGGCCTCTACGTGAGATCGGCCGGCGCGAGGCGCGGCGAGCTCGATCCGTTTGCCGTTGCCGTGATGGCCGAGCTCGGCCAGGACATCGCCGCCCACAAGCCGCAGACCTTCGAGGAGCTTGAGGACTGGGAGGGGCTGAATTTCGACCTCATCATCACGCTCTCGCCCGAGGCGCACCACAAGGCGCTGGAACTGACACGGACACTCGCGGCCGACGTCGAATACTGGCCGACGCAGGATCCCACCACCATCGAGGGCAGCCGCGACCAGAAGCTTGCCGCGTATCGTGACGTCTGCGACCAGCTGCTGCTGCGCATCCGCCGGCGCTTCGCAAAGGTGGGCGCCGCGAGCGGGTAGCTCTCGTGCCCCGGACCAGCGTAGCGTACGAGGATGCGCTGCAGAGCAGGCGCGATCTCTCCGCAAGCGCAAGCTCCTGGGTCCCGGCTCAACGTCGCAGCGTTTCATGCCGCGCCGCGTCCGGGACGCGAGACCGGCGTAACACCCGCGTCACAGACTGAGGGCACAGCCATGTCGGAAACCTCGAATCACCAAACTGAGGTTCCCGGGTTGTGAAATCAGCCCCCTTCCGATAGGTTCCGCGCGCAATTCACCCCCGCTTCATCCCCCAAATTACCTGATGCTTGGCCGCCCCAAATTCGTACTTGCCTCCGGTTCGCCGCGACGGCTGTCGCTGCTCAACCAGGCCGGCATCGAGCCGGACGCGCTCCGGCCGGCCGACGTCGACGAGACGCCGAGGCGGGGCGAACTGCCGCGCGCCTGCGCCAATCGGCTTGCCCGCGCCAAGGCCGATGCGGCCCTGAAGTCGGTGCAACTCGACGACGAGCTGCGCGGCGCCTTCATACTCGCCGCCGATACCGTGGTGGCGGTCGGCCGCCGCATCCTGCCCAAGGCCAATCTGGTCGACGAAGCCGCGCAGTGCCTGCGCCTGCTGTCGGGCCGCAACCACCGCGTCTACACCGCGATCTGCCTCGTCACGCCGCGCGAGGCCTTCCGCCAGCGCTTGGTCGAGACCCGCGTCCGCTTCAAGCGCCTCTCGGAAGACGACATCCAGGCCTATATCGGCTCCGGCGAATGGCGCGGGAAAGCCGGCGGCTACGCCGTGCAGGGCATCGCCGGCTCCTTCGCGGTGAAGATGGTGGGCTCCTACACCAACGTGGTCGGCCTGCCGCTCTACGAGACCACCACGCTGCTCGGCGGCGAAGGCTTCCCGATCCGCTTCGGCTGGCTCAACGCCACCACCACGGTGTGAGCCGACAAGCCGCAGCCCAACAAAAATCGCGAAAACAACCCCATGCACAGTAGAATGGGCTTGCCGAGGGCATGCGCCGCAGCCTTGGGAACCCGTTTGCTGACGGGCACTTGCCCCCTTTCAGCCCCCTGCAAGCTGCCGACATCATGGACGACCAGATCAAAAATCCCGCCAGCCCGTTCAAAACCTGCCCGATCTGCGGCAAGCCGCAGTCGGAAGCCACCCGTCCGTTCTGCTCCTCGCGCTGCCGCGACGTCGACCTGAACCGCTGGCTGAAAGGTTCCTACGTCATCCCCGGCCGCGACGACGAGGTGGATGACGTCGAATAGTAAATCAAATCAATGTCTTGGTTGGATGACCAGCCTGCCGAGCGCCAGCCGCGGCAAGCCCGTCCCGCCCTGTGCACAACCGGGCGGCGCCCTGCGAAACCACTTGGCAAAGCCGGGTGGACAGGCCGCCCGGAGCCCACTATAAACCGCCCGCTCGATGGGCTTTGGCCCCTCTCTTGGAGCACGCCCAGGTAGCTCAGTTGGTAGAGCATGCGACTGAAAATCGCAGTGTCGGTGGTTCGATTCCGCCCCTGGGCACCATCCTCTTCGGCGTCAGCCTTGATCAATCCACTCGCGCCGTCTGCCGCGACCGCAGGTAGCCGCCGAGTGCGGCCAGAGCGGGGCTTAGCGGCAAGTAGAGAGCACGTTCAGCCATAGGTGGCCGGTGCCGTTGACCACGCGTAAACGCCGAGGCCGACGCACAGAATGGACGCAAGCGCGCCGTTCAGCCCAGACCGCGCCCTCCATTCCTGGCACTCCGCTTGCTCAGTCGAAGCCAAAGCGCGGTCTCAATAGAGAGGCCGTTTCAGGTTGAGGCAAGCGATGCAGGAAGTGTCCCGTTCTGGTGCTGCCGGTGAACTCCGGCTCGACGCGCTGATCGCCGATTTGTGGTGGCGCGTTCGGCTCTTGAATACCGATATTCTCGAGCTGGAGGCGAAATCCGGCCTGTTTGACGTGCATCAGCCGACTTATCCGCTGCTTGCACTTAACCTTCGCGCGCGACGGGACAATCTGGTCTCCACGATCGGCGTGCTCGAGGAACGTGCGAAATCGGTATCCGAAGCGGCTTGAGAGCGGTCTCTGGCACAATCTCACCGACGCCGGCAACGGCCGCCCCGAACTCGGACGTCGCGAAGCTTGCCAAGCTCGCCGCCACCACGAGCGACTGCGTCGGCGGCTGCCAGTCGAGCTTCAGGTCGGGCGACAAGCCCTGGGTTGGTGGCATCGCCACCGGCGGCGTGTACTCGGCAACGTGTCGCAATGTCGGCAACTACAAGAGCTACGACGAGTGCAAGGAAGCCGGGCGCGTCACCGGCTGGCCATTGGGCGAGACCTCGGCGTATTGCAGCAGCGTGGGTTGTCAGCGGGCTGGCGCTGAAATGGCGGGGCGGCTGGCGTTGGAGGCCGGCTTGCGGGGCGCACGAGACATGCGAGATCGTGTCGGTCGCGGCGTGGCCTCTCGGCCTCATGACAGGAATATCTCCGTCACCGAAACGCGGCGACACCGCCTAGGGGATCTGCTCGACCGATTTCTGGAACAAGCCTTCCGCACCGATGCGTACCGCTGCGACATCACCTTCAACGATGACGGCAGCTGGACCTATCTGATCCAGACCGAGTTGTTCGTACGCGGCGCGCCGTTCAATCACCGACACCAACACGCTGCAGCTGGTCGCGCCGCCGAAGCTCAATCCGCTGGCGGCGATCGTGAACGATCGCGCCAGGGAGAGTGAGGCGGCGATTGACCCGCGGCCTGAGCACAGCCCGGAGAATTGCATGAAACCGTATGTCATCTGTCTGATGCACTCCAGCCTCGATGGCCGCACCCACCCCAGCCGTTGGCGCCCGAAGGGGGCGGGGACGGACTGGTTCGAGAAGGTCCACGACGAGCTCGGCGGCGATGCATGGATGATCGGCCGCGTCACCGGGTCGGAGTTCGCCAAGGGCAAGCCCTATCCCGCGATGAATGACGTGAGACTGCCGCGTGAAAACTGGTTCGCGCGGCGCGATGCGAAAACCTACGGCGTCGTGCTCGATGGGCAAGGCAAGATCGGCTGGGGCCGCTCCGATATCGGGGGTGATCCAATCGTGGTGGTGCTGACCGAAAGCGTGCCGGATGCGCATCTCGCCGGCCTGCGTGGCGACCGCGTGTCCTACGTCTTCGCCGGCAAGTCCGAAATCGACCTGGCGCTGACACTCGACGTTCTCAACCGTGAGCTCGGAGTGAAGCGCCTGCTGGTGGAAGGCGGCGGCGTTGCCAATGGCGCGTTTCTGCGGGCCGGTCTCATCGACGAACTCAACCTGATCCTCAGCCCCGCGATCGACGGCGCAACGGGCGCGCCGTTCGTGTTCTCCTCGACTGAGGCGGACAGCGACAAGCGCGCGCCGATCGCCGCGCTGACGCTGGAGAGCACCCGCGAGCTCGGCGGCGGTGTTCTGCTGCTGCGCTATTTGATCAGGAACGATCCGCAAGCCGCGAGCCGGTAAAGCGCGGCCATGTCCGAGAGACCGGAGCACATCGTCATCGTCGGCGCAGGCGCCGCCGGCCTGATGGCGGCGCGCGAGTTGGCGCAGGCCGGCCGGAAGGTGACAGTGCTGGAGGCGCGGGGGCGCTGCGGCGGCCGCATCCATCCGCTGCCGGCCTCGGAATTCGGCTACCCCGCCGGTGGCGGGGCCGAATTCGTCCATGGCGAGGCGCCCGTCACGCGCGGATTGCTGCGCGAGGCCGGCCTGTCCCTTCAGGAGATCGAGGGCGAGCAGTGGAGCTTTGACGGCACGGCGCTCTCGCGCGAACAGCGCGACGATCCGCACAAGGCAGAGCTTCAGGCCGTGCTACGCGACTTGAAGGACGATCTCTCCGTCGCCGAGTTCCTGCGCCGGCATTTTGCCGGGGACCATTATGCGCCCATGCGCCAGCGGATCGAGCGGATGGTCGAGGGCTATGACGCGGCCGACCCCGAGCGCGCCTCGACCCTGGCGCTGCGTGAGGAATGGATGGATGGCGGGCACGCTCTGCAGGCGCGCATCGAAGGCGGCTATGGCGCGCTGATCGATTTTCTGGCGAGCGACTGCCGCAGGCTGGGCGTCACTATCCATCTCGGCTGCGTGGTGTCGGCGATTGAAGAGAACGGCGCCACAGTGGCCGTTCACTGCACCGGCGGGGATGTTCATGGCTGCGACCGCGTGGTCCTCACCGTGCCGCTGCCGCTGTTGCGCGAGATGGCGCTGCCGGCGAGCGCGCACGCCAAGCTTGCAGCTGCCGACGACATCGGCTTCGGCAATGTCATCAAGATCCTGCTGCGCTTCGCGCGGCCATGGTGGCGGGAGCGAGGCGGGGATCTCGCAGGCATGACGTTCCTGTTGTCGGATCAGATGATCCCGGTGTGGTGGACGCAATATCCGAGCGAGCATGCCGTGCTCACTGGCTGGTTTGGCGGCCCGCGCACGGCGGAGCTGGAAAGCCTCGACCCGCAAGCACTGATCGAGGCCGGGCTCGGTTCGCTCGCCGCCGTTTTCAAGCTATCGCGCGAAGACATCGCGCGCGAGCTCGTGGCAGCGACGGCGACCAATTGGGCGCACGATCCCTTCGCCCGCGGCGCCTATTCCTGGGCGATGCCGCAAACGCGCGCGGCACAAGCAATCCTCGCGCGCGCCGATGGCGCGGTGCTGTTCTCCGGCGAGGCGCTCTATCGCGGAGCCGACATGGGCACGGTGGAAGCGGCGCTGGCGAGCGGCCTGGAAACTGCGGGGATCATTTTGCGGAGCTGAAAAAAGAGGCCCGCATCTCTGCGGGCCTCTTGTCTCGTGCGGTATCTGTCTCGCCGGCGTCTGTCTTACCAGCGTCCGCCGCCGAAGCTGAACGTCACGCCGGGACCGCCACCGTAATATCCGTACGGCCCGCCGCCGTAATAGCCGTGGTGCCGGGGATAGTAGCCGCCGTAGCTTCTGTAGTGGGGCCGGAAATGGCTGTGGTGATGGCGCCAATGATGATGGTGACCGTGCCAGCGATGGTGCCTGCGGTGCGCGCTGATGTCGGTGGACTGGCTTTCCTGCGCGGTCTGCTTGGCGCTGCCGCTGCCGGCCGCGTTCGCTGCCGCTCCGCTGGCGATCGCCGCGGCTCCGACCGCCATCGCGACAATGAGATACTTCATGGTGTCATCACTCCAGTTGAATGTCGTGTGACAACAGATGGCCGCCCGCCACGTTCCTGCCAGTGTGGGCGTCGAAACGACGCAGTGGAATCAGGTCCGATGAACGCGCGTTCACGTGTGTGAATGATTGAGCGCGCGCGTTTCATTCGCATGACACGCGGCCGCCTCACTGTCGCTCATGCCACGCTGTTCCGAACGATGATGCGAACACGACATCGGTGGCAACGCTGCGCGTGAACTCGCGGCGATTCGGCTCATGGATGCGGATCGGGAAAGCCGTGGCGCTCGGAGAGCGCGGCGAGGATCGCGTCCTTGTCGGCGATGAAGGCGCGGCCCTGATGAGTGCCGGTCTGGTGCGGCGAGGTCGCTCCGTCAGCCAGAACCAGCAACGGCAGCGACTGGTTCTCCTCGCCGAGAAGCGCGATCACCGGCTGCCTGGGGCGCGACCATGCGATGCGCTCGACATCCAGCTTTGCGGCGAGCGGCGGAAACGAGGCCAGCACGCCCTCGATCAGCGCGCAATGCCAGCAATAGAACAGCCGCCCCGGAAAGGCCGGATCCTCGAAACCGGGGCGCAGCAGAAACAGGCGGTCGCGCGTCATGGATCGCTCCGAAGCCTGCGGTCCTTTTCGCGACGTTGCAAAAGGCCTTCGCGTGACGGCTACTTGAATGGATCCTGGATCGACGGCGAGGACTGCCGGATGCGGCGCACGCTGACCGGCGTGCCGTCGGAGACGAACAGCAATTCGTAGCGCCGTCCCTCGCTGTCGGTGGCGGAGCAGGTGACGTCGTTCACCTTCCTGGCGGCGAAATTGCCGGTCTGGCGACAGAGACCGGTGGAGGCCTGCTCAGCCGGCACCGGCAGGCCGTCGACCTTGGGGCGGTCCTTGGAGTTGAGCAGCATGCGGTCGATCGGCAGCTCGTAGGAATTGTCATCGGCGCGCTTGCCGTTCTCACCGGAGAACGACACCACGTGGCTGTCGTCGGAGGGATCGTCGACCGCAACCGCGAAATTGACCCGGCCCTTGTCGCCATGGGCGTAGGCCACCGTCTTGCAGGCGAAGGTGCGGCCGGCGACGTTGAACGTCTTGCAGTGACCGGACATCAGCGCCAGCAGGTCGACAAAAGCGTTCGGCGCCGGCGGATTGTTGACCGGGATCGGCTTGGAAGCGTCGGCAAAACAAGGGCTTAGCGAAACGGCAAGCGTGGTGGCCAAAGCAAGCATGGCGGCCAGCGGCGGTCGGCAGAGGCGCATCGGAGGGCTCACGTGCCAGGGAACCACGCACAAGCTCCGGACCATAACCATTGAACAGCCAATTGGTTGCGATCCCGTTTGTCTTGCCGACCCCGTCTGGAATACCACCGCGCCACCCCCAACGGCGATTCGCCCCAATCGCCCAACCCGTCCCGCGGGAACTTGCCGTCAGGCCGGTGTTTTTTTCGTGGCGGAGCTACCCCATCGCCGCCTGCCAGAGCTTGTCGCGCAGGGACGGGCGGCGGTGCAGGCGGGCATTTAGCAGGGCGCGGGCGCGGGGCAGCTCACCACTGCGCATGAGTGCGACGACAAAACTGTCTTCGATCAGCTCGCGCTGAGCATGGCTGCCGCCGATGCGCACCACCTGGTCAAGCACGGGCGCGAGCGTTTGCACGCATGATGCGTAATCCCCATCCGCAAAGGCCGCCAGCGCCCGGAAGATCGCCGGCACCACGGGGCCGGCCGGCAGCTTGCCCTCGGCGAGCCGCTGCTCGATGGTCGCAAGCCGCGCGGTGAGCGCCTCGCGGTTTTGCGTCGCGGCCGCGAACAGCGCCATGTGGACGTCGGCGAAAGACAGGCTCGACTTTGGAAACAGCTTTTGCGCGGCGTTGTCGGCTTCCTGCCACAGCGTCTTCGGCACGGTGTGGCCGTAGGCCGACAGGCGCCAGAGCAGCGAGGCGGAGTCGGTGATGACGTTGAGCGGCGGCGCCTGCGTGGCTGAGGGTTGCAGCACGTCGGCATAGATCGACAGCGCGCGCGCCGCATCGCCATGCTCGAGTTCGCCGAGCGCCTGATGCCAGCGGATATGGCCGTGCAGGATTCCGGCGCGATCGTAAGAGGGAATCCAGTCGTCGACGAGGCGGTCAGCCGCTTCGATCGAGCCGTCCTCGAACATCGCATGCAGCACCGCGTGCGCGGCATGGGCGTTGGCCCGGCGGAGGTTGAAGCCGCGCTCCGTCACGCCGCGGCCGCGCGCGACATCGCCGTTCTCGGTCATGGCCCAGCCATACATGGTCAGGAACCACCAGTCCTCGCCGTAATGCTGCGCGAGCCGCTCGCACAGCTCATGCCGTGCGCGATCGTGGTCGGCCATGCCGGAGAACGCGAACAGGCCGAATGCGCCGAGCGGCAGCGACAGCACCATTGCATCGCGGGGCCATTCGTCGACGTGCTTCAGCGTCGCTGCGATCGCTTCTGGCAACCGGCCTTCGATCGCGAGCGCCAGCGTCTCGACATGCGAGCGCTCGCGCGCGGTGCCGCGCTTCGCCGCCAGCTTGCGCGCGAGTGCCGCCTTGCTTCGGGCGAGATCGCCCTGCTGGTAGAAGGCGTGCACGCGGGCGCGCGCGATATGGGAAAGCGCAAAATCCGGGTCAGCCGCAACCGCGCGCTCCAGCGCCTCCGCCGTGCCTGTCCAGCCCGACAGCATGAGGTCGACGCCTTCGCGATAGGCGCTTGCTGCCGCATCGGATTCGGTGGAGAGCGGCAGGCCGTAGCGATCCTGATGCGCCATCGTCGTCTCCGAAGTTCACGCGGTCCGCGCGCGGCGGCCTTCGATCGGGTAGGCGGGATCGTTGTAGCCCGGCGTCGAGGGATGGCCCGGGACGACCAGCCTGTCGATGAGTGCCTCGTCATCAGCTGTGAAGGGATAGTCGAGCGCACCGACGTAGCCGTCCCAC
The DNA here is from genome assembly GCF_023073355.1 of Bradyrhizobium sp. 199. Taxonomy (GTDB): domain Bacteria; phylum Pseudomonadota; class Alphaproteobacteria; order Rhizobiales; family Xanthobacteraceae; genus Bradyrhizobium. The sequence goes on from NZ_JADPJI010000002.1 coordinate 596,308, forward strand.
TGCTCCTCGGTGCGCGGGCCCGCGACGATCGAGGAGACGAAGGCGGAGTTGAGCACCCAGGCCACCGCGAACTGGCCCGCGGTGATGCCCTTCTTCTCGGCGTGAACCTTGATCTCCTGCGCGAGCTGGAGCGACTCCGGCCGCCATTCGGTCTGCATCATGCGGGTGTCGTTGCGCCCCGCGCGCGTCTCCTTGTCCGGAGCTGCATCTGGCTTGTACTTGCCGGTGAGCACGCCGCGCGCCAAGGGGCTATAGGGCACGATGCCGAGGCCGTAATGGGAGCAGGCCGGAAAGTGCTCGACCTCGGGCATGCGGTTCATGGCGTTGTAATAGGGCTGGCTCACCGCGGGACGGTCGATGCCGAGGCGATCGCAGATGTTGCAGATCTCGGCGACGCGCCAGGCGCGGTAGTTCGAGACGCCGAAATAGCGCGCCTTGCCCGCGCGGATCAAATCGCCCATCGCGCGCACCGTCTCCTCCAGCGGCGTCGCATGATCTTCCTTGTGCAGATAGTAGACGTCGATGTGGTCGGTGCCGAGCCGCCTCAGGCTCTCGTCGACGGCCTGCAACACCCAGCGCCGCGACAGCCCGCCGCGGTTGGGATCACTGCCCGTTGAGGTGTTCATGGGGTTGGCGAGCTTCGTGGCGAGCACCCAGGCGTGACGATTGCGAGCAATGGCGCGGCCCACGACCTCCTCGGAGGCGCCCTTCGAATACGCATCCGCCGTATCGATGAAATTGATTCCGGCATCGCGTGCCTTGGCGATGATCCGCGTTGATGCGGCTTCATCGGTCGGTCCGCCGAACATCATGGTGCCCAGACAAATCGGCGACACTTTCAGGCCGCTGCGGCCGAGCTGACGGTATTGCATGGGCTGTTTCCTCAGTGCTTAATTGGCCCCAGCATAGCCAGCTACCCCCGTCATTGCGAGCGCAGCGAAGCAATCCAGAGTCCCTCCGCGGAAAGATTCTGGATGCTTCGCTCCGCTCGCAATGACGAGATCTGGCGTGGAGCCTACCCCGGCCCCTTCAATATCTTGAACACGCCATTCGCCATCACGATGCAGCGGCCATCCACCGTCACCTCCGTGCTCATGAAGACCAGGCTTCGCGTCGAACGGACCACGCGCGGGCGGGAGATCAGGATGTCACCGATCTGGCCGGCCTCGACGAAATGAGTGTCGAGCTGCACAGTCGCCATGAATTCCTTGCCGGAGACGTAACGGGCGGTCATGCCGCAGGTGCGGTCGGCGAATGTCATCATCACGCCGCCCTGGACCATGCCGCGGCGGTTGTGGTGCTTGTCCTCGGTGGCGAGCGCGAATTCGTAGTGGCCGTCGACCTTGCGCTCCCACAGGGGCCCGATCAGGTGCATGAAGCCCGTGGTCTCCATGATGCTCCAGCCGTCTGATTTGAGCCTTGCGGCGGCCTTGCTGGTCATGTCGTCGTCCGTTCCTGTGCGGTCCCTGCGATCTCGTTTCATCGGGGCCGCAGGTGGTGTAGTCAAGCATCATGAGACCGTTCGACGATGCCACACGGCGGAATATCGCGGCTGCCTGCGCCGCCTTCACGCGCCTGCCTGAGGAAAAAGCACCAATGGCATTGAAGCGCGCCGCGGTGGCGATTGCGCTGACCGCGAGCGAGGGAGACGACACCGCATTCCTGCTCACGCTGCGCGCATCGCACTTGCGTGCCCATCGCGGACAATGGGCGCTGCCCGGCGGTCGCTGCGATGCCGGCGAGACGCCGGTCGAAGCGGCGCTGCGCGAGCTCGACGAGGAGCTTGGTCTCCGCCTCACGGATGCCGAGGTGCTCGGCACGCTCGACGACTATCCGACGCGCTCGGGCTATCTGATCACGCCGGTGGTGGTGTGGGCCGCCGCCAGTGCCGCGATCAGACCGAACCCGGACGAGGTCGCTTCCGTCCATCGCATTGCGCTCGACACCATCGAGCGCGATGACGCCTTCGATTTCGTCGCGATCCCCGAGAGCGCGCGCCGCGTGATCCGCTTCCATCACCAGACAAGCCTGATCCACGCGCCAACCGCGGCGCTGATCTACCAGTTCCGCGAGGTGCTTGCGGGCCGGCACACCCGCGTGACCGAGCTGGAACAGCCGGTGTTCGCCTGGAAGTGACGCAAGGGGCGAAAAAATTAGGTAAACGGCGCGTTAACGTGACGGTTACCGGATGCCTGCTAGGAGGGCAGCATGCATCATTCGATTCGAAATAGCCTCTCTCGACGCAGCCTTGCGCTGGTTCCACTCGCGCTCGCCTTGCTCGCGCCCGCCGCGCGAGGCGGCGAGGCCGAGGCTCTGCCGCCCGCGGTCCGCGATGCCAACGCCCAGTTGCTGTCGCAGTTTTTTGCGCAAGGCGGCGCCTCGCCGGCCGTGCTCAAATATCGCCGCAAGCTCGCCGAATATCAGGCCGCGCGTGCCGCCTTCGACGCCGAGGCCGGCGCCTATTGGAGCCAGATCTCGGAGAAGCGGAAAGGCCGCAACGCCAAACGGCGCAGTGGGCAGCAGGTCACGCTCGATGATTACGTGCTGGAGCATCCGCCACTCTATAACGGGCCAAAGCGGCCGGCGAATCCGGAGCCTGAGGAAACGCCGGACCGTCCCGCCAAAAAGCCGATCCCCGTTGTCGCCGACTTCCTGCGCGCGGCGCAGGAGCTCTACCAGTTCACGCCGCAGCGCCCGGCGAGCGAGGTCGAGTTCAAGCGCGCCTATGCGCGCTACGCGCTCGCCTCCGGGCTGACGCGCGAGCAGGCGGTGCGGGTCTATGCGTTCGAGACCGGCGGCACCGGCAGTCACGACGTGCAGGCGGGTATCGAGCATGGCGGCAAGCGCGCGATCTCGACCGCGATGGGCTACAACCAGCTCCTGACGACCAACAGCGTCGAGCTGCTGGCCGAACAGGGCCACGAACTCATTCGCGCCCTCGCCGAGAAGGTGGCGCGCACGTCGGGACCGGCCCGACAGGCACTCGAGCACAAGCTCGTCGTGTTGAAGAAAATGGTGGCGCATGCCAAGTCGGTGCCGGACACCTGGTCGGAGCACGAGAAGATCGGCAACACCGCGCAGGGCTGGGCGATGCATGCGATGGTGATCGACATCGATGTCGGTCCGATGCTGCAGACGCATAAGCTCCTGACGTCGGTGCTGTTCGCCCGCGCCAAGGGCTACAGCCGTCCGCTCACCGCGGCCGAGCTCGAGATGATGAACCTCACCGGCGACGGCACCGGCCTCGACATGGTGACGATGCCGCAGCCGATGCGCGAGCAGGTGCCGACCTCGAACTTCTTCCAGCGCGGCGGCTACGAGCGCAACCCGGTCGCAATCCGCCACAACACGGTTGCCAAGCTGCTCGCGGTGACGGATGAGCGGATGGACGTGAACAGCGGCAAACCCGGCGCAAGGGAGCTGGCAGGAGCGTTTTAACAGCGCCGCCCTGGGGCAAAGCGAATCGTGCGCACTATTTTCGATCAGGGCGCGCCGATAAAAGTTGGGCACGGCGCAAACGCGCCTTTGGCCAGCCTACGGCAGCATCGTCGTGGCGAGGTGCACGTCCCCTACTGATCCGGGCCGAACTTGAACTTGCCGTCGCCTTCCAGATACGGGCCGCTGCGCATGTAGAGCTGGCCGTTGTGACCGATGAAGAACAGGGTGCCCTTCGGCACCTTCTTGGCGCCCTTCAGCAGTTCGCCGGCGTTGCTGGTGCCCATCTTGTAGGAAAAGGTCTTGCCTTCCTTGTCATAGGCGTAGCCCGTGTCGGGCTTGAGCTCCCACGGCGTTGCCGGGACTTGCGCCAATGCGGGCGCGGCAAAGGCGCCGAGCGCGACTGCAATTGCAAATGGCTTGATTAATGCCGTCATTCCCATCCTCCCACGGTCGGGACATTCCGGGCTTGAACAAATCACGAACGGCATGTCCTGGTCAATTTGCGAAAGCGCCGCAGCGCATCAACTCTTGCCCAGCAGTTTGTGATTTTCCCTTAGTCCCCTCGCGACTATGTTCCGCTTTCCGTCTAGAACGCAACTCGACAAAATTATGGGTAGGGATGATTCGAATGCGCCATGTGATTAAGCTTTGCTGGGCTGCTGCATTGTCGTTGACGGCGCTGGCGCCGGCCCGGGCCGATGATTACCAGCTCAGCCACAACCAGCGCATCTCGTGCAGCCGCGGCCTTGCGCCGGGCAAGCTGAACACGGCGACCTGCAAGTCGTACACTTATCTCTTCAACACCAAGACCTCGGAATATTTCCGCTGTCAGGTCTCGCTGGCGCTGACCCGGGACAACAAGGAAGTCATCAACGTCCAGACCGACGGCGGCTGTACCAAGAAGCCGCGCATCTTCGAGACCGACGGGAAGTATGATTTCGATGCGACGGAGACCGAGCCGCCGAACACCAACTCGTTCTTCGGGCCCGGCGGCTATTCGATCTGGGCCGCCGACGTCAGCGCGCAGAAGGTCCGCGGCTGCGTCACCATCTCCTCCGGCCTCGGCTCCGACATCTCCAAGTGCCTCGACATGACGTTCCAGTGAGATCGAGCGGTTCGAACCTCATGGGTTCGGTGGTGCATCGCAACGCGGCTGCGCCATGTCGCCGCAGCCGCCAAGTTCCCGAAATCGAGCCGGAACGGCCATCTACCGCAGTCCTGTTTTGCCTTTTGGATGGGTTGACCGGCCCCTCTCATCCGGCCAATTTCCCCGCCGGTTTGGGGAGTACAACAATCATGAAACGGACGATTTTCGCCGCGGCCGCGGCCGCGGCTCTTGCTCTGGCGGCGTCGGCACCTTGCGCGCAGGCGCAATCCTTCATCAACGTGCTGACCGGCGGCAGCTCGGGCGTCTATTATCCGCTCGGCGTCGCGATCGGGAAGATCTACGGCGACAAGATTCCGAACGTGAAGACGCAGGTGCAGGCCACCAAGGCGTCGGTCGAGAATCTGATCCTGCTGCAGCAGGGCCGCGGCGAGCTGGCATTCACGCTGGGCGATTCGCTCAAGGCCGCCTGGAACGGCGAGGAGGAAGCGGGCTTTAAGGCCAAGCTCGACAAGCTCAGGACCATCGGTGCGATCTATCCGAACTACATCCAGATCGTCGCGACGACTGAGTCCGGCATCAAGACGCTAGCCGACCTGAAGGGCAAGAGCCTCTCTGTCGGTGCGCCGAAGTCGGGCACGGAGCTGAATTCGCGCGCAATCCTCAGCGCTGCCGGCATGAGCTACAAGGATCTCGGCAAGGTCGAGTACCTGCCGTTCGCCGAATCGGTCGATCTCATGAAGAACCGGCAGCTCGCCGCCACCCTGCAATCGGCCGGGCTCGGCGTCGCGTCGCTGAAGGACCTGTCGACCTCGAGCCCGATCACCGTGGTGTCGGTGCCGAAGGAGACCGTCGACAAGATCGGCCCGCCCTTCATCTCCGCGATCATTCCGGCCAACACCTATGCAGGCCAGGACAAGGATGTGCCGACGGCTGCCGTCGTGAACTACCTCGTCACCAGCTCGGCGGTGTCGGACGATCTCGCCTACCAGATGACGAAACTGGTTTACGAGTCCCTGCCGGAGCTCGCCAACGCGCATGCGGCGGGCAAGGAGATCAAGCTCGAGGCCGCCCCCAATGGCAGCCCGGTTCCGCTGCACCCCGGCGCGATCCGCTATTACAAGGAAAAAGGGCTGATCAAGTAAGGTCGGTCTCGCAGTAGGGCGTCATGGCCGGGCTTGTCCCGGCCATCCACGTTCTGGAGCAAGGCGAGAAAGATCGTGGATGCCCGGGCATGACGGCGCGGGTGGACCGTGCCAAGCTATAAGCGCTGGACGGCTGGGAACGAATTAAAATGCTAGAAAAGGCAGAGGCCACTGAGGCCCCCATCAAAGTCGAGTTCGACAATTTCGAGCACGGCTTTCCCGAAGGCTTTGGTCCGGGCTGGTGGGGCCAGCTCGCCTACTGGATCGGCATCGCCTTCGCCACCTTCCAGCTCTATGTCGCCGCCTTCAACTATCTGCCGAGCCAGGTGGTGCGCGGCGTTCATGTCGGCTTCCTCATCCTGCTCACCTTCGGCCTGATCGCAAACTTCACCGCGAAGAGCAATTTCGGCCGCGCGCTCGGCTGGGTGGTCGGCGGCGCCGGCTTTCTGTGCGGGCTCTACCAGTGGATATTCTACGCCGATTTGATCGCGCGCGACGGCGACCCGACGCGGCTCGATCTCGTGGTCGGCACGGTGCTGGCGGTGCTGATCTTCGAAGGCACGCGGCGGCTGATGGGCGCGGCGCTGCCGCTGATGTGCGGCGCGTGCCTCGTCTACTGGTTCTTCGGCCAGTACCTGCCGTCGCCACTCAGTCATCGCGGCTATGATTTCGACCAGATCGTCACGCATTTGTCGTTCGGCACCGAGGGCTTCTACGCCGTGCCGATCTACGTGTCGGCGACTTACATCTTCCTGTTCATCCTGTTCGGCTCGTTCCTGGAGCGCGCCGGCATGATCCAGCTGTTCACCGACGTCTCGCTCGGCCTGTTCGGCCGAACCCGCGGCGGACCTGCGAAAGTCGCGGTGTTCGCCTCGGGCATGATGGGCACGATCTCCGGCTCGGGCGTCGCCAATGTCGTGACCGTCGGCCAGTTCACGATCCCCTTGATGATCAGGTTCGGCTATCGCCGCGCGTTCGCCGCCGGCGTCGAGGCCACGGCCTCGATGGGCGGACAGATCATGCCGCCGGTGATGGGTGCGGTTGCCTTCATCATGGCCGAGACGCTGGGCGTGCAATATTCGGAGATCGTGAAGGCGGCGGCGATCCCGGCGATGCTCTACTTCGCTTCCGCGTTCTGGATGGTGCATCTGGAAGCCGGCAAGCACGGTCTCGTCGGCATGAAGCGCTCGGAAATCCCGAGTGCCTGGAAGGCGCTGGTGACGCGCTGGTACCTCGTGCTGCCGCTCGGGGCCCTGATCTACATGCTGTTCGAGGGCTTCACGCCGCTCTATGCCGGCAGCATGGGCCTCGCGCTGACCGTGGCGCTGATTCTTGGCACTGCCATCACGGCCGGCGTCTCGGCGACGGCCATCCGCTATATCTTCTGGATCGGACTTGCGCTCGTTGTCGCCGCGCTCTCGCGTGACGGCCTGAAGATCGTGCCGGTCGCGAGCGTCGTCGTCGGATTGATCGTGATCACCGCCTTCGTCCGCGGCGGCTTTGCGGCGTTGCGTGCCTGCCGCGACGCGCTGGCCGAGAGCGCGAAATCCGCCATCACTGTCGGCATGGCCTGCGCCATTGTCGGCGTCATCATCGGCATGATGTCGCAGACCGGCGTCGGCACCATCTTCGGCGGCTGGGTGATCGGGCTCGGCGAGAAGAGCCTGTTCCTGGCGCTGATCATGACCATGCTGCTGTCGATCCTGCTCGGCACCGGCATCCCGACCATCCCGACCTATATCATCACCGCCGCGCTCGCCGCGCCGGCGCTCGCGAAGTTAGGAGTGCCGTTGATCGCGAGCCACATGTTCGCGTTCTACTACGGCATCATGGCCGACCTCTCGCCGCCGGTGGCGCTGGCGGCGCTCGCGGCGGCGCCGATCGCCAAGGAGAACCCGGACAAGATCGGCTGGGAGGCGATGCGCATCGCGCTCGCCGGTTACGTCATCCCCTTCATCTTCGTCTATTCGCCGGCATTGATGCTGCAGGCCGGCGATCCCATGGAGGCCAGGCTTGGCTTCTACGGCGCGGTGGCGCTCGCGACCTTGAAGGCGCTGGTGGCGATCGCGCTGTTCGGCATGGCGGCGATCGGCTTCCTGTTCACGCGGCTGACGCTGATCGAGCGCCTGGTCACGCTCGGCGCCGCGTTCTGCCTGCTCGGCGATTTCGCGTTCAGCGACACTGCGGGCTTCGTGCTCGCGGCGGCGATCGTGCTGTGGCAATGGCGGCAGCGCCCGCCGGCGCCTGTCGAGGCGGCGTGAGCCTCTGCTTGGCAACAGCGGGTGGCGTGAAGGCGCTGGCGCTCACGGCCTTCACGCTGGTCTGGACGCATTCGATCGCGAAGGTCGATTGGCAGGAAGACTGGCGCGTCACGCCCGCCGGCCTCGAACTGGTACAGGCCCGAGTCAAGGGCACCGGTCCCGGCATGGAGCCGCCGCCCGAGGCGCGGCTGGTCGACGGCTGGTTTCAGTGGCAGCCGCAGCGCGAAGCCATGCAAGAGGTCGTGCTCGGCAATTCGGGCGCAGCGGGGGAGTGGCGGCTGTGCCATGAGGGACAGTGCCGGACGCTGTCGCAGATTGTCGGGCATCCCATTGGTGCCAACGTCACGACGATGAAAGTCTGCAACGATCCGTAGCCCGGATTGCGCTGCGCTCCATCCGGGCTACAACAAGAACAACAACAAGGAGACACGCGATGGATCGGCTCAAGGGCAAGGTTGCGATGGTCGTGGGGGCCGGTTCGATCGGCCCCGGCTGGGGTAACGGCAAGGCGACCGCGGTGACCTTCGCGCGCGAGGGCGCGCAGGTGTTTTGCATCGATCGCAACGGCACTGCGGCCGAGGAGACCGCAAAAATTATCACCGGCGAAGGCGGCAAGGCGACCGCGTTCACGGCCGACGTCTCGCGGGCGAGCGAGATCGAGGCGATGGTGGCGGCATGCCTGAAGACCTATGGCCGCATCGACGTGCTCGACAACAATGTCGGCATCGCCGAGATGGGCAGCGTGGTCGAGGTGACTGAGGAGAGCTGGGACCGCGTCTTCAGCGTCAACCTCAAGAGCGCCTATTTCGCCATGAAGCACGTCATCCCCGTCATGGTGAAGCAGGGCGGCGGCTCGATCATCAACATCTCCTCGATCGCCTCGATCCGCCACATGGGCATCTCCTACGTGACCTACGGCACCTCGAAGGCGGCGATGAACCAGATGACGCGCACCACGGCGATCGAGTTCGCGCGCCACCACGTGCGCGTCAACGCGATCCTGCCCGGCCTGATGAAGACGCCGATGGTCGAACATTCCGCAGGACTTGCCGCCAGCTACGCCAAGGGCGACGTCGAGGCGATGTGGCGCGCGCGCGACGCCCAGGTGCCGATGGGGCACATGGGCGATGCCTTCGACGTCGCCAACGCCGCGCTGTTCCTGGCGTCGGACGAGTCGAAATATGTGACGGGGATCGAGCTCGTGGTCGACGGCGGGATCACCTGCAAGGCGGGGGCGTAGCCCCAATCTCTGCTGTGGTCCCGGATCTGCGCTGAGCCTATCCGAGGCGACAGGCGGGAGTGTTTGGCGACCTATTGCGCCAGCGCGAGAATCCCGCCGGCAAACGCATGCCAGGCCGCCGTCTCGCTGATCGGCCAGTTCAGCACCTTCACCGTCAGCAGCGCGAGCGTGCCGAAGATATAGACCGGGTGCACGCGGCCTTCGCTGCGCCAGTCGCGCACCATGGCGACGGCGAGCAGAAGGGAGGCGACGACAGCCGGCGCGATCGTCACCGGCACCGGCGGCGGGCCCGGCGGTCCGGGAGGCGCCAGGAAGGTTAGGAACCAGCGTGCGATCGCGGCATCGAGGATCGAGACCGCGGCCAGCAGCATCAGGCGCTTGTGAATTGCGGGCCTGCGCGTATTCATGATCGCCAGCACGAACACCCCTGCGAAGAACGCGATCCCGCTCATCGGCACGATCGAGAAAGCGATGCCGGCCTCGCGCTGCCCGAGTGCTGCGGCATGCTGCATCACGTGCACGGAGGCGAGGAAGCCGAAGATCGTCATCGCAGTCGCGAGCGACACGCCGGCGATGCCGAGCGCGCGGTGATTGACCACGCGGCCCGAGGCCGCGAGCCAGGTCTGGAGCACGAAATAGAAAGACCAGGTGAAGAACAAGAGCCCGTGAAAGTGAATCACCGGGCTTGCGGACAACGTCCGGTTGGCGAGCGGAATCCAATAGGTCGGTGCGAAGCCGAGAAATGCGGTGGCCGCGCAGGCCAGAGACATATGCAGATAAAAATATCGTGCAGGCGACGCATCTCGCGCGCGTACACGACGGTCGTCGGTCAGGGTCGTCATCAGGAGTGAGTCTGGGAAGAAGGGGTTTGGTTCAAAGCTCTCCCTCTCCCCGCAAGCGGGGCGAGGTAAAGAAGCTCTCATCCCCCCGCGCTCAATTCTGCGCGATCGAGCTCCTCTTCGATCCGGTGGAAGGCGTCATCGCCGATCACCTCGGTGGCGCGGAGTTCGACGATCGATTTGCGCGCGGCCTCGATGGCGCGGCGGCGCAGGGGATCGGCTGGCAGCTCGCCATTGGCGATGCCCCCGCTGGGATCGGTCTCCGCCTGCATCAGGATGGCGCGATATTCGAGGCGCAGGATCTCCGCCTCCTCGGACGGATCGCTCTCGATTGCGTCGAGCGCGGCGCGATAGGCGATGGCGCGGGCGTGCGCGACCTCGGTGCCGACGGGATCATCGTCCTTGAGGCCGAACGCCAGAATCAACGGCCGCAGCGTCAGCCCCTGGATCACCAGCGATCCCAGCACCACCGCAAAGGCGGTGAAGACGATGAAGTCGCGATAGGGAAAATTCTCCGGTAGCGCGAAAGCAGTGGCGAGCGTGACGAGGCCGCGCATGCCGCACCAGGAGATGATGAGGCCGCCCTTGGCCGAGGCGACCTGCTTCGGATCCTTCGGATGATAGATCCCCTGCGCGACAAGCACACGCAAGGTCGTGCGGTAGAACGTCACCCAGAGCAGCCGGACCAGCACCACGGTGAGCAGGATCCAGGCGGCCGCCACGCAATATTCCCAGCGCACGTCCGCGTCCAGCCGCATCCAGATCGGCCGCATCTGCATGCCGATCAGCATGAAGGCGAGCACGTTGAGCACGAACACCATCGTCTCCCAGACCGCATAGGATGGCACCCGCAGCCGCGCCGGCATGCGCAACCCTGCCGAGCGCGCCATCGTCATCGCATAGACCACGATGGTGAGAATGCCGGAGAGGCCGAGATGCTCCGCGCCGATCCAGACCAGGAAGGTGGTGGCGAATTGCAGGATGATCGCGCTCGGGGCTTCCCTCACCCGCTCGATGAAGAGCGGAATGATGCGGCCCGCGACGAGCCCGGCGACGACGCTGCCGACCAGCGCCAGCGCCATGGTCGGCGCGACCTGGCTCCATGTCAGATGCTCGGCGGCGACCGCGCCGACAGCGATGCGATAGATCAGGAGCGCGGTGGCGTCGTTGAGCAGGCTTTCGCCTTCCAGGACCTGCACCATGCGGTGGGGCAGCTTGACCTGGCTCAGGATCGCGACCGCCGCGGCTGCATCGGGCGGCGCCACGATGGCCCCGAGCGCAACCGCCGCGGCCCACGGCATGCCGGGCATCAGCCGGTGCGCGACAAAGGCGACGCCGGCAGTGGTCAGGCCGACCGCGGCGACGACCAGGGTCGAGACGGGAACCCAGTTGTTGCGCAGATCGCGCAGCGAGGTGTCGAAGGCGGCGTCGAGCAGAACCGGTGCGACGAAAAGCGCCAATGCCAGGTCCGGCTCCAGCGCCCAGGACGGACTGGACGGCACGAAGGCGATCAGTGCGCCGCCGATGGCGAGAAAGGTCGGGTACGGGACCTTGATCCGCCGCGCCAGCGCCGATAAGGCAACGGCGCCGAGCAGAAGCGTGATGATCCATTCGAATGTCGACACGATGGTCCCCGAAGCCGATATGAGCGGCGCCACAAGTTAGCACCAATCCGGCCTATGATGGATAGTACGGCCCCGAGGCAAGAACTTAGGCAAGACTTAACGCAAGAGCGAAAGCAAGATTTCGACTGTAATGGGCATGCGTTTTAAAAAACTCATTCAATCGTCAGGTGCCGCATTGCTTTGCGCGCTCTCGCTCGCCGCCGCCCAGGCTGCGACCGGCGGCGAGCCGGCTGCGGTCATACAGCTCGATGTCGCCTCATGCCTCGCGGCGGCAGCGGCCGACGATATGGACAAGGCCGCCTCAGCCTGCGACGTCGTGATCGACAGTGAGAAGACGGCGAAGGCGGATCTGATCAAGGCGCTGATCGCGCGCGCGGCACTCCATGCGCGGCACGAGCAGATCGATCGCGCGATCGCCGACGACAGCCGCGCGCTCTTGCTCGACCCCATGCTTGCCGACATCTTCAATGCGCGCGGCGAGCTCTGGCTTAGGAAGGGCGATAAGCCCAAGGCGGTGCAGGACTTCGGCGCGGCACTGAAGATCGACCCGAACCACGAGAAGGCCAAGGCCAATCACAAGGCGATGGCGCGCGAGATCGAGCGGATCGGCGCGCAGATGGCCGTCGCCGGCAAGCCCAGCTTTAATTGCAGGCGTGCGGCCCGGGCCGTGGAGAAGGCGATCTGCGGCAATCGCGAGCTCGCCGATCTCGATCGGGAGATTTTTGGATCGAACGCGCGTGCGGTCCGGGAGGCGCGCAACGCGGGTGAGGCCAAAGCGCTCCAGCGCGAGCAGGACGAGTTCATCGCGCGCCGCAATGCCGGTTTCGGCCAGCCCGGCTATGATTTGAAGAAGGCGATGCTGGAGCGCTTGCAGCGGCTGAACGGGGTCGACGGGTATTGAGGTTCTTTGCATCCCGAGAGTGCCCGGGCATCCACGTTCCTAGTGCCGCGGATTAGACGTGGATGGCAGGGTCAAGCCCGGCCACGACGGCGTGGACTGGCTCGAATTGAACCCAGCCCTTGCCAGCCGCGACAATGGTGAGAACCCGACCTCACGGAGCACTCCGCCATGTGTGGCACGCAACCTTGCGCGCAAACCTCTTTGTTTGCCAAAACTTCGCTGCGCAACTTTCTCCTCAGCGCGGCAATGAGCCTCGTTCTCGCCGCCCCTGCCTCTGCCGGCACGGATTGCATGCTGGGCAGCAAGGCTGCTCCGGCAGAGTTGATCCCGGCCTGCAGCACCATCATCGACCAGGCCGCCAATCCCGCTTCCGACCGCGCCGCGGCCCTGCTGGTTCGGGCCGACGCCCATGCGCGTAGCTCGGGTGGTCTCACCCAGGCCCTGCGAGACATCGACCGCGCCATTGCGCTCGACGGCAAGGATGCAAGGGCATGGCGCCTGCGCGGCGACCTCCTGCGCGAGGCCGGCGGCGACCTCAACCGCGCCGCGGCTGACCTCAGCAAGGCCATCGAGCTCGATCCCGGGAATGCGGAGGCCTTTGAGCTGCGCGGTGTCGTCTACACCAATCAGCGCCGGCTCGACCGCGCACTCGCGGACTACGACAAGGCGATCAAGCTGAAGCCGGATTATGCGCAGGCCTGGTCCGACCGCGGCGCGACCTATTATCTCGGTGGTGACAACGAAAAGGCGATCAAGAATTTCGACGAGGCCTTGCGGCTCGACCCCGACCGGCCGCGCACCTACACCAACCGTGGCGCGGCCTGGAAGAAGCTCGGCCAGCTCGACAAGGCGGTCGCCGACGACAGCGAGGCGATCAGGCTCGATCCGAAAGTGCCGGAATATTACGACAACCGCGGGCTGACCTACGCTGCGATGGGCGAGTACGACAAGGCGATTGCCGACTACGACCAGGCGGTCAGGCGGGAGCGGCGCGCCAATTTCCTGACAAACCGCGGCGATTCCTATCAGTTCAAGGGCGAGCTCGGAGCTGCGCTGAGCGACTATGATGCCGCGCTCGAGCTCGATCCGAATTTCGCCAAGACCTACAACAATCGCGCCGTGCTCTACAAGAAGATGGGAGAGCGGAAGAAGGCGCTGGCCGATTATGAAACGGCGCTCAAGCTGGACCCCGGCAACGAGAATGCGGCGAACGGCCGCCGCAGCACGATGGCGGAGATCGCGAAGTTCGGCACGGAGCCGCCGCGGGCGCTGAATGCGGCGTCCGGCAACGGTCCGTCCTTCCCGTGCGCGACGGCCAAGCGCGAAGTCGAAAAGGTGATCTGCGCGGATCCGCAACTGGGCGTGCTCGACCGTCAGATCGCGGAAACCTTTGAGCGCGTCGTGAAATCCGCGGGCAAGCGCGGAGCTGGCGAGCTGCGCAAGACCCAGCGCGATTTCCTCAGCCTCCGTAACGCCAGCTTTGGCCGCCCCGGCTACGACCTCAAGAAGATCATGCAGGATCGCTTGCAGAAGCTGAATGCGATGGAGAGCTGAGACGCTCTTCGCCTCTCCCAACCAGTGCAATCATGTGGAGCGTGGCGGATAGCTCGCCCGCAGCCCATCCTTCGAGACGCCCGCCTATGGCGGGCCCTCAGGATGAGGGCGGAGTGCGCGGCAGCACTTTCGTTCGGCTCAGATGCTGGTTAGCCTCATCCTGAGGAGACCGCTGGAAGCGGTCGTCTCGAAGGACGAGGCGCTTGCTCAGGCCGCCACCAAGACGGCATCCGCACCAGTCCTCTCGTGGGAACGGGGAGAAGGAGAGCCCCTCCTTTTCAGCTTGAACGGCGGCGCGTTCCCGGGAAAATAGCCCTCAACAAGGCCGGCGATTGATCCTGGTCATGGCCGGACGTCTGTCCTGCCACAAGGTTCAGGGCCAGGCCGAATAAAGGGACGGGAGCGCGGGAATGAAGGTCGACGGTAAAGGTCGTTATCACGAGGTCCATGCGCGCTCTCTCGCCGACCCTGACGGCTTCTGGGCCGAGGCGGCGAAAGAGATCGACTGGATCGAGCCGCCTAAGAAAATCTTCGACGCCGCGCAGGGAACCTACGGCCGCTGGTTCACCGGCGGTGTCGTCAATACCTGCTACAACGCGCTCGACCGCCATGTCGAACGCGGCCGCGCCGACCAGGTCGCGCTGATCCATGATTCGCCGCTCGCGGGAAGCATCACCCGACTGACCTATGCCGAGCTGCTGAGCGAGGTACAGGCGCTTGGCGCCATCATGCAGGATTTTGGCGTCGCCAAGGGCGACCGTGTCATCCTCTACATGCCGATGGTGCCAGAGGCGGTGATCGCGATGCTCGCCTGCGCGCGGATCGGCGCGGTGCACTCAGTGGTGTTCGGCGGCTTTGCCGCGAAGGAGCTCGCCACCCGTATCGACGACGCGGAGCCGAAGCTCATTCTCTCCGCGAGCTGCGGCATCGAGCCCGGCCGAGTCGTGCAGTACAAGCCGCTGCTCGACGAGGCGATCAAGCTTGCCGTCAGCAAGCCGAAGGCCTGCATCGTGCTGCAACGTCCGCAGCTGACTTGCGACCTGGCCCCGGGCCGGGACTACGACTGGACGAGCCTGCGCCGCAAGGCGCTGAACGACGGCAAGAAGGCTTTTTGCGTGCCCGTTGCCGCGACCGATCCGCTCTACATCCTCTACACCTCCGGCACCACGGGCATCCCGAAGGGTGTCGTGCGCGACAATGGCGGCCATCTCGTCGCGGTCAAATGGTCGATGTTCAACCTTTATGGCGTCAAGCCGGGCGAGGTGTGGTGGTGCGGCTCCGACATCGGTTGGGTGGTCGGCCACAGCTACATCGTCTACGGTCCGCTGCTGCACGGCGCGACGACGATCATGTACGAGGGCAAGCCGGTCGGCACGCCCGACGCCGGTGCGTTCTGGCGTGTCATCTCGGAGCACAAGGCCGTTGCCTTCTTCACCGCGCCGACCGCGTTCCGCGCGATCCGGAAAGAGGATCCGGAAGGAAAGTTCATCCGGCGATACGATCTGTCGAAACTCCGCACGCTGTTCCTCGCCGGCGAGCGCGCCGATCCGCCGACGGTGGAATGGGCGGAGCAGCAATTGAAGGTGCCGGTGATCGACCATTGGTGGCAGACCGAGACCGGATGGTGCATCGCCGGCAACCCGGTCGGGCTCGGCATGTTGCCGGTGAAGCATGGCTCTCCCACCGTGCCGATGCCGGGCTACCAGGTGGATGTCGTCGACGAAGCGGCAAAGCCGGTGGGACCCAACACCATGGGCTCGATCGTCATCAAGCTGCCGATGCCGCCGGGCTGCCTGCCGACGCTGTGGAATCAGGACGAGCGCTTCAGCCAGGCTTATCTCACCGAATTCCCGGGCTACTACAAAACCTCGGATGCGGGCTACAAGGACGAGGACGGCTATGTCTTTGTCATGGGCCGCACCGACGACATCATCAACGTCGCCGGCCATCGGCTCTCCACCGGCAGCATGGAGGAGATCCTGGCCTCGCATCCCGATGTCGCCGAATGCGCCGTGCTGGGCGTCAAGGACGCGATCAAGGGCGAGGTGCCGTGCGGCTTCCTCGTGCTCAAGGCCGGCGTGAAGCGTGCGCCAGCCGAGATCGAGAAGGAGATCGTCGCGCTGGTGCGCGACAAGCTCGGCCCGGTCGCAGCCTTCAAGCTCGCGATCACCGTCGGCCGCCTGCCCAAGACGCGATCCGGCAAGATTCTGCGCGGCACCATCAAGAAGATCGCCGACGGCGAGTCCTGGACCATGCCGGCGACGATCGAAGATCCCAAGGCGCTCGACGAGATCGGCGAGGCGCTGAAGGGGAGGGTGTGAGGCAAAGCGTCATCCCGGGGCGGTCCGCAGGACCGAAACCGGGATCTCGAGATTCCTGGTCTGGTGCTTACGCACCATCCCGGAATGACGGTGTTGCCGGCTTACATTCTCCGCATTCCGCGCTAAACAAGGGCCGCCAACAAGGGACCTCGTATGCCAATCGCCGCGCCGCGCCTGCTTGCAGCCGTGCTGCTCGCCATCGCTCTCTCCGCCTGCTCCGCGCGCTACCAGACGCCGGTGGCGGTGGGCGGCGACGATGACCACGCGGTCTGCCAGAGTCGCGGCTATGCGGTAGGCTCGCCGGAATACGTGGCCTGCCGCAAGGACCGCGACGTCCAGCGCAACGCCGCCACCGCGCGCGCCGACCGCCGCCAGCGCGATCTCGGCGAATACATGCTGAACCATCCTGAGCGGCCGTAAGCGCCGCGCGCTGTTTCTACAATGTTGTCGCGGCGAAGGCCGAAGTCCGTACCGCGGAATCCATCGGCGAGGACCGTAGGCGCAAGCGCGCTGCTTCTCGGCAGAGGAGAAGCACAAACAAAGACGCGGCGGGTTGGCCCGCCGCGTTCGCGTCGATCATTATCGCAGGCGGAGGATTACTCCTCCTCCTGGTCCTGCTTCTTGCCGCCGAGCGTCTTCAGCTTGGCGAATACGGCGTCGAGGTTGAGGTCGTCGCTCGATCGCTCGGCCGGCTCGAACTCGTCCTTCTTAGTGGTCTCGGATGCCGGCAGCAGGGTTGCGCCGCCATAGGCTGCGTCGATCGGCTTCTCCTTGGCCGCGCGCGCCACCTCGAAATCGAGCTCCATCTGCGAGCAGAGGCCGAGGGTGACGGGGTCGATCGGGGTCAGCTGGGAAGTGTTCCAGTGGGTTCGGTCCCGCACGCTCGCAATCGTGCTCTTGGTGGTGCCGACCAGGCGCATGATCTGGGCGTCCTTGAGCTCGGCATGGTTGCGCAGCAGCCAGAGGATGGCGCTCGGACGCTCGTGACGGCGCGAAACCGGGGTGTAGCGCGGGCCCTTCCGCTTGGGCTGGGGCGGCAGCACCACCTTGCTCTCCTGGAGGCGGAGCCGGTAATCCGGATTCCTCTCGCCCTTCTCGATCTCCTCGCGGGTCAGCTGGCCGTTGGAGAGGGGATCCATGCCCTTGATGCCCTGGGCAGCATCGCCGTCGGCGATCGCGCGCACCTCGAGGGGATGCATCTTGGTGAAATCGGCGACCTGGTCGAAGGTCAGCGCGGTGTTGTCGAGCAGCCAGACGGCGGTCGCCTTGGGCATCAGAGGTGCGTTGCTCATGGCAAATCTCCTTTGTGCTTCGCCCACCCCTCTGGAGGCGAAACCGGTGGTCATCAGCGATGACTGGGAATTCGGGCTTTATAAGCCCGGAGGGGGTAGCCACGCAATGGTTCTGCTATAGATAGTGCCTTGACAGCGCCCGAAAGGGGGCCCAATTCCCTGTAAGCCCGTACCCAAGCCCTATTCCATCCATCGACCGCTTCCCGCCCATTTGGCGAGGTGATTCGGTCCCGAGATCACTCAATGTCAGCCAAACCAGACCTCAAGATCGTGCTTTGTTCTCCCCGAGGCTTTTGCGCCGGGGTGGTCCGGGCGATCGACACCGTGGAACGAGCGCTCGATAAATACGGTGCCCCGGTCTATGTTCGCCACGAGATTGTGCACAACAAGTACGTCGTCGATGGGTTGAAGAAAAAGGGCGCCATCTTCGTCGAGGAGCTCGCCGAAATCCCGGAAAACACCTCCGCGCCGGTGGTGTTCTCGGCCCATGGCGTGCCGAAATCGGTTCCGGCCGACGCCCAGTCCCGCAATCTGTTCTCGCTCGATGCGACCTGCCCGCTGGTGACCAAGGTGCACCGCGAGGCCGCGATCCACTTCAAGCGTGGCCGCGAGATCTTCCTGATCGGCCACTCCCATCACCCCGAAGTGGTCGGCACGCTCGGCCAGCTTCCGACCGGCGCCGTCACCTTGATCGAGACCGCCGAGGACGCCAAGACCATTGCGCCGAAGGATCCGAACAACCTCGCCTTTGTGACCCAGACCACGCTGTCGATCGACGACACCGCGGAGATCGTGGCGCTCCTGAAGGAGCGCTTTCCGAACATCAACGGGCCGCACAAGGAAGACATCTGCTACGCCACCACCAACCGCCAGCTCGCGGTGAAGAAGGTGGCCCCCGTGGTGGACGCCTTGATCGTGGTCGGTGCGCCGAACTCGTCGAACTCGCAGCGCCTGCGCGAGGTCGCCGAGCGCGAGGGCTGCGGGATCGCGGTGCTGGCGCAGCGCGCCACCGACATCGACTGGGACAAGTTCGGCAACATCACGAGCCTCGGCATCACCGCAGGCGCATCCGCGCCGGAGGTGATTGTCGAAGAGATCATGGACGCGTTCGCCGAGCGCTACACGCTGCATGTGGAGACGGTTTCGGCCGCGGAGGAGAACGAGTTCTTCCCGCTGCCGCGTCAGGTGCGCCCCGAAGCCGCCGCCGAGTAGACCTTCATGGCGGTCTACACCGACGTTGCCGCCGACGAGCTTGCGGATTTCCTGAAGCAATATGATCTCGGCGAAGTGCTCTCCTACAAGGGCATCGCCGAGGGGGTCGAGAACACAAACTTTCTGCTGCACACGAGTACGGGTTCGTTCATCCTCACGCTCTACGAGAAGCGCGTGGCGAAGAACGATTTGCCGTTCTTCCTGGCGCTGATGGCGCATCTGGCCGAGCACGGCATCAACTGCCCGCTGCCGGTGAAGGGAATAGACGGCGAGGCACTGCGCGAGCTGTCCGGGCGCCCCGCGGCCATCATCACCTTTCTCGAAGGCATGTGGCCGCGCAAGCCGAATGTGGCGCATTGCGCCGGCGTCGGTGCAGCGCTTGCGAAGATGCATCTGGCCGGCGCGAACTTTGCGATCAGGCGCGCCAACGCGCTGTCGGTCTCCGGCTGGCGGCCACTATTCGATGCGGCCTCACACCGCGCCGACGAGGTGCAGCCGGGCCTGCGCGCGTTTCTCGCGGCCGAGCTCGACCATCTCTCGAGCGGGGTCTGGCCGACCGATCTGCCGGAAGGCGTGATCCACGCCGACCTCTTCAACGACAACGTCTTCTTCCTCGGCGACAAGCTCTCCGGGATCATCGACTTCACTTTCGCCTGCAACGACATGCTGGCCTATGACGTCGCGATCTGCCTCAATGCCTGGTGCTTCGAGCCGGATCATTCCTTCAACGTCACCAAGGCGCGTGCCTTTCTCAACGCCTACGGCCGGGTGCGAAAGCTTTCGGATGCCGAAGAGGCCGCGCTGCCGCTGCTCGCGCGTGGCGCTGCGATCCGCTTCCTGCTGACGCGGCTGGTGGACTGGCTCAACGTGCCCGAAGGGGCGCTGGTCAAGCCGAAGGATCCGCTGGAATATGTCCGCAAGCTGCGCTTTCACCAGAGCGTGGCGAGCGTGCGCGACTATGGGCTGATGCCGTCGGGGCTGGTGGCGTGAGCGAGCTTCCCAATGTCACGATCTACACCGACGGCGCCTGCTCGGGAAATCCCGGGCCGGGCGGCTGGGGCGCGATCCTGAAGTTCGGCGACAAGGAGAAGGAGCTGAACGGCGGCGAGCGCCACACCACCAACAACCAGATGGAACTGATGGCGGCGATCTCGGCACTCGAGGCGCTGAAGAAGCCGTGCACCGTCGATCTCTACACCGACAGCCAGTATGTCCGGCAGGGCATCACGGGATGGATCTTCGGTTGGAAGCGCAACGGCTGGCGCACCGCCGCCAAGAAGCCGGTGAAGAACGTCGAGCTGTGGCAGCGCTTGGATGCCGCGCTGAAGCAGCACGATGTGCGCTGGCACTGGGTCAAGGGCCACGCCGGCCATCCCGAGAACGAACGCGCCGATCAACTCGCGCGCGACGGGATCGTGAAGGCGCGGTTGCAGCAGAGGGTCGCGGAGTAGGAGCGCGCAGTTGGCACCGGCTTCGTAGGGTGCGCAAAGCGAAGCGTGCCCACGACTTTTCTGAATCGAGGAAGAAGGTGGGCACGGCCCTGACGCGCCTTTGCCCACCCTACGACACTTCCCCCTTTGAAGTAGCCGCGCCTACAGCTGCCCCAGCAGCGTATCGCCGCCGGAGACCTCGACCTTCCCGGGCATCGCTTCGAGGTTCAGCTTCTTGACCACGCCGTCCTCGACCAGCATCGAATAGCGCTTGGAGCGGATGCCGAGGCCGTTGGCGGAGGCGTCCAGCTCCATGCCGATCGCCTTGGCGAACTCGGCGTTGCCGTCGGCAAGGAAGATGGCCTCGTCGCGCTGGTCGGTGTCGCGCTTCCAGGCGTTCATGACGAAGGCGTCGTTGACGGAGACGATGGCGATGGCGTCGACGCCCTTCTCCTTCAGGGCGTAGGCGTTGAGGAAGATGCTCGGCAGATGCATCTTGTGGCAGGTGCCGGTGTAGGCGCCGGGCACCGCGAACAGCGCCACCTTCTTGCCCTTGAAGATATCGTCGGTGGTCTTCACCTGCGGACCTTCCGCCGTCATCACCCGGAATTTCGCCTCGGGCAGCTTGTCGCCAGTCTGGATCGCCATCGTCAGTCTCCCTGAATATCGATCCCGCTTTTTAGACCGTGGCGCCGGCCCGCACAATATTGCCGGCGGCGTAAGCGGCGGGGCCTGGGCCTCTCTTTGGGCCGTTCACCGTGATGTCATCAGCCGGCGAAGCCGCCGCCGTCGAGGAAGGCCTGCTCTTGCTCGGTGGTGTCTCGGTTGAGGAGACGGTTGCGGTGGGGGAAGCGGCCGAACCGCTGGATGATGTCGGCGTGCTCGCGGGCGTATCTCAGGTTTTCGGTATTATCGGTGTTCTGAAACAGCGCCACGCAATGCAGCTGATCGGGCAGGTGCTCGGAATGCATGAAGGGCAAATAGAGGAATTGGAGCAGGATGGGATCGACCCTGCGATCTGTGCCCCTTTCGATGGCGCGGCGGGCAACGTCGCGCGCCAGCGCATCGCTGGCAAAGGCCTGCGGCGTGTCGCGAAACATGTTGCGGGGGAACTGGTCGAGCACGATGACCAGTGCGAGCGCGCCGTCATCACTTGCCTCCCATGATGCAAGCTCACCGGCGACCGCCCTCTGCCACAGCGCGAGAAAGCGGCGCCTGACCTCCGCGTCGAAAGCGTCGTCGCGCTTGTACCAGCGCTCGCGGCCGGCCTCGCGCCAGAAGGCGAGAATGCCTGCTGGCGAGATGTCGTCGATGCCCGGCATCAGCGGAACGGCTTACGCCGCCTCCGCCTTCTTCTCGTCGCGGAGCTGCCGGCGCAGGATCTTGCCGACATTGGTCTTGGGCAGGTCGGTGCGGAATTCGATGTGCTTGGGCACCTTGTAGCCGGTCAGCTGCTCCTGGCAGAACTTGATCACGGATTCCGCGGTGAGGTTCGGATCCTTCTTGACGATGAAGGCCTTCACCGCCTCGCCCGACTTGGAATCGGGGATCCCGATCACGGCGCATTCGAGCACGCCCGGATGGCTCGCGATCACTTCCTCGATCTCGTTGGGATAAACGTTGAAGCCGGAGACCAGGATCATGTCCTTCTTGCGATCGACGATCTTGGTGTAGCCCTTCTCGTCCATGATGCCGATGTCGCCGGTACGGAAATAACCGTCCGCGGTCATCACCTTGGCGGTCTCCTCCGGCCTATTCCAGTAACCCGACATCACTTGCGGACCCTTGGCGCAAATCTCGCCTGCCTGGCCGAGCGGGACTTCGTTGCCGTCGTCGTCGCGAATCGAGATGTAAGTCGAGGGCACGGGAAGGCCGATGGTGCCGGTGAATTCGGTCGCGGTCGCCGGGTTGCAGGTCAGCGTCGGCGAAGTCTCCGACAGGCCGTAACCCTCGGCAATGAAGCAACCGGTGATCGCTTTCCACTGGTCGGCAACAGGACGTTGGACGGCCATGCCGCCGCCGTTGGAGATCTTCAGCTTGGAGAAGTCGAGCTTCTTGAAATCAGGGTGGTGCATCAAACCGTTATAGAGCGTGTTCACGGCCGGGAAGCTGTTGACCTGGACCTTCGCCAGCTCCTTGACGAAGCCCGCGATGTCGCGCGGGTTGGGGATCAGGAGATTGCAGCCGCCGGCGCGCACCGCGAGCAGGTAGCAGGCCGTCAGCGCGAAGATGTGATAGAGCGGCAGCGCGCAGACGATCATGAGCTGATCGACATGCGGTGGCGTGGCCATCGCCGGCTGCAACCAGGCGTCGTTCTGCAAGACGTTGGCGACGATGTTGCGATGGAGCAGGGTGGCGCCCTTGGAGACGCCGGTGGTGCCGCCGGTGTATTGCAGGAACGCGACGTCGCCCGGCGAGAGCTTTGGCTTGTTGAAGGTCATGCCGCGACCGGCCGAGAGCGCGTCGTTGAAGGACACCGCGCCCGGCAGGGACCACGCCGGGACCATCTTCTTGACGCGGCGGACGACGAGATTGACGATCACGCCCTTGAAGCCGAGCAGGTCGCCCATACTCGCGACGATGACATGCTTCACCGCGGTCTTCGCGATCACCTGTTCGACGGTGTGGGCAAAGTTCTCCAGCACGATGATGGCTTCAGCACCGGAATCCCTAAGCTGATGCTCGAGCTCACGCGGGGTGTAGAGCGGGTTGACGTTGACGACCGCAAGACCGGCCCGCAGCACGGCGGCAGTCGCAACCGGATATTGCAGCACGTTCGGCATCATGAGGGCGACGCGCGCGCCGCGCTGCAGTCCTTGGCCCTGCAAATAGCCGGCGAGCGCGACCGACATCTGGTCGAGGTCGCGGTAGCTGATCGACTTGTCCATGCAGATGAACGCCTTGCGGTCGGCGAACTTGGTGAAGCTCTCCTCCAGCAGGTCGACCAGCGATGCGTATTGGGTCGGCTCGATATCGGCAGGCACGCCGGACGGATATTGCTTGAGCCAGATGCGCTCCATGGAAAACTCCCCTCATTGACCAGAGCCCGTTGTGTCTCGGGCTTGCCTCATTGCCGCCAGTATCGAACCTGCCGGAACGGGTGGCAAGCCGAGGCTTAGGGCAAAGGTTGGGGAGGAGCTACTGGAATCCGGCAGACAGCGCTGCCGCAGGTGCGAAGCGCCGGCTCTCGCGGGAGGAGCGCCGTTAACCGTTGTTGGCCGGCTTGGCCGGCTTGGTCGCGGCCTTGGGCTTGGCGGGCTTCGGATCGCCGCTTGCCGCAGGCTTCTCGGCGGGTTTTGCCGCCGTATCGTGCTTGGCGGCAGCATGCTTGGGCGCCGCCGGCTTCGCTGCAGTCTTGCTGTCGCTCTTGCCGTCGTTCTTGCCGGTGTTCTTGGCCGCAGCCGGCTTGGCCTCCGGCTTGGCCGCAGCCGGCTTGGCCTCCGGCTTCGCCGCGGCCGTTTTGGTGTCCTTGTTGGCGTCCTTGCCCGCGTCTTTCGGCCTGTCGGCCGCGTCGGGCTTCCTGGCCACGCGCGACTTCTTGCCACGCGGCTTGGACGCCGTCTGCTGGTCGGCATCCGCTGCGACCGCCGCGATCAGGGCGGTGCCGGTGCGGGTTGGACCGGTATAGACCAGCACGGGCTCGGTCGGCGCCGGAGCCGAGGCCATCAGCTCGGAGGCCCTCATCAGGGGCGGCTGGAGGCCGGCCGTGAAGAAAGTGACCTGGGCTTCGCCGCCGGTGGCCGAGGCCGATCCGGTCGAGGCGCCACTGGCTGCGATCAGCGCATCGTCGTCGTCGCTGGCCGGCCGCTTGCGATGGCCGCCGCACATTTGGTCGCGCAGGTTCGGCGGCGAGGCGTCGACCGGCACGAGGTTGTCGACCGTACCGAGCGAGGGGCGCAGCCAGGTCAGATTGTCCTGGCCGAAGCCGCGCTCGAGCAGTTGCGCCGCCTTCACCGCGCGCGCGGTGCCGGAGCTCGCACCCAGCACCACCGCGATCAGCCGGCGGCCGTTGCGCGTCGCCGACGCCACCAGATTGTAGCCCGAGGCACAGATGAACCCGGTCTTGAAACCGTCGGCGCCGGGATAGCGGCCGATCAGCTTGTTGAAATTGCCGGTGACGCGCTTGCCGAAACGCATTGCCGGGATGTGCACGAAATATTCGTATTCCGGCAGGTCGCGCAGGAACGAGCGCGCCAAGATGCCGAGGTCGCGGGCCGAAGTGATCTGACCGTCGGCGGGCAGGCCGTTCGGATTGACGTAGCTGGTCTGCGTCATGCCGAGCTTCTTGGCAGTGTCGTTCATCATCGCGGAGAAGCCGTCGATCGAGCCGCCGACGCCTTCGGCAAGCACCACGGCCATGTCGTTCGCCGACTTGACCATCATCATCTTCAGCGCGTTGTCGACGGTGAGCTGCGTTCCCGGACGGAACCCCATCTTCGAGGGCGATTGCGAGGCCGCCGTGGGCGATACCGTCAGCAGCGTATCGAGCGCCAGTCTGCCGTCCTTGACCGCCTTCAACGTCACATAGGCGGTCATGATCTTGGTGACGGAGGCCGGATACCAGGGAATGGTCGCGTTCTCCGCCTGCAGCACCTTGCCGCTGTCGGCCTCGATCAGCAGCAGCGCTTCGGCGCTCGCCGCGCGGGGCGCGAGCAATGCGGCGCATGCGAAGCTCGCAGCGAACAGGTTGAACAGGGATTTGCGAAGCAGCGGGCGTAGAGCGTGCACTATCCGATTCCGGTCCTTGGAGACCCGCCGGTTCCGGACGGTTCTCGTGATCTGATGTTCGGTTTTGAAATCCAGCGCCGCCGCTTGCGGCGTCGCAACCTATACCGGCTGGTGCGTCGAGAATAGGGGCATCAGCGGGGTATTCCGCAATGAAATAGGCCGAATTTCGACGATGTTATGAGGAGTTGCTACGGGGATTTGGCAGCCGTCGCGGCAGCCTCAGCCGCCGTCATGCTGGCCCGTGTGCTCGCTTGAGCGGTTTCATGGACCATAAACTGGGCCCTGGCGAGCTCGGCAAAATGGCCGCCTTTTGCCACGAGTTCATCGAAAGTTCCGGTTTCGATCACGCGTCCATTCTCGAACACGAGGATCCGCGTGGCGTTGCGGATGGTGGAGAGACGGTGGGCGATCACGAAGGTGGTGCGGCCCTTCATCACTTCGTCGAGAGCGGCATTCACCTTGGTCTCGGTGACGGCATCGAGCGCGCTGGTGGCTTCGTCCAAGATCAGGATCGGCGGATCCTTCAGCAGCGCGCGGGCGATTGACAGGCGCTGCCGTTCGCCGCCGGACAACATGCGGCCGCGCTCGCCGGCATTGGTCCCGAAACCGCCGCTGCGCTCGATGAAGTCGAGTGCCTGCGCACGCTCGGCCGCCTTGCGCATCTCGGCTTCGGTCGCGTCCGGCTTGCCCACGCGCAAATTCTCCTCGATCGAGCGGTTGAACAGCAGCGCTTCCTGGAACACGACTCCGATATTACGCCGCAGCGACGTCAGCGTCACGCCGCGCACGTCCATGCCGTCGATCCTGATGAAGCCGGATTGCGGGTCGAAGGCGCGATGCAGCAGCGCGATCGCGGTCGATTTGCCGGCGCCGGTCGGGCCGACCAGTGCGATGGTCTGGCCGGGCAGCGCCGTGAAGGTGAGGTCCTCGACCGCCGGCCGCTTGCCGTCATAGGAGAAGGTGACGTCGTTGAACTCGACGAGGCCGGAGAGCCTGCCGGCATCGATCGCGTCGGCTCGGTCGTGCACCGCGGGCACGGCATCGAGCACGCCAAAGAACTCGCGCAGGCGCGGCGCTTCCATGAACACGTTGTTGATGAAGCTGACGACTTGTTCGAGCTTCTGGATCAGCAGCGTCGCAAAGCTCACGAACATCACGATCTCGCCGATCGAGGTGAGCCCCTGGTCGTGCAGCGCGATACCGAGCGTGAAGATCGCGAGCACCGTGATGGTGGTGGACGCGCGCGTGATGACAGTCACGAGCGCCCACCACGACAGCACCGGCATCTGCGCTTCGAGCAATTGATCGGCGACGGAGCGCAAGCCCTTTACCTCGGATTCGACGCGCACGAAACTCTGCACCAGCGCGACGTTGCCGAGGGCGTCGGAAGCGCGCGCCGACAGCTCGCTGTAGTGCTCCTCCACCTCCATCTGCATGCCGAAGGTTCTGCGCACCACGAAGGTCGTCAACCCCGTGAAGACGATGCAGAGCACGAACAGCAGGATCGCCAACCGCCAGTTCAGGTAGAGCGAGAGCGGCAGCAGTACCACGACCGAGAGGATCGCGGCAAAATGCTCTCGAAAGAAGCCGACCCATAATCGCCAAAGCGCATCTGTGCCGTTGAGCATCACCTTCATCAGCCGGCCCGAATGGGTGCCCGAGTGGAAGGTCAGCGGCAGTTGGAGGATATGCTCGAAATAGTCGGTCAGGACCGCCTGACGCTGGCGGTGCGAGAGCCGGTCGGCTTGCAAGGCCACGATCGCGCTGCACATGATGGTGAAGAGCCCGAATGCGACCCAGGCCACCAGGAACGGCCAGGCCGAGTTCGAACCGGCCACCGTCTTGCCGGAGAGCACGTCGACGATCCGGCCGAACAGCACGGGTTCGGCGAATTGCGAACCTGCCAGCAGGAGATTGACGACCGCGAGCAGCCAGCCCAGCCGTGCCTCCTTGCCGAGCAGCTCGAGAACACGGGTGTAGAGACGGAGGATGGACATGGGACGACGAGCTCGGGCGGCTGGAACGGAGTGAGCGCATACTCTAAGCAGGGATCGCCCGCGAGATATAGCGGAAGCTGTCGGTTTTGCTCAGTTGATCAGCCGCCCTGCGACCGGCGGCAGGAAGCTGTCGTCGAAGATATCGCCCGCGGTAGGCCGCTTACGGAATTTGAAGTCCTGCGCGATCTGGCCGATCGAGCGCTCCAGGCGCGCCGGATCGATGCCGCCCACGCCGTTGCGCCTGACCTCGTCGGTCAGGACGTTGTCGGCGAGGACGGTGTGCAGGCGGTCCAGCTCCAATTTGCGGTCGCCGTCGTCGATGCGGCTCGCGGCCTCGTCCGCCGCACGCGTCGGCTCCTTAACCGTCCCGGCGATGCCGGCGATCAAGGCGCGGACGAAGCCCTTCACGGCGTCCGGCTTTGCTGCGGCGAAGGCGGGATTGACAACTACAGCGAAGCCATAGGCCTCGCAGCCGTAGTCGGCATAACGCAGCACGACGAGATCGGCTCCGGGCACGCCGCGGTCGCGCAAGTTCACCGCGGAGAGATAGTTGAAGCCGGCGACCGCATCGACCTGTCCTGCGGACAGGATCGGCTCGCGCACCGCCGCGCCGATCTTGTGAAATTTGGTGCGCGATGTCTTGATGCCGTTCTGCTGCGCCAGCGCCGGCCACAACCGCATCGACAGATCGCCGTCGGCTACTCCGACGGTCTTGCCATCGAGATCTGGCAACACTTGGATGCCTCGGCTCCTGCGCGCGACGATCGCGTAGGGCGCGCGGTTGAATAGCACGAACACCGCCTTGACCGGCGCCGCATCTTCCTTGTCGCGAAAGCGGATCAACTCGTTGATGTCGACGAGCGCAAGCTCGCTGTCGCCCTTGGCGACACGTGCCAGCGCCTCCGGCGATCCGGTTGCGCTGCTGAAGGACACGTTGAGACGCTCGGCGCTGAAGCTGCCGTCTTTCGCCGCAAGGAAGAACGGCGCCATGCTCGCGTCGAGCGGGCGGTCAAAGCTGAAGTGGATCGCAACGGACGGCGCAGCAGTCTCGGCCGCACCGACACCGCGTGCAACGAGCGTTGCAAGCGAGATCGAGAGAGCCAGCAGGCAACGGAGGGCGGTCGTCTTGAATCCTGACATCGATGCGCCGGTCCGTATTGTTATGGTTTCGTGACGCTCGCGGCGCCGGCTGCGGCCAGTCTCTCCGCGCCAATATGAACGGCGGATGAGTGGCGGTTGCGTCACGATCACGCAACCCCGTTCAGCTTGTGTTGGGGTTGGGGAACCCAACATGAGATGCAGGTGTTTGAGAGACATGAGCCTGTCTGCAGGCACCATTCTAGGTCCCAAGGAGGGTCCAGACCATGTTTGAGAGCTTTTCGAAGTTTGCCGGCCGCAAAGCCGTTCTCGCCACCGCCGCGGTGCTGGCGCTGACCTCGGTCGCCCCTACCGCGTCGTTCGCGGGAGGCCGCCACTGGCATGGTGGAGGTGGCGCGGCTCTTGCCGGCGCGGCCATCGCCGGCGCCATCGGCACCGGCCTTGCGATCGCCGCCACCCGTGATGCCTACGCCTACGATGCCCCGGCTTACTATGGCGGCGGCCCGGTCTATTACGACGAGGGTCCGGTCTATTACGGCGGCGACTCCTATACCGGCCCGCGCCCGTTCCACCGTTGCGGTGGCCCGTACCGGTCCGCGCAGGGCGGCCAGGGCAACCTCTCGACCTGCTACTGAGCGGGGCTCCCCAGCTTGACCTGAACAGGCCGTCGCGCTTGCCGCGGCGGCCTGTTTTCTGCTTTATTGGCGCGCGTTAACGCGCTCGACATTGCTTTAGAGTAGTTTTGAGTACCATGAGTGATTCGCTTGAGCGGCTATATCTGGCTGTGCTCGCGGCCAGAGATCTTGATCCGGCAACGTCGCGTACGGCCCGGCTGTTTCAGCGCGGGCCTTCCAAAATGGCGAAGAAGCTGGCCGAAGAGGCCATCGAAGTCGTGATCGATGCGGTCAACGGCGATAGCGATGCCGTGATCCGGGAAAGCGCCGACCTGCTCTACAATCTCACCGTGCTTTGGGCCTCTGCCGGCGTGCGCCCTGAGGATGTCTGGCGCGAGATGACGCGGCGGGAAGACATGCTTGGCATCGCCGAGAAGCTGCCGAAATCCTCGATGAAGCTGCCCAAAGTCGCGTCACCGCGCGTGGCCGCCAGGCGGCCAATTGTCGCGCACGAGGGCCGTGCGGTGCGCAAGCGCCACTAAAGCGCGATGAGACCAGCGTGAATGGTCATCACGCGTTAGCCTCTTGTTTGAGCATGGTCTTTTCGGAAAACCGCGGAACACTTTGCGCTGGCGC
This sequence comes from Bradyrhizobium sp. 199, assembly GCF_023073355.1. GTDB lineage: Bacteria > Pseudomonadota > Alphaproteobacteria > Rhizobiales > Xanthobacteraceae > Bradyrhizobium. The sequence continues at coordinate 625,744 of NZ_JADPJI010000002.1, forward strand.
GGCCCTTCGGGTCCGGATCATGCTCGAAACGTCATAATTCGCCTCAATCTCGGCATGGACAAATCCATCCCATGGTGCTTCATCGCGGCGCCATGCTGAAACGTATCTACGATTGGTGCATCGACGCCGCCCACAAGCCCTACGCGCTCTGGATCATGGGCGTCGTGTCTTTCGCCGAAAGCTCGTTCTTTCCGGTCCCGCCGGATGTGATGCTGATTCCGATGTCGCTGGCCCGCCCGCAGCGCGCCTGGCTCTATGCAATGGTCTGTACCGTCACCTCGGTGCTCGGCGGCGTCGTCGGCTACGCCATCGGCGCATTGCTGTTTGACTCGGTCGGCCAATGGCTGATCCAGGTCTACGGCCTCGGCGGCAAGGTCGAGGCCTTCCGCGCCTCCTATGCGGAATGGGGTGCGGTGATCATCCTGTTGAAGGGGCTGACGCCGATCCCCTACAAGCTCGTGACAATTACGTCGGGCTTTGCCGGCTACAACATCGTCCTGTTCATCCTGTGCTCGATCGTCGCGCGCGGCGGACGCTTCTTCATCGTCGCGATCCTGCTCAACCGCTACGGAGACTGGATCCGCGTGAAGATCGAGAAGCATCTCGGTCTTGTGGTGGCGGTCGGTGCTGCCGTGCTGGTGCTCGGCTTCGTGGTGGCGATCAAGCTGATCTAAACCTCCGCGCTTTGCCGCAGGGTCGGCTTCGGCTACGGTTGCCGTCATGATGGTTCGATCCGGCAATCCGGCTCTGCGGCTTGTGACGCTGATGTCAGCAGTGCTGATCCTGCTCGCTGCCTGCGGGACCGGGTGGGCGCAATCGGCGCCGCCCTCGCTTGGCTTGCAGGAGCAAGGGCCGCAGGCTCCGCCGCCGCCCTCGACGCCCGCACCCGCAGAAAATTCCGGACTGATCAATGAAATGGGCAAGCTGTTCGACAAGCTGCCCTCGATCCTGCCGCCGATCAAAAGCCCCAGCGAAACCATGAATGACCTGTCGCGGCTGGCAAAGCCCTCGACCATGGTGTCGGGTCGCGTGGCTTGTCCAGCCTCGTCCAACGGTGCGCCCGACTGCAAGCAGGCCGCCGACCAGCTCTGCCAGAGCAAGGGCTACAAGGACGGCAAGAGCCTGAATGCGGACTCCGCGGAGAAATGCTCGGCCAAGGTTCTGATCCCGGGCCGGACCCGCAAACCTGACGATTGCCGCACCGATACTTTCGTGACCAGCGCGCTGTGCCAGAACTGACGTGAAAGCCTCGCACGCATGCAGCAAGGAGCGCCCATGAGCCGTACGGAGCAGGACTTCCTCGGACAGCGTGAGATCGCCGACGACATCTATTACGGCGTTCAGACCATCCGCGGGAAGGAGAACTTCCACATCACCGGCATTCCGATGAACCAGGAGCCTTACTTCGTGAAGGCGCTCGGTTACGTCAAGAAGGCCGCCGCCATGGCCAATCGCGATCTCGGCGCGGTGGATACCAAAGTCGCGGAAGCTATCATCGTGGGCTGCGATCGCGTCATCGCCGGCGACATGATGGATCAGTTCGTGACCGACTTCATCCAGGGCGGCGCCGGCACCTCCACCAACATGAACGCCAACGAGGTAATCGCCAATCTTGCGCTGGAATCGCTCGGCTTTGCCAAGGGCGACTACCAGCATGTCAGCCCCAACGATCACGTTAATTACGGCCAGTCGACCAACGACACCTATCCGACCGCCTTTCGGCTGGCGCTGATCCTGCGGCTCGAGAGCTACATGACGGCGCTGCGCCAGCTCCAGGAGGCCTTCTTCGCCAAGGGCAGGGAGTTCGATCGCGTGCTGAAGATGGGCCGCACCCATTTGCAGGACGCGGTGCCGATGTCGCTGGGCGCGGAATTCCGCGGCTGGGGCACCACCATGGGCGAGGAGGTCGATCGAATTTCCGAGGCCCGCGCGCTGCTGCGCGAGATCAATCTCGGCGCCACCGCGATCGGCACCTCCGTCACCGCGGCGCACGGCTATCCCAAGCTCGCGGTCCGGCATCTGAGCGCGCTCACCGGCGTCGACTTCATCCTCGCAGGCGATCTCGTCGAGGCGACCTCGGACACCGGCGCCTATGTACAGCTCTCCGGCGTCCTCAAGCGCACGGCGAGCAAGCTGACCAAGATCTGCAACGACATCCGCCTGCTCGCCTCCGGCCCGCGCGCCGGTTTCAACGAGATCAACCTGCCGCAGCTGCAGCCGGGATCCTCGATCATGCCCGGCAAGGTCAATCCTGTTATCCCCGAGGTCGTCAACCAGACCAGCTTCCTCGTCATCGGGCTCGACACCACGGTGACGCTCGCGGCCTCGGCCGGCCAGCTCCAGCTCAACGTGATGGAGCCGGTGATCTCGTTCGCGCTCTTCTTCTCGATCCGCACCATGGAGCGCGCGGTCAACAGCCTGCGCGAGAACTGCGTCGTCGGCATCACCGCCAACGATGAGCATACCCGCAACATGGTGCTGAACTCACTCGGCATCGTGACCGTGCTGAAGCCGCTGCTGGGCTACAAGCAATGCGCCGAGATCGCGCGCGAAGGCTACAAGAGCGGCAAATCGCTGCACCAGATCGTCGTGGTCGAGCGCAAGCTGCTGACGCAGGAGAAGTGGGACGAGATGTTCTCGTTCGAGCGGCTGATCAATCCGGATCTGCTCGGGTGACGGCGCTGCCGCGTTGAAGGTGCCACCTCTCCCAACGGCAGAGGTAAAGGTCGAATTCCGCCGGTTGGAATTGCGGTAGCCGATCCGCCACGACTGCAAAACGCAATACTTGACAGTGGAAAGATTGCCTTGTTGGTATGGTGTCCAACCTTCCATTGACCGGCCAACATAGGATCGTCTCGCAATGTCCATGCCTGCCTTGTTCAAGGGACGCCTGTCGATCCCCGTGATCGGCTCGCCGCTCTTCATCATCTCGGTGCCCGATCTTGTGATCGCGCAGTGCAAGGCGGGGGTGGTCGGCTCGTTTCCGTCGCTGAACGCCCGGCCGCCGGAGCTGCTCGACGAATGGCTGGCGCGGATCACGGAAGAACTCGCGGCCTATGACCGCGCCCATCCCGACAAGCCGTCGGCGCCGTTTGCGGTCAACCAGATCGTGCACAAGTCGAACAACCGGCTCGACCACGACATGCAGCTCTGCGCCAAGTACAAGGTGCCGATGATCATCTCCTCACTCGGCGCCCGCGAGGAGCTGAACCAGGCCGTGCATGGCTGGGGTGGCATCGTCTTCCACGACGTGATCAACCAGAAATTCGCGCACAAGGCGATCGAGAAGGGCGCCGACGGCCTGATCCTCGTCGCGGCCGGTGCCGGCGGCCATGCCGGCACCATCTCGCCGCTGGCCTTCGTCGCCGAGACCCGCAAGTGGTTCGACGGTCCAATCGCGCTGTCGGGGGCGATCGGCAACGGCAAGGCGATCCGCGCCGCACGCGTCCTCGGCGCCGACTTCGCCTATATCGGTTCGGCCTTCATCGCGACCAAGGAAGCCAACGCGGTCGAGAAGTACAAGGAGATGATTGCCGGCTCGAGCGCCGACGACATCGTCTATTCCAACCTCTTCACCGGCGTGCACGGCAACTACCTGAAACCTTCGATCCTCGCTGCCGGCATGAATCCAGAGGATCTGCCCACCTCCGATCCCTCCAAGATGAATTTCGGCACCGACGCTTCCGGCGAGCGCGCCAAACCGAAGGCCTGGAAGGAGATCTGGGGCTCGGGCCAGGGCATCGGCAGCGTCGACGGCATCTTGCCCGCCGCCGAACTGATCGCGCGCTTCAAGAAGGAATACGACGAAGCGATCGATCCACCGTTGTAATTCTCATGTCCCGGACGCGGTGCAATGGCTAGCATTGCTCCGCAGAGCCGGGACCCGTCGCCGCAACGAATCGACCCGGATCAGCAGCGCACCGCTACGCGCTGCGCAGCCTCCGGGGACCGTCAACTGAGACTGCTTTGAAACGATGACCGCCATCTACCGCGTCGACCGCAATAGCGTCGTCACCAGCCCTGATGCCGCCGGTCCCTGGGACCAGCGCATGCAGCACGGCTCGGCGCCAGCCTCGCTGGTGACGTGGGCGGCAGAACGCATCCCGACGCCGGTCGCGATGAACATCGCGCGCGTCACCATCGATCTGATGCGCCCGGTACCGGTGGGGCCGCTCACCATCGAGACCGAGGTCCTGCGCGAAGGTCGCAAGATCCAGCTGTGCGAGATCAAGCTGCTCGCCGATGGCGTGCAGGTCGTCGGCGCCACCGTGCTCAAGATCAAGCAGCAGAAGCTGCCGTTGCCCGACGACGTCAAGGATACACCCGTCGAGTTGCCGTCGCCTGAAGATTCCTTCGTCGAGGACGGCCCAGCCGTCACCAGCCCGTTCGTGAGAATAGTGTCGATGCGCGCCGCGCGCGGTCGCTTCGGCCAGGCCGGCCCCGGTGCGATCTGGTTTCGCGTCGACCATCCGCTGATCGCAGGTGAGGCGATTTCGCAGGCGATGCGCGCCGTGGTCGCCGCCGATTTCTCCAACGGCACCGCCTCGATGCTCGACTTCCGCGCCTGGACCTACATCAACGCCGACCTCACCGTGAGCTTCGCACGTCAGCCGATCGGCGAGTGGATCCTGCTCGACGGCGAATCCTGGATCGGCGCTGACGGTGCCGGGCTCGCAATGTCGCGCCTCGCCGACCGCCATGGCTATTTCGGCCGCGCGGTGCAGAGCCTGGTGATAGAGAAGCGGCAGGCGTGACGGCAAGCGCCGCGATTGCTCTTGAAGCCAATTGAACGGCAGGCTTCCGCCGCCGCGGAAGGCATGCTCGGTGGTGTTCGAAGAGGCATCCTGCTGTTCAGATTCCGTAGAAGATCTTGATCTCCCACAGCACCACGATGATAGCCGTGATCAAGGTGACCGCGGCGACTGCACTTTCGAGGGAAGCGACTCTCATCTTACTCTCCGCTTCCCAGCCCTATCAGCGGTCTAGATGATTCTCCGATTCGCCGGCAATTCCGCGGGCGTCACCGCCTGACACTCCGTTGCGCGTTGTGGTGTCGGGGCAACAACGACACCGTAGAATCCCGGGATATTCATCCCACCATCCGATCCCGGCCGCTCCAGAAGCCCGCACGCAGCACCTTCTTGTCGACCTTGCCGACGCCGGTCATTGGCAATTGCTTGACGAACTGGATCTGCTTGGGCGCATGCGCAGAGCCTTTTCGGGTCTTGACCAGGTTGATCAGCTCGTCCGGATCGGGCCGTGCGCCCTCGCGCGGCACCACGATGGCGGTGACGGCTTCGCCCCATTTCTCGTCGGGGATGCCGACGACCGCGACCATGGCGACATCGGCATGTTGCGACAGCACGTCCTCGACCTCGCGCGGGAAGATGTTGAAGCCGCCGGACACGATCATGTCCTTCTTACGGTCAAGGATGAACATGTAGCCGCGCTCGTCCTTCCGCGCGATGTCGCCGGTGTGGACCCAGCCGTTCTTCAGCGTCTCGGCGGTGATGTCAGGCCGCTTCCAGTATTCGGCCATGACATGCGGGGCGCGCACGCAGATCTCGCCGGCCTCGCCCGTTTTCACCTCCTGGTCGTTATCATCGAGGATCTTGACCTCGCAGGCCGCGATCGGGAAGCCGCAGGACAGGAACAGCTCGGGCGTCTTGAGATCGTGATCCGCCTTGCGCAGCACCGAGACCGGGTAGCATTCGGTCTGGCCGTAGAGCTGCGAGAACACCGGTCCGATGCGCTCGATCCCCTCGACCAGCCGGCTCGGCGACATCGCGGACGCGCCGTAGAGCACCAGCTCGAGGGAGGACAGGTCGGTCTTGTCAATCGCGGGGTGGTCGAGCAGCACGTAGATCATGGTCGGCACGAACAGCGTGAAGTTGATGCGCTCGCGCGCGATCGTGGCCAGCACGGCCTCGGGATCGAATCCCTTCAGCATGTGCACGGTGCCGCCGCGCATCAGGGTCGGCAGCACTTTCGTGCCGGCGACATGACTGATCGGGGCGACCGTGAGGTAGCGTGCCGCATCGGGGATCTCGAAATCGGCGAGGATCGCGGCGGCAGCTCCGGCATTCTCGCGGTGATAGCGCAGCGCGCCCTTGGATTTGCCGGTGGTGCCGCCGGTGTAGTTCAGCGTGGAGAGATCGTCGAGGCCGGCGAGGCACTGTGCGCTGGCGTGTCCCGCGCTCTCGATCGCCGCCAGCAGATCGACACCGTAGCCGGCCGGCCCCATGGTGAAGACCGCCTTGAGCAGGCTCGCTTTCGCGGCGAGCTCGCCGCCACGGTCGCGGAAGGCAGCCGCATCCACCACCAGCATCTCCGCTTCGGAATCCTCGAGCTGGAAAAGCTGGTCCTCCAGCGATCCCAACGGATGCAGCCAGGTGATGCAGAGCCGCGATAATTGCGCGGCAACGCCGGCGCACCAGGTGTCGGCACGGTTCGCGGTGAGGAAGGCGACGCGCGCGCCTGTCTGCAGTCCAAGCCGCATGAACACGCCCTGGATGCGTCCGATCAGGTCGATGGTGCCTTGGTAGCTCAGCGATCCCTCAGGCCATGCGAAAGCGGTGCGGCCGGGATAGCGCGACAGCGCCCGTAGCGCCTGAGCGCAAGTCGGGGACGATGCGTGGAGCGGATCGGACATATGTTTCCTCGTTGCTTGTCACCGGCTTGTGGCGTGCCAATGTTGCTGATGACGCTAGCACAGGGACCGCGGCATGAAACGACAAAGCCCGCGCGGGAGCCATGAGTGACAGGGAGATTTGAGTGACATCCGATCGACTGCAACGCTTTCGCGAACGTCTCGCTCTGCCTTTGATTGCAGCACCGATGTTTCTGGTGTCGGGCGTCGAGCTCATGATCGCGGCCTGCCGCAACGGGGTGATCGGCAGCTTCCCCACCGTGAATTGCCGCAGCACGGAGCAGCTCGATGAATGGCTCAGCGCGATCGAGACGCGGCTGCGCCAGCACGAAGATCAAACCGGCCGCAAGCCAGCGCCGCTCTGTCCGAACCTGATCGTGCACCGCTCCAATGCGCGGCTGGAGCAGGATCTCGCCGTGCTGCTGCGGCATAGACCGGAGGTCGTCATCACGTCGGTAGGCTCGCCCGCGCCCGTGTTGAAGCCGCTGCACGATGCCGGTGCGCTGGTGCTGGCGGATGTCGCTTCCATCCGCCATGCCGAACGCGCGGCGGAAGCAGGTGCCGACGGGCTGGTGCTGCTCACCGCGGGCGCCGGCGGCCAGACCGGCTGGCTCAACCCGTTCGCTTTCGTCCGCGCGGTCCGTACATTCTACGACGGCGTCGTCGTGCTCGCAGGCGGCATCAGCGACGGCCATGCGCTGCATGCGGCCGAAGTGCTCGGCTGCGATCTCGCCTATATGGGAACGAAGTTCATCGCGACGCGCGAGAGCATGGCAGACGAACGCCACAAGCGGATGCTGGTCGAGAGCAGCGCCGACGACGTTCTGCTCACCACCGCCTTTACCGGCCTGCAGACCAGCATGCTGAGGCCCTCGATCGTCGCCGCCGGGCTTGACCCCGACGATCTGCCGGCGCGGGGCAGGATCGACATCGCTGAGGATATCGACGTCGCCGCGCGCGAAAACCGGCCGAAGCGCTGGCGCGACATCTGGAGCGGCGGGCACTCCACCTCGGGTGTCACCGATGTGCTCCCTGTCGACCATCTCATTGCGCGGACGGCGCTCGAATATCGAGAGGCGAGAGCACGCCTCTCCCCGTAAAAATGCGGAAACGCCGGGGCTGCTTGTCCCGATCCCAGTTAATCGAGCGCTCGCTCGATAGGCCTCCCTTAACGGCAGATTAACCAAGGCCGGCCAAGAATCCTCTCGCGGTTGCCGATCGGGGCCGAGAGGGACAGGCGATGGACTTCGATTATCTCAACAGCAAGACCGCGGCTTCGTTGGACGAAATCCGCGTTCGGGTCGCTCATGCCCTGGCGCGCCACCCGCTGTGCCGCAACGTTCGTTTCGACATCCTCAGCGTCCCCCGTACCCGGCGTGGCGGCAACTGGACGGTGACGTTGCAATCGGTCGAGCCGCGCGCGGTCTGGGAGGCCTCGGAGATCGTCGCCGACATCCAGGACGCCTACGAGCTGGCCGTAGCTGCCTGATTTCCCTGGATTTTTACGGGGTATGTCGCGCCAAACACACTGATTGTCGCAACGATGGCACACTCAAGCCTTAATTCGTGCCCTTTTCCTCGGCAACGTTAACAAACTCGTGAAGCGTCCGTTCCCGGAGAGACGTTTGTCCAAAGCCATCACCATCGTTGTGCTCACCTGCTTCCTCGTCCTGGGTGCCGCCACAACCGCCATTCTTGGCCGCGACAGCGTGCCCAGTGTCAGCGAAGAGATGATCTCGCAGACCCCTCAGCCCAAGCCCCTCGCAACCAACCGCGCCGCCAAGGCGGACCGCCTGGTCCCGACCCTGGCCCTGGCTTCGGCCGCGATTGAGCCGGTCCAGGTGCCGGCCGACAGGCTTTCGCAGGCGCCCGTGCTGACCGAGCCGCTAAGGCAGGCCTTTGCCGCTGCAACGCCGTCCGATTTCCCGATGCCCAAGGCGTCGAGTTTGTCCGAAGCGCCCGCCACTGCGCAGGTTCCCGCGGTCGAAGTCCCGGCGGCCAAGCCAAAGCTTGTGGCCAAGCCGCAGCCGCAGAAAAATTATTCGCTGCTGTCCGACGCTCAGATCGCAGGTATCAGGGATCGCCTGAAACTGTCGTCCTCGCAGGAATATTATTGGCCCTCGGTGGAGAGTGCGCTCCGCAACGTCGTGCGCAAGATCTCGGCTAACAAGCTCTCCAATCCGAACGCGCCACCCAGCGCGCAGATCGATCCGAATTGCGACGAGGTCCAACAGTTGAAGTCGGCCGCTATGCCGCTGCTGTTCCAGCTGCGTGACGATCAGAAGGAAGAAGTGCGCAAGCTCGCCCGGCTCATCGGGCTTGAGAAGGTCGCGCAGCAGATCTGACCTAAGTTCCTTCGGGAACTGCTTCGACACCAGGAACATCCGGCAATCAACGCGCGTTGCTCGCTCCAAAGAGGGAGTGGATCAATGCGCGCCTCGACAGCCTATTTCGTCGGTGCCGGAACCATCGTCGCAGCCATCGCCATTGGTTTGGGCGGCGGCATCGTTGCCGGCAACATCATGAATCCGGTCGCGTCCAAGCAGGGCCCGGACACCAGCAAATTGGCGCAGCGCGCCGAAACCGCCGGCGCGCCACCGGCCACAAATGCGCCCTCGGAACGCGTCAATTATCTCACCGGTTCGCAAGCCTTCGGCGCGATCGCTGCCGCGCCGGCGCAGGCCGAAGCAAAGCCCGAACCCGCAAAGCCTGACACGCAGTCCACCCAGGCGAACGCCGAACCGGCGGCACCGCCACCTGCGCAGGCAGCCGCGGTCGAGCCGCCCAAGGAGCAGGCCAAGCCAGCAATCGCGTCGTCCTCGAAGGCCATAAAATCGACCGACCAGCAGGCCTCGGCCGATCCGTCTTCTTCCCCCGAGAACGCCTATGCCAAGGCCAGGGAGCCCGACGTGAAACGTGCGGCGTCCGAACGGCGCCGGACGGAGCGCCGTGAGCGCTGGGCCGAGCGCCGCCACTACGACTCTCGCGAGCAGCGCGGCCGGCCCGATTGGGACGATGTCGCACGCAATATCCGCGAAGATTCCGATGCGCGCGATTACGCCGGCCGCCCGCGCGGCGGCTTCCCGCAGATCAGGCTGTTCGGGCCCGACGACGATTAAAAGCATGAGCCGGAAAAGTGCGCAGCGGTTTTTCGGAAAAGATCATGCTTAAACAACAACCTAAAGCGCGATGGGGATTCACGCTTTAGCGCCAGACCGAAGCTGCGCCGTCATTGTTGCGGCGCCGTCATTTCAGTCCCGCGCGGCGAAATCCCTCGAGATAATGCGCACGATCCTCGTCCCGCAGCATCGGCAGCTCGCGCGTGATCCAGGCGAGTGAGACCGCGGGCTGAGCGCGGCGTAGACCTTCCAGGGCGGAGGCCGCGAGCGCCGGATCTCCTGACATCCCGGCGGCGGCCGTCAACACGCGGTGCGCGCCGACGAAATCGCCGCGTTGCCGCATCGACTCCCGCGCCATCTGCACGGCTCCCTCGTAGTCGCGGCCGACGAACCGGGCGTAGGCCGCAACCCCGCAATAGATCGCCGCGAGCGGGTCGCGCGGGCTGAGCCGCAGCGCGCGACGCGCGGCGGCATCGCCATCCTGCCATCGTCCCGCGTAGCACAGCGTCACGCCGTAAAAGGCGTGCGCCATTGCGAAATTTGGATTGAGCTGCAGCGCCAGTTCGAACTCCGCCAGTGCGTCGTCGAAGCGGCGGCGGAACAGATAGGTGTAGGCGAGGCCGTGATGGGCCCAGGCATCCTCGCGATCGGCCTCCACCGCCGCGAGCGCCGCGCGCTCGGCGATCGGCACCGTCGCGGCCATGTCGGTCCAGCCCATATGCGCGCCGAAGATATGGCTGGTCGCGAGCAGGCCCAGCGCCTTGCCATAGGCGGGGTCGATCGCGACGGCCTTTTCGAGCAGCCCTTGCGCGATTGCATTGTCCTCACGCGTGCTGCGCCAATGATGCGACAACGCGCGCATCACGAGGTCCCAGGCGTCGAGACTTCCCGGCGGCTTCTGCTGGGCGCGAAAGCTTTCGGCGGCATAGAGCTGAGGCTCGATCGCAGCGACGATCGCCTCGGTGATTTCGTCCTGCACGGCGAAGATGTCGGCGAGCTCGCGATCGTAGCGCTCGGCCCAGAGATGGCTGCCGGTCGAGACATCGTTCAGCTGGGCCGAGATGCGCAGGCGATCGCCGCTCCGCCGCACGCTGCCTTCGACCACGTAGCGCACCCCGAGCTCGCGCGCGACCTCGTGGATGTGCACGGCCCGGCCCTTGTAGACGAAGGAGGAGTTCCGTGCGACGACGAAGAACCAGCGCAGCTTCGACAGCGCGGTCATGATGTCCTCGCTGATGCCGTCGGAGAAATAATCCTGCTCGTCCTCGCCGCTCATGTTGGTGAAGGGCAGCACGGCGATCGCGGGCCGTTCGGGAAGCGCAAGTGCAGCGCGCGGCACCCAGGCGGCGTGACCAGGTTCCGGCGTGATCGCGCCCCCCTTGGCCTCGACATCGCCGACGAAGCGAAAACCCTTGCGAGCGATGGTGCGGATCAGTGCCTGGTTCGCCCCACTGTCACCGACCGCCTTGCGCGCGGCGTTGATCCGACTGGTCAGGGTGGATTCGGAGACGCTGCGCCCGTGCCAGATCTTGTCGATCAACTCGTCCTTGCTGACCACCCGGTCGCGGTTCTGCACGAGGTGGACGACGAGATCGAAAACCTGCGGCTCCACGGCAACGGGAACCTGCTCGCGGCTCAACTCGCGCAGGTCGGTATCGAGCAGGTGGTCCCTGAACAGAAACTGCACGTCGAAAACTCAGGCCTCGTTACGAAATCGGGCAGGCAAAATGACAAAAATGAAATATGGGTCGAAAGTTGTGAGTCTGCCGAAGGGGATGCTTGGTTCATCGTTTCGCGTGATGGCAGCCATGCCCTTCGCGGAGGGAATACAACCGCGACCGGAATGTTGCGGTGGGCCGATTGCCAACGAGATGATGTTCGCCCATCCAAAGCCGTTATCCTGAGGCGCTGGAGCGTAGCAGAGCCCTAAAGATGACGGAGCACCACGAGACGTGCCGTCATAATGCCGCCGCGCGGTAGATCTGACGAGTGGTGAAGGTCCTTTGCCGAACTGGGCCGACTGCGTAAGCTATCGCCACACAAACACCAACCACGAAGAAACGCCCATGCCCGCCTTTTCCGCATCCACCACCGTGCTCGATTCCATGCTGTTCCGGGACGCCTTCGGCACGCCCGAGATGCGCGAGGTGTTCTCCGACGTCGCGCTGGTGACGCGCTATGCCGAGGTCGAGGTGGCGCTGGCGAAGGCGGAGGCGAGGTGTGGCGTGATCCCGCAGCAGGCGGCCGAGGCGATCGCGGCGCGGACCGACGTCGCCGCGCTCGATTTCGACCTGTTGCGGCAGGAGACCGAAAACGTCGGCTATCCGATCCTCCCCTTGGTGCACCAGATGGTGAAGCAATGCGGCGAGGCCGGCCGCTACGTGCATTGGGGCGCGACCACGCAGGATATCATGGACACCGCCGTGGTGCTGCAGCTGCGCGCTGCGCTGGAGATCGTCGCGCGCGACATCGACGAGCTGCGCGGCATCCTGGCGAGCCTCTCCAAGCGCCATCGCGACACGCCCATGGCTGGCCGCACCCACCTCCAGCAGGCGCTGCCGGTGACCTTCGGCTACAAGACCGCAATCTGGCTTGCCATGTTCGACCGCCATGCCGAGCGGCTGGCGCAGCTGAAGCCGCGCGTGCTGGTCGGCCAGTTCGCCGGCGCCGCGGGCACGCTGGCCTCGCTCGGCGACAAGGGCTTCGAGGTGCAGGAGGCATTCTGCGCCGAGCTGAAGCTCGGCGTTCCCGCCTCGACCTGGCACGTCGCGCGCGACGGCTTTGCCGAGGCCGTGAACTTCCTCGCACTCGTCACCGGCTCGCTCGGCAAGATCGCGCTCGACATCATGATCATGGCCTCGACCGAGTTCGCCGAGGTCTACGAACCCTTCGTCAAGGGGCGCGGCGCCTCCTCGACCATGCCGCAGAAGCGCAACCCGATCTCATCGGAACTGATGCTGGCGGCCTCCAAGGCGGTGCGCCAGCACGCCGGGCTGATGCTTGATGCCATGGTGCAGGATTTCGAGCGCGCCACGGGTCCCTGGCACGCCGAATGGATGGCGATCCCGGAAAGCTTCGTGTTGACCGCCGGCGCGCTGTACCAGGCGAAGTTTGCCCTCGCAGGCCTTATCGTCGACGCGAAGAAGATGAATGACAATCTCGCCATCAGCCGCGGCCTGATCGTGGCCGAGGCGGTCATGATGGGGCTCGCGCCGCAGCTCGGCCGGCAAGAGGCCCATGACGTGGTCTATGACGCCTGCCGTCAGGCCAACGACAAGGGAATGAGCCTGGCCGATGCGCTGTCCGCCGATTCGCGGATCACGAGCCGCATCGATCGCGCCACAATCGAGGCGCTCACCTCACCAAAAAATTACCTCGGGCTTGCGCCTGCCATGGTTGACCGGGTGCTGAAATCGGCAACGCGTTGAAAACCAATATGCGTGAAACTGCGTATCTTCCCAGTGTCGCAAGGTGCTCGCGCACTTGCGCCGCGCGATGCTAGCCTTAGATTGAACGAGAGACTTTCGGCAGAGGGCCCCGCATGACTGATCACCGCAATTCCACCGCTCCCATTGATCCCGCGAAGCTCGACCGGTTGGCCGAGGTGGCGGTGAAGGTGGGCCTGGGCTTGCGGCCGGGACAGGATCTGCTGCTGACGGCGCCCGCGATCGCGCTGCCGCTGGTGCGGCGGATCGCCGTGCATGCGTACAAGGCCGGCGCCGGTATCGTGACGCCGATCCTGTCGGACGAGGAAATGACGCTGGCGCGCTACCGCCACGGCCACGACAGCAGTTTCGATCGTGCCGCCGGCTGGCTCTACGAGGGCATGGCCAAGGCGTTCTCGGACAACACCGCGCGGCTCGCCATCGTCGGCGACAATCCGATGCTGCTGTCGGACCAGGATCCTTCCAAGGTGGCGCGCGCCAGCAAGGCGAATTCGATGGCCTATCAGCCTGCGCTGGAAAAGATCGTCAATTTCGACACCAACTGGAACATCATCGCCTATCCAAGCCCGTCCTGGGCCAAGCAGGTCTTCCCTGATGATCCCGAGGACGTCGCGGTCGGCAAGCTCGCGGATGCGATCTTCGCGGCGTCCCGCGTCGACCGCGAGGACGCGATGGACAATTGGGCGAGCCACAATGCGGTGCTGCGCGAGCGCACCAATTGGCTGAACGGCCAGCGTTTCCGCGCGCTGCAGTATTCGGGGCCGGGCACCGACCTCACCATCGGCCTGGCCGACGGCCATGAATGGGAGGGCGGCGCCTCGCTCTCCAAGAACGGCATCAGCTGCAACGCCAACATCCCGACCGAGGAGGTCTTCACCACGCCGCATTGCCGCCGGGTCTACGGCCATGTCGTGAGCTCGAAGCCGCTGTCCTACCAGGGCACGCTGATCGACAACATCGCCGTGCGGTTCGAGGACGGCAAGATCGTGGACGCAAAAGCCTCGCGCGGCGCGGAGGTGCTGAACAAGGTGCTCGACACCGATGAAGGCGCCCGCCGCCTCGGCGAAGTGGCGCTGGTGCCGCATTCATCGCCGATCTCGCAGAGCGGGCTGTTGTTCTACAACACGCTGTTCGACGAGAATGCAGCGTCTCACATCGCGCTCGGCCAGTGCTATTCGAAGTGCTTCGTCAACGGCGCCCAGCTGAGCCCGCAGCAGATCGCGGCGCAAGGCGGCAACCAGAGCCTGATCCATATCGACTGGATGATCGGTTCGGCCGAGACCGATATCGATGGCATTTTGCCCGATGGCAGCAAGGTGCCGGTGTTCCGCAAGGGTGAGTGGGCGAAGTAAGGCTTCCTGCAGCCATCCTTCGAGACGCCCGCCGCTGGCGGGCTCCTCAGGATGAGCAGGAAGTGCGCGGCAGTCGCTTCAGCGGGCATCGATGTCGATCAGCCTCATCCTGAGGAAACCGCGAAGCGGCCGTCTCGAAGGACGAGGCGCGCGCTCGATCTCTGTCGAACGACTCACGTCGCCGCGTTGCGCAGCCTCGGATTGTTGTCGATGCTGAAACGGTTGAACAGTGTCGTGAACGGGCTGCCGTCGGTGGCCCGCACGACGGCGTCGGAAGCAGCGATCGCTTCGTAGAGCGCGCCGACAGGATCGTCCGCCTCGCCGAGGCGGAGGCTCTTGCGGATCTCTGCGCGGGCTTCGTTGATCTCGTCGTGGAGCGTCGCCTCGAGCGCCTCCGCCGCGCGCCGCATCTCCTGGAGGTCGCCACCACCGGAAAATTTCAGGATGTCGAGCCAATAGGGGCGGGCGACGACGAGCTGGATGAACGACTCGAACGTAGCAGCGATAATTCCCGCGCGGCCCTCCGATGAGACGTAGAGTACATTCTGCGACGGCAGCAGCACGAACGCGCCGCCAGAGCCGTGACTGCCGATCTGCCGTGGGTTTTCAGTGCCGTCGATGGTGAACCAGGGCTCCTCGTCCGGCACGAAGGAGACATCGAGGCTGATGAGCCGGGTGACGACTGCGCGATCGGCTGTCACAACCTCGGGCGTGAGGGGCATCGGCGTGGCTCCGCTTGGTGTTCGCGCACTTTGTCGCACCCCGGAAAGGATCGGTTCATGTGCACGAATTTGCAGGGAAATCGCCGCATTAACCGCGTTGCGTCCGCAACTTCCGGCTGATTTTCGGGGCCGGCGTAAGAAAGAATTAAAAACCGGTGACTAGCGTTCCCGGCATCTTTCTAAATAATCCGGGCCGAGACCCGGCCATATTTATTATATCGCTGGGGAAGAAGATGTCGCGCGCATTGATCGAAATCGGTAGCTGCAATGTCGACCTCGAGCTGCGGCCGATCGAGCCGTCCTGGATCATCGAGGGTAATCCCGTATCGCGCTCGCACATCTTGTCCACCAGCGCCGACGGCACCGCCTCGACCATCATCTGGCAGTGCACCGAAGGCCGCTTCAACTGGTACTACGACATCGACGAGACGATCATGATCATGGAAGGATCGATCGTGCTCGAGAGCGACGGTATGCCGCCGAAGCGCTACGGCCCCGGCGATGTCATTTTCTTCCGCGACGGTGCGCACGCCAAATGGCATGTCGAAGGCCACGTCAAGAAGATCGCCTTCTGCCGGAAAACCAATCCCGTGATGATCGGCTTCCTGATCCGCGTGGTCAACAAGCTCAAGAAGATATTCGCTTTCGGCGGCGAGCGCCGTCCGGCCTCGCTGATGGGTGCCGGCTAGTCTCTAATTCAACGACGCTTCCCAGCGGCTACGACGGAAGAGGGGGCGGGATCAACATCCCGGCTCCTCTTCTCGTCATGACGGCGCCGCGAGCCGGTAGACATCGATTGCGGTCTGCGAAAACAGCGCCGTCTTCTCGGCCTCGCTCAGAGACGAGCTGATGCGCTTGAAGGCGTTGAAGATCACCTGATAGCTGCACTGGCCCTTGTCCGGCGGGAAATTGCTCTCGAACATCGCGCGTCTGGGGCCGAACGCCTCGATGCAGGTCTCGACATAGGGCCGCCAGGCCGTGGCAAGCTCCTCGGACGATGGCGGCCTCTGGCGCAAATGGAAGTCGTAGCCGAGCAGGCACATTGCGAGCCCGCCGAGCTTGACCACGACGTTCTCGCATGTCGCGATCTTGCGGATCGAGGCGCGCCATTGCGCAAACACCTCCTCGCGCCGCCCTGCAAAGCGGCCGATTCCGGCCGGGCCGCCGCAATGGTCGAGCACGATCCTGGTGTCGGGAAAGGCGCGCGCAAGCTCGGTGAGCTCACCGATCTGCGGATGGAATAGCCAGGCATCGAAGCTGAGATTCAGCGGTGCAAGGCAGGCAAATCCCTTGCGGAAGGTCGGGTCCTGCAACAATCCCCTCGGCCTGTTCGCATACATGCCGGCGACGATGGGATCCTCGTCCCAGGCCGAGGAATGCCGGATGCCGCGGAAGCGGCCATTGCCGGCCGCGATCTCGGCTTCCAGCACCCCCTTTGCGCTATCGCCGAGCAGCAGATTGGCGTGGCTGACGATACCGGCGCAGATCGCGGCCTTGCCGTAAGCACCGCTCGCGCTCATCGCGGCAACACCGTTGGCGAACTCGACTTCGCCGACAGGCCGGAATGCCTCGGGCCCATGCGCGCGGTACATCGAGCGGCAATCGACATAGACGGTGGCGACGATGTTGTGGCCGGAAGCGATGTCCGCGGCCATCTCCTCGATCAGATAACGGTGCCCGCGATTCCAGAGGTGGTGATGGGGGTCGACGATCGGCCGCAAGGGATCGATGATTTCCTCCTGCTGCAGCGCGAGCCAGTCCTCGCGCGGCTCGACGAACAGCCCGCTCGTATTGGCGGGCATACCGCTTGCAGCCATCGGCGTTCGCTCCCTTTAGGCTTCTTGTGCCGGGAGCTTAGCACCTCATAATCATGCGCAGCAGCGCGCGTTGTTCAGAGCGCCATCACCGCGGCGCAGGAGGTGCGCTCCCTCTCCCGCTTGCGGGGGAGGGCTGGGGTGGGGGTGTCTCCGCGTCGGGGTTGTTTGAGGTTACAGAGAATGTCCCTAAATGGAGAGAGCCCCCACCCGGCGCTTCGCGCCGACCTCCCCCGCAAGCGGGAGAGGTTGATGGAGCTCGTGGCCCGATTCGATTCAACCAATATTCATCTTGCTCTAAGCTGCCCGCCGCTTCGCCTTCACATCGACGACCAGCCGCCAATCGGTTGCATCGGCCGGTTTGACCTCGCCGAGCCAATGGAAGGAGCCCCTGGTGATCTCCGTAAAGCTCCAGCGCGTCAGCTCGCCCGTTTCGGTCGTGCCTTCCTGCACGATATCCTGTCCATGCGGACGGCCGATCTGCTGGCGGAAGACGCAGCGTGCGGGGTCGAACCAGGAAATCCGCCACGCGTCGATGGTCGGATCGTAAACGCGCATCGTCGTGCCGTACCAATTGCCGGCGATCGGAAAGGCCTGAGAGCCTGCCCGGCGGGGAATGATCCAGACGTCCTGGACGGCGCGGCCTTCCAGCACCCAGCCAAAATGGATCTCTCCGGGCGCGGTATGTTTCGCGCCATCGGAGCCGTGGGCGGTGATCTCGGCCTCCCAGTCGCCGACGAAGCGACCATAGAGCTGGAGCGCCGCCGCATGCTCGGGATTTGGTCCGTCCGCGTGCAAAAGTCTGCCAAACTCGCTCATGTCGGTCTCCTGTTGCGAGGAGATCAGCACGACCGGCCGGCGGCCGGCTTGGAGAAAATTGCGCCTCAGACCCCGTCGAGGATGATCACGGTCGGCTTCGAGGGCAGCGCATCCCGCGACATCCGGAAGGAACGCTCGGCGCGCCGGTCGATCTCGAACTGCTGGCCGATCCGGCGCATGAAGTCGTCGAGCGGGGTGGCGAAGCGGTGCATCGGCAGCACCACCGAGGCCCGCAGGCGCTTGGTGATTTCGGAGACGCCGTCCAGCGACATGGTGTAAGTGCCGTCGATCGGCACCATCACGATATCGAGCCGTCCGATCTGGGCGAAATGGCTGTCGTCGAGCTTGTGATGGAGGTGGCCGAGATGGCCGATGCAGAGGCCCGCGACCTCGAAGATGAAGACCGAATTGCCGTCACGGATCATGTCGGCGCCGGCATCGTCGCCGAAATAGCGGCGGATGTCGGTCGTGACATTGCGGACGAAGGTGTCACTGATACGCTCCGACACGATCGCCGGCTTGCCGTCCTCGCTCCAGCCGTGCAGCACGTGGGGAATGCGCCTGTCAGGAAAGAGAGTGTAGTGGGTGCTGTGGGCCCGGTTCATGGTGGCGACGTCGGGCAGCCGGCCGACCTGATAGGCGCCGCTATAGTCGGTGGCGATGCGCAAGCCCGCGGGCGTGTCGATGTAGTAGGTGGAATGGCCGGCATAAGTGATCTCGACCTCGGCGGAGCTGGCCGCCCGCCGAAATGCGACCGGCATCGCCCGCGGCGCGGTATGGGCCATCGCCAGGCACTCGCTGCGCTGCGGCTGCTGGGCCAGAGCAGGTGCGAAGGATACGCAGAACAGCGCCAGAGCCGCCGAAACCAGTCGCCGCATGTATCCGTCCCCGATGACTTCGGCGGAAGTCTAGCGCGCACGTAGCGCGAGGCCAACAGCTCGCGTTCAACAGCGCGTCAGGTCGCAGCTCCTACTCCCCCTCATTCCCGCCTTGGGCTGAACTTCCAGGTGATAGCAACGAGGCTCGCGGTGATCAGGCCGCTGATGAGGCCCGCGATGGGGAGCGCAAGCAGCAGCGCTGCCGTTGCGGCCCAGCCGATCGAGGAGAAGGCTTCGGCGAAAGTCGCGAGCCGCGACGAGGTCTGGCGGCGGCGGAACTGACTGCGCCGGGCCTGCACCCGGAACCAGAGCTGGATCGCGGTCGCGGAGGCCGCGCTGACGATGACCGTGCCGGCGCTGATCGCGGCCTGGTAGAGCGAGGCGAAAGCGAGCGCGGCGACCAGCGGGCAGAAGATGACCGCGATCGCGATCAGCACCACCTCGATCTTGGCGCGGGTGACGTTGGATGGCGTCAGCGGTGCGGTTGCGACCAAATCGGGGGCGTCCTCGCCCGAGATCGTCAGCCAGGCAAGTCCGCCGGCAAGCTGTCCGGCCGCCATCACGATGACCGGAGTGATCAGCGTCAGCGCGGCGGAGCTGTCGGCAAAATTGCGCCACAGCAGCAGCGCCGGCGGCACGAGATAGAGCAGCTGCATCAATGTCTGCGAGATCAGCCAGGGATCGCGCCAGAGCAGCGAGAATTCCTTGCGCCGCAGCGCCTGCTGCCGCGACCCGCTGCGGAAAGGGCGCGCCTTCGCGCGCTTACTGCCGGAGGTGCCATAGGCTGCGGCGTCGATCGCCGTGTCGGCAAAGCGGTGCGAGAAGATCGCCATGACGCTTCCGAGCAGCACCAAAGCGAGCGCCAGGAGCAGCAGTAGCGCTTCGCTGTCGCCCATCACCGCCCGCGCCGGCCACCACCAGATGCTGTCGACATCGGGAGCATGAGCAGCCACGCTACCCGAGGTCAGGATGGTGAAGCGCGACAGCGTGCCGTAGGACATGATCGCGGCGACTTGGAGCGCGATCACGAAGCCGGCGCCGATGATGGCGGCGAGAATCTGGGCAATGAGGCGCGTCCGCGCCGGGCCGATCAGACGAAACAGCAGGATGGTGACGGCGATCGCGATCGCCGCGGCCGACAGGCCCATGGCGACGACCACCCCGAATGCCGCGAGCCAGCGCGCGCCGCCGCCGATTACGAGCACGTCGACGAAGGGTGTCGAGAACAGCAGCGCCATCACGGTGACGGTCAGCGCGATCGCGGCGATGCGGACCGAGAACAGATTTGCCAGCCTCGCCGGCGAGGACATGATCAGGTCGAGATCGGCGCGGGCGTAGAACACCCGCGTCACCGATTCGATCGCCTGCGACAGCATCAGCGTCCAGGCGAGAAATATCGTCGCCGAGATCACGATCAGCGAGGATTTGTCGAGCGGCAGTTGCAGATCGGCGAAGCGGCCGATCACCGCCCATGCCGGCAGGTGCAGCAGCGCGGCGAAGCAGATCAGGCCGATCACAGCGACGCGCGTCCGCTTGCGGCGTCCGCCGGTCATCATGGCCAGCCATTCGCGCCAGGCGAGCCGGAGCTCGTGGCGGGCAAACCAGGACAGCGCAGTTGCCGAGCTCATGCCGCTTCCGGAAGCGTCACCAGCGCGATGAAGAGATCCTCCAAGCTGGTGTCGGCATGACCGTTCTGCTGGCGCAGCTCGGTCAGCGTGCCTTCGGCGACGAGGCGGCCCGAGGCGATCACGCCGATGCGGTCGGCCATCCGCTCGGCCACTTCGAGAATATGCGTGGTCATGATGACGGTGCAGCCGGCGCGGACGCGCTCGCTGAGAAGACCCTTCACATGGCGGGCAGAGACGGCGTCGAGCCCCGTCAGCGGCTCGTCAAGGATGATGAGGCGGGGATCGTGCACCAGCGCGCCGGCCAGCGCTACCTTCTGGCGCATGCCCTTGGAAAAGCCCTCACAGCGCTCGTGCCGGTGCGGCTCGAGGCCGAGCGAGCCGAGCAGGTCCTGCGCAACCGGTTCCGAGGCCGATGGCGCGATGCCCCAGAGGCCGGCGACGAATTCGAGATATTCGAGCGGGGTCAGCTTGTCGTAGATCATGGGCTCGTCGGAGACCCACGCCATCACCTGCTTGGCGGCGACGGGGTTTTGGAGCGCATCGATGCCGAAGATCGAGACCGCGCCGGCGTCGGGGCGCAGCAGGCCCGCAACCATGCGCAAGCTGGTGGTCTTGCCGGCGCCGTTGGGGCCGACCAGGGCGTAGAATTCGCCGGCGCGGATGGTGAGATCGAGGCCGTCGACCGCCAGCCGGTCAAAACGCTTCGTTAACCCCACCACTTCCAGCGCCGAGCTGTCCGGCTTCATGACGGCCACACCATCCGGTTTTGTATCGCGCCGCGACCATGACTTGAAGATGTTTCGGCGCCGTGAATCGCGCTGCCGCAAATTCCGTCATCCGGATTGGACTAAACGGAAGTCATCGTTTGTTGACAGCGCTGGGCGGTTCAGGCTGAATTGGTTCCGGACAAATGGCGCTAACGCGGCGAAACGACTGCGTAGCGGCTGGACACAAGATGCGGCAAGGCGGTCGGAAAGAGCCGCCGGTTGTATCGGGAGGACGCGCGTCGATGCTGGATTTCGTTCAGCAGCTGGTCAGCGGTGTCGCGCTCGGCTGCGTTTACGGCCTGATCGCGCTCGGTTTCGTGCTCGTCTACAAGGCCACCGAGGTCGTCAATTTCGCCCAGGGCGATCTGATGATGCTCGGAGGTTTCTTCGCCTTCACCTTCATCGGCATGATGGGCCTGAACTACTGGATCGGCTTTGCCGGTGCAGTGGCCGCGATGGCGCTGTTCGGCATGCTGGCGGAGCGCGTGGTGGTGCGGCCGATCCTCGGCTATCCGCAATTCTCGATCATCATGGCCACGATCGGGCTCGGCTATTTCCTGCGCTCGATCGCCGGCATGATCTGGGGCACCGACGATCTGAAGATCGAGACTCCCTTCAGCCAGGGAGTGCTGCGGATCGGGTCGCTGGTGCTCGCCTACGACAAACTGTCGGTGATCGCGGCGACGATGATCCTGTGCACGCTGCTCTATCTCTTCTTCAACAAGACCATCCTGGGCACTGCGATGCGCGCAAGTTCCGAGAACATGCTCGCCGCCTACTACATGGGCATTCCGGTCAAGCGCGTGGTCTCGATCGTCTGGGCGATCAGCGCGGCGGTCGCGACCTGCGCCGGCGTGCTGCTGGCGCCGATCACCTTCATCCATTCCAATGTCGGCCTCGTGCTTGGCCTGAAGGCGTTTCCCGCCGCGGTGCTCGGCGGCTTCGGCTCGATCCCGGGCGCGGTGGTCGGCGGCGTCCTGATCGGTGTGATCGAGAGCATGGCCGGCTTTTACCTGCCCGAAGGCTGGAAGGATGTCGCGCCGTACCTCGTGCTGCTCGCCGTGCTGCTCTTGAAGCCTGAAGGCCTGTTCGGCCATCACGTTCGCAAGAAGGTCTGAACGCCATGCGCTTCCTGTTCAAGACCGACTATGAGGACGACATCAAGCTGTTCCCGCATTCGGGCTATCTGGTCTCGTACGGCATCCTGCTCGCGCTGCTGTTGATCGCGCCGTTCGTGCTCTCCAGCTATGTGATGAGCCAGCTCGTCTTCGTCTGCATCTATGCAACCGTTGGCGTCGGGCTTTTGATCCTGACCGGCTTCACCGGCCAGGCCTCGCTCGGACATGCCGCATTCCTCGCCATCGGGGCCTACACGGCAGCCTATTTGCAGAAATACAACGTGCCGTTCCCGGTCTATTTTCTCGCAGCCGGCGCGTTGACCGGCTTGATCGGCGCTCTGGTCGGATTTCCCGCCCTGCGCCTGACCGGCATCTATCTCGTCATCGCCACCATCTCGTTTGCCCTGATCGTCGAGGAGATCCTGGCGCGCTGGGAAAGCGTTACCCACGGCAACGAGGGCATGCGGGTCAAGACGCTGTCGCTGCTCGGCGTCGCTGTACCGCGCGACAGCCCGACTTTCTATTTCCTCTGTCTCTCGGTGCTGGTGCTGACCATCGTCGGGACGCTGAACCTCTTGCGCTCGCCGACCGGACGCGCCTTCGTCGCGATCCGCGACAGCGAGACGGCGGCGCGCAGCATGGGCGTCAATGTCGCGCTCTACAAGGTCAAGTCCTTTGCGATCTCGGCGGCAATCACCGGCTTTGCCGGCGTGCTGTTCGCCCACAAGCTCTCCTTCATTTCGCCGGAGATGTTCACGCTGCAGCTGTCGATCGAGTTCATCATCGTGATCCTGATCGGCGGCTCATTCAGCCTGCACGGCGCGGTGCTGGGGGCGATCTTCATCGTGATGATCGATCCGTTCCTGACGTATCTGAAGGACGACATGCCTGGCATGATCGCCGGCATCGCCGCGACGTTCGGCGCCGGCACGGCCACCGCAGGAAACATCCAGTCGAAGGTCGCAGCTTTCGCCTCGCTCAACGGCCTGAAGGGCGCGATCTACGGCATCATCATCGTAATGTTCGTGCTGTTCGAGCCGCTCGGGCTCTACGGCCGCTGGCTGAAGATCAAGCTCTTCTTCCAGCTGTTCCCACTCTACAAGCGCGCCACCTTCAAGCGGCAGAAGATCTACGTGAAGTCGGAGCGGAACCGATGAGCTATTTCCGCGCCGAGAACCTGTCGCTGCATTTCGGAGGCCTCAAGGCCGTCGATGCGGTGTCCTTCGCGGTCGAGAAGGGCGAGATCCTCTCGATCATCGGGCCGAACGGCGCGGGCAAGAGCTCGATCTTCAACCTGATCTCGCGCATCTACCGGCCGACCTCGGGCCGCATCTTCTTCGAGGACCAGGACATCACGGAGGAGCCACCCTACGACATCGCAAAACTGGGCATCGCACGGACCTTCCAGAACATCGAGCTGTTCGAGAATGCGACCGTGCTCTCCAACCTCCTGGTCGGCCGCCATCGGCACTCGACGACGCAGCTCTGGCAGGAGCTGCTGTTCCTGCCGAGCGTGCGGGCCAACGAGAAGGTGCATCGGCGCAGGGTCGAGCAGGTCATCGAATTCCTCGATCTCGAACCCTATCGCGACAAGCTGATCTCCGGCCTGCCTTACGGCGTGCGCAAGGTGATTGAGCTGGCACGCGCGCTTTGCTCGGAGCCGAAGCTGATCCTGCTCGATGAGCCGTCGTCCGGCCTCAATGTCGAGGAGACGGACGACATGTCGTTCTGGATCCGCGACATGAAAAGCGAGCTCGGCGTCACCGTGCTGATGGTCGAGCACGACATGTCCCTGGTCAACCGCGTCTCCGATCGCGTCATCGCACTGAATTACGGAAGGGTGCTGGCCATGGGGTCGCCCGCCGACGTGCAGCAGCACCCCGATGTCGTCGCCGCCTATCTGGGAGCCT
This sequence comes from Bradyrhizobium sp. 199, assembly GCF_023073355.1. Taxonomy (GTDB): domain Bacteria; phylum Pseudomonadota; class Alphaproteobacteria; order Rhizobiales; family Xanthobacteraceae; genus Bradyrhizobium. Next base: position 649,966 of record NZ_JADPJI010000002.1, read on the forward strand.
GAGGCGATGGATGCGATCGCGACACCCGAGACTATCCTGAAGCTCTCCAACATCGAGAGCTATTACGGGCCGATCATGGCGATCCGCGGCATCTCGCTGGAAGTGCCGCGCGGCCGCATCGTCACGCTGCTGGGGGCCAACGGCGCCGGCAAGACCACCGTGCTGAAGACCATCTCGGGCATTCTCGATCCGCAGAAGGGCTCGATCGAATTCCTGGGCAAGCCGATCCAGCGCATGGAAGCCGACAGGATCGTGCGGCTCGGCCTCAGCCATGTGCCGGAAGGACGCGAGGTCTTCCCGTTCCTGTCCGTGCGCGAAAACCTGATGATGGGGGCCTATCCGCGCAAGGATCGCGACGGAGTCGCAGAGGATATCGATCGCGTTTACGGCTATTTCCCGCGCCTGAAGGAGCGCATCAACCAGCCGGCCGGCCAGCTCTCCGGCGGCGAGCAGCAGATGCTGGCGATTGGGCGCGCCCTGATGAACCGGCCGACGCTGCTCTTGCTCGACGAGCCCTCGCTCGGCCTGTCGCCGCTGCTGGTGAAGGAAATCTTCGCCATCATCCGCCGCGTCAATGAGGAGCAGGGCATGTCGATCCTGCTGGTCGAGCAGAACGCCAAGGTCGCGCTGGAGACCGCGCATTACGGCTATGTGCTGGAGATCGGCCGCATCGTGATGAACGACAGCTGCGACCGCTTGATGCATTCACAGGACATCCAGGAGTTCTACCTTGGTGCCAAGGAAGCGGGCGCGCGGGGCGAGCGGCGCTGGAAGAAGAAGAAGACGTGGCGGTGAGGAAGAGCTGGCAGTAAGATGAGATTGCCCATCCGCAAGCAAAGACCGCCGGCAAGGCAGGCAGCGGAGGGCAGAAGCGACAAGGAGGAGAGACGCATGGCCCGGCCGGCGGTGCTGACGGTCGCTGACACGATCGCAAAGAGCTTTTTGCGCGCTACGGAGACGCGGGGCGAGCGGCCGGCGATCCGCGAGAAGAAATTCGGGATATGGCAGCCGACGAGCTGGCGCGAGTGGCTGGAGATATCGAAGGAGATTGCCTACGCGCTTCGCGCCTCCGGCTTCATGCCCGGCGACGTCGCCTCCATCATCGCCAACGCCGTTCCCGAATGGGTCCATGCCGACATGGGCATCCTGTGCGCCGGCGGCGTGGCCTCGGGCATCTACCCGACCGATGCATCGTCCCAGGTTGAATATCTCGTCAACGATTCCAGAACGAAAGTGATCTTCGCCGGGGACGAGGAGCAGCTTGACAAGATCCTCGCCTGCCGCGCTCGCTGCGCGAGCTTGCAGAAGATCATTGTGTTCGACATGGAGGGCCTGAGCGGCTTCTCCGACGACATGGTGATGTCACTCGACGAATTTCGCGCGCTCGGCCGCAATCACATGGTCGGCCGCGAAACGTTGTGGCAGGAGATGATCGACAGCCGCGGCGCCGGAGATCTCGCGATCCTCGTCTATACGTCCGGTACGACCGGTCCGCCCAAGGGCGCGATGCACGCCAACCGCAGCGTCACGCATCAGATGCGGCACGCCAACGACTTCATTCCGGCGCGGGACGACGATGAGCGGTTGCTCTTCCTGCCGCTGTGCCACGTCGCCGAGCGCGTCGGTGGCTACTACATCTCGGTCGCGCTCGGCTCGGTGATGAATTTCGCCGAAAGCACGGAGACCGTGCCGGACAATCTGCGCGAGGTGCAGCCGACCATTTTTCTCGCGGTGCCGCGCATCTGGGAGAAATTCTATTCCGCCATCACCATCGCGCTGAAGGATGCGACCCCGCTCCAGCAATGGGTCTATCGCCGCGCAATGGACATCGGCTATCGCATGGTCGATTGTCGGCTCGAGTGCAAGGCGCCGCCACTGTCGCTGCGCATCGCCAACCGTCTCGCCTATCGCATCGCATTTCGCAACATTCGCCGGATGATCGGGCTCGACCGTTGCCGCGTCGCCTTCACCGGCGCGGCGCCGATCGCGCCGGAGCTGATCCGCTGGTATCTCGCGCTCGGAATCGACATTCACGAAGTCTACGGCCAGACCGAGAATTGCGGCGTGGCCACCATGATGCCGGCGGAGCGGATCAAGCTCGGCTCGGTCGGGACGGCGGTGTCCTGGGGCGAGGTCGCGCTGTCGCCCGACGGCGAGATACTCATCAAGGGCGACTTCCTGTTCATGGGCTATCTGAATCAGCCGGAGAAGACCGCCGAGACCATCGATTCCCGAGGCTGGCTGCACACCGGCGATGTCGGCAGCATCGACAATGAAGGCTTCGTCCGGATCACCGACCGGATGAAGGACATCATCATCACCTCCGGCGGCAAGAACATCACGCCGTCCGAGATCGAGAACCAGCTCAAATTTTCGCCCTACATCTCGGACGCCGTGGTGATCGGCGACAAGCGGCCGTACCTGACCTGCCTCGTGATGATCGACCAGGAGAATGTCGAGAAGTTCGCGCAGGATCACGACATCCCCTTCACCAACTATGCCAGCCTGTGCCGGGCGACGGAGATCCAGGACCTGATCTGGCGCGAGATCGAGCAGGTCAACGGCAATTTTGCCCGCGTCGAAGCCATCAAGAAATTCTACCTGATCGAGCGCCAGCTCACGCCGGAAGACGAAGAACTGACCCCGACCATGAAGCTGAAGCGCGGTTTCGTGAACAAGCGCTACGCTGCCGAGATTGAAGCGATGTATCGCCAGCGCGCGGTGGCGTGAGGCGTCGGACCATTCGGGAAAGCGAAGGAGCGATGGCCCCCGCCCTTCGCGTGACACGGGCCTTTAGGAGAGGAGACGTCAATGTCGAAATCGTTCAGCGCATTCGGCCTCGCTGTGGGTGCCGTGGTGCTCACCTGTCTGCCGGCCACAGCGCAAACCAAGGTCACCAATGACGGTATCTCGGCAACCGAGATCGTCCTCGGCTCGCATCAGGACCTGTCGGGCCCGATCAAGGGCTGGGGCGTCCCGGTCGCAAATGGCATGAAGATGGCAACCGAGGAGGTCAATGCGGCGGGCGGCATCAACGGCCGCAAGATCCGGCTGGTCATCGAGGACAGCGGCTACGATCCCAAGAAGGCCGTACTGGCATCGCAGAAGCTGATCGAGCGCGACAAGATCTTCGCGATGGTGGGACCGATGGGGTCGCCGACCGTACTGGCCGCGCAGGACATCCTGCTCGACGCCGGCGTGCTTCAGCTCTTCCCGCTGACGGCGGCCGAGTTCACCTTCAAGTTCGACCCGGCCAAGCCGCAGGAGCGGCTGAAGTTCAACAACCTCCTGCCCTATGTCGAGAGCACGCGCGCAGCGCTCAAATACATGATCGAGGCAAAGAATTTCAAGAAGCCGTGCATCATGCATCAGGACGACGAGTACGGAAAAAACGTGCTCGATGGTTTTAACCAGCAGCTCGCCGCCATGAAGGTGCAGCCGGCGTCGATCACGAGCTACAAGCGCGGCGCCTCCGACTTCTCGGCGCAGGTCGCCAAGATGAAATCCGACGGCTGCGACCTCGTCGTGCTCGGCGCCGTCCTCCGTGAGCCTATCGGCACCATGGCCGAGGCCAAGAAGCTCGGCTGGGAGGTCACCTTCCTCGGTGCCACGCCCGTTAACGTGCTCGAAGTGCCGGCGCTCGGCAAGGAAGTGGTGGAAGGCTTGTATGCCGCTTCGAACTTCGAAATTCCTTACGAAGACACTGCGAAGGGAAAGGTGAAGGACTGGCTCGTCAATTATAAGAAGACGTTCAACGCCGACGCCAACACCCAGGCCATCATTGGCTACAATGCGGTGATGACGTTCGCGCATTATGCCAACAAGGCTGGCAAGGATCTCACTGGCCAGAAGATGCTCGACGCGCTCGAGTCCGGTGACAAGTTCCAGGATATCTTCAATTCGCCGCCGACCGTGTTCTCGAAGACCAACCATCTCGCCACGACCGTCACCCAGGTGCAGCAGGTGAAGAACGGCCGCTGGGTGCTGGTGAAGGACAATCTGATGTTTTGATGCTTCTGCGCCTCTCCCCGCGTGCGTCCGCGTGCGGGGAGAGGCGGGAATTTGCGATACAATTCCGGGTAAGGGGGAGTATCCGCGAGTCCGTCTTTCACCGTCTGCCCCGTAAGAGCGGGGAGAGAGAGGGAGCCTACGATCCCCCGCTCGCAGTGCCTGAATTCACGGGGGCCAGCTCGTCCTCGCGGCAACGCCAGCCATCGGCGGCTTTCACGAAAGCAAATGTCCGCTGGATCCGGAGCCGGCGCGTGACATTGAAGGCTTCCGCGGAACGCTCCTTGTTGCCGGCTCCCGGCTGCGGACGACCTGTCCTGGCGTCCCAGCAGGTGCCGGTGCAGCTGGAGGCGACCTTGCTGCACATGGTGAAGGGCGCCAGCACGGCCATCTCGATCTCACCCGTGACCTGCGCCTCCTGCTCGGTGACCTGGCTGTCGATCGCGTAGACGCGGTTGATGCGGAGGAAGTTGCCGCACGAATTGGCCGCGTGGATGCGCGCCGCGCAGAAGTCGACCGCGTCGGTGTCGGGGATGCGGGCCGCGACCTGCCGGCCGAACACCTTCTTAGAGTCGCCCTTCGCCGCACGGATCTCGTCCGTCTTGCGCTTTAAATGGTCCGCAAGGCACTCCTCCGCGGTTTCGAGCTCGTGGAGCGGCACATTCTCCTTGTCGACCAGATTGCATTTGCGGTCGCGCTCGCGGGTCCACCTGTCATATTCGGCGAACGCAAAGCGCGCCGCGGTGGGGTCCAGCTTGCCGATCAGGCCGAGCACCTGGCCGTTGAGCTCGGTTTCGGCCAGCGCCAGCGACGGATCCGCACAGATCAGCGCGCCCGCTGCGGTGTTGGTTGCGAGGCAGTCGAAATCAGGATCGCGCAGGATCGCGGCGCGCTCCTCGGTCACCTTGAGCAGGCAGGCCTTCACCTGATCGAAATCGTCCGTGCGGATCGCGGTCTGGCCGACGATGCCGCAACTGAGGTTGCGCTGGCGGATCCAGATCGCATTTTCCTCGATCGCAGGCAGACGATCGGGTAGACGGGCGAGCCGACCCTCGATCGCCGAGCTCAGCTTCTCGGCGGCGGCGGCGAGCGTGACGTCACCGCAGAACATTTGATTGCCGGGATCGCGGATCTGCTGGCAGTTGTTCCTGGCAAACAGCGGCAGCCTGTCGGCCACGGTGCGGTCGGATGGGCCGGATTGCGCCAAGCCCGGAGCCGCCGGCAAGACCAGCAGCGCAAGCACAGTCGGCACGATGAACCGCATTCCAGTCGCCCCCGCATGGAAGGCGCCATGCTAGCGGTTCGGGTCGCGCGGTGGAATGGGTTTGTGACGGACGGTTGGCTACCAGAACGCTACAATCAACGTGCCTCGGGGGCGACCATCGAGAACCGCGCGGGTTCGTCGACATATTTCATCACGGCCGACTGGTACAGTGTGAACAGCGGTTGGTAGCCCCGCACAGCGTCGTCCTCGACCATCGCCATGCGGCGGTTGTCGAGCATCAGCCAGTGCCCGTCGAGCTTTGCGGCGACGACCGCATGCTCTTCGCCGGCCCTGACGTCGCGCACCACGACGATGCGGAGGTCCTCAGGCAGAATGCCGGCAAGCCGCAGCGCGGCCAGCTTGGCAACGGCGTAGTCCTCGCAATCGCCGGCGCCGCGGGCGAAGGTCGCAAGCGGCGAACTCCAGACGTCGTCGATGCCGTCATTGGCGGCCCGAATGGCAAGGTTGATGGCGCGGTTGGTCTCGCCGAGCCGCGCGCGGCCCTCGCGGGCGCGGGCCTGATCGACGATGGCGAGCAGTTTCACGGCGGCAGGCGATGCGCAATTGTCCCGGTCGCCGTCGCAGAGCGCAAGCTGCACCATGTCGTCGTCGAGCCTGTTCTTCAGCGCGGACCATTTCTGCTGCAGGCTGCCGGTCGAGATGGCAAAGGCGAACACGCCGAACGGCTCGGCGGATTTGCGTACGAGAAGGCCTGCTCCAGGCGACAGCAGCGTGCCGGCGCGAAGCTCGGCGGCCGATCCGAGCAGGACCAATCCGCACAGGATAAGGATCGCGCGCCAAGCGCGCGAGCGAGCAGTCGTCTCCATCTGACATCCCCTTCCCGGGCTTCGCCAGGTCCCCCTCGACCTCGACGCGCCGGGCTTTGTTGCTTTCGTGGAGATAGTGCGAGACGGGCCGTTTTGTTCTGCTTAACGCGCCGGGAGGGGTTCCCAAAACCGGGGAATAGGCTGAAACGGGCCTCCCCATATTGCGTAAAATTTTACGATCCGGAGGCTAGGAGGTGTCTGATGCCGCCTAAAGGGGGCAATTGCAGACACAGGTTGTAGGAGAGCCGAATCTGCGTTCCATGGCTAATGACCCCCTATTTCATGGGGTTCTGTTAGTTAGGTCACAGATTTAACTCCGTATTTGCCGCAGGATGCTGCGAGCCCTCGCGAAGGAAAGATGGCACAAGTATCTGCCCGGCGACTATACAGCAGGATACTCTGGATGACTGGAAATGCGTGGAAACAGACCGGATTCGACTTCACAATATTTTAGGTATTACTTTGGTTTCTCTGGACTGGTTCCGACCCGCGGGGCCTTCAGAAGCCAAGTGACGCGAAATCACACAAGCAATAGATGGTATCGCTAAGGACTTGCTAATGGTATGCAAGCATAGACCGTCGATACTTACTTAAATTTTAACCCTTTTTACGGTGCCCGGTTGAATTACGCTGGCCAATTTGACGCCGCGATTCCTTTGGACGGCCAAAGTTCCCGTTCGCTTGGCGATGCGCATGTCGATTCGTTTACAGCGAAAGCGCATGGCCATGTGCCTGAGGGCGCGTTCGTTGTTCCCGACCCCCATCTGATCTTCAACGGCGAGTTCAAGCGCACAGGTCTCGATCTAGTGCTGTCCCACGAGGGGCACGAGTTCGTCGTTCACGATTATTTCAGGGGCGACAAGCGCGCCGCGCTCGCCTCCCCCGATGGCGCCCACCTCAGCGGTGACGTCGTCAACGCGCTCACGGGCTATGTCCAGGTTGCGCAAGCCGCGCCCGGCGCGGCCGCGGCCCAGGTCATCGGCCACGTCACCAAGCTCGTGGGCAGCGCGACCGCGATCCGCAACGGCGTCTCGGTCATCCTGAACAACGGCGACAACGTCGAGAAGGGTGATGTGGTCTCGACCGGCGCCGATTCGACGCTGGGCATCACCTTCATCGACGGCACCGTGTTCGGCCTGTCCTCCAATGCGCGGATGGTGCTGAACGAGATGGTCTACGACCCCAACGGGTCGAGCAATTCCTCTCTGCTCAGCCTGGTCGCGGGCACCATCACCTTCGTCGCCGGCGAGACCGCCAAGCACGGCGACATGAAGATCGACACGCCGGTCGCCACCATGGGCATCCGCGGCACCGCCGTGCTGACCCAGATCAACTTCGTCGTTCCCGCCGGCGGCGGCGATCCGCAGCCGCAGGCGAGCTTCCAGGTGTTGGTCGAGCCGAACGGCACGACGGGCTCCTACATCCTGTTCGACAAGGTCACGCTGCTGCCGATCGCGACGGTCAACCAGGCCGGCCAGATGATCCAGATCAGCGGCGGCAACGTCTCGATCTCCAACGCACTGATGTCGCCGGACGTGCAGAAGCTGATCACCGACGTATTCACGCTGAAGTTCACCGACAACAATACCAACACCAAGCTGACCACGAACTTCACCGACACGCTCACGCCGATCGGCCAGGAGGTGCTGTTGAAGTCGGCGTCCGGCGCCGTCGTGACCGCAACATTCGTCAACCTCAATCCGCAGGGACAGGACAATCCCACCACTTCAACGCCGCTCGTCACCCGCATGCCGGGCCAGCCGCTGGTGCAAAGCCTCGATCTCGGCGGCAATGTGAAGACGGCGTTCGCGCTGACCGAGCGCGCTGACACCACGGGCGATACGGCGCATACCGACACCGTCTCCGGCCGGATCACCTTCGTCGATCAAAATCTCGGCGATCGGCCGACGGTAAGCATCAGCCTCGCCGACGCGCCGAACTATGTCTACAAGAATGCCGGCCAGCAGGACGTTACCGGCTCGCTCTCCGCGCTCCAGAAGCAGGATATTGCGGCGACGCAGATCCAGATCGGCGTCGCCGCCGACGGCGGCAACAACAACAACGGCTCGGCGGTCTGGACCTACACGATCCCAGACAACGTCTTCGACTTCCTCGCGGCCGGCGAAACCCTGACGCTGACCTACATGGTCCGCGTCGACACCAATTTCGCAGTCAACCCGGAGAGCAAGTTCGTCCCGATCACCGTCACGATCACCGGAACGAACGACAAGCCCACGGTGGCGACGTCAGGCGGCGCCGTCATCGAGCAGGTCGGGACCGGCAACGAGGCGCTGGACGTCATCACGGGCACGGTCACCTTCGCCGACGTCGATCTGACGGACCGGCCGATCGTGAGTGCGGAGCTCTCGTCCGTCCAGCCGTTCAAATATCTCGACGCCGAGGGCAACGACATCACGGCGACGTTGACCCCGACGCAACTCGCCGCGATCTCCGCCGTCAAGGTGCCGCTGACGGTGATTCAGGGCGCCGGAAACGGCAACAACGGCTCGGCCACCTGGACCTACAGCGTTCCCGACCATCTGTTCGACTTCCTCGGCGAGAACGAGAAGCTGATCCTGAACTACGTGGTGCAGGTGGATGACGGGCACGGCGGCGTCGTCAGCACGCCGCTCACCGTGTCCATCGACGGCGCGGACGTCAATGTCGAGGGCACCAACGACGTGCCGACCATCGTCGAGGACTCGACCACGCCGACCGGCGCCGTGAAAGAGGACGCCGCGGCGACCCTGCTAGCCAGCGGCACCATCGCCTTCAACGACCCCGATCTCACCGATACGCACGGCGCGAGCTTCGTCCTGAAGTCGACGACGTCGAACGCACATCTGCCCGGCTTTGGCAACGGCACGTCGCATATCGGCACTTTCGCGCTGACGGGAGTGAGCGAGAGCCCGGGTGTCAGCACGCGCGGATCCGTAGGCTGGACCTTCACGCTCAACGACACCGATCCGGTGCTCCAGTCGCTGGCCGAAGGCCAGACCATCACGCAGGTATACACAGTCAAGGTCGACGACCATCACGGTGGCACAGTTACCCGGGATGTCACGGTCACCATCACCGGCACCAACGACGCGCCGACCATCACCAGCGATGCCGACGCTGCAAAGGGGGGCGTCACCGAGGATGCCGGCGCGACACTGTCGACCGGCGGCACGCTGGTGATCCAGGATCTCGACCTGATCGACACGCACACCGCGCAGGCCGTGTTCAAGTCAGCGACATCAAACGCGCATCTGCCGGGCTTCGACGGCAACACGCCGCTCGGGACTTTCACGATCGATCAGTCGGTGACCGAATCCAACGGCGACACCAGCAACGGCGCGACGCTGGGCTGGCACTTCGTGCTCAACGACAACGACCCGGTGCTCCAGTCGCTGGCCGAGGGCCAGACCATCACCCAGGTCTACACCGTCACCTTCACCGACGACCACGGTGCACAGGTTTCGCAGGACGTCACGATCACCATCACCGGCACGAACGATGCGCCGACCATCACCAGCGATGCCGACGCTGCAAAGGGGGGCGTCACCGAGGATGCCGGCGCGACACTGTCGACCGGCGGCACGCTGGTGATCCAGGATCTCGACCTGATCGACACGCACACCGCGCAGGCCGTGTTCAAGTCAGCGACATCAAACGCGCATCTGCCGGGCTTCGACGGCAACACGCCGCTCGGGACTTTCACGATCGATCAGTCGGTGACCGAATCCAACGGCGACACCAGCAACGGCGCGACGCTGGGCTGGCACTTCGTGCTCAACGACAACGACCCGGTGCTCCAGTCGCTGGCCGAGGGCCAGACCATTACCCAGGTCTACACCGTCACCTTCACCGACGATGACGGTGCACAGGTCTCGCAGGACGTCACGATCACCATCACCGGCGCGAATGATGCGCCGATCATCACGAGCGATGCCGACGCTGCAAAGGGGAGCGTCACCGAGGATAGCGGCCTGACACGCTCGATCGCCGGCACGCTGGCGATCCAGGATCTCGACTTGGTCGATACCCATACGGCGCAGGCGGTGTTTACCTCGTCGTCCGTCAGCTCGGCGTTGCCGGGCTTCGGTGCCAACGCGAACATCGGCACCTTCACGATCGATCCGTCGGTCCTGGAATGCAGCACTGACACCAACAACGGCGCGACGCTGGGCTGGCACTTCACGCTCGACAACAACAACGCGGTGCTGCAGTCGCTAGCCGAAGGGCAGACCATCACGCAGGTCTACACCGTCACCTTCACAGACAATCACGGTGCCCACGTCTCGCAGGAAGTCACCGTCACGATCACGGGCGTCAACGACACGCCGATCGTCACCAGCAGCGGGGCGGCGGCAACTGGTCATGTCATCGAGGACGCTGGCTCGACGTTGACGGTTGACGGCACCCTGGCGATCCAGGACCTCGACCTGATCGACACCCATAGCGCGCAGGCGGTGTTCACGTCGTCGTCCGTCAGCTCGCCTCTGCCGGGGTTCGGCGCCAACGCGAACATCGGCACCTTCACGATCGATCCGTTGGTGCTGGAATCCAACACGGACACCAACAACGGCGCTACGCTCAAGTGGCACTTCAGCCTCGACAACAGCAATGCGGTGCTGCAGTCGCTGGCGCAGGGCCAGTCCATCACCCAGGTCTACACGGTCACCTTCAAGGATAATCACAACGCGACTGTCGCGCAGGACGTCACCGTCACGATCACAGGCGTCAACGACGGTCCCACGATCACCAGCGATGCCGACGCGGCAAAGGGAGCGGTCATCGAGGATGATTGCGCAACGCTGACGGCCAGCGGCACGGTGGCGATCCAGGACGTCGACCTGATCGACACCCACACGGCGCAGGCGGTGTTCAAGTCATCGTCGATCAGCTCGGCTCTGCCGGGCTTCGAGACTGATTCGCATATCGGCACCTTCTCGATCGGCTCGCTGTCCGAATCCAACACCGACACCAGCAACGGTGCGTCGCTGAACTGGCAGTTCACGTTGGACAACAGCAATCCGGTGCTGCAGTCCCTGGCCGAAGGCCAGATCATCACCCAGGTCTACACCGTCACCTTCACCGACAATCACGGCGCGCAGGTCTCGCAGGACGTCACGGTCACCATTGCTGGCACCAATGATGCGCCCGCCGTCTCCTATGTCACCTCGGATTACATGAACTTCGATGGTGCGACCATCGCGGTCGGCGAGGTGCCGACGGTCGCCACCGATGACGTGACGCTGGACGGCTGGGTGAACTGGAACGGGAACTCTGCGTCCGCCAGCCAGGTCTTGTTCTACAATGGCAATACCTCGACCGCCGGTTTCGGCCTCATGGGCACCGTCATCACCGGCAAACTGGAGATCGCAATTCTCGAGGGAGGCGTCGAGATCCAGGATACCGGCTTCGCCCTGTCGGCAGGGGAATGGCATAACCTCGCGCTGACGCGCGACGACGGCATCTTCACGCTTTATGTCGATGGCAACGCCGTCTATTCCCACACTGGAGGCGTGAACTCGATCGGTTACGGTGGGGAGCCGTCCTACATGATGATCGGGGCGGCGAGCGACAGATACGCCCCGGGCTTTGGGGCGCAGGGCTTCACCGGCTCTATCTCCGACGTCAGCGTCTGGACCACCGCCCTCACGCAGGCACAGATCCAGTCGATCGACTTCACCGCACTCGCCGGCAACGAAGCGAACCTTGCCGGCTACTATCAGCTGGCCGACGGCAGCGGATCCACGGCCGCCAATGCGGTCAACTCCGCCCAGAGTCTCACCATCCAGGGCGATGCGGACTGGGCCAGCAGCACCGTTGCAAACCTTGTGGAAACCGATGCCGGCCAGCTTGCGCATGCGGTGCTAACGGTCTCCGACGTGGACGCGACCGATCACGTGTTGGTGTCGGTCGACGATGTCCAGGTTAAGCTCGACGGCGTGACGCAGACCGGCAGCGTCGGTGGACTATCGCATGCGAATCTGGTGAGCTATCTCACCGTGCCGTCCGGCGACATCCTCAATGGCGCGGCCACCCACGCCCAGTTTACGTGGCAGTTTAATTCGGCCGACCAGGCCTTCGATTTCCTCGCCGCCGGGCAGACGCTGTCGCTGCAATACACGATCATTCCGTCGGATGCTCACGGAGCCGGCACGAGTGCAATCGTCACCGTCAACATCGCCGGCACCAACGACGCGCCGACGCTGTCCGATCTCCACATCGGTCCGCTCACGGACACCGCCGCGGCAGATACCTTCTCCGATCTCACCGGCCAGTTGGCCGGGACCGACGCCGACAGCGGCGAGACGGCGACCTTGACCTACGCCGTCCTGAATTCGGACCACTACGCGGCGACGACGGTTGCGGGACTCTATGGCTCGCTGACGGTTAACCCCAACGGCAGCTATAGCTACGTTCCGAACGTCCCCGCGATCAACGCGCTGGCGCACGGATCGTATGTCGATACGTTCACCGTCCAGACCAAGGACGCGCATGGTGCGACCGACACGGCAACGCTCACGGTGGACCTGACCGGCACGAACGACGCGCCGGTCATCGACATCACCGAGATCACCGTTGGCCAGGAAGGCGATCAGGTCTTCGTTCACGGCATTTCCGTCGGCGATGCCGACGCGTCGGCCGACGAAACGTTCACGCTCACGGCGACCGCGGATTCGGGCACCTATGTGGACCCCGCATCGACCTCCGACACATTGGACAACGTCAATTCGGCGCTCCAGACGCTGACTTACACCGATGCGAGCCAGAGCGCGTCCACGACGGACACCGTCGCGATCACCGTGACCGACCGCGACGGGGCGACCGATACGGTCAACCTGATCTTCAACCTGAGCGAACAAGGCCCGGTGACCCTCGCGGGCACGCCCGGTAAGGACGTGCTGTTCGGGACCGGGTATCAGGATCAGTTCCTCTTCGCGGCCAATTCAAACCACGACACGATCGTGAACTTTACCTCCGGCACCGACAAGATCGACCTGCCGGCCGTCGTCACGGCTTCCAATACTCAAGATTGGCTGGATGATCACGCGGCTCTGTCAGGCTCAGACACCCTGATCACGATCAATGCGACGGACACCATACTCTTGAAGGGCGTCGCAAGCGTCCAGGCGAACGACTTCATCGTCCACGCCTGATCGCAGCGCGAGGTGCTGCGGTCGCCGTGCACCGATCGGAGCTGCCGCCTGCGACGAAAGCGTGATATTCCACTAGCATGAAGCGTCTGAAAATCCTGCGGCGGTGGTTTGCACGCAAGCTGGGCTTTGCGCGGCTGATGTGCCTTGCGCTGCTGGTCGTGTTCGCCGCCGCTCGGCTCTGGGATCCGCCGCCGATCCAGGAATTGCGGCTGCGTACCTTCGACATGTTCCAGCTGATCGACCCGCGCCACAAGGCGGCGCGGCCGGTCGTTATCGTCGACATCGACGACAAGAGCCTTGCGAGGCTCGGCCAGTGGCCGTGGCCGCGCACACGGATCGCCGATCTGATCCAGAACCTCACCAGCAGCGGCGCGGTGGCGATCGGCTTCGACGTGGTGTTCTCCGAACCCGACCGGCTCAACCCGGATCTGGTTGCGAGTCAGATGCGTTATCTGGATGACGCCACCCGCACCAAGCTGCGCGAGCTGCCGAGCAACGACCAGGTCCTCGCCGATGCCATCAAGCGCTCGCGCGTCGTGCTGGGCGAGACCGGGCTTCCGGAGGTCTTGTCCGAACTCGATAAATCGCTTCCGTTCACGGGGGTGGCGACTCTCGGCGAGGACGGGGCTGAGCGCTTCCTGTTCGAATTCCCCGGCCTGCTCCGCAACGTCCCTGTGATCGAGAAGGTTGCCGCCGGCCGCGGCCTGTTCTCGATCAGGACCGAGCGTGACGGATTGATCCGCCGCGTGCCCATGATCATGCGCGCCCAGGGCAACATCATGCCCTCGCTTAGCCTCGAGATCCTGCGGGTCGTCACTGGCACGCCGACATTGCTTGTCCGCACAGACAAGGCGGGCATCAGGTCGATCCGCCTCAAAGGCGTGGAAGTTCCGACCGACAAGAACGGTCAGCTTTGGGTGCACTATGCGCGCCGGGACCCTTCGATCTACGTTTCCGCGGCCGACGTGCTCGACAACAGCGTGCCGCCTTCCAAGCTTGCCGGCAAGCTGGTGCTTGTCGGCACCTCCGCGGGGGGATTGAACGACATCAAGACCACGCCGGTGTCCCGGGCCATGCCGGGGGTCGAGATCCATGCCCAGGTCCTCGAAAGCGTGCTGAGCGGCGCTGTGATCTCGCAACCGAACTACGCGCTTGGCGTCGAATTACTGGCCGCACTGGTCATCGGCCTGCTCGTCATCATCTTCACGCCGAACCTCGGACCGGTGCGCCTGGTGCTCGTGGGTGCGACCTTCGCCGCCATCCTGGTCGGCGTATCCTGGTTCTTCTATGCGCAATACCGCTACCTCATCGATTTCACCTATCCGCTGCTCTCGACCACGGCGATCTATTTGACCCTGATCTTTGCCAGCTTCGTGCGCGAGCAGCGCCAGCGCGTCCAGATCCGCGGGCAGTTCGCGCAATATATGTCGCCGGTTTTGGTCGAGCAGCTGGCGCAGTCGCCGGAAAAGCTCGTGCTCGGCGGCGAAGAGCGCCAGATGACGATCATGTTCTCGGACGTGCGCGGCTTCACTACGATCTCCGAGAGCTACAAGCACGATCCGCAGGGTCTGATCGCGCTGATGAACCGCTTCCTGACGCCGCTGACCGACGTGATCATCGATCAGAAGGGCTATATCGACAAATACATGGGCGACGCCATCATGGCGTTCTGGAATGCGCCGCTCGACGATGCCGAGCACGAGATCAACGCCTGCGAGGCGGCGATCCAGATGCTGGAGCAGATCGATGCGGTCAACAAGGAGCGCGAGGAGGAGGCCGCCGAGGGCGGCCATGTCTATATTCCGCTCAATGTCGGCATCGGCCTCAACACCGGCATTGGCGTCGTCGGCAACATGGGCTCCGATCTGAAGAAGAACTATTCGGTGCTTGGCGATAGTGTGAACCTCGCCTCACGCCTCGAAGGCCAGTCGAAGGAGTACGGCTTTCCCATCATCGTGGGATCCAGGACCGCGCTCGCCGCCAAGGACAAGTTCGCGATCCTCGAGCTCGACTTCATCATGGTCAAGGGCAAGACCGAGCCGGAGGTGATCTATGCCATCGCCGGCCGCGAGGACGTGATGCATTCGGCCGCCTTCCAGCGCCTGCGCAACATCACCATCGAGATGCTCGGCTGTTACCGCGGCCGTGACTGGCAGGGCGCGCTGGATGCGATCGAACGCGGCCGTTGCAGCGAAGACGCCGACACGCTGGAAAAGCTGTTCAGGCTCTATGAGGCCCGCATCAAGGATTTCCAGCTCGATCCGCCGGCCGAGGGCTGGACCGGAGCGTATGCGCTGCTGACGAAGTAGGGCGGGTGTGGGGTTGTAGGGTGGGTTACGCCTTCGGCCGACCCGCGCTGCGATGAGCCCCCCTCACTCCATCCGGCGTTGATCTCGTCGGCCGCGCCCTTGCGCCAGTGCGTGTAAAGCGTCTCGAGCTCGACGATCTCGAAGCCGATCTCGATGCCCATCTCCTTGAAGCTCTGCTGCAAAATTCGTTCATCCGCAGCGACAGCATCTGGCCGGTGCCGCCTTGCGCAATGATGAAGGTGGCCTCAACATCGTCCGCTACATCAGCGATCGCGTGCTGGTGATGTATCTCGGCGCGGTCGTCGAGCTCGGCCCGGTCGACCAAGTTTGTACCGGCCGGCGCATCCCTACACGCGCGCTTCTAGCTGCGATGCCGTCTTCCGACCCTGACAGGCGCACCGAAACACCGCCGATCACGGGCGATCCGCCCAATCCGATCGATCGGTCCCCGGGCTGCCGCTTCCATACCCGCTGCCCGTTTGCGGAGCCGCTCTGCGCAAATGCAACACCAAAGCTCACCGCGCTCGATAGAATGGGCCACGACGCCGCGTGCTACATGGCTGTGCCGGGTTCGGCTCATAGCCGCGCGCCCAGGGAGAAGACCGCATGACGAGACCGTTGCCCAAAGAGATCAAGTCCATCGCGCAAATCGCCGGTGTCCCCGTGGATGACGAGATCGCCACCCGCATCTCCAATTCCATCGGACCTGCCTTCGAAGGCTTCGCGACGATCGCCGGCACGCTGCCGTTCGACCTCGAGCCCGCGCTCTATGCGATCGCGCAGACTGCGAAGGTCTCGAGATGAGCACGGAACCGGAATTGATGACGCTTACCGAGGTCGCGCGCGCGATCGCGATGAAGCAGATGTCCTCGCATGAGGTGACGCGCGCGCTGCTGCACCGCGTTGCGCAGTGGCAGCCGCATCTCAATGCTTTCATGTCGATCGAGTCGGAGAAGGCTCTGAAGGCCGCCGATGCCGCTGATGCCGAGCTGGCCAAGGGCGAAGTCCGCGGCCCGCTGCATGGCGTGCCGCTCGCGCACAAGGATATGTATTACGATGCCGGCCACGTCGCGACCTGCGGCTCGTTGATCCGCCGGGATTTCGTGCCGACCGTCACCTCCACCGCCTTGCAGCGGCTGAAGGATGCCGGCCAGGTCCGCCTCGGCACGCTGCATCTCGCCGAATTCGCCTATGGCCCGACCGGCCATAACGCCCATTACGGTCCGGTTCGCAATCCCTGGAACGTCGCGCACATCACCGGCGGCTCGTCGTCGGGCTCGGGCTCGGCGGTCGCGGCACGATTGACCTATGCCGCGCTCGGCTCCGACACCGGCGGTTCGATCCGCATGCCCGCGCATTTCTGCGGCGTCACGGGATTGAAGACCACCGTTGGCCGCGTCAGCCGCGCCGGCGCAATGCCGCTGTCGCAATCGCTCGACACCGTCGGCCCGCTCGCCCGCACCGCCGAGGATTGCGCGCTGCTGCTGGCGCTGATGGCAGGCCCTGATCCCGAGGATACCACCTGCAGCCACGAGCCGCTGTCTGACTATGTTGGCGCGACCAAGGGCTCGCTGAAGGGCCTCAAGATAGGCGTGCCTGCGTCTTACTATGTCGATGATCTCGAGGGCGAGGTCGCGCGCGTGCTGGACGAGACCATCGCGGTGCTCAAGCGCGAGGGCGCCGACATCGTCACGGTTGAGCTGCCTGACCAGCGACAATTGTCCGCAGCCAACCTGCTTGTGCTTGCGGCCGAAGCCGCCGCCTTCCACAAGCGCTGGATGATCGAGCGGCCGCAGGATTATGGCCCACAGGTGTTGATGCGGCTTCAGAACGGGCTCGCGGTCCCCGCGATTACCTATCTCGAGGCAATGCGCTGGCGCGGACCTGCGCTCGCCGCCCACAACGCTGCGACATCAGGCGTCGACGCGGTGATCGCGCCGGCGTCCCCGGTGCCGGCGCCGACGATCGAGGAGAGCGACGTCGGTGGCGGGCCAAACGCGCCGGCGCTGTTGCAGCGGCTGACGCTGTTCACCCGTCCGGTGAACTACCTCGGCCTGCCGTCGCTCACGGTACCCTCTGGCTTCACCAAAGGCGGTCTTCCGATCGGCATGCAGCTGATCGGCCGGTCCTTCGATGAGGCGACCTTGCTCACCATTGGCGCCGCGTTCCAGCGCGCCACCGATTACCACGACCGGGTACCAAAACTGCCGGCATGACAAAGCTCGTCGAGATCTCAGGCCTCAACATCCGCTTCACGAGCGAACGCACAGTCTCTGCCGTGAACGACCTCAGCTTCTCGCTCGCTGATGGCGAGGTGTTGGGCCTGCTCGGCGAGTCCGGCTCGGGCAAGAGCGTGACCTTGCGCGCGCTGATGCGGCCATTGCCGAAGAAGCGCACGCAGATTTCGGGCGAGGTCAACGTCATGGGCCGCGACATGCTCGCCATGAACGACGAGGAACCGTCGTCCTTCCGCGGGCAGGCCGTCTCGAGGATCTTCCAGGAGCCCGCGCTCGCGCTCGACCCGGTTTATGCCAGCGCGCGCAGATCGCCGAAGGCGTCGTGCGCTACGAAGGCAAGAGTTGCGCGGGGAGCAGGGCGAGTGCGTTGGAGACCGCGTCGCAGTGATCTATGTCGGCCAGATCGTGGAGCAGGGCAGCTTGCGCGATATCGTCCGCTCGCCCGCGCACCCCTACGCCAAGGGCCTGCTCGCCTCGACCATCCACGGCGCCAAGCGGGGACAACGTCTCGAAACCATCCCCGGCACGCCGCCCTCGCTTGGCGAAAAGCCCCACAACTGCTCCTTCGCCCCTCGCTGCGCCATGACGCAGCCCCGCTGCCTGGAGCAATTGCCTGCCAAGGTCGAAGTCGGGCCGGGCCGGGCCGCGCGATGTGTGCTGGCCGAGCAGGCGTTCGCGAGGTAGCCGGTGCGCTCCCTCCCGGCTCTTGGAGCCGGGCGAAGTGGTGGCATTCACACCTCATTCATCCCGGTTCCCGTTCCATGGCTCCGTTCACGGAGAGGGACTTCACTTATGCACATTTCCAATGAAGGCCTGCTTGTCATCCTGTTCGTCGGCCTGGTTGCCGGCTGGCTCGCCGGCAAGGTGGTGCGCGGGACCGGGTTCGGGATCATCGGCGACATCGTGGTCGGCATCGCCGGCGCGCTGGTGGCGAGCTTCCTGTTTCCGAAGCTCGGCATTCGTATCGGCACGGGCCTGGTGTCGGAGATCGTCTATTCCGCCATCGGAGCGGTCATCCTGCTGCTGGTGGTGCGGCTGGTGCGTGGCGGGGGCCGGTTCTAGCCCGCGCCCGGACTGGAACTTTCGGGCTCTCGCTTTTCCGGGAAGAGCCTGAAACCCCGCAAGAAAAAGCCGCAAGCCTGTGAAATTCCGGACTTGCGCGCGAGGCCATCAGGGGTAGATGTGGCTCATGGAGGCCTGGATTAGGTCGACCGCGTTGGACGAGCGGAAAACGCGATATTAATCCGGGTCAAGTACTCCTGATTCGCCTTTGAGATCAGGGGCTTTGCCTCTCACCGGAAAGAGATCAGACTGATGGCAGCCATCCCTGGCGTCCGCCGTTCAGAGCTCGGTGACGCCTTGCGCGCTTGTCGCACGGCGTTCGTCGGCGTCGGCTTGATGAGCTGCATGATCAACCTGCTCTATCTGACCGGGTCGATCTTCATGCTGGAGGTCTACGATCGGGTGCTGCCGAGCCGCAGCATTCCCACCCTGATCGGCCTCATCATCCTCGCCAGTTTTCTCTATATGGCGCAGGGCGTGCTCGACATGATCCGCAATCGGATCCTGGGGCGGGTCGGTACCGCGCTGGATGAAGCCCTCAACAGGCGCGTGTTCGACACCATCGTGCGCCTGCCGCTCCTGGTCGGCAGCCGCAACGAAGGGCTCCAGCCGCTGCGTGATCTCGACAACGTCCGCTCCTTCCTCGGCGGCATGGGTCCGAGCGCGTTCTTCGACCTGCCCTGGCTGCCGCTCTATCTCGCCATCTGTTTCGCGTTTCACGTCATGATCGGCGTCACCGCGCTGGTCGGCGCCATCATCCTGGTCGGCCTGACGCTGGTCACCGAATTCATGTCCCGCCAGCCGGCGCGCGAGGCGATGGGCCTTGCCGCCCAGCGCAACGATCTCGCCCAGGCCAGCCGCCGCAACGCCGAAGTCATGGTGTCGATGGGCATGGCCGGCCGGATGAACCAGCGCTGGAGCGAGGCCAACGAAAAATATCTCGCCGGCAATCAGCGTGCGAGCGACGTTGCCGGCGGTCTCGGCGCGGTCGCAAAGGTGCTGCGCATGATGCTGCAATCGGCGGTGCTCGCGGTCGGCGCCTATCTCGTCATCCACCAGGAGGCGACCGCCGGCATCATCATCGCCGGTTCGATCCTCTCCGCCCGCGCGCTTGCCCCGGTCGATCTCGCCATTGCGCACTGGAGATCCTTCGTCGCCGCACGGCAGAGCTGGCATCGCCTCACCCGGCTGCTGGAGCAGATGCCGGCGCAGACGATGCCGACCCAGTTGCAGCCGCCCACGAGCCGGCTCTCGGTCGAAGGCGTCGCCATGGTGCCGCCCGGCGACCAGCGCCTCATCGTGCAGGACATCACTTTCGCGCTCGCCGCGGGCAACGGACTCGGCGTGATCGGCCCGAGCGGCTCCGGTAAATCGTCATTGATCCGCGCGTTGGTCGGGGTCTGGCAGCCGGTGCGCGGCAAGGTGCGGCTCGACGGCGCGGCGCTCGATCAATGGTCGTCCGACATGCTGGGCCGCCACATCGGCTATCTGCCGCAGGACGTCGAACTGTTCGGCGGCACCATCGCGCAGAACATCAGCCGGTTCGACCCCGAGGCGACCTCCGACGGCATCATCGCGGCGGCGAAAGAAGCCGGCGTGCACGAGATGATCATCAAGATGCGCGAGGGCTACAACACGCAAGTCGGCGAGCAGGGCGCTGCGCTTTCCGCAGGCCAGGCGCAGCGTGTGGCGCTGGCGCGTGCGCTCTATGGCAACCCGTTCCTGATCGTGCTCGACGAGCCCAACTCCAATCTCGACACCGAAGGCGACGAGGCGCTGACCCGCGCCGTCCGCGCGGCGCGCGAGCGCGGCGCCATCGTCGTCGTGGTGGCGCACCGCCCGATCGGAGTCGAGGCGGTCGACCAGGTCCTGGTGCTGCGCGACGGCCGTATGCAGGCGTTCGGGCCGAAGGAGCAGGTGCTCGCCCAGGTGCTGCAGCCGCGCGTGACGCCGCCGGCACCGATCAAGATCGTCAGCGAAGGCGGAGTGGCCAAGCCATGAGTACGATGGCCATCGGCGGCCCGAAGCCTGCCGCGAAGAAGACCGTGCGCGAGTCCATCAAGTTTCACCTGATCCTCGGTCTCGTGATCGTGCTGGTCCTGGTCGTCGGTCTTGGCGGCTGGGCGTCCACGGTTTTGATCTCGGGCGCGCTGATTGCGCCGGGGCAGATCGTGGTCGAATCCAACGTCAAGAAGGTGCAGCATCCGACCGGCGGCGTGGTTGGCGAGGTGCGCGCCCGCGACGGCGACCTGGTCAAGGCCGGCGATATCGTGGTTCGGCTCGACGACACCGTCACCAAGGCGAATCTTGCCATTGTCACCAAGAATCTCGACGCCGCGCAGGCGCGCGCAGCGCGATTGCAGGCCGAGCAGCGCGGTGTCGACAGAATCGAATTTCCGCAGGTCCTGCTCGATCGCGCCGGCGATCCCGACGTCAAGCTGCTGCTCTCCGCCGAAACCAAGCTGTTCGACGTCCGCGTCAACGGCCGCACCGGCCAGAAGGCGCAGCTCCGCGAGCGCATCACGCAGCTCAACGAGGAAATCTCCGGCCTCAGCGCCCAGGAGAAGGCCAAGGACCAGGAGATCGCGCTGGTGCAGAACGAGCTCACCGGCGTGCGGGAGCTCTACGACAAGCGCCTGGTGCAGATCTCGCGCCTGACCCAGCTCGAACGCGACTCGGCGCGCCTCAACGGCGAGCGCGCGCAGTACATCGCCTCGCGCGCCCAGGCCAAGGGCAAGATCACCGAGATCGAGTTGCAGATCATCCAGGTCGACAAGGACGTGGTGAGCGAAGTCTCCAAGGACCTGCGCGAGACCAACGACAAGATCGGCGAACTGATCGAACGCAAGGTTGCCGCCGAGGACCAGCTTCGGCGCATCGACATCCGCGCGCCGCAGGACGGCATGGTGCTGCAATCCAACGTGCACACCGTCGGCGGCGTCGTCACCGCCGGTGATGCGCTGATGCTGATCGTGCCGCAGGCCGACGATCTCCAGGTCGAGGCCAAGGTCAATCCGGTCGACATCGACAAACTGCAGATCGGCCAGAAGACGCTGCTGCGCCTCTCCGCCTTCAACCAGCGCACCACGCCCGAGCTCAGCGGCCTCGTCAGCCGCGTCTCGCCCGACGTCACCACCGACCAGCGCACCGGTCAGAGCTACTACACCATCCGCGTCTCGATGCCGGCCGCAGAGATCGCCCGCCTCGGCGACGTCAAGATGATTCCCGGCATGCCTGTGGAAGCCTTCGTCCAGACCGGTGACCGCACCATGCTGTCCTATCTGATGAAGCCGCTGCACGACCAGCTGATGCGGGCGTTCCGCGAGAAGTGACGGGCGGTGCTATTCCTAGGCTGTCGAAATGCTGCAGACTGTCTTGTCGGTGCTGACGAGCATTCTCTTCTTGGCCGCAATCCCAGTCTTTGTGGTCGGAGCTTACCAGCAACACAAGTTTTTCGAAGAATGGCGTGAGCATCACGCTCAATCGCTGGATTGGTTCACCAAGGGTCAACGCTCTGTTGTGGCCGTTCTATCGAACAAGCTCTCGCACCGATGTCGCGACCGTCGTCGTAAGCTCTTCATGGCCGTGGGAGCATTTTTCGGACTTCTTCTAGCCATGGCTCTCCTGATTGCTTTTCAGCGCTCGTAATGACGACCTGTTTCTGTTCTTGTTATAATCGGAGTCAGCCCCAGCAACCCGGCGTCCAATCATGCAATCCACCCAGACCCCGCCCCCCATCGCCACCGACTCCTTCGCCGATGCGGCCGCGGCCGTTGCCCGCCTTGAAGAGATCTACGAGCGCAACACGAAGTTCCTGCGCGGTCGGTTCGAAGCCTATGTGGGCGGCGAGGTGATCACGACGCGGGTGCGGTCCTATTATCCGTTCGTCCGCGTCACCACCGCGACGCATGCGCGGCTGGATTCGCGTCTCGCCTATGGCTTCGTCGCGGGCCCCGGCGTGCACGAGACCAGCGTCACGCGGCCGGATCTGTTTCGCAGCTATCTCATCGAACAGATCGGGCTGCTGATCCAGAACCACGGCGTGCCCGTCGAGATCGGGGAATCGTCCGAGCCGATCCCGATCCACTTCGCCTACCGCCGCGACATCAACATCGAGGCCGCCATCACGACCAGCGAGAATTCGCTTGTGACGCGGTCGCTGCGCGATGCGTTCGACGTGCCTGACCTCGCAACAATGGACGATTCCATCGCCGACGGCACGTTTGAGCTCCAGCCCGGCGCGCCCGAGCCGCTGTCGCTGTTTCGGGCGGCTCGCGTCGATTACTCGCTGCGCCGGCTCTATCATTACACCGGCACCGACCCCGAATATTTCCAGAACTTTGTGATCTTCACCAACTACCAGTTCTATGTCGACGCATTCGCGCAATCCTGCCAGCAGCGGCTCCAGTCCGGCGAGACCGGCCTCGAAGCCTTCGTCGGGCCCGGCAACGTCATGACGCGCAGCGGCGGCGCGATCAGCGGCGCCGCCCCTGTACGCACGCCGCAGATGCCGGCCTTCCACCTGGTCGCGCCGGGCTATCGCGGCATCAGCCTGATCAATATCGGAACCGGTCCGTCCAATGCGCGCAACGTCACCGACCACGTTGCGGTGCTGCGTCCGCATGCCTGGTTGATGCTCGGCCATTGCGCGGGCCTGCGGAATACGCAGCGGCTCGGCGACTACGTGCTCGCGCATGGCTATGTACGCGAGGACCACGTGCTGGACCGTGAGCTGCCGCTGTGGGTGCCGATCCCGGCGCTGGCCGAGATGCAGGTCGCGCTCGAGGAGGCAGTCGAGGACGTCACCGGGCTCGAAGGCTTCGAGCTCAAGCGCCTGATGCGCACCGGGACCGTGGCGAGCGTCGACAACCGCAATTGGGAGATCTCCGGGCCTGAGGTGATCCGCCGGCTGTCGCAGTCGCGCGCGGTCGCGCTCGACATGGAATCGGCCGCGATCGCCGCTAACGGCTATCGTTTCCGCGTTCCCTACGGCACCCTGCTCTGCGTCTCCGACAAGCCGCTGCACGGCGAGATCAAGCTCGCCGGCATGGCCAGCGAATTCTACCGCCGCCGCGTCGGCCAACATCTCGAGATCGGCCTGAAGGCGCTGGAGCGGCTCAAGCAGCAGGAATCGGAGCGGCTGCATTCGCGAAAGCTCCGCAGTTTCGCCGAAGTCGCGTTCCAGTAGGACGCATCCCCCACTCTTTGCTGCTGACAAGGCGGCGGATTTTCAGCATTGTCGGCGCGGGGGGCGACCGGATCGTTTTTCAATGCCGCTGATGCGTGACAAGATCATTGGCCATGATCTCGAACGGCTGGCCTTTCGCTTCACCATGCTGAGCGAGACCGAGTCCGTGCAGTGCCAGATCAGCGACGCCGCGATGGACGAGCTCGCGGGCATGCAGGGCACCGAAAGCAGCGCGCGGCAGGCGCAGTTCCTGTCGCTGCGCGAGACCATCGAGCGGATCGCGTCGGATCTCTACGACGAAGCACCGCGTTTCCAGGGCTACGTGGTGCGGATCTTCATGCGCCATCTGGCGCGTTGACGTCGCGATACCCTCCGCTGCAATGCCTCACTCTCTGCTGTCATTCCCCGCGAATGCGGGGGGATCCAGTACGCCGCGGCCTATGATCTCTTCACGGCCGCCTCCGACTGCCCCGTCTCATTCAGGTCGCGTCGGCCAGCTCACCCCCCAGCTTCCTCAACAATAATCTCAGCGCCGTCGCGGCAAACACCTGCATGTTGGCGAATCGGTCGTTGCTCCCCGTCTCCAGCGTCATCACCTCCGCGGCGGGGCCTGCGACTGCCATGCAGCTATGCCCCGCGGCGTCGCCATAGCGGTTGCCGGTGGGGCCGGCTGCGCCGGTCTCGGACAGGGCCCAGTCGCTGTTGAAGCGGGTTCGCATCTGCTCGGCGAGCAGTTGCGCGTAGGGCTCCGAGGAGGAGCGAAAGCCCTTCATTCCTTCATCCGAAATATCCATCAATACGCGTCTGGCATCGCGGGTGTAGACCACCGCGCCGCCGAGGAAATAGGCGGAGGCGCCGGGCACCGCGAGCAGGCTGGCCGCGAGCAGGCCGCCGGTCGAGGATTCCGCTACGGCGATGGTCTGTTTGCGTGCGATCAGTCTGGCAGCGATCTGTTCCGCAATGCCGACGAGCTCTTTCATGTCCTGAACCTCTCATGTCCCCGCAACTAAGCTCAGCCTTCCTAGCATATGCCAGCGGCCCTGGCCGAGTTGCGGGCGGCGGGCAGGCCTGCTTGAATGGCGGGCGCGAGACAAAAGCGACGATGAAACCAAGGAGACGTCATGGCGTCCCTGATCGCGGGCGGGGTGGATTGCGATGTGCATCCGGCCGTGCCGCATCTGACCAGCTTGCTGCCGTATCTGAACGATTACTGGCGCGATCAGGTGACGACGCGCGGCATGGTCGATCTCGTCTCGCAATCCTATCCCGAGAGGTCGCCGATCGTGGCGCGGCCCGATTGGCGCCCCGAAAGCGGCAAGCCGGGCGAGAGCCTGGCGGATATGCAGCGCCATGTGCTCGATCCCTTACAGCTCGAGCTCGCCATCTGCAATCCGCTCTACGGTGTGCAGATGATCTTCTCCGAGGATATGCAGGCGGCCTTCTGCCGCGCGCTGAACGATTGGCTCGCCAAGGAATGGCTCGATCGCGACAAGCGGCTGCGCGGCTCGATCGTGATCCCGACGCAAAGCGTCGAGAAGGCCGTCGCCGAGATCGAGCGCTGCGCGCAGGACAAGCGCTTCGTTCAGGTGCTGATGCTGGTCATGGGCGACACGCCGCTGGGCAAGCGCGCGCTGTGGCCGATCTATGAAGCCGCGCAGCGGCTCGGACTGCCGGTCGGCATCCACGCAGGTTCCGCCTATCACAATCCGCCGACCGCCGTGGGATGGGGTTCCTATCACATCGAGGATTATGTCGGGCAGGCCCAGGCATTCCAGACCCAGCTTACCAGCCTGATCGTCGAGGGGGTGTTCGCTAAATATCCGCGCCTGAAGATGGTGATGCTGGAGTCAGGCGTCTCCTGGATCTCCCCCTATCTCTGGCGGCTGCACAAGTTCTGGCGCGGGGTGCGGATGGAAACGCCTTGGGTCGATCGTGCGCCGCTGGAGATTGTGCGCAGCAACATCCGCTTCTCGTTGCAGCCATTTGATGCACCGCCAGATGACGCGACATTAATTCGCCTGTTTGATCATATGCAGTCGGACGAATTGGTCCTATTCTCCACGGACTATCCGCACTGGCAGTTCGACGGCCAGGACGCGCTGCCCGAAGGTCTGTCCCCCGATCTCGTGCGCAAGATCATGATCGACAATCCGCATGCGACCTATCCCCGCCTGACTTAGCCCGCTGCCAAAGGAGGCAAGGCGATGAATATCCAGTTCCGCGAGAACCAAGAAGCCGCGTCCCCCCTGACCGTCAAAACCGCGATTGCGGATTGCGACATCCATCCGGCCCGCGCCACCCGCACCGAACTTTACCCCTATCTCGCCAAACGCTGGCAGCATCATCTCGAAGTCTACGGCGTCCATGCCTATCAGGGCATGATGGACGGCCCGCCCTATCCCAAGGCCCAGCCCAATGCCTCGCGCCGCGATGCCTATCCGCCCGAAGGCGGGCCGCAGGGCTCCTCGCTTTCCTTCATGCAGAAGCAGCTGCTCGACCCCAACAATGTGCAGTTGGGGGTGCTCAATCCGCTCAACACCGGGCAGGGCATCCGCAATCACGAACTCGCGGGCGCCTTGTGCTCGGCCATCAACGACTGGCAGATCGACAAATGGACCAGCAGGGACAAGCGGCTGAAGGCGTCCATCGTCGTCGCTAACGAGGATGGTTTGTCGGCCGCCGCCGAGATCCGCGAGCGCGCCGGCGACAAGAATTTCGTGCAAGTGCTGCTGCTCAGCCGCAATGTCGAGCCGCTCGGCCAGCGCCGCTACTGGCCGATCTATCAGGCCGCGGAAGAAGCCGGGCTGCCCGTCGGTGTCCACGCCTTCGGCTTCGGCGGCAACCCGATCACGCCCTCGGGCTGGCCTTCTTATTACATCGAAGAGATGGTGGGGCATTCGCAGTGCCAGCAATCGGCGCTGGCCAGTCTTGTTTTGGAAGGCGTGTTCGAGCGCTTCCCGAAGCTGAAGATGGTGATGATCGAGGCCGGCTTCGGCTGGGCGCCGTCGCTGGCGTGGCGGCTGGACAAGGTGTGGCAGCGCCTGCGCAGCGAGGTGCCGCATGTGAAGCGTCGGCCGTCGGAATATATCCGCGAGCAGGTATGGTGGACCACACAGCCGATGGAGGATCCGGAGCGGCGCGAAGATCTGTTCGACGTCATCAACTGGATCGGCTGGGACCGCCTGCTGTTCGCCACAGACTATCCGCATTGGGATTATGACGAGCCCTCGCGCGTCCTGCCGGCCGGTGTCAGCGAGGCCAATCGCGAGGCGTTCTATCTCGGCAATGCGAAGAAGCTTTACGGGCTGGCTTGATGGCGCGGCATGTGATCGCCGCGGTCGACGAGCTTCCGCCGGGCACGCGAAAACTCCTCGAGATCGACGGGCGGCCGATTGCGGTCTTCAACATCAAGGGCGAATATTTCGGCCTGATGAACCGCTGCCCGCATCAGGGCGCCGCGCTGTGCGAGGGTCCGCTGATCGGGCTCGCGCAATCCAGGGAACCTGGCGAGATTGAGTACACCAAGTTAGGGGAGATCATCCGCTGCCCCTGGCACGGCTGGGAGTTCGACATCCGCACCGGCCAGTCCTATTGCGACCCCCGCCGCTTCCGCGTGAAGGCTTATCCCGCCCAAGTCGAGCCGGGTGCCAGCGTGGTGAAGGGGCCGTATGTCGCCGAGACCGTTACGGTCAGGATCGAGAGCGATTACGTGGTGGTGGAGCTGTAGTCCCCCTGTCATTCCGGCAGCGGCAGGGCTTCCATCGTGCAACAGGAATGCTGGGAATGGACTCCGGGCTCGCCTCCTCAAGGCACTCCGGAAAGACATCCGGGCGCGGGACGCTGTTGATTGTCAGGCTTTATTTTGCGTTGCAGCGATCATCCAGTCGCGGAACGCGACCAGTTTCGGTGCCTCGCGGCGCCCCTCCGGCGAGACCAGGTAGAAGCCGGCATCCGCCGGCAGCGCGATCTTGAAGGGGACTACGAGGCGCCCCTTGGCGATGTCGTCCTGGACGTAGGACGTCCGCCCCATCGCCACGCCGATGCCGTCGATCGCGGCCTGGATGGTCATGAAGATCATGTCGAAGGTGATGCCGGGATGCCTGGCAATGTCGGCCGGCAGGCCCGCCGCGGTCAGCCACAGCCGCCAATCGTCGCTGTTGGCGTTGGAAGTGTGCAGCAGCGGATGGTGCCGCAGGTCTTCAGGCCGGCGCAGCGGCTTGTCGCCGCGTAGCAGCGACGGGCTGCACACCGGAAACAGCTCATCCGCCATCAGCCAGTCGGCGCGCAGGCCGGGCCACTGGCCGCGGCCGTAGCGGATCGCCGCATCGACATTGTCGCGCTGGAAATCGACGAGGGTAGTGGAGGTGGTGATGCGGACATCGATGCCCGGATGCTGCTCCTGGAAATCCGTCAGCCGCGGCAGCAGCCATTTCGCCGCGAGCGAGGCCAGCGTCGAGACCGTCAGCACCTTGTCATCGTCCTTGCGCAGCAACCGGTCGGTCGCGAGCCGGAGGTCATTGAAGGCGGCACGGACGCCCGGCAGATAGTCGCGGGCTTCCGGCGTCAGCGCCAGCGCGCGGTTCTGCCGGATGAACAGGCGGATGCCGAGCTCCTCTTCGAGCCTTCGGATCTGATGGCTGATCGCGGTCTGCGTCACGTTCAGCTCGCTGGCGGCCAGCGTGAAGCTGAGATGGCGCGCGGCGGCCTCGAATGCCCGCAATCCGTTCAGGGAGGGCAATCTGGCAGTCATTTGGCAGCAGGATACATGACGTTATTTCATGCGAAAGGGTACAAATTGTCGTTTGTCGCGGTGCACTAGGAAGCAGATATTGGCGGTCAAGTTAGCTCCAGGAGCTTAAAATGTCTACTTTGACCCACAACTCGATGACAAATCATCATGCGCCAGGCCTGCTCCAGCAGGTCGGTGAGATGCTTCACGTCTGGCACGAGCGCTACCGCACCCGCCGCGAGCTCACGCACTGGACCGCCCGGGATCTCCAGGACGTCGGCCTGTCCTGGTCCGACATCGCCTATGAGGCCGACAAACCCTTCTGGCGGGCCTGATTGGCCGCCAGGCCGGCGCCGCCTGACTGTGGGGGCGCCGGCGGTCCTTTTTTCGCTTGGCATGTGTCATGAGCACTCTTCGCCTCGAAGACCTGAAGCAATATTCGGACAGGCTGCGCACCCGCCGCGGCGAGGCGCTCAACGTGCGCTTCGTCGGGCCGCGCGATGCCGACGAACTCCAGCACTATTTCCGCTCGCTCTCGACGCGCTCCCGCTACAACCGCTTCTTCGGCGCGATCAGCGAGCTGCCAAAGGGACTACTGCACGACTTCCTCGAGGTCGGTGAGCGCCAACGCTTTACCGTGGTCGCGACCATGATGGTCGACGGCTTCGAGACCATCGTGGCCGAGGCGCGCTATGCGCTGCACGCCGAATCCGCGACATTGGAATTCGGTCTGTCGGTCGATGATCGCTGGCAGGGCCACGGCATTGCCACGGCGCTGCTGAAGAACCTCGAATGCCGCGCCGCAGCGCTGGGCGCCGAGCACATCTTCGGCGACACGCTGCGCTCCAACGAAACCATGCTCTCGCTCGCGCGCAAATCCGGTTTCGCCTTCGTCAATCATCCTGATGATTGGAAGCTGGTGCGCTTCGACAAGGAGATCTCGGTCGCACCGAATGACATTCCGTGCGCGAGCTGGCGCCTCGCCGCCCTTTCCCGTCAGGCCGATAGCCCCTCAGCCTCGGTCTGACACAACTGCAAGCCCGGCTCTGGTGAAACAGCGCCGGGCTTTTTTTTATTCTCCGCGGTCTCTTTCCCAAGTCACTCCGGCGCGCGTAGCGCGAACCCGGAATGACGCCGTGAGCGTTTAGTTGCTACTTCCCCGCAAACACCGCTTTGCGCTTCTCGATGAAGGCCTGCACAGCTTCCTTGTGATCGGCGGTTGTGGTGAGGCGGATCAGCCGTTCGGCCTCGTGGTCACGCGCCGTCTCGAAATCGAACAGCACGGCTTCGTCGAGATTGTCCTTCATGTAGCGCAGCGCCAGGCGCGGGCCATCGGCGAGCGATTTCGCAAGTGCAAAGGCTTCGGCTTGAAGTTTGTCGTCAGGCACGACGCGATTGACGAGGCCGATCGCCTCGCACCTGGCAGCATCCACCCGATCGCCCGTGAACATCAATTCGCGCGCCCGCGCGGTGCCGACCAGCCGCGTCAACAGCCAGGCGATGCCGTAGTCGCCGCTGAGCGCAATGCGGGCATAGCCGGTGGAGACGAAGGCAGATTGCGCTGCGATGCGGATGTCGCAGGCCATGGCGATGGCGAGCCCGGCGCCGACCGCGGGGCCGGGCAGCGCGGCGATAGTCGGCTTGCGCACCGACATCAGCGCGCCGGTGAGCAGTCGCTGCCGCTCCTGGAGGTCGGCGACTTTGTCCTCAAAGGGCATCTCGAGCTTCGCCTTGTCGCGATGCGCACCCATGCCCTTGACGTTGCCGCCGGCGCAGAACGCCTCGCCTGCGCCGGTCAGCAGCAGCGCGCCGACATCGGGATTTTCACCGCAGGTGCGGATCATTGTGCGCAGCGCCGGGGTCAGTGCGTCCGACAGAGAATTGCGCGCCTCCGGCCGGTTCAGCGTGATCACCGCGACGCGGTCGCGGATGACGCAGAGGAGTTCGTTGGTGCCGGTATCGATGGTGGTTTCCATGGTCATGTCGCTCCCCGTTTTTGCTGTCATTCCGGGGCGGTGCGAAGCATCGTACCCGGAATGACGAACTGAACTCAAAACTTCTCTACCCAGGGCCGCAGCTCGAGCTCCCAGCTCCAGGCGCTGCGCGGCTGCTGCAACACGTTCCAGTAGCTCTCGGCGATCGCATCGGGATCGAGCATCGAGTCCGGCTTGTCATCCGGCTCACTCCGCACAGCGCTGCGAATGCCGCCATCGATCACGAAATGCGCGATATGGATGCCTTGCGGCGACAGCTCCCGCGCCAGGCTCTGCGCCAGTCCCCGCAACGCGAACTTGCCCATCGCGAACGAGGCCGATTGCGCATAGCCCTTGACGCTGGCGGAGGCGCCGGTGAACAGGATCGCACCGTGTTTGTTCGGCAGCATGCGCTTGGCCGCCTGCTGCGCCACCAGGAAGCCGCCATAGGCACTGACCGCGATCGCTTGCGCCACATCGGCCGGAACGAGATCCACGACCGGCCCGCGGGTGCGGCCGCTGGCGTTGTAGACGACGAGGTCGGGCGTGCCGATCTCGCGCTCGACGAGACCGAACAGGCGTTCGACCTCGTCGGGTTCGGTGGCGTTGCAGGAATAGGCTTTCGCGCCCGTCTCAGTGCAGAGCGCGCCAAGCTTCTCGATCTTTCGGGCGGCCAGCGCAACGCGAATGCCTTGCGCGGCGAGCAAGCGCGCCAGCGAGGCGCTGAGGCCCTCGCCGGCACCGACGATGAGAGCGATCTTGTATTTCGGATGTTCCATGGCGTGATCTCTTGGGACAGGGAGAGCTTGATCTATGCACGGGCCGCGCGGGCAACCAGCCGGCGCGGTCACAATTCCGCAGGGCGAATTGCTCCCTCACGGCGGTCATGCCTCCCTGACAATTTGCGGCTTTATCGCGATCCGCGGCTGGAGCATGATCGACATCATCCAACGCGGCAAGCGCCAAATCAGCGCAAAGTCCGCATGGCGGGAACGATAGAGGACGATCATGCACAAGCCGGTCACAGCACAGCCGAAAAACGTCGCGGCCGAGCAACCCGGCCTGCTGGCGCCCGATACATCGGGTATGAATTTCTACCGCGCCGATCCCGCGCTCGCCGACCTCCTGCGCATTCATCTGCCGGACGCGCTATTCCGCCACATCGAGCCGCATCTCGACCGTCTCGGCGAACTCGCCGGTGGCCGTCTCGACGAGTGCGCGCGCCTCGCAGACCGGCACACGCCGATGCTGCACCAGCGCGACAAGTTCGGCCGTGACGTGCAGTGGATCGAGTATCATCCGGCCTATCGCGAGTTGGAGAATGCAGCGTTCGGCGAATTCGGCATCCATGCGCTCTCGCTCCGCAAGGGCATCATGGGCTGGCCGGACAAATACCCTGTCGTGGCCAAACACGCTTTCACCTTCCTGTTCAACCAGACCGAATTCGGCATGGGCTGTCCGATCAACGTCACCGACGGTTGCGCCAAGCTGCTGGCGAATTTCGGCAGCGAGGCGCTGAAGGCGAAATATCTCGACGGCCTGACCTCGACCGACATGAGCAAGCTGACGCAGGGCGGCCAGTTCATGACCGAGAAGGAGGGCGGCTCCGATGTCGGCACGCTGACGACGCGAGCGGTGCAGGAGGGCGATCATTGGCGCCTCACTGGCGAAAAATGGTTCTGCTCGAATGCCGATGCCAAGGTCGTGATGCTGCTGGCCCGGCCCGAAGGCGCCGGCCCCGGCACGCGCGGCGTCGGCCTGTTCCTGATGCCGCGCTTCCTCGACGACGGCTCGCAGAACCACTACCGGATCGTCCGTCTCAAGGACAAGCTCGGGACACGTTCGATGGCCTCCGGCGAGATCAAGCTGGAAGGCGCGATCGCCTACGCCGTCGGCAAGCTTGACCGGGGCTTCGTGCAGATGGCCGAGATGGTGAACTCGTCGCGGCTCTCCAACGGCGTCAAGTCCACCGCGCTGATGCGCCGCGCCTATCATGACGGGATGACGGTCGCGACCAACCGTGTCGTGTTCGGCCAGCGCATCATCGACCTGCCGCTCGGCCGACGGCAGATGCTGAAAATCATGCTGCCGGTCGAGCAAGCGCTGTCGATGAGCTTTCTCACGGCCGATGCGCTCGATCGCGCCGAAGCCGGCAGCCAGGATGCGGCAGCGCTGTTGCGCATCCTCACCCCGACGCTGAAATTCCGCGCCACGCGCGATGCCCGGAAGGTCTGCGGCGATGCGCTCGAGATGCGCGGCGGCATCGGCTATATCGAGGAGTTCGCCACGGCCCGCCTGCTGCGCGATGCGCATCTCGGCTCGGTCTGGGAAGGCACCGGCAACATCGTCGCCATCGATGCACTGCGACGCGCGGTCGGCCGTCACGGCGCCGAATCCGCGCTAACGGCCGATCTGCACGCCCGGCTCGACGACAGCGCCTCCGTGCCGCAGGCCTGGCGCGACCGTTTGCGCGGTCTGGTCGACCGCGCCGTCGGCTTCGCACGCGAAGTGGCGGGCAACGCCGACAACGAGTCCGATGCGCGGCGTGCCACCAGCCTGCTCTATCATGTCGCAAGCGCGGTCGCGCTCGCCTGGGAGGCGCACCGTATCGACGAGATGCGCGGCGATGCGCGCCGGCTGCTTTTGTCGCGGCTGGTGGTTGATCACCGGGTGTCAGCGAGCGATCCGTTCCGGCTCACGGAAAATGTCGTGCAGCAAGAGATCGCGGCGCTGCTGCTCGGCGATCGCGCCGCAGGCATGAGCGAGGTTGGCGAACTGGTCCTGGCGGCGTAGGCTGCTGCCACGCTCAAACCAAAGAAGCGCGATAGGGAGTGCTCGATGAAGGCCGCCGTCCTCTACGAAGTCAACCAGCCGCTGGTCATCGAGGATGTCAGCCTGCCGAAGCCGGGGCCACGCGAAGTGCTGATCCGCACGGCGGTCGCCGGGCTCTGTCATTCCGACCTGCACTTCATGGAAGGGCTCTACCCGCATCCGCTGCCGGCGGTGCTCGGCCACGAGTCAGCCGGCATCGTCGAGCAGGTCGGCTCCGACGTCACTTACGTCAAGCCGGGCGACCATGTCGTGACTTGCCTTTCGGTCTTTTGCGGCACTTGCGACAACTGCACCACGGGCCGTACTGTGCTCTGCACCGACACCACCGTGAAGTTGCTGCCGGGCGTCTCCAACCGGATGCAATGGTCGAGGCCCGAGAAGCTGCACCAGTTCCTCAATCTCTCGTCCTTCGCCGAGCAGATGCTCGTGCACGAAAATGCGATCGTCAAAATCCGGAAGGAGATGCCGCTCGATCTCGCCGCGCTGATCGGCTGCGGCGTCATCACAGGCTACGGCGCGGTGGTGAACACCGCCAAGGTGACGGCCGGCGAGACCGTCGCCGTGATCGGCTGCGGCGGCGTCGGTATGGCCGCGATCAACGGTGCGCAGATCGCAGGCGCCGGCCGCATCATCGCCATCGACACCAATCCGGCAAAGCTCCAGCTCGCAACCAAGCTGGGCGCGACCGACATCATCAATCCCGCCGACGGCGACGTCGTGAAGCAAGTGCGCGACCTCACCAATGGCGGCGTGCATCATTCCTTCGAGGTGCTCGGCCGCAAGGAAACCGCGGAGCAGGCGTTCGCCATGCTCGCCTCCGGCGGTACCGCCACCATCGTCGGCATGATTCCGTTCGGCCAGAAGATCGAGCTGCACGGCTTCGACTTCCTGCGCGAGCGCAAGATCCAGGGCTCCTCGATGGGCTCGAACCACTTTCGCGTCGACATGCCGCGGCTGGTCGATTTCTACCTGCGGGGACGGCTGCACCTGGAAGACTGGATCTCGGCCAAGCTGAAGCTGAGCGAGATCAACGACGGCTTTGCCAACATGAAAGCCGGCAAGACGCTGCGCAGCGTGATCATGTTTGACAGTTGAGCGCTTTCACCTCTCCCCGCATTGCGGGGAGAGATGAAAACCTCACCGCGACACCTCACCGCGACACGTGGGCCGATACCGCGAGCCATCTGCCGTTCAGCTTCGCCCAGCAATCGGTATACCGTCCCGTAGCCTGCTGCCCGTCCGCCGTGGTGTAGCTCGTCGCTGCATGAATGATCGCGAAGTCGCCCATGATGCGGATGACGACGTCGTGCTCATGTAAATTGCGGATCGCGATCGGCCGCGCCGTTTGCTGGAGGAAGGCTGCGCGGTCGACCAGCGTCTTGTCGGGATTGGAACAGTAGAACTCCGGCGCCAGGATTTCGTCGAAACGCTCGACGTCGCGGTTCTGCACGGCGGCGACGTAGTCGCGGTTGAGTGCGGTGAGTTGATCGAGGTCGTTTCTCATGGTGTTCCTTCCTCCCTGTCACTGCGAGGAGCTCGCGACAGATTGTGCAGCAATTTGCGCTGATGCGACCAAGCACTCCAGATGGTTCCGCGGCGACAGTCTGGATTGCTTCGCTGGCGCTCGCAATGACGCGCGGCGAAAGCTAATCGTCAAACATCTTTGGCGGCACGAACCCGCCGAGCTCGCGCTCGATCAGCTCGGCGAGTTTGAGCGGCGTGCGGTCCTCGAGGAAGGGCCCGATGATTTGCACGCCCACCGGCAGGCCGTCCTTCGACAAACCGAGCGGAATAGCCGTTGCCGGCAGGCCGGTCAGGGTGGCGATGCCGGGCCAGGCAAGCTGGTCCGGATAGGCAAAGTCCTTGCCGTCGATGTTGATCCGGCGCGCCTCCTGCTGGGGCGAATGATCATGCGGATAAGCCGGCGTGGGCATGATCGGGCAGATCACCGCGTCGAATGTCCTGAACAAGTGCCGCCATTGCGCGCGCAGGCCGGCGCGAGCGCCCTCGTCGAACACCCAGGCCTGATGTGTGCTGGTCATGCCGCGCAGCCGCTCGGCAGACAGGCTCTTGTCCTCTGGCGAGAGCTGCGCCGCCCCGGCACGCGCGCCGGCGAGAATGTCCGGCGGAAGGAAGGCGCCGAGAAAGCCCATCAGCATGCGCATGTAGAGGCGAGAGGCCTCCGTGAAGTCGGGAAACAGCGGGCTTACGCGGGCTATGCTTGCACCTGCGCGCGACAGTTGTTCCGCCAGCTGCTCAATCCCGCTGCGAATGTCGGCATTCGCAGGCAGCAACGGATGGTTGTCGATCACCAGAACGCGGAAATCCTTCAGCGCGCGGTGTCGCGCCTCTGGCAGCGCGAGCTTGTATCCGATGCCCAGATCCAACGGATCGGGGCCTGCCATCACGTCCAGGAGCAGGGACAGATCTGCTGCACTCCGCGCCATCGGACCGATCACTGCCATATCGCGCTCCATCGGGATGGCTGGGAATGGCGGCGGCGTGTGGCCACGTGTTGGACAGAGATTGTAGGTCGGCTTGTGCGCATAGACCCCGCAATGGAAGGCGGGGACGCGCAGCGAGCCGCCGATGTCGGACCCGAGCGAGAGCGGTCCGTAGCCTGCTGCGAGCGCTGCAGACGAGCCGCCCGACGAGCCACCAGGCGTGCGGCCGAGATCGAATGGATTGTTGGTCGTGCCGTAGATTTCGTTGTAGCTCTGCCAATCCCCGAGCCCAACGGGAACGTTGGTTTTGCCGAGGATAACGCCGCCCGCGTTCTTCACCCGGGTGATCGACAGCGCGTCCTCCGCCGGCTTGAAATCCTTCTGCGGCGTCCAGCCCCAGGTCGTGGGCAGGCCGGCGACGTTGTAGGATTCCTTCACCGTGATGGGCAGGCCGAGCAGCGGTTTGCGCTCGCCGCGCGCCAATGCGGCGTCCGCCTCGCGCGCGGCGCCAAGCGCGCGATCAAAGTCCCGGACGCAGATCGCATTGACCTTGCCGTCGTGACGTTCGATGCGGTCGATCGCATCCTGGGTGAGCTCGACCGCGGAGACCTTCTTTGCGGTCAACGCGGCCGACAGCTCGACCGCGCTCTTGAAACTCCATTGCGATTTGGCCACGGCATGCTCCTGGTCATATTGCCGGAGGATGATGCGCAGTTTGGCCGAACCTCGCAACCGCCGTTTGACGTGTCAGCTATGTCTCCGAACACCTGTCAGTGATCTGTCCCGGCTAAATACTTCACGGGGCATGACAGCGACCTACGCCGCTCCGATCAAGATGCCCACCGCCAGCACGATCGCGCCGCCGAGCACGATCTGGAACACGGCCTGGAGGAATGGCGTGTCCATGTAGCGTGAGCGGATAAAAGCGATCGCCCACAACTCGAAGAACACGACGATTCCGGCGATTCCCGTCGCGATCCAGAATGCGTTCGGCCAGCGATCCGGGACGAGATAGGGCAGAGTGTGTCCAAGCCCGCCGAGCGTCGTCATCAAGCCGCAGGTGAGTCCGCGCAGCCAGGGCGAGCCGCGGCCGGTCAGCGAGCCGTCGTCCGACAGTGCTTCTGCAAAGCCCATGCTAATGCCGGCGCCGATGGAGGCGGCAAGACCGACCAGAAACGTTTGCCAGTTCTGATGCGTGGCGAAGGCCGCGGCAAACAGCGGCGCCAGCGTCGAAACCGAGCCGTCCATCAGACCTGCGAGGCCGGGCTGCACATACTGCAGCACGAACATGCGGCGGTTGGTGCGATCCTCCTCGGCGCGGACGTCGGAACTCAGGATCTCGCCGGTCAGCTTTGCGGCGGTCTCCTCGTGACCTTTCTCGGCTTCGGCGAGATCGCCGAGCAGGCGGCGCACGCCGACGTCCTCGGCCTGTTCGGCGGCCTTCACGTAGAAGCGCTCCGCCTGCATCTCCATGGTCTCGACTTCCCTGCGGATGGCATCGAGCGACAGGTTCTTGGTCAGCCAGACGGGGCGGCGGCGCAGGAATCCCTTGACGTCCTCGCGGCGGATTGGCGGCAGATGCGGGCCGAAGCGCTGCTCATACAATTCCAGCAACATGTGCCGGTGGCCGCGCTCCTCCTCGGCCATCTGCTCGAACAGCTTTGCCGAGTCCGGATAGCGCTCCTTCAGGTCCTCGGCGAAGCTCATGTAGATGCGGCTGTCCTCCTCTTCGGAGGAGATCGCGACCGCAAGCACCTCGCGCTCGGTCAGATCGGCAAAATTCTTCACAGCAGCCCTGTCTATATAGTTTAGAATAATTCTAAACTATATAGAGCGCCGAAGTTTCCGGGTCAAATCACGCGCGGCTCTTCGCAAGGAAATCCAGCAGCAGACGGCTCACCTCGGCCGGCTGCTCCTGCTGCACCCAATGACCGGCGCCGTCGACGAGATGGCAGCCGAGCAGCGTCGTGCAGGTCCGCGCCTGCATCGCTTCGAACACGCCGGGACGCTGGTAGGTGCCCCAATCCTGCTTGCCCGAGATGAAGCAGGAGGGCACGTCGATGCTGCGGCCGGAGAACAATTGCAGTTCAGGGTGGAAAGCGCCTGAGGTGCCGCAGCGATACCATTGCAAGCCGCCCTGGAATCCGGTGCGGCCATATTCGGCGCTGTAGTAAGCGAGCTCCCGGTCCGGCAGCCATTGGTTGGCTGCGATCGCAGCCGGCGACGGCATTTCCTTGGCGACTGTCTGCGCCATCGTCTCATTCAGGTCCATCACATAGTAGGTCGGCAGCTTTGCCAGCTCGTTCGCCGACCACGATGCCAGCGGAGTGGGCTTGTTGTCGGTCCAGTCCGCGCTTTTGTGATGATAATAGGCGCGCAGGAAATCATGCACGCCCTGCGGCGCGCGGTGCATGTCGGCGTTCGCCGCGCGCGTCGCGTAGTACCATTGATAATGTTTTCGCGGCTGCGGCAGCGCGGCGAGCTCGCGATGTACGGGGTCTTCGGCGGGGGGCTTTGCCGGCGTGTCGACGGTGCCAAACGGCAGCGGCGGCGGTCCGCCGAACGGCGCGCTCATCATCGTCACCGAACGAAACACGTCAGGCCGTATCAAGGCGCACCAGGATGCAACCGGGCTGCCGAAATCATGCCCGACCACGTCGACTTGCCTGTAACCGAACGCTGACACCAGGGCGAGCGCATCGCGCACCAGGTTGAGGAGCGAGAACGGCGCGAGATCGCCGTCGTAGTCCGCGGTCCACCCCGTGGTCCGTCCGTAGCCGCGTTGGTCCGGCGCGATCACGTGATAGCCGGCCGCGGCGAGCGTCGGCATCACCTTGCGCCAGGAGAAAGCCAGCTCCGGAAAGCCATGCAGCAGCAGGATGCAGGACCGGCCCGGGGTCTCGAAGCCGGCCTCGAGCACATGCATGCGCAGGCCGTTGATGCCGTCGACATAACGCGAGCGGATGCCGGCGGGGAGCGGAATGTCCGGGAGATCGGCCATGATGTTTCCTCGTCATGGCCGGGCTTGTCCCGGCCATCCACGTTCTTTGTTGCCGTGGATTGTAAGAACGTGGATGCCCGGGACAAGCACGGGCATGACGAAAACCGAGAGCGTTGATCGCGATGCGTTAAACCGCCGCGCACACGAACGCGTTGCCCTTGCGCCGGATCTTGCCGACCGACGGCGAGGGGAAATGCGCGGTGCAGCACAGCGTGTCGGTGTCGCAATAGCGTTCGAGGAAGCCGCGGCGCGTCGTCGCCGCCCTGGCGGGATCGACGTCGAACTTGATCGACAGCTCCGGATAGAGCGTCTGCAACGGCGAGTGCATCAGGTCGCCCGAGAACACCGCGTCGTCCTTGCCGCGGCCCATCGTAATGGCGATATGGCCCGGCGTATGGCCGGGCGTCGGCAGGATGCGGACGTGGTCGCCGATCTGATGATCATTGCCGACGAGCTCGTGGCGTTTCGCCTCGACCACCGGCAGCACGCTGTCGGCAAAGGGTGGGATCTCCGCTTTCGCATTCTGCGCGAACCAGTGATCGTATTCCTGCCTGGCGAACAAATAGCGCGCCTTGGGGAAGGTCGGCACCCAGCGGCCGTTCTCCAGCCGCGTGTTCCAGCCGACATGGTCGACATGCAGATGCGTGCACATCACGAAGTCGATGTCGTCGACCGAGAACCCAGCGGCGTTCAACGCGTGCAAATAAGTGTCGTCGGTCTTCATGTTCCACTTGGGGCGTTGCGGCCGCGGCTTGTCGTTGCCGATGCAGCTGTCGATCAAAATGGTGTGGTGCGGCGTCTTCACCACATAGGACTGGAAGCACAGCAGCAGGACATCCTGCTCGTCCAGCGCCTTCGCTTCGCGCATCCATGCGCGGTTCTCGGCAAGCACGTCGCTCGTCAGTCCCGGCAGCATCTCCAGCGCTGGGACGAACGAGGTTTCCTGCTCGATGACGCGATGGATGGTGAGATCGCCGACCGAGAATTTGAGGCTCATGAGAACTCCCGCGATTACAGCACGATCCGGAAAAGTGTGCTGCGGCTTTCCGACAAGATCATGCTCAAACAACAAGCCTAAAGCGCGATGATCTTCATCGCGTTTTAGCCGGCCGGCGGCACCGAGATCTTGACCGAGGGCCGCTCCAGCATCTTCTGGTGGAAGGCGTCAAGCTTCGGGTGGGCCTTGCGCCAGCCGCAATCGGCGAAGCGGAAGTCGGCATAGCCGAGCACGCAAACGAGGCCGATCTGCGAGATATCGAACGGGCCGTCCAGGACCTCAGGCATGTTCTCGAACCGCGCCATGCCGGTCCAGGCCCGGTTCCAGTGATCGTCGGACCATGCCTGCCATTGCAAGCCTTGCGGCCGCACCATCTTCTCGTAGCGGCACAGCAGCATGGAATCGAGCATGCCGTTGATCAGGGAATGATTGGTCTTGGCCTTCCAGCGCCGCGGGCCGTAATCCGGGACCAGGCTGCCGCCGGCCATCTCGTTGAGATATTCGACGATGACGTAGGAGTCCAAGATGACGTCGCCGTCATTGGTAATCAGCACCGGCAGCTTCTTCAGCGGCGTGATCTTCGAATAGTCCTCGTTGGCCGTGCCCGGCGCGACGGTCGCGGGCGTGAGCTCGATTTTGTCGATCAGCCCAAGCTCGATCGCAGCGATGCGCACCTTGCGGGCGAAGGGCGAGGCGGGGGAGAAGGTGAGCTTCATGGCGGAATGTCCTACGGGGTGACCGGCAATTGGTTTCCGTCATTGCGAGCGAAGCGAAGCAATCCAGTCCCTCTCCTTGGAAATAGTCTGGATTGCTTCGTCGCTTCGCTCCTCGCAATGACGGGGAGAGGGCAACGGCTTATGCCGCCACGATATCCTGGCGCTGCTCGCCGAGGCCCTCGATGCCGAGCGTGATGACGTCGCCGACATTGAGGAAGGTCGGTGGCTTCATGCCGAGGCCGACGCCGGGCGGGGTGCCGGTGGTGATGACGTCGCCGGGCAGCAGCGTCATGAATTGCGAGACATAGGAAATGCACTTGGCCATGGAGAAGATCATGGTCTTGGTCGAACCGGTCTGGCGACGCTGGCCGTTGACGTCCAGCCACATCGACAGGTTCTGGACGTCCTTGATCTCGTCCTTGGTGGCGAGCCACGGTCCGAGCGGGCCGAACGTGTCGTGCGACTTGCCCTTGGTCCATTGTCCAAGGCGCTCGATCTGGAAGGCGCGCTCGGAGACGTCGTTGCAGACGCAATAGCCGGCGACGTGGTTCAGCGCGTCGGCTTCCGAGACATATTTCGCACGGCTGCCGATGATCGCGGCGATCTCGACCTCCCAGTCGAGCTTGGTCGAGCCGCGCGGCTTCTCTACTGCGTCGTTCGGGCCGGACAGCGATGTGTTGGCCTTCATGAAAATGATCGGCTCGCTCGGAATATCGGCGCCGGTCTCCTTGGCATGGTCGGAGTAGTTGAGGCCGATCGCGACGAATTTCGAAATGCCGGTGACGGGAGCGCCGAAGCGCGGCTTGCCGGAGACCGCGGGCAGCGAGGCGGGATCGAGGCTTGCCAGCTTCTTCAGGCTCTCCGGCAAATAGGCCTCGCCCGTGAAGTCCTTCACATGCGCCGACAGGTCGCGCAACTGGCCGGATTTGTCGATCAGGCCGGGCTTTTCCGCACCCTTCTCGCCATAGCGAACAAGCTTCATTTTCGTTTCTCCCTGAGAATGGACCGATCGGTTGAATAGCTTCATGGAACAGGGCGGCAGGAAATTCAACCGCCCAAAAACGGAGATCACCCCAGCGCCACGAACCTGAACGCGTCTCCGTCCCGCCTGATATGCCCGGCCGAGAAATGGCCGCCGATCACCAGCGTCGGCGTGTCGGCAAAGCGGGCGAACAGTTCGCGCCGCGTCGCGGCAGACTGCGTCTGGTCGGAATCCGCCGTCGAGGACCAGTCGAGATGCGCCATCTGGCAGGGGTGATGGGCGACGTCTCCGGTGAGCAGACCCTGTTCGCCGTCCGATCGGATGAGAATGCTCATATGGCCGGGACTATGGCCCGGGGTCGGGATCATGCTGATCTCTTCGCAGAGCCGGTGGTCGCTCGGGATCAGATCGGCCCTGCCGGCATCGACGATTGGTTTGACGGAATCGTCAAACACGGCCCGCTTGTCCGGTTCGGTCGAATTCGCCTGCCAGTGCTCGTATTCGGTCTCGCCGAAGACGTAGCGTGCCTTGGGAAATGTCGGCACCCATCGACCGTCGACCAGCTTTGTATTCCAGCCGACATGATCGACATGAAGATGCGTGCACAACACCGTATCGATGCTGTCGGGCGCAAAGCCTGCCGCCATCATCGTCGCCAGAAACGGGCTGGTGCGGTTGTTCCAGGTCGGAACGTTGCGGCCCTGCTTGTCGTTGCCAAGACCGGTGTCGACTAGGATGCGTCGCGAAGGCGTCTCAACCACCAGCGAGTGGATCGACATTTTCAGCCGGCCCTCTTGGGTTGCGAAATGCGGAATAAGCCAGGGCAGCTTCTGGATCTCTTCATTGCCCGCGAGCGGCAGGATGAAACGGGTCGATCCGACCGTCTCCAGCTCTACCATTTTGGTGATTTTGACCTGGCCGACCTTCCACTGCATGCCGCGCGTTCCCATGTGCTTTTTTCGTGGCGAAACATGCGGTTTTCCGCCCTCGAGCGCAATGGATCATCTGACGCAATGCGGCGTTATCGCGGGAACTGGAGGAGGAGCCATGCCAGAGCTTGCGATTTCTGCGGAGAAAGTCGCCTTCATCATCGAGAAGGCGCGCGAATTCGACGTCAAGGAGGGGGATTCCGATCCGGATTCCGGCTCGAACCCCTCCGACGACGATGCGGTTGACGTCCTCTCCGATGACGGCTCCGATCCTGTCGTCAACGAGCTTGGAAGCTTCATGATCGCGTTGAACGAGGACGAGCAGATTGATCTCGTCACGCTGACCTGGCTTGGTCGCGGCGACGGCACGATCGATGACTGGAACGATTTGCGCGCACGCGCGGCCGAGGCGCGCACCGAATATCGCAGCCCGCGCCGCGAAACGGTGCACTACCTGCTCGGCGAGCCGATGCTCGGCGATCTGCTCGCGGACGGGCTCGACGAATTCGCCATCGACTGGGCCGGTGAGCGCACGACGGCCGATTCCTCCGGCCCGAGTCAGCAGGACGAAGACGAGCCGACCAAACAGCGGTGACCCCCATTTGAGAGTTCTTCGCCTCTCCCCGTAAGGACGGGGAGAGGGAGAAGACCAATCTACAACGTCCCCGGGAACGCACCCCCATCCAGCAGAATGTTCTGCCCGGTGATGAAGCCGGCCTTGGCGCCGCACAGGAAGGCGCAGGCATAGCCGAACTCGTCGGGCTGGCCGAAACGGCCGGCGGGGTTGAGCTTGGCGCGCTCGGTCAGGATCTGCTCCGCCGAGACGCCGCGCTTGTCGGCCTCGGCCTTGGCGGTGCCGGTCAGACGATCGGTTTCGAACGGGCCCGGCAGCAGGCCGTTGATGGTGACGTTGTTGATCACGGTCTTGCGCGATAGGCCGGCGATGAAACCGGTGAGGCCGGCGCGCGCACCGTTGGACAGGCCGAGGATGTCGATCGGCGCCTTCACCGCGGC
This sequence comes from Bradyrhizobium sp. 199, assembly GCF_023073355.1. Classification (GTDB taxonomy): domain Bacteria; phylum Pseudomonadota; class Alphaproteobacteria; order Rhizobiales; family Xanthobacteraceae; genus Bradyrhizobium. The sequence continues at coordinate 693,629 of NZ_JADPJI010000002.1, forward strand.
CGAGGTGATGTTGACGATGCGGCCGAACTTGCGCGCCATCATGCCGTCCACGGTCGCCTTGATCAGCTCGATCGGCGTCAGCATGTTGGCGTCGATCGCCTTGATCCAGTCGTCGCGGGTCCAGTTGCGGAAATCGCCGGGCGGCGGGCCGCCGGCATTGTTGATCAGGATGTCGGGCTCGGGGCACGCCTTCAGCACGGCTTCGCGGCCCGCCGGCGTCGTGATGTCACCGACGATCTCGGTGACCGTCACCTCGGGAGAAGCCTTGCGGATGTCGTCCGCCGTCTTCTTCAGAGCCTCGGCGCCGCGCGCGGTCAGCGTGACGTGAACGCCGGCGTCGGCGAGCGAGATGGCGCAGGCACGGCCGAGGCCCTTGCTGGATGCGCAGACGATGGCGCGGCGACCTTTGATCCCAAGATCCACTGTTTCACTCCCGTAATGTCAGGCAGGTTTTGAATAGCGGCATTCTAGCCAATCGTGGCGTTGCTGATAAGGGACGGGCTCGCATCAAAATGCATGCGCAGGGCGCTAGCGATGCAAATGCGCAGGCATGATCCGGAAAAGTTGCGCGGCGGTTTTCCGAAAAGACCATGCCCAAACCAAAAAGCGCGGTCTTATCGCGCTTCAGATTCGCCGTTCCTGCTTGAGGCGGTCGATCGCGGAGGCCGCTTCCGGCGGCAGCGACTTGAACCCCATCTGGCCTGCCGTCGAGAACAGCGGCCGCAGATGCGAGCCGGCGAGAAACGGCGGCTGGCGATTGACCGGCACGATCTGGTCGAACACCAGGACCAGCGTGGTGGCGACGAGCCCGACCCTGATGGCGCCGAGCGCCGCGCCGCCGAGCCGGTCGCCGATGCCGGCCTCGCCGATGGTGTCGTTCAGCGCGATGCGGCCGATATGCCCGAACAGCATGCCGACAACGACGAAGATGCCGAAGAACCAGGTCCAGTTCTGCAACTGCGGTGAATTCGGGTTGCCTGCAATTTGCGGCGCGATCAGCGGCATCAGCGCAACCGCGATCGGGGCGGCGAGGAGATAGGCGAGGATGGTCATGGCGCTGCGCAGCAGGCCGGTCCTGAAGCCGAAGCCGACCGCGATGGCGAGCGCGGCATAGACTGCGAGATCGAAACTGTTCATGCGCAAAAGCCCTGCCTCGATGGAACGAATGAACGCCGGACCGATCATTCGGTTTCAGATCGATAAAATCGTCTGTACTGGTGTCTCCAGGAGCTCAGGGTTGCGCCCAGGGAAAGGCCAGGGGATCGTCATGCCAGACCTATTCGATGTCAGTAAAGAAACTGTCCTCGTCACTTTGCCTATAGGTCCCGGATCGGCGCTTATGCTCGTCCGGACCGACAGCGCAGAATGAGGTCGCGGCTGCTCTCTTGCGACAGTGGACAATGACGCGGCGGCGCTACCTTTTCTCCGTCCTGATCATATCCGCCGCCTTCTCCCCGATCATGATGGTCGGCGCATTGGTGTTGCCGCCGATCAGGGTCGGCATGATGGAGGCATCGACGACCCGCAAAGCTTCAACCCCGTGCACCTTCAGTGCGGAATCGACCACGGCCATCGCATCCGTCCCCATCTTGCAGGTGCCGACCGGGTGATAGACGGTGTCGACGCGCTCGCGAAGGATGGCGCGGATGTCGTCGTCCGTTTTGACGTTCGCCGTGAACATGTCCTTCTTTTGCAACGCGCGTAGCGCAGGCGTTTCCATCAGCCGCTGCGTGGTCTTGAAGCCCGCGACCAGGGCCTCGAGATCCTCCTCCTCGCCCAGAAAGTTCGGATCGATCATGGGCGGTGCGAGCGGATCTGCGCTTTTGAGCCAGACGCTGCCACGGCTCTTCGGTCTGAGCAGGCAGACATGGCATGAAAATCCCGCCTCCTTGTGCTTTTTGCGGCCATGGTCGTCGAGCATGGCGATGACGAAGTGCAATTGAATGTCGGGCACATCGAGGTCGGGCCGGGTTTTCAGGAAGCCGCCACATTCGGCGAAATTGGTGGTCATCAGGCCGCGTCGCTCGCGGCGGTACCGCTGGATGGCGCGGAGCAGAGATGGCAATCGACTGATCGACGAGTGCACGAGATGCGGATAGTCGGAGGCGTAGACGAAAACGAAGTCCGGATGATCCTGCAGGTTGCGCCCGACGCCCGGCAAATGATGCATGACGCCAATGCCGTGCGAACGAAGTGCATCGCCATCGCCGATGCCCGACAGCATCAGCAATTGCGGTGACTGGAAGGCGCCGGCAGCGAGAATCACCTCGCGCCGGGCACGCAGCTGCTTTGTCTGCTTCCCCTGCACATATTCGATGCCGACCGCACGGCCAGCTTCGAACAGGATCTTCGTGGCCTGTGCTGCCGTCTCGACGCACAGATTGGGACGTTTGTTCATGTAGGGATGCAGATAGGCACGCGCTGCGCTCCAGCGCTCGCCATTGTGCTGCGTCACCTGGTAACTGCCGAGCCCTTCGTGGTCCTCCTCATTGAAGTCCTCGCGGACCCGGAACTGCGCCTCGCGCGCGGCCTGATGGAAGACGTCATGGATCGGATTATCCGAGCGCAGCTTGTTGACATGCAGGGGGCCGCCCTTGCCATGATGCGCGCCGTCGAAATCGGCGTTGTTCTCGGAAGCCTTGAAATAGGGCAGCACGTCCGCATACGACCAGCCGGTGTTGCCGAGGGCAGCCCAGTGATCGTAGTCCCATTTGTTGCCGCGGATGTAGACCATGGCGTTGATCGCCGAGGAGCCGCCGAGACCCTTGCCGCGCGGCTGATAGCCGATGCGGCCGTTCAGTCCCTTCTGCGGCACGGTATCGAAGGCCCAGTTGGCCGCGCTGTAGGGCAAAGCGAGCCCGAACGGCGTGGTGATCCGCCAATGGTCGTTCCGTCCACCCGCATCGAGCAGCGCGACCGACGTCGCCGCATCCTCCGAGAGCCGGCCCGCGATGGTGCAGCCGCCGGAGCCCGCGCCCACGACGATGAAATCGAATGTGTCAGTCAATGTTGCCCCTTGCATTTTCCTTTCGTCATTGCGAGCGCAGCGAAGCAATCCAGACTGTCACCGCAACGGGATTCTGGATTGCTTCGCTGCGCTCGCAATGACGGGTGTTTGACGATCTACGACATGAACCGCATCAACTTCTCCAGCCGCGCGATCTTGCCACCATAGGGCGGATAGAGGTCGGCGAGGCGGTTGAACTTGGAGCGATAGAACACCGGCTTTAGCTTGCTGAAGGTGCGAAAGCCCCATTCGCCGTGATAAGCCCCGGTGCCGGATGCACCGACGCCGCCCATCGGCTGGTTGATTTGCGTGAAGTGAAACAGGCAGTCGTTGATTGTGACGCCGCCCGAGGTGGTGCGCGCCAGCACCTCGTCGCGCGCGGCGCCGTCCTTGCCGAACCAGTACAGCGCCAGCGGCCGGTCGCGGTGGTTGATGAAGGCGATAGCCTCGGCGGGATCGCGATAGCCCAGAATGGGGAGCACCGGGCCAAAGATCTCCTCCTGCATCGCCGCCATCGGTTCGCTCGCACCGACGATCAGCGTCGGCGGGAACTTGCGGTGTGCTTTCCAGTTTGGATCGTCCGCCTTCGCGGGCTGCAGGATCTTCCCGCCGCGCTGCGCCGCGTCCGCGACGAGGCCTTCGAGTCGCGCATAATGCCGGTCCGAGATGATCGAGGTGTAGTCCTTGTTGGCGGGATCAGTGCCGAACATCCGCCGCATCTGGGCGCGCAGTTTTTCGGCGAAGGCCTGCAACGAGCGCTCCGGCACCAGCACGTAATCAGGCGCAATGCAGGTCTGCCCTGCATTGAGCAGCTTGCCGTAGGCAATGCGCTCGGCCGCTTCATGGAGATCGGCCGAGGCGTCGATGATCGCGGGGGACTTGCCGCCGAGCTCGAGCGTGACAGGCGTCAGGTTGCGCCCAGCGGCCTCCGCGACCAGCCGCCCGACCCGGGTCGAGCCGGTGAACACGAGGTGATCGAACGGCAGGTGCGCAAAGGCCTCGGCGATCTCCTCTTCGACACCGGTGACCCGCATTTCCGTGGCCTCAAATCTCGCGGCAACCGCCTCCTTCAGCAGCGCCGAGAGGTGCGGCGTGAGCTCGCTCGGCTTGATGAGGACGCGATTGCCGGCGGCGATCGCGCCGATCGCGGGTGCGAGCGTGAGCTGGAGCGGATAATTCCAGGGCGCGATGATGCCGACAACACCGAGCGGCTGCGGCATCAGCCGGTTGCGGGCGGGGAGGAATTGCAGCGCGGTGGCGACCCGCTGCGGTGCCATCCAGCTCTTCAGGTGCTTTGTGGCATGCCGGATCTCGGAGAACAGCAGCATGGTCTCGGCGATTGTGGTCTCCACGGCCGAGCGGTGGCCGAAATCGGCCGAGATCGCCTGCCGGAAACGCTCTTCGTTGTCGGCGACGACGCTGCGCAGCCGCGCCAGCCGGTCGAGCCGCTCGGCAAGGCCGGCCGCCGGCTCGTCCCGCGACCGCGCGACCATGGCGTGGAAGGCCTCCTCCAGCGCCTGCAGCGGGGCGCTCCTCAGGGATTTGTCCAGGGGCGTTCCTCCCTCAAGGGCGCGTTTTCGGCCTCAAGCTTGTTGCCGCAAGCTGGCCCTTTGTGGAACTTCTGGCAAGACCGCGCGGAATGGCGCCGAAATCGGTCGCTTCTCCTGTCATAAAGTCGAAAAAAACGTTCCCGCAGCCCTTTCCAAAGCCGACTTGCCTTGATACATACGCCCCGCACCCGATGGGCTTTGTCCCGGGGTTGCCTTCCAAGGAAGCCTTTGGGACGGACGAGGAAAGCCACGCGAACAGCGCCGGCCTCAACCGATCGTCCCCAGAGATCTAACGGAAGGCGTGCAAGTGTTAACGCGGGGTGGAGCAGCCCGGTAGCTCGTCAGGCTCATAACCTGAAGGTCATAGGTTCAAATCCTATCCCCGCAACCAAATTCGGACCTTACCGGTTCCGATACGAAAATGGCCCGCGCTAAGCGGGCCATTTTTGTTTGGCCCGCGATCGCGCGTGCTTACCGAGCAATTCACCGTGGTCTGCGCCGATCTTGGCAGATATGGGCGCAGCGCTTGCTTGGTGCGTTGCATGTTGGCGATGGTGTAGTCGATCGCTGCGCCGACGAATCCGAGAATCGGGGACGGGCGCCAGGGCAAAGAGGACGGCGATGTTGCCGCGATCGTCGCGGCGGAACGCGCGGAGGACGCTGAAATGCGACGGGCAGAACTCACACTGGTAGGAAATTAAATCTGCGCGTGCGTGTGTCGTCCGCACGCGCAGCTCATACCTAAGGCATGTTTGAATTTGGAACGCTGCACTATCCCCGTATGAAGTATGTTACCGGCACCGGTGCCCATTCCAGTGCCCGTTATTTTACCAGCGGGCAGCCGCCATCCTTCAGCGGCCGAAATGCCTGGTCGGCGGGCACCTCGGCGAGCAACTTATAGTAATCCCAAGGCCCCTTGGATTCCTCCGGCTTCTTCACTTGAAACAGGTACATGCTGTGCACCATCCGGCCGTCCTCGCGCAGGGTGCCGTTGTCGGTGAAGGCGTCGCGCACCGGCAGCTCGCGCATCTTCGCCATCACCGTCTTGGTGTCCTTGGTGCCGGCAGCCTGCACGGCCTTGAGGTAATGCAGGGTCGCGCTGTAGGTCGCGGCCTGGTTCATCGTCGGCATGCGCTTGACGCGCTCCATGAAGCGCTTGCCGAAGGCGCGGGTCTTTTCGTTGAGATCCCAGTAATAAGCCTCGGTGATGATCAGGCCTTGCGCGAGCTTCAGGCCCAGGCTGTGCACGTCGGAGATGAACATCACGATCGCAGCCAGGTTCTGGCCGCCGGCGACGATGCCGAACTCGCCGGCCTGCTTGATCGCGTTGATGGTGTCGCCGCCGCCATTGGCGAGGCCAATGATCTTGGACTTGGACGCCTGCGCCTGCAGCAAGAATGACGAGAAATCCGCCGTATTCAGCGGATGCTTGACGCTGCCGAGCACCTTGCCGCCCGCGGCCTTCACGACATCGCCGGTGTCGCGCTCGACCGAATGGCCGAAGACGTAGTCGGCGGTGAGGAAGAACCAGCTGTCGCCGCCGTTCTTAACGATGGCGCTGCCGACGGTGTGGGCGTTGGCGTAGGTGTCGTAGGTCCAGTGCGCGGTGTAGGGCGAACAGGATTTCCCCGTGATGTCGGAGCTGGCCGCATCCGTCACGATCATGATCTTCTCGTACTGCTTCGACAGCTCCATGACGGCGAGCGCGGTCGCCGACGTCGGCAGGTCGATGATCATGTCGACGCCTTCGGTCTCCCACCATTTGCGGGCGATGGTGGAGGCGACGTCGGGCTTGTTGAGCACGTCGGCCGAGACCATGTCGATAGGCTTGCCGAACATCTGGCCGCCGAAATCCTCGATCGCCATTTTGGTCGCCTCGACATTCCCCATGCCGCCGATGTCGGAATAGACGGAGGAGAAGTCGGAGAGCACGCCGATCTTGAGCGGCGCCTGCTGGGCGGAAGCGGGGATGGTCAAGGCAGCCGACAGCAAGCCGGCCGCGGACACGAGCGCTGCGATAGGTCTCATGGATACGTTTCCTCTATTAGGGACTATTCTGTCCCTTGTCCGACAAAGTTAGAGCTCGGTTCCAGAGGAGTCAATTTCTTGCCAATCAGGCCAAATTGCCGTAATTGACGCGTCCTGGGACGGCTCCTATAGTTTGTCGGACAATCGCCATTGGAGGCCGATTTGCCCCTCGCGCCGCTCTTCCGACCGATCGATGTCGCGCCGGCCTATCAGAAGGTCGCCGACGCCATCGAACGCGAGATCGTCAATGGCCGCATCAAACCTGGCGATCCCATTGGCACCGAGCACGATTTGGTCCGCCAGTTCGGCGTCAATCGCTCGACCATCCGCGAGGGCATCCGTGTGCTGGAGGAGGGCGGACTGATCCGGCGCGATTCCTCGCGGCGTCTGCACGCCTGCCTGCCGCGCTACAGACAGCTCGCGAGCCGTCTCAGCCGTGCGCTGGTCCTGCACGAGGTCACCTTCCGCGAGCTCTACGAGGCCTCCATGACACTGGAGGTCGCGAGCATCGAGGGCGCCGTGGAGCGAGGGACCGGGGAGAATCTCGCCGAACTCGCCGACAATCTTGCACGCAGCGAGGCCGTGGTCGGCGATCCCGCGATGCTCGCCGAATGCGACGCCGAATTCCACGTTCTGATCGCCAAGGCCTCGCAGAACCGCGTGCTCCAACTCGCGCGCGAGCCGGCAGCGCAATTGTTCTATCCAACCACCGAAATGATCGTGACCGGTGTCGCCGAAGGCGGTCCGCGTCTCGTCGCAGCGCATCGCCATCTCATCGACGCGATCCGCCATCGCGACCGCGAGGCCGGCGTGCTCTGGACGCGCCGGCATTTGCAGGACTGGCGCCGGGGCTTCGAGAAGATCGCCTCGCTCGACCGTTCGGTCGAGCACATGTACATGGAGCACGCACAGGCGGCTCGCCGCAGATAGCGCAAACAAACAAGACGCAAGATACCAAGCAATAAATCCAGCAAACAAAGACATTACATGGAGGGACACATGACCGGCGAGACCTCAGCCACCATCGCGAAAGCCCGCGAGCATTCCATCGGCGACCTCCTGCGCCGCTCGGCAGGCCGCGAGCCGAACAAGCTTGCGGTGAGCTGCGGGGACGTGAGCTGGAGCTTCGCCGAGATGGACGCGATCTGCAACCGGCTCGGCCGCGGCCTGCTCGGCCTCGGCGTCAAGAAGGGTGATCGCATCGCGGTGCTCTCGCGCAATTCGCACGCCTTCGCCGCGCTGCGATTTGCGGTGGCGCGGATCGGCGCGGTGCTGGTGCCGATCAATTTCATGCTCAATCCGGACGAGATCAATTTCATCCTGAAGAGCTCCGGGGCAAAATTGCTCGCGACTGGTCCGGATTTCGTCGAGCCCGCGCGCGCAGCCAGCGCCAAGGATTGCGCGGTCGAGAAGATGATCTGGCTGCCGGGCGAGGATCCTGCGTCCGCGCCTGCGGGCCTCACCACCTTCAACGATCTGCTTCATGCCGACCGCTCGTTCCTGGAAGCGTCGGTCGACAGCCGAGACCTCGCCCAGATCGTCTACACCAGCGGCACGGAATCGCTGCCCAAGGGCGCGATGCTGACCCATGAAGCCGTGATGTGGCAGTATGTCAGCTGCATCATCGATGGCGGCATGAGCGTGGAGGACAAGTTCCTGCACGCCCTGCCGCTCTATCACTGCGCCCAGCTCGACGTCTTCCTGGGGCCGCAAGTCTATCTCGGCGCCTCCGGCGTGATCACGGGCAAGCCTACGGCGGACGGCATTTTGGCGCTGATCCAGGCGCACAAGATCACGTCGTTCTTCGCGCCGCCGACGATCTGGATCGCGATGCTGCGCTCGCCGAATTTCGACAAGACCGATCTGTCGACGCTGGAGAAGGGCTATTACGGCGCCTCGATCATGCCGGTGGAGGTGCTGCTCGAGCTTCAGCGCCGCCTGCCCAACGTCAAGTTCTGGAACTTCTACGGCCAGACCGAGATCGCGCCGCTCGCGACCGTGCTGCGGCCGCAAGACCAGCTGCGCAAAGCGGGCTCGGCGGGCAAGCCCGTGCTCAATGTCGAGACGCGCGTGGTCAACAATTCGATGGAGGACGTGAAGGTGGGGGAGGTCGGCGAGATCGTGCACCGCTCGCCGCATCTGCTCTCCGGCTATTACAATGATCCCGTGAAGACCGCAGCCGCGTTCTCGGGTGGCTGGTTTCACTCCGGTGATCTCGCCACCGTCGACGAGGAGGGCCACATCACGGTGGTCGATCGCGTCAAGGACATGATCAAGACCGGCGGCGAGAACGTCGCGAGCCGCGAGGTCGAGGAGATGGTCTACCGCATCCCCGCCGTCTCCGAGGTCGCCGTGGTCGGCCTGCCCGATCCGCGCTGGATCGAGGCGGTCACCGCCATCGTCGTCGTCAAGAGCGGTGAAAAGCTGGACGAGGCCGCCGTCATCAAGCACTGCGCCGGCCAGATGGCGCACTTCAAGGTGCCCAAGCGCGTCATTTTCGTCGACGCCTTGCCGAAGAATCCGAGCGGCAAACTGCTCAAGCGCGAGCTACGCCAACGCTTCGTCGGCGACGAGACGCTGGACAAGGCGATCCAGAAAAATTTTGCGACATAGAACCGGGTGGCGTTTCGGCAGCGTCGCCGCGAAGACGACTGCTTGCAGCCTACGTCGTCGCCGTGACATCCGTGACGGCGATGAAGTTCAATACTTCTTCACCGTCGCCCCGAACGCGAACCACAGCGCCATCGATGCGAGCCCGAAGCTGCCGAGCAGCAGGAAGGTCGGACCGTAGCCGATCCATTGCGCGATCCAGCCGCCGAGCGCGGGACTGAGGCTGGCGCCGACACCCTGCACCGTGATCACGGCGCCCTGGCCGAGATTGATGCGGCCGCTGCCGTTGAGCGCGCGCGCGACCATGCCGGGAACGGCAACGGTCTGCAGACCCGTGCCGATGCCGTCGAGTACCTGCATTGGCACGACGCCCCACCATCCCGTGACGAAAAACGCGAGCACGCCGCGGATGGGCAGGAACATGAAAGACACCAGGATCACCGGCCAGTAATTGCGCTTGCTCGCGGCTTTCATCGCGATCAGCGACGTCACCACCATCACGCCTTGTGCAATCACCACGGTGGTCGCGACGAAGCTCGGGCCGTTGGCCTGTCCCTCGGCTACCGCCGCAAGCCCGTAGAGTGGAACGATCGCGGCATTGCCGAGGTGGAATAGAGCCAGCGCGAGCGCCAGGACGAGCAGTGGCTTGTGCTTGAGCAGCATCGTCATCGCATCCGGCGCAGCCTTGGAGTCATCCTCCTTGCTGCCGCGCGCGGCCCGGTCATCGATCGCCTTGGCCGGGATCATCAGCACGCAAGCGATCGCGATGGCACCGAACACGGCCGCCAGCACGAACACGGCGACATAGCCGTATTTGTAGCCGAGGTAGCCCGACAGCGCGGCGCCGACCATGTTGCCGGCGTGGTTGTACGCCTGGTTGCGGCCGTTGAGTGCGTTGAAGCCCTTCTGCTTGGCGATGCCCAGCGTGATTCCCGTCACCGCCGGCACGATCGCGGCGCTCGCCAGCGATTGCGCGACTTGCGAGAACGTCACCGCCCAGAAATTTTGCGAGATCAGGATGATGGCGGAGGCGAGAACGACGCAGATGCCGGGAATGACGACCCACATTCGTTTGTTGCGGCTGGCATCGATGAAGCCGCCGATCGGCGTCGTGATCAGCATGCCCGCGACATTGCCGATCGTCAGCGCAGTGCCGATCAGCCCGGTCGCCCAGCCGCGCTCCTGGAGGAATACGCCGACGAACGGACCGATGCCCGACTGCATGTCGGCCATGAAGAAGTTAAGAGCGAACAGAGGCCAGATTCGGGACGAGGAGGGGGACCGCGATGTCATCGATACCTAAACACGCTCCACGTGACACTTTAGCCAATCGCTTCCGCGTGGACCTGAACGTAACGGGCGCTCGCCGCGTTGGTTCCCTCCCGCCACCGACCTTGCCGAGCGCTTCTTCGCGATGTCATCCTGCGATCGTCCCCACGGAGCTCGAGTCATGCCTCTCTGGACCTGCGAAACCTGCGGCGCACAATTCCCGAATGGCGGAAATCCGCCCGCCTCCTGCCTGGTTTGCCAGGACGAGCGGCAGTTCGTGAACTGGAAAGGACAGAGCTTCCTCACGCGCGAGGAGCTCATGCGGGGGCACCGGTTGGTTGGACGTGACGATCTTGGCCTCACCGGCATCGGCATGGAGCCGAGCTTCGCCATCGGGCAGCGCGCGCTGTTGGTGCCTCAAGGCGACGGCTGCGTGATGTGGGATTGCGTTCCCCTCGCGACCGATGAAGCCATCCAATACATTGCAGCACTCGGCGGACTGAAGGCGATCGCGATCTCGCATCCGCACTACTACGGCGCGGTCGCAGACTGGAGCGACGCCTTCGGCGGCGTGCCGGTGTATCTGCATGCCGATGATCGTGCCTTCGTCACCCGGTCGCATCCCTCGATCGTGCACTGGACCGGCGATAGCCACCGCATCTCCGACGATTTGCTGCTGCTGCGCACCGGTGGTCATTTTGCCGGCGCCACCATGCTGCACGCTGCGCGGGGCGCGGACGGCAGGGGCGCGCTGCTCACCGGCGACATTGCTCAGGTGACGATGGACCGCCGCTTCGTCAGCTTCATGTACTCCTACCCCAACTACATGCCGCTCAATGCCGCCGCGGTGCGGCGGATCGCGGCAGCCGTCGAGCCGCTCGCCTTTGATCGGATCTATGGCGCATGGTGGGGACGCAACATTGCCACTGGGGCCAAGGCCGCCTTCGCAGCGTCGGTGGAGCGTTATATCGCCTCCATCGTCTGAGCCGGTAAGGTCGTTGGATTTGTCTTGCCGGCCTAAAATAACTGTACTAAAAGTACAGTTATTGAGCGCGGCGCAACGGCGCGTCTGTGGGCTCGGCATGATCGATGCATCGTCGCGTCAGCCGCGCATTCTGGGCCGCGAGCGGGAGTTTCGGTTCATGACGGCGCAGTACGACATCTTCGAGGCCGGCGACGTTACCCTCCAGTCCGGGACCGTCTTCTCCTCCCTGAAGCTCGCCTACAAGACCTACGGCACGCTGAGCCCGGCGAAGGACAACGTCATCCTCTATCCGACGTCGTTCAGCGCGCAGCATTTTGACACCGAGTGGCTGATTGGCCTGGACGGCGTGCTGGACCCCAAGCGCTACTTCATCATCATCCCGAACCTGTTCGGCAACGGTCTGTCGTCCTCGCCGTCGAATACCGCGGCGCAGTTTCCCGAGCTGACCTATCACGATGCGATCGCGGTCCAGCACCGGCTCCTCACCGAGCGCTTAGGCATCGCAAAGCTTGCCCTCGTCTACGGCTGGTCGATGGGCGGCATGCAGGCGTATCATTGGGCGGCGCTGCATCCCGATATGGTCGCGCGCGCGGCCGTGGTCTGCGGCAGTGCACGTTGCGCGCCCTACAATTGCGTCTTCCTTGAGAGCGTCAAGGCCGCGCTCGCCGCCGATCCCGCCTTCCGCGACGGCCGCTTCGCCGAGAAGCCCGTCGCCGGCTTTCGCGCCATGGGGCGCGTCTATGCAGGATGGGCGATGTCGCACGGCTTCTATCGCGACGAACTCTGGCGCGAGGCGGGGTTCACCTCGCTGGAGGACTATCTTGTCCGTGTCTGGGACGCGACGTTTGCCCGGCGCGACGCCAATGATCTCCTGGCGCAGATCGGCATCTGGCAGCGCGGTGACATCAGTCGCTGCCCGGCATTCGGCGGCAATCTCGATCGGGCGCTGGCGGCGATCGAGGCGCACATGCTGCTGATGCCGGGGGCGACCGATCGCTATTTTGACGTCCGCGACAACGAAGACGAGCTTGGCCGGCTGACCAACGCGAAATCGGCCGTGCTGCGTCCGATCCCGTCCCTGCACGGCCATCGCGCCGGCAACCCCGCTGGCAATCCGCGCGATCAGGCCTTCATCAAGGCTGAGATCGCAGCCCTTCTCGCCAAGTGACATAGGCATCCGACCATGACTGACGCGACCGTTTCAGACACCGGCCACCGCCTGAAGCCCCTGACGCCGGCGATGCTGCGCGAACTGTCGGTCCGTTCCGATCTCAGGGGCGCGGCGCAGAGCCTCGGCCATTATGGCGCGATCGTGCTGGTGGGCGCGCTGATCTGGACGGTCGCTTCCCGCCATGGCGTGCTCTGGGCGCTGCCACTGATCGCAGTGCAGGGCTATGTCGTCGCCTTCCTGTTCATGGCGGTGCACGAGACCGCGCACAAGACCGCCTTCAGGAGCCGCGGCTTCAATCTCGTCGTCGGCCATCTCTCGGCCTTCATCATCGGATTGCCCTACGAATATTACTGCCTGTTTCACTGGGACCATCACCGCTACACCCAGGATCCGGACAAGGATCCCGAGCTGATCGTGGGGGTAAAGCCGACATCCGACACGCAGCTCGCGATCGCCTATAGCGGCCTGCTCCAGGTCGCCGGGCGGCTGCGGCTGATGCTCGGCCATGCGGTCAGCGGTAAGGTTACCATGCCCTGGATCCCCGAGGGCAAGCGCGCCACCATCGTCGTCGAGGCGCGCGCCTATGTCGCGCTCTATGTTCTGCTGCTCGCGCTCTCGCTGTGGTTCTCGTCGGCGTTGCTGCTTTGGGTCTGGATCGTTCCGCTTGTCATCGGGCAGTTCTTTCTGCGGCCCTATCTCTATGCCGAGCATACCGGCTGCGACCGGACCCGCAGCGCGTTTCAGAACACCCGCACCACCTACACCGGCGCGGTCGTCAAATGGTTCGCGTGGAACATGCCCTACCATGTCGAGCACCACGCCTATCCCTCGATCCCCTTCCATGCGCTGCCGAAGCTGAACGAGATCGTCGACGGCGAGATCGTCCACCGCGGCCGCGGCTACATCAGAACGACGCGCGAGACCTGGGCCTGGTTTCGCCGGCAGCGGCAGGCCGGCTAAAGCATGATCCGGAAAAGTGCGCAGCGGTTTTCCGAAAAGAACATGCTTTGAACAACAACCTAAAGCGCGATGGCGATTCATCCTGATCGCATCCCGCTTTAGTCAAATGCAAAGCCCCGATCGCGGTGCGATCGGGGCTTTTTGGAAGCGGCGAGATATCAGTACATCCCGTAGGCGCAGACGTTCACGACGCGCACGCGCAGGCCGTGACGAGTCTGGATCAGGCGCTCCTGGTAGCAATTGCTGACGCCGGTGTTGAGGTAGATGCCGCCAACGCCCCAGCCGGGACCCCAGTGGTGATGACCGTGATGGTAATGGAAACCACCGGCCGAGGCGGCGGTGGGCGCGAGAGCGGCAACGCCGAGCGAACCGGCGGCGATCAGGCCAAGAGCAAGCTTACGAAACATTTTCATTCTCCAGTATGGCGTTAGGGCCGTTGTTGTGTCCCTGCATCTCGGTCGAGCCGAGATGCGATCGCGTTCACCTGGGATGAGGAGAATCGTGTTTCAGGATTGTTTCGTGGCGTGCGAAATGTGTCGTCGTCAGGCTTTTGGCACAGCGGGATAGCGCGCGGCCATTGCCTGCGTCAGCTCCATCATCTTGTCGCGAAGATCGGCCGGCTCCAACACTTCGGCCTCGGGCCCGAGCCGCAACAATTCGGCGGCGGCGTGCCAGGATGTCTTGCCAACAGGCACGCGCGCAATGCGCCAGCCGTCAGTATCAGTGCTCTCTTGGAGCTGCGTGCGTGCCTTAACGTAAGGCTGGCTCAGCGCATCGAGCAGCTTGACACCGAGCGGCGACAGCCGCACGACCGCGACATTGGGATGCATCTCGGCCTCGAGGCGAAGTGTCGCGGCCTGCCAATAGGCGGCGAGATCGAAATCGGCGGGGCGATCGAAGCGATCGTCGAGCGCTGTACAGTCGAGCACGCGCGCGACGCGATAGGTGCGTACGCTGGCGTCGACCTGGCCCGCGAGATACCAGTTCCCACCCTTCAGCACGAGGCCGAGCGGCGCGAGGCGGCGCTGCTTCTCGGACCGCCAGCTCTGGTAGCGGATCCTGATCAGCGTCCCCCGCAGCAGCGCGTCGGCAATCGCGCGCAGATGCTTCGGCTCTTCCGCCTCGCCGAACCAGCCCGGCGCGTCCAGATGAAAGCGCTCCTGCATCCGGCTGGCATCCTGGCGCAGGTGGACTGGCAGCGCCGCCATCAGCTTGTTTCGGGCGGCGATCATCGCCGCATCGAGCCCGAGCGCCGCGGCGGGGCCCGGCAATCCGGCCAGGAAAAGCGCGCCTGCCTCGGTCTGCGACAGGCCGTTCAGCCGCACGCGATAGCCGTCGAGCAGCCGGTAGCCGCCCTCCGCGCCGCGATCGGCGTAAACGGGAATGCCGGACGCGGCGAGCGCATCGATGTCGCGATAGATCGTGCGCACCGAGACCTCGCAGGCCTCCGCGAGCTCGGGCGCGGTGACCTGTCCCCTGGCCTGTAGGGTGGTGAGGATCGACAGCATCCGGCTCGCGCGCATGATTGCTTAAACCATACCTGACACAAGATGTCAGGTATGGTTAACTACAAGATGCACCCAGCAGACGGCGCCTGAGGGAGACCTGCCATGACCGATCCGAACCGCATCACGCTGTATTATTCGCCGCAAAGTCGCGCCACCGGCACGCGCGTGCTGCTGGAGGAGCTGGGGGCGCCCTACGATCTTCATGTCCTCAACATGAAGGCCGGGGAGCAGCGTCAGTCCGACTATCTCGCTATCAATCCACTCGGCAAGGTTCCGGCGGTCCGTCACGGCGACGCCCTGGTGACCGAACAGGTCGCGATCACCATCTATCTCGCCGATCTGTTTCCGCAGGCTGGGCTGACGCCCGCGCTGAACGATCCCTTGCGCGGCCCTTATCTGCGCTGGATCGCCTATTACGGCTCATCTTTCGAGCCCGCGCTGATCGACAAATTCATGCAGCGCGAGCCGGCGCCGATCACGCAGTCGCCCTATGCCGACTACGACACCATGCTCGGCGCGCTCGAAGCCCAGCTGTCGAAGGGGCCGTATCTGCTCGGCGAGCGCATGACAGCTGCCGATGTGCTATGGGGCGTCGCGTTCAACTGGACCATGATGTTCGGCATCGTGCCGAAGAAGGACGTCTTCGTCCGCTATGCCGAGCGCATGACCGCGCGGCCGGCCTTCCAGCACATCACTGCGGCGGACGCCGAGATGGCGGCGCAGCATGCCGCGGCGGCTGGTGGAGGGTGAGTGATCGAGGGTTTGCAGATGACCAAGCCGATGCACACGACCAACTGCTTCAATACTTTCATCCAGGTTGCTGAAGATTGTCCTGCGCGCACCGGGGAAGAGCCGCCGCTCCGCGCGGGAAAGCCGACAGTGGCGTACCTGCAATACGAGATGATCGCCAAGGCGCCTTACAAATATAGGTCCGACGACGTGATCTTTGCGACGTCTGCGCCGGGGCGGGAGCTCGATGGGAAGACGACGAAAGCGGAGCAGCAAGCGGCCCGTGAAGCGTTCTTCTCCCGGGGACGGGCATGCATGAGGGCGTCGAGCCTGGGCAAGCGCTTCGGCTGGGGCGTTCATGCCGATAATGAGGGCCGTATCGCGATCCACGCGATCGATAGCAAACGTTACCAGGCGCTCGCCCGCGATCCCAAGCTGACGCAGGTGCGCGCGATGAGGTCGAAGCGGGCGTGATCAGAATTTTGGCGGCCGTTTCTCCGCGAACGCCTTGATGCCTTCCTTGATCTCGTCGCCGCGCATGCTGTCCCGATGGCGCTGGTCGGTGGCGCGATCATCGAGCTCGCCGCGGGCGAATTCGTTGATCGCACGCTTCATGCCGCGCATGGCCTGCGGCGCGTTGCCGGCGAGGACGCCAGCGAGCTTGTCGACTTCCTCGTCCAGAAATTCCACTGGTACCATCGCGGTGAGATAACCGATGCGCAGCATCTCCGGCGCGCTGATCTTTTGCGCGGTCAGGAACAGCTTTTTAGCGTTGTCGAGGCCAAGCCGGGTGACGTAGCGTTTGATGCCGCTCCGGTAATAATGCAGCCCGAGCCGTGCCGCCGGCATGAACATCTCGGCGGTGTCAACACCGATGCGGAAATCGCAGGCGAGCGCGAGGTCGGTCGAGCCTCCGTAGACGCCGCCGTTGAGCCGGCAGATCGTCGGCACGCCCAAATCCTCCAGCCGGTTGACGACCACCTCGAAGGCGGAGCCCGCGCTCTGCTGCTCGTTTGCGCTGACGGCGCGCTCGGCGACGGAATTGAGGTCATAACCGGCGGAGAAGGCACGGCCGGTGCCGGTCAGCACCAGCACGCGGATGGCTGCATCCGCCTCGATCAGGTCGAACAGCTTGACGAGCTCGTCGAGGTCCTCGGCCTGGAGCCGGTTGAGATACTTGGGCCGGTTGAGGCGGATAGTGGCGCGTGCGCCGTCGCGTTCGAGCAGGGGGCCGCTGGCTGCGTCGGTGAGGTCCGACATTCTTTGTCTCCATTTAGCTGTTTTCGCGCGCGCGGCGTTTCGCTTCGGCGTCGATGGTCTCGGCGAGATCCGGGTGCCGTGCCATCAGCACGCGGAAGTCGACGAGGTCGAGCACCAGAAGCCGCGATACTTTCGTGGTCGAAACATTGGCGCCCCGCTTGTTGTTGCCGAGCAGCGCCATCTCGCCGAAGAAGGCGCCTTCGCCGAGCTGAACCTTCTTGCCGGGCAGGTCGACCTCGACCTCGCCGGCGGCGATGAAATACATGCAATCGCCCTGCGCCCCCTTGCGGATGATCATGGTGCGCGCCGGCAGCTCCATGCTCCGCAGCATGTGGGTGACATCGGCAATGGCGGCGGGTCCGAGCGCCGCGAAGAACGGCACCTTGCTGACGGATTCCCAGGTCTTGAGGAAATTGTCCCGCCGGGTCTCGGCGGCAAATCCGGTGGCCAGAATACCGGTCCAAAGGCCGAACACGCCGAGGCCGGAGATCATCACCGCAGCCGCAACCAAGCGCCCGAGCGGCGTGACCGGCACGACGTCGCCGTAGCCTGTCGTCGTCAGGGTCACCACCGCCCACCACAGCGCGGCAGGCACGCTGCCGAAGGTCTGCGGCTGCACGTCCCGCTCCAGGAGATATTCGGCGACGGAGGCGAGGAAGACCACCGTCAGGAAGATCACGAGCACGCTGACCAGCGGCCCCGATTCGAGCACCAGCACGCGGCGGAGCTGCCGCAGGCCGGGAATGCCGGGAATGACCTTCAACACCCAGAGCACGGTGAGTAACCAGGCTGTCTTGGGCTCGACGCCGAGAACCAGCGCGACCGGCACCGCCAAGGCCCCGATCGCGTCGACCAGCCCGGCAGAGGAGGACATGTAGAGCGAAAGCCGCCCCTGCTGCGCCATGTGGCGCAGCCGGACCAGCCATTCGAACGCAAAATAGACGAGGCAAGCCCAGAGCAGACCGTTGATCCAGCCGTGCGCGTCATAGGCCCGCTTGTCCGTCAGCAACACCATGCCGAGCAGGCCGACGGTCACCGCGACGTATGCCGCCTTGGTCATGTTGCGGCCGGCCGTGGCGGCCGCGAACTGGGCCAGAGCAGAAATCGGCGGCTTGGACATGCGGGAAAGCGGCTCGGGATTGGCACAAGTCTTCGGGGTCCCGGCTGGGACGTCGGCACAAAGTGCCCGCCCGCGCGGGGGCCGTCAACGACGGGGCGAGGGGGCGGGTAGCTTCATCGGCGCTGCTGCACGGGCCCCGCGGATCGGCGCGGCTATCGCTGGCGAGCTTGTCTACCGGAAATGCGGCGGCTCGTCGTAACCGCGGCGGCTGCTGAAGAACAGCAGCACCATCAGCCCGACGCCGACAATGATGGAAAACCCCGCGCCCAGTGCCAGCGCCACATAGCCTTGCGTCGGAATCGCCTCATCTTCGATCGCAATTGCGGAATAAGCGAAGTAGCCGGCCGCCGCCAGCATTCCCAGGAGGAGGATAATGAGGAGTGCACGCATGCGGCGGTCTCCGGTTGTAACCTGGAACCAACGGTTGCAGATCGCGCCGGTTCCCGAGGATCGGACGTCGATCCGGGTCTCGTGCCCCGGACGCAAGCGCAGCACGCAGTGGTGCGCTGCAGAGCCGGCGCCCATGGAGCAGCGCTTCGTGCGGCTTCCTGGGGTCTGGCTCAGCGCTGCCACGCCTTGGCATTGCAACTTGTCCGGCACACGAGAGCGGTGGGTTGCTCAGCCGACCCCGTCAGGCGCTCTGGGCGGTCTTCACCACCACGACATTGCTGTCGTCGTTCTGGGCAGGGCTCACCTCGCACGCGGCCTTTTCGATCTCGCCGGCATGACGTTTCAGATAGTCGCGGCGCATGCCGATCTCGTCGCGGACGAGTTCGTAGCCCAATTTGAAGGTGTCGAGCCCGTCGGTACTGATGGTGCCGTCTCGCAGCCCGATGACAGCGCCACGCAAGATGCCCTCCAGCTCGTCCTGGAGACATTCGAGCTGATCCAGAGATTGGGCGTGCTCGATCCGCTCGCCGATGTCGAGGATGGCGGTGGAGAGCTCGCTCGCCTTCTCTGGCGCGATGCGGGTGATCTTGGCGTAGATCGCGGCGAAGATCGAGCCGATGACGCTGAGCGCGGCGGCGCCCAGATACATCAAGTCGCTGTACTTATCCATGAACGACTTGGTGTCGTCGTTGATGTAGTCGGCCGCGCCCTGGTGCGCCATCACGAAGGCGTCCTTCTCGACGGAGGCCGGCTCTATCCTGGTGGCAAAGCTGTTGTCGAGCCCGAGCGCTGATTTGTTCTCATAGACGGTGCGTGCCAGCTCGCCTGCCGTGCTCGGGGACATTCTGGATTGCGCGACCAGCAGCCATTCGAGCCCGATCGTGTCGAGATCGTCGTCGGGAATTTGCGGCGAGGTCGACAGCGTGCCCGCCGTTAGCGTCTCGCTGGAAATGCCCGGGACTCTGCGCGCCAGCGCCTTGGCCTCGTCGATCGCGTTGAGCGTGAAGCCGCTGCGTTTGGCGACTTGCTCATAGGTCTTGTCCCGCACAGCCCTGGAGGCATGGACGATGGCGATCACCGCGCCGAAGCCGTTTGACGGCGCAAACAGCTTGTCGAGCGTTGCGCCCTGCGGCGCCATCTGGATTCTGGCGGCGTCCGGACCGTCGGGAATGTCGAGGATGCTGCGGACGAAGGCGAGGGAGGACTCGTTCTCGGCGAGAACGGCGACCTTCTTCTTCTTCAATTCGGCGATTGATTTGATCTTCTTGTTGCCGGGACCGAGCAGAAGCACGAGATCATGATCCAGGATCGCGAGTGTGCGCGCTCGCAGCGGTACCTTTGCGTCGGTGCGCAGGACGGTAAGGTCAGCCTGCTTGCGGTCGAACTGTGCGAGCGCCTTGGCGTTGTCTGCGTTGTTGACGATCTTGATTCGGAAGCGCGAGGCGTTGGTCTTCAGCACGGTGGCGAGCTTGGCCGCGAACAGCGCCTCGTCGCTGTTGGGGGTGCCGACGGCGAAGGTCAGCGTTTCCGAATTGTGCAGCATGGCGCGGCCGCCCCAGACGGTGGCGAGCGACAACAGCAGGGTCAGCACGACGTAAAGCAAGACCTGCTGCTGATTGGTCTTGATCACCTTGGGGCGCCGGGGCGGCGGCTCGGTCGGAGATGAAACGGGGCCTTCAGTACTCATGGCAGCACTCTGGCCTTATTCTTGGGGGGACGGGCTGCTCGCGGAAATGATCGCGGCGGGCGCCCTGCAATTCCTAAACGTCTGAAAAAAGAACGATATTCTCTGCGGGCAATGATAGCGCGAAGGTCACGGAATGCAAATTCCGAGCCGGAGGTAACCTTACGCGATGCGGCCGCGGTGATCGGTCGTCCTATCACCGGTTAGCCACAGTTGGCGATTTTCCGGTTCCCCCCGGCTGCATTCCGCCGCGGGAGATGTCATAAATCGTAGTCCCGGCGATTTGACCGGTCCAAGAACCGGTCCAAGAAGAAGTTGCGCTGAACGCTCCAATTTTTCTTGTCACGTCAATGAGGGCGTCAGCTTTGTCGTTTCCAACCATGTCATCGGCGGTTCCGGCCGAAGCGCTTATTGGCTGGATGTTGCTGCTCACCTTCAAGCACATCATCGCCGATTTCGTCCTCCAGACCGCCTGGATGGCGCATGGCAAGGACCAGAAGCACGGCTGGGCCCTTCCGCTGCTGGTGCACTGCCTCGTTCACCTTGCGGTTGCGCTGCCGTTGATCCTGATCGTGGCGCCCAAATTCTGGTTTGTGGCGCTGATCGACTTCGTGATCCACATCACGATCGACCGCGCCAAAGGGTTCGTCTCGGCCAATTTCGGGGTCGATCTTGCGCATCCCTGGTTCTGGACCTTGATCGGCATCGACCAGGCCCTCCACCATCTTACCGGCTTCGGCCTCTCCATCTTCATGGCGGCGAACTGACTGCTGCGCAGTCATTCCGTGGCTCGCCAAGCGAGAACCCGGATTCTCGAGATTCCGGGTCGGTCTGCGGACCGTCCCGGAACGGGGGCACACAGACTAAGTCCCGCCGTGCCCCCTGATTCGCGGCAAGGGCGCAATGACCCCGGGTGACTACCGGGCAGCGTGGTTAACCTTTCATTAGAGAATTGCACTGCATCTTCCCGCATGAGGGAGAACTGCAATGTTTTCAAGCCGCGATACCTTTGAAGGCGATTTGTGCCCGGTCCGCGACGAACTCCTTGGCGAGATGTATCGCGCCAGCGAGAGTGGCCTGCCGAGATTGGTTGAGAGTGTTTCCCCTGACGCGCGCGCCAGGTTGGCGCTGTTCTGCTATCGCCGCAGCCATTTGCACTCGCTGGCGGTCGCGATCGCCGGAAGCTGTAACGAGCGCGACCTGATCGAGAACGGCGGCCGCGTCGGTTCGACGCTCTATGCGTTGTCGCGCGAAGGCGCGGCGAAATCCTCGCCGTCGCTGTCGGGCGGGCGCAAGCCGATCACGCTGTCGACCAAGCCGCTCTCGGTGCTCGCGCCGCTGGATGACGAGATCGACGACGAGATCGGCGAAGTCGTTCCGGCCTAAGCGCAATTTGTCGGCGCATGATCTTGACGGAAAACCGCTTCACGCTTTTCCGGATCATGCGCTAGCGATCACCGGCAGCCCGAACTTCCGCCGCGCCATCGCGCATTCGGCATCGCCCGGCATGCAGGTGCGGCACACCTCCGGCCGCATCGCATAGATGCCGCACGCGGTCGCTTTCCCAATTTCCCCCTGCAAGGCGGAGCAGCGATCGCCCTCGCAACGCATGCCGGATTGGCGTTCGTTGACCAGCGTCTCCGGAATCGCGGCAAGCTCCTCGTCGCTCTCGATCGAGAAGCGCGGCCAGTTGGCCGAATAGCCACAGCACGCGCCGCAATTCTGGCAACAGCTCGACGGATCGGTGCTCTCTTCCATCATCGTCACCTGTTCTTCAGGTATCTTTGGGAGTGCCCCAGACCAGGCTCTGCCGCCATCTTGCGCGCAACACGTCGCGTCGTTCCGGATATTTCTCGTCGAGATAGTTCGCCTCCACGACGCGGTCGGTGCGGAAGCTGCGGAAGTCGCCGCGTAGCTCGCACCAGGCTGCGAGCAGCCGCACGGCTTCGAGATAGCCGACCGAGATCGGCCAGATCATGCGCTCGCTGGCGCGGCCCTGCTCATCGCGGTAGCGCAGCATGATCTTTCTGCCCTCGTGGATCTGAGTGCGGGTGCGAACCATGTCCAGACGGTCCGGCTCCCTGTTCCAGCTCGGCCGCGCACGGCTCGCCGGCTCCAGCACGAAGGGACGCAGGCGCTCAGGCACGGTGTCGGCGATCTTGGCCATCAGGTCTTCCGCCGCGCGTGCCAGTGCCGAATCGGCATGGCCGGCAACCCATTGTGCGCCCAGCACAGCCGCCTCGATCTCGTCGGGTGTCAGCATCAGCGGCGGCAGGTCAAAACCCTTTTCCAGGATGTAGCCCATGCCGGCTTCACCGCGGATCGGTACGCGTTGACCGATAAGCGTCGCGATATCGCGATAGATCGTGCGCTTCGAGGTCTCGAGTTCGGCCGCGATGGCATCCGCCGTCAGCGGCTTACGCGTGCGCCTCAGCACCTGGATGATTTGAAACAGCCGGTCGGCGCGTCTCATGAGGGGTCCCTTGTCGCTGCTTTTTTCTCAGGGTCTTTTCAGAAGGCGGCCGGCGGCTGCTGACAGGATGCTGGCAGCAGGGGGGTTCTATACCGGGACAACACATCGACTGAAGAGGATTTGTCCATGATCATTCCAACCCATTTCGGCCCGGCCGTTCCGTTGTGGCGCGCCCAGATGTGGCAGGCCCAGATTTGGCAAGCATTGGCGCTCAGCCGCCTCGTTTCGCTCGATCTCATGGCCATTGACCTCCGATTGGCGCTCGCAAGCGTGGTGACACGCTCACTGGTCCAGGCCGCGGACGCTCTGGTCCGCCATGTGATGGGCCGTGCCTGGCAGGGGGCCCGCTTCGCAGAAGATATCACGGCTGCTGCCACCATGGTGGCAGCAGCCGGTCGCTAGGTTCCGTCAACTTTCGAGAGGTCCAGGAGAGCTCGCATGATCACGCTTTACGGCTTTGGCACCGGCTTTGGCTTGCCTGAAATCAGCCCCTTCGTCACCAAGACGGAGGTGCAGCTCAAGATGGCGGGACTGCCCTACCGGAAGGAGCGGGCGATGCCGCCGGCCTCCCCCAAGGGGCAGCTGCCTTTCATCGACGACGGCGGTGAGGCGGTGGCCGATTCCACCTTCATCCGCGCCCATATCGAGCGCCGCTACGGCTTCGATTTCGACGCAGGCCTGTCGCTGGCCGAGCGTGCGCAGGCCTGGGCGTTCGAACGGATGCTCGAGCACCACGTCTACTGGGGACTGGTCGGGGCGCGCTGGGTCGATCCGGTCAATTTTGCCAAGGGTCCCGCGCATTTCTTCGATGGCGCACCGGAGCACAACCGGGAGAAGCTGCGCGAGGACGCGCAATTCCGCGTCGCCGAGAACTATTTGCTCTCGGGCCTCGGCCGCCACGCGCCCGACGACGACGTCGACCTCGCCGTGCGCTCGCTGTTCGCGCTCTCGGTGCAGCTCGGCGACAAGTCCTATCTGATGGGCAACAAGCCCTGCGGCGTCGATGCCACCGCCTTTGGTATGCTCGCCGGTATCCTCTCGCCCTTCTTCGAATCGGCCTTGCGCCAGCGCGCCGAGGGATTTCCGAACCTCACGGCTTACGTCGACCGCATGATGGACGCGTATTATCCGGAGTTCGCCTGGATTCCGCTGCGGCAGGCGGCTTAGGACGGCTCATAAGCATCGCCAAAACGAAAGAGCCGGCCCATCTGGCCGGCTCTCGTCGTCTTAATCCTGGCTGCTGCGTCTACTTCACCAGCGTGTACTTGCCGTTCTTCACCGTGAGCAGGATGCGCGAACGGTCGTCGACGCCGTAGCGGTCCTTTTCGGTGAAATTGTAGACGCCCTGGCTTGCCGCCAGCTCCCTCTCCGTCAGGAGCGCCTGGCGGATCGCTTCGCGGAATTCCGGCGTGCCGGGTTTTGCGGTCTTCAGGGCCGCCGGGATGATGCGCTTCAGAATCTCGAACGCGTCATAGGAATGGCCGGCGAACTGACTGCGGCTGTTCGGACCGTACTTGCCTTCATAGGCGGCGTTGAGCGCGAGGCCGGGCTTCTTGGTGGCTGCCTCGTCCGGCTGGTCTTCCGGATCCATCACCGGACCCGCTGCCATCAGCACGCCCTCGGCGGCCTTACCCGCGATGCGGATGAAGTCCATGCTGGCCGCGCCATGGGTCTGGTAGATCAGGCCCTGATAGCCACGCTCACGCAGCTCAGTCTGCGGCAGCGCGGCCGCGGTGCCGGAAGCGCCGACCAGGATGGCGTCGGGATTGGCGGCGACGAGCTTGAGCACCTGACCGGTCACTGACGTGTCAGGACGGGCAAACCGCTCCTCATCGGCGATGGTCATGCCCATCGGCACGCCCTGGGCCTTGAAGTCGTTGAACCAGAGGTCGCCATAGGAGTCGGAATAGCCGATATAGCCGACTGTCTTCACGCCCTTCGACTTCATGTGCTCGTAGAGCACCTTGCCCATGATCGGGATCGGCTGCGGCATCGCCACCGACCACTTCATGCGTTCCGGAGTGATCGGGAAGGGTGCGAGGCCGAAATGCGGAATGCCGGCTTCGTTGGCGACGTTGGACACCGCGATGGTCGGCGGCGTCAGCGCCGAGCCCATGATGATGTCGGCCTTGGATTCGGTCACGAAGCGGCGGGCGTTGGTGGTCGCGGTGGTGGGATCGCCGCCGTCGTCGAGCACGATCACCTTCAGCGGCACGCCGCCGATCTCCTTCGGCACGAATTCCAGCGCATTGCGCTCGGGAATGCCGAGTGCTGCGCCGGGGCCGGTCGTGGTGGTGGTGATGCCGATCGTGACTTCGGTGGTCTGGGCCAGTGCTGGCAGGGCCGGCAGCGCAAGCGCGGCCGCGGTGACGGCAGCGGTCAGGTAAAAGCGTTTCATCTATTCCTCCCTTTACGTGTTTCTTTGAAAGCAGAAATCGGGGGGTAATTCAGCCCCCTCTTTTGGTGATGCGGCGATTTAGCTTCCCGTGAGTTTGGCTACCATTTCCGCCGGGAATGGTGCCGATTTCAGCTTGTCGGGGTTAACGGGATCGCGGCCGACCAGCACGCGGGTCTCGAAACCCTCGAGAGCCAGCGCCTCACCCTTGTAGACGCTGTGCTTCACCTCGAAGCTCGAGCGCTTGATGCTCTCGATCTTCGTTTCGATGGTGATCCAGTCGCCATAGGTCGAGGGGATGTAGAACTTGGCCCGCGTGTCCACCATCGGGATGCCCACGAGGCCGTATTTGCGAACCAGATCCTGCTTGGAGAATCCGGCGACCTCGAACAGGGTCGAGGTCGAATCGTCGAACATCGCGAAATAGCGCGGGTAGTAGACGATGTTAGCGGGGTCGCAATCGCCCCACTGGATCTGTACGTCGCGCCGGTTCACGAACATGTGTCGCGTCCTATTTCGGCGCCATGCGCAGCGAGCCGTCGAGGCGCACCACCTCGCCGTTCAGGTACGTATTCTCGACCATGTGCAGCGCAAGCGCGGCGAACTCGTCCGCTTGGCCGAGCCGGCGCGGGAACGGGATCGCGGCCGCGAGCGAGTCCTGGGCTTCCTGCGGCAGGTTCGCGAGCAGCGGCGTCAGGAACAGGCCGGGCGCGATCGTCAGCACGCGGACGCCGAACTGCGCCAGCTCGCGCGCGATCGGCAGCGTCATGCCGACGATGCCGCCCTTCGAGGCCGAATAGGCGGACTGGCCGATCTGGCCGTCATAGGCGGCAACGGATGCGGTGTTGATGATGACGCCGCGCTCGCCGGTCGCCTGCGGCTCCAGCTTCGACATTTCGGTGGCGGCAAGGCGCAGCATGTTGAAGGTGCCGATCAGATTGACCTTGATCACTTTGTCGAAATCGGCGAGTGCCATCGGGCCGTCGCGGCCGACCACGCGCTTGGCAACGCCGATGCCTGCGCAATTGACCAGCACGCGCGCCGGGCCGTGGGCTTTTGCAGCCTGCGCGACCGCGGCCTCGGCGGAGGCGGCATCGGAGACGTCGCAAGTCACGGCGACGCCCTTGATCTCGGCCGCAACGGTTTCAGCGAGCTTGGCATTGAGATCGCACACCGCGACCTTGGCACCCTGCGCCGCCAGCTTTCGCGCGGTCGCCGCGCCCAGTCCCGATGCGCCGCCGGTGACGATGACTGCCTGATCCTTCAACAACATGGCGTTCTCCCTTGGCGATGATTTCTTAAGCGACCGATATCACACGGTCCGACGGATTGGCAGCGTAGAGCTCTTCGATCAGGAGGCTGCGATGCTCGAGCACCGCGCGCTGGTTGATCGAGCCCTTGTCGGTGACTTCGCCCTTATCGATCGAGAGCGGCGCGTCCATCAGGATCGCGCGCGTGATCCGCGTCGACGATCCCGTGGCTTGGCTGAGGAAAGCGGTCAGGCGCTCGCGAAACGCTTCGCGCACCAGCCGGTCACGCGTCGCGGCGACGAGGTCGTCGGTCGGCAGCGTCGGATTGATCAGCCGGCAACCGTCGAGGTCGAGCACGACCAGCGCGGAGACCTCGTCGCGGTTGATGCCGGCGATGACGACGTCGCGCACCAGCGGTGCGCAGGCTGCTGTGAGGCGCGCGCGCAGCGGGCCGACGCTGACCCAGGTGCCGCTGGCGAGCTTGAAGTCTTCACCGACACGGCCGTCGAAATCGAACCCTGCGTTTAGATCGTCAGGATCGGCAGGCTTGAGCGCATCCCCCATCATATAAAATCCTTCCTCGTCGAAGGATTTCGCGCTGATGTCGGGCTGGCGCCAGTAGCCGGGCATCACGTTCGGCCCCTTGGCGCGCACTTCCAGCTTGCCGTTGTTCGGCACCAGTTTTGCGTCGTTACCCGAAACGGGCAGGCCGACATGGCCGGAACGGCTGGTGCGCGGATTGACCGACATGAAGAACGGCGCGGTCTCGGTTGCACCTAAGCCGGTCAGCATCGGCACGCGATAACCCTTTTCCTTCACGGCGAGTTCGTCGAGGCTGTCCCAGATGAAGGGCGACAGCGCGGCGCCCGAGAAGAACATCGCGTGCAGCCGGTCGAAGAATTTTGCGCGCAGGCCCTGATCGTCGCGCAAATAGGGCAGCAGCGATTCATAGCCCTTGGGCACGTTGAAATAGACCGTCGGCGAGATCTCCTGGAGATTGCGCACGGTCTCCTCGATGCCGCCGGGCATCGGCTTGCCGGCGTCCAGATACATCGAGCCGCCATTGTAGAGCGTCAGCCCGACATTGTGGTTGCCGCCGAAGGTGTGATTCCAGGGCAGCCAGTCGATGATGACCGGCGGCTCGTCTTTGAGGAAGGCGAGCGTCTCGCGCAGCATCACCTGGTTGGCGCAGATCATGCGCTGGGTGTTGATGACGGCCTTGGGATTGCCGGTCGAGCCCGAGGTCAGCAGGAATTTCGCGATCGTGTCGGGGCCGATCTTGCCGTGCACCGCGTCGAGATCGCTGCGGATCGGGGTCGCCATCAAGTCGGCGAGCAGGGTGACATCGCGGCCCGGTACCTTGCCAAAGGATACGGCGATCTCGGTGCCGAGCGAGACATTGGCGGCGAGCGCATCGGCGAACTTGTCGGCGTCCTCGGCGAAGACGAGGCCGGGCGTCAGCAGCTTCATCAGATGGGACAGCTTGCCGTAATCCTTCGACACCAGCGAATAAGCCGGCGACACCGGGCAGAACGGAATGCCGGCATAGAACGCGCCGAACGCGAGCAAAGCGTGGTCGATCGAATTACCGGAGAGGATGACGACCGGCCGCTCCGCCGACAGGCCGCGCGCGATCAGGCTTGAAGCGATGTGCCGGCTCGCGACGAGCAGCTCGGCGTAAGTGATCTTGCGCCAGCCGCGGCCGCCTTCGCGCTCGGCCATGAAGACGCGATCGGGTGTCGTCGTCGCCCAGTGATGCAGGCGATCGGTGATGCGGACGGGATAGTCGCCGAGCGGCTGCTTTGGTCGCAGGTAAATCGTGCCGTCGTCGCGCCGCTCGACGTTGACGACGGGATCGCCGAACGAAATGGGCCGCAGCGGAAAAGTGCTCGCGCCGCGCTCCATGCTGAAAGAGGACGGCTGCGCGCTCATGATTTCGGTTTTACCTTTGCGGTCTTGTGTTCGAGGAATTCGCGGATCCTGCGTTTTGCCTCTTTGTCGCTCTGCGCCACGGTCGCCATCAGCGATTCCATCAAGAGGCCGGTCTGCGGATTGGCCTCTGCGATCATCGGCAGCGCCTGGAGCACGGCGAAATTCGTCAGCGGCGCGTTGGAGGCGACCTTGGTTGCGAACTCCAGCGCCTTGCCGAGCGCGTTGCCGGCTTCCGTCACATATTGCGCGAAGCCGTAGGAGGCACCTTCGGTCGCGCTATAGACGCGACCCGTCAACATCATGTCCATCATTCTGGCGACGCCGATCAGCCGCGGCAGCCGCACCGAGCCGCCGCCGCCGACGAAGATGCCGCGCTGTCCCTCCGGAAGCGCGAAATAGGCCGAGGGCTCCGCGACGCGGATATGCGCCGAGCAGGCAAGTTCCAGCCCGCCGCCGATCACCGCGCCGCTGAGGGCTGCGATCACAGGCACGCGGCTGTACTGGATGCGGTCGAACACCCGGTGCCACATCTGGGAATGGAGCAGGCCGCCAGTGGCGTCATGCTCGGTCAGCTCGGAGAGGTCCAGGCCACTGGAGAAATGATCGCCGATGCCGTGGATGACGACCGCGCCGATATCCTCGGGCAGGTTCGCGAAACACTCGCCGATTTCCAGGATGATGCCGTCGTTGAGCGCATTACGCTTGGCCGGCCGGTTCAGACCCACGGTCAGAACCCGGTCCGCCCGCTCGATCTTCAATAGCCCGGAGGTACCCGCGTCAGCGGTCTCGGCGTTTCCCTGTCTCATTTGCGTCCTTGTCAGAATAGTTATGTTGTATAACGAATTTGGAGGGAGTCAAGATGGGGCGGGCAGCGAGTTGCGGATGGGCGGAAAGGGGCCAAGATCGTTCCAGACCCGGTGTCGTCCCTACGCACGCAGGGATCCAGAATCCCCGGGAGTAGTTTGGCAAAGACTCGCGGTTCGGTACTCCTACCGGCCGCAATTGACAGATGACGCGGTATGGGTCCCGGCGTTCGCCGGGAGGACGAGCGGAGTTTGCGGAGCCGGCGGAGATTTGCAGCTGCCCTTACATCACCTGATGCACGTCGATGACCACCCGATCCGCATGCCGTGCCGCTGAGCCGACGAAAATGTGCTCCATCAGCCAACGATACTTGTCGTGCCCGGTTTCGAATTTCGGCACGGTGCGAAAATAGATAAGCTTCGGATCGACCGGCTCGCCGCGCTTGAGCTTCTGCAGCAGCTCGACCGGCCCGAAACGCATGCCCTTGTTCTCGACATAGACGATTGCGCCGTCACCGGTCTCGAAGGCGTACTTCGCCTCGAGGTCGATCAGCTCGTTCGGACGGATGGTCTGGAAATCGGCCCCGAACGGCAGCACCTTGCCTGATATCGCGCCCGTCACCTCGCCGCCGATGATCGGAATGATGCGGCGGACGCCGATCCCGGTCTCGCCGGCGGTGACGACCTCGCCGATGCGGGCGGTGACGGTGAAGACGTATTTGGTCTGGAGCGTCGGTGTGGTCATCGTTTCACCGCTCAATGCGCCATCATGCGGGTCGGCAGCCATGTCGCCAGCAGCGGGAAGGCGATCAGGATCACGAGGCGGATCAGGTCCGTGACGACGAACGGAATTACGCCCTTGAAGATCGTGGAGAAGGAGACGTCCTTCACTACACTTTTTATGACGAAGACGTTCATGCCGACCGGCGGGTGGATCAGGCCGAGCTCGACCGTCATCACGATGATGACGCCGAACCAGATCGGGTCGAAGCCGAGATGCGTGATCACGGGGAAGATGATCGGCACGGTGAGGATGATCATCGCCATGGCGTCCATCAGGCAGCCGAGCACGAGATACATCACCATGATCAGCGCCAGCACGCCATAGCTGCCGAGGCCCAGGCCGGTGAGGAATTCGGTCACTTTCTGCGGCGTCTGCGTCACCGTCAGGAAATAGCCGAAGATCAGCGCGCCGATCAGCACGGTGAAGACCGCGGCCGCGGTGCGCGTCGCCTGCAGCAGCGAAGCCAGGATCTTCTCGCGGTCGAGGCGGCCTGTGAGCACGCCGATGATGAACGCGCCGGCGGCACCGACGCCGCCGGCTTCCGTCGGCGTGAAGCGCGGCAGATAGGGCAGGCCGTAGAGACCGCCGATCACGAACACGAACAGCAGCACCGGTGCCCAGATCTCCTTCAGCCCGGCGAAGCGCTCGCGCCACGGTGTCACCTTGCCCTTGGGCAGGAAATCGGGGCGGAAATAACCGATCAGGAAGATCGTGATCATGTACATGCTCATCGCCAGCAAACCCGGAATGATGCCGGCGATGAAGAGCTTTCCGATGTCCTGCTCGGTGATGATGCCGTACACCGCGAGCACGGTGGAGGGCGGCAGCATCGCGCCCAGCGTGCCGCCGGCCGCAATCACGCCGGTGGCAAAGGACTGCGGATAGCCGAAGCGGCGCATCTCGGGATAGGCCACGGCGGAGAAGGTTGCGGCGGTCGCGACCGACGAGCCGCAGATCGCGGCAAAGCCGCCGCAGGCGCCGACCGTCGCGATGCCGAGCCCGCCGCGCAAGTGTCCGACGAAGCCGTTGGCGGCGCGGAACAGCTCGCGGCTCATGCCGGAATTGCTGACGAACGAGCCCATCAGCAGGAACATCGGGATGACGCCGAAGGTGTAGTCGGTCACCGTGCGCATCGAGGTCTGGCCGACCAGCTTCAGCGCCGCGTTCCCGTTGACGAGATAGGCGAAGCCGGAGACGCCGACGAGGCCCATGGCCATGCCGACCGGCACGCGCAGCAGCATCAGGGCGAACAGGGAAACGAAGCCGATTACGGCGACGGCATCGGTGCTCATGATTACTCCGTCGCCTTCAATTTGGGGTCATGCATCTCTTCGGGATGGAAGATCAGCCGGTAGGTGCGGATCGCGATCAGCAGCACGGCGCAGACGTCACCGATCCAGGCGACCGCGAAGAACGGCCAGGTCGGCATGTGCATGTCGAAGGTCTGGACGTTGTCGTTGTAGGTGCCGCGCACCTTGTCGAACAGCGTCCAGGTCTGCACGGTCACGACGAACAGCAGCACCAGAGTTGCGAACACGTCGATCCAGCGCTGATGGCGCGGTCCGACATTGCCCCAGACCAGATCCACCGTGATGTGGGTGCCGCGATAGGAGGTCGCCGCGATGCCCCAGAAAATGAGGATGCCGAGCAGCATGCGGCCGATGTCGAAGCTGTCGGGGATCGAGTAGTTCAGCGTGTTGCGCAGCAGCACCGACAGGAAGATGTCGAGCGCGACGATGCCGACGAAGCCGGCCGCGATCCATTCGATCGTGTCGATCACGCGATCCATCCAGCTGCGCTTCATGGGAGCTTCCTAAAACATGTCATCCTCAGCGGCGAGAGGGGGAGAACGCGCGGTGCGCTCCTCACGTCTCGGCCCGCTTGCAGAACAACGGCGGCGAGATGTATCCCGCCGCCGCATGTGTTTCGACGAAGAGCTACTCCGCCAACGCGTTGTACTTCTTCAGCGAGGCCTTGAGCTCCGCGAGCGCGGCGTCAGCATCGGCGCCGGCCTTCTTGGCGCCCTCACTCCAGGTCTTCACCAGCGGCTCGGCGGCCTTCTTCCATGCGGCGGTCTGCTCCGGTGTCAGCTTGTAGACCTCGTGGCCGGATTCCGCCTTCACCTTGTCGATGCCGGCATCCTCGAACTTGCCCCAGTGCTCGCCGACCACGCCCGCCGTTTCGACCGAGCAGTTCTTGTCGATCGCGGCCTTCTGCTTGTCGGACATCGCGTTGTACTTGTCCTTGTTGATCACGAACACGAATGTCGTGGTGTAGAGCGGCGCCTCCATGTCGTATTTGGTCACCTTGTCGATGCCGAACAGCACCAGGGAGCCCCACGGGAAGGTAACGCCGTCAGCGACGCCGCGCTCGATGATGTCGCGCACTTCCGGCGCCGAGGACTGCACATTGGTGCCGCCGAGCGAGGTAACGAAGTTCGCCATGGTGGCGTGAGCCGGGCGGATCTTCATCCCCTTCACGTCCTCAGGGCTGACGATCTTCTTGGTTTTGGAATGGAAGGAGGAAGGCGAGTGGACGAAGGCGAGGCAGTATTTGACGTCCTTCATCTCCTTCTCGGCATATTTGCGATACCAGGCGTCCAGCCCCATCGAGCCGCCCTTGGCGTCGGAGATCAGGAAGGGCAGCTCGCCGGCGCCGACGATCGGGAAGCGGCCGGGCTGATAGCCGGGATTGACGTAGGTGACGTCGGCGATGCCGTCGCGTGCCATGTCGTAATGGTCGAACGCCTTGCCGAGCTGCTGGGCCGGAAACACCTTGCCCTTGATGGTGCCGCCGGAATCCTTCTCAACCGCCGCGGCCCAGTCTTCCAGCGATTTTTGCAGGGGATGCGAGGCCGGCACCCAGTGCGAGATCTTCAAATCGAAGGTCTTGTCCTGCGCGACGGCAGGCGTCACGCTCGCGGCCAGCAGCAATGCCAGACAGGCTTTTCTCATCACGCGTCTCTCCCTGTTTTCGACGGCGGGCTTCGATCGCCCGGTCTCGTTAATTAACATGTTATCTAATTGGCCGGCGCGTTCAAGCCGGAACTGGCGCGCGCCTCGTCGCGCCGTCTACGTCAGCCATCCTGCATGGATTTGTCGCTGCCCGGGCGACGACCGCTCCCTTTTGCCCAAACGTTATATGATATAATTATCGTCTACGGGCCGGTGCGGCAACCAGCCCGCGCGGAAGCCTACAGGATCGGAAGGAGCAAGTATTGCGGACAAAAGTCGCAATCATCGGGGCCGGGCCCGCCGGATTGTTGCTCGGGCAACTGCTGCATGTTTACGGCATCGACAATGTCATCCTGGAGCGGCAGAGCCCGGACTATGTGCTCGGCCGCATCCGCGCCGGCCTCCTGGAGGAGGGAACTGTCGCGCTGCTCGACCAGATCGGCGCCGGCGCGCGGGCGCATGCCGAGGGCCTCGTGCATGAAGGCATCGAGCTCGCCTTTTCCGGGCGCCGTCACCGCGTCGACATGAAGGGCGCGACCGGCAAGACGGTGATGATCTACGGCCAGACCGAGGTCACGCTCGACCTGATGAACGCGCGCAAGGCCGCCGGTCTCGTCTCGGTCTATGAGGCCAGCGACGTGCAGCCGCATGATTTCGACGGCAGTCACCCGCGCGTAACCTACTTCAAGGACGGCGTCACCCACACGATCGACTGCGACTTCATCGCCGGCTGTGACGGTTTTCACGGCGTCAGCCGCGCCAGCGTTCCGGCCACGTCGATCGAGGAATTCGAGCGGGTCTATCCGTTCGGCTGGCTCGGCATTTTGTCCGATACGCCGCCGGTCAGCCACGAGCTGATCTATTCCAACCACGCGCGCGGCTTTGCGCTCTGCACCATGCGCTCGACCAGACGCAGCCGCTACTATGTGCAGTGCGCGCTCGACGACCATGTCGACCAATGGCCCGACGACCGCTTCTGGGACGAATTGAAACGCCGGCTCGACCGGGAGGCGGCCGAAAGCCTCGTCACCGGACCCTCGATCGAGAAGAGCATCGCGCCCTTGCGCAGCTTCGTCGCCGAGCCGATGCGCTTCGGCCGGATGTTCTTGTGCGGCGACGCCGCGCACATCGTGCCGCCGACCGGCGCCAAGGGCCTGAACCTCGCTGCTTCCGACGCACACTATCTGTCGAGCGCGTTGCGCGAGTTCTACGACGAGAATTCCAGCGCCGGGATCGACGCCTATTCCGCCACCGCGCTGGCGCGGGTGTGGAAGGCCGTGCGCTTCTCCTGGTGGATGACATCGATGCTGCACAAATTTCCCGACACCGGCACCATCGGTGCCCGCATCCAGCTCGCCGAGCTCGACTACGTCACCCGGTCGCAGGCCGCGATGACGTCGCTGTCGGAGAATTATGTCGGGCTGCCGTTTTAGGACGGTGTCGACGCCATATGCTCCGTCATTGCGAGCGAAGCAATCCAGGAGTCCCTCCGCGGTGACAGTCTGGATTGCTTCGTCGCAAGGGCTCCTCGCAATGACGGCGGAGGCCTTATTCAAACACCCGCGCAAATTCCGTTTAAAACTTTGTAGGTGGTGCATCTGTTGCGCTCGGCGCGTTCAATGGCGGCAGCCAGCATCGTGAGACAGTCATGACCAGCTCCGACATTCCTCCCGGCTTCGAGCCGCATTTCCGCAAAGCTCCGCTCACCGATCCCTGGGAGCCGCTCTACTCCAGGAAGACCGACAAGGGCGTCACCGTGGGATTGCGGCTGGCGACGCCGCACACCAATGCGCGCGGGCTGATCCATGGCGGCCTGATCGCGGCGCTGGCCGATGCTGCCATGGGCTACAGCTGCGCGCATGCGACGGGCTGGACGACCTCGCTCGTCACGATCTCGCTGTCGGTTGATTATGTCGGCGCGGCGGAGATCGGCCAATGGCTCGCGGTCGAGGGCGAGGCGATCAAGACCGGCTCTACGATCTGTTTCGCACAATGCCTGGCGAGGGCCGACGACGCCGTGATCGCGCGGGCGAGCGGAACGTTTCGTGTGGTGCCGAAGAAGTAGTTGTCTCGTGCCCCGGACCCAGCGCAGCGCCTCTTCGGCTGTGCGCCGCTCCGCGGCGCGTCCGGTAACACGCACCTAGCCAAACCGCCACGCGGTCGTCTCCACCACGAGGTCGATGAACGCGCGGACCTTGGCCGAGAGCAGGCGCGACGTCGGATAGACGATGTGGATCGGAAGCGCCGGCTGTTCGTATGCCGCGAGCACGATTTTGAGCCGCCCGCGCTTTAGGCCGTCGGCGGCCTGATAAGCCAGCACCCGCGTTACGCCCCCGCCGGCCTCGGCATATTGCAGCGCCGCGTCGGCGCTGTTGCTGATGAAACGGGGCGACGGCTTCACCTCCATGTCGCGGCCCTCGCGCAGGAAGCGCCATTCGGACCAGGGGCCGAACTGGATGGTCTGATGTGCGGGGAGGGCTTCCGGCGTTTTGGGCTCGCCGTGGCGCTTGAGATAGCCGGGCGAGGCCACCACGATCCGCCGCATTTCGCCAACCTGGCGCGCCACCAGGGAGGAATCGGCGAGGTGACCGATCCGCACAGCGGCGTCAACGGCGTCCTCCACGAGATTGACGAGATGGTCGGAGAGCCGCAATTCGCAGGCGACCTCGGGATAGCGCTTGAGATAGGCCGTCATGACCGGCCCGACATGCAGACGGCCGAAGCCGACCGGGGCCGATACCACGAGCCGTCCGCTCGGCCGGTTGCGCTCGTCCCGCGCGGAGCCGTCGGCCTCCTCGACATCGGCGAGGATGCGCCGCGCGCGTTCCAGATAGCGCGTGCCGACATCGGTCAATCTCACCTGCCGCGTGGTCCGCTGCAGCAGCCGCGCGCCGAGATGCTCCTCCAGCGCCGCGATCAGCCGCGTCACTGCCGACGGCGACAGCCGCAGCTTGCGCGCCGCCGGCGCAAAGCCGCGCAGATCGGCGACGGCGACGAACACGTGCATGGCTTCGAGGCGGTCCATAGCACTATTGCATATACTGCAACAATGAAGTGTCAAGCCGAATGATTGTTCGAGGCTCGTTGCAAGCCCATATTGGCTAGCGAAAGACGCAGCAGTGCGCCGGAATTTTCAGGAGACGTTCCGATGACGACCGCATCCCACATCTATGCGAGTGACGTGGCCTTCTCGCCCGCGGTGAAGGCGATCCAGGGGCGCAAGGGTTCGCGCGAGGCTTATGCGGGCAACGAGCAGCGCGGCTGGCGCACCGAGGTCGACGAGAACCTCGAAACCTTCCTCACCGAATCCAACAGCTTCTATTTCGCCACCGCATCAGGGGACGGCCAGCCCTATATCCAGCACCGCGGCGGTCCCAAGGGCTTTCTCAAGGTGCTGGATAAGCAGACGCTTGCCTTCGCCGACTATGCCGGCAACCAGCAGTTCATCACCCAGGGGAATCTCTCGGAGAATCCCAAGGCGTACATCTTCGTGATGGACTACGCCCATCGTCGCCGCGTGAAGATCTGGGGCGAGGCGCGCGTCGTTGAGGACGATGAGGCGCTGACGATGTCGCTGATGCCGAAAGGCTATCGCGCGCGGCCCGAGCAGGTGATCCTGTTCAAGATCGCCGCCTGGGACACCAACTGCCCGCAGCACATCCCGCAGAAGTTCGAGGCGGGCGACGTTGCCGCGGCGCTGGCGATGAGGGATGCGAGGATTGCGGAGCTGGAGGCGGAACTGGCGTCGCTGAAGGGCGAGCAGGCAGTGCGTGTAGCTCCGTAATGCGCGGCTCGCTTACCCTCCAGGGGAGGGTAAGAGCATCAGATCGCGCTCTCGCCTTCGTGCTGGAAGCCGAGATAGCTCGCCGCGACCCGCTCATTCGCCGCGATGTCGCTGGCTTTGCCGCTGAGCACGAACTCGCCGAGCTCCATGACATAGGCCTGGTCCGCGATCTTCAGCGCGGCCTGCGCGTTCTGCTCGACCAGCAGGACGGAAACGCCGCTGGCGCGCAGCTCGGTGACGATACGGAAGATATCGGCGACGATGATCGGCGCGAGGCCGAGGCTGGGTTCGTCCAGCATCAGGAGCTTCGGCTCGCCCATCAGCGCGCGGCCCATCGCGAGCATCTGCTGCTCGCCGCCGGAGAGCGTGCCGGCGAGCTGCTTGCGGCGCTCCTTCAGCCGCGGGAACAGCGCGTAGACGCGCTCCATCGAGGCTTTGGCCTTGCTTCGCTCGATGCGGAAGGCACCTAACTCGAGATTGTCCTCGACATTCATGGTCACGAACAATTCGCGGTGCTCCGGAACGAGGCCGAGCCCCATCGCGACGCGATCCTCGATGTCGAGCCGGGCGAGATCCTGGCCGGCAAAGCTGACGCGGCCCCTCAGCGGCAGGATGCCGATGATGGCGGAGAGCAGTGTGGTCTTGCCGGCGCCGTTGGCGCCGACGATGGTGACGATCTCGTTGGCGCCCACCTCGAGCGAGACCGAGCGCACGGCCTCGACCTTGCCATAGGCGACATGGGCGTCGCTGACCGACAACAGCGCGCTCATGCTGCCACTCCGAGATAGGCCTTGATCACTTCAGGGTTGGTCTTGATCGTGGCGGGGGTGCCTTCAGCGATCTTGGTGCCGAAATCCAGCACCACGATGCGGTCGGCGAGGTTCATCACGAAGCCCATGTCGTGCTCGACCAGCAGCACGCTCATGCCACCGTCGCGCAAATCCCGCAGCAACTTGGCGAGCTGCTGTTTTTCCATGTGGCGCAGGCCGGCGGCCGGCTCGTCGAGCAGCAGCAGCATCGGATCGACGCAGAGCGCGCGGGCGATCTCGACGATGCGCTGCTGGCCAAGCGAGAGACTGCCCGCGAACTGATGCATCTGCTCAGTGAGGCCGACACGCTCGATCTGGCGGGCGGCCTCCGCGAGCAGTTTGGCTTCATCAGCGCGGTCGAGCCGCAGCATCGAGGCGATCGGCCCGGAATGGCCGCGCAGGTGCGCCCCGATCGCGACGTTTTCCAGCACGGTCATGTCAGGGACCAACTTCACATGCTGGAAGGTCCTGCTGATACCGAGCTTGACGATCTCCTGCGGCGGCGCCTTGTCGACCTTCCTGCCGAGCACCGAGACCGAGCCTGACGAGGCCGACAGCACGCCGGTGATCAGGTTGAACGTCGTGCTCTTGCCGGCGCCGTTCGGGCCGATCAGCGCGACGATCTCGCGGGTCTGGACGTCGAAGGAGACGTTGTTGACGGCGACGACGCCGCCGAACTGTTTTCGCGCTTTATCGACCTGGAGCAGGATGCTGGACTGGCCGGCCGAACGGGTGCGCTGCTCCAGCTTCAGCGAGGTGTCCGGCTTCCTGCCACTGGTACGCTCCGGCAGGAACGACATCAACCACGGCCAGAGGCCGCCGGGCGCGAGCTGCAACAGGGCCACCAGCATGATGCCGAACACGATGGTCTCGACCTGTCCGGAGCCGGGCAGGATCAGCGGCAGGTAGCTTTGCAGCACCTCCTTCAGGACCACGACGATCGCTGCGCCCAGGACCCCTCCCCAGACATAGCCGGCACCGCCGACCACCGCGATGAACAGATATTCGATGCCGGCCTGGGCGCCGAACGGCGTCGGGTTCACCGCGCGCTGAAGATGTGCGTAGAGCCAACCGGAGAGGCCGGCGAGCACCGCGGCATGGATGAACACCAGCAATTTGGCGCGCGGCGTGTGCACGCCGAACGCTTCGGCGGCGACATGACCCCGGCGCAGCGCACGGATGGCGCGGCCGGTGCGGGAATCCAGCAGGTTCATCGTCAGCAGCGCCGACACGATCACGGCGACCCAGATCGCGTAATAGATCGAGCCGGGCGAGAGCATCTTGAATGTGCCGATCGACAGCGGCGGGATCGCCGAGATGCCGTCGTTCCTCCCCAGGAATTCCAGCTTGCTGAAGAGATAGAACAGCCCGAGCCCCCAGGCGAGGGTGCCGAGCGGCAGATAATGGCCGGAGAGGCGGACTGTGATCAGCCCGAGCAGTACCGCCAGCGAACCGCTGACGACGAGCGACAGCGGCAGCGTCAGCCAGGGCGACAGGCCATAGGCCGTCGACAGCACCGCGGTGGTGTAGGCGCCGAAGCCGACGAAGGCTGCCTGTCCGAACGAGGTCAGGCCCCCGACGCCGGTCAGCAGCACGAGGCCCATCGCAACCAGGGCCGCGAGACCGACATTGTCGAGCAGCACGATCCAGAACGGCGGCATGCCGGGGACGAACGGGATCGCCGCCATGACGAGTGCGAAGACGAGAATGGGAAGCCGGCTCTGCATCTTGGCGTCAGTCCTTGTCTTCCTCGACCGCCGGCGCGGCGAGCGAGCGCAGCAGCAGCACGGGGATCAGCAGCATGAAAACGATCACCTCCTTGTAGTTGGAGGCATAGAAGGACGAGAACGCCTCGACGAGGCCGACGACCAGCGCCGCGACGGCGGTCAAGGGGTAGCTGACTAGGCCGCCGATGATCGCGGCGACGAAACCCTTCAGGCCGATCAGGAAGCCGCTGTCATAGTAGAGCGTCGTGATCGGCACGATCATGATGCCCGACAGCGCGCCGATGACGGATGCCAGCAGAAAGGCGATCTGCCCCGACAGCGTGGTGCGGATGCCGACGAGCCGCGCCCCTAACCGGTTCACGGCGGTCGCGCGCAGCGCCTTGCCGTAGAGCGTCAGGCCGAAGAACAGCCAGAGCCCGACGATGAAGGCGATGGTGATGCCGTAGACGGTGAGGCTCTGGCCGGTGAAGCGCAGCGAGCCCGCGGTGAAAGCGCCGGACAGCACGGCTGGTCCACGCTGGCCTTCGGCGCCGAAGAACAGGAGGCCCAGCCCCTGCAGCGCGAGATGGACGCCCACGGATGCGATCAGCAGCACCAGCACGGAGGTGTGGGCCAGCGGCTGGAATGCGACGCGATAGAGATAGAGACCGATCATCGCCACGATCACCAGCGACAGCGCGATGCTGACGACGACCGGCGGCTTCTGGGCGGTGAAATACACGGTCAGCGCCAATACGATGGCCGGCAGCGCGATGTTGGTGATAGCGCTACGCAGGATCAGCCGCCCGTGCAGCGCCTTGCGCGCCACGAACAGGTCGAAGGCGAAGGCGCCGATGCCCAGCGCAAGCGCGAGCTTTGCCGTGCCCGGCATCTGGCCCGCGGCCAGCGAGGCATAGGTCAGCGCGCCGTAGGTGACGAATTCGCCCTGGGGAATGAGGATCACCCGGGTGACGGCGAACACCAGCACCAGCGCGAGGCCGAGCAGGGCATAGATCGCGCCATTGGTGATGCCATCCTGCACCAGGAACAGCATGATGGTGGTATTCAAGACTGGACGCTCCCCCTTAAAGATTACGGACCGGTCCCCTCGATTGCGGTGGACGGTCCGCTCACAGCCATTGAAAAACGCATGCGAGATTTGATATGGTCCATAACAATTATCAAATATAACATCAAGGGCGGGACGGACGACCTGTCCCGAATTTAGCGGGATTACGAGCACGAGGCGATGACCGTTTCCAAAGCCGCTGGAAAGTCCTCTGAAAAGCCTGCCGAGACGGCCAAGGGCCGCAAGGACGTGGCCGAGGCGCAACCGGAGGCGCTCCAGCTCGGCGAGCTCTCCGAACAGCTCGGCTATATCCTGAAGCGGGCGCAGCTCAAGGTGTTCGAGAACTTCCTGCGCTGCATGGCCTCGCTCCAGCTGACGCCGGCGCAATTCTCCGTTCTGCTGCTGGTCGAGAAGAATCCCGGCCGTAACCAGACCGAGATCGCCTCCACCCTCGGCATCCTCAGGCCGAACTTCGTGGCAATGCTCGACAATCTCGAGAGCCGCGACCTTTGCGCCCGGATCCGCTCCACCAACGACCGCCGCTCGCACATCCTGGTGCTGACGGACAAGGGCAAGGCCGTGCTGGCCCGCGCTAGGAAGCTCGCCGCCACCAAGCACGAGGCCCGGTTGAACGATTTGCTCGGCCAGGCCAACCGCGAAGCCCTCATTGCGATGCTCTCGAAGATCGCCAGCGAATTCTGAGAGGTTTCCTGAGCGGACGGCGGCACATCGAAGCCGGAAGCCCGCGCAGGCCGAAGGCAGCTAAGCCGCAGCGAACCGATCCGGCATGGCAGGCGCTTCCGCGCTCAGGAAGCGGCGCTCGATCTCTGCTGCGGGCAGGGGAGGGCTGAACAGGTAGCCCTGCATTTCCGTGCAGCCTTCCGCTGCGATCCGATCCCGTTGCTCCTCGGTCTCCACGCCTTCCGCCGTGGTGGTCATGCCCATCCCGCGCGCCAGCGCCGCCACCGCCCGCACGATGCTGAGAGATCCCGCGTCGTTTGCCACGCCGCTGACGAATGACCGGTCGATCTTGATCTTGTCGAAGGGGAAGCATTGCAGATAGGTCAGCGAGGAATAGCCGGTGCCGAAATCGTCCATCGCGATCCTGATGCCCAGCGCGCGAAGCTGATGCAGCGTCGCCAGGGTGGCATTGCGGTCCTGCAGCAGAACGCTTTCCGTGATCTCGATCTCCAGCCGCTGCGGATCGAGGCCGGAGGCGGCCAGCGCGCCCACGATCACCTCCGTCAGGCCGGGCTGGCGGAATTGCACCGCCGAGATGTTGACGGCGACCTGCAGATGGCACGGCCACCGGCTCGCGGTGGCACACGCCTGCCGGATCACCCATTCTCCGATCGGCACGATCAGGCCGATCTCTTCGGCCAACGGGATGAAGCTGCTCGGTGCGACCAGTCCGCGCCGTGGATGTCGCCAGCGGATCAAGGCTTCGACCCCACAGATCTCGCGGCCGCTGGTCTTCACGATCGGCTGGTAGTGCAGCTCGAACGCGCCCGCCGCAAGGCCCTCGCGCAGATCCTGCTCCAGCGCGCGACGGCTTTGCGCCTCCGCATCCATGGCCGGTTCGAAGAAGCGGTGCATGCCGCGACCGTCGCTCTTGGCGCGATACAAAGCGAGATCGGCATTGTGCAGGAGCTGCTCTGGCGTGGACCCGTCGCCCGGCGCAATGGAGATCCCGATGCTCGCGCTGGCAACGG
This sequence comes from Bradyrhizobium sp. 199, assembly GCF_023073355.1. Lineage (GTDB taxonomy): Bacteria > Pseudomonadota > Alphaproteobacteria > Rhizobiales > Xanthobacteraceae > Bradyrhizobium. The sequence continues at coordinate 735,571 of NZ_JADPJI010000002.1, forward strand.
CCTGGTGTCCACCGAGCCCGAATGGCGCACCCAGTCCGCTCACGACGCGATGCGCCAGCAGATCCGCTTCGCTCCGGTCGGAAATCGGCGTCTGCAGGATGACGAATTCATCGCCGCCCATGCGGGCGATCGTGTCGCTGTCGCGCGTTAGCTGCCTGAGGCGGCGAGCGACATCCTGCAGCAGGATGTCGCCGGCCTGGTGGCCCAGCGTGTCGTTGACCGCCTTGAACTTGTCGAGGTCGATGTGATGGACCGCGAACATCCAGCCCTGTTCGAACGCCTGCTTGAGGCGCTGGCCGAGCAGGGCGCGATTGGCGAGGTCCGTCAGCGCGTCGTGGTGCGCCATATGCGCGATCCGCAATTCCGCCTTGCGCTGCTCGGTGATGTCTTCGTGGGTCGCGACCCACCCGAGATCCGGCATCGGCCGGTGCCTGATCTTGAAAGTCCGCCCGTTTCGCATCTCGACGATGCTATCCATGGCCTCGGCTGACGTGGCGACATCGGTACGCCATTTGGCGTATTCCTCCCGAGACATCGCGGGCACGCTGCCGACTTCGAAACGCAGGTCCAGGATCTCCTGGAGTGGCGTGCCCGGACGAACGCGGTCCGGCGGCAGGCCGTACATCTCGATGAAGTGCGTATTGCAGACCAGCAGCCGATGGCCGGCGTCGAAGAAGCAGAGCCCGTGCGACATGTTGTTGATCGCGATGTCGAACTGGAAATTGCGCTCCTGAAGCCGCGCACTGAGCTCTTCGCGCTCGGTAATGTCCTCGTGGGTCGCCATGCCGCCGCCGCCGGGCAGGGGATGGATGGTGTAGGCGATGATCCTTCCGTCCGCGAATTGCTGCACCGTCTTTTCGCGGGCGACCGCACCTTGCGTGCGTGCGCGCACATAGGCACCGGCGTCGCCGCGGACGCTCAGTCCCAATTTGAGCCGATGCTCGATCAGATCCTTGATCGGCGTGCCCGGCCGCACCTGCTCGGGCGAGAGCGCGTACATCTCGATGTAGCGCGGATTGCAGAAAATGACCTTGCGGTCGCTGCCAAAGAGGATGATCCCGAGCCACAGATTATTGGCGGCGCACTTGAGCAGCTCGCCGAGCACGAGCGGATCAATGCCTGCGACCTCCTGATCACTCTGCGCCATGCGCGTTGCCTCCGGAACGACGCGATTAGAGCAGGCGGTGGTGAATGAGCCCAATAATTCGCCCAATTTCGGGGCACATTCCTGAAAGTGCGGCCAACGCGAGGTTAAGGCGCGGCCATGCCGCTCCCGGAAAAACAAGGGCGTCGGTGCGACTTCAGGAATCGTTAACCATGGCGTCCGGCGGAGCCGTGCGCGGAGCCGGCGGAGTGCTGCCGCCGTGTCAGTCGACCAGGATGACCCTGATGTCGTTCACGTTAGTCAGCGTCGGGCCCGGCAGCAGCAGGTCTCCCGTCGCCTCGAAGAACGCGGTGGCGTCGTTGTTGTCCAGATACGCCTGCGGCTGGAGCGCCAGCGTCTTCATCTTCGCGAACGTCGCCGCGTCGATCAGCGCGCCGGCGGGATCGGTGGGGTTGCCGGCGCCGCCGTCGGCACCATCGGTATCGCCAGCCAGCGCCGAGATATCCGGCGTGTCCTTCAGCAGGCTGGCGAGCGCCAGCGCGTATTCCTGGTTCGGCCCGCCGCGCCCATTGCCTCGCACTGTCACCGTGAGCTCGCCGCCGGAGAGGATCGCCAGACGCTTGCCTTGCGCGCGCGCTTGCAGCGCCAGCCTGGCGTGCGCGGCGGCGACCTCGCGCGCCTCCCCTTCCAGATCGGCACCGAGATCGATCGTCTCGTAGCCGGCCTCGCGCGCGAGCTTCACCGCGGCGTCGAGCGATTGCTTGGGCCGCGCGATCAGTTCGAAGGACGCGCGCGCGAAGGCGGCATCATCGGGCTTGCAGCTTTCGTTGCGTTCGTCCTCGAGCGCGCGGCGCACGGCGTCGTCGATGTCGAGCTTGCATTTCGCAACGATCGCGCGCGCATCGGCCAGCGTGGTCGGATCGGCGACCGTGGGACCGGAGGCGATGGCGGAGGGATCGTCATGCGGCACGTCCGAGATCGCGAGCGTCACGATCTCGGCGGCATTCCTGCCGGCGCGGGCAAGACGGCCACCCTTGATCCGCGACAGATGTTTCCTCACCGTGTTCATTTCGCCGATCGGTGCGCCCGAGCGCAGCAGCGCCTTGTTGACCGCCTGCTTCTGCGCGAAGCTGATGCCGTCGCTAGGCGCGATCCAGTTCGCCGAGCCGCCGCCGGTCAGCAGCACCAGGAGCAGATCGTCCGGTCCCGCCTCGCATGCAAGCGCGAGCGTGTCGGCCGCGCCTTTCAGGCCAGCCTCATCCGGCACGGGATGTCCGGCTTCGACCACGCGGATGCGGCGCGTCGGCACGCCGTAGCCATGGCGGGTGGTGGCGATGCCGACGATGCGTTCCGGTGCGAGCTGGAGCGTGTCGAGATAATGCCGCTCGGCCGCTGCGGCCATGGCGCCGGCGCCCTTGCCGGCCGCGAGGCAGATCACGCGTCCTTTGGGCGCGCGCGGCAAGTGCGGCGCCAGCACCACATTGGGATGGGCGGCGGCGACGGCAGCGTCGTAGAGCGCGCGGAGCAGGGGACGACGGTCGGTCATGACGATGGCCTTCGGCAGACAGAAGAAACTGGCGGCGAACGCCGCCGCTCACCTGCCTACCGCATCGGGCGTCAAAGCGTAAGCCGGCTTTGCCATCATTCGATTATGCAATCGCGTGATCACAATAGGCGGGCAAGCAAAAGCCCCCTGCGAGGGTCTCGCAGGGGGCTGGTTTCTTGCTCGAGACCGCTAGCCGCCGGCTTCGGCGTTGATCACGTCGCCGAACAGCTCCCATCGCTCGCCCTTGAAGCGCTGCAGCTGCAGTGAGCTGATCGGTGCGAAATCGGTCGGCGAGGTGTTGATCATGATGCCGGGCAGCAGCACCTCGGTGCGGAAGTCCTTCAGGCTGGCCGCCTGCTTCATGACGTTCGCGCGCGTGAGGTCGTCGCCGCAGTTCTTGAGCACCTGGACCAGTGTCTGCGCCACGCCGTACCCGACGATCGTGCCGTTATCGGTCTTGTCGCCTTCGGGGAAGTATTTCGTCATGAACTCGACGAATGTCTTCATGCCTGCGTCATTGGCCCATTGCGCGTCGGTAGTGTCTTTCAGATACGCGGCCGAGATGATGCCTTGTGCATTCTCGAATCCGGCGGGCTTGATCACGCTGCCGACCGAGGCCGAGACGTTGTTGAGGAAATGAATCGGCTTCCAGCCGATCTCGGCATTCTTCTTGATCGCCTGGGCCGCAAACTTCGGAGTGGTGATATTGACGAAGACGTCTGCGCCCGTCGACTTGAGCTTTACGATGTGGTTGTCGATCGTCGGCTCGGATGTCTCGTAGCTTTCCTCCATCACGATCATGCTGGCGGCCTTTGCGCCCAGACCGTCTTTCAGACCCTTGAGATAGTCCTTGCCGTAATCGTCGTTCTGGAACAGCACGGCGATCTTCGCGTTTGGCATCTCCTTCAGGATGTATTTCGCGTAGATCTGCGTTTCACTCTGGTAGTTGGGCTGCCAGCCCATCGTCCATGGGAAGTCCTTCGGATCGTTCCACTTGGTGGCGCCGGTGGCGACGAACAGCTGCGGCACCTTCTTGGAGTTCATGTACTTCTGGATCGCCGAGTTCGGCGGCGTACCCAGCGAATTGAAGATCAGCAGCACTTCGTCGCTTTCGACCAGCTTGCGCGCCTGCTCGACGGTCTTCGGCGGCGAATAGCCGTCGTCATAGGAGATGAAGTTGATCTTGCGGCCGTTGATGCCGCCCTCTTCGTTGATCTTCTTGAAATAGGCGGCCTCGGTCCGCCCGATGATGCCGTAGGCGGAGGCCGGTCCGCTGTAGGGCATGATGTTGCCGATCTTGATCTCGGTATCGGTCGCGCCGGTATCGTATTTCTTCTGGGCCGACGCAGTGGAGGTCGTGGCCGCAATGAGGGCGAGCGCCAGTGAGGCGACCGCAAGCTTGCCGGTGACAGCGGGCATTCCTATCTCCCTATTTTTCTTGGTGTATGCGTCCTTGTTCTTGTCTTGATGGTTTTGTTGACGCGGGCGCAATTCAATACGATTTGCTCGAGAGCTTCAAGGAAAAGCCCCTGCGACAGGGCCGCAGGGGCTGCGTCTTTAGTCGATTGAGGCGAACATCTTTAGCAGCTGTTCAACGTCAACCGCCGACGTCCCCGCTCAGGATTTCTCCAAATCGCTCCCAGTGCTCACCCTTGAAGCGGATCAGTTGCAGCTGCGAGAGCGGCGCGAAGTCCGTGGCCGAGGTATTGACCTTGATGCCGGGAAGCAGGCCGGCCGGGTCGAAATCCTTCAGGTTGGCCGCCTGCTTCATGACGTTTTCGCGGGTAAGATCGTCACCGCAGGCCTTGAGCACCTGCACGAGGCCCTGGCTCACGATGTAGGCATACATCACGGAGGCATCTGCGCGATTTGCTTCGGGATAGTACTTATCCAGGAACTGATTCCAGGCGATCATCGCCGGGTCATTCTTCCATTGCGCATCGGTCGGATCTTTGAAGTATTGCGACGAGATGATATCCTGCGCGTTCTCGAACCCGGCCGGCTTGATGACGCTGCCGATCGACGCCGAGACGTTGTTGAGGAAATGCAGCGGCTTCCAGCCGAGTTCGCCGTTCTTCTTGATCGCCTGCGCCGCGAATTTCGGCGTAGTGATGTTCATGAAGACGTCGGCGCCTGAGGCCTTCAGCTTCACGATGTGCGAATCGATGGTCGGCTCGGAGACTTCATAGCTGTCCTCGACAACGATCAGCGAGGCCGCCTTGGCGCCAAGCCCGTCCTTGAAGCCCTTCAGATAATCCTTGCCGTAATCGTCGTTCTGATAAAGCACCGCGATCTTGGCGTCGGGTTTGTTCTTCAGGATGTACTTGGCGTAGATGACGGTCTCGCTCTGGTAGTTCGGCTGCCACCCCATCGTCCAGGGGAAGCTCTGCGGATCGTTCCACTTGGTGGCACCGGTGGCGACGAACAGCTGCGGCACCTTCTTCTGGTTCATGTATTTCTGGATCGCCGAGTTCGGGGGCGTGCCGAGCGGATTGAAGATCAGCAGCACCTCGTCGCTCTCGACCAGCTTGCGCGCCTGCTCCACGGTCTTCGGCGGCGAATAGGCGTCGTCATAGGAGACGAAGTTGATCTTGCGGCCGTTGATGCCACCTTCCGCGTTGATCTTCCGGAAAAACGCTTCCTCGGTCTTGCCGATCACGCCGTAGGCGGAAGCGGGTCCGCTGTAGGGCATGATGTTGCCGATCTTGATTTCGCTGTCGGATGCGCCGGTGTCGTATTTCTTCTGCGCGAACACCGCCGTGGACAGCGTGGCGGCCAGCACGAGGGCAGCCGAGAAGGCCCCCAATCGCACATGCATTGCAGGCATCTTGATCTCCCTGGGTGGGTTTGAATGTGTCGCGTTCTTGATTGGGAGCGATCATTGCGCGTCGCTCCGGCACGCATTGAACACCCTTCCCGGGCGGGCAGCAAGGAAAACGCCGCGCGGGTGCTGTCGCAGCAAGGCGCTCTTTTTTCGAGAGGATGCGGAATATTCCGGCGCGCGAGATGAGACGTGCCCGCACTCAGCCGCGGAGAAGTTGTCTGGTGAGATGCCGCTATTTTGAATTGCGCGCTTGCGCGGGGTTCAATGCCCGATCTCGCTGGAGATGATGTCGCCGAACAGCTCCCATTTGCGACCCTTGAAACGCATCATCTGGAGCTGCTCGATCGGGGCAAAATGATCCGGCGCGGTGTTGATCTTGATGCCCGGCAGCAGCGTGTCGGTTTCGAAATCCTTCAGGCTGGCGGCCTGCTTCATGACGTTCTCGCGGGTGAGATCGTCGCCGCACATCTGCAGCACCTTCACCATGGTTTGAGCTGCGGCATAGCCGAACACGACGCCGGCATCGAGCTTGTTGGCCTTGGGATCGTATTGCGCGAGGAAGTTATAGAACCTCTTCATGCCGTCGTCGGCATTCCACTGCGGATCGGAGCCGTCCTTGAGGTAGCTCGCCGACAGGACGCCCTGGGAGATCTCGAGCCCGGCCGGCTCGATCACGCCGCCGACCGAGGCCGAGACGTTGGACACGATGTGGACCGGATGCCAGTTGATTTCCGCCGCCTTCTTGATCGCCTGCGCGGCGAACTTCGGCGTGGTGATGCTGATGAAGACGTCGGCGCCGGAGGCCTTCAGCTTCACGACGTGCTCGTCGATCGCGGGCTCGGAGGTGTCGTAGGCCTCCTGCAGCACGATCATCGAGGCCTTGGCGCCGAGACCGTCCTTCAGCCCCTTCAGATAGTCCTTGCCGAAGTCGTCGTTCTGGTAGAGCACGCCGACCTTTCCGCCGGGCTTTTCCTTCATGATGTACTTGGCGTAGATGCGCGCCTCGCTCGCGTAGCTCGGCTGCCAGCCCATGGTCCACGGATATTGCTTGGGGTCATTCCACTTCGAGGCGCCGCTCGCCACGAACAATTGCGGCACCTTCTTCTCGTTCATGTATTTGCGGATGGCGCCGTTGGTGGACGTGCCGAGCGAACCGAAGATCAGGAGGACTCCGTCGCTCTCGACCAGCTTGCGTGCCTGCTCCACGCTCTTCGGCGGTGAATAGGCGTCGTCATAGGAGATGAACCTGATCTTGCGGCCGTTGACGCCGCCCTCGGCATTGACCTTGTTGAAGTATGCTTCCTCGGCCTTGCCGATCGCGGCATAGGCCGAGGCCGGGCCGCTATAGGGCATGATGTTGCCTATTCTGATCTCGGTATCGGAGGCGCCGCTGTCGTACTTCTTCTGCGCCAGTGCCGGGTTGCTTATCGCAGTGCACAAGGCGAGCGCGGTCCAGAGGGCCGCAACCTGAAAACGAACGGCGGTCATTGTTCTCCTACCCCGGAGGTGGATCGGCGCCGCATTGAACAAGATTGACGCCAGCCGTCAACAAAAAGCCCCCGCGATCGCTCGCGGGGGCTTCTCGAGGGCCGGACTATTGCGTCAGCGTGTCACTCGGACTTGAGGTCGCCGCTGATGATCTCGCCGAACAGTTCCCACTTCTCGCCCTTGAAGCGCATCATCTGGAGTTGCGCAATCGGTGCGAAGTCGGTGGCGCTGGTGTTGATCTTGACGCCGGGCAGCAGCGTGTCCGGCTCGAAGTCCTTCAACGAGGCCGCCTGCTTCATGATGTTGGCGCGGGTGAGATCGTCGCCGCACATTTCCAGCACTTTGGCGAGCGTCGAGGCGGCGCCATAGCCATAGACCATGCTGGTGTCCGACTTGTCGGCGCCCGGCATGTACTTGTCGACGAACTCGTTCCACTTCTTCATGCCGGGGTCGTTGGCCCACTGCGGATCCGTCGAATCCTTGGCATAGGCCGCCGACAGCACGCCCTGCGCGTTCTCGAAGCCGGCCGGCTTCATCACGCTGCCGACCGAGATCGACACGTTGGTGAGGATCTGGAGCGGCTTCCAGCTGAGTTCGGCGGTCTTCTTGATGGTCTGGGCTGCGAACTTCGGCGTGGTGTAGATCAGCAGCACGTCGGGATTGGCGGCCTTGATCTTGACGATATGGCCGTCGATCGAAGGCTCGGACACCTCGTAGCTCTCCTCCATGATGATCATGGACGAGGCCTTGGCGCCGAGGCCGTCCTTGGTGCCCTTGAGGTAGTCTTTGCCGAAATCGTCGTTCTGGTAGAGGATCGCGACCTTGGCGTCCGGCTTCTCCTTCAGCAGCCATTTCGCGTAGATCTGCGCTTCGCTCTGGTAGGAGGGCTGCCAGCCCATGGTCCAGGGGAAGTTCTTCGGGTCGTTCCACTTGGTGGCGCCCGTCGCGACGAAGAGCTGCGGAATCTTCTTGGCGTTGAGGTATTTCTGGATCGCGGTGTTCGAAGGCGTGCCGAGCGGATTGAAAACGACCAGGACCTCGTCGCTCTCGACCAGCTTGCGGACCTGCTCGACGGCCTTCGGCGGCGAATAGCCGTCGTCATAGGTGACGAAGTTGATCTTGCGGCCGTTGATGCCGCCCTTGTCGTTGATCATCTTGAAATAGGCTTCTTCGGTCTTGCCGATGATGCCGTAGGCCGACGCCGGACCGCTGTACGGCATGATGTTGCCGATCTTGATCTCGGTATCGGAGGCGCCGGTGTCGTATTTCTTTTGGGCGAGTGCAGCGCCGGAGGTGAGCACAATGGCCGCCGTTGCCGTGACCAGCGCGGCGGCTCGCAGTGTTCTTCCAAATCGCAATTCGATCTCCTTGGTTAAAGTAGGGGGTTCAGTTTTTCCTGAGTTTACCGACGAATTGCTGGCCCAGGATCGCGATCTGCCTCGCGCCATGCGGCACGAGGTAGATAACGAGGAACAGCAGCACGCCGAATACTGCGCCGGAGAGGCCCTTGGAGATGCTCTCCGCCATGTTCGGCACGAAGATGATGAAGGCAGCACCGACGAACGAGCCGGGCAGCCAGCCGACGCCGCCGACGACCATGCCGAGGAACAGCGAGATCGCCAGGGTAATGGTGTAGCTGTCGGGCGCGACGAACTGCACGGCGATGGCGCCAAGCGAGCCGGCGACGCCGGTGATGCCGGCGGACACGCCGAAGGCAAGCGTCTTGTAAAGCGAGACGTTGACGCCCATCGAGGAGGCCGCGATCTCGTTGTCGCGGATGGCCATGAAGGCGCGGCCGGAGCGGGAGCGCAGCAGGTTGACCGAGAAGATGTAGATCGCGAGCGTGACGGCGAGCGTGAAATAGTACAGCCACATGTCCTGCGACATCGGCAGGCCGAACGGCGCGTCCGGCTTGGTAACAACGAGGCCCTGCACGCCGCCGGTCCAGTGCTCGAGGAAATTGAGCTTTAGCAACTGCGGCATCGCGGTGGCGAGCGCGAAGGTTGCGAGCGCGAGATAGACGCCCGACAACCGCAGCGCCGGCTTGCCGAACAGGTAGCCGAATCCGAAGCAGACCGTCGCGGAAATCGGAATTGTGAGCGCGTAATTGACGTTGAAGTACTCCATCAGCACCGCAGACGTATAGGCGCCGACGGCGTAGAACGCGCTCTGGCCGAGCGAGAACTGGCCGGAACCGCCGGTCAGGATGTTCAGCGCCAGCACCGCGAGCCCGTAGATCAGGAGCATCGTCATCTGGAAGATGATGAAGTTCTTGACGAAGACGGGCGCGATGAGCAGGGCCGCGAGCACCACCAGCGAGGTGCCCATGCCGAGCGTCATGGCCCGCTTCGGAACCGCCTCGACCGCCTGGTGGCCTTCGCCAACGACTTCTTCTGCAGCGCTCATGATCAAACTCGCTTGACGATTTGCCGGCCGAACAGGCCAGCGGGTTTGACGACCAGGACGGAGATGATCAGCGCGAGCGCGATCGGGAGTTTCAGCTCGTTGCCGACGCCGGGGATGTAGGTGCCGGCGAGGTTCTCGAAGACGCCGACCAGGAAGCCGCCGACCACGGCGCCGAACGGGCTGGTGAGGCCGCCGAGCACCGCGGCGGCGAAGCCGTAGATCAGCACGCCACCCATCATGTTGGGCTCGAGAAACACCACCGGCGCGATCAGCATGCCGGCGATCGAGCCGATCGCGGTTGCCATGCCCCAGCCTAGTGCGATCATCCAGCTCGTGTTGATGCCGACGAGGCGGGCCGATTCAGGCACCGAGGCGGCCGCGCGCATGGCGAGACCGATGCGGGTGTATTGGAAGAAGAAATAGAGCCCGAGCAATAGGAGCACGGTGACGCCGATCATGCCGGCCTGGTGGGTCGAGATCAGCTGGCTGCCCAGGAACGGCGAGGAGCCGAACGGGGTCGGATACTGCTTGATGGTGAAGTCCCAGATCAGGCCCGCCGAGGAGTTGATGATCGCAAACAGCGCGATGAAGCCGGCGACGTTGGTCAGCACCGGTGCCTTGACGAGCGGCTTGAACAGGATGCGCTCTATCGCGATGCCTGCGACAAAGGAGAATGCGAGCGTGATGATGAAGGCGGCCCAATAGGACACGCCCCACTGCATCAGCTGCCAGGAGATGAAGGTCGAGAACATCGCCATCTCGCCTTGCGCGAAGTTGAGATGGTCGATGGCCTGGTAGATCATGACCACGGCGAGCGCCATGCAGGCGTAGATCGCGCCCGTGGCGATGCCGGCCAGGACCTGGTTGGTGAACAGCTCCATTGTCCGGCTCCCTCAATAACCCAGATAGGATTTGCGGATTTCTTCGTTGTTCGCGATGTCCGTGGCTTTGCCCGACATCACGATGCGGCCAGTCTCGATCACATAGGCCTGGTCGGCCAGCTCGAGCGCGAGCTGGGCGTTCTGCTCGACCACCAGGATCGACACCTTGTCCTCGCGGTTGATCTTGCCGAGGATGCCGAACAGGTCGCGCACCACCAGCGGCGCGAGGCCGAAGGACGGCTCGTCCAGCAACATCAGCCGCGGCCGCAGCATCAGCGCGCGGGCAACCGCAAGCATCTGCTGCTCGCCGCCGGAGAGCGTGCCGGCCTGCTGGGTGTGGCGCTGCTTCAGCACCGGGAAATGCGCGTACATCCGCTCGATGTCGGAGACGATGCCGGCGCTGTCCTTGCGGGTGATGGCCCCGAGTTGGAGGTTCTCCTCCACCGTCATGGTGGTGAAGGTGCCGCGGCCCTGCGGCACATGGGCGATGCCGAACCGTACGATGTTCTCGGTCGAGCGGTTGTTCAGCGGCTTGCCGTCGAACTCGATCGCGCCGGTCGAGCGCACCATGTTGCAGATCGCGCGCAGCGTGGTGGTCTTGCCGGCGCCGTTGGCACCCAGCAGCGTCACAAGCGAGCCCTCGTTGAGCGAGAAGGACAGGCCATGGAGCGCCTGGACCTGGCCGTAATAGGCGCGCAGGTCCTTGACGTTGAGCAGCGTCGTCATTGGTCCTTGCTCCCGAGATAGGCCTTGATGACGTCGGGGTCGGCCTGCACCTGGGCGGGCGTGCCTTCCGCGAGCTTCTTGCCGAAATTCAGCGCGACGACGTGGTCGGCGATCGACATCACCAGGCCCATATGGTGCTCGACCAGCAGCACGGTCATGTGGCGCTCGTCGCGGATGCGGCGAATGAGGTCGCCGAGCACATGGACTTCCTCATGGTTGAGGCCGCCGGCCGGCTCGTCGAGCAGCAGGATCTTCGGATCCGCCGCGAGCGCGCGCGCCAGCTCGACGCGCTTCTGCGTACCGAAGGGCAGGCCGGACACAACGGTGTGTGCGACGTCCTCGAGATCGAGATAGGCGAGGATCTCGTGCACCTTCTTGTTGATGCTGGTCTCGCTGCGCCGGACCCAGGCAAGCTTCAGGGAGTCGCTGATGATGTCGCTGGAGGTCTTGGAATGGGCGCCGACGCGGACGTTGTCCATCACCGACAAGTTCGGAAACAGCGCGACGTTCTGGAATGTGCGGCCAATGCCGATCTCGGCGATCCGGTGCGGCGGCCGCGTCAGGATGCTTGCGCCTTCCATCAGGATGTCGCCGGACGACGGCTGATAAAGCCGCGAGAGGCAGTTGAAGAGCGTGGTCTTGCCGGCGCCGTTGGGGCCGATCAAGCCAAGGATCTGGCCCTTGTGCATGTCAAAGGACACGCCGTTGAGCGCAATGATGCCGCCGAACACGACGCTGACGTCGCGAACCGCGAGCAGGGGCGATGTCCCCTGCGCGAGCTGTGCCTGCGTCATCTCGTCTCGCTCACATCGTTCAGTGAGCGAAGGAGCGATGCGAACCGCTCCCGATGATGACAAAGGCTATCTGAATCCCTCGGCCACACGCGCAACTTTCCCTCCTGATTTCAGCTTTTTGCTGACTTCTTTTTTGGAATGCGGCATCAGACCCCCGAGCGCCGCTTCGATGTTCCTTACCATCGCCAAGAGACGCGGTCCAATGTCGTTGATCAAATGCTCTTCCGTGAAACGGAATGCGGGCGCGCCGCAATTGAACGCGTAAGGACCGGTTCCGTCGTTGAGCCTGAGCGCGACCCCGGCGGCGCCGATGTCGTCGTGCCAATCGCCGACGGAAATCGCAAAGCCGTATTTCGCGACGGTGTCACCGGAACGTTCCAGCCCTTCGCGCATCTTCGGCCAGCGGCTGCCGTAATGCTCTCGCAGCATACGGGAGAGCTCTGCGCGATCTGTGTCGTCGAGCGCCCAGAAATAGGCGCGACCCATCGCACTGGTTGCAATCGGCACACGGGAGCCGACGTCAAGTTGAACGCCGACCGTCTCGCTGCCGCGGCTCTGGCCGAAATAGATCATGCTGTGACGGTCGCGGCCGCCGACGGCGACGGCGCCGCCGGTCGCACGCATCACGTCCTCGCGAAACGGTTCGGACAAATGCCGAACGCCGAGATTGGCGAGCGCTGCGTAGCCGAGCGACATTGCGGCAGGCGTGAGCTGGTACTTCTCGAAGCGAGGAACCGGCGTCAGATAGCCGAGCTTGGTCAGCGTATAGGTCAGCCGCGATACGGTCGGCTTCGGCAGGTTGGTCCGCGCCGCGATCTCCTGATTGCCGAGAAGGCCGTCATTGGGTTCGAATGCGCGCAATACGTCCAGTCCGCGGGAAAGCGCGACGACGAAGTTCCGATCGGTCGCGGTCTTCTTTCCTGTACGCTTCATCCCTGATCTGCTTCTTGCGCGGAGTCGTTGACAACGTGCGTGCTTCAAAATAACCCTGCCGTCAAGATGCGGAATTAAATTCCGCACCGCGAAATCGACAAAAGTATATAGCCCCACCAAGGAGGGACACCGTGAGCGAAGTGGTCAAGCTTGAGCGTCATGACGAAGTCGGGATCGTCACGGTCAACAGCCCTCCGGTCAATGCGCTGAGTGCCGCAGTCCGCGGGGGCATCCTGGAATGCGTCAAGGCCGCAATCGCCGATCCCGCCATCAAGGGCATCGTTCTGACCTGTGCCGGCCGCACCTTCATTGCGGGTGCCGACATCACCGAATTCGGCAAGCCGCCGAAGCCTCCCGGCCTCAACGATGTGCTGTCCGAGATCGAGAACTCGCCGAAGCCGGTCGTCGCTGCGATCCATGGCACGGCGCTCGGCGGCGGCCTCGAGGTCGCGCTCGCCTGTCATTTCCGCGTCGCCGTCAAGGAAGCCAAGCTCGGCTTGCCGGAGGTGAAGCTCGGTCTTCTGCCGGGCGCCGGCGGCACCCAGCGTCTGCCGCGCGCGGTTGGTCCTGAACTCGCGGTCAAGATGATCGTCGGCGGTGACCCGATCGGTGCCGCGGAAGCGCTGAAGCACGGCCTGATCGAGGAAATCGTCGAGGGACCGGCCTCCGGTGGCGAAGCCTTCGTGCGAAAACTGCTTGCAGAGAAGCGTCCGCTGCGCCGCCTGCGTGATGACGATTCCAAGATCGCGGCGGCCAAGGCCGACCGTTCGATCTTCACCAATGCGGTCGCAGCCATGACCAAGAAGTCGCGCGGCCTGGAGGCGCCGTTCGCCGCCGCCGACGCGGTGGGCTACGCCATTGACCTACCTTTCGATGAAGGCTTGAAGAAGGAACGCGAGGGCTTCCTGAAGCTTGTCGCCAGCGACCAGTCCAAGGCGCAGCGCTATGCCTTCTTCGCCGAGCGCGAAGCCAGCAAGATCGCCGGCGTCCCTGAAGGCACCAAGTCGCGTCCCGTGAACCGCGTCGCCATCCTCGGCGCCGGCACCATGGGCGGCGGCATCGCGATGTCCTTTGCCAATGCCGGCGTTCCGGTCACCCTGATCGAGACCGGTGAGGAGCAGCTCAAGCGCGGCATGGGTATCATGCAGAAGAACTGGGAAGCGACAGCGGCGCGCGGCGGCATCCCGGCTGACGCGCCCGCCAAGCGCATGGCGCTGATCAACGGCGTCGTCGGCATCGAGAATGTCGGCGATGCCGACCTCGTCATCGAGGCGGTGTTCGAGACCATGGCGGTGAAGAAGGAAGTGTTCGGTAAGCTCGACCAATACGCCAAGCCGGGCGCCGTGCTCGCCTCCAACACCTCGTACCTGAACATCGACGAGATCGCGAAGTCGACCAAGCGTCCGCAGGACGTGCTCGGGATGCACTTCTTCTCCCCGGCCAACGTCATGAAGCTGTGCGAGATCGTGCGCGCCGACAAGACCGCGCCCGATGCCCTGGTCACGGCCGTGACCATCGCGCGCAAGATTGCAAAAGTGCCGGCCGTGGTCGGCGTCTGCGACGGCTTCGTCGGCAACCGCATGCTGGCGCAGCGCGGCAAACAGTCGGAGAAGCTGTTGTTCGAAGGTGCCCTGCCGCAGCAGGTCGATGCCGTGGTGACGAAGTTCGGCATGCCGATGGGCCCGTTCGCGATGAGCGACCTCGCCGGCCTCGACATCGGCTGGCGCTCGCGCAAGGATCGCGGCATCAAGTCGGAGATCGCGGACGCGCTCTGCGAAGCCGGCCGGTTCGGTCAGAAGACCGGCAAGGGCTACTACAAGTACGAGGCAGGCTCGCGCTCGGCACTGCCCGATCCCGAGGTCGAGAAGCTGATCGACGAGACGCTGCTGCGTCTCGGCCGCAAGAAGCGCGTCGTCAGCGACGACGAGATCCTCGAGCGCATGATGTATCCGATGATCAACGAGGGCGCGAAGATACTGGAAGAGGGCATCGCCGCGCGTCCGTCCGACATCGACGTGGTCTGGCTCTACGGCTATGGCTGGCCGATCTATCGGGGCGGCCCGATGTTCTGGGCCGACAGCGTCGGCCTCAAGCACATCGCCGACCGCCTGGCCTTCTACGCCAAGGAGACCAACGACCCCAGCCTCGAGCCCGCCCCGCTGCTGAAGAAACTCGCGGCCGAAGGCAAGACGTTCGCCTCGCTGGCGGCGGCGTCGAAGGCGGCGTGAGGGAGGCTGCCTTCATGGGCATCATTCCGGGAATGCTCCCTCCATTCCCTCCCCCCTTGTGGGGGAGGGGCAGGGAGGGGGGTAGCCCCGGGCGAGGTCCGAGTTCGTGGCGCCCCCTTCCCCAACCCTTCCCCACAAGGGGGACGGGAGCCTGTCCGTTCGTGCCCGCGTTACAGGGAAATGCTGCCCAGGCAGCGCAGAGCATCGATCGTCAATGACCCATCCCGGTGAACAGTTTTATCCCGAAGGCGTGCGGTGGGACGATACCATCGTCCAGGGCACGCTGCCTGACCTGCTGTCGAAAGCCGCGGCCGACTACGGCCCGCGCACCGCGCTGGAATTCCGGGATCGTCCGATCACCTACACCGAGCTCGCTGCGATGGCCGAGCGCGCCGCGGCGGCGTTCCTGCGTGCCGGTTGCGGCAAGGGCACGTCAGTCGCGCTGTTCCTGGGCAATTCGCCGGATCACCCCGTCAACTTCTTCGGCGCGCTGAAGGCCGGCGCCCGCATTGCGCATCTATCGCCGCTCGACGGCGAGATCGCACTGACGCACAAGGTCTCCGACTCCGGCTCGCGCCTGCTCGTCACGTCCAATCTCGCCGCGCTGCTGCCGACCGCGCTGAAATTTCTGCAGAAGGGGCTGATCGATAGGCTCGTCGTCTGCGAGGACGATGATTGGGGCAAAGTCGGCACGCCGCAGGCGGCGATCCCCAATGATCCCCGCATCATGACCTTCAAGTCCTTCGTCGAGGGTGCGCCCGCGCCGGCGGAATGGCCTGCCGTGACGGCCGACGATGTCGCGCTGCTGCAATATACCGGCGGCACCACCGGCCTGCCCAAGGGCGCGATGCTGACGCACGGCAATCTCACCTCAGCAGTGTCGATCTACGATGTCTGGGGCAAGCCGTCGCGCGCCGCGCGCGGCGACGTGATCGAGCGCGTGATCTGCGTGCTGCCGCTGTTCCACATCTATGCGCTCACTGTCGTGCTGCTGTCCTCGCTCAGCCGCGGCAACCTGATCTCGCTGCATCAGCGCTTCGACGTCGAAGCCGTCATGCGCGACATCGAAGTCAAGCGCGCGACGTATTTTCCGGGCGTGCCGACGATGTGGATCGCGATCGCGGCGCTCCCTGATCTGGACAAGCGCGACTTCTCCTCCCTCGCTGTGATCGGCTCCGGCGGCGCACCGCTGCCGGTGGAAATCGCGAATTTCTTCGAGCGCAAGGTCGGCAAGAAGCTGCGCAGCGGCTGGGGCATGACCGAGACCTGCTCGCCCGGCACCGGCCATCCGCCCACGGGTCCCGACAAGCCGGGCTCGATCGGCCTGATGCTGCCCGGCATCGAGCTCGATGTGGTCGCGCTGGACGATCCGACACGCGTGTTGCCGCCAGGCGAGGTCGGCGAGATCCGCATCAAGGGCCCGAACGTCACCAAGGGATACTGGAACAAGCCGGAGGGCTCCGCGCAGGCCTTCGTCGACGGCCGCTTCCTCACGGGCGATATCGGCTATGTCGACACCGACGGCTATTTCTTCCTGGTCGATCGCAAGAAGGACATGATCATCTCCGGCGGCTTCAACGTTTATCCGCAGATGATCGAGCAAGCGATCTACACCATACCAGGCGTGCACGAGGTGATCGTGCTCGGCATTCCCGACCCCTATCGCGGCGAGGCCGCAAAGGCCTTCATCAAGCTGAGGCCCGACGCAAAGCCGTTCTCGCTGGACGAGCTGCGCGCGCAGCTGGCCGGCAAGCTCGGCAAGCATGAATTACCGGCCGCGCTCGAATTCGTCGACGATCTGCCGCGTACGCCGGTCGGAAAATTGTCGCGCCACGAATTGCGCCAGCAGCAAAAACCGGCACAATCCAAGCCATAGATTAGGTAGTTCACAGGAGGATCCGATGGATCTCGCATTCACGAAAGAAGAGCAGGCGTTTCGCCAGGAAGTGCGGTCGTTCTTGCGCGACAACGTGCCGCCGGATACGCGGCGCAAACTGGTCGAGGGCCGCCACCTCTCGAAGGACGAGATGGTGACGTGGTGGCGCATCCTCAACAAGAAGGGCTGGGGCGTCAGCCATTGGCCCAAGCAATATGGCGGCACCGGCTGGACCTCCGTGCAGCACTACATCTTCAATGAGGAGCTGCAGTCCTATCCGGCGCCGCAGCCGCTCGCCTTTGGCGTCAGCATGGTCGGTCCCGTCATCTACACCTTCGGCAATGAGGAGCAGAAGAAGCAATATCTGCCGCGCATCGCCAATGTCGACGATTGGTGGTGCCAGGGCTTCTCCGAGCCCGGCTCCGGCTCCGACCTCGCTTCGCTCAAGACCAAGGCCGAGCGCAAGGGCGACAAGTGGATCATCAACGGCCAGAAGACCTGGACCACGCTCGCCCAGCACGCCGACATGATCTTCTGCCTGTGCCGCACCGATCCCAGCGCCAAGAAGCAGATGGGCATCTCCTTTATCGTGTTCTCGATGAAGTCGAAGGGCGTCACCGTGCGCCCGATCCAGACCATCGACGGCGGCGCCGAGGTCAACGAAGTGTTCTTCGACGACGTCGAGGTGCCCATCGAGAACCTGATCGGCGAGGAGAACAAGGGCTGGGACTACGCCAAATTCCTGCTCGGCAATGAGCGCACCGGCATCGCGCGCGTCGGCGTCTCCAAGGAGCGGCTGCGCCGTATCCGCGATCTCGCCGGCAAGGTCGAATCCGGCGGCAAGCCGATCATCCAGGACGCGGCCTTTCGGGAGAAGCTCGCGGCGTGCGAGATCGAGCTCAAGGCGCTCGAGCTCACCCAGCTGCGCGTCGTCGCCGACGAGGGCAAGCACGGCAAGGGCAAGCCCAATCCGGCCTCCTCGGTGCTGAAAATCAAGGGCTCCGAGATCCAGCAGACCACCACCGAGCTGCTCATGGAGGTGATCGGCCCGTTCGCCGCGCCCTACGATGTGCACGGCGACGACGGCTCCAACGAAGCCATGGACTGGACCGCGCAGATCGCGCCGAGCTATTTCAACAACCGCAAGGTCTCGATCTACGGCGGCTCCAACGAGATCCAGCGCAACATCATCGCCAAGGCAGTGCTGGGGCTTTGATCGCGCCCCTATCACCACACACTCGCCGTCTGGCCGGGCTTGACCCGGCCATCCACGCCTAGCGCGTGGATGCCTGTCACAAGGCCGGGCATGACGAAATCAATACCGGGAGAGTAGAGAATTATGGATTTTGATCTGAACGAGGAGCAGCGGCTTCTCAAGGAAAGCATCGACGGCCTGCTGACCGATTCCTACGATTTCGAGAGCCGCAAGAAATACATGAAGGAGAAGGGCGGCTGGAGCAAAACGGTCTGGCTCAAGCTCGCCGAGCAGGGCCTGCTCGGCCTGCCCTTCGCGGAGGCCGATGGCGGCTTCGGCGGCGGCGGCGTCGAGACCATGATCGTGATGGAGGCGCTCGGCAAGGCGCTGGTGCTGGAGCCTTATCTCGCAACGGTGGTGATCGGCGGCGGCTTCCTGCGCCATGCCGGCACCGATGCGCAGAAGACCGCGCATGTGCCTGCCATCATCGACGGAAGCAAGACGCTGGCGTTCGCCCAGCTCGAGAAGAATTCGCGCTACGATCTGTTCGACGTCACCACGACGGCGAAGAAGAAGGGCGACGGCTGGGTGATCGACGGCGAGAAGTTCGTCGTGCTGAACGGCGAGAACGCCGACACGCTTGTCGTCACCGCCCGCACCAAGGGCGATCGTCGCGACAAGGCAGGCATCGGCGTGTTCCTGGTGCCGGCCGATGCCAAGGGCGTCAGCAAGAAGGGCTATCCGACCCAGGACGGCCTGCATGCCGCCGACATCACCTTCACCGGCGTCGAGGTCGGCCCGGATGCGGTGCTCGGCAATCCCGAGGATTCGCTCGCGCTGATCGAGCGGGTGGTCGATGAAGCCCGCATCGCGCTCTGCGCCGAGGCGGTCGGTCTGATGGACGAGTCGCTTAAGACCACGGTCGAGTACATCAAGACCCGAAAGCAGTTCGGCGTCCCGATCGGCTCGTTCCAGTCGCTGCAGCACCGCGCCTCCGACATGTTCGTCGCCGCTGAACAGGCGCGATCGATGTCGATGTTCGCGACCATGGCGGGCGATTTCGAGAACGTGCAGGAGCGATCCAACGCCGTCGCCGCGGCCAAGGTGCAGATCGGCAAGTCGCTGAAATTCGTGGGACAGCAGGCCATCCAGCTGCACGGCGGCATCGGCATGACCATGGAGGCCAAGATCGGCCACTACTTCAAGCGCCTCACCATGATCGAGAACAGTTTCGGCGACACGGACTACCACCAGCGCCGCGTTGCTGATGGGGGCGGGTTGATCTAAGCGCCGCCACCGTCATTGCGAGGAGTCCTTGCGACGAAGCAATCCAGACTTTCTCCGCCGAAAGATCCTGGATTGCCTCGCTGCGCTCGCAATGACGAAGCAAATGGAATCAGCGAGGCAACACCAATGAAAAACACCCCGTTCGATCTCACCGGCAAGGTCGCCGTGGTCACCGGCTCCAGCCGCGGCATCGGCCGCTCCTCCGCCGAACTGCTGGCAAAGCTCGGGGCCAAGGTCGTTGTCTCCTCGCGCAAGGCGGACGCCTGCAAGGAAGTCGCCGACGGCATCGTCGCTTCCGGCGGCGAGGCCACCGTCATCGCCTGCAACATCGCGCGCAAAGCCGAGGTCGAGGCGCTGATCGCGGGTGCGACCAGGCATTACGGCAAGATCGACATCCTCGTCTGCAACGCCGCGGTGAATCCTTACTACGGCCCGCTGCTCGACATCACCGACGAGGCCTTCGAAAAGATCATGGGCTCCAACGTCAAGAGCAACATCTGGCTCTCCGCGCTCACGATCCCACAGATGGCCGAGCGCGGCGGCGGCTCCGTGATCATCATCTCCTCGATCGGCGGCTTGCGCGGCTCCACCGTGATCGGCGCCTACGGCATCTCGAAGGCGGCCGACTTCGCGCTGTGCCGCTCGCTCGCCGGCGAATGGGGGCCGAAAGGCGTCCGCGTCAACTGCATCGCGCCCGGTCTGGTCAAGACCGATTTCGCCCGCGCGCTCTGGGAAGACGAGGCCAATTTGAAGCGCCGCACCGCCACCACGCCGCTGCGCCGCATCGGCGAGCCCGACGAGATCGCCGGCGCGGTGGCCTACCTCGCCTCGGATGCGTCGAGCTTCATGACCGGACAGACCATCGTCATCGACGGCGGCGTGACCACGGCGGCGGTGTAGCCGCCGGTCCTCAGTTACGGCCGGCGCGCGCTGTCTCGCTCGGCCAAGGAGCTATCGATCGCGCTTTCGATGGCGCGCACGACGATCAGGGCTGAGCGTTCGTCGAGGTGCACGCCGTCGTCCCAACGCAGCTCGCTTCGCGGCGGATCGATAGGGAGCCAAAGCCCGCGATCCGGGAAGGCTTTGTTGAGGATTTCGTCGGTCGTCCGGACCATGCGGGAGCCTTCGATCTCCGGCGCAAAGGGAACGTGGATCAGAAACGCGCGGGCGCCGCGCCGCTGCAGCTCCTCGATGAGCTGCCCGATGCGGACCACATTCGCGCGTGCCGGCACGATGGGATCGGCTTCGTTCATCTGCTCCAGGGCGCGGTTGAGATAGACCTTGTTGTCGAACGTGCTTGGCGGCCGGCTGAGCAGGCGATCCCGCTCGACGCGCGCCCGGGCTGGATCGGGTTCACCGTGTTTCCACGTTTCATAGCCCGCGACCGCTGTTCGCACCGGCCGCAACAGCAGCGCTTCCGTACGCGCGCCACCGGAAAACCGCTCGATCAGCGCGTTGTCGGGCTCGCGCGTCAGAATATTCGTCTCGATCAGCACGATCTTCGGCGAGTTCGGCCGGTTCGCAACGATCTCGAGACCTGTCAACGGCGAGCCACCCGCCAGCGAAAGATTGCGGACGCGCGGAGGCGAGAAATACTCCTCCTTGAGGCGCCAGGCGACCGAACTGCCGACCAGCACGATATCAGGCGTGGGTTCCCGCACATAGCGGTTGAGGCTGATCAGGCTGCCGCCGCGGGTCGTGACCGCCGGCTGCTGTAGGGCCGAGCCGAAGCGCGCCGTGGTGAGGGCGCAGGCCAGCAGCAGCGCGGCTGCAGCCACCGCGCACTTGACCAGCCATGAAAGCGTCAGATCCTGCTGCATGTCAGAACTGGAAGTAGATGAAGGCGCTGTCGGGCCCGGCTTCGAGATAAGCGAGCGCCGCCAGCGCACCATAGAGATACGGCTCCCACCGCCGCAACCGGCCCCCGACCAGCACGCCGACGCCCACATGCTGCAGGATCACCGGCAAGGCGTAGAGCAAAGCGAGATTGGTGAACAGCTTTGGCGGATTGGGCACGTCCGTTGCCACGAACATCCCCTTGAGGTAGCCGAGCGCATGATCGAAGTTCGGCAGCTTGAAAAAGATCCAAAGCATCGTGACGCAGAAGAACACGATGCCCATCCGGATCACCCGCACCGCAGGATTCTCATCGCCGAGAAGCCTCAGGAACGGCCGCTCGAGGACGAGCAGCAGCCCGTGCGCCATGCCCCACAGCGCGTAGCTGAGGCTCGCGCCATGCCACAGCCCGCCGAGCGTCATCACGATCATCAGGTTGAGAGTGGTTCGTGCAGGTCCATGGCGATTGCCGCCGAGGGGAATGTAGAGATAGGTCCTGAGCCAGCTCGACAGGGAGATATGCCAGCGCGTCCAGAACTCCGAGAACGAGATCGAGATATAGGGCAGGTTGAAGTTCACGGGCAGGCGATAGCCGAACAGCAGGCCGAGGCCGAGCGCGATGGCCGAGTAGCCGAAGAAGTCGGCGTAGATCTGGTAGCTGTAGAGGAACACCAGCAGCCAGCGATCCTGCGTGCGCAGCGTCTCGTAGAGCGGGAAGTCCATGTAGGACGTCATCTCGTTCAGATTGTTCGCCACGTACAGCTTGAAGAAATAGCCCACCAGAATCCACTTCGCCGCCTCGATGAAGGCAACGTCACCGATCCGCTTGGGAACGATCTGCGGCATGAACTGCGCGGCGCGCGTGATCGGCCCCGAGACGAGCTGCGGGAAGAAGATGATGTAGAGGAACACGTCGCGCAGGGGCGCGGTGCGTTTCTCCCGCGTCAAGTCGACCAGCAGGCTGATGTTGTGGAACACGAAGAAGGAAATGCCGATCGGCAGCGGCAGCCGCAGCAGGAAGTCGATCGGTGCCGCGCCGGTCAATTCGGCCGCGCCAGCGCCGACGAACAGGAATTTGTATTTGAAGAACGCCAACAGGCCAAGATTGAAGACGATGCCTGCCGGCATCCAGACGGAGCGGTTCTCGAACGCGAGCACCAGGCAAGCGTAGGTCCCCAGCACGGCAACGAGCAACAGCGGCAGCAGCTCGGGCTGGCCGAAGCCGTAGAAGAACACGCTCGCGGCCACCAGCAGCTGCACCTGGAAACGGCGCAGAGGCGGCAGGTAGTAGGCGCCGAACACGACCGCGACGAAGATGCCGAACTGAAAAGAGGTGAAAGTCATGCCGCCCCGTTTGCCCGGTCCGGCATGTAGCATTTTTGCGGGAGCGGTCCTAGTCGTGCGCGGAGGTGCGAGGAGGCGATGCGGCTGGGCCGCTTAGGCCGGGTGCGACGACGACAGCGGTATGGCAGGCGCGACTGGAGATTGCGTTGAAGTCACGCTTCACCTACGCTCCCTGGACGGGCCGGACGAGCGTAACTCGTCTCGTGGGTCGTTCGCGCCAAGCGCGAGCGGAGTGGTGAAGCCGCGCAAATGATCTCGACATCAATTCGGCGCGCTGCCGCAAAGAGGCTGAGAGCGAACACCACCCCACACGAGCGGATATTGTGGCGTGCCCTCAAAGAACTCCCGATCGAGGGTTCACATTTTCGCCGGCAGGCGCCGATCGGCCCTTAGGTCGTTGACTTCTTCTGTCCAGCCAAGCGGCTCATTGTTGAGCTCGATGGCGGACATCACAACGAGGACGACACGGCGGCGCGGGACCTCGAACGCCAACACTGGCTCGAACTTGAAGGTTATCGCGTCATCCGCTTCTGGAATTCGGACATCGCCGGCGATCTGACCTCCGTGCTCGAGCGCATCTATATCGAGCTGTACGGTTCGCGCGAGTCGCAAGCGACACCCCTAAAGCACCGCAGAACCTAGTTCCCGGCCCGGCTGTCGTCTTACCCTCCCCTGGAGGGGGAGGGTCGCTACGCATGGAGCGTAGCGAAATGCGTAGCGGGGTGGGGTGACAGACTATCCGCGAATCCGATCGTTGTGGATTCGTGGCGAAAGCTCGTTGAGTAGAACGAGAGACTGCCGTTGTGGCTTCACCCCACCCCGCTCGCGCTGCGCGCGATCGACCCTCCCCCTCCAGGGGAGGGTAAGGGGCCCCGCTCATCCAATCTTGACCTTCCGCCTCCAATCCGCTCCCTTTGGCGCGACAAGATCCCCTCCGGGACGACGCCAGGAAACCGCCAGAAATACGCCGACATACGCCAAGGGTAAGCCGCCATGTCTTTCGTCCTCGCCATCGACCAGGGCACCACCTCCTCGCGCGCGATCGTGTTTCGCAGCGACATTTCCATTGCGGCAAAGGCCCAGGCCGAGTTTCCGCAGCATTTCCCGGCCTCGGGCTGGGTCGAGCACGAGCCGGAGGACATCTGGACCTCGACCGTGACGGTCTGCCGCGATGCGATCGCGCAGGCCGGCATCACCGCAAAGGACATCGCCGCGATCGGCATCACCAATCAGCGCGAGACCACGGTGGTGTGGGACCGCGCGACGGGGCAGGCCGTGCACCGCGCCATCGTCTGGCAGGACCGCCGCACCGCCGACATCTGCGCGAAACTCAAGGCGGCAGGCCGGGAGCCCGTGATCTCGCAGAAAACCGGCCTGATCATCGATCCCTATTTCTCCGGCACCAAGGTCGCCTGGATTCTCGACCACGTCCCCGGCGCGCGGGCGCGCGCCGCGCGCGGCGAGCTGATGTTCGGCACCGTTGATTGCTATCTGCTCTGGCGCCTCACCGGCGGCAAGGTGCACGCCACCGATGCCACCAACGCCTCCCGCACGCTGCTGTTCAACATCCACACCGGCGCGTGGGACGACGAGCTGCTCGAGATCATCGGCGTGCCGCGCTCGATGCTGCCGGAGGTGAAGGATTCTTCCGCCCGCTTCGGCGAGAGTACGCCCGATCTGTTCGGCGGCGCGATTGCCATCTCGGGCATCGCCGGCGACCAGCAGGCCGCGACCATCGGCCAGGCCTGCTTCCGTCCGGGCATGATGAAGTCCACCTACGGCACCGGCTGCTTCGCCCTGCTCAACACCGGCACCACGCCGGTCGCCTCGAAGAACAAGCTGCTCACCACCGTCGCCTATCAGCTCGATGGCAAGCGCACCTACGCGCTCGAAGGCTCGATCTTCGTCGCTGGCTCGGCGGTGCAGTGGCTGCGCGACGGCCTCGGCATCATCAAGCACGCCGCCGAAACCGGCCCGCTTGCCGACCAGTCGGACTCGATGCAGAGCGTCTATCTCGTCCCCGCCTTCGTCGGCATGGGCGCGCCCTACTGGAATCCGCGCGTGCGCGGCGCACTGTTCGGCCTCACCCGCAACACCGGCCCGGCCGAGCTCGCCCATGCCGCGCTGGAAAGCGTCTGCTACCAGACGTTTGACCTCTGGGCCGCGATGCGTGCCGACTGGCCGAGCTCGGAAACCGCCAGCGTCGTGCTGCGCGTCGACGGCGGCATGACCGCATCGGACTGGACCATGCAGCGTCTCGCCGATTTGCTCGATGCGCCCGTCGACCGTCCCGTGATCCAGGAGACGACAGCGCTGGGCGCCGCCTATCTCGCCGGCCTCAATGCGGGCGTCTATCCCGAGCCGACAAAATTCGCCGACAACTGGCGCCTGGAGCACCGCTTCAAGCCGAACATGAGCCAGGCGACGCGAGAGCGGAAGCTGGCGGGCTGGGCAAGGGCCGTGAAGGGCGTGCTGGCGAGCGACGAGGGGGAAGGGTAAGCGGATCTCGTAGCCCGGATGGAGCGCGGCGCAATCCGGGTTCTTTCCACGGGCACGGTTCCCGGATTACGCTTCGCTCCATCCGGGCTACAAGAAACAACATCGGAGGAACAACAATGAACACGGATTTCAACCGGGTCATCCAGAAGCTCTGCGGCGCAGCGATCTGTGCCGCGCTGCTCACCTCGGCGGCCATCGCGCGCGACAAGCCGGACCCGCTCTCGAGCGCGCGTCAGCTCAAGACCGACGTCGCCGGCCTCAAAGCCCCCGCCCAGATCCTGGTCGATGTCTGGGGCATCCCCCACATCTATGCCGGCAACGAGCATGACCTGTTCTTCCTGCAAGGCTTCAACGCCGCGCGCGACCGGCTCTGGCAGATCGATCTCTGGCGCAAGCGCGGACTCGGCCTGCTCGCGCGCGACTTCGGTCCGGCCTATGCCCAGCAGGACAAGGCGCTGCGGCTGTTTCTCTATCGCGGCGACATGAACGCGGAGTGGGCGGCTTACGGCCCGAAGGCGAAAACCTATGCCGAGGCGTTCGTCGCAGGCGTCAACGCCTATGTTGCCGATGTCCGCGCCAGCAGGCGGCCGCTGCCGATCGAGTTCAGGATCGCCGGCACCATGCCGGATCCCTGGACGGCGGACGACGTTGTCCGCATCCGCAGCCACGGCCTGACGCGCAACGTCGCCTCCGAAGTCAAGCGCTCGCTTGTCGCCTGCACGGCAGGGCTCGATGCCGATCGCTTCCGCGTCAAGCTCGAGCCGGCCTGGACGACGAAAATCCCTGACGGTCTCGATCCCTGCAGCGTCCCGAAGGCGGTGCTGGCGGCCTACGATCTGGCCACGCGTCCCGTGGCCTTTGCCGCGCCGAAAGATCGCCAGGCCGCGCTCGCGCACGATCCGGACAAGTACCTCACCGAGGCCGACCAGCAACGCGACACCGTCGGCTCCAACAACTGGGTGATCGCTGCCTCGCGCACGGCGACAGGCCGCCCGATCCTCGCCAACGATCCGCATCGCGAGCACAGTGTGCCCTCGCTGCGTTACATTGTCGGCCTCAATGCGCCCGGTCTGTCCGTGATCGGCGCGGGCGAGCCGGCACTCCCCGGCATTTCGATCGGCCACAACGGCACCATCGCGTTCGGGCTCACCATCTTCAACGTCGACCAGGAAGACCTCTACGTCTACGAGGTCAATCCGCAGAATCCCAACCAGTACCGCTACGGCACTGGCTGGGAAGACATGCGCATCGTCCACGAGAAGGAGCAGGTGAAAGGGGAAGGCGATCGCGATCTCGAACTGAAATTCACTCGACACGGTCCGGTGATCCATGTCGACGACGCCAACAAGCGCGCCTTCGCCGTGCGCTCGATCTGGTTCGAGCCCGGCACCTCGGCCTATTTCGGCTCCTCGGACTACATGACGGCGAAGGATTGGAACGGATTCCTCGCGGCCATGCGGCGCTGGGGCGCCCCGTCGGAGAATCAGGTCTATGCGGACACCAAGGGCAATATCGGCTGGGTTGCCGCCGGCAAGACGCCGCGGCGCGTCAGTTATGACGGCCTGATGCCGGTACCCGGCGACGGCCGCTATGAATGGCAGGGTTTTCTCTCGCTGGACGATCTGCCCAAGACCTATCAGCCCAAGCAGGGCTTTTTCGCCACCGCCAACCAGATGAATCTTCCGCCCGACTATCCCGTCAGCGAACGCAAGGTCGGGTTCGAATGGGCGGACAGTGCGCGTTGGCAGCGCATCATCGAGGTGCTGCAGGCCAACAGCAAGGTGACGCTCGCCGACGCCATGGACCTGCAGAACGACGACACCACGATGCTGGGGCGGCGGCTGGTCAAGCTGTTGCAGCAGCTCAGCTCGGACGATGCCAATGTGAAGAAGGGCCTCGAACTGCTCAAACCGTGGGACGCCCGTGATGCCGCCGATAGCGCCGCGGCTGCATTGTTCGAGGTCTGGATCGCCAATCATCTCGGACCGGTGCTTCTGAAGACCACGGCGCCCAAGGCCGCCGACCTGATCGCGCCCGAAGCATCCAGCATTTCAGCTCTCGTCGCCGCTCTGGAATCGCCGGATGCGTCGTTCGGTTCGGACCCCGCCGCCGCGCGCGACCAGATCCTGCGCGACAGTCTGGGAGCGGCCGTCGCCGATGTCACAGCCAAACTCGGCGCTGACTCATCCACCTGGCGCTGGGGCCGGCTACATGTCGCAAAATTCGACCACGCACTGATGCCACTCGCCGACAAGGCGACGGCCGCTCAGCTCTCGGTCGGGCCGCTGGCTTACGGCGGCGCCGCCAACGTGCCGCGCGCCGCCACCTATCGCCGCTCCGATTACCAGCTGCTTTCCGGCGCCTCGTTCCGCATGGTGCTCGATGTCGGCAATTGGGATGCGAGCCGCACGATCAACACGCCAGGCCAATCCGGCGATCCCTTCAACGGCCACTATCGCGATCTCGCGCCGCTGTGGGCGACCGGCCAATATGTGCCGCTGCTCTACAGTCGCGGCGCGGTGGAGGCGGCGACAGCGGAGGCGATCACGCTGACGCCGAGGTGAAAATGCCGGGATGGTTATTCCGACGCCGGGAAGAAGCGCGCGTTTCGGACTCTCTCTCCCGCAAGCGGGAGTCCCCGGCTAACTCTCCAGTGAGGCCCCATGATCCTCCCCGACGGCTACTCCGACGTCCCCCCTGGCAAGATCGCCGCCGTCGTCACGCATCTGGAAATGACCGCGCCTCCAGTCCGCCGCGACGATCCCACCGGCGCGTGGGCCCTGCGCAAAGTCGACGCCCCCGCGCTTCCTTGGTACCGCGATCTCTTCCGCCGCGTCGGCGAGGATTGGCTGTGGTTCTCGCGCGCCCGCATGACCGGCACCGAGCTCGCCGCAACCATTCATGCACCGGGTATCGAAATCTACGCGCTCTCCGCGGACGGCAGCGACGAAGGCCTGCTGGAGCTCGACTTCCGCAAAGCCGGCCAGTGCGAGCTGGTCTATTTCGGCGTCACTGCACCCTTGATCGGCACCGGCGCCGCCCGCTTCCTGATGAACCGCGCGCTGGAGATCGCGTGGTCACGCGATCTGTCCCGTGTCTGGGTGCACACCTGCACCTTCGACCATGCCTCGGCTATCGCGTTCTACCAGCGCTCTGGATTTCGCCCATTCCGCCGCCAGATCGAGATCGCCGACGATCCGCGCCTCGACGGGACGCTGCCGCGGACCGCGGCGAAGCATGTGCCGATCATCGAGTAGCTTGCGAGAGGGCTACACGGCTGCCTTCACACCCTCATTGCGAGGAGCCCTCGCGACGAAGCAATCCAGACTGCTTCTACGGAAAATACTGGATTGATTTGCTACTCTCGCAATGACGGATTGTGGTGCTGCAGTCATCCCTTAAGTCGACGCAACGGCATGCGGCTACTCCTCAAAACACCTTCTGCTCTGCCCTCGCCAACGTAAACCCGTGCTGCATCGCATTGAAACACGTCAGCCCACTCTGCTCCGACCGGCACGTGAACCCCGCGCGCTGCCAAACCTCGCCGTAGGCGAGCACGGGCAGGGACGGGTCCATGATGGTGTCGCCGGCGCAGATGCGCCCCGCGGCTCCTTTCGTGCTCATCTCGAACGCGTTGCCCCATTCGAGCTCGCAATCGGTGGGCCGGCGCGGGCGCGTGTCCAGGTTCATGATGTCGCAGCGGAGCGAGCCCTGTCCGTTCCCGGTGAAGAACTGGCAGGCGATGTTCTTCGACGGGGTCTGAAAGCCGATCGGGCGGTCTTGGGCGTGGGCGCCGTTGCCGGTCAGAGGAAGCAGGATCAACGTCAGGATAAGTTTGCGATACCTGATCATGCGACGCTTTCTAGCTGTTGAAGTTCACCGCCGTAGTGTTGGCGCCGCATAGCAGTACCGCGACCCGCTCGCCCGGTTTGGGACGATAGCGACCGGAGAGCAAGGCGGCAAATGCGGTCGCACCACCGGGCTCGGCCACGACACGCAAGCTCGACCACAATGCCGCCTGCGCATGCCGGATGGCCTCGTCGGCGACCAGGACGACCCTCTCGACATGGGCTCGCGCGATCGGAAACATCAATTGCCCGACGCGTCGCGGAGCGAGACTGTCGGCGGCGATGCCGCCCGCGGGAGCATCGACCGGCTCACCTGCCGCGAAGGCGGCATGCAGCGTCGGCGATTGCTCCGGCTCCACCGCCACGATGCGCGTCCTGCCGGCGCTCCAGGCTGCCATACCACCGATCAGGCCGCCGCCGCCGACTGCAATCAGCACCGTGTCGATGCCCGCTGCGTCCTGCTCCAGCTCCATTCCGACGCTGCCTTGACCGAGCAGGGTTTCTGCCTGGTCGTAGGCATGAACGGCAAGCGCGCCAGTCTGCGCGACATGGATTTCGCTCGCGGCGAGCGCGTCGGCATAGCGCGCGCCCGCCACCACAAGCTGCGCGCCGCAGCCTTTGATGCGTTCGGCCTTGGCCGGCGAGGTGATGTCAGGCACGAAAATCGTGGCCGGGATGCCGAGCCGTTGCGCGGCGTAGGCAACCGCCGCGCCGTGATTGCCGCCGGATGCCGCGACGACGCCGGCTTGCGGCACATGCCGCAGCAGCAGATTGGCAAAGGCGCCCCGCGCCTTGAACGACCCCGAATGCTGCAGCATCTCCAGCTTGAAAACGACCGGCGCGGACGGCAGGCCAAAATCGGCGAGATCAGTCTGAACGAGCGGCGTGCGCCTGATGTGCGGGCGGATGACGGCCTCAGTCGCCGCAATCTTCTCGCGCGTAACGTCTGATGTCTCGGTCATGATACCACCTTGATAGCGCATCCCGCAGTTGACATCAATTAGGTAATTAGCAAAATGGCTAAATGAAGTTTGCCGTCGCATTGCGGGCGCTCGCCAACGAACGCCGCCTCCAGATCCTGGATTGGCTGCGGGATCCACGTAAGCATTTCCGCGATCAGGCCGACGGGGACCTGGTCGAGGACGGCGTTTGCGGGCTGCTGATCGCCGAGAAGCTCGGCGTCAGCGCGCCGACCCTGAGCGAGCACATGCGGGTGCTGACAGCGGCAAAGCTGGTGCGCGCCAAGCGGATCAAGCAGTGGACGATGTACAAGCGCAATGAGATCGCGATCGCAGCCATCAAGCGCTCGATCCAGGATGGGCTTTGAACACGGGGGTGCGCGTGATGCCGCCAGGAGCGCCGTTGCATTCGGCGCAATGCTCCAATTCAAAAGTTTTTCTTGCGCGGCGCCGATCTTCCCGTCGAAACTGATCGGCCCTGCCGGAAAAACGACAAGAGAGCGCGAACCATGTTCCTGATCGGCCAATACGACTCCCCCTTCGTCCGCCGCGTCGCGATTGCGCTGAAGCTTTATGGCCTGGCCTTCGAGCACCGGCCGTGGTCGACTTTCGGCGACGCCGACAAGATCGCGCCCTACAATCCGCTGCGCCGCGTACCGACCCTGGTCCTCGACGACGGTGAAGCGCTGATCGAGAGCACGATCATCCTGGATTATCTCGACGAGCGCGTCGGACCCGACAAGGCGATGCTGCCGCGCAGCGGCGCGGAGCGGCGGCGTCACCTGCGCATCTGCGCGCTCGGCTCCGGCCTCGGCGACAAGGCGGTCAGCCTGCTCTACGAGCGCGTGCTGCGGAAGGAGCAGCTCACGCTCTGGGTCGAGCGCTGCCAGGCGCAGATTGTTGACGTGCTCGGCGTGCTGGAAGCCGAGCGCGCCGAAGTGACAACGCCGTACTGGCTGGGCGACCGTATCGGCCACGCCGACGTCGCGGTGGCCTGCGTCGTCCGCTTCACCCGCGAAGCGCATCCGCAGCTGTTCGATGCGCCACGCTATCCGGCACTGAGCGCGCATGCCGAGCGCTGCGAGGCGCTGGCGCCGTTCCAGGAGATCGTGCAGCCGCTGGCGCCGCCAAAGGGGTGAAAGCGCGCATCACGGAGTGCGAGACTGGCGCGGTGGGCGACTATGGAACGTTACAGGTGTTTTGCCCGACGGTTCAACGATGCCGGCGGTCGTGCCCCAGACGGCCGCCGACGATCTCGCGTCCGCGCGCCGCTCTGGAGCAAAAAAATTGTTCAGGCTTTTCAACCCCATCGCTACTGTGCATGGGGTTGTTTTTCAGGTTTGGCTTTTAGAGGGCCTATCCCGCCCCCGCGCGCTTCTTCTGCCAGACGAGATGCACGGCGCAGGTGCAGCCCGGCGGATGCGAGGCGAGATCCTTCGAGGTCTCGTCGTTCGCGGGTGTTGCCGCAAACGCCTTGCCGGGCTCCTCTCGTGCCGGAATGTAGTTCAGCACCGGCGCGAGCCAGCGCTCGGCCTCCGCCACCGTCATGCCCTTGCGCGCGGCATAGTCCTCGACCTGGTCGCGTTCGATCTTGCCGACGCCGAAATAATAGCTCTCGGGGTTGGCGAAATAGAGCCCGGATACGGACGAGCCCGGCCACATCGCAAAGCTCTCGGTCAGCTTCACCCCGGCGGTGATCTCAGCGTCGAGCAGCTCGAACAGTGTCGCCTTTTCGGTGTGATCGGGCTGCGCGGGATAGCCGGGGGCGGGGCGGATGCCCTGGTACTTCTCCAGGATCAACTCGTCGATGGAGAGCGCCTCGTCCGGCGCATAGGCCCAGAACTCGCGGCGCACGCGGGCATGCATGCGCTCGGCAAAGGCTTCGGCGAGGCGGTCGGCCAGCGCCTTGCACAGGATCGAGGAATAGTCGTCATTGGCCATCTTGAAGCGGTCGGCGACCACATCCTCGCCGATGCCTGCGGTGACGACGAAGCCGCCGACATAATCGGGCACGCCGGTGCCGGCAGGCGCGACGAAGTCAGCGAGCGCCGCGTTGAACCGGCCCTCGCGCTTCTCGAGCTGCTGGCGCAGCGTGTGCAGCGTGGCGATGCTCTTGGTCCGGCTCTCGTCGGCATAGAGTACGATGTCGTCGCCTTCAGCGTTCGCCGGCCAGAAGCCGATCGTCGCGCGCGCCCGGAACCACTTTTCCTTCACGATGGTGTCCAGCATCTTGCGCGCGTCGTCATAGAGCGAGCGCGCGACCTCGCCGACCTTGGCGTCGTCGAGGATGGCGGGGAAGCGCCCCGCGAGCTCCCAGGTCTGGAAGAACGGCGTCCAGTCGATATAGGGCACCAGCTCGGCGAGATCGTAATCGTCGAAGCTCCGGGTGCCGAGGAAGGTCGGCTTCACCGGCTTGCTCTTGGCGAAATCGACCGGCACGCGGTTGGCACGGGCGGTCGCAAGCTTCAGGCGCTTCTTGTCGGCCTGGGCGCGCAGATGCGCCTCCGAGATCTTTGCGTATTCGGCGCGCACCTCCGCGGCATAGGCCTCGCGCTTCTCGGGGGAGAGCAGCGCGGAAGCAACGCCGACCGCGCGGCTGGCGTCGTTGACATGCACGACCGGGCCAGCGCGATAGCTCGGGTCGATCTTGACGGCGGTATGGACGCGGCTCGTGGTGGCGCCGCCGATCAAAAGCGGCAGCTTGAGGCCTTCGCGCTGCAATTCGGCGGCGAAGAATGCCATCTCGTCGAGCGAGGGCGTGATCAGGCCTGATAGCCCGACGATGTCGGCCTTCTCCGCCTTTACCGTCTCGACGATCTTGGCGGCGGGCACCATCACGCCGAGGTCGATGACCTCGAAATTATTGCACTGGAGCACGATGCCGACGATGTTCTTGCCGATGTCGTGGACGTCGCCCTTGACGGTCGCGAGCACGATCTTGCCGGCGGACGAGGAGCTCTCGGTGCCGATCCCGTTGGCAAGATTGCGCGCCTTCTCTTCCTCCATGAACGGCATCAGCCAGGCCACCGCCTGCTTCATGACGCGGGCGGACTTCACCACCTGCGGCAAAAACATCTTGCCGTCGCCGAAGAGATCGCCGACCACGTTCATGCCGGCCATCAGCGGTCCCTCGATCACGTCGAGCGGACGCGATGAGGCCTTGCGGGCTTCCTCCGTGTCCTGCTCGATGAATTCCGTGATGCCGTGCACCAGCGAATGCGATAGGCGCTTCGCCACCGGCCATTCGCGCCAGGCGAGATCGGCTTCCTTGGTCTGGGTCTTGTTGCCACGGAATTTCTCGGCCAGCGCCAGCAGACGCTCGGATGCGCCCGCGTCGCGGTTGAGGACAACGTCCTCGCAAGTTTGGCGCAGCTCGGGGTCAATGTCGTCATAGACGATCATCTGCCCGGCATTGACGATGCCCATGTCCATGCCCGCCTTGATGGCGTGATACAGGAACACCGAGTGCATGGCCTCGCGCACCGGCTCGTTGCCCCGGAACGAGAACGAGAGATTGGAGACGCCGCCGGAGATGTGCGCGCCCGGCAGGTTCTGCCGGATCCAGCGCGTCGCCTCGATGAAGTCGACGCCGTAATTGTTGTGCTCCTCGATGCCGGTCGCGATCGCAAAAATATTCGGATCGAAGATGATGTCCTCAGGCGGGAAGCCGACCTTGTTCACCAGGATATCGTAGGCGCGCTTGCAGATCTCGGTCTTGCGCGCGAACGTGTCGGCCTGGCCGACCTCGTCGAATGCCATCACCACAACGGCCGCGCCGTGTCGGCGGGCGATCCTGGCCTCGTGGATGAACTTCTCCTCGCCTTCCTTCATCGAGATCGAGTTGACGACCGGCTTGCCCTGCACGCATTTCAGGCCGGCTTCGATCACGGAGAATTTCGAGGAGTCCACCATCACGGGGACGCGGGCGATGTCAGGCTCGGCGGCGACGAGGTTGAGGAAGGTCACGATCGCGGCTTCGGAATCGAGCAGGCCCTCGTCCATGTTGACGTCGATGATCTGAGCGCCGTTCTCGACCTGGTCGCGCGCCACTTGTAATGCGGCGGTGTAGTCGCCGGCGGTCACCAGCTTGCGGAAGCGGGCGGAGCCGGTGACGTTGGTGCGCTCGCCGACGTTCACGAACGGAATCGCGTCGGTCAGGATGAACGGCTCGAGGCCGGAGAGCCGCAAGCGAGGTTCGATCTCCGGCACGATGCGCGGCTTGTGCGGCGCGACCGCAGCCGCAATCGCGGCGATATGGTCCGGCGTGGTGCCGCAGCAGCCGCCGACGATGTTGACCAGACCATCACGCGCGAACTCGCCGACCAGGCGGGCCATGTATTCCGGGGTCTCGTCATACTGGCCGAATTCGTTGGGCAGGCCGGCATTGGGATAAGCACAAACAAGCGTGTCCGCGACGCGGCCGATATCGGCGATATGCGCGCGCAGATCTTCGGCGCCGAGCGCGCAGTTGAAGCCGATGGTGACAGGCTTTGCGTGCTGCACCGAATACCAGAACGCCTCCGGCATCTGGCCCGAGAGCAGACGGCCGGATTTGTCGGTGATGGTGCCCGAGACCATCACCGGCATGTCGATGCCGCGCGCTTCGGTGATCTCGGCGATCGCATAGAGCGCCGCCTTGGCGTTCAGCGTGTCGAAGATGGTCTCGACCAGCAGCAGATCGACGCCGCCGTCGAGCATGCCGTTGATCTGCTCGCCATAGGATTTGCGCAAATCGTCGAAGGTGACGGCGCGGTAGCCGGGACTGGACACGTCGGGCGAGATCGAGGCGGTGCGGTTGGTCGGGCCGATGGCACCCGCCACGAAGCGCGGCTTGCCGTCTTCGGCCTCGATGCGGCGTGCGGCATTGCTTGCGAGGCGGGCGCCTTCGCGCGCCATCTCGTAGACGATGCCGGTGAGGTCGTAATCGGCTTGCGCGATCGAGGTCGTCGAGAAGGTGTTGGTTGCGACGATGTCCGCGCCGGCACGCAAATAGGCGGCGTGGATGTCCTCGATCGCCTGCG
The DNA here is from genome assembly GCF_023073355.1 of Bradyrhizobium sp. 199. GTDB lineage: Bacteria > Pseudomonadota > Alphaproteobacteria > Rhizobiales > Xanthobacteraceae > Bradyrhizobium. The sequence goes on from NZ_JADPJI010000002.1 coordinate 770,367, forward strand.
GCTGGGTCAGGATCAACAGATCGTTGTTGCCACGCAGGTCGCGATGGAAATTCTTGAAACGCTCGCCGCGGAAGGCGGCCTCGTCGAACTGGAGATTCTGGATCATCGTGCCCATCGCGCCGTCGAGCACGAGGATGCGCTCGCGGGCGGCGTTGAGCAGGGCAGTTCGCTTGGGAGAGGTGGGTACGGTCATGTTGTCTTAAGCCGCCTTCTGCGCGCTCTTGGCGCGGATGCCGAGCAAATGGCTGATCGCGAACACGAGATCGGCGCGGTTCATGGTGTAGAAATGGAAGGTGTCGACGCCGTGCTTAGCCAGCTTCTGAACCTGGCCGGCGGCAACGGTGGCCGCCACCAGCTTGCGGGTCTCGGCATCGTCGTCGAGGCCCTCGAATTTCGCTGCGAACCAGTCCGGCACGGACGTGCCGGCGCGGGTGACGAAATTGCGAGCCTGCTTGAAATTGTGCATGGGCATGATGCCCGGCACGATCGGGATGTTGATCCCGCGGGCGCGGACGCGGTCGAGATAGCGGAAATAGAGGTCGTTATCGAAGAACACCTGGGTGATCGCGCGGCTCGCGCCGGCATCGACCTTGGCCTTCAGCGTGTCGATATCATCGTCGAAGTCGCGCGCCTCGGGGTGCTTCTCGGGATAGGCCGAGACCGACACCTCGATATCGGCATGCCGCTTCTTGATGCCGGCGACGAGGTCGGCGGAGCTCTGGTAGCCGTCGGGATGGCTGGCATAGGCAGTACCGATGCCGCCGGCGGGGTCGCCACGCAGCCCCACGATGTGGCGCACGCCGACTTCATGATAGCGGTCGACGATCTCATCGATCTCGCCGCGCGAGGCTCCAACGCAGGTCAGATGCGCCGCCGGCAGCAGCGCGGTCTCTTTCAGGATGCGCGAGATGGTGGAGTGGGTCCGTTCCCGGGTCGAACCGCCGGCGCCGTAGGTCACCGAGACGAATTTCGGGTCGAGCGGGGCGAGCCGGTTGATGGTCTCCCAGAGATTGCGCTCCATATCTTCCGTCTTCGGCGGAAAGAACTCGAAGGAGATCGCAGGCCGCTTCAGGTGCCCGTCTTGCCCGTCGGCTCGGGCAGGCGTTGTCAGATCGCTCATGGCACCATTCACTCCAGATTTGTCGCCAGGTTTCGGCGGCCGCAGTCAGGCCTCGCTCGGAAGCCGAAGATAAGCCAAAGGCGGGCGGATCGACAGCCCATCGGCGATGGGAAATGGCCCACTTATGGCAACAATTCTGGAATTACTGGTTGTGATTGGATTCGAGTGGGATATGCGGATCTTCAAGAAAGATAATAAATTCAGCGGCTTATGGAATTGGTGGGTCGATTTTGGTGGATCAAGAGAGGTGGGCAAACGGGGAAAGAAGTTATCTAGACGTTAATTGGCCCATCAGCCCGGCTCGAGCAGCCGTGTCGGCTCTCGCCCGGCACACGTCAGACCTGCGCAGCCGACCCATTGTCGCCGCGCAGCCCTCCATTAGGTTAGCGCGCCATGATCCCGCTTTCAGTCCTCGACCTCTCGGTCGTCACATCAGGCACCAAACCCGCCGCTGCGCTGCGCAACAGCATCGATCTGGCGCGCCATGTCGACGGGCTCGGCTATGTCCGTTACTGGCTCGCTGAACACCACAACCTCGCCTCGGTCGCGAGCCCGGCGCCCGACGTCATGATCGGGCAGATCGCAGCGGTGACGAAGCATATCCGCGTCGGCTCAGGCGGGGTGATGCTGCCCAATCACGCCCCGCTGGTGGTGGCCGAGCGCTTCAAGATGCTGGAGGCGCTGTTTCCCGGCCGCATCGACCTTGGTCTCGGCCGTGCGCCCGGCACCGACGGCGCGACCGCTTACGCGCTGCGCAGCCGGCTCGACCGTCGCGAGGGCGACGACTTTCTGGAGCGGCTGCACGAACTGATTCTGTGGCAGACGCGCGAATTCCCTGCAGGGCACCCGTACAACAACGTCGTCGCCATGCCCGACGACACCGCCTTGCCGCCGATCTGGCTGCTCGGCTCCAGCGATTATTCTTCGGAGCTGGCCGCGCAAGTCGGCATGGGCTTCGCCTTCGCCCATCATTTCGCGTCCCACGATGCGGTCGATGCGATGGTGCATTATCGTAACCGCTTCCAGCCCTCGTCCTGGCGTGCGAGTCCGCAAGCGATCCTCGCGGTCGCGGCAATCGCGGCCGATACCGATGAGGAGGCCGAACGGCTCGCCAGCTCGTTCGACCTCAACCGGCTGCGCCGCGACCGCGGCCAGTATCTGCCGTTGCCGAGCGTCGAGGAGGCGCTGGCCTATCCTTATACCGACGCCGAGCGCACCTCGATCCTCCGCAACCGCTCGCGCCTGTTCGTCGGAAGCCCAGTGACGGTGCTGAAGAAGCTGCAGCCGCTGATCGGTGCGAGCAAGCCCGACGAGCTGATGGTGATCACCGCCGTGTATGACCACGAGGCGCGAAAGAAGTCGTATTCGCTGCTGGCGGAGGCGTTTGGGCGGGCGAAAAGCGCGGGTTAGTCATTAATTGTCATTCCGGGGCGATGCGAAGCATCGAACTATGGTGCGCGCTTGCGCACCGGAGAATCTCGAGTTTCCGGGTTCGCGCTTCGCGTGCCCCGAAACGACGGCATCAATCCTGCTGCGCTTCGCTGAACGTCGCGCGGAACGGATGGCCCGGATAGACGCCGACGATGCGGAATTCGCGCGAGAAAAATTTCAGCTCGTCGATCGCGAACGCAAGACCCTTGTCATCGGGGTGGCCGTCGACGTCCGCGTAAAACTGCGTGGCGAAGAAATTGCCGTCGACCATGTAGCTCTCGAGCTTGGTCATGTTGACGCCGTTGGTGGCAAAGCCGCCGAGCGCCTTGTAGAGCGCGGCGGGCAAATTGCGCACCCGGAACACAAAAGTCGTGACCAGCGGGCCGGAGCCCTGCGCCGCCCATTTCGGCTCGCGCGCTAGCACAACGAAGCGCGTGGTGTTGTGGGCTTCATCCTCGATGTCCTCGGCGAGAATGTCGAGGCCGTAAATCTGCGCGGCGAGGCGCGAGGCGATCGCGGCGACCGTCTTGTCCTTGCGTTCTGAGATGTCGCGGGCACTGCCGGCGGTATCGGCGTGCACGATCGGCTTGATGCCGAGCTTGCGGATGATGCGGCGGCACTGGCCGAGCGCATGCACATGGCTCTCGACGCTCTTGATGTCGTCGAGCTTGGTTCCCTTCACCGCCATCAGCTGATGCCGAACCGGGAGAAACCACTCACCGATGATGAAGAGACCGGAGGCTGGCAAGAGATGATGGATATCGGCGACGCGGCCAGCGACCGAGTTCTCGATCGGGATCATGCCGAGGTCGGCCTCGCCCGACGAGATAGCCGATAGCGCGTCCTCGAAGGTGGCACAGGGCATCGGCTCGGCGTCTGGATAGGCCTCGACGATGGCGATGTGGGAATTGGCTCCGGGCTCGCCCTGGAATGCGATTTTCAGCTTGCTCATGTCTTAAAAGTGCTCCTGCGGCGCCTTGTAGCAGCCGCTCAGGATTTGGAAAGGATGCTGCGCGCGGTTTCCAGATCGGGCGGCGTGTCGACGCCGCGGGGCACGCTGTCGACGATCATGATGTCGATACGCATTCCGGCTTCTACCGCCCGGAGCTGCTCCAGGCTTTCCTGACGCTCCAGCGGCGAAGGCGGCAGCGCCACGAACCGCTCCAGCGCGGCGCGGCGATAAGCATAGAGGCCGATGTGGTGGTAACGCGGTCCATTGCCGTAAGGGGCCGTGGCGCGCGTAAAATAAAGTGCCCGTAGCCGCCGCGGCCCGATCGGCGAGCCGATGGCTTTCACGACGCTCGGGGCGAGGTCCTCTTCCTCGGTGTGGATCAGCGAAGCCAGCGTCACGATGTCGACCGCCGGATCGGCAAAGGGCGGCAGCACCTCCCGGATGGTTGCTGGCGTGATCGTCGGGAAATCGCCCTGGAGGTTGATCACGATCTCCGCCTTGCCGTCTGGGTCGAGCTTCTGCATGGCCTCGTGGATGCGGTCCGAACCTGAGGGATGGTCGCCGCGCGTCATCACGGCTTCGCCGCCATGGGCCGTCACGACCGAGGCGATCTCCGGCGTATCGGTCGCGACCGCGACCCGGCCTATGCCGGCCGCCTCGGCGCGGCGCAGCACATGCACGATCATCGGCTGGCCCGCGATATCGGCGAGCGGCTTGCCGGGCAGTCGGGTGGCGGCCATGCGGGCTGGGATCAGCACCAGGATGCGAGGATCGATCATCGGGTCAAGAGCCTGCAAACAGGGCGTTTTCCGCGCCGAGAAATGGAGTGGGGACGGGTTGAAAGCCGGGTCGCTTATACGGGTTGCCAGACCCCGGGCAAACCGATATCTCATTGGCAAAACTCGGGGAAACAATAGGGAACGTTTGATTCCCCCGAGGCTCGTCCTGGCGGCCGATTGCGCCGCTGTTTCCTTGTTGCGGTGGGGCCTGGCCGGAAATGGACTCTTTTGAACTCAATAAAATCATGGGTGCCGTGCTTGGTACCTGTCTCCTTCTCTTGGTGACCAGCTTTACCGCCCAGGCTCTTTTCTCGCCCAAGATGCCGGAAAAACCTGGCTTCGAGATCGCCGTGAAGGAAGATGCCGGCCACGGCAAGGAAGGCGGCGCTGCCGCGGCCGCTTCTGAACCGATCGAGAAGCTGCTCCAGACCGCCTCCGTCGAAAAGGGCGCTGCAGCTGCCAAGAAGTGCGGCGCCTGCCACACCTTCGAAAAGGGTGGCCCGAATCGCGTTGGTCCGAACCTCTATGGCGTTGTCGGCGAGAAGAGGGGCGAGGGCCGCGGCGGCTTCAACTTCTCGGCTGCCATGAAGGCCAAGGGCGGCACCTGGACGTTCGAGGACCTCAACAAGTTCATCGCCAATCCGAAGGGCTTCATCCCGGGCACTGCCATGGGCTTTGCCGGTATCCCCAAGGATTCCGAGCGCGCCGACGTTATTGCCTATCTGAATTCGCTGTCGGAGCATCCTCAACCGCTGCCGACCGCGTCGAAGTAAGGCCTCAAGAACCTGTGTTGGATATGCGGCCAGGCTGAAAAGCCTGGCCGTTTTCTTATCCGGGCCTCGCGGCGAATTTATCGAGGCGATTGGCCGCATCCGAGAGGCCATCGGGCCTTTCAAGATGAGGAAAAAGCAACATATTCGGTCGAAACCTCGCCTATATTGGGAACTTAAAGGAGTAGCCTCCTTCAAGACAGGGATGTTGATTTGGCCATTACCCGACGCGATCTCCTGCTCACCGGCACTGCTGCCGGAGCGCTTCCCGCTTTCGGTTCCATCGCGGGCATCCCCGTCATCGGCACCGCTCATGCTCAATCTGCCGGCGAGGCTGCTTCAAATGCGCTGCCTTGGCGCCATGCCTTGTCGCTGTTCGGAAAGGTCAAGTACCCCGCCGACTTCAAGCACTTCGACTATGTCAATCCGGAAGCGCCCAAAGGCGGCGTCGCGCGCCAGATCGCCGTCGGCACCTTCGACAATTTCAACATCGTCGTGGCAGGCGTGAAGGGGCAGGTCGCCGGTGCCGTCGCATTCATCTACGAAGCCCTGACGACGCCCTCGCTCGACGAAGTCTCGACCGAATACGGCGCGCTGGCCGAGGCCATCAGCCATCCGGATGATTTCTCCTTCGTCACGTACCGCTTGCGGCCGCAAGCCAAATGGCACGATGGCAAGCCTGTTACCGCGGAGGACGTGATCTTCTCGCTCGACGCGTTCAAGAAGCACCACCCGATGTACTCGGCCTATTACAGCCATGTGGTGAAGGCCGACAAGGTCAGCGAGCGCGAGGTGAGGTTCGTATTCGACGCGCCGGGCAACCGCGAGCTGCCGCAGATCGTGGGTCAACTCACGGTTCTGCCGAAGCATTGGTGGGAGGGGACGGACGCGCAGGGCCGCAAGCGCGATGTCTCGGCCACCACGCTTGAAGTGCCGCTCGGCTCCGGTCCCTACAGGGTCAAGGACTTCGTCGCCGGACGGTCGATCGCGCTGGAGCGCGTGAAGGACTATTGGGGCCGCGACCTGCCTGCCAATCTGGGTCGCAACAATTTCGACGAGCTGCGCTACGAATTTTTCCGCGATGCCACCGTGGCGATCGAGGCCTTCAAGGCCGACCAGGTCGACTGGCGCACGGAGAACAGCGCGAAGAATTGGGCGACTGCCTACGACTTCCCGGCCGTGACCGAAAAACGTGTGATCCTCGAGGAATTCGCCAATCGCAGCTCGGGCGTGATGCAAGCCTTCGTGCCCAACCTGCGCCGCGCCAAGTTCAGCGATCCCCGCGTGCGGCGTGCGCTCAATTACGCGTTCGACTTCGAGGAGATGAACAAGCAGATCTTCTTCGGTCAGTATAAGCGCATCAGCAGCTATTTCGACGGCATCGAAGATCTGATGGCAAGCGGCGTGCCGCAAGGGAAAGAGCTGGAGATCCTCGAGACGGTCCGTGCTCAGGTCCCACCCGAAGTCTTCACAACGGCCTACAGCAATCCGGTCGGCGGCAGTCCGGAAGCCGTGCGCGACAACCTGCGCGAGGCGCTGCGCCTGTTCAAGGAGGCCGGCTACGAGGTGCGCGACCGCAAGCTGATCGACGTCAAGACCGGCACCCAGTTCTCCCTGGAATTGCTGAACTCGGATCCGAGCTTCGAGCGGATCACGCTGTTCTACAAGCCGTCCCTGGAACGGCTCGGCATCGCCGTCAGCGTGCGGACGGTCGATCCGACCCAATACGAGAACAGGACACGCGAGTGGGATTTCGACATCGTCACCAACTCGTGGGGCGAGTCGCAGTCTCCGGGCAACGAGCAGCGCGAGTTCTGGTCCTCCAAGACGGCTGACATCGCCGGCTCGCGCAACATTGCCGGCATCAAGAATCCCGCGATCGACAAGTTGATCGAGCGGGTCATCTACGCTACCGATCGCGACGATCTGGTCGCCGCAACCAAGGCGCTCGACCGCGTGCTGCTGTGGAATCACTACGTCGTGCCGCAGTGGACCTATACGAAGGTGCGCACCGCGCGCTGGGACCGCTTCGGTCGGCGCGCCGAGTTGCCCCGATATGGCCAGTCCGGCTTCCCGTTCATCTGGTGGTACGACGCAGACAAGGCGGCACGGATCGCAAAGAAATCGTGAAGGACATCCCCCGCATGACGCAGATGTCACGCCGCCATGTGCTGGCCTTGGGTGTCGGCGGCACCATTGGGATGTCGCTGGGCGCGCAGCCGTTATGTGGCGCGCATGCATCGGAGGCCGGAACCGAGGCCCACGGCATCTCCGCGTTCGGCGATCTCAAATATCCGGCCGATTTCCACTATTTCGACTATGTCAATCCCGGTGCCCCGAAGGGCGGCACGTTCTCGCTGATTCCGTCGACAAGATCGCATAACCAGTCCTACCAGACCTTCAACTCGCTCAACGCCTTCATTCTGAAGGGCGATGGCGCGCAAGGCATGGACATGACGTTTTCGCCGCTGATGGTGCGGGCAAGCGACGAACCCGACGCGATGTATGGGCTTGCTGCCAAATCCGTGCAGATATCGCCGGACAGGCTGGTCTATCGCTTCTCGATGCGGCCTGAGGCGAAATTCCACGATGGCACCAAGCTCACTGCGCATGATGCTGCGTTCTCGCTGACGACGCTAAAGGGCAAGGGCCATCCGCTGATCGTCGTGAACATGCGCGACTTCGTGAGCGCGGAAGCGATTGATGATGCGACGCTCACTGTCACGTTTGCCAAGGGACGCGCCCGCGACGTGCCGCTCTATGTCGCCGGGCTTCCGATCTTTTCGAAAGCCTATTACACGTCGCGGCCGTTCGATGAATCGACGTTGGATATTCCGCTCGGCTCTGGTCCGTACAGGGTCGGGAAGTTCGAGGTCAATCGCTACATCGAATTCGAGCGGGTCAAGGACTGGTGGGCCGCCGATCTCCCGCCCTGCCGCGGCAGCTACAATTTCGACGTCGTGCGCTATGAATTCTACCGCGACCGCGACGTCGCCTTCGAAGGGTTCACCGGCAAGAGCTATCTCTACCGCGAGGAGTTCACCTCGCGCATCTGGGCAACGCGCTATGATTTCCCGGCCGTCAAGGACGGCCGCGTCAAGATGGAGGTCGTGCCCGACGACACGCCCTCCGGTGCGCAAGGCTGGTTCATCAATACAAGGCGCGACAAGTTCAAAGACCCGCGCGTGCGCGAGGCCCTGATCAACGCTTTCGATTTCGAGTGGACCAACAAGACCATCATGTACGGCGCCTACGCCCGTACGGTGTCGCCATTCCAGAATTCGGACCTCATGGCGGGCGGTGCACCGCCTTCGCCGGAAGAGCTGAAACTGCTGGAGCCGTTTCGCGGTCAGGTTCCCGAGGACGTTTTCACCGCACCGTTCACGCCACCGATCACGGACGGATCCGGACAGGACCGCAGCCTGTTGCGCAAGGCGCAACAACTGCTCAACGAGGCAGGTGTGCCGATCAAGGACGGCAAGCGGATGCTGCCGAACGGCGAGGTATTCAGGATCGAGTTCCTGCTGGATGAGCCGTCCTTCCAGCCGCATCACGCGCCCTACATCAAGAATCTGGGCACACTCGGCATCGAGGCGAACGTGCGCCTCGTCGACGCCGTGCAATACAGGGCGCGCCAGGACGAGTTCGATTTCGACATGACAATCCAGCGCTTCAGCATGTCGGCGACGCCGGGCGATGCCATGCGCTCGTTCTTCTCCTCGCAGGTCGCGAATACCAAGGGCTCGTACAATCTCGCGGGCATTGCCAATCCGGCCATTGACGCCATGATCGAGAAGATCATGGCGGCCGACAGCCGCGAGGAACTGACCGTCGCCTGTCGTGCATTCGACCGCCTGTTCCGCGCCGGCCGCTACTGGGTGCCGCAATGGTACAACAAGACGCACCGGCTGGCTTATTGGGATCAATTCGCTCATCCACCGAGGCTGCCGCGTTATGCCAACGGCGTCGGCGCGCCCGACATCTGGTGGCATGAACCCGCCAAGGCCGCCAAGCTCGAGCAGGCGAGATAACCATGAGCGCCTATATCGCCCGCCGCATCCTGCTGATGATCCCGACCTTGCTCGGGATACTCTTCGTTTCCTTCATCGTCGTGCAGTTCGCGCCGGGCGGCCCGGTCGAGCGCGTGATCGCGCAGCTCTCGGGCGCCGACACTGGCGGCACTTCGCGGATTTCGGGCGGCAGCGACTTTGCGCAGCGCGCGCCCGGGCAAGTCGGGGCCGGTGGCGATGCCATCAACTCGAAATATCGCGGCGCGCAGGGTCTTGATCCCGACTTCATCAAGAAGCTCGAGGTGCAGTTCGGCTTCGACAAGCCGGCACCGGAACGCTTCGCGCTGATGGTGTGGAATTTCGCCCGATTCGATTTCGGCAAGAGCTATTTCCGCGACGTCAGCGTTCTGCAACTCATCAAGGAGAAGCTGCCGGTTTCGATCTCACTCGGGATCTGGCTGACGCTGATCACCTATCTGATCTCGATTCCGCTCGGCATCCGCAAGGCGGTGAAGGACGGCACGCGCTTCGACACCTGGACATCGACCATTCTCGTGCTGGGCTATGCCATTCCCGGCTTCCTGTTCGCAATCCTGCTCATCATCCTGTTTGCCGGCGGCTCCTTTTTCAACTGGTTCCCGCTGCGCGGGCTGACCTCCGACGGCTGGGCGCAGTTTCCCTGGTACTGGAAGATCATCGATTATTTCTGGCATCTGACGCTGCCGTTGATCGCCATGGGGCTAGGTGCCTTCACCACCATGACGTTCCTGACCAAGAACTCGTTCCTGGACGAGATTCGCAAGCAATACGTGATGACCGCGCGCGCCAAGGGCTGTAGCGAGGGCCGGGTGCTTTACGGCCATGTCTTCCGCAATGCCATGCTGATCGTGATCGCCGGCTTCCCCGGGACCTTCATCCACGCCTTCTTTTCCGGCTCGCTGCTGATCGAGACCATCTTCTCGCTGGACGGATTGGGACTGCTCAGTTTCGAGAGCGTGCTCAACCGCGACTATCCCGTGGTGTTCGGCACGCTCTATATCTTCTCGTTGGTCGGCCTCGTGATCAACCTGGTCTCCGACCTGACCTACATGTGGATCGACCCCCGGATCGATTTCGAGGCGCGGGAGGTCTGATGACGATTACCGCACCGACGCCGATCGAGACCACGACCCAGTCCCCGCTGGGCGAGGTCGTTCCGATCACGCGCAAGCCGTTCGCTCCTTCGCCGCTCAACAGGCGGCGCTGGCAGAATTTCAAGGCGAACCGCCGCGGCTACTGGTCGTTCTGGATCTTCATCGCCCTGTTCGTGGTCTCGCTGCTCGCGGAGCTGATCGCCAACGATCGTCCATTCCTGATCAAGTTCGATGGCCGTCTCTACTGGCCCGCCTTCGTGACCTATTCGGAAACCACCTTCGGCGGCGACTTCGAAACCGCGGCGGACTATCGCGATCCCTATTTGCAGAAGCTGATCAAGGAGAAGAACGGCAGCATCGTCTGGCCGCTGATCCGTTATTCTTACGACACGCACAATCTCGACTTGCCGACGCCTGCGCCATCGCCACCGACCTGGATGCTGACCGAGAAGCAATGCAAGCCGGTGGTGGAGAAGAAGGGGCTGAAGGGCTGCCGCGATCTCGAATACAACTGGCTCGGCACCGACGATCAGGGGCGTGACGTGGTCGCGCGGCTGATCTACGGCTTCCGCATCTCGGTGCTGTTCGGCCTTTGTCTCACCATCGTCTCGTCCGTCATCGGAATCGCGGCAGGCGCGGTGCAGGGTTATTTCGGCGGTCGGGTCGATCTCATCTTCCAGCGTTTCATCGAGATCTGGACGGCGATCCCCTCGCTCTATCTTCTCCTGATCCTGTCCTCGGTGCTCGTGCCGGGCTTCTTCGTGCTGCTCGGCATCCTCTTGCTGTTCTCCTGGGTCTCGCTGGTCGGTCTCGTGCGGGCCGAATTCCTGCGCGGGCGCAACTTCGAATACATCCAGGCGGCGCGGGCGCTCGGTGTCTCCAACCCGATCATCATGTTCCGCCACCTGCTGCCGAACGCGATGGTCGCGACCATGACGTTCCTGCCCTTCATCGTGTCAAGTTCGGTGATGACGCTGACGGCGCTGGATTTTCTGGGCTTCGGCCTGCCGCCGGGATCGCCTTCGCTCGGCGAGTTGCTGTCGCAGGCCAAGTCCAATGTGCAGGCGCCCTGGCTCGGCTTCTCCGGCTTCTTCTCGGTCGCGATCATGCTGTCGCTCTTGATCTTCACCGGCGAAGCCGTGCGCGACGCCTTCGATCCGCGCAAGACCTTCAGGTAAGCCAATGGACGCGATCAACCAGCCCCTGCTTGCCGTTCGCGACCTCTCAGTGGCCTTCCACCAAGGCGGCGCCACCACGCTTGCGGTCGACAAGGTCTCGTTCCAGATCAAGCGCGGCGAATGCCTCGCACTGGTCGGTGAATCCGGCTCCGGCAAATCCGTCAGCGCGCTCTCGATCCTCAAGCTCTTGCCCTATCCGAACGCCTCGCACCCCTCGGGCAGCATCCGCTTCAAGGGGCAGGAACTGATCGGCCGGTCCGAGCGGGAGATGCGGGAGATTCGCGGCAGCGATATCTCCATCATCTTCCAGGAGCCGATGACCTCGCTCAATCCGTTGCACACGATCGAGGCGCAGATCGGCGAGATTATCCAGCTGCACAATCCAACCAGCAATGCCGAGGCGCGCAGACGGACGCTGGAATTGCTGACGCAGGTCGGCATCCCTGAGCCCGAGACGCGGCTGAAGAGCTATCCGCATCAGCTCTCCGGCGGTCAGCGCCAGCGCGTGATGATCGCGATGGCGCTCGCCAACGAGCCGGATCTGTTGATCGCCGACGAGCCGACGACGGCGCTCGATGTCACCGTGCAGGCGCAGATCCTGACGTTGCTCGCCGAGATCCGCTCGCGGCTTGGCATGAGCCTGCTGTTCATCACCCACGATCTCGGCATCGTGCGCCGCATCGCCGAAACCGTCTGTGTCATGAAGAGCGGCGAGATCGTCGAGCAGGGGCCGGTCGAGCAGGTCTTCAAGTCGCCGACACATCCCTATACGCGCGATCTGCTTGCCGCGGAGCCGAAGCCGGATCCGGCGCCTCCGCAGCCGGACGCGCCGGTCGTGATGTCGGCCGATGATCTCAAGGTCTGGTTTCCGATCAAGCGCGGCCTGATGCGCAAGACAGTCGGCCACATCAAGGCGGTCGACGGCGTCAGCATCGCCGTGCGCAAGGGCGAGACGCTTGGGGTCGTCGGCGAATCCGGCTCGGGCAAGACCACGCTGGGACTGGCGCTGATGCGGCTGATCTCCTCGAACGGGCGCATCGTGTTCTTGGGAAAGGACATCCAGGGCCTGCGTTTCAAGGAGATGCGGCCTTTCCGGCGCGACATGCAGATCGTGTTCCAGGACCCGTTCGGCTCGCTCTCACCGCGCATGTCGGTTGCCGACATCATCGCCGAAGGTCTTTCCGTGCATCAGCCGAAGCTGTCGCGCGAAGAACGCGAGGCGCGCGTCGTCAAGGCGCTGGAAGACGTCGGGCTGAAGCCCGATACCCGCTACCGCTATCCACATGAATTCTCTGGCGGCCAGCGCCAGCGCATCAGCATCGCGCGGGCGGTCGTGCTCGAGCCCGATTTCGTCGTGCTGGACGAGCCGACCAGCGCGCTCGACATGCTGTTCCAGGCGCAGATGGTCGATCTGCTGCGCGAGCTGCAGCGCAAGCGCGAGCTCACCTACATGTTCATCTCGCACGATCTGCGCGTCGTCGCCTCGCTCGCGAGCCACCTGATCGTGATGCGCGGCGGCAAGGTCGTCGAAGAGGGACAGGCCGCCGAGCTGTTCAAGACCCCGAAGACGGATTACACGCGGGCGCTGTTCGCGGCGGCGTTCCGGCTGGAGACCGCCGGCAACGGCTCGGTGGCGACGTAAGCCCCGTCAGAGCCGCTTGATCGCAACGACCTCGCTGCCGGCCTGCCTGATCCGCGCGATGGCCGGTTCGATCGGCTCGATCACGGTCGCCATGTGATGCGCGTTGGCGTGAACCATGGTGCTGCCATCGCGTACGATCGCGACATGGCCCTTCCAGAAGATCAGATCGCCGCGCTGCAAGCTGCTCCGTTCATGCGCCTCCAGGGCGCGACCGAGTCCGGCCTGCTGCATGTCGCTGTCGCGCGGGCAGCCGGTGCCCGCAGATGCCAGTGAGACCTGGACGAGGCCGGAGCAATCGATGCCAAGACTGCTCTTGCCGCCCCACAGATAGGGCGTGCCGACGAAGCGCTCAGCGGCGGCGACGAAATCCGGCTCGCGATGATCGAGCGGCGCGAGATGCGACTTCGGCAGATATCTGCCGTCGCGCGTCACGGCGAAGCTGCCGTCTTCGCGCGCCACCGTGAGCTTGGATCCCATCACGAGCGTCTCGGCCGGCGGCAGCTTGATCGACGGGCCGGGAAAAGCAAACGTCCGCAGCGCGCCGACCATGTGAGTTGGGGCGGCCGATGGCTTGATGAGGACGGCGTCCGGCAGCCAGCCGACATAGCCGTCGCCGGCAAGCTGGCCCCAGGCCCAGCCCTCGCCGTTGCGGTCGTAGACCGTGACGCGTTCGCCGCGCAGTGCCTCCGTCATCAGCATCGCGTTCGAAGACGGCTGCTCGCGCACCGGCGCGATCGGTTCGACCACCTCGAATTCCTCGCCTGTGACGAAGCGATCCGCCTCAACCTTGCCTTCGAGATATTTCGCGGCGAGGTCGCCTCGCGCCGGTGTTATTCGCGGATCAAGCATATCGCTCGCTCAGCAAGGTGTAGATGGCGCGCGCGGCCTGGCACTCGCCGCCCTCCGGGCGTGCCGGTTTTGCCGACGGCGTCCAGCCGTAGATGTCGACATGCAGCCAGCTCTTGGCCTGCTCGACGAAGCGTTGCAGGAACAGCGCGCAGGTGATCGAGCCGGCAAAGCCGCCTGATGGCGCGTTGGTGATGGTGGCGGTCTTGGAGTCCAGCCACGCATCGTAAGGCGGCCACAGCGGCATGCGCCACAACGGATCGTTCTCCTTCACCGCGCAACGCGCAAGGTCGGCGGCAAGGGTCTCATCATTGGTGTAAAAGGGCGGTAAATCCGGCCCCAGCGCGACCCGTGCCGCGCCGGTCAGCGTGCCGAGATCAATCAGCAGATCGGGCTTCTCTTCGTCGGCCAGCGCCAGTGCGTCGGCGAGAACCAAACGGCCTTCCGCATCGGTATTGCCGATCTCGACCGTGATGCCCTTGCGCGAGGTGAAGATGTCGAGCGGGCGGAAGGCGTTGCCCGCGATCGCGTTCTCGACGGCCGGGATCAGCACGCGCAGGCGGATCCTGAGCTTCGAATCCATCACCATGCGCGCAAGCGCCAGCACGTTGGCGGCGCCGCCCATGTCCTTCTTCATGATCAGCATGCCGCTTGACGGCTTCAGGTCGAGCCCGCCGGTGTCGAAGCAGACGCCCTTGCCGACCAGCGTCACCTTGGGATGATCAGGATTGCCCCAGCCGATGTCGATCAGCCGCGGGGCGCGACAGGATGCCATGCCGACGGCGTGGATCAGCGGAAAACTAGTCTTCAAATCCTCACCGATGGTGCAGGCGTAGCTTGCGCCGAACTCCGCGGCGAGATCTTGCGCGGCGGCGGCGAGCTCCGCCGGCCCCATGTCGTTGGACGGCGTGTTGATGAGGTCGCGCGCGAGCATTGCTGCATCGGCGATCCGCTCCATCCGGGCCGCATCGACGCCATCAGGCGGCACCAGCCGGACGTCGGGGCGATCAGCCTTGCGGTAGCGCGCGAAGCGGTAGCACCCCAGTGCGAAGGCGAGCGCCGCCAGCCGTGCATCGTGGGGGGCATTGGCAAAGCGATAAGTGCCCGGCGGCAGAAGTCCCGGCAGGGCGCCAGGCCGGAACAGATCGCGGGATCTTGCACCCTCGTCCTCGAGCCCGAACAGCACCTGCTCAATCGCACCGTCAGGCGCAGGCAACGCGAGATAGGCGCCCGGCTTGGCAGTAAAGGCGCATGCCGTGGCGAACGCGCGTTGCGGCGGCGGTAGCGCCTCGGCGACCTGATCCCAGCTCGATTTGGTGACGAAGGTGATCGGGATCGCGGTGGACGATGTCTCGAAGACAGAAGGCATTGGCGGGTCCCGATCGTCGGATCAAACGGGTCATACGGACGGACGAGACTTCGCAGAGTTTGGCCGCTGCTGCAATCGGCTTTGCTGTCACCGTTCAGCGAGCCGCTACTCGCGGCAAGGGGGCCGTGCTAGGTTCCGGCAACGGTCGCCAGATGGAAATCGGTCGACCGACGACAAAGCCCGCCGGGAGGAAGTGCAATGGAATTTGTGTGGAGCGTGGTCACATTTGTCGGCCAAGCCGTCGGGGCGATTTTTGGCTATGTCGAGCACCACCATTGGATCTTCGCGCTCCTTGCCGGCGGCTACGTCTTTTATCTCCATGACCGATCCGTCCACGCGCGGTTCGATGCGCTGGACAAGCGCGTCGACGAAATCCGCAAGCGGCTTGCCATCGAATTTTGATCGGGCGAGACGAAACCGTTGCACGGCAAGTCTCGTATCTCTCATGCTGAGAACGGACATTCGCGCGAGCGCGGACGGAGGGCTTTACTAGCGCCACGGTTGTGGCATGTTAGGTGAATATTTTAGATTGTGTCGCGCGCCTCTGCACGGATCGGGAGCATGGACGCGGCGGCACGCAATTGATACTTGCCCGAGGTCACCTTGCCCGGGCTGCGACCGGACTCAACCTGTTCGTCCACGCATTTCTCGCATCGTCTTGGGCGGCGCAGCATTGGCAAATGAGCGGCGCAAATGGATAGATCTTTCGTCATTGCGCAGATTTCCGACCTGCATCTGGACGGGTCGGGTCGGCTGCTTGCGACGATCGAGGCGCTCACTGCCGCTCTCCGCGAAAGAATGGCGGACCTCGCCGATGTCCCCGATCGCATCCTGCTGATCACGGGGGATCTCGTGGACGATCCGACGCCGCGCGCGCTCGACGAAACGCTCGCCGTCATGGCGTCTCTCCGGCAGACCGGTGTGTTCACCGACATTCAGGCTGTGGCCGGCAATCACGACGTCAAGCGGCCCAGCCAGCGGGCCGGCCGTCACGACGTCTACGATTACCTGCATCTGCCGCGGACCTCGAAGAGCGTCTATTACCGGCAGGCCGGTCTCGACCTGGTGTTGCTGGATTCCAACCGCGCTAGCCTGACGACGCTTGCGAGCGGCAATATCGATGAGGGCACCTACAAGGCGATAGTCGCAGATTCCGCCCGGCTGAGCGTCGAGCTCGCGAGCAGCATGGGTTCTGCGGGGCGTGCCGATTATGCCGAGCCGACGGAAAACCTCGTGCGCGTGCTGGCCCTGCATCATCATCCGCTGCCGCAGGCGACCGGAGAGGGAAAGCGCTTTCTTGGCGTTCCCGACGAGCCGCTGATGTATCTGGCAGCGCCCGCAACCTTCCTCGAAGCGGCAACCTCCCTCAACGTCGATCTGGTGCTGCATGGTCACCGGCATGTCGAGGGACTGACCCGCTATTCCATCCCTGATCCACGCGCAACCTCGAGCGAGAGCGGCGAAGCGTTCTGGCGCACGATCTACGTGCTCTCCTGTCCATCCTCGACCGGGCAGGCCGGCGACGATGCAGGCTTCAACATCATCCATTTTGGTCCCACGTCCAATGCCGGCCGCACGGACTACCGCTTCGCGATCGCGCGCTATTCCAGGCCGCGCAACCACGGCGCTTTCAGGTTGCTCGACTCGAACTTGCCCGACGGCGCCATCAGGCTGCCGGCAGGGCGGGACTTTTCCCGTGATCCGGGGGTCCAGTCGGCGATCGAGATCGCCTCATGCGGCTCGCTGAAGCGGGATCAGGTCGCAGTGATCGCGCGCCGATTGTTCATGCGCCGCAGCTTTTACGATGAAGCCGAGCCGGACTGGGCGAACGCGTTCTACACTTATGTCGTCTCGTCCCGTGCATGGACGGACCTCGAAGGTAAGTTCGCGAGGTCCGGACCCAGGTCTGACATCGACGCATGGTTCGCCGTGAGAACACTGCTCGGCCGATTGATCGCGCAATCCGCCGAAATGCTCGGCGTCGATCGCGCTCAGCTCGACGAGCTCTCCGGCAGGCGCTTGATCAACTGCGATGATTTCCTGCGCCAACTGCCGAGGCTGTCCGGCGAGGGCTTAGGTGCCCAGCAGCCGGCGAGGCAGAGGCGGCGATTGTTGCGGGACCTGAACGAGCAGGTGAAGGCGCTCGGCCTCGACCTTGATCTCGGCGGTGAGGCGCCGCCGCAAACGTCGCCGTGAAAGGTAGGGCCCGGAAAGTGGCATTAACCGGCCGTTAGGGTTAACAGTCTATTGCTGGCGCGTTCGGCTCGATCAATCGGCTCGAGAGTCAAGGCGTCATGCGTCAACGGTTCAGTTTTGCCAGGCTTCTTGCGTCTACGTCGGTGGTCGCGGCATTGGCCATGGGCCTCGCCGGCTGCACGGCGATGCCGAACCTCTCGGACGTGACGGGCTCGGTCGGCGGTCCGCGGGCGGAGGCGGCTCCCAGCGATCCGGTTCGCGCCGTCGAGGTCTATGGCGATCGCTACCGCGCCAATCCCAAGGACGCCGACGCAGCGCTTGCCTACGGTCAGGCCTTACGTGCCAACGGTCAGCGCGCCCAGGCCGCCGCCGTGCTCGAGCAGGCGACCATCGCCAATCCGGGCAACAAGGCGCTGCTCGCCCTGTACGGTCGCGCCCTCGCCGACAACGGCAATTTCCAGCAGGCCCACGACGTCCTGTCGAAAGCGCATTCGCCTGATAATCCGGACTGGCGCCTGCTCTCGGTGCAGGGCACTGCGCTGGATCAGATGGGCCGTCACGAGGAGGCGCGTTCCTACTATTCGAGCGCGCTCAAGATCGCGCCGGGTGATCCCGGCGTACTTTCCAACCTCGGTCTGTCCTACATGTTGTCGCGAGACTTGCCGAAGGCCGAAGACGCGCTGCGCCAGGCCTACGCTTCGCCGCGCGCGAGCACCCGCGTGCGACAGAATCTCGGCCTCGTCGTCGGTCTTCAGGGTCGCTTTGCGGAAGCCGAGACCATCGTGAAGGCAGATCTGCCACCTGACCAGGCCGCTGCCAATGTCGCCTATCTCAAGGAGATGCTCAGCCGCAGTGAGGGCCCGCGCGGCGCACCGAAGCGGACGCCGGTCGCCTCGCTCAGCCAGCCCGACTGATCAGATCCACAGGCCTTGACGTCAGGGGCGAACCGCGGGTCGGGCCCCGTCTCAGTGCAGCTCGGTGATCTTGATGCCGGTCGGCCCGAGAATGACGACGAACAGCACGGGAAGGAAGAACAGAATCATCGGCACGGTCAGCTTCGGCGGCAGGGCGGCCGCCTTCTTCTCGGCCTCGTTCATGCGCATGTCGCGGTTTTCCTGCGCCATGACGCGCAAGGAATGCCCGAGCGGGGTGCCGTAACGCTCCGCCTGCTGAAGCGCGAGACACACCGACTTGACGCCTTCGAGCCCGGTGCGCCGCGCCAGGTTCTCATAGGCAACCTTGCGATCCTGCAGATAGGACAATTCAGCCGTGGTCAGCGTGAACTCTTCCGACAGTGCGATCGATTGTCCCACGATCTCGGTGGCGACTTTCCGGAATGCCATCTCGACCGACATGCCGGATTCGATGCAGATCAGGAGCAGGTCGAGCGCATCGGGAAAGGCGCGCTTGATCGAGAGCTGACGCTTGGAAATCGCGTTCCTGAGGAACAGCATCGGTGCCTGGAGGCCGAGATAGGCGGCGCCGACGCACATGCCGATCTTGATCGGCAACGACTGCTCCATATGCGCGATGCCGAAAACGTAGACGACCGAGCCGATGAACAGCACGATCGGCGCGACCATGCGGGCAAACAGGAAGGTGATGTAGGGCGCATGGCCGCGGTAACCAGCCATGATGAGCTTGTTCCGGGCGGCCTCCTGCGCGAGCCATTTGGTGAGGTTGAAGTCCTCGACGACCCTGGAGACGAGCTGTTTCGGGGTCTGGCGCAGCGTGACCTTTTCGTTCTTGTTGAGGCGCTCGCGCTCGCGCTGTCGGATGCGTTCGCGTTCGCTCGCCACCGCCTTCATGCGCTTGGAGAGGCCTTCGCCGGCAAATAGCGGCATCACCAACGTATATACCGTGGCGCTGGCGGCGATGGCCGCCAGCATCATGGTCATGAAGCGAACGTCGTGCAGTTTCGAGACGAGGAAATCGACCATACGGCACCGTCAGAAATCGAAATTGATCATCTTCTTCATCACCATGATGCCGACCGACATCCAGACGACGCAGCCGACCAGCATCAGCTGGCCGGTGGGATGGGTCCAAAGCAGCGAGATGTATTGCGGTGTCGTGAGATAGACCAGGAACATCACGATCGGCGGCAGCGAGCCGATGATGCCGGCCGAAGCCTTGGCCTCCATCGACATCGCCTGGATCTTCTCTTTCATCTTCTTGCGGTCGCGCAGCACCTTGGAGAGGTTGCCGAGCGCTTCGGAAAGGTTGCCGCCGGACTTCTGCTGGATCGAGATGACGATGCCAAAGAAGTTGGCCTCCGGCAGCGGCATGCGGTCGTAGAGGCGCGCGCAGGCCTCGCCGAGCGGCATGCCGATCGCCTGCGTCTCGATGATCGACAGGAACTCGCTGCGCAGCGGCTCCGGCGCGTCGGCGGCGACGACCTTGATCGATTCGAACAGCGGCAGGCCCGCCTTGATGCCGCGGACGATGACGTCGACCGCGTCGGGCAGCGCCGCCAGGAATTTGGATTCGCGTCGTTTCTTCAGGAAGCCGAGCGCCCACCGTGGGAGGCCGAAGCCGCCGGCAAAAGCGAGGCCGGCGGCACCGAGCAGGCCGCCCCCGACAAACAGGGCGGCCGCGAACAGTACGCCCGCCACGACGGCGGACACGACCCAGAACTTCTGCGGCGTCCAGTCGAGCCCAGCCTGCGACAGGCGCACGTTGAGCGGGACGCTCTTCTCCTGCTGGCGCCGCGCCTCAAGGTCCTTGAGTGAGGTCTCGACCTGCTCGCGGCGCGTTCGCTGGCTCTTGTCGGTCTGCTTGGCCGCGGGCGCGTCGGCACGCGAGATCGAGGCGCGACGGCTTTCCGCCTTTCGTTCGCCGGACAGGAGCGGATAAAGAAAGACCCAGGCCATGCCGCCGACGGCGGCGGTGGCGAGAAAGGCGAGGGCGAGGACCTGGATGTTCATGTCTTTGCTGACCTGCTCACGTAGTCGGCGCGACTTCCGCCGCATCCAGCGCGGCGGCAAGGCGCTTCTCGTCGCCGTAATAGCGGGCGCGTTCCCAGAATCTCGGACGGCCGATGCCGGTCGAGCGGTGCCGGCCGATGATCTTGCCGTTGGCGTCCTCGCCGATCATGTCATAGAGGAAGACGTCCTGGGTGATGATGGTGTCGCCTTCCATGCCCATCACCTCGGTGATGTGGGTGATGCGGCGCGAGCCGTCGCGCAGGCGCGCGGCCTGGACGATGACGTCGATCGAGGCGCAGATCATCTCGCGTATGGTGCGCGAGGGCAGCGAGAAGCCGCCCATCGTGATCATGGATTCGCAGCGCGACAGCGCCTCGCGCGGATTGTTGGCGTGCAGCGTCCCCATCGACCCGTCATGGCCGGTGTTCATGGCCTGGAGCAGGTCGAACGCCTCCGGGCCGCGGACTTCGCCGACGATGATGCGTTCAGGACGCATACGCAGGCAGTTGCGCACCAGCTCGCGCATGGTGACCTGGCCTTCGCCCTCGATGTTGGGCGGACGGGTTTCAAGCCGCACCACGTGAGGCTGCTGCAGTTGCAGTTCGGCCGCGTCCTCGCAGGTGATGATGCGCTCGTCATGCTCGATATAGTTGGTCAGACAGTTGAGCAGCGTGGTCTTGCCCGAGCCGGTACCGCCGGAAATCAGCACGTTGCAGCGGACGCGGCCGATGATCTGGAGGATTTCCGCGCCTTCCGGCGAGATCGCGCCGAACTTGACGAGCTGATCCAGCGTCAGCTTGTCCTTCTTGAATTTACGGATGGTGAGCGTCGGCCCGTCGATCGACAGCGGCGGCACGATGGCGTTGACGCGGGAACCGTCGGCGAGGCGTGCGTCGCAGATCGGCGAGGATTCGTCGACGCGCCGACCGACCTGGCTGACGATGCGCTGGCAGATGTTGAGGAGCTGCTGGTTGTCACGGAAGCGAATTCCCGTGCGCTGGATCTTGCCGGCCACTTCGATGTAGACGGTATTGGCGCCGTTGACCATGATGTCGGCGATGTCGTCGCGCGACAGCAGCGGCTCGAGCGGCCCATAGCCGAGAACGTCGTTGCAGATGTCGTCGAGCAGTTCCTCCTGCTCGGCGATCGACATCACGATGTTCTTGATCGCGATGATCTCGTTGACGATGTCGCGGATTTCCTCGCGCGCGGACTCCGAATCGAGCTTGGCGAGCTGGGCCAGGTCGATCGCCTCGATCAGCGCGCCGAAGATGGTCGCCTTGACGTCGTAATAATTGTCCGAACGCCGGCTCTCCATGGCCGGAGGCGGCGGGGCCTTGGCAGGAGCAAGCGGCGGGGAGGCGACAGCCGGCGGAGGCGGGGCGCGCGACACCGTCGGCGCCGGAGCCTGGGCAGGCTCGGGCGACACGGCGCCGGGCTTGGGAGCCCGAAGGTCGGTGTCTGTTCCGCTACGCTTACCGAACACTTAACAACTCCATGCGGCGGCTTATTTTCCCCGCAACTTGTCAATCAGGGGTGAAAACAGGGACGATTTTTGTTTCTTGGTCTCGCTGCGGCCGGTCAGGCGCTGGGCGATCTGAAGGAACATCTCGATCGATTTGTGGTTGGCCGAGATCTCCGCGATCATCTGGCCGTTATTGGCTGCTGAGCCGAAAATCTGCGGCTCGAACGGGATCGAGACGATCGGCTGGCTCTCGATCGCCTTGGCGAACTCCGCGGCGGCGATTTCGGGTCGCTTCGGCACGCCAACCTGGTTCAGGCAGTAGAGCGGCGGCCGGTCGTTGGGACGCGCGGCCTTCAGCAGATCGAACAGGTTCTTGGTATTGCGCAAATTGGCGAGGTCCGGCGCGGCCACGATCAGGATGTCATCCGCTCCGATCAAGGCACGCTTGGTCCAGCCCGACCATTGATGCGGAATGTCGAGCACGATGCAGGGCATGGTGGAGCGCAGCGTGTCGAACACGGAGTCGAATGCGTCGCTGCCGAAATCATAGACACGGTCCAGCGTCGCCGGCGCCGCGAGCAGGCTGAGATGGTCGGTGCATTTCGACAGCAGGCGGTCGATGAAGGCGGTGTCGACGCGATCGGGTGAGAACACGGCGTCGGCAATGCCCTGCGGCGGATCCTGGTTGTAGTCGAGCCCGGCGGTGCCGAAGGCGAGGTCGAGATCGGCGACGACGGCGTCCATTGCGAGGTCGCGCGCGATCGCCCAGGCGACATTGTGGGAGATGGTGGAAGACCCGACGCCGCCCTTGGCGCCGACGACGGCGATGATGCGGCCGACCGCCTTGGCTTCCGGCGCCGAGAACAGGTTGCAGATCGAGCGTACGACGTCGATCGCGCCGACCGGCGCGAGCACATAGTCGCTGACGCCGCGGCGCACCAGTTCGCGGTAGAGCATGACGTCGTTGATGCGGCCGATCACGACCACGCGGGTCCCGGCGTCGCAGACGGTGGCGAGCTGGTCGAGCCCGCTCAAGAGATCGTTGCGGCCGTCGCTCTCGAGCACGATCACGTTCGGGGTGGGAGCCGAGCGGTAGGCTTCGACCGCGGCCGCCATGCCGCCCATCTGGATCTTCAGATGGGCCTTGCCGAGGCGGCGATCCTCGCCGGCCGACTGGACCGCGGCAGCGGTTTCCACGGTCTCGCAAAAGGCCTGGACCGAGACGCGCGGCGCGGGCGCAATATGCTCCTCGGCCGGCGGAGGACCTGCTTCCGGCTGCTCTTCGTGTGTCTGGCGAGCGTAGCTGATCATTTGCCGGTGTCGCTGAGTTTGGCCTTGTCGGCGTCGGAATAGGTGGTCGCCGTCGAGAGTCCCTTGCGATACTTCTCGAGACCGGTGATGCGTCGGGCCGTGTAGGTCGGCGTTTCGGGGCGCGGCTGCTCGAGGTCCGACGGATTGTCGACCATCGCCGCGAGGTTACGCTGGTAGGCGCAACCGTGATTGTAATAGTCCTTGTTCTCGAACCAGCTCTTGTTCTTCATCGATGGGCCGATGTCCTCCGGCCACAGGCCGCAGGGGCCCGCGACCGCGGCGATCTTGGAATAGGTCAGCCGGATCGGCGGCAGGAAACGCTTGTCTTCCGGCTGGTAGGGGCGGACGTTGACGCCGCGCGGCGGAACGCCTGCCGCTGCCAGCATCGCCTGGATTTCTCGCATCGTGTCCGCAACCGGACGCGCGTTGGGCGTGCCGGACGGCATGTCGATACGGATGGCGCCTGTGCCTTCGTGCAACCAGGCCGACGCGACGCCCATCACGTCGGCGCGCTGGGCGGCGGTCAAGCCGCCGCGGGCATGGCCGACGAACACGACGATCGAGCGGTTCTGCTCCTCGATGGCGATCGGATGGCGCTGCTTGTAGTCGTCGGGAACGGAGGCGGTGACGACTTCGTCGTGCTGGCAGCCGCAGAGCGCCAGCGCTACGCCGACGAGCGCGCCACCGAGGCGGATGGCGCGCTTGCGAAGCTGGGGTGGTCTTGTGATCATCGTGAAGTCCCCGTTCCGCTCAGTCGGTGATGAAGCCGTAAGTGCCGCGGTAGTTCTTGGCCGGTTCGCTCCGGCCAGGCACGCCGTAGATGCGGTTGATGTTGCCGATCAGCTGTGCCTGCGGATCCGCGGACGGGGCAAAGCCGTCATCCGGTCGCGACAGGTCCTTTGGCGACACCGCGCGAACGACGTAAGGCGTCACGATCAGGACCAGCTCGGTCGCGTTATTGACGAAGTCGCGGCTGCGGAACAGCGTGCCGAGGATCGGGAGCTGCATCAGTCCGGGCAGGCCGCTGACCGCCTGCTTGGTCTGCTGGTGGATCAGGCCGGCCATCGCCATTGCGCCGCCGGAGGGAATTTCCAGCGAGGTCTCCGCGCGGCGGGTCCTGATCGAGGGCACCGTCAGCGAGTTCACCGAGGTCGAGGTCACGGCCTGCGACAACGTGATCGCATTTTCGTTCGACAGCTCGGAAACCTCGGTCATCACCCTCAGGCTGATCTTGCCTTCGCTCAGCACCACGGGGGTAAAGTTGAGCGAGATGCCGAACTTCTTGAAGCTGATCTGGGTGTTACAGACATGCGTGGTGGGGTCGCACGCATAGCCTGCCGGGACCGGAAATTCACCGCCGGCAAGGAACGTTGCCGATTCACCGGAGATCGCGGTCAAGTTCGGTTCGGCCAGCGTGCGGATCACACCCGCGGTTTCCATCGCGCGCAGGGTGGCCTGCACCGACGGCGCGCCGCCGAACTTCGTGGTCAGACTGTTGCCGTCCACGAGGTTCTTGCCGAAAGCCGTGAACGGATTCGAGTTGGAGAAGGTCACCACGGAGGTGCCGTAGCTGAGGTTGGCGGTCAGGTCGATTCCGAGCTGCTTGACGATGTTGCGCTGGACCTCGGCCACCGTCACCTTGAGCATGACCTGGTCGCGGCCGCGGACCACGATCGAATTCACCACCTTGTCGGCGCCTCCGGCCAGGCGCGCGGCGAGATCGTTGGCCTGCTGCGCTTCCAAGGGGTTCGCCGCCGTTCCGGTCAGGACGATGCCGTCGCCGAGTCCGTCGATCTGGATGTCTGAATTGGGCAGGACCTGCTTCAGCGCGGCCCGCACGCCGTTGAGGTCGCGCTTGACCGCGATGTCATAGGCCGCGATCTGCTGACCGGCGGAATCGAAGAACACGATATTGGTCTGGCCGACAGCGGCGCCGATGATGTAGGCGCGTTGTGCGGAGCGTACCACCGCATTGGCGATCTTGGGATCGGCGACCAGTACGTCCTTGATGTCCCGCGGCAGGTCGATCACGATGGACTTGCCGACGCCGAGCGAGAGGAAGCGCGCGTTCATCTGGCCGTCCGCGGTGGCCGACGCCACGGGGCGGTAATCGGCGGCGACAACGGGGGTCAGCACCGGATTGAGCGCCAGCGCGACAGCGGCCGAAAACGACAGGGCGCGGACCACGGAGGTTCGCATCGTCGCCATATCCACCCTGCATCTCATATCGACTGTCTTCATCGTGCTTTCGCCGTCTGACTTGGAATGCCGTAGCGAATGATCGAAACACCGTCGCGCTTCTGGGCGGATTCATCGAGCGTGATTTCGCTCATCTTGACGTCGACGATGCTGCGCAGCGCCAGCGACAGCGTGCCGCTCTGGCGGGCCGCCGAAAGCGTCGCGGTCTGCGCGGGATTGAGCTCGAGGGTGACGGTCTTCCCGACCACCGCGTTCTGGCCGTCCTTCTCCTTCGGCGCCTGATCGATGGCCAGGACACGGATATTGGCCAGGATGATCTCGGAGGTGACGACGTCGGGGGCGCCGCTGCTCTGGTCCGGGTTCTTCAACCGGCGTGTGAGAAGGACGTCGACGCGATCGTTGGGCAGGATGAAGCCGCCTGCACCGGTCTCCGGCGAGATCTCGGTCGAGATCGCCCGCATGCCGGTGGGCAGGATTGCCGCCATGAATCCGGAGCCTTCGGCCTTGACCAGCTTCTGGTCGCGAATCGGTTCACCCTGAATGAAGGGAGCGCGCGCGATCGAGCCGGTGACCTGGGTCGCCCCTTCGGGACGCTCGTTGCGGCGGATGAAAGTGGCGCTGGCGGTCGCGGCCGGCCAGGTTTGCCATTGCACGTCTTCCAGCTTCACGGTCTGGCCGAGGCCGATGTCGTTCTTGGCGACGAGAACGTCGACGGTGGGAAGCTGCGCGACCGGGGCCGGAGGCGGCGCAGAATTGTCAGAGCCGCTCGCCAGATACGCGGCGACGCCGCCGGCGCAGATGGCGACCGTCAGGACGACAATGCGTGCCCTATTCATACGCTTCACTTTCCAACAAACGCCGCGACGCTGCCGCCGCCGTAATCGGCAGTTGACCAGCTATTCGTCAAAGCATGGTTAATGAGGCGTATCTAAATCGCCTTAACGCCGGGTTTACCCCGTGCGTTCAGCGCAGTGCGACGTGGGCGAGGTCGATGGCCTTCACCCATTCGGTCTCCGGGTAGACCATCAACGCGCTCAGGGCGAGCGCGATGCCATAGGGGATGCCGCTCTCCTTGGCGTGCAGGCGCGCAAGCCAGGCCTGACCCGCCAGCCCGTAGGGCAGCGGCCATTGCCGGAACTGGAGCAGGAGCAGCGTCAGCGCGCCGCCGAACAGCGAGGCATAGAGCAGAAAGTTCATCAACTGCGCGAACCCGAACCAGAGCGCGACCGAGGCCGCGACCTTGGCGTCGCCGCCGCCGACCCAGCCCATCGCAAAGCAGGTAAAGGCCACGACCAGGACAAGCGCGCCGGCGCCGACATGACTGAGCATCTCGTAAGGTGCCATGCCACCGGCGAGGGCAAGTGCGAAGAAGCCTGCGACCAGCGCCAGCGACACACGGTTCGAGATCGTCATCGTGAAGAGATCGCTCGCGGCGGCGAACGCCATCAGGGCCGGGAAGAGCAGAAGGCGCGCAAGGTCGAGGATCATGGGCTGCGTCTTGAGGCCAGGGTTTGCCGCGGGAACCGGCGTCGGGCGATGCTAGCCGGCAGTGCTAAACAAACCGACAACGGCAGCGAGGCTCGCGGGCGGCAAAGCCGCAGAACGCGCGCTCACCAGAGGCTGGCAATGCGCGCGGCGAGCACGGTTGTTGCAAGCAGCAGCGCAAGGCAGACCCAATACACCGGCGAGCCGGCCTGCGCCGCCCCTGCCTCGTTCGCCGCGAGCGCGGCATCGGTTCTGTACTCGCGCAACGCCACTGGAACTCGCCGTCTTCAAAAACAAAGGCCCCGGAGATCCGGGGCTTTTGCCGTCGTTCTTCGGTCGCTTACTTCAGCGACGTGCTGATCGAGGTGAACTTGGTGTTCAGCGTGGTGCCGAGATTGTTGACGACGGTGATGATGGCGAGCGCGATGCCGGCGGCGATCAAACCGTATTCGATGGCGGTGGCGCCGGATTCATCCTTCGCGAAACGTGCAATCAAGTTCTTCATGAACAAAACTCCATCTGGGGTGAAGATCGCCTCGTTCGGCGCCGTCTTTGACCTCGTGACCATGAGAGCCGAGCTCTTTCGGTAGAGTTAATTCGATCAAGCAAACCCCATTCTGGCGCGATGCTTTCGCCCAGAGTGAATTTCGCCTTAAGGCAGCGGCTGCAATTCGCTCCGGTTCCAGATGCATCGTCAGCGCGGCGGCGACTTCACCCTCCCTTAAATTTAGCGGTGTAGGGGTAAGAGAACCGGAATCCGCGGAGAGAGGCGACGATGTCGAGCCTGCCCATGCTAGTCGCCCTGATGCTCGGCGAGACCATCGTGAAGGTGATCCCCGTCACCTTCGTGCTCGCGGCCGTCTTCACCGTGCTCGAGCATTTCTGGGCCTGCAATCCCGGCAAGCCGTGGTGGCGCAAGCGGGAGATCATCACCGATATCTGTTACTGGTTCTTCGTTCCGGTGTTCGCCCGCACCATGCGGATCGGACTTCTGATCGTCGGCGCCAGCGCAATCTTCAACATCCACGATGCCGACGGGCTCATCGCCTTCTACGACAACGGCCATGGTCCGCTGGCGCAGCTGCCCCTGTGGCTGCAGGCCGTGCTATTCCTGATGCTGTCTGATTTCATGCTGTATTGGCTGCACCGGCTTTTCCATGACGGCGGCTTCTGGAAGTACCACGCGGTCCATCACTCCTCGGAGGAAATCGGGTGGATTTCCGCGGCCCGCTTCCATCCCGTCAATCTCATGCTCGGGACGATCAGCGTCGACGTCGTGCTGCTGATGGCCGGCATCTCACCGAACGTCATGATCTGGGTCGGCCCGTTCACCACCTTCCATTCGGCCTTCGTGCACGCCAACCTGAACTGGACCTTCGGACCGTTCAAATATTTGCTGGCAACGCCGGTTTTCCACCGTTGGCACCACACCTCGCTCCAGGAGGGTGGCAACACCAATTTCGCGGGAACGTTCCCCATTTGGGACGTGCTGTTCGGCACCTTCCGGATGCCGGAGGGACGGCTGCCGCAGGACTACGGCAAGGACGAAGCCACCATGCCGAAGGAGTTCGGGGGCCAACTGGCCTATCCGTTCCGCCGCTAGCATTGGAATATCGGGCCGCAAACGCCGGTCCGTTCAAACAATAGTCGGCGAGTTTGCGGAACGTTCACGAATTAAAGGCAGGTTACCCGGGTCGGGCACTGGCTCCGCTTGTTTCTGGTCGCTTCTGCCGGTTTGTGTCGTCCCGGGGGTAAGAGTATGCGTAAAGAATTGCTGCGCCGTCATGCGCGCGTCTGTCTTCTGGTTGCCGCCGCAGTGCTGGCATCGCCGGTTGCCGGCCTCGCCGAGCCCACCGCCGACACCATCGCCGTCAATGTCGACCAGGCCAAGCTGGTGCGGCTGCCCGGCAAGGTAGCCACCATCGTGGTCGGCAATCCCCTGATCGCGGACGTCACCCTTCAACCCGGCGGCATGATCGTCGTGACCGGCAAGGGCTATGGTGCCACCAATTTCATCGCGCTCGACCGGAGCGGCGAGATTTTGGTCGACCGCCAGATCCAGGTCGAAGGTCCGAGCGACCGGCTCGTCACCGTCTATCGCGGAGTCGAGCGCGAGTCCTACAGCTGCGTACCGCTTTGCCAGCGTCGCGTGACGCTCGGCGACAGTGACACCTACTTCAACAACACGATGAGCCAGGCCGGTTCGCTGAGCAGCAGTGCCAGCGGCAACGCCAGTGCGGGCACCAAACCTAACTAGCCAGGTCGATTGCGGGGCTGACCCGGGCAGGATCGCCTGGTCCGGCCTCGGGCATTTTCGGATGTCAGGCGAGGTCTCCGCGCGCGGTCTTTGCGGGCCTCGCATGGCTAACGCATCCTTAACGATGCGGTTCGCCGGGCCTGAACCGCCGGCAACACTTAAACAATCAGTTTTAGCTATTGAATGAAGCAGAGGATCGCCGCTGCTGGGGAATTTGTCGCGATGGCATCGCTTCCACCTACGAGGTTCACGCTCCGCAAAGTGCTGTCCCGGTTTCGGGGCAGCCGCCGCGGCTCCGCCGCCGTCGAGTTCGCGCTGGTCGCTCCGATTTTCTTCGCGCTGCTGTTCGCCATCATCGAGACGGCGCTGGTGTTCTTCGCAGGCCAGGTGCTGGAGACCGTCACCCAGAATTCTGCGCGTGCCATTCTGACCGGCCAGGCGCAAGCGCAGGGCGGCTCGGTTGCAGCCTGTCAGACGACGCCCAACGTGGTCGCGGCGTGCGATCAGACCACGTTCAAGACCTATGTCTGCAGCCAGATCCCGGCGCTCTTCGATTGCAGCAAGCTTTACGTCGACGTGGTGAGTACCAGTTCCTTCACGACGCTGAGCCTCGCCAGTTACGGTGATTCCTGCAACTTCAATCCGGTCGGCGTGCAATACAACCCCGGCAACTCCAGCCAGGTCGTCGTCGTGCGGCTGTTCTATCAGTGGCCGCTCTTCGTCACCGGCCTCGGCTACAACATCGGTTGCAGCAGCAAGCGACTGCTGGTGGCGACCGCAGCCTTCAAGAACGAACCCTTCTGACGCAGATGGATCTGAGCGGACCAATGCAGGCGATTGCGAATTTCTTGAAGAATGCCCGCTGCTCGGTGCGCGACTTCGTCGCCGACAGGCGCGCGCTGGCGGCGACTGAATTCGCGGTCATCGTGCCGCTGATGCTGGTGATGTTCTTCGGTACGGTCGAATTCTCGTCGGCCGTGGCGATTGATCGCAAAGTCACATTGATTGCGCGGACACTGTCCGATCTGACTTCGCAGTCGACGACGCTGACCGATTCAGACATGCAGAACACGTTCACGGCAAGCATCTCGATCATCATGCCTTACGACGCTACGCTCGTGAAAGGCTCGATCTCCCAGATCTATATCGATGCCAACAGCATTGCCACCGTCCAGTGGAGCAAGGCCGGCACCATTGCGAGCGGCGCGACGCAAGCGACGCTGGCGACCTCGGTTCGGAAGGCCGGCGACAAGGTGACAAGTGAGCTTCCCTCGACGCTGTTGATTCCGTCGACCTACCTCATCCTCAGCGAGGCGAGCTACATTTACAAACCTTCCGTGGGCTACGTGCTGAAGGCGAGCATCCCGCTGAGCGATCTCTCCTACACGCGGCCGCGCCAGGTCACCTGCGTCCCCTACAACAATGTGCCGTCCTCGTGCTGACATCCGCGAGCAGGCCCCCACAATGAAAAAGGCCGTGCGTCGCGCACGGCCTTTTTGTTTTCGTGGGTTGGCGCAAGCCGATCGGGCCAAGCGCCCGGCGGTTCAGCCTGCGTCGCGCAGGTTGTCCGCTGCCGACTTGCCGGAACGGCGGTCGGCCACGATCTCGTAGGAGACCTTCTGACCTTCACGCAGCGTGCCGAGGCCTGCGCGCTCGACAGCGCTGATGTGGACGAACACGTCCTGGCCGCCATCGTCGGGCTGAATGAAGCCGAAGCCTTTGGTCGCGTTAAACCACTTCACGGTTCCCATGCTCACGGGGGTAGTCCCTTCTCAGATAACACAATGTTGGAGCCCGCTCGCGCAGGCCGGTTAGATCGAATTTTTGGAAGGGTCGTCAGCGTGTCTGAACCGGCTGTACCGGTGGATGCTAATGTCGTCCGGCCGAAAATCGATAATTCATTTTATCGGAATTGAGGCCCTAAAACAATCCGGCCTTGCACGATTTTTTGATCCGCCGCGGGGTCCACGGCGGATCGACAGGCAGATCGGAATCTGCCGCACTCACGCCAGCAACCGCCTAGCGACGGCGGAACTGGCCGCCGCGCTGGCCCGGACGAGGCGGTCCACCCGCCCCGCTGGGACGTTCGTCCTTGTGGCGGAAAATCAGCCGGCCCTTCTCGAGGTCATAGGGCGACATCTCCACCGTCACGCGGTCGCCCGCCAGCGTCTTGATGCGGTTCTTCTTCATCTTGCCGGCGGTATAGGCCACGATCTCGTGTCCGGCGTCGAGTTGCACGCGGTAGCGGGCGTCGGGGAGGATTTCGGTGACCAGTCCTTCAAACTGGATCAGCTCTTCCTTAGCCATGTGGGGGTCTCCAGTCGTGGACTGTTAGTTCGAATGAGGGTTGCGGTTCGGTCGGCCGTTGGGGCGGCTCTCGCGACGCAAAAAGGCAACGCCTTGTATTCCATCAGGCCTGCCGGCGCTATGAGCGGGACGCTGTTCCGACCGATCGGCGGGTGAGGCGTTCATCTTACCACCGGCACCGCGGTGGCGGCGAGACCCCTTGGAGGCGTTGTGGCCTTCACCGAGCCTGCCATCAACAGGTCTGCCCTCGTTATGGCGGCCTTCGCCGGGCCGTCCATCGCCCTGCCTGCCGGCGCTGTGATGGCGCCCCTCGGCATGCCGTTCGTCGGCACGTCGTCCGTCACCGTGCCGGGCGCCCTGGGAGCGCTGGCCCGGGCGGCCGGACCGGCCCTGTCGCTGCTGCGGCGGGGGAGCGCCGGCGTCGCGGCGGCCGGCGTCGGTGCGATGGTCCTCACGCGGCAGCGTCACTTTGATCAGCCGCTCGATGTCGCGGAGATAGCTGAGTTCCTCGCCGCCTGCGACCAGCGAGATCGCGGTGCCCTCGGCGCCAGCGCGCGCGGTGCGGCCGATGCGGTGAACATAAGTCTCGGGCACGTTGGGGAGGTCGAAATTGATGACGTGGGTGATGCCGTCGACGTCGATGCCGCGAGCAGCGATATCGGTAGCAACCAGCGTGCGGATTTCACCGGTACGGAACTGGGCAAGCGTCCGTTCGCGATGGTTCTGCGATTTGTTGCCATGGATGGCGCTGGCGGGGATGCCCGCCTTCTCGAGTGTCTTAACGACCTTGTCGGCGCCGTGCTTGGTGCGCGTGAAGACCAGGGCCCGATTGACCTGCTCGTCCTTCAGCAGCTTGGCAAGGAAGCCGGGTTTCGAAGAGAAGTCGACCTGGATGATACGCTGCTGGATGCGCTCCACCGTCGAGGAAACCGGGGTGACCGCAACGCGGGCCGGGTCCCGCAGCATGGCGTCGGCGAGCTCGGCGATGTCCTTTGGCATGGTGGCCGAGAAGAACAGCGTCTGCCGCTTGATCGGCAGCTTGGCGACGATTTTGCGGATATCGTTGATGAAGCCCATGTCGAGCATGCGGTCGGCCTCGTCGAGCACGAGGAACTCGACGCTGGAAAGCCTCAAGCCATTGCTCTGCACGAGGTCGAGCAGGCGGCCGGGGGTGGCGACCAGAACGTCCACGCCCTGCATCAGTGCGCGGACCTGACGGCCCATCGGCACGCCGCCGATGGCGAGCGTCGAAGATAGGCGGACGTGGCGGCCGTAGGCGTTGAAGCTGTCCATGATCTGGCCGGACAGTTCGCGGGTCGGAGAGAGCACCAGGACACGGCAGGTCTTGGGCTGCGGCTTGATGCGGTTCTCGAGCAGGCGGTGCAGAATCGGCAGCGCGAAGGACGCGGTCTTGCCGGTTCCGGTCTGGGCGATGCCGACGACGTCGCGGCCGGTCAGCGCGGTCGGAATCGTCTGGACCTGGATGGGGGTGGGGGTGACGTAGTTCTCTTCAGCGAGAGCACGCGCGATGGGTTCGGCGAGGCCGAAATCCTGAAACGAAGTCAAAAGATGGGTTCTTTCCATGTCAAAAGCGGGCGCCCGGCGCATTCAGCGCGGCGCGCGCAAGAGGGTGTCGAGAAGACACCTGCGTGTTTAGGGTGTCGGACGGCTTGGGAGATGGGGCAAGCCAGAGGCCCGTAGGGGCTTAAGAACACGCGGCTCGCAACGACCTGCTGATTCGCAAGAGGTCTCGGCTGCTCATATGGAACATCGAGCGGGCGGTTTCAAGGCAGCCGCGCTTGAAATTGCGATTGCGGTGCAGAAATAGTTATGCCGGAAATTTAGCCAGATTTGACGATGCGCTCAAAAAATAGACAGTCTGCCGCTTTGGCATACATCTGGAATGCTCAAGATTTGAGCTCATTGTTGATGGCGAAAGTTTGATTTCAGGCGATTAGTTCAATGAAAACAGGTCGTTAATGGGTGTCCAGTCCATGGCACGGTTCTTGCGAATCCGTTAATCGCAGGCGGCCGTGGGGCCGTTTCGCAGCGTTTTTCACGTCTGCGTCAGGGAGAAGAGACACTCATGCTTAGCAAATCCATTCACGATATAGCGGCGTCATTTAGCCGCCGCGGCGTTCTCGCTGCGAGCGCCAGCCTGATGCTCGGCCTGGCTCCATTGACCGGCGCGAAAGCCGCCGACGACACCATCAAGGTCGGCGTGCTGCACTCCCTTTCCGGCACCATGGCCATCAGCGAAACCACGCTGAAGGACACCATCCTTTTCCTGATCGACCAGCAGAACAAGAAGGGCGGCGTGAACGGCAAGAAGCTTGAGGCCGTCGTCGTCGATCCCGCCTCCAACTGGCCGCTGTTCGCCGAGAAAGCGCGTGAGCTGATCACCAAG
This sequence comes from Bradyrhizobium sp. 199, assembly GCF_023073355.1. GTDB lineage: Bacteria > Pseudomonadota > Alphaproteobacteria > Rhizobiales > Xanthobacteraceae > Bradyrhizobium. Next base: position 804,151 of record NZ_JADPJI010000002.1, read on the forward strand.
GACAAGGTCTCGGTGGTGTTCGGCTGCTGGACCTCGGTGTCGCGCAAGTCGGTGCTCCCGGTGTTCAAGGAGCTGAACAGCGTCCTGTTCTATCCCGTGCAGTACGAGGGTGAGGAAAGCGAGCGCAACGTGTTCTACACGGGTGCGGCGCCGAACCAGCAGGCGATCCCCGCCGTCGACTACCTGATGAAGGAAGAGAAGGTGAAGCGTTGGGTGCTCGCGGGCACCGACTACGTCTATCCACGCACCACCAACAAGATTCTGGAAGCCTATCTGAAGTCCAAGGGTGTCGCCCAGGAAGACATCATGATCAATTACACGCCGTTCGGTCACTCCGACTGGCAGACGATCGTGGCCGACATCAAGAAGTTCGGCTCGGCCGGCAAGAAGACCGCGGTGGTCTCGACCATCAACGGCGACGCCAACGTTCCTTTCTACAAGGAGCTCGGCAACCAGGGCATCAAGGCGAAGGACATCCCGGTCGTCGCGTTCTCGGTGGGTGAGGAAGAGCTCGCCGGCATCGACACCAAGCCGCTGGTCGGCCATCTCGCCGCCTGGAACTACTTCGAGTCGATCAAGACCAAGGACGGATCGAACGAGAAGTTCATCAAGGACTGGCAGGCCTACACCAAGAATCCGAAGCGCGTGACCAACGATCCGATGGAAGCGCACGTGATCGGCTTCAACATGTGGGTCAAGGCGGTCGAGAAGGTGAAGTCGACCGATCCGGACAAGGTGATCGACGCGCTTCCCGGCATCGAAGCCCCGAACCTGACCGGCGGCGTGTCGAAGATGCTGCCGAACCACCACATCACCAAGCCGGTGTTCATCGGCGAGATCAAGGGCAACGGCCAGTTCGACGTGGTCTGGAAGACCCCCGGCCTCGTCGCGGGCGATGCCTGGTCAAAGGAGCTCGACGGTTCCAAGGACCTGGTCGGCGACTGGGTCGGCAAGAAGTGCGGCAACTTCAACACCAAATCGAACAAGTGCCTCGGTTCCGGCTCCTGATCCGCATCTGACACTCCATTGCACGATCGGAGAAGGCGGCGATCCCGCCGCCTTCTCCACTCATTCCGCCGGGGTCATTCACAGTGCTAGCCTATTTGTCCGCGCGCCTCTGCTCGCTTGCGCTCTCGTTGTTGCTGATCGCGTTCGCGCCGCCGGCCCTCGCCGGTCCGTTCGAGGATGGGGTCGCCAAATTCGCCAATGACGATTATTCCGACACGGAAGAGGCAATCGGCGTAGTGGCGGGCAGCGGCAATCCACTGGCTTTCCCCATCATCAGCGCGCTCCAGGACGGCCGCCTCATGGCCGACCCCGACAGCAAGAAGGTTTACGTCACCGGCACCGACGGCAAGTCGATCGATGCCGCGACCGGTCAGCCGGTGGCCAGCGTTCCCGACAGCGCGAGCGCGGTCCGCCTCAACAACCGCCTGCGCCGCAGTGTCGATGCCGCGGTTGGCGGCCTGACGCTCCAATCGCCGGACGTCGGGACGCGGCTTCAGGCGGCGCAGTCCGTCTTCAAGTCGCATGAGGAGACCGCGCTCGAGGCGGTCGACGCCGCGCTTGCCAAGGAAACCAGCAGATCCGTCAAGACGGCGCTGGGCGAGGCCCGCGCAGCCATTCTGCTGTTCAAGGCGGATGCCTCCGAGGTCGAGAAGCTCGAGGCGGTCGCGACGCTCAAGGTCCGCGGCGACCAGGAGGTGATGGCGCTGCTCACCGGCCTGGGCGACCAGCCGCCTTCGGTGACCAAGGCCGCCGCGAGCGCGATCGGATCGATCCAGTCTTCGCTCGCCATCTGGTCCATGGTTCAGAATGCCTGGTACGGCCTCTCGCTCGGTTCGGTGTTGCTGCTCGCCGCAATCGGGCTCGCCATCACTTTCGGCGTGATGGGCGTGATCAACATGGCGCATGGCGAAATGGTCATGATCGGGGCCTACACCACTTTCGTAGTGCAGGAGGTGATCCGCACCCGCTATCCCGGCCTGTTCGACTATTCGCTGCTGATCGCCGTGCCGCTCGCCTTTGTCGTCGCCGGCGCGATCGGCGTATTGATCGAGCGCAGCATCATCCGCTTCCTCTACGGCCGTCCGCTGGAGACGCTGCTGGCGACCTGGGGCCTGTCGCTGGTGCTGCAGCAGGCGGTGCGCACCATGTTCGGCCCGACCAACCGCGAGGTCGGCAACCCCTCCTGGATGAGCGGCGCGTTCGAGTTCGGCCAGATCACCATCACCTATAACCGGCTCTGGATCCTCGTGTTCACGCTCGCCGTGTTCGCGATCCTGCTCGCGATGCTGCGCTACACCGCGCTGGGCCTCGAGATGCGCGCGGTGACGCAGAACCGCCGCATGGCGGCCTCGATGGGCATCGCCACCTCGCGCGTCGATGCGCTCACATTTGGACTCGGTTCCGGCATTGCCGGCATCGCCGGGGTGGCGCTGTCGCAGATCGACAATGTCAGCCCCAATCTTGGCCAGAGCTACGTCATCGACAGTTTCATGGTCGTGGTGTTCGGCGGCGTGGGCAATCTCTGGGGCACGCTGGTCGGCGCCTTCACGCTCGGCATCGCCAACAAATTCCTGGAGCCGGTCGCCGGCGCGGTGCTCGGCAAGATCGCCATCCTCGTTCTGATCATCCTGTTCATTCAAAAGCGGCCGCGCGGTCTGTTCGCGCTCAAGGGCCGTGCGGTGGAAGCATGACCCCTCACATGCTGACGCGATCGCTGGATCGCAGCGCGACGATCTTCCTTGCCGTCGTCGCGGCCTGCGGCATTCTCATCCCGCTCTCCAACCTCCTGTTGCCTGCAGGGTCGTTCCTGCAAGTGCCGACCTATCTCGTCGCGCTGTGGGGCAAATACGTCTGCTATGCCATCCTCGCGCTCGCGATCGATTTGATTTGGGGCTATTGCGGCATCCTCTCGCTCGGCCACGGCGCGTTCTTCGCGCTCGGCGGCTACGCCATGGGCATGTATCTGATGCGGCAGATCGGCAGCCGCGGCGTCTACGGCAACCCGATCCTGCCCGACTTCATGGTGTTCCTGAACTATTCGAAGCTGCCCTGGTACTGGTACGGCTTCGACATGTTCTGGTTCGCCGCGCTGATGGTGCTGGTCGTGCCGGGCCTGCTCGCCTTCTGCTTCGGCTGGCTCGCGTTCCGCTCCCGTGTCACCGGCGTGTATCTCTCGATCATCACGCAGGCGATGACCTATGCGCTGCTGCTCGCCTTCTTCCGCAACGATTTCGGCTTCGGCGGCAACAATGGCCTGACCGACTTCAAGGACATCCTCGGCTTCAACGTCCAGGCCGAGGGCACGCGTGCCGCATTGTTCGCGCTGAGTTGCCTCGCGCTGATCGTCTGCTTCCTGATCTGCCGCGCCATCGTTTCCTCGAAGCTGGGCAAGGTCTTGATCGCCGTGCGTGACGCGGAATCGCGCACCCGCTTCCTCGGCTACCGCGTCGAATCCTACAAGCTGTTCGTGTTCACGGTGTCGGCCTGCATGGCCGGCGTTGCCGGCGCGCTCTACGTGCCCCAGGTCGGCATCATCAATCCATCCGAATTCGCGCCGGGCAATTCGATCGAGGCGGTGATCTGGGTCGCGGTCGGCGGCCGCGGCACGCTGGTCGGCGCTGCGCTCGGCGCCGTCGTCGTCAACTACGCCAAGACGTTCTTCACCTCCGGCATGCTGGCGCCGTACTGGCTGTTCATGCTCGGCGCATTGTTCATCCTGGTGACGCTGCTGCTGCCGAAGGGTATCGTCGGCACCTTCAACACCTGGTGGGATTCGTCCAAGGAAAAGCGCAACGCCGCAACCCTGGCGAGCGCTGCGGCCGAAGACGGCGTTATCGAACCCAAAATGGCGGAGTAGCGCGATGAACGTCATGGACACTCGCACAACATCTGCGATGCTCTATCTCGACGGCGTGCACGTCTCGTTCGACGGATTCCATGCCATCAACAATCTGTCGCTGACGCTCGAGCCCGGCGAGATGCGCGCCATCATCGGCCCGAACGGCGCTGGCAAGACCACGATGATGGACATCATCACCGGCAAGACCAAGCCGGACGAGGGCACCGTCCTGTTCGACGGCGTCACTGATCTCACGCGGCTCGACGAGACCCGCATCGCCGAGCTCGGCATCGGCCGCAAATTCCAGAAGCCGACCGTGTTCGAGAGCCAGACCGTGCAGGACAACCTCCTGCTCGCGCTCAATGTCGATCACAGCGTCAAGGGCACGCTGTTCTGGCGCGGCAGCAAGGCCGAGTCCGAGCGCATCGACAAGGTGCTGGAGACGATCCGTCTCACTGACGCCCGCAACCGTCTTGCCGGCAGCCTCAGCCACGGCCAGAAGCAGTGGCTGGAGATCGGCATGCTGCTCGCGCAGGATCCGAAGCTCCTGCTCGTCGACGAGCCGGTCGCAGGGATGACCGACGTCGAGACGCATCTCACCGCCGAGTTACTCAAGGAAATCAACAAGACCCACACCGTGATGGTGGTCGAGCACGACATGACGTTCGTGCGCGAGCTCGGCGTCAAGGTCACCTGCCTGCACGAAGGCACCGTGCTCGCGGAAGGAACCATCGACCAGGTCTCGTCCAACGAGCGGGTCATCGAAGTTTATCTGGGACGCTGAGCCATGCTTGAGGTCAAGGACATCAACCTGTTCTACGGCGCGGCGCAGGCACTGCGCGGCGTCTCGATCGCGGCCGAGCCGGGCAAGGTCACTTGCGTGCTCGGGCGCAACGGCGTCGGCAAGACGTCGCTCCTGCGTGCGATGGTCGGGCAATATCCGATCTCCTCGGGTGCGATCGTGCTCAACGGCAGCGACATCACGGCCCTGAAGCCCTATGAGCGCGCGCGCAAGGGCATCGGCTTCGTGCCGCAGGGCCGCGAGATCTTTCCGCTGCTGACGGTCGAGGAGAACCTCAAGACCGGCTTTGGTCCGCTCAAGCGCGAGGACAGGCACATTCCGGACGACGTGTTCTCGCTATTCCCGGTGCTGCAGTCCATGCTTGGTCGGCGCGGGGGCGATCTCTCCGGCGGTCAGCAACAACAGCTGGCAATCGGCCGCGCACTGGTGATGCGGCCAAAACTGTTGCTGCTCGACGAGCCGACCGAAGGCATCCAGCCCTCGATCATCAAGGACATCGGCCGCGCCATCTCCTATTTGCGCAATCTCGGCAACATCGCGATCGTGCTGGTGGAACAATATCTCGACTTTGCCTGCGAACTCGGCGACAGTTTCGCCGTGATGGATCGCGGCGCGGTGAAGTTCACCTGCGATCGCTCTAATCTCGATCCGGGCGAGATCAGCCGCCAGATGGCGCTGTAAGCCATCTGCAGCGACCGGCTGGGGAGGCGGATGCGCAGCGATTTTTCAGTCACGTCCGGGGTTTTCGAGGCGAACCGGGCTCGCGGCGCGGTGCGCTTCGACGTGCATGCGCGCGATGGTGTGACCCGGCGCGGCGTCTTGCATGAATCCGGCTCGCTGCGCGTGCGCTTTCCTTCGCCGGAAAGCGATGGACTCTCCGGCGTGTTCGTCAACACGGCCGGCGGGATCGCCGGTGGGGACAGTTTCGATATCGACATCACAGCGGGCCAGGGTTCGCGCCTGACATTGACGACGGCGGCCGCCGAAAAGGTCTATCGTGCGCCCGGGGCGGCGGCCCGCCTCGGTGTTGGATTGAAGGTCGATGAGGGCGCGCATCTCGCCTGGCTGCCTCAGGAAACCATCCTGTTCGACCGCGCCAAGATCCACCGTCGCTTTGACATCGCGCTCGACGAGAACGCCTCGCTCCTGCTTTGCGAAATCGTCGTATTCGGCCGCACCGCCATGGGCGAACGGATGGAGCAGGGCGAGTTCGTCGATCGCTGGCGGCTGCGTCGTGGCGGCAGGCTGGTGTTTGCCGAGACGATCCGGCTCGACGGCAATATCGGCGCAAAGCTCGACCGATCGGCCGTTGCCAAAGGCGGCGCCGCGATCGGCACAGCCTTGATCGTCCCCGGCGACGAGACCCTCATCGAGCGCCTTCGCGAGGCCTCGGATGCATTCTCGGGTGAGGTCGGAATCTCGGCGTGGAATGGCTTTGCAATGGCGCGGTTCTGTGCCCAAGATGCGGCGCGCTTGCGCGCCGACATGATGGCGGTGCTGGCGCGTACCGGTGCGACTCTGCCGCGGCTCTGGCTGAATTGACTGGCTGAATTGACGTGTTGAACGGAAGAGATGTCGCATGAACCTGTCTCCGCGCGAAAAGGACAAGCTTCTAATCTCGATGGCAGCCATTGTGGCGCGCCGCCGGCTGGATCGCGGCGTCAAGCTCAACCATCCCGAGGCGATCGCGATCATCTCTGATTTCATCCTGGAAGGCGCGCGCGACGGCCGCACCGTCGCCGAGTTGATGCAATCCGGCGCGCAGGTCCTCACTCGCGACCAGGTGATGCCGGGAATCCCAGAGATGATCCACGACATCCAGGTCGAGGCGACCTTTCCGGACGGCACCAAGCTCGTCACCGTGCACGAACCGATCAGGTAGGAGAGAAGCATGATCCCCGGCGAACTCTTCATTCAGGACGGCGAGATCGAGCTCAATGCCGGCCGCAAGACCGTGACGCTGACGGTGGCCAACACCGGTGACCGCCCGATCCAGGTCGGCTCGCACTATCATTTCTTCGAGACCAACCCGGCGCTGAAGTTCGACCGTAAGAAGGCCCGCGGCATGCGCCTCGACATCGCGGCCGGCACCGCCGTCCGCTTCGAGCCCGGCCAGACTCGCGACGTGCAACTCGTCGCCATGGCCGGGAAGAAGACCATCTACGGCTTCCGCGGCGAAGTCATGGGGAAGCTTTGAAGCGATGTGAGGTGAGCACGCCGGTCAGGCTCCCTCCCCCCTTGCGGGGGAGGGTTGGGGAGAGGGGTATGCCAAACGACGAAGTCTCTCCGCTTCAAAGGACTCGCGCCAAACGCTTGAGGCGCGAGATGACTCGCGCGGAGACGCTGCTCTGGCGTTACCTGAAAGCCGATCGTCTCGCGGGTTTGGCCTTTCGTCGCCAGACCCCCATGGGCGGCTACATCGCCGATTTCGTCGCGCATTCCTGCAAGCTTATCGTTGAACTCGATGGCGAGAGTCACGACTTCGAAGAACGTATCCGGCATGATGAGCGCCGCGATCAATGGTTCGCATCTCGCGGTTATCGCGTGCTGCGTTTCAGCAATGAAGACATGATGAAAAATCTCGAGGGCGTTGTTCTTTCCATTCTCGAGGCGGCGGAGCAAGCGGCACCCCTCTCCCTAACCCTCCCCCGCAAGGGGGGAGGGAACCCTTCCAGCGATGCGCCCCTGACTCATGGCGAGGGTGGTGCGTCTCACGGTTCCGAGGAGGCATGATCATGCTGTCCCCAATCCGCCTCGTTTCCGAAGCCGCCGAATTCGCTGCGCATCGCCACAACGGAATGGCGCGCAAGGGGCGCGGCAACGAGCCCTACATCAATCATCTTGCCGAAGTCGCGAACCTGCTTGCGACGGCGACGGATGGTGTCGACGCCGAGCTGGTCGCCGCCGGCTGGCTGCATGATTGCGTCGAGGACACCGACACCACCCGCGAGGAGCTCGCGCAGCTGTTTTCCGAGCGTGTTGCCTCGCTCGTCGCGGAATGCACTGACGACATGAGCCTGCCGAAGGCCGAGCGGCGGCGGAAGCAGATCGAAGACGCTCCGCACAAATCTCCGGGCGCAAAACTGATCAAGATCGCCGACAAGATCAGCAATACAGGGGCGCGCATTCAGACCGACCCGAGTGCCGAGGAGCGCGACGATCTCGCAGATTACGTCGGATGGGCCACGCAAGTGGTCGCGGGCTGCCGCGGCGGCAATGCCTGGCTTGAAGAGAAATTCGATGATGCCGTGAAAGCAGCGAGGGCCTTGCTGTGACGCACCAAACATTCAAACGCAAACGGGGCTTGTGATGTCCGTCAAGATGAAGCGTTCCGTCTATGCCGACATGTTCGGCCCGACCACCGGCGACAAGGTGCGGCTGGCCGACACCGATCTCATCATCGAGGTCGAGAAGGATTTCACCACCTATGGCGAGGAGGTGAAGTTCGGCGGCGGCAAGGTGATCCGCGACGGCATGGGGCAGTCGCAGGTCACCAACAAGCAGGGCGCGGCCGACACCGTCATCACCAATGCGCTGATCGTCGATCACTGGGGCATCGTGAAGGCCGATGTCGCCATCAAGGACGGCATGATCGCTGGCATCGGCAAGGCCGGCAATCCCGACATCCAGCCCGGCGTCACCATCATCATCGGTCCCGGCACCGATGTGATCGCAGGCGAAGGCAAGATCCTCACCGCCGGCGGCTTCGACAGCCACATCCATTTTATCTGCCCGCAGCAGATCGAGCACGCGCTCATGAGCGGGGTGACCTCGATGTTGGGCGGCGGCACCGGCCCCTCGCATGGCACCTTCGCCACCACCTGCACGCCAGGTCCCTGGCACATCGCGCGGATGATCCAGTCGTTCGACGCCTTTCCGGTCAATCTCGGCATTTCCGGCAAGGGCAACGCCTCGCGGCCTGCCGCGTTGGTCGAGATGATCAAGGCCGGCGCCTGCGCGCTGAAGCTGCACGAGGATTGGGGCACGACGCCGGCGGCGATCGACAACTGCCTGTCGGTTGCCGACGCTCACGACATCCAGGTGATGATCCACACCGATACGCTGAACGAATCCGGCTTCGTCGAGGACACGATCAAGGCGTTCAAGGGCCGCACCATCCATGCCTTCCACACCGAGGGCGCCGGCGGCGGTCACGCGCCTGACATCATCAAGGTCGCCGGCCTGAAGAACGTGCTGCCGTCCTCGACCAACCCGACGCGGCCCTTCACCCGGAACACCATCGACGAGCATCTGGACATGCTGATGGTGTGCCACCACCTCGATCCCTCGATCGCGGAAGATCTGGCCTTCGCCGAGAGCCGGATTCGCAAGGAAACCATCGCCGCCGAGGACATCCTGCACGACCTCGGCGCGCTCTCGATGATGTCCTCGGACTCGCAGGCCATGGGCCGGCTCGGCGAGGTCATCATCCGGACCTGGCAGACCGCGGACAAGATGAAGAAGCAGCGCGGGGCATTGCCGCAGGACAAGGGCAAGGACAACGACAATTTTCGCGTCAAGCGCTACATCGCCAAATACACCATCAATCCGGCGATCGCGCACGGCGTGTCGAAGCTGATCGGCTCCGTCGAGAAGGGCAAGCTTGCCGATCTCGTGCTGTGGTCGCCGGCCTTCTTCGGCGTCAAGCCGGACTGCATCGTCAAGGGCGGCAGCATCGTCGCCGCGCCCATGGGCGATCCCAACGCCTCGATCCCGACGCCGCAGCCGGTGCACTACCAGCCCATGTTCGGTGCCTACGGCAAGGCGCGCACGGCATCCTCCGTGGTGTTCACCTCGAAAGCGGCGATCACCGGCGGCCTCGCGCGAAAGCTCGGCATCGAGAAGAAGCTCTATGCCGTCCAGAACACCCGCGGCAAGATCTCCAAGAAGAGCATGATCCACAACGACGCCACGCCTGACATCGAGGTCGATCCGGAGACCTATGAGGTGCGCGCCGATGGCGAGCTGCTCACCTGCGCGCCTGCCGAGGTGCTTCCGATGGCGCAGCGATATTTCATGTACTGAAAATAGCGCCTCAACGCATGTCCCAAGAATATGTCCCAAGAACATGTTCTAAGCGCATGCCCGGGAGAGGCTTTTGCGGTTTTGCGTTCGATCCCGCCTGGTCTAATGTCGGCCCGGTATCGTACCTTCAAAAGAAAAGCCGGGAGGATTTCTCGTGATCTACGTCGTCGCCACCTTGACCATCAAGCCTGAAACACGCGCCGAATTCATTGCTGCGGCCACCGCCTGCATCAAGGAGACGCGGAAAGAGCCCGGCAATATCGCCTATGATCTGCATGAGAGCGTCACCGACCCCGCCAAGATGGTATTCGTCGAGCAGTGGGAGAATGCCGAGGCGCTGGTGCCGCATCGTGGCATGGAACATATGAAGACGTTCGGCCGCGTGGCGGTAAAGTGCTTCACGGCACCGCCGAAGATCGAAGTGATCACGCCCGAGAAGGTCGAGACACGGTAACAGGGTAAAAGCGCATGATCCGGGCGACGCAGGTTCAGGGACAGCACCGCTTCACGGAAGCGCCAGCGGATACGGTTGTGCTCGATTTCGACGATCGGCACCGGCGCCGCATGGCGATGACGGGGACGCGGGGGCTCGAATTCCTGCTCGACTTGGAGAATGCCGTCGCGCTGCGCGGCGGTGATGCGCTGGTGCTGGAGGACGGCCGGCTGGTCGAAGTGGTGGCGGCACCCGAGCCGCTGCTCGAGATCCGCGGCCGCGATCCGCACCACCTCATTCGCGTCGGCTGGCACCTCGGCAACCGCCATCTGCCGACCCAGATCATGGCCAAAGCCTTGCGCATCCGCCGCGACCACGTCATCGAAGCCATGGTGACGGGGCTCGGTGCGCGCGTGATCGAGATCGAGGCGCCGTTCGATCCGGAAGGGGGCGCCTATGCCGATGCCGGCCACGCGCATGGGCACGACGACCATGTGCATCCCGAACGCGGTCATCATGATCACCATGATCATCACGGCCACGATCATCACGGCCATACCGCGCATGACCACGGTCACGATCACCACCATCACCACGACGAGCATTGCGACCACCCCGACCATCAGCACGGCCACACGCATGCTCATGACCACAAATGAGCCGGTCCGTGCCGGTGACCTCGCCGAGCGCGAGGCGGCGGCGCTGTACCGGTTGATGACCTGGTTGTCGCCGGCATTCCCGGTCGGCGGTTTCTCCTATTCCAGCGGCATCGAATGGGCGGTCGAGGCCGGCGACATCACCGATACCGCGAGCCTGGCCGACTGGCTCGACGCCATGCTCGGCGACGGCTCCGGCTTCTGCGATGCGACGTTCCTGGTCCATGCGTATCGCGCGACCGAGGCGGGCGAGGAGGCCACTTTGAGCGATATCGCCGAGCTCGCTGCCGCCTTCGTGCCCTCGCGCGAGCGGCAGCTGGAGACGAGCTCGCAGGGCCGCGCCTTCATCGACATCGCCCGGGCCGCCTGGGATGCCGACGGGCTGGATGCCATGGTCGCGGCATGCCGCACGCCACTGGTCTATCCGGTCGCGGTCGGCGTGGTCGCAGCTAAGCACGGTGTGTCCCTGGCGCCGACGTTGCACGCCTTCCTGCATGCGCTGGTCTCGAACTGGATTTCTGCAGCCAGCCGGCTCATTCCGCTCGGCCAGACGGACAGCCAGCGCGTGCTGGTAATGCTGGAAGCCGCAGTGGCCGCGACCGCCAATCGTGCGCTGAATGCAACATTGGACGATCTCGGCAGCGCGAGTTTCCGCGCCGATCTCGCCAGCCTGCGGCACGAGACGCAATATACGCGGCTGTTCCGATCGTGAGAGCGAGGCGGCCTTCAACCCAGCGAGAGCGAGCGAATTCCATGTCGAAATCTCACGGCCCTTTGCGTGTCGGCATCGGCGGTCCGGTCGGATCGGGCAAGACCGCGCTGATGGACCTGCTCTGCAAGACCATGCGCGAACGCTATGACATCGCCGCGATCACCAACGACATCTATACCAAATGGGATGCGGAGTTCCTCGTGCGTTCGGGCTCGCTGACGCCGGACCGCATTGCCGGCGTCGAGACCGGCGGCTGCCCTCACACGGCGATCCGCGAGGATGCCTCGATGAACCTCGCCGCGGTCGCGGACATGCGCGCCAAATTTCCCGGGCTCGATCTCGTGCTGATCGAGTCTGGCGGCGACAATCTGGCTGCTACATTTTCCCCGGAGCTGGCCGACCTGACCATCTACGTCATCGACGTGGCGGCCGGCGACAAGATCCCGTCCAAGGGCGGCCCCGGCATCACCCGGTCCGACCTTCTGGTCATCAACAAGATCGACCTCGCCCCCCATGTCGGTGCCTCCCTGGAAAAGATGGACACGGATGCCAGGCGCATGCGCGGCGAGCGCCCTTTCGTCATGACCAATCTGAAGAAGAGCGAGGGACTTGACCGCATCGTCGGCTTCATCGAGGCCAAAGGCGGCTTGAGACGGGCAGGCTGACGGCGCGACGACTTGGCGCACGCGTTTTTCGCCGTCAACCCTGGGGTCGAGCCGCAGCTACGGAACAAATTTCGGACACGGCGATTGATTACCTCCGGCGCCCGGGCAATCCATCCCCGGCCAGACCATAGGCCGGATGGATTAAGCTTTTCAGGCGACCTACGTTGCGTACCGATGTCTCCTCCGCCATTATCTCTGCCACTGGGATTCACCCTGTTTCGGCACGTAGCCGTTCGAGCGGCGTTCATATGCTCCTTGTTTATTGCCGACCTCCTGCTTTCGCCTGAGTAGTCGCGTGGTCCGGCTGGGTTTCATCATCGGCTTCATTGCCCTGCTCGGAGCCTTGCTCTCCGGGCTCGCGGCCTATCGCGTCCACGACCAGGAGCTGGCGCTGGATCGGATCGCGCTTGCGCGTGCGATCGACGTTCACGCGAGCCTGGTCCAGGATCGTCTCACCGAGCGCGAACTGCTCGCGCGTGTCGCCTCAGGCCTGTTCCGCACGCCATCCGTGATCAAGCCGAACATGCTGGAGCCGCTGCGCTCGGCCATCTACGCCTTCAAGACGGATTTCGTGGTGGCCGGCTGGGTTGCGCGGCTGAAGCCGAACGAGCTTACGGCGGCGCAGGCTGCCATTGGCGGCGCCGGCTTCCCGAATCCGAAGATCCGCGCCTATGACGACAAGCCGATCGATCCGGCCGAGATCACACAGCCGATCGACGTGCTGTTGGATCTCGAGCCGCGCAGCGACGAGACCAAGGCTCTGCCGGGCCGCAGTTACGATCAGGACCCGGTTCGCAGCGCCATGTTGACGCGCGCACGGATCGCGAAGAGGTCGGTGGCTTCGGACCCGGTTCCGCTGTTGCGCGCAGACGGGCCAGTCGGCCTCATCGTGGCCGCACCCGTCATTCCGGAGGGGGCAACCGAGCCGGCCGGGTTCGTCACGTTCTCCTACGAGCTTGCCTCGCTGATGTTGACCAATGACGACATGTCATTGTTCTCGGTCGCGCTCAGGGATCCGCGCAAGGAAGGCGGCGAGCTGATCGCCAACGACCAGGGCGTGGTTTCGACGCGCACGGGCTTGGTGGACGGACCGGCGCCGTCGGCAACCCGAACGATGAGCTTCGGTGGCCGTGATTGGCAGCTCGGCTACTACGCGAAAAGCAACTCGGTGCGCCGCGCCGAGCAGACCGCGATCATCGTGGCGGCGATCGGCTTTGCGATCACTGCGATGGTGTGCGGCCTGTTCGGCTATGTCGCCTACAACAATCTGCGGCTCAGCCGGGAAATCCAGGTCAGAATCGGCTTTGAGCGCCGGCTGACCGCGGTGATCGACGAGCTCAACCATCGGGTCAAGAACATCCTTGCGGTCATCCAGTCGATCGTGACGCGCACCTTGCGTCACGGCGCGGACATCGACGTCGCCCGCGAACTCCTGATCGGCCGCATCCACGCCATGTCGAACGTGGTCTCTCTGCTCAGCGAGAGCCAGTGGCAGGGGGTCAAGCTGAAGGGCCTGTTCGAGGCACGCGCCATTCCGCATGCCGATCGCATCGCCGTGACCGGTCCCGACATCGCCGTCAGCGCGCGCGCGGCGCAGAGCCTCTCACTGCTGTTCTTCGAACTGGCCTCGCATTCCGACGAGGGCCTGTCGCTGGTCGGAAAGCATCCGCACATCACCGCCAGCTGGACCGTGACGGGCGAGAGGACTGAGGAGGTCTTCCATTTCCGCTGGGAGGAGCTCAACACCAGCGAGGCGACGCGCCGCCCCGATTCGGATTTCGGCCTGATCCTGCTCGACCGTGTCGCCCCCGAGGCGCTCGGCGGCACCGCCAAGCGCTACTTCACCGAGGCCTCCTACGTCTATGAGCTGACCGCGCCCATGGAGACGGTGGTCGACATGACCGAACGCGATCGCACGGACAAGATCTCTGCGCCGGTGAGGTCTGCGCGATAAACGTCGTACGGCTAAGTCTTCGGTCGCAACACCAGGTCGACCAGATGGCGGGCATAAGCTGGTGTGATCGGCGCGATGCCGAAGACGTAGCGATAGAACAGCCCGCCGTAGATCGCGTCGTAGAGATCCTCGGCCGCCCCATCGGCCAGGATGCTGCCGTCGTTCTGGCCTTCCGCAATCATCTCCACCAGTGCGTCGCGACGGAATTGCAGATAGCGGGCGTAGAACATTTCGGCGGAGCCGGTCTTGGATATGCATTCGGAGATGACGGCGAGTTGAACCTTTCCGAACTCGCCCTGGAGTGCCTCGGCATAGGCCGCGGCATGGCGGCGCGCGCGCGCCGCGGGGTTGCCGGAACTCACCGGGGGCAGCGGCAGCATCTGCGCGGCATGTTGGAGGAAGGCGTCGATCAAGAGCGCCTCGCGCGACGGCCACCATTTGTAGATCGTCATCTTGGAGACGCTGGAGTGGCGGGCGACCGCGTCGATGGTGGTGGCGGCAAGGCCGGTGGAAGCCATCAGCGCATAGGCGCTGTCGAGAATGGCGTTGCTGGTCTCGATCGACCGTGGCCGGCCGCGCCGAGGAGCGCTGTCGGCCCCGTCACCCCCGCCATTCGCCGTCACCACGCCCGGTCCCCTCACGCAACCCGCTGCTGCTCCGGGATAGCGCAGCGGCGGCGGCTAACCTAGCGGAATCGCGACGGCCAAAGCATGATGCTCAAACAACAGCCTAAAGCGCGATGATGATGCATGCTGATCACATCGCGTTTTAGGCCTGCTGCCGCAAGGCGGCGGGCAGATCCTGCCATTTCGACCAGGCGACATAGTAGGCCACCGCGGTCATCGCGGCGAATCCGGCGAGGCTCACGACGATCTGCATCACCACCAGATTGGCGCTGGTGATCAGGATGAGATGGCCGGCAAAGGACAGGAACACCCCGACGCAAAAGACGGCGAGCCATTCCTCGCCGCATCGGATGACCGCCTGCAGTGGCCTCAGCCGCAGTCCAGGATGATCGGCCGGAATGAGATGGGTCGCGAGGAAGGCGAGCGCGAGGAAGTGAACCACGCGATAGGGGGCAAGGTTTTCCTTGTCCGTCGGCGCGATGCTGTCGAGCAGAAGGTCCGGCAAATATGCCGACAATGCCGGCGAATGGCGCAGCAAGGTGACGGCCATCGCGAATAGGAGATAGGCCCCGGCGAGTATCCGCAGCCAGGGCATGTCGCGCAATGCGCGGCCGGGCGCGTCTGTCACGGCGAACCAACCCCCGAGCACCATCAGCATCTGCCAGCACAGCGGATTGAAGGTCCACTCCTGGTCCGGATAGACCCGAAAATTCCAGTCGAACCAGCGTGCGGCTAGATACAGCCCGATCGATGCCGCCAACGTCGGGTTCGGCCACCGCAACAGCCCCCACAGCGCGATCGGAAAAAAGGCCATCAGCGGGATCATCAACTGCAGCAGATCGAGGTTCAGCGGCTCCTCCTGGAGCACGAGGCCGCGGACCAGGATGCGCAGCGGATGCTCGAGAATCCCCGAGATATTGTATTCATGGATGATTTCCGGCGCCATCGACTGCGAGGCGACGTAGGCGATGGTGTCGATATAGATCACGAACAGCACGACATAGGCGGCATAGAGCCGCCAGACGCGACGGAGAATGCGCGTCGCGGCAACGACATAGCCGCGCTCCAGCGCGATCCGGCCGTGGATGATCGCGACGCCATAACCCACCACGAACACAAACAGGTCGGCGGCGCCGCTGAAACCGAAGTTACGCAGCGTCAGCAGGTTGACGACGTTGTTCGGGATGTGATCGACGAACACCGACCAATTGGCGATGCCAAGCGTCAAATACAGCCTGGCGTCGTGCTGGAACGCGGAGAGGTTCGCCTTGACCGAAGGTTTCATTGAGTAAAATAGCTTTGGGAATCAGGGTGATGCTTTTACCGGCAACTGCCTGCCCATCCGAGTAGCGTTTGCGTGAGTGGGAGCATTCGTGCCGCCTGGCGAAAAATTGCGCGGCGTCGCCTGTGTCGAGCTAGGGGAGGTGCTCGCAGTACTTAGAACGAAATTTTCGGTTCGATCGGGCCGTTACTCGGCCGGTTCGGCCGCTACCTCGTCGGACACGCCGCCCCGGCTCGCCATGATGCCCAGGGCGACTCCGCCGATCGCCAGGATGGGCAGCAGCCGTTTGACGCCGATGGCACGAACGATCTGGAGCCCCGTGGCGAGCAGCATGGGGTCCGCGAGCATGCTCTGCGCCGCTGACTTCGCGGTCCGCTCGGCCGCGATCTCGGCTTGCTTGCGCAACTGGCGCCTATAGGCCCAGTAACTCACCGCCGCAGCCAGGGTCAGCAGAAAGAAAACGCCGGCACCCGCGAGGCAGGCTTGCACCGGACCATACTTATTGAGCACGGAGATGAACGCCGCGGCGCACAGGAAGCACGTGGTGATGAACAGCGCGAATGCCGCGCCAGCGGCCAGGGAGGTCAGCCGTACAGTCGTGCCGGTGGATGCACTGAGCCCGTCGATGATGCGCTGAAACATGGCCTTGCTCCTCAAATTCCCACAAGCCGAATCGTCCACAAGCCGGCATCGGCGGCGCGGTAGCGCCGCCGTCTCAATATCCGTTCGCGCTGCCTACCGGCGCCAGGCGGCGCCGATCAGGAAGCCAATGCCGAGCGCGAGCCCGACTGTCGCGAGCGGCCGCTGTGTGATCGCGTCTTCGAGCGTCTCCTCGATCGATCCGTAGGCCTCCTGGGCCGCGCCCATCATTGCGCTGCCGCGCTCCGACATGTCGTCCATCGCGGAATCCACGTTCTCGCGCGCCTGGCGATAGCCGCGGCGGGCCTGTTTGCCGGTGGAGTTGGCGAACGTGTTGAGCACGTCGGTGATCTGGTCGGTGAGGGCGGCGATATCGCTTTTCACGGCTGCTACATCCTTCTCGAGGCGTTCTCTGGTGGCTTTGTCGGTCCAGTCTCTCATCCCGGCTTCGGCGTTGGGCGTGGACATCAGGAGCTCGAACGGTTGACGGCTGAGATAGCCGGAGAACGTTTCGTCATCGGGGAAGTTCCGGTTGCGGAAACCGGTCAGTCCTGCGGCAGCTGCGGCGCATCCGCCGGCAACAGATGCTCCTTGAGGATCAGGGCCACGATCAGCAGCGGCGATGAGAGGAAAGCGCCCATCGGGCCCCACATCCAGGTCCAGAATGCCAGCGCAAGCAGAACCGCAAGTGCGTTCAGCGCCAGCCGCCGGCCGATGATGGTCGGGGTGATGAAATGTCCTTCCAGGAAGGTGAGGCCGCCGAAGGCGAGCGCGGCCATGAGGCCCCCGCTGAGGGTTGGGAAGGCGACCAGCCCTACCACGACCAGTACTGCGAACATCGCCACCGGCCCGATGATCGGGATAAAATTGAGCGTTGCCGCGAGCGCGCCGAGCCCCGCCGGATTGGGCATGCCGGTGAGCGCGCAGATGATGCCGGTGGCAACACCGACGCCGATATTGATGACGGTGACCATCAACAGGTAATTGCCGAGATGAACCTCGATCTCGTTGAGAATCCGCAGCGCCCGCAGCCGCGCGTCATGATTGCTGAAGGTCATGATCATGGCCCGCCGCAGGTCGCGCCAGCTTGCGATGAACAGAATGAGGGTGACGAAGAACAGCAGGAATTCGGTAAAGGTCGGCGACAGGAATTCCAGCGTCGGCTGCACCCACTCGACCTTCGGCATCTGGAAGCTGGGCAATCCTTCCGAGCCGCCGAGCATGCCTTGCATGTCGCGCCACAGCGAAAGTGGCCTGTCGAACACGTGCAGCTTGTCTTTCAACTGCGCGCCGAGCTCCGGCAGGCGCGTGCTCCACTCCATCACGGGCGAGGCGATCAGCGCAACCACGAAGGCGACCACCGTGGCCACCGCGACCACGATCAGGACGGCGCCGAGGCTCCGTGGGACTTTGCTGCGCTCAAGCAAGCTCGCCGCCGGCGACAGCATGGTGCCGGTGACGAAGGCCATCACCACGGGCAGGAAGAACGCCCTGCCGACATAGAGTACGGTGACGATGGCAATCAGCAAGAGGCCGGCGAGCGCGAACGTGACGAACTCGGTGCGGCGGATCACCGGCGGCAGCTCGGTATGGCTCTCAGGAAGCGGGGCGCCCTCGCCGTTGCCGGAAATCACCCGTTCGCTGGGAAGGACGCGCACAATCTCTCTCCCGCACGGAAGTCTCGATCCGCGCGCCACTCACCGCTGTTAATGCGCGAGCGTCGCGGCGGTTCCATCGCGGCTTCGTGAATACGTGCTCGCTTGACTGTGACAAGGCTGCCGCGCACGGCGCCGGAACTTGGACCGCATCTGCGGAGTTCATTGGGACGCGCATCACCCTGATGCACACATCCAACGGGGCAGCACATGACAACGTTCTCTGCAGTCCACCGCAGCTTTTCGCCGCGCGCCGCCACCGCATTTGCCTTCGCAATCGCTTTGGCCACGGTGCCCTTCGGCGGCGCGAGCGGGCAAACCCTCGGCTATGCGGCGATGCAGCCGCAGGGCTACCCGCAGGACCAGGTTTACTCGCAGGGCTACGTGAGTGAGGCGCCGCAGGCGGCCGACGAGGATGCCCAGCTGCCCGATCGCCTGCGCAAGCAGATCGTTGGCTTCGACCGCAGCGAGCCGGCCGGCACCATCGTGATCGATACCAACAACACCTATCTCTACTACGTGCTCGGCAATGGCCGTGCGATCCGCTATGGCGTCGGCGTCGGACGCGAAGGCTTCACTTGGTCCGGTGTGCAGAGCGTCAGCCGCAAGGCGGAGTGGCCGGACTGGCATCCGCCGGCCGAGATGATCGCGCGTCAGCCCTATCTGCCGCGCTTCGTCGCCGGCGGCCCCGGGAATCCACTCGGGGCGCGGGCGATGTATCTCGGTTCGAGCCAATATCGCATCCACGGCACCAACGATCCTACTACGATCGGCAAGTTCGTCTCGTCCGGCTGCATCCGCATGACCAATGAGGACGTCACCGACCTGTTCAGCCGCGTCAACGTCGGTGCCAAGGTTGTTGTGCTGCCAAAGAACGCGCCGCTGATGGCGAAAGGCAGTGATCCCGTGCGCAAGCGTCCGGCGGTGACGGCGCTGCCCTCAGGTCGGCAGGCGCTGAACATGTCGACGTCGGCCCTAAACTAGAGCCGAGTGAGGTCACATGAAGAGACGTTCGATCGGCAAATTCGGCGGTGGCGCGGCGGCGTTCTTCGCCGTCGCCTCCTTCGGCTTCGCGATGGCGCCATCGGCGCATGCAGAGGACTTTTTCTCGGCGCTGTTCGGCGGCTTCCGCGGCCGGCCGGCGCCGGAAATTCGTATGCCCTTCCAAACCGATGACACTCCGCGCTACGACACTCCGCGCCGACGCGCTTCCTATGGCGGCGGCACGGCCTATTGCGTGCGCGGCTGCGACGGACGTTATTTTCCCGCACAGGGAGACGATGCCGAGAGCAAAGCGCAGTCGTGCAAGAGCTTCTGCCCGACCTCGGAAACTTCGCTGGTCTACGGCAGCAATATCGACGACGCCGCGACGGACAAGGGAAAATCCTATTCCGACTTGCCCAACGCGTTCCGCTATCGCAACGAGATCGTCGCAGGCTGCACCTGCAACGGAAAGGATCCCGTCGGTCTCGCCCAGGTCAAAGTCGACGACGATCCCACTTTGCGCAAGGGCGACATCGTCGCCGGCGCCGACGGCCTCGTGGTCGCCAGCCGCAATGCCAACGACCGCCGCGGCGTCGCGATGAACTTCTCGCCGCTGCCGGACTCGGTGCGCGCCAGATTCCGCCAGGTGCCGGTGGTGGCGAAGGAGTAGGGCGGGCTTTGCCGCGTTGCCACGCTCGCGGCTGCATAAACACTGTCCTCCCGGACGCGCGAATCGGGGCTCCGGGCCCCTAAACACAGGAAGTAGTTTGGCGGAGACCCGTGCTTACCGGCTCGCGTCAAACCAGTCCCTGTTGCCGCGGGCCCCGCGTTCGCGGCGACACTGAAGGTGTGGCTGCAGTTCTCTCCCAACCCTCTTTCCCTACTCCGCGCGGATCTTGCCCAGGAAGTCACTGACTCTTGGCCGAGATGGTGGCTCTGGGTCCGGCGTCTCGGAGGACGCTTGACGATTCAGTATAATCTGCAACGGGTTGCAGCGATGGAACCGGTGCGCGCGGCGGGCGTTAGAGTAGCGATCGCAATTTGTCTGAAGGGGGTCTCGCGATGCTGGTGGGTGTACTCGTCACTTTTTTGGTCGTTATTCTCGTACTTTATCTCATCAACATGCTGCCGATGGACGGCCGTGCCAAACAGATCGCACGCGTTGTCGTCATCATCATCGGTATCGTGTCGCTGCTGAAGTATCTGGCAGTGTTCTAGCGCGCGCGGTGCTGCCGCAAACGAAAAGGCCCCGGCGCGAGCCGGGGCTTTTGGTGTTTCCAGCCGGGTGGGCTAGTAGCAGCCGGCCGCCTGGTCAGCCGAGGGCTTTGGCCTCGCGGCGGCGGGCGGTGAGGATGTATTCGGTGTAGCCGTTCGGCTGCTCGCGCCCCTTGAAGATGAGGTCGCAAGCGGCCTTGAAGGCGACGCCGTCGAAGGCGGGCGCCATCGGCTTGTAGATGGCATCGCCGGCGTTCTGCTTGTCGACCACGACCGCCATGCGCTTGAGCGATTCCATCACCTGAGCCTCGGTGATCACGCCCTGGTGTAGCCAATTGGCGAGATGCTGGCTGGAGATGCGCAAGGTCGCGCGGTCTTCCATCAGGCCGACATCGTGGATGTCGGGCACCTTGGAGCAGCCGACGCCCTGGTCGATCCAGCGCACAACATAGCCGAGGATGCCCTGGCAGTTGTTGTTGATCTCCTGCTTGACGTCATCAGGGGCCCAGTTCGACTTCGACACCGGAATGGTGAGGATGTCCGAGAGCTTGGCGCGCGGTCCGCCCTTGGTCAGCTCCTGCTGGCGCGCGGCGACGTTGATCTGGTGGTAGTGCAGCGCGTGCAGCGTCGCGGCGGTCGGGGAGGGCACCCAGGCGGTGGTGGCGCCGGCCTGCGGATGGCCAAGCTTCTGCGTAAGCATGTCCGCCATCTTGTCGGGGGCGGCCCACATGCCCTTGCCGATCTGGGCATGGCCGGGCAGGCCACAGGTCAGGCCCATGTCGACGTTCCAGTCCTCGTAGGCCTTGATCCAGGCCTGCGCCTTCATCTCGTTCTTGCGGATCATCGGGCCCGCTTCCATCGAGGTGTGGATCTCGTCTCCGGTGCGATCGAGGAAGCCGGTGTTGATGAACATGATGCGCTTGGAGGCGCGCTGGATGCAGGCTTTGAGGTTGACGGTGGTACGCCGCTCCTCGTCCATGATGCCGACCTTGAGCGTGTTCTCGGGTAGCGACAACATCTTCTCGACGTGGTCGAATATCTCGCAGGTCAGCGACACCTCGTCCGGGCCGTGCATCTTTGGCTTGACGATATAGGCCGAGCCGGTGCGGCTGTTCTTGACCTTGGAGTTGCCCTTGAGATCGTGAATGGCGAGCAGGCCCGAGACGGCGGCATCCAGCAGGCCTTCCGGAATCTCCTCGCCCTCCTCGTCCAGCACCGCGTCGGTGAACATGTGGTGACCGCAATTGCGCATCAGCAGCAGGCTGCGGCCGTGCAGCTTGACCTCGCCCTTGCCGTCGGGCGTCTTGTAGCTGCGATCGGTATTGAGCGAACGCGTCAGCGTCTTGCCGCCCTTCTCGAAATCGGCCGACAGCGTGCCGTTCATCAGGCCGAGCGTGTTGCGGTAGACCAGCACCTTGTCTTCGGCATCGACGGCTGCGACCGAATCCTCCATGTCGAGGATGGTGGAGACCGCGGACTCCATGATCATGTCGGCGACGCCGGCCGGATCGTCTTTGCCGATCGCGCTGCTGCGGTCGATCTTCACCTCGACATGCAGGCCGTTGTTGGCGAGCAGCACCGCGCTCGGTGCGGCCGCATCGCCCTGGAAGCCGGCGAACTGCGCGGCATTCTTCAGTGCGGTGGCGTTACCGCTCTTCAGCTTCACCGCGAGCTGGCCCGCGACGACGCTGTAGGCGGTGACGTCGGTGTGGCTGCCCGTTGCCAGCGGCACCGCCGCATCGAGGAAGGCTTTTGCTTTCGCGATCACCTTGTCGCCGCGTGCCTTGTTGTAACCCTTGCCGCCTTCGGACGGATCATGCGGGATCGCGTCGGTGCCGTAGAAGGCGTCGTAGAGCGAGCCCCAGCGCGCATTCGCCGCGTTGAGCGCGTAACGTGCATTGGTGAGGGGCACGACCAGCTGCGGCCCGCAGATCTTGCCGATTTCATCGTCGACATTGGCGGTCTCGACCTTCTGCGTCGCCGGCTCCGGGACGAGATAGCCGATCTCCTTCAGGAAGGCGGTATAGGCGTTGAGGTCGAACGCCTTGCCCTTGTTGGCACGGTGCCAGTCGTCGATCTTGGCCTGCAGCGTGTCGCGGAATGCGAGCAGCGACCTGTTCTTCGGCCCCAGCTCCTTGATGATGGCGGCAAGCCCGGCCCAGAACGCATCCGGCGCGATCCCCGTTTTTGGGGCCGCTTCCTTGGCGATGAAATCGAACAGGATGGGAGCGATCTTCAATCCGTGGGCGTCGACGCGTTTCATGGTGGGCTTTCTTGTTGGAAATGGCTGTTTTTGGCTGCTTTTGACCCGGCAGCAGCAAAATGGGCCCATAGAGGGCGGTTTTCGGGGCCCTATTAGCCCCAAAAAGGGGGCGGTGAGAAGACCCCGGACGCCTGTCAAAATGTCAAGGCGAGGCGGCGTGAGCTCGTTCTACAAACGTTTGAGCCTGGTCCCGCGCCACGTGCACAAGTGCGCTCCCTCCCCCAGAAGGGGGAGGGAACGCACCGCATGCGCGGATGCATTGTCCTCAAATATTCGCGGCGAGGTCCACGACTTCGTCGAACAGCACGCCGGTCGTCTTCAGCATCTGCTCGATCTCGTCGGCGGCCTCGGCCACGGTCTGTGCCGAGGTGTCGATCACGAGCTCGGCAGCCTGCGGCGCCTCGTAGTCGTTGCCGATGCCGGTGAACGAAGCCAGAGCGCCGGCTCTCGCCTTCTTGTAATGGCCTTTGGGGTCGCGCTCCTCGCACACTTCAGCAGGCGTCGCGACATGGATCTCGCGGAATGCGGTGTCGGCGATGCGGCGCGCGGTCGCGCGATCCTCGCGGGCCGGCGAGACCGCGGCCACGATGGCGATGTGGCCGTTACGCGCAAGATGCGTCGCGACTTCTGCGAGGCGGCGGATATTCTCGCTGCGATCGGCGGTGGAGAAGCCGAGATCGCTGTTGAGGCCGGCGCGCAGCGTGTCGCCGTCCAGCAGGATCGGCGAGCCGCCATTGGTGAACAACCGGCGTTCCAGCGCTTTTGCCAGCGTCGACTTGCCGGAGGCCGGCAGGCCGGTGAGCCAGACCACGGCGCCATTGTGCTGATAGCGCGCGGAGCGTTCGTCGGGACGCAGCGCAGATTCCACCGGCACGATGTCGACGGGCACGGCGCGCTGGCCGGCATCGACCGACAGCACGAGACCACCGCCGGCGATGCGCCCGGAGACCTCGATCACGAGGCGACCGGTGCGCGGGTTCTCGGTATAGGGATCGGTGGCAATCGGATTCGACAGAGAAATATCGATCTCGCCGACATGGTTGCGGCCGATCGCTTTGTTCTCGACGCTCGAGAGCTCGCCCGGATCGACCGCCTTCTCGATCGCGACCACGGTCGCGCGGCTTTCCTTCGGCCCGCAGCGGACCAGGAGCTGGTCGCCCTTGGCGAGCGGCTTGTCGTGCAGCCAGAAGATCCGCGCACGCAGCCGGCGCGTCTCGCGCGGCGCGCTGCTCGCATGCGCGATGATGTCGCCGCGCTCAATGAACAATTCGCGGTCGAGGGTGATGCCGACCGAGCGGCCCGCGCCCTGTCGGCCCGCGACCGGCGTCGCCGGCCAGCTCTCGACCGTCTTGATCTTGGCGATCTTGCCGGCCGGCATGATCACGATCTCGTCGCCGGCAATCAGGCTGCCGGATTCGATCCGGCCCGCCACGATGCGGCGGTCGTCGAACTTGTAGATCGCCTGCACCGGCAGGCGCAGCGCCAGCGCTTCCAGCGGGCGCGCCGGCTCGAGCTGGTCCAGCGCCTCGACCACCGTCGGTCCCTGGTACCAGCCGATCCGGCCGGTGCGCTCCGCGACACCGTCGCCGTCACGGGCGGAAATCGGAATTACGGCCGTGGGCTTCACGCCGAGGCCTTGCAGATGCGCCGAGATCTCGGCGCTGATCTCCTTGAAGCGATCGGCGGAGAAGTCGACGCGGTCCATCTTGTTGACGACGATCGCGACCTGCTTCACGCCGAGCAGATGCAGGAGATAGCCGTGCCGCCTGGTCTGGTCGCGCACGCCTTCCAGCGCGTCGATGATCAGCACCGCGCCGTCGGCTTGCGAGGCGCCGGTGATCATGTTGCGGAGGAATTCGGCGTGGCCGGGCGCGTCGATCAGCACGATGTCGCGCGAATTGGTGCGAAAACGGATCTGCGTGGTGTCGATGGTGATGCCCTGGTCGCGCTCGGTCTGGAGCGCATCGAGCAGGAACGACCATTCGAACGGCATGCCGCGCCGCGCGCTGACGGCTTTCAGCATTTCCAGCTTGCCGTCGGGAAGGCTGCCGGTCTCGTGCAGCAGGCGGCCGACCAGCGTCGACTTGCCGTGGTCGACATGACCGACGATGACGATGCGCACCTGCGGACGCGTGGTGCCGTTCGGGGTCGCAGGCGAAGCGGGGGTGACGATCATGTTCATGGCCGCGTTGCGTCCTCAGGAATCAGAGATAGCCGGCGACACGCAGGCGCTCGAAAGCGTCCTCGGTCTCGTGGTCGAGCGCGCGGCCGGAACGTTCCGGCACCTTGGTCTGCTCGAGCTCGATCAGGATCTCGTCGATGTTCGAGGCCGTCGACGCGACCGGGTTCGTGATGTCCTGATCACCCAGCGAGCGATAGCGCTTGCCGTTTTGCGATAGATAGAGCGGGATGATCGGAATGTTCTCGCGCTTGGTGTAGGCCCAGATGTCGGCCTCGGTCCAATGCAGGATCGGGTGGATGCGCAAATGCGCGCCTTGCGGCGGCGAGGCGTTGAAATGGTCCCAGAACTCCGGCGGCTGGTCGCGCACGTCCCAATTCCCTTCCAGACCGCGCGGCGAGAACACGCGCTCCTTGGCCCGCGTGGCCTCCTCGTCGCGGCGAATGCCGGCGATCAGGCCGTCGAAGCCATATTTGCCGAGCGCCATCTTGAGGCCTTCGGTCTTGCGCGCAGCCGAGCGGGCCGCCGGCGGCAGCGTCGGATCGACAGCATCGATCGGCGGACAGGGCTCGACACGCAAATCGAGATCCCACTCCTTGCCGTAGCGATCGCGAAACCGATACATCTCCGGAAACTTCTTGCCGGTGTCGACATGAAGGGCGGGGAACGGCATCTTGCCGAAGAAGGCCTTCCGCGCCAGCCAGATCATGACGTTGGAGTCCTTGCCAAGCGACCACAGCAGCGCGATCTTCTTGAGCCGGGCGAAGGCCTCGCGGAAGATGTAGATGCTCTGCGCCTCAAGCTGGTCGAGATGGTCCATGCTGGGCGCAACATCAGCAGAAAATTCTTGCGAGCCCGCGCGGCTGACGGGGGCCGGGCTGCTCACTCCGGCTGCTGCGGAATCGTCCTTGAGAAGATGCATCTCTGGCACTTTGCGTTGGAAGCCGAAAATTCTATAGTCGCTGCGCAGAGTAGAAGAAAAAATTTTCTCTTTGCGCGCTCGGAACGACACATATATAGAAAATAATTCCAGTCAACCCCGTATCGGGGAAGCGAGTGTCGTATGCGGTTCTTGCCGGTGTTTCTCGATCTCAAGACCGGTCCGGTGGTCCTCATCGGCACGGGCGAGCTTTTGCGCGCCAAGCTGCGCGTGCTCGCCGCCGCCGGCGCGCGCATCCGCGTGCATGCGATCGACGGCAATCTGGATCTGGGGCTGAGCTCCGAGGACGCAGCCCGTATCGAAATCGTGTCCGTCGATCCGCTCACCGCTGACCTCTCGGGCGTCATCGCCATCGTCTGCGCAGGTGCGGGCGATGTTGGCGTTGCGATGTCCGTTCGCACCAAGGCGCTCGGCCTGCCCGTCAACGTCATGGACGATCTCGAGCATTCGAGCTTCATCTTCCCGGCAATCGTCGATCGCGGCGATGTCGTGGTCGCGGTCGGCACCGGCGGCACTTCTCCGGTGGTGGCGCGGCGCGTGCGCGAGAAGATCGAGGCGCTGCTGCCGGCCCGCATCGGCGAACTCGCCGAGTTCATCGGCGGCTTCCGCAAAGCCATCAACGAGCGCATCGCCGAATTTCCGCTGCGTCGCCGGTTCTGGGAGCGCGTGATCGACGGTCCGATCGGCGCCGCCGTGCTCGCCGGCCGCAGGGCCGAGGCTGACGCCTCGCTCAAGGCGATTGCTGATCCTTCCGAATTCGCACGTGCAGACAAGCCGGAAGGCTCGGTCGCGCTGGTCGGCGCCGGTCCCGGCGACCCCGATCTCCTCACCATCAAGGCGCTACGCGCATTGCAGGACGCCGACATCGTCTTCCATGACGAACTGGTCTCGGGCGAAATTCTCGACCGTATCCGCCGCGACACGACGCGCGTTGCGGTCGGCCGCCGCGTCGGCAAGCCCGGTATCGGCCAGGACGCCATCAACAAACGCATGATCGAGGCCGCGCAATCCGGCCAGCGTGTGGTGCGGCTGAAGGGTGGCGATCCCTTCGTGTTCGGCCGCGGCGGCGAAGAGGTGGAAGCCCTGCGCGCCGCAGGTGTCGCCTATTCGATCATTCCCGGCATCACCGCAGGGCTTGGCGGCGCCGCCGATTTCGAGGTGCCGCTCACTTATCGTCACGAAGCGACCCGCATCACCTTCCTCACCGCGCACAAGGCGCGCGACGCGGAAGTCGTGGACTGGTCGACGCTGACCGACACCAAAATGACCGTCGTGGTCTACATGGGCATGACCGCGGCGCCCGCGATACGCGCCGGCTTGTTTGCGGCCGGCCGTTCGCCGGAGACGCCGGTGGGCGTGTTCGCCCGCGTCACGCGTCCCGACGCGCAAGGTGCCGTCGGCACGCTGCGCGATCTGCCGGAACTGGTGCGGCGGACCCAAGGCGGTCCTGCCATCCTCATTATCGGCGAGGTGGTCCGGCATGCCGGCTCGCTTTACCGCCAATCCCCAAAGCAAATCATCTCTGACCTCCTGGATGCAGCCGAATGACCTCCCCGCTTGAACAGAAGAAGATCAAGATCGCCGGCCCCTCGATCGTGACCGCCAACCGGACCTGGGACGGCATCGTGGTTTATCGTACCGCCGCCAAGAGCTGGTCTGCGGACCTCTCGGAAGCCGCGATCGTGCGCAACTCCGACGAGGCCAAGGCGTTGCTTGCGGAGTCCGTCGCCGATGACGTTGGCGCGATCGGACCCTATATCGCTCCGGTGCAGGTCGGGGCGGACGGCAAGATCGAACCCGGCAATCTGCGCGAACAGATCCGCCGCACCGGCGTCACCATCGGACAGCCGGCCCAGGTTTAAGGCACGCACTTATGTACGCTTACGACGAAATCGACCGCACGCTCGTCAACGAGCGCGTCTCGGAGTTCCGCGACCAGGTGAAGCGGCGCCTCTCCGGCGAGCTCACCGAGGATGAGTTCAAGATCCTGCGCCTGCAGAACGGCGTCTATCTTCAGCTGCACGCCTACATGTTCCGCGTGGCCATCCCGTATGGGACGCTGGCGACCAACCAGTTGCGGGCGCTCGCCCATGTCGCGCGCAAATACGACCGCGGCTACGGCCATTTCACCACGCGGCAGAACATCCAGTTCAACTGGATCAAACTGGCCGAGCTGCCGGACGCGCTCGAAGATCTTGCCAAGGTCGGCATCCATGCGATGCAGACCTCCGGCAACAACATGCGCAACGTCACCTCGGACCAGTGGGCCGGCGTCGCGCCGGGCGAGATCGAGGATCCCCGCATCTGGTCGGAGCTGATCCGCCAGCACACCACGCTGCATCCGGAATTCTCGTTCCTGCCGCGCAAGTTCAAGATCGCGATCACCGCGTCGGACCACGACCGCGCCGCGATCAAGATCCACGACATCGGTCTCAGGCTGATCAAGAACGAGAAGGGCGAGACCGGCTTCGAGGTGCTGGTCGGCGGCGGTCTCGGCCGCACGCCGTTCATCGCCAAGACCATCAAGCACTTCGTGCATGGCCGCGACATCCTCAGCTATATCGAGGCGATCCTGCGCGTCTACAACCAGTACGGCCGGCGCGACAACATCTACAAGGCGCGTATCAAGATCCTGGTGCACGAACTCGGGATCGAGAAGTTCTCCCGCGAGGTCGAGGAGGAGTGGCAGCATATCCGCAACTCCTCGCTCCAGATCGACGACGAGGTGATCGAGGACATTCGCTCGCGCTTCACCTATCCGGCCTACGAAAAGCTCCCGCACATGCCGGACGAGCTGCGGCAAGCCGCGGCCGATCCGGATTTCGAGGCGTGGCGCAAGAACTCGGTGGCGCCGCACAAGGTGCAGGGCTACTCCATCGTCACGATCTCGCTGAAGCCGATCGGTGCGCCTCCGGGCGACGCCACCGCCGAGCAGATGGATGCGCTGGCTGATCTCGCCGATAAATATTCCTTCGGTGAGATCCGCGTCGGCCATGAGCAGAACCTGGCGCTGCCGCATGTCGCCAAGCGCGACCTGCCGGCGCTGTGGAAGGCGCTCGACAAGCTTGGGCTGGCGACGCCGAACGTCAACCTGATCACCGACATCATCGCCTGCCCCGGGCTCGATTATTGCTCGCTGGCGAATGCGCGCTCGATCCCGATCGCGCAGGAGCTGACGCGGCGCTTCGCCAATCACGAGCTGGCGAATTTGATCGGCCGGCTTCACATCAACATCTCCGGCTGCATCAACGCCTGCGGCCATCACCATGTCGGCCATATCGGCATTCTCGGCGTCGAGAAGAACGGCGAGGAGGTCTATCAGATCACCATCGGCGGCCGCGCCGACGAGAACGCCGCGCTGGGGACCCTGATCGGGCCGGGCGTCAAATTCGACGAAGTCGCCGATGTCATCGAAGACGTCGTGGAAGCCTATCTGGCGCTGCGCGAGCGGCCCGAAGAGCTGTTCATGGACACGGTGAAGCGTCTGGGTGTCGAACCGTTCAAGGAGCGCGTCTATGCCACTCGTTAACGGCGGAAAGATCGCCGACGACAGCTTCGTCAAGCTGGCCGTCGACACGCCGCTGCCGGAGGGCGGCGATATCCTGGTGCCGGCCGAGCGGTTCCTCGGCGAGGCGGATGCCCTGGTCAAGCGCGCCGGCAAGCTCGGTGTGATCTGGCCGAACAGTCGCGACATCGCCGAACTTGTGCCCTATCTCGGCAAGATCGCCGTCGTCGCGCTGGTGTTCCCGACTTTCCGTGATGGCCGTGCCTACAGCCAGGCCCGCCTGCTGCGCGAACGCTACAACTACCGCGGCGAATTGCGCGCGACCGGCCAGGTGCTGCGCGACCAGTTCGTGTTCATGCTGCGCGCCGGCTTCGATTCCTTCGACGTCAAGAAGCAGGCGGACGCGGAAGCTTTCATGCACACCGCCAAGCGCTATTCGGTGTTTTATCAGCCGACCGGCGACGGCCGAATCACGGCGCTGCACCGGCGCATGCAGCTGCGTCACTCCGAAGGTGTCGGCACGTGAACGCGATCGCGCCTCAGCTCTCGCCGACATCCGTGTCCGCGTTGCCTTCTGCGGACGAGCTCGATCGCGCCCTGCGCGATGCCTCGCCTGGTGAGATCATCGCTGCGGCGCTGAAGACGGTCGGGCGCGACAAGCTCGCTCTGGTCTCGTCCTTCGGCACGGAATCGGCCACGCTGCTCAAGGTCATGGCGGACGTCGATCCGGCAATCCCCGTGGTCTTCCTCGACACCGGCTGGCTGTTCGAGGAGACGCTCGCCTATCGCGACACGCTGATCGCGACGCTGGGCCTGAAAGACGTCCGTTCAATCAAGCCCGCGGAGGAAACGCTATCGCGCGAGGATCCCGATCGAGACCTCTGGTTCTCCGATCCCGACGCCTGCTGCCGCATCCGCAAGGTGGAGCCCCTGGCGCGTGCGCTCAAGCCGTTCTCGGCTTGGATCAACGGCCGCAAGCGTTTCCAGGGCAATGCACGCGCCGACATTCCGGTCGTCGAGGACGACGGCGCGCGGTTGAAGTTCAACCCGTTCGCCAACGTCTCGCGCGAGGAACTCGAGGCGATCTTCGTCCGCGCCAAATTGCCGCGTCATCCGCTGGTTGCGTCAGGATTCCTGTCGGTTGGGTGTATGCCTTGCACGAGCAGAACGACCGACGGCGAGGATGAGCGCGCGGGTCGCTGGCGCGGCCGGGCCAAGACAGAATGCGGCATCCACACGATGAAGGCTTCGTAGCACAGCCACGCTGCCACGCTGCGAACAAGAAAATCCGGTTCCGTTGACTTAAGCGCGTTTCGCCCCGAGTTATGCCTGCACTTCTTCGCTGACACCGACGTCAGCGAAGTGAATGGAGATGGACATGATGCGCCGTATCGTTCCGCTCGCTGCAGGCCTCGTCTTGACGGGTTTCTTGGCAAGCTCGGCTCTCGCTGCTGATATCAATCTATTGAACGTGTCGTACGATCCGACGCGCGAACTCTACGGCGAGTTCAACAAGGCGTTCGCGAGCGCCTATCAGAAAGAGACTGGCAAGAGCGTCGAGATCAAGCAGTCGCATGGCGGAAGCGGTTCGCAGGCGCGCGCGGTGATCGACGGCTTGCAGGCGGATGTGGTGACCCTCGCGCTCGCCTATGACATCGATGTCATCGCCGGCAAAGGCCTCACCGCGGCGGACTGGCAGAAGCGGTTGCCGCAGAATTCATCGCCCTACACCTCGACGATCGTCTTCCTGGTACGCAAGGGCAATCCCAAGGCCATCAAGGACTGGGACGATCTGATCAAGCCGGGCGTCGCCGTCATCACGCCCAACCCGAAAACGTCGGGTGGTGCGCGCTGGAATTATCTGGCGGCTTGGGGGTTTGCGCAGAAGAAATACGGCTCGGCCGACATGGCCAAGGATTTCATCGGAAAACTCTACCAGCAGGTGCCGGTGCTCGATACCGGCGCGCGCGGCGCGACCGTCACTTTCGTCGAGCGCGGCGTCGGCGATGTGCTGCTGGCCTGGGAGAACGAGGCGTTCCTGGCGCTGAAGGAGTTCGGCGCGAACAAGTTCGAGATCGTGGCGCCGCCGCAATCGATCCTCGCCGAGCCGCCGGTCACCATCGTCGACAAGGTTGCCGATAAAAAAGGCACCCGCAACGCCGCCGATGCCTATCTCCAGTACTGGTACACCAAAGAGGGGCAGGAAATTGCCGCGCGCAATTTCTACCGCCCGCGCGATGCCGAGATCGCCAAGAACTATGAAAATTCCTTCGCCAAGGTCGAACTATTCACCATCGACGACGTTTTTGGTGGTTGGACCAAGGCTCAGAAGGAGCATTTTGCCGACGGCGGTGTCTTTGACCGGATCTACAAGAACTGATCTGGCGCCGTCTTAAGGCTTTTAGCAGGGGGCCTGGTGAGCGCATTCGCAGCACGACGCCGGACGTTGCCGGGCTTCGGTCTCACGATGGGACTGACGCTTTCCTGGCTGTCCGTCATCATCCTGATTCCGCTCGCCGGGCTGTTCCTGAAATCGCTCGAGCTCAGTCCCGAGCAGTTCTGGAATATCCTCACCAGCCGCCGCACCCTCAATGCCTTGCGCGTCTCGTTCGGTCTCGCCTTTGCGGCGGCCTGCGTCAATCTCGTAATGGGCAGCATCATCGTCTGGGCGCTGGTGCGCTACCGCTTCCCGGGCCGCCGCCTGTTCGACGCCATCGTCGATGTGCCGTTCGCGCTGCCGACGGCGGTCGCCGGTGTGGCGCTGACTGCGCTGTTCGCAGAGAAGGGCTGGCTGGGCGCGCCGCTTGCCGCGGCCGGCATCAAGGTCGCGTTCACACCGGTCGGCATCTTCGTCGCCATGATCTTCATCGGCATTCCCTTCGTGGTTCGCACCGTGCAGCCGGTGCTGCAGGATCTCGACCCCGAGATCGAGGAGGCCGCGGGCAGCCTGGGCGCCAGCCGCTGGCAGACCATCATCCGCGTGATCCTGCCCTCGCTCGCACCGGCGCTGCTCACCGGGCTCGCGCTCGCATTCGCCCGCGCGGTTGGTGAATACGGCTCGGTGATCTTCATTGCCGGCAATCTGCCCAACGTGTCCGAGATCGCGCCGCTGCTGATCGTGATCCGCCTGTCCGAGTTCCGCTACGCCGACGCGACCGCCATTGCGGTGGTCATGCTCGTCGTGTCCTTCGTCATCATCTTCGCCGTCAACCGGCTCCAGCGCTGGGCGCAGAGCCGGATCCCGGCGCGCTGAGGAGGATGCCATGACGATGCAGATCGCAGATTCCGTCTCGCTTTCGGCGCCGGACGCCAAGGCCCGCGCACATGCGGCGGCTGCGCGCGACAATCTCCGCACCGAGCCGCGCGCGGTGCGCATCACCATCATTGCGCTGGCGATGATCTTTCTTTCAGTGTTCGTCGTGCTGCCGCTGGTGATTGTGTTCGCCCAGGCGTTCTCGAAGGGGATCCTCGCCTTTTTCGCCGCGCTCGCCGAGCCGGAAGCGCTGGCCGCGATCAAGCTGACGCTGCTGGTTGCGGCGATCTCGGTCGGCCTCAATCTCGTGTTCGGCCTCGTCGCCGCCTGGGCGATTGCGAAATTCGAATTCCAGGGCAAGACCTTCCTGATCACGCTGATCGACCTGCCGTTCTCGGTGAGCCCGGTGATCTCGGGCCTCGTGTTCGTGCTGCTGTTCGGTGCGCAGGGCTATTTCGGCGGCTGGCTTAGGGATCACGACATCCAGATCCTGTTCGCGGTGCCCGGCATCGCGCTCGCCACCACCTTCGTCACCTTCCCCTTCGTGGCGCGTGCCCTGATTCCGCTGATGCAGGAGCAGGGTACGCAGGAGGAGGAGGCCGCGGTCTCGCTCGGCGCCTCGGGCCTGCAGACCTTCTTCCGTGTCACGCTGCCTAACATCAAATGGGGCGTGCTGTATGGCGTCCTGCTCTGCAACGCGCGCGCGATGGGCGAATTCGGCGCGGTCTCCGTGGTCTCCGGCCATATTCGCGGCGAGACCAACACGATGCCGCTGCTGGTCGAGATTCTCTATAACGAATATCAGTTCGTCGCCGCCTTCGCGATTGCCTCGCTGCTGGCGATGCTGGCGCTGATCACACTGATCGCCAAGACCGTTCTTGAACGTCATCTCGACGAAGGACACGACGCAAGTGACCATTGAAGTCAGAAATCTCGTCAAGAAGTTCGGCGGCTTTGCAGCCCTCGACGGCGTCGGCCTCAAGGTCAATGACGGCGAGTTGCTCGCGCTGCTCGGGCCCTCCGGCTCCGGCAAAACCACGCTGCTGCGGATTATCGCGGGCCTCGACTGGCCTGATGCCGGCGAGGTCTCCTTCAACGGTGAGGACGCGCTGGCGCAGGGTGCGCGCGAGCGGCATGTCGGCTTCGTATTCCAGCACTACGCGCTGTTCCGCCACATGACCGTGTTCGAGAACGTCGCCTTCGGCCTGCGCGTGCAGCCGCGCGCGATACGGAAAGACGAGGCGACGATCCGTGTGCGGGTAAAAGAGCTGCTCGATCTCGTCCAGCTCGATTGGCTTTCCGATCGCTATCCGAGCCAGCTCTCCGGCGGCCAGCGCCAGCGCATCGCGCTTGCCCGCGCGTTGGCGATCGAGCCACGCATCCTGCTGCTCGACGAGCCGTTCGGCGCGCTCGACGCCAAGGTGCGCAAGG
The DNA here is from genome assembly GCF_023073355.1 of Bradyrhizobium sp. 199. Lineage (GTDB taxonomy): Bacteria > Pseudomonadota > Alphaproteobacteria > Rhizobiales > Xanthobacteraceae > Bradyrhizobium. The sequence goes on from NZ_JADPJI010000002.1 coordinate 838,217, forward strand.
AGCTGCGCAAATGGCTGCGCTCGCTGCACCACGAGATCAACGTCACCTCGATCTTTGTCACCCACGACCAGGAGGAGGCGCTGGAAGTCGCCAACCGCGTCGTGGTGATGGACAAGGGCAGGATCGAGCAAATCGGCTCGCCTGACGACGTCTATGAGAGGCCGGCAAGCGCGTTCGTCCACGGCTTCATCGGCGAATCCATCGAGCTGCCGGTTCAGGTCGAAGGTGGCGTCGTCAGGCTCGGCGACCAGCCGCTGCGGCTGGCGGCCGACGGGCTTGCGCCTGGCGCGTCAAGACTGTTCGTGCGGCGACATGACATGCTGGTCGGCCCATCCGGCAGCGGCGCCTTCGAGGGCGCCGTGCAGCATGTTCGCAATTTCGGCCCCGTGCAGCGCGCCGAAATTGCGCTGTCGGGCGGCGAGACCATCGAGATCGATGCCCCCCGCGGCCGGGAACTGCGCGCCGGCGATACGATCGGCCTTGAGCCTCGCCGTTACCGGATATTTGCGGGGTAAGGCCCCCCTCATTCGGGGCGCGCGTCAGCGCAAACCCGGAATCCCGAGGTTGTAGCGCGAGATTCTCAGATGCGCGATTGCGCACCATAGCTCGATGCTGCGCATCGCCCCGGAATGACGGCTACGATTTTCCTCAAAATTCACCTTTCAGCCACGGTTGGTATGCAACAACGGCCCTTCCTTTGGGGGCCCCGATTCATGCGCGCTGCGGCCGCAACACTCCTCACTTTGCTTCTCGCAGGCTGCGCCGGCAGCGAGTCGCCAATCCAGCAGCAGCCCTCGATGTATGCCGACATGGCGGTCCCGGGCTCCAAGCTCGATGCGCAGGCGGCCGCGATCATGATCTCGCAATACCGCCAGAACAACGCCCTCGGTACCGTCGTGATCGACCCCGACCTGATGCGGCTTGCCGAATCCCAGTCCCAGGCCATGGCGGCCGCCAACAAGATGGACCATGACGTCCGCGCGCCGCTAGCCAAGCGGCTCGCCACCGGCGGCTATCCCGCAACTGTAGCGGTCGAGAATGTCTCGGCCGGCTATCATACGCTGGCGGAAGCCTTTTCCGGCTGGCGCGACTCGCCGCCCCATCGTGCCAACATGCTCAAGAGCGGTGTCACAAAATTGGGCATCGCAGCGGCCTATGCTCCCGGCACCAAATACAAGGTGTTCTGGACCATGATCCTGGCCTCAACCGAGCGATAAGCCAGACTTGATCCGGCATGCATTGACGCCGTGGCGGAGTGTGGCCACGGTGGCGCGCCATTTGCTATTGTTCCCCCATGACAGATCGTAGCCCGGAGTCCCCCAGCATCCCCGCGAATGCGCAACGCGTCCTGGTCCTGCAGGGCGGCGGCGCGCTTGGCTCCTATCAGGCGGGCGCCCATCAAGCGCTGTGCGGCCACGGCTTCGAGCCGGAATGGGTCGCCGGCATCTCGATCGGCGCGGTCAACGCCGCCATCATCGCCGGCAATGAGGGCCCGACGCGCGTCAAGCGGCTCAAGGAGTTCTGGGAAATGGTCTCCGCGCCCGTGCCGTGGAAACCGATCGGCAAGAGCGACCACAGCCGCGAGCTGTTCAATTCGACCAGTGCCGCGCTGATCGCGACCTTCGGTGTGCCCGGCTTCTTCACGCCGCGCATTCCGCCGGCGCCGCTCTGGCCGCCCGGCAGTCCGCAGGCCGAGAGCTACTACGACACCGCACCGTTGAAGAAGACGCTGGAGCGTCTGGTCGATTTCGACCGCATCAACGACCTGAAGACCCGCCTGTCGGTCGGCGCGGTCGGCGTCACCTCCGGCAACTTCAGATATTTCGATAATTACGAGTTCAAGAAGCTCGGCAAGGCCATCGGTCCCGAGCACATCATGGCCTCCGGCGCGCTGCCGCCCGGCTTTCCGTCCGTTGTGATCGAGGGCGAGCATTATTGGGACGGCGGCATCGCCTCCAACACCCCGCTCGACTATGTGCTCGATGCCGAGACCGATCGCGACATGCTGATCTTCCAGGTCGACCTGTTTTCCGCGCGCGGCGATCTGCCGACATCGCTGCTGGAGGCCGCCGAGCGCGAGAAGGACATCCGCTTTTCCAGCCGCACGCGGATGAACACCGACAAGAACAAGCAGCTGCACAACGCCCGCAGGGCGGTGCGCGACCTGATCGGCAAATTGCCGGATTATCTGAAGAGTGATCCTTCCGTCGAATTCCTCGCGAAGGTGTCGCGCGAAAGCACCGTCACCGTGGTGCATCTGATCTACCGCAGCAAGAACTACGAATCCTCGTCAAAGGATTACGACTTCTCGCACGTCGCCATGGTCGAGCACTGGGAAGCCGGCGTGAACGACGTGCATCTGTCGATGCGCCACAAGGACTGGCTCGAGCGGCCGCAGTCCGGCGAGACCATGGTGACCTACGATCTCACGGGGGACGTCTCCGCGCCCCCGGCAAAAAGGAGCGAATAGAATGGGTAGTCTGTCAGGCAAGAACGCCGTCGTGACCGGGTCCACCAGCGGCATCGGGCTCGCCTATGCGCGTGCGTTCGCCGGCGCCGGCGCCAACGTCGTCATCAACGGCTTCGGCTCGCCGGAGGACATCGAGAAGGAGCGGGCCAAGATCGAACAGGACTTCAAGGTGAAGGCGATCTATTCGCCGGCCGACATGACCAAGCCCGCCGAGATCGCCGGGATGATAGCGCTCGGCGAGAAGACCTTCGGCTCGGTCGACATCCTGGTCAACAATGCCGGCATCCAGTTCGTTTCGCCGATCGAGGAGTTTCCGCTGGAGAAGTGGGACCAGATCATCGCGATCAATCTGTCCTCGGCGTTCCATGGCATCCGTGCCGCCGTGCCCGGCATGAAGAAGAAGGGGTGGGGCCGCATCATCAACACCGCGTCGGCCCATTCGCTGGTCGCTTCGCCGTTCAAATCGGCCTATGTCTCGGCCAAGCACGGCATCGCCGGTCTCACCAAGACCGTGGCCCTGGAAGTTGCGACCCATAAGATCACGTGCAACTGCATCAGCCCCGGCTATGTCTGGACGCCGCTGGTGGAGAGGCAGATTCCCGACACGATGAAGGCGCGCAACCTGACGCGCGAGCAGGTTATCAACGACGTGCTGCTCGATGCGCAGCCAACCAAGGAGTTCGTCACCTCCGAGCAGGTCGCCGCGCTGGCGCTGTTCCTGTGCGGCGATGACGCCGCCCAGATCACCGGCACCAACCTGTCGATCGACGGCGGCTGGACCGCGGGGTAGGGCGCGGTGCCCTAAAGCGCGATGCGATTAGGATGAATTGCCATCGCGCTTTAGGTTGTTGTTTAAGCATGGTCTTTTCGGAAAACCGCTGGGCACTTTTCCGGATCAGGCTTTAATGCCCCCAGGCCAGCGCGGTCACGAACGCCGAGGAGAGGTGCAGCTCGGCAAACAAGATCTTGCCGGCGACCACGAACAGGACGCACGCAAGCGTCAGGCGCAGCACCGTCTCGGGCACGCGCGTGGCGCTGAAGCTGCCGACGATGATGCCGGGCAGCGAGCCCGTCAGCAGCACGCCCATCAAGGCCCAATCCACATCCCCGAGCGCCCAGTGCCCGATCCCGGCGACCAGCGTCAGCGGCACCGCATGGGCGATATCGGAGCCGACGATGGTGGCCATCGGCAGGCGAGGGTAAAGCAGCAGCAGCACGGTCACGCCAACCGCACCGGCACCGACCGAGGAAATCGACACCAACACGCCGAGCACGATGCCGGTGACGACGGTCGCAATCGCGGTGGTGCGCTCGTTGACCCGTTCGAGCCGGCCGCGATAGCGCTCCATGATGGACTTGCGGAAGATCAGCGACGTCGCGGTCAGCAGCAGCGCGAAGCACAGCACCAGATTGATCAGGTTGCGCTCGGAATCGCTTTTGAGGTCGAGCTTCCACAGCACCAGCAGCGTCAGCGCGCTCGCCGGAATGCTGCCGCAGGCGAGCCGCAGCACCGCGGGCCAGTGCACGCTGCGCGACCAGCCATGCACCACGCTGCCGCCGGTCTTGGTGGCGGCGGCATAGAGCAGGTCGGTTCCGACCGCTGTGGAGGGATGAATACCGAACAGCAGGATCAAGAGCGGCGTCATCAACGAGCCGCCGCCCACGCCGGTCATCCCGACAAGCAGGCCGACGCCGAATCCAGAGGCGACGTAGAGTGGATCGAACATATCAGGGGAATCTTAGGTTGATCTCGCCGGCGAGGCAATACGGCGTAGAATAAAGTTCCCCTAGTGCGCAACTGCCTTGGCCGAAGAAGAAAAATTTTCCATCGGGTTAAAAAAGGCGAGGCGTTTTGCCTCGTTCCCTCGCGTGCTCTGATAGAGCCATTCCCCACAAACCAGCGAGCACGTCAGGCGCGCGGCGCCTATTTGCCGAACGGCAGCACGTGCAGTCCGAGCCGCTGCCGTACGATCCAGAACAAGAGCACCGTCTCGAAGGTGAGGGAAATCGAGGTTGCGGCCGCGGCGCCGTGGCCCCCGTAGCGCGGTACCAGCGCGATGCAGAGCAGGAGGTTCATCATGAAGGCCAGTGCATAAGCGAGCGCGCAGATCTTCTGCTGACCGAGCATGTTGAGCAGCCGCTCGACCGGCCCGATCGCAGAGCGCACCACGAGGCCAATCGCGGCGACGAACATGATGTCGTAGCCGATCACGAATTGCGGCCCGAACAGCCAGAGCAGCGGCTTGCCGAGCGCGAGCAGCACGATGGTCGCCGCCAGCGACGGCCAGAACGTCCAGCCGATCGCATGCGCGACATAGGCCGATAGCCGTGCCTTGTCGCCGCTTGCGTTATATTCGGCGAAGCGGTGCGCCGTCGTTGCCGACATCGCGTAGTGGATGAAGGAGACCAGCGCCAGCGTCTTCACGACGGCGAAATAGACGCCGACCTCGTCGGAGGGGCGGAATTGCTGCAGCACCAGTACGTCGGTGTAGGACAGCAGCAGATAGAAGCTCTCCACCAGAAGGATCGGCAGCGAGACGGCGAGCCAGCCGCCGATGTCGTAGGTCTTGGGGCCGGGCACGATGTGATCGGCGAGCTTGCGGTTCAGCACCACCATCTGCCCGGTCATCGCGATCCAGACCGCGCCGGCGCTCGCGGCCATCGCGGCGACCGCGCCGAGATGAAAGCCAAGCAGGAAGGCGATAGCCGTGATGCCGATGATCAGCGCCTGGCGGATAACGAATTGCGGCATCAGGCCAAGCTGCATCCAGTCATGCGAGCGCGCGATGCCGTCCTGGGTGTTGGCAACGACGAAGGCCGGCAGCGTCATGCACCCGATATAGAGCGGCAGCTGCTCGGCCGGGTCAATCCAGGGCGACAGCAGCTTGACGGTGCCGGCAAGGGCGAGCGAGACCAGCGTGGACACCGCAAAGGTCAGCCAGCGGCTGCCGGAGAGAAAGCCGCGCAGCAGCGCCTGCTCGCCGCTGGCGCGGTACTCCGGAATGATCTTTTGCGCGGAGGCCGAGATGCCAAAATCCATCATGCTGCCGAGCAGCAGCACCCAGGTCCAGACATAGACATAGATGCCGTAGTCGGACGTGCCCATCCAGCGCGCGAGCAGGACCTGCGAGAAGTATGCAAGACCCGCGCTGATCACGCGAATGACGAAGATGGTGCCGGCCAGCCGCCGCGTCAGCGAGGCCTCGCTCGGCCCGCCCGTCAGCTTGGTACGCAGCCGCGCGATCAGTCCGGCCGGTTCGGTCGTTGCGGGTTCTGCGTCCATCACGGCCAATTTGAACGGTCCCCGGGGCGCGCGCGCGTGCTGCGGCAGGCCTGGGACTTAGCAACCATTCGTTAAGATTCGGTTGGAACGCCTCTGGCCGCGTCCCGCCAAAGCCGGCGCGGAAATCATTTCGCTCGCCGGGTCGGGCGGCGTTGTCGCTTTATCCAGGGAGTGTCCATCCTCCTTTTTGGAGGGGTGACGTCCTACACCGCTTCGAACTATGCTCGCGGCATAGTGGATCCATTTGGAATATGTGCGGGCTGGTATGCTCGCGTGCCGCGACGGGCGGGAACCAGAACAGCTCGCGGTCTCGGCCAGACGCTTGCGTTGAACGTCATTTCAGACGGAGCGATTGATGTCTCGATTTATGACGTGCGTGACCGTGCTCGCCGCAATGGCCTGCTTCGATCTCTATTCCATGACACCCGCGCGGGCGGATGCGTGGGGATGCTCATACGAGAAGTGCCTGGCCTACTGCACCAAGGTCGGCGGTCAGCGATGCAGCCTGTATTGCACGAAGAAGTTGCAGGAAAAGCAGGCCTCGAAGGTTTGCCCTGCATCCTGATCCTGGCCGGCTCCGCTATTCGGTCCGGGACGATCTACTCCAAATTCGCATTGAACTCGTACGACTTCTCCGCACCCACCAGCGTGAACTTCAGCGCTGCGCCGTCGGGCTTGGCGCCCGGCGGCAATCCATCGAGCTCGAAGGAAAACCGCTTCACGTCCGGGGGGCCGTTTGGGACCAGCGCGGGGATCGGCAACGCCCAATCGAGCGTCGGACCTTCCACGAACAGATTGACGTTGCGGCTGTCGGGCGTCACCACGTCGACGATCACATTCTTAGGGCCGTCGCGTCTGACGGCGCGGATGGTGAGCGGATTGGGATCACCGATATTAGCGGGCTTGGGCACGGTGTCGAGCGCGGCACGCAAATTGGCATCCTCGGTCGAGGCGACGCCGTTGAAGCTGAGCTCGGCATTCGCTTCGACCGGAATGCAGAGCTTCTCGCACACCGCGTAATTGATCTCGGCGCGCAAGGTCACCGGTTTGTCGGCCGCCTTGGCGACGATGCGCAGGGGCAACACGATCTGGTTGTGATAGCCGATCGAATGGCCGCCCGCGCCATCCTCGAATTTCAGCGGCGCAGGCCACATCACGGTCACCGCCTCGACATTCTCCGACTTCGAGAAGTCGAACCGCGGCGGCACCCCGGAATCCCCGGGGGTGCGCCAGTAGGTCTTCCAGCCCTGCTGAAGCTGGAAGGCGATACCGCCGAGCAGCACGGCGCCGCTGCGCGATCCCGCCAATAGCCGCACCGCGGAATGTCCATCGCGCTCCCACGGCGAAGCGTCGTCGGCGCGGGCTGCGATGGCCAGCGACGACGCAAGCAGGGTAGTCACGACGCCAATCGCCGCACGCAGGGGAACTCTTGTGAGCATTGCACGTCTTTACAGGGTCGCCCCGGGGCAAACCATTGAATTGCTTGTGATGGATGCACTTGAACCCAGTCCCTGCAAGCCTTGATTTGACAGTGGCCCGGCCCGACATCAGGATAGGAATTGAAACCGGAGTGCTTTACCGATGGCTCCAACAGGCAAGAGAACGGGCGAAAGCACCCGCAGCGCAGGCCCCGCTCTTCCCAATTCGGCCGGTTATCTCGACGGCCAGCTGCTGATCGCGATGCCGGTTATGGGCGATTCCCGCTTCGAGCGTTCGGTGATCTATCTCTGCGCCCATTCGGCGGAGGGAGCGATGGGCATCATCGTGAACCACCCGGCCGGCAGCATCGACTTCCCCGAGCTCTTGCAGCAGCTCGGCATCATCAAGAAAGGCGAGCACATCAAGCTGCCGGAGAATGCCGAAAGCATGAAGGTGCTGCGTGGCGGCCCCGTCGATACCGGTCGCGGCTTCGTGCTGCATTCCAGCGACTTCTACATCGAAAATGCCACGCTGCGGATCGATGACGGCGTCTGCCTCACGGCGACCGTCGACATCCTGCGAGCCATCGCCAACGGCTCCGGCCCCAAGCACGCCATTCTTGCGCTGGGTTATGCTGGCTGGGCGCCGGGCCAGCTCGAGACCGAGATCCAGAGCAATGGCTGGCTGCATTGCGATGCGGACGCGGATTTGATTTTCGGCGACGACGTCGACGACAAGTACGGACGCGCCTTGCGCAAGATCGGCATCGATCCCGGCATGCTCTCGAACGAGGCCGGGCACGCGTAGCTTTAGGCTCCGCTGTATTTGCCTCGCCCACCGCTGTCGTCGCCCGGCTTGACCGGGCGACCGAGTACGCCGCAGCCTCTCGGTTCAATCACAGCCGTCTTTGGAATACTGGATCGCCCAGTGAAGCCGGGCGATGACACCATTTCCTGAGTAGATTTTACTCCGCCGCCTGCTGCTGCACCGTCGGCTCCGTCCCCGCCACGGTGGCGCGGCGCATGTCGCGAGGCTGAGACTGGTCGTAGCGGCGGACGCGGTGCATGGTCTGGCGGTTGTCCCACATCACGAGGTCATGCAGCTTCCATTTGTGGACGTAGACGAACTCGGCCTGCGTCGCGTGCTCGTTGAGATCGCGCAGCAGCAGCCGGCCTTCGGGGACGCTCATACCGACGATCTTGCCGGCATGCGATGACAGATAGAGCGACTTGCGGCGATGCACGGGATGGGTGCGCACCAGCCGTTGCAGCACCGGCTTGAACATCTCCTTTTCCTCGTCGGTGTATTCGGTGAAGCCGAGCGATCCCCGCGAATACATCAGCGAGTGTTCGCAGACGAGGTCATCGATCTCCGCCTTGGTCTCGTCGTCGAGCGCGTCATAGGCGGCGCGCATGTCTGCGAATTCGGTGTTGCCGCCCTTCGGGTTCACCACCCGCGCCGAGAGCAGCGAGAACTTTGCCGGGATGGGGCGGAACGAGCTGTCGGAGTGCCACAGGCAATTGCCGAGATTGAACAGATTGGCGCGGCTGTCCTTCGGCAGCGGCTTGCCGTCCTTGCCGAGGTTGGAGACGTCGTTCAGGCCCGAGGTGAGGCGGTATTCCTCCGCTTTGGTGATGTTGCCGCCGCGGGCTTCCTCGCGCTGGCCGAAGTTGAGCGCAAAGGCCATCTGCTGCTCGTCGGTGATGTCCTGGTCGTGGAACACCAGCACCGCATATTTGTCCATGGCGGCCTCGACCTCGCGCGCTTCGGCCTCGGTGAGAGGCTTTCGCAGATCGAGGCCGGAAACCTCGCCGACAAAATGCTTCTGAACCTGCCGGATGGCGATCGTCATGGCGTTTCTCCCATAGCTCGCGAGCGGTTGGTCCCGCTCTGTCGAGGAAAAAGCTACTCCCGCGCTCGTACTTGTCAACGCTCGCCGCGCATAGCTCCTCGGTAGCCCGGATGGAGCGCAGCGCCATCCGGGGTTACGCACCTCCGATGCCTCTTACGCGTTCCGCGCCATCAGCCCGCCGTCGACCGGGATCACCGCGCCGGTGAGGAAGGATGCGGCCGGCAGGCACAGGCTCAACGTCATATGCGCGACCTCCTCGGGATCGCCGTAGCGGCCGAGTGCGGTGCGGCGCTTGGCGTAGATCGTCTTGTGCTCCTCCGAGATGCGGTCGGTGATTGCGGTGCGGATCGGGCCCGGACAGATGCAGTTGACGGTGATGCCCTCGCGGCCGAGCTCCACCGCGAGCGAGCGGGTGAGGCTCGCCACGCCACCCTTCGCGGCCGAATACGGGCTGTGCAATGCGGTTGCGCCTAGGGCCTCGGTCGAAGCAATGTTGACGATGCGCGGGCTGTTCGACTTTCGTAAGTGCGGCAGCGCGGCGCGGATGATGCGCGGATGCGCCGTCAGCATCACCGTGATGCCCCTGGCCCAGGCGTCCTCATAGCCCTCGTCGTCGATCGCAACCCGCACGGAGATGCCGGCATTGTTGACGATAACGTCGATTGCGCCGAAATGCGCGGCGACCTCGCCGACCACGCGCTTGATCTCGTTACCGTCGGCAACGTCGAGCTTCCACGCCTTTCCTGTGCCGCCGCTCGCGGCAATCTCCTTGGCAACCGCATGCGCGCCTGGCCCGTCGAAATCGGTGACGGCGACGTTTGCGCCTTCAGCGGCGAACAAGCGCGCGGTCGCGCGGCCCATGCCGCTGGCCGAGCCCGTGACGAGAACGGTCAAACCATCGACGGACCGGCTGAGCTGCTTGAACTCGGACATGTTGTTTCCTTCGGAAGCCGCTTGTTCTTGTTATGATTGACAAGGCTGGCATCGAACCGCAGACAGGTCAAACAAGTAAGACAAAATAGGAGGCCCGCGATGGCGAACGAGCTCGATTTCTCAGGCAAGCAGGTGCTGGTCGTCGGCGGTTCGAGCGGGATCGGCAACGGCATCGCACAGGCTTTTCGCACAAGGGGCGCGCTTGTCGCAGTATGCGGCACGCGGGCACAGCCGCAGGATTATTCGATTGAGGAGGGCTCTGATCTCACGGGCCTCTCCTATGCGCAGCTGGACGTCAGCAACTCCAGTGCGATCGAGGCGTTCAAGCCGTCCTTCGACAGGCTCGACGTGCTCGTGCTCGCGCAAGGCGCGGTGCTCTATCGCCGCGGCGAATTCGAGATGAGCGGCTTCCGAAAGGTGGTCGAGGTCAATCTCATGAGCCTGATGGCCTGCGCCACGCGATTTCATTCCATGTTGCGGGATTCCAGGGGCGCGTTGATCATGGTGTCCTCGACCGCGGCCTATCATTCCACCATGGGCAATCCCGCTTACAACGCGTCGAAGACCGGCGCGGTCGGACTGACGCGGACACTGGGCGAGGCCTGGGCCGAGGACGGCATCCGTGTCAACGGCATCGCGCCGGGGCTCGTCGACACCAAGATGACGAAGGTGACGACGGACAATCCGAAGCGGCTCGAAGGCGCGCTCGCGCGCATCCCGTTGCGGCGATTGGGCACGCCGGCCGACATGGCGGGCGCGGCGCTGTTCCTGGCCTCGCCGCTGTCGTCCTACATCATCGGCCAGACGCTGGTCGTCGATGGCGGGCTTATCTTGTAGCCAACCGCTACACTTTCGTCATGGCATGGAACTGCGCCGCGCCTGATCGGTTACTCCGGCTGATCACCGAGGAGGATCATCATGGACACGGATCGGATAGTTGGATCGGCCAAGGAATATGCCGGGCGCGCGGAAGGCGCGATCGGAGACATGGCAGGCGATGCCAAGACGCAGGCATCGGGCAAGGCCCGGGAAGCTGCGGGCAGCGTGCAGAATCTCTACGGCCAGGCCAAGGACGCCGTCCGCGACGCCACGGACACCGCCGCCGGCTACGCCAAGGACGCCTATGAGAACAGTGGCGAGACTTTCCGCGATGGGACACAGGCGCTGACGAAGAAGGTGCAGGACAATCCGCTCGGCTCGCTGCTGGTCGCCGGCGGCATCGGATTTGCGCTCGCGCTGCTGATGTCGCGACCGGCCCGCCGTCCGCAGCCGCGCTGGCGCTATTAAGGCTGAGATAGAGTCTCGTCTCTCGTGCCCCGGACGCAGCGCGCCACGCAGTGGTGCGCTGCTGAGCCGGGGCCGAATCTTTTCTGAACGTGGTGAGAGGAACTGGGTCCCGGCTCTGCGCAGCAACGTTCTACGCTGCTGCGCGTCCGGGACATGAGAACCTGCTCCAGCGACTACCGGATCACTTCCGCCGAGCGTCCGACGTTTCCAGGCGGACGCGGGGCCCCTGGATTGGGATTCGGATTGCGCGGCCCGGGCGCCGGCGTCAGCTGACGCGGCGGCGGTGGCTGCGGAGAGCCGAACCCGAAGAAATCGCGGAATGAGGGCGTCGCCTGTGCCGGCTGCTGCGTCGGTGGCTTCTTCGGCGCGAGCTTCGGCGATGTCATCGCAGCCGCGGCACCCGGCGTGCCCGAAGCAACACCGCCCTCAGGCGTCGTCGCCGCAACAGGCGTATCGCCCTTGGCCTGCTCGCGCCCGACTTCGCGGCGCGGCCAGGCATAATCGTCGGCACGGCCAGCCGGGGCCGACAGCGGTTCGCCCTTCACCATCGTCTTCGCCGCGAGCGCATCGACGGCGGCGGGACGCGATCCCGGTCCGCCCAGCAATTGATCGGTCGAGATCGAGGCTGCAACCAGCGGCACGATCGGCCCTGCCAGCGGCCGCGGCGCCGGTTTGCCGGGCTCCGCGCTGGTGTCGGGCGTCGCCGGTTCGCTCGGCAGCGCGATCGGACCGGAGCGTCCCGCAAGCAGGCGCGTGATCTCGCGCTCGACATAGTGCGCCAGCTTGCGCGCGCCGGGTTTGGTGAAAAAGACGCCGTCAGAGCTGCGGAGCTGTCGGATCTGGCCTTCGAAGTCAGGACCCTTCTGAAGGAAGCGGCCGGCCTCGTCGACAAAGCCGTCCCAGACATCGACATAGGTAATGCCGGCCTTGGCCGCGCCTTCGCGATAGAGCGAATCCAGGAACAGCATGTCCGCCGTTCCCTTCTGTCCGCGAATCGCGGGCAGGCCGACCCAGAGCACCGGCACGCCCTTGGACTTGAGCACGCCTGCCAGCTCCTCGATCTTCTTGCCGTAGAGCTCGACCCAGCGGTCGTCGCGGAATTCGTAGAGGCCGTTCGGATTGCGGGCCGTCTTTTCGGGTGCGGCCACAGGCGTATCGGCGTTGTCGGCATCGTCCTGCGGCAGATCGGCATCGGCAGGCTTGTCGTCAGGCTTGGCGGCACTATCCGTGCCGGGTTTGGTCTCTCCGGGCTTGCTTGGCTGCTTGGCGCGGGCGCCCTTGTCGTTCTTCTTGTCCTTGTCCTTATCGGTCGCCTTGTCCGGCTTGTCGGCGATAGGCTCGCGGATCGCGGCGCGGTCGTTGAGACCGAGCATAACGACGATGACATCAGGCTTCTCGGTCTCGAGGATGCCCTTCGCCGCTGCCGCCCAATCCGAAGGCTCACCCTTCGGCTGGTACTTGATCAGCCCCGACGTCGTCTTGTGCTTGCGGATCACGCCCATATCGGGCTGCTCGGTGTAGGCGTCTTCCAAGCCGTAGGCGAGCCAGTCGGCCATGGCGTCGCCGATCACCAGCACGTTCTTCTCAGGGATGGTGTCGCGCTTGGCTGGTGCCGGCGCGCGCGAAAAATCCTGGCGCGGTGCCTGCTGCTGCTGCTGGAATGGTGCAAAGAAGTCGCCGCCGAACCAGCCGCCGCCCCGTTGTGGCGGTGGTGCCGAGCGCTGCGGCGGACCGCCAAAGCCGGGGAAGTTGAAGAACTGCGCCGAGGCGGGCCCTGCAACCGAAACCAGAATCGCAAGCGCCGTCCCCAGCGCGATCAACGGGCCGGTCTCGGTCAGCGCCTTGAACAGGGACTTTTTCGACATGCGATCTCGGGCACGCGCAACGGGGTCGGAAGCAGCCTAATATAACAACTGAATCGGGCGCCAAACAGGCAAATTCCGTTGCAGATTCTTGGCGCCATACACCGGGGAACAGCCGCCTCCGTCAAGGCGGCCTGCCAAAATCCCTGTTCAGGGTTACTTTCGAGGCGATTTTACCGCCCGCGCAGCCGATCCAGCACGTCGGAGGAGGCAAATCCGTCGGCGGGCGCCCCGACGGAGGCCTGGAAGTTGCGCAGGGCTTCCCTTGTCTGGCCGCCGAACTGGCCGTCCGGGGTGCCCTTGTAGAAGCCGCGCTGGGCCAGCAGTTGCTGGAGTTCCAGCCGCTCGCTGCGCGACAGCTCCCGCTCCTGCCGCGGCCAGGGCTGCACGAAGGGCTGTCCCCCGCGCAGGCGGTCGGCGAAATGTCCGATCGCCAGCGCATAGGCCTCGGCCGGGTTGTACTTCATGATGACGCGGTAGTTCTGGAGCATCAGGAAGCCTGGCCCCTGCGCGCCGGCGGGGGCCAGCAAATAGGCCTTCTCGGCCGGATACGGGAAGGGCTGCCCCGTTGGGCGCTTCAGCCCGAGCTTCTCCCATTGCGCGATCGTCATCGCCTTGGCGCGATCGGCCAGCATGTAGTTGAATCCCCGGGGCACCACGACCTCAAAACCCCAGGTCTGGCCGGCCTGCCAGCCGTCTTTCTTCAGATTGTTCGCAGTCGAGGCGATCAGGTCGGTAGGATTGTCGACGACGTCGCGCCGGCCGTCGCCGTCGCCATCGACCGCAAAGCGCTTGAACGCGGTCGGCATGAACTGGGTCGGGCCGAAGGCGCCGGCCCAGGAGCCGCGCATCTGCTCCGGCCTGAGATCGCCGCGGTTGACGATCTCCAGCGCGGACAGGAACTCGTCCTTGAAATAGGCCTGGCGGCGGCCGATGCAGGCGAGCGTCGCGGTCGATTGCAGGACGCTGCGGTCGCCCATCTGCGTCGAGTAATTGGACTCGATGCCCCAGATCGAGGCGATGATGTAGCGGTCGACGCCGGTGGCCTTTTCGGTGGCGTCGAACTGCGCCTTGTATTTGGCGAGGACCTCGCGGCCCTTGGCGAGGCGGTTCTCGTTCACGAGAATGTCGAGATAGTCCCAGATGGATTTGGTGAACTCTGGCTGCGAGTCCATCAGGTCCATGATGCGCAAGTCGGGTGAGAGCCCGGCCGTGAAGCGCCGAAAATTCTCCTGCGTAATGCCGCGTCGTGCGGCATCCGGCCACATCCCCGCGACGCAATTTCCAAAATTGCCGGCGGCCTCGCGGATCGCCGCGGCCGTCATGAGCGGGTGGCCCGAAGCGCCGTCCTCGCCGCTCCAAGGGAGCGCTCCCGTTGGCGCGCCGCCCGGGCTCGGCGCGGCTTGCGAAGGTGCCGGGTTTGAACCCGAGAAGATGCCGCCGAACAGGTTGGACAGGCCGTTCTGCGCCTGGGCGTGCGCGCTGACGGGTAGCAGCAAAGCCGCCGCAATCACCATTGCGCCGGTCACTGATGCCGCCCGTCCTGCCTGCCCTGCCACCGGTTGCATCATGTCCCACTCGTCGGCTCGAGAATCCGCCATCAGGAGGCCTGGTCACGGTTGCCAATAGCTTAACAAAGGTGAAATTTTGGTGGCGGCCTTTTTCTTAACTCTGCGCGGATGAGGCCCCACAACCGCCTTTGTTGGCGGCTGCAAACAGGCTAGCAAGATGCCATTGCTCCGTCCCCAGCTCCGTTCCCATGTGCCCTCAGGTATTCGAACAATCACATGAAAATTCGCAAAGCCGTATTCCCCGTCGCCGGCCTCGGCACCCGTGTCCTGCCCGCCACCAAGGCGATGCCGAAAGAAATGCTGACCATCGTCGACAAGCCGCTGATCCAGTACGTCTATGACGAGGCGAGGGAGGCAGGCATCGAGCATTTCATCTTCGTCACCGGCCGCAACAAAAACGTCATCGAAGATCATTTCGACCGGATGTTCGAGCTCGACGCCACGCTGGCGGCGCGCGGCAAGAAGGCCGAGCAGGACATCCTGGCGCAGAACCAGCCCGAAGCCGGCGCGGTCAGCTTCACCCGCCAACAGGCGCCGCTCGGCCTCGGTCACGCGGTCTGGTGCGCACGCGACATCGTGGGCAACGAGCCGTTCGCGGTCGTGCTGCCCGACGAGCTCGTGCTCAACAGCCCTGGCTGTCTCAAACAGATGATCGAGATGGCATCCTCGCTCGGCGAGAAATCCAATCTGGTCGCGGTCGAGGCGGTGCCCGACCATCTCACTCATCAATACGGCATCTGTGGCGTCGGCAAGCGTAGCGGCAAGATGTTCGAGGTCGACGGCATGGTCGAGAAGCCGGCCAAGGGCACCGCGCCCTCCAACCTCTCGATCACCGGCCGCTACATCCTCCAGCCCGAGATCTTCAAGATCCTGGAGACGCAGGAGCGCGGTGCCGGCGGCGAGATCCAACTCACCGACGCCATGATCGGGCTCGCTAAGTCGCAGAAATTCTACGGCGTCGAGTTCGAGGGCGAGCGCCACGATTGCGGCTCCAAGCCGGGCTTCCTGCGCGCCAACATCGCCTACGGCCTGAAGCGTCCGGAGCTGCGGGACGGACTGATCGCGGAGATGAAGAAGTATCTGGGGCAGTAGTGTCCGCTCGTCATTGCGAGGAGCGAAGCGACGAAGCAATCCAGGCTGCCTCCGCGTAGAAAGTCTGGATTGCTTCGCTCTGCTCGCAAGGACGGAGGGAACCCCTCACGCCACCAGCGACAGCGTCGGCAAGCTCGCGACCACCGACTGGTTGCGG
Source organism: Bradyrhizobium sp. 199 (assembly GCF_023073355.1). Lineage (GTDB taxonomy): Bacteria > Pseudomonadota > Alphaproteobacteria > Rhizobiales > Xanthobacteraceae > Bradyrhizobium. The sequence goes on from NZ_JADPJI010000002.1 coordinate 854,143, forward strand.
CCGCCGGCCTTGGCGGCGTAGAGCGCCTTGTCGGCGGCGGCGACCAGAACGGGCCAGTCCATGCCGGCGGTGGGAACGAGGCTGGCGACGCCGCAGGAGACCGTCGACGTCACGGGGTCGTCGGACCAGCCCTGCACCTTGAGGCGGATCTTCTCAGCGACCTTGAAGGCGTCGCTGCCCGAAACGTTCGGCAGCAGCACGGCGAACTCCTCGCCGCCATAGCGTGCGGCGCAGTCGCCGGCTCGGCTCACCGAATCGGAGATGCAGATGGCGATGCCGACCAGCACCTGGTCGCCCGCCTGATGGCCGAATGTGTCGTTGTAGGCCTTGAAGTGATCGGCATCGATCATTAGCAGCGCGAGCGGGGTCTTCTGGCGCATCGCGCGGCGCCATTCGACGTCCATGACGGAATCGAACTTGCGGCGGTTCTTCAGGCCGGTGAGCGCGTCCGTCGTCGCCATCTCCTCGAGCTTGCGCTCGGCCTCGGCGCGTCGGCCGATCTCGCGCGCCAGCACCAGCGTCGATCCCAACACGAACAACGCGAGCGCCAGCACCACGGCGCCGATCCGAAACGCCTCTTTCTGCCACAGCGCGAAAACCGCGGTCAGGGGCTTGCCCGCCACCACGAACAGAGGTCCGGTGTCGCCGCTGCGGACATAGAGCCGCGGCGTCGGATCGACCGGGCCTTGTCCCGAATAGGAGGCGCCGACTGTGAGGTTGTCGGCCTTCCAGGCCCGGCGGTCGTTCAGGTTCGTACCGATGACCTCGAGGTCGAATGGCCGCCGCATCATGATGGTGCGATCGCGTTTAAGCACCGTGATGGTGTCTTGGGGATCGAGTTTCAGCCGCTCGAACAATTCGTGAAAATAGCTGAAGCGGATCGAGCCGGCGACGACGCCGAGGAAGCCGCCGTCGGTATCGCTGATGCGGCGGCTCAGCACGATGGCGTAGGCGCCGCGGAACAGCATCGGGCGACTGATGAAGAGCCCGACCTCGGGGTTGTCGCGATGAACCCTGAAATAGTCCTCCTCGCTCCGGTTCACTGTGACGGGATCGAGCGTGGAGGCGTCGATGGCCAGCCCTCCCTCGGCATCGAACACCTGGACGGCGCCGAAATGCCGTGCCGTCGTCGCATGGTCGAACAGGATCAGGTGCCGGATCGGCTTCGACACTGTCGCGAGCTCGGGCAGCAGCATGTTGCCGGCGACCGCCTTCAGCGCCAGGTCGTAGATCTCGATATTACGACTGACGTCGGACTGGATACTCGTCGCCAAATTCTCCAGCGTCTGGCGGGCGAGCGCCTCCTCGCCCCGGCGCATGTCGAGCATGACGTTGACGCAAATGGCGGAAAAGCCGATCACCGTCACCACGGACGAGATGATCAGCAGCTTCGCCGAAATCCGCCAAGGCCGGAGGGCCGTGACGTCGCGCCATCGAGACAGCATCGTTTGCTCCGACATGAGTGAATGCGCCCGAAAGCTTGAGTAGTGTTTAAACCGGGACGGCGCTGCCGGAATGAGTTAAAAATTGGTTTCCGCGGCGCACGTTTTTGGGCAAAGCGGGCCTTCGACCAGCGAAGAGGACAGCGGTGAACGACTACGACGCGTTGCGAGACTATCTGATGCGGCAGAAGCAGGCCGAATTCGTCCTGAGCTTCGAACAGATCGAGGAGATCATCGGCGCGGCGCTGCCGCGCGCGGCCAATCGTGCCTCATGGTGGGACAGCCTGCGCAGCCCCGACATCCAGATGCCGCAGCGCGAAGCCTGCCTCGCCGCGGGCTTCGTGGCGACACGGCTGCCGGATGGTCAGAGCGTGCGGTTCACGAAGAAGAAGAGCGACCGGCGACGCTAAAGCGCGATGCGATTAGGATGAATCGCCATCGCGCTTTAGGTTGTTATTTAAGCATGATCTTTTCGGAAAACCGCTGCGCACTTTTCCGGATCATGCTTTAGCGCTTGCGGCGCGCTGCCACCCTCCATGGGAGGGTAAGAGGAGCGTGCCTAGCTCGCCGCTTCCAGCCGCACTTCCGTCAGCAGCCGCATCGCGGCGTCGGCGTCCATGGGTTCGCCGAAGGCAAAGCCTTGCGCGTATTCGCAGCCCATCTGGTAGAGCTCGACCGCATCTGAATCGGTCTCGGCACCTTCGGCGACGACGTCCATGCCGAGGTCGTGCGCGAGCGCGATGATCGACTTCAGGATCACCGGACGGGTGCCGCGATTGCCGGTGCGCACGAAGGACTGGTCGATCTTGATGGTGTCGAACGGGAAGCGCTGCAGATAGGCCAGCGAGGAATGGCCGGTGCCGAAATCGTCGAGCGACAATCCGGTGCCGAGCTCGCGGATCCGCGTCAGCATCTGTGCCGCGTGCTCCGGATTCTCCATCACCAGCGATTCCGTCAATTCGAGCTTGAGCGTGCCGCGCGCCACCGAGGAGCGCGACAGCACGGTGCGGATGTCGTGGATCAAATCATGGCGCAGCAATTGCCGTGACGACACGTTGACGGAGGCGAAGATCGGCTCGCGCGAGCGCATCGCGCGCTGCCAGATCGAGAGCTGCTTGGCGGTCTGGTCCAGCACGAACATGCCGAGGTCGATGATCAGGCCGGTCTCTTCCGCGATGGTGATGAACTCCGACGGCGCCATGCGTCCGAGCTTGGGGTGATCCCAGCGCACCAGCGCCTCGAACCCGGCGACCGAACGATCCTCCAGCCGCACGATCGGCTGGTACAGGATCGTCAGCTCCTGGCGCTCGATCGCGCGGCGCAGCTCGCTCTCCAGTGTCAGGCGGTCCGTCTTCCGCGCCCGCATCGCGGGCTTGTAGACGTCGATACGGTCGCCGCCGATGCGCTTGGAGTGATACATCGCCAGCTCGGCGTCCTTGATGATCTCGTCCGTGAGCTGAACTTGCGGATCGGACAGCGCGAGACCGATCGAGGCCGTGAGGAAGATCTCACGGTCGTTGAAGGCGATCGGCGCGCGGATGGTCTTGCGGATGGTTTCGGCAAAGGCGGTGATGCGGGCGGGGTCCTGCTCCGACAGCAGGATCAGGCCGAACTGATCGCCGGCCATGCGGGCCAGCGTGTCCTGCGGCTTCAGGATGCGAGTAAGGCGGCGGGCCAGCGTCAGCAGGATCGAATCGCCGACCGCGATCCCGACGGAATCGTTGACCTGCTTGAAGCGGTCGAGATCGATGACCATCAGCGTCGGCCGCAGCGTCGGCATGGTCTTGGCGAAATGCGCGACCGCGCCGAGCCGGTCCATGAACAGTTTCCGATTGGGCAGGCCGGTGAGGTTGTCATGCACGGAATCGTGCAGCAGGCGTTCCTCGGCATTGCGCAGCTCGGTGACGTCGGTGAGCGTGCCGACGACGCGGGAGACCTCGCCGTCGGAGCCGACCACCGGACGCGCCTTCAGCGCGAACCACATGAAATGGCCGTCCGGGGTACGGAGGCGGAAATCCTGCACCAGGCGGCCGCGGCGCTGGTCGAGCACGCTGTCGAGCGCGGCGCGGAAACGGTCCTGGTCGAGCGGATGCAGCACTTCGAGCCACGAGGCCGCGGGCCCTTCGAGCGTACCGCGCTTGAGGCCGAGCAGGGCTTCGGTCTCGGGGCTGGTAAAAACCTTGTCGGCAGAGACGTCCCAGTCCCAGATCAGATCGCCGGAGCCGGCCAGCGCCAGCGCCCGCCGCTCGACGTCGGAGACGACGCCGGTGCTGGCGCCGCCGCCGGCAAAGGCGTGCTGCATCACCGTGAAGCCGATCAGCATCACGATCAGCACGAGGCCGCCGAGCAGGGCAGGGCCGACGATGTCGTTGGTGACGGAGCCCGCGACTGCCATGCCGGCCGCGACCACCCAGACCACGAGGAGGAACCAGGTCGGGATCAAAAGCACGGCGCGGTCGAAGCCGTGGGTGGAGAGATAGACGATCAGCGCGAAGCCGGCGAAGGCGATCAGCACCAGCGATATGCGCGCGATGCCGGAGGCCACCGCCGGATCGAACAGCGCGAGCGCAACCAGTGACCCCAGGAACGCGAGCCAGCCCACAGTGATGTGCGAGTAGCGCACATGCCACCGACTGAGGTTGAGATAGGCGAACAGGAATACGAGGAGCGTCGCCGCCAGGATCGCTTCACCCGCCGCGCGCCAGATGCGCTCGGCGTTGTTCGACATGTCGAGCACCTTGCCCCAGAAGCCGAAATCGACGCCGATATAGACCAGCACCGCCCAGGCCAGCGCCGCGGCGGCCGGAAACATGATGCTGCCCTTGACCACGAACAGGATCGTCAGCACCAGCGCGAGCAAGCCGGAGATGCCGATGACGATGCCCTGGTACAGCGTGAACGAGTTGACCTTGTCCTTGTAGGCTTCCGGCTCCCACAGATAGAGCTGCGGCAGCTTGTCGGTGCGCAGCTCCGCGACGAAGGTGATGACGGCGCCGGGGTCGAGCGTGACGCGGAAGACGTCGGCGGTCGGGCTTTCCTGCCGCTCCGGACGGTCGCCGGTCGAGGGCGTGATGGTCGCAATGCGCGACAGGCCGAGGTCGGGCCACAGCAGCCCCGAGGAGACGATGCGGTAATGCGGAGCGACGATCAGGCGGTCGAGCTGGTCGTCGGTATTGTTGGCGAGCGCGAACACGACCCAATTCTGGCCGCCCTCGCGGGCGCGCACCTCGATGCGGCGCACGATGCCGTCAGTGCCGGGCGCGGTCGAGACCTGGATGCGATCGGCGTCGCTACGCTGATGCTCGATCACGCCGGTGAGGTCGATCGCGGGCGCGTCACCGCGAACGCTGACAGCGTCCAGCGCGCGCGCGGGAGACGCGGCAACGAGCATCATGAGGCCCAGCGCGATGGGCGCGAGGCACCTGATCAGACGCAAGGTCAGTTCTCCGCGTTCGACGCAAACTTCGAGTGCAAGGCAACTCTACAAGGCGATTTTAAAAGGCGATCTCAGACCGAACGAAGCGGTTCGGTGCGTCGCGATAGATGCCACGAAAGCAAGGAGAATCAAAGGGTTTCCGCCCGCCCGCTGGGCCGGCGGCCTATACCTCCAACACAATTTTGCCAATATGTGCGCTGGTTTCCATGCGCCGATGCGCGTCGGCTGCCTTTTCCAGCGGGAAACTGCTGTCCATCAGCGGCTTGACGCGGCCTTCGCGCAAAAGCGGCAACACTTTCTGTTCGATCGCCGCCACCATCGCCGCCTTGTCCGCATTACTACGGGGACGCAGCGTCGAGCCGGTATGAGTGAGGCGCTTCACCATCACCTTGGCGATGTTGACGCTGACCTTGGGGCCATTCAGCGTCGCGATCTGGACGATGCGGCCGTCGACCGCGGCGGCATCATAGTTGCGGTCGACATAGTCGCCTGCGACCATGTCGAGGATCAGATTGACGCCTTCCTTGTTGGTCTCTTCCTTGACCACGGCGACGAAGTCTTCGGTCTTGTAGTTGATGGCGCGGTCGGCACCGAGCTTGAGGCAGGCGTCGATCTTGTCCTGTGATCCCACGGTGACGAACACCTTCGCACCGAACGCCTTCGCCAGTTGGATCGCCATGGTGCCGATGCCGGAGGAGCCGCCATGGATCAGCAGCGTCTCGCCGGCCTTCAGGCCGCCGCGCTCGAACACATTGTGCCAGACCGTCATCAGCGTTTCCGGCAGCGCGCCGGCTTCCTTGATCGACAGCGCCGGCGGCACGCTCATCGCCTGGGCGTCCTGCGCGATGCAGTACTGCGCGTAACCACCGCCCGCGACCAGCGACATCACCTTGTCGCCGATCTTGTGCCGCTTGGCGTTGCTGCCGACCGCAACCACTTCGCCTGCAATCTCCAGGCCGGGCAGGTCGCTGGCGCCGGGCGGCGGCGGATAGGCGCCGGAGCGTTGCGCGACATCGGGCCGGTTGACGCCGGCGGCCTCGACCTTGACCAGAATCTCGTCGGGGCCAGGCTGCGGCAGCGCGCGCTGTTCCGGAACCAGCACCTCCGGTCCGCCGGGCTTGGAGATGGCGACCACGGTCATTTGCGCGGGCAGCTTGTCCATGATGTGTCCTTGAGCAAAGGTGCGGGGAGGAACGAGGCCTTTGCTTAGCCAGCGCGGCCCACGCTGGCAACCGCCTCAACATTGTGCCCGTGAACGCAGGAGGAACGAGCATGGCGACGGAAGACGACGACCGCCCGCGCAAGAAGATCACACATGAAATCGGACAGGATCTCTCATTGCTGTCGGTGGAGGAACTGACCGAGCGCGTCCTCCTGCTCAAGACCGAGATCGCAAGACTGGAAGAAGCCGCCACCAAGAAGCGCGCCTCGCGTGATGCGGCGAACAGCATTTTCAAGTCGTAGAGCTCTTGTCTCGTGTCCCGGGCGCGCTGCGGCGCGTCAGCGCTGCTGCGCAGAATCGGGACCCATGCTCTGCAAAGTCCTCGGCCGAAGAACCAGGCCCGGCTCTGCAGCGCATCGCTACGGCGCTGCACTGCGTCCGGGGCACGAAAGCGCACTCGGCCACTGGCCGATATGGCTAACGAACTCTCAAAAAATTCGCTCGTTTACCGTCGATTAAGCTTTCGGGTTTATGACTGGAACTGTCCTCGTTTGGACACCGAGTGGCTCCTGTCCACTCTGTTTGACGCCTCCCTGTTATCAACTTTCAAAGCCGCCGGTCTCCGGCGGCTCTTTTTTTGCGTTTTTGGGATCGCGTTGCGGTTGAATTCCCGGGAATGACCCGCGGAAACCATATCCGCGCTTGTCACTGGACTCGGCGTCCCGCCCGCGCAATGATTTGTTCATCATAAGCCGGCGCCAAAGCCGGATCGTCAAACAGTTGCGTAAGAGGCGTTAACCATGGAACGTTTGCAGGCCGACGGCGCTCTCGTTCAACTCAGCGAGCGGTTCACCAATTCTGCGGCGTTCGGCGTCCTGTTCCGCGAGGGCATGGACCTCGTCGAAGAGACCGCCGCCTATCTCGACGGCGACGGCCGCACCGAGGCCAAGGCGCTCGACCGTGCCGTCAGCCTCACCTACGCGACCGAGAGCATGCGTCTTACCACCCGCCTGATGCAGCTCGCCTCGTGGCTGCTGCTGCACCGCGCGGTGAAGGAAGGCGAGATGACGCTGAGCCAGGCCAATCGCGAGAAGACCAAGGTCAAGCTCAGCGCGGCCGATCCCGGCCCCACCGACACCATCGAGAAGCTGCCCTCGCAGCTCCAGGACCTGATCAATCGCTCGATGAGCCTGCAGACCCGCGTGCGCCGCCTCGACACCACCATCCACACCCCGCCGGCCGAGCACCTCGCGATTGGCAACCCGCTGGTGCCCCATCTCAACGCGCTGAAGGCGGCGTTCGAGCGGTAAGCTCCACCCGTCCGTCATTGCAATGACGAGGCCCCAAAGAAAAACGCCCCCGGCTCTCCGGGGGCGTTTTTCGTCTCCAGCCGCGAGGGCCGGATCAATCCTTTTTGAGGAAGCCCGAAAACTTCTTCTGGAAGCGCGAAACGCGGCCGCCGCGATCCATCAGCTGGGCGTTGCCGCCGGTCCAGGCCGGGTGCGACTTCGGGTCGATGTCGAGGTTCAGCGTGTCGCCTTCCTTGCCCCAGGTCGAGCGGGTCAGGTACTCTGTTCCGTCGGTCATCACGACCTTAATCGTATGATAGTTCGGGTGAATTTCGGCTTTCATGGCAATTCCTCGGCGCCCCGGCGCCCTCTTGGGTGGCTAACGAATGACGGATTTGGGCGGCTCTATACCTCACGATATCAGGTAAAACAAGCTATCCCGGGCGGTGAACCGGACTTCCCCCTAAGGGACACCCCGGATTTGCCACTACTCTTGCCCCGGCCTATTGGGAGCAAACGAATGCAATGGGTCGGATCTCATGAGCGCAGTGGAACGGCTTGATGGCCAGTATGTCGATCGGCCCGGAATGAATTCCCAAGTGAATTCCCAAGTGAATTCCCAAGTGAATTCGACCGACGCCCCCTCGATCGAAGCCGAGTTGATCGAAGAGCCGGCCAAGGGCCGCGCCAAGCTGCGGCCGCTGCTCGCGCTCGCGCCTTATGTCATCCGCTATCGCGGCCGCGCCGCACTCGCCTTTGTCGCACTCACGGTGGCGGCGCTGACCACGCTGCTGGTGCCCGTCGCGGTGCGCCGAATGATCGATTTCGGCCTGACGCCCGAGGGTATCGAGCTGATCAACAGCTACTTCTCGGTGATGCTCGCGGTGGTCGCCGTGCTCGCGCTCGCCAGCGCCGCGCGCTACTACCTCGTGATGACGATCGGCGAGCGCATCGTTGCCGACCTCCGGCGCGACGTCTTCGCTCATCTGCTCTCGCTCTCTCCCGCCTTCTTCGATTCCGCGCGCAGCGGCGAGCTGATCTCGCGGCTCACCGCCGACACCACCCAGCTCAAATCGGCCGTCGGCGCCTCGGTGTCGATCGCGCTGCGCAATTTGATGATGTTCCTCGGCGCCGCGGCGATGATGGTGATCACGAGCCCGAAGCTGTCGGGCTTCGTGCTGCTGGCCATTCCCTTGATCGTGCTGCCGCTGGTCGCCTTCGGGCGCTGGGTGCGGCGGCTGTCGCGCAATGCGCAGGACACGCTCGCCGAGGCCTCGGCCTATGCGGGCGAGCTGGTCGGCGCGATCCGCACCGTGCAGGCCTATACCAGCGAGCCATTCGCCGAGAAGCGTTTCGGCGGCGAGGTCGAGCAGGCCTATGAGGCGGCGCGCACCTCGACCCAGGCCCGCTCGGTGCTCACGGCCATCATCATCTTCATCGTGTTCGCAAGCGTGGTCGCGATCCTGTGGATCGGCTCCCATGACGTGCTCACTGGCGCGATTTCGCCGGGCCGGCTCGGTCAGTTCGTGCTTTACGCGGTGTTCGCCGCAGCGGGCCTCGGTCAGCTCAGCGAGGTCTGGGGCGAGGTCTCGACGGCATCAGGCGCGGCCGAGCGCCTGTTCGAGATTTTGCACGTGGAGCCCGACATCAAGGCGCCCGGGTCGCCCCGCGCGCTGCCGGTGCCGGCACGCGGCGAGGTCGGCTTCGACCGGGTCAGCTTTGCCTATCCGGCGCGGCGCGACGTCAATGTGCTCGATGCCGTTTCCTTCACGGTGCGCCCCGGCGAGAAAGTTGCGATCGTCGGTCCGTCCGGGGCCGGCAAGAGCACAATCTTCCACCTGTTGCTGCGCTTCTACGACCCGCGCAGCGGTGCGGTCTCGCTCGACGGCGTCCCGGTCAAGTCCGCCGATCCTCGCGAATTCCGCGCCCGCATCGCGCTGGTGCCGCAGGAATCCAACGTGTTCGCCGCAAGTGCCCGCGACAATATCCGCTTCGGCCGGCCCGATGCGACCGATGCCGAGGTCGAGCGCGCCGCCGAGCTCGCCCATGCCGCCGAATTCATCCGCCGCCTGCCCGAAGGTTTCGACACCCCGCTCGGCGAGCGCGGCGTGACGCTGTCAGGCGGCCAGCGCCAGCGCATCGCGATCGCCCGCGCCATCCTGCGCGATGCGCCATTGCTGCTGCTCGATGAAGCCACCTCCGCGCTCGATGCCGAGAGCGAGACGCTGGTGCAGACCGCGCTCGAAGAGCTGATGCGCCACCGCACCACGCTGGTGATCGCGCATCGCCTCGCAACCGTGCTCTCCTGCGACCGCATCCTGGTGATGGACCAGGGCAAGATCGTCGAGCAGGGCACGCATGCCGAGCTCGTGGCTGCGAACGGGCTTTATGCGCGGCTCGCGAGGTTGCAGTTCGAGGGGGCGTGAGGCGCTTCGATTGGCGTGAGGCGTCGCCGCACTCACGTCATTGCGAGCGCAGCGAAGCAATCCAGGCTGCCTCGGCGGAAATACTCTGGATTGCTTCGCTGCGCTCGCAATGACGTGTGGAGGGAGCTTCGGACGTCATCGGCACTTCGGGGAGAGCGCCGGCACGTTCGGCCATGGCCAGTTCTTCCAGCTGCCGTCCTCGCCGACGCAGGCCGATGACGCAGGGGTGCTCGTCTCGAGTTGTGTCGCAAAGCGCTGGTCGACATAGATCGTCGAAAAATATCCGGCGACGATGACGCCCAGGAAGACCGAGGACCCCTTGGCCAGATCGCGCAGCTTCATCGATCGTCTCCATCCGCTGTCATCGCTGCTCCGGCACCAACGATTAGCAGACGTGCTGGGATCCCGACGTGATGGGCCTCACGCCCGCCAGAATCAAACGCGCCATGCCATCTTCAGCACCGGCCGCCCGGAGGTCGGGTTCACCTCGTCGCCGGCATGGGCAAAGCCGTTCCGCTCGTAGAAGCGGATGGCGCGGCTGTTGTCCTTGTTGACGAGCAGCGTGACGCCCGACGGTGACAGGCGCTTGGCCTCTCCGACCAGCAGCTTCGCTGCTTCCGATCCCCAGTGATCGGGATCGACCACAAGCTGGTCGAGATAGCCTTCGCCGTCGATCGTGACGAAGCCGATCAGCGCGCCATTCAGTTCCGCCACCACCACCTGGGCCTTCGGCACCAGATCCTTGCGCCAGCGCTCGCGCCACCATTCCAGGCGGGCTGCGAAGTCGATCTGCGGATAGGCGTGCTGCCAGGTGCGATGCCAGAGGTCGACCGAGGCGGCTTCGTCGTCGGGACGATAGGGGCGAAGACGGATCATGAGGCCGTCATGCCCGGGCTTGTGCCGAGCATCCACGAAACGCGATATGCAAGGAAGCCAAGACGTGGATGGCCGGGACGAGCCCGGCCATGACGGTGGGGTGAGCAGCGCGCGCTCTTCAAACTACCGCTCCGTCAGCTTCAGCTCGATGCGGCGATTGCGCTTGTAGGCCTCTTCCGTGTTGCCGGGGTCGAGCGGCTGGAATTCGCCGAAGCCGGCCGCGACGAGGCGCTGGGCCGGCACGCCGAGCGAGACCAGATATTGCACTACCGAGATCGAGCGCGCTGCCGACAGGTCCCAGTTCGACTTGAAGTTCGCACCGCTCACCGGACGCACATCGGTATGGCCGTCGACCCGCAGCACCCAGGGGATTTCGTTCGGGATCTTCTTGTCGAGTTCGATCAGCGCGGCCGCCAACGTGTCGAGCTCCGCGCGGCCCTCGGGCAGGAGCATTGCCTGGCCGGTGTCGAAGAACACTTCGGACTGGAACACGAAGCGGTCGCCGACGATCCGGATGTCGGGCCGGTTGCCGAGGATGGTGCGCAGCCGGCCGAAGAACTCCGAGCGGTAGCGCGACAATTCCTGCACACGCTGCGCCAATGCGACATTCAGGCGAGAACCGAGATCGGCGATCCGGTTTTGCGATTCCTTGTCGCGCTTCTCGGATACGTCGAGCGCCTCTTCCAGCGCGGCCAATTGCCTGCGCAGCGCGCTGATCTGCTGGTTCAGCACCTCGATCTGCGCCAGCGCCCGTGCCGAAACCGCCTTCTCCGAATCCAGCGCCTTGCCGAGCTCGGAGGACTTGCCTTGCGCGTCATTTCCGGCGGCAGCTAAGCCGTCATAGAGGCCCTTGATGCGGTCGCGCTCGGTCTCGGCCGAGGCGAGGCCGGCTTTCAGTTGCGAGACCTGGTCGTCGAGCGTGAGCTTCCCGAGCTTCTCCAGCGACAACAGCTCGTTGAGCTGCGCGATCTTGGCATTGAGCTGCTCCAGCGCCTTGTCCTTGCCGGTGACCTCCTGCGACAGGAAGAACTGCACCACCAGGAATACCGACAGCAGGAACACGATCGACAGCACCAGCGTCGACAGCGCGTCGACGAAGCCGGGCCAGTAATTGAAGGAGGTATCGCCGCGGCGGCCGCGCGCCAGTGCCATGTCATCGATCTCCACTTTCGTGTCCCGGACGCACTGCAGCGTGCAACGCTGCTGCGCAGAGCCGGGACCCATTCTTCGTTTCTCGAGGCCCCGGCTCAGCAGCGCATCAGTGCGTGCTACGCTGCGTCCGGGGCACGATGCCTCTTGCGGGGCTCAACTCTTCTCGGGCTGGCGGGCGATGCGTTCCAGCAGGCGCCGGATCTCGCGGTTCTGCTCGCCCTGGCCGTCGGCCCATTCGCGGATCATCTGCTGCTCGGTGCGCATGTGCGAAACCAGCGCCTGGATCGCTTCGGCAAGGCTCGCCATCGCCGCGGTGGTGCCGCGGCTGGCGCTGCCTTCCTCGAGCACGGAGCGCAACCGTTCGACCGCGGCCTGGAGCTCGCCGCTGGCAACCCCGCCGCCGCCGGAAGCGACAGCGACTTCGCCGCTGCCATATTCGCGCACGGTGGTGGCAAGCCAGTCCTCGAGGTCGGTGTAGAAGCGATTCTGCGCCTGGCTCGATTGCAAATCGAGGAAGCCGAGGATCAGCGAGCCGGCGAGGCCGAACAGCGAGCTGGAGAACGAGATGCCCATGCCGCCGAGCGGGGCTGCAAGGCCCTCCTTCAACGTGTCGAACAATGCGCCGGAATCGCCGCCGACCTTGAGCCCGTCGATCACCTTGCCGACCGAGCCGACCGTCTCGATCAGGCCCCAGAACGTGCCGAGCAGGCCGAGGAAGACCAAGAGGCCGGTCATATAGCGCGAGATGTCGCGGGCTTCATCCAGGCGGGTCGCGATCGAATCGAGCAGGTGCCGCATGGTGGTCTGCGTGATCGACATTCGCCCGGAGCGCTCGCCGCCGAGGATCGCCGCCATCGGCGCCAGCAGTTTCGGGTGCCGGGCCGGCGCCAGGCCGGGATCGGCGATGCGGAAATTGTTGACCCAGGAGACCTCAGGATAGAGCCGGATGACCTGACGGAAGGCCAGGATGATGCCGATGAACAGCACCGCCCCGATCAGGGCATTGAGCCCCGGATTGGCGAAGAAGGCCTGGATGATCTGCTTGTAGAGCACCACGCCGACCAGCGTGCACAGCACCAGGAAGACCAGCATCCGCACCAGAAAGACGCTCGGCGAGGACAGTTTGGTGTACTCGATATCCATGGTGGAGCGGGAAGTGCCTGACGGCATGGCCGGTATCATCCATTGCGAAAGCTTGCTTGCGGTGCGCACTATGGCACAGCGCCAGCTCAAAAAAAGCGCCCGATGTGCCGATTTCGGGGACGGCTCAGGGAACCCGGAGCGGAAGCGGCGCTTTGATACCCAGGTAACTGCAGAAGCTCGCCATTCGGGGGGCGCATGAGCGTCGTTTCCGCGATCATCGGGACTGCCGAACGCGTGCCGCTGCCTGACGTGGTGATCCGTGCCGCGATCCAGCGCCTGTGCTCCCGCAGCGCAACCCGCCTCGCCGCGCATGACGCGGTCGCCGATGCTGCCTTCGCCGGTCGGATGATGCTGCGGCCGATCGCCGAAGAGGCCGGGGGTGGCGACGTGCCCGCTTCGGTCTTCGCTGAAATGCTCGGCCCCAGCCGCAAATATTCCTGCTGCTTCTACAAGACCGATGCGACCACCCTCCAGGAGGCGGAGGAGGAGGCGCTACGCCAGACGGTCGAGCATGCCGGTCTCGCCGACGGCCAGACCATCCTCGAGCTCGGCTGCGGCTGGGGTTCGCTGTCGCTGTGGATGGCGCGGCAGTTTCCGCACGCCAAGGTGACGGCGGTGTCGACCTCGCAGGCGCAGCGCGCCTATGTCGAGGAGCAGGCGCAGCAGCGCGGCTTGCTGAACCTGCGCGTGGTCACGGCGGACATGAACGTGTTCGCGCCCGACGGCCAGTTCGACCGCATCGTCTCGGTCGAGATGTTCGAGCGGATGACGAACTGGCGCAAGCTGATGACGCGGCTGCGATCATGGCTCGCGCCCGAGGGACGCTTCTTCATGCAGATCGTCACCCATCGCTCCGGCTCGCAGCTGTTCGACCGGCGCAATCGCGACGACTGGATCGCGCAGCATGTCTTCACGGGCGGGCTGATGCCGAGCCATCACCTCGTCAGGCAATTCGACGACATCTTCACGGTCGAGAAGGAATGGTGCTGGAGCGGCACACATTATCAGCGCACCGCAAACGACTGGCTGGCCAATTTCGATACGCATCGCGACGCTATCGAGGCGTCGTTGCGCAAGGTCCATGGCGAGGAGACTGCACTTTGGCTGCGGCGCTGGCGCTGGGTCCTGCTCGCGACATCCGGCCTGTTCGGCTACGCCGATGGGACCGAATGGGGCATCAGCCACTATCGCATGAAAGCCGCCGAGTGATTGCGCTGTTCCGTCGCAGCACGCGGCGATGGAACCACGACTCACGATCAAGTGACACGGCAAAAGACGTCTGAACTCAGTGTCATACGCCGTGTGACAATGAGCCGCCCGCGTCATGCGTTGCATCGCAGCAGATGCATTCTATTTTGGCGGCATCAACCGCGTTTGAGCGGCCCAGAACGGGCCTCGCGCGGAGCGTGATCAGTTTCAACAATATCGGGGCACCCCACTTCATGTCAGGACTTCGTGCGCGATCGGCATGCGTTGCAATGATGCTCGCGGCCATTGCGCCGCTGCTCGCGGGCTGTGACGACTCCGGCTCCGCCGTCTCCGCCGCTCCGCCGGCCCACCCTGACGTCAGCATCGTGATCGTCAAGCCGCAGTCACGCGCCGTGGTGCGCGAGCTGCCGGGCCGCATCGCGCCCACGCGCGTCTCCGAGGTGCGGCCGCGCGTCTCCGGCATCGTGGTCGAACGTCTGTTCCGCCAGGGCAGCGAAGTGAAGGCGGGCGATCCTCTCTACCGCATCGATCCGCGCCCATTCGAGGTCGAGGTGATGGCAAACGAAGCTGCGCTCGCGAAGGCGGAGGCCGCGTTGATGCAGGCGAAGCAGCAGGCGCACCGTATCGCCACCCTCACCAAGGATCGCGCTGCTCCGGAAGCCGAGAACGAGAAGGCGATTGCGGCCGAACGCCAGGCCCATGCCGAGGTAGAAGGTCGTAAGGCCGACCTCTCTCGGGCAAAACTCAATCTCGACTACGCGACCGTGCGCGCGCCGATCGACGGCGTGGTCGGCGCGGCTCTCGTCAGCGAGGGCGCCCTCGCGGTGCAGAACGAGACCAATCTCGCCACCATCCAGCAGCTCGATCCCATCTATGCCGACTTCACCCAGTCGGTGACCGAGCTCAACCAGCTCCGCCGCGCCTTCGAGACTGGCGACCTCGAACGCATCGCCGCCGATGCCGCCAAGGTCCGCCTGGTGCTCGACGACAACACCATCTATTCGCTCGACGGCAAGCTGCTGTTCTCCGATGCCAAGGTCGACGCCCACACCGGGCAGGTGACGCTGCGCGGCGAGTTCCCCAATCCCAAGCGCGAATTGCTGCCGGGCATGTATGTCCGCGTCCGCATCGACCAGGGTCTCGATTCCGACGCGATCGCGGTGCCGCAGCAGGCGATCCAGCGCAATGGCGGTGGCGGCAGCGAGGTGTTCATCGTCAAGGACGACAACCACATCGCAGTGCAGCCGGTGCGCACAGGATCTGTGCAGGACGGAGTCTGGTTCATCACTGAAGGTCTGAAGGCCGGCGACAAGGTCGTGGTCGAAGGTTTCCAGAAGTTCGCGGCCGGCGACAAGGTCAAGCCGCAATCCTGGTCGGAAGCGGACGCCACCGCCGACAACCGGCACGCTCAGAAGCTCACGCGGTAACGCGCCATGGCGAGCTTCTTCATCGACAGGCCAATCTTCGCCTGGGTGGTCGCGCTGTTCATCTGCTTGATCGGCGCGATCGCCGTGCCGCTGCTGCCGATCGCGCAATATCCGATCATCGCGCCGCCCTCGATCTCGATCTCGACCAGCTATCCCGGCGCCTCGCCTGAAAACCTCTACAACAGCGTCACGCGGCTGATCGAGGAGGAGCTCAACGGCGCCGCCAACATCCTCAACTTCGAATCGACCAGCGACTCGCTCGGCCAGGTCGAGATCATCGCCAACTTCCAACCCGGCACCGATACCAGCGCCGCTTCGGTCGAGGTGCAGAACCGAATCAAGCGCGTCGAGGCGCGCCTGCCGCGCGCGGTGATGCAGCAGGGCATCCTGATCGAGGAAGCCTCGAGCGCCGTGCTGCAGATCATCACGCTGAACTCGACCGATGGCAGCCTGGATGAGGTCGGCCTCGGCGACTTCATGATCCGCAACGTGCTGGGCGAGATCCGCCGCATTCCCGGCGTGGGCCGCGCCACGCTGTACTCGACCGAGCGCAGCTTGCGCGTCTGGGTCGATCCGGCCAAGCTCGTCGGTTATGGACTGACCGCCGACGACGTCAACAAGGCCATTGCCGCGCAGAACGCGCAGGTCGCCTCGGGCAGCATCGGCGCCGAGCCGTCGACGTCCAACCAGCGCACCTCCGCACTGGTGCTGGTCAAAGGCCAGCTCTCCTCGCCGGATGAATTCGGTGCCATCATCCTGCGCGCCAATGCGGACGGTTCGACCGTCCGCTTGCGCGACGTCGCGCGCGTCGAGGTCGGTGGTCTGAGCTACCAGTTCAACACGCGGCTCGACGGCAAGCCGACTGCGGGTCTCTCCGTCCTGATGTCGCCGACCGGCAACGCGCTGGCGACCGCGGGCGCGGTCGAAGAGAAGATGAAGGAGCTGTCGCGCTTCTTCCCGGCCAACATCTCCTACGAGATTCCCTACAACATCACGCCTGTGGTCGAGGCCTCGATCAAGAAGGTGCTGACGACGCTGGTCGAAGCCGTGGTGCTGGTGTTCGTGGTGATGTTCCTGTTCCTCCAGAACATCCGCTACACCATCATCCCGACCATCGTGGTGCCCGTGGCGCTTCTGGGCGCCTGCACCACGCTTCTGCTCGCCGGCTACTCCATCAACATGCTCTCGATGTTCGGCATGGTGCTCGCCGTCGGCATCCTTGTCGACGACGCCATCGTCGTGGTCGAGAACGTCGAGCGCATCATGTCGGAGGAAGGGCTGCCGCCGAAGGAAGCGACGCGCAAGGCGATGTCGCAGATATCGGGGGCCATCATCGGCATCACCCTGGTGCTGATGGCCGTGTTCGTGCCGATGGCATTCTTCCCGGGCTCGGTCGGCATCATCTATCGCCAGTTCTCGGTGACCATGGTCGCCGCGATCGGCTTCTCCGCCTTCCTTGCGCTCTCGTTGACGCCGGCGCTGTGCGCGACCCTGCTCAAGCCCGTCGCGGCCGGTCACGGTCACGCGAAGAAGGGCGTGTTCGGCTGGTTCAACCGCGTGCTCGAAGGCGTCAAGGAACGCTATTCGCGCACCGTCGGGCTCTCGCTGAACCGCACCGGCCGCCTGATGCTGGTCTATGCCGCGCTGCTGGCAGGCCTGTCCTGGGCCTTCGTCAACCTGCCCGGTGGCTTCCTGCCGATCGACGACCAGGGCTTCGTCACCACCGACGTGCAGACGCCGTCGGATTCGTCCTATGCCCGCACCGAGGCCGTGATCGAGAAGGTGGAAAAATACCTGGCGCAGCGGCCGGGGGTCGACAACGTCACCTTCCTCACCGGCTTCAGCTTCTCCGGCCAGGGCATGAACACCGCGCAGGCCTTCATCACGCTGAAGGACTGGGCGGAACGCGGGCCGAAGGATTCCGCTTCGGCGATCGTCAACGACATCAACCGCGATCTGTCGTCTTCCATTCGTGACGCAAAGATCTCGGCGCTGCAGCCGCCGCCGATCGACAACCTCGGCAACTCCTCGGGCTTCTCGTTCCGCCTCCAGGATCGTGGCCAGAAGGGCTATCAGCAATTGATACGCGCCGCCGATCAACTGATCGCGGAGGCCAATGCGAGCCCCGTGCTGCAGAAGGTCTATGTCGAAGGCCTGCCTGAGGCAGGCGTGGTCAATCTCGCGATCGACCGCGAGAAGGCCGGCGCCTTCGGCGTCACTTTCGAGGACATCAACAACACGATCTCGACCAATCTCGGCTCGAACTACATCAACGACTTCCCGAACCGCGGCCGCATGCAGCGTGTCGTGGTGCAGGCCGATGCCCGCGACCGCATGCGGACCGAGGACATCCTCAACTACAACGTCAAGAACAGCCGCGGCCAGCTGGTGCCGTTCTCGTCCTTTGCCACGGTGGAATGGGCGCGCGGGCCGACGCAGATCGCCGGCTTCAACTACTATCCCGCGGTGCGCATCTCCGGTGAAGCGAAACCCGGCTTCACCTCGGGCGACGCCATCGCCGAGATGGAGCGGCTCGCCGGCAGGCTGCCGCGCGGCTTCGGCTATGAATGGACCGGGCAGTCGCTCCAGGAGAAGCTCTCGGGCTCGCAGGCGCCGTTCCTGCTGGCGCTGTCGGTATTCGTGGTATTCCTGTGTCTCGCCGCACTCTACGAGAGCTGGACCATCCCGCTTGCGGTGCTGCTCACCGTGCCGCTGGGTATCGTCGGCGCGGTGGTCGCGGCGATGCTGCGCGGCCTGCCCAACGACGTCTATTTCACCGTCGGGCTGATCACTATCATCGGCCTTGCGGCAAAGGACGCGATCCTGATCATCGAGTTCGCCAAGGATCTGCGAAAGGAAGGCAAGCCGCTGGTGGAAGCCACCATCGAAGCCTGCCGCCTGCGCTTCCGCCCCATTCTGATGACCGGTCTCGCCTTCATCTGCGGCGTGCTGCCGATGGCGATTGCGCATGGCGCCGGCGGTGCCAGCCAGCAGGCGCTCGGCAGCGTCGTGATGGGCGGCATGATCGCGGTGGTGATCCTGGCGCTCTTGATGGTGCCGGTGTTCTTCGTCTCGGTACAGCGCGTGCTGGCGGGGGATCGGGAGAAGGTGGCGGAGGGGGCCGAGATGTATGGGCCGCCAGCGCCGGCAAGGGCCGGCCACTAAACGCCAGGTTGGTCCTGATTGAATCAATCAGGACGGGACGGCTTCGCGCGTCAAATTAGCTTCGGCTTGCTTTCTCGGGATTGGCAATTCAGACTGCATCTCTGGATTGAACAAACATGTATTCGCACGGCAGTGCGAATGCACATGCCGCCGGCCGATTGAGAGCGTGTGATGCGTCCGACCGACATTGCGATCTCGAACTATCGCTCCATTCGGCGGCTCTCGCTACCCATCCATCCGTTGTCGGTGTTTGTGGGCGAGAACGGTGTCGGCAAATCCAATCTCTACAAGTCCTTGTCGCTGTTGCGCGACGCGGCGGCCGGTCAAATCACGCGCACGATCGCCGATGAAGGCGGATTGAGTTCGGTCTGCTGGTCCGGCATTCGCAAGCGAGGCGAAGACGGGCGGCTGCGGCTGTCGGCCACATTCGACAGCATGAGGTATTCCATCGAGCTGGGGTTTCCCAGCCCGCTTCAGGCCGCGTTTTCCGGTGAGCCGATGATCAAGGCCGAAAGTATCGAAACGACTCGCGGCAAACGAAGGGTTCAGCTGATGGAGCGGGTGAATTCGCTCATCAGCGTCCGCGGCGAGAGTGGCGCCTGGAACGCTCACAAGGATGCGGTGCTGCCGTCAGAGACTGCACTTGCGGCTTTTTTCGACAGCAAGGAATGTCCCGAAATCGACCTGATCAGAAATGCGATGCTGGGCTGGCGCTTCTATCATGACTTTCGCACGGATCCGGCGTCACCGATACGAAAGCCATGTCTGGCGATCGCAACGCCCTCGCTCAGCGCCGATGGAAGCGATTTGGCTGCGGCCCTGGCCACTCTCTATGTCATTCGGGAAGACGCGAGCGACCTGCAGGACGCAATCCAGGATGCACTCCCGGGCGCCGAACTCCGCGCATGGGAAGAAAATGGCAGGTGTGAATTCGATCTGCAGCTGGCCGACATGCCGCGGCCGTTCAAGGCTCACGAATTATCCGATGGGACGCTCAAATACATCTGCCTGCTCGCAGTGTTCATGGGTTACCGGCTGCCGCCTTTCATCGCGCTGAACGAACCCGAGACAAGCCTGCATCCCTCGCTGCTGGCGCCGCTGGCCCGGCTCATCGCCAAGGCATCACGCCGCGCCGACATCTGGATTGTTACCCATTCGGAACAGCTGATGGAGGCACTGCGAAGCGAGAGTTCGGTCCCACTTCGCCGGGTGATCAAGTCGAAAGGCGCCACGACTATCGAGGGTCTGACGATTGGCGGTGAATATCGCGACGACGAATCCGAAGAGGACGACGATTAGCCGCAGCAGATCGAGCCATCGTGCTACTATGCCTACTTCCGCAAAATCTTCACCAGCTCCCCGTGCACGAATTCATTTCCGCACACGACGTGCCCCGTCACCAGCGCATCGCCCGGGGTGTCGATGTCGGTGATCGTGCCACCCGCCTCGCGCACCATGATCTGCCCCGCGGCGATGTCCCAGGATTGCAGATCGCGCTCCCAATAGCCGTCGAGGCGGCCGGCGGCGACGAAGGCGAGGTCGAGCGAGGCGGCGCCGAAGCGGCGCAGGCCAGCGACGCGATCCTGGATCGCGGTCATCTCGCGGCGGAATTCCTCGTGGTCGCCGCGGCCGATATGGGGCAGGCCGCAGGCCACCACGCATTCGTTGAGCTGGCGGCGCCCGGCCACCCGCAACCGCTGGTCGTTGAGGAAGGCGCCCTTGCCGCGCTCGGCGATGTAGAGCTCGTCGTTGGCGGGGTTGTAGATCACGCCGGCGATCACCGTGCCCTCGCGCGCAAGACCGATCGAGATCGCAAATTGCGGAATGCCGTGCAGGAAGTTGGTGGTGCCGTCGAGCGGGTCGACGATCCAGGTGTGGCTCTTGTCGCTGCCCTCGCGCCTGCCGCCTTCCTCGCCGATGAAGCCGTAGCCGGGGCGGGCCTTGGCGAGGTCCTGATAGACGATCTCCTCGGCGCGCTTGTCGGCGAGCGAGACGAAGTTGGCCGGCCCTTTCATCGAGACCTGGAGATGCTCGATCTCGCCGAGATCGCGCTTGAGACTGCGGCCGGCACGGCGCGCAGCCTTGACCATGACGTTGATAGTTGCGGAATACAGCATGAGCTCTGGACGTGATCGGGGGAAATGGCGGGAAATCGCGCCTGTTTGAGAGATTGGGTGCCCTGCAAGGGCCCTCAGGTCAAGTCATTTGCTCCCGAGCCATTTTTTGGCGGCGGCCTCCGCCTTGGCCCGGTCCTCGGCCGGAAGGTCGGATAATTGTTTGTCGAGCTCCGGGTCGCCCTTGCCGGCGGTTTTGGCCACCAGGTGCCATTTGAAACCCTCGACCTTGTCCGCGGATACGCCCACGCCGTTGATCAGGACCCACGCCAGCCGGTTCTGCGCGATCGCGCTGCCCTGGCGCGATGCCTTGCGAAGCAGGGCGACGGCGGCCGGCTGGTTCTTCGGCGTGCCGGTGCCGTTGAACATGGCGATGGCATATTCGACCTCGGCGTCGACATTGTCGGCGAGCGAGGCGGCCTGCAGCAGCCGCACCGCGCGCTCCGGGTCCTTCGGCACGCCGGTGCCTTCCTTGTAGAAGGTCGCGAGCGCGTATTGCGCCTCGGGCAGGCCGGCATCGGCGGCCTGGCGCAGCAGCTCGGCGGAGCGCCTGACGTCTTGCGGCAGGCTCTGGCCGTCGAGATAGAGCAAAGCGAGGTTATAAGCCGCCTTGGGCTCGCCGAGCTTGGCGGCGGACGCCATCAGCTTGACCGCCTCGCCCTTGTCGACCGAGCCGCCGCGGCCCGAAATGCGCAGCATGGCGAGCGCGAACATTGCCTCGCGGTCGCCGGCATCGGCGGCGCGCTTGTACCATTCGGCCGCCTTGGCGTAGTCGCGCCGGATGCCCATGGCGTTGGAATAGAGCTCGCCGAGCATGGTCATCGCCTTGGGATCGCCTGCTTGCGCGCGGGCGGTGGCGAGTTCGAACGCCGACTTGTACTGGCCGCGCTGATAGGCGCCGTACACCAGATCGGCACTGGAATTGTCGGTCGGCGGCGCCGGGATCACGGTCGGGGTTGGCGTCGGCTTGGAGGAGGGGGACGGCTTGGGCGAGGCCGAAGGCTTCGGCGCCGGCTCCTTCTTCTTGGCGGGTGGTGCCGGCTTGAGCTTTTGCTTCTCGACCGGCGTGCTCGGCGTTGTCGCCGGCGGGGTGATCTGGAGCTGCGCGGCCGCGGGCAGCGTGAGCAGCAGCGTAGCCAATATGGTGATGCAGGGGAGCTTCATGTCAGGCGCTAGCCGTGCTCGCTGCCTGCGGGATTCTGGCTCGCCGTCACCGTCGCATGGGCTTTCTTGATCGCAGCGTCCGCCTCGATCAGCGCGGCCTTGGGCCCGCGCGGATCGGACCAGATGAAGTCGCCGACCAGCACGAAATCGGCGCCGCTGGTGGCGAAGTCGTGGGCTTCTTCCAGCGACATGGCAAAGCCGACGCAGGGCGGCTCGAACAGCTCGGCCCACCAGTCCAACCGCTCCGCGATCGCTTGTGCCGAGGGACGCTGGCCTTTCGCGTCGGGCTCGCCGAACAGCACGTAATCCGCCCCCATCTCGCCCGCGTCCATGGAATGGTGCCGCGTCGTCAGCCCGCCGACACCGGCGATGCGATCGGGCTTGAGCGACGGCAGCGCCTCTTTCAGCGCAGCGATGCCGGGCAGGTGCGCGCCGTCGGCGCCGCCGCGCGCGACCAGCTCGGCGTGGCCGTCGACCAGCAGCGCGGCACCCGCCTTCTGAACTGGCGGTGCGAGCGCCTTGATGCGCGTGATCATGGTGCGCTGATCGGTCTCCTTCAGCCGCAGCAGCACGGCCGCGACATCGGCGGCGGCGAGCAGGCCCGGCAGCTCGGCAAGAAGCGAAGCGGGGTCATCGACGACAGGGGTCGCGAGATAGAGGCGGGGCGCCGGGCGGGGCGGAGGTGGTTTGTTCGACAAGATCTAGGCTGCCTTCTTTTCCAGGCTGCTTTGCCATTCGCCCTTGGAGGCTAATCCGTTCATTCGCGCGCGGTGGCTGAAGGCGCGCTGTCCGGCCGCGACGTTCTCGGCCTTGCCGGACCAGGCCTTCTGCGGCGCGGCCTGGAGCGCGCGGCCGTAGGAGAAAGTCAGGCCCCAGGGTAGCGGGCCGAGCTTGTGCATGGCGTTGAGATGGGCGGTTGCCTCCTCATCCGACTGGCCGCCGGAGAGGAAGGCAATGCCGGGCACGGCCGCGGGCACGCAGGCCTTCAGCAGCCGTATTGTCTTTTCCGCGACCTCTTCGACCGAGGCCTGTCTTGCGCACTTCTTGCCTGAGATCGCCATGTTGGGCTTGAGCACCATGCCTTCGAGCGCAACGCGCTGCACCCGCAATTCCTGAAACGTCTTGTTGAGCACGCGTTGCGTCACCTCATAGCAGCGGTCGATGTCGTGGTCGCCGTCCATCAGCACCTCAGGCTCGACGATCGGCACGATCTGGGCGGCCTGGCACAGCGCAGCATAGCGCGCCAGCGCGTGCGCGTTGACGCTGATCGCGGTCATCGAGGGGATCCCGCTGCCGATGTCGATCACCGCGCGCCATTTGGCAAAGCGTGCGCCGCGCTCGTAATATTTCTTCAGCCGCTCGGCGAGCTTGTCGAGCCCGGCGGTGACTGTTTCGCCCGGGCACATCGGCAGCGCTTGCGTGCCTTCGTCGACCTTGATCCCCGGAATGGCGCCGCTCTGTTCGATCAGCCTGACCAGCGGCGTGCCGTCCTTGGCATCCTGCCAGATCGTCTCGTCGTAGAGGATCACGCCGGAAATATACTGGCTCATGGCCTCCTTGGAGCGGAACAGCATCTCGCGGTAGTCGCGGCGGTTCTCTTCGGTCGATTCCACGCCGATCGCGTCAAAGCGCTTCTTGATGGTGCCGGAGGATTCGTCGGCGGCAAGGATGCCCTTGCCTGATGCGACCATGGCGGTCGCGATCCCGTTGAGCTCAGTCAGATCCATCGAGAGGTCCTCCCAAAACGATTCTGCCCTTGCCCGGGAAAATAGACCGTTCTCGGGCAATTGCCGAGTTAACGTTCGTCGCAGGGTAAAGGGAGATCGGCTGAGTAAGCGTCGGGCCAGCGGGGCGACCCTTCACCTCGCCCCGCCTGCGGGGAGAGGTCGGATCGCGAAGCGATCCGGGTGAGGGGGTACAGGTCTATCGAGAGGACACAACCCGTTGAGAGAGCCCCTCACCCCGATCCTCTCCCCGCGAAAGAGCGGGGAGAGGGAGGGAAAGTTACGCCACCTTCGGGTCGAGCTCGCCCTTGGCGTAGCGCTTGGCCATCTCGGCCGTGGTCAGGACCCGCTTGATCTTGGAGGCTTGGCCCGCGGTGTTGAACTCCTGGAGCCGCTGCTTGCACAGCTTGGTCATCGCTTCCATCGCCGGCTTCAGGTATTTGCGCGGATCGAATTCTTCCGGGCTGTCCTTGAGCACTTTGCGGATTTGACCGGTCATGGCCATGCGGTTGTCGGTGTCGATGTTGATCTTGCGCACGCCGTTCTTGATGCCGCGCTGGATCTCGGCCACCGGCACGCCCCAGGTCGGCTTCATCTTGCCGCCATTGGCGTTGATGATCTCCTGCAGCTCCTGCGGCACCGACGACGAGCCGTGCATGACGAGATGCATGTTCGGCAGCTTGCGGTGGATCTCCTCGATCACGTTCATGGCGAGGATGTCGCCGTCGGGCTTGCGGGTGAACTTGTAGGCGCCGTGCGAGGTGCCCATCGCGATCGCGAGCGCGTCGACCTTGGTCTCCTGGACGAACTTCACAGCCTCGTCCGGGTTGGTCAGGAGCTGGTCGTGGCTGAGCTTGCCCTCGGCGCCGTGGCCGTCTTCCTTGTCGCCCATGCCGGTCTCGAGCGAGCCGAGCACGCCGAGCTCGCCCTCCACCGAGATGCCGCCGAGATGGGCCATGTCGGTCACGGTCTTGGTGACGCCGACATTGTAGCCCCAGTCGCCTGGGGTCTTGCCGTCGGCCTTCAGCGAGCCGTCCATCATGACGGAGGTGAAGCCGGCCTGGATCGCGGTCATGCAGGTTGCCGGCTCGTTGCCGTGGTCGAGATGCACGCAAACCGGGATGTGCGGATAGATTTCGGTGACCGCGTCCATCATGTGCTTGAGCATGATGTCGTTGGCGTAGGAGCGTGCGCCGCGCGAGGCCTGGATGATGACGGGCGCGTCGACCTGGTTGGCCGCGTCCATGATCGCCAGCGCCTGCTCCATGTTGTTGATGTTGAAGGCCGGTACGCCGTAATCGTTCTCTGCCGCGTGGTCGAGCAATTGACGTAACGTGATCCGAGCCATCTGTCTTTTTCTCCCGTTGGGGGCCTGTAAGGCCGCTAATTACTCGCCGCTCTGGCTTACTTGATGCGCAAAACCTCAACGCCGGGCAGGGGCTTGCCTTCCATCCATTCAAGGAATGCGCCACCGGCGGTCGAGACATAGGTGAAACTGCCGGCGACGCCGGCCTGGTTGAGCGCTGCGACGGTGTCGCCGCCGCCCGCGATCGAGATCAGCTTCTTGGCCTTGGTGCGCTCGGCAGCGTGCTTGGCGGCCGCGACCGTGCCGCGGTCGAACGGCTGCATCTCGAACGCGCCCAGCGGTCCGTTCCAGACCAGGGTGGCCGCATCGTCGATCGCGGCATGGACACGGGCGATCGACTGCGGACCGACGTCGAGGATCATGCCGTCGGCCGGGATCGCGTCGAGCCCATAGGCATGCGAGGGCGCGTTGGCGGCGAAATGGTAAGCGACGGTGGCATCCACCGGCAGGATGATGGCGCAGTTGGCGGCTTCCGCCTTCTCCATGATGCGCAGCGCGGTGGCGGCGAGATCCTTCTCGGCCAGCGACTTGCCGACGCCGACGCCCTGGGCGTGCAGGAAAGTGTTGGCCATGCCGCCGCCGATCACCAGCGCATCGACCTTGCTGACGAGATTTTCGAGCAGGTCGATCTTGGTCGAGACCTTGGCGCCGCCGATGATGGCGATAACGGGCTTGGCCGGCGAGCCCAGCGCCTTCTCCAGCGCGACGAGCTCGGCCTGCATGGTGCGGCCGGCATAGGCGGGCAGCTTGTGGCCGAGGCCTTCGGTCGAGGCATGGGCGCGGTGCGCCGCCGAGAACGCGTCATTGACCCAGATGTCGCCGAGCTTTGCCAGCTCCGCGACGAAGGCGGGATCGTTCTTTTCCTCTTCCTTGTGGAAGCGGGTGTTTTCGAGACAGAGAATGTCGCCGTCGTTCAGGCTGGCGACCGCCTTGGCCGCGGGCTCACCGATGCAATCCTCAGCGAAGGCGACGGGCTTCTTCACGACCCTCGACAGCGCTTCGGCGACCGGCTTGAGCGACTCCTTGGCATCGCGCCCCTTGGGCCGGCCGAAATGCGCGAGCAGGATGACCTTGCCGCCCTTGTTGGAGATTTCGGTGATGGTCGGCGCCACGCGCTCGAGCCGGGTCGTGTCGCTGACGCGGCCATTGTCCATGGGCACGTTGAGATCGACGCGCAGCAGCACGCGCTTGCCCTTCAATTCGACGTCGTCGAGGGTGCGGAATTTGTTGGTCATCGGACACTCTCTCTTGTCCCGGGCGCACTGCGGCGCGAAGTGCCGCTGTGCAGAACCGGGACCTACGCGGGGAGACATGGGTCCCGGCTCTGCGGAGCAGCGCAAGCGCGCTGCACCGCGTCCGGGACACGAGACCTGCTACTCAGATCACCTTCGCGATCGCAACGGCGGTATCCGCCATGCGGTTCGAGAAGCCCCACTCGTTGTCATACCAGGACATCACGCGCACCAGCGTGCCGTTCTGCACCTTGGTCTGGTCCTCGTGGAAGGTCGAGGAGTGCGGGTCGTGGTTGAAGTCGATCGAGACGTTCGGCGCGGAGGTGTAGCCGAGGATGCCCTTGAGCTGCTGCTCGGAGGCACGCTTCATCGCCGCGTTGATTTCCTTGGCGTCGGTGGCGCGCTTGGCGACGATCTTGAGGTCGACGACCGAGACGTTCGGGGTCGGCACGCGGATCGCGACACCGTCGAGCTTGCCCTTCAGCTCGGGCAGCACGAGGCCGATCGCCTTCGCCGCACCGGTCGAGGTCGGGATCATCGACATCGCAGCCGCACGGCCGCGATAGAGATCCTTGTGCATCGTATCGAGCGTCGGCTGGTCGCCGGTATAGGCGTGGATCGTGGTCATGAAGCCGGTCTCGATGCCGACGAGATCGTTCAGCACCTTGGCCACCGGCGCGAGGCAGTTGGTGGTGCAGGAACCGTTCGAGATGACCAGATGATCCCTGGTCAGCGTCTCGTGATTGACGCCGTAGACGATGGTGGCATCGGCGCCGTCGGCGGGCGCGGAGACCAGCACCCGCTTGGCGCCGGCGGTCAGATGCGCGGAAGCCTTGTCCTTCGAGGTGAAGATGCCGGTGCATTCCATCGCGATGTCGACGCCGAGATCCTTCCAGGGCAGCTTCGAGGGATCGCGCTCGGCGGTCACCTTGATCTTGCCGCCGCCGAGACTGATCGTGTCGCCATCGACGGTCACGGTGCCGGGGAAGCGGCCATGGACGCTGTCGAAACGGAGCAGATGGGCGTTGGTCTCGACCGGACCGAGGTCGTTGATGCCGACGACCTCGATGTCCTTGCGGCCGGACTCGGCGATAGCCCGCAGGATGTTGCGGCCGATGCGGCCAAAACCGTTAATTCCAACGCGGACTGCCATGCTTCATCTCCTTCAATGACTGTTGTCATCCCGCACAACGCGCTACGACGCGCCTGCGAGGGTTTTTCAGGGTTGGGCGCCCGGTTCGGCCGGGCGGTGCTTGATCATATGAGAGATTACGTAGTCCTTTTTTGGGGCAATCTCAACTCTCAGGAAACGCGCTTCAGCACAGCGTTAACCGCGGCCTCGGAGGTAATGCCAAAATGCTGAAAGACCTTGTTGAGAGGCGCGCTGGCACCGAACGAATGCATGCCCACGAATTCGCCATCCTGGCCGATCACAGCGTCCCAGCCCCAGCGCACGGCCGCCTCGATCGCGACCTTGATCGGCGCGTTGCCGATGATCGCGTCGCGGCGTTCCTTTGGTTGCGCTAACAAGAGCTCGAGCGAGGGCACCGAGACCACCCGTGTCGGAATGCCGCGTTCGGCAAGCTGCTTTTGCGCGGCGACTGCCATCTCCACTTCGGAACCCGAGGCGAACAGCGTCGCCTTGGCTTCGCCCTGGGGTGCCACCAACTCGTAGGCGCCGTGCTGGCACGGATTGTCGTTCGGCGCGGTGGTGCGTAGCTGCGGCAGGTTCTGCCGCGTCAGTGCCAGCACGGTCGGACCGTCGATGCGGTTGAGCGCGAGCTCCCAGCACTCGGCGACCTCGATGGAATCGCACGGACGGAAGACTCGCATGTTGGGAATGGCGCGAAGCGCGGCGAGATGCTCGACCGGCTGATGGGTCGGGCCGTCTTCGCCGAGGCCGATGGAGTCGTGCGTCATCACGTAGACAACGCCGGCGCCCATCAGCGCCGCCAGCCGCATCGCGGGCCGCGCATAGTCAGTGAAGACGAGGAAGGTCGCGCCGTTCGGCGCAAAGCCGCCGTGCAGGAAGATGCCGTTCATCGCGGCGGCCATGCCGTGCTCGCGAATGCCGTAGTGGATGAAGCGGCCCTTCGGTGTTTTGGCCGAGAAGGCTGTGGCCGATTTCGCCTTGTTGTTGTTGGAGCCGGTGAGATCCGCCGAGCCGGCCAGGAATTCCATCGGCATCGCGCCGGCGATCACTTCGATCACGGCCTCCGACGATTTGCGGGTGGCCGCAGTCATCGGCTTTTCCAGCAGCTCCTTCTTGTAAGCTTTGAACGCCTTCGCGAGTGCCGCCGGACGCTCGTGACGCAGGCGGCGCTCGAACTCGGCGCGCTTGCGGCTGCCGAGCTCGCCGAGCCGTGTCTCCCATTCCTGGCGAACCGAAGCGCCGCGGCTGCCGGCTGCGCGCCATGCCTTCAGTACGTCCTCCGGCACCGAGAACGGCTCGAGCGAGATGCCGAGATTTTCCTTGGCGGCCTTGAGCTCGTCGGCCCCTAACGCCTCGCCGTGCACCTTGTTGGTGCCGGCCTTGTGCGGCGCGCCGAAGCCGATGGTGGTGCGGCAGGCGATCAGCGTCGGCTTGCTGGATTTCTGCGCGCGCGTGATCGCGGCTGATATCGCGGCCTGGTCGTGTCCGTCGATCTTCTCGGCGGCCCAGCCGGCCGACTTGAAGCGCTTCACCTGGTCCACGGAATCGCTCATCGAGGTCGGGCCGTCGATCGAGATGCCGTTGTCGTCATAGAGCACGACCAGCTTGTTGAGCTTCCAGTGCCCGGCCATCGCGATCGCTTCCTGCGAGACGCCTTCCATCAGGTCGCCGTCGGAGGCCAGCACATAGGTGTGATGGTCGACGATCTTCTTGCCGAACTCGGCAGCGAGCATCTTCTCGGCCAGTGCCATGCCGACGGCGGTCGAAATGCCCTGGCCGAGCGGGCCGGTCGTGGTCTCGATGCCCTTGGTGTGGCCGTGCTCGGGATGTCCCGGCGTCAGCGATCCCAACTGGCGGAAGTCCTTGAGCTGGTCGATCGTCATCTCGGGGCTGCCGATGAGATACAGCAGGGAGTAGAGCAGCATCGAGCCGTGGCCGGCCGAGAGCACGAAGCGGTCGCGGTCCGGCCATTCGGTCGCAGCGATGTCGAACTTCAGGAACTGCGTGAACAGCACCGTGGCGATGTCGGCGGCACCCATCGGCAGGCCGGGATGACCCGATTTCGCCTTCTCGACAGCATCCATCGAAAGGCCGCGGATCGCGTTGGCCATACGGGAGTGATCGACCTGCGTCATGTCTGAAAATCCGTCTGAAATGAGGCGCTTGGCGATGCACGCCCGCGCGGGAAGAGCCTGGCGGCCACTGAAGGTCGGGGCTGGGATAGCACCTCGGTTCCGGGAGTCCAAGGCAATCAAACGCCGGTTTGGCCGCAAAAGTTGCCTCTGTGGAGATCGGTTTCCGCTGGGCTCGCAGGGGGGAGGAATGGACGATTCGGGACGACCTCCTTCCGATCTATCGGTGCATAGTTTCGCGGCGACGTTGCGCTCCCCTAGCTTGCCACGTAAATTTCTGCTTCTAACCGCTTGCCGAACCGAGTCTTTTGCCGGGCGGCAAGCCCCAGGAAAAGGCCACTGGGCAAAGGCCGCCAGGTTCCACCGCTGACTGCATGAACGATCGCGTGTCCAACAGTTCTGCCATGACGGAGTCCTCCGCGGTCGAGATCGAGATCGCGACCCGTAGGCTGATGGCGGCGCTCGACGCGCTTGAAAGCGCGGTGGAGCGGCGGCGCGATGCCGATCGCGACGAGAACGAACTCGCGGCGCGGATTCAGGCGCTCGGCGCCGACCGTTCGCGGCTTGCCGATGAGCTCGATGGCGCGCTGGTGAAGGCGCGCAAGCTCGAGCGCACCAATCGCGAGATCTCCGACCGGCTGGATTCCGCGATCGTCACGATACGTTCGGTGCTCGATACCGGAGAGGATGGATGAGCCACATCAACGTCACCATCAACGGCCGGCAATACCGCATGGCCTGCGAGGAGGGCCAGGAGGTGCGGCTGCTCAAGCTCGCCGAAAGCCTGGAGACGCGGATACAGTCGCTGCGCGGAAAGTTCGGCGAGATCGGTGATGCCAGGCTCACCGTGATGGCGGCGCTGACCGTCTGCGACGAACTGGTCGATGTCGGCAACCGTGTCCGCAGCATGGAGCAGGAGCTGACCGAGCTCAGGGATTTCCGCAATGCCGCCGTCGAGCGCGCCAGGATGACGCAGACCGCGGTGGTGAACGCCCTGAACGCGGCCGCCGAACGCATCGAGAAGTCGACCCAGGTCCTGAACCGGACGGTGGGCAACGGCGTCGCGATCGGGTGACGGCCACCTCCCCTGGGAGGGCCCCTCCAGGGGAGGGTGGCGCCGCGAGCCTTCGAGAACGAGGTCGCCGGTCAGACTAGCGATTCGTCAGCATCGTTGTTACATTGCGAAGGCGAGGCTGCGACGCGCGTCAGGAGCCATATATCCCCGGGGCCTTATCGATCCTTTAGGGAACTGTCCCTGGCCGGGCCCGTGGGCCCGGACATATGGTGCCCACCTACTTTCGTAGGGAACTCCGGGATCGAGTGCTTCAACGGCGTCCGCGGCTTCGCACTTTTGTTTGCTTGGTTTCTGCTTGTTGAAACTAACTGCGGCCTGTTCAACAGGTGTCATGCCCCCCTGGTGCGCACCGGCGCTCGAGGGCTGGGCATCCAGTACGCCGCGGCCCTTGTGTGAATCACCACCGCCTCTGGAATACTGGATCACCCGCATCCGCGAGTGATGACGTGGGGACCAAGCGCATGACCAACACGAAAGCCGAACTCCGTGCCAAAGCCCTCGCGGCGCGCGACGCGCTGAGCGACAAGAAGCGCGCCGCCGCCGCTGCAAAGCTCGCGAAGCGCGGGCTGCCGTTCGACCTGCTGCCCGGCAGCATCGTCTCCGGCTATTCGCCGATCCGCAGCGAGATCGATCCGATGCCGCTGCTCACGAGGCTGGCGGAGGAGGGCGCAAGGCTGGCCCTGCCTTGCGTCACCGCACGGGGGCAATCGCTGATCTTCCGCATCTTCCATCCCAACGACCGGCTGATGCTTGGTCCGCTCGGTATTCCCGAGCCGTCGCCCGGGGCCGCCGAAGTCATCCCCGACATCATGCTGACACCGCTCGCCGCATTCGATCGTCTCGGCCATCGCATCGGCTATGGCGCGGGACACTACGACCACACCTTCGCGCATCTGCGAAAAGCCAAGAACATCGTCGGCATCGGGCTCGCTTTTGCAGCGCAGGAGATCAAGGCGGTTCCGGCACTATCGCACGACGTCGCGCTGGATTATGTGCTAACGGAATCGGACGTGTTCGATTTCCGGAGTTCTGAAGTTGCGCATTCTCTTCGTGGGTGATGTCGTCGGCCGCAGCGGGCGGAACGCGATCGCCGAATATCTGCCCGGCATGGTCAAGGACTGGTCGCTCGATTTCGTCGTCGTCAACGGCGAGAATTCCGCCGGCGGCTTCGGCATCACGGAAGCGATCTATCAGGAGTTTCTCGATGCTGGCGCCGATGCAGTGACGCTCGGCAACCATTCCTGGGACCAGCGTGAAGCCCTGGTGTTCATCGAGCGCGCCGAGCGCCTGGTACGTCCCGCGAACTATCCGCGTGGCACGCCGGGCCGCGGTGCCGCATTGGTCGAGACCAAGAACGGCAAGCATGCGCTTGTCGTCAACGCGCTCGGCCGCGTCTTCATGACCCCGTTCGACGATCCCTTCGCAGCGCTGGAACGCGAGTTAGGGGCCTGTCCGCTCGGCGTTGCCGCCGATGCCATCGTCGTCGATTTCCATTGCGAGGCGAGCAGCGAGAAGCAGGGCATCGGCTTCTTCTGCGACGGCCGCGCCAGCCTGGTCGTCGGCACGCACACCCACGTGCCGACCGCCGACCACCAGATCCTGTCGGGCGGCACCGCCTACATGACCGATGCCGGCATGACCGGCGACTACGATTCCATCATCGGCATGCAGAAGGAAGAACCGCTGCGGCGGTTCACGTCGGGGATTCCGTCAGGACGTTTCGAGCCAGCAGCGGGCGCGGCGACGCTGAGCGGCGTCGCCGTGGAGACCGATGACGCGACGGGGCTTGCGCTGCGGATTGCGCCGGTGCGTGCGGGCGGCCGGCTGGAGCCGACGACGCCGAAATTCTGGTTGAGCTGAACAACGCGGCAATCGCTAATGCACCTTCTCCCCTTGTGGGAGAAGGTGGCTTCGCGAAGCGAAGCCGGATGAGGGGTCTCTCTACGCCCATGTAACTTGGGCAGCTGAGTTCGCTGATAGAAGCCCTCATCCGGCGCTTCGCGCCACCTTCTCCCGCAAGGGGAGAAGGGGCAGTGGTGTTTGCGGCGAGACTGCTCCGCCGTCTACTCCGGCATCGACGGCGCACCATCACGCCTGGTGCCTGACATAGAGGGCCGCCCAGCCATTTCGGAATATTCCCGGTGCTCCTGTTTTGCCCGGCGGGTCAAGCGTGGGCGCATCGGTGTGCTCGAATGATCTCTCCGTCGGGAGGTGGGGAAACGCGGACAGCCGACTGCGTCTGATGTCACCGCCCAGGCGCATGCGCCTAAGCCATTGATTCTACTCGCCCCGGCTACTGTGCATGGGGTTGTTTTCAAACTTTTTATTTCAGGGATGCCGTCGCGCCGGCCGTCAGCTCTGCCGAAAACCCATCCGGAAGGCGCCCCAGTGCTTGCCTCGGATCATGATCGGTGACGACAGATCCTTCATCAGCACGAACTGCCCGCCGCCCATGTCGCGGCGGTAGGTCTGCAGCAGGAATGGCTTGGTGTTCGCCGCGACCTTCTTCACCGCGCGATCGGTGAACAGGCGGCGGTTGCGGCAGTTGGCATTGTTCCAGACCGGGTCCTTGCCCTGCGGCAGGCGGTAGTTGGGGTTGTGGGTCGGCAGGTAGCCGCCCTTGGCCCAGGCGACGCAGAACACGATGCGGGGATCGGATTTCTGGATCGGGTCCTGGATCGCGGGCAGCACGCGGTCGGTGAAGTCGACGTAGCTGGTGTGGTACTGCTTTGGATCGGTGCCGGGGATCTCCCGGTAGTTCTCGTCCATGAGCCGATCGAGCGTGATGTCGCCGCGGTCGATCGCGGCCTCGAACTCGGCCGAGATCCGCTTCGCGGTCTCGACGACGACGCGGATCAGCGGCGCGTCCGATGTCTCCACGCCACTGTCTGCGATCAGCGCGATCAGGCCTTCGGAGGTGTCGAGCAGCTTTGTCACCCGCTGATCGGCGCTCTTGAGATCGCGAGAGGAGAGGTCGACGCCCTTGGCGAGTTCGCTCAGCTCGCTGATGACGGTGTCGCAATGTCCGAGATTGGAGGTCGCCGCGCGCGTGACGCTGCCGATCTCCGCTTCCACGGAGGCAAAGCCCTGCTGGACCCGCGAGATGATGCCGGAGATCTGCTGGGCGCCTTCGCCGGCGGTCTTCGCGCGCTGCGATGCGTCGCTGCTTTCGCCGATCAGGCCTTCGATCTGGCCGTCGAGATCGCGCACGGTGTCGGAGATCTGATGCGTGGCCTGGCGGGTGGCTTCCGCAAGGTTCTTCACCTCGCTTGCGACCACCGCAAAGCCGCGGCCGGCGTCGCCGGCGCGTGCTGCCTCGATGGTGGCATTGAGTGCGAGCAGATTGGTCTGCTTCGCGATCGCCTCGATCGAGCCGGAGACTTTGGCGACCTGCACCAGCGCCGAGCCGACGGCACTGAGGCGCGCTTCGATGCGCTCCACCGCTGCGACCAGCTCGGAGATGTGGCTGACCGCGGTATCGACGGCGCTGCGCGACTGCGCGATCTCGCTGGCCGCCGTGGACGTGGTCGTTTGCACCGCCTGCGACGCGTTGGCGATGTCGTGGTTGGCCGAGACCATTATCTCGGCCGTCTTCTGAAGATGGTGGAACCGTTCCGACTGGCCTGCGACGCGGTTTGCGACTTCCTGGACGTTGCCGGCAATATCGGCAAGCTCCACGCCGAGGCCGCCGATGCGGTCGGCAAGCTGATCAATCAGCCGTTCGGCCAGCGTGCGATTGGAGCCGGTGTCCATGACGGCAAGTTGTGCGACGGACATGTTCGGTGAGTCCTCCAGTCAGAGCCGTACGCCAGCTCACGGCGGCATTCCCATTCCAATTTCGATCTTAAAGGATGATTCGCGCTCGGCGTCTTGCCTGAGCGTGCACTACAGTTTGTAGGCCGTCCTGAATCCACCCCAGTGACGGCCCTGCACGCGGATCGCGACGTCGATCTCGCGCATCATCACCGTATTTCCGTTGCCCATGTCGCGCGCATAGCTCTGGACCAGATACGATCGCAGGTTGCGTGCGGCCGCCAGCCCCGCCGGATCGTTGAATATCCGCCGGTTGCGGCTGTTGGCCGTGTTCCAGGCTGCGTCGCCCGGCCGCTGCGGATGCGAATAGATCTTGTTGTGCACCGGCAGGAAGCCATTGCGGTCGACCATGGCGCAGAACGCCATGCGCTGGTCCTTCGCCAGGAATGCCTCCTGGAACGGCGGCAGGGCGCGGTCGGCCCAGTCGAGATATTTCGTGCGGTATTGCTGGGGATCGGTTCCGGCGATTTCGACATAGTCGGTATCGAAGAGGTCGTCGATCTTGACCTCGCCGCGCGCAACCGCCTGTTCAAATATCTTCGTCACCGCGTTGCCGGCTTCCATGGCGCGGGTGACGAACTCCGTGTTCTCTTCGTGGATCGACCAGAGCCTGTCCTCGATCTTTTCGCGGAGCTCGGCGTTAGGGCTGGCGAATTGCGCGCGGGCGCCGGCCTTGGATTGCTCGACCACGCGCAGGCGGCAGGCGCCGACGTTTTCGAGCGTGCCTTCGATCATCGCTTGCGGTGCGAGCCGGCCGGCGTCCGCGCCGCCGATCAACACGCCGTCCATCGAGATTTCATAAACCGGCATCACGCCGCGTGCGCTCTCGAACGTGAGATGGCAGGGCAGCCGTTCGGTCTTGCGGCGGTCGTCGTGCTCGCTCTGGCGCAGCAGCACGGCGCAGCGCGACTTCAGCTTTTGAGCAAAGGTGGTAACGGCCTTGCCGGCGCTGGCAACGCTTTCGCCGTGGCTCTCGGCCGCCTTGGTCGCGGCATCGATCTCGGCCGCGCTCTCGCCGACCGAGACGATGAATTCCGAGGCGCTGGCGGCATTGCCGGAGACTTCGCTGGTGGTGGCGTTCTGCTCGGCCACCGCGCCGTTGACGGTCTCGAACACCGGGCGGATCGCCTCGATCGCCTGCGAAATGCGGTGCACGGCATCCGCAGAGCCGGCGGCGTCGCGCTGCAGTGCGTCGATCTTCTTTGTGATCTCTTCCGTCGCGCCCTGGGTCTGCACCGCAAGGGCCTTGACCTCGGTGGCGACGACCGCAAAGCCTCTTCCCGCTGCGCCCGCGCGCGCGGCCTCGATCGTCGAGTTGAGCGCGAGCAGCGTCGTCTGCCGCGCGATCTGTGCGATCAGATTGACGACGTTGCCGATGGCGGCGGAGGATTCGCGCAAGCGATCGACATTGGCGCGCGCTTCCTGCGCCGCGGCGCTGGCCTCGTCCGCAAGCTTGCCGGCTTCACGGACCTGCGCCCCGATGCCTTGGGCGGACTGGGTGAACTTGTCGGCGGCATGGGCGAAGGTCGAGGCGTTCGATTGCGCGGCATTGGTGCGGCCGGTCAGGGCATCGGTGCGGTCCCGAATGGCGGCCAGCGTCGTGGCGGTCGCCTCGGCGCCGCCAGCCACCGAATTGGCGGCGCGCTCGAGCTGGCGGATCATGGCGCCGAGCTCGAGTTCCAGCAATTCGAGGATTTCCCGGGCCGAATCAGTTTCGGCCGCGGCAACGGGCTCGGAATTGGCCACCGGCTGCGCAGCCTGCGTGGCTGGGGCAGGCGCAGCCGCCTCCGGCAGACGCTTCCGAAATAGTCCGAACGCCATCAGGTCTCTCTTGTCGGGGAACGGTCGGACGCTATTTTCGCAGACTGGAATGAAATCAGGGTTAACGATGCCCGACCTTTAGGCACGCACCAATACGGTGTTACCTTAAAGTCGTAGAGCCTCTTTCTTTCCAGTGGGGTGGCGGCCTATAAGGCCGCGCTTCCCACGCTCACCTGGCGCTCCCTAGAGAAGATCACGCATGGCCGGACATTCCCAATTCAAGAACATCATGCACCGCAAGGGGCGGCAGGATGCGCAGAAGTCGAAGCTGTTCGGCAAGCTGGCGCGGGAAATCACCGTCGCTGCCAAGCTGGGCACGCCCGACCCCAATATGAATCCGCGCCTGCGTGCAGCCATCATCGCGGCGCGCCAGGAGAACATGCCGAAGGACAACATCGAGCGCGCCGTCAAGAAAGCGCTCGGTACTGAGGGCGAGAACTATGACGAGATCCGCTACGAGGGATATGGCCCCGGTGGGGTCGCCGTCATCGTCGAGGCGCTGACCGACAACCGCAACCGCGCCGCCTCCGACATCCGCTCCTTCTTTACCAAATCGGGCGGCAATCTCGGCGAAACCGGCTCAGTCTCCTTCATGTTCGACCGTACCGGAATCATCGAATACGACCGCGCCGTGGCCTCCGACGACGCCGTGCTGGATGCCGCGATCGAGGCCGGCGCCGACGACGTCGTCTCCGGCGAAGGCGGCCACGAGATCTACGCCTCGACCGAAGGCTACCGCGACGTTGCCAAGGCGCTGGAAGCCAAGTTCGGCGAGCCGCGCAAGGCCGCGCTGATCTGGAAGCCGCAGAACACGGTCGCGGTCGATGACGAGACCGGCGAGAAGCTGATCAAGCTGATGGATCTGCTCAACGAGCATGACGACGTCCAGCACGTCTACACCAATTTCGAGGTGTCGGACGCGCTGATGGCGAAAATGGGCGGGTAGGGCAGCTCTCGTGTCCCGGACGCGCTGCAGCGTGAAACGCTGCTGCGCAGAGCCGGGACCCACGGCGCCTCAAGGACCGGTCGCAACATGGGCCACGGTTCTGCGACGCATCACTTCGTGCTGCGTCGCGCCCGGGGCACGCCCCCGCCACTCCCCTGTTACTTCCGTTCTGTTTCTGTTTCGCTTCGAGCGGCCAGCCGCTATCACTGGCCCATGACTGCGCTCCCGATTCGTGGCCCCGTTCGCATCATCGGCATCGACCCCGGCCTGCGCCGTACCGGCTGGGGCGTGATCGAGGCCGAAGGCAATCGCCTGATCTACGTCGCCTGCGGCTCGGTGGAACCGGCGGACGATCTGCCGCTGGCGAGCCGGCTGCTCGCGATCCACGAGGGGCTTGCGGCCGTGCTGTCCGCCCACCAGCCGATGGAGGCCGCGGTCGAGCAGACCTTCGTCAACAAGGACGGCGTTGCGACGCTGAAGCTCGGCCAGGCCCGCGGCGTCGCCATGCTGGCGCCCGCGATGTTCGGCATCTCTGTCGCCGAATACGCGCCGAACCAGGTCAAGAAGACGGTAGTCGGCGCCGGCCACGCCGACAAGCACCAGATCGCGATGATGCTCAAGATTTTGCTGCCGAAGGCCGAGCCGCCGTCCGCGGATGCCGCCGACGCGCTCGCCGTCGCCATCACCCACGCCCATCACCGCCAGAGCACCGCACTCAGGCTGAAGGTCGCGGGACTATGATCGGCAAGCTCAAGGGCCTGATCGATTCCTACGGCGAGGATTTCGTCCTCCTCGATGTCGGCGGTGTCGGTTACCAGGTGCATTGCTCCTCGCGCACGCTGCAGCATCTGCCCTCGCCTGGTGAAGCCGCCGTGCTATCGATCGAGACCTATGTGCGCGAGGACCAGATCAAGCTGTTCGGCTTCCGCACCGATCACGAGCGCGAATGGTTTCGCCTGCTCCAGACTGTGCAGGGCGTCGGCGCCAAGGTCGCGCTCGCCGTGCTCGGCACCCTGGCGCCGTCCGATCTGGCCAACGCCATCGCGCTACGCGACAAGGCGGCCGTGGCACGCACGCCCGGGGTCGGGCCAAAAGTTGCCGAGCGCATCGTTACCGAGTTGAAGGACAAGGCGCCGGCCTTCGCCAATGTCGATCCCGCCGTCGTACACCTCGCCGGCGCCGTCGACGACCAGCGGGCGCCGCGGCCCGTTGCGGACGCGATCTCCGCCCTGGTCAATCTCGGCTATGGCCAGCCGCAGGCGGCCGCAGCCATCGCATCGGCATCGCGCAACGCAGGTGAGAATGCCGGGACAGCGCAGCTCATTCGGCTGGGATTGAAGGAACTGGCTAAGTGAGCGATCCCAAGGCCAACCGCATGGTCTCGCCCGAGCGCCGCAGCGACGATGTCGGCGACACCGCATTGCGGCCGCAATCGCTGTCCGACTTCGTCGGCCAGCAGCAGGCGCGCAAGAATCTCTCCATCTTCATCGAGGCGGCGCGCAAGCGCGGCGAGGCGCTGGATCACGTGCTGTTCGTCGGCCCGCCCGGTCTCGGCAAGACCACGCTGGCGCAGATCGTCGCCAAGGAGCTCGGCGTGGGCTTTCGCGCCACATCGGGGCCCGTCATCGCCAAGGCCGGGGATCTTGCCGCGTTGCTGACCAATCTCGAAGAACGCGACGTGCTCTTCATCGACGAGATCCATCGCCTGAGCCCGGCGGTGGAAGAGGTGCTCTATCCCGCCATGGAGGACTTTCAGCTCGACCTCATCATCGGCGAGGGCCCGGCGGCGCGCTCGGTGAAGATCGAGCTGTCGAAATTCACCCTTGTCGGCGCCACGACGCGCGCCGGGCTGCTCACCAATCCCTTGCGCGATCGCTTCGGCATTCCGGTTCGGCTGAATTTCTACACCATCGAGGAGTTGGAGAGCATCGTCAGCCGCGGCGCGCGCGTGCTCAATGTCGGCATGAGCGCGGACGGCGCCAACGAGATCGCGCGCCGCGCCCGTGGCACGCCGCGCATCGCTGGCCGTCTGCTCCGCCGCGTGCGCGATTTTGCTTCGGCAGCCGATGCCGACACGATCGACCGCAAGATCGCCGACCACGCGCTGAGCGCGCTCGAGGTCGACGCCGCAGGGCTCGACGCTATGGACCGCCGCTATCTCACGACCATCGCGATGAATTATGGCGGCGGTCCCGTCGGCGTCGAGACGATGGCCGCCGCGTTGTCCGAGCCCCGCGATGCGATCGAGGACATCATCGAACCCTATCTGATCCAGTGCGGCTATCTGCAGCGCACTCCGCGCGGCCGCCTGCTGACCTCGCATGCCTTCCGTCATCTCGGCATCGCCGAGCCCTCGCGCGATGCGGCGACACAATTCGGATTGTTCGGCACCGACCAGGCCGAGGACGACTGATCTGCGCCAACGTTGCGCGCTCCGCTACCATGAATTTCCGGTAATCTCGTGCAGACGATCTGCACGAGCGCACCCCAATTCCGCTCCAATCGGATCGCATCGAGAAGCTGCATCAGAAACGGGCTTCCATGATCACCCGCCGTCATCTCATCCGTTCCATCGGGGGCCTGTCCGCTCTCGGCGTCTCGACGGCTGCCTATGGCGTTGCCGTCGAGCCGGTGCTGCGGCTTCGCGTCACCCGCTATCATCCGACGCCGCGGCAGTGGCCAGCGGATCTTCCGCTGAAGATCGCGGTCATTGCCGACATCCATGCCTGCGATCCCTGGATGCCGCTGGATCGGATCGAGGCCATCGTCGACCGCACCAACGCGCTGAATGCTGACATCATCGTGCTGCTTGGCGACTATGTCGCGGGCCTGCATCAGGTCACGCGCATCATTCCATCGAGCGAATGGGCCCGCGTGTTGGCCGGGCTCAAGGCGCCGCTGGGCGTCCATGCCGTCATGGGCAACCACGATTATTGGGACGACAGCACGGTGCAGCGGACCGGGCACGGGCCAACCATCGCGCATCGTGCGCTGGAAGCCGCGGGCATTCCCGTCTACGAGAACGACGTTGTACGTCTCACCAAGGACGGCCGTCCGTTCTGGCTCGCCGGCTTAGGCGATCAACTCGCCTTCCTGCCGGCGCGCCGGTTTCGGAGCATGGTGCACTTCGGCGCCGACGATCTCAGCGCGACGCTTGCCAAGGTCACCGACGACGCACCGATCATCCTGCTCGCGCATGAACCCAACATCGCGCCGCGCGTGCCCGCACGCGTCGCGCTGCAACTGTCCGGCCACACCCATGGCGGTCAGGTCCGCTTGCTGGGCTGGTCGCCGGCGGTGCCGCCGCAGCACGGCATTCGGCTCGCTTATGGTCATGTCAGGCTGAAATGCGACGTCATCATCTCCGGCGGCCTCGGCTGCAGCATCTTGCCGCTCCGCGTCGGCATGCCGCCGGAGATCGTCGAGGTAACGCTGGGCCGGACGGGACCATTCGTGTCCTAGCCAACGCTTGCGCGGCAGGCCGTTTTTGCGCAAAACGGGCAGGTTGCCGACAAGCGAAGAGGCCCGCGACGTGACTGCCCATCTCGATGGCGAGATCCGTGATGGTCGCCACCACATGCAGGTCCGCGTCTACTACGAGGACACGGATTTCTCGGGGATCGTCTATCACGCCAATTATCTGCGTTACATGGAACGCGGACGGACCAATCATCTGCGGCTGATGGGCGCCGAGCAGCAGGCGCTGTTCGAACAGGCCGAGACCGACAGCGCCGGCTTCGCGTTCGTGGTGCGCTCGATGCATCTGGATTTCCTCAAGCCCGCGCGGATGGACGACGTGCTCGACGTCGTGACCTGGCCGATCGCGGTGAAGGGCGCCTCCATCATGCTGGCGCAGGAGGTGAAGCGGGGTGAGGATGTGCTGGTGAAAGCCGAGGTGCGCGTCGCCTTCATCAGCGGCGGCCGCGCCCAGCCGATCCCGAAATCGATCCGGACCTTGATGAAAGCCGATCTGATTTCGTGATCGGCCGATAGGGGATCGCCACTCGACTCCACCTTGCGCAGCGATAGATTGCGGCTCCAACCAATCGAGGCTCATCATGTCGCGCCCGCCGCTTCCGCCCTTCACCCGTGAGACCGCCGCGCAAAAGGCGCGCATGGCCGAGGACGCCTGGAATTCGCGCGATCCAGTGCGCGTCTCGCTCGCCTATACCGAGGACAGCCGCTGGCGCAATCGTTCGGAAGTGCTCCAGGGCCGTGAGGCCATCGTCGCGTTCCTCAGCCGGAAATGGGAGAAGGAGCAGGACTACCGCCTGATCAAGGACCTCTGGGCATTCGATGAGAACCGCATCGCCGTGCGCTTCCAATACGAATGGCACGATGCCGGCGGCCAGTGGTATCGCTCCTACGGCAACGAACAATGGGAGTTCGACGAGCACGGCCTGATGAAGCGGCGGGAGGCTTCGATCAACGATATCGCGATCGCGGAGAAGGATCGCCGGTTTCACTGGGCAGCGCCGGGGCCGCGGCCGGCGGATGTGGCGGGACTGGGACGCGATCCGTTTTGAGGTCTTAGTCCTCATGGTGATGAGCCGCGAAGCGGCGTCTCGAACCATGCAGGCCCCGCTGCTGCAGTTGTGGCCTCGATCCTTCGAGACGCGCGCGAGAGCGCGCTCCTCAGGACGAGGGGATGGATTTGCCCGCCAAGAACCTCGTGATCGCTCCACCAAGCTTTGCGCTGTCCATCGGCTCGCCCAGTGACGTCCTCGCTGTTGCGACGACGTCATCCGGCGCTTTGCCGTCGCGCAGGTCGCAGCACACTTTCGCAAACTCCACGTCGAACTCCGGATGCGGCTGCACCGTCAGCGTGGCGCCGTTGGCGTAGAGCAGGCCGGCGTGCGGGGTGAAGTCGGACGAGAGGATTGTCAGCGCATCATTCGGGGGCTCGATCACCTGGTCCTGATGCGAGGCGGCGATGGCGACCTCCTCGCCGGCAATGACGCCGTTCTCCGGCAGCACCTGGTAGACATGCCGTCCGATGGCCCAACCCTTCTCCGACTTGCGCACGGTGCCGCCGAGCGCCTGTGCGATCAGCTGATGGCCGAAGCAGACGCCGACCATCGGCGTCTTGTTTGCGTAAGCCCTGCGCACGAAATCTTCCAGCGGCGCGATCCAGTCGAGCCCGTCATAGACGCCGGCCGCAGCCCCGGTGATCAGCACCGCCTCGAGCTTGCGCGGATCGGGCAGTGCATCGCCGTCAGGGATGCTGACGACATCCACGGTGATCGCCGGATCCTCGGCGCGGACCATGCGTTCGAACATGTCGGGAAATGAGCCGTGACGCTCTCGATGGTTTTGAGGAACGAGCCCGGTCTCGATGATGGTGATGCGCGCCATGTGCTACCTGCGGGAACGCAAAGGATACAGCAGGAATCGCAAGGCGTCCAAGTCAACCGGGCGCAAAATCCCGCGTCGACTCCTGCTCGAGTTCGGCGAGCGCCTTGCGCATGGTCTCGACCAGATCCAGCGCCACCGGTGAAGGACTGCGCTGTGCCGGAAAGACGGCGGAGAATTCGAAGTCGATGCGCGGCAGGAACCGACGCGCGACCACGCCGCGGGTAGAGAATTCCCTCGCGGTGAAAGGATCGCAGATGGCGACGCCAAGTCCCGACGACACCATGCCGCACATGATTTCCGACAACGTGGTCTCGACCCTGAGCACGCGGCGGACCTCGTGACGATCAAAGACCTGGTCGAGGAGATGCCGGCTCGATGATCCCGCCGACAGCGAGATGAAGGTCTCGCCCTCGAAATCGCGCGGCTCCAAAACCTGCTTTTCCGTGAGGCGGTGTCCGGTCGGCAGCACTGCGACGCGCGCGGGCGCCGGCAGTCGCAGGCTTGGCAGGCCGGAATGGGCGATCGGCACCTCGGCAAAGCCGATGTCGCACTGGTTGTTCAACACCCAGTCGACCACGATCGGCGAGATCACCCCGAAGAAGGCGAGGTTGAGGTTGGGCCGTTCTTTCAAGAAGTGTCCGGCCAGCCGCGGCAGATAGCCGTTCGCCAGCGCCGGCAGCGCGGCGATGCGCAGCGAGCCGGTGCGGCGGCCGCGGATCTCCTCGGCAGCTGCGGTGATGCGTTCGAGACCGACGAAGGAGCGCTCCACTTCGGTATAAAGCGCCATCGCCGCGGCGGTCGGCACGAGGCCGGTGCCGCGCCGCTCGAACAGCTCCATCTTCAGCAGCGCCTGGAAGTCGCGCAGCAAGCGGCTGACCGCGGGCTGCGTCACCGCCATCAGCTTCGCCGCCTCGGTGACGCTGCCGGTCAGCATCGTCGCGCGGAAGGCCTCCACCTGCCGCGAATTAATCCGCGCCATCTCGAATTCCATTCATAACATTTCAGCATGCAGAGGGTGCCATTATTCATTGGACGATGGAAGCTTGGGTCTGCGATCTTTTTCATCAGAGCTGGAGCCAGCCCGCTTTTTTGGCAGATTGAGGGGTTCAGACCTCCAAATCGCGTCAAAACCCGCCGAACAGGGGCCGGAGCCCTGGTCGGGAAGGAAATGCGGAAGGCGCTCTGGCCGGAGATTTGTCGGCACGTCACCTCATTCCGGTATGGAGATCGGTCCAAATGAAGACTTTTCGCCTTCTGACCGCGGTCAGCATCGCAGCGGTCATCGCCTTCCCGTCGGCTGCCGCGGCCCAGCAAAAGACGCTCTACGTCGCCGGCTACGGCGGCTCGTTCGAGAAGACGATCCGCGACGAGGTGATCCCGGCCTTCGAGAAGGACAACAGCGTCAAGGTGGAGTATGTCGCCGGCAACTCCACCGACACGCTGGCCAAGCTCCAGGCGCAGAAGGGCAATCAGCAGATCGATCTTGCCATCGTCGATGACGGCCCGATGTACCAGGCGATCCAGCTCGGCTTCTGCGGCAAGCTCGAGGGACTGCCGGCCGATCTCTATGACACCGCGCGCTTCAAGGATGATCGCGCGGTCGCGATCGGCATCGTCGCGACGGG
This sequence comes from Bradyrhizobium sp. 199, assembly GCF_023073355.1. Lineage (GTDB taxonomy): Bacteria > Pseudomonadota > Alphaproteobacteria > Rhizobiales > Xanthobacteraceae > Bradyrhizobium. The sequence goes on from NZ_JADPJI010000002.1 coordinate 898,390, forward strand.
CCTGATGTACAACACCAAGGTGTTCAAAGAGAAAGGCTGGGCGCCGCCGACCTCGTGGAACGACCTGAAGGACACGAAATACGCCAAGCAGCTGGTGATCCCGCCGATCAACAACACTTATGGCCTGGAGGCGCTTGTGATGTTGTCGAAGATGAACGGCGGCGGCGAGACCAATGTCGATTCCGGCTTCAAGATCTTCAAGGAAGAGGTCAATCCGAACGTGCTCGCCTATGAGCCCTCGCCCGGCAAGATGACCGAGCTATTCCAGTCGGGTCAGGCCGTGATCGCGGTGTGGGGCACCGGCCGCGTGCAGAGCTTTGCCAATACCGGCTTCCCCGTCGACTTCGTCTACCCGAAGGAAGGCGCGGCGACACTGCTGACGACGGCGTGCCCGATCAACAAGCCGAACGCCTCGCCGCTCGCGGCGAGCTTCATCAAGATGCTGCTCGATCCCAAGGTTCAGCTCGTGCTGCTGAAGGATTACGGCTACGGCCCAGTGCTGAAATCGCTGGTGATCCCGCCCGACCTCGGCAAGATGGCACCGATCGGCGAGCGCGCGGCAAAGCTCTACAATCCGGACTGGACCGTCATCAACGAGAAGCGCGAGGAGTGGACCAAGCGCTGGAATCGCGAGGTCGAGCGCTGATCTGATCGTTCGCGGAGACAGCGCATGGCCTATCTCGAACTCGACCGGGTCGCAAAACAGTTCGGCGCGCAGACTGTGGTCGACGACTTCAGTCTGTCGGTAGGGAAGGGGGAGTTCATCTCCTTCCTCGGTCCGTCCGGCTGCGGCAAGACCACGACGTTGCAGATGATCGCGGGCTTCCTTGATCCCACGCGCGGCGCGATCCGCCTCGAGGGCAAGGATCTGACCGCGATCCACCCGGCCAAGCGCGGGCTCGGCATTGTGTTCCAGAGCTACGCGCTGTTTCCGCACATGACCGCTGCGGAGAACGTCGCTTTCGGTCTCGAAATGCGCAATGTGCCGCGCAGCGAACGGGCCGAACGCGTGCGTGCCGCGCTCGCGATGGTCGGCCTCGCCGGCTACGAGGACCGGCATCCCCGGCGCATGTCGGGCGGCCAGCAGCAGCGCGTGGCGCTGGCGCGTGCGCTGGTGATCAAGCCGAGCGTACTCTTGCTCGACGAGCCGCTGTCCAATCTCGACGCGAAACTGCGCGAGGAGATGCAGATCGAGCTGCGCCAGATCCAGCGCACCATCGGCACCACCACGATCCTGGTCACCCACGACCAGAACGAGGCGATGTCGTTGTCCGACCGCATCGTGGTGATGAGCCAGGGCCGTATCGAGCAGATCGGTTCGCCGCAGGAGACTTATGAAAAGCCGGCGTCGGCCTTCGTCTCGCAATTCCTCGGCAGGACCAACGACTTTGCCGCGGCGATCGACCGGAGCGTCGCGCCGGCGCAGCTCATGGCGGGCTCCTGGAGCACGCCGGCGCCGGCCGGTCTCAATGGTCCCGTGACCGTCAGCATCCGCCCCGAGCGCATCGGCTTTGGCGATGCCGGCCTCGGCGCGAAAATCGTCACGCGCATCTTCCAGGGCAACCACTGGCTGTTCCAGTGCGAGAGCGAATGCGGCGTGGCGATCGTGATCCGCCAGAATGACGGCAAGGCGCAGCCGGTCGAGGGCGAGGCGGTTCGCCTCACCTGGCGGCCCGAGGACATGAGCGTGCGCGCGAGGGCCATCGCATGAGTGCCGGCGCCGAGGAACGTGAGGCGCGTACGCCCTGGGCGCTGACGGCACCCGCCCTGTTGCTATTCGTCGGCGTGCTGCTGATCCCGCTCGCGATGACGGTGATGCTGTCGTTTCACGATTGGGGCCAGTACAAGGGCATCGAGCCGGTCTTCATCCTCAAGAACTGGCACGAGGTCGCGACCGATCCCTATTTCGCAGAAATGTTCTGGCGGACGTTTCGGATCGCGATCCTGACCACGCTACTCACCGCTCTGTTGGGTGCGCCCGAAGCCTACATCCTCAACCGCATGAGCGGCCGCTGGAAGAGCTTCTTCCTGCTGATCATTCTCGGGCCGCTGCTGATCTCCGTGGTCGCGCGGACGCTCGGCTGGGCGCTGCTGTTTGGCGGCAACAACGGGCTCGTGAACAAGCTCTTGATGTCGGTCGGCCTGATCCACGCGCCCATCCCCTTCATGTTCACCGAAACCGGCATGGTCGTCGCGCTCGCGCATGTCATGATGCCGTTCATGGTGCTCTCGGTGTGGGCGGCGCTGCAGCGGCTCGATCCGCAGATCGAGAATGCCGCGATGTCGCTCGGCGCGGGCCCAGCCACCATCATCCGCCGCATCATCATGCCGCAGATCATGCCGGGCGTGCTATCCGGCGCCATCATCGTGTTCTCGCTCTCGGCCAGCGCCTTTGCGACGCCCGCGATCATCGGCGGTCGCCGGCTCAAGGTCGCGGCGACGCTCGCCTATGACGAGTTTCTCAACACGTTGAACTGGCCGCTGGGGGCGGCCGTCGCCACGCTCCTGCTGGTCGCCCTGGTCTTTATCGTCGTCGGCAGCAACGCGCTGATCGAGCGCCGCTATGCGGAGGTGTTCCGATGAGACGGAACGGCCCGCTCGCGCTGATCTTCCACGCCGTGTTCGTTACCGTCATGGTGGCGCCGATCCTGGTGGTCTGCCTGGTCGCGTTCACACCGGAAGGTTTTCTCTCGCTACCGACCAACGGCTTCTCGCTGCGCTGGTTCAGGACGATCTTGAACTATCCGGAATTCATTCACGCCTTCTGGGTCAGCCTCGGGCTCGGCGCGCTGTCGTCCCTGGTGGCGGTGTTGTTTGCCGTGCCGGCAGCGTTGGCAATCGCGCGCCATCGGTTTCGCGGCCGCGACGCGCTGGCGGCGCTGTTCCTGTCGCCGCTGATGATCCCGCATGTCGTGCTTGGCATCGCCTTCCTGCGCTTCTTCACCTCGGCCGGCCTCGGCGGCAGCTTCGCGGCGCTGATCATAGCCCATGTCATCATCGTGTTTCCGTTCGCGCTGCGGCTGACCCTGGCGGCAGCGACCGGCATGGACCGAACGGTCGAGATGGCTGCGGTCTCGCTCGGTGCCAACGGCTGGACGCTGTTCCGCCGGGTGACCTTGCCGCTGATCCTGCCCGGCGTCATCAGCGGCTGGGCGCTCGCCTTCATCCAGTCCTTCGACGATCTGACCATGACCGTCTTCCTTGCGGCACCCGGCACCGAGACGTTGCCGGTGCGCATGTTCCTTTATATCCAGGACAACATCGATCCGCTGGTGACGTCGGTCTCGGCCTGCGTGATCGCGATCACGATGACCGCCCTCATTCTGCTCGACCGCTTCTACGGGCTCGACCGCGTGCTCGCCGGCAAGGGCGATACCGGACGATAGGAGAACTCATGTCAGGGGAATACGACGTCGCCGTGGTCGGCGGCGGCCTGCTCGGCTCCGCGATTGCCTGGGGCCTCGGCCGGCTCGGCAAGCGCGTGGCCGTGCTCGACGAAGGCGACATCACCAAGCGCGCCTCGCGGGCAAACTTTGCGCTGGTCTGGGTCCAGAGCAAGGGCCTCGGCATGCCCGCCTATACGGTCTGGACCGTGCAGGCGTCGCAGGCCTGGGGCCGGCTTGCGTCCGAGCTGAAGCAGCAGACAGGGCTCGACGTTTCGCTGCAGCAGAACGGCGGCTTCCATCTCACCCTCGGCGAGGACGAATTCGGCCAGCGGACCGAGCTGGTCAAGCGCATGCACAACCAGGCTGGCGCGGCCGACTACAAGATGGAGATGCTCTTCGCATCCGAGGTGAAGAAGTCGCTGCCGCTGATCGGGCCGGAGGTCTCCGGCGGCAGCTATTGTCCGCTCGACGGGCACGTCAATTCGCTGCGCACGTTCCGTGCCTTCCACACCGGCTTCAAGGCATTCGGCATCGACTATCTTCCGGAGCGCCCGGTCTCGGCGATCAGCAAGAGCGGCGGCGAATTCCGCCTGACCACCCCGACGGGCGAGCTGCGCGCCGCCAAGATCGTGCTCGCGGCCGGCAATGCCAACCAGACGCTGGCGCCGATGGTCGGCCTCTTTGCGCCGATGGGCCCGACCCGCGGCCAGATCGTGGTGACCGAACGCACCATGCCGTTCCTGCCGCATCCGCTGACGACGATCCGCCAGACCGACGAGGGCACGGTGATGATCGGCGACAGCAAGGAAGACGAGCTGGACGACCGCGCGCTGAAGCACTCCATCAGCGCGGTGATGACCGATCGCGCCCAGCGCATGTTCCCGCATTTGTCGCGGCTCAACGTGGTCCGAAGCTGGGCCGGGATCCGCGTCATGCCGCAGGACGGCTTTCCGATCTACGACCAGTCGGAAACGCATCCCGGCGCCTTCGTCGCCTGCTGCCATTCCGGTGTGACGCTCGCCTCCAACCACGCCTTCGAGATCGCGCGCATGGTGGCAGAGGGCGCGCTCGAGCCGGAGCTGGTCGGCGCGTTCTCGGCAAGCCGCTTCGGCGGCGCGGGTGCGGTGAACGACAGCGGTTATTAGAGATATTGAGGAAGCCAGGATGTTTAAACGATCCGAGCAGGACAAACGGCCACCGGTGCAGATCTTCGTCGACGGCGTTGCCGTCACGGCGCGGCAGGGCGACACCGTCTCTGCGGCGCTGCTGGCATCCAGCTGCGATGCACGGCGCTCGACTGCGGTCAGCGGCGCGCCGCGTCTGCCCTATTGCATGATGGGCGTGTGCTTCGATTGCCTCGTTACCATCGACGGCGTCGGCAACCGCCAGGGCTGTCTCGTGCCGGTCGCCGATGGCATGCAAATCGAGATCCAGAAGGGCAAGCGGGAGATCGGAAGATGACTGTGGCTCCCAAGCGCGAAGCCTATGACGTCGTGGTGATCGGCGCCGGACCCGCCGGCCTCGCCGCCGCTGCGACCTCCGCCGAAGCCGGCCTGTCGACGCTGCTGCTCGACGAGAATGTCGGCCCTGGCGGACAGGTGTTCCGCGCCATCTCGTCTACGCCGGTCACCGAGCGCGATCAGCTCGGCGCCGATTATTGGGCCGGCGCCGAGCTCGTGCAGGCGCTGCGTGCGAGCAGCGCCGAGGTCATTCATCGTGCCACCGTGTGGAGTCTCGATCGCAACCTCGATATCGCCGTCTCGATCGGCGGCGCGTCCGCCTTCGTCAAGGCGAAGCGCGTGATCCTTGCGACCGGCGCGCTGGAGCGGCCGTTTCCGATTTCCGGCTGGACGCTGCCGGGCGTGATGACCGCGGGTGCGGCTCAGACGATGCTGAAATCGTCGGCGCTCGTGCCCGACGGAAGCACGGTCATCGCAGGGCAGGGGCCGCTGCTGTGGTTGCTTGCCGCGCAGATCCTGCGCCTCGGCGGCCGCATCGACCGTATTCTCGATACGACAGAACGCGGCAATTATTTCGCGGCGCTGCCGCACGCATTCGCCTTCCTGACCTCGCCCTATTTCGCCAAGGGCCTTGCAATGATGCGCGAGGTGAAGGCCAAGGTGCAAATTGTCTCCGGCGTCACGGAGCTCTTTGCATCCGGTGACGGCCAGCTCGGGAGCGTGAGCTATGTTGCGGGCGGCAAGCGGGAGGCCATTCCTGCCGATCTGTTGCTGCTGCATCAGGGCGTCGTGCCCAACGTCAATCTGGCGATGGCGGCAGGTGTCGAGCATCGCTGGGACGATCTGCAGCTGTGCTGGTCGCCGGTGCTCGATGCGAGCGGCAATTCGACCGTTCCCGGCATTGCTATCGCCGGCGACGGCGCCGGCATTGCCGGAGCGAACGCCGCAATGGTACGTGGCCGCATCGCGGCACGCGCGGCGGTGGAAGCGTTGGCGCCTGCGGCTGCCGCGAAGCTTGCACCGATGGCAGCGCTTCGTTCCGATCTCGCCAAGGCTGAACGTGGTCGCATCTTCCTCGATGCGCTGTTTCGTCCGTCGCCGCAGTTCCGCATTCCCTCGGGCGACACCATCGTCTGTCGCTGCGAGGAGGTCACCGCCAAAGACATTCTCGATGCCGTCGCGATCGGCGCGACCGGGCCGAACCAGCTCAAGGCCTATCGCCGCACCGGCATGGGGCCGTGCCAGGGCCGGCTGTGCGGCCTCACCGTCACCGAGCTGATGGCGCAGGCGCGCGGAAAGACGGCGCAGGAGATCGGTTATTACCGGCTGCGCGCGCCGGTGAAGCCGATCACGCTCGCCGAGCTCGCCGCCGTTCCCAAGAGCGAGGCGGACGTCAAGGCGGTGGTGCGCGGATGACCAGAAACGTGGATGCGATCGTCGTCGGCGGCGGCATCCACGGCTGCTCGACTGCGCTGCATCTTTGCCTTGCCGGGCTGAAGCCGGTGCTGATCGAGAAGGACTATGCCGGCCGCCACGCTTCGGGCGTCAATGCCGGCGGCGTCCGCCAGCTCGCGCGGCACATTCCGGAGATTCCGCTCTCGATCCGCTCGATGGGGATATGGGAGAGGATTTCAGATCTCCTCGACGACGATTGCAGCTTCGAGAGCCACGGTCAGGTGCTGGTTGCCGAAAACGAAGAGGAGCTCGCGGTCTGCCGTACGCGCGTGGCCGAGCTCAACGCGCTCGGCTTCACCCATGAAGAGCTGATCGATGCGACTGAACTGCGGCGCCTTGTGCCGGCGGTCGCCGAGACCTGCCCCGGTGGCGTGGTCTCGCGCCGCGACGGTGCGGCCAACCCGGCTCAGGCGACGACCGCATTCCGCCGCAAGGCCGAGCAGCTTGGCACGACGGTGCGTGAGGGCGTGGCGGCCAGTAATATCCGGCACGGCGATGGCCTCTGGCATGTCGACGTCGGCTCGGACACCTACGCCGCGCCGGTGCTGGTCAACGCCGCCGGTGCCTGGGCCGGCAAGATCGCAGCTGCCCTCGGCGAGCCCGTGCCGGTCGAGACCGTGGCGCCGATGCTGATGATCACCTCGCGCGTGCCGCATTTCATCGACCCCGTCGTGATCCTGCGCGGGCGAAAGCTCTCCTTCAAGCAATTCTCCAACGGCACCGTGCTGATCGGCGGCGGCCATCTGGCAATTCCGTACCAGGATCGCAACGAGACGGTGCTGGACTGGAAGAGCCTTGCGACCAGCGCCCGCACGGTGTTCGAGCTGTTCCCGGTGATGCGCAGCGCCACCATCGTGCGCGCCTGGGCTGGCATCGAGGCGAAGATGAAGGACGATATCCCCGTGTTCGGTCCGAGCAGCCGCCACAAGGGGCTCTATCACCAGTTCGGATTCTCGTTGCACGGCTTCCAGCTCGGCCCCGGCGCCGGCGCCGTCATGGCCGAGCTGATCGTCAACGGCGGCACCCAGACCCGTATCGGTGAACTCGGCATCGACCGCTTCCATCCCACGACGCTCTAGCAACAAGAGGACATCATGAGCATCACCCGCAGCATCCGCACGCCCATCATGCACCGCGCCGTCGAAGCAGGCGGCTTCGTCTTCCTCGGCGGCACGATCGCCGACGACACCTCGGTCTCGATGGGCGACCAGACCCGCAACATCCTCGGCAAGATCGCCGGCTATCTGAAGGAAGCGGGAACCGACAAGAGCCGGGTCGTCAGCGCTTCGATCTTCGTCACGGATCTATCCAAGAAGAAGGAGATGGACGCGGCCTGGACCGAGTTCTTCGGCGACAATCTGCCGACCCGCGCCACCGTCGGCGTCGCCGATCTCGGCGCTGGCGCGCTGATCGAAGTGGTGGTCACCGCCGTGAAGGGCTGATCGCATGCCGATCGGGACGTCGGCGCCCCTCGCGCTGTCGCCCCCTCGGGTGGTGCCTTGATCGCGCCCTTCGAAGGGAATACTTGGAAATTTCCTCAATCAGGAACATCGCAGCCATGGATTTTACGGTGCGGCGTTCGTCGTCAGCCGCGACGAAGCGTTCCTGCAGGCGATTGGGATGACACGACGGCTCGATCTTGCCGTCAAGATGCCGGGCGCCAATGGCGGGATCACGCGATCCCCGTCCGGTCGATTATGCAGAGATTTTCAAAAGCTCGACGCCCTGCCCCCAGCGCGTCGAGCAAAAAATAAGCCAGTATTCCATTCGTGATCACAACGTGATTGTTCTGACTCCTGGCTCGGACAATTGCTACTCCGGTAAACTACCGCAAGGAACCGGGCGTACTTGCCGCTATTGGGCCAGAGCCGGTGCGTCAGGTGCAGCGCCAAGGGAATCCTCCACCCGGCTCCAGCGCTTCGCTGTTCGCGAACGGTCTCGGCTTCGGCAAGCCGGTCGACTTCGCGCAACTGGCGGCCGCGCCGTGGTTCGGGCCGAGCTTCACCACGCCGACGTTCCAGGCCGATGCGATATTCCTGATCGCGCCGGTTGCGGTCATCCTCGTCGCCGAGAACCTCGGGCACATCAAGGCTGTCGGCGCGATGACGGGCCGGAGCCTCGTTGCCTATCTCGGCCGCACCCTGTTCGCCGACAGCCTCGCGACGATCGTCGCACACTCAAATTCGGTGCATTCACGATCGGCGGGATCGGCACCGCAACCTTTGGCGCCATCATCCTCTCTCAGATCCTGACCTCGCCGCTGGCGAGGCGCGCGGAATGAGTCCCAGCGATGCGCTGAACGGGTGGAACAAAAAGCGCCTTCCGCCGATGATGAGGCACTTCGGAGACAACCCATGCCGCAATCCGATCACTCGACTTCGTTTCCCTCGCGCCTTGTCGGCCAATACGCGCTGGTGACCGGCGCCTCACAAGGCATCGGCCGCGCCGTCGCTATCAGGCTCGCCCAGGAAGGCGCGACGGTCGCCATCAATTATCTCGGCAGCCCTGAAGGGGCTGAGGAGACGCTGGCGCTCGCACGAACGGCATCCGCCGGCCGCGGCCATGGCGAGATCGATCACATCATGGTCAAGGCCGATGTCGCCAGCGAACAGGACGTCGGCGCAATGTTCGAGACGATCCTCTCGCGCTGGAAGCGCCTCGACTGTCTCGTCAACAATGCCGGCTTCCAGCGGGAGTCGCCCAGCGAAGCGCTCGACATCGAAACCTATCGCCGCATCATCGACGTCAATCTCAACGGCGCCGTGCTCTGCGCGCAGCAGGCGCTCGCCCATTTCGTCGCGCGCGGCGGAGGCGGCAGCATCATCAACTGCTCCAGCGTCCATCAGATCATTCCAAAGCCCGGCTATCTCGCTTACTCGATCAGCAAGGGCGGCATGGCCAATTTGACGCGCACGCTCGCGCTGGAGTTCGCCGGCCGCGGCATTCGCGTCAATGCGGTCGGCCCGGGCGCGATCGACACGCCGATCAACGCGGCCTGGACCGGCGATCCCCAGAAACGCGGCGTCGTCACCAGCCACATTCCCATGGGGCGCGTCGGCACGCCGGAAGAGATCGCCGCCGTGTTCGCCTTCCTCGCCTCCGACGACGCAAGCTACATCACCGGGCAGACTCTCTACGCCTGTGGCGGCCTGACGCTGTTCCCGGAATTCCGGGACAATTGGGCAAGCTGAACGGGATCTGGCAAAGCCGGCCCGCGTAGACTACATCTGCGCCATGGCAGACGCTCCGCTGGCAAGCTCACCCCTCGAGGATTTCGTCGACCGGCACGAACGGCTGTTCGTGCTGACCGGCGCCGGCTGCAGCACCAATTCGGGCATTCCCGATTATCGCGACAGAAACGGCAACTGGAAGCGAACCCAGCCGGTGAACTTTCAGTCCTTCATGTCGGACGAGCAGACGCGCCGGCGCTATTGGGCGCGCAGCCTGATCGGGTGGCGGCGGTTCGGCCGGGCAAAGCCGAACGATGCGCATCACGCGCTGGCCCGGCTCGAGGCGAGCGGGCGGTGCCGGATGCTGCTGACCCAGAACGTCGACCGGCTGCATCAATCCGCCGGTCACCGGCAGGTGATCGACCTGCACGGCCGGCTCGACCTGGTCCGCTGCATGGGCTGCGGGGCGAAGACGCCGCGCGATGAGTTTCAGCACGCGCTTGGCCGCGCCAATGCGGCGTGGTTGAAGCTCGACGCCGCCGATGCACCGGATGGCGACGCCGATCTGGAGCACGAGGATTTTTCGTCCTTCGAAGTGCCGGTCTGCGAAGCCTGCGGCGGCATCCTCAAGCCCGACGTCGTGTTCTTCGGCGAGAACGTCCCGCGTGACATCGTCGCTAGCGCGCAGGACCATATATCGCAGGCCGACGCGATGCTCATCGTCGGCTCCTCGCTGATGGTCTACTCCGGATTCCGCTTCGTGCAGGCTGCCGCGCAGCGCAATATTCCGATTGCGGCTGTCAATCTCGGCCGCACCCGCGCCGACGATCTCCTCACGCTCAAGGTCGAGGAGCGTTGCGAAGCGGCGCTTGCATTCCTGCTCTGATCGCGCAGGCGGTGAACACGCCTTGCCTATTGCATAGGTGCCAAGCAGAATGGCCGGACGCGGCGTTGTCCTCGTCGTCCATGGCATGGAAATTGCCTCGTTTTTTGAACCGGTCTTGACGATCAGCGCGGAGAATTTGGAATGCTTGAGGGAGCCGAGGTGCGGCTTGCCGTCGACATCGGTGGCACGTTCACCGACATCGTGCTGGACGTGGGCGAGGTACGGAAGACGCGCAAGCTGCTGACAACGCAGCGGCCCGAACAGGCGGTGCTGGACGGCATGCGCCTCATTCTCACTGACGCGGGCGCGCATATCAGCGACATCGACGTTTTCATTCACGGCACAACGCTCGCGACCAACGCGATCATCGAGCGCCGCGGTGCCAGGACGGCGCTGATCGCGACCGAAGGCTTTCGCGACGTGCTCGATATCGGCACCGAGAGCCGCTACGACCAGTACGATCTCGGCATCGACAAGCCCAGGCCGCTGACGCCGCGCAGTCTTCGTTTCACCGTGCCCGAGCGCATCGACGCCCATGGCGTCGTGCGCCTTCCGCTCGATGAGATTTCGGTGCGCGCACTCGCGCCGAAATTGCGTGAGCTGGGCGTCGAGAGCGTCGCGATCGCCTTCCTGCATTCCTACGCCAATCCCGAGCACGAGCGGCGTGCAGCCGCGATTCTGGCCGAGGAGATGCCTGGCATCTCCGTGACCGTGTCCTCCGCCGTGTGTCCCGAGATCCGCGAGTATGAGCGCACATCGACTGCGGTTGCGAACGCCTATGTGCAGCCCCTGATCGACGGTTATCTCGCCCGCATGTCCGATGCCTTGCAGGTCGAGCAGTACCGCGGCGCGATCTACCTCGTCACCTCTGGCGGAGGCGTGACGTCAATCGAGACGGCGCGACGCTTTCCGGTGCGCCTCGTCGAATCCGGCCCCGCCGGCGGCGCGATTTTCGCGGCGCAGATCGCAGCGCGGCTAGGCGAGAGCAAGGTGCTGTCCTTCGACATGGGCGGCACCACGGCAAAGATCTGCCTGATTGAGAAATACCAGCCCGAGACTTCACGCGTGTTCGAGGTCGATCGCGCTGCACGCTTCCTGAAAGGCTCCGGTCTGCCGGTGCGGATTCCCGTGATCGAGATGGTCGAGATCGGCGCCGGTGGCGGCTCGATCGCCCATGTCGACGCCATGAAGCGCGTTACGGTTGGTCCCGAGAGTGCCTCGTCGGAACCCGGGCCCGCCTGCTATGGCCGCGGCGGCCTGCGTCCGGCCGTGACGGATGCCGACGTTGCGCTCGGCCTGATCGATCCAAACGCCTTTGCGGGTGGAACGATCAAGCTCGACCCTGAACTCTCCAAGCAGGCGCTGCTGCGCAGCGTTGGCGAGCCGCTCGGTCTGTCGGCGGAAACCGCGGCCTACGCCGTGCACGAGGTCGTCTGCGAGAACATGGCGAGCGCGGCGCGCGTGCATGCGGTCGAGCGCGGCGAGATTGTCGGCCAGCACACGTTGATCGCCTTCGGCGGTGCCGCACCGCTGCACGCGGCGCGCGTCGCCGAGAAGATCGGCGTCTCCCGGGTCATCGTGCCCTCCAATGCCGGCGTCGGCTCGGCTGTCGGGTTCCTGGCCGCTCCGATCGCCTATGAACTGGTGCGAAGCCGCCATGTCCGGCTCGACGATTTTGATACCGAAGCGGTCTCCGACCTCTTGCAGGAGATGGTGACCGAAGCGCGCGCACTGGTCGAGCCGGGCGCGGCCGGCGCGCCGGTCCGCGAGCGCCGCGCCGCCTTCATGCGCTATGTCGGCCAGGGTCATGAGATCTCGGTCGAGCTGCCGATCCGGCGGCTGACGACGGCCGATCTCGCCGGCCTGCGCCGGAAGTTCGAGGCGGATTATGCGGCGATGTTCGAGCGGTCGATCCCGGGCGCTGCGATCGAGGTGCTGAGCTGGTCCGTGCTCGCGACCACCGACGCGCGCAATCCGCCGCGTGTGGCCGAGGTGACGCGCATGCCCGCCGGCAAGGCGTCGGGCAGCCGCAAATTCTTCGACGGCCGTGCCGGCGAACTGATGGATATTCCGCTCTACCGCCGCGAAGACATGGCGCCGGGCGCGACCATCGCGGGCCCGGCCGTGATCGCCGAGGACGAAACCTCGACCTTCGTCTCTACCAGTTTTGACGCCCATATCGACGGTGCCGGCAGCATCGTCATGGAACGAAAGGCGGCCTGATCATGAGCAAGGCAAGTGGCGCGAGCCTGATCGACCTTCAGATCATGTGGCACCGGCTGATCGCGGTGGTCGAGGAGCAGGCGCAGGTGCTGCTGCGCACCGCCTTCAGCCCGATCGTGCGCGAATGCGGCGATCTCTCGGCAGGCGTGTTCGACCTCAGGGGACGCATGCTGGCGCAGGCGGTGACCGGCACGCCCGGACACGTCAACTCGATGGCGGAATCGGTCAAGCACTTCATCGCCCACTTTCCGATCGAGACGATGAAGGAGGGCGATGCCTACATCACCAACGATCCCTGGATGGGCACCGGCCACCTCAACGATTTCGTCGTCACCACGCCCTGCTTCAAGGACGGCAAGCCGGTAGCGCTGTTCTCCTGCACCAGCCATCTCATGGACATCGGCGGCATCGGCTTCGGGCCCGACGCCACCGACGTGTTCATGGAGGGGCTCTACATCCCCATGCTGAAGTTGATCGACCAGGGCGTCGTCAACGAGACGCTGATGGCGATGATCCGCACCAACACGCGGCTGCCGATCGATACCGAGGGCGACACCTATTCGCTCGCCGGCTGCAACGACGTCGGCTGCGAACGTCTGGTCGAGATGATGACCGAGTTCGGCATCGACACGCTCGACGAGCTTGGTGACTACATCTGCGAACGCTCGCGCGAAGCCGTGCTGGCCGAAATCGCCAAGCTGCCGAAGGGCAGCTGGCGCAACACCATGGTGGTCGACGGCTATGATGCCCCGGTGACGCTGGCCGCGATGCTGACGATTTCGGATACGGGCATTCACGTCGATTTCGCCGGCACCTCGCTCGCCTCGCAGTTCGGCATCAACGTGCCTCTTTCATACACCACGGCCTACACCGTGTTCGGGCTCGGCTGCGTCGTCGCCTCGCAGATTCCGAACAATGCCGGCTCGCTCTCGCCGCTGACGGTGTCGGCTCCCGCAGGCGCGATCCTCAATGCGCCCAAGCCCGCGCCGGTCGCCTCGCGCCATATCATCGGCCAGATGCTGCCCGACGTGGTGTTCGGCTGCCTGCGCCAGATCATTCCGGAGCGCGTGCCGGCGGAGGGCACCTCGTGCCTGTGGAATCTCAACGTGCGCGGCCAGACCCGCTCGGGCGTCGGCGGCAATTACGGGTTCTCGATGGCGGTGACGTCCAATGGCGGCACCGGCGCGCGCTTTGCGAAGGACGGGCTGTCGGCCACCGCCTATCCCAGCGGCGTGCGCGGCACGCCGGTCGAGATCGCCGAGACGCAGACGCCTTTGATCTTCTGGCGCAAGGAGCTGCGTCCGGATTCCGGTGGGGCAGGGCGCACCCGCGGCGGCCTCGGCCAGATCATCGAGGTCGGTAGCGGCGTCGACGCGCCGTTCGATATCCTGGCGGCGTTCGACCGCATCGATCATCCGCCGCGCGGCCGCGATGGCGGCCAGAACGGCGAGGCCGGCTATGTCGGGCTGAAGTCCGGAAAGAAGCTGCGCGGCAAGGGCTTTCAGCAGGTGCCGCCGGATGATCGCCTCGTGGTGCTGACGCCCGGCGGCGCCGGCATCGGTGCGCCAGCCGAGCGCGATCGGGCGGCCGTCAAGGACGATATCGAAAGCGGCCTCGTGTCCGCCGACAATGCGGCTGCAGTTTATGGTTATGCGCGGTGACGCCATCCGGCGTCGGGCACACCGAACGGAGGGGAGCAATGATCACGCGACGGAACTTCACCGCGGGCGCAGCGACGCTGTTTGCCGCGGGCCACATCTCCACCCGTGCGCGGGCGGCCACGACGAGCTGGGACATGTCGACGGTGTGGCCCGACGGCAATTTTCACACCCAGAACGCGGTGGCCTTCGCGGAAGAGGTGAAGAAGCAGAGCGGCGGTGCGGTCGCCATCACGGTGAAAGCCGGTGGCCAGCTCGGCTTCAAGGGACCCGAGCACTTACGCGCCGTGCGCGACGGCCTGGTGCCGCTCGCCGACGTCCTCAACATCCAGCAGGTCGGCGATGAGCCCTTCATGGGCGTCGAGAGCATCCCGTTTCTCTGCGGCTCCGTGGACGAATTGAAGGTGCTGCACAAATACGTGCGGCCCGAATACGACAAGATTGCCGCGCGCAACAACCAGAAGATCCTCTACATCGTGCCGTGGCCGACCCAGTATCTGCACCTCAAGGCGAAGGTCGCCGACGTCGAGGGCCTGAAGAACATCAAGATTCGCGTGCCCGACAAGAATGCGGTCGAGATGCTGAATGCGGTCGGCATGGCGGCGGTGATGATTCCCTGGGGCGAAACGATTCCCGCGCTCGCCTCCGGCGCGGTGGCCGGCGTCTCCACCTCCTCGGTGTCGGGCGTCGACGGCAAGTTCTGGGAGTTCCTCAAATATGTCTACCCGACCAACCACGTCTGGTCGTCGCAGATGCTCACCGTCAATCTCGATTCCTGGAAGTCGATCGGCGCCGATCAGCAGAAGCTCGTCGCGGATGTCGCCGCGAAGATGGAGCCGGGTTTCTGGGCGAACTCGCTCAAGGCCGACGTCGACAGCCTCAACCGCCTCAAGGAAGGCGGCATGGAGGTGGTGCCGGTCTCGGATGCGATGATGACGGATATCCGGGCCAAGACTGCGCCGCAGTTGGATGCCTTCCTCAAGCGCGTGCCGGCGGCGGACAAGCCGGTGCGGGCCTATCTCGCCGACATGAAGCGTGGCTGAGGGCGGAGCCGTGGTGAGCGTCTCGCCCGAAGCTCCGCAGAGCCTCAACGCAGCGGCACCAGTGCCGCTGCGCATTCTGCTCGACGGCATCGACCGTCTCGGCCGGCTCGACGGCTGGATCGGCGGTGGCTGTCTCCTGGCGCTGACGCTGCTGATGCTGTGCGAGGTCGCAACGCGCTTCCTGTCGAACTTCCTGCCGTTCTTCCCGCCGACCATCTCGATCGCCTGGGAATATTCTTCCTATCTGATGGCGGCGTCCTTCACCTTCGGCGCCGCCATGACGCTGCGGGTCGGCGGGCACATCCGTGTCGTGCTGCTGCTCAAGAACGCGCCGGCCTTGGTGCAGCGCGCGCTCGAGATTCTCTCCGCTGCGGTCGGCTTCGCCTTCATGGCGTTCCTGAGCTCGGCGATGGCGAAGTTCGCCTTCGGCGCCTATGTGCGCGGCCAGGTCTCGACCTCGAGCGACACGCCGCTGTGGTTTCCACAAGCCGTGGTCACCTTCGGCATGCTGCTGCTGACATTGCAGTTCCTGGCGCGCGCGATCCAGGCGGTGCTCGGCCTGCCGCTGGAAGATCACCGCATGAAGGCCTCGCCCGTCGAATGACCGCTTCGCTCGCTCCAGGATTCAGGACCGCATGACCATCGAAGTGGTTGCCTTGTTCGCGATGCTGTTTGCTTTGCTGGCCTGCGGCGTGTGGATCGGTCTGACCCTTGCGCTTACTGCGACGCTTCTGCTCGCGATGTTCCGCTCGATCCCGCTCGACAAGCTGTTACCGCAATACGCCTGGAATATCCTGACCACGCAGGAGCTGCTGGCGCTGCCGCTGTTCATCCTGATGGGGGAGCTGCTGTTTCGCACCCGCCTGTCGCGCTCGTTGTTCCAGGGCCTCGCGCCATGGGCGGGCTTGCTGCCCGGCCGGCTGCTGCATGTGAACGTGATCGGCTGCACGATCTTCGCGGCGATCTCGGGCTCGTCGGCGGCGACGACGCAGGTGATCGGCCGCATGTCGCTGAACGAGCTCTTGCGCCGCGGCTATTCCCGCGACATCGCGATCGGATCGCTCGCCGGCGCCGGCACGCTCGGCTTCCTGATCCCGCCGTCCAACATCATGATCATCTACGGCGTGCTCGGCGACGTCTCCATTCTCAAGCTCTTCACCGCCGGCGTGCTGCCGGGGTTCCTGCTTGCCGGGACCTTCATGGCCTGGGTGATGCTGCACACCAGCCTCAAGCCCGCGATGGTGCCGGAGGCGGAAGCCAAGCTTTCGCAGGTGCCGTGGAGCCAGCGCTTCGCCGCGCTCAAGGATCTCGCGCCGGCGCTGTTCCTGATCGCCTGCGTGCTCGGCTCGATGTATGGCGGGCTCGCGACGCCTTCGGAGGCCGCCGCCGTCGGCGTGCTCGGCGCCGCGCTGGTCGCATGGGCGCAGGGATCGATGTCGCAGCAGGTGATGCGCGATGTATTGATCGGCTCGGTCGTGACCTGCTCGATGATCGCGCTGATCGTGTTAGGGGCCTCGATCCTCGGCAACGCCGCCGCCTTCCTCGGCATCCCGCAGGCGGTGGCGGCCTTCGTCAAGGGGCTCGGCCTGTCGCCCTTCATGCTGATCGTGGCGCTGATCGTCTTCTACCTGATCCTCGGCTGCTTCCTCGACGGCTTCTCCATGATCGTGATGACGCTGCCGATCGTGCTGCCGATCGTGAAGGGGGCCGGCTTCGACGAGATCTGGTTCGGCGTGTTCCTGGTGCTCGCCGTCGAGATGGCGCAGATCACCCCGCCGGTCGGCTTCAACCTGTTCGTGATCCAGGGCCTGACAGAGGATGGCCTCGGCTACATCGCGCGCGTCACGATGCCGTATCTGATGATCATGATGGGCTTCGTGCTGCTGCTGACGCTGTGGCCCGGCATCGTCACGATACTGCCGCGGGTGCTGTACGGGTAGTTGATGTCTCGGCCGCCGACATTTTGAAGCCCGTCCACCTACCATCCCTTGTATTGCCCGACGGGCAAAACACGCCAGCGCAGGGTCGATCGCCCTCGACAAAAATATTCGAATTTACAGAAGTTCGGGTTTGCCGTACAAGCCTGACATCCCGCCCGCCGCAAGGGGCGTTTCGCGATCGTCACGGGACGCGGGCCGGGATGCGGTGGCCGCGACGGCGTCGGCGCGCGATGTTGATTGCAGGGCGGGGAGACCCGTGAGCAGTGACAGGCGCGATACGACACGGCGCTGACAGCGTCTTCGAATGGTCTCGACGGTGAGCGCACGCCAGCCGTGGAGAACCCAGCGAGGATGTGCGCGGACGGAGAAGTCGTGTGGTCCTGACGCCCGGGGTCTGTCCGTCAAGTCCTGCGGAGATGTGGCGGCCAACTGGTGCGCGCATCGATCATCCGCAAGGCGACGGGGGCAATAGTGCATCGCTCCCCGAGGAGAGCACGAAGGACACCGTGAAAACCATCGCGCAGGGAAGGCCGGGACGTTCCGGCGTCACCTGTCGTCCACCCCGTGCGCGTTTACTCGCACACGCGGGACTTCGGGTGCCAGCCGGCGCCCGGCCCTCCCTGCGCCCTTGCTTCAGTTAGGGGCGAAAGAAGACAACAAAGCTCGGGCGAACACGCCGCGAGAATGCGAAGGTATGGCCGCTATCCCAAAACGATCTCGATGCCTGTGCCCCGTACGCAGCGCAGCGTCCCTTCGACGATGTGCTGCAGAGCCGGGCCCATGTCTCCGCGCGACGATCGGAAACGTGGGTCCCGGCTCTGCGCTGCAACGTGAAGGACGTTGCAGCGCGTCCGGGACACGGGATCGTTGTCGACAGGGACGACGTCTTGATCGTCAAGGCGATGCGGCGTTCAACCGAACTATGCCGCCGCCTTTTTCCGTGCCTGCTCGGCCTTGTACAACTCGAACTCCTCCGCAATCGCCTTGGCAAAAGAGGGCCGCTGGCGCATCCGTTCATAATACGCCTTCACGTTCGGCCATTTCGCAAGCTCGATCGGCGGCGTCGCCATCGTCCAGTTGATGACCGTGACGAGATAGGCGTCCGCCACGCTGAACCGGTCGAGCAGGAAGTCGCGCCCCTTCAGGTAATTGTCGAGATAGTCGAGCCGCGACAGATTCTTCTCCAGCGCATAGGCCTTGGCTTCCTGCGGCGCCTTGCGGTCGAGCACGGGAATGAACAGGCCCTTGTGCAGCTCGGTGCCGATGAAGCACAGCCATTGATGCAGGCGCGTTCGCTCGACGCCCTCTGCGGCGCCGAGCCCGGATTGCGGAAAACGGTCGGCGATATACTGCAGGATCGCGGCGTTCTCGGTCAGCACGACACCATCGTCGGTGCGCAGCGTCGGCACCAGACCGATCGGATTGACGGCGCGGAAGTCGGAGCCGTCGCTCAGCACTGTCTTGGTCGGCGGGTCGACTTCGAGATAGTTCGCCTCGGCGCCGGCTTCATACAGCGCAACGCGTGTTGCCATGGAACAGGCGAGGGGCGAGAAATAGAGATCCATCTGTAGCCTCCTTGGGGGCAATTCTTGAGTTTCGCTCAACCTGGCCAGATTGATTTTTGTACTGTCTTGCATAATATGGAGTCGGTCAAGGATTATTTGCGAAATGGTACAAAAATCGAAGCCGCCAGTTTTTGCCAATGAGCCCAAGCGCCGCGGCCGCCCGCGCGCCTACGAGCCAGATGTCGCACTCGGCAAGGCACTCGACCTGTTCCGCAGGCAGGGTTTTGCCGCGACTTCGCTGGACGATCTCAGCGAGGCCACCGGCATGAACCGCCCCAGCCTCTATGGCGCCTTCGGTGACAAGCGCGAACTCTACATCAAGAGCTATCAGCGCTACCGGGAGGAAGCGCGGGCATCGATGGCTACGATCTTTCGCGAGGAAATGCCGCTGCGCCAGCGGTTGGAGCGCATCTTCGCCTCGGCGCTGAACATCTATCTGTCCGGCGACACCGGCCCGCGCGGCTGCTTCACGGTGGTGACCGCGGCGTCGGAAGCCGTCGGCGATCCCGAGATCCGCGCCATGGTGCTCGATGGGCTCAGCGAACTCGACAAGGCCTTTGCGAGCTGCTTCCGCCGCGCCAGGGAGAAGGGCGAGTTGCCGGAGAGCGCCGATCCGGCCGTGCTGGCACAGCTCGCATCAGCCACCGTGCACAGCATCGCCATCCGCTCGCGCGCGCGCGTGTCGCGAAAGGATCTCGAAGCCATCGTGAAGGGGGCGATCGATGTGATGGCGGGGGCCAAACCCTAGTTGTCCAGAAAGGGACGACACCAAGTAGCGCTGGCGCAGTCTAATATCCCCTTGCCCGATCCACCACATTCTCCAACGCACCGCCGGCCTCGAACCGCACGATCTGCTCGGCGACATAGGCCGAGATCGCGTCGGCGTCGGTGTCGGCGGCGTTGTGCGGCGTCAGCACCACCTTGGGATGGGTCCAGAACCTGCTGTCCGCTGGCTGCGGCTCCTGCACGAAGACGTCGAGCGAGGCGGCGCCCAGCGTGCCGTCGTCGAGGCAGGCGAGGATGTCGGCTTCGTTCTGAAGGCCGCCGCGGCCGGCATTGATCAGGACCGGCGCGCCGAGCGGGCCGTTGCGGTTGAGCCTGGTGAAGACATCGCGGTTGAGGATGCCGTGCGTGTCGGACGTCAGCGGCAACAGGCTGACAAGGATGTCGGTCTTGCGCAGGAAGGCATCCATTCCGTCCGTGCCGTGGAAGCACTCGATGCCCTTGATCGTGCGCGGGCTGCGGCTCCAGCCCGTGACACGGAAGCCGAGCCGCCGCAGCACTTCGGCGGCATCCGCCCCTAACGTGCCAAGCCCCATGACGCCGACCGTGACGGCACTCGCAGGCCATTGATATTTCGGCTCCCAGCGTTTTGCGCGCTGCGAGTCCCGCAAATAAAGCTCCTGACGATGGTGCATCAGCACATGCAGAACGACATATTCGGTCATGCGGTTGGTCAGATCGGGCACGGCGACGCGGACCAGCGGCACATTTGGCAGGCTCTTGTCCGCCATCAGCGCATCGACGCCGGCGCCGAGATTAAAGATCGCCCGCAGATTGGGGAAGGCAGCGAGATCGCCGGGCAGCGGCTTCCACACCGTGGCATAGTGCACCTCGGCAGGATCGAGCCCGGAATCCGGCAGCAGCACCACGCGGCGGCCGCCGCAGACCGCGTCGAACCGGGCCTTCCAGCGCGTCGGCAGCCAGTTCTGCTGCGTGCTGTTGATCAGGACGGCGAGTGAGCCCATGGTCATTCGAAGTGCCTCGTCGGGTTCCGCTAAGAAGGGCCTCCTTGGCACGATCCCACGGTTTTTTCTTGCAAATTCTTTCCGCAGCCCTGTCGGGGCGAGGCATATTGGCGCGTCTTTAGAACAGACGAGGAAAGTGTCGCCTATGCTTTATGCCATCCTTTGCTATCACGATGAGGACTTCGTCGGCTCCTGGAGCAAGGAGCAGGACGAGGCGGTGATGAAGAAGCTCGCCGTGGTGCAGGAGAAGCTCACCAAACAAGGCCGGCTCGGGCCGGTCGCGCGGCTGCTGCCGACCACGGCGGCGGCGACCTTGCGCAAGGAAGACCCGCCGCTGGTGCTCGACGGCCCCTATGCCGAAACCAAGGAGCAACTGCTCGGCTTCTACATCGTCGACTGCAAGAATCTCGACGAGGCGCTCGACGTCGCACGAGATCTCGGCGCGGCCAATCCAGGCGGCGCCTATGAGGTGCGGCCCGTCGGCGTGTTCCAGCGCGGAGGGAATCTGACGTGAGCGAGGCCGACACCGGCTGGATCGAAACCGCGCTGACATCGGCGCGACCCCAGGCGGTCGGCGCGCTGCTACGCTATTTCCGCGATCTCGACACCGCCGAGGAGGCGTTCCAGAACGCGTCCCTGCGCGCACTCAAGACTTGGCCGCAGAACGGGCCTCCGCGCGATCCTGCGGCCTGGTTGATCATGGTCGGCCGCAATGCCGCCATCGACGAGGTGCGCCGGACCCGCAAGCAGCAGCCGCTGCCGGAGGACGACCAGGCGATCTCCGATCTCGACGACGCTGAAGGCGCGCTGGCCGAGCGGCTGGACGGGTCGCACTACCGCGACGACATCTTGCGGCTCATGTTCATCTGCTGCCATCCGCAATTGCCGGCGACGCAGCAGATCGCGCTGGCGCTGCGCATTGTCTCGGGCCTTACCGTGAAGCAGATCGCGCGCGCCTTCCTGGTTTCGGACGCCGCGATGGAGCAGCGCATCACCCGCGCCAAGGCGAAGGTCGCGGAGGCGGGAACGCCGTTCGAAGCGCCCGGCGCGCTCGAGCGCTCCGAGCGGCTCGCCGGTGTCGCGGCGATGATTTATCTGATCTTCAACGAGGGCTATTCGGCGAGCGGCGACACCGCCGAGATCCGCAAACCGCTCTGCGAGGAGGCGATCCGGTTGGGGCGCTTGCTGCTCAGGCTGTTTCCGAGCGAGCCGGAGATCATGGGGCTCACGGCGCTCATGTTGCTGCAGCATGCGCGCAGCGCCGCGCGCTTTGCCGCGGACGGCTCGCTGATCCTGCTGGACGATCAGGACCGTTCGCTGTGGAATGGCACCATGATCGCGGAAGGGCTTGCGCTGATCGACAAGGCGATGCGCCACCGCCGCAGCGGACCCTATCAGATCCAGGCCGCGGTCGCCGCGCTGCATGCGCGCGCAGCGACGCCGGAAGAGACCGACTGGGCACAGATCGACCTGCTCTACGGCGCGCTCGAGCTCGTTCAGCCGTCTCCCGTGGTGACGCTCAACCGCGCGGTTGCGGTCTCCAAGGTGCAGGGCCCGCAAGCCGCGCTCGAATTGATTGAGCCCTTGGCGCAGAAACTCGCCAACTACTTTCATTTCTACGGCGTGCGAGGCGCCTTCCTGATGCAGCTCGGCCGCAACGACGAGGCGCGCGTCGCCTTCGACCGCGCCATCGCCCTCGCCAACACGTCCGCAGAGGCCGCCCACATCCGCATGCATCTCGACCGCCTGATCCGGGACAGCCAGCCCAAGAAGGAAAGTGCGAAGGCTAAGTGACGGTTCGCCGTCATTCCGCGATGGTCCAAGGACCAGACCTCAGGTGCGCAATTGCGCACCGGAGTTCGGTGCTGCGCACCGCCCCGGAATGACGATCGAAAATTCATTCCCATCAATTGTCGGCCCCAGCCATCCCGCTTCGTCTTAATCCCGTATCCAGGGAGTCATCCATGCTGAAAGCCATTGCCGTCATTGCCATCGTCCTCGCGGCCGGACTGGCGGGCATCCTCGTCTTTGCCCTGACGAAACCCGACACATTCCGCGTCGAGCGCAGTCTCGCCATGAAAGCGCCGACTGACGCGGTCTATCCCCTGGTCGCCGATTTCCACCGCTGGACCGCCTGGTCACCCTACGAGAATCGCGATCCCGCCATGAAGCGGACCTTCGGAGGAACTGCGATCGGCAAGGGCGCGACCTACGGCTGGGACGGCAACAACAATGTCGGCGCCGGCCACATGGAGATCCTCGAGGCGAACTCGCCGTCGAAACTCCGCATCAAGCTCGATTTCGCGCGACCTTTCGAAGGCCACAACACCGCCGAGTTCACCTTTGTGCCGCAAGGCGATGCCACAGTGGTCACATGGGCGATGTATGGTCCGGCCCCGTTCCTGTCGAAAGTCATGCAGGTGTTCATCAACATGGACAGCATGATCGGCAAGGATTTCGAGTCCGGCCTCGCCAGCCTGAAGAAGCTCACCGAGAAGCAATAAGCCTCACTGCAAACGAAGAGGAGAGAAACGATGATCAATCCCTATCTGTTCTATCAGGACAATTGCGAAGCAGCGTTCAACTATTACGCCAAGGTTCTCGGCGGCAAGATCGATGCGATGATGCGCGCCTCGGACGCACCGCCGGAGGTGCCCGCCACGCCCGGGCGCGAAAAAATGATCATGCACGCGCGGATGTCGCTGCCCGACGGCAGCGTGCTTATGGCTTCCGATGCCCCGCCTGAGCATTTTCACAAGCCGCAGGGCTTTTCGATCTCGCTCACGGTCAAGGATCCCGCGGATGGCGAGCGCAAGTTCAACGCGCTCGCCGACGGCGGCGCCGTCAACATGCCGTTCAGCAAGACATTCTGGGCCAAGGGTTTTGGCATGTGCGTCGACAAGTTCGGCATTCCCTGGATGGTGAACTGCCCGGCGGAAGGAATGTGACGGTCGCGACCGCCTGCATGATCCAGTGAGTCGCAGTTCCCTCTCTCCATTTTGCGGGAGAGGGGACGCACATATTCGACGCACATATTCAATGCGTCATGTCCGGATCAGTCGTGAGCTCGCTCAGCGGAGCGATCCGGTGACGTCTTCGCCTTGCTGTGGCGAATGAATGCAGCTGGGGCAGATCACGAGCTTGGTGCCGAGCTGCTTGTCGTTCTCCGCTTCGATCTCGTCATGCACCGCCCACCACGCCTCTGAGTATGGCCGCAAGGTGCCGAGCACTCTCTCCCGCTCCTGATTGGCATCGCTTGTTGCTGCTGCGCGATTCGTCACGCGCTGCTTTGTGACATGCGGGCGGTTCGGCGCTGTGTTGGGATTTTGGCCGAGGCCGTCCCATGCGATCGGACGACGCTCCTGCGCGACTGCGCATCCCATGAGCGCTGCGCAAAAAGTGAGCAAGATGAAGCCGTGTCGCATCATGCCGAACCCTTGCCGCGGTACGCGACGCGCAAAATGCGCGTGAGAAGGTTGCGTCGCGTCGGTTGAAATGGAACTCAAGGGAAAACGGCGTGGCCGGCACGGCTGAATATGCTGACTTGCTCTCGCATCACTATGCGAGCGCAGTGAGGCCGCTTCGTGAAATGAAGCGGATCGCAGCGCACAACAACTGGCGTAATATTAGGCTGTGAACCCCGCGTCAGAATCGGTAGTTCTATTCACAATAAGTACAAACCGGGGTGGACGTGACTTGGAAGGGAGCGACCGATGGCGGCGGCGCTACAAATCAACTTTGCTCTTTGGGGAATGCTCATCTGCGTCAGCATGAAGCTTGCGCCGGTGGTCCAGGTTCTTTTCTAGACGCGGTTCCCTCGTTGAATCGTGCAGCGGGTCCGGTCGATGATCGTCACCGGCGGCGATGGGGCGTGATGTCGTCACCGGCAACGCGGATAGATTACGGCGAGATCGCGCCCCTTCAACAGTAGCAGCCGGGAGCTCAGGCCGCCGCGGCGGCTGATCCAGTCGCGCACCGCGCCGGGATAGGCGGCAAGCACCGCCTCGGATGCCTCGGGCTCGGCATAGAAGCGCCCGCGCCGGTCCACTGAACGTGCCGCATGGAAGCCGAGCACGGCGCGCTTGGTGACGCAGATGCGCTCGCCGGGGACGATGCTCAGCACCAACGTGCAGGCAGACAGGCAGGGGCCGTCGATCACCACGCGCTCGCCGCTCTCGCGCACCTTTTCGAACAGATCGAGGAACGGCCCGACCTGCCCGCCCGGAGACTGGATGATGCGGATTTCGGCGGCGGCGGGCGTGATGGCCAGCAGCGCGACTGCAAGCATGAGGCCTTTGAGCAAAGAGATGCGTCGCATGAAGCACTCCACAAGTTCGGTTTCGTAGGGTGCGCAAAGCCTAGCGTGCTCACCATCGTCACCGCAAACCCCGAGAAATGGTGGGCACGGCGCTCGCGCGCCTTTGCCCGCCCTACCATCCTGCCCCACCCTGCATGGTCTACCCGTTGCGGCGCTGACCGCGTAGCGTCGGCAGGCCGATGCCTGCCGCATCGAAACCGCCATCGACGGCCAAAATTTGTCCGGTGATGTAGCTCGCGTTTGCCGAGCAAAGAAAGTAGATCGCTTCCGCAAGCTCCTCCTCGAGGCCGTAGCGGTTGAGCGGAATCGCGTCATGATAGTCCGCGCGGATCTCCTTGGTGTGCACCTGCTTCGCCATCGCCGTGTCGACCGGCCCCGGCGCGACTGCATTGACGCGGATGTTGAGGGAGGCGAGCTCGACCGCGAGCTGCTTGGTGAGGTGCGCGAGGCCCGCTTTGCTGGTGCCGTAGGCCGAGCGCAGCGTCGAGGCGCGCACGGCCGAGATCGAGGTGATGTTGACGATGGCGCCGCCATTGCCCTCGCGCATCAAGGGCACCGCCGCCTTGGTGCAGAGGAACGGGCCGGTGAGGTTGACCTCGAGCACACGCCGCCAATCGGCCTCCGACGTCTCCATCAGCGGCGCGAACACCGCGATGCCGGCATTGTTGACGAGCGCATCGAGTCGGCCGAAGCGCCGCTTGACCGCCGTCATCGCAGCGCTCACTGCGGCTGGGTCCGAAACGTCGCAGGTCAGCGCCAGCGTCGCCTCGCTTTGGTCGATTTCGGCGACCGCACGGCCGAGCAACTCGCCCTCGATGTCGAGCAGCGCCACGCGCCATCCCTCGGCCAAGAATTTCTTCGCGGTCGCAAGCCCGATGCCGCGCGCGGCTCCGGTGACCAGGGCGACGTGGTGCGGGGCAGGTGGCATTGGCTGATCGATCCTGTGTGAAGGGTTGGTCGCGCGGGCGCGAGCTCCTTTTACTTCGCTTTCGTTCCGACGAGGAAGGCCTTAAGTCGAAGGCACGATGTCGGGGCGGTCCCCGCTGGATCGTCTTCCAGGGGATCATTGCCGAGGAGACCCGCAATGTCCGATGACAGCGAACGACTGATCCGCGACCTCTTCGCTGCCTATCTTGCCAATGACAGGCAGCGGATCGCCGACGCAATCGCCGACGATTTCCGCTTCACCAGCCCGTTCGACGACGACCTCGACAAGGCGAGCTATTTCGAGCGCTGCTGGGGCGACAGCGGCTGGATCGCGCACCATGACATCGAGCGGATCTTCGTCCGGGGCGAGGAAGCATTCGTCACTTATCGCTGCCTTGCGACAGATGGCCGGAGTTTTCGCAACACGGAGTTCTTCACCTTCGCGGGCAGCAAGATCCGGCGCATCGACGTCTATTTCGGCGCTGCCCGGCAGGACGGCCAGTTCCTGCCGCAGGCGCGCTAGGCCGGGCGATGATCGCCCGAATTATTTTCGCCGGCGTGTCGGTTCCGTGAGAGTTCGTTCGTCTTGAAGGCGAGCGCGGGGCTGCGCCTCAGGGCGCATCCCGGAACGACCGCAGGAGCCAGGACACGACCCATGCGATTCATGATGCTGATGATCCCGCTCGGTTACGAGACGGCGCCGCCGGACGTTCAACTCGATCCCGAGCGCGTGGCGGCGATGATGCGCTACAACGAGGCGCTGAAGGACGCGGGCGTGTTGATCACGCTCGACGGCCTGCATCCGCCATCGGTGGGCGCACGGATTTCGTTTGCGACCGGTGAGCCCATCGTCACCGACGGCCCATTTGCGGAGGCCAAGGAAGTCCTGGGCGGATATTGGATGATCGAGGTTGCCTCGCGGGCCGAGGCGATTGCCTGGGCAAAGCAGTGCCCGGCCGCCCCAAACGAGATCATCGAGATCCGGCAGGTGCAGGAGATCAGCGATTTTCCACCTGACGTACAGGAGGCCGCCGCCGGCTTCGACAGCCTGAAGACATAACCGAGACCGTCCGCGGATCAATTCGCGGCTCTGGCCAATCCATCAACAAGGGAGAGAACCGATGAGCACCGAAACCTATCTCGCCGTTTTCCTCGGCAGCAAAACCAGCCCGAAATGGGCTGCGTGGAACGCGCTGTCCGAAGCCGAGCGCAAGGCGAAGGAGCAGGAGGGCATGGCGGCCTGGAAGGGCTGGGTCGAGAAGCATCAAGGTGCGATCCAGGCCATGGGCGGCCCGCTCGGCAAGACCAAGAAGGTCGACGGCAAAGGCGTCGCCGACATCGCCAACGAGATGGGCGCTTTCACCGTGGTCCGGGCCGCGTCGCATGAGGCCGCGGCAAGAATGTTCGAGAACCACGCGCATTTCGCGATCTTCCCGGGCGAGCGCGTCGAAATCATGCCGGTGCTGCCGATCCCCGGCGGTTAGGCCTTGTGGCTCCGATCGCGGGAAATACGGGTTAACCAATCCGGCCGCCGCTAGTGACCTTCACGGCCGGCTCATGTAAAAGTCGTTCACATGAGCTGGCGCAAGGAGCAACGCCGCGCCGAGCGCGGCTATCATCACGGCAATCTAAAGGAAGCGCTGTTGCAGGCCGCTCTCGGACTGATTGCCGAGAAGGGCGCGGCCGGCTTCACCTTTGCCGATGCCGCGCGCATGGCCGGCGTCAGCGCGGCGGCGCCCTACCGGCATTTCCGTGACCGCGACGAGCTGTTGTCCTCGATCGCCCAGCGCGGTTTCGAGCAGTTCGAGGCGCGCCTCACCGCGGCCTGGGACGATGGGCGGCCCGATACGGTCACCGCGTTCGAGCGCGTCGGCAGGGCCTATCTTGCTTTCGCCCGCGAGGAGCCCGCCTTCTACAACGCGATGTTCGAATCGGGTCTGCCGGTCGACGCCAATCCGGCGCTGCAGGCCGCGAGCGAGCGCGCTTTCAACATCATTCGCGCCGCGGCCGAGCGGCTCGCGGCGCTGGCGCCGCCCGGCATGCCGCGTCCGCCGGCGATGATGATGGCGCTGCACATCTGGTCGATGGCGCACGGCGTGGCCTCGCTATTCTCGCGTGGGGATGCCGCGCGACGAAAGCTGCCGATGTCGCCGGATGAGCTGTTGGAGGCCGAGGTGCTGATCTATCTGCGTGGCCTCGGCTTCCCGACCGATCGCCGTCCGCCAGGCAGGAGCGCCGAGCCGCCGCCGGTGCCGCCGGAGGCGTCCTCCGGTTCGGCTGTGCCGCCGGGCGGGCCCTGGGGCAAGCCGAAATAAAATTACGCAAATAATCACGCGGGCGTGTCAGGCGGCCGGCTTGACAAAATCGCGGGATGATCTAGCTATGTAAATGTTATTTACATTCACAACGGCGCAGATGCCGCGATGGAGATGGGAAATGGCCTACACCGCTGATGTCAATCGATGGCGCGGCCCTTCGGATCAAAACTACGAGCGCCCCCGCATGCTCGATACGCCCTGGCATCCCGGCTGGATCGCCGTGACCATCCTCGGCTTCATCATCTGGTGGCCGATCGGACTTGCCCTTCTCTTTTTCACACTCGGGAGCAGAAGAATGTCGTGCTGGAGCAACCAGGATCGCTGGCAGAACAAGATGGAGCGGATGCAGTACAAGATGGATCGCATGCGCGGCCGCATGGAGCGCCGTGGCTTCGGCTTTGGCTTTGGCCCGCCGTCCTCCGGCAACCGTGCTTTCGACGAATACCGCTCTGAGACGCTGCAGCGCCTCGAAGAGGAGCAAGTCGAGTTCAGGAACTTCCTCGACCGTCTGCGTCACGCCAAGGACAAGGAAGAGTTCGACCAGTTCATGGCGCAGCACAAGACGCGTCCGACCCCGCCGCCGACCGATCAGCAGCAGGGTTGACCTTCAAGGCTGACACCTCAAAGCCTTCAGGCGCATGCCCCCAAAGTCCTGATGGCCCCGAACCGCCCGTCTGCGCAACCCGCAGGCGGGCGGTTTGGTTTTTGGGAATGCGAGGCCGGCACCGTCAGGTTGGACGACCTTGGTCTGGATTTGTTTTGGTCAGCGCGCCGTGGCGAGCTGCGCGCGAAGCGAAGCCAGGAAGTGTTCGTAGGCGTGATCCACGATCTCGTTGAGTGACCGCGTTCGCGCGAAGATCGCCTTGGCCTCGGCGAGAAACTCCTCGCGGGTCGGTATCTTCGGCAGATGCAGATGGGTCAGCGCGTCGACCCCGTCATGCGCGCGATTGAGGATCTCGTGCAGCGTCGGCAGTTGCAGCTGGGTCGGGTCGGCCCGGTGCAGTGCCGATGAGATCGCGTGGGCCAGGGCCTTCGCATCGAACCGTCCGGCGAGCTGATGGGCTGCCCGATTGATCACCCGCGCGCCGAGCGGCTGCTCGTTGCGCAGCACCTGTTCGGGCGGCGCCTTCATGTTCCAGACGATTCCGAACCAGGACAGCACCTTCAGGACGTAATAGGTGATGTCGATCTCCCACCAGCGAAAGCCCTGCCGCGCGCTGCTCTGGTAGGCGTGGTGATTATTGTGCCAGCCCTCACCCAGGGTGAACAGCGCCAGCAGCCAGTTGTTGCGGGAATCATCGCCCGTCACGTAGCGCTTGCGTCCGTGCACATGGGCGAGCGAATTGATGCAGAAGGTCGCATGATAGACCAGCACGGTGCTCCACAGGAAGCCGACGACCAGACCCGACCATCCCGCAACCAGGAAGCACAGCGTCGCAAGCACAAAGGCCGGCAGAAGCTCGAGCCGATGCAGCCACATCAACTCCGGATAGGCCGCGAAATCGCCGACTTTCACGAGGTCGGTCGCGTCGTGCTGCCGGTCGAAAATCCAGCCGAGATGGCTGTACAGGAAGCCGCGATGACGCGGTGAATGCACGTCGTTTTCGGTATCGGAATGGAGATGATGGTGCCGGTGCTTGGCCGCCCACCACAACACGCTCTTCTGCGCGGTGCTTTGCGCAAGGCAGGCCAGGATGAACTGAAACACCCGGCCTGTTGCGAACGCCCGATGCGAGAAGTAGCGGTGATAACCCGCCCCGATCGCAAACATCCGCAAGCAATAGAGCGACACGCAGAGCGCGACGGCCTGCCACGTGACGCCCGTCCAGATCGCCGCAAAGCACCCGAGATGAACCAGCAGGAACGGCACGGCAGAGGGGTACATGATGTCGTCGTGGTGATCGTCGGCGGGCGCGTTAGGCGACATGTTTCAGCGTGACCTTAGGTAGCGGGATCCGGGATTCGCGTCGGCAGCACTGATGGCCGCCGGGTACGAAAAACCCGCGGATGGCGGACCACCGCGGGGGTTGAACGAGATGCTTGCCTGCGCATCTCCGGCCAAAGCAGCGTCGGCCGAAAACTCGACTGACTATATGGTTGCGGATGCCCGGCACGCAAGCTCGTAGCCTCACGGGGGAACTGCGGCACGATGCTCCGGTAGGGCCGTGCCGCCCGCGGCGTGGTGCGCGGGGTGGTCACAGGCTATAGTTGAGACTTAAAGGAGCCCCAAAACACGGGAGGCCGGGATGACGACAGCTGTGAGCGCGACGAACGATCGCCTCTGGCAGAAGATACGCGATGAGGCGCGGCGTGCGGTCGCATCGGATCCCGTCTTCGGCAAGTCGCTCGCCGAAGCGGTCCTCGCCCATGACGGCTTTGCGGCGGCTCTGGCCGATCTCATCGGACGCAGGCTGGGCGGCAACGTCGCCGAGCAAGCGCGTTTCATGGCCTATTCGCGCGACGCCTTTCGGCACTCGCCGGAATTGATCGAAGCGTCCGGCCGCGACTTGCAGGCCATCGTGCGCAGCGATCCGGCCATCGCCGGGCTGTTGGCGCCGCTGCTGCATTTCAAGGGCTATGTCGCGCTGCAAGCCTGGCGTGTCTCGAATTGGCTCTGGCAGCATGATCATCGCGATGCAGCGCTGCTGTTTCAGAACGAGGCGTCGAACGTGTTGCAGGTCAGCATTCATCCGGCCGCGAGCATCGGCTCGTCCGTCTATCTCGACCACGCCACGGGTATCGTGATCGGCGCAAATGTCGTGATCGGCGACGAGGTCACCATCCTTCAAAACGTCAGCATCGGCCGCAGCAGCGAACTGCCGACGCGCTCGCCGCGCATCGGTCGCGGCGTCTTCATCGGCGCGGGCGGGACCATTTTGGGCGACATAAGGATCGGCGATTTCGCCAGGATCGGCGCCGACACGGTCGTGACCTCCGACGTTCCCGCTGGCAGCACCGCGGTCGGAAATCCTGCACGATTGACCAACTGCCCCAAGCCTGCCTCGGCGGCCTGATGCGCATCACGTGATGGGATGCGGCCGGGCGCGGCCGATCAGCACCATATGTTCGCCGGGGGGCACCCCCGGCGACATGCCGTTGCCTCAAGCGGCGCGGCGATGGCTCTCGCCGCCACGGTGGGGCGTGACCGGCTCCGAACTGGTCTGGCCCGGTGCATCCAGCACCGCGACGTGATGCCGGTAGACCATCTCCCAGCCCTTCCATCCCGTGAACAGGAGGATTCCGACCACGATCAGGGAGAGCGTCAAGCCCCACGGCTTGATCGCAGCCTCTGCGCCTTGCGCGTAGCGGAGGCAGAAATTGACCAGGGCCAGCACGACCGCCGCGAGATTGCCGACCATGTGGTACCAGGCATCGTTGAGGCGGCGGATGCGGGGCTCGCTGAAGAAGTCCGTAAAGCCGGCCGCGGCTGCAACGAGCGCCGTGACGATACCGGCGCCGATCAGCCAGATCGCGGCTCTGGCCCAGAAATTGTCGCCGGTTCCGATAAAGGCCAGATCGGCGATGGGCGCGCCGACCAGAAATGCGACGGGGAACGGGATGAGCATGGGGTGGAGCGGGTGATCGCCGACAGCGGCGGTCGTCTTGGGGTTGATGGTCATGGCAGGACCTCGCGCGAAGTGATTTTCGGGACAATTTTCCGGAGGAGGGGTGGTTCCTCAGCGCGCTCCATGCACGCGGACTCTCGTGCCCGGACGCAAAGCAGCGCCCCTTTGGCGGTGCTTGCAGAGCCGGGGCCCATCGGTCCCGCACGAGAACCTGCTTCTGGGTTCCGGCTCTGCAACGCGAACAGCGCTGCGCTGCGTCCGGGGCACAAACCACCCTCAAACGCCTGCGCTGCCTACCTTTCCCGCAGCCTAATTCACCCCTGGTAACCTCGCATTAACCAACGGCGGGCTCTGGTAAGGGTGGACAATCGCGCCCAAAGCCTGAAGCCAGGCCCGTCAAGGCCCGGGGCCAAAGGCTCATAGTTTTGACATCTTGGCAGGGAATGCAGACGGCCGGCTTTGGACGAGCCCCTGCACCCCCAAAAAGACAAGGCTTTGAGCGGGCTTGCCGGCCGCGCCGGTGCTAGCGGGGCTATTGGGAACCGGCAGCCATTTGCTGGCCGGCACGTCAGGTAACGATCGCCTTGAGAGGATACTGCTTATGAATCCGGCCGACGTGGCTCAGTCAGCCCTTCCGGTTGCCGCTTCCGCGGACGTGTCGCTGATCGCGCTGTTCTGGCAGGCTCACTGGATCGTGAAAGCGGTGATGCTCGGGCTTCTGGCGTGCTCGGTCTGGGTCTGGGCGATCGCCATCGACAAGATATTCCTGTTCGCCCGCACCCGCCGCTCGATGGACCGTTTCGAGCAGGCGTTCTGGTCCGGCGAATCGATCGAGGAGCTCTATCGCACGCTCTCGGCCAAGCCGACGCACTCCATGGCCGCCTGTTTCGTCGCAGCGATGCGCGAGTGGAAGCGGTCGTTCGAGAGCCAAGCCCGCTCGGTCGCGGGTCTGCAGATGCGCATCGACAAGGTGATGAACGTCTCGATCGCGCGCGAGGTGGAACGGCTGGAACGCCGCCTGCTGGTGCTCGCCACGGTCGGCTCCGCCGGCCCCTTCGTCGGCCTGTTCGGCACGGTCTGGGGCATCATGTCGAGCTTCCAGTCGATCGCGGCGTCGAAAAATACCTCTCTGGCAGTGGTGGCGCCGGGCATCGCGGAGGCGCTGTTTGCGACTGCCGTCGGCCTTATCGCCGCCATTCCCGCCACTATCTTCTACAATAAGTTCACGTCCGAGGTGAACCGGCAGGCCCAGCGGCTCGAAGGCTTCGCCGACGAATTTTCCGCCATCCTGTCGCGTCAGATCGACGAGCGGGGCTGACGGGCGGCATGTATAGTCTGAAGGGCAATTTGGGCACGCGATCATGGCGATGAACGTTGCGAGTTCGTCCGGAGGCGGCGGGCGCCGAGGCCGGCGCAAGCCCGTCGTGGCCGAGATCAACGTCACGCCGATGGTCGACGTGATGCTGGTGCTGCTCATCATCTTCATGGTGTCGGCGCCGATGCTGACGGTCGGCGTGCCGCTCGACCTGCCGCAGACCCAGGCCAAGAGCCTCGAAAACAACGACCAGAAGCCGATCCAGATGTCGGTCGACATCAAGGGCAAGGTCTTCATCAATGACGCCGAGATCGCGATCAACGAACTGGTGCCCAAGCTGAAGGCGATCACGGACGCGCGCAGCGGGCTCGAGGAGCGCATCTACCTGCGCGCCGACAAGAAGGCGGATTACGGCACGGTCGCCAAGGTGATGGGCCTGTTGTCCGGCGCCGGGTTCAAGAAGCTCGCCCTCGTCACGGAAGCGGATCAGGGGTAAGCCGTGAAGGTGAACTTCGACAAGACACTCGTTGCGTCGATTGCCCTCCATGTCCTCGTGCTGGGTTGGGGGCTCGTCACCTTCAGCAGCAAAGCCTACGTCGCACCGGAAGAGTCGCTCCCGATCGACATCATCTCCACCGACCAGCTCGCCAAGATGATGGCGGGGCAGAAGACGGGCGAGAAGGACAAGCCGAAGCCGAAGGTCGAGAAGATTGCGGAGCCCAAGCCCGAGGAAGACGCCGTCGGCAAGGTCACCGAGAAGAAAGAGCTGATCAAGACCAATTCGCAGCCGGAGCCACCACCGAAGCCCGTCGAGAAGCCGGTCGAGAAGAAGCCCGAGCCGCCGAAGCCGGTCGCCGAGGCCAAGCCGAAGGAAGAGCCGAAGCCGCAGGAAAAGAAGCCTGATCCGGCCAAGGAAGATCCGATCGCCGAGCTGCAGAAGAAGCTGGACACCAAGAAGCCGCCGCCCAAGCCGGTGGAGCAGAAGGTCGCGGCGGTGCAGCCGCAGCAGCAGCCCAAGCCGAAGGAGCGCAGCTTCGATCCCGCGCAGATCCAGCGCGACCTCGACAAGCGCGCCGCGACCCGGCACGAGCTCACTGGCTCGGCGCTGAACGCGTCGGCGGCACTGGGAGCGGCAACCGGGACTGCCGCCAACAACGTCGCGACCTGGCGTGGTGCATTCCAGGGCGCGGTCAAGCGCTGCTTCACGCCGACCTATAACGGGCAGGATGCCGATCAGTACGAGGCTGACATCGACATTCCCATGAAGATCGATGGATCGCTGGCGTCCGAGCCGATCGTCGTCGCGGTGCGAGGACCGTCGCGACCGATCGCGCAGGCGGTGGCGGAGAGCGCCAAGCGCGCCATCGTGCAGTGTCAGGTCTACTCGTTCATGCCAAAGCCGCAGTACGAGAGCTGGAAGCTCATTCCCATGACTTTCGGCCTGAAAGATATGTTGTGACATCCGAACAAAAGAATTTCGCAATGAATGACGCCCGATCGATGAACCGCCGCCGCTTCATGACCCTGACCGGATCGACGCTCGCGATGCTCGGGGGCGGACAGACCTTCGCGCAGGGGCAGCCGCGAATTCGTATCGATCCGACCGAGTTTCAGCCGATCCCGATCGCGATCACCAACTTCCTGCCGGGCTCGCCGTCCGATGGCGAGGTCGGCAACGGTGTCACGCAGGTCATCACCAACAATCTGAAGCGCTCGGGCCTGTTCGCCCCGATCGACCAGGCCGCCTTCATCGAGCGCATCAACAACATCGACGTCGCGCCGCAATTCCAGAACTGGAAAACCATCAACGCGCAGGCGCTGGTCACCGGCCGCATGACGCGGCAGCCGGACGGCCGGCTCAAGGCCGAATTCCGCCTGTGGGACGTGGTGTCCGGCCAGCAGCTCGCCGGCCAGCAGTATTTCACCTCGCCGGAATATTGGCGCCGCATCGCCCACATCATCTCCGACCAGATCTACGAGCGGATGACCGGCGAGAAGGGTTATTTCGACAGCCGTGTGGTGTTCGTGGACGAAAGCGGCCCGAAGGAGCGCCGTGTCAAGCGGCTCGCGATGATGGATCAGGACGGCGCCAATGTGCGCTATCTGACCCGCGGCTCCGACCTGGTGCTAACGCCGCGCTTCTCGCCGAACTCGCAAGAGATCACCTATATGGAGTTCGGCCAGGGCGATCCGAAGGTCTATCTCTTCAACATCGAGACCGGCCAGCGCGAGATCGTCGGCAACTTCCCGGGCATGACCTTTGCGCCGCGCTTCTCGCCGGATGGCCAGCGCGTCATCATGAGCTTGCAGCAGGGCGGCAATTCCAACCTGTTCGTGATGGATCTGCGCTCGCGATCGACCACGCGCCTCACCGACACGCCGGCGATCGACACGTCTCCTTCTTATTCTCCGGATGGCGCCCGCATCTGCTTCGAATCCGATCGCGGAGGGCGGTCCCAGATCTACGTGATGGCCGCCAGCGGTGGGCAGGCGCAGCGCATCTCCTTCTCCAAGGACGACACCAACGCCAGCTATTCGACGCCGGTGTGGTCGCCGAAGGGCGACTACATTGCCTTCACCAGGCAGGGCGGCGGCCAGTTCTCGATCGGCGTCATGAAGCCCGATGGCAGCGGCGAGCGGCTGCTCACCTCCGGTTTCCACAACGAAGGCCCGACCTTCTCGCCGAACGGCCGCGTGCTGATGTTCTTCCGCGATCCCGGCGGCAACGGCGGGCCCTCGCTGTACAGCGTCGACATTTCGGGACGCAACGAGCTGAAGGTGCCAACGCCGGGCTTCGCCTCCGACCCGGCATGGTCGCCGCTATTGTCCTCGACCGCGGGCCAATAAATCCCGCGCTCGCAACGCGCGATGTTGTCGAAAAAAAATGCACAGATTTTTTCGGGTTGGGGGAGGAAAGCAAGCCTTTCTTCACCTTGAGCCCGGCAGTACTTGCCTAGTTGCTTGAAATATCAGCAGAAACAGGTTCGCGATTGCCGAAAAACAACTCGACTTTAACGATGTTCCCTCAGAAAGACTTCACTAGGGCTGGGTAAAAGTACGCGCCAAACAGGACGCGTAACAAGCCAATGCAGCTGGCCGACCAGAAGCAGAGTGATCGAGACGAGCTGGAGCCGATTCTCTACGCCGCTCTCATCAACTCCATGGTGCAGAATTTCTGGGCGATCTTCCTCGGCTCGGCCTCTGCGGCCGTGGCCGCGGTGATGACTGCGTTGAAGACCGGCGACGTCTGGCTGTGGCCGCTCGCCTTCCTGCTGATTGCGATCGGCACCGCGCGTGCATTCCAGATGCGCGGATACGAAAACCGCACCAGGCCGCTGTCATTCGAAGAGGCCAAGCACCTGGAGCCGCGTTACTGGTTCGGCGCGCTGAGCTATGCGGCGGTGCTCGGCGTGTGGGCCTTCGTCGTCATCTACAACAACAACGATCCGGTCACCGACATGCTCTGTGTCGCCATCGGCATCGGCTACACCGCGGGCGGCGCCGCCCGCAATTACGGACAGCCCCGGGTGATCCAGTGGCACATCGCGCTGGCCTGCGGTCCGATGTCGCTCGCCCTGCTGCTGCACGGCGGGTTCTACCACATCGGTCTTGCCATCCTGCTCGTGTTCTTCTTCATCGGGCTCAAGAACATCAACCTCACCCTGCACGCCATTTTCGTCAAGGCGTTGACCTCGAGCTTCCGCGAATCCGCGCTGGCGAGCCAGTTCGACACCGCCCTCAATAACATGCCGCACGGCCTGTGCATGGTCCGCGCCGATGGCCGCCTTGCGGTGATGAACCACCGCTTCGGCGAGCTGATGAGCTTGCCCGAGGACCTCGTCAAGCGCGGCGCAACTGCCGCCGATGTCATGTCGGCCTGCGTGACCGCCGGGTCGATCTCGGCGGAGAGCGGCGAGCAGATCCTGGCCGGGATCGAGCACGGGCGGGTTCGCGAGATCATCACTGCCGATCCGGATTCTTCGCGCGACCGTACGCTGGCCTGGACGTTCCAGCCGATGGCCCGCGGCGGCACGGTGCTGCTGCTGGAAGACATCACCGAACGTACCAATGCGGAAGCCCGCATCAGCCATCTGGCTCGTTACGACGAGCTCACGGCGCTGCCCAACCGGGTCAGCTTCCACGACGAGATCGAGCGGCTGCTGAAGAATTCGCATCATGCCGAGTGCCTCTCCGCGCTGCTCTTCGTCGACCTCGACCAGTTCAAGCAGGTCAACGACACGCTCGGCCATCCCTGCGGCGACCAGCTGCTGTGTGCCGTCGCCAACCGTCTGCGCGAGATGCTGCGCCCGGAAGATTTCGTCGCCCGCTTCGGCGGCGACGAGTTCGTCGTGTTCCAGCAGAACATCTCTTCGCCGGAGGACGCCGCAGCGCTTGCCCGCCGCATCGTCGAACGGTTGAGCGAGCGCTACCGTATTGACAATCACCTGGTCGAGATCGGCGCCAGCGTCGGCATCGCGCTGACCTCGCCGGAAGGCCTCAGTGTCGACACGCTGCTCAAGAATGCCGACATGGCGCTGTATCGCGCCAAGGCGGACGGCCGCGGCACCTTCTGCTTCTTCCGAGACGAGATGGCGGCGACCGTCGAGGCGCGCCGCATCCTTGAGCTCGATCTGCGCAAGGCGCTCGCCAACGAGGAGTTCGAGCTGTTCTATCAGCCGCTGGTCAATCTGAAGTCCGGCAAGATCACCACCTGCGAGGCGCTGCTGCGCTGGAATCATCCGGTGCGCGGCACGGTCTCGCCGATCGACATCATTCCGGTCGCCGAGGACATGGGCCTGATCGTCGATCTCGGCCGCTGGATCCTGCGCCGCGCCTGCATGGAATGCATGAAGTGGCCTGAGGCTGTCAGCGTCGCTGTCAACTTCTCGCCGCAGCAATTCCACCAGCGCGACGTGCTGAGCGAAATCCGCTACGCGCTCGAAGTCTCGGGCCTGCCGGCGCATCGGCTGGAGATCGAGATCACCGAGTCCTCGCTGCTGCGCAACACCCAGCTCACCCACGACATCCTGTCGCAACTGCACACGCTCGGCGTGCGCATCTCGCTCGACGATTTCGGCACCGGCTATTCCAGCCTCAGCTACCTGCACAATTTCCCGATGCAGAAGGTGAAGATCGACCGCTCCTTCCTCGAAGGGATCGACACCGACCGCCCGCTGACGCTGCTGCGCGGCGTGGCGCGGCTATCGGCCGATCTCGGCATGGCGGTCGTGGTCGAGGGCATCGAGACCAACGAGCAGCTCGATCTCATCAGCGCCGACGGCACCGTCTCGGAGGCGCAAGGCTATCTGTTCAGCCGCCCCGTGCCCGCCGTGCGCATGCGCCAGCTGCTCAACGCCTCCCATGGACGGCGCGGCGAAAGCCAGCTTCAGGTGGTCGGCTTCGCTTAAGTCCATTTCGAAACGTGCCATGATTTCAGGCTGTTGCAGGCTCACCGTAGTGCTACGGAGGTTAACCCTAACACTTCGATTGCTTTGCAAACT
Source organism: Bradyrhizobium sp. 199 (assembly GCF_023073355.1). GTDB lineage: Bacteria > Pseudomonadota > Alphaproteobacteria > Rhizobiales > Xanthobacteraceae > Bradyrhizobium. The sequence continues at coordinate 936,869 of NZ_JADPJI010000002.1, forward strand.
TCTTAAGGAGGTGTTAATAAATCGTCGCGCCCGCGCAAGTTGTCTTGCAAGGAATTGGCTTCGAATGTCGTGGGCGTGAGTGTGGGTAAGGAGTTGGAATGCAGTCCTCAGCCAGATCTGTCATTTCGGCTGTTGGACGGGGAGCTGAGCTCCTGACCGACGTCGATTATCATCTTGCCGAAACCGCCGCGGAGAAAGAGGAGATCTACAATCTCCGCTACCGCGCCTATCTGCGGGAAGGCGCCGTCAAGCCGTCGGCGGACGCGCGGGTCACCGACCGCTACGACGAGCTGCCGAACGCCTGGACCTTCGGCGTCTATCTCCACGGCGAGCTCTGCAGCTCGGTACGCATCAGCGTGCTGACATCGGAATGGCAGGAATCCACCTCGGCCGACGTCTTCCAGGACATCCTGCTGCCGCGGCTCGATCGCGGCGAGGTCATGATCGACCCGACCCGCTTCGTCGCCGATCCCGACCAGATCAAGCGGGTTCCGGAACTGCCCTATCTGACGACCCGTCTCGCCTACATGGCCTGCGAACATTTCAATGCCGATCTCGGCCTCGCCATCGTGCGCTCCGAGCATCAGGCCTTCTACCGGCGGGTGTTCCTGCACGAAACCATCGCCGAGCCGCGGCTCGTTCCGGGCCTCACCAAGCCGTTCGGATTGATGGCGGCGGACTTCCCGACCTTCCGCAAGAAGGTGTTCGAGCGCTATCCGATCATGCGCTCGACCGCCTTCGAACGGCGGATGCTGTTCGGGCGCGGCAGTCAGCATCAGGTCCCGCAGCGGCCCGTCCCGCAGCCGGTGCTCGTGGCGGACGCCGCTCACGCCTGAGTCGGCGCCGGCCCGTCTTGGATGCAAACCCGGTTTCGGGCTTGGGCCGGGACAGGGGTCCCGGACTTGGCTTGGCTGTGAGCCGAGTGCTTCCGTTCACCACGCATCAGGTCCTGGCCCTAAAATTCAGGCAAAGGCCGGCGCTTTTGCCGGTTGGCGCGGCTTGCCTTCACCCTCGCGCCACATTTACAACCCATTAACCATGACGGTTGCTTTTCGCTGGTTGGGGGCATTTGACCGGCTGTGGCAAGGTTCCATCAAGGTTGACGGAACGTTCGCTTAACCAACCCCCTGTAGACCGGACAGCAGTGGACGAAAACGTGAGCGTGGAGGCTCCGGAATGAAACATCCTATGCGTATCCTCCAGGGATTGAAGCTGGTCGCAGTGCTCGCCGTCGCGCTGTCGATGGGCGCCTGCGCCAACAAGAATGCCGCGACGGATGCGATGGCCAATGCGGCAACGCCTGGCAGCCAGCAGGATTTCGTGGTGAACGTGGGCGACCGCGTGTTCTTCGAAAGCGACCAGACCGATCTGACTCCGCAGGCGATCGTGACCCTGGAGAAGCAGGCGCAGTGGCTGCAGAGCTATCCGCGCTACAGCTTCACCGTCGAAGGTCATGCCGACGAGCGCGGCACCCGCGAATACAACATTGCGCTCGGCGCCCGGAGAGCCCAGTCGGTGCGTTCGTTCCTCGCCTCGCGCGGCATCGATCCGAACCGCATGCGCACGATCTCCTACGGCAAGGAGCGGCCGGTCGCCGTCTGTAACGACATCTCCTGCTGGTCGCAGAACCGTCGTGCCGTCACCGTGCTGAACGCGAGCTCCTGACGCCGGGATACTGACACTCAGTCAGCCGCCGTTCATCTTCCAAAACCGAATATGCCGGCGCCCTCTCGGGCGCCGGTTTCGTTTCAGCAATCCGTGACAGAAACCCGGTGGTGCCAGTCACAGTTTTGGCGTACTCCCCTTCAATGTGTGGCGCGTCGAATGTTCCGTCGCAGGCCATTTCGCTTTCGTCGTCAGGACAAGATGTCATCCAGATTTAAGGTCTTTACCGGCACCGTGGCGATGGCCACGCTGCTCTCTTTCGGCTCGCCCGCACTCGCGCAGTCGGACGATGATCCAGAGATGCGGATCGAGCGGCTGGAGAACCAGCTGCGCCAGCTCACCGGCCAGAACGAGGAGCTGCAATACCGCAACCGCCAGCTCGAAGACCGGCTGCGGGCGCTCGAAGGCGGCGCGCAAGTTGCGCCCGGACAGGCGCCCAATGTCGCGGCGATGCCGCCCGCCCAGCTCGCACCAGGTCAGGTCGCACCGGGCTATCGCCAGCCGCCGCAGCAGCAGGCCGTGCAGCCGAACTACGAGCAGCCGCAGATCGCCGGCCCTGCGCCGATCATCCAGGAGCAGCCCGCGCCCGGTGCCCCCGGCACGCGCCGCCGCGGCGATGCCTTCGATCCGAACCAGAACCCGAGCGCGCCGGGCGCGCCGCGCGCGCTCGGCGGCGGCCAGCAGCCGATGCAGGCAGGCGCTCCCGGCGGCCGCGGCGCCGGCGAGCCGCTCGACCTCGCCAACACCAGCCCCCGTTATCAGCCGCAGGCGGCGCCTCCGGCCGCGCAGCCCGGCTATCCGCCGGCTCAGTCCGGACATCCTGCGCCATCAGGCGGCACTGGCCTTGCCACCCTGCCGCCGTCGGCAACGCCGCGCGACGAGTTCGACCTCGGCATCGGCTACATGCAGCGCAAGGACTATGCGCTGGCCGAGCAGACCATGAAGAATTTCACGCAGAAATATCCGAGCGACCCGCTGCTCGGGGATGCGCAATACTGGCTCGGCGAGAGCTTTTTCCAGCGCCAGCAATATCGCGACTCCGCGGAAGCCTTCCTCGCCGTCACCACCAAATACGAGAAATCGGCCAAGGCGCCGGATGCGCTGCTGCGACTCGGGCAGTCGCTCGCCGCCTTGAAGGAGAAGGAGGCCGCCTGCGCCGCGTTCGGCGAGGTCGGCCGCAAATATCCGCGCGCCTCGGCCGGTGTCAAAGCCGCGGTCGACCGCGAGCAGAAGCGGGTGAAGTGCTAAAGCGTGAGGCTCCGTCTTTCACCTCTCCCTCCAGGAGAAATGCAGGCGACCGCGTCTAGGCGCTGACAACGGGGACGGCGCTGCGTTAAACAGTCTGACGACGGTCAGGGCCCGCGTCATGTCAGACGACGACAATTCTCCAATCTCGGCGCGCGAGGCGAGGCGGCTCTTTGCCGGCCTCAAGGCTGCGCCGGCGCTGGTGCTCGCCGTCTCCGGCGGACCCGACTCGGTCGCGCTGATGTGGCTCGCGGCACGCTGGCAGCGCAGCCTCACGCGCGGCCCGCGTCTCACCGTCGCCACGGTCGATCACGGCCTGCGCCGCGAGGCGGCGCGCGAGGCGCGCGAGGTCAGGCGGCTCGCCTCTGAGCTCGGACTCCCGCACCGGACCCTGCGCTGGCGCGAGGCAAAGCCGAAGACGGGGCTGCCTGCGGCAGCGCGCGAGGCTCGCTATCGCCTGCTCGCGCAGGCCGCGCGCGCCGTCGGCGCGAGCCATGTGCTGACCGCCCATACCCGCGACGACCAGGCCGAGACCCTGTTGATGCGGCTGTTGCGCGGCAGCGGACTTGCCGGGCTGTCCGCAATGGCGTCCCTCAGCGAGCGCGACGGGATCGTGCTGGCGCGTCCGCTGCTCGACGTCACGAAGGCGCAGCTGATCGCGACCCTGAAGCGGGCCAGGATCGGCTTTGCCGACGACCCCACCAACCGCGACACCGCCTTTACCCGGCCGCGGCTGCGCGCGCTGCTGCCGCTTCTCGCGGCCGAGGGCGGCGATATCAGAAACCTGGCGCGGCTCGCGACAAGGCTGGCACGGGCCAATGCGGCGGTCGAGGTGCTGGCCGACGGCGCCGAGCGCTTCCTCCGTTTGCGGGATAGCGACGTTGCGCCGCAGGCGGGCGTTCGAAGCTTCGAGGCCTCGCGCTTTGCCGTCCTGCCGGAGGAGGTCCGGCTGCGGCTGCTGCTGCGGGCCATCAATGTGCTCGGACATGAAGGGCCCGCGGAACTCGGCAAGGTGGAAACCCTCCTGACCGCACTCGATCAGGCCATCGCTGCGGGTCCTCGCGCTGCCGCAAACGGTCGGCCAGCCCTGCGGCAGACCCTTGCGGGAGCCTTGATCAGCCTTGCCGGCGGGCATATCCAGATCACCGCGGCGCCGGCCCGGCGGCGCAAGCGCGGATGAAGGCCGCTCCAGGGGCCGCATCAAGTCGGATCATGACACCGGCCATTTCGGCCCCGTGCCGTCAGGACACCTTAACCAGGCAGGAAAAACCCCGCTTCGCTCGCCATTATTTCAGCGGGAATTGCTCTAAGATGGGCTAAATAGTCCCATCTCGTTCCCTTGGCAGCGACCGGGGCGGCACCTAAATTGTATGCGTCTAACCGAGAGGATTCCTTGGGGATTTTCTCGAGCCTGCCCAAGTAACTCCTGAAGGACCAGGGCGCGATCCGCGCGACCACGAAGGAAGATCGATGAACGCCAATCTGCGCAATTTCGCCCTCTGGGTCATCATTGTTTTGCTGCTGTTGGCGTTGTTCACGCTCTTCCAGAATCCGGGTCAGCGGGCCTCCTCGCAGGACATCGCGTTCTCGCAGCTCCTGAGCGAGGTTGACCGAGGCAATGTGCGCGACGTCGTGATCCAGGGCCCGGACATCCACGGCACCTTCACCAATGGCTCCAGCTTCCAGACCTATGCGCCGAGCGATCCGACGCTGGTGAAGCGCCTCTATGACAGCAAGGTGCAGATCACCGCGAAGCCGCCGGGCGACAACGTGCCGTGGTTCGTCTCGCTGCTGGTCTCCTGGTTGCCCTTCATCGCGCTGATCGGCGTGTGGATCTTCCTGTCGCGCCAGATGCAGGGCGGCGCCGGCAAGGCGATGGGCTTTGGCAAGTCGCGCGCCAAAATGCTGACCGAAGCGCATGGCCGCGTCACCTTCGAGGACGTCGCCGGCGTCGACGAGGCCAAGCAGGACCTTCAGGAAATCGTCGAATTCCTCCGCGACCCCGGCAAATTCCAGCGCCTCGGCGGCCGCATTCCGCGCGGCGTGCTGCTGGTCGGCCCTCCCGGCACCGGCAAGACCCTGATCGCGCGCGCGGTCGCGGGCGAAGCCAACGTGCCGTTCTTCACCATCTCCGGTTCGGACTTCGTCGAGATGTTCGTCGGCGTCGGCGCGAGCCGCGTCCGTGACATGTTCGAGCAGGCCAAGAAGAACGCGCCTTGCATCATCTTCATCGACGAAATCGATGCCGTCGGTCGTCACCGTGGCGCCGGTCTCGGCGGCGGCAATGACGAGCGCGAGCAGACGCTGAACCAGTTGCTGGTCGAGATGGACGGCTTCGAGGCGAACGAGGGTGTGATCCTGATCGCCGCCACCAACCGCCCCGACGTGCTCGATCCCGCACTGCTGCGTCCCGGCCGCTTCGACCGTCAGGTCGTGGTGCCGAATCCCGACGTCGTCGGCCGCGAGCAGATCCTCAAGGTTCACGTTCGCAAGGTGCCCTTGGCGCCGGATATCAACCTCAAGACCATCGCGCGGGGCACGCCGGGCTTCTCCGGTGCCGACCTGATGAACCTCGTCAACGAGGCTGCTCTCACCGCCGCCCGCCGCAACAAGCGGATGGTGACTCAGTCCGAGTTCGAGGAAGCCAAGGACAAGGTGATGATGGGCGCCGAGCGCAAGTCGCTCGTCATGACCGAGGAAGAGAAGCTGCTGACGGCCTATCACGAGGGCGGCCACGCTATCGTCGGCCTCAACGTCGTCGCGACCGATCCGATCCACAAGGCGACCATCATTCCGCGTGGCCGTGCGCTGGGCATGGTCATGCAGCTCCCCGAGCGCGACAAGCTTTCGATGTCGCTGGAGCAGATGACCTCGCGCCTTGCGATCATGATGGGCGGCCGTGTTGCCGAAGAGCTGGTTTTCGGCCGCGAGAAGGTGACCTCGGGCGCGTCCTCCGACATCGAGCAGGCCACACGTCTGGCCCGGATGATGGTGACCCGCTGGGGCCTGTCCGAGGCACTCGGCACCGTGTCCTATGGCGAGAACCAGGACGAGGTTTTCCTCGGCATGTCGGTGTCGCGCACCCAGAACGCATCGGAGGCGACGGTCCAGAAGATCGACACCGAGATCCGGCGTTTCGTGGAGGAGGGCTACAACGAAGCGACGCGTATTCTCACCGAGAAGCGCGCCGATCTCGAAGCTCTCGCCAAGGGCCTGCTCGAGTTCGAGACGCTGAGCGGAGACGAGATCATCGACCTGCTCAAGGGCAAGAAGCCGAACCGCGAATCCGTGCTCGAGCCGACCACGCCGCGCGCCTCCGCGGTGCCCCCGGCCGGCAAGTCGCCGCGCCCGCGGCCGGATGCGGATCCTGGCCTGGAGCCGCAGCCGCAGGCGTAATCGCGGAGCGGCAGATCAGGCGGCAGATCAGATTGAAAAACGCGGCGGAAACGCCGCGTTTTTTGTTGAGACGACGTGCTTTACGCGCAGTGATGGCAAGTATCTCTTCACAGGCCCAAGAGGTTGTCCTAGAAAACGGACAGCCAAAACGTGGGAGGGCAGGTGCCATGGGTTGGGAAGCGCTCTGCAAGCCGCGCGCGCGAGGCAGGCTTTTTCTGGCTATCATTCTCGTCGGCGCGGTATCGGCACTGCCATCATACGCGCAGGACGCCCGCAGCTCGGCTGACGCGGGTGGGGCACGCGAACCGGGGCCGGTGTTTTCGGACAGCGGCCCCGATGCGGCGGCATATGGCTCGGCTTCGGGCTACCCCGTCGGCACGCGCGGGTCCGCCACCGAACGCGACAAACTCGTCGGAGCCTACAGTCATTTCGACGAGCTCTATACGTCGCGTCCGATACGCCGCGCTGCGACACCCTGGCAGTTCAAACGCGCACCAGAGCCGACCATCGCCTACAGTTTCGGCCCGGATCGGCTGACCATTGCCGATTATCTCAAGCGCAACCCGGTGACGGGGCTCCTGATCGCCCTGGACGACACCATCCTGTACGAGCACTATCAATATGCGCGGACCGATCGCGACCGCTTTCTCTCGCAGTCCATGGCCAAGACCATGGTCGCCATGCTGATCGGCATCGCGGTCTCGGAAGGGCGAATCAAGTCGATCGACGATCCGGTCTCGGCCTACGTCGCCGGTCTTGCAGGAAAGGAATATGGAAACACATCCATCCGGGCCTTGCTGAACATGGCCTCGGGTGTGGAGTTTTCCGAAGTCTATGACGGGCACGACGACATTGCCCGGCTGGGAAGAGCGCTGTTCGTCGGAGAGGCGAAAGATCCTGCCGCGACCATCGCGCAATTCAACACGCGGGGCGCGCCGCCGAACACCAGATGGCACTACGCCAGCGTGGAAACCGAGATCCTCGGCTTGGTGCTCCGGTCCGCTACGGCGACCCCGGTTGCCGACTATCTCCACGACCGGGTCTGGGGCGCGATCGGCACCGAGGCCGACGCCTCATGGGCGATCGACGGCAGCGGGCAGGAGATTGCTTTCTGCTGCGTCAACGCAACCTTGCGCGACTACGCGCGCTTCGCCCGGTTGCTCGCGCATGACGGCAGTTGGGAAGGTCGCCAGTTGATCCCGCGGCAGTGGCTTTTGGATGCGACGACCGTCAGGTCAGCTGATGCTCACCTCGCGCCGGGCGTGGCCACATCCTATTTCGGCTACGGCTATCAGGTCTGGCTTCTTCCCGGCGAGCAGCGCAGGTTTGCCCTGCTCGGGATTCGCGGGCAGATCATCCTGGTCGATCCGGCCTCGAAGCTCGTCATGGTGCACACGGCCGTCCGCCCAACACCGTCCGAGCCGGGAGCCCTGAGGGAGCCGCTTGCGTTGTGGTTCGCCGTGCTTCAACAGCTCGGGAAATGATGATCTGCGGTTTGTTGAAGTTTGATGCCGGCGGATCTGCTTCTCCGTCCCGCTCTCATTTGCGCACGCGCCAAACTGTCCAGCCGGGTTTTGACACGGCCTCTATTCGCTCCAGAAAGTCCGGATCTCCGCCGCGCCCGAGCTGCGCCGCGAGACCCTCCGGAGCGATGCGGACAAGGTCTTCCTGGTCGGCAGAGTGGTTGCAGGTCAGGACGTAGTCGACCTGTCGCTCGCGAAGCATTGCGCGCGCGGCGTCCGGCGTTGCCGTCAGCGTCTGCACCATGGCAAGGTTGCCGTCATTGTTGCGGTGATAGGGACCAGCGAACACGGAATGGCTCGTCGCAGCCAGAATGGCGGGGCCCGAATCGATCGGCGCCATCACCCGCCCCGGCGACAGGGCGGCGAGGGGCGCGGCGCTGGAGATGGTCTGGCAGGAAACGGCAGGATCGGGCGCCGCGATGGTGTGGCCGGCGGTCCCCGCGGCGAGTGCCGGCCAGATCGCAAAGCCGATGCCGCCAAGTGTGGCGGGCGATACGAGCAGTGCGGCACGTACCAGCCCCCAATTGGCAACGGCACGGTTGCGAAGCGCGACGATTCCCATGACGCAGAGCGGAGCGGCGACAATGTTGGCGGCGGCGGCGCCGCGCAATTCCCACAGGCTGACGCCGTACAGCGCTGCAAGCGTGACGGTCGAGACGGTCCAGCGAAAGCGCGTCTGCGGCATGTCGCGGACGATGGCGGCAAGGCACAGGCCGAGCGTCAGCAACGGAAACGCGTAATACCCGAGCAGCTTCTGCGGTTGCATTCGCGCCAGCTGTGTCACCGGCATGGTCTCGGTGACCCGGTCGAGCCAGAAGCTGACGAGCAGGGGATCGACCTGCGCATAGGGCGAGGCAACGCAGCTCGGATAGGATTTGAAAAATGCGCCCAAAAGGAGTGCGCCCGCCGTTGCAGCCGCCGCAAGACGCGTCCGCAAGGAGCCGTGCAGAGAGCTGACGCCGGCCACTGCGAGCAACGCGATGCCGCCGCCCGCGGACAAGAGCAGGATCGGGCCGCCGAAGGCATCGCAGACCGGCCTCGCAAGATTGTTCGTCGGGAGCAGCAGCAGTGCCAGCAGCAGCGCCGATCCGGCGAGACCCGCACCGAAGGCGCAGGCGGAGCGCAGGACTTCAGGGCCCTTCCAGATCAGGAGCCCGACCACGGCCGCGCTCGCCACGGCGATGGCAGGCAGCATTTCCAATCCGACCGCCAGCGAAAGCGCCGCGAGACATCCGGCCAAGCCCGCCCTCGCGGCCGAATGTTCGAGATCGATGATGCAGAGCATGAAGCCGAGCAGCAGCACGATCTGCACATTGTGATGGTCGATCGCGCCGGCGCGGAAGTGGATCAGGGCAGGAACCGACAGCGCCGTGACCAGAATAGTAGCAAGCTGTATCCGCGGCCGTTCGGCCGGGGCGCTTGCCTGACAGGCGATCGCCGCTGTGAGCCAGAGCGCGACGCCCAACAACACCGAGGGCCATACGACCAGTGTGAGCGCTTCCGAAGCATGCTGGCCGAGCAAAGGGCGAAACAAGAGGATCAGCAAGGCCAGGGGCGCATCGACGATGCGGGACCAATGCATCGCAATTCCGGGCGGATCGAGTCGGTACTGGGTCAGGTCGAACCAGCCTTGGCCGTCCAGGAGATCGCGCACCTCGACCAGTCGCATCGCATCGTCGGTCGACAACGTGTCGAACACGCCGGCCTTGATCGCGGGAATACCCAGCGCCACCACGATCGCCGCCCAGACCATCGTGAGCACGAGCGCGGGATTCGCCGTCGCGCTGGATGCTCGCTCGGTCGGCAGCAGCAGGGCCGGCACTGTCCCGCGCCTCAATTTGAGGCCGCGGGTGTGGACCTGCTATCCGCGCTCTGCCCATCCTCGCGCACATGGATCACTGCGATGTCGTCCGCATAGATCCGCTTCCAGCCCTTGAGCTGGTCGAGGATCTGCGGGCCCGGCGCATCAGCAACCAGGAGCGTCGCGTCGATCTTGTACTCGTCGAGCAGGCGCGGCAGCAATTCTGGCTTCCTGCCCTCCGTCGCCTTGAAGAAGTCCATGACGAATTTCTCGCCGTAGAGCTCGGCGCGGCCGTCGACGAAGACCGGAATGTCGCGCGAAATCAGATAGCCGCCGAACTGATAGGCGTTGAAGATGCGCTGCACCTTGCGTTGCTCGAGCAGGTCGACCGCCGCAACCGGCGTCTGCGCCATCGTGAAGGTGAAGCGGTGATGCCCCATATAGAGCGACGTCGAGGTCCAGCTCGCCGCCACGATCATCAGCGCCCCAAGCGCTGTGACATAGCGCGCCGGCCAGCGGTCGGCACCGCTGGCGTCAGGCGCCGGGCGCGGGAACATCTGGCCGAGCGGCTTGGCCAGCACCAGCGGCACCACGAACGCAAATGCCTCGATGCTCCTGACATGGGTCAGTGCGCTCCAGGTCAGGAACAGGATCAGGACGATCCGGGGCGCCGACAGCACCAGGCCGCGATAATAGCCGAATGCGATCAGGGCGAGCAGGGCGCCTTCGAAGGAGGTGAAATTGGCGAAGTTCGCCGGCGCCCATTCGAAGATCAGCGACAGCAGCTCGCCGAGGCCGAGGATGTTGGTCGCGCCCAGCAGCGTCCGCCAGCCATAGGGCGTGCAGCAGCTCGCGACCAGCGCGCCGATTCCGAACAGGACCCAGCGCATGAACAGCCGAAGGCGTTGTCCCTTCTCGGCATGCTCGACCGCCTCCAGCGAGATCGGGCCGATCAGGGCCAGGCCCAGCACGAAGCCGCCGTGCAAATTGGCCCAGAGCGCCATCAGCGGCAGCCAGGTCCAGGACGGCGCGCTCCTGCGGTCGGCAGCCGCCATCAGCATGCCGACCCACGCCACCATGACGGGCAGCGCCAGGATGTGCGGACGCGCCAGCACGTGATGGATCGAAAGCAGCAGCGCCAGCATCGCGAACAGCACGGCGCGCGGGGCCTCGATCTGCGCGTCGAGCAGATAGACGAAGATTGCGAGCGTGAGCGCAACCGCGACCGCGGTGAGGATGACGGGACCTGCCCAGCCCCATTGCGCATGGGAGAAGGCGAACAGCACCTGCGACAGCCATGACGTCGAAATCCACGGCGCGCCCGTTCGCGTGAAGGAATAGACGTCGGTGGTGGGCATGGCGCCGTGATCGAGGATCCATTGCCCGATCTTGATCTGCCAGAACGAGTCGGAATCCTGAAGCAGCGTGTCGCCGAGATAGAGGTAGAACAGGTAGGCGCCGGCACCGACGCACAGCGGCACCAGGGCCCTCGCGCGGCTCTGCACCGCGATGCTGTTGGCAAAGGAAAGGGACATGCCGCCTCGTCGTCCTGTGGTTCTTGTCCGAGCGGCCGGCATTGGACCACGGGCGGTCATAACTTCGGGTAAACCGGCCGCGCCATGCCGGTTTCATGTCCCGACAGTTTAACGGATTGTTTTAGTTCTCAATTTACCATCGGCGAATACACGTAACCCGCTCAGTGTTTACGCAGTCGAATTAACTGCGGCGCAATTCTTTGCCTCTACGTTCCGTTTCATGGTCGGGCGGCGCTGGGAAGCCGAAAAGACCAGATCATTGTAAGCCTCGTGTACTTATTTGGAGCACTCTATGAAGAACCTCGTTGCGCGTTTCGTGAAGGATGAATCCGGCGCCACCGCCATTGAATACGGTCTGATCGCAGCCGGCATCGCGCTGGCGATCATCACCGTCGTCAACAACCTCGGCACCACCCTGAACACCAAGTTCACCTCGATCTCGACCAGCCTCAAGTAAGGCCGGACGAACCAGGAAGTTCAAAGAGCCCCGTCCTTGACGGGGCTCTTTTCTTTTGGGGCGAGGCTTGTCCGTCCAGCTGGTCGGTTCAGCTTCTCAGTTCGCCTTCTCAGTTCGCCTTCTCAGTTCTCTTGGGCGAGGCTTGCCAGTCCCGTCGAGGAAGCCGGCACGGCAGACCCGTGCGGCGCGCGGCTCCGCTCGAGGTAGAATTTAGCGGCCCAAATCGAGGCTGCGGCGAGCGCGATGCCGGCCGCGACGTCGATGATGTAATGCGCGCCGATCACCGGCGTCGCCGCAATCATCAACAGGTTGAGCGCGGCCACGATGCCGCCGAGGCCACGCACCGGCCACAGCGCCCACATGTAGAGCACGGCCGATGCCGCGTGAAAGCTCGGAAACGAGACGATGCCGGAAAGAGAGAACAGCCGGAGCTGGTGCAGGCTGCCGTCCCGGAGCGCGAGGATGTCGCGCAGCTGGCCGGCGTAGACCGCGGTGTTGATCTCGGGGAAATGCGCGGCCGGCAAATTCAGTGCGTAATAGGTGCCGATCGCGGGCACCACCGCGGAGATCGTGATGGTGACCGCGAGCGCAAGGCTCATCGCGAGCATGAACAATTGCAGCCGCACATAGCGCGCCGTCAGTGCCAGCACGACGGGAATGCCGAGCAACGGAAGCTTGATCAGTCCGTAGGCGCGCGCGAGGCAGGTGGCGAGCCAGGGATGATCGTTGACGTAGCGCGCGATGGGTTCCGGATCGAGGCCGAGCGCCCGGTCGATCGCCAGCAGTCCTTGGTCCTGGAGCGGCCAATTCAACTTGCCCGCCACGTAACTCAGAGGTCCGACAATGGCGCAGGTGAGAATGACCTGTCCGATGGTGCCAAGCGAGAACACCAGCTTCGGGTCCGCAAGCTCGCCTTTGACGATCCAATGGCCATAGGCGACCGCGAGCAACGCCGCGGCGATCGCCACGGTCACGCCGTAGGCGACCGGCTCGAGACCAAGTCCAGTGGCGGGAAGGCCGAGCGCCAACAGGGTCCCCATCCCGAGAATCGGAAACCAGTTGAGGTGGAAAAGCTGCCAGGCGGTTCGGGAGTCCGTGTCGTGCATGGTGCACCGAGATGGAATTGCGTTGCCTCCGTACAGTTACGGACCGGCTTTAAGGCCGCGATAAAAAGTGTGGTTATCGAATTTACAACCTCTGCGTCCTGCTTTTAGATGTTTGCCGCGCGGCCTCTCCGGATTGGAGCTCCAGTCCGGCCGCAGTGACGCGTCACGCATTTCTCATCTTGTCATTCACCCTGAATAGTTGTTCAGTCCTTGCGGGGCGATTTGCATTTTTTGCGTGACGAAGCGTTCGGCCGCAGCGCGTGCGGCGGGCGTGAGGGACAGGAAGCGCGCCATGGTTTATCGGCGGACGCATCAAGTGGTTAAGCGCCTCGCGGCGCGGCGCAGCGCGATTCTAACGGCGGCGCGGGAGACGGCGGCGGAAGGCGGGATGGCGGCGGTGCAGATCGCGCCGGTCGCGGTCCGGGCCAATGTCGCGGCCGGCACGGTCTACCGCTACTTCCCCTCCAAGGCCGAGCTGATCTCTGAACTCATTGCCGAGGTCTCCCGCGACGAGCTGACGGCGATCCGCCGGGCGGCCGATGCCGCCCCGGGGCCATCCTCCGCGTTGGCCGCGGCCGTGACCACCGTGGCGGTCCATACGCTGTCGCAGCGCCGGCTGGCCTGGGGCATCCTGGCCGAGCCGGTCGATGTCGATGTCAGCGCCTCCAGGCTTGCCAGCCGGCGCGAGATCGCGGGCGAGATCGCATCCCGGATCGACGCTGCGGTGCGTGCCGGCCACCTGCCGGCGCAGGACACCGCGCTCGCGGCCACTGCACTGCTCGGCGCGCTGCATGAATCCCTGGTCGGGCCGCTCGCGCCCGACAATCTCGACGATCCCATCAAGATGCGCGACGCGGTGCAGACCGTCACGCTGTTGGCGCTGCGCGCGGTCGGCGTCATGGACGCCCGCGCCCGTGGTCTGGTGGTGCAGCAGACCCTGCTGCCGACGGCGAAGGCGCTGGTTGGCGCGTAAAATCGGACGCGCGAGGGACGCGGCGGCCTGACCGGCTCGAGTCGTTGAGGGGGCAGGCCTTTCCGCAAAACGCAGCAAGCTCGCCGGAGGCTCCGGCTACTTTGCATGGGGTTGTTTTTCGACTTTTGGTTTGGCCGGTCCTGCGGACCCTACATGTTCGCGTCGCCCTCGGCGCCGACCGAGGCGATGCGTACCATGTTGGTGGTGCCGGGGATGCCGAGCGGCACGCCGGCAACGATGATCACGCGCTGACCGGCGCGGACGAAGCCGTCGCGGAACGCGATCTGGCCGGCGCGGCGGACCATGTCATCCTGGTCGCGCGCGTCCTCCGCCACCACGCAATGCACACCCCAGACAACCGCGAGCCGTCGGCCGGCGGTGATGTTCGGCGTGATCGCAACGATCGGCGGCTTCGGCCGTTCGCGCGCGACGCGCACGGCGGTCGAGCCTGAGCTGGTCCAGCAGATCAAGGCGGGCAGGTCGAGCGTTTCGGCGATCTGCCGTGCGGCATCCGCGATCGCATCGCCCGCGGTCGATTCCGGCGCCGGGCGCTGCGCCATGATCACCGAGCGGTAGATCGGGTCGCGCTCGACCTCCTCGCCGATGCGGTTCATGGTCGAGACCGCCTCGACCGGGAATTTGCCGGCCGCTGATTCCGCCGACAGCATGATGGCATCGGCGCCCTCATAGACGGCGGTGGCGACGTCGGAGACTTCGGCGCGGGTGGGGACCGGCGACTGGATCATGGATTCCAGCATCTGGGTCGCGACCACCACCGGCTTGCCGGCACGGCGCGCCATCCGCGTCATCTGCTTCTGCAGGCTCGGCACGCGCTCCAGCGGTAATTCGACGCCGAGGTCGCCGCGCGCCACCATCAGCGCATCGGAGGCCTCGATGATGTCGGCGAGGCGGTCGATCGCCTGCGGCTTCTCGATCTTGGCCATCACAGCGGCGCGGCCGCGGATCATCTTCTTGGCTTCCAGCACGTCGTCGGCGCGCTGCACGAAGGACAGCGCGATCCAGTCGACGCCGGTGACGAGGGCCGCCTCGAGGTCGGCGCGATCCTTCGACGTCATGGCGGAGACCGGCAGGTCAGTATCGGGCAGGCTGACGCCCTTGCGGTCGCTCATCTTGCCGCCGACCACGACACGCGTCACCGCGTGCTCCTTCGAGGTCTCCTCTGCGATCAGGCGGACCTTGCCGTCGTCGAGCAGCAGTGCATGGCCGGGCCGCAGTGCCGCCAGGATCTCCGGATGCGGCAGGTGGACGCGCGTGGTATCGCCGGGCGCCTTGTCCGAATCGAGCGTGAAGGTCTGGCCGTTCTGGAGCTGGACCGAGCCTTCGGCGAAGGCGCCTAACCTGAGCTTCGGGCCCTGGAGGTCGACCAGGATGCCGATCGGCCGGCCGTAGCTGCTCTCGACGTTGCGGATCGTCGCCACCAGCTCACGCATCTTGTCATGCGAGGTGTGGCTCATGTTGATGCGAAACAGGTCGGCGCCGGCCTCGAACAGGCGGCGGATCATCGCGAGATCCGAAGAGGCAGGTCCCAAGGTCGCGAGAATCTTGATACGGCGAAGACGCCTCATGGCTTATTTCCAGACGGTGGCGAGGGAGCTGGCGGGAGGCCAGGCGCGGCGGGGGGCGTACCACCGGGTGGGCTATTGGGCAAACCCGGAACCCCACCCGGGCCAACCGGACCGGGCAGGCCGGGTACGCGTTGCTGCGCCGGCTGTTCGTTGGCGTCGGTCAGCTGCACCGTCCACGCTCGCTGCTCACCGGTGTCGACCTCGAAATAGCCGGTCCGGTCATAGCCGCGCGCGAGGCAATCCTCGGTGCCGCGGATGGTGAACTCCTTGTCGCGCGAGCACATGAAGGCCTGCCCCGACCACTCGCCGCCGCGGTCATAGTCGATTGCGTAGATGTAATAGTACCGGGCGACCAGCGTTCCCCGCAGCAGGGTCTCGCAGGAGCGGGACGAGATGTTCCACCAGCCTTCGGTGGTCCAGCCCTCGGCGTCCTTGTAGCCGAGCGCAATTCCGACCCGGCTCGAGGTGTTGTTGCAGAGACGGAAATCGGCCGATGCCGGACTGGCGCAAAGGCACAGCAAGGCGATCACCAGCACCGGGACCAACCGGGCGAGCAGGCGAAGCGGGGGGCGGGGAGATTCGGCAATCATTGTCGCGCTAGCTATACCAGATCATTGACGATTTGGCGTAGGGGCGGGGAACGGCCCCAACAGAGCGGCAATTCCGCCGTCGGGCCGGTTTGCGCCGGGATATGGCAAAATCTGTGACAGCGCCCACCTGATCCCGTAAGGGTGACCTCCATCAGGTCAGGCCCAAGGGATACAGCCATGGCAATCGACGACAAAACCAGAACGGAGCTCGAGGCGGCCGCTTTCCGGCGTCTGGTCGATCATCTGAAGATGCGGACGGATGTGCAGAACATCGACCTGATGAATCTCGCCGGCTTCTGCCGCAACTGCCTGTCCAACTGGCTCAAGGAAGCTGCGGACGCCCAAGGCGTCGCCTTAACCAAGGACGAGAGCCGAGAGGCCGTCTACGGCATGCCGTATGAGACCTGGAAGTCGAAATACCAGGGCACGGCCACGCCCGAGCAGCTGGATACGATGAAGAAGGTCCATCCCCACGGGCATTGAGCAGTCTCGGCCCGAGTCGCCGCGCGCTGAGTCGCAGCACACAACAGGTTTCTTCAAGCGCCGCAGGAAGGTGTGGGCGCGCTGTGGACGAGCGCGATGCTTGCTTGAACGCGGTCCGCACCAACCCTAAGGGTTTTACCCAGCACGCGCGGTGGGGATACCGGCGTCACCTCGTTTTGCCAGTTCCATTGGGAGTACCTAGATGGCCACCTCCGCCGCTGTCCGCGACGACGAGCCCGCGACGAAATTTGCCAAGGACCAGCTCAAATCCATCATCGAGCGCATCGAGCGGCTGGAGGAAGAGAAGAAGGCGATCTCCGACGACATCCGTGACGTCTATGCCGAGAGCAAAGGCAACGGCTACGACGTCAAGGCGCTGCGCACCATCGTGCGAATGCGCAAGCAGGACCCGAACGAGCGCGCCGAGGCCGAGACCATTCTCGAGACCTACATGCAGGCGCTGGGGATGCTCTGAGGCGCTTACTGTCGTCCTGGCGCTTCGCCGGGACGACAGCGGAGATTTTGGAAGCAGTGAAGGCTACGAAGCTCAGCGCAGCGCGGCGGTGCGCACGACGAACGACGTTGTTTGAAGCTTCGCGGTCGCGCTGCCCGAGAAGCTGTCGCAAGACAGGCCCTGCATCGGATCGTCGACAAAGCCCATCGCGACCACGGCGCGTGGCTTGACGAAATAGGCGCGGAGTGCGGCCGTATCGAGTTCGCCCATCAGCGTGACCGACATCGCGCGGCTCGCGCTCGGTGACAGCATCACGATCTTTAGCCAGACGCTCTCGCTTTTGGCGGCGGAGAGGCGGGTCGCGGTCGCGACCGCGCCGTCGACGCTCTTGCCGACCACCGTATTGATCTCCGTTGCCTGAGCCATGCTGCGCGAAGCGGCGGGACGGGTCGAACGCGGGACCGGTGCGGAGGCGGCGACGACATTGGCGCGATCGACAGGAGAGGCGGCGGCCGGCGCGTAGGCCAGCGCCTGAAGCGCCGTATTGGACACACTGGCGGTTGGTTGCGGATCGGTGGCGGCGGCAAGGGCCTGCCGCGCCTTCAATGCGGCGACCTGGGCTGGCGTCGCCTGCTGCGGCGCGGCCGGGACGTCATCCCAGAAGCCGCGGGCATTGATGATGTCGGCCGGGGTCTCCGGCTTGCCGTCAACAGACTTGCCGGAGGCCGGCTTGTCAGCCACCACCGCGGGCTTCGGCTTGGGCGGCGCGACGAGCTGCGCATCGGCGGAGGCGAGCTGGATCGTCGCGGCCATTTGCGGCTTGGCGCGGGGCGTCGGCACCGGTTCGGCGGGCTTGGCTGCGGCTGCGACGACGGCCGGTGCCGCTGGCTTCGCCGCCGGTTTCGCGGCCGGGGCGGACGCGCCCTCGTCATCCTCGTCGCTGCTGCTGGCCGGAGCTGCCGACTTGCCCTTGAACAGGGCGGCAAAGAAATTCGGCTTGCTGCTGGAATCCTCGCCGCTGCCGCGCCGCTCGATCTCGGCCTTGGCGAACTCATAGTTCTTTAGCGGAACGCCGTCGGTCGGCAGATGCACCGTCTTTCCATCCGGGAAGACGCGGGCGAGTTGGTCATGCGTCATGCGCGGCCAGTGCCGGACGCTCCCGGTATCAAGATGCACGAAGGGCGAGCCGGAGGTCGGGTAGAAGCCGACGCCGCCGCGCTGAAGGCGCAGGCCGGCGAAGCGGATCTGCTCCAGCGGCACGCCGGGAATGTAGAAGTCCATCGCATGACCCAGCATGTGCTGGCTGGCGCGCGCCACGCCGGAGGAGCGGCGGCGGAGCATGGCGTTGGTAGCGGGGGAGCGGTAGGAGGAGATAATCTGGATCGGCTGCTTGGCGTCGACGTCGCGGTAGACTTCCCAGAGGATGTCGAAGAGGCGACGGTCCATGACCGTCTCGTCCTGGGTGCGCCAGTCGCGCAGGAAGTGGTTGAGCTGCTTCAGCGCGCCTTCGTCATAGCGGCCGTCGCGCTTGAAGGTGACAGTGAGGTCTTCGCCGGAATGGGTGTGGTGGAACGAGAGCGTCTTGGTCTCGTTCAGCGCGGCGGCGTTATGAACCGAACCTGCGGCAGCAAGCAGCAATGCGGCAGCAAGGCCGATCCTGGATCCGGCCTTCACTCCCGCATGGGACAACGACAGCACAGCGAATTGGCGTGCGAGACCAGTCAGCACGTATGAGCCCACCCAGTCGACGAGCATTCAAATTGGACTCTCCCGCTAACCCCGTTAGCGCGCGAAAGAGGATGAACGCTTTGTTAAAGCGAGAAGGTTAATTCGAGGTTGACCTTCCCGCCCCCAAACCAAGTCAGAATACAAACCTAACCGGTTGACTGTGGCAAAAAAACGCCCGCGCACGGGCCCAGGTGGACAATGGTTAACGTTAAGCGGCTCCATCCATGAGACGGGGCCGCTGATTTCGTTGCAGAATTCGCCAAATGGGCTTAGCGGGTGAACACCCGCTGCTGCTGGGACCGGCGGCCGACCGGGGCCGGCGGCGGCGTCGGGGCTCCGCCTCCGAACAGCCGCTCGAAGAAGTTCGGGCCGGACGAGCCGAAGCCACCGCCATTGTTGGCCACCGCCACGCCGTTCGGAAGCGTCGTCGCCGGGCGCGAATAGCTCGGCTGCGAGTGTGCCACGACGGCCTCGAGGTCCTTGCCGCGGTTGTTCTTCAGGATGTTGATCATGGTCGCGTCGCGGCCATAGACGTCCTTGCGGAATTGCAGCTTGCCGGCGTCATCCACGAAGGCGGTCTGATAGGTGATGTTGACCGGGACCGGCGTCGGGAATTTCAGGTCGATCTCGCTCTTGCCGTACATGCTGCGCACGCGCTCGGGCGTGTACTTCTCGTTCGGCATGGCGATGTTGAGCAGCACGGAGGCATACTGATCCGGATTTTGCACGCGCATGCAGCCATGGCTGAAGGCGCGGTCTTCCCTCGCGAACAGGTTCTTGTCCGGCGTGTCGTGCTGATAGACCAGGAACTTGTTCGGGAAGTTGAAGCGGATGCGGCCGAGCGCGTTGGCTTCACCGGGCGGCTGCGAGATGTGCACCGAGCCGTCGCGGTTCTGTTCGAGCTTGAGTCCCATGCGCTGGAGCACGGTCGGGTCTTGCTGAAGCGCCGGCAGGTACTCGTTGTAGACGATCGACGGCGGCACGTTCCAGGTCGGATTGACCGTGATGTACTTCATCGTCTCGGTGAGCAGCGGGGTCGCATGCGAGCCGGGCTTGCCGGTGACGACGCGGGTGGTCCAGACCTGCTGGCCGCGCTGCATCACCTTCAACGTGTAGTCGGGAATATTGAGGATCACATAGGCATCACCCAGGGCGGGCGCGCCGAGGTCGCGCGGCAGCCAGCGCCAGCGCTCCATGTTGACCAGCACGACGTCGATCTGCTTGTCGCGCTTCGGGGTGTTGAGCGCCTTGACCGTCTTGTCGTCGAGGATGCCGGTCGCCTTCATCTCGGCGCTGCTCTGGAATTTGCGCACGGCGTCGGCGACCGCCGCGTCATAGCGGGTGTCGTTGGCGTTCTCGGCGAGGCCGAGCTTGGCGCGCAGCTGCGGCACGCGCGGATCTTCCACGACGATCTCTGCCTGCTTCTTGCCGGCCGGGGTGTATTTCAGCGCCGGACCGTCGGCGATCTCGATCACGGGGCCGTTGCCCTGGCCGCGAAGCTCCGCGAGCTTCGCCTTCAGCTCCTTGTAGAGCTTGTGCGGCGGGTTGTAGCTGTCGAGCGCTGCGGAGGCGTCGGTCGCGGTCGTGACCTTGGCGAGCACCTCGTTCGGATCGACCGGATGCTCGGGATAGAGGATGTCGCCGCTGGCCTGCGACCAATGCATGCGGCCACTCTGGGCCTGGCGCGCATAGTCGAACATGCTGGCGGTGAGCTTCAGCTCGGCATCGGCGAGCGCATCGGGCGAAGTGGCGCTGGCGAAATCCGGCACCGGATAGTCGGCCGGATTGAGGCCGTCGGAGGCCGCATCCTTCAGCCGCGCGATGACGCCCTTGGCCGTAGCGGTCAGGCTGCCGCCTTGGGTCCAGACCGGCGCGAAGTCGCGTGCGCCATAAAACTTCTCGATCGCCGCGCGCTCGTTCTTGCGGTCGAAATAGCGCGACGTCTTGGCGCCGATGATATCCTTGAGCTTGTCGGCCACCGGCTGGTCGGCGGCGGGAACATTGGTTGCGGCCTTCACCGGCTCGGCGGCCGGAGCCGCAGCCGTCGCGGGTGCCACAGGCGCCGCCGGCGTTGCTGTCGCGGTGTCGGCCTTTGCGGGCTCGGTCTTTGCCGGCTCGGTTTTTGCTGTTTCGCTCTTCGGCGCCTCGGTGGCGGGCGTGGTGGCGAGGTCGGACGCCTTAGTCTCGACCTTGTCCGGGGCCGGGGCAACGTCAGCCTTCATAGGCTCCCTTGCCGGCTCCTTGGCGGAATCCTGAACCGTGGCGGTGGTGTCGAGCTTGATGTCGGATGCGGTCGGCGGCGGGACGTTGGCCGGCTCGGGACGCGGGATCGCAGCTTCGATCGCGAGTTCGGCCGCGCTGCTGCGCGCCTGATCCTGCGCCAGGGCCGAACTGGCCGACACCGTGAGGAAGGTTGCCGCGACCGTCATCAAGACACGGTCAAAGCCCGCACGGTGGTTCAAACAGTCACGCATTGTGTCGCACCCCTCGGGTGAACTGTCCCTCTTGGAACAGCTTCGTTATCGCTTATGAGCTTCGGCTAAATCGCGCCGGCCTCTCGAAAGTTGCACGCCTGCACGCAACGATTCCTACGCCGACGATATACAGGGCCCGGTTTTGCAGCCAGCGCCAACCGAGACAACTCACGCCAAACTGACTTCAAGGCAGCCTTTTGGCAACGGATTATGCGCTTGCCCCACGCGCTTTCCCTGTGTCTGTCACTTCCAAGTCACGGTTCGGGAAGCAGTCGAATTCTTTCGTCATGCGAGCGGCTTACAGCCGGTCTCGCATCGTCCCGCGAGCCTCCGTTCGCATGAGGCTCAGTGCGTCTCTTCGCCGCTTTTCCCGCCATGTCCGGGAACCACGGCCTCATCGAGTTTGCGGTAGAGGGTGGACCGGCCGATTTTGAGGCGGCGGGCCACCTCGGACATCTGGCCGCGATAATGCGAGATCGCGAAGCGGATGATCTCGTTCTCCATGTCCTCGAGGGCGCGGACATCGCCCGTCGGGGTCAGCATGGCGAGAGTTCCCGCGGCCGCAAGCGGCACGATAGGTATTTCACTACCTGATACCATCGAAGGAGTCGCCGCCGGCTCGAGCATCAGGGGCGCGGTCGGAATCTCCGTTACGGGATGCGGCTGCGAGGCGAGCAGAGGGAAGTCGCTGAGGCCGAGCTGGTCGCCCTCGCTCATCACCACCGCACGGTAGACCGCGTTTTCGAGCTGGCGGATGTTGCCGGGCCAGTCGAGCTGAGCGAGATGCGCCATGGCCTCGCCACTGATGCCGGTGATCTGGCGGTTCTCCTCGGCGGCAAAGCGCGCCAGGAAATGCCGGAGCAGATGCGGGATGTCCTCCCGCCGCGCCCGGAGCGATGGGATCGTCAGCGGCAGCACGTGCAGGCGATAGAACAGGTCTTCGCGGAAGTGCCCCTGTTTCACCCGCTCCAGCAGCCGGCGATTGGTTGCCGAGACGATGCGGACGTCGACCTTGACGGGCTTGCGACCGCCGACTGCCTCGACTGCGCCTTCCTGGAGCGCCCGTAGCAGCTTGACCTGCGCGGTCAGCGGCAGCTCGCTGACCTCGTCCAGAAACAGAGTGCCGCCATGGGCTTCGACGAACTTGCCCATGTGCCGCTCGGTGGCGCCGGTGAAAGCACCCTTTTCGTGGCCGAACAGAATGGACTCGACGAGGTTGTCGGGAATCGCGCCGCAATTGACGGCGACGAACGGCTTTGCCTTGCGCTCGCCGCTGCCATGGATGGCGCGCGCGAACAGCTCCTTGCCGACGCCGGACTCGCCTTCGATCAGAACGGGAATCGCGGAGTTCGCCGCCTTCTGCGCCGTGCGCATCACACCTGCCATTGCTTCCGAGCGGGTGACGATGTCGGAGAAAGTCAACCGGCCTTCGCGGCTGTGCCGGATGCGCTGCAACTCGCCCTTGAGCGCGGAGGCGTTGAGAGCATTGCGCAAGGAGACCTGGAGCCGCTCCACGCCGACCGGCTTGACCACGAAATCGGCCGCACCGGCGCGCATCGCCGAGATCACGTTGTCGATGCCGCCATGGGCGGTCTGCACGATGACGGGGACGCTGAGGCCGGCTTCGCGGATTTTCGCCAGCACGCCCATGCCGTCGAGGCCGGGCATCACGAGATCGAGGATGACGGCATCGATCGCCGGTGCATCCGGGGCGGTGAGGGCGGCGATCGCGGCGTCGCCGGAATCCACGACGACCGTCTCATAGCCGCATTTCTGCACCATATTCTCGACCAGCCGGCGAGCTACGGCGTCGTCGTCGGCGATCAAAATACTGGCAGCCATGGTGTTCCCCGCACGCTACTACTATCTGTCTCGAATCGGGGCACTCTGGCCGAAGCCGATTAACGCACTCTTAAACCTTGATGCCCCAGCCCGCCGCCGCGATTGTTGAACACAGGTTTCCCACACAATGAATTCGCGCTCCAAGAATGCTCTCCGCAAGCCTGCCGCCAAAACGTCTGCCCTCAAGAAATCTGCCGCCAAGAAAAATGTAGCCAAGGCAAAGTCCTCCAAAACGTCACTCGCCAAATCTTCGTCCGCAAAACCGGCGAGCAAGACCGGCAAGCTTCCGGAGTGGAACCTGGCCGATCTCTATTCCGGGATCGATGCGCCGGAAGTGGCGCGCGATCTCGAAAAGATGGACGCCGACTGTGTCGCGTTCGAGACGGACTACAAGGGCAAGCTGGCGACAGGGACAGCAAACGAAGATGGCGGAAAATGGCTCGCGGAGGCGGTGCGACGCTATGAGGCGATCGACGATCTCGCCGGCCGCCTCGGCTCCTATGCCGGTCTCGTTCATGCCGGTGACAGCGTGGATCCCAAGATTTCAAAGTTTTACGGCGATGTCTCCGAGCGGCTGACGGCGGCGTCCACGCATCTGTTGTTTTTCGCGCTCGAGCTCAATCGCGTCGATGACGATATTTTGAACCGTGCCATGCAAGCCCCCGAGCTCGCGCATTACCGTCCCTGGATCGAGGATCTGCGCAAGGAGAAGCCGTATCAGCTCGACGATAAGCTCGAGCAGCTTTTTCTGGAGAAGGCGCAGACCGGCTATTCCGCCTTCAACCGGCTGTTCGACCAGACCATCTCCAGCCTGCGCTTCAAGGTCGGGTCCAGGGAGCTGGCAATCGAGCCGACGCTCAATCTGTTACAGGACCGCGACGGCTCAAAGCGCAAGGCGGCAGCGGAGGCGCTGGCAAAGACCTTCAAGGCCAATGAGCGCACCTTTGCGCTGATCACCAATACGCTTGCCAAGGACAAGGACATCTCCGACCACTGGCGCGGCTTCAAGGACGTCGCGGATTCCCGGCACCTCAACAACCGCGTCGAGCGCGAGGTGGTGGATGCGCTGGTCGCTTCCGTGCGCGCCGCCTATCCAAAATTGTCGCATCGCTATTACGCGCTGAAGGCGAAGTGGTTCGGCAGGAAACGGCTCGCCTACTGGGACCGCAACGCGCCGCTGCCCTTTGCCGCGACCGACGTCATTGGCTGGCCCGATGCACGCAACATGGTGCTGACCGCCTATCGCGGCTTCTCGCCTGAAATGGCTGACATCGCCGAGCGCTTCTTCACCGATCGCTGGATCGACGCGCCGGTGCGGCCGGGCAAGGCGCCGGGCGCGTTCTCGCATCCGACCACGCCGTCAGCGCACCCTTATGTGCTGATGAACTACCAGGGCAAGCCGCGCGACGTGATGACGCTCGCGCATGAGCTCGGCCATGGCGTGCATCAGGTGCTGGCGGCGAAGAACGGAGCGCTGATGGCGCCGACGCCGCTGACGCTGGCCGAGACCGCAAGCGTGTTCGGGGAGATGCTGACCTTCCGGCGGCTGCTGGCGCAGACCAAGAGCGCCAAGCAGCGCCAGGCGCTGCTGGCCGGCAAGGTCGAGGACATGATCAACACCGTGGTGCGGCAGATCGCGTTCTATTCGTTCGAGCGCGCGGTCCACACCGAGCGCAAGAACGGCGAACTCACCGCGACGCGGCTCGGCGAGATCTGGTTGTCGGTGCAGGGCGAAAGCCTGGGGCCGGCGATCGAAATCAAGGCGGGCTACGAGAATTACTGGATGTACATCCCGCACTTCATCCACTCGCCGTTCTACGTCTACGCCTACGCCTTCGGCGACTGTCTGGTGAACTCGCTCTATGCCGTCTACGAGAACGCGGCCGAGGGTTTTGCCGAGCGCTATCTCGGCATGCTCGCGGCCGGTGGCACCAAGCACTATTCCGAGCTGCTGCGGCCGTTCGGCTTGGATGCCAAGGACCCGAAGTTCTGGGATGGTGGCTTGAGCGTCATTGCCGGGATGATCGACGAGCTGGAGGCGATGGGCTGAGGCTTCGCGCTCCGGCGACGGGTCGTGAGTGCCGCCGCCACGGTGATCGATCAGGGCTGAGCGGCGCGCGCGCCGGATTCCCGTCAATCGGAATCCCAAATGACCTGATTTGCGGGAAACCGCGCCCCGGCGCCGTTGCCCTGCCCGAAGCTTTGCGGTATCCCAGCCCAAGAATTCGACTTTCGACTGGGGACAATCCATGGCTGATCATAGCGAAGTGGCGTACAGCACCGCCGACGGCAACGACTACGTTGCCCACGAGCAGACCTACGAGGGCTTCATCAAGCTGGTGAAGTACGGCACGGTCTCGGTCGCGCTCATCGTGATTCTGATGGCGATCTTCCTGACCTGATCTATCGGCGGCTGCACACGCCAGCGGCAGCAGCTGCCCACAATATTTGCATCCAAGCCGGTCCCAAAACCGGTATCGAACGCTGCGGGAGTAACGCTTAGTTTGCGCGCGCGCTGTCCCGCGCCGCCGGAGGGCCTATGAAGATCGCCGTTGCCAAGGAAATCGATCCGTCGGAGCCGCGGGTCGCCGCGTCGCCTGATACGGTGAAGAAGTTTAAGGCGTTGGGCGCCGAGATCGCCGTCGAGCCAGGCGCCGGCCTCAAGTCGGGCCTGCCGGATTCCGAATTCACCGCCGTGGGCGCCACCGTCAGCGCAGACGCGCTGAAAGATGCCGACATCATCATCAAGGTGAAGCGTCCTGAAGCCTCCGAGCTGTCGCAGTACAAGCGCGGGGCGCTCGTCATCGCCATCATGGACCCCTATGGCAACGAGGCCGCGCTGAAGACGATCGCCGATGCCGGCGTCTCCGCCTTCGCGATGGAGCTGATGCCGCGCATCACGCGCGCGCAGGTTATGGACGTGCTGTCCTCGCAGGCGAACCTTGCCGGTTACCGCGCCGTGATCGAGGGCGCCGAGGCCTTCGGCCGGGCTTTCCCGATGATGATGACGGCGGCCGGCACCGTGCCTGCCGCAAAAGTGTTCGTGATGGGCGTCGGCGTCGCCGGCCTGCAGGCGATCGCGACCGCGCGCCGTCTCGGCGCCGTCGTCACCGCGACTGACGTGCGGCCTGCGACCAAGGAGCAGGTCGAATCGCTTGGCGCGAAATTCCTCGCCGTGGAGGACGAGGAATTCAAGAACGCGCAGACCGCCGGCGGCTACGCCAAGGAAATGTCCAAGGAGTACCAGGCCAAGCAGGCCGCGCTCACCGCCGAGCACATCAAGAAGCAGGACATCGTGATCACCACCGCGCTGATTCCGGGCCGGCCGGCGCCGAAGCTGGTCAGCGCCGACATGGTCAAGTCGATGAAGCCGGGTTCGGTGCTGGTCGATCTCGCCGTCGAGCGCGGCGGCAATGTCGAAGGTGCGAAGCCGGGCGAAGTCGTCGACCTCGATGGCATCAAGATCGTCGGCTACACCAACGTTGCCGGCCGCGTCGCGGCCTCGGCCTCCAGCCTCTACGCGCGCAATTTGTTCAACTTCATCGAAACGATGGTCGACAAGACCAGCAAGGCGCTGGCCGTGAACTGGGACGACGAACTCGTCAAAGCGACCGCACTGACCCGGGACGGCGCTGTGATCCACCCGAACTTCCAGCCGAAGGTTTAAGGAGAGCTGCCATGGAGCATGCTGCACAGGTCGTCGACCCCTTCATCTTCCGGCTGTCGATTTTCGTCCTCGCCGTTTTTGTCGGTTATTTCGTGGTGTGGTCGGTGACGCCGGCGCTGCATACGCCGCTGATGAGCGTGACCAACGCGATTTCATCGGTGATCGTGGTCGGTGCGCTGCTCGCGGTCGGCGTCGGCATGGTTTCGAGCGGCTCGGGCTGGGCGCGCGGCTTCGGCTTCGTCGCGCTGATCTTTGCCTGCGTGAACATCTTTGGCGGCTTCCTTGTCACCCAGCGCATGCTGGCGATGTACAAGAAGAAGTCTAAGTAAGCGGCCAGCTCGGGCTGAAGGGATTAATGGGGACCTGAGATGAGCGCCAATCTCTCTGCATTCTTGTATCTCGTGGCGGGGGTGCTGTTCATCCTGTCGCTGCGCGGGCTGTCGAGCCCGGCATCGTCGCGCCAGGGCAATTTGTTCGGCATGATCGGCATGGGCATCGCGGTCGCCACCACGCTGGCGAGCCATCCGCCGGCCGACGGCGTGGCCTGGGTCCTCGTGATCCTCGGGATCGCGATCGGCGGTGCGATCGGCGCGGTGATCGCCCGCCGCGTGCCGATGACCTCGATGCCGGAACTGGTCGCCGCCTTCCACTCGCTGGTCGGCATGGCCGCGGTGCTGGTGGCCGCCGGCGCGTTCTACGCGCCCGAGGCCTTCGACATCGGCACTCCCGGCAACATCCATCCGCAGAGCCTGATCGAGATGTCGCTCGGCGTCGCCATCGGCGCGCTGACCTTCACCGGCTCGGTGATCGCGTTCCTGAAGCTGTCGGCGCGCATGAGCGGCGCTCCGATCATCCTGCCGTTCCGCCACATCATCAACATCGGGCTCGCATTGGCGCTGGTGTTCTTCGTGGTCGGGCTGGTGCTTTCCGGCAGTGCGATCGACTTCTGGCTGATCGTCATCATCGCACTGGCGCTTGGCGTGCTCATGATCATCCCGATCGGCGGCGCCGACATGCCGGTCGTGATCTCGATGCTGAACTCCTACTCCGGCTGGGCCGCCGCGGGCATCGGCTTCACGCTCGGCAATTCCGCGCTGATCATCACCGGTGCGCTGGTTGGTTCATCCGGCGCGATCCTGTCCTACATCATGTGCCACGCGATGAACCGGTCCTTTATCTCGGTCATCCTCGGCGGCTTCGGCGGTGAGACCGCCGCTGCGGGCGCTGGCGGCGGCGAGCAGAAGCCGGTCAAGCTCGGCTCGGCCGATGATGCGGCCTTCATCATGAAGAACGCGCAGAAGGTCATTATCGTGCCCGGCTACGGCATGGCGGTGGCGCAGGCGCAGCATGCGCTGCGCGAGATGGGCGACATCCTGAAGAAGGAAGGCGTGGAGGTGAAATACGCCATTCACCCGGTTGCCGGCCGCATGCCCGGCCACATGAACGTGCTGCTGGCCGAAGCCAACGTGCCCTATGACGAGGTGTTCGAACTTGAGGACATCAACTCCGAATTCGCGCAGGCCGACATCGCCTTCGTGATCGGCGCCAACGACGTCACCAATCCGGCGGCCGAAGAGGACAAGACCTCGCCGATCTACGGCATGCCCGTGCTTCAGGTCTGGAAGGCCGGCACCGTGATGTTCATCAAGCGCTCGCTCGCCTCAGGTTATGCCGGTATCGACAATCCGCTGTTCTATCGCGACAACACCATGATGCTGCTCGGCGACGCCAAGAAGGTCACCGAGAGCATCGTCAAGGCGATGTAGCCCGCGAGGGAAACGGACCGTGGCCATCAACAGGGAATGGCACCGGTCTCATCGCATGCCACTGAAGGCGACGTGCGAACAGCGCGTTGCACGACACGCCGCCCACAAGGCGGCGTGCGGCTGTCGCGATGTTCCGGCGAGCCTTCGGCCGGAGGTCATGAAATTGCTGCGGAGCCGTCGCAAGCCCTGAGCCGAAAGGCTTGCTGCGCATCATGACCATCTTCAAGTGGATCGCCATCCTCCTGGTGACCGTCTATGGCGCCGGTCTCGTCGTGCTCTATGTCCGCCAGCGCGGGATGCTGTTTCCGATTCCGCCCGTTGGTCGCACCGCGCCGGATGCCGCGGGCCTGCCCGAGGCGGAAGAGAATATCCTGACGACGCGGGACGACGAGAAGGTCATCGTCTGGCATGTGCCGGCAAAGCCCGGCCGTCCCGTCATCCTGTACTTTCCGGGCAACGGTGATTTTCTCGCCGGCCGGGTCAGTCGCTTCAAGGCGATGACGGCGGACGGCACCGGCCTCGTCGCGCTGTCCTATCGCGGCTATGCCGGCTCGAGCGGCGCCCCGAGCGAGCAGGGCGTGCTGCAGGACGCGGCCGCCGCGTATGCCTTCACCACCGCGCGCTATGGAGCGGAACGAATCGTCGCCTGGGGCTTTTCGCTCGGGACAGGCGTGGCAGTTGCGGTCGCCTCGGAGCATCCTGTTGGAAAACTCATCCTGGAGGCACCCTATACGTCGACGGCCGACATCGCGGCTTTATCGTTCTGGTTCGTTCCGGTGCGGCTTCTGATGCGCGATCCATTTCATTCGGACGAGCGCATCGCGCGCGTCACTGTGCCGCTCCTCGTGATGCATGGCACCAATGATCTTGCCATTCCGATCGCGTTCGGAGAGCGTCTGTTCGCACTCGCGCATGAGCCCAAGCGGTTCGTTCGCATGGCGGGCGGTGGGCACGACAATCTCGATCAGTATGGCGCAATCGAAACGGCGAGAAATTTTATTGGCGATTAACGGTTTGTTTGCACGTCGGGGTTCCGCGGTCGTCGTCTCCTGCTTGACGCTTTTGCCGCAGAATGCGTTTGCGGCGAGCGGGCTCGACGGCGCGGCGATGCGCTGGCCCTATGCGCTGCCGTTTGCCGGCCTGTTGCTGTCGATCGCGCTGGGGCCGCTGCTGTTTCCAAAGATCTGGCACCATCATTACGGCAAGATCAGTGCGGCCTGGTCGCTGCTGGCGCTCGCCGCGCTCGTCGTCTTTGCCGGCACCATGGCCACGCTGGCGGCCTTCATTCACGCCATGCTCGCCGAATATCTCGGCTTCATCGTGCTGCTGTTCGCGCTCTATGTCGTGGCCGGCGGCATCCTCATCACCGGCGACATCAGGGCCACGCCGGCGACCAATTTGGGCATCCTCGCGCTCGGCACTGCGGGGGCGAGCATCGTCGGAACCACGGGCGCCGCGATGATCCTGATCCGTCCCCTGATCCGTGCCAACCGGGCGCGGCGCCACAACGCCCATGTCATCGTCTTCTTCATCATCCTGGTCGCCAATGTCGGCGGCGCGCTCAGCCCGCTTGGCGATCCCCCGCTATTCGTCGGCTTCCTGCACGGCATCGACTTCTTCTGGACCACGCGAACCATCTGGTTGCAGACCGCGATGGTGGCCGGACTGCTGCTCGCCATCTTCGCCGTCATCGATCTCTGGCGCTTCCGCAGCGAGCCACCGCCCGGCGAGGCCGGTCCCGCGCAGCCGGTCCGCATCCGCGGCCTCGTCAATCTGGTGCTGATCGCGGCCATCGTCGCGAGCTTGCTGGCGTCGGCGGTGTGGAAGCCCGGCATTGCGTTCGACATTCTCGGTACCAAGCTGGAGCTGGAGGACGTTGTGCGCAATCTGGCGCTGCTGGCCATCGCGACGCTGTCGGTGTGGCTCACGCCCGACGAGCACAGGCAGGCCAACGGCTTCACCTGGGAGCCGATCCGCGAGGTCGCAAAGCTGTTCGCGGGCATTTTCGTCGCCATCATCCCGGTCATTGCCATGCTCAATGCCGGCCATCGTGGCGCCTTCGCCTGGCTGCTCTCCGCGGTGACGGGACCGGACGGTGCGCCGCGCGAGGTCGCCTATTTCTGGTTCACGGGCCTGATGTCCGCGTTCCTCGACAATGCGCCGACCTATCTGTTGTTCTTCGAACTCGCCGGCGGCCAGCCGCAAGTGCTGATGCACCAGCTCTCGGGCACGCTCGCTTCGATCTCCATGGGGGCCGTCTACATGGGGGCGCTGACCTATATCGGCAATGCGCCGAACTTCATGGTGAGCAGCATTGCCAGCGAGAACGGCATCAAAATGCCGAGCTTCTTCGGCTATCTCCTGCGCGCCGGCGCCGTGCTGATCCCCCTGTTCCTGCTGCTGACGCTGCTGCCGGTGGCGCCGATCCTGCACTGGCATTGAATCTCGCGCCTGATTTGCTACTGCTCGTTGAAGCAAATGGAAGCGGTGGATGAGCGCGCATAATCCCATGCCCCGGTCGGCCTGGATCTTTCCGGCGCTCGCCGTGCTGTTGTTCGCAGCCGTCAGCGCGACAAACTACGTGTTCACGCTCTCGCCCAGCGGGCTCGTCTTCGCCATCGTCCTGCTGGTCGTCCTGTTCGGCGCGGTGTTCGCCGCGGTTCATCACGCCGAGATGATCGCGGAGCGGGTCGGCGAACCCTATGGCACGCTGGTGCTGACGCTCTCGGTGACCATCATCGAGGTGGCGCTGATCACCACGATCATGCTGGGCGACAAGCCGGCGCCGGCACTGGCGCGCGATACCGTGTTCGCCGTGGTCATGATCGTCTGCAACGGCCTCGTCGGGCTTTGCATCTTCATCGGCGGCCTGCGCTATCGCGAGCAGGGCTTTCAGCTCTCCGGCGCCAACGTCTATCTCAGCGTCCTGTTCGCGCTCGCGACCATCACGCTGATCATGCCGAACTACACCACAACCACGCCCGGCCCGGTCTATTCGACGATTCAACTCGGTTTCGTCGACGTGGTCACGCTCGCACTGTACGGGGTGTTTCTCTACACCCAGACCGTCCTGCACAAGGATTACTTCGTTCACGAGCGGCCGGACGGCGGCAGCGGCGAGGCGCATCAGTCGGGCAGGATGCTGGTGCTCAGCGTCGTGCTGCTGCTGGTTGCGCTGCTGGCGGTCGTGCTGCTCGCCAAGAAATTCTCGCTGGTGGTCGATGCCGTCGCGGCCAAGATCGGGGCGCCGCCGGCCTTTACGGGACTTCTGGTCGCGCTCCTGATCCTGATGCCGGAAGGCCTCGCGGCCGTCTCGGCGGCCCGCAAGAACGACCTGCAGAAGAGCATCAACCTGGCGCTGGGCTCGTCGCTGGCGACAATCGGGCTGACCATCCCAGCAGTCGGCGTCGCCACCTACGCGCTCGACAAGGAGCTCGAGCTCGGCCTCAACGCCCAGGGCAGCGTGCTTTTGCTCCTGACCTTCTTCCTGAGCATGCTGACCTTCGGCACGGGCAGGACCAATGTCCTGTTCGGACTGGTCCATATGGTGGTATTTGCGGTCTACGTGTTCATGGTCTTCGTGCCCTGAAACGCATAGGGGGAGTTCCGATGCTTGCCGCCAAGTCCGAGGTTCAGATCGAAAATGAGGAGGTCCGGGTGACGGAATGGCGCCTTCCGCCCGGCGGGGCCACCGGGCATCACACCCATGGCATGGACTACGTCATTGTTCCCGTCGTCGCGGGAGAGATGACCATCGTAGCGCCGGGCGGCGAGCGTTCCAAGGCACAGCTTGCGGCCGGTAAATCCTATTTCCGCAAAGCCGGCGTCCAGCATGACGTACTTAACGAAACCTCAACCGAGATCGTGTTCCTTGAGATCGAGCTGAAGCCGTAAGTCCGGCCTTTCCACTTGCCATCGATCCGTCGCAGTTGATCCCTTACAATGCCCCAAAGTTCCCGCATCAGATCGCGCGGGGAGTGGCCGGAATGCTGAAATACTTCGCTAAAATCTCGATGGATATTTTGCCCTCGGTGCTCGCCACGATCATCGGGGCGTATATCGTTAACCACTACATCAACGCCAAGCCGGCGGCTGATGCCCCTGCGGCCGTCATGGCCCCCGCTGAAGCCGGCAAGACCGGCAAGCCCGCCGATGTCGCCAATCTCCCGGCCCCTGGCGTCAAGGCCAAAGGCATTCCCGAGAAGAGCGTGACCGACAAGCCGGCTGAAAAGGCTGCCGATCAGCCGATCGTCGAGCACAAGGCTGCGGATGTGACGCCAGCCGAGACCAGTCCGCGCGGCAAGCCGTCGGCGCGCGAGAAGGCGGCCGCCAAGTCGACGCCGACGTCGACCCCGGCCGTCGCTGCGGCCGCTCCCGCTGCCCCGGTGGCGGAGGCCAATTCGGCCCCGGCTGCGACCCCCGACGCCAACGATCTCGTGCGGGCCGCGATCGAGCGCCTGCGCAAGTCGCCTGAGATCAAGTCGTCCGAAGGCAAATCCGCTGAGGCCAGGTCTTCCGAAACCAAGCCTGCCGAGGTGCGGCCGTCCGAGCCCAAATCGGCCGAGAGGTCGCCAGAGCCTGCGGTGCGGGAAGCCGCGCGCACGCCCGAGGCCCCGCGGGTCATCAGCATGGAGCCGGCGACGGTCCGTCCGCTGCCGCCGCCGATCACGGTATCGACGCCCTCATCCGAGGCCTATGGCAATGATGCCTCCTCGTCGGCCAATCCGCCCTACACCGCCTCGGTCAGCAACAGCGATCCGAATCGGATGACGCCGCCGGCTGACATTCCCGTGCCGGTGATCGCGCCGCCGCTCGATCTGCGCGCCGACGCCGGCGCCTCCTTGCCGCGGCCGAAGAAGACCAACGTCGCCGACGAGATGCTCTCGGGCATGAAGTCGATGTTCCACTCCGTTCTGCCGAAGAGCCCCACCCCCGACTAAGACAGCGCCTGCGCTGCGTCAGATCGTCAGCCGCCGACGCGGGCAAGGCCGCTGCGCGCGGCGTCGTCGCGTGGGCGAAGCGAGACAGCCCTGGTGTAGGACGCCGCCGCCTTGGCCTTGTCGCCCAGCCGTTCATAGGCCTGTCCGCGCGTGGTCCAGACCTGCGCGTTGTGCGGATCGGCCTCGGAGGCCTCATCCAGATCGGCTGCGGCCTCCTTGACCTTGCCGAGCGCGAGATAGCTGGTGGCGCGGCCGAGCAGGGGCTCGACCTTCTGCGGGTTGAGCCCGCTTGCAGCGGTGAAATCGGCGATCGCGAAGTCGTGCTGGTTATTGCCCTGATAGATCAGGGCGCGGCCATAGAGGGCCTGGGCATTATAGGGATCCAGCCCGACCGCGCGATTGAACTCGTCGAGCGCTGCCGCGGTCTCGCCTGACTTCACCAGGGCTTGCGCTTTTGCGGTGTGGGCCTGAGCTTCGGTGACGCTGCCGGCGCTCACCGCGCTCTCGGCGGGCGCTGCCGCCTTGGGTGCGTCCTGAGGCTTGTCCTTTTCCGGCATCAGCGATCCCAGATCGAAGGAGCAGCCGCACAGCGCAATCCCCATCAAAGCCAGCGCGAACGGCCGCTGCCAGATCCGGCATCGCCGCGCCAAGCCGCGCTCGGGGAAAGAGCCGCGCTCGGGGAAAGGGGAGGCCATCTACGGTTCGCTCGCGCTAGAGCATGATCCGGACCCGAAGGGCCGCGTTAGCGAAAAGTGTGCAGCGGTTTTCCGAAGAGACCATGCTCGGACAACAAACTAAAGCGCGATGATGCTTTGTCCTAAATCGTCGCGCTTTAGCGCCGCATCGGGAGTGCCCCGTCCCAGAAAAGGCACCGCTCACAAACAATAACGCGGGCCAGCGGCCCGCGTCATCGGAAACTGAAATCTTGCTAAATGCGCCAGGTAGATCAGCGCGGTCCGCGCGGACCCGCACTTGCACCTGCACCTGGGCCACCGCGACCGCCACGATCACCGCCGGGGCCGGCGCCGAACACCGGCTTCGGCTTCATCGGCAGCAGGCCTTCGCGCTGCAGCTTCTTGCGGGCCAGCTTGCGCGCGCGGCGCACGGCTTCGGCCTTTTCGCGGGCCTTCTTCTCGGAGGGCTTTTCGTAGTGACCGCGGAGCTTCATCTCGCGGAAAATTCCCTCGCGCTGCATCTTCTTCTTCAGCGCCTTGAGGGCTTGATCGACATTGTTATCGCGAACGAGAACCTGCACGCGGCATCCTCTTCAGTGGATCGGATTTGAATTCTGGTAAGACGAAGGGGATGGCGAAACGCACAAGCCCTTAACCTTGAGGGCGCGGATGTATCAGACAAAAGCGGGGATGTCCACCGGCCAAGCGGGGATTTAGGCCAAGTTCAGCCACTAAATAAGGCAGAATACCATCGTGCGGCCCTGATTTGGGGGATTTGACGCCAAGGCTGGGGCCGTTTCCGGAGCCTTGTTCCGGAAAATTTGAAAGTAGGGGACGACACATGGATATCAAGAAATACGCCGCTGAAGCCATCGGCACTTTTTGGCTCACATTCGCAGGTTGCGGGAGCGCGGTCATCGCCGCCGGCTTTCCTCAGGTCGGGATCGGCCTGGTCGGTGTCTCCCTCGCGTTCGGCTTGAGCGTCGTCACGATGGCCTATGCCATAGGCCATATCTCGGGTTGCCATCTCAACCCGGCGGTCACGGTTGGTCTTGCTGCCGGCGGCCGTTTTCCCGCCGGGCAGATCCTGCCCTATGTGATCGCCCAGGTGGCCGGTGCGATCGTGGCGGCGTGGCTGCTCTATGTCATCGCCAGCGGTGCGCCCGGATTCGACGTCAGCAAGGGCTTCGCATCCAACGGCTATGATACGCATTCTCCGGGCCAGTACAGCATGATCGTGTGCTTCCTCACCGAGGTGGTGATGACCATGATGTTCCTGTTCATCATCATGGGGTCCACTCATGGCCGCGCGCCCGCAGGCTTCGCGCCGCTCGCGATCGGGCTCGCGCTGGTGATGATCCATCTCGTCAGCATCCCCGTTACCAACACGTCGGTGAACCCGGCGCGCAGCACAGGCCCGGCGCTGTTCGTCGGCGGCTGGGCGACGGCTCAGCTGTGGCTGTTCTGGGTCGCGCCGCTGATCGGCGGGGCCCTCGGCGGGGTGATCTATCGCTGGCTCAGCGAGGAGCCGGCTGGCGTCGTCGCGGGCGCGAAGACGGCGTAGAGAGCGTTTTCGAGCGAAGTGGATACCGGTTCGCGTCAAGAAAACGCGTCGAAACAGAAATCGCGGAACGGGATCGCAGCTGGAGCATGATCTGGACCCGAAGGGCGGCGTTAGCGCAAAGTCTGGAGCTGTTTTCCGAGAAGATCATGCGCAACGACAGTCAAAGCTGCGGTCCCGGAACTCCTCTACGCGCGCGCGTGTCGCTCGAAGGCACGGAGATGCAGGTCGAGGACAAAATGGTCAATCTCGCGCCCGGCATGGCGGTGACGTCGAGATCAAGACGGGGCGGCGAAGGAATCATCGAGTGCGATGTCGCCGTTGTTAAGATATCGGCAGGAGAGCTTGAGAGAGCGATGAGAGCACGCGCGACGAACAACGCCTATGGCCTGTTTGCGAGTTTCCGCAGTCAGTTTCAACTGGCGACTCAGGGCTTATTTATCGAATGCGCAAAGGTGATTCTCCTTGTTGCTCCGCTTTCAGCATTTTGCGAGCAGTCCAGGGCAGAGGACGCGAGCAGGTCGTTGATGAGTCTGCATTTTGGAGAGACGACGATTGTCTTCGAAAAGAAGACGCTCAATTGGATCAGCGGCTATCAAAAGAGGCCGGATCAATTAGCAGAATCAACAATAAACCTTCGCAACAACGCGTCCGTTTTCTTCACGCCCCCATTTGCGATTCCGGCGTGCCTTGAAATTGGACAGGTGGTCTTGAGCTATGAGACGATCGCGCCGATCCTGCGTCAGCCGCTCTTCATCAGCTATGCTCCGACAGCTACTGAATACCAAGGGATCTCGCAACTCAAGCCACCATCCGGACGACCTGTACTGGATCTGTATCAATTCGAGGCCAGCGACTTGAAGGATTTCTGGGGGCAGCAAATAACCTTCTATCGCGAACCTCCAACGACAAACGTCAAAATACAACTGACGCGCGACACTCATCTTCGCGTCCCCGCCACAACTGGACGCTGCTTCTTTGAACGTGGCGAGGCGACGATCAGGCAATTGATCTCGTCCATAAGCGACAAGATTAAGCAATAGGAGTAGGGGCGACGTACGGGCTACACGCTGACCACAACGGAACTCGCTCAACTCAAGGAGCTAAAAGCGCGCATCGATCCGAGCGAGACGCCCATCTACTGTCCCGCTACTTGCTCTTCGTCGGCCTGACTTCGGTGACGTGGCCCATCTTGCGGCCGGGGCGGGGCGCTCCCTTGCCGTAGATGTGCACCGTGGCGCCGGGGACGGTCAGCCATTTTTCGTAGTCGTTGATCTCGTCGCCGATCAGATTGGTCATGGTGACGATGTCACCGTGGCGCACCGGCTTGCCGAGCGGCCAGCCCGCGATGGCGCGGATATGCTGCTCGAACTGCGAGACGGACGCGCCGTCGAGCGTCCAGTGCCCGGAATTGTGCACGCGCGGGGCGATCTCGTTGACCAGCACCTTCGGTCCGGTGCCATTGGCGAGCACGAACATCTCGACGGCGAGTACGCCGACATAGTCGAGCGCGCTCGCGATCTTGCCGGCGATGCTGCGCGCCTCCTCGGCGAGCGAATCCGGGATCGGCGCGGGCGCGCGCGATATCTTCAGGATATGGTCGCGGTGTTCGTTTTCGGTGACGTCGAAGCATTCGACCTGGCCCGTGATCGATCGTGCGGCGATCACGGAGATCTCGCGCTCGTAGGGCACGAAGGCTTCCAGGATCGCCGATTTCGTGGTGAGGCTGGTCCACACTTTGGCGATGTCGTCGCCCTGGCGAATGATGGCCTGGCCCTTGCCGTCATAACCGAAGCGGCGGGTCTTGAGCACGGCCGGCAGTCCGATCCTGACGATCGCCTCGCGCAATGAAGCCACTGAGGTGACATCGGCGTAGGCTGCGGTGCCGATGCCGAGCCGCGTCACGAAATCCTTCTCGGCGAGCCGGTCCTGGGTGGTCTCGAGAATCTTGCGGTTGGGGAGCACGGGCCGGCGCGCATCGAGCACCATCGCGGCCGCGGCGGGCACGTTCTCGAATTCGTACGTGATCACGTCGACGTCGTTGGCAAACAATTCGAGCGCTTCGACATCGGCATATTCGGCGCAGGTCGCGTTCAAGACGACGTCGAAGGCCGGCGAGTCCGGATCGGGCGAGAACACCTGGCAGCGCAGCCCGAGCCGCGCCGCAGCCGTGGCCAGCATCCGGCCCAATTGTCCGCCGCCGAGGATTCCGATGGTGTCACCGGGCTTCAGCTTCACGAGCCTGGTGTCGGTCACGCCTTGCCCTCCGGGCGCTCGGCGACAGCCTCGGTCTGAGCCTTGCGCCAGGCGGCGAGGCGATTGGACAAGGCCGGGTCGGACAATGCCAGGACAGAGGCTGCGAGCAGCGCGGCGTTGATCGCGCCGGCCTTGCCGATGGCGAGGGTGCCGACCGGGATCCCGGCGGGCATCTGGACGATGGAATAGAGCGAATCCAGGCCCTTGAGCGTCTTGGATTCGACGGGAACGCCGAATACCGGGAGTTCGGTCAACGCCGCCGCCATGCCGGGCAGATGTGCAGCGCCTCCAGCGCCGGCGATGATGACCTTGTAACCCGCGGCCTTGGCCCCCTTGGCGAAAGTAAACAGCCGGTCGGGGGTGCGGTGGGCCGAAACGATGCGGGTGTCGGCGGCAACGCCGAGCGCGGCAAGCGTGTCGGCGGCATGCCGCATCGTGTCCCAGTCCGACTGGCTTCCCATGATGATGGCGATCGGCGCGGTCATGACGTTAATTGTGCCTGAAAAACAGAAGGATAGGCCAGATTAGCGGTTCCGGCCGGCGGCTCGCAAGGCGGTGGCAAGGAGAAGGGAATCCACTATCCTGTCTTGGTGAATCCCCGCAAGCCTTCATTGAGCAGGATGCCCATG
The DNA here is from genome assembly GCF_023073355.1 of Bradyrhizobium sp. 199. Classification (GTDB taxonomy): domain Bacteria; phylum Pseudomonadota; class Alphaproteobacteria; order Rhizobiales; family Xanthobacteraceae; genus Bradyrhizobium. The sequence continues at coordinate 975,220 of NZ_JADPJI010000002.1, forward strand.
AAGAAACCAACACGGGCGAGCGCTGCGAAGGCCAAAAAGGGCTGGAAGACCAGCGCCGGCCGATCCAAAGCTCCTCCAAAGCGTCTGACCAAGCGTCCGGCGAAGCCGCCGGCACCGGGCGCCTCGCGCGATGACGGAGCCAAGGACAGCGTCAGGGCGACGATCCGGAACTTGCGGGCCAAGCTCAAGGAGGCGCAGCGCCGGGTCGCGGAACTGGAAGCCGCGGCCGACACCGATTTCCTGCTCGAGATTCCGAATCGGCGCGGCTTCGAGCGCGAACTGGCGCGCGCCATCGCCTACATGAAGCGCTACCGCGCCAGCGGGGCGCTGATCGTGCTCGACGTCGACCGGTTGAAGCCGATCAACGATTCGTTCGGTCATGGTGCCGGCGACGAGGTGCTCAAGGCGATTGCCGCCACGCTGACGCGGCAGGTCCGCGCCTCCGACGTGGTCGGCCGGCTCGGCGGCGACGAGTTCGCGCTGTTGCTCTGGAATCTCAGCGAGACCGACGCCAAGGCGAAGGCGGCGGCGTTTGAACAGGCGGTCGACGAATTGTCCTTTGTCTTTCGCGGCCAGCACGTAACCGCGGGCGCCTCCGCAGGGGTCGCGCTGCTGGGGGCGCAGTCCGATGCAAGCCGCGCCCTGGAGGAGGCGGATGCCGCCATGTATGTGCGCAAGGCACACCGGCGGCACGAGCCGCGGATTAGGCTGGTCAGCAGCTAAAGCGCGCTGAGATCGTGCGGTACGTTGCCGAATGTCCGCAGCAATTTTGCGTCGCCGAACTCGCCGGTCAGGGGATCGCCGCTGCGGCTGAACGCGACAGCGCCGATATGGCCGGCGCCGTGCGCCAGCATTTCCGCACGACGCAGGGCGGCAGCCGAAGTCTGACATTCCTCGGCCGCACCTGCGACCGGCGAGCCGTCGTCGTCGGTCAGGAATGGCAATGCAACGTAGTAGGTGACGTCGGGCATGGTCGGCTCCGATGGCTGACAGTTCAGGCGGCGCTGCTCTTGCTCCGCATCTTGCCGCGCGAGCTGTCAGGAATGCAGCCGGCGGAAATCGCCGCCTGCAATTCTTCCAGTTCGGCTTCCAGATATTCGTTGGCCATGATCAGCGCCTTGATGGTGCTGCGCAGATTGCCGTCGCACATCGCGATCGCCTGATCGCAGGCCTGTTCATAGCGGCTGTTGTCGAGAAGGGTGGTTGGCGACATCTGCAGTGTCCTTGTCAGTTGCCTTTGAGCGTTTCCTGGGGGCGTCGGGGTGCTCAATTGTTCCTATTTTGTTCTTTTGGAGTCAAGCGGATTCATGTGGTGAGCCACTGCACCAAGCGGCGCACGGATCAGGCGATGATGTCCGGGGTGATCTGGTCTTCGATGAACGCGATACGGTCCCGCAACAACAGCTTGCGCTTCTTCAACCGCTGTAACCGCAACAGGTCGGGGGCGGGCGATTGATGCAGTGCATCGATCGCCGCATCTAGATCTCGGTGTTCCTGCTGCAACCGGGTGAGCTCGGCTTCGAGCTCACGCTCGTCTTCATTGGTCATGTCTGCGGTGGCCGAAAACCGATAGGCGTGAGACTTAAGGCTGTGGATGCCCTGTGGAAATTATCGTCCTTGCGCGGCGTGATCGCAAGCGATCTGCGACCACCGTCCGCCGATCTCCAGCGACATATTTCCGATGATCGCAGCGGCGCCGCGCAAGCGCATTGATATCATGGATTTTTCCCGCGTGGTTCCTTTACTCACGCTTCGTTACATATGAATTTTCAAAAATGAAGCTGCGACGACGGATACCCATCGACAGAACGAATCGGTGATGTAAACTTCCTTGTCCGGATCGAATCCTGAGGTTCAACCCTACCGAGGAGGTTTCGAATGACAATTCAGGCACATCTGGTTGAATTGGAGCGGAAGCACAAACTTCTCGAAAGCGAATTGCACGAAGCTCTCGTGCACCTTTCAACAGACGACCTGCAAATTGTTGAGTTGAAGCGCCGGAAGTTGATGGTCAAGGACCAGATCGAGCGTCTCAGGCACGGCGACACGCTCCACTAGTAACCCCGTAACAGCGTAGAGTTGATCGTACCCTTATCCCGCAGGGATGAGAGCCTTTGCGCTCATCTCTGCGGGCAGGGTGCGCACGTGCAAAGATGCTTGCGATCTAGATGCTTGCGAGCTCTGCGACGTGATCCGCGATCGCGAGCGACGACGTCAGCCCCGGCGATTCGATGCCGAACAGGTTGACCAGGCCTGCGACGCCGTGATCGCGTGGGCCCTGCATCAGGAAGTCCTGGGTCGCGACCGCGGGCGGCACGATCTTCGGCCGGATTCCCGAATAGCTCGGCATCAACGCGCCGTCAGGCAGTGTCGGCCAGTATTTGCGGATCGCCGGATAGAAGCGCTCGGCGCGCGACGGGTCGACCTCGTAGTTGATCGCCTCGATCCACTCGACGTCGGGGCCGAAGCGCGCTTGGCCTGCCATGTCCAGCGTCAGATGCACCCCTAACCCGCCGGGTTCGGGCACCGGGTAGATCAGGCGCGAGAACGGCGCCTTGGCATTGCAGCTGAAGTAGTTTCCCTTGGCGAGATAGGCCGGCGGAATCCGGTCCAGCGGCATGCCGTCGATGTTGCGTGCCACTTTCGTCGCCGAGAGCCCCGCGGCGTTGACGAGCAGGCTGCATTGCAGCGTCATTGGCGCCTCGCCGCCGGCGTCGATTTCGATGAAGCCGTTCGCCGCCTTGGCGCGGATCAGGGGAGTGTGAAACGCGAAGGCCGCGCCTGATGCCTCGGCTTCGCCGCGCAGCGAGAGCATGTAGGCGTGGCTGTCGATGATGCCCGTCGACGGCGACAGCAGCGCGGCGTCGCAGGCGAGCGCCGGCTCCAGCGCGCGTGCCGCCTCGCCCGTGAGCAGCTGCATGTCGAGCACGCCATTGGCCTCGGCATGCGCCTTGATCGATTGCAGCTTCTCGGTCTCCTGCGGGCTGGTCGCGACGATCAGCTTGCCGCTATTCCGGTGCGGAATGCCGCGCTCGGCACAGTAGCGGTAGAGCGCGTGCTTGCCGTCGATGCACATGCGCGCCATCCAGCTCCCGGCGCGATAGTAGATGCCCGCGTGGATCACCTCGCTGTTGCGCGAGGAGGTGATGGTGCCGATCGCCTCGGCCTCCTCGAGCACGATGACCTCGCGCCCGGACTGCGCGAGCTTCCGGGCCACCGCGAGCCCGATCACGCCGGCTCCGATGACGACGCAATCGACCCTATCCATGGCTGTGCAGGATGTCCGCTGGAAGCGCCGGTGGCATCAGGCTTGGGAAGCGTAGCGCGAGGCCATTTCCCGTTAAGGAAGAATTTATCATGTCAGGGCAATTGCCGTATTTCACGTCACATTTTTCTGTTGCGCGTACAGGCGTTTACCCGATCCAAACCCGTGAAGCCAGACAATCCGACGTTGAAATCGCGGGTGGCTGATGGCTGAGAAGAACTGGCACGAGGGCAGCACGCTTCCGATTGCTGTGCAGGCCGTCGTGTGCCTGGCCGGCACGGTTGCGCCCGCGCGCGCCTTTGCGCTGTCGGACGGCTTCGCCCCGCCGAGCTATCTCGGCCAGCTGGATCCCAACGTGGTCTGGGAAGTCCTGATCGCGGGTATCGTCGTCTGCGCGTTCCTCGCTGCGATCGTGCTGTGGATCCATTCCTCGCTGCGCCGGACCAGGCGTTTGCAGTTGCGGCGCAACGCCTTCGTCTCCTCCGCCATGAACAATCTCAATCAGGGCGTGGTGATGACGGATGCGCAGCGACGCATCATCTTCTGCAACGACCGCTATCTCGAGATCTACGGGCTGACCCGCTCGGAAGTCTGGGCCAACATGAGCGGCCATGAACTCCTCGAGCTGCGACGCAACCGCGGCGTGCTGGACCTCGCCTCCGACGACGAGTTCTACGAGAAGGCGGCGAGCGCCAACGGTCTGATCACGGAACTGCCGGACGGACGGGCCATCCTGGTGAAATATTTCGTGCTGCCGAACGGCGGCTCGGTGGCGACCCATCTCGACGTCAGCGAGCAGCGCAGGCTGTCGCGACAGCTCGCCTCGACCAAGCAGTTCCTCGAAACGGTGCTGGACAACGTGCCGGCCTGCGTGGCCGCGAAGAACATCGAGGACGGCCGCTATATCTTCGCCAACAGCGCCTACGAGCGGTTCTGGGGCTTCTCGCGCGATTATGTCGTCGGCAAGAATGCGCGCGAGCTGTTCGCGTCCGTCTCGGCTGACAGCATCGAGGCGACTGACCAGGCGGCGCTCAACTCGCCGGACGGCCAATTCCGTAATGAATTCGAGGTCGATCGTGGCGGCGAGCGGCGCATGGTCGCCTCGATCCGGATCGTGGTCCGCAACGAGAGCAACAAGCCCGAATTCCTGATGCTGGTGTTCGAGGACATCACCGACCGCCGCTCGCTGTCGAAGGAGCTGGAGAGCGCCAAGAAGTTCCTCGATCTGGTGGTCGACAACATTCCGGTGGCGCTGATCGTCGAGCAGGTCAAGGACGGCCGCTACCTGCTCGCCAATCGCAGCGCGGAGACGATCCTCAACCGCCGGCGCGAGGACGCCACGGGCCTGACCGCGTCCGACATCTTCAATCCCAAGGAAGCCAAGCTGATCATCGCGCGCGACGAGGCCGCGATCAAGAAACGCGGGATGATCACCGAGGAGCATCCGATCTCGACCAAGGACGGTCTGCGGCTGTTCCTGACCCGCCGCGCCACCCTGCTCAATGATGCCGGCGAGCCGCAATATCTGATCAAGACCCACGAGGACGTCACCGATCGCCGGCAGACCGAGTCGCGCATGGCGCACATGGCCTACCACGACGGCCTCACCGATTTGCCGAACCGTGCCGCCTTCCTTCAGGCACTGACCCAGATGATCGAGGCCTGCGAAGGCACCGGCGAGGAGTTCGCCGTCCTCTGTGTCGACCTCGACGGCCTCAAGGAGGTCAACGACGTCTTCGGCCATGCGCTCGGCGACAAGCTCCTGATCGAGGTGGCCCAGCGGCTTCAGGACTCCGCCCGTGGCGGCGTGGTGGCGCGCCTGTCCGGCGACGAATTCGGCCTCATCATCGACGGCAAGCAGCCGGACGCGGGCCTTGCGCTGGCGCAGCAGCTCGGCGAGGCCGTGGCAAAGGAATTCCAGATCGATGGCCGGGCGGTCCGCGCCGGCGCCACCACCGGCATGGCGGTCTTCCCGCACAATGGCAGCGATGGCGCCTCGCTGCTCGCCAATGCCGGTGCGGCGCTGTTCCGCGCCAAGCAGAAATCACGCGGCACGATCGGCCTCTATCAGCCCGAGATGGACCAGCAGATCCGCGATCGCCGCGTGCTGCACCAGGACCTGTCGATGGCCATCAAGAACGGCGAGCTCTCGCTCGCCTTCCAGCCGCAGGGGGCCGCGGGCCATAGCGTCGCCGAGAGCGAGATCATCGGCTTCGAGGCGCTGGCGCGCTGGCAGCACCCGGTGCGCGGTCAGGTCTCGCCGGCCGAATTCATCCCGATCGCCGAAGAGAGCGGCCTGATCGTCGAGATGGGCGAGTGGATCCTGCGCGAGGCCTGCCGCGAGGCGGCGTCCTGGCCGAAGCCGCTCCAGGTCGCGGTCAATCTGTCGCCGGCGCAGTTCATGCACGGCGACGTGGTTGGCCTCGTCCATTCGATCCTGATCGAGACCGGCCTTGCACCCGGCCGGCTCGAGCTTGAGATCACCGAGGGCGTGCTGATCGAAGATTTCGATCGGGGACTTGCGTTGCTGCGCCGCTTGAAGGCGCTCGGCGTGCGGATCTCGATGGACGATTTCGGCAGCGGCTACTCTTCGCTGAGCTACCTCCAGGCGTTCCCCTTCGACAAGATCAAGATCGATCGCGCCTTCATCATCAACCTCGGACGCAACCCGCAATCGGCGGCGATCGTTCGCGCGGTGATCGATCTCGGCCACGGCCTCGACATGTCGATCATCGCCGAGGGCGTCGAGACGATCGAGCAACTCGCCTTTCTCGCCAAGGAGGGCTGTGACGGCGTACAGGGGTATCTGCTCGGCAAGCCCTTGCCGATCGGGAAATATGCCGGGCTCGTCGGCCACGCCGAGGTCATGGAGCTTGCGCTCAAGACCGGCTAATGAAGAGGGGGCGCTTCGCTCCTTCTCGACGGCTTCATGGCGGATTACGACCTCGCGATCATCGGCGGCGGCCTGAACGGTGTCAGCCTTGCGCGCGATGCGGCGGGCCGCGGCCTGCGGGTTATCCTGTTCGAGCAGGGCGATCTCGGCGGCGCGGCGTCGTCGGCAACGCCGCGTCTGATCCACGGCGATCTGTCGGTGCTGGAGCGGCGCGGGTTCCGGCGCGTGCGCCGGGCCTTGGCGGAGCGCCGGATCTGGCTCCGGATCGCGCCGCATCTGGTCCGGCCGATGCGGTTCGTGATCCCCGCGCATGCCGAGGAACGTCCGCCATGGCTGCTGCGTGCCGGCCTGTTGCTCTATGACAGCCTCACCAGCCGGAGCGGCCTGCCCGGATCGGTGACCCTCGACATCACCCATCATCCGGTCGGCAACGCGCTGAAGCGCCCGTTCGGCACGGCGTTCGAATATTCGGACTGCGTCGTGGATGATTCCCGACTGGTGGTGCTCACGGCGCTCGACGCCGCCGAACGTGGCGCGGTGATCCGGACCGGGGCGCGCTGCGTCCGCGCCGATCGAACCGACACCTGGCGGCTCGCGGTGGTCGATCGCGGCCATCGCCGCACCATCACGGCTCGGGCGCTCGCCAACACCACCGGGGCCTGGATGCCGATGGTCGCGGAGACGGTGCTGCGCCAGCCGCAGCCCGCAATGGCGGCCATGCAGATGAGCCAGATCATCGTGCCCAAGCTGTTCGATTCAGACAACGTCTACGTCTTCCAGAACAGCGATGGACGACTGATCTTCGCATCCCCCTTCGAACGCGACTTCACCCTGATCGGCACGGTCACGCATGATTTCACCGGCGATCCCGCAATCGTCGCGGTGCCTGGGGCCGACGTCAGCTACCTCTGCGCGGCGGCCAGCCGCTATTTCCGCGAGCGCGTCGCTCCGGCCGACGTGGTCCGGACGGTTTCCGGCGTCAATTTGACGCCGGCGTCCGCACGGCGAGGTGACGGCACGACCCTGTTCCACGCGCGCCGGCGCAAGGCGCCGTTGCTCTCGATGTTCGGCGGCGACGTCACCACCTCGCGCGTGCGCGCGGAGCGGGCAGTGACGAAGTTGACGCGGTTCTACCCGATGTCGCCGCCATGGACCGCCGGTGCAGCGCTGCCCGGGGGAGATTTCGCCTGGGACCGTTTCGATACCGAGGTCGATCTTGCGCGCGACCGCTGGCGCTTTCTGAGGGAGACGCAGGCCCAGCGGCTGGTTGCGGCCTATGGCTCGCGCCTGTCGGCAGTGCTCGGCCAGGCGAAGACGCGCGAAGAGCTTGGCCCCGGCTTCGGTCCCGAGCTGACCGGCGCCGAAGTGCGCCATCTCATGACCCACGAATGGGCGCGCTTTCCGGATGACGTCCTGTGGCGCCGGTCCAAGCTTGGCCTGACAATGTCGGCCGCGGACCGCGACGCGCTGGCGGCGTTCATGGCGGGGAGCTAGTGATTGGTGTAGACGGCATTATGCTGACGCTCCATCCGGCTGCGGGGCTGCAATGGAAGTTGTCCGAACCGGTTGAGCAAAGCCCGATCGGCCGCTAGCGTGCGGCGGAATCGGGTTGGCAGGGACCATGACGGACGAATTGCACAGAACAGACGCCGCGGCCGATGCGGTCGGCAGAGATCCGCATCCTTCGGCGGGCCAGCCGTTGCTGCGCATCGAGGGCGTTGCCAAGGCCTTTGGGACGTTCCGCGCCGTGGATGGCGTCTCGCTCGACATCAAGTCCGGCGAGTTCTTCGCGCTGCTTGGTCCGAGCGGCTGCGGCAAGACCACGCTTTTGCGCATGCTCGCTGGCTTCGAGGCGCCGGCCGAGGGACGCATCCTGCTCGGCGGCAAGGACATCGCGCATGCGCTGCCGCACCAGCGCCCGGTCAACATGATGTTCCAGAATTACGCGCTGTTTCCGCATCTGTCGGTACGCGACAACATCGCCTTCGGCCTGAAGCGCGCAGGTTTGGCGCGCGACGACATCGCCAGGCGTGTTGCGGAGATGGTTGCGCTGGTGAAACTCGACGGACTGGAGCAGCGCAAGCCCGACCAGCTCTCCGGCGGCCAGCGCCAGCGTGTGGCGCTGGCGCGCGCGCTGGCACGGCGGCCGCAGCTCCTGCTGCTCGACGAGCCGCTCGCGGCGCTGGACAAGAAGCTGCGCGAAAGCACGCAAGCCGAGCTGATGGAGCTGCAGCGCCGGCTCGGCACGACTTTCATCATCGTCACCCACGACCAGGAGGAGGCGATGACGATGGCGAGCCGCATCGGCGTGATGAAATCAGGCAAGCTAGCGCAGGTTGCGAGCCCTCGCGAACTTTATGAGGCGCCGCGTTCGCGCTGGATCGCCGAGTTCGTCGGCGACGTCAATGTGTTCGAGGGCGAGTTCAAGCTGCGCGACGGTCATCGCCTGGTGATTGCCACGCGCGAAGCGGGCACGCTGGTGACGGCCGAGCCGCGCGAGCCGGTCGGCGGGACAAAATTAGCGGTTGCGATCCGGCCCGAGAAGGTCAAGCTCGCGCGCCGGGCGCCGGTGTCCGAAACCGGTCGCGAAGCGGCGATCAACAGTCTGGACGGCGTGATCGCCGACATCTGCTATCTCGGCGGCTCCACCACCTACAAAGTGAAGCTCGATGCCGGCGGAACGGTGCAGGCTTCGGTCGTCAACAGCGCGCGCCTCGACGTCGACGCCTACAGCGTGAACCAGAACGTGGTCGCATGGTTCACACCCGACGATTGCGTGGTGCTGCAATCATGAGCTCCCGTCGTATCTTTGCCCGGCCGGCGCGCTTTGCCGCGATCGCGCCTTACCTCTGGATGATGCTGTTCTTCCTGGTACCGTTCGCCTTCGTGCTGAAGATCAGCCTGTCGCAGACGGCGATCGCACAGCCGCCCTACGATCCGGTGTTCGATCTGACGGCGGGATGGGACGCGCTGAAGACGGCTTTTGCCGCGCTGTCGATCGACAATTTCAGGCTGCTGGTTTCCGACGACATCTATGTGTTCGCCTATTTGCGCAGCCTCACCGTCGCCGTCACCGCGACGGCGCTGTTGCTGTTGATCGGCTATCCCATCGCCTATGGCATGGCGCGGCTGCCGAAGAGTTGGCAGGCGGTGGCGATGGTGCTGGTGATCGTGCCGTTCTGGACCTCGTTCCTGATCCGCATCTATGCCTGGATCAACATCCTCCAGCACGACGGCCTGCTCAACCAGATCCTGCTGGCGCTGCATCTGGTCAGCCAGCCCGTGGTGTGGCTTTCCACGGATAGCGCGATGTATATCGGCATCGTCTATTCCTATTTACCGTTCATGATCCTGCCGCTCTACGCCACGCTCGCCAAGATGGAGCCGGCGCTCGAGGAGGCTGCCGGTGACCTCGGCGCGCCGCCCTGGCAGGTGTTCTGGCTCGTCACCTTCCCGCTGTCGCTGCCCGGCGTCGGTGCCGGTGTGCTGCTGTGCTTCATTCCCATCGTCGGCGAATTCGTCATTCCGGACCTTCTGGCCGGCTCCAACTCGCTGATGATCGGCCAGACGCTGTGGCTCGAATTCTTCACCAACAAGGACTGGCCGGTCGCTTCTGCTGCGGCGATCGTGTTGCTGATGGTGCTGCTGCTGCCGCTGTTGCTGTATGAGCGGCTGCAAAAGCGGCAGTTGGAACAGGGGCACTGAGCCGATGCGCAAGGCCCTTCGTCTCTCCCGCTTCAACATCGCCTCGCTTGCGCTCGGGCTGGCGTTCCTCTATTTGCCGATTCTCATCCTCGTCATCTATTCATTCAACGCCTCGCGCCTGGTGACCGTGTGGGGCGGCTGGTCGCTGCGCTGGTATCACGAGTTCTTCAATGACCGCGCCATGATCGACGCGGCCTGGATGAGCCTGCGGGTCGCGGTCTCCTCAGCCACCATCGCCACGCTGCTCGGCACGCTCGCGGCGGTCGCCCTGTCGCGCGGCGAGCGGTTTCGCGGCCGGACGCTGTTTTCCGGCATGCTCTATGCGCCGCTGGTGATGCCGGAGGTGATCACGGGATTGTCGCTGCTGCTGCTGTTCGTCGCGCTGAACGCCGAGCGCGGTTTCTGGACCGTGACGATCGCCCACACCACGCTGACGATGTGCTTCGTCGCCGTCGTCGTGCAGTCCCGGCTCGGCTCGCTCGATCGCTCGCTGGAGGAGGCTGCGATGGACCTCGGCTGCGACCCGGTCCGCGCTTTTCTTTCGGTGACGCTGCCGCTGATCGCCCCCGCAATCATCGCGGGCTGGATGCTGGCGTTCACGCTGTCGCTTGACGATCTGGTGATTGCGAGCTTTACCACCGGTCCCGGCTCCGCCACGCTGCCGATCCGGATCTACTCGGAGGTGCGGCTCGGCGTGAAGCCCGAGATCAACGCGATCTGCACGCTGGTCATTGCCCTGATCGCGGTCGTCATCGTCATCGCCTCGCTCGCTTCGAAGCTGTCGAGCTCGCAGGGCGAGAGCGCGGCGCCGTTGTAGTCGCTCGCGCCGCGAACCGCGCTCGGGTTGCGTCCTGGACGGCCGCGCCGAGTTGCCGCAGCGCCAGCGCATCGAGCGGAAACTCCAGCAGGATATGGATCAGGCTCAGCGCCAGCAGGAAGGTGAAGCCGAACGCATAGTCGTAGAAATAGAGCGCGGTGGCAGCTGCACTGGCGGCGGCCATCGCCGCCAGCCGCGCCTTCGGCACCGCGGTCCAGCGGATCACGTCGGCTTTGATGAACCAGTTGAGGTAGTGATAGGTGTAGACGAAGGCGAGCAGGCTGGTCAGCCTGGCGTCGAGAACGAGGCCGGGCACGCCGAACAGCCGGCCGAGGGCCGGGCCGACATTGCCGAAATAATCCTGTCCAACGCGGGCAAAGCTCGCAACGCGGATTTCGGCGGTTGGCGGCAGCAACAGGATCGTGGCGATGGCGACGAGGTAGGCCACCACCAGCGCAGCCTGCACCCGGCTTCCGGACCGGTAGGCGCCCAGCACCATGAAGATCAGCGTGAACAACGACACGTGGATCAGGGTCGGAATCAGGATGCCGATGACGGCGAGCGAGGACCCGCTCGAATACATGATCGCGGACAGGGCGATCGCCGCCATGAACAGCAGCATGCTCTCGATCGCCGAATTCGTTGCCGCCAGCATGGCGCACGCGATCAGCGCTGCCCACATCGCAAAACCGAACCACGAGGCGCTGTCGATCAGGGCGGCAACCACGGCCACGATGGCGAGGGCCGCGGCAATCCCGCGATGGGGCAGATAGTAGCTGCGGTCATGCAGCCACGAGATCTCGGTGAAGTAATGCGCCGGACCGAGCACGACATAGGCCAGCAGCAGCAGCTCGAACGGCACCAGATAGGCGGCCGCGAGCGCCAGCAGCATCAGGCCGAGATGGATCGCGTCGTTGCTGCGCATGATGCCGGGCCCTCGCCTAGGGCCCGGAGGTTAGAGCAGACGTGGACAATCTTCAATTGCCCACGCTGTCACGCAAACGTCCTGCTTGCAGCGCCGCACTGCGTCCTGCAGCGTCAGGACTTCACCGCACCCGCGGTGAGCCCGCCCACCATGTAGCGGCGGAAGGCGTAGTAGATCGCGGCCGGCGGCAGCGCGTAGATGAAGCCGGTCGTCATCAACAGCTCCCAGGGCGAATCGTCGGCAGCAAGGAAGTTGCCGAGCGCGACGGGGAGGGTGATCTCGCGGTCGTTGGAGAGCAGCAGGAACGCGTAGAGATATTCGTTCCAGGCCAGCAGCACCGCATAGGTACCGATCGCAACCAGCGAGGGCATCATCAGCGGCACGTAGACCAGGCGGAAGATCTGCAGCGTGGTGGCGCCGTCCATCACGGCGGCTTCGTCGAGCTCAACCGGCAGCTTGTCGGAGGCCTGCTTGAGCACCCAGATCGCGTAGGGGCTCGCGATCGTCACCATGGCCAGGATCAGCGACCAATGATTGTTGAGCAATCCGTAATTGCCCATGGTGCGGTACATCGGCACGGCGAGGAACGCCGCCGGGATGAAGTAGGTGAAGAGCGCGAGGTTCATCACGGCGCGCCCGCCCGGCACCTTCAGACGCGAGATCGAGAACGCGGCTCCAGTCGCGATGACCAGCGTCAGCACACCGACGGAGACCGCGATCACCGTTGAATTCCAGAACTGGATGTAGAAGTCGCGCAGGAAGTAATGCTGCTGCTTGAACACGATCTCGAAGTTGTGCAGCGTCGGATGATCCGGCCACAGCTTGCCCGAGAAGGCGTCCTCCTTCGGGGAGATCGCGAACAGGAACATGTGATAGATCGGGATCATCGTCCAGAGAAAGACGGGAATGCCGATCAGCAGGAGCCGCGCTTCGGTCGCGACGTCGCGCCAGGAAAATTCGCTTACGCCGGGGAGCTTCATCGCGACAACCGTTTCATCATGAAGTACACGAGGGGCAGGACGAATGGCATCGCGCAGACGATCGATGCCATGGCCAGCGAGAGCTGGTCGAGCCGGAGATAGCGGATGCCGAGCGTCGCCAGCACGTGCGTGAGATCGGCCGGGCCGCCGCCGGTGAGCAGGTAGACGCTGTTGAAGTCACCGAGCGTCCAGATCATCGAGAGCAGCGTGCAGGTGATATAGAGCGTCTGCATCGACGGCCAGGTGATGTAGCGGAATTTCTGCCACCAGCTCGCGCCGTCGACCTCGGCGGCCTCGAACAGATCGTGCGAGATCGCGAGGCGGCCGGTGATCAGGATCAACGTCCAGAACGGCAGCGACTTCCAAATGTGCACACCGATCGCCATGGTCAGCGCAACGGTCGGATCGTTCAGCCAATTCGGGCCGTCCTCGCCGGTGAGAGAGAAGATGAAGTGGTTGACCATGCCCCATTCGGGATTGAACATGAACCGGACCGACAGGATGGTCGGGATCGACGGCACCGCCCAGGGCAGGATGAAGATCACCGAGAGCCACTTGATCCAGGGGCGCTGCACGGCGAAGAAGCCGGACAGGAACAGCGCGATCAGCATCTTGATGTTGATGCCGATGACCAGGAAGATCAGCGTGTTGACTGCGGCGCGCGCGAAGATCGGGTCGTTGTAGAGAGCGACATAGTTCGCCGGGGCCCGCGCCAGCCACAGCCCGTAGCAGACGGGATAGACGACGAAGGCAAGGAAAACGAGCAGATAGGGCGCGAGCAGGATGATGCCCCAGACCTGCGCCGGGGTCAGCCGCGACGACAAGGGCGGGCCGGGGAGTGCCTGATCGCCAGAGAGCGTGATCGCCATTCTTTTCGGACTCTTCAAAGAGAAGCCGGCCGCAAAATGCGGCCGGTGTTGTTCTATACCTCTCCCCGCCGAGCGGGGAGAGGGAAAGGTGACTTAGCCCGCGACCTGCTTGATGCGGGCAATCAGCTCGTCGACCGCCTTGTCCACCGGAACCTTCTCGCTGACGACGCGGTTCATCGCCTTCGCCCACACGTTCTCGTTGTTGAGGATCGTAAACTTCCAGTTCTTGGTGAAGTCGAACGCCGCGGTGCCGCCCTTGAACTGCGTGTAGACGGCCTTGCGGTGCTTGTCAGCCTGCCAGAACGGGCTTTCCTGGCTTTCCTTCGTCACCGGGAACCAGCGGCCGAGCGCGCCCTCGATATAGGGGCGGACGTTCTCTTCCTGGAGCAGGAAGCTGATGAACTGCTTGGCCTCGGCCTTGTTCTTGGCCGCGGTGAAGACCAGCCCGGTCTTGACGTCGGAGCGGTAGCGGATGGTCGAACCATCCGGCCCCTTGGGGAAGGACGCGGTGATGATGTCCTGCTCATAGGCCTTCTTGCCAGCCTCGCGCTGCTCCGGCGTCAGCGCCTGGTTGGATGAATCCTCAAACCACTTCGCCGCGATTGAGATCGTGAAGTTGTGGGTCATCACGATGGTTTTGTTGTGGAAGGCGACGTTGTTGTCCGGATCCTTCCAGGTCGTCGAGGACGGCGGCGTGCAGCCCTTGATGTAGGTGTCGGTGTAGTCCTTCATCGCCTTGATCAGGTTCTCGCGAACCGTGGGATCGTCGACAGTGAGCTTGCCGTCGTCGTCGACCAGCTTGACGTGGTAGGCGTCCATGAAGGTGTAGAACGACTGGAAGGCATCGGTGGATTCCACGCCCATCGGCTGGCCGACGGCATAGATGCGCTGGCCGGTGGCCTTGCGGATCGCCGGCTGCACCTTGTCGCACCAGAACGTCCAGTAGCCCGTCCAGTCGTTCGGGATATCGGCCAGCTTGAAACCGGCCTTCTCCAGCATGTCGTTCCAGATCTGGACGTGCATGCTCTGCTGCTTCAGCGGGAAGCCGTAATAGGCCTTCTTCTTGGCGACGTCGTTGTAGAGGATCGACGCATCGAGCGTGTTCTGCACGAACCGGCCCTTGATCGGCTCCATGACTTCGGAGAGATCCTCGAGCTTGCCCTCATAGGCCCACTTGCCCTGCGCCTGGACGTCGTAGGAATCGGAATAGGCGACGTCGGGCACGGTGCCGGCGTCGAGCGCGGCGACCGTCTTGGGAATCATGTCCTGGATCGCGTATTGCGACAATTCGACCTTGATGCCGGTCTTGGCTTCGAACTTCTTGATCGTCTCGATCAGTGCGTCGTCTTCGGAGCGATAGAAGCCCTTGCCCCACCAGACCGTGATCGTCTTCTGCTGCGCAAATGCGGGTGCAGCGGCTGCAAACAGCCCGGCCGCAGCGACCGCGAGTGATACTGCGCCAATAACCTTGGATTTCACGTTTTTCTCCCTCAAACGGCCGGTGTTTTTAACCGGTCGTATAAAACACTAGCGCATGGCCGTGGTACGATCTAGCGGCTTGTTGTCAGACATAGGTCGTGGGGTGTCGGCCTGTGGGATGCTTAACGCGTGCATCGATCCAATCGCCGCATCAATTCGCCCTGATCAATTCGCGATCGTCGGACAGCGGCAGAGGAATGCGCTCCTCAATTGGACTTCGCGTTCTCTTTGGCATTCTCCGCCGTCGGCGATCCATCCTGCGCGGGCCGCTTTCCGCCTCCGGTAATGCGCTGCTTCAGGAGATCGAGGAAGGGAGACGCCGCAGGCGATTGCCGGATCAGGCTTTCAGGGTCGGGGAAAACCAGCGGATCGTCCCAGGGGCCCTGTACCATGAAGGGCAATTGAAAGCCGGACGTCGTGTTGAGGCTCGCAACGCCCTTCATGTCGTATTCGCGCGTCGGCACCGAGGCGGTGCCGGTCAGCGTGATCTTGGCCGCGGGCCCTTCGATGCGGATGTCCTCGGCGGTGGCGATCCCGTCGGCGAATTTCACCGCGATGGTGAGATTGTTATATGGCGTCGAACCGTTGCGGAAATTGCCGCCGCCCGACAGCGGCCGCCGCTCCAGGCGCTTCAGGAGCTGTTCGGCGTTGAACCCCGAGATCGCGCCGTTATGCCCGGTGACGGTGGCGCTGCCGTCGAGCGACTGCACGAGGCCGAACGGGCTGGAGCCGGAGGCGAACAGCGACACGTTGATGTTGCCGCGACCGGACACCTTGTTGAGGCCGAACAGTTCGGTGGCACAGGCCTGGAGATCGACGTCGGTGAACTGAAATTGCGCCTTGATGTCGGCGACGTTGTCGGAGCGTGCGATCCCGAACGAGCCCCTGGCGATGCCGCCGTAGATCTGCGCTTCGCCGACCGAGAGCGCCAGCGTGCCGTTGCGCAAACTGGCGCCGATCGCGGTGCGGCCGAGCTTGGTTGAGCCGACCGTCAGCTTTGCTGCCGACAGGCGCATGTCGAGGTCGGTGGTCGACAATCCGTTGAGATCGAACAGCTGCCTGTTCCAGTCGCGCGCGCCGCTGGCGAGCAGGCGGAAGGTGGAGATATAAGGTGTGAAGTCGAGCGCGTCGGCGGCAAGCGTCGCCTGCAGCGTCTGCCGGCCGTTATTGGCGTAGGTCATGACGCCCTCGGCGGCATTGCCGTCGAGTTCGACATTGACATTGGTGAGCGCGATCGAGGCCCCGACGACGTTGGCGCGCGCCTTCAGCACGAAGCGGCCGAAGCCGCCGCTGCCAGGCTGCGGCTGCCCGGTCCAGCGCAGCGCGTTGCGCAAGGAGGGGCTGTCGATCGTGACCGTGCCTTCCATCATCGGGCTGGTGCGGTTGGCGACGCTGCCGTCGAAGGCGAGCTTGAGCGGTGCGCTGGCGATCCGGGCCTTCAAGCCCGAGCGCTCGCCGGAGAGGGCGGCGGCGAAATCAGAGAAGCTGATCGTGCCGTCGACGCGCTCGCCGCGCCAGTCGAACTGTCCGGTCGCGGCGAAGGAACGCGAGATCGACGGCCAGGCCAGCGACAGGTCGATGTCGCTGAATTGCTCGGTGGCGTGCGTGGCGGCATCCTCGTAGTCGAGCACGCCGTCCTGGAGCCGGATTTCGGAGAACGAGATCTGGTTCTCGGCCCCGGGCTTCATCGTGCGCGCGATGGTCTGGATGAAGGGCGTCCAGTTGCTCTCGCCGTCCGGCTTCAGGCTGACATGGATGCGCGGCCGCAGCAGCGTCAGGTCGGCGATCTCGAACCGTTGCAGCAGCAAGGGGAGCAGCCGCAGATTGGCGGTGAGCACGTCGACACGGAGCGCGGGATCGCTGGTGCCGCCGCCCTTGAGGCCGACGTCACGGAAGGAGATGTAGCTTGCCGGCAGCAGCGAAATGTCGATGCTGCCCGCGACATTGAGCTCGAGCCCGGTGACTTCGCGGATCTGCGCTTCGACCGCCTTGCGCAGCGCGTCGCGGTTGATGAGCCAGGAGGTCGCGATCAGGGCGATCAGCGCCAGGCCGAGCAGCGCCGCGATCGGCGTCCCGAGGCGCTTCATTCCTTGGGCCATGGTCAATGGCATGTCCTGATCGGGTTGGTCGCTGGAGCCAGGAGGGCGGGCCGGGAAACCTGCATGCCCACGCCCAAGCCCTATTGTGTTAAGTCCCGCAACTTGATGGGTTTTCTTGTCGCTTTCAAGGCCGCTGACGGTTCTGCCCACGGTGTGGGCAGCTTCCTATCACCCAGGCGCGGTGCGGAGAACCCCGTATCATTGACGGCTTTAGAGGATTTCGCCTAATAATCGCCGCCAATAGGGCGCGACGCCTCCAAGCCGAAGGTTCAGTCGAAGGTTTTTGCATGAACAAGGTCTATCCCGACGCCAAGTCGGCTCTGTCAGGCATTTTAAAAGACAACATGATGATCATGTCGGGAGGTTTCGGCCTCTGCGGCATCGCCGAGGAGCTGTCGGACGCGATCCGCGAGTCCGGCGTCAAGGGCCTGACGGTGGTCTCCAACAATGCCGGCGTCGACGGCATCGGGCTCAGCCGTCTCCTGGAAACCCGGCAGATCAAGAAGATGATCTCGTCCTATGTCGGCGAGAACAAGCTGTTCGCCCAGCAATTCCTCGCCGGCGAGCTGGAACTTGAATTCAATCCGCAGGGCACGCTGGCCGAGCGCATCCGCGCCGGCGGCGCCGGCATCCCGGCCTTCTACACCAAGACCGGCGTCGGCACGCTGATCGCCGAAGGCAAGGAAGTGAAGGAGTTCGACGGCGAGAAGTACCTGATGGAGCGCGGCCTGTTCGCCGACCTCGCCATCGTGCACGCCTGGAAGGGCGACACTGCCGGCAACCTCATCTACCGCAAGACCGCGCGTAACTTTAACCCGATGATGGCGACCGCCGCCAAGATCACGGTAGCCGAAGTCGAGCATCTGGTTCCGGCCGGTGAACTCAATCCCGACCACATCCACACGCCCGGCATTTTCGTGAAGCGCATCGTCGAGGTCGGCACGGCCAAGAAGCGCATCGAATTCCGCAACACCCGCCCGCGCACGGCAGCTTAAGATCAGGAGAGCCTCATGGCCTGGACCCGTGAACAGATGGCCGCGCGCGCCGCAAAGGAATTGCGTGACGGCTACTACGTCAATCTCGGCATCGGCATCCCGACGCTGGTCTCGAACTACATTCCGGATGGCGTCGACGTCAGCCTCCAGAGCGAGAACGGCATGCTCGGCATGGGACCGTTCCCCTATGAGGACGAGGTGGATGCCGATCTCATCAATGCCGGCAAGCAAACCGTGAGCGAGCTGCCCTCGACCTCCTATTTCTCGAGCGCGGATTCCTTCGGCATGATCCGCGGCGGCCACATGGATCTGTCGATCCTCGGCGCCATGCAGGTGGCCCAGAACGGCGATCTCGCCAACTGGATGATCCCCGGCAAGATGGTCAAGGGCATGGGCGGTGCGATGGACCTCGTTGCCGGCGTCAAGCGCGTCGTCGTGGTGATGGAGCATTCGGCCAAGGACGGCGCAAAGCTGCTGAAGCAGTGCAACCTGCCGCTAACCGGCGAGCGCGTGGTCGACATGGTCGTCACCGATCTCGCCGTCTTCACCATCGACAAGCACGGCGACGGTGGCATGGCCTTGATCGAGCTCGCCGATGGCGTCTCGCTCGACGAGGTCAAGGCCAAGACCGAAGCCGAATTCCGCGTCGCGCTGAAGAACACCTAGCGTCTCGCGGAAGGGGGCGCGCATGACGATACGGTCTGCGCGTCCCGAAGACGCCGATTTCATCGCAAGAACCATCCTGTCATCGCAGCGGGGTTACCGGCCGCGCGGATGGTTCGACGTCGCTCTCGGCTGGCCCGAACAGCAATGCCTCGATTTCATCGCGCGCATCGCGGTCGCAGACGCGGTGTCGATGTGGCACGTCTCGCAATTCCTGGTCGCCGAGATCGACGGCAGGCCGGCGGCGGCGCTTTGCGCCTTGCCTGCAGCCGGTACAGGACCTGCGGCCTGGCGTGCGATCGAGCAGATCGCGGCCGCGGCGGGGGTCGCCGCGCCAGAGCTCGAGGCCATCCGCCGACGCGGCGCCTACACCCGCGCCTGCTGGGTTCAGGGCGGCGAGGGCGACTGGATGATCGAGTATGTCGCAACCGATCCGGCCTATCGCGGCCGCGGCCTGGTGCAGGCGCTGATCGCGCATGCGCTCGACAAGGGGCGAGCGGCTGGATTTGCCCGGGCGACGATATCGTTCCTGATCGGCAACGAAGCCGCCGAGCGCGCCTACACCAAGGCCGGTTTCGTCTTCGCGGAGGAGAAACGCGATCCCGCCTTCGAGGCGATCATCGGCGCGCCCGGTTTTCGCATGTTCGCACGCAAGATTTGAGGCTTCGCGACCGGTGAGGGTTCAGCGTGAGCGCTCCAGTCGTGCTCCGGCGCATGTTCGGCCAGGGGCTCGCCAACCCAGGCGTGAGGCTGCCGCGGGACTGTGAGACGGTCCGCGGCCTTGGTGCCGCCGCAGCCACGCCCCACGGAAACCCCAATCGAACCAGTTCCTTCGCTACCGCGTCCAACCATGTTGGCGAGGCATTTGATCGCGCGCGTCCGGCGGGCGGCGCGGCGATATCGGCAGGAGGGACTTTATGCGCATCACCGCAAGATGTTTGGCGACAACGAGCCTGGTTTTGGTGACCATGGCGACGGCATCGCCGTCATGGGCCGCCGAATTGGACACCAATTCGGCGATCGACACTGTCACCGTCTATCCCGATGGCGCCACCGTCACCCGCGTCATCACGCTCGACCTCCCATCGGGGGACTCGACGCTGGTTGCGAAGGACTTTCCGCTGGCCCTCGATACGTCCTCCATCCGGGTCGAGGGTGAAGGCGGAGCCAAACTCACCATCGGCACGATCGATGCGCGGGCGCCGCGCGCGGCACCGGTCAATCTGCCTGAGCTGGAAAAGCGGCTCGAAGCCCTGAACGACCAGCGTGCCGACCTGCAAGGCGCGATCGATTCGGCCAATGCGCGGCGCAAGTTCGCGGAGCACTTTGCGGAAGCGGCCCCCGTTGGCATCGGCGAGAAGGGCGAGGCGCGGCCGATCGCCGAATGGCGCACGGCCTTTGCCGCGGTCGGCGAGGAAATCGCGAGCGCCGATACGGCTGTCCGTGACGCGACGCGCAAATTGCGCGAGATCGATCGGCAGATCGTCCTGCTCGACGTCGAGCGCAAGGCCAAGCCGGCGAGCAAGCTCGAGGTCCGCATGGACATTGCCGCGCCGACTGCGACCAAGGCGACGTTGCGAGTCACCTACAATGTGCGCAATGCGCGCTGGATGCCGCTCTACGACGCGCGGCTTGATACCGGAGCCAAGGACCGCAAGCCGCAACTAGAACTGGTCCGTCGCGCCGAGATCACGCAATCGACCGGGGAGGACTGGTCGAACGTCACGCTCGGCGTCTCCACGGTGCGCATCAGCCGCGGCGGCAGCGCGCCGGAGCTGCATTCGCTGCTGGCGCAATATCCGCAACCGCAGAGGCCAATGGCACTCGGTGCGGCCTCCGATCTGGCGCGGCCCGCGCCGATGACGCGTCAGGCACAATCGCCCGCGATGGCCAAGGTTGCGGAGTCGGCCGAGCCCCGTGAACGCGCCGAAGAACAGCAGGCAATTGCCGAGATCGGCGACTTCCAGGCCACCTTCAAAATTCCGGGCCGCGTCAGCCTCGGCGCCGCCGAGGGCGCCAAGAGCCTCCGCATCGCGGCAATGACCGTGCCTGCCGACCTGGCCGTGCGCGCCGCGCCGGTGATCGACCCGACCGCTTTCCTCGAAGCCAGCTTCAAGCAGACGGATGACACAACTCTGCTGCCCGGCAAGGTCGCGATCTATCGTGACGGCGTCTTTGTCGGTCGCGGCAAGATCTCGGCCTCTGCCAAGGACGACATCGTGCGGCTCGGCTTCGGCGCCGACGACAAGGTCAGGATCGAGCGCGCCGTGCTCAAGCGCAATGAAGGCTCGGCAGGCCTGCTGGTCACGACCTCCAAGACCGACGAGCGTTCGTTCAAGACCACCATCCGCAACGGCCACGATTTCCAGATCAAGGTCGCGATCGAGGATCAATTGCCGGTCAGCGAGAGCGAGGACATCGTCGTCGAGATGCTGCCCGCGACCACGCCGCCGACGGCAAGAGATATCCGTGACAAGCGCGGCGTGCTTGAATGGTCATTCGACGCCAAGCCCGGCGAGGTCAAGGATATCAACTTTGCCTGGCGCGTCCGCTGGCCGAAGGACAAGAGTATGGTGATCGTCCCGGCGGGGTAGGCATTGCGGATTTCTTCACCTCTCCCGTAGGCAGAGATCGGATTGCATCGAAGGTGCAATCCGGGTGACGGCGAAACAGCGCGAGTCCGTCTCTCACGGTGATCGTGGAAGCAGCCCCTCACCCAACCCTCTCCCCGTGAGGAACCAGTTCTATCGCATATGGGAGCGCTTGCTGTGTGGCCATCCTTCGAGACGCCCGCCGTTGGCGGGCCCTCAGGATGAGGACCGAGTGTGCGGCAGCGGTTTCAACGGGCTCGGTGCCGCTTAGCCTCATCCTGAGGAGACCGCGAAGCGGGAAGGTGTAGACGCCGGGCAGGCCTTGTCGGCCGTGCCTTCGCCGTTGTCGCGTTCGATGATGAGGCCTGGAGACCTGATCATCATGTTGAAGCCGCCGACGGCATTGGCGTTCTGCTCGAACACATACTGCTACTAGGGACCAAACGCCGCAGCTGCGGTCTACTCCTTTACCGCGCCGGTCAGGGAGGACACGTAGTAATCCACAAACAGCGAGTAGAAGACCGCAACCGGCAGCGATCCCAGCAGCGATCCCGCCATTAGCGCGCCCCACTGGTAGACGTCGCCGGTGACGAGCTCGGTCAGGATCGCAACCGGTACGGTCTTGTTGGCGCCGCTCTGGATGAAGGCGAGCGCATAGATGAACTCGTTCCAGGACAGCGTGAAGGAGAAGATGCCGGCCGAGATCAGCCCGGGCACGGCGAGCGGCAGCGTGATCCGCCGCAGGATCTGGAGCCGGGTGGCGCCGTCGACCAGCGCGCATTCCTCGAGCTCGTAGGGAATCGACTTGAAATAGCCGATCAGGAGCCAGGTGCAGAACGGCACCAGGAAGGTCGGATAGACCAGGATCAGCGCAAGCGGGGAGTCGAACAGGCCGAACTGCACCACGACAGTAGCGAGCGGAATGAACAGGATCGACGGCGGCACGAGATAGGCGAGGTAAATGCCGAGGCCGACATAGGGGCTGCCGCGGAAGCGCAGGCGCTCGATGGCATAGGCGGCGAGCGTGCTCGCGATCAAGGACAGCGTGGTCGATCCGATTGCCACCCACATCGTCGTCCACAGCCAGCGCGGATAGGCGGTGTCGAACAACAGATGCTTGATGTGGGCGAGCGTCGGCGAGGAGATCCAGAACGGGTTGTGCTGTTTGTAGTTCAACAGCTCTGCGTTCGGCTTGAACGAGGTGATCGCCATCCAATAGAATGGAAACAGCAGGATCAGCACGAAGCAGCCGAGCGGCAGGTAGATCATCATCAGCCGCCGCAGCCCGGAATCCCAGGCCATGGTGTCGGGCGCGGCCTTGGCGTCGGCGACAGCCGGTTGGGCGACGGTATCAGTCATTGCTCTCTCCCTGCTGCCATTTGCGGCGCGCCAGGCCGAAATATGAGAACAGCGTCGCGAACACCAGGAAGGGGATCATCGACACCGCGATCGCGGCACCTTCGCCGAGCTCACCGCCGGCGATGCCGCGCTGGAAGGCCAGCGTGGCGAGCAGATGGGTCGAGTTCACCGGCCCGCCGCGGGTGATGGCGTAGACCAGCTGGAAGTCGGTGAAGGTGAAGATGATCGAGAAGGTCATGACGATGGCGAGGATCGGCATCATCATCGGGAAGGTGATGTAGCGGAAGCGCTGCCAGGCGCTGGCCCCATCCAGCATCGCGGCCTCGTAGAGCGAGGGCGAGATGGTCTGAAGCCCTGCCAGCAGCGAGATCGCGACGAAAGGAATGCCGCGCCAGATATTGGCGGCGATCAGCGAGAAACGGGCCGGCCAGGCTGAGCCGAGGAAGTCGATATTGCTCGAGCGCCAATGCAGCACGTCGACGAGGAGATAGGAGATGATCGAGAACTGCGGATCGTAGATCCACCAGAACGCCAACGCCGAGAGCACGGTCGGCACGATCCAGGGCAGCAGGATGATGGCCCGCAACAGGCTCTTGAACGGGAAATGGTTGTTGAGCAGCAGCGCGAGCCAGAAGCCGAGCGCGAACTTCCCGAAGGTCGCGATTCCCGTATAGACCACGCTGTAGAACACAGCGTTCCACCACAGGGGATCGGTGAGCAGATACTGGAAGTTCTCCAGGCCGACATAGACGCCCTTGCGGCCGATCGTGGTGTCGGTGAAGGCGAGCCAGATGCCGAGGCCGAGCGGATAGGTCAGGAACACCGTGAGCAGCCCGATCGCCGGCGCCAGGCACATCACGATCAGGAACGGCTTGTAATCGAACAGCCGCACCAGCCAGGACGGCTGCCGCTGCGCCAATGCGGGGGAGGAGAGGGTGGTCACGGACATCAGTTTGTTGTCCTGTCGTTGAAGGTCACCACACCGTCATTGCGAGCGAAGCGACTTGCCCGCCAAAGCCTCGGCGACGGCGGAAGCAATCCAGTCTGGTTCTGCGGTGGCAGTCTGGATTGCTTCGTCGCAAGTGCTCCTCGCAATGACGGCGGCCTCGTCGATGCCTACCGGCCCTGCCGCCGGAAGTACCGTTTGCAGCGCTGCTCCGCTTCCGCGGCCGCGGCTTCCGGCGTCGCCGCCCCGGTCGCGACCGAGGCGAACATCTGCACCGTGACATAATCCGCACGAACAGCGCCGGTGGCGGTCGAGATCGGACCCTTGTAGCCGGCGTAGTACCTGCTGTTCATGGTGTCCTTGAAGATCGCGACCTTGGGATCGCCCTTCCACACTGCCGCATCCGCGTAAGCCGCGAGGGCTTGCGACCAGTAGCCGCTGTTAGCGTTCAGCCACGGCTCGTACTGTTCCTTCTCCAGCATGAATTGCAGGAAGGCCTTCGCGGCGTTCGGATATTGGCTGTGCTTGAACACCATGGCGTTCAGCGTCAGTCCCGACATTGGGGAAGCCTGTGCGTAGAACTTCGGCAACAATTGATGTTCTGAATCTTCGGCGATCGAAGCCGTGGCCGGATCGTTCTTCAGCGAAAAATAGAGCGAGACGCCGTTTGCGGTCAGTGCGATCTCTTGCGAAGAATAGGCGCGGTTGTTGCTGACGTCGTTCCACGACGGTGTGCCGGCGATGAAGGTTGGATAGAGCTCTTTCACGTATTTCAGCGCCGCGATAGTTTCCTTGCTGTTGATGGTGACATTGCCTTCCTCATCCAGCAGCGCGGCGTTGTGCGACCACATCATCCAGTCCGCAAAGCCGTTCCCGTCCCCGACTGCATTGCCGAGCGCAAAGCCGGCCGGTTTGCCGGCCTGCTGCAGCTTCTTGCACAGATCAAGAAAGCCGGCAGGGTCTTCCGGTACCTTGTCGAACCCAACGGATTTCAGGACCGACTTGCGATAGATGAGAGGCCCGGCGGTAGCCCCGAACGGGATCCCGATCCAAGTGTCGCTCTTGGCCTTCTTGCCATAGGCCATCGCAAGATTTTGCCAGCCGCCATACTTCTTGCCGAGATAGTCGGCGACGTCGCTCAACTCGATCAGCTTGTCGACATAGATATGGGGCGCGTCGGAGAAGCCGATGATGATGTCGGGGCCCGCGCCGGAGTTCGAGGTGACGGCGGTCTGCTGGTTGATGTCCTCCCAGCCGACAAAGTCGACCTTGACCTCGACCCCGGTCTCCTTGGAGAACTTTGCCGCATTGGCGCGGAACACGTCTTCATCGGCCTGGACGAAGCGGACCGGGCGCAGCATGCGCAGGGATGCGCCCTTCTCGATCTCGCGTTTCGGCGCTGCCACCTCGGCAGCCTTGATATTGGATGTTTGCGCTGCAGCACCGGTGGCGGCGAACGTTGCAGCGGATAGGCCCAGCGCCAAGGCATCACGACGGGTGATGTCGTTCCTCATCAGTTCCTCCCTATGATGTCTCCCTTCCCGGCGTTGATCGCCGGTGAAGGGTCGTTTCGGTCGTTGGCGCCTTGGGCGCCGGCCGCCTAGCTGTTCGGTCCGCGATCCATGCTGACGGGCTGCCAGCGGCGGAGCGTGGTGTTCTGCAGCACCGACGGATTGACGCAGCTTACCGGCCACATGCCCTGCAGCACCAGTGACAATTCGTAGCCCACCCGGCGCTTGCGCGCTTCGTCAAACCGTGCCGAGGCCGAGGCGACGTGGGCGGTCAGGGTCACGTTCTCCATGCCAAGCAAGGGATTGTTGTGCGAGGGCGGTTCCTTCTCCAGCACGTCGAGGGCGGCGTGCGCGATCCAGCCCTCCTGCAGCGCCTTGATCAGGCTCTCCTCGTCCACGGTGGCGCCGCGCCCGGTGTTGATGAAGATCGAACCCTTCTTCATCTGCCGGAAGTGCTTCTCGGTCAGCATGTGATGCACCTCGGGTCTTGCCGGGGCATGCATCGAGACGAAGTCCGATTGCGACAGCACCTCGTTCAGCGTCGCCGGGACCACGCCGTGGTCGTACATCAGCGTTTCCTGGATGAAGGGATCGTAGGCCATCATGCGCAGGCCGAACGGAGCCGCGCGCTTGGCAACGGCACGCGCCACGCGCCCGAACGAGATGAAGCCGAGCGTCTGGCCCATAAGCCGGGGGACCTTGAGCAGCGCCGGCCGGCCCTCCGCCCAGCGGCCGTCACGCACCATGCGGTCCTGCTCGACCAGGCGGCGGAAGCCCGCCAGCAGCAGCATCATGGCGTGGTCGGCGACCTCCTCGATGAAGGTGTCGGGGATGTTGGTGACGGGAATGCCGCGCGCCGTGGCGGCCTTGATGTCGACGCTGTCGACGCCGACGGAGCCGAGCGTGATCACCTTGCAGCTCTCCAGCGCGTCTATGATGGTCTTGGTGATGGGAATGCCCTTGGCGTAGATCGCGTCGGCATTCTTGGCGGCGGCAATGAACCCTGCTTCATCGGCGGGCGCCTCGACGATCTCGGCGTCGATCGGATCGAGCGCTTCGCTCTCAAAGGAATAGTCGCTGCCCGCGACCGTGAAGCTCGCGCCCTTCGGCGTCACCACCCTGTATTTCGGCATTTTCTCGCTCCCGATTTGTTTGTCGGTTCTTGTTGCGGCCCGCCTCCGCGGGCGCGCCTTTGCGTCTTTTACGCGAAACCGAGGTGAGGGCGTACAATTCCGGTCGTCGGACCGGACATAATTGCCGATTTTCGCGGCTGCGTCCGGGCTTCTACGGAGGCGCGTAAGTAACTTGCTAAGGGGTCGGCCACTAAAAGTCGATTCGATTTTGATCAATCTGGTCGCGTGCCCGTATCCCATTATTGCCGGAGCCATCCTGTGAAGTTGAGCAATCTGAAGATCGCATCGAAGCTCGGCATTCTTGTCGGCGTGGCCATGCTCGGCCTGTGCGTCGCCGGGGCGTTGGCCGCGTACCTGATGCAACGGGAATTGCTCGATGCC
Organism: Bradyrhizobium sp. 199; assembly: GCF_023073355.1. Classification (GTDB taxonomy): domain Bacteria; phylum Pseudomonadota; class Alphaproteobacteria; order Rhizobiales; family Xanthobacteraceae; genus Bradyrhizobium. The sequence goes on from NZ_JADPJI010000002.1 coordinate 1,001,831, forward strand.
CGCTTCGAGCAGACCAGGGCCATGGTCGAAATGTCGCGCAACATGGCGTTGGGTCTGCAAAAGCAGGTCGACGCTGGGCAGCTGACCAAGGACGCGGCCATTGCGGAGTTCGTCCGCCGCGGCAGTTCGATGACCTATGACAAGGGATCGGGCTACATATTCGCCTATACGATGGATGGCGTCGCCGTGCTGACGCCCGACCCGAAGCAGTACGGCACCAACCGTCTCGACATCGAAACAAATGGCCGCAAGCTCACGCGTGAGCTGCGCGACGGTATCGCTGCCAAAGGCGACGTCACGCTGCGCTACGAGTATTTCCGGCCGGGCGAGAAGGACGTTACCCGCAAGCTGTCCTATGCTGTCGCGATTCCCGGCTGGAACATGTTCGTTGGCACCGGGGTGTATCTCGACGACCTTGATGCCAAGCTGGGGCCGGTGGCCTGGCTGCTCGGCCTCTCCCTGGTCGGCATCATGCTCGTGGCCGGCGGCGCGGCTTGGCTGATCGGTCGCAGCATCAGCCGGCCGTTGAGCATGCTCGGCACGCGCATGAAGGAGCTCGCCGACGGCAGGCTCGAGGGCGACATCCCCGGCGTCGGCCGCGGCGACGAGGTCGGCGCGATGGCCGCTACCGTGCAGATCTTCAAGTCCAGCGCGGAGAAGATTCGCGAGCTCGAGCAGACCGACGCAGCTGCGCAGCAGCGCGCTGCGGCGGAACGCCGCAACGCAATGGAAGAACTGGCCAACGACTTCGAGCGCAGCGTCAACGGCATCGTCCGCTCGGTCTCCTCGGCCGCGGCCGGCATGCAGAGCACGGCGCAGTCGATGAGCGCGACCGCGAGCGATGCCTCCTCGCGCGCAGCGACGGTCGGCGCTGCCTCGCAAAAGGCCTCCGGCAATGTCGGCACGGTCGCGGCGGCCGCCGAAGAGCTGTCGAGCTCGGTTGCGGAAATCTCCCGCCAGGTCACGCGTTCGACCGAAGTGGCGAGCCGCGCCGTCAGCGACGCCGAGCGTACCAACGCCACCGTGCAGGTGCTCTCGACCGGTGCCGAGAAAATCGGCGAGGTCGTCAAGTTGATTCACTCGATCGCTGCGCAGACCAACCTGCTCGCGCTCAACGCTACCATCGAAGCGGCTCGCGCCGGTGAATCGGGCCGCGGCTTCGCGGTCGTCGCCTCCGAGGTCAAGGCGCTGGCCAACCAGACCGCCAAGGCGACCGAAGAAATCTCCGCGCAGGTCGCGGCGATGCAGACCTCGACCAGCGACGCCGTCACGGCCATCTCCGGCATCACGCAGACGATCGCCGAGATGAGCGAGATCACTGCGGGCATTTCCGTCTCGATCGAGCAGCAAGGTGAGGCGACCCGCGAGATCGCCCGCAACATCCAGTCGGTCGCGGCCGGCTCGAGCGAGATCAACGCCAATATCGGCAGCGTCACCACGGCGGCGGAGGCGACTGGCAACGCGGCCACCGACGTGCTCACCAACGCACGCGAGCTGGACAGCCAGTCCGGCGCGCTGCGCAGCGCGGTGGACGGCTTCCTCGCCAAGGTGCGCGCGGCGTAGAGTCGTCACACCAAAGCGAGACCATCTACTCCATCGTCATGCCCGGGCTCGTCCCGGGCATCCACGTTCTTGAACACGTTAGGCGTGGATAGGCGTGGATGGCCGGGACAAGCCCGGCCATGACGGAGAATGCGGAGCGCGCAGGTTTCGCGAGCCCCTACTGCTTCTCGATCTTCGCGTTGGTGATCAGCTTCTCCCACAGCACCAGCTGCTCGTTGACGAACGTTCCGAGCTGCTCCGGCGTGCCCGAGAAGGCGTCCATGCCGAGGTTGGCGAGCTGGGCCTTGATCTCCGGCTTCTCGATAATCTTCCGGATCTCGGCGTTGAGCCGCGTCACGATCTCCTTGGGCAGGCCGGCGGGCCCGAAATAGCCCTGCCAGGACGAGATGTCGAAATCAGGCACGCCGGCCTCCTGCATCGAGGGCAGGCTCGGCACCAGCGGCGAGCGCTCCCTGGTGGTGACGGCGAGCGCGCGCAGCGCGTTGCCCTGGACATGCGGCAGGCCAGTGAGGATGTCGACGAACATCATTGAGACGCGGCCGCCCATGACGTCGTTGAGCGCCGGCGGCGAGCTCTTGTAGGGCACGTGCAGCAGGTCGAGCCCGGCATTGTGCGCAAAGGTCGCGCCCGACACGATCGCGGAGGACGATCCCGAGGCGTAGCTCAGCTTGCCTGGATTGGCCTTGCCATAGGCGACGAGCTCGCCGACGGTCTTGGCGGGCACTTCGGGATGGACCACCAGCATGAAAGGCAGATCGCCCGTGCGCGCGATCGGCGTGAAATCCTTGACCGGATCGTAAGTCAGGTTCTTGAGCAGATAGGGATTGGCCGAATGCGTGGTGTTGGTGGTCACCAGCAGCGTGTAGCCGTCCGGCGCGGCCTTGGCGACATAGGTGGCGGCGAGCATGCCGTTGGCGCCTGCCTTGTTCTCGATCACGATGCCGACGCCGAGCGCCTGCGACAGATGCTGTGAAATCAGCCGCGTGGTGGTGTCGGTGCCGCTGCCGGCTGCGAACGGCAAGACCAGCGTGATGTTGCGGCTGGGGTAATTGTCGGCTTGGGCCGTGGATACGGCGGCGAAGCACAATGCAGCTGCGCTGATGTTGCGCAGGTTTCGGATCAGCGCTGAAATCATGTCTGGACGTTCCCTGTTTTTTCGTTGGCCGGGAACCTAGCTTGTTCGGATCGAAACCGAAAGACGACTTAAAGACGGCACTCGTCGCCCGCAGCGCGGAATTACTTCACCGCCGAACCCTGGCGCGAGGCGATCACGACGCCGGCGAGCACCAGCGCGTAGCCGATCAGGTGGAATGGCTGCAGCGTTTCGCCGAGCAGCAGGATCGCCATCGCCGAGCCGAACACCGGCACCAGGTGGAAGAACGGCGCAGCCCGGTTCGGCCCGATCAGCGCCACGCCGCGGTTGAAGAAGAGATAGGCCAGCGTCGAGGGAAAGATCAGGAGGTAGCCCAGTGTCGCCAGCGTCATCGTATCCAACTGCAGGACGCGGCCGCTTGCCGCCTCCCAGATCGCCGCGGGCAGCAGCATCGTCGCGCCGCAGCAGGTGGTGAAGGACAGGAACGACAGCTGATGGATCTTGGGCCGGCGCGGGATGAAGGCGGAGTAGATCCCGAACGCCACAAGCGATGAGGCGAACATGATGTCGCCCCTGTTTAAGCTGATGCTCGCCAGCGCAGCGAGATCGCCGCGCAGGATGATGATCAAGACGCCGAGAAGCGAGATCGCGATGCCGGCGAACTGCGCACCCGTCAGCCGCACGCCGAACAGCACCAGCGACCACAGCGCCACGAACAGGGGACCTGCCGACTGGATCAGCAGCGCGTTCAGCGCTTCGGTGTACTGCATCGCCCAGTACGAGATCGCATTGTTGAAAGCAAAGCCCACCAGCGACAGGAACAGCATCAGGGGCAGGCTCCTGCGCAAGGCAGGCCAGTCGCGCTTCAGATGCGGCCAGGCGAACGGCAGCAGGATCAGGAACACGCCGAACCAGCGGATCGTGGTCACGGTCAGCGGCGGCACATGCGCGCCGACATGGCGCGCGAGCACGATGTTGCCGGCCCAGAACAGCGAGCTCAGGCTGAGCAGCAGATAAGGCTGGTTGTTGAGCCAACTGGCCGGATTGGCGGCCTTTGGCGCGGGCGAAGCGATCGTCATTGGCGTTGCCCGCGAGCTTGCGCCGGATCGGCGTCATGGCACAAGTCACAGCGCCGCAATGCTACAATGCAGGCACGACCCGAGGAGGCGTCTTTGGCGGTTAATATGTTGAACATCGAGGGGCTGGAGCGGCTCGATCCACAGGCACCCGTGGTGATGCTGAACCTGATGCGCTTCCACGCGCGCTCGCGTGACGGCAATGGCTCCGGCTGGGACGCCTATCTGCGCTACAGCGCCGTGACGGTGCCGATGATCAAGGCGCGCGGCGGCACCTTGCTCTGGACCGGCGAGGCCAAGGCCATCGTGCTCGGACCACACGGCGGCAACGACTGGGATTTCGTCGCGCTGGTCCATTATCCGACCGTCGCGGCCTTCCGCGACATGATGACATCGGAAGCCTACGAGCGCGAGGCCGACCCGCACCGCGTCAACGGCTGCGCCGAGCATGTGATCAACGCGACCAGCGAGGCCTACAGCAAGTTCAAGACGAAGTAGATTTGTAGGGTGGGCAAAGGCGCGCGCTCTTCACGCGCCGTGCCACTGCCTTCTCCGTGCCAGCTGGCATGGTGGGCACGCTTCGCTTTGCCCACCTCCGAGGAATTAACTCGCCTGCTTCCTCGACGCCACGAACACGCCGGACAGCACCAATGCGAATCCGATGAAGTGGAACGCCTGCGGGTGTTCGCCGAGGAAGGCCATCGCCATGATCGAGCCGAACACCGGCACCACGTGGAAGAACGGCGCGGCGCGGTTGGCGCCGATCAGGCGCACGCCGCGATTGAAGCAGAGATAGGCGAGCGTCGATGGGAACACCGCGACGTAGAACAGCGTCAGGAGGTTCGGCACGTCGAGCTTCATGACCGGGCGTGCGGACAATTCCCAGATCTCCAGCGGAATGAGACAGGCCGCCCCGATCCCGAAGGTGAAGGCGAGGAAGGACAGGCCGTGCATTGGCGGCCGCTTCAAGGTCAGCACCGAATACAGCGCGAAGATGATGAGCGCGACCATGAAGATAAGGTCGCCCTTGTTGAAATCGATGTTCGACAGCGTTGTGAAATCGCCGTGCAGCAGGATCGTCAGCACGCCGCACATCGACAGCAGCACGCCGAACGCCTGCGCCCCGGTGAGGCGGATGCCGAGGATGGCCAGCGACCACAGTGCCACGACCAGCGGCGCGGCCGACTGCAGCAGCAGCGTGTTGAGCGCCTGGGTATGTTCCAGCGCCCAATATTGCAGCGTGTTGAAGGCGCCGATGCCGGTGATCGAGAGCGTGACCATCAGGCCGAGCTTGCCGCGGATCGCGGGCCAGTCCTGGGCAAGATGCTTCCAGGCGAACGGCAGCACCAGCAGGAAGGCGAAGAACCAGCGCAGGAACGACAGCGTGACCGGCGGAATGTGGCCAGCGGCGAGCCGCCCGACGATGGCGTTGCCGGCCCAGCACAGTGCGGTGATGCTGAGCAGCAGATAGGGCTGGTTCGCGATCCAGCTGTGGCCGGACGTTTCCGCGCTGGTGGTCTGACCGCTGGCGGACATGGTGATTGGTGTGGCCCCGCGTGCACCGAGGCTTCCGGCCCGGCGGGATCCGGGCCGGCTGATCGCCCGGCGCTGTCCAAAGACACGGAAATCGAGGTTGCATCAACGGGGGGCCGACGCATCGCGACCATGCAGCCGCGGAGTGAGCCTCTCACGCTTTGGTCGAAGCCATTGCGCCGGTCATGAAGGTTGCAAGATTTTTAGGGGATATCAAGGGCTTGGGCCGCGCTTTGGGCCCTGAAAATGCCCCCTTCTTGCTTGCCTAGAGAGGCCGCTTCCTTTATCCGGTTGGGCTGCCTCGCGTGCGAACGGCCTTGTGCCGGGAATTGGGCTGGGCGCAGGCATGATCCCGGAAAAGTGGGTCCCGGTTTTCTGTTCGGATCATGTCACTTACAGAGAAATCTTCGAAGGATTACCCGCGAATGGCCAATGTTGTCGTCGTCGGCGCCCAATGGGGCGACGAAGGGAAGGGCAAGATCGTCGACTGGTTGTCGGAGCAGGCGGACATCGTCATCCGCTTCCAGGGCGGCCATAACGCCGGCCACACGCTGGTGATCAACGGCAAGACCTACAAGCTCGCGCTGTTGCCCTCCGGCGTGCTGCGCGAGGGCAAGCTGTCGGTGATCGGCAATGGCGTGGTGTTCGATCCCACCGCCTTCCTCGACGAGGTCGGCAAGCTCAGGGGCCTGGGCGTCGCGATCTCCCCGGACAACCTGCGGATCGCTGAGAACGTCACGCTGATCCTGCCGCTGCACCGTGAGCTCGATGCGCACCGCGAATCCGCCAGCGCGGCGACCGCGATCGGCACCACCCGCCGCGGCATTGGCCCGGCCTATGAGGACAAGGTCGGCCGCCGCGCCATCCGTCTGATGGACCTTGCCGACCTCGACACCCTTCCGCACAAGATCGACCGGCTGCTGGCGCACCACAATGCGCTGCGCCGCGGCCTCGGCCTGCCGGAATTCGACGGCAAGGAGATCGTGAAGGAATTGACTGCGCTCGCGCCGCAGCTGTTGCCCTATGCCGAGACGGTGTGGCGGCTGCTCGACATCAAGCGTCGCGAAGGCAAGCGCATGCTGTTCGAGGGCGCGCAAGGTGCACTGCTCGACGTCGACCACGGCACCTATCCCTACGTCACCTCGTCCAACACGGTGGCGGCGCAGGCGGCGACCGGCTCGGGCCTCGGCCCCGCCGCGGTCGGCTATGTGCTCGGCCTGTGCAAGGCCTATACGACCCGCGTCGGGCAGGGCCCGTTCCCGACCGAACAGGACAACGAGACCGGGCGCCGGATCGGCGAGCGTGGCCGCGAGTTCGGCACCAATACCGGGCGTCCGCGCCGCTGCGGCTGGTTCGACGCCGTGCTGGTCCGCCAGGCGGTCCGGACCTGCGGCATCAACGGGCTGGCCCTGACCAAGCTCGACATCCTCGACGGCTTCGACACGATCGAGGTCTGCACCGGCTACAAGCTCGACGGCAAGGAGATCGACCATTTCCCCGCCGGCGAGGGCGCGCAGGCCCGGGTCGAGCCGATCTACGAGACCATCGAGGGCTGGAAGGAGCCGACCGCCAGTGCGCGGTCCTGGGCCGACCTGCCGGCCCAGGCCATCAAATATGTCCGGCGGATCGAGGAATTGGTGGGGTGCCCGGTCGCACTGCTTTCCACCAGCCCCGAACGCGAGGATACTATCCTGGTGCAAAATCCGTTTGAGGCTTAACGATATCTTACCGGGACGCGCGTATAGTTGAGTTGAAATGGCTGATTACTATCCATTGATCGCCCGCGCTATTGCCGCCCTGGATCCCAACGCTCCCGGCGAAAGCCGTCGCGCGCTCTACGAGCGGGCGCGCACGGCCCTGATCGCGCAATTGCGCAGCGTGCAGCCGCCGCTCTCCGAATCCGAGATCACCCGCGAAAGGCTGTCGCTCGAGGAGGCCGTCCGCAAGGTCGAATCGGAGGCGGCCCAGCGTGCCCGCGAGGCCTCGCGCCCCGGTGGGGGCACCCGCAGCGGCAGCAGCGGCGATGCTTTTCGCCGCGCCAGCACAAGAGCCACTGAAGGTAACGCGGCTGCGGCCCCGCCGCGTACGCGTCCGGCTCCGCCACCGCCGCGGGCTGACCGTCCGTCCTTCAACGTCGACGACCAGGGCGATGCGCAGCGTCCGCCGCGCGCGCCCCGTTTCGACGCCCCCCGCCAACCGGGACCGTCTGCCCCGCCGCCGATGCAGGAGCCGCCGGCGGCCGGACGAGATCGCGCCGGTGCGCGCCGTCCGGCTGACGTCGGGCCGCCGCTGCCGCCGGCACCGGGCGTGCGCGGCTTCCGCGACATCACGGCCGATGCCAATGATCTCGGCGGCGCTGCCGCGCAGGCTAGCCGCGCCGCGCGCCGCACCTATGCCAACGTGCCTTCGCCCACGCCGGAATTCGACCGGCTGGAGCCGAGCCTGGAAAACCGCGCCGGCGAGTCCGAGGCGCCCTATTCCTACGACGAGTCGATCGAGGAGGCGGAGCGCTACACGCCGCAGCCGCCTTCGCCGCGTCCGCGCATCGCGCCCGAGCGCGCGCCTAAGAAGCGCGTCCGCACCGGCTCCGCCTTTCCGTTCAAGAGCGCGATCGCCGTCGGCATCGTGCTCATTCTGGTGGGTGCCGGCATCCTCTGGGGCAAGCCCCTGGTTCAGATCGTCAATGGCTTTCTCAAGCCGTCCGCGACACAAGTGGCGGACACGCCGACCCCGACGCAGCCGCAGAGCAAGCCGAAGATCCCCGATCGCGTCGGTCAGCCTTCGGCCAGCGACCAGCCGGTCGCGCCGGTGGCGCAGAAGGTCGTGCTCTATGACGAGGATCCGTCCGATCCGAAGGGCAAGCAATATGTCGGCTCGGTGGTGTGGCGGCTGGAGCCGATCAAGGCGTCGGGCGCCCAGAAGGCCGACGTCGCCGTGCGCGCCGACATCGAAATCCCCGACCGCAAGTTCAAGATGACGATGTCGTTCCGCCGCAACACCGATTCGTCGCTGCCGGCGAGCCACACGGCGGAACTGACCTTCATCCTGCCGCCGGATTTTCCGGGCGGCAGCGTCTCCAACGTGCCGGGCGTCCTGATGAAGTCGAACGAGCAGGCGCGCGGCACGCCGCTCGCAGGCCTCGCGGTCAAGGTCACCGACGGCTTCTTCCTGGTCGGCCTGTCCAATGTCGACGCCGACCGTTCCCGCAACGTCCAGCTCCTGAAGGAGCGCTCGTGGTTCGACGTGCCGCTGGTCTATGCCAACCAGCGCCGCGCCATCATCGCCATTGAGAAGGGCGCCCCCGGCGAGCGCGCCTTCAACGACGCTTTCGCGCAGTGGGGCGATTAACTGGTCTCCAGTAGTCCTTCGTCATTCCGGGGCGCGCGTAGCGCGAACTACCATGCGCGATTGCGCATCTGAGTATCCATCGCACACCACGTGACGTAGAGAAACGGATTCCGGGTTCGGTGCTACGCACCGCCCCGGAATGACGGCCTGGATGGCCGACTTACTGCGCCGTCGCTTGCCGCTTGCGCGAGGCGACCGCCTCGCGGTCCATCACGGCACGGCAGCCGGGGCTGACCTGCGCCTTGTTCCTCACCATGCAGGCTCTCACCCGCGGGATGTCAGGGATTTCACTGGAGCACAGCCGCATCGCATCGCCCGTGCACATCTGCTGCGCTTCGGACGAGAAGGCGAGGCCGGGTGAGGTCTGGAGTGCGATGGCGGCGGTTGCGACGGCGAAGAGCGAAGCGATTGTCTGAGTGCGTGTCATGCAGAATGGGTCCCCGATTTCCCTGGGCTTGAGCCACTTGGTTTTGGGGCGCCGCACGCGACTTGATCTGCCGCATGTCACAGCCTTCACGCCGGGAGCCTTGGTCCCGCATGTGGTCGCTCGATTTCTTGATGTTCGAATCGAAAAGTGCTGCGCCGCCCGAGCGAAGTATGCGCCATTGCGACGCGGCTGCAATGGTCAGCGCAAAGGAATTTGCAGCTGTTGCGTGGACGTCACGCACAACGCGTGCGCGAGGTCAGATCGGCCGATCGACGGAGGCTCTTGCTGGTTCCGCATCGCTTGCGCCGAGCGCGGCGGCGTGTTCCTCGACGGCGGTGACGCCCTTGGCGGTGAGCTCGAACAGGTCGCCGTCCTTCATTACGTAACCGTCCGCGATCAGTTGTCCCATCTTGCCTTGCGAGTCGTCGGCGAAGGCAACGGATTGGCTGATGTCCCGCAGGATCGAGAGTTCTTCGTCGTGCAACATGGCTTCACTCTCCGTTCGCTGGGGATGGTTTTGGCCCTCACATACCGTGGCTCTGAAAGACCTTGCTGCAAGAGCGCGACAGCTTGGCCCGGTTGGCTTGCAGGCAGCCCTGCACGGCCATGTCGTTGCCAAGGTCCTTGCGACAGAAGCGCGATGCGTCGCGCGAGCAGGCCTGCTGTTCCTGCGGCGAGCCCATATGGCCTTGCGCAAGGGCGGGCGCGTTCGACAGCCCGGTCAGTGCCGTCAGCGTGATTGTCGCCAGAAGAAATTTACGGACCATCGGCGGCTCCAATATGACAGGGTCATTCAGGTCCTGTCTGAACTCGTCGCCTTGCCACTTGTTCCCCCAAAGGCGCAGGCCGCCCTGCTATTCAAGGTTCCCGCGGCGCTGCTATAACACTGGAGAAGTGTGAGGATGTTTGATGAAACGCTATCTGGTGTTTGCGCTGGTTGGTCCGTTCGTCGGCGGGTTCCTGTTGCTGCTGACGACGACCTATCAGTCCGGCTATTGGGCCCAGACCAATCTCGGCGAGGTCGGCAAGCTATTCGCAGTGTTCTTCAAGACCCTGCAATACAGCTATCTATTCGGCATCCTGCCCTCGCTGATGATCGGCGCGGTCGACGACATCCTGGTCCATATCAGGCGGATCGGCCCGGGCTTGCGGATGCTGCTGGTCGGCCTGTTCGCCTTCGTGCTGGCCTCGCTCACCTACAGCTCGCGCGGGCCGGATTCGGGCGCGGTGCAGTTCATCCTATACGGCCTCGTCGGGTTCGTACCGGCGGTGATTTCGTCCTGGCTCGTGCATAGATATGTCAAGGAGCCGCAAGTAGCAGCGGCGGCGCCGACCTGAGCGCGCGACCTTAAAGCGCGGCGCAGCAACCTTTGGCCGCGCCGGCGCGTTTTCGAAGGGCCATGACCATGTCCGACGACGATATCCTTGCTCCGCGCCGCTCCCGTTCGGGCAGCGGCCCGCGTGCGACCTCAGGCAAGGCGGCGCCCGGCCCGATCATCGATCAGGAGGGCCATGAGATCCGCCCGGAAACGCCGGAGCAGGGATTTCGCCAGTTTCGCTTCGATTTCGGGCAAGGCAATCCATTCGGCAATCTGACGCGCGAGCAGCGGATCGCGCGGATCGAGGCGATCGCAAAGCTGCTCGACATCGCCTTCGTCCTGCCCGGCACCAACATCCGCTACGGCATCGACGGGCTGATCGGCCTGATTCCCGTCGTCGGCGACATCATCACCACGGCGATCTCGCTGTGGCTGGTGCGCGAGGCCCGCGCGCTGGGCGCGCCCTGGTACATTACCACGCGCATGCTGGGCAATGTCGCGCTCGACGGCGTGGTCGGCATCGTCCCGTTCGCGGGCGACGCTTTCGACGTCATGTTCCGCGCCAACATGCGCAACGTGCGTCTGCTCCGCCGCTGGCTGGAGAAGCAGCCGCGGATGTAGGTGCGCTCCCTTTCCGCAATTGCCTGAGTGTTGTCATGTCCGGGCACGACGCTGTGCAAGCACGACAGCCCCCAAACGCAAAAAGCGCGACGACCATTCGGCCATCGCGCTTTTTGCGCAGATCGTAAGGCTGAGCGAAACTTACGCCGCGTCGGCGTCGGCGCTGGCCTCCACCGGCTTGGGGCGCCGGGGCAGCGGGAAGGCTTCGCTCTCGTAGAGGGAGCGGATGCCGTTCTGGTCGAAACGCGCTTCCTCGACCTGGAGATAGGCGCCGTTCAGCGAATCCGTCGGCAACTGCTCCATCGCGAACTGCACGGCTTCGGCCGCGGTGCCAAACCGGCGATAGGTGAAGCCTGCGCGCTTCTTCTTGCGGATCGCGGCGGGGAAGAGCTCGGCGGAGGTGTTGAAGTTGAACGGACGCAGTGGACGCATGGTCAAAGACCTCGTGATCTTGTCTGGGGCTTTAAGCGCGTGGGGTTTGGGAGGGCAGGGGCCGCAATCGAGCGGGCCCCCCGCACATGCCATTTCGACCTCTAATATAGGCCGTTTTGACAAAAATGCGACCCCCGCGATGGGAGATGATGAATCCACGCATGGCAGCCCCGCGACCGCGATAAACGGTGTAATTCCAATATGTTGAATGGCTTACAACTTGCCAAGAAGCAGCAGGACGACCAGCACCGCGAGCACGACGCCGCCGATCCCCATGCCGGAATGGCCCAGGCCATAGCCATAACCGCCCACGCGGCCGGACAGGCCCCCGAGCAGATAAATGATCACCAGAATGATCAGGATGGCCCCGAGCGACATGGCTTCCTCCCTGGCGGCCGCCCAAATGCGATGTTCGGCCGCACCGCCAGAGAAGAAAAGCACATCGCGGGGTCGGCTTCCATGAAGGAACCCCAACCCCGCGAGCCGATTATTTCGGCTCCAGCTTCAGCGCCGCCGAGTTGATGCAGTAGCGCAGGCCGGTCGGTCCGGGGCCGTCGGGGAAGACGTGGCCGAGATGACCGCTGCACTTGGAGCAGAGCACCTCGGTGCGGATCATGCCGTGGCTGACGTCCCGCTCCTCGTCGATATGGCTCTCGGCGGCGGGCTGGGTGAAGCTCGGCCAGCCGCAACCGGAATCGAACTTGGCGTCAGACTCGAACAGCACGTTGCCGCAGCCGGCGCAGAGATAGGTGCCGGCGCGCTGGTCGTGCTCATATTCGCCCGAGAAGGGACGCTCGGTCGCCTTCTCGCGCAGCACGGCGTACTGCATCGGTGACAATTCGCGCCGCCACTGCTCTTCGCTCTTGATAACCTTGTCGTCCGTGGTTTTCGTTTTGGTGTCGGGCATGGGTCTCCCGTTCTTTAGATGATTTCGCGATCAGTTGGTGGCCTTGCTGGCACTGACCAGCGTCGGCTTTTCAATGTAGTTATCCGCGAACAGCTTTTTCAGGTTCTCGACCTTCGGCAGGTCGTTATAGGCGATGTAAGGCTGGTTCGGGTGCAGCGTCAGATAGTCCTGGTGGTAGGCCTCCGCCGGGTAGAACGCCTCCAGTGCGCCGACCTTGGTCACGATCGGCTTGCTGAAGACCTTGGCGCCGTTGAGCTGAGCGATATAGGCCTCCGCCACCTTCTTCTGCTCGTCCGAGGTGGTGAAGACGGCCGAGCGATATTGCGTGCCGACGTCGGGGCCTTGGCGGTTGAGCTGGGTCGGGTCGTGCGCCACCGAGAAGTAGATCTGGAGGATCTTGCCGTAGGAGATCTTCTTCGGATCGTACTTGATCTCGACGGCCTCGGCGTGGCCGGACCGGCCGCTCGAGACCGTCTGGTAGTCGGCGGTGGCCTTGGTGCCGCCGGCATAGCCGGAGACCGCGTTGACGACGCCTGCGGTGTGCTGGAAGACGCCCTGCACGCCCCAGAAGCAGCCGCCGGCGATCACGGCGGTCTGGATCCCGCTCGCTTGTGCCGTGTCCATGGCAGGGGCGGGGATCACGACCGCATCCTCCGCAGCCCGGGACGGCGTGGCAAAGGCCAGCGCAAAGGTGATCGAGAGGGCGGTGGTTGCGGCCAGCAGGGAGGCGAGGGCAGGTCGGCGCATGGCGGATCCTCTTTCGGAAGGTCTGACAGTCTAAAGCGATCGCGGCCGGACGAACAGTTGTGACGGCCGCCTTTTCGCATCATCCGAGCTACGGACGCAGCCGCCGATTGTTACGGCGGGACGGACACGAGTCCGTGAAATGAGCCGCGCGGCACCGTCCGGCGAGCGCCGCGCTTGGCGAGACAGGGAACTCCGCGCTAGATGAACCGGGGCGATCGACGATCGACTCAACATGAAATCCGGTGGCTGGAGCAGGCCTGACAACATGCTGGGCGTCGTTTCACTGGTCCTCGTCATTCTGGCCGCCGGCGTGTCGAGCGCCGCGGCCGACCCGCTAGCCGACGACCTCGCCACCTGCCGCGACCGCCAGGCGGACGTGCAGGCCCGCGCCAATGCCTGCGAAAACCTGCTGAAAGCCGACAAGGTCGTCGGCAAGGACAAGGCGATCGCGCTCTCCGCGCGCGGCAACACGCTGATCAACAAGCGCGATTACGACCACGCCATCGAGACTCTGACCATCGCGCTCGATCTTGATCCGGACAACGTCATCGCCCTCAACCTGCGCGGCCTCGCCTATGAGCGCAAGGGCCAGGATGACCTCGCCATGGCGGACTATAACCTCGCGCTCGAGAAGCGCCCCACCTACGGTGTGCCCTACAACAATCGCGGCGTTATCCACGCACGCAGGGGCGCGGTGCAAAGTGCGGTCGACGATTTCAGCCTGTCGATCAAGTACACGCCGAAATTCCTGCTCGGCTGGACCAATCGCGCCCGCGCGCGCACGCTGCTGAAGGATTTCGACGGCGCGATCGCCGACTTCGCGGAGGCCGAGAAGATCGATCCGGCCGCCCCGCAGATCGCCGGCAACCGCTGCATCACTTACGGCATGATGAGGCAATTCGATCGGGCCTTTGCCGACTGCAACCGCCTGATCGAGAAACAGCCGAAGAACGTGTTCGTGATCAACAATCGGGCAGATGTCAGCATGATGAAGGGCGACTTCGATGCCGCCCTGAAGGACTACAACACAGTGATCCAGATCAACCCCAACAATGTTCGCGCCCATTCCGGCCGCGGCCAGATCTACGAGCGTCGGAAGGAGCTGGCGCAAGCCCGCGCCGACTATCGCGCCGCGGCCTATTCGCTGACGAAGTTCGACTACACCGAGGTCGCGCACGCCCGTGCCATTGCGCAGGAGCGGCTCGCCGCGCTAATGCCGCAGAGGCCGGGGGCCGCGCCCGGCCGCCGCGTCGCGCTGGTGATCGGCAATGGCGCCTACAAGAACGCCCACGCGCTGCCGAATCCGCCGCGCGATGCGAAGCTGATCGCAAGCGTGCTGCGCGATCTCGGCTTCCAGAGCGTGATGGATACGAACGACCTCACCCGCGACAAGTTCTTCCAGACGCTGAAAGCCTTCGCCGAGGAAGCGGAAAAGGCCGATTGGGCGGTGGTGTATTACGCTGGCCACGGTTTCGAGATCGGCGGGGTGAACTATCTGGTTCCGGTCGACGCCAAGCTCACCGCCGACAAGGACGCCGAGACCGAGGCCGTCGCTCTGGAGCAGGTGATCGCCGCCGTCGGAGCCGCCCGAAAGCTGCGTCTCGTCGTGCTGGATGCCTGCCGCGACAATCCGTTCGCGCCGGCCATGCAGCGCACGCTGTCGCTGAAGCTGGTCGACAAGGGCTTTTCCAACATCGAGCCCGGCGCCGGCTTCATGGTGGTCTACGCCGCCAAGCATGGCGAGACCGCGATGGACGGCGACGGTAGCGCCAACAGCCCGTTCGCCACTGCGCTCGCCCGCGAGATCAAGCAGCCCCGCATCGAGATCCGAAAACTGTTCGACATCATCCGCGACGACGTCTGGGCCGCCACCAGGCATGGCCAGCAGCCGTTCACTTACGGCTCGCCGCCGGGACGCGAGGATTTTTATTTTGCGGCAGGGAAGTAGCTGCGGTTGGGATGCGACGACAGCGCCTCATTTGCAGTGCCGTAGGGGGCAAGGGCGCAACGCGCCTGCCCACGATCTCTCCCTATAAGGAATAAAGCGCGTGGGCACGCTTCGCTTTGTCCACCTTACGGCAGCGGTGTTCTAAACAACGATGCTCAGCCGCTTCGCCGCCCGCGTGATCCCCGTGTAAAGCCACCGTGCCCGGCTCTCCTGAAACGCAAAGCTCTCGTCGAACAGCACGACGTCGTCCCATTGCGAGCCCTGCGACTTGTGCACGGTGAGCACGTAGCCGTAGTCAAACTCGTCATAGGGCTTGCGCTGCTCCCAGGCGATCTGCTCGACGCCGCCCTCGAAGCAATCGGCGCGCACCGAGACCTTGGTCACCTTGTGGCCGAAATCCTCGTCCGGCGACAGTCGCATGGACAGAATGCGCGATTTCGAGCGCGAGGTGTTGCGCGACTTCACCCGCCACAGGCCGCCGTTGAACAGGCCTTTCTTGCGGTTGTTGCGCAGGCACACCAGCTTGTCGCCGGCGACCGGAAAGACGTCCTCGATGTTCTGGCGCTGGCGCACGCGCATATTGTAGGCGCGCCGGGTATTGTTGCGGCCGACCAGGACCTGGTCCGCGCTCATGACCCGGTCAGGGTCGAGCTCTTTGCGCGACACCACCTCGCTCTCGCCGTAGCGGCCGATGTCGAGCTCGCGGCCCTCGCGGACATCCATCGACATCCGTACGATCGGATCGTCCTGGGCCTGGCGGTGCACCTCGGTCAGCATCGCGTCCGGTTCGGTATTGGTGAAGAAGCCGCCGCCCTGGATCGGCGGCAGCTGCGCGGGATCGCCCAACACCAGCAGCGGACAGTCGAACGACATCAGGTCGCGCCCGAGTTCTGCGTCGACCATCGAGCATTCGTCGATCACGATCAGCTTCGCCTTCGAGGCGGGCGCGTCGTCCCACAATTCGAAGCTCGGCTGCTCCTCGCCGGATTCGCGGGTACGGTAGATCAGCGAATGGATGGTGGAGGCCTCGTCGCAACCCTTGTTGCGCATGACCAGGGCGGCCTTGCCGGTGAAGGCGGCAAATTTCACCTCGCCGTCGACACCGTCGGCGATATGCCGCGCCAGCGTGGTCTTGCCCGTGCCGGCAAAGCCGAACAGCCGGAACACCGGCGGCGTGCCGTTGCGGCCGGGTTTTGCCTTGAGCCAGTCGCCAACGGCTTTGAGCGCGGCATCCTGATGCGGGGTGAATGTGGCCATGTCTGCTTTGAGAAAGGGCGAAATCGACCGATTCGCCATCCCCAAAGCTAACCATTCGCACCATGGGTTCAAGCGCAGGGACGCCGTATCTCTTGGCCATCCTTCGAGACGCCCGCCTTCGGCGGCCCCTCAGGATGAGGACGGAGTTCGGGCTGCAGTTTCAGAAGGCCAAAATGCCGCTTTGCCTCACCCTTCAGGAGGACGCGGTCCAGCTGCCTTGATTAGATCAACCGGGTCCGGAGCGAACGCAGTTGCCCGCCGCACCATCAGCGTTGCGTTGATCGTGCGCGAGCCCAGGCGATGTCCGCGCGGCGGAATTGGGACTTCGTAGACAGCGCCGACGCGCGCATTAAGATGGCGTCAACAACAATAATGCGGGAGAGCGACGCCATGAAGTTCGGCATCTTCTACGAGCTGCAACTGCCGCGGCCCTGGGTGGCCGGCGACGAGCTCGCCCTCTACCAGAACGCGCTGTCGCAGATGGAGCTCGCCGACAAGCTCGGCTACGACCATGCCTGGGTGGTCGAGCATCACTTCCTCGAGGAATATTCGCACTCGCCGTCGCCGGAATCCTTCCTCGCCGCGGCGAGCCAGCGCACCAAGACCATCCGGCTCGGCCACGGCATCCTCCAGCTCACCACCAATCATCCGGCCCGGGTCGCCGAGCGTGTCGCGGTGCTGGATCTGCTCTCGAACGGCCGCTGCGAGTTCGGTATGGGCGAGAGCGCGTCCATTACCGAACTCACCCCGTTCGGCCGCGACATGGAGACCAAGAAGGAGGTGTTCGAGGAGGCCGTGGCGGCGATCTTCCCGATGTTCAGGGACGCCGGCTCCGAGCATCACGGCAAATATTTCGACATCCCCTTGCGCAACGTGGTGCCCAAGCCCGTGCAGAAGCCGCATCCGCCGCTCTGGATGGCCTGCTCGCAATTGCCGACCATCGAGCGCGCCGGCCGCCACGGTTTTGGCGCGCTCGGCTTCCAGTTCGTCAGCGCCGACGCCGCCCATGCCTGGGTGCACGCCTATTACAACGCCATGACCAAGCGGCTCCACAAGCTCGCGGACTACGAGATCAACCCGAACATGGCGCTGGTGTCGTTCTTCATGTGCGCCAGGACCGACGAGGAGGCGCGTGCGCGTGCCGACGGCGCCACCTTCTTCCAGTTCGCGCTGCGCTTCTACGGCGCCTCGCAGAACCGCCAGCGGCCCGCGCCCTACACCGTCAACATGTGGGACGAGTACAACAAGTGGAAGCGCGACAATCCCCAGGCGCAGGAGGCGGCCCTGCGCGGCGGCCTGATCGGCTCGCCCGAGACGATCCGAAAGAAGCTGAAGCGGTTCCAGTCCTCGCACATCGACCAGGTCATCTTGCTCAACCAGGCCGGCAAGAACAGCCACGAGCACATCTGCGAATCGCTCGAGCTGTTCGGCCGCGAGGTGATGCCGGAGTTCCAGAACGACCCGGCGCAGGAAGCGTGGAAGAGGAGCGTGATGAGCGGCGAGACCAAGCTGGAGGAGATCGACACCGAGGCTTTTACGGATCGCTACGGCAAGCTGGCCATCAACGTCGCGGAGGGCAAGGCGGCGGTGGGGTAGGGCGTGGACGCGTCGGCGAACGACGCCAGCCTATGCAGCTGTAAGCCGCCACCGATGATCAACGCATCCATGCGGCGGTCTGCCGCGGAGCAGACGAGCTTTCTCGGCTTCAAACATTGATCTGACAACCATTGCAACGTTTTCCCACTTTCCGCGTTCGGGAAGAGGTGGTGCCATCTGCGTCCTCTGACGCAATTGCGCGTGAGCCTGCCGCGATCAAGTCGCAGGCGGCACTGTCGGGGCGGCGATGATGCCCCGTGGCCTGATTACGGCCGGTACACACGCGCCGCGCATGATCGCCCCATACGCATATCCGGCTGTCACCTTCGCTCTGCATTGCCCCTCCTGCTCGCTCGTCGCCACCAGCAGCCGCAAGCTGCGAGGAACGATTCACCAAAGCGTGAGTTCGTCTTCGAAATCCAAGAAGCGCAGCAAGAGGGTATTGCGATGACACGATCAGTGGAGGAGTTAAGGCGCGAGTCCGAGCGCAGCCGCGCCGAACTGGCATCAACGGTAAGCCGATTGAAGGACCAGATTTCGGACACCGCCGACGACATTCGCCACAAGGTGTCGCCGCAGCACATCAAAACCGAAGTCAGCGAATATGTCAGCCACAAGACCCAGAGTTGGGTCGAAGGACTGAAGCAACAGATCATGGACAATCCGATGGGCGCAGTGGCTGCGGGCGCCGCGGTGGGAGTTCCGTTGCTGCGGATGGCGCGAGGTGTGCCGTTGCCACTTCTCATGATCGGGGCCGGGCTTGCCTTGACGTCCAAGACGGTGCGCGATCGCGCTGTAGACGCCGCCGGCCCAGTCATGGACCAAGCGGGCCGGATGCTCGAGGAGGTGACCGAGGGCGCCCGAGATATGCAGGGCGACGCCAGAGAGAGGCTATCTTCCGTTCAAAGCCGAGCCGCAGGGATGGCTGGTGATGTGCAGGAGCAGGCTGCCGGTCTCGCCGCAGATCTGCGGGAGAGCGCGGCGCGGGCCGCCAATTTCGCAAGTGAAAAGCTCAGGAGCGGCATGGATGCAACCAAGGATGCCGCTGCGAGCGCGCCCGATCAGGCGCGTCAGACCATCGGCGACAATGCCGCCCTGATCGGAGGGCTGGGCATCGCGATCGGCGCCATCCTCGCCGCAGCTCTGCCGGCGACGAAGGCTGAAGCGAAGGTGATGGGCCGGGCGAGCGATGGGGTGAAGCAGGCTGCGGCCGCTGCGGCGCAATCCGGATTCGAGGCCGCGAAGGACATGACACATTCGGCAGCCGATGCTGCGTCGCAGAAGGTGGCCGGTGCCGATCTCGGCGAACATGCCAGCCGCATGACGCAGAACATGGCTGACACGATGAAAGAGGCTGCCGACGAGGTGGTCAAAGCTGCCTTTAGCCCTTCCCAAACCAACACTTGAAGGAAACATCATGAGCGATTTAGACCCCCACAACGTCACGCAATTTGCAAAGAACCAGGACAAAGGCGCCGCGAAGGACATCAAGGAACAGATTGGAGATGCCGGCGCGGAGATGAAGCAGCGCGCGGGTGACGCTTTCCGCGCATCGGCCGATCTTGCGCGAGACAAGTTCGGCGAGGCCGCAGATGCAGCAAAGGGCGTCGCGGACGGCACCGTCGACCAGATCCAGAGCCAGGCGCGCGAGCAGCAGCGATCGGGTGCCGATTTCGTCGAGCGCCTCGCGGACAACATCCGGGAGGCCGGCCGGGCTTTCGAGAGCGACGTGCCATTCGCGGCACGCGGCATCGATTCCGCCGCGGACTATGTCGAGGATGCCGCGCAGAAGATCCGGGACGGAAGCTTCCGGGACATCCTCGAAGGCGCAACCGATTTCGCCAAACGTCAGCCCGCGGCCTTTCTCGGTCTGTCTGTGCTCGCTGGTTTTGCCGCCGTGCGTTTCCTGAAAGCATCGGGTGGGCCATCGTCGTCCCCAGGGCAGCGCGACACCACTGGCAGTTCGTCACCGGGAAGCGGTCAGAAGGCGGGCGGGACCTCGTTTTCGGCCGGAGAACAACCCTGGTCTCAGGAGCCCGGGGGCCGCAACCCGCAGACGCAGCAAGCCTCAACCTCTCAGGGCAGCACCATACCATGAGCATCGAGCGCGATATCACAACCAGCAAAAGTGAGTTCAGCGAGATCTCGACGTTGCTTGGCGATGCCATGTCGCAGTTCGCCAAGCTCTTCCAGAACGAGATGGACCTGGCAAAGGCGGAGTTTGGTGACAAGCTTCAGAAGATCGGCGGCGCGCTCGGCCTGATCGTAGGCGGGGCCGTTTTGGTGATCCCGGCTATCGTCATGGCCCTGTTCGCCCTGTCCGCCGCATTGATATCCGCGGGATGGTCGCAGCCGCTGTCATATCTGACGTCGGCAATCATCGCTGCGGCCATTGCCGCGGCGCTCGTCGCTGTCGGCATCAACCGGCTTGATATGCGTCAGCTGACCCCCCGCGAAACGATCGGGCAGCTCCAAAAAGACAGGGACACCGTGAAGGGAATGGTGCGATGAGCAGCACAAAAACCGGCTTTATCGACAACCTGGTGACGGCTGCCCGGGACAACCCCCTCGCCGCCGCGCTGATCGGAGGCGGAGCGCTCTGGCTCTTGACCGGCGATCAGAGGCTGAAGACCGTGGCGCGGTCGGCGGCGGAGGCCGTCGCGCCTGTTGCCGATATCGGGACGAGTGGTTTCAGGTCCGCAGCATCTGCCGTCAAGCAGACCGTGGCGCCTCCGACCGCACCCGATATGGACGAGGACGGCTCGCTGGGTGTCGGAGAGACTCTGCGCGGCGCGAGCGCCGCCGCTTCCGACGCGGTCTCGCAAGCTGCCGACAGCGTCAGGGATAGGTTCGACGAGGGCGTCGCCTTCGCGCAGGAGCAGTTCAGCAAGCTTGGTAACAAGGACGCCATGAACAGCGCGAAATCGTCACTCGCAGACATGCTGGAACGGCAACCGCTCGTGCTTGGTGTCGTGGGCGTCGCGATTGGTGCCGCCGTCGCAGGCGCATTTCGCACCTCCGGGATCGAGAACCAGTATATCGGCGAAGTCAGCGACGAGGTGAAGGCTGACCTGAGCCGGCGCGCCGGTGCGGTCTCGCAGGCCCTGCGCGAAGCCTCGGACACGGTCGTCGCTGAAATCAGCGACACCGGCGCCGAGGTCGTGGACCGGGTCAAGCAAGCCGGCATGGATGCCGCGGCAGCTGCCCGGGCGGAGGTGAAGTCTCCCCAGTGAGACGACAAAAAGGGGCGCGCTGACAGCGCGCCCCTTTTGCTTGAGCGTGATCAGGCAGGCTTGCAAGCAAGCCGCTGCGCAGAAGTCGGCGTTTAGATCGCGCGCCGTTGTCGTCCGACGAAGAAACCATACACAAAGAGCACGATGATGGCGCCGACGACGGCACCAATGAGCCCCGCGCCCTCCCCGGGACGGTACCAGCCAAGTGCTTGGCCAAGGTAGGTGGCAACAAAGGCGCCGACGATTCCGAGGATGGTCGTCAGGATGAACCCTGAGGGTTCGTTGTCACCAGGCATGATGAACTTGGCGATCACCCCCGCGATAAAACCGATAATGATAGTCCAGATGATACTCATTCTCCGCTCCTTCTGAATAAAACGACGGCGACGACACCAAGGCTACGAGCTCGGTATACGCCCCTCAGGCGTGTACTTGTCGACGGCCTGGGGAAGCTCGCGCGATAGCCTTGCGAGGATTTCCTCCTGCGAAAGCCCGGTTTCCTTCTCGAGCTTGTCCAGCACGTCGGGGCCGATGGCTTCCCGCAGCTGCGGGGGCGCGATATCCTTGTTGGGCCCTGAGCCCACCCAGGACTGAGCTGCGTCCCCTTGGCCATTTTGGTTGAATTTCTCCAGCAGCTCGCCGATTCCTCCCTGCAGGAGTCCTCCGACACCTGCCCCGCTCAGCATACCCGTGAGATTGCCGAGCAGGCCGCCCAGCGGCTGTTGGGCATTGGCGGGTTCGAGAGATCCGGATCCCGGGCCTTTGAGCAATTCCGCCAGCTTGTCTCGATTCTGATAACCGGCGATAGCGAGCAGTCCGAGAAGGGCGGTCATGGACGGCATTCCACGGCTCATCTGTCACTCCGTTAAAGATTGGACAGTTGGAACTCGGCTGATGCGGTTCTGTTCCCGGCGGCCTTCTCAGCTTGCCGATCTGGCCAGTCAAATCGAATGGAAGACGCACGAACCTAGTCCCAATATGGAATGGCCGGGCGGGCGATCATCAGCCAGAAGATCATCAGCACGGCTGCGAACGCCGGAAAGCCGAAGGCGAACCACGATCGGAAGAGATGGTGATA
The DNA here is from genome assembly GCF_023073355.1 of Bradyrhizobium sp. 199. GTDB lineage: Bacteria > Pseudomonadota > Alphaproteobacteria > Rhizobiales > Xanthobacteraceae > Bradyrhizobium. Next base: position 1,024,009 of record NZ_JADPJI010000002.1, read on the forward strand.
CCGGGCAGGCAGCTTGGTGTTTGTCGCAACCGCTGCGACGGCAAGATCGCGCATCTGCATCTGCATCCATACCACCGGCAGCCAGAAGGCGCCGGTCACCAGATAGAGCGCGATGGAGGCCGCAACCCAGCCCTCGCCGAGGGAATACCCGCTCGACCAGGCAAGCCATGTGCCGGTGATCGGCTGCAGGATCACGGCGCTCGCCGTGAACAGGAAGTCAGCCAGCACCACGGTCCGCGCGACCCCCGCGATCTCGCGCGGGTCGCCGCGCAGATGCGCCACCAGCATGAAGAATGCGATGCCGGCACCAGTGCCGAGCAGGACGGCCGCACCGATGATGTGCGCCATCTTCACGAGGAAGTAGAGCATCAGCGATCCTCCCGGATCGCCATGGCGACCAGGTTGAGCATGATGACCGGCCATATCTTCAGCATGGGTCCGAGCGGATCGGCCCACAGCCGCGGCACCAGCGCCGTCCCGATTACGGCATAGGTGAGCGAGATGATCAGTGCTGCCCACAACCCGTAGCGGCTCAGTGGGCGCCAAAGGATGGCGAGGCCAATGACGAGGTCGGCGAGGGCGCCTGCGGTGACGGTGACCGCCGCGAATCTCTCCTGCAGCCCGCCCTCCCGCAGCAACGACATGCCGATATTCCAGCCCGGGCCGAGCGAGATGATGCCGGTGCCGATCCAGAACAGGCCGAAGATGCCGAAGATCAGCGGCTTGAGCGCATACAGCCGCGCGAACCAGCGCTCCTGCACCGAGGCGGGCTCGCGTGCGAGTTCATCTGCAAGTTCGCGGGGGCTCACGCCAGTCATTTGGCGCCAAGGCTCGGGATCTCCGGTTGCGCCGCGCCGCATCTCCGCCTGCGCGGTCGAATTGATGGGTGTTTTCCAACCCAGCATCTGCGCGACGTCACCCGCGCGGTAAGCGGCCGAAGCTGCCCAGGACGGCAGGTGCAGGCGGTAGGCCGGCCTCCAACGCAACCAGCCGCGAAGCAGCGCGACCGCGTCGCTGAAGGCAATCCGCTCTGGGCCGGCCAGCTCAAGCGCGACGCGCGAGGGAGCGCCCGGTCGCAGAAAGAACACCACCGTCTCAACCACGTCGTCGAGATGCACCGGTTGAATCGCTGCCGTGTCCGGCATGACGGGCAGAATCGGCAGTGCTGCCAGTCCGCGCAGCAGCGCGCTGCCACCATAGGCGGGCCGGCCAACTACGACCGAAGGCCGCAATACGATCCAATCAAGGTCCCGCGCCATCAAGGCGGCTTCGCCCTCTTGCTTGGTGCGGGAGAAATCGCTGCGGGCATCGCGATCGACGCCGATCGCCGAGAACAGGATGACACGGCGGACGCCCATGCTTTCACAGGCCGCATAAAGCGCCGCGCTGCCGGCGACGTGGACCCCTCGCATGTCCTGTCCCTGCAGGGCGCCCGCCGCGTTGATGACGGCATCGACGCCCGCAAGAACGCCCTTCCATTCCGAACTGTCCGTGTTGCGCGCGAGATCGAGGGTGATGTGGTGCCTGCCGGCCGCCGTTACCGGGTGGCGGGACGCCAATACGCATTCATGTCCTTCGGCGGACAGTCTGCCGTAGATTGCGGACCCGATGAGCCCCGTACCCCCAACGAGAAGGATGCGCATTGATTGGGTCCCTCGAGGCAACGGGTATAGGGAAGCGTCTGATCAGAACTGAGATGCAGGCGAACAAGGCGGAGCCGACGCAATCGTTCCTCGCCGCGGAACCGGCGGATTCGGCTAAAGCCGCGCCCTTGTTTGGGAAAAGGTACGGTCCGAGGGTGAATTAGCGCCCCCAAGTGTTCACTTTGTAACACAAGTAAACGACATGGGAGGTGTTCCAGCATACAGTCAGTCCATGCATGCAGGATCTCAGTCTTATCGGTCCCTCGAAGCGCTCTGCCGCGCTCAAGCTGCCCTTACGTCTACGCCGGCGGCAAAGCTGGAGCTGGAGCAGATGGCGCTTGAGTATAGGCGGCTGGCGGAACGGCTCGAACGTCAGCCCCCGGAGGCTTGATCCCCGAAGTGAGACGGCGTTATTCCGGGCCGAGATCAAAGCCGGGATGGATGATGATGTCCCGCGGCCCACCCGGGTTCTGGCTCTGAGCCTCGGTCCTTCTTGTGCTCCCTTTCAGGATGCCCGCACGTGCACACCGCGCGATGCGTGTTCCGCCGCTGAGCACTGCAGCTTGCCGCGGCTGCCGGTTTGACCTGCCAAGGGTAGGCGACCTTACACGAGATCATCGAAGCTCTGTCGCGTCGGCGCTTGCGCCCTCTGCGTCGAAGAATGTGCGGCGCAGCGGACGAAAATTGATGCCGTTTTTAACAATGTAAATGTCTGAGCTGGTCCTTCCCGGCTACAGCAGGTCATCCATCGTGAGAGGGGCCCATGTTTGATCTACAAACGACGGCAATGCTGCGTCTGGTCCTTGATGAGGTCTGTGCCGACGTGGGCCAGTATGAAAATTCAGTTCGGGCGCACGTCGCCTCCAAGCTGCTCGAAGCAGCGGCCCTGCCGGATCTGACGATTGAAGATCTCAAATTGACGGGGCGCGAGGCGCTCAGTCGCGCTCCGACGATGTGGCGCCGATGCTGACGGTCGAGATGAAGTTCATCACGGGGCACGCGTTCGCTGCTGCCTGATCGTCAACCCATTTCGGGGCCGCACCGCAAAGAGCTTTTTTTTTGAAAGCGTAACGATGCAAGATCGCACCCAGAGACGCCGACGTGTCAAACAGACGCACAGCTTGACAGAACGCCTGCTTGCGTCCGCCGCCCTCGCCAAGTCCAGGGCGCAACAGATGGCGCCCGGTCAAGACCGCGACCTCCTGTTGCGCAAGGCCCGCGAAGCGGAAGCCGCCGTCGCCCTTGAAAGCTGGATTCGCGGGAATGGCTCGCCTCACTGATCGGGAAGGTTTCTTGCCTCTCCGCTGATTGCGACCCGGCAATACGCGTCTTCCGGTCCCCCGCACTTGCTGCTAGAAACAGGCACAAAGCTGAGGGAGGAAACGATGCGGTCCCACGGGACAGGCTCAGGCTTGGGCTCGGGCTTGACGGCCGGCGATATCACGCCCGCGGTGCTCGCCATCGGCCGCTCCGATTTCCCGAACATCCTCATCGACACGCTGCGCCGGCAGGCCGATGTCGGCCATTGCATGGTGTTCGCGCTGAAGCGCGCGGGTGCCGCGACCTGCCTGCTCGATGCCGGCAATATCCCGATCGGCGGCGATCTCGGGGCGGCCTATGCCGGCCAGTTCCACCAATCCGACCCCAACCGCGACGTGCTGTTCGAAGCCGAGGGCGGCGCCCCGATCATGCTGCCGTCCTTCGCGCCCCGCATGTACGGGGCGCGCTACCGCAAGATCTTCTTCCACGATTCCGGCATCGTCGACAAATGCGCGACCGCGATCTGGACCGGCGACACCTGCTTCTACGTCAACTTCTATCGCATCACGGCCCAGGGCCGCTTCAGCGATGCCGAGCGTGCGCGGCTTCAAACAATCGCGCCGGCGATCGGTGCCAGCGTCGCACGTCATTTCCAGCAGGATTCGACCGCGACGCCCGACCAGAACCTCGCCGCCCTGTTCACGGCACGCGCGCCGCTCTCCGCGCTGACGCCGCGCGAGCAGGAGGTCTGCCGCCGCATCTTGCTCGGCTTCAGCTCCGAAGCGATCTCACAAGCGCTCGGCATTAGCCTGCATTCCACCCTGACCTACCGCAAGCGCGCCTATGAGCGGCTCGGTATCTCCTCGCAGAACGAATTGTTCTCGATCGTCCTGGGTCTGCTCGCGAGTCCGCGTGGCCTGAACTGAGGGGACTCGAAGTCCGCAATGTCTGCTTGCGAGATCAAAGCGGACACGTGGCCCGCCCGCCAGGATCGTCGCCTGTTGACCCACCGCCGACCTTTCGCTTGAACTCCTCAGATGACCAGCAAGGGCACGGAAAGGTCGTTATAATCAATCACGATCGTAGCCTTCGCTTCCGGTCGACAGCTCCGAAGATAAAGCCGCTGTCCCTCGACGTAGCGTCGGTTCGATGGAGCCGCAGGATCGGCTGATGAGCCGTCGCGCGAAGCGCAGCGCGCAACGGACACGGCAAAGTCTGTTCGGAGGAATACTGAAATGTCCCAGTAGGTGAGCAGGTCGGGCCGATGCAGGAAGATCCCGTCTATCAGCAAAATGGAAGAGGGCAGCGCCTCCGACTCATGGGCAGGTACAATGTCATCAGTCACGTGATCGAAGATGGCCCGACAATACCTGCAGGAACCACCAGGGCTGAGCGGGTCTAACAGGTATCGCTTCAACGCCGAATAATTGTACGAGTCCTCGAAAAAACCTTCCGGTGAATGTCTGCCCCGCTGATATCTGACCGCCTTGGGATTATGAAATCCGTCCACTGATGCTCGAATAAGAGGTCGCCCCCGGGCCGCGACGAGACTTCCGAGCTCATCGGCGAATGTAGTCTTTCCAGCCCCGTCGACGCCATCGATGGCCACGCGGAGCGTTCGACCCGGCGACGTCGCTACAAGGCGATCGGCCAACTCGTTTAAAAGCTTCTCTCTCTTTGCCATCTGGATCGATGCGCTGAGTGTTACTGGAGCCTACAGGGAAGCGGTTCGCTTCGGCAATTGGCCCTTCGCTTCCGCTGACGCGGCGTAGCCAAATCCGGCTTCATAGCTCGGATCGGAAGTTTGCGTTAACCATCGTTGACGCTCCAGCCTTAGCCGCAATCGCTTCGAAGTTTCTTAAATTTTGCCGGGTACCTCTCTCGGGTATGGTGACCTGGAGAAGGGTATGAGTAAGCGGCCCAAGCGCGGCAAGAAGGTAGAGACGCTCGCACTACCGATGGTCGCGAGAGTTGGAATTGGCGCCGTGGCCGTCGCCGCATTGGGCTACGGTTTGCTGTCGAGCCCGGCGAGCGTGCAGCCGACACGGAAGCCGTCCGCGCTCCAGGCCCAGGCGTCGTCAACGCCGGTTTACGTGGCACCTCCGGTCCATGCAGCAGCGTCGGCTCCGGCTCCGATTGCGCCTCTGGTCGAACCGCCAAAAGCCGCTGACGGTCCCGGAGCATTGGTCCGGCAAGTGGTTGACTACGCGAGCCACCAGGCGCCGGGCACCGTGATCATCGATACCAAAAACACGTTCCTCTATTTCGTTCTGAACGACACGCAGGCGCTGCGCTACGGCATCGGTGTCGGCCGCGAAGGTTTCACATGGTCCGGTGAGCAGACCGTGGCCCGCAAGGCGGAATGGCCGGATTGGCATCCGCCCGCGGAGATGGTCACGCGTCAGCCCTATCTGCCACGGTTCATGGCAGGCGGTCCCGGCAACCCGCTTGGTGCCCGCGCGATGTATCTCGGCGAGACCGAATATCGAATTCACGGCACCAACAACCCCGATACGATCGGGAAACGGGTGTCGTCCGGCTGCATCCGGCTGACCAATGAGGACGTCATGGACCTCTATGAGCGGGTGAAGGTCGGCGCGAAAGTGATCGTGCTTCCGGCGACCGCCCGTCGGCCCTCCCAGGGCGCGCCGGCCGACGCCGCTTTGCGATTGCCGGACCCGACATCGGCATCGAAGCGGCCGTTGGCGGCCAACGCGCAGATGCTGCCGTCCGGAGCGAAGATCGCCGAGGTGCAGTAATTCGGTTGGGTCCGTCCCTATCGCTAGGGACAGACGCTGCCACCGCATTTCGCTAGTCTGTCCTGAATCACGAGATCCCAGGGGAGACCGTCTTGAGCACCGCGCCGCGCATCGACATCGACCCGGCCGAATTCTGGGCCGATCCCTATCCGATGCTCGCGAAAATGCGCAAGCAGGCGCCGATCGCCTTCGTGCCGCAGCTTGGCTCGACGCTGCTGACCAGCCGCGACGACATCTCGATCTCCGAGAAGCAGATCGACGTGTTCTCCTCGCACCAGCCCGCCGGCCTGATGAACCGGCTGATGGGCCACAACATGATGCGCAAGGACGGCGAGGCGCATCAGGTCGAGCGCCGCGCGATGTTTCCGACGGTGTCGCCGAGGACGGTGAAGGCGCACTGGACCGCGCTGTTTCAGGCCCATGCCGACCGCATTCTCGAGGCGATCGAGCCGGGGCGGATCGATTTCATGCGCGACTTCGCGCTGCCGTTCTCCGGCGAATGCCTGAAATCGATCACCGGCCTCACCAATATCGGCTTTGAGGACATGGATGCGTGGTCGCAGGGCATGATCGAGGGCATCGCCAATTATGCCGGCGATCCCGCGGTCGAGGCACGCTGCCATGCGGCGACCTCAGGCATCGATGCCGCGATCGACGATATCCTGCCGGTGATGCGCAAGAATCCCGACCAGAGCATCCTCGGCGTGCTGCTCGCCTCCGGCATGGCGATGGAGAGCGTGCGCGCAAATGTAAAACTCGCGATCTCCGGCGGCCAGAACGAGCCGCGCAAGGCGATCGCCGGCACCGTCTGGGCGCTGCTGACCCATCCCGAGCAGCTCGATCTCGTGCGCAAGGGCGAGGTGACCTGGCTGCAGGCATTCGAGGAATACGTCCGCTGGATCTCGCCGATCGGCATGTCGCCGCGCCGCATCGCCAAGCCGTGGATGATCCGCGACGTGTCGTTCGAGCTCGACGAGCGCGTGTTCCTGATGTTCGGCTCGGCCAATCGCGACGAGAAGCATTTTGACGGCGCCGATCAGTTCGATGTGCGGCGTGATACGACGAAGAGTGTCGCGTTCGGCGCCGGTCCGCATTTCTGCGCCGGCGCCTGGGCCTCCCGCGCCATGATCGCGGACGTCGCCCTGCCGACCGTGTTCGCCCGCGCCAGGCAGCTTGCGTTGGCCGATGATGAGGAGGTGCGGATCGGCGGCTGGGCGTTCCGCGGGCTGCAGAATTTGCCGGTGCGGTGGCATTAGCTGGTGAGCCGCCGCCCTTTCCCTCATGATGGCATCCTGCCACTGTGTTGCCCAATGGGTCAAGCCAAAATTCGCAAAAAGAGAAATTCGTTCTGAGCCAAGCGCTTGGCTACTGTGCATGGGGTTGTTTTCACAATTTTGAGTTTCCGGCCCCTGATATTGCGATTGTCACATTCGCGTGCAGAAAAAATTCGCGCTGTGCTGGCCCCACCGATTGAAATATTAGTCATGCGCGCTGCCTCGTGCGCAGTGCGCGCGTCGCTATTTTTCCGCGCGTCTCGACACCTCCGATAGACCGCACCATCATTCCCGACGCGACTGAAGAATGTCGCGCGGGAGTGTTGAATGCAGCGTCGAGACTTTCTGAAACTTTCTGTTGGAACTGCAGCCGCCGCTGCATTCACCTCGCGCGGCAGTGCGCAGAGTGCGGTGAAGGAAATTCGTATCGGCTATCAGAAGACTGGCGTGCTGGTCATCGCGCGTCAGCAAGCTTCGCTGGAAAAACATTTCACTGCCTTGGGCATCGACGTGAAATGGATCGAGTTCTCCTCGGGCCCGCCGATGATGGAGGCGATGAACGTCGGCAGCGTCGATTTCGGCGCGGTCGGCGATTCTCCGCCGGTGTTCGCCCAGGCCGCGGGCGCGGCCATCGTCTATGCCGCCGGCCAGCCCATCACCAACGGTCAGGGCATTCTGGTGCCGAAGGATTCGCCGATCCGCACGATCGCCGATTTGAAGGGCAAGCGCATCGGCTTCACCAAGGGCTCCAGCGCCCACAATATCGTGGTGCAGACCCTGGAGAAGGCGGGTCTCACCTACGCCGACATCACGCCGGTCTATCTGACGCCGCCGGACGCAGGTCCCGCCTTTGCCAACGGCAGCATCGAGGCCTGGGCGATCTGGGATCCGTATTTCGCGATCGGCGAGACCAAGCAGGGCGGCCGCATCCTTATCAATTCGCGCGAGGTCACCAAGACCAATTCCTTCTACATCGCCAATCGCGAGTTCGCCAGGAATCACGGCGCGATCCTGCAACAAATCGTCGACGTCACGGCCGCTGCCGGCAGATGGGCCGAACAGCACCGCGACGAGGTCGCCAAATCGCTCGCCGCGATCACCGGAGTGCCGCTGGACATTCAGGCTGTCGCTGCCAAACGCGCGAACTTCGTGGTCGGGCCCGTCACTGACGACATCGTCGCGACCCAGCAGGGCGTCGCCGACCGCTTCTACAAGCTCGGTTTGATCCCGGAGCCGATTCAGATCCGCGACATCGTCTGGCGCAACCCGGCAGCCTGATCGTGCCCACCACTCTTCCCATCCACAAGGGTTTGAACATGAGGCGTATCATTCAGCGTCTGATCGCAGCCATCGTGCTGTCGATCGGCATCGTCGCCGCGGCGGTCGGCACCTCCTATGGTCAGGACAAGGTGGTCCGCATCGGCTACCAGAAATACGGCAAGCTGGTGCTGCTCAAGAGCAAGGGCACGCTGGAGCCGAAGCTCGCGGCCGATGGCTACAAGGTGGTGTGGACCGAATTCCCGTCAGGTCCGCCGTTGCTCGAGGCGCTCAATGTCGGCGCCATCGATTTCGGCAACACCGGCGAAGCCCCTCCGATCTTCGCGCAGGCCGCCGGCGCGCCGATCCAGTATGTCGCCTATGAGCCGCCGGCCCCGAAGGGCGAGGCGATCCTGGTGCCGAAGGACAGTCCGCTCAAATCAGTCGCGGACCTCAGGGGTAAGAAGGTCGCGCTCAACAAGGGCTCCAACGTCCACTACCTCCTGGTCAAGGCGCTGGAGAAGGCCGGCGTAAAATATTCGGACATCGAGCCGGTGTTCCTGGCTCCCGCCGATGCCCGCGCCGCCTTCGAGCGCGGCGCGGTCGACGCCTGGGTGATCTGGGATCCGTTCCAGGCCGCGGCCGAAGCCGCCACCGGCGCGCGCACGCTGGCCGACGGCAGCGGCATCGTCGCGAACTACCAGTTCTATTTCTCCTCGAAGAAGTTTCTCGATGCCAACCCGGCAGTGGTTGACGCCGTGCTCGCCGAGCTGAGCGCGGTCGACGATTGGGCCAAGGGCGACATCCATGCGGTGGCTGAACAGCTGGCGCCGTCGATCGGATTGCCGGTCCCCGTGGTCGAGGTGGCCTTGAGGCGGCAGTCCTACGGCATCAAGCCGATCACCGATGCCGTCATCGCCGACCAGCAGCAGGTTGCCGACGCGTTCTTCGCGCTGGGCCTGATTCCCAAATCCATCAAGATCTCCGACGTCGCGCGGAAGTCAGGATCGTGAGCAAAGTCATGACCAAGCCAAGCAACCCTAACATCCTTTGGTTCCTGCCGACCCACGGCGACGGCCGCTATCTCGGCACCGGCATCGGCGGCCGCGAGGTCAACTTCAACTATCTGCGCCAGATCGCGCAGGCTGCCGACCAGCTCGGCTATTTCGGCGTGCTGCTGCCGACCGGACGATCTTGCGAGGATTCCTGGATCGTCGCATCCTCGGTCGCACCGTTTACCGAGCGGCTGCGCTACCTCGTGGCTGTCAGGCCTGGCCTGCAATCGCCGAGCGTGGCCGCGCGCATGACGGCGACGCTCGACCGCATCACGAACGGTCGGCTCCTCGTCAACGTCGTCACCGGCGGCGATCCCGTCGAGAACAAGGGCGACGGCATCTTCCTGTCCCATGACGAGCGTTACGAGGTCACCCGCGAGTTCCTGGGCGTCTATAGCGACCTGCTCGCCGGCAAGACCGTCGACGTCGAAGGCAAGCACATCCATGTCGAGGGCGGCAAGCTCTTGTTCCCGCCGGTGCAATCGCCGCGGCCTCCATTGTATTTCGGCGGCTCGTCCGATGCCGGTATCGACGTCGCGGTCGACACCGTCGACAACTATCTCACCTGGGGCGAGCCGCCGGCGCTGGTGGCCGAGAAGATCGCGAAGGTGAGGGAGGCAGCCAGCCAGCGCGGCAGAAAACTCTCCTTCGGCATTCGCCTTCATGTGATCGTCCGCGAGAGCAATGAAGCGGCCTGGCGCGCGGCGAACGAGCTGATCAAGCATGTCAGTGACGACACCATTGCGCTCGCGCAGAAGAACTTTGCCCGCATGGACTCCGTCGGCCAGCAGCGCATGGCGCAGCTGCATGGCGGCAAGCGCGACAAGCTCGAGATTGCCCCGAACCTGTGGGCCGGCGTCGGTCTCGTGCGCGGCGGCGCCGGCACGGCGCTGGTCGGCGATGCCGAGACGGTCGCGGCGCGCATCAGGGAGTATCAGGAGATCGGTATCGATACCTTCATCATGTCCGGCTATCCGCATCTCGAGGAAGCCTATCGCTTCGCCGAGCTGGTGTTCCCGCTGCTCGCGCTGGAGCAACCGAGCAACGTGACCAAGCTGCATTTCAACGGCGGTCCGTTCGGCGAGACGGTCGGCAGCGATTTCCGTCCTCAGCACCGGGTGTCACAGTCATGAGCCTGATCGACAGCATCCCGCTTCCGCGCCGCGTTCGCCTGCCGCGGGTCGACGGCCTGATCCAGTGGATCGTGCCGCTGGCCATCATAGCGATCTGGCAGGTCGCGAGCGTCACCGGTTTCGTGCCGACCCGCGTGCTGCCGGCGCCGAGCGACGTCCTGCTCGCCGGCTGGAAGCTGCTGCTCTCCGGCGAGCTCGTTCGCAACATCTGGGTCTCGTTCTGGCGGGCATCGATCGGCTTTCTGATCGGCGGCAGCATCGGCTTCGCCTTCGGCCTCGCCAACGGCCTGTCGCAGCTCTCGGCCAAGCTCACGGACACCACGCTGCAGATGGTGCGCAACGTGCCGCATCTGGCGCTGATCCCGCTGGTCATTCTGTGGTTCGGCATCGACGAGAGTGCAAAGCTGTTTTTGGTGGCGCTTGGGGTGTTCTTCCCGATCTATCTCAACACGCTGCACGGTATTCGTACCGTCGATCCGCAGTTGATCGAGATGGGCCGCATCTACGGCATGAGAGACGGCGAACTGTTCCGCCGCGTGATCTTCCCGGGCGCGCTGCCCTCGATCTTCGTCGGCATCCGCTTCGCGCTCGGCATCATGTGGCTGACCCTGATTGTCGCCGAGACCATCGCGGCATCCTCAGGGCTTGGCTACATGGCGATGCAGGCGCGCGAATTCATGCTGATCGACGTCGTCGTGCTCTCGATCCTGATCTACGCCCTGCTCGGCAAGCTTGCCGACAGCGCCTCCCGCGTGCTGGAGCGTTTGACGCTCTCCTGGCACCCCGCCTTTCAGAAACGTTGAGCAGAAATACTGGGAATCCCATGCAGACAGCCGTTCGTAGCTCCCTTCCGGAAACCGAGTTCACCAGTCGCGCCAATTTCGCGCCTCACGCCCGCGTGGTGCGCGAGGAGCGGGCAGCGCAAACCACCGGCCTGCCGCTCAGCATCCGCGGCTTGCGCAAATCCTTCGGCGACAATGAGGTGCTGCGCGGCATCGACCTGCACATCCCGGCGGGCCAGTTCGTGGCCATCGTCGGCAAGAGCGGTTGCGGCAAGAGCACGCTGCTCCGCCTCATCGCCGGCCTGGACAGGATCGACGCCGGCAGCATCAGCTTCGGGCAGGATATCCAGCCCGAGGACATCCGCGTGATGTTCCAGGAGCCGCGGCTCTTGCCCTGGGCGCGCGTACTGGCGAATGTCGAGGTTGGTCTTGGTCGCGATCGCGCCTCGGCTGATGCGCATGCACGCGCCGAGAAGGCGCTGATCGAGGTGGGGCTCGCCGACAAGCGCGACCAGTGGCCGTCGGTGTTGTCCGGCGGCCAGAAGCAGCGCGTCGCGCTCGGACGTGCGCTGGTCTCCCGTCCGCGTGTGCTCGCCTTCGACGAGCCGCTGGGCGCGCTGGACGCACTGACCCGGATCTCGATGCAGCGCCTGCTGGAGCGCGTCTGGCGCGACCAGGGCTTTACCGCGATCCTCGTTACCCACGATGTCTCCGAAGCGGTCGCGTTGGCGGATCGCGTGCTCGTCATCGAGGACGGCCGCATCGCCCACGACGTCACGGTTAACGCAGGCAGGCCGCGGCAGCGCGGTTCGGCCGAGCTTGCCGGCCTCGAAGGCTCGATCCTGAGCCACCTGTTGTCGGCGGACGATCGTACCTAAATACAGGGAACCCCGTCCTGGGGGAGCAACGCCATGAATGTAGTGCCCCGCGATCTCATGACTGAAATCCCCGTCTCGCCCGCCGATTTCCGCGGCGCCATGCGCCATCTCACCGGCGGCGTCAGCGTCATCACCGCCGGGCGGGGCAAGGACATCACCGGCATGACGGTGACCTCGGTGACCTCGCTGTCGGTCGAGCCGCCGACGCTGCTGGTCAGCATCAATCGCGACGCCTCGTCCTTTCCGCTGATCCGCCGCTACGGTGCTTTCGGCGTGAACATGCTCAATGCCGATCAGCTTGAAATCGCCGAGCGCTTTGCTGGCAAGGGCGGGCTGAAAGGTGCTGATCGTTTCGCGGGTGCCAAATGGGTAACGGCGGTCTCGGGTGTGCCGCTCCTGGTCGGCGCGCTGTCGGCCTTCGATTGCGAAGTCGAGGAGATCGTCGAACGCCACTCGCACGGCATCGTCATCGGTCGTGTCAGAGACATCAAGAGTTCGACCCGCACCGCTGCGCTGGCCTATTGGCACGGCCAGTATGTCGCGGTCGACCAGGATGAGGACGCGGCCAGGCTCGCCGATGTCAGCCTTCCCGCGCGCGGCCGGCGCGGCGTCTGATCGCCGCCCGAAGCGGGCGCAGAGGCTGGCCTTTTCCCCGTCATCGCTCTAGAAGCGCCCTGAGCCTTCCCGTTCGGGGCGGCCATGGAGCGGATCGATGAAGCGCATCGCGACCTTCGCCTTCTACGCCGTCGGCGCGCTCGCGATCGCCTATCTCGCGCTCTATGCCTACGCGATGTTCTCAGGTCAGCCCGTGATCATTCCCGGCGACCCCATCCACATCTTCCGCAAGCCCGACGCACCGAGTTATTCGTGACGTCTCGGGCGGTCTCGTCGGGTGGGCAAAAGCGCACTTGCGCCGTGCCCACCATCTTCGGCAATGACCGCTGTGGTGGGCATGCTTCGCTTTGCCCCTAGGGCACCTGTGGTTACCCCCTCAAAATCGCCAGCGCCAGCGTCTGCGCGCGCGGCACGATGCTGTCGAGTTCGAGATATTCCTCCGGTGTGTGCGCGAGCCCGCCGACGGGACCGAGGCCGCAGATGGTCGGCGTGCCCACGGCGGCGGTGAAGCCGGAATCGGCGCAGCCACCGGAGAACTCGCCCTGGAGCGTGGTGAGGCCGGCCTGCCTTGCAGCCGTCTGGTAGCTTTCGAACAGTGCTTTCGACTCCGCGCTCTGCACCACCGGCACGAACTCGCCCTTGATCGTCAGCGTTGCGCTCGTGCCCGGCACGTAAGATGTCGCGACGATCGTCTCGATCGCTTCCATCACCCTCGCGCGATCCGTCGGATCGACATAACGCAGGTCGATCTGGCCTTCGGCGGAGGGCGCCGTGGTGTTGACGGACTGCCCGCCCGAGACGAGACCGACATTCAGCGTAATGCCCTTGTCGAGATCGGTGAGCGCGTGGATCTGGACGATCTTGTGCGCGAGCTCGCCGATCGCGCTGACGCCCGCGGCGAAATTGGCGCCCGAATGCGCGGCTTTGCCGGTGATCGCCAAATGCATGAAAATGCCGCCCTTGCGCCCCGTCACGACGTTGCCGGTGGGGCGGCCCGGCTCGGAATTGAACACGGCGCGGGCGGCGCGGCCTTCGCGCTCGATCACAGGCCGGGAGGAGGGCGAGCCGATCTCCTCGTCCGAGGTGATCAGCAGCTTGATCGGATGCGGGTTGCCGCCGAACTTGTGGAAGGCGGTTGCGACGAACACGTTCATGACGAGACCGGATTTCATGTCGGCGACACCAGGGCCATAGGCGCGGCCATCCCTAATGGTGAACGGACGGCGACCGGCCTCGCCCTTGCCGAACACGGTGTCACGATGCCCCATCAACAGCACCGGCCTTTCGTTGCTGCCGGGCTTTGCCACCTCGGCATGGATCGCGTCGCCGAAGGCGTCGTGGCTCTCGCGCCGGAACGGAATGCCGTGCTCGGCAAAATGCCGCTCGAACCGCGCCCCGACCGTATCGACGCCTTCCTTGTCGTAGGAGCCGGAATCGATGTTCACGACATCGCGGAGCAGATCGATCATCGCCTGCCGCTGTGCCGCCAGCCAGTCCGTGATTTGAGCTTCAGACATGTGGTCCCTTGCGTGGTTGTCGCGCGGGGTTATAGGGCCTCGCGCGGGCACGACCTAGTCGGAGAATGCGGTGCCGCCATGTGTTCGGCCCGTAGCCCGGAAAAGAGCGCAGCGATATCCGCAGCCACAATGCGGCGCTGCCCGCATATCGCTGCGCTCATGCGGGCTACCGGGTTCAAAAAGTCAGCCGGCTTAGCGGCTCGGCCTTCGCCTTTAGCACTACCCGCAAGGAAAATGCCCGGGACCGGCCCGGGCATCGCATCCTCAATAATGTCAGAAGCCTTTACACTCCGACCATCGGCATCCGCGGATACTCACCCGGCGTGCCCGCCGGCGGGATCGGGATGCCGCCGTCGGAATATTCGTTGAGCTTGTTGCGCAGCGTGCGGATCGAAATCCCCAGGATGTTGGCGGCATGGGTGCGATTGCCGAGGCAATGCTTCAGCGTCTCCAGGATCAGGTCGCGCTCGACATCGGCGACGGTGCGTCCCACCAGTGCGCGCGTCACCTGCTCGGCAGCCATGGTGGCATGCGCCACCGCCGGAGCCGTCTTGGCGAGGTCGAGGCGGTCGCCGTCCGGCGTGATGATCGCGTCGGCCCCGATCTCGTCGCCCTGCGCCATCAGCACCGCGCGGTGCATGGTGTTTTCGAGCTCGCGAACGTTGCCCTGCCAGCGGTTGGCCGAGAGAACGCGGCGCGCTTCCGCCGAAACAGGGCGCATCGGCACGCCGTTGGCCTCGGCATATTTCTTCACGAAATGCTGGGCGAGCTCCAGAATGTCGGCGGGCCGCTCGCGCAGCGGCGGGATCTTGAGGTTCACGACGTTGAGGCGGAACAGGAGGTCCTCGCGGAACGTGCCTTCGCGCACGGCCTCGACGAGGTTACGGTTCGAGGTCGCGATGATGCGGATGTCGACCGGCACGGGCTTGGTGCCGCCGACGCGGTCGATCACACGCTCCTGGATCGCGCGCAGCAGCTTCGATTGCAGGCGGACGTCCATTTCCGAGATTTCGTCGAGCAGCAGCGTGCCGCCGGTCGCCTCCTCGAACTTGCCGATGCGGCGCGCGATTGCACCGGTGAAGGCGCCCTTCTCGTGGCCGAACAATTCGGATTCCAGGAGATGCTCAGGGATCGCGGCGCAGTTGATCGAGATGAAGGGACGCTTGGCGCGCGCCGAGCGGGTGTGGACGTAGCGGGCCAGCACCTCCTTGCCGGTGCCGGACTCGCCGGTGATCATCACTGAGGCGTCGGAGCCCGCGATCTGCTGCGCCAGCTTGATCACCTTCGCCATCGCCTCGTCGCGATAGACCAGCTCGCGGGAATCATTGGCGACGGCAGCGAGCACCGCGGCGATCAGCTCGGGGTCGGGCGGCAGCGGGATGTATTCCTTGGCGCCGGCATGGATCGCGGCGACTGCCGCGCGGGCGTCGTTGGTGATGCCGCAGGCGACGATCGGGGCATGGATGTGCTCGGCTTCGAGCCGCATCACGAGGTCGCGGATGTCGAGGGCGACGTCGACCAGCAGGAGGTCGGCGCCCTTTCCGCCGCGCAGCACGCGCATCGCCTGCTCGTGATCCTCGGCATGGGTCACGGTGGCGCCGTTGTCCATCGCGATCTTGGTGGCGGTGGTGAGCTGGCCCTTCAGTGTGCCAACGATGAGAAGCCGCATGTCAGTCTCCTGTCCGTCTGGTCGCGCTGCCGCGCGTCATTCCCTGTTCGCGTAATTATTACGTGCGTTCGGTCTTGATGATTTCCGTCATGGTCACGCCGAGCTTGTCCTCGACCAGGACGACTTCGCCGCGGGCGACCAGCTTGTTGTTGACGTAGATGTCGATGGCCTCGCCCACGCGGCGGTCGAGCTCGAGCACGGTGCCGGGCCCGAGCTTCAGGAGCTCACTGACATCCATTTTGGAGCGGCCGAGCACCGCCGAGACCTGGACCGGCACGTCGAACACGGCCTCGAGGTCGGCGGCGGCGCGCGCCGCATATTCGTCCTCGTTGTAGCCGATGTCCGTGCCGGCAGGCGGCATCGGGCCGTTGAGATCGGGCAGCGGGACCTGTCCGTCGGTGTCGCTCATGGGTTAACTCCCCCTGCGGGACGCGACATAGCGTCCGACCATTTCGTCGATCTTGGCCGCGATGGCGCCGCGCTCCAGCACGACGCCGCCATCGGCCCATTCGATCCGGCAGTCGCCGGTGGCAATCTCCGGCTCGGCCAGGATCACCAGCCGCCCCTCGAAGCCGCTCTGCTTGGCCAGCCGCTCGATCTTTTCGCGGGCGGCCTCGTAGAGCGCATCGTTGATGCGGACGACGAGATGCGGCGTCGCGACCAGATGCGAGAAGCAGTCCTTGACCAGCGCGACGATCTCGCCGAGCGGCTCGGCGGCGACGAGGTCGGCGCACAGTTTGCGCGCGACCGCCACCGCGACGTCGACCGCCTCGGTTTCCATCTTGGATTCGATGTTGCCGATACCGGCCGCGATGCCGCGGATGCCGATGTTGATTTCTTCGATGGCGAGCGCGACGCGGCGGTCGCTCTCGGCCTTGGCTTCGTGCTGGCCGGCGGCAAAGCCTTCCTGATAGGCGCGCGCTTCGGCTTCCGCGATCTTCTGGGCGATCTCGGCGGCGGTCGCGGCCTTCTCGCGCGTCGCCCGCTCGGGCGCCGCGAAGTCGGTATCGAACAGGAATTTCGCCGGAGCGGCCATCAATACACCAGTTCGTCGTCGGCGCGGTTCTTGGTCAGCATGATCTCGCCCTTGGCGGCGAGGTCCTTGGCGAGGTTGACCAGAAGCGCCTGGGCCTCGTCGACGTCGCGCAGGCGCACGGGGCCCATCGCTGCCATGTCGTCCTGGAGCATCTTGGCCGCGCGCGAGGACATGTTGCCGAAGAAGAAGTTGCGGACGTCCTCGTTAGCGCTCTTGAGTGCGACGCCGAGCTTGTCCTTGTCGACGTTGCGCATCAAGGTCTGGGCCGATCCGGAATCGAGCTTCACGAGGTCGTCGAAGGTGAACATCAGCGCCTTGATGCGCTCGGCCGATTCGCGGTTGTCCTCTTCCAGCGAGGTGATGAAGCGGGTTTCCGTCTGGCGGTCGAAATTGTTGAAGATTTCAGCCATCACCTCGTGGGCATCGCGGCGGCGGGTCTGGGACAGATTGGACATGAATTCGGTGCGCAGCGTCTTCTCCACGCTCTCGATCACCTCTTTCTGTACCGCTTCCATCTTCAGCATGCGGTTGACGACGTCGAGCGCGAGCTCCTCGGGGAAGATGCCGAGCACGCGCGCGGCGTGCTCGGGCTTCAGCTTCGACAGCACCACCGCGATGGTTTGCGGATATTCGTTCTTGAGGTAGTTGGCGAGGACCTCTTCCTGCACGTTGGAGAGTTTCTCCCACATGTTGCGCCCGGCAGGGCCGCGGATCTCGTCCATGATGCCATTGACGCGCTCCGGCGGCAGGTATTGCTGCAACAGCCGCTCGGTGGCGTCGAAATTGCCCATCAGGGCACCGGAGGCCGACATGCGCGAGACGAATTCGAGCAGCATGTCCTCCACGGTGTCGACCTCGACGGTGCCGAGCGTCGACATTTCCAGCGAAAGCTGTCGCACCTCGTCGTCGTCGAGCAGGCCCCAGATCTTGCCGCCATATTGCTCGCCGAGCGCGAGCATCAGGATGGCGGCGCGCTTCGGTCCGGCCAATTGTTCGGCCGGCTTGCCATCCTTTGCCCGGGTGTTGGCACGTTGACCGAGCGTGGAGATCACGCTGGTGATGTCGTTGCTGTTGGCGTTTTGCAAGGCGGCGGCCATGTCAGATCACTTCTCGTACTATTTTGCGGATTCGCTCAGCCATTGGCGGACGATGGCGACGGTTTCGTTGGGGTTGCGCTCGGCGAGCTCGCCGACGCGATGAACGGACTGGGCGTGGACCTGGCCCTGGATGGTGGCGACGTCGATCGCGCTGGCGGCGCCGCTCGGCAGGAGCGGCTGGGCGGCCGGCGCGGCCTCTTCGGAAGCAGCCGGGCCGGTGAGGACGCCGGAGATGGCGGCGGCGACCTCGTCGGAGGCGAGGATGCGCTTGACCAGCGGGCGGATCACCAGGAACAGCACGATCAGGCCGAGCAGCATCATCACGCCCAGCTCGACGAAGTACATGACGTCGTCCTTGGTGAACTGGAGCATGCCGAGGAAGCCGCCAGGTTCGCTGATCGGGGCGGTGGAGGGCGCATCGGCAAAGCGCAGATTGACCACCTCGACCTGGTCGCCGCGCTTCTGGTCGAAGCCGATCGCCGAGCGGACCAGCGCGGAGATGCGATCGAGCTGCTCCTTGGTGCGGTCCTGATAGGCCAGCTCGCCCTTGTCGTTCTTGGAATAGATGCCGTCGACCAGCACCGCGACCGAGATGCGGTTGACCCGGCCGGCCTCGGTCACCTCGGTCTTGGTGGTGCGGGAAATCTCGTAATTGTTGGTCTCTTCGGTCTTCTTGCTTTGGTCCTTGGCCGCGACGCCGTTGTTCTGCTGGTTGCCGGGCAGCTCGTTGTTGACGGTGACCTGGCCGTTGTTGTCGGCGGTCATGCTCTGCTCTTCGCGGGTCTGGCTCGAGCGCAGCACCCGGCCTTCGGGATCGTACTTGTCGGAGGTCTGGGTCACCTTGTTGAAGTCGAAATCGGCGGAGAGCTGCACGCGGGCGCGGCCCGAGCCGACCACGGAGGAGACGATGTCCTCGACCTGCTTGCGGATCCGCTTCTCGAACGAGATGCGGCGCTCCTCGCCGACCGCCTGCTCCGGATCGGCCGCCGCACCGTCGGCGAGCAGCTGGCCGGCCTCGTCGACGATCGAGACCCGCTGCGGCTTCAGGCCGTTGACGGCGGAGGCGACGAGATGGCGGATGGCGCGGATCTGCTGGGCTTCCAGCGCGCCGCGGACGCGGACCACGATCGAGGCCGACGGCTCCGGCGCCTCGCGCGCAAACAGCGGGCGCTCGGGCAGCACCAGATGGACGCGGGCGGCCTGGATGCGGTCGATGGCGCGGATGGTGCGGGCGAGTTCGCCTTCCAGCGCGCGAAGGTGATTGATGTTCTGGACGAAAGAGGTGGTGCCGAGCGCATCCGACTTGTCGAACACCTCGTAGCCGACGCCGCCGCCCTTGGGCAGGCCGCCCTCGGCGAGCTTCATCCGCAGCCGCGTGACCTTGTCCTTGGGCACCATGATGATGGAGCCCTCATTGCGGATCTCGAACTGGATGCCCTGGCGTTCCAGGTCCTTGATGATGCCGGAGGAGTCCTCGACGGTGAGATCGGTGAACAGCGTCGTCATCTGCGGCGTGGTGACGCGCATGATGACGAACGCGAAAAAGCCGACGAGCGCGGCGGTGACCGCGATCATCGCCCCGAACCGGGCGGCGCCGATACTCTTCAAGAAGTCCGCAAGACCTTGCAAGCAACCGCCCCAACAGATTCGGCCGCTTTCACCGGAAAGGCCGACTGGGCAATTATTGCCTAGGGGATGGTTTCGATATGGTTAACGAAGGTTAAGAGGTCGGACAAAAGTAGCGCGAAAGAGCGATATGAAAAAAATCGGCCTCGCAGGGCGAGGCCGATTTTTGTCAAAAGCCGCAGATTTCCGGATTGCCTACTGGCGATATTGCTGGATACGGGTGGTGCGAAGCCCCGCCAGACCATGCTGGTCGATGGAAAACTGCCAGGAGAGGAATTCGTCGACCGTCAGGGTGTAACGGCTGCAGGCCTCCTCGAGCGAAAGAAGTCCACCACGGACAGCGGCGACGACTTCGGCCTTGCGGCGGATAACCCAGCGTTTGGTGCCGGGTGCTGGCAGATCCGCGATCGTCAACGGACTACCGTCCGGCCCGATGACGTATTTTACCCTCGGGCGATGGGGTTCTGTCATGGCGTACTCACAAACTCTCAACCACTGAACTCACGCCGTAACCCTACGCCCGGCGGCTTAAAAATCCGCTAAGCCTAAGGCTTCAATACAATTCTCGTTGAAAATGGCTGGAACGCGCTCGTCTCGGCCGGCATCCAGGCCGGTCGAGGGGGACTTCGTAAATACTTTACTAGCGAATGGAGCCTGTAAGCGGTGTCGCAAGGCCCACAATTGTCGTCCCGGCGAACGCCGGGGCGCATACTGCGTGAATCTATCGATGGACGCAGGTCGCAGTACCAAGAATGACTGCTAAACCACCAATCTTCGTCAAATTTCCTTTTGGGGTTATGGATCCCCGCGTTCGCGGGGATGACACTGAATCTGTTGCCGCAGGTTTCCCGATCAATTGCTGCTGGTGGCGATGATGCTCTTCACCTGGCTCAGGGTGTAGCTGGCGCCGTCGATGGTGAGCAGCGGCGGCGACTGGGTCAGGTCGACCGACGACACCACGCCCTGCACCTGCGCGGCGATGCCGACATTGTTGTTCGCGACATCCTTGCCCGTGGCCGAGATCGTGTACTTGCCGTCGGGCCATTGCGTGCCGTCATTGCCCAGGCCGTTCCAGGTGAAGGGAATGTCGGTGCCGGCGCCGGCGGTGTATTTGCCGGTGAACACGGTCTGGCCGCTGGCATTGGCGATGGTGATGTCGACCGTGGAGTCGCTGGGCACGTTCAGATGCCAAGTCGCCGACGACTTCGCCATGGTCGCGGTCGAGCCGTCGACCAGGGCGGTCTTGCCGACGAAGCCCAGCGCCTGGGTCGCCTGCGTGGTCTGCTGCAGGGTGACGAGCTGGGACAGCGCATCGTTGGTCTTGAGCTGCTGCTCGACGCCGGCGAACTGCACCAGCTGCTGGGTGAACTGGTTGGTGTCGAGCGGATCCAGCGGGTTCTGGTTCTGCAGCTGCGTCGTCAGCAGCGTCAGGAAGGTCTGGAAGTTGCCGGCGAGCGTCGATCCCGTGGTCGAGCCCAGCGAGTTCGACGAGGAGGATTTCGGGAGATCGGTCGTCCCGGAGACGACGGAAGGGGCCGTGGCGCCAGTCGTGGTGGTCATGTCGAACTCCTACACTCTGATGTCGACGCCGCTGCTCGGCCCGTACATGCGGCCGTAGCCGCGCCCGACGGGTGCGGCAGCAACGGTGTCGTCCTCGCTGATGATCAGCCGGCGGGCATTGCCGCCATTGTCGTCGTTCTGGCCGGAGTTCTGGCCCGATGAATTCTGGTCGCGCAGGCTGAAGGACAGCCCGTTGCTGCCGGACTTGAGGCCGGCATCGTCGAGCGCGCGCTGCAATTGCGGCGCGTCCTGGCGCAGCATCTGCAGCGTCTCCGGCTTCTCCACGGTGAGATGCGAGGTGACGTTGCCGTGGCGGTCGACATTGATGCGGACGTCGATGCGGCCGAGCTCGGCCGGATCGAGGCTGATGTCGAAGCGGGACCTGCCGGAGCGGATGGCGGCCGCGATCTCGACCGGAATGCCGTTGATCGGCACCGCCGTCGCGGTGGCCGCGGTCGCGGTCAGCGTCGCCGTCGATGCGGAGGCGGTCGAGGTCGTATTGGTCAGCGGCGCCTGCATGGTGGAGGTAGCCTGCGCGCTGGGATCGGGGGCGTTGAAAGCAGCCTGCGCATTGGTATTGGCATTGGCTTGGGCGACCGGTGCGGCCGGGATCGCGTCGGGCGTACGCTCCGCGGCGCCGGGCTTCGCCTCGGCCTGGCTGCCATCTGCCTGCGGCTGCGCGCTTTGCGGATGTGCGGCGGCGTTGGCGGTCGCAGCGACCGGCGCCGCCGGCGTGGTGACGGCGTCCGCCTTGCCGGTGTCCTGGCCGATATTGGAGACGTCGGCCTGTCCTTGCGCGGCGGCGACGGCCTGGAACGAGGTCTTCGGCGTGCCGGGATTGACGGGGATCAGTCCGGCGGTCGGCTCGACCTCGGTCGCGGCTGCGTCGGTTGCCCCGGTCGCAGCATCGGCCAGCGTCGCCGAGATGTCGGCATCGACCTTGGCGCCGGCGGTCTTGACGATCTTGGCGCTCTTGTCGCCCGGAGTGGCGGTGTCGGTCTTGGGGCTCGCGATCTGGGCCGCGATCGAGGCACTGGCGGCAATGCCGGCGGCGGCGATCGTCAGCGGCGAGGAGGTGGCGGCCTGCTTCGCGGTCGCGTTCGGATCGGCCGGGACGACCGGCGCGGCCACGACGATCGCGTTGGGATCGAACAACGCGACCTGCACGGCGTCGGTCGGCACGGTCGCCGCGGCATCGGCGGCGGCGAGCCCATCGGTGGCCTCGGTCGTGTCGCCCTTGGTCTCATCGGACGTCTCAGCCGATTTGGCGTCGGATGTCTCGGACTTGTCCTTGACCTTGTCTTCGGCCTTGCCGGCGTCCTTGGCCGGATCGGTGGTGGTATCGCTCGTCTTGTCGTTCCTGGTGGGCTCGGACGTGTCGGTGTCGTCGCTCGCCTTGCTCTGCGAGGAGGGGTCCGTGGAGGAGGTGTCGCGCGGGCCCTGGTCCGCGGAGGACGAGGACGAAGCGCTGCGCCGCGGCGCGCTATCCTGGGCCTGCGCGGCCGCATTGGTGCTGATCGCCTGGGTGTTGCTGTCGACCAGCGACCCGAAGGCGTCGTTCGAGGAGGGCTCTTTGGTGCTCTGCGATCGGGCAGGCTTTGGCGGCGTGCTCGAAATCTGCACGCTTGCTACGACATCTGACGTACGACCGACCACAGGCGACCCCTCGGAAACATCTTCGGCATAAGAGTAGCAAGGAGCGGGCCAGCGTCGCTTTTCGAACATTAATACAGCATAATCAACGGCTTGAAGAATTGGCGCCGACGCCGCCGGGCCCGCGGCGACCCCGCCATTTCTGCCTCCCCGGCAAGAATTGCCCTAAGCGGCCGCCCCTGTGATTGCTTCACCGGAATGCCGCCTATATTAAAGAGGTTACTCTCAGCCGCTTTCGACGGGGCAGCCGTGCCTTTCGGGAACTGAAGTTCCCGGGGATCGCCGATGTCCCGCGAGAAGCATGAAATCGCGGATCGCCGCACGCCGCCGCCACAACCCTTAAGGCCCATGCTCAACAGTCTGGATCTCGAAGGCCGTCCTAAGGACACCAGGGTCGTTGTCGCCATGTCGGGCGGCGTCGATTCCTCGACGACGGCCGCGCTCTTGAAGGCGGAAGGCTACGATGTCGTCGGCATCACGCTGCAGCTCTACGACCATGGCGCGGCGACCCATCGCAAGGGCGCCTGCTGCGCCGGCCAGGACATCCACGACGCGCGCGACGTCGCGGCCAAACTCGGCATTCCTCATTACGTGCTCGACTACGAGGATCGCTTCCGCGAATCCGTCATCGACAATTTCGCCGACAGCTATGCGCTTGGTGAAACGCCGGTGCCGTGCATCGAGTGCAACCGCTCGGTCAAGTTTCGCGATCTCCTGAAGACCGCGCGCGAGCTCGGCGCGACCGCACTCGCCACCGGCCATTACGTCGCCTCGCGCCGTCTCGACAACGGTTCGCGCGCGCTGGTATGCGCGGCCGACGCCGATCGCGACCAGAGCTATTTCCTGTTCGCGACCACGCGCCAGCAGCTCGACTTCCTGCGCTTCCCGCTCGGCGACATGACCAAGCCGGAGACGCGCGAGCTGGCGCGGCGCTACGGCCTCAGCGTCGCCGACAAGCACGACAGCCAGGACATCTGCTTCGTGCCGACAGGCCGCTACACCGACATCATCACGCGTCTGCGGCCGAACGCGATGGACCCCGGCGACATCGTCGATCTCGACGGGCGCGTGCTCGGCCGGCACAACGGCATCGCCAATTTCACCATCGGCCAGCGCCGCGGCCTCGGCATCGCAGCTCACGCGCCGCTGTTCGTGGTGCGGCTGGAGGCAGCTAACCGCCGCGTCGTCGTCGGCCCGCGCGATGCCTTGAAGATGCACCGCATCTCCTTGCGGGACGTCAACTGGATCGGCGACGGTGACATCGATCGCGCCATCGGCGGCGGCCTCGAGCTGTTCGTGCGCGTGCGCTCGACCCGCAGCCCGCAGCCGGCCTGGCTGCGCGGCGGCAATGGCCATTACGAGGTCGAGCTCGTCGCCGGCGAAGAGGGCGTCTCGCCCGGCCAGGCCTGCGTGTTCTACGACGCGCCCTCAGGGCAGGCGCGCGTGCTCGGCGGCGGCTTTATTCAAAGCGCCGCCGCGAAGGTCGCGAGCGACACGGCAAGGCCGCTCGCGGAAGCCGTGCGCGGCTGAGGATGACGAGATCAGGCACAGGTGATTGGGCTGGGTTCACCTCTCCCGTAGAGAGAGGTCGGATCACATCGCGAGATGCGATCCGGGTGAGGGCTTACGGTCTCACCGATAGCTGCGGCCCCTCACCCGGATTGCTCTGGGACGATGCTTCGCATCGCCGTCGCAATCCGACCTCTCCCCGTTGGGGAGAGGTGAAGTAAGGGCAGGGGGCATGGCAGCAGACATCTCGCGGGCCGGGGTCGAGAAGGCCTATGGCCGCTGGGCGCCGATCTATGATCTCGTGTTCGGCAAGGTGTTCGACGCCGGCCGGCAGTCGACCATCGCCGAGGCCGACCGCATCGGCGGCCGCATCCTCGACGTCGGCGTCGGCACCGGGCTTTCTCTGTCGGACTATGCGCGCACCACGAAGATCTGCGGCGTCGACATTTCCGAGCCGATGCTGCGCAAGGCGCAGGCCCGCGTGCGCACGCTTCGCCTCTCCAATGTCGAGGTACTCTCGGTGATGGACGCGAAAAACCTCGCCTTCCCGGAAAACTTCTTCGACGCGGTGGTGGCGCAATATGTCATCACGGCCGTGCCCGATCCCGAAGGCACGCTCGACGAATTCGTGCGCGTGCTCAAGCCGGGGGGCGAGCTGATCCTCGTCAACCACATCGGCGCGGAGACGGGTGCGCGAAAACTGTTCGAGCTCGCCTTCGCGCCCATCGCCCGCCGCCTCGGCTGGCGCCCGGAATTCCCCTGGGCCCGCCTTGAGGGCTGGGCCGCGAGACACGGCGGCATCACGCTGGCTGAGCGCCGCCCGATGCCGCCGATGGGGCACTTTTCGCTGATCCGCTATCGCAAATCGTGATCATGGGGGCAGGGAACGAGGCGCGCGAGGTGCGCGTTTCCCTCCCATGCGCACGACATCAAACATCGTTCTGGCTGGCCTCCTGATCGCCGCTTCGGGCAGCGCGATCGCGCAGGCCCCGCCCGCCCCGGCGACGCCGCCGCAACAGACCGCGCCGCCATCCCCGCAACATGCCGCGAACTGCACCCCGCAGGACCGGCCGAACCGCCAGGCCGATGGCACCACCACCGGCCAGTCCCGGGAACCGCTCGGCGACAAATTGGCAAAGTCCGACGGCGTGCTCTGCCCGCCCTCCGGCGTCGACCCCGAGATGCACGCCCCGGCCCCCGACACCGGCGGCAACACCCCGGTGATCCCGCCTCCGGGCAGCCCCGGCGGCGATCCGACCGTGCGGCCGAAATAGGACCTTGTCTCGCCGCAGACATCGACATATCCGGGCAGAAGCGCGAAGCGCGTCGTCGTGCCAGATGTCCCGGGCATCCAGTTCTTGAGGTTGCAGCGAAGGCCGTGGATGGCCGGGACAAGCCCGGCTGATGAACTCATTGAAAAAGAGGCCGTATTCACAAGGCGGCTTGTCCCGCCATAGCATTGGGGAAGGCGGAAAAGGCGGACCGCTTTGCTTGACTTCCCGCCGCCCCCTTCTTTATATGCCGCGCGTTCGCGAGATAGGCCGTTTCAGGCGGTTCGCGGCCCTGTGGCGGGGTAGCTCAGCTGGTTAGAGCACGGGAATCATAATCCTGGGGTCGGGGGTTCGAGTCCCTCTCCCGCTACCATTTCAATCTCCTCACGTCCGATATGTCAGGCACGCCAAGCCGCACGGAGCACGTTGTCCGTCGCGTCGTCGCTTGGCGCATCCGGGACTAGGAACTCCCGCGCATGATCAAAGCTTGAATCGGTGGGCCAGCCTAGCCGCCGATCGCTGGCCTGCGCGGCCCCGCCTCCAAGCCCCCCATACCCCCCAGGGTGGGGCCGCGCTTCACAAGCAGGAGATGCAATTGTCCGAGCCGACCGAGCAAGAGATTAGAGAACGCGCGCACCGCTTGTGGGAGCAAGCCGGCAAGCCCGAAGGCCGCGAGCACGAATTTTGGCACGCCGCCGAGCAGGAACTGCGCAACGAGGACAAGTCGAACACGTTGCGGACGCCGGATACGTTGTGACCGACAAGAATTGCCCATTCTGCCAGGGTCTGGGTTGGGTCTGCGAAAACCATCCGCTCCGGGTCTGGAGCGAAAAGCTCGGGGGCTGCCGCTGCGGTGAGGGCATGCCTTGCACCTGCAACACGACCGAAGATCCCGAGACGCGCGTGGTGATCGTCGAAGCCGACACGACGTGGCACTAGCGGCGCCGATGCGATGGTGCGTTGGATGGGTAGAGCCCTTGCGAAACCGATCATGCCTCTACGTCGCCCGGACTTGATGGGTGTCGCTTCGCTTCCCATCCTACGCGCTGCTGTCGAGGGAACAGACCATCCCCGGAAGGAATTCATTGTCTGACCAGTACGGGCTCTGAAAACAATCCTTATGCCACGGCAGTGTCGGCGGTGGACGAGCAGAAAAAGATCGAGCACCAGATCGAACTCGCAACGCGAGCGGCCGCGCTCGTCAGGGACGAAACCACGGGACAGCGCTTCCGAAGCTTTGCTGAGGACCTGAGGCGAAAGCTCCGTCGCATGATGCGGCGCGGCCAGGTGCGCGCGCGTGCGTATGATCTCTGGGAGCAGGCCGGCCGGCCAGCCGGCCGCGAACTGGACTTCTGGCTCGAAGCGGAACGGCAGCTCGAGGACGAACGCGAGGATCGGAAGTCGCCCGATGTGTCCTCGAAACGATAGAAGCGAGCCTTGCAAGACGTCGTCTTGCCTGGGCGATCCACGTCCCAGTGCCGCGTGCAATCAAGAAAAAAGCCGCCGGGTTCTTCACCCTGGCGGCTTGGAAAAGTCCGTAGCTGTTGATCGCCTCCGCAGCCTCGCGCGTACCGCCGTTACCTTGTTTGCGGCCATGCTCACCGTTTGTAGGCGGAGGCGCGTGATTCTGCTGTGACCTGGACCACACAGTGGAAAAGATGATGGCGGGGGTTGGACAGTGCCGCGCGAGAACTCGGGACAGTAGGATGGTTGAGCCCTTGCGAAACCCATCATGCTGCGAGCAGCGGAAATCTCGATCGGTTTCGCTTCGCTCTACCCATCCGACGATTCGTGCCCGGACGCAGCGCAGTGCCCCGGCGATGCGTAGCATTGGGCCGGTGCGTGATGCTACTTGGGGCGCCAAGGTTCGCGACTGTGTTCTGGAATGGTGGAACTCCTCCCCCTCTATTGTCGTCCGAGTTTCCGTCCAGAAAAAATCGGTGACTGTAGCTGACGCACGCGCAGCGTCTTTCTGACGCACGCCCTGGTGCGCGGGTCCGTCTCCGCCGTTCAAGCCCCAGCACGGCAGGTGCACGAAGCTCGCGTGCCTCGAACAACTCATGCAACCTTCGCAGCGACGTAACGACATTTGCGTGGCGTTCAACGTGACATTTCATGCAAACTTGCGCAGCTGTCCCGTCATCGTCGTCGAAGAACGCATCAAATGCGAGCGATCGCCGCGCCTGCAATTTCGCATTCTGCCTATGGGCTACCTCACACATTGAAAATGAGTGGTCTCACAATTTGCTGACACGTTGCCAAAGCGACTTACGTTGCTTTGTCTAATTCAGGTTGTATGGTGGCGATGAGAGCATTTCGGCTTGGTCGATGACGTGTGGGCGGTGGGTGCTGTCTACATCGTTGCTGATCATGATCAGAAGAAGAGTGCTCGCCAGTGGATGACATGAGGGACGGAAGACAATGACCGAAGGATAAGGACAATGTCGCTGCTCCACATCAATCTCTTCGGCGGTGTCGAGGTTATTTCTGCTTCCGGTGACTCGGTATCGATCCCCAGCCGCAAGGCTGCAACCCTTCTGGGCTATGTCGCGCTCAGTTCCCCACGGGCCATTTCACGCGGCAAGCTCGCCACCCTGTTATGGGACGGTCACTTCAGCGATCGCGCGCGCGCCAGCCTTCGACAAGCTCTGCTCACATTGCGGCGCGTTCTGCCGCAATATCCTGATGTGATCTCGGCCGATCGCGACGACATCCGTATCCGCCCGGCCACCATAAGTACCGATGTGGGAGAATTTGAGCGCCTGCTGAGGGAGGGCCATCCCGAACGGTTGGCCCGTGCGGCGGTGCTTTATCGAGGCGAGCTTCTCGAGAGCATCGGCTCGACGTCTTGCCAATTCGAGGCCTGGCTATCTGCCGAGCGCCAACGACTGAGAACACAAGCGATGCAGGCGCTTGCCGGCCTGTTGGACGCCGACGGGCGCGAACACATGGATATCGCGGTCGCTCTCGGGCTACGTATTCTCGCCATCGACCCGCTTCAGGAGAGTGTCCATCGCATATTGATGCGCTGTTATGCGCAGCAAGGTCGCTGTGCCGACGCGTTGCGTCAGTATGACCTTTGCCGCTCCGTGCTGTGGCGGGACGTTCGCGCAACGCCGGAGCAGGAGACCGAACAGCTGCAGCGCGAAATTCGTCGCATGTTCTGCGCGTCGCCGACATCTGCCTCCCTCAAATTGCCGCGCACCAGAAACTTTGACGCAACTTTCACGCTCGACGTGACGCCTGCATCACGGTCCCTGTCGTAGCTTTAGCCGCTCGCACAGTGATCCCGACTCCCTCTGGGGCAACGCGTGTCGCTTGCGGGTCAGGCACTTCACCCAGGAGACTTTGATCATGACTGGAACACAGCAGCAGTATGAGGACTATGGCCAATTGGACCCGCAGGGGATATTCGGCTCCATCCTCGGCGGTGCGGCCGGACGAGTTATCGGTAATCTTCTCGGCGGCAAGACGGGTAAGACCATCGGCGGCGTCGTAGGAAACATCGGCGGAGGTTTCCTGCCGTTTTCGGCCGGTGCCGAAATGCCGCAAGGTTCGGTGCAGGTCTCCGACATGGAGCTGCAGAGTTTCTGGAGCGTGCTGAAGAAGATCGGTCAGGGTGTCCAGACCGGTGTGAACATCGGCCACCAGCTCGGTGTATTCAGCGCCGGCCAGCCCGGCCAGCAGCCGGCTGCCGCCGCGCCGCCGACCGACATGGAGCTGCAGAGTTTCTGGAGCGTGCTGAAGAAGATCGGTCAGGGTGTCCAGACCGGTGTGAACATCGGGCACCAGCTCGGTGTGTTCAGCGCCGGCCAGCCCGGCCAGCAGCCGGCTGCCGCCGCGCCGCCGACCGACATGGAGCTGCAGAGTTTCTGGAGCGTGCTGAAGAAGATCGGCCAGGGCGTCCAGACCGGTGTGAATATCGGTCACCAGCTCGGCGTCTTCAGCGCCGGCCAGCCCGGCCTGCAGCCGGCTGCCGCCGCGCCGCCGACCGACATGGAGCTGCAGAGCTTCTGGAGCGTGCTGAAGAAGATCGGCCAGGGCGTGCAGACCGGTGTGAATATCGGTCACCAGCTCGGCGTCTTCAGCGCCGGCCAGCCTGGTCTGCAGCCGGCCGCGGCAGCACCGCCGACCGACATGGAGCTGCAGAGCTTCTGGAGCGTGCTGAAGAAGATCGGTCAGGGCGTCCAGACCGGTGTGAATATCGGCCACCAGCTCGGTGTGTTCAGCGCCGGCCAGCCCGGTCTGGAGCCGGCCGCGGCAGCAACACCGCCGACCGACATGGAGCTGCAGAGCTTCTGGAGTGTGCTGAAGAAGATCGGCCAGGGTGCCCAGACGGGCCTGGATATCGGCCGCCAGCTCGGCGTCTTCAACGCTGGCCAGCCCGGTGGCACGATGCACTAAATCCAACACGCAGAGGGCGGGCGCAAGCCCGCCTCTGCGCACAGAATGAATGGAAGCCAGATGGCGGATTCAAACACGTCGCAGCAATTCATCGTGCAGGGAGACCCGGTCCGATCCGGTCAGCTCAACGAGCACCTGCTGCGTGAAACCGGTGTGACGCGAGTCGCGCAGGTCGCTCCCGACGTCGTCATCCTTTCGATGACGACGACACAGGCCGATCGCCTGAAATCGACGTTTGCCACTCTCGTGGTCGAGCCGAATTCAGCGCTGAAGCCATTCGATGCCGACTGATTTCGGTGGGTAAACATTGGACACGCAAAACATCAAGGAGGCTGCAATGGCCACGAGAGGCAAATCAGGGACTTCCGGGCAGGGCGAGCACGGTGCGACCGAAGCGGCGGCAAACGGCAACGGCGCGCTTCCCGGTCACGATGCCGGCCCGTCGCCGGCACCAGGGCAGGGGCCCGCAACGATCGTATCGCGCCGATCGCAATTCATGATCGCGCCGCAGCAGCAGCCCGGGCTTGCGACCTTCAGCGTCGATTTTCTGACCCAACAGCTCACCAACAGCCCCGACATCGAAGTGGTGAAGACGGTCTCTCCGCCGCGCCTGTTCGGATTTCAGAGCGCGGACCTTGGACAAGCGCCGCTCAGTCCCCTGGTTCTCGCCAAGATGACTCCCGACAAGGCAAAGTTGCTGCAGACCCAGGCACAAGGGCGATGCGCGGTGGAGCGTGACGAGCGGCTGACCTACATGCTCGACCCGACCACGCCGCAGCTTCCCAATCCGGGGGTGCTGACGCCGCTGGCTGACGGCTTCACTACGACGATCGAAGTATTGGGCCAGGACGGCCCGCTGGCGGAAGCCGAGGTCTATGTGTTGGGCAGCATGTGGCCGGCACAGGGCATCACAGACGCCACCGGCCGTGCGACGGTGACCCTCCAGGGCGAAACGCCGGAGACCATCCGCTCGATCCTGGTCAAACCGAAGATCGACTACTGGACCTTCTGGCTCGATCGTCCGCAGCTCGTCGCGAACGGTGTCAACCGGATCGTCGTGAGGGCGCTCGGCGCAGTTCTACGCAACTTCCCCGGCCAGCAATTGATGGGTTGGGGTGAGCGCGCGATGGGCCTCGATCGTCTGCCGCCGTCTTTTGACGGCGCCGGCATCAGGATCGCGGTCATCGATTCCGGCCTGGCGCCGACCCATCGCAACCTGCACGGCATCACAGTAGGCACCAGCATCGTCGGCAATGACAAAGCAGCGTGGACCGTCGACACGATCGGCCATGGCTCGCATTGCGCTGGAATCATCGCCGGCGGTCCGGTCGGCCCCGGTGGCGGAATTCGCGGCTTCGCTCCCGCGGCGGAAATCCATGTTTGCCGCATCTTCCCAGGCGGCCGGTTCAGCGATCTCGTCTCCGCGCTCGATTACTGCATGGAGCATGGCATCGACGTCGCCAATATGAGCCTGGGTGGTGGCGAGCCATCGCAAATCATCGAGGAACGCATCATCCGGGCCAAGCAAATGGGCATGGCCTGCATCATTGCTGCGGGCAATTCCTCGGGGCCGGTGCAGTTTCCTGCTTCGACGCCGCATTGCCTGGCGGTTGCCGCGTTGGGCAAGTGGGGCGAGTTCCCCGATGACAGCTATCATTCGCAGCAAGCCCTCGACGGCTTCCAGAGCCGCGACGGATATTTCCCGGCAAAGTTCTCCTGCTTCGGACCGGAGGTCGACGTCTGCGCGCCCGGTGTCGGGATCGTCTCGTCGCTTCCCGCCGATGGTTTCGGTGCATGGGACGGTACCTCAATGGCGACGCCACACGTCACGGGGCTGGCCGCGCTCGTGCTGGCGCACCATCCGGACTTCACCAAAGGCAACTTCCAGAATCGCGATGCACGTCGTGTCGAGCGGCTGTTCCAGATCCTGAAGGAAACCGCGACGCCGCTGCAATTCGGTGACCCGAATCGTACCGGCGCGGGACTGCCGAACGCGATGCGGGCGCTCGGCCTCGAAACCGGCGTCGCCCCGGTTGCCGCCGCTGCGTCCGCAACCGATCCTGCGCTGGCAACGCTGCGTCGTCTGCTCGGATTGCCGCCGGCCGAAGCACCAAGCGTGGTTCCGGCGGGCGCTCCAGCGCCGCAGTCCGCCAATCCAGTGCCAGCCAGTGCTGGTTACGTGGCGCGCGGTCCGGCACAAACGGCAGGCGCGATGACGCTACAGTCCGTCGATCCGATGCAAAGCGGTTCGAGCTACGTCGCCCGCGGTCCTGCACAGACCGCCAGCGCGACATTCGTCCCCACGATGATGGATCCTGATCCAGCTCAGATCCGGCAGATCATGCACAAGGTCGGATTGCTATAACGCGCGGCCTTTCGACCTGTGAAAAGGGGCACAGCTGCAGTAGCCGCTGTGCCCCGAGTGTTTACCGCGCCGTGGCAATCACCGCGACGGCGTGCTTTCGCTGTGATCAAAGCAAACAGCGGAAGGGTGATGGGGAGTTTGGAAGAGCGCCGGTCTTCGCTCCCCTCAGGCCCGATACCACGCCGCCAGATTCCACGTGATGGTGTCCCAGCCCGAGATGTCGATCATCAGGTTGTTGGCGCCGGCGTTGACGATATGGCGCGAGAGCAGCGGCAGGAACACGTTGGCTCCGCAGAAGATCTCGTCCACCTTCATCAGCAGCGCGGCGCGCTTGACGGGATCGAGCTCGTTCTGCGCGGCCTTGTAGGCCTTGTCGGCTTCGGGGTCGGAATAGCGCGAATTGTTGCGGCCGAGCCATTTATTGTCCTTGGTGGCGATCTCCCAGGACACGCACTGATTCAGCAAGCGCTCCGGATCGGGCTGCGGCTGCGTGGTGTTGTACATCTCCATGTCGGCATAGAACTTCGAATAGGTATCGGGATTGCCGACGTCGGAGGAGAAGAACACCGAGGCGGTGACCGCTTTGATCTCGATGTCGATGCCGGCCTTCTCACAGGCCTGCTTGATGATAGCCTGGGTCTTCTGGCGCGGGGCGTTGGTCGAGGTCTGGAACACATATTTGAGTTTCTTGCCGTCCTTCTCGCGGATGCCGTCCGCGCCTTTCTTCCAGCCGGCCTCGTCGAGGATCTTGTTGGCCTTATCGATGCTGAACTCGTATGTGAGCTTGGGCGACTTGAACTGCTTGGGTGCGTTGACGAAGCTCGCGGTCGCGACGGCGCCGCGGCCATAGATGAATTTCTGGATTGAATCGCGATCGACCAGGAGGTTGATCGCCCGCCGCACGGCGGGGTCGGACAGCGTCGGATGCTTGGTCTTGAGGCTCGAGCGTTCGCCGTCGACCTCGGTCCAGGGGTCGGTGGTGTTGAGGATGATGAACTCGACATTGCCGGACGGCGTGATGTCGAGCTTACCCTTGCCGCCCGCCTCCATGCGCTTGAGCACCTCCTCCTCCACCTGCATGTTCCAGGCGAAGTCATATTCGCCGGTCTGCAGCACGGCGCGCGCCGCGGACACCGCATCGCCACCGCCCTTGATCTCGAGCGTGTCAAAATGCGGCTGGTTCTTGATGTGATAGTCGGGATTGCGTTCGGCCTTGATCAGGTCGCCGGGCTTGAACTCGACGAATTTGTACGGGCCGGTGCCGACCGGCTTCAGATTGCCCGGCGCTTCGCGCGACTTGGCGCCGACATAGTCGCCGAAAAGATGTTTTGGCAGGATCTGGCCGACCGAGCCGACGAACGGATCGGCCCAGAACGGCGTCGGCGCCTTGAAGATCACCTTGACGGTGTAGTCGTCGATCTTCTCGACATTGATGTCCTTGTAGGAGCCGGTGGTGTAGGCCGCGGTGGCGAGGTCGGCGGCATACTGCCACGTGAAGACGACGTCGTCGGCGGTGAAGGGCTTGCCGTCATGCCACTTCACGCCCTGCTTCAGCTTCCAGACCACGCTCATGCCGTCGGCCGCGAGGCCGCCATTGGCCTTGGTCGGGGCCTCTGCGGCAAGGCAGGGGATGAGATTGCCGTCCTTGTCCCAGCCGGCGAGCGGCTCGAAGAAGACGCGCGAGGCGATCTGGTCCTTGGTGCCGAGCGCGAAATGCGGATTGAGCAGGGTCGGGGCCTGCCAGAGCAGCATCTTCAGCGGGCCGCCGCCGCCCGCCTTGGTCGGCTTGTATGGCAACGTGGCATCCGCCATTGCCACGTCATTCCAGACCAGGATCTGGCTCGCGATGGGAGCGGCGATTCCGACCGCGGCCACCTTCTGGATGAACGAGCGCCGCGACAGCGTGCCTTGCTTCACCTGTCCGACCAGATTCTGGATTTCGTTCTCGTTCATCAGATAACCCTCCACCTCGAAGACATCACTCGCCGGCATCATGTTGCATCATGCACGAGGCGGCAATGCCGGTGTGGCCGCAAGGCCATGCGACGAAATGACGATGGGAGGAGCCCTTGCGGGCCACGACCCGGACCGCCGCCCAAGGGACCCAAGCGGCGATCCAGTCCAACTTAACTGAACTCGAGGAGTTTTAAGGCCGCGCCGGAACGCGCAGGAGACCTGGCCATCCCCTGAGAATTCATTTCGCGTTTGCTTCCGAATGGAGAAAGCGCGCCCGCCATCGACACTCAATTTGGATATCCATTTCATTGATTTCGGCCTACGGAGAAGCGAATACGGTTCCAATTATTCTCGCCGTGCCATGGAGACCAAGATGTCGTTTCGCCTTCCCCTGATCCTTGCAACCATCCTCGCCGCATGGTCGGCAGCCGCTGCGGCCGAGACCATCAAGATCGGCGTGACACCGGGCCCGCATGCGCAGATCTTCGAGGCGGTGAAGCCGATCGCGGCCAAGCAGGGGCTCGACATCCAGCTCATCGAGTTCTCGGACTATGTCGTGCCGAACGCCGCGCTCGATGCCGGCGACATCCAGGCTAATTCGTTCCAGAACCAGCCTTACCTGGACAACCAGAAGGCCGACCGCGGCTACAAGATCGAGGCCGTCGGCCTGACCGTGAATTTCCCGATCGGCGTCTATTCGAAGAAGCACAAGGCCTTCGCTGACATTCCGGAGGGCGGCAAGGTCTCGATCCCGAACGATCCGACCAATGGCGGCCGCGTGCTGCTGCTGCTGCGCGACAAGGGCGTGATCAAGCTGAAGGACGGCACCGGCTTCAAGC
This sequence comes from Bradyrhizobium sp. 199, assembly GCF_023073355.1. Classification (GTDB taxonomy): domain Bacteria; phylum Pseudomonadota; class Alphaproteobacteria; order Rhizobiales; family Xanthobacteraceae; genus Bradyrhizobium. The sequence continues at coordinate 1,059,167 of NZ_JADPJI010000002.1, forward strand.
CGACGGTGCTCGACATCACCGAGAATCCCAAGAAGCTGAAATTCATCGAGGTCGACGCGGCGCAGGCGCCGCGCGCGCTCGACGATGTCGATGCAGCCGCGATCAACACCAATTATGCAACCCAGGCTGGCCTCGATCCGGTCAAGGATCCGATCCTGCGCGAGGATCCGAAGGGCCCCTATGTCAACCTGATCGCCGTGCGCGCCGCCGACAAGGACAAGCCCTGGGTCAAGACCCTCGTCGACAGCTATCACACGCCGGAGGTCAAGGAGTTCGTCCTGAGCAAGTTCAAGGGCGCGGTGCTGCCGAGCTGGTAGGCAATCTGCCCAGCCAAGTTTCAGCGCAGGGATGATCCGGCGGGCAGCGTTGCGCATGAGCCTTGCGCAATGCCCGCTTGTCTGGAGCAGCAGTAACCGACATCATCGCCAGTCTGGCCATCCTCGCCCGACAGGGGTCGTATGAAACGCTTTGCAAATCTCAAACGCCTGGGCTTCTTCACGCGGTTGCTCGACGAGGCGTCCCCCTCCGAGCGCTACCGCTTCGCGGCCGAGCAGATCGTGCGCGCGGAGAAGGCGGGCCTCGATTCCGCGTGGATCGCGCAGCATCATTTCCACGAGCGTGAAGGCGGCCTGCCGTCACCCTTCACGTTCCTCGGCTATGTCGCAGCCCAAACCTCACGCATCCGCCTCGGCACCGGCATCGTCACGCTGCCGCTTGAGAACGCGGTGCGGGTGGCGGAGGACGCCGCGGTGCTGGATCTGCTTTGCAACGGCCGCTTCGAGCTCGGCGTCGGCACGGGCGGCAATCCGTCGGCCTTCGCCGCCTTCGGCCTCGACAGCGCCCAGCGCAACGAAATCTTTGCGCGCAATCTGGAGATCGTCCGCACGGCGCTGGTCGGCAAGCCGCTCGATGGCGGCGATACGATCTACCCGCAGCGGCGGCAACTGGACAAGCGGATTTGGCAGGCGACGTTCTCGGTCGCGGGCGGCGCCCGTGCCGGCAAGGCGGGCGATGGCCTGTTGCTGTCGCGCACCCAGCCGCGAACCAGGGAGGCGCCGAAGGCTACGCTCGCCGAGATCCAGAATCCGGTGATCGACGCCTATCTGGAAGCGCTGCCCAAGGGAGCCGAGCCGCGCATCATGGCTTCGCGTAGCGTCTTCGTCGCCGACGACCACGGCGAGGCCCTGCGCCTTGCCGATATCGGGCTGCGCCGCGCGCTGCCACAGTTCCTCAAAGGCGGCCACGCCAAGCCGGGCGAGACACTGGAGGAGATGATCGCGGCGTTCGACACCCATGTCGGCGATGCCGACCACGTCATCGCCTCGCTCCGCAGCGACGCCACGTTGGAGCGGGTGACCGATCTCGTCTTCCAGGTGCATTCGGTCGATGCGCCACATCCCCATGTCCTGCGCTCGATCGATCTGGTCGCGGAGAAGGTCGCGCCGGCGCTGGGCTGGATCCGGACCGCACCCGATGTGGCGCTGGCGGGTTGATCGGACATGAAGAGCATCGCGTTGCACGAGGCTGAATGATGAGCACGCAGGATATCATCGACACGCTCGCCGGGATCGAACCAGGCTCGGCTCTGGACGCCATCCGCGCCCGCCGCTTGCAGGCGCGCGAGAACGCGCAGAAGAGTTATCTCTCACTGTTCGAGCCGACCGACGCGAGTGACTTCTCGCTTGCCGAACGTGCCGCGGTCGCCGCCTTCGTGACCGGGCTCCATGGCGAGTCGCCCGTTGCCGCCTTCTATCGCGAGAAGCTCGCAGCGAACGCGCATGGTGCGCGCCTGTTGGAGGCGATTGGGGCCGAGATCGCGCGCGGCAGGACCTCGGGGCCGTATGGCTCGTATCCTGCCGGTCCGCTGTCGATCGAGAACACCGCCGGCCTGATTTATCGCGTGAGCGCGGCGAGCAAGCCGGCGCTTGGCGCCAGACTCGCGGCCGTGCTCGAACATGCGCATCTCCTGGTGTTTCGGCCGCGGGATGCCGCGTCCGCCGACATGAAGGCGCTGCTGGACGCCGGCTGGTCGAACAGCGGCATCGTCACCTTCTCCCAACTCGTCGCGTTCCTGTCGTTTCAGCTGCGCGTCGTCAGCGGCCTGCGCACGCTCGCCGCAGCGAACGCTTAAGAGGAGGCCGCAATCATGAGCGCCACCGTCAATCCCCCCCTCGTCTTCACCCAGGATGAATTGGGCTGGGTGTCATGGATCGACCCGCTGCCCGAGGCCGAGCTGACCGAACGGCACTTTAATGGCTTGGTCGATCGCGCCCGCGCCAAGTCGGAGTATTTCCGCCTCCTGGTGCGCGATCCCGAAGTGCTGGAAGCCCGCACCAAGACCGACAAGGATATCTTCTACAATGTCGCCGACGGCCTGCCGCGCGCCGAGCGCGAGCTCGCAGCGGCTGCGACGTCGCGTTACAATGGCTGCATCTATTGCGCCTCCGTGCATGCGCGCTTTGCCAGCACCTATTCGAAGCGCCGCGAGGATGTGCAGCGCCTGCTCGACGAGGGCGTCAGTGCCGATCTCGGTGAGCGCTGGAATGCCATCGTCAAGGCTTCGGTGGCGCTGGCCGCGACGCCGATTGCCTTCGGTCCTGACAACGTCGCCGAACTGCGCCGCGCCGGTCTCGACGATGCCGAGATCGTCGACGTCATCAATGGCGCCTCGTTCTTCAACTGGGCGAACCGGCTGATGCTGTCGCTCGGCGAGCCCTCGACATAGGCAGTCTCACCGGCATGGGAATTGCTATTTGTTCAACACCTGAGTGGATGGAGCCGTGCATGAGCAACATCGATCGTCGTACCCTGGTCAAGGGCTCGCTTGCCGCCATGATGGCGGGAGCAGCCTTCTCGCGCGCCGCCTTCGCACAATCGTCCGAACCGATCCTGCTCGGCGTCAGCGGTCCGCTCACGGGACCGAATGCACAATATGGCATGCAGTGGAAGCAGGGTTTTGATCTCGCGCTCGACGAGATCATGGCCGCCGGCGGCATCAACGGCCGCAAGCTCGCCTACCAATTTGAGGACAGCCAGAGCGATCCGCGTCAGTCGGTGGCGATCGCCCAGAAGTTCGTGTCCGATCCCCGCATCGTCATGGAGCTCGGCGACTTCTCGAGCCCGGCGTCAATGGCGGCCTCGCCGATCTACCAGCGCGGCGGCCTCGTGCAATTCGGCTTTACCAACTCGCATCCCGACTTCACCAAGGGCGGTGACTTCATGTGGAGCACCTCGGTCAGCCAAGCTGACGAGCAGCCGCTGCTGGCCGCCTATGCCGTGAAGCGCCTCGGCCTCAAGAAGCTTGCGGTGCTGCACCTCAACACCGATTGGGGCCGCACCAGCCGCGACTATTTCATCAAGGCGGCGAAGGAATACGGCGCCGAAATCGCGGTGACCGAGGGCTACATCGCGGAGGAGCGCGACTTCCGCTCCACCCTGGTGCGCGTGCGCGACGCCAGTCCGGACGGGCTGATCCTGATCTCCTATTATTCCGACGGCGCGCTGATTGCGCGTCAGGCGCGCCAGGTCGGCCTCAAGCAGGTGATCTGCGCCGCAAGTTCGGTCTATTCACCGAAATTCATCGAGCTCGGCGGCGAGGCGGTCGAGGACGTCCATCTCGGCACCCGCTACTTCCCCGAGGATCCCAGGCCGGAGGTGAAGAAGTTCATCGCGGGCTTCAAGGCGAAGTATGGCGGGCAAGAGCCCGATGCCTTCAACGCCTATTCCTATGATGCGATGCACATGGCGGCCGCTGTGGTGAAGATCGGTGGCTCCGATCGCCGCGCCATCCGCGATGCTTTCGCCAAGGTGAAGGACGTCTCCAGCGTCATCTTCGGCTCGGCGACGTTCGACGTCGAGAGCCGCCGCGTCAAGGGCGCCATGAACGCCGAACTCGTCGTCCGCAAGGGCCAGTTCGCGCTCTGGGACGGCAAGCCGACCTGACCTGATGGCCGGAGCATCCGCTTCGGCCGCTTCTCACTCTCTCGCTCCCTGGGGCCATCGCGTGTCTTCCTGGCTCGACTACACCATCAACGGGCTGATCGTCGGCAATGTCTACGCCCTGGTTGCGGTCGGGCTCGCGCTGATCTTCGGCGTCAGCCGGCTAATCAACTTTGCGCAGGGCTCGATCTATCTCGTCGGTGCCTATATCGGCTGGGTCGCGGTGGTGCAGCTGCATACGCCGCTGCCGCTCACCATCATCGTGGTCGCGGTGGCTGCCGCGGTCGTCGGATTGATCATCGAGCGGTTCGGGCTGCGTCCGCTGCAGAACTCGGTGCGCATCGCGCCGCTGCTGGCGACCATCGGCATCAGCTTCGTGCTCGATCAGCTGGTGATGCTGACCTTCTCGCCCAATCCCCGCGCGCTGCCGAGCCAGTTGCCGGACGTCCGCTTCCAGGTCGGCGGCGGCACAATCGGACCGCTCGACCTGCTGATTGCCGGCGTCGGCCTCACCAGCGCGCTGCTGCTGTTCGCGTTCCTGCGTTACTCCAAGCTCGGCTGGGCGGTGCGCGCCACCGCGCAGGATCGCGACGCCGCGATGCAGATGGGCGTCGACGTCAACCGCGTCAATCAGGCCGTGTTCGGCATCGCGGCTGCGCTCGGCGGCGTCTCGGGCATGCTGGTCGGCATGTACTACAACCAGATCGACACCGCGATGAGCCTTCAGGCGACGCTGAAGGGCGTCGTCGCCGAAGTCGTCGGCGGCGCCGGCAACGTGCCGGGCGCGGTGATCGGCAGCCTGTTGTTGGGACTGGTGGAAAGCTACGGCGTCGCCGTGTTCGGCACCAGCTACCGCAATCTGTTCGCGTTCCTGCTGCTCGTCGTCGTGCTCGTGCTGCGCCCGAACGGCCTGTTCGCCAGCGCGCGGCAGGCGCCGCCCGAGCCGCTCACCGGCACGTTCATCGCGCCAAGCCGGCCGGTGCGCATTCCGCGCTGGGCCTTGGCTGTTGCGGCCGGCGGTTTCGCGGTCCTGCCATTCTTCCCGGTCTCGTTCTACGTGCTCCAGACCCTGATCAATGCCTGGCTGCTCGGCATGCTCGCACTCAGCCTGACGCTGGTCGCGGGCACGATCGGCCAGGTCTCGCTCGGACATGCCGCGCTGCTTGCGATCGGCGCCTATAGCTCTGCGTTGCTGTCGCTGACGTTTTCGGTGCCGGTTGGCCTCGCCATCATCGGTGGTGGCCTGATGAGCGCTGCGCTCGGCACCGCGTTGATCTCGCCGTCGTTCCGCCTGCGCGGGCACTATGTGTCGATCGCGACGCTCGCCATCGGCGAGATTGTCTCGCTGGTGATCCTGAATTGGGAAAGCGTCACGCGGGGGCCGATCGGCATTTCCGGTATCCCGCCGCTGTCGCTGTTCGGCTACGATCTGATCAGCCCGCCTTCGATCTATTGGTTCAGTTTCGCCGTCATGGTCGTGCTGGCGCTGCTGCAGGCACGGTTGCTCACCTCGCATCTCGGCCGCAGCTTCCGTGCCATCCGCGACGACGACGTCGCCGCGCGCGCCTATGGCCTCAGCCTGAACCGCTACAAGTCGCTCGCCTTCATCTTCGGCGGGTTCGCCGCCGGCGTCAGCGGCGGCATCGCGGCGCATCTGTACTCCTACATCAACCACGAGACCTTCAACACGCAGCAATCGATCCTGGCGCTGACCGTCGTCATCCTCGGCGGCCTCGGCAACGTCGTTGGCGCGATTCTCGGATCGGTCGCGCTGGTCGGCCTGCCAGAGGTCTTCCGGATTGCGGCGGAATATCGCATCCTGATCTACGGCATCGTGCTGCTGCTGCTCGTGCGGTTCAGGCCGCAGGGCCTGTTGGGGACGATCTGATGGCGGAGCGGAGCACGCTGATGCTGTCCCTGCGCGGACTGACGCGGCGCTTCGGCGGCCTCACCGCGGTCGACGCGATCGATCTCGATCTTGCCAGTGGCGAGCTCATCAGCATCATCGGCCCGAACGGCGCCGGCAAGACGACCTTGTTCAATCTTGTGACCGGGCTCGATCGGCCCGATGACGGCGCTGTCAGCTTCGAAGGCCAGGATGTCACGGGCCTGTCGCCGGAGCGGCTCGCGGCCGAAGGCATCGCGCGTACGTTCCAGCTCGGCCGCGTCTTCGGCAATCTCAGCGTCATGGACAACGTCCTGATCGGCGCCCATACGCGGCTGCGCGCAGTGAAGCCGGCCGTGCCGGTGATTGGCCCGCTGCTCGAACTGGGGCTGGCACTGCTGCGGCCCGCGAGCGTGAAGGCGGAGGAAGAGCGGCTGCGGGAAGAGCTGAAAGCCATTCTCGCCCGATTCGGCGAGCGGCTGCTGCCGCGCATCGACCAGCCGGCCTATAGTCTCTCCTACGCCAACCGCCGCCGTGTCGAGATCGCGCGTGCGCTCGCGCTGAAGCCGCGCCTGCTGCTGCTCGACGAGCCGACCGCCGGCATGAACCCGACCGAGACCGCGGAGATGCAGGGTCTCGTCGCCGAGCTCAAGGCGGAAGGGCTGACCATCCTCCTGATCGAGCACAAGCTGGAGATGGTGATGCGCCTGTCTGACCGCGTCATCGTCATGGACGAGGGCAAGAAGATCGCCGAAGGGCCGGGCGAACAGGTGCGGGGCGATCCCAAGGTGATCGAGGCCTATCTTGGCCACGGCTTGGCGACGGAGCGGGAGAGCGCGGCATGACCAACGCTTCTGGCGAACCGCTGCTCGCACTCACGGGCGTCAACACCTTTTACGGGCAGGCCCAGGTGCATTTCGACCTGTCGATATCGGTGGCGCGCGGCCATATCGTCTGCTTGCTCGGCGGCAATGCCAGCGGCAAATCGACCACGATGAAGATCATTCTGGGGCTGGTGAAGCCGCGCTCCGGCGAGGTGAGCTTCGATGGCGCCTCGCTGCTCGGACTCTCCACGCCGCAGATCGTCCGCCGCGGTATCGCCTCGGTGCCGGAGGCGCGGCGGCTGTTCGCGGACATGAGCGTGCGCGAGAACATCCTGATGGGCGCCTTCGTGCGCAATGATCGCGACGCGGTGGCGCAGGATCTCGACAAGATGCTGACGCTCTTCCCAAAGCTCGGCCAGCGGCTGTCGCAGCGCGCCGGCTCGCTCTCCGGCGGCGAGCAGCAGATGGTGGCGATGGCGCGGGCGCTGATGAGCAGGCCGCGCATGATCGTCATGGACGAGCCGACCATGGGCCTGTCGCCGCTCTATGTCGATCGCGTGCTGGAGCTGATCAGGACGATCAACCAGGAGGGCGTCTCGGTGTTCATGGTCGAGCAGAACGCCAGCCTCGCGCTCGAGATCGCGCATGAAGCCTATGTGCTCCAGACCGGCAAGATCGTGCTGTCAGGCCCGGCGCGGGCGCTGAAGGACGACCCCCGAATCCGCGACGCCTATCTCGGCGGCTCCGAGGCTGCGTAGCGATCTAAACTTTCTACCGGGTAACGCTCAGGCCGAAGCCGCTCTCGCGACCTGCTCGGCCGGCAGATCATCGCCGTTGGGATCGCCGGGCGCCGTGGCCCAGGCCAGCTCGACCAGCGTCACGATCCGGCGCCCGCCGCCGTCGAGCTGGACGACGATCAGCCCCTGCTCCTCCATGTAGCCGAGCAGCCGCTGCGCCCGGCGCAGCGAATGCGAGCCATAGGCCCGCGCGATTGCGGCATCGCCTGGACAGGGCCAGCCTTCCTTCGCCGCACGTGCGATCATCATGAACACGCCCTGCATGTCGTCAGGCAAAATGGATGCGCGCAGCGACACGTCCTGCCAGGCGTCGTCCCCGGCGATGTCGGCGCCAAGCCCGGCGCGCGCATGCGTCAGCATGCGGCGAAACTCGTTGAGATCAGGCACCGCCGAACCGAGGCCTTCGATGCGGCAGCGGACCACGAACTCCTGATAGAGCACGCCGACGGCGCGGAAGCCGGCGTCGGGCTCGGCGAGCACGGCGCGCAGCGTACGATCCACGCGTTCGCGACGCTCGGCGAGCTGCTCGGCGCTGACGACCACCTCCACAACGTCCGGCCGAATCTCCGGCACCGCGGCCGTCTTCGCGGCGCGGAGCTGCTCAAGCAGATCTGGCGCCGGCCGTCGCTGCGGCCGGCTGGCATCGGGCGGCGGCGCAGCCAGGATCACGGCGCGCATATCCTCAAGCGCCTCCGGCAACGGCATCAGCCGCGGCGTGGAATTGCGCGGCTGGGTGTCGGTCGGGCCGATATGCAAACGCAGGGGACGGCGTGACAGCGCAGGTCCCAGCGCCATGAACTGCCCGCGCTCCAGGTCGCGAAAGGCTTCGGCCTGCCGTCGCTCCATGCCGAGCAGATCGGCGGCGCGGGCCATGTCGATGTCGAGGAAGGTCCGGCCCATCAGGAAGTTGGAGGCTTCCGCCGCGACGTTCTTGGCGAGCTTCGCCAGCCGCTGGGTCGCGATGATGCCGGCAAGACCGCGCTTGCGGCCGCGGCACATCAGATTGGTCATCGCGCCGAGCGAGAGTTTTCGCGCTTCGTCCGAGACCTCGCCTGCAACCGCCGGCGCGAACAGTTGGGCCTCGTCGACGACGACGAGCATCGGATACCAATGGTCGCGGTTGACATCGAACAGCCCGCCAAGAAACGCGGCCGCACGGCGCATCTGGTTCTCGGCGTCGAGGCCTTCGAGATTGAGCACGGTGGAGACGCGATGCAGCCGCGCCCGCTCGCCGGCGACCTGAAGGCCGCGCTCGGTGTGATCCTCGGCCTCTATTACGAGATGGCCGAACCGCTCTGCCAGCGTGACGAAATCGCCTTCGGGGTCGATGATGGCCTGCTGCACCCAGGGCGCGCTCTGTTCCAGCAGCCGTCGCAAGAGATGCGATTTGCCGGAGCCCGAATTGCCCTGCACCAGGAGGCGCGTCGCCAGGAGTTCCTCGAGGTCCATGGCGGCCGGGGCGCCTGCCGTGGTCTGCCCCATCTCGATCGCAACCGTCATGTCCGACTCAAGTCCCCGTCATTCGCGGACAGGGGCTTATCAATCTCGTCGCGGCGCGTCGAGCGGCACGGGGCTGATCGTGCCGCGTTGCCCACGGTGGAGTTCAAGCGTGATTGGATTGCCGCAGAAGGGCGGGACGATAGGGCGGCTGCGGATCGTCGTCGTCGTTCTCGGGGATGACGCAGGAGCCGAATTCCTGCCTGATCCGCTCGATCTCGGCGATCCGCTCATGCAGTCGCTGCAAATGCTCCGGCGATGTCGCCCGCCAGAACCGGAACGTGTCGGCCGTGAGCGGCAGGAATGCCGTGCCGAACAGCGTCGGCTCGGGAACAATGGTCTGTCCGAGCAGCAGGAAGCGGTTGGCGCCGGAGACGACGAGGGTGGCATAGCCCCGGTTTCCGATCCGCCTGATCCCGTTCAGCGACCATTCGGCGAGCTTGCTGAAATACGGCTCCTCGCGCCAGCGATCGGGGCAATGGTCGTCCACCGTAACGTTCACGGCATCCTGGCTGAAATGGACGATGATGCCGGACTTCGCCGGGAACCAGTCGTCGTCGAGATGGCCTTGCAGCCAGGCGCAGACGAAGGAGCGGCACATCTGGGGGCGGCGGTCGTAGATGGTGCAGCCGGTCCCGGTCTCCCAGTGCTTGCAGAGATGGTTCACCGGCTTGTCGACGGCGGCCACTTCGAGAACATCGCAGCAGGCGTTGCACGATCCGCATTGTCGGACCAGCGGCGCCGCCTTCGGCACGCCCGTCGCGCGAAAGCCCTGGCCGTCGCGAACCAGCAGCTTCTGCTTCTCCAGCGCGTTCAACGCACGTTCGATCTTGAGACGGGACAGCCCGGTGGCGTCGATCACGCCTTTCATGGTCGTCGCGCCTGCCTCGACCGCGCGGACGACGCTCAGCATCGTCTGATCCATTACTTCTGCTTCTCTGCGTCCTGGATCCCGATGCAGGCACGGTCCATCCATGCCGGAAAGTGCCGTGTAACACAGACGCTTTTACAAGGCTATGTTGCTCACGCTCGGACCGGAGGGATCATTGTCGGATGACGGAAGCGAAGTCTCCCGCGGGAACCCAGCACTTGCCTGCGCATTCCGATCCGGTCACACGCACCAGCGCGCTTACTGCGCGCCGGATCCGCCCTGCACGATCTTCTCATTCAGCTTCTGGTCCACGATCTCGACCGTGCGGTCGATCTCGGAATTGGGCGCGCCGAGCTGATGCGAGATCAGCTTCACCAGGAGGTCGACGCGCTCGATGAAGGGCGCGCCGCTCGCGACCGCGCGCGCGGCCGATGACGGCTTGAGCAGGCTTTCGGCTGCCTTGGCGTACTTCGCGAACGGCACCTGGTCCTGCGGATCGGCGCCGAGGCGGCGCGCGATCGCGTCGACATGCTCGTAGATCGTCTGCGAACGCTGGAGGTCGCCGTGCACGGCATCGCGGATCGACTGCGGCTCGCTCGGCGTGATGCAGCGGTAGTTGCCGGTCAGCAGCATCGACCATTTCGCCAGCGGCACGAACAGGGAGTCGAACACTTTCAGCTTCACCGGCACGTCGTGGCCGTCGAGCGTCACAGCGTCGATGTCGGCCTCCAACTCGCGCAGTACCTTGTTGTGCTTCTCGTCGGCGAAGACCGACGCCTTGAAGTTGGTGGGCAGGCCGACATGCAGCACGTTCGCAGCTTCTTCCGGCGGCCGGAACGCCTGCGGGTCGGGCGAGCACAGCGTCACGAGGCCCGGCTCGAACCGCTCCCACACCTGCGCATTGGTGTATGCCTCTTCCAGATCCAAGTCGGCGAGCGCCGGGATGCGCTTGAGATAGGGCAGGGGCGGCATGTTCATGATCGACAGGCACGGCAGCTTCGCCGCGGCGATCTTGACCATGAGAACGCGCACCGTGTGGTTGGTGTATTGCGGCTCCTGCATCGCAAGACCCACCAGATCGTAGCGGGAGAGGTCGACATTGGCCGGGGTCACGGCGTCGAGCTTGCCGGGCAGGTTGCGCGAGAAGATCGCCCGGTGCACCGCCTCGTCACGCAATTTGATGCGCACCTCGGTACCTTCGCGGTTGATCAGCTCCGCGGTCTTGGCGCGGCAGACCAGGGTCACGTTGTGCCCCGCCATCAAGAGCTTCGTGCCGAGCAGGGAGCCGTAAGAAGCCCCGAGAATCAATATGTTACGCGCCATGCTCCGTCCCTTTGACAAGGTGTGGGTTTTTGAGCCCGGGCGTCATCCGCGGGCGAGTTGCCGGCATGTAAAGCGAAGTGCGAGGGGATGGCAACTGGGATAATGCATACAAGGTGCCGTCCGCCGGCGAGAACCGCCGGCTTGCGCAGCGCGCCTCCTACCCCCCTCGTTTGTCGCCGGGGGTCAACGCGCGCCGGATCCGATCGCGCAGCATCCGGACAACATGATGCATCTTTGCGGCCGCCACCCCATTTGTTGCGGGAGGCCGTTCGAATTGCGCGAAGGAGGGAAGTATCCGCAACGTCTGACCCTGCGGGGTGCGGCGGAAGAACCCCCATTTTCGGTCAATGGATTTGCGTCGCGGCGCAGCCACGCGGTTCAATTGGACACACGATCAATCCGGAAATCTGGCGCATGGCCAAGGCCGCTTGCTCGCAGGCTGATGACTTGCGTTTCCCCGGCAACTATTGGCGAATGCGTCGCCCTCGGAGGCACGATAGGCAGCAGCAAGGGACTACGATGAGTTTCGAAACCACCATGACGTCCGACGTCGTCGGATTGACAAAAGTCGCCCCGGTCTCGCGCCGCGGATTCATGAGCGCCACCGCGGCCGTCACCGCCGGCTACACGCTTGCAGCCGGTCCCGTCCGTGCCGAGGTGATCGCGACCGACGCCATTGGTCTTCAGGCTGGCGACGCCAAGATCAAGGTCGGCTCCGAAGAGATGCCCGCCTATTTCGCCCGTCCTGCCGGCAACACCAAGGCGCCAGTGATCGTCGTGGCGATGGAAATTTTCGGCCTGCATGAATACATCAAGGACGTGACGCGGCGCCTCGCCAAGCTCGGCGCCTTCGCAATCGCGCCCGATTATTATTTCCGCAAGGGCGTCGATCTCACCAAGGTCACCGAGATCAAGGACCTTTTGCCCGTCGTCAATGCCAAGCCGGACGCCGAGCTGCTGTCCGATCTCGACGCGACAGTAGCGTGGGCGGGATCGCAGGGCGGTGACACGGCGAAGCTCGGCATCATCGGTTTCTGCCGCGGCGGCCGCACGGTCTGGGAATACGCCGCCCATAGCGGCAGCCTCAAGGCCGGTGTTGCCTTCTACGGGACTGTGGTCGATCCCGCCAATCCGCTGTGGCCGAAGAGCCCGATCCAGCTCGCGCCGGAGATGAAGGCGCCGGTGCTCGGCCTCTATGGTGGTGCCGATACCGGCATTCCCGTCGCGCAGGTCGAGCAGATGAAGGCCGCGCTCGAGCAGAACAAGAAGACGGCCGAATTCAAGATCTACCCCGAAGCGCCGCACGGCTTCCATGCCGACTATCGCGGCAGCTACCGCAAGGACGCGGCGGAAGATGCCTGGAAGCAGGCGGAGGCCTGGTTCAAGAAGTACGGCGTGTTGAGCTGACTGGATTTAAAGGGCGGCCCGCGTGGCCGCCCTTTCGCCTAAATAGCGCAGGTCTCACTTCGTCATCGCGCCATAGACGATATCCTGAACCTGCTCACGATAGTATTTCCTGAGCTCGCCCGGCGCAGCCGTCCCCACGACGACGACGAGGCGTTCCTTCGGGTCGCAGAAGAACTGCGTTCCGAAGGCACCATTCCAGGTGAACTCGCCGGGATTGCCGGGGACCGATGAGAGCCCCTCGCTGGTGCGAACTGCGACCGAAAGGCCAAAGCCGAAGCCGCCGCGATGCGGCTCGACATTGGCCACGTTGTTCTTGATCTCGGGGCCAAGGTGGTTGGTCGTCATGTGATGCACGGTCTTCGGACCGAGGATGCGCTGGCCGTCGAGCTCTCCGCCGTTGAGCAGCATCTGTCCGAAGCGGAGATAGTCGCCGATCGTCGCGAACGAGCAGGCGCCGCCGCAGTCGAACTTGGTCGGTGTGTCCAAGAGCTTGATGACTTGCGGCTTGCCGGTCAGCGGATCGTTGCCAAAGGGACGGGCGAGGCGAGGGCGCTGCGCGTCGGTCGGGTGGAAGGTCGCGTCCGTCATGCCGAGCGGCTGCCAGACATTGGCGGCGAGATAGTCGCCGAGCTTCTGCTCGCTCACCTTCTCGATGACGGCGCCGAGCACGTCGATCGAAAAGCCGTATTCGAACGCTGTCGAGGGTTGATGCGCCAGCGGCAGTTTGGTGATGCGATCGATGAAGGCCTGGGTGTCGCCTTCGATCGCCGGCGCGATGCCATCGGGGTATTGCCGCGCCACCGGGCTCGATGAGTCCGGGCGGCCGCCATACATCAATCCGGACGTGTGCCGGTAGAGATCGTGGATGAAGATCGGCGAGGCCTGCGGCTCGAGCTTGAGCGAGCCGTCAGCCTGAGCCGTGCCGACCTTCATGTCGGCGAAGCCGGAATAGTAGTCGGACAGCTTGGCCTGAAGCGGCAACTGGCCTTTTTCCATCAGCGTCAGACCTGCGACCGCCGCCATCGGCTTCGTCATCGAAGCCAGCGCGAAGATCGCGTCGATCGGCATCGGCGTGCCCTTGTCGGGATCGAGCAGGCCGTAGGCCTTGTGGTGCACCAGCTTGCCGTCGCGCGCAACGGCGACCACCGCGCCGGGCACGCGCTTGGCGGCGATCTCGCGCGCAAAGAAGCTATCGAGACGTGCAAGGCCCTGACTGGAGAAGCCGACATCATCAGGGTTGGCTTCCGGCAGCGGTGCGGCGCGCGCTGCACTGAGCGTGATGACGGCAGCAGCCGCCGCGATCATGGCGATCGTCTTGTTCATTGCGTCCTCCCAGGGCGCGGGCGCGTTGTGTGAGTGGCTCGCGCGATGCCTAGCTCACGTCCGCACTGACGCGAAGTCAAGCGCGGGCGGGGCATGACTGGGACGCGCCGGGGATTTCCGGAACCCTATCGTCCTTCGCCTGCGCGCCACAACGCATCGAGGCCGTGCCGATAGGTCGGACACTCCAGCGTGATGCCGAGCTCGCGCTTCAATTTCGCGTTGGAGACACGGGCGCTGCTGGCATAGAAGCTGCGGGCCATCGCCGACATCTCGGCCGTCGCGAAAGGCTCTTCCGGGGGTGGCGCAACACCCATCAGCTCAGCCGCATAGGCAATCACGTCCTGCGGCGGCACGGGCTCGTCGTCGCAGACGTTCCAGATTCCGCCGCTTCCGTGGTGAAGGGCGGCCATGATCGCGCTCGCGATATCGTCGACATGGATGCGGTTGAAAACCTGGCCGGGCTTGATGATGCGCCGGGCCGTGCCCGCCCGCAGCGTCGCCAGTGCGTTGCGGCCCGGGCCGTAGATGCCCGCAAGCCGCAGGATCGCGGCCTCGCCGCGCGCCGCGTTCATCCATGCCTGTTCGGCAGCAACCCGCATGCGCGCGCGCTCGAGGGTCGCCTGTGGCGGCGTGCTCTCGTCGACCCAGCCACCGCCGTGATCGCCGTAGACGCCAATGGTGGAGAGATAGACGATCTTGCGGCGGCGCGCCGCCAGCACGTCGCCGAACGCTACGATGGCGGGGTCGCCGGCGCTACCGGGCGGGATCGACACCAGAACGACGTCTGCGTCGCGAACCTGATCGATCGTCTCGCGCGACGGGTGGCTGCCGGAAAAGGCATGCATCTCGACGCCGGCAAGCGCATCCCCCTGCGCACGATCCCGCACGGTGCCGGCGACATGCGAGAAGGCGCCGCCGAATTTGCCGACGAAATGCCTCGCGCTGTAGCCCAAGCCAAGAATGAAGAGCCGCATGCCTCTGCCGTATCGGTCGGAGTTCCCGTTCGCGCCGCGCGCCTCTCGCTCATAAGAGATTTTTGGGTTCGGCAAAAGATATTGCGATTTGTCTCGCCTGCCACCGCGGGGGATGCTCGCTCGTCACGGTAGATCGGGAGGGAGAGAGGTGTCGATCATGCAGGCAGGCGTGCTCGCCTCGGCGCCGGCGGATGCCGCGGAGCTGATCCGGCGCGCCGGCGCGCTGATCTTCGACGTCGACGGCACCCTGGCGGAGACCGAGGAACTGCATCGGCAGGCCTTCAACCATGCCTTCGCCCGTCACGGCCTCGACTGGCAGTGGGACCGCGCCGTCTACAAGGGCCTGCTGCGGGTCACCGGCGGCAAGGAGCGCATGCGCGCCTACCAACAAAGCTTGCGGATCAGCCTGCCATTGCGGGACGAGGACATCGCCGCGCTTCACCGCATCAAGACCGTGCACTACGCCAAGCTGGTCGAAACCGGCTGCTGTCCCTTGAGACCGGGCGTGATCCAGCTGCTCGCTGCGGCAAAGGCGCGCGGGCAGCGGCTTGCGATTGCGACCACGACCTCGCGCGGCAACATCGATGCGCTGCTGTCGCAAGCGCTGGGGACGAACTGGGCTGCGGAGTTCGACGCGATCCTCGCCGGTGACGACGTCAGGCACAAGAAACCCGCGCCGGACGTCTATCTCGAAACGCTGGTACGGCTGAAGCTGGACCCATCAAGCTGCGTTGCCATCGAGGATTCCGCCAACGGGCTGGCCGCGGCCTCACGCGCCGGCATTCCGGTTCTGATCACCCGGAGCATGTTCTTTGCGGATGATGACTTCAGCGCGGCCCGGGCCGTGCTGGATGACCTGTCGGAACTCGGGAGCGCCAGGCAAGAAAACTGAAAAACAACCCCATGCACAGTAGAATGGGCCGCGTGCTGGCCGCGTTCAGTGGACGCGGTGGCTCGTTCTATCGTCTTCAGCCTGTTCGACAATCTGCGCGATCGGGCTGGACTGGTGATGCACCAGGCGCCAGTCGTCCCCGACGCGGCGGAAATGGTTGGCGGCGGCCAAAGCGGTGCCGTCGACGATCTCGATGCAGAGCACGCGGGCGCTGTCGCCGTCGACGATCGCCTGGGGCTCGGCGCAGGCGATCTGCGGCCGCTCGGGGCTTTGCAGGATGTCGCGCCAGCTTCCGATCACCGTGGCGCGCCCGATGATGGCCGGCCAGCCGGGATGGATGCAGGAAATGGCATCGTCGTCCGCCCACATCCGTTCCATCCCGTCGAAGTCGCCGGTGGAAAAAGCGGCGTAGAAGGCCGCGTTGGCGGCGATGATCTTGCTGTCCTTTGCCATCGCTTCCGGGTGGAGCAAGGACTGGCAAAAATCAAGCGCGACTTCCGTCGACTTTGGCCGCAGTGCAGCATTGCTGCCCACTTTGTGGTCACGCCGAGACGAGCGTCTCCACTGCCCGCCGCGCGCCATCCTTGTAAAGTCGCCCGAGCGCCGCGGTCACGGCTTCGCGCAGGCGCGGCTCGGCACCCAGCGGCCCGAACACCTTCTGAACCCCAAGCAATGCGGGCGCGAGCCGCTCGGCGACGGGACCTGCCTCGCGCGCCAGCGCGGCGAATTCAGCGGCGAGCGGATCGCGCACGTCGATGGCGCGGCCCTGCTCGTCTGTTGCGGTGACGTAGCGCATCCAGCCGGCCACCGCGAGCGCATGAGTTGCGATCGGTAAATCCTTGCGCAGGCGATCCTGCATCGCGCCGAGCAGGCGCTGCGGCAGCTTTTGCGAGCCGTCCATCGCGATCTGCCAGGTGCGGTGATGCAGCGCCGGATTGGCAAAGCGCTTCAGCAGCGAGGCACGATAGGCGGCAAGGTCGGTGCCATCTGGCATCGTCAGCGTCACCGCCGCGTCCTCCATCACCTGCGCGGCGAGGCGCGCGAAATGCGGATCCTGCATGGTGTCCGCGATGGTCTCATAGCCGGAGAGATAGCCGAGATAGGCTAGCGCGGAATGGCTGGCGTTAAGCAGCCGCAGCTTCATCAGCTCGAACGGCTTGACGTCGCTGACGAGCTCGACCCCGGCTGCGGCGAGATCGGGCCGGCCCGCGCTGAAGCGGTCCTCGACCACCCATTGCGTGAAGGGTTCGGTCATCACAGGCCAGGCGTCGCGTAGGCCGAGCGCGTTCGCAACCGCATCGCGGTCGCTATCCGTCGTCTCCGGCACGATGCGGTCGACCATAATGGAGGGGAAGGCGACCGTATCCGCAATCCATTTGCCGAGATCCTTCGACCGGAGCGCGGCGAACTGCGTCACGATGCGCTGCACGGTGTGGCCGTTGGCTGCGAGATTGTCGCAGCTCAGCACGGTGAAGGGCGAAAGCCCCTGCGCCCGCCGGCGCGCCAGCGCAGCCACGATGAAGCCAGGCGCCGAGCGCGGCGCACCGAAATTGTTGAGATCGTGCACGATGTCGGGATGCCGTTCGTCCAGATCGCCGGTCTGCGGCGTGTGGCAATAGCCCTTCTCGGTCACCGTGAGCGAGACGATGCGAATGGCGGGATCGGCCATCCGCTCGACCAGGGCTGCCGGGTTTTCGCGGGCGACGACACTGTCGAGCAGCGCGCCGATGACGCGGTGCTCAGTGCCTTCGGCACGTGTGGCAACCGTGTAGAGATGATCCTGCGGGGCGAGGGCGTCGCGCGTATCCGGGCTGCGCAGGCTGGCGCCGACGATGCCCCAGGACGCGGCGCCTGCGGCAAGGCAATCGTCGATGACGACGGCCTGATGCGCGCGATGAAAGGCGCCGAGGCCGAGATGCACGATGCCGGGCGTGATGCGCGAACGTTCATAGGCCGGCCGGCGGATAGCTGGCGGCAGCCCGTCGAGATTGGCGCGGCCAAGGCGAATTGAACCTGGGCGCATGGACGTCTCCCCTTTGCTTGCCGCTGCTTGACATGACGCCAGTATCAGGTCAATGCTTCGGTCAATTGGTAAGACCAATTTCAAAATTGGCGGACCGCGGGCGGGAATGCCCCGCGCGATCCTTTCGGGAGGACCAGCGTGCCGCTGGAAGCTGTGGAGGCGAGACGGCTTTATCGCCAGGTCGCCGATCAATTGCGAAGCCTGATCGACAGCGGCGAGTACGCGGTCGGCAGCCGCTTGCCGACCGAGCGCGAGCTCGCCGAGCAGATCAAGGTGTCGCGGCCAACGGTGCGCGAAGCCCTGATCGCGCTCGAGGTCGAGGGGCGCCTGCGTATCCGCGTCGGTTCCGGCATCTATGTGATCGAGCCCGCCGCAATCGCCGCACCCGCAGCCGCGTCCGTCATCGAGGGGCCGTTCGAGTTGCTCCGCGCCCGCGAATTCCTGGAAGGCGCCATTGCCGAAGAGGCCGCGCGCGTCGCGACCAGGGACGATATCGCCCGAACCGATGCCTCGCTTCTCGCAATGGAGAAGGTCGAGCATCCCGGCGAAGCTTCGATGGTTCACGACCGCGCGTTCCACGTCGCGATCGCCGGCAGCCTCGGTAATGCCGTTCTGGTGCGCGTGGTCGGCGAGCTGTTCGACCAGCGGCTCAATCCCTATTTCGCGCAGCTCGCGCATTATTTCGAGAGCCCGGGCACCTGGCGCACCGCGCTCGACGAGCATCGCGCCGTGCGCGAGGCGATCGCGGCGCATGATCCGCAAGCCGCGCGCGAGGCGATGCGCGCTCATCTGGCGCGCTCGCAGGAGCGTTTTGCGCAGAATTTCGGCGCCGAGCCCGCCGCGGGATCGTCGTCCGGAGGCGGCCGCACGGTGCGAGCTGCGGCAAAGCCGTCGAAGCCGAAACATGCGCCGAAGAAGCGGGCCGCCGGCAACAGCGCGCGGCGGCGATGAGATTGTGCGGCCCGCATCCGTGTCGGGGCGGGCGAACAAGAAGCAGACTTGAACGGGAGAAAAAGTCGATGTTGAAAAAGATGACGATTGCCGCGGCGATCTCCGCCGCTACGCTGCTGGCTGCGACCAGTGCCGGCATGGCGCAGACCAAACTCAAATGGGCCCACGTCTACGAGACTTCGGAGCCGTTCCACACCTCCTCGGTCTGGGCCGCGCAGGAGATCGGCAAGCGCACCAATGGGCGCTACGCCATCGACGTTTATCCGGCCTCGCAGCTCGGCAAGGAAGCCGATATCAACCAGGGCCTCTCGCTCGGCTCGGTCGACATCATCATCTCCGGCTCGAGCTTCGCGGCCAAGAGCTTCCCGCCGATCGGCGTGACCTACTATCCCTACACGTTCCGCGACGCCGATCATCTGCTCGCCTACACCAAGAGCGACATCTTCAAGGAGCTCGCCAAGGGCTACGAGGACAAGAGCGGCCACCACATCGTCGCGGTGACCTATTACGGCGTGCGCCAGACCTCGTCGAACAAGCCGATCAAGACCTGCGCCGACATGAAGGGCCTGAAGATGCGCGTGCCCGACGTGCCGGCCTATCTCGCGATGCCGCGCGCCTGCGGCGCCAACACCGCGCCGATCGCCTTCGCCGAAGTCTACCTCGCGCTCCAGAACGGCACCGTCGAGGCGCAGGAGAACCCGCTGACCACGATCGAGGCCAAGAAGTTCTACGAGGTGCAGAAGCACATCGTGCTGACCGGCCACATCGTCGATCACCTCAACACCGTGATCGCCGGCGCGCTGTGGAAGAAGCTCTCTGACGAGGACAAGAAGATCTTCACCGACGTGGCGCAGGAAGCTTCCGCCAAGGCCACCGGCGAGATCAAGCAGAACGAAGCCAAGCTGGTCGCCTTCTTCAAGGACAAGGGCCTGAGCGTGACCGAGGTCGACAAGAACGAGTTCCGCGACACCGTGCTGAAGAACGTCGCGTTCGAGACCTTCGGCTATCGCAAGGCCGACTGGGAAAAGATCCAGGCGGTCAAATAATCCACGCTGTCGTTCCGGCGCTCGCGAAGCGAGAACCCGGAAACCTCGAGATTCCGGGTTCGGCCGCTCGGGCCGCGCGTTGCGCGGTCCCTTCGAGCCGCCCCGGAATGACGATCGAGAGGTTTGAGGAGTACCCCCATGTCGACCGCCGAAATACACCGGCAGATCACCGCGGACGAGATCGCCCATACTTTCGAGGAGGAGGCGACGCCGAAGGTCGATCTCGGCGTCTACGCATTCGAGGACTGGGTTGCGCTTGCGATCTTCTGGGTCATGGCGCTCGCCGTCTTCCTCCAGTTCTTCACCCGCTACGTGCTCAACGACAGCTACGCCTGGACCGAGGAGATCGCGACCTACTGCCTGATCGGTGTGGTCTTCATCGGCTCCTCGATGTGCGTGCGGCTGTCGCGGCACATCCAGGTCGACCTCGTCTACCGCTATCTGCCGCATCTCGTGGCGCGGGCGCTGTCGACAATGATCGACCTGATCCGGATCGCCTTCTTCGGCTACGCCATCAAGCTGGTCTGGGTCTACATCCATATCATCGGCGACGAGCAGATGACCACGATCAATCTTCCCAAGGACTACGTCTATTACGCCGTGCTGGCGGGCTTTGTGCTGATGTTCGCACGCTCCGTGCAGGTGGCCATCCAGAACTGGCGGCAGGGCTACTCGGTCCTCGAACGTCCCGGTGCCTACGACGGATCGGAAGGATAAGACCATGCTGCTGTTACTCGGAGGATTTCTCATCCTGATGCTGCTCGGCGTTCCCGTGGCGATTGCCATGGCCGCGTCGTCGCTGCTTTACATCCTGGTCAGCGGCGTGACGCCCGACGTCACGCTGGCACAGCGCATGATCGCCGGGGTCGAGAGCTTTCCGCTGCTCGCGGTGCCGTTCTTCATCCTGGCCGGAAATCTCATGAACATCGCCGGCGTCACCGGGCGGATCTACAAGTTCGCCGTCGCACTGGTGGGGTGGATGCGCGGCGGCCTCGGCCACGTCAACATCATCGGCTCGGTGATCTTCTCCGGCATGTCCGGCACCGCGATCGCGGACGCTGCCGGTCTCGGCACCATCGAGATCAAGGCGATGAAGGACCACGGCTACTCAACCGAGTTTTCGGTCGGCGTCACCGCGGCCTCGGCGACGCTCGGGCCCATCATCCCGCCATCGTTGCCGTTCGTGATCTACGGCATGATGGCGAACGTTTCGATCGGCGCGCTGTTCCTCGGCGGCGTCATTCCCGGCGTCGTGCTGACGCTGTTCATGATGGCCACGGTCACCTACTTCGCGCATAAGAACAAATGGGGCAGCGACACGCCGTTCTCCTGGCCGCAGCTCGGCTCCGCCGGGCTCGAGATCTTCATCGTCCTGTCGTTCCCGATGGCGATCTGGCTGATGGTGCTCGCAGGCCTCTCGGTCAACGTCGCGGTCGCGATAGGGCTCGGCACGCTGCTCGTGATCGACTGGTATTTCGACTTCTCGGCGGTGATGGCGCTGATGGCGCCCGTGATCCTGATCGGCGGCATGACGCTCGGCTGGTTCACGCCGACCGAAGCCGCCGTCGCCGCGGTGATCTGGTCGCTGTTCCTCGGCCTCGTGCGCTACCGCACCATGACCTTCCAGACGGTCGCCAAGGCGACGTTCGACACCATCGAGACCACGGCCTCGGTGCTGTTCATCGTCACCGCCGCCTCGATCTTCGCCTGGCTGCTGACGGTGTCGCAGGCAGCCCAGATGCTGTCGGACTGGATGCTCAGCATCACCCACAACAAATGGGTGTTCCTGGCGCTCGCCAACGTGCTGATCCTGTTCGTCGGCTGCTTCATCGACACCACGGCGGCGATCACCATCCTGGTGCCGATCCTGCTCCCGATCGTGCTCAAGCTCGGCATCGATCCGATCCACTTCGGACTGATCATGACGCTGAACCTGATGATCGGCCTGTTGCATCCGCCGCTCGGCATGGTGCTGTTCGTGCTCGCCCGCGTGGCAAAGCTCTCGGTCGAGCGCACGACGGTTGCGATCCTGCCCTGGCTGGTGCCGCTGATGCTCGCGCTGATCGCGATCACCTACATCCCCGAACTCACCCTCTGGCTGCCGAAATACATGGGACTCTCCAAATGACCTCAATCGCTCTCGCC
This sequence comes from Bradyrhizobium sp. 199, assembly GCF_023073355.1. Classification (GTDB taxonomy): domain Bacteria; phylum Pseudomonadota; class Alphaproteobacteria; order Rhizobiales; family Xanthobacteraceae; genus Bradyrhizobium. Next base: position 1,081,064 of record NZ_JADPJI010000002.1, read on the forward strand.
GCAACCCTGTTCGGTCCCGAAGATTTGCGCATGGTCGAGCATCCGCTCGACAAGCTCGCAGACGGCATGGTGCGCATCCGCTTCGGTGCCGGCGGCATCTGCGGCTCGGACATGCATTATTTCCGCCATGCGCGGACCGGCGATTTCGTGGTGAAGTCGCCGTTGGTGCTCGGCCACGAAATCTCGGGTGAGGTCGTGGAGATCGCAGGAGCCGCGGCCAGCCTGAAGTTCGGCGACCGCGTCGCCGTCAACCCGTCGCGCTGGTGCGGCCATTGCGTCGCCTGCCGCGACGGCCGGCCCAATCTCTGCGAGAACATCTACTTCATGGGCTCGGCCTCGAAGACACCGCACATGCAGGGCGGCTTTGCCAATTACTTCGATGCCATCCCGGCGCAATGCGTCAAGATCCCGGATCACGTGTCCTATCAGGCCGCGGCGCTCGCCGAGCCGCTTGCCGTCTGCCTGCACGCGGTCGCGCGCGCCGGCAATATCGAGGGCAAGCGCGGCATCATCTTCGGTGCCGGCCCGATCGGGCTTCTGACCATGCTCGCCGCGCACCGCGCCGGCATGGCTGACATCACCGTGGCCGACATCGCGCCGGCGCCGCTGGCCTTTGCGACCAAGCTCGGAGCCTCGCATGTCGAGAACGTTTCGGGCGGCGAGGACGGCCTAAAGGCGCAGGCAGCGTCGCGTCCTTACGACGTCGCCTTCGAAGTCTCGGGCACGGCCGCGGGCCTTGCCAGCGCGATCGGCATCGTCAGGCGCGGCGGCATTGTGGTGCAGATCGGCAATCTGCCGGGCGGCCAGATCCCGACGCCGTCGAATGCGGTGATGGCGAAGGAGATCGACCTGCGCGGCTCGTTTCGCTTCGGCTTCGAATTCGCAACCGCCGTGGAACTGATCTCCAATGGCAGCGTGGACGTGCTGTCGCTGGTCACCGCCGAGCGTCCGCTCTCGACCGCGCCGGATGCGCTCCGGCTGGCGCTCGACCGCTCGCAGAGCGTCAAGGTCGTGCTGACCGCCAGCTGACTTTTGTTTTGACGCGTTTTCTTCACGCGAACCGGTTCCCGCTTCGCTTGAAAACACTTTAGGAGATTGCGCATGATGCTCGAAGGTTGGCGCTGGTACGGGCCGGATGATCCCGTGTCCCTGGATGACGTCAGGCAGGCCGGGGCGAGCGACATCGTCTCGGCGTTGCATCAGGTGCCGATCGGGGAGGCCTGGACGCGCAAGGCGGTCGAAGAGCGCAAGAACTTCATCGAGAATGGCCAACCGGGCCGCTCGAAGCTGACATGGTCGGTGGTGGAATCGATTCCGATCCCCGACGACGTGAAGCGCCTCGGAGGCAAGGCGACGAAGTCCATCGAGGCGTGGATCGCGAGCCTGGAAGCAGTCGCCGCTTCTGGCATCAAGATCATCTGCTACAATTTCATGCCTGTGGTGGACTGGTGCCGCACCGACCTCGAATGGGAGCTGCCGAACGGCGCCCGCGCCATGCGGTTCGACCAGGACCGCTTTGCCGCGTTCGAGCTGCATATCCTCAAGCGCCCGGAGGCTACGCAGGAATATTCGCCCGAGCAGCAGGCTCGCGCGAAAAAGCTGTTCGAGCAGATGAGCCAGGCCGATATCGATTATCTCGTCATGGTGATCGCCAGCGCGCTGCCGGGCTCAACCACCGAGCCGATGACCATTCCGCAATTCCGCGACCGGCTCGAGACCTATCGCGACATCACGCCCACGGTCCTGCGGCAGCACCTCGCCGAATTCCTCGCGCGTGTCACGCCGGTGGCCGAGCAACTCGGGGTGTCCCTGACCTTGCATCCCGACGATCCGCCGCGCCCGTTGTTCGGCCTGCCGCGCATTGCGTCCTCAGCCGATGATTATCAGGCGCTGTTCGACGCCGTGCCGTCCAAGGCCAACGGCATCTGCCTGTGCACGGGCTCGCTCGGCGTGCGGCCTCAGAACAATCTGCCGGAGATGGCCGAGCGCTTCGGCCCGCGCATCGCCTTTGCACATCTGCGCGCGACCAAGCGCGAGGCCGACGGGCTGTCGTTCTACGAGTCCGACCATCTCGATGGCGACGTCGACATGGTCGCGGTGCTGAAGGCGCTGTTGAAGGAGAACGCCCGACGCGCGCCCGACAAGCAGATCGTGTTCCGCCCCGACCACGGCCACCGCATGCTGGACGATCTCACAGCGACCAAGCGCACCAATCCCGGCTACACCGCGATCGGCCGCCTGCGTGGCCTAGCCGAACTCCGCGGCGCGATCAGGGCGATCGAGCATCGGTGAGGCCACTGCTCCATCCACATCGTCATTGCGAGTGCAGCGAAGCAATCCAGAATATCCCCCGTGGAGAGACTCTGGATTGCTTCGCTGCGCTCGCAATGACGTGCAGAAAGGGGTGCTTCACCCTGAGACCGCCTGCTTGATGGCATGCCGCATCGCGGGCCTTGCTTCAGGCTCAACCGATGGCGAAATCAGCCGCCGCCTCCGCGTGAATCGCCGTGGTGTCGAACGTCTCGACTGAGGTGTCATCAGGGCCGACCAGCATCGTGATCTCGGTGCAGCCCAGGATGATGCACTCCGCGCCGGCGGCGACGAGCGCCGCCATCACGTCCTGGTAGCGACGGCGCGAGGGATCGGCGACAATTCCGAGGCACAGCTCCTCGTAGATGATCCGGTTCACATCGGCGCGCGCGTCGGCCGGGGGAACCAGCACGTCGAGATCATGCGCGCGCAGCCGATCGATGTAAAAATCCTCCTCCATCGTGAACTTCGTGCCGAGGAGGCCGACCCGCCGGTATCCCTTCGCCCGAATTCGTAGCGCCGTCGCATCACCCAGGTGAATGAACGGAACGGTCACGCTGGATATGATGGCAGGCGCCAGCTTGTGCATCGTGTTGGTGCACAACACGATCGCTCGCGCGCCGGCGCCTTCAAGACGCTGCGCGACGTCAGCCAGGCTGGCCGCCGCCTCGCTCCAGCGGCCCGCATACTGCATCTGCTTGATTAGCTCGAAATCGTAGGAATATATCAGCAGCGGGGCGGAATGCAGCTTGCCCATGCGATCGCGGACCCGCTCATTGATGAGCTTGTAGTAAAGCGCGGTGCTCTCCCAACTCATGCCCCCGATCAGCCCGACGGTTTGCATTCCGGTGCTCCAGACGATGTAGTTCGCCGGATAGTAGACGAAGAGGCCGGAGCTCGCCATCTCCAGTCCAGGAGCGCCGCAGTACGTGCTGTAGTGCAAACGGCAGGGATCGGCATGACGCCTGCGCAGGCGATGCGAGCCTTTCGACCTTGCGCGCTCTCTCAGGCTGTCTTACGCAGTTCCCGAATAATGGCGCATCGCCAAAGCCCTGAGGGAGCCGACATGACCATCCGCAACACCCGCACCGGGGGCCAGATCCTGATCGACCAGCTCGTGGCGCAAGGCGTCGATCGCGTCACCTGCGTGCCGGGCGAGAGCTATCTGGCCGCGCTCGATGCGCTGCATGACAGCCCGATCGACGTCATGATCTGCCGCGCGGAGGGCGGCGCGGCGATGATGGCGGAGGCCTATGGCAAGCTCACCGGGCGGCCCGGGATCTGCTTCGTCACCCGCGGCCCCGGCGCCACCAACGCCAGCCACGGCGTCCACATCGCGATGCAGGATTCGACGCCGATGATCCTGTTCGTCGGCCAAGTCGACACCGGCATGCGCGAGCGCGAGGCGTTCCAGGAGCTCGATTACAAGGCGGTGTTCGGCACCATGGCGAAATGGGCGGTCGAGATCGATCGCCCCGACCGGATTCCGGAACTGGTGGCGCGCGCCTTCCGCGTCGCCATGCAGGGCCGCCCCGGTCCTGTCGTGATCTCGCTGCCGGAGAACATGCTGACCGAGACCGCGGCCGTGGCCGATGCCATGCGCATCGAGCCGGCGGTGAGCTGGCCCGCGCCGGCCGACATCGAAAAGCTCGGCGCCATGCTCGCAAGCGCCAAGGCGCCGCTGGTCATCCTCGGCGGCTCGCGCTGGACCGAAGAGGCGACCAGGAGCATCGCGCGCTTCGCCGAGCGGTTCGACCTGCCGGTCACGACCTCGTTCCGCCGGGCCTCGCTGATCGACGCCGATCATTCGCATTATGCCGGCGATCTCGGCATCGGGCCGAGCCCGGGGCTGAAGGCACGCATCGAGAATGCCGATGTCGTTCTTCTCATCGGCGGGCGCATGTCGGAAATGCCGTCCTCGTCCTATACGCTGCTCGATATTCCGAACCCGCAGCAGAAGCTGATCCATGTCCATCCGGGCTCTGAAGAGCTCGGCCGGGTCTATCAGCCTGATCTCGCGATCCAGGCGACGCCCGCAGCGTTTGCCGCGGCCGTCGAGACGCTGAAGCCTTCAGTCGCAGTGGCCTGGAAGGGCGAGGCCGCCAAGGCGCACGCCGATTACCTCGCCTGGACCGAGAAGGCGCGCGAGCTGCCGGGCACGTTCCAGTACGGCCAAGTCATGACCTGGTTGCGCGACCGGCTACCGAAGGACGCCATCGTCTGCAACGGCGCTGGCAATTATGCCGGCTGGATCCATCGCCATCACCGCTTCCACAGCTTTGCGGCCCAGCTCGCGCCGACCTCGGGCTCGATGGGTTATGGCGTGCCGGCGGCGGTGCTTGCGAAGCGGCAATATCCGGATCGTACCGTCGTCGCTTTCGCCGGCGACGGTTGCTTCCTGATGAACGGGCAGGAGTTCGCGACGGCCGTGCAATATGACGCAGCCCTGGTCGTCATCATCGTCGACAATTCGCAATACGGTACCATCCGCATGCACCAGGAGCGCGACTATCCCGGCCGCGTCGTCGGCACCCAGCTCAAGAACCCTGACTTTGCGATGTACGCCAAAGCATTCGGCGGCCATGGCGAGCGCGTCGAGCGCACCGAGGAATTCGCGCCGGCGTTTGAGCGCGCGCTGGCTTCCGGCAAGCCGTCGATCCTCCACTGCATCATCGATCCCAGGGCGATCTCGGTCGGCAAGGATTTTGCACCCACGGTGAAGGCGTAAAGCGATGCCGGCCGGCCGCCACGTCGCCATCATCGGTGCCGGCGCGGTCGGTGTGATCAGCGCCATCGAGTCGTTGCGCGAGGGCCATCGCGTCACGCTGATCGATCCGGGCGAGCCCGGCGGCGAACAGGCGGCGAGCTATGGCAATGCCGGCTGGCTGTCGTCGCACTCGGTGATCCCGCCGGCCGAGCCGGGCATCTGGAAGAAGGTGCCCGGCTATCTCATGGATCCGCTCGGCCCGCTTGCGATCCGCTGGTCGTATTTGCCGAAGGCGCTGCCGTGGCTGATCAAGTATCTGCTCTCGGGCTGGACAGAGGCGCGGGTCGAGACGACGGCCTTCGCGCTGCGCGATCTCTTGAAGGACGCGCCGCTGCTGCACCGGAAGCTCGCGGAAGAAGCCGGCGTGCCCGAATTGATCGAGCGCAACGGCGTGATGCATGTGTTCCCGTCGCGCGGCAACTTTGACAACGATCTCGGCTGGCGCTTGCGCAAGAAGGTCGGTGTCGAATGGCTGGAGCTTTCCGCCGACGAGATGCGTCAGCGCGAGCCTGATTTGCATCCGCGCTACACCTTCGGCGTGGTGGTGGAAGAGGCCGGCCGCTGCCGCGATCCCGGCGCTTATGTCGCCGCGCTCGCCAACCATGCGCTGGCGAGCGGCGCGAAATTCGTGCGCGCCAAGGCGACCGGCCTCAAGCTTTCCGGCAATCAGCTCGTCGCGGTCGTGACCGAGACCGGCGAGATCGCTTGCGATGCCGCGGTGATCGCCGCCGGGGCGCGATCGAAGCAGCTCACCGCCTCGATCGGCGATCCCCTGCCGCTCGAGACCGAGCGCGGCTATCACGTCATGATCGAGAATCCGGAATCGGGGCCGCGCAGCTCGATGATGGCGTCGGACGCCAAGATGGTTGTGAACTGGACCGACAAGGGCCTGCGCGCCGCCGGCACCGTCGAGATCGCCGGCCTTGAAGCCGCGCCGAACTGGAAGCGTGCCGAGATTCTGCGTAACCACCTCGTCAGCATGTTCCCCAAACTGCCGAAAGACATCCCGGCCTCGCGCATCAAAACCTGGTTCGGGCATCGGCCGAGCATGCCCGACGGACGTCCGTGCATCGGCTATGCCAGCGCCTCGCGCGACGTCGTGTATGCTTTCGGCCATGGCCATGTCGGCCTGGTCGGTTCGGCCCGTACCGGCCGGCTCGTCGCCCAGCTCGTCAGCGGCAAACCGCCTGAAATTCCGCTGGCGCCGTTTGCGCCCGAACGTTTCCTCTGAGGCCGCAGCATGACCAGCTCAGGCAAATCGTCCCCCCGCATCGCCCGTGGCGGCAAGGCCATCTATGGCGCGCCGCTCGGCATTCTGATGCTGGAAGCACGCTTTCCCCGTATTCCCGGCGACATGGGTAACGGCACGACCTGGCCGTTCCCCGTGCTCTATCGTGTGGTGAGCGGGGCATCGCCGGAAAAAGTGGTGCTGGAGGGCGCGGCGGGCCTGCTGCCCGATTTCATCGACGCGGCGAAAGACCTGGTGCGGCTCGGCGCCGAAGCCATCACCACCAATTGCGGATTCCTCTCGCTGTTCCAGAAGGAGATCGCGGCCGCGGTCGGCGTTCCCGTTGCGACGTCCTCGCTGATGCAGGTGCCCTGGGTGCAGGCGACCTTGCCGCCGGGCAAGCGCGTCGGTCTCGTCACGGTGTCGGGCTCTTCCTTGACGCCGGCCCACCTCGAAGGCGCGGGGGTGCCGCTCGATACGCCGCTGGTCGGCACCGAGAACGGCAAGGAGTTCTTTCGCGTCCTGATCAAGGCCGAGAAGGACGACATGGACATCGCGCAGGCCGAGCGTGACGTGGTCGAAGCCGGCAAGCAGCTCGTCGCTGAAAACCCTGACGTCGGCGCCATCGTGCTCGAATGCACCAACATGCCGCCCTATGCGGCAGCGCTTCAGGCCGAAGTCGGGTTGCCGATCTACGACATCTATTCCATGATCACCTGGTTTCATGCCGGACTGCGCCCGCGCGTCTTTGCGTGACGCGTCCGAAAGATCGTCACAAGTCCTGGAGTGAGCCCATGAAACTATCCGGCAAGGTCGCTGCCATCACCGGCGCAGCGCGCGGCATCGGCAAGGCCTGCGCGAAGAGATTTTTGGATGACGGCGTCAAGGTCGTGATTTCGGATGTCGATGCCGACGGGCTAGAGGCAACCGCCGCTGAGCTCGGTCGTCCCGATGCCTTGCGCACAATCGTCGGCAATGTCGCCAAGCGCGCAGACGTGGATCAGCTCGTCGCCGCCGCCGTGAAGGAATTCGGCCGGCTCGACATCATGGTCAACAATGCCGGCGTCGCCCGCAACCGGGACATCCTTGAGATTACCGAAGAGGAGTTCGACGAGATCATCGGCATCAATCTGAAAGGCGCGTTCTTCGGCGTGCAGGCGGCGGCCAGGCAAATGATCGCGCAAGGCAGCGGCGGGGTGATCATCAACATGTCCTCGGTGAATGCGCTGCTGGCGATCCCGGCGCTGGCGACCTACGCGATGTCCAAGGGCGGCATGAAGCAGCTGACCTCGGTCGCGGCCGTTGCGCTCGCTCCGCACAACATCCGCGTCGTCGCGGTCGGACCGGGCACGATCCTGACCGACATGGTGGCGTCATCGATCTACACCTCCGAGGATGCCCGCAAGACCGTAATGTCGCGTACGCCCGCCGGCCGCGGCGGCGAGCCGAGCGAGGTGGCGTCCGTCGTCGCGTTCCTGGCGAGTGATGATGCGTCTTACATCACAGGGCAGACGATCTACCCCGATGGCGGAAGGCTGATCCTGAACTACACGGTGCCGGTGAAGGAGAAGTAGGGGGATCACTCCGCCGCAACCGTCATCCCATGGCCAAGCCGCTTCGAAATGCCGCCGGCGCAGTCGCGCAACGCGTGCGCGATCGGGCTGTCCCAGCGCGCGTCAAAGGTGCCTTCGGGGCCCATCGCGGTGATGACCAGCGCGACATGGCCGGAATGGTCGAACACCGGCGCCGAGAACGCATTGACGCCGGGCAGGGGATCGCCGAGCGCGCGGGCGAGGCCGTGCTTGCGGACCTCATTGAGCATCTCGGCAACCTTGGCGCCCTTCACGGCGCGCTTCGGATTGAAACCGACGCCGTGACGGTCGAGGCCGCTTTCGAGCCCGGCAGTGATCGTCTTCTCCGGCAGGAAAGCCGCAAAGGCGCGGCCCGTGGCCGTCTCCAGCAGCGCCATCACCGAGCCGGCGCGCATGACGATGTGCACGGGCTGGGCCGGCTCCTCGAGCTGGACCACGGTCGGGCCGTGCGTGCCCCACACGGCGAGAGACACTGCATGTCCGATCTGGCTCGCGAGTGCGGCGATCTTCGGCCTTGCGATGCGGGTGCCGGAGAGCCGGCGCAGGCTGATCAGGCCGAGCTCCAGCGCCAGCGCGCCGATCTCGTAACGGCCGGTGGTCTCGTCCTGCTCGATCAAGCCGATGCGGGAGAAGCTGGCGAGATAAGGATGCGCCTTGGCCGGCGTCATGCCGGCCTCACGCGCTAGATCGCGCAGCATCATCGGCTCGCCGCACCTTGCGAGCGCGCGAAGCAATTCTCCGCCGACCTCGATCGACTGGATGCCGCGGCTTTCTCTCTTCATGCGCCTCCGATGCGCTTGGCTTTACGCCGCGTTGCGCTTGGCGGCGCTGTCGGCAAGATGTCGTCCGGCAATGTAGCCGAAGGTCAGCGCCGGCCCAAGCGTGATGCCGGCGCCCGGATAATTGCCGCCCATGATGCTGGCCATGTCGTTGCCGGCGGCATAGAGCCCTGGAATGACGCGGCCCTCGGCGTCGAGTGCCCGCGCGTTCTCGTCGGTGACGATGCCGGCATAGGTGCCGAGGTCGCCGATCACCATCTTGATGGCATAGAATGGCCCGTTCTCGATCGGCGCGACGCAGGGATTGGGGCCGTGCATGGCGTCGCCCTGGTAGCGGTTATAGGCCTTCGAGCCCTTGCCGAAGGCGGCATCGTGGCCAAGCGACGCGGTCGCATTGAACTGGCTGACAGTCTCGGTAAACGCCTTCGCATCGATGCCGGCCTTTGCCGCCAACGCCTCCAGCGTGTCGCCGCGAATGAGATAGCCGTTATGGAGGTGATGACCCAGCGGCATCGGGAAGGGCGGCACGCAGCCGAGGCCGTATTTGCGCAGCGTCTTGTGATCGCACACGAGATAAGCCGCGATCTCCTCGCCGGGCTTGGCCGCCTTTACCATGGCCTGGACGAAGTCGTGATAGGAATTGCCCTCATTGGCAAAGCGCCGGCCATCGCGCATCACCGCGATCACGCCGGGCTTGGCGCGGTCGATGAAGTGCGGCATCACGCCCTTCGATCCGTCCTTGCGTGTTGTCAGCGACACCGGCACCCAGGCCGCTGCGTTCGGCAGGCGATCCTCGACATGCCCGCCGGCGGATTCCGCGAGACGCAGACCGTCGCCGGTGTTGCCGGTGGGGCCCGGCGAGAAATGCTCGCTGCCGGTCGGCGCGTGCGGAAACATTTTTCTGCGCCGTTCGACGTCATGCGGGAAGCCGCCGCAGGCGAGCACGACGCCCTGCCTTGCGCGGACGCGCACCTCGCGTCCCTCGCGCACAACGATCGCGCCTGTCACGGTGCCGTTCTCGACCGTCAACTCGCGCACCGGCGCGGACAGCCACATTGGAATCTTCAGGTCGAGCGCGGATTTGGCGAGGCGCCCGGCCAGCGCATTGCCGTTGGTGAGCGTCATGCCGCGGCCATAGCGCAGCACGTCCATCAGGTGCCGCGACAGGCGCTTTGCGACATATAAGGCAGAAGTCAGCGACTTCGTCACCCGCATGAAGTGGATGATCTCCTTGCCGGAGCCAAGCATCATGCCGAACACGGTGAGCTCGGGCAGCGGCATGCCGAGCGACTTGATGAGGTCGCCGAGCTCGCGGCCGTCGAACGGACGTGTCACCATGGAGCGGCCGGCTTGCGCACCGCCGGGTGCCTCGGCATGATAGTCAGGAAACACCAGCGGCATGTCGAAGCGCAGCGCCGTCTTGGTGGTGAAGAAATCGACCGCCTCGGGGCCGGCGCTGAGGAATGCATCGACGCGCGCGGCATCGAAGTTGTTGCCGGCCTCGTGCCGCAAGTAAGTGCGGGCCTGCTCCGGCGTCTCTTCGATGCCGTACGCCTTCGCCAGCGAGGTGCCGGGAATCCAGAGCCAGCCGCCGGAGCGGGCGGTGGTGCCGCCGAAGCGCGGCTCCTTCTCGACGATCAAGACGTCGAGGCCGCGATGGCGCGCGGTGATCGCGGCCGACATGCCGGAGCAACCCGATCCGGCCACGAGCACATCGCACTCGTAAGTCTCAATTGCGCTATGCTGGTTGCCGGTCATCTGGGCCTCACTTCTTCAGGAGCGGACATTTGGACTCGGAGACCGGGCGGAAGGCGTCTTCGCCCTTTACGGTCTTGACGATGTCCAGATAATCCCACGGCTCCTTCGACTGCTCGGGTGTTTTCACTTTGGCCAAATACATGTCGCGGATGACGCGGCCGTCCTCGCGCAGCTTGCCGCCATGGACGAATGTATCCTCGATCGGCAGCTCGCGCATCTTGGCCATCACCTTGGCGGAATCGTCAGTGCCGGCGGCCTTGATGGCCTTGAGATAATGCAGCACCGAACCGTAGACGCCGGTCTGGATCATGGTCGGCATCACCTTGGTGCGCTCATAGAACTTCTTGGACCAGGCGCGGGTGGCCGGGTCCATGGCCCAGTATGAGGCCGTGGTCATGTAGGTGCCCTGCGCGGCCTTCAGCCCGATCGCATGAACGTCGGTGTCGAACATCAGGAGACCAACCAGCTTCTGGCCGCCCTGGACAAGGCCGAACTCGCCGGACTGCTTGATCGCGTTGTCGGTGTCCTGGCCGGCATTGGCGAAGGCGACGACGTCGGATTTCGAGCTTTGCGCCTGCAGCGCGAAGGAGGAAAAGTCCGCTGTGTTGGTCGGGTGCTTGACGCCGCCAAGCACCTTGCCGCCCAGCTCGTTGACGAAGCGCGTGGCGTCCTTCTCGAGCTGTTGGCCGAAGGCATAGTCGGCGGTGATGAAGTACCAGGACTTGCCGCCCTCCTTGATCACGGCGGAGGCGGTCACCTTCGACAGCGCGTAGGTGTCGTAGGTGAAGTGCACGGTGTTTGGGCTGCACAGCTCGTCGGTCAGCGAGCTCGCACCGGGGCCGGAGAGCAGCGCGATCTTGTTGCGCTCGCGCACCATGTTGTGGACGGCGATCGCGATGCCGGAATTGGGGATGTCGACGACGGCGTCGACCTTGCCGTTGTCGAACCAGCCGCGGACGATCTGCACGCCGACATCGGTCTTCATCTGGTGATCGGCGCTGATGATCTCGATCGGCTTGCCGAGCACGGTCGGTCCGAACTCCTCCACCGCCATCTTCGCGGCCTCGACCGAGCCCGGCCCGCTGTTGTCGCGGCCCCAGCTCGAGAGATCCGTCAGCACGCCGATCCGCACGGCGTCGTCGGACACTTGTGCGGTGGCGGCTGTGGTCGTCGCTGCCGAAGTCATGGCCGCGAGCATAGCGCAGGCCAGAAGCCCTCTCATCGTTGTTCCCTCTCTTTTATTGGCCGCTTGGCGCGGCTGGCACTTTCGGCATCGAATTAGATAAATGTGAATTAGTTTGTCAATGGCGAATTGAAGCGCGGGCGGGGGCGGTTTGGCTGGAGACGCGCGGTGCGCGCACCTGCTTCCACGCCGTCATTGCTTCGTCGCAAGGACTCCTCGCACCGGCGGTGGAGGCGGCCTCAAAAAAATTTTGCGCCGGCCCCTTGAAAGCCGTTCCTCATCTTCTAAGTCGTTTTTCGCCGCGAGAGCGGTGTGCCGGATGCTAAAACCGGGTCCGGCACGGGCGCCGGGCTGGGTTTCCCCGCCTTGCGCTCCTTCGTATCCATCTTGCTCTTTGGAGGACTTGGTTATGAGGACCAGTTTTGACTTCGCGCCCCTGTGGCGTTCCACTATCGGCTTCGACCACCTGGCCGACCTCGTCGACACCACGCTGCGCCAGGCGACCGAGGATAATTATCCCCCCTACAATATCGAGCGTTCCGGCGAAGACCATTACCGGATCAGCCTCGCCGTGGCGGGGTTCGGCGCCAACGACATCACGGTGACGGCCGAACAGAACGCGCTCACCATCGAGGGCAGGAAGCCCGAGACCGCTACGCGCGAATACCTGTACCAAGGCATCGCCGCGCGTCCGTTCCGGCGCGTGTTCAACCTTGCCGACTATGTCCAGGTGAAGCAGGCCTCGTTCCAGGACGGGCTCCTGATCATCGACCTCGTCCGCGAGGTTCCGGAAGCCATGAAGCCGCGCCGGATTCCCATCGCGGGCGTCGCTCCTGCGGCATCGCAGATCGAGCAGAAGAAAGCAGCCTGAGCGCTCGATCGAGCTAGTGGCGGAACGCGGCGCACCGATGTGCGTCCGCGCTCCGCGATGCATGGAGGAGAGAACTATGGGCTTTCGTGATCTAATTCCCTGGTCAGGGAAACAGGAACTCGCGCCTGCGCGCGAAAACTTCGATCCCTTCCTGACGCTTCATCGCGAGATGAACCGTCTGTTCGACGACGTCTTCCGAGGCTTCGGCGGGACCGGCCTGTCGCCGCTGATGGAGGGCCGTTTCGGCTGGCCGAAGGTCGAACTCAGCGAGACCGACAAGACGTTGACCGTCTCGGCCGAGCTTCCCGGCCTGACGGAAAAGGACGTTCAGGTCGAAATCGCCAACGGCGTCCTGACCCTCCGCGGTGAGAAGAAAGCCGAGCGCGATGGCGACGGCAGGTACTTCACCGAGCGGTTCTATGGCGCATTCGAGCGGCAGATCCCGCTGGAGGGCGTCGAGGAAGATAAGGCGGAGGCATCGTTCAGGAATGGCGTCCTGACCGTGTCGCTGCCGAAGTCGGAAAAGGCACGCGAAGGCGTCAAGCGCATCGCGATCAACACGCACTGACACTATGCGGGACGGCGGCGGTCGGCGCGGCCGTCCATCGTCAACGCACCGGTCCCTTGAAAGGAGCATGAGGGAGGCACGACCGATGACCAACGTGAACACCAATGCTGGCACTCTCAACCCGCTGTTTCATCCTGCTGCCCACTACGATTCGCCATCCGATGTCTTGAATGCGGAGGAGCTCACCGCGCCGGAGAAGCGGATCATCCTGTCGTCCTGGGCATCCGACATGTACGCGGTCGAATCCTGTCCCGCGCTGCGCGAGATACCAGGCGTGAGCCACACCATCCGGCTTGACGATGTCTTGGCGGCACTGCGCAAGCTCGACGGCGACAACGACAATGACGACCCGCCACGCGGGGGCGGCGTCCCGATGCGGTTGCGGCGGCCCTGGGCCGCCGCGGAGAGGCGCGCCATATGATCCTCACCCACAGCGTCCTTGCGCTCGTGCTGTTCGGCCAGGCCTCGGCGGCCATCGCCGTTCCGTTTCTCGCCATGCACGGTCTCCTCGCCGCGCCGCGTGACTGAGATCGCAAAGTTCTTCATCCAGATCCCGGTTCAGCGGCAGGTGACCAAGATGAATGTTGTGCGGCTGCTCTTGCCGACGTTGCTGGTGCTGGCACTCACCGCCTTGCAGCCGGCCGCTGCTCAAATTCCAGACCTGAAGACGGGCGGCTCGGTGCCCACCCTGGCGCCATTGGTGCGCCAGGTGACGCCGGCCGTCGTCAACATCTCCGTGCATGGCCGCGTGCGGGAGGACAATCCGCTCTACCGCGACCCGCTCTTCCGTGAGTTCTTCGACGTTCCGCGCCAGATCGAGAAGCAGGTCAACGCGACCGGCTCCGGGGTCATCGTCGATGCCCAGCGCGGCTATGTCCTGACCAACAACCATGTGGTCGAAGGTACCGCCGCCGTTCAGATCACCACCAAGGACGGCCGGCAGTTCTCGGCCAAAGTCGTCGGTCGCGATCCGCCGACGGATGTCGCGGTGCTGCAGATCCAGAACCCGGCCGGGCTCAAGGCGCTTTCCTTCGGCGACAGCGACGCGCTCGAAGTAGGCGACTTCGTGCTTGCGATCGGCAACCCTTTCGGTCTCGGCCAGACCGTGACGTCCGGCCTCGTCAGCGCGCTCGGCCGGACCGGACTCGGCAAGCAGGGGTACGAGGACTTCATCCAGACCGACGCGGCGATCAATCCCGGCAATTCCGGCGGGGCGCTGGTCAGCCTGCGCGGCGAACTGGTCGGCATCAACTCGGCGATCATCTCGCCGGGCGGCGGCAATGTCGGGATCGGCTTTGCAATCCCCGTCAACATGGCGCGGAAGGTGATGGAACAGATCGTCGCCAAGGGCCGCGTCGAGCGCGGCCGGATCGGCGTGTCGCTGAAGGACGTTCATCCTGCGCTCAACAAGGGATTGAACCAGGGGGCCGTCATCGCGGAGATCGCGGCGGATTCGCCGGCCGAACAGGCAGGTCTCCGCAAGGGCGATATCATCACCCGGGCCGACGACCGCCCGATCCGCACCGCCGCCCAGCTTCGCAACACGATCGGCCTCGCGCGCGTCGGCGAGGAAGTGAAGCTCACTGTTTTGCGCAATGGCGCGCCGCTCGAGACCGTCGTGAGAGTAGCGCCCGCGCCCGAACCAAGCAGTGCCGCCGCCGGCGGCAATCGTCTCGTCCGCTAGCAGGGCCGCGGTGCGCGGTGCCGCTTCGATCCATGTTGCCGGTACGCCAAATATCGACTATCAGCCGGATCGGCGCGCATGACGCTGCCCAAGCAAAACAAAGGGAGCACCCGATGACCTCACCCACGCGACGTGATCTGCTCGCCACCGCTGCGGCGGCCACCGCCGTTTCGATGGCCGAGGTTGCGCCAGCCGCAGCGCAGGCCGGACCGAAGCCCATCTTTCCGGTGCCGATGGTGACGATCCCGATCGTCGGCGAGACCCAGGTGTTCCAGGTCCGCCGTATCTACTGCATCGGGCGCAATTATGCGGCACATGCGATCGAGCGTGGCTCCGATCCGAACCGCGAGCCGCCGTTCTTCTTCCAGAAGCCGACTGACGCGATCCAGAATGTCGCGATCGGCGAGGTCGCCGATCATCCCTATCCGTCGCTGACCAAGAACTACCATCACGAGGTGGAGCTGGTCGCCGCGCTGAAATCCGGCGGCACCAATATCCCGGCCGATAAAGCGCTCGACCACGTCTATGGCTACGCGCTCGGCCTCGACATGACCCGGCGCGACCTCCAGAACGGCATGGCCGCGGAGAAGAAGCCATGGGAGATCGGCAAGAGTTTTGACCACGCTGCCGTGCTCGGTCCGATTCACCCCGTGAGCAAGACCGGCCATTTCGAGAAGGGCGCGATCTCGCTCGCGATCAACGGCACCGTCAAGCAGAACTCGGATCTCAGCAAGATGATCTGGAGCGTGGCCGAGCAGATCGCGAAGCTGTCGGAAGCATTCGAGCTGAAAGCCGGCGATATCATCTATTCCGGCACGCCGGAGAATGTCGGTCCGGTGGTGAAGGGCGACGTGCTGTTGTGCAAGCTCGAGGGCTTGCCCGACCTGTCGATCAAGATCGTGTAGTCGCCTTCGCCTCTCCCGTGGCTGACGATCGCTTTCAGAGCGGTCCCTGGCGCCATCCTTCGAGACGCCCGCCTTCGGCGGGCTCCTCATCAGGATGAGGACTGAATGTGTAGCGGGAGCTTCAACGAGCGCTGCCGCTGAGCCTCAACCTGAGGAGACCGCAGAAAGCGGTCGTCTCGAAGGACGAGGCGTGCGGCGAGCGTTGCCCAAACTTATATGCGGCAATCCTCGCGGCGAGAGGGGAGGCCATCCTCCCCCTCACGGCCGGTTCCGCCGGCCGATTGCCTTCTGGTGGCCGGCAAGGGAACCTCCTGCGGCCATATTTGAGCAGGAGTGATTTCCCCATGAGGGAGGCGCTCCAATGACCAAAGCTCTGATCACTGCTGTCGCAATGCTGGCCTGCGTGCCCGTGAGCGCGGTTGCGCAGGAGCGCGCCGGGGATGCAGCGCTGGGCGCGGTTTCCGGCGCGGTCGTGCTGGGCCCCGTCGGCGCGGTCGCCGGAGCCTTGATCGGCTACACGGCCGGACCTTCGATCGCTCGTTCCTGGGGCATGAGAGGTTCGCAGTCGACAAGATATCGGCAGTCGCCGCGCCGCGCGGCCGTGACCCGCGTTTTACCGCGCACGCGCGAGGCAATGAATGCCAACGGCCAGATGAGAGCTACCGGCCATCCGGCCCCGCCGGTTCAAGCCGCGCCTCCCGTGCCGGCACAACCCGCGGCACCGCCCGTTCAGGGATTCGACTGAGACGGAGCTTTACTTCTCGCACGTAGTCGGTCGCTGGCGAGGCTTGCGCCTCGCTCTAAAGCGCGATGCGATTAGGATGAATCGCCATCGCGCTTTAGGTTGTTGTTTAAGCATGATCTCTTCGGAAAACCGCTGCGCACTTTTCCGGATCATGCTTTAGGGATGGCCGAGGATTTTCTTGGCGGCGCGAAGATGCGGCTTGTCAATCATCTGGCCGTCGAGCCGCAGCGTGCCGGAATTGGGATTGCTCGCGAACGCCGCGATCACCTTCTCCGCCCAGGTCCGTTCGGCTTCCGTCGGCTCGAACGCCGCATTGACGACATCGACATGCTTGGGATGGATCAGCGCCTTGGCGGAAAAGCCGTCGCGGCGCGCGGCGCGCGTCTCCTGCTCAAGGCCAGCGAGGTTGTCGATGTCGGTATAGACCGTATCGATCGGCGCGACCTCGGCCGCGGCCGCCGCCATCAGGCAGAGATCGCGCGCGAGGCGATAGGGGCTGTGGAACACGCCGCCGGACGCCTTTTCGGTCGCGCCGAGCGAGGCCGAGAGATCTTCCGCGCCCCACATCAGGCCGGCGAGGCGAGGAGAGCATCCCTTGTAGCTACCGAGGCCGAAGATCGAGCCGGCAGTCTCCGTCGCGACGCAGACGATGCGGATCGTGCCGACCGCGATGCCGGCCGCAGCTTCCAGCGCTTCGAGCCAGGTCGCGACTTGGCGTACGTCATCGCCGCCTTGCGATTTCGGCAGTACGATGCCGTCGGGCTTGCCGGGTATCACCGCGGCGAGATCGGCCAACGTCATGCCGGTATCGAGGGCGTTGACGCGGACATAGAGCTGATGCGGGCCGCGAGAGCCCTGCAGCATTTGAAGTGTCAGCCCGCGCGCCTCCGGCTTCTTCTCGGTGACGACGGAATCCTCGAGGTCGATGATCAGCGCGTCGGCCTTGCCTTCGCTCGCCTTCTCGAATTTGCGCGGGGAATCGCCCGGCACGAACAGCATCGAACGCATCAGACCGGCCTCTTGTGCATCATCGCCATGCGGCGGCATTTGCCGACAATCTCGTCGTTCTGGTTGAGGGCGTGGTGCTCGAACTCGACGATGCCGGCCTTGGGCCGCGATTTGGATTCCCGCACCGAGAGCACCTTTGTCGTGGCCCGCAAGGTGTCGCCATGGAAGACCGGCTTTGGAAAGATGACGTCAGTCATGCCGAGATTGGCAACGGTTGTCCCCATGGTCGTATCATAGACCGTCATGCCGATCATGATGCCGAGGGTGTAAAGGCTGTTGAAAATGCGCTGGCCGAACTCGGTCTTTTCGGCGAAATGGGCATCGATGTGCAGCGGCTGCGGATTGAGCGTCAGCAGGCTGAACATGGTATTGTCCATCTCCGTAACGGTCCGGGTCAGCGGATGCCTGAACTCCTGGCCGACCGAAAAGTCTTCGAAATAAAGCCCGGCCATCGCGGTTTCCTCCCTGCGAAATAACGGCGCGCTCTAAGCGTCGCGCCGCATGACCCTATGCATGGTAGACACACTCGATCGACAATTTCACGTATCTGTACCCGGTTTTTCAAGTTAAAGAACGCAAGCGAGGGAACGTCCGGCGCAGCAATCGGCCACGGCCTTCGCGTCGGGAATGCGAGGGGGAGGGAGGTTGCGCGGTCGCGGCTCCCGACGAGGAGATCACGAATATGGATTTCGCGCTCACCGATCAGCAGGAAACCATTCGCGACGCGATCGCCAAGATCTGCGAACGCTTTCCCGACGCCTACTGGCTGAAGAAGGACCACGAGGGCGGTTTCCCGCACGATTTCCACAAGGCACTGGCCGACGCCGGCTGGCTCGGCATCTGCGTGCCGGAAGCCTATGGCGGCTCGGGGCTTGGCATCACGGAAGCTGCGATCATGATGCGCACCATTGCGGAATCGGGTGCCGGCATGTCCGGTGCGTCCGCGGTGCACATCAACGTGTTCGGTCTCAACCCGGTCGTGGTGTTCGGCACCGAGGAGCAGCGCAAGCGCATGCTGCCGCCGATGGTCGAGGGCCGCGAGAAGGCGTGCTTCGCTGTCACTGAGCCCAACACGGGCCTCAACACCACGCAGCTGAAGACCCGCGCGGTCGCCAAGAACGACCGCTACATCGTCAACGGCCAGAAGGTGTGGATATCGACCGCGCAGGTCGCGCACAAGATCCTGCTGCTGGCGCGCACCACGCCGCTGGAAGAGGTGCGCTCGCCGACCCACGGCCTCAGCCTGTTCTACACCGATTTCGACCGCAACAAGATCAAGGTCCACGAGATCGAGAAGATGGGCCGCAAGATCGTGGATTCCAACGAGCTGTTCTTCGAGGACTTTGAAATTCCGATGCAGGACCGGATCGGCGAGGAAGGCAAAGGCTTCCAGTACATTCTCGAGGGCATGAACCCGGAGCGTATCCTGATCGCGGCGGAGGCGGTCGGCCTTGGCAAGCTCGCGCTGGCGCGAGCCACCGAATATGCCAAGACGCGGGTGGTGTTCAACCGTCCGATCGGCAAGAACCAGGGCATTCAGCATCCGCTCGCGGTGAACTGGGTCGAGCTCGAGGCGGCCTGGCTGATGGTGATGTCGGCGGCCTGGCAATACGACAAGGGCATGCCGTGCGGTGCCGCAGCCAATGCCGCGAAATATCTCGCGGGCGAAGCGGGCTTTTCGGCTTGCGAGCAGGCCGTGATGACCCATGGTGGCTTCGGCTACGCCAAGGAATTCCACGTCGAGAGATATCTGCGCGAGGTGCTGATCCCGCGCATTGCGCCGGTCAGCCCGCAGCTCGCGCTCAGCTTCATCGCCGAAAAGGTGCTTGGGCTGGCAAAGTCCTACTGAGCGACCCTTCGGGCGCAGCCGGACAGGCTCGGCTATTCCGCGGCGATCCGCTCCATCGCCATGGCGCGAAGCCGGGCACGCTGGATCTTCACGCCGTTGGCGCTGTCGGTAACAGGGAAGGCATCCACGACATAGATTCGCGCCGGTACCTTGTAGCCGGCGAGCCGGTCGCGCAGGTGCGCGATCAGCGTCTCCGGTATCGGCGGCTCGTTTGCGGGGATCACGAACGCGGCGCAGCGTGCCTGACCCTTCAGATCGACCGCGACCACCTGGGCGTCGGTCACGCCGCGGCAAGATTTTAGCTCGTCCTCGATTTCGCCGGGCGCGACAAGGAAACCGCCGAGCCGCATGGCGTCGCCCGCGCGGGTCTCGTAGACGAAAGAACCGTCGCCGCGCAGCCGGCCGATATCGCCGGTGCGGAAGAACCCGTCGGCCGTGATTGCATCGTGCGTCGCATCCTGGTTGTTGAAATAGCCGAGGAAGCGCGACGGCGCGCTGATCTCGATCTCGCCGGAGACGCCGAACGGCGCAAGCTCGCCGGTTTCGGCGTCGCGCACGCGCACTCTTGCGTCAGGTGACATCGGCCAGCCGCCGCCCTCGATGCGATCGGCGAAGGCATCGCCGGGGCGGGCGATCGAGAACAGGGCCTGGACCTCGCTCGAACCGTAGAGGCCGAACAACGGCAGGCCGCGCGCCTCGGCCTCCGCGGCAAGTTCGCGCCAGCCGGGCTGGAACGCGGCGAAGCCGCAGACTTCCAGATGCAGGAACGGGCGTCGCGCATCGGTGATGGCGAGGATGCGGCGGAACATCTCGTCGGAGCCGAAGGTGTGCGTGATCCCCTGCTCGCTCAGGATTGTCAGCGCGGGCGCCGCCTCGAAGGCGTCGAGCACGTGGACGGTCGCGCCCGCCGCGACGAAGCCGAGCAGGCTGGTCATGCCAAAGGTGCCGCAGAACGGCAGCATGGCCAGCAGCGAGTGGCGCTGCGGATCAAGCTGGAGCGCTGCGGCGACGCAAGCGGCGTGCGTGGCCAGCGTGCGCTGCGAGTGCGCGACGAGCTTCGGCCCCTTGGTGGTGCCTGATGTCGTGTAGAGCAGGACCGGCAGGTCGATGTCGTCCTGAGCCGGGGGCGCGGGGGGATAAGTCCTATCGAAGGCGTCGAAGCGCACGCAGGGCCAGTGCGCCGGGATCGCATCTGCGCCGATCACGGCGAGCTGTTGCAGCGCGGGTACTTCGTGCTTGGTAACGTCGGCGAGGATCGCGGCAAAATCGATCGAGCGGAATGCGGCTTCGACCACCATCAGCTTGGCGCCGGACAAGCGAAGCAGATGCGCGACGTCCCCGCTGCGGTAGCGCGTATTGACGGCGGCGACGACGGCGCCAAGGCGGGCGGCGGCGAACAGCAGCGCAATCCATTCGATCCGGTTGACCAGCCAGACCGCGACCACGTCGCCCTTGCCGATGCCTTGCGCCGCGAGCCAGGCCGCGGTCTGCTCGATCCTCCGGGAGAACTCAGCGCGCGAGACCGGCATGTCTGCGAACACGAAGGCCGGATGGGGCGTGGCCTCTGTCCGGATCAACGATTGCAGCGAAAATGCATTGGCACTCATGGCGACCGGAGTAACCTGATCGCGCAAACCTGTCTACTTGGTGCCGAACATCCGGTCGCCGGCGTCGCCGAGGCCCGGCACGATGTAGCCGTGGTCGTTGAGCCGCTCGTCGATCGCGGCGGTCCAGATCGGCACATCAGGATGTTCGCTCTGGAACTGCGCAATGCCCTCGGGCGCGGCCAAAAGGCAGACGAAGCGGATATCGCGGGCGCCTCGGGCCTTGAGCAGGGAGGCGCCGGCGCAGGCCGAGTTGCCGGTCGCCAGCATCGGGTCCATCAGGATCACGGTGCGATCGGACAGGTCCTGCGGTGCCTTGAAGTAATATTCCACGGCCTGCAACGTCTCGGGGTCGCGGTAGAGCCCGATATGGGCGATGCGCGCCGAGGGCATCAGCGCCAGCATGCCGTCGAGGAAACCGACGCCTGCGCGCAGGATCGGCGCCAGCGTGAGCTTCTTGCCGGCGATCTTCGGCGCCTGCATCGCCGCGATCGGGGTCTCGATTCCGACGAGCTCCAGCGGCAGGTCGCGCGTCACCTCGTAGCCGAGCAGCATCCCGATCTCGTTCAGGATCTCGCGAAAGCTCTTGGTCGAGCGGTCCTTCTCCCGCATCAGGGAGAGCTTGTGCTGGACCAGGGGGTGGGCGACGACGTTGACGTTGCTGCTGCTCATGAAACCGCTCTACACGGTTCCCTGGAATTGCGCCAGATCGGCCGGGTGGTTTCCGCGGGGACAGGTGACGTCACCCGGGCATTGCCACCGCGCTGCGGGTCCGGTGCTCGCCGCATAGGCAGGCAGCCACGGTCAATTCACGGTCGATCGCCCTACGCATCGCGTCCATCGCGGGCTGACGCAGGCGCTTCTGCGCGGTCGCATGTGACGGCTTGTGGACGGAGCGTAGCGCGGCGACGGTCTCCACAAGGGCGCCCTTGGTGGCTGTTCCACGCCATATGTCAGCGTCGGCATTTCTGGAATCCTTATGTCAGGCCGTTCTAGCGGAAATTGTCGCAAGCAAGCGGCTCGTAAGGCAGGTCCAGCATGGGGTGGGCCGAAGGAACGCTCGGCCGCGTCGCGTCCGCAGCTAATTCCCGGACCTCAACGAAGGCGGACAGCAGAGCCAGCACGAGGTCGGCGTGGCGCGCCTCGACCGTGGCGTCGAGCCAGTCCGGCAACTCGCGCTCGCGCGACAGCGCACAATGCCACTCGCCCTCGTCATAGGCGATGCGGCGCACCTGCCACATCGGCAGTTCGAGCGCCATCAGCGCCAGCGCCGCATCGGTCCAGGCTTCAGCGTCGATCAGGCGGATGACACGCGCCGTACGTTCGCTTTGGCCGAGCGAACGAAGGCACCGGCAGGCGTTGTCTATGATGTCTGACGTCAACGGACGCGTCATCGCCGGTGCCGCGCGAAGCTGCCGGCCGAGGGAAGGTGGATCAAGGCGTCGGAGAGCGGCGGTCATGTCAGGCATCCTGGAGAGGGCGTCGGTCCGTCGGCCGGCAGCGCCAGGATGGGCCTCGATGGCATTTGAAAACGAGATGGGGGTCGGGCGAGAGATATAGGGATTTCATAAGTGGAGGGTGAGGAGAGGGTGGGGGCTATTCAGGGCGAGCACCACGCGCCTTTATGAGATTCCTATAACGTCGCCATAGGCCCCATCTCGAAAACCTATGCCAGCGCTGGCATTTCAGCACGGTCAAGAGTCCCTGCTGTCGTCCGTGGACATGCGTTCCGTGTCGTTCGCGAGCCGCGGGGTCACCAGAGAATGTTGCGCCGGACGTTGGCGACGCAACGAGGAGCAATCCGATGATGGACATTCTGATGCTGGCGCTGGGTTTCGGCTTCTTTGCGCTCGTGATCGGCTACACCTACGCCTGCGAGCGGCTTTGAGGACGCGGACCATGATCTTCGATTATGCGCTCGCCGGCGCCGTCTCGTTCGGCCTGCTGGCCTATCTCACCTACGCGTTGCTGCGGCCCGAGCGGTTCTGACCCGTGCTGCTGCTTTTCGAATTGCTGCTCGCGGACGCCGTGCTCGTCGCCGGCCTGCTGACGGTGCTCCTGCCGCTCCTGCGCCGGACACCAAGCTTGAAGGGTTGATTTCCATGACCATGGTCGGTTGGCTCCAGATCATTCTGTTCTGCGTCATCATCGTCGCACTCACAAAACCGCTCGGCTGGTATATGACGCGGGTGTTTGGTGGCGAGCGCACGATCCTGTCGTCCGCGCTGCGGCCGATAGAGGCCGGCATCTACTGGATTTCCGGCGTCGACGAGAAGCGCGAGCAGCATTGGCTGACTTACACGGTCGCCATGCTGCTGTTCCATGTCGGCGGATTCCTCGTCATCTACGGCGTGATGCGGCTCCAGGCCATGCTGCCGTTCAATCCGGCGGGGCAGCCCGCGGTGGCCGAGGATCTCTCCTTCAACACCGCGGTCTCCTTCATCACCAACACCAACTGGCAGAACTACGGCGGCGAAAGCACACTGTCCTACCTGACCCAGATGGTCGGCCTGACGCATCAGAACTTCCTGTCGGCGGCAACTGGCATCGCGCTGGCGGTGGCCCTGATCCGCGGCTTCTCGCGCGCCTCGACGCGCACCGTGGGCAATTTCTGGGTCGACGTCACCCGCTGCACGCTCTACGTCCTGCTACCGATCTGCATCGTCTATACGCTGTTCCTGGTCTGGCAGGGCATGCCGCAGACGCTTGGCGACTATGTCGAGGCAACCACGCTCGAAGGCGCCAAGCAGACCATCGCGGTCGGCCCCGTCGCTTCCCAGGTGGCAATCAAGATGCTCGGCACCAATGGCGGCGGCTTCTTCAACGCCAACGCCGCGCATCCCTTCGAGAACCCGACAGCGCTGTCGAACTTCGTGCAAATGCTCTCTATTTTCGCGCTTGGCGCCGCGCTCACTAACGTATTCGGTCGCATGGTCGGCAATCAGCGCCAGGGCTGGGCAATCTTGTCCGTGATGGGCGTGCTGTTCATCGCCGGCGTCGCTATCACCTATTGGGCGGAGGCGAATGGCACCTCGATGCTTCAGGCGTTGGGCCTGACCGGCGGCAACATGGAGGGCAAGGAGGTCCGCTTCGGTATCCTCGCATCCTCGCTGTTTGCCGTCGTCACCACCGCAGCTTCCTGCGGCGCCGTCAACGCCATGCATGACAGCTTCACCGCACTCGGCGGCATGATCCCGCTGATCAACATCGAGCTCGGCGAGATCATCGTCGGCGGCGTTGGCGCCGGCATGTACGGCATGCTGCTGTTCGTCATCCTCGCGATTTTCGTTGCGGGCCTCATGGTCGGCCGCACGCCGGAATATGTCGGCAAGAAGATCGAGGCGCGCGAGGTCAAGATGGCGATGCTGGCGGTCCTGGTTCTGCCGCTGATGATCCTCGGCTGGACCGCCGTCGGCGTGGTCTATCCGGCGGCTGTGGCCTCGATGGCGAATGCCGGGCCGCACGGCTTCACCGAAGTGCTCTACGCCTTCACTTCGGCCGCGGGCAACAACGGCTCAGCCTTCGCAGGCCTCACCGGCAACACCTTCTTCTACAATCTCACGCTGGCCTGCGCGATGTTCGTCGGCCGGTTCTTCATGATCATCCCGGCGATGGCGATCGCGGGATCGCTCGCGGAGAAGAAATCGGTCCCGCCGTCCATGGGCACGTTCCCGACCACCGGGGGCCTTTTCGTCGGCCTCGTCGTCGGCGTCATCCTGATCATGGGCGGCCTCACCTTCTTCCCGGCGCTGGCGCTCGGTCCGATCGTCGAGCATCTGGCGATGAACGCCGGCAACCTGTTCTGATTGTCTGGAGTGACCTCGATGGATACGGCCAAACTGCAAAAGCGTGCTCCGATGTCGGCAATGATCCTTGTCCCTGCGATCCGCGCATCCTTCACCAAGCTCGATCCGCGACTGATGATCAAGAACCCCGTGATGTTCGTGGTCGAAATCGTTGCTGCGCTCACCACCCTGATCTTCCTGCGCGACCTCGTCACCGGCGGCGCCGGTCTCGACTTCACCTTCCAGATCCTTGTCTGGCTCTGGTTCACGGTGCTGTTCGCCAATTTCGCCGAGGCAGTGGCAGAGGGCCGCGGCAAGGCGCAGGCCGAGACGCTGCGCAAGACGCGCACCGAGAGCCAGGCCAAGCTCCTGACTGGCCCCGGCGCGGCCTTCAGGCTCGTGCCGGGCACGAGCCTGAAGGTCGGCGACATCGTGCTGGTCGAGGCGGGCGACACGATCCCCTCGGACGGCGAGGTCATCGAGGGCGTCGCCTCGGTCAACGAGGCTGCCATTACCGGCGAGTCCGCACCCGTCATTCGCGAATCCGGCGGCGACCGCTCGGCAGTGACAGGCGGTACGCAGGTGCTATCGGACTGGATCCGCGTTCGCATCACGGCAGCCCAGGGCTCGACCTTTATCGATCGCATGATCAAGCTGGTCGAGGGCGCCGAGCGGCAGAAGACGCCGAACGAGGTCGCGCTCAACATTCTGCTTGCCGGCCTCACCATCATCTTCGTGTTCGCCACGGTCACCATTCCCAGCTATGCGGCCTATGCCCGCGGCTCGATCTCGGTGGTCGTGCTGGTCGCGCTGTTCGTGACGCTGATCCCGACGACAATTGGTGCGCTGTTGTCCGCCATCGGCATCGCCGGCATGGACCGTCTGGTGCGTTTCAACGTGCTGGCGATGTCCGGCCGCGCCGTCGAGGCCGCCGGCGACGTCGACACGCTGCTGCTCGACAAAACCGGAACCATCACGCTTGGCAACCGGCAGGCGACAGCCTTCCGTCCCGTGCGCGGCGTCACCGAGCAGGAACTGGCGGATGCCGCCCAGCTCGCCTCGCTCGCCGACGAGACCCCGGAGGGCCGCTCGATCGTGGTGCTGGCCAAGGAGAAATACGGCATCCGCGGCCGCGACATGGCTGAGCTCGGAGCGACCTTCATCCCGTTCACGGCGCAGACCCGGATGAGCGGTGTTGATGCCGGGGGCTCGTCAGTGCGCAAAGGTGCGGTCGATGCCATGCTGAACTATATCGGCGGCGGCGCGCCACTGGCCGTTATCTCTGGCAACGCGGCTCGAGCCATTCAGCCCCCCGCCCTCTCTGACATCGGCCGCGAGATCCAGGCCATTGCCGACGAGATCGCCAAGTCCGGCGGCACACCGCTGGCTGTCGCCAAGGACGGCAAGCTGCTCGGGATCGTCCAGCTCAAGGACATCGTCAAAGGTGGCATTCGCGAGCGCTTCGCCGAGCTCCGCCGCATGGGCATCCGCACCATCATGATCACCGGCGACAATCCGATGACGGCGGCCGCGATCGCGGCGGAAGCCGGCGTCGACGATTTCCTGGCGCAGGCCACGCCCGAAGACAAGCTCAAGCTGATCCGCGACGAGCAGGCCAAGGGCAAGCTGGTTGCGATGTGCGGCGACGGCACCAACGACGCGCCGGCGCTGGCGCAGGCCGATGTCGGTGTCGCCATGAACACCGGCACCCAGGCCGCCCGCGAGGCCGGCAACATGGTCGACCTCGATTCCAACCCGACCAAGCTGATCGAGGTGGTCGAGATCGGCAAGCAGCTCTTGATGACGCGCGGCGCGCTGACGACGTTCTCGATCGCCAACGACGTCGCCAAGTATTTTGCCATCATCCCGGCGATGTTCCTGGCGTTCTATCCCCAGCTCGGGGTGCTCAACGTCATGAACCTGTCGAGCCCGCAGAGCGCCATCCTCTCGGCGATCATCTTCAACGCGCTCGTCATCGTCGCGCTGATTCCGCTCGCGCTGAAAGGCGTCGCCTACCGCGCCGTCGGTGCCGGCGCGCTGCTCCGGCGCAATCTCTTGGTCTACGGCCTCGGCGGCATCGTCATTCCCTTCATCGGTATCAAGGCGATCGATCTCGTCGTCGTTGCCTTGCACCTGGCTTGAAATGTCAATGCGAACGACAAGGCGATCCTGCCAGACCCTCATTTTGAGGAGTGCGCGGAACGCGCGTCTCGAAGGATGAAGGCCCGGCTGGTGGCCTCGCCCTTCGAGACGCCGCTCGGGCGCGGCTCCTCAGGTGAGGTTCTGGTTTCTTCGCTCGCAATGACGAAATAAAGGAGACCCAACATGCTCAGAGAAATCCGCCCCGCCATCGTCCTTTTGCTGGTGCTCACCGCCATCACGGGCCTGGCCTATCCGCTCGCGATGACGGCCATTGCCGGCGCGCTGTTTCCTGCGCAGGCACAAGGCAGTCTGATCAAGAAGGACGGCAAGGTCGTCGGCTCAGCCCTGATCGGGCAGGAGTTCAGGGACGATAAGTACTTCCACGGCCGCCTGTCGGCGACGCTGGCTCCGGACCCGAACGATTCGACCAAGACGGTTTCGGCACCCTACAACGCCGCCAACTCGGGCGGCGCCAATCTCGGCCCAACCAGCAAGGCGCTAGCCGACCGGCTGAAGGCGGACGTGGACAAGCTCAGGGCTGAGAATCCGAACCAGCCGGTCCCGGTCGATCTGCTGACGACCTCGGCCAGCGGCCTCGATCCCGATATTTCGCCCGAAGCGGCGCAATTCCAGGTGCCGCGGGTGGCGAAGGCGCGGAATCTGCCGGAGGATGCGGTCAAGCAGCTCGTTGCTGCCAACTCCGAAGGCCGCTTGGTCGGCTTGCTCGGCGAACCCCGGGTTAACGTATTGGCGCTGAATCTCGCGCTTGACCAAGCGGCGGCGAAGTAGCGGTCTAGGCTCGCAGCGCACAGATGATTATATTGCAAAGATGGTCCGAGAGCGCCGCGATCCCGAACAACGACCGTCCCCGGAGGCGCTGCTGGAGGCAGCGCGCCGGGAGGAGAGCGTCAGCGGCAAGCTGAAGATCTTCGTCGGCGCCGCGCCCGGCGTCGGCAAGACCTATGAGATGCTGCAGAGCGCCCACTCCAAGCGCAAAGCCGGGATCGATGTCGTGGTCGGCTTCGTCGAAACCCATGGCCGCGCCGAGACCGAAGCGTTGGTGCGAGGGCTCGAGATGGTCCCGCGCAAGCGGCTGGACTACCGCGGCCAGGTCGTCGAGGAGATGGACCTCGATGCCGTGATCGCGCGCCGGCCAAGGATTGCACTGGTCGACGAACTCGCCCACACCAATGCGGCCGGCAGCCGTCATCCCAAGCGCTATCTCGACGTGGAGGAGCTGCTCTCCCACGGCATCGATGTCTACACCGCCGTCAACATCCAGCACATCGAGAGCCTAAACGACGTCGTCGCCCAAATCACGCATGTCCGGGTCCGAGAGACGGTGCCCGATTCCGTGTTCGACCGCGCCGACGCGATCGAGCTGATCGACCTCACGCCGGACGATCTGATTCAGCGCCTGAGGGAGGGGAAAGTCTATGTGCCCAGGCAAGCCGAGCGGGCACTGGAGCACTATTTCTCGCCGGGCAATCTGACAGCCTTGCGCGAGCTTGCTTTGCGGCGCACCGCCGAGCGGGTCGACGAGCAGCTGCTCAACCACATGCAGGCGAATGCGATTTCCGGGCCCTGGGCCGCGGGCGAGCGCATCCTCGTCTGCATCAGCGAGGATCCGCGCGCGGCCGGCCTCGTGCGCTACACGAAGCGGCTGGCGGACCGGTTACATGCGCCGTTCACCGCGGTATCGATCGAGACGCGGCGATCCCTGCAATTGTCCGATGAGCAGCGCGATCGGCTGGCCGATACGCTGCGGCTCGCGGAATCGCTCGGCGGCGAGGCGCTGACCATTCCCGCCGTCGGCCGTCGCATCGCCGACGACCTCGTCAATTTCGCGCAAGGCAACAACGTCACCCAGATCGTGATCGGCAAGTCGAGCCGCTCGCGCTGGTTCGAGATGACGCGCGGCTCGGTCGTGCATGACCTGGTTCGCCTTGCGGGCAATATCAGCGTTCACGTCATCCCCGGCGACGAACTTCCGGCCGAGGATGCGCCCAGGACGGCGGTACCGACCGCGGCGCGATCCGAGCCGTTCAATCCGCTGCCTTACCTGAAGGCGCTGGGCATCGTCCTGATCGGCCTCGGCGCCGCCGTACTGCTCCAGCCGCGGTTCGGCATCGAGAATGTCGATCTCGTGCTGTTGACGGCGGTGGTTACGGTTGCGGCCCGCTACGGGCTGTTGCCGTCGTTGCTTGCGACTGTCGCGGCCTCGCTCTGTTATAATTTCTTTTTTCTGCCGCCGATCTACACCTTCACGATCACGGACCCGACCAACGTCGCCGCCTTCGTGCTGTTCACGGCGGTGGCGATGATCGTCTCCAATGTCGCGGCGCGCGTGCGCACGCAGGCTGACGCGGCTCTCGGCCGGATCAGAATGTCCGAGCAGCTCTACGCTTTCAGCCGCAAGCTGGCGGGCACCGCTACGCTCGACGACGTGTTGTGGGCGACGGCCTACCAGATCGCGTTGATGCTGAAGGTCCGCGTGGTGCTTCTGCTGCCGGAAGAAGGCCTGCTCACGGTGAAATCCGGCTACCCGCCTGAAGACGAGCTCGATCAGGCGGACCTCGCCGCGGCCAACTGGGCCTGGAGCAACGACCGCCCCGCCGGCCGTGGCTCGGATACCTTGCCGGGCGCAAAACGGCTATTCCTGCCGATGCGCACCGGGCGCCGCCCGATCGGCGTCATCGGCATCGACAACGACCGCGCCGGGCCACTGCTGACGCCGGACCAGCGCCGGCTGCTGGATGCGCTGGTGGACCAGGGCGCGCTGGCGATCGAGCGCGTGCTGCTGGTCGAGGATATGGACCGCGTCAAGCGCACGGTCGAATCCGAGCGCCTGCGCTCGGCGCTCCTCACCTCGATCTCGCACGATTTGAAGACGCCGCTTGCCTCGGTGCTGGGCGCGGCTTCGACCATGCGTGATCTCGCCGGTGCCTTGTCCGACACCGAGAAGCGCGACCTGCTCGCCACCGTGATCGACGAATCCGAACGGCTTAACCGCTTCATCGCCAACCTGCTCGACATGACCAAGATCGAATCCGGCGCCATCGTACCCAACGCAGCGCTGCACGATCTCGGCGAGATCGTGGGCAGCGCGCTGGCTCGCGCGGCCAAGATCCTGGCGGCCCACAAGGTCGAGCTGGTGCTGGCCGCCGATCTGCCGATGCTGCAGCTCGATGCCGTGCTGTTCGAGCAGGTGCTGTTCAACCTGCTCGACAACGCCGCAAAATATTCGCCGCCCGACACGACGGTGTCGATCCGCAGCCGCCGCGACAGCGATCGTGTCGTGCTTGAGATCGCGGACGAGGGGGTCGGCATCCCGCCCGACGAGCTCGAGAGCGTATTCGACAAATTCTATCGCGTGCAGAAGGGCGATCATGTCCGCCCTGGGACAGGCCTTGGCCTTGCCATCTCCCGGGGCTTCGTCGAGGCGATGCGCGGCACGATCTCGGCCGCCAACCGGAGCAACCGGAGCGGCGCTGTCCTCACCGTCCGTCTTCCCGTTCCGGCACAAGGCCGCGCATTGGATACCGCCGCATGAGCGCAGCGCGGATCAAGGTCCTGGTCATCGACGATGAGCCGCCGATCCGCAAATTGTTGCGGATGGGGCTGACGACGCAAGGCTATGAAATCCTGGAGGCGTCGAACGGCAAGATGGCGCTGGAGAAGCTTGTTGAGGAGCCGGCGCTGATCATTCTCGATCTCGGCCTGCCCGACGTTCAGGGACACGAGCTGCTGCGCACCATTCGCGCCCGCAACGAGAGCGTGCCGATCGTGGTGCTGTCGAGCCGCGGCGACGAAGCCGGCAAGGTACAGGCGCTCGATCTCGGCGCCGACGATTATCTGACCAAGCCGTTCGGCATGGACGAACTGCTGGCCCGCCTGCGCGCCGCGCTGCGGCACCAGCTTCAGGTACAGGGCGAACGCCCGGTGTTTCGCACCGGAGATCTCTCGGTCGATCTCGTTCGACGCATCGTCAAAGTCGGCGAGCGTGAGGTCAAGCTGTCGCCGAAGGAATATGACCTGCTGCGCGTGCTCGTGCAGCACGCCGGCAAGGTGCTGACCCACCGCTTCCTGCTGAGGGAGCTGTGGGACGAACTGACCGACGCGCAATATCTGCGCGTCTATGTCCGCCAGCTCCGCCAGAAGATCGAAGCCGATCCGGAACGGCCGCAATATGTACTGACTGAGACGGGGATCGGATACCGGTTGAAGGCGGGGGATTGATGGTATCGCTTGTGGCGCGATGCTGTCCCCGCATCGTCATTGCGCGCGGAGCGAAGCAATCCAGGAATCTCTCCGCGGAGGTCGTCTGGATTGCTTCGTCGCAAGAGCTTCTCGGAACGACGCAGTAAGTCAGCCCGCCTTCCTGTGCCTTGCCGTCGACCGGTGCGCCTTCTTCGCGGCTCCGTGCCGCCCCGTTGCACGGCGCGGATGCGACTTTGCGGCTTTCTTCCCGCCGCGTCCCTTCAGGCTCTGCTTCAGCGCGTCCATGAGATTGACGACGTTGCTCGGCCGCTCCTCGGGTTCGGGCAGTTCGATCTTCTTGCCGCTGGCCTTGCGCTTCACCAGCGCCTTCAGCGCGTTCTCGTACTCGTCCTTGAACTTGCCGGGGTCGAAATGCGCGGCCTTGGTCTGCAGGATGTGGCCGGCGAGCTCGACCATGTCCTTGGTGATCTTCGGGCTCTTGATGTCGCCGAAGAACTCGCCTTCGTCGCGCAGCTCGTAAGGAAAGCGCAGCGTGGTGCCGAGCAGGCCCTTGCCGAGCGGCTCGATCGCCATGATGTGCTCGCGGTTGGTGAGAACGATCTTGGCGAGTGCCACGCGTTCCTGGTCCTTCATGGCGTCGCGGATCACCGCGAACGCGTCGACCGCAGCCTTGCCGTCGGGCGCGATGTAATAGGGATGATTGAGATAGCGCTGGTCGATCTCCTCGCTCGGTACGAAGCTCTCGATGTCGATGGTGTGGTTGCTCTCGATCTGGACCGCCTCGAGCTCCTCCGGTTCAATCTCGACATATTTCCCCTTGCGCAGCTCGTAACCGCGCCCCTTCTGGTCGCTCTCGACGACATCGCCGGTTTCGGCATCGATCATCTGCTGCTTGAGCCGGTTGCCGGTCTCGCGGTTGATCAGGTGAAACCGCGTCTTCTCGGCCGCAGTGGTCGCCGGATAAAGCACCACCGGACAGCTGACCAGCGACAGCTTCAACGTTCCCTTCCAATAGGCGCGCGGTGCCATTCCATTCTCCAGCGTTTTCAGTGCGTTTTGGAACCCCAACCCTGCCATCGGGTTTTGGTTCCGGGCGGGAGTCTGGCCGTGATAGGCTTGAACGCCGAAAGAGAAGCGGGACTGGTCGTGCTGCAAAAACTCTCCACTTACCGACAGAAGCGTGATTTCGAGAAGACGCCCGAGCCATCGGGCAAATCCGCAGTGGCGCCGTCGAAGCAGCGGCGATTCGTGATCCAGAAGCACGATGCGAGCCGGCTCCACTACGATCTCAGGCTCGAATTCGACGGCGTGTTCAAGTCCTGGGCCGTGACGAAAGGGCCCTCGCTCGATCCGCACGACAAGCGGCTGGCGGTCGAGGTGGAAGACCATCCGCTCGACTATGGCGATTTCGAAGGCACCATTCCGGAAGGGCAGTATGGCGGCGGCACGGTGATGCTGTGGGACCGCGGCACCTGGGAAGCGGAAGACGCCGAGCGCGGATTCAAGAAAGGCGATTTGAAATTCACCCTGCATGGGGACAAGCTGCACGGGAGCTGGGTGCTGGTGCGCATGCGCAACGACCGCACCGGCGGCAAGCGCACCAACTGGCTCCTGATCAAGCACCGCGACGAATTTGCCCGCGAGGGTGCGGACAATAACATTCTCGACGAAGATAAATCGATCGCCTCCGGCCGCGCGATGGAGCAGATCGCCGAAGGCAAGGGCCGCGCGCCGAAACCGTTCATGCTGGCGAAAGGTGCCAAGACCAAGGCCGATGCGGTCTGGCAATCCAACCGGGCCGAGGAAGCCAAAGGGCAAACCGTCAAGCCGGCCCCCCGCACGGCATTGAAAGCCGGCAAGACCTTCAAGAGCAGGACCTTCAATGGGGCTGGAAAGAAGAAAGCGACGACCGCGACCAACGCTGGGAAGGTGGCCGAGATGCCGGACTTCGTGGCGCCGCAGCTCTGTACGCTGGTCGAGCGGCCGCCGGCCGGCGAGGGCTGGTGCCACGAGATCAAGTTCGACGGCTATCGCGTGCAGCTCCGGGTCGAGAACGGCGAGGCGACGCTGAAGACGCGCAAAGGCCTCGACTGGACTGGCAAGTTCGGCTCCATTGCCAAGGAGGCGGCTGCACTGCCGGACGTGATGATCGACGGCGAGATCGTCGCGCTTGACCACAACGGCGCGCCGAATTTCTCCTCACTTCAGGCTGCGCTGTCGGACGGGAAGACCGATGAGCTGATCTTCTTTGCCTTCGACCTGCTGTTCGCGGAGGGGCAGGATTACCGCCGGCTGGCGCTCGGCGAGCGCAAGGCGCGGCTCAAGGAGCTGCTGGAATCCCGCAAGCGCAAATCGAGCCAGATCCGCTATGTCGAGCATTTCGAGAGCGGCGGCGATGCGGTGCTGCAATCGGCCTGCAAGCTCGAGCTCGAAGGCGTGGTGTCGAAGAAGCTGGACGCGCCCTATCGCTCCGGCCGTACCGAGAGCTGGGTCAAGGCCAAATGTCGCGCCGGGCATGAGGTGGTGATCGGCGGCTACAAGACCACCAACGGCAAATTCCGCTCGTTGATGGCCGGCGTGCATCGCGGCGACCATCTCGCCTTTGTCGGCATGGTCGGCACCGGCTTCGGCGCCGACAAGGTCAAGCGCATCATGCCGTCCTTGAAAGCGATGGCGGCCAAGGAAAGTCCCTTCGGCGGCAAGAACGCACCGAAGAAGAGCCGCGAGGTGCACTGGCTGAAGCCGGAGCTGGTCGCGGAGATCGAGTTCGCCGGATTCACCGCCGACGGCAATATCCGCCAGGCCGCGTTCAAGGGCTTGCGGCAGGACAAGCCCGCCGAGGAGGTCGGGGCGGAGACGCCAGCCGACACCGAGCTCGCCAAGCCCACAGCCAGCAAGCGCGTGGCGAAGTCGGCCAAGCGATCGAAGGACGCCGGCACGGCCGAAGTGATGGGCGTCGTCATCTCCAAGCCGGACAAGGAGCTCTGGCCGGATGGCGGTGACGGCGAGGGCGTGACGAAGCTCGATCTCGCCCGCTATTTCGAGGCGGTCGGGACCTGGATGATCGATCATCTGAAGGGCCGCCCGTGCTCGATCGTGCGTGCGCCCGACGGCATCGGCGGCGAAAAGTTCTTTCAGCGTCATGCCATGCAGGGCACTTCGAACCTGATCGAGCTGGCCAAGGTCTCGGGCGATCGTAAACCCTATTTGCAGATCGATCGCGTCGAAGGGCTTGCCGCCGTTGCGCAGATCGGCGGCGTCGAGCTGCATCCCTGGAATTGCGCGCCAAACGCCTATGATACGCCGGGCCGGCTGGTGTTCGATCTCGATCCGGCGCCTGACGTCGGGTTCGCCGGTGTGGTGGAGGCGGCCAAGGAGATGCGGCAGCGGCTGACCGATATCGGCATGGAGAGCTTCTGCAAGACCACGGGCGGCAAGGGCCTGCATGTCGTCGTGCCGCTGCGCCACGGCGCGCGCGACCAGGTGAGCTGGAAGGAAGCCAAGGCCTTTGCGCAAGGCGTCTGCCAGTGGATGGCCGATGAAAGTCCAGAGCGCTATCTGCTCAACATGTCGAAGAAGCTGCGTGAGGGAAAGATCTTCCTCGACTATCTCCGCAACGACCGCATGTCGACGGCGGTGGGACCGTTATCGCCGCGGGCACGCGCGGGTGCCACGGTGTCGATGCCGGTCACCTGGGCGCAGGTGAAGAGCGATCTCGATCCGAAGCGATATACGCTGCGAACCGTGCCGGGCTTGCTGCCGCGCTCGAAGGCGTGGGAGGGCTATGAGGATGCGGCCGTATCGATCAAGGCGGCGATCAAGAAGCTGTCAGGGAAAAGGAAGTAGGTCCTTGCGACGGGCGCAACCCCCGTAAGGGTGGGCAAAGCGAAGCGTGCCCACCACCTTCTTGTTGCGGCGAGGAAAAGTGGGCACGGCGCAAGAGCGCTTTTGCCCACCCGAAATCCTCGCTGTATCGCTAGATCCTTCCCAGCAGAAGCAAGATCAGCAGGATGACGATGACGAGCCCGAGGCCGCCGCCGCCGTAATAGCCGGTGCCATAGAACGGGCCGCCGCCGATGCCGCTGAAGCCGCCAAGCAGGGCGATGACCAGAATGATCAGAATGATCGTACCGATTGACATGCAAATCTCCTCAGCCCTTTGTTGAAAGGGTCGTTGCAACCTGTCCCGTGGTGCGGGGGCAACTTGCCGCAGGTTCTAAAGTTCCGGCTTTGAAACAATGCGGGAGGATCAACTTGCATGGAACCTTTGTGCATGCGGCCGGCATACTATGTGAGAGTCAATCACAGTAGGGGAGGGCCATGTCAGCACCGCTCGTCGTTTCGATTCCGCATCGTCTTGGCCGCGAGGAGGCCGTGCGCCGGTTGAAAACGGGACTGGGCCGTGCCGCGGCAAGCATTCCCGTGATGCAGGTCGAGCAAGAGAGCTGGAGCGGAGACACGATGAATTTCCGCATCCGCGCGCTCGGGCAGATCGCGAGCGGTCAGGTCGACGTCGGCGATGATCAGGTCCGGGTCGAGGTGGTGCTGCCCTGGCTGTTGCAGCGCTTTGCCGAGATGGCGCAGGCCGTGATCAAGAAGCGCGGCCAGTTGCTGCTGACCAAGGACGGGGGCAAGTAACTTCAGCCGCGTTGCCGGGGCGGGTTCGCCGCGCTCGTGCTGCGGGCCTCGACGACAAAGGCGGGAAAATCACGGAAGGCCTGCGAGAGCGGCAGTTCGTTGCCTGCAAAACTCGCCGCAGCATAGCCCGTGACATCAACGGTTGCGTCGAAGCCTTCGAGCGTGGGCCATTCCCGCCCGGCTTGTGTGAACGGCGCGAACTGACGCCCGACGACGACGATCGCGGCAGCGCGGCCGTAGCGGCGGGCGAAGGCAATGAGATGGTCGGCATGTGCGCCGCGCACCGCCAGCGGTTCGTAGTCGCCTTGAGCGAAAACGTCGGCGAGCTCATTGCGCAGCTTGAGGAGACGCCGTGTCCAGCCCAGTTTGATCAGGCCGTCCGGCCAGCTCTTGACCAGACCATGCCAATCCGGATCGTTCAGTGAGCTCAGCACCGCGTGCCGCGCGGCAAAGTCGACCGGGCGACGGTTGTCGGGGTCGACCAGCGACAGGTCCCAGAATTCAGTGCCCTGATAGAAGTCGGGCACGCCGGGCAGAGTCGCCTTCAGGGTGAGCTGGCTCAGAGAGTTCAACATGCCGAGCAGTGCGAGGCGGCGGGCCAGCGTTTGCAGCGCCTCCAGGAATTCGCCCGACAGCGCCGGGTCGAGGATCTTGTCGACGAAGCTCTTCACGCCGTTCTCATAGGCCTCATGCGGATTGAGCCAGCTGGTCTCTTCCTTGCCCTCGCGCGCGGCCTTCAGCGCATAAGCCTGGATGCGCTCGACGAAATCGGCATCGACCGGCGCCTGCAGTGGCCAGGCCCCGAGCAGCGTCTGGTAGAGCATGTATTCGAACGTCGCCGACGGTGCGCGGAAATTGCCCTGAAGCGTGAGGTGCGGCGCGTTCAATACCTTCCAGCGTGAAACCGCGCTGGTCCATTCGCCGGGAATT
This sequence comes from Bradyrhizobium sp. 199, assembly GCF_023073355.1. Taxonomy (GTDB): domain Bacteria; phylum Pseudomonadota; class Alphaproteobacteria; order Rhizobiales; family Xanthobacteraceae; genus Bradyrhizobium. The sequence goes on from NZ_JADPJI010000002.1 coordinate 1,117,631, forward strand.
TCGCTGAGCGCCGCGATCCGCGCGCGGGCGTCCTCGCCGCGTTTGGTGTCATGCGTGGCGGTCGCCGTCATTCCTTGCGGCCATTCCTTGGCGCGGGCCTGCATGGCCTCGTGGAAAGCGGGAACAGTGAGGCCGGTGCTGGCGGGGTCGCCGCCGACCTCGTTGAGGGCGAGCAGCCGGTGGAACTGATAGAACGCGGTGTCCTCCAGCGACTTCGCCATCATCGGCCCGGTGAATTGCTGCAGCTTCAGCGCGAAGCGGCGCACGCGCGGGACACTGTGGGGCGGACGACCGGGCTTGAGCAGGTCCATGGTCAGCGCGTCGCGCAGGAAATCGAAGATGCCTTCGTCCGCGGCGAACCATTCCGAACGGGCGCGCGCGATGGTGTCGTCGATCAGCTTGCGGTCGGGCGCCGTCGGGCCGCTGTTGGTCAGATAGGTGCGGTACACCGGGAAATGAAGCACATAGAGTTCCAGCGCCTGGCGCAGGCTGTCGGCGGAGAAATCGCGAGTCGAGTAATGTCCGTTGGCGATGCGCGCGAGCAGGCGCGTCAGCACGGTGAATTCGCTGGTGAGCAGCGTCTGCAGCACGCGCCGCTTGGCGTCCTTCACGTAAGGCGCAAGCTGCGGCGGCCGGTTGCTGACCTGCCGCCAGGTCTCGTCCAGCGCCGCCAGTCCCTTGGCGTCGACTAGCACCTGGGTGATGACGTTCATCCATTCATAGCCGGTGGTGCCTTGGACGCCGGCGAAGTGCGGCAGGCGTTCGTGCTCGCACAGAATCTTCTCGATCACCGTGTAGAACGGCTTGGTGTTGCCTTGCGCGTCGCGCACCAGCCGGCGCAGGCGCTGGCAATATTGGGCGGGATCACGCAGGCCGTCGATGTGATCGAGCCGGATTCCCTGCAATTTGCCGTCGACGATGAGCTGCTTCACCAACCGGTGCGTGGCGGCAAATGTGCTCGCGTCCTCGACGCGCAGACCTGCCAGTCCGTTGACGTCGAAGAAGCGGCGATAATTGATGTCGCTGGAGGCGAGCCGCCAATGCCCGAGCTTGTAATGCTGGCGCTCCAGCAAATGATGCAGCGCTAGCGTCTGCGCGGGACGATCCTTGGCGGCACGATAGGCGGCAAGTCCGTGTGCGATGATCTCGGCGGCACCCGCGATCTCCCTGAGTTCGGTCTTGAACGCGGGGGCTTCCTTGCGGTTGGGGCGGCGCAGTCCGGTGTATCGCGCTGCGAGCGAGAGCAGGCGTTTGCCGGCCTCCGTCTCGGCGGCATCCGCTTCCTTCACGATCATGCGCAGCATCTCGCCATAGCGCTCCGGCGCGATGGGTAGGCGATGCTCGAAATACCAGGCGGAGAAGCTTCCCTGATCCGGATCATAGCGCGGCTCGATGTCGCCGCGCTCGAGCGCCTCGCCATAGGATGCACCGAGGATCGGCAGCAGCACGCCGGCGCGGGCGCGGTAGGGCAGCAGGTCCCAATCGATGTCGAACGAGGCCGCGTGAGGCGAGGCCTGGCCCCATTCCAGCACGTCCAGCCACCAGGGATTGTCGGCAAAATGAACGCCGACATGGTTGGGCACGAAGTCGATGATGAGGCCGAGGTCGTTCTGCCTAAGGGCCTCGCTCAGCCGCGCGAAGCACGTCTCGCCGCCGAGCTCGGGGCTGAACTGGCTGTGATCGACGGTGTCGTAGCCATGGGTCGAGCCCTTGCGTGCCTTCATCACCGGCGAGGCGTAGAGATGCGTAATTCCGAGCGCCTTGAGGTAAGGAACGATCGCTGTGGCCTTGTCGAAGTCGAAATCGGCGGTGAGTTGAAGCCGGTAGGTCGCAAGAGGAATGGCGGGAGGCATGTCAACCTCCGAGGTGCCAGACCACCGACCAGGGCGGGAGCCGCTCGCCGGCCCCGCCGCCCCAGATCGGTCTGCCCGCGCTGATGTCGGACGTGAACTCCTGGTCCGCCAGATTGGCAGTCAGGCGCAACGTCGTGCCGTCGCCCATGCGCCAATGCGCAGTGACCAGTCCGTTGTCGGCAGCATTGGCGTCGCCGAAAGTCGCCCCCTTCAGCCGCGGCATGATCTCCTTGCGGCGGACCGCGAGCAGTTGCCGCACCAAGGCGAGTCGTGCGTCCTGCTCCGCCGTGCGGCCGGTCCAGTCAAGCACGGCCGACTGCAACGTGGCCGGATCGAGCGGGTCGGGCACCTCGTCGCCGAATTTCTCGTAGGCCCAGGCATATTCCTGCTTGCGCCCCTTGCGGACGGCATCGGCCAAGCCGCCCTGGAAATCGCAGAAGAACGGGAAGGGCACCGTCGAGCCCCATTCCTCGCCCTGAAACAGCATCGGCACCATCGGCGCCAGCAGCGTCACCGCCAGCGCCGCTTCGATCTGCTGCGGCAATGCCAGGCTTTCGAGCCGATCGCCGAGCGGACGGTTGCCGATCTGATCGTGGTTTTGCAGGAAGTTGACGAAGGTCGCCGGCGGCAGCTCGCCGCTCGGCTCGCCGCGCGGTTTCTTGCCCCAGAACTCCGAAACCTCGCCCTGATAGACGAAGCCTGACGCCAGCGCGCGCGCGAGGTCGATACGCGGCGTCTGGTAGTCGGCATAGTAGCCGGCGAGCTCGCCGGTCAGCATCACGTGCCAGACATGGTGATAATCGTCGTTCCACTGCGCGCGATATTTGCCGTTTGGTGGATTTTGCGCGGCGTCGAGCAGGCTGGCGCGATTGTCGCCGTTCTCCAGCACGAGATGGATCTGCCGCCCCGTCGCCTTGGCGAGCTCGCCGGCGGCAACGCTGAGGTCCTGCAACATCGACTGCTCGCCGGGGACCGCCATGATGTGATTGGCGGCATCCAGCCTGAGGCCGTCGAAACGGTAGTCGCTCAGCCAGGACAGCGCATTCTCGGCCGCGAAGGCGCGCACCTGCGGCACGCGATAGTCGATGGCTCGGCCCCAAGGCGTGTGCGCGTCGGTGAAGAAGGCCGGCGCATAGCGGCCGAGATAATTCCCTTCGGGGCCGAAATGATTGTAGACGACGTCGAGGAACACCATCAGTCCCCGCAGATGCGCCTCGTCGATCAGCGTCTTCAGGTCTTCGGGGCGGCCATAGGCGCTGTCGGGCGCATACCACAGCACGCCGTCATAGCCCCAGCCGCGGCGGCCTGCGAAATCGGCCAGCGGCATCAGCTCCAGGGTGGTGATGCCGGTTGCGGCGAGATGATCGAGCTTGTCGATCATGGCGCGGTAAGAGCCTGTCGAGGTGAAGGTGCCTACGTGCGTCTCGATCAGCACCGTCTCTTCCCAGGGGCGGCCGCGCCAATCGGGCGCGCGCCATGAAAAGGCGTCGTGATCGATCACCTCGCTTGGGCCGATCACGTCCTCGGGCTGGAACGCCGATGCCGGATCGGGCACGTCGATCTCGTCATCGATCCTGAACTTGTAGCGACTGCCCACGGGAAGGCCGGCAATATCGGCGACATACCAGCCATCCTGGCGGCACTGCATCGCGTGTCTTCGGTCGAGCAGGAGGTCGACGCGGCGGGCGGCGGGTGCCCACAGACGGAACGACACGCCTTCCTTCGTCGGCCTCGCCCCGAAGGATGGCCTCATAGAGCCCCCGCGAAGGCGAGCACGGAGCGCGGCGGCGCCTTGCTGTCGCTTCCGGGCTGGAAGTCAGCCGTGTTCAGCTTGGCATCCGTCGTGTTCAGGATCTGCTGCCAGCTTTTGTATTCGGTCATTTTGGGCAATTTGAATGCGATTTCTTGGGGCGCGGCGTTCAGAACGATAAAGATCGCGGCGCTGCCTGGTTCCATCGGCCCCATCACATAGGAGAGGAATCTGCCTTCGGGGAATTTCCAGTCGTTTTCGGTCATCTCGTCGCCCGCCGGTGTCAGCCACAGCGCGCCGTAGGAGATGCCGTCCTTGGGGCGGCCGTCCAGCCAGCGATGGCTGCGAAGTTGCGAGAACCGGCGGCGGATGTCGGCGAGATGCGCGACGAAATCGACCATGTCATCGCCCTCCTTGCCGAGATTGTCCCAGCCGACCCAGCCGATCTCGTTGTCCTGGCAATAGGCGTTGTTGTTGCCGGATTGCGAATTGCCGACCTCGTCGCCGGCGAGGATCAGCGGAACGCCCTGCGCGAGCATCAGACAGGCCAGCACGTTCTTGCGAAGCTGGCGGCGCAGGCCGATGATCTCAGGATCGTCGGTCGGCCCCTCGACACCGCAATTGTTGCTGTGGTTGTCGTTGGAGCCGTCGCGATTGTCCTCGCCGTTGGCCTCGTTGTGCTTCTCGTTGTAGCTGAAGAGGTCGGCGAGCGTGAAGCCGTCGTGGACGGTGATGTGGTTGATGCTGGCGCGCGGCCGCCGGCCGTCATGGTTGAACAGATCGGAGGACGCCGTCATGCGGCTTGAGATGTCGCCGATCAGGCTGCCTTCGCCGCTCCAGTAGCGACGCATGGCGCTGCGATAGCGATCGTTCCATTCCGACCATTGCGAGGGGAATGCGCCGACCTGGTAACCGCCGAGGCCAAGGTCCCAGGGCTCGGCCACGAGCTTGACGGTCGCCAGCACCGGATCCTGCCGGATCGCGGTCAGGAACGAGATACCGCGATCAAAGCCGTTCGGCCCGCGCGCGAGCGTGGTGGCGAGGTCGAAGCGGAAGCCGTCGACGTGGCAGACCTCGACCCAGTATCGTAGCGAATCCATCACCATCTGCAGCACGCGAGGATGGGTGAGGTTCACGGATGAGCCGCAGCCGGTGAAATCGTCGTAGTAGCGCGGGTTCTCGCGGTTCAGCCAGTAATAGGAAGCGTTGTCGATGCCGCGGTAGCACAGTGTCGGACCGAGGTGATTGCCTTCGGCGGTGTGATTGTAGACGACGTCGAGCATCACCTCGATGCCGGCATCGTGCAGGCGCGCAACAGTGGTGCGAAACGAGTCGAGCGCATTGTCCTGGGCATAGCGCGCCTCGGGGGCGAAGAAGGACAGCGTGTTGTAGCCCCAGTAATTGACGAGCTTCTTCTCCACCAGGATGCGGTCGTCGACGAAGCTGTGTACCGGCAGCAGCTCGACGGTAGTGACGCCGAGCTTCTTCAGGTGCTCGATCATCGCCGGCGAGGACAGGCCGCCATAGGTGCCACGCAGGTTCGGCGGCACGTCGTCGCGCTTCTGCGTCAGACCCTTGACGTGAGCCTCGTAGATGACGGTGTCTTCCCAGGGAATGTTGGGACGGATCTCGCGGCGGCCCCAGTTGAAGGTCTCGTCAACCACGACGGCCTTGGGCATGCCGCGCGCGTTGTCGCGGCGGTCGAAGGAGAGATCCTCGCGCGGGCTCCCGGTGCGGTAGGCAAAATGCGCATCGCTCCAGACCAGGCGTCCCGAGAGCCGCTTGGCATAGGGGTCGAGCAGCAGCTTGTTGGCGTTGAAGCGGTGGCCGTGCTCGGGCTCATAGGGACCGTGCACGCGATAGCCATAGAGCTGGCCGGGCGAGACGTCGTTGAGATAGCCGTGCCAGACATCCTCGGTCCGCTCGGGCAGCTCGACGCGCTCGAGCTCGCGTCGGCCCTGGCTGTCGAACAGACAGAGCTCGACCTTCTGTGCGTTGGCCGAGAACAGCGCGAAATTGGTGCCGCGTCCGTCCCAGCTTGCGCCGAGGCGTGCGGGCGATCCAGCAGTCAGGCGCATGTGTCAGCTTTCCGGAACGAGGAAGATCGCAGCGAGCGGTGGAATGGTGAGGCGGATTTCGCCGCCCTCGGCATGGACTTCGCCGATGTTCCCGACATTGCTGCCGCCATAATGGGCGGAATCCGAGTTGAGCACTTCCTTCCACTTGCCGCCAAAGGGCACGCGAACCCGATAGTTCTGGTAGACGTTCGGCGAGAAGTTGACGATCACCATGCACCGCGCGTGCTCGTCAAATCCCTTGCGCAGCCAGGCGAACACGTTGCGGTTGGCATCGTCCGTGATCAGCCATTCGAAACCGGCCTGATCGCAGTCCATCTGGTGCAGCGCCGGCACCGCGCGATAGAGCCGGTTGAGGTCGCGGATCAGAGCCTGGATGCCGGAATGGCATTTGTATTCGAGCAGGTGCCAGTCGAGCGACTGGTCGTGATTCCATTCGCGGCTCTGCGCGATTTCGGCGCCCATGAACAACAGCTTCTTGCCGGGATGTCCGAACATGAAGCTGTAATAGGCGCGCAAATTCGCAAAGCGCTGCCACTCGTCGCCCGGCATGCGGCCGAGGATCGAGCGCTTGCCGTGCACGACCTCGTCATGCGAGAGCGGCAGGATGAAGTTCTCCGAAAAGGCGTAGTGCAGGCCGAACAGGATGTCGCCGTGGTGATGCTTGCGGTGGATCGGATCCTTGCTGATGTAGTTCAGCGTGTCGTGCATCCAGCCCATGTTCCACTTGTAGCCGAAGCCAAGCCCGCCGAATTCGACCGGGCGCGAGACCTGGGGCCAAGCGGTGGATTCCTCGGCAGCCGTGGTGGCCTGCGGGAATCGGGCGAACAGTTCGGTGTTGAAGCGCCGCAGGAAGTTGATTGCCTCGATGTTTTCGCGGCCGCCATACTGGTTCGGGACCCACGCGCCCGGCGGGCGGCTGTAGTCGAGGTAGAGCATGGATGCCACCGCATCGACGCGCAGCCCGTCGATCGCGTAGCGCTCCAGCCAGAATAGCGCGTTCGACACCAGGAAGTTCGTTACTTCGGTGCGGCCGTAATTGTAGATCAGCGTGCCCCAGTCGAGGTGACGGCCCTGGAGCGGGTTGGCGTGCTCGTAAAGCGCGGTGCCGTCAAAGCTGCCAAGGCCATGCGGATCGTCCGGGAAGTGACCGGGCACCCAGTCGAGCAGCACGCCGACGCCTTCGCGGTGGCAGGCGTCGACGAGGGCCGCAAAATCTTCCGGTGTGCCGAACCGGCTGGTCGGGGCATAGAGGCCGGTCGGCTGATAGCCCCAGGAGCCGTCGAAGGGATGCTCGCTGACGGGGAGAAATTCGAGATGGGTAAAACCCATGTCGCGGGCATAGGCCGGCAGCTGCTCAGCCAGCTCGCGATAGCTCAGCCATTCCTCGCCGTTCTTGCGGCGCCATGAGCCGAGGTGAACCTCGTAAATCGACATCGGCGCCGACAGCGCGTTGATGCCGTCGGGTGCCGGGCGCGGCCGCGGCAGATGCGCCTCGTCGAACACGATGGAAGCCGTCTTCGGCCGCACCTCGCTGGCGAACGCCATGGGATCGGACTTCAATGGCAGCAGATGGCCGTGCGGTCCGATGATCTCGAACTTGTAGTGATCGCCAGCCTTGGCATGCGGGATGAACAGTTCCCAGTAGCCGGCGCCGCGCACCCGCATCGGATGGCGTCGCCCGTCCCAGAAATTGAAATCGCCGACCACGGACACGCGCCGGGCATTCGGCGCCAGCACCACGAAGCCGATGCCGTCGATGCCTTCGTGCCGCATCGGATGCGCGCCGAGCTTGTCGTAGAGGCGCTGGTGGGTGCCTTCGCCGAGCAGATAGAGATCGAAATCGGTCAGGACCGGCGGAAAGCGATAGGCATCCTCGAACTCGACGACATTGCCGCCGAACTTTGCGCGCAGCTGGTAGCGCTTGGAGCCGTTGGGCAGGGCACCGATGAACAGACCGGCATCGTGCACGCGGTCGAGCGAGGCGACCTCGCCATGTTCGCCGACTGCCTCGACATTGGAGGCCTCGGGCAGAAACGCGCGCACCACGCTTCTGCCGCCCTCAGGGTGCAGCCCCAGATAGTGGAAGGGGTCGGAGTGGCGGCCCTCGATGATCGCATAGGCTTCGGCAGGGAGTTTAGGCATGGGCTTCGCTCTCGGTATTGGACAGAATGCGAAGCAGTCCGGTCAGCGGCGCATGGAGCCCCTCAGGCCGGTGGGACAGCTCGTACTCTACTTCATTGAACGCTTGATCAAGCAAAAAGAACCTCAACAGGCCTTCCGCAGATTGCGAATCTTCAGGCCATAGCCGCCGATCGGTCATGGCGTCGCGATAGGCGGACAGGAAGGTTGCGGCGGCTCGCTCGCGCCATTTGTCGAGCGCGGCCGTGAGCCGGCCCTGCTCGTCGGAGGCACCCGTGAGCGCGCGATTCAGCGCTGCGTTCACCGAAATATCGATCGAGCGGATCATGCCGGCGACGTCGCGCGCGGCAGGCAGCTTGCGCCGCTTGCCGGCCAGCGGCAGACGCGGATCGCCGTCGAAGTCGATGATGAAGATATCGTCCTTCACGATCAGAGTTTGCCCCAGGCGGAAGTCGCCATGATGACGGATGTTCAACCCGCCGATCTCGGAACCCAATAGCGCATCGAGCTGGCCGGGCAGGGTCGCGCGTACTGCGGCGAGCCGGTCGATCAGCGGGCGGTCCGCCTCCCGCAGGCCGTCGCGGCTGTCGACCAGCCGCTCGAAAATCCTTCCGGCCCGCGCTTTGAGGTCGGACACGAACCGCTCGACGTGCACAGGGCCGATCGGCTCCGGGGCGAGATCGTCCGTCTTCGCCGCGGCCAGGGCGACATGCATCTCGGCGAGCCGCCTTCCGATCTGCGCGATGAAGTGCAGGTAGAGCGCCTGCTCCTGGGTCTCGCGGGGTGTTTCGTCCGCGGACAACACGCGCTGCTCGTCGATATAGCGGTCGAGATAGCCCGTGGTCACGGTCCAGCCGTCACCCTGGTTCTCGACATAGGCATGCAGCACGCCGAGCGCGCTGCGCTGATTGCCCTCGACCAGCTCGACGCTGCCGAGCAGCGCCGGCGTATTGGCGAAACGCGCGACCTCGGTGAGATAATGGCCGATCTCGATCTCGGGATTGATGCCGCTTTCGAGCTGACGATAGAGCTTGGCGACGTACTGGTTGTCGACCAGCGCGGTGCTGTTCGACTGCTCGATCGCGCGGATCCGTTCGGGCTCCTTGATGGTGTAGTCGGCGAAACGGCTGGTCGCCTTGAACTCGAGCCGCAGATTGTTCTCCTCAACCACCAGATTCTGCGACAGGTTGCGCAGGAACAGGCCGATGAAGATCTGATCGGTCGCGACGTCGAGCAACGTGCCTTCGCGTGCACCCTGGCGCACGGCGGCGAGCGCCTTGGGGTTGAAGCGCTCCCGATCGAAGCGCACCCACTCGATCTGCATCGGCAGCACGTAACGCCGCGCGGCGTTGTGGTCCGCCCTCTCGAAAAACGCGATCCAGGGCCTGTTGTCGCCGATGTCGCAGAACGGCACGGCCGAGGTCAGCGTGGTCTTGATCTGCTTGGGATTGTGCTCGGGATACCACCGTGTCCGCGACAAGAATCCCGGCAGCACGTCGCGTTCGAACACGCCGCGCTCGCGGGCGAGCGATACCCAGTTGGAATTCACCGGCACCACCAGCGTCTCGAATTCCGGCACCGCGCGCGGCGTCACCGGCTCGGACTTGTCGCGCTCCTGAAGCTGGAACCAGTAGAAGCCGTAAGGACCCAGCGTGATCATGTAAGGCAGCTCGCCGATCGCGGGGAAGCGGGTGCGGCCGAGCATCTCTTGCGGGATGCGGTCCTTCCACGGCGACAGATCGAGCTCGGTCGCTTGAGCTGCCCGCGAGAGATTGGCGACGCAAAGGATCACCTCGTCGCGATATTGCCGGACATAGGCCAGCACGGCGCGGTTGGCCGGGCGGATGAAGGTCATGGTGCCGCGGCCAAAGGCGAGCGTCGACTTGCGCACCGAGATCAGCCGCTTGGTGGCGCTGAGCAGCGAGGACAGGCTGCGCGACTGCGCTTCCACGTTGACCGATTCATAGCCGTAGACCGGGTCCATGATCAGCGGCGCGTAAAGGCGGGCCGGGTCGCAGCGGGAGAAACCCCCGTTGCGGTCCGGGCTCCACTGCATCGGCGTGCGCACGCCGTTGCGGTCGCCGAGATAGATGTTGTCGCCCATGCCGATCTCGTCGCCGTAATAGATGATCGGCGTGCCGGGGAAGGACAGCAGCAGCGAGTTCATCAGCTCGATCTTGCGCCGGTCGTTGTCCATCAACGGCGCGAGGCGCCGGCGGATGCCGACATTGATGCGGGCGCGCGGGTCATTGGCGTAGGTGGTCCAGAGATAGTCGCGCTCGACGTCGGTGACCATCTCCAGCGTCAGCTCGTCATGATTGCGCAGGAACAGCGCCCATTGACAGCTCGCCGGGATGTCCGGCGTCTGGCGCAGGATGTCGGTGATCGGGAAGCGGTCCTCCTGAGCGATCGCCATGTAGATGCGCGGCATCAGCGGGAAGTGATAGGCCATGTGGCACTCGTCGCCACGGCCGAAATATTCCTGCACGTCCTCTGGCCATTGATTGGCCTCGGCCAGCAGCAGCTTGCCCTTTGAGTAGGAGTCCAGCTCCTGGCGCAGTCGCTTGATGATGGCATGCGTCTCGGGCAGGTTCTCGTTCGAGGTGCCCTCGCGCTCGCACAGGTAGGGAATGGCATCTAGCCGGAAGCCGTCGACGCCGGCGTCCAGCCAGCGCTTCATCACCTGGATCAGCGCGCTGACCACGCGCGGATTGTCGAAATTGAGGTCCGGCTGGTGCGAGAAGAACCGGTGCCAGTAGAACGCGCCGGCCTCGTGATCCCAGGTCCAGTTCGACTTCTCGGTGTCGGTGAAGATGATGCGCGTGCCCTGGTATTTCTGGTCGGTGTCGCTCCAGACATACCAGTTGCGAGCGCTGGAGCCCGGATGGCTGCGGCGCGCGCGCTTGAACCATCTGTGCTGGTCCGACGTGTGGTTGACGACGAGCTCGGTGATGACGCGCAGGCCCCGCTTCTGCGCTTCCTGGATGAAGCGCTTGAAGTCCTTCATCGTCCCGAAATCGGGATTGACCGAGCCGTAGTCGGCGATGTCGTAGCCGTCGTCGCGGCCGGGCGAGGGGTAGAACGGCAACAGCCACAGCGCCGTGACGCCGAGCTCCTGCAGATAGGGCAGCTTCTCGGTCAGTCCGGCGAAATCGCCGATGCCGTCATTGTTGCTGTCCGCGAAGGCCTTGACGTGGAGCTGGTAGATGATGGCGTCTTTGTACCAGAGTTCATCCACGATCTCGGCAACCTCAGCCTTCTTGGTGTCGACGGAAGATAGAACATTCATGGCGTGGCCCCTTACGCCAGGCAGCGGAACAAGAGCGCCGGATCGCGGTCGGGATCGATGCGTAACCTGATCCCGCCCCACTCGATGCGGGACCGTTCTCCGGTGAGGAGGTTTTCGAGTGTCGTCACATGGTGTCGCTGCCCACCGGCGTCAACGGTGACGTCGCCGAGCGGGAGCCAGCATTCGCGCACACGGCGCGACAGCGCAATCACGATGACGACAGTGTTGGCGGGCTCGGCCGCCGCCTTGACGAAGGCGATCGTCTCGCCGTCTTCGATGCCGAGAAAACGCAAGTTCGCCGTTTGCTGAAGTGCGGCGTTGTCGTTGCGGATGCGGTTGAGCGCGGCAATGTAGGATTTGATGTTGCCGGGCTTGTCCCAGTCGCGCTGCTTGATCTGATATTTCTCGGAATCCAGATACTCCTCGCGGCCGGGAATCGCCTCGTGTTCGAGCAGCTCGAACCCGCTGTATACGCCGTAGCTGCCCGACAATGTCGCCGCCAGCGCAACGCGCGACTTGAACGCCCAGGCTTCTCCGCTCTGGAGATGATAGGGCAGCAGATCGGGCGTGTTGACGAACAGGTTCGGTCGATAGAAGTCGCGCTCGGGATAGCGCGTCAGCTCGCCGAGATATTGCTCCAGCTCCCACCGCGAAGTGCGCCAGGGGAAATAGGTGAAGGACTGCGCAAAGCCGAGCTTGGCGAGGCCCTTCATCAGCTTTGGCCGCGCAAAAGTCTTGGAGAACAGGATCACCTCGGGATGCCGGCGGCGGATGTCGCGGATCAGCCAGTCCCAGAATGCAAGCGGCGCGGTGTCGTGGTTGTCGATGGCGAAGATGGTGACGCCATGGTCGATCCAGAACAGCATGGCGTCGCGAAAAGCGTTCCACAGGCCGACACGGTCGACTGAGGCGAAATCGGGGATCACGATGTCGGAATAGAGTTCATCCGCCGTCCGTACCGAGCGGTCCGGCCGCCATTTGAACCATTCCGGATGCTGCGTCAGCCAGGGATGGTCCGGCGAGCATTGCACGGCGAAATCGAGTGCCAGCTCGAGACCGTATTCCAGGCAGGTCGCGACCAGCGCGCGGAAGTCCTCGATGGTGCCGAGCGCGGGATGCAGCGCATCGTGGCCGCCCTCGGCGGCTCCGATCGCGTAGGGCGAGCCGGGTTCGCCTTCGGTTGCCACCGGCGCATTGTTGCGGCCTTTGCGGCGGTGACGGCCGATCGGGTGGATCGGCGTGAAATAGAGCACGTCAAAACCCATCGCCGCGATATCAGGCACGCGGGCGATGCAATCGCGGAGCGTGCCGTGCTGGCCGGGGATCCGGCTCTGGCTGCGCGGCATCATCTGGTACCAGGCGCCAAACCGCGCCTTGTCGCGGTCGATGGTCAGCGGGAAGGGCTGTGAGCGGGTCAGGTCGGGCCGTGACTGACTCTCGGCCATGGCATCGCCGAGCTCGGTCGCGAGCAGCGAGGTGACATCGCCGGTCTGAAGGTAATCCTCGCATTGTCTGACGATGATCGCCGCGGCGGCCTGCTGCGCGCCGTGCGCCTTGGTCAAGAGCCCGGCGCCCTCGATGGCATCAAGGCTGACATCGGCACCGGTGCGCTGCTTGCGCACGACCCCATGGGACCAGGTGGCGAACTCGTCGGTCCAGGCTTCCACTGCATAGACGTATTGGCCGGGCTCGACCGGCGTGAACGCACCGGACCAGCGGTCATTGCCATGATGGATCATCGGCTCGCGCCGCCAGTCCCGGTCCTGCTCAGGACGCCAGAGCAGCGCGGCGCTGACCACAGCGTCGCCGTCGCGGTAAACATCGGCCCACACCTCGACCCGTTCGCCCGCGATCCGCTTCACGGCGAAGCGGCCGCCATCGATCGCGGGATAGACGTCTTCGATGAGGAAAGCGCTGCCGGCTGCGGCACTTTCGACAGTTTGAATTGTCTTGTTCACGGTGATGCCATTGACAAGAAAGCAGGGGCCCGTTTCCCTTGTCGGGAACCTACGCTTGATACCTATATAGAAAGCCGCTTGTGTGTCATTAGTTCCCCCTGGGAACGGCAACCGCCGTTTGTGCGTTAAGGCCGACTAACGTCTTCCGCTGCCTCGTTAAAATCGATGCCCCCGGCAATCGGGTGGCCTGCAAGCTGCGTGCCGAATGGATCTTTTAGCTCAAGCCCGGATCAAGGGCGTCCAATCCGAATTTGTCGATGCTCTGGGGAAGTTGCGGGTCACCGACCCCGTGGCCCTCAAATTGATCCTCGACGCCCTGCCGGAGAAGCGGGTTTACCGCTTCGTCAGCGGGCCGGTCGTGGTTCGCGCGCTCGGACATCCGCGCACGGAATTGACGGCCATCGGCGCGCCGCCGCTGCAATGGACATTGGCCGCAAACGGCAAATCAATGGCCCAAGGCTTGATTGCGCAAGGCGAGACGCGCGAGCCTGTGATCGCCTGGCCCGCCGGCCTGCCGCTCGGTTATCACCGGTTGACACTGACCGATGCCGAAGGTGTGACGGAAGAGGTCCCGATGATCGTGGCGCCCGAGCGAGCCTTCGGCGGCGATTTCGACCGCGGCTGGCTGCTCGCCGTTCAGCTTTACAGCGTCCGTTCGGACCGCAATTGGGGCATCGGCGATTTCACCGACCTTGCCGGTCTGGTGCGGCTCGCCAAGCAGCTCGGGGCCGACGGCGTCGGGCTCAATCCGCTGCACGTCCTGTTCGACGACCACCCGGCCGATTGCAGCCCCTATTCGCCGAACAGCCGGCTGTTCCTCAACCCGCTCTATATCGACGTCGAGGCGATTCCCGAATTCTCGGCGGACCTCGTGCCCGACGCGGCCGCCACCGCCGCCCGACTGCGTGAAGGCGATCGCGTGCCCTATGCCGACATGGCGGCGCTGAAATGGCTGGCTTTGCGCGCCGCCTTTAACAGCTTCGTGACGAGCGCGAGCGAAGCGCGCCGCAAGGAATTCGACGCCTTCCGCGCTGCCCGCGCGCCGCTGTTGTCGCGCTTTGCCTGCTTCGAGGTGCTACGCCATCGCTTCACCGCGCCGTGGTGGGAATGGCCGGTGGAATGGCAGCAGCCTGACGAGGCCAAATGCGCCGAGTTGCGCAACGGCCCCGACAAGCGCGAGGTCGAATTCGTCGAATTCGTGCAATGGACGGCTGACGCGCAGCTGCATGCCGCCAAGGAGCTCGCAAGCCAGCTCGGCATGCGCGTCGGGCTCTACCTCGATGTCGCCGTCGGTGTGCAGTCCAACGGATTCGATGCCTGGAACGAGCAGATGGCGATCTCCCGTCATCTCGCCGTCGGCGCGCCGCCTGACGTGCTCAACACCATCGGCCAGGATTGGGGCCTTGCCGGCTTCAACGCCGGCGGTCTGGAAGCGCAATCCTTCGTGCCGTTCGCCGACATGCTCGCCGCTTCGATGCGCCATGCCGGCGCAATCAGGCTCGACCATGTGCTCGGCCTGAAGCGGCTCTATCTGGTGCCGCGCGGCTTCAAGCCGGACAATGGTGCCTATGTGCAGATGCCGTTCGAGGCGCTGCTTGGAGCCGTGGCGCGCGAGAGCGCGGCCCACAAATGCATCGTGATCGGCGAGGACCTCGGCACGGTGCCGGAAGGTTTCCGCGAGATGATGCAGGATTTCGGCATCTGGTCCTATCTCGTCATGATGTTCGAGCGGGACGAAACCGGCCGCTTCCGTCCCGTCGAGCATTACCGGCCCAACGCTCTGGTGACGTTGAACACGCATGATTTGTCGACCTATGCCGGCTGGCGCTCCTTTGGCGATCTCAAGATGAAGCGATCGCTCGGGCTCGATCCCGGCGAGAACGACCAGGCCCGCTGGGATGCGCTCGGCAGGCTCGACGAGATCCTGCGCCAGAACGGCATTCGTGCCAACGACCTCTATTCCGTGCTCGCCTTCCTGTCGCGCACGCCGTCCCGGCTGCTCGCTGTGTCGATGGAGGATCTGCTCGGCGTGATCGACCAGCCCAACATCCCCGGCACGATCGACGAACATCCGAACTGGCGCCAGCGCCTTCCCGTCGCGCTCGACAAGATCGCCTCGAAGATCGACCTCACGGCCTTGCGAGCGGCGACGCGGGAACGTTCGTTGAACGGCGGGAGTTGACGCGCAAGGGGTTTTCGGGGCTTTTCCAGGCTCGCACGACATTGTCTCAGAGGATCGAGGACTATGCGCTGATCGGTGATTGCGAGACCGCAGCGCTGGTCGGGCGCGACGGCTCGATCGACTGGCTGTGCTGGCCGGCCTTCGATTCCGACGCCTGCTTCGCCGCCATCCTCGGCAACCACAACAACGGCCGCTGGCTGATCGCACCGAGCGAGGACGTCACGAAGATTTCGCGCCGCTATCTCGGCGATACCCTCATCCTGGAAACGCATTTTGAGACCAAGAGCGGCGCCATTGCGCTGATCGACTTCATGCCGCCGCGCGGCAAGGCGTCCGATATCGTGCGGCTGGTGCGCGGCCTCACGGGCACGGTGAAAATGCGGATGGAGCTCGTCATCCGCTTCGGCTTCGGCGCCGATATTCCCTGGGTGCGGCGGATCGATCATTCCCTGATGGCAATCGCCGGCCAGGACATGACGGTGCTGCGCACGCCGGTGCAGACCCGCGGCGAAAACCTGACCACGGTCTCCGACTTCGAAGTGAACGCCGGCGAGACCGTGCCGTTCGTGCTCAGCTACGGCCCCTCGCATCTCGACCCACCCGCGCCGATCGAACCGGAAATCGCGCTCCGGGACACCGAGGAATTCTGGAAGGATTGGTGCGGCCATTGCGCCCGCGACGGCGACTATCGCGGCCTGATCATGCGCTCGCTGATCACGCTGAAAGCGCTGACTTTCGGACCGACCGGCGGCATCGTCGCGGCGCCCACCACCTCGTTACCGGAGAAGCTCGGCGGCAGCCGGAATTGGGATTATCGCTTCTGCTGGCTGCGCGATGCCACCTTCACGCTGCTGGCGCTGATGAACTCGGGCTATACCGAGGAAGCCTCGGCCTGGCACAATTGGCTGTTGCGCGCGGCCGCCGGCTCGCCGGCGAACATGCAGATCATGTACGGCATCTGGGGCCAGCGGCGGCTGTTGGAATGGGAGGCGGCCTGGCTCGACGGCTATGAGGGCGCGCAGCCGGTGCGCGTCGGCAATGCCGCGCATGCGCAGCTCCAGCTCGACGTCTATGGCGAGTTGATCGATGCCTTCCACCAGTCGCGCATGGCCAAGCTCAAGCTCGACGATGAAACGACCTGGGCGCTGGAATGCGCCGTGCTCAATCATCTCGCCGAAGTGTGGGACCGGCCCGATCACGGCATCTGGGAGCGGCGCGGCGAGCCCAAACACTACGTCTTCTCCAAGGTGATGACGTGGGTCGCCTTCGACCGCGGCATCAAGAGCGCCGAGACCTTTGGTTTCAAGGCGCCGCTGTTGCACTGGCGGGCCCTGCGCGAGGCCATTCATCGCGATGTCTGCAACAGGGGATTTGACGCGGAGGAAAACGCCTTCGTCGAATCCTATGGCTCGAAACTGCTCGATGCCAGCGTGCTGCTGCTGCCTTCTGTCGGTTTTCTGCCGGCGGAAGATCCACGCATCCGCGGCACCATCGCGGCGGTCGAGACATGTCTGATGCGCGACGGCTTCGTGCTGAGGCACGATCCGCGCGAGTTGCCTGTGGGGCAGCCGCCGCTCGAAGGCGCGTTCCTGGCCTGCACGTTGTGGCTGGCCGATGCCCACGTGCTGTCGGGCGATCTCGACAAGGCGCAAGGATTGCTCGACCGCGTGGCCGGCATCGCGAACGACGTCGGTCTATTGGCCGAGGAATACGATTCAGTCGCGCGGCGCCAGACCGGAAATTTCCCGCAGGCGCTGACCCACATCGCGCTGATCAACACCGCGCACAATCTGTCGGCGGCAAGGCAAAAGAGCGAGAAGCCGGCGATGCAGCGATCGAAGTGAGGCAGGCGCCCCTTGTGTGGGAGGGAACGTACCTCGTTGGAGCCTCTGTTGAGGCTCGTCCCGTCAAGCTTCACCCAACCCCATTCCGCTTCAAGATCATCTCCATCGCTTCCGCAAAACCGTCCTGCTCGTTGGTCGCGGTCACGTGGGTGGCCTGATCCTTGACGTTATCGGCGGCGTTGCCCATGGCGACCGAGACGCCGCTGACGGCGAACATCGCGAGGTCGTTCTGCATGTCGCCGATGGTGGCGACCGCATCGGTGGCAATCCCGAGGCGCTTGGCCATCGCCTTGACGAACGTGCCCTTGTTGAAGCCGGGCGGGGTGATGTCGAGATAATAGGTCTGCGAACGCACGGCGGTGGCCTCAACGCCGAGCGCTTCCTGCATCGCCTTCTCGCAAGCCTCGAGGCCGGCGGCATCGGCGCTGGCGCCGACGATCTTGCAGGCGCTGGCAAGGTAGGGCGAGAAGTCGGTCACGATGGTCGGATCGGAGCGGATCGTGTGCTGCTCATGCGCGACGTACTTGCCTTCGGGGTTGTCGATCAGCCATTTGTCGGTGGTGAACAGCCAGATATCTGCACCGAATTGACGCAGGATCTGCAGGGACCGCTCGGCCGCTTTTGCGGGGATGAGATGCTGCTCGAGCGGCCGCAGCTCGGGATCGACGATCGAGGAGCCGTTGAAGGGGCCGACCGGCAGCCACAATGCCAGCGGCTCGATCAAAAAGCGCATGCCGATGGCGGGGCGGCTGGAGGTGATGGTGAAACCGATGCCGGCCTGGTGCAGCCGCCGCACCGCACTCCTCGCACGTTCCGTCAGCGTCTTGTCCTTGGTCAGCAGCGTGCCGTCGACGTCGGAGACGACCAGTGAGATTTGCGTCATGGCAGGACCTAACGTTTCTGTTGCTTCAGCGTCTCGCGCCGCCCAGTTTCAGTTGCCGCACGATGCCATCCACGATCGCCTCGACGGTTTCGTCGATCGAAACGGTGACGACGTGCTCGCCCGCCTCCGGAGGCTCCAGCGTGTCGAACTGGCTCTTCAGCAACCCGGGAGGCATGAAATGGCCCTTGCGCTGCGCGAGCCGCTCGGCGATCACCTCCTTGGTGCCCTTCAGGAACACGAAGCGGACGTCATCGCGCCCGCGCAGCAGCACGTCACGATAGGTGTGCTTCAGCGCCGAGCAGGCGATGATGATGTGTCCGCCGCCTCCGCAGACCCGCGCGATCTCGTCGGCGATGGCGTTGAGCCAGGGCCAGCGGTCCTCGTCGGTGAGCGGATGGCCCGCCCGCATCTTCTCGACATTGCTGGCGGGGTGAAAGCTGTCGCCGTCCTCGAAGCGCCAGCCGAGCCGCTCGCCGAGCGCATTCGCAACCGTGCTCTTGCCCGAACCCGACACGCCCATCACGATCAATGCACAAGGTGCTTCAACGCCTGCCACGAATATCCTCCGGAAGCGCGGCCTGGTCGACCAGCCAGACGGTCTCACCATTCGAGCGCGCGCGTGTCGCCGGCAGAGTCTCGCCGTTGAGGAGGCGCGTCAAGATCACCTGCTTGTCGTGCCCGGCAATCTCGAACAGCATTTCACGACAGGAAGCCAAAACGGGCAGGGTGAGCGAGACCCGCGGCACGAACGGCGGCACATTGGCTTTGGGGACGCCGACCACCCAGCGTCCTGTCTCCTCGATCTCGGGGTAGCCCGGGAAGAGCGAAGCCGTGTGGCCGTCGGGGCCGACGCCCATCAGGACCAAGTCGAACAGCGGCCGTGCCGGATCGAGGTTTTCGGCGCCGTAAAAAGCTTGCAGCTCGCGCGCATAGGCTTCGGCGCTGCGATCAGGATTGTCGGCCGTGGTCGGGATCGGGTGAATATGGCCGGAGGGCGCGTTGCGATCGAGAAACGTCGCGCGCGCGACCGCCATGTTGTTGAGAGGGTCGCTGTCGGGGACAAAGCGCTCGTCGCCGATGAACCAGTGCACGCGCTCCCACGGAATCGCGCCGCGCCAGGCATCACTGCCGAGCAGTTGATACAGCTTCTTCGGGCTGGAGCCGCCGGTCAGGCAAATCGCGATGCGGCCGGCGTTGGCTGCGATCCGCGCCATCACCCGTTCGGCCGCGGCGCGCGCCAGCGCCTCGGCGTCGGCTGCGACGATCAGCTTCGGCTGGTCCGCCGCCGCCATCACGAGAATTTCCGCCAGCTTCGCCCGTCGCGCCGGAGCAGTTCGTCGGCACAGGCGGGTCCGTCGCTGCCGGCCTGGTAGGCCTCGATGCCGTTGCTGCCAGCGTTCTTCCAGGCATCCAGGAATGGCTGCACCGCCTGCCATCCGGCTTCGATGCCATCGGCGCGCTGGAACAGGATGTTGTCGCCGATCATGCAGTCGTAGATCAGCGTCTCATAGCCGGTCGAGGGATCGGCCCGGAAGTAGTCGCCATAGCGGAACTTCATCTCGACGCCGTCGATGGTGACGCTCGGCCCCGGGATCTTGGCGTTGAACTGCAGCTCGATCGTCTCGGTCGGCGCGATGCCGATGGTGAGGAAGTTCTGGGAGAGGCGATCGACAGCCGTGCCTGAGAACATCGACAGCGGGGCCTGCTTGAACTTGATCGCGACCTCGGTGCGCTTGTTGCCCAGCGCCTTGCCGGTTCGCAAATAGAAGGGAACCCCGGCCCAGCGCCAGTTGTCGATCATCAGCTTCAGCGCGACAAAGGTCTCGGTGGTGCTGCCGGGCTTGACGTCCTCGGTCCTGCGATAGTCCGGGATATCGTCGTCACCGATGCGGCCTGCGAGATATTGCGCGCGGACCGAGTTTTTCAGCGCTTCCTCCGGGCTCGGCTGCTGGATCGCGGTCAGCACCTCGGCCTTTTCGGAGCGGACCGAATGGGCATCGAAGCGCGCAGGCGGCTCCATCGCGACCAGCGACATCAGCTGGAACAGATGGTTCGGCACCATGTCGCGCAACGCGCCGGTGGCGTCGTAGAAGCCGCCGCGATGGCCGACGCCGAGCTTCTCCTCCACGGTGATCTGGATGTGGTCGATGTGGTTACGATTCCAGATCGGCTCGAACATGCCGTTGGCAAAGCGCAGCACCAGGATGTTCTGCACCGTCTCCTTGCCGAGATAATGATCGATCCGGTAGATCTGGTGCTCGTCCATGATCTTCAGGAGCTCGGCGTTGAGCGCGCGTGCCGAGGCGAGGTCGGTGCCGAACGGCTTTTCGATCACCAGCCGCCGCCAGGCGCCGTTCTCCTTGGTCAGGCCGGTGCGGCCAAGCTCGCGCGCGGTCGGCGCGAATGCGGCGGGCGGGGTGGCAAGATAGAACAGCCGGTTGCCGCCGGTCCCTTCCGAGCATTCCAGCGTATCGAGATGCTTGCTCAGCCGGTCGAACGAGGGCGGATCCTTCGGATCGGCCTCGACGAAGGTCACGCATTGCAGGAGCTGTTTCGCGATGACATCGTCGACGGGGCGGGTGGCGAACTCGCGCAGGCCTTTCATCAGGCTGTCGCGCAGCTCGCCATCCGACTGCGCCTTGCGGCCGACGCCGACGACGCAGAATTTCTCCGGCAGCATGTTCTCGGCCGCCAGATTGTAGAGCGACGGCATCACCAGCCGATGGGTGAGGTCGCCGGTCGCGCCAAAGATGACGAAGGCGCAATTTTCCGGCTTGCGCTTGGCCTGCGGGTCTTTTGTCACGAATGATTGGCCTTCGCTTGTTGCGCTTACTTGGGCTTCGCTGCGATCGGCTGCTTCGGCTCCTTGTGGCCGCCGAACCCTGCGCGCATCGCGGAGAGAATTTTCTCGGCGAAGGTGTGTTCCTTGCGGGATCGGAAACGGGTGTAGAGTGCCGCGGTGAGGACCTCGGCCGGCACCGCCTCGTCGATCGCCGCATTCACGGTCCAGCGTCCCTCGCCGGAATCCTCGACGAAGCCGGAATATTCCGACAGAAGCGGGCTGTCGGCGAGCGCGGTCGAGGTGAGGTCGAGCAGCCAGGACGGGATCACCGAGCCACGCCGCCACACCTCCGCGATGTCGGCGAGTTCGAAATCGTAGCGGTGGTCAGCCGGCAGCGCCTCGATGTTGGCATTCTTGAGAATGTCAAAACCTTCGGCATAGGCCTGCATCAGGCCGTATTCGATGCCGTTGTGGATCATCTTGACGAAATGGCCGGCGCCGACGGGGCCGGCATGGATGTAGCCCTGCTCGATGCGCGGATCGCGTCCCCCGCGTCCCTCCGTGCGCGGAATGTCCCCGGCACCGGGCGCGAGCGCGGCGAAGATCGGATCGAGCCGGTCGACCACTTGCTTCTCGCCGCCGATCATCATGCAATAGCCGCGGTCGAGACCCCAGACCCCGCCGGAGGTGCCAACGTCGACATAGTGGATGCCGCGCGCCTTCAGTGCCTTGCCGCGGCGAACGTCGTCCTGCCAGAAGGTGTTGCCGCCGTCGATGATGACATCGCCGTTCTGCATCACGCCCGCAATCGTGTCGATTGTGGCCTCTGTGATGTGGCCGGCCGGCAGCATCACCCAGGCCGTGCGGGGACGCTCGAGTTTCGAGATGAATTCCTCGAGCGTTGCGGAGCCCACCGCGCCGTCGGCGGCAAGGCTAGCTACGGCCTTGGCGTCCTTGTCATAGACCACGGTCGAATGTCCGTGGCGCATCAGGCGGCGAACGATGTTGCCGCCCATTCGGCCGAGGCCGATCATGCCGAGTTGCATTTGCAGAATTCCCTTAGTTCAGCGCCTCGTTAAGCGCCGCATTGAGTGCCGCAAGCCCCTTCTTGAGCCCGCCCTTGAGGTGAACGCGCAGCGCGCGCCGGCCGCGTTCGGTGAGCACGTCGAAATCGCCGCGTGCCTGCGCTGCCTTGATCACGCCGAAGCTCGCCTTTTGGCCAGGCACCGCAAGATCCTTGGCATCGTCGGCCGTGATCTGAAGGAACACGCCGCTGTCGGGCCCGCCCTTGTAGGCCTGCCCGGTCGAATGCAGGAAGCGTGGTCCGAACTCGGCGCAGGTCGCAACCTGACGCTTCTCGCGCACCTCGAGCCGCATCGCCTGGAGTGCATCGATCGTGCTCTTGTCACGCGCGATGTAGCCGAGCAGGGCGACGTAGTCGCCCTCGCCCGAGCGGGAGAGATGCGCCTTCAGCCAGGAGGTGAGATCGCCATTGGCGCCGGCGGCGCGGAGCGCCGTTGCGTTGGCCTCGTCGGTGTAAAGATCGGCTTCATCCGTGCTGACCACCGGCTCCTCGGCCGGCAACGCGCCGGTCTTTTCGAACGACGCCGTGAGCTCGCGGGTCTTGATCTTGGCGGCTTCAACGTCGGGCTGGTCGAACGGGTTGATGCCGAGGATCGAGCCTGCCACCGCGGTTGCCATCTCGAAGCGGAAGAACTCCTGGCCGAGATGGTCGATCGACTTCATGGCAATGCGTACGACGGGGTGGCCGGCCGCTTCGACCGCGGCAAGCTTGGAGTCATGGGCGGCGTCCGCTTCGCCCTCGACGCGGATGTCGATGAAGAAGCGGTCATTGCCGTAGACGGAAGGGTCGCCCAGCGGCTCGCCCTCTATCGGGATCAGGCCCTTGCCTTCCTTGCCGGTCGATTCCGCGATCAGCTGCTCGGCCCAGGCGCCGAAATCGGCGATCTTCTTCGATGCCAGGATCGTCACCTTGTCGCGGCCTTCAAGGCCGGCGAGGCCGATGGCGAGGCCGAGCTGCACGCCCGGATTTTCACTCGGCGGCACGTCCGGTCCGCAGGAGCGGGCCATCGCAAGCGCATGCTTGATGAAGGTCTTGACGTCGATGCCGGCCGTCGCCGCCGGCACCAGGCCGAACGGCGAGAGCACGGAGTAGCGTCCGCCGATCGAGGGCTCGCCGTGGAAGATGCGCGCATAGTTCAGCTTCTTGGCCGCCTTCTCCAGCGACGAGCCGGGATCGGTCACCGCGATGAAGCGATGGCCGGTCTTCACCTTCGGCCCAACCGCCTTGGCAACCTGCTCATGGAAATAGTCCTTCATCGCGTTCGGCTCGGTGGTGCCGCCCGACTTGCTCGACACGATGAACACGGTGTTGGCGATGTCGATCCTGGCTTCCATCGCCCGCACTTGCGCGGGATCGGTGGAATCCAGCACGTGGAGCTTCGGGAAGCCTGGCTTCTTCCCAAACGTCTCGGCCAGCACCTCCGGCCCGAGGCTCGATCCGCCCATGCCGAGCACGACGGCGTCGGAGAATTTCTGGCCCTTCACCCGGCCCGCATAGTCTTCGTAGTCGGCCACGTCGGCCTTGGCTGCGCTGTCGAGCCAGCCGAGCCATTTGTCCTCGTCTGCGCCGGTCCACACCGACTTGTCGCGCTGCCAGAGCCTGCGAATTTTTGCCGACGCCCGCCATTCCTCCGTGCCCTTGGCCACGGCCTTGCCGAGCCCGTCACCGAGCGAGAGAGACTGGCGGTCGATCGCGGGCCCCAGTACGGTTGCGCGCTTGTGGGCGACCGCGCCATACAGCTTGTCGGCGGCATCGGCGAATTGCTTGACGCCGTCCTTGACCAGCTCTTCGGTGATGGCCGCGAGCGAGATGCCGGAGCGCTCCAGCTCCTCCAGCACGCGCCTTGCGTCATCGACATTCTCTTCCAGGCTGTCGCGCGGCCTGCCGTGGTCGCGGAACGCGTCCAGCGTCGCCGGCGGCACGGTGTTGATGGTGTCGGGGCCGATCAGCTCCTCGACATAGAGAACGTCGCGGTAGTCCTTGTTCTTGGTGCCGGTCGAGGCCCACAGCATGCGCTGCGGCTTGGCGCCCTTGGCGGCAAGCTTGTCCCAGCGCGGACCTGAGAACAGGCGCTTGTAATCCTGGTAGGCGACCTTGGCGTTGGCGATCGCGACCTTGCCCTTGAGCGCGGCGAGCCGCTCCTTCTCGGACGGATCGTTGGCGCGGGCGATCTTCTCGTCGAGCTGCTTGTCGACCACGGAGTCGATGCGGCTGACGAAAAAGCTCGCCACGCTCGCGACATGCGAGGGGTCGCCGCCGCCGGCGACGTATTTCTCCAGGCCGGCGATGTAGGCTTCGGCCACCTGGAGGTACACCTCCTTGGAGAACAGCAGCGTGATGTTGATGCTGATCCCGTCGCCGATCAGCGTCTCGATCGCCGGCAGGCCGTCGGGCGTCGCCGGCACCTTCACCATCAGGTTCTCGCGAGCGACGCTCTTCCAGAGCCGCCGCGCCTCCGCCACCGTGCCTGGCGTGTCGAGCGCCAGATACGGCGAGACCTCGAGGCTGACATAGCCGTCGCCGCCCTTGAGGCGGTCATAGACCGGGCGCAGCACGTCGGCTGCGTTCTGGATGTCCTCGACCGCGACGGCCTCGAACAGATCGGCCACGGCCCGGTCGCCGCGCTTCAGCGCCTTGCCGATCGGGGCGTCGTATTCGTCCGAACTGCCGATCGCCTTCTCGAAGATCGAGGGATTGGAGGTGACGCCCTTGACGCCGTCGGTGTCGATCAGCCGCTTCAGGTCGCCCTTGGCGATGAAGCCGCGGGCGAGGAAGTCCAGCCAGACGGCCTGGCCGTGCTTTTCCAGTTCTTTGACGGGATTCATGATGCTTATTTATCTCCAAGCCTGCGGGCGAGGGGTTTCCGCGCCGGTCCTGACGCGCTATCCTCTAACTCACATGCTCCCCGGAGGGAACCAATCAAGGGTAACGGCGTCATACCCTCCAGTGTAACTCCGTCGCGATCATGGCGATCCGGGCGGCAGTAGCCGTTGTTGCGTAAAAAGTCGTTGGCCGACGGTTCGGCCGGGTCTCGTTGCGTAACGTCGGCCGCTTCGTTTGTAAGCCAGTGGCGTGGAGTGCCATCAGTGGATTTCGGTCCGTCTGGTGCATCGTGGCTCGGCCGCGAATGGCCATGCTGGGGGAAAGCATGCACGCACAAACTGACGGTATCGCCGTCGCCAAAGCTCCGCCACCGGTCGCGCCGGCCGGATGCGTTGACGCATCGCACGATCTTGAAATCGGCCCATGTACGACCTTGCTGCGACTGCTGGTCGCCGCGGGCTTTACCATGACCCTGCTCAGTGCGAGCCTCGCCTTCGACTGGTGGGACGGTCTTGGCGATTACGACACGATGCTCGGATCTGCCGGCGTCGTGGTGTTCGCCCTGATGACCATCAGGCTGATCTGGATGCTTCCCACCGAGCGGGGGCCGGTAGTGGTGGTCACGCCCTACGGCATCCGCGATCTCCGCATCGGTAATGAATTTCTGCCGTGGGACTCGATTGCGGAAATTTCGGCTGAAGAATGCGGCGGTCACAAGATGATCGTGCTGACGCCGACGCCAGGCTTGCAGCGGCAGCTCTGCAGCATCCGCAATTTGGCCCGCGGTGCGCAGAACAATCGGATCGTCATCCGGTCGGAGGGCCTGGCGACCGATTTTGATACATTGCTGCGCGCTTGTCGCGACTGTCACAATGCGGTCGGCAGTCCGCGCACCGCATTGCAGCAGGAAGATGAACGCGGCACCCAACGCACCCAAGGCTTCGCCGTACAAGCGTCATAAGATCGCCGCTGGCCGATCCCTATGCTGCGGCGCCGGATCCCCGGTAACGCCCGGATGTTGCGACCAAGTGACAATTTCTCGAAATGAGCCAATATAGACAGAGATTCGCACAAATTAGGGGCAGGTGCCTGTTCGTAACTCAGCGACTGCCTACGTTGTGCGTTGCGTCGTGTTGGCACCCGGGTGTCCAATGATCGTCATGTGCTCACGCTGATTCGAAACGGCCTGAGGAACGGTCCGGTAACTGCTTTCGTTTCAGCTTGTAGCGGAACTCACGCGGAGAGGGATCATGTACAACGATTCTCTATTTAACGCTTTCGCTAAGTCGTTCGAGGCGAGAAGCCAACACGACATGTCGATGGCGGAATATCTGGAATCGTGTCGAAGCGATCCCATGAAATACGCGAACGCGGCCGAACGACTGCTAGCGGCGATCGGTGAACCCCAGACGATTGACACGGCCAAGGACCCACGCCTTGGCCGAATTTTTTTGAACCGCACGATCCGTACCTATCCGGCCTTCGCCGGCTTCTACGGCATGGAAGAAACCATCGAGCGCATCGTCGGTTTTTTCCGCCATGCGGCGCAAGGTCTGGAGGAGCGCAAGCAGATCCTCTATCTGCTCGGCCCGGTCGGCGGCGGCAAATCCTCGCTCGCCGAGCGGCTGAAGTCGCTGATGGAAGTGCATCCGATCTACGTGCTCAAGGCCGGCGATGAACTCTCGCCCGTGTTCGAGAGCCCGCTCAGCCTGTTCGATCCCGATCAGCTCGGCCCGATGCTGGAGGAGAAGTACGGCATTCCGCGCCGTCGTCTCACCGGCCTGATGAGCCCGTGGTGCTACAAGCGGCTGGAAGCCTTCGGCGGCGACATTTCCCAGTTTCGGGTCGCAAAAATCCAGCCGTCTCGGCTGCGCCAGATCGGGATCGCCAAGACCGAGCCGGGTGACGAGAACAACCAGGATATCTCCTCGCTGGTCGGCAAGGTCGACATCCGCAAGCTCGAAACCTACGCGCAGAACGATCCCGACGCCTACAGCTATTCCGGCGGCCTCAACCGCGCCAACCAGGGCGTGCTCGAGTTCGTCGAGATGTTCAAGGCCCCGATCAAGATGCTGCACCCGCTGCTGACCGCAACGCAGGAAGGCAACTATATCGGCACCGAAAACATCGGCGCGATCCCGTTCACCGGCGTCATCCTCGCGCATTCCAACGAAGCGGAGTGGTCGAGCTTCAAGGCCAACAAGAACAACGAAGCCTTCATCGACCGCATCTGCGTGATCAAGGTGCCGTACTGCCTGCGGATCACGGAGGAGCAGAAGATCTACGAGAAGCTGATCCAGGGCTCCGAGCTGGCGGCGGCGCCTTGTGCGCCCTCGACGCTGGAGACGCTGGCGCGGTTCTCGGTGATGTCGCGCCTGCGCAAGCACGAGAATTCCACGGTGTTCGCCAAGATGCGGGTCTACGACGGGGAGAGCCTGAAGGAATCCGATCCAAAGGCGCGCAGCGTCCAGGAATATCGTGACGCCGCCGGCGTCGACGAGGGCATGGACGGTGTCTCCACGCGCTTCGCCTTCAAGATCCTGGCCGCCACCTTCAACCACGATCCGCAGGAAGTCGCCGCCGACGCCGTGCATCTGATGTACGCGCTGGAGCAGTCGATCAAACGCGAGCAGCTGCCCGAGGAAGTCGAGAAGCGCTACCTCGAATTCATCAAGGCGGATCTGGCGCCGCGTTATGCCGAGTTCATCGGCAACGAGATCCAGAAGGCCTATCTGGAATCCTACTCGGATTACGGCCAGAACCTGTTCGATCGCTACGTCGATTATGCCGACGCCTGGATCGAGGACCAGGACTTCAAGGATCCCGACACGGGCCAGCTGCTCGATCGCGAGCTTTTGAACCAGGAGCTGACGAAAATCGAGAAACCGGCGGGCATCGCCAATCCCAAGGACTTCCGCAACGAGGTCGTCAAATTCTCGTTACGGTCGCGGGCCCAGAACGGCGGCAAAAATCCGACCTGGACCTCCTACGAGAAGATTCGCGACGTGATCGAAAAGAGGATATTCTCCCAGGTCGAGGACCTGCTTCCGGTCATCTCCTTCGGGTCGAAGAAGGACGGCGAGACGGAGAAAAAGCATGGCGAGTTCGTCGCACGCATGGTGGAGCGCGGCTACACCGAGCGTCAGGTTCGCCGGCTCGTCGAATGGTACATGCGCGTGAAGCAGGCCGGTTGAGGCGGATGGGAGGCGAATGGTAAAGTGCCCATTCACATTATTGACAGGCGCCTGAATCCAGGCGGCAAGAGTCTTGAGAACCGCCAGCGGTTCTTGCGTCGGGCCAAGTCCCTGGTGCAGGGCGCCGTCAAGAAGACCTCGCAGGAACGCGACATCAAGGACGTCCTGGAGGGGGGCGAAGTCACGATCCCCCTCGACGGCATGCACGAGCCGCGCTTCCGCCGCGATGGCGGAACGCGCGACATGGTGCTGCCCGGCAACAAGAAGTTCATCGAGGGTGACTATCTCCAGCGCTCTGGCCAAGGCAGTGCCAAGGATTCCGGGCCGGGCGAAGGCGACAGCGAGGACGCGTTCCGCTTCGTACTGAGCCGTGACGAGTTCGTGGATCTCTTCCTCGACGATCTCGAGCTGCCGGATCTGGCCAAGCGCAAGATCGCGCAGACCGAGAGCGAGGGCATCCAGCGCGCCGGCTATACCACCTCCGGCTCGCCGTCCAACATTTCGGTCGGCCGGACGGTGCGGCTTGCGCTTGCGCGCCGCATCGCGCTCAAGCGTCCGCGCAAGGACGAGATCGAGGAACTGGAAGCCGCGATTGCCGCATGCACGGATGAGGACGAGCGTGTGATGCTGCTGGCCCAGCTGGAAAAGCTGAAAGCGAAAATCAAGCGCATTCCCTTCATCGATCCCCTCGACATCCGCTTCCGCCGCTTTGAGACGGTGCCGAAGCCCGTTGCCCAGGCCGTGATGTTCTGCCTGATGGACGTGTCGGGCTCGATGTCCGAGCACATGAAGGATCTCGCCAAGCGCTTTTACATGCTGCTCTACGTGTTCCTGAAGCGCCGCTACAAGCATGTCGAGATCGTCTTCGTCCGCCACACCGACCGCGCCGAGGAGGTCGACGAGCAGACCTTCTTCTACGGCCCGGCCTCGGGCGGCACGCTGGTGTCCAGCGCGCTGCAGGCGATGCACGAGATCGTGCGCGAGCGCTTCAATCCGTCGGACTGGAACATCTATGCCGCACAAGCCTCCGACGGCGACAATTCCTATTCCGACGGCGAGCTCGCGGGCATGCTGCTGACCGACAAGATCCTGCCGGTCTGCCAGTTCTTTGCCTATCTCGAGGTCGGGGAATCCGGCGGCAGCGCCTTCGATCTCTCCGACTCCTCGCTCTGGACCCTCTATGAACGCCTGCGCAACAGCGGCGCTCCGCTCTCGATGCGCAAGGTCTCGGAGCGCAGCGAGATCTTTCCGGTGTTCCACGATTTGTTTCAGCGTCGCGAGACTGCCCAGGAGAAAGCCGCTCCATGACGGAACGATTGTTCGAAGGCGCGGATTGGGATTTCCGCACCTTGCAGCGCATCACCGATGCCTGCGAGGAGGTGGCGCTGAAGGATCTCGGGCTCGACGTCTATCCGAACCAGATCGAGGTCATCACCGCCGAGCAGATGCTGGATGCGTATTCGTCGGTCGGCATGCCGCTGTTCTACAAGCACTGGTCGTTCGGCAAGCATTTTGCGTACCACGAGGCGTCCTATCGCAAAGGCCTGATGGGACTCGCCTACGAGATCGTCATCAACTCCTCGCCTTGTATCTCCTATCTGATGGAGGAGAACACGGCGACGATGCAGACGCTGGTGATCGCCCACGCCGCCTTCGGCCACAACCACTTTTTCAAGAACAATTATCTGTTCAAGCAGTGGACCGATGCCGACGGCATCCTGGATTATCTCGACTTCGCCAAGACCTATGTCATGCAATGCGAGGATCGCTACGGCCGCGTCGAGGTCGAGCGTACGCTCGATGCCGCGCACGCGCTGATGTCGCACGGCATCGACCGCTATCCCGGCAAGAAGAAGCTTGACCTGCGCGCTGAGGAGAAGCGGGCAGGGCGCCGCCGTCAGCACGAGGAGGAGGTCTTCAACGACCTCTGGCGCACTGTGCCCAAGGGCGCGGCCAAGAGCCGGACCGCGCTCAGCATCGAGCGCCGCCGAAAGCTGCTCGGCCTGCCGCAGGAGAACCTGCTCTACTTCCTGGAGAAGAGCGCGCCGCGCCTGGCACCGTGGCAGCGCGAGCTGCTGCGCATCGTCCGTCACATCGCGCAATATTTCTATCCGCAGAGTCAGACCAAGGTGATGAACGAGGGGACGGCGACCTACGTCCACTATCGCATCATGACCAAACTGCACGAGCAGGGCCGCATCAGCGACGGCAATTTCCTGGAATTCCTGGGATCGCACACCAACGTGGTGTTCCAGCCCGAATTCGACGACCCGCGCTTCTCCGGCTTCAATCCCTATGCGCTCGGCTTTGCCGTGATGCAGGACATCGAGCGCATCGTCACCAGACCGGAAGACGAGGACCGGGAGTGGTTCCCTGACATCGCCGGCAAGAACGACGTCATGGGCGTGCTGCGCGACGTCTGGGCCAATTACCGCGATGAAAGCTTCATCGCGCAGTTCCTGAGCCCGAAGCTGATGCGGCACTTCCGCATGTTCCACCTGCACGACGATCCCGAGGAGCGCGCCGGCATCCGGGTCGACGCCATCCACGACGAGCGTGGCTTCCGGCGCGTTCGCCGTGAGCTGGCGCGGCAGCACGACGTCGGCTTCATCGATGCCAATATCGAGGTGGTCGATGTCGATCTCTCCGGCGACCGGCGGCTGATCCTGCATCACCATGTCATCAAGGGCTCGCAGCTCAACGAGACCGACGCCAAGCGCGTGCTGCAGCATCTGGCCGATCTCTGGACCTACGACGTCGCGCTGATCGAGGTCGATTCCAACGACAAGGTCATGCGCGAATACGTCGTGAGCCCGCGCCCGATCTCGGCGGTGGCCTGACCCCGCTGACTACGCCTGGAGCATCGATGTGGCGGATAGCTCGCCCGCGGCCGATCCTTCGAGACGCCCGCCGTTGGCGGGCCCTCAGGATGAGGACGGAGTCTGCGGCTGCAATTTCGACCCATAGGGACGCTGCCTAGCCTCATCCTGAGGATGACCGCGGAGCGGTCGTCTCGAAGGACGAGGCGCTTGCGTTGGCCGCCGCCGAGAATTTGTGCCGACTCGAGGTGCCTTAAATCGATTTCTTCTTCGCCGGCTTCTTCTTGCTCACATTCAACTCCACCGCGGCGCGGATCAGCGCCTTCAACGCCTTGTCGTCGATCTTTTCGCCTTCGCGAATATCGATCGCACGCCGCACGTTGCCGTCGAGGCTGGAGTTGAACAGGCCCGCCGGATCCTCCAGCGCCGCGCCCTGGGCAAAGGTCATCTTCACCACCTCCTTGTAGGTCTCGCCGGTGCAGATGATGCCGTTGTGCTCCCATACGGGAACACCGCGCCATTTCCACTCCTCGACGATTTCAGGGTCGGCCTGCTTGATCAGCTCGCGGATCCGCGCAAGCGTCTGGCCCCGCCAGTCGCCGAGCTCCTTGATCCTGCCGTCGATCATCTTGGAGGGCGACGGCCCATTCGCGTCCTTCGCGCTGCTCTTCTTCGCCACTGCCTTCTTCACGAGCTTGCCTCGCTGCGCGCGCCGCCACGCTGGCCGAGATAAGGCAGCGCGAACAGATAGAGCCCGGTCGCGAGCAGCGGAATCAGCGGAACGAGCGCCAGGAAGCCGATCCAGACGGCCTGGACCTGCATGGTCATCGCCACGATGTTGGCGATGACCGCGAGCGTAAAAGCCATCGACAACCAGCGATGAATCTGCCGAACCCACATATGCGTGCTCACGAGAGACCTCCTTTGTGATCGATCGAAATGGACGCCGGCGGAGCTAGTCAGCCCGCGCCAGCACCTCGTCCAGCTTGTTGAAGAACTGCTTCCAGCCGGCGTGCGCGCCGCCATAGGCCTGCTTCTGCATCGGGCCGAAGCCCGCCTGCTCGACCCGCAGATGCGTGCCGGCGCTCGTCGGGGTGAGCGTGAAGGTCACGACACTCTTGAGGTCGAAGGCGGCGTCCTCATGCGAGAAATTCCAGGTATAGGCGAGGCTCTTCTGCGGCTCGATGGTGAGCACCTCGCAATCCAGCACGCCGCCCCATTCACCGCGCAGATTGAAGCGATGTCCGACCGAGGGCTTGAAGTCGTTCTTCATCAGCCATTCCTCGATCAGATGCGGCTGCGTCAGCGCACGCCAGAGGCGCTCCGCTGGAAACGCGAATTCGCGCTCGATCACGACGGAACGCATATCGGCGGCAGCTTCGTTCATTGGTCCATCCTCTTCAGGAGATCGTCGAGTGCGTCGAGCCGCCTCTGCCAGAAGCCGGCCATCTGGCTGGTCCAGTCGATCAGCGGATCGAGCGCGCCGGGCTGGGCGCTGTAATGGGTCTGCCGTCCCTCATGGCGGTCGCGCACGAGGCCGGCGAGCTTCAGAGCGCCGAGATGTTTCGACACGGCTGGCTGGGAAACGCCCGACAGTGCCGTCAAGGCCCCGACCGTCTGCTCGCCCTCACGACACAGCCGCTCGAAGATCGCCCGCCTGGTGGGGTCGGAGAGCGTCCTGAACAGGAGATCGTGGGCGGGTGACATAGCGATCCATAACCAATAAGTTATGGGTTAATTCATAACCTTAGGGTTATGGATAAGTCAAGAAGGATGTTGCGCCAAGCGGCGCCACATCCTCGGTCGTTGCGAGCGCAGCGAAGCAATCCAGTCCCTGCGTGGAGGCAGACTGGATTGCTTCGTCGCAAGGGCTCCTCGCAATGACGGCAAGAAGGCTGCGTGAGCACGCAATCCTACGGCCGCAAATACAAATACCCCTGCGACTGCAGCTCGGCCAGACGAACCACGCCGCCTTTCTCTGCACTGACAAAGCCCGGCAACAGATCCGTCAGCGTGACGTTCTGTGCCTTCATCGTGTTGCCGCACGCCGCGAGCTCGACGCCGTCCCTGGAGAATTCGCTGACTCGCTTGCTGATGTCGGGGTTGGCCTGTCCGCCGTGAAATGCCTTCAGCGCCGGCCCGTGGATCACCAGCGCGATCGTGACACGCTCCGCGCCGCCGACGCCGTCGATGTGGTTCTGGATATTGCCGAGCACGAAATTGACCTTCTCGGCGTCGCTGAGATGATAGACGACCTTCAGCTTGTTCGACGCCGCGGCCTCGGTTGCCGCCCTTGCGCCCGACGTGCCCAGCGCTGCGCCCAAAGCCGAGACGGCACTCCACAAGATGCTGCGGCGGTTCATGGCGGTCTCCCTAGCCTGCTTCGCCGGGACACATATCACTTGTGACGCAGCGCCGCGAGTTCCTTGCGATCCGTCACCAGCGAAGCGCATTCGCCGTTGTCGGTGCGGTCGAGCCGGAAAATCTTGTCGTCGGCGTCAGCGACGAGCGATTGCTCGGCATCGTCGTCTGGCTTGTTGTTTTGCCAGACGCGGACCTGCTCGAGCCGGACGATGGCCGACTTGTTGTCCTTGGACAGCGCCACCTCGATGCCGCCGCCCTCGCAGTCGACACCGCAGCCCATCCGGACCTCGTCGCCCTGGCTGAGAAGCGCCGCATGGCTGCCGCACGAGCCGCTGGAGTCGAAATCGCCGGAGCGGTGGCGGTAGCGAAAGCCGAGGCGGAAGGAATTGTGCAGCCGCTTG
This sequence comes from Bradyrhizobium sp. 199, assembly GCF_023073355.1. Lineage (GTDB taxonomy): Bacteria > Pseudomonadota > Alphaproteobacteria > Rhizobiales > Xanthobacteraceae > Bradyrhizobium. The sequence goes on from NZ_JADPJI010000002.1 coordinate 1,151,074, forward strand.
TCCTCCTTGTCGGTTTCCGCCGAGATCAGCAGCTTCATGGAAGCCACTTTTTGTTTGGCATGCCGCGCCAGGTGCTCGGCATCGTAGCGGCGGATGAAGCAGGCGTAGGCCTTGTCTGCAGGCGTCCCCCTATAAAGCCGCGCATGGAAGGCCTCGGCTTCCGCATTGCTGGTCTCGCGGACCTTGTCGGCGTCGCCGGCGTGCGCGGCGCTGGACAGCGCAGCCAAGGCTAGGACAGCAAAGATGGAGAGCTTCATGATGACCTTGCGCCCGTGACAAGTTTTGCCGCAGCAGGACAGAGCCGCTGTCTGTTGGACGCAGGCGAGGTGCTCCGCGTTCAATCTCCGACGGCGCGGACCATCGCGGTACCTTCACGCCGGACCTTAGTCGCGAACGAGATCAAGAAGGTTCAAAGCGGTGGAGCTCGTGCAAATCGGAACTTGATGCCGACAATTGCTGCGACATTGTCTCCGTTCGTCAATGTGGTAGCCTTCACAGACGATCGCCTCCGGCGGTCGTAAGCTGGGGCTACCTTGTAGGTTTGTGGAGTCCCCCGCAATGGGCGAAATTCGCAACTTTAGATCCGGGAATGACGAGCCGCCTTCGCACGGCCCTATGCCTCGTCGTCTCGCGGCCATCATTGTCGGTGACATCGCTTCCTACAGTCGCCTGATGCAGTCCGACGAGGAGGGAACGCACGTCCGCGTCAAGCGGATCGAGCGGGATCTCATCCAGCCCAGCATCGTCGAGCACCATGGAAGCCTGGTGAAGACCACGGGCGATGGCTTCATCGCGATTTTCGACAGTCCGGTCGAGGCCGTCCGGTGCAGCATCGTCATCCAGCAGAACCTCATCGGCCGCAACGCCTCGCTTCCGAAGGATACCCGGATCGAGTACCGAATTGGCGTCAATCTCGGTGACGTCATCGTAGAGCCCGATGACGTCTACGGCGACGGCGTCAACATCGCCACGCGCATCGAAGGCATCGCCGAGCCGGGCCAGGTGTATATCTCCGGCGCGATCTACGAGCAGATCAAGCACAAGGTCGTATGCGGTTACGAGTCGCTCGGGGACCGCAAAGTCAAGAACATCACCGATCCCGTGCGCGTCTATCGCGTGCTGCCGGATGCAGATGCGGTCGGCAGGACCCGAGGGCGGCGCGAGAATGCTCTGATCTTTCTCCTCGGAATCACGCTGTCTGTGATTGCCGCGGGCGTGCTGTGGTATCTGCTGGCTCAGGCGCCCGGCAGGGTGAGCGAGCAGGCCGCCGTGCCCACCGCTTCTCCGGCCGCATCACCGAGTCCGCAGCCTCCGCCGCGCGAAGCGGCGGCGCAGACGCCGCAGCCTTCGCCCTCGGCTTCATCATCTCCGTCGCCCGCTCCGGCGCCAAATCAATCGACAGCTCAATCGCCAATTCCCGTCCGCGAACCCGAGATGATCGCGATTCGCGGCGGCAGCTTTGCGATGGGAAGCAATGACGACCCGACCGAGCGTCCTGTCCACCAGGTGACGATCAAGCCGTTCTCGATCGGCAAATATCCCGTGACCGTGCAGGAATGGAACGAGTGCGCCGCTGCGAAGGCGTGCGGCTTCACGGCCATCGGCAAGGACGATGCGCCGGTCAGCAACGTCAGCTGGACGGACGCGCAGCAATATGCGGCCTATCTCGCTCAGGCGACGAAGAAGACTTATCGGCTTCCAACCGAAGCCGAATGGGAATATGCCGCGCGCGGCGGAACGCAGACCAAATATTGGTGGGGCGACAAGCTGCAGCCGGGCGTGGCCGGTTGCAAGGATTGCGGTGATCTCGCGGCCGAGCAGCCAGCGAAGGTCGGTAGCTTCAGGCCGAATCCGTTCGGGCTCCACGACATGGGCGGCGGTATCGATCAGTGGGTCGAGGACTGCTGGCATAAGACCTATCAGGGCGCACCCGGTGACGGCTCGGCATGGAGCAGCGGGGACTGCAGCGCTCACGTCCTGCGCTCGGGCTCCTGGAAGAACGATTCGAGATATGTGCGGCCGTCCAACCGCGACGGCTACGACACCAATGTTCGTTATCCGACGCACGGATTCCGCGTGGCGCTCAGTCCTTAAGTGGTGGAGTTGGTTTGATGCAGATCCTTGGTTGCGTCGCGCTGGCGGCGGCGCTCGCATTGCTCCCGGGGGCAGCCCTTTCGCAAGGCAAGACGGCCCCCAAGGACGCAAAGCTCTATTTCATCACCCCGCATGACGGGCAGAAGGTCCGCGGCGGATTCTGGGTGCGCTTCGGCTTGCGCAACATGGGAGTGACCCATGCCGGCGACGACTATCAGAACGCCGGCCATCATCATTTGCTGATCGACGTCAACGACCCAATCGATCCCAAGGAGCCGATCCTGCAGGACAAGTCGCATCTGCATTTCGGGGCAGGGCAGACCGAAACGCTGCTCGAGCTTCCGCCAGGGACGCACACGCTTCAGCTCGTGCTGGGCGATGCGAGGCACTATCCGTTCGAGCCACCTATCGTGTCGGAGAAGATCACCGTCCGCGTCAGGCAGCCCGCCGCAGCGCGCTAGGCGATCACCGCACGCTGGCGTTGAACTTGTCCAGCACCGCCGAGCCCGGGCACAGCGTGTCCGCCTCCAGCGTATTGAGCGGCGTCTCGACCGTGTTGAGATGCTCGTGCAGATCTTCCGCATCGGGGTCGACGTACAGAAGCCCGGTGACGATCTGGCCCTTGGCGGCGTGCCTTGCGAGGAAGGTCTGGGCTCCTAACCGGTCATGCGGATCGTAGTCGGCGTCGATCTTGCGCAGCGCGATCTTGCTGCCGTCATGCTGCTCGACCATTTGCACCGTGCCCGGCGCATAGTCGACCGCGATCGGGTCTCGGCCGACCAGCACGTCGAGCCGATTCACCGCGTCGTTGTGCTCGCGGACGTAATCAAAGCTCTTGGTCGAGCCGGCATGGTTGTTGAATGCGATGCAGGGACTGATGACATCGATGAACGACGCGCCCTTGTGTCGGATCGCGGCCGCGATCAGCGGCACCAGCTGGGTCTTGTCGCCGGAGAACGAGCGCGCGACGAAGGTGGCGCCGAGTTGCAGGGCGATCGCGACGAGGTCGATGGCGTTGTCGGTGTTGGTCACACCCTTCTTGGATTTCGAGCCGCGGTCGGCGGTCGCCGAAAACTGACCTTTGGTCAGGCCGTAGACGCCGTTGTTCTCGACGATATAGGTCATGTTGACGCCGCGCCGGATCGAATGCGCAAATTGGCCGAAGCCGATCGAGGCGGAATCGCCGTCGCCGGAAACGCCGAGATAGATCAAATCGCGGTTGGCCAGGTTGGCGCCGGTCAGCACGCTGGGCATGCGGCCATGCACGGAGTTGAAGCCGTGCGAATTGCCGAGGAAATAGTCCGGCGTCTTCGACGAGCAGCCGATGCCGGAGATCTTCGCCACCCGGTGCGGCTCGATCGAGAGCTCGTAGCAGGCTTCGATGATCGAGGCCGTGATCGAATCGTGGCCGCAGCCGGCGCACAGCGTCGAGATCTTACCCTCGTAGTCGCGGTGGGTGTAGCCGAGCTCGTTCTTCTTCAGGCTCGGATGATGGAATTTCGGCTTGGCAATATAGGTCATGACACGGCCTTGCGGAGCGGGGTCACCTTGAGGTGATCCTGGTGGTCGCCAATGGCTTTCGCGATGAAACGGGCGGTGATCGGCGAACCGTCATAGTGCACGATCGGCACCAGCCGCACCGGGTCGATTCCGTTCTCGTTGACGATGAGCTGGCGGAGCTGGCTGTCGCGGTTCTGCTCGACCACGTAGACGAAGTCGTGCTCGGCGAGGAAGCTCGCCACGCTGGAATGGAACGGGAAGGCGCGGATGCGCAGGCGGTCGAGATGATGCCCGCGCGCTTCCAATAGGCCGATCGCCTCGTCCATCGCCGGCGTGGTCGAGCCGAAATAGATCACGCCATATTTGGTCGGCCGTTCCGCATTGGCCTGCAGCGGTCGCGGCACCAGGTCCTGTGCGGTCTCGAATTTGCGCATCAGGCGCTGCATGTTGTCAGCGTAGACGGAGCCCTCCTCGGAGTAGCGGGCATAGCGGTCGCGCGATGTGCCGCGGGTAAAATACGAGCCCTTGGTCGCATGCGTGCCGGGATAGGTGCGGTAGGGAATGCCGTCGCCGTCGACGTCGAGATAGCGGCCGAAGTCGCGGCCCTCATCCAGCATATCCGCGGTCATCACCTTGCCGCGGTCATACTGCTTGGAATCGTCCCACTTCAGCGGGCGGCAGAGCCGGTGGTTCATGCCGATGTCGAGATCGAGCATCAGGAAGATCGTGGTCTGCAGCCGCTCGGCGAGATCGAACGCGGCGGCCGCGAATTCGAAGGCCTCGGCGGGATCTTCGGGGAACAGCAGCACGTGCTTGGTGTCGCCGTGCGAAGCATAGGCGCAGGCGATGATGTCGCACTGCTGGGTGCGTGTCGGCATTCCTGTTGAGGGGCCGGCGCGCTGGATGTTCATGATCACGGCCGGAATCTCGGCAAAGTACGAGAGCCCGATGAACTCCGTCATCAAGGAGATGCCGGGGCCGGAGGTCGCGGTGAAGGCGCGGGCGCCGTTCCAGGACGCGCCGATAACGATGCCGATTGAAGCCAGTTCGTCCTCGCCCTGCACGATGGCGTATTTGGCTTTGCCCGTTTCCGGATCGTGCCGGTACTTTTTGCAATGCGCGGTGAAGGCCTCCGCCACGGACGAGGACGGCGTGATCGGATACCAGGCGCACACGGTGGCGCCGCCATAGACGGCGCCGAGCGCGGCGGCGCTGTTGCCTTCGATGAAGATGCGGTCGCCGACCTTGTCGGACTTCTTCACCCGCAGCCCGACCGGGCATTTCAGGTTCTGCAGCGCCCAGTCGCGGCCGAGATGCAGCGCATGGACGTTGGAGGAAAGCAGTTTTTCCTTGCCCTTGTACTGCTCGCCGATCAGTTGCTCGATCAGCTTCGGGTCCATGTCGAGCAGTGCCGAGAGCGCGCCCAGATAGATGATGTTCTTGAACAGCTGGCGCTGGCGCGGATCGGTGTAGGTCGAATTGGTGATGGCGGTTAAGGGCACGCCGATCACGGTGATGTCGTCGCGGAATTTGGTTGACGGCATCGGCTTGGTGGAATCGTAGAACAAATAACCGCCCGGTTCGATGCCGGCGACGTCCTTGTCCCAGGTCTGCGGGTTCATGGCGACCATCATGTCGACGCCGCCGCGGGCGCCGAGATGGCCGTCTTCGGTCACCCGCACTTCGTACCAGGTCGGCAGGCCCTGGATGTTGGAGGGGAAGATGTTGCGCGGAGACACCGGCACGCCGTGGCGCAGGATCGCGCGCGCAAACATCTCGTTGGCGCTGGCCGAGCCCGATCCGTTGACGTTGGCGAAGCGGACGACGAAGTCGTTTACGCTGCTGATCGGCTTTTTGTCGGACATGCTGAACCTGCGTGAGTCATCTCGATCAAATATTTCTGCATGTCCCACGCTCCGGTGGGACAGCGCTCGGCACACAGCCCGCAATGCAGGCAGACGTCCTCGTCCTTGACCATCACGCGCCCGGTCTTGAGATCGGTGGAGACGTAAAGATCCTGGTCTGGGTGCAGCGAGGGCGCTTTCAGGCGCTGACGGAGATCGCCTTCCTCGCCGTTGCCGGTGAAGGTGATGCAGTCCATCGGGCAGATGTCGGCGCAGGCGTCGCATTCGATGCAGAGCGAGGTCGAGAACACCGTCTGCACGTCGCAGTTCAGGCAGCGTTCGGCTTCGCCGAGCGCCAGCTTGACGTCGTAGCCGAGCTCGACCTCGGTGCGGATGTCCTTCAGCGCGATCACCTTGTCGCGATGCGGCACCTTGTAACGCTTGTCGATCGAGATGTCGTTGTCATAGCTCCATTCGTGAATGCCCATCTTCTGGGATGAGACTTGCACGTCAGGCAGCGGCCGGTCGGTGATGTCCTCGCCCGACAGCATCTTGTGGATCGACAGCGCGGCGTCATGGCCGTGCGACACCGCCCAGATGATGTTCTTCGGGCCGAACGCGGCGTCACCGCCGAAGAACACCTTTGGATTGGTCGAGACGAATGTCTTCGGATCGACCTTGGGCATATGCCATTTGTCGAACTCGATGCCGCAATCCTGCTCGATCCAGGGGAAGGCGTTCTCCTGGCCGACCGCGACCAGCACGTCGTCGCATGCGATGGTCTGGTCCGGCTCGCCCGAGGGAACGAGGTTGCGGCGGCCCTTGGCATCGTACTCGGCCTTCACCTTCTGGAAGGTGATGCCGGTGAGCTTGCCGCCTGCGTGAACAAAGCCGACGGGGACCATGAAATTAAGGATCGGAATGTCCTCGTGGAGCGCGTCCTCCTTCTCCCACGGCGAGGCCTTCATCTCCTCGAAGCCGGAGCGGACGACGACCTTGACGTCCTCGCCGCCGAGGCGCCGCGCGGTGCGGCAGCAATCCATCGCGGTGTTGCCGCCGCCGAGCACGATCACGCGCTTGCCGATCTTGTCGATATGCCCGAACGAGACCGAGGCCAGCCACTCGATGCCGATATGGATATTGCCGGCGGCTTCTTTCCGGCCGGGAATGTCGAGCTCGCGGCCGCGCGGCGCGCCGGAGCCGACGAAGATCGCATCGTAATTCTCCGCAAGCAGCGATTTCATGCTCTCGATGCGGTGGCCGCCCCTGAAGTCGACGCCGAGGCCCAGGATGTAGCCGGTCTCCTCGTCGATGACGGAATTGGGCAGGCGGAATTTCGGGATCTGCGTGCGCATCATGCCGCCGGCTTCGGGATCGGCATCGAACACGGTGCAGTGATAGCCGAGCGGCGCGAGATCGCGCGCCACGGTCAACGAGGCCGGGCCCCCGCCGACGAAAGCGACGCGCTTGCCATTCTTTGTTGCGGGGCGCGGCAGGCGCTGCTTGATGTCGTCCTTGAAATCGGCGGCAACGCGCTTGAGACGGCAGATCGCGACCGGCGTTTCCTCGACGCGTCCGCGGCGGCACGCCGGCTCGCAGGGACGATCGCAGGTGCGTCCCAGGATTCCGGGAAACACGTTCGATTTCCAATTGATCATATAGGCGTCGCTATAGCGGCCTTGTGCGATCAGTCGGATGTATTCGGGAACGGGGGTGTGCGCAGGACAGGCCCATTGGCAGTCGACCACTTTGTGAAAGTAGTCGGGGGCCGCAATATCGGTCGGTTTCATTCCTACCCTGTCCGCGCAGGCTCAAAGACCCGGCGGCCTCTTTCTGAGCTTGGCGAACGCTTAACGCGCTTCGATCTGGTTTCTGAATGACGTCATTGGGTTAGCTTATTAGAACCTTTCCGAAGTACAACGGCAAATTTTCGCGCTTCCCCTCTTTCATGGGAGCTACGCGCGCACAGCATTAACGCCGCGCGCGCGGTGCGTGCGGTGCAACATGTTGCCATGCGTGCGAGCGCGTCAGCCGCGCGCGATGTCGCTCTTCGCGAGATCCCACATCAGGCAGTACGTGCCGACGGAGACCGGAGGCGGCAGGGGCGATGCAGCCGGGCCGGTGAAGCACTCAGCGATGACGGCCGAGACCGCGCCGATATGCGTGCCGTCGATCAACACGAACCAGTCGCGGGCGCCTTCATTGCGCACCGCCGGAATGCCCGCCGTTGCGCCCGACAATTCCGGTTCGCTTTCGAGCAGATGCATCGAGATGATGCCGTCGCGCTGTTCGGGCCTGAGCTTGGCTTGCAATGCGTCACGCCAGGGCGCGGCCTTGTCCGGCGTCGGCCGCAGCCGCACCACGCCGAGCGCAGCGCCTCGTCCAGTGCCGTTGCTGATGGTAATGCGTGCGACCACGCGCAGCATGTCCTTGAAGCGGGCCATGCTGCGCCGCGACCAATCGGTCTGGTTGGCGAGCCGCGCCCGGTAGGCAGGGCTGTCGAGCACGTCGAGCGTCGCGGTCGAGTACAGCGAGAGATATTTGGGATTAGCGGCATGCGCGACATAGCGCCGCGCTTCCAGGAATCCGTCGATCGCGACGCGCTCTTCCAGATGCTCGCGATCGTACCAGCGGTTGAAATCGGCCTCGTCGGCTGCATCGACATTCATCGACGTCAGCAGCATGCCTTTCCCGGCGAGCGGCATTCTTCTTGTCCTCTCATCGCCCGATCTTCGATGCGAGGTCGGCGATCGACTTCATCACCGCATCCCTCACGCCGGCATCATAGAGCGAATGTCCGGCGCCTTCCACGATGCGAAGCTCGGAACCCGGCCACACTTTCGTTAGGGCCTGCGATGTCTCGGGAGGGCACAGCAGATCGTAGCGGCCCTGGACGATGATGCCGGGAATGCCCGTGAGCCGGCCTGCGTTCCGCAACAAGTGGTGTTCGCTCATGAAGGAGTTGTTGATGAAATAATGCGCCTCCATGAACGGCGTCGCCGGCAGCGTGCGCCAGACGTTCAGTGACGCCAGGTCGAGCCGCGTCTTGGCGGGCTTGTGCTCGGACAAGGCGCGCTCGGTGTCATGCCAGGCGCGCGCCGCGGGTCCGTGAACGGCAGGATCGGCATCGAGGATGTGGCGCCAATAGGCGTCCACCGGCTGCGCCCGCTCTTCCGCTGGCAGCACGCTGAGAAAATCTTCGTAGAGCGCGGGATAAAATTGCGGCAGGCGCGAGCTGAACGCTGTCTCGACCTCCGTCCGCGTGCCAAGGAACGTCGCGCGTAGCGCAATGCCGGACACGCGATCGGGATGCGCCTGCGCATACGCCAGCGCCAGCGTCGCGCCCCAGGAGCCGCCGACCACCATCCAGCGGTCGAAGCCGAACTTTTCGCGGATTGTCTCCATGTCCGCGATCAGATGCGCCGTGCTGTTGTGCTCGCGCGATCCCTTGGGACGGCTGCGGCCGCAGCCGCGCTGGTCGAACAGCACCGCATGCATACGCTCGGGATCAAAAAGCCGGCGATGGTCGGGCTGGCAGCCCGAGCCGGGCCCGCCGTGCAGATAGACCGCGGCGATGCCGTCGCTGCGGCCGACGCTCTCGACATAGAGCTCATGGCCGGCGCTGACGGCGAGCATGTCGGACGTCAGCGGCGCAAACGGGTCGGCACGCCTTACGGATGTTCCTGCGTCGGCGTCAGGCGCCATTCTCGGATTCCAGGGTGCCGCCGGCAAAATTGCGGTAGAGGAAGCGGCTGGTCTCGCCCTCGGCCTCGCGCTCGGCCTGCTTGAAGATGGTCTCGTGCAACGGCGACAACGCACAGGCGGGATCGGTGTTGGCGGCATCGCCGGTCAGCGCGAAAGCCTGGCAGCGGCAGCCGCCGAAATCGATCTCGCGGAATTCGCAAGTCTTGCACGGCTCCTTCATCCAGCCGGTGCCGCGATAGCGGTTGAAGGCCTCGGAGTTCTGCCAGATCCAGGCAATCGAATGGTTGGAGCGCACCGATTCGAATTCGAGCCCGGTGATGCTCTCGGCGGCGTGGCAGGGCAGCACCTTGCCCGCGGGCGAGATGTTGAAGAACTGCCGGCCCCAGCCGCCCATGCATTTCTTCGGCCGCAACGCGTAATAATCGGGCACGACATAGTCGATCGTCAGCCGGCCCTTGAGCCGCTCGCGCGCCTCCTCGACGATGCGGGTGCACTCGTCGAGCTGCGCCACCGTCGGCATCAGCGCGGCGCGGTTCTTCAGCGCCCAGCCGTAATATTGCACGTTGGCGACCTCGAGCCGGTCGGCGTCGAGATCGACAGACATCTGGATGATGTCAGGAAGCTGGTGCAAATTCTGCCGATGCATCACCGCGTTCACGGTGAGCGGCAAATCGAGCTCGCGTGTCCATTTCGCCACTTCAAGCTTCTTGCGATGGCCGTTCCTGTAGCCGGCGACGCGATCGGCAAGGCCCTCTTCGACGCCCTGGAAGCTGATCTGCACATGGCAGAGCCCGGCATCGGCCAGTTCGCCCAGCCGCTCGCGCGTCAGCAGCACGGCCGAGGTGATGAGGTTGGTGTAGAGCCCGACGTCGGTGGCATGCTTGACCAGCTCGACAAGGTCTTTGCGCGCGGTCGGCTCGCCGCCGGAGAAATGCACCTGGAGCACGCCGATCTCGGCGAGCTCGCTCAGCACCTTCTTCCATTCGTCGGTGGTCAACTCCTTGCCGGAGCGGTCGAGCTCGACGGGGTTGGAGCAATAGGGACATTGCAGTGGACAGCGATGGGTGATCTCGAGCAGCACCGCGAGCGGAATGCCGAAGGTCTCCGCCGTCGAACGCTGCCTCTCCAGCACCGCGAGGCTGTCGCTGGGTGGGATGGTCACGTCGCTCATGACGTCTTCTCCCTGATCTCGGTGAGGAAGCCCTTGTCGGCGAGATCCTGCAGCATGACGATGACGTCGGCCAGGATCGCCTCGCGTGGAGCCGCATATTTCGCCGCGAGCTGATCGGACACGTCGCCGACACTGCGCTTGCCGTCGCAGAGTTGCAAGACTTCCACGGCGATCTCGTCGGGCGCCAGCACCCGCTCCGGCGCCAGGATCACCCACACCTTGCGGGTCTCGTCGTATTTCAGCTTGGCATGCCGCGGCAGCACGGGGCGGCTTGCCTCGCTGACGCTGATATTGCGCGGCCCGGCCATCCCGTTGCTCCCTAGGCCGCTTTGGGCACGAATGCGCCCGGCGGAATGTGGCCCTCGACATAGGCGTGCTGGAGCGCATCCAGCTGCACCCACAACACGTTGGTCTTGAAGATCAGCGCGTTGCACACAAGCGCGCGCTGCTCCGGCGTCGTGGCGTGCGCCTTGACATAGTCGAGCGCGAAGCCGGCATCGCGCGGCGCCTGCGCCAGGCGGCGCTTGAAATAGCTCATGATGTCGGGGTTGACGAAGTCGTAGTGCTCCAGCATGCCGGAGATACGCTCTTCATGCAGGTTCGGCGCGAACAATTCGGTGAGCGAGGAGGCGATCGCCTCCAGCGGGCTTTTTTCGCGACAATAGTGCACGTAAGCCTCCACCGCGAAGCGCGTCGCCGGCAAAATTCCTTCCGTCGATTCCACGTAGGCCGTGTCGAGGCCGAGGCCTTCGGTCAGCTTCAGCCAGCGCTCGATGCCGCCTTCGCTTCCGACATCGCCGTCGTGGTCCTCGATGCGATGGCGCCACTCTACGCGCGTGGCGCGGTCGCGGAAGCGCGAGATCACCACGGCGTCCTTGATCGGGATCGTGCTCTGGTAATAGTAGCGGTTCAGCGCCCAGGCCTGCACCTGGCCCTTGTTGAGCTTGCCGCCGTGCAGCAGCTTATGAAACGGATGCAGGCTGTGATAGCGCGTCGCCCCGATATGGCGCAGCGCCGCCTCGAGCTCATCGGCGCTGCTGAGCCTGATGTCCTTGCCGATCGAGAGCGCAGTCATTCCAGTCATTGACGCCGCATTCACAGCACGATCTCCGTTCCGTCGGCCGGTATCTGCCAGCCTGCCGCCTCCGCGGCCTTGCGCTCCAGGGAGGCGGGCAGGAGTGTCGGGTTCGAGTTATTGATATGCAGAAAGACCTTCCTGTCGAGCGTGAGGTCGGCCAGCCGTGCGATGGCGCCGGACTCGCCGGACATGGCGACATGTCCCATGCTCTTGCCTGTCTTCTGGCCGAGCCCGGCCTTGATCATCTCGTCGTCGCGCCACACCGTGCCGTCAAAGAACACCAAGGCGGCGCCGTCGATTTCGGCCTTGAGCGCGTCGGTGACCTCGGCGCAGGCTGCGATGAAGTAGAAGCACTTGCCCGTCGCCTTGTCAGTGATCTTCAGCCCCAGCGTATCGCCATCGCCGCTCTCCCCGCCGGGATGTGCCTTGCCCTCAAGATACCAGGCCGACTTGCCCGAGACTGCGAAGGGCAGCACCTCCAGCCCCGAGCGTGTGCCGTCGGTGAGGCGCGGCTCGAATGGCTCGTGAATGCCGATCGGCTGGCGCCGCACGTGCTTCTCGTTCAGCACGTTGAAGATGCTGTTGCTGGCAAGGATCGCCAGTACCTTCTCATGCGCATAGATCGTGAACGGCGAGCTCTCGCGCATCGACAGCAGCCCCGCCACCGCGTCCACTTCGCTGTTGGTCAAAATCACGCCCGCAATCGGCGTATGGCGCAGCGCCCCGGCCTTGGGGTGCAGTTGCGGCGTGGCATTCAATTGCTGGCGCAGATCGGGGGAGGCATTGATCAAGAACCAATGCTCGCCGTCGCCGCTGAAGGCGACCGAGGCCTGGGTTCTCTGAAACTCTGGGCCGTTTTCACGGGCCGCCCGGCAACCCTCGCAACCGCAATTCCATTGCGGCACTCCGCCGCCGGCTGCGGCGCCCAGGACGACGACGCGAAGCATGATCCGTCTCCTGGAGGCAACGTCGCCAGGTGGATCTCAGGCCGGCACAGTTTTTATCTTCCGGAAACTGATCGTGACCGAAAGAACGTGCGCCGAGAGATCCACCTGCGCAGAACGCAAACTCACCAGCCGCTTACTTGCGGGTGGCGCTCACATACATGTTGATTTCCATGCCGCAGGGCACTTCAACGATCTTCGGGGCTTTCCAAGCCATTTTGGCACTCCATTTTCGCGAATTCGGACGTATCCGCCCATCCTTAAGTTAGTGCGCGTCGCAAAGTTCGCCAGTGAAATTTTCCCGAGAAAGGCCATGTTGCGGCGCGAAAAGTGCCGGGAACACCACTTCTGACACGCTGCCTTGCATCAGGCGCATTCGGTCGCGAACCCTGTCCTGATAAAGCAGTTGTGAGTGCAGTGCAGCTTTCAATCCGGTACAGGCGCCCCAAACTGGATCTTCGTGATGCCCAAATATTTCTTCAACACCCGCATCGGCGACGAACTGATCGTGGATCCCGAAGGCGAGGACCTGCGCAACCCCGACCGCGCCTGGGAGGTCGCCCGCCAGATGATCCTGGAAGTGGTGAAGTCCGAGGGCGCCCAGCGCGCCCTGCTGGAGGCCGTGATCGAGGTCACCGACGTCGAAGGCGACATCGTGCTGGAATTTCCCTTCACCGAGGCCCTCCTGGACGTCCCGGACCCCTCAGCAACAAGGCATTAGCCCCACCTCTCTCCCGTCATTTCTTCGTGCCCTTCGCCCTGCGAAATGCGCATGGCTTTGCCGCGTTCCCGGCGCTAAAAGACGCCGGTCATACGGAGCAAGCCATGCAAGATCTCTGGCGCCTGTCGGCCGCCGACCTCGCCACCCTCGTCAGGTCCAGAAAGGTCTCCGCCAGGGAGGCCGCCAAGGCCGGGCTCGCCCGCCTGGACGCCGTCAATCCCCAGCTCAACGCCGTGATCGACCACCGTCCTGACGACGTGCTCAAGCAGGCCGACGCCGTCGATGCCGCTATCGCGAAAGGCGAGGACCCCGGCGTGCTCGCCGGCGTACCCGTCACCATCAAGGCCAATGTCGACCAGGAGGGCTTTGCCACGACCAATGGCCTCAAGCTCCAGCGCGATTTGATCGCGCGCGAGGACAATCCGGTCGTCGCCAATTTCCGCAAAGCCGGCGCGATCCTGCTCGGCCGCACCAATTGCCCGGCCTTCTCCTATCGCTGGTTCACCACCAATCTGGTCCACGGCGACACCAAGAACCCGCGCGACGCCTCGCTGACGCCGGGCGGTTCCTCCGGCGGCGCCGGTTCGGCGGTCGCGGCCGGTATCGGCCATATTGCCCATGGCACCGACATCGCCGGCTCGATCCGCTATCCCGCCTATGCCTGCGGCGTGCACGGCCTGCGCCCGACCCTCGGCCGCATTCCCGCCTTCAATCCGGCGCTGCCGGAGCGTCCGATCGGGCCGCAGATCATGGCGGTCTCGGGTCCGCTTGCGCGCACGGTCAACGACATCAGAATTTCGCTCGAAGCCATGTCGGCCCGCGACATCCGCGACCCCTGGTTCGCGCCGGTGCCGCTGCAAGGCCCCGCACGGGAAAAGCGTGCCGCGCTCTGCCTCAATCCGGGCGGGCTCGCCACCATACCGGAGGTGAAGGCGGCGGTGAGCGATGCCGGCAAGCGGCTCGAGCGCGCGGGTTGGACCGTCGACATCATCGAGGATACGCCGCCGATGCGCGAGGCGGTAGACTGGCAGATCAAGCTCTGGCTCGGCGACGGTTATGAGGCGCAGTTGGAGATGGCCGAGCGTGAGGGCGATCCCGGTGCGCTGGCGTGCCTCCGCGGCAACCGCAGCAGGGTCATGCCAATGGACCAGGCGAATTACGCGAAGGCGCTGACCCGACGCGCCACGCTGACCCGCGACTGGATGCTGTTCTTCGAAAAATATGCAGTGCTGTTGACGCCGGTCTCCGGCGAGTTGCCGTTCCCCGATCATCTCGACCGCAAGGACGACGACTCCTTCAAGCGGGTCTGGGAAGCCCAGCTGCCGCAGATCGCGATTCCCTTCATGGGATTGCCGGGCCTTGTGGTCTCCACAGGTCTTGTCGGCAAGGCGCCGGTCGGCGTGCACATCGTCTCCGGCCGCTATCGCGAGGATCTCTGTCTCCTCGCAGGCGAAGCGATCGAGGCCGGCGGCGTGCCGCCGTCGCCAATCGATCCCGTGGGCTAGCGATGTCCGTGATCTACGAGTTCAAGGCCAACTCGCTTGCCGGCGAGGAGGTCGCGATGCGCCGCTTCGAAGGGCAGGTGCTGCTGATCGTCAACACTGCGAGCAAATGCGGCTTCACGCCGCAATATCGCGGGCTGGAAGATCTCTATCGCGATCTGTCGCCGCGCGGCTTCTCCGTGCTCGGCTTTCCCTGCAACCAGTTCGGGGCGCAGGAGCCAGGGCAGGCGAACGAGATCCAGGCATTCTGCTCGACCAATTACGACGTCACCTTTCCCCTGTTCGAGAAGGTCGACGTCAACGGCGCAAATGCGCACCCTCTGTATGAGTACCTGAAACGTCAGCAATCCGGGCTTCTCGGCGCCTCCATCAAATGGAATTTCACCAAATTCCTGGTGGACCGTGCCGGCAAGGTGATCGCGCGCTACGCACCGACCGCCCGGCCCGAAGGATTGCGCAATCAAATCGAGACCCTGTTATGAGCGAGACAATCATGAGCGACGAATTTCCGGACCGCCTGTCGGTCGATCCGAACAGCCCCTATTACAACGCGGACATCCTGTCGCGCGACGTCGGCATCCGCTTCAAGGGCGTCGAGAAAACCAATGTCGAGGAATACTGCATCAGCGAAGGCTGGGTCCGCGTCACCGCAGGCAACGCCAAGGACCGCCACGGCAACCCGCTGACCATCAAGGTGCACGGCCCGGTCGAGCCGTATTTCAGGGATAAGAAGTAGTTTGAGCTGAACGCGCGCCGTGAGGTGCGCCGTCATGCCCGGGCTTGTCCCGGGCATCCACGTTCTTCGACGCGGCTAAGACGTGGATGGCGGGGGCAAGCCCGGCCATGACGAGAGGAGAGAGCCCGTAAGAAAGCCAAGCCCATGTCCGTCCGCATCGTCGACGTCCGAGAGATCACCAAGCCGATCTCATCGCCGATCCGCAACGCCTATATCGATTTCACCAAGATGACGACCAGCCTCGTTGCCGTCGTCACCGACGTGGTGCGCGACGGCAGGCGGGTCGTCGGCTACGGCTTCAATTCCAACGGCCGCTACGGCCAGGGCGGACTGATCCGCGAACGCTTCGCCTCGCGTATTCTGGAGACCGATCCGAAGTCGCTTCTCAACGTATCGGGTGACAATCTCGACCCCGACAAGGTCTGGGCCGCGATGATGACCAACGAGAAGCCGGGCGGCCATGGCGAGCGCTCGGTCGCGGTCGGCACCATCGACATGGCGGTGTGGGATGCGGTGGCGAAGATCGCGGGCAAGCCGCTGTTCCGGCTGCTGGCCGAGCGCCACGGCGTCACTGCCAATCCGCGCGTCTTCGTCTATGCCGCCGGCGGCTATTACTATCCCGGCAAGGATCTCTCGATGCTGCGCGGCGAGATGCGCGGCTACCTCGATCGCGGTTACAACGTCGTGAAGATGAAGATCGGCGGCGCGCCGATTGATGAGGATCGGACCCGCATCGAGGCAGTGCTGAAGGAGATCGGCAAGGACGCGCAGCTCGCGGTCGATGCCAACGGCCGCTTCAATCTGGAGACCGGCATCGCCTACGCAAAAATGCTGCGCGACTATCCGCTGTTCTGGTACGAGGAGGTCGGCGATCCCCTCGACTACGCGTTGCAAGCCGCGCTCGCCGAATTCTATCCAGGCCCGATGGCAACCGGCGAAAACCTGTTCAGCCACCAGGACGCCCGCAACCTCATCCGCTACGGCGGCATGCGCCCCGACCGCGACTGGCTGCAATTCGACTGCGCCCTGTCCTACGGCCTGTGCGAATACCAGCGCACGCTGGAAGTCCTGAAGACCCACGGCTGGTCGCCCAGCCGCTGCATCCCGCACGGCGGACACCAGATGTCGCTCAACATAGCGGCTGGTCTGGGCCTCGGCGGCAACGAAAGCTATCCCGACCTGTTCCAGCCCTACGGCGGCTTCCCCGACGGCGTCCGCGTCGAGAACGGCCACATCACCATGCCCGATCTTCCCGGCATCGGCTTCGAAGGCAAATCCGATCTCTACAAGGAGATGAAGGCGCTGGCGGAGTAAACGACGATCGAGTGAGCTGCTCGTTGTCTTCGCGAATGTTGCAGCACGGCCGCAAGTTGCGGATGTCTGCCACTGCTTCGATCATCGCCGCACGGCCGCCGCTTGTGGCAGCAGCATCGGCTGCCACACACCATACATTAGCGTGCGCCACAGCCATTCGATCGGGCCGTACCGGTAGTGACGCAGCCACCATGCGCTGAACAGCACCTGTCCGGCGTAGACGGTCATGCCGATTGTGAGGGCTTGCGTAATGCCGAGCCGCCCGAACAGGCCAAGGCCGTAGCCGTAAAAAATCCAGCCGAAGATGACGGATTGTGCGACGTAGTTGGTGAAGGCCATCCGGCCCAACGGCGCGGCCCAGCCGAGCAGCCTCTTGCCGCGCTCGAAACTGGTGATGCCGAGAACGGCGGCACCATAGCCCAGCGCCAGCACGATGGTGCCAAGTGGCTCGATGCCGACATAGAGTAAGGCCGTGCCGAGACTGATACTGGGGAGCGCGATGACGAACTGGCCGCGTGCATTGTGCAGAATGCCGCTACGCCATGCCAGCGCTCCGACCAGAAACAGCCCGATCGTGCGTAAAAAGACGAACGCGTGCAAAGACGCGATGAGGGGAATTTCGCGAAGGCGGAACGCCAGCACCTCGATGAAGCCGCCCGTCGCGTAGGTACGATTTGCGTCCATGACATCCCGCCAGATCGCGGCGCTGCTGGGAAACAATCCGGCCGGCGGAAACGCTTGCATGGCCAGATACAGCGCGAGAGACGCCAGCGCGGCGAGAGCAACCAGCCAGGACGGACCAAACAGGAAGGGCAGCACGATAAACCCCGCCAGTGCATATTCGGCGAGAATATCGCCGTTCCAGATCAGGCAGAGGTGAATGAGTCCGAACACCAGCAGCGCAGCTAGGCGGCGCAGGAGGAGCGAGGTGCGGCGTCCGCTGTTCTCGAGCCGATCGAATTGAATGGCAAGACCCGCGCCGAACAGAAGCGAAAACAGCGCAAATGCCTTTAGTTCGATGGCTTGTGTCAGGATCGCTTCGATGGCGCGATCGACCGGAGATGCCAACAGCTTGGGGCCAAGAAACTGTTCGAAGATCGAAACGCGGAATTCCATCACGACGTTGATTGCCATGACCCCAAGCAGAGCGATGCCTCGCAGCACGTCGATGGCGTCAATCCGCTCCGAGGGGTTGGCAGGCCGGGGAGATGCGACGCTATCGGAAGTCATTGCGCTATGAAATCCGGTTGCGCCTCGCGAATTATCTGTCGCTTACGACAACCGCATATCCAGCAACCGTCGCCCTTCGCCCTTCAGCAGCTTCTTCACCGCGTTCGACGCCACGACCTCGCCGTCGTTGGCATACGCTTCGTGGTTCTTCTCGATGTCGTCGAGGCGGTAGAGGTAATTGACCATCACGCCGGCCGATTCCCTCAATCCCTTCGGCGACAGGTCCCCCAGCCAGTTGATGCGCTCGAGCCGGGCGCCGTTGCCGAGATGGAAGCGGGCGACGGAGTCGATCAGCTTGCCCTTCGGCGTGCGCGCCTTGAGGAAGTAGTGCGCAGCTAATGGTTCCAGCACGCTGCGGAGCAGGGCCGTCGTCTCGGGGCTCTCGAACCATTTGGCATCGTCGAGGCGCTTCAGCGCCTCGCGGTCCTCGTCCGACAACGGCAAGTCCTTGTCCTGCTTCACCCAGGCCATGAAGCCCGGCACCGGCGAAAGCGTCACGAAGGTGTCGAGCTTGGGCGTCTCGCGGCGCAGCTCCTCGACCACCTGCTTGATCAGGAAGCTGCCGAAGGAGATGCCGCCGAGGCCGCGCTGGGTGTTGGAGATCGAATAGAACACGGCGGTGCGCGCTCGGTCGATCGGCAGATGCTGGCGGTCCACCGCGAGCAGCGGTGCGATCGCGCCCGGGATGGTCTCGGTCAGCGCCACCTCGACGAAGATCAGGGGCTCGTCGACCATCGCGGGATGGAAGAAGGCGTAGCAGCGCCGGTCGACCGGATCGATACGTCGGCGCAGATCGTCCCAATCGCTGATCTCGTGCACGGCTTCATAACGAATGATCTTTTCGAGGATGTTGGCCGGGGTCGACCAGTCGATCCTGCGCAGCACGAGAAACCCCCTGTTGAACCACGAAGAGAGAAGATGGGAGACGTCGCGATCGAGCGCGGCGAGATCGGTATGTCCGTTCATCATGTCGAGCAGATCGGCGCGCATGCTGACGAGATCGCCAGTGCCGCCGGGCGCGCGGTTGAGCCGGCGGATCAGCTCCTGCCGGCGCGGCTCCGAGGCGAAATGCAGCGCGCTTGCGTCCTCGTCGCTCGGCTCGGCGCGCCATTTCTCGATCGCCCTGGACAGGCGCTCCCGATCGGGGCCGAAATCGCGCACCAATCCGTCGAAGAAGGCGCGGCGTCCCGCCGCATCCAGCTCCCGATAGATGTCGAGCACCTCGCGCGCGATGGCGGTGCCGGAGGCTTCGCCCCGGCCCGACAGCAGCGCATCGCAGAGCTCGATCAGCCCATCGGCATCCCGTCTGGTGTCAGCGGAGTCTCCCCGACGAAGCAGCGTGCGGCCGCGCTCGGAGATGGTGGCGAGCAGGTCGGAGAAGAAGGCGTTGGCCATCTGGGCTTTCGTGTCAGGTTTGTGCGTTGCGGGAAGTTTACACGGAATTTGGGCGGAAGCCGATCACAATCAAGCGGAGGAATGCGGCATCTTTGGTGGTGCCATGTCGCCCCGACGAAGCTGTCATGAAAAAGGCGAGGCATGAAAAAGCCCCGGGAGGCCCAGGGCTTAAACTTGCTCGATCATTCGCTCGAAGAGAGTAATGATCAGTACTTCGCCACCACGGCGCCGCCAAATCGATAGTTGATGCCAAGTCGGAACGTATCCATCTCCTGCCGGAAACGATATGTGATGAAGCTAGTCGGAAAGGCCGGATCGAGCGCAGTTACGTTTGTCGTTCCTAGATCAATATGGAGATATTCGCCCTTCAGGCTCCAATTCGGCGCAAAGCCCCATTCAACGCCGGCGCCAGCGACCCAGCCAAAGCGCGTGTTGCTGGAGCTTCCAGCAAATGAACCAACTGCAATTGGCGTGGCGACGTCGG
Organism: Bradyrhizobium sp. 199; assembly: GCF_023073355.1. Taxonomy (GTDB): domain Bacteria; phylum Pseudomonadota; class Alphaproteobacteria; order Rhizobiales; family Xanthobacteraceae; genus Bradyrhizobium. Next base: position 1,170,792 of record NZ_JADPJI010000002.1, read on the forward strand.
AAGCCCTGGTCTTGACGCCGCCATAGGCCGCGCCACCGGTCCCATAAAACAGAACGTTGTTGATAGCAAAGCCCAGCCGACCGCGGAAAGTACCGAACCAGTCGATATGGTCGCGTCCCGTGGACGTCGTCGTTGCCAGGCCCGGCGGCGTCACGACCGTTGTGTTCGAGCGGCCGATGTCAGCACCCTGAATATCGGTTTCGACGCCGAAGACTAGTCTCTCGACCTGCCAGTTGTAGCCGGCCTGCCCGCCGCCAAAATAGCCGTCATGTTTCGCATTCAGATTCGGTACCTGACCCACCGCGATAGCCGGGGCGAAGGTGGGCGAGGCGGCAACGCGATCGCCGGTCGTGGTACTCCAGGAACCGCCTGCGTTCACGCCGACATACCACCCGGACCAGCTATAGCTTGGGGCAACCACGATCGCGGGCGCCTTGGTGTAAGGGCGTGCAGCCATGTCAGCCGCGGAAGCGCTCACAGCACTGGCAGCCAGAATGGAAACAGCGAGGACGATATTTTTCATAGAGATCTCAACTAAAGAATTGTTTTCAGGATCAAGCGGCTGGGGCGATGAGTCTGAATCATGCAGGCTTGCGACAGCGGAGGCAATTGACGGAACGGAAATAGGGGGCGAGTGCCTCCACACAATTTGGGTATGTTGCAAAAAAGCATCGCACTACCCTTTCCCCGCAAACTCCGTCGGCGTCCGTCCCGTCACCTGACGGAACGCCGCCGAAAACGCTGGCACGCTGGCATAGCCGAGCGATGTCGCGAGCTGCTTCACCGACACACTGGCGTCGGTCGACAGCCGCTGGATCGCCGCGGCGATGCGGGCGCGCTGGCACCAGCTCTTGAAGCTCAATTGCGTCTCCGTCGAGAACAGCCGTGATAGCGTTCGCGCCGAGGTTCCGACCTCGCGGGCGAGCGTGTCGATGTCATGCAGACCGATGGGATCGTCGAGCACGATCATCGCGGCGCGGCGGCAGCGCACTTCGCGCGGCAGCGGCACGAAGGTCGCGGAATCCTCGGCCTGGTGCAGTTCGAGCATGACGAGCCGAACCAGCAGCTCGGTGCGCTCCTCCGTGTTGCGCGCATCGAACAGCGCGAGGATCGCCTGGTTCAGCAGCGGCGAGACCCGCACCACGAATTCCCTGGTCAATCCCTCATGGCGCTGCTCGCGCTGCAGCCAAGGCAGGTCGAAATACAGCGTCCGCATCTCGATGTCGGCGAGCAGGTCGATGGCGTGCTCGAGCCCGGCCGGGACCCAGACGGCCCGGTCCGGCGGCACCAGCCAGCGTCCCCCGGGCGTCGTCACCTGCATCGTGCCCTTGGCCGCATAGATCAGCTGCGCTTCGCGGTGCAAATGCGGGTCGATCCGCATGCCCCTGGGATAGTCGCGCGCGACCAGGTGCACGCCGGCGGGCGAGCGGTGGTTGCTCCGGACCTTCCGGAGGATTGGCGTTTCCAAGACAGTCATTGGCAGCATCCCGTCATGGGGAGGACATATAACTGATTTCGCAGCAGGAGAGGATTCGGGAAATGAACAGCCCCAGCCGGGTGATCAGTTTCGTCAACGCAGGCCATTTCATCGACCATTATGCGATGCTGATCTTCGCCGCCGCCGTCATCATCATGGGGCCGGCGCTCGGCATGGCCTATTCGGAACTTTTGCCTTACGCGACGCCGGGCTTCGTTGCCTTCGGCGCCGGCTCCCTGCTCACCGGCTGGCTGGGGGACCGCTGGAGCCGCCGCCACATGATGCTGATCTTCTTCGTCGGCATCGGTGCTTCCATGATCTCGGTCGGCTTCGTGCAGACCCCGGCGCAGCTCGGTGCCGCGTTGCTGGCGATCGGCATCTTCGCCTCGATCTATCATCCCGTCGGCACCGCCATGATCGTGTCCTATGCCGACCGGCTCGGCCGCGAGATGGGCATCAACGGCGTCTGGGGCAATCTCGGCGTTGCCTCCTCGGCGCTGGTCACCGGCGTGATCGGCCAATATCTCGGCTGGCGCTGTGCCTTCATCGTTCCCGGCGTGGTCACGATCCTGATCGGGGTCGCCTTTGCGATGATGGTCGTGCATGAGGATCGCAAGGGCGCCAAGCAGGCGGCGGCGCAGGCGCGGGTGGCAAAACAGGACATGTGGCGCGTGGTGCTGTCGCTGCTCATCGTCGTGATCGCGATCTCGACCACGTTCAACGCCGTTACGGTGGCGCTGCCAAAACTGTTTGCGGAGCGGCTCGCTGATCTCACCAAAAGCCCGGCGCTGCTCGGCGTCATCGCGGCCTGCGTCTACGTGTTCGGCGCGATGACGCAGTACACGATCGGTCGGCTGCTGGACCGCTACTCGCTGAAGACCGTGGCGCTGCCGCTGTCCTTCATGCTGGCGCCGTTCCTGTATCTGGCCGCGACCCTCAACAATCTGCCGCTGATCCTGGTCTCGATCGGCATCGTCATGGGCGCGTTCGGGCAGGTCACGGTGAACGACGCCATGGTCGGCAAATACACCAGCGAGGAATGGCGCTCGCGCGCCTACGCCGTGCGCTATTTCATCGGCTTCACCGCGGCGGGTGCCTCGGTCGGCCTGGTCGCCTGGCTCTACGAGCAGGGCGGCTTCGTCACCATGCTGCACGCCTTCGCCGCGCTCTGCCTGCTCGCCATCGCAGCCGCGATCATCCTGCCGCGCGAGATCAGGACGCCGCAGGCGGTGTGAGGACCTCGTGTTCCGGCCAAGGGCAGCGAAGCGGAGCGCAGAGCCGGGACCGAGAGCGCCACGAATCCCCGTCTCGCAGGGGACCCGGCTCTGCCGCGCACGCTGAAGCGCTGCGCTGCGTCCGGGGCACGAGAGGGTGAGGCGGCACGCCCGGCACACCAACCACGATGCTATTCTGCCAGTGTGTCGCCCGACGGCGCAAGCCATTTCGGCAGAGCCGAAAATTTCTCAAGCCTTTCAAAGCCATCTCTACTGTGCATGGGGTTGTTTCCGACTTTCTGTTGTCGCTGTCTGTCTCACACGTCAGGAACCCGCTCCACCTCCCGCGGGTTCTACTTGCGGTCGCCACCGGCATCCCGCCTGGGCGGACGAAGGGGGAAAATCACCTGCATGCGATGGCGCCTGCTCCGACCGGTCGGCCTCGTCTCCGCGGCGCTTGTCTTCACCACCGCTGCGGCCGGTGCCGCGGGCGGCACATCGGGCGGCCCGTCCGAATTCCTGCTGGTTGCGCAGATCGTGCTGTTGATCGCGGTCGGCCGCGGCCTCGGCGAGATCATGCAGCGGATCGGCCAGCCCTCGGTGATCGGCGAATTGCTCGCGGGCATCATTCTCGGGCCGTCGCTGTTCGGCTGGATATGGCCGGAGGCGCAGCACGCGATCTTCCCAAGGACACCCGAGCAGAAGGCGATGATCGACGGCATCGCGCAAATGGGCATCCTGCTCCTGCTGCTGCTCACCGGCATGGAAACCGATCTCAAGCTGGTCCGGAAGGTCGGCAAGGCCGCGATCGCGATCTCGATCGCCGGCATCCTGGTGCCTTTCGCCTGCGGCTTTGCGCTCGGCGAGTTCCTGCCCGATGCGCTGCTGCCCAATCCGCAAGCCCGCCTGGTGGCCTCGCTGTTCATGGGCACGGCGCTGTCGATCTCCTCGGTGAAGATCGTCGCGGTGGTCGTGCGCGAGATGAATTTCATGCGGCGCAATGTCGGCCAGATCATCGTCGCGACCGCCGTCATCGACGACACCATCGGCTGGATCATCATCGCCGTAATCTTCAGCCTGGCTTCGCACGGCACGCTGGATATCGCCTCGGTGGCGAAAGCCGCGCTGGGAACGCTCGCCTTCCTCGCCGTCAGCTTCACCATCGGGCGCCGCCTGGTGTTCCAGCTCATCCGGTGGGCCAACGACAACCTCGTCAGCGCGGCCGCGGTGATAACCGTCATCCTGCTGTTGATGTGCGTGATGGCAATGATCACGCATGCGATCGGCGTTCACACGGTTCTGGGCGCCTTCGTTGCCGGCATCCTCGTCGGAGAGTCCCCGATCCTGACGCGACAGATCGACGAGCGGTTGCGCGGGTTGATCTCCAGCTTCTTCATGCCGGTGTTCTTTGGCCTTGCGGGCCTTGCCGCCGATCTCTCGGTGCTGCGTGACCCCAATCTGCTGATGCTCACCGGCCTCTTGGTCGTGATCGCCAGCGTCGGCAAGTTCGGTGGCGCCTTCGTCGGCGGCACATTGGGCGGGCTGAACCATCGGGAGTCGCTGGCGCTCGCGAGCGGCATGAACGCGCGCGGCTCGACCGAGGTGATCATCGCGACCATTGGTCTGTCCATCGGCGTGCTCAGCCAGAACCTGTTCACGATGATCGTGACCATGGCGATCGTGACCACGATGGCGATGCCGCCGATGCTGCGCGCGGCGTTGGCAAGGCTGCCGATGAACAGGGAGGAGAAGGAACGGCTGGAGCGGGAGGAGTTCGAGAAGCGCGGCTTCCTCGCCAATCTCGAGCGGCCGTTGCTGGCGGTGGACGAAAGCGTCAACGCCACCTTTGCCGCCCACATCGCCGGCCTGATCGCCGGCATGCGCGGCCTGCCGATCACCGTGCTGCATATCGGCAAGCGGCCTGAGGAGCAGGAGAGGGGGCGCTACGAGGAGGAGAGCCACGAAGCCGTGGTGAAGAAGGCAGCCGAGGCGGTGTCGGGGAACAGCGAGACAGACGCCGGCAAAGTCGATGTCGTCACTCGTGCGAAGAAGGCGGAGCTCGGACAGACCATCAGTGAAGAGGCGCGTAAGGGCTTTGACCTGCTCGTCGTCGGGATCGACAAGGTCGCTGCGACCAAGGATCGCTTCGGCCGCAAGATCGAGGACATCGCAGCGACGTTCGAAGGACCGCTCGCGATCGTCGCCGCAAAGGGAAAGCACCTGAAGCAGCCGATGCCCGAAGGGCTCAACATCCTCGTTCCCGTTTCCGGCAGCGCCATCTCCAAGCGCGGCGCCGAGGTCGCGGTCGCGCTGGCGCAGGCCGGATCAGGCTCGCTTCGGGTGATCTATGTCGCGACGACGCGCGACAAGGGCGCGCAGCGCGCGCCATCCCGTGGCCTCAGCCAGGAGGCGGGCATCCTCAAGGACGCCAGCGATCTCGCCGCCCGCTATGACGTCGACATCACCACCACGTTGCGGGTGAACCGGGCGCCGGAGGCCGCGATCCTGCGCGAGATCGATACCACCGATGTCGATCTCGTCGTCTTGGGCGTCGACCGCATCCAGGCCGATCATCTGTCCTTCGGCGGCGTCGCCGACTCCGTGCTCAGGCAATCGAAGATCTCGGTGCTGCTGGTGTCGAGCGGCGAGGCCCGGCAAGCTCCGGCGGAGAATGCCTAACCTTTCGCCTCCGCCACTTTCTCCACCTTCGGCGCCTTCTTCGACGCCCGCCAGTTCTCAAACCGCAGCACCACCACGAAGAATGCAGGCACAAACAGCACCGCGAGGCAGGTCGAGGCCAGCATGCCCGAGAACACGGTGATGCCGATCGATTTGCGTGCGCTGGCGCCGGCGCCGGTGGCGAGCACCAGGGGAACCACGCCGAGGATGAAGGCGAACGACGTCATCAGGATCGGCCGGAAGCGGGCGCGGGCGGCCTCGATCGCGGCCTCCAGCACCGGCTTGCCGTCGCGGCCGTGCAGCTCGAGCCCGACCTCGACGATCAGGATCGCGTTCTTGGCCGACAGCGCGATCAAGAGGATCAGGCCAATCTGGCAATAGAGGTTGTTGTCGATCTTGAGCGCCGAGAGGATCAGCATCGGCCCGAGCAGCGACAGCGGCACTGCGAGGATCACGGAGATCGGCGCGTACCAGCTCTCATACTGGCCGGCGAGCACGAGATAGACCAGCAGCATGGCAAGCCCGAACACCCAGTAGATCTGGTTCGAGACCGCCTTCTCCTGATAGGACATCGCGGTCCATTCATAGCCGGTGCCCGGCGGCAGCGTCTTGTCCGCGATCTCTTCCATCAGCTTCAGCGACTGGCCGGATGAGTAGCCCTGTGCCGGCAGGCCGATCACGGTCGAGGACGGATAGAGGTTGTAGAGGCTGATCAGCGACGGGCCGGTGGCCGGTGTGATCTTGGCGATGGTGCCGATCGGGATCATGTCGCCGTTGGAGTTGCGCACCTGCATGTTGGCGATGTCGCGCTCGGTGACGCGGAACGCCGGATCGGCTTGCGTATAGACCTGGAACACGCGTCCGAACTTGTTGAACTGGTTGACAAAGGACGAGCCGAGATAGGTCGACAGCGCCGAGAACACCTGATCCGTCGTCACGTGCAGTGTCTGGGTCTTGACGCGGTCGATCTCGATGTTGAATTGAGGCACCGACGAGCGGAACGAGGACTGCACGCGCTGCAGCGCGCTCTGGCTCTGGCCGTTGCTGACCATCGCCGCGGTGATGGCTTGCAGCTTGGCGAAATCGCTGTTGCCGTCGCGCAGCTCGACCTGCATCGAGAAGCCGGCGGCGTTGCCGATGCCCTGGATCGGCGGCGGCGGCAGCACCAGCGTGCGCGCCTCCATGATGGTCGCGAGCTTGTCATTGAGCCCATACACCAGCGAGCGGAGATCCTCGCCGGGCCCTTTGCGTGCCTCCCAGTCCTTCAGGATGATGTAGGCGACGCCGGCATTGGCAAGGCTGGCGCTGTTGTCGAGCGCGGAGATGCCGGCGATGGTGATGACCTGCTGGACGCCGGGCGTGTCCTTGATGATCCCGCTCGCTCTGTCGAGCACGGCTTGGGTCCGCTCCAGCGCGGCGCCGTCGGGCAGCTGCACGGCGGCGATCAGATAGCCCTGGTCCTCGATCGGCAGGAAACCCGTCGGCACCCGCGACAGGCCGTAGCCGCTGGCTCCGATGACCAGCAGCGCGAACGCGACCGAGATGGTGGCGTGCCTGACCAGGAACGTGATCAGCCGCGTGTAGCCGCGCTCGACGCGGTTATAGACCGCATTGAAACCTCTGTAGAAGAAGTTGCGCCGCTCCGGCGGCACCGCCGGCCGCAGCCACAGCGCGCATTGCGTCGGCTTCAACGTCGCCGCGTTGATGGCGGAGAGAAGCGCGGTGGCCGCGATCACCAGCGCGAATTGCGAATAGATGCGCCCGGTAAGGCCGGCGAGGAACGAGGCCGGCAAGAACACCGAGATCAGCACCAGCGTGATGCCGACGATTGGCGCGAACAGCTGGTCCATCGCCTTGATCGCGGCGTCGTGGCCGTTCATGCCCTGCTCGATGTTGTGCGCCGCGCCTTCCACCACGACGATGGCATCGTCGACGACGATACCGATCGCGAGCACGATCGCGAACAGCGTCGACATGTTGATGGTGAAGCCGAGCGCTGCCATGGCCGCGAACGCGCCGATGATGGTCACCGGCACCGTGGTTGCCGGCACCAGCATCGCGCGCCAGTCCTGCAGGAACACCAGGATCACGACCAGCACCAAAAGGCCGGCCTCGATCAGGGTCATGTAGACCTCGTGCACCGACGCCTGCACGAATTTGGTGGTGTCGAACGGCGTGTCGTATTTGATGCCTTCCGGGAACCGCTTGGCGAGCTCGGCCATCTTCTTCTCGACGGCCTGCTCGACCTGGAGCGCGTTGGCGCCCGGCGATTGGAATACACCGATGCCGACGGCCGGTTGCTTGTTGAGCGAGAAGATCTGGCTGTAGGTCTGCGCGCCGAGCTCAACCCAGCCGACGTCGCGCACCCGCGTGACGTCGCCGCTGGTGCCCGATTTGACGATGATGTTCTCGAACTGGCCGGTGTCGTCGAGCCGTCCGTTGACGTTGAGCGTGTACTGGAACGCCTGTCCCGGCGGCGTCGGCGGCGCGCCGACTTGGCCGGCGGAGACCTGCTGGCTCTGCTGCTGGATCGCCTGGATCACGTCCTGCGGCACGAGGCCCCGGACCTGCAGCTTGTTGGGATCGAGCCAGACCCGCATCGAATACTGGCCGGCGCCGAATACGGTGACGTTGCCGACGCCGGGCAGGCGCGAGAGCTCGTCGCGGATGTTGATGGTGGCGTAGTTGCTTAGGTAAAGGCTGTCGTATCTGGAGTCCGGCGAGGTCAGGGTCACGAACAGCAGGATCGAGGTCGACCGCTTCTGCACGGTGACGCCCTGATTCTGGACGGCGCTCGGTAGCTGCGACAGCGCGCTGGAGACGCGGTTCTGCACCAGCACCTGCGCGAAGTTGAGGTCGGTGCCGATCTTGAAGGTCACGGTCAGCGTATAGGTGCCGTCCGAGCTGCTGTAGGACTGCATGTAGAGCATGTCCTCGACGCCGTTGACCTGCTGCTCGATCGGCAGCGCTACGGTGTCGATCACGGTCTTGGCGCTGGCGCCGGGATAGCGCGTGGTGACCTGCACGGTCGGCGGCACCACATCCGGATATTGCGCAATGGCCAGATTGAACAGCGCGACGCCGCCGATCAGGATCATCAACAGCGCGATGACGTTCGAGAGGACGGGCCGCTCGATGAAGAACTTTGAGATCATGGCTGGCAGCCCCTACTTGCTCGAGGCCTGCGGCTGCTCGATCTTCGTTGCTTGCGGATCGATCTTCTGGCCCGGGATCACCCGCAGCAGCCCCGCGATGACGACGCGGTCGTCCGGCTTCAAGCCGCTTTCGATGACGCGTAGCCCGTTGTCGACCGGGCCGATCTGCACCTTGCGCTGCGCGACGACGTTGTCGCCGTTGACCACCAGCAAATAGCGTCCGCCCTGGTCGCTGCCCAGCGCCGTATCAGGGACGAGCAGGGCGCTCTTCTCCTGGTCGAAGGGCACGCGCACCCGGACGAAATAACCGGGCAGCAGCACCCGCTTGTCGTTGGGGACGAGGCCGCGCACCGCCAGCGTGCCCGTCGATTGATTGAGGGTCGGCGCAACGTAATCGAGATGGCCTTGGTGCGGATAACCGGTCTCGGACTGGAGGCCGAGCTGGATCGGGAATTGCTTCATGTCTGCGGGCGTTAGTCCGCGGCGGGCCGCTTCGGCGCGGATGCGCAACACGTCCTGTTCGTTGACGGTGAAGTTCACATAGATCGGGTCCATCGCGACGATGGAGGCGAGCTGGGTCGGCGAGGAGACGCCGACGAGCTCGCCGACCGAGGCCATGTGGGCGCTGACGATGCCGTCGAACGGCGCGGTCACCTTGGTGTAGCCGTAGTTCACCTCGGCGAGCCTGGTATTGGCCTGCGCCTGCTGCAGATTGGCCTGGGCGTTGTCCCGCGCCGAGGTGGAATTTTCGAGCGTGGCTTGCGAGACCGCCTGGCGCTGCACCAGCTCGGCCTGCCGCTTGTAGTCGGCGTCCGACTGCCGGACCGAGGCCTGCGCGCCGGCCTCGGCCGCCTGCGCCTGTTCGAGCTTGAGCTTGTAGGTCTCGGGCTCGATCGTGAAAAGCTGGGTGCCCTGCTTGACGAAGCTGCCGTCCTGATAGTCGATCGATTGCAGAAAACCCTGCACCCGCGCCACTAAATCGACGCTCTTGATCGGCGCGGTGTTGCCGGTGGCCTCGATGTAGCGCGTGACCGGACGCTGCAGGGGTGTTGCCACTTCGACCTTGGGCGGTGGCGGTGCCACGAACGTGTTCTTGTCCTCGCAGCCGGTGAGCACGGCCACGGACGCCGCAGCGGACAGGACCCGCCCGAAGTGCCTCCACGCTCCATCGCGTCGTGCGGGAGAGACGGAATTCGTTGAGGTCATTCGATAGCCCCCGATTGCTGTCTGTCGCTGCAGCAGGCTAGCAACAAACGATTCGTCGTGGAACACCATAGCCATGGCAGCTATCGGCCTTGCACTGCAATGAGCGACGTGGCCTTTGACAAGTTTATCATGACAAACCGCTTTTCACCTGGGGCATGATCGATCAGAATTGTTTCAATGGCCGCGCGAGCCAAAGCAAACGGTCGGAAAGAAGAAAAGGTGAGGAGACCATGACATGCCAACGCCATTTCGGTCGGGCCTTGCCGGCCTCGTTCTCGCAGCGGTGGTTCGATGCCCGCGCTACCAGACGGTCTGAAGGACGAGATCGCACCGACCGGCAAGCTGCGGGTCGCGATCGCAATCAGCCCCGCAGGCGGGGCGTTCTGGTCGACCAAGACCGAAGCCGGCTATGCCGGCGTTCCCGTTGATCTTGGCAAGGCGATGGCCGCCCAGCTCGGCGTATCAGTCGAATATGTCATGCACCAGAATTCCGGACAGATCACCGACGCCGCCGGCAAGGCGACCTGGGACGTCACCTGGCTTCCGAGGGATCCGGAGCGCGAGACCAAAATGCTGTTCGGTCCGATCTACGAGGTCGCGGACGCCACCTACATCGTCAAGCCCGGCTCGAACGTCACGAACTTCGCCGGCCTCGACCAGCCCGGCGTCAGGGTAGCCGCCGTCAACGCCACAACGACGATGCGCGGCGCGATCGCGCATCTGAAGAATGCAACGGTCACGGGCTATCAGACCTATGACGAGATCTTCGGCCTCCTAAGCAGCGGCGAGATCGACGCCTTCGCGCTCTCGCGCGATCAGCTCAACAAGATGGCCCAGAAGATTCCGGGGACGCGCGTGCTCGATGAGACGTTCAAGAAGACGGTGACCGCAGTCGCCGTACCGCTCGGCCAGAGCCAGGCTCTGGCGTTCGTGACCAAATTCATGGCGGAAGCGACGACCAACGGAACGCTGCGTAAGGCCTATGACAACAACGGCCTGAAGGATTCGCCGATCCGGACGGAGTAGATCTGTCGTCCTGGCTCGCCCCGTCCGGCTAGATCCGGGCTGGTTCGCGCGCATGCCACGCTGAAAGCACTGCGACTTCCTCATCTGAGCTGAGGCCGATCACTGGCCCGTTGCCAGTGCGGAGCCAGTCGAGCGTATCGCGCGCGGTTATTGCCATCGGTCGCCAGCTCAGGCCGGCGTCGCGGGCCGGCGCGGTGTCGCGCGTCATGAAGCCGGCGAAGTCGGGCAGGGGCAGCCACAGCGGCAATGACCGCGGACCCGCCCAGCGCCGCACGTCGTGCGCCTCGAGAAAGGCGCGATCGACCCAAGTCAATGTGCAGGACGCGCTCAGCGCCGCTGCGCATTCCGCCAGGAATGCGCCGCGCGTGCGCACTGGTCCGATCCCGTCATAGATGCCGGTGAGGCGAACCTCTGCGGCATGCACGATCCATTGCGCGAGGTCGCGCACGTCGATGAACTGGACGGCGTCTTCGGGCGATCCCGGCGCCAGCACCTCGCCGCCGCGCGCGAGCCGCGCCGACCAATAGCGAAGCGCCCGGTCGGGTCCTCCGGCCCGGCGATAAGGCCGGCTCGGCAGATGAAGGCATCGGCACCGACCGCCTGCTCGCAAGCGACCTTGGCGGCGCCGTAGATGGCATCGGTGCTGTGTTCGATCTCCACTGCGACGGGCTCACGTAGCGGCGCCGTATCGGCGCGTTGTCCCGGTATGCGATTATCCGCATAGACGCTGATGGTCGATACCAAGGTCCAATGCACGCCCGGCCGCTTCAGCGCGGCGACGGCGCGGCGGACCTGGCCGGGATAACGCGAGACGTCGACCACCGCGTCGAACGTCTCGCTGGTCAGTGGCGCAAGACCGTCCGCGACGTCGCGATCGATCCGGATGAGGCGGGCGCCCGCCGCGACCGGCCCCGCGAGGCCGCGGGCGGCGCAGGTCACGTCATGGCCGGCAGCACAAGCATGGGCTGCGATAGCGCGGCCGAGAAACTGGCTGCCGCCGAGAATGAGCAGGCGCATGAAAATGTCCGTGCTGTCATCGCGGCGGAGAGCTTACAACGTCCGGTCGCGCTTGCAACCGCCGTCTCAGCGCCCCTTGATCTCCGCGTATTTCGCCATCGCCTTCTCGAACTTCCGGTTGAACAGCCACATCGCGCCCAAGATCTCGCGGAAGCTTGCCGAGGTGCGCGCCCGGTCGGCTTGTCCGAACGCGAAGATGCTGTTGTTGCGCAGATGCTTCATGATCGTCGGGCTGGACACCCTGTAGTTCAGGAGATCGCCCGACTTCAGTGCCGATCTGGTCGGGGTGGGGACGATCTGGATCAGCTCGAACAGCTTCATCTGGTCGATCGGGTTGGGCAGCGTCTTCACGATTCCTGGGATCTCACGGAACACATCCGCATGCGCGTTCATCAGGCCGTCGCGCACGTTGGTCCAGTGGTTGAAGCGTTGATCGGTGCCGCGGGCCCGCGCTTCCTCCTTGTCGTCGCGCGCACTCAGGCCCGGATCGATCGCAGCGATCTCGCCCTTGATGGTTTCCCATTTCCTGCGGCCGTTGCGGTCCTCGGCGGGGCCGGTCTGGAAGCTGCCCATATAGGTGTTCGAGCGTCCGTTGCGAACGTTCTGCTTGCCATTGGTCTCGGCAAAGAACAGCCCGAGGCTGATGCGTCCCGCGGCGTCCGCGTGGTCAGGCGCAAGCCCCTTGGCGCGGGCGATCACTGTCGCGAGATCGACGACGTCCTTGAACGGTGACGCCGAGTTCTGCGCATTGGCGGGCGGCGCCTCCATGACGTCGAACAGTTTTGAATATTCGTCGATCAACGGCTCGATCTCGGCGTCGAAATAGGCCGGCGGAATCTCGAACTTGTTGGGCCTGCCGATCCGCGAGGGCATAGCGTCGGTGAGATCCTTGTAAGTGCTGATCACCGCGACGCGCGCGAGATAGAGCGCCTGTCCCGGCAGGTTCGGCAGCGGCTCCTTGGCTTCGATCTGGCGGCGCCGTTCGGCAAGGATGGATTTGAACTCAGCGAGCGCGCGGTCATAGGAAGCAAGCGCTTCCGCTTGCCTAATCGTGAGCGTTTGCGCCCGACTCGGGAGAAAGGTCGTAAGGACCAGCCCAAGGGCCGCGATGATGGCGAGGAGTTGACGTCGTGCAGGCATGGCCGGCTCCCCCGAACGATTCGTCGGTCAGGGGATCCTAGCCTAGTCGTTGGCTTCGGGCGGCAGGAAGTCGACCTCATGCAGCGCCGAGATGCGCACGACCTCGGCCGGGTCGGTCAGGTCATGGAGCTGGTTGAACAGCTCCTCCAGCTTCTGCATCGGCGAGACCCAGAATAACGCGCGGGCCGGTTTGTCGGATTTGTTGAAATAGCCGTGCGGGATGCCGCGCGGCAGGCGCACGAGGTCGCCGGCATGGGCCTTCACCCATTTGCCGTCGAGCTTGAGGTCGAGCGTGCCTTCCTGCACCAGGATGAATTCGTCCTGGGTCGGATGGATGTGCACCGGCACGAACTGGCCGGGATCGCTGTTGGTCTCGAACGCGAAGGTGGACTCGGTGACGGCCTTGGGAAAATAGACCTGGCCCAGGATGTTCCAGGTCTTGCCGCCATAGCCCGTGCCGTTCGCGGTGATGCCTTTTTCGAGTGACGTCATGGCTCGCCTCCAATGGATTTGGCTGGGATGAGTTTTGCGCAGGTATCGCCCGCTGTCCACCGGTTGGACTCCTGGCAACGCGATTGACAGCTGTATTTAGTCTTGACGAACTTCTAATAGAGAAACTTAGAAGCACGAAAGCCCACTCCTGTCTCGGCGACGGTCTGCGCGACGCCCTCGATCCGCGAATGAACATCCGATGAGAGCAAGATCTCGAGCGAATTGAAGTCCAAGCTACGTTGAGGAGTGTCCCATGTCCCCGCCGCTCAACCGTATAAACAGCGACGAATGCCTGCCGCAGCAGGTGGACGTCGTCGTCATCGGCGGCGGGGTCGTCGGCGTCTCAGCGGCCTATCATCTGGCGCAGAAGGGCCATTCGGTCGCCCTCGTCGAGAAGGGCCATGTCGGCGGCGAGCAGTCGAGCCGCAACTGGGGCTGGTGCCGTCAGCAGGGGCGGGCGCGTGAGGAGATTCCGCTGGCCCGCGAGGCGCTGCAGCTGTGGGAGGATATGCAGATCGACGCCGGCGTCGATGCGGGCTTCCGCCGCACTGGCGTCTTGTTCCTCACCAAGAGCAAGGACGAGCTCGCCGGCTGGGAGCGCTGGGCGGCGATCGCGCGCGAACAGCAGGTCCATTCCACTGTGCTGACGCCGGCCGAGGTTGCCGAGCGCATGCCCGGCAATGCCGACAAATGGGCCGGCGGCCTGCACACGCCGAGCGACGGCCGCGCCGAACCGTCGATGGCTGTGCCCGCGCTTGCCACTGCCGCGCGAAAACATGGCGTGACCATTCATCAGGGCTGCGCCGCGCGCGGGCTGGAGACCACCGGCGGCAAGGTCAGCGCCGTCGTGACTGAAAAGGGCACCATCCGCACACAAGCGGTGCTGCTGTCGGGCGGTGCGTGGTCGTCGCTGTTCTGCCGCCGTCACGGCATCGAGCTGCCGATCGGCCTCGTCAACGCCACGGCCTGCCGGACCACGCCGGGACCGGAGATCATTTCGGGCGCGCTCGGCACCGACTTTTACTGCATCCGCCGCCGCCTCGATGGCGGGTTTACGCTGGCGCTGCGCAATCGCGGCACGGTGGAGCTGTCGCCCGATCTGTTCCGCTACGCCCGCACCTTCTGGCCGACCTATTTGCATCGCAAGAACGGGCTGAAACTGTCGTTCGGCAAGTCGTTCTTCGATCAACTCATGCGCGGCACCAGTTGGAGCTTCGACAAGCCGTCGCCGTTCGAGACCGAGCGCGTGCGCGATCCCGAGCCCGACATGTCGCTGGTCAATGCGGCGCTGGCCGCGCTGATCAAGTCGAATCCGGAATTGAAGGACATCGAGAGCGCGGAAGCTTGGGGCGGCACGATCGATTGCACGCCCGATACGATTCCGGTGATTTCGCCGGTCGACGCACTGCCCGGCTTTTTCCTCGCGACCGGTTTCTCCGGCCACGGTTTCGGCATTGGCCCCGCAGCCGGCAAACTGGCCGCCGATATCGTGACCGGCGCGGCGCCGCTGGTCGATCCCGCCGCCTACAGCCACAAGCGCATGATCGACGGCCGGCGCCTCGCGCCGGTCAGCCCGTTCTGAGGGCGGCATGACCGTTCTCTACAAGGCCAACATGGTTCGTGGTGCTGAGTGGGCGGGCCTCTTCGCCGAGTGCGCGCCCGAATTGCCGTTCCGGCTCTGGCCCGACATCGGCGATCCCGCTGACGAGCGCTATATGGTGGCATGGGTGCCGCCCGACGACATCGCGACGACCTTTCCCAATCTCGAGCTGGTCGTCTCGGCCGGTGCGTCTGCGGGGGCTGTCGAGGGATGAACGCCTGTGCGCTGCTTCCGAACGTGAGGCGATCGGTGGCGGTGCCTCTCACGAATTCACGTGGACGAAATCCCGCAGCAGCGGATAGATCTCGTTATTCCAACGCCTGCCCGAGAACACGCCGTAATGGCCGACGCCGGCCTGCATGTGGTGCACCCTGCGATAGGCGCGCACGCTGGTGCAGAGGTCTTGTGCCGCCAGCGTCTGGCCAATCGAGCAGATGTCGTCCTTCTCGCCCTCGACCGTCATCAGGCCCATGCGGCTGACGGCCTTGGTGTTCACGGGGCGGCCGCGATGCATCAGTTTGCCTCGCGGCAGGAGGTGCTCCTGGAACACGTCGCGCACGGTTTCGATGTAGAACTCGGCGGGAAGGTCCATCACGGCGAAATATTCGTCGTAGAAGGTCTTGATGGTCGCGGCCCTGTCCTTCTCGCCCTTGGCGATGTGGTTGGCGAGATCCATGTGCTGCTTGATGTGGCGCTCGAGATTCATCGAGACGAAAGCGGTGAGCTGCACGAAGCCGGGATAGACCTTCCGCAGGGCGCCGCGGCACTGCACCGGCACGTAGTTGATCAGGTTCTGCTCGAACCATTCGATCGGCTTGCTCTTGGCGAACTCGTTGACCCTGGTCGGCTGGATCCGGGTGTCGATCGGCCCCGCCATCAGCGTCAGCGTCGCCGGGCGCGAGGGATGGTTGTCCTCGCACATGATCGCGGCCGCCGCGAGCGCGGAGATGGAGGGCTGGCAGATCGCGACCATGTGCGGGCGCGGGCCGAGCTGGCCGAGGAAGTCGATGAGATGCTCGGTGTAGTCGTCGAGTCCGAAGCGGCCTTCACTGCGCGGAATGTCGCGCGGGTTGTGCCAGTCGGTGATGTAGACGTCGTGGTCCTGGAGCAGCGTCTGCACGGTGCCGCGCAGCAGCGTTGCGAAATGGCCGGACATCGGCGCCACCAGCAGCATGCGCGGCTGCTCGGACACGCCGTCTTTCCGGAAGTGCAGCAGCGAGCCGAACGGCGTCGCGTAGGCGATCTCCTCGGTGACGGCGACTTCCCGATTTCCCACCATGACGCTCTCGATGCCGTAGGCGGGACGGTGATAGGTGAGGGTGGAGCGCGAGATCAGCTCCAGCGCGGCCGACAGCCGGCCGACGATCTGATCCGACATGCCCTGCGGCACCAGATTGAG
Organism: Bradyrhizobium sp. 199; assembly: GCF_023073355.1. Classification (GTDB taxonomy): domain Bacteria; phylum Pseudomonadota; class Alphaproteobacteria; order Rhizobiales; family Xanthobacteraceae; genus Bradyrhizobium. The sequence goes on from NZ_JADPJI010000002.1 coordinate 1,187,197, forward strand.
GAATTTGAGCGCGGACGAAGCGCCCGTGCGCCACGGCGCAGTCAGGTCCATTTGGTTCTGGAAGGCCTGATAATACATCGACATCATACTGAAACGCTCACCCGTTCCGTGAGGCTATGCAATAACGACGCCAAACGCCGGCCGGACCGGCCGCCAAAATTGGCACGTCGCTTGCTGTTCACGTCACGACAAGCACGGGGCACGTCCGCGAGCCGGCGGAGGCGGGGAGCAGGGAAGGGCCATATGGCAAAGGCGACACTCACCATCAGCAGCAAGAACTATTCGTCCTGGTCGCTGCGAGGCTGGCTGCTGGCAAAATTTTCAGGGCTCGATTTCGAGGAAATCGTCACCGCGCCGGACGATGCGTCGGCGCGCGCCGAAATCCTCTTGCTGTCGTCGTCGATTCTGGTGCCGTGCCTGCGGCATGAAGGCGCGGTGGTCTGGGATACGCTGGCGATCGGCGAATATCTCAACGAGGTGATGCCGTCAGCCGGCCTGTTGCCTGATGACCGCGTGCAGCGCGCCCATTGCCGCTCGATTTCAGGCGAAATCCATTCCGGCTTCACCACGCTGCGCGCCTCGCTGCCGGTGAATCTGAACGGACGTTTCCCCGGCTTCAAGATCTGGTCGCGAGCGCAGGCCGACATCGACCGCGTCCTGTCCATCTGGCGCGACTGTCTGGCAGTATCGGGCGGCCCCTTCCTGTTCGGCGCAAAGCGCACCATGGCGGAGGCGATGTACGCGCCGGTGGTGACGCGCTTCGCGACCTATGACGTCACGCTGGAGCCGCTGCTGAAGGCCTACGCCGACACCATCATGGCGATGCCCGAGATGCAGGAATGGATCGCGGCAGCAAAGGAGGAGCCAGCCGAGATCGAGGAGCTCGAGGTCGAATATTAGGCAGGCATGGCGCGGACTTGCCCGTTTCGGGGGTGGGGCCGGTCGCGGCGGCTTGAGACAGCTATGCCCTTGCCGGGATTAACCTTTGGCGACCGTGAGTGGTCGGTGCCGTTCGCCGCGCCGCACAGATATTGTACACGTCCGCGCAGCCGCATCGACATCTAGCCGTGAACAGCTGCGTACACGGCCGTTCGGCTGATTCGGGCGTGATTCGTTCGGGCCGCGTTCCGTTCGTTAAGGCGGAGCGCGGCGCCGTTGCATTTTGGAACAGATGCAGGTGTCAGGCGGCCCCGCGCTGCCTCACGCGCGGCAGGCGCCAGCCGATGACGGTGGCTTCGACCGCGATGCCGGCCTCGTGGTTCTGCCAGCGTCCCTCGACATAACGGCAGGCGAACGGCAGCTGGTACGTTCCGCTGTGATCCTCGCACAGCACTTCGAGCGCCAGGCCCGGCGGCGGTTCTCCGGCGCCATCGAATTCCGCAAGTCGTCTATCGCGCGTTGCCATTCCAAAAATCTCCCCTAAACAAAGCCGCGGAAAGAGCGCCCACTTCTTCCGCGCGCGGATCATCGTTCCCGGTCCGAAGGAACGGACGCAAGCTCAACGCGAGAATGCGGTACGAGTGTGGTAGCTTCACCCGGCTGTGCGTAAACAGCGCACATTGACGTGATCGATCGGACGAGGAACCTTCATGCTGCTTCGAAACGCCGGCATTTGTTTCGCGATATTGCTGCTCGCAACGCTGGCGAATGCGCCAGTGCACGCGCAGGACGTGCCCGGGATCGAAATCTGCACGGTCGAGAAGACCATGGAGCGGCGCACCAGCTGTCTGCAGAGCAATGTCGATTTCCTGCAGAAGACGATCACGAAGCTTAACCTCGATCATCAGCAGAAGCTGGACGCCGCGGGCCGCCAGATCGACGCGCTGAAGACGAACCTCGCCGGCCTGCAGAAGACGCTCGGCGATCTCCAGGCCGCCCAGGCGAAGACGGCCGAGGATCTGAAGAAGAAGCAGGACGCCCCGCCGGCAAAGGACGCTGCGAAATAAGCTTGGCCATCACGTCACGCGATATCGCTCCATCACGCCGCGATCAGGCTCATAGCCGAGCCCGGGTCCTGTCGGCACCGCGATATGGCCCGTGGCATCGCTATCGATGCGGCGGCCCCAGAGACAGGCTTCGCGTTTCAGATAGAACATCTCGACCAGCCCGTCGTCGCGCGTCGCGAGCAAGTGCAGTGTCGCGAGCAGGCCCGGACCGAAATACGGGGAGTGCGGGACGATCTTCACGCCGAGCTGATCGGCAAGCGCCGCGACCTTCAGAAATTCGGTGATGCCGCCGACCTTGATCACGGACGGCTGGGCGTGGCTGACCGCGCCCGCCTCCATCATCTGGCGGAATTGATATTCCGTGCAGGCATTCTCGCCGGCGGCAACGCCGAACCCTCCCTTGCTGCGGACCTCGGCGAGCGCGGCAAAATCTTCCGGCGGCCAGACCGGCTCTTCCAGAAACATCGGTCGCGCGTCCCGGCAGCTGGTCGCGAACGCGATCGCCTGCTCAGCCGCGAGCGGGCAGTTCATGTCGACCATCAGCGGAATGTTGGGGCCAATCGCCTCGCGCGCGGCGAACACCGCCGGTGTCGTGGTCTCGTGCAGCTTGATCGCGCCATAGCCGAGCGCGAGCGCCTTCCTGCATTCGGCCGCGATGTTCTCGGGCGAACCGATCCGCAGCAGGCTCGCGTAAGCCGGAATGGCCATACGCCTGGTCTCGCCGAGCAGGCGATGCACCGGCACGCCCTCGATTTTAGCAGCAAGGTCCCACAGCGCGATGTCGAGCCCCGAGATCGCGAACATGGTGATGCCGTAGCGGCCGAACAGATGCAGGTTGCGCTGAATCTGCTCCATCGCGGCGGGGATGCCGGCCGCATCGGGCACCTTCAGCCCGCGGGCCTGCGGTGCGATCATTTCCTCGACGGCACTGCGCGTGGTGCGCGGGCAGACATAGGCGAAGGCATCGCCCCAGCCGGTCAGCCCGGCATCCGTGGTGACCTCGACAAGCACCATGTCGAGGGCCGTGATCGCGGAAGCGCCTTGGCGAAAGCTCGCAACGCCGGCGTCATAGGGAATGCGGATATGGTGCGCCCGCACATCGGTAATTTCCATGGGGCGGTTCCTCCGTGCTTTCTCGTGAGCGGTTGCAGGGAGTGTAGCTGCGAATGCCGGGGCCTCGCCAGTGGCTGTTCGAGCGCTGTCTCAGCGCGCCTGCCAGGCAATGCAGCGCAATGCTGGCATACCGTCCGCCTTGCTTGGCAAGCCCCAACGACTTTGTCATAACCGCAGGCAAATCTTGCGTGTGGGGCCCGTGCCGGACATCCCGTGCAAGTCATAACAAGCAGCAGCCGGGAGGGTCCCCACATGTCCAACGTCCGCGTTCTCGCGACCGACCTTGAATTTCCCGAAGGGCCGGTCGTGATGCCGGACGGCTCGGTGGTGCTGGTGGAAATCCGCGGCCAGCGCCTGACCCGCGTCCACCCTGATGGCCGCAAGGAGATTGTCGCGAAGATTCCGGGCGGCCCGAACGGCGCCGCGCTCGGCCCCGACGGCAAGATCTACGTCTGCAACAATGGCGGCTTTTCCTGGATCCCGACCCGCAACATGATCATGCCGGGCCCGCAGCCGGACGATTATCTCGGCGGCTCGATCCAGCGCGTCGACCTGCAATCCGGCAAGGTCGAGACCGTCGTGACCAAATGCGGCGAGCACGATCTGCGCGGGCCGAACGATCTGGTGTTCGACAAGCAGGGCGGCCTCTGGTTCTCCGATCTCGGCAAGCGCCGCGCCCGCGAGATGGACGTCGGCGGCATGTACTATCTCAAGCCCGGCATGAGCGAGATCGTCGAGATCGTCCACGGCGTGCTGCCGGCCAACGGCATCGGGCTGTCGCCGGACGAGAACACCGTCTACATCGCGGAGACGCCGACGGGCCGGCTGTGGGCCTACGAGCTCTCCGCGCCCGGCACGCTCAGGCCGCGGGATCCGATCTATCGCGGCGAGCGTGGCAAGCCGATCTGCGGCCTCGGCGGCTACCAGATGTTCGACTCGCTCGCGGTGGAAGCTGGCGGCAATATCTGCGTCGCCACCCTCGTCTCCGGCTGCATCTCGGTGATCGCGCCCGACGGAACGCTGGTCGAGCAGGTCCCGACCGGCGATCGCGTCACCACCAACATCGCCTTCGGCGGCCCCGAGCTGAAGACGGCCTACATCACGCTGTCGGGCAAGGGCGAACTCGTCGCCATGGACTGGCCGCGCGGTGGATTGCCGCTCAATTTCCTAAACAAATAAACGGTGCTAGTGAGCGTCATTGCGAGCGAAGCGAAGCGATCCAGGAATGCGTCCGCGGTAAGATTCTGGTCGCTTCGCTTCGCTCGCGATGACGCAAGGAGAGATATTCGATGCCCTGGCCTGATCCTGTCACCCTGCGCGGACAGCATGCCCGTCTGGAGCCGCTGTCGCATCAGCATCGTGAGGCGCTGGTGGAGGCCGTCAAGGACGGCGAGCTGTCGAAGCTCTGGTACACCGCGATCCCGCTGCCGGAGAACATGGCCAAGGAGATCGACCGCCGCCTCGGCCTGCAGGCCGCGGGTTCAATGCTGCCGTTCACCGTGTTCGATGCCGGCGGCAAAATCGTCGGCATGACGACCTACATGAACATCGATGCCGTCAACCGCCGGGTCGAGATCGGCTCGACGTGGTACGGCAAGAGCGCGCAACGCGGCCCGCTCAACACGCAGTGCAAGCTCTTGCTGCTGCGCCACGCCTTCGAGACGCTGAACTGCATCGCGGTCGAATTCCGCACGCATTTCTTCAACCACCAGAGCCGCCGCGCCATCGAGCGTCTAGGCGCCAAGCAGGACGGCATCCTGCGCAGCCACCAGGTCGCGCCGAACGGCACGTTGCGCGACACCGTCGTCTACAGCATCACCGCCGCCGAATGGCCGACCGTGAAGACGCATCTGGAATATCAACTCAACGACAAGCCGCGCTAGTTATGATGTGCTCCGAATTGGCCGCGCGTTCGATCACCTCTCCCATAGGGAGAGGTCGGCGCGTAGCGCCGGGTGAGGGGACCGGTCTCTCGTGGGACCTGAGTCCCTCACCCGATTTGCACCGGACGATGCTACGCATCGGCGGGCGCAAATCGACCTCTCCCTCCGGGAGAGGTGTCGGCATCCGCGGCTGCAATTTACCTGATCTCACGACACGCCAGGGGCGGAAGAATGGACAGATTTGATTATGTGATCGTCGGCGCGGGCTCCGCCGGTTGCGTGCTCACCAGCCGGCTCAGCGAAGACCCCAACACCAGCGTCTGCGTGCTCGAGGCCGGGCCGAGCGACTGGCATCCCTACATCCATCTGCCGGCGGGCTTCATCAAGACCTTCCACATGAAGAGCATCAACTGGGCCTATCAGCAGGAGGTCGGGCCCTGGACCGGCGGGCGCAGCATCTACGCGCCGCGCGGCAAGACGCTCGGCGGCTCCTCCTCGATCAACGGCCACATTTATAATCGCGGCCAGCGCATGGATTTCGACACCTGGGCGCAGATGGGCAATCGCGGCTGGGGCTATGCCGACGTGCTGCCTTATTTCCGGCGGCTGGAGAAGCGGATCGGCGAAGGCGAGGACATTTATCGTGGTCGCGACGGCAACCTGATCGTCACCACCATGAACTGGCGCGATCCGCTCTGCGAGGCGTTCATGGAAGGCGCGGTGTCGCTCGGCATCCCCCGCAACCCCGATTACAACGGCAAGACCCAGGAAGGCGTCTCCTACTGTCAGCGCACCATCGACAAGGGCCTGCGTGTTTCCGGCGCGACCGCGTTCCTCAAGCCCGCGATGAAGCGGCCCAACGTGCATGTGCGTACCCATGCGCATGCGACCGAGATCATTTTTGAAGGCAAGCGCGCCGTCGGCGTGCGCTACATGAAGGGTGGCCCTCGTGGCACGCCGGTGGAGGTGCGCGCCAACAAGGAGGTGATCCTGTCCGGCGGCACCTATAATTCGCCGCAGCTCCTGCAGCTCTCCGGCATCGGCTCGCCGGACCTGCTGCAGCAACACGGCATCGCCGTGCGCCACGCGCTGCCGGTCGGCGAGGGCCTCCAGGACCATTACGCCCCGCGCACGGTGGCGCGCGTCAAGGACATCAAAACCATCAACGAGCTTCGCCGCGGTTTCTCGCTGTGGATTGAGGCGCTGAAATGGGCGACCGCGCGCAAAGGCTTGCTGTCGCTGTCGCCGACCATGGTCTATTGCTTCTGGCACTCCGGCGAGAGCGCCGACAGTTCCGACCTGCAGCTCACCTTCACGCCGGCGTCCTACAAGGAAGGCGTGCAGGGCCAGCTTGAGGACGAGCCCGGCATGACCGTCGCCTCCTGGCAGCAGCGCCCCGAGAGCCGCGGGTATGTCCGCATCCGTTCCAACGATCCATTCGCGCCGCCGATCATCCAGACCAACTATCTCGACGCCGAGCTCGACCGCCGCGTCATCGTCGGCGGCATGAAGCTGGCACGCCGCCTTTTGAAGTCCGCGCCGCTGTCGCCCTATTACGCCTACGAGGACTTCCCCGGCCCCAACATCAACACCGACGACGAATTCCTCGCCGCCGCCACCGAGCGCGGCACCACCACCTTCCACCCCGGCTGCACCTGCCGCATGGGCCCGGCGGACTCGACGTGGGCGGTGGTCGACGACCACCTCCGCGTCCACGGGCTGGAGGGCCTCCGCGTCATCGATGCCTCGGTCATGCCGCGCATGATCTCGGCCAACCTCAACGCCTCCACCATGATGATCGCCGACCGCGCCTCGGACCTGATCCGCGGCAAGCAGCCGATGGAGGCCGCGCGCGTGCCGGACGCCGCGGTGGCGTGAGAGCTTCGTAGGAGGGGTAGAGCGTAGCGAACCCATCGCCTCCATCATCGCGGAAAAGCTTGATGGGTTTCGCTGCGCTGTACCCATCCTACAGTTTGTCTTTGTCCTACACTTCCCGTCGGCTCAGGAACGCCAGCCGTTCGAACAGATGCACGTCCTGCTCGTTCTTGAGCAGCGCGCCGTGCAGCGGCGGGATCAGTTTTCGCGGATCACGCTCGCGCAACTGCTCGACGGTCATGTCTTCGTTGAGCAGCAGCTTAAGCCAGTCCAAAAGCTCCGAGGTCGACGGCTTCTTCTTCAGGCCGGGCACTTCGCGCACCTCGAAGAAGATGCGCAAAGCTTCTTCGACCAGACGCTTCTTGATGCCGGGGAAGTGGACGTCGACGATGCGGCCCATCGTGTCGGCGTCGGGGAATTTGATGTAGTGGAAGAAGCAGCGGCGCAGGAAGGCGTCCGGCAGCTCCTTCTCGTTGTTGGAGGTGATCATCATGATCGGGCGCTGCTTGGCCTTGATCGTCTCGCCGGTCTCGTAGACATGGAATTCCATGCGATCGAGCTCGAGCAAAAGATCGTTCGGGAATTCGATGTCGGCCTTGTCGATCTCGTCGATCAGGAGCACCGGGCGCTGCTCGGCGGTGAAGGCCTCCCACAGCTTGCCGCGCTTGATGTAGTTCTTGATGTCGGAGACGCGGGCATCGCCGAGCTGGCTGTCGCGCAAGCGCGACACCGCGTCGTATTCGTAGAGGCCCTGCTGCGCCTTGGTGGTGGACTTGATGTGCCAGGTCAGCAGCGGTGCGTTCAGCGCCTTCGCCACTTCCTCCGCCAGCACCGTCTTGCCGGTGCCGGGCTCGCCCTTGATCAGCAGCGGTCGCTCCAGCACGATTGAGGCATTGACCGCGACCTTGAGATCGTCGGTCGCAACATAGTCCTTGGTGCCGGTAAATTTCATCGCGCGTCCTTGTTGGTCGTCGTCCCAGGAATTGCCAAATTCATTGCCGTGGTCGCGACATGGGAACGGCCGCGCGTGGCGGCCGTTCCTGGTTCGGTCAGGCTTTCAGACCCGTTTTATCAGCGAAAGGATGACAAGCACAATCACCGCACCAATCCCGCCGGGCGGACAATCCTGTCCAGCCGCAGTAGCAAGGGTCTCTGGGGCACCTCTTGACGCCGACCATCCAAAGGGCAATCTGTCACCCATGTTCCTGCAATTCTTCACTTCTCTGCGCGACGCGCAGGTCCCCGTGACGCTGCGCGAATACCTCACGCTGGTGGAGGCGCTCGACGCTGACCTTGCGGACTACTCGGTCGAGAATTTCTACTATCTCTCGCGCACCGCGTTGGTGAAGGACGAGCGCAACCTCGACAAATTCGACCGCGTCTTCGGCTCGGTGTTCAAGGGGCTGGAAAGCCTGCTCGACGCCATGGAGAAGGCGGAGATCCCTGAGGAGTGGCTGAAGAAGCTCGCCGAGAAATATCTCACCGAAGAAGAGAAGAAGCAGATCGAGGCCATGGGCTGGGACAAGCTCATGGAGACCCTGAAGAAGCGCCTCGAGGAGCAGAAGGGCCGCCACCAGGGCGGCTCGAAGTGGATCGGCACCGCCGGCACCTCGCCATTCGGTGCCCATGGCTACAATCCCGAAGGCGTCCGCATCGGCCAGGAGAAGAACCGCAACAACCGCGCCGTCAAGGTGTGGGACAAGCGGGAATTCAAAGACCTCGACGGCAATGTCGAGCTCGGCATCCGCAACATCAAGGTGGCGCTGCGCCGCTTGCGCAAATTCGCGCGCACCGGCGCGCCCGACGAGCTCGATCTCGACACCACCATCCGCGAGACCGCCAATCACGGCTATCTCGACGTCCACATGCGGCCCGAGCGGCGCAACGCGGTGAAGCTGCTGGTGTTCTTCGACATCGGCGGTTCGATGGACGCGCATATTGAGCAGGTCGAGGAGCTGTTCTCGGCGGCGAAGAGCGAGTTCAAGCACATGGAGTATTTCTACTTCCACAACTGCCTCTATGAAGGCGTGTGGAAGCAGAACAAGCGCCGCTTCACCGACCGCACGCCGACCTGGGACGTGCTGCACAAATACCCCCACGACTACAAGATCGTGTTCGTCGGCGACGCCTCGATGTCGCCTTACGAGATCATGGTGCCCGGCGGCTCGGTCGAGCACGTCAACGAGGAGCCCGGCTCGGTCTGGCTCGACCGCATCATCCGCACCTATCCGCATTCGGTGTGGTTGAACCCGGTCGCCCAGAAGCATTGGGACTATTCGGAATCCACAACCATCATCAAGCGCATCTTCGCCAATCGCATGTACCCGATCACGATCGAGGGGCTTGAAGGTGCGATGAAGGAATTGACGCACTGATTGCTGCCATTCCGGGACGCGCATAGCGCGAGCCCGGAATCTCGACATGTTCAACTGCCGCTCGAGATTCCGGGTTCGCGACTTTGTCGCGCCCCGGAATGACAGCAAGAAGAAGGGAAGACCCATGCCCCAAAACATCACCCGCGGCATCAAAGCGCTAATCGACGAGGCCAATGCCGAGATCGAGACGCTCAACGCCAAGGACGCCATCGAGATCTCCAAGAACGGCGACGTCGTCATCGTCGACATCCGCGATCCCCGCGAGATCGAGCGTGAGGGGCGCATCCCCGGCGCGTTCGCCTGCACCCGCGGCATGCTCGAATTCTGGATCGATCCGCAGAGCCCTTATGCAAAGCCGGTTTTCCAGGAGGACAAGAAGTTCGTCTTCCACTGCGCCGGCGGCCTCCGCTCCGCGCTCGCGGCCAAGACCGCGCAGGACATGGGATTGAAGCCCGTCGCCCACATCGCCGGCGGCTACGCCGCCTGGCGCGATGCCGGCGGCCCCGTGGAGAAGTGGGAGCCGAAGAAGAAGGGGTGAGGCATGCTCCTCACGTGCCACGCGCTCCCTCATGGCCGGGCCTGTCCCGGTCATCCACGCTCTTGATCGATGCGCCGAAAGACGTGGATGCCCGGGACAAGCCCGGGCATGACGACTGAGAATCGCCGGAGAATACGTGAATGACTGACACGACAGCCGACCCACTCGTCTCCACCGAATGGCTCGCCGCCCATATGGGCGACGCCAACGTCAAGATTCTCGACGCCAGCTTCAAGCTGCCGGGCGTGCTGCCGCTGCCGAAGGATGACTATCTCGCCGCGCATCTGCCGGGTGCGGCCTTCTTCGACGTCGATGCGGTGTCGGACCATTCCAACCCGCTGCCTCACATGTATCCGAGCGCCGAGCAGTTCGGCCGCGACATCGGCAATCTCGGCATCGCAAATAGCGATACCGTCGTGCTCTACGATGCCGGTGGTTGGGTCGCGGCGCCCCGCGCATGGTGGATGTTCCTGGCCTTCGGCCACGGCAATGTGCGCATCCTCAATGGCGGCTTGAAGAAGTGGCGCGCCGAAGGGCGAGCGGTCGAGAGCGGGGAGGTGAAGCCGAAGCCGGCGAGCTTCAAGGCGAGCTATGATCCAAACCGCGTGCGCAGCATGCAGCAGCTGATCGCCAACGTCGAAAGCCGTGCCGAGCAGGTGATCGACGCGCGCGCCGCGGAGCGCTTCGAGGGCCGCGCGCCCGAGCCGCGGCCGGGCGTCCGCTCCGGCCACATCCCCGGCGCCCGCAACGTGCCCTACAATCTGCTGTTCGACGCAGGGACCGGCGAGATGAAGCCGCTCGACGATCTCCGCACCGCGTTCATGGGCGCCGGCGTCAAGCTCGATGCGCCGATCGTGACGAGCTGCGGCTCCGGCGTGTCGGCCGGCGTGCTGACGCTCGCGCTCTACCGTCTGGGGATCACCGACAGCGCGCTCTATGACGGCTCCTGGTCGGAATGGGGCCAGGAAAAAGGCCCGCCGATCGCGACCGGGCCGGCGTGAGGCGTCGATAGCCGCGGCGCCGCGCTCCCTCGCCCCGCAAGCGGGGGCGAAGAAGGAACGTCACCGCGTGCGCGTGGTCGGTGTCGCGAACGTCTGCGGCTGGCCGAACGGATCGAGCTGTTGCTGCTGCTGAGGCGGCGGACGCCGCACCACGCGATGCCGCTTCTTGGCCGCCTTGCGCTTGGTCGCCTTGCTGTCGGAGGCGCCGTCCGCCTTGCTTTTGGTCTTGGCCTTCGCCGGCGGAGCCTTCACGGCCGTCGCCGCCGGCTCGTTCAGTGCGGCCAATTTGGCCGCTGCGACATCGAGCGCCGAGGAGGCCAGGGCAGCGCTCGGATCAGCCGGCGCCGGCTCGCCGGCGGTCGCGACAGCGGCAGGCGCAAAGTCAGGCCTGGCTCCGGCGATCGATGACGTGGTGTCGGCGGGGGTGAGCGTGTCGGCGGGCGCCGGCGCTAGGGCTTCCGCCGTCGCCTCGGGCTTGGCCGGTTCGGCGGCTACCGGGTCGGTTGCGGATTCAGCGGCCTCCGTCCCTGCGTCAGCCTCGGTCGTCAGCGCGGCGACCTGCTCGGGCTCGGTTGCCGGCAATCCGATGGTCGGCACCTGGTCGCGCAATGACGGCTCGGGCTCGGCCGTCACCTCGGGCTCCACCCGGAGGACCGCGAGCACCGGCTGGGCGGGCTCGGACGCCTGCGCGAACCTCTGCTCCTGCGGCCCGTTCCGCCAGGACGAGTTGTTGGCATACTGCTCATGGTTCGCCCGCAGCAGCGCGGCGGCGCCCAGGCCGAACACCAGGACGGAAGTTGAGAGCAGGATCGCGGCAAACAGGAAGCGAAAGCCGGGAAGCATCGAGGGATTGCGAATTTCCGCCCCGGCGGCGAATTAGCCAGGGCCCATGAGCCATCTGAACGCGGTGACGGTACTGTTGGCCGCGTTCGCCACACGGGGATCGGGAGCTCAAATGGTGGCGAATCAGGCTGATTCGAACATACCGCAACGAGTCCGACCCGTTCCGCAAAAACGGGGCCGGAGACTTCGGCAAATGACGGCATGAGCTGATTTCCGCCCCGTGATGCAGCGGGGCAACGGTAGTCTTGCGGATCACAAATCGGCAAATCCGGCGCAAATAAGCCTGCTATGTCTTGAATGTGCCGCTATCTTCGGCCATCTGGCCGTTAACGGTCCGATCGGGCTTGGGGACTATACAAGAGCGATGATGATCAAACATTTTCTGACGATATGCGCTGCCGCAACAGTCGCTGCGGCGGGAACCTCGCTCGCGCAGGCTCAGAGCTATCCGGTCCAGCAGGCGCCGAGCTATGGCGCCCCCGCTGAATATCGGCCCGGCGATCGCACCCCGAATTTCGACGCGCTGGAAGATGATGATGACGACGCGATGCCGCAGGCATCGTTGCCGCCGCCCGGCCCGGCCGACGATCCGCGCTATGGCCGCCCGCTCGGCGCGCCACCGGTCTACTCGGCAGCGCCGCCGCAGGGTCCGGTGATGTCGCCGGATGATCCGCGCTATGGCCGCCCGGCTGGCGCTCCCCCGGTCTATTCGACCGCCCCGTCGCAGGGCCCGGTGATGTCGCCGGACGATCCCCGCTACGGCCGCCCCGCCGGTCCGCCGCCGGTGATCTATGCCAATCGTCCGGGGCAAGGCCAGCCGCCGGCCAATGACGGCTTGCGTCCGCCGGAGGCCGTCGGTGGTCCCGCCGCGACCGGAACGGTCCAGGCCGGGCAGCCGCCCGTCGGCGCCGATGGCCGTCCGATGACAATGGCCGCGCTCCCGCCCGAGGAGCAGCCCGATGCTGCGCCGGTGCAGCTGCCGCAGAACCTGCGCCGCCAGGAAGTCGCGTTCCAGACCAAGGAGCCGGCCGGCACGCTCGTGGTCGATACCCCCAACACCTACCTCTATTACGTGCTCGGCAATGGCCGTGCGGTTCGCTACGGCGTCCGCGTCGGCCGCGACGGCTTCACCTGGACCGGCGTGCAGAAGATCACCCGCAAGGCCGAATGGCCGGATTGGCATCCGCCGACCGAGATGATCGAGCGCCAGCCGTATCTGCCGCGCTTCATGGCCGGCGGTCCCGGCAATCCGCTCGGTGCCCGCGCGATGTATCTCGGCTCGACCGTCTATCGCATCCACGGCACCAACCAGCCCTCGACCATCGGCAAGTTCGTGTCGTCCGGCTGTATCGGTATGCTGAACGAGGACGTCTCCGACCTGTTCGATCGCGTCAAGGTCGGCACCCGCGTGGTGGTGATGCCGGGCGGCCCGCCGCCGGGAACGGCGACCGCCTCCGCAGCGCCCGCTGCCGCCGGTCCGGCTCCGATGGCCGCCCAGGCCGGTCCGGTCCCCGGCACGCAGCCGACCGTGGTGCCGCCGCTGCCCGCGCCGGTCACTGTGCGCTAACAGCTCCGCGCAATCTGAGAGCGCGAAATCTGAGGGAGCGAAGGGCGTGCCATCGGCACGCCCTTCATCGTTTCAGGCCAGCTTGCGCGGCAACTCGCGGCCGCCAGTGAAGGCGTCGATCGCCTCGACCATCTGGCCGTAATGGATGCGCAAGCCGTCCTTGGTGGCGTAGCCGAGATGCGGCGTCAGCACGAGATTGTCGAGCTTGCGGAAAGGATGGTCGACCGGCAGCGGCTCGGCCGCGAACACGTCGATGCCGGCGCCCGCGATCTTGCGCTGCTGCAGCGCCTCGAGCAGCGCCTGCTCGTCCACGATCGGCCCGCGCGCGGTGTTGACGAGAAAGGCCGTCGGCTTCATCCGCGCGAGATCGGCAGCGCCGACGAGGCCACGCGAGCGCTCGCTCAGCACCACATGGATGGTGATGATGTCGGCCTTGGCGAACAGCTCCTCCTTCGTCGCGTAGCCGACGCCGGCCGCCGCGCATTTCTCCGGCGTGAGGTTCGGGCTCCAGGCGATCACGTTCATGCCGAACGCCTTGGCGATCCCGGCCATCTTGCTGCCAAGCTTGCCGAGCCCGACGATACCGAGCGTCATTCCCTCGATCTCGACGCCGGCAAAGGTCTGCCAGGGCTCGCCGGCATGCATGCGCGCATTCTCGCGGCCGATGCCGCGCGTCAGCTCCAGGATCAGACCCATGGTGAGCGGAGCGGTGGGATCGCGCGAATATTGCGTGCCGCCGATGACGATCCCGCGCGCCTTCGCGGCTTCCATGTCGATCGCGGCGTTGCGCATGCCTGAGGTGAGCAGCAGCTTCAGCTTCGGCAAGCTCTCGAACAGGCTCTTGGGGAATGCGGTGCGCTCGCGCATCGCGCAGATGATGTCGAAATCGGCCAGCGCACTGGCCGCGGCCTGTTCGGAGCCGAAGGCATCGCTGAACACGGTGACGTCGAGGCGGTCGGACAATTTCTGCCAGTCGGCAATGTCGAGCGCGAGCTTGAAATAGTCATCGAGAATTGCACAGCGCAGCCGGCTCATCAGCGTTCATCCATGGCGAAAGGTGAGGGCGCCAGGCAAGCGCCGTCGTCGGAACCGCGCCATGGTTGCGCACAATCACGCCTGCGCGCAAGCCGCTTGCGTCTTCAAAAATCCGACAGCAGAGCGGGCGCTTTAGAAATCGCGGGGCTTCAGGCGGAACGGCGCATCCATGCCGTGCTTGGCGCGCCAGGCGGGGCCGGGGCCGCGCATGTAGTGCAGTTCGGGCCGGTAGGGATTGAAGGCGGTGGCAAAGAAGCGCTTCCAGAATCCCTTGATCTCCGAGGCGAAGTCGGAGACGTGGCCGGCTTCTCCCGGAACAGGAAGAGAATGGGTCTCGATCATGGCCATGACGCTGTCTCGCTGTGCTCCCCGTTCATTCTGAGCGGGTGGCGCTGTTTCCGCGCGAAACCGAGCTTTGGCCTGATTTATTAAAAGATGGTTTCAATTGTCCGGATCGGTGGCCGGATGGTGTCCGTCCCGTATTCACCCGTGGTGAACGGACGGAAAACATTGCCCTTTCGGGGCGGGGTCGCTACATCGGCGGCAAGCAGATTTCCTCAAATCGAAGGTTTTCGGGACCGATGGCGCGCCAGTTCATCTATTTCATGCAGGGCCTGACCAAGAGCTACCCGACCCGGAAGGTGCTCGATAACATCCATCTGAGCTTCTACCCGGACGCCAAGATCGGCGTGCTCGGCGTCAACGGCTCGGGCAAGTCGACGCTGCTCAAGATCATGGCTGGCCTCGACAAGGAGTATAACGGCGAGGCCTGGGTCGCCCAGGGCGCCCGTGTCGGCTATCTCGAGCAGGAGCCGCATCTCGATCCGGCACTTAGCGTGCGTGAGAACGTCATGCTGGGCGTCGCCAAGCAGAAGGCCATCCTCGATCGCTACAATGAGCTGGCGATGAACTACTCCGAGGAAACTGCCGACGAGATGACCAAGCTGCAGGACGAGATCGAGGCCCAGGGCCTCTGGGATCTCGACAGCAAGGTCGACCAGGCCATGGACGCGCTGCGCTGCCCGCCCGATGATGCCGACGTGACGAAGCTCTCCGGCGGTGAGCGTCGCCGCGTCGCACTGTGCAAGCTGCTGCTCGATCAGCCCGAGCTGCTGCTGCTGGACGAGCCGACCAACCATCTCGACGCCGAGTCGGTGTCCTGGCTCGAAGGCCATCTGCGCAGCTATCCCGGCGCGATTCTGATTGTGACCCATGATCGCTACTTCCTCGACAACGTCACGAGCTGGATTCTCGAGCTCGATCGCGGCAAGGGCATTCCCTACGAAGGCAACTACTCGTCCTGGCTGGTGCAGAAGCAGAAGCGGCTGGAGCAGGAAGGACGCGAGGACGCCGCGCACCAGAAGACGCTCGCGCGCGAGCAGGAATGGGTCGCCTCGTCACCGAAGGCACGCCAGGCCAAGTCCAAGGCGCGCTATCAGCGCTACGAGGACCTGCTCAAGCAGGCGAGCGAGAAGCAGACCCAGACCGCTCAGATCGTCATTCCCGTCGCCGAACGCCTTGGCGCCAACGTCGTCGACTTCGAAGGCCTCAGCAAAGGCTTCGGCGACCGCCTGCTGATCGACGATCTCACCTTCAAGCTGCCGCCCGGCGGCATCGTCGGCGTGATCGGCCCCAACGGCGCCGGCAAGACCACGCTGTTCAAGATGATCACCAAGCAGGACCAGCCGGACAAGGGCACCATCACGGTCGGCGAGACCGTGCATCTCGGTTATGTCGACCAATCGCGCGACGCGCTCGATGGCAGCAAGAACGTGTGGGAGGAGATTTCCGGCGGCAACGAGCTGATCCTGCTCGGCAAGAAGGAAGTGAACTCGCGCGGCTATTGCTCGGCGTTCAACTTCAAGGGCGCCGATCAGCAGAAGAAGGTCGGCGCGCTCTCCGGCGGTGAACGCAATCGCGTGCATCTCGCCAAGATGCTGAAGTCCGGCGCCAACGTGCTGCTGCTCGACGAACCGACCAACGACCTCGACGTCGACACGCTGCGCGCGCTCGAAGAGGCGCTGGAGGACTTCGCCGGCTGCGCGGTCATCATCAGCCATGATCGCTGGTTCCTCGACCGTATCGCGACGCACATCCTGGCCTTCGAAGGCGACAGTCACGTCGAATGGTTCGAAGGCAACTTCCAGGATTACGAGAAGGACAAGATGCGCCGGCTCGGCCAGGACAGCATCATTCCGCACCGCGTGAAGTACAAGAAGCTGACGCGGTGATGTCGGCATGATGCGGCGGGCGCTCATCGCTGCGGTGATCGTGGTCACCTGTGGCTGGTCGTCCGCCCGCGCCGCCGACGCCGCCTTCACGCAGTTCGTCGCCTCGCTCTGGCCGGAAGCGCAAGAGGCTGGCGTCTCGCGCAAGACCTTCGACGAGCAGACGCGCGGGCTTGAGCCTGACTACAAGCTGCCCGATCTGATCCTGCCGGGACGCCCCGCGACCGGCGCACCGTCGCAGGCCGAGTTCGTGCAGGTGCCCGCCGATTACGTCAAGGAAGGCTCGATCGCGCGGCTTGCGGGCGAGGGACAGCGGCTGCTGCAGAAATATCGCGACTCGCTGAACCAGATAGAGAAGAAGTCCGGCGTGCCTGCGACCGTCATGCTGGCGATCTGGGGCCGCGAGACAGACTACGGCCGCTACACGTTGCCTTACGATCTCGTCCGCGTGCTGGCCACGCAGGCCTATGTCGGCCGGCGCAAGGACCAGTATCGCAACGAGTTCATCCTTTCATTGAAGATCTTGGGCGAGGGCGTGGTGACGCGTAAGGACATGCGCTCGTCCTGGGCGGGCGCCACCGGGCTCACGCAGTTCCTGCCGTCGGAATACTACAAGCACGGTGTCGATTTCGACGGCGACGGTCGCATCGACATCTGGCATTCCGTGCCCGATGCGCTGGCCTCCGCCGCGCAGCAGCTCGTCAACAAGGGCTGGCAGAGCGGCGTCCGGTGGGCCTACGAGGTGCAGGCGCCGGCCAAGGTCGATTGCACGACGGGAGTGCCGGAGGTGACGAAGCCGATCGGCCAGTGGCTGCGCGAGGGCTTTGTGCCGGTGCGCGGCCAGCGCCTGAACGCCACGGAGCAGGCGCAGCCGGCTTCGCTGCTTCAGCCGGAAGGCATCTATGGTCCGTCGTTCCTGACGACGAAGAACTACTTCGTCATCAAGGAATACAATTTCTCCGACCTCTATGTGCTGTTCGTCGGCCATCTCGCCGACCGCATGACGAGCCCGCTTCCGTTCGCAACGCCCTGGGCGGCCTCCAAGCAATTGCGCACCAAGGACGTCGAGGCCATGCAGCGCGGGCTGACGCGCGTCGGGCTCTACAAGGACAAGATCGACGGCAAGGCCGGCATGCTGACGCGCGCGGCGCTCGGCGCCTATCAGAAGTCGGCCGGCCTCAAGGTTGATTGCTGGCCGAGCGAAGAGGTGCTGCGCTCGATCCAGACGGCGCGATAGCGTTTGACCAAAAGAAAAAGCCCGGTCGATGATCTCGGCCGGGCTTCGATCGCGGCGCTGGTGAGCGCGGTGCGATCAGATCAGTAGCAAACGCGAACCGGGCGAACGACCCAGCCATAGCCGTCCCAATAGCGCTGGCGCTGCCAATAGCAGGGCGCGGGCGGCGGGGGCTCGGCGACGTAAACCGGGCCGCCATAGGCGGGACGGCTCGACGCGATAGCGCCGCCGACGATCGCGCCGCCGATCAGGCCGGCCGCGATGCCGGCGCCGACGCCGTCATGGGCCTTCGCGGACGGAGTGGCAGTCACCAGCGAACCGGCGACGGTCGCAACCGTGAGGGCGGCAACTAGAGTCTTCTTCATGCTCAGGGCTCTCCTGCGAGATGGGTTCCTCTTGTTAGAGGCGCCCGGGTTACAAAGGTTCACGCACACGCTGGTGGAATTGGCCGTGCAGCTAGGAAGCGCGCAATTGGTCAACCCACGGTAAACGCACGCGGAGCTGTGACGAGAAAAAGCGGTCTTTTTCAGGCCCCGAGATGAACGGCGCGTCCGTAGTGAACCGACCAGCCGGCCCGCAGCGCCTTCAGCCGCAGACCCTGGCGCGGCGGACGCGCCAGCCATAGCCGTCCCAGAAGCGCTGCTTCTGCCAGACGCAGCCCCCACCGTAATAGCCGTCGGAGACATAGCCCGGACCCGGCGCGTAGTAGCGGCGCGGGTAGTAGCCGGGTTCGTAATAGCCCGGGCCGGGTCCGTAATAATACGGAGAGGCCAGTGCGCCGCCGACAATGGCGCCGCCGATGATTCCGGCCGCCACGCCCGCCGCGACACCGCGCTGCGCATTGGCCGGTGTTGCGGCCGCAAAGGCCAAGGAGGCGACGGCAGTAACCGCCAGGAGCAACTTCTTCATGGGTTTGGCCTTTCGTACGAACACGCGGGAACTGTTTGGGCGCAGAGTTCCATATTTCGCTTGAATGATCAATGAACGGCACCTTTGCCGGGCGCGACCAATTGATGTCGGGCGCGGATGTGCCTGGGAGGCGATGATGGGCAACGCGATGATAAATGCATTGATCGCTGCTGGAATTGTCCTCGCGATCGGCTACGGCTGGATCGCGCACCTTCAAAACCGCACCCAGCGCCGCTCGCGGGCTGCGGCTGGCGGCGATCGCGGCAATGGCGGCGACACCTATACGGGGTCAAATGACGGCTTCTCGCTGGGGAGCTGGTTTTCCGGCGGCAGCTCCGGCAGCTCGAGCGACGGCGGCAGCTGTTCCAGCAGTGACAGCGGCGGCGGTGGCGGGGATTGCGGAGGCGGGGGCGACGGTGGTGGAGGGGGCGGTGGCGACTAGATCCGCTCCAATTTTGATCCAGCGCAACGCTGAGATTTAGGGCCGTTCTAGGCTGCTTTCGGGCCAGTTTGGAATAGCTTCAAATCCCGCTTTTTCCTTTTGCATCCCGCCGGCCCGTTAAATATCGATGGTGAAGCATCACCAAAGGGCCTTCCGCTTCCATGATCGTTTGTTCCTGTAACGTGCTGAGCGATGACGACATCCGCGCCGCCGTCGCCGAGTCCGACGACGCCGTGCGCCATGCCAAGCAGGTCTATGGCTGCCTCGGCTGTAGCGCCGAATGCGGCCGCTGCGCCCGGACCATCAAAACCATCATCGACGAAACGCTTGGCCCCTGCGCCCAGTCCTGCTGCTCCGGCTGCCCGCACAGCCACACCGTGGCCGCCAATGACGAGGCCCCCCAGCCCGCCCAATTCGCTCTCGCGGCCTGCTGAATCTTCCGCCAGCCTGGCCTGAGCTTTTCCCCGGCTGCGTCTCCGTAGCTGGTTGCCCTCCCACGCAAACTGACTTAGAAGGATTCTAAACTCGGTTACGGCCGATTTGGAATGCAAGAGCTTGGAGTGAACCATGCAGGGCGACGCAAAAGTTATCGACTATCTCAACAAGGCACTGCGTCACGAGCTGACTGCAATCAACCAGTACTGGCTGCACTACCGCTTCCTCGACAATTGGGGCCTGCGGGACATGGCCAAGGTCTGGCGCAAGGAGTCCATCGAGGAGATGGAGCACGCTGACAAGCTCACCGAGCGGATCCTGTTCTTCGACGGCTTCCCGAACATGCAGGTGCTCGATCCCCTGCGCATCGGCCAGAACGTCAAGGAGATCATCGAGTGCGATCTCGCCGCCGAGATGAGCGCGCGGGCGCTCTACCAGGAGGCGGCTGGCTACTGCAACAGCGCCAAGGACTACGTCACGCGTGACCTGTTCGAGAAGCTGATGAGCGACGAGGAGCACCACATCGACTTCCTCGAAACTCAGCTCGATTTGATCGGCCGCATCGGCCTCGAGCTCTACACCCAGAAGCATGTCGGCGGGCTCGAGGGCGAGGGGCACTAAGCTCCGGCCCTGCTCCCTCCATTCGTCACGGCCGGGCTTGACCCGGCCATCCACGTTTTACCGCACGATGGAAGACGTGGATGCCCGGGTCACGACCGGCCTTGACGGTCTGATTGAGCGAGGCCGCTCCGAACCTACAACTGCGTCTTGTAGAGTTCTTCCACGGTCTCCTGGCTCGCCGGTTCGCCGAGGCCGGTCTGCTCGTGGACCACCGTGACGATGCTCGGCATCACCGAGCGCTGCACCTTCTCCGACGACCACAGCTGCGAGCGCATCAGCGCCTTGCCGCAGTGAAAATAGACTTCGCTGACTGCGACGTTCAGCACCGCGCGCGGCGGCTTGCCGAATTCCACCATCGACGCGAGCAGATCCGGATCGGCCGACAGCGTGCCGCGTCCGCCGACGCGCAGCGTCTCGTCAATCCCTGGCACGAAAAACAGCAGATGCACGAAGCCCGAGCCTTCGACGACGTTGCGAAAGCTGTCGATCCGGTTGTTGCCCGAGCGGTCAGGCATCAATAGCTGGTTGGGACCGGCGATGTGGACGAAGCCGATGCCGCCGCCGCGCGGCGAGGCATCGACGCTGCCGTCAGCACCCGATGTCGCGAGCACGCAAAACGGTGACATCTCGATGAACTTCTTCGCATGCGCATCGATCGCGGGACGCGCCTTCGCGATCACGCGAGGGCTCGGCTTGGCATAGATCGTGGTGAGGTCTTCGGCGCAAAGATCGGTCAACGGCGTGGCTCCGCATCAGCTTGGCGACACGCTACCCGATCGGGCGGCCTCAGCCAACGAAATCCATCAGGCTAGACTCCATTCGCCGGCACGAAGCAGCTGATGATGGCGCCGCGGTGGTGAACGTACCAGACCACGGCGTGGCCGACCGGATGCCCTGGCCGCGGATGATGGCGCCTTCGGGAACCTCCGTCCATTGTCCTTCGGTCGGCACCCAATAGGCGCCGCTCTGCACGTCGTAGTCGGTGCGATGGCCATCGGAGATGTCGCAGCAGGGCACTCCGTTCGGCGCCATCACGCTCTTGAACCAGGCGCAGATGTCGGGCGGGACGTGATCGTATCGGCCGTTGTCGACGCGAATGCGGCGCTGGTCAGCGCCGTCATCGCGGGGAACCCAACGCACAGTGCGAGCCCGCGCATGCGATCCTCCTCGTCGCGTTTTTCCTGCTCGCGCGTGAGTCCTGCTCGCGTCGCTTCGTGTCGTTGACGCGAGTAGGCCCGAGCTGTCAGCGCATTGCATGCCCAAACAATATGCGACGTTGGGGGCGTCGCACATGATGCGTGCAAAATCAGCGGCGCGCCGATTCGCTCGTTTGCTGAGGCGTGGTCTCCAGCAACTGCCGCACCTGCTCGCTGTAGAATTTCGCATTGCCGGTGGTGCCGTGGCCGCGTGTCTCGGCGCTCGCCGGGATCAGGAACAGGCGCCCGTTCTTGACCCGCTTCATCGCAGCGTCCGTGATGCCGGTCTCGGGCGGATTGCGCTCGTCGTCGGCGGAATTGATCAGCAACAGCGACGCTTCGATGGCCTCCAGCTTCTCGCCGGCATTGTAGTCGTGCGAGGACTCCCACTGATAGACGAAGTCGTTGGCATCCGCCGTGATCGGCGTCGCCAGCCGGTCGTCGACCATCTTGTCGGCCTTCGCTGCGGTCGGGGCCTGCGTTTGATAGGCCAGCGTGCCGCCGATGCTCGCGATGCCGTAGGCGGTGGCTGCGTATTTCATCATGCGCGGCTGGCTGGTATAGTTGCCGCCGTTGTAGTCGGGGTCGTTGCGGATGGTGTCGAGCATGATCCGCCGCATCATCCAGTTGCGCGAGGCCATCTCGGTCGGCTGCGAGGCCATCGGGATCAGCGCGTCCATCGCCTTCGGATATTTCTCGCCCCACAGCCAGGTGTGCATGCCACCCATCGAATTGCCGATGACGAGCCGCAGATGCTTGACGCCGAGGCCTTCCGTCACCAGTCGATACTGTGCCTCGACCATGTCGTCGTAATTGTATTTCGGAAAGTTTGTCTTCATGCCGTCGGACGGTTTTGACGATTTGCCGTGGCCGATGTTGTCGGGAATGATGATGTAATATTTGGAGGCGTCGAGCGGTTGCCCTGGGCCGAACAGCTCACCACCGAAGGAAGGACCCAGCATGCCGGTGCCCGAGCCGCCCGTTCCATGCAGCACCAGCACCGGCTGGCCTGAGGGCTCGCCGACGGTGGTGTAGTGCAGCTTCAACTCCGGCATGGTCTCGCCGGTGTGGAGCTTGAAGTCTTTGGCGATCCAGTCGCCCTGCTTGGGGGCCGGATAGTCGGCGGCCAAGACCGGTGCCGAAAAGGATAGCAGGACAGCCGTCAATGCGGCGCAAGAAGCCTTCATGTTTCTCTCCCCATTGCGGCTCATGCTCGGCGGCCGCGTTGCGGCGGAACTTAGCAGAAGTGCGCAGAAGGATGTAGGATTTCGGCTCCGCCGATCGTCTTCAAGGAAACATCCGGAGAGACCCTGCATGTGCCGCAACATCAAGACGCTGTTCAACTTCGAGCCGCCGGCGACGGAGGATGAGATCCACGCCAGCGCGCTCCAGTTCGTGCGAAAATTGTCCGGTTTCAACAAGCCGTCGCAGGCCAACGAGGCGGCGTTCGACCGCGCGGTGGCGGAGGTCTCGGAGGCCGCGCGAAACCTCCTGATTTCGCTGCACACCCATGCGCCGGCGCGCGACCGCGAGATCGAGGCGGAAAGGGCGAGGGAACGCTCACGGCTGCGGTTCGGCTAGCGATCGCCGAAGGGCTATTCCGTGATCTGGCTCACGGAAGAAGGCCCGCTAGTGCGCGATGCTGTCCGCCGGGGTTTTTGACAGCCCGGAGCACAATCATGAGCCGCCCCCTTCTGCCGCTAAAAGCAGGTGCCATTATCTTCACGCTGCTGTGGACGGCGTGGATGATGTGGTGGAGCGGCTCGTTCTCGAGCGCGAACGTGATCATCCTCGCCTTGTGCGGCGCGGCGGTCGGCTATCTCTGGTATCGCGCCATGCGCTGGCAGTTCGAGCGCATGGGCATGCTGCCGCGCAAGGATGATGCTTCCGGCGCGTCTTGATTTGGCACGTCTCCCGGACTTGGGTGCGGCGCGAAGTGCCGCTCCGCAGAGCCGGGACCCGGAAATCCTCAGCGCAGGTCTCGGCGACATGGGCCCCGGCTCAGCAGCGCATCACTACGTGTCGCGCTGCGCCCGGGGCACGCAGCCGCGCGCTAATCCTGATAGGCGGGCACGTCGATGCCGGAGGCGGCATAGATCCTGATCTTGTTGCGCAGCGTGCGCACTGACAGGCCGAGCACGCGCGAGGCGCGCGTGCGGTTGCCGTCGCAACGCGCCAGCGTCTGCAGCACGAGCTCGCGCTCGACCTCGTCGACGGTCGCGCCGATCAGCAACGGGACGATCTGGTTAGGAGCAAGAAACTGTGCGTCCGGCTCGGACGCAGCGACATGAACAGTGGTCATCGACACACTCCCCGATCAACGCCCGCTTCCATCGTTGGAAGCGGATCGAGAACAAACGACCCCCAAGCCGTAGATCTACGGTGGTCGGGTTTGGTTAATGAAAGGTTAACCGCGGCCGATCGCACCAGATGACCTCAGGAATGCCGCGAAGCCGCCGCGATTGGTGCGGGCTGAGCGATGTGTCCTCTCACACCGTCCGATAGCCGCCGTCCACCATCACGATGCTCCCGGTGACATAGGCCGACAGATCCGAGGCCAGGAAGATCGCTGGCCCCACGATGTCCTCGGGCTTGCCGGTGCGCGCGAGCGGCGTGTGATCAAGGAAGGCCTGCACCAGCGCCGGATTGGTGGCGCGCACATTGGCGTTGATGTTGGTCTCGATGAAGCCCGGTCCGATCGCGTTGACGCGCACGCCTTCCTTGCCGAGCTCGACCGCGAGCGCCTTGGTGAAGCCGAGCACGCCGTGTTTCGAGGTCGTGTAGGCCGCCGAGCTCGGCGTGCGCAGGTGCACGAAGGACTGGATCGAGCCGATATTGACGATGCGGCCTTTGCTCGCGCGCAAGGGGGCGAGGAAGGCCTGCGTCATGTTGAAGACGCCGTTGAGGTTGAGCGAGATAATGTCGTTCCAGTCCTTTGCCACCGTCTCGGTGTCCGCGGTGAAGGCGTTGCGGCGGGTGATGCCGGCATTGTTGACGAGGATCGAGACCTGCCCGACCTCGTCCGCGATTTGCTTGGCCAGCGCGAAGCAGTCCTCGCGCCGGGTCACATCGAGCGAAAAGCTCTCGGCCTTGCCGCCCGACTTTCGGATCTCCTCGGCGGCATCCGCGACGGTGTCTGAATTGACGTCGAGCAGCACCACTTGCGCGCCCTCGCGCGCATAACCGGCGGCGATCGCGCGGCCGATGCCGGAGCCGGCGCCGGTGACGACGGCTATGTGGTTTGCGAGCAGTGCCATGACATATTCCTCCCGATTTTCGTTTCGAAGTTTCACGAAACGCTAACTCGAAATTAAGGGGTCGGAAACGGCAGCCTTGGCATACTGATCTTGATTGCTAAACGTTGCGCGCATGATGGAACGGCTCGACTTCTGGAAACTCGCCCTTGAACGCCTCCGATCGGCGCAATCAGCCGACTTCGCCGAGGCGGGCCGGCTCGTGGCCGAGATCGCGCGAATGAGCACGGACACCATGCTGCGGCAGGCCGCCGAGCAGGCGCTTCCGGTGCTGCGCCAGGCCGCAGACAATGACGACCATGGCGTCGTGCTGGCGGCCCAGCGCCGTCTCGGTGTGGTGCTCGATGTCGTCCACGATTTGAGCGCGCCGCGTTTCGGCCGCCGCAATGCCAAGCCGAAGCAGCTGTCCAGCGAGGATCGCGCCCGCAAGGCGCTCGGCCTGCCGCTCGCGGTGCAACTCACCTGCGAGGACATCAATGGTGCCTATCGCCGCGCCGCCAAGAGCGTGCATCCCGACCACGGCGGCAGCGCGCAAGCCTTCATCGACCTCGCTGCCGCGCGCGACCTCCTGATCCATCCCGGCGCGCACAAGGACGCGTGAGAGCGCGTCGGCGTTTGTTCACGCAACCCAAAAAACAAGGCGGGCAAGGACGCCCGCGTCCTTGCCCGGCTTTTCGTCCGCCGATCGAAATCTTACCAAGTGCAGTGGCCGTTCTTGAGTGCGGCGTCCTTTGCCGCGAGTGCGTCGATCAAGGTCGGCATGCTCGGGCTGGCGCGGTGATAGCCGGCCGGCCACGGCGTGGTCGCCGAAAAACGCGATCGTCCTGCAAATGAAGAAGGGCGGACCGCTCGCGCGATCCGCCCTTGAAATCCGTTGTGTCGCGTCAAGCCTAGAGCGTGCAGCGGCGCTCGGCGCGCAACTTGATCTGGAGGTCGGAGGCGGCCTGGAACGTCGGGAGCGGCTTGCTGACGACCTTGTAGGTCGACACGCCCCACTGCAGCGGCTTGTACTTCAGCTCCTCGTTCCAGACCTGGCAGATGCCGGTGTTGTCCCAGCGGATCACGTAATAGCCGACCTTGGCCGAGGCCGGCACGGCGAACACGGAGGTGGCGATGCCGGCAACGGCACAGAGCGCGAGAACGCGACGCATGAAGTATCTCCTTGTGGGAACTTGGTATCCGAAAGTTCGTGCGGTAAAAACCGGCTCTTTGCAAGCCGGGGAGCGGCCGTTCACGGACATGTCAGTCGCGCCTGCGCATTTGGTTTGGCCGCGTGCCCGACAAGTCACAGACTTGGCTCACCGCGCAATCGAGGCCACCGCCTCGATCTCGATCAGCATCTTCGGATCGGGCAGGGCCTGCACCACGCAAGTGGTGCGCGCCGGGTAAGGCGGCGGGCCGAAGGCGCCGGCATAGAGCGCGTTCATGGCGGCAACGTCCGAGGCGCGGGTCAGGAGCACGTTGACCTTGGCGAGGTCGCGTGTGGTGACGCCGGCCTCGTCCAGCACGCGCTTGATGTTGACGACGACATTGGCGAACTGCGCCTCGAAACCATCGGGCAGCGCACCGCTCGCATCGAAGCCGGGAATGCCCGAGACGAACAGCAGATCGCCGACGCGCGTCGCAAAGGATAGCGGCGGCGCCTTGACGTGCGGCGGGGGCGCGAAATGCTGGATCGGCATGGGATCACCTCCGGGACTGTCGCTGACGCATCAGCGTAGCCGCAGGGAAGGGCGGCTCAAAACGAAAAATGCGAAAACAACCCCATGCACAGTAGCGATCATGCAGAGATCATTGAGTTTTCCAATTATTCGGGAACTACGAAATACCCGGTTGCTCCGTCGGGCAAAACGGGGGCATGATGACATCATGGCGGGGGTGCCGGTGTGCAGCACCAAGCCCCGTCGTCATGCCCCGGCTTGACCGGGGCCTCCAGTCCGCCGCGGCCTGTCGGTTCAATCTCGGCGTCTCTGGACGACTGGATCGCCCGGTTGAACCGGGCGATAACAGCTGAATGTGCTGCTGCAACTTCCGCCTCACCCCATCATGTCGCCGCCGCGATCGATCGGGTACATTCGCCTCCTCTGATTCGATCCCCCAAAAAAAATAGCCCGGAGACGCCCATGAAGATCGCATCCACCTTCCGCGCCGCGCTGGTCGCCATCGTCGCTCTTGCCGGGCTCTCGACCTCGGCGATGGCCGACGGTGGTTTCGTGACGCTGACGATCTACAAGGCGGGCTGGATCATCGGCGGCTCCGGCGGCTCGGGCGTGCTGAACTTCCGCGCCCGCTCCTATGGACTGTCCACCGGCGGGCTCGACTACGGCCTCGTGTTCGGTGGCTCCAAGACCGTGCTGCGCGGCCGCGTCTCCAACATCAACCGACCCTCCGACGTTGCCGGCGTCTATGGCGCCGCCGGAGCGGGCCTTGCGATCGGCCGCGGCGCGCGCGCCATCGTGCTGACCAACCAGAAGGGCGCGGTGCTGGAGCTGACGGGCTCGCAGGTCGGCCTGATGGCGAACGCGGATCTCAGCGGCCTTGCGATCACGATGCGGTAGGGGCGCAGGTCGCGCAGGGTGGGCAAAGGCGAGCAAGCGCCGTTCCCACCATCGTTGTCAGCACGCTTCGAACAGTTGGTGGGCACGCTTTCCCTTTGCCCGCCCTACGATCGCGACGCGGCGGTGAACACCGCAAGCTGCGCATCGAACGCGCGCCGGAACGCCGGCCGCGCCTCGCCGCGGGCGACATAGGCGGCGATCTCAAGGTATTCGTCGAGCACGCCCGACGTATTCAGCCGCCGCAGCACCGTCACCATCATGAGATCGCCGGCGCTGAAGGCACCGTCGAGCCACTCGGCATCACCGAGGCGACGGGACAATTCGCCAAGCCTGGTACGAACGCGATCCCTGAGCATCGGCAGTCGCTCCGCGTACCAGCTCTCGTCGCGCTCGAACAGCATCGCCATCGTGAGCTCGACGATGGGCGGCTCCACCGTGCTCAGCGCCGCGAACATCCACGCGATCGCGCGGCTCCTCGCGTTCGCATCCTTCGGCAGCAAGCCACCGTGGCGCTCGGCGATGTGCAGCAAGATCGCGCCGGATTCGAACAGCGCGAGATCGCCATCCTCATAGGTCGGGATCTGCCCGAACGGATGCAGCGCAAGGTGCGCCGGCGCCTTCATCGCCTCGAACGAGACAAGGCGGACATCGTAGGGCTGCCCGACCTCTTCCAGCGCCCAGCGAACCCGCATGTCCCGCGCCTGCCCGCGGCCGCGATCGGGGGAGTTTTCGAAGGCGGTGATGGTGGGCGGCATATCGGTCTCCGGGGCGATCGTGCTTGTCTCCAGAGGACGGATGACCAGCGCCCATTCCTACAGCCTATCTGTTTGTCGGGTAGGACGGGGCGAGCGCAGCAAAATCGATCACCCTTTCCACGGCGACAGAACGCGACCCTTATGGTGCGGCGGAGGCGCGAAGCGCCGTCTCGAACCATGTAAGGCCGACATCTCGCCCGCGGCCATCCTTCGAGACGACCGCTTCGCGGTCTCCTCAGGATGAGGTCTGTGCGTGTTCAGGGCCCAGCACAGCAATCCACGCCGCCAGCTCCCGCCACGGCTCCAGCGTCCAGTGCCCGGACGCAGCACCCGACGGCGACGGCAGGACGAAGATCTCCGGTGACTTCTCATCGCGCGGTTGCCGCCCCAGCGCGATCACACTCGACGGCCTGCCGTAAAACAGGCTCGCCGCTTTCTTGCTCGTGAACGCGATCGTCATCGGCCGATATGTCTCGATCTTGGCCTTGAACCCCGCCACGTCGATCGTCTCCGCCGCGATCTGGTGATCCATCCCGGCGCTTGACTTGGAGAGATCCGTGAAGCCGATCCCGAGGTCGAGCAGCTTCGCGAACTCGCCCGGCTGATAGCGCCGCGGCGTGATGCCGGCCTCACGGATCGCGCGCCAGAAGCGGTTGCCGGGATGGGCGTAGTAGTGCCCGAGCTCGGCCGAGCGCGTACTGGCCGCGGTGCCGACGAAGGCGAGGCGGAGGTTGGAGCGGAGCTGGTCGGGGAGGCGGTGGGGGGGCGTTTCGATAGGATGAGAGCTATTAGCTGTCTCCATATTTTGCGGTCCAGTTTCTACCCAGCAATCGGCGCGGGTGCGTGAAGTCCTAGTTCTGCAATAAATCGACTCGCGTGCAGTCGTGCCACACCATACTGTACCGATGCCGGCGTAATGCCTGCTCCCATCGCACCAGCCAATGTCATGCTGCGCGAATTTGTAAGAATTAATGTGCCCGGTTTCCCGTTAGCTAAGTCCGCCTTCACTCGCGATATTCCCACGAAGAAAAGCCGCCGCTGTTCTTCGATCTCAGCCGCAGCTTGAGCCGCCGGCGTACCTGTTGCCGGTTGTTTAGGAAGAAGTCCCTCGACGCAGCCGGCGATAATAGTGACCGGTGCACTGAGCCCTTTACTCTTATGCAGGCTCATGATTCTCACGTCGTGAATCTCTGACGGAATTTCGGGCTGGCTTATGGCTTGCATTAGAGCAAAGAGCCAATCCTCCCGATCGTTCGTTCCCACTTCTTGGAGTGCGAGAACGGCTAAGTCGCGCAAGTCTCGGACAGAGTTGTCGGCTGCAGGTAGCAGATAGTCAATTACGGCGGCCAAATCCGGAAGCGCCTCCAAAGCATCAAGCTCAGCTACCACTTCGTCGAAGGCGGCGACGATGTTCGCAGTGTACGGAATTTGTAGCGTGCCCGCAGAGAGTTGGCCAAGAACCTGACAGGGAGAGAGTCCCGCATTTTCGCAATGTTCTCTCACTCGTCGATATCCGCTCGCGTTCCAGTTGTTTCCGGGCAGTCCTACGATCCATCGGAGCGCGACTCGGTCTTCTCGATCTGCAAAGAGCTTTAGTAGGGCAAAGCGACGTTGCGCATCCTCCGAGTCAAGCTCAGCCTCGGAGTAGTACGAGCGTACAGGAACATTGCGTCCTTGCAGGGCTTCGTAGATCGGGGTCCCAATGACACCTCTTTGGGCGAGAATTAAGATGTCACCGGGTGGTGTCCCTTGATCCACCAAGTCTTGGACACGATCTGCGACGCCAACGACCTCGTCGGCCAGATTTTGGTATTGAATTATCTGAACATGCCCCGCTCCGTTTTGTGGGCGTGGTGTCAGTTGCCTTGGTACCAACCGCATTTGATTGTGCCCGATAAGGCTATTTGCCATGTGCACGACGGTTGTAGGACATCGGCGGCATTCGCTTAACTGAAGGTCGTCCGCGTTTGCGTTAATGGTAATCCAATCGCGGATGCCTTCCGGATGGGCGTGCTTGAAGCTGTATATCGACTGATCGTCGTCACCGACGATACAAACGTCTGCGATGTCCGATAGCAAATGAAGAACGCCCTGTTCCGCTTTGTTCAGATCCTGGAATTCATCGACTAGAATATGGTTGAACTCAGCGCGCTCGGGCGCTGCCGGATTGGACCTCAAATACTCGTAAAGTTGAGGAATTACCTCTCCAATCAACATCGACTCATGAAATAGGAGCCAAGACCCAAGATCAATTGCAAAGGCAGCGTCCGCCGGCGACTGAACGTACCCAGGTTGTTCGTGTTGCAGTCTGGCCCACGCGGCCTCGTACGCCTTCCTAAGACGTTCGACGCCTCTTTTGCCATCGTGAGCCTGCATTAGGTCGCTGACAAGCGGGGCGATTTCAAATTCATTCAGGGGGCGGGCAGTACGGCCAGTCGCTTGCAAGACGTGATTCCTCATGAGAATCTTCAGCGAAAGGCTGTGAAGAGTAACGCCATTCAACTCGTCACATCCAGGAACATTCATTCCTATTAGCTCGCGATGCAGGTCCTCTGCAGCTACACGAGTAAATGTTACAGGAAGTATAGTGCTCGGATCGACTGCAGCCTCTAGGAGGCGGGCGACGCGACGCTTCATTGCGAACGACTTTCCTGTGCCCGGTCCAGCGACAACCCTTATGCGAGCGTTCGCAGATGAGGCAATGCTGTGAGCGGGCGTTCCGGCGACAAGCCCATCAGACCAAGGCATATTGATTCTCGTGCAATGATTGAAAAATGGAGGCCCATAAATTCTACTAAAGGTAGTTTAGTGTAAATACATTAAACGTATAATAGGGGCAAAGCTTTTGCTTCGCCCCTATTTAATGTAACCAGACGGAGCCCCCGGGCTGACAGCCCCCTCACAACACCCGATTACTCTCCTTCACCTTCTCCGCATCCAGATACAAGTTCTCGCCCATCTCCTTGAACTTCGCGCTCATCTGCTTCATGCCGTCCTCCGCGGTCCCGCTCAGCGCCATGCCGATCGAGTTCGGATCGTTCAGCGTCGCCGCATAATCCCGCACGTCTTGCGTGATCTTCATCGAGCAGAATTTCGGTCCGCACATCGAGCAGAAATGCGCGACCTTGTGGGCTTCCTTCGGCAGGGTCTCGTCGTGGAAGTTCTTGGCGGTCTCGGGGTCGAGGCCGAGGTTGAACTGGTCGGTCCAGCGGAAGTCGAACCTTGCGCGGGAGAGCGCGTCGTCGCGCAGCTGGGCGGCCGGGTGACCCTTGGCGAGATCGGAGGCGTGGGCGGCGATCTTGTAGGTGATGACGCCGACCTTGACGTCGTTGCGATCGGGCAGGCCGAGATGCTCCTTCGGGGTGACGTAGCAGAGCATGGCGCAGCCGAACCAGCCGATCATGGCAGCGCCAATGCCCGAGGTGATGTGGTCGTAGCCCGGCGCGATGTCGGTGGTCAGGGGCCCGAGGGTGTAGAACGGCGCCTCGCCGCACTCCTTGAGCTGCTTGTCCATGTTGATCTTGATCTTGTGCATCGGCACGTGGCCGGGGCCTTCGATCATGACCTGGCAGCCCTTGTCCCACGCGATCTTGGTGAGCTCGCCGAGCGTCTCGAGTTCGGCGAACTGCGCGCGGTCGTTGGCGTCCGCAATCGAGCCCGGACGCAGGCCGTCGCCGAGCGAGAACGAGACGTCATACTTGCGCATGAGGTCGCAGATCTCGTCGAAATGCGTGTAGAGGAAGCTTTCCTTGTGATGCGCCAGGCACCACTTCGCCATGATCGAGCCGCCGCGGCTGACGATGCCGGTGACGCGGCTGGCGGTGAGGTGGATGTATTGCAGGCGCACGCCGGCGTGGATGGTGAAATAGTCGACGCCCTGCTCGCACTGCTCGATCAGCGTGTCCTTGTAGAGCTCCCAGGTCAGCTGCACCGGGTCGCCGTTGCACTTCTCCAGCGCCTGATAAATGGGAACGGTGCCGATCGGCACCGGTGAGTTGCGCAAGATCCACTCACGCGTGGTGTGGATGTTGCGGCCGGTCGAGAGATCCATCACGGTGTCGGCGCCCCAGCGGATCGCCCACACCATCTTCTCGACCTCTTCCTCCACCGACGAGGTCACCGCCGAGTTGCCGATATTGGCGTTGATCTTGGTCAGGAAGTTGCGGCCGATGATCATCGGCTCGAGTTCACTGTGGTTGATGTTGCAGGGGATGATGGCGCGGCCGCGGGCGATCTCGTCGCGGACGAACTCCGGGGTGATGAAGGCGGGCACCGCGGCGCCAAAACTTTCGCCGTCGGCGAGGGCGGCTTCGGCGCGCTCGAGCTGCTGTTTGCGGCCAAGGTTCTCGCGCGCGGCGACGTAGATCATCTCCTTGGTGATGATGCCGGCGCGGGCGAATTCGAGC
The DNA here is from genome assembly GCF_023073355.1 of Bradyrhizobium sp. 199. Classification (GTDB taxonomy): domain Bacteria; phylum Pseudomonadota; class Alphaproteobacteria; order Rhizobiales; family Xanthobacteraceae; genus Bradyrhizobium. Next base: position 1,219,411 of record NZ_JADPJI010000002.1, read on the forward strand.
TGGGTGATCTTGTGGCCGTCGAGCCCGCGCAGCGGCTTGTGATAGGCGCTGAACGCGCGCGCGGCCTTGTCGGTGGAGACGCTGCCATTGTCCTCGGGCTTGATCTGGCGCCCGTCATATTCCTCGACACCGCCGCGCTCCAGCACCCATTGCTTGCGGCTCCGCGCAAGGCCGGCGTTGACGTCGATGGTGACGCTCGGATCGGTGTAGGGGCCCGAGGTGTCGTACACCGGCAGGTTCGGCTCGCCGGCGCCCTCGGAGAGGATGATCTCGCGCAGGGGCACGCGCAGATCGGGCGCGGCATCCGGGGACGCGAAGATCTTTCGCGAGGAGGGGAGCGGGCCGGTGGTGACGGCGGGGACGGTCTTGTCGGGGTTGGAGCGGATGTTCATGGGATCCTCCGGTTTAATTCGTATGTGTTTGCGTCTGGGCGACGGTTGTGAATTCTTGCTCTGTCATTGCGAGGAGCTCGCGACAAAATTGCGCAGCAATTTTGCGCTGATGCGACGAAGCAATCCAGACTGTCTCTGCGGAGAGACTCTGGATTGCTTCGCTGCGCTCGCAATGACGGTGGGGAGAGAGTGCGGGCATCACGCCGGCTCCGCAGGCAGGCCGAGCCACTGCCGCACGCGGGCATCGGGGTCGGCATTCTGGGTGACGTCGCTGACGACGGCGATGGAATCCGCGCCGGCGGCAAAGATCTCCGCGGCGTGCTCGAACTTGATGCCGCCGATCGCGACCAGCGGGATGGGCCCGATGCGCTTCTTCCATTCGGTGATCTTGGCAATGCCCTGCGGCTCGAAGCGCATCGATTTGAGCGTGGTGAAGAAGATCGGGCCGAGCGCGACGTAATCGGGCTTTGCTTTGAGTGCGGTTTCAAGCTCGGCGTCGTCATGGGTGGAGATGCCGAGCGACAGGCCGGCTTCGCGGATCGCTTTCAGGTCCGCCTCAGCCAGATCCTCCTGGCCGAGATGCAGATATTTCGCGCCGGCCACGACTGCCGCGCGCCAATAATCGTTCACGACCAGCTTGGCTTGCGTGCCGTTCGTGATCGCCAGCGCGTCGGTGACGATCTGCAATGCGTCGGCGTCGTTCAGCTCCTTCGCACGCAGCTGAATGGTGCCGACGCCGAGCTTCGTCAGTCGCTCGACCCAGGCGAGGCTGTCGACGACGGGATAAAATCGATCAGGATACGCGTTGCGATCAGGATACGGCATGCCAGAACGGGGTCCCAACGACAGGGGTGGAGGGGGAGGCGAAGTCGCGAGCGTTCATCAGCCCGGCTTCATAAGCGGTGCGGCCGGCATCACAGCCCCGACGGAAGGCAGTGGCCATGGCGACGGGATCGGCGGCTTTGGCGATGGCAGTGTTGAGCAGCACGGCGTCATAGCCGAGCTCGAGCGCCTGCGCCGCGTGCGAGGGCGCACCGAGGCCGGCGTCGACCACCAGCGTGATGTCGGGCAGCCGGTCGCGCAGCAATTTCAGCGCATCGCGATTGGTGATGCCCTTCGCGCTGCCGATCGGGGCTGCCCACGGCATCACCACCTTGCAGCCGGCATCGACGAGGCGGTTCGCAACCGAGAGATCCTCTGTGCAATAGGGGAACACTTCAAAACCGTCCTTGATCAGGATGGTGGCGGCCTCGACCAGGCCGACGACATCGGGCTGCAGCGTGTCGTTATCCGCGATGACCTCGAGCTTGATCCAACTCGTGCCGAACAATTCGCGGGCGAGCTTGGCCGTCGTCACCGCCTCGCGCACGCTGCGGCATCCCGCGGTATTCGGCAGCACGGTGACGTCTAACTCGCGGATCAGATTCCAGAACGCGTCACCGGTTTTGCCGCCGGCGGATTCGCGCCGCAGCGACACCGTGACGATGTTCGAGCCGGAGGCGCGGATCGCGGACTGCATGATCGCAGGCGAGGGATAGAGCGCGCTGCCGATCAGCAGACGGGAAGCGAAGCTTTTGCCGTAGAAGGTCACCATGTCCTCACCCTCCCTGCCGCGGCGTGATGATCTCGATCTCGTCCCCGGCCTTCAAGCTCGTCTCGGCCCAGCGGCTTTTCGGCACGACGTCGTAGTTCAGCGCGATGGCAAAATGGGTGCCCTCGTAGTCGAGCTCTGCGAGGAGCGCGTCGACGCTGGCCGCGCTGATCTCCCGCGCCTCACCGTTGACGATCACCTGCATTGCATCACCTCGTTGTCGATCTGGCCGCGCTCGACATAGGCCAGCGTCAGTTCGGCAAGCGCAGGCGCGAGCAGGAAGCCGTGGCGGTAGAGTCCGTTGACGCTGATCTTGCGGCCGTGAATGCCGATACGCGGCAGGTTGTCGGGAAAAGCGGGACGAAGCCCCGAGCCGAATTCGACGATGCGGGCTTCACCGAACGCCGGGTGCACGGTGTAGGCTGCGCCGAGCAGCTCGAGCGCGGAGCGGACGCTGACGCCGGTGTCCTCGGCCTCGATCGAGGTCGCGCCCAGCATGAACAGATTGTCGGCGCGCGGGATCACATAGAGCGGCCAGCGCGGATGTATCAGCCGCACCGGGCGCGCAAGCTGCACCTCGTCCGTCTCGATCAGGATCATCTCGCCCTTGACGCCGCGAAGCTCCGGCTTCTCATCGCGCGCGCCAAGGCCGCGGCAGTCGATCACGATGCCGTCGGAATCTTTTGCGAGATCAGTGGCTGAAACGTCGCTGCAGAATTTGATGGTGCCGCCGGCGGCGCGGATGCGCTCGTGCAGCTGCGGCAGCACGCGGCGCGGCTCGACATGCCCCTCCGCCGGGAAGAACAGCGCATCGCGGAAGCGGCCCTCCAGCGACGGCTCGAGCTCGGCGAGGCCGGCTGCGTCGAGCCGGCGGTGGTCCTCGGTCATGCGGGCAAAACGCTCGAAATCGTTGCGTTCGCGCGGGTGGGCGACGACGAGCGAGCCGTTGAACGGTGTGTCCGGCAGCTCGCGCCGCCAGATATGAAGCGAGCGCAGCCCGAGGCGGCTGATGATGGGTTCGGCGACCTCCGCCTCGCAATAGGGCGCGAGCATGCCGCCGGCCCAATGGCTGGTGGCGTCGGTCATCGCCTCGTCACCACGCTCGTGCAAGGTCACGGCATGGCCGGCCTGCGCGAACAGCAAAGCCTGCCAGGCGCCCGCAATGCCTGCGCCGATGATGGATACCGGGGAATCCGGTCGCTTGGTCGTCTGCAACATCCCTGTCCCTTCGCCGGCATGACCCGGATCAGGTTCAAAGGGTCACCGCGGTCCTGGGCGGTATTGCCCATTTAGCGGTATCTCAGCTCCTCCTCGGAGCACCCCTCGGAACGGCTCTAATGTAGGACAGTGGGGCGGGGTGGTCAACGCGTTAGGCGGGAACCTCAGCCGTGCCCCGGACCCGATGCAGCGCGCCGCATTTTGCGGCGTGGTGCGTCGCAAAGCCGGGGCCCATGCTTGCGGGATTGCTGGGTCCCGGCTCTGCGCAGCAACGCTACGCGTTGCAGCGCGTCCGGGACACGAGAGGCTACTTCAAGGGAGGCTACTTCAAAGGAGGCTACTTCAAGGGAGCTACTTCAAGACCTGCGCCCGCGCGTTGTGGACGCGCTGGGTGAGCTTCCTGTGCGGCGTGGCGCCGAACATCGGCTGCGGGTTGCCGTTCGGCTCCAGCCAAGGTTGGCCCATACCTGTCTGACCCATACTGGTTTGGCCCATATCGGTCGCGCCCATATTGGCGACCTGCACGGCCTCGTGCCGCTGCCGCTTGGCCGCGTAGTAATAGCCGCCTGCGAAATAGCGAACCGCCCGGCCGTGGTCGCCATTGGCGGCGCGGTAGGCGCCGGCGAGGTATTTCACGGCATAGGTGAGGTTGGTGTTGGGGTCGCGCAGGCCGGCGGCATCGCCGGTGTAGCCGACCCCGCGGGCGGTCGCGAGCTTGATCTGCATCAGCCCGATGGTGCCGCCGCGACCGACGAGGTGGGGCTGATATCGGCTCTCGCGCACGATCACGCGGTGCACCAGCGCTTCCGGCACACCGTTGGCGCGGGCATGGGCCGCGACCATCTCGGCATATTCGGCTTCACCCGCGAAAGCGGCCTGCGGCAATGTCAATCCAGCCGCGAGCAGCGCGGCAATGCGTAAAATCTTCATCAGATATCCCAGCGGTCGTTGGAAGTGACCTGCACCCGGTTGCCGTTAGGCCCTCTGAAGGCGGCGATGATGTGACCAAACGCCGCCATCGCCTGATTTTGCAGTGCCGAGCCGCCGTTAGGACGCAAACCCCGTCCAGGCTCGTCCGGGTCAGACGAGCCCCGCTCGCGACAGCACGCCTGTCCATTCGCGCCGGCGCGTGAAAGCGAGTATGAAGATGCTGCAAATCGGGAGAGGTGCCATGATGAAATCGAACATCGCCCAGGCGCGTTCCGGTAGCGTTCCCAGAAACAATCCCTGTGCCCAGTGCGGCGTGCCGATCCCGCGGCCGGACTGGATCGAGCCGGGCGAGGGCCGCATGTCCTATCTCTGGACCTGCCACGCCTGCAATTACCGCTTCGAGGCGGTGGCCATTTTCGACGAGGTCGCCGTCGAGCACCCGCCGATTGCGGCATAGCGGGCTCGCCGCAAGCCGCGCTGCTGCACAATGGCAATTGCATCCGCACGATCAGCGTGCGGATTGCGGTCGTGCAGCGACAACCTCGCCCATGTGCAAGTGCGATTGCGCGCGCCGCGTGATCGTCAGCCGGGCAAACGTGCGCCGCAAAATGTTCCTGAGTGACTTAGGAACAATGGCCACTCGCTCGCCCAACTTGCGACGAAAGTTGCAGCCCAAACGGAACTGCAAGTGACCGGCGCTGTTTTCTCCGCACAAGTTTTCTGCTGAAGGAGAGGACGATATGATGATGAAATCGATCGCGGCTGGCCTGGCCGGTACCGCGCTGCTTGCGACTGTCGCGTTTGCGCAGACGACGACCACTGGCGATAAGCCATCGACATCGGCTGCCGCCACCACGACGACCACCTCGGCGTCTGGCCAGTGGCGCACGTCGAAGATGGACGGCCTCAAGGTCTATAACGAAGCCAACGAGAACATCGGCACCATCAGCGACCTGCTGATGGACAAGAGCGGCAACATCAAGATCGCCGTGATTGGCGTCGGCGGCTTCCTTGGCCTCGGCGAGCATTTGGTGGCCGTGCCCTACGAGAAGCTGAAGTTCGTCAACGAGGCCGTTGCCTACAGCGGCGCCGGGGCGAACAACACGGCCGCCCGGCCCGCATCGCCCACGACGACGACGACGACCGGCGCTGCGACGGGCGCTGACCGGCCGGCGACGACGACCAATACGAACGCCAACGCGAATGCTTCGTCCTCGTCGAAATGGTATCCGGACCACGCCGTGTTCAATGCCAGCAAGGACGAGCTGAAGAACATGCCGGAGTTCAAGTACTCGGAGTAACGCGGCTCGCGTAACCACCTGAACGAAGCGCGCCTGGTTTTCACCGGGCGCGCTGTCGTGTCCTTTCGTCACCGTCGTTGCGAGGAGCTCTTGCGACCAAGCACCGAGTGTGCGGTAGCTAAAGCATGATCCGGAAAAGTGCGCAGCGGTTTTCCGAAAGATCGTGGACCATGCGGCCGTCGATGCGGATGTTGCCAGCCTTGGCGAAGGGCGTTGACCTCCGTCTTGCGCATCTGCTCCATCACCTTCGGCGCCTCGTCGACTTGATGGCGCCGGACTTGATGTGGATCTTGTTCTTCCCCCGCGTCAGCGCGGATACCGGCAGCGCCACCGAGGACCTCGGCACGTCGAAGATTGCGTCGCGGCCGCTCAGCCGCCGCCCTTGAGCCGTTCGTTGCGCCGGCGCAGGGCTTCCATGGTGGCGAGGAGGATGACCGAGACTGTCGTCAGGATCAGCGCCGCTGCCGTGATGGTCGGGCTGATGTTCTCGCGGATGCCGCTGAACATCTCGCGCGGCAGGGTGCGCTGCTCGGGACCTGCCATGAACAGCACGATAACCACCTCGTCGAAGCTGGTCGCGAAGGCGAACAGCGCGCCCGATGCGAGGCCTGGCAGGATCAGCGGCAGGATCACGCGGCGGAACGCATAGAGCGGCGAGGCGCCGAGCGAGGCGGCGGCGCGAGCCAGATTGGTGTCGAAGCTTTGCAGCGTCGCGCCGACCGTGATCACCACAAAGGGCGTCGCCAGCGCGGTGTGGGCCAGGATCAAGCCGAGATAACTGCCGGTCAGTCCGATCGGCGCGAAGAAGAAATAGAGACCGACCGCGGTGATGACACCGGGCACGACGACCGGCGACAGCACGAAAGCCAGCACGAGGGGTTTGAACCGGCTCTTCCACTGTGCCAGCCCGAGCGCAGCCAGCGTGCCCAGCACCATGGACAGCGCCGTCGAGGCGATGCCAATGATCAAGCTGTTCTTGAGCGAATTCATCCAGCGAGGCGAAGTGATGAAGTCGTCGTACCAGCGCAACGACAGGCCGGGCAGCGGATAGGTGAGGTACGAGCCGGAGCTGAAGGACAGCGGCATGATCGCCAGGATCGGCGCGATCAGGAAGATGAACACCAGCGTGGAGACGACGATGGTCGCGGTCCACGCGATGCGCTGGCTGGCCGTGCGGAGGGAGGAGTTGTCGCTCAATTCTTCATGCCTCCCGTGACCTGTTGGCCCTGCACCAGTTTGCCATAGACGAGCGCCAGCAGAAGAGTGGCCAGCAGCAACACCGCACCCAGTGCCGAAGCAAGTCCCCAGTTGGCGGTCTCGGTCGTGTAGAGTGCGATGAAGTAGCTGATCATCTGATCGGCAGCGCCGCCGACGAGTGCGGGGGTGATGTAGTAGCCGAGCGCCAAAATAAAGACGAGCAGGCTTCCCGCGCCGATGCCGGGCAGGGTTTGAGGCAGGTAGATCCGCAGGAAGGCGGTGAGCGGCGGTGCGCCGAGCGAGGCGGCGGCCCGCATGTAAGCGGGCGAGATCGCCTTCATGCTGCTGTACAGCGGCAGGATCATGAAAGGCAGCAGAACGTGGGTCATCGCCACGCAGACGCCGAAGCGGTTGTAGATCAGGCGTAGCGGCTCGTCGATGATGCCGAGCCAGTGCAGGCTGTCGTTCACGACCCCCTTGCTCTGCAACAGCACGATCCAGGCGCAGGTGCGGACCAGCAGCGACGTCCAGAACGGCAGCAGGACGAAGATCATCAGGAGGTTCGACCGGCCTGGCGGCAACGCCGCCAAGAGGTAAGCGACCGGGAAGCCAAGGATCAGGCAGAGTGCGGTGACGCTGAGGCTGATGACGAAGGTGCGCATGAACAGGTTGCGGTAGATGGACTGGTCCGGCGCGGCCGCGATGATCGCGCCGTCCACGTTCCGCGTCAGGTCGAGCGCCGCCAGAAGGTAAAAGCCCGTGATGGGGCCGCTGGCGTCCTTGATCGTGGTCCACGTCGCGCGTTCGCGCCAGGCCGCATTGATCTTGCCAAGCGTCTCCTTGGCCATGCCCGGATCGGGCGCGGCCTTCAGGTTGCGCGCAGTGCTGGTCAGGATCGTGCGAAAGCCGTTCAGCGCGTAATTGAGCCGCTTGGCCGCGATGGCGACGGTGCCGGACGCGCGTGCCGCCAGCACATCGCTTGCCAGCGCGGCAAAGGCTGCTTCGTCCGGCAGGTCCTTGCCGTCCCAGCCAGCGAGAGCGGCTATGGTTTGAGGTAGAACCTGACGCACCTCCCGGTCGTCGACCGAGCGCCACAACATGCCGGCGATGGGCCCCGCGAAGGTGAAGAGCAGGAAGACGAGAAGCGGCAGTACCAGCGCCAATGCTTTGACCTGGCGTGTCCGCTCCGCGCGCCTCAATCGGCGCTTGAGCGGCACGTCCGCCGACGCAGTGGCGCCGGTTGAGGAGGCTGCCGTCATTGGAAGCCCCACCATGACTGGACATCTCCCGCCATCTTGGCTGTGGCAATGGCGTGTGACCTTTTGGAGCGACCTGAGCAAGCGCCTCGTCTTTCGAGACGACCGCTTCGCGGTCTTCTCAGGATGAGGCTCTCCGACGTCGCTGCCGCACACTCCGTCCTCATCCTGAGGAGCCCGCCCAAGGCGGGCATCTCGAAGGATGGCCGCGAGGAAGCTGCTTTCAATGCGCGCCGCACGCCGGTGCTGTCTCGGCCTATTTCGCCGCCCATTTGTTGAAGCGCTCGGTCAGGCGGTCGATATTCTCGAGCCAGAAGGCGACGTTGATCTCGACCGCGTTCTTGATGTTGTCAGGCGCGGTCGGCAGGTCCTTCAGAACGGCGGGCGCGAGCCGGCCGGCTGCATCCTTGTTCGAGGTGCCATAGGCAATGTTCTCCGACAGTTTCGACTGGTTCTCCGCCTTGCCGACGAAGTCGAGGAACTTGTAGGCGGCGTCCTTGTTCGGGCTGCCCTTCAGGATGACCCAGCTGTCCAGCGTGAACAGCGCCCCGTCCCACACCATGCCAAAGTTCTTCTTCTCGTTCTTGTTCGCGGTGTCGATGCGGCCATTATAGACCGAGGCCATCGCTACCTCGCCGGAGGCGAGCAATTGCGGCGGCTGCGCGCCGGCCTTCCACCAGACGATGTCGCCTTTGATGGTGTCCAACTTCTTGAACGCTCGCTCGACGCCCTCGTCAGTCGCCAGCACCTTGTAGACGTCCTTCGGCGCGACGCCATCGGCCAACAGCGCGATCTCCAGCGTGGTCTTCGGCCCCTGACGCAGGGCGCGCTTGCCCGGAATCTTCTTGGTGTCGAAGAAGTCGGCCCAGCCCTTCGGGGTCTCCTTCAGCTTGTCCTTGTCGTAGCCGAGGACGAAATCGTAGAGGATGGCGCCGACGCCGCAAGGATTGACCGACGGCGGGATATAGGCGGCCTCGCCGCCGATCTTGGAATAGTCCAGCTTCTCGAACAGGCCTTCCTCGCAGCCGACCGCGAGTTCGTCGCTCTCGACCTGGACGACGTCCCAGGTGGCGGCACCGCCCTGAACCTTGGCACGAAGCACACCAACGCCGCCGTCCCAGGACTCGTCATTCATGGCAATTCCGGCCGCCTTCTTGAACGGCTCGAAGTAGACCTTCTTCTGGGCATCCTGATAGGCGCCGCCCCAGGACACGACGGTGAGGTCACGCGCCTGCGCGACCGTCGCCAGCGCGGCGCTTGCAGCAAGCACCGCGGCGAAACCCAGAGCAATCTTGCCAATCTTGCGCTTCAGCATGGTCCTGGTTCCTTCTTCATGTCAGTTGCGTTCAGGTTGATTGTTTCAGGTCGGCTTCATCGGCGAAATGCCGCAGGGTCTGGATCAGACGGGATCGAGGGCCAGGCAGTCCTCGGGGCGGAAGGTGATGAACACGCTTTCACCATGTCGCAGGTTGTCATGCGCGCCGGGTTGAAGCTTGACCATGAACTCCCCGTTGCCGGCGACATCGAGCACGGCCAGCGCATGGTCGCCGAGATAGATCGCGTTCTGCACTTTGGCCGGCAGCCGGTTCGGTCCGTCGCTGGAGCTGCCGTCAGGGAGGATGGTGATCCGCTCCGGCCGCACGGACAGTGAGGTCGACGCACCCGCGCCTGAAATGTTGACCGCCCGTGCCGTCACGGTGCCGCCACCAGCCAGCGCGACGCGGCAATAGCCCTCGTCGACCGTCTCGACGGTACCGGCCAGCACGTTGTTCTCGCCGATGAAGTGGGCGACGAAGCTGTTCACCGGATGCTCATACAGCGCGTCGGGCCTGTCGATCTGCTGCACGACGCCGTCGTTGAACACGGCGATGCGGTCCGACATGGTGAGCGCTTCACTCTGATCGTGGGTGACGTAGACTACGGTGATGCCCATCCTCTCGTGCAGCTGCTTGATCTCCAGCTGCATCTGCTCGCGCAGGCGCTTGTCCAGCGCGCCGAGGGGCTCGTCCATCAGCACGAGCTGCGGATTGAAAACCAGCGCACGAGCCAGCGCCACGCGCTGCTGCTGACCGCCGGACAGTTGTCCGGGCCGCCGGTTCGCCAGGGCTTCCATCTTGATCATGCGCAGCGCCGACTTGACGCGCTCCTGCGCTTCCGCCTTGCTCGTCTTGCGAACGGACAGCGGGAAGGCGATATTCTCCGCGATCGTCAGGTGTGGAAACAAGGCATAGTTCTGGAATACCATGCCGATGTCGCGCTTGTGCGGCGGCATGTTCTTGATCGACCGGCCATCCAGATAGATCTCGCCATGGGTCGGAATCTCGAAACCAGCCAGCATCATCAGTGTGGTCGTCTTGCCCGAGCCCGACGGGCCAAGCAAGGTGATGAACTCGCCCTTCCTGATGTCGAGATCGAGGTTCTTCACCACGAGGTGCTCGCCATCGTAGGTCTTCTGTATGCCGGAAAAACGCACCAATGCCGGCGCGGGCGTGACCATGCCGGCTTCCATGTTGTCCTCGGCTCGCCGCTACTGTCAGCACCTCGTTCGAGGTTGCGAGCAACAGCTTAGCACCCTGCGATGAGAATGCCAGCGGGGGCGACCGATGAAGGCGTAGGCAGACCCGCGCTACATCTACGGCAGCTTCGTCACCGACACATTCAGCGAGCCGCCGGCTTCCGCGACCACGCGCAGCGTCTTGGAATCAAAGGCGATGTCGGCAAGCGTCAGGCTGTCGATCTTGGCCTCGACCTTGAGGCCGTCCTCGCTCTTCTGGTAGTCGGCGATCGCGGCGGCGATCTTCTCGCGCGCGTTTGCGGCGATGGGTTTCAGGTCGAGCGTCGCCTTCTGCACCAGCGCCTGCTGCATCTGCGGAACCACCGCGCGTGCCGCGGCGCCCAACAGGCCAAAGGCGGCCTCGGATTCCACCGCGAGCTGGACATCGGTGAGCCGGAGCGTCTGCTGCGCCTGGTCGAGCACCGGCCGTCCCCAGATGTGCACGGTCGCCTCGGCGCCGAGACCGAGCCAGCTCTTCTTTTCCTTGGCGCGCACCAGGAGCGAGATCAGCAGGCGTTCGCCCGACGGGATCACGTTGGCGCTCTTGACGGTGACGTCGACCGGACCGGAGCCGTCCTCGGGATAGGTGCGGCCGACCATCTGCGCCGTGATCAGCTTGTTGATCTCTGTAAAGGGCACATCGATGGGAACGCCGATATTCACGCCGGTGCCGGTCGGCGGCACGATCGAGATCTTGTCGGGGAACGGACAGTCCGGCTTGGTCGGCGTCGAGGTGACGCGCGTCTCCGCTTCCAGGCCCATCAGCAGCGTCACGGCTTGCGCATCGACCCGCGGCTGCGCGGCGATGGCGCGGATCGGCTTCATCTCCAGCCAGAGCGGCGGAAGCCCGGCTGAAGAGCCCGAGCCCTGCAGCGGGATCGAGCGGCACGCCTTGGCCCATTGCAGCTTCGCGTTCTCGCGCAGGCTCGGATCGTTGCGGATGCGTTCGGAGACGGCATTGATCTGCTCGCCGACATTCTTGTCGATCAGCGGCTTGACCTGTGCGGGGACGTTGACCTTGGCACCGGCGACGTTGAGGTTGGTGTCGCCAAGATTGACCTGGGCGGCGAGATTGGGCTCGAGGTGCCAGTTGGCCGCGAGCTTCGGGCGCGAGGTGACGACCACGTTGCCCTTGATCTCCGCGCTGGCGTTCAAATTCTTGATGTTGACTGCGCCGATCCGTTTCGCTGCGTCACCACCGAGCACGCTGCCGAGCGCCTCGCCGAGCGCACCTGTGGCTTTCGAGGACAGCGAGCCGGTCACGTTCAGCTTGCCGCTGAGCGGCGTCGAGATCGTCAGCGCGTCCTTGTCGCCGCTAGCCGCCATCGGCCCGCGCACCGCGGTCCAGCCAATGTCGGCGTTCTCCAGGATCTGCGAGATCGGGTTATCGGCCTTCCCTGCGAAATTGCGCGGCGCGGCCTTCTCGGCCTGTTCGCGGATCGCCGATATCGCGATGGCGACCGGCGCGATCACGATCGAGCTCTTCGCGACCGGCGGCAGCGGCGGCAATTGTACGACCGGCGGCGCCGAATTCGTCGCGCGCGGCGACAGCCAGTCCATCGCCTTCAAGCTGGCGAAGAACGACGCTGCGAGCACCGCGACGCCGATCAGGATAGTTCTCAAGTTCAACGTTAGTCGCATCAGTCCCCCAAGCCGCCCGATGGAGAGTCTACAGGGCAGGCGAGGAGGGCGCTAGAGCGCACCGATCGGGTGGAATTGGGGCGAACGGGTGGACGGCAGCGACCGCATCGCTGCCGTACATTCAGACCATCGTGACGGCCCTAGCCGCGGCGGGGACGGCGGACCGCCCTCACATTGCCGTTAGCACCGCCACCGCAGAAGAAGCGGTCGCCGCCATCGGACTCCAGCCCGGACACGCCCGTCCCGGCAGGCAGGTCGAGTTGCTCGAGCACCTTGCCCGTTTCAGAATCGATCCGCCTGATGTCGCTCTCGTCGTTCTCCCAGGTGCCATGCCAGAGCTCGCCGTCGACCCAGGTCACCCCGGTCACGAAGCGCTTGCTCTCGATGGTGCGGAGAACCTTACCCGTTTCCGGATCGACCTGGTGGATCTTGCGCTCACGATATTCCCCGACCCACAGCGAGCCCTCGGCCCAGGCGAGGCCGGAATCGCCACCTCCGCCCGGCGCCGGAATGGTGGTGAGCACCTTGCCAGAGGCCGCATCGATTTTCTGGATGCGATCCTCAGCGATCTGGAACAGGTGGCGGCCGTCGAACGCGGTGCCCGCATGAGCTGCGACATCGATGGAGCGTGCGACCTTGCCGCTGGCCGGATCGACAGCATTAAGCTTGTCGCCGGATGCGAACCAGACATGGCTGCCGTCATAGGTGACGCCATGCACGGCTTCGACCCCTGTAAAAGGCCCGTACTCCCTGACAATCTCGGCGGCTGAACGTTTCATGTGCTTGATCCCTGTGATGTCACCCATTCTACGTCTTCAGCAGCGGTCCGGGGAGTAACAAGGTTGTCGGGAAACCCGGGATCGGCGGCGTCATCCAGCGCCGCGCCCGCCCATGTCCGAAGGATTGCACCTTGTTCGATCGCGCCAACTCGTCGAGGGCGCGCTGCACCGTGCGCGCACTCGCTCCCAGCGCCAGCGCGAGCGCCGAGCTCGACCAGGGCTCGCCATCGGAGAGGATGGCGAGGATGGCGGCGTGCTTTTCCTCGACGGGCCGTGCCAGCACGAGAACTTGTCGGCTCTTACGCGGTGTCAGCGCAAAACCCTGCTTCGTCGCGGTCACATCGGCGAGTGGCCTGAGCTTCGCGCGGAGCCGCCCGATCTCGACCCGCAACCGCGCGCGATGGGATTCATCGAGATGCCTGGCCTGAAACGCTGCCGTGATCAGCGCTTCGCGCGAGACATCCGCAGGCCATGCTTGCGCCAGGATGCGCGCGAGCGCGAACAGCACGGGCCGCGTGCCGAGCGGCACGATGATGTCCTGCCGGCGAACCGAATGATGGAACGTGTCCACAACAAGCGCCGCTGAAGTGGCGAGATCTTCGATCTGTTCGAGCAGCAGCGGGCGCTCCTCGCCGCGCGTGATCAGCCGCGCTGCCGGCGTATCGAGCACGAGGCTCGTGCGTTCGACCTCGGCCGTGAGCGCAGCGATACCGGCCAGCCGGGCTGCGCGAGCCGCGCGGCCGAGTGCCGCGCGCGCGTCTTTCGTCCTGAGTTGCCGGATGGCGATGCCGGCGACGACGAGTTCGCGGGCAACTTGCGATGCGGGCGCGAGCGGGAAGGGGCCGAGATCGCCCAGCGTACGCCCAGCCTCGTCCGCGCGTCCGAGGAGAAGAAGACGACGGGCCTCGATGTGGCCCGCATGCATTGCATTGGCGAGATCGCCATGCCTTTCGAGGGTCGCACGCGCCGCGGCGAGCGTTTTTTCCGGCCAGTTCAGGTCGCGCGAGACGAGCGCGATCTCGGCCTCGGCAACCACGCACCTGGCGCGCGCGACCGCCTCGCGCGGGCCGAAAGCGCGCGCGGCGCTGCGCAGCAGCGACTTGGCCTTGGCGAGATCGCCGAGCTGTGCCATCGCAATGCCGCGCAACGCCAGCGACGGCGCGTCGTTGCGCAGCGCAACGCGGTTCAGCGCGCCGAGCGGATCGCCCGCTGCGAGCGCGCGCGCCGCCGCCGTGATCAGCGACTCCATGTCAATCCCGCCACACTTGTTACTCCCACCGCGCCACCGTTTGGTGCCAGAAATCGTTGACGGCCGACACCATGCGGCGAGGGGCGAACGGTTCTGCGACTGCAAGACGCGGACTTGCCGCCCGGATAGGAAGTTTGGAGAACCATGATGACGTCAGCAGACAAAGCAGCGACGAACGGACGGACCGCCATGCAGACACCGCCGGTGGTGTCGCCGCAGGACTGGGAGGCCGCCCGTCAGCAACTGCTCGTGAAGGAAAAGGCGCATACCCGTGCCCGTGACGCCCTGGCGGCCGAGCGCCGGCGCATGCCGTGGATGGAAGTGACCAAAACCTATGCGTTCGAGGGGCCCGGCGGCAAGCTCAGTCTGCCTGACCTGTTCCAGGGGCGGCGGCAGCTGATCGTCTACCGGGCCTTTTTCGAGCCCGGCGTGTTCGGCTGGCCCGATCACGCCTGCCGGGGCTGCTCCATGGTGGCCGACCAGGTCGCCCATGTCGCGCATTTGAACGCCCGCGACACCACGCTCGTGTTCGCATCGCGCGCGCCGCAGGCCGACATTATCAGGCTGAAGCAGCGGATGGGCTGGACCATGCCGTGGGTCACCGTCACCGACAGTTTCGATGCCGATTTCGGCGTCGACGAATGGCACGGGACCAACGTGTTCTACCGCGACGGGGCGCGCATCTTCCGCACCTATTTCGTCAAGAGCCGGGGCGACGAGCAGATGGGCGGCACCTGGAATTACCTCGACATCACCGCGCTCGGTCGCCAGGAGGTTTGGGAAGATTCGCCGCAAGGCTATCCGCAGACGCCGACCTACAAATGGTGGAACTGGCACGACAGCTACACGGAAGGCGCGGCGCCCGACAAGAAATGGGTCGAGATCTCCGACGCGGGCGAGAAGGCTTTTCGCGAGGAGGCCGCGGGAGGTCGTGACTAGTCCCGTCAGCGCAACTGCCGGCGCCTGCGGCGATGGCGTGGTGGCCGCGCGCCACCTCGCCAGATGGCTGGCGTTGGCGGCGACGCCGACCTTCGCGATCATGGCGCTGCTGGCGGCCATGCTCGGCGAGGGAGCGGCAGACATGCTCTGCACCGGCGGGCATGGATCCGTGCTCGGCGGGATGGTGCCGATGTATCTGCTGATGAGCGCGTTTCATTCGGCGGCATGGCTGAAGGTGATCGCGGAGCGGCGGCGCGGGTGAGCGGCCGGCAAATGCAGTGAAGCAGAACGGCGTGGCGCACCTGCGCGCTACTTTCCACCGGCTGACTGCAAATAGGCCACCACCTTGCCCGCTTCCTCCGTCGAGATACCGCCATAGGGCTGCATCTTGTGGCCGGACACGACCTCGTCGGGCTTGACCAGGAAGCGGGTAAGCTTGTCCTGGTCCCAGCTGAAGCCCGCCTCTTTCATCGAGGACGAATAATTGTAGTCCGGCAGCGAGCCGGCCTTGCGTCCGACGATCCTGTTGAGGTTGGGGCCGAGGCGGTTGTCGCCTTCTTTCACCGAGTGGCAGGTGCGGCAGGAATTGTTGAAGGCCTGCTGGGCTGCGTCGCCGCTCGCCGGCTGCTGGGCGAGCGTGGAGGAGGCGGACAGCAGCAGCGTCAATATCGCGACGCCCGAGATCGCGCGCAGCGACGTGCTTGGCGGGGTTTGCAGGCGTGATTGCATCCGCACCTCCATGCGCGATGACCTGGGAGCATGGGACAAACGAAAACGCCCCCGGTGGGTTCCGGCGCCGTTTGCGTCACAATGTCCTGCTCGCATTCGAGCCTTCTGTTGAAGGCTTCGGGGATTGGTCGCGAGGGCCTCGGGCCTGAACGGACGACATGGTAGAGGGCGGCGCCGGGCGATCTGATCATTGAAGTACACCTGGCAATGGGCGGTATGCCGCCCTGCGGAGCTCAACCGAAACTTGACTGACAAAGATGCGGTAACCTAGAATTGTCTATTATCTTGAGCAGGGGAAGGGCTATGTTATCTGGAAAATTGGTTGTCTTATTCGCATTGGGAAGTTCGGTCTGGTCAACAGCGGCCTCCGCGCAGCTCTCCGCGATGGATCTGAAACTCTTCTATCCACCGACGAACGCCCCGCTTAGCGAACAAAGGATTTACAAGGTTAGTTTCAGCTGCCAGGCGCGGGCGGATCTCGGCGGCGGGCAGGCTGCCAACCTTTTCATCAGGCAAGATGCCACATCTAGCCATTTCATCGTGATCAACGACAAGCTCGCCGCCACTGACGCCAATGGAAACGCTACGTTCCCGACGAGCGGTGTCGCATTCTTGCCGGTCTTCGCAATCACCAAAGGGGTCGTGAAGATCGACAATCGAACTGGTTGCTTAGCCACGCAGTACCTAACCGGTGGCCCAGATTTGTACCTCCAGGCGTATGCCAACTATTCAACCCAGAATCAGCCTGGCGTTCTGCTTAGCCTTGGCTACGCAATCGCCGGACTGATTCCGCCGCTCTGGGCAATGTTCAACGGCAATTTGAGTGGCCCAACTAAGGATCAACTGACCGCGTTCGGCAATACAGAAGATCCCCTCAAGAAGACCCTTTTAGCCCTCAATACTGAAGAGAATTATCCCGTCAGCATCAACCTTCGTCCGGGGGATTACGAAGTCAGAACGGCATTCAGCAGTGTGAAGATAAAAGTCACCTACGTGCCGTCCATCATCAAGAACGGCGGCGATACAGCGATGAAGTTCTTTCGGAAGCAGATCGATACATCACTTCAAAAGATTGACAGCAACAATCTCGCACAGTGCACTGATCTTGCCACCGATCTCCTCGCACTCGGATTTTCCAAGGAGGACGATATACCGTATGCGTTGGCGTATAAGGGCATTCGCTCTAAACTAACGGCAGCCCAGGCAAGCCAGTGTCTCGGCAAAGACTATGCAGTCGCGGCGGCATCGATCAAGCAAGGCCTTTGGGAATTCGCCAGCAGAAGGGATCAGATACTGTCGGTGGAACAAGCCAAGGCAGAGCATTCCGCTGTGCCTCTAGAGGTGCCATACCAGCCCGAATACGACGATACGCGCATGAAGCGCTTCACAGACGCACTGTCACGATTGACGCGGGTCGATACGATGGCAGCTTCGGACCAAGTTGCTTTTTCGAAGACCCTCAGGGAGCCGGTCAGCCTCGACGACCAATCTGTCGTCAAATTTTTCGGCGGAGACCCGAAAGACTATCCAGGACCGGCCCTTGCGGCATATTTCATCGAAAAAGGCTACCGGCGCTTCGGTTGCTATCAGTCAACGAATCTCGGTCAGAAGCTCGATGGCGGCAAAACGCTTCTCTTTGCATTCAAGGCAGACAAGGATGACGCTAGTCTCGGCATCGAGAATGTGGCGTTGCTCAAGCCGATTTTTACCGAAACGGGGGCCTTGAGCAAGTTGATCGCATACGATGACTTCGATTGGATAAATGCCGCGATGACCAGCCGTAGCTGGATGTGCGGACGAATCTCCATAAAGAAGCCGGCCTCTCCAGAGCCTGCCGTCGCAAAGCCCCTTGTTTCGCAGAACCAGTAGCGGCTCAGTCAGGTACTAGCTCAGCTGCTTTGCAAACGGCTCCCGCGATGCCGGAGCCCACTAGCTCTATGTGACCAGCTTTATGCTAGCGCGTGGCAGATCCGAGATCCGCACGGCGCTCCGTCATCGGCAGCACGATCACCTTGGTGCCGACGTTGACGCGGGAATAGAGGTCGGACACGTCGTCATTGGTCAGGCGGATGCAGCCGGATGACACGCGCTTGCCGATGGTGTCGGGCGCATTGGTGCCGTGGATCCGATAGATGGTGCCGCCGAGATACATGGCGCGGGCTCCCAGGGGATTGCCGGGGCCGCCGGCCATGTGACGCGGCAGATAGGGCTGGCGAGCGATCATCTCCGGCGGAGGAGTCCAGGCCGGCCACTCGGCCTTCCGGGTCACGGACTGGACGCCGGACCAGGTGAAGCCGTCGCGGCCGACGCCGATGCCGTAGCGCAGCGCCTGGCCATTGCCGAGCACGTAATAGAGATAAGTGTTGGGCGTATCGATGACGATGGTGCCCGGCGCCTCGCGCGTCGCGTAGGCAACGGTCTGGCGGCGGAAGCGCGCCGGCGTCTCGACCGCGTCCTGATCCTCGGAGGGTTCGGTCTGGTAGCTCGGCGCCTGATAGGGCTGATAGGGCTGGAACGGCTGCGGCGCGGCGAGCGGCGGCAGCGGCTGGAAGAAGGGGAAGAGCTGCACGGGCGCGGCCTTCGCCGTGCCTGCGAGAGCAATTGCGGAAACCGCGACTGCGCCAAAAACAGCGGCGCGCGAAAACGTCTTGAAGGTATCCATATTGAACATTTGATCGCCCCTGTCTGCTCGGTGTCGTTAATCACCGCGGCACCGTTTCGGTGCTCCGTTGCGTAGATCACTAACGGCGAAACGTTTCGGGACATTTGCGCGGGAAACCGAAAACGGTTTCGTCACGGCAAGGTTTGTTTCATGACAGTTTCGTGGCCGTGCCGGCCCGTTAACGAACAAAACGGCCCGCCGACACTTCCATGACGTCACACGCCTGAAATATCCTTCGTTGATGGTCGATGCCTGAGAATCATCAAACTCTCGGGATTTTCCCATGCGGGTATTAATCGCGACTGACGCCTGGCATCCGCAGGTCAACGGTGTGGTGCGGACGCTGACCTCGCTGGCGAACGCGGCCAAGGCCCTCGATGTCGAGATCGACTTCCTGACGCCGGACGGCTTTCGGTCCTGCCCGCTGCCGACCTATCCGGGCCTGCGCATCGCGCTGCCGAGCCGCAAAGAGATCGCGCGGCGGATCGAGAAGGTCGCGCCGGAAGCGCTGCACATCGCAACCGAAGGGTCGATCGGCTGGGCCGCACGCGCCTATTGCCGGCGCAACCGGCTTGCCTTCACCACTTCCTACACTACGCGCTTTCCGGAATATGTTTCGGTGCGGACCGGCATCCCGGCGGCGGTCGGCTATGCCGTGCTGCGCCACTTCCACGATGCCGCCGCCATGACCATGGTTGCGACGCCTTCGCTGCGGCAGGAGCTGTCCGAGCGCGGCTTCAAGCGGCTCGGCTTCTGGACCCGCGGCGTCAATACCGAGCTGTTCCATCCCGACGCTCCGGCCAGGCTCGATCTGCCGGGTCCGATCTTCATGACCATGGGCCGCGTGGCGCTAGAGAAGAATCTCGAAGCATTCCTCTCGCTCGACCTGCCCGGCACCAAGGTCGTCGTCGGCGACGGTCCGCAGAAGGCAGCGCTTGAAAAGAAATATCCCGACGTGGTCTTCCTCGGCGAGAAGATGGGCGCCGACCTCGCCGCGCAACTCGCGGCGGCCGATGTGTTCGTGTTTCCGAGCCTGACCGATACGTTTGGCGTGGTGCAGCTCGAGGCGCTGGCCTGCGGCACGCCGGTTGCGGCGTTTCCGGTCACGGGTCCTAAAGACGTCATCGCCGATCATCCGATCGGCGCGATCGATCACGATCTGCGCGCCGCGTGCCTGCGCGCACTCACCATGTCGCGCGAGACCTGCCGCAACTTCGCGCTGGAGCGCTCCTGGGAGAACAGTGCGCGCCAGTTCATCGGCAATCTCACCTCACTTCAGCCCAGCCGTGCCTTGCGCGCCTCGCCTCGCATGGCGCGGCGGCCGGTGCGCGGTTGACCTCTCCGTTTTGAACCACAGCGAGAACCTCAACCATGGCCAAGATCATGAACCTTGACGGCGCTCAGCAGCTCGACCTCACCCGTGGCGCGGTCGAGCAAGCCTATGACCGCTGGGCGCCCGTCTACGACCTCGTGTTTGGCGGCGTGTTCGCCAAGGGCCGGCAGGCGGCGATCGCGGCCACCAACAAGATCGGCGGCCGCGTGCTCGAGGTCGGCATCGGAACCGGCATCTCGCTGCCGCTCTATGCCCCGAACCTCCGCATTTTCGGCACCGACATTTCGGAGGCAATGTTGGACAAGGCGCGTCGGCGCGTCGCCGAGGGTGGGCTGAAGAACGTCGAGGGCCTCGCGGTGATGGACGCCGAGAAGCTCGAATTCTCTGACGATTCCTTCGACGTGGTGATGGCGCAATATGTCGTCACCGCCGTGCCGAACCCCGAAAAGGCGCTCGACGAGTTCGCCCGCGTGCTGCGTCCCGGCGGCGAGCTGATCATCCTCACCCGCGTCAGCGCGGATGCCGGCATGCGCCGCTTCATCGAGCAGAAGCTGCAGCCGGTGGTGCGTCCGCTCGGCTTCCGCACCGCCGAGTTCGCCTGGTCGCGTTATGCGAAGTGGCTGGCCGGCGCCCACGGCATCGAGCTCGCCGAGCGCCGTTTGATTCCGCCGCTCGGTCATTTCTCGCTGGTGCGCTTCCGCAAGGTCGACGTCGCCAAGGCGGCGTGAGCCGAAGCTTGCGCGTCGCATGCGTCCATCGCACCGCTGCACATCGGCACATGACAAGATGATGATGTCATACGGCCTACATCGAATCTCTTTAAATCCCGTACCTGAAGGCATTTTGGGGGAGAGCATGATCAAGAATTATCTCGAGCAGCTGCGGA
This sequence comes from Bradyrhizobium sp. 199, assembly GCF_023073355.1. Classification (GTDB taxonomy): domain Bacteria; phylum Pseudomonadota; class Alphaproteobacteria; order Rhizobiales; family Xanthobacteraceae; genus Bradyrhizobium. The sequence goes on from NZ_JADPJI010000002.1 coordinate 1,240,068, forward strand.
TCCAGCGCTGGGACGACCATCGTTACTATCACCACAGCCGCATCAATCAGAGCCTGCACTTCGTCAGCGCGCTGAGCTTCCTCTTCGCCTATGTCTGGCTGTTCATCGATCCTGTCGTCTCCGCGCTGGTCGGCTGGATGGTCTCGATGACGTCGCGCCAGGCCGGTCACTTCTTCTTCGAGCCGCACGGCTATGACCACATCAACCAGGCGACGCACGAGCACAAGGAAGAGATCAAGGTCGGCTACAACCTTCAGCGCAAGGTGGTGCTGATGTCGATCTGGGCGGCCTCGCCGCTGGTGCTGTTGGTCGATCCGACGCTGTTCGGCCTGTTCACGCCCTGGGTGAGCGCGACCGATTTCATGCGGGAGGTTGCCAAGATCTGGCTTGTGGTCGGCGGTGGCGGTCTTCTGTTCCGCACCGTGCACCTTTTCTTCATCCGCGACGTCGAGACCGGCCTCGTCTGGATGACCAAAATCCTGACCGACCCGTTCCATGACCTGATGCTCTATCGCAGCGCCCCGCTCGCCCTGATGCGCGGCGAGCTGATGGATCCCGGCCTGCACCTCAATCCGGAGCATACGCTGGGCCTGATCGGCGAGCCCACACGCGAAGAGCAGCACGCCTGAGCGTGCCGCCGCCCAGTCTGCGAATGTCCATGGTTTACGCCATGCCCGGGCTTGTCCCGGGCATCCACGTCCTGGAGCCATCGTGTGGTGATGCGTGGATGGCCGGGACAAGCCCGGCCGTGACGGAGTTAGAGAAATCGGGCTCAGCGCCCAAAACGCTTGGCCAGCATCTCCTTCAGGATCTGCCGCTTGATCTGCTTGTTGGTGAGCACGCCGTCGTGCCACCAGAAGCCGTCGGCCTTCATCTTCTCGGCGGCACGGACGAAGCGTTCGGCGACTTCAGTGAAGTTGGCGTCGGTGTAGTTGAGGCTGAAGATCAGCCGGCCGGTGCCGACCCAGCTCAGCGCGAGGCCTTCGGCGCGCAGGTAATATTGCAGCATCCAGTTGTAGCGGGACGGGGTGGTGTATTTCACCGTCCAGATCGACGAGAAGTTGGCGAGCCGCACCGGCAGGTCGGCGTCGGTCATCATCTGGTTGAGCTTTTCGGCGCGGCCGTTCCAGGTCGCCTCCAGGCCGTCATAGATGGCGCGAAAGTTCGGGCTGGCGAGCCGGCTCAAAAATTCGTCCATCGCCGTCATGACGTAGGGGTGCGAGTTGAAGGTGCCGCGGGCGAAGCAGATATCGGCGGGACGATCGTCGCGGAAGCGGCGCATCAGTTCACGCTTGCCGCAGACCACGCCGACCGGCAGGCCTCCGGCGAGACTCTTGCCGTAGGTCACCATGTCGGCCTTGACGCCGAAATATTCCTGGGCGCCGCCGGGGGCGAGCCGGAAGCCTACGAACACCTCGTCGAAGATCAGCACGATGCCCCGCTCGGTGCAGACTTCGCGCAGCCTCGCGAGCCACTCGGTGTAAGCCGTCCGGTCGAAATTGCCGCCGCGGGAGGAATCGACCAGCGAGGAATCGCCGGGCGCATTCCCGTTCGGATGCAGGCCCTGCAGCGGATTGACCAGTACGCAGGCGATGTCCTCGCGCGTCTTCAGCACGTGCAGCGTCTTCTCCGACATCTCGGCGAGGGTGTAGGTCTCGTGCGCGGCAATGGGGTTGCCGACGCCGGGCTGCACGTCGTCCCACCAGCCGTGATAGGCGCCGGCGAAACGAACAAGATGGGTACGCCTGGTGTGGTAGCGCGCCAGCCGCACGGCCTGCATCACGGCCTCGGTGCCGGACATGTGGAACGAGATCTCGTCGAGGCCCGAGATCCGGCAGAGCCGCTGCACGTTCTCGAGGATGACGGGATGGTAGGGGCCGAGCACCGGGCCGAGCGCGTGCGCGCGCTTCTCCGAGCCTTCGATGCACTCCTTGTAGAAGTCGTTGCCGAAGATGTTGACGCCGTAAGATCCCGTGAGATCGTACGAGGTGTTGCCGTCGACATCCGTGACGGTGACGCCACTCGAGGATTCCATGAAGGTCGAAGTGCCGAGATACTCGCGCACGAGACGCGAGAACTGGAACGGCACGCGGTAGCACTCGGTGAAGTTCAGGTCGGAGATTGTTTCCGCCGCTTCCTTCGTCATCGCGCGGCCCTTGGGGTAGCGATCGGCATAGAGAGCTGCAAGGCGGAAGAAGGCGTCCTTGCGCTGCTTGACCACGTTGTCAGGCGCGCCGTCGCAGCCAAAATACCGATCGCCCTCGAACTCGTAGAACGGGAGCAGCTTTGCCACCCGGCGCGACATCTTGGAGTGCCCGGCGAGCGATCGGTGCTTGGCGCGGGAGAGTTCGATCCGCGCTTTCAGCTTCGGGAGGACGGCGGCAGCGGACGCTGCGGCGGCCACGGACAGCGAGAGAATCGGGAGTGTCGTTTCCATGTCAACAAGCGCTAATACTGTGAGCTAACAGATTCATGACAGTCAAAGCCCTCATCGCCTCTTTCACCCAGCAGGAAGACCTCAATTTCCTGCTGACCAACCGCATTCCCCGCGCGGCGCTGACCCGTTTCATGGGCTGGTACTCCAAGATCGAGAACCCGTTTGTGCGGGACTTCTCGATCGCGCTGTGGAAGCTGTTCTCCGACCTCGATCTGTCGGAGGCGCGCAAGACGCATTTCAACAGCTTGCACGACTGCTTCACCCGGGAGCTCAAGCCGGGGCTGCGGCCGTTCGATCCGAATCCGTCGGTCGTCGCCAGCCCCTCCGACGGCATCGTCGGAGCTCACGGGAAGATCGCCGACACCGAGCTGTTCCAGGTCAAGGGCGCGCCGTATTCGCTGCTCGACCTGCTCGGCGATTCAGCTTTGGTCGATCAGCACCGCAATGGCCTCTTCGTCACGCTGCGGCTGACCTCCAGCATGTACCACCGCTTCCATGCGCCCTACGACGGGCACATCGAGCGGGTCACGCTGATTCATGGCGATGTCTGGAACGTCAACCCCATAGCGCTCAAGCGCGTCGAGCGTCTGTTTTGCAAGAACGAGCGTGCGGTGATCCGCACGCATCTGGCGACGGGCGAAGCCGTGACGCTGGTGCCGGTCGCCGCCATCCTGGTCGCGAGCATCCGCCTGCACTTCCTGGATATGGTGCTGAACGCGCAGACGCGCGGTCCAGTCAACTTTCCCTGCGACGTCAGCGTGACCAAGGGCGAGGAGCTTGGCTGGTTCGAGCACGGCTCGACCATCATCATGCTCGCGCCCGGCGACTTCACGTTCTGCGACGGCATCGCCGAGGGCACGCGCATTCGCGCAGGTCAAGCTCTGTTGAAAAGAAACTAGCCTTCAATCCGCCGCGCCCGGGGCCTATATCGTCGGTGGGGGCGATTCTAGACCCACGGATTGCTGATGGCGCGGGCGCCGGTGATGGCGGCGGGTGGTATTGTGTTGCGGCGAGGCGCTTTGCCGCTGATCGCGGTGGTGCGCCAGCGCAAGCGCAACGAATGGGTTCTGCCCAAGGGCAAGCTCGACGACGGCGAGACGCCGAAGGAAGCTGCGCATCGCGAGGTGATGGAGGAGACCGGCCACGACGTCGCCGTGCACGAATTCCTCGGCACGCTCGTTTACCAATCCGGCGGGCGCTCGAAGGTCGTGCATTTCTGGCGCATGGAGGCCGAGGGCGGTCCCGTCCGCAAGCTGATGAACGACATCAAGGGGGTCGACTGGTTGACACTGGACGATGCGATCGCGCGGCTGTCGCGCGAATATGAACGCGTGTTCCTCACGCAAATTGGCCCGATCGCGCTCGCGGCTGCGGGGCTGGCGCCGTCGCCCGATCCGGAGCCGACGCCGCCGTTGGCCGCAGAAGACGCCGATGCAGCACTGCACACGGCGACACCGGCCGAAGCCGCTGACGAGCTGCGACACGGTCTGTTTCAGAAGGTGCGGACCTGGCTGCGCGGCGAGGCGTGAGTTTGCTCGTCCTTGCGGGTGCGAGAATGTCCGCGACTTAGGATGGCGAGATCGCCAAGCGCTCTCCAAGTCGTCATCGCGAGCGCAGCGAAGCAATCCAGAATCTTTCCGCGGAGGGACTCTGGATTGCTTCGCTGCTCGCAATGACGAAGAGGAGCAGGCTGATCGCGATTGACGTCAATCCTCAGGGTGAGGGGCGGCACAATCACCACCGCTCCTTCTTCTCCTTTGGAGCTGGCGCTTGCCTTCGCGGCACCGCCGGACGCTGCGCGGCGGGGAGGCGCTGCTGGAATCCGTCCGGGCGCTGCAAGCCTGGCCGTTGAGCCGCGGGTGGTTGGCCGGGCTGCATGCCGGTGCGCGGCAGCTCTTGCTGCGGATTGGTCCCGCTAGGCTGCGGCGGCACAATACCTCCGGGCTGCGTCGAGCCCTGTCCACCACGTTGCGGCTGGGTTTGCGGCGTCCCGTTGGGCTGCGCGCCGGTGCGCGGCCCGCCTGGACGCCCCGCGCCGTGCTGCTGTCCCTGCTGGCCTTGCTGCTGCTGACCTTGACCCGCGCGCGGCGCCCCCGGCTGCACAGCGCCGCCTTGTTGTCCCTGCCGCTGCGGTGGCTGAGCGCGATGTCGGCCCGGTGTGCCCGGCTGCTGCTGACCCGGACGGTTGTTCAGGCCGGGCTGGCCGTTCGGCCGCTGCGGTTGCTGTCCCGGCGCCGCGTTGGGTCGCAATTGCTGCTGCTGCGGCGGCTGCGCCGGCCGCGGAATGCGGCTGAGCGCGGTCGGATTGGCGCGGCGGAAGTCGCGCTGCTCGTTGACGATCTGCCGGCCCGTGGTTTGCGCCAGATGCACCTGGCCGACGAAGCCGCGGTCGCGCGCGATCTGCTGCGGCGCGATCGTACCGCGGCGAAGCGCATGGTTCCGGCAGTGGCCGCGCCGGGACGGATCGCAAAGCCGCTCGATGCTTGCGTCAGCGCGCCGAGCCGCGTGCCGCTGGTGCGGTCGTCGACGTCGATGTGACCGACGCGGCCATCGGCGTCGGGATAGAGCTTGATGTTGACGTTGCGCGCGCCGTTCGCTGCCGCGCCTTCAGGCACGTCGATGACGCCGGTGGTGCCCCGGATGCCGAGCGTCGCCGTCGGCGTCGTGATCTTCATGTTGCCGGTCTTCGCCACCGCCGCCGCGACGAAGGCGACCGTGCCCTTGCCGACGTCGAAGATTCCCGAGTTCTGCTTGCCGCCGTCCTCGTAAACGTAATTGTCGATGGTGATCCTGGCGCTGGCCGAGAGGTTGAACGTTGTCGCGTCGTTGAACGTGATGCCAAGCGAGGAGTTCGACGAGGTCTGGACGACGTCGTTGAGATAGATGTCGTCGCGGACGCGCAGCGGATAGGAATTCTTGTCGCGGATCACGGTCGCGATGCCCGCCACGGTCGCGACGTTGCCGATCGGCTCGACGGCGGTGGGTTGCGCGTCTGGCGCGGGGGCGGGGGAAGCCGATGGAGTCGGGGAGGGATCCGGTGTCGGCTGCGCTTGCGGCTGCGCCTGGGCGAGCTCGATTGCATCGGATGCATACGCCACGCTGCCGCCTGCCAGCGGCAATGCCAGCAGCGCAAGCGCGAACAAGAGGCGGCGCCAAGCCAGCATTGATGTCACGAGGAAGTCCCGATCAGAACGCGAGGCGAGATCTGGCAATATCAGCCGGATTGAGCTGAATGGTGGATGAACATGTGTGGCAGGAGGGCGAACGTTCAACCGCGCTCTATCCCCTCATGGTGAGGAGCGCGCCCTTTGCGCGCGTCTCGAACCATGCAGGCCCCCCGTGCTGATCCGGGCCTTCGAGACGCCTGCTCTGCAGGCTCCTCTGGGTGAGGGGATAGAGTGAGGCTGTCGCGCGAAAATCCCGGGTCGATGTCTTTCATCGCCCGGGATTGAGATGCTGTGGGACGACACCCTCGTTTTATCAGCTCACCCGCTTCCAGGTCTGGCCGCCGCAGAACATGCCGCCGAAGGCGCAGCCCTGCACGCGCATCGCATTCGGGCCCTTCATGGCGATCGTGGAGTCGTAGTTGCGGCCGGAATCGGGATCGTGGATGCGGCCGCTCCACTTTGAGCCCTCGGGCTTCATGTTGATCAGGATGCGCGCATTGGTCTTCTCGGCGTAACCGCAGAGATTGGTGCCGCACTGTTCGACGCGGACATTGCCCTTGTTCTCTTCGGTGGCCCAGACGCCGATCGGCGAGTTCGCCGCGGCCACGGGCGCAGCGGCCACCGGGGCAGGGGCAGGCGCGGGAGCAACCGCGACCGGCGCGGGTGCAGGAGCAGGAGCAGGCGCCGCGGCCGGTGCGGGCTGCATCGTGTTGTCGAAGCTGACGGATGGCGCGGCGGTTGCGGCCGTCACGGGCGCGGCGGGAGCTGCCGGTGCGGTCGCCTGAACCGGCGCCTGTTGCACAGGCTGCTGCTGCACGGGAGCCGGCGCGGGCTGCGCGGTCGTCGCCGGAGCCGGCGTGGTATCGACGTCATCATCCTTGGAGCCGCCGAGACCCTTGAGGTTGATGTTGTTCAGCTTGATCGGCTTGTCCGACAGGCCCGGCGCGACGATGGTCACGCAGTTGAGCGAGGCACAGTTGCGCGGCGTCTCGATGCGGATGTGCTGGCCCTCGATCTGGAACGAGATCGAATTGCCGCCGGCATGTGCGGCGGCGGTCGAAGCGAGGAAGAGCGCAGTGGCGGCGATGGTGAGCTTGTTCATGACAACCTCCGAAAATGGCGTGGTCCGAGATGGACCGGAGTCGCTGGTGGATGAAGCGTGGTTCGACCCTACGCCGGGCCGCTCAGGTGTTCTGTGATGGGCGTCACAACGGTTCGCCAGCGTCTGGGTGAGGCAGCGCACATTCAGCCGCGCCTCATCCGCATAACTTTGCCGCGACACGACAGGAGACGCCGATGATCCGGCTTGTGACTTCGCTTGGCACATTGATCGCTTTGATGGCGGTCGTGCCCGCGGCCGAGGCCGGTTCCTACTCCTTCTCGATCGGCGGCCACCGCTTTCACGTCGAGTCGCCCAGGAGCTGCCGATCCGCCTCCTGCGTTTCAATTTCCTCCCATCGCAGCCTGCGGCGCGCGGAGGATGTCGACACCAGGCCCGTTCCGCCGCCCGCGCCGCTCGCCCAGGCGCCGCAGCCGGTCTATCCAGTGGCGCCGATCCGGCCGCCCGAGGCGGCCGTTGTCGCGGCACCGCCGCCAGCTCCCGCCCCCGTCCTTGCCGCAACGACGTCGCAGCCGGTTGCGCCGCCGCCCGCGCCGTCACGGATTGAGTTGCCGCGCGTCGATCCGCCGAAGACTATTACGCTCGACCCCCCGCGCATGGAGCCGCCGGTCGTTGCGCCAAGGCTCGAGATCAAGCAGGCGGCACCGGCCGCACAGCGCAGCGACGACGAGCCGGCCTATTCGCCGCTCGGCGAATGGGAAAGCCCGGGTGCCAAGGGGACGGTGCGGATCGAACGCTGCGGACCGGCGCTGTGCGGTTTCGCGCTCACGGAGGCGTCGAACAGGGGCGAGAGCGTGCTCGTCAACATGAAGCCGAGAACGCACGACGTTTGGGCCGGCAGCATCTACAGTCGTTCCAGCGGCAGCACCTATTATGGAACGATGACGTTGAAGAGCTCCGGCACGCTCCATGTCGAGGCCTGCGCGATCGGCCGCTTCTGGTGCTCGGGCAACGACTGGACGCGGGTCGAGGAGCCCCGCGAGCAACGGATCACGACATCGCGGCAGTGGGGCGCACGGTCGTAGCTCGTCACGATAAGCCGTCCCGACGCGCTTGATGAGTCTAGATCATGCCGAGCACGATGGCGCCGACGAAGGCCATGGCGAGGTACGCGGTGACTACGCTCAGTCTCCCGGCGAAGGTCATGAGGTCCCTCCCTCAACGCGCGCTGCTTGGCGCGCGACCTCATGGTTAACAGAAAGTGCGTTTCCGAAAAAGTCAGTCTTGCTGTCGCTCAGGCCTGCCGAGGTTTCGTCGCGCACAGCCGGCATGGTTAAAGAAACATGAAATCAACGTGTTGAAGAGTCTTTAAGTAAATTCACCGAACGTGCGTGCATGACGCGCGGAGTTCGTTTGTATCTCGTCGGCTCCATCGTCCTTGTTTCGCTAGCGGGTTGCGGACGCGGCTTCTTCCAGGCCGAACGCGAACCTTGGCGGGCCGAGGCGGAAGCCGCTTGCCTGAAATCGGGTGCGGTGAAGGAGGGACCGGATCTCGTCCGGATCGATCCCATTTCCGGCCCTGGTCAGTGCGGCGCCGAATTTCCCCTCAAAGTCGCCGCTCTCGGCGAGGCCTCCGGCAGTTATGGCTTTGCCGACGAGGAGCTGCGCCCGCCGGGCAGCGTCGGGGGCCAGCCGCGCTGGCCGGTGACGCAGCCGCGGTCGAATTATCCGCAGAGCCAGAATTATCCGTCATCCTCCTATCCGCAACGGCCGAATTATCCCGAGAGTGCGGTGCGCCAGCCGTCCGGCTATGGCACCTCGTCGGGACCGATGTCGCTGAACGCGCCCGGCGTCGCGCCGGAGGAAGACGAAATCGATCTGCCGCCCGAGGGCACCGATGCCGCGGGGGCTTCTCGCTACATGAATGCGCCGAGCTATCCCGCACGGCCCGCGAATCCCGCACCTTACTCGCAGGCGCCTGCACAGCAGCCGCTGCCGCGTCTTGGCCCGGCGCAGGGCAATCCCGTCACCGCGGTCGGTCCCGTTGCGATCAAGCCGACCGCGACGTTGGCCTGTCCGATCGTGTCCGAGCTCGACCGCTGGCTCGCCGACACCGTGCAGCCCTCGGCCATGCGCTGGTTCGGCGTCCGCGTCGCCGAGATCAAGCAGATCTCGGCTTATTCCTGCCGCGGCATGAACGGCAACTCGCGCGCCCACATCTCCGAGCACGCCTTCGGCAATGCGCTCGACATTTCCGCCTTCGTGCTTGTCGACGGCCGCCGTGTCACCGTAAAGGACGGCTGGCGCGGCATGCCGGAGGAGCAGGCATTCCTGCGCGACGTGCAGTCGGGCGCCTGCGCGCATTTCACCACCGTTCTTGCGCCGGGGTCGAACGTCCATCACTACGATCACATCCACGTCGATCTGATGCGCCGCGCCAGCCGCCGCCTGATCTGCCAGCCCGCCGCCGTCTCAGGCGAAGAGGTTGCCTCGCGTGCGCATTCGCGCAGTCCCTATGCCAATGCGCGCGATCCGTCCGTGACCGGTTCGCTCGGTGCGCGCAAAAGCGCGACGCGCAAGCGTGAAGAGGACGAGTACGCGGACGATTAGGCGCGGACGAGACCAGGCGCGCGGCCCTCCACCCGCTGCGGCTGGTCTGTTCAGCCAGCGCTGTGTCTTTGGCCAAGCGCAGCTGGCGCGCAAAAATTTGCGCCGCCGCGATTTTGCTCCAAATCATTGAATTTCCGTCAGTATTTGCGCCCGGACGGGCTTACCCGGCAGTTGGCACATTCGCTGCAATGAAGGTCCTGCAACGAAGCGGCGCGGCCGGCGCTGTGAGTCAACGGAACCCGTCATGCAGATGCCTCTCACTCCGCCCTACTCCGATCTCGAACAGCGCGTGCTGTCGCGCATCACGGAGCAGCGCTGGCTTGAACTGGCAACGGAGCTGATCCGTACCGGTCAACCGCGGTCCGGCAATCCGCTCGACCCCGACCTGCCGCCCGCCGAGGAGGAGGCGATCTCCATGCTGGTTGCGGGCAAGCTCGAAGCCCTCGGCATGGTGGTCACCAAGCACAGTGCACAGCCGCACCGGCCCAATGTGCTGGGCGTGCTGAAGGGGCGGGAGGGCGCGCCGTCGCTGATCCTCAACGATCACCTCGATACTTACCCCGTCGTCGAGCCGGAGAAATGGCACATGACGGATTTCGATCCGTTCAAGGCCACGCGTCATGGCGATTTGCTGTATGCCCGCGGCACCTCCGACACGCGCGGCAATCTTGCGGCATCGCTGCTCGCGGTGCAGGCCCTGATCGAAGAAGGTGTGAAGTTCGATGGCACGCTGATGTGCTGCTACACCGTTGACGAGGAGCGCAACGGCACCGAGGGTTCGATCTATATGCTGGAGAAGGTCGGCCTCACCGCCGACTACGAGATCACGGCCGAGCCGACCGCCTGGGGCGATGTCAGCAAGGACTGGGGCATGAACCTCTCGGTGGCCAATTCCGGCCATTGCCTGATCGAGGTCACGGTTCAGGGCATCAAGTCGCATATCTGGCGTCCCGACATCAGCGTCAACGCCATCATGGAGGCGGCGAAGCTGCTGCCGAGGCTGCAGGAGATGGCGTTCACGCACCTTCCCAGCGAGTTCATGGGGCATACGCCACCATGTTGCTCCGTGGTGCGCATCCGTGGTGGCCTGCCCGGCGAGATGCAGTTCTCACCCGATGCCTGCACCATCACCCTTGCGGTGGTCGGCATCGTGCCGGGCATGACGCTCGCCAGCGTGATGTCCGACATCGAGCGTCTCGGGCAAGCGACTTTAGCGGGTGCCAACGACGTCAAGGTCGAGGTGCGCCAGGTGCCCGGCTCACTGTTCGTCAACGCGACCCAACCGGTGCCGGTCGAAGAGGAGCCTTGCCGCTCGCTTCGTGCGGTCTACCGGCGGTTGATGGGCCGCGAGCCCGGGGTCAATCGCAAGAACGCCTTCAACGATACCATCCGTTTTCGCGAGGCGGGGATCAACGCGGTGACCTTTGGTCCCGGTGAGGATGGTTGGGCCGTCGACAACGAGAGCATCTCGATCACCAAGTCGGTGATGGCGACGCGGATCTACGCGCTGACCATCATGCAGATCTTGGGAGTGCGCATATGAGCGTCGAGGCGAGCCCCATGGAGATTCCGATTTCTGTCGATCGCACGCAGCGGGGCAGTCTGCGGCTGAACATCCCGAAGGTCTCGCGATCGCTTCTGCTCTCGACTGTCACCGTCGCCGTGCTGTTGGCCGCTTGGGCCATCGTCACGGAAGTGGGCTGGGCTAACGAGCTGTTCCTGGCGAAGCCGCAAACGGTCTGGGCTGCGTTCGTCAAGACCATGACGAAGGGCTACCAGGGAGCGACGCTACCCCAGCATCTCGGCGCAAGCCTCTACCGCATCCTAACTGCTTTCGCACTGGCCTGCTTCATCGGCATCCCGCTCGGGGTCCTCATGGGAGTGTCGCGCAATGCACGCGCGCTGCTCAATCCGCTGATCGAGTTCTACCGGCCGCTGCCGCCCCTCGGGCTCTATACGCTTCTGGTGATGTGGCTCGGCATCGGCGAGAGCTCGAAGCTATCGCTGCTGTTCCTCGCCGGTTTGCCGGGCATCGTCATCTCGACGATCCAGGCCGTCACCAGCGTCGATCCCGTCTACGTGCGTGCCGCGCAATCCCTTGGCGCGACCCGGCGTCACCTGCTCTTCCACGTCTATCTGCCCGCAGCGGGACCGCTGATCCTCGCCGGCATGCGCATCTCGCTTGGTTTCACCTATACGGTTCTCGTCGCCGCCGAGATCGTCGCGGCCTCAGCGGGCATCGGCTGGATGATCTGGGATGCCGCAAAATTCCTGCTGTCCGACGTGGTGATCATGGGCCTGATCGTGCTCGGATTTACCGGGGTCGTGCTGGACCTCATGATGCGTGGCATCGCGAAACTGTTGATGCCGTGGGCCTGACATCCAATCCTGATCGAGGGGAGATCGACATGATGAAGAGACTTCTTGCTACGCTTGTCATTGCCACGATGGCGCTCTCGGCCGCTGCGCGCGCCGAAGAGAAGCCGACCAAGGTGACCGTCGGCTATCTCAACTTGGTGAACGCGCAACTCGTCACCAAGCATCTCGGCCTGCTCGCCAAGGAGATGCCGGGCGTCGACATCAAATACGTCAAGGCCGGAGGCGGCGGCGACATGCTGCGCGCGATCGCAGGCAATGACGTCGACTTCGGCGGTCTCGGCAATCCGCCGACCGCAATCGGCGCGACCCGCGCGCTTCCGATCAAGGGCATCCTGGTTATCAACATGCTCGACTATGTCGAGTCGATGGTGGTTCGTAGCGACAAGAACATCACCTCGCTCAAGGATCTGAAGGGTAAGACGGTGGCTGCCCCCTTCGGGTCGACGACACATTACCTGCTGCTCCAGGCGCTGAAGGACGAAGGCGTCGACCCCGCTTCGATGAAGATCATCGACCTCGCGCCTTCCGACATTGCTGCCGCCTGGCTTCGCGGGGACATCGACGCTGCATGGTTCTGGGAGCCGAATTTGGACAAGGTCGTGAAGAACGGCGGCAAGATACTCGTCACCTCGGGCGAGATGGCCAAGCGTGGCTACCCGACCTGGGACATCGGCGTCGTCATGAATGCGTTCGCCGAGAAGTATCCGTCCTATGTCGAGAAGTTCATCAAGGCCGAGTGCGAGGGGATCGATTTCTGGCTGAAGAACCCGGAGAAGACGGCCGAGATCATTGCGGAGGAGCTGTCGCTGCCGCTCCCGGACGCTACTCGAATGATGAAGGGCACCGGCATGGTTCCTTGCAACCAGCAGCTTACCGAGGAATATCTCGGCACAAGCGCGAAGAAGGGCAGGTTCGTCGACACGCTGATTGCGACCGCCGACTTTCTGGTGAAGCAGGAGCGCCTGCCGAAATTGCTGCCGCGCGCCGACTTCGAAGCCTTCATCCAGCCGGCCTATATCGAGAAGGTGATCGGCCGCTGATGGCCCGTGCCGGCGGGTTCGTCTCGCCGACACCTCCGATTCCCGTGAGCACGTGACCGACATGGATATCTCGCCTCGCCATCTGCGCGCTCTCTATCGCAACGGCGCGCTCAAGCCCTCGGACGTCGCCACGCACGTGCTGTCGCGTCTAAGCGGCGCCGACCAGAGCGGCGTCTGGATATCGGCGGCAGAGCCCGAGAGCGTCATGGCCGCAGCGCGCGCGCTCGATGCGCGCATCGGCGAAATCGACAGCCTGCCGCTCTACGGGCTCGTCTTTTCGGTCAAGGACTGCATCGATGTTGCGGGCGAGCAAACCACGTCGGCCTGCCCGGAATTTGCCTATGTCGCGAAGGGTACGAGCCCGGTGGTGGCCGACGCCATTGCGGCCGGCGCGATCTATGTTGGCAAGACCAATATGGATCAGTTCGCGACCGGCCTTGTCGGCGTCCGCTCGCCTTACGGCATCGCTCGCAATCCGCACAATCCGGATTACATTCCGGGCGGCTCCAGCTCCGGCGCGGCGGTGTCGGTGGCAACCGGCACGTCGTCCTTCGCGTTCGGCACCGACACCGGCGGATCCGGCAGGGTGCCTGCGTCCTATTGCGGCGTCACGGGCTTCAAGCCGGCCCCGGGAGCCTTCAGCCAGCGCGGCATGGTCTACGCGTGCCGGAGCTTTGACACCATCTCGCTCTACACACGCACTCCCGGTGACGGCTATGACATCTATCGCGTGTTGGCACGGCGCGACCCTGCAGACTGCTTTTCGCCGGTGGATTTTGCCGGTTGGACGGAGCAGGCTTGCCCGGCGCGGTCGCTGAAGATCGCAACGCCGCGCGTCGATCAGCTCAGGTTCTTCGGCAATCCAGAGACGGAGAGGTTGTTCGGCGATGCGCTGCACAGGCTGCGACAGCTCGATCTGCCGATAACCCCGGTCGACTTCGCGCCGTTCACCTCGATCAACGATTTGATGTTCTTCGGCCCTTTCCTTGCCGAGCGCGACGTCTCGGTCGGTGCGTTCCTGGACGCCCATCCCGATGCGGGCATCGATATTGTGCGCGATCTCGTCCTCGGCAGCCGGAAATTCTCGGCCGCTGATGCCTATCGCGCGTTCTATGAGGTCAAGGCCGTCCAGCGTAGGCTTCGCGATTTCTGGGACGCGCACGATGCGCTGGTCGTGCCGACGGTCGGTACCATCCTCAGCATCGATGATGTGGCGCGCGATCCGCTGATGGCCAATTTCAACAACGGCTACTATACCAACTACGCCAATCCGCTCGGGCTCGCCGCGATCGCAGTGCCGAATGCGATGACCGCGGCCGGCGTGCCGTATGGCGTCACGTTCTTGGCGCCGGCCGGTCGGGAGCGCCTGCTGGCCGAGCTCGCCTGCGCGTTTATGGGAGCGGCAGCGCGGACTTGAGTATTTGCGCCGCGTTGCAATCCGACCGGAGACCTCCTAGCCTTCGAGCCGTCACTCGAAGGGAGACTGATCGTGGGGCGCGGTCATGCGCATGAAGTCGCCGATCCAAGCGCGCCTTGCGCTGAGGTACAAAGGGCCGGGACCGGACGTTACGTGCTGAACGCGCTGGACAAGCCCGATCTGGATCTGGTGATGCGGACCGGCAGGTTGGCGACCTACCAGAACCGCGAATATCTGCTGCGGGAAGGCGAGCCCGCCAACGGTATCCACGTCATTCTGAGCGGGATCGTCGAAAGCGCGCATGCCGGTACGCAGGGGCGCGAGTTGATGCTGGCGACCTGGGAGGCCGGTGACTTCGTCGGCGCTCCCTACATTCTCGGCGTTCACCGGCATAGCTGGTCGGCCCGCGCGCTCGGAAGGGTCGAGGCGCTTCATCTCGATCAGGATGCGATCCGCAGGCTGATCGCGCAGTCGCCCTCGTTCGCAGTCGCGCTGATCGAATGTCTCGGCTTCAAGGGCGAGACCTATTCCATGCTGGCGCAGACGCTGGCAGGGCAGAAGGCCGCCGAGCGGCTGGTGCTGTTGTTGGTGAAGCTGTCCGAGAACGCGGCGCAAAATGAGGACGGCCCGATTTCGCTCGGCCGCATCACGCAGGCCAACCTCGCGCGCATGATCGGTGCGACGCGCCAGTCGATCAGCCTGATCCTCAACCGTCTCCAGGACGACGGCATCATCTCGACCGGTCCGACCAAGATGGTCGTCAATGATCTTTCGGCGTTGAGGAAGCAGGTGACCGAGTAGCGCCCGCTGCCGTTGTCATGACGAGCCTGGCTTCGACCGTGCGAGGCCCGGCCCCATGCAGAGCTGCACCTCGCCTGGGACGTTGTAGGTGCGCATGATGTGGCGGCTGTCACGCAAGCCGGTCGCCTCACGCTGCACCACGAACATCCACAGTGCCTGGCCAGCTTCCATCACCAGCTTGCGCCTGGCCGGCTGCATCGAGGCGGGCATCTCCTGCGCGTGGGCAGCGTCGAACTCGCGCAAGCGCGCCAGCGCCTGTTCGAGTGTGCGGCCCATCCGTCCAAGCGCCGAGGCCTGTTCCTGGACGATCTCATAATGGAGGATATCGACCGGCGGGCGAAGATCACGAGACATGGCCGCAATATAGTGGCCGGTCCGGCCTGCGCAACGCGCCGACGGCTTGCCGTTACTTCGCCTTATAAGCCGCCAGGAACATCCGCGCCGCGCTGTCGACCACTTCGGTCATGCGCTGTTCCGACGGTGCGGGAGCGGCCTGGAAGACGAAGGGCAGAAAGAGCGAAGCCTTGCACAGTTCCATGAACTGCGCCGCCGCAAGGTCGCAATCGTCGATCTTGAGATCGCCGCAGCCGACACGAGTCTTGAGATAGTCGGAGAGGCGGCTGATGCTCTTGTCCAGCACCCGCGCATAATAACGGCGGCCGACATCGGGCATGCGCTCGGCGATCGCCATCACGGTGCGGATCGCCGATCCGCCGCCAGGCCGGCAGAGCAGGTGGATGTAGGCCCAGCCGAACTCCTTCAGCGTGGTCTCGGCATCGCGCGCGGGATCAAAATTGAACACGACCTGGCCGTGCTGGAGCGCCTCCTGCTCGAGGATGGCTTCGAACAACGCGCCCTTGTCGGCGAAGTAGACGTAGAGCGTGCCCTTGGAGACCTGCGCGGCGCGCGCGATCTCGCCCATGCTGGCGCCGTCGAAACCGAGATCCATGAACACCTTCCGGGCCCCGTCCAGTATCTGGCGGCGTTTGGAACTGTCCTCCTCTGGGATGACGTGCAGATGTTCGCTGGCAGCTACAACCATTGGTTCAGGGTCTCGGAAGGTTTTGAGTCGAGTCGTGGGCCATGAAACCTGAACAAAGCATTCTCGCCAGTAGGGTTTCGGCTGGGATGATTATGTATATTGACCGAACCGTTCGGTCAATGGTATTTAGATCATCGAGTGGGGAACAGGCCGCACACCTGCCGTCTCCTTGATCGCCTTTTTGGGGAGCCCTTTATGGCCGTATCGAGAGACCAGGCTGCGCGCGTCCTTCGCCAGGACGCGGTGGAGAAGCTCGCGGGGGATGATGCTGCCAGCGAGAGCGCAGCACCGCTGGCCGAGCAATTGCGCGCGCATGTGGCCGAGGAAGGCAAACGCCGCACCGGTGAGGCGCCGGAGAAGCCCCTGACCGACAAGCCGGCCGCATCTGCATCCGACGCACCCGCCGCCGGCGCTCCCAAATCCGGCAAGCGCAAGTTCGTCCTGATGGGCCTCGGCCTCGTGCTTGCGCTCGCCGCCGCGAGCTATGCCGGCTACTACACGCTGGTCGGCCGCTTCTACATCTCCACCGATGATTCCTATGTCCGCGCCAACAACACCATGCTGGGCGCGCGCGTTGCAGGCCACATCTCCTCGATCCTGGCTGGCGACAACACGCTGGTGAAAGCCGGCGATATCGTTCTGCGCATTGACGACGGTGATTACAAGATTGCGGTCGATGCCGCCGCAACCAAGATCGCCACCCAGCAGGCCACCATCGATCGCATTGGCCGCCAGGTCGCGGCGCTCGACAGCCAGGTCGCGCAGGCCAGGGCACAGCTCGTCTCGGCCGAAGCCGGCCTCAAGCGGGCCGATCTCGACTATGAGCGCCAGCAGGCGCTGAGCACCAAGGGCTTTGCCTCGCGCGCCGTGTTCGAGAGCTCGGAAGCCGGACGCGACCAGGGCGCCGCCGCGGTCAAGGCCGCGCAGGCCGCCTACGACGTTGCCGTCAGCAACGTGGACGTGGCCAAGGCGCAGCAGGCCGAAGCGCAGGCCCAGCTCGCCGAGCTCAAGACCACGCTCGCCAAGGCCGAGCGCGATCTGGCTTTCACAGCGGTGCGTGCGCCGGTCGACGGCACGTTCTCGAACCGTCTCGTCAGCACCGGCGATTTCGTCGCGATCGGCCAGCGGCTCGGCAACGTCGTGCCGCTCGACGACGTCTATATCGACGCCAATTTCAAAGAAACCCAGCTCAAGCGTATCCGTCCCGGCCAGCCGGTGACGATCAAGGTCGATGCCTACGGCATGCGCAAGTTCTCCGGCGTGGTCGACAGCATCGCGGCCGGCGCAGGCTCGGTGTTCACGCTGCTGCCGCCTGACAACGCGACCGGTAACTTCACCAAGATCGTGCAGCGCGTGCCGGTTCGCATCCGCGTGCCGAAGTCGGTGGCAAAGCAGAACCTGCTTCGTGCCGGCATGTCGGTCTACGTGACCGTCGACACCAACAAGGGCGCGGCCGACGCCGACAGCGAGGTCGACCTCGACGATCCCGCGGTCCATGCGCAGTAGGCGGCGGTAGGCAGATCATGTTCAACACGAGCGCCGCTTCGTCCGTCACCTCTCCCGAAGGGAGAGGTCGGATCGTATCGCAAGGTGCGATCCGGGTGAGGGGTTACGCCCCCTCGAGGGAGTTGCGGCCCCTCACCCGATTTGCGCTGGACGATGCTGCGCATCGCCAGGTGCAAATCGACCTCTCCCCGATGGGGAGAGGTGGACCGCGCACTCCCGCGCGAGTTGGGTGAGGGAATGGCCAGCGCCACCACTGCTTCACCTGCCATGATGGCGGATCCCGCTTCGGAGCGCATCGCGCCGAAGCGGCTGTTCGCGTTCATCATCATGGTGTTCGGGATGTTCATGTCGATCCTGGACATCCAGATCGTCTCGGCCTCCCTGAGTGAAATCCAGGCCGGACTTTCGGCGAGTTCCAGCGAGGTCGCCTGGGTCCAGACCGCCTATCTGATCGCCGAGGTGATCGCGATCCCGCTGTCGGGATTCCTGTCGCGCGCCTTCGGAACGCGGCTGTTGTTCGCGATCTCGGCGGCGGGCTTCACCGCCTCGAGCCTGCTTTGCGGCTTCGCCACCACTATCGAGGAGATGATCCTCTGGCGAGCGCTGCAAGGTTTTCTCGGCGCCGGGATGATCCCGACGGTGTTCGCCGCGGCCTACACCGTCTTCCCGCGATCGAAATTCCACATCGTCGGTCCCATCATCGGGCTTGTCGCGACCCTTGCTCCCACGATCGGTCCGACAGTCGGCGGCTACATCACCGACCTGATGTCGTGGAACTGGCTGTTCTTCATCAACGTCGTACCCGGCATCGGCATCACCATCGGCGTGCTCGCGCTTGTCGATTTCGACGAACCGCATTTCGAGCTGCTCGACCGCTTCGACTGGTGGGGCCTCTTGTTCATGGCCGGCTTCCTTGGCACGCTGGAATATGTGCTGGAGGAAGGTCCGCTGCACGAGTGGATGCAGGATACTTCGGTAGCGATCTGCGCCTGGATCTGCGCCATCTCGGCAATCGCCTTCTTCTGGCGCGTCTTCACGGCGGCCGAGCCGATCGTCAATCTGCGCACCTTCTCCAACCGCAATTTCGCTGTGGGCTGCGTGCTGCAATTCTGCATCGGCATCGGCCTCTACGGCCTGACCTACATCTATCCGCGCTATCTCGCCGAGGTGCGCGGCTACAGCGCGCTGATGATCGGCGAGACCATGTTCGTCTCCGGCATCACCATGTTCCTGGTCGCGCCGCTGGTGGGCCGCCTCATGGTGAAGCTCGACATGCGCTACATGATCGCATTCGGCCTCGTCGTGTTCGCGATCGGCTCCTACCAGATGACCTGGATCACGCGCGACTACGATTTCTACGAGCTGCTGATTCCGCAGATATTGCGCGGCGTCGGCATGATGTTCGCGATGGTGCCGACCAACAACATCGCGCTGGGCACGCTGGCGCCCGACAGGGTGAAGAACGCCTCGGGCCTGTTCAACCTGATGCGCAACCTCGGCGGCGCGGTCGGCCTCGCCGTCATCAACACCGTGCTCAACGACCGCACCGATCTGCACATCAGCCGCCTGCAGGAGCGCGTGACCTGGGGCAACGCGACCGCGACCGAAACCCTGACCATGTTCATGCAGAAGTTTCAGGGGCTCGGCGATGCCACGCTGATGGCGATGAAGCAGCTTTCCCAGCTCGTGCATCGCCAGGCCGTGGTGATGAGCTTTGGCGACGCCTTCTTCATCCTGACGCTGTTCTACCTCGGCCTCAGCCTGCTGGTGATGCTGCTGAACAAGCCGGCCGCGATGACCGGCGGTAGCGACGCGCACTAATTTGCAACACTCGTCGGTGATCTCGCGCGAGCCCCGTTGCAAAGCGCCGACGACACATCTATAAAGCGCACTCTTTCAACCGAACCGGGAGGGATTTGCATGATTTCGTCGCATTCGCAGATCGTACGCCCGCGCTCGATGATGTTTTCGATGTCCTGGCTCGGTATGTACGCGGCCTGTTAGAGGCCTCTTCCGCCAGCTTCGATTGGGCCAAGGTTTCGACCAGGCGTCCCGATCGCCCCGCTTCCCAAGTCAAAGTCAGTTTTGAGTGACGCCGTTTCGGCTCTCGTGGCCGGCCTGCGTCCATCGATGGAGCCGGCGCGCGCGTGCGGCGGGATGATGTCATGACTGCATTGTCCAAAAAACCTGCCGCAATTCGCGTGGTGCTCCCCTTCGTGTTCCGGCACTGGCCGAAGCAGCCGGGGCGCGGCCTCGATCGGATCCTGGTGTTCGACCGCGGCGAGATCGTCGAGCAGGGCACCCACGCCGTCCTCGCGGGCAAGCCAGGGGTATCTATCGCGGCCTGTTCGAGCGCCAGGTGGTGGAGCCCGGGCATATCGCAGCAGCGGAATAAGGGCGCGGGACGGCGGGGCCAATGTTTCGCCGTACTCCGCCTGAGGGGGAAGCCATGAAAGACCTGACGAACGGCTCCATCGTGAGACACATCCTGGCCATGGCACCTCCGATCATGGTCGGCATGGTCACGATCATGATTTGCCAGCTGGTCGACCTCTACTTCGTGTCGGGTCTGGGTGATGCCGCCGTTGCGGGCGTTGCCGCGGCAGGCAATGCCGGCTTTCTCATCAACGGGCTGATGCAGGTGCTGGGCGTCGGCACGGTGGCGCTGATCGCGCATGCGGTGGGACGCAAGGATCGGCCAGATGCCAATCTGATCTTCAACCAGGCTATCGCGCTGTCGGTGCTGTTCGGACTGTTGACCCTGGTCATGGGCGCAGCCATGTCGCGCCTTTACATGCGCTCGATTGCCGCCGACCAGGCCACGATCGAGGCGGGGACGACTTACCTGTTGTGGTTCATGCCGGCGCTCGCGCTGGAATTCGCCATGCAAGTGTTGGCATCCGCGCTGCGTGCGACCGGCATCGTAGGCCCCGCGATGTTCGTGCGGGTGCTCGCGGTCGTGATCAATATCGCGCTGGCGCCGGTGCTGATCTCAGGCTGGGGCACCGGTTACGCGCTTGGCGTTGCCGGTGCGGGGCTGGCGAGCTCGATCGCCTCGGCCATTGGTGCGCTGACGCTGCTTGCGTATTTCCGCAAGGTCGAGCGCTACGTCTCCTTCAATCCGGCGCAGTGGCGCCCGCAGCCGCGCCATTTGAAGCGCATCCTCAATGTCGGCCTGCCCGCCGGCGGTGAGTTTGCGATGATGTTCATCTTCATGGCGGTGGTCTACTACGTACTGCGCGATTTCGGCGCCGCGGCGCAGGCGGGTTTCGGCATCGGACAACGCGTCCTCGCCCTGATCCAGATGCCGGCGCTTGCGATTGCGCTCGCGGCCGGGCCGATCGCCGGCCAGAATGTCGGTGCCGCAAACGGCGCGCGCGTGCGGGAAACCTTCGTCCAGACGGCGTTGATCACCACCGTCGTGATGATCGGCTTCATGTGCGTGGCGCAGTTCAAGCCCGAACTCTTGCTCGCCGGGTTCTCCAACGACCGGGAAACGATGGAGGTCGCTTTCCTGTTCTTGCGGATCATCTCGCTCAACATGGTGGCGCAGGGTCTGATCTTCACCTGCTCGAGCATGTTCCAGGGCCTCGGCAATACCAAACCGGTGCTCTTGAGCTCGGCGACGCGCGTGTTCACGTACTCGCTGCCGGCGATCTGGCTCTCGACCCGGCCGGGCTTCCGCATGGAGTACGTCTGGTATCTGTCGGTCGCGGCGACCACGTTCCAGGCGGGGTTGAGCCTGTGGCTGCTGCGCCGCGAGTTCAGGAAGCGCCTGCCGCCAATTCGGCAGGCGGAGGCTCCGGCGCAGGCCGACGCCGATCCCGTGACGCCTCCGGCGCGCGCACCGGCATAGCGACGCTTGTGACCAGCCCACGGCTCCGGCTAATTTGCCGCGCCGTGGGCTGGCCAAAAGGGGCGTGATGCCGGGGGTGTCGAACGAACAGCGGGCGGCGTCGTGGCTCTCGGCAATCTGGGCGGCGCGCTATCGCACGCCGGCCCGCTTCGTCGCGCTGATCGCGCTGCTGCTGCCGTGGACGACGACCGGGCTGACCTTCGCGCTCATACCCTGGCTGATCGCGATCGCGTTCGTCGATCTCCGCGAGTTTCCGCGTTCGCTGCTTCGCCCGATCTGTCTGTTGCCGATCGCGCTGGTCGCGCTCGCCGCGGTCGGCACGCTCTGGTCGGATGCGCCATGGCCGGAACGTATCCATGCGATCGGGCCTGCGGCGAAGCTGCTGGTCATTCCGCTCCTGATCTATCAGTTCGAGCGCTGGCCTTACGGTCATTGGGTGTTTTCCGCCTTCCTGGTGTCCTGCACGGTCTTGATGCTCTATTCCTACGCCGTCGCCATCGACCCGGCACTCTCGCTGAAGCTCTATCTGTCGCGCGGACCCTACAAGGCCGAAAGCGGGATCGCGGTGCGCAATTATATCGACCAAAGCCAGGAATTCGCGCTCTGTGCGCTCGCGCTGGTCTATCCGATCCTGTCGCTGCTGCGACAACGTCGCATCGGCATCGCGGTGCTGTTCGCGGCACTCGCAATCGGATTTCTCGCCAACATGGTCTTCGTCGTGGTTTCGCGCACGGCACTCGTGACTTTGCCGATCCTGATCCTGATGTTCGCGCTCCTGCATCTGCACCGACGGGCCGCGCTGCTCGCCGCGGGCGCGATGGCGCTAGTGGCTCTGCTGCTCTGGAACGTCTCGCCGAACCTGCGCACGACGGTGGCCAAGTTCAACGGAGACTATGAGATGAGCGTGCAGGATGGTCAGATCAGTGGCATGGGCTCACGTCTGGAATATTGGCGAAAGTCCCTGGGCTTCGTCGCCGATGCACCCCTGGTCGGCCATGGCACCGGCTCGATCCGCGGGCTGTTCGCAAACGTGGCTGCCGATGCGCAGATCGATCCACTGCGCGGGGAGATCGTCAGCAACCCGCACAATCAGACCTTTAGCGTCGCCGTGCAGTGGGGCGTTGTCGGCGTCTTGATCCTCTACGCTCTCTGGTTCGCGCATCTCTTGCTGTTTCGCGGCGAGGGGCTCGCCTGCTGGATCGGCCTGCTGGTCGTGGTCCAGAACATGCTGACCTCGTTGCTCAACACGCATCTGTTCGACTTCACGCCGGGCTGGATCTATGTGCTCGGTGTCGGTGTCGCCGGCGGCATGGCGCTTGCCAAAAGGGCGCAAGGCTAGAGCGCGCCGAGACTGTTCCAGACGAGGGTAAGGCCCGACAGGAACAAGAGGCCGAGCACGACATCGCCAAAATGCTTGTCGTTGAGGGCATGATAGACGCGTGCGCCGGCCCAGGCGCCGACCAAGGTGCCTGGAAAGGCGACAAGTGCGAGCCAGACCACCTTGAATTCGACCAGACCCGATGCGGTCTGCAGCACCAATGCGGTGGCGAGCACCGTGAAATTGAAGAGCTGGAAGATGCCGCGCCGTTCGTGCTTGTTCCAGCCGCGGATGTTGGCCCACAGGATCGGCAGGGGACCCGATAGTCCCGCAAGGCCGCCCAATATGCCGCCGGCAAAGCCGATCACGCCGTCGGCGAAGCGGCCGCCGAACTTGAAGGCGAGCGGCCTCTTATTCAGGTAGAGCGCCGTCGAGAAGATCAGAATCAAAATGCCCACACTCAGCTTGAACACTTTAGGGTCGGCCGAGGCGACCAACATGATGCCCAAGGGTACCCCGATCAGCCCCCCAATCAGGAACGGCCACACCAGCGAGAGATCAAAACTCTTCCACATCGAGGGCAGCGTCGAGGTCTGCGCGATCACGGAGCAGATCAGCACCAGGGGCACCGCGAGCGAGGGCGGTAGCACGTAGAGCCAGATGCCGAGCGCCATCAAGGCCGTGCCGAATCCCGCCAGCCCCGAGACGAAGCCTCCGGCCAGAGCGCCGAACAGCAGCAGGACGTAGGTGAGCGTTTCCAACAGATCGTCCTCTTCGCAGCGGCGATCCCGAACTGTTGATCGCAGTCGCTCGCATAACACGCTTGCTGCCGTGCAGGTCAATCCATGCTGCACGCAAGCGTGATCTGCGGCATCGGGCTTTCGCGGAAGACGCGTCCGCATGACGGTCGTACGTCAATCCTCGGGCCGCCGTCGCCTTCGGCACCGGTCATGCGTTCCGGCCATCGCCGTCATCGCCGATGATCTAGACGATCTGCCTGGTGTCGGCGGGCTTCTGCAGCGCGCCGACCAGGATGCGCAGCGCTTCCGTCAATTCCGATCTGTTCCGTGCCGCCCCCAGCGAAACGCGTGCCGCATGCGGCGGCATCCCATCGACTGTGAAGGCATCGCCGGCGACGACCGCAAGTCCATTTCGCAGGAGATGTGCGGCGAGATCGGGCCGGCCCTCAGGCAGCCGCAACCACAGATGATGGGCTGCGGGCTTGGCCAGGAACTGGAAGCCCTTCAGCGTGCGTTGGGCAAGCTGCTGGCGGCCCACCGCCTCGTTGCGGATGGCGGTGATGATGCGGTCGGCAATGCCGCTTTCGATCCAATGCGTCACCAGTGCGACCATCAGCGGCGCCGGCATCTGCACGGTCGCCTGCAAGGACGTCCGCATCTCCCGCTGCGCGTCGCTGTCGGGCGTCACCAGATAGGCAACGCGCAGCGCCGGCGCGATGCATTTCGACAGCGTGGCCGCAAGATAAGTCCGCTCCGGAATGAGACCCGCGATCGGCGAGGCCGAGCGGTCGAGAAAGCCGTAGGCGTCGTCCTCGATCAAGATGGTGTCGGCATCGCGGATGATCCTCGCGACGTCACTGCGCCGCTCGGGGGAAAGCGTCGCGGTGGTGGGGTTGTGCAGCGTCGGAATGAGATAGACAGCCCTCGGCCGGTGCATGCGGCAGGCCTTTGCCAGCGCGTCGGGCAGGATGCCGCCATCATCCATGGCGACGCCGACGAGCTTGACGCCAAGCCGCCATGCTGCGGCCTTGATGCCGGGGAATGTCAGTGCCTCCGTCAGCACGATGTCGCCGGGCCGCGCGAGATAAGCGAGGAGGTTGAACAGGATCGTCTGCGCGCCTGGAAACACCACGAGCTTATCGGCCTGCGCATGCGGCACCCGCGCACGCATCCAGCGCGCGGCGACTTCGCGCTCATGTGCGCTGCCGCCGGGCGGCTGATAGTTGAGATACGCCGTCAGGCCCGATTGCCCCCGGATCGCTTCCATCCCGGCAATGATGCGCTCGTCGAGTTGCGCCTCCAGCGGGTGCGGCGGCACGTTCATCGAAAGATCGATCGCGACGGGATGCGGCAGGTCGATCGCGCGGCGCGCGCTGGTCTCCGACACGAACGAGCCCTGTCCGACCCGGGCTTCCATGATGCCGCGGCGCCGCGCTTCGGTGTAGGCGCGTGTCACCGTGGTGAGGTCGACGCCGAGCGCTTTTGCCAGCGCGCGCTGGGTCGGCAATTGCTGGCCGCGCACCAGTCTCCCTGCGGCGATGTCGGCTTCCATGGCCTCGACGATACGCTGGTAGCGCGGCCCCGGGAGCTCCGAGATTGTAGGGGTCCAATCCATGCAATTAAGCTCATATTCTTTGAATGTACGGATACAAAATAATATTGTATGGTTCGTTGGAAAGGAAGAGGTGTGGTCATGGTGATCTCTCTGGCAAAGGCGATGTGGCGCGGCTTTTGCGGCAAATGTCCAAATTGCGGGGAAGGACACATGTTCGGCCGCTTCCTGAAAGTGGCTGAGGCTTGCGACCATTGTGGCGAGGAGCTGTCCCACCAGCGCGCAGACGATTTTCCTGCCTATCTCGTGATGGTCGTGGTCGGCCATCTCGTGGTGCCGGCGATTCTTGCGGTCGAGACCGCCTACGCGCCGCCGGAGTGGCTGCAACTCGCGGTGTGGCTGCCCGTGACCCTGTTCGCCTCGCTTGCGCTGCTGCAGCCGACTAAGGGCGCCATCGTCGGGCTGCAATGGCAGCTCGGCATGCACGGTTTCGAGGCGAGCAAGCGGCGGCGCGAGGGCGATGAGCTTGCTCCGGTGCTGGTGAAGGCGGACGCGCGCGCGGCCTAAAGCGCGATGAGATCGATGAACCGTCATCGCGCTTTAGCTTATGTTTGAGCGTGATCCTTTTGGAAAACGGCTGCACACTTTTCCGGATCACGCTCTAAGCCGCAGCGTTTACATCGCGCGGCCGGCCGCTACACTCCATCGTGTCGAACAAGAACGATGGAAACGCCGATGGCCACGCGCGCGAAGACTTTCCTGCTCTGTCATGGCGCCTGGTCCGGGGCGTGGGCCTGGAAGAAGATGCATCCGCTGATGGCCGAGGCCGGTCACCGCCTGATGGCGCCGACCTACACCGGCCTTGGTGAGCGCGCGCATCTGGCCAATCCCTCGATCGACCTCGAGACGCATATCCAGGACATCCTCAACGTCATCAGATTCGAAGATCTGAACGACATCGTGCTGCTCGGCCACAGCTATGGCGGCATGGTCGCGACCGGCGTCGCCGATCGCGCCCGCGAGCGCGTGACGCAGTTGATCTATCTCGACGCCTTCGTGCCGCGTAACGGTCAGTCGCTGTTCGATCTCCACGATGGTGGACGCGAGCCGATGCGCAAGGCGGCAAGCTCCGGCGACGGCTATCGTGTTCCGCCGAACCCGCCGCCGCCGGATACGCCGCAAGCTGATCTCGACTGGCTCAACGCGCGCCGGGTCGACATGCCGATCAAATGCTTCGAGACGAGCTTGAGGCTCGATCATGGCGAACCATCGATGCCGCGTAGCTACATCTATT
The DNA here is from genome assembly GCF_023073355.1 of Bradyrhizobium sp. 199. Taxonomy (GTDB): domain Bacteria; phylum Pseudomonadota; class Alphaproteobacteria; order Rhizobiales; family Xanthobacteraceae; genus Bradyrhizobium. The sequence goes on from NZ_JADPJI010000002.1 coordinate 1,266,287, forward strand.
GCACCCGCATTCCACCGGGCGATGTGTTCGGGCAGTTTGCCAAGCGCACGAAGAACGAGGACGGCTGGCGCTATTTCGAGCTCGACGCCAGTCATGCACCGAATGTCACGGCGCCGGAGGCGCTGATGGCGGCGTTGCAAGAGATCGTCGCGTAACTCTCGTCGTCGTTCCGGGGCTCGCGCAGCGAAAGCCGGAATCCATCAGGCGGTAGAGCCGGTGGATAAATGGATTCCGGGCTCGTGCTGCGCACGGTCCGGAATGACGACGGTGGCCGAAATGGTGAGGGGCCCGGCGCATTCACGCCGAACCCCCCGTCACTTGTTCAGCAAGACGCGTTTTCTTCATGCGAACCGGAAAACCACTTCGCTCGAAAACGCTTTAGAATATCAGCCGGCCTGTAAGCCGGGTTCTGTAGGGCACCGTCCGCTTGCGCGAACGATACGTGACGGCCATTCCTCTGGGACCATGTTTGCACATGGCCTCGAGCAACCTACCCGGACGGCGGGCCTGACACCGCCCCGCGGCGTTATCGCTTGCGCGATCGGCCCGCATTTGCCGTCCCTATTCGGTTTTGCTCCCGGTGGGGTTTGCCATGCCGGCTCCGTTGCCGGAACCGCGGTGCGCTCTTACCGCACCTTTTCACCCTTACCCGCCTATGCAGCTTGCGCTGCTTCGGCGTGGCGAGCCCGAGGGCTTGTCACGCCATAGCCCTGAAGGGCGAAGGCGGGCGGTTCGTTCTCTGTGGCACTTTCCCTGGGGTCACCCCCGCCGGACGTTATCCGGCACCGTATGTCAAGGGAGCCCGGACTTTCCTCCCCGGCGGCCTTTCGGCGCTTGCCGGAGCGGCCGTCCGGCCGACTGACTGACAACGCATGGGGCATTTGTGACGGTTCCGTCAAGCCGAGATCGTCGCGCACGCGGCATCTAAAATAATTTATCCTGAAGATGTCGTTTGGAGCGTGCCCCGTTCGACTGGGTGTCGGCGATCCAGCCGTGCAACAGGAGTTAAGCGATGCAGTATTTGCTGATGATCTACCAGAACGAAGCCGAATACGCGAACATGCGTCCGGCGGCCGGCCAGCAGATGACGGCGGAATATCAGACCTTCACGCAAGGCATCATTCAGAGCGGCAATTTCAAGGCCGGCGACCGGCTCCAGCCGACCACGACCGCGACGACCGTGCGCGTGCGCGACGGCAAGACGCTGACGACCGACGGCCCATTCGCGGAAACCCGCGAGCAGCTCGGCGGCTATTACCTTGTCGAGGCCAAGGATCTCAATGCCGCGATCGAGATTGCGGCGCGGATTCCCAGCGCGCGGATCGGCTCAATCGAGGTGCGTCCGATCTGGGCTTACGACAAGTGACGGCTGAGCCGCGCGTCGCCGCATGACACCCAGCGAGATCGAAAAGATCTTCCGCGACGAGGCGGGGCGGGCGCTGGCCACCCTGATCCGCCTCGTCGGCGATTTCGATCTTGCCGAGGACGCGCTGCAGGACGCCTTTGCGGTTGCGCTCGAACGCTGGCCGGCGTGCGTCCTGCCCGACAATCCGCGCGCGTGGCTGGTCAATGTCGCCAAGCACAAGGCGATCGACCGTGTCAGGCGCCAGGCCGCCTTCCGCGGCAAGCAGCAGGCGCTTGTCCACGAGCTCGAGCTGAACGCGCAAACGGTCGATGAGCCAGCCTCGGTACTTGACGACGACATGCTGCGGCTGATCTTCACCTGTTGCCATCCCGCGTTCGCAGCCGAGGTCCAGGTCGCGCTGACGCTGCGCACGGTCTGCGGGCTGTCGGCCACGCAGGTCGCGCGCGCATTTCTCCTCAGTGAGGAGGCGATGGCGCAGCGGCTCGTCCGCGCCAAGCAGAAGATCCGCCTCGCCGGCATACCCTATGAGGTGCCCGAGCGCGACGCGCTGGCACCGCGGCTCGATGGCGTGCTGGCCGTAATCTATCTCGTCTTCACCGAGGGCTATGTCGCGACCGCCGGCGCGGATCTGATGCGGCCCGATCTTGCGGCTGAGGCCATCCGGCTCGGCCGCTTGCTTGACCGGCTGATACCGGATCGCGCGGGCATCAAGGGCCTGCTCGCCTTGATGCTGCTGCACGATGCGCGCCGCGCCGGGCGCGAGACGCCGGCCGGCGATGTCGTGCTGCTGGAGGAGCAGGACCGCATGCTGTGGGATCGCGCGCAGATCGATGAGGGCCTGCGTCTGGTCGACGATGCGCTACGCGTCCCCGGCCGGCCGCAGCCTTATGCCGTGCAGGCCGCGATTGCCGCGCTGCATGCGCGTGCGCCGAGCTTTGAGCAGACCGATTGGCCGCAGATCGCCGGCCTCTACGAGGTGTTGCTGCGCATCGGTCCCTCTCCGGTGATCGAGCTCAACCATGCTGCCGCGGTGTCGATGGTCGATGGGCCGGCCCGTGCGCTCGATCTCGTCGATGCGATCGGTGCCCGTGGCGGGCTCCGCGGCTATGAGCTGCTGCCCGCAGTGCGCGCGGATCTGTTGCGGCGGCTCGGCCGCAACGACGAAGCGCGCGAGGCGTATCGGGCGGCGACGGAGGCAACGCAGCTGGAGCCGTTGCGAAGATTGTATGCGCGGCGGGTGAGGGAGATGGAGTAGGTCTCTCGTGCCCCGGACGCAGCGCAGCGCTTCTTCAGCGATGCGCTGCAGAGCCGGGGCCCATACCACGGTCCGGATCTTGTCGCCGACTGGGTCCCGGCTCGCGCTTCGCGCGTCCGGGACACGAGAGCGGCGCACAAACCTCACTATTACTTCGACGCAACATCCGTCCCCTCCGCCGGCAAGCTTGCCAGCAGCGCCTGCAGGGTCGACAGCGTCGAGTGGTCCGCGACACCATCCAGCCGCGCCGGGCGGAAATGGCGCTGGAAGGCGGTGACGACTTCCATGGTCGCAGCGTCGTATTTGCCTGTCAGCGGCACACCGTAGCCGTATCTGGCGAGCGCCTGTTGCAAACCCAGCACCTCGTCGCTGATGGTGCCGAGCATCAGGGTCTCGCCGCGCACGACAGGGGCGGGCGTGACCCAGTGACCGACGCCGGAATTGGCCAGCGAGTGCCACGGAAACTTTTCGCCGGGGTCCTTCTTGCGCGCGGGCGCGACGTCGGAATGGCCGAGCACGCGGTGGGTCGGCACCTTGCGGCGGAGCATGATGCCGCGGCACAGCGCGATCACGGCGGCGATCTGGCGCAGCGGAAACTCGGGATAGCCCCAGTCATGGCCGCGATTGACGATCTCAATGCCGATCGAGCAGGAATTGATGTCGTCCTCGCCGGCCCAGGACGAGACGCCGGCGTGCCAGGCCCGCCTGGTCTCGGGCACGCATTGCACGATGCGGCCGTCCTCCAGCACGACGTAGTGCGCCGAGACTTCGGTGCCGGCGGTGCACAACCGGGCCAGCGCACCCTCGACATCGGGCATGCCAGTGTAGTGCAGCACGATCATGTCGGGCTGCCGTCCCTTGTTGCGCTCGCCATGGTTCGGCGAGGGGATGATGTCGGAGACGATCGAGGAGTCAGGCTCAAACGTCCGCAGGTTCGCCGCGGCCTTGGGAACCGGGAGAACGCGTTGGCGCTTCGAATCAGATCCAGACGGTGTGGACGAACCGGACGGCGGCATAGACAACTCAAGTCGAACGAGAACGGGCCAAGCCCTTCTCTTTACTATTCCTTTACCCTCCACCGTGCGCAATCGCGCGGCGCGGTTAACGGATGCATTTTGGCGCATGTGTGTGGATGAAGCATCACCGCCGCCGCACCTTTTTGTCTTGTCACGAGCCGATCAACGCTTTCTTAACGCTAAGGGCCGTTACTGAGGGATGAAGAGCCGACCCGTGCCCGGAGGCGGCCAAAGCGTATTTTGGCTCGAAATCCCATGGCTGCCCGACAAATTCCACTGGCAACACTGGGTTTGCAGCCCGGGACGACCGGCTTCGGTAACCATGCTGGACTGGGGCTTTGTCGTGGAACCGCCGCGACGCGGAATGATTCGAGGCGTTATGGGCTTGTTCGTCCCCGATCTCGTTTGGACGTCAGGCTGGACCTTCGGCCGGCGTGGCGCATGAGCTCGGCTCCGCACATCCCCGTTCTTGGCCGCGAGGCCGTCGCCCATCTCGCCCCGCGCGAGGGCGGCATATATATCGACGCCACCTTCGGCGCCGGCGGTTATAGCCGCGCGATCCTGGACGTGCCGGGAACCCGGGTCATTGCCATTGACCGCGACCACACAGCGATTACGGGCGGCGCCGAACTGGTCGAACGCTCGGCGGGCCGGCTGACCCTGGTCGAGGACCGCTTCTCCAACCTGGCCGAGGTCTGCGCGGCGCAAGGGCTCAATGGCGTCGATGGCGTCGTGATGGATGTCGGCGTGTCCTCGATGCAGCTCGACCAGGCCGCTCGTGGTTTCTCCTTCCGTCTCGACGGTCCGCTCGACATGCGGATGGGACAGGCCGGGCCGACTGCGGCCGACGTGGTCGCGCGCGCCTCGGAAGGCGATCTCGCCGACATCATCTATCTCCTCGGCGAGGAGCGGCAGTCGCGCCGCATCGCCCGCGCCATCGTTGCCGACCGGCAGGAGACCCCGTTCACGACCACGCGCGCGCTCGCCGATCTCATCGGCAGGATCGTGCGCTCCAAGCCCGGCGACATCCATCCGGCGACGCGGACGTTTCAGGCACTGCGCATCTTCGTCAACGAAGAGCTCGAGGAACTCCAGGCCGCGCTGGCCGCGGCCGAGCGCGTGCTCAAGCCGGGTGGCCGCCTCGTCGTGGTCTCGTTCCATTCGCTGGAAGACCGCATCGTCAAGAATTTCCTCTCTGAGCGTTCGAAGACCGGCGGCGGCTCGCGGCATCTGCCGGAAGTGGCGCAGGTTCCGCCGAGCTTCCAGCTGCTGACGCGGCGGCCCGTGGTCGCCGGTGAAGACGAAGTCGCGCACAATCCGCGCGCACGCTCCGCAAAACTGCGCGCAGCCGAGCGTACCTCCGCGCCGGCGCATGAGGATGGCGAGCCATCGTCCTGGCCTAAGCTCTCCGACGTGCTGAGGGGCGGCTAGCGCATGCGCATCATCCACCTTCTCGTCATCGGCGCGCTGATCTTCGCGGCGGCCTATGTCTACCGGATCAAGATGGACTCCACGGCGCGCACCGAGAAGGTGCTGCGGCTGCATGCGGAGATCCGCGAGCAGCGCGACGCGATCGCTTCGCTGCGGTCCGAATGGGCCAAGCTCGATGCGCCGCACCGGCTGCAGGGCCTGTCCGACCGGCATCTGCAGCTCAAGCCGGTCAACGGCACGCAATATGATGCGCTGAAGAATCTACCGGAACGTCCGCCGCGGATGTTCAGGCCGGGCGAGCCCGATCCGATCGGCGCCATGCTCAACACCATCGAAGCCGCCAGCGATCCTGACAACGTGACCGGCTCCGTGCCTCAGTCCGAGGACAAGCAATGAGCGCTGCCACTCCGGCCAAACTCACGGAACCCTGGCGCCAGCGGCTGATCCGCAGCCTGCTCTACGGGCGCAATGTCGACCGCGCGGCGAAGGCGCGCGCGCGCGTCGGACTGGCGATGCTCGCCTTCGCCTCCGTCTACGCCCTGATCGGCGGCCGGCTCGTGATGTTTGCGATCGGCGCGGATGCCCATGGCGCACGCCGCGCCGCGGCGCAGGAGGTGGTTGCGACCGCACGCCCCGACATCGTCGACCGCAACGGCGCCATCCTTGCGACCGACGTCAAGGCGGCGAGCCTGTTCGGCGAGCCGCGCCGCATCATCGACAAGGACGAGGCGATCGAGCTTCTCACCGCGACCGTGCCCGATCTCGACGAGGCCGAGGTGCGCGAGCGCCTGAGGACGCGCAAAGGCTTCGTCTGGCTCAAGCGCGAGGTCACTGCGAAGCAGCAGCAAGCCATTCACAAGCTCGGCATTCCCGGCATCGGCTTCCTGCGCGAGAACAAGCGCGTCTATCCCACTGGGAACGAGGTCGCCCACCTCATCGGTCTCGTCAACATCGACAACCAGGGCATCGCCGGCATGGAGAAGTGGCTCGACAATCAGGGCCTCGCCGATCTCCACCGCGCCGGCTTTGCCACAGACCGGCTGCAAAAGCCGATCGAGCTTTCGATCGATCTGCGCGTCGAGCATGCGCTGCGGGACGAGCTTCTGAAGGCCAAGGACAAGTTCCACGCCAAGGCCGCCTCGGGCATCATCTCGAACGTCAAGACCGGCGAGGTCGTGGCGATGGTGTCCCTTCCGGATTTCGATCCCAACAATCCGAAGGAAGCGCACGACCCTGACCGCATCAACCGCCTGACCACCGGCGTCTACGAGATGGGCTCGACCTTCAAGGCGTTCACGCTGGCGATGGCGCTCGATTCCGGAAAGATCAATTTGAACACGTCGTGGGACGCGCGCGGAAACCTGCACTACGGCAAGTTCACCATCCACGACAGCCACCCGCTCGGACGTTTCATCAACACCAAGGAAGTGTTCACCTACTCGTCCAACATCGGGGCTGCGCGGATCGCGCTGAGCCAGGGTGTGGAGGCGCACAAGGCGTTCCTCGCCAAGATGGGCCAGCTGTCGCGGCTGCGCACCGAACTGCCGGAGAGTGCGGCTCCGCTGGTGCCGCGACGCTGGGGCGAGCTGAATACGGTCACCATCGCGTTCGGCCAGGGCATGTCGGTGGCGCCACTCCAGGCGGTGATGGGAATCAACGCGCTGGTGAACGGCGGCTATTTGATTCCGCCGACCTTCATGAAGCGCAGCGAGTCCGAGGCCGCGGCCATGGCCAAGCGCGTCATCAAGACGGAGACCAGCGACAAGATGCGGTTCCTGATGCGGCTCAATGCCGAAATCGGCACCGCCAAGACCGCGGACGTCAAGGGCTACTATGTCGGCGGCAAGACCGGCACGTCCGAAAAGGTCATCAACGGCCGCTACGCCAAGAAGCGTGTGCTCAATTCCTTCACGGCGATCATGCCATGCGACGATCCGAAGTATCAGATCCTGATCATGCTGGACGAGCCGCAGGCTATTGCTGAAACGAAGGGTTTCATCACCTCGGGCTGGAACGCGGTGCCGACGGGCGGCAAGGTGATCGAGCGGATCGCGCCGCTTCTGGGCGTCGAGCCGCGGTTCGACCTGCCGCCTGCGGACCGCCTTATTCTTGCAGCATCCAGGACAACCCAGTAATCAACGGGGGCCATCGCCGCTGCTGAGTCGGGGCTTTTCCGAAGCTTCGGCTCTCCGGCTCGGCATGTCGACTGGAAGACCATGAAGCTGCGTGAACTCCTAGGCAATGACGCCGCGATCGACCCCGCCGTCGCGGCGCTCGAGGTGGCCGGCCTTGCGTTCGACAGCCGTCAGGTCAGGCCGGGCGATCTCTTCTTCGCACTTGCGGGCAGCAAGACCGACGGCGCACGTTTCATCGATGCTGCGATTGCCGCAGGTGCGCTCGCCGTCGTCGGCGATCATGCTCCCGAGGGGAGCAAGGTGCCGTTCATCACGGTTGTCAATCCGCGCCGCGCGCTGGCGCTGGCCGCGGCGCGTTTCTTCCCCGCCCAGCCGCAAACCATCGCGGCGGTGACCGGCACCAGCGGCAAGACCTCGGTCGCAGCCTTCACCCGCCAGATCTGGGAGCGGCTGGGACATGCCGCCGCCAGCGTCGGCACCATCGGCCTCGTCTCGCCCAAGCGCACGGTCTACGGCTCGTTGACGACGCCGGACCCAATCGCGCTGCACCGGCAGATCGACGAGATCGCACGCGAGGGCGTCACACATCTCGCCTTCGAAGCGTCCTCGCACGGGCTCGACCAGTACCGCCTCGATGGCGTGCGCGTCGCCGCCGGCGGCTTCACCAATCTCTCCCGCGACCACATGGATTATCATCCGACTGTCGCGCATTATCTCGCGGCGAAGCTCCGACTGTTCCGGGAGCTGGTGCCGCCTGATGGTGCGGCGGTGATCTCGGCCGATCATGATTGCTCGGCGGAAGTGATCGGCGCGGCAAGATCGCGTGGCCTGCGCGTGATGGCGGTCGGCCGCAACGGCGACGGGGCAGGCGAGGGCATCCGTCTCACCGAAGCCGTCGTCGAAGGTTTCTCGCAGAAGCTTACGGTCGAACATCGCGGCAAGCGCCATGCGATCCGGCTGCCGCTGGTCGGCGAATTCCAGATCGAGAACGCGCTGGTGTCGGCCGGCCTTGCGATCGGCACCGGCAGCGATGCGGCCGACGTATTCGCGAGCCTGGAGCATCTTGAAGGCGCCAAGGGCCGGCTTGAACGCGTCGGCGAGCGCAACGGCGCGCCGATCTTTGTCGACTACGCGCACAAGCCCGACGCGTTGGCAAAGGCGCTGCAGGCGCTGCGTCCCTATGCCAAGCGTCGGCTGGTGGTCGTGTTCGGTGCCGGCGGCGATCGCGATGCCGGCAAGCGGCCGATCATGGGCGAGATCGCTGCCGAGAACGCCGATGGCGTTATCGTCACCGACGACAATCCGCGCAGCGAGAAGCCGGAAGCGATCCGCGCCGCAATCCTCGCCACCGCCAAGGGCGCCCGCGAGATCGGTGATCGTGCCGCTGCGATCCGCGCGGCGATCGAGGAATTGCAGGATGGCGATGCATTGCTCATCGCCGGCAAGGGCCACGAGACCGGGCAGATCGTCGGCGGCGAGGTCTTGCCCTTCAGTGATCACGAGGCGGTTGCCGCCGCATTAGCGTCGAGGGTTGCATGAGCGCGCCGATATGGACGGTTGCCGAAGTGGCGCGCGCACTGGGCGCGGACGGAGCGTTCCCGAACACGCCGATCGACTTCGTCACCCAGGACAGCCGGCTGGTGAAGCCGGGCTGCCTGTTCGTCGCGCTGAGCGGCACGCCGAGCGGCGGCTTCGTCTCGGCCTTTGCCAGTGCGCGCGATGGCTGGGAGTTCGCGGACAAGGCGGAAGCCTCCGGCGCGGTCGCGATGATCGTGCCGCACGAGATCACGGGAATTCGCATTCCGCAGATCGTTGTCAAGGATACGCTGATCGATGGGCTCTGGGGCCTCGCGCGCGCCGCGCGCGCCCGCTTTAAGGGACCGGTCATCGGACTTACCGGCAGTGCGGGCAAGACCAGCACCAAGGAATTTCTGGCGGCCTACCCGAATGCCTATGCGAGCCCCTCGAGCTTCAACAATTTCTGGGGCGTACCGCTGACGCTGTGCAACGCCAGGCCCAACGCCAGCCTCTGGGTCGTCGAGATGGGCATGAACCAGAAAGGCGAGATCGCGCGGCTCAGCGAATTAACGCGGCCGACCGTCGCGCTGGTCGTCAACGTCCAGCCGGTGCATCTGGAAAAACTCGGCTCGCTCGACGCCATCAGACGCGAGAAGGTGTCGATCGCGCTCGGCCTGTCCGAGAACGGGGTGCTGGTGCTGCCGGCCGGGATCAAGGCGCCCGACTGGAAGGGCAAGGTCGTACGCTTCGGCGACAAAGCCGAGGTGCACGAGGTCGCGCACGCCCCGCATGGCGAGAGCTGGCAGGTCGTGGCCATGATCGGCAAGAAAGAGATCGCCTTCAGCCTGACGCCGGGCGCGCCGCACCGCGTGCAGAATGCGCTGGCCGCGCTCGCCGCGGCCCGTGCGGCCAATCTCGACACGGCGACGCTGGCGATCAAGCTCGACCGGGTCGGCATCATGACCGGCCGCGGCGTCGAGCAGGCGGTCGGCGGTATCACCGTGATCGACGACAGTTTCAACGGCAATCCGGCCAGCGTTGCTGCCGCGTTGCAAAGCCTCCAGGCGCGCAACGTGACCGGCGGCCGCCGCGTTGCGGTGCTCGGCGACATGCTGGAGCTGGGCGACGATGCGCGCGATTATCACACCGCCCTCGCCAAGCATCTCGACGGTATTGACGGGGTCTACTGCGTCGGCCCCCTGATGCGCCACCTCTACGACGTGCTGCCATCGGGCAAGGGCCTCGGATGGCACCACGATCCCGCCACGCTGAAGCCGGACGAGGTCGCAAATCTGCTGAGGGCGGGCGATGTCGTGGTTGTCAAGGGCAGCAAGAAGATGTTCTGGGTCAACAAGTTTGTGCCGGGGCTGGTGGCCGCCTTGCAGGCAAAGGCGTAAACTGCTTGGAAGGCGCTGTTCCCGAATCCCACCCTTTGCGGCGCAAGGCCGTCCGGTCTCCCCAGAGGTCGCCCGACCCATGATGAACACCAGCGAATGCGCGCCGAGGCAGGTTGAGGCCGGGACCAAGGCCAAGACCGCGTGCATAGGCGCCATAGGACCGACTGAATGTTTTACTGGCTGATCGAGCTCTCCAACACATTTCCGGGCTTCGGTGCCGTTCGCACCTTCCTGAACGTCTTCCGCTATATCACCTTCCGCACCGGCGGCGCCGTCGTCACCGGCGCGCTGTTCGTGTTCCTGTTCGGGCCCTGGATCATCGATCACTTACGTATCCGCCAGGGCAAGGGCCAGCCGATCCGCAGCGATGGTCCGCAATCGCATCTTGCCAAGAAGGGCACGCCCACCATGGGCGGGCTGATGATCCTGTCCGGCCTCACGGTCGGCACCGTGCTGTGGGCCAATCCGCTCAACCCCTACGTCTGGATCGTGCTCGCGGTGACACTCGGCTTCGGCTTCGTCGGCTTCTATGACGACTACCTCAAGGTGACCAAGCAGACCACGACCGGGTTCGGCAGCAAGCTTCGCCTGCTGATCGAGGCAGCGATCGCGCTGGTGGCCTGCTACGCCCTGGTGCGGCTGAACCGCGATCCCGCCTCGACCGCGCTGACCGTTCCCTTCCTCAAGGACACCGTGCTGCATTTCGGCTGGTTTTTCGTGGTCTTCGGCGCCTTCGTCATCGTCGGCGCCGGCAACGCGGTAAACCTCACCGACGGTCTCGACGGCCTCGCCATCGTTCCCGTGATGATCGCGACCGCGAGCTTTGCGATGATCGCCTATCTCGCCGGCAACGCGGTGTTCGCCGATTATCTCCAGATCAAATATGTCGCCGGCACCGGCGAGCTTGCCGTGCTCTGCGGCGCGCTGCTGGGCGCCGGCCTCGGCTTCCTCTGGTTCAACGCGCCGCCGGCCTCGATCTTCATGGGCGACACCGGCTCGCTCGCGCTCGGCGGCATGCTGGGAGCAATCGCGGTCGCGGTGAAGCACGAGATCGTGCTCGCGGTGATCGGCGGACTGTTCGTGCTGGAGGCGGTCTCCGTCATTGTGCAGGTGGTGTCGTTCAAGCTCACGGGCAAGCGCATCTTCCGGATGGCGCCGATCCATCACCATTTCGAGCAGCTGGGCTGGACCGAGCCGCAGATCGTGATCCGCTTCTGGATCATCTCGGTGATGCTGGCGCTCGCCGGCCTGTCGACGCTGAAGCTGCGGTGATGATGGTCGCCGTGTTTCAATTTTGCCGTCATTCCGGGGCTCGCGAAGCGAGAACTATGGTGCGCAATTGCGCACCAGAGAATCTCGAGATTCCGGGCTCGACGCTAACGCGTCGCCCCGGAATGACAGGGGTCCGATCATGATCCCCGTCACGTCCTTTGCCGGCAAGACCGTCGCGGTGTTCGGCCTCGGCGGTTCGGGGCTCGCCTCCTGCCATGCGCTGAAGGCCGGCGGCGCCGAGGTGATCGCGGCCGACGACAATGCAGAGAACGTCGCCAAGGCCGCGCAGGCCGGTTTCATCACCGCCGATTTGCGCAACGTCTCTTGGACAAATTTCGCAGCCCTCGTGCTCGCGCCCGGCGTGCCGCTGACGCATCCCGTGCCGCACTGGAGCGTGCTGAAGGCGCGCGAAGCGGGCGTTGAGGTGATCGGCGACATCGAGCTGTTCTGCCGCGAGCGCAGGCGGCACGCACCGGATGCGCCGTTCGTCGCCATCACCGGCACCAATGGCAAATCGACCACGACGGCGCTGATCGCGCATCTCACCAAGGTGGCCGGCTATGATACCCAGATGGGCGGCAATATCGGCACCGCGATCCTGTCGTTGGAGCAGCCAGGCATGGGCCGCGTCCACGTCATCGAGATGTCGTCCTATCAGATCGACCTCACGCCTTCGCTCGATCCCTCCGTCGGCATTCTGCTCAATATCAGCGAGGACCACATCGACCGTCACGGCACCATCGCGCATTACGCGGCGGTGAAGGAGCGCCTCGTTGCCGGCGTGCAGGCGGGCGGCACCGCGATCGTCGGTGTCGATGATGGCTTTTGCCGCGATATCGCGGACCGGCTCGACCGCGCCGGCAAGAACGTCGTGCGTATCTCGGTCAGGAATCCGCTCGCGAGCGGCATCCATGTCGAGCACGGCACTATCGTGCGCACGGCGGGCGGTGCGCGCAGCGAGGTCGCAAAGCTCGGCGGCATCGGCTCGCTGCGCGGCCAGCACAACGCACAGAACGCGGCCTGCGCCGCCGCCGCCGCGCTCGCGATGGGCATCAGTCTCGATGTGCTCCAGAACGGCCTGCGCAGCTTTCCCGGTCTGGCGCACCGCATGGAGCAGGTCGGCCGCCGCGGCAACGTGCTGTTCGTCAACGACTCCAAGGGCACTAACGCCGACGCCACGGCGCATGCGCTGTCGTCCTTTGTGGACATTTTCTGGATCGCCGGCGGCAAGCCGAAGGCAGGCGGGATCACTGGCCTCACCGGCTTCTTCCCGCGCATCCGAAAAGCCTATCTGATTGGCGAAGCCGCGCAGGAATTTTCCGGCACGCTCGGCACAGTCGCGCACGAGATCAGCCGGACGCTGGACGTCGCGGTCGAGCACGCCGCGCGCGATGCTGACGCCTCAGGCCTGCAAGATGCAGTCGTGCTGCTGTCACCCGCCTGCGCCTCCTTCGACCAGTACCGCAACTTCGAGATACGCGGCACCAAGTTCCGCGATCTGGTGCAGGCGCTGCCGGGCGTGAAGCCGGTGGTGTGAGCGGGCATTCGCGCTCCCATGTCGTCGCCCGGCTTGACCGGGCGACCCAGCATTCCAGATATCCAGCTCGAGCCGAGAGGCCGCGGCGTACTGGATGCCCCGGTCAAGCCGGAGCATGACGGTGTTTTGTGACGGCAGCGGAGATCATCTCCCAATCATCCGCGTTCCCTTAACCCTCCGGTAACCAACCTCGGCGACCAATGAACGGACCTCTGTCCGAAAGCGGCCGCCATGCTCTCCCGTGAAGAACGCACCCCCTTTTCCGAGTGGTGGTGGACCGTCGACAAGCCGCTGATGGGCGCGATCCTGGCCTTGATGCTGACCGGGGTGATCCTGTCGCTGGCGGCGAGCCCGCCGGTTGCGACCCGCATCGGGCTCGATCCCTTCCACTTCTTCAGCCGCCACGTGCTGTTTCTCCTCCCGTCCTGCCTGGTGCTGCTCGGCGTGTCGTTCCTGTCGCCGCGCGCGATCCGCCGCTCGGCCCTGATCATCTTCGCGGCCAGCATCATCCTGATCGTGCTGACGCTGGCGATCGGCCCCGAAGTGAAGGGCTCGCGGCGCTGGATCACGCTGCTCGGCGTCAACATCCAGGCTTCCGAAATCGCGAAACCTTCGTTCGTCGTCATCGCCGCCTGGCTTTTCGCCGAATCGACCAAGCGGCCGGAAATGCCGGCGACCTCGATGGCGCTGGTGCTGCTGTTGATGCTGGTCTCGCTGCTGGTGATGGAGCCGGACTTCGGCCAGACCATGCTGATCCTGATGGTGTGGGGCTCGCTGTTCTTCATCGCGGGCATGCGCATGATCTGGGTGTTCGGCCTCGCAGGTCTCGGTGCGGCCGGCCTGTTCAGTGCCTATCTGTTCGTCCCGCATGTCGCCGGCCGCATCAAGCGCTTCATGAACCCGGCCTCCGGCGACACCTTCCAGGTCGATACCGCCATGGAAGCTTTTTACAACGGGGGATGGTTCGGGCTCGGCCCCGGCGAGGGCATCGCCAAGCGCAGCCTGCCGGATAGCCACACCGACTTCGTGTTCGCGGTCGCCGCCGAAGAGTTCGGCATCATCCTGTGCCTCGCGATGCTGACGCTGTTTGCCTTCGTCGTCGTCCGCACGCTGTCGCGCGCCTATGCCACCGAGGACATGTTCTCGCGCTTTGCAGCTTCAGGGCTCGCCATCCTGTTCGGCGTGCAGGCCGCGATCAACATGTCGGTGAACCTGCAGCTGATCCCCGCCAAGGGCATGACGCTGCCCTTCATCTCCTATGGCGGCTCCTCGATCGTGTCGCTGGCCTATGGCGTCGGCATGATGCTGGCGCTGACGCGGCTGCGCCCACGCACCGAGGTTGAGGCGAGCGGCCACGCCGACGCGATGCGGAGTTACGCGTAGCCGCTCCCGTGTCCGGGACAAGCCGAGCGCAGAGCTAGGACCCCGACTGCGGCGATAGGCCCCGGTTCAGCAGCGCACCGCGCCGAAAGGCGGCGCACTGCGCCCGGGGGGGCGAGCACCGTCGTTGCGGCTCGCAATGACCGCTGACAGCCTGTAAAACGCTTCCACCATGGACAATTCCCCCCTGATTCTTCTCGCCGCGGGCGGCACCGGCGGCCATCTGTTTCCGGCCGAGGCGCTCGGTGTCGAACTGATCCGGCGCGGCTATCGCATCCGCCTCGTCACGGACGAGCGCGCGCTGCGCTATGGCGGACTGTTCAGCAAGGACATGATCGACGTCGTCAGGAGCGAGACCGCGCGCGGCCGTAATCCGTTTCAGCTCGCCTATGCCGGGCTCACGCTCGTGGCCGGCACGCTGTCGGCCTACACGCTGATCAAGCGCTTGAAGCCCGTCGCCGTCGTCGGCTTCGGCGGCTACCCGACGCTGCCGCCGCTGGTCGCGGCGAAATTTGCCAGCGTGCCCGGCATCATCCACGACGCCAACGCGGTGCTGGGCCGCGCCAACCGGTTCCTGTCGGGCCACGTGCGCGCCATCGCGACCTCCTTGCCCGGCGTGCTCGACCGCGATCCGGCGCTCTCTGGAAAGACCACGACGGTTGGCACCCCGATGCGGCCCACGGTCCTTGCAGCCGCTGCTGCGCCATATGCCGCGCCCGAGGTGAACGGACCGCTGCGGCTGCTCGTGGTCGGCGGCAGTCAGGGCGCGCGCATCATGGCCGATATCGTGCCGGGCGCGATTGAGCGGCTCGAGCCCGCGCTGTGGAGCCGGCTCGTCCTGACCCAGCAGGTGCGCGACGAGGACATGACCCGCGTCCGCGCGGTCTATGACAAGCTCAAGATCACGGCAGAGCTCGCGCCGTTCTTCACGGATCTGCCGGCGCGGCTCGCCTCCAACCATCTGATCGTGTCGCGCTCAGGCGCCGGCACGGTGGCCGAACTCGCCGCAATCGGGCGGCCCTCGATCCTGGTGCCGTTGCCAGGCTCGATCGACCAGGATCAGTTCGCCAATGCCGGCGTGCTGGTCAAGGTGGACGGCGCGATCCGCATCCCGCAGGCCGAGTTCACCTCCAATCGCCTTGCCGCCGAAATCTCCGCTTTCGCCGCCGAGCCCGCGCGCCTCGCCGCCATGGCCGGGGCCGCGAAGGGGGCAGGGCGGCTCGATGCCGCCGAGCGGCTGGCCGATCTGGTGGTCAAGGTCGCGGGAATCTGACGCGAAAAAGCCCTTGTCTTCGCCTTCTAAAGCGGGGCATCCAGTAGGAAAGGCACGCGCCTGATTTGGCCGTGACTTTCGCCAGATACCGCCTGTGCAAGGCGGCGAGGTCAGGGAACAGAGCATGAGACTGCCGCGCGAGATCGGACCCATCCACTTCGTCGGGATCGGCGGGATCGGCATGAGCGGCATCGCCGAGGTGCTGGTCAATCTCGGCTATGCGGTGCAGGGCTCGGACGCGTCCGACAATTACAATCTCGACCGTTTGCGCAAGAAGGGCGCAAAAGTCTCGATCGGCCACAAGGCCGAGAATGTCGACGGTGCCGAGGTCGTCGTGGTCTCCACCGCGATCAAGCGCGACAATCCGGAACTGATGGCGGCGCGCGAACGGCGCATTCCCGTGGTGCGCCGCGCCGAGATGCTGGCCGAGCTGATGCGGCTGAAGAGCTGCGTCGCCATCGCCGGCACCCACGGCAAGACCACGACGACCACGATGGTCGCAACATTGCTCGACGCCGGCGGCCTCGATCCCACCGTGATCAACGGCGGCATCATCAACGCCTACGGCTCCAACGCGCGCCTCGGCGCCGGCGACTGGATGGTGGTGGAGGCCGACGAGAGCGACGGCACGTTCCTGAAGCTGCCGACCGACGTTGCAATCGTCACCAACGTCGATCCCGAGCATCTCGACCACTTCAAGACCTTCGAGGCCGTGCAGGACGCTTTCCGCCATTTCGTCGAGAATTTGCCGTTCTACGGCTTCGCCGTGATGTGCATCGATCATCCCGTGGTGCAGAGCCTCGTCGGCAAGATCGAGGATCGCCGCATCATCACGTACGGCGAGACTCCGCAGGCCGATGCGCGGCTGGTCGATCTCACGGCCGGCGGCGGCGGCTCGAAATTCAAGGTCGTGATCCGCGATCGTAAGAGCGGGGCTGTGCACGAGATCGCCGATCTCGCGCTGCCGATGCCGGGCCGCCACAACGCCTCGAATGCGACGGCCGCGATTGCGGTCGCGCACGAGCTCGGCGTGCCGGACGAGGCGATCCGCAAGGCGCTGGCCGGCTTCGGCGGCGTAAAGCGCCGCTTCACCAGGACCGGTGAATGGAACGGCGTCACTGTCATCGACGATTACGGCCATCACCCCGTGGAAATCGCGGCCGTCCTGAAAGCGGCGCGCGACTCCTACGATGGCAAGGTCATCGCCGTGGTGCAGCCGCATCGTTACACCCGCCTGCAATCGCTGTTCGAGGAGTTCTGCACCTGCTTCAATGACGCCGATGCGGTTGTTGTCGCCGATGTCTATGCCGCCGGCGAAGCGCCGATCCACGGCATCGACCGCGACCATTTCGTCGCCGGCTTGCGCGCCTATGGACACCGCGAGGTGATCCCGCTGCCGGCTGCATCCGAGCTCGCGGGTATCGTCAAGGGGCTGGCGAAATCCGGCGATCTCGTCGTGTGCCTGGGCGCCGGTAACATCACGCAATGGGCATATGCCTTGCCGGACGAATTGAAGGCGCTGGGGTGAGCGTGGCGATGCTTCACTCACAGCTCGCTACACGGGACACTGCCCTCCCTTACCCCTTGCGGGGGAAGGCGGGGGAGAGGGGTGGCCACGCGCGAGGACTGAGCTTTTGGCTACCCCCCTCCCTGACCCTCCCCCGCAAGGGGGGAGGGAACGGAAAGTGCGTGCTCTCCTCACTTGGGGATACGGCATGAGCTTTCCCGACATCACGCCCTCGCTCAAAGCCGCAATGCCCGAGCTTCGCGGCCGGCTACTGGCCAACCAGTCGCTCGCCGAGCTCACCTGGTTTCGCGTCGGCGGTCCGGCTCAGGTGCTGTTCACGCCGGCGGATGAGGACGATCTCGCTTATTTCCTCGCGCGTCTCGCCAGCGATATCCCGGTCTACGTCGTCGGGGTCGGCTCCAACCTGATCGTGCGCGACGGCGGCATTGCGGGCGTGGTGATCCGGCTGGCACCGCGCGCCTTCGGCGAGGCGAGCGCGAGCGGCGATGTCGTCACCGCCGGTGCTGCCGCGCTCGACAAGCGCGTGGCGGAGGTCGCCGCGTCGGCCAATATCGGCGGGCTCGAATTCTACTTCGGCATTCCCGGCACCATCGGCGGCGCGCTGCGCATGAATGCCGGCGCCAATGGCGGCGAGACCAAGGACGTGCTGGTGGAGGCGCGAGGGGTTGGGCGCGACGGCAGCAAGCACGTGTTCTCCAACGCCGACATGAAATTCGTCTACCGGAGCAGCGGCGTCGATCCCTCCATCATCTTCACATCGGCGCGCTTTCGCGGCGAGATCAGGGACCTTGACGCGATCCGCGCGCGCATGGCGGAGGTGCAAAGCCATCGCGAGACCGCGCAGCCGATCCGCGAGAAGACCGGCGGCTCCACCTTCAAGAATCCGCCCGGCCATTCCGCCTGGAAGCTGGTCGACGTCGCCGGCTGCCGCGGCTTGCGTGTCGGCGGTGCTGAGGTCTCCGAGCTGCACTGCAATTTCCTGATCAACACCGGCGATGCCACCGCGCACGACATCGAGACGCTGGGCGAGACCGTGCGCGAACGGGTGAAGGCAAATTCCGGAATTGAGCTACACTGGGAAATCAAGCGGATTGGGATTCCGGCGTGAGTGTCAGTCCGGGGGCGCGTAGCGCAACCCGGAATCGCGAGGTTCCGGGTTCGATGCTGCGCATCGCCCCGGAATGACGAACACAGAGAGTTGACGGGCCAAAGAACATGCGCATCACCATCCTCTTCGGCGGCTCCAACCGGGAGCGTCTGGTTTCGGTCGCCTCGGCCCAGGCGCTGCATCTGGCATTGCCCGAGGCCGATCTGTGGTGGTGGGACGTCGAGGACAAGGTGCATGTCGTCCAGTCGAAGCAACTGCTCGAACATGCCCGTCCGTTCGAGGACGAGTTCAAGCCCGGCACATCAGGCATTCCGCTCGAACAGGCACTTGATCGGGCCAAGGCCGAGGATCGCGTGCTGGTGCTCGGCCTGCATGGCGGGCGAGCCGAGAACGGCGAATTGCAGGTGATGTGCGAGGCGCGCGGCGTCCCCTTCACCGGATCGGGCTCGGCCTCCTCGCATCTCGCCTTCGACAAGATCGCGGCCAAGCACTTCGCCGCTCTCGGCGGGGTGACGCCGCCGGCCAACATTGCGCTCGACAACATCGACGAAGCCTTCGCCGAATACGGCAGGCTGATCGCCAAGCCGGCGCGCGACGGATCGAGCTATGGCCTGATCTTCGTCAACGCCAAACAGGATCTCGTCGCCGTCCGTAACGCGGCGAAGCATGAAGAGTATGTCATCGAACCCTATATTGCCGGCGTCGAGGCGACCTGCGGCGTGCTGGAGCGCGCGGATGGTTCGATCATCTCGCTGCCGCCGATCGAGATCATTCCGGGCGAGGGCAGTTTCGACTACGCCGCAAAATATCTCCTGAAGTCGACCCAGGAGATCTGTCCGGGCCGTTTCGCGCCCGAGATCACCGACGCGCTGAAGGCGCAGGCGATGCTGGCGCACCGCGCGATGTCCTGCACCGGCTATTCCCGTTCCGACTTCATCGTCTCGGACAGGGGCCTGGTCTATCTCGAGACCAACACGCTGCCCGGGCTGACCAAGTCCTCGCTCTACCCCAAGGCGCTGAAAGCCGAGGGTATCGAGTTCGTCGACTTCCTGCGCGGCTTGGTGGAGCTCGCCGGACGGGGCGTGCGGAAATAGTTAGGACTGGTTAACGGCCGAACGGGCGAAACGGGCCGGTTTGGGGCTCAAAACCGGTAAAATGCCGGACATCCCTGCATAAATGCCTCACATAGCGGGGCAAAATGCGCCGGACGTTAACGAACTTTACCTTTTGTTTACCAGGACGTCCGAAGGTTAACGCTGGCGGCGCATATGGCGCTTTGGCTGCCGGCGCGTGAGCTGTCGCGGGTGATGTCACCTGCAGCAAACGCATTGAAGGGGAGAGGTTTTCTTCTGCTGAAGACCAGCACCCGACCCGGCATGTTCAAGACGTCATGTTCGCCAGGATCCGCGCAGTGTCGCGGTCAAACTGTTGACGAGCTCGTGCAATGGATGGAGCAGGAAGCCTCACCCGATCTCTTTTCAGATCGCTGAGGCCCCAAGCCGACCTGAAGGCGGCCGCGATCGGAGCGGTCGTGCTTCTGCGCGAGTGGCTGCAGGACAAGCGTGACGAGCGGCGCGCTGCCGCCAAGATCAAGTCCAGAGCAAAGGCCGTCGTCGAGCGTGAGCCGCCGCCGCGCGTCGTCGCATTCGTCGAGCGCTACCTGCCGCGCCGGGTCGGAATCAGCATGACCGTGCTGCTGCTGATCGGAAGCTGCGGCTTCGGCATCGTCAAGGGCGGCCACCTTCAGGATTTCATCACCGCGGTCAGCGACGCCCGCAACGCGCTGGCCAATTCCGCCGGGTTCCGCATCACCTCCGTCGTGATCAACGGCCGCAAGCAGCTCACCCAGGACGAGATCCTGGCGATCGGCGGCGTCAGCGGCCGCTCCTCGCTGCTGTTCCTCGACGCCGACGCGGTGCGCGACAAGCTCAAGGCCAATCCCTGGATCGCGGATGCCACCGTGCTGAAGCTCTATCCGGGCCAGCTCATGATCGAGCTTACCGAGCGCAAGGCGTTTGCGCTGTGGCAGGAGGCCGGCCGGCTCTCGGTCATCGCCGACGACGGCGCCGTGCTCGAGCCGTATGTTTCGCGCCGTTTCCTGTCGTTGCCGCTCGTGGTCGGCAAGGGCGCCGAAACCCAGGCCCGCGACTTCCTCGCGCTGCTGGCGCGCTATCCGCAGGTCAATGCCGTGACGAAGGCTGCGGTCTTCGTCGGCGAGCGGCGCTGGAATCTGAGGCTGAAGGACGGCCTCGACATCCGTCTGCCTGAGCAGGACGTCGGCAACGCGCTTGCGATGCTGTCCAGGCTCGACAAGGAGGACAGGCTGTTCTCCCGCGACATCGTCGCCGTCGACATGCGCCTGCCCGATCGACTGGTGGTGCAGCTGTCCGAGGACGCCGCCAAGGCGCGCGAAGATATGTTCAAGGACAAGAAGAAAAAGAAGGCCGGGGATTCCGCATGACCGGTCTCGATCGCACCCAGACGCCGAAGACGCGCCCGATGCCGCACAAGCGCGGCGGCCTCGTCGCCTGTCTCGACATCGGCACCAGCAAGATTGCCTGCATGATCGCGCGGCTGAAGCCGTCGCCACCGAGCGAGGCGTTGCGCGGCCGCACCCATGCGGTGGAACTGATTGGATACAGCCAGATCCAGTCGCGCGGCATGAAGGCCGGCGCGGTGATCGACTTGGGTGAATGCGAGCAGGCGGTGCGCCAGGCAGTCGCGCTGGCGGAGAAGATGGCCAAGGTGCGGGTCGAGTCCGTGCTGCTCTCGGTGTCCGGCGGCCGGCTTTCCGGCCAGCTGGTCGAAGCCGCCGCTGACATCCGCGGTGGCGCGGTCACCCAGGCCGATATCAGCCGCGTCACCTCCACCGGCATGCGTCACGCCACGGGCGAAGGCCGCACCGTGCTGCACGCGCTGCCGGTCGGCTACACGCTCGATGGCGTCAAGGGCATCCGCGATCCCCGCGGCATGGTCGCCCATCAATTCGGCATCGACATGAACGTCGTCACCTGCGACGCCACCGTGGCGCGGAACCTGATGCTGGCGGTGGAGCGTTGCCACATCAATGTCGAAGCCATGGCGGCGAGCGCTTATGTGGCCGGCCTGTCGGTGCTGACCGACGACGAAGCCGATCTCGGCGCTGCCGTCGTCGAGATGGGCGCTGGCACCACCACGATTGCCGTTTATTCGGGCGGCCGTTTCGTGCATGCGGCCGGTTTTGCGGTCGGCGGGCAACACATCACGATGGATCTCGCGCGCGGACTCTCCGCGACCATTGCCGATGCGGAGCGAATCAAGACGTTATACGGCACCGTCATCACCGGCGGATCGGACTCGCGTGAGCTGATGTCTGTGCCGACAGCCGGTGACGAGCAGGATCTGCCGCAGATCGTCTCCCGCGCCACCATCGCCAACATCGTCAAGCATCGTGCCGAGGAAGTCTTCGAAATGGTTCGGGACAAGCTGAAGGATTCGCCCTTCGCCGCAGAGCCCAACGGCCGCGTCGTGCTTTCGGGCGGAGCCTCGCAGCTCACCGGCCTCGTCGAACTCGGAACCCAAATTCTCGGCCGGCCCGTGCGGGTCGGGCGTCCGCTCGGCTTTGGCCGGCTACCGAACGAGGCGAAGAACGCCGCGTTCGCGGTGCCGGCCGGACTCCTCGTCTATCCGCAATATGTTCACCTCGAACATGTCGAACCGCGGCATACGCGGCAGCAGGTCAGGACAGGGACCGGCGGTTATTTCGGAAAGGTCGGACGATGGCTACGCGAGGGCTTCTGATGACTCCTTTCCGCAATTATCGATTTTCACCAACTCCCGCGGCCACCGGCCGGGGCGAACCCACGCGCGCGTGATCGAGAGGCAGCAACCATGACCATCAGCATCAACGTTCCTGATATTCACGAACTGAAGCCCCGGATCACCGTGTTCGGCGTCGGCGGCGCCGGTGGCAACGCCGTCAACAACATGATCACGGCGGGCCTTCAGGGCGTCGACTTCGTGGTCGCCAACACTGACGCGCAGGCGCTGACGATGTCGAAGGCGCAACGCATCGTGCAGATGGGCACCGCGGCCACGCAAGGGTTGGGCGCCGGCTCGCAGCCGAACGTCGGCGCCGCGGCGGCCGAAGAGGTGATCGACGAGCTGCGCGACCATCTCTCGGGCGCCAATATGGTGTTCGTCACCGCCGGCATGGGCGGAGGCACCGGCACCGGTGCAGCTCCCGTGATCGCCAAGACCGCGCGCGACATGGGCATCCTCACCGTCGGCGTCGTGACCAAGCCGTTCCACTTCGAGGGCGGCCGCCGCATGCGCACGGCTGAAGCCGGCATCAACGAGCTGCATAAGGTGGTCGACACGCTCCTGATCATCCCGAACCAGAACCTGTTCCGGGTCGCCAACGAGAAGACCACCTTCGCCGACGCCTTCGCGATGGCCGACCAGGTGCTCTATTCGGGCGTTGCCTGCATCACCGACCTGATGGTCAAGGAAGGCCTGATCAATCTCGACTTCGCCGACGTGCGCGCGGTCATGCGCGAGATGGGCAAGGCGATGATGGGCACGGGCGAAGCCTCCGGCGACAAGCGCGCGCTGACTGCCGCCGAAGCTGCGATCGCCAACCCGCTGATCGACGATAGCTCGATGAAGGGCGCCAAGGGCCTCCTCATCTCCATCACCGGCGGCAAGGACCTCACCTTGTTCGAGGTCGACGAAGCCGCGACCCGCATCCGCGAGGAAGTCGACCAGGACGCCAACATCATCGTCGGCGCGACCTTCGACGAAGCGCTCGACGGCCTGATCCGCGTCTCGGTCGTTGCCACCGGCATCGAGCAGGCCGCGATTGCCCGCAACAGCCAGGCCACCAGCGCTCCGGTCGCGAACGCGGCGCCGCAGGCACAGCAGGCGCCCGCAGCGCCCCCCGTGGCTGCCGAGAGCCGTCTCGCCGATTTGACCGCGCGGCTCCGCGCCGACAATCAGCGCATGGCCGAGCGCGCCCAGAAGCTGGAAACACAAACGCCGGGCGCAGCACAGGCTTCGGTCGCTGCCGCGCCTCGTACGAACGTCGAGCGCGCTGCGCTCGCCGCGATTGCCGCGGCCGTTGCGGAGGTCCCGCAGGCGCCTGCGCCGATGCAGACCTACGGCGACGTCACCGTGCGCCCGATTGCTCAGAAGCCGACCCTGTTTCCGGAGGCTGAGCAGGCCCCGGTCGCGATGCAGGAGCCGATGACCCCCGAGACCTTCATCCCGCCGCAGGCCGAGCGCCCGGTCCGTGCACCGCGGATGCCGCGCATCGACGAACTGCCGATGCCGGCCCAGGCCGAGCTTCGCCAGGCTCGCGGTGAGGTCGAGGAGGAGGCGCCGCAGAAGAGCCGCCTGTCGCTGCTCCAGCGCCTCGCCAATGTCGGCCTCGGCCGTCGCGACGAGGAAAGCGAGCCGCCGGTCGCGGCCCGCACCGCCGGTCCCGCGATGCCGCCGCTGCCCGAGCGCCGGCAGCAGAAGTCCGTGGCGCAGCAGATCGCGTCGAGCGAGCCGGTATCTGAGTATGCGCGCCGCCCGGCGCCGCAGGGCCTGGACATGCATGGCCGTCCAGCGCCTGTTGCGCCGGCGCCACAGGGCGACGACCATCTTGATATCCCGGCCTTCCTGCGGCGGCAGGCGACCTGAGGATTGTTACAATAAGGCAGACGAAAAAGGGTCCCGGCAACAAGCTTGCCGGGACCTTTCCTTTTGTCCCGTGCATGCCCCGATTGCGCCGACAAACAACTGATTTTAAATCATTAATTACGTGTTCGGGTGTTCAGTAAAACTGCCGGCAGCGGCCCAAAACCTCGGCGTAATTTGGTTAAGCCTTGGCGCGAATACGGCAGGTTTGGGGTAACAATCGGTAAAAAAGCGTGAGTTGGCGCTGTTTGGGGCAGTGACTATGGTTTGCCGTGACTTGGGGATACGGATTCGCGGATGCCGGCACTGGCCGGCCAAGTGGGTCTAGTATAAGTCGCAGTGGTCGTAGTGGGGCGGGTTCCTGATGAAATTTAGCCGGCAAACAACGCTTCGCGCGCAAGCCTCCGTGGCAGGCGTAGGCGTTCATTCCGGTCTCCCCGTCACCCTCACGCTTGGGCCTGCGTCTGTCGACGCGGGCTTTGTTTTTGTCCGGACGGGCCTTGAGGGAAGTGATCGCGAAGTTCAGGCGACCGCTGACCAGGTGATCGCGACCGACTTCGCCACCGTCCTCGGTGATCGCACCGGTCCGCTGGTGTCCACTGCCGAGCACGTGCTTGCTGCACTGCGGGGTATGGGTGTCGACAACGCTACCATCGAGATCGATGGTCCGGAAGTGCCGATCATGGACGGCAGCGCCGCGGCTTTCGTTGCGGCGATCGATCAGGCCGGCATCGTGACCCAGCCGGCACAGCGCCGCTTCATTCAGGTTTTGAAGCCGATTTCGGTCAAGATCGGTGACTCCTTCGGCGAGATCCGGCCCTACGCCAACGGGTTCTCCGTCGAGGTCGAGATCGACTTCACAAATCCCGTCATCGGCCAGCAGAGCTACGCTTTCGACCTTAGCCCCGAAGGTTTCCGCCGCGAAGTCGGCCGGGCCCGGACCTTTGGTCTGATGTCCGACGTCGCGCGGCTCTGGAGCGCGGGTTATGCCCTCGGCGCCTCCTTCGACAACACGGTCGTGTTCGACGAGGAGCGGCTGCTCAACACCGAGGGCCTGCGCTACGCCGATGAATGCGCCCGCCACAAGGTGCTGGACGTGATCGGCGATCTCTCGCTGGCCGGCCTGCCGCTGCTTGGCGCCTACCGCTCGGTGCGTGGCGGCCACAAGCTGAACCACGCTGTCCTGACCGCGTTGCTCGCCGATCGTACCGCCTGGCGGGTGGTCGAGGGCGAGGCGGTCCGCCGCACCACGCGTCCCCAGGGCGAAGTCGGTCGCGGTATCGTCGGCGGCCGGATCGCGGCCGCCTACGGGCCGGACGTGTCCTGACGCCTTGCTGTCGCAGGCCTTGGCCGCGGCTTACCCCGGGAAAACCCTGGTAACCATGATCGGCTAGGATTGCGGCACGTTCGCCTTAATCCGGGCGGAATGCCTGCCTATCCGGTTGGTTAAAGATCGCTTTTCGGATACATCGGCGTGGTCGCATGGCAGGCACCACGGTTACATTTCGCGCCCATGACGGGGTTCATGGGCTGGCGGGCACCGCACCACAGGGCGTCAGGGCTTAAACTCATGTCGGCACAGCGTATGACGCGCGGATATTTCTCGGTCTCGTCGCGAGCCCGTGGGCTGCTTCAGGCCGTCACCTTCATCATGCTCGCCCTGCCGCTCGCCGGCTGCGGCACCGGCTCGCTCTGGGACAAGTTCACCGCCAAGGACGACACCTTCGTCGAGGAGCCCGCCGACAAAATCTACAATGAGGGCCTGTACCTCATGAACGAGAAGAAGGACATGAAGGCGGCGAACAAGAAGTTCGAAGAGGTCGACCGCCAGCATCCTTATTCCGAGTGGGCCCGCAAATCGCTGCTGATGTCGGCCTATGCGTCCTACCAGGGCGGCGACTTCGACGGCTGCATCGGCGCCGCCACCCGCTACGTCACGCTGCATCCCGGCAGCCCGGATGCGGCCTATGCGCAATATCTGATCGCGGCCTCCCATTACGACCAGATCCCGGACATCAGCCGCGACCAGGCCCGCACCGAAAAGGCGATCGCCGCTCTTGAAGAGGTGGTGCGCAAATATCCGAACTCGGAATACGCGACCTCGGCCAAGGCCAAGATCGAGGGCGCGCGCGACCAGCTCGCCGGCAAGGAAATGAACGTCGGCCGCTACTACGCCCAGAAGCGCGACTACACCGCGGCGATCAACCGCTACAAGACGGTCGTTACGCAGTACCAGACCACCCGCCATGTCGAGGAGGCGCTGTTCCGGCTCACCGAGGCCTATATGGCGATCGGCATCGTCGGCGAGGCGCAAACCGCGGCAGCCGTGCTTGGGCACAATTTTCCTGATAGTCGCTGGTACAAGGACGCCTATAATCTTGTAAAATCCGGTGGTCTCGAGCCGAGCGAGAATCAGGGGTCCTGGATCAGCCGGACCTTCAAGAAGATGGGTCTCGGCTAGGAAATTTGGTTCCATGCTGGCGCGTCTGTCGATCCGTGACATCGTCCTGATCGAACGGCTCGATATCGAATTCGCCACCGGCCTCGCGGTTTTGACCGGCGAGACCGGTGCGGGCAAATCCATCCTGCTCGATGCCTTTGCGTTGGCGCTCGGCGGCCGCGGCGACGCTGGCCTCGTGCGCCACGGCGCGGAGCAGGGGCAGGTCACTGCCGTGTTCGATATCCCCAAAAATCACCCCGCAACCAAGATCCTGGCCGAGAACGGTCTGGACGATACGGGCGAGATGATTCTCCGCCGGGTGCAGCTCGCCGACGGCCGCACCCGCGCCTTCATCAACGACCAGTCGATCAGCGTGCAGACGTTGAAGGCGGTGGGCGCCGCCCTGGTCGAGATCCATGGTCAGCACGACGAGCGCGCGCTGGTCGATGCTGCCACCCACCGCCGCCTGCTCGATGCTTTCGCCGGCCTGGAGAAGGACGTCGCTGCCGTGGAGGCGCTCTGGGACGCGCGCCGCAGTGCCAACACCGCACTTGGGGAGCATCGCGCCGACATGGAGCGCGCTGCGCGGGAGGCCGATTACCTGCGCCACGCCTCCGACGAGCTGAAGCGGCTCGCGCCCAAGGACGGCGAGGAGACCTCGCTGGCCCATCGCCGCACCACCATGATGCAAGGCGAGAAGATCGCCTCCGATTTGCGCGAGGCGCAGGAGGCGGTCGGCGGCCACCATTCGCCGGTCTCGACGCTGTCGGCAGCGGTACGCCGGCTGGAGCGTCGCGGCGTGAATTCGCCGGCGCTGGTCGAGCCCGCGGTGAAGGCGATCGACGCCGCGATCAACGCACTGGAGGAGGCCGACCAGCATCTTCAGGCCGCGCTTGCCGCGACCGACTTCGATCCTTCAGAGCTCGAACGCATCGAGGAGCGCCTGTTTGCGCTGAGGGCCGCCTCGCGCAAATATTCGACGCCGGTCGACGGCCTCGCCGCGCTGGCCGCCAGATATGCCGCCGACGTGGTCCTGATCGATGCCGGCGCCTCGCGGCTGAAAAAGCTCGAGCAGGCCGCGATCGAGGCAGATAGCCGCTATGCCGCCGCCGCCAAGAAGCTGTCACTGGTGCGGCAGAAATCGGCGGAGAAGCTCAACAAGGCCGTCAATGCCGAGCTGGCGCCGCTCAAGCTCGAACGCGCCAAGTTCATGACCCAGGTCGCGACCGATGAGGCAACTCCGGGCCCGCAAGGCTTCGACCGAGTCGAGTTCTGGGTGCAGACCAATCCGGGCACCAAGCCGGGACCGATGATGAAGGTCGCCTCCGGCGGCGAACTCTCGCGCTTCCTGCTGGCGCTCAAGGTCGTGCTGTCCGACCGTGGCTCGGCGCCGACCCTGGTGTTCGACGAAATCGATACCGGCGTGGGCGGTGCGGTCGCCGACGCCATCGGCGGGCGCCTGGCGCGGCTTGCCGGCAAGGTCCAGGTGATGGCTGTGACCCACGCCCCGCAGGTTGCGGCCCGGGCCGACCAGCATCTGCTCATCTCCAAGGACGCGCTCGACAAGGGCAAGCGCGTCGCCACCCGCGTCAATGCGCTCGCCGCCGACCACCGCCGCGAAGAAATCGCGCGGATGCTCGCCGGCGCGGAGATCACCGCCGAGGCGAGGGCTGCCGCGGAACGGCTGCTCAAGGCGGCGAGTTAGCCTTGTGTCCCGGACGCGGTGCAGCGCGTAGCGCCGCTCCGCAGCGCCGAGACCCGGAGTGCTGCCACATGGGCCCCGGCTCTGCAGCGCTGCGCCCCGTCCCGGCACGAGACCTTTACCGCCTTTACCCTCCCGCCCGCTCCGTCGTATCCAAGCACCATGGCCAGAGCAGCAAAATCCAAAGCAACATCGCCGCGCGACGTCGCCGACCTTACCAAGGCGCAGGCCAAGGTCGAGCACATGCGGCTCGCGCTCGAGATCGAGGGGCATAACGAGCGCTACTATCAGGAGGATGCGCCCACCGTCACGGACGCCGAATACGACGCGCTGCGCCAGCGCTTCAATGCCATCGAGAAGCGGTTTCCTGAATTTGTCACCGCGGATTCCCCCTCGCAAAAGGTCGGTGCGGCCCCGTCAGGCCGCTTCAAGAAGGTCCGGCATTCCGTTCCGATGCTGTCGCTCGACAACGCCTTTGCCGAAGAGGACGTGCGCGATTTCGTCGGCCGCATCGTCCGCTTCCTGAAGCTCGACGACGACAAGGTCAATTTCTCCGCCGAGCCGAAGATCGATGGCCTCTCGATGTCGCTCCGCTATGAGGGCGGCGAGCTCGTCACCGCGGCGACGCGCGGCGACGGCGCGGTGGGCGAGGACGTCACCGCCAACATCCGTACCCTCGAAGACGTGCCGCAGAAGCTGAAAGGACGCAACGTCCCCGATATCTGCGAAGTCCGCGGCGAGGTCTACATGACCAAGAAGGCGTTCCTCGCGCTCAACGAGCGGCAGAAGGCGGCAGGCGATACCATCTTCGCCAATCCGCGCAATTCGGCCGCAGGCTCGCTCCGGCAGAAGGATCCGACCATCACCGCCTCGCGCCCGCTCGGCTTCTTTGCCTATGCCTGGGGTGAGATGAGCGCGATGCCGGAGGGCACGCAGAGCGGCATGATCCACTGGTTCGAGCGCTGCGGCTTCAAGACCAACCCTTTGACCAAGGTCTGTCACTCCGTCGAAGAGCTGCTCGCCTTCCATCATTCGATCGAGGAGCAGCGCGCAAAACTCGACTACGACATCGACGGTGTCGTCTACAAGGTCGACCGCATCGACTGGCAGGAGCGGCTCGGCTTCGTCTCGCGCACGCCGCGTTGGGGCATCGCGCACAAATTCCCCGCCGAGCGCGCCATGACCGTGCTGCGTGACATCGAGATCCAGGTCGGCCGCACCGGCTCGTTCACGCCGGTTGGAAAGCTCGAACCGGTCGGGGTGGGCGGCGTGATCGTGCAGAACGTCACGCTCCACAACGAGGACTACATCAAGGGCATCGGCAACAAGGGCGAGGTGCTGCGCGAGGGCCGTGATATCAGGATCGGCGACACCGTCGTGATCCAGCGCGCCGGCGACGTGATCCCGCAAGTGGTCGACGTCGTCCTCGACAAGCGGCCGAAGAGTGCCAAGGAATTTCCTTTCCCGAAGAAGTGCCCGTGCCCGCTGCGCACCGACGTCGTGCGCGGCGAGACGGCCGCCGGCGAAGAGGAATCTCGCGCCCGCTGCACCGGCGAGTTCGCCTGCCCCTATCAGAAGATCGAGCACCTCAAGCTGTTCGTATCACGCCGCGCCTTCGACATCGACGGTCTCGGCGAGAAGCAGCTGCAGTATTTCTTCGACGAGGGATGGGTCAAGGAGCCCGCCGACATCTTCACGCTGGAGAAGCGCAATTCGAAGCTCAAGCTCGAGGAGATCGAGGGCTACGGCGCGACCTCGGTGCGCAACCTGTTCGGCGCCATCGAGAGCCGGCGCAAGATCGCGCTGGAGCGCTTCGTCTACGCGCTCGGCATGCGCCATGTCGGCGAGACCACGGCACTGGCGCTGGCACGCGGCTACGGCTCCTGGGACGCGTTCCACGACGCCTGCCTGAAGGTCGCTGACGGTGACGAGGAGGCGATGGCGGAGATGGACGCGCTCGACCAGATCGGCGACACCGTGATCAAGAGCGTCGCCGATTATTTCGGCGAGAGCCACAATCGCGGCATCGTCGAGCGGCTGACCAAGGAAGTCGAGATCCTCGACGCCGAGAAGCCGAAGAGCAACTCGCCAGTCGCCGGCAAGACCGTGGTGTTCACGGGATCGCTGGAGAAGATGACGCGCGACGAGGCCAAGGCGACGGCAGAGCGTTTAGGGGCAAAGGTGTCGGGCTCGGTGTCGAAGAAGACCGACCTCGTCGTCGCCGGGCCAGGCGCCGGCTCCAAACTCGCCGAGGCCAACAAGCATGGCGTCACGGTGCTGACCGAAGACGAGTGGCTGAAGCTGATCGGGGAGTGAGGTCGGTACAGTCGTTCCGGGGCGATGCGAAGCATCGAACCCGGAAGCTCGAGATTCCGGGTTCGCCTCTTCGAGGCGCCCCGGAATGACGGAAATCCTCACATCATCCCCGTCTCTTCCTCTTCCGCCTGCTCGATCAGCGCCTCGCTGACCACGACTTCGCGGCGGGGGACGACGAAGAGCATCATGCAGGCACAGAGCAGCGAGATCGCCAGCACCGCGGCGGTGAGCGGCAGCGTCGTTGCGGAGTGGCCGCCGAGATAGGCGCCGAACTGGGACATCAGCGCGCCGATCCCCTGTTGCAGAAAGCCCATGGCACCCGATGCGGTGCCAGCGGCTTCGGGACGGATGCTGATTGCGCCGGCCGCGGAATTCGCCATCACGAAGGCATTGCCGACCATCACGATCATCTGCGTGCCGAAAAGCCAGGCGGGCGCTTCGTTCCAGCCGGCAAAACTCCACAGCAGGTTCAACAGGCTGCCGGCGAGCTGGAGCGCGAGCCCGAACCAGATCAGCTTTGCCAGCGAGTGCCGCGGCGCAAAGCGCACGCAGAGCAGATTGCCGACCAGATACGCAAATCCCGTCGTCGCGAACCAGGCGCCGTATTCGGCGCTGGTCCGGCCCATCTGGGTCACCACGATGTAGGGACCGCCGCCGGCGAACGTAAAGATGATCTGTGAGGCCAGCACCTGGCACATCACATAGCCGACGAAGGCACGATTGCGGATCAGGATGCCGACATCGCCACGGAAGCCGCTGCCGGCGGCGCGGTCGCGACGCGTCTCGGGCAGCGCCAGCGCGATGCCCACGGCGACCATGATCGCGGCCACGGTGATGGCGTAGAAGATCGCGCGCCAGCCGAACGCGGTCTCGATCAGGCCGCCGGTGAGCGGCGAAACCATCTGGCCGATCATCAGCGCGGCAACCACGAGGCTGATCATGGAAGCGACGCGGTCGCGCGCGTAGATGTCGCGGATGATGGCGCGGCTCACCACCATGCCGGAGGCGCCGCCGAGCGCCTGGAAGAAGCGCGCTGCGATCAGTTGCGGCAGGGTTTCGGCGAAGATGCAGGCGATGCTCGCCGCGACCATCAACGCAAGGCCTCCGAGCAGCACCGGGCGCCGGCCGAACTTGTCCGACAAGGGCCCCATGATGAGCTGCGACAGTGCGATGCCGACCATGTAGAGCGACACCGTCATCTGCGCGATGGAAATGTCGCGCCCGAAGGTCGTTGCCAGCACAGGCAGCGCCGGAACCAGGATGTAAAGCGAGATCGGCGCGACCCCGGTCATGACGACGAGCAGCAGCAACACCACGCGCGAGGTCGCAAGGTTGGTCGCCGCTCTCGGCGGCTTGCTGATGATGCCGTGCATGCGTGCCCGTCTTTCGATTTCGAGACGGACTGTAGCGGGCTCGCGCAAGAGCGATATCGGCGTTTCGGAATGCGGCTATACGGATTTCGGGATGGTTATGACGACCGCGCCATGGCGGCCGTTTGGGCGGTTTGCGTGCGCCACAGATTCGTTGTCGTCGCCCGGCTTGACCGGGCGATCCAGTATTCCAGAGAGAGAAGATGCATATGGAGAAGCTGCGGCCTACTGGATTCCGCTTTCGCGGTGAGACACTGGTGGTGTGGAAGCAGCCTTGCGCAAAACGCGTAGTGCTGTGCGCGCTCCGAAACAGGGCCTTAACCTTTCAGCTCCGCCGTGGCCTGATCGAGCCAGGCCTTCGTCGCCTCATCGAGCGCCGGCCCGACCTCGGCTCTCACGCGCGCATGGTACGCGTTGAGCCAGGCGAGTTCGTCGCGGCTCAGCATCGCTGCGTCGATCAGCCGGCGATCGATCGGCGCCAAGGTCAGCGTCTCGAACGCGTTCATCGGTTTCTCGGCGCCCTTGATGTCGGCGGCGACGACCAGCTCGAGATTCTCGATGCGGATGCCAAAGCCGTCGGTCTTGTAGTAGCCGGGCTCGTTGGAGAGGATCATGCCGCGCTTCAGCGGCGTGGTCCCGAGCTTCGAGATCCGCGCCGGACCTTCGTGTACCGACAGATAGCAGCCGACGCCATGGCCGGTGCCGTGCTCGAAATCGACGCCGGCGGCCCAGAGGTATTGCCGCGCCAGCGTATCGAGCTGCGCGCCGGTGGTGCCGTCCGGAAAGATCGCGCGCGCGATCGCGATATGGCCGCGCAGCACACGGGTGAAGCGATCGCGCATCTCGTCCGTCGGCTCGCCCACGGCCATGGTCCGCGTAACGTCGGTGGTGCCGTCTTCGTATTGCGCACCGGAATCGATCAGCAGCAGGTCGCCGGAAGCGATCCGCCGGTTGCTCTTGCGGGTGACGCGGTAGTGCACGATGGCGCCGTTCGGTCCGGTGCCGGAGATGGTTGGAAACGACACGTCTTTCAGCGCGCCGGTGTCGCGGCGAAACGTTTCCAGCGCCTCGACTGCGTCGATCTCGGTGAGCTTGCCGCTTGCGGCCTCGCGGTCGATGAAGGCGAGGAAGCGCGCGAGCGCCACGGCGTCGCGCCGATGCGCCGTCTGCGTACCCTTGATCTCGGTCGGGTTCTTGACAGCCTTGAGCAGTGCAATCGGATCGCTGCCGCGCACGGGCTTGCCGCCGGCACCCGCGATCAGTCGGCTGAGGGCGTCTGCCGCGGTCGCGCTGTCCAGTGCGATCGATCCGCCGCTCTTGGCCAGCGCCATCAGCGTCGGGGCCATCGCGTCGGGTTCGCGCACGTCGGCGGACTGCTCGAGATGGTCGCGCGTGAGGTTGGAGAGCTTGCGATGGTCGATGAAGATGGTGGGACGTCCGTCCTTCGGCACCAGCGCGTAGGACAGTGGCAGCGGGGTATGTGCGACGTCGGCGCCGCGGATGTTGAAGGTCCAGGCGACCGCGTGGCTGTCGGACAGCACCAGCGCATCGACGCCGAGCTTGCCGATCTCGCCTCTGATCTGCGTCAGCTTCTCGGCTTCAGCGACGCCGGCATGCTGCAGGCCGTGCACGGCGACGGGGGCGAGCGGCGGCTGCGGGCGGTCTTGCCAGATCGCGTCGACCGGATTGCTGTCGACGGCAACCAGCTCGGCGCCGGCCTTGGCGCAGGCGGCGGACAGGCGTTCGGCTGCCGCAAAAGTGTGCAGCCACGGATCAAATCCGAGGCGGTCGCCGGCTTTCAGATGCGCCGACACCCAGCTTTCCGGCGGCGGGTCGATCAGCGATTCCACGGCCCAGGCCTTTGCATCGACCTGCTTGGCGGCCTGAAGCGTGTAGCGGCCGTCGACGAACACGGCGGCCTCCTGGGTCAGAACCACCGCGAATCCCGCCGAGCCCGTAAAACCGGTCAGCCAGGCCAGCCGCTCTTCTGACGGCGGCACATATTCGTTCTGCTGCTGATCGGCGCGCGGAACGACGAAGCCGGTCAGCTTGCGGCGGGCGAGTTCTTCGCGAAGCGAGGCCAGCCGTGCGGTCAAGGCGACGCCGGCCTCCGGCTCCTCGAATGTCTGAAAGTGTGCTTCGAACATGTGGATCACTTTAGGATCACGGGGACGAGTCCGCAATCTGGGCGCATTTGCGTCGCATCTGGCATGGACCGTGCTTGAAGTGGTTCCACTTGAGTCGCGTGGAGTAAGGATGCGGCAGTCGCGCTTTGTCCGGATAACAGGGAAATTCGAGCAGGTGGTTCATCTCAACGACGAGGGGACACACGATGCCAGTGTTCACGTTTGAGAAGATTTCGCCGCCGGTGCGTCGTGCTCCGACCGCGGCGGCATCGAAGAAGCCGCGCGGCGTCATCAGGCAGATGATCGACCGCATCGCCGAGCGCCGCGCCAGGCGTACGTTGCAAGACGAGCGCGCGATGCGCCGGGACGAGAAGCCGGCGGAGTAGCGGCCAACTCGTAGGGTGGGGAAGGCGCGAAGCGCCGTGCCCACCATCTCTCCCGGTCGCAAAAAGTGCGTGGGCACGCTCCGCTTTGCCCACCCTACGGCACCTCGCTTATGCGACCTTCCGCAGCAACAGACTGCTCCACCCCTCGATCCGCAGATGCTTCAACGGCACGAGGCCGCGTGCGCGGTAGGCGGCGATCACGGCCGGGGCCTGGTGCGTCAGCAGGCCGGAGAGGATGACGCGTCCGCCGGGCGCGAGATGCAGCGCCATGGGGGCCGCCAATTGCCTGAGCGGGTTGGCAAGGATGTTGGCCAGCACCAGGTTGAATGGACCGCACTGGCCAAAATCCGGCGCGGCGAAGCCGGTGGCACGGATCACCCGCACATGGTTGCCAACTTCATTCAGCACCGCGTTCTCGGCCGCCACCCGCACCGACGGCGGGTCGATGTCGGAAGCGAGCACGTGGCGGTGCAACGCTTTCGCCGCGGCGATGGCCAGCACCCCCGTCCCGGTGCCGAGGTCGAGCAGGTTCCGCGGGCGGGAACTCTTCAGAACATGGTCAAGCAGCAGTAAACAGCCCCGGGTGGTGCCGTGGTGGCCAGTGCCGAAGGCGAGCGCGGCCTCGATCTCGATCTTGAGTTTGTTCGCCGCCACCCGGTCGCGATCGTGGCTTCCGTGCACGACGAAACGGCCGGCCGGGACCGGAACGAGGTCTTCAAGGCTGGCCTTGACCCAGTCCTTGGCCTCCATCGTATCGAAGATGAGCGTGTCGGCAATCGCAATTCCTGCCGAGTTTACAACGAGTTCGCGCAGGAGCGCCTGATCCGGCGCCTCCGCGAAATGCAGCGTGACGTCCCATCGTCCGTCCGGCCGCTCGAAGGCGGCGACTGCCGCATCGCCCTCGAAAAACACCTCGGTGAGCACGTCGACGACGCGCCGGGCGTCGGCCTCGCCGCCGGTCGAAAAGCTGGCGCGATGGGTCGGGGAAGGCTGCATTCAGGGTTCCGTTAAGTTCAATTTTTGGAACTTTTGTTCCCGATTTACCGCTTAAGTTGCGGTTCCCCGTTTAACTCGGCCGCAGGCTGTGCCCCGTAGGTTTGCGGGTGTTGAAGTAAGCCAACACAGCCTGGATTGAAACGGAGGCGAGTCTTGAAGAGCATGATTCAGAAGTTCTGGTCGGATGAGTCCGGTGCCACGGCGATCGAATACGGTCTGATTGCCGCGGGTATCGCCCTCGCGATCATCACCGTGGTGAACAACCTCGGCACTACCATGAACGAGAAGTTCACTTCGATTAGCACCTCCTTGAAGTAATTTCCGCCTCCTTTCCCAGCGGGGGCATGTTTTCTTCTGAGGCCATCCTGATCACCGCCCGCGAGGGGATTCCCCCTGGCGGGCGAGGTCGTTTTTGGCGAGCGTTTTCACAGGCTGTCCGCAGCTTGCCGCGACGCTATCCACCCGCTTTTCCCGCAATTGTCCGTGCGATTTTCCACCGACTTTTCCAGGTCTTTTCGAGTTCTGTCCAAGCATTCTCCGCGGCCCTTTCGACAGCTTGTCCACAGTCCATCCACAGGCCTATCCACGGCTTCCGAACAGCGACCGGTGATCCCTCAGGATGGCCTGCGCGGCGTTATGGCCGGGAGCGCCGGTGACGCCGCCGCCGGGATGGGCGCCCGAGCCGCAATGATAGAGGCCCTTGAGAGGGCCGCGATAGTCAGCGTGGCCGAGCATCGGCCGCGCCGAGAACAGCTGGTTCAAGCTCAGCGCGCCGTGGAAGATGTCGCCGCCAAGCAGGCCGAACTGCCGTTCGAGATCGAGCGGGGACAGGATCTGGCGGCCCAGCACGCTCGCCGCAAAACCCGGCGCGTATTTATCAACCGTCGCGATCATGAGATCGGCGACCTCGTCGCGATGGCCGTCCCACGACTTTCCGTCCGGGAGCTCCGGCGCGACGTGCTGGCAGAACAGGCTTGCGACATGCTTTCCCGCGGGCGCCAGCGTGTCGTCGAGCGTCGAGGGGATCAGCATCTCGACCACTGGCTCCCGACTCCAGCCCTGCGCCCGCGCATCGAGCCACGCGCGGTCCATGTAGCCGAGGCTCGGCGCCAGGATGATACCGGATGAGAGATGATCGCCTTCGCCCGGCAGCGCCGTGAAGGAGGGCAGGCGGTCCAGCGCCACGTT
Source organism: Bradyrhizobium sp. 199 (assembly GCF_023073355.1). Lineage (GTDB taxonomy): Bacteria > Pseudomonadota > Alphaproteobacteria > Rhizobiales > Xanthobacteraceae > Bradyrhizobium. The sequence goes on from NZ_JADPJI010000002.1 coordinate 1,302,688, forward strand.
CATGCGGAAGGTGCCGGAGCCGTTCCGCCAGTGCCGGATACGCGCGAGGAAGTCCGCAGGCAGGGCATCGGCCGCGACCAAATGCGTGTAGAGCAGCTTTGGATTGACGTTCGCCGCGACATATTTGGCGCGGATGGTTGAGCCGTTCTCCAGCACGATTCCGACGGCGCGGTCGCGCTCGACGATGATCTCACGGACGCCCGCGTCGGTGTCGATCACGACGCCGCGGTCGCGTGCCGCGCGCGCCATTGCCTGCGTGATCGCGCCCATGCCGCCGATGGCGTGGCCCCAGACACCCTTCTTGCCGTTCACCTCGCCGAAGGCGTGATGCAGCATCACATAGGCCGAGCCGGCGGCGTAGGGGCTCGCATAGTTGCCGACGATGGCGTCGAAGCCGAACAGCGCCTTGACCAGATCATGCTCGAAGCGCTCGTCCAGCATCTCGCCGGCCGAGCGGGTGAAGAGATCGAGCAAGCTGCGGTTCTGTTCCAGCGTGAGGCCGCGCAGGAGGTTGGCGGTCTTCCAGGCGTTGACGCCTTCGCGGACGGCCGCTGCGCCAAAACCCTCGACGAGGTTCGGCGGCGCGCGGAGCACGAACTGCCGCAGGACGTCGGCGATGTCTTCCAGCTCACGTGAAAATCCCTCGATCGCAGCCGCGTCATGCGCGCTCAGCCGCGCGACTGATGCCTGCGTCCGTCCCTCGCCGGTGAGGAGATAGCTCGCATCAGGTGCGGGCAGGAAATTCTGGGCGCGCCTTTCGACGATCCGCAAGCCCTGCTCGGCGAGCTTGAGATCACGGATCACCTGCGGATTGAGCAGGCTCACTGTGTAGGCCGCGACCGAATTGCGGAATCCCGGGTGAAACTCCTCCGTGACCGCCGCACCGCCGACCACCTTGCGGCGCTCGACCACGCGCACGCGCAGGCCCGCCATCGCGAGATAGGCCGCGCAGGTGAGGCCGTTATGGCCAGCGCCGATGATGACGACGTCGGTTTCGCTCATGGTCAGTACAAGTCCAATCCACCGTCACTCCGGGCGTGCGGAGCGCGAGTAGGGTGCGGGGGTCCGCACTTGAGATTCTCGAGGTTCCGGGTTCGATGCTTCGCATCGCCCAGGAACGACATCTGTATATCAGGCATTCCTCACCGCAACATCACGGCCCCCTTTATTGCCCGTTCAGGCGCCTTATGCTCCATTGCGCCCGTCCGGCGCCCGCCGGGAATGTTTGCCGGAGCGCTCATGGATTCGATCGTGCAACCTGCCGCCGCGGAGCAGCCGTTTTCGTCGCGCAACCGGCTGCTGCTGACGGTCTACACCGCAGCGATTTTCGTCAGCGCGCTTTTGCTGTTCTCGGTGCAGCCGCTGTTCACGAAAATGGTGCTGCCGCGGCTCGGCGGCTCGCCGGCGGTGTGGTCGGTGGCGATGGTGTTCTTCCAGTCGCTGCTGCTGGCGGGCTACGCCTATGCGCATCTGTTGATGCAGGTGAAAAACCGCATCGTTCCTGTGGCGGTGCATCTGGTGCTGCTGATCGCAGCCTTCGCCACGCTGCCGCTCGGCATCGCCTCCGCCTATGGCGAGCCACCCGCTTCGGGCTATGCGTTCTGGCTGCTCGGCCTGTTCGTGGTCTCGATCGGTCTGCCGTTCTTTGCGCTCGCCGCCAACAATCCGCTGCTGCAGGCCTGGTTCGTCCGCACCGGTCATCCCGCCGGACACGATCCCTACTTCCTCTACGCCTCCTCCAACATCGGCAGCTTCCTCGCGCTGTTGTCCTATCCGTTCCTGCTGGAGCCTATGTTCACGCTGCATACGCAGAACCGGTTCTGGACCGCCGGCTATGGCCTGCTGATCCTCCTGATCGGCGCCTGCGGTGTGCTGTTGTTGCGCTCGCCGAAACTGGCAGAGGTCGATGTGCGGGCCGAGGACGCACATGCGCCGGCTCCCGGCTTCGTGACGCGTCTGCGCTGGATCTTCCTCGCCGCGGTGCCGTCGGGCCTGCTCATCGCGGTGACCGCGCACATCTCCACCGACGTCGCGGCGGCGCCGCTGCTATGGGTGCTGCCGCTGTCGCTGTATCTGCTCACCTGGGTGGTGGTGTTCCAGTCGCGGCCGCTGTTGCCGCACAAATGGATGCTGATGCTGCAGCCGGTCGCGATCGCGGGCGTCGTCGTCCTGCTGGCCTTCGGCGGCGAGCAAAATCTGCTGCTGACGCTCGGCGGTCACCAGCTCTGCTTCTTCGTCATCGCCATGGCGTGCCATGGCGAGCTGGCGCGGACCCGGCCGGCCGCCAAATATCTCACCGGCTTTTATGTCGCGCTGTCATTCGGCGGCATGGTCGGTGGCCTGTTCGCGGGGCTGCTCGCGCCGTTCACCTTCTCGTGGATCGCCGAATATCCGATCCTGATTGCGTTCGCGGCATTGTGCCGGCCGCCTGCGAACGAGCGGCTGGCGGGCCTCGTCAAATGGTATTGGCTCGCACTCGCCGCGCTCGCGGTGGCGCTCGTTGTGCCGTCCTATACCGCGGGCGGTCTCTCGACCTGGTTCGAAGATCACCGCGTCTGGGTCGCCGGCAGCGTCGGCGTGCTCGCAGCGCTGCTTGCCCTGGTGCTCAACGCCGGCCGCTGGAAGATATTCGCCACCGTCGCGCTCGCGCTGGCGCTGATCCGGGTCTATCCGGCGGACGAGGGCCGCGTCACCACGGTGCGTAGCTTCTTCGGCGTGCACAAGATCGTGGTGACGCCGGGCGGCTATTTCCATGTGCTGATGCACGGCACCACCATCCATGGCGCCGAACGCTTCCGGAACAATGACGGCACGCCGGTGACCGGCCGGCCCGAGCCGATCACCTATTATCATAAGGACGGCGGCATCGGTCAGGCCGTCAGCGCGATCCGCGAGCGCAAGGGCGCAGCTCTCGAGGTCGCCGCGATCGGCGTCGGATCTGGCACGCTCGCCTGCGCCGCCGCGCCTGGCGAGGACTGGAAATTCTTCGAAATCGACCAGTCCATGGTCGATGCCGCGCGTGACCCCAAAAATTTCCGCTACATCTCAAGCTGCATGCCGGACCTGAAACCGGTGATCGGCGATGCGCGCCTCACCTTCGCCAAGGAGCCCGACGGCGCCTACGACCTCATCATCGTCGATGCCTATTCGTCTGATGCGATTCCGATCCATCTCGCCACCGAAGAGGCGATGAAGATCTACAAAGACAAGCTCGCCCCGCACGGCGCCGTGGTCATGCACGTCTCCAACCGCCACCTCGATCTCGAGACCGTCGTGGTCGGCATTGCGGATGCCAACGATCTCAAGAGCTGGGTCTTCAACGAGGATTCCGGGCGCGATGGTGACTACATTTTCTCGACCGACGTCGTCATCTCCGCGCGCGAGGATGCTGATATCGGCCGGCTCGCCGCCTCCAAATCATGGGAGCAGACCGAAGCCGACGACAGGGTGCGGGTCTGGACCGACGACTATTCCAACATCCTGGGCGCGCTGTATCGGCGCTTCCGGGACGGGGAGTAGAACGCCGTCATGCCCGGGCTCGTCCCGGGCATCCACGTTCTTCGCGCCGCGGGGCAAGGCGTGGATGGCCGGGACAAGCCCGGCCATGACGATGCGGATACTACGGCTCCACCAGCGTTCCCGCCGGCAGCGCAATTCCCTTTTCGCCGGCGACCTGCCGCAACAGGTCCGGCCTGTCCGAAATAATGCCATCGACGCCGAGCTCGATCATGCGCGCCATGTCTTCGCGCTTGTTGACCGTCCACACCACCACGCGCAATCCGACTCCGTGGGCCTCCGAGACGAGCGCGGCGGTCACATCGCCGAAATAAGGCGACCAGATCGCACCGCCCGCCGCCTTGATCGTCCGCGGCAGCGAACCGCCGTGATCGGCCGGGCTGAAGCCCGCCGTCCAGTTGGTGGCCTGGTCCAGCGCCACTGTCTGGCCTGAGCCGCGCTGGAGCGTCAGGTACACCGTCGGTATCTCCGGAGCCTGCTGCTGCACGAGCTGCAAGGTTCTCCAGTCGAAGGACTGGATCATGACCCTGTCGGAAAACGTTTCGGCCTCGATCAGTCCCAGCAGCTTCGCGACAAAGGCTTGCGGATCGAACGTCTCGTCCGGACGGTTCGGGTCGATCTTGGTTTCGATGTTCAAGCGCACACGCAAATTGCCGGATTTTCGCACCAGAGTGAAAAGCTCGCTCAAGGTAGGAATGCGTGTCCCCGGCATGGCACGCTGGTCGGGGAATTGTTTCGCATAGGCGCTGTCCGGCCGGATCTGGCCGACGTCATAGGCCCTGACCTCGTCGAGCCGCAGTTTTACCAGGGGTGTGCCGGGTGCGGCCACATAGGCTCCGCGCGCGTCGCGTGCAAGATCAGGATTGATCCCGCGCTCATGCGAGACGACGATCTTGCCGTCCGAGGTCACCCCGACGTCGAGCTCCAGCGTGTCCACGCCCATCGACAGCGCGTTGGCGAAGGCCGGCAGGGTGTTTTCCGGCAACAGCGCCCGCCCGCCGCGATGCGCTTGGATGTCGAAGGCCATGGCCTGTCCCGCCATCAGAACCGAGAACGCAGTCACAACGGTCGCGGCACGTGATGGCATGGTGCCTCGAGGTGAAATCTGTTTGTTCGTGTTAATCGGCGAGAGAGGTCGATAGCGACCGGGGATGGCCGCGTCAGTTCTGATAGTAATAGCCGCGAGGCTGATAAACCTGCCGGGGCTGGTAGTAGGTGCCCTGCTGGCCATAGCCCTGATTGTAATATTGCTGCTGCTGCTGCTGATAGACCTGCGCGTCGTAGAGCGGGCGGTTGCCGCGCGGCGCGGGATAGCGTGCGCCGGTGTCGCTGCCGTCGGCGGGATAGATGTAGTTGTCGTCCTGCGGCAAGTAGCGGCGGGCGGGCTGCGCCGGCGGCGTCAGGTTCACCGGATCGCCCGATGTGGCGAATTGCTCCTCGGCGGGCGGCTGCGGAGCCCGCGCCACCGCGGTGTTGGCGCGGCCGCGCGGATTGCGGGCCAGCGCCACTTGTGCCGAGCCGGTCAGCGTCACCGTGGTGTTGAGCACGCCCTGCTGCTGCACCAACGCATAGAGCGTCGAGGCATTCTGGCGCGACAGCCGCACGCAGCCGTGCGAGGCGGGCGAGCCGAGACGGCCGACCGAGTCCGTGCCGTGGATGGCGTGCCCGACCTTGGTAAAGAAGATCGCGTGCGGCATCGGCGCGTCGTCGAATTCCTTGGAGTAGTGATCCTCTTCCATCCGGAAGGTACGGAAGGCGCCGTTCGGCGTCTCGCGCGAGGGGATGCCGGTCGACACCGGCCAGTGATAGCGCACGGCGCCGTCAACGGCGACGGTCATCTGCTGATTGTCCTTGTCGACGGTGATCTCGACCTTGGCTTGCGCGGTGCCCGCGCTCAAAAGCATCAGGGAGGTGAAAGCAATAAAAAACGAACGCATCTGACTTCTAGCCTCCGGCCTGTTCACGCTAGGCGCCGCGGCTCTCCGTCCCCGGCGTGCACTATGCCTGCAACCCGGCTTTCGTTCCAGCGGCCTGCCCATCCATCGTTAACGGGACGCCCGGCGTAAGCAAGGCCGCTTTGTGCCGCCAAGCCAGGGGCTGCGCTGACATTTTCGCGAGCAGGATGCGTCCACAACGCCGACAATTCGTCACAACGGCGCAACCATTTGGCCGCTGGGCGCGTTGACAATGCCCTGCCTCGATCGGCGCTTTCCGCTGCCGGTTTTACCTTTGGGAATGAAGATGAACAAAGTTTGCGTCACCGCCGCGTCACGGTCGGCTGGTCTGCCTTTCCGTTTCCTCTTCGCCGCCGCCGCCGTTCTGGCCGCCCTGTCCTGTTTGCCCCAGCCTGGCCACGCCCAGGGCATCGTGCGCGGCGCCCAGGAAGGCTCCTATGAAGGCAATCGTATTGCCGGCCCGGTGGGCGGTGCGGTCGGTGGCGTCGTCGGTGCCGGTGTCGGGGGCGCCGTTGGTGCGGTCGAGGGTGTGTTCGGCATTCCCCATCGCGGCCACCGTCGCTGCCGCGGCTATTACGACGGGTACAACCGCTTCCACTGCTATCGGTAGCTACGGGCGATTCCGGGGGCCGCGCGCGACCCCGGAATGACGGCCGGGATCAGTTCTTCAACCGATATCCCGTGCGGAAAATCCACCAGATCACGACGAGGCAGATCACCAGGAAAGCCGTGGTCATGCCCATGCTGACGGACACGCTGACATCCGCGATCTCGTAGAAGCTCCAGCGGAAGCCGGAGATCAGATAGACGACCGGGTTGAGCAGCGCCACCGTGCGCCAGGTGGGCGGCAGCATGTCGATGGAATAGAAGCTGCCACCGAGGAAGGTCAGCGGCGTCACCACCAGCATCGGGATCATCTGCAGCTTTTCGAACCCATCGGCCCAGATGCCGATGATGAAACCGAACAGGCTGAACGTCACCGCCGTCAACACCAGGAAGGTCAGCATCCAGACCGGATGCTGGATGTGCAGCGGCACGAACAGACCGGCCGTTGCCAGGATGATCAGGCCCAAAATGATCGACTTGGTCGCGGCAGCGCCGACATAGCCGAGCACGATCTCGAAATAGGAGATTGGCGCCGACAGGATCTCGTAGATCGTGCCGGTGAATTTCGGAAAGTAGATGCCGAACGAGGCGTTGGCGATGCTCTGGGTCAGCACCGAGAGCATGATCAGGCCCGGCACGATGAAGGTGCCGTAGCTGACGCCCTCGACCTGGCTGATGCGCGAGCCGATCGCGGCGCCGAACACCACGAAATAGAGCGAGGTCGAGACCACAGGCGAGACGATGCTTTGCAGCAGCGTGCGCCAGGTGCGTGCCATTTCGAACAGATAGATGGCGCGGATGGCGCGGTGGTTCATGACGTCCTCACGAGATCGACGAAGATGTCCTCGAGCGACGATTGCGTCGTGTCGAGATCATTGAAGCGGATGCCGGCGGTACGGAGATCGCCGAGCAGGCTGGTGATGCCGGTGCGCTCGCCCTTGGTGTCGTAATCGTAGACCAGCGTCGCGCCGGCATCGCAGAGCGCAAGCTCGTAATGGCTGAGGCTCTCCGGCAGCGCATCGAGCTTGCCCTGCAGATGCAGCGTCAGCCGCTTCTTGCCGAGCTTCTGCATCAAGGTCATCTTGTCCTCGATCAGCACGATCTCGCCCTTGTTGATGACGCCGATGCGGTCGGCCATCTCCTCGGCTTCCTCGATGTAATGAGTGGTGAGGATGATGGTGACGCCGGACTGCTGCAGCGTGCGCACCACCTCCCACATGCCCTTGCGCAGTTCGACGTCGACGCCGGCGGTGGGCTCGTCCAGGAACAGGATCTGCGGCTCGTGCGACAGCGCTTTCGCGATCATCACGCGGCGCTTCATGCCGCCGGAGAGCGTGATGATCTTGTTGTCCTTCTTGTCCCAGAGCGAGAGGTCCTTCAGCACCTTCTCGATGTGCGCAGGATTCTTCGGCTTGCCGAACAGCCCGCGGGAGAAGCTCACGGTGGCCCACACGCTCTCGAAGGCGTCGGTGTGCAATTCCTGCGGCACGAGGCCGATCAGCGAACGCGCCTTGCGATAAGAAGTCTGGATGTTCTCGCCGCCGACGAGGACCTTGCCTTCGCTCGGATTGGCAATGCCGCAGATGATCGAGATCAGCGTGGTCTTGCCGGCGCCGTTGGGGCCGAGCAGCGCGAAGATCTCGCCGCGCTTGATGTCGAGATTGATGTTCTTGAGTGCCTTGAAGCCGGACCCATAGGTCTTCGACAAATCGGCGACGGAAATGATAGAGGACATGATGGCCGCAGGTCTGAGGGGCAATGCTGGGAGGGGAGGCTGGAACCTGCCAGGAGGGGCGGGTCAGCGGAGCCCTGAGATAGGAATGACCTTGCCCGGCCGCAATCGGCAGGAGAAAAATGGTCCCGAAACAGGCCCTTCCGTGGCAGGTTACGGGCAAGTGTTGCGCGATGGTCACGGCTTGCTGCTAAGATCGCCGTTCACGCGGCTCTTTGTTGCGTCTGCGAGCAGGCCATGGCTACGATTCCGGCCAATCGCGAAGCGTATTCCCAGGGAAAACATCGATGAGACCGAACGGCCGTCACACCGCCGGCGCCAGCCAGTTGTCCGCCCTCCGTGTGTGGGCGATGGGCCTGCTCCTGCTGTCAGCTGTTGCCATGAGCCCGACCACCGCCAAGGCGGCGCCGAGCCAAGCTGCGGCCGCGACCACCCACGTCTATCTGCTCCGCGGCGTGCTCAACATCTTTTCGCTCGGGCTCGACACGATCGGCGCCCGGCTGCAGGCGCAGGGCATCCCGGTGACCGTCGCCAATTTCGTGTCCTGGTCCTCGCTCGCCGATGAAGCCGCGGCCGCCTACAAGGCCGGCCGGCTCAAGACCATCGTGCTGGTTGGGCACTCCTCCGGCGCGACCGCGCTGCCGGACATGATCGCCAAGCTCAACCGCCTCGGCGTTCCCGTGAAACTCGCGATCGGGCTCGACTCCGTGTTCAAGACCAAGCTCTCCACCGGCGCGGAGCGCTACATCAACATCTATATCGGCGACGGCCCCGGCGAGCCGGTGAAGCGCGCCGACGGGTTTCGCGGCAAGCTCGACAATGTCGACGTGCGCGGGTCCGGCGTCGGCCACGTCTCGATCGACAAGAACGAGGCGATCCAGCGCCGCGTGATCGCCGAGATCGACGCCGCAATCATGCGCTCGCGCGCCCCGGCGCCGGTTGCCGAACCCGGCGCGCCGCGCCCCGCGCGCGCGGCGGCCGCGACGGCTCCTGCCAGGAACTAGGCAGCCCTCACCCGCACGGGCATGCTCTGCAGTCCGCGCAGGGAGTTATTGAGCCTGCGCTTCGGCTCCGCCGTGAGTTCGATGGTCTTCACGCGCCTTGCAAGCTCGCTGAAGATCAATTCGCCTTCCAGCCGCGCGATCATCTGACCGACACAGGCGTGGATGCCCGCGCCGAACCCGACATGCCCGGTCGCGGCCCGTTCCAGCTCGAAACGATCCGGCTTGTCCCAGCGGGCGGGATCGCGGTTGGCGGAGGCCATGAACAGCAGCACCTTGCGATGCGCCGGGATCACCCCGCCGCCGATCTCGACGTCGCGCGACGTGGTGCGAAAGAACGTCTGTATCGGTGAATCGTAACGCAGGCCTTCCTCGAAAGCGTTGCGCGCCAGCTCCGGCCTGTGATGCAGCTTGCGATATTCCTCCGGATTGGTAGCGAGCGCTAGCAGGGTGTTGCCGATGCCGTTGACCGTGGTGTCGATCCCCGCCGTGAGGAACGGCCGCACCAGATGCGTCGCCTCGTGCTCGGTGATCTCGCCGTCGTCTGCCGCCTGGTAGATCATCATGCCGAGGCTGTCGGGCCGTAGCGCATCTCGCGCGCAACATTCCATGATCCAGTTCTGCGCCGCCAGGCCCGCCTTGCGCGAGCCGGCCTGAATCTCGTTGTCAGGGCCGAAGCTGTCGAACACGAACGTGCTCCAGGCCAGCAGCTTCTCGCGGCCGTCGGGCCGGATGCCGATCGCATCCGGAAACACCTTCATCGGATAGGCCTCGGCAAGATCGGTCACGGCATCGAACGTTCCGTTGTCGATCAGCTCCGAAACCTTCTTCTCCGCTTCCTTCTGAAACGTCTCCCGCAGCTTCCTTGCGACGCCTGGAGACAGCGTGCGGCCGAGCACCCGCCGGCCCTTGTCGTGATCGGGCGGATCGATCTGGAGCGTCAACGGTTTTGGCAGCGCCGGGTTCATCCCGTGGAGCCCGACGCCCTCGCCACTGATGAAGGTCTTCCAGTCCTTCAAAGCCGGCTCGACCTCGGCATAGCCGGCCATGGCCCACACCCCGTAACGCTCCAGCGCGAACGCGGGACCGAGTGCGCGCAGAGCCTCATAGGCGAGATAGGGATCCATCAGGAAGTCAGGTGCGAACGGGTCGACCGGACTGGATGAAAGGCCGCTCATGGTCTGCTCCCAACGGCTATTGCTTCGCCAGCGGGCACTGACCGTCGCCCTCGGAGCGGAACGCGTCCTCGCCCTTGATCGTGGCGACGACCTTCAGCAGATCCCAGGTCGAGGTCGACTCGTCGGGCGCCTTGACCTGCAAGAGGTAGAGCGGATGGATCTTGCGTCCGTCCTTGCGAATGTAGCCCTTGCCGAACAGGGGATCGTCAGTCGGCAACTCCTTCATCGCCGCGACCACCGCCTTGCCGTCCTTGGCGCCACCGGCCTTGTCGACGGCCTTGAGATAGTGAATGACCGAAGCATAGACGCCGGCCTGCATGTCGTTCGGATAGGCCTTCGAGGGAATGCGTTCGGCGAAGCGTTTGGCGAAAGCGCGCGTGCCGTCGTTCAGATCCCAATAGAACGGATTCATGATCTGGGCGCCTTGCGCAAACTTCAAGCCGAGCGAGGGCAGGCCGTTCATGCCGAGGATCAATCCGACCAGCTTGTGGTCCTTGGTCAGCCCGAACTCGGCGGCCTGCTTCATCGAGGTGATGGTATCGTCACCGGCATTGGCGAAGCCGATGACGTTCGCGCCTGACGCCTGGGCCTGGAGCAGGAATGAGGCATAATCCGCTGTTCCCAGCGGGTGCCGCACGCTGCCGAGCACCTCGCCGCCGGACGCTTTCACGGCTTCCGCAGCCTGCTTCTCGAGGTCGTGACCGAAGGCGTAGTCGGCGGTGATGAAGAACCATTTCTTGCCGCCCTGCTGCACGATCGCCTTGCCGAGACCGCGCCCATAGGCATAAGTGTCGTAGGTCCAGTGCACGGTGTTCGGCGTGCATTTCTCGCCGGTCAGCAGCACCGTTCCGGCGCCCGATCCGACGAAGACCTTGTTCTTCTCGGCGCTCATGCCGGCCACGGCGAGTGCGATCGACGAGTTGGGAATGTCGAAGATCGCATCGACACCCTCGTTCTCGTACCAGCGCCGGGCGATACCGATGCCGACATCCGTCTTGTTCTGATGATCGGCTGCGACGACCTCGACCGGCTTGCCGGCAGCCTTTCCGCCATAGTCTTCGACCGCCATTTTGGCGGCAACGACCGAGCCGATGCCCTGATAGCTCGCGAACGGACCCGATTGGTCGTTCAGGATGCCAATCTTCACCACGTCCTGGGCGAATGCCGGTGCGGCCGTCAGCATCGCCGCCAACATGAATAATTTGTGCAGGAATTTACTGTTCATTGTGTCCCTCCCGTGGGCGGTCTTGGTGCCGCTGTTTAATAGTTATATTTTATAGCTATTTTCCAGGGTGTCAATTCGGCCGGCTGATGCCGCCGCGGATCGAGGATGATGAGCGCGAAAGCAGTAAGACCCGGAGCGAAGCCCGCTCCGCCATCGGAGACGTCGCTGGACCTGCGCGCCCTGCAGCGGACGCCCGGCTTCATGCTGCGCCTCGCGCAGCTGAAGTTCTTCGAGGGCTTCTACGAGGAGTTCGCGGCGTTGGGCCTGACGCCGGCGACCTATGCGATCCTGGCCATCATTCGCGACAATCCCGGCGTTCCCCCCAGCAGCCTCGCCAGCGTGCTCCGCCTGCGCCTGCCGAACCTGATCAAGATCCTGAACGAGCTCGAATCGACCGGCTTCATCAAGCGCAGTCGCTCGAAGTCCGATCGCCGCGCCGTCGAGCTGATGCTGACGCCAAGGGGCGCAAAGCTCATTCAGGACGGGGCAAGGCTGACGGAGCCCTACAATCGGAAGATGCTGGTCCCGCTCACGGAGGCGGAGCAGCGTACGCTGCTTGAATTGCTGAACCGGATTCTGCCGTTGTAGCCCTTCGCGGCCGAGCTGAGGCCGATGGTGGCAAAGTCCGTGACGCCCGCGATGGGCGGCAGGTCGGCGGGCCGCCGGGGGAGGCAGCCGGTTCCGTGCCCCAAAATCCACCCAATCGGTGGTCACTAAGCCCCGGAGGGGCCATTGCCTCGGTGGTGGGACTGCTGGACTGATGATTGATCTGAGGCGACTCCTCGCGCTGGCAGCCGTCGCACTGCTCGCCTTGGGCAGCGGCATGGCCGCTGCCTCGCCCGCCAAGACGAAGCCCGCTGCGGCCGCACCCGCCGCGCCGCCGCCGCCACCGTTTGAGCCATTGGCGCCGCCGAAAATCTACCTGTTCCGTGGCGCCATGGGGCCGTTCTTCTCGACCGGCATGGACCGGCTGGAAGAGAAGCTGACGCAGGCCGGCTTTTCGGCCAACGTCTATGAATTCACCCTCTGCCGTTTCATCGGCAACCGCGTCATCGCCAGTTACAAGGAGAAGGCGGCGCCGATCGTGCTGATCGGCCACTCCATGGGCGGGCTGTGCTCGATCGTCATCGCCGAGATGGCGGCCAAGGAGAACATCCCGATCAGTCTCGTCATCGCCATCGATCCGGCGCATGCGACCGGCGACGTGCCGCTCAATGTCGAGCGCTTCATCAACATCTTCCTGTCCGACAGCGTGCTCGGCGGCGGCGACGTCGTCGCGGTCTCCGGCTTTCGCGGCCATTACGCGAGTTACGACCTGAAGGAAAACGCGCGGGTCTCGCACATCAACATCGAGAAGTCCGACGACATCCACCGCCAGATCGTCGAGATGGTGACGCAGTTGCCGCGCATTCCGCCGCAAACCCAGGCCAATGCCGTGCCGCTGCGCTATCTGGTGCCAGCGGATACGCTGGTCGAGTTGTGGGACAGTGGCGTGCGGCTGCCGGTGCGCCGCGGCGACACCATGGAGAGCATCGCCGCCGCCAATCGCGTGCCGCTATGGACGCTCGCGCAGAGCAATTCGCTGCCGGAAAACGCGCAGCTCACCCCAGGCCAGACCATCATCGTGCCGCGCCATCTGACACCGCCTGAGCCGGCAGCCGCGATGGCGACGCCGCCGTCTCCGCCGGCGGGGCGGAAGTAGCTCTTCGGCTCTAAAGCATGATCCGGAAAAGTGCGCAGCGGCTTTCCGGAAAGATCATGCTTAAACAACAACCTAAAGCGCGATGGCGATTCATCCTGATCGCATCGCGCTTTAGCTTGTGCCGCAGGGCACTTTGCATGTGAGAGTGTTTCCTTATGGTCATGCTTCGAGACGCCCGCCTTTGGCGGGCTCTCAGGATGAGGACGGAGTGCGCGGCATCAGTTTTCAGAAGAACCGATGCCGGTTGGCCTCATGCCGGACCGCCGCTCGCGGCCGCACAGCCACGACCTCACCATGAAACTGCTCGAGGCGCGCCTGCGCAGCTATGCGCGGGAAGCGTGAGGGGCTATGACGTGAGCGTGACGAGCAGGTGGGATGCGATGACGGAACGAACCGACTTGCGGGTTGCCGTCGCGGGAATGGGCTCGATCGGCACCAAGATCGCGACAGCGCTCGATCAGGGCATAGAGGGCTTGACGCTGTCGGCCGTCGGCGTGCGCGATCGCGCCAAGCATCAGGCTTTCATCAATAGCCTGCGTCACCCGCCGCACATCTTGCCGATCGGCCAGCTCGGCGACGCCGCGGACATCGTGGTGGAATGTGCGCCGAGCAGCCAGTTGCGCGCGATCGTCGAGCCCGCAGTGACGCGCGGCAAGGCCGCGGTCGTGGTCAGCGTCGGCGGCCTGCTCGACAATTTCGATCTCGTCGATTTAGCCCGCGTCCATGGCGGCCGCATCATCGTGCCGACCGGCGCGCTGATCGGGCTCGATGCCGTCAACGCCGCCGCGGTCGGCACCATTCACTCCGTGAAGATGGTGACGCGCAAGCCGATCGAGGGGCTGAAGGGCGCCCCGTTCATCGTTCAGAACAACATCGACATCGACAATCTACGCGAGCCGCTCAAGCTGTTCGAGGGCACGGCGCGCGAGGCTGCCAAGGGCTTTCCGGCCAATCTCAATGTCGCGGTGGCGCTGTCGCTCGCGGGTGTCGGGCCGGATCGCACCCAGGTGCAGATCTGGGCGGACCCGACCGTGACACGCAACGTTCATAGCATCGAGGTTGAGGCGGATTCGGCGCGTTTCTCGATGGCAATCGAGAACATCCCGTCCGAGAATCCCAAGACCGGCCTGATCACGGCGCTCTCGGTCATCGCGCTGCTGCGCAAGCAGCGCGCCACGCTGTGCGTCGGGACGTGAGCTCTTAGGCGCCGGTGACGCGCCAGATCACGTTGCCGACGTCGTCGGCCATCAGCAGCGACTTCTTGTCCGGACCGATCACGACGCCGACCGGGCGGCCGTAGGATTCCTTCTCGTCAGGGGACAGGAAGCCCGACAGGATGTCACGACCGGGGCCGGAGGGCTTGCCGTTCTCGAACGGAATGAACACCAGCTTGTAGCCGGACAGTTTGCTGCGATTCCACGAGCCGTGCTGGCCGATCACCATGCCGTCGGGGAAGCCCGGCAGCGTGCCCGCCGGCATCCAGCACAGGCCGAGCGAAGCGGTGTGGCCGCCGAGCGCGTAGTCCGGTTGAATCGCCTTGGCGACCAGCGCCGGATCCTGGGGCACGCGGTCGTCCACCGTCTTGCCCCAGTAGCAATAGGGCCAGCCGTAAAAACCGCCGTCGCGCACCGAGGTGAGATAATCCGGCGGTGTCTCGTCGCCGAGCCCGTCGCGCTCGTTGACGACAGTCCAGAGCACATTCGTATTCGGCTCCCAGGCAAGGCCCACGGGATTGCGCAGGCCGGCGCCGAAAATGCGATGCGTGCCGGCGACGAGGTCGAGTTCGTACACCGCGGCGCGGCCCTGCTCGACCTCCATGCCCATCTCGGCGATGTTGCTGAGCGAGCCGACGCCCGCATAGAGCTTCTTGCCGTCGGGGCTTGCGAGCAGGCTGCGCGTCCAGTGCCCGCCGGGCTTGAAGGTCGTGAGCCGCGTGCCCGGGGCGGTGATGCGGTCGGCGCCCGCGACATAGGGAAACGCCATCACGCCGTCGGTGTTGCCGACATAAAAGGTGTCGCCGACCAGCGCCATGCCGAACGGCTGGCTGAGGTTTTCCATGAACGCGCCGCGATGTTCGGCGACGCCGTCGCCGTCCTTGTCGCGCAGCAGCGTGATGCGATTGGCGGAAACGCCGAGCGCCGCGGCGCGCCGCATCGTTGCCTGCATCGCATAGTGAAACACGGACCTTGGTGCGCCCGCGATTTGCGTCGCCTCCGCGATCAACACGTCGCCATTCGGCAGCACCTCGATCCAGCGCGGATGATCAAGACCGGCCGCGAACGCATTGACCTTGAGCCCCGGCGCGGCCGTCGGCTTCTGTCCCTCGCTCCAGCCGCGCGCGGTCGGCATCTTCAGCGTCGGGATCGCACCTTGCGGCTTCGCTTCGGGAATGGCGGGCTTCTCTCCCCAGGCCGGCGCTGGCTCGGTGCCCGTCAGCTTCCGCCATTGCAGCGCGGCGCCGCCGAGGACTGCGACGAACTGCGCGAAGATGCTGGAAAAGGTCATGAGGAGCCCCTGTTTGCGCGCGCATCCAACTGGCTGACGGCGCCCGCGTCAACCGGTGCGGCGCGCCCGCGGGGTCTATTCCCGCGGAATGGCAGCCGATCGAATTTGCATGGGACGAACGCCGGCGGGCTTTGTCCGCATCAGCGGCGGATCTGCCGCTCCAGCCGCCGCGCCGCGCGAAAATCGTCAAGATGATGGAGGTTCGGCGCCAGCGCGGCCTCTTTGGACAGCAGATGATAGACCCGCGCCACCGTGCGCTGCTTCTGCTTCGGCCGCCCAGGCGGCAACGTCCGCGCCTTGCGGACGGCGGCGATCGCGTGCTCGCGAAAATAGTCGTAGGCGTCCGACATGGCTCGATGCTCTGCGGTCGATGGCAGGTATCGAGGGCTAACGGGCGGGTGCAGCGGCGGTTCCTTGGTGGATCGTGCGCTCGTGCCCCGGACGCAGCGCAGCGCGCCTTCGCGGTGCGCTGCAGAGCCGGGGTCCATCTCACCGCCATGCGAAGTGTCGCTATGGGTCCCGGCTCTGCGCAGCAGCGTTCCACGCTGCAGCGCGTCCGGGACACGAGAGTGAGGCGAGCTGCTACGCCTCTAGCGCGGCGACAGGAACGGAATGATCATCGGCACGCGGCGGCAATAGGCACCGTAGGCGTCTTCGCCGAGCTCCTTCGACAGGAACACTTCTTCCATCCGGCCCTTCTGCCACATGCCGAGCGAGATCAGGATCGCGCCGAGGATCGCGGTCACTGTGCCGACCGCGATGCCGGTGGCGAGCATGCCGGCGATCAGGCCGGTGTAGATCGGATGGCGCACGATGCCATACGGGCCGGTGTCGATGACGCGGTGGTCTTCCTTGTGGGTGATGGTGTTGGACCAGAACTGTCCGAGATGCAGCCGTCCCCACCAGGTGAAGGAGATTCCGGCAAGCACGATCAGCGCCACGATGTAGACGCCGGCATTGCTGAACACCCAGAGCGGCTTCTCACCGAGCACTTCCGCGGTCCACGGCGTGAACAGGATGCCGCCGACCAGGATCGGAATGCGATAGCGGCCGGACTCCAGCGTCATCACCTGCTTTTGCGTACGACCTTGCCAGAACGAGGCGCCGACCCAGCTGGCGAGCCAAGCGAGCCAGATCAAGGCGAGCAGTTGCGTCGGCCAGGTCGTGGTCCAGCCACCCCAGGCGACAGAGAGAAGCTTGCTGAAATCGAAGGACATGAAGGTTCTTTGCGTTGGGCGGCGGCTCAGCTCGCGCGCGAGGACAGGGCGTGATGCTCGATGGCGCCGGAGGGCTGCCGGCCGTTGCGGGCGAGCAGATGGGTGACGGTTTCGCGCAAGACAGGCTCGATCGGGCGCGGCGAATAGCCGAGTTCGGTGCGCGCCTTGCCGATCGAGAGGTCGCTGGCGGCGAGTGCGATGCGCACGCCCTCGGCGGTGCCGTTGGGCGGTCGCCGCGTGACACGATCGGAGATGTATTCGAGCATGATCGCGGAGAGCTCGGCGATCCTGCCGGGGACGGCGACCGGAAACTGTCGGCGGCCGCTCATCGCCGACATCATCCGCAGGATGTTGCCGAGCGGGACGCAGTCGCCGCCGAGGATGTAGCGCTGGCCGAGGCGGCCGCGCTCCATGGTCAGCACCAGGCCCATGGCGACGTCGCGGACATCGACGAGGTTGACCAGAAAGTTGAGATGCGGCTGCACCTTCTTCTGGAGGAAGTACCACAGCATCGCCGTCGGCGGCGTCAGGCTGTGGTCGGCGGCGCCGATCGGCATGGTCGGCGTGCCGATCACGAGCGGAAAGCCGTTGGCCGCAGCCTTGGCGGCATGATGCTCGGCGAGCGACTTCGACCGCGTATAGGCGCCCGGCATCGCATCGGCCGGCTGCAGCGCCTCTTCGGCGGGAGCGCCTTTGAGGTCGGAATAGGGGAACAGGATCGATTCGGTCGAGCAGTGCAAAAAGCGCGACACGCCGCGCTTCATGGCGGCCGCGAGCACGATCTCGGTGCCTCGGCAATTGACGTCGTGAAAGTCCTGCTTGTTGGCGACCCACATGCCGGGCAGGCCGGCGAGATGATAGACCTGATCGACGCCCGCGATGGCGGCATCGACCGCGGCGCCGTCCAGCACCGAGCCGTGGACATGTTCAACGTCCGCGTTCGCCGCTGCCGGCGCACGGACGTCGAGAACACGCACCCGCTGCCCACGGGCGCGGAGCGCTTCGACGAGATGATGTCCGATGAAGCCACTGCCACCGGTAACCAGGACGAGAGCCATGCAGAAGGTTGCTGTTTCGCTTCTAGAGCTATCGGGTTGAAAGGGAATTGGTCGGAACAGGCGCCAGAATCGCGGCAAGGTCGCGACGGAAGCCCAATGCAATGAATAATTTTGCCATGACGAACATCGGTCCAAGCAAAAGATGCGAAGGAAAAGTGAACAACGAGGCTTCGCGGCCCTCAAAAACCTTGTGGCCGATGGCCTGCGCGGCAAGGCCGAGCGCCACCAGCGCGGCGAAAATCGCCCACATCGTCGCGGTGCTGACTTGCGCCGCAATGCTCGTCGCAACCGAAAATAGCACGATCGAGACCGCCAGAATGCCGATCCCGAGCGCCATGTCGAGCAGCAGCCAATAGATCAGAACCGGCACGGCCAGGATCACGGCCAGGCTGACATCGAAACCGAACAGCGGAAGCCTGACCAGCGTCAGCGGCAGCACGGCGCCCGTGAACAACAGAAGAATCCCGACCACATGCAGCGCCGTGTTCCGGGGGTCGCGATGGTACTCGACGTAGACGGCAAGTTGGCGCTGAAAATAGCCACCCATTTCGGTCTCATGCAGCACGGGGTCGGGAAGGGCGAACAGAGGCTATAGCACTGGACCGGGCGGTGCACAAACCGGCGCTTTTGTCGCGCAAAACCGCATCGGTGCGCACCGGACCGGCCACAAAACGATTATTACTTCAAAGGGTTCCGTCGGATGCGAAGCTGCGTTTGCTTAGTGCTTCTTGGCCGGCTTTTTCGCCGCAGGCGCAGGCGCCGCAGCCGGATGCGCAGGCGCGTCCTCGGGCACCTTGGCATAGGTCAGGATTTGCAGCTGGCCGTTGACGGCCGAGGTCGGCTTGGCCCGGTCGAGAAACTGCTCCTCGCCGAGGCCGATCGGGTGCAGACGCTTGGTCGAGATCTTGAACGTGTTCACGAGCACGTCGCGGATCGCGTCGGCGCGGCGCTGACTCAGGATCGCGTTGGCCTCGCGCGTCTTCGAATTGGATTCGACGTGGCCGACGATCAGGAACGTGTACGGCAGCAGCGAGGCATGAACCAGCGCGTCCGCGATGCGGCCGACGGTCTGGTAGGAGGCCGGCTGGATGATCGGCGTGTCGGCGTCGAACTGGATCTGCGCGTTGAAGGTAGGCAGCTTGGCGAGGTCAGGCGCGATCGGCGGCCGGTTCACCGGGCCCGGATCGTTCTTGATCCTGGCCTTGGCGCGCTCCATCACCTGCAGCTTCAGCGCGGGAAGATCGACCTCGGCGGCTTCCTCGAAATGATTGAGCTTGCCGACGATGTCGTCACGGGTCGGCGCCGCCGTCTGCGCGCGTGCAGCGCCCGCGAGCAGGGCGAAACCCAGCGCGATGCCCAGTCCGGCCGTGGAGAGCCGCTTGGCGCGCATCAGCGATACCCCGCGTCGTCGACGGCCTTCAGGCAGTTGTTGCTGATGCCCTTGGGCGTCGAGACCAGGCAGGGAATCGACTTGCTGGTCTCCTTGGTCGAGCCGCCGCAGACCTTGACGATCTCGCGTTGGCAGGCGTTCGCCACCGTGACGCGCGCGGCGATGCGCTTCTGGATGGCGTCGAACACGCCGAGATAGTCGCTCGCGCACTGCGGGGAGAGCACGTCGCGGTTGCGCGACAGACACTCCTTCAGGCGGGTCGAGTCCGGATTGACGCCGCGGCAGTTGGCGACGATTTCCGCACCGCAGCTCTTGCCGAGCAGTCCGATCGAATCGCCAAAGCTCATGGTCTCCGCCGCTGCAAGCGACGGCATCCCCAATGCCAGCAAGATCAGTGCGATGCCCCGGACCATGGGCTGCATCTGATACGGGGAAGTTCGCGGCGGTCAAGGGCTGTTCGGGCGAGAACTGTCGAAGGTTCGCCCAGTGCGGCGAACAGTCCTCACTCCATGGCCTCAGTGGGGGGCGGCCATTCGATCAGGGCGACCGTGTGTTTCCCCAGATCGTCGGCGAACTCGGGGTCGGCCTTCAGCTCGTCCAGCGTTCTCGGCAGGGGAAGCTCACGGCCGTCCGCGCTCAGCTCCTGCGCATAGAATGCGAGTGCCTCAGGCGCATTCTCCAGGGCTTCGTCGATGTCGTCGCCGCCGGAAATGCAGCCGGGCAGGTCCGGAAACCACACGCCAACGGCATGGTCCGGGCCGGCCTCCTCGATGATGGCAATGTAGTGCGGCATGCAGGCCTCACGCCCGCTGCACGAAACTGTCCACGACCTTCTTCTCGCCGGCTTTGTCGAAATGGATGGTGAGCTTGTTGCCGTCGATCTTGGTGACGTGGCCGTAGCCGAATTTCTGGTGGAAGACGCGGTCTTCGAGCGAGAAATCCGAGGTCGTGCCGGTGGATTTGGCGACCAGCTCACCCTCGATCGTCAGCGGAGCGCGACGGCGTGAGGAGAAGCTGCCGAAATCGGGGCCGGATGACGAGGAGGAGGAGAATGTCGCGGCTTCTTCCTCGAAGCCGCCGCTTTGGCCGCCGCCGTCGCGGCCGCCGCCGCGGTTGCGGTTGGCCTGGGCGCGCTGCCAGCCCGGCGTCGAATAGGTCGAGCCGAACGCTTCCATGTCGTCGAAGCGCGAGGCGCCATAGCCGCCGCTGCCGCCCCAGGCCGAGCCGCCCTTGGATTCCGTGATCTCGACATTGGCCGCGGGCAGTTCGTCCAGGAAGCGCGACGGGATCGTGGTCGACCAGGTGCCGTGGATCCGGCGGTTGGTCGCGAAATAAATCATCGCGCGACGGCGGGCTCGGGTCAGGCCGACATGGCCGAGCCTGCGCTCTTCCTCCAGGCCGGCGCGGCCCTGCTCGTCCAGCGTGCGCTGGCTCGGAAACAGGCCTTCCTCCCAGCCGGGCAGGAATACGTTGTCGAATTCGAGCCCCTTGGCCGAATGCAGCGTCATCAGCGACACCGCGTCGTCCTCGGCGCCGCTGTCGCGGTCCATCACCAGCGAGATGTGTTCGAGGAACCCTTGCAGGTTCTCGAACTCCTCCATCGAGCGCACCAGCTCTTTCAGATTCTCCAGCCGCCCTGCGGCGTCGGCCGAACGGTCCTTCTGCCACATCTCGGTATAGCCGCTCTCGTCGAGCACGATCTGGGCGAGATCGGTGTGGGCGGTGACCTCGCGCTGGGCGCGCCAGCGATCGAAATGGGCGATGACGTCGCGAAGCGAGCCGCGCGCCTTCGGCTTCAGCTCGTCGGTCTCGACCACTGCGCGGGCCGCTTCGAACAGGGGAATGCGGCGCTTGCGGGCGTGGTCGTGCAACATCTGCACGGTGGCATCGCCGAGCCCCCGTTTAGGGACGTTGACGATGCGCTCGAAGGCGAGATCGTCGGCCGGTGAGTTGATGACGCGCAAGTACGCCAGCGCGTCGCGGATTTCGGCGCGCTCGTAAAAGCGCGGGCCGCCGATGACGCGATAGGGCAGGCCAAGCGTGACGAAGCGATCTTCGAACTCGCGCATCTGGTAGGAGGCGCGCACCAGGATCGCGATCTCGTTGAGCTTCTCGCCGCGGCGCTGGATCTGCTCGATCTCCTCGCCGATGCCGCGGGCCTCCTCTTCCGAATCCCACGAGCCCGTCACCGTGACCTTTTCGCCGTCCTGGTCCTCCGTGCGAAGCGTCTTGCCGAGCCGGCCTTCGTTGTGCGCGATCAGATGCGAGGCGGCGGCGAGGATGTGGCCGGTCGAGCGATAGTTGCGCTCGAGGCGGATCACCTTCGCGCCAGGAAAATCGTGGTCGAAGCGCAGGATGTTGTCGACCTCCGCCCCGCGCCAGCCATAGATCGACTGGTCGTCGTCGCCGACGCAGCAGATGTTTTTGGTGGCGCCTGCAGGAGCAGCCGCGATCGCCGCGCGCTCCGTCACTCCAGGATGCGCCGAAGGCGCAGACCCGGAATCTCGATCGTCGGACTCATTGCTGGAGTCCGGGTTCGGCTCTTCCATCCGCCCCGGAACGACGGTGGGTGTCGCTGCCTTCGATGGCGCCTGCGACAGCAGCCGCAGCCAGAGATATTGCGCGACATTGGTGTCTTGATATTCGTCGACCAGGATGAATTTGAAGCGCTGCTGGTATTGCCGCAGGATGTCCGGATGCTCGCGGAAGATGCGGATGTCTTCCAGCAGCAGATCGCCGAAATCGGCGGCATTCAGGATCTTCAACCGCTCCTGATAGCTCGCATAGAGCTTGCCGCCCTTGCCGTTGGCGAAGACAGCGGCTTCGCCTGGCGGCACCTGCGACGGCGTCAGGCCCCGGTTCTTCCAGCCGTCGATCAGGCCGGCCAACATGCGCGCCGGCCAGCGCTTGTCGTCGATGTTGTCGGCCTGCAGCAGCTGCTTGAGCAGACGAACCTGATCATCGGTGTCGAGCACGGTGAAGTTCGACTTGAGCTGTGCCAGTTCGGCATGGGTGCGCAGGATGCGGCCGCCGATGGAGTGGAAGGTGCCGAGCCACGGCATGCCTTCGACCGCGTGGCCGAGCATCTGGCCGAGCCGGTGCTTCATCTCGCGCGCGGCCTTGTTGGTGAAGGTCACCGACAGGATCTCCGCGGGGCGGGCGCGGCCCTGGCTCAGGATATGGGCGATACGAGTCGTCAGTACGCGGGTCTTGCCGGTACCGGCGCCGGCAAGCACCAGGACCGGTCCGTCGAGCGTCTCCACCGCCTCGCGCTGCTCAGGATTGAGGCCGGAGAGGTAGTTCGGGCCCACAGATGCGCGCGCACGCGCGGCGATGCCGCCGGCTGCGGGCTGGTGGTCGGGTACGCCAGTGATCTTGCTCGGCTCGGTCATGCGAATCATCGGCCCCACGATGGCACCGCGGGGTGGTGGAAGGGGAGCCTTCTTAACAGGGATGGTGGCTATATGGGGCGGCGGAACAAGGTTTTCCACGTGTGCGCAACGTCAATTTGTTCCTGCGGGCCCTGCGAATTTCCACCGTGTGCCGGCCGGAACCATCGTTCCCGCGTCGAGATTGTCTCGGCAGGTGGCGCGGCCCGCCGCGCTAATGCAGACAACATCAAGACGAGGATTTGACCATGCTTGGCTGGGTTGTGACGTTTCTGGTTATCGCGCTGATCGCCGGCATCCTGGGCTTCGGCGGTATCGCCGGCGCTTCGATCGAGATCGCCAAGATCATCTTCTTCATCGCGGTCGTTCTGTTCCTGGTCTCCGCCGTGGTCGGCTTGGCACGCGGCAGGAACAGGGTCTAGCGTAGTGTTTTCACCTCTCCCCGCTGGGGAGAGGTGAACCGTCGCGTGATCTGCTATTTCTTCGACGGCATCGCCACGTTGCGGCCGATGCCCTCGGGCCGCGGTATGGCACTGTGAGCCTTTGTGACCGCGCTGATACGCTCATGGATATCGGGCGGAAACGGCGCGACGCGCCGCGTATTCATATCCATGTGCAGCGACATGTTCTCCGAAGTCGCCGACAGCCAGCATTCGCTTGCATGCCGCATCTCCTCAAAGGTGTGGAGCCGCTTGTCGTCGGCCTCCAGCAACCAGACCAGGATCTGCACGGGATCGCCGAGGTGGATCTCGCGTAAATATCGCACGTGGCATTCGGCGGTGAACGTCGAGCCGTGGCGTTCCTTCATGTAGGTCGGCCCGATCCCGAGCTCGGCCCAGAGCTGATCGATCGCGCGGTCGAACATCACGTTGTAATAGGCCATGTTGAGATGGCCGTTATAGTCGATCCATTGCGGCTCGATCTGCATGATTGCGGCGCGGAACGGCTCTGCTTTCGGCGCTGAGGCGACGACCTCCGGCATGTGTTCTTCCCTAGCCATGCGTCCGGTCGCTTGACTTGACCGGTTTTATGTCCTTTGCCACGGTTCTTCTGTCGGGAGGAATTCCGTGGGCACCACCATCACCAATAATCCGCCGCGGCCGGAGCCGAAAGCCCTTGCGGGCGCGCTGGAGCAGCTTGCCGCACGCTTCGGCAACCGCCTGATCACCTCGCAGGCCGTCCGCGAGCAGCACGGCCATACCACCACCTGGCTCCCCAACCAGCCGCCTGATGGCGTGGTGATGGCGCAGGAGACCGCCGACATCCAGGACGTGGTGCGGATCTGCGCCAAAAATCGCGTCCCAGTCATTCCCTTCGGCACCGGTACCTCGCTCGAGGGCCAGGTCAACGCACCCGCCGGCGGCATCTCGATCGATTTGCGCGACATGAACAAGGTGCTCGCGGTGCATGCCGAGGATCTCGACTGCGTGATCCAGCCCGGCGTCACCCGCAAGGCACTGAACGAGCATCTGCGCGACCAGGGCCTGTTCTTCCCGATCGATCCCGGCGCGGATGCCTCGCTCGGCGGCATGGCCTCGACCCGTGCCTCCGGTACCAATGCGGTGCGTTACGGCACCATGCGCGACAGCGTGCTGGCGCTGAAGGTGGTGCGCGGCGACGGCGAGATCATCACCACAGGTACGCGCGCCAAGAAATCATCAGCCGGCTACGACCTGACGCATCTGTTCGTCGGCGCCGAAGGCACGCTCGGCATCATCTCGGAGCTGACCATTCGTCTGCGCGGCATCCCCGAGACGATCGCGGCCGGCGCGGTGTCGTTCGAGAGCGTGCACGGGGCCTGTCAGGCCGTCATCCTGGCGATCCAGACCGGCATTCCGGTGGCGCGCATAGAACTGCTCAACGCCGCGCAGGTGCAGGCCTGCAACGCCTATTCCAAGCTGACGCTGCCGGAGACGCCGCTGCTCCTGATGGAATTCCACGGCAGCGAGATCGAAGTCGCCGAGCAGTCCAAGGCGTTCGCCGAGATCGCGAAGGAGTGCGGCGGCGGTGATTTCTCCTGGACCACCAAGCCGGAGGATCGCACCAAGCTGTGGCAGGCCCGGCACGACGCTTACTGGTCGGTGAAGGCACTGCGGCCCGGCGACAGCATCGGTGTCGTCGCGACCGACGTGTGCGTGCCGATCTCCCGGCTCGCCGAGTGCGTCAGCGAGACCGAGGAGGATCTCAAGCGCCTCAATCTGCTGTCGC
The DNA here is from genome assembly GCF_023073355.1 of Bradyrhizobium sp. 199. Lineage (GTDB taxonomy): Bacteria > Pseudomonadota > Alphaproteobacteria > Rhizobiales > Xanthobacteraceae > Bradyrhizobium. The sequence continues at coordinate 1,327,370 of NZ_JADPJI010000002.1, forward strand.
CGATCGTCGGCCACGTCGGCGACGGCAATTTCCATTGCTCGCTGGTCTGCGATACCAACGACGAGGGCGAGATGGCGCGCGGCGAGGAGTTCATGCATCGCCTGGTCGAGCGCGCGCAGGCGATGGACGGCACCTGTACCGGCGAACACGGCATCGGGCAGGGCAAGCAGAAATATCTCAAGGCCGAGCTCGGCCCTGAAGCGCTGGATGCGATGCGGGCGCTCAAAAAAGCGCTCGATCCGTTCAATATCTTCAACCCCGGCAAGATCGTACCGGAGGCGTAGGGCCCAAGCCCAAGTCCTGGCCCAGGGATCTCGGGCCGGGAACTTTCGGCAATCCTGTCGGTTCCAATTCCGCCAAGTTCCGATGCCTCAATGGCAGGGCTTTGCGCGGGAGGGTGCGATGGTACGACCGCTCATGGGAATAGCCGTGGTGGCATTTGCCTGCGTGCTGGCGGGCGCTGCGCTGGCGAAAGGCGGCCATGGCGGTGGTCACGGCGGCGGACATGGCGGAGGCCATGGAGGCGGGCGTGGCGGCGGTCATCATGGCGGCCATTTTCGCGGTCACGGTGGCGGTCATGCGCATGGCGGGCATCATCGGCCCGTCCGGTTCACGGCCGGCGCCCGACGCGGCGGCCCCAATTTCAGTCAGATCCGCAATGCGGCGATCCGACCGGCGAACTATCGCAACGCCCTGAACTCCAGCGCATTCCGCAACGGCCGGCTGATCAGCAACCCGGCGGCGCGCGCGCAGCTCGTGGCCGCGGCCGCACTGGCCGGCTGGAGCGGCGCAAGCAGCGGCTGGTGGCAACATCCGGGTGGCGGCTATGGCTGGGTTGGGCCGCTGTTCTGGCCGTTCGCTTATAATGATCTCTACGACTACACGATCTGGGGCGACGGGCTCGGCTTCTGGGGCTACGGCTATCCGGACATCTATGCCGGCCTGTTCGGCCCCTATGGCTATGATCGGCTGTCGGCCTATCTGCCGCAACAGCCGCAGGGACGACGGCGGGCGCGCAGCGCTCCGCTCGATCAGCTCTGCGGAAGCGACCGCCGGGCCATCATCGGTCTGCCGATCGACCAGATTGCAGCCGCCGTGCAACCCAGCGATCCGCAAGGCGCCGATCTTGACGCGCTCGGCAATGCCTCGGTCGATGCCGCGGCGCTGATCCGCACATCCTGCCCGACGCAGGCCGCAGCGACTGCCCCCGGCCGGCTCGCGGCGATGCAGTTGCGCGTCGAAGCGATGCAGAAGGCGGTCGATCTGGTCCAGCCCGCGCTCGACAAGTTCTACGGGTCGCTCATGGACGAACAGAAAGCGCGCTTCAATGCGCTGGCTGACGATCAGCGTCGTGCGACGGCGTCGAACAATGCGAACCCGTCGGTGCAGAATTGCGGCGCGTCCGCCGCGTTCGATTGGCCCGGCGCCACGATCGAGGAAAGGCTTCGTCCGAGCGACACCCAGCGCGCGGCGCTCCAGGTGCTCCAGGATACCAGCGCCAAGGTCAGCGCATCGCTCAAGGCGGCCTGCGAGCCCAACGAGGCAATGACACCGCCGGCACGGATGGCCGCAATCCGCAAGCGCCTTGAGGTAATGTTGGACGGGATCAAGTCGGTGCGCGCGGCGCTCGATGATTTCTACGCCACGCTGAACGATGAGCAGAAGGCGCAGTTCGAAGCGATCGGGCCGCGCCGCATCTCCTGAACACGCTGCGAATTATGCTGCCTCGAAGCTGGGACGAGGCGCGACGGGGGACGGGATGAGGTGGTTTGCAAGGCCGCGGCCGGCGGACATCTGGGACGAGCCGGTCCCGGGGCCGATCGGCGACATCCAAGCGGCCGACCGCATCCGCAACATCTGCGCGGATGCGAGGGCCTGCGCGGAGGCCGTCCGAGCTTACGCGAAGTCCGGCGAGCGCGAACGCTATGAACGCGCGGCACGCGCCGCGATGGAGATCGCGATGAAGATTTCCGACGATCTGATGCGCGACGACGCCGTCCGCCGCATCGTCGATCTCTGCATGAAGGCTGACGACGTCAGGACCGCCCAGATCCTGTCGCGCGCAATCCAGGCCAGCTGGGTTCGCGAGGCCGTGCAGCGGGACTATCCCGCACTCTCGGAGTAGATCCGGCTCGCGCGATCGGCGCGAGCGCGGATGTGCCGGACCCGTCTCAGTATCTGCGGTAGTCGCCGCGATAGTGGTCGCCGCCGCCGCGGCCGCCCATCCCAATGCCGATCCCGATTCCGACACCGATGCCCTGCATGACGGCGCCGGGCGGCGGCCGCGGAGGCGGCGCGCGCTCGTAGACCACTTCGTCAGGCGGCGGCCGGCGCTTGGGCGGCGTCTCGACCACCTTGCGCTTGGGCGGCGTGTCGTCGACGCGCTTCTTGATGACGGGCGCCACGCGCGGATTCACCGGCGTTGCCGGTGCCTGTGGCGCCGAGCATGGACAGGTCGGGGCCATCGCGACGGCGATCGGCGTAGGCGTCGCAGCGGCGGCAACGGGCTGGCCATAGTTGCGGTTCTGGACACGAAGCAGCATCTTGCGAGCGGTTGCCGCGAGGTCGCTGTTGTCCCAGTTGTTGAGATACGCCTCGAACGAGGCGCGGGTGTTGATCGCGGTGGCGCGCTCCCAGGCCAACATCTGGCGGCGGCGCTCGAGCACGGTGCGAACGCGTGGCGTCCGGGCATCCTGAGCATACAGCTCGATATAGGCCTGATACGCCTCCACGGTGTCATCGGTGATCACGAGTTCATAGGCGACCATGCTTGGCTTGCCCTGCAAGTCCTTGCGCCAGTCCGCGACGCTTCGCGTGCCGCCGGCGAGCGCCATCGAGGATGCGCCAGGCACGGCGGGCTGGCTGCCGCTGCTCTCGCCGAAGAACTTGAAGTCGGTGGTCAGCGAGGAGCTTTCCCAGGGGATCTGCCGTCCGTCGGTCGATTGCGCGACCGCGACGCGGATGCGCTTGAACACCTCCTCGATCGGCAGATTGGGCTGCTTGGCGACGGTGAGTGCTGCGGCGGTGTAGGGGCTGTCGATGCCGGAGCCGTCCTCTGCCTCGGCGCCCGGCGAGGTCGAATAGGAGATGAAGGAGCCCGGCGCACCGGCCTTGGTGTCGACGATCGCAAGCCCATGGCCCGCGCCGCTCAGCGCCGGGAACGGATTGTTGCGGCAGGCATCCAGCATGAAAATGCGCGCCCGCGTCGGCAGCGCGCCGAGCGTGTTGAGCAGGTCGTTCAGCCGGACGCCCTGGAGCGGAATGTCGGCCTCGCGCTTGGGATCGAGATCGACGGGAACGAGATAGTTCTCGCCGTCGATCTGCAGGCCGTGGCCGGCATAGAACACCAGCGCCACGGTATCGGCGCCACTGGCGCTGACCTTGCCGGCGAAATCGGAGATCGCCGCGCGCATCTCGTTCTGCGCCAGATTGGCGGCCGTTGTGACGGTGAAGCCGGCATTGCCGAGCAGCTCGGTCATGCCCTTGGCGTCGTTGGCGGCGTTGGGGAGTTCCGGCACCGTGCGATAGGCCGACTGACCGATCACCAGCGCGAGCCGCGCTTCGGCGGCGGCGTCCTCCGGCGTCATCAACTGTGCGAGCGCAAGAAAACCGGATGCAAGAAGCAAATTCGAAAAGACTGGGCGGCGCATGGTGTCACCTCCATCGGCAATGCGCGATGATGCCACTTTTTCTAGGGGGCCGCCACGCCCCAGTCTGTGCGCTGGATCACGCTCGGCGTGCGGCAAATTGGGTAGGGGTGTCTGCCGGAGACGGAAGCCATCGTTCTGGGCCCATCCATGTGAATTGCGCATTAATCCATGCGCCAATGGGATTGATGTCGACCCTGCGCAACAGCGCCCGTTGCGTGGATGTGGCCGCAGGCCGATCCTCGTCGCAAACCTGGGCAATCCTCCTCATTCAGCGGCGCTTGCGGACTGTCGTACGCGCGTCGTGCCGCGCTGCGGCTGCAGGCGGGCACGCTTGCCTGCGCCGCCGCTTTGGCCATACAGTCCATGCAACAGGCCGCGGCAACGACCGCGGCGAACAAAAAACAATGTGGGAGAGACCGCACCATGACCATCGTGCCCGTGAACCGTCGCGCGTTCATCAAGTCATCGGCCGCAGTCACCGCCGGTCTCGTGCTCTCCCCCGCCATCATCGGCCGCGCCGAAGCTGCGACGTTGAAGCTGAAATGCTCCTCCTCGCTGCCCAACGACCCCAAATTCGCAAACGGCCGTGTCTATTATGACAATCTCGTCAAGAGCCTGAAGGCGAACGGGCTTGGTGAGCAGATCGAGGTCGCCTTCTTTCCCGACAACCAGCTCGGCCAGGAGATCGACGTCATCAACTCGGTGAAGCTCGGCGTCATCGACCTCATGCTGTCGGGCTCGTCGATCTCGGCCAATCTGGTGCCGCTTGTCGGCACCTTCGACCTCGGCTTCCTCTTCTCGAGCTTCCCGCAGCAGACCAAGGCCTTCGATGCCGGCGCCGCCAAGCCGATCGAGGACGCCCTGCTCAAGGGCGGCAACATCCGCATCATCGCCTGGGCGTATAATTTCGGCTCGCGCAGCGTGCTGGCGAAGAAGCCGGTGAAGACGCCGGAGGATCTCGCCGGCCTCAAGATCAGGACGCTGCCAAACCCCGTGATCACCGAATGCCTGCGTCTGATGGGCGCCGCCGCGACCCCGCTGGCGTTCGGCGAGATCTACACCGCGTTGCAGGCGGGCGTGCTGGATGGGCTGGAGCACGATCCGCCGACGATCCTGGCCAGCAAGTTCTTTGAAACGTCGAAGTTCTACGGACTGACGCAGCATAATTTCTCGCCGCTCGCGATCTATTTCAGCGACATGACCTACAACCGCATGGATCCGAAGCTGCGCGAGGGGTTCCTCGACGCCGCGAAGAAGGCTGCGGCCGACACGCGTACCCATGGGCTTGCGGTCGAGAAGGAGGCGCTTGCGGCCCTGACCGAGAAGGGCGTGACGGTTGCCGAATGCGACCGCGAGGCCTTTAGAAAGCGCGTGGCGCCGCAGACCGAGAACTTCATGAAGGCGCGGCCGGAATCCAAGGCCGTCATCGACATCATCCGCGCGACGCAAGCCTGAGATGAACAAATCTGAGCTGGCCATGGCTGCCGCCGTGCCCGTTTCGCGCGGCCGCCACGGGAGCATCGCCCTGCTGCTGCGCGCCAGCGACGTGATCGCGGCCATCCTGCTCGCCGCCGATCTTGTGGTGGTCTGCGCCTCCGTGCTGCTGCGTTTCTTCTTCAACGCGCCGGTCGAATGGTCGGATGACGTGGCGCGCGGGCTGATGGTCGGCTCGGCCTTTTTCGGCGCGGCGAGCGCGCTCGCGCGCGGCGAGAATGTCGGCGTGTCCTTCTTCCGCGACCTGCTGCCGTTGCGGCTGCGCGCGCTCGTCGATGCCGCGAGCGCGCTCTTGATCGTGCTGATATCGGGATACGTCGCCTACAATGCCATCAAGCTGGGCTCATTGACCGCGGGCCAAACCACCGGCTCAGGCCTGCCGCTGGAGCTGACCTTCTACCCGATGGGCGTCGGCGCACTGTTCATGACGGTGTTCGCGATCGACCACCTCTGCGCAAGGCCGCTGCCGGAGATTGTCAGGGGCCTCGTTGCGATCGTCGTGGTGACCGGCCTTTATCTCGCCTGGGATTATCTGTCGCCGTCCTCGGTGCCGTCGGCGGGCACGCTGATGCTGATCGGCTTCTTCGCCACCCTGTTCGGCGGCTTGCCGATCGGCTTTGCGCTGGCGCTGGCCGCGCTCATCTTCATCTGGGTCGAGGGCGCGCTGCCCGGCGTCATCTTCGCCCAGCAGATGGCGCGCGGCATCGACAATTTCGTGCTGCTCGCGATCCCCTTCTTCATCCTCGTCGGCTATCTCATGGAAGCCAACGGCATGTCGGTGCGGCTGATCGAGCTGTTGCAGCGCGCGGTCGGGCGCATGCGCGGCGGGCTGAACGTCGTGATGGTCGCTTCCATGGTGCTGTTCTCGGGGATCTCGGGTTCGAAGATGGCCGATGTCGCCGCGGTCGGCTCGGTGCTGATCCCGGCGGCCCGCCGCTCCAGGCAAAATCCGGGCAGCGCGGTGGCGCTGCTGGCGGCGTCCGCGGTGATGGCGGAGACGATCCCGCCCTGCATCAACCTGATCATTCTCGGCTTCGTCGCGAACCTGTCGATCGGCGGCTTGTTCATGGCGGGGCTGCTGCCCGCGGCGCTGATGGCGCTGGTCCTGATCGCGGTGTCCATCATCTTCGGCAAGCCTCCGGCGGAGGACGACGACGTCGCACCGCAGGCGCCAGTGTCCGGGCTCTGGAGCGGTGCCATCGCCGCGTTCGGACTGATCTTCATGATCTTCTTCGGCTTCAAGAGCGGGTTTGCCACTGCGACCGAAATCTCGGCCTTCGCCGTGGCCTATGCGCTCGTCGTCGGCAGTGTGGTGTTCCGCGAGCTCAGCTTCAAATCGGCAACACACAGTTTCGTGCAGGCCGCCACGCGCGCAGGTCTCGTGCTGTTCATCGTCGCGGCCGCTCAGTCGCTCGCCTTCACGCTGACCTTGCAGCAGGTGCCGCATGCGGTCGGCGATTTCATGCTCGGCCTGTCAAAGACCTCGGGCGTCTGGCTCTTCATTCTGCTGGCGATCGCCGTGCTGATCGTGATGGGCTCGGTGCTGGAAGGCGCGGCTGCCCTCATCATCTTCGGGCCGTTGCTGTTGCCGGTCGCGGTGCAGCTCGGCGTCGATCCCCTGCATTTCGGCGTTGTTCTGGTCATCGCCATGGGCATCGGCCTGTTCGCGCCGCCGCTCGGGCTCGGGCTCTACGGCGCCTGCCTGATCGGCAACGTGCCGATCGAGCAGACGGTGAAGCCGATCATGGGCTATCTCGGCCTGTTATTCCTCTGCCTGCTCGTTATCGCCTTCGTGCCATGGCTGAGCACCGCGCTGCCGCGGGCATTCGGCTACTGAAGGAGACCAATCGTGAAGGTCCTGCTCGCTCACACGCCGGAGATGCGGCGGAATTACTACGGCGATCGCAGCCTGAATGGCCTGCGCGCGGCGGCCGAGGTGATCCTGCACGAGGGCGACGCGCCCCTGGACGCCGCCGGCGTCGTGCGCGCGGCGAAAGACGTCGACATCATCGTCGCCGATCGCATGACGGAAGGGCGCGGTGAGATCTTCGCGCAGTTGCCTGGCCTGCGGGCCTTCGTCCGCTGCGCTGTCGATATCCGTAACGTGGATGTCGAGGCGGCCTCGAAAGCGGGTGTGCTCGTGACCCGCGCCGGACCCGGCTTCGTGCAGGCCGTCGCCGAACTCGCGCTCGGCTTCATGGTCGATCTCTCCCGCGGCGTCTCGCGGAGCACAGCGGACTACCAGGCCGGCCGCAAGGCGGAAGCGCGGATGGGCCGCCAGCTCGCCGGCAGCAAGCTCGGCATCATCGGCTATGGCAGCATCGGGCGCTATCTCGCCGAAGTGGCAAAGGTGCTGCGCATGGAGGTGCTGGTCGCCGATCCCTTCGCGACCGTCAGCGACAGCGCGATCAGGCACGTCAGTCTCGACGAACTCCTCGCCGCATCGGACTATGTCGTCTGCCTCGCGATTGCCAACGAGCAGACCGAGAACCTGATCGGCGAGGCGGCGCTGGCGCGCATGCAGAAGCACGCAATGTTCATCAATCTCTCCCGCGGCAATCTCGTTGACGAGGCAGCGCTTGCGCGGGCGCTGCGCGATGGCCGCATCGCCGGCGCGGCCATGGACGTCGGCCGCGCTCCCGATCAGATGCCGACACCGGAGCTGGCGAAGCTCCCCAACGTCGTCGCCACACCGCATGTCGGCGGGCTGACGCCGCAGGCGATCGAGTATCAGTCGCTGGAAACCGTGCGGCAGGTCGAAGCGATCGTCAAAGGCGAGGTCCCGCCGGGTGCCGTCAACGCCGAGCGCTGGACGCGGCGGCCCTAAAGCCGATCCACCGGCCTGAACGTCCCGTCCTTCTGGATCACCGTCAAGAATACTTTCGGCGGCGTGTCGAGCATGCGCAGGCCGACGCTGACGATGCTGCCGCTGATGTCGAAGTCGCCGACATCGTTGATGGCGCGGAGCAGGCTTGCGCGCGTCGGTTTCGGCCCGGCCTTTTCCAGCGCGGCGGCTGCGAGGCGGCCGGAGAGATAGCCTTCCAGCGACACGAAGTCCGGTGTCGACGTCGGGTCGAACGCCTTCTGCGCCGCCTGGTAGTCGGCGACGAGCTTGAGCGAGCGATCCCATGGAAACGGCACGACCTGCGAGACGATGACGCCTTCGCCCTCGGGGCCGAGTTCCTTGGCGAGCGCAGTGGCGCCGACGAAGGAGACGTTGACGAAAGTCGGATGGAAGCCGCTGCGGTGTGCGAGCTTGATGAACTCGGCGCAGGGACCATAGGTCCCGACCATCACGATGGCCTCGGGTTCTGCGCGCTTGATCATGCGCCAGGCGGCCGTGACCGCGCGGGTGTTGCGCTCGAAGGTGCCTTCGGCGGCAAGCTCGAGGCCGCGCCTGGCGAGCGCGCGCTTCACACCGGTCAGACCGTCGCGGCCGAAGGAATCGTCCTGATAGAAGATGCCGATGCGGGTGAAGTGGCGATCCTCGGTGAGGTGCTTGATCCACGCTTCGGCCTCGGCACCATAGCTCGCACGGATGTTGACGACGTTTGCAAGCTCGAGGTCGCGCAGGAATTCGGCGCCACTGAGTGGGCCGATGAAGGGAACGTTCCTGGCGCTCGTGATCGGAATTGTCGCGATCGCGGTCGGCGTGCCCACCGCGCCGATCAGCGCGAACACCTTGTCGTCGTCGATCAGGTGCAGCGTCTCGGCCACCGACCGGTCGGGATCGTAGCCGTCATCGCGGCTGATGAGCTGGAGCTTGCGGCCGTAAACGCCGCCCTTGGCGTTGATTTCGGTGAACGCCGCGACGATGCCTTGTCGCATGCGCCGTCCGAGCGCCGAGGAGGGGCCTTCCAGCGCGGCGGCCTGGCCGAACAGGATCGCGTCCTCGCTCACCCCGGCCTCGTCCGCTTTCGCCGGAAGCATGGTCGTGCTCAGGAGCAAGATGGTCGGGACGACGGACGTCGCCAATCGAAATAGATACATCGGGAGGTCTTGCCGGATAGATGGACAGAAGACCTGTGCAAGATATCCCGGCTGCCTGAATAGCTCGCTAACCGGCGGGGTGTCGGCAGGCCGTAGTACTCCGGGCGAAATCGGCAAGGTGTCCACAATGCCGGGGCATTCGCGCAGTTCATTAACTAATCCATGCGGTGCGGTACGATCCGGTTCCGAAATTGTGCAGTTCTTAACCGCGGCCTTGTTCCGATAGCGGCGCCGGTGCCTCAACCAGAGGTTCGGCGTCGCAGACAGGGGACGGCGGCTTCAAGATGGGCGATCGCGATCAGAACGATCAGGATCGGGGGCGTGTGACCGGATGGTGGCGTGCTGCGCCGCTGCTCAGTCTCTATCGCCCTGCGCTCGTCGCGGCCGGCGTCGGTCTTCTGTTTTCGCTCGTGAGCGCGGCCGCCGTGGCGCGGTGGGAAGATCGCGTCAACAGGATCGAGTTCGAGAACGCGGCCGAAACCGAGGCGATCGTCATGCAGAACGGCATGGGCGAATACATCTCCAGGCTGCTCGCGCTGCGCACGCTGTTCGAATCGACCAACGACGAAGTCACCCGCAGTGAATTCGAGACCTTCAGCGCCCGCCTGTTCGAGCGCCATCCCGGCATGCTGCGCATCGCCTGGCTGCCGCGGGTCAACCGCAAGGAGCGCTCCGAATACGAGGCCGCGGCGATCACGGACGGGGTTTCAGGTTATCGCATCAAGGCGCTCCAGGGCGAGAGCTTCGCGACCGCGCCTCAAAGCGATGAATATTTTCCGGTGTTCTACTCGACCCAGCCGAAGACCTCGCCGGTCTATGGCATGGACTACGCCACCGTTCCCGAGCGCCGTGCGGTTCTGGAGCGTGCGCGCGACAACGACAAGGTCGCGGCCATTCGCACGCGCCTTTTCGAGCCGAGGGAAGGGGGCCGGCTGCCTGATGTCCTCGTTGCCGTTCCCGTCTATGCCAAGGGAACGTCGCGCGAGACGGACGCGGACCGGCGCCGCAATCTCGCCGGCTTCGTGGTCGGCGTGTTCGACCTGCCGCTGCTGATCCAGACCATTCGCGTGACCACCGCAGCAAGCCCCGCGGTCAGCATGAACGTCTATCCGCCGTTCACCGGACAGATCGTCAGCCTGGAGCAGATGCTGCCGGACTATTCATCGGCGGCCACGGCGCCGCAATCGATGCGCGAGGTCGCGCAGGCGCTGCACTGGTCGGGAAGTCTCAGGATCGGCGATACCGATTGGCAGGTGCGGGCGGTGCCGACTGCCGGCGGTCCGCTGGAGACGACTTACGATCGCGCGGGCGCGGTGCTGATCGTCGGCATGCTGCTGACGCTATCGCTGTCGACTTATCTCATGCTCGCCAGCCGCAATTCGCGGCGGCTGTCGCTGGCCAACCGGCGGGTGCTCGAGCTCGCCCAGACCGACATCCTGACCGGGCTGCCGAACCGCGCCTTTTTCCTCGCCCGGCTGGACGAGCTCAATGGCCGGCTGGAGGACGGCGGGCCGACGTTCTCGATCCTGATGCTCGACCTCGACCGCTTCAAGAACGTCAATGACTCGCTCGGTCACGGCGCCGGCGATGCGCTGCTGCGCCAAGTGGCGCAGCGGCTGAAATCGGCCGTGCGCGCCGGCGACGTGCTGGCACGGCTCGGCGGCGACGAATTCGCCATCATCCAGGAGCGCTGCCAGGATCAGCGCACCTGCTCGACCGAGCTGGCGGCGCGGATCGCCAAGCTGTTGACCGAACCGTTCCTCCTGCCCGGTCACCGCGTCGAGATCGGCACCAGCATCGGCATCGCCATCGCGCCGGATCACGGCCGCGATCAGGAGCAGCTCCTGAAGAAGGCGGATCTTGCGCTGTATCGCTCGAAATCAGCGGGCCGCAACTGCTTCACCATCTACGACGAGGCGATGTCGGCCGAGCTGGAGGCCCGCAACACGCTGGAGGGCGATCTGCGCGATGCCATCGCGCAGTGCCAGCTGGAGGTGCATTACCAGCCGTTTGTCGACGCCCTTAGCGGCACGCGCCGCGGTTTCGAGGCGTTGGTGCGCTGGCGGCATCCGACACGCGGCCTGATCCCGCCGGACCAGTTCATCTCGCTTGCGGAGGAGACCGGGCTGATCGTGCCGCTCGGGGAGTTCGTGCTGCGGCGCGCGTGCGCGGACGCGGCCGGCTGGCCCTCCGACCTCGCGGTCGCCGTCAACCTGTCGCCGATCCAATTCAAGGAGGCCAGGCTGTTCGAAATGATCTGCGCGGCGCTCGCCGATGCCGGCCTGCCGCCCCAGCGGCTGGAGATCGAGATCACCGAATCCGTGCTGCTGGAGCGCGGCAGCGAGAATCACGCCTTCATGCAGCGGTTGAAGCAGCTCGGCATCGAGCTCGCGCTCGATGATTTCGGTACCGGCTATTCCTCGCTCAGCTATCTGACGGCGTTCCCGTTCGACAAGATCAAGATCGACAAATCGTTCATCCGCAATCTCACACATCAGCCGCGCAGCTCCGCCATCATCTCCGCGATCGTGACGCTGGCGCGCGGGCTGGACATGTCGGTCACCGCCGAGGGCGTCGAAACCCGCGAGGAGTTCGACCGGCTGAAGGCGCTCGGCGTCAATTTTGCGCAAGGGTATCTATTCGGCCGCCCGCAGCCGATCGAGCGGATTCTGTTCGATGCGCCCGTCAAATCGTCGCGCCGCGACGCCGCCTGAGCGCGCCGCCTTCACGGCGTTTGAACATGCACAAGAGACCCTCGTGCCCGGGCTTGTCTCCGGCATCCACGTTCGTCGTTTTGGATAGCCGAGGCGTGGATAGCGGGGACAGGCCCGTCCATGCCGTCGCGGAGGCGCCGGCGCATGAACTCGACGTCTGGAGTGCTGGTCCACCGCTCTAGGGGCCGTACGCGAAAAGCGCTTGACCCAGGCGATCCCGGATGATCGGTAGGACCGTCCAGGGATGAAACAAACACAATATGCGACTTCCGTTCTTCTACGGCTGGGTCGTGGTCGCCGTGACCTTCGTCACCATGGCCATCGGCGTCAACGCGCGTACCGCCTTTTCACTGTTCTTTCCTCCCATCATCTCCGAATTCGGTTGGGAGCGTGGCGTCACTGCCGGCGCCTTCTCCTTCGGCTTCGTGGTATCCGGTGTGGTCAGTCCGCTGATCGGCCGCCTGATGGATCGCGCCGGCCCGCGCGCGGTGATGGAACTGGGTGTATTGCTGATGGGCGGCGGGCTGCTGCTTGCGCCGCTCACCAGCACGCCGTGGCATCTCTATGTCACCATCGGCGTCATGGTCGGTGCCGGCTCGGTATGTCTCGGCTACTCCGGCCAGTCGCTGTTCCTGCCGAACTGGTTCATCCGCAAACGCGGCTTCGCCATCGGCATCGCCTTTGCCGGCGTCGGCATCGGCTCGGTGACGCTGCTGCCGTGGGTGCAGCACATGATCGAGCAGACCGGCTGGCGCACCGCCTGCACCGCGATGGGGCTACTTATTCTGGTCGTGCTGGCGCCGATCAATTTGTTGCTGCACAAGCGTCCCGAGGATATCGGCCTGCAGCCGGACGGCGATGCCGCTCCGGTCGCGGGAGCGGCAAAGCCCGTCTCCAATATCGTAGATCCGGTCTGGGTCGGCACCGAATGGACGCTGAAGCGCGCCGTCGCGACCGCGCGGTTCTGGTGGATCGCGCTCGGCTATTTTTCCGGCCTGTACATCTGGTACGCGGTGCAGGTGCACCAGACCAAATTCCTGCTCGACATCGGCTTCAGCCCTGGCGTGGCGGTGTGGGCGCTCGGCACCGTCAGCCTGCTCGGCATTCCAGGCCAGATCCTGCTCGGCTATGTCTCCGACCGGATCGGGCGGGAATGGGTATGGGCGATCAGCTGCGCAGGCTTTGCGATCTGCTTTGCAGCGCTGATGGCATTGAAGTTCCAGCCGTCGCTGTTGCTGGTCTACGTGATGGTGTTCGCGCAGGGCGCGCTCGGCTACGGGCTCACCTCGATCATGGGCGCGGTGGTGTTCGAGATTTTCCAGGGCAGGCACCAGGGCAGCATCTTCGGCACGATCATGCTGGCGGCGCTGGCGGGCGGTGCGGCTGGTCCCTGGGTGACCGGCTTTCTCTACGATCGCACCGGCGACTACACGCTCGCCTTCGGCATCGCGATAGTCGTGAGCGGATTGTCGGCGCTGTCGATCTGGCAGGCTGCGCCAGGCAAGGTGCGGGCCGTGGCCGGCCGGCTGCACAAGCTCCAGGGCCGCGCCGCGGAGTGAGTTCCGGACATACCGCATTAGCTGCGCTTCTTTCGCCGAAAGTTAAGCATGTCGCGGCTTGGCAGGCGTGGAGAGGGATTGCAAAAACGTCTCGGATACCATCGGACCGTTAGCCTCGGGCCGATTGCCGCTTCGTCCCGATGCCCCCGGGTCTGTCGATGTCTGCCTCCGATTGTCTCGTGACTGAAACTCCGGACGTGTTGTTGGCCGCGCTGGAACGCGTCGAGGATGCTATCGTCATCGTGGACAGCGCGCGTCGCATCACGCATTTCAACGCCGGTGCGGAGCGGGTCTGGAAGCTCGCGCGCATCGACGTGCTCGGCCATGATGCCGAAATTCTCACCTTGAAGTGTCTTCAGGACGATTCGATCGCGGAGTTCCGCGACGAGATCAGCCTGATCCGACCCGACGGCAGCCGGATTCGGGCGGCCGTCTCGCTTTCGTCCTTCGCAAGCGGCGGCGCGACCCATCGCGTCGTGTTCGCGCGCAACGTTACCACCGAAGCGGAACGCCGCGCGCGCATCGCGCTGCTCGACGCCGTCTCGGACCAGACCAACCGCGCCGTGCTCATCACCGACACCGAGCTCGACATCCGCTACATCAATGCAGCGTTCACCTCGCTTTTCGGCTATTCCGTCGCGGAAGCCGAGGGGCGACGGGCGAGCGACCTGCTGGCCGGTCGTCACACCAACCGCAAAGTGCTGACGACGATCGGACGGCGTCTCATCAAGGGCGGTCCGGGCGGTGAAGCCGAAATTCTAATCTATACTAAGGACGGCGAGGAGATCTGGGTCAGCGCCCGGATCGATGCCTTTCGCGACAGGAAGGGCCGGGTCAAGCACATCTTCGCGCTGCTCGACGACATCACCGAGACCAAGCAGCTGCGCTCGCTCCAGCAGCTCATCATGGGGGCACTGGCTGACGAGGTGCCGATCGGCGAGATCGCCGACCGGCTCTGTCGCCGCGTCGAGGAGATCGCGCCCGACGTCGTCTGTTCGCTGCTTCACGTCGATGCCGCGGGCCTGATCCACCCGCTCGGTGGTCCCAGCCTGCCCGAGGACTATTCCCGCGCATTGGAGGGTGTTGCGATCGGCCCCGCTGTCGGCTCCTGCGGCACTGCCGCCTTCTATGGTGAACCGGTGCTGGCTATCGATCTCGAGACCGATCCCCGCTGGCAGCCTTACAAGGCCATGCCGCTGGCGATCGGCCTGCGCGCTTGCTGGTCGACCCCCGTCAAAGCCAAGGACGGGCGGGTCATTGCGACGTTCGCTTTCTATTACCGGGAGCCCCGCGCGCCGAGCAATTGGCACCGACGCATCGTCGAGGCCTGCGTCGACCTCGCTGCCTTCGCGATCGAGCGCAAGGAAGCCCGCGCCGAGATCGCGCGGCTCGCCTATCACGACATCCTCACCGGCCTGCCGAACCGCGCGCAGCTGCGGCACCTGATCACCACGGCGATCGATGCCTGCCCGACCGGTAGCCATATCGCACTGGCATTCCTCGACGTCGATCATTTCAAGGACGTCAACGATACCCTGGGTCACGCCGCGGGCGACGAGCTCCTGATCCAGCTCGCGGAACGCCTGCGCGAGCGGATCGGCCCGGAAGACATGCTGGGACGGCTCGGCGGCGACGAGTTCGTCATTCTGCTGCCACAACGCAACGCCGAGAGCGCCGAGCGCGTCGCGGTGGAAATCACCGAAGCGATGGCCGCCCCCTTGAGGCTCGGATCCAAGTTGATGCCGATGTCGGTCAGCATCGGCATCAGCCTTTATCCCGACCATGCCACCGACATCGACACGTTGATGCAGCAGGCCGACGCCGCCATGTACATGGCCAAGCAGGCCGGCCGCTCGACCCATCGCATTTTCAGTGCTGAGGTGAACGGGGTCACCGAGCAGCGGTTGGCGCTGATCGCAGCGCTCCGCCGCGCCATCGCGGAAGGCGCGCTGAGCCTGAGCTACCAGCCGCAGATTCGCAGCTGCGACGGCGCCATCCACGGCGTCGAGGCGCTATCGCGCTGGCGTGATGCCGTACTCGGCGACGTCTCACCGGCAAAGTTCATCCCGCTCGCCGAGGAGTGCGGCCTGATCGGGCAGATCGGCCTGTGGTCGGTGCGCGAGGCCTGCCGCCAGATGGCGAGCTGGCGCCGCGCCGGACTCGACATTCCCTGCGTCTCGGTGAACCTGTCGCCGATCAATTTCCGTAACGTCACGCTGGCCGCGCGGCTAAAGGACATCCTCGCCGAAAACGATCTGCCGGCGGACGCCTTGATGCTGGAGATCACCGAAGGCGCGTTTATGCAGGACAGCGTCGCGGCGCTGGAGACGATGAACGCGATCCGCGAACTCGGCGTCGGCCTCTCCGTGGACGATTTCGGCACCGGTTATTCGAGCCTCAGCCGGCTCGCGCATCTGCCGATCCGCGAATTGAAGATCGACCGCAGTTTCATGCGCGACATCGAGAAAGACGCGGGCGCGCTCGCGATCGCCACCGCCGTGGTGCGCGTCGGCCAGGGCCTCGGCATGACCGTGGTCGCCGAGGGCGTCGAAACCGAGGGCCAGCGCAAGACGTTGGCCGAGCTCGGCTGCGACGTCGTGCAAGGCTTCCTCTACGCCCCCGCGCTTCCTCCCGTCGCGTTCGAACGCTGGCTGATCGAGCACTGTGCCGAGCAGGCGAGGGCGATGCTGCGGCGGCTGGATGTTGCGGCGCGCGACGCGGCGAAGCAATCGGCCTAGGCCTTCGGGAGTGTTGCTCTGGAGCCAGAGATCTTATATCTCCCCGCATCGAATGATGCGTATTGGGCTGAACAAGACAGATGCCGTTCAACCGACTTCACGTCCCCGAGGCATTGGCAACTGAGACATGCCAGGCCATCAATGCATGCCTCCATGCAAGTCTCGTGGCCACCTGTGGGGTCCATCCGGAGGACGACTTTTGCTTGATCTCGCGGTATCCCCCAAGCGAGATGATCTGCCATCCGACGTTCTTGGGACGACGCGATCCGAGTTCGACCATCATCATCGAAATCACGTTGCTTGCTGGCCGCTCCGACGCGCAAAGGAAGCTTTGTACAAGGATGTTCGCGGTCGACTCGCCGAGATCGGCTTTGATCCGGCCAATTCAATCGTCTTCCTGACGGAGAACAAGCCGATTGACTGGTCCTTCAGCGAAGCTGGATCGGTCAAGTCGGTTCTCGGGCTGTAGTCGATAAACCGGCCGTTCCGCGTTCGATCGGGAGTCCGCTTTAGCGAGAACCGATCCATCTAACGTTGGTCACCCTCACTCCGCCGCCAACGCATTACCAGAGGTCTGGATTAACCAGCCGGCGGGCTGCGGAGATCGAGGCGGCGCGGTCTCTTGCCGATATTGCCAAACAGCGCGAGCTGTTCGCCAGCAGCGGCGGTCTGGCCATCAATGTGCGGGATGCGAGCGGCTTCCGTCTTGGGGAGCGATGTTCGTCTGCGAGAGAGTTCGACGGGTCAGTTGAGATCGCCGAAAGGGCTCATGCTCACGTCTTTGCTCCGACTAGAGCATCGGAAGCACGACAATCCCGTCTTCGAGCTCTCCTGAAGCAAGGCGCGCCCGCGCCATACGTTCGAACTCCGTTCGATGCTTCTGCAAATAGCTGAAGGCCTGCTTCTGCGTGTTGAATGTCGTGGCAAGCCGGCACATCTGCCGATTTGCGCCGGACGCGAGAAGGAAGGTGATGGTTCCGTGGTCTGGTTTGATTCTAGGCACGATCTGCACTCTCCGGCATGTGATCGGTCCCCCAAATTCGGCGGCGCCTCAAGACGCTATCGCGCCGGCTTCCGTGAACGCTTCTTGGGCGCGGGCGCCGGCAAGGCGAGCCGAAGAGCTTCGTCAGCCGCTTCCTTGGCCTCGCGCGCCGCTCGGAGCCGCGCCATGTTCTTGCGAACGTCGATGGCTTGCCTTTCGGCATCGGCCATTGCCTGCGCTCCGTCTTCAGCGGCCAGGCGCCGACGATCGGACCGCGCGACGCTTTCAGGTGACGGCGGTGCCGGTTTCTTGGTGCTCATCGTTCCCCCGGCTCCGAAAACGACTAAACCCGCTCAATCCAGGAGATCGAGCGGGGGCAGGGCGACCGTTTCAGTACATCCGTGAAACGGCGCCACGATATCAAGCCAGCGAGAGGTTCTCGGCGCTGACTTTGCCTCGCATCTTATCGGTCTTGACCTCGAAATTGACCTGTTGGCCCTCTCCGAGACCTGCAAGACCGGCCCGTTCAACGGCGCTGATGTGAACGAACACATCGTTGCCACCGTCGTTCGGCTGAATGAAACCGAAGCCCTTTTGGCCATTGAACCACTTAACAGTACCTGTCGTCATCGTCTTCTCCAAAGTGCGCGCGAACGCGTCCCGCGCGATAATCACGCGGCCATCTTCAACTTCGTCGATGTCTCTGGAAAAGCAGCCCGCGGGCGCATTCAACAAGGCACAGCGGCTAATCGAACGAGTTCACTATATACGATTTCCATGATTTTGCAAGGAGCTAAGCCAGTTTGTCGTCTGCGAGGCAGTTCTCCTGTCCCGATCGAGGCGCTTTGTGTCCATCGTCTGCAAGCAGGACGTTAGCGATTGACAGCGCTGCACGACGGTGGTCACGTTCACGCCGCCAAGCTGCATCGCTTTGACAAGCAGATCAGCTCGTCCGAAGCCGCGACGAGTGTCGCCGCACCTCTCCTCAAAAATCACAATCAAGCTCCTGCGCAATCGGCTGCCCTGCAGGACGTCTCGCATTGGCAGCCCCCCAGCTCGGAGGATCAATTGCACGTACTCGTCAGAGACAACAATATCGAGCAGGCACTCCGCGTTCTCAAGAAGAAGATGCAGCGCGAGGGCGTCTTCCGGGAAATGAAACAGCGGCGCTCCTACGAAAAGCCGTCGGAGAAAAAGACGCGCGAGAAATCGGAAGCTATTCGTCGCGCCCGCAAGCTCGCCAGGAAGCAGGCGATCAGAGAGGGATTGCTGCCCGCGCCGCCGAAAAAGAAGCCCTTTGAACGCAAAGCGCCATTGCCGGCGGTCAAAACGGGGACGGCGTAGAGAAAAGGTTGGGGGGCTGCGATGATGGGACCGCGACGATAGCGGGCCCTTTCGCCTTGCTTCCGGCGGTCGGGTGCTGCCTTCCCCTATGGCCTGAAATCGATGCCGCGTAGCACGATGCCCGGCGGCGTGCCTTCGAACTCCGTCGCGTGATATTTGCTCGCCGCGCGCGCCTCAATGCGATCCCGCAGGCGAGTGAACTGGGCCTCCCGCTGCTCGGGCCTGACTTGCGGGCCGCGCTCGAGATCGTCCATCGCGGAGGTCGAGATCGCGCAGGGAACCTCCCTGGTGCCGTCATGCATCGAGAACCGGACGATCATCCGGTCGTATTCGTGGCTGATAAAGCGGCCGCTGGTCAATGTCATGGCTTGCTCCGTTACGTGATTGCAAGGCACGATCGCGCCCCTCATATCACCACCGGCGACCGGCCGCCTGCTTTCCCGTCGCGCGTGGCACGTGTCGAGAATGCAGGCGGCGGTCGTTCACCTCAGCTCTCCCCCGACAGCCGGGCGAAATCGTCGAACAGCGCCGACACGAGCGCGCGGTGCCGCGTGTCCTCGGCGGGTAGGCCCGCGGCATAGAGGTTAAGCAAATGACGCGCCTTCACCGCGGCCTCCGCCCAGGACGCGGCAGGCACCGTCATCATGCGGTGCTCGAGATCGGCTTCGCGCTCGCGCAGCTCCCTGACCTGGGCTTCGACGTCGGCCAGCGCGCGGCGCAGGTCGGTCGCCTTTTGCGCGGCCATGCCGCGGTGCTTGTCGAGGTCGACCGGGTGTTCAGTCATTGGCGATGCTCGCGTCTGCGGCTTGCGCATTCGCCAGATCCACAGAGCCGATCGACAGCATCTCCGTGGTGCCGCCCCTACCTTCGGCCGGCACCGTGATCATCGTAGCGATGCGGCGGTAGGCGGCGAAGGTCAGGCCCTCGATCGTCTCCTCGTCAGTGACGACCTCGTAGGCGCCGGCCGGCAAGATGCGGTCGATACCGCGGACCCGGAACGGATGCTTGAAGGTGACGGTTTCTCGCCGCGAGCGGATGGTCATGCACGCCTGTCTTTCGCAAGTGAAGCCCCAACCGGTGCCGGCACCTCAAACCATGCGCCTTTGGCACGGCCATGGCCAGCACTATCGTCACCGCGTTGGCAAACGACGGGGTCCACGGCGGCATAGCCGCCCGCGAGGGATTTAATGCTCGCTATTGGTTCGGCACGGGGGTAGCGTTGTGTCATCACCGCACGTCTCGACGGCTTTGACCGGTGACTGAGGGGCCGTGGGCTCCCGCCGAAGGCTTCGCAGGAGCGTTCGATGTCGCGTGTTCGGGATCTCGAACTGGATCGTGCCGCGGGCGATCGGGCCGCCGTTTTTTCTGATTCTCGCGTGCGGCGCGGCCATTCCAAATGGCTGGGCCAGCAAGCGTGCCGTATCTGGTCAGCGGAACCAACGAATACGCCAGCTCCAATCTCGGCCGCGGCACCGCGACGGTCGCACTGCGCCTCGCTCGAAAGTTGCTGCGCGAAGGCTACATGGACGTCAGGGTCTGCACCCCGCGCGGACGGGTGCTGCAAGCGGATGAATTCGACCAACTCGAACCAACAGAGGAGAGTGACATGGCAAAGGGCCAGCAACGCAGCAATCGCGAAACCAAGAAGCCGAAGAAAGACAAAACCAAGGTGATCGCCGCGGCCCCGACCCGCAAGGAAGCCGCCTGGCAGCCGGATTTCGGGCCTGCAAAGAAGAAGTAGCGCCGAGCCGACACCGGGCAGGCAATGAAGCGGCCCGGGGCAGCGTCGAGGCGTGAATCAATCGTCTGCCTTCGGGAGCTCTGATGTCGGCGCGCGGAGTGGCCGACGCTTGACCGGACCGCTCGAACGGTCCGCGTTCGAGCGTGGAGCCAGCTTGGCGGTGCATCAGGACTCTCGCCGGTCCGACGCCAATCCCGTCCTGCGCCGCAAATCCGTAATCGCGCGCAGGAAACTGTCGGCCGGCGTCGTCTCGGGATCGATCAGCCGGTGCAGGCGAAAGCCGTCTTCGAGCGCGAGCACGATCGAGGCCATCCAGGGCGAGTTCAGCTTCTCGTTCTTGCCGTTGCTCTTCAAGGTCGCCTCGAGGATCTCGGCGACCAGCTTGCGCCGTGCGCGCAGGCGTTTTGCAAGTTCGGGGCGGCGCTTCTCGGCGCGCGCGACGAACAGGATCATCTCCATGTGCAGCAGCGGCGAACGGCCGAGCGGATCCTGCCGGCTGCGGTCCATCGTCTTCAGCGCAGCGATGAAATCGTCGAGATTGTCGTGCTCGGCGAGGATGTCGAGGTTACGACGGATCGACTGCTCGACATGGTCCTCGAGCATGGCGATGATCAGCTCGTCCTTGCTCTTGAAGTTCGAATAGAACGCGCCGCGGGTGAAGCCTGCCGCCGCCGCGATCGCCTCGATGCTGGCGCCGCCGATGCCGTCCTCCTCGAACACGCGCGCTGCCGCCTCGAACAGCCTGTCCCGCGTAGCGTCCCTGGTCGGCCTGGTTCTCGCCCTTGACATCGGACCAGGTTAAGGCAGAGTGCAACTCGATACAACAATGTATCGAGTTGATAAATTCAGGGATGGTTACGCCGGGCAGTGGCACTGCGATCGGCGTGTGGCGTGTCATGCGGCAACCGATTTGAGGTCACCATGAACGAGCATGTGCAAGGCGCCGGCGGCGCACCGCTGTTCAATCCGCTGTCGCCGGACTTCATCCGCGATCCCTATCCGCATTACGACCGGCTGCGCACGATCGATCCGGTCCATGTGACGCCGTTCGGCCAGTTCGTTGCCAGCCGCCATGCCGATGTCACCCTCGTGATGCGCGACAAGCGCTTCGGCAAGGATTTCGTCGAGCGTTCCAGGCGCCGCTACAGCGACAAGATCATGGACGAGCCGGTGTTCCGCAGCATGAGCCATTGGATGCTGCAGGCTGATCCGCCCGACCACACACGCCTGCGCGGCCTCGTCGTGAAGGCCTTCACCGCGCGCCGGGTCGAGGACATGCGGCCGCGCATCCAGGAGATCGTCGACCAGGCCATCGACGCCGTGATCGACCGCGGCCACATGGACCTGATCGAGGATTTCGCTTTCCGCCTGCCGGTCACCATCATCTGCGAGATGCTCGGCATCCCCGAGGATCATCGCGAGGTCTTCTACAAGAGCTCGCGCGACGGCGGGCGGCTGCTCGATCCCGTGCCCTTGTCTGCCGAGGAGATCAAGAAGGGCAACGAGGGCAACCTGATGGCGCAGATGTATTTTCAGCAGCTGTTCGAGCTGCGCCGCCGCAATCCCGGGAACGATCTCACCACCCAGCTCGTGCAGGCCGAGGAGGACGGCAACAAGCTCACCAACGAGGAGTTGACCGCCAACATCATCCTGCTGTTCGGCGCCGGCCACGAGACCACCGTCAACCTGATCGGCAACGGCCTTTTGGCGCTTCACCGCAATCCGGACCAGCTTGCGCTGCTCAAGGCGCGCCCCGAACTGATGGAAGGCGCGATCGAGGAATTCCTGCGCTACGATTCCTCGGTGCAGATGACCGGACGCGTCGCGCTGGAGGATATCGACGATCTCGGCGGCAAGAGGATCCCCAAGGGCGAGACCGTGCTGTGCCTGCTCGGCTCGGCCAACCGCGATCCGGCGGTCTATCCTGACCGGCCGGACCGGCTTGATGTCACCCGCCAGAACGTGAAGCCGCTGTCGTTCGGCGGCGGCATCCATTTCTGCCTGGGCGCCCAATTGGCGCGCATCGAGGCCGAGATCGCCATTGCCACGCTGCTGCGGCGCTTGCCCGATCTGCGCATCGACGACGTCGAAAACCCGGAATGGCGGCCGACCTTCGTGCTGCGCGGCCTCAAGAGGCTGCCGGCGAGCTGGTGAGGCGCCCGAGTGTTAACCTCCGCGCGCAACAGTCGCTGTGACTTCGCCACACTTCCCCCTATATAAGGACTGTTCCGGCACGCCTGAAGTCCGCTAAGGCCAGGGTTTGGTCCGGTTGCCGGTTTGGCCGAGGGGAGACCCGTGCAGACGACGCTGCTCGGATTGGCGATTGCCTTCATCATTGCGCTGCTGGCCGCGCTGATCGGGCCTTACTACGTCGACTGGAACCAGTTCAGGCCCCAGTTCGAGGCGGAGGCTGGCAAGATCATCGGCGTGCCGGTGCGGGTCGCGGGCGAACTCGACGCGCGGCTGTTGCCGGCGCCGACGCTGCGGCTGCGCTCCGTCGCTTTCGGCGGCAACAACGATCTCGGCCGCCTGCGCGCCGACAAGCTCGACGTCGAGTTCAGCCTCAGCTCCCTGATGCGCGGCGAATGGCGCGCCACCGAGCTTTCGGTGGGCGGCATGGCGGTCGATCTCGGCCTCGATGCGAGGGGACGGGTGGACTTGCCCTCCACCGCGAGCGGCACCTTCAATCTGGCGTCCCTCGCCATCGAGCGGCTCAATCTCACCGGTCGCATTGCGCTGCACGATGCCGCCAGCCGCTCGACGCTGGAGCTGAACGACATCGCCTTTTCCGGCGATGTCCGCTCGCTCGCGGGCTCAGTGCGCGGCGACGGCAGATTCACCGCCGCCGGGGTGCGCTATCCGTTCCGCGTCTCCTCCGGCCCGAGCGCCGACGGTAACGCCACCCGTCTCCACCTCAACATCGATCCCGGCGAGCGCGCCATCCTCGCGGATCTCGAAGGCGTGCTGGCCTTCGACAACCGCCTGCCGAAATTCGACGGCGCGCTGACGCTGGCCGTGCCGGCCGTCAAGAAGGCGGGCGAGGCCGGGCCGATGCCGTGGAAGCTCACGACCAAGCTCAGGGCGGACCCGGCCGGCGCGAAGTTCGAGCAGATCGACGCGAGCTTCGGCACTGAAGACAGCGCGCTGAAGCTCGGCGGCGTCGGCGACCTCAAATTCGGCGCCTCGCCGCTGCTGCGCGCGGTTCTGTCGGCGCGCCAGGTCGATGCCGACAGGCTAACGGCCAAGGACGATGCCGAGCCGCTCCGCATCCTGCCGGCGCTGCGCGCAGGGCTCGCCGCAATTCCGCAGGCGCCGATTCCGGCGCAGATCGAGTTCAACTCCGACCAGATCATGCTCGGCGGCCGTCCGCTGCAGAACATCACCGCGGAGCTTCAGACCGACGGACGATCCTGGACCTTCCAGCGGCTCGAGCTGCGCGCGCCCGGCATGACGCAGCTCTCGCTCAATGGCGCGACGCCCGGCGCCGACAGCTTCAGCGGCCGTCTCGGCGTCGAATCGTCCGACCCGGACACGCTGATGGCCTGGCTGCAGGGCCGCAGTGAGATCAACCGCCGCAGCACGCGGCCGCTGCGCCTTGCCGGCGACGTGACGATCGCCGCCAACCATCTCGCCATCGACAGGCTGAGGGCCGACATCGAAGGCGGCACCGTGGAGGGCCATATCGCCTTCGTGCAGACAGGGGCGAGCAAGGGCTCGCGGATCGACGCCGACCTCAAGGCCGACCGGCTCGACCTCGACGCCGCCGCAAGTTTCGTCCGCGCGCTCGCGGGACCGCAAGGCGAGTGGCCGGAAGAGGCAAAACTCTCGCTCGATATCGGCCGCGCGATCTCCGCCGGCCAGGAGCTGCGGCCGTTCGCGGCGAAGCTCGCTTTCGGCCCCGCATCGCTGTCGCTGGAGCAGCTGCGCTTCGGTCAGGCCAGCGGCGTCACCACCGAGGCGAGCGGCAGCTTCGACCGCACCAAAGCGACCGGCAAGCTCGGGCTGAAATCCTCGGCCAATTCGCTGCGCGACCTCACCGCGCTGATCGAGCCGTTTGCGCCTGCGGTGCGCGCGCGCGTCGATGCCATCCCGGCACTGCCCGGCGGGGCCCGCCTCAAGCTCGATCTCAGCCTCGACAAGAACGCCGAGCATGCCGATCGCAGCAATGCCCGCGCCGTGCTCGAGCTAGACGCGCCGCAGCTCAGGGCGGCCGCGACGCTGGCCACGCAGCTGCCGGCGGCCGCCACCGGCGGCATCGATCTCGACCGCTTGCGAAGCAGCGATTTCACGCTGGAGTCGAAAGTCTCGACGCCGCAGGCCGGCGCGCTGCTGACGCTGCTTGGGCTCGACCGCGTGGTGGCCGCAGGCGAGGGCGCCTCGCAATTCGAGGGCAAGCTGACCGGCGCCTGGCGGCGACCGTTGCAATTGAACGCGAAGCTCGGCGGCGGCGGTCTGGATGCCGATGCGCAAGGTAGCGTCGAATTGTCGGAGCCGAAAGGCAGCGTCAATTTACGTGTCCGCAATGTCAATCTGGCGCCGCTGCTCGGGATCAGCCCGACCGACAAATCGGCGCAGAACGTCAGCCTGTCCTCCCGCGTCGGGCTGACAGGCAATCGCCTGACCTTCGACGATCTCGACGGCAATGCGGCCGGCTCGCATCTGCGCGGCCATTTGGCGGTGACGCTCGATCAGGAGAAGAGCGTCGACGGCGAAGTCGGTCTCGATACGCTCGATCTTGCGCCGGCGCTCGCGATGGCGATCGGCGCGGTCGGGCAGGATACGGGCGAGCCGCTGAGTGCGGGGCTCCCCACGGGTTGGCGCGGCCGGGTCGCCTTCCAGGCGTTGCGCGGGACGTTGCCCGGGGGCATCGAGCTGCGCCCCTTTGGCGGCACGATCCGCAGCGACGGCCAGTCGCTCGCGTTCGATGCGCTGAAAGGCGGCGTTGGCGGCGGCGAGATGTCGGCGGGTTTTGACGCGCGCAACGGCGCGGGTGGTCTTGCGCTGAATGCGCGTATCGAGCTCGGCAATGTCGACGCGGCGACGCTGCGCTACCGTGGTCTCGCGCTGCCGAAGGGGCGCGTCTCGGTGCAGATGGCGCTGACCAGCCAGGGCCGCAGCGTCGCGGCGCTCACCGGCGCGCTCGCCGGCAATGGCACGGTGACGCTGGACTCCGCGGAAATCAGCGGCCTCAATCCGCGTGCATTCGAGATCGCGATCCGCGCCAGCGATGGCGGCCAGCTCTCCGACGACAACCGCTTGCGCCAGCTCGTCGAGCCAGCGCTTGCCGCCGCACCGATCGCGGTGCCCTCGGCGCAAATCCCGTTCACGATCCGCGACGGACGCTTACGCGTCGGTGCGACGCCGCTGGAAGCGAAGAACGCCCGCGCCATCGTCTCCGGCGGCTACGACATTCCCGCCGACCAGGCCGACATCCGCGCCAGCCTGACGCCGATCATGACCGGCCTCTCCGGCGCCCCGCCGGAGATCCAGCTGTTCGCGGCGGGACCTCCCGACAGGCTGAACCGCACCATCGACGTTGCGCCGCTGTCCTCGTGGCTTGCGGTGCGCACGATCGATCGCGAGACGCGCCGGCTCGATGCCATCGAGCGCGGCGAGCCGCCACCGGCGACCGCGGCGCTGCCGACGCTGGTGTCTCCGGATACATCGCCCGAGCAGGCGCCGGCCAATGTGCCGCTGCCGGGTCAGGATCCGCGCCGCGCGCCGTCAAAGCTCAAGGTCGACCCCAGGGTCGAGCCAAAGGCTGCTCCGACGCCGAAGGCGCCGCAGGCCGCGCCCGCCGCGCCGAGCCCGCCGCTTGCGAGCCAACAGCTTGCACCGCTGCCGCCGCCAATCGACGTGAAGCCGGCCCCGGGCCCTGCGCCCGCAAAGCCCAAGCCAAAGCCGCCGCTGGTGCTGATGCCGCAGAATCCGTGAGACGGCTCCAGCTAAATCGCGCTCCGTCGCTGATGCCTTGCGCATCGGTAAACCCGTTCCCTCGCATTTGAATGAATTTTGCCCGGCAAAACTGATTTGCCGATTTTACTGAATTCTCGCGTTTCATCTCTAGCGTCGGTTTCCAGAGGAATTCGGCGTCGCGTCAACTGAGGCGCAACGGTTCGCAAAAGAACGACCAAGAGCTGGGGTGATCGAGATGAACGGGGCGAAATCGCTTCTGCAGGATCTGGACGACGCGATCGCGCGCGGCACCGACGAAAGCCGGGCGAAGGCGTTGTGGCATGCGACCGACATTCTGATTACCGGTCGCTACAGCGACGACGAGATCAGTACGTTCGGCGAGGTCATCGGCCGGCTCGCCGAAGAGATCGAGGTCGCCGCGCGGGCGCAGCTCTCGGAGCTGATGTCGGCGTGCGATCACGCTCCCCTGAACGTCATCGAAAAGCTCGCGCTCGACGACGAGATCGAGGTCGCCGGTCCCGTGCTGCGCGACTCCAATCGCCTCGACGAGAAGATGCTGGTCGAGAGCGCCATGACCAAGGGACAGTCGCATCTGCTCGCGATCGCCCAGCGCAAGTCGATTGGCGAGGCCCTCACCGACGTGCTGGTCAAGCGCGGCGATCAGGAGGTCGTGACCTCGGTAGTCAGGAACGAGGGCGCGCGCTTCTCCGGTTCGGGCCTGTTGCACATGGTCCGCCGCGCCGAGGGCGATTCGATCCTCGCCGAGCAGCTTGGCCTGCGCAAGGACGTGCCGCGCCACATCTTCCAGCAGCTGATCTCGAAGGCCTCGGCAGACGTCCGCCACCGCCTCGAGACGGAGCGGCCCGAAATGATGGCGCAGATCCAGAGCTCGGTGACCGAGGTCACCGGCGATCTTCAGTCCAAGTTCGGCCCGTCCTCGCGCAGCTATTTCGTCGCCAAGCGCGTGGTGACGACGCAGTATCGCCAGGGCAACCTCAACCAGGATTCGATCTCGAACTATGCGCGCCAGCATCGCTTCGACGAGGTGCAGATCGGCCTGTCGCTGCTCTCGTCGCTGCCGGTCGACGTGATCGAGCGCGCGATGATGGACCGCAACCGCGAGATGATTCTGGTGCTGTGCAGGGCGCTCGACTTCTCCTGGGACACGACCATGTCGTTGTTGTTCCTCGGTGCCAGGGATCATCTGATCACGGCGCGCGAGCTCCACGACAACGAGCGCGATTTCGGCCGGCTCAAGATCGAGACCTCGCGCAGCGTTCTGAAGTTCTACCAGTCGCGCAAGAATAGCACGGGTGCCGATTCCGTTTCGGGCCATCAGCCCGAGCTTCAGGTCCACTGAGCGGGAATTCGACAGGGGAGTATTTGCAATGTTGCCTCAGTTCGGCGCAGCCGTTCGCAAGAAGAAGCTCGACAGTGCCGTCACCGCCGATATCGGCGGAGCACCTGACAAGGCGTCGGTGGACGCGGCCTGGCTCGTGCTGGAAGCCGCAAATGATCTGGGCGACCACGCCGCGATCGAAGCCTGCCGCCGCGTCATCGACGCCGAGCTGAACGGCACGGTTGCCGGCGGCTCGGACATCGATCTGGTGTTGGGATATTTCCGGTAAGACGGCGTACCTGGATCGACGCAGCGAATCCTCGACCGTTCAACAGGAATTGGAGCGCTTGGATCCTGCCTCGGGCTGTAGACTTGATCTTGCCGCGCTCAGCGCTGCCGCCAGCTCCTCGATATGGTAGGGCTTCGCGAGGATCTGGATGCCCGCTGCGTGAGCGTCGTGGGCTGAGGCTTCGGCATATCCGCTGGTCAATAATACCGGGATGTCGCTTCGCCGCTTTCGGATCTCGCGCGCGAGCTCGACGCCGTTCATGCCGCCCGGCATCATGATGTCCGAAAAAACAACATCGACCGAGCGGGCATCGGCCAAAGCGCCGAGCGCCGCGGCAGCGCTGGCGGCGCGCGTGACTTCGTAACCGAGCTGGCCGAGCATCTCGCTGACCAGCGCGGCAACCTCGTCGTCGTCTTCAACCAGCAGGACCTGGCCCTGGTTGCTTCTTTTCGGCCGCACCCGGGTGAGGTCGATCAGATGTCGCTCGCTGGAAGGAAGATCGTACGATCGCGGTAAGTACAGCTCGATGCTCGTGCCTCGGCCGACCTCCGATCGAATTCGCACGGTGCCCCGGGACTGGGTCGCAAATCCGTGGACCTGCGCGAGCCCAAGTCCCGAGCCCTTGCCGACGTCCTTGGTCGTGAAGAACGGCTCGTAAACCCGGGACAGGATCTCGGGAGCCATGCCGACGCCTGTGTCGATCACGGACAGCCGGACATAGTCGCCGGCGATCTCATCGTCGTTCAGACCGGGCAGATTCTCGCCGCGGACGAGGATCGTACCGCCATTGGGCATAGCGTCGCGGGCGTTGACGGCCAAATTGAGGAACACCAGCTCGAGTTCTCCGGGATCGACCTCCACCGGCCACAGCGAATCCGGAAGCTCGAACTCGACATGGACGTCGCCTCTCAGGCTTCGATCGAGCAGTTCACGCATGCCGCCGATCTGCGCAGCGATGTCGACGGGCTCCGGTCGAAGCTTCTGACGGCGCGAGAACGCCAGCAGCTGCTTGGTCAGGCTGGCGCCGCGCTGCGCTGCCTGGATCATACCGTCCATCAGGCGGCGGCGTCTGTTCGGATCCGACTGGCGGTCGAGCATGTCGAGGCCGCCGGATATCACCATCAGCAGATTGTTGAAGTCGTGCGCCACGCCGCCGGTGAGCTGGCCGATGGCTTCGATCTTCTGAGCCTGGCGAAGCGTCTCCTCGACGCGGGCGCGCTCGTTCATTTCGAGGCGCAGTTGCTCGTTGGCGTCCTTCAGCTCGCGCGTCCGCTCCACGACGAGCTTCTCGAGCTCCTGTGCACTCTGCTCGCGTGCCTCGAGGAGAGCCCGGATTTCGTACTGGCGCCGGCGCGCCCGTATCGCTGATTGGATCGCGCTGGTCAGCGTGATCGGCTGCACGGGCCGTTCGAGCAGCGAAACGTTGCGGAGGATCTCGACCATCCGATGGCGCCAGGCGACGACCGCCTGCTGCTCGCGATGGCTCGTGAGCATGACAAAGGGAAGATCCGACCATGGCGGCTGCCGCTCGACCCATTCTGCCAACGGTGCCGTTTCCTTTCCGAACAACCCTTCCTCGGCCAGGAATACCGCTCCGACCCCGGCGTTCAACGCGCTGACGAGTTCAGGCAGAGTTCGGCAATTGACCGCTTCGAGGCCCGAGCTGCGGAAAAGATCGGTGGACGCCGGTCCGTCGCGGCCGATCGGAGCGTAGACGAGAACCTGATGACCGCGGGCGGGGCTCATTCCGCCGATCCTTCCGGCAGCGTCGTCCCGGTATAGTGCGGAGTGCCGGAGAAGATGCCGCTGAAGTTCTTCAACGGTGGCCCGAGCACGACGCCGCGGCTGGTGAGGCGAAATTCGCGGATGGTATGCTCGTGATTGCCGCTGCGCTTCTTGACGACAGACAAGGCGCGCCGAACCGTTCCGCCTGCTTCGAAATAGCGCAGCATCAGTACCGAATCACTGAGATAGCTGATGTCGAGCGGCGTCTCTGCCGGGCCGACCAGCCCATGTTGGGCAAGGATCAGGATGGTCATCACGCCTTGCTGTCCGAGATAAGTCAGCAGCTCGTGCATTTGCAGGATGAGGAATCGCTCGTCCGGCATCGCGTGCATATAGCCGTTCAGACTATCGATGATGACGATGCGGGCTTTGTCGACTTCGACGCTTTGCCGCACGATTGCGGCGAACTCGCCCGGGGACAGCTCGGCTGGATCAATTTGTTGAAACCGAAGCACCCCCGACTCGATGTGGCGTTCCATGGGCAGTCCCAGGGTGCGGGCGCGGGCCTCGATCGTGCCGCGGCCTTCGTCGAACGCGAAAAACACCGCGTGCTCGCCACGTTCGGCCGCTGCGATCGCATAGCTGAGTGCCAGCGACGATTTACCGACACCGGCAGCGCCTAACAGAAGCGCATTGGTGCCGCGCTCCAGTCCGCCGCCGAGGAGTTGGTCGATCTCGGCATTGCCGCTGGGCGTGACCTCGCCGGTAAAGGGCGTGTGATGTTCGGCCGCTATCAGCCGCGGGAAGATGCGCAGGCCGCCTCGTTCGATGTTGAAATCGTGGAAGCCGCCGCGAAAGCGCATCCCGCGCATCTTGATCACGCGAAGCCGACGTCGCTCCGACCCATAGTCGAGGGCAAGCTGTTCGAGCATCACCACGCCGTGCGCGATCGAATGCAGCTGCAGGTCGTCCTGAGACGACGACAGATCGTCGAGCAGGACGATGGTGCAGTTGCGCTTGGCGAAGAAATGCTTCAGGGCCAGTACCTGCCGCCTGTAGCGCAACGGGTTTTGGGCGAGCAGGCGAAGTTCGGAGAGGCTGTCGAGCACAACGCGGGCAGGGTTGATCCGATCGACCTCCTTGAAGATCACATTGGTGGTTTCACTCAGTTCCATCTCGGCAGGATGAAACACGGTGAGCTCCCGGTCGGGATCGAGCGTCGTTTCAGGCGGGACCAACTCGAAGATATCGACGCCGTCCAGCGACCAGCCGTGCCGCTGCGCGACGACGCTCAGCTCCCTCTTGGTTTCGGACAGCGAGATATAGAGCACGCGTTCGCCATCATGCGCTCCCCTCAGTAGGAATTGCAGCGCGATCGTGGTCTTGCCGGTGCCCGGCCTTCCCTCATAGAGATACATCCGGTTGGCATCCAAGCCGCCGCCCAGGATGTCATCAAGGCCCTCGCTGCCGGTGGAAACTCTTGGCAAATCTTTGGGGCTGCTATCGGAAGCACCCGTGGACGTACCGGTCATTGCACCCCCTCAAAGCATTCCCAAAAAGAAGACCCGTGTTTGCCCCGGCGGCCACGCGTAGCCGGGACCGGACCACAGGGTCGGTACAAGGAACTCACAGTTGGGCTTTGAGTTCCGGGGTTCCATCGTCCGCCAAGGGGCGGCCTGAAGCAGCTTGGACGCGTCGGACAGGCGATGCCTGCCGGCCGCCGATCAGCAGGGCGTCGGCTCGGCAGCCTTGGCTTGAGGTGCGGGGATCGTTCGTGCCGTGTCGGTTCAAAGCAGACCATGCACCGGTCGGTCCGGGCGACTTACCGCCGTTTCCGGTAGATCACCACGTCCTCGCCGCGACTGTTCGCGCTCCGCTCGAGGAGATAGTCTGATCTCTCCAGCACGCGGCGGGATGCACCGTTCCCGACATTCACGATGCCGATGAGAGATGGCAGCGCGAGCTGTAACAGCCCGATGTCCGTCATCGCGGCCGCAATCTCGGTTGCAAATCCCTGGCCCCAGAATTCGCGTTTGAACGCGTAGAAGATCTCGATTTCGTCGATGTCATCGACGAGGATGTGCCGGACCGCGAACGCCCCGTATTTTGTTCGTAGCGTCCAGAGTCCGAACCCGTGCTGGTCCCAATGCGCCATGTTGGTCGCGATATAGGTCTTCGTGACGTCGGGCGTCCGCACCCCACCGAGATAGCGGGAGACTTCGGAATCCTGATGGAGCGCGACGAGGTCGGCGAGGTGACTTTCGTTCAGTCGCTCGGCGGATAGCCGATTCGTGCTGAAGTGATCCATGACTGAAGAGGTCGTCACCAAGAGCGGGTCATCAACTGGTCGCCAGTTGGATGCCGCTAAAGTCGATCATGTCATCGTGCCAGTGTTTTGCCCGACGGGTCAACCTGCCGGTGGCCCGATCTGCGGTCGGATGATTTTTGCACACGCGTAAGCCATTGAATTCACAAACCCCGTCTACTGTGCATGGGGTTGTTTTCGCGAGTTTGGCTTCTGAGGCCTAGCCCGCCCCCAACGCGACCGCGACATTGTACGTCAACAGGCTCGCCGCATAGGCCAGCACCAGCATGTAGGTGAAGGTCACCGCCATCCAGGTCCAGCTTCCGGTCTCGCGCCGGATCACGGCAAGCGTCGAGGCGCATTGCGGAGCGAAGATGTACCAGGCCAGCATCGACAGGGCGGTTGCGAGCGACCATTTCGTCGCCAGCACCTGGCCGATCTGCTCGGCCGCTTCCTTGCCGCCTTCGATCGCGTAGACGGTGCCGAGGGCTGCGACCGCGACCTCGCGCGCCGCCATGCCCGGGATCAGCGCGACCGCGATCTGCCAGTTGAAGCCGACCGGGGCGAGCAGCGGCTCGAGCGCCTTGCCGATGATCGCAGCCAGGCTGAAGTCGATTGCGGGCTCGGTGGCGCCTGCGGGCGGCTGCGGGAACGAGGCCAGAAACCAGATCAGCACCATCATCGAGAAGATCGTGGTGCCGGCGCGCACCAGGAACATCTTGGCGCGGGTGTAGATGCCGATCGCGATCGATTTCAGCCGCGGCATCTTGTAGTCCGGCAGCTCCAGCATGAACGGCGCCGGCGCATAGTCGCGCAGCATGAAGAATTTGATGAGGAACGAGACGATGAGTGCGCTGGCGATGCCGGCGGCGTAGAGGCCGAACATCACGAGGCCCTGCAGGTTGATGAAGCCCCAGACGTCCTTCGCCGGAATGAAGGCGGAGATGATCAGCGTGTAGACCGGAATGCGCGCCGAGCAGGTCATCAGCGGCGCGATCAGGATCGTGGTCAGCCGGTCGCGCTTGTTGTCGATCACGCGCGTCGCCATGATGCCGGGAATGGCGCAGGCAAAGCTCGACAGCAGCGGAATGAAGGCGCGGCCGTGCAGCCCCGCGCCGCCCATGATGCGGTCCATCAGGAACGCGGCGCGCGCCATGTAGCCGAAATCTTCCAGGAGCAGGATGAACAGGAAGATGAGAATGATCTGCGGCAGGAATACGATGACGCTGCCGACTCCCGAGATCACGCCGTTCTGCAGGAAGCTCTGCAACAGGCCGTCGGGCAGGGTGGCCCGCACGAGCTCCCCGAGCGCGTCGAAGCTGGACTTCAGCAGGTCCATCGCCGGTTGCGCCCAGGCGAACACCGCCTGGAACATCACGAACAGGATCAGCGTCAGCACCATGAGGCCGCAGACGGGATGCAGCACGACCGCGTCGATCCGCGCGGTCCAGGTGTCGGGTCTAGCAGGCAGGCTGACGCAGTCGGCGATGATGCGGTCGGCCTCTCGCTGCGTCGCGCGCAGTTCGGCGACGCTGAGCGCGCGCCAGCTGTTCGCCTCGGCCTCGGCGGCGATTTTTGCCGAGATCTCGTCGGTCAGCCTCAGGAGGTCGGCGGTGCCGCCCTTGCGCACCGCGATCGAGGTGACCACGGGCAGGCCGAGCTCCTTGGCGAGCCGCTCGACATCGACGGTGATGCCGCGGCGGGCGGCAATGTCGAACATGTTGAGCACGAGGACCATCGGCCGTCCGGTGCGCTTGAGCTCGAGCAACAGGCGGATGGTCAGCCGCAGATTGGTCGCATCGGCCACGCACAGCACGAGATCGGGCACGCTCTCGCCGGAGGCCTTGCCGAGCACGAAATCGCGGGTGATCTCCTCGTCCGGGCTGCGGCCGCGCAGCGAATAGGTGCCGGGCAGGTCGACCACCGAGACCTGGCGTCCCTGGGGCGTGACGAAGAAGCCTTCCTTGCGTTCGACGGTGACGCCGGGATAGTTCGCGACCTTCTGCCGGCTGCCGGTCAGGGCGTTGAACAGCGAGGTCTTGCCGCTGTTCGGCGTGCCCACCAGGGCGAGATGCAGCAGGGGTAATTCCATGGAATCACTGGTCCGGGATCAGAGGTCCGGTCGCGGTCTAGGCGACGATGATGGCCATGGCTTCGCGGCGGCGGACCGCGATCGTGATGCTGTCGACCCGCACGGCGATCGGGTCACGCCCGACCAGCCCCTCATGCAAGACCTCGACCCGGGCGCCCTCGACGAAGCCGAGTTCGATCAGGCGGCTCTCGAGCTCGATGTCCGAGAGCGCCGAGCCGGCCTCGCGAGCGGAAAGATGCTGGATGACGCCGGTATAGCCGCGCTTGGCCAAACCCAGCGGTATGTGCGGGCGCGTGTCATTGGTGTCAGTCATGCCCTGTATTTTCAACGCAGGGCAGTGAGGTCAAGCGCGCGTGCTCGCCGAAACCGCACCTTAGAGTGATTTTAAAGTGCGGCTCACGGAGCGCTGTCGAAAAGGCGCCCCCGAGGATTGGCTACTGGGCCGGGACGTTGTTGTCCGGCTGGGCGGCCATGGCCCGGCTCCTGAAGTAGTCCAGGACGAACAGACGGATCGCCGAGGACAGGTTGCCCTGCTGGCGATTGTTGTCGATCTCGCCGACGAGCTCGGACAACGTCATGTTGCGCAGGGCGGAAATCTCCTTCATGCCGTTCCAGAACGCCTCTTCGAGGCTGACGCTGGTCTTGTGCCCGGCGACAACGATCGACCGTTTCACCACGGGCGATTTCATGGCTGCTCCTCGCGATCGATCTGATGCTGATCCAGGTGCGCCTTCGCCTTGTCCGCGCGCGTCTCTTGCGTCGACCGTTCCGCCTTCGTGCGGCCGAACTTCGTCCGGTTGGCGTCCGCCTGTTTCGCCGAGGCTTCCCGCTCGGCGCGCTTCCTGAAGCGATTCAGGTTGATGACGTTCCCCATGCCGCGTCTCCATCATCCGATCCTCTTCAGGCTGGATGAAACATTCAGAAACAGGGTGCCGCTTTGCGCCCCACAAGACTTGATCGCCATTCGCTCGTCCTCGTCAATCGGCGCCTCGGGCCATCAAACGATGAATTTCGCCCCGAGGGGCGGAATGGCTGCGTAGCGCGCCGTCCCGCCGGAACATTGACGGTAATCAAATCCTGCCCCCAAAGCCGCATATTTCTGGGCGCCGAGCGTCCGTATCACTACGGATGCCTATCGGAATTCGGAATTTTATCCCGGGCTGGTCATCTTCTCGGGACGCACCAGGCGATCAAACTCGTCCGCCGAGACGAAGCCGAGCCGCAGCGCCTCCTCCTTCAACGTGGTGCCGTTGGCATGGGCCGTCTTGGCCACCTTGGCGGCGTTGTCGTAGCCGATCTTGGGGGCGAGCGCCGTCACCAGCATCAGCGAACGCTGCATCAGCTCGCTTATGCGCTTTTCGTCGGCACGGATGCCGCTCACACAATGCTCGGTGAAGGATCGCGCCGCATCGGCCAACAGGCGGATCGAGTGCAGCATGTTGTAGGCGAGCACGGGCTTGTAGACGTTGAGCTCGAAATGGCCCTGGCTGCCGGCGACCGTGATCGCGGTGTGATTGCCGAACACCTGGCAGCACACCATGGTCATCGCCTCGCACTGGGTCGGATTGACCTTGCCCGGCATGATCGAGGAGCCCGGCTCGTTCTCCGGCAGGATCAACTCGCCGAGGCCAGAGCGCGGGCCTGATCCCAACAGGCGGATGTCGTTGGCGATCTTGAACAGGCCCGTCGCCACCGAATTGACGGCGCCATGCACCAGCACATAGGCATCGTTCGAGGCGAGCGCCTCGAATTTGTTGGCGGCGCTGGTGAAGGGCAGTTTCGTGATGCCGGCAACGTGCCTTGCGAACAGCTTTGCAAAGCGCGGTTTCGAGTTGAGGCCGGTGCCGACGGCAGTGCCGCCCTGCGCCAGCGGATAGAGATCCTTCATCGCGACCTTGAGCCGGGCGATGCCGCTCTCGACCTGCGCGGCATAGCCGGAAAATTCCTGGCCGAGCGTCAGCGGCGTCGCGTCCTGGGTGTGGGTCCGCCCGATCTTGACGATTTTTGCGAACGCCTTCTCCTTCTTGCGCAGCGCGCGGAGCAGCTCACCGAGCGCTGGGATCAGATCGGCATTGATGCGGCTGGCGGCCGCGATGTGCATCGCGGTCGGGAAAGAGTCGTTCGACGACTGGCTCATGTTGACGTGGTCGTTCGGATGCACCGGCTTCTTGGCGCCGAGCTCGCCGCCCAAGAGCTCGTTGGCGCGGTTGGCGATCACTTCATTGAGGTTCATGTTGCTCTGCGTGCCGGAGCCGGTCTGCCACACGACGAGCGGAAAATGATCGTCCAGCCTGCCTTCGATCACCTCGCGCGCGGCGCGGATGATGGCGTCCGCGCGGCGCCGGTCGAGCAGGCCGAGCTCGAGGTTGGACTGCGCTGCGGCGAGCTTGACGATGCCGAGCGCGTGCACGAGCGCAATCGGCATGCGATCCGTGCCGATGCGAAAGTTCTGGCGCGAGCGCTCGGTCTGCGCCCCCCAATAGCGGTCGGCGGCGACCTCGATGGGACCGAAGCTGTCGGTCTCGATGCGGGTTGCGGGGCGGGCGGTCTTCGAGCGGGAAGCTTTGGCCATGAGCACATCCATTCTGCCGCGCGAACGCCGTGCGGCCTCTTCGTGTGCTCTTTTATATAGGCAGTCTGGCCGGGCGCGACGGCTTCGCGGCCAGCCTAGATCATTTCTTGCGGAAACGATCGAGCCGCACGACCTCGGCGCCGCCCTGGTTCGGCGGGGGCGGCTCTTCTGTGGTCTCCACCTTTTCAGTGGCGGCAGCGGGCACCGATACGGCTGAAGGGGCAGGGGCCGCCGGCAAATTCTCCGGCGTGACCTCGGCGACGTCGGACGTTTCGAACTGGAGGCCGAACTTCACGGACGGGTCGAGGAAGCTCTTGATGGCGCTGAACGGCACCACCAGTCGCTCCGGAATGCCGCCGAACGACAGGCCGACCTCGAAGCGGTCTTCGAGCACGGTCAGATCCCAGAACTGGTGCTGCAGGATGATCGTCATCTCTTCCGGATATTGCGCGAGCAGCCGCGGCGAGATCTTCACGCCCTCGGCCTTCGACACGAAGGTGATGAAGAAATGGTGCTCGCCCGGCAGGCCCTGGGCCGCGGCATCGGTCAAAACCTTCCGGAGCACGCCGCGCAGCGCGTCGCGGGCCAGCACATCGTATCGGATATGATCGGTCGCCATGGTGGTCCTGTTGCATCCCCGAAGCCGGACCGTGCCGGCCCGACTCGCCAAACCGCAATAGTACCGCGCCTGACGGGTCAGCAGGAGTCCCCGCCGGGGCAGAAATCAAGAGTAAAGTGGAGGCTTCTGTTGCCAGGTGCCTCCGAACCCCGCCTAACGGAGCTTAACCCGTTAGGACTTCAGAATGGTCTTTCAAACTGCGTTACGCAGCCTGAGCAACCGGAGCAAAGTTGTCGTTGGCAACTATTGCATAGCCCGATAACGGCGGAACAATACCGGGAAAAAGTTCGCCCTTTACGCCCTCGTCGATCCTATTTCGCCCCCGCCAAAACCCGCTTCTTGGGCATGCCCCGAGTGGGCTTTGGTGGAGGCGCCGGGTACCGCCCCCGGGTCCGAATGGTTTATTGCGACGACCGTTTATTTCCATAGCCGGCGAACCGGCATCCCCAATATAGGGGGTAAAGGTTTCGAAAAACAGAGGTTTCGCGTGCGTTCGGCGCGTTTCCCTTTGGATAGGTTCCGGACTGTCTTAGCCGCGGCGTGCCCCCTGTTCTAAGCTCCTGAGATGTCCTCGGATTCAGTGCTGGCCGGCCAAGAACGAGATCAAGAGCCGGCTCCCGTCACGGCACCGCCGGGCCCGGGCTGCGCTGTTCCTGGCGTTCGCCCGGATGTCGCTGGCCGGTTTCGGCGGCGTGCTGGTGTTTGCCCGGCGCGCCGTCATCGAGCAGCACCGCTGGATTACCGCGCACGAGTTCAACGAGACCCTTCGCGCTTTGCCATTTCCTGCCGGGGCCCAACATCGTCAATCTGTCGATGGTGTTCGGCGCGCAACTGCGCGGGATCGCCGGGGGAGTTGCCGCCTTTGCCGGCCTGCTGCTGCCGGCGACATTGATCATGACCGTGCTCGCGATCATCTACGCCCGGTTCGGCGAACTGGAGCTGCTGCGCCGCAGCCTCGCCGGCACTCCTGCGCGGCGGTAGGCCTGTTGATCGCGGTGGTCTTCCGCCTGATGACCCCGCTGTTGAAGCGGATGGACGCGGTCGCGCTCGCCTGATGCTCGGCGTGTTGCAGCTATCGGCGTGTTCCGTCTGCCGCTCCAGGCGGTGCTGCTGGTCGCGATCCCATGAGTATCGGCGCTACTTATTTTCTGCGACGGAAAGTAGCAGCATGAACGCCGAGAACCCGATCTGGCTGCTGATCTCCACCTCCGGCCTGATGTCGCTGTTCGCGGTCGGCGGCGCCGCGGCTGCGGTGCCGGAGATGCACCGCATCGCGGTCGAGGTGCATCACTGGATGGGTGAGAAGCAGTTCACCGACGCCTATGCGATCGCGCAGCTCTCGCCAGGTCCGAACGTGCTTATCGTGACGCTCATCGGCTATGCCGTCGCCGGAATCCGAGGCGCGATGGCGGCGACGCTGGCGATGTGCCTGCCCACCGCGCTGCTTGCCTATTATGTCACCCGGCTCCTGAACCGGCCGAGCCAATCGCGCTGGCCTGGGCTGATCCAGGCTGCACTGGTTCCGCTCTCGATCGGCTTGATGGCGGCGAGCGCCCTGATCCTCGCCCAGTCGACCGATCGCGCAATTGTTGCAGTGCTTCTGACCGCGACGGTTGCAGTGGTCGCATCCATCTCGCGCACCATCCGCTGTCGCTTTTGCTCGCCGGGGGCCTTTTGGGTTTCGCTGGCATTGTGTAATGAAAATCGCTAGGCAGTGGGCCGGGCGGGGGATCCAATTCCAGCCGATAGAACAACAGTGCGCGTGACTTAAAGAGTCGCGGAGGAGACAGGCATGGCCGATACGATGGGCCACTCGGCGACAGCCAACCGAAACACCTCGGTGGTGATCAGCTTTTGTCTGCTGGCCATAGCGCCGCAGATTTTCGAATTCATCTGGTCGTTTGGGACGATGTTTGGCTGGGGCGCCGGACGCGGCCCGGCCGCCGTCGTGATCGGCCACGGTACGGCGCTGCTCGCGGGCGGGCCCGGCGCCTTGCTCGGGGCGGTTGGCGGTGACACCAAGAAGGCGTCATCCGATGTGCTGCTGGCGCTGATCTATTCCTATCCGATCTTTGCGGTGGCGATTCTCACGATCTTCATGACGATCAGGTCGGCGCAGGATTATGTCGGCGGGATCGCGCTGCTGGCGCTCGCCTTGTTCGCACTGTGGGCTTCCAGCGATTTGCAGGGGATGCGCGGCTTCTCCTTTGGCGCCGGCACGGCGCCGCGGATGTTTGGCGGGCTGCTCGTCGCACTTGGCGCTGGCATCGCGTTGACGGGACTGCTGACCGATGGCCCGGCGATGGCGCACTATGCCTGGCGCGGGCCGCTGTTCGTGATGGCCTCGATTGTTTTCTTCGCTCTGGCAATTCGTCCGCTTGGGGTGGTGGTTACGGCGTTCGCGAGCTTCATGATCGCGGCGATGGGCACGCATGAGACACGCTGGGTCGAAGCGGTCATCGTCGGTGCCTGCCTGACGCTCGGTTGCGCGCTGCTCTTCCCCTACGTGCTCGGCCTGCCGATGCCGATGTTCCCGCGCTTCTTGGTTCAGTGAGGGTGTGATGTTTGATATCTTCCACAATCTGGGCCTCGGTTTCGGTGTCGTGTTCCAGATCTCGTGGTGGTCACCCTGGTGGCTCTACGGCGCGTCGCTACCGATCTCGATCAATATTCTCATGTGCCTGATTGGCGCATTGGTCGGCACGCTGGTCGGCGTGCTGCCCGGTATCGGCACCGTCGCAACGGTGGCGATGCTCCTGCCGATCACGTTCGGATTGCCGCCGATTGGGGCGCTGATCATGCTCGCCGGCATCTATTACGGTGCCCAGTACGGCGGTTCGACCACCTCGATCCTGGTCAATATTCCCGGTGAGGCGACATCGGTCGTCACCGCCATCGACGGTCACCAGATGGCAAAGCAGGGCCGTGCCGGCCCGGCGCTGGCGATCGCGGCGATCGGCTCGTTCTTCGCCGGCTGCGTCGCGACCGTGCTGATCGCCGTGCTCGGTGCGCCGCTGACCAAGCTGGCGCTGGCGTTCGGTCCAGCCGAATATTTCTCGCTGATGGTGCTCGGCCTGATCTTCGCGGTGGTGCTGGCCAAGGGCTCGGTGCTGAAAGCGATCGCGATGATCGTGTTCGGCCTGATGCTTTCGATGGTCGGCTCCGACATCGAGACTGGCGCCTCGCGCATGGCGTTCAACATTCCGGAGCTCGCCGACGGTCTAGGCTTTGCGACAGTGGCGATGGGCGTGTTTGGTTTCGCCGAGATCATCCGCAATCTCGACGCCGGCGCCGAGATGAACCGCGACCTCGTGCAGCAGAAGATCACCGGCCTGATGCCGACCAGGAAGGATCTGATCGACTCGGCGCCTGCGATCCTGCGCGGCACCGTGCTCGGCTCGATCCTCGGTATCCTGCCGGGTGGCGGCGCTGTCATTGCGTCCTTTGCATCCTACACGCTCGAGAAGAAGATCGCCAAGAACCCGTCGCGGTTCGGCCGCGGTGCGATCGAGGGCGTGGCGGCGCCTGAAAGCGCCAACAACGCTGCGGCGCAGACCTCCTTCATCCCGCTGCTGACGCTCGGCATTCCGCCGAACGCGGTGATGGCGCTGATGGTGGGCGCGATGACCATCCACGGCATCGTGCCGGGTCCGCAGGTGATGCAGAAGCAGCCGGAACTGGTCTGGGGCATGATTGCCTCGATGTGGATCGGCAATCTGATGCTGATCATCATCAACCTGCCGCTGGTCGGAATCTGGGTGCGGCTGTTGCGCGTTCCGTACCGGCTGATGTTCCCATCGATCGTGATCTTCTGTGCGATCGGCATCTACTCGGTGAACAACGCGCCGGTCGACGTCATCCTCGCAGGCGTGTTCGGTCTGGTCGGATACTGGCTGATCAAGCACGATTTCGAGCCGGCGCCGCTGTTGCTCGGCATGGTGCTCGGACCGCTGATGGAAGAGAACTTGCGCCGTGCGCTGCTGATCTCGCGCGGCGACTGGAGCGTATTCCTGACGCGTCCGCTGTCGGCCGTGCTGCTGGCGATTGCGGCCTTCCTCCTGGTGCTCACGGTGCTGCCCGCGCTGCGTGCCAAGCGCGACGAGGTGTTCACTGAATCCGAGAACTGAGCGCCACCGCTCCTGCGTCGCCGCCGCGCTCCTGCGTCGGCGCGCCGCATTCGGAAGTCGAATCGACTTGCGTGACGGCTTCGTGAAATGAACATGCCGGCCTTTGGGCCGGCATTTTTGTTTGTGTCCGGTTTGTTTGTATCCAAGGGACCAACACGGGGATCGAGATGACCTTTATTCGCGCGCTCACGGGCGCATGTGCCGCAGCGCTCACCTCGCTGTGCACCTTCATCGCGCCGGCCGAGGCGCAGACCTATCCGACGCGCAGCATCACCATGGTCGTGCCATTTGCGGCCGGCGGCCCGACCGACGTCGTCGCGCGTATCGTCACCGCGCACATGGCGCAGACGCTCGGACAGAGCATCATCATCGAGAACGTGGTCGGCGCCGGCGGCACCACCGCGACTACGCGCGCCGCGCGCGCGGCCAATGACGGCTACACGCTCATCACCGGGCATATGGGCACGCATGCCGCCTCCGTGCCCCTCTATCCGAAGCTTGCCTATCATCCCGAGAAGGACTTCGAGCCGATCGCGCTGCTCGCGGGCACGCCGATCCTGATCCTGGCGCGCAAGGACTTTCCGCCGAAGGACCTGAAGGAGTTCGTTGCCTATGTGAAGGCAAATTCCGAGAAGGTGAACGCTGCGCATGCCGGCGTCGGCTCGGTCTCGCACGTCTCCTGTGAGCTCTTGCACTCGATCCTCGACGTCAAGCCGGTCGGCGTGCCCTTCAACGGCACGGGCCCCGCCATGAACGCGCTGGTGGCCGGGCAGGTCGACTACATGTGCGACCAAATCGTCAACGCCGTGCCGCAGATCAATGCCGGCACCATCAAGGCCTATGCGATCGCGACGCCAGAGCGCAATCCGTCGCTGCCGAACGTGCCGACAACAGCGGAAGCCGGTCTGCCGAAATTCCAAGCCCAGGCCTGGAATGCGATGTTCGCGCCCAAGGGAACTTCGGCTGCGATCGTGGCCAGCCTGAACGCTGCGGCCAGCAAGGCGCTCGACGACGAGACCGTGCGCAAGCGCCTGCTCGAGCTCGGCAGCGTCATCCCGGGCCCTGCGGAGCGGACGCCGGAGGCGCTGGCCAGCCTCGTCAAGAACGAGATCGCGAAATGGACCCCGGTGCTCAAGCCGGCAACTTAGGCCATGCTATCAAGCCGGTAGGGCAAGGGGCGGGACGCCGGGTTCCGCCCCTTGTCGTTTGCGCCGGGAGCGCTCACTTTTCCGGGTATAATCGGAGCGGACAGCGAATCGCCGCTGTTGCAGCGCGGGTGCGGCCGCTAAGTTTGCCGCCTCCCCAAAGGCCCAGTCGCACATGCACCAGTATCAGGACCTGCTCGAGCGGATTCTTTCAGACGGCGCCGAGAAGAACGATCGGACCGGCACCGGCACGCTCTCGGTGTTCGGGCATCAGATGCGCTTCAATCTGTCCGCCGGCTTCCCGATGCTGACGACCAAGCGGCTGCCGCTG
This sequence comes from Bradyrhizobium sp. 199, assembly GCF_023073355.1. Lineage (GTDB taxonomy): Bacteria > Pseudomonadota > Alphaproteobacteria > Rhizobiales > Xanthobacteraceae > Bradyrhizobium. The sequence continues at coordinate 1,370,042 of NZ_JADPJI010000002.1, forward strand.
AAGGCGATCGTGCATGAGCTGTTGTGGTTCCTGAAGGGCGACACCAACATCAAATATCTGCGCGACAACGGCGTCACCATCTGGGACGAGTGGGCGGACGCCAATGGCGATCTCGGTCCGGTCTACGGCCAGCAGTGGCGCTCCTGGCCGGCGCCCGACGGCCGCAGCATCGACCAGATTGCGAACGTGGTCGATATGATCAAGCGCAATCCCGACTCGCGCCGCCTGATCGTCTCGGCGTGGAATCCGGCCGAGGTCGACAAGATGGCGCTGCCGCCGTGCCATTGCCTGTTCCAGTTCTACGTCGCGGGCGGCAAGCTGTCCTGCCAACTCTATCAACGCTCGGCCGACGTCTTCCTCGGCGTGCCCTTCAACATCGCCTCCTACGCACTGCTGACGATGATGGTGGCGCAGGTCACCGGCCTGAAGCCCGGCGACTTCGTGCATTCGTTCGGCGACACCCATCTCTATTCCAACCATCTGGAGCAGGCAAAGCTCCAGCTCACCCGTGCGCCGCGTGCGCTGCCGGTGATGCGGATCAATCCGGACGTGGAAGACATCTTCTCCTTCCGCTTCGAGGATTTCGAGCTCCTCGGCTACGACCCGCATCCGCACATCAAGGCGGAAGTCGCGGTCTAGCGCATGACCCGGAAAAGTGTGCCGCGGTTCCGAAAAGATCATGCGCAAACAAAAGAGTGAAAGCGCGATGACCATTCAATTCAAAACGATCGCGCTTTAGATGTCGCTCAATATCCGCCGCGCACGTCCCGGCGAAGCCGGGCTCGTTCTGGATTTCATCCGCGAGCTCGCCGAATACGAAAAGCTTTCGCATGAGGTCGAGGCGACCGAAGCTGACATCGCCGACGCGCTGTTCGGCGACAGGCCGCAACTCTATTGCGCGATCGCCGACTGGAACGGCGACGCCGTCGGCTTCGCGGTCTGGTTTAGGAATTTCTCCACCTTCAGCGGCCGCCACGGCATCTATCTCGAGGATCTCTACGTGCGGCCGTCGCACCGGGGCAGGGGTCTCGGCAAGGCGCTGCTGGTCCATCTCGCGAAAGAATGCGTCGACAACGGCTGGGCGCGCTTGCAATGGGCGGTGCTCGACTGGAACGCGCCGTCGATCGCGTTCTACAAGTCGCTCGGCGCCGTGATGCTGGACGATTGGACGCTGTGCCGCGTCACCGGGCCGGCGCTGACGCAGCTTGCCGGGAGGGCACCCTGATGGAGATCGTCTTCGTCGTCGCGATCGCGGAAAACGGCGTGATCGGCGCGGGCAACGCGATGCCGTGGCGATTGAAATCCGACATGGCTCGTTTCAAGGCGCTCACGATCGGCAAGCCCGTGATCATGGGCCGCAAGACGTTCGAATCGCTGCCCCGCCGTCCTCTGCCGGCCCGCACCAATATCGTGATCACGCGCGATGCGGACTATCGCGCCGCAGGTGCCATCGTCACGACATCGGCGGCAGATGCGGATGCGGTTGCGCGCGGCGATGCCCTGCGGCGTTCGGTCACTGAGATCGCGGTGATCGGCGGTGCCGAGATCTTTCGGCAATGGGTCGATCGCGCCGATCGCCTCGAAATCACCGAGGTGCATGCCCGGCCGGAAGGCGACACCCATTTTGACATCGACAGGGCTAAATGGGACGAGGTCGCACGTGTCCGCCATCCTGCCGGAGGCGACGACAGCGCCGATTTCTCCTATGTGACATATCGTCGGCGGCCCCGCCATTAACCGCATTTGCCAATGTTAACATTGACTTTTCTGTCCCCGGGCTTAGCTCGAAGGGCGGCTGAGGTTACGTTGTAAGGGACCGGCCTGTCCCCTATAAAGCCGGACCGGATAAAGCGGGCGGGGCAATTCCACCCGCCGAGGAGAGCGTCGAATGCCGTGGAAGAATCAGGGCGGTGGCCCGTGGGGCTCCGGTCCAAAGGGACCATGGGGCTCAGGCCCGCAACCGGTCGGGCCGAGGCCGCCGGATCTGGAAGACCTTCTGCGGCGCGGCCAGGACCGCCTCCAGCAGATCATGCCGGGCGGCTATTTCTCCGGCATCGGCATCACGCTGATCGTGCTGCTGATCGTCGCGTTCTGGCTGCTGTCGGGCTTCTTCCGCGTGCAATCGGAAGAGCTCGGCGTGGTGCTGCGCTTCGGCAAGCATGTTCGCACCGTGCAGCCGGGCCTGAACTATCATCTGCCCTATCCGATCGAGACAGTGCTGCTGCCCAAGGCGCTACGCGTCTCCACCATCTCCATCGGCATGACGCTGATCGACGATCCGGCGCGACGCGGCCGCTCCATTCGTGACGTGCCGGAAGAGAGCCTGATGTTGACCGGCGACGAGAATATCGTCGACGTCGACTTCACCGTGCTCTGGCGTATCAAGCCGGATGGTGTCGGCGACTTCCTCTTCAACATCCAGAATCCTGAAGGCACCGTGAAGGCGGTCGCCGAGAGCGCGATGCGCGAGGTGATCGGCCGCTCGCAGATCCAGCCGATCCTGACCGGTGCGCGCAACGTGACCGAGCAGGGCGTGCAGGAACTGATCCAGAAGACTCTGGACACCTACGGCGCCGGCATTCAGATCAGCCAGGTGCAGATGCAGAAGGTCGACCCACCGGCCCAGGTGATCGACGCCTTCCGCGACGTCCAGGCGGCGCGCGCCAATCTCGAGCAGCTGCAAAACGAGGCGCAGACCTACGCCAATCAGGTCGTGCCGCAGGCCCGCGGACGTTCCGCGCAGATCCTGCAGGCCGCCGAAGGCTACAGGGAGCAGACGGTCGCCGAGGCCAAGGGCCAGAGCTCGCGCTTCCTGAAGGTGTACGAGGAATACAAGAAGGCCCCCGACGTGACCCGTGAACGGATCTATCTGGAGACGATGGAGCGCGTGCTCGGCGGCGCGGAAAAGCTCGTCTATGACGGTGGCCGCTCCGGCCAGGGCGTCGTGCCCTATCTGCCACTTTCCGAATTGACGGCCAAGCGGCCGCCTGCCACCGGTCAGCAGTCGAGCGGAGGCAACCGATGAGGTCCCCGGTCACAGGTATCGTCACGCTGCTCGGGCTCCTCCTCGTCGTGATCGTCGGCTACATGTCGCTGTTCACGGTTGCGCAGACGGAGCAGACCATCGTGCTTCAATTCGGCCGGCCCGTCGAGGTCGTCACCAATCCCGGCCTGCATTTCAAGGCACCGTGGAATTCGGTGATCAACATCGACAAGCGGATCCTCGATCTTGAGAACCCGTCGCAGGAAGCGATCGCGTCCGACCAGAAGCGGCTCGTGGTCGATGCCTTCGCACGCTATCGCATCAAGGACGCGCTGCGCTTCTATCAGAGCATCGGCTCGATCCAGGCCGCCAACATCCAGCTCACCACGCTCTTGAACGCGGCGCTGCGCCGCGTGCTCGGCGAGGTCACCTTCATCAACGTGGTGCGGGACGACCGCGAGAAGCTGATGCAGCGCATCCGCGACCAGCTCGATCACGAGGCCGACGGCTACGGCATTCAGGTCGTCGATGTCCGGATCCGGCGCGCCGACCTGCCGGAGCAGAACAGCCAGGCGGTCTATTTGCGCATGAAGACCGAGCGCGAGCGCGAAGCCGCCGAGTTCCGCGCGCAGGGTGGCCAGAAGGCGCAGGAGATCCGGTCGAAGGCCGACCGCGAGGCAACCGTGATCGAGGCAGAAGCAAGGTCGCAGGCCGAGCAGACGCGCGGCGTCGGCGATGCCGAGCGCAATCGTCTGTTCGCGGAAGCCTACGGCAAGGATGCCGACTTCTTCGCGTTCTACCGCTCGATGACGGCTTATGAGAATGGGCTGAAGTCGAGCGACACCCGCTTCCTGCTGCGGCCCGATTCGGATTTCTTCCGGTTTTTCGGTAACCCGTCGGGCAAGACGGCAGTCGAGACGCCGGCGAAACCGTAAGCTAGACAAGGGCGGCGGGTCTGGCCGCCCTTCGTCCAGACAAGAACAGCATAACGGGAGGTTCCATTCCGATGAGGTCAATTGCGCTCGCCGACTTCCTCATCGGCCTAGGCATCCTGTTCGTGCTGGAAGGCTTGATGTTCGCGGCCAGTCCGAATTGGATGCGCAAAGCCATGAAGAGCGCCATCGCCACGCCGGACAATGTCCTGCGGGCGGTCGGGATCGGTTCGGCCGTCGCCGGCCTGATCCTGATCTGGGTTATGCGACGTCCGGTTTAGGCCTCGCGCCAACGCCAAAGTGAAGGCGAAAGCCGGGTTTTCGCCGTATTATCGGGGTCTTGAGGTGCATCGAGCTCCATGCTTGCGCCGTCCCCCCGTTCGAGCGCAGTCTGGACGCCGAATCCGCTTTCCTGGAGATACCAATGTCCGCTGCCACCATTGCCCCGACCCGCTTGCGTTTAGGGCTGGCCGCGCTCGCCATCAGTGCATTCAGCGTGTTTGGAACGCCGGCTCATGCTCGAGGGCCGGATGGCATCGCCGACGTTGCCGAGAAGGTGATCGACGCGGTCGTCAACATCTCGACCTCGCAGACCGTCGACGCCAAGGGCGGCGGCAGCAATACCATGCCGCAACTGCCGCCCGGCTCGCCCTTCGAGGAGTTCTTCGACGACTTCTTCAAGAACCGGAAGGGCCCAGGCGGCAGCAAGGGCGGTGAAAACAGTCCGGCGCCGCGCAAGACCAATTCGCTCGGAAGCGGCTTTATCATCGACACCGCAGGCGTCGTCGTCACCAACAACCACGTCATTGCAGACGCCGACGAGATCCACGTCATCCTCAACGACGGCACCAAGATCAAGGCCGAGCTGGTCGGCGTCGACAAGAAGACCGATCTCGCCGTGCTCAAGATCAAGCCGCCGAAGCCGCTGGTCGCGGTGAAGTTCGGCGACAGCGACAAGCTGCGCCTCGGCGACTGGGTGGTCGCGATCGGCAATCCGTTCAGCCTGGGGGGTACGGTGACCGCAGGCATCGTCTCGGCCAAGAACCGCGACATCTCGTCAGGGCCGTACGACAGCTACATCCAGACCGACGCCTCCATCAACCGCGGCAATTCCGGCGGTCCGCTGTTTAACCTCGACGGCGACGTCATCGGCGTCAACACGCTGATCATCTCCCCCTCCGGCGGCTCGATCGGCATCGGCTTCGCCGTGCCGTCGAAGACTGTGGTGGGCGTCGTCGACCAGCTCCGTCAATTCGGCGAGCTGCGCCGCGGCTGGCTGGGCGTGCGCATCCAGAGTGTCACCGACGAGATCGCCGAAAGCCTCAACATCAAGCCGCCGCGCGGCGCGCTGGTTGCCGGCGTCGACGACAAGGGACCGGCCAAGCCGGCCGGCATCGAGCCGGGCGACGTCGTCGTCAAGTTCGACGGCAAGGACGTCAAGGATCCGAAGGACCTGTCCCGCGTCGTTGCTGACACGGCGGTCGGCAAGGAGGTCGACGTCGTCATTATTCGCAAGGGCCAGGAAGAAACCAAGAAGGTCATGCTCGGCCGCCTCCAGGATCCCGAAAAGGTGCAGGCCGCGGCGAAGACCGACGAGCCGGCGCCGGAGAAGCCGGTGACCCAGAAGGCGCTCGGCCTTGATCTGGCAGCGCTGAGCAAGGATCTGCGCACGCGCTACAAGATCAAGGAGAGCGTCAAGGGCGTGGTGGTCACCAATGTCGATGCCAGTTCCGACGCCGCCGAGAAGCGCCTCTCCGCCGGTGACGTCATCGTCGAGGTTGCGCAGGAGGCCGTTTCCAGCGGCGCCGACATCCAGAAGCGGGTCGACCAGCTCAAGAAGGACGGCAAGAAGTCGGTGCTGCTGCTGGTCTCGAACGCCGACGGCGAGCTGCGCTTTGTTGCCCTGAGCGTGCAATAGGGCAACGCACGGTCCCGTAGGGTGGGCAAAGCGAAAGCGTGCGCACCATCTTTCCACCATGCAGCAAGAATGGTGGGCACGGCGCAAGTACGCCTTTGCCCACCTGCGGCTGCCGAGTGTGCGGCAAGGCTATGCGACGGGTCGCCCCTTCAGCATACCGGCGACGCCGACATCCTCGTCGAGCTCGGGCAGATGCCTGACTATAGCGCCGTTTCGTGTGCTGGAAATCCGGCGTTGACCGCCACGTCCAGGTCGTGCAGCCAAAACTTGGCCTCGCAATTGGCCGCACGCACGTGGACATGCGGTGGCTCGTTGCCTTCGTTTGAGTAGAAGAATGCGCGATAAGGTCCCCAACGCAGGACGGTCGGCATCTACCCCTCCACGAACTCCTCGCGCCGATATCCCTGCGCATAGAGCAACGCGGTGAGATCGCCGTGATCGATCCGCGCGGCGGCCGCGGCCGCGACCGCCGGCTTGGCGTGATAGGCGACGCCGAGCCCCGCCGCCTGGATCATGGCAAGGTCATTGGCGCCGTCGCCGACCACGACCGAGTCGATGTCGTCGAGATCGAACGATTCCATCAGATCCACCAGGGTCGCGAGCTTGGCCGCGCGACCCAAAATCGGCTCCTTCACTTCGCCGGTGAATTTGCCATCGCGCACGACGAGCTCGTTGGCGCGGTTCTCCTGAAAGCCGATCTTTGCGGCGACCGCGGTCGTGAACAGTGTGAAGCCGCCAGAGACGAGGCAGGTATAGGCGCCGTGGGCGCGCATGGTTGCGACCAGTGTGCTGCCGCCCGGGGTCAGCGTGATGCGTTTGGCCAGCACCTCGTCGACCGCGCTGGCGGGCAGGTCCTTGAGCAGCGCGACGCGCTCGCGCAGCGCCGGCTCGAACTCGATCTCGCCGCGCATGGCACGTTCGGTGATGGCGGCCACATGCGCCTTCACCCCGACGAGGTCCGCGAGCTCGTCGATGCATTCCTGGCCGATCATGGTGGAATCCATGTCGGCGAGAAAAAGCTTCTTGCGCCGGACGCCGACAGGCTGCACGACGATGTCGATGGGCAGGTCGCCGCGCAGCTCGCGGAGCCGCTGCGCGATGGCGTGACGGTTGCCTTCGAGGTTAGCGTCGGCGCCGAAGGGGATGTCGACCGCGACCCCGTCGAACAGCCAGTGCGCGGGAGCTGCCTGGGGCAGCACGGCGCGGGCGCCGTCGACGATGGTCGAGTCGAGCGCGGGATTGTCAGGGTTGCAGATCAGCGTGGCAACGAGAGACATTTGAGGTTTTCGTGAACGAGGAGCAAGTCGGCAGAAGGCCTGTTGGCGAGGCCGTGCTTATCGCAGGCCCGACCGCCAGCGGCAAGTCGGCGCTGGCGCTGGAGCTCGCGCTCGCCACCGGCGGTATCGTCATCAATGCCGATTCCATGCAGGTCTATCGTGACCTCCGCGTCATCACGGCACGGCCCACGGATGGCGAGGAAGCCCGCGCTCCGCACCGTCTCTACGGTCATGTCGATGCGGCCGTGAACTTCTCGGCGGGCGCCTGGGTGGCTGACGCGGCAAAGGCGCTCGACGAGGCGAAGGCGGAGGCCCGCCTGCCGATCTTCATCGGCGGCACCGGGCTGTATTTCAAGGCGCTGACGGCGGGGCTCTCCGTGGTGCCGCCAATCCCTGCCGAGGTGCGCGAGGCCGTGCGCGCGCGGCTGGAACGGAACGGCGCGGAAGCGCTGCACGCGGAACTGACGCGTCGCGATCCGCGCGCCGCCGAACGATTGAACCTGCGTGACCGCACCCGGATCGCGCGCGCGCTCGAAGTGGTCGAGGCGACCGGCCGCTCGCTGCTCGACTGGCATCGGGAGGGCCAGCCGCCGCTGCTGCCGAAGGACAGTTTTCGCGCGGTCTTTCTCGCGCCCGAGCGCGACGAGCTCTATGCCCGAATCGATGCCCGCTTCGACGCCATGTTAGATACCGGCGCGCTGAACGAGGTCGAGCGTCTCGCCGCCCGAAACCTCGATCCGCTGCTGCCGGCGATGAAAGCTCACGGCGTGCCGGCCCTGATCCGGCATCTGCATGGTGAACTTAGCCTGGAGCAGGCCGCCGCGATCGGGCGCGCCGACACCCGCCACTATGCCAAGCGGCAATTCACCTGGTTCCGGCATCAATTGCCGGCGTTCGAATGGGTGAAGCCGCAGGAGGTGAGGGCATGGCTCGCTGCCATCGTGAACGCGGCCGGAGACCCCGGCTGAGGCGCTTTTGGGCCGCGGTTTCCCAATTTCCCTCTCGCCGAACCCGGGGAACACCGCTACACTGCCAAAATCGTGCGGGAACGGCCGCATTGCCTTGACATCCAGGCTTTGGCCGCTATGTTTCGCGCAACCTTTGGGAAGCTGAGAGCCTGCCATGCGTAATATTATTACCAGACTCCTTATCGCCGTCGTACCCAGGCACACCGCCGGGGATGGCTAGCTGCCATCCACATGACAGGCGGTGTGCATGGGCCCTCTTCGGGGCCTTTTTTATTTCCCAAGCCCGACACGACCAAAGCCGCTGACAACAGCGCATCCGGAGCAAGCAATGAGCGACAAGAGCCACGATCCGAACCAGATGACCGGCGCCGCGATGATCGTTCGCGCGCTCATCGATCACGGCGTGACCGACATTTTCGGCTATCCCGGCGGCGCCGTGCTTCCGATCTATGACGAGATCTTCCAGCAGAGCGAGGTCCAGCACATCCTGGTCCGCCACGAGCAAGGCGCGGGCCACGCCGCCGAGGGCTATGCGCGCTCGACCGGCAAGCCGGGCGTCGCGCTGGTGACCTCCGGTCCCGGCGCCACCAACATGGTGACGCCGCTGACCGACGCGCTGATGGACTCGATCCCGCTGGTCTGCATCTCCGGCCAGGTGCCGACGCATCTGATCGGCAACGACGCGTTCCAGGAATGCGACACCGTCGGCATCACGCGCCCCTGCACCAAGCACAACTGGCTGGTGCGCGACGTCAACGACCTCGCAAAAGTCCTGCACGAAGCTTTCTATGTCGCGACCTCCGGCCGTCCAGGCCCGGTGCTCGTCGACGTTCCCAAGGACGTGCAGTTCGCGACCGGCACCTATCATCCGCCGCGCAAGTCCGACGTGCACCGCTCCTATGCGCCGCGCGTGAAGGGTGATGCGGCACAGATCCGCAAGGCGGTGGCACTGCTGGCCAATGCCAAGCGCCCTGTGATCTACAGCGGCGGCGGCGTCATCAATTCCGGCCCCGAAGCGACCAAGCTCCTGCGCGAGCTGGTCGAGGTCACCGGTTTTCCGATCACCTCCACGCTGATGGGCCTCGGGGCATACCCCGCGTCGGGCAAGAACTGGCTCGGCATGCTGGGCATGCACGGCACTTACGAAGCCAACATGACGATGCATGATTGCGACGTCATGCTGTGCGTCGGCGCGCGCTTCGACGACCGCATCACCGGCCGCGTCGATGCGTTCTCGCCGGGCTCGAAGAAGATCCACATCGACATCGACCCGTCCTCGATCAACAAGAACATCCGCGTGGACGTGCCGATCATCGGCGACTGCGGCAACGTCCTCGGCGACATTCTCCAGGTGTTCAAGGCGGAGGCGAAGAAGCCCGACATCAAGGCGTGGTGGCAGCAGATCGCGCAGTGGCGCGCGCGCAACTCGCTCTATTACAGGAAGAGCAACGACGTCATCCTGCCACAGCACGCGATCCAGAGCCTGTTCGAGGCGACGCGCGGCAAGGATACCTACATCACGACCGAGGTCGGCCAGCACCAGATGTGGGCGGCGCAGTTCTTCGGCTTCGAGGAGCCGCATCGCTGGATGACGTCGGGCGGTCTTGGCACCATGGGCTACGGCCTGCCAGCCGCGGTCGGCGTGCAGGTGGCGCATCCCGACAGCCTCGTCATCGACATCGCGGGCGACGCCTCGGTGCAGATGACGATGCAGGAGATGTCGACGGCGGTGCAGTACGAGTTGCCGATCAAGATCTTCATCCTCAACAACCAGTACATGGGCATGGTGCGGCAGTGGCAGCAGCTGCTGCACGGCAATCGCCTGTCGCATTCCTACTCGGAGGCGCTGCCGGATTTCGTCAAGCTCGCCGAAGCCTATGGCGGAGTCGGCATCCAGGTGCACAAGCCCGGCGATCTCGACGGCGCCATCCAGGAGATGATCTCGGTCAAGCGCCCCGTGCTGTTCGACTGCCGCGTCGCAGCGCTCGAAAACTGCTTCCCGATGATTCCGTCCGGCAAGGCTCACAACGAGATGCTGCTGCCGGAGCAGGCCAACGACGAGGCCACCGCCAAGGCCTTTGCCGGCGGCAAGGCGCTGGTGTGAGCGCGACGTTCGCAAACTCCGCCGTCGTCGCCCGGCTTGACCGGGCGATCCGGTACGCCGCGGCCCCTCGATCAACCTCAGAGGCCTCCGGAATGCTGGATCCCCGCCTTCGCCGCGATGACAGCTACCAGGGATGGCCGTGAAAGGACTGCGATGTTCGACCTGACGGAGCTCGAGCGCGCACATGCGATCGTGGGGCAGGCGGTGCCGGCAACGCCGGCGCATGCCTGGCCTTTGCTCGCAGAACGGCTCGGCACCGAAATCGTCGTCAAGCACGAGAACCACACGCCGATCGGCGCCTTCAAGGTGCGCGGCGGTCTGGTCTATCTCGACCGCCTTAAGCGCGAGCGGCCGAGCATTCCGGGCATCATCTCGGCGACGCGCGGCAATCACGGCCAGAGCCTGGCCTTTGCGGCGAGCCGTCACGGCATCCCGGCCGTGATCTACGTGCCGCGCGGCAACTCGGTCGAGAAGAACCGCGCGATGAAGGCCTTTGGCGCCGACCTCGTCGAGCATGGCCAGGACTTTCAAGCAGCCGCTGAAGAGGCCCAGCGGCGCGCCCAGTTTACCGGCCTGCACATGGTGCCGTCGTTCCATCCGGATCTGGTGCTCGGGGTCGCGACCTATGCGCTCGAACTGTTCAGGAACGCGCCGGACCTCGATATCCTCTATGTCCCGATCGGGCAGGGCTCCGGCATCTGCGGCTGCATCATGGCGCGCGATCTTCTGGGCCTGAAGACCGAGATCGTCGGCGTGCAGTCGACACAAGCGCCGTCCTACGCACTGTCGTTTGCGGCCGGCAAGATCGTGACGACCGAAACCAGCAACACGCTCGCCGATGGCATGGCGACGCGCATTCCCGATGCAAATGCGTTTGCGCTGATCCGCAAGGGAGCCGCCCGCATCGTGCAGGTCACCGACGACGAAGTCGGCGCAGCGATCCGCGCCTACTGGACCGATACGCACAACCTTGCCGAAGGCGCCGGCGCCGCCGCGCTCGCCGCAGCGCTTCAGGAAAAGCCAAAGCTGTCGGGCAAGCGCGTCGGTCTCGTGCTGTCCGGCGGCAACATCGATTTCGATCTGTTCCGCCGTTGGGTTGGAACAGACGCGCCAGCGATGGCGTGACGGAGAGACAAGAGGGGACGATCATGAACCAGCCCGCATCCGCCTATTTCATCGAGGAGCGCCACGATCCAAACGAGACGCATACGCTCTCGGTGCTCGTGCAGAACGAGCCGGGCGTGCTCGCGCGCGTCATTGGCCTGTTCTCGGGCCGTGGCTACAACATCGAGAGCCTCACCGTCTCGGAGACCGAGAGCCAGAAACATCTGTCGCGCATCACCATCGTCACCACGGGTACGCCGATGGTGATCGTGCAGATCAAGCACCAGCTCGATCGGATGATTCCGGTCTACCGGGTCGTCGACATGACCCTGACCAAGCGCTCGATTGAGCGAGAACTGGCGATGGTGAAAGTCCGCGGGCAGGGCGAGCATCGGGTCGAGGCGCTCAGGCTCGCGGACGCGTTCCGCGCCCGGGTGATCGATGCAACGACCGAGAGCTTTGTGTTCGAGATCACAGGCAATACGGACAAGATCAACCAGTTTATCGACCTGATGCGCCCGCTCGGCCTTGTCGAGGTGTCGCGCACCGGCGTTGCCGCGATCGGCCGCGGGCCTGAAGGGATGTGAACCATGCTGGCTCGGGACTGGTACTATAACGAGCGGAACCGAATGGGGATCGGTCCCGCAGTTGCGTCGATCTACGACAAGCACGACGATGCGGATCTGCGGGCGCGTGCCGCGCTGAAAATGCTCGGGGTGCAGCGCGGCTGGCGCATCGCCGATATCGGTTGCGGCAACGGCGTGCTCGCCACCGAAGCCGCCCTGATGGGTGCAGAGGTCGACGCCATCGACATCTCGCCGGCGATGCTAGCGCTCGCCGAGATCTACGCCCGCGACCGCAAGGCAGCGGTGCGCACGCAATCGGCTGGCCTGCTCAGCTTTGCCTACCGGCCCGAATCCTATGACCTGATTGTCAGCGAGTTCACGCTGCACCACCTGCCGGATTTCTGGAAGGCGGTGGCGATGTCGCGGATCTACCGCGCGCTCAAGCCCGGCGCGACGTTCTATCTCCGCGATATCGTGTACGCCTCGATGCCCGATGCGATCGAGCGCGACGTCGAGCAATGGGCCGATTTCCAGATCAAGAACCACGATTTTTCGCGCGACAGCGTGGTGGCGCACATGCGCGACGAATATTCGACATTCGGCTGGGTGATGGAGCGGATGCTGACCGACATCGGCTTCACGCTCGTCTCGGCCGATTACCATGCACCGATGCACGGCACTTATCTGCTGCGCAAACCGAAAGCCGGCGAGCAAGGCTAGACGAATAACAACAGGGCTGCACGACAGGGCAGAACCGAGAACGACAATGAAGCCGGCCGATATCCTCATCGCCATCCTGGTGGCGATCATCTGGGGGCTTGCCTTCGTGGCGAGCCGGATCGCGCTCGACGAGTTTTCGCCGGAGCTGATGACTGCGATGCGCTTTGCCATCGCCGCGCTGCCGTGCCTGTTCATTCCCAAGCCGAAGGTCGCCTGGTCGCTTCTGGTTGCGATCAGCTTCACGCTGTTCCTCGGCCAATTCCTGTCGCAGGCTTACGGCATCGCCCAAGGCGTGCCGGTGGGGTTGACCAGCGTTGTAGTGCAGAGCCAGGCGCTGTTCACGATAGGCTTTGCCGCGATCGCATTCGGCGAGCGACCGACCCCGGTGCAGACGCTCAGCATCGTCATCGCGGCGGCCGGACTTCTCATGATCTGCGGCACCGTCGGTTATGATTTCAGCGTCGGTGCGTTCGCGGTGCTGATGATCGCTCCGATCTGCTTTGCGGTCGGCAATCTCCTGCTGCGCGGCGCTCGCGGTGCGCCGATGTTCGACTTGTTTGCCTGGCTCTGCCTCACCGCCGCGGTGCCGCTGTTCGCGCTCGCGCTGATTGTCGATGGGCCCGCGCCGACTTTCCAATCGCTGATCCACATGTCGCTCACCGGGCTCATCTGCCTGCTGGCGATCGGCGCTATCTCCACCAGCATTGCTTATTGGCTGTGGGGCCGGCTGCTGCGCGACTATCCCGCCGCGCAGGTGGTGCCGTTCGCGCTGCTGGTGCCATTCGTCGGCTCGGCCGCCTCGAGCATCGTGTTCGGCGAGCGGTTCGGACCGTTGCGGCTCACCGGCATGCTGACCGTGATCGTTGGTATCGCGGTGATGGTTCTGGCGAATCGGCCCAAGGCGTTTAGCCAAACCGCTGCCGAAGACGACGTGAGGTGAGCATGTCCCAGTCGCTGTTCTATGCCTTCCTCATCTTCATGATCGTGATGTACTTCACGCCCGGGCCGAACAACATCATGCTGCTGTCCTCGGGCCTGACCTACGGCTTCCGGCGCACCGTCCCTCACATCGTCGGCATCGTCCTCGGCTTCGCTTTCATGGTCGCCGCTGTCGGCCTTGGGCTCGGCTCCGTGTTCCTGGCCTATCCGATCCTCCAGACCATCCTGAAATATGCCGGTGCCGCCTATCTGATCTATCTTGCCGCCGCGATTGCCATGTCCGGCCCGACCAAGCCGGGGGAGGGGGATGGCCGCGGTCCGATGACCTTCTGGGGCGCGGCGATGTTCCAATGGATCAACGCGAAGGGCTGGGTGATCGTGATCGGCACCATCACCGCCTACGCGGCGATCGCCCAATTCCCGCTCAACATCGCGATCCAGACCTTGATCAGCCTGCTCGTCGGCACGGTCTCGACCGTGGTCTGGGCCCTGTTCGGCTCCGCATTGCGGCCGGTCCTGACGTCGGCGCGGCTGGTGCGCTCCTTCAACATCCTGATGGCGATCCTGCTGCTGGCCTCCCTCTACCCCGTTTTCATGGATGCATGATGTCGCGGATTTCCATGCAGAAACGGGTTTCCCTAAGCGCTGAAAATGCTCTAGACAGCCCCCGAAATCCGCAAATTTCACCCTTCGGACACTGACCAATGGCCGATTTTCGGCCCTGAACGAGGAAACGACCATGCGTGTTTATTACGATCGCGACGCCGACCTGAACCTGATCAAGGGCAAGAAGGTCGCCATCGTCGGCTATGGCAGCCAGGGCCACGCCCATGCGCTCAACCTGAAGGATTCCGGCGTCAAGGAAGTCGCCATTGCGCTCCGCAAGGACTCGGGCTCGGTCAAGAAGGCGGAAGCCGCCGGCTTCAAGGTGATGGAAGTCGCCGAAGCCGCCAAATGGGCCGACCTCGTCATGATGCTGACCCCGGACGAGCTCCAGGGCGACATCTATCGTGAGCACCTGCACGACAACATGAAGAAGGGCGCCGCCCTCGTGTTCGCGCACGGGCTCAACGTCCACTTCAACCTGCTCGACCCACGCGCCGACCTCGACGTGCTGATGATCGCGCCGAAGGGCCCCGGCCACACCGTGCGCTCCGAATATCAGCGCGGCGGCGGCGTACCCTGCCTGATCGCGATTGCCAAGGACGTTTCGGGCAACGCCCATGATCTCGGCCTGTCCTACGCCTCGGCTGTCGGCGGCGGCCGCGCCGGCATCATCGAGACCACCTTCAAGGAAGAGTGCGAGACCGACCTGTTCGGCGAGCAGGTCGTGCTCTGCGGCGGCCTGGTCGAGCTGATCAAGGGCGGCTACGAGACCCTGGTCGAAGCCGGCTACGCCCCGGAGATGGCGTATTTCGAGTGCCTGCACGAAGTGAAGCTGATCGTCGACCTGATCTATGAAGGCGGCATCGCCAACATGAACTACTCGATCTCCAACACCGCCGAGTACGGCGAGTACGTCACGGGCCCGCGCATCGTCACCGCCGAGACCAAAGCCGAGATGAAGCGTGTTCTCGCCGACATCCAGGGCGGCAAGTTCGCCCGCGACTGGATGCTCGAGAACAAGGTCAACCAGACCTCGTTCAAGGCGACCCGCGCCAAGCTCGCCCAGCACCCGATCGAGGAAGTCGGCGCGAAGCTGCGCGACATGATGCCCTGGATCAAGAAGGGCGCGCTGGTCGACAAGAGCAAGAACTGACGCTAGGTGGCCCCGGGGGCGTGACGACGTCGCGCCTCCGGATTCGTCTCCGACCATTCAAGTATCTGGGCATCGTTGCTGCCGCGGTCGTCGCGCTGTCGCTCATGAGCGATCTGCCGATCGGAACGATCGAGCGTGCGCTGGTGCGCTCCGAGCCCGAGCAGATTCTCATCGTCGCCAAGGCGATCGGGCTATCCTGGGATACGACGAAGGCGGTCTTGATGTTCAGGCCTGGTTCGGGTCCTGAGGCGAGGGGGCGGCTGGAGCAATGCTTGGCATGCTTCCTGCGATTGAAGCCAAGCACCGCGAAGTCAGCGCTCCAGTTATATCGGCTCCGCGAGCGCGCGAGCCAAGGGCCGCCGCACTAGGTCTCATCCCGCGATCGACCTCGTCGAGAGCGAGCGCCATTGCGTGCTGGTGCCTTTCTCCTTCATGATCGCGGTAGCTTGAGGGGAGGGGACCATGCGATCAGTCGTCGTCACAGGCGTGTCCACCGGCATCGGCTGGGCCACTGCAAAAGTTTTACTCGGGCGCGGCTTCCGCGTCTTCGGCAGCGTCCGCAAGCAGACGGATGCGGATCGGCTCAAGGCCGAGTTCGGTGCCAATTTCGTCCCCCTGATGTTCGACGTCACCGATGAACCCGCGGTGCTTGCCGCCGGTCGCCAGGTGCTTGAGGCGCTGGGTGGCGAGACGCTTGCCGGCCTCGTCAACAATGCCGGGATTGCCGTGGCCGGGCCGCTGCTGGAGCTGTCAGCGGATGAATTCCGCCGCCAGATGGACATCAACGTCATCGGTCCTGTGATCGCGACGCAGGCTTTTGGTCCGCTGCTCGGTTCTGATCCGTCGCTCAAGGGACCGAAGGGCCGGATCGTGATGATCAGCTCGGTCGCCGGCAAGAACGGCAATCCCTTTTCCGCGCCCTATTGCGCCTCAAAGCACGCGGTCGAGGGACTATCCGAAAGCCTGCGCCGTGAATTGATCCTGTACGGCATCGACGTGATCATTGTCGCCCCCGGCGCCGTGAAGACCCCGATCTGGGACAAGGCCGAGCAGATCGATCTCTCCGTCTACAAGAACTCGCCCTATTTCCCGGCACTCAACAAGGTCTTGGCTTTCATGAGGAAGCTCGGCGAAGCAGGTCTGCCGGCAGAGCGGATTGGCGAAGTCGTGGTCGAGGCACTCACGACGGCGAAGCCGCGGGTGCGCTATCAGGTCACGCCAGACCCGACCAGGCACATGATGCAGGCGATGCTGCCCAAGCGGGCCGTCGACCGCATCTATGCCAAGCGGCTCGGGCTCCTGCCGCAATAAGGCAGGCGCGCCTCAGCCCGCCGCAACGGTCTGTCCGCGCGGGTGGCGGGCCATCGCGATCGTGCGCAGCGTCATCACGATCAGGAGCGGGATGAGGAACGCGGCATAGAGCGGCATCGTCGGCACGCGCTTGCCGAACGAGACCATGAACTGGAACCAGAGATAATATCCGCCCGCGAGGTGCAGCGTACGCCAGGTGCGTGGCCCGATCAGCACGGCGGCGCGGTCGAACGAGGTCGCGCTCATGGCAATGATGCAGGCATAGCCGATGCCGCCGAAGATGTAGGAAACGGCCGAGGTGGCCTCGGCAAAGCCGGCCGGATCCATCCTGGCGAACGTGACGATCGCGACCGCGTGGATGGCGTGGGAAGCAGCAAAACTCAGGCCGAGATAACGTCGGTTGCGGCGCTGCCAGCGCGTCCAGGCGTTGGGCCACAGCCGCGCCAGTGCCGCGGCGCTGAAGGCGAGGCAGAACAGCAGCAGCGAGCTTCGTGCCGTGAAACGGATCACCATCCGCACGCCCTCGACCTCGAACTGCCGCATCGAGGCGATCCACAGGCTGAGGACGACCAGGCTCGCCGCGAGCGCGGCAAGCAGCCGCCAGCCTTCGAACCAGTTTTGACGCTGCGGCATGGTGCTTCCCTCCCCTTATGTAATCATTGATTACATTTCGATGAGCGTATTGGTCAATGGTGTAATCGCTGCTTACATTCACGTTCGGGTGATGCTAGGAAGCTGCCATGCCCATCCGTCAGCCGTCCAAGCCGCGTGCCAGCCGCCCCAGAGCTCAAGCCCGGCCGTATCACCACGGCGATCTTCGCCGCGTGCTGATCGAGGCTGCCTTGCAATTGGCGGCGGAGGGAGCGGATGTGTCTGTCCGTGAGGCCGCGCGCCGGGCTGCGGTGTCGCCGGGCGCGCCGTTCCGGCACTTTCCGAACCGCGATGCCCTGATGGCGGCGGCGGCCGAGGAGGCGCAGCGGCGTTTTCGTGCCGAGATCGAGGCGGCGCTGAGCAAGGCTCCGGCCTCCGGCCCGCTCGCCCGTTTCCGTGCCTTCGGCCTCGCTTACCTGCGCTGGGCGCTGCGCAATCCCGCCCATTTCGAGATCATCTCCACCGGGCGTTACTTCGTCCATGGCAGCTCCGCTGAACTGACGCGCGACAATGCCGAGTTGATCGCGCTGACCGAAGGAATACTGGCGCAGGCGGCGGAGCAGGGCCTGCTGCGCTCGGTGGACCTCAAGCGCATTCAGATCGCCGGCCGGGCCCTGGTTTACGGTTTTGCCCGGATGAATCTCGACGGCCACTTTCCGCGTTGGGGCGTCGAGGCAGGTGAGATCGAGCGGATGGCGGAAGGGGCGCTCGACCTGTTCATCGCCGGGATCGCAAAGCCCTAGCGCCAAGCAGCTTTGCCCGCCCGCCGGGCGCCGTTCGCGCTCACCAACATAATGCGCAGGTCGGATCACGACGCGCGTTGCCTGTCCTTGACCGTTCCGTTACAGTTTTATGACATGGTGCAGGCATCCGGCTGCGCCGGAAGCCCTTAGCCGCCCTTATTCAGCCCTTGGGCCGGCCAGACGGCTGCGATCATTGCGCCGGACCAGAGTTGCGTGTCGTCGATGGCGTCCGCGCCCAATCCAGGACCTTCTGCCGCCACCGCCGCCCTCGCCAGCGTCGCCGCGCTCGGCATCTGGCGGCTGCTCGCTGTTGCCGCCCCGCATCTGGCCGCGCTCGCGCTGATGTACCAGACCGAGACTGATTTCGGCTCGCGCCTCTCCTTTGCGCTCGCCTGGGGCATCCTCAACTTCTTCTGGATCACGCTGCTGCGCCGGCCGGCGCTATCCGGCGCGCTGTCGCTGACCATGGTCGTCGTGCTGGTGCTGCTGTCGCGGCTCAAGCACGACGTCGTGCAGATGACGGTCAACTTCATCGACCTGATGATGATCGACCGCGACACCGTCGCGTTCCTGTTCACGATCTTCCCGAACCTGCGCTGGTCGGTGATCCTGGCCGGCCTCGTCACGTTGCCACTGATGTATGCGCTGTGGTGGCTCGATCCGTTCCGCATCCGCCGTCTGCCGGCGCTCGCCTGCAAGCTCGCCTGCCTTGCCGCGCTGGTGGGCTATTCGCTCTATCATCCGGACGAGGCCTGGCGCGGATATTACGACGACGGCTATCTCTCGAAATTCTTCCGCTCCGGCGTCAGCTCGGTCTCCGATTTCGTGCAATACGGCTTCATGGAATCGGCCGCCTCGACCAATGAGCGGCTCAACGTGCCGCTGCTCGATTCCTGCCATCCCGCGGGCCGCCGGCCGCACATCATCATGATCCATGATGAATCCAGCTTCGACATCCGCGCCGCACAGGAGATCAAGGTGCCGCCGCGCTATGGCGATCACTTCAAGTCCTGGGACGGCAAGCAGCGCACGTTCCTGGCCGAGAGCAACGGCGGGCCGAGCTGGCTCACCGAATACAACGTGCTCGCGGGGCTTTCCTCGCGATCGTTCGGCCGCTTCGCCTATTTCGTGACGCGCATCGCCACGAACCGGGTCGAACGCGGCCTGCCGCTGGCGCTGCGCCGTTGCGGCTACGATACCATGTCGCTCTATCCCGCCTATGGCGGCTTCATGGCTGCCCGCAGCTTCCAGATGACGACCGGCATCGAACGCTTCCTCGATTCGAAAGATCTCGGCGCCAAGGACGTCGAGCCCGACAGCTTCTTCTACGACAAGGCGCTCCAGCTGATGGGCCAGCAGCCGCCGAACAAGCCGCTGTTCACCTTCATCTATCTCGGCGCCAATCATTTCCCCTGGGAGACGCGCTTCCGCCCCGACCTGGTGCCGAACTGGCGCGCGCCGGGCAATGTGCCGTCCATCGACGAATATCTGCGCCGGCAGGCGATGAGCGCCGAGCAGTACAAGGCGTTCGTCGCGGGGCTGAAGAAGACGTTTCCTGGCGAGCCCTTCCTGATCGTGCGCTACGGCGATCATCAGCCGGAGTTCGCGCCTGGTATCCTCGAGCCCGGGCTCGACGAGGGCGCGATCGGCAAGAAGCTCGACGCCTACGACCCGCGCCTCTATGCGACCTACTATGCGATCGACGCCGTCAATTTCGAGCCGGTGAAGAGCGATGCCGTGATGGACACGATCGACGGGCCCTATCTGCCGCTGGTCATCCAGGAGGCCGCCGGCATCCCGCTCGATCCGTCCTTTGCCGAGCAGAAAGAGATCATGCTCCGCTGCAAGGGTACGTTCTACGGCTGCAAGGACGGCGCTGAAGCACGGAGGCTGAACCGCCTGCTGATCGACGCAGGGATGATCAGGGGGCTGTAGTTTCTATGAAGGTCATCCCAATATGGCGTGCAAAGCGACTTGTCCGCCGTAGCTCAAAGAGCGAAGGCGGAAGCGTGCCCACCACTTCTCACGCCTAGCCTGAGACGGTGGGGACGGCGCTCACGCGCCTTTGCCCACCCGACGAAATCTCACCCTACCGCCGGCCCACCTTTTGCCGCAGCCACTTCGCCACCGCATCCGGCGACGAGTTCGCGTCGTTGCCGCTGGCGCGCAGGTTCGCTTCGCGCATGGTGGCGATGTCGATCTTGCCGAGCAGTGGCTCGAGCGCGGCTTGCAGCCGCTCGTCCCCGGCGCGTTTCGGCGCGAGCAGCAAGATGGCATCATAGGGCGGGATCGCGTGCCTGGGATCCTCGAGCGCGACGAGATCGTATTTCGCGATCAGGCCGTCGCTGGTGTAACCGGCGATCACGTCGACCTCGCCGCTGGCGACCGCCGCATACATGAAATCGGGCTGCATCTGGCGCTGGGCGCGGAAGGAGAGGCCATAGGCCTTTTGCAGCGCAGCCCATTCCGGCCGTGAGAAGAATTCATAGTCGCCCGCGATCGACAGGCTCGACGCACGCGCGGCCAGGTCGGCGATGGTGCGGACGCCAAGCGCATCGGCGCGTTTTTTCGGCATCACCAGCGCATAGGCATTCTCGAAGCCGAGCTCGCCGAGCAAAGTGATGTTGTCCTTGGCGAGCGCCGCCTTTAGCTCGGCGACCAGCTCGGCGCGTGGCTTGATATCGGAGCGATGCAGCTGGTTGGCCCAAAGCGTGCCGGAATAATCGATATAGAGATCGATGTCGCCGGCCTTCAACGCCCCAAAGATCACGCTGGAGCCGAGGCCGGAACGTGCGGTGGCGGAAAGGCCTGCCGTCTGAAGGCGGTCCCTGAGCAGGGCCGAGAGCACATATTGCTCCGCGAATGTCTTCGCACCGACGACATAGCCCTGCGATGAGCGTCCCATCGACGGGATCAGCGTTGCGGCGACCAGCGCTGCGATGCCTGCCGCGCCGAGCGCGGAGCGGACGTGGCTGCGGTGACGCAGGCCGGCCTCGATCAGGCCGAGCAGCTGATCGACGGCGAGCGCCAGCAGGGCCGAGGCAAAGCAGCCGAACAGCACGAACACCCAGTTCTGGGTCTGAAGCCCGGCAAAGATGTAATTGCCGAGGCTGGTCTGCCCGATCGGTGTCGACAGCGTCGCGGTCCCGATCACCCACACCGCAGCGGTGCGGATGCCCGCCATCATCACCGGCAGCGCCAGCGGCAGCTCGACCATCAGCAGCGACTGCCGCGCGGTCATGCCGACGCCCTTGGCTGCCTCAATCAGCGCGGGATCGATGCCATTGAGCCCGGTGATACCGTTGCGCAGTACCGGCAGCATCGAATAGAGCGCCAGCGCCAGCATGGCCGGCAGGAAGCCGAACGCCGAGAAGGAAACGCCGAACCAGGCCAGCGTGACGGACGCGGCCAGCAGCAGCAGCGGATAGAACAGCGCCAGCAGCGCAAGTCCCGGCACGGTCTGCACGATGCTGGCGATTGCGAGCAGGATGGCGCGCGGCGCCGGGCGGTTGCGCGTCAGGATCGCCAGCGGCAGGCTGACGGCGAGACCGAGCGCGAGCGCGGCGAGGCTCACCCGCACATGGTTGCCGAGATAGTCGGGCAGATGCGCCAGCGCCTCGCCCCAGCGTGGATCGGGGAGGAAGCTCATGCCGCACCGCTCGTCGGCAGCAGCGCGTTCAACCGCTCGACCTGGCGCCGCGGCGTACGCAGCAGCTCCAGCACATAGGCGTCCTCGCTGTTCGATAGTTCCGCTGGCGTACCCTGCGCCAGCAGCTTGCCGCCACGCATCACGGCGATGCGGTCTGCGAGCAGGATCGCCTCCGTGATGTCGTGCGTGATCATCACGGTGGTCAGGCCGAGCTTGCGGTGCAGCGAACGATAGTCGTCGCCGAGCGCGTCGCGGGTGAGGGGATCGAGTGCGCCGAAGGGCTCGTCCATCAGTACGATGCGGGGTTTTGCCGCGAGTGCCCGCGCCACGCCGACGCGCTGGCGTTGGCCACCGGAGAGCGCCTCCGGCAGCCGGTTGCGATGCGCATCACGGTCAAGCTGTACGAGCTCCAGCAGCTCGTCGACGCGTCTCGCGATATCCG
Organism: Bradyrhizobium sp. 199; assembly: GCF_023073355.1. GTDB lineage: Bacteria > Pseudomonadota > Alphaproteobacteria > Rhizobiales > Xanthobacteraceae > Bradyrhizobium. The sequence goes on from NZ_JADPJI010000002.1 coordinate 1,392,108, forward strand.
ATGCCGGCGCGCCCAGCAGCCTCGGCGTGATCCCGATGTTGTCGGCAACGCTCAAATGGGGAAACAGCCCGCCGGCCTGAAACACGTAGCCGATCCGCCGCCGCAGCGCGACCGGATCAACGTCTCGCACGTTCTCGCCCTCGACCGTGATGGTGCCGCTATCCGCCTCGATCAGCCGGTTGGCGAGCCGCAGCAGCGTGGTCTTGCCCGAGCCCGAGCCGCCGACGATGGACACAAATTCGCCCGCGGCGATGCCGAGCGACACATCGTCGACGGCCTTGAGCCGGCCGAAGCTCTTGGTGACGTGGTGATAGCTGATCGCCAGCTTGGAAGGCATCGCCGGGGCTCGCTCTTACCCTCCGGGGGAGGGGAGGATGAGGGAAGTGAACCCATGCGTAGCACGCTTGGCGCCTTGATTGAACTTGGCGGCGCGAGCGGCTAAGGCTTCAAGCGAAATTCGGAGGAAGCATATGTCGACGCCTACGGCAGTGGCGCTGGAAGATGCCAAGGTCGCGTTCCGGCTCGGGGACGGGCGGGTTTATACGGCGGTGGAGAAAGCCCATCTCGCAGTGGCGCAGGGGGAGTTCGTGGCCATTGTCGGCCCCACCGGCTGCGGGAAATCCACGCTGCTCAACGTTGCGGCCGGGCTACTGAAGCCCGCCGCCGGCAGCGTGAAAATCTTCGACCGGCCGCTGGCAGGGCTGAACCGGGATGCCGGCTACCTGTTCCAGGCCGACGCGTTGTTTCCGTGGAAGACCGCGCTCGACAACGTCGCGATCGGGCTCGAGATCCAAGGAACGTCCCGTGCGGAGGCGCTGCCGCGGGCGCAGAAATGGCTGACCTCCGTTGGCCTCGGCGCGTTCGGGGGTCGCTATCCGCACATGCTCTCCGGCGGCCAGCGCAAGCGCGTCGCACTGGCGCAGGTGCTGATCCGCGACCCAAAGATCCTGTTGATGGACGAGCCGTTCGGGCCGCTCGATGCGCAGACGCGCCAGGTGATGGGCAATCTGCTGCTCGATCTCTGGAATGCCGACCGCAAGGCCGTGCTGTTCGTCACTCATGATCTCGAAGAGGCGATCGCGCTCGCCGACCGCGTCGTGATCATGTCGGCCGGGCCGTCCTCGCGCATCATCGGCGACTGGCGGGTGAGCCTGCCGCGCCCGCGCGACATCTTCGAGGTGCGGCTCGACAAGGAGTTCCATGCGCTCCATCGCGAGATCTGGAGCGTGCTCAAGGACGAGGTGATGAAGGGCTACGCGCAGTCCACGCAAGCGGCGGAGGCGGTCTGATGTCGCGCCCGACGCTGCTTGCACTGCAAATCCTGGTCGCGGTGGTCTGCATTGTGCTGTGGCAGGTGCTGTCAACCGTCCCCGTGTTCGGCAAGATCCTGCTGCCGCCATTTTTCTTTTCCAACCCGCTCGACGTGTTCAGTCAGATCGTGAAATGGTTCTCGTCCGGCGTGATATGGAAACATCTCGGCATCACGCTGACGGAATCGATCCTGGCCTTTGTGATCGGATCGACCGGCGGCGTGCTGGTCGGCTTCTGGTTCGCGCGCCAGCCGCTGGTGGCCGCCGTGTTCGACCCCTACGTCAAGATGGTCAACGCGCTGCCACGTGTGGTGCTGGCGCCGATCTTCGCGCTGTGGCTCGGGCTTGGCATCTGGTCCAAGGTCGCGCTTGGTGTGACCCTGGTGTTCTTCATCGTGTTCTTCAACGTCTATCAGGGCGTGAAGGAGGTCAGCCGTACCGTGCTCGACAATGGCCGCATGCTGGGCATGAGCGAGCGGCAGTTGATGCAGCACGTCTATTGGCCTTCGGCGCTGTCCTGGATGTTCTCCTCGCTGCACACCTCGGTCGGCTTCGCCGTGGTGGGTGCGGTCGTCGGTGAATATCTGGGATCGGCGGCGGGGCTCGGCTATCTGATCCAGCAGGCCGAGGGCGTGTTCGACGTCGCCGGCGTGTTCGCCGGCATGTTCGTGCTATCGGCCTTCGTGATCCTGATCGACTATGGGGTGACGCTGGTCGAGCGCCGCCTTCTGGTGTGGCGGCCCACGGCCTCCGACGGGCGCGGCTAGATGGAAGATGGAAGGCGGGGCCCGCGTATCGTCGCGAGCCCCGTGACCGCTCAATCCAGCAGCTTGGTGTCGTCGGGCGCCTGCGGCGGGGTCTTGATCGCGATCGCCTTGACCTGTCCGCTGATCGGCTTGGTGCCGCCATGCGGCGTGCCCTTCGGAATGATAACGAGGTCGCCGGGCTTCACCGTCACCTCCTTGTCGCCGAGCCAGATCGTGCCGGTGCCATCCAGGATGTACTGGATCTCGTTGGTGTTGGGATGCATGTGCTTGGGCACATTGCCGACCTGGATGGAGATGGTGGCGCCGTCCGCGCTGGCGAACATCTTGGAGCGGTACCCCACGGCATTGGCAGACCCGAGCGCATCGCCTTCCATCTCGCCGGTATGGATGATCTGCGCAGTGATGTTTTCGGCGGCGAGTGCCGGCCGGAGCAAATGGGTTGCGCCGCATCCGGCGGCAAAGGCGGCGGCAATCGACACTCCGGCTGTAAAGCGATTCATGGATGTTCCTCCCCATCGACAATTACTGTTGTCTGGGCATGCTATTGCGCCGAATGGCCGATGACCAGTGCCTGCGGCAACGCTTCTCAAGCTAGCCCTGCTGCTTTATGGTGCCGCCGGCCGAACGGAGGAAACCAATGAAGAACACGATTGCCAGGCTCGCCGGCGCGCTGCTCGCGCTGACGCTCACCACCGGTTTTGCCGCGGCGCAAAGCAAGGTCACTATCGCGATCGGCGGCGGCTCCTGCCTGTGCTATCTGCCAACAGTGCTGGCAAAGCAGCTCGGCGAATACGAGAAGGCCGGCCTCAATGTCGAGCTGGTCGACCTCAAGGGCGGTTCGGACGCGCTCAAGGCCGTGCTCGGCGGCAGCGCCGACGTGGTGTCCGGCTATTTCGACCATTGCGTCAATCTGGCCGCCAAGAAGCAGGAGCTGCAGGCTTTCGTGGTCTATGACCGCTATCCCGGCCTCGTGCTCGTGGTCGCGCCCTCGCGAACCAACGACATCAAGTCGGTCAAGGACCTCGCCGGCAAGAAGGTCGGCGTCAGCGCGCCCGGCTCATCCACCGACTTCTTTCTGAAGTATATGCTCAAGAAGAACGGCATCGATCCCACCAGTGCCGCCGTGATCGGTGTCGGCCTCGGTGCCACTGCCGTCGCCGCAATGGAGCAGGGCCAGATCGATGCGGCCGTGATGCTCGATCCCTCCGTCACCGTGCTCCAAGGCAACCACAAGGATCTGCGCATCCTCTCCGACACCCGCACGCAAAAGGACACGCTCGAGACCTTCGGCGGCGAATATCCCGGCGGGGCCCTGTATTCGACGGCGGCCTGGGTGAGCGGTCACGAGAAGGAGACGCAGGGGCTCACCAACGCAATCCTCGCCACGCTCGCCTGGATCCATTCGCACAGCCCTGAGGAGATCATGGCGAAGATGCCGGAAGAGACGGTCGGCAAGAACAAGGACCTCTATCTCGCCGCGCTGAAGAACACGATCCCGATGTATTCGGAGACCGGCAAGATGGATCCAAAGGGCGCGGACGCCGTGCTTGCGGTGTTCAGCGTCAGTTCGCCGGAAGTGGCCAATGCCAAGATCGACGTCAGCAAGACCTTTACCAACAAGTTCGTCGAGCAGGCCAGGAAGACCACGGGGAATGCCAAATAGCTGACGCGAAGATGCGGTAGCCGTCCCCTCATGACGTCGCCAGTCATTCATCGCGTCACGACGCTCGATCTTGCCGTGCGGCCGATCGTCTGGCCCTTCGCGGAGCAACGGCGCGCCGAGATCGCGGCACATTTCGCCGAAAAGCAGCGCGAGCGGCCGAAGATCTGGAACGGCCGCGTCCTGCTCGGGCGGGACGCGGTGTTTGCGGATGGCCATCTCTCCGCGACCTATTTCGAGACCGATTTTGCCAGCTTCCTCGCCTGGCGTGACTGGGGCTTTCCCGACAAGGCGGTGTTCAACGGGTTTGGCATGGGCGCGCTGCGCAGCTCCGACGGTGCCTTCATCATGGGCGAAATGGCGCAGCACACGGCCAATGCGGGCCGCATCTATTTCCCCTCGGGCACGCCCGACCTCGACGATATCAGGGATGGCGGGCTGGACATTCCCGGCAGCGTCGTCCGCGAGATCGAGGAGGAGACCGGCCTGACCGCGGCGGACTATCGGGCCGAGCCGGATTGGCACTGCATCGTCAGCGGCCCCACGATTGCGATGATTCAGGTGCTCAACCTGGAAATGACTGGCGTGGAGGCTCGCGCCTTGATCGAAGCCAATCTCGCCCGCCAGGACGAGCCTGAATTGTCGGCCATTCACCTCGTGCGGGGGACGAGTGATCTCACGCCGTCCATGCCGCGATTTGTCACGGCCTTCGTCGAGCAGCAGTTCGCCTCGCGCTAATGCGCAAGGCTTGACATCGCTGCGCTCTGCCCATGTGATGGGGGCAAGCAAAAGCAAGACGAATGCAATGCACAATCGTCCAGGGAGGTTTTGATGCGCGTGCGCATGGCTGCCGGTTTGGTGCGTGGGCTGTTGGTCGCGATATCAGCGACGGGCTTGGCGATGTCCGCCCAGGCCCAGGAGAAGAAGATCAAGATCGGCGTCGTCTTTGATTTGACCGGGCCTCTGGCCGGCGGCGGCTCTGAGCTCGGCTATATCGGCGCAAAAATCGTCCTCGACCATTTCGCCAAGACCGGCGTCGAGGGTTACAAGATCGAGGCGGTCTATGCGGACGCGCAGAGCAAGCCCGACATCGCCATCAACGAATCCGTCCGCCTGCTCGAGCAGGAGAAGGTCGACATGGTGCTCGGCTTCTTCTCCTCGGCGCAATGCGTGCCGGTGGCTGCCCGCGTCGAGCAGCTCAAGAAGTTCATGTGGATGACGACCTGCATCTCGTCTGCCGTCTTCAACGAGAAGGGCTACAAATACGTGTTCCGCCCGCAGGCGAGCGGCGACCAGTTCGGCATGATGACGATGGATTTCATCGCGCAGAACGCCAAGGCGAAGTTCGACAAGGAGCCGAAGGATCTGCGCGTCGCTATCATTCACGAAGACGGCGCCTATGGAGTCGACGTGTCCAGGGGCAACGAGGCTGGTGCGAAGAAGGCTGGCTTCAACGTCGTGATGAAGGAGGGCTATTCGGCCACCGCGCCCGATCTGTCGGCGCTGGTGACCAAGCTCAAGCGCGCAAAGCCCGACGTCATTTTCCACACCGGCTACAACCCTGACATTACGCTGTTGCTGCGCCAGGCCCGCGAGCAAGGGCTGAAGTTCGGCGCGCTGATGGGACACGGCGCGGGCTATGGCGTCTATGAGAAGCTGAAGGAAGGTATGGGGGCCGACGCCACCTATATCTTCAACACCGACCCGATCTCGATCTGGCTCGCCAACCAGAAGACCATGGATGCCAAGCTCCCGCCCGTGATCAAAATGGTCGGCGAGGAATTCGACAAGATCCGGCCCGGCGTCGCCATTCGCTCGGCGCATGTCGGCATCGGTGCGTCCAACACTTACGTGTTCATGAGCGACGTACTGCCGCGCGCGATCAAGAAATATGGCGGGGTGGATCCGGATGCGCTGCGCAAGGCCGCGCTCGACACCGACATCCCCGAGGGCGGCACCATGCTCGGCTTCGGCGTGAAGTTCTACGGCGAGGGCACGCCGATGGCGGGCCAGAACGAGCGCTCGTTCCCGGTCGTGATCCAGTATCTCGAGGACAAGTCTCATGTGGTGTGGCCGAAGAGCCAGGCGCAGCGCGATGCCGTGCTGCCGCTGCCGAAAGGCACCACCTACAGCAACCAGTAGCAGCGGAGGGCTTTGGTGCTGGAAGTCAGCGGGCTGGTGAAGCGGTTCGGCGGCTTCATCGCCGTCAACAACGTGTCGTTCAAAGTCGATCAGGGCGAGATTCTCGGCCTGATCGGCCCCAACGGTTCGGGCAAGAGCACGATCTTCAACATGCTTTCCGGCACGCTGGCGCCGACATCGGGCTCGATCCTGTTCGGCGGCTCCGAGATCGCAGGCCTTCCGCCGCACCGGATCATCAACAGCGGCATCGGCCGCACCTTCCAGATTCCGCGACCATTCCGCCGTCTGACCATCTTCGAGAACGTCGCGCTCGCCGGCTTTTACGGCCAGGGCCGTCACAGCCGTGCCAGAGCGGAAGAGGCCGCCGAGCGATCGCTGGCGATGGTAGGCCTGCCGACCGATCGCCATGCCAGCGTCGATGGCCTCGGCGCCGCCGGTCTGAAGAAGCTTGAACTGGCCAAGGCGCTCGCCACTTCGCCAAAACTGCTGCTCGCCGATGAGAGCCTCGGCGGTCTTGACGAGGCCGAGATGGGGCAGGCGGCCGACATGCTGCGCAACATCCGCGACGAGCTTGGCATCACCATCATCTGGGTCGAGCACATCATGGGCGTCCTGATGCGCGTCGTCGATCGCGTCATGGTGCTCGATCACGGCGAGAAGATCTCGGAAGGCTTGCCAAGTGCGGTCGCGGGCGATCCGCGCGTGATCGAAGTCTATCTCGGCACCGATGCCGAGACCACGCAGGCCGCGGCCGCCGCAGCGCGCCGCCGCGCGGGAGTGCAGTGATGCTGGAGCTTCGCGGCGTCAATGCCGGCTATGGCACGTTCCAGGCACTGTTCGACGTCAATCTCGACGTGAAGGCGGGCGAGGCCGTCGGCGTCATCGGCCCCAATGGCGCCGGCAAGACCACCTTGATGCGCGTCATCTCCGGCCTGATCCGGCCCTCGCGCGGCTCGATCCGGATGGAGGGTGGGGACGTCGTGGCAACGCCGCCGCACAAGATCGTCAGCCTCGGCATTGCGCACGTGCCGGAAAACCGGCGGCTGTTTCCGCAGCTCTCGGTCGACGACAATCTCAAGATGGGCGCCTTCATGAAGGAGGCGCGCGGTCACTATGCAGAGCGGGTCGAGGTTGTGTTCGACCTGTTTCCGCGCCTGAAGGAACGGCGCCATCAGATGGCCGGCACCATGTCCGGCGGCGAGCAGCAGATGTGCGCGATCGGCCGCGCGCTGATGTCCAATCCAAAACTGCTGCTGCTCGACGAACCGTCGGCGGGGCTGGCGCCGGTCGTAGTGCAGCAGGTGTTCGAGCTGGTGAAACGGATCCGCGCCAGCGGGCTGACCGTGCTGATCGTCGAGCAGAACGTGCAGCAGGTGCTGAAAGTTGTCGATCGCGCCTATCTGATCGAGGCGGGCACGATCAGGTCCTCAGGCACCTCGGCCGAGATGCTGGCGAGCGACACGGTCAAGGAAGCTTATCTCGGGGTGTGAGGTTCCTGCAAGCATGCAAGCATTTTTGGACATATTCGACGTCTACCTGCTGGAGGCCGTGATCAACGGCATCCTGCTCGGCGGCGTGCTGGCGCTGCTCGCGCTCGGGCTCAACCTGATCTTCGGCGTCATCGACGTGACCTGGATCTGCTATGCCGAGCTCGTGATGATCGGCATGTACGCCATGTATTTCATGGTGCAGTATTACGGAGTTAGCTACTTCGTTGCGGCGCCGCTCACCACTGTGCTGGTCGCAATGCTCGGCGCGGCGCTGCATTACCTCGTGATCGCGCCGCTTTTGGCCGCGCCGCCCATCAACCAGCTGCTCGCGACCGGCGGGGTTCTGTTCGTGCTGCAGAGCTTTGCCACCGTCGCCTTCGGCATCGACTTCCGCAATCTCGGCATCCGCCTGCCGGTGCTCGCCTTCGGCGAGATGCATTTCAGCTACGCGCGGCTGCTGTCATTTCTGGCCGCGCTGGTCGGCATGGTCGTGGTCTATCTGTTCATGACGCGGACCTTCACCGGCACCGCGATCCGGGCGATCTCACAGGACCGGCAGATCATGGCGCTGATGGGCGTCGACACCAGGCGGATCTATCTCATTACCTCCGCAATCGGCGGCGCGCTGGCCGGGCTCGCGGCCTGCCTCCTGGTGCTGCAATATGACGTGCATCCCTTTGTCGGCCTCTCCTTCGGGCCCATCACCTTCCTGATCTGCGTGCTCGGGGGGCTCGGAAATTTCATCGGCGGCTTTATCGCCGCCTTCGTCTTCGCCGAGATCATCTCGCTCGGCGGCCTGTTCTCCGATCTCGAATGGGGCTATGTGCTCGCCTTCGCCTTCTTTATCGTCATGATGTTCATCCGGCCTGCGGGCCTGCTCGCGAGGCGCCGATGATCGGGCAGGGGCGGCTTGCAGCCTGGGGGATAGGATTGGCGGCGCTCGTCGCGCTGCCTTTCGTCTATCGTGATCCCTATCATCTGCACATCCTGGTGCTGATCCTGATCTGGTCGTTCGCCTACACCTCCTGGTCGATGATGGGGCGGTTTGGCCTCGTCTCGCTGGGCCATGGCGGCTTCATGGGGATCGGCGCCTATGTCACCGCGCTGCTGTGGAATCATCTGGGCTGGTCGCCCTGGATCGGCATTCCCGTCAGCATGGTCGCGGCCGGCGCGCTGGCGCTGATCGTGGGCTATCCCTGCTTCCGTTTCCGCATCACCGGCCACTATTTCGTGCTGGTGACGCTGGCGCTGTCAGGCATCGTGCTGCAGGTCATCACGGCGACGCGCGACTACACCGGCGGCTCGCTGGGCTATACGCCGAACCGGACCGCGGGCAACAAGCTGCTGGCGCTGCAATTCGACGACAAGACGACCTGGTACCTGATCGCGCTTGGGGTCTGGCTGTTCGGTATCGTGGTCTGGCATTGGGTCGACCGCAGCATGGCACGCTATGCGCTGGAGGCGATCTCGGAGGATGAGGATGCCGCGGCCGCCGCCGGCGTCGACGTCACCGCGGAGAAGCTGAAGATCACGCTGCTCAGTGCGGTGATGACGGCGCTCGCGGGCGCGATCTACTGCCAGTACCAGATGTTCATCACGCCGGACACGGTCAGCGGCATTGCGGTGTCGCTTCAGATGGTGTTCGCGGCCATCGTCGGCGGCCTGTTCGTCTCGCTCGGCCCGACCTTCGGTGCCGTGATCACCATCATGCTGGCGGAAACCCTTCGCATCGGCTTCGGCACCAAGGCGGTCGGCTGGGACAATCTCGTCTACGGCGTGCTGCTCGTGCTTTTCATCATATTCCTTCCCAAGGGCATCCTTGGTAGCGTGCTCGACCGATTGAAGCCGCAACGCAAGGTGTCCCGCGCTCATGAGCAAGAAGCCGTCCAAATCGCTGGCCCAGGAACTTGACTGCTACATCACGCCGTTCCGCTACGATGGCTCCGGCAAGTTTCACCTCAAGGACCACACGACCGACGAGAAGGGCGATCTCGACAAGGAGAAGGCGCAAGCGATCCTCGAGGCCAACAAGAAGCGGCTGATCCAGTTTCAGGAGAAGCTCTACGCCCAGGACCGCTGGTCGGTGCTGATCGTGTTCCAGGCGATGGACGCCGGCGGCAAGGATTCTGCGATCAAGGCGATCTTCGAAGGCATCAATCCGCAGGGCTGCGAGGTCCATGCCTTCAAGGCGCCGAGCAGCAAGGAGCTCGACCACGATTTCCTCTGGCGCCACGTGATCGCGCTGCCCGAGCGCGGCCATATCGGCATCTTCAACCGCTCCCACTACGAGGAATGCCTGGTGACGCGCGTGCACCCGGAGATCCTTGCCAAGGAGAAACTTCCGTCCAAGGTCGTGACGAAGAACATCTGGAAGGAGCGGTTCGAGGACATCTCGGCCTTCGAGCGCTACCTCTGCCGCAACGGCACCGTGGTGCTGAAATTCTTCCTCAACGTCTCCAGGGACGAGCAGCGCAAGCGCTTCCTCGATCGGCTGGAGGACCCGTCCAAGCAGTGGAAGTTCTCGATGGACGATATCAAGGAGCGCGCGCTGTGGCCGCGCTACCAGGCGGTCTACCAGGACATCGTCCGGCATACCTCTACGTCCCATGCGCCGTGGTATGTCGTGCCCGCCGACCACAAATGGTTCGCGCGCGTCGTGATCGGCTCGGTGATCAATGCGGCTCTCGAAAAGCTCGACTTGCGTTTCCCGCGCGCCGACAAGGCCTCGGTGCGGGAGTTCGACGCGGTGCGCAAAGCGCTGGAGAAGGAGGAGAAGGCGGGCAAGAAGCGAGCACAAAAACAAAAAGCGCGAAAACAACCCCATGCACAGTAGCCGGACATAGCGAACTCAATGACTTGCGGACCGCGCGTCAGCTTCTACGGATTCACCGAACCGTTTGACCTGTCGGGCAAAACAGGGGCATGATGTCATCATCCCTGAAGCGCTCGGTAGCCGCGTTCCCGTCAGGAGCAGAAGGGCTCTACATTGGCGGCGACCTCAAATGTGATACCGCGGCCGTTGATCCCCGCTTGACAGTTTGGCGTCACGGGAGGACCATCGCAATGGTCGCTAACAAGCGACGCACAACGTCCACTTCATGAGCAAGGGGAGGTCTATGACTCCACCTCCGCAGATCCAGCCGCGTTAAGTGCGATGGAGCTCGTTCGGACTATCGCATAGCGGCAGAAACCGCGAACGGCACGCCGGGTCAAGGTTTAGCGGGCTGCATCAGTAAGGCAGAGCCCCTACCTTCCCGGCGCTGTATTTCGTTCACCGAACGTGTCGGACGGCCGCGATGAGGCCGGCGGCGACGGGCGGCTTTGACATCCTGCTTCTCTCCTCCTCATCGCCGTCATTCCGGGCCGCCTCCCGGAATGACGGAGGACTGTCGCGTATGACGTCTCAGCGGCGACTGAGCGAGCGCCTCGTCCTTCGAGACGCCGCGTTCCGCGGCTCCTCAGGATGAGGCTCAGCTGCATCCATCTCCGTTGAAATGTTGCCGCATACTCATCCCTCATCCTGAGGGCCCGCCGCAGGCGGGCGTCTCGAAGGATGGCTGCGGTCGAGCTTCCAGCCATATGTTTCTTCATGTGCGAAAGCCCTGCGGAATGATGGGCGAGGTTTTGCGCGTGCGCATTCCAGTGGCTGCACGTCGCGCTTGAGCCGCGGTTCCTGCTTCTGCACCGTGGCAAATGCCAAGAGAATGTCGCCTCACTGGCCAACTTCCGACACAGCGCCGGGGCGAATAGCGTCGATCCGGCATGATGCATGTGCTTCGGCGGTGACGGTCCCGACGTCGCCGTCGCATTCATTCTCCCAGGGAATCCCTCGTGTCGCATAAGCTTGCCCCGGCGCTCGTCGCCGCTCTCTTCCTCGCGATCTCATCTGTCTCCGGCGCCCGCGCCGAGACGCCGGCTGCGAACAGTGCTGCCGCCTTGTCGTCCGAGGAAGCCAAGCGCGCGCTGGAGACGCTCCAGGACGACAAAAGACGCGCGCAGATGATCGATACGCTGCGCACCATCGCCAATGCGTCTGGTCCGCAAGCGCCCGCGCCGGAGCAGAAGTCGCCGATCCCGCTCGCTGCCGACGGCCTCGGTGCGCAGCTCCTGCTCACCGTGTCGGAGGAGATCGGCGCGATATCGAGCCAGATCGCCAGCGTGGCGCGGACGCTCACGCATTTCCCGGCGTTCTACTATTGGATCGTGCGGACCGCGAACGATCCTGCGGCTTATAATCTCCTGATCGAGATCGCCTGGAAGCTCGCACTGGTGCTGGGTTGCGCGCTCGCGGCCGAATGGGTGCTGTTCCGGCTGATCCGGCGTCCGGTCGCATTTCTGGAAGGACGCGTGCCGCATGCCGCGCGCCTGCCAGCGCAGGCGCTGCCCATTGCCGATCCGCCGTCGTCAGTCGCCGACGTGACGCCGGCACCTGAATTGCAAAAGCGCCGCCACAGCCTGGCGCGGATCTGGCAAGTCCTGTTGCGACTGCCCTTCGTGGTGGGGCGCCTCGTGCTCGAATTGCTTCCGGTGTTCCTTTTCATGGGCGTGGCCACCGCGCTGCTCGGCACCGAGATCGGCGAGCCCACCACCGTCCGCCTCGTGATCCTCGCGGTTGCGAACGCCTATGCGTTCTCGCGCGGGCTCATCTGCGTGGTCCGTGCGCTGGCGGGGCCGTTCGGCCTGTTTCCTGTCAGGGCGGAGACCGCCGCCTATGTCGAGATATGGGCGCGCCGCATCGTCGGTGTCGGCGTGTCCGGCATCGCTTTCGCCAATGTGGCGCTGCTGCTGGGCCTGCATCGAGCCGGTTACGCCGCGCTGCTCCGCATGGTGATGCTGGTCGTGCATCTCTTCATCGTCGTCATCATCCTGCAGTGTCGCCGCCAGGTCGCAGATGCCATTCGCGCTCCTGCCGACCAGACGGGAATCGCGGCGCGCCTGCGCAACCGCGCCGCCGGCGGCTGGCACTATCTTGCGATCGCGCTCGATCTTGCACTCTGGGCGGTGTGGGCGCTCAACATCCGCAACGGCTATTCGCTGCTGTTGCAATATTTCGTCGGCACCATTTTGGTCGCAGCGATCACGCGCGTCGCCATCATGCTGACGCTGAGCCTGATCGACCGCGGCTTCCGCATCAAGCCGGAGATCCTCCAGCGCTTTCCGGGCCTCGAAATCCGCGCCAACCGCTATCTGCCGCTGCTGCGCAAGATCGTATCCGGCGTGATCGTGTTCATCGGGCTCGTGGCCGTGCTCGAGGTCTGGGGCGTTGACGCCATCGTCTGGTTCTATGGCGGCCAGATCGGCAGCCGGCTTATCTCGGCCGTGGTGACGATCGGCGTCGCCGTCCTCGCCGCGGCGGCGATCTGGGAAGCCAGCAACGCGCTGCTGGACCGCCAGATCAATACGCTGTCCCGGGACGGGCACTACGCCCGTGCCGCGCGCTTGCGCACCTTCCAGCCGATGCTGCGTACAGCGCTGCTGTGCCTGATCGCCACCGTGGTCGGCCTTACCGCGCTGAGCGAGATCGGCGTCAACGTCGCGCCGCTGCTCGCGGGTGCCGGTATTGTCGGCATCGCCATCGGATTCGGCTCGCAGAAGCTGGTGCAGGACCTCATCACCGGGCTGTTCCTGTTGCTGGAGAACACCGTCCAGGTCGGCGACAATGTTAGCGTCTCGGGGCTCTCGGGCGTGGTCGAGAATGTCTCGATCCGCACCATCCGCCTGCGCGCCGGCGACGGCGCCGTGCACATCGTGCCGTTCAGCGCGGTCACGACCATCACCAATGCCAGCCGCGGCGCCGGCAACGCCTCGGTCAGCGTCAACGTCGCCTACAAGGAAGACACCGATCGCGCGGGCCAGATCCTGAAGGAGATCGTCGACGAGATGCGCCGCGAACCCGAATTTCGCGCGCTGATCCGGGGCGACCTCGATCTGTGGGGCATCGACAAGGTCGACGGCGCGATGGTGTCGATCGTCGGCCAGATCCGCTGCACCGAGGCCGGGCGCTGGCCTGTCCAGCGCGAATTCAACCGTCGCATGAAGCTGCGCTTCCAGCAGAACGGCATCGGCGTCGCATCCGCCACCCAGACCATCTTGATGCATATCGCGCCGCCAGCGGACGGCTCGGCCAATCTGACGCCGCGGCGGGCGGCCGTATAGTCGCCCAGCGGAAATTTCCGGCTTGCCACAGTCGAGCCGGCAGCGTTCACTCGGCCTCCAGCCCGCTGCCAATATGCGGGCGGCGACAATGGTGGGTGGAATGATCCGAGGGCTGTGGGCCGTCTTGCGCGGTCATGTGATCGTCGTGTGCGCGTTGGCCGGATCTGCGGCGTGGACGACGGCGGGTCATGCGCAGGCGTTTCCCTCGCGTCCGATTACCCTCATCGTACCGTTCGCGGCGGGCGGTCCGACCGATACGCTGGCGCGGATCCTGTCCGAGCGCATCGCCGCCGAGCTGCGCACCACGGTCGTGGTCGAGAACGTGGCCGGAGCCTCCGGCAGCATCGCCGGCGCCCGCGTCGCACGGGCAACGCCGGACGGAGCGACGATCACGATCGGCCATTGGGGCACCCATGTGCTGAACGGCGCGGTCCTCAAGCTGCCTTATGACGTCGTAAGTGATTTCGAGCCGGTCGCCATGATCGCGATGGGCACGCAGCTCATCGTCGGCCGCAAGTCGCTCGAAGCGGGCAATCTCAAGGAGCTGATCGCCTGGCTGAAGGCCAATCCCAGCAAGGCCACAGCGGGGACCTCAGGGGCGGGCACAGGAGCCCATGTCGCCGCCGTCTTCTTCAAGGACAAGACCGGCACGGACTTCCAGTTCGTGCCCTATCGCGGCGCCGGGCCCGCCATGATCGATCTCGTCGCCGGGCAGATCGACATCATGTTCGACCAAGCGGCGAATTCGCTGCCGCACGTCAAGAACGGTACGATCAAGGCGTTCGCGGTGACCTCGCCGACCAGGCTTGCATCTGCGCCCGATGTGCCGACCGTCGACGAAGCAGGTTTGCCTGGCCTTTATATTTCCTACTGGCACGGCATCTGGGCACCGAAGAACACGCCGAAGGACATTGTCGCCAAGCTCAACGCGGCCGTCAGCGCCGTGCTTGCCGACGCCGCGGTCAAGCAGCGCTTTGCCGAACTGGGGCAGGAAATTCCGCCATCGGAGCAGCAGACGCCCGCAGCGCTCGCCACCTTCCAGAAGGCCGAGACCGAGAAATGGTGGCCGATCGTGAAGGCCGCCGACATCAAGGCCGAATAGCGCTACGCATAACACCCGCATCCTGAAAGTTTCTCGTCATTCCGGGGCGCCCGAAGGGCGAGGCCGGAATCCATCGGGCCGCAGAGACGGCTGCAAAATGGATTCTCAGGTGCGCAATTGCGCACCATAGTTCGCGCTGGCGCGCGCCCCGGAATGACGAGGGGAGAGAGCGGGCGCCGCTCCCAATACCTCACCATGAGGAGAGAGAGCCTTGTCGCGTTAACCTTTCGCGCGACTGCCAGTCGTTCGCGACAATCTCGCTGCGGTGCGAGATCGAAAGCCTCAGTCTCTACGTCCTTGATCTCGTTGGAGCGCTGGCCGACAATGTCTGCGGTTCAATGTGAAGCTCCTTTGGGGGGAATTCGTGAATAGACCTGCCCGGGTCGTTGCCCAATCGACGTCGTCCAATCCGCCGCAAGGCATGTCGCTGCTGCGCGATCCCTTGCTCAACAAGGGCACCGCCTTCACGGAATCCGAGCGCGACGCACTCGGCCTGCGTGGCCTGTTGCCGCCTTGCGTGCTGACGATGGAGACGCAGGCTCAGCGCGTGCTCACCAATTTGCGCACGCTGCCGACCGATCTGGAAAAATACGTCGCGCTGAACGCGCTGCATGACCGGAACGAGGCGTTGTTCTTCCGCGTCGTGGTCGACAACATCGACGAGATCCAGCCGATCATCTACACCCCGACGGTGGGGCTCGCCTGCCAGAAATACGGCCTGATTTTCCAGCGGCCCCGCGGTATGTTCATCTCCTCGCGCGACCGCGGCCAGATTGCCGAGCTTCTGAAGAACTGGCCCTATCAGGCCAAGCTGATCGTCGTCACCGATGGCGAGCGCATCCTGGGACTTGGCGATCTCGGTGCCAATGGCATGGGTATTCCCGTCGGCAAGCTGTCGCTCTATTCCGCCTGTGCCGGCGTGCATCCGGAAGCATGCCTGCCCATTGTGCTCGACGTCGGCACCAACAACCAAGAGCTCCTGAACGACCCCTATTATCTCGGCCTGCGCGAGCGGCGGCTCACGGGCGAAGCCTATGACAGCTTCGTCGACGAGTTCATGCAAGCTGCGCGAAAAACCTTTCCGGGCGTGCTGATCCAGTTCGAAGATTTCGCCAATCACTCGGCGTTCAAGCTGCTGCACAAATATCGGGATGAAGCCTGCGTCTTCAACGACGATATCCAGGGCACCGCGGCGGTGGCGCTCGCCGGCCTGTTCTCGGCCTTGCGCGTCTCCGGCGGCAAGCTCAGGGACCAGCGCATCCTGTTCCTCGGTGCGGGCGAGGCCGCAACCGGCATCGCCGATCTCGTGGTGTCCGCCATGATGGCGGAGGGCGCAACGGAGGCCGAAGCACTCCGGCGCAACTGGCTGCTGGATTCCCGCGGCCTTGTCGTCGGCGGCCGCGAAGGCGTCTCCGGCCACAAGCTGCGCTACGCCCATGCCGACCAGGCGCCGATCGCCGACTTCCTCACTGCGATCAAGACGCTGAAGCCGACGGCGATCATCGGTGTCGCCGCGGCCGGGGGCGCCTTCACGCCAGAGGTGCTCAAGACGATGGCCGAACTCAACGCGCAGCCGATCGTGTTCGCGCTCTCCAACCCGACTTCCAAGGCGGAGTGCTCGGCGGAGGATGCCTATCGCTACACCGAGGGCCGTGCGCTGTTCGCCTGCGGCAGCCCCTATGACCCGGTCACGCTCAACGGCCGCAGCTTCGTGCCGCGCCAGGGCAACAACTCCTACATCTTCCCGGGCGTCGGCCTCGGCGTCATCGCCAGCGGCTCGCGCCTCGTAACCGACGAGATGTTCATGGCGGCCGCCCACACGCTGGCCGATTGCGTCGGCAAGGACGACCTCGCGCAGGGCAGTCTCTATCCGGCACTGCCGCGCATCCGCGAGGTCTCCATCCGCATCGCGGCGGCCGTTGCGGACGTCGCCTATCAGCGCGGGCTCGCGGACGGACCGGCGCCCAACGACGTCAAGGCTCTGGTCCAATCCCAGATGTACGAGCCGCATTACTGAGACACCGGATTGGCCGGCCACTCTGGTGGCCTGTCCCGATTCAGGACGCGCGACTGTGGTGGAATCGTCACAGCTGACGCGAAACGGCGGCGGCCTCAGGCCTGCTTATGTTCCGACAAGGTTCTGCCCTCATTGCCCACCGAAAATCGGGCCGTTCGGAGGGGCGTACCATGTCTCGTCTTGCACGTGCCGAAACTGCCCGGATTTCCTTCGCAACCTCATGCCGGCTGTTGCTGGCCATCGCCGGCGCCGCCTCGCTTGCCGCCTGCGCGCAATCGCCGGTCGGCCGCCAGAAGGCCGATCTCGCCGGCGCGGGCCGGCAGGCCGCGGTCGAGCGCACGCAGCGTGTGGCGGCGCTGCATCCACGCCCGATCAGCCGGGCGCGCGTGCCCGACGGTGATACCAAGCAGACCGCTTCGCATGGCTTCGCCAGCTTCTATTCCGATACGGAGACCGCGAGCGGCGAGAGGTTCGACAAGAACGAGTTGACCGCGGCGCATCCCAGCTTGCCGTTCGGCACCAAGTTGCGCGTCACCGACACCAACTCCGGTCGCTTCGTCACGGTCAGGGTCAACGATCGCGGTCCCTATGTTCGCGGGCGTGTGGTCGACATTTCTCCTTCCGCGGCCGAGGCGCTTGGCATGGTCGACAAGGGCATCACCAACGTCCGGCTCGAGGTCCTGCGATGAGCTCGCACCATCGCGGCGTTTAACCGGCTGTTAGCCGCCCTGTCGCACCATGGCTGTCCAGCAATTCTGGGCTTTCGGGGGAGGTGGCGCTTGAACACGATCCAGTATCTCGAAGATCAGGCTGCGCGCGCCGAGCGGCTCGCCAAACGGATCACGGATACGCTGACGATCGAAAGGCTCCTGACCTTCGCGAACGAGCGCCGCCGCGAGATCGAGGTCATCGCCGGCAAGTACCGGCGCGCCTAACCCCTCACAAACCCATGCCTGCGATCTGAAGGTCGTTGGTGCGGCGACGCGGTCAGCTGTGGCTGTCGACGAAGTCGCTGAGATAGTCGGGTAGCTCCAGGCCGTCGATGTCGCAGCGCGCCTTTATCTCGCCGGCGACGTCGGTCGAGATGTCCTTCATCCAATGTTCGAGCGTGTTGAACGAAATCACCTTGATAGGGTCATTGAAGCAGCCGGCGACGAGCTCGCCGATCGTGGCTTCGAGATCGCTCCGTTCGACGCGAATCTCGGTGGCCTCGTCGAGGCGATCGATGACCACGAACAGGGTCTGATCTGCGCCATAGGGCACGACCGGAGATGCTACGCCAGCTTCAAGCATGTGGGGCGCTCACGTCTTGACTTCCGATCTTTCGACAACGGGAAAAACCGGAAGAAGGTTCCTGCACGAGCATGTGAAGCGCGGTCAGAGGAATTCTCTCAGTCGCGAGAGTTCGATGACGTGCTCGGACGAGAGAATGCCCGTCACGAGCGGCGGCTGCGCCACTGTCCGGATCTCATAGAGATGCCGGGTCGCCGTCGGCTTCTCCATGAAGGCCGAGATGCACTCATCGAGAGTGCCTTCGCTTATCTGATACGGTTGCCGGTCGAGCCGGCGCTGGTTCGCAAGCGATGGCCATTTATGCAGCGCGGCAAGCGCACCGAAATCGACCTTTGAATCCGCAACACCGTCCCCCATCGCTTTGCCTCACGCAAAAAATGCCCCGGCACACGGATCGACGTGCCGGGGCCTAGACTTATCGCTGCATCTCAATGCCACGGACATCGAACGCGGCCGCCGGAAAAAAGTTCCCGGCCGGCCTGTCGTCGTCAGCTCGCGGCCGCAGCGATTTTGTGCCCCGGGCTGGCCTGACCCTGGCTGTGCTCGTCACTGCTGCTGACTTCCGGCGGCAGCCCCGCGAAGCGCCGCAAGGCTTTCGCCATCTGCCCCCGGCCCGGCGCGCCGGTGATCACCACATCGACCATGGTGAAGGACGAGTGGAAATGGCCGTGCGCCCTGAGTTGCTCGACCGGGACCCCTGCGGCCGCCATGGCCTCGGCATAGGCAATACCCTCGTCGCGCAAGGGATCGAACTCGCAGGTCACCACGAGAGCCGGCGGCAGCCCGGCGATCCGGCCGCGGAGCGGCGAGACGCGCGGATCGGTGCGATCCGCCGGCGAGCAGTACAGGTCCCAGAACCAGTACATCAGCGAGCGCGTCAGGAAATAGCCGATCGCATTGTCGTTGTAGGAGGGACGGTCGAAGGTGCAGTCGGTGACCGGGCAGATCAGGAGCTGGCCCGCGATCTCGGGCCCGCCACGGTCGCGCGCGAGCTGGCAGGTGACGGCGGCGACGTTGCCGCCGGCACTCCAGCCGGCAACCAGCACCGGGCCCGGTTTGCCGCCGAGTTCAGTGGCGTGCTCGGCGATCCAGCGGGTTGCCGCATAGCTGTCTTCGGCCGCAGTCGGGAAGCGATACTCCGGCGCGTGACGATAGCCGACGCTGACGAACATCATGCCGGTCCGCCGCACCATGTCGCGGCAGAACGGCTCGTCCGACTGCTCGTCGCCGAGCACCCAGCCGCCGCCGTGGAAATAGACCACGACCGGATGCGGTCCCGGCGTTGCCGGCTTGTAGACGCGATAAGGCAACGCGCCGCCCGTGACGGGCAGGGTGCCGTCGACGATGTCGCCGATCGGCCGTCCGGCGGGCCGACCCTTGTTGAACTCGTTCACGAAAGCGCGCGCGCCTTCCGCGCCCATCGACTCGATCGGCGACAGGTTCAGCGACGCCAGCAGGTTGAGCACCAGCCGCACGTCCGGCTGCAGGCGCACCACCTCGCCGTCATTGCATTGGGCGGCGCCGCCCGGGCCGGTGAGCTTGAAGCCCAGCATGCCGCGGCTGACCACCTCGTCGCAGATGCTGCGATAGGGGCCGACGCCGCCGGTATAGGGCATCAGGCCTTGCACCTTGCCGGGCACGTTGGCGCCCGTGTACCAGGTGTTGGCGAGCCGGTGCAGCGTCAGCGTCGAACAGTCGGCCATATGCCTGGCCCAGCCGGCCTGCGCCGTCTCGGTCGGCTCCATCGTGGTGAAGCCGGCATCGCGCAGCGCGGCCAGGCGGTCGACCACCCAGTCGACATGCTGCTCGATCGACACCGCCATATTCGACAGCACCGACGGGCTGCCCGGCCCGGTAATCATGAAGAAGTTCGGGAAGCCCTCGACCGTGAGCCCGAGATAGGTCTGCGGCCCCTGCGCCCACACGTCGGTGAGCGACTTGCCGCCGCGCCCGGTGATCGGATGCACGGCGCGGATCGCGCCGGTCATGGCGTCGAACCCGGTCGCGAACACGATGACGTCGATGTCGAAGCTTCGGCCGTTCGTGGAGATCCCGCTCGCGGTGATCGCCTTGATCGGCTCCTGGCGCAGATTGACCAGCGTGACGTTCGGCCGGTTGTAGGTGGCGTAGTAGTTGGTATCGAGACAGGGACGCTTGGCGCCGAAGGGATGGTCGTGCGGCGTGAGCGCCGCGGCGATCTCGGGATCCCTGACCGCGGCGCGGATCTTCTCGCGGATCAGCTCCTGGACGATCCTGTTGCCGTCGATATCGACAGCCTGGTCGGCCCAGAGCTGCGTCAGGATGTGGATGAGGTCGCCGGCCGCCCAGGCACGCTCGAACCGCTCACGACGCTCGGCATCGCTCAATTGCCAGCTCACGACCGTCTGCTGCGGATAGGGGACGCCGGTCATCGACTGCCGCGCCTGCTCGCGATAGGCCGCGCGATCGCTTTGCAGCAGGCTCATGCGGTCGGACGGCGCCGGACCGTTATGCGCGGGCAGCGCGAAGTTCGGCGTGCGCTGGAATACGGTCAAATGCGCCGCCTGCTCGGCGATCAGCGGGATCGATTGGATGGCCGACGAACCCGTGCCGATCACGGCGACACGCTTTCCCGCGAGGTTCACGCCGTCATGCGGCCAGCGTCCGGTGAAGTAGACCTCGCCTTTGAAATCCTTGACTCCGTCGATCTCCGGGGGCTTTGGCGCCGAAAGGCAGCCGGTGGCCATGATGTAATGGCGGCAGGAGACCGGCACGCCGTTGTCGGTGGTGATGAGCCAGCGCTCGGCGTTCTCGTCCCATTTCGCTTCCGTGACCTTGGTCCCGAAGCGGATGTCGCGCCTGAGATCGTAGCGGTCGGCAACGAAGCCGAGATAGCGCAGGATCTCCGGCTGGGCCGCGTATTTCTCCGACCATGTCCAGGCGGCCTCGAGCTCCGGATCGAAGGTGTAGCTGTAATCGATGGTCTGGATGTCGCAGCGGGCGCCCGGATAGCGGTTCCAGTACCAGGTGCCGCCGACATCGCCGGCCTCTTCGAGGCCGAGCGCCTCGAAGCCGGCCTTGCGCAGGCGGTGCAGGAGATAAAGGCCGGCAAATCCGGCGCCAACCACGGCGACGTCGACCTGGTGAGCGGTTCCGCGCTCGGCGGAGGCACGTGTAGCAACGATTGCGTCAGACATCGCATTCCTCCCGTATGTTGTGTTTTGCCGGCAGGCTATCGCCGCAGGTTCAGCTTGTCACCAGAGCAAGTGCAATCTTCGGTGGTCGTTTGGGGCGGCATCATGGCCACGTGAATCTTGCGGCGTTACACGCATCGCGATGCACAATGGCCGTGATCACCCGGGGTAATCATGTCCGATCCGTCTGTGTATGCTTGCGGCTACAAGCCACGCGTAGCGACGAGCGTCATGCCAGAGTTGAGTGAGCGGACCAAAGCGAACATGGACGTCGTCCTGGAGGAGACGTGCCGCCAACTGCCGCATGGTGGCGATCACGACAGCCGCAGGTTCATCGCCGAGCGCCTGATCGAGGCAGCACGGGAGGGGCATTCCACACTCGGCGAGCTCGGCATCGTCGCGCGGCACGCGCTGGCCGAGCTCATTGCCAAGGGCGGTTAGGCACGGCCGCAAGACTTGCTTCGCTGACCGTCAGGGGCATACCCTGCAGGCAACCTGTCCGCGCATCGAGATGCTTTGAAGATGCGTTTGCTGCTTTCACTTCTTGCTGTTTGCGTTTTGCATGGCGCCGGTTCGGCCGCGGCTCAGCCGGTCGGACAGTTTCCATTTGCGCTGACGCGTGAAGGACAGATGCTCGGCGCCGTCGAAGGAGAGGTGGCGTCGTTCAAGGGACTGGCCTACGCGGCGCCGCCGGTGGGTGCGCTGCGCTGGCGCCCGCCGCAGCCGGCGCCCGAAAGTTCGGAGATGCACACTGCCTACGCGTATGGCGCGCCCTGCCTTCAGCCGGCGCTACAGGCATCGAGCGAAGATTGTCTCATGCTGAACGTGTTCCGTCCCTTCGGGGTCGATGGCCCGCTGCCGGTGTTGGTGTTCATCCACGGCGGCGGCTTTGTCGGCGGCACGGCCAATGAGCGGCTGTACGACGGTGCCAAGCTCGCGCGGGCTGGGCTCATCGTCGTCACCGTGAACTATCGCCTGGGCGTGCTCGGCTGGCTCGCTCATCCGGCGCTGTCGCAAGGCTCCGGCAATTACGGCCTGATGGACCAGATCGCGGCGCTGCATTGGGTCCACGAGAACGTCGCGGCGTTCGGCGGCGATCCAGGTAACGTCACCTTGTTTGGCAGCGACGCAGGCGCGACGTCGATTGCGCATCTGATGTTGTCTGCGAAATCGCAGGGTCTCTTCCACAAAGCCATTCTGCAATCGGTCCCCGGCCGCGCGCACCTGCGTTCGGCACAGGAGGCGGAGGCCATCGGCCGGCAGTTCGTGGCGGCGCTTGGACCGCAGGCGGATTTGCGCGCCGCCGAACCGCGACGCCTGCTTGCCGCCGCAAGCAGTCTTGCGGAGACATCGCGGCGTGGCTTCGCACCGATGATGGACGGAGATCTGGTGACTGAGGATATTGCCGCCGGCTTTGCGGCCGGACATCAAAGCCGCATTCCGCTGATCATCGGCTCGAACGACGACGAGACCGGTTTCGACAGTGAGTCCGAGATCAAGGAGGCGGTCGCATCCTCAGCCACTATAAGCGACGAGTTGCGCAGGCTCTATCCCGACATCGCCAGGCCTTCGGAGCTTGCAGCGCGGTTCTATACCGACAAGGTCTTCTCCGAGCCCGCAAGACTGCTGGCTCGGCTGCATGCCGCACACGGTGCGACGACCTTTCGCTATCGCTTCGGCTATGTGCCCGAATCCCGCCGCGCGAATCCCGAGGGCGGGCACGGGCGGGAGTTGCAGTTCATCTTCGGTGCGGAAGGCGTGCCGGGAGCGGGCATCTTCTCGCGAGGTGATCGCGAGGTCGCAAGCCGCCTGCGCTCCTATTGGATCAACTTCGCCAGGAGTGGCGATCCCAATGGTCCCGATCTGCCGCATTGGAACGCTGCGGCAGGCCGCGATCGCATGCTGCTGATCACGAACGATGGCATCGCGAGCGGCGACGATCCGTTCGCGGAGCGTCTCGATCGGCTCACAGACGAGAGCAAGAATTGAGTTGGACTTAAGCCGCGAGCTCGACGCGCGGCGCCGGGCTCAGCCGGTCTTCCTCCAGATAGTCCATCGCACCGTCCTTCTCGACGGCATAGAACTGCTGGCCGTCCCGCGACTTGAAGGCGGCGCGAACGATGCCGCGGCGGCCCTTGTCACTGTTGACGACGTCCCCCAGCGCAAACTTCTTCATCTCACGTCTCACTTGTCTTCAGGCCGACTGCTTCGGCCACGTCCGGATTTTGGGCGGCAAATCGTTAACGACTTGCTAACCATCCTGGTTTGCCTATGCTCGCCGCCGGTCGCGCGGGCAATTGCACGCGCATGTTGCCGACGAGACGAACCATGACGCGATTTCCGACCCTGTTCCTGTCGCATGGCGGCGGCCCTTGGCCGTTCATGGAGGACAGGCGGCTGCAATATGCCAGGACCGCGGCGGAGTTCGGCCGGCTGCCGCAGCTGTTGCCGGCGAGGCCGAAGGCCGTGCTCGTCATCACCGGCCATTGGGAGGCCGATGCCTTCACCGTGTCGACCTCGGCGCATCCGCCGATGGTGTACGACTATTACGGATTCCCCGAGCACACCTACCACCTCAAATATCCGGCGCCGGGGCAGCCCGAACTCGCTGCGCAGGTGAAGACGCTGCTTGGGCGCGCAGGGCTCGATTGCCGGGAAGATCCCAATCAGGGTTTTGATCACGGCACCTTCGTGCCGCTCGGGCTGATGTATCCGAACGCCGACATGCCGATCGTGCTGCTCTCGCTCAAGTCTGCCTACGATGCGGCCGAGCACGTCAAGGTCGGGCAGGCGATTGCGTCGCTCCGTGACGATGGCGTTCTGATCGTCGGCAGCGGGCTGACCTATCACAACATGCGTGGCTTCAACCGGCCGGAGTCCAAGCCTGTCTCCTACGATTTCGAGGCCTATCTGAACGAGGCGATCAGCAATCCCGATCCGGCGCGCCGCAACGCGATGCTGGTCGATTGGGAGAACGCACCGAGCGCGCGCCTGGCGCATCCGCGCGAGGACCATCTGCTGCCGCTGATGGTCGCAGCCGGCGCCGCAGGCAACGACGTGGGCCATCGGGTTTTTGTGGACGAGGTCGCCAATGTGGCGATGGCGTCGTATATGTTTGGATGAGTGTAGGGTGGCACGCGCCTTAACCCTCTCCCCTTGTGGGAGAGGGTGGCTCGCCGCGTAGCGGCGAGACGGGTGAGGGGTCTCTCTCCGCGGGGTAGTCTCGCAGCGAACTTGCGGAGCGAACCCCTCATCCGGCGCTTCGCGCCACCTTCTCCCACAAGGGGAGAAGGAAGAGAGTGCGTCGCTACCTCACCCGTATCTCAGCTTCATGAACAGGATGCCGCCGGCGAGCACGATGGTAATGGCGTTGGCGACGACGAGCGGGGCGTCGCCCGAGAGCAGGCCGTAGACCAGCCAGAGCGCCAGCCCCAGCACCATGACCAGGAACATGCCGAGCGAGATATCTCCGGTGGAGCGGCTCTTCCACACCTTGATGGCTTGCGGCGCGTAGGCCACGGTGGTGCAGGTCGCGGCGGCAAAGCCGATCAGCTTGATCACGAAGGGGTCCATGGCGGCTCTATAGCATGGATTAGACGACGGCCACGCCTCACGCGCGAGATGTCATGAGATCGCGGTAGAGCGCGGCATAGTCGCCGGCGCGGTTGCGCCAGGAGACGTCGGTGGCAAGGCCGTTTCGTTGCAGCCGACGCCAGGTCTGCTTGTCGTGGAAGGTGATGTTGGCTTTGCGCAGCGTGCCGGCAAAGGCCTCCGCTGTCACGGGGCCGAACTTGAAACCGGTGGCATCGCGGCCGGAAGCGTCGGCCTCGCCGATGTCGACGATGGTGTCCTCGAGCCCGCCGACGCGTGAGACGATCGGGACGGCACCGTAGCGCAGTGCGCACAGCTGGGTCAGCCCGCATGGCTCGAAGCGGGAGGGCACGAGAAGCGCGTCCGAGCCGGCCTGGAGCAGGTGCGCCAGGATCTCGTCATAGCCGATCACGACCCCGATCCGGCCGGGATTGGCGCGGGCTGCGGCCTGATAGCGATCCTGGAGATCGCGGTCGCCGCTGCCGAGCAGCGCGAGCTGCATGCCTTCGCCCAGGATGGTCGGAAGGACATCGAGCAGGAGATCGAGCCCCTTCTGCCACGAGAGCCGGCTGATGACGCCGAGCAGCGGCGCTTCGTCCGAGGAATCGAGGTTGAACTGCTGCTGCAGCACCGCCTTGTTCGCAGCCCGGAACGTCAGATCGTCGGCGCCGTAACGGTAGGCGATGTGCGGATCTTGTTCCGGATTCCACACCGAGATGTCGATGCCGTTGAGGATGCCGCTGAGCACGCCGGCGCGTGCGCGCAAGAGGCCGCCGAACCCCATGCCGCCTTCGTCGCTCTGGATCTCCCGTGCGTAGGTCGGCGACACCGTGGTGATGCGATCGGCGAATTGCAGGCCGGCTTTCAGGAAGCTGATGCCGCCGAAATATTCGAGTTCATTGACGTTGAAGGAGTGCCAGGGCAGGCCGATCGATCCGATCAGCGCAGGCGCGAACTTGCCCTGGTAGGCCATGTTGTGGATGGTCATCACGGTCGCGGGCCGCGGGCGATTGTCGTAGTGCAGATAGGCCGGCGCGAGCCCGGCCTGCCAGTCGTGGGCGTGGACGACATCGGGTACGAAGGCCGGGACAAGGCCGTGGCCGATATCGGCAGCGATGCGCGACAGCGCCGCGAAGCGCACGCCATTGTCCGGCCAGTCGAGGCCTTCGCTGGTGACGTAGGGGTTGCCCGGCCGCGCATAGAGATGCGGCACGTCGAGCACGAACAGGTCGAGCCCCTCGTGGGAGCCGGCGAGCAGCCGTCCGGGTCCGCCAAAATAATCCGGCCAGCGCCGGATCTCCTCTGTGCCCGATACGAGCCGCATCACGTCGGGATAGCCCGGCATCAAAGTGCGCATTTCGACGCCATGCGCCTTCAGCGCCACCGGAAGGGCGCCGGCGACATCAGCGAGGCCGCCGGTCTTGACGATGGGATAGACTTCAGAAGCGACCGCGAGGACGCGAACAGGCGTCATTTATTGAGCCCGTCGATCATCGGCTGCGTGATCAGCGAGATGCCTTGCTCGGTGGTCCGGAATCGCTTCGAGTCGAGTTCGGGATCTTCGCCGACGACGAGTCCCTCCGGAATCTCGACGCCGCGGTCGATCACGACGTTCTTCAATCGTGCGCCGCGGCCGACATTGACATAAGGCATGATGACGGCGTTCTCGACATTGGCATAGGAGTTGATGCGCACGCCGGTGAACAGCAGCGACCGGCGCAGCGACGCGCCGGAGATGATGCAGCCGCCCGAAACCAGCGAGCTCACGGCCTGGCCGCGCCGACTCTCCTCGTCATGGACGAACTTGGCTGGCGGCGTGATCTCCGAATAGGACCAGATCGGCCAGGCGCGGTCGAACAGATCCAGCTCCGGCACCACGTCGGTGAGGTCAATATTGGCAGACCAGTAAGCGTCGACGGTGCCGACGTCGCGCCAGTAGGCGGTGTTGTTGTGGCTGGAGCGCACGCAGGAGGTCGAGAACTGGTGCGCGATCGCGCGGCCGTTCTTGACGAGGTAAGGAATGATGTCCTTGCCGAAATCGTGGTTGGAGTTCGGGTCCTCGGCGTCGCGCTTGAGTTGGTCGAACAGAAATTTCGCGTTGAAGACGTAGATACCCATGCTGGCCAGCGAGACATCCGGCTTGCCCGGCATCGGCGGCGGATCTTTCGGCTTCTCCAGGAACTCCTGGATCCAGCCGTTCTCGTCGACATGCATGATGCCGAAGCCGGAGGATTCCGACCGCGGCATCTCCAGGCAGCCGACAGTGACGTCGGCGCCGCTCTCGACGTGCTGGCGCAGCATCACCTCGTAGTCCATCTTATAGATATGATCGCCCGCCAGCACGACGATGAAGCGGCAGGCGTGGGATTCGATGATGTCGATATTCTGGTAGACCGCGTCCGCCGTGCCGACATACCACATGTTCTCGGAGACGCGCTGGCTCGCGGGGAGGATGTCGAAGCTCTCGTTGCGTTCGGGTCGGAAGAAGTTCCAGCCCATCTGGAGATGACGGATCAGGCTATGCGCCTTGTACTGGGTCGCCACCGCGATCCGGCGGATGCCTGAATTGACGGCATTCGACAGCGCGAAATCTATGATGCGGGATTTTCCGCCGAAATAGACGGCCGGCTTGGCACGCCGGTCGGTCAGCTCCAAAAGCCGGCTGCCGCGTCCCCCGGCCAGGACGAACGCCAACGCCTGACGGGCAAGCGGCTCATTACCGACGGCACTCATGTCATCCTCCCACACTCCGGCATTTCGGGGCTTTTCGTCGCGAGAAGGCCCCGCGGTCCCGCGCCCACTGGAACCGATAGTAACGGCACGCATAGTAAATCAGGAAGTAGGTTGTTGGTTGCGAACGCGGCAAGCTTAATGCTTTCGTCTTGGTCATCCGGCAGCGCGCCGTGGGCGGACTTGTGCGCCGCACGCAAAATCGGCTTTGACTCGACGCCGGGATACCCGATCATGGTGCTGCGATCCTTTTTCCAAGCAGAACGTCAGACAAGGAGTAGGACGATGAGGATCTGGAGAACGGCAATTGCCTGTGGCCTGGCCGGCGCGGTCATCGCCGGCGAAATCCAACAGGCGGCGGCAGCCCCGCTGCCGACCAACGTCGCGACCATGAAGGCCGCGGTCGGCGACGATGTCACGCCGGTGCATTGGCGCGGCGGCGGATTCGGATGGGGCATCGGCGGGCTCGCGGCCGGCGCCATCATCGGCGGTGCCATCGCCAGCGGCGCGCCTTACGGCTACGGCTATTATGGCGGCGGCCCGTATTACGGCGGCTATGGATATCCGGGACCGTCCTACGGCTACGCGCCGGCCTATTACGGCTATGGACCGGCCTACGCCTATCCTCGCTACTATGGCTATCGCCGATACTATCGGCCCTACCGTCCCTATTACGGCTACGTCCGCCCGTATCCGCGTCCGTACTACCGGGCCTATTGGTAATGTTGCGCGGCTAAAGCATGATCCGGAAAAGTGCGCAGCGGTTTTCCGAAAAGATCATGCTTAAACAACAATCTAAAGCGCGATGGCGATTCATCCTAATCGCATCGCGCTTTAGAGCGAGAGCCAGACGATCAGGCTCATGCATGCGAAATGCGTCAGTACGATTGCGGCGAGATGCAGTGGGCCGGTTTTGAGGCGAGGCCAGCGTATCCCGCCGCTTCGGCTTAGTTCAATCCGGCGGCCGCGGCGATGAAGCTGCTGTCGACGGCTTTGGTCGGATCGAGCTTCTTCGCGAGGATGCCATAGCGCGTCGGAGGCTGCGAGACCTCACATGCCGCTCGAATGTCCGTGAAGCGCGCACCGGCGATCTCGTCGCCTCCGATCTGATCTATTCCAACCGACGGCCGCACGCGGTTGGGCCGCACACACTGCGTGCGTCGATCCGACCTCGCCGCGAGGTGCCGCGCCGCGCGAAAGCATTGAGGTGCGGTGCTGGTATTCCACAACAGTAACAAGTGTGATGGCGCTGCCGGGCATTGTCCCGGCCGGCTCTGAGGAACCTTCGGGAACAAGCCGACGTTTGCAGCGCCGGGCAGGGCCAACCGGGAGCGGTGCCGTGCGAGTGCAGACCACGCTATTCTTCTCTCTGGCCAGTTTTTCGCTTTCTGCCTTTTCTGGTGCCCATGCCGAAAGCGGGCTTGCCTCGTATTACGGCTATGGCAAAGCCAGCAAAGACGGCGCTCTGACCTGCGCGCACCGGACGCGCCCGTACGGCAGCGTGCTCAAGGTGTCCTATGGCGGCCGTTCGATCCAGTGC
Source organism: Bradyrhizobium sp. 199 (assembly GCF_023073355.1). Taxonomy (GTDB): domain Bacteria; phylum Pseudomonadota; class Alphaproteobacteria; order Rhizobiales; family Xanthobacteraceae; genus Bradyrhizobium. The sequence continues at coordinate 1,421,079 of NZ_JADPJI010000002.1, forward strand.
CGCGTGAATGATCGCGGCCCCTTCGTTCGCGGCCGGATTGTCGATCTCTCGGTGCCGGCCGCCCGCGCGCTCGGCATGATGAGCGCCGGCGTGGTGCGAGTCTCCGTGGAATAGGTCAGGCGGCGCGCTATAGTGCCTCGAAAGCAAGGGGGCGCGAATGGCTCGGATCAGGGTGGGACTCGTCGGCTGCGGCTTCGTGTCGGAGCTGCATATGTATGCGTTCCGGCGCGTCTATGGCGTGGACGTCGAAGTCGCGGCGGTCGCCGCGCGCGGCGATCACGTCGTCGCATTCGCGGATCGCCACAATATCCCGCGCGTCTATCGCAGCTTTCCCGAGCTGATCGCGGACCGCGATCTCGACGTCGTCGATATCTGCACGCCGCCCAATCTTCATGCCGCGATGATCATCGCGGCGATGCGGGCCGGCAAGCACGTGATCTGCGAAAAGCCGTTCGCCGGCTATTTCGGCCGCGATGGCGATGCGCAGCCGATCGGCAAGCATGTGCCGAAGGCGCTGATGTATGAGCGCGTGCTGGAGGAGATGGACGCAACGCGCGCAGCGATCGAGCGCACCGGCAAACTCTTCATGTATGCCGAGGACTGGATCTACGCGCCGGCGGTGACCAAGACTGCGGAGATCCTGAGGGCCACCAGGGACAAGGTCCTGTTCATGAAGGGCGAGGAGAGCCATTCCGGCTCGCATGCGACCCACGCCGCGCAATGGGCGATGACCGGCGGCGGCTCGCTGATCCGCATGGGCTGTCACCCGCTCTCGGCCGTGCTCTATCTCAAGCAGGTCGAGGCGAAGGCGCGCGGCGAGATCATCGGCGTCGCCAGCGTCACCTGCGACGTCGGCAACGTCACCGCCGGCCTCAAGCCCGAAGAGCGTACCTACATCAAGGCCAATCCCCTGGATGTCGAGGATTGGGGCACGCTCACCGCGACTTTCTCGGACGGCACCAAGGCGACTGTGTTCTCCGGCGACATGATCATGGGCGGCGTGCGCAACCTGATCGAGACCTACACCAGCGGCGGATCGCTGTTCGCCAACATCACTCCGAACACGCATCTGATGAGCTACCAAACCAGCGAGGAGAAGCTCGCCTCGGTCTACATCACCGAAAAGGTCGACCGCAAAACCGGCTGGCAATATGTCTGTCTGGAGGAGGAATGGACGCGCGGCTATTTGCAGGAGATCCAGGACTTCATGGAATGCGTGGCGACCGGACGACAGCCGCTATCGGACCTTGCGCTGGCCTACGAGACGATCAAGGTGAACTACGCGGGATATTGGGCCGCGGAGGAGGGGCGACGGGTGGTGTTGTAGGTTGTGCTGAACTGACAGCCACATGCACACTGCCAATCCTTCTCCCCCTTGTGGGAGAAGGTGGCGCGAAGCGCGGATGAGGGGTTGTCTCCGCGAATTCAAACGGGAGTTGGATTTGCGGAGAGAATCCCTTACCCGTCTCGCCGCTTGCGCGGCGAGCCACCCTCTCCCACAAGGGGAGAGGGGCGCACCGCTCGCGCCGCTTGAAGCTTACGTCCCGTAAGTCGAGCCCTTCGGCAACGGAAACACCGGGTCTTGCGTCCTGATATTCGTTGGCCAAACCACCGAGATGTGCTCGCCGGCATTCTGCATCACCACCGGTGTCGAGCGCTCGTTCTGGCCGGAGAGCGGGGTGCCGGGCGGGAAGAATTTCACGCCATAGCCCTGGATGGTGCCGCCAGCGGGAATATCAACGTCGAGCGCTGCTTTGCGAATGGCTTCGGGCTCGAAGCTGCCGTACTTCTCCTTGGCGACCGGCAACACGCTGTTGAGCAGGATCCAGGTCTGGTTGAAGCCCATCGAGCAATGCGGCGGCACATCGGTGGCGCCGGTCTTGGCCTTGTAGCGCGTGACCATGGCGTTGGTGAGATCGCCGATGCCCGGCGCGAGCTTGGCCGGATCGAGCAACTGCGCCGGCACCGGATCGATGTTGCAGAAATTGTCGATGTCGGGACCGAAGGTCGCGCGCAGCTTGTCGAGCTGGCTGTAGCCGGCGCCGGCGCCGAACAGCATCTTGAAGCGCAATCCGCTCTCGCGGGCCTGGCGCAGGAACAGGGTGATGTCCGGATTGTAGCCGGCATGCGAGATCACATCGACCTTGGCGCGCTTGAGCTTGGTAACGAGCACCGAAAGGTCGGGCGCGGACGCCGAATAGCCCTCACGCATCGCCACCTGGATGCCGGCCTGCTTGGCATAGGCCTCGTCGGCGGCAGCGACGCCGACGCCGTAGGGGCCGTCCTCGTGGATCAACGCGACCTTGACGTCCTTGGCATCCATGCCGAGCTTGCCTTGCGCATGCTCGGCAATGAAGCCGGCGAAGGCCTGGCCGTATTGATCGGAATGGATCTGCGCGCGAAACACATATTGCAGGTTCTTGTCCTTGAACACGGCGGTCGAGACCGCGGTCGTGATCCAGAGGATCTTCTTCTGCTGCTCGACCTTGGCGGCCATCGGCACCGCGTGCGCACTGGAATAGACGCCGTTGATGATGTCGATCTTTTCCTGGCTGATCAGGCGTTCCGCCTCGTTGATCGCCACATCCGCCTTACTCTGCGAATCCGCGGCAACGGGCACGATCTTGGTCTTGCCGCCGATGCCGCCCTTCTCGTTGACGAGGTCGATGGCGATCTGTGCGCCGACCGAGGAGGCGACCGAGCCGCCGGCGGCGAACGGGCCGGTCAGGTCGTAGATCAGGCCGATGCGCAAATTCTCGGCCTGCGCCTGGGCCCTGGTCCAATCGAGACTGAGTGCGGCGGCCGCAGCCGCCGAGCTCTTCAGCAGCTGCCTGCGTGAAGTCGGCATCCAATCCTCCCTCAAAACCTGTTTTTGATTTGGTCTTGTTATCTTTTTTCGAAGTATGGGGAGCGGGATAGCGGAAAGTCAACATCGCGAAAGTCGGGGTTCGTCCTCGACGGCGTTGGACGCAATTGCGAAATGAGCGACGAGACCGCCTTTCACTGTTTCAAGCGGCGCGCCAGATAGGGCGCTGTCTTGCCCCCGGCCTTGGCGACCTGCTCCGGCGTGCCCGATGCGACGATACGCCCGCCTTCGTCACCGGCGCCGGGGCCGAGATCGATGATCCAGTCGCTGTGAGAGACGACATCCATGTCATGCTCGATCACAACGACGCTGTTGCCGGCGTCCACGATCCGCTCGAGCTGGGCGATCAGTCGTTCGACATCGCGCGGGTGAAGGCCCGTGGTGGGCTCGTCCAGGACATAGAGCGTGTGACCGCGTTGCGGACGCATCAGCTCGGTCGCGAGCTTGATCCGCTGGGCTTCGCCGCCCGACAACTCGGTCGCGGATTGACCGAGGCGGATATAACCGAGGCCGACCTCGCGGACGACCGACAGCGACCGGTTCAGCGTCGCATCCCCCTCGAAGAACTCGAAGGCCTCGTCGACCCGCATCGCCAGCACGTCCGCAATGGATTTCCCGCGGATCTTGACCTCGAGCGTCTTGTCGTTGTAGCGGGCGCCCTTGCAGGTCGGACAGGGCGCGTAGACGCTGGGCAGGAACAGCAGCTCGACCGAGACGAAGCCTTCGCCCTCGCAGGTCGCGCAGCGGCCTTTTGCGACATTGAACGAGAAGCGACCGGCATCGTAGCGGCGGGACTTGGCCTGCGGCGTTGCCGCGAATATCCGCCGCACATGGTCGAACAGGCCGGTATAGGTCGCAAGGTTGGAACGCGGCGTACGGCCAATCGGCTTCTGGTCGACGACGACGAGGCGGTTCACCTGGTCGAGGCCGGCAACGATCTTGCCGCCCAATGTCTCGACCGTGGGTGCCAGGCTGTCGTCGTCCGCCTCCGCGGCACGTGCATGGCCGAGATGCTCCGCTACGGCATCGACGAGGAATTGGCTGATCAGGCTCGATTTGCCGGAGCCCGACACGCCGGTCACGCTGGCGAGAATGCGCAGCGGGATATCGACGTCGAGGCCGCGAAGATTATTCCTGGTCACACCCCGGAGTTTCAGATGCTCCGTCGGCTCGCGGCGGACCGTCGGCAGTGGCTTTCGTGGCTGCGCGAGATAACGAGCGGTTCGCGATTGCGCGACCTTGCCGAGGCCGGCGGGCGGTCCGCTATAGAGGATGTTCCCGCCGCCTTCGCCGGCGTCGGGGCCGACGTCCACCAGCCAGTCCGCATGCCGGATCACCTCGATCTCGTGCTCGACCACCAAGATCGAGTTTCCCGCGTGCTTCAACCGCTCCAGCGCTCGCATTAGCGCCTCAGTGTCGGCGGGATGCAGGCCCGCGGAGGGCTCGTCGAGCACGTAGACGACGCCGAACAGGTTGGAGCGGACCTGCGTCGCCAGACGCAACCGCTGCAACTCTCCTGGCGAGAGCGTCGGCGTGCTGCGCTCGCAGGCAAGATAACCAAGGCCAAGGTCGAGCAGCACGGTCAGCCGGGCGGATAGATCCTCGCAGATGCGCCTGGCAACGACGGCCTTCTCCGACCTGCCCGTCGAAGCTCTCGCGAACGGCTTGACCAGATCCTTCAATTGCTTGAGCGGCAGATGCGACATCTCGGCGATGTTGAGCCCGGCGAACTTGACCTTGAGCGCCTCGGGCTTCAGCCTCGTGCCGTGGCAGGTCGGGCAGCCCCGTGTGATCATGAATTGCGCGACGCGGCGCTTCATCATCGCGCTCTCGGACTTGGCGTAGGTCTGCATCACGTAGCGTTTCGCGCCTGTGAAGGTGCCCTGATAGCTCGGCTCCTCCTTGCGGCGCAGGGCGCGTCTGACCTCGGCGGCATCGTAACCGGCATAGACCGGAACGGTCGGCTGCTCCTCCGTGAACAGGATCCAGTCGCGATCCTTTTTGGGTAACTCCCGCCACGGCTTGTCGACGTCGTAACCGAGTGTCGTCAGGATGTCGCGCAGGTTCTGGCCCTGCCAGGCGCTCGGCCAGGCCGCGACGGCGCGTTCGCGGATCGTCTTGGTGCCGTCGGGCACCATCGACTTCTCGGTCGCGTCGAGCATCCTGCCGATTCCGTGGCAGGTCGGGCACGCCCCCTCGGGCGTGTTCGGCGAGAACGCTTCCGCATAGAGCATCGGTTGTCCCCGCGGATAATCGCCGGCGCGGGAATAGAGCATCCTGAGCAGGTTCGAGATGGTGGTCACGCTGCCGACGGATGACCGCGTGGTGGGTGCGCCGCGCTGCTGCTGGAGCGCGACCGCGGGCGGCAGGCCCTCGATGTCGTCGACTTCAGGAATTTGCATCTGGTGGAACAGCCGCCGCGCGTAGGGCGATACCGACTCAAGATAGCGCCGCTGCGCCTCGGCGTAGATCGTCCCGAAAGCCAGTGAGGATTTCCCGGAGCCCGACACGCCTGTGAACACGACGAGCGCGTTGCGGGGAATGCGAACGTCGACGTTCCTGAGGTTGTGCTCGCGCGCGCCGCGCACCCGCACGAAGCCGTCATCCTGCATCAGGCTGTCGGATTGCCTTGGTCGATCGTCCATCTCGCCTCCTCGGGCTCCCGTGAGGGATCAACCGCAGGATCGCAGGATGGGTCCCGCGGGGCCAGCATGCCAGTTCCGCCCTGCGCAGGGCAAAGGCCCGTCCGGTCGTGGCGACGGGACTTGCAAGCGACGTTGCGGCTGGTAGCGGCTTGCAGCGAGCCTGGCCTCAGACGATGAAATCCCCGGCCTGGAGATCGGCGGCATGGATGCCGTCCAGCGTGATCTTATCGTTGGCCGTCAGATGGATCACCGCGTTTCCGGAGCCGTCGTCGCTGATCAGGCTCTTCAGTTCGGCCCAGCCCGCAAAGCCGTAATCGCGGACGTCGATCACATCATGCTCTGGTGCCGTGCTGCCGACGGCCTTGTTGCCCTGGTCGAAATCGTTGATCACGTCCTCGCCCGAGCCGCCATTGAACACGAACAGATCGCTGTTCGGTCCGCCCCAGAGCTGATCGTTGCCGCCCCCGCCATTCAGGAGGTCCCGGCCGCCGGTGATCGAGCCGGCTGCGGAGGGGGCGTAGCTGTTGGCGTCGCCATACAGCCAGTCGCCACGCTGGCTGCCCCAGAGGATGTCGTTGCCGCCATGCGCACTGCCTGACATGTTCGAGGCATCACCGATGAGCACGATCGACGTCGAGTCGGGATTGCCCTGGACGGCCGCGATCAGGACGTCGTCCCCGCCGCTCGCATTATCGCTCATGTAGCCGGTATCCCCCATCAGAGAGGCACCTCCCGAGCGGGCGTCGGCGCCGACGGTGTAGATGAGGATGTCGTTGCCGCCATGCACATTGCCGCTCATGGTGGCGAGCGCGTCACCGGATATCTGTGCGCCGCCGTAGGTGCCGGCCTGGGTCACGCAGATGATATCGTTGCCACCGAGGGCATCGGCGCTCATGGCGTAGCCCGCGTCCCCGCTGAACGCGCCATACGCTCGGCTGCCCAACTCCGCGGTGATGAGGTCATTGCCTCCTGCCGCAGCGCCCGCCATGGTGCTTTCGGCATCGCCGGCGAGATAAAGGCTGACATACGTCGTGCCTGAGGCGTCCACGCGGATCGTGTCATTGCCGCCCTTGGCATGGTCGGACATGGTTTGGGCATCGCCATCAACGAGTGCATAATTCGCAAAGCCGTCGACAGTCGCGAGCAGAAGGTCGTTGCCGGCATGGGATCGGCCTTGCAGGGCGGCGTCGTCACCCACCAATGTCAGGGTCCCGTTTGCCGCCACGACGGTCGCGATCATGGTGTCGTTGCCTCCGTGGCCGTCGATCGGGAGACCGGGGTCTCCAAATGCGGTCACGAATTGCTGGTCTCCCACGCTGACCATGATCGTGTCGTTTGGCATGCGGCGCATCGCATAACTCCCACTTCATGCTCGAGCGCGGGTCGACGCCGCGCGGTTTTGGTGCGCGGCCTATCTTCATTGAATTGATGGCGGAGATTTGCCCGAGGCGTTGATTGATGACCCGGGAACCGCGCTTCGATCAACGGGTCGGTGCGACGTCACAAACGCGCATTTGCCGTGGCGTTGGCGGGGATCGATCGAGTGCCGTAGGTGGGCAAAGGCGCAAAGCGCCGTGCCCACCATCTCGTTGCGCATCAAAGCATCCGTGGGCACGCTTCCGCCTTTGCTCTTCGAGCTACGGCGGACAAGTCGCTTCGCCTAGGATCGCGCTGCTTGTCTCAGCCCGGTCCCGCGCCTTGCGTCGCCGTGTACACCGCGTAGAGGGACTGGCTCGCCGCCATGAACAGGCGGTTGCGCTTGGGGCCGCCGAAGGTGACGTTGCCGCACACTTCGGGCAGGCGGATGCGGCCGAGCAGCTTGCCCTCCGGCGACCACACGGTCACGCCACTGTAGCCGACGGCGCGCCCGGCATTGCTGGCGGCCCAGACATTGCCGTTGACGTCGCAGCGCACGCCGTCCGGTCCGCACTTCACCCCGTCGATCACGCAATCGCTGAACTTCTTGGGGTTCGACAGCTTGTTGTCGCTGCCGACGTCGAACACGAAGATCTCGCCCTTGCCGCCCGGCCCGGTGTCGCCCGGGCCCTTGCCGGTGGACGCGATGTAGAGCTTCTTGTAATCCGGCGAGAAGCACAGCCCGTTCGGATCGGGCACCTGGTCCTCGGTGACGACAAGATCGATGCGGCCCGAGGGGTCGATGCGATAGCAATTGGTCGGCAGCTCGCGTCTGCCCGGTGTGAAACCGGCCGGCTGTCCGATCCGCGGATTGAGCTTGCCGCCCGCATTGCTCGCGCCGCCCGCGACATCCGGCTCGCCTTCGTAGAGCTGACCGCCATAAGGCGGATCGGTGAACCAGTAGCTGCCGTCGGGATGCGCGACGACGTCGTTCGGCGAGTTCAGCCTCTTGCCTTGATAGGAGTCCGCCAGCACGGTGGCGGTGCCGTCATGCTCATAGCGCGTCACCCGCCGCGTCAGATGCTCGCAGGAGAGCTGGCGGCCCTGGAAGTCGAAGGAGTTGCCGTTGGAATTGTTCGAGGGTGAACGAAACACGCTGACATGGCCGTCGTCCTCGCTCCAGCGCATCTGCCGGTTATTGGGAATGTCGCTCCACAACAGATAACGGCCCTGCGCGCTCCACGCCGGGCCCTCGGCCCAGAGCACGCCGGTGTAGAGACGCTTGATCGCGGTGTTGGGCTGCGCGAGATCGTTGAAGGAGGGATCGACCGCGATGATGTCGGGGTCCCAGAAATAAGTGGTCGGCGCACCACGCGGGCTGAAATCCCGCGGCGGGGTTGTGATGGTGGTCGGCGGTGCGGCGGGACCGGTCTGGGCCAACGCGGAGCCGGCTCCGGCAATTGTTGCCGCACTGATTGCAAGTCCCTGCACCAGCGTTCGTCGTGAAAGCCCAGCATCCTGGTCACGCTGCTCTTTGTCACGAGCCTCTTGGCGTATCATCGCGTCCTCCCGATCATGTTCGCTGGCCGGTTGATCCGGCCGAGCAAGAGCGGAGGTTAATGCGGTCCGCAGCCGGTTGCGAGGGGTGGAATCGCATCCTTCAAGGAATGTCGGGTCGCAATCCCGACATATTCGGATGCGTACGGAATGAATGCGCTTCGGGTCCGACGTAGGCGATTTGCAAGGCGCGAAAATGTTCCGCGGGCCTTAGCAAAATTTGCTTGCGACAAAGCGCGGCACGCAACGTATTCGGCGCAGTTCAAGCCTTGATTTCGCGCGCATTGCCGCGCAGAAACCGTCGGGGGCGATGGACGGAGTAGATTGTGGCTGGCGTCATCGTATTGGTCGTATTGCTGGGAGTCGCGTTCGCGGCCGGCTATTTCACGCGCGAATTCATCTCCAACAAACGACGTGCGGAAGCACGCCGCTGGCGCGAGTATAACGAGCCGGATTGGCTCCCCGCTAACGCGCCCGCCAACACCAACATCGCGAGCGCGGTCACGGCCATTCCCGTGGTGACCGGTGAGCTCGGCCAGATGCTGGACCGCTGGGAGACGAGGGCCCGCGCCCGCCGCGCGGGATAGGTCGAAGTTCTCGCAGCCCGCATGAGTGGCTTGTCCGCCGAAGCTAGCGAAGGCGAAGCGCAATCCGGGATGTTCGTGCCTGCCGCACCGATCCCGGATCACGCTGCGTGTCGCGATTGAGGTGGCACGGCGCAGCGTCCCGCGATGCGAAGCATCGTCCGGTGCGGTGCGCTGCAGAGCCGAGGTCCATCTGACTGCGTGATGTTGCCGCTCGGATCCCGGCTCTGCGCCCCAACGCAAACGGGATACCGAAGCGCACCCGCAACCAGGTCAGTCGTCTTGACCATCTTTTGGCGTTGCGGTTGCTGCCATTTTTCGTCTAGAAACAGGCCTACTGAGCCTCCCGGCAACCAACCGTCAACGGTTTTGGCCGAGGATTTGTGGGCTCAAAAGGGTCTGGCAATGCTGATTCGCGGCCAAATCGAAGGGATTTCCGGGGAGGTGGCTCTGGCCGCCGCCACGATCCCGGCCGCGCTGCTGCCCACCCTCCTTATTGGCGGCCTTCTTCTTATTTGCCCCTGAGGGCCGGCTGGGCGCCACGCGCCTGGGCGCTCAGGGGCTGGTCGAGATCACCGGACACCTCAGCGCCCTGACGATCGAACGGCGCAAAAGCTCAAAAGGAAATTTGAAATGGCCACCGCGAACAAGTCCGACAAGGACCGCGTCATCATTTTTGACACCACGCTGCGCGACGGCGAGCAATGCCCCGGCGCCACCATGACCTTCGAGGAAAAGCTCGACGTCGCCGAGCTGCTGGACGATATGGGCGTTGACGTCATCGAAGCCGGCTTCCCCATCACCTCGGAGGGTGACTTCCAGGCGGTGAGCGAGATCGCCCGCCGCTCCAAGAACGCGGTCATTGCGGGCCTGGCCCGTGCCCACCCGGCCGATATCGACCGCTGCGCCGAGGCGGTGAAATTTGCAAAACGCGGCCGCGTCCACACCGTGATCGCGACCTCTCCGTTGCACATGCGGGTGAAGCTGAACAAGACGCCGGAGCAGGTGATCGAGACCTCGGTCGCCATGGTCGCGCGCGCCCGCAACCAGATCGACGACGTCGAATGGTCGGCCGAGGACGGCACCCGCAGCGAGATGGACTATCTGTGCCGCATCGTGGAAGCCGTCATCAAGGCCGGCGCCACTACGGTGAACATCCCCGACACCGTCGGCTACACGGTGCCGGAGGAATACACCCACTTCATGAAGACGCTGATCGAGCGCGTGCCGAATTCGGACAAGGCGGTGTTCTCCGTGCACTGCCATAACGATCTCGGCATGGCGGTCGCGAACTCGCTGGCCGGCATCGTCGGCGGCGCGCGCCAGGTCGAGTGCACCATCAACGGCATCGGCGAGCGCGCCGGCAACGCTGCGCTCGAAGAGATCGTGATGGCGATCAACGTCCGCAACGACAAATTCCCGTACTGGAACAAGATCGACACCACCCAGCTCACCCGCGCCTCGAAGCTGGTCTCGGCGGCGACCTCGTTCCCGGTGCAGTACAACAAGGCGATCGTCGGCCGCAACGCGTTTGCGCACGAGAGCGGCATCCATCAGGACGGCGTGCTGAAGGATGCTTCCACCTACGAGATCATGCGGCCCGAAATGGTCGGCCTGAAGCAGTCTTCGCTGGTGCTCGGCAAGCACTCCGGCCGCCATGCCTTCGTGCACAAGCTGGAGGAGATGGGCTACAAGCTCGGCCCGAACCAGCTGGAAGATGCGTTCACGCGGATGAAGGCCTTGGCCGACCGCAAGAAGGACATCTACGACGAGGACATCGAGGCGCTGGTCGACGAGAAGATGGCGGCCTCCCATGACCGCATCAAGCTGACCTCGCTGACCGTGATCGCCGGCACCCATGGCCCGCAGCGCGCGACCATGAAGCTCGACGTCGACGGCCAGATCAAGATCGAGGAGGCCGAGGGCAACGGTCCGGTGGACGCGGTGTTCAACTGCATCAAGCGCCTGGTGCCGCACGAGGCCAAGCTCGAGCTGTATCAGGTCCATGCCGTCACCGAGGGCACGGACGCGCAGGCCGAAGTGTCGGTGCGGCTGTCGCAGGAGGGACGTGCGATGACGGCACGCGCGGCGGATCCGGATACGCTGGTGGCCTCGGCCAAGGCCTATCTGGGCGCGCTCAACAAGATCGTCATGAAGCGTCAGCGCGACACGGTGACCACCGCGGCGGCGAGCTGACAAGCGAAGTTCGTCATTCCGGGTTCGATGCTTTGCATCGTCCCGGAATGACGGCCAAAGAGATACCAGCCCTGCTAACGGCCAATAGCGGCTCCGTCTCCGAGCCGCTATTGATGTCGCCGGCATGAGGATTGGCCGCCCGCGCGCCGGCGGCTCAAATAGAACGACAGGGAGAGAATATGCGCACCTTCGCGATCGCTGCGTCCGTCGCGGCATTGGCCTTGAGCCTTGCCGGCCCCGCCAGCGCCGACCCGATCATCATCAAGTTCAGCCACGTCGTCGCCACCGACACGCCGAAGGGCAAGGGCGCGGAGAAGTTCAAGGAGCTGGCCGAGAAGTACACCGCCGGCAAGGTCAAGGTCGAGGTCTACCCGAACTCGACACTGTACAAGGACAAGGAAGAGCTCGAGGCACTCCAGCTCGGCAGCGTGCAGATGCTGGCGCCGTCCAACTCCAAGTTCGGGCCGCTCGGCATCCGCGAGTTCGAAGTGTTCGATCTGCCCTACATCCTGCCCGACCTGAAGACGCTGCGGAAGGTAACGGAAGGCCCGCTCGGCACGCGGCTGCTCAAGCTGCTGGACGCCAAGGGCATCACCGGCCTTGCCTATTGGGACAACGGCTTCAAGCAGATGAGCGCCAACAAGAAGCTGGTGACGCCGGCGGACTATCAGGGCGTCAAGTTCCGCATCCAGTCCTCGCGCGTGCTGCAGGCCCAGTTCAAGGCCCTGAGCTCGCTGCCGCAGGTGATGGCGTTCTCGGAAGTCTACCAGGCACTCCAGACCGGCGTGGTCGACGGCCAGGAGAACACCTGGTCGAACATCTATACCCAGAAGATGCACGAGGTGCAGAAGTACATCACCGAGACCAATCACGGCTACATCGGCTACGTCGTGATCGTGAACAAGAAGTTCTGGGACGATCTGCCGGCCGACATCCGCGACCAGCTTTCCAAGGCGATGAAGGAAGCGACCGAATTCGGCAACACGCAGTCGCAGAAGGAAAACGACGACGCTCTGGCCGAAATCAAGAAGAGCGGAAAGAGCGAGATCATCAAGCTCACGGCGGAGCAGAACGAGGCGATGCGCAAGGCGATGGAGCCGGTCTACAAGGACGCCGCGGGCCGTATCGGCCAGCCGCTGATCGACGAATTCGTCAAGGAAGCCAAGAGCACGACGAACTGATCCATCCGAACGACCAGCGAAAGGCTTCCGTGCGGTCTGCACGGAGGCTTTTTTGTTGCGAATGATTTCCGATCGCGGCTGGGGGTGAAATCGGTCCTTACATCCTGGTGAGGACGCGCTCCCTGTCCAAGTTGTAATTTGCGTGTCAGCCGCACCGCGCCCATCTTGATCAACATCCTTTCCAGAGGAGGTTCGGATGAGGAAGTTCACCATCGCCGCCATCGCCGTGCTCAGCATTGCCGGCTCGGGCGCGGTCTATGCCCAATTTCATCGCCCGTGGATGGAGCACGTCCGCCACATCCGCATGAATCCGGAAGACCGCGGCGCCTTCGTCGAGGCGCGAATCGCCGCCGTCCATGCAGGCTTGAGGCTCAACGCCGACCAGGAGAAGCTGTGGCCGCCGGTCGAGGCTGCCGTGCGGGAATTCGCCAAGCTGCGCATCGACCACGCCAATGCGCGGATGAATGCCGGGCCGGGTGATGCCGGCAAGGGCGCCGACAGGGCCGAGGATCCGGTCGCCCGCCTGCGCCAGCGCGCCGAGGACATGGGCGCCAGCTCCGCGGCCCTGAAGAAGATCGCCGATGCCGCCGATCCGCTCTACAAGACCCTGGACGAGGGCCAGAAACGGCGCCTCGCCGTGCTGACCCGCCACCGCGGCCCGTTCGGCAGCGAAGACGGCCCACCCCGCCACTTCATGGAACGCGGCATGGGCCGGATGATGGAGCGCGGCATGGAGCACTTCCCTCATGACCGTTTCGACGGCGGCGCGGACCGGGACCGCGAGGGCCGGCTCTGAGCGGTGCAGGTTTTTGCGGGGATTAATCCCGGGATTAACCTTGGCGAAGCCGCTGGAATCCAGCGGCTTTTCGCTTTTCCGGACCTGTGGAAGAACCTTGGAAAACTTGCGTCCGATCGCTTGCCAGACCAGGATCGCTTTGCTAAACGACCGGCCTCGCAAGGCTTTGACGGCCTTTCGGGCGCATAGCTCAGTTGGTAGAGCAGCTGACTCTTAATCAGCGGGTCCCAGGTTCGAGCCCTGGTGCGCCCACCAAACCAAACAAAGGCGTACCAAAGCTGCGCCCCAGAACGGACCTTTCAGTTGGGAGTTTCGTTCGGTTTTCGTGCTCATCCGCACGTATCTCATGGCGGGATGGCTGCGCGTCACTGCAGCGGTTACCTCGTTCTCGGCGTCGTGGAGCACTCTCCCACGCACAAGCCTCGGCGGCCTATGAACGCCTTCACCTGGAATCCAATCCACATCCCAAACCTTTATTTCGGCGCTTGTCCGTAAACTGGACTGAGCTTCTTGATCGCTGACTGCGCAAGCTCTACTCGGCCGCCAAGATGGTGCGCATCGAGTATCTGCGTGGAATGCCCTGTTACTGCGGCAATCTCGGGCACCGAGCAATTCGACAGCGCTAGCCATGTGACAGCGGTTCCGCGCAAATCGTGGAAGTGCAAGTCCTTTAGCGAAGTCCTTTTGGATGCCTTGTCCCAGCTTGTCCGGAAACCGTCCTCCGTCCAAGGTCGGCCAAACGAGTTGACCAAGATGGTGACGGCTGAGCGCTTCTCCGCTGAGCGAAGCGTCAAGGGCGGCCTTGAGCGGCAGCCCGAGCGGGATCGGTACGCGCCGCGGTCCGAACCAGTTGCGGGGGACGTCACAGAGCGAGCCGATTTCCTTGATGATATCGGCATCGACCTGTTCGAAGCGCAAGTTGAAGCATCGCGTTTGTTCTGGGAGCTCATCGAACTGACGCGCCTACAACCGGCACTCCGAGGTCGCGTCTGCAGTTGCGCTGGAGACGGACTTGTCATCGGCGATTCTTTGGGACGGACCCTCACCAGGAGGACCGCTCATCTGGCGCGGACTGAAGTGCCCAAGACCGCAATGGACGACAGGACCGGGTTGCTGAGCACCCAGCCACGGTAGACGACGACCATGCCACCCGCGCGCTCGTTTCGCCTCCGCTATCCCGGCAAGCTCCGACGAGACGAGCGCTACAGCAAGGCCCACCGCCCCTTGAATGCGGATTAACAGTCAACCGACGTGGCGCGATTCTCAGCCGATCAAACTATCCCGAATTCGCGGACCACGAGTGATCCGTTTGGAGCAGGAATGCCGTTGCTGATGGCGAGCGAGGTCGGCGCGCGCTGTAGCAGGTCGCGCCTCTGGCGGGCGTTCTCATGGTAGTATGTCAGAGTGACCGGGGAAGCCCGCTCGGGCTCCGGCGCGGTCGAGCTCACGAAGCAGTCCTTAACCACTGCGGAATCTTTGCAGGTCGGCCGAGGTCCTCGTTAACTCCTCGTTTTAGCGCCGCACGGACACTTTCTGCTTATTGTGGGTGGGAACAGTTTCATGTCGAGCAAGGGCACGTACGCATTTCGTGTCGCCGCGTCTATGTTGGTGGCATGCGGGGCGGTGCTTCAGCCGGCGGCGGCGCATTCAGGAGAAATCAAGATCAGTGGCGCCACCACGGTTGCGTTCGGCTTGGTCATGCCGCAACGGCAGATCATCGAGCGGTTGTCTGGTCGCGAGATCACCGTCCTTCCAAGCAGCACCATACACGGCCTTGGCGATCTGGCCTCGGGCAGGGCCGACATAGCCATGCTGGCGGAGCCGCTTGCGTCCGCCGCGGCGGTGCTCAACCGGAAGAGTCCGGGCTCCGTCGAGGCGTCCCAACTTGTGGAACGTCACGTCGGCGACGCATACGTGCAATTCATCGTACATCCCAGCAATCCGTTGCTCAGCCTGAGCCGCGCGCAATTGGCCGACCTCTATTCCGGCAAAGTCAAGAATTGGGCGGAGTTTGGCGGCAACAATCAGCCAGTCCTGGTCGTTGTCGAGCCGACCAGTTCCCCTTTCCATCTGATCCGGGATGCTCTGGCGATTTCTTACACCCCCGATCTGCGGGTGGTGCAGAACACGAACCAGACTGCCATCGTTGTCGCGCAGGCGCCGGGCGCCATCAGCAACATATCGACGGCGCATGACGTGCCGGAGCGGAGCCGCTTCAAGGTGCTCGATACCGACGTGAAGCTGCCGCTTCATCTCTATCTCGCCTATCGCAAGGATGCGTCGCCGGATGTCGTGAGCGTGGCCGAAGCGGCGATCACCGCAGCCAAGCCATGATCGTTGGCCAAACAGGCTTGTTCGGTGGGCGGAGCCTGCGGGGCAAGACCATGCTCGCCCTTGCCGCCGCGGCCGTGCCGGCCCTGATCGCGGCGCTCGTGCTCGGAAGCACGCTGGTTACCGCCGTCGGCCGCGCCGAAAAGGATTTCGACACGGCAATGGCGGCGGCGCAGCGACTGGCGGAAATCCGCGTGCTGATCGAGCGTGAGCATGGCATTGTCACGCGTATTCCGGCCGAGCTCAATCTCGACAACGTGGAGCGCTACCGGCAGGAGATCGCCGACATCGACATTGGCATCGACGCCAATTTGGCACAGCTCGCCCGCAACGAGCAGGTCGTCTCGCGCAGCACCGCGACGGAAATCGCCGCCATCCGCGGCGAATTGTCCACAATCACGGGCAGGATCGTGATCTGTGCGAGGAGCTTCGCGCAATCGACTGCGCTCGCGCTGGTCCATGATTACTTCGAGCCGGCCAATGGCGCGTTGATCACCATGCTCGACGCCGTGACCTCAAATGTCAATTCCACCTCGGAAAAGGCCCGCGGCGATTTGCGGCGCAGCTCCGAGCTCGCCTGGGTCACGACGCCGCTCGCCCTGGTGGCCGCGCTGCTCGCCGCTGGCTTCGGCTTCTGGCTGGTGCAGCGCTACTTTGTCGATCCCGTTCTCCGGCTGACCAGTCACATGATCAGGATACGGCAGACCGGAAACCCGGACCCGATCGGCAACGCGGACCTTGCGCGGCGCAATGACGAAGTCGGCACACTGGCCCGTGCCTTCGATCTCACGATGGAAGAGCTCGCCGAGGCTCGCCGCGAATTGATGGCGCGCTCGGAAGCGGAGATTAACACTCAGTATCGGCGGCTTGAGGCGGCGATCAGCAACATGCCGCAGGGACTGTCGATGTTTGATGCCGCACAGAAGCTCATCGTCTGCAACCGCCGCTATGCGGAGCTCTACGAGCTCGGGCCCGAGCTGACGGTTGCGGGCACCGATCTCGCCCGCATTCTGGATCATCGCGCTTCACTCAAACTGAACGAAGCGCCGGGGTTCCTGCGGGAAAGTGCGAAAGCTTTGGCCGAAGGTGGACCTTGGTATTACGTGCAGGAGATGCGTGACGGCCAGGCGATCGCAATCTCCTACCGGCCGATGGCGTCCGGTGGCTTCGTTGCTACCCATGAGGACATCACCGAGCGCCGGAGGGCGGAAGCGCGGATCGCCTATATGGCGCATCATGACGCGCTCACCGGGTTGTTGAACCGGGTCAAGTTCCGCGAAGAGCTCGAAGGAATTCTGGGCACAATCGCGCCAGGTGAGCGTGCCGCCGTGCTGTGCGTCGATCTCGACCGCTTCAAATCCGTCAACGACACGCTCGGCCATCCCGCCGGGGACGCCCTGCTGCAGGCCGTCGCTGACCGGCTGCGAGGCTGCCTTGGGCCTTTGGACGTGGTCGCCCGAGTCGGCGGCGATGAGTTCGCGCTGGTGCAGTATGGGGCTCAGCCGGTGGATGCGACAACCCTCTCCACAGAGATCATCAAGGCCGTCGGCCAGCCGTACGACATCGACGGCCATCAGGTAATCGTGAGCGCGAGCGTGGGCATCGCCCTCGCGCCGGACGATGGCGATGACCCGGACATCCTGCTGAAGAAAGCCGACATCGCGCTGTACCGCGCCAAGAAAGACGGCCGCAATGCGTATCGCTTCTTCGAATCCGACATGGATGCGACCATGCAGGAACGGCGTGTGCTTGAGATGGGACTCCGTCAAGCACTGGAACTTAACCAGTTCGAGATCTTCTACCAGCCGCTGCTCGACCTGAAATCCGGCAGGGTCTCCGGTTTCGAGGCCCTCTTGCGGTGGCGGCACCAAGCCCGCGGGCTGGTATCGCCCGCGGACTTCATCCCGCTCGCCGAAGAGATCGGGCTTATCGTTCCGATCGGCCGCTGGGTGCTGCAACGAGCTTGTCAGGACGCTATGAATTGGCCCGGCGACATCAAGCTCGCGGTCAACCTGTCGCCCGTGCAGTTCAAGAGCGGCACGCTGGTGTTCGACGTAGTATCGGCGCTGGCGAGGTCCGGGCTCCCCGCGCATCGGTTGGAACTGGAGATCACGGAGAGCGCGCTTCTGGAAAGCACCGAGGCAACCATCGCGATCCTCGACCAACTGCGCGAACTCGGCGCGCGGATCTCGATGGACGATTTCGGAACGGGCTATTCCAGCCTCAGTTATCTGCGCAGCTTCCCGTTTGACAAGATCAAGATCGACCAATCCTTCATTCGCGAGCTCTCCGACGCGCCGGAATCGATCGCCATCGTGCGGGCGATCGCCAGCCTGGGCAGCTCCCTTGGAATGTCGGTCACAGCGGAGGGCGTCGAGACGACCGATCAGCTTCGGCGGATCCACGTCGAGGGGTGCACCGAGGCGCAGGGCTATCTGTTCAGCAGGCCTCGGCCCGCCCACGAGGTGGAAATGGTGTTGCGCGACCTTGTTTCCGCCAATGGGACGACTCCTGCAACGCCGGCGCAGCAGCGGTCAGGCCGGGCGGGTCGGTGACGTACCTCGGATGAACCTAGCGGGGTGCCCGCGGCGGCCGCGCTGATCTCGTGCGCTGGTCGGTCAGGTACCGAGCTTCCACGAAGCGAGACCTGAGCACTCACCTGCGAAGCAAAGTCGCGAGTGCTCTGCGCTTATGGATCGGCGAAATTGGACGGGTGGGTACTCGTGCTCAACGGCACACGATGTGAGACTTTTTCAAAGCGGTGATGCACCTACGGCAAGCTTTGCGGTGGAGCCTTGGAAGGGACCGCATCCGCCCGCTGCCGCTTTATTCCACGTACCACCGGAAAGTCGAGCCCGACTACCTTGTCGAGCCGTATCCAGCACGGGACCAGCCTGCACAACTCGCGATTTCCCTCTACTGTGATTGCCTTCCCTTCCACGTCTCGCCACATCGCATGGCCAAGATATACGGCAACGAAGTCGGCGATGTTGCCGCGAAAAATGACGTCCGTATCGAAGCCGGGGTCTTTTGCACAGACGTCCACGCCGCCGGGGTCCAGGACGAGCCAAAGGATCCTATACTTTGTCCGGTTCGACGGAACGCCAGAAAATTCGAACCGAGCGACTACCCGACGGGTGATGCTCTCACCGGCAGCACGCTTGCGAAAACCCCAAACCAGAAAGAACGGATCGAGGTCGGTAGGCTTGATTGCATCACGTGCGTGCACCAGCCCCCAATGGCCCATCTCGCTAATGATGGCACGGAGGGCCTCGCCTGCTTCCGTTAGCCAGTATTCCTTTCCCGATCCATTAGAGCGCACCCGCCGCTCGACTATGCCCTGATCCTCGAGCTCGCGAAGGCGGCTAACCAGGACGGCCCTCGAAATCAGCGGTACGCCGCGATGGATGTCGTTGAATGCACGATGATCGGCCATCAACTCGCGAAGGATCAAGGGGGTCCACCGGGTGGCCATGATCTCGGCCGTCTTCGCAATCGGGCAAAATTGGTCGTATCCGCTTTGCATGAAGGTATCTGATCATTTCTGGCCCACGTCGACCAGTTCGAATTTCAGACTAGCGGCGGACAGGGGCCTAATGCTTGCCTCCGGGTGCGTCCTTAATCTTCCTGGAGGGTCCGATGCGAGCCACATTGCATTGCACAATGGTTGCGTTGACGCTTGCCTGTTTCGCCGACGGTGCCTTTGCGGGGGTCGTGGCGAATTGGAACGAGCGCGCGGTGAAGTGGGTGCTTCTTCAGAAACTTGGTCCACCGCCAGCCGAACGTGCGCTTGCGATGATGCATGTCGCGATGTTCGATGCCGCGAATTCAATCGATAGGCGATATTCTCCCTATTTGGTCCAGTTGCCCGCGAGCACCTCGGCATCGACGGAAGCCGCGGTAGCTGCGGCCGCGGCGGCAATTATCATATCCCTCAATCCTGCGTCCGCGCCGGAATTCAAGGCGCTTCTCGCCGCCGATCTCGATCGCATCCCAGACGGCCCTCCTAAAGCGGAGGGGATCAAGATAGGCGAGACGGTGGCAGCGAAAGTCATGGAGTCGAGAGAGAACGACGGATCTAGCGCTCCGGAGGCGTATAGACCGGCCGTAACGCCGGGAGTTTATGCTCCAACGCCTCCGATGTTCGTTGCTCATTGGACCAATGTGAAGCCCTTCGCAATGAAGAGCACATCGCAATTCCGTCCGGGCCCGCCGGTCGCGCTTGCGAGCGCCGAATGGGCCGCCGACTTCAACGAAATAAAGGCCTTGGGCCGCCAGGACAGCACCTCCCGCACCGCAGAGCAGACGAATGCCGCCCGGTTCTGGCTTTCGATCGGCGGAGACGTCTTCTATCCTCTGGTTAGGTCACTGGCGGCTACGACAGCGACGGAGATCGTGGATGACGCCCGTTTGTTTGCCTTGGTTGCGGTTGCCCGCGCCGACAGTCTAACGGCCGTCTTTGAGGCGAAATATCATTACAACTTCTGGCGGCCGATCACGGCGATCCGCCACGGCGACAACGATAGCAACCCGGCGACCGAGCGTGACGCGACTTGGCGGCCCATTGCCGAGACGCCCATGCATCCCGAATATCCCTGTGCGCATTGCATCCAGGCCGCGAGCATGTGCGCGGTGCTGGAGTCCGTGCTCGGCAGCTCCCGCTTCACTGAGATAACGATGACCAGCACGACCGCACCTGGGATCACGCGTCATTGGACGGACCTCAACACCTTCGTCGCTGAAGTATCGGATGCGAGAGTTTGGGCTGGATTCCACTACCGATCCTCGGCCAGGGTGGGCCGGGAGATGGGGATGGAGATTGGGCAGTACGTGGTCGCAAATTACATGCGCCCGATCGAGACCAAGCGCTAACGGACACGTTCGCCTTCTGAAGGAATTCCAGACTCGGGGCACCGTGCTGCGAGCCTTCTACTCCACGGCAGTGATCAGGATCAGGAATTCTCCTCGATCTGGCGATCGGTCATCCCATCAACTACGTGAACGTGCCTTGGGAACCCTGGCGCAAGCAGCTCGAGGCCAGCGGGAGGTTGTCACCACATGCACTCGCCCATCTCGCGACAATGGCCCTTCTCAAGCAGCAAACCGCTATGACCTCTTGACGTCGGATGTGAAGAAAGTCACCGGCAAGCCGCCGCTCAGCGTTTACGACTTCGTCCTGCGACACGCCGCGATATACGGCTGGGAGCCGGGTATCCCAGCCATGAGGCGGATCGTGTGGTCGTCGGCACTGATCATGCTGGCGATGTCTGCGCCGGCTCGCGACGATGGGCGCTATGCCGATTCATTGCTGAAGGAATGGTTCGAGAGCCTGTCCAGCGACTTCGGGTCATGCTGTTCGGAAGCCGATGGCTACATGGTCGCGGACATCGATTGGGAATCCGACCACGGGCACTACTGGATGCGCATCGATGGCGAGTGGGTGATGGTGCCCGACGGCGCCGTGGTCACACAGCCGAACAAGACCGCGCGGACCATGGGGTAGAACTACTACATCGACGGTCACCCGCGGGTCCGCTGCTTCATGCGGAGCACCATGATCTGAGATGCGGCTTTCAGCGGGTGCCTGACTGTTCGCGCTCCAAGGCCCGCGCCCGCCCGGCCGCAGACGACATCTGGTAAGTTCAGTAATAGAATTAATATACTCGAGTGCTCCGCATCTTACGTTTCCCACGCCGGAATTCCGGTTGATGGCGCTTTTGGCCGCCTCGTTGCCCCCTTTCCAATAAGACCAGCACTTCTTACCGAACGTAGCCGCACGGCTCCGCGTCAACCAATCACATGAATGCGCTTGACTAGTTCTGAAAAAGAACTGTAGGTTTCGCGAGCGAGACGGCCGAGCTCAACGGCCGCAGGGCTCACCGCGCGCACTGACGAACACATCCTGGACAGCGAGGCGCGCAGTTCGCTCCGAAGTCGCCGGGCGGGCAGCCGGGTGACGCGACAGAACACAATGACGTGCCCGGAGGGGTGCGCATCAGGGAGGACGAGCCATGTTGGCGAAATGGAAGAGTCTTGCGGCTCTGGCTTTGCTTTTGAGTAGCCCGGCGTTTGCAGCTGACGAGCCCGGAGTTACCGCAACCGAGATCAAGATCGGTGGGGTGTTTCCGTTCAGCGGGCCGGCGTCATCGATCGGTCTCGTCGGCAAGGGCCTTATCGCCTACATTCAATCAATAAACGACCGCGGCGGCATCAACGGCCGCAAGATCAACTACATCGCCTATGACGATGCCTACAGCCCTCCGAAGGCGGTGGAGCACGTCCGCAAGCTCGTCGAGAGCGATGAAGTGGCATTCATGTTCGGGCAGCTCGGCACGCCGGGCCTTTCGGCCACGGCAAAATATTTGAGGGCGAAAGGGGTGCCCAGCATCGCAATCATCAGCGGCTCGTCCAAGTTCACGGACGTTGCCAATTACCCGCTGACGACGACCGGCCTCGTCAGCTACGACACCGAGGGAAAGATCTACGCCAAGTATCTGACCAAGACGCTGCCGAGCGCTAAATACGCGATCCTCTATCAGAACGACGATCTCGGCAAAGATTATGTCAATGCCTTCAAGTCCTTTCTCGGAAAGGATTACGATCGAAGGGTCGTCAGCGCGTCCTATGAGGTCACGGAGCCGACCGTCGATTCGCAGATCACGACCCTGAAAAGCTCCGGTGCCGAGGCCCTGATGATCGCGGGAACGCCGAAATTCGCCGCGCAGGCGATCCGGCAAGCTTCGGTAATCGGCTGGAAGGCGACCGTCATCATCAACTTTCCGTCCGGTTCGGTCGGCGGCACCCTTGCGCCGGCGGGTCTCGACAAATCGGTCGGCGTGATCGTCGGTACCATCAACAAGGACGTGGTGGATCCGACCTGGAAAGACGATCCCGCCATGCAAGCCTATCGGGCCTTTCTCGACAAGTACCTGGCTGGCGTCGATATCACCAACGGCAGCTATCTCACCGGCTATCAGCAAGGCGTCCTGCTTGAGCAGATCCTGCAACAATGCGGCAATGATCTGTCCCACAAGAACGTTCTGGCGCAGGCCAAGAACCTCAGAGAGTTCGTCGTCCCGACCGCGCTGCCGGGGATCAAGGTGAACACCAGCGAGTCCGAGAACATGATCTGGACGCAGATGCGGCTGCAGCGCTGGACCGGCTCGACCTGGGAAGCCTTCAGCGAGGTGTTGGACGCCAAGTCCGAATGAATTGGCGACAGCCAGAATAGCGGACGCGGCGCGAGCCGCGTGCGAGCTTGCTCTGCGCCGGCCCGCCGCCGGTGAGCGCTACAGGAATGCACCGTGTGCGGTCGCCTTTCAGCAATTCGGGAGATCATTTTCGATGTCGACGACGGCACTGACGTTTGCACCACGTGAGGTTTCGATCGATCGTCGGATCGATGGCACACTTATCTTGAGCTCGCCGCTTGAGTGGGAGCCGTGCGATTGGCGCATCACCGATTTTCTTCCACGCTGGGCCGATGCCGTTCCGGACCGGGTTTTCCTTGCGCAGCGCAATGCGAAGGGAGGATGGGACGAGATCACCTATGCGGAGGCATGGTCGCAGGTTCAGGCGGCCGGCCAAAGCCTGATCGACATGGGCGCAAAGCCGGCCGACAAGCTTGCGGTCCTGTCCGGAAACTCCATCGAGAACGCGGTGATCTCGTTTGCGGCGATGTCGATCGGGGTCGTTCTGGCGCCGATATCGCCAAACTACACGCTGATGCCCGGGGGGCTTGCGCGTCTCAAGGACATCGCGGAAGTACTGCGCCCGAGCTTCGTGTTCGCTCAAAGCGGCCGCGACTTTTCCGCTGGCCGGGCCATTCCCGAATTGGCAGCTGCGAGCTGGATCAGCGTCGATGGTGCGCCGGACACAGTGCCTTTCAAGGTTCTGACCGAGCGGACCGGGAGCGACGGATTCGCGCGGGCATCGCGTGAGGTGCCTTGCGACGCGGTCGCCAAGATCCTCTTCACGTCCGGATCGACCGGCTTCCCCAAAGGAGTGCTCAACACCCACCGGATGATGTCAAGCTCCCTGCAGATGGGGAGCCTGCTCGTGTCACCTCCGGCTGCGCCGGTGCAGGTTGAATGGCTGCCCTGGCACCATACGATGGGCAGCAATGTCATCCTTCACGGCATCCTCAAGAACGGGGGGACCCTCTATATCGACGATGGGCGGCCGATGCCGCAGCTCTTTCACAAAACGATTGCCAATCTCAGGGAGATTTCGCCGACCGCGATGTTCAATGTGCCCGCCGGCTACAATCTCTTATGCGACGCGATCGAGAAAGACCGCGACCTTGGCGCCAGCGTGTTCAAGCGGATGGATCGCTTGAGCTACGCCGGAGCTGCAATTTCGCAGGGCACGCTTGAGAAACTGTACCGGTTGACATCGTCGATCACGGGACGGTCAATCCCGGTGATGTCAGGCTACGGCACGACCGAAACCGCCCCGACGATCAGTACGACCCATTGGGCAACGGATCAGCCGGGGGAGATTGGTCTTCCCGCGCCGGGACTTCAGCTCAAGCTGATTCCCGTTACCGACACCTACGAGGTCAGGGTCAAGGGACCCAACGTCACACCCGGTTATCTCGGCCAACCGGAGTTGACGGAAAAGGCTTTCGATGAAGAGGGCTTCTACCGCATCGGCGATACCGTCTCGTTTCTGGATCCGCAGAAGCCTGAGCGGGGTCTTCGCTTTACCGGGAGGATCTCCGAGAACTTCAAGCTTGCAAACGGCACCTGGGTCTCGATTGGAAATTTGCGCGCGGCAATCCTGGCCGCGACCCGCGGCGTCTTGCTCGACATTGTCGTTGCGGGCGAAAATCGCGAGGCGTGCGCGCTGCTGTGCTGGTTGAATCCGACCGAGGCTGCACGACTTTCGAACGGCCAAGCCGCGGATTTGACTGGCGATCGTCTCGTGATTCAATTTCTGAGGGATCGTCTTCGGGACTATAACGAGACCGTCGGGAGCAGCGAAAAAATCTGTTCCTTCTCTCTGCTGAAGGATCCGCCATCAATGGCTGCGGGAGAGATCACCGACAAGGCCTACGTCAACCAGCGTGCCGTGCTGAAAGTTCGGTCCGAACAGGTTGAGCGCCTCTACACGAGCGAACCGGGCCGCGGTGTGGTGGTGGTGTAGGAACGAGTTCAGCGTTGCGGCAGCATGCCGCGCGCTGCCGTCTCAAGCGGCGCGTGAGCGCGCCTTTGCCTTCCTGGTCTCCAGCGCGCTTTTCTCCGGGAGGCTGCGGGCACCCGGCCCCGGGTGCGTATGAACTTCCTTGGCCGACAGCGGCTCGCCGCATTCGGAGCACACCATGACCGGATCGAAGTCCTTTCCGCATTTGCGGTGCTGGTGCAGCAAGGGGCGGCCGCGCTCGTCGACCATATGAGTATCTCCCCAATGGACGATCGCCATCATGATCGGATAGAGGTCGATGCCCTTCTGAGTCAGGATATATTCGTGGCGCTTGGGCGATTCCTGGTAGGGAATGCGGCGCAGGATGCCCTGCCGAACCAGTTTTTTCAGCCGCTCGGCGAGCAAGTGCCGTGTGATTCCCAGCGCCGACTGAAATCCCTCGAAGCGGCGCGTGCGCAGGAAGCATTCGCGCAGGATCAGAAGCGTCCAGCGATCGCCGATCACGCCGATGGTTCGGGCCATCGAACACGGCTCTTCCTCGAGTTCTTTCCACTTCATCCACACACTCCAGTCGTGCCGGCCTGGGCTCGATCCGAATCTTCGCAGAGGCCAGTGCGGTCCCTTGCATTCTAGATAGGTACTAAATTCCAGACAATCCCCGTCGAGGCGGGGGAAATCAGTAGACGACAGGCATGTTTGACAGTTCCATTTTAGAACTATAAGGTAGAAGAGTTGAGGCTGGCGATGGGATCGCCAGTGCCCGCCATGCGATCTCCGGAGAAGCCGCGATGACCTTGAAGGTTGAATTCCAGTTCGATTTCGGTAGTCCGAACGCCTATCTGGCGGAAGTGGCCATTCCCGGCATTGAGCAGCGGACCGGCGTGAAGTTCGCGTATGTCCCGGTTCTGCTTGGCGGAATTTACAAGGCGACCGGCAATATGTCGCCGTTCGAATCGCTGCGCGGAATCAAGAACAAGCCGGAATATCAGGCGCTCGAGACTGAGCGGTTCATCCGACGCCACAACATCACGAAATTTCGCCAAAATCCCTTCTTTCCGGTCAACACGCTGATGCTGATGCGCGGCGCTGTCGCCGCCCAGTTCGAGGGCATGTTCGAGCCGTATTTTCGCGCCGCCTATCATCACATGTGGGAAGAGCCGAAGAAAATGGACGATCTCGAAATCTTCCGCAGCGCGTTTGCTTCCTCGGGCCTCGACATCGACCGGCTGATGGCGCGCGCGCAGCAGGATGACGTCAAGAAGCGGCTGATTGATCTGACCACCGACGCCGTCAGCCGAGGCGCATTCGGCTCTCCGACCTTTTTCGTCGGAAAGGAAATGTTCTTCGGCAAGGACCAGATCCGCGACGTCGAGGAGTCGATCGTCGAGCAAACACGACAACCTGTTCCCAAGACGGCCTGACGGCGCCGACCGTCCGGGATGGGTGGCGAAAACCACGCTCGGATTAGAAAACAAAATTACATCAGGGAGAATGCCTATGCCCGGCCCACTTCACGGCGTTCGCGTGCTCGATTTGACCGGCGTGGTGTCGGGCCCGTTCGCGACCATGTTTCTGGCGGACCAGGGCGCCGACGTGCTGAAGATCGAGCCGATCGGCGGCGACATCACCCGCCGCAGCCGTGCCACCATCGACAAGGAGGGCGAGTTCTCCGCGTTGTTCATCTCCTCGAACCGCGGCAAGCGCTCGTTGTCGATCGACGTCAAGAGCCCGTCGGGGCGCGAAGTGCTGACCCGACTGCTCGCGCAGGCCGACGTCCTGGTGCAGAATTTCCGGCCGGGTACTATGGAACGTCTCGGTCTTGGCGTTCAGGAACTGCGCCAGCGCCATCCGCGCCTGATCTACGTCTCCATCAGCGGCGTCGGTGATACCGGCCCGTATGTCAAGAAGCGCGTCTATGATCCGATCGTTCAGGCACTGTCGGGCTTCGCCGATATTCAGTCGCAGCCGGTCACCAACCGGCCGCAGATGATCCGCACCATCGTCTGCGACAAGACCACCGCGGTGTTCACCGCTCAGGCGGTGGCCGCGGCGCTCTACGCGCGCGAGAAGACGGGGCAGGGCGACCACATTCAGGTGGCGATGCTGGATGCGATGATCTCGTATCTGTGGCCGGAAGGCATGATGCAATACACCGTGGTCGGCGCCGAGGCGGCCGCGGCCGATCCCAATGATCGGCCCGACCTGGTGTTCAAGACGCGCGACGGCTACATCACCGCAGGCACCATTTCCGATTCCGAATGGCAAGGTTTTTGCCGCGCTTGCGGCGATCCTGAACTGGCCAAGGACACCCGCTTTGCCACGCCGGCGGCGCGTTCGGTCAATGCCACCGCGCGGATCAACAGGATGGCGGAATACATCAGCCAGCATACGACAGCCGAATGGCTGGAACGGCTGGACGCGGCGGATGTGCCTTGCGCGCCGATCCTGCGTCGGGGCGAAATCATTCACAATGAACAGGTCGTCGCGCGCGGCATCATTGCCGAATTTGACCAGCCGAAGGTCGGCCGGGTGCGACAGCCGAAGCCGGCGGCCCGCTTCGAGGTCAACCAGGCCGCGATCGGCGGGCCGGCTCCCCGGGTCGGCGAGCACTCGCGCGAGGTGCTGCGCGATCTCGGGTACGACGACCGCGCCATCGACAAGATGATCGCGGAGCGGGCCCTGCGCGCGGCCGTCTAAAGCGCGATGCGATTAAGATGCCATCGCGCTTTAGATTGTTGTTTAAGCATGATCTTTCGGAAAACCGCTGCGCACTTTTCCGGATCATGCTCTAGCCCAAGGCCTTTCGTCGGCCGGCAATCGGCTCTTCAGGCTTTTGCCGGCGCCGCTGCCATGGGAGCGACCGGAGCATTTGCTGCGACCGCATGCTGATAGGCTTCTCGTCGATGGATATGTTCGAGGTAGGGCTGCGCATTGTCGCAAATGCCGACGCCGTAAGCGATGGCCCAGTCGAGGCACGTTGTCAGGAGGATGTCCGCGCTGCTGAAGCGCTCGCCCATGAGAAACGGCCGGCCGTCAGCCAGGGCGACTTCGACGTGGCGCAGCTGCCCGCGGAAATATTCGGCGGCTTGAGCGACGACCTCGGGCGCAACGCCATAGATATGTCCCAGTGCGTCGGCCCGATGGCGGCGCATGACGTAAAGACTCGTGGAATCCAGCTCGGCCACGACAAAGAAGCACCATTCAAGCCATGCGGCGTAGTCGCGGGGAGCTTCAGGAATCAAAGAGCGTTCCGGCGTGGAATACATGCGCGATAGATAGGCGACGATCGCGGCGCTTTCCCCGATGCAGAAATCACCGTCCTGAAGCAGCGGGATCTTCTGGCGGGGATTGAGCCTGGTGTATTCAGCGGTCTTGGTTTCGCCTGTCCGCGGTCCGATTGGCTTGACCTGATAGGATAAGCCAAGTTCGTGCATCGCCCAGTGTGCACGGACGGTGCGGCTGGTGCCGGCGCCCCAGAGCGTGAGATCGGGTGTCGCCCTCATCACCACTTCTCCACCGACGGACGAAGATCGAGTTCATGGGTCCAGCCGTCGCGGCTCTGCTGGTGCGCGAACCAATAGGCTTCTGCGATGGAGAAGGTTTTCGTCAGGCTGTCCGGCGGGATCTCGCTTGCCTCGATCCCCTTTGCCGCTTTCATGCGCTGGTGGATAGCCTCGCTGTCGACGCCCGCGTCGATGATGAGATGGACGACGTGGATATTCTTCGGGCCCAACTCGCGCGCCATGGCCTGGGCCACCGCGCGAAGCCCGAATTTCGCAGAGGAAAACGCGGCGAAGCCCTTGCCGCCGCGAATGCTGGCCGTCGCGCCCGTAAAGAAAATGGTGCCGCGCCCCCGCGGCGTCATGACACGCGCGGCCTCGCGGCCCACGAGGAATCCAGCGTAGCAGGCCAGCTCCCAAGCCTTGAAGAACAGCTTTTCCGTGGTGTCCAGGAGAGGCTTGTTGACGTTCGAGCCGGCATTGAAAAGGCAGACCTCGATCGGTCCGATATTGCTTTCGATGTCGGAAAAGAGCTTCTGGACCTCGGCCTCCTGGCGCGCATCGACGCTGAAAGCGTGGATGCGATGGCCGGCGGCGGTCAGTTCGTCCACAAGCCCTTGGGATTTGGCGGCGTCGCGCCGGCAGATGCAAACCGTATAGCCGCCCTCGGCAAAACGCCGTGCGACGGCCGCGCCGATCGCATCGCCCGCGCCCACCAGGATCGCCACGCCGCGGCTCTCAATCATTCTCTTTCCTCCGCTACGTTCTTATTTGGAACGTATTGGTAATTGCTCCGTGGCGAGTTGTAAAGAACACTCAAAACGGCAGGTCCGTTGCCGCATTCTCCGGCAGGCCCAGGATGGCGCAAAATAGCAATTGACGAGTTCTAAAAAAGAACGTTAGATCGGATTTAGGAATGCGCTGCGGCAAAGGACATGCGCTCATCATCCGGGAGGTTGGCAGTGATGGCTCTTTCAAGCGCAACCGATACGGCAGATGGCCGCATGCTCATGGCCCGCGACTGCTATTGGCTAGCCGCTCCGCCCTTTGCGGAATAGCTTCGACAGATCCAACCTAACCGGGAGACGAGCCTTGCAAAAGAGAAACGCAACTGCGGCCGTGATAGGCGCGGGCGACTTCATCGGCGGCGAGATCGCCAAAAAGTTCGCAGCAGAAGGGTTCACGGTCTTCGCCGGCCGTCGTAACGGCGACAAGCTGGCTCCGCTCGTTAAAGATATAGAGGCTGCCGGAGGAGAGGTTCACGCCCGTTCGCTCGACGCGCGCAAGGAAGACGAAATCGTCTCCTTCCTCAATGATGCGGACAAACACGCGCCGCTGGAAGTCTGCATCTTCAACATCGGTGCGAACGTCAACTTCCCGGTTCTGGATACTACTGAGCGCGTTTTCCGGAAG
Organism: Bradyrhizobium sp. 199; assembly: GCF_023073355.1. Lineage (GTDB taxonomy): Bacteria > Pseudomonadota > Alphaproteobacteria > Rhizobiales > Xanthobacteraceae > Bradyrhizobium. The sequence goes on from NZ_JADPJI010000002.1 coordinate 1,450,648, forward strand.
GTCTGGGAAATGGCGTGCTATTCCGGCTTTCTGGCCGGGCGCGAGGCGGCCCGCCTGATGCTGCCGCGCGGGGGTGGCAACATCTTCTTTACCGGGGCGACGGCTTCGCTCCGCGGCGGCAGCGGCTATGCAGCTTTCGCGAGCGCCAAGTTTGGCCTTCGCGCCGTCGCGCAAGCAATGGCCCGCGAGCTTGGTCCGAAAAATATTCACGTCGCGCATCTCATCATCGATTCCGGCGTGGATACCGAGTGGGTTCGGCAACGCCGGCTGGAGGCTCTCGGGCCCAACGCGCTGGACGATCCGGATGCGCTGATGCCTCCGTCCTCCGTCGCAGCATCCTATTGGCAGCTCTACCAGCAGCCGCGCAGCGCCTGGACCTTCGAGCTCGAGATCCGTCCCTTCGGCGAGAAGTGGTAGCGGGGCCTGCTACGATGGAGCTCAACCTTTCGCGCGAGGACGCCGCGTTTCGTGACGAGGTCCGCACCTTCATTGCGGAGAACTACCCGCAGGAAATGCGCGTTCCCAATCCGGAGACCGACCTGACGAAGGAGCAGTCGCTGCTCTGGCACCGGATCCTCCACAAGAAGGGTTGGCTCGCGCCGCTCTGGCCCAAGGAGTATGGCGGCCCGGGCTGGTCCGTCACGCGGCGCTTCATCTTCGAGCAGGAAACCTCTCGCGCAGGCACGCTGCCGCCGCTCGCGTTCAGCGTCACCATGGTCGGGCCGGTGATCTACACGTTCGGCAACGAGGCGCAGAAGAAGAAATTTCTGCCGCGCATTCTGTCCGGCGAGGATTGGTGGTGTCAGGGCTATTCGGAGCCGGGCTCGGGCTCGGACCTCGCGACCGTCAGAACGAAGGCGGTGCGTGACGGCGACCACTACATCGTCAACGGTCACAAGACCTGGACCACGCTGGCGCAGCATGCCGACTGGATCTTCTGCCTCGTGCGCACCGATCCGACCGCGAAGCCGCAATCCGGAATCTCCTTTCTGCTGATCGACATGAAGTCGCCCGGCGTCACCGTGCGGCCGATCATCACGATCGACGGCAGCCACGAGGTCAACGACGTCTTCCTCGAAGACGTCCGCGTGCCCGTCGAGAATCTGGTCGGCGAAGAGAACAAAGGCTGGACTTACGCCAAGTTCCTGCTGGGCAACGAGCGCACCAGCATGGCCGGCATCGGCCGGTCCACCCGCTACATCAGCAGGCTTAAGAAGATTGTGAAGGCCGAGATCCCGGCCGACGATCCCGCGCATCTGGAGTTTCTGCGGGACATCGCCCGCATCGAGCTCGACGTGCTCGCGCTTGAGGCGACGGAGCTGCGCGTCGTCGCCCAGATGGCGCGTGGCATAGATCCTGGTCCCGCGGCCTCGCTGTTCAAGATCCGCGGCACCGAGATATTTCAGAACATCACCGAGCTCACCCATCGCGCGATCGGGAATTACGGCCTGGCCATCCGCGAGCATCCGGTCAGCGCCAACCGCTTCATGCCGGGCCCCGATTACGGCCATACCGCGTCGGAGAAATATCTGAACGCGCGCAAGCTCAGCATCTACGGCGGATCCAACGAGATCCAGCGAAACATCATCGCCAAGGCCGTGCTCGGGCTCTAGCCACGGCGGATCGGGAGGACCGGATGGATATTCAGTTCACGGAAGAGCAGGAATTGCTGCGATCCAGCGTCCAGCGCCTGCTGCGCGACCAGTACGACTTCGAGGCGCGGCGCAAGATCGTGGCGAGCGAGGAGGGCTTCAGCCGGAAGCAATGGGCGGTTTTCGCCGAGCTCGGCCTGCTGGCTGCACCGCTCTCCGAGGGTGCCGGCGGTCTCGGCGGCGGTCCACTGTCGACCATGATCGTCATGCATGAGTTCGGCCGTCACCTCGTGGTTGAGCCTTTCTTCGAAACGGTGGTGGTGGCCGCCGGACTGATCGAGCAAATGGGCTCGCCGGAGCAGCAGCAAAGCTTCATCCCAAGTATAGTCGACGGCTCGAAAATCTGGACGCTGGCCTGGACGGAGAAGGCATCGCGCTTCGATTTTGCCAATGTCACGACGAGGGCGCGGCGCGAGGGGAGCGACTACGTCCTGACCGGTGCGAAGACCATGGTGGTCGCCGCGCCCTGGGCCGACTATTTGATCGTCTCGGCGCGGACCTCCGGCGACGATCGTGACCGCGGCGGCGTCAGCCTGTTCGTGGTCGATCGCCGCGCGACCGGCGTCGATCTCCAGAGCTTCAAGACGATCGACGGCCGTCGGGCCGCCGAGGTTAGTCTGCGCGATGCCCGCGGGCAATTGCTGGGAGTGGAAGGCAAGGGCGTTGCCGCGCTGGAAGCGTGCCGCGACCGCGCCATCGGCGCGCTCTGCGCGGAAACGGTCGGCGCGATCGGTGAGCTGAACGCGGCGACGCTGGACTATTCCAAGACCCGCAAGCAGTTCGGCACCACCATCGGCTCGTTCCAGGTGCTGCAGCATCGGATGGTCGACATGTTCATCGCCCATCAGGAAGCGCTCTCCCTGATGCAGCATCTGAGCCTCAGCCTCAGTGCCGGCGATTCCGCACTGTCGCGGCTCGCCTCCGGTGCCAAGTCGAAGATCGGCGATGCCGGAAAATTCGTCGCCGACCAGGCGGTGCAGCTTCACGGCGGCATGGGAATGACCGACGAGCTCAACGTCGGGCACTATTTCAAGCGAATCTCCTCCATCAACATCCAGTTCGGCGATCCCGCCTTCCATGTGCTGCGTTACGCGCAGCTGGACGCGGCCGCGTAAGCAGCGAGGCAGACATGACGACTGAAGCAGTAATCGTTTCCACGGCCCGGACGGCCGTCGGCAAAGCCTACCGCGGCGCGCTCAACAATACGGAGGGCCCGACCCTGGCCGGGCACGTGATGGCCGAAGCCGTAAAACGCGCCGGCATCGCGCCGGGCGAGGTGGAAGACGTGGTCATGGGCTGCGCGATGCAGCAGGGCACCATGGTGATGAACGTGGCGCGCAAGGGCGCGATCCGTGCCGGCCTGCCAGCGACAGTCGCCGGCACTACCATCGACCGGCAATGTGCGTCCGGTCTTCAGGCCATCGCGGTGGCCGCGCGCTCGGTCATGCTTGATGGAGTCGAGATCGCGATCGGCGGAGGCATCGAGTCGATCAGCCTCGTGCAGAACGAGCACATGAATAAATTCCACGCCGTCGACGAAGAGCTGATGGTGATGAAGCCCGAAATGTACATGTCGATGCTCGATACCGCCGAGGTCGTCGCCGAGCGCTACAAGATCGGCCGCGACAAGCAGGACGAATACAGCCTCGAGTGCCAGCGCCGCGTCGGCGCTGCGCTGCAGGCCGGCCGCTTCAACGATGAGATCGTGCCGTTCACGACCAGGATGGCGCTGTTCAACAAGGACACCAAGGAGGTCTCCTACGAGCAGGTGACGCTCACCAAAGACGAAGGCCCGCGTCCCGAAACCACCGCCGAAGGCCTCGCCAAGATCAAGCCGGTGTTCGAGGGCAAGACAATCAGCGCGGGCAATGCGAGCCAGCTTTCGGACGGTGCCTCGGCCTGTGTAATCATGAGCGACAAGATTGCAGCCAGGAAGGGCCTCAAGCCGCTCGGCATCTTCCGCGGCTTCGTCGCCGCTGGCGTCGAGCCGGACGAGATGGGCGTGGGGCCGGTCGCCGCGATCCCGCGGCTGCTCAAGCGCCATAACCTCAAGATCGACGACATCGATCTCTGGGAGCTCAACGAAGCCTATGCGGTGCAGGTGATCTACTGCCGCGACAAGCTCGGCATCCACCCGGACAAGCTCAACGTCAATGGCGGCTCGATCGCGATCGGTCATCCCTATGGCATGACGGGGGCGCGGCTGACCGGCCATCTCCTGATCGAGGGCCGCCGGCGCAAGGCGAAGTACGGCGTGGTGACCATGTGCATCGGTGGCGGCATGGGCGCAGCCGGCTTGTTCGAAATCATCCATTAAGCGGGAATACGGGGAGATCATTCGTGAAGACAGCGATCACTGAACTGTTCGGCATCGAGCACCCGATCATCCAGGGCGGAATGCACTATGTCGGCTTCGCCGAAATGGCGGCGGCGGTCTCCAACGCGGGCGGCCTCGGCCTGATCACGGGCCTGACGCAGCGGACGCCGGAATTGCTGGCCAAGGAGATCGCGCGCTGCCGCGACATGACGGACAAGCCGTTCGGCGTGAACCTCACGTTCCTGCCGACCTTCAGCGCGCCGCCCTATCCGGAATACATCGCTGCGATCAGGGAGGGCGGCGTCAGGATCGTCGAAACCGCCGGACGCAGTCCCGAACAGTACATGCCGGCCCTGAAGGCGGGCGGCATCAAGGTGATCCACAAATGCACCTCCGTCCGGCATTCGCTGAAGGCGGAGCAGATCGGCTGCGATGCCGTCAGCGTCGACGGCTTCGAGTGCGGCGGTCATCCCGGCGAGGATGACATGCCGAACATGATCCTGTTGCCGCGCGCGGCCGAGGAACTGAAGATCCCGTTCGTTGCCTCGGGCGGCATGGCGGACGCGCGCAGCCTGGTTGCGGCACTGGCGATGGGCGCCGCGGGCATGAACATGGGCACGCGCTTCATCGCCACCAAGGAAGCGCCGGTGCACGAGAACGTCAAGAAGGCCCTGGTCGCGGCGTCGGAGCTCGATACAAGGCTGGTCATGCGCGCGCTCCGCAACACCGAGCGGGTCCTGAACAACAAGGGTGTCGAGCACCTGCTCGAGGTCGAGCGAGAGAAGGGCAAGAGCCTCAAGATCGAGGACATCCATGACCAGGTGGCGGGCGTCTATCCCAAGGTGATGATCGACGGCGACATGGACGCGGGCGCCTGGAGCTGCGGCATGGTTGTCGGGCTCATTCACGACATTCCGACCGTGAAGGAACTGATCGACCGCATCATGGCGGATGCCGAGCGCCTGATCAGGGGCAGGCTGACCGGATTCCTTGACGCCGACAGCGGGGCCGCGCGCAAGGTGGCGTGAGGCCACGACCCGGGATCGGCGCGTCAAGCGCCGGTGCCTGCGAGCGAGGCGCCGCTGCTACGCGGCCATTCGCAGCAGATCGACGATGTCGGCTTCCTCTTTGAAGGGGCGCGGGTTGGCTTTTACGAAGCGATGATTGATCGCGATCTTGCTGATCTGATCGAACTTGTCTTCACCGATGCCGACCTCGGCGAGTCGCCCAGGCAACCCGAGCCTCCCAGTGAATTCGGCGAAGGCATCTGCGGCTTCGTCACCCGGAGCGCCCAGAGCCGCCGCCAAACGCTTCTGCGCATCTTCGGTGAACGGCTTGTTGTAGCGAAGAAGGCTGGGCATGATGACGGGCGTGCAATAGTAGTGGGGAACGTCGAACGTGCCGCCAAGCACGTGGCCGATGCCGTGACTTGCGCCCATGGGGACGCGGGCCTGCAGCCCGAACGAGGCGAGCCAAGAGCCGTATTGTGACAAGCGGCGTGCCTCGAGATCATCAGGTTGTTGCAAGGTCTGGAGCATTCCCTCACGCAACGTGCGGATGCCCGCCAGGATGACTTCGTCGGCCAAGGGAGTGCCGGCCGGCGAGCACAATGCCTCGATGCCGTGATCCATCGCGCGTGTGCCCGATCCCATCCAGAGCTTTGTCGGCGTATGAAGCGTGAGGGCGGGGTCGAGAATGATCGCCAGCGGCATCATCTGTGGGTGAAAGAAAATCTGCTTCAGCTTCTGGCGCTCGTCGGTGACGAGCGCTGCGGCATTGTATTCGCCGCCGTTCAGCGTCGAGGGCACGGCAATCTGCCGGACCGTCGGCGCGCGGAAAGGAGATTGGCTCACGCCCGGTCCCATCGGAAAGGGATCGAAGCCCGCTTCATCGCGGATATCGTGCTCCATCGCCATGATGACGATCTTGGCGAGATCGACCGCGGAGCCTCCGCCGACCGCCACGACGAGATCGGCTCGCATCTCCTTTGCGTGAAGGGCGACTTCGGCTGCCTGCTTGCGCGTCGTGTGCTGCGCAATTCCGTCGAAGGTTGCTGCATGTTTGTCGCCAAGTGCACGCCGGATCTTCTCGATTTCGTCGGTCTTGGAGTTCAGGGTTCTGCTGGCAATGAGGAAGACGCGCTTTGCGCCAAGTCGCTCCGCCTCGTCGCGGATAGCTTCAGAGGCGGCTTTGCCATAAACGACACGGTCAATTGCCGGAAAATTATGTACACCGGTTCTGCGCATTTCTTCCTCCCAATAGATACCCGACATGGGCGTTATATGATGATTATCATTCAAGTTCGAGTCGGCATCTCGGCAAGCCGGAGCCCTGCGGCGTGCTTGAACGGTTAGATGGCGACACTTGCCGTCGCCGGATTAAAGGCGTTCGCTATCGCTGATCATGGATGGCTGCCGCCAATATCAGGCGAGCCAGCTCGGACGGGTGCTCGACAGAGGCCTAAGCTTTTCGACGGCGCCCACACGCAACCGCTCCAGGCCTCAAGCGTCCATTATTCTTTTCATCGTGGCCCTTTGCATCGATCGCGGCGTCAGGCGATTTGAAAACGCAGCCATGTTGTTCGCCAGGCCAGGGATCACCATGGCCTTTCCCTGCGAGAGCGCCCGAACGCCGCTCTCGGCAACCGGACGCGGCTTCATGGTGAGAAGCCGCAGCATGGCTGATGTGGTTGCGCCGGCCGCCGCATCGAAACCAGTCGCGGTGTGCCCCGGGCAGAGACTGGTAACGACCACGCCGTGCGGGCGGAGTTCTTCATGCAGGGCCTCGCCGAAGGCGAGTACATAAGCCTTGGTCGCCGCATAGGCCGCGTAGCTGGGAACGGCCTGGAAGGCCAGGAGGCTGGCGACGAGAAGGATATGTCCAGACCGCCGCTTGGCCATGTCGCGGCCGAAAAGATAGGTCAGCTCCGTGAGCGTCGTGACGTTGAGCTGGATCATGTCCGCGGTGCGTTCGATCGGTGTGTCCAGCAAATCGCCGTGTAAGCCGTAGCCGGCATTGTTCAGCAAGATGTCGATGGCCAGCGACTTCTCGTCGAGATTGCTTTTCAGTCGGCTGGCCGCGCCCGGCGCGGCAAGATCGATCGCCTCGACGAGCACTTCCACGCCGTATTTGCGGCGGAGATCGGAGGCAAGCTTTTCCATCGGCTCCTGCCGTCGGGCCGCCAAGACGAGATTGGCTTTCTGCGCCGCCAGCAGATCTGCAAATTCAAGGCCGAGGCCACTCGACGCTCCCGTGATCAGAGCCCATTTTCCGGCGAAGCTGTTCATTGCTTCATTCGACATCGTTCTCGTCCTCATCTGTTTGTTGGTCGGCGAATGAAGCTCGGCCAGACTCTCAATCACAACGCTGGCCCGTCCTTTCAGGCTGCGGCGGCGCCGCGAACCTGTTCGGCTGCGGCATCCAAAAGCGCCTGAGCCAGATCGGGGTCGTTGACGACGCGCGAGAGCGTCACCGCGCCGACCATCGTCGCGAGAATGGCCATGGCCTTGCCGCGGGAGGCCTCGTCGCCGGTCCCGCCGATGAAGCGGACGAGCACATCGAGATGCGCCTTGATTCCCGCTTCGAACTCCGCCTTCACGTCGGGGCCCTGACGGGCGGCATCTGCGCCGAGCGCCACGATCGGGCAGCCGTCCATCTTTTCTCCGCGATGGTCGCCGCTGAGGTAAAACCCGATCACCGCACTGAGCGGATCATCGGGATTCTGCGCGGCCGCATCCGACCATCGGCCGGACGCGGTTTCCAACGCGCGCCTTGACGCCTCGACGGCCAGGTCCTCTTTTGACGCGAATTGCTTGTAGAAAGCGCCTTGGGTTAGCCCGGCCCCCTCCATCAGGTCCTTGAGCCCGATGCCATCAAAGCCGCGCTCCCTGAACAGGCGACTTGCCACATCGATCACGGTCTTGCGGTTCTCCGCGGCCTGAACGCGACTGACTCGCATCGGCACCTCCAAATTTAGATTTCAGTCAAACTCTATTAGGACAAATAGAAGCCGAACGCAATCTATCAAGAGGCCCAATGCCAAACTCTCCTTGGTGGGAAGCCCTCAGCCGGCCCTCTTTCGTCCCCGGAGGGCCGGAATCACAATTTGCTCGCTCCTCGTCGTTTTTAGATTGCGTTCGAAATCTAATCCGGATATAGAGTTCGTATGAAATCTAAATTCGGGAGACTGGCATGAAGATGCGGGGTTTTGTGGTTTTGGCCGGTATTTTGATCCCGGCAGGGGTGGCGACTTTCGTTGCCCTTGGGATCCCGCCCCGAGAAGCCTCTGCGGTCGGTGATCCCAGGCAAGAGCCCCCAATGGTCCGTCTCGTGATGGCCGCGCCGGTCAGCGGATCCGACCGCGGCTTCACCGGCACCATCGGCGCGAGGGTGGAAAGCAATCTCGGTTTTCGCGTCGCCGGTAAGATCATCGAGCGGCTCGTGAGTGTCGGTGAGCAGGTCAAATCCGGGCAGCCGCTGATGCGGATCGACGAAACCGACCTCCGCCTGGCACTCGCAGCGAAGCGCAATGCCGTCGCCGCTGCGCGTGCAGTCGTCGTTCAGACCGACGCCGATGAGCGGCGATACGCCAACCTGGTCAGCGACGGATGGACTTCCAAACAGCGCTACGAGCAGGCGAAGGCCGCCTCGGATACAGCCAAAGCGCAGCTTGCCGCGGCGGAAGCCGACGCCGGGGTTGCAGAAAACCAGGCGACCTATTCCGTCCTGGTAGCCGATGCGGATGGAACGGTCACCCAAACGCTGGGCGAGCCGGGACAAGTTGTCTCCGCCGGCCAAGCGGTCGTTCGGGTGGCGCAGTCCGGTCCGCGCGAAGCTGTGGTGGCGCTCCCCGAAACGATCCGGCCGGCGATCGGCTCGGTCGCCGAGGCGAGCCTGTATGGGAGCGATGGGCGGTTCACTGCGCATCTGCGGCAGTTGTCGGACTCCGCCGATATCCAGACCCGCACTTATGAGGCCCGCTACGTGCTCGGCGGTGAGGCCGCGGCGGCACCGCTTGGCGCGACGATCACCATTCGGCTTGCAAGCCAGGGGAGCCAGCCGGAAGTTCAGGTGCCGCTGGGTGCGGTGCTCGACGACGGCAGAAAGACCGGCGTTTGGGTGTTCGACGGCGGCACCTCGACCGTCCGCTTTCAGACCATCAAGCTTGTGCGTGTGACCAGCGAAAATGCCGTTATCTCCGGGCTGAGCTCCGGTGATCGGGTTGTCTCTCTGGGCGCACACCTCCTGCAGGAGGGCGCCCACGTCAGGACGGCCTCTCAAGGCAGGAGCAACTGATGAGCTTCAATCTTTCCGCGATCGCGGTCCGTGAACGGGCCGCAACGCTCTTCTTCTTGCTTTTGCTGGCAGCCGCGGGCGCCTACGCCTTCCTCATGCTCGGACGCGCCGAGGATCCCTCCTTCACCATCAAGACTCTGACGGTCACGACCGTGTGGCCGGGTGCCACCGCACGCGAGATGCAAGACCAGGTCGCCGAACCCCTGGAGAAGCGGATTCAGGAGCTGACATGGTACGACCGGGTGGAGACGACCACACGGCCGGGTTATGCCTACATGACCGTGACGCTGAAGGACAATACACCGCCATCGAGCGTGCAGGAGGAATTCTACCAGGCCCGCAAGAAGCTGGGCGATGAAGCGCGCAAGCTGCCCTCCGGTGTGCTCGGCCCCTTCATCAATGACGAATATTCGGACGTCAGCTTCGCCCTTTATGCCCTCAAGGCCAAGGGCATGCCGATGCGGGAGCTCGCCAGGCAAGCAGAGACCATTCGCCAGGATCTCCTGCACGTGCCCGGCGTCAAGAAGATCAACATCCTCGGTGAACGCCCCGAGCAGATATTTGTCGAGTTCTCCTATCCCAAGCTGGCGACCCTCGGCGTGTCGGCGCAGGATATCGTCGCAGCTTTGCAGCGGCAGAACACCGTTACGGCGGCAGGCTCGATCGACACCAAGGGGCCGCAGGTGTTCATCCGGGTCGAGGGCGCCTATGACAGCGTCCACGCGATCGCCGACACTCCGATCGTCGCAGCCGGGCGAACGCTGAAGCTTTCCGACATCGCCGAAGTCCGTCGCGGTTACGAGGATCCTCCCACCTACCTCATCCGGCACCAGGGCGAGCCCACCATCATGCTCGCGGCGGTCATGCAGGAGGGCTGGAATGGTCTCGCGCTCGGCAAGGAGCTGGAGGAGAGGTCCGCAACGATCTCCCGGCCGCTGCCACTCGGGATGACGTTGGCCAAGGTCAGCGACCAGGCCGTCAACATCTCCTCATCGGTGAACGAATTCATGATGAAGTTTGCGATGGCGCTCGGCGTGGTGCTCCTGGTCAGCCTGCTCAGCCTCGGCTGGCGCGTCGGGATCGTCGTTGCGGCTGCCGTTCCTTTGACGCTTGCCGTCGTGTTCCTCATCATGCTCGAGACCGGGCGCTTCTTCGATCGCATCACGCTCGGCGCCCTCATCCTGGCGCTGGGCCTTCTCGTGGACGACGCCATCATCGCGATCGAGGTGATGGTGGTGAAAATGGAAGAGGGCATGGACCGCATCTCGGCGGCAGCCTATGCGTGGAGCCACACTGCGGCACCGATGCTGTCGGGAACACTCGTGACGATCGCAGGCTTCCTGCCGGTGGGCTTCGCCCGCTCGACGGCCGGAGAATACGCCGGCAACATTTTCTGGGTCGTGGGGTTCGCTCTGATCGTCTCCTGGATCGTCGCGGTGGTCTTCACGCCCTATCTCGGCGTCAAGATGCTGCCCACGATCAAACCGATCGAAGGCGGTCACCACGCGATTTACGGTACGCCCAACTATCGGCGCTTGCGCGCGCTCATTACCTTCGTCGTGCGCCACAAGTTCGTGACCTGCGGCATCGTCGCCGTCGCTTTTGCGCTTTCCGTCGCGGGCATGGGAGGCCTCAAACAGCAGTTCTTCCCGACGTCCGACCGCCCCGAAGTTCTGGTGGAAGTTCGTCTGCCGGAAGGCACCAGCATCGGCACGACGACCGCCACCGTCGCAAAGCTTGAGCGCTGGCTGGAAGGCCAGTCGGAGGCCAAGATCGTCACGAGCTATGTCGGTCAGGGTGCGCCGCGCTTCTTCTTCGCGATGGCGCCGGAGCTGCCCGATCCGGCCTTCGCAAAGATCGTCGTGCTGACACCGGACGCGGAAGCCCGCGAGGTCTTGAAGCATCGGCTCCGACAGGCGGTGTCGGATGGGCTTGTACCCGAGGCGAATGTGCGCGTCACGCAGCTTGTGTTCGGACCCTATACGCCATTCCCAGTCGAGTTTCGGATCATGGGGCCTGACCCCGCGCAACTATACGCGATTTCTGAAAAGGCGCTCGGTATCATGCGTGGCGTTCCTGATGTGCGCCAGGCGAACCGCGATTGGGGTGATCGGACGCCGGTGCTCTGCTTCATCCCGGATCAGGATCGACTGAACCTCATCGGCCTTTCCCCCGCGGAGGTGGGCCGGCAACTCCAGTTCCTTCTCACTGGCATCGCCGTGACACAGGTCCGCGAGGACATTCGCAATGTCCCCATCGTGGCACGCAGCGCCGGCGGCGAGCGGCTGGATCCGACGCGACTGGCGGATTTCTCATTGATGAGCCGAGACGGCCGTGCCGTTCCGCTGGACCAGGTCGGCCATTCGGAAGTCCAGCTTGAAGAACCAATCATGAAGCGTCGCGATCGCACCCCCGTCGTCATGATCAGGTCGGACATCAATGAGGCGACTCAGCCTCCGGAGGTCTCCAAGGATATCAAGACGGCCCTTCAGCCGCTGATCGCATCCCTTCCGGCCGGTTATCGCATCGAGTTGGGCGGATCGATCGAGGAAGCAACCAAAGCCAACGACGCGTTGGCGACAATCTTTCCAGTCATGATTGCCGCAATGCTGATCGTCATCATGCTGCAGGTGCGATCGTTCTCGATGATGGCCATGGTCGTGCTGACCGGACCACTTGGCCTCGCCGGGGTCGTGCCGATGTTGCTGATCTTTCACCAGCCCTTCGGATTCAACGCCATTCTCGGCCTGATAGGCCTGGCGGGCATCCTGATGCGCAATACGCTTATCTTGACCGACCAAATCAAGGAGAACCTTGCCGCCGGCCTCGATGAATATCACGCCGTCATCGAGGCCACGGTGCAACGCACGAGGCCCGTGATCCTGACTGCGCTTGCTGCCGTGCTCGCCTTCATCCCCCTCACGCATTCCGTTTTCTGGGGATCGATGGCCTACACGCTGATCGGCGGCACCGCGGTCGGAACGGTTCTGATTCTGCTGTTCCTCCCTGCGCTTTATGCCGCCTGGTTTCGGATCAAGCCGACCGCAGATCATATGCATGAGGTTTCGCCCGAGAAGCCGGAACTGCAGCCAGCATTGGCTGCCGGATAAGGCTCTGCTGCCCCCCATGGATCGTCCGGTCCGAACGGGAAGAGAGTCCGACCATGCCCGCGCCCGGATCCTGGGAGCGGCGGAAGAGCGCTTTCGGCGTGTCGGTCACCACAGGACGTCCGTGGCCGACATCGCCGCCGAGTTCGGCATCAGCCCGGCAAATATCTACCGCTTCTTTCCGTCGAGCTTGGCACCCTAGGCGCGGCAAGTCTGTAGAGCCTTTGCGAGCTGCGGCGGTCGTCATCTCGCGTACCGCTTTCCACCTCGGTGAATGCTTCTACAAGCGACGACTGGCCGCCATTGAGATAGTTGCGGACAGCTTCCCGCTGAGCGGGGCATTATTCGCGAAGACTTCGAACCAGACGAGCTTGCCGGCCTATGAGAGGGGCGGCGCTGCCTGTCTATCCGTACTGACCGACGCACCGTGCTTCAAGGGTGCGCCCGGACATCTCACGGTGGCGAGGGCCGCGTGAGGCCTGCCGGCGATGTGAAAGGACTTCATCTTCTGGCAGCAGCGCTGCCGACGCGCACCCAGTTGCCGGGTCGTCGCGGTGCTCCGCCGAAAGGCAGTCGGCCGGATTGCCTCCAGGCCGCGAGCGACGACGACCCCGCGCAACTGGCCACTCTGGCCTGTCGTGAATCGGCGCCGCGCCTCAATATTGCGGGTTAGGCGGTGACACTTTGAGGTAGAAAGACAATCGGTCGAGCAAGGCTCACATATTCTCCAACGGGCTCGCCACCGGCTTAAACCGGGTAAACCGAACACGACATTAAGGATATGTTGCCAACGGCTTTGACGCCCCGTTCGTACTCATTCCTTACATTATATACCAATATGGAAATTTCTGGATTCAGCGAATTGCGAGATCAAAAGTTGATTACCTTATCGGCAAAGCTAATCCGGTCATCTTAGCCTACGTGGACTATGGATACGGGCTTTTGGATGCTACCTCATCGTATCGCCCGGCGGTGCCGGCTGACTTTAGCCTCCTTGCTTTTCGATTTTTGAATTCAACCCGCATCTGCGCGACGATTACGACTGCAATAGCTTAGCCGTCAGATCCGCGCCTGTTGCGGCTGGCCCTGTCAGACACCTCGGCGCTCTCATGGGTCCGCCAAAGATGGAGATGACTTGAAGTGCCGTTCGCTAAGCCGCTCCCTCGAGCTCTACGTAGTATCTAGGGGCAGAGATGTCAGACGTTGCAAGGTCTCGAGAACCTGTATCTACCGTCGTTGAAGCGGCGGCTGCAGAGGCGCCAAATAGTCGCGCTCCGATCCAGACGTGGAGAGGCAAGCAGATCACGGATCAGATACATTCCAGATCGCTTGATGCTGCTCACCGAAGCTGGCTGTTTCATCGTGTCAGCCGCCAGCCACGACTTCGTGACATGTTTTCCGCCGCAAGTAGCCTGGACCAAACCCTGCTGGCCATGAAAGCGGGTAACGAATACCTGATCGTAAGCCAGAGCGAGGCTTATATCGCCAGCGTAGGACGCGACCTGCGCGGTTGCTTGACCTCAGAACTCAAGTTTGCGACGGCAAATAGCCTTCGTGAACTCTATGACGAAAGTCTTGGCGCGCAGCAGCCTATCTATGCACGCTATATCTCGTCTCTTTCGCAGAAGCACACGTACTGGGAATGCCTCATTCTTCCCGTTTCCGCTGAGGAGCGCAGCAAGCCTGTTTTCGCGCTGAGTTACCTGGCGACGCTGAGCGACAAGGTAGACGTTTTGCAGATTCTGTTCGAGAGATCGCTGATAGGCATTCTTGCAGCGGTTCCCATCATGGACGGCCGCCAGAAGACCGATGATGCTCGAATACTAACGCTCAATCCGAAGGCGAGAAGCATACTTCAGCTTCCTCCAAATCGAATCTTACATACGGTCGGGGAGCTCCTTCGTTACATCAGGGATGACCTGAAATGGAGCATCGCCAAAACCTCCTCACAGGAGCAAACAACGACAGTCGAGTATCTGGCGCCGCCCAAAGAGGAATTCAAAGTAGCAATTGAACTTATCAATCAGTTTATCCTCATCAGCATAACCGAGCGCGAGCACGAAAGGGAGCAGCCTCAATCTTCTCCTTTTGCGCGACTACTTGGAATTTCTTCTTGAGACTTGTGAGCTCGAGTCAGGGGAACATTTTGAACCCTTTGCCCTTTCGCGTTAAGGCTCGTCTCGCGATGCAATAAGGGGCTACGCCGGACCATTCGCAACCTTCGAGGAAGCGCTTGCGAGCCTGAAGAATGCCCCTGGCAAGGACTACGTCATTACCTCGGGCGATGGGGCAACATGGCCAGAAACAGCAAGCGCCTATCGTACAAGTGACAAAATTCATCCTGACGCGTTTGCCAGGGGAGCATGTGAGAAAAAGGTAGTGACCTGGAAGAGCAAGGAGGGCTATCGAATGGAGGACGAGGTTACAAGATCCCAAAGAGGCCGCTAGGCAGTGACTCTGCCCGACTGGCACGGTCGCAGGCTGAGACTTTCGCGAGCCCACCATGGTAAATTGGTCGGCACGATAGGCAACCGACCCTGCCGCGCGCCCGGGAATCCGGCGACTTTACGAGCGGCGCCACCAATAAGCAGAAGAGCCTCCTAGCCTTAGCGGCCATTAAGCCGGAAGACACCAAGCCCCTTTACGCGTCCTTCGGCAGTTTGCCCTAGCTTGTCGATGGACTGGGGATGTCTGGATGGGCGTATTTGCGCGAATTGGTGACGCATTTTTGGTCGGCGACATTGCCGATCCGCTGGGCCGTGCTCTGGTCGTCGAACAATTCCGTGTGCTGCGGAAACAGGTGCCGGTTCTCTACGCGGCATTGCTGATAGATAGCATCAGCGTAGGTTTGGTTCTCCCGCCCACCGTGTCGGCATGGCTGAGGTTTGCCTTGCCGGCCGCTCTTCTGGCCGCTTGTTTCGTCCGGTTGATCCAGTGGATCCGCCTGAAACGCGACGATTTCTCGCCCGAAGAGGCGCACCGTCAGCTTGCCAGGACCCGTCTTGTGGCGGTCGTGATCAACGCAGGTTTTGTGTTCTGGATCTTGGCGCTGTTCGGGGCTGTCGAGCCCAATTTACGTGCGCCAGTAGCATTGCTCGTCTTCATGGGGTGCGTGGGCGCCGCCTACTGCCTGGGCAGCTTCCCGCCGGCCTCGCGGCTGACAATGCTCATCGCCGGCGCACCGATCGCGACCGTACTCCTTCTTTCCGGCGACGGTATGATGATCTCGCTGGGCATCAATCTGCTGCTGCTGCTCGTGCTGCTCGGCCGCATGATCAACACCAACTTTCGATCTTTCGTCCAACTGGTCCAAACCCACGCTAAGCTAACCGAAGAAGGCGGGCGCGCACGGACGGCAGAGAAGGCCGCCATCGCCTTTGCCGAACGGTTCGATACCGCGCTAAATAACATGTCGCAAGGTCTCTGCTTTTTCGACGAGGATCAGCGCCTGATCGTCTGCAATCGGCAATATCTGGAGATATACGATCTCGATCCAGAAGTCGTCCGACCCGGCATGAGGCTGAACGACATTGTCGATCTTCGGTATTCGGCCGGCAGCGCACCGAAGATGTCGAAGCCGGAATATTTGACCTGGCGTAACAGCGCCGCAGTGATAGCCCAGCCATCAGATACCACCATCGAGCTAATCAACGGACGCATTGTGCGCATCCGGCATCGGCCGATGGAGGGCAAAGGCTGGGTCGCGACGCATGAGGACATCACGGAGCCTCATCGAACCGAAATGGCTCTTGCCGCTGCGAAGACCGCGGCTGAGCAAGCCGAAGCCGCCGCCCGCGCGGCTCACACTCACCTCACGGAGGCGCTGGACGTCGTCCCTGAAGGTCTCGCGGTTTTTGACAAGGACGATCGACTGGTTCTTTGGAACCAGCAGTACGCGGAGTTTTACGCCGTCAGCCAGGAGGCACTCGCGACCGGAGTCCGGTTCGAAAGTATCCTGCGGGCTGGATTGTTGCGGGGGCAGTACCCGGAGGCGCGCGGACGGGAGGAGGCCTGGCTTGTTGAGCGCTTGGCCCGCCACGCCTTGCCGCACTACTCTCACGAGCAGCATCTGGCCGGCGATCGGTGGGTACGCGTCGAGGAGAGACGCACGGCAGATGGCGGCAGCATCGGCGTCAGGATCGACATCACCGACCTGAAGCGGCGCGAGGCGTCCTTCAGGCTTCTCTTCGAAGAAAATCCGCTACCGATGTGGGTAGCGGATGCGAAAACACGGCAAGTGCTCGCGGTGAATGCCGCGATGTGTAGCCACTACGGATATGGCCGCGAGGAACTCCTCGCCATGACGGAGCTTCAATTCGAGTGCAACTCTTGGAATGGCGGCGCCAGATCCGATTTTGAACTGCATAGGACAGCGTGCGGCGACGTTATTCAGGTGGCAATCGAGACCCGACCGCTCGTTTACGAGGGCCACGCCGCGCATGTCAGCGTCGCATTCGACGTGACGGATCGTAATCGAAACCAAGAGAAGATCACCTATCTGGCGTCCCATGATGCGCTCACCGACCTACCCAATAGGAGCGCTCTGGATCGGCACCTTGCGGCCGCCGTCGACCGAGCAGAGATCACCGGCTCCGGCTTCGCCGTTCTCTGCATCGATCTCGATCATTTCAAGGAGATCAACGACCTCTTTGGCCACGCAATCGGAGACGCCGTGCTGCGGGAAGTCTGCCGACGACTGCAGGACGCGGCCCAGGGTTCTTATGTGGCTCGAGTTGGTGGCGACGAGTTCATCGGGATCACCGATGAAGTTCCCCTGTCCGCAACGGCAGAACTGCTGGCCACCAGGATGCGGGCCACACTGGAGCGCCCGATCGAAGTTGGGGCTCATTCCCTCAAGGTCGATCTTTGCGTGGGGGTGGCATTATTCCCTAGAGACGCCGACAATGCAGTCTCGTTGCTGGCGAATGCCGATGCCGCCCTCTATCGGGCCAAGCACGATGGCAGGGGCGCGATCCGCCTGTTCACCAGCGCCATGGACCAGCAGCTCCGGGACCGCCGAGCCCTTGAGCACGATCTCCGCTTCGCCGTGGAGCGGAGGGAACTGTTCCTGGAGTACCAGCCGCAACAGCACCGGGATGGGGACATCATTGGGTACGAGGCGCTCGTTCGCTGGAAGCATCCCATCCGCGGGATCGTTCCACCCGGAGAGTTCATACCGATCGCGGAGCGGAGCGGCTCCATCTCTCAGATCGACGACTGGGTGCTGATGGAGGCCTGCAGGGAAGCGGCATCTTGGGAGCAGCCTCTCCGGATTGCCGTCAACGTCTCGGCTGCGCAGTTTCGGCGGGAAAACCTCGACACGCAGGTTCACAATGCATTGCAGGAAAGCGGATTGGCGGCCTCGCGCCTTGAGCTTGAAATTACTGAAGGCGTCCTGATCGAGGATATCGCGCGCGCCAAGAAGGCGATGCAGTCGCTCAAGGCTCTCGGAGTCCTGATCGCACTGGACGACTTTGGAACCGGCTATTCTTCGCTGTCATACCTCGAGGCATTTCCTCTGGACAGAATCAAGCTGGACCGGTCATTCGTCGCTTCACTCGGAGGCAGCGAGCGCGCCTTGGCGATTGTTCGCGCGATCATCGCACTTGCTCACGGCCTCGGCGTACCCATTCTGGCGGAGGGCATCGAAACCGAAGCTCAGAGGTTGCTCCTACTGCACGAGGGATGTGATGAGGTGCAGGGATATTTGATCGGACGCCCAAGTCGCTTCCAGGCCGTTTCTGCTTTGAACGAAGGCAAGAAGTCGCTCGCGCGAACTGCGTCCCGAACGTCATGAACTTCGCTGATCGCGGGGGGTATTGCGCGTGATCCATTCGGCCGCTCTGACCGGCCGTCATGCTTGGCTTCATACGGGGCACTGTCGGCCCTGCCTATCCAATCCAGCAACGGTTCCCCGGGCTCATAGCAGGCGAGCCCGAGCGATACCGTGAGGCCGCCGATCGTTTGCCGGCCCGCTCTTGAAACAAACTGCTGCCTCTCCATGGCCTGGCGAATATTCTCGGCTACGGTAGTTGTGCCGGCGATCGGCGCTGGCCGGTAATACCGACATTGCCGAGATTGATCTCGGCCTTTTGCTCGACCTGGAGGCGCTGCTGCGTGAGCGGAACGTCACGCGCGCGGCGTCGCGCCTGAACATAGGGCAGCCGGCGCTATCGGCTCGGCTGAACCGGTTGCGGCAGGTCTTGCTGATCCCTTGTTCGTGCCCGCCGCCGCGGACCGCGGCGTCGTGCCAACGACGAGAGCGGTGGAGCTGCAGGCGGAGCTGGCGGACGTGCTCGGCAAGCTCCGTCGCATGGTCGAGGGGCCGGCCGTATTTGACCCGGTCCAGAGTCAGCGCACCTTCGTTGCCATCCATGAGAATCCAGCGGTGACGCTGGCGCCTGGGTTCGTCGCGCGATAGGAGCGAATTCAGCGTCGCGGCAGGCATGCCGCGCGCTGCCGTCTCAAGCGGCGCGTGAGCGCGCCTTTGCCTTCCTGGTCTCCGGCGCGCTTTTCTCCGGGAGGCTGCGGGCACCCGGCCCCGGGTGGGTATGAACTTCCTTGGCCGACAGCGGCTCGCCGCATTCGGAGCACACCATGACCGGATCGAAGTCCTTTCCGCATTTGCGGTGCTGGTGCAGCAAGGGGCGGCCGCGCTCGTCGACCATATGAGTATCTCCCCAATGCACGATCGCCATCATGATCGGATAGAGGTCGATGCCCTTCTGGGTCAGGATATATTCGTGGCGCTTAGGCGATTCCTGATAGGGAATGCGGCGCAGGATGCCCTGCCGAACCAGTTTCTTCAGCCGCTCGGCGAGCAAGTGCCGCGTGATTCCCAGCGCCGACTGAAATCCCTCGAAGCGGCGCGTGCGCAGGAAGCATTCGCGCAGGATCAGAAGCGTCCAGCGATCGCCGATCACGCCGATGGTTCGGGCCATCGAACACGGCTCTTCCTCGAGTTCTTTCCACTTCATCCACACACTCCACTCGTGCCGGCCTGGGCTCGATCCGAATCTTCGCAGAGGCCAGTGCGGTCCCTTGCATTCTAGATAGGTACTAAATTCCAAACAATCCCCATCGAGGCGGGGAAAATCAGTGGACTACAGGCGTATCTTACAGTTCTATTTTAGAACTATAAGGTACTGCTTGAAGCAGTAATTTCCACCGCCCGGACGACCATCGGCAATGCGCAAGGGTATCGGCCTGAAGGCAGGACAGATGGTCAGCACGGGCACGCTGACAGGCATGTTGCGGCCGAAGGCAGGTGAGACCTTTGTTGGCGACTTCGGACCATTCGGCAGCGTCAGCGCGAAACATTCGTGAGACTGGCGTGGCCTGAGATCGATCTCGCTGCTGACGCACCTTGAACGGTGACGCTGAACTGCGGCAGCATCGACGACAGGCCCCATCAACCGTCGAGGATTCAAATCGGGCCTCCCTAACGCGATCAAGCGACGCCGGGATGTTTCAGAAAGTCGCGGCCATTGCAGCCAGACGTCGAAGCGCCCTTTCCCGCGCAGCCTCGATCGGCTGTTGCGGCCCGGTGGTTGGCCCGATCGGCACGAACCGGACGTTGTCGATCCCGATGAAGCGCAGGATGTCCCGCAGGTACGGCGTTGCCATGTCGATGCGGCCGCGGTTCATGCCGGTGGTAAAGTCGCTGCCGCTGGCGAGGATTACCAGCGTCGGCCGGTCCTTGAGCAGGGGGAGATAACCCTGTGACGGGTCGAACCGGAAAGTCAGCCCGGGCTGCACGATGATGTCGAACCAGTGCTTGAGCTTGTAGGGAATGCCGAAGTTCCACATCGGCGTCGAGATCAGCACGCGATCGGCAAGCGACAGGCGCAGCGCCATGCGCTCGGCCTCGGCAAAGCTCTCGCGCTGCGGGTCGCTAAACGCTTGCGCGTTCATCCGCGCATATTTCGCCTCGACGATGGGACCCGCAAATTCCGGCATCCGCTCCCGCCAGATGTCCATGATATCGAGATCCCAGTCCGGCCGGGCCCGGCCAAAGCTGTCGAGAAAGACGCGCGCGCCGGCACTCGAGACCGAGTCGGCGCGGGGCGAGCAAGACAGGTGGAGGAGCTTCACCAGCGTTCATCCCAACGCCCTGATGACGGCGTCCGCCCGAGTGACGATCGCGACGTTCTGCATGGCGAAATTAATTGACGCGTTGTGCCAGTCGGCATTCATGGTCGAGCAGCAATCCTCGGGAACGATCATGAAGTAGCCCTTGTCTGCGCCGGTGCGGGCGGTGTGCTCGACCGACATGTTGGTCCAGGCGCCGGTGTTGATGATCATGTCGCGCCCGGTCGCCTTCAGAATCGTCTCGAGCCGCGTGCCTTCCCAGGCGCTCATGCGCATCTTCTCGACGACGAAGTCGCCGGGCCGTGGTTCGAGGCCGGAGACGGGCGCCGCGCCCCAGCTTCCGCGCACCATCGCCTTGCTGTCGACGAGGCCCTCGAACAACGGCGCATTCAGTGTGACGCCGGGCGCGCCGGGCTCGACGACGAACCAGACATGGATGATCGCGACACCGCGGGCGCGCGCGGTCTCCGCCAGGCGCCGGACATTCTCGATGACGTGCTGTTGCTTTGCGTGGCCGGGCGCGCCGGAGTCGGCGAAGGCACCGCCATCCATGATGACGTCGTTCTGCAGGTCCTGGATGATCATGGCGCAGCGCTGCGGATCGAGCCGCATCTCGCCGTCGGTCAAGATTGGCGCCCCCGGCGCCGCGCTTGCCGTCGCGTCGCCGCCGCTTCGCCGGCCGCTCATGTAGGGCTCGTGCCGCGGGCCGACCTTGGTTGGGATCGCGTAGACCGAATGGGTTGAAGTCAGGTACAGCGTGCGAAAATCAGGTGCGCCCCAGGCGAGGTTGGCGACGAGCTCGGGCACGCGGACTTTGCCGAGCAGCTCGCCGCGCGGCGAATAGACCCAGACGCCGCCGGGCGCGGTGACCCAGATATTGCCGTGCTGATCGCACTTCATGCCGTCGGGCAAGCCGGGCTCCAACTCGGAGCGGATGGCGCTTGCGAACACCCGCGCATTCGACAACGAACCGTCGCCATCGACGTCGAAGACGCGGATCAGCGCCTGCACGGTGTCGTTGACGTAGAGCAGCTTCTCGTCCGGCGAGAAGCACAGCCCGTTCGGCTGGTCGAACAGATTGCGCTCGACCACGAGCTTCGGTTCGCCACCGGGCACGACGCGATAGACGCCCTGAAAGCCGAGCTGGCGCGGCCGCTCGACGCCATAGACCGGCATGCGGCCGTACCAGGGGTCCGAGAAATAGATGGCGCCGGAGGAGTGCACGCAGACATCGTTCGGGCTGTTCAGCTCCTGTCCCCTAAAATGCGAAGCCAGCACCTCGCGCCGGCCATCCGGCCGCTCGCGGATCAGCTGCGAGGTCGCGTGCTCGCAGACGATGAGATTGAGCTCGGCATCATAGGTCATGCCGTTGCATTTGTTGGAGGGGCGCTTGACCTCCACGACACCGCGCCGCGCATCCCAGCGCCGGCGCACGTCGCCGGGCATGTCCGAGAACAGCAGATAATGATCGACCGGATGCCAGATCGGCCCCTCCGTGAAGTCGAAGCCGGTGCCGACTTGCGCGACCGGCGCATAGGGGTCGATCAGGATCTCGAACTCGCTTCGCAAGGTGACGTGGGTCATTGTCGATCCTCAGGTCACGTTAAGCCGGAAACCAGTTGCGTGTGGGCAGCGATTGCACGATCGGGCCGGGGACCTGATCGTGCAGGCGCCCGACGACGTTGCCGCCTTCGATCTTGGCGGGACGGTCGTGCACCGGCAGCAAATAGCGCGAATTGCTGAGGAGCTTCTTGATCGAGGCCTTCTCCGCCCGCTTGCTGGTGCCGTGATTGCCTGTGGTGCGCGGCTCCCAATCGTGGATTTCGTTGAAGGGCGTCACGATCTGGTCGTTGAAGTCGTAAATCACGTCGCCGCAGATCGTCGCAATGCCGTCGGACGTCTCGACGATGATGTTCATCGAGCCCTCCGTATGTGCATTGGCAGCGTCGCAATAGACGCCGGGCATCAGCTCGATCGGACCGGTGATCTCGAGGTCAAGAAAGCGCAGCGCGCTCTTGGTGTGCAGCCGGTCGATCAGGTGCTTGATGTCGGGTGCCGGATATTGCGGATGCATCAGGCCGGAGACCGAATATTCGAGCTCCTTGCGGTTGAGCACGACGGTCGTGTTCATCGGGAACAGATCGTCCTTGCCGGCATGGTCGATGTGCAGATGGGTGTGGCAGACGAAGCGGACGTCGCCCATACGCACGCCGTGGCGCGCGAGCTGGTTCTCGATCATGTTCTCGTGGTACTGCATCCCGCGCATGCCCAGCGTCTCCATGATCTGGTTGGAGCGGTAGCCGGTGTCGACCACGACCGGATACTTCCCCCCGAGGATCAGGAAGCCGAGGGTGAGGACGCGGCGGGTGCGGCCGCAGTCGCGGCCGAGAACCAGAAAGCTCGATTCCAGTTCGATATCGCCGTAGTCCAGGATCTTGATCTCCAGCGCCATTCGTTGCCCTCCTGTCTAGTTTCTTGTCTGTCAAAGCCGATAGACGCGCGCTGCCGTCGTCCTGAAGATGGCATCCTGCTGCTCCGCGCTGAACGGCGCGGCCGCGCTGCGAAAGGCGTCCACGAGTTCGCGATAGCTGGTCCACAATTTCTCGATCGGGAAGTTGGAGCCGAACAGGCAGCGCTCGGCGCCGAAGATCGCGACCGTGTCAGTGAGCACGGCGGCGATGTGCGAGGGATCGTTGCGATGGATGAAGGTGCCGAGTCCGGACAGCTTTGAGACCACGTTGGGGCAGGCCGCGAGCCGGGCCATCCCGCCGCGCCAGGCGGCGCGGCCGCCAGGCGAGAGATCCTCCAGCATGCCGGCATGTTGGAGGATGAAGGTCACCCCCGGGCAGGCCTCGGCGAGCGCTGCGGCCTGCGGCATTTGCGGCGTGAACACCTGCAAGTCGAAGCTCCAGCCATAGTCGGCAAGGCGCGCCACGTTGCGATGAATCATCGGATCGGCGCAGAGATCCGGGCGGGCCGCAAAGCGGTAGAGCCGGTTTTCGTGCCAGTGCAGCTGCATGCGCACGCCGCGCACCAGCGGGTAGCGTTTCAGGCGATCGAGCTGCGGGCGAACGTCGTCCACGGCAAAATCGGCATAAGCGACGATCGCGTGCGGCCAGCCGTGCTCGCCGGCAGTCTGCTGCACCCATGCGGCCTCGTCCTCGAAACGCTCGGTGGCCCAGTTAGTTTGCACATAGACCGAGCGCGTGACGCCGGTGCCCCTGAGGTCGTCGAGATATTCCTGGATCGGATAGTCGCGCCGGATCGGTTCATAGGGGCCGAAGATGCGCGGCTGCATGGGGCCAATCAGCCAGGGCAGGTCCGCCTGCCGCCAGATATGATGATGGCCATCGACAATGTCGCTCACGCCGCTCTCCTTCGTCCCAACGCCAGAATGTGCGCGACGATCGACGCGCTGGAGCCGCCATCCACGAGGTCGTCGACGAAGCGCTCGATGGCGATCAGCGCCTCGGTCTGCGGGCGGAAGCCGGGGCTTGTCGCCAGCGGCGTCAGCCAGCTCAAGCGCCAGGCTCGCCGTGACAGCTTCGCGACGGCGTCGGCGAGTGCGTCGGTCTCGCCACGCTCGAGACCATCGGAGACGATCACCACGGCGGCGCCGCGGGCGTAGCCACCGAACCGCGGAACTGCCAGGAAAGCTTGCAGCGCGTCGCCGATGCGGGTGCCGCCGTCCCAGTCGCTGACCAGATGCGCGGCAGCGTTCATGGCCTGCTCGCGGCGCTTCAGCCGCAACGGGCGGGTGACGCGGGTCAGCCGCGTGCCGAAGGTGAAGACTTCGACGTTAGGGGCGGCCTGCACCAGCGCATGCGCGAGCTTCATGTTCTCCTCGGTGCGGCTCTTCATCGAGCCGGAGACGTCGATCAGCAGCAGCATCTTGCGCGGACGTTGGCGCCGCTTCATGTGACCGAGCCGCAGGATCTCGCCGTCGCTGCGGACGCTGTCGCGCAGGGTGCGGCGGAGATCGGCGAACGGTCCGCGGCGGGCGCGCATGCGGCGGTGGCCGCGCCGCCGCGGCAGGCGTCGCGCTGCCTCCCGCGCCAGACGGCGCAATGCGTCCGTGCTCGCGGTCGTTGCAAATCGGCGCTCGACCAGCGCCTCGGCACGCGTCGCGGTCAGGCCGGAATCGCTCGCCTCGTCGGCAAGAAGCGGCTCCTCATCACCGCGGCCTTCTTCTTGAAGCCGGACGGTCTCGTCGTCCTCACCGTCATCGGTGCGCTCGATGGCCTCGTTGCCGCGGAAATGCAGATCGAACAGCCGGTCGAACGTCGCGCGGCGCTCGGGCGGCGGGGCCAGCGTCGCCAGGGCAGCTTGCCTGATGTGCTCGATGCTGCCGGGGCCGAGCAGCTCGATCGCCGCCAGAAACGTCGTGGTTTGCTCCGGTGCGACGGCGAAGCCGTTCGCGCGCAGCAGCGGGACGAAGGCGACGAAGATCCGCGCGGCGCGCGGCAGCTGCGGCTCGGGGGTCATGCCGTCGCCTCCGCGAGCATGGCATCGAGCCGCGGCGAGATGAAGTGCAGGTCTTCCTCATCCTTGAGCGCCACGCCGATCGAGCGCTTGAACGCATCCGGCCAGCGCGCGCCGCCCTTGTGCAGCAGGGTCGCGGCCTCGGCCCAGTCGACCGCCTCGGCAATGCCCGGCGCCTTGCTCAGCGGTTCGCGCCGCAACTTTTCCACGGCTGCAACGACGGCGCGGGCCGTTGCCTCGGCGACGCTGGAGGCGCGCATCATGATGATCCGCGCTTCGCGCTCGGCACTGGGATAGTCGATCCAGTGATAGACGCAGCGGCGGCGCAAGGCCTCGTGCAGATCGCGTGTCCGGTTCGACGTGAGGACCACGACCGGGCGCTCGGCCGCGCGCACCGTGCCGCGCTCGGGAATCGAGATCTGAAAGTCGGAGAGGAATTCGAGCAGGAAGGCCTCGAACTCCTGGTCGGCGCGGTCGATCTCGTCGATCAACAGCACGGTGGAATCGGGCGCGCGGAGCGTGGCCAGCATCGGCCGCTCGATCAGAAAGGTCTCGCCGTAGATGTCGATGCTCTCGTCGCCGGCCTGGCGGATCGCCAGCATCTGGCGCGGGTAGTTCCACTCATAAAGCGCAGCAGAGGCGTCGATGCCCTCGTAGCATTGCAGGCGGATCAGGCGGCGCCCGAGCACGGCAGCGATCGCCTTTGCGGCCTCGGTCTTGCCGACGCCCGGCGCGCCCTCGAGCAGCAGCGGCTTGCCGAGTGCAAGGCCGAGATAGGCCGATGTCGCAAGACCCTCGTCGGCGAGGTAATAGGCGGCCCGCAACGCTTTCTCCAGCGCCTCGGGGCTGTCGATGCCGACGATGTTGCTGCGAACCGCCACGGCCGATCCTCTAGCGCCGCGCCTGCGGCCGCGCGCCGCCCTGGCTCTTGATCGCGCGCAGCACCTTTTCGGGCGTGATCGGCAGGTCGTCGATGCGCACGCCCACGGCGTTGAAGATCGCATTGGCGACGGCCGGCAGCACCGGATTGGCGCACATCTCGCCGGGGCCCTTGGCGCCGAACGGGCCATCGGGGGCGGGACGCTCCAGCACTGCGATATCGTGCGGGCAGATGTCGCCCGGGCCGGGCATCAGGTATTCGACGAAGTCGCGGGGGCCGTGAACGGGATCGGGATAATAGGGCTCGGGGGTCTCGTAGAGCGCGTGGCTGACGCCCATCCAGGCGCCGCCGACCAGCTGCTGCTCGACCAGACGCGGGTTGAGCGCGCGGCCGAGCTCATACGCGGAGTCCATGCGGACCATCGCGACCTCGCCGGTCTCGTCGTCGACCTCGACCTCGGCGACGAGGCAGGCATGGGCGTAGCAGGTCGCCGGCGACATCTCGCCGGTCTCGGGATCAACGTTGGAGAGCGGAACGAGAAAGATGCCGCGGCCGGAGATGGTCTTGCCCTGCTTGAACTGCGCGGCAATCGCGACGTCCTTGGTCGAGATCGAGCGATGCGGCGCGCCCTTGACGTGGATGTTACCGCGGCCGTCGGTTTCGAGATCGGACGCGTTGACCTCGAGCTCCTCGGCCGCCGCCTCCATCATCACGCCGCGGGCCTCGCGTGCGGCGGCCATCACGGCGTTGCCGACGCGGTGGGTGCCGCGCGAGGCGAACGAGCCCATGCAGTGCGGGCCGGTGTCGGAATCCGCCGTGTCGACATAGACGTCCTCGACCGGCACGCCCAGCGTCTCGGCGCAGATCTGCCGCGTCACCGACTTCATGCCCTGTCCCAAATCGATCGAGGACAGCGCCACGGTGAACTTGCCGCTGGGATTGGAGTGAACCAGTGCCTGGCTTGGATCGCCGCCAAGGTTCATGCCGATGGGATAATTGATCGACGCCATGCCGCGTCCGCGATGCCTGGTCATGTCAGCGTCTCCTGGTGCCGAACACGGACGAGAACCTGGTCGCGCCGTGCGATGGCGCGGCCGGGCGCGGCGGGGGAGGCGGCGGTGCCGGCGGCGGCGGATCGCGCGGCGGCTCCCGCGTCGCGTTCACCGGCGCGCGGTCATAGCTGGTGCGCTGCTGCGCGGGGGCGGCCGGACGCGCGCGCGAATCCGTCGGGGTCGGTGGGACCGCCGCGCGGCTGCCGCCGCCATCCTTGCGCGAGGAGGCGCGCCTGAACTCGTCGCGGATCGGCCATTTGGCCTTTTCGGCCGCGACCTGAACGCATTCGATCAGCGCGGTGTTCTTGGCCTCGCGCCGGTGTGCCTTCATGTCGCCGTCGCGATAGGCGTTCAGTATCCGAAATTCCATCGGGTCCATGCCGACGAGGTTTGCCAGCTTGTCCATCTGGCATTCGATGGCAAAGTCCATCGCCGTGACGCCGAAGCCGCGCATGGCGGTCGCGGGCGTCCGGTTGGTGAAGACGCAGTAGACGTCGCCATAGACGTTCGGGATCGTATAGGGCCCCGGCAGATGCGCCGCACACTTCACCGCGGCGTAGCTGGACAGCCGTGTATAAGCGCCGCTGTCGAAATAGGCGCGGATCTTGCGTGCGACGACGCGGCCGTCGCGCATCACGCCGTCTTTGATAAAGATGCGTTCGGCGCCGCGCGGCGGGCCGTACTGCATCTCATCCTCGCGTCCGAACACGTAGCGGACGGGGCGCCCGGTCAGCATGGCGCCGAGGATGGCGAGCGGCTCGGTCAGGGTGTCCACCTTGCCGCCGAAGCCGCCGCCGACGGTGCCGCCGATAAAATGGAAGGTATTGGAGGGCACGTCCAGAATTTTGGCGCAGGTGTCGACGGAGAAGAACAGCGCCTGGGTCGAGGTGTAGACGACGTAGCGGCCGTTGGTGTCGGGCGCGGCAATGGCGCCGTTGGTCTCGGTCGGCGCGTGTTCGATTGGCGACATCTGGTAGCGCTGTTCGAGCACGTGGTCGGCGCTCGCGAGCGCCGCATCGGCATCGCCGAAGCGCAGGCGCTGGTGGTCATAGACGTCGTGATAGATGAAGGCGTTCTTCGGATAGGTCTCGTTGACCACGGGCGCGCCGGCCTTGAGAGCATCCTCGACGTCGAACACGGCCGGCAGCGGTTCGTAGTCGACCTTGACCTTAGCGATCGCTTCGAACGCCTCGCGCTCGCTGTCGGCGACGATGGCGAGGATCGGCTCGCCCTTGTAGCGAACCTTGTCGACCGCCAGCGACGGCTCGTCGTCCTTGCCGAAGTTGATCAGGCTCAAAAGCGTGTTGAGGTTAACAGGCACATCAGTGCCGCGAATGATACGGCGCACGCCGGCCGAGCGTTCGGCCTCGGTGGTATCGATCCGGCGGATCCTTGCATGGGCCTGTGTCGAGCGAACGGCCTTCAGGTGCAGCATGCCTTGCAGCTTATGATCGTTGAAATAGCTCGACGTGCCCGTGACATGGCCGAGCATGTCCTGGCGTTGCGTGCCCTTGCCGATTTCGTTGAGGTTATCGTCGCGCTCGTCGGCGAAGATGTCCTTGCGCAGTTCCAGCATTGTCTGACCTCAGGCGCTGACCCGGCCGCCGGCGGCGGCGAGGATGGCATTGATGATCGGCTCGTAGCCGGTGCAGCGGCAGATGTTGCCGGAGATCGCCTCGACGACCTCGTCACGGCTGGGCGAGGGGTTGCGGTCGAGCAGCGCCTTTGCGGCCATCAGCATCCCCGGCGTGCAATAGCCGCACTGGGCCGCAAAATTGTCGGCGAAGGCGCGTTGCAGAGGGTGCAGGTTCGGGCCCTGCTTGATGCCGTCGAGCGTCTCGATCGAGCGGCCGGCGACCGTCTCCGCCAATGTCAGGCAGGAGAGGTGGAGTTCGCCGTCGATCAGCACACTGCAGGTGCCGCAGCCGCCCTGGCCACAGCCGAATTTCGGCGTCATGTCGCCGATCAGCTCGCGCAGCGCCACCAGAAGATTGGTGCCGCCGTCGACGAAGATCGCGACGTCGCGGCCGTTGTGACGAAATTGCAGGGGTATCTTGGACATGGGTCTATTCCTGTCCCGACAGCAGGCGCCGCAGATGGACGCCGACGATCTCGCGGCGATACCAGGCGCTGCCGAGCGCGTTGTCGGATGGCGATGTTCCCTCGGACGCTGCGGATGCCGCGGCCGCGATGGTTGCAGCGTCGAGCGAGCGACCCTCGAGCGCACGCTCGGCGGCGCGGGCGCGGATCTGGGTCGGTGCCATCGATCCCAGTGCGATCCGCGCGCCCGCGATCCGGCCGCCGCTGAGTGGCAGATGCGCCGCGAGCGTCACGACCGAGCCGCCCTTCGGCTTGATGCGGGCGATCTTGCGATAGCGGAAGGCTTCACTGTTGGCGGGCCGGGTGCAGGACACCGACAGCACCAATGTCCCGGTCTGCCGTTCGCGCGCCTGCAAGAACTCTTCGATCGGAATGTCGCGCGCGCCGAAGCCGCCGGCGACGGCGATCGTGGCATCCAGCGCCAGTAGCGCCACGGTGAAATCGCCATAGGGATTTGGTGCGAAGAGGTTGCCGCCGACCGTGCCCATGTTGCGGACGGCGGGCCCGCCGATCGAACGGGCGGGCGCGTGCAGGAAGGCGAGGTCGCGTTCGGCGAGGACGCGCGCGAAGGTGACGCCGGCGCCGAGGGTGATGCGCGGGCCCGAGGCGTCGATCCGGGTCAGCGCCCGGTCCTGAGCGCGCACGACCGTCGAGATGGAAACGTCCCCCTCGTTCAGCGCCCGCATCACCAGCGTGCCGCCGCCGAGATAGCGCGCGTTGCGGTCCGAGGACAGCGCGCCGGCCGCCTCGCTGGCGCTTGTAAAAGTCTTCACGGTCACGGCCATGATTATGCAGCCTCCTTCAGATGTCGGCGGATCGCCTCGAAGCCTGCCTGATAGATGTCTTCCGCCACCATTTGCGTCAGGCGGTCGCGATCCTCCGGCCTGGTGGTGAAGCGCGATTCCCAGTGCCAGAAGGTGCGGTCGCCGTCGGTGACAGGCAGCAGCCGCACATGGGCGACGTAGTTGAACATCGGCACCGGCGTATCGAGCAGGCAATAGCTGAAGGACTGTTCGAGGTCCGACAGCGCCAGCAATTGCTCGCGCAGCTCGGAGCCGTCGTTGAGCTTGAACCGCCTGACGCAGCCGATCTTGTCGGCGGACTGTGCGCGTTCGATCGAGGAGGTCGCGACCGCCGGATGCCAGCGATCGTGCCCGTTGAAATCGCGCAGCACGTTCCACGCCGCGTCGGTCGGAGCGTCCAAAATCGTGCTCTTGACGATGTGCGGCACGGCTAGCCTCCAAACACGCGCTTCAGCGCGTCAAATCCGCCCTGGAACACGCCGCCACCGATATTGCTGACGAGCTCGATCTCCCGCTCCGGTGGGCAGTCGAACTCGGCGGTCCATTCCATGAAGGTCTGGTCGCCGTCGGTGACGGGAGTGAGCCGCAGCGTCGCGACGTAGTTCTCGACGCCCATCGGCGATTCCAGGATCGAATAGGTGCAGAACATGTCATAGTCGGAGAGGCCGAGCAGCTTCTCGCGGATGCGGTCGCCGTTGCGCAGGCGAAAATCCCGCACACAACCGATCTTGTCGGAGGGCTCGCCGCCCTCGATGCGGCTTTCGGCAATGGCCGGATGCCAGTTCGGCAGGCCATTGAAATCACGCACCCGCGCCCAGACGCGGTCGTTGCGGGCGTTGACGACGGTGGAGACATAGACGCGCGCCATGGTGCGACCTCAGCCCTTCTTCTTCGGCCCGCGCTCGGCCCCCGGTTCGCCGCCCTCGGCCGCAGGCGAAGCGGCTGTCGCTTTGTCGCCGCCACCACCGCCTCCGCCGCTCTTGCGCGCGGACTCCTTGATGCCCTGCATGTCACGCGCTTCGCGGATCAGGCCCGGCATCTTGGAGAGACTGCCGCCCTCGACACCGATGTCGGCCAGGATGGAATCGATCAGCGGCGCCTGGACGCGATAGCGCAGGGCGGAGTCGATTACCTCGTCGGTGGCGCTGCGGCCGCCATTGCCGCCATGGCCGTTGCCGTTGAGGCCGTCGACCTGGAGAATGCGGATGCCCTCGATCTTCTCCATCGGCTTGACGCTTTCGCGCACGATGCCCTCGATCCGGTCGAGCAGCTTTCTGCGGAACAGCGAGTAGCGCGCCTGATCGGTCAGCACGTTCTCGGCCTCGTTGAGCATCCGCTGCGCCTCGGCCTCGACCGCTGCGCGGACGCGCTCGGCTTCCGCGGCGATCCGGGTCTCCTCGGCCTGTTTCTCGGCGATCAGGATTTCCACCGTTTTGCGCCGCTTGGCGATCTCGTTCTCGCGCGCGGTGATGACGCGCTCGGTCGCTTCGGTCGCGCGCATCCGCGCTTCCTCGGCCGACGCCTTGGCGGCGGACTCTTCCAGAGATTTCAGATGAATGGCGATGGCCTTCTCCATCAGGACCGTCTCGACCTCCTTCTCGCGGTTGACTTCGAGCTTGCGCAGCTCGCGCTCGCGGCCGACGCGGGCCTCGTCCAGGCCCCGGTCGGACGCGATGCGCGCGCGCTCGACCTCCTCGCGGGAGGCGATCTCGGCCTCCTGCAAGGACTGCACGCGCGCGACCTCGAGCTGCTCGATGGCGCGGCGACGTTCGATGCGGGCAGCTTCCAGCGCCTGCTCGCGCGAGACGTCGGTTGTCTCGACCTCCTTGCGCGCGACGATCTCGGCCTGCCGGACCAGGCGGTCGGCGTCGATCCGCTCGGACTTCTTGGTCGACAGCGCGATGACGCGATCCTCGTCGGCGAGCTCGATCGCCTTCTTCTGCTCGATGTTGAGCACCTCGCGCTTCTTTGAGGAGTTGATGCGCTCGGCTTCGAGCGCCAGATCAATCGTAATCCGTTCGCGCTCGATGGTGTCGCGCCGCTTCAGCTCGGCTGCCTCCAGCACGCCGGTGCGCTCGATTTCGAGCGCTTGGGTTTCGCGCTCGGCCCGGATGCGCTCGGCCGCAACCGCCTTCTCCTGGGCGATGCGGGCCGCCTCGATCGCCTCGCGGGAGGCGATGTCGGCCTCCTCGACAGCGCGGTTGCGGGCGATCTCCAGCGACCGCACGCGCTCCTCCTGCGCGATGCGGCTGGCCTCGGTGGCTTCACGCGCGGAGATGCCGGCGACATCAAGTGTCTGGTTGCGTGCGATCTCCAGCTGACGCGTGTTCTGCTCGGCCGCGATGCGCTCGGCGGCGAGCGTCCGCTCGCGGGCGATGCGGGCGGCTTCCACCGCGCGCTGCGCCTCGATCTCGGCCTCCTGGATGGTGCGGACCTGCTGGATCTCCAGCGCGCGGGTGCGCTCGTCGGAGGAGATGCGTTCGACATTGACGATCAGCGTCTGGGCGATGCGGGCCTTCTCGGTCGCCTCGCGCGCGGCGATCTCGGCTTCGTCCACGGTACGAGTCCGCTCGATCTCGCGGCGCCTCGTTTCTTCTTCGTTGGCGATGCGGGCGTCGGTGACGACACGGTCCTGCTGGATCCGCGCCTTCTCGATGGCTTCGCGGGCGGAAATCTCGGCTTCCTCGACTGTGCGCATCCGCTCGATCTCGCGCTGGCGCACCTCGCGTTCCGAGGCGATGCGGGTGGTGTCGATCGAGCGCTGGTTGGCGATCCTCGTCTTCTCGATCTCCTCGCGCGCCAGCAGCTCCTTCTCCTCGATGGTGCGGGTCCGCTCGATCTCCTTCTGGCGGGTTTCACGCTCGGAGGCGATGCGGGCTTCCGCGATCGCCTGGTCGTTGGCAATGCGGGCGCGTTCGATGGCCTCGCGCGCGGAAATCTGCGCCTGTTCGGCCTCGGTTTCGCGCAGCGCCCGTTCGCGGGCAACTTCCGTACGCTGAAGCGCGCGGCGCATCTCAATATCGCGTTCCTGGTCCAGCCGCGCGGTTTCGCTCTCGCGCTCGATCTCGAGCGCCTGCCGCTCGGCTTCCAGATTGCGGGCGCGGATCTTGATCATCGAGTCCTGCTCGATGTCGTTGCGCAGCTTCCGCTTGGCCTCGATGTCCTGCATCAGCTGGGTTAGGCCTTCGGCATCGAACCGGTTCGATGGGTTGAAGAACTCCAGATCGGTCTGGTCGAGATCGGTGATGGCGACCGATTCCAGCTCGAGTCCGTTCTGAGCGAGGGCTTCGGCGGCGTTGGCCTTGACGCGAGCGACATACTCGCCGCGCTGCTCGTGCATCTGCTCGAGAGTCATCTCGGAGGCGATCGAACGGATCGCGGAGATGAACTTGCCGGCGAGGAGGGCGTGGAGCTGTTCCGGCTCCATGGTACGGCGGCCGAGAGTGGCGGCCGCGATCGACACGGCTTCGCGGGTCGCCTGGACGCGCACATAGAAATCGGCCTCGATGTCCACGCGCATGCGGTCGCGGGTGATCACGGCATCCTGCCTGGAGCGCACGATGCCCATCGGCTGCACGTTCATATTGACCGGCGTGTAATCGTGGATGAACGGCAGCACGAAGGCACCGCCGTTGATCACCACGCGTTCGCCGAGAAAGCCGGTCCGGACGAACGAGGTCTCCTTGGAGGAGCGGTGGTAGAGCCAGTTCACGATATAGACGCCGACCACGACCACGACGATCGCGACGATCAGCCAGAGGATCAATTCACCGACCAATATCCCCGACATCTTTCCCTCCCTCGAACCTATCAGGCGTTACCGCGCGCCGATCGCTTTGAATTGACGTACCTGCTCCGTCAGCGCCCGCTCCACGGGAAGCCGCTCCATCGAGGACGCCCCGTAGAAGCCGTGGCAATGGCGGGTGTTCTTCATGATAAAATCGGCATCAGCGGGATCCGCGATCGGACCGCCATGCGCTAGCACCAGGATGTCAGGATTGACGCTGAGCGCTGCGGACGCCCAGGTGTCGATCTGGGCGGGGCAGTCCTTGAGCTTGGGCGCCGTCTGCGCGCCGATCGAGCCGCCGGTCGTCAGGCCCATGTGGCAGACGATGATGTCCGCGCCGGCGATCGCCATCGCGGCGGCCTCCTTCTCGCTGAACACGTAGGGCGTGGTCAGCATGTCCTTGTCGTGCGCCTTGGCGATCATGTCGATCTCCAGCGCGTAGGACATGCCGGTCTCTTCCAGATTGGCGCGGAACGTGCCGTCGATCAGGCCGACGGTCGGAAAGTTCTGGACGCCGGCAAACCCGAGCGCCTTCAACTGGTCGAGGAAAACGTCCATGTCGCGGAACGGATCAGTGCCGTTGACGCCCGCAAGCACCGGCGTCCTCGTGACGACGGGCAGCACTTCGTTCGCCATTTCGAGCACGATGGCAT
This sequence comes from Bradyrhizobium sp. 199, assembly GCF_023073355.1. Lineage (GTDB taxonomy): Bacteria > Pseudomonadota > Alphaproteobacteria > Rhizobiales > Xanthobacteraceae > Bradyrhizobium. The sequence continues at coordinate 1,484,867 of NZ_JADPJI010000002.1, forward strand.
TGGCATCGCCGTACGCCATCAGCCCCGCGAGCGAGCCGCGGCCGGCCATCCGATAGCGGCCCGAATTGTAGATGACGATGAGATCGACGCCGCCGGCCTCCTCGCATTTGGCGGAGAGCCCGGTGCCGGCGCCACCGCCGACGATCGGCTCGCCGCGCTTCGCCATCTCGCGAAACCGCCTCAGCAGTGCTGTGCGTTCAAACCTGGCCATCGGTCACCTCGCTAGTCTCCGCCGCGCGCCGGTGCGGCCGAACAGGGTTCGGAATGCACTGACGATGGCGGCGGCGAAATCGGGATCGTTGATGTTCTTAGGGATACGGATGAGCTGACGATTGCCGGTCTGCCGCACCGTTCGCTCCAAGGTGCGGAACAGCGCGGCGTCGGCGTCCGGATCCCAGAACGGTTGTCCCCGCGCGTCGAGTGCGGAGACGCCGGCCTCCGGCAGGAAGAAGCGCACGGGACCATCCATCTGGTTGAGCCGCTCGCCAATCCAGCGGCCCATCCGCTCATTCTCTTCCACGGTCGTCCGCATCAGCGTCACCTGCGGATTGTGGACGTGGAATTTGCGGCCGCGATAACGTTCGGGAATGGTGTCGGGCGCGCCGAAATTGACCATGTCGAGGGCGCCGACCGAGCCGACATAGGGGATGCGCGTGCGGATGATCGCACCGAATCGGTCCTCCGTCGCCGGAAACACGCCGCCCATGAGGAGATCGCAGATTTCGGTGGTGGTGAGGTCGATGACGCCGGCGAGCTGGCCCGACTCGACGAGTTTTTCCATGGAACGGCCGCCGACGCCGGTGGCATGGAAGACCAGACACTCGAAATCGTCACGCAAATCGGCAGCGATCTTCTGCACCGCCGGCGTCGTCACGCCGAACATGGTGATGCCGACCGGGAGCAGCTTGCTGGCCTCGCGCGCCGTCGCGGCGCGTCCATCCAGCCGCGCCTTGACCATACCGGCGAGCGCATGGGCGCCATTGGCCATCACCGCGCGCGAGATCGAGTTCAGCCCCTGCACGTCGGTGACCGAGTGCATCATCGTGATATCGGCAGGGCCGACATAGGGTCCGACGTCACCGGACGCGACGGAGGAGATGATCAGCTTGGGGACGCCGACGGGGAGCGTGCGCATGGCCGGGGCAACCAGCGACGCCGCGCCCGAGCCGCCGGCCGAGATCACGCCGGCGACATTGCCCTGGCGCTGCAGCCAGCTGGCGAACGCATCGGCCATCGCGGTCACTGCGGCGCCGCGGTCGGGGCCGAACACGGCTGAGCCGCCGCGGCCGTGATTCAGCGCGATTTCCTGCGCGGAGACGTCGCAGCTGGAATGTTTGCCACTGGTCGAGACGTCGACCAGCCGCGTGCGCAGGCCGGTTTCCGCGATGATGTCCCGGATGAAGCGCAGCTCGAGGCCCTTGGTGTCGAGTGTGCCGACGACCAGCACAACGGGCGGGCTGGCGGTCTGCGCCGCCATCGGCTCGCGCTTGCGACGCGCTGTCTCGTCGAGCCGCGCCACTTGCGTCGAGAGCGTGCGCGCTGCGGCCTCGATGCGGGCGATCGGCACCGGCTGCGACCACCGCGTCGGAAGCGTCGGGTTGGAGATGTAGATGCGGATCGGCCCGTCGCGCCGTGGCGTCGGCGCAGATTTTGCCTCGGGGCCGGATGCAGGGGCCTCGATGTCAACCTCGAGCTCGGCGTGAAGCCCGACGCCGAGCAGGCGCTGCTGGAGCTCGCGGTCGGCAGCGAGCCGCGCGGAATCGATGATGCGGTTGATGCGGCCGTTGACCATGATCGCGACCTTGCGCGAGATCGCGGTGGCGACGCCGATATTCTGCTCGATCACGAGCACGGACATGTCGCCGTCCTCACCCAAGCGCAGCAGCATCTCCTCGACCTGCGTCACGATGACGGGCGCAAGGCCCTCGGTCGGCTCGTCCATGATCAAGAGCTGCGGATTGGTGAGCAGCGCGCGCGAAATCGCCAGCATCTGCTGCTCGCCGCCGGAGAGCTGGCCGCCGCCGTGATCCCTACGCTCGGCAAGGCGCGGGAACGTGTCGTAGATGCGCTCGACCGTCCAGGCCCCGGAGCGCATCCCGCCAGCAAGCTGCAGATGCTCATCAACGCTGAGCGAGCGCCAGAGGCGGCGGCCCTGCGGCACATAGCCGACGCCGAGCCGGGCAATCTGGGCCGATGGCCGCCGCGTGACGTCCTCGCCGCGCACGCGGATCGAGCCGCCGCTCACGCCCACCAGCCCCATGATCGCCTTGCACAGCGTGGTCTTGCCCATGCCGTTGCGTCCGACGACGGAGAACACGCCGCCCTCCAGCGTGAGGTCGACCCCTTGCAGGGCGTGCGAGTGACCGTAGTAGACGTCGAGCCCGCGGACCTCGAGTGCGGCGGCAGAGCGGCGGACCTCATTCATGGCCGCCTCCGAGATATAGCTCCTGCACCTCGGGATCGGACTGGATCTCTTCCGGCACCCCCTCCTTGAAAACGCGGCCATTGTGCATCATCGTGACGCTCTCGACGACGCGTAGCGCCACGTCCATGTCGTGCTCGATGATGATGTAGCCGATATGCGCCGGCAGCGAGGTCAGGATCTCGATCAGCTCGGCCCGTTCGGTCGGCGACAGGCCCGCGGCCGGCTCGTCGAACAGCACGAAGCGTGGGGCCCCGGCGAGCGCAAGTGCGATCTCGAGCTGCCGCTGCTGGCCATGCGCGAGCTCGGCCACGCGCTGGTCCTTCACGGCGGAAAGATGCACGGCCTGGACCAGATTGTCTGCCGCATGCATCAGGGCATCGTTCTGCCCCGGTCGCAGCAACGAGAAGCGCCCGCGCGAGACGCCGCGGCACGCGAGATAGACGTTGTCCTGCACGGTGAGGCCGGTGAATAGCGCCGAGATCTGATAGGTCCGGCGCAGCCCGCGGCGGATCCGTTCGTAGGGTGGGAAGTGGGTGACGTCCTCGCCGAAGAAGCGGATGGTGCCGGAGGAGGGCGAAAAGTCCCCGGTGATGCAGTTGAACAGCGTGGTCTTGCCGGCGCCGTTGGAGCCGAGCACGGCGCGGCGTTCCCCGGGCCGTACGGTCATGGTGACGTCGGTCAGCGCGGCGAGCGCTCCGAACATCCTTGTCACGCCGCGCAGCTCCAGCGCGGCACCGGCGCCGACGGCCGAGAGGCGTTGCGCGACGCTATCCATGACCGCGTCCTCCGCCGGGCCGATTTGCGGCTGGACGCTGGCTCTGACGCCAGCGCTGCCACAGGCCGATGACGCCATCCGAGGACCAGAACACGATGGCGAGGAAGCCGAGCCCGATCAGCAGCCGGAAGCGGTTGCCGTCGAGGCCGACCCTGACCAGGAAGTCGAGCGCGAAGGTGCGCAGCAGCACGAAGATCAGCGCGCCGATGAAGGGACCGATCGGGCGCGTGATGCCGCCGACGACGGCGATGATCAGCACATCGATGCAGGCCCCGACGCTGACCGAGCCCGGCGAGATCTGGCGGTAGTTCCAGACCTGGAGCACACCGGCCAGAGCCGCCACGAACGAGGCGAAGGCATAGGCGGCGATGCGGTGCGCATTGACGTTGAAGCCGAGCGCTGCCATGCGGCGTGGATTGTCGCGCACGCCCTGGAGAGCAAGGCCGAAGGGTGCGCGTGAAAGATATTCGACCGCGAAATAGCAGAGTGCGGCGACTGCAAGCACGACGTAATAAAAGGGAATGTCGGCGCGCCAGTTCACGCCCCAGAAATGCGGCGTGGCCACGGTGTTGATGCCGGTATGACCGTTGAATATCGCCCAGTTCTGATTGGTGAAATAATAGAAGGCAGCCCCAATCGCGAGCGTGATCATGATGGTGTAGATGCCTTCGGTTCGCACTGCGAGCGCGCCGCCAAGCGTGCCGAACGCGGTTGCCAGCGCCAGCGCCATGGGGACCGCGAGCCACCACGGCCAGCCCAGGCTGATATTGGCGTTGCCGCTGACGCCGAACACGGCGACCATGTAAGCCGAGAAACCGGCGATGGTGAGCTGCATCAGGCTGACCATGCCGCCATAACCGGCAAGGAACATCAGGCTGAGCGCCATGGTGCCGAGGATCAAGGTGGAGGCAAAGATTTCGATCAGGAAGAAGCCGTTGGCGATCAGCGGCATGACCAGGAGGATGATAGCGACAACCCAGGCCGCGGGATCGTTGATCTCGGGCCACGTCCGCACCGCGCGCTGCGCCATTGTGGCGGGACGAACCGCAACGCGGGCATCTTGGGCGAGCGACATGTCAGCGCCTCGCCAATAGGCCTTGCGGCCGGATCGCCAGCACCAGCACCATGATCAGGAAGGTCACGACGATGGCATAGGTCGGGATGTAGACCGAGCCGAGCTGTTCGGCGAGGCCGATGATCAGTGCACCGAGCGCGGCGCCGGGGATCGAGCCCATGCCGCCCACGATCACGACCACGAGGGAGGCGAGCAGGAAGCGAATGTCCTCGCCGGGCGACAGCGACTGGAAGGTGCCGCCGACGACGCCGGCCATGCCCGCAAGTCCCGCGCCGAACGCGAACACCAGCACAAAGACGAGCTGGATCCGCACGCCTGTCGCGGCCAGGATATCGCGGTCGTCGACGCCGGCGCGAATGATCATGCCGATGCGGGTGCGGTTGAGCGCAAGCCACATCGCCACGCCTATGATCACGGACGCTGCGAAGATCACCAGCCGCACCATGGGATATCTGAGATAGACCGGCTCGCCCGAGGACTTGATCGCCGTGATCAGCGGCAGCTCCACGGGGCCGATCAGCCAGTTCGGCGTTTGGACCTGGTAGAAATCGCCGCCGCAGGCCCACAGCATGAGGTCCGCGAACACGATCGAAAGCCCGATCGTCACCATGGTCTGCCTGAGATCCTGTCCCTCCATCCGGCGGAACACGATCAATTGGAGCAGGACGCCGACCAGGGCGGTGAGGATGAAGGCGACGATGAAGCTGAGCACCCAGGAGCCGGTCGCCGTGCTGATGGCATAGCCGACATAGCCGCCGAACAGATAGAGCGAGCCGTGCGCGAGGTTGACGTTGCGCATCAGCCCGAAAATCAGCGTGAAGCCGCTGGCGACGAGGAAGTAGAGCCCTCCGAGCGTGATGCCGTTGAAGACGGCATTGAGGAAGACGCGCTTGCGTCCCACGGCCTCTTCGAGGCCCGGCGGCCAGACCGCGAAGATCAGCCAGAGCAGGATCGCAACGGCAATGATCACGATCAGCGCCCAGGCCGGATGGCGTTCGACAAAGCGGCTCATGACGAAACCCTTGCCTTCACCTCACCCCGCAATGGGGGCGAGGGGGCAGGCAGACCGTCACCGGCTGCTAGCCTCGCCATGGACGTGCGCTCCCGTCGGTCGCAATCCTCTTTCGGGATCGCGTTGCCGACATCCTAGCCGGGCTCGCAGGGGAACGTTTGATCGTGAGTATCTTTTCGCGCGGCGCTCAGGCGCGCAAAATCTTGGCTGCGCGACGATAATCGGTCGGGGCCATCCCGACATTGGCGGCGAAAAAGCGAGTGAAGCCGCTCTGCGAGGAGAAGCCGAGATCGAAGCCGATATCGGCGATCGGCGTCTCGCTGGCCACCAGCGCGTCGAGCGCCTGTTCCATGATCAACGTGTTGAGATAGAGATTTGGCGTGACGCCGGTCTGTGTGCGAAACAGGCGGTAAAAGTGTGGCCGCGACAGGCCGGATTCCCGCGCGATGGTATCGAGCTCGATCTCCGCACCGGGGCTTTCCGACATCATCTTGATGCACTTGCGCACGCGAAAATCAGTGACGGACCCGCTTGCGCGCGGATCGCGGGCGATCTTGGCCTGCTGCCAGCTTTCGTCGTAACAGATGTCGATCAGCCTTCGCAGTTCGGCATCAAGACTGGAGAGGGATGGTGCGCCGCAAACGAGCGCGGCGGTCCGCCTGATATGCTTGTCGAGTGCGGGCGTGCGTTTGAACTGGGTGCGGCCGAAACGGAGCCGGTGGGTGCCGGAGGCATCGGGCGCGAACCATTCGGCATTGACGTAGAGCACGAAGAAGATCGCGCCGCCGTCGACATCTGCCGGCAGGAAGTTGTGCGGCTCCCAGGGATTGACCGCGACGACGGACGTCTCGTTGAGATCGTGGTGCCCCTCGGAAACGTCGATGCATGCGGGCATGCCGCCGACATGGAAGATCAGATGACCTTCGCGATGGGCGTGGATATTGAAAGGGCGGTTCAACTGATAAACCGTCGCCCGACCGAACCGGCCATGGAAGACGGCGAGCGCACGGCTCATGCCTTCCCCTCCCGAATGTTCTTGTCTTTTCACTCAGCGTTCAACAACGCCGACACAATTGCAAGAGCGGAGAGCGACCGCGTCAGCAAGTCGCTCCCCGGTACCGTTACAGCGCGATGCGTCAGTATTTCTTACATTCCGGCACGGTGCGGCTCGGCAGCCCGATTTTCGAAAAGACGGCCGGATCATAGCCAAGCGTCTGATTTACATTCGGGATCACCTTCACGACTTTGCTGAACAGCGCGCCCTTGCCGTCGTCGACGACTTCGGTGACGAAGTTGGTGCCGATCGCCTGGCGGTTGGCGTCGAGCTTGATTTTGCCGTTCGGCGCGTCGATCTCAATCTTCGCCAGTGCAGCCTTGAATTTCGACTGATTGTCGCTGAGGTCGCCATTGACCTCACGCAGGGCGAGGATCAGGGCCATGGTCGAGTCATAATAGTTGGTCGCGAGCAGCGACGGGCTCGGGAAGCGCTTGTTGGGCGGGAACGCATCCTGGTAGGCCTTCACGAATTTCTGCCAGCCCGGATCCTCCCAGGTGTCGGCCTGGCCGCTCGCCGCGATGGTGCCGACCAGGGCGTTCTTGGCGTTGCCCTTTGACGACAGGATGGTCTGGTCGATCATGATGGAGCCGCCCATCAGATGCGCCTTGCCGCCGGCCTGCTGATATTGGTTGAGGAAGTTGACAGCGTCCGCGCCGCCGAGCCCGAGATAGATCGCATCGACATCGTCGGGCAGCGCGGCGATGACCGAGGCGAAGTCCTTGGTGCCGAGCGGCACCCATTGCCGGTTGGTGACCTGTCCGCCGGCGCCGCAGAATTCCAGCACGAGGCCGAACACCTGGGTGTAGATGAAGGAATAGTCCTCACCGACGGTTGCGATCTTGCGGTACTTCTTCTCGTCATAGGCATATTTGCCGAGGCCCACCTGCCACTGTGCGCCGTCCATGTTGTAACGGAAGAAGTTCGGGGCAGGATCGACATAGGTCGTTTCCTGCGCGCCTGATGCGGCGTTGATGAAGGTCAGCTCGGGATGGGTTTTCGCAAAGTTCTTCACCGCGATGCCCTCATCGCCGGAGAGCGGCGACAGCAGGATCTGCACCTTGTCCTGCTCGATCAGCTTGCGCACGGCGCGCACCGCGGAGTCCGGCGTTGCGTCGGTCGAGGCGACGATGAATTCGAGCTCCTTGTCGCCGATTTTCTTGCCCAGCACGTTGAGCGCGGTCTGGTGGCCGCGCATGCCGTCCTCGCCGAGCACCGTGTAGGTGCCTTCGAGGGTCGCGGTTACGCCCACCTTGATCTTTTCCTGGGCGATCGCTGCGCCCGAAAGAAACAGGCTGCTCAGCGCGAGCAGTCCCACACTGCATTTTGACATTGTGCTCCTCCCTGTGTCGATTTATGGCCGCACCGAACTGGTACGGCGCCGCGTGACTCTCGAAGGCCCGCAGCTTTGAAGAAGAAGCTAGCCGAAGTCACACGCGGTGCATGCGCGGGCGCCTGCTTTGGTTTGACGGGCAGTCTCATTTTCGAATGTTGCGGCGCAAATGGTTCCGCGGTGCAGCAGCGTGGGTCGCAGGAACGCTTCCGGCGGGCCTCTGTTAGCGCAGCACAACGCTGGAGCCTCTTCATGACCGATTATCCAAAGCCGCCTTATCCCTCGCAGCAGCAACCAATGCCCGGTTCGACGCGTGCGATGAAACCACGCCCCGATCATGGCGAGGAAAGTTACAGAGGCTCGGGACGTCTGGCCGGAAAAAAGGCGCTCATCACCGGCGGCGACAGCGGCATCGGCCGCGCCGTCGCGATTGCCTATGCTCGAGAGGGCGCCGACATCGTCATCTCCTATCTGAACGAGGACGAGGATGCGGCCGAGGTCAAGGCGCTGGTGGAGCGGGAGGGACGCAAGGCGATCCTCATTCCCGGCGACATCAGCAATCCCGAGCACTGCCGTTCCATCGTGCGTCGCACGGTCGAGGAGCTCGGCGGCATCGATATCCTCGTCAACAATGCGGCCCACCAGGCCACGTTCAAGGACATCGGAGACATCAGCGACGAGGAGTGGCAGCTCACGTTCGAGACCAACATTCACGCCATGTTCTATCTGACCAAGGCCGCCGTGCCTCACATGGGGCCGGGAGCTGCGATCGTCAACACGGCCTCTGTGAACTCGGATATGCCGAACCCGACCCTGCTGGCTTACGCCACGACCAAGGGCGCCATCCAGAATTTCACCGGTGGGCTTGCGCAAATGCTGGCCGAGAAGGGCATTCGGGTCAACGCCGTCGCGCCGGGTCCGATCTGGACGCCGCTGATTCCCTCGACCATGTCGGAGGACAGGGTCAAGAACTTCGGCAAGCAGGTGCCGATGCAGCGCGCTGGCCAGCCGGCCGAACTCGCAACCGCCTATGTCATGCTGGCCGATCCGCTATCGAGCTATACGTCCGGTGCCACGCTGGCCGTCACCGGCGGCAAGCCGTTCATCTGATCGTTTCTGGAGCACAAGGACCGTGGCGGCACCGGAAAGCCGGGCCGCCACGACACTCTCAGCAAATCAAATCAGGCAGCGTTGGATGCCTTGGCGTTGACGCCCTTGCGAAGCGCCACCGTGTTCAGCTTGGTGTTGGCGGCCTTCTCTTCATTCAGATTGGTGGTGAGGAAGCGCACGATGTCGTCGTGGCCGAGTGCTTCCGCCCAAGCGATCAGCGTCCCGTAGCGGCACATCTCGTAGTGCTCCACGGCTTGCGCGTTGGCCACGATCGCGGCATCGAGCACGGCCTTGTCCTCGATCTCACCGGCGGTCGCGTCGGCTTCCTCGATCAGGCCGTCGATGGCCGGACATTGCGTGCCGCTGGGCTCCTTGCCGAGCTTCGCGAACACTTTGTCGAGCCGTTCGACCTGCTTGTTGGTCTCGTCCAGATGAGCTTTCAGTCCGGCGGCGAGATCCCTGTTGGTCGCCTTGTCGATCATCTTGGGCAGCGCCTTCAGGATCTGCTGCTCCGCGTAATAGATGTCCTGCAGCCCATGCAGCAGCAGATCTTCCATCGTTTTGATGTCCTTGGTGAAGAATCCCATAAAAGATGCCTCCTTTTCACAATGATGGCAGGGGAACGCTGCACGGCCGCAGCTGTTCCATTCCCGTGTGCAGATCAGGAGAACCGAATGAGCGATGGAATTGATCATCTGGCGGGCCTGCTCGGACGCGCGGCCATGGACGTGTGGGGCGACATGCCTCGCGATATCCAGGAGGCCCTGTTCGAGACCGCCATGAAGGGGCGCGCGAGCGAGCGCGAGGAGCTCGCGCGGCTGCTGCACGAGCGGCATCCGCGCACGCTTCATCCGGCGCGGCCGGGATGAGGTCCAGAAGCGGAACGATCATGCATGCTCATGGTTGGTAAACTGGGTGGCGCGTCGCCGAATGGCTCGAATGAGCCGCGGCAGACGCCTCACTCGACCGTTGATCAATTTGTGAGTCGATCGCCGTGACTGGGATGAACATCGGCAAATGGTACGACCCGATCTCGGAACGGTGGATCGTGCCGCGTGAAGCGCGCGCGTTCGCCGCATATGGTTTGCCCAGTGCCGAGAAGGTGCCGGAGGATCAGGAGCGGGGCGAGGCGCAACGGATCTGGCAGCTCTTGATCGATTGCTGCGCGGGCGAGTGATGAACTCCGGTAGCTCTTGGCCGGAGATCACCTGTTGTGTCGTCAGCCTGTTGTGTCGTCAAAGTGTGATGACGAAGATGGCGAAGCCGATGGCCATCGCCCGAATCACGACGACGATGCTGATCAGTACCTTGCCCATGCCGGTCCGCGCTACTCCACAGCATCAATAAACCAGTCAGGGCTTTCGTTCCGTTGCGGCCGCCGCACCGAGGGGCCGCGGCATGGCGCGGGGCAGCCCAGCGTTTGCGTCAAGGCTGATCTCGACGAGGTCCGGAGCAGATCGGTATATTACCTGCCGATACAGGCCGGGCCCGGAATGAGGATCAGACGATGGACGATACGATTGGCTTTCCCGACCCCGGTCTCGACCTGTCGGACGGCTTCAAGCCGCACACCTCGCATTGGGGCGTGTTTTCCGCGCGTCAGGGCGCGGGAGGGCTGGAGGTCAGGGCCTATGCGGGCGATCCCGATCCGAACGGCATCATCGATAATTTCCCCGGTGCGCTCCGCCACCAGGCGCGCATCGCCCAGCCGGCGGTCCGCCGCGGCTGGCTCGAGCGGGGGCCGGGCCCCGACAATCGCCGCGGCCGCGACGAGTTCGTCTCCGTCAGCTGGGACAAGGCGATCGCTCTCCTCGGCGATGAGCTTGCGCGCATCCGCGACACGCGCGGCCCCGGCGCCGTGTTCGGCGGCTCCTATGGCTGGTCGAGCGCGGGCCGCTTTCATCACGCCCAGAGCCAGGTGCATCGCTTCCTCAACATCGCGATGGGCGGCTACGTCCGCTCGGTGAACACTTACTCGTCGGGCGCATCCTCGGTGCTGCTGCCGCAGATTCTGGCGGGCTATGAGGACATCACCAAGCGCAACGTCACCTGGGAGCAGATCGCGGCCGAGACCGAGATCGTGCTGGCGTTCGGCGGCATGGCGCTGAAGAACTCAATGGTGGCCGGCGGCTCGATCAGCAAGCATGTCGAGCGCGGCGCCATGGCAGCGGCGCACAAGCGCGGCTGCGAATTCGTCCTGGTCAGTCCGCTGCGCGATGACCTGCCATTCGAGGCCGGTGCCGAATGGATGAGTTGCGTGCCCGGCACCGATACCGCGCTGATGCTCGGCCTCGTCTACACGCTTGTCAGCGAAGGTCTGCACGATCAGGCCTTCCTCGATCGCTACACCGAGGGCTGGCCGGTCTTCCTGCGCTATCTCACCGGCGAAACCGATGGGCAAGCCAAGCACGCCGAATGGGCCGCCGCGATCTCCGGCGTCGACGCGGGCACGATCCGTACGCTCGCCCGTCGTCTTGCCGGAAAGCGCGCGCTGATCACTGTCTCGCATTCGCTGCAGCGCGCCGAGCATGGCGAGCAGCCGGTGTGGATGGGCATGGTGCTGGCGGCAGCGCTCGGCCAGATCGGTCTTCCCGGCGGCGGCTATGCCTATTCGCTCGGGGCGATCGGCTATTACGGCCGCCGCGTCAACGACGTGCCGGGGCCGACGCTGGGGCAGGGCCGCAACGGCGTCGCTGATTTCATCCCGGTGGCGCGCATCGCCGATATGCTGCTGGGTCCCGGCAGCACCTATCGCTACAACGGTGAGACGCGGACCTACCCGGACATCCGCATGGTCTACTGGGCCGGTGGCAATCCCTTCCATCACCATCAGGACATCAACCGCCTGCGCAAGGCGTTTGCGCAGCTCGATACCTTCGTCGTGCACGAGCTCGCATGGACCGCCACGGCCCGGCACGCGGACATCGTGTTGCCCGCGACGATGACGCTCGAACGCGAGGACATCGGCTACTCCACCAATGATCCCCTGATGGTCGCCATGCACAAGGTCGCCGAGCCGTTCGGCCTCGCGCGCGACGACTACGACATCTTCGCCGATCTCGCCGATCATCTCGGGGCTCGCGAGCCCTTCACCGAGGGACGCACGTCGCGGCAATGGCTGGAGCATCTCTACCAGCCGACCCGCGCCTCGCTTGCGAAGCGTGGCCTCGAAGCCCCAAGCTTCGACGAATTCTGGGCGCGCGGCAGCCTGGTCGTGCCGCAGCAGCCCGATGACGGCGGGCGGCTGCGCCGTTTTCGCGAAGACCCGGTCAATCATGCCCTGCCGACGCCGAGCGGCCGCATCGAGATCTTTTCGCAGAAGATCGCCGGCCACGGCGATGCGGATTGTCCCGGTCATCCGGTCTGGCTCGACAAGACCGACATGCCAAAACCTGGTAAGCCGTGTTTCCTCGTCGCCAACCAGCCGGTGACGCGCCTGCACAGCCAGTTTGATTTCGGCGGACATTCGCTTGCCGCAAAACATCGCGGCCGCGAGGTCGCGCGCATGAACCCGGTTGATGCCGGCGCGCGCGGCATCAAGGATGGCGACATCATCCGCCTGTTTAACGAGCGCGGCGCCTGCCTTGCCGCGGTCCACGTCACCGACGGCATCGCCTCCGGCGTGGTGCAGCTTCCGACCGGCGCCTGGTACGATCCGATGGATCCCGAAGACGAGGCGCCGCTGTGCGTGCACGGCAATCCGAACGTGCTCACCCGCGACATCGGCACCTCATCCTTGGCGCAGGGCTGCACCGGTCAACTGACGGCGGTCGAAGTCGAGAAGTTCACCGGCAATCTGCCCCCGATCCGCGCGTTCGATCCGGTATAGCGGAGCGGCGGCAAGCGTGCCGACGTAAAATTGATCTGGCGGCCCGCCTCGCACAGGTTGCCGATCGGTCGCACATCGGGAACACTGGGTGTATCCGCGGTTTGGTGACAAACGGACATCAATGAGAATGCCTGGCGGGCGCCCTGTGATCGCGCGTATCGCGCAGGGGCAGGCCGGGAGATCTACTGGGAGCACGTCACATGACGATGGAACGAGCAGTTTTGGCGGGAGGATGCTTCTGGGGCATGCAGGATCTGATCCGCAAGCAGCCGGGCGTGATTTCCACCCGCGTCGGTTACACCGGTGGCCACGCGAAGAACGCGACGTATCGCAATCACGAAGGTCATGCCGAGGCGATCGAAATCATGTTCGATCCGACAAAGACCAGCTACCGGACGATGCTGGAGTTCTTCTTCCAGATCCATGATCCCACCACACTCAATCGCCAGGGCAACGATCTGGGCACGAGCTACCGCTCCGCGATCTTCTACACGAGCGAGGAGCAGAAGAGGATCGCCGAAGACACCATCGCGGACGTCGAGGCGTCCGGCCTTTGGCCGGGCAAGGTGGTGACGGAGGTCGCCCCCGCTCGCGAATTCTGGGAGGCCGAGCCCGAGCATCAGGATTATCTCGAACGCTATCCGGAGGGCTATACCTGCCACTTCATCCGGCCGGACTGGAAGCTGCCGCGCCGCGCGGCAGCCGTCGGCGGCTAGATCGGCTCGCGCGCCGTCTGTTATGCTTGAGACAGGAGGGGCTACGTCGGCTTGGTCCGACGCGCATCCTTTGTGACGATGCGCGCCGACAGCGTGACGAGACCCATCAGTGCGGCCAGCAGCCAGAACGCCATGGGCAATCCGCCAAGACGCGCGACGAAGCCGACCCCGGCCGGGCCGATCAGGATCCCGGCATAGCCCGTAGTCGTGATCGCCGCGACCGCAAGTCCCGTCGGCATGACGGTTTGCCGCGCCGCGCGGCGGAATAGCACCGGCACGAGGTTCGACGCGCCGAGCCCGATCAGCAGGAATCCGACGATGGCCACCGCCGCGACGGGCGCCGTGAGCAGGACAACGAAGCCGGCGATCGCGATGAGGCTGCCCCAGAGCAATGTCGCGCGGTCCCCGATGCGCGCAACGACGGCGTCGCCGCCGAGCCGGCCCGCGGTCATCGCGATCGAGAACACGATGTAGCCGGCTCCGCCTTGTGCCTCGGTGACCAAACCTGCGCCGATGACGAGCAGTGCGCCCCAATCGAGCATCGCGCCCTCGACCAGGAAAGTGATGGCGCCTAGCAGCGCGAGCAGCAGCACCGATCCGTGCGGCATCACGAACAACGGGCCCTCCTGCACCTGCACGGAGCGGAGCAGGCGCGGCCAGGTCGCGATCATTGCCATGAGCATCAGGACGGAGCAGATCAGCGTACAGGCCAGCGTGCCGAATTGCAGCGAGAGCAGTGCTGTCATAAGCCCGGAACCGGCGAAGCCCCCGATGCTGAACAGCGCGTGGAAGCCCGACATCAGCGGGCGTCCCGCGGCGCGCTCCACCTCGACGGCGTGGATGTTCATGGCGACGTCGATCGAGCCGAGCGCCGCGCCAAACGCGAAAAGTGCGAGCGCGAGCGTTGCGGGCGAGCTTGCGACCGCGAGCAGGGGCAGGACTAGCGCGAGGCCGAAGCCGCCCGCGACGATGATGGGCCTGCTGCCGTGGCGCGCGCTGATGATTCCGGTCAGCAGCATCGCAACGACTGAACCGATGCCAAGGCTGAGCAGGAGCAGTCCGAGGACGCCGTCGTCGACGCCGAGCCGTGTCTTCGCGAACGGCACCAGCGGCGCCCAGCACGAGATGCCGAAGCCCGCGACGAGGAAGGCAAGCCGGGTCGCAAGGCGTGTCGCCGGACGGTCGGCAGAAGACATGGGAACTCCGGGGGAAGCAGAGGCGGGCAGGGCGGACGACAAGCCCGAGAAATGCCGCAGCTTTATGTCCGAGGCATTCCCGAATTGCGCGGCCGACCCCAGCAAGCCGCAGACGGACGGCACGCGGTGCCGCGGAAGTGACGAGGCTTACCTGGATGAAGCGCAGGCAATCGGGGGCCGCTCGCCCGGCATCTCGCACTGCCCCGGATTGCGCTGCGCTCATCCGGGGTACCGACCGCGCCTGTGTCGCCCCGCTGTCAATCCACTTCGCTAAAAATATTCCACTTTACCGAATTTCGGTTTCGGCGTATGTGTCGCCCATCCCGGCTCATCCAAGAGGGGCGATCTTGTGGTCGTCACGTTCGCGAGCCGGGCTTGCGGTGGACGCGGCAGCGTCGGCACGAGAGGGGGCGGGCGG
>NZ_JADPJI010000008.1 GCF_023073355.1 Bradyrhizobium sp. 199
CGCGCGCCGACGCCGTCGCGGCCACCGCATCCCGGCCCGCGTCCCGTGACGATCGCGAAACGCCCCTTGCGGCGGGCGGGATGTCAGGCTTGTACGGCACAACCGAACTTCTGTAAAATCGAATATTTTTGTGCGCGGCGATCGACCCAGCACTGGCGTGTTTTGCCCGTCGGGCACCACAACAGATTGTGGCTGGGATGGGTCGAACTGCTGCGAACCCCAGCTCCGCCGAATGGCCGTTTCGCCGCCGGCGTGACTCGTGATCCAGTCGTTGCTGGCCCATGCGAACCTTCACGCAGGCACGCTGGTCTGAGCCGGCTTTCCGCAACTGCCTGAAGCGCGACGAGATTGCGTCGCGCTACGGCGCTCCCCATTTGTCGCCCACTTTGACGTCGATGCGAGTCCTGATATCCTTTGGCACAGCGCCGCTCGACGAGCGATGCCGTCAATCGATGGACAAGAGCGGCTAAGGATGCGGATGAGAAGCGTGACGCTGTTGGCTCTCGGCCTCCTGTTGATCGGCGTCTGGTCGCAGGATAACGCCAGCGGACAGACTTCGGTCACACCGCCCGTTTCGCTGGTTCCACCAACTGCCACGCCGCCGCGCGCGAACACCAGGAATTCCAGGATTCCGCCGCCGGCCTCGGGCAGAGAGGCTTCACCATCCGTCGTCGGTGGGCCTGCGCCGAATTCGGCGGCCGATTACGATGGCTTCAGCGCCGCTGACGACACTGACGCCCCAAGTCAGGTGACACCGCCCGTGAGGTCCCGCGCCACAAGGGGCCCCAGCTCCGATCCAGATGCAAGCAGCATCGACGGGGAAGACGAGGCGTTGAAACGCAAACTGACGATCTGCAAAAATTGCAAATAGCAGGCGCATAACCCGGAGAATAGCGAGCAAATCCGCGGATGCAGGTATCCCGGATTACGCCGCGCTCCATCCGAGCTATGGCAGTTCGCCGCATAGCTGACTGTCGCCTGCTCACGCTTTACCGCCTCCTCATTTCCTGATCCTCTCTCCCCAATTGCCGGATCAACCGGCCTTGCCAGGGAGAGAGACGCCATGAAGCTCGGCACCGCCATTGCGGAAATCATGCGGCGCGAGGGAATCGAGATCCTCTGCGGCTATCCGGTCAACCATCTGATCGAGCATGCGGCCAAAGCCGAAATCCGCCCCGTGATGGTGCGGCAGGAGCGCGTCGGCATCCACATGGCGGATGCGATCTCGCGGGTGACGTCCGGCCGCAGCATCGGCGCGTTCTGCATGCAGCATGGACCCGGCGCCGAGAACGCGATGGGCGGCGTCGCGCAGTGCTTTGGCGAATCCGTGCCGGTGCTGGTGCTGCCGATGGGCTACCAGCGCAGGCTTGCGCATATCGAGCCGAACTTCAATTCCAGCGAGGCGATGAAGCCGTTCGCGAAATCGTCGGAGCCGATCATTCTCGCTGCTGAAGTCGCCAATATCTTCCGCCGCGCCTTCACCAAGCTGAAGAACGGCCGCGGCGGGCCCGTGATCGTCGAAATTCCCTCCGACATGTGGAACGAAGAGGTGCCGGAGCCGCTCGATTACACGCCGGTGCTGCGCACCCGTTACGGCGCCGACCCTGTTCACGTGAAGGAAGCAGCCGGCCTGCTCGTGAATGCAAAACGAGCTGTGATCTATGCCGGCCAGGGCGTGCACTACGCGCAAGCCTGGCCGCAGCTAAAGCAGCTCGCGGAGCGGCTGGCGATCCCCGTCACCACCAGCTTAGGTGGCAAATCATCGTTCCCCGAAACGCATCCGCTCTCGCTCGGCTCCGGCGGTCTTGCGGTGCCGCGCGCGGTGCCGAAGTTTCTGAGCGAGGCCGACGTCATCTTCGGCATCGGCTGCTCGTTCACCGAAACGAATTTCGGCATCGCGATGCCGAAAGGGAAGACCATCATCCATTCCACGCTCGATCCCAATCATCTCAACAAGGATGTGGAAGCCAGGATCGGTCTCGTCGGTGACGCCGGCCTCGTGCTCGATGCGCTGCTGGAGGAGATCGGCAAGACCGTCACCAGGAATCGCGATGCCTCCGCGGTCGCGGCCGAGATAGCGGCCTCGCACAAGGAGTGGCTGGCGAAATGGATGCCGAAGCTCACCAGCAACGATGCACCGCTCAGCCCCTATCGCGTGCTGTGGGATTTGCAGCACACCGTCGACATCGAGAACACCATCATCACGCATGATGCCGGCAGTCCGCGCGACCAGCTCTCGCCGTTCTGGAAAGCGGTCAAACCCCTCACCTATCTCGGCTGGGGCAAGACGACGCAGCTCGGCTACGGCCTTGGCCTTGCCATGGGCGCCAAGCTCGCAAAGCCCGACAAGCTCTGCATCAATGTCTGGGGCGATGCTGCCATTGGTTTTACGGGCATGGATTTCGAGACCGCGGTGCGCGAGCGCATCCCGATCATGTCGATCCTGCTCAACAACTTCTCGATGGCGATCGAACTGAAGGTGATGCCGGTCTCGACCGAAAAATATCGCTCGACCGACATTTCCGGCGACTATGCCGCAATGGCGCGCGCCTTCGGCGGCTACGGCGAGCGGGTGTTGAGGCCGGAGGACATCGTGCCCGCAATCAAGCGCGGCATCCAGAAGACGCAGGAAGGTGTGCCGGTGCTGCTGGAGTTCATCACAGCCAAGGAGACCGAGGTGTCGCGGCCGGGCACGTGAGACGGGCGCGCTTGACGACGCCCAACGGCTTGCGCCGCGCGCCACCTCTCCCCGGCGGGGAGAGGTCGGATTGCGTCCGGCGATGCGAAGCATCGTCCGGTGTAATCCGGGTGAGGGGCCGCAGCATCCAGTGAGACCGTAACCCCTCACCCGGATTGCATCTTGCGATGCCATCCGACCTCTCCCTAAGGGAGAGGTAGGCGCCCGCCGCTATCTTTCGTGGATTCGACCCGAGCCTGCTTCAGATGGGTGCCGCAGTTGCGGACGGCTGGCTCCCGCCGCAGAAGATGTGATAATCCGGCCCGGTGCCGCGCCTGTCGCGGCATCAAGCCGGATCAGGAATGACGACCCCTTTCAACAAAATCGAGGAACTCGAGCGCCGATTGCAGTCGGCTGCAGCCGAGACTGCGGAGCTGCGCGGCGAGCTTGCGATTGCGCGGGATCGCCAGAGCGCCAGCGCCGAGATCCTGCGCAACATCGCGGCCTCGCCTTCCGATGCCCGGCCCGTCTTCGAGGCGATCGCGTCGAGCTCCAAGCGCTTGCTCGACGGCTTCTCCGCAACCGTGCTTCAATTCAGCGGCGACGAGCTGCATCTCGTGGCGTTCACGCCGATCGACCCGGAGACGGATGAAGGGCTCAAGGCCTCGTTCCCACGCAAGATCGCGGACTTCCCGACCTTTGCCCTGGTGCGCGGCGGCGAGACCATCCAGTTTCCGGACAGCGAAGCCGATGACGTCCCACAGCTGAACCGCGAGCTGGCGCGGCTGCGCGGCTTCCGCAGCGTCCTGTTCATGCCGCTGATGAATCGGGGCGCGCCGGTTGGCATGATCAGCGTTACGCGGGCTGAGCCAGGCGCATTCGCGCCCGACCTCGTGCAGCTGCTCCAGACCTTTGCCGACCAGGCCTTGATCGCGATCGAGAATGCGCGGCTGTTCAACGAGACCCGCGGAGCGCTCGAGCGCCAGACCGCGACCGCCGATATCCTGAAGGTGATGGCGGCCTCGCCCTCGGACGTGCAGCCGGTGTTCGAGGCCATCGCCGCCAATGCCAACCGGCTGATCGGCGGCTTTTCCACGGCGGTGCTGCGCTATGTCGACGGCGCCGCGCACCTTGCCGCGTTCACGCCGACCGATCCGGCTGGCGATCGCGTGCTCCAGGCCTCGTTCCCGGTGCTCTTCGCCCAGTTCCCGCCCTACCAGCTGGTGGCCCATGGTGCCGCCGCGCAGCTGCCCGACACCGAGCTCGAGCCGGCCGCGCGCGACATCGCGCGCGCCCGCGGTTATCGCAGCATGTTGTTTGCGCCCTTGATGAGTGAAGGCGAGGCCATCGGCATCATCATCACGACGCGCCGCGCGACCGGCAACTTCGCCGAGCATCATGTGCGGCTGCTGCAGACTTTCGCGGATCAGGCCGTGATCGCAATCAAGAATGTCAGCCTGTTCAATGAAGCCCGAGCGAGAACCCGCGATCTCGAAGAATCGCTCCAGCAGCAGACCGCGACCGCAGACGTACTCAAGGTCATCAGCCGCTCGACCTTCGATCTGCAGACGGTTCTCGAGACACTGATAAAATCCGCCGTCCAATTGAGCGGCACCAATCGGGGGTCGATTTTCCTTCGTGAAGGAGACGTGTTTCCGCTCAAGGCTGCCTCCAGCACCACCCCCGAGTTCTTGCAATATTGGGCGGCCAATCCGGCCAAGGCCGGCCGCGGATCGGCGACCTCGCGCGTCATCTCATCGGGAAAGATCGAACTCATTCCAGATGTTCTCGATGATCCGGAAATGCAAATGACCGCGAGCTCACTGGTCAGCATCCGCGCGGCACTGGGCGTGCCGCTGCTCCGCGACGACAAGGTCGAAGGGGTGCTGGTGCTGACGAGACCGGAGCCTGGTCCGTTCACCAAAAGCCAGATCGATCTGGTGCAAACCTTCGCGGACCAGGCCGTCATTGCAGTCGAGAACGTCCGTTTGTTCGAGGAAGCCCAGGACCGCACGCGCGAGCTTGCCCGATCTCTCGACGATCTGCGCGCCGCTCAAGACCGGCTGGTCCAGACCGAGAAGCTCGCATCGCTCGGCCAGCTCACCGCCGGCATCGCGCATGAGATCAAGAACCCGCTCAACTTCGTCAACAATTTTGCATCGCTCTCCGCCGAATTGACCGAGGAGCTGAACGAGGTGCTCGCACCGGCGGCCCTCGCGGGCGAAATCCGCAGCCAAGTCGATGAGCTCACGGGACTCCTGAAGGACAATCTCGAAAAGATCGTGCAGCACGGACGGCGCGCCGATTCTATCGTCAAGAACATGCTGCTGCATTCGCGCGAGGGCGGCGGCGAGCATCGCCTGAGCGACATCAACGCGGTGGTCGAAGAAAGCCTCAACCTCGCCTATCACGGCGCGCGGGCCGAGAAGCCGCAGTTCAACGTGACGCTCGAGCGCGAGCTCGATCCGGTGGCAGGCTCAGCCGATGTGTTCCCGCAGGAGATCACCCGGGTGCTGCTGAACCTGATCTCGAACGGATTCCATGCCGTCGCCAAGCGCAAGGCGGAGAACGCTGAGGCCGGTTACGCGCCGGTCGTGACCGCCGCGACCCGCGACCGCGGCGATCACATCGAGATCCGCATTCGCGACAACGGCACGGGCATCCCGGACGAGGTGAAGGAGAAGATGTTCAATCCGTTCTTCACCACCAAGCCGGCCGGCGAAGGCACTGGGCTCGGGTTGTCGATGAGCCACGACATCGTGGTGAAGCAACATGGCGGCACGATCGACGTCGCGACCGAGCCGGGCAAGTTCACCGAATTCACGATCGTGCTGCCGCGCAAGAGTGGCTTCCCGGATCGAGGCGGATAAGCCTACTCCGCCATCTCGACGTGCTTGGTGACGGTGGGACCGGCGAGGGGCCGCTCCTCCATCATGATCAGGCAGAGCGCAGCACCGGTCATCAGCGCGGTGGCGGCGCCGAACACGTAACGGAACGCGTGCCGCATGTCGTCGGCGGGAATTGCGACGGCGCCCGCGGCGTGATGCTCGCCGGCGAGCGGAACGTCGATGCCGAGCGCGATGAGCAGGATGGCTGCGAAAGCGGCGACCGTGAAGGACGACATCAGCGAACGGAAGAAGTTCAAGGCGCCGGTGATGGTGCCGACCTGCGGCCGCGCCACCGAATTCTGTACCGAGACCACGCAGACCGGAAAGGTGGTGCCGAGGCCGAGCGCAAACGCCGCCATCAGCGTCAGCAGGCCCCATAGCGGGAGCGTTGCCAGCGTGAGGCCAAGGCCACACAGCGCGGCCCAGGACGTGCCGATGATGGCGACGCGCTTGTAGTGCTTGGCCCGCGCCATGGTGCGGCCGGCGATGGCCGCACCGCAGGTCGAGACCGCGGCGAGCGGAATGAGCGCAAGACCCGCCTCGCTGGCACTGAGGTGATAGACGGATTCGTAATAAAGCGGGAGCTGGACCGTGAGGCCCGTGATGGCGCCGAGAGCGCAACCGCCGGCCGTCAGCCCGAACGGCACGACACGACCGCCGAGCAGCGGCAGCGGCAGGAACGGCTCGTCGGCGCGACGCGCGTGCCAGACGAAGGTGACGACTAGCGCGACCGCGCCGCCAACCATCGCGAGCACCGTCGGCGAGAGCCAGGGAAAGCGCGTACCACCCCAGGTCAGCACCAGCATGAAGACGACGGCAGAGGCCATCAGCAGAACGCCGCCGAGCCAGTCGACCTTGCGCTTGCGGTGGAATACCGGGATCTTCTTCATCTTCGGCAGCAGCAGCGCCAGCGCCGCGGCCGTCAGCGGCAGATTGATCCAGAAGATCATCGACCAGTGCAGATGCTCGGCGAACACGCCGCCGATGACCGGGCCGAGGATGCCGCCGACCATCCACACGCTGGAGAAATAGGCCTGATATTGACCGCGCTCGCGCGGTGAGACGACGTCGGAGATCACCGTCTGCACCACGGGCATGATGCCGCCGCCGCCGAGCCCCTGAAGGCCGCGCGCCAGGATCAGCATCGGCATGTTCGGCGCGATCGCGCAAAGCACCGAGCCCGCCACGAACAGGCTGAGCGAAATGATGATCATGGCGCGCCGGCCGTAAATGTCGCTCAAGGTGCCGAACACCGGCGCGACCGCGGTCGAGGCGAGCAGATAGGCGGTGATGACCCAGGAGAGATTGGAGACGTCCTGGAACTGGCGTCCGATGGTCGGCAGCGCGGTCGCCACGATGGTCTGGTCGAGGGCGGCCAGGAACATCGTCAGCATCAGGCTGACGACGATGGTGCGGACCTCGTCCCGCGACAGCGGCGCCGGCGGCGCGATGGACGGGGCATCATCGACGCTGATGACCTCGCTCGGAAGCCGGGACAGCTCTTCGGCGATTTCGTCGGGCAAAGTCTGGATATCGGCAGAACTGCTCTGCCGTTCGAACTTGTTCATCTCGCTCGGACGTGGTGGGGCGGCGCAACGCCGCGAAGGATTCGTTCTATGCAGCCAATGTAGACAGCAAAGTTCTTCCCAGGCAGGCACCGCCGCGCATGGGAGCATCCCACCCGCGCGTCATCCCGAACAATTGAACGGCGGCGTGCGTCGGATCAGTCCTTCGGGCGTCGTTTCAAGCGGGCCCGTTTCGGCAGCAAGGCCGGCCATTGCACGATGTGGTCCTCGAGCTCCTCGTCCGGGATCTCCTCCTCGCTGCCCTCGACCCGGCCGCGCACGGAGACGCCGGCGTCATGCACGGAGTTGGGATCGCCTGACACCAGAGGATGCCACCAATAGAGATCGCGGCCCTCGGCGACGAGCTTGTAGCCGCAGCTCGGCGGCAGCCAGTTCAGGGTGCGGACATTGGCCGGCGTCAGGCGGACGCAATCCGGAACCTTGTCGGACCGATTCGGATAGTCCTTGCAGCCGCAGCTGGCACCATCGAGCAGCTTGCAGCCGATATGGGTGAAATAGATCTCGCCGGTGTCCTCGTCCTCGAGCTTGTTCAGGCAGCAGCGCCCGCAGCCGTCGCACAGGCTTTCCCATTCGGGCCCCGACATCTCTTCCAACGTCTTGGTTTTCCAGAAGAATCCTTCCTGGCCTGAAGGTCGTTTGGGAACTGCGGTCATGCGCCTCAATAAAACTTCAAAAGGGCTACGGCAACGCCATCTAGGGCGTGCGGCCGGGGTGGTGCAAGCAACGCGCCTTTGGGCCCGGGGTCAATTAGGCCTGTTGTTCAAAACCGCGAGCGTGACCATTGGTTTATGGGCTCCGCTCGGCTAGAAGGAACACCAAGTCCCTCGGATGCTGGCCGGGCGCCTTGGGTTTGCCGCAACGTTCCCCCAAGACGTCTCGATGCCGCCCGGCCGGGTGCTTGGACGCTTTTGAAGCGAGCCTCAAGGGTTCTAGGTGCGCCAGATCATACCACCGCATTGGAAGCAGAAGGTCCGGAACTTCTTCCTGGACCTCGATGCGCGCATTGACTCCTCGCTGTTCTCCTCGGCCAAGGGCATCCGCGAACTCTACGAGCGCTACTCGACCTTCATGGACCGCTTCTATGTCGGGCGGTGGAAGCGCTGGGTGTTCATCGAGCCGCTGTCGGAGGCCGCGACCCTCGGCCTCGGCGGCCTGGTCGTGATGCTCACCCTCGCCATCCCCGCCTTCCGCGAGACCGCGGACGAGGACTGGCTGAAGAAGTCCGACCTCGCGGTGACCTTCCTCGATCGCTACGGCAACCCGATCGGCAGCCGCGGCATCAAGCACAACGATTCGATCCCGCTGGAAGATTTTCCGGACGTGCTGATCAAGGCGACGCTGGCGACCGAAGACCGCCGCTTCTACGAGCATTTCGGCATCGACATCGCCGGCACCGCGCGGGCGCTCGTCACCAACGCCCAGGCCGGCGGCGTCCGCCAGGGCGGCTCGTCAATCACGCAGCAGCTCGCCAAGAATCTGTTCCTGAGCAACGAGCGCACCATCGAGCGCAAGGTCAACGAGGCCTTCCTCGCGGTCTGGCTGGAATGGCGCCTGACCAAAAATGAGATCCTCAAGCTGTATCTGGACCGCGCCTATATGGGCGGCGGCACCTTCGGCGTCGACGGCGCGGCGCATTTCTACTTCAACAAATCCGCCCGCGACGTGACGCTGGCGGAAGCTGCGATGCTTGCCGGCCTGTTCAAGGCGCCGACCAAATACGCTCCCCACATCAACCTGCCCGCCGCCCGCGCCCGCGCCAACGTCGTGCTCGACAACCTCGTCGATGCCGGCTTCATGACCGAGGGCCAGGTGTTCGGCGCCCGCCGCAACCCGGCCTTCGCGGTCGACCGCCGTGATGAGGCCTCGCCGAACTATTATCTCGACTACGCCTTCGACGAGATGCGCAAGCTGGTCGACACCTTCCCGAAGTCGTACACTGAACGCGTCTTCGTGGTCCGCCTCGCCCTGGACGCCAACGTGCAGAAGGCCGCCGAAGACGCGGTCGAGAACCAGCTGCGCCAGTTCGGCCGCGACTATCACGCGACGCAAGCCGCGACCGTGGTGTCCGATCTCGACGGCGGCATCCGCGCCATGGTCGGCGGCCGCGACTACGGCGCCAGCCAGTTCAACCGCGCTACCGACGCCTATCGCCAGCCCGGCTCCTCCTTCAAGCCTTATGTCTACACCACCGCGTTGCTGAACGGCTTCACGCCGAACTCGATCGTGGTCGACGGCCCGGTCTGCATCGGCAATTGGTGTCCGCAGAACTATGGCCATTCCTATTCCGGCTCGGTGACGCTGACGCAGGCGATCACCCGCTCGATCAACGTCGTGCCGGTGAAGCTGTCGATCGCCATCGGCCAGAAGAATGAGCCCAAAGCGCAGAACCCGGCCAAGGTTGGCCGCGCCAAGATCGTCGAGGTCGCGCGCCGCTTCGGCCTCAAGGCGCCGCTGCCCGACACGCCCTCGCTGCCGATCGGTTCGGACGAAGTCACCGTGCTCGAGCACGCGGTCGCCTACGCGACCTTCCCCAACCGCGGCAAGGCGGTGACACCGCATTCCGTGCTGGAGGTGCGCACCGGCGCGGGCGATCCGGTCTGGCGCTGGGACCGCGACGGCCCCAAGCCGCGGCAGGCGATCCCCGCCTCCGTTGCCGCCGACATGGCGGGCATGATGAGCCACGTCGTCAGCGAAGGCACCGCGCGCCGCGCAGCCCTCGACGGCATTCCAACGGCGGGCAAGACCGGCACGACCAACGCGTACCGCGATGCCTGGTTCGTCGGCTACACCGGCAATTTCACCTGCGCGGTGTGGTACGGCAATGACGACTATTCACCGACCAATCGCATGACCGGCGGCTCGCTGCCGGCGCAGACCTGGCACGACATCATGCTCGCGGCGCATCAGGGCGTCGAGGTCCGGGAGATCCCCGGCATCGGCATGGGCCAGAAGCTGCCGCCACAGCATGTCAGCAACGCGCAGGCCAATGCGGCGCCGAAGATCCTGGAGACCAAGCCCGGTCCGCCGCCGGTGCTGACCAAGCGCGGCGCCGACATCCTGGTACGTGTCGAGAAGCTGCTGGACGACGCGGCCAAGACGGCAAAGAAATCGGCCGATGCCGGCACCAAGCCGGCCGGGCCCTCCGCGGCGACGAGCGCGCTCGCCTTCCCGCAGAACTATGCGGAAGAGAATGCCAACGCCTCCGTCCCGCGCAAGAACTGATCGAAACAAGTGCGGCTGATCCTGATCACATTGACGGCGCTCCTTCTCGCAGGCGTGGTCGGCGTCGGCGCGACCTGGATGACGACGACGCGCGGCACCGAGATCGGCGCGCTGACCATCGGCGCCTGGACCGCGCGGCCGCGCACCGGCACCGCCGACGTCGATCCCTATTCGCGCGCCACGATCGTCCGTAACGGCGAGCTGCCGATCGGCACCGGGGACGGCGTCGCCTTCACCGCCACCACTGACGACAAGAAAAAAGCGCTCGACGGCCGCTGCGAGGTCGTCGTCTCCGGCGTGACGCCGCCGGCGCGGTTCTGGACGCTGACGCTCTATGACCGCAAGGGCCACCTCGTCGCCAATTCACTCCAGCGCTACGGCTTTACCAGCCAGGAGATCGTGCGGTCGTCCGACGGCTCCTTCGAGATCCGCATCGCCTCGCGCTCGCGCGCCGGCAACTGGCTGCCGACTGGCGGCATCGAGCGCTACGCCTTGATGCTGCGGCTCTACGACACGCCGGTTGGCGTGGCCACCCGCACCCAGCGCGATGCACCGATGCCTTCCATCTCGACGGTGGGCTGCTCATGATCCGGCTGCTGTTCACCATCGTCGCCGGCGTGGTGCTGGGCCTCGTGGTCCATCTCGTCAGCGTGCTGGCGCTGCCGCGGATCGCAACGCAGGATGCCTATTCGCGGCTGACGCCGATGACGAAGCTCAACGGCGTCAGCCAGCTTCCCCTCGCCGATCCGCAGACCTCACCAATGCCGTTCATGGACCCGGCCTTTGCGCTGGCGATCTGCCGCTACGACCTCACAAGCGGGCCGATCAAGCTCACGGTGCCGGTGAGCCAGGCCTACACCTCGGTGTCGTTCTACACCCGCAACGAGATCGCCTATTACGCCATCAACGACCGCTCTGCGGGCCGCAAGGTAATCGAGCTCGATTTGATGACGGAAGCGCAGCACAACGAGCTGCCCGAGGACGAAGAGGTCACCGCCGCCGACCGCCTGATCATCGATTCCCCCAGCGCCACCGGCCTGATCGTGATGAAGGCACTCGCTCCCGAGCCCGGCCTGATGCCGCAGGCGCAGGCAACGCTTGCAGCCGCAAGCTGCGGACCGCAGACCGATCAGCCCGCCAAGGCCGAGGCGCCGCGCGGCCGGCGCTGACGCGGGGGTTTCGGCAACCTCAAGACAAAACGTGAAAAACAACCCCATGCACAGTAGCGGGGGCATTGAACTATTGGCTCCTTTGGTCGGCGTGAACAGGGGCTCGGCGGTTTGAGCCTCCATGCCCGTCTTACTGTTCAGCTTTGCCTCGTCGGGCAAAACACCGGCAGAATGGTAGCATCGAAAATTTCGTAACGCCCGCGCGGAGCAGTCCGTCGCGGCTTTCTCGTGTTGGAGAAGGATCGCCGCGATCGAAGGAACCCTATCGTTCCCCACAGCAAGCGCGGACACGGATCCCAGCAAGACCGCACTGGAACGGGCCGGTGGCCTGGATTCGCGATGTGTCTGTTCAGACAATCAGAGAGGGCGAGTGCGCCTGCGCCTGCTCTCACGATCCGGGAATAAAACGGTCGTCAGTGAACAGTGCGGACACGCAAAAAGGCAAGAAGCCGGCGCAAGGCCGGCTTCTGCGAGTTTTGAATGCTGAAGACAGCGAAGCTCAATACCGCGCGACGACAGGACCGCCGAACCGATAGTTGATGCGCGCCGTGACCACATCGACGTCCTGGCCGATACGATCGACCCGGATGATGCCCCCCACCGGAGCGATCGCACCAGTCGACGACATCGCTACGTCACGGTGACCCATGAACATGTGGTTGTACTCGACGCCAACCGACCAGTTGGGTGTGAAGCCGTATTCCAAGCCGACGCCCACCGTGCCGCCCCACCGGGTTTCGGTGCCCGAATCGAACACCACGTCGCCGGGAATGGTCCGGCCGGCGTACTTGTCGTGGGTGACGGCTGCGCCGCCTTTCACGTACAGGAGGACATTGTTCCAGGTGTAGCCGATCTGTCCCGTGAAAAGACCGAAAGCGTCGACCTTGGATTGATTTCGGGCGATGATGAAGGTGCTGGAGTTGGATCCGTTGAAATCCGCCCAGTTGCCCTGTGCTTCGAGTCCGAACACATAGGCTCCCGTCTGCCAGCGGTAGCCGATTTGGCCACCGACCGTACCGCCCGATGCATCGTGGCAGCCTTCAGCACCAGCAGGAACCACCGGAAAACCGACGAACTGGGTCATATCCCAGCACTTGCGGCTCGTACCCCAGCCGCCGTTAGCGCCGATGTAGAAGCCGCTCCAGTCGTACATCGCAACGGCCATCGGCGGCGCCTTGGTGTACGGACGGGCCGCCAGATCAGCTGCGCTGGCCGGAGCCGCCAAACCCAGAGCCAGTGTTCCGGCCGCAGCCATCAAAAGCTTCTTCATACGAGTGCCTCCCCGGGAGAAACGAGATCAATGAATTAGTGCGTTCGCCCACTTGCCGATCCAACCTACGGTATCAACCTGCCGATTGCTGTAGTTGGCCTGCAACACCACGGCGCAAAAAGAACCAGAAAGTCTCATGCATTTAAGCATTTGGCGGCCCCAAACGCGCTTGGCCGCATCCGGCTATGCCGATGCGGCGCTTGCGGCCCCCGCCTCGCCACAGGTCACCGGCGGAACTAGGGGCGCCATCGAGGGAAACGAGCTGGCGACGCTTAGCTTCTTTCACCCCGCGCTGAACCTGGCCATCAATCTAGACGGCTCCTCGTAGGCAAACGAAAGGATAACCGCCGGCCTCTGGCCAGGCGGCAAGTTACCAAAAATGTTCCCGGGAGGTTTCCTTTTTGCCCACCTTCCTCCATAGTTCGGCTATGGCAAAAGTAAAAGTGAGCTTCAAACCGGTTCGTAAGTCCGAGGGCGAATGGATCATCATCGCCGAGTACCCGGGCGCAGAACCCCGAGAGATAACGGGCTTCACGAGCAAGGCCGATATTGACGATTGGATGAATGGAGAGCGTCGGATCTCTTGGCTCCGGTCACAGGGTTACGCGAAGTGACGCGGTAACTTCTTCCTCCGCCTATCGCGTGCGTTTGGCGCGACGCGCGGCGAGGTCTGGCAAATTTGCGGCCAGCTGTTATGGCCACCAGCGCAAAAGGACGATGCGGCCATGATCAATGGTGCAAGGATCCCGTAATGAGCAAACCGAAACGCTCCGCCGAGCAGCAGATCGCCGATGAGGCGGACCGAAGGGCGCAAAACCCGAACGGAGCGCGGCAGACCATCGCAGATAGCCAAGCCGACCCAGAGTTTCACGAAAACCACAAGCGTCTCAGGGCGGAGCGGTTGGCGCGAGATGCGGCGCACAAGTCATCCAAATGAGTCACCTGGCCGGGTGCGCAACGTTTTGTTCCGCTTTCCCGGGACATTGGATCCTCCGCAAACCGGCTCGCGTCCGACGAACCCACGCGTCGCCTTTTGGGCTGCGATTGAGCTCCCGCGGCCTGACCTTTTTCGCCTAGCTACCTTCCGGCTCCGTGCAGGGCAATCGGATGGCATTTTTCACGAGCTGGGCGCATTGGGGCTCGTTAAAATTGTTGCCCCGCGCTCAGCCCTCGTCCTGAGGGCCCGCCAGCGGCGGGCGTCTCGAAGGATGGCCAGAAGGCGTTCCCAAATGCAATTGCCTCCGACGCTGTGGGAGGCCAATGGAGGCTTCGGGAACGATCCGGGATTCACTGAAAATACGAAAGCTGATCTTCCGTAACGACGCGCTCGATCTTCTCGGACTTGCACTTGATGCGGTACCTAACTCGTCCATCGGACTCGATGGGCATGTGCTGGACGATCGTGTAAATCATCGGCGGCTCAGTTGCGGCGCGCCCTTGTGGGCCTTGAGCCTGGTGGCGAACGTCTTCATTCAGCTTATAGGCATATGGCATGTTTTTACCTCAACGTTTGCGGGTTCTAACCAGCCCCATGTGTCCCAGGCGGATCCTCTAATCCTCGAGAATGGATTTCGTTGCCTCGAATATTTGTTCCGCCGTACCCTTGATCGTACCCTTCGCCCAAGCCTGAAACACGGTGACGTATGCGCTCTTGTAAGCCGCGTCGTCTGCAGAAAAGTAGACTTCATCTGTGGCGATATCCAAGACAAGCGCTCCCTTATCGATGCAAATTTCCTCGACGAGGGCCAGGCGCTCTTCGTGCTCGGCCAGATGACGTTTTACAATGCTCATTGAATCTCCTGCTTGGTACAGACCATATCACGTTCCGGATCTACCCACGCCAGGTGAATATGCCGACGTGGTCGGCAGAAGGTTGAACCATCTTACCGGAGCAGCCTGTGAACATCGACGAGGGGCCATTGCCTCGGTTCGGCCATGGGCCGCGCCGCACCGACAGGAGCGGCAATGAGAGCGCGCATGCCGGTTTATGCGCCTGAAAGACAAGACAAGCCACTGCGGAATTCGATCTGCGCGATGAACTCCGCGACAGCGGCCCGCTCGTTTCAGCAGTTCAGTCTGAGCCGTTATCGTAGCTCAGCAAGTGCAGGCGCCAATTGTTGAAGCGAAGCACGGACCAGCCTGCTTTTGGATCTCGTTTGCCGGACTGAATCAAAACCCCGCTCCCGATGGCTCGGGGCGGGGCAGGACCACAAGCTCTGCCAGTACATCCGTGGCTAGAGCGACAGGTCTGTCGTGCTCTTAACTAAGCAGCACGAAGATTTTCGGCAGCAGACTTGCCGGTACGACGGTCTGCGACGACCTCGTAAGACAACGTCTGACCTTCGTTCAGAGTTCCCATACCGGCGCGTTCGACCGCACTGATGTGAACAAAAACGTCGTTGCTGCCGTTTGATGGCTGGATGAAGCCGAAGCCCTTTTGGCTGTTAAACCACTTCACTGTACCTGTGTTCATCAGGTTTCCTTTCGTACGCGCAGGACCCGGCGCGCAGAGTTGCGGCCAGTGGTCCGGTTAGTCGATGTGGAGAATGTCTGAAACGTGCGCGCCGTCAGGATATGAGGCGAAAGCGGAACAGTTGTTCGGCCAGTATCGATGGAACAGACAATACACCAGCAATTGAGAGACTTCAAGGAGGAAGCCAACGGTGCATCACGCGGGCGCTCATTGCTGCTCGAACACATTGCAACGATGCTGATGAGGTAGGCCTTCCGAGAACCGGCCCATCGCCTAACGCGCGTCGGACGATGGGCCGTTCCGGGTGGATGACGCAGACCTGGAGGGGTCCAGGGATCGCGCCACAGACCGGTATCTCAATCGACCGACGAGCGAGTCGTTCCTGTCAGAAGCCCAAACAGAAGCCACTCCACCGCCGGCCCCGTCGAGCGCTCTCAGCCTTGTTGGCCGCGAGAGCTTGTCTTGGATGTAGCTGCGACCTTCCCCGATCTCGAGCGGGCGGTTCACGCAAGGGGTGGGGGTGGGATGCAACGATCTCGCGGAAAGATTCTGGATTGCGTCGCTGCGCTTCAATGACGAGGAGAGTTGCCGTAGCCGAACTGCTATTCTCTCCGCCGTACCAGGTCCCCATCGATGTCGGATCCGGATTGCCACCTTCGCTCACAAATCAAGAATTCCGCTCCGAACCGCTCTCCTCGACGACCAGTTCCGTCAGCCATGCGACGCCCGCATCCATCACGGCCGCCTTAGTTGCGACGGCCTGGATCACATCCGATTTGCGCTCGATCGGAAGTTCGACGGCGGCGAGCCCGAAGCGGGCTGCATAGCTGTCGAGCAGACGGCGCGGCAATGCCGCAATCATATCGGAATTCGAAAGCTGGCTGAGGGCCATCATGAAGGTCGGCACGGTCATGGCAACGCGGCGCTGCAGGCCGCGCTTTCCCAACAAGTCATCGACAAAACTGCGGGGGTCGCCGTCGAGGGACACGAGGAGGTGCTGAGCCTTGCAAAACGCGGAGAGAGTCCGAGTGCGCGCGAACGAGTGCCCTTTGCGCATCGCGACGACGAAGTCTTCATTGTAAAGCCGTCGCGCTTCGAAGCGCTTCGGCAGCGTACGCAGGGGCAGGATGGCCAGATCGATGTCGCGCTTTTCCAGCTTCTGCAGGCTGTCCTGCCAAGGGTGCTCCCGCGCGCCTGTGTGCCGTCCGGGCATAAGATGAATTAGGGCCAGATCGACCCGGGGCGCCTTCTTCCTGAGCCGCTCTGCAAGCGGGATCATCAGCGAGGCCATGATCCCATCGGGCGCGCCGATCACGAAACGGCGGCTGCTGGTCGACGCATCGAAGGGGGCTGCCGAGGCCATCACACGTCCCACGCGGGCCAGAATGTCCGCCACGGGATCGCCAAGCTCCAGTGCCCGCACCGTTGGCACGACACCCTTCGGAGTGCGCAGGAAAAGAGGGTCATTGAATAAATGCCGCAGTCGCCCGAGCGAGTGGCTTACGGCGGATGGCGTAATGTTCAGACGGCTGGCTGCACGCGCCACATGGCCCTCCTCCAATACGGTGTGGAAGAGGACGAGCAAGTTGAGATCTACTTTCGATAGATGAATCTGGTTCAGCATAATGCTGAAGACATATCACTGGATTCACGTATCACAAAGCCCTACCGGTTTCCTCGCACCAAGTAGCGCCCAGCCCGAAAGAGGTCATATGCCCCAGCAGAACCAGGACAAGTGCGCACCAGCCAAGGTATCGCGAAGGGGGGCGTTGACGGCCGTCGCGGCCTCCTTCCTATCCGTCCAACTTCCGGCCGGCCTGGCTGCCGCTGACGATGAGGTCGCTCGCCTTGCAAAGCGCGCCGCCGAAAAGAACGCCGCTTTCATGCGCGGCGACATCCATCACTGGCTCGGTCTCGCCCATATTGCATCGGACTTCACGCTAATGCAGCCGTTCGGCGGACCCGCCAGTCACGGATTCAATGGCAGCCCAGAGCGGCTCGCGGAGTTGGCCCGGATGTTCAGGAACGGTGAAACCAGCCTTGAGGTCGCGCAGACCTATGCGTCGGATACCCTCATCGTTCTCGTCATGATCGAGCGGCAGACAGCCGAGATCGGCGGCTTGCCCGGGCAAGACTGGTCGCTCCGCGTGACCGAAGTCTACCGCAAGGACCTGGACGAATGGCGGCTGGTGCATCGCCATGCTGACCCGCTCGTTCATCGTATTACGCTGCAGCAGGCGGCGATACTTGCTCGCGGCGGACGTGAGGGCGAATGATCATGACGGAGCCGAAGCCAATTGTCCCGCACGAGCATGCCACTTGTTCGCAGATCCGACCGCTCCTCGGTCCAAGCACCCATTTGCAGGTGTGATGCTTCACGCCTCTGCCATCTTGATCATCTGGACAGGCGGCGGGGCCGTCCCTTTTGGCATGACCTGAGGCTCGAAAGTCTTCACCGCCCGGCGTGACACCGGCTTCATTTCCGTCGCCGAAGGCGCACTAGCGCCTCGCCGAGGGGAGCGAGGTGCGTCTGCTTTCTGTACGGATCAGGCGGCCGGCCTTTGAGGATTCCAGCAGCGGTCTGATGTCTGGCCTCAAAACTCCAGCTTGTCGCGTATGGCCTCGACCCCGGCTTTGGCGCAAGCTTCGTCCGCGTCACCGCCCGGAGCGCCGGATACGCCGACCGCTCCGACCAGAGAACCGCCTGCCTCCACGATCAGCCCTCCTCCGATGATGACCGTTCCGGGAAGATGACGAATGCCTGCCTGCATCATGCCGGGCTGACTGATCGCAATCAGCTCAGTCGTGCTGGTTTTGAATGACGCAGCTGTCCACGCTTTGCCGGATGCGGTCGATGGCGTGTGGGGGCCCGCAAAGCGATCGCGCAGCATCACTTGCGTGACGCCGAAGCGATCGACGACAGCGACGGCAACCTGATATCCCCGGGTGCGGCAGTTATCCAGCGCGGCGCGCGCAAGATCGAACGCCAGTTCCGGGCTAAGCGACTTGTAAGCAACGAGGGCTTCTTCCGCCCGCATCGGGCTGACAGACGCAATCAGCAGGGCGGTCGCAACCGACAGACATCGAACGTTCACGGCTAGTTTCGGCAAAGGTCGATAGCTCCCTATTTGATCTCACCATACGCCAAATCATCGAACAGGTCACGCTATCCGCGTCGGCCCACAGGCCAATCACGCCGGCGTCCGCAATCGTGACCGCTACGACCTTTCAGCCTTTCACACTGGCGGTCTTGCGCCGCCTGCGGGCTCAGCAAGCTTGATGGCATCGCCGTTGGCCCAGAATGTGCGGCCGCCGCGCACGATGAACCGACAATTCTTCGGATGAGACATCCGGGAATTGCTCCGACTGGCTCTTGAAACGTGGCAGCGATGTCACGTAGATTGCCGGCGTGGGGACGAAGCAGACTCCCCGTGAGACCCCGGTCCAAGCTCTGCGCAGCACGCTATTCGTGGAGCTTGCGCATGGACACCGAGCGACATCCCTCACCGCGCAATACCGTAGCTATCCTCTCCCGTGGTGACGCTGTCGCGCGACAGGGCGCGACAGCACAGAACAGCCGTTTCGTCAGGGTCTTCGAAGCTCTCGCCGCGGCCGGCATCGATGCCCGACCGGTCATCTACGACGAAACGTTCGCCGATGCGGTCCGCGATCAATTGCTCGCGGCCGACGGCGTGCTTGTCTGGGTCGATCCGATCCATCAGGGCAAGACACGCGCCGACCTCGATGCGCTGCTTCGCGAGGTTGCGGCACAAGGTCCGTGGGTGAGCGCACATCCTGACGTCATCCTGAAGATGGGCGTCAAGGAGGTGCTCTATCGAACGAGTCACCTGGGCTGGGGAGCGGACACGCATCGCTATGACAGCGCTGCGGCCTTCCGTGCCGAATTTCCATCGCGCCTTCGGACCAATGGTCCGCGCGTGCTCAAGCAAAATCGCGGCAATGGCGGTCAGGGGGTCTGGAAGGTCGAGGCCCTGCCCAACACAGAGTCGGCAGTCCGCGTACTCCATGCTCAACGCGGCAGCCTGCCGCAGGAGATGCCGCTCGGTGACTTCATCGCACGATGCGAATCCTATTTCGGTTGGGGCGGCTGCATCATCGATCAGGGATTTCAGGCTCGCCTGCCCGATGGGATGATCCGCTGCTACATGAGCGGGTCCAAGGTCGCCGGCTTCGGCCATCAGCTGATCAAGGCCTTGATCCCGCCGCCTCCGGAAGGCCCAGATGCACTGGAGGCGCAACCGGGGCCGCGGATAATGCATGGCCCCGATGCCCCGCCGTTCCAGGCGCTGCGCAGGTCGATGGAGGTCGAATGGACGCCGCAGATGATGGAGACGCTCAAGATCGACGAAGCCTCGCTCCCCGTCATCTGGGACGCAGATTTCCTGTACGGCCCACGAGATGCGTCGGGTGCCGACACTTATGTTCTGTGCGAGATCAACGCGAGCTCCTGTTTCGCTATCCCCGAGGAGGCCCCGGCGGCGATCGCGCGAACGGTGCAGCGACGCCTGCGAATGATGGCGACGTAGCTGATCGTCGATTGCCCCGGACATGCCTGCACTTCCGGATTCTGTTCCTCGATCCTACCGCTCCTCGGTCGGGTGCACCCATTTGTAGGGCGTGATGCTTTGCGCCTCCGTCAGCTTGATCATGTGGACAGGCGGTGCGGACCGTCCCTTTCGGCATGATCGGCACTTGAGGGACGCTTCCAATTTCCAGATCGGCGTATCGCGCGGGCGGCGGATCGCATCGAGGGGCAGGCTCGCACGCGTCTTGCACCTGTTGCACTCGACCTCGAGCCAGCCCATGCCGCCGTTGAGGCATTGCGCGATCGTCGGCGACGGCTGCGAGGGACCGCCGTAACCTTCCATTCGGACCGACCAGGCTTCGGCTTCCGCCCGATCAGCCTCGCGGATCGCCCCCCTCGCCTGTTCGCGGGCGTGCCTGGCGGAAATCTCCGCGCCCATGATCCGGCCGCCCCAGATGACCTCTCGTGATTTGATGCCCATGCCGCCATCAAGGCGAGGCCGACGGCATTGGCAAATTATCGATAGCTAGTAGGTCGGACGTGCCGCTCGATACTGCGTGTCGTGGGTGTGGACAACTGACGTTGCAGACTCCAGGCCAGGGCGCGCTGCCCGAGCTAGCGCGCCACGCGCGAGCTTGCGGCCGACCGCTCGGCTGAGCGATGGGGCGGCGAACGATGGCGGCAGCTGTCAGGCGACAGTAGGCCGCAATCGCAAGTCGATTGCGCTGTTGAAGCAACAATTTTCGAGAGCTATCGATCTGCGAAACTTGCTCTCAAACGGGAGGAACGCATGAGCACCATCACCGGCGGCTGTCACTGCGGGGCAATCCGTTATCAAATCGAAGGCGAGCTGATCGTGCACGCGCTGTGCCACTGCAGGGATTGCCGGCTGAACGCCGGCGCCCCGGTGGTCGGCTGGACGATGTACGCGGAGGATGCCGTCAGGGTGACCAAGGGCGAGCCCAAGATGTACCGGTCTTCGGAACGGGTGCGGCGGCACTTCTGCGCCGACTGCGGAACCGGCCTGTTCTATGCCAACGCCAGCATGCCTGGGATCATCGACGTGCAGAGCGCCACCAATGACGATCCCGATGCGATCCCGGCGACGATGCACATCCAGGTCGCCGAGCGCTTGCGCTGGATGGCGCACGCGCACGAACTGCCGACGTTCGATCGTTTTCCTCCGCAGCCGTAGCGGCGATATCCGTCGGCGGAACGATCACAACCCAAATTGCCGCTCGGACTACGCATCGCAACTGCGTCATGAGCAGCCGCAGCCGGACGCGCCCGCCTTCTTCGCCGTCTCGTCGGCGGCGCAGCACGCCGAGGCATCTTCCTTGGCCGGACCGCCGCAACAGCCGGAAGCAGCGCCTTGTTCCACGCCACCGCGCGTGCACACACCGGTCTCCGGCAACACCAGCTCGACCCGCGCTGCGGCCTTCTTGTCCCCGGCGATGTCGGCCGCGATCGAGCGGACCTGCTCGTAGCCGGTCACCATCAGGAAGGTCGGCGCCCGGCCGTAGGATTTCATGCCGGCGATGTAGAAGTCCGGCTCGTCATGCGCGAGCTCGCGCGCGCCATGGGGGCGAACGGTGCCGCAGCTATGCTCGTTGGGATCAATCAGCGGCGCCAACGCGACCGGTGCCTCGATGGCCGGGTCGAGCCGAAGCCGCAGCTCGGACAGAAATGAAAGGTCCGGACGAAAGCCCGTCGCGACGATCAGCTCATCTGCAATCACGCTGCGCGCGCCGCAGCAGGCGCCGGCCGA
This sequence comes from Bradyrhizobium sp. 199, assembly GCF_023073355.1. Lineage (GTDB taxonomy): Bacteria > Pseudomonadota > Alphaproteobacteria > Rhizobiales > Xanthobacteraceae > Bradyrhizobium. The sequence continues at coordinate 21,600 of NZ_JADPJI010000008.1, forward strand.
AATCCTGAGGCGACCTTCGGCGTCGGACAAATGCGTGACGCCGAATCCGGTCTCGACCCCGATCTTGCCGGCGGCGACGAGCGCGGCGAAGGTCGAGCCAAGCTCGCCGCGTGCGGCAAGCTGGTCGTTGCTGCCACCACCGAAGGCCTTTGCGGGCTCGGTGCCGCGCAAGAGCCAGACCGGCTTGGTACCGGGCGCTTCTTCGGCGAGTTGCACGAGATCGATCAGCGTGCCCACGGCGGAGTGACCCGCACCGAGCACGGCGACGGTCTTCCCGGCATATCTGGCGCGATGTGTGCCCCGCAGGTCCGGCATGCCGTGGGCGATGCGGTCCGCGCGCTTGCGTTCGCCGATCGCCGGCAAGCCGTTGCTTCCGGCAGGATTGGGCGAGAACCACGTGCCCGACACGTCGATGACGGCGTCGGCGCGCAGCACCTCCGGGCCTTTGCCGTTCTGATAGCGGATTTCGAATGGCGCCTGCTCCCTGCCCTTCGTCTTCGTCTTGTCGAAGCCGGCGCGGCTGATCGCCGTGACACGGCTCGAGGTCCGGATCGCCTCACGCAGCGGCGTTCGCGTTGCGAGCGGCTCGAGGTAGCGCTCGATCAGCTCGCCGCCGGTTGGATAGGATTGCGGGTCTGGCGAATTCCACCCCGTGGGCGCGAGCAGGCGCGCCGCCGCCTTGTCGATGTTGTATTCCCAGGGCGAGAACAGCTGCACGTGCTGCCACTGACGGATCGCGTGGGCGGCCTCACCTCCGGCCTCGAGCAAGATGGGAGACATGCCGCGTTCGAGCACGTGCGCTGCCGCCGCCAGACCAACCGGCCCTGCCCCGATGATCGCAACCGTCTTCCCGTTCATTTTACTTCTCCCATTTTTCTAGAATCATGGAATAAATCGGCAAAAAAATCAGGCCGCCGTTTGCGTGCCCTTGCATTCGGCCTCGTCGGCGCAACACTCTGCCGCCATGAAATCAAGCAGGCCCCGCATCGTGTCATAGTTCGCATGACAGACCAGGCTGGTGGACTCACGCACTTGGCTGACGAGCCCGACCGAAACCAGGCTCTTGATGTGGTGGGACAGCGTCGAGGCTGGGATCTTCAGTTTGTCCTGCAAGCGGCCGACCGGCATGCCTGCGTGCCCGGCCCGAACGAGGGCCCGATAGATCTGAAGCCGGGTCCGGTTACCCAGAGCTTCCAGCCGTGCTGCTGCGTCGTCGATCTTCATGCCGGGGATGATGCTCCACATCGTGCCGACCGTCAACTATTTTTCTAGAATATTCGAAATAAGACGTCCACGTTGCCGGCGTTCACCCCTTGACCTGCGCAGGTTCATCCTTGCAGAGCTCTGCGGTGCGTTCATCGGCATGCTGCTGATGAATTGGCTGCTCGGCGCCTCGCAAGCACGCGGCCCTGTTCCAGTTGGGGAGACATCTCGTTGACCATCACGATCTATCACAATCCCGCCTGTGGCACCTCGCGCAACACGCTCGCGATGATCCGGCAGAGCGGCACCGAACCCGTCGTGGTCGAATATCTGAAGACGCCGCCATCCCGGGAGACTCTCAAGGAGCTGAGCGCGGAAATGGGCGTTCCGATCCGCGCACTGCTGCGTGAAAAGGGAACACCGTATAAGGAGCTCGGCCTGGACGATCCCAAATGGACCGATGACGAGTTGATCGATCAGATGCTCGCTCATCCGATTCTGATCAACCGTCCTATCGTCGTCACGCCAAAGGGTACTCGGTTGTGCCGGCCCTCGGAAGCGGTCATCGATCTCCTGGAGCATCCGGTCGGCCGGTTCGTCAAGGAAGATGGCGAGGTGGTCGAAGCGCGATAGACCGGGAGGAAGACGGCTGCGGGCGCCGTTGGCTTATCGGACGCGGACTTCGTGGAGGCTCTAAAAGCCGCTGGCGGGATTCCAGCGGCATGTTAGCATCACGTTCCTGCAGGTTCGTGAGCAAACGTCATGCATCGCACAATCTCTCGTCGCGTGGTGCTTACCGGCTGCTTGGGTTTGGCAACGCAGAAGGCGGTTGCGCAACGATCCAGGATTTGGCGCGTGGCCTACCTGGTGTCCGGGAGAAGCTCGGCCACGGCTCCCGTCATAAGGGATACACTCCGATCGCTCGGGTACGAGGAGGGCAGGAATCTCGTTTTCGATGTTCGCGACGCGAATGGCCGTTATTCCGAGCTTCCGGAACTGATGCAGCAGCTTCTCCAGTTGAAGCCCGACGTCATCGTCGCCGAGGCCACTCCGGCGGTCGCGGTCGCGCAGAAGGCCACATCGACCATCCCAATCGTCATGTCGCCATCGACCGATCCGATCGGCTCCGGCTTCATAAGGAGCTTCGCCAAACCCGGCGGCAACATCACGGGCGTCGCCAACATGTTCGGCGACCTCACCGCCAAGACGCTCGACATCGTTCGGCTCGTCTTCCCACGCGTGGGCAAACTTGGAGTCCTGACGTCCAATAACCCGACCCACCCCGCGCTCTTCGAGGTTGCCCGCAATGCTGCGGCGAAAATCGGGATCTCGGCGGATCGTTATATCGCACCAGACCCGGAGGACGTGAAGAAGGCCTATCAGGACATGAAGGCCGCCGGCTGCGACGTGGTCTATGTGCTTGCCGATCCGATCAGACCTTTGCTTCCTTCGATCGCACTGGAGCACCACCTGCCTTCAGTTTTTCAGGTCAACAGCTACACGGAATTGGGCGGGCTCATGAGCTACGGTCCTGACATCCTGCCGTTGTTCGTCAAGGCCGCGCACTATGTCGATCGCATATTGAAGGGTGGAAATCCTGCTGAGATCCCCGTCGAACAGCCAACCCAATTCGTGTTCACGATCAATCTGCGAACCGCAAAGGCGCTCGGCCTTTCAATTCCGGAAAACGTCTTGATCATGGCCGACAAGGTCATCGAGTAGCTGGCGCCGCCGACATTGCGAGCCCGGTTCAGATCCTCGGGATCTTCGCCTGCTCGACCACGCCGATCCATTTCGCGATCTCGGTCTCGATCAGCTTCTTCATTTCCGCCGGCGAGCTGCCGCGGACCTCGCCGCCGACGGCCGTCTCCAGGCGCTGCTTGATGTCAGGGTTTCCGAGTGCGTCCAGCGTCGCTGCATTGAGCGCGGCGATGATGGCGGGAGACGTTCCCTTCGGGGCCAACAGGCCTGCCCAGGTGCGCACGTCGTATCCCTTCAGGCCGGCTTCCTGAACCGTCGGGACATCCGGGAGCAACGCGGTGCGCGTCGGCGACGTTACGGCCAGACCACGGACCGCGCCGCTCTGGATCTGTGGGGCCAGCAAAACGGGCGTGCCGACGATGACGGGCACGTCTCCACCGAGCAGCGCGGTGACGGATTGAGAATCGCCGCGATACGGCACATGCACGATCTCGACGCCGGCGGTTGCGTTGAGCAATTCTCCCGCGAGATGATGGGTGCTGCCGAAACCGACCGATCCGAAACTGAGCGAGCCGGGCTTTGCCTTGGCGATGGTGATGAGTTCGCCCAGTGATTTTGCCGGATAGTCGTTACGCACCGCAATGACCAGCGCGTAGTACACCAGCGTCGAGATCATCTCGAAGCTGTCTGCCGGCTGGTAGGCGAGGCTCTTGTAGGTCGCCGCGGAAATCGCATGCGCGCCGGTGACGAGGCCGAGCGTGTAACCGTCGGGCGCTGCCTTGGCGACCGCGTCCGCGGCGATGTTGCCGCCGGCGCCCGGCTTGGCCTCGACGATGACCGGCTGCCCGAGCTTCTTCGAGAGCCCGTCGGCGATGATGCGCGACAGCGCGTCGGCCGCACCGCCGGCGGCAAAGCCGTGCAGCAGGCGGATCGGGTGCGACGGATAATTGTCCGCCGACGCCCGCCCGGTCGCGAGAACTCCGCCAAGCAAAAAAATGGCCGCAGCAAGCCGCTTCATCCGCATGGATGCATCCTCCCTTTGATTGTTATGTCTTTGGCCGCAACGCGCACGGCGCTATTCAGATCGAATTAATTCGCTAACGAGCGAACTCCGTGCATTCAGGCGATGGTGCCATGCCCCAGACGTCGCGCGGCAGCCCGACCCAGACCTTCGGTCGTTGCGGACGATCGCGATGCCATGGACGCGGCTCGAAGTAGCCGAGCTCCTCGTCCGCCATCCGGTCAAGGTCATGGAATAGCTCGACCAGGTGTCCATCGGGATTGCGGTGGTAGATCGCAGTGTTGTGGCCCGGGCCGTGACGCACCGGGCCCCAGAGTACCGGGAGCTTGTGCCGCGCGAGATGATCGCAGGCCTCATGCATATGGGTGGGGCCGCGCAGCTCGAAAGCAAAATGATGCAGGCCGCGACCGGATGCCTGCGCGAAATTCAGCGTGTGGTGCTCGAAGCCGCTGCGCATGAAGACGAAGCGGTCCTCGATCCAGTCGGAGACCCGCAGGCCCATGAATTTGGCATAGAACTCCGAGGCGGCGCGCGGATCGGGCGTACGAAGGGCGACATGGCCAAGCTTGCCGATGGCGAGCGCACCGATCCGCTCCTGCGCGGGCGTCGGCGTCCAGCCCTGGATCAGCTCGAAGCGTGTCCCATCGGGATCGACAAACGACAGCAGCCTGGAGACACCCGGCAGACAATCGCTCCGAAGCTCGGGCCGCAGATCGGCCTGCTTCAGTGCGGCGCCCAGTGCTTCGAACTGGACGTCGGGCGATATCTCGAAGGCGATGCTCTTCAGCGCGGCGTCACCGGGCTCGATCACGAGGGAGAGCTGCTCGGAATCGCTGGCGAGGAAAATGCGGCTCCCGTCGCGGCCGACCAGGCCGAGTCCAATCACGCCGCGATAATAGTCGAGCAGCCGCTCCGGATCGGGCGAGGCGAAGGTGGCGTGCCGCAGTCGGGTGAAGCGTGCAATGGGTGCTTGTGTGCTCATCGTGCGGTCCATCCCCTCATGGAATCATGATGATCTTGCCGAGCGCGGAGCCCTGCTCCAGCAGCGTGTGAGCCTTCCTGACCTCGTCGAGCCTCAGCACCGCCGAGATCGCCGGCTTGATCGCGTTGCGGCTCAGCGCCTCGATCACGTTGCGCATCAGGGCGCGGCGGCCGTCGCGGTCGTGGTCGTAGATGTGGAAGGAAAAGCAGCGTATCGCCGGGCAGATGTCGAGATGGTTGCGCATCGCAGCCATTAAATTCTCTTCCGGCAATCCGGCGAATGCGTTGTAGGACAGCAACGTGCCCCATTTGCCGAGCGCCCCGAGATAGGAGGTGAATTCGGGGCCGCAGACGTGATCGAGCACGACGCCGACGCCCTCGCCCCTGGTCAGCTCGCTGGTTCGCGCCACCACATCCTCGCGCCGGTAGAAGATGATGTGATCGGCGCCGTTGCTTCGCGCGAACGCGGCCTTCTCCTCCGTCGAGACCGTGCCGATGACGGTCATCTCAGCCAGTTTTGCCAGTTGCACCAGCGCGGTGCCGACGCCGCCGGCTGCGCCGATCACCAGCACGCTTCCCGGCGCGCGCGGATGGCCGCACTCATGCAGCAGTGCGTAGGCGACCTGATAGTTCGACAGGCACACGGCGGCTTGCAGGTCGACATTATCCGGCAGCGCGTGAACCGCGTCGGCCGGCGCCACCACGTAGTCGGCATAGCAGCCGCCGCGCTGGGACAGATCGCGGGCGCTGAGCAGCACCTTCTGGCCGATGGCAAAACCCTCGACTCCAGGCCCCAGCAAAGAAATACGCCCTGCGACGTCATTGCCGGGATTGGCCGGCAGCGGCGGCATCCACTTGTAGACGCCGCGCCGGATCAGGGCGTCGGGCTGACCGACCCCGAACGCCTCGGCCCGGATTTGCACTTGGCCGGGTCCGGGCACAGGCACCGGAAGCTCGACCAGTTCGAGTGCATCCGGCCCACCCGGCTGACGCACCAGCACCGCCCTCATGATCTCCGACCTCCCAAACGCGCATTTTCGAAAATCATACCGTTTACGAAAATTATTGCAAGATGGTCGTTGGCGCGGCATGTTGAGGCATCGATTCAGCGACAGGCCCCATGCCCGAAAGCGCCATCCGCCCCCGCAAGGAATTCGGCAAGACCATCGCCGCCGACATCACGCACCGGCTGCGGGAGGAGATCATCGCCTGCGGCCTGCCGCCCGGCGAGCCGTTGCGCTTCGACGTGCTGCGCGAGCGGTTCGGCGCGAGTTTCACGACGCTGCGCGAGGCGCTGACCGCACTCGCCGCCGAAGGCCTGGTCGACGCGCAGGAGCAGCGCGGATTTCGCGTGGCGTCGGTCAGCCGCCAGGATCTGGTGGAAGTTACGGACGCGCGGGTGCTGATCGAGGTGGAGTTGATCCGCCGCTCGATCGCGCGGGGCGACGACGATTGGGAAATTGCCGTGATCTCGACACTGCATAGATTGAAGCGGATCGAGCAGCGTGACCCCGAACATCCCTTGCGCGATCCCGAATGGAAGATCGCGCATCGCCAGTTCCACCAGGCATTGGTGTCCGCCTGTGGCTCGGCGACGCTGCTCGCCATTCGCGCCGAGTTGTTCGATCGCGCCGAGCGCTACCGGCACCTATCGGCCAACTTCCGGCCGCGCCCGCGCGACAAGGCCGGCGAGCACCAGGCAATCATGCAGGCCGCCATCTCGCGCAATGCCGATCTCGCCGTGCAACTGATCGAGACCCATATCCGCTCGACCGCCGACAACGTCGCGACGTACGCCGCCCACCTGCTGGATACCGAATAGGCCTCACCAGCATTTTCGCGCGGCGGGCTTGCGTTGTGCCTGATTTTCGAAAATAATGCAGAAGATCGAAAATCGAGAAACCTTGGGGCGAAACCATGAAGCTGCTGTCGTTCTTGGATGGAAATCGGGAAAGCTGGGGGGCCGTCGTCAAAAGCGCGGTCGTCGATCTCGGCCGCGCCCTGCCCCAGTACCCGACGCTCGCCGACTTTCTCGGCAGCGATGACTACGCAAAGCGCGACGCGATCGTCGCCGGGCACAAGCCCACGATCGCGCTGAGCGACGTCAAATATCTGCCGGTGATCCCGCGCCCCGAGAAGATCGTCTGCGCCGTGCGCAACTATCTCGACCACCACAACGAAGCCGTCGCGTTCGGCATGAAGCGCGAGATCACCGAGTTTCCGCCAATCTTCCTGCGGGTCTGGCGCTCGCAGGTTGCGCACAACGCGCCGGTGATCCGGCCAAAAGTCTCCGACAATTTCGACTGGGAGGGCGAGCTCGCCGTCGTCATCGGCAAGGGAGGCCGTCACATCAGCCAGGCCGACGCCTGGAGCCACGTTGCGGGCTACTCGATCTATAACGACGTCAGCGTGCGCGACTGGCAGCGCCATGCCCAGCAGATCGCCTCCGGCAAGAACTTCGTCGGCACCGGCCCGTTCGGTCCGTGGCTGGTCACGCCGGACGAGATCGGCGATCCGACCAAGCTCAAGTTGGAAACGCGCGTGAACGGCAAGGTGGAGCAGTCCTCCGACACCTCGATGCTGATCTTCTCGATCCCGCGGCTGATCGAATATTGCTCGACCATTTTCGACCTCGTCCCCGGCGACGTCATCGCCACCGGCACGCCGGCCGGCGTCGGCTTCACCCGCAAGCCGCCGGTCTTCCTCAAGCCCGGCGATTTGGTTGAAGTCGAGATCGAGAATATCGGCGTGCTCAGCAATCCCGTTGTGGACGAGGCCTAGCTTTCGCATGCCGTCCTATGACATTCGCAAGACCGCGCTCGGTGTCGAGACCATCTGGCACGAGCGCGGCCCGCGGCTGGAGAAGCCGCTGCTGGTCGGAACGGCCGTTGCGGTGATCCGCAATCCCTTCGCCGGCCGGTTTGAGCCTGACCTGATGCCGTTTCAGGCATCCTTGCGTGAGCTCGGGCGCGAGCTCGCAACACAGCTGATCGCGCAGCTCGGCGGTGCACCGCGCATCGAAGCCTATGGCAAGGGCATCATCGTCGGCGAGGACGGCGAGCTCGAGCATGGCGCCGTCTGGCACGAAGCCGGCGGCCAGGGCATGCGCGAGGTCCTTGGCCAACCCAACGCCATCGTCCCGGCCGCGAAGACTATCGGCGGCCCCGGCACGCGCCTGATGGTGCCGCTCGGCCACATCCACGCCGCCTATGTCCGCAGCCATTTCGGCACGGCGGAGATGACGCTGTGGGATACGCCACGGCGTGACGAGATCGCCCTCGGACTCGTGATGGCGACCGGCGGCCGGCCTCACGCGCGCATCGGCGGCCTTAAGGCATCCGAGATCTCCGTGCATGACGGACAGCGTTGACGGGCGCGCGATCAGTGCGTGCCGCAGCGGCAGCGTTCGTAATCGACCGGATCGTGGCTGTTGACGATTGTGACGCGATCGCCGTGCTCGCGCTTCAACGCGCGCAGCCGCGCCTGATTGGCGATCCGCATGCTCCGGTCCATGTCGCCCCGGCGCTGGAAATAGCCTAGCATCAACGGCACGCGGGGCGACGGGTCGAGCTGGCCGTGGTGGAAATAGCTGTCGCCGGCGTGCAGCAGCCATTTATCACCCGATCGCACCGCGATGCCGCAATGGCCGAGGGTGTGGCCGGCGAGCGGGATCATCAGGATGCCGGCCTCCTTGTCGCCCAGTGCGCGCACGCCCTTGAAGCCGAACCAGTCCTCGCCGGCGTCCTCGTAGAAGGTCCAGCTTGGTCCGTGGCTCCACTGCCCGGTGACATAGCGCGCCTCCGGCGGCGCCGGCTTGTGCAGCACCGCCATGTCGTATTCGGCGCGATGGACGTGGATCGCGGCATGGGGAAAGTCCGGCACCCCGCCGGCGTGATCGCGGTCGAGATGCGTCAGCAGCACGTGGCGCACGTCTTTGGGTGAATGGCCGAGCGCCTTCACCTGCTGCACCGCCGTCTCCGCCGGATCGAGCCTCGGCGCGGTCTGCCGCAGCCATCGCCGTCCCAGCCGCTCGGGTGTTGCGATATCGCCAAGGCCGATGCCGGTATCGACGAGAGCGAGCCCGTCATTGGTCTCCACCAGAAGACAATGGCAGACCAGGCGGGCGCGCTGGAACAGGCTGCCGCCGCCGTTGATGAGGCGCCGCCCCATCGGACACATCGTACCGGTATTGAGATGGTGAATTTTCATCGCGCGTCCCCGCCTGTCTGAGCAGGGCATTCTTGTCATTCTCTGGTCTATAGGTAAAATATCGAATATCGATATTATCTCTAGGCATAACCTATGGACATCCGTGAGCTTCGCTACTTCGCCGCCGTCTACCGCGAACGCAATCTGACTGCCGCGGCACGCGCCTGCTTCGTGTCGCAACCGTCGATCTCCACCGCAATCACCAGTCTTGAGGCCGAGCTCGGCACCACGCTGTTCATCCGGCACAAAAAGGGCGTCGCGCCGACGGCGTCGGCGGAGCAGTTTCACGCGCTCGCCCGCCGCATCATCGACGAAGCCGACGCCGCGCGAAACCTGTTCAGGAAGCCGGCGACCAGAACTACTGTCACGCTCGGCCTGATGCGCACGCTCGACGTACCCAGAACGATCGCACTGCTCAAGCCACTCACCGCGCGCGCCGACATCGCGCTCCGCCTCGTCGCCAGCGACGAGCGCGCCGATGCGCGGATCATCTCGAAGACCATGCTGCGCAGCGATGAGCATTTCGTCGCGCTGTGGAGCGAGCGCTATGTCGCGGCCCTGCCGCCGTCGCATCCGCTGACGCTGAAGGAGAAGCTGCGCACCGCCGATCTCGCTGACGCTGCGCTGATCGACCGCTGCCATTGCGAGCAAAGCGAATTCTTCGGCCGCAGGTCGCACCGAAGGCAGACCGCGGCGATCGCGCAATCGGAAGACTGGGCAATGGCGCTGGTCGCCGCGGGCGTCGGCATCGCCATCGTCCCGGAAGGCGTGGCGCGCGGCAATCCCGACGTCGCCGTGCGTGAGATCGAGGTCAAGGTCGAGCGCGAGGTCGGGCTCGCCTACCTCGAATCAGCGCCGCTGGCGGATGCACTGAAGGAGTTTGTCCGGAAGCTGCAGAAGCAGCGGTTGGCCCGGACTGCGCTCCGGGGTTAGGCCAAGCTACCCCAGCAGACCCTTCAATCCCGCGTAGATCGAGCCGACGGCGGTCGCGGCAACGCCGGCCAGCGGCCCAATGGTCTGCATGAGATCCTGGATCAAGCGGGCGCGGCGGCGCAGTTGTTCTTCGCCGACATGTTGTCCCAGCAGGTGCGCCACGCGGAAGGCGAACGCATTCGGCTTGCCGCCCTGTGTCAGCACGCGCGGCAGGACCTGGAAGATCACGACGCTCAAAATGTTTCCGGAGACGAAGGCGAGCAGGATGCTGGCGCCGTATTCGAACACTTCTCGCCATTCGATCCAGGCTTGTGGCAGGATCGGAACACGATCGTGAATCCCCGTGACCACCAACATCGACAGGACACTGACGGAAGCGGTCAAAAACGCCAGCACCAGGGCCGCCAAGGCCGAAACCCGGTGCAGCGGGTAGGCCACGAATCCGAACAGCAGCGGTATGGCGATGGACGCAATCCGAAGCGGGATCGGAGACATGTTGAAGGTGATGGTCACGAGCACGTGCGCGACCACCAGAAGAAGGGATGGTATCGCGACGTAGAGCACCGCATGCGTCGTGAAATAGCGCAGCGGATTCTTGTATCGTTCGAGCCGGACATTGACCCGGTCGAGATCACGCCTGAGCCTGTCCAGATCGGCGACGATCTCTTCGATCTCGAGCAAGGCCGGCCGCACCGCGCGCAGGTCGCGCGAGCAGTGCTTGCACGCAATGGCTTCGTCCTTGATCGTCTCGGCGCAGAACGGACACTCCATCGCTAGCGCGAACGCCCCCGCCTCATGATGGCCTCGGCCTCGTCCCTGGCCCGTTTCAGCTCGTCGCGCAGCTCCTGGCGCTTGCGCAGGAGGTCGTCACGCTCTGCGATCAGCGTCGCGGGAGCGGCGATGTCGCGCCCGCAGGACGCGCAGACGAGCGCGCCCTCCCCGGTCCCTGCCCGGCAGAAGGGGCACGTCACTTGGGTGCGACCTTGAGCGTGAAGATGGTCGTGCCGGAACGGCCATCACTGTCCTTGACGTCGACACGCACCGCGTATTCGCCGGGTGGCAGCTCCGCATCCTGCATGTTGATGCCGTCGGCCTTCACGAACGGCTTGACCCGCGGGGTCAAGTCGACGTTCGGCGTCCGGAGGAAGATCATCTTGACCGACTCCGGATCGATCTTTGCCCCGCCATAGGACTGAAACTTCAATATCAGCGGTAGCGGTGAGCTCGCCGAGTCGCCCGGCGAGACGAACTCGACCTTGGGGCCGCGCATAATGCCGCGCTGATCGACGGCAACCGCGCCTTTCGGCGGCGGCAGCTTGGCTTCCTCCTCCGTGATCAATGGCGTGGCAAGCGATGGTCCCGAGAACAACAAACCTGCAGCCACGAGGCCGAGCAAGACATTCCGCTTCATTTTCCGTGCACCCCTTCCCCGGTTCGTCAACGCAAGCCGCCATCGCCGATAATGGTGTAAGGCGCCCAGAACAGCGGATGCGCGTAGGCAAACTCGGACTTGCCCTCGCTGTTGAGATAGCCGGGACCATCGACGAGGGCCATCGTCGCCTGCCGCAGCGCCTCGCTGCGCGACAGCCTGGGATCATCGGCCTGCCGTTTGAACAGGTCTGTCACCAATTGCCGCGCCGACTGTGAATGCACCGACCAGTTCGTCACCAGTAGCGCACGCGTGCCGGCGTAGAAGAACGCACGGCCGAGCCCGGATGCCGCCTCGGCGCCTGCGCCTGCGCCGGCACCGGTGTTACAGGCCGACAGGACGACCCAGTCCGCGTCAAGCTTGAGACCGAGGATCTCCTCCATGGTCAGCAGCCCGTCGCCGCCCTCGCCCGTCACCACCGGCGACGACAAAGCGAGTGCCGGTTGCGTCAGCCCGTTCAGCTCACCCGGGACCAGACCGTGGGTGGCAAAAGCGAGGATCTTGAAGCCGGAGAGGTTCATGGTCTTCACCGCGCTCTCGGTCGCGCTCTTGCCGAGGAACAACACCTTCGAGGGATCTGCCTGCAGCGCCAGCGCGATCGATTTCAACTCGTCGGCCGTGTCGGGCAGCCGAGGCAAGAGACCGAGCTCGGCGCTGTCGACGCCGTCGAGCTTCGGACTATTGCGCCGCTTCAGCGGCCCGCCGCGCGTGACGTTGCCGCTGGCGTCGGCGACTTGCACCTTCTGCCCGCCGCCTTCCGCCTCGGCCTGCTGATCGCTGTTGAAATAGGGATCGCCGAAGGCGACGAGCTCGCCGCGGCCGGGCTTGCCGGGCGGCAATTGCCGCAGTGTCCGCAAAGCCGCCCCCGACGGCACTGTCGACACCGCATGGGTTCGTGCCAGCCACGGCACGCTCCGATAACCGATGAAGAGCGGATCCTCGTCCGCGGCCACCTCCGCCGGTGCCGTCGGCAACAGGGACAGCGGCAGCAGTCCCAGCGCGCCGTTGGTTACGACGATCAGGTTCTTGGCCGGCTTCCAGCCGCTCTCGACCGGCTTGAGCAACAGCTCGTAGAGCTCATGGCCGAGCTTGAGGTCGAAGGGCGGAATGTCCGAGATCATCGCAGCCTGCGGCTCGAGCGCTTCGCGCAGCTTTCGGATCTTGCCTTCGATGTCGCCGATCTTGGCCTGGATGGCGGCGAACGCCACCGGCCCCGACTTCGGCACGGCCCAGACGAAGCTGCCGTTCTGGCCGAAATAGAACGACAGCATGGCCTCGTCGTCGGCAAGCGTCGCGCGGATCTCGGCGACGCTCGGCGGCTTGGGCGAGACGAGATCGGCGTAGATCGGAAACCTCTGCTTGATCTCCTGACGCGCCTTGTCGCGCTGGCCGCGCAAGGCCCCGATCGAGGCCTGAATTTGTGCAACGCCCTTCTCGTCGCGCTCCGCCGCGGGAAGCGCGAGCACGTTGTTGAGGGTGCCGAGCTGTGCGTTGACCTGCTTGGTGAGGTCCTGCTCCTTGCGCACGAGCTCGGCGAGCGCAGGATCCTTTGCCGCCGCACGCGCGCTCGAGGCAGCGAGCGCCTGCTGCACCGAGCGGCCGCGGACGGCATCGGCGAGGCTGAACGTCTCGTCGCCGACGTCCTTGCCGGCTCCTTCCGCCCTGCCGAGCAACAGCAGATAGCTCTCGACGATGGTCTGCAGCCGCTGGCTACGCGCGGCCACCACGGTCGTGTTCTCGTCATCGGCGTTTTCGTTGGCGCTCGCCACCATGACCGGAATGGCGGCCTTGAATTCCCTGATGGCATCGGCATCGCGCCGGGCGCGCATCAACCCGACCGCCAGCGTGCCCCGCGCCGAAGCGGCATCGAAATGTTTCTCTCCGACCCGGGCGACCTGCTTCTTCACGAGCTGCTCGGCCGCGGCAATGCCTGCATCCAACTGACCGGAATTATAGAGCGACAGGATCCGGGACGGATTGAGCTCGAACACCTGGCGACGCTGCGGCTCCCAGCCGGAAACTGCATGGTCGATCCGCGCAAACATCGCGCTCGCTTCGGCGTTCTGACGCCGCAGCGACAGGATGCCGGCGAGCTGCGACAGCAGCTGCACCGTCGCCTGTGAATCCTCCGGCACACCTACGGTCTTGTTGATCTCGAGGGCGACGCGGCCGAGCTTCTCGGCCTCTTCGTAACGGCCCTGATCGACCAGAATGCCCGCCAGCCCCATCACGAATCGCGGCGTGACGGAGTTGTACTTGCCGGTATCCTTCAGGCGCGAGAGCAGCGCGCGGCGCGCGTCGATCTCGGCCTCGGCGAGCCTGCCCTGCCTCGCCTTCATGCGCGCCTGGTTCAAAACGGTGCCGTCGATCGCCTGCAGCAGAATGGTCTCGGCCGGCGGATTGTCCGATTCCATGATGGCCTTCGTGCTTGAGCGCTTGCGCAGCTCGGCGTTGCGATAGGCAGCCTCGGCGTCGGCGAACTGTCCGCGTGCCTCGAAGATCAAGGCGCGAGCGAGCTCCAGCTCGCCTTCCCAGCTCTGTCCGAACTTGGCATAAGACGCTCGCCAATTGGGATGGCCGCTGGTGCGGGCCTCCTGGATCGCGGTCTGGCTGCGACGGAGATAGGCTTCCGCCTGTGCGACGTCGCCCATCTGGACGAGGGCGGACGCGATCCCGCGGTTCGTGCTGAACTGCAATCCCTTGGCGCCCGGCATGCTGGCCGACTCGCGCAAGAGCCTTTGCATGATCTCGAGTGACCGCTTCGGATCGCCCGCGAGAGCGTGCTGCAGGGACTGAAGCTGCAATATCCGCCCCAGCATATTCGGACTGACGGCGCCGCGCCCGGCTTCTGCAGCCTTGTCGGCGTCAGTCATTGCTTCGGCAAGCCTGCCGAGCTGCGCGCGCGCATTGGCGCGATCGAAATAGAACTGTGCGAGATCCTGGCGAGACTCCTTCCCGGTCGGCGCGGCGCCGGCGTCCGACTTCAATTCTGTGATCATCTTCTCGTCGGGCTTGTCGCCATCGAGGATCGCCGTGATGTCCGCGATGCTGCGCGGCGGCGCAACGAAGTCCTTGGGAAGCGCCGCACCAGCCTCGATCTTGGGTGCCGTTTCCTTGGGAATCTCGACCGCGACATTGGCGCGGCCATTGGCGGCATTCAGCGCCGCCATCATACAGGCCCTGACCTGGGGCGAGGCTTTGGCGCGGCAACCCTCGATATCGGCACCGGCTTTGCGACCTCCCTGGGCCTGCATGCACGCCTGCACGATCGGCCGGCCGACGGTCATCCTGCAATTCTCGAGCGCCGCTTCCTTTGTCAGCGCGGCTGCGGAGACGGTGGACCCGAGCAGAACTGCAAGTGCCAGCAGATGGCGGGGGGAAACGTCCAGACGGCTCTTGAAAGGACGCGGGGCGTCTAAGCTCATCGAAGGACCTTTGGGTAAAATGACTTTGAAGAAACGGGACAATCCTATCCCGTCGGCCCGGGAGGACAAGAGCAATCAATGGGTTCCCGAATGCATTCACCAGGGCCGGACCGACCGGCCGGCGCGAGATCCCGGGCGTTGTAGGGGGATAGGCGGGTCCAGCTGGTCGCGTCCGCCACTGATCCTATTCGGCCGCTTGCGGAGGGTGCATTGCGTCCGCCAAATCCGCGGCCGGTTCGTCGGTGAGCGCCGGTTGCTCGCCGCCCGGCAGTCCCCGCGCCTTGACCAGGCCGAAGATCGCCGGAATCACAATCAGCGTCAGCAGCGTCGATGAGATCATCCCGCCGATCATCGGCACGGCGATGCGCTGCATGATCTCCGATCCGGCACCGGTGCTCCACATGATCGGCAGCAGGCCCGCCATGATGGCGACCACGGTCATCATCTTGGGTCGGACGCGCTCGACGGCGCCCACCATGATGGCGTCGTGGAGATCCCCCCGGGTGAAGACCCTGCTCTCGGCGCCGCGCCTCGCCTTCATCTCGGCCAGTGCGTGATCGAGATAGATCAGCATCACGACACCGGTCTCGGCGGCGACCCCTGCAAGCGCGATGAAGCCGACGGCGACCGCGACCGACAGGTTGAAGCCGAGCCACCACATCATCCAGATGCCGCCGACCAGCGCGAACGGCAGCGACAGCATGACGATGAGGGTTTCGGTCAGGGCCCTGAAGTTCAGGTACAGCAGCAGGAAGATGATCGTGAGCGTTACAGGCACCACGATCTTCAGGCGGGCGGCGGCCCGCTGCAAATATTCATACTGGCCGCTCCAGAGGATGTAGGTGCCGGCGGGAAACTGGATGCTTTCCGTCACGGCGCGTTGCGCATCAGTGACGTAACTGCCGATGTCGCGATCGCGGATGTCGACGTAGATGTAGGTCGCCAGTTGACCGTTTTCCGTCCGGATCGACGTCGGTCCCCGGGCCGGCTCGACCTTCGCGACCTCGCCGAGCGGCACGGCGCCGCCCGACGGCATCGGTACCAGGATATCGCTGGCGATCGCCTTTGGATTGTCGCGCAGGTCGCGCGGATAGCGCATATTTACCGTGAACCGCTGCCGGCCTTCCACCGTCGTCGTCACCGTCTGACCACCGAGAGCGGCCGCGATCGTATCCTGAACGTCCTGGATCAGGATGCCATAGCGGGCGAGCGCCTCGCGGTCCGGGACGATTTCGAGATAGTAGCCGCCGATGCCGCGCTCAGCGTAAGCCGACGACGTTCCCGGGACGGTCTTGATCACCCGTTCGACCTGTCGCGCCAGCCGGTCAATCTCGACGAGATCGGTGCCCATGACCTTGACGCCAACAGGCGTACGGATGCCCGTCGACAGCATGTCAATGCGCGCCTTGATCGGCATCGTCCAGGCGTTCGTGACGCCGGGAAACTGCAGCGCCTTGTCCATCTCCGCAACGAGACTGTCGATGGTGACGCCGGGGCGCCACGACTCTTTCGGCTTCAAATTGACCACCGTCTCGAACATTTCGGTCGGAGCCGGGTCGGTCGCGGTTGCCGCCCGTCCCGCCTTGCCATAGACGGACGCGACCTCCGGGAACGACTTGATGATGCGATTCTGGGTCTGCATCAGCTCGGCCGCCTTGGTCACCGAGATGCCGGGCAGCGTCGTCGGCATGTAGAGCAGCGTTCCCTCGTTCAGCGCCGGCATGAACTCGGTGCCAAGCTGGCGGGCCGGCCATGCCGTGACGGCAATGACTGCGAGGCAAGCCAGGATCACCAGCGTCTTGGCGCGAAGCACGCCCTTGATCACGGGCCGGTAGATCCAGATCAGAAAACGATTGATGACATTCCTGCCCTCCGGCACGATCCGGCCGCGGACGAAGATCACCATCAGCGCCGGAACCAGGGTGACCGACAGCAGGGCCGCAGCGGCCATCGAGAACGTCTTGGTGAACGCCAGCGGGCTGAACAGCCGCCCCTCCTGCGATTCCAGCGTGAAGATCGGCATGAACGACACGGTGATGATCAGCAGGCTGAAGAACAGCGCCGGGCCGACTTCGGACGCTGCATCGATCAGGATCTGAACGCGGGACCGATCTGGCCCGGCGCGTTCGAGGTGCTTGTGGGCGTTCTCGATCATGACGATCGCGGCATCCACCATGGCGCCGATCGCAATCGCGATGCCTCCCAGGCTCATGATGTTCGACCCGAGGCCCAGCAGCTTCATGGCACCAAACGCCATCAGCACGCCGACCGGCAGCATCAGGATCGCGACCAGCGCGCTGCGGACGTGCAGCAGGAACACGATGCAGACCAGCGCCACGACGATGCTCTCCTCCAACAGCGTGTGCTTGAGCGTGTCGATGGCCGCGTAGATCAAGTTGGAGCGGTCGTAGACCGGAACGATCTCCACCGACGCCGGCAGGCTGCTCGCGATCTCCTTGAAGCGCTTCTTGACGTTTTCGATCACGTCGAGGGCATTGACCCCGAAGCGCTGCAGCACGATGCCGCTTGCGACCTCACCCTCGCCGTTCAGCTCGGTGATGCCCCTGCGCTCGTCCGGTCCGAGCTCGACATTGGCGACGTCGCGGAGCAGCACCGGCGTGCCATTGCTGGTCTTCAGGACGATGTTGCCGAGATCGTTGATGCCTTTGATGTAGCCCTTGCCGCGGATAACGTATTCGAACTCGGCGAGCTCGACGGTGCGCCCGCCGACGTCGGCATTGCTGGCGCGGATCGCCTCCCGGATCTTCTGCATGGTGATGCCGCGATCCCGCATCCGCTGCGGATCGAGCACCACGTTGTACTGCTTGACGAAGCCGCCGATGCTGGCGACCTCGGCGACGCCTTCGGCCTTGGCCAGCGCAAACTTCAAATTCCAGTCCTGAATCGTGCGGGTATCCGCCAGGTTCAATTCCTTTGACAGGACGGCGTACTGGTAGACCCAGCCGACGCCGGTCGCATCTGGCCCGATGGTCGGGCTGACGCCGGCGGGAAGTCTGGATGACGCGCCGTTCAGGAATTCAAGGACGCGCGAGCGCGCCCAATAGATGTCGGTGCCGTCCTCGAAAATCACGTAGACGAACGACACTCCGAAGAACGAGAAGCCGCGCACGACCTTCGATTTCGGCACGGTCAGCATCGCCGTCGTCAAGGGATAGGTGACCTGGTCCTCGATCACCTGCGGCGCCTGGCCGGGATATTCGGTATAGACGATGACCTGCGTGTCCGAGAGGTCCGGAATCGCATCCAGCGGAAGATGGATCAGCGCATAGAGACCGGCCGCGGCCGCAAAGCCGGTACCGAACAGCACCAGCAGCAGGTTGCGCGCGGACCAGGCGATAATGCGGGCGATCACTTGTGGTCTCCCGTCGCATGGCTGGGTTCGGAAGCGCGAGGCGCCGCCTCAGCGAAGCCTTTGAGCGCGGCCTTAAGATTGCTTTCCGCGTCGATCAGGAAGTTGGCGGATGTGACCACCGCCTCGCCGTCCGCAAGTCCGTCCCTCACTTCGATGTAGCCGCCGCCGCGCCGGCCGAGCTTCACCTCACGCGGCTCGAAGCGCCCCTCCCCCTTGTCGACGAGGACGGCCTGGCGCGTGCCGGTATCGAGCACGGAGCTATCCTGTATCGCCAGCACGGGCGCGCCATCCGCCGTGTCGATGTCGGCATCGACGTACATGTCCGGCAGCAGCACCGCATCGGGGTTGGCGAGCTCGATCCGGACACGAACCGTCCGGGTATCGCGGTTCACCTGCGGATAGATGACGGCGATCTTGCCGCCGAAGAGACGGCCAGGAAAGCTCCGCGCGCGCACCGCCACGGACTGCCCCACCGCGATATTGCCGAGATCGCGCTCGGCGACGTCGGCCAGCGCCCAGACCAGCGACGTGTCCGCAATTCGGAACAACACGTCGCCGGGATTGGCGCGCATGCCTTCGATCGCGTTACGCTCGAGCACGACGCCGTCGCGCGGCGCCGACCAATGCACGGTGACGGGTGCGACGCGCGCCCGCTCCATCTCGGCGATGGCCTGCTCGGGGACGTCGAGATTGGCCAGCCGCTGCCGCGAGCCGCGGCCGTACATCTCGACGCCGCCCACCGTCCTGGAAGTGATCGTCGCAAGATATTCCGCCGCCGCCGACGCGACCGCCGAACTGTAGATCTCCATCAAGGGCTGACCCGCCTTCACGCGCGTGCCGGTGGTCACGTCGGCGACCTTCTGCACAAAACTTTCGGCGCGCATCGCGATCACCGAAACGCGGCGCTCGTCGAGTTGGATCGTGCCGGGCGCCTTGACCGAGACGCGGATCGCACGCCGCTCGACGGGTTCGGATTTCACGCCGGTGCGCTGGATCTTGCCCGGCGAAAGCTTCACCATGCCGTCGTCCATCTCCTCGCCTTCGTAGACGGGGACATAGTTCATCCCCATCGGATCCTTCTTCGGAACCGGCGAGGTATCGGGCAGGCCCATGGGATTGCGATAGTAGAGGATTTTTCGCGATGAAGCCGCTTGCGGCGGCTTCGGTCCCGCCGCGACCGCCTTATCGTCCTCGTAGACCGGCAGATAATCCCGCCCGCGGTCGTCCTTCTTCGGACCGGCGGACCAGAGCGGCGCGCCGCTGGGATCGCGGTAGTAGAGCGGAGTTCGGTCCGCTGGTGCCGCAGCCGGGGTCACCTCCGCATGAACGGACCAGCGCCCGCCGTTCGAGGACCAGTACGCGCCCAAGGCCAGGCCACCGCCCAGAGCGAGAGTCGTCAGGAGACGCAGCGTCTTCATCGTGTATCTTCTCGCGCTCGGCGCGCGTCCATGTGAATGGGAAAGAGAAGTTCGGACGCCGCGAGCGGCGTCCGAACGCTCACTTGGTCGCCGTGACGATCACCTTGCCGGTAACGGTCTCCGACTCGCCCTGCACCTTTGCCGACAGCGTGACCTGGTAGCGGCCGGCCATCGGCAGATCTGTCCTGAAGGCGTAGACGCCCGGCTCCTTCGAGGGCAGCGGCGCCACCGCCGATTCCATCTCGGCCATCCCGTCCGGGGCCATGTCGACGCGGGTCTTGAAGATGACGGCGTCCGCCACCGGCTTGCCGGTCTGCTTGTTGGTCAGGCGAACGGACAGCGTGACGTCGTCGCCCTTCTTCATTTGTGCATTGACGGGCTCGAAGGCGTAGTCGGCGCCGCCCGCGATCGCCGCGGAAGCGGCAAGCGAAAGGGTGGCGGCGAGCGCCGCGCTGAATTTGGAGAGCATTGTCCTGTCCTCATGAATTGATCTCTCGCCGTGGCGCATGGCGCGCACGTCAGTCGTCGTCGCGAGCAAGCGTGCAGCTCGCGTCTCAGGGCTGAGCGAGATCAGATTCGAGGAGGTCGGAAGGGAGGACTGCCGCCGCGGAAGGACACGACCTGGTCCGCGGGAATGGCGATCTTGCTCGCCGTTACGGCGAAATGCCCGAAGGCGACGGGCCTGATGTCATCCAGCACAATGGTGCCGCCGACGCAGCAAAAGCCCATCCCGCATTTGTGGCCGCCAGACTCGGAGGGCGTCCCCTTCATGTCGGGGCAACAATCGTCCATCGCCATCTCGGCGGCGCTCATGTGCATCGCCGCCTGCATATCGTCCGACGACATTGCGAGGCGAGAAGCGGACACGCCGACCGGCAGCATCGCCAGGGATATGGCGATCGCGAATGCCAGGATGGTACGGACGAACCGCATCGATATCGACTTACCTTTCGGGTCGGGTCTAGATAACATATTCCGGCGTCCGAGGCATTCTTTGATCCCGGTCAAGCATTCGTGATGGGGGTGCTGGCCGGTCGCCGGGCTGCGGAGGCCGCGGCGCAAAACCGTCAGCCCTTCGAGACGACCGCGCGGCCGTAAGGCGGTTGCCCCTGGACCGGCGGGTTGGCAGTCTGGGCGGCGAGTTCGCCAATCAGGCGGTCGGCGTCGGCAGCCATGACGTCGGGGGCCTGGATCACCAGGCGTTCCAGCGCCCAGCGGTAGGACGAGACGCGCTGCTCCAGGCACTGCTGCACCCACTGCACGATCAGTGAGTTCTCCTGCATGCGCGCGACCGCGTCGTCCCTCTCCTTGGGCGAAAGCGCGGAAACGCGCGCCATGCTGGCATCGCGCTTCCTGTCGAGATCGATGACGCGGATCGCGCTGCCGAAGAACGGCTCGAAACGGGTGACGTCGTTGCGCACGTCCTCGATCAGCTGCGCATAGCGCGAGGAATGCGAGCGGTGCGGCTCGTCGATCAGCGTGCGTCCGTACATGGTGCGGTCAAACACGATCTTCTGACGCCAGGGCGATGGCAGCGGCTTGTAGTCGCCGAACACGCTCTTCCAGGCGGGACGCGACAGCGGCGGCTCGATCATGGGATAGGCGAGGTCGCGCAGCTGACGCTCTTCGTCGGTGAGCTGGAACTGCGAAGGCTTCAGGCCGACGCTGGAGGTGACCTCCGCGCCCAGCCAGCGATGCATGTCGTCGCTGCGCATGCTCTCGCGGGTGCGGCCGAAATCACCGCCGCTGCACGCACCGAGCGTGGCTGCGAGCAGGACGGCCGATATGACGGGCCGGATCTGGCGGATGGTGTCCGGCATTGCACGAAGCCGGATGTCAGCGACGGCGACGACGGCGCCCCGGCGCTGTGCCCTGCTCAGGCCCGTGATCGCCGCTGGTTTCATCTGCCTCGCGCTCGATACGGATGACGGGAAGGATCAGGATCGTTCCCATGTCCGTGCGCGGAGCGACATCCCCCGACGAGCCCACCCGGCGACCGGCCGGAAATTCAATGATGGTCCCCATGTCAGCTCTCTTCAATTGCCGCGCGACCGAATGCGCCCCTGCAACATGCAATTCATTAAGATCAGTTCATGGTTAACGGGGTGTAAACGCTCCGATCGAACCGTATCCGCACGGGCGGGCCGCGGCGCCCCCGTTGAGTTCCGCGATCGCGACAAGTCGAGCGTTCGGCTTCACGCCTCGTTTTCCTTAACGAGCCTTTAAAGGAGCCTGCGATAGGCTGGCGACGAGTATCTCTTCCAGGTCGCGTATCTCTCCATGACCAAGTCGCTGTTTCCCGGATTCGACGGGCTGATGTCCCTCTCCCGTCGCGAAGGCGTCGATGTTCGGCCGACGCTGCTGCGCGTGCTGACCGACCTTTACGTCCAGAAGAGCACCCACACCGAGGACGAACGGCGTCAGTTTACCGAGCTTGCAACCCGGCTGATCGACCAGGTCGACGATGCGACGCGCGCGGCCATCAAGGCCAAGCTCGCGATCTATCCGAAGACGCCCGTCGCAGTGCTGCAGAAACTCGGGCTGGTCGCCGCGCAGGAAGGCCGCAGGGTTCCGCTCGCCCGCGAGATCCCAACTCCCGCACCCGCCCCTGCGCCGGTCCGCACGCCCTCGGACGCTGAGCTGCGCATGGCCTCGAACATGGCGATGCAGCCGAAGGACGCCGCCGAGATCCACGACATGTTCTTCCGCGCCGGCGCATCCGAGCGCGCGCTGATCCTGCACAATCTGGCGCAGACCCCGCTGAAGGCCGCGCCCCGGATTCCGACCCTGCGTGCCAAGCGCGCGATCCAGATCCTGGAGATGGCGGCGATTGCGGGCGATGCCGACAACTTCACCCTGGAGCTCGGCGACAGCCTGATCTTGCCCTCGCGCGTCGCAACCCAGATCGTCGACGACGCCGGCGGCGAAGCGCTCGCGGTTGCCGCGCGGGCGCTCGACATGCCGAGCCCAAACTTCCAGCGCATATTGCTGTTCTTCAAGCCGGAGATCGGCACGTCCGTGAACGAGGTGTACCGGCTGTCGCGGCTCTACGACCGCCTCGGCGACCGCTCGGCGCTGGTGATGCTGGCGGCCTGGCGCGGCTCGACGCTCGCCGTCACCCGCGCAAAGTACCAGTCGTCATTGCACGACGGCGAACGCCAGCGCGCCCGCGCCGGCGCGAGCCAGACGCGGCCGGGCGTGCAGCCCGGTGCGATGCCGCCGCGCCGCACCGGTACCGACGGATCGTCGGAACGCTGATTTGCTCGTGCCCTGACACCGAGCGTCAGGCGCGCAGCATCTCTCCCGGTTCGTCATTGCGAGCAGCTCTTGCGACGAAGCAATCCAGAGTCCCTCCGCGGAAGGATTCTGGATTGCTTCGCTGCGCTCGCAACGACCGCGAGCAGCAGTTACGCCTTCGCCAGTTCCAGAAAATGCCGCCCGGCGCGGTCTTCGGTCTCGACGATCCAGGCGTCCGGATCGAAGCGGATTTCCCTGGTCAGCCGTTCCTCGATGGTATGCTCCGGCAAGGACTGCGGCGCGACCGGCACGAAGAAGCGATCGACGGGGCGCTCATCGTCATAAACGGTCTGAGGCGCCGGCACGTAGAGCATCGCATTGCCGTCGAGCAGCGACACCTTCACGAACACCGCGCCCGCTTCCTCGGCACCGCGACGGCGCACCGCGCCGAACACGCCCTCGGTCTGGCACCGGCGCAGGTAAGCCGCGACCCATATGTTGGATTTCAAACGCATGAGTCGAACGATAGGCCAGCCGCGCAGCCAGCGCCAGCCGTCGCACGCGCGTGGATATTATTCGACGGGATGGCCGATCGCGGCCCCGAGCTCGCGCAGCAGGCGGTCGGACACCTGGCCGGTGACCTGCATCTTGTGCTCGCGTTCGAACTTCTGGATCGCGGACTGAGTCTCTCCGCTCATCGTGCCCGTGATCCTCAAATTGCCGTAGCCAAATTCGGACAGCGCGCGCTGCACGCCGGCGATACGCCGTGCGGCTGGGCTCTGCGGCACGGGAATGGGGGCCGGCGGACGCATAGCGGACGGCGGCGGCGAGGTCGTTTGCTTGACCAGATTGGCCATCGGATCGTTCGAGCGCATCGAGGCGGTCGCCTCCACGGGCTTTTCGGACGCCTTCTCGGCGGCGCGCTCGGCGGGTCTGGGCTCGGCGCGGAATTCCGTCGCACGCGGCTCGAGCGGCGATGTGTCGGCGCCGACGGGGCGCGGACGCGGCAACGGATTTGACAGCGACGCGGAGGACGGCGCGGGAAGATTGATCACCGTGCCGAACATCGGCGCGGGATGCCGGCCGGTCTGGAGGAACAGCGCATTGGCAACGATCGCACCGATCGCGGCGACGGCGACGAGGCCGGCCAGCGTGTCCTTGGGGCTGTGCAGCAGCACGCGCATGACTAAATTGCGCTCGGTCTCGACATCCACAACCGCGGCTTTGGCGCCACGGCGGCGGGGAGCGGCTTCGTCCTTTGCAGACTTCCTAGGCACTTTTCTTCACCAGAGCGGGTTGATCCTGAGTTTGTTCCTGAGTTTCCTGGCGCAGCACCGGCGTCAGCGTGGCGATCTTGCTCTCGACCGGCTTGACTTGCGGCGGCGTGTAGACGAGCGGCAGCTTGACGGTGACGGCGGTGCCCTCCCCGAGCTTGCTTTGTACCGTCAATTCGCCGAGATGCAACGCCACGAGGCTCTTTACGATCGAAAGTCCGAGGCCGGTGCCTTCGTGACGGCGCTGATAGGTCTTGCCCGCCTGGAAGAACGGCGCGCCGATACGCTTGAGATCGTCGGGCGCGATGCCGACGCCGGTGTCGCTGACGCGCAGCGTCAGCTGCGATCCCGTCACGGCAGCGGAAACGGAAACCTGGCCGCCGCGCTCGGTGAACTTGATGGCGTTGGCGACAAGATTGAGCACGATCTGTTTGAAAGCCCTGGGATCGCCGGTCATGACGGGCAGATCCTGCGGCGCGTCGGTGACGAGGTCGATGCCGTTCTCCCGCGCCTTCAGCGCCAGCAGGTTGCAGCAATGCATCAGCGAGGCGCGCGGCGCGAACGGCTCGGACGCGATCTCGAAATGACCCGACTCCATCTTCGACATGTCCAGGATGCCGTTGACGAGCGATAGCAGATGCTGGCCGGAATCGTTGATGAGCTGGGCATATTCCTTGCGCTGGGCTGCACCCAGCATCAGGGTTTGCTCCTGCGTCATCATCTCGGAGAAGCCGATGATGGCGTTGAGCGGCGTCCGCAGCTCGTGGCTCATGGTGGCGAGGAAGCGCGTCTTGGCGGCATCGGCTGCTTCAGCGGCGCTGCGCGCCTGATCCAGCGCCTGCTCGGAAAGCTTGTGGCCGGTGACGTCGCGCATCACGGCGACGACTTCGGCCTCGCGCGTGACGTCGCTATGAGGATTCTGGCCCATATCGTGGCCGAAGGGGCGGCAGCGCATCTCCACCCAGAGAAAATCGATCTGACCGCGCTCCGACCCATCCGGCTCACGGCGCAGCCGGAACTCGACGCTGCGCACATCGCCGCGCGCAGCATCGGACAGCGCGGTGAGATAGGCCGGGCGATCGGCGACATGGACGCGGTCGAACAGGCCATGACCGAGCAGTTGCGCCACCGGCATGCCGAGCATAGCCTCCGCCGCCGGCGAGATGAACTGGACCGCGCCGTTGCGCTGATGCCGCGAAATCACGTCGCTCATGTTGCGCGCGAGCAGACGATAGCGTTCCTCTTCGCGCGACAGCAGCGCAACGCCGGTGCGCGCGAGCGATTCCGCGCCGAAGGCGAGGCCCGCGGCATAGAGCGTCGCCGAGGCGACGCCGCACGCCATCAGCACGCCGCGCTCTGCGACGCTGGTGTCTGCCGACGGCAGCCAGCCGAGCTGACTGAGGAGGATCAGGATTCCCGCGCAGGACAGCGCGAGCAATGACGCGAAGGCGGTGACCCGGCGCGAGGCCGACAGCGCGGCTTCGAGGGGAACCACGACCAGCCAGACCGCGGCGAATGATCCGATGCCGCCCGTCGTGCCCGCCACCGCCATGATCAGGCCGGCGAGCGCCAACGACGACAGCACATGCGCACCTTCATAGCGGCCGGTGCGCGACAGGAACCAGGATAGCAGGATCGGCGCGATCAGCCATGCGAAAGCGGCGACCTCGATCGCGCTCGGCGCGCCGCGCATGGCGAGATAGACCGGGAAAGCGGCAAAGGCCGCCAGGCTGCCGAGCAGACGCGGCGCCATGAAGGCACGATGGCGCGCTCGCATCAGCGCATCGTAACGCGCGGAGGGATGCAGCAGCGCATCGAGACAATCGCGGATGATACTCAAAACTGTCACGGGTCTCGCGCTTCAGCTCAATCGTCTTTAGAAGACGCGCCGGAACGCCTCCTTATCGTTGAGCCACCGTGTCAGAGCGACCTTAAACGAGTGCTAAAGCGGCGCGGAGTGCGGCCGGACGCCGGGACATCGCGGGGCTTTTTAGATGATTTGCCGACGTCTTCAGTGAGGATGGTGAACACAGGGTTTCACCTTCCCGCTCATGGTTTCGAATTGGTGGATGCGGCCTGGCAGCAGAATCACCGGCCTCGGCGTCAATCGAAAATTTACGACACCTTCGATCCCCGGGAATTTTGCGTAAATTTTCCGCGAATTAAGCTCAAGGCAATCACTTGCGATTTATCGAGAGTTGCTAGGTCCGACTTCCGCGGAGATCGCCGCGGGCGGGATCTAACATACAGGTCGACAAAGATGCGCTTTCTGCTTCGCATCACATTCTGGCTCGGGCTGGTGCTGGTGCTCCTGCCCAGGGACAAGACATCTGAATCGGAGAAGCTGCCGCAGATCGGCGCCGCCGACGCGGTGCAGGCTGCGACCGCGGCCGTCTCCGACATGACCCAATTCTGCAAACGCCAGCCGGCGGCCTGCGAGGTCGGCGGACAGGCCGCGACCATCATCGGCCAACGCGCCCAGGACGGCGCACGCAAGATCTACCAGATCATCAACGACAAGAACGAGCAGACCACCAAGGACAAGAACGAGAAGAACGACAAGAAGGCGCCCGACCATACCGGCTCGATCGCGGTGGCCGGCGAAGGCGATGGCGCCTCGAGCGAAGCGCCGCATGACACGCTGAACCAGGACGACCTCGCACTGGAATGGCGCGGCCCACAGCCGGCGAATTAGCGCCGAACCCTATCGATTTCGGCTCCTCGCATCCCTATATTGGCGGGAAGCGGGAACACGGGTCAGCATGACGACGATCGACGAAATCAGGGACAATTTCGAGCTTCTGGACGAGTGGGACGACCGCTACCGGTACGTCATCGAGCTTGGCCGCACTCTGGAACCGATGCCGGAGGCGGAACACTCCGCTGCCAACAAGGTGAATGGCTGTGTCAGCCAGGTCTGGCTGCAGAAGCTGGTGGACCGCAGCAATGGCGCACCGATCCTGAAATATCGCGGCGACAGCGACGCGCATATCGTACGCGGGCTGGTCGCGATCGTGCTATCGCTCTATTCGGGCCGCACGCCGCGGGAGATCCTCGATACCGACGCGATCGCGGTATTCAACGAGTTCGGCTTTCGCGATCATCTGACGCCGCAGCGCTCCAACGGCCTGCGCTCGATGGTCGAGCGGATCAAGACCGACGCGAAAGAGGCGCTCGCGGAAGCGTCGTAAGAATCTTCGCAGTCTTGTAAGGTAGGCAAAGTGGCGTGCCCACCTTCTGAGTGTGATCGAGAAAACTCGTGGGCACGGCCCAAGAGCGCCTTCGCCCATCCTGCGAAATCTCGCTGGCTCTACTTCCCCTTGTTCCGCTGCTGCTGTCCGAGGCCCATCTGCTTGGCCAGTTGCGAGCGCGCCACTGCGTAGTTCGGCGCGACCATGGGATAGTCGGCCGGCAGGCCCCACTTCTCGCGGTATTGCTCCGGCGTCATGTTGTATTGCGTGCGCAGATGGCGCTTGAGCGATTTGAACCGTTTGCCGTCTTCCAGACAGACCAGATAATCGGGCGCGATCGACTTTTTCAGCGAAACCGCCGGCTTGGCCGGCTCGAGCGGCGCCGTCTCGGTGCGGCCCGACGACACCCGCACCAGGGCGCCATGCACCTGGCTGATCAGGTTTGGAATCTCCGCAGCCGGCGTCGGATTGTTGCTGAGATAGGCCGACACGATGCTCGCGGTCAGCTCAATGAAATTCTTAGCCCCGGCATCCGACATGGGCCCGCCCTCTCTCCACCTTGCGCCTCACGGGATAGACGACGCCGAGCTATTGCGTGTCAACAATACGTTCGGCGGAAATACGACAACTGCCGAGGATGGGCTTATGACTGATGAGGTAGTTGGTCGCCGCCGTCTCAGCCCCGCTGGTCGAGATGGGAGCGCAGCTCGTCGATCGAGGCGAAGCGCATCATGCCCTCCGGCATCTGCGCTTCGATCGACCCGTCGGAATAGAGCGAATAGGCCATGCCGTCGACGATTCCGGATTTGAGCACGGTCACGGCCGGCTGCTCGAGAACTGGCGGCGGCTCAGGTGCGGGCGGCGGAGCGGCCTCCGCAAAGGTCGACGGCGAGCGCGACGGCGGGCGGCGCAAGGCGGCCGGCGGCTCCGGCGGACGCATGCGGTCCGGCTTCGGCCAGGCATCGTCGAAGGTTGCTGGCGGACTGTTCAGGGCCTCACTGGGCTCCAGAGGAAGCTGCGGCGGCGCCCCCTCGATGGCCTTCGCGTCTGCGCGCTCGCGCTCCTTGCGCGAGGTTGAAGCAAACATCAGGTTGCGCCGTCGCGGCGCTTCCGGAGGTGCCGGAGCTTCCGGCTCCGGCGACACCTCGACAGGCGGACGCTCGCGCGCGGCAGCTTCGCTCTGCCATGGCGGCGGGCCTGCCGCGGGTGGTGGCGCGGGCGGCTCGGTCCTTGCGGCCGAAGCGGGCATCGGCTCGGGCGCAGCTGCGCCCGGCCCGGCAAGACCCGGCCCGGATGCGGCAAGGCCCGGCAGCACGGGCCTGACCCGAAGCTCCGACGAGGCAGCTGCACCGGCCAGCCGGCGCGCGATCCCCTTCAGTTCCGCGACCACGACATAGAGGCCGGCCAGTAGCATTCCGGAGCAGACGGCGATCGTGCCCGAGATTATGAGAGGGCTGCCGAGGCTGAACTCCCTGACGGAGAAGCCAAACAGGATCGAAAGGAGGCCCGCCACGACGGCGAAAATCCCCGCGATCAACAATGCCAAGGTCATCGAACTCACCCCCGGCCGCACATCCGCACGCGACCCGTCACGCCACGATACCGTCATACGATGTTCCGCGCCAACGGCGAATTGCAGGCAGCGTTCCTAACGGGAAGGAAATCAGGGACTTATTCACATTCCCTTCAGTTAAGGCTCGCTACTGCTAGACTACTGTCATTATCCGGAATTGCTGCGTCGCATCAGGAATTTAGCCATAATGCCCAATTACTTGGTAATGGAACTGCGCTATAGGGAGTCCGGGGTTGAGGCCCGCGCGCGCCAGCAGGCCCAAGAGGGGATTCCGGGGCACCGATAGCCATGACATCCATCACGACTTCGGCGATCGACACGCCTCAGCGGCGCTCGGTCGAACGGACTTGCGACGATCTGGCCATGCTGGTGCTGGCGGCGGTCGCCGTCATTGCCGGCTTGACCTTCCGCGACTACGGCCTCGGCTGGGACGATTATACACACGCCGAATATGCCGATTTGTTGCTGCGCATGTTTGGTTCCGGCTTCAAGGACACCGCGGCGCTCTCCTTCGCCAACCTTTATATGTATGGCGGCGGCTTCGACATGGTCGCGGCCCTCCTGCACAAGATCATTCCGCTCGAATTGTTCGAGACGCGGCGTCTGGTCGGAGCCATCGTCGGCGTGATCGGACTTGCGGTGACGTGGCGGCTCGGCCGCCGCATCGGCGGACCGCTTGCCGGTCTTGCCTCACTCCTGCTGCTGGCGCTGTGCCCGATCTTCTACGGCCACATGTTCATGAACCCGAAGGACGCGCCCTTCGCGGTGGCCATGATCATCCTGATGCTCGGCCTCATCCGGCTTGCCGAGGAATATCCGCAACCGTCGCCGCGCACGATCCTGATCGTCGGGCTCGGCGCGGGCCTCTCGCTCGGCTGCCGCATTCTCGGCGGGCTCGCGCTGGTCTACGCGGTGTTCGGCTTCATGCCGCTGTTCCTGGAGGAACTGCGCAGCGAGGGCCTGCGCGAATCGGTCCGCCGCTTCGCCCATGTCGCCTTTGTGCTGCTGCCCGGCCTCGCATTCGGCTATCTCGTGATGGGGCTGATCTGGCCGTGGTCGATCATGGAGCCCGGCAATCCCTTCGAGGCGCTGACCTACTTCTCGCATTTCTTCGAGAAGCCGTGGAAGGAGATGTTCGACGGCGCGATCGTGTCGGTGCCGGACATGCCCTGGTCCTATCTGCCGACGCTGTTCGCGCTGCAGCTGCCCGAGGTGATGCTGGTGCTGATGGCCGGCGCCGTGGTCAGCACCTTCGCCATGCTGCCGCGACGCGAGGTTCCGGCGCGGCGCAAGACCATCCTCCTGATGCTGACGTTGGCTGCGACCCTGCCGCTGGCGATCGCGATGGTAAAGCGGCCGGCGCTGTACAACGGCATCCGGCATTTCGTGTTCGTGATTCCGCCGATGGCGGTGCTCGGCGGCGTCGCTTTCGGCTGGGCCATGGAGCGCCTGCGCGCCAATCACCGCACCTGGCAGCCGGTCGTGCTCGCCACCTTCTGCTTTGGCCTCGCGCTGTCGCTTGCCGAGATGATCCGGCTGCATCCTTATCAATACACCCACTTCAACCACATCGCCGGCACCGTGCGCGGCGCCGACGACCGCTTCATGCTGGACTATTGGGGCCTCGCGCTGAAGCAGGCTTCCGACGAATTGCGCGAGCAGATCGTCGAGCGCCAGGAAGTGCCGTCGACCAATCGCAAATGGAAGGTTGCGGTCTGCGGTCCGCAGCGCCCGGCCCAGGTCGCGCTCGGGCCCGACTTCACCATCGGCTGGGATTCCAACGCGGCCGATTTCGCGATGACGCTCGGCGAGTTCTACTGCAAGGGCCTCACCGCGCCCGTGATGGTCGAGATCAAGCGCGACGACGTGGTGTTCGCTCGCGTCTACGACATCCGCGGCCGCAGCATTTCCAGCCTGCTATCGATCCCGGCGCCGTAATTTTTTTCTTCTTGGCGTAGCCCGGATGAAGCGCAAGCCAAATCCGGGACCTCACCCGCATTCCGCAAGCGCTCCATGCAGGCTACGCTGAACTGCCGCGCGCTTGTCGCGCCTTGCAGCCAGCCGGTACCAAGACTAGCCTCCCTCCCCGCAACAACGATGTTCGGAGAGACCAGCCATGTCGCCAGCGGAAGCGCGCCTGAAAGAAGTGCCGTCTGATATGACGGAGGCCGAGTGGCAGCAACGGGTCAATCTCGCCGCCTGCTATCGCCTGGTCGCGCTGTACGGCTGGGACGACCTGGTCGACACTCACATCTCCGCGCGCGTGCCCGGCCCCGAGCACCACTTTCTCATCAATCCCTACGGACTGATGTTCGACGAGATCACCGCCTCCAGCCTCGTCAAGGTTGATTTGCACGGCAACCAGCTCTCCGAGAGCGAATACACCATCAACCCGGCCGGCTTCACCATCCATTCGGCGATCCACGAGGTGCGCGAGGACGCGATCTGCGTGCTGCATCTCCACACCCTCGACGGCACCGCGGTGTCAAGCAGCGCCGAAGGGCTGCTCCCGCTGAACCAGACCGCCCAGCTCGTCACCCACGACCTCGCCTATCACGACTATGAAGGTATCGCGCTCGACCACGAGGAGCGGCCGCGGCTGCAGAAGGATCTCGGCGACCACAATCACATGCTGCTGCGCAACCACGGCACGCTGACCGTCGGCCGCTCGGTCGCCTCGGCTTTCGAGCGCATGTATCATCTCGAGCGCGCCTGCTCGATGCAGGTGCGCACGCGCGCACTCGGCACGCCGGTCTATCCGGTCGAGGAGATTGCGATCGAGAAGAACACCGAGCTGCTCGCCAACCGCGACCGCGCCGAGCTGCGCGCCACGAACCTCGTATGGCCGCCGCTGCTGCGCAAGCTCGACCGCGAGCTGCCGGGCTACCGCTCTTGAAATTTTCGGGATTTGGTGTAGGGTAGCGTCCAACTAACCTCTACGCCTTTTGGAATGAAACGCCGCCCAATCCCGGGCGGCGTTTTTGTTTTGTGAGCTTCGTGGTCGGCAAAGCGAAGCGTGCCCACGTCTGCTATCGAGACCTCGCACGGATGGTGGGCGGCGCTATGCGCCTCTGCCCACCCCCCACGGCATCGCCGCCCTTACTTCACCTCCGCCAGCGCCGCGAGGATCCTTGCCCAGGAGCGGATGCCCTTCTGGAAGCTGCGCAGGTCGTACTTCTCGTTCGGCGAGTGAATGTTGTCGTCGTCGAGCCCGAAGCCGACCAGCAGCGAGTCGAGGCCGAGCGTGCGCTTGAAATCGGCGACGATCGGGATCGAGGCGCCGGAGCCCATCAGCACGGTCTCCTTGCCCCACTCCTCCGTCAGCGCCTTGCCGGCGGCGGCGAGCGGCTTCATGTTCCAGTCGAGTGCGACGGCAGGCGCGGCGGAATGGTCGCCGAACTCGACCTTGCAGTCGCCGGGAATGCGCGCCGTGACGTAATCGCGGAAGGCCTTGCGGATCTTTTGCGGGTCCTGCCCCTCGACCAGGCGGAACGAGACCTTTGCCGAGGCATGCGAGGGGATCACCGTCTTGGAGCCCTCGCCGATATAGCCGCCCCAGATGCCGTTGACGTCGCAAGTCGGGCGCGACGAGGCCTGCTCGATCAGGAGGCGCCCCTTCTCCCCGGCGGGGATCGACAGGCCAATCGGCTTCAAAAACATCTCCGGCGTCAGGTTGAGCTTCTTCCATTGCTCGAGGATGTCGGGCGGCAGGTCTTTCACGCCATCATAAAAGCCGGGGATGGTGATGCGATTGTCGTCGTCGAACAGACCGCCCAGAATTTTCGTGAGCAGGCGGATCGGGTTCATCGCGCTGCCGCCGAACACGCCGGAATGCAGGTCGCGATTGGCGGCGGTGATCTTCAGCTCTTCATAGAGCAGCCCGCGGAGCGAGGTGGTGATCGCCGGCGTGTTGCGGTCCCACATGCCGGTGTCGCAGACCAGCACGTAATCGGCTTTGAACTCGTCCT
The DNA here is from genome assembly GCF_023073355.1 of Bradyrhizobium sp. 199. Lineage (GTDB taxonomy): Bacteria > Pseudomonadota > Alphaproteobacteria > Rhizobiales > Xanthobacteraceae > Bradyrhizobium. The sequence goes on from NZ_JADPJI010000008.1 coordinate 54,536, forward strand.
TGTTGGCCTCGATGAAGGGCACGAAGTTCTTCGAGCCGACCTCCTCCTCGCCTTCGATCAGGAAGGTGATGTCGATCGGCAGCGAGCCGGTCACCTTCTTCCACGCGCGACAGGCTTCGACGAAGGTCATCACCTGGCCCTTGTCGTCCTCGGCGCCGCGCGCGACGATGATCTTGCGGCCGTCGGCATGATCGGTGACCACCGGCTCGAACGGCGGCCGGTGCCAGAGATCGAGCGGATCGACCGGCTGCACGTCGTAGTGACCGTAGAAGATCACATGCGGCCGTCCGCCGGCGCCGGTCTTGCCGACGATGGCGGGATGGCCGGCGGTCGGCCTCACCTCAGTGGCGATGCCGAGAGTAGCGATGTCCTTGGCAAGATGCTCCGCCGCCGCCTTGCAATCCCCGGCAAAGGCCGGATCCGCGGAGATCGACTTGATCCGCAGCAGCGCGAACAGGCGCTCCAGGCTATTGTCGAAATCCTTGTCGATGTGGTCGAGCACGGATTGAAGCTGCGCATTGGCCATGGTCGGATTCCTGACTTTTGAGTCTTAAGACGGCGTTTCAAGATGCCAGGGTTTTAACTCCGTCGCAGGCTAGGAGCCAGCCGCAACCGACGGATGGCGGATGTGCCATGCGAGCGTACCCGCAAGAACGGCAGTCGCGAGAAGGTTATTGCCCCACGCCTGGAACGCAGTTGGAAACCACGGCAACGCCAGCAGGATGAGAATGCCGCCAGCTCCGAGGGCGAGCCAGGTTCCCAGGCGTACCTTTGGCCGCGTGTCGAAGGCAGCGCGATGCATCAAGACCGTCATCGGGAAGAACAGCCACATGAAATAGTATTGCCGCGCCAGGGGCGAGGCCACCGTGATCAGGCAGAACAGGATGCCGAGCTCCTCGGCATCCGAGCGCGCCGTTCGCCGCGCCTGCCGTGGCATGATCGCGACGAAGCCGAGCCCGAGCAATGCGGAGAACGCCAGCACGATCCAGTTTGCGGTCCTGTAGTCGACGTCGATGATGTTCATCGTGCGCGGCGGTTTATTGGGACTGTCCTGATTGTAGTTGATCGGGCGGACCAGGCGGTGCGTGACCGCGATCAGCGACTGGTTGACCCACGACCAGTTCTGCTCCTCGCGTTGGCCAAAGCCCTTTTCCGAGCTCGTTCCGACCATCCCCTGACACCAGAGCGCAAGCTCGGCCGCATTGCGCTCGAAGCCGCGGATCGGGGCCGGCACGACAAAGAGAAGAATGCCGGTGAAGGCGACCGTAGCGACGACAGCCTCCCATTTGCGCCGCCAGATCAGATAGGGCAGCACCACAATCGGAAACACCTTGATGGCGGCGGCGAGCGCGAACATGAAGCCGGCGAGCCATGACCGCTGATGCTGCAAGCTCCAGAAACCGTAGAGCATCATCGCGAGCAGAACGAGGTTGGGCTGGCCCAGGTCGAACATGTCGAACACGAAGGGCACGGTGACGACAGCAGGCAGCGCTTCCAGCCAGGGACCGGGCTTGCGGTCCGAGCCGGTCATGACGTGGGAGAACGTTCCGGCGTACCACCACGCCACCGCATTCAGGATCGACAGGACGACGTAGAGCGGGATCTTGCCGAACCAGCTCGGGATCGCCAGGAGGATCGCCGGGAGCGGTGGATAGATGAACTCGAAATATTCGATGGCCGTGGCGGGATAGAATGGCTCGCCCCGCAAGACCTGCTGCCCGGCCCAGTACCACAGCGGGTAATCCTTGGTCTTGCCGCTGCCGAACATCTCGGGGACGAGCACGTCCGCGGTCAGCAGGATGCAGCAGAGCAGAAAAAGCAGGTCCAGCGGCGCGCGCAGCGAGAGGCGTCTGGGCGCGTCAGGCTTGGCTAACCGGGCGGGCGATGTCACGGGAGTGGTCCTGTGCGGCGATGGACAGGACCTAGCAGACCGGCGCAGGGTTGGAGAGCCCCTCACCTGAAATTGTAGCGCTGGTGATCCGGCCCTCCCCGCGAGCGGAGCGAGGCCGGATCACAACAGGAAGCGGATTGCCTCAACGAGGTCTTGAAAGATGTCTTGAAATCAGCTGCCTGATCTAGCGCCGCAGCAATCCCCCGAGCGCGCCGCGGACCAGCGTGCGGCCGATCGAGCCGCCGAGCTGGCCGCCGACCGACTTGCCGATATTGGCGGCCATCCCGCCGATCACCTGGTTGGTGACCGATCGTGTTACGTCCCGCGCAATGACCTGTCCGGCCGACAAGCGGCCCCGCTTGAGGTTGGTGCCGAAGATGGTGCCGACGATCGAGCCGATCTGGCCCAGGATACCGCCGCCGCTTGCGCCAGCAGGGCCGTCCGCTGTGGCCGCCGTGCCGGCGATGCGCTTCTGAATGATCTCGTAGGCGGACTCGGCATCGACCGCGGTGTCGTATTTTCCCTTCAGCGGGCTTGCAGCCATGATCGCCTTACGCTCATCCGGCGTGATCGGTCCGATGCGGGCTGATGGCGGCCGGATCATCACCCGCTCCACCATCGCGGGCGTGCCGTTGCCCTCCAGGAAGGACACCAGCGCCTCGCCCTTGCCGAGCTCCATGATCACCTTGGCCGTGTCGAGCTTCGGGTTGGGCCGGAAGGTCTGGGCCGCAGCGGCGACCGCCTTCTGGTCGCGCGGGGTGAAGGCGCGCAGCGCGTGCTGCACCCGGTTGCCCAGCTGTCCGAGCACGCGGTCGGGCACGTCGACCGGGTTTTGCGTCACGAAGTAGACGCCGACCCCCTTGGAACGGATCAGGCGGACCACCTGCTCGATCTTGTCCATCAGCGCCTTGGGCGCGTCGTTGAACAACAGATGCGCCTCGTCGAAGAAGAACACGAGCTTTGGCTTCGGCAGATCGCCGGCTTCGGGCAGCTCCTCGAACAGCTCCGACAACATCCACAGCAGGAATGTCGCGTAAAGCCTGGGGCTCTGAAGCAATTTGTCGGCAACCAGGATGTTGACCATTCCGCGGCCCTCGCGGTCGGTCTTCATGAAGTCCTTCAGCGTCAGCGCTGGCTCGCCGAAGAATTTGGTGCCGCCCTGGTTCTCCAGCACCAGCAGCTGGCGCTGGATGGTGCCGACCGTGGCCCTGGTGACGTTGCCGAACCCCTGCGCCGCCTTCTTGACGTCGGCCAGCGGGCTCTCTTGGGCATCCGCGCCCTTCTTGCCTGTATCCGGCACGATGGCGTCGAGCAGCGCGCGCAGGTCCTTCATATCGATCAGGGTGAGGCCGGCATCATCGGCGACACGGAAGGCAACGTTGAGCACGCCTTCCTGCACATCGTTGAGGTCCAGCATGCGCGCGAGCAGAAGCGGCCCCATTTCCGTGACAGTGGCGCGCACCGGGTGGCCCTGCTCGCCGAACACGTCCCAGAACACCGTCGAGAACTGGTCGGGCTGGAACGTCAATCCCATCTCGGAAGCGCGCTTGAGAATGAAGTCCGCGGGCACGCCGATCTCGCAGATGCCGGAGAGGTCGCCCTTGATGTCGGACGCGAAGACCGGAACGCCGGCACGCGCAAATCCTTCTGCCATCACTTGCAGCGTCACCGTCTTGCCGGTTCCGGTTGCACCCGTGACGAGACCATGGCGATTGGCGAGCGCCAGCGTCAGCCATGCCTGCTCGTCTCCCTTGCCGACGAAGATCTTGTCGTCGGTATCGCCGAGCTTGCTGTCCTGTGCGGTCATTATTCTCACTGATATCTCTGCCGGGTTTCGCGTATTGAAACTCAATGCGGCAGTTCCGTAGTTTAACGCATGTCGCACGTCGATTGAAGCCGTTCAACGCGCCCGAGATGCGACATTGTCGGATAGGTGGACGACATCAGCCGAAAGTAGGAACGAGGTGTTCGCAACGCGGCAATTTTTCGCCGATTCCATCTCCGCTCTTGCACCGCTGCAACACTTTCCGCGCGTTCGAAGATGAATCGCGACGACGGCTGCGTTCATCGCTTGTATTTCACATCACACCGGCTCAAGATCATTTTCGAAAGCAATACTCCGGCAAGCAAACCGGCTGAGGGGCGGGCCTTATGGACGAGCTGATCGGGCGGCTGGCGACAAACGCCAGCATAGATGGTGCTGTCGCTGAAAAGACCGTCGGTATCATCCTGGGCTTCCTCCGCAGCGAGGGTCCTTCCGATAGCGTGCAGGCCCTGATCGATCAGATCCCCGGAGCGGAAGCCGCGATCGAGGCGTCCAGGAGCGGCGGCGGACTGTCGCGGCTGATGGGTGGCGGCTTGATGGCAGTGGGCACGCGCCTGATGGGCCTCGGACTTGGCATGTCCGAGATTCAAAACGTCGCTCGTGAACTTTTCCGCTTCGGCCGAGACAAAATCGGAGCAGATCAGATGGGCAAGATCGTTGCGGGGACGCCGGGCCTCAGCCAGTTCGCCTGAAGCCTGGGCATTTCATATTTCATATCGAGTATCATGACATATCCGATCTCCGAGATTGAGGGCCTGTCGGTCTTTGCCGCCAACAAGTTAAAGGGGCAGGGCATCCGCACCACCGATGCGCTACTCGAGGCGGCCGGTACGGTGAAGGGCCGCAAGGCGCTTTCCGCCAAGACCGGCATCAGCGAGCAGCTGCTGCTGGAATGGGCCAACGTCGCCGACTACATGCGCATCCCCGGCATGGGCCGCGCCAAGGTCGGCCTGGTCCGCGCCGCCGGCGTCACCACCGTGCGTGAGCTCGCCTACCGAAATCCGGCAAGGCTCGCCCAGAGCATGCGCGACGCCAACGAGAAGAAGAAGCTGCTCCGCATCTTGCCTTCCGAGAAATCGGTCGGCGACATCATCGCCAAGGCGAAGAAGCTGCAGCCAAAGATTACGTATTAGGCTTCCTTCTCGGCGTACGACCTGCAGTGTCGGCGCTCGGCGTCATACCCGCGAAGGCGGTATCCGGTACGCCGCGCCCGCCTCCGTATCACGCCCACTGCATCGGGATGCTCGATTGCCCGCCTTCGCGAGCAATGACAGTGGAGGTGTTGGTCTTGACTCCCCCTCCCCGACCGCGCAAAGCCACGCGCATGAATGCCTCGCCTTCCCCATCCGTCCCGCCGGCCGGCTCGGCCGGGCCAGGTACGCTGCGGACCCTGCTGGAACGGCCTGTCCCGGCAGTGATGGGCGTGCTCAACATCACCCCGGACTCCTTCTCCGATGGCGGCGAGTTCATCGCGCCCGAGCAGGCGCTCGCGCGGGCGCGGGCGATGATCGTTGATGGCGTCGACATCATCGATATCGGCGCCGAGTCCACCCGGCCCTACAGGAGCGCGAAGGCAGTTACGGCGGATGACGAACTCGCCCGGCTGAAGCCGGTGCTGGCGGGCGTGGTTGCACTCGGCGTGCCGGTCTCGATCGACAGCATGAAGGCGGAGGTGGTGGCCTTCGCACTCGATCAGGGCGCGGCAATCGCCAACGACGTCTGGGGCTTGCAACGCGACGCCGCGATGGCGCCATTGGTGGCCGCGAAAGGCGTTCCCGTCATCGTCATGCACAACCGCGACGACGCCGATCCCGCCATCGACATCATCACGGACATGAAAATGTTCTTTCTGCGTTCGCTGGATATCGCCGCAAAGGCCGGCATCGCGCGCGACAAGATCGTGCTTGATCCCGGCATCGGTTTCGGCAAGACCGCCGAGCAGAGCATGACCGCGCTGGCGCGCTTACGCGAGCTCGAGATGTTCGGCCTGCCGATCCTGGTCGGCGCCTCGCGCAAGCGCTTCATCGCCTCGGTGTCGCCGTCCGAGCCGAAGGAGCGGCTCGCCGGCTCGATCGCAGCGCATCTGATCGCCGCGCAGCGCGGCGCAAAAATCATCCGGACCCATGACGTCGCCGAGACCTTGCAGGCCTTGCGGGTCGCGAACGCAATCGAGGGCAAGCAATGACCGATACGATCTTCGTCACCGGCCTGTCGATCCACGCCCGCCACGGCGTGATGGATCACGAGACCGAAGTCGGCCAGCGTTTCGTCATCGATCTCGAACTCTATACCGATCTGTCGGAGCCCTCGCGCAGTGACCGGCTCGCCGATACGGTATCCTACGCCGACGTCGTGGCGACCACGACGGCGGCATTCAAGAACACCAATTACAAGCTTTTGGAGCGCGCCGCCGGCGCGGTGGCCGACGCCATCCTGTCCAACTTCCCGCGCATCCGCGCCGTGAAGATCACCGTGCACAAGCCGCATGCGCCGATCGCCGCGATCTTCGACGACGTCGGCATCATGCTGACGCGCTCGCGGCATCCCTGATGGCCAGCGTACTGATCGCACTCGGCGGCAATGTCGGCGATGTCCGCGCGACATTCGCCAAGGCGATTGCGCATATCTGCGGCATGGCGCAAGCCGCGCTGATCGCGCGCTCGTCCGACTACGCGACGCCGCCCTGGGGCGACGAGGACCAGGCTCCCTTCATCAATGCCTGCGTCGAGATCGAGACCGGCCTCGATCCGCACGCGCTTTTGTTCGTGCTGCAGAAGGTCGAGCAGAAATTCGGCCGCACGCGGGACAAGGCGAGGCGGTGGGGTCCGCGCACGCTCGACCTCGACATGATCGCCTATGACGATGTGTCCTTGCAGAAGCCCGACCTGACCCTGCCGCATCCGCGCCTGTTCGAGCGCGCCTTCGTGCTGGTGCCGCTGGCCGAAATCGCGCCGGACCGCGTGATCTCAGGCATTCATGTCCGTGACGGCCTCGCCAGCGTCTCGACGCAAGGCATTGAGCGGCTTCCGGATACCGGTTAACCAAAAACAACCGTTTGCAGGGACCATCCGCCGTGGCAATTTCGCCTGCGAATAACCAGATTTTCGGGAGCCCCTCGCCGCATGACCTCCGTGACTGACGACCTGCCGCTGGCGGCGGATTTTCCCCAAGCAACCGTCGAAGACTGGCGCAAGCTGGTCGACGGCGTGCTGAAGGGCGCGCCGTTCGAAAAGCTGGTCGGCAAGACCTATGACGGAATCAAGATCGAGCCGCTCTATCCGCGCGCCAGAGGCGTTGAGCCCGTGGTGGGGCGGCCGGCCGCCGCGCCCTGGCAGATCATCCAGCGGATCGACCATCCCGATGCGGCGCTCGCCAATGCGCAGGCCCTCACCGATCTCGAGAACGGCGCGACCGGGCTCGCGCTGGTGTTCGCCGGCGGCAGCGGCGCTCATGGTTTCGGCCTGGAACCGTCGGCCGAGGCGGTCGCAAGAGTTTTGAAGGACATTCACCTCGATGCCGGCATCGGCCTCGAACTCCAGATCGGGCCGCAGTCGCGGATGGCCGCGATCCATGTCGCGGAATATGTGAAGAGCCGCGGCCTTGACCCCGCCGCCTGCGACATCCGCTTCGGGCTCGATCCGCTCGCAGCCGCCGCGGTGTGGGGCCATAGCCCCTATACGTGGGAGGAAATTATCCCGGCCGTCGCCGGCGCCATCAAGGGGCTCGCCGGGCTCGGCTTCAAGGGACCGTTTGCCTCGGCCGATGGACGCGTGATCCACGACGCCGGCGGCTCGGAGGTGCAGGAGCTCGCCTTTGTGCTCGCCTGCGGCGTCGCCTATTTGCGCGCCATCGAGGGCGCCGGCGTTCCGCTTGAGCAGGCGCAGGGCATGGTCTACGCGCGGCTTGCCGCGGATGCAGATCAGTTTCTCACCATGGCAAAATTCCGCGCATTGCGGCTGCTGTGGGCCCGCATCGAGACGGCGTGCGGGCTGACGCCAAAACCGCTGTTCATCGCCGCCGATACCGCCTGGCGCATGTTGACGCAGCGCGACCCCTACGTGAACATGCTGCGGGCGACCATCGCGACGTTCGCCGCCGGGCTCGCCGGCGCCAACGCGATCACCGTGCTGCCGCACACGCTGGCGCTTGGCCTGCCCGATCCCTTCGCGCGGCGCGTGGCGCGCAACACGCAAGCCCTGCTGCTGGAAGAGAGCAACCTTGCCAAGGTCAGCGATCCCGCGGCAGGCAGCGGCGGCATCGAGACGCTGACGGCGCAACTGTGCGAGGCGGCGTGGGCTCTATTTCAGGAGAGCGAGAGAGCCGGCGGCGCGTTTGCCGCGCTTCAGCAAGGCCTGTTCCAGAGCAAGGTCGCGGCCGCTCGCAAAGCGCGTGACGCCAACATCGCAAAACGCCGCGACGTGCTGACGGGCGCCAGCGAGTTTCCGAACCTGCACGAGAGCGAAACGAACGTGCTCAAAGCGACCCCGGTTGCGCTAGCACCGTACGGCGAGCAAAAATACAAGTTCGATGCGCTGCCGCCGATCCGGCTTGCGCAACCGTTCGAGGCGCTGCGCGACAAGTCCGATGCGGCGCTTAGGTTGCGCGGCGCGCGGCCGAAAGTATTTCTGGCCAATCTCGGCACGCCCGCCGATTTCACCGCGCGGGCGACCTTCGCGAAAAGCTTCTTCGAGGCCGGCGGCATCCAGACCGTCGACACCGAGGGCTTTGCCGATCCGGCCAAGCTGGCGGCCGCTTTCAAGGCGTCCGGCGCCGAGCTTGCTTGCCTCTGTTCGAGCGACAAGGTCTATGCCGGTCAGGCGGAACTCGCTGCCCGGGCCCTGCAAACGGCAGGCTGCAGACATATCTATCTGGCAGGCCGCCCGGCCGATGCCGAGGCGGCCTTGCGCGCGGCCGGCGTCACCGGTTTCGTCTTCGCCGGCGGCGATGCGCTTGCGACACTGCAAGACGCCTATCGACGGATGGAGCAGCCATGAACGACACCAGCAAACCCGTTCTCACCGGCGGCTGCCAATGCGGGGCGGTACGCTTCGGAGTCACGACGGCGCCGAACAGAGTCTCGATCTGTCACTGTCGGATGTGCCAGAAGGCGGCCGGTGCGCCGTTCGCCTCCTTTGCCGACATCACCAAGACCGATTTTGCGTGGACCAAGGGACAGCCGTCGTTCTTTCGCTCCTCCTCGATCGCCGAGCGCGGCTTTTGCGCGGCGTGCGGCACGCCGCTGAGCTTCGGCCGCATCGACGGCGACCGAATCGAGATCATGACCGGAGCCTTCGACCGCCCCGACCGGGTGATCCCGACGCGGCAGTTCGGCACCGAGTCCCGCCTCGGCTGGGTCGTCGGCATCGCCAATTTGCCGAGCCAGACCACGCAACAGAATTACGGACCGGAGAAGATGGCGACCATCGTCAGCCATCAGCATCCGGATCATGATTGATGATATGGTTGAAGCCATGAGCCGCATTCCCAATTTCGCCAACGTCGCCTTCGAGCGAGCCGCCACCGGCACGCCGACCGGCGACGCCGAGCCGTGGCTGACGCCCGAGGGCATTCTGGTGAAGCCTGCCTATGGCGAGGCTGATCTGGCCGGGCTCGATTTCCTCGAGACCTATCCGGGCATCGCGCCTTATCTGCGCGGCCCCTACCCGACCATGTATGTCAACCAGCCCTGGACGGTCAGGCAATATGCCGGCTTCTCCACGGCGGAGGATTCCAACGCGTTCTACCGTCGCAACCTGGCGGCCGGACAGAAGGGCCTTTCCGTCGCGTTCGACCTCGCCACCCACCGCGGCTATGACAGCGATCATCCGCGCGTCGGCGGCGACGTCGGCATGGCGGGCGTTGCCATCGATTCCATCTACGACATGCGCACGCTGTTCGCAGGGATTCCGCTCGACCAGATGAGCGTGTCCATGACCATGAACGGCGCGGTGCTACCGATCCTCGCGCTCTACGTCGCGGCCGCCGAGGAACAGGGCGTGCCGCCGGAGAAGCTGTCGGGCACCATTCAGAATGACATTCTGAAAGAGTTCATGGTGCGCAACACCTACATCTATCCGCCCACGCCTTCGATGCGGATCATCTCGGACATCTTCGCCTACACCTCGCAAAAGATGCCGAAATACAATTCGATCTCGATCTCCGGCTATCACATGCAGGAGGCCGGCGCGACGCAGGACCTTGAGCTCGCCTATACGCTCGCCGACGGCGTCGAATATCTGCGCGCCGGCCTTGCCGCCGGCCTCGATGTCGATCGCTTCGCACCGCGCCTGTCGTTCTTCTGGGCGATCGGCATGAACTTCTTCATGGAAGTCGCCAAGCTGCGCGCCGCGCGCCTGCTCTGGGCCAAGCTCTTGAAGCCCTTCAATCCGAAAGACCCGCGCTCGCTCTCGCTGCGCACGCATAGCCAGACCTCGGGCTGGTCGCTGACCGCGCAGGATGTCTTCAACAACGTGATGCGCACGACGGTGGAGGCGATGGCGGCGACGCAAGGCCACACCCAGTCGCTGCACACCAATGCGCTCGACGAAGCGCTGGCGCTGCCGACCGATTTCTCGGCGCGCATCGCCCGCAACACGCAACTGTTCCTGCAGCAGGAGAGCGGCACAACCCGCATCATCGACCCCTGGGGCGGCTCGTATTATGTCGAGCGGCTCACGCGCGACCTCGCGGCGAAGGCCTGGGCCCACATCCAGGAGGTCGAGGAGCTCGGCGGCATGGCCAAGGCGATCGAGGCCGGCCTGCCGAAGCTGCGTATCGAGGAGGCCTCGGCCAAGACGCAGGCCCGCATCGATGCCGGCAAGCAGGCGGTGATCGGCGTCAATAAGTACAAGCCGACCGACGAGGACAGAATCGACATTCTCAAGGTCGACAACTCCAATGTCCGCCGGCTGCAGATCGACAAGCTGACGCGGCTGAAGAGCGAACGCAACCAGAAGGACGTCGATGCTGCGCTCGCGGCGATCACGCGTTCGGCCGGCGAAGGCAACGGCAATCTGCTCGCGCTCGCCATCGACGCGGCGCGGGCGAAGGCGACGGTCGGCGAGATTTCGGACGCGATGGAGAAGGTGTTCGGCCGGCACCGCGCCGAGATCAAATCCATCACCGGCGTCTACAAGCGGGAGGCGTCCAGCATGGGCAATCAGGTCGAGAAGGTTCAGGCGCTGATCGACGCCTTCGAGGAGGCCGAAGGCCGCCGCCCGCGCATCCTGGTCGCCAAGATCGGCCAGGACGGCCACGACCGCGGCCAGAAGGTGATTGCGTCGGCCTTCGCCGACATCGGCTTCGACGTCGATATCGGGCCGCTGTTTGCGACCGCCGACGAAGCGGCCCGGCAGGCAGTCGAGAACGACGTCCACATCCTCGGCGTCTCCTCGCTCGCCGCGGCCCACCTCACCGCCGTGCCGGAGCTGAAGGCCGCGTTGAAGAAGCAGGGCCGCGACGACATCATGATCATCGTCGGCGGCGTGGTGCCGCCGCAGGATTACGACGCGCTCTATGCCGCGGGGGCCGAGGCGATCTTCCCGCCGGGCACGGTAATTGCGGATGCCGCCGAGGAGCTGATCCGCAAGCTGAATGCACGGCTGGGGCATAGCGAGGCGGCGGAGTAGCCGCCGCCTCGCTATTCCGACAAGAAGGACTTTGCGTGATGTGTCTCGCGCCAATGTTCATGCGCGCGCTCGTTATCGCCACGGTTTGCAGCGCGCATCTTCGGGGGCGCGCGGCCGACGGGCGACGCGGACGCGCCGTGAGCGACCACTAACTGGCCCGGGCCAGCGTCCGCGCCAGCGAATCCGTCCAACCGGGAATCCAGGACGCAAACAGGGCTTGCCAGCGATCGGCGTCCGCAGGTTCGGTATCGAGCGCGACCGACCATTCGATGAGAGTACGGTCGCCCTCGGTGATCGGGCGCAGATGCATGGTGCCTTGATAGCGCGTCGATGCCGGCATCTGGGGTCCGTCAGCTTGGGGATACGGCAGCGCTTCGAGTCCGGCATAGGTCAAGGTGTGCTGCCGGTCCGAGTGATCGACCAGGCGTTGGCGGATCCAGCTTCCGAGATAGCAGAAGCGTCTGATGGCACCGACTTCATCGCCGCGCTTGTCGTCTTCGATCACGCTCTCGCTCACGCCGTCGATATAAGCGGGATAGTTGTTGAAATCGCGGATCAGCGACCAGACTTCGTCGAGCGGGTGGTCCAGTACGGCGCTGTAATACGCTTGGGTCATCGATGGCTTTGCCTTTGGCTTCGTTACGCGCGCAGATTGACGGCGCGTGCGGGCAAAACCCACCCGATTTCCGACTGCCCATCCGACGGGCATGCAGTTTTCACACAACATGTCGATCTCGTTGGTAGCGCTACCTTGCGGCGTCGCTGCAAAGCCGACTAGAATGTCGTCATTGACAAGAGCGCCCGACGTCACGGGCGCCGCTGGGAGGCATTCAATGTCCAAGATTTCGCGCCGCACCTTTGCGGCTTCAACGGCCGCAGTCGCGGCATCCGCCGCTTTCGGATTCAAACCCGCACTCGCACAAGCCTATCCGGCCCGCCCGGTCACCGTGATCGTGCCCTGGGGCGCTGGCGGCGGAACCGATGCGACCGCGCGCATTGTCGCCGCGCTCCTGGAAAAGGACCTCGGCCAGCCCTTCAACGTGGTCAACCGCACCGGCGGCTCCGGCGTGGTCGGCCATAGCGCGATCGCGACTGCTCAGCCCGACGGCTACACCATCGGCATGCTGACCGTGGAAATCTCGATGATGCACTGGCAGGGCCTTACCGAGCTGACGCCGAAGAGCTACACGCCGCTGGCCCTGATGAACGAGGACCCCCCGGGCATCCAGGTCTCCTCCTCCTCGCCCTACAAGACGGTCAAGGAGCTTGCCGAGGCGATCAAGGCCGCTGCTCCCGGCAAGTTCAAGGCTTCGGGCACCGGCCAGGGCGGCATCTGGCATCTGGCGCTGGTCGGCTGGATGCAGGCGATGGGCCTGCCCGCCAACCAGGTCGCCTGGGTGCCGTCGAACGGCGCGGCGCCCGCGATGCAGGATCTGGCCGCCGGCGGCCTCGACCTCACCACCTGCTCGGTGCCGGAGGCGCGTGCGATCATCGAGGCAGGCAAGGCGAAGAGCCTCGCCATCATGGCACCCGCGCGCAATCCGGTCTTCAAGGACGTGCCGACGCTGAAGGAGGCGATGGGCATCGACTACGCAACCGGCGCCTGGCGCGGCATCGGTGCACCGAAGAACCTGCCGCCCGAGATCGCAACCAAGCTCACGGCCGCCCTGAAGAAAGTCTACGAATCCGCCGAGTTCAAGGACTTCATGAGCAATCGCGGCTTCGGCACCGTCTGGGGCGATGCAACCCAGTTCGCCGGCTTCATGGACAAGGGCGACGCCCAGATGGGCGAGGCGATGAAGGCGGCGGGACTGAGCAAGGCGTGATCGTTCACCTCTCCTCGCGTGCGGCGAGCTATCGCATAGGAAAAAGAAAGTGGCGAGTAGCTCGCTTGCAGCCCATCCTTCGAGACGCCCGCCTGCGGCGGGCCCTCAGGATGAGGTCGCGTTTTGCGGCGAGATATCAGACCGTCATGGTGAGGCGCCCGTGAAAGCGAGCGTCTCGAACCATGCAGGCCCAACACTTTCGGCATATGCGCTAGCCCAATCCACGCGGCTTCTCGCGGAATTCTGACAGGACTTTTCTCCATGCGTCTTCCCGACTCCGTCACGGGATCGTTTCTCGTCGCGCTCGGCGCGGCAGCCGCCTATGGCGGCTGGATCTTGCCGCCGGTGCCGGGGCAGCCGGTCGGCCCCAACGTGTTTCCGCTGGTGATCGGCAGCGGCCTGGCGCTGTGCGGGGTCGCGATCGTGTTCGGGATCGGCCACTCCTTCGAGGAGGAGGAAGAACTGATCCCGCTGGAGGACGGCCAAGCAGCCGCGCCGCCGCCGCAAGGAAGGCTCGAGAGCAAGCTCTACGGCCTGCGCGCCCTGCTGCCGCCGGCGCTGCTGCTGTTCTACGTGCTTGCAGCCGATCGTCTGGGCTTCATCATCACGGCGGCGATCATGGTCTACGTCACCTCGACCGCGTTAGGGGCCAAGTGGAAGCTGGCGCTGCCGCTCGCCGCGCTCTCGCCGTTCGCAATCCACCTCATCTTCGGCAAGCTGCTCCGCGTGCCGCTTCCCGCCGGCCTGTTGCCAACGCCCTGGTAATCTCATGCTGAAAACCCTGCTTGACGCATTCGCGCTGATCTCCACCTGGGAGGTCATCATCGCGATGTTCGCAGCCTCCGTGTACGGCCTCGTCATCGGCTCACTGCCGGGCCTGTCGGCAACCATGGCGACCGCGCTGCTGGTCCCCGTGACCTTCTATCTGTCGCCGATCGCGGCGATCGCCACCATCGTCGCGGCGTCCTCCATGGCGATCTTCTCCGGTGACATTCCGGGCGCATTGCTGCGCATTCCCGGCACGCCCGCCTCCGCAGCCTATGCCGACGAGGCCTATGCCATGACGCGCAAGGGGCAGGCCGAGCTCGCGCTCGGCGCCGGCGTGTGGTTCTCCGCGATCGGCGGCATCGCCGGCGTGCTATCGCTGATGATCTTGGCGCCGCCCCTTGCCGAGATCGCGTTGTCGTTCTCGACCTACGAATATTTCTGGCTGGCGCTGCTCGGCCTCATGTGCGCCACCCTGGTCGCGCGCTCCTCGCCCGTGAAGGCAATTGCCGGCATGTTCCTCGGCCTCCTGGTGTCCTGCATCGGCATCGAGAATCCCGGTGGTGTGCCGCGCTTCACCTTCGGCCTCACCGATCTGTTCGGCGGTATCGAGCCGATCCCGGCACTGGTCGGCGTGTTCGCGGTGGCTCAGGTGATGCGCGCGATGCTGACGCCCGAGCCGCCGCCGCTGCCGCGACGAAAATTCGGAAGCATCATGGCCGGCCAGTGGAAGCTGACCAAGCAGTATCACTGGCAGATGACGCGCGGGAACATCGTCGGCATCATCATCGGCGTGCTGCCGGGCGCCGGTGCCGATATGGCCGCCTGGGTTTCCTATGCGATGTCGAAACGCTTCTCCAAGGAGCCTGAAAAGTTCGGCACCGGCCATGTCGAGGGCCTGGTCGAGGCCGGTGCCAGCAACAACGCCAGCATCGCCTCGGGCTGGGTGCCCTCGTTGCTGTTCGGCATCCCCGGTGACACCATCGCCGCGATCGCGATCGGCGTGCTCTACATGAAGGGCCTCAATCCGGGTCCGACGCTATTCACCGAGAAGGCGTCGAGCATGTACGCGATCTACCTGATGTTCATCATCGCGAACATCATGATGATCCCGCTCGGCATCGTCATGATCCGCGTCGCAGCCTACATCCTGCTGGCGCCGCGCTCGACCGTGATGCCGATCATCATGCTGTGCTGCGCGGTCGGCTCGTTCGCGATCGGCAACAACATGTTCGGCGTCGTCACCGTCGCCGCTTTCGGCGTGATCGGCTACGTCATGGAGGCGAACGGCTATCCCGTCGCCGCCATGGTGCTCGGCATCGTCATGGGCACCATGGTCGAGCAGGCCTTTGTCACCTCGCTGATCAAGTCCGACGGCAGCATCCTGCCGTTCTTCGAACGTCCGGTGGCGGCCATCCTCGCCGCCATGGCCATCGGCGCCCTGCTTTGGCCGGTGATGGTGTGGGCGTGGCGCAAGGTGAAACCGGCGCAGACGGCGGCGGCAGCATCCCGGTGATATCGGGCGGGCGGCCCTCGCCTGCCCCGCCTCGGCGTTGTAAAGCAGGGCATGACCGAGAAGAAGGCCTCGCTGGACATCAAAACCCTCGCCAAGGAGCTTCGCGACGGTAGCCGCGCGGCGTTGGCGCGGGCCATCACACTGGTGGAGAGCCGGCGGGGTGACCACCAGGCGCTGGCGCGCGAGCTGGTGCAGATGCTGCTGCCTGACACCGGCAAGGCGTTTCGCGTCGGCATCACGGGATCGCCGGGCGTCGGCAAATCCACCACGATCGACGCGCTCGGCATGTACCTGATCGAGCAAGGCAACAAGGTCGCGGTGCTAGCGGTGGATCCGTCCTCGGCGCGCAGTGGCGGCTCGATCCTTGGCGACAAGACGCGGATGGCGCGGCTGTCGGCCTCCGACGATGCCTTCATCCGGCCCTCGCCGTCCTCGGGCACGCTCGGCGGGGTCGCGGCCAAGACGCGCGAGGCGATGCTGCTCTGCGAAGCCGCCGGCTTTGACGTCGTGCTGGTCGAGACCGTCGGCATTGGCCAGTCCGAGACCGCGGTCTGCGACATGACCGACTTCTTCCTTGCACTTATGCTGCCGGGCGGCGGCGACGAGCTGCAAGGCATCAAGAAGGGCCTGGTCGAGCTCGCCGACATGATCGCGATCAACAAGGCCGACGGCGACAACCTCAAGCGCGCCAAGATCACCGCGGCCGACTATCGCGGCGCGCTGCATATTCTCACCCCCCGGTCCGAGCATTGGCATCCGCCGGTCGAGACCTATTCGGCGCTCACCGGCGATGGCATCGCAAAAATCTGGCAGAAGGTTCTGGATCACCGCAAGGCAATGAACGCATCCGGCGACTTCGCCGCGCGCCGGCGCGAGCAGCAGGTGAAGTGGATGTGGTCGATGCTGGAGCAGCGCATGCTGGCGCGTTTACGCAGCGAGGCGTCGGTGCGAACGAAAGTCCGGAAGATCGAGGCTGAAGTCGCCGACGGTCATCTCACGCCGGCCCTCGCCGCCGAGCAGATGCTGGAGCTGCTGCAATGAGGGAAAAACTCCGCATTCTCCTCACCGGCTTCGGACCGTTTCCCGGCGCACCCCATAATCCGACGCAGCCGCTGGTGGCGCGGCTGGCGCAGCTGCGCCGTCCGGCGCTCGACGATGTCGCGATCTCCAGCCACATCTTCCCGGTCACCTATGCCGCGGTCGACCGGCAATTGCCTGATGTGCTCGCGAAAGTGAGGCCGGATGCACTTCTGATGTTCGGCCTCGCGGCACGTACGCCCTATCTGCGCATCGAGAGCCGCGCGCGCAATGCCGTCACCATGCTCTGGCCCGATGCTGCCAACACCCGATCGAGCAAGCGCGGCATCGCCGGCAATGCGGAGGCGATGAGTTTCGGCCCGCATACCGCAAGGCTGCTGCGCGCCGCGCGGCTCACCGGCATCGACGCACGGCCCTCGCGCGATGCCGGCGCCTATCTCTGCGACTATCTGAGCTGGCGCGCGATCGAGAATGTGAAGGCCGGCGGGCCGCGGCTTGCGGCGTTCATCCATATTCCCCTGCTCGCGCGCAGCGGCGCGGTGCGCCGCAAGGGGGCGCCGCGCATCACGCTGGAGGAGCTGGTGGATGCGGGGGAAGCGATGCTGATCGAGATGGTGGGGCTGGCAAGGAAGACGCGGAACACGCGGGTTTCGTAGTTTCGTTGGGTGGGCAAAGGCGCACTTGCGCCGTGCCCACCATCTCGTTCCATCAGTCTTCAAATCGTGGGCACGCTACGCTTTGCCCACCCTAGGCACCGCTCTCCTGCGTAAACATTTAACCCTACCGCGAACAATCCTCACGGTCCCAGCCGCCCTTGCGCTACCTAAATCCGCGCGGACGCCCGCGTCCGCCGGAGGACGCGTCATGGACCTCAATCGCCGTCATCTCATCGGAGCTTCGACCGCAGGCATCGCCGGCGCGCTCGCGATGCCCGCCGACGCCGCGCGTGCGGCGCCGCTGACCTCGCTGCTCGGCCGCGATGTCACGCAATATGGTGTGCGACCCGGCAGCAGCGAGGACCAAACCCGCGCGCTCCAGCGTGCGATCGACGAGGCCGCGCGGGCGCAGATGCCATTGGCGCTGCCACCCGGCATCTACCGCACTGGACTGTTGCGCTTGCCAAATGGCGCGCAATTGATCGGTGTGCGCGGGGCGACAAAATTCATCTTCACTGGCGGGGCCTCGGCGATCCAGAGCGATGGCTCTAATTCGATTGGCCTCACCGGCATCACCTTCGAAGGCGGCGGCATTCCGCTGCCGACGCGGCGGGGATTGATCCAAATCCTCGGCGGGCGCGACGTCCGCATCAGCGATTGCGAGATCACGCATTCGGGCGGCAGCGGCATCTGGCTCGAGCAGGTGTCCGGCGAGATCTCCGGCAATATCTTCACTGACATCGCGGTGACGGCGGTGGTGTCGTTCGATGCCAAGGGCCTTAACGTCTCCCGCAACACCATCCTTGGTACCAACGACAACGGCATCGAGATCCTGCGCACCGTGATCGGTGACGACGGCACGCTGGTGGCCGACAACCGCATCGAGAACATCAAGGCGGGCCCCGGCGGCTCCGGACAGTACGGCAACGCCATCAACGCTTTCCGTGCCGGCAACGTGATCGTGCGCGGCAACCGCATCAGGAACTGTGACTACTCCGCAGTGCGCGGCAACTCCGCTTCGAACATTCACATATCAGGCAATAGCGTCAGCGACGTGCGCGAGGTCGCGCTCTATTCGGAGTTCGCGTTCGAGGCCGCGGTGATCGCCAACAACATAGTGGATGGCGCCGCCGTCGGCGTCTCCGTCTGCAATTTCAACGAGGGCGGCCGCATCGCCGTGGTCCAGGGCAACATCATCCGCAATCTGATCCCGAAGCGGCCGATCGGCACCGCGCCGGACGACGATGCCGGGATCGGCATCTACATCGAGGCGGATTCATCGGTGACCGGCAACGTGGTCGAGAACGCGCCTTCCTATGGCATCGTCGCCGGCTGGGGCAAATATCTGCGCGATGTCGCGATCACCGGCAACGTGATCCGCAAGGCACTGGCGGGTATCGGCGTCTCCGTCGTTCCGGGCGCCGGCATCGCACTGGTCAACAACAACATGATCTCGGAGACCCAGCGCGGCGCCGTGGTCGGCCTCGATCATGCCCGTGCCGTGACCTCGGACCTGTCAGCGGACGGCGCGCAGCGGTTCGCGCAGGTGGTCCTCGGCGGGAATGCAGTGCGGCGGTAGGCGTGGCTGGCGCCTGAACGGCTCTTAGAACGCGTTCCTGAGCAGCGGGTACTTGGCTTCCAGACCGTCGAGGCTGAGAGTGAATTCGACCACGCGCTCGGGGGCTGCGACGATTTCGGCCGCGGGCGGGGCGAACTGCGGCAGGAGTGCTGCCATTGGCGCAGCGACCGGCGGCCTCACATCAGGCGCGGTGAGTGGCGCCATCGCGGCGGGTGCGGCGAGCGGCGACCTCACGGCAGGTGCAGTGAACGGCGCCCTCGCAGCGGGAGCCCTCAGCGGCGGGATCTCGGCGGGCGCCGTGAGCGGCGCAGGCGTGGCGAACGGCGCGATCGGGGCTTCGGTGATCTCCGCCAGAACGTCCGGCTTCGGATCGAACCTGACCGGCACGGCCGTCTCGGGGGCGATGTGGACGGCCTTCGGCTGCATGGTCTGCGCCTGCTCGCGCGGAAACACGCGGGGCATCGTCGCCGGCGACCAGCCGAACGCGGGCTTCACGCTCGCAGCCGCCTCGGCGACGTCCCCGCCGGTTGCAAGCGCGCGCCAGGTCTGAACGGCAAGCTTGGCTTCCTGGATGTTTTCGAGGAAGGCGATCTCGGAATGATAACGGCGCCAGCGGCCGGTCTCGAACATCTCGGAGAGATGTTGCAGCCGCTGCTCGGCGAGAGCGCACCAGCGTGCCGCGACGTCGCGGCCAACGGCCACGGCGCGAACAGGCGCGCAATCAGATTCTTGGCGATGTGTCATGAACCAGCCCGTCAGGGAAAAACACGGACGCGGGGACGCAACGCACACGAATCAATTTAGACGCGACATGAATATTTTGTGGAAAAGCTTTGTCTTGTCCAGCAACGACCCGGCTTTCGTCGTCAATCACCGTAGTCGTGCGGATATTTGCTTTGTTTTTGAGTCAAGCTTCGCACAAGCATAACCGGCTTGCGGCGTGCCGGGTGAGCGATCACAACGAGCGCGGCTGCGATCCTCAACTGCAAGCTGAACGAGCGCGAGGCTTCAAAGATGCCCACATCTTCGGTTCTAATTGAATCAGAGCGGAAGCTCTGGATTTTCGTTTTGACGCTTTCGTCGCGCGAACCGGCACCCACTTCGCTCAAAAACGCTCTGAAAAGAAAAGACCCGTCCGGGGGGACAACCGGACGGGTCGAGCCATATGGGCGCTTGGGGTGGATGGGCGCTCGCGCCTAATATGACTGATGGGGAGGGATGACCGCTCCCACATAATTTGGTCGTGGCAACTTGGCTGAACGTTCAACGCGGCGGTCGCTTTTTTGATCTTCGGTCCGCGCGCAACTTTGTCGCAGCCGCTATCGCGCCGCCGGCCTATCCGCCTGAGAAATCGTGGATTTCTCGTCAGCACTCGACAACGAGGGTTGTTCGATCGCGCGGCTGCCGGGCTGATCGCGACGTGTCCCGGCATCTTCACGTTTTGTTGTACCGGACGCAGCCGCAACCGGCGTCGCGCTGTCGGCGGGAACGGCCATGACCGCGGCGAACGCATCGGTCTGGCCATCGCCGAAAAGCTCGTCACGCCCGGGGGAGCCGAGATCGCGCGCGGTCTTCGCAAGCGTCATGCGCAGCGCCTCCGGCTTCAAGGCGTAGTTTCGCTCGAGCAGCAACGCCGCGACGCCGGAGACATAGGCGGCCGAGAACGAGGTCCCCGACGTCATCTGGTATTTGCCGTCCGTCGCCGGCAGGAAGATGTCGACCCCGGGCGCCGCGACCGCGATGTAGTTGCCGCGGTTGGACGCGGTGAACAGCCTGTCCTGCTGGTCGGTCGCGCTGACCGCGATCACGTTGGGATTGGCGGCCGGATAGAGCGGCGGCGATTTCGCGCCTGCATTGCCGGCGGCCGCGATCAGCACGAGGCCGCGCGCCGCGGTCGCCGCGATGGCGCGCTCGATCACCGCGTCCTTTGGGCCGGCAAAGCTCATATTGACGATCTGCGCGCCGTGCTCGGCGGCGTAATTCAGCGAGCGTAGGATGATGTAGGACGAGCTCTCGGCGCCGCCGTTGGTGCCGCCGAAGGCGCGGATCGCGATGATGCGCGCCTCGGGCGCGCTGCCCATGAGCCGGTCATGCGCCACGATGGCGCCGGCGACGCCGGTGCCGTGGACGTGCGGCCCCTCGGTGCTGCCGAGCGCATCGAAATTGTCGGCGACGGAATTGGCGAGTTCGGGATGTCTGACATCGATGCCGGAATCGATCACGGCAACCGTGACGTTCGCGCCGTGAGCCAGCGTATGCGCCTGCGGCAGGCGGAGTTTTGTCAGTGCATATTGCGCAGGATCGCCTTCGCTCGGCGGGGCCGATTTCTGGTCCTGGAGCACATAGCGGAAGTTGGCCTGGACCGAGCGCACGCTGCCGTCGGCCGCGAATTCGCGCCGCACCGTCTCGTAGGGCCGGCCGTCGGTGATGCGGAACAGACCGAACGTGGCTCCGATCAGCGGGAAGCTCTCCGAGGAGACCCGCGTCAAGCCGTGCCGGCGGGCAAGCTCGTCGGCATCGCCGGGCGACAGCGTGCCATCGATCTCCGCCACGAATTCGTTGGCGAAGCTGCGCGAGGCTGCAACCGACGTGTTGTTGCCACGCCCCTTGCCGGCACTTTTCTTGGCCGATTTTCCGGTGCCCTGCCCGCCTGCGTTCGGCTTTCCTGTGCACTCGCCGTCAGCATCAGGATAGGGCGCGGTGCAGGCCGCATAGAGGTTCGGCGAATAGCGCGCATAGGGCAGCACGGGCGTCGTCGGCCGGATGCGCAAAGTCGTGGTGTGGGGAATGGCCGCGATCGTCCGCGGGCCGCGATCGACCCTGACCGCGCGTGCGGCGATATTGGGGCTGACGCGCGGGGTGATGCTAGGAGAGATGGTCGGCGTTCGCGTCGGCACGCTGATCGTGGGCGTGCGCATGATCGCCTGCCCCTGCGCAACCTCGACGCCGAGGCAGGCGGCGATCAGAAGTGCAGCGCCGACCGACGAAGCGTAGACCCCGGCGCGCACCCTGCTATCGGACTTGCCTGTCATCGGCTTGGCGGCGCGGCTAGGGCGCTGCGACGGCGAGGTTGACGAACTTCTCGCGCTGCATCTTACCGAGCAGTGAAGCGAGCTCGTCCTGGCTCATGGCCTTGTCGAACTGGAGGCGAAACATGCCGCCCTTGGCCCCGTCGACGATCGAGGCGTGGTAGCTGTCGAGCAGCCCGGTGATGTCGGCGATGCGCGCCTCGGGCGTGAAGCGCACCAGCGCGCGCGCCGGCGCAGCCGTGCTGCCAAGCTCGCGTGTGATCGGCGCGCTGGTCGAGAGCGAAGCGGTCTGGAAAGTCGCCGGCTGGTTCTTCATCAGCACGGCGCCGATGACACCGGCCTGCAACACGAGCGCGACGGCACCAAGGCTCGCCGACCAGGCCAGCGTGCGCGGCGACAGGCTCGCGAAGAAGGTCGAGATGCGCGCCGACAGCGGCAGCGAGCCGCTCGCCCGCGCCGGCTCGGCGTCGATCGCGGCGAACAGCTTCTGCATCGCGCGCGTCGATGGAGCACCTAAGCTCTCGTTCAGATGGATGGTTTCTTCGTACTCGCCGCGGATCGCGGCATATTGCTTGGCAAGCTCCGGCTCGCGCGCCAGCGCTTCCTCGACACGGCGCGCATCGCGCGCGTTCAGCGTGCCGGCGGCGTGCCAGGGCAGCAGCAGTTCAATTTCACTGGGCTCTTGCTCCAGCATCTTCTTGCTCAAAGCCATCATGGCCAGCCTCGCTCAATGCCGGCTGCCTTCAGCAGTTCGGCCAGTT
Organism: Bradyrhizobium sp. 199; assembly: GCF_023073355.1. Taxonomy (GTDB): domain Bacteria; phylum Pseudomonadota; class Alphaproteobacteria; order Rhizobiales; family Xanthobacteraceae; genus Bradyrhizobium. The sequence continues at coordinate 77,050 of NZ_JADPJI010000008.1, forward strand.
TCTTGCGCGCATAGAACAAGCGCGTCTTCACGGTGTTCTCCGGTATCCCGACGATTTCGGCCACCTCTTCCACGGACTTCTCGTGGTAGTAGACGAGATCGACGATTTCCCGATGGTCGGGCGAGAGGCCCGTCAGACACTCCCGCAACGCCTCACTGGTATCCTTTTTCTGCACCACCATTTCCGGATCGTCGGACGTATCCTCGATCGCGTTGGCGGCCTCATCGTCCAGCTCGAAATCCTTCCTGCGCCGGAGCGCAGATAGGGCCTTGAATCGGGTGATCGCCAGCAACCAGGTGGAAACGGCGGATCGACCCTCGAACTTCCCGGCTTGACGCCATACGTCGAGAAACACCTCGCTTATGAGGTCTTCCGCCGCCTGCTCGTCACGCACGAGCCTGAGACCGAACCTGTAAACCCGGACATGGTGCCGCCCGTACAGCACCTGCATGGCGAGCCGGTCACCTTGAGCGATCCTGGCGATGAGGACCTCGTCCGAAGCCGCCTGTGTCACGCTCAATGGCCGTCTCGCAAAGTTGGTCGGGTCGATACGGCGGACGGTTCGACGAGGGGGGCAAAATTGTTCAAGCTACCGCACTCGTACGGGTGCCTGTGTGATCCACCCCACATACGCGCATTTTTCTTGTCCCACCCGCGGCCATCAGCCGCCACGATCCAGATCGGTAACATAATACTGAGATACTTCCCTGCGGCAGGCCTGTCCGGCACAGGCGCCCGCCCTCACCCGATTCCATAGCAGCCCTGCACGACATATGTCTCGCCAAGCCCGCCTTTGGCTCGATCGCGTCGCAAGGGATGCCTGATCACCGGTAAAATTCCTTCCGCCCGCCTATGACCTTGTTCCGTGCTGCACGGTTCGGATTCGGTTCCCAAGGATACCAAACCTAAAGGCTTGCCACATAGATTTAAGCAGACATCCACCACTGGCGGGACCATGAGCACGGCCGCGACGTCCTTTCCCGAGAGGAATGCCGCTGAGGTCGCGGACATCGTCCTCACGTCCGAGGCAGCGGCCCCCGGCATCTTGGCGCGCCGGGTCCGCCAGCGCCGCCAGATGTATATCGGCCAGGCGGCGAGCTATTCGCTGGGCGCGTTGGTCCTGCTGATTTACGCCTATGGCGGGGCGGTCTCCATGGCGGTCCCGTCGCTGTTCTGGCTCGGCGGCCTCCTCATCATCGGCACCTTCACCGTTCTGTCGGAAGCCGGTTTCGGCTACCGCTTCGAGGATCATTATCTCACCGTCTTCCAGATCTCGGCGCATATGGCGCTGCAACTGATGTTTCTGCTCGCAGTCCCGACGGTCGGGGTCGCGTTCCTCTCCGTGCTGTTTCTGATTTTCGCGTTTGGCACGCTGCGGATGACTTCGAGGCAGGCGATGGTCACCTGGGGCCTTGCCACCTGCGGGCTTGGCTTGGTCTTCCTGGGCTCGGACCTGCCGATCGGACTGCCGGTTACGACCCGCCTGGAGCGAACCGCCTCGATGCTCTGCTTCGTGCTGGTGATCGGCCAGTGCGCCTTCCTCGGCCTGTTCGGCGCCACCTTGCGCAAGATTCTGTACCGTCGCAGCATCGAACTGAAGGCCGCCTATCAACGCATCGAGGAACTCGCCGAGCTCGACGAACTCACCGGCTCCTACAACCGTCGCTGCATCATGCGCCTTCTCGACCTCCAAATCGAAAAGTCGCGGCAGTCATCGACGCCTTGCGCGATCGCGCTGATCGATCTCGACTGGTTCAAGCGCATCAACGACGCCCACGGCCATCCCGTCGGCGACGAAGTGCTGCGCACCTTCGCGATCACCATTTTCGCCAACATCCGCCCGGCCGACTGCTTCGGCCGCTACGGCGGCGAGGAATTCCTGCTGCTGCTGCCGGACACGTCGGGTGATGCCGCACAGCGCACGCTCGAGCGCTTGCGCAGCATCGTCGCCGATCTCGACTGGAGCGCGTTCGCCGCGGGCATGCACGTGACCATTTCTGCGGGCGTCGTGACGCTGCGCGACCTTGATACTGCCGACACGTTCCTCGCGCGCGCCGACCGCGCGCTCTATTCCGCCAAAGAGCAAGGGCGCAACCGCATTGCAACGAGCTGACCAAACCATTTTTTCCCGGTGCGCCAGAAGTCGAGGCCGGACCGAACGCTCCAGGACAGGGCGATGAGATCCAAATCCGCGCGATCATCCGAGAATCTGCTCGAGGAGTTGCAGGCTGCGCTCTCGCACGGCACAGTCGCGCGCCGAGTCGAGACGCTGCGCCGCGTGACCGATCTCTTCGTGGGCAACGCGGTGGATTATTCCGACGACCACATCCGCATCTTCGACGACGTGTTCCAGTGCCTGATCGAGCAGATCGAGATTTCGGCCAAGGCGCTGCTCGCCGACCGCCTCGCACCGATCGCGGCCGCGCCGCCGAAAATCATCCGCACGCTCGCGCTCGACGAGGTCATCGAGGTCTCCGGCCCCGTGCTGTCGAAATCGGAACGGCTGGACGAGACGACCTTGATCGAGATCGCGCGCACGAGGGGCCAGGCGCATCTCAAGGCGATCTCGCTGCGGCGGGTACTGTCGGAGGCGCTGACCGACGTGCTGGTGACGCGCGGCAACGAGGACGTGGTGCAGTCGGCCGTCAGCAATCCGGGCGCACGGCTCTCCGAGGGAAGCCTCACCGATCTCGTCTCGCGTGCCGAACGCGACGACGACCTCGCCACCTGCATCGGCCTGCGGCTGGACCTGCCGCGTCATCACTATCTGAAGCTGGTCGCCAAGGCGTCCTCGAGCGTGCGGAAGAAGCTCGAGGCCGCGCATCCGGAGCTTGCGGACGAGGTGTCGAGCGTCGTCCAGGAAGTGGCCCAGCGGGTCCGCGCCGCCGCCATGACGAAAGACACCGAGACGGCCCGTGCGCTGGTGAAGTCGCTGCACGCAGACGGCCGCCTCAACGAATTCCAGGTCACCACATTCGCCGAGCAGGGCAAGTTCGACGAAACCAATGCGGGGCTCGCGGCGCTCGCGGGCCTCGCGGTCGAGACCGCCGAGACCATGATGATCGAAAGCCGCACCGAGGGCGTGATGATCCTCGCCAAGGTCGCGGGCATGTCATGGCCGAGCGTGCGCGCCATCATCGCCATGCGCGAGAAGCTTTCAGGCGGCTCGCAGACCGACATGCTGACGCTGCGCGACGCTTACGAGGCGCTCCGCAGCTCGACCGCACAGCAGGTGCTGCGTTTCCACCGCATGCAGCAGGGCACGACGCCGGCGGCCTGATGCCGGCTCGTTAGTAGCGCAGGACTTTGGATCCCACCGCTGCTCCGATCGCCGTCACCAGCGCGGTCGCGATCGTGTACCAGGTCGCGACGAACAGCGGGGAGTCGTCGGTGCAGTGCGAGGCATAGAGCGTCGCGGCGAGGCCGGCGGACACCAGGCCGGCGAGCGCACCGGCGAGCGCGGGGCGCGAGGGCGCGCCATGGCGCAGGCCGAACAGCGCGCCCGCGAGCAGCGGCAGCGACATTGCGGGAATCGCGACCAGGCACACCCTGGAATTCTTGCCCATCAGCCGCATCGTCATCGGCATGGCCGGCGCCATCATCGCCTCGCTGCCGATCCCAACCGCAAGCAGCCCGACCGGGAGCAGCAGCAGCCAGCCCCAGCCCCGCAGCAGGGCTTCGGGGCGCGACAGATGCAGGCTGACGATGATGGCGGGAATCGCAAGCGACAGCGTCACCGCGAACTTCATGTCGAAGAACGGGTTGCGCATCGCGCTCATCACGTCGTGACGCACGCCGAGGAAGGTCGTGAAAATCAGGATCGACAAGGGCGCGGCCACCAGCAGCGCCATGGTCAGCACGGCGCCAACGCGCGGCACGCGATGGGCGTTGTCGGCCGTGAGCGAGCGAATGAGTTGATCGGTATCCATAACTAGTGGTCCCGCAGTTTGGCAGTCAGTGCCGCAAGTCCGCGATGCAGTGCGACCCGCACCGCGCCTTCGCTCATCGAAAACTTCGTCGCCGTGTCCTTGATCGAGGCGCTCTCGACCGCGATCGACTGCAGCACGTCGCGCTGGCGCTGCGGCAGCGCGTCGAGCTGGGCTGCGACCTCCCCCGCCGAGGCCGTCTCCTGCGGTGCCTCGCCCGGCAGCGTCTCGGCGAAATCGTCAATGTTGACGAAGATACGTCTGCCGCGCCGCCTCAGCGCATCGATCAGCTTGTTGCGCCCGATCGCAAACAGCCAGGGCGCGAAGGGGGCCTCGCTGTCCCAAGTGTGCCGCTTCAGGTGCACCGCCAACAATATCTCCTGCACGATATCCTCGGCTTGGTCCGGAGGTTGCCCGGCCCTCGCCAAGCCACGCCTCGCCGCGGCGCGCAGCACCGGCGTGACCGCCCTCAACAGGCGATGATACGCCGCATCATCGCCCGCCATGGCCGACCGCATCAGGCCGGTCCATTCGTCCTCACGTCCGCGCACGCGCGCCCCTCACCATGCAATTCGGCCGTACGTTCAATTTGTTACGCGGGCGCCTTCTGATCACGAATTCGTGATCCATACCGGAACTCGCGGCCGACACGGCCGGAAACATCTGCGACGGCTCATAACACCGATCGGGTCGCCCCGCACCCGGCGGCCGGCTGCATCGACCCGCTTTGCCCCGTTTTCGCCCGGTGTAGCGCGAAGATTCCCATTTTTTGCCCCGCTGCCGTCACGCCCCAGGGTCTCTGTTCGTTCCCGGGACGGGCGGAATTGGGGAGATCGTCAACATGATGAAAGCCAGCGGGCGCGCGGCATTGATTCTTCTTGCCGGCCTTTTGGTGCTCGGAGGCGTTGCACAGGCCGCGCCGGACCAGCCCACAAGCGGCAAATCGGACAGTGCGAGCAAACAGGCTGACGTGGCCAAGCCGAGCAAGCACCGGCGCCACGAGTCGAGCCGCACCAACAGCAGCAAGACGGCACAGAAATCCGACGACAAGACCGACAAGAACGACGCCCCGGCAAAGGCCGAGCAGCCGAAGACCGACAACAAGGCCGACAATGACACGCCGGCCTCGAGCCAGATGCCGCCGGCTGTCGCCAATGCAAATGCGCAGCTCGCCGCGGATGCCCCGACTGCGGCTGCCGCCTCAGCCATGACGGACCGCGCCAACGGCAACGTCCAGGCCGCGGCCGATAATACCAACGCCGCGGCTGCCGACGGTCAAGTTGTCGCGCCCGATCAGCTCAACGACATCGACCGCGCCTTGCAGGAGGACAGCCCGCCGCCGCAGAAGGTGGTGATTGCCGCAACCGAGGCGCAGCCCCGGCCCGCACCGGTGATGGCAAGCAGCCAGCAGAGCTCCGCTTGGGACCAGAGCTCCCTGATCGGCAAGATCTTCATCGGCGTCGGCACGCTGCTGACGCTCGCCTCGGCCGCGCGCATGTTCATGGCCTGATTGCCGGTTCCGCCAGGACGCGCGGCCCGCGCGTCCTGTGCTCGCCGCCCCCTTGAAGCCCACCGCGCCAGCGGGCACATTGCCCGCCAAATCAAAGCATGGGTGGAGCATGAGCACGTTCGAACACATCATCGTCGAAAGCATAGGCGCGGTCGGCATCATCAAGCTGAACCGGCCGAAGATGCTCAACGCGCTCTCCTTCGGCGTCTTCCGCGAGATCGCAGCTGCCGTCGACGATCTCGAGGCCGATGACGCCATCGGCTGCATCGTCGTGACCGGCAGCGAGAAGGCCTTTGCCGCCGGCGCCGACATCAAGGAGATGCAGCCGAAGGGCTTCATCGACATGTTCTCCGAAGATTTTGCCGCGATCGGCGGCGACCGCATCGCACGTTGCCGCAAGCCGACGGTTGCGGCGGTTGCCGGCTACGCGCTCGGCGGCGGCTGCGAGCTCGCCATGATGTGCGATTTCATCATCGCCGCCGACACCGCGAAGTTCGGCCAGCCCGAGATCACGCTCGGCACCATTCCCGGCATCGGCGGCACCCAGCGCCTGACGCGCGCGATCGGCAAGTCCAAGGCAATGGATCTGTGCCTCACCGGCCGCATGATGGATGCGGCGGAAGCCGAGCGTTCAGGCCTCGTCAGCCGCATCGTGCCAGCTGACAAGCTGATGGACGAAGTGATGGCGGCAGCCGAGAAGATCGCGTCGATGTCGCGCCCCGCGGTCGCGATGGCCAAGGAAGCGGTGAACCGCGCCTTCGAGACCACGCTGGCCGAGGGCATGAGCGCCGAGCGCAACCTGTTCCACTCGACCTTCGCGCTGGAGGACCGCTCCGAGGGAATGGCGGCGTTCATCGAGAAGCGCAAGCCGGTGAATAAGAACCGGTAATTTCGGCAAACGGTCAGGCTGGTGTAAGGCTCTGCCGCGTTCGTGCGCGCCCCCTGTGACGAAGCTGCAACAAGCACGGATTACATGGGGGTTTTCCCCGCGGCAGTTTGCCTGCGGGACCTCGGCTGGTTAAACAGTTAAGAGGCCACCGTCGGCGGGGGCGGACAGCCGGGTTAAGCGGGATTACATGATTGGACGTACCGCCAGAGCTGGTCGCGTGATGACGCGGCATCGATCAGGCGTGGGTCCCGTGCTTGCGACATGGACCACGCTGGCGCTCTGTTGGGCCCTGCCCTCCGCCGCCTGGGCCGAAGCCCTGCCGGAGGCGCTGGCCAAAGCCTACCAGACCAATCCGCAGCTCAATGCCGAACGCGCGCGACAACGTGCCACGGACGAGAACGTGCCGCAGGCCCTCGCCGGCTATCGGCCGCAGATCGTGGCGAGCCTCAGCGCCGGCCTGCAATCGGTGCGCAATCTACTGCCCGACAACACGATCCAGACCGGCAACCTGAAGCCATGGATCATCGGCGTTACCGTGACGCAGACCCTGTTCAACGGCTTCCGCACCGCTAACAACGTGCGAGCCGCCGAACTGCAAGTGCAGTCGGGCCGCGAGGCACTGCGCAATGTCGGCCAGGGCGTCCTGCTCGACGCGGTCACCGCCTACACTAACGTGCTCGCCAACCAGTCGCTGGTCGAGGCGCAGCGTTCCAACGTCGCCTTCCTGCGCGAAACGCTCTCGGTCACCCAGCGCCGCCTCAACGCCGGTGATGTCACGCCGACCGACAGCGCGCAGGCCGAGGCGCGCCTCAACCGCGGGCTTGCCGATCTCAACGCCGCCGAAGTGGCGCTTGCCGTCAGCCAGGCGATCTATGCGCAAGTGATCGGCAATTCACCGTCGCAGCTTCGGCCCGCCGAGGTGGTCGACCGTTATCTGCCAAAGAGCCGCGAAGACGCCATGGCGATGGCCATCCGCCAGCATCCGGCGGTGATGGCCGCCAGCTTCGACGTCGATGTCGCCTCCACCAACATCCGCATCGCGGAAGGCGCGCTGCTGCCGAGCGCCACCATCCAGGGCAGCGCCAGCAAGAGCCGCAACAACGACCCGACGCTCGGCACCTTCGCCGAAGACCAGGCCTCGATCGTCGCCAGCGTCACCGCGCCGATCTACGACGGCGGCCAGGCCGCCGCGCAGACCCGGCAAGCCAAGGAGATCACGGCGCAGAGCCGGCTCGTGCTCGACCAGGTGCGCAACCAGGCGCGCACGGCGTCGGTCAGCGCCTGGGTTGCCAATGAGGGCGCCAAGATCACGGTCTCGGCCTCGGAGTCCGAGGTGAAAGCCGCGACAGTCGCGCTGCAGGGCGTGCAGCGCGAGGCCGCGGGCGGACAGCGCACGACGGTGGACGTGCTGAACTCGCAGGCCGATTTGATCCAGGCCAAGGCCCGCCTGATCGGCGCGATGCGCGACCGCGTCATCGCCTCCTACACGCTGCTCAGCGCCATCGGCCATCTCGACGTCAAGACACTGAGCCTGAACACGCCGGACTACTTGCCCGAGGTGCATTACCACCAGGTCCGCGACGCCTGGCACGGCCTGCGCACGCCGTCGGGGCAGTAGGCGTCGGCGTCGCACCGCCTGCGAGCTCCATCCAGCACCCGCCAAACGTCGCAATCGCTGTTGCCGGTCGCCCAGCCGGTTCAGCCGGTCTCAGGATGTGAACATGGAAAGACGCCGCATCCATCTGATGGGGGCCTCCGGCTCCGGGGTGACGACGCTCGGTCGCGCGCTCGCGGGCCGGCTTGCGCTGCCGCATCACGACAGCGACGACTATTTCTGGCTGCCGACCGTGCCGCCCTATCAGACGACGCGGCCCGCTTCCGATCGCCTGCGCCTGATCCGCGAGATGTTTCTGCCACGTCTCGATTGGGTGCTGAGCGGAACCGTCACCGGCTGGGGCGACGAGCTGGTCCCGTTCTTCGACCTTGTCGTCTTTGTAACGACGCCACGCGAACTTCGGCTGCAGCGCCTGCGTGGCCGGGAGGCCGCGCATTTCGGAGCTGACGCCATCGCACGGGGCGGCTGGCGGCATGACGAGACGGAAGCGTTCGTCGAATGGGCCTCGCACTACGAAGCCGGAGATCGCGAGGGCCGCAGTCTCGCAAAAGATGAAGCGTGGCTGGCGGGCCTGCCCTGCCCGGTGGTGCGCGTCGACGGCTCAGGCCTGCTTGCCGACCTTGTCGAGCAAGCTATGCAAGGAGGCACAGCGGCTGCCGGGCTGATGTGATATTGTCCGGCTCCACTGCCAACAACAAAAACGGGGAGAGAAATCGTGCTCAACCGACGTAGCGTCCTGCTTGCCTCCCTCGCCGCCGGAGTAGCCATGACCAACAGAGCCCACGCCCGGGCCGCGCAGCCCGCGACGCCGGTCAATTTCGACGTCCCGCCGCACGCCTGCGACTGCCACACCCATATCCATGGCGATCCCCAAAAGTTTCCGTTCTTCGCCGGGCGCGTCTACACGCCCGAGCCGGCGTCTCCAGAGGAGATGGCCGCGCTGCACAAGGCGCTGCATATCGAACGCGTGGTGATCGTCACCCCGAGCGTCTACGGCACCGACAATTCGTCGACCCTGTTCGGCATGAAAGCCCGCGGCGAGACCGCACGCGGCGTCGCCGTGATCGACGACAAGACGCCGGAGAGCGCGCTCGACACGATGCATCAGGACGGTTTCCGCGGCATCCGTCTCAATCTGGCGACCGGCGGCGTCAACGATCCCAATGTCGGACGCCCGCGCTTCACCGCCGCGGTCGAGCGCATGAAGGCGCGCGGCTGGCACGTGCAGCTCTACACGACACTTGCCATGATCTCGGCGATCAAGGACCTGGTCGAGACGGCGCCGGTGCCCGTCGTATTCGACCATTTCGGCGGCCTTGAAGCTTCAAAGGGCCTGGAGCAGCCAGGCTTTTCCGATCTCGTCGCGCTGGTGAAGTCCGGCAAGGCCTACGTCAAGATTTCGGGCGCCTACCGGTCGTCGAAGCTTGCGCCGGACTATCAGGACATGGTGCCGTTCGCGCAGGCCCTGATGGCGGCCAACCCGGATCGCATCCTCTGGGGCACCGACTGGCCGCATCCGGATTCAAGCCGCGTCGAGGGTCGCAAGGCAACCGACATCGCGCCACTCTACCAGATCGACGACGGGCGCCTGCTCAATCAGCTTCCGGTATGGGCGCCGGATGCGAGCGTGCGCAAGAAGATCCTCGTCGACAACCCGGCGCGGGTTTACGGCTTCTGACGATCACCGCGCGCGGCGGGAGAAGAAGGAGATCAAGACCGGCAAGGTCACGAGGATCACGATCGGCGCCAGCATCATGCCGGTAACGACGACCACTGCGAGCGGCTTCTGCACCTGCGAGCCGATACCTTCGGACAGCGCCGCCGGCAGCAGGCCGACGCCGGCGACGACGCAAGTCATCAGCACCGGCCGGAGCTGAAGCTCGCCGGTGCGGATCACCGCGCTCATGCGGTCCATGCCCTCTTCGATGAGCTGGTTGAACTGCGACAGGATGATGATGCCGTCCATCACGGCGATGCCGAACAGCGCGATGAAGCCGATCGCCGCGGAGACGCTGAATGCGGTGCCTGTGATCAACAGACCAAGCACGCCGCCGAAGATCGCCATCGGGATCACGCTCATAGCCAGCAACGTGTCGGTCATCGAGCCGAAATTGAACCAGAGCAGCACGCCGATCAGCGCAAGCGAGATCGGCACCACGAGCGACAGTCGCCGGATCGCGTCCTGGAGATTGCCGAACTCGCCGACCCACTCCATACGCGAGCCGGGCGGCAGCTGCACCTGCTCGGCGATTTTCTGCTGCGCCTCGCGGATCGCACTGCCGAGGTCGCGCTCGCGTACCGAGAACTTGATCGGCAGATAGCGTTCCTGTTGCTCACGATAGATATAGGCGGCGCCGGAGACGAGGCTGATGTTGGCGACCTCGCTCAGGGGAATTTGCGTGACGCTGCCGTTCGGCCCGGGCGCGCCGATCCGCAAGTTCTGGATCGCCTCCGCGCTCCTGCGGTATTCCGGCGCGAGGCGGACGATGATCGGGAAGTGACGGTCGCTGCCAGACTCATAGAGATCGCCGGCGGTGTCGCCACCGATCGCGACCTTGATCGTGGCGTTGATATCACCCGGCGCAAGGCCATAGCGCGCGGCCTTGGCGCGGTCGATGTCGATCTGAACGGTCGGCTGCCCGAGCGAGGTGAACACTGCAAGGTCGGTGACGCCCTGCACGGTGGCCAGCACCGATTTGATCTTGTTGGCGGTGTCGGTCAGCGCCTGCAGGTCGCTGCCGAATAGCTTGATCGAGTTCTCGCCCTTCACGCCGGAAACAGCCTCGGAGACGTTGTCCTGGAGATATTGCGAGAAGTTGAACTCGACGCCGGGGAAGCGGTCGTCGAGCTGCTTCAGCAGCTCCGCGGTCAGCTCTTCCTTGTCGCGGGTGCCGGGCCACTGGCTCGCGGGCTTGAGCGGGGCGAAGAACTCGGCGTTGAAGAAGCCGGCGGCGTCGGTACCGTCGTCGGGACGGCCGTGCTGCGACACCACGGACTCAACCTCCGGCCGGGCGCGGATCACCTTGCGCATCTCGTTGACATAGGAATTGCCTTCCTGGAGCGAGATGGTCGGGGGCAGCGTGGCGCGAATCCAGAGATTGCCCTCCTCCAGCTTCGGCAGGAATTCGAGGCCGAGCAGCCGGCTGAGCGCGACCGTCATCAGCACGAGGCCGACCGCGGCACCAAGGACGATGCTGCGGTTGGCCACTGCCCAATTCAGCACAGGCATGTAGAGCCGGTGCAGGATCAGCATCACCTTGGTCTCAGTCTCATGGACATGCGCCGGCAGAATGATCGCGGACAGCGCCGGCGTGACGGTGAACGTCGCAAGGAGCCCGCCGGCCAGCGCGTAGGCATAGGTGCGGGCCATCGGCCCGAAGATGTTGCCCTCGACACCCGATAGCGTGAACAGCGGCAGGAAGGCCGCGATGATGATCGCCGCGGCGAAGAAGATCGAGCGCGATACGTCGGCCGCCGCGCTGAGGATGGCGTGGCTCTTCATGCCGAACATCGTCTCGGGCGACATATGCTCGGATTCCGACATCGACGTCGTCTGCGTCAAACGACGGAAGATCGCTTCCACCATGATGACGGTGGCATCGACGATCAGGCCGAAATCGATCGCGCCGACCGACAGCAGGTTGGCCGATTCCCCACGCAGCACCAGGATAATGACCGCAAAGAACAGCGCGAACGGGATGGTGGCGCCGACGATCAGCGCACTGCGCAGGTCGCCGAGGAATATCCACTGCAGCAGCACGATCAGCAGAATGCCGACCACCATGTTGTGCAGCACCGTGTGGGTGGTGAGCTCGATCAGGTCCCCGCGGTCGTAAATGCGCTCGATGCGCACGCCCGGCGGCAGAATGCTGGAGTTGTTGATGGTTTGAACGAGCTGGTGGACCCGCTTGATGGTCGGCGAGCTCTGCTCGCCACGGCGCATCAGGACGATGCCCTGCACGATGTCGTCGGCCTCGTCGAGGCCGGCAATGCCGAGCCGTGGCTTCTGGCCCACGGTGACGGTGGCGACGTCCTTGACCAGCACCGGATTGCCGCCTGTCTGCGCCACCATGGTGTTGGCGAGATCGTCGATCGACCGGATCAGGCCGACGCCGCGCACGACAGCCGATTGCTGGCCGATATTGACGGTATTGCCGCCGACATTGACGTTGGAATTGCCGACCGCCTGGAGCAATTGCGGCAGCGTCAGACCGTTGGCAATCAGCTTGTTGAAGTCGACCTGGAGCTCATATGTCTTGCTCTTGCCACCCCAACCGGTGACGTCGATGACCCCCGGCACGGCGCGAAAGCGGCGCTGGAGGATCCAGTCCTGAATGGTCTTGAGATCGAGCACGCTGTAGTTCGGCGGACCGACGAGACGGTACCGGAAGATCTCGCCGATCGGGCTGAGCGGCGAGATCTGCGGCTGCACGTTGCCCGGCAGCGGCGCAAGCTGCGCCAGGCGGTTCAACACCTGCTGCAACGCCTCGTCGTAGGTGTAGGCGAAGGAGAACTGAATTTTGACGTCGGAAAGACCGTAGAGCGAGATGGTGCGGATGGTCGTGACGTTCTTCAGGCCTGCGACCTGGGTCTCGATCGGGATCGTGATGTAGCGCTCGATCTCCTCCGCCGACAACCCCGGGCTCTGCGTCACGATGTCGACCATCGGCGGGGTCGGATCGGGATAGGCCTCGATGTTGAGCTGGTTGAACGCGATCAGGCCGCCGATCAAGACAGCGACGAACATGCCAACCATCAGGAAGCGCCGGTTGACGGCAAGAGCGACGAGACGATCCATTCAGGTCTTCAATTTTCTTGGGTCGTCGATCAGCTGCCGGACGCTGCGCGGTCGATGAACAGGCTGCCTTTGGTGACGATCTGCTCGCCGGGTTTCAGATTGCTGGTGACCTCGACGAGATTGCCGTTGATGAGACCGATCTTGATCTGGCGCAGCTCGACCGATTTGTCCTCGCGCGCGACCCAGATACGGACCTTGTCGGCTTCATAGATCAACGCCTGCTTCGGCACCGCCGGCGCGGCGCGGTCGCCTGCCGAGTAGATCGTGACGTTGGCGAACATCTCCGGCTTGAGCACGCCGTCCTTGTTGTCGATCGTGGCGCGGACCAGCAGGCGGCGGGTGCTCGGGTCGATCGCGGCGGCGACGTAGTTGATCCTGGCCGTCAGCGGCCGACCCGGCAGCGCCATCACATTGACGGTGATGTCCTGGCCGATGCACACCGCAGCCGCATCGCTCTCGCGCACGAAGGCGGTGAGCCAGACGGTGGAGAGGTCGCCGATCACGAAGACCGGATCGCTGGCGCCGGAATTGACGTATTGGCCGGGGCCGATCTTGCGCTGCACGACCGTGCCCGATATCGGCGAATAAATCGTGACTTCCGGATTGATGGCGCCCTTGTCCTGGAACACCTTGATGGTCTCGTCGGTAAAGCCGAGGATGCGCAGCTTGTTGCGCGCGGCTTCCAGCGCGGTCCCCGAAGAGCGCATGTCGTTCCGCGCCTGAACCTGGGTCGCTTCCGCCTGCTGATAATCCTTGAGCGGAATGGCATGACCCTCATAGAGGTCCTTGGCGCGCTTGAACTGGATGTCGGAGAGCTCGAGCGCCGACTTCGCCTTGTTCTGCGAAGTCATGGCCGCGATGAAATCATTCTGGGCCTGCACCGTGTCGGCGGCCTCGATCGTGAACAGCGGTTGACCCTGCTTCAGCGTCTCGCCCGGCTTGGCCAGCAGCTTGGTGACGCGTCCGGCATAGGGCGAGAACACCGGCGTCGAACGGTCTTCGTCGACGGCAACCTTGCCCTCGGTGACATACTCGGCCCGGAAGCTCCTGGCGTTGACCGGCTCGATCGTCAGTGTTGCCCATTCGGAGGGCGTCGGCGTGAAGTTCTGCGCATTCCTGCGCGACTGGCTGGAGATCTCGGAGTGCTTCTTTTCCTTCGGCCCCGAAGAGAGGAAGCCGTACGCACCCGCGCCAACACCGGCAAGAGCCAGTAAAACTACGGATGTTGTCACCCGTTGTTTTGTAAACACCTGCGATCGCTTGGTATTTTCAACTACCATGGAGCCCGGTCGTGTCTGCGACGATCTTGGCAGACGCCTGCCTTATCAGTTGCGCTAATAGTGCCGAATTGGGATTTCAAACAACCTAAAAAACGCTGTGCGCCTTTCGGTTTGCGTTAAAAATCTGCGACGTGTCAGCTTCCTGTCAGCTTCGCGCCGGCCACTGTGCCGGATGACTGCCGAGCGGCATCGCCGGACGAGTCCATTGCGCCGGCGTCGCCGACAGCAGCGCCGAATGGCGCACCGCCTTCAACATGCCGAATCCAGATGGCATGCTCTCGATGAACGCAGCATGTACGGCCTCGCCCGTAAGATCCGGGGTATTCAATCCGCCTTCGAGTCGGCCGAGATTCCAAAGCCAACGCCCGGTCTGCGCCAGCGACACACGCACGTGCCAGCTGCCGCCGTCGCGGGCCTGACGCGCCCTGGCCATCATCGCGCCAAAGGCCATCAGATAGCCTGTGGCGTGGTCGAGCATCTGCGCCGGCAATTCCTTGGGACCATCGAGGCCGGCAGCGCGCCCCTCGGCGTGATTAAACCCGGTCGTGGTCTGCACGAGGGAATCGAAGCCGCGCCGCTCGGCCCAGGGGCCGGTGTGGCCATAGGCCGACAGCGTCACATAGACGATGCCGGGATTGATCTTCGCTGCATCCTCCGGCGAAAAGCCGAGCGCGGCAAGCGCACGCGGGCGATAGCCTTGCGAGAAGATGTCGGCATCCTCTAGCAGTTCGCGCAATTGTGCCCTGCCCGTCTCGCTCTTCAGCTCGATGAAGGTGGTGAGCTTGCCGCGGCCGGTGTCGATGGTGAGCCAGTCAATGGCGGGCAGCTCCGGCCCTGATACCAGCAGCACATCGGCGCCATGGGCTGCAAGCGTGCGGCCGGCGACAGGACCTGCGATGACGCGGGAGAGATCGAGCACCCGAAGCCCCGAGAGCGGACGATCGTTGTTCGATGTTGCTTGCGGCCACGGCTTTGGCGGCGCTTCGCCGATCTTCTCGATCGAGATCAGCGGCAATTGCGCGAGCGCACGCGCCTGCGGCAACGCGGGCCATTCGTCGGAGCTGCGCATCAGCGCAACGACGCCGCCCGCCGCGTAAGCCGCAGTCTCGAAATCCTCGCCCTTCCATTGCATCAGCGCAGCCTGCACCTTGTCGCGCTCGGCCTTGCAGCCGAGCACCTTGCAGACGGCGTCGCGGTGATGCGGAAAGTTGGTGTGGCAGCGCACGAAGCGGTTGTCGCCGGTCCTGTAGACGCCGGCAATGGCGTCCCAGGCAGGCGGAGGCGGCTTGTCGTCCAGGCGCAAATAACGCTCCGAGCGGCATTCGGCGACCGCGTGTTGGATCTCGACATGGACGTCCTGCGTCTCGCCGCTGCGCAGCCGCCAGATTTCGGCAGCCGCAAGCCCGGCGGCTGCGATCGTGGTTTGTCCGGCGACGGCGGCGCGAAACGAGGACGGGATTTGCGGCTCCTCGCCCGTTAGCCGCACGCGCGCGAGTGCAGCGGCGTCGCCGCCGGCGGAGGTCCAGATATCGCTGAGAATGCTGGCAGGGCTTTGCATGGCCGCTTCTCTCCCCTAGTTTTTCCGCAACCATCCATTGGCACATAAGGAAATGCAATGGCCGCCATCGACCCCCTTACCGCAGGCGCCGTGTTCATCGCGACGGCGGCCACAGACGCGGTCTATGTCATGTTCACCTCGGCCGTGATCGCGCGAAAGCGCGTGCCGGCCGCGAACTGGAGCGCGGTCTGGTACATGCTCTCCTCCTATGCCGTGATCAGCTACACCGAGAACGCCTTTTACGTTGCCTTCGCCGCGATCGGCTCCTGGGCCGGCGCCTACGCCTCGCTGACCTTCCTGCACCGGCCACCCGGCGGCCCGCCGGTGGGGGCGGCGCCGGAGTGAGGGCCGCTGTTTCCACACCGTCATTGCGAGCGAAGCGAAGCAATCCAGAATCTTTCCGCGGTGGCAGCCTGGATTGCTTCGTCGCAAGAGCTCCTCGCAATGACGATGTGGAGGCTTTTGGGCGTCCCTCG
This sequence comes from Bradyrhizobium sp. 199, assembly GCF_023073355.1. GTDB lineage: Bacteria > Pseudomonadota > Alphaproteobacteria > Rhizobiales > Xanthobacteraceae > Bradyrhizobium. The sequence continues at coordinate 93,102 of NZ_JADPJI010000008.1, forward strand.
AAACAGCTACACTCGCTGCGACCAACAAAAAAGGAAAACCAGACAATGGATCTCGGTCTCAAAGGCAAGAACGCGATCGTGCTCGGCGGCACCCGCGGCATCGGGCGGGCGATTGCGGCAACGCTGGCCGGCGAAGGTAGCAATGTTGCGGTGTGCGCGCGCAATGCCGATCAGGTTGCGGCCACCGTCACGGAGCTGAAGGCGAGCGGAATCCGTGCCACTGGCAGCCCGGTCGACGTCACCGACGGCACGGCGTTGAAATCCTGGATCGAGGCCGCGGCAAAGGAGTTCGGTGGCGTCGACTTGCTGTTCTCCAATGCCGGCGCGATGGCGCAAGGCCACGACGCCGCGTCCTGGCAACAGAATTTCCAGCTCGACCTGCTCGGCGCGGTGCATGCGTTCGATGCCGCCCGTCCGTTCCTCGAAGCCAGCGGCGAGAGAAGCGGCGATGCCGCCTTTGTCATCATCTCGTCGATCTCGGCAGCGCAGGCGGACACCGCCAGCTCCTATGGTCCAATCAAGGCGGCGCTGATCCACATGGCCAAGGGCCTGGCGCGGCAATATGCGAAGAAGAAGATCCGCGTGAATGTCGTGTCGCCCGGCACCGTCTATTTCAAGGGCGGCGTCTGGGAGATGATCGAGAAGAACATGCCCGAGCGCTACAACGACGCGATGAAGCGCAATCCGACGGGGCGCATGGCAACGCCGCAGGAGATCGCGAGCGCGGCGGTGTTTTTGGCAAGTCCGGTGTCGGGGTTCACGACCGGCTCCAATCTCGTCGTGGACGGCGCGATCTCGAACCGGGTGAATTTTTGAGGGCACGCGGCATCGTCATCGCAGAACTCGTAGGGTGGCAAAGCGAAGCGTGCCCACCGTTTTCGCGACTAACCGCGGGATGGTGGGCACGGCGCTTAAGCGCCTTTGCCCACCGTACGGCAGCTGAGCGTTCGGCAGCACCCCGCGCCACACTCTCAATGGAAATCTCGCGACGGCGGCAGGATGCGGACGTTGCGGGGGTGGCGGACTTTTTGTGCCGGCATGTCCGATAGCGCACGAGGGTCTTCGTTGAGGGGCTCGACCACGGTGGCGCCTGCCGATACCGGATGCTTGCGGCTTAAGGCGTCGTTGGCGAGGCCGACCAGATCGTGTGAGCGATCGACCATGCGCTGGGCGATGAGATGCGTCACCTTCTCGGGGCTGCTCTGGATATAGCCCTCGACCAGGATGAGGCGCGCGCCCATCACCTCCTTGCGGTACTGCTCCATGATCTTGGGCCACACCACGACATTGGCGATGCCGGTTTCGTCCTCCAGCGTCATGAATACGACGCCGCTGGCGCTGCCTGGCCGTTGCCGCACCAGAACCACACCGGCGCAGCGGACGCGGCGCCGCTCGTTGTCATGATTGATGGCCTTGCAGGCCACCACCCGCTCGCGCGAAAACATCTCGCGCAAGAACTCCATCGGATGGCCCTTCAGCGACAGGCGGATGGTCTGGTAGTCCGCGACCACCTGCTCGGCGCGCGGCATCAGCGGCAGCGGTTTTGCATGCTCATCCGGCTGCTCGCGGGCGGTCGCCGCCTCGAACAGCGGCAGCGGCACATCGTCGGGCAGCCGCCGCACCTGCCACAGCGCTTCGCGGCGGTCGAGCCCGAGCGAGCGGAACGCGTCGGCATCCGCCAGCAGGATCAGCGCACGCTTGGGCAGGCCAGTATCGCGAGCAAAGTCTTCGAGCGAGGTGAAGGGCCACCGGCTGCGCGCGGCGACGATGCGGTCGGCCCAGTCTTCGGCTCCCTCCATGCTGTCATTCCGGGGCACGCGAAGCGTGAACCCGGAATCTCGAGATTCCGGGTCTGGTGCTAACGCACCATCCCGGAATGACAGCCGATCCCTCTTCAGTCTCTCCTCATCTTCATCCAACCAGTGGAAACCGTCGATCTGGCGGAAGCCCAGGCGCACGGCGCAGTATTTACCGCTCCCCTCCTCCAGCGTGTTTTGCGCAAAGCTGTAGGACACGTCGATGTCGCGAATCTCGACGCCGTTCTTGCGGGCATCGCCGACGATTTGTGCCGGGGCGTAAAAGCCCATCGGCTGCGAGTTCAAAAGGCCGCAGCAGAACGCATCCGGGTGATAATGCTTCAGCCATGACGAGATGTAGACGAGCTGCGCAAAGCTCGCGGCATGGCTCTCCGGAAAGCCATAGGAGCCAAATCCCTTGATCTGATCAAAGCAGCTTCTGGCGAAGTTGGCATCGTAGCCGCGCGCCACCATGTTGCCGATCAGCTTTTCCTCGTATTGGCCGATGGTGCCGACATTGCGGAAGGTCGCCATCGAGCGGCGCAGGCCGTTCGCCTGTTCGGAGGTGAATTTTGCCGCCTCGATCGCGATGCGCATTGCCTGCTCTTGGAATAGGGGCACGCCTTTCGTCTTGTGCAGTACCTTGTAGAGCTCGTCCGCGGGGCCATGCTCGGGCGATGGCGAGGGATAACGCACCTCCTCCACCCCGTTTCGCCGCCGCAAGTAAGGATGCACCATGTCGCCCTGGATCGGCCCGGGCCGCACGATCGCGACCTCGATGACGAGATCGTAGAAGGTCCGCGGCTTCAGGCGCGGCAGCATGTTCATCTGGGCCCGGCTCTCGACCTGGAACACGCCGAGCGATTCCCCGCGGCACAGCATGTCGTAGACATTTTCATCGTCCTGCGGAACGCTCGCCAGCACCCAGCGCTTGCCCTTGTGCTGATCGATCAAATCAAAGCACTTCCTGATACAGGTCAGCATGCCCAGCGCGAGCACGTCGACCTTCATCATGCTAAGTGCATCGACATCGTCCTTGTCCCATTCGATGAAGGTGCGGTCGTCCATCGCGGCGTTGCCGATCGGCACATAGGTGTCGAGCCGGTCCTGTGTCAGCACATAGCCACCGACATGCTGGGAGAGATGGCGGGGGAATTCGATCAGCTCGGTCGCAAGCTCGACCGCGAGGTTGATCATGGGATTGTTAGGATCGAGGCCGGCCTGCCTGACCTGCATGTCGTTGAGGCCCTTGCCCCAGCTTCCCCAGACGGTGTCGGCGAGCGCGGCGGTGACGTCCTCGGTCAGGCCCAGCGCCTTGCCGACGTCGCGGATGGCGCTGCGCGGGCGATAATGGATGACTGTTGCGATGATCGCGGCACGGTGACGGCCGTAGCGGCGATAGACATATTGCATCACCTCCTCGCGCCGCGAATGCTCGAAATCGACGTCGATATCGGGCGGCTCCAGCCGCTCCTTGGAGATGAAGCGCTCGAACAACAAATCGACCTTGGTCGGATCGACCGAGGTGATGCCGAGCACGTAGCACACGGCCGAATTCGCCGCCGATCCCCGCCCCTGGCACAGAATGTTCTGGCTGCGCGCGTAATGCACGATGTCGTGCACGGTAAGGAAATAATGCGCATATTTCAGCTCGGCGATTAGCGCGAGCTCTTTCTTGAGTGTCGCGCGCAATTTGTCGTCGATCTTGCCGTCGAAATATTTGTCGACGCCCGCCCAGGTCAGATCCTCCAGATGCCCCTGCGCGGTCTTGCCCGGCGGCACCGGCTCGTCCGGATATTGGTATTTGAGCTGGTCGAGCGAGAAATCGATCTTGTCCGCAAAGCGCCTGGTCTCCGCGATCGCCTCGGGGAAATCGCGGAACAGCCGGGCCATCTCCCGTGGCGTCTTCAAGAACCGTTCGGCATTGGCTTCCAGCTTTCGTCCGACCGCCTCGATCGTGGTCTTTTCCCGGATACAGGTCAGCACGTCCTGAAGCGGCCGGCGGCCGGTATCGTGATACAGCACCTCGTTGGTCGCGAGCAGCGGCACCTTGGCCTTCATCGCGAGATCATCGAGCCCCGCCAGACGGCGCCGGTCATCGCCGCGATAGATCAGGCTCGCCGCCAGCCATACGCCTTCGGCGCTGCTAGCCCTGAGCTTGGCAAGGACATCCAGCGCCTGCGCCGGCTCGAAGCGATGCGGCAGCGTCAGGATCAGGAGCTGGCCTTCGGAAAACTCCAGGAGATCGGCGAAGGTGAGACGGCACCCGCCCTTCTCGATCCGCGTGATGTCGTCGCCGCGCTTGCCCCTGGTGAGGAGCTGACAGAGCCGGCCATAGGCCGCACGGTCGCGCGGATAGACAAAAATGTCGGGAGTGCCGTCGACGAAGACGATGCGCGCGCCGATCAGGAGCTTCGGCTTGTGCAGCACCTCGTCGTTGTCGAGCTCCTTGTAGGCCCGCACCACGCCGGCCAGCGTGTTGTGATCGGCGATGCCGATCACAGGAATCCCCAAAGCGCTCGCCTGATGCACATAGGCGCGCGGATCCGAGCCGCCGCGCAGGAAAGAGAAATTGGTGGTGATGCCGATCTCGGCATAAGCGGGGGTGTTCATGCGAAGAGACCGTGCACATACCAGCCCGGAGGCGTGGGCTTGCCCTCGGCATCGAAGCACTCCCCCTCGTAAAGACCGTCGCGAAAAATCCAGAAGCGCAGGCCTTCGGCATCCTCGATGCGGAAATAATCCCGGGTCAGCTGCTTGCCGTCCTGCTGCCACCATTCCATCGCGATGCGCTCGGGCCCTTCCACCCGCACCACGGCATGCAGCGCGCGGCGCCAGGTGAATTGATGCGGCGGACCGTCCGGCACGGCGGCGAACGGCACCTTGATCGGCTCCGGCTTGTCGAACAGCCGCAAGGGACGCAGCGGCGGCTCGCTCTCGGCACGTGCGGGCCATTCGGCCTGCATGGCGGCAGCAAGATGATGCTGCGCCGGCGCGGCCATCGCCGCACATTCGGGGATGTGCGTATTCTGCGGCAGGTGCACGACGACGCGCTTTCCGCCGATGCGGGCGGCGATGCGATCGACCAACGCGGCAAGCTCGTCATTGTCGTGGACATGGGCGTCGAGATCGCGCTGCTCCTGCACCACGATCTCGGTGCGGCTTGCCGACAGGCGCACCATGTCGAAACCGAAGCCGGGATCGAGCGGATCGGCTAGCGCATCGAGACGCTCGCGGAACAGCCGGTCGATCACCGCGCTTCGCGTCACAGGACGTCCGGTCTCGACCATGATCGCGCGCACCACGCCGTCGGTACGGAAGAACGCCGCCTCGAGCCGGCGCGCGCCTTTGCCCTGTTTCTCCATGGAGGCGATCAACGTGTCGGCGAGCCGCGACAGCGTCATCGCAATCATGGTGTCGGTCGCGATCGGCTCGGCAAAGCGCTTCTCCACGATGTAATCGGGCAGCGGTTTGCGCGGGCTGATCGGCGCATCGCCCTGGCCCAGCGCATGCGCGAGCAGCGTGGCGAACCGCGCGCCGAACCGCGCCGTGATTTCACCTGGCGTGCGCGCGGCCACGTCGCCGATGGTCTTCAGGCCGGCGCGACGCAGGCCTGTGGTGATGGCTTCGGCCGCACCGAGCGCGGACACCGGAAATCGCTCGATCGCCGCCGCCTCTCCGCCATCGGGAACGATGCTACCCGAGGCCTGCCGCGTCAGCGTACGCGCACAGACCGACGTGCCGGCGATCGCCGCACCGACGGCAAAGCCCTGACGGGCAAGCGCACGAACCAGCGTCGTTAGCAGCGCCGCCTCGCCGCCGAACAGATGTGCGCAGCCGGTGATATCGAGGAATAACCCGTGCGGCGGATCGAGCGCCACCAGCGGCGTGAAGCGGTCGCACCAGTCGGCGATATCACTGAGCGTCTTCGCATCGGCCACGACATCGGCGTCGAACACTTTTAGATCCGGACACATCGCCCGCGCATTGGCCAAGGGCTGGCCGATGTACAGACCGAGGCGCTCGGCGGCCTCGTCCAGCGCATGGATCACCAGCGCATTGTTGTCCTTGATGACGACGATGCTCGGTTCATCTTTTTGTTTGGACGCGTTTTCTTCACGCGAACCGGTCCCCACTTCGCTTGAAAACGCCCTGCTCTTAGCCAACCCGCCGTTGAAGAACCGCTGGATCCGGTCGATGGGCAGGCGTGGCAGCCATAGGCTGAGAATACGTCGACGGCTCACTGAACTGGCACTCATCACATTTCCATTCCATGATCCACCGGCCGCACGGGCCATGACGATTGCGCAACAGCTCGGCATCGAAGCACGGCGCGCCCCAGACGCTCCACGCCTGCCCCGGCGGCGAATGTGCCGCGCGCAGCATCCATCGGGTCTCCGCGGTCGACGGCAAGGGCTGCGCGGCCATGCGCAGCATCAGGCCGGTGACGCCGGAGCCTTGCGCGGCCAGCGTCAGCTTGCGGCTCGCCACCAGATCGAACTGTCTGGTCTCGCCCCAGAGCTCGAGCACGACGGCGCCCAGCGCATCGCAGGCAAGCGCGTCGGCCGAGGTTCGCAGCGCGCTCTCGACATCGGCGGCGCGGACCATCACCACGCGGCGCGGATCGAGGCCGAGCTCGGCGAGCCCGCTCATCGACAGCGCGCCTGTTTCGATTTCCGAAAAATCCTGCCGCACCCACAGCAGCGGCCGCTGCACCGAGACGCGGCCCGCGAGGCCCATGACAAATCCCGTTGCGGCCGTCCCCTGCCGCCCGTCGCAAAACACCTCGTGGATCGCCGCGCGCGCGAGCCCGCCCTTCAGCGCGGTATCGACCTCGCTGTGGCCGAGTGCGACGCGATCGTACTGATGTACGACCTCCGCCGTCTCGATGCGCTCGATCTGGCCGCGCAAGGTCGCAAGCGCGCTCATACGTGCGGTGGCGCATGATCCGCCAAAGTGTGAGCGGTTTGGCGACAAGATCATGCGTCCTCTTAAAAAGAAGAGCGCGATCGGACGCAAAACCGGCGACCACTTTTGCTGATCGCGCTCTGCATGCTCGCCGCTCCTCAGGAATTGGTGCCGTGGTCTTCAAAAGAAGAACCAGCGGCTGGCTCATTTGTTCATGATATGTTCTAATATAAAGCTACGGCGCCAGAAGAGTCAATCGAATTGGCGCGCCTAGGGATTCATGAGCCGAATCAAAGGGATTCAAACATGGACGTACAACGCAAGCTGGAAATCCTGGCGGACGCCGCCAAGTACGACGCGTCCTGTGCCTCCAGCGGCACCGAAAAGCGGGATTCCAGCGACGGCAAGGGCATGGGCTCGACTGCGCCCGGCATGGGCATCTGCCATTCCTACGCGCCGGACGGACGCTGCATCTCCCTGCTCAAGGTGCTGCTGACCAACGCCTGCAATTACGATTGCCTCTATTGCGTCAACCGCGCCTCCTCGAACGTGCCGCGCGCCCGCTTCACCATCGACGAATTGGTCAAGCTGACGCTGGACTTCTATCGGCGCAATTACATCGAGGGGCTGTTCCTCTCCTCCGGCATCATCCGCAGCCCCGACTACACGATGGAGCAAGTGGTGAGTGTCGCGCGCAAATTGCGCGAGGAGCATCACTTCCGCGGCTACATCCACCTGAAGACCATTCCCGAGGCCGACGACGCGCTGATCGCAGAAGCCGGCAAATATGCCGACCGTCTCTCGATCAACATCGAGATGCCGGAGGAAACGAGCCTGCAGCAATTCGCGCCGGAAAAGGACGTGCGCGCGATCCGCCGCACCATGGGCCGGCTGCGGCTGAAGCTCGACGAAGCCGAGGAAGACCGCAGCGCGAAAACGAAAGCAAAACCGCAGCGCTTCGCGCCGGCCGGACAAAGCACGCAGATGATCGTCGGCGCAGATAGCGCCTCCGACCACACCATTCTCCACACCAGCTCTAATCTTTACGGGTCATACAAACTGCGGCGCGTCTATTATTCCGCGTTCAGCCCGATCCCCGACGCCAGCCGCGCGTTGCCTCTGGTACAGCCGCCCTTGCTGCGCGAGCACCGGCTCTACCAGGCCGACTGGCTGATGCGGTTCTACGGCTTCGACGTTGCGGAGATCGTCGACGACGGCGCAATGCTGCCGCTCGACATCGATCCCAAGCTGGCCTGGGCGCTGCGTCACCGCGACCGCTTCCCGCTCGACGTCAACCGCGCCAGCCGCGAGGAGCTGCTGCGCGTGCCGGGCTTCGGTACCCGGACGGTTGAACGCATCATCGCGACACGCCGCACCACCACGATCCGCCTCTCTGATCTGGCGCGGCTGCACGTGCCCAAGCACAAAGCGCTGCCGTTCATCGTTCTCAGCGATCATCGCCCCTCGCCGCATCGCCTCGACGAGGCGCGGCTGGTCGAGCGGTTCAAGCCGAAGGCAACACAACTGGGGTTCGGCTTCTGATGCAGTACATCACGCTCGACACCGAAACCGATTTCGACGGCTGGCGCAAAGCCGCGCGGACACTCGTGCTTCATCATGTGAAGCCCACCGATGTCACCTGGACCGTGCAGGGCGGCGAAGCCGAGTTGTTCGCGCCGCCCGCGTCCTCTCCGATCCTCGAGGTGAATGACGGCACCTTCAGCGTCTCAGCAAAATTCGTCGAGCTCGCCCAGGCCGCAATCCTGCACCGCGAGCGCCAGCGCTTTGCCATCCTATATCGCCTGCTCTGGCGGCTGAAGGACAACCACGATCTCATCGAGGTCGCGACCGACCCTGATGTCGCGCAGGTCACCGCCATGGCGAAAGCGGTCTATCGCGACGAGCACAAGATGCACGCCTTCGTGCGCTTCCGCGAGATCGGCCGGGAACGTGAGGCGCACTACGTTGCCTGGTTCGAGCCGGAGCATCACATCGTCGAGCTCGCCGCGCCGTTCTTCGCCAGGCGCTTTGCCGACATGCCCTGGTCGATCCTGACGCCCGATCTGTGCGCGCATTGGGACGGCCACGCGCTCTCGTTCACCTCAGGCGTCAGCAAGAGCGAAGCGCCGGGCGAAGACCGGCTGGAGGAAACCTGGCGGCGTTACTACGCCAGCATCTTCAATCCGGCCCGGCTCAAGGTGAAGGCGATGCAGGCCGAGATGCCGAAGAAGTACTGGAGGAACCTGCCCGAGGCTTCGATCATTAAGCCTCTGATCGAGGACGCCGAGCGCATGACCGGCACTATGATCGGCAATCCCGCGACCGATCCGCACAAGCCTCAGAAGCGGCCGGAGGCTCCGATGAAACGCAAGACCACAGTCGACAATCTCGAAGCCCTCCGCGAGGAAGCCGCGCATTGCCGCGCCTGCCATCTCTACAAGGACGCGACCCAGACCGTATTCGGCGAAGGCCCAAAGTCGGCGAACATCATGCTGGTCGGCGAGCAGCCCGGCGACAAGGAAGACCTCGCGGGCCATCCCTTCGTCGGCCCGGCCGGCCAGATGCTCGACCGTGCGCTCGCGGAGGCCGGTGTCGACCGCAAGAAGGTCTATGTCACCAACGCGGTCAAACACTTCAAATTCGTGCCGCGTGGAAAGATCCGCCTGCACCAGAAGCCGAATACGACTGAGATCCGGGCCTGCCGGCAATGGTATGAGCGGGAGGTTTCGGCAATTCAGCCCGATCTGATCGTGGCAATGGGGGCCACCGCGGCGCAAAGCGTGTTCGGCAAGATCACCCCGATCGGCAAGACCCGCGGCCGCCTCATAGAGCTTCCCGACGGACGCAAGGCTCTGGTGACGGTGCACCCGTCCTATCTGCTGCGGCTGCCCGATCCGGAGGCCAAGGTGCTGGAATATCGGCGCTTCGTCGAAGACTTGAAGATCGCCGCGTCTTTGCAGAAGAAGTCGGCACGCGCTGCCTAAATACGGGGGGACAAGGGTTTTCACGCGGCGGTTGTCATCTGGCCTCAAAATCCATCGCGGACAAGATCCTTACTTTGAAATTAAGGGCGATTTGCTGATGGCCCGCGTGGTGACGCTGCCCTGCGCGATCGTGCTGTCGGCGACGCCGTACGTGATCTTCTCGAACATCTTCTGAGGCCGATCAGATCCCGCCAAGAACAAAGGGCCTGTGCGATGCACAGGCCCTTTTTCATTCGTGTGTCCAGCGCGGCGTCACGACGCGGCGAGCGACTCCTCGACCAGCTTGACCCAATAGGAGGTGCCAAACACGATCGCTTCGTCGTTGAAATTGTAGGCGGGGTGATGCAGGCCGGCGCTGTCGCCATTGCCGCAGAAGATGAAGGCGCCGGGACGTGCTTCCAGCATATAGGCGAAATCTTCGCCGCCCATCAGCGGCGGCATCTCGTGCACGTTGGCTTCGCCCGCGACCCGGCTGGCGATGCGGCGTGCAATCTCGGTCTCCGCAGCGTGGTTGTTCACGACGGGATAATTGCGCTTGTAGTGCAGGTCGATCTTCGCACCCGTGATCTGCGCCACGCCCGCCACCACCTCGTGCACGCGCTTCTCGATCAGCTTGCGCACCTCCGGTGACAGGGTGCGGATGGTGCCCCTCAGCGTCGCCGTTTGCGGAATGACGTTGCGGGCATTGCCGGCGTGGAATTCGCAGATCGAGATCACCGCCGATTCCAGGGGATCGACGCTGCGCGCGACGATCGACTGCAAGGCGGTGATTACCTGGGCGCCGACCAGCACGGAATCGATGCATTTGTGCGGACGCGCGGCATGGCCGCCGAGACCCTCGATCATGATGTCGACTTCGTCGGTCGCGGCCATGATCGGACCGGGCCGGATCGCGAACGAGCCGATCGGGATGCCGGGGCCGTTGTGCATGCCGTAGACCTGCTCGATCCCGAAGCGCTCCATCAGGCCGTCCTTGACCATGGCCGCCCCGCCGGCGCCACCCTCTTCGGCGGGCTGGAAGATCACCACCGCGTCGCCGGCGAAGTTGCGGGTCTCGGCGAGGTAGCGGGCGGCGCCGAGCAGCATCGCGGTGTGGCCGTCATGACCGCAGGCGTGCATCTTGCCGGGCGCCTTAGAGGCGTAAGGCAGGTTGGTCTGCTCGTCGATGGGCAGCGCGTCCATGTCCGCGCGCATGCCGATCACCTTGAGCCCCTCGCCCGCCGGCTTGCTGCCCTTGATGACGCCGACCACGCCGGTCTGGCCGAGCCCGGTTACGACCTCATCGCAGCCGAACTCGCGCAGGCGGTCCGCCACGAATGCTGCAGTGCGATGAACATCGTACAGCAGTTCGGGATGCTCGTGGATGTCCCGGCGCCAGGCCTGAATATCGGGTTGGAGGTCGGCGACGCGATTCACGATGGGCATGGAGGGTCTCAAGGTTTGTTGGGAATGCAGGACTGTCTAGCATGCAAGCGTCGGTCCACCTAACCGACGGGGCCGGGGTCGTCCCGCTCTCTGGCATGGCGGACTTGTCCCGGTCCGCCGCGTCTGCCTATTAGGACAGAACGTTAAGTGACCATCCGGGTGGAAGCAGAATGCCAAGACGGCTCGAAGGTGAGTTTGACTACATTGTTGTCGGAGCCGGCACCGCCGGCTGTATCGTCGCCAACCGGCTGTCAGCCGTCCCAAACAATCGCGTCCTCATCCTCGAAGCCGGCGGCGACGACAACTGGATCTGGTTCCACATCCCGGTCGGCTATCTCTTCGCCATCGGCAATCCGCGCTCGGACTGGATGTTCAAGACCGAGGCCGAGCCGGGCCTGAACGGTCGTTCGCTCGCCTATCCCCGCGGCAAGGTGATCGGCGGCTGCTCGGCGATCAATGCCATGATCTCGATGCGCGGACAGGCCGCCGACTACGATCACTGGCGCCAACTCGGCATGACCGGTTGGGGCTATGACGACGTGCTGCCGCTATTCAAGCGGCTGGAAGATCACTTCCTGGGCGCGAGCGAGCATCACGGTGCCGGCGGTGGCTGGCGCATCGAGGCGCCGCGGCTGTCGTGGGACGTTCTCGACGCCATCGGCGACGCCGCCGAGGAGATGGGCATCAAGCGCATCCCGGATTTCAACACCGGCGACAACGAAGGCACCAGCTATTTCCACGTCAACCAGAAGCGCGGCCGGCGCTGGTCGTCGGCGCGCGGCTTCCTGAAGCCGGCGCTGAACCGGGCCAACCTGCGGCTCGAGAAGCACGTGCTGGTCGACCGCCTCATCATCGAGCAAGGCCGCGCCGTCGGCGTGCGCTTCATCCAGAACGGCGAGATCATCGAGGCGCGTGCCAAACGCGAGGTGATCCTCTCGGCCGGCTCGATCGGCTCAGTGCAGGTGCTGCATCGCTCGGGCATCGGACCGGCCGACTGGCTGTCGCCGCTCGGCATCGACATCGTCATGGACAGGCCCGGTGTGGGGCGCAATCTGCAGGACCATCTCCAGCAGCGCGCGATCTACAAGGTCGAGGGCGTGCGCACGCTGAACGAGACCTATTACAACCTGTTCCGCCGCGGCCTGATGGGGCTCGATTACGCCTTCCGCCGTCGCGGGCCGCTGACCATGGCGCCGTCGCAGCTCGGCATCTTCACCCGCTCCGATGCGACGCGCGCACGCGCCAACATCCAGTTTCACGTGCAGCCATTGTCGCTCGACAAGTTCGGCGATCCCCTGCACCGCTTCCCGGCCATCACGGTGAGCGCCTGCAACCTCCAGCCGACTTCGCGCGGCACCGTGCGGCTGCGTTCAGCGAGCCCGGACGAGAAGCCGATCATCGCGCCGAATTATCTGTCGACCGACGAGGACCGCCAGGTCGGCGCCGGCGCCATCCGCACCACGCGCCGACTGATGCAGCAGAAGGCGCTCGCCAGGTATCGTCCGAGCGAATATCTGCCCGGCCCCACTGTCGGCGACGACGATGCCTCGCTCGCCAAAGCCGCCGGCGATATTGGTACGACCATCTTCCATCCAGTGGGCACCGCGAAGATGGGCGCGGCAAGCGATCCGATGGCGGTGGTCGACGAGCGCCTGTGCTTCTACGGCCTCGAAGGCTTGCGCATCGTCGATGCCTCGATCATGCCGACGATCACCTCGGGCAACACCAACACGCCGACCGCGATGATCGCCGAGAAGGGCGCTGCGATGATCTTGGAGGATGCGAAGTAGAGACCCCTTACACGCTTCCCTGTCCTGCCCCGGACGCAGCGCACCGAGGTCGAGATTGTCGACTATCACTAGGAGACGCGACGATGGTCAAAAAACTAAAGCCCATGCATCCTGGTGAGGTTCTTCGGGAGGAATTTCTGGTTCCGCTAGACATTTCGGCTGGTGCCCTTGCGAAGACATGCAACCTTCCTCGCACGCGAATCGAGCGGATCGCGAGCGAACAGACTGGGATCACCGCCGACACAGCACTTCGACTCGCCAAGGCCCTCGGCACGACGGCCGAGCTTTGGCTCAATCTTCAGAACGATTACGACATCCAGATCGCCAAACGCGATCTCGGCAAAGCGCTTGACCGCATCGAGACTGTGAACAAGCCCAAGGCGGCCTGAGCGATCGGCCTTACGCCGATCGTCGCACCGCGTTGTCCACCAGCGTCTTGCCGAGCGACCAGATCGCGCCGGGGACCTTGTGGCTGCCGGCGATGACGTCGTCGAAGGCGCGCTCGATCCACGTGCAGTCTTCCTCGGTGATGGTGAGCGGCGGCAGCAGCTTGATGGTGTGGCTGCCGTGGCCGGCGACCTGAGTCAGGATCTTGTGATCCTTGAACAGCGGCACGGTGATGAGCTGGCAGAACAGGCCCTTGTTGGCGGCTTCCAGCACGTTCCAGGAAGCCCGCAGCCGCAGCGACTTCGGCGGACCGAACTCGACACCGATCATCAGGCCCTTGCCGCGCACTTCCTTCAACAGCTCGTAGCCGGGCACCATGCGCGTGAGCGCGAGGCGCAGCTCGGCACCGCGCTTGGCGGCGGATTCGATCAGCTTCTCGGACTCCATGATGTCGAGCGTGGCGATGCCAGCGGCCATCGCGAGGTCATTCTTGGAGAAGGTGGAGCCGTGCACCACAGCGCGGTCCATCTGGTTGAAGATCTTGTCGAAGATGCTTTTGCGCGTCAGCACCGCGCCGACCGGCACGTGGCCGCCGGATAGCGACTTCGACAGCAGCACCATGTCGGGCTCGACGTTCCAGTGCTCGACCGCGAGGAAGCGGCCGGTGCGGCCCATGCCGGTCTGGATCTCGTCGGCGACGAACAGCGTGCCGTATTTCCTGCAGAGCGCAGCGGCGCCGGGCAGGAACTCGTCCGTGGGCATATTGACGCCCTTGCCCTGAATCGGCTCGACGACAAAGGCTGCGACCTCACGCGAGGCCAGAGCCTTTTCGAGCGCGGCCAGATCGTTGAACGGGATCGGGGTACAGCCCGGCAGCAGCGGCTCGAAGCCGGTGCGGAAGTTCGAATCACCCGTCAGCGACAGCGCGCCATAGGTCAGGCCGTGATAGCCATGGGCGCAATAGACGATGCCCGGGCGGCCGGTGGCGCCGCGGGCGAATTTGATGGCGGCTTCGACACATTCGGCGCCGGAATTGGCGAAGAACACCTTGTCGAGATAGGGAACGTATTTCAGCAGCCGCTCGGCAAGCACGCCGGCGAGGACGGAGACGTCGAACTGGACGAGATTGGGCAGGTCGGCGTCGAGCACGCTCTTGAGCGCCTCGCGCATGACCGGATGGTTGCGCCCGATTGCAAACACGCCAAAGCCGGACAACAGGTCGAGATAGCGCGCGCCCTCGCGGTCGAAGAGGTACTGCCCCTGCCCCTTCTGGAAGCCGACATCGTAGCCGATGGTCTTGAGGACCCGAACGAACTGCTCGTTCAGATACCGGTTATGCATGGCGCTGCGCTGGGCCTGACGGTCCGCGAATAGCTCAGACATGTCTGGATTTGGACTGTGCATCCGCTACATACTTCGCTTGAGGGCCGTTTCGTCAACTGAAAACGGACCGTTACTGAAAACGGTTTGTGCGGCCTTTTGCCCTTTTTCGGACCATCTTCGCAAGCACAGCTTTAGACCATGTTGCACTGCCGAGGAACTAACATGCGTTTGGCCCTTTACACCGGAATAATACTGGCTGGTGGCTACACCTGCCTGACCCCCGCGCTCGCTGCCGATCCCACCGGCGACTGGCGGGTTGCCGATGGCGTCGCCAACATTCGTGTCGCCCAATGCAATGGCAGCATGTGGGGCGCGGTTTCCTGGGAAAAACAGCCCGGCGGCCGCGACGAGAACAACCCGGATGCCTCGAAAAAGACCCGGCCGACGCTGGGCATGGCGACGCTGATCGACATGAAGAAGAAGCCCGGCGCCGATCAGTGGGAAGGGCAGGTCTACAACGCCAAGGACGGCCAGCTTTACAGCGCGACCATCACGCCTGTCGGCGCCGACCAGCTCGAAATCAAGGGCTGCGTGATGGGCTTCCTCTGCGGTGGCGAAACCTGGACCCGGGTTGGCCCGCCGATCCCCCTGAGCCCAGCCAACGCGATGGCCAAGGGTGCACCGAAGTCTGCCGGCGCGGCGCCAAAAGCCACAGGAGCGACGGTCGCAGCTGCGCCTGCACCAGCAGCTGCACCCACGGCCCCGAAGTCGGCGGGCGTAGCCAAGCCCGGTCAGAAGGGCGCCGCCGACCCGGTCGGCGACATCTGCCTACTCCCTGAGATTGCGGGGTTTGCCCATTAGGGCCGGCTGGAACAGCAGCACGGCCGCGAGCGTCGTCACCAGCGAAAGGGCCAGCAGCTTGCCCATGCTGGACGTGCCGGGATGGCTCGACAGCCACAGGCTGCCGAACGCGGTCGCTGTCGTCAGCGCACTGAAAAAGATCGCGCGTGTCAGGCTGGTCTGGAGCAGGTTTGTCCTGCCCGAGCGCCAGGCCACGACATAATAGATCTTGAAGGCGACGCCGACGCCGAGCAGCAGCGGGAACGCGACGATGTTGGCGAAGTTGAGCGGCAGACCGATCAACACGCAGATCTCGAGCGTCACCGCACCGGCAACCAGGAGCGGCACCAGCGTCATCAGCACGTCGACGAACCGGCGCAGTGTGATCCACAGCAAGAGGCCGATCACCAGCAGCGCATAGATGCCGGCGTGGATGAACGCCCTCACCACGGTATCGCCGGATTTGAGGATCGAGACCGGCCCGCCGATCGCGGTCGGCTCGGCGGCGAGCACCGCCGCCGCGAATTTGCGCAGCGTGTCGTTGTCGTTGGGATCGCCCTTGGGCAGCGCCTCGACACGGATGACGCCGTCCTTGCTCTTCCAGGCGCTGACGAGATCGGGCGGCAGTGACTTCAGGGTGACAGGCTCGGCCTGCATCGCGTTTCTGAGCTGGTCGAAAACGACCTTCATCGGTGTGACGAACACGTCCTGCGCCTTGTTGCGCGTGGCCTCGTCGCCATTGGCGAGCTTTTCGAGCGCGTCTGCCAGACGGCGCGATGCGACCGCACCCGGGCCCTTCGCTTCGCCCGCGGTCCGGCGCAGATTGTCGACCGAGGACTTGAGCGACCCCACGTTTTCCTGATCCGACGGCGCCGCGTCGATCTGCTCGGGATTGAGTGCGGGATTCAGTACCTTGGCGCCCTGCGCGAGCAGCTTCAGCTTCGGCGGCTGGTCCTGCGGCACAAAGCTGTCGAGCGACATCACCCTGAGCACCTCAGGCACCTTCTCCAGCTTCGCCTCGACCGCCCTCGCCTGCTCTTCCGACGTGGTCATCACGTTGATGGCGTTGGCGCCGGTGTTAGGGTCCTTGCGCAAATCGAGGAAGGTCGCGATCGATTCGGCGTGCGGATTGCGCAGGTTCATCGGATTGAAGTCGAACTTCATGAAGTAGAGCAGCGGCAGGCCGGCGAGCGCGATTAGCAACGTGCCGCCCACGACCAGCACGCGGTGCTTCTCCAGGAAGTGATCGAGCGGCGCCAGGAAGGCATAGCCGACCGGTTCCTTCTCGCCAGGCGGGTTCAGCAGCTTCAGCATGGCCGGCAGAACGGTGATCGAGGAAAGGAACGCCACCAGCATGCCGACGCCGGCGATCTGGCCGAGCTCGGCGATGCCCTTGTAGTCGGTTGGCATGAAGCAGAGAAAGCCGGCGGCCGTCGCCATCGCCGCAAGCGACAGCGGCACCGCCGAGCGCTTGGCCGCCAGCACCAACGCGCCCGAGAGATCGTTGTGCTTGAAGCGCTCCGAGCGATAGCGGACGCTGTACTGGATGCCGAAATCGACGCCGAGGCCGACGAACAGCACCGCGAACGCGATCGACAGCAGATTGAACGATCCGACCATCATCAGGCCGGCCGCAGTCGTCAGCGCGAGGCCGACGAAGAGGTTGATGAACACCGCGAAGATGATCTTCGCCGAATGCAACGCGAGCCACAGGATGACCAGCACGACCAGAACCGTGCCGATGCCGTTGATGACCGCCCCCTCCTGGACTGTGGCGTATTCCTCGTTGGCGATCGGCACCGGGCCGGTCAGCCGCACCCGCGCCTGGAATTTGGTCGGAAAATCCAGATCCGCAGCGGCCTTGCGGATCGCGTCGGTGGCGCCCTTGCCGGGCTCCAGCGCGTTGTAGTCGAGGATCGGCTTGAACTCGATGAAGGTGCGCTTGTCGGAATCCGACAGCGGCTCGTCACTCACGAGCTCGCGCCACGAGAAGCTTGCCTGGCCCTTGTTCAGCACGGTCTCGACCGTCTGCGCGATCAGGTTGAAAGGCCGCGCGGTGTTGTCGAGCTTGACCTGGCCGCGCTTGACGCCGGCAAGGCCCGTCTCCAGCGCACCGGTCAGGCCGCGGATCGACGGATCACCGGCCATGATCTCGATCAGGGGTGCGGCGGATTCGAACTGGGCGGTGATCTTGCCGACCTCCTCGGTCGGCAGGAACAACAAGCCGTTCTTCTCGAAGAACTCGCCGCTGCCGAGCTGCTGCATGGACTGGAAGTTGGTCTTGTCGTCCTTCAGCTTGGCAAAGAGGGCGTCCGACGCCGCGCTCGCCATTTCGGGGGTCTTGGCCTCGACGACCGCCGTGATCGTCGCATCGCGGTCGAAGGCCCGGTCGAATTGCTGGTCGCGCTGGCGCCAGTCCAGATTCTGGGCAATCAGCGAGTTGATGTCGGTGTTGATGGCGAAGTGCTGGGACGCGTAATAGCCCGCGGCCACTGCCAGCAGGAGCCCGAGAACGACGACGAGGGAGGCAAACCGGGTGCAGGCCCTGACGATGGCAACGACTACGCTTTGCAGCACTTCTTTTCTTTCTGCGGTTAACAGCTTGCCGGAAACGCCCGCTCTTTAACGGAGTTCCCGGGCGAAACCTATTGCTGTTTTTGGCGGTTATCGACGCACAAGGTTTGAGGTAAACGGCGGGAGACCGGGCAAAACCATGCGGGGGCGCGTCGGTATAGCCGGGCAGTTGAGGCGGGAAAGTGACGAAGGGCTGGGCCAGATGTTGCCGATCTTGCTGGCAACGGTTACTTACTATATTACCTGAACTTGCCGAGCCGGGGGCGTCCAGGTTTCATTCGACCTTTCCTTTTTGCCGATTTTTTGACACAAAGTCTTGCGCCTCCATGCGCCGGAGCCCCCACGAGGGTGGGTGGCTACCGCGTGCGCGAACCAATGGTGCGGATATTGCAGCTCATTGGTTAGTACCGGAGTGACGCCGAGGACTTACAAAGCGGATTGGTGCAACTTGCGTGATGGGCGTCCAATGGAAGTTTATCTGGCGCAACCGCGCGGCTTCTGCGCGGGCGTGGTGCGTGCAATCGAGATCGTGGAACGGGCGCTGGAGAAGTACGGCCGGCCCGTCTACGTGCGCCATGAGATCGTGCACAACAAATACGTCGTCGAGAGTCTGAAGAACAAAGGGGCAATCTTCGTCGAGGAACTGTCCGAAGTCCCGCCGAAGGCGGTCACGGTCTTTAGCGCCCATGGCGTCGCCCGCAGCGTTGAGGAAGAGGCTGCCGCGCGCGACCTTCCGGTGCTCAATGCCACCTGCCCGCTGGTCACGAAAGTTCACAATCAGGGGAAGCGCTACATCAGCAAGGCCAGAACGCTGATCCTAATCGGCCATGCCGGGCACCCCGAGGTCGAAGGCACGATGGGCCAGATTCCCGGCCCGGTGCTGCTTGTCCAAAGTGTTCAAGAGGTTAAGGCACTGACGCTGCCGGCAGATACGCCATTGGCCTACATCACCCAGACCACCCTGTCGGTCGACGACACCAGGGACGTGATCGCGGCCCTTCAAGCCCGCTTTACAGACATTCAAGGCCCGGATATCCGGGATATCTGCTATGCGACACAGAACCGCCAATCTGCGGTAAGGGACTTGAGCAAGCTGGTCGACGTGATCTTGGTGGTGGGCGCTGCCAACAGCTCGAACTCGAACCGGCTTCGCGAAATCGGCACCGAGGCCGGCGTTGCGAGTTATTTGATTGCCGACGGCAGCGAGCTCAATCCGGAGTGGTTGAAGAATGCCAGAACCGTCGGCATCACCGCCGGCGCTTCGGCACCTGAGGTGCTCGTGGATGACGTGATCGAAGCGATGCGGCGGATCGGACCAGTCAAGATCCAGGTGTTGCCCGGCCGCGAGGAAAACATCGAATTCCGGCTTCCGGCCCAACTGGCTGCGAGCTGACCCACCCGAATTGAAAAGCCCAGAAAGAAACTTGTAATGGCCATCCCCTTCTTCAAGGAAATGCGTATCGGCGGCTATTTGCTCAAGCAGAAACTGCTTGGCCGCAAACGCTATCCGCTCGTGCTGATGCTGGAGCCGCTGTTTCGCTGCAATCTCGCGTGCGTCGGCTGCGGCAAGATCGATTATCCGGATGCGATCCTCAACCGTCGCATGACCGCGCAGGAGTGCTGGGACGCCGCCGACGAGTGCGGCGCGCCGATGGTCGCCATTCCGGGCGGCGAGCCGCTGATTCACAAGGAGATCGGCGAGATCGTGCGCGGCCTCGTTGCGCGCAAGAAGTTCGTCTCGCTCTGCACCAACGCGCTGCTGCTCGAGAAGAAGCTCGATTTGTTCGAGCCCTCCCCGTATTTGTTCTTCTCGGTGCATCTCGACGGCCTGAAGGACCATCACGACAAGGCCGTGTCGCAGAAGGGCGTGTTCGATCGCGCGGTCTCCGCGATCAAGGCCGCCAAGGCGCGCGGCTTCACCGTCAACGTCAACGCCACCATCTTCGACGGCCATCCGGCCGAGGAGATCGCGAAGTTCCTCGACCTCACCGTCGAGCTCGGCGTCGGCGTCTCGATGTCGCCGGGCTACGCCTATGAGCGCGCGCCGGACCAGGAGCACTTCCTCAACCGCACCAAGACCAAGAAGCTGTTCCGCGACGTCTTTGCGATGGGCAAGGGCAAGAAGTGGAACTTCATGCATTCCGGCCTGTTCCTGGACTTCCTCGCCGGCAACCAGGAATACGAGTGCACGCCTTGGGGCATGCCCGCGCGCAACATCTTCGGCTGGCAGAAGCCCTGCTATCTGCTCGGTGAAGGCTACGCAAAAACCTTCAAGGAGCTGATGGACACCACCGACTGGGAAACCTACGGCACCGGCAAGTACGAGAAGTGCGCCGACTGTATGGCCCATTGCGGCTACGAGCCGACCGCGGCGACCGCTGCCCTCAACAACCCGCTGAAGGCGATGTGGGTGTCGCTGCGCGGCATCAGGACCACCGGCCCAATGGCGCCGGAGATCGACATGTCCAAGCAGCGCCCGGCGCAGTACATCTTCTCGGCGGAAGTGCAGAAGCGCCTGTCGGAGATCCGCAAGGACGAAGCCGCCGCAGCGCAGGAGAAGGCGGCGCGGAAGGCTTCGACCGCCGCGTAAGCGGACGCGATCAACTCTCACGACGAAGGCCCGGCCGCGATCGCGACCGGGCTTTTTCTTTCGAGCAAGTCTCGTGGAGCTTGGAGGCACGCTGTCTAACCCAGCGTCATTGCGAGCGCAGCGAAGCAATCCAGAGTCCCTCCGCGGCGGCAGTCTGGATTGCTTCGTCGCAAGGGCTCCTCGCAATGACGGAGCAAGTTGAATAGTCGGCCTCCGCCAACTCTCAGCTTAACTGGCAGGCGCGCATTCGCATTCTCGCGGCTTCTTTCGCCCGAGTTTTGCTGTTCGGTTTCGCCCTCGAAAGACCAGAGGATGCAGGGAAGGCCGGGCGCCGGCGGCACCCGCAATCCGTGCGCAACAAAATGCACACGGGGTGGATCACAGGTGTTGCCGGTCGCCCGGCCTTCCCTGCGCGGATGGTTTTAACGGTGTCCTTCGTGCTCTCCTCGGGGAGCGTTGCACTATTGCCCCCGTCGCCTCACTGCTGATCGATGCGCGTGCCGGTCGGTCGCCACATCACCGCGAGGTTTGACGCCAGAACCCCGGGCGTCGGGACCACACGACTTCTCCGTCCGCGGACGGTTCGACCTGATCGCCGGGAGCTCGCGTGTGCTCACCTCCGGCGACGACCGAAACCGCTGTGACCACGCCGTGTCGTAGCGCGCCGCGCCTGACTCACGGTTGCCCGCCCTGTCATCGCTTTCCGCGCCGGCGCTACCGCGTCCACCGCACCCCGACCCGCATCTCGTGACGATCGCGAAGCGCCCCTCTGGCAGGCCGGGATGAACGCTCTTTGCCACAAATCCGAAATTCGGGAAAGTGAAATATTTTGCGAAAGGGGTTGACGGGTCCGCAGGTGTTTTGCCCGACGGCTGCCGCTGGCAACTGCAAACCCTTCCCTATGAACAGGTGCGGCATCTACCGGAGGCAGCCCTGCCCTACATCGCCAAGGTGTTCAAGTCCGGCGACGCCCAGTCCGTCCAGTTGCCGAAGGAGTTTCATGTCTCACTCAACGAGGTCGAGGTGACGCGGCAAGGTGACGCCATCATTCTGCGTCCAAAGCCGCCGAACCTTGGGAATCACTTCGGCCGGCCGTCGCACCGCGTGCCCGACTTCGCGATGGGAAAACGAGCGAATGGTCCGTGATCCGGCGATGGACACTGGCCGCGTGTGCCAACACCGCAACGGATTATCGCGTCTCGCTTGAGGGGTGCAGCACTGTTACCGTCAGTAGGACCTAAAGAAGCCGCCACTTCGGCCACTCGAAAATAGCCCATGCGAGTAGCAATAGACCGATCGGGATATAAACAACGGTGATCCACGACGGAATTGGAGGGACGGAGAACACAGCCCCGATCCACAAGCAGTGTAGAAAATGGTCCGGCCACACCGATCTATTAGCGCGCCGTGCTTCGCTCTCTCGATGACGGAATAAGCTTCCTTCGGAGCCATGGTCGATACTCTACCGCCGGTGGAAACTAGCAAAATTCTCGCACAAATCCAATGACTCTGGCATCGCGCGAGCCGGCGAGCCCTATGCCCGCCGCTCACGATTACGCGCGCCGAACTCGACCAGGCTTCGATATCTTCCAAGCAGCGATGTCGGCCTTGTGAGCGGGACGCAACGCGCACGCTTTCGCGCTAGCGCGGTAGCATCCGCACGATGGACACCAAACAAAAAGGCCCGGTCGCATCAGGAACCGGGCCTATTGTTTTGCCAGTTCAGCGAACCCCGCTCAGGCCGCCTTGGAGACCAAAGCCTCGCTCTCGATCAGCTCCGTCCCGATCAGATGATCGCGGCAACCACGCAGGCTGCGCAGCGCGCGGTTGAAGTCGAGGCCGGTCGAGACCAGTCCGTGCAGCGCTGCCGGGTTGCGCACGATGCCACGCAGCACGGCGCCAAGGTCGATCTGGCCGTTCGGCTTGATCGCGGAGCGGGCTAGTGCCGGCAGCGCGCGATGGGCGGGGTCGCTGATGACGCGAACCGCGGCAAAGGGCAGCCCGGCTTCACTGGCGTAGGCCGCCGCGATATGGCTTTCCATGTCGACGGCAGAGGCCCCCGTCTCCGAATGCAGCGCCGCCTTGCAGGAGCGCCCGGTGACCACTTGCTCGGCACCGGCGAGGCTGCCGCGCACCACGCGGCGGCGGCCCGAGGTCAGGCGCTCGATCAGGTCGTCGCCGAGCGACAGCCCGGCGGCCCAGCGGGTGTCGCCGGACAGCACTTCGGTTGCCAGCACGACGTCGCCGGAGCGCAGCGTCGGGTCGAGCCCGCCGGCCACGCCGAAGGAGATCACGCCGCGAATCGTATCAGGGTCCACCACCGTCAGCAGCGCCCGCAACTGGGCCGGGCTGCTCGACGAACAGATGACCGCCATTCCCGGTCCGGCCGCGATTCGGGCCTCCTGAACCAATCCGGTCACGATCAATATCGGCCGCGGGTCGATGGTATTACCCGCGGTAAGATAGTCCCCCATCCCCAAAGTCACATTCCGACCCCTACCACCCTGCTGTTGGTGTTCCGCAAGTTCCGATACCGCGCCAATGCCCACAGCGGAAAGAACTTTGGGTAACCATGATACCGCAGATAGAACACGCGGGGGAAGCCTGTGGCGGTGTACCGCTGCTCGTCCCACAGTCCTTTTTCGTTCTGTGTTGCAATCAGGTACTCCACCCCGCGGGCAACGGCGGGGTGATCAACCTCGCCTGCCGCCATCAGGGCAAGCAAGGCCCATGCCGTTTGCGAGGCCGTCGAGGGGGCGGCCTCCCACCCCCGGTAATCCAGGCGATAGCTGACGGCATCTTCGCCCCAGCCGCCGTCCTGGTTCTGGATCGAGGCCAGCCAACCGGCGGCCTTCCGAATCATGGGATCGTCATGGCGGACGCCGGCCATGTTCAGGGCGCAGAGCACCGACCAGGTCCCATAGATGAAGTTCATGCCCCAGCGGCCGTACCAGGACCCTTCGGGGTGCTGGGTCTTCCGGAGGTAAGCGACCCCGTCAGCGACATGCTTGCTGGTCTTCTCGGTCTCGCCGAGCTGGGCCAGCATCGAGATGCAGCGCGCCGTGACGTCCTCGGTCGGCGGATCGAGCAGCGCGCCGTGGTCGGAGAACGGGATGTTGTTCAAATAAAATTCGAGATTGTTGACGTCGAAGGCAGCCCAGCCGCCGTCGTCGCTCTGCATGCCCTCAATCCACTCCCGCCCGCGGGCGATCGCGGCGTCGTAGCCGGTGGCGCCGTGCTCCCGGCGCATGCGGTCCATCGACATCACCACCACGGCGGTGTCGTCGAGGTCGGGATAGTGCGCGTTGTTGTACTGGAACGCCCAGCCGCCCGGACGCACGTCGGGCCGCTTCACCGCCCAGTCGCCCTTCACCTCGAGCTCCTGCCGCGGGATCAGCCAGTCGAGGCCATGCTTGGCCGCCGGCACCGCCTTGTCGCCGCCGGCTTCCAGCAGCGCATGGGCGGTCAGTGTCGTGTCCCACACCGGCGAGACGCAGGGCTGGCAATAGGCCTCGTCGTCATGGATCACGAGCAGCTTGTCGATGCCACGGCGGGTGATCGCTCGCGGCGGGAAGTTCTCGTCCTTGCCGAGCGCGTCGTACATCATGACGATGTTGGCCATGGGCGGATAGATCGCGCCCATGCCGTCCTCGCCGTTGAGCCGCTCCTCGGTGAAGGCGAGCGCCGCATCGATGGCGCGCTTGCGCAGGCTCTTGGGAAACATCGGCTCGACCACGCGCAAGATGCCGTCGAGCGCGCGGAACAGCACGAACCAGGCCATGCTCTGGTGCGGCGCCTTGGCGGTCATGCCGATCGAGCGCGGATCCTGCAGGAACAGTTCGTCGATGCCGACCCCTTTCGGATTCTTCGCGCGCGGCTTCAGCGCCGCGAGCACCATCAACGGCACCATGGTGGTGCGCGCCCAATAAGAGATCTTGTTGAGGTGGAACGGCGACCAGAACGGCAGCAGCACGATCTCGATCGGCAACACCGGCACGGCGCGCCAGGTCACCACGCCGTACATCGCAAGCAGGAACCGCGTGAAGACGTTACTGTTGACGGCGCCGCCGCGCGCATGGATCGCCTCGCGCGCACGCACCATGTGCGGGGCGTCGACGGAATCGCCGATCATCTTCAACGCGAAGTAGGCCTTCACGCTCGCGCTCATGTCGAACTCGCCGTCATGCACCAGCGGCCAGCCGCCATGGGCGCCCTGGATGCGGCGAAGGTAATTGGCGATCTTCGCCTCGATCACGGTGTCGACCGGCTCGGCGAGATAATGGCGCAGCAGGACGTATTCGGCCGGGATCGTGCAGTCGGCCTCGAGCTCGAAGACCCAATGGCCGTCGGCTTGCTGGAGGCCAAGCACGCCTTGCGTCGCTGACGCAATGCTCGATTCCAAAACCTTCGATTCCAAGGCCTTCGATTCCAAGATAATCGATTCCTGGCCTTCGGGGCTGGTCGCGTTCACGGAATCCATCTCGCTCGATTGCTCCGATAGTCGATTGAAATTGGCCGGGGATTTTTGCCCGTCAGGGCCGCTTTGCGGCCAGAACCAGATCGGCAGCGCGATCACCGGACCGGACCGATCCCTCGATGGTTGCAGGCAATCCCGTAGCAGTCCAATCACCGGCAAGAAACAGGTTTTTCAGCGCGGTGACCGGCCCCGGACGCAGGGCATTCTGGGCCGGCGTCGCCGCAAATGTGGCGCGGCGCTCGCGCACGATCTGCCACGGAGGCAACTCGCCGGAGACACCGCCCGCCTTGCAGACATCGTTCCAGATCGCCTGCGCGAGTTCCTCGCGCGGCATGTCGACCAGACGGTCGCCGTTGCTGATGGTGACGGAAAGCCGGTTCGGGAACGCAAACAGCCACTCGACAACGCCGCCGATCACGCCGAGGATCGGCGCCGAACCTGACGGCGGTGTGATGCGGAAATGCGCATTCACGATGGCGCGGAACTCGGTCGGCGTCTTCAGCCCAGGCAGCAGGCCCGCTGCGGCGCGCGGCGGCACCGCCATTACGACGACATCGCCCTCATTGAGCTGGATCAAATCCTCGCCGCCGAAACTCAGCGCATTGGCCTTGCCGTCGCTGGTTGCAAACGAACGCAGCTCATGGCCGAGCTGAACGGAATGGCCGCGATCAGCCAGGAATTTCACGGCCGGCTCGATCAGCACGGCGCTGAGGCCGTCGCGCGCGATCAGGGGACGGCAAGCCTGTCCGCCGGCAAGCAGCGTCTCGCGCAGGATCGCGCCGGCAAGCCCGGCGGAGCCCTCGGGCGGATCGACGTTCAGCGCGGCAAGCAGCAGCGGCTGTACCAAGCGCTGATAGAGTACGCCTTCGCAAGGAATGGACTTGCCAACCAACGTCTCTTCCGACGCCCAGATCAGCGGCGCCAGCTTCAAATAATCGGTGAGCCCGGTGTCGGGCACGCGGCGGCTCTCGTCGAGCACCCAGGTCGGCAGCCGGCCGGCGCCGAGATCGATCTGCCAACGCTGCCCGGTCTTGATGTCGACGAAGGGAAACTGTGCGCTTTCAGGGCCGACCAGACCGGCCTCGGTGCCGATCGCACGCGCATAGGCACGCGCATGACTGTTGCCCGACAGCAGCAGATGATTGCCGTTGTCGATGGTGAGATTGGTGGCGCCGTCGAAATAGGACCGGCAACGGCCGCCGGCCTGCTGCGTCGCCTCGTGCACGGCGACCTTGAAGCCGGCATTGGCAAGCCGCACGGCGGCGGAGAGGCCGGAAATTCCAGCACCGATGATGTGAGCTGTGTTTTGCATCAGATGAAAGCGTAGCGAAGCAGGATCAGGATACGTGTGACCTTCGACACACGCACCGGCTGGCGCGGTGCGTTGAAACCGCGCGCAATCAGAAGATCCAGAATGGCATGATAGTATTTCGACATCATCCGCGGCGCGCGCACCGTGCGGCGCTTGTTGCGGCTCATGATCTCGTCCGACTTCTCGAAATACATCTTCGCACGCTGCGCCAGCGGCAGACACACCTTGGGCAGCGCGCGCTCGACGATCACGCGGTTCGGATCGTTGGAGGTGATGCCAGCATGCAGCAGCGCTTCGCGCGGGAGATAGAGCCGGCCGAGGCCGGCGTCCTCGTCGATGTCGCGCAGGATGTTGGTGAGCTGGAGCGCGCGGCCGAGATGATGGGCGAGCTCGATGCCGTCTTCTTCCGGCAGGCCGAATACCCGGACCGACAGCCGCCCCACGGCGCTGGCGACGCGATCGCAATAGAGATCCAGCGTCGCCATGTCGGGCGCGCGGATGTCCTGCGGCACGTCCATCTCCATGCCGTCGACGATCGCCTGGAAATCCTCGCGCTTGAGGCCGAAGGTCTTCACCGAGGCGACGTAGTCCTTCAACCGCGGCGGCGGATTGCCCTGATAGAGTGCGTCGATGTCGTTGCGCCACGCCTGAAGCGCGGCGAGCCGCTCCTCGCGCGGACCGTCGGAATCGGCGATGTCGTCGACCTGGCGGCAGAAGCTGTAGATCTGGAACATCGCTTCGCGCTGATCGTGCGGCAGGATGCGCATCGCGGCGTAGAACGAACTGCCGGATGCGGTCGAGCCATAATTGGCGCCGGGCGAGGTCGCCTCAAGCGTCATGTGCGGTCCCCGGTCTGGAAACGCCCTTGCGTCCGATCGCGCGACGGCCGACTTCGCCGATCATCCCGGCGAGGCTGAAAGTAAGCAGCTCGAATTTGTTCAGGTGCACGCGCTCGCGCAGGGGATCGCGCACCTTCAAGAGGCGCACGATGCGGTCGGCATAGGCCTGGATCACCGAAACGTCGAGGCCGAGGCGGAAATCCCGGATCTCCGCAGCAAGCGACCTGCCCTCGTCGAGCAGCGCCTCGTTGCGGACGGCGAGCGCCTGCAGGCAGGCCAGCATCGCCGGCGGCGACTGTGAAAGCCCGAGTTGCTCGACGGAGGCGCCGCTGGCCGCCAGCGCATCGCGCGGCAGATAGACGCGGTTGAGCTCGCGGAAATCCTTGCCGCAATCCTGCAGGTGATTGTTGATCTGGAGGCCCGCGCAGAGCGCATCCGATGCGGCCCAGGTCGAGGTGCTCTCGCCGTGGACGTCGAGCATGAAACGGCCGACCGGCATCGCCGAATAGCGGCAATAGTGAATAACCTCGTCCCAATTCTCGTAGCGCAGCTTGGTCACGTCCATGCGGAACGCGACCAGCACGTCGAGCGCATGGCGCGGCGCCATGCCGCGTTCGGCGAGCGCGCGGCGCAGAGTCACGGCTTCTGCCTGGGTGTCGCCGTTGCCGAGCAGTTCCGCCTCGAGCAGGTCGAGATAAGCGAGCTTCTGGTCGGGCAGCAGCGTCGCGTGGTCGGCGATGTCGTCGGCGGTGCGGACGAAATTGTAGTACGCCAGGATCAGGGCGCGATGACGCGGATGAATGATCCAGGACGCGACGGGAAAATTCTCGTCGCGGTCACCTTTGCCGGATCGCAATTCGCTCGCAGAGGTCATCGAGGGCTGGTTTACAATCGTTTGGACAGAAAGGGCTTCTTCGCTCGCGGGCTGATGCCGGCGATCCGCCGCGGCCCCCATATAGGGGAATACGGCCGCAAAACCAATCCTGTCTGTCGATGGCTGCCCTTTGTGGATCGGCCCCGAAAAGGCGGCCCTGGGGCCGCCTGTCGTGGGCCAGTGGCCGAGCTTACTGGTTATGGGTCTTCAGGACCTGGTCGCAGGCCTGCGAGATCTTGGCCCGGTTCTCCTTGAGGCAGGCCAGGATGGTGAAATCGCCCTGGTCGATGACGGGACGGCAGAACTTCTGCACGTCACGCGTGCAGGCCTTCTGCTCGGCGTCCGTGCCACGCCCTTGCTGGGCGAACGCCGCCGTCGACACAGAGGCCGACAGCAGGGTGAGAGCGACGAGAAGCTTACGCATTGTATTCCTTCATTCTGACGGCAGAACGGCACCGGACCCGGACTGCACAGGGCGGACGACCGGAACGGATTGTTCTGATGGCAAGTCGCCGCGGGAGGTGCGGCCTCAGAGAAGGCACAAGCGCTGGCAAATGCGGCCAAATTGGCGCCGCGCCCACCAAATCAGGTCTTCCCTGAACCCTCATTGGCAAATGTAAGAGATTGATACTACGTCATAATTAAGGGACGCTGCGTTTTACTGCATACCTGTTGCAGAGCTGCATCTCTCGGCCCCCGCCTTTCCCGCCAGAAACATACGGAAAGAGGGCAAATTGGCGGATCCAGGCTTGGTGCGAGACGTTGTGAACCGCCATCTCTCGCAGCCTGGCTTTGAACCTCACACTGGCTCGGAGCACTAAACTTTCGATGTGGCGAGACGTTCTCAGGTGTAAGCGGGCGTCGTTCCAAAACGGGGATATTGAGATGACATTCTTTGGGCGATCTGGACTGGCAATCAAGGCGGCTGGCATCGGGGCGGCGCTGCTCTTCTCGGCTTCGACAAGCCACGCTCAGTCCTCCGGCCCATTTGCCGGTTTCGACGGCGCGTGGACCGGCACCGGCACGGTATCGCTGTCCGACGGCTCCACCGAGCGCATTCGCTGCAGGGCCGACTACAAGGTCGCCGGCACCGGCCTCAATCTCAAGCAGGCGCTGCACTGCGCGTCCGACAGCTATAAGTTTGACCTCACCAGCGACGTGACGAGCCAGGGCGAGCGCATCTCCGGCAACTGGAGCGAGACCAACCGCAACATCTTCGGCAATCTGCAAGGCACCGCCGGCGGCGGCCAGATAGAGGTGTTCGTCGAGGCCAACGGCTTCGCCGCCAATCTGTCGCTGCGCACCAACGGCACCAAGCAGACGGTGCAGATCTCTTCCAAGGGCGAGATCCGCGGCGTCAACATCACGTTGACGAAGGGCTGATCCCCTCCCCGCGTCGAGAAGGAATAGGGCCCCCGGTTCTCGCGCGCCGGGGGCTTTTTGCTGACATGGACGATTTTCGCGGGCATCTTCCGACGTGCGCGTTCGATCTTAAGTTCATCGTCAGGGTCGACGCGTGAGGGGGGAGGCAATCGCAAGGACCCCGAGCAGTCCGAATGTGGCCGTCAACACCTGTATCAGACCGAGGTCGCCGGCATGGTCGATGGCGGCGCCGGTGAGCGGTCCGCCCAGCATGCCGCCGATGCCGCTGCTGAATGTAAAGGCCGCACTGCCTGCCAACACGGTCGAGCCGCTGAAGCGATGGCCCAGTTCGGCAAGAGCAACCGTCGTGACGCCATAGGCGCATGCGCCCCAGACGAACAGCAACACAAAAAGCGCGAGCGCTCCGTGCTGGACCGCAACGCTCAGCAAGACGGCGCCGCCTGCAGTCGCCATTGCACACCCCAAGAGCACGAGCCGTCGTGGAAACCGGTCCGCAAGCCAGCCGATCGGGACCTGCAAGACCACGTTGCCGCCATTGAGGACGGCAAGGCCGATGGCCATCGTTTGCTCGGAATATCCGTTCCTCACCCCGAATGCCGGAAGAAAAGCGAGCGTGGCTTGATCGAATAAGCCGAAGGCCCCAACGGCGGCAAGAAGAACCGGCGCGAGCGGAAGGAAGCTCGCGATCGAAGCACGCTGTTCGACTGCGAAGCCTGGAAGCCGGCGCGCGAAGATTGCCGTGATCAGCGCAGCGGTCAGCAACGCCGAAATCCCTACTGCGAAAGGCAGCCACCCTGAAGAGCCGGTGAGCGCGAGCGCGAACGGGCCTAGCGAAAAACCCGCAGCCAGGACGGCGGCATAAATTCCGACGATGCGGCCGCGATAGGCTGGCGCGGCGATCTCGTTCAGCCACGCCTTGTTGACGATGTAGAAGCCTCCGATGGCGAGACCGAGCACAAACCGCGCCGGAAACCAGACCCACAGCATCGGAAACATCGCCATCAGGACAAGAGCGGCGGCTGCCGTCAGCGCGAAACCGACGACGGCCCTGCCGCCGCCGACGCGCTGTGCAAAGCGCGGCACGCAGAGCGCCGAGCTCAACAGCCCAATTGGCGTCATCGCCGCATTGGCCCCGATCAGAAGATCGCTGAATAGTTCTTTCTTGAGGACCAACGCGAGCAGCGGCGAAGACAGTCCGGCGGCAACTGCGAAGACGCCGACGGTCGCCGTCACGAGCACGACGTTCTCCCAGTTCGCGGCAGGTTCACCGGCCCTGGAGATTGGAGCTACACCGGAAAAGACTCGATCCCGCGAGTCGATGCGATCGCCGGCAGGATTTGGCGCAAACTGGTGCTCCGGCTTGACGCGCATGCAACCCTCCTGGAGCTGCGGCTGTCACCCAAGGCGTTTAGTCTGTCCGCAGCCAAACGACGTTCTCGCAGCCCTTGGTTGAACAAGGTCGCGCAGCAAAGGTTCGCAGCCGTGAAAAAGATCGGCAGTCCCAAGCGCGTCTCTTGCACTTGAGAGCCCGAAGGGCGCTCCATGTGAGAGCGCGACGACGACTAGATCGCCGGCTTGTCGGTGCCCTGCAGCTTGGCGTGCAGGTTGATCAGCCACATCGCCGTCGGCCGCAGGATGAAGAGGTCGGCGACCAGCGCCATGACCATCGAGAAGGCGCTGAGCCAGCCGAACAGCCGCAGCGACGGCAGGTCGGAGAACACAGTGACGATGAGGCCGCAGGCCAGCACCACCGTGGTCAGAATCAGCGCCGGTCCGACCAGCACGGTCGCCCGCTCCACCGCGAGCGCCGAGCCGACGCCAGGTTTGTTCTCGAGCCTGAGGCGGTTGAGGAAGTGGATGGTGGCACTCAAGCCCAGACCGAACGAAACGGTGAGCGCGACGACGCTGGCGAATTGCAGCCCCTCGCCCATTGCCCACAGCACCGTTCCCGACATCACGACGGGGAAGATGCCCGGCAGGATGCAGGCGAACATCACCACCCAGGAGCGGAAGGCAAGGCCGATGAAGATCGCGACCAGCGCGAATTCCACGGTGAGCCCGCGGTTCAGCTTCTCGATCATGCTGGCCGAATTGCGCGCGGCGATCGCGGCAAGACCGGTTACGGCGACCTCATAGCCGGGATGCTTCTTGCGGACGGCGTCGAGCTCCGAATCGAGCTTGTCCACGATCGGCAGGAGCTGGCTGGAATCCTTGTCCGGCACGCGGCCGGCGACCACGACCGCGTCCTGCTCGGCATCGATGAAACGACGCACCAGATGCTCGGGGATGACGCTGACATATTCCTTCAGTGTCGCGACGTCGGCGCTGCCGGCCTTTTCCGCAAGCCAGCGGCGCAGGGTCTCGACCGACCAGACATTGCCGACACCGGCCGCCTTCTCCACAGTCGCATGCACGTCCGCGATGGTCTGGAGCGTCTCCGGCGAATAGAGCGATTCACCCTTCGGGAACTGGATCAGCACGTTGACCGGATTGGCACCGGTGAGCTTGGCATCAAGCCGATCGCTGGCGGCGACCGCCTGCCGCTTGTCCGGCACCTGGTCGGCGAGCCGGTAGCGCGGCTCCAGATTGGCGTAGATGACACCGAGGCCGCCGACGAACAGCACCGCGATCAGGCTGAACAGGCCGGGGCGACCGACCATGCGCACCGCGATCCAGTAGCAGAAATTGCGCAGCGCCTGGACGCCGGCATCGGCGCTCTCGAACTTGGCCGCGAACGTCTTCTCGTTGCGAACGAGCAGCACGCCGAAGACCGGCACCAGCGAGAGCACCGCGACCAGCGCGATGATGGTGGCGGCGAGGCCCGCCTCGCCGAACTTGCGGATCAGGTCGGAGTTGGAGAACTGCAGCGCGATGAAGGAAATGCCGGCGGTGCCGTGCGTCAGCACACAGGCCGGTCCCACCACCAGCACGGCGTTCTTGAACGCGGTGAACTTGTCCTGGCCCGCGATCAGCCGGTCGCGCGCGGCGAAGGTGAGCTGCATCGAGTCCGAGAAACTGATGACCATGATGAGCGGCGTCATCACGTTCAGGAACATGTTGAGATTGAAATTGGCCCAGCCGAGCGCGCCGAGGGCCAGCAGGATCGCGATCATCGGCGGGAATGCCGCCGCCACCATGAAGGAGATCTTGCGGAAGAAGATGATGGCGATGACGCAGCCGGCGAGGATGCCGAGGATGTTGTAGGTGAGGCCGTCGCGCTCGACCGCGTTGCGGATTTCGAGCTGCATCACGGGCACGCCGGAAAGCTGCACGTTGAGCCCGGTATCGCTGAGATCCTCCTTCATCAGCGCGCGGATGTCGGCGACGGTCTTGGTCAGCTTGCTGGAGGCGACCACCTCCGGATCGAGCGACAGCACGATCAGCGCCAGCGTGCCGTCTTCCGACAACAGCTTGCCGCGGATGATCTCGTTGTTTTTGACCGTCTCGATGAACTTGTCGTAGTCGGCGCCCTCGGGCAGCTCGGCCGGGAACAGTGCCGCCGGCAGCTTGCCCGGTGCCGGCGCCTGGCGCGCGGAGAACAGCGAGACCAGCCCGCGCGTGCCTTCGACCAGCTGCATGTCGGTGACGAAGTCGCGCAGCTTCTCGAGATTATTCCGCGCCAGGAGGTTCTTGCCTTCGACCACGACGAGGACGTCGAATTCCTCGGCCGGGAACTTCTTCGTCACCTCTTCATACTGGTGAAATTCGCGGCTGTCGGAGCGGAAGAGCTGCGACAGCGAATCGTCGATCTTGATCCGGTGGATGCCGAACACGGCGCCAACGATCAGGACGAGCAGGACGATGCAGGAAACGATCGGCGCCCGGACCGCGATCAGCCCGATACGCTCCAGCCCGAAGGCGATCGAGGACGCAGGTCCCTGCTCGACCTTGTCGACATGAACCTCATTCTCGCTGTGCTTTTCGAGCATGCCTTATCCAGTTCCTAAATCAGCTCGGTCTTGAGAGCTTATCGCGCCCCGCGAACGGCTTAAAAATGCCATACCAATGGGAGGCTTGCCCGTTGAAAATGCGCGGAAAATCGCCGCGAGGGGTTTAGCAGGTCAATTGGTCTTTTCGCAAGCAGGCGAAGTGTGGCCAAATCGATCAAGAAGTGGCGATCTGGGTCGCAGATAGCGGTCATCCGGGCGGAAATGTGCCAATTCGACGCGGCGCGCGGTCCGCGCTCTCGTCCTTGAGCGCCACGCCGCTGGCCTGCCGCGCCAGCCCCTCGCGGACCAGCCAGGCGATCTTGAAGGCGGCCTCGTCATAGCCGAGCCCGGCGCGGTGGATGTTGGACACGCAATTGCGCTCGGCATCGGTGCGGCCCGGCTTCGGCGCGAAAGTGAGATAGGCGCCAAGACTATCGGGTGCCGACAGGCCCGGCCGCTCGCCGATCAGCGTCGCCACCATGCTCGCGCCGAGAATGGCGCCGATCTCGTCGCCGAGCGCAACGCGCGCGCCTGAGGCGACCACGACATGGCCGACCACGACGTCATCCCCCTCCACGAGCAACGGCAGCAGGCGCCTCACCAAGGCTACCGCATGGGCATGGACCGCGGCCGCGGACAGGCCATCGCCGATGACGAGCGCAAGCTGGCACGGCCTCGATGCCGCTTGTGCCAGAGCCTCGGCCGAGCCGGGTTCAAGCCGTCGTCCCAGATCCGGCCGCCGCAGATAGTCCCTGCGGTCGACCGCTTGGCTCCTGACCCCGGTGACGGCAAGTCCAAGCGCGCCGAGATCGGCGAGCAGACGCGGCGCATCGAAGGCGGCGTGCACGGCATCGCGGGCGCGGGCATGATCGAGCGTGAAATCGAGCAGCGCCTTGGTCGGCATGCTCGCGCCGCTGCGCCCGAGCGCGACGCGCGCGGGCGTGAACGACCGCAGGTCGATGGTTGGGCGAGCCGGAACGGACTTGTCACTCATTCGGCGGGAACGGCGGCCTCGCGCAGCCGGATCGAGTAGTTCGAGGCGTTCTGCCTGCCGCTGGAGGCCGCGCGCGCAAAGGTGATGAGATGGTGGGCGATCAGGGTGCATCCGATCAGGCCTTCGAGATCGCCGCGCTTGATGCGCCCCAGCGCGAACTTCCAGAACACGCGCTTGTAGTCGCCGAGCACACCGACCTTCCAGAAGATGTTACGCAGCATGATGAGAGCGCGCCGGATGTTGGGCCAGGTCTTCATTTCGCTGGATACCGGCACCTTGAGGCGGCGCGTGTAAACATCATCGCACTGATGCTGGTAGCGCGCGTAGACCTTCTCTGGCGCGTAAGCGACCGCCATGGCGTGCTTCCAGGAGGCGACGACCTCGTCATAGGGCAACAGGAACTCGACGTTGGAATCGCGACCGTCGTCGTGGATCAGGCGGCCCTCGCGTTCCAGCCGGTCCCACAAGGGAGTCTTCGGCAGCGCCTGAAGCAGATTGATCGTGAGCAGCGGAATCCGGGACTCCTCGACGAACGCGAGCAGGGCCTCAGACGTATTCGGCTTGTCGGTGTCGAGCCCCATGATGATGCCCGAGACGACCTCCATGCCGTAGGAGTTGATGGTGCGCACGCCCTCCAGGATCGGGACCATCATGTTGTGGTCCTTCTGCATCGCCTTTAGCGCCTCGGGATCCGGCGTCTCGATGCCGCAGAAAATGGTGACGAAATAGGCCTCGCGCATCTTCTCGAGGATCTCGGGCCGCTTGGCGATGTTGAGCGTCGCCTCGCAAGCGAGCCGAACCACGTAGCCGGTCCGCTTCTGCCATTCGATCAGATGCGGCAACAGGTCGAGCGCCGCCTTGCGGTTGCCGATGAAATTGTCGTCGACGAAATAGACCGTGTCGGTCATGCCGCATTCGCGCAGGCGGTCGAGCTCGGCGATGATCTGCTGCGGCGACTTGATGCGCGGATTGCGGCCGTACAGGCCGGGGATGTCGCAGAACTCGCACTGATAGGGACAGCCGCTGGAATACTGGATGCTGCCGAGGAAATATTTCTTCACGTCGGCAAGCTCGTAGGCCGGGATCGGAAACTCCGTCATCGGCACCCGATCCTTGGTGGTCAATACCACCTGGCCCTCGGGGCGAGAGGTGTCGCGCGACAAGATCTCGATCAGCTGGTTGGTGGCATCGCCGAGCTCGCCGACATGGAGATAGTCGAACGACGGGTAATAGTCGGGACAGGCGCTGACGGAGGGGCCGCCGAGCACGACCGGCAGATCGAACTCATGCGCGCGGCGGCAGATGTCGTTCATCTGCTGGCGCTGGATGTGCATGCCGCTGACGAAAACCGCCTCGGCCCACTCGAACTCTTCCCTGGTGGTACGCCGGAGGTTCTCGTCGACGAATTTGACCTGCCAGTCTGCCGGAAGATAGGCGGAGATCAGCAGTAGCCCCTGCGGCGGCATGAAGGCACGGACACCATCGGTCAGGGGATAGGAATGCTCGAACGTACCGAACGAGGAGGTGTAGCGCGGAAACACACAGAGAATCCGCCGGCACGTTCCGTTACTTTCAGCTCGCATCAAAGCTCCCCCGCCACGCTCGACTTAAGGTGCGGAAATCGCCGGCCAGACACACAACGTAATGCTGCCGCCGGAATTTCTCAATATTGTGGCATAAGCATAAATTCCGGCAGGCGCCGATGGTTTCCTCGAGGCGTGAGTTTGGCGCGTCGCACTGCCTCACGCGATCAGCCGCGAGGCAAAATCGGGCAGCAGGCCTGCATCGCCGGCAATCCGGAAATCGGCGCCCGTAATGCCCGACCGCGCCAGCCAGTCGTCGAATTCCGGCGCGCGGCGCAAACCGAACACTTCACGGACATAAAGCGCGTCGTGAAAAGACGTCGACTGGTAGTTCAGCATGACGTCGTCGGCACCGGGGACGCCCATGATGAAGGTGACGCCGGCGGCCGCGAGTAGCGTCAGCAGATTATCCATGTCGTCCTGGTCCGCCTCGGCGTGGTTGGTGTAGCAGATGTCGATTCCGAGCGGCAGGCCGAGCAGCTTGCCGCAAAAATGATCCTCCAGTCCCGCCCTGATGATTTCCTTGCCGTCATAGAGATATTCCGGGCCGATAAAGCCGACCACGCTGTTGACCAAGAGCGGGGCAAAGGCACGGGCGACCGCATAGGCCCGCGCCTCGCAGGTCTGCTGGTCGACGCCATGATGGGTGCCCGCCGACAGCGCCGAGCCCTGCCCGGTTTCGAAATACATCACGTTCTGCCCGACGGTGCCTCGCTTCTGCGACAGGCCGGCCTCCTGCGCCTCCTTCAAAAGCGCAAGGTCGATTCCGAAGCTGCGGTTGGCGGCCTCGGTGCCGGCGACCGACTGGAAGACCAGATCGACCGGCACGCCCTGCCCGATCAGCGACAGCGTCGTCGTGACATGGGTCAGCACGCAACCTTGCGTCGGGATCTTCAGCCGCGCGATGATCTCGTCGAGCAGCCGCAGCAATTGCGCGATGACGGCCGGATCGTCGCTCGCGGGATTGACGCCGATGCAGGCATCCCCGGCCCCGAGCAGGATGCCGTCCAGGATCGAGGCGGTGATGCCCCTGGCATCGTCGAACGGATGATTGGGCTGCAGCCGCGTGCTCATCCGTCCCCCCAGACCGATGGTGTT
The DNA here is from genome assembly GCF_023073355.1 of Bradyrhizobium sp. 199. GTDB lineage: Bacteria > Pseudomonadota > Alphaproteobacteria > Rhizobiales > Xanthobacteraceae > Bradyrhizobium. The sequence continues at coordinate 130,208 of NZ_JADPJI010000008.1, forward strand.
GCGGAAGGCGGTGGTGACCTCGCATTTCCGCGCCGCCAGGATCAGATCCTGGTTGCGCATCAGCTTCGACACTGCCGCCGCCATTTCCGGCGTGATGCCGCCGGCCAGCTTGCGCAGGACGTCTGGCGTTGCGGCATCCGACAACAGCCAGTCGCGGAAGTCGCCGACCGTCAGGGATGCCACCGGTGCGAAGGCCTTTGCGTCATGGCTGTCGATGACGAGGCGGGTGACCTCGTCGGCCTCATAGGGGATGACGGCTTCCTGCAGGAATTGGGCGAGCGGAACGTCGGCGAGGGCCATCCGCGCCGCGATCATCTGCTCGGCAGTGTCGGCGGCAATCCCGGCCAGCCGATCACCAGAGCGCGGCGGCGTCGCCTTGGCAAGGAGATCGCGCAGGCCAGCGAACGTATGGGTCGTGGCGTCGATGGTGTGGCGGTAGACCAAGGGCCTCTCCGGGGTTGGTTCGGCCAACGGCCGAGTCCAGCGCGATCCCAAGACTATAGCTTCAGATCAAGACGCTGAAATATCTTACCTTTCTTTCGGCTCGCGCGAAGGGCCAAACCGTGCCCGTTAACGCCGCATCCATCTTCGTGCTGCATAGTTTTGCGTCAAATCCAAACGATCGTGCTCACCGGCCGCTCCAGCCATCTCGCGCCCCCTGAAAGCCATGACATCAGACCGATCTGGGAATGCCGCTGGCCTCGCCGGCCGCTTCACGCTTGCCACCAAGCTCTATGCGATCTTCGCGCTGTTCGCCCTGCTCACGGCGGCGATCGCGATGCTGTCCGACTACAACAGCCGCCGCGGCGCCGACCTGGCCAATGCGATCGAGACGGCGAACGCCGCCGCGCTGAACGTCGAGCGGGTCAATTCGCTGGTCTATGCGGTCGTCATGGAGTCGCGCGGCGTCTACATGTCGACCGAGCCCGCCGTCGTGAAGAAATACGGCGAGGGCCTGCTCAAATTCAACGCGCAGATCCTCGACGTCGTGAAGCGCTGGGAGACCATCGTCAAGGCCGACGATGCCGAGCAGTTTGCGACCTTCAAGAAGCGCATCGAGCAGTTCGTCGAGTTCCGCAAGGAGCTGGTGCGCCGTGGCGTCGAGATCAATGCGGCCGCGGGCCGCGAATGGGGCGACAACGACGCCAACCGCGCCGTGCGCTCGGCGCTGAACAAGGATCTCGAGGCGCTGTCCAAGGTCTATGCCGAGCGCGGCAAGCAGATCGCGCAGCAGACCGAGACCAATCGCCAATTGTCCTTCGTGCTCACCTGCCTTGGAGGCATGGCTCTAGCTTTGGTTGTGATCGGCGTCATCATCATCGCCCGATCGGTCGCCCGGCCTCTTGCCGCGATCACCGCCACCATCAAGCGGGTCGCCGACGGGACCGAGAACGTCGTAGTGCCGCACTCCGACCGCGCCGACGAGATCGGCGCCCTCGCCCGCGCGATCCAGGTTTTCCAGGACGCCATGGGCCGCAACCGCAACCTCGCCTCTCAGGTCTCGCAGGACGCCGCCGCACGCGAGGAGCGCGCCCGTCACATCGAACGATCCGTCGAGGGGTTTGGCGAGGCGATCGGCGCAATCATGCGCGGCCTCAGCGACAACGCCACCGTCATGCGCGAAACCGCACAGACCATCACCCGCGTCACCGCGGACGCCTCTAGCCGCGCCGGCACGGCGGCGAACGCCACCGAGCAGGCTTCGCACAACGTCACGGCGGTGGCGGGCGCGGCCGAGGAGCTGTCGGCCTCGGTGGTCGAAATCGGCCGCCAGGTGCGCCAGAGCGCCGGCGCGGTCGAGCAGACCGGCCAGCGCACCGAGAAGTCGATCTCCGAGATCGAGAGCCTTGCTGCGGCGACGCAACGCATCGACGGCGTGCTCAGCCTGATCCAGGCGATCGCCGAGCAGACCAACCTGCTGGCGCTCAACGCCACCATCGAGGCCGCGCGGGCCGGCGATGCCGGCCGCGGCTTTGCCGTCGTCGCCCATGAAGTGAAGGCGCTGGCGGGACAGACCGCGAAGGCGACCGCCGACATCGGCGAGAACGTCGCGATGATCCAGGCTTCCACCCGCAACGCGGTCGACGCCGTCCGCGAGATCGGCGGCGCGGTGCGTGAGATCAACGAGGTCACATCGGCGATCGCCGGCGCCATCAGTCAGCAGGACCAGGCTACGCGCGAGATCTCGTCCAACGCGCAGTCAGCCGCGCAGGGCAACGAGACGCTCGTGGCCAACATCACCTCGCTCCGCGACGCCATCGGCGAGACCGACACTGCGGCCGCTTCGGTGCTGACCGCCGCAAGCAGCCTGACCGAGACGGCGGACACGCTGTCGCGCGAGGTGGAGAAGTTCTTCCAGAACCTGCGCGCGGGGTCGGGGGACGGCCGCATCGCCAAGGCGGGCTGACGGCGCACGCACCGTTCACGACGATGGCGGCGGGCATGTCAAACGAAAAACTGAAAAACAACCCCATGCACAGTAGCCGGGGCTAACGAGATCAATGACTTGGCGGACGGACCGACGAGACGCGGATATCCTGGATTTGGTTTGAGGCGTCGGGCAAAACACCGGTGTGATGTCATCAGGGCTATGACCTGACGGCGCATGGTAAGATCAACGAACTGATCAGGCTGCTGATCACAAGCCTGCAATTCACGCCCTGGCGTGGACGACGATCTTGGGATCGTCGTCCGTTTCGCAGAGATATCGCCGGATCGGTAGACGAGGCTAGCGTTCAATCAAACACCGTCAGGGACGGACGCCTCACAAAGCCGGGCTCGCCGAGACGCAAGCAGCGCATCGCGCGTCGGCTCTCGCCTTGCGCCGAAGCGCTCCGACCAAAATGACACAAGATGAGAGAGCGAGGATGACGGCGCTAAACAGAAAAGTGCTTTGATAGCCGCTGTAGTCGAAGAGAACGCCGCCGCCGGCCGCTCCGGTGGTGATGGCCAGTTGCACCACCGCCACCATCAGGCCGCCGCCTGCCTCCGCATCATCGGGCAACGCCTTGCTGACCCACGTCCACCAACCCACAGGCGCCGCCGTCCCGATGAAGCCCCACAGGAACATCAGCGGGGCAATTGCAACCGATGAGGAGCCGAATGCCGTCACTGCGACGGCTATCAAAGCCATCACGAAGGGCATGACAATGAGAGACGCGTAGAGGCGTTCGCGGATGACGAACCCGATGATCGACGTGCCGATGAGACCCGCAACCCCCATGAGAAGAAGGAGCGCCGAGATCGTCGTGACATCGACGCGCGTCACCGTTTCGAGGAACGGCCGCAAATACGTGAACAGTGAGAACTGTCCGAGGAAGAACAGCGCTGCTGCGAGCGTGCCGTACGGCACTTGCGGGCGGCGCAAGACCTTGAATGCTGCCGCCGCACTGGCGCGCTCCTGGCTCGGCATCGTGGGCAGCGTGAGGAACTGCCAGGCAAAGGTCAGAGCGGCGACGGGAACGACACTCGCGCGCGATGATCGACGCTGCCATCAAGGGCTTCGGCATCGCCTATCTCCCTGAAGACATGGTGGCGCAGCATGTCCGCTCCGGCGAGCTCGTCATCGTGCTGGACGACTGGTCGCCGAAATTCGACGGCTACTACATCTATTATCCGACGTCGCGGCAGAACTCGGCTGCGTTCAAGGTGATCATCGATGCGCTGCGGCACCACGACGCGCGAAGGAAGCGTGGCTAAAGCATGATCCGGAAAAGTGCGCAGCGGTTTTCCGAAAACATCATGCTTAAACAACAACCTGAAGCGCAATGGCGATTCATCCTGATCGCATCGCGCTTTAGGGCCCACACGTTTGCTCGATCGGGCAACGCGTCCTCCTCGGCACGGCGTTCAGCCGACCGGCCCAGTGGTCCAATCGTCGCCGGACAGCGGCTTGACCGTGACGTCAGGAATGACCCCGCGCTCCAGGCTCGGATCGAAATGGCGCATCGTGCGCTCATTGAAGTCGATGATGCGGCCGGGCCTTAGCGGTCCCACGTCATTTATCTTGACGATGACCTTCTTGCCGACGGCCTCGACGAGGGCGTATTTCGGCTTCGCGCCAAATTGGACCCCACCAAATTTCTTACGCAAATTCGTCTTGATGGCAGCCGACCAGACCGAGGGATCATAGCGCTCGCCGGAGGCCGTCTTCGGGCCGCCCTCCTCTTTGCCCGGCTTGAACGGATTGTACGTGGACGCCGCGCCGACGATCGCTTCCCCGGAAGCGACATCGACGACAGCGGTTGAGTGAACTCCAGCAGCTTCGCATCGAGCAACAGTAACGGAAACGGCAAGCGCAACCACGGCGCCGCAAATTGCGGCGCTGGATCGGAACACCATCATATCTCCTGTGATTTTCGATTGTCTGGTTCCGATGCCTCAAAACATCATCAACCGACCGCGGAAGCGTTCGGGTTCGCGATGTTTTACAGGTCGAGCCAACCCCGGCTGCGGAACCATTGCAGGAACCAGAATGGTTCCAAACGGTGTTTTTAGTTGCCGCCGTCTAAGACGGACATTGCGTCAACAGCGTGACAAGAAGCACAGCAGCGAGATTGCGCGGCCAGATGCGTCTCGCGGCGCTCACAATCACATTGATTGTTCTACTGCGTGCCTGACCTCGTTTTCCTTCTCATCGACCGTCGTTTCCGTAGTAGCGATCAACGCAGATCCGCGGCTGCACAGGCGTGCACCTCTCGACGGAAGAGGCGACCGCCTCTACTCCACCACCCCGCCACGCTTGGTCAGCTCCTTCCGTGCACGCCTTGCGGAGGCGCTACCGGGCGCTGGAGCGAGAAGCGACCGATCCGCTTGCGCCTTTCTGCTCCACGACGTCATCCACAATCTCGGAGCTGATCTCCAGAGAGACCGCGCGTGGCCATGTCCGGATCCCGTCGTCCAGATCATGATCGCCGATCATGACCAATCTTTCCTTCGCAGCCGCTGCAGGCTCTGCAAACAAATCGCGGCTGCTGACGATGGTCTCCTCAGACATGGAACCATTAGGTTCCCAGTCTGTTGCCTCACTGACACATCACCTTTGGAGAATCGCCATGAAGTTTTTCACAGCTGCCCTGGCCGCCGCAGCAAGTACGCTTGTCGTGACCGCCGCTTCCGCTGCGCCGCTGTCCGCCAACCTATCCGTCGCCCCGGACAGCAACGTTCAAAACGTCCGCATGGTCTGCAACGAAGACGGTCGTTGCTGGCGCGAGCGTAGCGAACGGCGTGTTATCATCCGCGATGGTCGCGATTCATACGGATATGCACCTCGCGAGCGCTACATCGAGCGGCGCGGCTATCAAGAGCGCAGCGGCATCGGCTTCAGCGCTCCCGGCGTGAGCGTCGGGATCGGCACCGACCGCTACTGAGATACGAAGCTTGTGAATGCAAAGCCGCGGAGCAATCCGCGGCTTTTTTTGTCGCTACCATCGGCTTGATCGGACAGAATTGTAACCGTCGGCGGAAGCGATGCACGAGGCGATGATCCTCGAGAACGCCGCCGAAATGCTCAGGCTTTTCGGCGGACAGCGTGCTGGAAAGACGACGAGCTGAGTCGAGGCAATCGCGAGCTCAAGTTGGACACCAAGCGCGCTCCTAGAGCATGTGCGCGGAACGAAAGCCAGCGTGGATTGTTCATTCTTGGCTGCACCTTGGCTGGCGCTCCTGATTTATACGCTCCGTCGCGCACATCGTCTCCCTCTAAAGATGCTCACGGCAGGAATTGCGTACCCGTCACGGTCGTACCGCGAGTCTATCATCGCCTTAGTCGATCGAGTTAGGTCAGCGTGACCGGCCTCGGTAAACCGACCTGAAAGCTGCTGAAAGCTCCTGCAACGACTTCGACGAGCTGCGTCATGTTAGGACATCAACAAACTCGCCGCTTGTCCCGGCCTAGCGAGGAGCTGTGACAAGGCAGCCATTCAAAGCACGAACACCGGAAGAACTGATTGCCCTGTTGAGCGCCGTGGCGATGGCCATTCTCGCGGCGATCATTGTCATGGTACTGTATTTTGGTCGAGAGATCATCATACCCATAGCGCTGGCTATCTTGCTCAGCTTCGTGCTGGCGCCGCTGGTTCGACTGGTTCAACGTCTGCGCATTCCCCGCAGTCTGGCTGTGGTGAGCGTGGTCGTGATCGCCTTCGCATTCATATTTGCGATGGGCAGTCTACTCGCTACCCAGCTCGCGCAGTTGGCCGGCGATTTGCCGCGCTATCAATCCACAATAAGCGAGAAGATCCAGTCCTTCCGTGAGACCACCGCCGGCCGAGGCACGCTCGAGCGGGCTTCCAGCATGTTGAAGGACCTCGGCAAAGAACTGGACAAGCCCAAGGAGGCCGCGAACTCATTGGGAACCATCGTCGCTCCGAAAACGGCCCCGCCGAGGCCAGTTCCTGTGGAAGTGCTTCAGCCCGATCCCGGTGCTCTGGAGAGCTTGCAAACGCTGATTTCACCGTTGCTTCATCCGCTCGCAACGACCGGGATCATCGTGATATTCGTGATCTTCATTTTGCTCCAGCGCGAGGACCTTCGCAATCGTCTGATCCGGCTGGCCGGTTCGGATGACCTGCAGCGTACGACGGCTGCCCTTGACGACGCTGCGAGCCGCCTCAGCCGGCTTTTTCTTATCCAGCTTCTCCTAAACGGTAGTTTCGGCATCATCATCGGAATGGGTCTCTGGCTGATCGGCGTTCCAAGCGCGATCCTGTGGGGCATTCTGGCGGCAGTGCTGCGCTTCGTGCCTTACATCGGGGCGGTCATCGCCGCCGCCTTTCCTCTCGCGCTTGCGGTCGCGGTTGATCCAACCTGGACGATGCTGCTTTGGACGATTGCGCTGTTTGTGGTGGTGGAGCCCGTCGTGGGCCATGTGCTGGAGCCCATGGTCTATGGACACAGCACGGGACTGTCGCCAGTCGCCGTTGTCGCATCTGCAACGTTTTGGACGGCGCTTTGGGGTCCGATCGGCCTCGTTCTAGCGACGCCCCTTACGGTGTGCCTGGTCGTACTGGGACGCCATGTCGAACGCCTGGAATTCCTCGACGTCATGTTTGGAGACCGACCAGCGCTCGCTCCGCCCGAGATATTCTATCAGCGGATGCTCGCCGGCGATCCGACCGAAGCATCTGCAAAAGCCGAGGAGTTCTTGAAAGAGCGATCTCTTAGCTCCTACTATGACGAGGTCGCGCTGAGAGGACTGCAGCTGGCCCAAACGGATGCCGAGCGCGGCGCTCTGGATCCCGACCGGCTGACCAAGATCAGGGATGCGGTCCAGGAATTTGCCAATAACATTTCGGACCAGGATGAGCGTCCATCGCCGAAGATCAACCCGACCACTGATGCTGAAGCCACGTCTGCCATAGAGGGCGTCGCTGAAGACGCGCCTTATGAGAGTCTGCGGGTTCTGCGCAAGGAGGACTTGCCCGCTGAATGGCAAGGCGAACATCCCGTGCTCTGCTTGGCTGGACGAAATCCGATCGACGAAGCCGCTGCGATCTTGCTGGCTCAATTAACGGGCGCGCATGGCTTGTCGGCCAGAGTCGAGGCGGCGGAAGCGCTGTCGACGGCAAATATCTTCCGGCTGGAGACCGCGGGGGTCGCCATTGTCTGCCTTGTCTACATGGATGCGAGCAGCCCTGCCCACATGCGTTACTCGGTGCGACGGCTTCGCCGTAAATTGCCGACGGCTACAATCATGCTGGGTTGCTGGATGAAGGAGATCGACCCAGTGGCGCTAGAAAGCCTTCGGGAAGGCGCCAAAGCCGATTTGGCAGCTGCAACCCTGGGCGGGGCGCTTAAACTGTGCATAGAGGCGACAGGTGTCGAATCCGTTTGCAGAGTAGCTGAAGTCGAGATTTCGAAGACCACGGCCGCTTAGGACTATGCAGGCGTAGACATAGCTGCGAGCGCGCAGCTAACCTTGGCTCTCGGAGAACAGCCCGCTGAGCGCCTTGATGTTAATTGGCTTTTCGACACGTGGCACGGCTGCGTAAGCGTCCGGAATTGCCCAAGCGTCATAACCGGTGGCGAACACGAACCGCACGCCGCGCGTCCGAAGTGCGTCGGCGACCGGGTAGGAGCGTTCGCCGCGAAGATTGATGTCGAGCACCGCGCCATCGATCTGCTGTTCGGCGGTAACCAAATTCAGGGCGTCCTCGACCGAACCCGCCGGCCCAATGACGTGAGCGCCGCGGTCTTCCAGCGCACGCGCGAGGTCGGCGGCGATCATGTACTCGTCTTCGACGACGAGGAGCCGCCGGCCTCGTAGTGATTGCGACTCAGTCATCCCGCTTCTCCTCACTCGCGAGCGGCACAGCGATTTCGCAATGCACGCCGTCAGGTTCGAAACGAAGCTTCGTTTTGGCGCCGAGCTGATAAGGAAGTGCTCTCTCGATCAATTCGCTTCCGTAGCCTTTTCTCGCCGGCCCGCCCTCAGGCATGGCAACCCCGCTTTCGGACCATACCACGATTGCTTGCCGCCTGGACTGATCGTTCTTGACCTCCCAGCGCACCATCAGCCGGCCTGAGGGTTGGCCCAGGGCGCCGTATTTTACCGCATTCGTAGCGAGCTCATGCAGGGCGAGAGCCACCGATTGCGCCGACATCGCCGGCAACGGTGCCGCGGGTCCCTGGGTGGTCACCTTCTCCACGTCGGCACTGGCGTGCGCCTCCAATTCGGCCCTGACCAGATCACCCAGTTCGATCGGCCGGTTGTCGCTTTGCGCGAGCAACCCCTGAGCCCTGGAGAGGGCGCCCAACCTGCTTTCAAAGTGGTCCGCAAAGTCGTCCAGGGACGGGCTCGATCTGATCGTCTGGCGGGCAAGCGATTGGACGACACCGAGCAGATTGCGCCTGCGGTGCTGCAGTTCGGCCAACAGAACCTTCTGCCGATCTTGAAGCATGCGCAGTTCGTGGATGTCCGTCATCGTGCCGACCCATTCGACAGCGTCCGCATCCGAACTGACTTTCATCGGTACTGCGCGGGTCTGATGCCACCTGAACTCTCCGTCGGCGGAACGCCTGACGCGGTGCTCGACGTAATACTCGCCCTTGGCGCGCGCTTCCAGCCAGGCGGCCCGGGTCTGTTCGCGATCATCCGGATGGATCGCGTCAAGCCAACCGAAACCGATGCTATCAGCGAAGCTCAGACCGCTGAAGATGGTCCATTGCGGGCTGGCCCAAGTGCGTTCACCATCACTTTTCGAGCGGAAAACCAGCTGGGGTATATTGGTGGCGAGAACGCGGAACAGCTCCTCGCTTTGCGCGAGCTGCTCCGCAGCACGGTGCTGGCTTGTGCGATCGCGCAGGATCTTCACGAAACCCGCGTCGCGGTCCGCCAGCGGCATCAACAGGCCCGAGGCCCAGAGCCGCGTGCCGTCCTTGCGCATCTGCCAGCGTTCGTCTTCGGCTCGGCCCAGGGCTAACGCGCTACGCCGTTCTTCGGCTGCCGCCTCAAAACCACCCTCCTCGGCAGGAAAGATCACGTCCGCCGATTTTCCGATGATTTCGTCGGTCTTGTACCCGAGTAACCGCTCGGCGCCCGAGTTCCAGCTGGTGGTTATGCCGTTCGGGTCTATTGTGTAGATAGCAAAATCCGTCGCGCTCTCGAATAGGAGACGCAACAGTTCATTGTCCGGGGGGACGGCCGAACGTTTTGTCGGATGATTGCTCTCCTGCACGCGGACGATCTCCAGCACTCGCGCTGAGCAGCGCGCTAGCTTGCCAGCGACAATCGCGAGAGTCCAAGGACGTTCCTAAGCTGGTTCACCACTCAGGTTCCCGCAGGAACGGGTGACGACCGGTAACAGTGTTACCCGGCCATCACTCCGCCCCGCTTGATCAGCTCCTTGCCCACTTCCGCAAGATGCACCTGGTCCGGCCCGTCGCCAATGCGGATGAAGCGGGCGTAAACATAGGCACGCGCCAGGAAAGTGTCCTGCGAGAGCCCGGCGGCGCATGTCGCGCACGATGCGCACGCCGGGTGTCGCCTTCGGCACCACGATCATGGATTGCTGGCGATGGCGATCGGGATGGTCGGGCGCGGTCTTGCCCATCACGATCAGAATCGCGCAATCCTCGTTCATCGCGCCCGAGGTGAACCATCTGCGACCGTTGATGACGTAGTCGTTGCCACCGCGTTTGATCTCGCACTGGATGTTGGTGGCGTCGCTGGAGGCGACCTGCGGTTCGGTCATCGAGAAGCCGGAGCGGATGCGCCCTTTCAGCAGTAGCGGCGCCTCTTGACCGCGATGGCTTCTCAGCCCCCTCACGTCCCCTTCAGCAATTCGCTCGCCACCACCCAGTCGTTGCCGTCGAACTGCAGCATATAGCCATCCTTGATCGGGCGGAAATCCTGCGGCGTGGTGTTGAGGGTGATGCCGGGCATCAGCAGCGACAGCGGCACGTTCTTCAGGTTCGCGGCCTGCGCCATGATGTTCTCGCGTGTCAGATTGTCCTTGCACTGCTTCAGCAGCACCACCAATGCCTCGGCGACGGTGTAGCCGTAGAGGCCGGCGACGTTGTTGATGTCGGCGTTGGGCAGGCGCTTCTTCATGAAGTCGATATAGGCCGTCATCGCCGGATCGTTTTTCGGGGCCTCGACGAACGGCTTGAGCGAACCGAGCGAGAGCACGCCCTTGCCGGCATCGAGCCCGGCCGGCACCATCACGGACGCCTTGTTGGCGCAGCCGCTCGCGAGGAAGCGTGTCGGCTGCCAGCCGGATTCATGAGCCTTGCGGATCGCCTGCGCGCAGGCGCGCGGCGTCACCGAATAGATCATGAAGACGTCGGCCTTGGTGCTTGCCAGCGTCAGCACCTGGGAATCGACAGTGGGGTCGGCGACCTCGAAGCTCGTGGCCATCGCGATCGCCTTGTCGGCGTCGGGGCCGAGCGCTTCCCTGACGCCGCGTAAGTATTCCTTGCCGGCGTCGTCGTTCTGATAGAGCACCGCGAAGCGTGCATTCGGGTTCTTGGCGCGGGCATAGGCGACGTCGATGGCGGCCTCGCTGGTGTAGTTCGGTGCCCAGGGCAGCGCCATCGACCAGGGCATGTTGGCGGGATCGTTCCACTTCGAGGCCGAGCTGATCAGGAACAGCTGCGGCACCTTGTTGCTGTTGAGATATTTTGCGATCGCCGAGCTCGGCGCCGTGCCCATGGTCGCGAAGATGAACGCGACGCCGTCGCCCTCGACCAGCCGGCGCGCCGCCTCCATGGTCTTGGGTGGCGAAAACGCGTCGTCCAGCGAGATCAGATTGAGCTTGCGGCCGCCAACCCCGCCTTTCTCGTTGACCTCGTCGAAATAGGCGGCAATCACCCTGCCTGTGATGCTGAGCGGCGAGGCCGGCCCGCTATAGGGCATGGTGTTGCCGATCTTGATCTCGGTGTCGCTGACGCCGGGACCATAGGATTTTTGCGCGGCGGCTGATGTCGACAGGCAAGCGGTCGCCAGTGCTGCGGCCAGGACCAAAGCGGCTTTCATGGTTTCTCCCCGATGATCATTGCCGCGCGAGGGGTCAGACGGCACGCTGCTTTTTGCCAGCGTGTCAGATCAGCGGAGTTCCGCAAGACGGTCTTGCGTCGAGTTGCTGGTCGTTTGCGGCCGTTCAACCGGACCGCTGCGCCGCCCTATGCACGTCGATCACGGCCTGCGCCCATTCGGCCGGCCGCTCCTGCGGCAGATTGTGGCCGGCATCGGTGAAGACGCGCCGCTCGAACGAGCCCTCGAACTTGCGTGCATGATGGGCGGTGCCGGGATTGACGCCGTCGCTGTCGCCGTCGATCGCGATGGTCGGAATGCGGATCGGCGGCTGCGCGGCGAGCTTCGCCTCGATCGCGGCATAGGCAGGATCACCCGCGATCAGAGCATAGCGGTGCCGGTAGGAATGGATCACGACATCGACGAAATCAGGGTTGTCGAAGGACACCGCGCTGCGCTCGAAAATCGCGTCGTCGAACGCCCATTTCGGCGACCACATCGACCAGAGCTGGCGGGCAAAGCCGCGGCGGTTGCGCTCCAGCGCGCGGCGGCCGCGCTCGTTGTGGAACAGATATTGATACCAGAGCGCGGCCTCCTCCGGCGGCGAGGCCGGCTCCATCGCCCGGGCGATGTTCTGGATGTTGTAGGAATTGCCGGAGACCAGGCCGACCACGCGCTCCGGATAAAGCGCCGATACCACGCAGGCCGCGCGCCCACCCCAGTCATAGCCCCCGACGACCGCGCGCGCGATGCCGAGCGCATCCATGAAGGCCAGCAGATCGGCGCCGAGCGCCGCCTGCTCGCCGGAACGCAGCGTCTCGGGGGAACGAAACCGCGTCGGCCCATAGCCGCGCAACCAGGGCACCAGCACCCGTGCGCCTCCTAGCGCGATCAGGGGCGCAGCCTCGGCATAGGCGTTCACGTCGTAAGGAAAACCGTGGCCCATGATGCAGGGCCAGCCATCCGGCGCGCCGTATTCGCGATAGGCGATGTCGATGATATCCGTGGCGATCGATTTTTGTTGCATGGTTGCTCACGGGCGTCGGCAGACCGCGGAGCCCAATTTATCTCTGCGGGCCGGACAGCGAGATGTCGCGCTCGGCGCGGAACACGTTGCTGTAGAGATTGGCGATCCATTGCCGGCCGATCTCGGTCTTGTTGAGATAGCCGATCTCGGTCTGAATGTGGGGAGCGACGCTGTTCCAGTAGAATTGTGGATAGCGGTTCACGATGTCGGCGGGCGAATCGTAGCCGAGCTGGCGATTCATGCCGACCTCCTCGAACTCGTAATAGAGCGCGTTGGCCTTGCGCAGATAGTTGGGATCGCCGAGCTGGCCGATAAAGTCGGCCGCGCGCAAAATGGAGGCATCGCCATCATATTCCTGCCCTTGGCGGGCCGGAAAGCGCGTGCCCTCGATGGCACGGGCGACGCGTTCGGGATCGACTCCGGGAATGTGCCGCAGCCGACGGGTGACATACAGCTTCGAGCGATCGACGTGATACATCATCAGGCTCGCATCCGATGCACCGCGCGGCAATGAGATCTTGGTGTCGGCCGCGTCGATCACGAAGCCGTCGGCATCGTCCTCCTCGAACAGCCCCCGCACATAGCCGATGTCGTGGGCGAGGCAGGCGATCAGGACATGGACGTAATCGTCAGCCGACAGGTGGGTATGAAGACTACGGCCGCCAAGGATGGCCTGAGCTGCCAGCGTCACCAGCATCGTATGCTCGATATTGTGATAGAGCGCATCGCTGTTGCCGATGCATTCCATCGCGGTGCGGGTCGCGCTCTCGATGATGTTGGCAGAACTCTCATCGTACCGGCGACGCATGAACTTACCGAGGAAGTCCTCGAGGGATTCAGCCGCCAGTCGCGGTAAGGTTATCATGGATGCAGCCCCGTCCGCCGCTGGTGTCCCACGCTCTCTCCCGACGTCTCTCTCGTCTCGACGAACGACCAGCATAGCCCATCTTGGGCCGGCTGACCAAACCCTTGGGAACGCGATCAGGGAAATATGTTACCGTTGTGCTATGCGACATCGCGGTTGCGGCAACGGCCCGATACACCCTCGGGGCCGGCGGCGGCGCGGCAGCCCGCTACTCCACCAGCAGCACGTCGACGGCGACGCCAAGCTTCTGCTTGGGTGAGCCGACGATGATGCCATCGACGGGCGAGACGTCAGAGAAATCGCGCCCGACCGCGAGCACGATATGGTCGTCGCCAATCAGCAGATCGTTGGTCGGATCGAAATCGACCCAGCCGAGTTCGGCTCCGCACCACAGCGACACCCAGGCGTGGGTGGCATCGGCGCCTTGCAGGCGCGCCTGGCCCGGCGGCGGGATGGTGCGCAGATATCCACTGACATAGGCCGCCGGCAGACCGAGCCCGCGCAGCCCCGCGATCATCACATGGGCAAAGTCCTGGCAGACGCCGTGACGCTTGTCGAAGACTTCGCCAAGCGGCGTCGAGATCACCGTCGCCTTGGGGTCGTAGCGAAACTCGGTGCGAACGCGGTGCATGAGATCGACGGCACCGGCGAGGATGCCCGCGCCGGGCGCAAAACTCATCCCGGCGTAGGCGCTGAGCGGAGGCAGCACCGGCACCAGCGGACTGGCAAAGACATAGCCGACCGGCGAGGACGGCCCGAGGCTCGTCGCCTCGAGGGCGATATCGCGAATGCTCTCCCAGGACGGGCTCGAGGCATCGCGCGCCGGCGGCCGGCGCGACACCGCCACACGCGAGCGCGAGTCGATCCGCAGATTGCCATGCGCGGCTTCGATCACGACGCTCTCGGTGAGCGTGCCGAAGAAATCGCGCCGGACGTTGCGCTCGGAGGGACGTGGGCGGATCTCGACGCGGTGCGAGATCAGCTCCTGACCGTTGCCGGTTCTCGGCTCCAGCCGCAATGTGCAGCGCGCGACGCTGACCGGACTTCCATATTCGTAGGTGGTGACGTGACGGATGTCGTAGATCACGCCAGCCCCGTCAGCTTTTCCGGCCGGCTGGCATTGGGGCCGTGCGGGAAGTAGTGCTGCCCGATGGCGTCGGCGAGGCTGAGCAGATCCTGTTCCAGCGCGAAGAGCGTCTTGACCTCGAGCTTCTCGGCCTCTGCCGTTGCAAGCATCGCCTGCATCGCCACCGCAAGCCGTTGCGGCTTCTCGATCAGGCCGTGCTCCTTCAGGCTCGGCAGCGCGGCAATGTGCTCGTTCAGCGCCGCCACCTGGAACGCCACCGAACGCGGATTGTAGGGATCGAGCACGGCAAGGTCGCGCACCGGAGCCAGGATCGGCGCCAGCAGATAACGCGAGCGGTAGGTGATCTGGCAATCCACCAGCGTCAGCAGGATGTCGAGATCCTCGTCGCCGGCCTCGTCATAGGCGAACTGGCGCGTGAAGCGCGTGGTGTTGATCGCGCGCTCGGTGCGGCGGCCGATGTCGAGAAAACGCCAGCCGGCGGCGCGGTTCATGTTCTCCTGTGCAAGTCCCGCGAAGCTTGCAAGCTCCTGCAAGGTCAGCTCGGCGGCGCTCAGCACGCTGTCGTCGCCCTCGACCTCATAGGCGAGGCGCTCGGCCATCTCGGTGATGACCTGCCAGGCATCTGGCGACAGCCGCTCGCGCAAGGAGGTCGCCGTGCGCTGCGCCGCACGCACCAGCGACAGTGCCGAGCCGGAACGCGCCTCGCTCTGCAAGGCTTCGGCCACGATGCGCCCCGCGGCCATGCGCGAGGTTTGCGAGGTCGCGCCCCAGGCCACCAGCAGGCGCTGGATCCGTTCGGCCGATTGCAGCGAGGCCGCGGTGCCCTTGTTCGGCCCGCTCGGCGAGCCCAAAGCGCGCACCAGCCGCAGCGTCGCCTCGGCGCGTTCGAGATAGCGGCCGAGCCAGAACAGATTGTCGGCGGCGCGGCTCGGCAGCACGCCGGCGATGCGGCGGATCCGCACCTTGTCGGTCGCCGGCAGCAGCGTCGCGGCCGTCGCGACCTGCTTGTCGGAGACCACCCAGACGTCGGCGGCACGGGCGCCATCGCCCATCGACACCGCGCGGGCATCCGGCTGATCGGCGATCCGGCAGAAGCCGCCGGGCATGATGGCCCAGCCGTCGGGCGTCGCCGCCGCGAACACGCGCAGCACGAAGGGGCGCGGCGTGATCTGGCCGCGCTCCCACACCGGCATGGTCGAGAGCCGCACCACCTCCTGGCCGACATAGTCCATGCCGCGCGTGGTGATGGCGTCGACCAGGCGTTTGCGGTCGCTCGCATCGAGCTCGCTCGCGAGCACCGGACCGCTGGAGCCGAAGCCGGGCACGCCGCCGCGGTAGGCGCCTTCGATCGCGACCTCGTCGAGCCGCGACAGCACCTCCTCGCGCGCGACGCGCTGGCCGCACCACCAGGTCGCGATGTGCGGCATCTTCAGCTCCTCGCCGAGCATGCGGCGGCTGAGCGCCGGCAGGAAGCCGAGCAGCGCCCGCGCCTCAAGGACCCCGGAGCCCGGCATGTTGGCGACGACGACGCCGTCCTTGCGAAGCACGTCGATCAGGCCGGGTACGCCGAGATGCGAGGAGGCGTCGAGCTCGAGCGGGTCGAGCGAATTGGAGTCGACGCGGCGCAAGAGCACGTCGAGGCGCTTGAGCCCGGCGACGGTGCGGATGTGGATACGGTTGTCGCTGACGGCGAGATCGTCGCCCTCGACCAGGAGGAAGCCGAGATACCGCGCCAGCGTCGCGTGCTCGAAATAGGTCTCGCTGAAGCTGCCGGGGGTCAGCACGCCGATCCGCGGCTCGTCGCGGTCGGCGCGGGCGCGCAACGAGTCGCGAAAGGCCTCGAAGAACGGCGCGACGCGCGGCACGTTCATCGATTTGTAGAGGTCGGAAAAGGCGCGCGAGAGCACCAGGCGGTTCTCCAGCGCGTAGCCCGCACCCGAAGGCGCCTGGGTGCGGTCGCCGAGCACCCACCAGCGACCGTCGGGCCCGCGGCCGACATCGGCGGCATAGAGCGAGAGATAGCGCCCGCCCGGCGGCGGCACGCCGCAGACGGGCCGGAGATATTCGGGGCTGCCGGCGATCGCGGCCGCAGGCAGCGCGCCTTCCGCGACCAGTCGGCCCTCGCCATAGATGTCGCCCAGCACGCGCTCGAGCAAATCGGCGCGCTGGGTGATCCCGGCGCAAAGCTGCTTCCAGTCGGCCTCGTCGATCAAAAGCGGCAGATGGCTGATCGACCAGGGCCGGTCGGCGCTGTCGCCGGGGGCGCGATACGTGACGCCGGCTTCGCGGAGGTGGCGGTCGGCCATGCCGAATCGCCGCTCGATCTCGTCGGGCGCGAGCGCGCCGAAGGCATCGAAGAAGCGGCTCCAGACCGCGCGCGGGACGCCGTCCGGACCCAGGAACTCGTCAGGAATGCCGGGCAGGCGGCTATAGTCGCGGACCCATTGCGCGAAGCGACGCTGGCCTTCGCGCTGGCCCTGCGTTCTACCGGCCTTGTCGTCCTGTTCGGCCGCGCCCTCGCCCATGCGCCTCTCCCTGCCCCACCATCCTACTCATTGCAGGAGCGGGGTCCGCAAGTCGAGGGTCAGCGGAAACTCATTTGTGCGTTCCTCGGGCGGCGGCTGCATCGGACCGGGCGTATGGCCGTGGTCCTGGAAGCGCGCCAGCCGCCGCGCCTCGGCCTCGTAGGTGTTGACCGGCTTGGTGTCGTAGCTGCGGCCGCCGGGATGGGCGACGTGATAGACGCAGCCGCCGAGCGAGCGGCCGTTCCAGCTGTCGATGAGGTCGAAGGTCAGGGGCGCGTGAACGGGAATGGTCGGGTGCAGGCCCGAGGCGGGCTGCCAGGCCTTGAAGCGGACGCCGGCCACCGCCTCGCCCGAGCGGCCGGTGGAGGTCATCGGCAGGCGGCGACCGTTGCAGCTGACGATATGGCGGCCTTCGACGAAGCCTTCCGCCTTGACCTGGAGTCGCTCGACCGATGAGTCGACATAGCGCACGGTGCCGCCGGCCGCGCCCTCCTCGCCGAGCACGTGCCAGGGCTCGAGCGCCTGCCGCAGCTCCAGCGTCACGCCGCCATGATGGATGCGGCCGAACGCGGGGAAGCGGAATTCGAGCTGGGCCAGATACCATTCAGGCTCGAACGGATAGCCAAACTGCTTCAAATCGGAGAGCACATCGAGGAAATCTTCCCAGATGAAGTGCGGCAGCATGAAGCGATCGTGCAGCGCAGTGCCCCAGCGCACGAACTTGCCTTGTTGCGGCTCGCGCCAGAATTTTGCGATCAGCGCGCGGATGAGCAGCTGCTGCGCCAGTGACATGCGCGGATCCGGCGGCATTTCGAGCGCGCGGAATTCGACAAGGCCGAGCCGGCCGGTTGAGCCATCCGGTGAATAGAGCTTGTCGATGCAGATCTCGGCGCGATGGGTATTGCCGGTGATGTCGACGAGGAGATGCCGGAACAAGCGATCCACCAGCCATAGCGGCGCCTGAGTGCCCGGCGGCGGCACGTGCGACAGCGCGACCTCGAGCTCGTAGATGCTGTCGTGGCGCGCTTCGTCGATGCGCGGTGCCTGGCTGGTCGGGCCAATGAACAGGCCGGAGAAGAAATAGGACAGCGAGGGATGACGCTGCCAATACAGCACCAGGCTCTTCAACAGATCGGGCCGGCGCAGGAACGGCGAGTCCTGCGGCGAGGCGCCGCCGACCACGACGTGATTGCCGCCGCCGGTCCCAGTGTGGCGGCCGTCGACCAGGAAGCGATTGGCCCCGAGGCGTGTCTTGCCGGCATCCTCATAGAGCCCGGTGGTGATGTCGACCGCCTCGCGCCAGTTCTTCGCCGGCTGGACATTGACCTCGATCACACCAGGGTCGGGCGTAACCTTGATCATATCGACGCGCGGATCGAACGGCGGCGGATAACCCTCGATATGGACCTGGAGCTGCATCTCCTCGGCGGTCGCTTCGAGCGCCGCGATCATCTCGAGATAATCCTCGATCTGCTCGACCGGCGGCATGAAGGCGCAGAGCACGCCGTCGCGGACCTCGACCGACATCGCGGTGCGAACCGGGACGGAGGTGTTGAGCTCTTCGGGCTCGAGCCGCTCCGGCGATTCTGGACGCGCCGGGAGGCTGAACACCGGCAGCTTGCCGCGGGCCTCCGTCGGATCCCGCTCGACGATGTAGGGATATTGATCGGGCGGGACATAGCCGAGAGAGTCCAGCGGCAGGCGCAAGCCGAGCGGCGAATCTCCCGGCATCAGGAACAGATGACTGCGCCGGAGTTGCCAGCGCTCGCTGCGCCAGCGTGGCGGCGCATTCCACCGCTGCACTGGCAGCACGAAACCGCGAGGGTTGTTGAGCCCCTGCTCGAACACCCGCGCCATCCGCGCGCGGGCCTCCGGATCGGACAATTTGGAATCGGACGGGTCGACGTTGACGGGAAGCTCGGATTCCTTCTGCAGCCAGTACGCAGTGTCCTCATAGGCCGGCATGATGTAGCCGGGATCGACCCCGAGCCGCAACGCCGTGCCCTCCACGAACGCCTTGACGTCCGTGGCCTGGGCCGGTCGCGGATTTTCGATGCTGGCGATGAGGTCGGCATTCTTCCAGATCGGCACGCCATCCTTGCGCCAGTACAGGCCAAAGGCCCAGCGCGGCAGGCTTTCGCCGGGATACCATTTGCCCTGACCGAAGTGCAGCAGGCCCCCGGGTCCGAAACGCGCGCGCAGGCGGCGGATCAAATCGTCGGCGAGCCCGCGCTTGGTCGGACCGAC
Organism: Bradyrhizobium sp. 199; assembly: GCF_023073355.1. Lineage (GTDB taxonomy): Bacteria > Pseudomonadota > Alphaproteobacteria > Rhizobiales > Xanthobacteraceae > Bradyrhizobium. The sequence continues at coordinate 149,432 of NZ_JADPJI010000008.1, forward strand.
GGCGTCCGTGTTCCACTCGGCGCCTTCGAGATCATCGACAGAGACGAAGGTCGGCTCGCCGCCCATGGTCAGACGCACGTCCTGCGCGGCGAGATCGGCGTCGACCTGCGCGCCGAGATCGTTGAGCCGTATCCAGGATTCGTCCGAGAACGGTTTTGTGATGCGCGGCGCCTCGCGAATGCGCTTGACGCTCATGTCGAAGGCGAATTCGACCTCGGCGAAGCCGGCGCCGCCGGAGATCGGCGCGGCCGAGCGGTAGTGCGGCGTCGCGGCGACGGGGATGTGGCCCTCGCCCGCGAGCATGCCCGAGGTTGCGTCGAAGCCGATCCAGCCTGCACCCGGCAAGTAGACCTCGGCCCAGGCGTGCAGATCGGTGAAATCATGCTCGACCTCCGGCGGCCCCTCGACCGGATCGATGTCGGGACGGACCTGGATCAGATAGCCGGAGACGAAACGGGCGGCGAGACCGAGGTGACGGAAGGTCTGGATCAGAAGCCAGGCGGAGTCGCGGCATGAGCCGGCCGCGGAGGAGAGCGTCTCCTCCGGCGTCTGCACGCCCGCCTCCATGCGGATGACGTAGCCGATCCTTTTCTGCAACTCCCTGTTCAGATCGACCAGGAAGTTGACGGTGTTCGGGGCTTCGTGCGGGATCGTGTCGAGATATTTCGCGAACAGCCGGTCCGGCTTGACGGTCTCGAGATAAGGCGCGAGTTCCGTCTTGAGATCTTGCGGATATTCGAACGGAAAGCTGTCGGCATAGGGCTCGACGAAGAAGTCGAACGGATTGACCGTGGTCATCTGCGCCGTGAAATCGACCTCGATTTTGAGCTCGGTCGTCTTCTCCGGGAAGACGTAGCGCGCGATCCAGTTGCCCAGCGGATCCTGCTGCCAGTTCACGAAATGATTGGCCGGCGTAACCTTCAGCGAATAGCTCAGGATCGGCGTGCGGGTATGCGGCGCCGGCCGCAGACGGATGGTCTGCGGGCCGAGATCGATCGGGCGGTCGTATTTGTAGTGCGTGACATGGTGTAATGCGACGTAGATCGACACGGGATGCGGTACTCCAGCAGCTTTTTTGAGCAGAACACCGCTGGTGACCTCGATCAAGCACTAACAACGGGCAGACCGTGCCTACGGCACGGGCTCCGCCTTTGCTACATCGTCGCGCCCAGCACCCATGGTGCGAACTCGGCGCCGCCGAAATCGAAGCTCTCGCTCTTGGTCGGCTGTCCGGACGCGGTCTTGAGGATGAGCTCGAAGATGCGCTGGCCGCACTGCTGGACGCTCTCCTCGCCTTCGAGGATGGTGCCGCAATTGACGTCCATGTCCTCTTCCATGCGCTTGTACATGGGCGTGTTGGTCGCGAGCTTGATCGAGGGCGCCGGCTTGCAGCCGAACACGCTGCCGCGGCCGGTGGTGAAGCAGATCAGATTGGCGCCGCCCGCGACCTGCCCGGTCGCTGCGACCGGATCGTAGCCGGGCGTGTCCATGAAGACGAAGCCCTTCTTGGTGATGGGTTCGGCGTAGCGCAGTACCTCGACGAGGTTAGTGGTGCCGGCCTTCGCCATCGCGCCGAGCGATTTCTCGAGAATGGTGGTGAGACCGCCGGCCTTGTTGCCGGGGCTTGGATTGGCGTTCATCTCGGCGCCTTCGCGCGTCGTGTATTCATCCCACCAACGCATGAGGTCGACCAGCTTCTCGCCGACCTCGCGGCTGACGGCGCGGCGCGTCAACAGATGTTCGGCGCCATAAGTCTCCGGCGTCTCCGACAGGATGACGGTGCCGCCGTGACGCACGATGAGATCGCTGGCCGCACCCAGGGCGGGATTGGCTGATACGCCGGAATAGCCGTCCGAGCCGCCGCATTGCAGGGCTACAGTCAGTTCGCTTGCCGGCACCGTCTCGCGCTTGACCTTGTTGGAATCCGCAAGCGCCTCGCGCACGAAGGCGATGCCGGCTTCCACCGTCTTGCGGGTGCCGCCGACCTCCTGGATATCCATCGCGCGCAGGCGGCCGGCGAGCTTCTGCTCCTCCATCAGGCCGCCGATCTGGTTCACCTCGCAGCCGAGGCCGAGCACGATGACGTGGGAGAAGTTGACGTGCCGTGCATAACCGCCGAGCGTGCGGCGGAGCAGCGCCAGCGGCTCGTTCTGCGTCATGCCGCAGCCGGTCTTGTGGGTCAGCGCGACAACGCCGTCGACATTGGGGAAGTCGGCCAGCGGATTGGCGCCGGTGAACGGATTCTTCTTGAAGACGTCGGCGACGAGGCTCGCGACATGCGCGCTGCAATTCACCGAAGTCAGGATGCCGATATAGTTGCGCGTGGCGACGCGGCCGTCCGGCCGGCGGATGCCCTCGAAGGTCGCCGGCAGGTCGAAATTCGGCGTCGGCTTGACGTCGGCGCAATAGGCGTAGTCCTTGGCGAAATCGCCCATGCCGCAATTCTGCACGTGCACGTGCTGGCCCGGCGCGATCGGCACCGTGGCAAAGCCGATGATCTGGCCGTAGCGTATCACGGGATCGCCGACTGCGATCGGCTTGATCGCGACCTTGTGGCCGGAGGGAATGCGCTCGACCGTGGTCACACCATCGGCAACCACCGTCCCCGGCGGCAGGCTGGCGCGCGCGATCAGCACGCCATCATCGGGATGCAGGCGGATGACGGGGCTGATGGTCATGGAGATCTCCTGTATTGAAACTATCGTGCCCCGGACAGAGCGCAACGTGAAACGGTGCGCTGCTGATCCGGGGTCCAGTTGTCACGTCACGTACTTTGTCAGCGACTGGTCCCGGCTCTGCGGAGCGGCACTGCGCGCCGCACCGCGTCCGGGACACAGAGAGATCAAGCCTTGCCGCCCGAATCCTTGCGGGTCGCATTGACCTGCATCTTGGCGTAGGTCGTCATCAAGCCGACCTCGTTCGACAGCGTCACCAGCTTGAAGCCCATGTTGATGGCGCGCGCGGCACCTTCGGCGCCGCTGCAATGGATGCCCGGATTGAGGCCGCGCTTGCCGCACTCCTTGATGATCTTCTCGTAGATCGCGAGGATTTCGGGCTCGCTGCGGTCGAGCTTGGGCTCGAGGCCGTAGGAGAAGCCGAGATCGGAGGGACCGATATAGACGCCGTCGATGCCTTCGACGTCGAAGATCGCTTCCATGTTCTCGACGGCGGTTTTGGTCTCCATCATCGGCAGCAGCACGATGTCGTCGTTGGCCGTCTTCTGGTAGGAGCCGGCGGTGCCGTACATTCCGGCGCGGATCGGGCCGTTGGAGCGGACGCCCTTCGGCGGATATTTGGCATAGGAAACCAGGTTCCTGGCTTCCTGCGGCGTGTTGACCATGGGGCAAATCACGCCATAGGCGCCGCCATCGAGCACCTTGCCGATGATGCCGGGCTCGTTCCAGGGCACGCGGACCATCGGCGTGATCGGGTGCTTGTCCATGGCCTGGAAGCACTGCACCATCGAGAGATAATCCTGCACGCCATGCTGCATGTCGACGGTAACGCTGTCGAAGCCGCATTGCGCGATCATCTCGGCCGAGAAGCCGGAGGGAATCGCGAGCCACGCGTTGACCACGGCCTTGCCCGACTTCCAGATATCCTTGACCTTGTTCGCCACGTTGCCTTCCTTCTTTGTTGTTTGGACCGTGTTCTTTGGACATCGTCACCATGACGAGCGCCGCGACAGCACAATCCCGCTGTTACCGCGAACCGGGCCGCCGCGCTACGCTCGCAATGGCGCAAGACCTATGCGGCCGCCCTCTGGATGCTGACTTCGCTGACGCCGACCTCGCGGGCCGTGTTCACTATCGCCGCCCAGGTGTCATCCGGCAAGGGGATGCCGTTCTGGGTCCGCTCAGCGCGGGTTTTCCGCTCCGGATCGCCGGGAATCAGCACCTGATCCACCCCGGCCGCCGGCTTGGTGGCGCGGATGAAATCGACATAGCGCGACACTTCGCCGTCGAAAAGGCTGGAAGTGTCGACCACCTTCGGATCGACATAGAACGCCAGCATTCCATTGGCAAAGCGCCGCCCGCCGGAGGTGGCCCCGGTTCCGGTCAGCGCGCCGCCCAGGAGTTCGCACATGAAGGCAAGGCCCGATCCCTTGTGCTCGCCAAAGGCACGGATGGCCCCGGTGCCCGCGGTATGATCGCGCGGCCCCTCCGGCGTAAACGGTCCGTACAGCACGACCGGATCCTCGCTCAAAGTCCCGTCGGCATCGACCAGCGCGCCCTTCGGCAGCTTCTTGCCTCCGCGGCTTGCGACCAGCACCTTGCCCTCGGCGACGACCGAGGTCGCAAAGTCCAGCACGATCGGATCCCGGCCCTCGCGGGGAATGCCGACGCAATAAGGCGCGGTGGAGAGCCGCTTCTCGACGCCGCCGAACGGCGCCACCAGCAGCGAGCCCGCGGCATTGACGAAATGCACGGAGATAAGACCTTCGGCCGCGGCCATCTCGGCCCAATCGCCGACGCGGCCGATGTGGCCGGCATTGCGTAGCGCGACCGCGGCAAGCCCCGCCTTCCGGCACTTCTCGATGCCGATCCTGACCGCCTGCGGCGTCACGGTCTGGCCGTAGCCGAACTTGCCATCGACCACCGCGAGCGAAGGCGTGTCCAGCACCAATTCGGCGGTCTGGTTGGGCACGACCGAGCCGGTCTTCTGCCAGCGGATATAGACGGGAACGCGGATCACGCCGTGGCTGTCATGGCCGGTCAGGTTCGCGGTGGTCAGATAGGTGGCGATGCGCCGGGCTTCCTCGGGCGAGGACTGCGCATGCGTGAAGACTTCGGTGACGAAGTCGATCAGCTTCTGGACCTGAATGGTGACCATAAGGGTCTGCTTGCCTCCACGCGGCGCCGATGTTCAGCGATCGGCTTGGGCCGCAGTTTGAGCGAACAAATCAGCGGATGTCCATGGCCGTTGCCGCACGCTCGCGCATATCAGCTTTCACTCCTCGGCACTTGCCTCCTCGGCGCTGCCGAGCTCTGCGAGACTCTGTTCGAGCGCACCGAGCATGTCCTGCAATTCGGCGAGCTTGCGTGCGCCAAAGCGTCGCGTGATCTCGGCATAGATCGCCTCCGAATTCGGCGCCACCGAAGCCATCAGCTTGACCCCCTCTTTCGAGATCGAGACCATGCTGCGGCGCTGGTCCGCTTTCGCGGTCTTGCGCTCGATCAGATTGCGCGCTTCGAGATCGCGCAGGATGCGTGACAGACTCGGCCCGAGCAGGAACGCGGTGCGCGCAAGTTCCGTGACCTCGACCGCTTCGATCGCCGCCAGCGCACGCAGGATGCGCCATTGCTGCTCAGTCAAGCCGTGCTCGCGTAGCGATGGCCGAAACTGCCGCATCACCGCTTCGCGCGCCCGCAGCAGCGACATCGGCAGCGAACGCGAGAAATCGCGCATCGGCACCTGACGCGCGGCGGGCGCGCTTCCGTTCGCTGGATCAGCCGGTCTCTTCACCATAACGCCCCTTCAAGCCGCAAAACGTTTGCAATGCAGCAAGCCGAATTTGTGTTTGACGCATTCACTTAACATGTTAAGTATCTCCCGTCGCCCCGAATTTGTAAGATCAGAAATGGCGCTTTCCAACGACGATATTCAAGCTTGCGCGAGGCGTCTGCACCAGGCGGAGAAGAGCCGCACGCAGATTCGCCAGCTGTCGCAGGACTTTCCCGGCATCACCATCGCTGATGCCTACGCGATTCAGAAGGCCTGGGTCGACGTCAAGATCGCGGAGGGACGCAGCGTCAAAGGCCACAAGATCGGCCTGACCTCGAAGGCGATGCAGAGCGCGCTCAATATCGACGAGCCGGATTCCGGCGTGCTGCTCGACGACATGTTCTTCGCCGATGGTGGGATCATTCCGACCGAGCGCTTCATCGCGACGCGGGTCGAGGCCGAGCTCGCCTTCGTCATGAGCAAGCGCCTTTCAGGCCCCGACTGCACGCTGTTCAACGTGCTCAACGCCACCGACTTCGTCGTGCCAGCGCTGGAAATTCTGGATACGCGAATCGAACGCATCGATCCCAAGACCAAAGCAACGCGCAAGATTTTCGACACCGTCGCCGACAATGCGGCCAATGCGGGCATCGTGCTCGGCGGACGGCCGATCCGTCCGCTGGATGCTGACCTGCGCTGGATCGGCGCGCTCTGCTTCCGGAATGGCCAATTGGAAGAGACCGGCCTTGCCGCCGGCGTGCTCAATCATCCCGCAACTGCGGTCGCCTGGCTTGCCAATAAGATCGCGCCGCTTGGGCTAGCGCTGGAGCCCGGCCAGGTCGTGCTTGCGGGCTCCTTCATCCGTCCGATCGAGACCCGCAAGGGCGACACAATTCAGGCCGATTATGGCGTCTACGGCTCGGTCAGCTGCTACTTCGCCTGACGAACAAGAAGACAGGGAGTGAAACCGCGATGCCGCATTTCACGATTGAATATTCGGCCAATCTCGATGGTCGTCTTGACATGAGCCTGGTCTGCGAAGTCGTGCGCAAGGCGGCGATCGAGACTGGCATCTTCCCGCTCGGCGGCATCCGCGTGCGCGCCATCCGCTGCGAGCATTATGCGATTGCCGACAGCAGGCAGGACTACGGTTTTCTCGACATGGTGCTGCGCATCGGCGAAGGCCGCGACCTCAGGACGCGCCAGCAAGCCGGCGAGCACGTCTTCCAGGCACTTTCAAAGCATCTCGACCCCGTCTTCTCCGCCAGCAAGTTCGCTTTGTCGTTCGACATGCAGATCAACGACAAGGACACGAGCTGGAAGCGCAACAACATTCACGACGCTCTGAAAGCGGAAGCCGCAAATGGATAAGCCCACCCCGAAAGCCGATGTGTTCCAGGCCAACAGCGAGCGCGTCGCAACACTGCTGAAGAAGCTGCGTGCCGACGGCATCGGTCACATGATCGACGGCAAGACCGTTGCCTCGATCTCCGGCGAGACGTTCGAGACGAAGTCGCCGGTCGATGGCACGACGCTCGCGAGCGTCGCGCGCGGCACCGCCGAGGACATCGATCGCGCCGCCACGGCCGCTGCGCTTGCGTTCAAATCCTGGCGCGACATGGGTCCGGCGATGCGCAAGAAACTGCTGCATCGTGTGGCCGACGCCATCGAGGACAATGCCGAGGACATCGCGGTGCTCGAATGCGTCGACACCGGACAGGCCTATCGCTTCATGGCGAAAGCCGCGATCCGCGCCGCCGAGAATTTCCGCTTCTTCGCCGACAAATGCGCGGAGGCGCGCGACGGCCTCAACACGCCGAGCGACGAGCACTGGAATATCTCGACGCGCGTGCCGATCGGCCCGGTCGGCGTGATCACGCCCTGGAACACGCCGTTCATGCTCTCGACCTGGAAGATCGCGCCTGCTCTGGCCGCCGGCTGCACCGTCGTACATAAGCCGGCCGAATGGTCGCCGGTCACCGCGGATATCCTGTCGAAGCTGGCCAAGCAGGCCGGCATTCCCGACGGCGTGCTCAATACCGTCCACGGCTTCGGCGAGGAGGCCGGCAAGGCGCTGACCGAGCACCCGGCCATCAAGGCGATCGGCTTCGTCGGCGAGAGCGCGACCGGCTCGGCGATCATGGTGCAGGGCGCACCGACCCTGAAGCGCGTGCATTTCGAGCTCGGCGGCAAGAACCCGGTGATCGTGTTCGACGACGCCGATCTCGACCGCGCGCTCGATGCGGTCGTGTTCATGATCTACTCGCTCAACGGTGAACGCTGCACGTCATCGAGCCGACTCCTGGTCCAAGCCAGCATTGCGGACAAGTTCACCGAGAAGCTGACCGCGCGCGTGAAGGCGCTGAAGGTCGGCCATCCCCTCGATCCCGCGACCGAGATCGGGCCGCTGATCCACGAGCGGCATCTGGCGAAGGTCTGCTCCTATTTCGACGTCGCGCGGCAGGACGGCGCGACCATTGCGGTCGGTGGCAAGGCCCATGACGGCCCTGGCGGCGGACATTATGTCGAGCCCACCCTGGTCACCGGCGCGCACGGCAAGATGCGCATTGCGCAGGAGGAGGTGTTCGGCCCGTTCCTCACGGTGCTGCCGTTCAAGGACGAGGCCGACGCGATCGAGATCGCCAACGACATCCGCTATGGCCTGACCGGCTATGTCTGGACCAACGATGTCGGCCGCGCCCTGCGCGTTGCCGATGCGCTGGAGGCCGGCATGATCTGGCTGAACTCTGAAAACGTCCGCCATCTGCCGACGCCGTTCGGCGGCATGAAGGCGAGCGGCATTGGCCGCGACGGCGGCGATTATTCGTTCGACTTCTACATGGAAACCAAGCACGTCTCGCTGGCGCGGGGCACGCACAAGATTCAGAAGCTGGGAACTTAGAACCACCGTCGTTCCGGGGCGGCGGGACCGCGCAAGCGCGGCCCGGAGAACCCGGAGCCTCGAGATTCTCAGGTGCGCAATTGCGCACCATAGTTTGGTCCTACGGACCGCCCCGGAATGACAGGCCTAACGAGGGGAAACGCCAATGCCCGTACCGCAACACATCTTCGAGCCGCCGTTCAACATCATCCGTTCCAGCCACGTCGTGCTCGACGTGACCGATTTGAAGCTGAGCCGCGAGTTTTACGAGACCATTGTCGGCCTGCATGTCGAGGATACCGACGACAAAGCCGTGTACTTGCGCGCTGCGGAAGAGCATCAGCATCACTCGCTCGTGCTGCGGAAAGCCTCGGCGCCGGCTTGCGCCCGGCTCGGCTTCAAGGTCGGCAGCGAGGGGGACCTCGACAAGGCCGCCGCGTTCCTGTCCGAGCACGGCCTCGGATACGCCTTCGTCGATCAGCCGTTCCAGGGCCGCACGCTGCAATTCACCGACCCATTCGGCTTCCAGATCGAGCTCTACGCATCGATGGACCGCCGGCCGCATCTCTTGCGTCGCTACGACCTCTATCGGGGCTGCCATCCGCAGCGGCTCGATCATTTCAACGTGTTCGCCGCCGAAGTGCAGGACACGGTCGAGTTCTATGCGCGGCTCGGCTTCCGTCTCACCGAATACGCCGAGGAGGACGGACCCAGCGGCCGCATTGCCGCAGCCTGGATGCATCGCAAGGGCAATGTCCACGACTTCGCCATCACCAATGGCAAGGGCCCTCGCCTGCACCATTTCGCCTATTGGACGCCGACGGCGATGAACATCATCCATCTCTGCGACGTCATGGCCTCGCAAGGCTTCGTCAAGAACATCGAGCGCGGCCCGGGGCGCCACGGCATCTCGAACGCATTCTTCCTCTATGTCCGCGACCCCGACGGGCACCGGCTCGAGCTCTACACCAGCGACTATTTCACGGGGGATCACGACCACGAGCCGCTGCGCTGGTCGTTGCGCGATCCGCGCCGCCAGACGCTGTGGGGCGCACCGGCGCCGCGCTCCTGGTTCGAGCAGGGCTCGCCCTTCTCAGGCCAAGCCATGCGCGAGCCGAAATTCGTGGCCGACGTGCTGGTGGCGGATTGAGCCATGAAGCTTCCTCGCCTCGCCACCTATTCCGTAAAGGGTGATGTCAGCTACGGCGCCGTCATGGAGGGCGGCATGGTCGATCTCTCCAAGCGCCATGCAAAGGACTATCCAACGCTGCGGGAAGTGATCGCGGCCGGAAAGCTCGTAAGCTTTGCCGAGGAAGCGGCCAGCCGCAAGCCGGATCACGCGCTCGGCGACATCACCTGGTTGCCGCCGGTGCCCGCGCCGGAAAAGATCATCTGCATCGGCGTCAACTATCCCGACCGCAATGCCGAGTACAAGGACGGGCAGGACGCGCCGAAATATCCGAGCATGTTCATGCGTTCGCCACGTTCGTTCGTCGGTCACGACTCGCCGCTGGTGCGCCCGCGCGCATCCGCTCAGCTCGATTATGAGGGCGAGATCGTGCTGGTGATCGGCAAGCAAGGCCGGCACATCCCGGAGAGCACAGCGCTCGATCACATCGCCGCGCTCACGCTCTGCAACGAAGGTTCGGTGCGCGACTGGCTCCGCCACGCCAAGTTCAATGTGACGCAGGGCAAGAACTTTGATTCCAGCGGCAGCATCGGCCCATCGCTGGTACCCTACACGCAGGAATCACAGATCGCCGACGTCAGGCTCACCACGCATGTCAACGGCGAGCTCAGGCAGGACGATCGCACCAGCCGGCTGATGTTCTCCTTCCGCTACCTCATCAACTATATCTCCACCTTCGCAACCCTCGTCCCCGGGGATATCATTGTCACGGGCACGCCGATCGGCGCCGGTGCGCGGTTCGATCCGCCGCGCTATTTGAAACCCGGGGACACCGTCGAGATCGCGGCCGAGGGCATCGGGTGCCTGCGCAACGGTGTCGTCGACGAAGCCTGACCAACCATCGAAGTGGAATAGCCAGATGACCACCCTCACCGGCGGCGAAGCGATCGTAAGCGGCCTGGTCGCCCAAGGCGTCGACACCGTGTTCGGCCTGCCCGGTGCGCAGGTCTACGGCCTGTTCGACGCCTTTCACCAGGCCCAGCTCAAGGTGATCGGGGCACGGCACGAGCAGGCCTGCGGCTACATGGCGTTCGGCTATGCGCGCTCCAGCGGCAGGCCCGGCGTGTTCAGCGTGGTGCCCGGCCCCGGCGTGCTCAATGCAAGCGCGGCGCTGCTCACCGCGTTCGGCTGCAACGAGCCTGTGCTGTGCGTCACGGGCCAGGTGCCGACGACGTTCCTGGGCAAGGGCCGCGGTCATCTGCATGAGATGCCGGACCAGCTCGCGACCTTGCGCACCTATGTGAAATGGGCCGACCGGATCGAATATCCCGGAAATGCGCCGACGGTCGTCGCGCGCGCCTTCCAGGAAATGATGTCGGGCCGGCGTGGCCCTGCCTCGGTCGAGATGCCCTGGGACGTGTTCACTCAGCGCGCGGACACCGCGGCGGCGCTGGTGCTGGAGCCCTTGCCCGCGCCGCAACCCGATCCTGATCTCGTGAAGCAGGCCGCCGCGCTGATCAAGAACAGCAAGGCGCCGATGATTTTCGTCGGCAGCGGCGCGATCGAGGCAGGCGAGGAGATTCTGGAACTTGCCGAGATGATCGATGCACCCGTGGTCGCCTTCCGCAGCGGCCGCGGCATCGTCTCCAACGCGCACGAGCTCGGCCTCACCATGGCCGCGGCCTACAGACTGTGGCCGAACACCGATGTGATGATCGCGATCGGCACCCGCGCGGAACTGCCGGCTTCGGGCTTCCGCTGGCCCTATCAGCCGAAGGGGCTGAAATCCGTTCGGATCGACATCGATCCGGTCGAGATGCGCCGGGTCGTTGTCGATGCAGGCATCGTCGCTGATGCCAAAGCCGGAACGGCCGATCTCGTCGCGGCCGTGAAGAAGGCTGGCTATGCGCGGACCCGTGGCCGTCGGGAGGAGATCCGCGACGCCACTGCGACGGCGCAAGCGGAGATCCAGCGCATCCAGCCGCAGATGGCCTATCTCAACATCCTGCGCGAGGTGCTGCCGGCGAACGCGATCGTCACTGATGAATTGTCGCAGTTCGGCTTCGCCTCCTGGTACGGCTTTCCGATCTATGAGCCGCGCACCTTCATCACCTCGGGCTACCAGGGCACGCTCGGCTCGGGCTTCCCGACCGCGCTCGGAGCCAAAGTCGCCAATCCCGACAAGCCGGTGGTGGCGATCACCGGCGACGGCGGCTTCATGTTCGGCGTGCAGGAGCTTGCCACCGCCGTGCAGTTCAACATCGGCGTGGTGACGCTGGTGTTCAACAACAACGCCTACGGCAATGTCCGCCGCGACCAACGCGAACGCTTCGACGGCCGCGTGGTGGCGTCAGATCTCGTCAATCCTGATTTCGTCAAGCTCGCGGAGTCCTTTGGCGTCGCGGCCGCACGTGTCACTGCGCCGGATCAGTTCAAGGCGGCGATGGAGAAGGCGCTGGCTCATGGCGGGCCGTATCTGATTTCGGTCGAAGTGACGCGGGATTCGGAAGTCAGCCCTTGGGCGTTCATCCATCCGCCAAAGCCTTGATGTCGTTCCGGGGCGGCTCGCAGAGCCGAACCCGGAACCTCGAGATCCCGGGTTCGCGCTTGCGCGCGCCCCCGAATGACTTCTCTCATCGCGTCCTGCGGAACGTCAGGTTGATCCGCTTCCGCCCGAGCAGCGCGTGCTCACCCTCTGCGAGCGGCGCGACGCCGTGATAGGCGAGCCTGCTCGCCCCGCCCCAGACCACGACGTCGCCATGGACCAGCCGGAAGCGGCGCGGCTTGTCGCCGCGCGCGAGGCCGCCAAACAGGAAGGTCGCGGGCAGGCCGAGCGAGACCGAGACGATCGGCGCGGAATAATCCAGCTCGTCCTTGTCCTGGTGCAGCGACAGCCGCGTGCCGGGTTCGTAGCGGTTGACGAGGCATGCATCCGGCGCGAAGTCTTTGAAGCCGCCCTGCTCCGCCGCGCGGCGGGCGAGATCGCGCAGCACCGGCGGCATTTCGGGCCATGGCGCACCGGTTCGGGGATCTATGGGGTCATAGCGATAGCCGGTGTGATCGGTGATCCAGCCGCGCTCGCCGCAATTGGTCATCGCTACCGACATCAGGTGGCCGCCGGGCGTGGTCATCCGGCGGAACGGCGATTGCGCCACGATCGCACGCACTGCTGCGATCAGCTCGCCCTCGATCGGCTTGACGAAGCCGCGCAGCAGCACCGCGCCATCGGCGATCTCTTCGCGCGACGGCTGCGCCTCGGCGACGTTGTCGAACAGATCAGCCGTCAACGCCTGCGCTCATTTGGCATCATGGAAGATCACACCCAGCGTGTGGCGCTGGCCGGACCTGATCCGGCTGACGCCATGACGCATGTTAACGCGATAGGTGCCGCGTGTCCCCTGCACCGGACGGTGATGCACGGCGAAGGCGACCGCATCGCCTTGCGCGAGCGGAACCACTTCGGCGCGGGACTGCATGCGCGGGCGCTGCTCGGTCAGCACGAACTCGCCGCCGGTGAAATCGCGCCCCGGTTCGGACAGCAGGATAGCGACCTGAAGCGGGAACACGTGCTCGCCATAGAGGTCCTGATGCAGGCAGTTGAAGTCGCCGGCTTCATATTGCAGCAGCAGCGGCGTCGGCCGCGCCTGCCCCGCCTCGTGGCAGCGCTTCAGGAAGGCTGCATGCGCAGTGGGATAGCGGATGTCGATCCCCATCGCCTCGTTCCAGCGATTGGCCACGGCTTGAAGATGCGCGTACAGCGCCGGGCGGAGCTGCGCGATCAGACCGGACAGTGGATACGCGAAATATTTGTATTCGCCGCGGCCAAAGCCGTGACGGCCCATGACGATACGGCTGCGGAAGTGCGCATCGTCCGAGTAGAGCGCGGCGATGGCACCACACTGGTCAGGCGTCAGCAGGCCCTTGAGGACGGCGCAGCCCTGGGAGTCAAGCTCGCTGGTAATTTGAGCCCAAGGGAGCGCATCGACGCGGCTGGTGATCTCGGTCGGGAGCGAATGAGCTGGTTTTCGTGCTGTTGCTGTCATGGCACTCATCCTCGCAGCCAGTCGCCGCCGCCGCCACCCGATTTCCGTCTCTCTCCGTCATTGCGAGCGGAGCGAAGCAATCCAGTCTTTCCGCGGAGGGATGCTGGATTGCTTCGTCGCAAGGGCTCCTCGCAATGACGGCGGAGAGAGCTTCGCTGGCGATAACGATCGGGAAGGAAGGCCTCAGCCGCGCACCGGCAGCGTCAACACGTCATACCCGTGCTTGATCGTGCGCTTCAGCACGGGATCCTCCAGCTCGAACTCGAAGCGGTCGGCGGGGCGGATGCCGCCCTTGGCGGCGAAGGTGCCGCCGAACATGGCGCAGCCGTCGGGCAGCTTGCCGCCATCAAAGCCGCGCGCGATGAGATCTTTCACCGGCAGCATCGCATCCAGCGTGCCTTCCTGGTAGAGCACGCGCTCGCTCCTGATCGTGGCCCAGGAGCGCAGGATCATCTTGTCCCAGTGGCCGATGACGTCTTCCAGCTCCCACAGCGTCGAGGCGATCGGCTTGTCGCACATCTGCTTGGACACCGTGACGCTGTAGGCCTCGACCTTGCGATCGGTGTGGTCGGAGCCGCAGCCGACGAAGATGCGGCCCTGCCAGCCGATCAGCACGAATTCGACCTCGCCGGAGGAATCGGTACCGGTGCATTCGATGCTGTCCTCCTGCGTGAGCCGCCGCGCCGACGCACGGTAGTAGATCGGCGTCGATGCCGGCGGGGCAATGCCCATCTCCTGCAGCTCTTTGATGTGGTTGTCGCGCGCGACCGGATCGCGGCCGGTCCAGCCGGCGATCACCATCTGATCGATCGCCAGCGTCAGCGGCGTGGTGGTACCCTGGGCGTCGACGGTGAAGGTGAGATCAAACACGAATGACGGCCTCCATGCCGGCAGCAAGTTCGAAAATGCGGCGGTCCGACCCGCCCGCGCCCGCCAGCATCAGGCCGACGGGGACGTCGCCCTGGCGATGTGCCGGCAGCGAGATGGCGCAGCCGTCGATCAAGTTGATCAGGCTGCAATTACGCAGTGCGCGGATGTTCTCGCGCGTGAATGCCTTGTCCTCGGCAAGGTCGGCGATCTTCGGCGGCGTGTTGGGCGTGGTCGGCAGCACAAGGGCATCATAGGCCGCTATGCGCGCGTTGACGCGGGCGATCAGCGAGCGGCGCTCGTTGAGCAGATCGATGTAATCGGCTGCGCTCTGCGCCTCGCCGCGCATGATCCGCACGGAAACCCGGGGATCGTAGACTTCGCCCTTCGCGTTGATGAGATAGCGATGCCAGGCGTAGCTCTCGGAAGCGGCAAAGCCGCCCTTGGCGTTCATCGGGCCGATATCGTGGAATTCGGCCATCTCGATGCGCTCGATGATGGCGCCGTGATCCGACAGCGACTTCAGAGCGCGCTCGAAGGTTTCGGCCACCTCTGGGTCGAGCTCGTCGAGCGCGATCGTGGTTGGCACCGCGAGCCTCATGCCCTGGACCGGCCGCGGCTTCAACGGCGCGATGGGCTCGTTCGCGAGCACCGCGTCGAGTATGGCACAGCAACTGACCGATCGTGCCAGAGGCCCGATGCTGTCGAGCGAGAACGACAACGGCACGGAGCCATCGAGCGGCACGCGCCGCTGCGTCGGCTTGTAGCCGACGATGCCGTTGAAGGCCGCCGGAATCCGGCAGGAGCCGCCCGTGTCCGTGCCGAGCGCGCCATGCGCCATACCGTCGAGCACGGAGACCGCAGCACCCGAGGAGGAGCCGCCGGGAACGTGCCCCGCGGCCCGGTTCCAGGCTCCCTTGGGTGTGCCGTAATGCGGATTGATGCCGATGCCGGAATAGGCGAACTCGGTCATGTTGGTGCGCCCGATCACGACGAAGCCGGCCCTGCGCAGCCGCGCGACCGTCACGGCATCCTGCTCGGCCGGCGGGGAATCGTCGAGCGCGCGCGAGCCGGCGCACGTCACCTGTCCCTTGATGTCGAACAGATCCTTGATCGAGATGGGGATACCGGCATAGCGCGATGGCGCCGCCTTGGCCTTGCGTAAGCCGTCCATCGCGTCGGCCGCCGCGAGCGCGGCGTCCTTGTCGACGTGGAGGAAGGCGCGCTGGCCCTCGCCGGCGGGATCGGCGATCCTGGCGATGCAGGCCTCGACCAGCTTGCGGGCGGTGGTGCGGCCGCTTTCGAGGTCCTCGGCGAGCTTCGCCAGTGTCGGAAATTCGGGCATGTCTGTCTCACGGAATATTGTCGCGCGCAATCTATAGCGCTGCCTCAGTTCGACACAAGCATTGTGCGCATGATGGCATGCATGCGTATTGCTGGACCGTTGACGCACCATGGTCGATTGTCCCATCAAGATTGAACAGGCGGGCGTGAGGCCTGATTTCTGGGAGGGCGTTCCGACATGGCCGAACCGCAGCGCGCGCGACCGAAACCGACGCCGGAGACCCAGCATTTCTGGGACGGCACCAAGGCGGGGGAATTGCGCCTGCAGCGCTGCGACGCCTGCGCCCATATCTACTTCCCGCCGCGCCCGTTCTGCCCGTCCTGCGCCTCGCGCAAGGTGAGCATTTTCAAGGCGAGCGGCAAGGGCTTCCTCTACAGCTACGTGATCAACCACCGTCCTGCCGCGCCCGGCTTCACGCCGCCTTATGCGATCGCGGTGGTCGAGCTCGACGAGGGGCCGCGCATGATGAGCAACATCATCGACTGCCCGCAGACGCCCGAGGCGCTCGAGCTCGACATGAAGCTCGAGGTCACCTTCCAGGCGCTCGACGACAAGATCACCCTCCCCGTCTTCCGTCCGGCGAAGGAGTAGGTCATGCGCAGCAACCAGGTTGCCGTCGTCGGCGCGGCCGAGACCACTGAGCTTGGCGTCATTCCCAACGCCTCGCAGCTCCAGCTTCACGCGGATGCCGCGCTCAACGCTATCGCTGATGCCGGGCTGAAGCTGTCCGACATCGACGGCTTCGCCACCGCGGTCGAGACGCCGCAGCAGGTCTGCCACTATCTCGGCATCAAGCCGACCTGGGTGGACGGCACCTCCGTCGGCGGCTGCTCCTTCATGCTGCACGTCCGCCATGCCGCCGCGGCGATCGAGGCCGGCCTGTGCAAGACGGTGCTGATCACCCATGCTGAGAGCGGCAAGTCGATGATCGGCAAGGCGCCGCGCTCGATCCCCGCCGACAGCCTGCAAGGCCAGTTCGAGGCGCCCTATGGCGTTTACGGTCCGCCCAGCATGTTTCCGATTCCCGTGCTGCGCTTCATGAAGACCTACGGCATCACGCACGAGCAGCTGGCCTCGGTCGCGGTGGTGCAGCGGGAATGGGCGGCGAAGAATCCGCGCGCGATGATGAAGGACCCGATCACGGTCGCGGACGTGCTCAACTCGCGCATGATCGCCTATCCGTTTCGCCTGTTGCAGTGCTGCCTCGTCACCGACGGCGGCGGCGCGCTGATCCTGACCTCGGCCGACCGCGCCAAGGATTTTCCGCGCAAGCCCGTCTACATCATGGGCACCGGCGAGAGCGCGGAGACGCCGATGGTCAGCCAGATGGAGACCTTCAATTCCTCGCGCGCCTTCAAGACGGCGGGGCCGCTGGCCTTCAGGGAGGCCGGCATCGCGCACGAGGACGTCGATCATCTCATGATCTACGATGCATTTGCGCATCTGCCGCTGTTCGGACTCGGCGACCTCGGCTTCATGCCGCATGAGGAGACCGGAAAGTTCATCGCGGACGGCAACACGCGGCCCGGCGGGAAGCTGCCGCTCAACACCAATGGCGGCGGCCTCTCCTACATGCATTCGGGCATGTACGGCATGTACGCGCTGCAGGAGAGCGTGCGGCAAATGCGCGGCATCGCGCCGGCCCAGGTCGCCAACGCGAAGATTTCAGTGTGCCACGGCGTCGGCGGCATGTTCGCCGCGTCGGGCACGATCGTGTTTACGAACGAGAGGTAATCCACATGACAAAATCACTGCAAGACAAGGTCATCATCGTCACCGGCGCAGGCCGCGGCATCGGGCGCGAGATCGCGCTGCTTTGCGCGGCGGAAGGCGCCAAGGTCGTGGTCAACGATCCCGGCGTCGCTGCTGACGGTGCCGGCACGAGCGCGGCGCCCGCCGAGGAAGTCGTCGAGGAGATCAAGAAGCGCGGCGGCACTGCCGTCGCCAATTTCGAGTCGGTGGCCGAAGCCATCCCCGCCAGCAAGATCGTGAAGACCGCGACCGATCATTTCGGCCGGCTCGACGGCGTCGTCAACAATGCCGGCATCCTGCGCGACATGATCTTCCACAAGATGAGCGTGGAAGCGTTCGAAGCCGTCATCAAGGTCCATCTGATGGGCTCCTTCTACGTCAGCCATGCCGCGGCGCGGATCTTCCGCGAACAGGAGAGCGGCTCCTTCGTGCACTTCACCTCGACCTCGGGACTGATCGGCAATTTCGGCCAAGCCAACTACGCCGCCGCCAAGCTCGGCATCGTCGGGCTGTCGAAGTCGATCGCGCTCGACATGGGGCGCTTCAACGTCCGCTCCAACTGCGTCTCGCCGTTCGCCTGGACCCGCATGATCGGCACCATCCCGACCGAGACCGAAGCCGAGAAGGCGCGCGTCGAGAAGATCAAGCAGATGGGACCGGAGAAGATCGCGCCGATCTGCGCCTATCTGCTGTCCGATGCAGCCAAGGACGTCTCCGGGCAGATTTTTGGCGCGCGCATGAACGAGCTGTTCCTGTTCAGCCAAAACCGCCCGCTGCGCTCGGTGCATCGGAGCGAAGGATGGACCCCGCAATCAATCGCCGAACACGGCATGCCGGCGCTGAAGGGCTCGTTCTACAAGCTCGACCGCTCCGCCGACATCTTCCCCTGGGATCCAGTCTAGCCGCATTGCCGTCGATTGCTGCATTGCGATCTCCGGTTGTCCGACCGGAGATCGCCCGCATTACGCCCGATTGCGGGCGGATGGTTGGCTCCCAACCAAAAAAATCGGGAGGCGACCATGACGACACGACTTCCTTTCACCACCGATGCCAGTGAGCCCGTTCTGGCCCGCCGCACCCTGCTGAAGGGCGCTGCCGCAGCCGCGGCGACGGGCATGACCATCAGCGCCGCGCACGCCGCTTCCGTCACGCCCTTGGGCCAGACCGGCGCGCCCACGATGTCGACGGCGCCACTGCCCTTGGGGCCGTTGCCGGGCAGCCGCTACCCCGACGCTCACCTGGAATCTGCCAAGAAGGGGCCGCCGTCGTTCGGCCCCTCCGGTTTTCCCGCCTTTGCCGGCACCATGGCGGTCGAGCGGGTTGCGACCGGCTTCCGCTGGGCCGAGGGGCCGGTCTATTTCGCCGCGGGGCGCTACCTGCTTTTCAGCGACATTCCAAACAACCGCATCATGCGCTTCTCGGAGGACGACGGCCATCTGAGCGTCTATCGGCAGCCGTCGATGAACTCGAACGGCAACACCATCGACCGCGAAGGGCGCCTGATCACCTGCGAACACAGCGGCCGGCGTGTGACGCGGACCGAACTCGACGGCTCGATCACCGTCATCGCCGACAAGTTCAACGGCAAGCGCCTGAACTCGCCGAACGATGCGGTCGTCACTGCCGACGGCGCGATCTGGTTCACGGATCCCGCCTACGGCATCGGCGGCTTCTACGAGGGGATCAAGGCCGAGCCCGAGCAGGAGAAGAAGAACGTCTACCGGGTCGACCCGAAGTCCGGCGAGGTCAAGGTCGTGGTCGACGACTTTGTCGAGCCGAACGGGCTCGCGATCTCGCCCGACGAGAAGAAGCTCTACATCTGCGACACCGGCTTCACGGACGGACCGGACAACCCGTCGCATATCCGCGTCTTTGACCTCGACGTCGCCGGCGGCAAGGTCTCCAACAGTAAGGTCTTCGCAGACATGCCAAAACCGAGCATTACCGACGGCGTCCGCTGTGACACCGAAGGTCGGGTCTGGTGCTCGGTCGGCTGGGGCGATCCGAACGAGGACAGCGTGCGCTGCTATACGCCGTCAGGCGAATTGCTCGGCAAGATTCACATTCCGGAAACGGTCGCCAATTTGTGCTTCGGCGGTCAGCAGCGAAACCGGCTCTATATTTGCGGCTCGACATCGCTCTACGCGGTCTACACCAGTGTGCAGGGCGCGATGAAGCCGTGATCCAATAGCGTGTAGGGTAGCGAAGAAGGGCGGGCGCGCCTTCTCTTCGCTATCCCTACCCTGTATTCCGCAACCCTGCCGAAATCCCGTTGATCGTCAGCTGAATCCCGCGCAGCACCTGCTCGTCCGGGTTCTGGGCGCGATGCTCCTTGAGCAGTTCGACCTGCACGTGGTTGAGCGGATCGAGATAGGGGAAGCGGTGACGGACCGAGCGTTCCAGCAGCGGATTGCCCTGCAGCAGCCGGTCCTGGCCCATGATGTCGAGCAGAGTCTCGATGCAGGAATGCCATTCGCGGCGGATGCGGCCGAATATCTTTTCGCGCAGCGCTTCATCGGGCACGAGTTCGGCATAGCGCGAGGCAATCGCGATCGAACTCTTCGCCAGCACCATGTCCATGTTCGACAGCAGCATGCGGAAGAACGGCCATTCCTGGTAGAGCTCTTTCAGGAACGGCATGCCTTTGTCGGGATGATCGGCGATCCACTGCTCGACCGCGCTGCCGAAACCGTACCAGCCCGGCAGCATCAGGCGGCATTGCGCCCAGGAGAATACCCAGGGAATCGCCCGCAGATCCTCGATCGCGCGGGTCTTCTTGCGTGAGGCCGGACGGCTGCCGATGTTCAGCGTCGCGATCTCATTGATCACGGTCGATGACCAGAAATAATCGACGAAGCCGTCGGTCTCGTAGACGAGGCCGCGATAAGCCCTGAATGCGAGGTTCGACAATTCGTCCATCGCGGTCAGATACTCCCGTCGGGGCGCGCTCTGGCGCGGATGCAAGAGGCTCGCTTCAAGCGTGGCAGCCGCGAGGATCTCCAGATTGTTGCGGCCGACCTCGGCGTTGGAATATTTCGAGGAGATGATCTCGCCCTGCTCGGTGATCCGGATCTGGCCGTTCACCGCGCCGCCGGGCTGCGCGATGATGGCGTCATAGCTCGGACCGCCGCCGCGGCCAACCGAACCGCCGCGGCCATGAAACAGGCGCAACCGCACGCCGTGCCGCTCGAACACCTCCACGAGACCAATCTCGGCCTTGTAGAGCTCCCAGCCCGAAGTGACGAAGCCGCCATCCTTGTTCGAGTCGGAATAGCCGAGCATGACCTCCTGCACGCTGCCGCGGCTGTCGACCAGACGCCGATAATCGTGCAACGACAGCATGCGGTCCATGATGGCGCTTGACGCCTGCAAATCCTCGATGGTCTCGAACAGCGGCACGACGTTGATGGCACTGCGGCCGGAGGGATGAACGAGGCCGACCTCTTTCAGCAGCACCGCGACCTCGAGCATGTCGGACATGCCCTTGCACATCGAGATGATGCACTGGGGAATGGCCTCCGAGCCGAACTTCGCATGCGCTTCAGCTGCGGCATGGAACACGTTGAGCTCGCCCATGGTCTCGTCACTGTATTTGACGAAGGGCGAGACCAGCGCGCGCGTCGAGCGCAATTCGTTGGTAAGCAGCGAGATGCGGGCATCCTCGCCGAGCGCGAGATAGGACATGCCGGGGTTGGCGGCGTCCATCAGCTCGGCAATGGTGCGTTCGTGCACCGCCGAGTTCTGGCGGATGTCGAGCCGCGCCAGATGGAAGCCGAAACAATCCACTGCGCGCCGGAGCAGCCGCAGGCGACCGCGGGCGATGACGCGCGCGTTGTTGGAGATCAGCGAGCGGTGCAGCACGTCGAGATCGGCCTGCAGCTCCCTGACGCTCTCGTAAGGCTTTCCCTTGCCGACCGGCCGGCGCGTGATCTCGACCTCGAGCTTTTCGGCCGTTGCGGTCAGGCGCGCATAGATGCCGGAGACCGCGAGGCGATAAGGCTCGCCGCTTCGATGCGGCGAGGTGTCCGGCGAGCGTTCCGCCAGGTTACGCAGCTCCTCGGAGACGTCGGCCAGATGCGCTGCGATCGACAATTCCGAGCCGAGCACGTGCAGCTCTTCCAGATAGAACTGCATCACCCGGCTCGACTGCAGCCGCAGCGTGCCGCGCATGACGTCGGCGGTGACGAAGGGATTGCCGTCGCGGTCGCCGCCGATCCAGCTGCCCATGCGCAGGAACGAGGCGAGCTCGCCGGCGGCCTGCTCGCCGCCCTCCTCCAGCCGGTCCTCCAGTGCGTTGACCAGGCGCGGCACTTCGCGCAGGAAGGTGTAATCGTAGAACGACAGGCCGTTGGCGACCTCATCTAACACCGTGAGCTTGGTCCGGCGCAACAGATTGGTCTGCCACAGCGTCAGCACCTCGCGGCGAAGCTGCTCGTCGCTGGCATCTATCTCTTCCGCGGTCAGCGCCACCCGCTCGCGGCGGTCGAGCAGGCTGGCGACCTCCATCTCGCGGTCCATGGTGCTCTTGCGGCGGACCTCGGTCGGGTGCGCGGTCAGCACCGGGCTGACCAGCGCGGACTTGAAGAAGCTGCGCAGCGCGTCGGGACCGATCCCCGCCGCCTTGGCGTGGGCGAGCGTTTCGGCCAGCACGCCGGAGCCGCCGTTCTTGCCCGCGCTGCGGGCGCGCATCTGGCGGATGTTGTTCTGGTCCTCGGCGATGTTGGCGAGGTGGGAGAAATAGCTGAAGGCGCGGACGATGCGCACCGTCTCGGAGGTCAACATGCTGTCGAGGATCTGCTCGAGCTCGCGGCGGGCGAGCCGGTCCTCGTCGCGGTGGAACCGGATCGAGGTCTGGCGGATGCGCTCGACAAGGTCGAACACATCGGCGCCCTCCTGGTCACGCACGGTGTCGCCAAGGATGCGCCCGAGCAGGCGGATATCGTCCCGCAGCGGCATCTCCGCTTCCGTGGCCTGGACGTCCTCGGGACGGTTGGGGCGCGGCTCACCCGTATCGGACGGTACAGTCTGGAGGGACATGGCTCGCTCCTTGGTTCGAGCTCGCTTGGATGCCCGCACGACGAGTGTGCGATATTTTTCTACCGCAGCGCAAGGTGAACTTGGGAGCGGTGCACACTGCCGCCGCTCGTATCCCGGACGCGCTGCAACGCCCTTTGTGCGTCGAAGACGCGCGTAAACGCGCTGGTGGCGTTGCTGCGCAGAGCCGGGACCCAGCAGCTACCGAGCACACTGCCGAAATATGGGCCCCTGCTCAGCAGCGCATCGCTGAAGAAGCGCGGCGCTGCGTCCGGGGCACGAGAGCTGCAATCTTATCAATAAACATGCCTTCGCGGTCTCGCGGCGCGTTCCGCCCGAGCTGTGCTGTCCGTTTCGCCCTCTCTCAAAACAAAGGGCGCAGGGAAGGCCGGGCGCCGGCTAGCACCAGGGTCCGCACGCGGAAGACGCACGCGGGTGACCACAGGTGACGCCGGGACATCCCGGCCTTCCCTGCGCAATGGTTTTACGGCTTATGGCGTGCTCTCCCCGGGGAGCGATGCACTATTGCCCCTCTCGCCTTGCGGATGACTGGTGCGCGCGCCCGGTCGGGCCGCTTCACCACCGCAAGCCTTGACGCACAGGCCCCGGGCGTCAGGACCACACGCTTTTGCCGTCCGCGGACATCCCCTCCCAAATCTTCGGAAGCTCGCGCGTGCTCGCCCCCGTAGGGTCGCGAAGGGCCGACAGGCGACGTAGCCGGTTTGATTGAACATAAGAGAGGGCGCCAAGTGAGGCGAGCTCAAGTTAAGTGACGGCGAAACTTCTTGATGATCTCGCGAAAGTTAGGACGGAAGAGGCGTAGTGCACGATCGGCCCAGTATTTTTTCCATCCACCCGCCACGCTGTACGGCCCGGTCGGAGCGAACAGGTTTCCCGTCGTCGGCGACTCACAGCCAGGCTCGAATTGGACCGCAGGTGCGGCGCGCGCAACGACGCGTTCGACCAGCATGGGTGCGAACTTAAGCGCGACGCTCAGCATATAACCTGACGCTCCAACGATGACCTCGCGGCGTGGCCGCTCAGAGAGGCTCACGATAGTCTGCGCCACGCGCTCGGACGCTATTACCGGAAAAATCGAGCGTGCCCTTCGCCCGAATACGTTGCCGAGCTTGCTGAAGATGGGCGTATCCACTGCCCACGGCATGACCGCTGAAATGTGGATGCCGGGGACCTGCTCGAACTCCTGCCGTAGGCAGGCGGTGAAGCCCCGAATGGCGAACTTGGAGGCGACGTAAGGACTGGCGAAAGGCTCGCCCATCATACCCAACATCGAACTCGTGTTGATGAGGACACCGCAATCGCCTTGCGTCCGAAACTGTGACAGCGCCACGCGGGAGCCGTTGACGCATCCGAGGAAATTCGTCTCAACGACGCGTCTAAAGGCGTCGAGCGGAATATCTTCGAATCGGCCGAGCAGAAGAACGGCCGCGCAGTTCACCCAGACGTCGATCCTGCCATAGGCCGCAGCCGCCGTGTCCCGGATGCGCTCGACGGCGGCGTGATCGGTCAGATCTGCCGCGCATGCAACCGCTTCCGCACCGTGTGCCTGGCAGCAGCGAACCACCACCTCCAATGCGGCGGCCTCCCGACCGACGAGCACCACGCGTGCCTTTCGCGCGGCGAAGGCAAGCGCAGTCGCGCGGCCAATGCCGCTGGATGCTCCCGTGACAACCACGACGGGCGCATCGTGCCGACCGGTCATGGCCAGATCGCTACGCACGAGTACGGTCCGTGGTTGTTGGCCGCGCAACTGCCGATGCCTGCGCCGGTGCTTCGGGATGCACACCCGATGCGGTGCTGATAGACCAGATCACCGCCCTTCCAGCCCGTAAACAGCAGGATTCCGACAACGACAGCGGATAGAAAAATGCCCCACAGCGATCCCAGTCAGATCGGTTTGAGCCATGGTCGGTCTCGCTCTGATTGAACGTTCCGACAGTAACGCAGCACGTAACAGGCTCGTTCCTGTAGGTGCGGAGGAGGTGCGTCGATTGCGGGCGGTCGAGCGCCCGGACGGGGCGCTGGAGGTGGAAGCCTCGAAGCACGCGGCGCTTGAATCCTCGCCAACGGACGCGGCGGAATCAGCTTCGGATCAATCGGTGCAGACCTCTACCTGTCACTTCTGGTCCACCGCGAACAGCGGACATTCTCGAACCGGCCCGGTTGGCCCGACACGGGCCAGGAGCCGCCTTCACGCGCCCCGCAGCGGTAGGTCGGCAACCCGCCAAAGCCGACATTTCGCCTACGCGTTCGCATCTCAAGCTGGCACGATCACCTTGCCAATCGGCCAGAGCGCGATGCCGGCGAGCTTCAGATGCGCCCATGCGAACGGGATGCCGATGATGGTCACTGCAAGCACCACCGCCGTCACGAGATGGCCGAGCGCGAGCCACCAGCCGGCCAGCACGAACCAGATGATGTTGCCGATCAGCCCGAGCGGGCCGGTGCCGATATCGCTCATGCCGGTGACATCGTAGCGGTTGACCGCCTTTGAACCGAACGGCAGCAGCGTGTAGACGGCGATATTGAACGCCGCCCGCGCCCAGGGCAGGCCGATGATGGTGACGGCCATGATGACCGCCGCGATCAGCCAGCCGAACGCCATCCAGGCGCCGCCGATCAGGATCCAGAGGATGTTGAGAAGATGGGAAAGGGGGGCCATGGCATGATCCGGGAGACAGTGATCCCCTTCATATAGGCGCGAAATCTGTCTCTGCTAAGACGACAAAGCAAATCGCAGCGCCGGGCTACGGACCGTCCGTATCCCGTAGGCTGGGCAAACGCGCGTTTGCGCCGTGCCCACGATCTTCCTCCGTCATGAGAATTTGGTGGGCACGCTTCGCTTTGCCCACCCTACGGCACTACGGCACCTCCTCAGATCTTCCGGCCCGCCTGCTCCCAATAGGGATCGCGCAGACGGCGTTTGAAGATTTTTCCGGAGTCCTCGCGCGGCAGGCCGGTGCGGATCTCGATGTGCTTGGGCACCTTGTAATCGGCCAGATGCGCCTTCAGCGCGGCGCGAACATTGGCGGCTTCCAGCGTGATGCCCGGCTGCGGCTCCACCACCGCCATCAGCGCCTCTCCGAACTCGGCGTCGGGGATGCCGAACACGGCGCAATCATGCACGCCGGGCACCGCGTGCAGCACCGACTCGATCTCGGCCGGATAGATGTTGACGCCCCCTGATATCACCATGTCTCGCTTGCGGTCGCAGATGAAGACATAACCGTCTTCGTCGATGTAGCCGACATCGCCGGAGGTGATGAAGCCGTCGCGGTCGATCTCGGCGCGCTTGTCCGGCTTGTTGTGATAGGTGAAATCGGCAAGCCCGGCCATGCGCGAATAGATCTCGCCGATCTCTCCGGCCGGCAGCACGCGGCCGTCTTCGCCGAGGAAGCGCAGCTCCGCGCCGGGCGAAATCTTGCCGACCGTGCCCGGCTTTCGCAGCGCGTCTTCGGAGGTGGCGAAGGTGACCGCGCTGGATTCGGTCGAGCCGTAGAATTCGTAGATCACCGGCCCCCACCACTCGATCATGGCGCGCTTGACCTCCGCCGGACACGGCGCGGCGGCGTGGATGACGTGGCGCAGCGAAGAGACGTCATATTTCCTACGCACCTCCTCCGGCAGCTTCATCAGGCGGATGAACATGGTCGGCACCATGAAGATGGTGTCGATCTCAAAGCGCTCGATCAGCTCCAGGAACTCTTCTGCCTCGAAGCGCGGCATCAGCACCAGCGCACCGCCGAGCTTGCCGGCGCGGATGCCGAACGAGTTCGGCGCGGAATGATAGAGCGGTCCCGGCAGGATCGCTCGGGCGCCGGGCTTGAGACCATAGATCATCGCGCGCATGCGCTCGCCGGCGGCCTGCTGTTCCGGCGTCGGCGCGTTGCGGCGGACGCCCTTGGGATGGCCCGTGGTGCCCGAGGTGTAGATCATGTTCATCGGCTGCGGCACGACCGGGCCGTCATAGGGGTGGAATTGCGCGAGCCAGGATTCGAAATCGATAGCGAAAGCCGGTGTCGTCAGATGGCCCGGATCGATCTTGTAGTTGGACAGGATCTCCGGCGGCGTCGGCACGCTCAGCACGGTGACGCCTTCCGGAATCGTATCGCGCAACGAATGCAGCATGTCGGCATGTCCGATCAGCACTGAGGTGCCGGTATCCTCAAGGATATAGCTGATCTCCTCCGGCTTGAAATGCCAGTTGATCGGCACGCCATAGGCACCGAGCCGCATGGCGGCGTAGGCGGCTTCGAGGAAGGCAATGTCGTTGCGCATCAGCATGCAGACGCAATCGCCTGGCTTGACGCCGAGCTTGGCAAGCCCTGAGGCGATGCGGTCGGCGCGAGCGGCGACCTCAGTGTGAGAACGACCGCGCTCGCCGGAGACGATGCCGAGAAATTGGGAGGTTTCGCTCATTGTTGTTTTTCTTTGTTGTCATGTTGTCATTCCGGGATGGTCCGAAGGACCAGACCCGGAATCTCGAGGTTCTCAGGTGCGCAATTGCGCACCATAGTTCGATGCTACGCATCGCCCCGGAACGACAGCAATCAATCCGCAAACTTCGCCGCGCGCTTCTCCAGATTCGATCGCACCGCCTCGGTCTGGTTCGCACTGCCGATCAGCTTCTGCTGCTCGACCGACTCCGCAAGCAGTGCCGGGCCCGGATCGACCGAGAGATTGTTCAGCAGGCGCTTGGCCGCGCGGATCGCATCGGGGCTCTTGCCGGCGATCTCCCGCGCGGCTTCGAGGGCGGCGGCGCGCGGGTCGTCGCAGATGCGCGTGGCGAGGCCGTAAGCCAACGCCTCCTGCGCCGAGAAAATGCGGCCGGTGTAGGTGAGATCGCGCAAAATATCGTCGCGCACGAGCGAAGCCAGGATCGGCGTGCCCGCCATATCGGGGATGAGGCCCCATTTGATCTCCATCACCGACATCCGTGCGTCCGCCGAGAGGAATCGCATGTCGGCGCCGAGCGAGAGCTGGAAGCCGCCGCCGAAGGCGACACCGTGCACGGCCGCGATCACAGGCACCGGAAGCTGGCGCCAGCCCCACACCGCCTGTTGCGCAAAGTTGGCCTGGCCGTGCGTCCGCTTGGTGAGATCGCGATTTTCGCCACCCGGAATTCCGTTGCCGCCCTTCTCCTTCATGGCGGCAAAACGCCCCATGTCGAGTCCGGCGCAGAAGGCGCGGCCCTCGCCCGACAGCACGACCACGCGCACGCCTTTTTCCTTCGAAAGCCGCTCGGTTGCGGCAACAAGGGCCTCGAACATGGCCTGATCGAGCGCATTCATCTTGTCCGCGCGCACCAAGCGCACGTCGGCGACGCCTTCCGAGATCGAGATCGAGACGCGCTCTTCCATGGACGAATTCTCCCCTAAGTTCTTGCCTGTTCTTGTTCAGTGCCGCTTTACAGGACGACGGCGGCCGGATTTAGTCAATCGATCAATTAACCGACAATCGCGACAGGGGAAACAGCCATGTTCAAGGAAAATCTTCTGACGGGACGGCGCATCCTCGTGACCGGCGGCGGCACGGGTCTTGGCAGGTCGATGGCGGCGCGCTTCCTCCAGCTCGGCGCCGAGGTGCACATCTGCGGCCGCCGCAAGATCGTGTGCGACGAGACCGCGACCGAGCTGATGGCCGAGTATGGCGGCCGCGTCACCAGCCACGGCGTCGACATCCGCAACGCGCTCGCGGTCGAGGAGATGGTGGAGACCATCTTTCGCGACGCGCCGCTGACCGACCTCATCAACAATGCCGCCGGCAATTTCATCTCGCGCAGCGAGGAGCTGTCGCCGCGCGGCTTCGACGCCGTCGCCAACATCGTCATGCACGGCACGTTCTACGTGACGCAGGCGATCGGCAAGCGCTGGATCGCGTTGAAGCAGCCCGGCAACGTGGTGTCGATCACCACGACGTGGGTGCGCAACGGCTCGCCTTACGTGGTGCCGTCGGCGATGAGCAAGTCGGCGATCCATGCGATGACGATGTCTCTCGCCGCCGAATGGGGCCGCTACGGCATCCGGCTCAACACCATCGCGCCCGGCGAAATCCCGACCGAGGGCATGAGCAAGCGCATCAAGCCCGGTGACGAGGCGGGCGCGCGAACCAAGGCGATGAACCCGATGGGCCGCGTCGGCACCATGGAGGAATTGCAGAACGTCGCGGTGTTCCTGATCTCCGGCGGCTGCGACTGGATCTCCGGCGAGACCATCGCAATGGACGGCGCGCAGGCGCTGGCCATGGGCGGCAATTTCTACCAGCTCCGCGACTGGAGCGACGACGACTGGAAGACCGCGCGCGAGAGCATCATGGCGCAGAACGAGAAGGACCGGGCGAAGCGGGGGTGATGTCGTGCCCCGGACGCAGCGCAGCGCGCTCGTGGCCGTGCGGAGCATCATCCAGCGCGGCGTGATGCACTGCTGAGCCGGGGCCCAGCACTCTTTAGACGTGGAGAGAATGGGTCCCGGCTCTGCGCAGCAGCGCACCGAACGATGCTTCGCATCGCGGGGGAGCGCTGCAGCGCGTCCGGGACACGAGGCATGGTTTCCCCTCCCCCGTATTGTCTTTGCCCGCGGATGACGCCACACTCGCGGCATAAGAAAACGCCTGCGGGAGAAACATGACCACACAGCCACTGGCGAATCTCGCCGACATGGTGCGCGAGCGTGCGACGAGCCGCGGCAACGCGATCGCCTTTGAGTTCGAAGGCCGCGTCACCAGCTTTGCCGAGTTTGACGCCAAGACCAATCGCGTCGCCAATGCGCTTCGCGCAATGGGCGTGAGACACGGCGAGCGCATCGCCTATCTCGGCAAGAACAGCGACCTCTATTTCGAGCTCTTGATGGGCGCGATGAAGGCCGGCGTCGTGATGGCGCCGGTGAACTGGCGGCTGGCGGGACCCGAGGTCGCGTTCATCGTCGAAGATTGCAAGGCGCCCGTGCTGTTCGCAGGACCGGAGTTCATCACCCAGGTCCGCCAGATCAAGGACCGGCTGCCGGGCGTGCGCACGATCATCACCACCGAGGGCGGCGCGCCGGAGTGGCAGGATTTTGCGGCGTGGCGCGATGCGCAGAGCGGCGACGATCCGAAGATGCCGATCGACAGCCGCGACATCGCGATCCAGCTCTACACCTCCGGCACCACGGGCAAGCCGAAGGGCGCGATGCTGTCGCATGCCAACTTCCTGAACCTGGTGCAATCAGGCAATGTCGAGGACAAGCCGGAGTGGAACCGGTGGTCGACCGACGACGTGTCGCTGGTCGCCATGCCGGTGTTCCATATCGGCGGCTCCGGCTGGGGCGTGATGGGCCTCTATCACGGCGCCCGCGGCGTGATCGCGCGCGAATTCGACCCGACCAAGGTGCTGGATTTCTTCGAGCAGTCCGGCATCACAAAGCTGTTCATGGTGCCGGCGGCGATGCAGTTCGTGGTGCGGCAGCCGCGCGCTAGGACCGTGGATTTCTCGCGGCTGAAATACATGCTGTACGGCGCCTCGCCTATTCCGGCGGCGCTGCTGAAGGAGTGCATCGAGGTCTTCAAATGCGGCTTCGTGCAGATGTACGGCATGACCGAGACGACAGGCACCATCGTCGCGTTGCCGCCGGAGGATCACGTCGAAGGGCTGGAGCGGATGCGCTCTGCCGGAAAGGCGCTACCCGGCATCGAACTCGCGATCTTGGGCGCCGACGGCAAGCCGCTGCCGCCGCGCCAGGTCGGCGAGATCGCGACGCGCTCGGGCTCCAACATGGCGGGCTACTGGAATTTGCCTGAGGCGACCGCCGCGACGCTGCGCGGCGACGGCTGGCTGCGCACGGGCGATGCCGGCTACATGGACGAGGACGGCTATCTCTACATCCACGACCGCATCAAGGACATGATCATCTCCGGCGGCGAGAACATCTATCCCGCCGAGGTCGAGAGTGCGCTGTGCGATCACCCTGACGTCGCCGAGGCCGCCGTGATCGGCGTGCCCGATGACAAATGGGGCGAGGCGGTGAAGGCCATGGTGGTGATGAAGCCGGGCAAGGAGGCGAGCGCCACCGACATCATCAACTTCACCCGCGAGCGCATCGCCGGCTACAAGGCGCCGAAGAGCGTGGAGTTCCTGCCGGCGCTGCCGAGGAATCCGTCAGGGAAGATTTTGCGGCGGCAATTGAGGGAGCCGTATTGGGCGGGGAAGGACCGGCGGGTGAATTGATCGTCATTGCGAGGAGCGAAGCGAGAAGCAATCCAGACTGTTCTCAGCGGAAAGACTCTGGATTGTTTCGCTGCGCTCGCAGTGACGGTGTGGAGGCAGACACGCGCCTGTCTCCGCCGTCATTGCGAGGAGCCCTCGCGACGAAGCAATCCAGACTACCTCGCAACGTCAGTCTAGTGCTTCCCCGGCCCCATATAGCCGAACAGGAACCCCGCCACTTTCCGCATCTGGATCTCCTCGCTGCCTTCGGTGATGCGGTAGCGGCGGTGGTGGCGATAGATGTGCTCGAACGGCTTGTGGCGTGAATAGCCCATGCCGCCATGGACCTGCATGGCGCGATCGGCGGATTCGCAGCAGAGCCGGTTTGCCCAATAGTTGCACATGGAAACGCGGTCGGAGAGCGTGCGCTCGACCTGCTCCTCGGTCAGCTGATCCATCTCCCAGGCGGTCTTGCGGATCAGCAGGCGCAGCATCTCGGCCTGCGTCGCGAGTTCGACCAGCGGAAACTGGATCGCCTGGTTCTCGGCGAGCGCCCGGCCGAACGGCTTTCGCTCGCGCGCATATTTCACACTCTCGTTGATGCAGTAGACCGCCGCGCCGAGCGAGCTTGCGGCCTGGCGGATACGGTTCTGATGCACAAAACACTGCGCCAGCGACAGGCCCCGACCGACCTCGCCGAACAGCGCATCATCAGGCACGAACACGTCAGTCAAACTGACGCGGGGATGGTCGGTCGGCATGTTGAAGGTCCACATGTACTCTTCAATCTTGACGCCATGGCTCTTGGCCGGCACCAGGAAGCAGGTGATGCCGCGGGCATCGCCGTCATTACCGCCAGTGCGCGCGAACAGCGCGCAGTGGGTGGCGACGTGCATGCCGGTGGTCCACATCTTCTCGCCGTTGATGATCCAGCCCTTGACGTTGTCGCGGGTCGCCGGCACCGCGCGCGTCTCCATGTGGGTGGCGTCCGAGCCGTGATGCGGTTCGGTGAGGCCAAAGGTGATGCGATACTTGCCCTTGATCGAGCCGTCGATCATCGCCTTCTGGTCGTCGCGGCCGTAGCGGTCGAGCATGGTGACGACGGGGAAATTGCCGACGACCGAATGCTCGTTCTGAAGATCGTTGTGCAGGCCGAGACCCTTCGCGGCAAAATGCTCGCGGATCACCGCCATCCAGAGATTGGAGCCGTCCTTGCCGCCATACTGCTTCGGCACCGGAAAGCGGAGGTGGCCGGCGGCGTCCGCGAGGTCCTTGGCTTTGCGCAGCAGCGCCTCCCATTCGTGCCGCGGCAGGCCGCCATTCTCGAAATCCGTGCGCGCCCATTCGCGGCGATGATCGAAGAAGCGGATATTGTCGTCGGCTTCTTCGAGCGGCTTGATCTCGCGTTCGATGAATCGGTCGAGCTCTTCGAGATAGGCGACGAGGTCGGCAGGCAGTGAGAAATCCAAGGGTTCTCTCCCGGAATGATTTTATCGTTTTGCGTTAAGGCGCTAGGCGCGTTCTTGCTTCGCATGATTAAGCGGAGAAGAGCGCATTCAAGTCAAGCAAGGCGAGCCGTGCCAGACGTGCAAGGCGCACCAGCGCAATTCGATGGTGCTCGAGCAGGGCGGCGCGCTACTATGCCGGCAATATTCCTTCCCAAGAAAATGCGGGAGCGCGCGATGGAGCTGAAATTTTCCAAGGTGGAACGCAAAGGGCCGATCACAATCGTCACGCTGTCGCGCCCCGAGGTCTACAACGCGCTGCATACAGATGCGCATTTCGAGCTGCAAAAGGTGTTCGACGATTTCTCCGCGGATCCCGAGCAGTGGATCGCGATCGTCACCGGCGCGGGCGACAAGGCGTTCTGCGCCGGCAACGATCTGAAGTGGCAGGCGGCGGGCGGCAAGCGCGGCTGGGACAAGGGCGGCTTTGCCGGCCTCACCGCGCGCTTCGACTGCGACAAGCCGATCATCGCCGCCGTGAACGGCGTCGCCATGGGCGGCGGCTTCGAGATCGCGCTCGCCTGCGACCTCATCATCGCCTCGGACAACGCGACCTTCGCCCTGCCCGAGCCGCGCGTCGGCCTCGCCGCGCTCGCCGGCGGCCTGCACCGGCTGCCGCGGCAGATCGGGCTCAAGCGCGCCATGGGCATGATCCTGACCGCACGCCATGTCAGCGCCAAGGAGGGCCACGAGCTCGGCTTCGTCAACGAGGTGGTGCCGCAGGGCGAAGCGCTCACCGCCGCGCTGCGCTGGGCCGAGATGATCAGCAAGAACTCGCCGATGTCGATCCGGGCGTCGAAGCAGGCGACTCAGAAGGGGCTTGGCGTCTCGCTGGAGCAGGCGATCGACGAGCAGCGCGAGTATCCCGCGGTAAAGGCTATGGTGGCCTCGCAGGACTACATCGAGGGACCGAAGGCGTTTTCGGAGAAGCGGCCGCCGAAATGGGTAGGGAAGTAGACTGTTTCCTCGTCGTTGCGAGCGTAGCGAAGCAATCCAGATCGCCTCCGCATTAGGTAGTCTGGATTGCTTCGTCGCAAGGGCTTCTCGCAATGACGGGGAGAGGCCTACCCGCCCGGCCCCAACTCCCGCTTGTAGGACGCGTAGTTCGGCTGGTCGACTGCGAGCTTGTCCATCGTGGTCGCCCACAGATGCTCGGCGAGGCCCGGGGTTGCGAGGTCGACCTCGCCTTTCGCTATTCGCTCGGCGAGCACGAGATTGAGCTCGGTGACAGAGCCGTCCATACCAAGCAGTGCACGCAGGCGCTCCACCTCCCTGGCATCACTCCCCGCCTCCCGCGTCAGCTGCCGCGTCACGAGGTCGAGGATGTTGATGGCGACGCGCAGCTTGAAGGCCTCGTGGCCGGAGATCAGCGGCGTGATGTCGTTGCGGAGGAAGTCGGCGACTGACTTGGTCAGCTCGACCGGGGTCGGCTCGTCCTGCATGTGTCAACTCCCGCGCGGGGCCACGAGCCGCAACAGATCGATTTCGGTCTCGGAGGCGCGGCGGCCGATCATGGCGCGCTCCATGGAATGGTCGGGGCCCTCGCGGAATCGTTGCATCATGCCGCCGCACATGATGCCCCAGCGCAGCGTGCCCATCACTTCCCAGAATTTGACGCGCGCCGGATCGACCTTGCGCCCCACGGCTTCATAGCCGGCGAACAGTTCCTCACGCGAGCCAAATCCGCCGACCGGCTTGTCGATCTCGCCGAAACGCCAGGAATTGACGCAGACCCAGCCGAGATCCTCCATTGGGTCGCCGAGATGGGCGAGTTCCCAGTCGAGCACGGCGCGCACGCCGTCGGCGCCGATGATGAGATTACCGTTGCGGAAATCGCCGTGCACCAGCGTGGTCTCGCCCGACGGGCCGGGATCGCGATCGCGCAGCCAGCGCAGCGCCAGCTCAAACACCGGCTTGGGCCAATTCAGGCTGCGATAATCGCGCTCGAACTCGGCGATCTCCTGAGTTGCCCCTCGGCTGCGCAGCTCCGGCAGCTTGTCCTTTGGCAGTCGATGCAGGCCAGCGAGAATGCCGCCGATCTGCCGCGCGAGTTGCGGCCGCGCCGCCGCATATTCGTCATCGCGAAGAATCTTGCGCGCGATGGTCTCGCCTTCGACCCGCTGCATGATGAAGCCAGTGCCGAGGTCATCCTCCGGCACCAGCACATGCATCACGCGCGGCGAGGGCAATCCCGCCTCGAAGGCGCGTTGCATCAGCTGCGCCTCAGCGCCAAGGCCTGCCGCGCGGCTTGGCGCCGCGCCATAGCCTTTCGGCGAGCGGCGCAGGATCGCGCCGATCGGCCCGCCGGGATGCACGATATCGAAGCGCCAGGTTTCCTGGCTGGCGCCGCCGGACAGTTTTGCCGCGCCGGTGACGCCGGTCGCCCCCTTGCACCAGCGCTGAACGCTACGCGAAAGCTCCGCCTCGATCATTTGCCTTTGAACTGCGCGGGCCGCTTCTCCAGGAACGCGCCGACGCCCTCGCGGAAATCCTGGGTGTCGCCGGCACGGAGCTGGCACTGGAATTCGAGGTTGAGCTGATCCTCGAAGGAATTTTCCGGGCTGTCCCAGTAGAGCTTGCGGATCAGCGACAGCGCGATTGTCGGCCCGCTGGCGAGATCGCGCGCGAGCTTCATCGCCTCCTCCATCAGCACGCCGTCATCGTGGACGCGGTTGACGAGGCCCCATTCCAGCGCCTTCTCGGCCGGCAGCCGCTCGCCCATCAGCGACAATTCGATCGAACGCGCCCGGCCGATGAGGCGCGGCAACAGCCAGGTCGAGCCGCAATCCGGCACGAGGCCGATGCGACGGAAGGCCTGAAGGAAGTAAGAGGAACGCGCGCATAAAATCATGTCGCCAAGCAGCGCGAAGCTCATGCCGGCGCCCGCGGCCGGGCCGTTGACCGCGGTCACGATCGGGCAGTGCAGATTGCGGATGCGACGCAGGAAGGGATGAAAGCCGGTCTCCAGCGTCAGGCCGGCCTTGGTCTTCTTCGACTGGTTGTTGCGGCCCTGGAGATTTGCACCCGTGCAGAACGCCCGCCCCGCGCCGGTCAAGACGACGCAGCGCACCTCGTCCTTCTTCTCCTCGATCGTGTCGAGCGCTTCGGCGAGACCGCCCAGCATGTCCACGGAGACCGCGTTCATCACCTCCTGATGGTCGAGCTTGAGGATCGCGACCGAACCATCGAAATCGAGCGTGACGTGTTTGAACTGCATGGTTTCCTCGTGAGTTGGTCCTAGCGATGTTTCGCAGGCCGGAATTGCTTTTGCCGGACTGCATATTTGATTTTCGGCGCGGTCTTGTCCATGGTGATCGGAGCATAGCAAGCAATCTTGCGCGCAGCGGCTGATGCGCCGCAGACCAAGAAGACTCGCCAAAAGCAGGAAACGCGCCATGAACCTTTTCGACCTCACCGGCCGCGCGGCCGTGATCACCGGCGGCAATGGCGGCATCGGGCTCGGCATCGCGCAGGCGCTCGCCGGCCAGGGCTGCAACGTCTCGATCTGGGGCCGTAATGCCGACAAGAACAAGGCTGCTGCCGCGAGCATGGCAGGGCTTTCAGGCAAGGTCGACACCCGCGTCTGCGACGTCACCGATCCAGCCTCTGTCACCGCCGCAATGAAGGCGACGCTCGACATTTTCGGCCGGGTCGACGGTTGCTTCGCCAATGCCGGTATCGGCGGCGGCGGCCGGCGCTCCTTCGTCGAGCGCACCGAGGAGGAATGGCGAACGATGTTCGCGACCAATCTCGACGGCGTATTCCACGCGTTCCAGGCCGCCGCGCGCCACATGACCGATCGCGCCAACGCCGGCGATCCCTTCGGTCGTCTGGTGGCGACCTCGAGTCTGGCCTCGATCTTCGGCACCGCGCGCAACGAACATTATGCCGCTACCAAGGCCGCGATCAACGCGCTGGTGCGCGCGCTCGGCGTCGAGCTGGCGCGCCACGGGGTCACTGCCAATGCGATCCTGCCCGGCTGGATCAAGAGCGACATGACATCAGGTCTCATGGCGAACGAGAAGTTCGTCGCCAATGTGATGCCGCGGATTCCGGTGCGGCGCTTCGGCGAGCCAAGCGATTTCGGCGGCATCGCGGTGTATCTGATGAGCAAGGCGTCGTCGTACCACACGGCGGATACGTTCGTGATCGACGGCGGCTATACGGCGTTTTGATCTCCTGTAGGGTGGGCAGTGGCGCTCTTGCACCCTGCCCACCAGAAGCATTGTCCAATGTCGCCGTGGGCACGCTGCGCTTTGCCCACGCTACGCCTCCTCATTTTAAGCGCAGAAGGGAATGGGCGAATGTTCTCGCACGTGATGATCGGCACCAACGATCTCGACAAGGCCAAATCATTCTACGACAACCTGCTGAGCACGCTCGAGGTGCGGCCGGCCAGGGTCGACGGCCACCGCATCTTCTACATCACCAAGACAGGCGTGTTCTCGGTATCGAAGCCGATCAACGGCGAGGCGGCAACCTGCGCGAATGGCGGCACCATCGGCTTTGCCGCCAACTCGCCGGAGCAGGTCGATGCCTGGCACGCGGCTGGTGTCGCGGCCGGCGCAAAATCGATCGAGGATCCACCCGGCGTGCGTCAGGGCCCGGGCGGAAAGCTGTACCTCGCCTATTTGCGCGACCTCGACGGCAACAAGATCTGCGCGATGCATCGGATGCCGAGCTAGCCACGTCACTGCTGTCGTGCCCCGGCTTGACGGGGGCATCCAGTACGCCGCGGCCGTGCGGCGCAATCACTGCCGTGTTTGGGATGCTGGATCGCCCGATTAAATCGGGCGATGACAGCGGAGAACATGGCATGGGCGCGCTCAATCCTCACCCCATTCAAACAACATTTCAAACGCGCCCGCGATATTCCATCGCATGGCATGGCTCCGTTTGTGAAAATGCGCGCTCGCACTTTGGCCGCGCTGCGACTATTCTTGCGCCCAGAATGATCTCAAGCCTCCCGGGAGGAACAATGACAAAACACACCTACATTCCCCGCACCACGAACTACACCCTCAATCCCGGCGACGAGCTCAACGACTTGCGCATGTCGGACCAGGTCCGGCCGCTCTACGATCACGTCAGGAAATTCATCCGCGACACCGTCGAGCCGATGTCGATCGAGTTCGCCAAGGCAGGTGAAGGCAAGGAAGACCGCTGGAGCTTCACGCCGAAGCAGCTCGAGGTGCTGGAGAAGGCCAAGAACAAGGCCAAGCAGGAAGGCCTCTGGAACTTCTTCCTGCCCGATGACGAAACCGGCCAGGGCCTGAAGAATCTCGACTACGCCTATATCGCCTCCGAGCTCGGCAAGAGCCCGCTGGCCTCGGAGAGCATGAACTGCTCGGCGCCGGACACCGGCAACATGGAGGTGCTGGAGCGCGTCGGCACCAAGGAGCAGAAGGAGAAGTGGCTGAAGCCGCTGATGAACGGCGAGATCCGCTCGGCCTATGTCATGACCGAGCCGAACGTCGCCTCCTCCGACGCCAAGAACATCTCGACGAGCGCGAAGCTCGTCGGCGACGAATGGGTGATCAACGGCGAGAAGTACTACATCTCTGGCGTCGGCGATCCCCGCTGCAAGATCCTGATCGTGATGGTGAAGACCAATCCGGATGCCGCGCCCAGCAAGCAGCAGTCGCAGATCCTGGTGCCGCGCGACACCCCCGGCGTCGAGGTGCTCGGGCCCATGTACGTGTTCGGCCAGGACCACGCGCCGCGCGGCCACATGCACATGCGCTTCAACAACGTCCGAGTCCCGAAGGAGAACATCCTGCTCGGTGAAGGCCGCGGCTTCGAGATCTCGCAGCTTCGCCTCGGACCCGGCCGCATCCATCACTGCATGCGCACCATCGGAAAAGCCGAGAAGGCGCTCGACCTGATGGTGCAGCGTGGCCTCACCCGCGAGGCCTTCGGCAAGAAGATCGCCCATCTCGGCGGCAACATGCAGATCATCGCCCAGGCTCGCTGCGAGATCGAGGCGATGCGGCTGATGGTGCTGAAGGCGGCCAAGGCGATGGACGTGCTCGGCAACAAGGAGGCCCGCGTCTGGGTCTCCATGGTCAAGGCCATGGTGCCCGAGCGCGCCTGCAAGATCATCGACCAGTCAATCCAGATGCACGGCGCCACCGGCATCTCGCACTGGACCCCGCTCGCCGAAATGTACCAGGACGTTCGCCATCTACGCTTTGCCGACGGTCCGGACGAGGTGCACTGGATGGTGGTGGGCCGCCATGAGCTGAGCATGGCGTAAGGCACGAGATGCCGTAGGGTAGGCAAAGGCGCGCTCTTCGCGCGCCGTGCCCACCATTATACGTTCTCACAAAAGGCGGTGGGCACGCCTCGCTTTGCCCACCTACGAAGTTCGCCTTAGGTCGCGGGCGCGATCTTGTCCTGCGTCCTGGTCTCGAAATCGCTCGCGTCGTGCCGCTCGTGGAGCTGGCTGGCGGGATCGCCGGAGACGCGGTTGACCATGCGGCCGCGCTTCACGGCGGGGCGCTGCGCAATCTGGTCGGTCCAGCGCTGCACGTTCTTGTAGTCCTGCACAGAGAGGAATTCGCCGGCGCCATAGACCAGCCCCTTGGCGAGCGCACCGTACCACGGCCACACCGCCATATCGGCGATCGTGTACTCGTCGCCTGCGAGATACTCGTTGTCGGCAAGGCGCCGGTCGAGCACGTCGAGCTGGCGCTTGGTCTCCATCGCAAAACGATCGATAGCGTATTCGATCTTGGTCGGCGCGTAGGCGTAGAAATGGCCAAAGCCGCCGCCGAGATAGGGCGCGCTGCCCATCTGCCAGAACAGCCAGGACATCGCCTCGGTGCGAGTCTTGATGTCCTTCGGCAGGAAGGCGCCGAACTTCTCGGCGAGGTAGAACAGGATCGAGCCGGACTCGAACACCCGGATCGGCTCCGGGCCGGAGCGGTCCATCAGCGCCGGGATCTTGGAATTCGGATTGATGTCGACAAAGCCGCTGCCGAACTGGTCGCCATTACCGATCTTGATCAGCCAGGCGTCGTATTCCGCGCCCTTGTGGCCGAGCGCCAGAAGCTCCTCCAGCATCACCGTGACCTTCACCCCGTTCGGGGTCGCCAGCGAATAGAGCTGGAAGGGGTGCTTGCCGACCGGCAGCTCCTTGTCGTGGGTGGGACCGGCAATCGGGCGGTTGATGCTGGCGAACTGCCCGCCGTTCTCCTTGTTCCAGGTCCAGACCTTGGGCGGCACGTAGGCGGGGGTGTCGGTCATGCGAGGGGCTCCGGCGGAAAGATGCGCCTGCATTAATTAGCCCGGGAATGGCCAATGACAAGGGCACCGCAACGCATTGCCCGGCGGAGCAACTTCACGTTTTGTCATGGCAAGCTCCCTTCCCTGTCATTCAGGAGCGGCCGGAGGGCGAACCCGGAAATCCATCCGGCCGCTGGGATAGCTGGAGACACGGATTCCGGGTTCTCGCTGACGCGAGCCCCGGAATGACCGGAGATCACCCGGGTATGCCGTCGCGGATTGCGGATGGAGCGGCGGCGCCTGCACGCAAGATGCTCCGCCGAATCCGGCGTGGCATCGCCAGCGAGGATGAGCTAGTCAACCTTTGCTTCGCCAAGAGAACAGCAACGCGACGGCCGCCGGGAGAGAGCCATGAAATCGCCGATCTGCGACATGCTGGGCATCGAGTTTCCGCTGCTGGCGTTCAGCCATTGCCGCGACGTCGTCGCCGCTGTCAGCCGCGCCGGCGGCTTCGGTGTGCTGGGTGCCACCGTGCACACGCCGGATACGCTCGAACGCGAGCTGAAATGGATAGACGATCACGTCGATGGCAAGCCCTACGGCATCGACGTCCTGATCCCCGAGAACATTTCCACGTCAGGCGAGAAGGATGTCACCTGGAAAAGCCTTGAAGCGCGCGTGCCGCAGGAGCATCGCACCTACACGCGTGATCTCCTCGAGAAATATGACATCGAGCTCACCACGACCGAGGTCGCGGCCGACCAGCCGCAGCCGTTCGACGGAAAGACGGCGCTGGAGCTGCTCGAGGTCTCCTTCAATCATCCGATCCGGCTGATCGCCAATGCGCTGGGCGTGCCGCCGAAAGCGATGATCGGGATGGGCAAGAAACACGGCGTGCCGGTCGCAGCTCTCGTCGGTGCCAAGGAGCACGCGCTGCGCCAGGTCGCGGCCGGCGTCGACATCCTCGTGGTGCAGGGCACCGAGGCCGGCGGCCATTGCGGGGAGGTCTCGACCATGGTGCTGGTGCCCGAGGTGATCAAGGCGATCAAGAAAATCCGGGACGTGCCGGTGCT
The DNA here is from genome assembly GCF_023073355.1 of Bradyrhizobium sp. 199. GTDB lineage: Bacteria > Pseudomonadota > Alphaproteobacteria > Rhizobiales > Xanthobacteraceae > Bradyrhizobium. The sequence goes on from NZ_JADPJI010000008.1 coordinate 189,933, forward strand.
GGCGGCCGGCGGCATCATGACGGGGCGACAGATGGCGGCCTGCATGGCGATGGGCGCGGCCGGCGCCTGGACCGGCTCGGTGTGGCTGGCCACCGTCGAGGCCGAGACCACGGAGATTTTCCGCGAGAAGATGATCGCAGCGTCCTCGCGTGACGCCGTCCGCTCCAAGGGCCGCACCGGCAAGCCGGCGCGGCAGCTTCGCTCGGTCTGGACCGATGCCTGGGACCGCGCGCCGGACAGCCCGGGCGCGCTGCCGATGCCGCTGCAGAGCGTCATCAGCCGGGACGCCTTCAACTCGATCGATCGGGCCGCTGCGAGCGGCAACGCCAAGGCGCGCGATCTCGTCAGCTATTTCGTCGGCCAGGGCGTCGGCCTGATCGACAGCGTGAAGTCCGCGGGCGCCGTGGTACAGGAGTTCAAGGAAGAGTTCGCCGAGGCCGTCGAGCATATGAATGCGCTGGTGGCGGAGTAGTCTCTCATTGCGAGCGCAGCGAAGCAATCCAGACTGCCTCCGCAAATACATTTCTGGATTGCTTCGTCGCTTCGCTCGTCGCAATGACGAAACAACTAACATCGTGAACCGAGATTATGATTGACAAGACCAACGTCTCCCCCGACCGCACCCCCGTCATCGTCGGTGTCGGCGAGATCGTCGACCGCCCGAAGGAACTCACCGACGGTCTCGAGCCGCTCGACCTGCTCGAGCAGGCGCTGCGGCGCGCCGAGCAGGATGCCGGCGCAAAACTGCTCGGCGAGGTGCAATCGCTCGACGTCGTCAACTTCCTGAGCTGGCGCTATCGCGATCCGGAGAAGCTGTTGGCGCAGCGGCTCGGCATCTCGCCTGGGCATTGCTATTACGGTCCCGTCGGCGGCGAGAGCCCGATCCGTTACATCCACGAAGCCGCAAAGCGCATCGCGCGCGGCGAATGCAGCGTCGCGGCAGTGTGCGGCGCCGAGGCGCAGTCGACCGCGACCAAGGCCGAACGCGCGGGCGCGAAGCTACCATGGACGCCGTTCGCGCATGATGTCGAGGAGCCCAAGCGCGGCGCGGCGTTCCAGAAGCCGCTGGCGGTGAAGCTCGGCGTATTCCGGCCCGTCACGGTCTATCCTTTCTACGAGGCCGCCTCCTCGGCGTATTGGGGCCAGACGCCGCGCGAGGCGATGGCGGAATCCGGCACGCTATGGTCGCGCTATTCGGAAGCCGCCGCGCAAAATCCCAATGCCTGGCTGAAGCGGCGCTATGCGCCTGAAGAAATCACGACGCCGACCGCGGACAATCGTCTGATCGCCTGGCCCTACAACAAACTGATGGTCGCCAACCCGAGCGTCAACATGGGCGGCGCGCTGCTGCTCACCAGCCTCGCCAAGGCGCGCGCGGCGGGCATTGCCGAAGACAAATTAGTCTATCCGCTTGGCGGCGCCTCGGCGGAAGAGCCGCGCGATTATCTGCTGCGCGACCAGTTCTACGAGAGCCATCCGCAGAATGCGGTTCTGAAATCCGTGATGGATCTCGCCGGCGGCGACGGCGACAGGTTTGACGCCATCGAGCTCTACAGCTGCTTCCCTTGCGTGCCCAAGATGGCACGGCGGACCCTCGGCCTTGGTGCCGACGTGCAGCCGACCGTGACCGGCGGCCTCACCTTTTTCGGCGCGCCACTCAATACCTACATGACCCATGCGGCCTGCGCGATGGTGCGGCGTGTGCGCGACGGCGCCAGGCTAGGCCTGCTTTACGGCCAGGGCGGTTTCGTCACCAAGCACCATGCGCTGGTGGTGTCGAAGGCGCCGCCGCGCGAGGCGCTGGTGCAGGAGACCAGTGTGCAGGCGGAAGCCGACCGTAACAAGCGCGCGGTGCCGGAGTTCGTTGACGAGGCCTCGGGCAAGGGCAAGGTCGAGAGCTTCACGGTTCTCTATGGCCGCGGCGGCGATGTCGAGCAGGGCGTGGTGATGCTGCGGACCACAGATGACCGACGCACGCTGGCGCGGATCCCGGCGGGCGACAGCGCGACGCTGGCGCATCTGCTGAACATGGCGAGGACGCCGGTGGGATCGCTCGGGGAGATCGCGATGGCCGCCGATGGCGTGCCGGAATGGCGGGTGGCGTGATTTCGCGTCCCGGGCGCGCAGTGCCGCTCCGCAATCACTCTCGTAGCAATCACTGTCGCAGGGCGGGCAAAGCGAAGCGTGCCCACCATCTCCATGTGATGGTGAACTTTCGTGGGCACGGCGCAAGAGCGCCTTTGCACCCTACGAGACCGGCGATGCCGGAGATCTGCTGGCCGATCTCACCGGTCGCCTTCGCGGTGTGCCCGGCGAGCGCCTTCACCGACATCAAACAGTGCGCCTGAGCAGATGTTAACTACGACTCCGTACGCATACGAAAGCCCGAGACAAACGAACACGGCGCTAAGAAACGCCCTGCGCTCAGCGCATGAGCCTAAGCGCGTCGGAGAAAAATTTCGCGCCGCCGAAATTTCCGGACTTCAAAGCAAGCAACATGTCGCCTTTTTCAGCCCCGACCGCGCGCAGCACCGGGACGCCCGCCGCGATCTCTACTCCGACGAGAAATCCAGGAATCTTTAACCGGTCAACCACGGCGCCCGATGTCTCCCCGCCGGCAACGACAAGGCGCTTGACGCCGGCATGCACCAGCCCCTCGGCGATATCGGCCATCGCCTGCTCGATGGCGTGACCGGCCGCGTCGCGGCCGTGGCGCGCCTGGAGCGCTGCGACCTGATCCGGCGTCGAGCTCGATGCGATCAGGATCGGACCTTCGGCGAGTCGCGGCTTCGCCCAGGCCAGCGCACGCTGCGCCTCGTCCTCACCCGCAGTAATACGGTTCGGATCGAGATGCAGCACCGGCATGACACGCTCGGCATTCGCGATCTGCTGAAGCGTCGCCTGCGAACAGCTTCCGGCAAGGCAGGCCGCCGGTCCGCCGACCGCCGCGCCTGCGTCGCTGCTCGCAGCAGCCGATTTGACCTTGCCCGTCGATACCAGTGCGCGCGCAAGACCGAGGCCGATGCCGGAGGCACCGACCGACAAGCGATGCTCGCCGGCAACGAGGCCGATGGTCTCAAGGTCGCGGTCGAACACGGCGTCGATGATGGCGGCGCCGATGCCCTTGCCCGGGAGCTCGGCCAGCCGCGCCCGCACGGCATCCGCGCCGCGTGCGACAGTGGCGAGGTCGACGAGACCGATCTGCGTCCTGCTCTGGCGCGCGAGCACGCGCACCAGGTTGGAATCATGCATGGGATTCAGCGGATGGTCCTTCAGCGGGCTCTCGTTCAACGGGACGGCGCCGACGAAGAGGTTACCCTGATAGACGGTGCGGCCGGTCTCCGGGAACGCCGGCGTCACCAGAACGGCAGCTTCGCCGCAGTCGGCCCGCAGCGCGTCCATCACCGGGCCGATATTGCCAGCGTCGGTGGAATCGAAGGTCGAGCAGATCTTGAACAGCACATGGCTCGCGCCACGGCTGCGCAACCATTTGTCCGCAGCGCGCGAACGCGAAACGGCAAGGCCTGCCTCGATCGAGCGGCTCTTCAGCGACACCACGACGGCATCGACTTCGGGCAACGCGAGATCGTCGGAGGGCACGCCGATTGTCTGCACGGTGCGCAGGCCCGCGCGCGTCAGCGTGTTGGCGAGATCGGAGGCACCGGTGTAGTCGTCGGCGATGCAGCCAAGAGATAATTTCGCTGCAAGTGTCACGGCTTCACTCCAGCGTAAGGCTTGAACCAGGCAAGGCCGTCGGTGGTCTTGCCGCGCGGATTGTATTCGCAGCCGACGAAGCCGGCATAGCCGAGACGGTCGAGTTCGGTGAACAGGAACGGATAGTTCAGCTCCTCGCCGTCGGGCTCGTTGCGCGAGGGGATGCTGGCGATCTGGACGTGGCCGATGATCGGCATCATCTCGCGCAGGCGCATGGTGACGTCGCCATGGATGATCCCGCAGTGATAGATGTCGAACTGGAGCTTCAGGTTCGTAAGCCGCAGCTCCTGGATCAGGTCGCGCGCAAAGCCGAAATCGTTGAGGAAATAGCCCGGGACGTTGCGTGCATTGATCGGCTCGATCACGATATCGATGCCATGCGGCGCGAAGAATTCGGCAGCCCACGCCACCGATTTGTAGAACGCCTCGATCGCCACGCGCTCGCCGCGGTTGGCGATGCCGGCCATCAAATGCAGGCGCTTGACGCCCGTCGCCCTGGCATAGGGCAGCGCGATCTCCAGGCTGGCCTTGAGATCGGAGAACCGCGAGGGGAGCGCGGCAAAACCCTTTTCGCCGGCGTTCCAGTCGCCCGGCGGCAGATTGAACAGCGCCTGAGTCAGGCCGTTGCGCTTGAGCCGCTCGCCAACTGCCTCGGCCGGATGATCGTAGGGAAAGAGAAACTCGACCGCGGTGAAGCCGGCTTGCGCAGCGGCATCGAAGCGATCGAGGAACGGCACCTCGGTGAACATCATCGAGAGATTGGCGGCAAAACGCGGCATCGGAGTCCCTTCTTACTTGTCGCCGGGCAGCTTGACGCCGGTGACTTGCGCATACATCCGCGCCACCGAGGCGTCGTCGTCGCGGCCCATGCCGGCAGCCGCCGTCATCAGGAACATCTGGAGTGCTGCGGCCGACACCGGCACCGGAAATCTGGCACTGCGCGCCATGTCCTGGATGATGCCGAGATCCTTCACAAAAATCTCGACTGCGCTGCGCGGCGTGTAATCGCCGTCGAGCACATGCGGCATGCGGTTCTCGAACATCCAGGAATTGCCGGCGGAGGCCGTGATCACTTCGTAGACCTTGCGGATGTCGAGGCCCTGCTTGGCTGCGAACGCCATGGCTTCGCTGGCGGCGGCGATGTGCACGCCGGCGAGCAACTGGTTGATCATCTTGAAGGCCGCGCCCTGCCCTGCGGCATCACCGAGCTCGTAGAGCTTTGCGGCCATGGCATCGAGCGCGGGCCGCGCTTTCGAAAACGCGGCGGGACTGCCGGAGGCCAGAATCGTGAGCTCGCCTTGTGCGGCGCGCTGCGCCCCACCGGAGATCGGCGCATCCAGATAATGCCGGCCGGTCGCCTCCAGCTGCTTGGCGAGGCGCCGCGCCACGTCGGGATCCATGGTCGCCGAGGATATGAACACGCTGTCCTTCGGCATGGTCTCGGCGGCGCCGTCCTTGCCGAACAGGATCGCCTCGGTCTGCGCGGCATTGACCACAACGCTGACGACGATATCGGCGTCCTCGGCCGCTTCGGCCGGGGTCTTCGCACCCGCGCCGCCATCCTTCACGAAGCACGCGACGGCATCGGCTGAAACGTCGCAGCCGGTGACGGCATGGCCTGCGCGCTTCAGCGAGGCCGCCATGCCGTATCCCATCGAGCCGAGCCCGACGACGGCGATGCGCTGATTTTGTGGCGTAGAGGCGGACATGCAACTGATCCTTGCGAACGTTTCCCGGACGGCCAGCCCTTGCGGCAGCTCGTCGAACCGATAACACGGCTTGGCCGCGCTGCCAAAGCGTGAGACAAGCGGACATGACGGCCATGAGCAACGAGACCCGGCTGCGCGAGGACATCTGTCGCTTCGGACGGTCCCTGTTCGAGCGCGGGCTGACGCCGGGATCCTCCGGCAATATCAGCGTCACGCTGGACGGCGGCGGATGGCTGGTGACGCCGACCAATGCCTCGCTGGGCTTCCTCGATCCCGCAAAACTGTCGCGGCTCGACGATCAGGGCCGGCTGGTTTCGGGCGATGCGCCGACCAAGGAAGTTCCGCTGCACAATGCGCTCTACGACACGCGTGGGAGCGCGCGAGCGATCGTGCATCTGCATTCGACGCATTCGGTCGCGCTCTCGATGCTGCCCGAGATCGACCCGCGCGCCGCGCTGCCGCCAATGACGGCCTATTACCTGATGAAATGCGGCGCCACCGCGCTCGTACCGTATTACCGCCCCGGCGATCCCGCGGTCGCGGACGCGATTAAGGGACTGGCGGGAAAATATTCATCGGTGCTGCTCGCCAATCACGGCCCGGTGGTCGCCGGCGACACGCTGGAAGCTGCGGTGTTCGCGACGGAGGAGCTGGAGGAGACGGCGAAGCTGTATCTGCTGCTGCGCGGGATGAATCCGCGGTATTTGTCGCCGGAGCAGGTAAAGGATCTGGTGAAGGTGTTCGGGGTGACGCCGCCGGAGCATGGGCACGAGCATTAGGCCTGGCTCCAAACTCGTCATTGCGAGCGCAGCGAAGCAGTCCAGAGTCTTTCCGCAGATGCACTTCTGGATTGCTTCGCTGCGCTCGCAATGACGGAAGATGTGGCGGCGATTGCAGAGACAGTCTGAAAGCTACAGGCCCAGATACGCCTTCCGCACGTCCGGGTTGCCCCTGATCTCGGCTGCCGGGCCCTGCATCAGCACGCGGCCGGTTTGCAGGATGTAGGCGCGATCGGCGATCTCCAGACACTCGGCCATGCGCTGCTCGACGATCAGCACGGTCATGCCGGCGTCGCGGATGCGCTTCACGGCCTGGAAGATCTCGTCGACCAGCTTTGGCATAATGCCCTGCGACGGCTCGTCCAGCATCAACAGCCGGGGGCGCGTCATCAGCGCGCGGCCGATCGCGAGCATCTGCTGCTCGCCGCCGGAGAGTGTCTCGGCGCGCTGCTCCAGGCGTTCCGACAGACGTGGAAACAGCTGGAAGACGAGATCGAGCGGCTCCTCGCGATTCGCATCACCACGGTAGAGATAGCTGCCGAGGCGGAGATTGTCGCACACCGACAGGCGTGGAAACAGGCGGCGGTTCTCCGGGACGTAAGCGATGCCGGTGGCGGTGATGTGGTGCTGCGCCATGCCGTCGAGGCGCTTGCCGTCGAACGTCACGCTGCCCGATCGCGGGCGCTCGGCGCCGGCGATGGATTTGAGCAGCGTCGACTTGCCCGCGCCGTTGGCGCCGGCCACGCAGACGATCTCGCCCTTCTGGACCTCGATCGAGACCGCGGAGATCGCGACCAGGCCTTGATAGGCGGTCGTGACTTCACGCACCGACAGCATGACGATCTCCCAGATATGCGCTGATCACCTTGGGATCGCGGACGATATCGGCGGGTTTGCCCTCGACCAGCACCTTGCCGAGATCGAGCACGATGGCGCGGTCGACCAACGGCATCACGATCTCCATGACATGCTCGACCATCAGGACGGTAATGCCGGCATCGCGCACCTTGCGTACCAGCGCGACACCGGTCTGCGCCTCGGTCGACGTCAGGCCGGTGAGGACTTCGTCGAGCAGCAGCAGCTTCGGTTCAGTCGCGAGCGCACGCGCGACTTCGAGGCGGCGCTTCTCGGCCGGCACGAGATCGCTTGCGAGCACGTCGGCGCGCGCGGCAAGGCCGGTGAACTCCAGCACCTCACGCGCCTTGCGGCGGGCCTCGCGCATCACGGTGTTGCGCACGAGCGCACCGACGATGACGTTGTCAATGACAGTCATGGTCTCAAAACTCTTGACCACCTGGAAGGTGCGCCCAACGCCGCGCTGGCAGCGCTCGGCGGCCGGCATGCGGGTGACGTCCTCGCCGTCGAACCAGATCGATCCCTGCGTCGGCGGCAGCACGCCGGCGATCAGGTTGAACAGCGTCGACTTGCCGGCGCCGTTGGGGCCGATCAGGCCGACGATCTCGCCGCGCCCGACCGAGATCGAGACGTCGCTGTTGGCGACGAGGCCGCCGAAGCGCTGCCAGACGCCGCGGGTTTCGAGAAGCGGCGTCATCGTGCGGCTCCCGTCTTCTTCGGTCGTGAAAACAGGCTCAACAATCCGCGCGGCAGGGCCAGCGAGATCAGGACGATCAGCGTGCCGTAGACAATGAGGTCGACACCGCGCCCCGAGCCGCCGAACTTGAAGCGCGTCAGCTCAGTCAGCGGGATCAGGATGGCGGCCCCTAACACCGGCCCCCACAGCGTGCCAATGCCGCCGAGCACGGCGGGCAGCGCCATCAGCAGCGAAAACTGGAAGCCCATGACGCTCTCAGGGTCGATGTAGGAGACGAACTGCGCGTAGAAGCTGCCACCCACCGCGACCAGGAAGGCGGAAACGGCAGCCGCGCCCATCTTGGAATTGAACACGACGACGCCGAGGCTCTCGGCCGCTTCCGGATTGTCCTTCACCGCGCGCCACCAAAAGCCCCATTTGGAATCTTCCAGCCACCAGGTGACGAACCAGGCGAGGCAGCACAGTACCAGTGCGAAATAGAAATACGGCAGCTTGGTGCGCAGGAACTGGAATTTCAGCCAGCTGTCGCCGCGGATTGGAATGGTGATGCCCATCGCCGCGCCGGCCCATTCCCAATTGTGGAACAGCAGCAACCCGATCTCGGCGATGACGATGGTGGCGATCACGAAGTAATGGCCACGCAGGCGGAAGAAGGGATAACCAAGTCCCATCGCGATCAGTGCCGACACCACGCCACCCGCCAGCATGCCGAACCAGGGCAGCACGCCGAACTTGGTGAACAGCAGTTCGGTGGTGTAGGCACCCAGGCCGAAATATAGCGCGTGCCCGAGCGAGATCTGCCCGCAATAGCCGGAGAGGATGTTCCAGCTCTGTGACAGTCCCGCATACATCAGCGTCAGGATCAGGATGTTCTGGACGACGACGTCCTTCACGAACAATGGCGTAAGCGCGGCGATCGCGGCAAGTACTGCGGCGATGATGAGATCGCGGCGGCGCCGCGCTGCAAAATCCTTGTCCATCAGATTGATCCGAACAGGCCGCGCGGCCGGATGAAGACGACCAGCAGATAGACCGCGTAGATGCCGACCGATTTCAGTGACGGCGGCAGCACCAGGGCGGTGGTGGCCTCGACGAGGCCGACGACGATGCCGCCGGCAAAGGCGCCGAACACGCTGCCGAAGCCGCCGAGCGCCACGGTGACGTAGGCGATCAGGGCAAAGGACGCGCCGACATCGGGATAGATGTAAAAGAAGCTCGCCATGATTGCGCCGGCGAGGCCGACCAGCGCGGCGCCAAGGCCCCAGCCGAACGCGAACACGCGGTTCTTGTCGATGCCGACCAGTGCGACCGCGCCGGGATCTTCGCGGGTGGCTTCGATCGCGCGGCCGAAATCGGTGCGATGGATGAAGAGATAGAGGCCGGCAAAGGCCGCCATCGACACCAGCGCGCCGACCAGCTGCGGCTCCGGCAGGAAGATGCCGGCGATCGAGATCGTTTTGCCGCCGAGCCAGGATTGCGGAATGCTGCGATAGTCCGGCGTGAAGAAGAACTGCGCGAGGCCGCGCATGACGATGGCAAGGCCGAAGGTCGTGAAGATCTGCACCATGCCGGCATTGGCCTTGGCCCGCATGGCGAACCGTACAATCAAGAGATAGATCACCGCCCCGAAAACGAAGAGTGCCGCGGCGACCAGTGGCGCCGACAGCAAGGGGTCGATGGCGAAGAACGCGAACAGGAAGAAAGACAGGTACATCGCGATCATCAGGAACTCGCCATGGGCGAAGTTCGTGACGTCCATCAGGCCGAAGATCAGCGCGAGGCCGACCGCGATCAGTCCGTAGAGCAGGCCCATGAGCAGGCCGCTCGCGAGACTCTGGATAATGGCTTGGGCTGTCAAAACTCGTCCCCCAAAAAAGTCCTCATCCTGAGGAGCGCGCACCAGCGCGCATCACGAAGGATGGCCCAGCCCTCGTCCTTCGAGACGCGGGCTACGCCCGCTCCTCAGGATGAGGGCGGGAGCTACGTCCGAGCTCCCGCTTTCCCAGTTTCACTTCATCGGCCAGATCGCCTCGGCGATCGCGGCCTGCGGCGGGAAGATGGTGACGAACCTGCCGCCGACATATTGCAGCAGCACCGGGTCGGCGTCGTTGTTCTGGCCCATCTCGTCGAACTTGACGCGCTTCCAGGGCATGATGGTCTGCTCGCCCGGGAGGTCGGTCGCCGCCAGCGCATCGCGGATCTTCTCGCCGTCGGTCGACTTGGCGCGGCTGATGGCGTCGGCGAGGATGATCAGGCCCATGAACTGGCGCGAGGTGAGGTCGTTGAAGTCCTTGCCCGACCGCGTCTTGAACATGTCGTTGATCTTGCCGACCATCGGGCGCTTCTGCGCGAGGTCGAGCGAGAAGGTGCCGCGCGAGATCACGCCTTCGAGCTTGTCGCCGACGGCATCATAGAGCGCTTTCTCGGAGAAGCCGGCGTCCTGCGCCACGATCGCGTTCGGCTTGTAGCCGAGCTCGGCCATGGTCTTGACCAGCAAAATGCCGTCGGTGGTGTAGCTCGAAGGCATCAGCACGTCGGCATTCGCAGACTTGAGCTGCTGCACCTCGGCCGAAAGCGAGGGCGAGTTGGCGCGGTACTTGATGTCGGTGACGATCTTGTAGCCGCGCTCGCCGGCGATCTTGGCCTGGGCGTTGCCGGAATCGGTGCCGAAGATGGTGTCCTCGTGAAACAGCGAGAGCGTCTCGATCTTGGTGCCCTTCTTCTTCATGGCATCGAAGAAATCGAACATCGCGCCCGAATACATCTCGTCATGCGGCGCGGCGCGGAAATAATATTTCAGCCCGCGGCGATGCAAGCTCGGCGAGGAGTTGTCGGCCGAGACGAACGGGACCTGGTAGCGTTCGCAGATCTGGCTGACGGTGACCGCGACCGCGCTCTGATAGGTGCCGATGATGGCGCAGACTTTCTCCTGCGTGATCAGGCGCTCGGCCTCGGCGCGCCCCTTCTGGGGATCGGCCTGATGGTCGGCGAACACGAGGCGGATCTTGGCGCCGCCGAGGCCCGGCAAGCCCTCGCCCTTGCCCAGCGGCAAGTCGAAGTCGGTGTCCTTGTTGATGACCTCGAGCGCAGTCTCATAGGCCTTCTGCGCGTCGACGCCCTGCTGCGCGCTGCCGCCGGAGAACGGATAGATCACGCCGATCACGACTTCCGAAGTCTGTGCGCGTGCAGCGAGCGGCACCAGCGCAGCTGTGGCGGTGGCACCTAACAATACGTCGCGGCGAGTGATCGTCATGGCAGAGTCCCCTGTATCTGAATTTCGGCTGATTGAATGAAGCGATTGATGGATGCGGTAGACCTCGAAGAAGCAGCAAACGCTCCCACTAAATCACGGCCATGGTCCTGTTCTTGAGATCCGTCACCAGCATCAGGCCGGGCGAATGAGTGATGGCGAACGGCAGCTTGGCGGCGTTGATCACCGATTGCGGCGTCACGCCGCAGGCCCAGAACACCGGGATCTCGTCGTCGGCGACGGGCACCGGATCGCCGTAGTCGGGCTTGGAGATATCCTTGATGCCGATGAGATGCGGATGGCCGAGATGCACGGGCGCACCGTGCACGGCGGGATAGCGCGAGGTGATCTGCACCGCGCGGATCGCATCCGCCGGCTTGAACGGGCGCATCGACACCACCATGGGACCGGCGAACGGGCCCGCCTCGCCGCAGGCGATGTTGGTGCGATACATCGGCACGCGCACGTTCTGCTCGATATGGCGGATCGGCATGCCCTCGTCGAGCAGCGCCTCTTCGAACGAGAAGGAGCAGCCGAGCACGAAGGTGACGAGATCGTCACGCCAATGCTTCGTCACGTCGGTCGGCTCGTCAACGACCTCACCGTCGCGCCAGACGCGGTAGCGCGGCACGTCGGTGCGAATGTCGAGATCAGCACCGAGCGCGGGGATGTGGGGACTGCCGACTTCGGACATGCCGATGATCGGGCACGGTTTTGGATTGAGCTGGCAGAAGCGGTGAAAGGCGCTGGCATATTCGGCAGGCAGGATCGCCAGATTGCCCTGGACGAAACCGGGAGCGACGCCGGCGGTAGAGGCGACCAGCCCCTCGCGATAGGCGAGCCGGGCCTTGCGGCTCGGAAGGGCGTCAGGCGTTTCAGTTTGCTGCGCTGCCACCAAAACAGTCATGTAATCGACCTGCCTATAAACTCGACAAGGACAAGCCAACACCAAGCGTGCTATAAAGTCTAATCGTCCTTTCTAATCAATCTCGATAAATATCTTTTATCGATGGGAAAATCCTTCCAATGTTGGACTTCAGGTCGATTGAGACATTCCTCTGGGTTGTGAAGCTCGGCAGCTTCCGCGGCGCCGCCCAACGGCTCAACACGACCCAGCCCGCGATTTCCCAGCGCATCGCCCAGCTCGAGCGCGAGATGGGCGTGAAGCTGCTCAACCGCGATCATCGCGTCGCCTCACCGACCCCAAGCGGCCGGCAGATGATGGTCTATGCGGAGAAGCTGATCGGCCTGCGCGCTCAGATGCTGTCGGAGATCGGCGACCGCTCAGCGATGCGGGGGGTGATGCGGCTCGGCGTCGCCGAGACCATCGTGCACACCTGGCTGCCGCGCCTCGTCAAGAGCGTGGACCAGGTCTATCCGAACCTGTCGCTGGAGATCGACGTCGACATCACGCCGAACCTCACGGCGCGCCTGCTCGCACAGGAGATTGAGCTTGCTTTCGTCGTCGGACCGCTGTCCGCCTCCGGCGTGCAAAATCGTGTGCTCGCCGATTACCCAATCGGCTTCCTCGCAAGTCCCTCGCTCGGCCTTGGCTATGGCCCGGTCACGCCGGCGGAGCTCGCGCGGTTTCCGATCATCACCTTCCCGCGCAAGACCAAGCCTTACGAGGTCGTGCGCGAGGTATTCGACCGCCCCGAGCTGCCGCCGATCCGGCTGCACGCCTCCGCCTCGCTTGCCACCGTGATCCACATGGCGGTGGAAGGGCTCGGTGTCGCCGTGATTCCCGACGCTATCGTCGAGAACGAACTCGCCGACGGGCGGCTGCAACTCCTCGACACCGATCTTGCGATCGCGCCGCTGACGTTCACCGCAAGCTGGCTCGCCTCGCCCGACGTCGTCGCCGTGGAGCGCGTCGCGGAGCTCGCTCGGCAGATTGCGCAGAGCAGCCTCGCGGTTGACGCGCCCGCGCTGGCGCGTCATTGAAACAGGCGCCGGACAACCTTTCCCGTCATTCCGGGACGGTGCGTAAGCACCAGATCCGGAATCTCGAGATTCCGGGTTCGATGCTTCGCATCGCCCCGGAATGACAGATTAAAATGGACTGACGCATGAGCCGAGCCGCCACTAACCTGCAAATCGATTCCGCCCGCCTCTGGGGCTCGATCCACGAGACCGCACAATTCGGAGCGACAGCCAAAGGCGGCGTGCGGCGGCTGACGCTGAGCAACGAAGACAAGCAGGTGCGCGACTGGTTCCGCAAAGCTTGCGAAGACGCCGGGCTGGAAGTTCACGTCGACGCGCTCGGATCACAGTTCGGACTGCGCAAGGGCCGTGACATGTCGAAGCCTCCCGTCGGCATCGGCTCGCATCTCGACACCCAGCCGACCGGCGGCAAGTATGACGGCATCCTGGGGACTCTCGGCGCGCTGGAAGTGATCCGCACGCTGAATGATGCCGGTATCGAAACTGAAGCGCCGATCTGCATCGTCAACTGGACCAACGAGGAGGGCTCTCGCTTCGCACCTGCGATGATGGCCTCCGCGGCTTACGTCGGCGACTTCACGACCGACGACATTTTGTCGCGCAAGGACGCCGAGGGTACGACCGTCGGCCAGGCGCTCGACAGCATCGGCTATCGCGGCGACAAGCCGGTCGGCTTCCAGAAGCTCGGCTGCTTCGTCGAGCTGCACATCGAGCAGGGTCCGATTTTGGAGGCCGAAGGCAAGACCATCGGCGTGGTCGATTCCGGCCAAGGCGTGTTGTGGTACGACGGCAAGATCTCCGGCTTCGAGAGCCATGCCGGATCGACCCCGATGCCGCTGCGGCGCGATGCGCTGGCCACATTGTCGGAAATCGTGCTGGCGATGGAAACCATCGCCGGCAAGCATGGACCGAAGGCGGTCGGCACCATCGGCGAGGCCGTGATCGCAAATCCTTCGCGCAACGTCATTCCCGGCGAGATCGCCTTCACCATGGACTGCCGCAGCGCGGACGGCGCCATCATGGACGCGCTCGATCGCGATCTACGTGCAGCCATTGCCGAGATCGCCGCGCGCCGCAAGGTGGAGGTCACGATCGATCTGGTCTGGCGCAAGCCGCCGACGCATTTCGATCCCAAGCTCATTGCTGCGGTTGAGAACGCGGCGAAGACGCTGGGTTACTCCTCTCGCCGCATCACCTCCGGCGCCGGCCACGACGCCTGCAATCTCAACACCGTCATGCCGGCCGCGATGGTGTTCGTGCCCTGCAAGGACGGCATCAGCCACAACGAGCTCGAGGACGCCACCCAGCCGGACTGCGCCGCAGGCACCAACGTTCTCATGCATACCGTGCTGGCGATCGCCGGCGTCGCGTCCTGACCGGAGAAAACCATGCGAGGAGTATTCGTCGACGCCAACGAAACCTTGGCCGTGATCATGGAGCGGCTGGAGCAGCCCGGCGACCCCAAGGTGCGGATTCACAGGAACCCCGATATCAAGCCCGAACAATATCCTGAGATCCTCGACGGGGCCGAGATCGCGATCGTCGACCACACCGCGCTGCCGACCGACGTGGCGAAGACGTGCACCGGGCTGAAGCACGTCGTATTCCTCGGCACCGGCGCACGCAGCTACATGAACCCGGAGGAGCTGGCCGAACTCGGCATCTCCGTGCATCTGATCAAGGGGTACGGCGACACCGCGGTGGCCGAAGCCGCGATCGCGCTGATGTGGGCGTCGGCCCGCGTCATCGCGATGATGGATCGCGAGATGCGCGCCGGCAACTGGCTGCGCGAGGACGGCATGCAGCTCACCGGCAAGACCCTCGGCCTGATCGGCTTCGGCGGCATCGCCGCAGAGGTCGCGCGCATCGCGTCGGGCAGCGGCATGAAGGTGATTGCCTGGAACCGCTCGCCGAAGAGCCATCCGGGCGTGGAATTCGCCGATCTCGACACGCTGCTGGCCAGGAGCGACGTCGTGTCGCTGCATCTGCTGCTCAATGACGAGACGCGCGGCATGATCACGCGCGAGAAGATCGCAAAAATGAAGCGCGGTGTGATCTTCGTCAACACTGCCCGCGCCGCGATCGTCGACGAGCAGGCGATGATCGAGGCGTTGAAATCAGGCCATATCCGTCATGCCGGCCTGGACGTCTTCAACGCCGAGCCCCTGCCCGGCGACCATCCCCTGACCAAATTGCCGAACGTGACGCTGTCGGCGCATTCCGCCTTCCGCACGCCGGAAGCAAGCGAGAACCTGATTGGCGCGGCGTGGGAGCACTGCCGCCGGATCGTAAAGGCATAAGAGCAACAACAATGGCCGACTATCGCACCATCAAGGCAGAGCCGCTCACCAATGCCGTCCGCGCCATCGTCAAGGCCGGCGGCTCTTCGGACCGCGAAGCCGAGCTCGTGTCCACCAATCTTGTCGAGGCCAATCTCAAAGGCCACGACTCTCACGGCGTCGGCATGATCCCGCGCTATGTCCAGAGCGTCACCAACGGCGGCCTCGCCGTCAACCAGCACGTCAGGATCGTGCTCGACACCGGTCCGCTTCTCACCCTCGACGGCCTCACCGGCTACGGCCAGGTGATCGGCTATGAAGCGATGGAGCTCGCGGCCGAGCGCGCCAAGCAAAACGGCGTGTGCCTCGTCGGCCTCTCAAACTCGCACCATATCGGCCGCATCGGCCACTGGGCCGAGCAGTGCATCGATCATGGGCTGGTCTCGATCCACTTCGTCAACGTGATCTCGCGCCCGATCGTAGCGCCCTGGGGCGGCAGCGATGCGCGCCACGGCACCAACCCGTTCTGCGTCGGCATCCCGCGCGCGGGCAACGCCCCCATCGTGCTCGACTTCGCCACCAGCAGGATCGCGCAGGGCAAGACCCGCGTCGCCCACAACAAGGGCGTCGCGCTCGAGTCCGGCACCATCATCGATAATGAAGGCAAGCCCACCACCAACCCGCGCTACACCGTGATCCCGCCGTACGGCGCCATCCTGCCGTTCGGCGAGCACAAGGGTTCGGGGCTCGCGCTGGTGTGCGAAATCCTCGGCGGCGCGCTATCCGGCGGGCAGGTGGTCAAGGGCCCGTCCGACGGCAAGTACAACGTCCTCAACGGCATGCTCTCGATCGTCATCGACCCGAACAAGCTCGGCACCGGCGAAAACCTCGCGCGCGCAGTCGAGAGCTTCGTTGCCTGGCACACCGGCTCGCCGCCCGGCCCCGGCGTCGACAAGGTGAAGATCGCGGGCGAGCCCGAGCGCGAGACCAAGAAGAAGCGCCTTGCCGAGGGCATTCCGGTCGACCCGACCACCTGGCAGGACATTCTGGATGCCGGGAAGAAGTTTGGTCTGGATCAGGCGGCGGTCGAGAAGATCGCGGGGTAGCGAGGCAGAGCACGCTGCTCTTCCCTTCTCCCCCTGTGGGAGAAGGTGGCGCGAAGCGCCGGATGAGGGGTCTCTATCCAGGAAGAGAAATGCGATTGAGAGGTCTATCTCCGCGGAGACAACCCCTCACCCGTCTTCGATGCTTCGCATCGAAGCCACCCTCCCCCACAAAGGGGCAGGGAAAGCAGAGCCCTAATCCACCATATCCGCGACTGCCTTGCCGCAAGCCGTGGTGTCGGCATTGCCGCCGAGGTCCTTGGTGCGCAGCGTGCGTTCGGCGAGCGTCCGCTCGATCGCATCGACGATCGATTTGCCGGCTTCCTTCTCGCCGAGATGCTCGAGCATCATCGCGCCCGACCAGATCGCGCCGATCGGGTTGGCGATGCCCTGGCCTGCGATATCAGGTGCCGAGCCGTGCACCGGCTCGAACACCGACGGGAAATCGCCTTCGGGGTTGATGTTGCCTGACGGCGCGATGCCGATCGTGCCGGTGCAGGCGGGGCCGAGATCGGACAGGATGTCGCCGAACAGATTGGAGCCGACCACGACGTCGAACCAATCCGGATGCAGCACGAAGTTCGCGGTGAGGATGTCGATGTGGTACTTGTCCCACTTTACGCCCGGAAACTTCTTCGCCATCGCCTCCACGCGCTCGTCCCAATAGGGCATGGTGATGGAGATGCCGTTAGACTTCGTCGCCGATGTCAGATGCTTCTTCGGCCGCGACTGCGCGAGTTCGAAGGCGAACTTCAGGATGCGATCGACGCCGATGCGAGTCATTACAGTCTGCTGCGTCACGAACTCGCGGTCGGTGTCCGGAAACATGCGGCCGCCGACGGAGGAATATTCGCCTTCCGTGTTCTCGCGCACCACCCAGAAATCGATGTCTCCGGGCTTGCGGCCTGCCAGCGGCGACGGCACGCCGGGCATCAGCCGCACCGGGCGCAGGTTCACATATTGGTCGAACTCGCGGCGAAACTTGATCAGCGAGCCCCACAGCGAGACGTGGTCCGGAATTTTGGCCGGCCAGCCGACCGCGCCGAAGTAGATCGCATCGTGCTTGCCGATCTTGTCCTTCCAATCATCAGGCATCATCTGGCCGTGCTTCTCGTAATAATCCCACGACGAGAAGTCGAAATGGTCGAAATGCACGGCGACCCCGTGCTTCTTCGCCGCAGCCTCCAGAACGCGAAGGCCTTCGGGCATGACTTCTTTGCCGATCCCGTCGCCGGGGATGACCGCGATCCGGTATTGTTGCTTGCTCATCGAGAACGTCCTTGGTTAGTCCGGCAACCGCCGCCTTTTGACCGCACTGCAATGGACCAAACGCAGCGGCAGTGCAACGCTGCACTGCAATGTTGACCATGGCGCGGCCAAGCGCCTACTGATTTTATCCTGTTCCTAGCCCGCGAGTACCTCTCATGGATCTGCATCTGCGTGGCAAGCGTGTCCTGATCACGGGCGCGTCCAAGGGCATTGGCGCTGCCGCCGCCGAGGCGTTTGCCGAAGAAGGCGCGCACCTCCTGCTCGCCGCCCGCAGCGGCGACCAGCTCAAGGCGCTCGCCGACCGATTGCGTTCCGCGCATCAGATCGATGCCGCAACGTGCATCGTCGATCTGCGCAAGGCCGAGGACGTGGCGCGGCTCGCCAGGGAAGCCGCCGATGTCGACGTGCTCGTCAACAATGCCGGCGACATTCCCGGCGGCTCGATCGACAAGATCGACGAGGCGACGTGGCGGCACGCCTGGGAATTGAAAGTATTCGGGTACATCAATCTCACGCGGCAGATCTACGCGCAGATGAAGGCGAAGGGCGGCGGCGTCATTGTCAACGACATTGGAGCTGCCGGCGAAAAGTTCGACGCCAACTACATCTGCGGCAGTGCCGGCAATGCCGCGCTGATGGCCTTCACTCGTGCGCTCGGCGGCAAGAGCCTCGCCGACAACATCCGGGTGGTCGGCATCAATCCCGGTCCTGTCGGCACCGATCGCCATGTCACGCTGCTGAAGACCCGGGCCAAGCACCAGTTCGGCGACGAGAGCCGCTACAAGGAATTCCAGAAGAGCCTGCCGCTCGGCCGCCCAGCGCATGCGCGCGAGATCGGCGACCTCATGGCGTTCCTGGCGTCGGATCGCGCCGGCTATACGTCGGGTGTGATCTATACGGTGGACGGCGGCATCAGCGCCGGGTGGGGCTAGTTATCCGTCGTTGCGAGCGCAGCGAAGCAATCCCGAAATGCCTCCCGCGGACAGACGCTGGATTGCTTCGCTACGCTCGCAACGACGACCGATTAAGCACAGGAGTGAATAATTGTCTCAAGACCTGATCCGCGAAAGCGCATGCACCGTCGTCGACAAGCTGCGGTCTGGCGATGTCTCGCCACTCGAGCTCCTCGATGCGCTGGAGAAGCGCATCAGTGAGGTCGACGGCAAGGTCAATGCGCTGCCGACACTCTGTTTCGATCGCGCGCGAGACAACGCGAAGGCCTTGATGCGGAAGCCGGCCGGCGCGCGGGGGCTGCTCGCGGGCCTGCCGGTTCCGATCAAGGATCTGACCGACGTTGCGGGCGTGCTGAACACCCAGGGCTCGCCGATCTTCAAGAACAACATCCCCGCCAAGTCCGACCTCATGGTCGAGAATCTCGAGGCCAATGGCGCGCTCGTCTACGCAAAATCCAACACGCCGGAATTCGGCGCTGGCGCCAACACTTTCAACGAGGTGTTCGGCGCAACCCTCAATCCCTGGGATATTTCGAAATCGGCGGCAGGCTCCTCCGGTGGCGCCGCGGTAGCGCTCGCGACCGGCATGGCCTGGCTCGCGCAGGGCTCCGACATGGGCGGGTCCTTGCGCAGCCCCGCCGCATTCTGCGGCGTTGTCGGCATGCGCCCGAGCATCGGCCGCGTCGCACATACCCCAAAAGCCGGTATCGATCGCAATCTCGGCGTGGTCGGCCCGATGGCGCGCAACGTCGAGGATCTCGCGCTGCTGCTCGATGCCATGAGCGGCGACTACGCGGACGATCCGCTGTCGCTGCCCGCCCCCGTGACGTCGTTCCTGTCGGCGGCTCAGATGGGCAAGAAGCCGAAGCGCATTGCCTATTCACCCGATCTCGGCATCACGCCTATCGATCCCGAAGTGAAGGCGATCACTCGCAAGGCGGCGGAACGCTTTGCCGAGGCTGGTGCCATCGTCGAGGAGGCGCATCCGGACTGGCGCGAGGCGCATGAATGCTTCCACGTTCTGCGCGCCTTCGATTTCGCGATCACCAAGGCAAATCTGCTGCGCACCAAGCGCGACCTGCTCAAGCCCGAGGTGATCTGGAACATCGAGGAAGGCCTTAAGCTCACGGTGGAGCGGCTCGAGCGCGCCGAGGCCCAGCGCGTCGGCATGACCGCCCGGGCGGTCGAGTTCTTCAAGACCTACGATTTGCTGCTGACACCGACCACGATCGTGCCGCCCTTCCCGATCGAACACCGCTATGTCGCCGAATGCGCCGGCAAGAGGTTCGAGAATTACGTCGAATGGCTCGGCATCGTCTACGCCATCACGCTGGCCTGCTGCCCCTCGCTGTCGCTGCCGTGCGGCTTCACGGCGTCGGGCCTGCCGGTCGGCGTGCAGGTCGTCGGCGCACCGCGAGGCGACGCAAACGTGCTCGCGGGCGCGAAGGTGCTGGAGGATATTTTGGGCCTGCGCGGGACTACGCCGATCGATCCGAAGGTGAAGAAGTAGCTCCTCTCTCGTGCCCCGGACGCGGCGCAGCGCCCCTTCGGCAGTACGCTGCAGAGCCGGGGCACGAGACCTGCCAGGTAATCACGTCCAATGACGACACCCCCTCGCATCACCCTCATCCACGCGCTCAAGCACTCCATTGCCCCGATCGAGGCCGCGTTTGCCAAGGCGTGGCCGGAGGCGCGGCTGATGAACCTGCTCGACGACAGCCTGTCGGCGGATCTGGCCCGCAACGGCCAGCTCAACGATGCCATGACCGAGCGCTTCCTGGCGCTCGGCGATTATGCGGCGGCGACCGGAGCGAACGGGATCCTGTTCACCTGCTCGGCCTTCGGCCCCTGTATCGAAGCGGTCGCCCGCGCGCATGCGCCAATGCCTGTGCTGAAGCCGAACGAAGCGATGATCGAGCGCGCGGTGACAATGGGCAGGCGCATCGGCCTGCTTTCCACCTTCCCGCCGACACTGGCCTCGATGCCGCCGCAGTTTCCGGCTTCGGTCCAGGTGGTGCCGAAGCTCGCCGAGGGCGCGCTGGCGGCGCTCGACCGCGGCGACCGCGCCACGCATGACCGATTGATCGCTGAAGCGTCGAAGGACCTGTGCGACTGCGATGTCATCGCGCTGGCGCAGTTCAGCATCGCAGCGACGGCACCGCTGGTCGCAGAAATGACCGGTCGTCCCGTCGTGACCACGCCTGACAGTGCCGTCGACAAATTGATGGCGTTGTTGGGGTTGAAGGCTTAAGGGCCGGTTGTCTTTCGACGCCGAGCGCCCTTGATCGCGGCCGCGAGCGCGGCTTTCGTTTCGCTGACGAAATCCTCGACCAGCTCCTCGCGCGTGGCATGGGCGGCCTCGCCGGTGAACAGGCCCTGCTCCGCCAGCATCACGACGCCATGCAGCGCCGCCCAGATCTTGAGCGCTTGCCGTTCGCGCAAATAGCCGACCGCAGGCGCTTCCAGGGCTTCGATGACGAGCGAAAAGGTCTCGCGCGTGGCCTCGTGCAGCTCGCTGCCCTTGGCCGCGCACGAGACGGTGCGCGACGCGAACATCAGTCGGTAGATGCCATTGCGGCGCAGACCGAAATCGAGGGTAATCTGCGCCAGCCGCGACAGCTTCGATTGCCTCGACGTCCCAGCCATCGCCTCGCGCAGGATCGCGCTGAGCTGCCGGAACGCTTCCGCCGTCACCGCGGCAAGCAGCGCCTCTCGATCGGCAAAGTGCCGATATGGTGCCGGCTGAGAGACGCCGAGCTGCTTGGCCAGCGCCTTGATACTGATCGCCTCGGCGCCGCCCTGCTCCGCCTCGCGCAGCGCGGCCTTGATCAGCGCGGCGCGGAGATCGCCATGGTGGTAGGTGTTCTCGGGCTTGCGAGCGAGTTGGGAGCGCATGTTGTGCCTAGCCTATAAGTTTGCGCTTGACAGGGGAAGCCTGTCCCGAATGTAATAGCATATAACTTAGAAAGAAGCGGCGAATGCCGCCGACAACGTTGGCGAGAGGAACGCGCCGCCCTCCAGCCGCGTGCATACGACCGAGGAAGCCGCCATGACAGAGCGATTGAGGGTTCACGTCGATCCCGACAAATGCCAGGGCCACGCGCGTTGCAAGGCTCTCGCGCCCGAACTGTTCGAGCTCGACGAATACGGCAACGCGCACGAAGCGGGCGACGGCATCGTCCCGCCCGGACTTGAAGACAAGGCCTGGCTTGCCAAATCCAATTGCCCGGAAATCGCAATCGACGTGATCGAGGAGTAGCGCGGGCTTCCCGTGTGCCCGCCTGCGCGATTCGACCACCAGTTCGAGGATTCTCCCTGATATGTCCGACGTCAACCAGCCTGTCGCTCATCCGCCCGTTACCGACTGGATCAACGATTTCGACCACACCGATCCGCAGTGGACGGAGGATCCCTTCCCGATCTGGGACGAGCTGCGCGCCGCGAGCCCGGTCGTGCACACCGAGCGCTTCCTCGGCTGCTACATGCCGACGACCTATGAGGCGGTGCGCGAGATTGCCAACGACACCGAGCACTTCTCCTCGCGCCGCATCATCGTCCGCGACGTGCGGCCGGAGGTCGCCAGGAACGCCGCCCCTCCGATCACCTCCGACCCGCCCGTGCACAAGCCGGCCAAGCAGCTCCTGCTGCCGCCGTTCACGCCGGACGCGATGAAGAAGCTGGAACCGCGGATGCGCGCGATCTGCAACGAGCTGATCGACGGCTTTCTCGCCGATGGCAAGGTCGACGCCGCAGCGCGCTACAGCAAATACATTCCGGTTCGCGCCATCGCGCATATGCTGGGCATCCCCGAAAGCGACAGCGATCTCTTCATCAACTGGATCCACATGATCCTCGAGCTCGGCATCAAGGACGAAAGCAAGCTGCTCGAGGCCGTGCATGAGATGAGCGCCTATTTCAGCGCGCATATCGAGGAGCGCAAGAACAAGCCGACCGACGATCTCATCTCCTACCTGATGAATGCCAGGGACAAGGAGGGCCACCCGCTCGAAGACTCCCACGTCCTCGGCTCGCTGCGTCTGCTTCTGATCGCCGGCATCGACACCACCTGGAGCGCGATCGGTTCCTCGCTCTGGCATCTTGCGAAGACACCGGCCGATCGCGAGCGGCTGATCGCCGAGCCCGCACTGATTCCGACCGCGGTCGAGGAGCTGCTGCGCGCCTATTCGCCGGTGACGATGGCCCGCGAGGTGGTCAAGGAGACGACGATCTCGGGCTGTCCGGTCAAGGCGGGCAACATGGTGCTGCTGTCGTTCCCAGCCGCAAACCGCGATCCCAAGATGTTTCCGGATGCTGACAAAGTCGTGATTGACCGCCGCGAAAACCGCCACGCCGCGTTTGGCCTCGGCATCCACCGCTGCGTCGGTTCCAACCTGGCGCGCATGGAAATGCAGGTTGCGCTGGAGGAATGGCTGAAGCGCATTCCAGACTTCGCCCTCGATCCGGCAGGCACGGTGACCTGGTCGCAGGGCACCGTGCGAGGCCCGCGCCAGTTGCCATTTTTGCTGGGAAAGGCGATGTAAGCCTTTCCCAAGACAGCGGAGAGGCGGGACGTGACTGAGCAAGCAACCCAACCAGCCTCGGACAACATCGACATCGCCGATGCCAAGCGCCGGATCAAGGCGATCTTCATCGGCTCGATCGGCAATCTGGTCGAGTGGTACGATTTCTACGCCTACACGGCCTTCGCGCTTTATTTCGCTCCGGCCTTCTTCCCCGGCAACGACCCCGTCGTCCAGCAATTGAACGTCGCCGTCGTCTTCGCGGCGACGTTCCTGATGCGGCCCTTGGGCGGATGGTTCTTCGGCTATCTCGCCGACCATTTCGGACGGCGAATCTCGCTGACCCTGTCCGTCGTCTTCATGTGCTTTGGTTCACTGATCATCGCGCTGACGCCGACCTATGCCACGATCGGATTCGCAGCGCCGGTCATCCTCGCGCTTGCCCGCGTCATCGAGGGCCTGAGCCTCGGCGGCGAATATGGCGCCAGCGCCACCTATCTTAGCGAGGTCGCCGATCCCAAGCACCGCGGCTTCTATTCGAGCTTTCAATACGTCACCCTGATCGGCGGCCAGCTCACCGCGATCATCGTGCTGCTGCTCCTGCAAAAGGTCTTCCTCACTCCCGAGGAGCTGAAGGCCTGGGGTTGGCGTATCCCCTTCGCGATCGGCGCGGCGCTCGCGATCTTTGCCGCGGTGATGCGGCGCGGCCTGCACGAGACGGAGGCATTCGAGGAAGCCAAGAAGGTGGTGAAGCCGACCGGTTCGATCAGGAATTTGCTGCGTTATCCGCGCGAGCTGCTGCTGGTGGTCGGCCTCACCGCCGGCGGCACCGCCGCGTTCTACACCTTCACCACCTACATGCAGACGTTCGTCAAGCTTTCGGTCGGGCTGACCGAGGACCAGACCACTTTCGTGATCTTCGGCACGTTGATTTTCGCGACCATCCTCCAGCCGATCTACGGCGCGATTTCCGACAAGATCGGACGCAAGCCGCTTCTGATCTTCTTCGGTGTCGCCGGTACGCTCGCGACCGTGCCGTTATTGATGACCCTGAAAGAGACCAAGTCGCCCTTCGTGGCGTTCATCCTGATCTGCTGCGCCTGGCTGTTCGTCGCCGGCTACACCTCGATCAACGCCGTGGTGAAGGCCGAGCTGTTCCCGACCAATGTCCGCGCGCTCGGCGTCGGCCTGCCCTATGCCATTACGGTGTCGATCTTCGGCGGCACGGCGCCAGCGATCGCGCTCTATTTCAAGAGCATCGGGCACGAGGAATGGTTCTACTTCTACCTTGCCGGCATCATCTGCCTGTCGCTGATCATCTATTCCACCATGCGAGACACCAAGCATGCCTCCGCAATGCATCGGCACGAGTAGACCATGGCTGATGACAACGAGACGCCATCCGACAGCAAACTGACACGCACCAAGGAAAAATGGGCGCGCGAGGGCCGCTTTCTCACAGGAAAGATCACCCGGCCGAAGGACCAAAGACTGCCGCCCGGCCAGCACCTCACCAGGGATTGGCCGGTGCTCGATCTCGGCGTCGTTCCGCCGGTGTCGCGCGAACGCTGGCGGCTCGACGTCTACGGTGCGATCGAGACTCCCGTGTTCTGGACCTTTGCGGAGTTCGCTGCGCAGAAGCAGGCCCGGTTTACCTCCGACATCCATTGCGTCACCACCTGGTCGCGCTACGACAATGAGTGGGAAGGTCTCGCCACGCGCGAGCTGCTCGCGGCCTGCCAGCCCCGCGAGGATGCACGCTTCGTGACGCTGCATTCCCATGACGGCTACACCACCAACCTCGCGCTGGAAGATTTCGCCGCCGAGGATGCGCTGCTCGCCCATAGCTGGTCCGGCCAGCCGCTGACGGAGGAGCATGGCGGCCCGGTGCGGCTGGTCGTGCCGCATCTGTATTTCTGGAAGAGCGCGAAATGGCTCCAGGCCATCGAATTCCGGACCGAGGAGGCGCCGGGCTTTTGGGAAGTCCGCGGCTATCATAACCGCGGCGATCCCTGGGCCGAGCAGCGCTATTCAGACGATTAGGATTGAAGCAAGAAAGCGGGGAAGCCCATGCCGACGGAGCGCTTTCAATTCACCGGCGAAGGCGGTCACCAGCTTGCGGCCGCGCTGGAGCTGCCGGACGGCGAGCCCGCGGCCTACGCGCTGTTTGCGCACTGCTTCACCTGCGGCAAGGATGCGCTCGCGGCCAAGCGCATCGCGGTCGCGCTCGCAGCCAAGGGCATCGCGGTGCTGCGCTTCGACTTCACCGGGCTCGGCTCGAGCGAAGGCGATTTCGCCAATTCGACGTTTTCTTCCAACGTCGCCGATCTCGTCCACGCCGCCGATCATCTGCGCAGCGTCCGCAAGGCGCCGTCCGTCCTGATCGGCCACAGCCTCGGCGGCGCAGCGATCCTCGCTGCAGCTGGAAATATCCCGGAAGCCAGGGCACTCGCGACCATCGCGGCCCCCTCCGACCCGGCGCACGTGACCGGCCTCTTCAAGGAGCATATCGACAACATCCGCACGCAGGGCGAGGTCGAGGTCTCGCTTGCTGGACGCCAGTTCCGGATCAGGCGCGAATTCCTCGACGACATCGCCGAGCACGAGCTGATGACCGATATCAGCGGTCTGCACAAGGCGCTGCTGGTGATGCACTCGCCGGTCGATGACACCGTCGGTATCGACAATGCGACCAAGATCTTCGTTGCCGCCAGACACCCCAAGAGCTTCGTCTCGCTGGACCACGCCGATCATCTGCTCACCAAGCCCGCCGATGCGCTCTATGCGGCCGACGTGATCGCGGCCTGGGTGAGCCGCTACGTCGACACCGCAAAGCCCGCGAAGGCGATGGATCTTCCCGAGGCACTGCGTCAGGTCGTGGTGCAGGAGACCCGCACCAGCAAGTTCAACCAGATCATCACCGTCGGACCACATCGTCTCGTGGCGGACGAACCGGTCGCCGCGGGCGGGGAGGATGCCGGCCCCGGGCCCTATGATTTCTTGCTCGCCGGCTTAGGGGCCTGCACTTCCATGACCATGCGCCTCTACGCCGACCGCAAGTCGCTGCCGCTCGAGCGCGTCACCGTCACTCTGAAACACTCCAAGATCTACGCCAAGGACTGCGCGGAGTGCGACACACGCGAGGGCATGCTCGACCAGATCGAGCGCGACATCACGATCGACGGCACGCTCGATGCCGAACAGCGCAAGAAGCTGATGGAGATCGCGGACAAATGCCCGGTGCACCGGACACTGACGTCGGAGATCCGGATCGTGACGAAGGCGGCCGACTAAAGCGCGATGCGATTAGGATGAATCGCCATCGCGCCTTAGGTTGTTGTTTAAGCATGATCTTTTCGGGAAAACCTCTGCGCACTTTCCCGGATCATGCTTTAGGCACTTGCGCGGTCAGGCCGCCGCGAGCGGCTGAACGCGCAGCGCGCCACGCAAGCCTGCTGTCGTGCCGAGCAGGATACCTGCGACCGCGACGAACGAGCCCAGTGCGAGTGTCGAAATGCCGGTAAGCCCCTGCCCGATCGAACAGCCGAACGCCATCACGCCGCCAATCCCCATCAGCGCGGCGCCACCGGCTGAACGCAGCATGTGGCGGGGCGACGAATAGCCTTCAAGCTTGAAACGGCCCGTGGCCAGCGCCGTCGCGAGGCTACCGGCGAAGACGCCGGCCACCGTCGCAATGCCGAAGTTCAGCGTCAGGCCGGTCGAGAGCATGGCGTATTGCAGGCTATCCGCGATCGGCGCGACGAAGGTGAGCGAAGTAACCGCGACGGGATTGAAGTCGTCGGCGCCGAGATAGCCGGTCACGAACCAGCCGCTGGCGACGAGGAGACCGACGATGACGCCCGCTGCAATCTGGCCCGGCGAGCGGCGGAACCCGGGATGCGCCAAGGCAAACAGGACCAGCGCAGCGGCGACCACAGCCGCAGCCAGCGCGCGCGAGAGAGGTTCGGCGAGACCGAACGCCGCCAGCAATGACGGCAGCGAATTGATGCTGACGGTGGTTTGCGAGGCCTGAACCAGCGCGATGCGCGCCGGCGCGATCAGGCCCTTGAGCGTCATCTGCGCGGCGGTAGCGAGCACGAGCACGACCACGAAGGAGCGGAGATTGCCGCGCCCGAGCAGCACCAGCGCGCGCGAGCCGCAGCCGTTCGACAGCACCATGCCGTACCCGAACAGCAGGCCGCCGAGGAACAGCACCGGCACCGAGAAGGTCTGTTGCAGGTAGATCGTCTTGCCGAGATCGACCATACCGTTGCCGGCGAGGATTTGGCTTGCGGCGATCGCAACCGCGATCGCCAGCGCATAGGTCCGCACCAACCGCCCGTCCCCATCGGCCAGCCAGCCACGCATGCTGCTCATCAAGCAAAAACCGCTGAGCAGGCCGATGGCGCCGTAGACGAGACCGATGGCAAGGCCGGCGAGGATGACGAATTGTGCGGACGCTTCCATGATCAAGGCTTCAGGATCACCCGATCGCGCGAGGAGCCGGCAACGGCGACGTAGGCCTCCTTTGCTCGCTCCAGCGGATAGACGGCGCTCGGCTTGATCGGAAACGGTTTCAGCTGGCCGCTGGCAAAGCCAGGGCCGAGATCACGAAGCACCGCGCCAGTTGCGGCCGAGGACAGACCCAGCGTGTCGATGCCGACATAGCTGTGCTGTCCGCGGTAGAACTCCAGAATGTTGAACTGCACGATGCGGTCGATCGCGGCAATCAGGATCTGGCGACCACGCAATGCGAGCGACTTGTGCGCCGCCTGGAAATAGGGATCGCCCACCGTGTTGAAGACGACGTCGGCGCCCTTGCCGCCGGTCACTTCGCGCACGCGCGCGGCAACGTCCGTCGCGGAGGCGTCGATCATTTCGACCGGTGCGTTGGCGTGGCCTTCGTAAGCTTCCGCCTTGCGCACAACGCCGATCACGCGTGCGCCCTGCCAGGTCGCGATCTGCACCGCAGCCTGGCCGACCTTGCCGTTGACACCGAATACCAACACGGTCTCGCCGTGCTTCGGTACACCGGCACGGCGATAGCCTTCCATGGCCGTGACGAAGGGAACGCCGATCCCGGCCGCCTCCTCCCACGAGACCTCCTTCGGCTTCTCAACGACGGCATCGGCCTCGACCACGAGATGGCTGGCATGGGTGCCGTCGCGGCGGATGCCGAGATCACCGGAGGAGCCGAACACTTCGCGGCCAATCGTGCCGGCTGGCCCCTCGAGCACTACGCCGGAATAGTCGCGGCCCGGGGTGCGCGGGAACACGGCATAGGGCATCAGCCCGGTCGCAGCCTTGACGTCGGATGGGTTGACGGCGGCAGCCTTCACCTCGATCAGGAGATCGTTCGGGCCGCGCGTGAGCGTCTGAAACTCAATCAGCGGCGCAAGCGCAGCCGCGTTTTCGGCTTTGACATTCAGGCGCACGCAGCGCGCTTCGATAGTTTTGGTATCGGCTGGCGACATAAAAGACCCGCGATTTCTCGCAGGCCTTGTCGCCTTTGGGGCGGATCTAGTCAATCCGTCATCCGTCAAGTCAGTCCTTGGGCCGCTTGTCGTAGAGGCGTTTGGCCTTGCCGAGCGAGCGTTCCAGCGTGGCCGGCGCGACAATCCGCACCTTCGAGCTGATGCCGATGGTATTCTTGATGTGGGTCGAGACGCGATCCGCATGATCGACAAGCCCCCGGCCGTCCCAGCTTTCCGGCCTCGCCTCGGCGATGATGGTCAACTCGTCCATGCGGCCTTCGCGGGTCAGCTCCAGAATGAAATGGCCGCCGCACCAATCGGTCGCGAGCAGCACCTCCTCGATCTGGGTCGGGAACAGGTTGACCCCGCGCAGGATGATCATGTCGTCCGAGCGGCCCGTCACCTTCTCCATGCGCCGCATGCCGGGGCGCGCCGTTCCCGGCAACAGCCGCGTCAGGTCACGGGTGCGATAGCGGATCACCGGGAACGCTTCCTTGGTGAGCGAGGTGAACACCAATTCGCCCTTCTCGCCATCGGGAAGCACCGCGCCGGTCTGGGGGTCGATCACTTCGGGGTAGAAATGATCCTCCCATACGTGCAGGCCGTCCTTGGTCTCGATGCACTCCTGCGCGACGCCGGGGCCGATCACCTCGGAGAGACCATAGATGTCGGTCGCGTCCATGTCGAAGGCGTCCTCGATCTCGCCGCGCATCGCGTTGGTCCAGGGCTCGGCGCCGAAGATGCCGACTTTGAGCGAGCACTGGCGCGGATCGAGCCTCTGGCGCTTGAACTCGTCCAGGATCGCCAGCATGTAGCTCGGCGTCACCGTAATGATATCAGGCCGGAAGTCGTTGATGAGCTGCACCTGCCGCTCGGTCATGCCGCCGGAGATCGGCACCACCGTGCAACCGAGCTTCTCGGCGCCGTAGTGGACACCGAGCCCGCCGGTGAAGAGGCCGTAGCCATAGGCATTGTGGATGATCATGCCGGTGCGGCCGCCGGCGGCGCGGATCGAGCGCGCCATCACCTCCGACCAGGTATCAATATCGGCTTGCGTATACCCCACCACGATCGGCTTGCCCGTCGTACCGGAGGAGGCGTGCACGCGCACAAGCTTTTCGCGCGGCACAGCGAACATGTTGAAGGGATAATTGTCGCGCAGGTCCGTCTTTACCGTGAACGGGAATTTCGCGAGATCGGATAGCTCGCGAAAGTCGGACGGATGTACGCCGGCCTCGTCGAAGGCCTTGCGATAATGTGCGACGTTGTCATAGGCATGCTTCAGCGACCAGGCCAGCCGCTGCTTCTGCAGCGCCATGATCTCATCGCGCGAGGCGCGCTCCTGCGCGTCCATCTCGGCGCTATAGGAGCTGCCACCTTGCTCGAGCCTCGTCAAAGCCATCCTCGCTTCCCCACAACATTGATTTGTTCTTTTCTTGATTGGTCTCTTATTGGTCCTGCGTCGGCAGCCACGTGCCGGGAATGACACGCGAATGCCCACGGAATTCCGCGATAACAGTATCGCCCGCGGTGACACGCACGTCATAGATGCCGGAACGCCCCCCGCGTTTGATCTCACGTGCCTTCGCAACGAGGCGATCCCCAAATTTGCCGGGCTTGATGAAGGTGATCTGTCCCTGTGCAGCAACGACGCGGTCGTTGTGCGAATTGCAGGCAAAGGCGAAAGCGGAATCGGCGAGCGTGAAAATGAAGCCGCCATGGGCGATGCGCTGGCCATTGACCATGTCCGGCCGCACCATCATTGCCAGCGTGGCGAAGCCCGGACCGATTTCGACGATCTCCATGCCGAGCCCCTTGGAGGCATCGTCCTCCGCCCACATCGCCTCGGCGCAGGCGCGGGCCATATCCTCAGGCGACAGGGCGGCTTTCAAGTTCACGGGCTTCTCCCGGCGAAATGCTTGCACACGATGTTCTGCTGCTCCGCCAAACCTGTCAAACGTGGTCGTAATCGACTACGACGCGCTCCGACGACGGTTTCGCCTGGCAGGTCAGCACGAACCCAGCCTTCAGCTCCCACGGCTCCAGCGAATAATTGATGTCCATCGGCGCGTCCCCTTCGACCAGCTTGGCGCGGCAGGTCGAGCACATGCCGCCCTTGCAGGCGAACGGCAGATCGACGCCGGCACGCAACGCGGCATCGAGGATCGCCTCGTCCTCGGCAACAGGGACGTCACGGCGCTTGCCGTCGATGATCAGCGAAGCGATCGCCTTCGGCGGCGCGTCGGGAGCCACCAGTTTCTTCGGCCGCGGCTTGCCGCCGAACTCGGAGACGAAGCGCTCCACGTGAATGCGTTCCTGCACGATACCGAGTTCGCGGCAAGTCTTCTCGATGTCTTCGCTCATGCCAAGAGGCCCGCAAATGTAGACATGATCGACGCTTCCCGCCGGCACCAGCGAGCGCAACAGCACCCTCACCTTGTCGCCGTTGAGCCGGCCATGGAGGATCGGGATGTCCTGCTCCTCGCCGGAGATGACGTGGAAGATCGAGAGGCGATCGATGAAGCGGTCCTTCAGCTCTTCGAGCGCTTCGAGGAACATGATGTTGTCGGTGGTGCGGTTGCCGTAGAACAGGAAGAAACGGCTGTCCGGCTCGCGCGCGAGCACGGCCTTCACGATGGACAGGATCGGGGTAATACCCGAGCCCGCAGCGAAGCCGACATGAACACGCGCGCTTTGTGCCGGCGCGACCAAGCCGAAGCGGCCCGTCGGCGTCATCACGTCGAGCTCGTCGCCACATTTGAGATCTTCGGCTGCCCAGTTCGAAAACGCGCCGCCGTCAACCTTCTTCACTGCGATGCGGATCTCGCCGTCGTCAGGGCCGGAGCAGATTGAATAGGACCGGCGCACCTCTTCTCCGTCCAGCGTAGTGCGGAGCGTCAGGTACTGGCCGGGCGTGAAGGCGTAGTCGCGGGCGAGTTCGCCGGGGATGGCGAAGGTCATCGAGACGGCGTCGGCCGCCTCGCGGCGGAGATCGGCGACGGCCAGGCGATGGAAGCGTGGTGCGGCGGCTGACATTAGGGGTCACCTGCGTTGGTCTCACCGCCGTCGCAGCGAGGAGCTCTTGCGACGAAGCGATCCAGACCGTAACCGCGGAGGCACTCTGGATTGCTTCGCTGCGCTCGCAATGACGGAAAGGTTGGCATCTGATCCAGCTCAATGGCACTTGAAATAGTCGAAAGGTTCGCGGCAGGACTTGCAGCGCCACAGCGCCTTGCAGGAGGTCGAGCCGAATTCGGAGAGCAGCTCGGTGTTCTCGGAGCCGCATTGCGGGCACGCCATGGCCTGCGCACCGAACAGCTCGCGGCGCGAGCTTGAAGCTTGCGGCGGTGCAATGCCATAGGCGCGCAGCTTTTGGCGGCCCTCCTCGCTCATCCAGTCGGTGGTCCAGGCGGGCGACAGCACGGTACGGACCTTGGGACGGTGGAAGCCTGCGCGCTCCAGCGCCAGCTCGATTTCCAGCGCGATCATGTTCATCGCCGGACAGCCGGAATAGGTCGGCGTGATCGCGACCTCGACATGATCGCCATCGAGCGCAACCTCGCGCAGCACGCCGAGATCGGCGATCGTCAAGACCGGGATCTCCGGGTCGACCACGCTCGCCGCGGCATCCCAGGCGCGCTGGCGCAGCTCGCTGTCGGGCTGGAGCACCGTCACCATGTCAGCCCCGGAAATGTGCGTTGCATCGATTGCAGCTCGGACAGGAGATGGCCGAGATGTTCGCTGTGCCGACCCAAGCGGCCGCCCTGCTGCATCCAGTCGTTCTGCGGCAACACCAGCGTCGCCTGACCGACGATATCGGAAACCGTCTGCAGCCAGGGCCCGCGCAAGGTGCCGGGATCGATGGCAATACCGGCGTGGATCAGGGCGCGCTCGCCTTCGTCCACATCAAACATCTCGCCGGTGAAGGCCCAGAGTTGATCGATTGCGGCTTGCGCGCGGGCGTGGCTCTCATCGGTGCCGTCGCCGAGCCGGATGATCCATTCCGAGGCATGGCGCAGGTGATAAGCGCTCTCCTTCTCCGACTTGGCCGCGATCGCGGCAAGCGTCGTGTCGCGCGAGGTCATCATCGCGCGCCAATAAAGGTCGGCAAACGCGGAATAGAAGAACTGTCGCACCAGCGTCTGCGCAAAATCACCGTTGGGCTGCTCGACCAGCAACAGGTTGCGGTACTGCCTGACGTCCCGCAAATAAGCGAGCTTGTCCTCGTCATTCTCCTTGCCTTCGGCCTTGGCGGCGTAGGAGTAGAGCTCGCGCGCCTGGCCGATGAGGTCGAGCGCGATGTTGGAGAGCGCCATGTCCTCTTCCAGCATCGGCGCGTGGCCGCACCATTCCGACAGCCGATGGCCTAGGATTAGCGCATCGTCGGCGCGGCGCAGTGCATAGAGCACCAGCGGCGTTTCGGAGACCTGGATGTTGGCGACCGGCATGTTCTATCCACTTGTTCCGACCTTCATCCCGAGGAGGCGCACAGCGCGGTCTCGAAGGATGGCCGCAGGGTTACGGGCCGTCATGGTTCGAGACGCGCTTCGCGCTCCTCACCATGAGGGGAGAGAGCGCTACATGTGTCCCACTTCCTCGGGCACCTCGTAGAAAGTCGGATGCCGGTAGATCTTCGATTCCGCCGGCTCGAACATCATGCCCTTGTCGGCGGGATCGCTCGCGGTGATCGCGGTGGACGGCACGACCCAGATCGACAGGCCCTCGCCGCGACGGGTGTAGATGTCGCGGGCGGCTTGCAGGGCCATGGTGACATCGCTGGCATGCAGCGACCCCACATGCTTGTGCGCGAGCCCGTTGCGGCTGCGAATGAAGACTTCCCATAGCGGTGTGTTCGGCGTTGTCAATCCTGCCCCCTATTCCGCGGCTTGCGCGGTCTGGCGCTGCGCACGCTTTGCCGCGTAGGCAGCTGCCGCCTGGCGCACCCAGGCGCCCTCTTCATGTGCCTTGCGCCGCGCGGCCAGGCGGTCGCGATTGCAGGGCCCGTTGCCCGCGAGCACCTGTTTGAATTCTGTCCAGTCGATCTCGCTGTGGCGCCAGTGCCCGTCCGCATCCTGAATCATGTCGGGATCGGGAATGGTAAGGCCGAGATATTGCGCCTGCGGCACCGTGGCATCGACGAACTTCTGACGGAGCTCGTCATTTGAGAAGCGCTTGATCTTCCACTTCGCGGAGGTGTCACTGTGCTGGCTCGTGGCATCGGGGGGGCCGAACATCATCAGCACCGGCCACCACCACCTATTCAGCGCGTCCTGCGCCATCGCCTTCTGCTCGTCCGAGCCGCGGCACAGCGTCAGCATGATCTCGTAGCCCTGGCGCTGGTGGAACGATTCCTCCTTGCAGACGCGGATCATCGCGCGCGCATAGGGTCCATAGGAGCAACGGCACAGCGGGATCTGGTTCATGATCGCGGCGCCATCGACCAGCCAGCCGATGGTGCCGATGTCGGCCCAGGTCAGCGTCGGATAATTGAAGATCGACGAATATTTCGCCTTGCCGGCGAGCATGGCATCGACCAGCTCTTCGCGCGAGGTACCGAGCGTCTCGGCGGCTGCGTAGAGATAAAGGCCGTGGCCGCACTCGTCCTGCACCTTGGCGAGCAGCGCGGCCTTGCGGCGCAGGGTCGGCGCGCGCGTGATCCAGTTGCCTTCGGGCAGCATGCCGACAATTTCGGAATGGGCGTGCTGGGAGATCTGGCGGGTCAGCGTCTTGCGATAGGCCCCCGGCATCCAGTCGTTCGGCTCGATGCGCTCCTCGGCATCGATGCGGGCCTGGAATTGCGCAGCCCTGGCCGCGTCCTCAAGACCGCGATCGTCAGCCTCGGCCACATTCAGCGCCTGGGTGTACATGCGCGTCCTCCCATTTTATTGGACGGCAATATATAACGAAAATTTCATCATGCAAGATATTTCTGTAACATGACCTTCAAGCCCCGAACCGCCTTTCCAGGAGGTTTCGCGCCGGCGGCAACGCCCCCTTCTCGTTGGCTCCACGTTCATCAAGCCATTGTTCCGATGGAGCGAGCAGCGCGCGATAAATTTCGCCGCAGAGCTTCCGTGCCGCCCTGCCCGGCCAGTCCCCCGGCAGCAGGCTCTCCGGCAGCAGCGGATCGCGCAGCACGACGCGGCGGTAGTAGTGGATCAGCAGGATGCGCGCGGTGAAGGCGTCGGCCTCGGACAGATCCGTGCCGCGCCCGATCGCGGCGCGGAGCGGCTCGAACGTCTTCATGAATTTCAAATAGGCGTCGGCCGTGCGGTCCAGCGGCCAGCTCGCGCTGAGCAGACGACGTCCGCTGTCGTCTTCCGCCGAGACCTCGAGACGGATCGCGCCCGAGGCTTCATCGGGCACCGGCACGCCTGACGGTGCGACCCAGACGCCAGGCAACGGACTGCCGAAACCCGCATTGCGCAGCGCTTCGCGCGAGGCGTCACGGTCCTCTCCATTGCCGATCAGCAGCAGTTCGAAGCGCCCGGTCCAGTCGGATGGCGGCGGATCGTAGATATGGCGCGTCGCAGCCTCGAAAGTTTGTCGGCCCTTGTCGGCCAACCGATAAAAACTATTGCGACCGACCTTCTCGCGCGTCAGCCAGCCGTCGGCGGCAAGACGAGACATCGCGGTGCGGACAACGCCGCTGTCGATATCGAGGCCTTCGAAGAACTCCAGCAGCGTACCCAGCCACACGGAGCCGCCGCGCGGCACGATGGCATCGCCGAACACAGTTATGACGATGGAGCCGGTGCGCGACGGCTCGCGCTTGAGCTGGTCGATGATGCGGGAGAGCGAATGCGCCATACCCGAGCCATAGCGCGTTTGGTGCGGGCGCGACAATGGACGGGAGCGACCATTGACTAGAGCAGAGCTCGATCCTTTGAGACGGCGCTTTGCGCCTTCTCAGCATGAGGCCTGATCTCTTCCGTGCGGCATCGATTGGTTTCAACCCTCATGGTGAGGAGCGCAGCAAAGCCGCGCGTCTCCGGATGATGCTTCGCATCGCCAGGAGTATCATGCAGGGCCCATCTACCGATGCGGATCCGGATAGACCACGCTGCGCCAGCCGCTGCGGTCGAAAGGACGCCACTGGCCTTCCTTCTGCGCGAGGCGGTCGGCAACCGCGTAGACCACAGCGGGATGATGGCCCATGCCGCAATGGCTGCTCTCGACCTCGATGCTCTCGGTCTGCACGCCCGCCTTCTCCATGCAGCCCTGCCAGGCGCAGACGCCGTCGGTGCGGCTGAAGATGGCGGTGGTCGGCACCGGCGGCGGAGCGGCCAGCTCGCCGCCGAACTGCGGATCAACCTCGTCGGACTTGCGCCCGCTCGCCCATTCATAGACGCGCCAGGCGTTGGTCGAGCGCGGATCGCCCGCAAACGGGCTTCCGAGCGTAATCACCTGACGAACGCTATTCGGAACCATCTTTGCAAGCTGGCGCGCATAGATGCCACCGAGGCTCCAACCTACCAGGCTGATCTTGCGGCCGTGGGTGTCGTTGAGCTCCCGGATCAGATCGAGCATGGCATCCTGCACGCCGGGCCGCAGGCCGTAGTTGCGCCCCTGGCGCCAACCAGCCACCGCATAGCCCTTGCTCCTTAGAAAGGTTCGCAGCGCGCCCGTGGAGGTGTCGGAGGCCACGAGGCCCGGCAGCACCAGCACCGGATGCCCGTCGCCGCGCGGCGCGAGGCTCAGGAGCGGCAGCGCGCCGAGAAATGCGCCGAACTCGTGGATCGCGCGCCCTTCAAGGAACATCAGAGTACGGGACGGCGGACGCAGCGTCTGGGCAGTAGCGGTCATCAATAGTCCCCTGGGAAGAATTGCTGAAAGGGCCACCGGCCGTGACGCCGGCAAAAAAGGATTTGAAATCCAACACACCGGCTTCTGGATCGTTCCGCAACGCAACATGAATCAGCTAGGCGGCCGGTTCCCGACATTCAAGCGGGAGAGATGCGGGGCGACAATAGGCCCCCGCGTTAATGGTAACGGCCGTGACGCAAAAGTCACAGTAATCGGAGCAGGAATTCTACGGAGTAGAGCGCGAGCCCGGCGAGGCCGCCGATCAGCGAACCGTTGAAGCGGATGTATTGCAGGTCGCGCCCGATGTTGATTTCGATGAGCGAAATCAGCTGCGCCATGTCCCACGCCTTGACCTGGTCGGAGATGAAGATCGAAACGCCGCTTTTCTGGTCGTCGACGAAGCTACGCAGCACTGCGACAAGACCCTTGTTGATCTCACCGCGCAACTCGGCATCGCCGGCGAGCGCCTCGCCCGCGGCGACGAACATGCCGGCGAGATGATGCTGCAGCACCTGCGTCTCGCCGCTCGCACTGCGCTCGATGAAAGAGCGCGTGTTGGCCCACACCGTGCGGGCGAGATCGGCAAGCTCGGGCCGCGCCAATAGATCGCGTTTCAGTCCATCGATGCGGTCGATATAGGCCTGATCGCTGCCGAGCCGGTCGACGAAGCTCAGCACCATGCGATCGAACTCGCCGCGGAACGGATGTTTGGGATCGCTGCGCACCTCATTGAAGAACGCCGTGGCAGACGCCACGATCTTGTTCACCAGAAACTTGTCGGCGCGATAGAGCCTGAGCAAGGTCGGCAGCTCCGCGCGCACCTTGTCGCGGATCATCGCCATCGTCTCTTGCTGGTTCATCGTCTCGTGCATCACGCGCAGGAGATCGTCGAACAGGATCTGGTGTCGACCCTCCGCGACGAAGCCGCGCAGCGTACCGGCGGCGAGCGGCGCCAAATCGATCGACTGGAGCTGCGAGGACATGCGGCGGATGATGAAGGTCATCAGGCCCGAGCTTTCCGTGGCGGAGACGGCATCCGGCAGCAGACGCAGCGCAAAGCGTGCAAGATCGTCGCTGCGCTTGCGATCGCGCAGCCAGTCGGCAACGAAAGAGCCGAAATCGATCTCCTTCAGCTTGGCCTCGACCGGACCCGCCTCGAGAAAATGCACCTGGATGAATTCGCCGAGCTTGTCGGCGATCCGGGCCTGGTTGCTCTGGATGATGGCGGTGTGCGGGATCGGCAGGCCGAGCGGCCGCTTGAACAGTGCAACCACTGCATACCAGTCGGCTAGTCCCCCGATGGTCGCGGCTTCCGCGAACGCGGCAATGAAGCCGAAGATGGGATGCACGTTCAGAAGGATCTTCGCAACGATGAAGAG
This sequence comes from Bradyrhizobium sp. 199, assembly GCF_023073355.1. Taxonomy (GTDB): domain Bacteria; phylum Pseudomonadota; class Alphaproteobacteria; order Rhizobiales; family Xanthobacteraceae; genus Bradyrhizobium. Next base: position 227,664 of record NZ_JADPJI010000008.1, read on the forward strand.
CGCAAGCGTCGACGCCAGCACCAGCGTCGCCAGCACCTTGACGCGGCGAAGCTCGGCCGCGCGCTCGGCGTCACCGGGGCTGTCGAAGGAGAAGGTGGCGGGTGCGTTCATGGTGAACCGGAGACTACGTCATTCCGGGGCGGTCCGCAGGACCGAACCCGGAATGACGGCAATGATGACGACAACACAAAACAAAGGCCCGCCGAAGCGGGCCTCAAATTTCGGTTTGCTCGGGGCGCCAGATCAGGCGGTCTTGGTGTAGACCTTGGCGAAATTGTCCTGCGCGGACTGCGCGCCGTTGGCGGCGAGCTTGCCGAAATAGTCGGCGGTCGCCTTGGCGCGCGAGACGAACACTTCGCCGCGCGAGCGGAGCAGGCCCGACTGGATCTCGACGGCCTCGCTGAACGACTTGGCGGAGGCGAGCTTGTCGATACCGGCGAAGAACGCCTGGGCGTCGTCGTAGATCGCCTGCTGGATGTTGCGGCTGATCTTGCCTGCTTCAGTGACGGACTCGGTCACTGCGTTCTCGACGGCGGCGGTCACGCGCTCGGAGCCAGCGAACACCTCGGCAGCACGGTCCTTGGCGGTGTTGGCGGACTTCTTGACGAACTCGCGGGCGGCCTCGGGAACTTCCAGGTTCTGGATGTTCTTGAATGCGTCCTTGAAGCCTTCGAAAGCGGTGTTGGTTTCGGTGGTCATTGGGGTTCTCTCCATCCTCGTTGCTTTGAGCTATGGGCTCACCCCGTCCGCATTTGGCCCGGGGCCCCATCTATATGGCACGGTTAATGGTGCGATGCAATATTCATATTGCATTGCGATATCACGAAATCGTGAACAGCCTTACCGGGAGGCAATCTGGTACCTCCGCCAGGCAGGTTCCCAACCGGATGAGCCGGCCCTACCTAGTGCTGCACCGCGCTTGGCAGCCCGTAGGCCTCCATCTGGGCCCGGACCTGCGCGATGTTGTGCCCGAGCACGACGATGTCATGGGTCTTGCCATCGACGTCCCGAACGTGGTCCCGCAGCAGCGCTTCGGCCTTGAAGCCGAGGCTCTCGAACACGGCGATCGCCGCCTGCTGGTCGACCGTCATCTGGACCGAGAGCTTTTCCAGGCCGGCCCCGAGCGCGAGCGCAAAGGTCTCCTGCGAGAGCGCCCGCCCCACCCCCTTCCCGCGCACATCGAGCGAGACCACCATCCTGATCTCGCCGACATGGGGTGACCAGGAATAGGGATCGCGCACCAGTGTGCCGCAGCCGACGACCTTGCCGTCCCTGACTGCAAGCAGGCTCGTGATCGCACCACGCTCGATCTCCTTGACCCAGGCCGACAGCACCTTCGGCTCGCTGATGTTGCGCGGCAGAAACAACAAATCGTGCGTCGGCAGGCCCTTGCCGAACGCGAGCACCGCGGCTTCATCCGCGGGCGCCATCAGGCGAATCTCGATATCGCCGGCGTCGGTCTTGACGTGGCGCGGATAGGAACGCTGTTCGCTCATGTCGATCTCTTTCCCAGCCAGGAATCCAGTTTTGGCCATAGCCGCTTCACGGCGTTGGCGCCCGCGACGAGCGAAACGTGACCGCCTTTCAGCATCACCTCTTCCTTGTCTGCAGATCCAATCTTCGCAATGAGGTGCTTGGCGGCCTCATACGGCACGATGTGATCGTGCTCAGCGACCGCATGCAGGATCGGCACCTTGATATTCTCAAGCTTCGCGGCGCGGCCGCCCACCGACATGGTGTCGTTGAACAGCTTGTTGTCCCACATCAGGTCCTTGGTGATAGTGCGGAAATATTCTCCTGCCAGCGGCAGCGTGTCGGTCGCCCAGCGGTCGAACATGCGGTACGACTTGACGAACTCGTCGTTCCAGATGTTTTCCCAGAGCTGGATCTGGCTCACCGTGCGCGAGGCCGGGCGCAACATCTCGAAGGAGGACAAGATCATCTCCGGCGGCACATTGCCGATGCTGTCGACGAGACGGTCGACATCGAAATAGCGGCGATCCGAGAAATTCGAGAACAGCTTCATCTCGCGGAAGTCGATCGGCGTGGTGAAGCAGATCAGGTTCTTCATCGGCCCGTCCTGGTGGATCGAGCCGTACAGCAGCGACAGCACACCACCGAAGCAATAGCCGATGACGGAAACGTCCTGCTCGCCGGAATCCTGCTGCACCCGGCGGACGCAGTCCGGAACGAAGTCTAGGACATAGTCCTCCATCCGCAGGCTCTTCTCCTCCGGTCTCGGCGCGCTCCAGTCCAGCATGTAGACGTCGTAACCCCGCTTGAGCAGGAATTCGATGAAGCTCTGGCCAGGAACGAGGTCGAGAATGTAGCCGCGATTGGTGGTGGCCATCACGATCAGAACCGGCACACGGTAAATCTCGTCCGACATCGGCCGGTAGTGATAGAGATTCATGGTGCCGCGCGAATGCAGCACGTCTTTCGGCGTCGAGCCGAGCGAAGGGCCCGAGGTCGAGAAATATTCGACGCCCTTGATGCTGCGCTGGATCGCACGCTGCACCTCGGACTGGATGCGCTCCGGGATGGATGCGAAATCGAGTCCCGTCGGCGCGTTCATGTCTGCTCTCCTTCCGAGGGCGGACGCTTCGTCCGTGGCGGCCGCGGCGCGCCGTCGAAGCCTTGCGAGATCCCCGAACCTGCCGCGATCTGGCTCAGCATCGACTTCATCTCGCCGATCTGGGCTTCGATGGACTGGAGCCGTTCAGCAAGGCCTGTGACCTGCTCCCGGCTAGGCAGATTCATGCTGACGAGGTATTTCTCCATGAGCTCGCCCAGCTGCTTCTGAGCACCTGCGGCAGCTCCGCCCGCACGGTTCATCGCCTGTGAAAACTCGGGCGAAGACATGGCCTGATTGGCGAAAGAGTTGAACCCCTTCTCCATCTCGCCGATCATCTTCTGCCACATGGCAACGGGGTCGTTGGTCTTGTCGGTCATCGGCGTCCTCCTGAAATCGAGAGCTGCGATGCCCTTCTTTACCGGCCATACCACACCGTTGCGCGGTGCCGGTCAACCGGCAGGTCGCACAGTGCGGCGCACACGGCTTCTTTACGGCGTGAAACCGTGCGATACACGATCATCAAAAGCCAAGGGAACGCCCGTGACCACCCATCAGCCGCCCCAGACCGTCCGCGCCAATGGCATCGACATTTGCTACCAGATCTTCGGCAACGACAATGCGGAACCGCTGCTGCTGATCATGGGTCTCGGGGCGCAGATGATCCACTGGGACGATGCGTTCTGCGAGCAGCTTGCCGCGCGCGGCTTCCGCGTGATCCGCTTCGACAATCGCGACATCGGCAAGTCGAGCCATCTGGCGGGCGGCAAACGGTTGACGCCGCTCGAGCTGTTGAAGCTGCGCTTCCTCAGAATTCCCGTCGCCGCGACCTATAGACTGATCGACATGGCCAAGGACACAGTCGGGCTGATGGACGCGCTCGGCATCAAGTCGGCGCATCTGGTCGGGGCGTCCATGGGCGGCATGATCGCGCAGGAGGTGACGCTGTCGTTTCCCGAGCGCGTGCGCTCGCTGACCTCTATCATGTCGACGACGGGCAATCCGCGCATCCCGCCCCCGTCACGCGAGGCCGCCGCGATGCTGATGGCGCCGCCGCCGCGCAGCAAGGAGGAGTTCATGGTCCGTTACGGCCAGACCTGGAAGGTGCTGCGCGCCGGACATTTTCCCGAGGAGGAAGCGCTCGATCCTGGTCGCGCCGAACGCGTGTTCGCGCGCGGGCTCAATCCGGCAGGCGTCGGCCGGCAGCTCCGCGCCGTGCTCGCCTCCGGCAGCCGCAAGGAACGGCTGCATGCCGTCAAGGCGCCGACGCTGGTGATCCACGGCACCGTCGATCCCCTGGTCCGTCCCGAGGGCGGCAAGGACACGGCAGAGTCGATTCCGGGCGCCAAGCTCCTGATGATCGAAGGCATGGGCCACGCGCTGCCGATGCGATTCTGGCCGGAGATCATAGCCGCGATCGACAAGCACGCGCATGGCGCGGCGGCGCAGGCGGCGTAGACCGCCGGTCTCCTTGCGGTGACTATGTGAGCAGCCGGTTACTCTCTTAACGAAGGCCGGCACGGAAGCTATACAGGCACTCACCAATCGCAAAGAGGCTGCGGCCTCTGGGAGCTCACATGCATTCCATGGTCCGGCCAGGCACAACGATCGTTGCTGCAATTCTCGTGCTCTCGCTCGCCAATGGTGCCGCGATAGCCGGTAGCGCGCAAGAGGAATCCAATCGCAAAACCGTGCTCGACTTCTACGAGAAGGGGCTCAACCAGAAGGATGCTGATGCGGCCCTCGCCCATGTCGGCGACCGCTACGTCCAGCACAATCCGAACGCGGCCGATGGCGCGGAGGGTTTTCGAAAGTTCATCGGCTTCCTGCGCGAAAAGTTTCCGAACTCGCGCAGCGAGATCAAGCGCAGCTTGGTGGATGGCGACTTCGTCATCCTGCACGTTCACGCAGTTCGCGAGCCTGGCAGCCGCGGCAATGCGATTGTCGACATCTTCAAGCTGGAGAACGGCAAGATCGTCGAGCATTGGGACGTCGTGCAGCCGATCGCAGAAAGCCCTGCGAACAACAACACGATGTTCTAGCTCGGAAGCGTAGCCCGGATGGAACGCAGCGCATCCAGGCCGAAGGCTGCCTAGCCTTTCCGTGCCATCCAGATCACGTGGCGTGCGCCACCGCCCCTTCCAGTGGCGCGGACGTTGACTTCATTGACCTCGAAACCGGCGCGGCCAAGGCGTTCGGTGAATGCCGGATTGGGCCCAGACGACCAGACCGCGAGCACGCCGCCTGGCCGCAGCGCCGTCTTGGCCGCCGCTAGCCCGCTCGCATCGTAGAGCGCATCATTGCCCTTCCGGGTCAGCCCTTCCGGCCCGTTGTCGACGTCGAGGAGGATGGCGTCGAAAGCCGACCGCTTTGCCCGGATGATTTCGCCGACATCGGTTTCCCGTATACTCACCCTGGCATCATCGAGACTGTCGCCAAAGACCTCCGCCATCGGGCCTCGCGCCCAGGCGACCACAGACGGGACGAGCTCGGAGACAACGATCTTCGCCTTGCTTCCGAGCACCTTCAGCGCCGCGCGCAGCGTAAAGCCCATGCCGAGGCCGCCGATCAGGACCACGGGCTTCGCGACCTTCTCGATCTGCTTCGCCGCGAGCGTTGCGAGCGCGGCTTCCGAGCCTGACAGGCGGTTGTTCATCAGCTCGTTGGTGCCGAGCTTGATGGAAAACTCCCTGCCACGTCGCATCAGGCGGAGCTCTTCGTCGGAGCCGGGGATTTTGGCGGTATCGATTTTTTCCCAAGGAATCATGGGGGACGTTTAGCACGATCGAAAATCGTAAGGTGGGTTAGCCGAAGGTGTAATCCACCATTTCGTTCCGCATTCGCTGAAGCATGGTGGGTTACGCCGAGCGATCGCGCTGTGCGCAATCGCGAGGCTAACCCAAACCCTACGATCTGCGCCTACCCACCCGCCCAAACATCGAGCACATAGCGGTTCTTCGTCCCCATCTCATCGATCCACCGTGCACTGGCCGCCTCGTCGCTGCCGCTCTTGTCGCGGTGGATCGCGACCAATGCGGCCTTCACGTCGGGCTCCATCTTGCCACCATCGCCGCAGACATAAATGATCGCGCCCTGCTCGATCAGCGGCCAGACCTTGTCCTTCTGCGCGGCGAGCACATGCTGCACATAGGTTTTCGGTCCGTCCGCACGCGAGAATGCCGTGAACAGCTCGGTGATGCCGCTTGCCGCCAGCGCCTTCAGCTCGTCCGCATAGAGAAAATCCTGATCGGGATGGCGGCAGCCGAAGAACAGCATGGACGGCCCGAGCGCCGCACCCTTGCCTTTGCGCGCGGCGCGTTCCTGGAGGAAGCCGCGGAACGGCGCGAGGCCCGTGCCGGGGCCGATCATGATGATCGGCACCGAGGGATCGTCCGGGAGCCGGAAGCCCGCCTTGGTCTCGCGCACGATGGCGTAGATCGCATCGCCCGTGCGCCGGTTGGCGAGATAATTCGAGCAGATGCCCTTGTAGGTGCCGCGCCCGGACGCGGCCGGCCCTTCGACCACGCCGACCGTGACGCTGCAACGTGCCGGGTCGACCGACGGCGAGGACGAGATCGAGTAATAGCGCGGCGCCAGCAGCGAGAGCATTTCCAGATAGACATGGAACGGCAGTTCGCAGGCCGGATATTCCAGCAGCAGGTCGAACACGGATTTGCGCCTGGCCAGGATCTCGCTGCGATAACGCTCGAGTGGTTCGCCCTCCTCGCCAACGAAGGCCAGCAGTTTCGGCTTCGTGACGGGGCAGCGCGTGTGCTCGGCCATGATCTGGATCTGCTTCCGTGTCGCGACCTGCTGCAGCTCGACGAACTCACTGAGCAGGCGGCCGACCGACACGGCATCCCCGACGGGCAACTGTGCGCGGCGGCCTTCTGCGACCTGGAGCCTGATCTGGTCGGCCGGCAGGAAACCGAAGCGGCGGGCCACCGAATCCACCAGCGTCGGATCGTTGCGCGGAACGACGCTGAGGTGATCGCCGACGCGGTAGCTGACGTTGGACGGCAGCTGCACCTCGATATGACGCGTCGAGCGCTCCGATGGGTTTGAGCCGCTCTTGTTCTGAAGCTCGTCGTTTGCCAGCACCCTCATCGCCACCGCGCCGCCTTGGGCCACGATGGTGTTGACGGCGGTCACCGCCACCGGCTCGATCGCGTAAAGCGGATCGTCCTCTGCGGTGCGGGTGAAATTCCAGTCGATGCCGAATTCCTTGGTCGCGACCTGAGCGGCGGCCGGGAACCATTTCTGGAACTGGCCGTCGAGGTCGCTACGCGCATCGCCCTCGCCGCGCGGATAGATCGCGCGCGCACCGTGCGCCGACAATTGCTCGTCGATCAAGCGCGGCACCGATTGATAGGTCGCAGCCCAATCACTATTGCCGCAGCCGAACATTGCGTAGCGCACATTGGCAAAAGCATCCTTCGGCAGATCGCCGCCGAGCCATTTGACGAACTGCGTTGCATTGTCCGGCGGTGCACCGTTATAGGAGGCGCAGATGATCAGTACCCCGCCCTCCTGTGGCAGCTTGCCGACATAATCGTCGAGCGAGCCGAGATGCACCGCAAAGCCGTTGATCTCGGCAAGATCGGCCATGCGTGTCGCGAGCTCCTCGGCGGTGCCGAGATTGGAGCCGTACAGCACCAGCATCGGCGTGTTATGGCCGAGCCGGGCCGTCGGCGCACGCGGCGCTTTCGGCGCTGAACTGGAAGCCGCGACAGGTCCGCCATAGGCGCCCCGCTCGCGATCGGCACGCGGGCGCACCTTGATCTTGAAGCCTTCCGGCTTCATCGTCAGCGTTTCCTTCAGGTGCATCTGGTAGCGCTGGTGATCGATCAGCTTGAAGCGCTGCAGGATCATGCCGAGCGCGAGCGCTGCCTCATGCATGGCAAAGCCGCGGCCGATGCAGGCGCGCTGGCCGTTGCCGAACGGCTTCCAGGCGTTGATCGGCCGTTTGGCCTCCGCCTCTCGGCTGAAATTCTCGGGATCGAAGGCATCGGGATTCGGCCCCCAGACCGAGGGATCGCGATGCAGCGCGGTCACGAGGATGGTGGTGAAGGTGCCTTTCCTGAGCTTGTACTTGCCCCCGCCGATGGTCTCGTCGTTGAGCGGCGAGATGCCATAGGCCGGCGCCGGCGGCCACAGCCGCAGCGCCTCTTTGAGGATCTGCGTGATGTAGGTGAGCTGCGTCACCTGCTGATAGGTCGGCTTGGCATTGACGTCGGGGCCGAGGACGCGGTCGATCTCGTCATAGGCCTTCTTGAGAATCTCCGGGTGCTTGAGCAGCGCATAGATCGCGCAGGACAACAGGCCGCTGGTGGTCTCATGGCCTGCGATCAGGAACGTATTGATCTGGTAGCGGATATTGACGTCGTCGAGCTGCTCGCCGGTCGAACGATCGACGCCGGTCATCATCGCAGCGAGCATGTCCTTCTTGTCGTCGATCCCCTCCGCGTTCTTGCGCCGCTCGGCGATGATCTCGTCGACCATTTTGTTCATGAAGGCGACGTCTTCGCCCATGGTCTTGCGCCGCTTCTGCATCCAGAGCTGCTCGAACGGCAGACCGCGCGTCATCATGATGGTTTCGAGCGAGCGCACCAGCGACTCGACGAAAGGATGGTAGTCGCGTCGGTAGAACGAATTGAAACGGTACTCGAAGCCGCACAGCCCGATCGTATCAAGCGTCAGCGCGGTCATGTCGTGGACGACGTCGATTTCGTCGTCGGCGTTGAGCCGCTCCCACTTCTGGACGAGCTGCTCGGCAATATCGACCATGCTGGGGTGATAGGACTGCATGGCGCGGTTGCCGAACGGCTGGAGCAGGATGTTGTGCGCCTTGCTCCAGTTTGGTTCCCTGGTATCGGCGGTGAACAGGCCATCACCGCCGACCGCGCGCACGCGCCGCAGCGCACCGCGCACCGTCTTGTCGAAGCGCTTCTCGTCGGAGAGCTCGTCGACGAGATCGTGGCCGGAAACGACGACGATCGGGGAGCCCATCATGTCGAGCCAGAAGATCGGGCCGAGCTCCTTGGAAAGCCGCGTCAAGTGTTGCACGGGGGCGGCCGAGTCCAGCGATAGCATGTTGCCGACCACCGGCTTGGTGGGCGGATGCGGGATCGGATCCAGGCGGTTCTTGGTTGACATTAAAATGCACTTCCCCCTCTTGCCGTCATTCCGAGGTCGGCTCCTCGCGCCGTCCCGGAATGACGTCTCATTTACATCGACGACCGCGTCGCTAGCCAAACCGCCTTCTACGCCATTCGATCAGCTTGGCGCTGACCTCTTCCGGCTTCTCCTGCTGCGTCCAATGGCCGCTATCCTTGACCAGATACTTCTCGAGATCGCCGATCAGTTTCTCCATGCCCTCCGCCGCCGAGGGCGGCAGCACCGCATCATTCTCGGCCATGATCATCAATGACGGCACATGGACGTGATGATCCAAGCCCTTCGACCGCTCCCAATTGCGCGTGAAGTTGCGATACCAGTTGATGCCGCCGGTAAAGCCGGTTTTGGTGAAGGTGTCGACGAACACCTTCTTCTCGTCCGCGGACAGGATCGGCGTGCGCGGATCGACCTTGGCATCATAGGCCGCGATCATCTGCGGGAAGGCCAAATTGGTTTTTGCCGAGGCGCCGACGCCTGCGATCGGCGGCGCCGCAGGCTTTGCCTCCGGTCGCGCCAGCGGCTTGCGCATGAAGGCGTCGAACGTCTGCTCGACGCGGCTGCCGAAGATCTGGTCGGGCCCACGCGCAGGATCCTGGAACTGGACGATATACATCTGGTCGCCGAAGCGCTGGCGGAACAGCGCAATGGGATCGACAGGCGTGCGGTCCCAATGCGGAGTGTTGACGCCGACTACGCCGGCCACGCGCTGGGGATGCCGCAGCGGCATCTGCCAGACGACGAAGCCGCCCCAGTCGTGACCGACGAAGATCGCCTTGTCGATTTTCAGATGATCCAGCAGACCGACGAGATCGCCGGTCAAATGCTCCATGTCATAGTCCTCGACCGGCTCCGGCCGGTCGGTCGCGCCATAGCCGCGCTGATCGGGCGCGATCACGCGGATGCCGGCGTCGCTCAGTGCCTTGATCTGGTGACGCCAGGAGAAAGCGAGCTCGGGCCAGCCGTGGCACAGCACGATCGGCGGCTTGTCGTCGGCCGGGCCTGCCTCGTAATAGCCCATGCGGATTCCGTTCGTCGTCGCGAACTGGAGCGGCGGCATTTCAATCATTGCAATATTCCTACTCAGCGGCGCCCTTGATCTCCGCCGCCGGCGGCGCGTAGGCCGCCTCCAACGCGGCAAACTCTCCCGGCAGCATGTCGCACATCACCTGCACATGCGGAATGATGTTGGCACCGACGATGAAGCCGAAATCGAGCTGGTCGCGGTAGCTCTGCACGGTGATATTGAGCGCCTGCCCGTGCGTCGAGATTGACACCGGGAAGATGTGCAGCAGTTCGGCGCCTGCCGCATAAAGCGTCTGCCGCGGCCCCGGCACATTGGACACGGTGACGTTGGCTGCCGGCGGCAGCACGTCCGAGAGGTTCGAGCGGCTGTAGAGCAGCGCGAGGATCTGCACCATGATCGGTGCGCCCAGCATCGAGATGTTGGAGACCTGCGGCATCAGTGCCCGCAGGGGATGCGACATCTCCTTGGACTTGGTCGATTGCGCGATGATGGCTTCCAGCCGTGCCTTGGGATCATCGATGTTGGTCGCGATCGAGCAGATCATACCGAACACCTGGTTGTTCGCCTCGGTGTTGCCCTCCTCCCGCAGCGAGATCGGCACGGCGGCGGTCAGGGATTTGGCCGGCAGTGTGCTATATTGCTGGAGGTAGCGTCGGACCACGCCGGATGCGAGCGCCAGCACGACGTCGTTGAGCTTGCCGCCGGCGAGCTTCGCCAGCGCCTTTGAGCGCGACAGCGAGATCGACACGCCGGCGAAGCTTCGTTCCGACGAGATGGTCTTGTTCAGCATGGTTGGCGGCGACACCATGCTGGCAAGGCTCTCGCGCGACTTCGGATCGGAGACCTTGCCGAGCACCTCGGAGACGCTCTTGACCATAGTCGGAATATTGCCCGCGAAGCGCACCGCGCTCTCGATCTGGTACATCGCGTTGTCGAACAATATCGAGCCGATGTCGCTCTTGCCGGTGCGCGGCAATTGCAGGTTCTGTGCGGCCTTACCGGCGTCGAGCGGCTGGTTGAACAGCTGCTGGTAGGAATCGAGCAGGTTCGCCGCGATGTCGCGTGGCTCCTGTCCGGGCTTGGCTCCTGCCGCCGGCGGGTCGACCTTCCGGGGGATCGGGGAGATATCGTAGATCAGGTTGGTCAGCGCCGCACCGGCGCCGCCGTCGATGGCGGCATGGTGCATCTTGGAATAAAGGCCGACCTCGTTGTCCTTCATGCCCTCGAACACGTAGAACTCCCAAAGCGGGCGAGCCCGGTTCAACAGCTTGGCGTGCATCCAGCCGACGATGCGCTCAAGCGTGGCCCGGTCGCGCGGCTGCGGCAGGCTGGCGCGGAAGATGTGGCGGTCGATGTCGAACTGATCGTCCTCCACCCAGGAGGGATGATCGATGTCGAGCGGCGCCTTCTCCAGCCGCGCCTTCAGGATCGGCGCGATGTGCAGGCGCGAGACGATCATCGCCTTGAAGTCTTCGAAGAAGTCGCCCTTGTAGTCGTCGGGCAGGCGAAAGATCGCCATGCTCCCGACGTGCATCGGCATTTCCGGCGTTTCCAGATAGAGAAACGACGCGTCCAGCGACGACAGCTTCTTGCCCTCAGCCATAATTCCCTCCCGCGATTTGACGGGCGCCTTAGCCGGCGCTTCTCGTCAGGCCGATACTGCCTGTTCCGGCGGGGCATATGCAATGGCAAACGGCCCTGCCCGGTCAAATGGCGAGAATTCCCCCTCCGGTTGGGCCAGACGGTCGGCCACGGCCCACAGCGCCGCAGGGTTCACCCCGAGTCCGATATGGCTCGCCAAGTGCACCTCGATGTTCTCGGCACGGCCCGAGGGACGGAGCAAGCAGGTTCGCCAGTTCACGACACCGTCGGCGCGCGAATAGACCGAGGTTGCCGGCACCGGCAGATCGCCCGCGATCGCCTCGCGCGCTTCCGCAAAATCCTCGACCCGTTCGCCGGACAGCGCCTCGTAGAGCCGCGTGGCGTGGGTGGCCCGCACGTCGTTGGCAAAAGGACTGCCGAGCGTGATGACATAGCGAACCTTGTCGGGCGCCCACAGCGCGAGATCGCGGGCATAGACGCCGCCGAGACTCCACCCGACCAGGCTGACCTTACGCCCCGTGGCGGCATGGATTTCGACAAGACGACTGCGCAGCGACTGTCGCATCCGCCCCAAGCCGCCAAGGTTGCGGCCCATTCGCCAGGCATGTGCCTCATAGCCGAGCGCGCTGAGGTAGCGCCGCATCGGCGCCATCGAGAGGTCGCTGGCGAGAAAGCCCGGCAGCGCCAGTACCGGATGGCCGTCGCTCCTGACGGCGCGCATCAAAAGCGGCGACAGCAGCAGGCTGGCATTGAATTCGAACAGGCCGCGAACCTCGGCAAGCAGCAGGCCGAGACCCGGCGGACGAAGCCGGGCTGACTCCAGCGCCCCATCCGGCCCGGGCGACACTATTTCTTCTTGTCGCTGCTGCGTGTGCCGCCGAGGCCGGCCATGGTGACGAACATGTCCTGAAACCGCTCCGCGATCTTTGGATCGAAGGTGAACCAGCTCTGAATCAGCGACTCCGGCGAGACCTTATCGATGTTGGACATCATCTGTTGCTGCAGCTTGTCCATGACAGCGGTCTGCATCGGCATCACGTCCGGCAGGCCGAAGAACTGGCGGGCCTCGAGGGGGGTGCAGTCAATTTCGATGTTAACTTTCATGTCCCCTCCGGATTGAGATTCGAGCGGCTCGCCCGAGTATCGCCGCGAGTTGTGGTGCGACGCAAGCGACCTGATGCAGGCGCGACATGCCCCGTCCGGCAATCGGCCGGTATGGTCAACCAAAGTCGAAAGACGCGGTCCTCCATGTCGGGCGGCGCGGTCAGCATTGCTGCACAGCGGCGCAACTTGGCGCGTTCCTTGCTGGAATGGCGCTTGCACCGGTCGAGAACTCTGGGCAACATGGATTAATCGGCCGGCCGAACAATCAAAAACCACCGGCACGGCGGTGTGGAGAGGGTCAAGAATGTCAGTATGTCGGAGTCTGTTTGCGGCGGCGCTCGCCGGTACGTTTGCGTTGACGGTGTCGCCGGCAACCAGCCAGACGCTGCGCTATGCCAACCAGGGCGATCTGAAGTCGCTTGATCCCTACTCGCTGAACGAGTCCACCACCCACGCCCATCTCGGCCATGTCTATCAGGGCCTGACGGCACGCGACAAGAATTTGAAGATCATCCCTGCGCTGGCGGAGAGCTGGGAGACGCCGGAGCCGACCCGCTGGCGCTTCCATTTGCGCAAGGGCGTGAAATTCCACAACGGCGACCCCTTCACCGCCGACGACGTGGTGTTCTCCGCCGACCGTGTCCGCAACAAGAACTCCAACATGCAGACCCGGCTCGCGCCGGACGTCAAGGTCGTCAAGGTCGACGACTACACGGTCGATTTCATTCTGCCTTCGCCCAATCCCATCCTGCATAACTCGTGGGATGTCTGGTACATCATGGACAAGAAGTGGGCCGAGGAAAACAAGGCCATCGAGCCGACGCCGGTGTCCGCGACCTCGCCAAGCTATGCCTCGCTGAACGAGAACGGCACCGGTCCCTTCACCATCGAAAGCCATCAGCCCGGCGTGAAGACCGTATTCAAGGCCAATCCCAATTACTGGGGCAAGATGGAAGGTAACCTGAAGGAGATCGTCTTTACGCCAATCGCCTCCGACGCCACCCGCGTCGCCGCGCTGCTCTCGGGCGAAGTCGACGTCATCGAGCCGGTGCCGGTCCAGGATATCGCCCGCGTCGATGGGAGCCCGAACGCCCAGGTGCTGAAGGCGCCGGAGCTGCGCACAATCTTCATCGGCTTCGACCAGACTCGCGACGAGCTCCTCTATTCCAACATCAAGGGCAAGAACCCGTTCAAGGACGCCCGTGTCCGCGAGGCCTTCTACAAGGCCATCGACATCGAGCTGATCAAGACGCGCGTGATGCGCGGGCTATCGACGCCGTCGGCCCTGATGATCGCTCCCGAACTGTTCCCACTCTCCAAGGAATTTACGCGGCCGAAATTGGACCCAGACGGCGCCAAGAAGCTCCTGACCGAGGCCGGCTATCCCGACGGCTTCGAGGTCACCATGGACTGTCCGAACGATCGCTACGTCAACGACGCCGCGATCTGCCAGGCCGTGGTCGGCATGCTTGCTCGCGTCGGCATCAAGATCAACTTGCTGGCACAGCCCAAGGCGCAGTACTTCGCCAAGGTGTTGAAGCAGGGCGGCTACCAGACCTCGTTCTACATGCTGGGCTGGACACCGAGCACGATGGACTCCCATAACGTGCTCTATGATATCATGGGCTGCCGCAGCGATCCGAAATCCTCGCGTGGCGAGGCCAATCTCGGCGGCTACTGCAACAAGGAATTCGACGCTATCACCGACAAGGTGCTGGTCGAAACAGATACGGCCAAGCGCAATCAGCTGATCAAGCAGGCGTACGAGATCAGCATCAAGGACTGGGCCTACATCCCGCTGCACCAGCAGGCACTGGCCTGGGGCGTATCGAAAAAGGTCAACCTGCCGCAGCGTGCCGACAACCTGGTGATGTTCCACTGGGCGACCAAGCAGGAATAGCGTCACTTGAACACAAGGTCCCGGCGCCGTTAGACGTCCGGGACCTTTCCTTTTCCGGCTGACAGCGACGTCGGCCGCACGCACACCCAAGGACAGTGGAAGGCATGCTCGCTTTCACTCTTCGCCGCGCCGTCCAGGCCATCGGCGTCATGTTCGCCGTCGGCATCATCGCCTTCTCGATGTTCCGTTTCGCCGGCGACCCCGTCAACCAGATCGTCTCGATCGACACGCCGGCAGCCGAACGCGAGGCGGTGCGCAAGTCACTCGGCCTCGACGATCCCGTGCCGGTGCAGTTCGTGCGCTATTTCGGCGATGCCGCGCAGTTCAAGTTCGGCGTCTCCTACCAGTTTCGTCAGCCGGTCTCGGCACTGTTGATGGAGCGCATGCCGGCGACGCTGGAACTTGCGATCTGCGCGACGGTCTTTGCAATGGTGCTCGGCATCCTGATGGGCGTCTATTCAGCGCTCAGGCGCGACACCGTGCTCGCCAAGCTGTTCCAGGCGGTTTCGCTGATCGGCATCTCGCTGCCGACCTTCCTGATCGGCATTCTTCTGATCTATCTGTTCGCGGTGACGCTGGGCTGGCTGCCCTCGTTCGGCCGCGGCGACGTGGTCAAGCTCGGCTGGTGGACGACGGGCCTGCTCACGCTGTCGGGACTGAAGGCGCTGATCATGCCGTCGATCACGCTCGGCCTGTTCCAGATGACCCTGATCATGCGGCTGGTGCGCGCGGAGATGCTGGAAGTGCTGCGGACCGACTACATCCGCTTCGCCCGCGCCAGGGGCCTCACCACCCGCGCCATCCATTTTGGCCACGCGCTGAAGAACACGCTTATTCCCGTGATCACGGTGGCCGGGCTTCAGTTTGGCTCGGTTATTGCATTTTCGATCATCACCGAAACCGTGTTCCAATGGCCGGGCATGGGACTTCTGTTCGTGCAGGCCGTGCAAAATGTCGACATCCCGATCATGGCCGCCTATCTGCTGATGGTTTCGCTGATCTTCGTCACCATCAATCTGGTGGTCGACATCCTCTACACCGTGGTCGATCCGCGCCTGCGCGCGACCGTCGGCCGCGCGACATAAGGCAACCCTGCATGTCCGACGCAGTCGCCTCCGATTCCGGCAAGCAGAGCGCGCCGCCGGCGCATGCCGGCCGCAGCCGGCTCAGCCGCGCCCTCGACAGTGACATCTTCTACTCGTTCCGCCGTTCCAAGCTGACCATGGTGGCCGCTGCCATTACCGTGCTGTTCTTCCTGCTCGCGATCTTTGCATCCGCGCTCGCTGTGCAGAATCCGTTCGATCCGGCACAACTCCAGTTGATGAACTCGCGGATCTCGCCGCTCTGGACCGCCGACGGGCAGAGCCCGTTCCTGCTCGGCACCGACGAGCAAGGCCGCGACGTATTCTCCGCCATCCTCTACGGCATGCGCATCTCGCTCGCCGTGGGCGTCGCCGGCGTGATCTTCGCCGGCGCGCTCGGCATCGCGCTCGGCCTGATCGCCGGCTATTTCGGAGGCGCGGTCGACGGGGTGATCATGCGGATCGCCGACGTGCAACTCACCTTCCCCGCCATTCTGATCGCGCTGCTGGTCAATGGCATCGCGAAATCGATCCTCGGCAACCGGCTGGACGCCAACAGCATGCTGGTGGTGCTGGTGATCTCGATCGGCCTGAGTTTCTGGGTGGGGTATGCCCGGACGGTGCGCGGCTCCGTGATGGTCGAGAAGAACAAGGACTACGTGGCCGCCGCGCAGCTGATCGGCCTGCCCGCGCCAAAGATCATGCTGCGGCACGTGCTGCCCAACACGATGGGCCCGATCCTGGTCATCGCCACCATCAACCTTGCGCTGGCCATCATCACCGAGGCGACGCTGTCCTTCCTCGGCGTCGGTCTGCCCGACACCATGCCCTCGCTTGGCACGCTGATCCGCATCGGCAACAATTATCTGTTCGCCGGCGAATGGTGGATCGTCGCCTTCCCCGGCCTCGCGCTGGCCGGGCTGATCCTGTCGATCAACCTGCTCGGCGACTGGCTGCGCGACGCGCTCAACCCAAAACTCCGATGAGAAAAACCTTTGATAAAAGCGCCTCGCCCATGACCGAGCCCGTTCTCTCCGTGCGTAATCTTCGCGTGGAGTTCGCCTCCCGCCGCGGCACGCTGCGCGCCATCGACGACGTCTCCTTCGACATTGCCAAAGGCGAGGTGCTGGGCGTGGTCGGCGAATCCGGCGCCGGCAAATCCGTCACCGGCCTCGCCGTGATCGGCCTGATCGACCCGCCCGGCCGTATCGCCGGCGGCGAGATCCACCTCGCCGGCCTGCGCATCGACAATCTGCCGCAGGAGGAGATGCGCCGCATCCGTGGAAAGCGGATCGGCATGATCTTCCAGGATCCTCTCACCTCGCTCAATCCGCTCTACCGGGTCGGCGACCAGATCATCGAGACGATCAGAACCCACCTGAACCTGTCCGAGACGGCCGCCCGCCGCCGCGCCATCGACCTGCTCGCCGAGGTCGGTATTCCCGCGCCTGAAAAGCGCATCGACGGCTATCCCCACGAATTCTCGGGCGGCATGCGTCAGCGCGTCGTGATTGCGCTGGCGATCTGCGCCGAGCCCGAGCTGATCATCGCCGACGAGCCGACCACCGCGCTCGACGTCTCCGTGCAGGCGCAGATCATCTCGCTGATCAAGCGGCTGGGTCGCGACCACGGCACCGCCGTGATGCTGGTGACGCACGACATGGGCGTGATCGCGGAGACCTCGGACCGCGTCGCGGTGATGTATGCCGGCCGTGTCGCCGAAATCGGTCCAGTCCAGGATGTCGTCAGAAATCCGCTGCATCCTTACGCCAAGGGCCTGATGGGCGCGATTCCGACGCTGGCCGGCGACGACAAGCGCCTCGTGCAGATTCCAGGCTCCATGCCGCGCCTCTCCGCGATCCCGCGCGGTTGCTCGTTCAATCCGCGCTGCGCCTTCGCGTTCGACCGTTGCCGTGTTGATCGGCCGGAGCCGCTGCCACGCGGCACGCAATCGGTCGCCTGCCATCTCTATGACAATGTGCCGACGGAGAGCGCGGCATGAGCGCCCCCTTCGTTCAGGCCAGGGGTCTGCGCCGCGTCTTTGACGTCTCAAAACCCTGGCTTAACCGCGTGCTCGAAGGCGGGCACCTCGAATATCTCAAGGCTGTCGATCACGTCGCCTTCGATATCAGGAAGGGCGAGACGTTTGCGCTGGTCGGAGAGTCCGGCTCGGGCAAGACGACGGTGGCACGGATGGTCGTCGGCCTGTTGCCGCCGAGTTCGGGGGACGTCCTGATCGACGGCGTCTCGATGACCGATCCGCGGCAGGCGACGGCACGCCGAAAGCTGCGCCGCCGCATCCAGATGATCTTCCAGGACCCCTATGCGAGCCTGAACCCGCGCTTCCGGGTGGATGCCATCATCTCCGAGCCGATCCGGGCCTTCGACCTCATCCAGGGTGAGCGCGACATCCTGGGGCGCGTTGGCGAGCTGCTCAGCCTCGTCGGCCTGCATCCCGACGACCGGCTGAAGTTTCCGCACGAATTCTCCGGCGGCCAGCGCCAGCGTATCGCGATCGCGCGGGCGCTCGCCTCCGACGCCGAGTTCATCGTCTGCGACGAGCCGACGTCGGCGCTCGACGTCTCCGTGCAGGCGCAGATTCTCAATCTGATGCGCGACCTCCAGGACAAGTTCGGCCTGACCTACATGTTCATCAGCCACAACCTCGCAGTGGTCCGCCACATGGCGAGCCGCGTCGGCGTGATGTATCTTGGTCGCATCGTGGAGATCGCGGAAGGACGCGAGCTGTTCGCCAATCCTCGTATGCCCTACACCAAGATGCTGCTGGGCGCCGTGCCTGATCTCGCCATGAGCGGCCGCCAGCGCATTCCGGTGAAGGGCGAGATCCCGAACCCGATCAACCCGCCCTCCGGCTGCGCGTTCAATCCGCGCTGTCCGCTGGCGTTCGACCTCTGCCGCAAGGAGACCCCGGAATTGATCGACGGTGTCGCCTGCCACGCGGTTAACACCGCGCCGGTCCCAGCGTGACGCGCGCGTGCCATGCTAGCAGCGCATTGGCGGCGCGGCATCGCCCGTGATCAATTGCGCGCGCCGCAAACGAGGTAGCCCATGGCCAGCAACGTCAATCCCGATTCCTTCACGACACGCCCCGAAATCGAGGGCACCTTCGGGGTCGTCGCCACCACACACTGGATCGCGACCGCCGTGGGCATGGCTATCCTGGAGAAGGGCGGCAACGCCTTCGATGCCGGCGTTGCCACGGCCTTCACGCTCCAGGTGGTCGAGCCGCATCTGAACGGCCCCGGCGGCGATGTGCCCGTCATCGTCCACGACGTGAAGCGCGGGCGCACCGAGGTGATCTGCGGCCAGGGCCCGGCGCCGGCACGGGCCACCATCGCGCATTACAAAAGCGAAGGTCTCGATATGGTACCCGGCACCGGCCTGCTCGCGGCCTGCGTCCCCGGTACCTTCGAATCCTGGATGATGCTGCTGCGCGACTACGGTACGATGCGCGTGCGCGACGTGCTGGAGCCGGCGATCTCCTATGCTCGCGACGGCTATCCGCTGGTCGAGCGCGCCTGCGCCACCATTCAGACCGTCGAACAATTGTTCCGCAAGCACTGGCCGACCTCGGCTGCGGTTTACTTGCCGAACGGCGAGGTACCGAAGCCCGGCACCCTGTTCACCAACAAGACGCTGGCCGCGACCTACGCCCGCATACTCAGTGAAGCCGAGAGTGGCGCCGGTGACCGCGACGCCGAGATCGAGCGCGCACGCAAAGCCTGGTCGCAAGGTTTCGTCGCCGAGGCCATCGACAAATTCTGCCGCACGCAGGAGGTGATGGACGTCAGCGGCTCGCCGCATCGCGGCGTGCTCACCGCCGACGACATGGCGCGCTGGCAGCCGACGATCGAAGCACCGCTCACCTACCACTACGGCCGCTATACCGTCTGCAAGGCCGGCGTCTGGAGCCAGGGCCCGGTAACGCTGCAGCAGCTCGCCCTGCTGAAAGGCTTTGCGCTCGACGGAATCGATCCGACCGGACCGGAGTTCATCCATCTCCAGATCGAATGTGCAAAACTCGCCTTCGCCGACCGCGAAAAATTCTACGGCGATCCCGACTTCAGCGAGATCCCGATCGCAACGTTGCTATCGGACGCCTACAACGACGAACGTCGCAAGTTGGTTACCGAGAGAGCTTCGCTCGATCTCCGGCCCGGCGCGGTTGAGGGCTTAGGCGGTGTGGTCAAGCTGCGCCGCGCGGAAGGACAGCGCGAGGCCGTCGGCGCGCTCGGCGCCGGCGAACCGACCGTGGGGCGGTTCGGCGAGGTGCGCGGCGACACTGTGCATTTCGACATCATCGACAGGGCCGGCAACATGGTGTCATCGACGCCGTCCGGAGGCTGGCTGCAGTCCTCGCCTGTCATTCCCGAGCTGGGTTTCTGCCTCGGCAGCCGCGCCCAAATGTTCGATCTGGAGGAGAACCAACCAAGCTCGCTGGCGCCGGGCAAGCGGCCGCGGACGACGCTGTCGCCGACCATGGCGCTGCGCGACGGCGAACCCTATCTGGCCTGGGGCTCGCCCGGCGGCGACCAGCAGGATCAGTGGATTACGCAGTTCTTCCTGCGCCACGTCCATTGCAACCTCAATCTCCAGGAGGCGATCGACGCGCCGGCCTGGCACTCCGAGCATTTCCCGATCTCGTTCTGGCCGCGCACCGCGCGTCCGGGCGTGCTCGTGGTCGAGAACCGCGTGCCCAAGGCGACGATCGAGAACCTCCGCGAGCGCGGGCACATCGTCGAAATCGGCCCCGACTGGTCGGAAGGCCGCCTCACCGCCGCCTCGCGCGTCGGCCGGCGCCGGCGCGCAGCCGCCAATCCGCGCGGCATGCAAGGTTACGCCGCGGGACGCTGAAGGCCATTCAAATCACCACTTCCCGCAACACGCGCCGACAATCCATCTCGTATTCGAGATCGACCACGGGCGGCCGGGCGAAATGCCAGGTCAGGCCCGAGCGCAGCGCGCCGCGGCGCACCAGCTCGTCGACCAGCGCGTGGTGGAAGTCGTGCACGGAATAGGCCTGCACCCCGGTGGTGTCCTTCCAGCCGAAGCCGAAGGCGGCCATCCGGCTTTCCATCTGCGACGTCGTCGTGAAGCGCACCTTCTCCCGCAGCCCCTCCGGGCTGAGATCGCGGTAGCGCACGGTGCGCTCGACATAGGTGCCGCTGCCCTCGCGCGCCTCCGCGCCTCCCGATATCACGAAGGATGGCGCTTTCGAACGGGCCGGGCGCGTGAAGGAGAACGCGTAGAACGACGGCTCGGTCGGCGGCTCGATCTCGGGACAGACATTGCTGCGCGCCACCGGATTGGTGGTGCCGTCGAAGATGCCCCATTCGGACAGCGTCTTCACATAGTGCAGGTTGAACGCGCGAAAACCATCTTCGCTGAAGGCCGCGGGCGAACGCAGCTCGCAGGCACAGAACGCCGTCAGCGGACGTCCTGCCTCCTGGATGAACCTTGCAGCCAGCGCAAACCCTTCCGCGAGCGGCACCAGTCGGTCGAAGCGGATACGCTCGATTTCGTAGCCGTCGTCCGCGGCGGCGCCCGCCGAATACTGGAACACCGACGGAATGAAGCGATAATTGCCGGCAGAGAAGTCACGAACCATATCGAACCCCTATTCCAATTGCATGCGAATGCCCTTGGCGCCGTTAAGCAGGCGCTTCAGGTGAAAGCCGGCCAGAGAATCCTCGGCATGCATGCCGACCAGCGCGGCGAAGGCCGGCATGGCCGCGGCATCGCCGGCCTCCATCTTGACGAAAGCCTCCGAATACAGCGCCGTTTCCGGCGCTTCGAATTTGGCTTGTGGCAGCGGCTCGAACGCGCGCAACGGCTCGCTGCGTCCGCGTAGCATCAGCTCCCCGACGGGACGGCCTTGGAAATGCTCAGCCGCCTCGGCGACGCTGCCGCTGACGCAAATGCGGGTGCCCAGATGCTTGTTGGCGGCCTCCAGCCGCGCCGCGATGTTGATGGAGTCGCCATAAGCGGTGTAGTCGAAGAAGCGGTTGCCGCCGAAATTGCCGACCAGCGCCGGGCCGGCGTGAATGCCGATGCGGGTGGCACCGAAGGTGACGCCCATGACGCTCTGGCGCGCACGAAAGCCCTGCGCCCACGCATCGAGCTCGTGGGCGCAGGCGACCGCGCGCGTGGCGTAATCCGGCTGGTCGCCGGGCGCATTGAAGAGCACCTGGATGGCATCGCCGATGATCTTTGCGACCGTACCCTCGTGCTCAAAGACGATCTCGGTCATGCCGCCGACATACTCGTTGAGCAGCTTGCCCAACGTCTCGGGCGGCGCGCTTTCCACCAAGGAGGTGAAGCCGGTAATATCGGTGAAGATGGTGGCGACATCGCGCCACTGCACTTCGATCCCCTCGCCGTCGCCGCTTGCGGCCAGACGCTTGGCAAGCTCGGGCGAGAAATGACGCGATAACGCGGCATGGGCGCGCTCGGCTTCCATCTGACGCCGCCGCACGTCGCGCAGCATCTCCACATGGCGGACGGTCTTCTCGATCGTGGCTTCCAGATCGGCGAAGTCGATTGGCTTGGTCAGGAAGTCGAACGCGCCGCGATTCATGGCGGTTCGGATGTTGCTCATGTCGCCATAGGCGGAGACGATGATGGTCGACTTCTTGTCCTCGGCCTCCTGGAGTTTCGCGAGCAGCGACAGGCCGTCCATCCTGGGCATGTTGATATCGGAGACCACCATGTCGACATGCGGATTCTGCTCGAGCGAGGCCAGAGCATCGAGGCCGTCGCGGGCGAACATGATGTCGATCTGTCCGTCGCGAATCTGCCTGCGGAACTTTTGCAGGATCAGCGCCTCGAGATCCGGCTCGTCGTCGACGAAGAGGATGGTCGCAGTCATGCGGCTTGCTCGAGCCTCGTATCGATCTCCTGCCGCAGCAGCGCAAAGTCGATCGGCTTGGTGAGGAGCGCGACGGCGCCGCGCTCGATCGCCTTTCGCCGAGTCTCGGCATCGCCATAGGCAGTGATCATGATGACGGGAACGTCCGGATGCGCGGCACGCACCTTTGGCAGCATGTCGAGCCCGCTCATGCCGGGCATGTTGATGTCGGACAGGATCAGGATCAACGAGGGATCGCGAACCTCGGCGGCGCGCTTGAGCGCATCGGGCGCGGAGGAGGCGAACTCCATCTGGAAGCGGCCGGCGCGCAACTCGCGCCGGAACTGCTGCCGGAACAGCGCCTCGACGTCGGGCTCGTCGTCGACGACCAGGATGTAAACGTTCAAGACTTGCCTCCGGGGGTGGCGCCCGCCGCGACCGTGCGCGGCAGGGTGATGATGAACTCCGTAAATACACCTTGCGTGGTGTTCACGTCGATGGTGCCGCCGTGCTGCTTCACGACGATGTCATGGCTCATGGACAAGCCTAGGCCGGTGCCCTCGCCGACGGGCTTGGTGGTGAAGAAGGGATTGAATATCTTCTCCTTCACCTCGGGTGGAATCCCTGTGCCATTGTCGCGGATCCGGATTTCGACCTTGCCGCCGAGATCTTTAGTTGCCGCGCTCAAAGTGGGCTCGAAGGCCTCACCCGCGCTCTCCTTGCGCTTTGCCGTGGCATAGAATCCGTTGGAGATCAGGTTGAGGAAGACGCGCGTGATCTCCTGCGGATAGATGTCGACCATGCCGGCCGCGGGATCTAACTCGCGCCGGAGCGTGACGTTGAAGGACGGCCGTTCGGCGCGCGCGCCGTGATAGGCCAGATTGAGGCTCTCCTCCACGACCGCATTGATGTCGACGGCGCGATGCTCGCCTGAGCCCTCGCGCGAATGCAGCAGCATGTTCCTGACGATGGAATCCGCGCGCTTGCCATGCTGCACGACCTTCTCGAGGTTGCTTCTGAGCATGCCGGTCAGCTCGTCGACCTCCTGCCTCGTTTTGTCGTCGAGCGCGGCCGATTGCAGGGTCTCGTTGAGCTCGTCGATCAGCTCGGTCGAGACCGAGGAGAAATTGTTCACGAAGTTGAGCGGGTTCTTGATCTCGTGGGCGATGCCGGCAGTGAGCTGGCCGAGCGAGGCGAGTTTTTCCGTCTGGACAAGACGGTCCTGGGCGGCGCGCAGCTCGTCGAGCGACTGCGACAGCTCCCTGGTGCGTTCCTTGACCTCCTCGAACAACCGGACATTCTCGATCGCGATAAGGGCCTGGTCTGCAAAGGTGGTGGCGAGTTCGATTTGCTTTGCGCTGAACGGCCGCACCTCGTGTCGCGTCAGGACGAACACCCCGATCGGCGCCCCCTCTCGCAACAGGGGCACGCCCAGCATCGTACGTACGTTGGGGCGCCTTCGAGCGGATGAGGACGCAAACTCCGGGTCGGACTGCACATCCGGGACATGAACCGTCTTGGCGTCGAGCAGCGTACGGCCGACCACGCTTCCCCGTTCCGGCATAGAGGCGAATGTCCGCAGCTTGTTTTCCTGCTCCGTGTCGAGCCCGCAGCTTGCCGCCAAAAAGAAAACGCCATCGCTCGGTCGAAAGATCGTCCCCTCATCCGCATCGCACAACCGGGCTGCCGAGCCAACGAGCGTGTTCAGCACGGTTTGGAGGTCGAACGCCGAACGGCTGATGACTTTCAGCACATCGGCGGTCGCCGTCTGCTGCTGCAAGGATTCGCTCAATTCAGCCGTCCGCTGTTCGACTTTCTTTTCCAGGTCCGCATAGGATTCCTGCAAGCGCGCGCCCATATCGTTGAACTGGTCGGCAAGCCCCTCGAGCTCATCGCCGGTGCGGATCGAGATGCGCTGGGAGAAGTCGCCACCGCCGATCCGTTCGGCGCCGCTGCGCAGCGCCTGAATCGGCCCAACCATGCGGCGCGCAAGGAATATCCCCGCAAGCACCGCGAAGATCGACGCCGCGAGCAGCACGATCGCGAGCCGCTGCAGCGAGGCGTAGAGCGATGCATAGGCCTCCTCGACTGGCAACTCGACGAACATGGTCCAGTGCAGCGGCTCGATTGGAGCCGATGCCGTCAAGACCTTCTGGTCCTGGATGTTGCGCGCTTCCTGCAACGCATCCGGCATCGTGCCGCCGCCAGCTTGCGCGGCGCGCACCTGTGCGAGGCCCGACATGTCGGTGTTGCGCAAGACCAGACTGATGTCGGGATGCGCGATCAGGCGCCCCTCCGGCCCCACCACATAGGCATGTCCATGCTCGCCGACCTTGATCTGGGAGACGACGTCCCAGATCAGCTTGAGATTGACCTCGGCGATACTGACCCCTGCGTCCTTGCGTGCGCCGGCCAGCGCCAGCGTCATGTAGGGCTCGGACTCCCGGCGGAAATAGACCGGCCCATAATAGACCTTGTGCGCGACGGCCTCGGTGAACTTCGGATCGCTGGACAGGTCGATGCCGCTCTCGATCGCATCCATCGCCAGCCGCGACACCCGCAACCGCTCCTTGCCGGTCGAATCGACCTGGGCGAGCTCCGTGATCCCAGGCACCTGGCGCAGCAGCCGCAGCGCGTCGAACCGGCGCTGCTCGATCGAGCCTGCCGACCACGGCAGTTGCGTGGTCCAGCCGAGTTGGCTCTCGATCTCCTTGACGAATTGACCGATCTTGGCCGCAGCCGCCTCGGCCTGCTCATGCTGGACCCGGATCAGCGAAGCCTTGTGCTCGCGATAATAGAAGAAGACCTCGAAGAGGCCGTTGGCCAGCAGCGCGATGGCGACGACGGCCACGAATAGCGCAACATATTTGGTGAACAGCCGGGTCCTGATCCCTCGTCCCGCCAACGCGCCAGAGCCAACCGGGGCCGCACTCGGCAGCGTTCTGGCTTGCGGGGTGTCGGGATGGAGGGAAAGGCTCATCCCGCGGAACCTAGCAAGAAGACCGGGCCTTGTCTCTCGCAAGCGCGGCAAGGCCCCCGCCCGATGGCCGCGGCGTCGAATTGCCGGTGCGGTGGCAGAACGAAAAGGGGCGGCAACGGTCTGGCCGCTGCCGCCCTCTGTTTCGCCTGCGTGCGGCGTTCAGGTCGGCCGCAGGGCCTTGGCGTCGAGGTCGAGCTCGGCAACCTGCTTGTTCCGCTCGGAATCCGCCGCCGCGCGGTGGTCGGTCGCCAGCACGACGTACACCGCCGGCAGCACGAACAGCGTGAACAGGGTGCCGATCGACATGCCGGCGACGACGACCAGACCGATCGAGAAGCGGCTGGCCGCGCCCGCGCCGGTCGCAGTCAGAAGCGGGATCAGGCCGGTCACCATGGCGGCCGTCGTCATCAGGATCGGCCGCAGGCGGATGCGAGCCGACATTTCGATGGCCGAGCGGCGGTCGAGCCGCTCGTTGACCTGGAGCTCGTTGGCGAACTCCACCATCAGGATGCCGTGCTTGGTGATCAGGCCCACCAGCGTGAGCAGACCGACCTGGGTGTAGATGTTCATGGTCGCGACGCCGAAGAACAGCGGGATCAGCGCGCCGACGATCGCCATCGGCACCGAGATCATGATCACGAGCGGGTCACGCAAGCTCTCGAACTGCGCCGCCAGCACCAGGAAGATGATGATCAGCGCGAAGCCGAAGGTGATCGCGAGCTGGTTGCCTTCCTGCACGTACTGCCGGGAGTCCGCCAGATAGTCGTGGCTGAAGCCCTGGGGCAGCTTCTTGGCCTCGCCTTCGAGGAAGTCGACCGCCGCGCCGACGGTCACGCCGGGCATCGGCACGGCCGAGAACGTCGCCGAATTGAGCTGATTGTAGTGCGTCAGCGAGTTCGGATCGGTCTTGGTCTGGATCGACACCACCGTCGACAGCGGAAGCTGCTGGCCGGTGTTGGTCGTCACGTAGTAGCCGCCGAGCGATTCAGGCGAGAGCCGCTTGCCGCGCGGCACCTGAGGGATCACCTGGTAGGAGCGGCCTTCGAGATTAAAGCGGTTGACGTAGTTGCCGCCGAGTAGCACCGCGAGCGTAGCGCCGAGATTCTGCATGTTGACGCCGAGGTCCTGCGCCTTGTTGCGGTCGATCGTCACCCTCACGCTCGGCTGGTTGTAGGCAAGATCGCTGTCGGAGACGATGAACATCCCGCTCTTGCGCGCAGCGTCCTTCAGCTTCTCCATCTGCTCGTAGACCGTCTGGAACCCGGCGGTGGAGTTGATCACCATCTGCACCGGAAGGCCGCCCGGCCCACCCGGCAGCGGCGGCAGGTTGAACGCGAACGCCTGGACGCCCTCGATCTTGGAGAGCTCGGCCTGTACCAGCGGCTTCAGGGCGATCGACGAGCGTTTGCGTTCGTCCCAGGGCTTGAGCAGCATGCCGGCGATGCCGCCCTGCGGGCCGTTGATGCCGTTCAGCACGAAGCGCAGATCGGTCTCGGGGAACTGCTGGAATTTCGCGTCGAGTTTCTCGCCGTAGAAATCGACGTAGTCGATGTTGGCGTATTTCGGCGCTTTGGTCACCGCGAACACGATGCCCTGATCTTCCTCAGGCGCCAGCTCCTTCGAGGTGTGCATGTAGAGGAAGCCGACGAGCCCGAGGATGGTTATCGCGAACAGGCCCGTGATGGCCTTGTAGTCGAGCGAGCGGTCGAGCCTGCGGCCATACCAGCGCGTCAGGGCACCGAACACCCGGTTGACGAGCTTGGCAAAGCGGCCCTCTTCAGTGTTCTTCAGCAGCACCGAGCACATCATCGGCGACAATGTCAGCGCGATCACGCCCGACACGATCACTGAGCCCGCCAGCGTGAAGGCGAATTCGCGGAACAGCGACCCGGTGAGGCCGCCGAGGAAGCCGATCGGCGCGTACACGGCGGCAAGCGTGATGGTCATCGAGATGACGGGGCCGACGATTTCACGCGCGCCTTGCAGCGACGCCTGGACCGGCGACTTGCCCTCCTCCAGATGGCGATGGATGTTCTCCACGACGACGATGGCGTCGTCGACCACGAGGCCGATCGCCAGCACCATCGCGAGCAACGTCAAAAGGTTGAAACTGAATCCCAGTGCCAGCATCAGCGTGCAGACGCCGATCATCGAGAGCGGGATGGTGACGACGGGAATGATGACCGAACGGAACGACGCCAGGAACAGGAAGATCACCACGATCACGATGATCACCGCTTCGCCCAGCGTCTTCTGGACCTCGTCGATCGAGGACTGGATGAACTTGGTCGAATCGTAGGCAACCTTCATCTTCATCGACGGCGGCAGATTGCGTTCGAGCTCAGGGAACAGCGCGCGCACGCCCTTGACCAACGTCAGCGGGTTGCCCTGCGGGGTCGCCTGTACACCGATGAAGATGGCGTGCTCGCCGTTGAAGGCGACGCTCGCATCCGTGCTTTGCGCGGCAAGCTCGACCGTGGCGATGTCCTCCATCCGCACGAAGCCGCCATCCTTGGCCTTGACGATCATCTTCTTGAACTGATTGACGTCGGTCAGGCCCGTGTTCGTCGAGACGTTCGAGACGGTCAGATAGCCCTTGGTCTGGCCCGCCGCGGACTGGAAGTTATTGGCGGTGATCGCCGCGGCGACGTCGCCGGGCGACACGTTGCGGCCGGCCATCTTCTCAGGATCGAGCCAGAGCCGCATCGCGAAGGTCTGACCGCCCAAAATATCGGCGGAAGCCACGCCATCGACAGTCGACAGCACCGGCTGCACCACACGCGTCAGATAATCCGAGATCGCCGAGCCCGAGAGTTCCTCGGACGAGAAGCCGAGATACATCACGGCCGTGGTCTGGCCCGTGGTCTTGGTGACGATCGGGTCGTTGGATTCCTTCGGGATCAAATATTTGACCGAGTTCGTCTTCGCCAGCACCTCGGTGAGCGCCTGGTTCGGATCGAAGTTCAGCTTGATGTAGACCTGGATCGTCGAGGTCCCGAGCACCGAGGACGAGGTGATGTAGTCGACGCCCTCGGCGGACGCTACCGCCTGCTCGATGGGCGTCGTGATGAAGCCCTGGATCAGGTCCGCGGACGCGCCTGGATAGACGGTCGTGATGTTGATGACCGTGTTCGACAGTTTGGGATATTGCCGGATCGGCAGCGTCGTCGCCGCGCGCAGGCCGATCAGCAGAATCAGCAGGCTGACGACGACCGACAGAACCGGGCGCTTGATGAAAATATCGGTAAGGGCCATCGCGGCGATCTCGATTTCTTTGTCTCAAGAGAAGTGATCCGGCCAGGCCGGGTCACTTGAATGTCATGGGATCAGTAGCGCGGCGGCTGGGCCGGAATCTGCGGAACCGGATCGGTCGAAATCGACACCGGCGCGCCCGATTGCAGCTTGAGCTGGCCGACGGCGACGACCTTGTCGCCCGCCTTCAGACCCTTGATGATTTCGACGCGACCTTCGACCCGGCTGCCGGTCTGCACGAAGGTGCGCACCGCGGAGAGACTGGTCTTGCCGTCCTCTTCCTTCTTCTCGGTGATCACGAAGACCGAGTCGCCGTACAGCGTGTAGTCGACCGAAGTCTCTGGAACGGTGATCACGGCCGGCTTGTTCGGCAGCACCACCGTGGTGGTCACGAACATGCCGGGCTTCAGGATCTTCTCCGGATTGGAGACCGTTGCCTGCACGCGGATATTCCGGGTGTCGCTCGCGATCTGCGGCTCGATCGTAGTGATCTTGCCCTCGAAGGTGCGGCCAGGATAGGCGTCGACCTTGAGCCGCACAGTCTGCCCGACCTTGAGACTGCCAGAATCCTTTTCGGTCACGGTGAAGTTGGCCCACAGTTCGGAAAGATCTGTCAGCGACACGATCGCCGTACCTGCCGTCAGATATTGGCCGACCTCGACCTTGCGGACACCGAGATCGCCGGCGAAAGGTGCACGCACCAGTTTCTGCGAGATCAGCGCCTCGGTCTTGGCGATGCCGGCCTGCGCCTGGTCGTAGGCGGCCTGCGCGGTGTCGACGGTCGCCTGCGGACCGAACTGGCGAGCGGCGAGCTGCTTGGCGCGATCGAGCGACAGCTGCGCCACGGTCGCCTGGGCCTTGTAGTTGGCAAGGTCGCCCTGCTCCGGCGCATCGAACAGCTGCACCAGCGGCGTGCCGGCTTCGACACGCGTGCCCGGCTCGAACTTGATCTCGGTGACGCGGCCATTGACGTCGGCGCTGACGTCGACCTGGTGCACGGCGACGAGGCCGCCGACTGCGGTGAGCAGGTTCGGCACCACTTCGGACTTCGCCTCCGCCGCGCTGACTGCGGTCGGCGGCGGCTTGTTGTTGGCGAAGAACTGCTTGATCATCTGGCCGCGAAAATAGTTGAACCAGACGAGGCCGCCGACGAGCACGGCGAGCAGCGTGCCGACGATGACGAACCAGAGCACCGGACGGGCCGGACGCTTGGGAGCCTTGTTGTCGATCGGTTCGCCCGAAATCTTGTGTTCGGTTACGATGTTCATATCATGCACTTTCTGCAATCGCCGTCCTGCCAGCATCCGCGGCCTGATTGTGGCCCAGATGCGCAGCAATTGCGGCGTCGTTAAGTCCGATACCTCTCAGGAGAAACTCACACAGCTGCCGCTCGAGCTCGCTTGCCTTGCCGTAGACGAGGCAAGGCGTCGCCGGCAGCCTGGTCAGCGCAGCGGTCATCACCGTGTGATGCGCAAACCAGAACAGGTTGAGCGGCTCGCCGCTGAATGGCCGCGCGTCGCCGGCGGCAACGGCACGTTCGAGCGAGGCGACGAAGGCCGCTCCGATCAGCGTCTCGATCTTGGCATATAGCAAACGGGCGAATTCGCCATCATCCAAATGGCTGGTGGCCATCAGCCGCAGGCGCTGCGCCTCTTCCTGGTCGGGACCATCGGCGACATTGAGGAAATGCCCGACCATGCCACGAATCACTTCGACCAGCGTGGCGGTCGACGGCTCCCGTTCGAGCAGCTCCATCAGGGCCGGGTCCGCCTCGCATTCGTCGCTGAGGATCTCGGCGTAGAGCGCCGCCTTGGACGGGAAATGCTTGAACAGCAACGCCTCGGAAATGGCAGCGGCGGCCGCCACGCTCTTCGTCGTGGTGCCGGTATAGCCATGCCGGGCAAAGCAACGCTTTGCGGCGCCGAGGATCAATTGACGCCTCAGGTCGCTCGTCATACGCAGTGAACTCATGCGAGTGAGTAAGCACTCACCCACGCAGAAGTCAAGCCAAATGGTGCGATGCAACCTGTGAGACGACCGAAAAAAGGTATCTGTGGGTTCTAGATCGGCTGGAAGCCGAGATCCCTACGAAGCCGGTTGAGGATGTAAGTCCCATCCCGGCTCGGCAAAATGCGCTCCAGGCCGGCGCTGTCGATCTTCACATTCGCAAAGCGCGGCCCGGCCGAGACGTCGTGGACGGTATCGGCAAAGGCTTCAACTTCGGCCATGGTCGTGACGGCCCGGCTGTCCTCGATGCCGCAGGCCCTGGCGATGCCGACGAGATCGGCGGCGGCCGAGGTGTGGCTGGTCTGGCCGCCTGTCTCGCCATAGGCCTCATTGTCGAGCACTGCGATCGAGAGGTTGGGCGGCTTCTGCAGGCCGATCGTGGCAAGGCTGCCCATGCCCATCAGCATTTCGCCGTCGCCGGTGATGACCAAGACCGGCAGCTGCGGCTGCGCCAGCGCCAGGCCGAGCCCGATCATCGCCGCGCCGCCCATGCCGCCCCAAAGGTAAAAGTTGCGAGCGTGGTCGCCCGCCGCGCACATGTCGTTGGTCGAGGCGCCAAGGCCGCCGATCGCAACGGCGTCCTTGCGGTTCGCGAGCAGCGTGGACACCACCTGCCGCCGATCGAGGAGATTGGCCTTGCTCATTTGGTGAATACCTTGGCGCCGATCAGGCGCTGCGACAGAAGGACGGCGGTAGGGGTGAGCGCGTTGTAGGCCTGCGACGCGGCGGCCTCCAGCACGGCCGGCACCTCGGCCGCGTTCGAGGCGCGCAGTACCTTGACGCCGGAGAGCTCGAACACGCCCTGCGTGGTCGATCCCATCGGCACCTGCCACGGATTGAACTCGCCCCACTCGCCGCGCATGGTCACGAGGGTGAGGAATGGAAAGCGTAGGATGGGGATCAGCGACAGCATGTTGATGCAATTGCCGACGCCGCTCGACTGCATCAGCAGCACGCCGCGCTGCCCGCCGGTCCAGGCGCCGGCGAGGAGCGCCACGCCCTCCTCCTCGGTCGTCAGAGGAATGCCGCGCATGGTGGGGGACTCCAGCACGTGCTGGATCAGCTTCGAATGGCCGGCATCGGGCACATAAGGCACCTGCCGGACGTCGAAGCGCTGCAAGGCCGCAAAGATATCGTCGGGCCAAGTCGGGGCCGTGTCGGGAGCGTCAGCGCGCGCGTGCATTTTCCTGTCCGGTCGGCTAGCAGTGTCCGAAGACTGTAGACGCATGCACGTCTCGACCAGAACAACAAAAACGGCATATCGGCTTTAACCGGCGAGTATAACGGGATGAACGCAGACGCGAAGGAGCTGGCGAAAAGCTTCGACCTCGAGAAGCCGACGCCGGAGTTCTACGACAACCCCTACCCGACCTATCGTGCACTGCGGGAGAACGAGCCGGTCAAGCGGCTGCCCAGCGGCACCGTGTTCCTGACCCGCTATGACGATCTCGTCACGACCTACAAGAACACGAAATCGTTCAGCTCGGACAAGAAGCGCGAGTTCGCGCCGAAATACGGCGACACGCCGCTCTACGAGCACCACACCACCAGCCTCGTCTTCAACGATCCGCCCTCCCACACCCGGGTGCGGCGCCTGATCATGGGCGCGCTGTCGCCGCGGGCGATCGCGGGGATGGAGGGCGATCTCATCAAGTTGGTCGACGGCCTGCTCGACGCCATCGCCGCCAAGGGGGCTTGCGAGCTGATCGAGGATTTCGCCGCGTCCATTCCCATCGAGGTGATCGGCAATCTGCTTGACGTCCCTCACGAGGAACGCGGGCCGCTGCGCGACTGGTCGCTCGCGATCCTCGGCGCGCTCGAACCCGTGGTGTCGCCCGAAGCGGCTGCGCGCGGTAACAAGGCGGTGGAGGACTTCCTCGCCTATCTCGAAACGCTGGTCGCGCGGCGGCGCCAAAAGCCCGGCAATCCCGAGCGCGACGTGCTAACACGCCTGATCCAGGGCGAGGAGAATGGCGAGCGGTTGACCGAGAAGGAGCTGCTGCACAATTGCATCTTCCTGCTCAATGCCGGCCACGAGACCACCACCAATCTGATCGGCAACGGCCTCGTCGCGCTCGACCATCATCCGGAGCAGAAGCAGCGCCTGATCGGCAACCCCGGCCTGATCAAGACCGCGATCGAGGAGATGCTGCGCTACGAGAGCTCCAACCAGCTCGGCAACCGCATGACCACGGAGAGGGTCGAACTCGGCGGCGTGATGCTCGATGCCGGCACGTCGGTGACGCTGTGCATAGGCGCCGCCAACCGCGATCCCGCACAGTTTCCGGAACCTGAAAGCTTCGACATCGCGCGCACGCCGAACCGGCACCTCGCCTTTGCCACCGGGGCGCATCAATGCGCCGGCATGGCGCTGGCGCGGCTGGAAGGCGCGATCGCGATCTCGCGCTTCCTGGCGCGCTTCCCGAACTATGCCGTGAGCGGTAAGCCGGTGCGTGGCGGGCGGGTGCGGTTTCGGGGCTTTTTGAGCGTGCCCTGCTCGATTGGGTGAGGCCTCCAAAACCAAACTGCGAAAACAACCCCATGCACAGTAGAGCGTCGTCGGAGAAGGATGCCTGCGGCATCGACCAACCAGCTGATATGTCGAGCAAATCAGCAGTGTAGGCGCGCGGTGCCTAAATACCTAAACCACCGTCTTGTGCCGTGTGATGCAGGTGCTGAGCACCTCGTCCATCGGCTTGCCCCACCAGTCGCTGGAGAAGATCTCGATCTCGGAATAGCCGGCAAAGCCCTGCGCTTCGACGGCCCGGCGCACCGATTTGATGTCGATGACGCCGTCACCCATCATGCCGCGGTCGTTGAGGATGTCCTTCGTGGGCACCAGCCAGTCGCAGACGTGGAAGGCGAGCAGGCGGTCCTTGCCGGCGCGCGCGATCTGCTCCGTCAACTCCGGGTCCCACCAGATGTGATAGACGTCGAGCGCGACGCCGAGCATGCCGCTGCGGCCAGGATCGAGCCGGTCGCAGATGTCGAGCGCCTGTTTTGTCGTGTTCACACAAGCGCGGTCGGCCGCATAGGCCGGGTGCAACGGTTCGATCGCCAGCGGCAGCTTCGCCTGTTTGGCGTAGTCGAGCATGTCGGCGAGTGCCTCCTCCACCTGTCCACGGGCCGCCACAATGTCTTTCGAGGCCTCGCTGCCCGGCCGCGAATATTGCGGCAGGCCTCCGACGACCAGCACGATGCAAGGCGCACCGAGCGCCTTGGCTTCGTCGACGCAGCGCCTGTTATCGTCGCGCACTTCGCCCCGGCGAGAGGCGTCCGAGGTGAACATGCCGCCGCGGCAATAGCCTGACAGATCGAGGCCGGCATCGCGCACCGCGCGCGCGGCGC
Organism: Bradyrhizobium sp. 199; assembly: GCF_023073355.1. GTDB lineage: Bacteria > Pseudomonadota > Alphaproteobacteria > Rhizobiales > Xanthobacteraceae > Bradyrhizobium. The sequence continues at coordinate 261,580 of NZ_JADPJI010000008.1, forward strand.
GCTCGAGACCGACCGCGGCGACCTGGTCGCGCCAGGGATCGATGGCGCGGATGCCGTGCCTCGCACAGGCATCGATGATCTCGACGAGGTCACCCTGCTTGCGGACGGTCGCCGTGTTCAGCGACAGCCAGCGGTGGTCGGACGAGAAATCGCGCATCAGGATTCGATACCGTGGGTGGCGAGCACGGTCTTCATCCGCTGCGTCGCGAGTTCAGAGTTGGCGAGCAGGCCGGCCTTGTCGGCCAGACGGAACAGCTCGGCCAGATGCAACGTGGAGCGCGTGCTCTCCTGCCCGCCGACCATGGTGAAATGATCCTGATGCCCGTTCAGATAGGCCATGAACACGACGCCCGTCTTGTAGAAGCGCGTCGGCGCCTTGAAGATGTGGCGCGACAGCGGCACGGTCGGTCCGAGCACGTCGTGGAAGCCCGCTTCGTCGCCGGCCGCGAGCCGCGACAGCGCGTAGGACGCCGCCGGCGCGATCGCATCGAAGATACCGAGCAGCGCGTGCGAGAAGCCTTCGCTATCGCCGGCAATCAACTCCGCATAATTGAAATCGTCGCCGGTATACATCTTGATGCGCTTGTCCAGGCGGCGGCGCATGTCGATCTCGCGCCGCTTGTCCAGCAGCGATACCTTGACGCCGTCAATCTTGCCGGCGTTGCCGTTGATGATGGCGACCGCGATGCCCATCGCCTTGTCCAGATCCTTGGTGCCCCAATAGCCTGACAGCGCCGGATCGAACATGTCGCCGAGCCAATGGATGATCACGGGCTCGCGAACTTGCGACAGCACCCGGTCATAGACCTTCGCGTAATCGTCGGCATTGCGGCCGAGTTTCGCCAGCGCGCGCGACGCCATCAAGATGATGCGGCCGCCAACCTTTTCGACCGCCGACACCTGCTCCTCATAGGCGCGGATCACGTCGTCGAGGCTCACGGCGTCCTCGACCGCGAGATGATCGGTGCCGGCGCCGGAGAACACCAGCGCGTTGCGCCGCTTCGCGGCGCCGACCGAGCGCGTGATCAGCTCAAGCGAGGTCGGCCAGTCCAAGCCCATGCCGCGCTGCGCGGTATCCATGGCCTCGGCAACGCCGAGACCGAGATCCCAGACGTGCTCGCGGAAGGCGATGGTCTTGTCCCAGTCGACGGCGACCGACAGCCAGGGGTCGTTGTCGGCGAAAGGATCGGCGACGGTGTGCACGGCCGAGAAGGCGATGCGGTTCAGCGTCCCCTCCAGCTTTGCGGGGAACGTTCGCGAGGCCGCGAGCCGGTAAGTCTCGATCGAACGGTCGGCCTTCGGCAGCTTGAGCGACAGGGACGACATCGGCAGGACGGGCTTGTTCATGATTTCGAACCTCTCCCCGTCATCGCGAGAGCGAAGCGACGAAGCAATCCAGACTGCCTCTTCGGAACGACTCTGGATTGCTTCGCTTCGAGCACAATGACGGCTTGGTAAAAATCGGGGCTTATCCAATCAACCTCAGACCTTGATCGGGGCGACGTCAATCCAGCGTCGCTCCTTCCAGCTCTTCAGCGCGCATTCGGCGAGCTGCACGCCCTTGACGCCTTCAAGCAGCGTGAACTTGTAGGGCGCGTCCTCGCAGACGTGGCGGATGAACATCTCCCACTGCTCCTTGAAGCCGTTATCGTAGGTGACGTTGTCAGGCAGCTTCTGCCAGTCGCCGTAAAAGTCATGCAGCCGCTTCTCGTCGGGATTCCAGACCGGCCTCGGGGTAGCCTGCCGCGCCTGGATCATGCAGTCTGTGAGGCCCGCAACCGCTGAACCGTGCGTGCCGTCGACCTGGAAGGTGACGAGGTCGTCGCGATAGACGCGTGTCACCCAGGACATGTTGATGTGGGCGATGGCGCCGCCCTTGAGCTGGAACGTGGCATAGGCGGAGTCGTCGGCGGTCGCCTTGTACTTCTTGCCCTGCTCGTCGAACCGCTCGGGAATGTCGGTGTTGCCGATGCAGCTCACGCTCTCCACCTCTCCGAAGAGATTGTCGAGCACGTAGCGCCAGTGGCAGACCATGTCCAGGATGATGCCGCCGCCGTCCTCGTCGCGGTAATTCCAGGACGGCCGCTGCGCCTCCTGCCAGCCACCTTCAAACACCCAATAGCCGAACTCGCCGCGTACCGAGAGGATGCGGCCGAAGAAGCCGGAGTCGCGCAGGAAGGCGATCTTCTTCAGGCCCGGCAGGAACAGCTTGTCCTGCACCGTGCCATGCTTGATGCCCTTGGAATTGGCGAGCTTGACGACCTCGAGCGCCGCCTCGAAATTGGTCGCGATCGGCTTCTCGCAATAGACGTGCTTGCCAGCATTGATGGCCTGAGTCAGCAGCCCGGGGCGCGCCTGCGTGGTGGCGGCGTCGAAGAACATGGTGTCGTTCTTGTCGGCGAGGGCCGCGTCGAGATCGGTGGTCCAGCGCGTGATGTTGTAGCGCTTGGCAAGGGCCTCGACCTTCTCGGCGCTGCGGCCGACCAGGATCGGGTCCGGCATCACGCGGTCGCCGTTCTTCAGGCGCACGCCGCCCTGGTCGCGGATCGCGACGATCGAGCGGATCAGATGCTGGTTGAGCCCCATGCGGCCGGTGACGCCGTTCATGATGAGGCCGAGGCGTTGGGTGGTCATGCCAAATGCTCCTGAAGTGATCTTGGCTGTTCGAGCGGACGGAGCGCCGACCAGTCCGGATGGACCGAGGTGGCGAAGCCCGTTGCGTGAAGCGATCCCGTCAGGAGATCGCCATCGTGGATGGAGAGCCGGATGCCCTGCCCGGTGTCAGTGTAGAGATCGGGATGCGCGGCCGCGAAGGCCTGCGCTTCTGCGACTGGCGTGTCGCCAAAACCGTCGACATAGTGGTGGCCGTTGCGCTCGGCATGGGTGACGCCGAGGAAAGCACCGAGCGCGAGATCCTGCTGCACGGCAAGGCCCGCCTGACAGGTGAGGTCCTCGCCGGTCACGAAGAACCTTTCGCCGCTCGCGCTCCACTTCGTCGCGCGCGTCGCGTTGACGATGGACTTGTACAGCCCCTTGCAGGACTTGGAGGAAATGCCGCAATAGCCCAGCGCCCGCGCCGCCGGGAAAGCATCGTAGGAATCGTCGGCCTCATCGATGATGAAGCCATGCGAGGCCAGCGAGCCGAGCGGGGATTGCCGCGTGATGTCGCGCGGCATCGGTTGCTCGACATAGAGCAAGCGCGAGGCGATCGGCCGCAATGCGGGATCATGATCGAGCCGGTCCATCAGCGCGCCCAGCACGGCAAGATCGGCGTACTGCTCGTTGGCGTCGAGCGTCACCTTGGTGCCGCGCCCAAGCGTATCCAGCTCCTTGCCGATCCGCACCAGTCGCGACGCATCGGCCACGGGCTCGCCCGACAGCTTCAGCTTGAAGTAATTTGCGCCGGCGCTTTCGTGGGCATCGGCAACGCCGCCCTCGCCTTCGACGGTATCATCGAGGCCGACGGTATGCCTGATGGCAACACGAGGTAGGGGCTTGCGGCCGGAGAGAAACGTGCTGATATCCCTCTCGCTCAGGTCAGGGGACAGCCGCGCGTCGATGCCGGCAAGGTTGGCGGCCATCCCGTCGAAGAAGCTGGTCTCGACGCCGCGCAGCAGCGCATCAAGGATCGCCTTATCGATCTCCGCCGGACCATAGGCCGCCGCAAGCGCCGGAATGTTCTTTTTTGCACAGGTCGCGACCTGGGCGCCAATGCACGAGGCATGGAGGTCAAACGCCGTCAGAAATCCCGTCCGTGCCAAATAAAGCCCGCGCGCGATTTCCAGCGAGCGGCGCAAGTCGTCGACGGTCTGCGCCGGCGACAGCTCAGGCCGCTTGTCGAACCATTTGGGCACCAGCAGTTCGGCGCTGGCGCCGACCGCCGATCCCCTACCCTCGACCTCGATCTCGACCCGCACGAACAGCTGCGGCGTCGCGTTGATGGTCACCGCGCCAAAGCGGAACGGCCGCGCGAACTGCACGGGACGTTCGAAGAAGGAGATGTCTCGCAGCTTCAGGCGCGGCGCCATGGTGCTTCCGCATGTGAGCTTGTTGGAAACCGGTCTTGCCGCGCGGGCAGTGCACCTCGCCCGCTTGCGGGAGAGGTCGGCGCGCAGGGCCGGGTGAGGGTTCTTTCCGCTATGGGACAATCCCGATGCGGAGATACCCTCTCCCCAGCCCTCCCCCGCACGCGGGGGAGGGAGCGCACCTTGGATGTGGTCGGCCTGGAGAACACCATCGCTAACTTAATCCAACGCCCCTTGCGAGAAAAAGTGCTTGCGAATGCGCTGCACGAGCTCGGTGAAAACAGGGTCAGCCATCACGTCGAGCGAGCGCGGGCGCGGCAGCGGCACGTCGTAGATCGCGGCGATCGCGCCGGGGCGCTCGGTCATGACCAGCACGCGGTCGGCGAGAAACACGGCCTCCGGAATCGAATGCGTGATCAGCAGCACGGTCTTCTTCGTCTCACGCTGGATCCGCATCAGCTCGACATTCATGCGCTCGCGCGTCAGCGCATCGAGCGCGCCGAACGGCTCGTCCATCAGCATGATCTTGGGATCGTGCACGAGCGCCCGGCAGATCGAGGCACGCTGCTGCATGCCGCCGGAGAGCTGCCAGGGCAGCTTCTTCTCGAAACCTTCGAGCCCGACCAACCTCAAGAGCGCCTTGGCGCGATCGAGATATTTTTGCCGCGGCAGCCGCTTCATGTCGATCGGCAGCATGACGTTGCCGAGGATGTTGCGCCAGGGCAGCAGCAGCGCATTCTGGAACACGATGCCGACATTGCCGTGCGGCGCCGTCACCTTCTCGCCCTCGACCAGGATCTCGCCCGTCGTGGGCGGCAGCAGGCCCGAGATCAGCTTGAGCAGCGTGGACTTGCCGCAGCCGCTGGGGCCGACCACGACGAAGAACTCGCCGTCGTTGATGTGGAAGTCGAGCGGACGCAGCGAGGGCACATCGCCATCGCGCGTCCGGTAGGTTTTGGACACGCCTGATAGCTTGATGCCCGACGCGTCGCCGGCAGCCCGGTCGCTCACCAATCTCAGATGTGCGGCCGGCTGCGCGTCACCCGCCACCTTCGTTGCTGCGGTCATCTCATCAAGTCCACTCAACAACAGGAACCGTCATTCCGGGATGGTCCGAAGGACCAGCCCGGAATCCCGAGATTCCGGGTTCGATGCTTCGCATCGCCCCGGAATGACGGTGTGTGCTGGTTTCACGAGCCACTCTTCGGCAGATAATCGTTGGTGTAGAAAGCCTTCGGGTTCTCCTTGGCCTTGGCATCGAGGCCGCCATATTCGACCAGCAGGTTCACAGTCTCGGTCATGTCCTGGTCAGTGACCTGGAACGGCCGCTTGCTCTTGGTCTCCGCCGTCCGATAGAGCGGAATGGTCAGCTCGAAGCCCTGCGTCAGCGTGTCGATCTTGCCGCCCTTGGGGTTGGAATCGAGGATCGATTGCGCCGCGGCTTTCGGCTCCTTCTCAGCGGCTTCAACGGCCTTGGTCGTCGCCGACATGAAGCGGCGGACGAGATCGGCATTGGCCTTCACATAGTCGGTGTTGGCGATGATGCCCGAGGAGACCATGTTGATGCCGTAGTCGGCGAACTTGATCGGATAAACGTCCTTTCCGGTGGCGTCCTTGATCTTCATCGACTGGTCCATGACGTAGCCGAGCAGGAGGTCGGCCTGGCCGTTGATGACAGCGTTGAGCTTGGTCTGGCCGTCGCCGGCAACCGTCTTGAAGTCGCTTTCCTTCAAGCCGGTCTTCTTCAGGAACAGCGGCCAGATCTGGGTCATGGAGTCGGCCGGGGTGATCGCCACCGTCTTGCCCTTGATGTCCTCGGGCTTCTTGATGTTCTTGTCGACGAAGCCCATCGCGGACATTGGGCTGGTCTGCAGCAGCACGCCGGTCGCAACCACGGGCGCGCCCTTGATCGCGGCTCGCATCATGGTGGGGACGTCCACATAGCCGAAATCGGCGGTCTTGGCCGCGACGGCCTGCGTGGTCGCAGCCGAGCCGCGACCTTCCTGGATCTCGAGTTCGATGCCCTCGGCGGCGTAGATGCCCTTGGCCTTGCCGTAATAGAACGGCGCGTGCTCGCCGTAGACGTACCAGTTCAGCATCAGCACGACCTTGTCGGCCGCCTGCGCCGGCATGGCTGCGAAAGTCATCAGCACCACTGATGCAGCCCCAATCCACCGCTTCATCGTCACTCTCCCTTGCCGTTGTTGCGTCGGCCGTTGGTGGCCGTTCGTTGCTTCACTTCAGAATACCTAAGAGGCGAAAATCACGTCTTCGCGCTGGCTGACATGCCAGGGAATGACCAGCTTCTCGATCCGGTCGACGACCCAGAACAGGACCACGCCGAGCAGCGCGAGGATGACGAGGGCCGCGAACATCGTCGGTAGATCGAAGGTGCCGATCGAGCGCTGCATGACGTAGCCGATGCCGGAATTTGAGCCCACGAACTCGCCGACGACGGCGCCGACCACCGCGAGCGTCACCGACACTTTGAGCCCCGAGAAAATCGCGGGCAGCGCGTGCGGCAGGTTCACCGCACAAAACACCTGAAAACGGCTGCCCTGCATGGCGCGGGCGAGATCGACCATGTCGGGGTCGACCGACTTGAACCCCTGCACGGCGGAGACCACGACGGGGAAGAAGCCGAGCAGGAACGCCGAGATGACCTTGGGAATGATGCCGAAGCCGAACCACACCACGAACAGCGGCGCGATCGCGATCTTCGGCACGGACTGCGAAAACACCAGCAGCGGATAAACGTAGCTCTCCACCGTCTTCGAGCCCGCGATCAACATCGCGATGGGAATGCCGAACAGTGCGGACAGCGCGAAACCGCAGACGGTGGCATAGGTCGTCGGCCAGGACTGGCGCAGCAGTTCCGGCCATTCCGTGCGCAGCACCGCGACGACATCGAGTGGCGCCGGGATCTGATAGGCGGGGATTTTGAATAGCCGGATCGAAATATCCCAGGCAACCACGATGAAGACGAGAAACAAGAACGGCCGGACCCAGGCGGCATTCAGCACCTTGGACACTGCACCTTGCTGCTTCAGCTCGGCCAATTTTCACTCCCGGCATTCTTCTTGGTCGTCCGAAGAAATTAACCCGTTGGATAAATACTGTCCAGAGCTTTCCCTGTGACGTTTTGCGGCGGTTCCGGGCATGGGTGAGGATCCGCACTGGCGGTTCCGGGCTCCGCACTGGCACTTCCGTGCCCGGGCGCGCTTGCGGAGCTTGCGCTGCTGCGCAGAACGGGGACCCCGAGGCCGCGTGCTCCACTGAAGCATGGGCCCGGCTCTGCAGCGCATCACTTACGTGCTGCGCTGCGTCCGGGGCACGAGATCGCCCCGCCCACGGTGTCAACGGGGAATCCTACGCTGCGGCTTTTGCGCATGCCACCAGTGTCTCTGGATACTGGGCCGATCAAGTCTGGCGATGACGCGGAGGTTGGGGAGACAGCGACTACACCGTCTGCGCCACCACGCTCCGCGACTTTGGCGCTTTCGCAATCTCGAACAGCGCTACGGACTGTCCTGTCAGCGCCGCCAGCACGAGGCCCACCATATGGGCCAGCCGCTCGTCCTTGGCCTTCTTGTCCAAGAGATCGCGGCCGAAGATCACGCTGAGCGTCGCCGAGTTCGAGAGATAGAAAAAGCACAGCCCTGCGATCGAGATGTAGAGCTGCACCGGATCGACTGCGACCTGGAAGTCGCCGCCATCGACGCCGCGCCGCACCACGGTGCGGATCATCTCGACGAAGGGCGAGTGCATCGACTTGACCTTGGTCGACTTCTTCAGGTGCTTTGCGCGCGCGAGGTTCTCGGTCTGAAGCAGCGACAGGAATTCGGGATTGCGCAGGAAGTAATTCCAGGTGAACTCGATCAGGCGCCTGATGGCCTCCGGCGGATCGAGATGTTCGAGATCGAGCCCCCGCTCTTCGCTGCGGATCTTGTCATAGGCGCCTTCGAGCACCGCCAGATAGAGCTCGTCCTTGTTGCCGACGTGGTAGTACAGCATGCGCTTGTTGGCGCCGGCCTTGGCCGCGATACGGTCGACACGCGCGCCGGCAAGGCCATGGGCGGAAAACTCCTGCTTGGCGGCTTCGAGAATGCGCAGCCGCATCCCCTCGGGGTCACGCTGCCATTTCGGAGTTCGCTTTGCCTTCGCCAACCTGGGTGCTCACTGAGTGGTCTCAGGATGCCGTGTAACACGCGCGCGCCGTCATTGCGAGGAGCGAAGCGACGAAGCAATCCAGACTGTCACCGCGGAAGGATCCTGAATTGCTTCGCTCCGCTCGCAATGACGGGTGTCCATCAATCCACCGGCTTGGGCGAACGCTCCAGCAGCACCGTCTGTATCCCGCAGGTCCCGTTCCGCACCGTCATGATCCGCGTGCCCGGCTTGCGGCCGTTGCGGACCTCGCTGACGTCGAGACCTGCAGCGACCAGGCGGGCGCGGGTGGCGTCGATGTCGGCGACCCGCCAGCTCAGGCCCCACAGACGGTCGTGCGTGAGGTCACCGCCGGCGACGGGCCGGCGCACCACTTCGACGATGAGGTCGCCGCAGCGGAAGAACATCAGCTGGCCCCAATCCTGGTGCGAGCGGTCGAGCGCCAGGTCGAGGCCGAGCCGCGCGCCGTAGAGCGCGGCGGCGCGTTCGGAATCCTCGGTGGTGATCACGACATGGTCGAGCGCATCGATTGGCGCGATGTCGGTCGCCGGAGACAGCGGGCGCTCGTCGGCCAATTCGAGGAAGAACATGCGCACGCCGCGGGTGAGCTCCGTGGCGGCACGGGTGCGCTTCCAGTGCAGGACGTTGCCTGATTCAGCGTCGCTGCTCTCGACCTCGGCGACCGGGTCCGGTCTCAAGGCCACCCGTTCCAGCCGGCGCTGCATCCTGCCGATGTCTGCGACACGAAAGCACAGGCTGGCGAGCACACCTTCCTGGTCGTGGAGCAGCGCGCGCATGCGGTCCGCAGTCACGCTGAAGCCGCTCGGCGCCATCAATTCGATCGTCATGTTGCCAAGGGTGAACAGCACCCGGTCGGCGCCCTCGCCCGAATTCTGCCAGGCCGGCGCGCGGGCGAGCAGCGTCTGGTAGGCCGCCCTGGCCGCACCGATATCGCTCACCAGAACGACGATGTGATCGAGCCCGGTGATCATCCTGCACCCTTTTGGTCGACCTGGAACCCACGGACCGAAAGACGGCGTTTGTCCGGGCTTGGCATTGGCCTGACATGGTCGTATTCCGGCACCCTGCTGACCTCAAGCGCTCCGGGCGGCAGTTTTGCGAATAATTTCAGCGTCCCTCCGGAGCGGAACCGGTGCTAGAGTAATCCCGCCGGCCGGGACCACAAGCGCATCACGGACAAGCAATGCAGGCTCTCTTCATCGGACAGACCTATATCGACGTCGTCTTCATCACCGACCACATGCCGACCGGCGACGAAAAGCACGTTGCGTCCGACTATGCTGTCTCCTTCGGCGGCAACGCGGTGACGGCAGCGTTCTGCTGCGCCAAGCTCGGCATCGTGCCGGACCTCATCGCCACGGCGGCCAATGACTGGCTGGGGCGCATGTTCCAGGACATGTGTGCGAAATACGCGATCTCCCTGCACGGGCGGAAGGTCAACCAGTCCTCGCTCTCCTTCATCATGCCCAAGGACGGCAAGCGCGCCATCGTCCGCTGCCGCGACGACGAGCACATCCATCCCTTCCCGATGCTCAATCTCGGCGGCTGCCGCGCGCTGCATGTCGACGGCCATCAGCCGGATGCCGCGATCCACTACGCCAGGGTCTGCCGCGAGGCCGGTATTCTGACCTCGCTCGACGGCGGCGGCCTGCGCACCAACACGCATGAGCTGCTGGAGTTCATCGACGTCGCGATCGTCGCCGAGCGGCTGTGCGAGCAGATGGACCTGACGCCGGAGAAGATGCTCGACTATCTCAAGAGCCGCGGCTGCAAGATCGGCGGCATCACCATGGGCGAGAAGGGCCTGCTCTGGTACGACGAAACAGGGACGGTGCAGGTGATGCCGGCGATGCCGATTCCGCGCGAGCGCGTGATCGACACCAACGGTGCCGGCGACGTCTTCCACGGCGCCTATGTCTATTCCTACCTCGCCCATCCCGGCAAAAGCTGGCGCGAGCATTTTGATTTTGCCAGGGCGGCCTCGACCTACAAGATCCAGCGCCTCGGCAACGAGGCCGGCCTGCCGACGCTGGTCGATATCGCCAAGGTCAGGCACGATTTCGAGGTCAGGGTTTAGCGCTCGCTGAGGTTTGTCATGGGGCGCGTCTTTGTCGCCGGCAGCATCAACATGGATGTGGTGGCGACCGCCGATCGCCATCCACGCGTCGGCGAGACCGTGGCCGGCCGGCAGGTGCTGTATTTTCCGGGCGGCAAGGGCGCGAACCAGGCGGTTGCAGCGTCACGGCTTGGTGCGAGGACCACGCTGATCGGACGGCTCGGCAAGGATTCGTTTGGAGGTGAGCTGAAGGCTTTCCTTGGCGATCAGGGCATCGATCTCGGCTACCTCCAGGAGACGAATGAGGCCCACACGGGCACCGCGATCATCACCGTGGCGGCGGCTGACAACACCATCATCGTCATTCCCGGCGCCAATGCGCTGGTCGGCCCTGATGATGTCAGCGTTGTACCGATGTTGAAAGGCGACGTCGCCGTCAGCCAGTTCGAGATCCCGCTGCCGACCATCACCGCCTTCTTCCGGCGCGCGCGCGAGGCTGGCGTCGTGACGGTGCTCAACCCGGCGCCGGCGCAAAAAATGTCCGGCGAGTTGCTCTCCCTGGTCGACATCCTCGTGCTGAACGAGACCGAGCTCGGCTTCCTCGCCGGTGTGGAGCTGTCCGACAGCGACGAGGCCGCACGGATGTTCGACGTGGCGCGGCAGCTTCAGGCGCGGCAGGATCAGACCATCTGCGTCACGCTCGGCAAGCGTGGCGTGCTTGCGCTTGCGGGGCGCGAAGAGTTTGCGGTGCCCGGGCGTGCCGTGAAGGCGGTCGATACCACCGGCGCCGGCGATTGTTTTGTCGGCGCACTCGCGGCGCAGCTCGCCGAAGGCGTCGCGTTGCGCGCCGCCCTCACCTTCGCCAACGCCGCCGCCGCGATCAGCGTGCAGCGGATGGGCGCCGGGCCGTCGATGCCGACGGCGGCGGAAGTGGCAGCTGGTCTGGGCTCCGGGTGATCAGGCCAGCGCGCTCTTCAGATCAAAACTTTCGTCCGCAGCCTGCTCCGGCGTGATCGAACGGTCCATGCCCTGCAACCGGCGGCCGAACATGTGATCGCCGGCGCGGTTGATGGACTCGATGCCGAGCAGCGTCTCGCCCTTGTAGCAGAACGCGGAAAACGCCTTCCTGGCGGGATCGCCGCGCAGCACGACGCGGTCGTAGCCAGTGGTCAGCCCTGCGATCTGCAGCTTGTCATCGCCCTGGTCGCTCCAGAACCAGGGATGGCTGTCGTAAGGCTTCTTGTCGCCCGTCAGCCGCGCCGCGAGGCAGCGGGCGTGGTCGGTGGCGTTCTGCACCGATTCCAGCCGCAGCGATCCGCCGAAGCGCGGGCTTTCGAACAGCGCACAATCTCCGATCGCGGAGATATCAGGATCGGCCGTCGAGAGATATTCGTCGACGATGATGCCGGCCGCGACCGGCAATCCGGCCTCGGCCGCCAGCTCGATGTTCGGCAGCACACCGACGCCGACGACGATGAGATCGGCGGGCAGATGCCGTCCGTCGCTCAAGGAGACACCGGTGACCTTGCCGCTCTCGGCTTCGATCGAGGTGGCCTGCACGCCGAGATGGATACGGATGCCGGCCTCGCGATGGCGTTGTTGAAAATATTCCGAGACCTCCGGCGTCACAGCCCGCGCCATCACCCGCGGGGCAAGCTCGAGCACGTCGACCTCGAGACCCTTGATCCGGGCGGTTGCGGCGAATTCCAGGCCGATGAAGCCGGCGCCGATGACCACGACCCGTGTCTTCGACGGCATGATCGCGCGCAGCGCCTCGCTCTCGTCGAGAATGCGCAAATACTTCACGTCGGGCAGACTGGCGTTCGGCAGATCGAGCAGCCGGTTGCGCGCGCCCGTCGCCAGCACGAGGTGACCGTAGGCAAGCGCCTCGCCGGATGCGAGATGCAGTTTGTGCCCCGCGCGGTCGATCGACACCGCGCGGCCGGCGATCAGGTCGACGTTCTGGTCGTGATAAAACTTCTCCGGGCGGAACATCAGGCTCTCAGGACCGGCGGAGCCCTTGATATAAGCCTTCGACAGCGGCGGCCGCTGATAGGGCAGATGCGCCTCGTCATTGATCAGTCGGATGCGCTGCGAAAAGCCCGCCTGGCGCAGGGATGCCGCGGCCTGATAGCCGCCATGGCCGGCACCGACGATGATCACCGGACCGTCGGTCATTGCAGCAGCCCACTTCCGGAGACACGAGCGTGACCCATGTCGTCTCCTCTTTTGCTGATTTTGATTTGCTGGCCTCGCGAGGAGCCGGCGCTCGTGTCCGTATCCTTGGCGAAGGCGAGCCCATTTGAGCCTATCGGTCCGCCCGGCGCAAGAGCCGCCGGGGATTGTCACCTCTCGCCTTCTGCGATTTAGTTGCAGCAATGACCTCCTGCCGGGGATTTCCAAATGACCGCGCCCGTCTCCCAACCCGATGATCCCGCCCTGCTCCGGATCGACGGCCCCATCGCGACCATCACGCTCAACCGTCCCGCCGCGTTCAACTCCATCAACCTTGCGATCGCGCAGAAGCTCGAACAGCTCGCAGCCTCCATCGAAGGCGACGACAACATCCGCGTCGTGGTGCTCGAAGGCGAAGGCCGCGCCTTCTCGGCCGGCGGCGATCTGCAGACGATCGGGGCGGCCGCCGAAGCGGGCACAGTGACGCCGGTCGTCGGCGAGCTCCTGAAGCACTATCACGCCTTCATCGAGATTATCCGCCGCATGCCGAAGATCTCGCTGTCGAGCGTGCACGGCTCGGCCGCCGGCGCCGGCATGGGCCTCGCCTTCGTCACCGATCTCTGCATTGCCGCTGATGATGCCAAGTTCACGCCGGCCTACGCCAAGATCGGGGTGTCGCCGGACGGCGGCTCGACGGTCGGCATCGTCGGCACGGTCGGCTCCCGCCGCGCGCTCCAGATGTTTCTGGCCGAGGACAATTTCACCGCCCAGCAGGCCCATGAATGGGGCCTTGTCGCCAAGCTTGTGCCCGCCGCGGAGCTGAAGGCGGCGACGCGGCAGCTCGCGGAGCGCCTGGCGCAGAACGCGCCGGCCGCGATCGCCGGCACCAAGCAGCTGGTCTACCAGGCCGCCACCACACCGGTGAAGCAGCAGCTGGACGCCGAGGAGCACAAGATCATCATGGCGATGAACACGGAGGCGTTTCGTACCGCGGTGAAGAAATTCACGAGCAAGTCAAAGTGACGGCGCCCGCGCGCAGCTTCTACGGCCTTCGTCACGGCGCGACCGACTGGAATCGCGAGGGACGTTTCCAGGGGCGGACCGACAATCCGCTGAACGAAGACGGCCTGCGGCAGGCGCACGAAGCCGTGGACATGCTGCGCGGCGCCGGCATCAGCCGCATCGTCGCAAGCCCCCTGGTGCGCGCGGCACGAACGGCCGAGATCATCGCGGACGCGATCTCGGTCCCGCTCGCGATCGACGAAGGCATCGTCGAGTTCGATTTCGGCAGCTTTGAGGGCCTTCCCGTCCGCGACCTGATGATCAAGCACGGCGTCAAATCTGCGGCGGGCCTCGTGTCGATCCTTCCGACCGACGGCGAAGACTGGCACGCCATGACCGAACGCTCGCTGCGTTGCGTTTCGACCTGGCTCGCGCGTCATCCTGACGACAATCTGCTGTTCGTCTGCCACGACGCGGTGATGCAAGGAATGGCGAACGTGCTGTGCGGCAGCTACTTCAGGAATAGCCACGGCACGCCGTTCCGCTACGTCCGCGAATCAGCGCGGTGGCGTGTCGAGCAAGTCGTTATTTAGGACAGATGTAGCCCGTGCCCGCCGGCGACTTGAAGCAGCCGACCGACTCCGGCAGCACCTTCTGCGGCAGCCACAGCACCACGCTCGGAAAGTAGATTGCGAATGCGATCGTCCCCAGGAACACCAGATAGATCGGCAATGCCGCGCGCAAGGCCTTGGCGAAACTGACGCCGACGAATTTCGACGCCATCAGCAGCACCAGGCCGTAAGGCGGCGTGATCAGACCGAAGGCGAGCGTCGCGATCAGCACCACGCCCATATGGACGGAATTGATGTCCCCTGCTTCCGTCAGCGTGTTGACCAGCGGCATGAAGATGATGATGGTCGGCACTGGCTCGATGAAGTCGCCGACGATGGTGAAGAGCAGCACCATCAGCAGCATGATCAGATGCGGATCATTGCCCGCCAGCGAGGTGATGACCTCCGCGATGTAGCTTGCACCGCGCAGATAAGCGAGCATCCAGCCAAAGGCGTTGGCGGCGCCGATGGTGATCAGCGGCAGCGAGAAGATCAGGCCGGCGAGACAGAAATCGTAAGGAATTTTCCGGATATGGCCCCGGTTGAGCGCGGGGATCACGACGAGGACGATCCAGACCACGGCGACGACGCCCGCCTCCGTCGGCGTGAACCAGCCGGTCAGGATGCCTCCGAGCAGGATTACCGGGATCATCAGCGGCAGGGCAGCATCTCCGGCGGCGAACACCACCTGCCGCAGCGGCGCACGCGGCTTGCGCAGGCCGGAGGGACCGAAGAAATAGCAGTAGATCATCAGGCCGAAGCCGATCATCAGGCCCGGCACGACGCCGGCCATGAACAGGCCGGCGATCGAGACGTTGCCGACCGCGCCATAGACCACCGCCGTGATGCTCGGCGGCACCAGTGCCGCGATGGTCGAGGCCGACGCAATGATGGCGGCGATGAAGGCCGGTTCATAGCCCTCGCGCTTCATCGGGCCGCCCAGCGCGCGACTCATCACGGCAACGTCAGCGGTTGTCGAGCCCGACATCTCCGAGAAGAACATGCTGAAGACGACCACGACCTGCGACAGGCCGCCCCTGATATGCCCGACCAGCGACACCGAGAGATTGGCTATTCGCACCACCACATTCGCCGAGCTCATGAGCTCGCCGACCAGCAGGAAAAACGGGATCGCCAGCAGCGCCTCGGAATCGACGCCGTCGAAAATCTTCTGGATGATGGCGGCGAGCGAAACATCCGACAGCAGCGCGCCGATGAAGACGCCGGCCATCAGCGAGAACGGCACGGGCACGCCGAGATAGCCGAACGAGAGGAAGCAGATCGTCATCAACGCCAGAACAACGGGTGCGCTCACGGCTGTGTCCTCATCTGTACGTCGGTGATGACAGGTCCCCGTCGTCTTCCTCGGGCGGCTCGGGGTGGTCAAAGCCGTTGCGCAGACCGTTGACGAGTTGCTCGAGGGTGAACAGGCCGATCAGCACGCCCGACAGCGGAATGATTGCGTAGAGCGAGGCAATCGGCGTGCCCGACGGCAGGCGGAAACTGCCGAAGCCGCGCAGATAATTCTGGTAGCCGTACCAGATCAGGCAAATGGCGACGCCGAGCACGACGAGACGGATGATCACCTCAACGATCAGCCGAGAGGTGCCGTGCATCGCCTCGGAGATCGCGGTGAGATAGAGGTGGTCGTTGCGGCGCGTCGCGGCGGCCGTACCGACGAAGATCGCGTAAACGAACAGCGTCGAGGTCACCTCCTGCAGCCACAGCCAGGGATGGCCGACGGTGCGGGTGACAATATCGGCTGTCACCGAGAGCGAGAAGCCGAAGCAGAGCAGGCCGCAGAGAATCATCAGCGCCAGCTCGAGCCAGTCCAGCCCGCGCCATTTGAGGTGTCGTTGCCGTTGCAGCAGCAGTTTGTCGACGATGGGCATTGTTGCTCCCGGCTGCAGCTTTCCGTGATGGCCGGCTTGTCCCGGCCATCCACGCACTTGGCGCGGTCGAAGGAAGAACATGGATGCCCGGGACAAGCCCGGGCATGACGGCTTCGATTGCGGCCTAATTAATCGACCGGATCAAATCCTTGATCTTCTCAGCGTGCGGGCCGAGCTCCTTGGCGAGCTTGTCGAGATAGGGATCGGCGATCGCCGTAAAGCTCTTCTTGTCGACGTTGTCGACGATCTTCACGCCCATCTTTTTCAACTTCTCGGCCGCGGTCCGCTCCAGGTCGAACGCTTTCTGCGGCTCCCTGGAGCTGACCTCGTTCCCCGCCGCCTGCACCCAGCCCTTCTGCTCGGCCGAGAGGCTCTGCCAGAGCTTGTCGGAGATGAACACCAGCGCGTTGTTGGCCTCGTGCTCGGTGATGTTGAGGACCGGGGCGACCTCGTAGTGCTTGTTGACGAGGTAGACGTTGATGCTGTTCTCGGCGACCTCGACAACGCCGGTTTGCAAGCTGGTGTAGACGCTGCCGAATGGCATGTGCACGGTCTGGGCGCCGTAGGCCGGGAACATGGTGTCCTCGGTCGCAGTCGCTTGCACGCGGATCTTCAGACCCTTGATCTCGCCGACATTGTGAATCTCCCTCTTGGAGTACATGTGGCGCACGCCCTGCGAGCCGGTCGCGATCACGTGCAGGCCCTGCGTGGTCTCGTCGATCATGGACTTGAGCGCTTCGAACACTTTCGGGTCGGCCAGGCCCTTGACCACGTGATTCTCGTCGCGGAACAGGAAGTGCAACGACATCACGCCCGCCTGCGGCGAGATCGTCGCGGTGTTCGCCGAGGAGATGATCGCGAATTCGACGTCGCCCGCCTTCACGAGCTGCAGCACCTGCGGCTCCTGCCCGAGCTGCGCACCTGGATACTGGTCGATGATCATGGTGCCCTTGCTCAATTCCTTGAGCTTCTCGGCGAAGAGATCACCCGCGATGGAATAGCCGGTGTTGCGCGGCTGGTCATAGGCGAAGCGATAATGCTTTACCTCCTGCGCCCCCGCCCCGGTGACGAAAAGCATAGCGGCCGCGGCCGCCAACCCACGCATGGATCGTGCAATCATCGTTTCCCCCTGTGTTATCGCCCGCCGCTGTGCGGTCTGAGCGCTCGTCGTTCGGTCAGCTTGTCTCGGTCTTCTTCCCAGTCCTTTGCATGAAATCGAAGTCGCAGCCCTCGTCGGCCTGCATGATGGTCTCGTTGAACAGCCAGGCGTAGCCGCGCCGCGCGTCTTCCGGCGCAGCGGCGGGCTTCAGCGTAGCGCGCCGCTGTTCGAGTTCGGCCGCGTCGACCAGCAGCTCGATGTTGCGCTTGGCCACGTCGAGGCGGATCATGTCGCCATTCTTCACCAGCGCCAGGGGCCCGCCGACGGCAGATTCGGGCGTGATGTGCAGCACGATGGTGCCGAACGCGGTGCCGCTCATGCGCGCGTCGGAGATGCGCACCATGTCCTTGGTGCCGCCGCGCGCGAGCTTCTTGGGAATCGGCAGATAGCCGGCCTCGGGCATGCCCGGCGCCCCCTTTGGGCCGGCATTGCGCAGCACCAGCACGTCGTCGGCGGTCACGTCGAGATCGGCATCATCAACCCGCAGGGTCATGTCCTCGACCGATTCGAACACCACCGCGCGCCCGATGTGCTGCAACAGTTTCGGGCTGGCGGCCGATTGCTTGATCACCGCGCCGCGCGGCGCAAGATTACCGTGCAGGACGGCGAGTCCGCCTTCCTTCTTGATCGGATTGTCGCGCGGTCGGATCGCATCCTGGCCCGGCACGTCCTCCGCATCGGCGACGACGTCGCGCAGCGTCTGGCCGCTGATGGTCTTGGCATCGAGATCGACGAGATCGCCGAGCTGCGCCAGCAGCTTCGGCACGCCGCCGGCGTGATGGAAATGCTCCATGTAATGTTCGCCTGACGGCTTGAGGTCGACGAGCACCGGCACCTCGCGGCCGATCTGGTCGAACACTTCGAGGTCGAGCCGGTGCGGCGAGCGATGCGCCATCGCGGTCAGATGGATGAGGCCGTTGGTCGAGCCGCCGATCGCCTGAAGCACGACCTGGGCGTTCTTGAAAGATGCCGGCGTCAGCAGCTCGCTCGGCCTCGGCCCCTTCGTCTTCGCCATCTCGGCCGCCACCTTGCCGCTCGCCTCAGCGAGACGAAAGCGCTCGGCATGCGGCGCGGGAATCGTCGCGCTCATCGGCAGCGACAGGCCCATGGCTTCGATCATGCAGGCCATGGTCGAGGCTGTCCCCATCACCATGCAGGTGCCGACCGATGGCGCCAGCCGCCCGTTCACCGCCTCGATCTCGACATCATCCATCTCGCCGGCGCGGTATTTCGCCCAGAGCCGACGGCAGTCGGTGCAGGCGCCCAGCACCTCGCCCTTGTGATGGCCAACCACCATGGGCCCTACGGGGATGACCACTGTCGGCAGGTCGGCGCTGATCGCCGCCATCACCTGCGCCGGCAAAGTCTTGTCGCAGCCGCCGATCACGATCACCGAATCCATCGGCTGCGCCCGGATCATCTCCTCGGTGTCCATCGCCATCAGATTGCGCAGATACATCGAGGTCGGATGCGCAAAGCTCTCGGCGATCGAGATGGTCGGGAACACGAACGGCATCGCGCCCGACAGCATCACGCCGCGCTTTGCGGCTTCGATGATCTGGGGGACGTTGCCGTGGCAGGGATTGTAGTCGCTATAGGTGTTGGTGATGCCGACGATCGGGCGCTCCAGCGCGTCGTCGGAATAGCCCATGGCCTTGATGAATGCCTTGCGCAGGAACAGCGAGAAGCCGGCATCGCCATAGCTCGTCAGACCCTTGCGCAACCCACTCGTCATCGTGCCAGTCCTTCCAATTTGCCATTGTGGTACAGCCTGCCCCTCGATTGTCAATAAGGTTGGTCTATTCTGTCGCATTTCTGGTCCACGACACCATTGGCGGGCACGAATTATTGACAATCGGCTCCTTCCCTGCTTCACAGGGCGACCGGCTGCAGCCGGAGGCCGAGGGCATGTCCGAGATTCGCACCGCAGACGCCATGCCAGTCCGGCGCGATGACCCGGACGACGTCGTCGCGCGGCTGGAGGAGGACATCATCTTCGGCCGCCTGCCGCCGGGGGCGCGCCTGACCGAAGATGCGCTGATGTCGCGCTACGGCACCTCCCGCCACTTCGTGCGCCAGGCGCTGGTGGATGCGGAACGGCGCGGCATCGTCCGCCGCGAAAAGAACGTCGGCGCCACCGTGCGGTTCTACTCGCCCGGCGAAGTCGGGCAGATCTACGAGGTCCGGGAGATGCTGACGCGGCAGGCCGCGCTGATGATCCCCCTGCCCGCACCGAAAGACCTGATCGACGAACTCGCCGCCTTGCAACGGCAATATTGCGCGAGGGCCGACGCGCAGGATCTGCGCGGCATCCACGAAGCCAACGACGCCTTCCACCTCGCGCTGTTCTCTGCCTGCGGCAATCCCTATCTGGTGCGCTCGCTGCAGGACTACATGAACCTGACGCTACCGATGCGCGCCAAGAACCTCGCCGATCGCGACGGGCTCGCGCAATCGCGGCGTCAGCACGACATGATGATCGAGCTGATGAAAGGCCGCGACAGCTGGGCGCTGGCGCAGCTTTGCGTGGACCACATGCAGTTCAGCAAAAAGGATTATCTGGTGAGGATTGCTGGCGAAGCTGAAGGCGCAAACTGATAAATGGTGAGTCTCCGCTTCTAACCATCAAGCAGGCCTGCGCGAGTGGTCCGACAGCTCGCTCTTAGCCGCAATGCTGACGCTCCAAATCCGGACAGAGCAATGTCCGCCTCTCGCGCAACTAAAGCGCGATGCGATGAGGATGAATCGCCATCGCGCTTTAGGTTGTTGTTTAAGCATGATCTTTTCGGAAAACCGCTGCGCATTTTCCGGATCATGCTTTAGACACGAAAATATTCAGTACCGCCTCAGCAAACCGCGATCCACACTCTGGCACTTCCGTAGTCAGCGCAGGCTCGTTTCGGGTCCGTAATCAACTCCGTGCGACGTCTCAGCTGCCTCGATTAGCGCTTATTCCAATCGATGATGCGGCTCGCATCGCCATCGAACTCCATGCTGCAGAACGTGCCGCCCTGGAAATAATCCCCGATCGGATCCGGCTTCAGCTTGGCCTGCTCGGCCATCGCGTGGGCCACGTGATCCTCGGAGCGACCCGTGGGGCGATAGCCGAATTCGTAGGCGCGGTGGTTGTCCCACCAGGCGCGCTCATTGAGGGAGGCGCCGTAGAAGATTTCGAAATGAATGTCGGGATGCTCGAGCCCGATGCGGCAGAGCTGCACGAGGTCGTCGGGCTTGAGCCAGATCGAAAGCCGGCGCTGGTCGAGCGGCATGTCGCCGAAATTGCCGATGCGCAGGCACGTCACCTTTAGCCCGTGCTTGTCGGCGTAGAGCGCGCCGACAGCCTCGCCGAACACCTTGCTGACCCCATAGCGGCCATCGGGACGCGGTGTGACGTCAGTGCCGATCTTGTGGTGGCGCGGATAGAAGCCGACGGCATGGTTCGACGAGGCAAACACCACGCGTTTGACCCCCTTGCGGTAGGCAGCCTCGAACAGGTTGTAGCCGCCGATGATGTTGGCCTGGAGGATCTGATCCCAGGTGCCTTCGACCGAATAGCCGCCGAAATGGATGATGCCGTCGACGCCCTCGCAGATCGCCTCGCATTGCCCGAGATCGGCGAGGTCAGCTGCCTTGAACTTTTCGTTCGCGCCGAGATCGGCCGGCGGCTTGATGTCGGAGAGCAGGAGATCCGGATAGATCGGCGGCAGCAGTTTTCGCAGGCTGGTGCCGATTCCGCCCGAAGCTCCCGTCA
Source organism: Bradyrhizobium sp. 199 (assembly GCF_023073355.1). GTDB lineage: Bacteria > Pseudomonadota > Alphaproteobacteria > Rhizobiales > Xanthobacteraceae > Bradyrhizobium. The sequence goes on from NZ_JADPJI010000008.1 coordinate 282,439, forward strand.
TCAAGATGCGCGCCATGTCTGTCCTCGCCGTTAGTGTCCGATTTGCGGTGACGTGTCTCTAATGATAGCAGGTTTGTCCAGAGGGAACGAAACGAGAGAACCGACATGAATGAGGCATCGTCCCACTCCGGGGATGGCCGTCACGGCTGGCAGCCGGCGACCTATTATCCCGATCCCGCGATAAAAGCGCTCGATCCCCGTTTCGAAAAATACTGGCTGAAATTGTCGGCGGTGGAACGGCTGACGACCGGCCTGCGCTGGGCCGAGGGACCGGTGTGGTTCGGCGACGGGCGCTATCTGCTCTGCAGCGACATTCCGAACCAGCGCATCATCAAATGGGAAGAGGAGACCGGTGCGGTCAGCGTGTTCCGCAAGCCCTCGAACTTCGCCAACGGGAACACCAGGGATCGCCAAGGCCGGCTCGTCACCTGCGAGCACGGCGGGCGGCGCGTGGTGCGCACCGAATATGACGGCAGCATCACCGTGCTGATGGATCAATTCAACGGCAAGCCGTTGAACTCGCCGAACGATGTCATTGTTAAATCGGACGGCTCGATCTGGTTCACCGACCCGACCTTCGGCCTGCTCGGCAATTACGAGGGCTACAAGGCCGAGCCCGAGATCGATCCGAACGTCTACCGGTTCGATCCCGCGACCGGCAAGGCGACTATCGTCGCCGAGGGCGTGCTTGGTCCGAACGGAGTGTGCTTCTCGCCGGACGAAAAGATTCTCTACGTCGTGGAATCGCGCGGCGTGCCGAACCGGAAAATCCTCGCCTATGACGTCGCGGCGGACGGCACCACGATCTCCAACAAGCGCGTCCACATCGATGCCGGCCCGGGCACGCCTGACGGCATGCGCTGCGACATCGACGGCAATCTCTGGTGTGGCTGGGGCATGGGCGATCCCGAGCTCGACGGCGTCGTGGTGTTCGCGCCCGACGGCGTCATGATCGGCCGCATCGCGCTGCCCGAGCGCTGCGCAAATCTCTGCTTCGGCGGCGTCAAGCGCAACCGCCTGTTCATGGCGGCAAGCCAGTCGATCTACGCGCTGTATGTGAACACGCAGGGCGCCGTGGGGGGATAGAGTCTCTCCGCGTCATTGCGAGCGCAGCGAAGCAATCCAGAATGCTTCTGCGGAGACAGTCAGGATTGCTTCGTCGCAAGAGCTCCTCGCAATGACCTCGGCCAAACAAAAAGCGCCGGAGCGGTTTCCCGCTCCGGCGCTATGTTCATTCACGCGATTAAAACTTACGCCGCGTTGAAGCCGGCGACCGCCTTCACTTCGAGGAAGTCCTCGAGGCCGTACTTGCCCCACTCGCGGCCGTTGCCGGACTGCTTGTAGCCGCCGAACGGCGCGGTGCGGTCGTTGGGAACGCCCTGAAGGTTGACGTTGCCGGCGCGGATCTGCCGGCCGACGCGCTTGGCGTCCTCCACCGAAGCGCCCGTGACGTAGCCGGCGAGCCCATAGGGCGTGTCGTTGGCGATGTGCACGGCTTCGGCTTCGTCCTTGGCGCCAATGATGGTCAGCACCGGTCCGAAGATCTCTTCACGGGCGATCGTCATGTCGGGGGTGACGTCGGCGAAGATGGTCGGACGAACGTAGAAGCCCTTGTTGACGCCTTCGGGCAGGCCCGGGCCGCCGGCGACGAGGGTAGCGCCCTCGTCGATGCCTTTCTTGATGAGGCCCTGGATCTTGTCCCACTGGCCGCGGTTGACGACCGGGCCGATGGTGGTGCCTTCCGCGCGCGGATCGCCGGCCTTGGTCTTGTCGGCGACGGCCTTTGCGATTGCGGCGACCTCCTTCATCTTCGAGGCCGGCACGATCATGCGCGAGGGCGCGTTGCAGGACTGGCCGGAGTTGTTGAACATGTGCATCACGCCGCCGGTCACCGCCTTCGTGAGGTCGGCGCCTTCAAGGATGACGTTCGGCGACTTGCCGCCGAGCTCCTGGCTGACGCGCTTCACCGTCGGCGCTGCGCGCTTGGCCACGTCGATGCCGGCGCGGGTCGAGCCGGTGAAGGAGATCATGTCGATGTCGGGGTGCTCGCTCATGGCGGCGCCGACCTCGGGGCCAAGGCCGTTGACGAGGTTGAAAACGCCCTTCGGCACGCCGGCTTCGTGGAGGATTTCCGCGAAGATCAGCGCCGAGGTCGGGGTGAACTCCGAAGGCTTCAGGATCATGGTGCAGCCGGCGGCGAGCGCGGGCGCGACCTTGCAGGCGATCTGGTTGAGCGGCCAGTTCCAGGGCGTGATCATGCCGACCACGCCAATCGGCTCGCGCAGCACCATGGCGGTGCCGACCGGCTCCTCGAAATGATAGTTCTTGAGCACGTCGAGCGTGGTCATGAGATGGCCCAGGCCAGCGCCGGCCTGGAGCTTCTCGGCCATCGGCAGCGGCGCGCCCATCTCGTCGGAGACGGCGGCGCCGATTTCCTTGAGACGGCCCTTGTAGATCTCGATGACTTTCGACAGCAGCGCAACGCGCTCGTCACGGCTGGTCTGGGAGAACGTCACGAACGCGCGCTTGGCGGCGGCGACAGCCTTGTCGACGTCGGCCTTGGAGCCCAGCGCAACCTCGTACATCGCCTCTTCCGTCGCCGGATTGACCACGGCGGTGGACTTCTTGACGGCGGGATCGACCCAGGCGCCGTCGATGTAGAATTGCATGCGATTGACCATCGTTAACCTCTTCTTGGGGCATGGTGGGGGCGTTTCGGCAGGCATCTTTGCACGAAAGCGCCGGCAATTGAACCCGCCATATGCGGGGCCAGCGTTGCGGCGGACGGAGGTTATACGAGCCGATGGCGGGAACGTGGCAAGGTGGCTGGGAGGCAAGAACTTGGGTCCCGGCTCAGCGTCGCGTCATTTCATGCCGCGCCGCGTCCGGGACACGAGACTGCAGCTCATCGAAACAGCTCTGGTGCCCCGGACGCAGCGCAGCGCTACTTCAGCGGTGCGCTGCTGAGCCGGGGCCCATGCAAGTGGGTTACCTCGACTACACCGCCATCTTCCGATGCAGCACCGGCGCGCCGGTGGTGAGGCTTTCGGCCGCATCGATGATGGCGTTGGCGTCGATGCCGTGATGGCGGTAGAGGTCAGCGATCGTGCCGGTCTGGCCGAACTGCTCGACGCCGAGCGCCTCGACGCGATGGCCGCGGACGCTGCCGAGCCAGCCGAGCGCTGACGGATGCCCATCGATCACGGTCACGATGCCGCAATCGCGCGGCAGCGGCGCCAGCAGCTTCTCGATGTGGCTGAGATGCTGCACGCCGCGGCGGTCGCGCCGCAATTTTCGCGCGGCGGTCCAGCCCGCATGGAGCCGGTCTGCCGATGTGATCGCGAGCAGGCCGATGTCGCGGCGGTTCTCGCCGATGAAGCCGGTCGCCTCGATCGCCTCCGGCGCGACCGCGCCGGTATAGGCGATTACGAGTTCGGCGTTGGGGCCCGGCTTGCGCAGCCAATAGGCGCCGTCGGTGATGCCCTGCTGCAGCTCCGGCGTCATGATCCGCTGCGCCTGCTCGATGCTGCGCGTCGAAAGCCGCAAATAGACCGAACCGCCCTCGCCCGGATCGCGCTGCATGTGGTTGAAGCCCCAACCCATGATCACGGCGAGCTCGTCGACGAAGGCCGGCTCGAACGAGGCGAGCCCATCCTGCGCCATGCCGATCAAAGGCGTCGCGATCGACTGATGCGCGCCGCCTTCCGGCGCCAGCGTGATGCCCGACGGGGTCGCGGCCACCATGAAGCGCGCATCCTGGTAACAGGCGTAGTTCAGCGCATCGAGGCCACGCTCGATGAAGGGATCGTAGAGCGTGCCGACGGGCAATAGCCGGGCACCATTGATCTGATGCGACAAGCCGAGCGCCGAAAGCATGATGAACAGGTTCATCTCGGCGATCCCGAGCTCCAGATGCTGGCCCTTGGGCGAGGCATCCCAGTTGTACGTGGACGGAATTTTCTCACTGCGGAATAAGTCCGCCTTCTCGGCGTTGGCGAACAGCCCGCGGCGGTTCACCCAGGGGCCGAGATTGGTCGAGACGGTTACGTCGGGCGACGTCGTGACGATGCGCTTGGCCAACTCGCTGTCGCCGCGGGCGATCTCGTTCAGCACGAGACCAAAGCCCTGCTGGGTCGACATCTGCGACGACGGCTTGAACGCGAGCTGCGGGGGCACCTCGATAACAGGCGCGCTCAGCCGGCGGCCGTCCTGGTTGAAAGGCACGCGCGCGAGGAACGCATCAAGCTCGGCCGCGTCCTGCGCGAGGCCTTCGTATTTGTCCCATTCATGGCCGGGACGGATGTTCTGGCTGGCGCGATACTTCTCCATCTGCGCGACCGTCATCAGGCCGGCATGGTTGTCCTTGTGGCCCTGGAAGGGCAGGCCGACTCCCTTGATGGTGTAGGCGATGAAGCAGACCGGACGATCATGATCGATGGATTGGAAGGCCTCCAGCATGCTCTCCATGTCGTGGCCGCCAAGATTCGACATCAGCGCCAGCAATTCGTCGTCGCTGCGACGGTCAATCAGCTTGGTAATCGGACCCTGGTCGCCGATCTCGTCGTGCAAATGCTTGCGGAAAGCCGCACCGCCCTGAAAACACAGCGCGGCATAAAGCGCGTTCGGGCAATTGTCGATCCAGCGCTTGAGCGCCTCGCCGCCGGGCTCGGCGAAGGCCTCGCGCATCAGGCGGCCGTATTTCACGATCACCACGTCCCAGCCGAAATTGCGGAACATGGTCTCGAATTTCTCCCAGAGCCCTTCGCGCACCACGGCGTCGAGCGACTGCCTGTTGTAGTCGACCACCCACCAGGTGTTGCGCAGGCCGTGCTTCCAGCCCTCCGCCAGCGCCTCGAAGATGTTGCCCTCGTCCATCTCGGCGTCGCCGACGAGAGCAATCATCCGCCCCTCGCGACGATCCTTCATCCAGCCATGCGCCTTGACGTAGTCCTGCACCAGCGAGGCGAACAGCGTCTGCGCGACGCCAAGGCCGACCGAGCCGGTGGAGAAATCGACGTCGTCGACGTCCTTGGTTCGCGAGGGATAGGACTGCGCGCCCTTGAACCCGCGAAAGTTCTCCAGCTTCTCGCGGCTCTGCCGGCCGAACAGATACTGAATGGCGTGGAACACCGGGCTCGCATGCGGCTTCACCGCGACGCGATCCTCAGGTTTCAGCACGTGGAAGTACAACGCCGACATGATGGTGGCGAGCGAGGCGGACGAAGCCTGGTGGCCGCCGACCTTGAGTCCATCAGCGCTGGGGCGGATGTGATTGGCGTGGTGGATGGTCCACGACGACAACCACAGCGCCTTGCGGGCGAGCGCGTTCAGGATGTCGAGGCGGTTGGAATCAACGGGCATGGCAATGCTCCCGGCAACAGGTCGCATCGATGATACGCCCGCGGGCTGCGCCAAACTTCTCAATTTTTCGCGCGCCACCCGCCGAGATTGAGATAGCATACTAATATTTCCACAAATATACAGGTTTCATCCCAATGCCAGAGCTCGACACCATCGACCGCAAAATCCTCGCGCTGCTCCAGGCGGACAGCCGCCTGACCATGCAGGAGCTCGCCGACAAGGTCGGGCTGTCGGTCTCGCCTTGCCATCGCCGGGTCAAGCTGCTGGAGGAGCGCGGCGTGATCTCACGCTATGTCGCGACCGTCGACCAGAAGGCGCTCGGGCTGCATGTCAGCGTCTTCATCTCGATCAAGCTGGCGCGGCAGAAGGAGGAGGACCTCAACCGCTTCGCGCGTGCGATCTCGAAATGGGACGAGGTGCTGGAATGCTATCTGATGACCGGCAACCGCGACTATCTCCTGCGCGTCGTCGCCGCCGACCTCGCCTCCTACGAGACGTTCCTGAAGACCAAGCTGACCCGGCTCGACGGCATCGCCTCGATCGAGTCCAGCTTTGCGCTGAGCCAGGTGAAATATTCGATCGCGCTGCCGGTGTGACGGCTGCTTCTGCCCGTCATTGCGAGCGTAGCGAAGCAATCCAGAATGCGTCTGCGGAAACGGTCTGGATTGCTTCCTCGCTTCGCTCCTCGCAATGACGACGTGTTACCGCCACGGCTGCACGATAATCTTGGTGTGCGCCTCTGGGTTGGCAAGATCGGCGAAGGCCTTTGCGACGCCGTCGATGCCGATCTCGGCCGTCACCATCGCCGCGGCGTCCACCTGCCCTTCCGCAATCAGCCGTAGCGAGCCTGCGAACTCCTCCGGCGTATAGCCGAGCACGTATTGAACGTTGAGCTCCTTCATGATGCCGAGCATTGGCTCGTTCCTGTCGCTCTCCATGCAGACGCCGGCCACCACGATCCTCGCGTCACGCGGGGCGCCTTCGAACACCTGCTGCAACAGGCCGGGAACGCCGACGCATTCGAAGATGATCGCGGGCTTAAGCGCCGGCAGCATGGCCTGGAACGGCGGCCGCGCCCCCTTCTCGGCGTCCGACATCTGCGCGTGCTCCGCCCAGGTCGCATAGGGCTGCGACACCTTGGGATCGACGACGATGTCGGCGCCGAGCCTGGCCGCGAGCGCCCGCCGCGCCGGCGAATAGTCGGCGGCGACGATCGGATGCAGTCCCCTAAGCTTCAGCGCCGCGATCACCGCAAGCCCGACCGGGCCGCAGCCGATCACCAGCGGCACCTCGCCGCCGCGGATGTTGGCCTTGGCGACAGCGTGAACACCGACCGCGAGCGGCTCGGTCAGCGCGGCATGTTCCGGCGCGAGACCGTTGGGCACTTCGAGCAGCAGCGCTTCGCTGAGCAGCATCGCCTCGGCATAGCCGCCGATATTGTCGTTGGAATAGCCGATGCCTTCGATGCCCTGCGGCGTCACGAGGGCCGGCAGCGAGCAGACGCGCGTGCCAGGCTTGAGCTTGCGCGCGGTGCCGGCTCCGTAGTCGACGATCTCGCAGCAGAACTCGTGGCCGAACACGACGTCGCGGGCAAGATCCATCGGCTTGCGCCCGCTCTTCCGCGCCATCTCCACCATGCGGTGGGCGTGCTGGCGTGCGTGGAGGTCGGAGCCGCAGATGCCGCAGGCGAGAGTCTTGACCAGCACCTGGCCGGGGCCCGGCGTCGGCTCGGCCATCTGTCCAACGACAATCTCACCGTTCCTGAAAATCGCAGCGCGCATCCGGCTCCTCCCCTGTCGTTGGAGTCCTTGATAGCAAAAGCGGGACGCGCGGACTTGCGTCAGGGGTTCGGGGAACGCTCTTCCAGCACCAGCAGCTGGTTCCGACGGACCCGCTCGCGATGGGCGATGTAGAGGCCGCTCGCGACGATGAAGGCCGCGCCGACGATGGTCCAGAGATCAGGCACCTCACCGAAGATGAAGAAGCCCAGAATACTCACCCAAAGCAGCTGCGTGTACGAGAACGGCGCCAGCACCGAGGCATCGCCATAGCGATAGGCCAGCACGATGATCCACTGGCCGACTGTCGAGGCGACGCCGATGAGGATGCCGTATCCGACCGCAGTCCAGCTCGGCGTCACCCAGACGAACGGTACCATGACGCTGAGGATCGCAACGCCAGTCAGCGCGGAATAGGCCATGGTGGTGAGCACGGCTTCGCGGCCGCTCATCATGCGCGTCAGGATCAGCGCGGCGGCCCAGCAGAATGCCGAGATGATCGGGAAGAACGCAGCAGCGTGAAACGCGCTCGAGCCCGGCCGCAGGATGATCAGCACGCCGGTCAGGCCGATCGCGGTCGCGACCCAGCGGCGCATGCCGACCTTCTCGCTCAGAAAGATGATCGACAGCGCGGTGACGAACAGCGGCGAGACGAAGCCCGTGGCGGAGGCTTCCGCGATGGGGAGGAATGCGAGGCCGGTGATGAAAAACAGTGAGGAGCCGAGCAGCGCGGCACCGCGCATCAATTGCAGGCCAAGACGCTCGGTGTGCATCGCATGCAGCGGCGAGCCCGGCAGCATCACCGGCGTGAACATCAGTGCGAAGGTAACGAAGCGGATCCAGGTGATCTCAATCGGCGGCAGGCTGGTCGAGAGATATTTCGCGGTGACGTCGGAGGTTCCGAGAAACACCGTCGACAACAAAACCAGCGCGATGCCTTTGAAGGGATGATCGACGCGCGCAGGCGCGCGGCGAACTTCCTGCTTCTTCTCCGGCATGGGCATGGGAATACTGTCGAGCCTTGCGGCTGCAGCGGGCGGCGGTGTCACGGCTGGAACCCGGGAAATTGCGAATCGAGACCGGTGTAAAAAACGACAAATGCGCCGCGTTCACAACTTCCGAAAACAGGATGCGGATATGCGCGGGCCGCCAAGCGCGTCAACGCTCCGTTAATAATAGGAGTTTGTGCATTACAGCATGGGCAGGCTGCGCGGCTTCGGTCCGCGCGGAAACGCCGCATCGAGCGCAGAAATCTCCTCTTTCGTCAGCACGAGATCGCCGGCCGCAGCGTTCTCAGTGGCATGTTCCGCGGACGACGCCTTCGGGATCGCGAACACCGTACTTGCACGGGTGAGAAAGCTCAGCGCGACCTGACGCGGCGTTGCGCGACGGGCCTCCGCAATCTTCGCCAGCGCGGCGCCGCCATTGCTGCGCGTATCCGGGAAATCGTCATGACCGAACGGCGAATAGGCGACCACCGCGACGCCATGCTTCTCGCACCATGGGATCACCGCGTGCTCGATGGCGCGTTCCTTCAGATGATAGAGCACCTGGTTGCAGGCGATCCGGCCCTCGCCGGCCACGTCGAGAATCTCATCGAGATCGTCGGTGTCGAAATTGGAAACGCCCCAGGATTTTATCTTGCCGGCCTTCACCAGTTCCTCGAACGCAGCGACTGTGTCTTCCAGCGGATAGGAACCGCGCCAGTGGAGGAGATAGCAATCGAGACGATCGGTCTTCAGCCGTTTCAGCGAGCGCTCGCAGGCGGTGACGGTTCCGCGGCGCGAGGCATTGCTCGGCAATACCTTGGACACCAGGAACACCTCGTCGCGCCGGCCCGCAATGGCCTCAGCAATGACGAGCTCCGCATCGCCATACATCTCGGCGGTATCGACATGCGTCATGCCGAGATCGAGCCCGCGCTGAAGCGCGGCGATCGCGCGCTTGCGGTCGCCGTGGTCGAGATACCAGGTGCCCTGCCCGATGACGGAGACGCTGGCGCCGGTTTTGCCGAAGGGTCTTGTGTTCATGCTAGAGCTCACAGTCCGCTGATATCCGCCACCAGCACGCTGCCGGTCGACGACTCCGTGATATAGAGACGATCCTTGTTCGCGCCACCGATGGCGACATTGGTGCAGTTCGGCCCCGCGCACGACTTGATCCGCGCAATCAGTTCACCGTTGGGCGCGAATACGAAGACGTGGCCGAGTGAGGCGTGGCCGACGAACAGGCGCCCCTTGGCGTCCATGGTCAGGCCGTCCGGTCCGCTGGTGCCGAACAGCGAGCAAAACCGGCCGACCTTGGACACGCAGCCGTCCTTCATGAACGGCAATCGCCACACCGCATTGTCGCGCGTCATGGCGACGAACAGGACGGTCTCGGTCGGATCGAGCACGAGACCGTTCGGGCTGACGCCGGTATCGATCAGGCAGTCGAGCCGGCCATTCGATGCCAGCCGATAGACCCGGCCACTCGGATCATGCAATCCGGTCTGCCCCTGGTCGGTGAAATAGATGTCACCATTGGAGGCGAGATGCAGATCGTTGCAGCCGCGGAACGATTCCGAATTGCGCGCGGTGAGGACCGGCTTGACGCGGCCGGCCTTGGCATCGAGCTCCATGATGCCGTGCATGTAGTCGGCGAGCAGGATGCGACCGTCGGATGCGATCTTCAGCCCGTTCGGCCAGCCCTCGTATTCGATCACGAGCGACCACTCGCCGTCGGGCGCAATGCGGAAGATGCGGCCGAAGGGAATGTCGACGATGTAGAGATTGCCGTCCTTGTCGAGCGAGGGACCTTCGATGAAGGAGTCCGTCGGCACACCTGGCCGGTTGGCGTCAGCCCAATCCGTGCGCTCGCCCTTGCGGCGGAATTTGTCGGGCATGGTCGAGAAGAGCCTGGTCTCGATCAGGCGCGGCGGCGTTTCCAGGTACATCATTCTTCTTATGTGCTTTTGGGAGAGAGCGCGGCAGCATAAGGCACAATGGCGGGAAGGTCGATTGGCAGTGATGACATGGCTCCGCAGCAGCTTACACCACTCTCGTGTCCCGGACGCGCTGCAACGCGTCAGCGTTGCTGCGCAGAGCCGGGACCCAGAAAGCCGAACATTCCGCCGTTGGATGAGCCCCGGCTCTGCAGCGCATCACTTCGTGCTGCGCAGCGTCCGGGGCACGAGACCTGGCTCACCTAGCCCACCGCGCTCGCGACCTTCGCCTGCTTTACCGGGACGTCCGTCGCGATCAGGCGCTTTAGTTCGGGGATGCAGGAGCCGCAATTGGTGCCGGCCTTGAGCTTGACGCCGATCTCGGCGGCCGTACGCGCGCCGGTGGCGATGCTCTCGCAGATGGTATTGCGGCCGACGCCGAAGCAGGCGCAGACGATCGGCCCGCTCGATGCGGCCCCCTCGCCGGACTTGCCCGACAGCAGCATGCGGCGCTGATCGTCCGACACGTGATCGGCCACGAACAGGCTCTTCACCGCCTCCCAGTCGCCCGCATCATGCCCGGGCCCCACGAAGAGGCAAGTTTCGATGCGGTCGCTCGCGAAAGACGCGGCGCGATAGACGCCGCCGCCGAAGTCGCGATAATCGGCGACGTCCTCCCCGGCGACGCTCTCGAGCCAGGCCGGCCAGCGCGACAGGTCCGCATTGTCGGCAAAGAGATAGCCGAAGCCACCGGCGACCGTGACGCGGGTCCACAACAGGTTCGACGGCAGATCGAGCTGTTTCCGTGACAGCGCAAAGCCGCGGAAGACGAATTCGTAAGGCGCAATCGCAGCCGGCGTCGCCTTCGATTCCGGCTGCCCGGAGAACGGATCGGTGAACGACTGCACCAGCGCCCCGACGCGGCCATGCGAGGCGTTCATCGCGCTCCAGTGGATCGGAACGAACACCGTGCCGCGCTGCTGCCGATCGCTGACCACGGCCTTCAGGATGCACTGGCCGTAATCGGTGGTGATGCGGGCAAAGCCGTCGTGAACGATACCGTATTTGCTGGCGTCGTCGGGATGAACCTCGACGAAAGGCTCGGGCAGGTGCGCACCCAGCCGCTGGCTGAGACCGGTGCGCGTCATGGTGTGCCACTGGTCGCGGATGCGTCCGGTGTTGAGCCTGAGGGGACGCGAGGCACCGGTCTGGCTGCGCAGCGACGGCACCTCCGGCGCAACGAACCGGCCCTTGCCGTCATTGGTGAAGAAGCCGCCGCTTGCAAAAAAGCGCTCGCCAGGCGCCTGCCCCTCGCGCGCTGGCCACTGCACCGGCTTCAAGGCGTCGAAGGCTTCGTCGGACAGCGAGGTCAGCGCGCCGATGTCGAAATCACGGCTGCCGCCGTTCTCGAACGCCGAGAGCGCCGCGTGTTCGCGAAAGATGTCGGCCGCGGATTTATAATTGAAGCTATCGCGGAAGCCGAGACGTTTGGCGGTCTCGCTCAGGATCCACCAATCGGGACGCGCCTCCCCCGGCGCCGGCAGGAACGAGCGCTGGCGCGAGATGCGGCGCTCGGAATTGGTCACTGTGCCCGACTTCTCACCCCAGGCGAGAGCCGGCAGCAGCACATGCGGGCCGGCCTCGACCGTGTCGTTCGAGAGCACGTTCTCGGAGACCACGAACAGCTCGAGCTTCTTCAGCGCTTCGCGCACAAAGTCCGCCTCAGGCAGCGAGACCGCCGGATTGGTGCCCATCACCCAGAGCGCCTTGACCTCGCCGCGGTCGATGGCCTCGAACAGTTGCACCGCCTTCAACCCCTCCTGGGTGGCGATGTGCGGTGCCTTCCAGAACCGTCGGACGCGATCGATGTCGGGCGGCGTGAATCCCATATGGGCAGCGAGCATATTGGCAAGACCGCCGACTTCGCGACCGCCCATCGCATTGGGCTGGCCAGTAAGCGAGAACGGCGAGGCGCCAGGCTTGCCGATCCGCCCGGTAGCGAGATGACAATTCAGGATCGCGTTGACCTTGTCGGTGCCTTGTGCCGACTGGTTGACCCCTTGCGAGTAGAGCGTGACGACCTTCTCGGTGTCGCGGAACATCTTGAAGAAATTGGCGACGTCCCGCTCGGAGAGGCCCGTGGCCAGCGCGGTCGCGGTGACGCTGCCGGCAATGCTCCGCGCGCGTGCTAACGCGTCGTCGAAACCCGACGTGTTCTGCGCGATATACTCCTGGTCCAGCGCACCATTGTCGGCGAGATGGACGAACAAACCGGAGAACAACGCGGTATCGGTGCCGGGTTTGAGGCCAAGGAACAGATCGACGTCATCGGCGGTGTCGGTGCGGCGGGGATCGATCACGATCATGCGGGCACCGCGTTCCCCACGGTTCTTCAGCATACGCTGGAACAGCACCGGATGGCACCAGGCCGCGTTCGAGCCGACGAAAACGAGCAAATCGGCGTGGTCGAGGTCCTCGTAGCAGCCGGGCACGGTATCGGCGCCGAAGGCGCGACGATGGCCGGCGACGGACGACGACATGCAGAGCCGCGAATTGGTATCGACATTGGCGGTGCCGACAAAGCCCTTCATCAGCTTGTTGGCGACGTAGTAATCCTCGGTCAGCAACTGGCCGGAGAGATAGAACGCAACCGCATCGGCACCGTCGCGCGCCACGATGTGCTGCATGCGATGGGCGACATGATCCAGCGCATCGCTCCAGGCCACCCGCTCCAGCACGCCCTTGCAGCGGATCATCGGATAGAGCAGACGGCCCTCCAGCCCGACGGTCTCACCAAGCGCGGAGCCCTTGGAGCACAGCCGGCCGAAATTGGCGGGATGATCAGGGTCCCCGGCGATCGCCGCGCCACCCTTGCCATCAGGCGTTGCCAGCACGCCGCAGCCGACTCCGCAATAGGGACAGGTCGTCTTGGTGGCGCGGAGCGTGGGATCAATCGCCGTCATATCAAGCTGCTTTCGGAGGAAGCGCGAGCGCGCGGCCGAACATCATGTCGGTGCGGATCGCCGCCACCTTGTCGCGATTGCGGATCAGCTCGAGGTACCAGAGCGCATCGACGGTATCGCCGATCAGCACGGCGCCGGTCAGCCGTCCGTCCGCGATGACGAGCTTCTTGTAGGTGCCGCGCCTGCGATCGGTCAGCACGAGGCTCTCGCTGCCCTCGCCGCCCATGAAATCGCCCGCCGAGAACACGCTGACGCCGGACACCTTCAGATTGGTCGAGACCACGCTGCCCGGATAGGAAGCAGGACGTCCGGCGAGATGCCGCGCCAGCACGCGCGCCTGCTCATAGGCGGGCTCGACCAGGCCGTAGCAGGTGCCGCGATGCTCGGCGCATTCGCCGAGCGCGAAGATGTCTGGCGAGGACGTCTGCATGACGTCGTTGACGACGATGCCGCGATTGACCGCGATCCCCGCCTCTTTCGCTAGCGCCGCGCTCGGCTTGATGCCGGCCGCGAAAATGACGGCGTCGGCCTCGATACGGCTGCCGTCGGCGAGCTCGACGGTTTCGACATGACCATCGCCGTGGATGCGTGCGGTCGAGGCGTTGAGCAGGATGCGGATGCCCTTGCGCTCGACCAGCATCTTGAGCAGACCGGCTGCCGATCCATCGAGCTGACGCTCCATCAGCCGGTCCATCAGATGCAGCAGCGTCACCGGCGCGCCGGCCTTGGCGAGGCCGTAAGCAGCTTCAAGTCCGAGCAGGCCGCCGCCGACGACCACGACACGCTTCTTCGCTGCAGCCAGCGTCAGCAACAGGTCGACATCGCGGGTGTCGCGAAAGGTGTGCACGCCGGCAAGATCGGCGCCTGGCACGTTCAGCCGCAGCGGCGTCGATCCCGTGGCGAGCACGAGCTTGGAATATTCCATGCTTTCTTCGCCTTCGATCTTCAGCTCGCGGCGGCCGGTGTCGATCTCGGTGACGCGATAGCCGTAGCGCACGGTGACGCCACGATGGCGCCACCACTCCGCCGGCCGGAGCTCGATCTCGTGCGAGCCGGTCTCGCCCGCCAGCACGGAGGAGAGCAGTACGCGGTTGTAAGCGAGCCGCGGCTCCTCGCCGATCACGGCGACCGCGTAGCGGCCAAGCGCAGTCTTGGCGAGTTCGTCGACCAGACGCGCGGCCGCCATACCGTTACCGACGATGACCAGCGGTTCACTCACGCGGCCTCTCCTATTCAGCGGCCTGCGGCTGTGCGCCGTAGGCTTCGGACATCATGTAGCCGGACAGCACGCCATAGACGTCGGTCCACGCTTTTGCGAGTTCGGGCGTCCAGTCTTCGCCGAGCCCCTTTTCCAGCGTCCACAGCAGGGCCGCGCCGACCACGGGGTAGTGTTCGGCCTTGGTGCCATAGGCGACGTGACGCTTGGCGAGCGCGGAGGCTGCGGGAAGAATCGAATTCAGGTTCGACAGACCGCCGACGACGGCGGCGAGCATGCCCATCAGCTTTTTGCGCTGCTCGGTCATGTCGTCGGGAAACATCGCGCGCACGGACGGCGCTACCTCGAACAGGCGATCGTAGAACAGCACCGCGGCCTGCTCCGATATCGGCGCGACCTTGGAAAAGCTTTGCTGGACGAGGGCTATCTGTTCTGGCGTCATGGTATTCTCCTGTCTGTTTCGGTCTGCCTTCGTCCGCGCCGTTGCGGAAAAAGTTCATGGGTCAAACGTCATCAGAGGGGCTTCTCCCCGCGTACGGGGAGAAGCGAGATTCGTACCAATTACTAGACCCTTGCTTCGGCAAGGCTTCCGGCGGCTTCGCCCTGCGGGCTGCGACGCAGGTAGAACCACCAGGTCAGAGCGAGGCAGGTGGCGTAGAAGCCGAGATAGACCACGAGCGCGAGCTGCGGCCCGCCGGTCATGGCGATCGACTTGCCGAAACCGGTCGGGATCAGATAGCCGCCGACCGCCCCGATGGCGCCGATGAAGCCGACCGCTGCACCGCTCTCGATGCTCGCCGTCTTGAGCGCCAGCGCGCGCGCCGCATCGCCCTTGCCGCGTACCTTGAACAGGTTCTCCTCGCGGAAGATCGAGGGGATCATGCGATAGGTCGAGCCGTTGCCGATGCCCGTCGTCACGAACAGGATCAGGAACATCGAGAGGAAGCCGATGAAATCCTTCTGCCCGACGAAGTAGAGCACGCCGACCGTGGCGCCCGCCATCACGATGAAATTCCAGAAGGTGATGATCGAGCCGCCGATCCTGTCGGCAAGCCAGCCGCCGAGCGGACGCGACAGTGAGCCGATCAGCGGCCCCAGGAACGCGATCGCGATCGTGACTTGCGGGAACTGGGTCTTGATCAGCAGCGGAAATGCAGCCGAGTAGCCGATGAAGGATCCGAACGTGCCGATATAGAGATACGCCATGATCCAGGTGTGCTTGCGCTTGACGATCGCGAGTTGGTTCTTCACCGACGATTTCGCCGTGGTGAGGTTGTTCATGAAGAACACGGCACCGAACACCGCGATCGCGATAGGCAGCACCCACATCAGGCCGGCGTTCTGGAGGAAGATGCCGTCGACCGGCGTTGCCTGGAACAGGTTGAAGACGGCGAGCGTCATCAGGATCGGGGTCAGGAGCTGCACGCTGGAGACACCGATATTGCCGCCGGCCGCATTCAGGCCGAGCGCCCATCCCTTCATCCTGTCGGGGAAGAAGAAGGAGATGTTGGTCATGCTGGAGGCGAAATTGCCGCCGCCGAGGCCCGCAGTCGAGGCGATCAGCAGCATTAGCCAGAACGGCGTGTCGGGCTGGCTCACGAAATAGGCAAGCGACAGCGTCGGAATGAACAGGATCGCCGCACTGAAGATGGTCCAGTTCCTGCCGCCGAACGTCGTCACTGCGAATGTATAGGGAAAGCGCATCAATGCGCCGATCAGGCCCGGCACCGCGACGAGCTGGAACAGCTGGTCGGTAGTGTAGTGAAAGCCCGCCTGCGGCAGCTTGGTGGTGACGATGCTCCAGATCAGCCAGACCGAGAAGCCGATATGCTCGGCCACGATCGACCAGATCAGATTGCGTCGCGCGATAGTCTTGCCAGTCGCATTCCAGAACGCCTCATCTTCGGGGCGCCAGTCTGAAATCCAAGTAGGATTCTTCGTCATTGAGTATCCCTTCCAGGCTCACCGCTGCGTCGTTGCAGGCTCTGCCTCACATGGAGGCGCGCTCCGAGGCTTCACCCCGGTGGCGAGTTCACGATGCTGATTGATGGTGTTGAGGGACGTCGTCGTTGGCGTCGCGCAAAGACGTTTCAATTTCCGTGCCAATTGCGCGCATGCTAGAAATTCAGGGATTTCAGGACATTATTCGCATCGCCCGAATTCGTTGCAGGGCTTTTTCGCACGCTAAATTTGCGATTCGCTCAATCCTTGTGCGGCGCACAAGGATTGAGCGGGATGTCGATTATTTGGGCGCGCGCGTGTCTCGCGTTAACATTTGATTTACGCGGCCTCGACGAAGCGATGACGCTCGTAGAGGAATTCGAGCACGCGCTGCCGGCACTTCAGATAAGTGGCGTTGGTCGCGAGCTCGAGCCGCTTGCGCCGACGCGCCAGCGGCACCTCCAGCACCTCGCCGATGCGCGCGCTCGGTCCGTTGGTCATCATCACGATGCGGTCGGACAACAGCACGGCTTCGTCGACATCGTGGGTGATCATCAAAATGGTGTTGCCGAGCTTCTGGTGCAGCGCCATCACGGAGTCCTGCAAATGCGCGCGGGTCAGCGCGTCGAGCGCGCCGAACGGCTCGTCCAGCAGCAGCACCTTCGGCTCCATGGCCAGCGCCCGCGCAATGCCGACGCGCTGCTTCATGCCGCCGGAGATCTCCGAGGGCCGCTTGTCCTTGGCATGGGCCATCTGCACGAGGTTGAGATTGTGCATCACCCAGGCGTCGCGTTCAGCCCGCTTCTTGGTTTTGGCGAAGACCTTGTCGACGCCGAGCCTGACGTTCTCGTAGACGGTGAGCCACGGCAACAGGCTGTGGTTCTGGAACACCACGGCGCGATCCGGCCCCGGCGAGTTGACCTCGCGGTTTTCCAGCAGCACGCCGCCCGTGGTGGCGTTGGTCAGGCCTGCGATGATGTTGAGCAGGGTCGACTTGCCGCAACCGGAATGGCCGATGATCGAGACGTATTCGCCCTTCTCGATCGTCAGGTTGATCTCCTTGAGCACCTCGGTGGTGGCGGCGCCGCGGGTAAAGACCTTGTCGATATGGTCGAGCTTCAGATAGGCGGTCATGTGCCCCTCTCCTTTAATTCTGCGCGGTGCCGCCGGTGACGAACTTGCCGAGACCCGCAATCAGGCGGTCCAGCACGAAGCCGACGATGCCGACATAGAACAGCGCCAGGATGATCTCGCTGATATGCGACGAGTTCCAGGCGTCCCAGATGAAGAACCCGATGCCGACGCCGCCGATCAGCATTTCAGCCGCGATGATGGCGAGCCATGACAGCCCGATGCCGATGCGCAGGCCCGTGAAGATGTAAGGCGCGGCCGCCGGGATCATGATCTTGGCGAAGAACTCGAGCGGATTGAGCTGCACCACCGCGGCGACGTTGCGATAGTCCTGCGGGATGTTGCGGATGCCGACCGCGGTGTTGATGATGATCGGCCAGATCGAGGTGATGAAGATGACGAAGATCGCCGAGGGCTGGCCGTCGCGGAAGGCCGCGAGCGACAGCGGCAGCCAGGCCAGCGGCGGGATGGTGCGCAGCACCTGGAACAGCGGATCGAGCCCGCGCATCGCCCAGACCGACTGTCCGACCAGCACGCCGAGCCCGATGCCGGCGATCGCCGAGAGCGAATAGCCGAAGGCAACGCGCTGCAAGCTGGCGGAGAGATGCCAGAACAGGCCCTTGTCGATGCCGCCATGGTCGAAGAACGGATCGAGGATCAGCTCCTTGGTATCCTTGAACACTTTCGATGGCGGCGGCAGTGCCGAGCCGGCACGGCGGCAAATCAGCTCCCAGATCAGCGTGAGCAGCGCGATCACGACCAGCGGCGGGATCACGCGTACGGCCGTCTCCCTTGCCAGGCGTGCGTAGGCTTGCGTGCGCGGGGGACGCTTT
Source organism: Bradyrhizobium sp. 199 (assembly GCF_023073355.1). Taxonomy (GTDB): domain Bacteria; phylum Pseudomonadota; class Alphaproteobacteria; order Rhizobiales; family Xanthobacteraceae; genus Bradyrhizobium. The sequence goes on from NZ_JADPJI010000008.1 coordinate 300,585, forward strand.
GGCGTCATTGCAACGACCGCCGCGGCACTGGCCGCGGGCGTCGCAATCTCGATCTCAATCTTTGCAGCAGGCATATTCATCGCAATTTCTCTCCGGCTTGAAAAGTCGATGCGGCCGCCCAAAGGCGGCCGCTGGCTCCATCAGACTTCGACACGCTTGATCGCGAGCGATTTCAGATAGGCAGCCGGATTTTCCGGATCGAACACCTTGCCGTCGAAGAAGGTCTCCTTGCCGCGCGAAGTAGAGGTTGGAATGTCGGAGGCGGCAACACCGAGCGTCTTGGCCGCATCGCGCCACATGTCCTCACGGTTGACCTTGGCGATGAGCGCCTTGGTGTCGAAGTTCGCCTCGTACTTGCCCCAGCGGATGTCCTCGGTGAGGAACCAGAGGTCGTGGCTCTGGAACGGATAGGAGGCGTGGTCGCGCCAGTACTTCATGATGTGCGGCGAGTTCTCGACCACCTTGCCGGGGATGCCGTAGTCGAACTTGCCGGCGGTGCGGTCGAGCACGTCTTCGACAGGGCAGTTCATCCACTGCCGCTTGCCCATGATAGCGGCAAGCTCCGCCTTGTTCTCGGCCTTGTCGGCCCATTGCTGGGCTTCCATCACCGCCATCAGCAGCGCCTTGGCGGCCTTCGGATATTTATCGACGAAGGCGGCGCGCATGCCGAAGGATTTTTCCGGATGCTTGTTCCAGAGTTCGCCCGTTGTCACGGCGGTGTAGCCGATTTTCTGATTGATCAGTTGCAGGTTCCAGGGCTCGCCGACGCAGAAGCAGTCCATGGTGCCGACCTTCATGTTGGCCACCATTTGCGGCGGCGGCACCACGATGGTCTCGATGTCCTTGTCGGGATCGATACCGCCGGCGGCGAGCCAATAGCGCAGCCAGAGGTCGTGCGTGCCGCCGGGGAAGGTCATTGCCGCCTTCACGGCCTTGCCGGAGGCCTTCTTCTTCTCCAGCGCCGCCTTGAATGGCGTAGCATCGACGCCGAGCTTGAGGTCGGCATATTCATTGGCGACGGAGATGCACTGGCTGTCGAGATTGAGCCGCGCCAGGATGTACATCGGCGTCGGCTGGTTGTTCTGCGTCACCTTGCCCGCCGAGATCAGATACGGCATCGGGGTGAGGATATGTGCGCCGTCGATGCCGTTGCCTTCGGAGCCGAGCACGAGATTGTCGCGCGTGGTGCCCCAGGAGGCCTGCTTCTGCACGTCGGTGTCGGGCACGCCGTATTTGGCGAACAGGCCCTTGTCCTTGGCGACGAAGAGCGGGCCGGCATCGCTCAGCGCGATGAAGCCGAGCTTGGCGCCCTTGACCTCGGGCCCTGCGTCCTGCGCGAAGGCGCCGGCGGGGAAATTCAGTTTTGCGGCGGCGAGAAGTGCGGCGGTCGAGCTTGCGGCCTTCAGCAATTGACGGCGGCTGAGCCCGTTGTCCGAGGGCCGGCGGGTGCGCTTGGTCATGAGTGGTGTCGTCCTTTGCGTCGTTGCAGAATTGATGGCGTCAGTGCACGCGAGCAGCCCGTCCGTCCGGCGGCGCCGTCTTTGGCGCATGCGAACGCACGACGGGGGAAACCCCCGTCTGGTGGCGTCGGCAAGTCGGATGAGAGTCTCGCGGGACGGCTTCAATGGCGTCGGCGCGGAACTATTCAAGCTTCATGCCAAGCGCGACACCTAAAAAACAGAAGACTAATCAACGCGTTATTGGCTTTGCGGCAGGCCGTCGCAGGACCACCGCGCAAGTCAAACTTGCGGCCTGCTCAATCTTTGTGCGGCGCACAAATCTTGTGCATGGGATCAAGCAAGAAGCCGACCAGCGCTGCACCGCCGGACCGAGCTGAGAGCTATCGCATTGATATTACTACACTTCCATAAGAGCTTGGTACGGCACGCAACTTGCATCTCCGTAGGCGTCAACGAAGACTGCGGCTTGCCGCATTGTTGCAGCCTCTGGCGGCTGCATCCGGAAGCTCATCTGCTTCGCGCCCCTTTCCGGCTCAGGCCTCGTGACGCGGTTCCCGGCTTCCAAACTTTCAATAGCTCGTGCGCGGCAGGTCAGCCCGCACGGCCCAAGACGTTCAGCCGCCCCCTCCCAGAGGGGGTCGATCTCACTTACGAAGCAAAGGAACCATTGATGTCGTATCTCGCGCCTTCGGAATTCGTCACCAAGATGGTGGATGCGGGCGAGTCCAAGATCTTCATGTCCACCCGAGATACCATCATCCGCGCCTACATGGCCGGGGCCATCTTGGCGCTGGCGGCATGGTTCGCCGTCACGATCAACGTCAATACCGGTCAGCCCCTGGTCGGCGCACTGCTGTTCCCGGTCGGCTTCGTCATGCTCTATCTCCTGGGCTTCGACCTTCTGACCGGCGTGTTCGTGCTCTCGCCGCTGGCTCTGATCGACAAGCGTCCGGGCGTCACGTTTGGCGGCGTGCTGCGCAACTGGGGTCTCGTCTTCGTCGGCAATTTCGCCGGCGCCTTCACCGTCGCCTTCATGATGGCCTTCGTCACGACATTCGGCTTCACGCAAGACCCCGACAAGGTCGGCGCCGCCATCGGAAACATCGGCGAGGGCCGAACGCTCGGCTATGCCGCGCATGGCGCCGCCGGCATGGCGACGCTGTTCCTGCGGGGAATGCTCTGCAACTGGATGGTTTCGACCGGTGTCGTCGGCGCCATGATCTCGACCTCGGTCCCGGGCAAGGTGATCGCGATGTGGATGCCGATCCTGGTGTTCTTCTACATGGTGTTCGAGCATTCCGTCGTGAACATGTTCCTGTTTCCCTCGGGCCTGATGCTGCACGCGAAGTTCTCGATCATGGATTATCTGATCTGGAACGAGATCCCGACCGTGCTCGGCAACCTCGTCGGCGGCCTCGCCTTCACCGGCATGACCCTTTACGCCACGCACGTCATGACGCAGCCCAAGCGCCAGGCCGGCAAGGCGACCCAGCCCCGCGTTGCGGCCTGATCAAACAACGTCTCGACAGAGGAGCCTCGCCCCAGCAGGGTGAGGCTCCCCTTTGCCGGTGATGACGATGACCCGCGGACTTCAGATTTCGGTCGGCCAGCATTCCGACAAGGGTCGCAAACCCATCAACCAGGACTTTCACGGCGTCCTCGTTCCGGACGAGCCGCAGCTCAGCCTGAAGGGCATCGCGGCCGTCCTCGCCGACGGCATCTCGAGCAGCACGGTGAGCCAGATCGCCAGCGAGTCGGCGGTCAAGAGCTTCCTGATGGACTATTATTGCACGTCGGAATCCTGGACGGTGAAGACGTCCGCGCGCCGCGTGCTGGATGCCACCAATTCCTGGCTGCACGCACAGACGCGCAAGAGCCAATATGCCTATGACCGCGACAAGGGCTATGTCTGCACCCTCACCGCCATGGTCATCAAAGCGACCACCGCGCACATCTTCCACGTCGGCGATTGTCGCGTCTATCGGGTCGCCGGCAAGGCGCTCGAGCAGCTGACCGACGATCACCGGATCATCGTGTCCTCGGAGCAGACCTATCTCGGCCGCGCGCTCGGCATCAATCCGCAGCTCGAGATCGACTATCAGGCCTTCGAGATCGAAGCGGGCGACACCTTCCTGCTGGCGACCGACGGTGCCTACGAATTCGTGGACGCGCGCTTCATCACGAGCGCGCTCGGCGAGCACGCAGCCGAGCTCGACGGCGCGGCCAAGGCCATCGTCGAGGAAGCCTACCGGCGCGGCAGCGACGACAACATTACGGTCCAGATCCTGCGGATCGATGCGGTGCCGCAGCGCGAGCCGGCCGGCATCTTCAGTCAGACCTCACAATTGCCGCTGCCGCCGCTGCCGGAGCCACGAGCGGTCTTCGACGGCTATCGGATCGTTCGGGAAATCCACGGCAGCAGCCGCAGCCATATCTACCTCGCGGTCGATGTGGAAACCGAGGAGCCGGTCGCGCTCAAGCTGCCGTCGGTCGACCTGCGCGACAATGCCGCCTATCTCAAGCGTTTCCTGATGGAGGAGTGGATCGCGCGCCGGATCGACAGCCCGCACGTGCTCAAGCCGCTGTCACAGTCGAAACGACGCAGCTATCTCTACGTTGCCACCGAATTCGTCGAAGGCCAGACCCTGAAGCAGTGGATGACCGACAATCCACGTCCCGACCTCGAAACCGTCCGGGGCCTTGTCGAGCAGATCGCCGCCGGCCTGCGCGCCTTCCACCGCATGGAGATGCTGCATCAGGACCTCAGGCCCGACAACATCCTGATCGACAAGACCGGCACCGCGAAGATCATCGACTTCGGATCGGTCAGGGTGGCCGGCGTGGCCGAAGCGGCGCCGCCGGACGAGGCCGACGAAATCCTGGGCACCGTCCAGTACACGGCGCCGGAGTATTTTCTTGGGCAGGGCGGCTCGCCGCGCTCCGACATGTTTTCGCTGGGCGTGATCTGCTACCAGATGCTGACCGGAAAGCTTCCCTATGGCGCCCAGATCGCCAGGATCCGGCGCAAGGCGGACGTGCGAAGGCTCAAATATCGCCCGGCCGATGGCGATCGTAACGTGCCGGCCTGGATCGACGGCGCGCTCAGGCGCGCGCTTCATCCCGATCCCTACAAGCGCCACGAGGACCTGTCCGAGTTCATCTTCGAGCTTCGCACGCCCAATCCGGCTTATCTGGACACGCGGATCACACCGCTGTTGGAGCGCAGTCCGCTGATGTTCTGGAAGCTGACCTCGGCGGCGCTCGCCTGCGCAGTCGTCGTGCTGCTGGCGCTGCTGCACGCGCGCTGACGCGGATCGTGTCGCAAGCGGGCTCAGAGCCTGCCTTCCGCGAACAACTCGCGGGTACGCCTCAGCGTTGACAGCAGGGCGGCCCTGTAGCCGTTGTCGCTGTCGAACTGCGCCTGTTCGGCCTGCTCTTCGGGCCCGAAGGGCTTCTTTCCGCGCAGGCCGGTGTAGCAATAGAACCGCAGCTGCAGCGCGCCGGCTTCGTCCTCGAACAGCTCGTTGACGATCGCGCCTTCGCGGGGGCCGGCGGCCTGGAAGAAGGACACCTTGCGCTCCGACTCAAAGCTGATGATCTCGCGCAGATCGTCGCCTGCGATCGTGGCTTCGCGCACGATGTGCGTCGGGCTCTCCTCTACGACCTCGCAGCGGGTGCAGAGATTGGGTGGAAGAAACAGCCGGGCGTCGCGGGCCTTAAGGACAAGCCCCTGCCAAGTTTGCGCGCGGGTCAGCGCCGTCTCGCCTGGCGGATTCACCGGCACTGTGGCGGTCGAATAGATCATAATCGTCGTCCTTGTTGTCGTGAATGACATACCGTCAGGCCGAGGCCGCGATCTCGGAGACGAAGTCGCGATAGGAGCGCAGGGGGCGGCCGAGCAGCGCGGTCAGCCGCTCGACGTCGCCGGCCTCGGGGACCATTCCCTCGGTGAGGAAACGCTCGCTCATGAGCCGCATGTCGTAGGCCATCCAGCTCGGCATGAACTGCCGGAGATTCTTCTCGAAGCCGGCGGTATCGTCCCCGGGATAGGCGATCGTGCGACCCAGCACCTCTGACCAGACCTCGGCGGCTTTCGCGCCGGTCAGGGTTTCGGGACCGACAAGATTGATGCGGTCGAGCGCAAGCGGCGCTGCGGCGCGCTCACGACGGATGAGCTCGAGGGCCGCGATCTCGTCGATGTCGCGCGCATCGATCATGGCGAGCCCCCTGCTCCCGATGGGCATCGGATAGATGCCGTATCCGGTCACCACGTCCTTGATCGTGATATCGTTGTTCATGAAGTACGCCGGACGCAGGATGGTGGCGTTGAAGCCCATCTGCTCGATCATCCGCTCGACGCCGAACTTGCCGGCAAAGTGCGGGACGTTTACGTAGCGATCGCTGTGGATCACCGAGAGGTAGACGACCCGCTCGACGCCCATCTCGCGGGCCACGTTGAGCGCGATCAGCGCCTGCGTGAATTCATCGGCGACCACTGCGTTGAGCAGGAACAGGGTCGAGACGCCCTTGAACGCGCTGCGCAGCGAGTCGACGTCGAGCAGGTCGCCCTGCGCGACGGTGGCGCTCGCCGGGAGGTTTGCCTTTGCAGGATCGCGGGCGAGCGCGCGGACATCGGCGCCGCGCTTGACGAGCTGTTCGACGACGTTGCGGCCGATGGTGCCGGTGGCGCCGGTAACGAGGATGGTCATGGGGATCACTCCGGGTTGGGGTCAGAAGACACCCGAGAAATTAGTGATCCACATTCGAACCGATAGTCGCTATATCTGGACAGACCGTCTCACTGGTGGAACGATGGACTTGCTCGCCCTCGCCGATTTCAATCTTGTCGCCCGCCACGGCGGGTTCGGACGCGCCGCACGGGCCGCCGGGCGCCCGAAAGCCACCCTGTCCCGCCGGGTCGCGGAGTTGGAGGCCGCGCTCGACCTGCGCCTGTTCGAGCGCGGCGCGCGTGCCCTGAGACTCACCCAGGAAGGACGCGCCCTTTACGAGCGGACGGGGGCCTTGCTCACCGAGCTCGACGAGACGGCGGCAGCGATCGCTTCGGGTGGGGACAGCCCGCGAGGCAGGATGCGGATCAGCGCGCCTTTGCTGTTCTCGCAGACGGCAATGGGGAAGCTCTCGGCCGAGTTCGCGCTCAGATATCCGGAGGTCCGTCTTGAGGTCACGACGGAAGATCGCTCGGTCGACATGGTCGAGGAGGGGTATGATCTGGTGATCCGGGTCAATCCCGATCCAGATGACAGCCTTGTCGGACGAATCTTTCTGCGCGACCGGCTGGTGGTCGTAGCGAGCCCGGATCTGAAACGACCGAGCGAGGGTATCGCTGTGCCGGCTGTCATGCGCGGACCGGGCGACCAGCTGGCAACCTGGGAAGTGAAGGTGCCAAGCGGAAGATCGCGCATCGCGGTTGATCCAGTCCTTCGCCTGTCATCGCTCGTCATGGTCCGCGATGCGGTCCGGGCGGGCGTCGGCGCGGCACGCGTTCCGGTGTCACTGGTCAGTCACGATCTGGCTGCCGGCACGCTGGTGCATTGGGGTGACATCGAGGGACCAGAGATCGCGTTGTGGACGCTCTATCCATCGCGCCGGCTCCTAAGCGCGCGCGTATCCGCCTTCCTCGACTTTATCAAGGAAGCCTTTCCGATGGGGACGCCTGACGAATTGGCGGCCTTTATCGGGAGATGAGAGGCCGCGCGCGCCCCTCGCGCCTGACCCTCACGCCGGCTCTTCCGCCTTCACACCCAGCGGTTTCGGCGCGATGCCGCCGCCGGGCTTGAGGTGGAATTCGTAAGTCATCAGGTGCCACCGCCCGTTCGCCTTGGTGCCGTCGGGCATCTCATGGTCGGTGCGCGGCTCGACCTTGGCGATGAGATCGTCCTTGACCCCGAACACCACGTCGGAATCCAGGTATTTGTCACCGTCCATGAAGACGTGGGTGATCAGCGGCTCATAGCCCTTTGCGTTGACCAGGAAATGCACATGCGCCGGGCGCATCGGGTGACGCTTGGTCTGCATGATCATCTCTCCGACGGGGCCGTCGGTCGGGATCGGATAGCTGCATGGCAAAATGGTACGGAAGAAGAAGCGGCCATCGCTGTCGGTGACGAAGCGCGCCCGCGCCGAGGCGCCGACCTCGTCGTAGTTCGGCTTCTGGGAATCGTAGAAGCCGTCGTCATCGGCATGCCAGACGTCGACGGGGACATTGGCGAGCGGCTTGCCCTTGAGGTCGGTCACGCGGCTCTGCACGAACATCCGCTCGCCGGCTTGATTGTTCGGCGAGATATCGGTGCCATGCGCTGTCACCTTGTGCTCGCCGACATAAAATGGGCCGAGCACGGTGGTCTGGGTAGCGCCGTCGCGGTCGCGATGATTGACGGCGTCGACCAGCATGGAGACGCCGAGCACGTCGGACAAGAGGATGAATTCCTGGCGGGTATCGGTGCATTTCTGCCCGGTGCGGGTCAGAAAATCGATGGCGTATTCCCATTCTTCGAAGGTGAGACCGGTCTTGCTCACGTAATCGTGCAGCGACTTCACCAATTCCTGGAGCAGGAATTTCGCGCGCGTGTCGGGCGTCTGGTCAAAGCTCCGGACGACGGCGTCGGTGAGTTCGGTCTCGTTGAACTGGGTCATGGTGCGTTTGCCTGCGTTTTCTCATTGGCCCCAAGGGGCTCCTTTCAGGGGCTCCTTGGAGGTCTTCCAAGGCGGAGTCTACACCAGTCGGCCCGCCGACGTTAAGCGCGACGCCCTTGGAATGGGGCCGCCACTTCGGCTATCAACCTTCCAAGAAAAGCTGTCCGGAGGAACTGATGCTCGCCCCCACCCCCGCCTCGCCCGAATCCGTCGGCATGTCCAAGGCCGCGCTCGACCGCGTCGATGCGCATCTGAAGAGCCGGTACATCGATGCCGGCCGCTTCCCGGGCACGCATCTCCTGGTCTATCGCCGAGGCAAGATCGCCCACAGCTCGGTCCAGGGTTTTGCCGACGTCGAGCGCAAGCTGCCGGTCAAGGACGACACCATCTACCGCATCTATTCCATGACCAAGCCGCTCACCAGCGTCGCCTTCATGATGCTGGTGGAGCAAGGCCTCGTCGCCATCGACGAGCCCGTCGCCAAATACATTCCAGAATGGAAGGACCTCGGCATATTCGTCGCGGGCACCGCGCCTTCCTTCCTGACCCGGCCGCCGTCGCGGCCGATGCTGATCGTCGACCTCCTGCGCCACACCTCCGGCCTCACCTACGGCTTCCAGCAACGCTCCAATGTCGACGCCGCCTATCGCGCCGAGAAGATCGGCGAGGTGGAGAAGTCGGGCACGCTCCAGACCATGATCGAGGCGCTGGCAAAAATCCCGCTGGAATTCTCGCCGGGCGAGGCCTGGAACTACTCCGTCTCGACCGACGTCCTCGGTTATCTCGTCGGCAAGATCTCCGGCATGCCGTTCGAGCAGTTCCTCAAGACACGCATCCTCGATCCACTCGGCATGACCGACACCGACTTCCACGTGCCGGCTTCCAAGGCCCATCGGTTCGCGGCCTGCTACTCGGCCGATCCGGGCGGTGGCATGACCTTCCATGCCGGCCAGCGCCGCGAGGGCCTGACGCTCCAGGACGATCCAAGCAAGAGCTCGTTCCTGTCACCGCCCTCCTTCATCTCGGGCGGCGGCGGGCTGTGCTCGACGACGGCCGACTATCTCACCTTCTGCCGTGCGCTGCTCAACGGCGGCGAGCTCGGCGGCATCAGGCTGATCGGACCGAAGACGCTGGCGCTGATGACGGCCAACCACATTCCGGGTGGACGCACGCTGCCGGAGGTTTCGCGCTCGCTATTTGCGGAGGCCGCCTATAACGGCATCGGCTTCGGCCTCGGCTTCGCCGTGACCATGCGCCCGGCGGAGACGCTGATCGCCGGCAGCCCCGGCGAATATGCTTGGGGCGGCGCGGCCACGACGTCGTTCTGGATCGATCCGGCCGAAGAGCTGATCACCATCTTCATGACGCAGGTGCTGCCGTCGAGCGCCTACCCGCTCCGTCGCGAGCTGCGCAGCATGGTCTACGCTGCGATCACCGAGAGCAATCTCTGAGAAAAATGCACCGATCCCGCGGCATCAGAGCCGCGGGATCAAGCTTTGCTCATTTCAGCATCTCCGGCACGATCAGGCGCGGCAGGAACAGGGAAACGCTGGGCCAAATGATGAGCGCCGCCAGCACGAGCAGCATGGGGATCAGCATGATCACCGTGTCCTTCAGCGCATAGCGCAGCCGCACCCCTGCGATCGAACAGGCGATCATCAAGCACAAGCCATAAGGCGGCGTCACCAATCCGAAGGCGAGCGAGACGATCGAGATGATCGCAAACTGCACCGGATGAAGGTCCACCGATTTCGCCAGCGGTTCGAGAACGGTGCCGACGATGATGATCGCCGGAATGGCGTCGAGGAAGCAGCCCACCACCAGAAAGCAGAACGCGATGAAGAAGCCGGCCCCGATCGCGCCCATGCCCCAGGTCGAGACGTTGGCCAGCAGCTCCTGCGGGATCCTGTAGTAAGCCAGCAGCCAGCCGAACGCGCTGGCGGTGCCCACGCAGAACAGCGCGACGCCCGCGAGACGGCCGGTGTCGAGCAAGGCCTTGTAGAGTTCGCGCGCGCCGGTTTCACGGTAAAAGAATGTCGATAGCGCCACGGAATAAAGCACCGCGACGCAGGCGGATTCGGTTGCGGTGAACCACCCCAGCAGGATGCCGCCGACGATGATGAACGGCGTCAGCAGCGCCGGTATCGAGCGCCAGATGGCGCAGCACATCTCCCTCCAGGTGTCCTTCGGATAGGTCGGGTAACCTCGTCGCACGGCATAGATATGCACTGTCGCCATCTGCGCTCCGGCGATCAGCAATCCCGGCACGATGCCCGCGAGATACATCGCGGCGATCGAGGTCGAGATCAGTCCACCCCACACGATCATCAGGATCGAGGGCGGGATGATGACCGCGAGCACGGCCGAGACCGCGGTGATCGCGATGGAGAACGAGAGATCGTAGCCCTCCTTGGTCTGGGCATCGATGAAGATCTTGGACTGGCTCGCCGCGTCCGCGGTGGAGGAGCCGGAGATGCCGGCAAAGAACACCGACAGCACGACGTTGATCTGCGCCAACGACCCCGGCCAGTGCCCGACCATCGAGCGGGACAGCGCCACCAGCCGGTCGGTGATGCCGCCGATGCTCATCAAATTGGCGGTGAGCAGGAAGAACGGCACCGCCAGCAGGATGAACGAATTGTAGGCATTGAATGTTTCCTGCGCGAGCGTCATCAGCGACAAATGCGGCTCGATCAGCAGGATCGGCACGCAGGCAAGGCCAAGCGCGAAGGCGACCGGCACGCGTATGATGAGCAGGCCAACGAAAGTACCGAACAGGACCATGGCGGCCTGTCCGGCAGAAAGAACATTGCCGCTCATCGATTTGCCCCAACCAGAATTCGCATCTCGTCGACAATCTGTTCACCGGCGAACACGATCCACGTCAAGCCGGCAACCGGCCAGGCAACATGGATGAGCCAAAGCGGCAGATCGGCCAGCTCCGAAGTTCTATTCCAGGCGAAGCGGGTGAACTCCAGGCCGGCGGATACGAACACCAGCGCCAGCGCCAGCACGCCGAGCCGCGCGAGGATCCGCACCATGGCTTCGCTTCCGGGTGACAGCTCAGGCCAGACGTCGACTTCAAAATGCTGCGACTCTCTGATGCCGACCATGGCGCCGATCATGATCGTCCAGATGAACATGAATCGCGCCATCTCCTCGGTCCAGATGTAGGACGGAATCAAAGGCGTGTAGCGCGAGATGATCTGCAACGTGACCGGAATGACCAGAAGGCCGACAGAGGCGGCGAGCAGGATTTCCAGCAGTTTTGCATAGGCCGCCGTTGCTCGGCGCCATAGCGACGGGTTCGGTGGCATCGATATTTCGGTCATTACGACTCCGGGGGATCACAATCACGCAATGGGGCAAGCCGTCTGGCTTGCCCCGACGTCCTGTCGCGTGGGCGGCGACAATTCTCAGACGACGTTGATCTTCTCGAAAATGCCTTCCGCACCGATTTCCTTGGCGTAGGTGGCCATCACGGGGTCGGCGAGCTTCTTCATGGCGTCCCGCTCCTCGAAGGGGACGCGCTTGAGCTTGCCGGCCTTCTCCAGCGTGTCGAGCTTGACGACCTCCTCGCTCGACTCCAGTTGTCGGCCATAGTCGCCGGCCTCCTTGCCGGCCTTCATGATCGCGTCCTGCAAATCCTTCGGCAAGGTCTTCAGCGTCTTCACCGAGAAGCAGATCGGCCGGATCGAGACGGCGTGCTGGGTCAGGTTGAGGTGCGGAGCCACTTCGTAGAACTTCATCGCCTCGACTCCGGCCGCCTCGTTTTCGCCGGCCGATATCACGCCGTTCTGGATCGCGTTGTAGATTTCGTTGTAGGCGATCACGGTGGGGCTCATGCCGACCGCCGCAAAGGTCTTGGACCAGATCGGCGCGCCCTGCACGCGAACCTTGAGCCCCTTGAGATCGGCGAGATTCTTGAGCGGCTTGTTGGCGAAGATGTTGCGGATGCCGCCGCCGGAATAACCGATCAGAACGACCTCGGCCTTCGCCGCGACTTCATCGGCGATCGGCGCCAGGATGTTGGCTTCGACGACCTTGTTCATGTGATCGATGCCCTTGAACACGAAGGGCGCGTCGATGAACGGGGCGGCCTTGGCGAAGGTCGACATGTGAGCCGGCGAGACGATGCCGTAATCGACGGCCTTGCCCTGCGACATGTACTCGAAATATTGCTTCTCAAGGCCGAGCGAGGAGTTTCTGTGCAGGGTGAAGTTGACGGGCTTGCCGTAATACTTTTTCACCAGCTCCTCGAACCGGAGCAGCGCCCGGTTGAAGGCGTGGTCGTCGTTGAACTGGACTGCACCGTTCAGGGTGACCGGCGCTTGCGCCCTGAGAATCGACGGCATGCCAATCGCAGCCGCCGCAGTTGTCGCCCCGATACTAGCGAGAAATGATCTTCGCTTCATCGTCTCCCCTCCCTTTGATGCTCCGCCCCTGTCGCCGGGGCGTAAGCGCAGCCGGTATGCGGCTTGCGAGAGGAAGCGTATGAAAAACCTCGGCGGGACGGAAGTGATTTCGACTGCGCTGGCGCTACTCCTTCGTCGCAGGGCTTCCCCTGCACGGTCTGCTGCACTGCAACTCGCCTGCCGGCCCGCGGCCTAAGCGCTCAAAGGATGCGAAGACTTGCGAGGCCGAATGCTTGCCGACCTGTGCGTGCGCGCACAGGTCGGCTGTCCTGCCAATTCAAGCTAGTGCATATGTCCAATCAGATAAATGCCGCCGCCGATCACCAGAACGGCCGGCACGGCCCACAAAATAAGGACTGGCATTTGTCATCCTCCTCAATTTGACGTGCAAACCTTGACGGTCTTCATGCTGCTCTCCGCCTCGGTGCGCGACTTGTAGATCGTGCCCGACGGGCTGACGACGGTCATGGACGTGTCCGTCGGCTTCTTGTCGACGATCGTGCACTTCTTGGTCTTGACGTCCTGCACGACGTAGAACTCGTCTGCCGCAAATGCCGGCAGGGACAATGCGGTAACCATCAGTGCTGCGGTTGCAATTTTCAGCTTCATAGGATCCTCCTCCAATTGCCGGGCTTCCAGCCCGATCGACTCACAAACGGGAAGAAGTGGCAATTTGTTCCGTTCCGGAGGGAACGTCGTCACGGATGGGATGTTGTTGCAGCGCTCATTCCGAGGAGGAGAACAAGATGAAAAAGCTCTTGCTGGTTTCCACCGCGGCGGTCCTGATTTCGACCGGCGCCTTCGCGCAGTCCACCGTGGTGACCACCACCGGGACCGGCCATGCGGCTGCTGTTCAGATCGAGCCGCAGTACCGAACCAGGATCAAATCCTACGTCACCGAGCATCGCGTCCGGCCGGTGACGACCAAGGAAAGGATCGTCGTCGGTGCGGCGGTGCCGAGCGAGGTCGAACTCGAGGCCGTTCCCGCGGACTGGGGTCCCTCGCTCACCAAATATCGCTACGTCTATTCCGGCGATCGCGTAATGCTCGTCGATCCCGGCTCACGCACGGTCGTTCAGGAAATCGATTGATCAAGGCTGAGGGGTGACCGCCCAGAAGCGGTCGCCCCTACGCGGAGTTCTGCACATGAAATCGAATCGAGAGGCTCGAATCGCCGGGCTCAGCCTGGCGGCTGTCTACGCCGCGTGTCTGTTACTGACCGCCGTCAGCATGAGCTGAGGCGCAACCAGGCACTGCGCTGCAACATTTTGTCCCTGGACAGCTCGCCGGATGCGAAAATCGTGGCGTAGCCTAAGTCCCGCCCGTATGGTCCCCCAAAATCATAATCCGGCCGCTGCCGCCGGAACCGGGACGCCTGCGTTTGTCAAAGCTCACCCTGCCGGTCCGGCTCGCTCTTCTCGTCACGGGAACGATGTTGCCGCTGATCGTCTTTGCGGTCGGCATTGTCTTCTACAATTACAAGCAGGACCGCAGCGACGCGGCCCGCCGCGTGCTGGAGAACGTGCGCAACATGCGCCTCGTTCTCGACTCCGAAGTGCAGCGGATGACCGGCGGCTTGCAGGTCCTTGCGCTCACGAATTCGCTGCGCAGCGACGACTTCGAGAACTTCCGCCGCATCGCGCTCGGTTTCGTCGAGCAATATGGCAAAGGCGGCCTGGTGCTGATCTCCGACCGCAAAGGCCGAGTGTTGTTCTCCTCCGCAACGGAAGACACTGGGAGCCTGCCGCCACGCGGCCATCTGGAGATCGTCGAAAAGGTGTTCGCGACCAGGTCGCCGCAATATTCCGACCTGTTCACAGGCGCGATCAATGGGCGGCAGATGCTCACCGTCGAGCTTCCGGTATTCCGCGACGGCGAGGTGATCTACGACCTCTGCTTCAGCCCGCCGCTCAGCATCTTTCAGCAGCTGGTGGAGAAGCAGCGGCCCGACCAGCTCTGGACCGTGTCCCTGCTCGACACCAAGCGCATCGTATTTGCACGTGCGCCGAATCCGGGCGAGACCGTCGGCAAGCAGGCTTCCGGCGCACTCTATGATGCGATGTCTCGCACGTCAGAGGCCACTCTTTCGAGCGTTTCGCTTGACGGGGTCGCGCTGTCCTCCGCTTTTACCAGGTCGGAGCTGACCGGCTGGACGGTTGTGGCCGGCGTCGCCGAGAACTCGTTGATCGCGCCGCTCTGGCGCAACATCGCGATCACCAGCCTGATCGGTGGCATCCTGCTGCTGACCGGCCTGACCTTCGCGGTCAGGATGGCAACCACGATCGCGCGCGGCGAGATGCTGCACAATCTCCTGATCGATGAGCTCAACCATCGCGTCAAGAACACCCTGGCTTTGATGCAGGCGATCGCGGTGCAGACCTTCCGCAGCGCCAGTCGGGACGAGCGGACCAAGTTCGAAGGCCGGCTCGGTGCACTGGCCGAAGCGCATAACCTTCTGAGCCAGGAGAAATGGGCGGGCTCCGAACTCCGGGACGTGATCGCCCGCGCGCTTCAACCTTTCCTGCTGAATAGCCCGGACCGCATCCGCATGACCGGTCCCGCGGTGCCGCTGTCGCCGCGGCTCGCCGTGGTGCTGTCGATGATCGTCCACGAGATCGCCACCAACGCCGCGAAATACGGCGCGCTGTCCAACGAGACCGGCCGGGTGACACTGGAATGGGAGGTCATCGCCGATGCACCGAAGCCGCGGCTGCGGCTGATCTGGACCGAGATCGGCGGACCGCCGGTGACCGCGCCGGTGCAGCGCGGCTTCGGCTCGCGCCTGATCGAGCGCAGCGCGCGGGATCAGCTCGGCGGCGAGGCAACCGTCGACTTCCTGCCGCGCGGCGTCGTCTGCACGGTGATCTGCACGCTTGACGAGGCGCGGTGAACGGGAACGCCCTACCCGATCGTCTGCAATGCCGGAAACGTCTCGAGCAGCCAGATACTCACATTCGAGACCGCACCGGTGAGAAAGCCGATGCCGGTGATCACCATCAACACGCCCATGGCGCGCTCGACATTGACGAGGTGGCCCTTCATGCGTGCGAACAGGGCGGAGAACTGTTCGATCATCAGCGCGGCGATCAGGAAGGGAATGCCGAGACCTGCGGAATACACCGCGAGCAGGCCGGCACCCTTGGTGACCGTGGCTTCAGCCGCGGCGATCGAGAGGATCGCGGCGAGGATCGGGCCGATGCAGGGGGTCCAGCCGAAGGCGAAGGCGAGGCCCATGATATAGGCCCCCCAGAGCCCGACCGGCTTCGGGATGGGCAGCCGGCCCTCGCGCATCAACAGGCCGATGCGCGTAAGGCCGAGGAAGTGCAGGCCCATGACGATGATGACGATACCGGCGAGGATCGACAGCTCCGCCGACCAGGCACGGATCAGGCCCCCGATCAGCGAGGCGCTGGCGCCGAGCGCTACGAACACCGTGGAGAATCCGAGCACGAACAAGAGCGCCGACATCATGATCGCGCGTTTGGAGGTCGAAGCCGGCTCGTCGCTTTCGACATGCTCGATCGAGGCGCCCGTCAGATAGATCAGATAGGGCGGAACCAGCGGCAGGACGCAAGGCGAGAGGAAGCTGACGAGGCCGGCAATCAGCGCCGCCGGGATCGAAACATTTTGCATGATGCCGTCTGAGCCATCTCAGGTGCCGGTACGGCGCGCGGGGAATGCGCCCGGCCCGGAGCCGAACCGGCTCCGGTGTAGCCGATGCCCGGGAATGCGCAACAGAGGCGCACGAGACCAGGGCTCCTCCGGATGCCGTCTGCGATCACAGGTGCGGCATCGGGACGCGCACAAAGCTCGCCAAAAAGCGAGAGCTTCGGCGGCGCGGCTATTTCACCACGCGGAGCAGCGGACGCCGGGGCTGGTCCTGCGTCTGCTTGGAGGGGGACGGCGGCTCGCTCGCAGCGCTCCGCAACATTTCGTCGCACAGTGCCTTCAGATCGGCGCTGTCGATTCCTTTGAGTTTCATCCTGACGTCGAGGATGGCGATGGACAGCAGCTCGGCCGACTCACGGCTGTCGCACGCGTTGAGCACCCTGCGGCACTCCTCGAGCGTTTCCAGCACCGACTGCAACTGTTCGTCTGAATGCGACACCGGCGTTCTTTCCGTTAATTCGGCCTGCGAGACGTGGTTGTGGCGACCCCTTCGGCCCCCACGGAATACCGAAGATAACATGAGGCCGCTGCGCCTCCGAACCTGAATTCAGTCGGTTTAAGCCTTGGAACCGCAATTCCGGCCAACATCGCTGCGCTGCTCAGCTGGCCATTGTCGAAGCGGTCCGAAAGGAAACGCCCGGCGCGCTGTGATTGATCCCTCGAGGGAGGCGACGCCGGCTCTTGCGCAAAGTCATTCCTTGCGAACAGCGCCTGCAATCCCGCAGCCATTTGACGGCTCGCAACGGAACACACGCCACACCCCTCATCCGGGCAGATAGTCCGCCCGATTCCCCAGCTTTGGCAGCACTCTAATACCACCTACGAGTAGTAAGGATGACGTTCAAAACTCAACGTCCCCCAACCCGCAGTGGTTGTGGTTTGCGCCAGATTCTGCCAGTTTAGCGACCCGAAGGGACTTGTATGCACTCCATGGCGGAAAGGGGCGTTCGTCTGACGGAACGCCCAAAGACAAATCTCAGCGGCCTCTCTGATTGGGATGCGGCCCGCATCTTCCTCGAAGTCGTCCGATGCGGAAGTTTCCGCTCGGCGGCGGAGCGCTTGTCCCTGTCGATCAACGCGGTGCGCCGGCGGATCGACGATTTCGAACGCCAGACCGGCACGACGCTGTTCACCCGCGACGTCCACGGCACCCACCTGACCGATGAAGGCGCGCTGGTGGTCTCCGCCGTCGAGCGCATGGAAGCCGCCACCTTCGACGTGCTGCGCGCCAGTGATTCGATGGCCAACGCCCTGTCCGGCGAGGTTCGGGTCGCCGTCACCGAGGGGCTCGGCACGTTCTGGCTCGCCCCGCGCCTGGTTGAATTCCAGCAGGCCTATCCGAAGATCCTGGTCGACCTGCATTGCGCGATGCGTTCGGCCGACGTTTCACGTCACGAGGCCGACGTCGCCATCCATCTGTCGCGTCCCTCGGCGCTCGACATCAAGCTGGTGCGGCTCGGCCGCATGCACCTGATGTTCTGGGCCTCGGAGAAATACATCGAAAAGCATGGCGCGCCGCGTTCGGCTGCGGAATTGATCAAGCATCGCCTGGTGCTGCAATTCGCCGATCAGCTCGCCGCCAAGGAATCCTTCGAGAGCTTCTTCCCGGGCGTTTCGGAACGTGACCTCTTGGTCATGAAGACCAACGTCTCGAGCGCTAATTATTGGGCGGTCGCCAATGGCGCCGGCATCGGCGTCTTCCCCAGCTACGCCATTGCGCTTGGCGGGAAATTGATTCCACTGGAGGTCGAGCTGAACCGACCGCTGGATATCTGGTTGTCCTACCATCCCGGTAGCGGCCGTATTCCGCGCGTGCGGCACATGATTGACTGGCTGATCGAAGCTTTCAGTCCGGCCCGCTTCCCGTGGTTTAAGGAAGAGTTCGTGCACCCGCATGAATTCAAGGACTCGTATATGGGCGAACCCCTGACCCAGCTCTTCGGGGGATTTTCAACCGAAGAACAAAGGTGAGAACAAAGATGAAAGCAGCGGCGAAAAGAATGAAGCAGCGCAGTGCCGGCAAGCCGGACATTGAGCTTGGCAAGCGGATCCGCCTGCGGCGCGTCGAGATGAAGATCTCGCAGGCCGAGCTGGGCGAGCAGCTCGGCGTCAGCTTCCAGCAGGTCCAGAAATACGAAAAGGGCGTCAATCGCGTCGGCGCGGCTCGGCTTCAGCAGATCGCCACCGCACTCGATGTGCCCGTGACCTTCTTCTACGACGGCGACAACAAGGCCCGCGAAGTCGAGAGCCTGCTGTTCCTCGACAGCGCCTTCAGCCTCCGCCTGCTGCGCGCCTACAGCAAGATCAAGGACCAGACGGTGCAGCGGCAGCTCGTCTCGCTGATGGAATCGATCGCAGCGAACGAAAGCTGATCGATCGACGGTCTGCCTTTAGGGCCACTCTTCAATCCGCCGCGCCACGGGGGCGCGGCCGGATTGAACGATATCTGAGGGAGAAGATTTGGGCTTGCGCGCCAGCTGCGCGCTGCCTCTGCTGTCCAAGGCGGCTTGGCCGCCTTTTTCTCGGCGGTTTGTCCGCCATTCATCGCGCTTTTCGCGAACCCATCCCGGCCCTGCTGCGACCCAATCGAGAGACTCCGCATCGGACGCGCGGAGCTTTCGGCTGCCGTGCTTATTGGGACCTCAACCCTGACACCGTAACTTTCTGCTGATTTGCCGATCGGCGTACGCGGCGCGCCGACCGGAATTGCCAATGCGGGCGCCCGTCCGGGCCTCGTTCTCGTGGGGAAGACTGGACATATGTCGAAGCGCCATGCCGTGATGATTGCCATAGGCCTGTTCGCCAGCGCTTCGGCGCTTGCGCAAACCGAGACCACGGGCCAGGCCGGCCCCAAGTCGGCGACTTCGGCGGGCACGGTGCCTGCGGCCACCAATCCGGCTCATGCGGCAGCACCGAAAGCTGCTGCGCCCGCTTCGACCGCGGAGAGCCGCTCAGCCGCGGCGCTCGCACTGACGCACGAGCCAATCTATGACGAAGGCTCCGCCCAGCGCATCAAGGACGCAGCCTTCAGCTATTCCGGCCTCGCGGTGCGCGGCGGCTGGCCGACCATCCCGGCCGACGCCAAATTCGCGCCCGGTATCCAGGGCGCCGATGACGATCTCTTGCGCAAGCGGCTGATCATCTCCGGCGATCTCGCCGCCGACAAGCCGAACGGCGGCTACGACCAGGATCTCGCGGGCGCGGTGAAACGCTTCCAGGCCCGTCATGGCCTCGCGCCGACGGGAACGATGACGCCGCGCACGGTCGCGGCGATGAACGTGCCGGTGCAGAAGCGCATCCGGCAGCTCGAGGCTTCGCTCGAGCGGCTCCAGCACATGAATTTCGAGTTCGGCAAGCGCTATGTCGTGGTCAACATCCCCGCCGCCTTCGCAGAAGCGATCGAGAACGACGTCGTGGTGCGGCGCTATCGCGTCATCGTCGGCAAGACCGAAAAGCCCTCGCCGACGCTGACGGCGCAGATCACCAGTGTCGTGCTCAATCCAACCTGGACGGTGCCGTCCTCGATCGCAAAGACCGAAATCTCTGCGCATATGCGCAAGGATCCGACCTATTTATCGCGGATGCACATGGAGGTGCTCGACGCCCACGACAATCCGATCGATCCGCATTCGGTCGACTGGTCGGGCACGCACACGCCGAATTTTACGGTTCGTCAGCACAACGGCACCTTCAACGCGCTTGGCGCGGTCAAGATCGACATGCCGAATCCCTATTCGGTCTACATGCACGACACCAACCAGCGCAATTTGTTCAACAACGACTACCGTTTCGACTCCCACGGCTGCTCGCGCGTCGACAACGTGCGTGATCTCGCGGCGTGGCTGCTCAAGGACCAGCCGAAATGGAGCCGGGCGGCCATCGATGCAGAAATTGCCAGCGGCCAGCACCTCGAAGTCGCCATGGCGAAGAGGGTGCCGGTGGCCTGGATCTACCTCACGGCATGGATGACGGCGGACCAGACCGTTCAGTTCCGCAACGACGTCTATAATCAAGACGAGCAGTTGCTGGAGGCGACCGCCGAAGAGGCCGCGTTCTTCGGCCATGCCGCGGCCCATCCGCTGACCGCGCACATGCACGTGACGCAATAGGGCGTCCCCGGCAGACGGTGCCATGCAATCGCGGCACGGGCGGATGCAAAGCCGCCTCCTTGCCGCGGTTGACCCCGCCCTCGCCTCGGCCGCACATTGCACCTCGCCAACGACAAGCGAGCGCGCAATGCCCGACACTTCCGGCACGACCGAAACGCCTTATGCCGACGGTAAGATCCTCAAGCACGCGGCCAACGGCGTCGGCGTGATCACCTTCAACAATCCCGGCAAGCGCAACGCGATGTCTCTGGAGATGTGGGAGGGATTTGGCGAGGCACTGGCGGCCTTGCGCGACGACGATACGGTGCGCGTCGTGATCCTGCGCGGCGCGGGCGGCAAGGCGTTCGTATCAGGTGCCGATATCAGCCAGTTCGAGAAGACACGCCATAACGCGGCGGCGTCCGAGGAATACGCCAAGCGCAGCGCGGCGCAGCGCGCGCTATTCGCCGACTATCCCAAACCGACGATAGCCTGCATCGAGGGCTTTTGCCTCGGCGGCGGCATGCAGGTCGCGATGCTCGCCGACATCCGCATCGCCGCACACGGCAGCCAGTTCGGCATCCCCGCGGCCAGGCTCGGCATCGCCTATGGTTATGACGGCTTGAAGCATCTGGTCTCGTTGGTTGGTCCGTCCTGGGCGCGCCTCTTGATGTACACGGGCATGCGGATCGATTCCGCCGAGGCGCTGCGCATCGGCCTCGTCGAGCGCGTGGTCCCGGAGGGCGAGCTCTGGGACGAGACCATGACGATAGCGCAGACCATTTCCGAGAACGCCCCGCTGGCGATCAAGGCCGCCAAGATCACCATCGCGCAGGTGCTGAAGGACGAAAGCCAGCGCGACATGGAGGCGATCAATGCGGTCGGCCGTGCGTGCATGGACAGCGCGGATTTCCGCGAGGGTCGGCAAGCCTTCATGGAGAAACGCCGACCCAAGTTCCAGGGGCATTGAATCTGAACCATCATTCAGGAAGATTAAATCCGCGTGCGGCCGCCCCTCGGTAGCAACCAGTTGATCCGTCGCAGGTTCTCTCGCCACCAACGAGGGAGATTGCGATGAAATTCAAATTTGCTGTTCTTGGTTTGGCTGCCTTGGGCGGTGCAGCGCTCGCGTCAGGCCCGGCGTTCGCGGCAATGCCAAACGGCATTCCGCAGGCAGATCGAATCGCGAGCGGCCCAGCCGCTGACGTCGATCAGGTGCGCTGGGTCTGCAACCCCTGGGGCCGTTGCTTCTGGCGCCCGAACTATTACGGCGCCTACGGCTATTACGGCGGCCCGCGACGCTTCTACGGCCCGCGTCCGTGGGGCTGGGGTCACCGCCATCACCACTGGCGCCGCTGGTGAACTGCGAGGGGCCGCGAGGCCCCTCTTCTCTTTGACTACAGTGCTTCCAGGACCGCTTTGGTAATGTCGGCGGTGCCGTTGCTGCCGCCGAACTCCATCGGCTTGATGCCGCCGGCGTAGACCTGATCCACCGCGCGCTCGATCGTCTCGCCGGCTTCCGCCGCGCCCTCGACGCCGTGCTTGTCGGCGAGCCAGTCGAGCATCATCGCGGCCGACAGGATCATGCCGGTGGGATTGGCCTTGCCTTGCCCCATGATATCGGGCGCGGTGCCGTGGCAAGGCTGGAACACGGCGTATTTATCGCCGATATCCGCCGACGGCGCCATGCCGAGGCCGCCGATCAGGCTCGCGGTGATGTCGGAGACGATGTCGCCGAACATGTTCTCCATCACCATCACGTCGAAATCCCAGGGCCGTTTGACCAGCATCGCCGAACAGGCATCGACATAGAGCCGATCGGTCTTCACATCAGGATGCTTCTTCTCGATCTCGTCGAAAATGCCGCGGAAGAAGGCAAAGGCTTTGAACACATTCGCCTTGTCGACACAGGTGAGCATTCCCGGCTTGCCGCGCGCCTTGCGCCGCTCGGCCAGGCGGAACGAGAACTCGAACAGGCGTTCGGACGTCTTGCGCGTGATCACCATGGTCTCGCGCGCGTCCTCATGGGTGACGACGCCCTTGCCCATCGAGGCGAACAGGCCCTCCGTGGATTCGCGGATCACGACAAGATCGATGCCGCGCTGGTCGGCGCCGACGATCGGGCTCGGCACGCCGGGAATGAGGCGCGCGGGCCGCACCCCGGCATAGAGGTCGAAAATGAAACGCAGCTCGATCTGCGGCGCGATCTCGGTATTGTCGGGGTAGCGCACCGACGGCAGACCGCAGGCTCCGAGCAGAATCGCGTCCGCCTCCTCGCACAGCTTGATGGTGGAGTCAGGCATCGACTTGCCGGTCGCGAGATAGTTGTTTGCGCCGGCCGGGGCCTCGGTGAAGCGGAACCGCAAATCCGATTTCTGCTCGATCTTGCGCAGCACCTCGATGGCGGGCGCCATGACTTCGGGACCGATGCCGTCACCGGCGAGCACGGCAATGTGGAAGGCGTTGTTTGCGGACATGGGAGGCCTCGAGAAAGAAGTTTGCCAAGTCGTCATTGCGAGCGAAGCGAAGCAATCCAGAATCTTTCCGCGGGCGGCAGTCTGGATTGCTTCGTCGCTTCGCCCTTCGCGATGACGGAGAAGAGAGCGTTCGTTACGGCGTCAGCACCGTGCGTCCGACCACCGCGCCCTGCTGCAATTGCACCAAGGCGTCGTTGGCCTTGGCGAGCGGTGCCGTCGTCACCGGAATCGGCGGCACCTTCTTGGTGCGCACGAGCTCGAGCAATTCCTGCGTCTCGCGCAGGTTTCCGACATAGCTGCCCTGGATCGTCACCGCCTTGATCGGGATCAGCGGCAGCGCCCAGGTCGCGCCACCGCCGAACAGGCCGACGATGACGAGCTTGCCGCCCTTGGTCAGGCAATCAAACCCGAGCTGCGTCGTCGCGGCGTTGCCGACGAGGTCGATCACGGCGCGGATCGGCCCGCCCGCCTTCTTGGCAAGCTGCTCCAGCGCATCGCCCGCCTTGGGATCGACCGTGGCGAGCGCGCCGGCCTTCTCCGCCGCCTCGCGCTTTCTGGCGTCGATATCGACCATGATCGCGCCTTTGCCGCCCATCGCCTTCAGCAGCGACAGCGCCATCAGGCCGAGCCCGCCGGCACCGAACATCACAATCGGCGTGTCGAAATGCTGCTCGACTTTCTTCAGCGCGCTGTAGGTGGTGACGCCCGAGCAGGCATAGGGCGCGGTGGTCGCCGGGTCGAGCCCTTTCAGATTGAGCAGATAGCGCGGATGCGGCACCAGCATGTGATCGGAATAGCCGCCGTCGCAATAGACGCCGAGCGAGCGCGGCGTCAGGCACATGTTCTCGTCACCCGCCAAACACGTCGCGCATTTGCCGCAGCCGATCCAGGGATAGACCAGGCCGATATCGCCGAGCTTGAGGTCGCCCTGGTCGGTCGCCTTCACGTCGGGGCCGAAGGCGAGAATTTCGCCGACGGTCTCGTGGCCCATGGTCAGCGGCAGATTGATGCCGCGGTCCTTCAGCGACAGCGGCTTGCGGCCATGACCGAGATCGTAGCCGCCTTCCCAGATGTGGAGATCGCTGTGGCAGACGCCGGCCGCCTTTACCTTGATCAGCACCTGCGTGCCCGACGGCTGCGGCGTCGCCTCGTCGAGCTCCTGCAGCGGCGCCTTGAAATCGGCAACCTTGAAACTCTTCATCGGCGTCCTCCCGGCATTTTATGTAGTCGCGTTGTTCTCCCGCGAGCATGCCATGGCCCGCGACACGAGACAAACCTGGACCTGTCTAGTTGACGCCGGCCGATGATGACAAGCCGGGCTGGACGCAGGGCCGCATTGCTTGCTGCACCACGCCGGCTTCAGCCTTGCGCGGCCGTCTTGCCTGGCGAAACGGGCGCATCATCTGCGAGGCCGATTTCGGCGCGCAGCGCACCCGTATGCTCGCCGAGCGCGGCCATTGTCCTGGCGGGCGTGGTGTCGGCGCCGGACATCCGGAACGGCAGATTGAGCACCTGAAAGGAGCCACCCTCGTCACGCACCACCGAGAGCGCCTGCCGGTGCGCGAGCTGCGGATCGGCCAGCGCCTTGGCCACGGTGCGATAGGCTGAAGCCGGCACGCCGGCCGCGCCGAGGGCGGCGAGACACGCATCGGTCATGAGCTGCCGTGACCAGGCTTCGACGCCGTCCATCATCTCGACCCAGTTCTCGCGGCGCGCGGCGTAGGTCGAGAAGCGCGGATCGGAGATCCATTCGGGGCGACCGATCACGCCCATCAAGCCCTGAAACGTCTTCTCGCTGGCGACAGTGATCATGACGTAGCCGTTTCCGGTCTCGGTCGGCCCGAACATGGGACGCGACGTCGGCTTCACCGTGAATTGCGAGGTCTGCAACTCGGTCAACGTCAGCGACAGCATCGTTTCCATCATGGAGACGTCGATGTGCTGGCCAAGTCCTGTCACGGTACGCTGATAGAGCGCGGACGCGATCGCGCCGAAGCCGTAGGTGCCGGTGACGACGTCGGCATGATAGATGCCGCAATTATCGGGCCGGTTGCGGCCGGGCTGGTAGGCGAGGTGCGCCATGTCGTAGCCGGAGGCCGCGTGAACCACCGGCGCATAGGCCGGCAGCTCGGCCGAGGGGCCGGTCTGGCCATAGCCCGAGATCGAGCAGTAGATCAGCTTCGGGTTGATCTGACGCAGGCTATCGTAGTCGAGCCGCAGCCGCTGCATCACGCCGGGGCGAAAGTTCTCGACCAGGATGTCTGATGTCGCCGCCAGCCGGCGGACCGCCTCCTTGCCGTCCTCGGATTTGAGGTCGAGCACGACGCTCTTCTTGCCGACATTGAGCTGGCCGAACGCGGTGCTGCACCCCTTGCGCAAGGGAGGCCGGGTCCGCATCGTCTCGCCGCCCTCGGTCTCGATCTTGATGACCTCGGCGCCCATGTCCGCTAGCATCCGCGCGCAGTGAGGACCGGCAATGGTGGTCGAAAAATCCAGGACCCGCAGGCCTGCGAAGGCCTTTGTCGTCGTCCCCTCATGCTTATCTGCCACCTGCATACTTGCTCACGTCCTTGGGTACCTTAGGAACTCTCGAAGTTCTCTGTTGTTGACGCGGCGACCCTAGAGGGCGGCGGCTGGGTAGGAAAGTCTTTACCGAACCGACGCGTCTCAAAGGCGGGCTTGGGAATTCCGGGACAACTGGACCCGTTCTTGCATAGCAGCAACGGGATCGGAAGAGGGCAGCTGTTCTTGAGGGTCTTGTTCGTCACCACAGAGATGGACGACTTCGTCCGCGTCGGCGGACTTGGAGCCGTTTCGGCCGCCCTCCCCCGCGCCCTTCGCTCGTTTGCCGATATCCGGATCATGCTGCCCGGCTATCGCGACATCATCGAGCAACTCACGCATATTCAGATCGTTGGCCGCTGCCCCGCGCTTGCGGAAATGCCGGCCTGCTCGCTCGGCCGGGCCGCGACCAAGGACGGAATGCCGGTCTACGTGCTGTTGTGCTCACAGCTCTACGACCGCCCCGGCAACCCCTATGGCGACGAGTCCGGGCGCGACTGGCCGGACAACGACATCCGCTTCGCGCGCCTTGCCTCGGCAGCCGCTGAGTTGGCCATGGGCAAGCTGGACAAGAATTGGGCAGCAGACCTGATCCATGCCAATGACTGGCAGGCCTCGCTCGTGCCGGCCTATCTCGCCTGGCGCGGCGCCAAGCTGCCGTCGATCCTGACCATTCACAACCTCGCCTATCAGGGCCTCTTCCCGAAGGATTCGCTGCGGCGGATCGGCGCACCGGAGAGCTCCTTCCACATCGACGGTGTCGAATTCTACGACCAGGTCTCCTTCCTCAAGGCTGGCCTCGTCTATGCCTCGCACCTCACCACGGTCAGTGGCACCTACGCGCGGGAGATCACGACGGCCGAGTTCGGCTGCGGTCTGGAAGGCCTGCTCCGCCTGCGCTCGGACGCCGCCGAGCTCACCGGCATCCTCAACGGCATCGACGAGAGCTGGGACCCGCGCTCCTGCGCCCAGCTCGCCCAGCAATTCGGCGCCGGTGATTGGATCGGCAAGAAGGCCAACGCGGATTACGTCCGCAAGCAGTTCGGCCTTGCGGTCTCGCGCGGCCCGATGTTCGGGATCGTCGCCCGCCTCGTGCACCAGAAGGGTATCGACCTCGTGCTGTCGGCGGCCGACGAGATCGTCGATGCCGGCGGCCAGATCGTGGTCACCGGCTCAGGTGAGCCGGCGCTCGAGCAGGCCTTGATCGACGCGCATCGCCGCCGCCCCGACGCCATCGGCGTGGTGATCGGCTTCAACGACGCCCAGGCACGCCGCATCTTTGCCGGCAGCGATTTTACCCTGATGCCGTCGCGCTTCGAGCCGTGCGGGCTCAGCCAGATGTACGCCCAGCGCTTCGGCTCGCTGCCGATCGGCCACCAGACCGGCGGCCTTGCCGAGACCATCACCGACGGCGAGACCGGATTCCTGTTCGCAAAACCCTCGCGCGAGTCCTTCCTCGGCGGCGTGCGCCGAGCCTTCTCGGCTTTCGTGGCGCACGACCAGCTCGACACCATGCGCCGCAGCGCCATGGGGCGCTCGTTCTCCTGGAGCATCTCGGCGGGAAGTTACAGCGCGCTGTATAGGAAGCTGGCTTCGGTGTGAGGCTGACGGCGCTTCCCATCATTGCGGGGAGCCCGCCGACAAGATTGCGAAGCAATGGGAGCGTTCAGCGACGCACATCCATCTGCGGCCGCCCGATCCACGCTCTGTTCAGACATCGGATCATCCAGTCCGGTTGCACCTCGCCCCGCAAGCGCGCCTGCGCCTCCTGGTAGGGGCCGACATAGCGCAGCCTATCAGGCAATCTTGGATAGACGCGCCTGACCCATTCCAGCGCACGGTCAGCGGATCTGGTGTCGCGCGCGTCGAGCCCAAATCCGAAGCCCACGCGCAAGCGCTCCGGCAACATCCGCGCCGTCAGCGCGCGATACCATCGCGGCGGTCGCAACCACGGACGCGCGCCGCCGAAAACCTGCGCGGCAATCTCGCGCGCCGCCGGGCTGACGGTCAGCGTCTCCGAATGCGCCATCGCCGCGGTGTACGCCGTAAAGCCCGACCAGTCCGCCGGCAGGTCGTCCGCCGTCAATCCGAACAAGGCACCGAACAGCCGGCTCTCGGTCCAGTAACGCTCGCGCTCCTCTGCCGAGAGAGGTGGCAGCACCAGGTCGTGCGCCAACAGCGCGGACTCCACCAGCGTCGCATGAACCCAACGCAGCGACGGGATGTCCTTGGCGCAATAGCGCGAACCTTTCGCAAAGGGGCCGACAGTCTCCGGCATCTCTCCGACGATCATGCTGTGGCGCCGATGCAGTTGCCGGGACGACAGCAATGCCCGGTCGAGCGAGCCGAACACCATGGCAAAGACGATGTCGAAGGTGCGATGGAAACGGCCGATCGGATCGGCAAAGGTGCGGGAATGTTCGGCGATGGCGGCCGCGACCCAGGGATGGGCGAGTTGCAGCAACAAGGCACGTCCGGCGCCGAGGAAGATGACGGCCTCCCGGTCGATGCGCCAGGTCAGCGTGTCAGGACCGAACACGCCCGCAACCGGTCCCGCCGCATTGGCGCGAACCTGATCGAGGGTCGATTCCAGATCTTTCTCGGCGACCAATGGCAGGCCTCACGGCGAAGATGCCATGACAATAGCCCAGACCGCGCTCTGGTGACATCGTCACCGCGCAAGACAATCATGCACAACGCCTTCACTCCGCCGCAATCGGCAGCACGTCCATATGCTCGTGCAGCACCACGCCGGCGAGCGGATCGAATTCGCCGATCCACGGCTTTCGTTCGAGCACGGACCTCGTGTGAGCATAGCCGGCGTCCCAGCGCCGCATGATGCCGGACGGGCTGAAGTCGATGTCCTTGGTATGGGTCTCGCGGTCGAGCTGCGGCGCCAGCAACCGCACGACATGCATCCGGGTCGGACAGCCGTAGCTGGTCAATTCCTTCACCTCGGGGTCGCGGCGCTCGCTCTCGGAAAGCCGCGCGGCGAGCTGGTTGATGACGTGGCGCAGACGGTGGGCCTGCTGCTGGCGGGCAATCTGGCTCGCGATGCGGCTTGAGTATTGCACGTCCTTGTGCCGGTTCAGCACCTCCGCCATCGTCATCGGCTCTGCGCCTACGGGATTCCACAGATGCACGGCGAAGATCAGCGAATTCCTGCGCGGATTGTCGTCGAACACAGCCTCCGTCGGGGTGTTGGACAGGATGCCGCCATCCCAATAGAGCTCGCCGTCGATGCGCACCGCCGGAAACGCCGGCGGCAACGCGCCCGAGGCCATGACGTGCTTCACGGTCAGTTCGCCGTCACGGCTGTCGAAATAGCGCATCTGGCTGCTGCGGACATGTGCCGCGCCGACCGTCAGCCGCGGCGCGCAGCGATTGACCAGGCTGAAATCGACCAGCTCGAGCAGCGTCCCCTCCAGCGGAGCGGTGGAATAGAAGCCGGCGTGATCGGCACCCAGCGGATAGGAATCGCCGACATGCGCCAATGGATTGGGACGAAAGAAGCCGGGAATGCCGTTGGTGATAGTCGACCAATAAGCCAGTTTCTCGTTGAAGTCGGGAAACGCGGTGCGCAGGTTCCAGACCGGGTTCTGCTCCATCCGTTTCCAGAATTCCTTCAAATGCGCCAGCCGCTGGCCCGGCTCGTTGCCAGCAATCAGACTCGCATTGATGGCGCCGATCGAGGTGCCGATGATCCAGTCCGGCTCGATTCCGGCCTCATGCAGCGCCTGATACACCCCGGCCTGGTAGGACCCGAGCGCGCCGCCGCCCTGGAGCACGAGCACGACCTGCCCTGGCAGATCCGTAACCTTGCTCTGCGTGTTGTCCTGCATGCCGTTCATGTCTCGCTCCTGGTGCGCTCGCACTGATCGAATACTCGCCATCGACGGCAGCTTGTTGCGGCGGCCCATGTCAATGCGCGGTCAAGCCGCCATCGACCGGGAGCGCGATGCCGGTGATCGAAGCGGCCGCGTCCGTCGACAGGAACACCGTCAACGCGCCGAGCTCCTCGACCGTGGCAAAGCGCTTGTTCGGCTGCTGCGCCAGCAGCACGTCGCGGATCACCTGATCGCGCGAAATACCATGCCTTGGCCTGCCCGTCGATCTGCGCTTCCACCAGCGGCGTGGAAACGTAGCCGGGACAGACCGCATTGCAGGTGATGCCCTCCTCGGCGGTCTCCAGCGCCGTGACCTTGGTCAGACCGACAATCCCATGCTTGGCGGCGACATAGGCCGCCTTGAACGGCGAGCCGACCAGGCCGTGCGCCGAGGCAATGTTGATGATCCGGCCAAAGCCGTTCTGACGCATCGCCGGCAGCGCGAGCCGCGTCGTGTGAAAGGCCGAAGTCAGGTTGATCGCGAGGACCTGATCCCATTTCTCGACTGGAAACTGATCGAGCGGCGCGACGTGCTGGATGCCGGCGTTGTTGACGAGAATGTCGAGCCGGCCCGATTGGGCGATGGTAGCCGCGATCATCTCCCCGATCGATCTGGGCTTGGTCATGTCGGCCGGAGAGTAGCTCGCCTTGACGCCGAACTCGACGGCGATCTGCTCGCGTGTCCGGCCGATCTCGGCGGCGACGCCAAGGCCGTTCAGCACGATGTCGGCGCCGGCTGCGGCCAGGGCCCGCGCGATGCCGAGACCGATGCCGCTGGTCGAGCCCGTGACAAGCGCGACCTTGCCGGCGAGCGCGCGCGCAGGCTGAGACGTCTGCGGCTTCAGCGGTATGTTCATGGCACGTCTCCGTTGCGACGACTGGGCTCCCAGCCCTCGCAGAACAATGGAGGATCGTCGGCCCAAACGGAAATACCGGCTGGCTTCCGAATCCATAGGCGCGCGCTATTGCGGCCGGGATGTCATTCCCCAATCCGATCGGATAAGGTTCGGGCGATCTTGCCGGGAGCCGATCCATGGAAATGCACCAGGTCCGCTATTTCCTCGCGGTGGCGCAGTTGCTCAACTTCACGCGCGCGGCGGAGGAGTGCAACGTCACGCAGCCCTCGCTGACGCGCGCGATCAAGCAGCTCGAGGCCGAACTCGGCGGCGACCTGTTCCGCCGCGAACGGCCGGCGGCGCAACTGACCGAGCTAGGCCAGCGCATGCATCCGCTCCTGAAGCAGTGTTTTGAAGCCGCCGCCGGCGCGCGCTTGCTCGCCTCCTCGTTCCGAAGCGGCGAGGTCGGCGCACTGCGCGTTGCCTTGACGCATTCGATCGACCTCGCGCTGCTGATTCCGCACCTCAATCAGATCAGGCGGCAATTCAACCGGCTTGAATTCCGCTTCCTGCGCGGCTCGAACCGCGAGGTCGGCGAGTTCCTCAAGAAGGGGGAAGCCGAACTCGGCATCGCCGCCGATATCGACGAGGCCTGGGACCGGCTCGACGTCTGGCCCCTGTTCACCGAGAGCTTCGAGCTCGTCGTTGGAGACGGACATCGGCTGGCCGGCCGCAGCAGCATCGAACTGGACGATTTGCGCTCGGAGCAACTGCTGAGCCGAACGTTCTGCGAGCACTCGCACCGCATCTCCGCGAGCCTGCGCGAGCACGGCATCGAGCATGGCCACGAGATTTCGAGCGAGCGCGACCTGATCGAGCTCGTCGAGGCCGACATCGGCGTCGCCATGGTGCCGCACACTTCGCCCCTGCCGGAGAAGCTGACGCGCGCGGCCGTCGCCGGGCTGGACGCCCGTCGCACCGTCAGCCTTTACGGAGTGGCCGGCCGGCAGCGTACGGCGGTGGCCAACGCCGTGATGCGCATGCTGCGCGGCGCCGACTGGCGCGAGATCGCGGGATAGGATTGCGAATGATCGCCGCTGCTCTTCCTTTTCTCGTGCGGGAGGAGGAGGAATGCGCGCGAACCTCAGTTATCCCGGCTCGCGCTGTCCAGCGCTGCGAGCAGATCATCGATCTCCATGCGCTTGCGGAAGTCGGGATCGACGAAGCGGGCTTTGACCACCCCATCGCGACCGACCACGAACACGGCCGGGATCGGGAGTATCCATCCGTCATTGCCGTGGAATTTCGCCATATCCTGATAAGACAACAGGCCCTGGATTTCGGCGCCCAGCCAGATCGCGAGATTGAGCGACAGCGCATAGCCGTTGTCGAGATCGGTCAGGATCGGAAACGGCGCGCTTGATTCAGCCTTGATCTGCGTCGTGTATTCCTGCGTCTCCGGCATGACCGCAACGATCTGCGCACCCACGGCCTTGATGCGATCGCGCGCCTGGACCACGGCGCGGACATTGAGCCGGCAATAGGGACACCAATGGCCGCGGAAGAACATCACGGCAAGCGGACCGCGCTCCAGCAGCGAAGGCAACGTGACGAGACGTCCGCCCTCGTCCGGCAGCATGAACGGCGGCATCGCATCGCCCGGGCGCGGCGCGGTCTCGCCGCCGCCCGGCCCGCCAAGTCTCTCCACCAGGCGATCGACTGCCTCTCCATAGGCCGGAAAGACCGCACGGCTGGCATCGGCATAGGCGCGGAGCTGTTCGTTCAGCGTGCCGTCCATGTCGCGGCAGCGCTGGAAGGCAAGCCTGAGCTGTTCGGCATCGGTTGGCGAGAGAGACGTCATCTTCTGCTCCGGCATTTCCAGGGGCCAATATTAGTTTCCCGGTTCGGCCGCCCGCAAGGGGGCGGCCATGACGCCAGGCCGGATCAGTTGATGTAGAAATTTCCGGTCGGATCGAGCCGTCCTGACGTGGAGTACAGTGATCCATTGTCCATGAAGAAGACGGTGTTGTGGGGCACCTTCTTGGCGTTCTTCATCATCGCCTCGTGGTTCTTCTCGGCCGGGGCCATGGCCATCGCCGACATCTTGCCGGGTCCGCCATAGACATAGGCCATACCGGCCTTGAAGTCCCAGGTGGCCTCCGAGAAGGCCGAGGTGGCGATAACCGCAAACGCGGCGGTGGCGATCAGGGTCTTGGACAATTTCGGCATAGGGGGCTCCTCCGGATTCACGTAAGCGCCCGCCGATCGGGCGCCTTGGCATCGGACGCCGAATGCCGCGGAAGCGGAAATGCCGTTGCCCAATCGGATCGATAGCCGCCGCGCATCAACATAGGGTGGCGCTATCGCATCGAGAGCAAGCCGGCATTTCAGAACGGACGCGATCTCGATGAAGCTCCAGTCATAGCCGGCGACCAGCGGGGTTGCGGCCAACAGAGGAGACTTCCCATGCTCAAGAGCCACGCCATGTCCCGCCTGATCTGGTCAGGCCTTGCCATGGTCGGCGCACTGACGCTCTCGGTGCAGCCGGTCGTTGCCGGCGAATGCCCGGCCGGCAAGGTCAAGCCGAACGCCCAGCAAATGGTGGACTACAAACCGGTCGGCGTCACCGATGTCACGCTCGGCGCGATCGACCTCGGCAAGCAGCCGGCGCATATCGAGGGCCGTGAGCTGCGCTTCCGCAAGCTGACCATCGAGCCCGGCGGCATCGTGCCCTGGCACAGCCATGACGACCGTCCCGCTTTGATCTTCGTGCAGCAGGGCGAGATCGTCGAATACGCCTCCAACTGCATCGATCCGATCGTGCACAAGGCCGGCGACATCCGCCCTGAGGTCTACGGCACCTCGCATTGGTGGAAGAACCTCGGCAAGGAGACCGTCATTCTCTATGTCGGCGACGTCCGCAAGGACCCCAACGACCATCACATGTGACGGCCTTTGGTCGCACGTCGTTCCGGGGCGCGAAGCGAACCCGGAACCTCGAGATTCCGGGTCTGGTGCTGAGCACCGGCCCGGAATGACAGATCTGCGGAGCGCAACGCCATGACCGATCTTTCCGCGCGCATCAAGCCGGCCGCGATGACGATAGATGGGCACTCGCCAGGTCTCGCGCTTCGCTCGCTCGTGATCGGCCTCACCGCGTTCCTGACCGTCGTCGACCTCTTCGCGACGCAAGCAATCCTGCCCTCGCTGGCGCGCCACTACGGCGTCACGCCGGCGGCAATGGGCTTCGCCGTCAATGCCAGCACATTCGGCATGGCCATGGCCAGCCTCGTCGTGGGCTTTTTCAGCCCGCACATCGACCGCCGGACCGGCATCCTGCTCAGCCTGACGCTGCTCGCAATCCCGACGAGCTTGCTGGCAATCGCGCCAAATCTCGCTGTCTTCACCGCCCTGCGCGTCGCCCAGGGCCTCTGCATGGCCTCCGCCTTCGCGCTGATGCTGGCTCATCTCGGTGAGCAATGCAGCGCGACCGATGCCGGCGGCGCCTTCGCGGCCTACATTACCGGAAACGTTGCCAGCAACCTCGTCGGCCGGCTGATCTCGGCGGCTGTTGCCGACGGCCTCGGCCTGGCCTGGAATTTCTATTTCTTCGCGACCCTCAACCTGGCGGGCGCGGTGCTGGTTTACTTCACGGTCAAGCACGTGCCGCTAATGCATGCGACTGCGGCGGCGGGATCTCCGCTGGCCGCCACGATCGCGCATTGGCGCAACCGGCGATTGCGCGCGGCCTACGGCATCGGCTTTTGCATTCTGTTTGCCTTCATCGGCACCTTCACATTCGTCAATTTCGCGCTGGTGCAGCCGCCGCTGTCGCTGGGCATGATGGATCTCGGCCTCGTCTATCTGGTCTTCCTGCCCTCGGTCGTCACGACGCTTCTGGCCGGCAAGGTGGCAGCGCGGCTCGGAACGCAGCCCACGATCTGGGGCTCACTCGCTGTTGCCGGGCTGGGCCTGCCATTGATGCTGATGCCGCATCTGGGCGAGGTGCTCGCGGGCATGGTTCTGGTCGGCATCGGCACCTTCTTCGCGCAGGCCGCCGCCACGGGCTTCGTTGGGCAGGCGGCGGCTGAAACCGCGGCATCGCCGGCGGGACGTATCTCGCCTGTTACTTCTGCGGCGGCCTGGTCGGTACGGCCGTGCTCGGGCGATTGTTCGACAGCTCCGGCTGGCTCGCCTGTGTCACCGGTGTCGGCGTGGCTCTTGTGGCAGCAGCCGTGCTCACCTTCGCCCTGAGGCCTAAAGCGCGATGCGATTAGGATGAATCGCCATCGCGCTTTAGGTTGTTATTTAAGCATGATCTTTTCGGAAAACCGCCGCGCACTTTTCCGGATCA
Source organism: Bradyrhizobium sp. 199 (assembly GCF_023073355.1). Taxonomy (GTDB): domain Bacteria; phylum Pseudomonadota; class Alphaproteobacteria; order Rhizobiales; family Xanthobacteraceae; genus Bradyrhizobium. Next base: position 334,987 of record NZ_JADPJI010000008.1, read on the forward strand.
TGCTTTAGCGCTTGGCCGGGGCTTCCTGGGGCGAGGCGACCAGACTCGTACGCCGTGTCTCCGGCATCACAAAGAGAATGAGCAAGAGCCCCGTCGCAGCAACGCCGGACAGCCCGATGAAGGCGGTCGCATTGCCGAACTTGTCGCTGACATAGCCTCCGAGCGCCGTGCTCAGTGCCGCGCCGATCCCGGTCGCGGTGCCGACGATGCCCTGCGCCAGGTTGAAATGGCCGCTGCCGAAAGCGACGTCGGCCACGATCAGCGGAATCATCACCGCGAACACCGCCGCGGTGATGCCGTCGAACACCTGTACCGCTACCAGCAGGTACGGATCGCGCACGGTCGCAAACAGCAGGCCCCGGATCATCAGCGCGCCGAATCCGATCAGAAGCAACGGCCGTCGGCCCCACGCTTGCGCCTTGCGGCCAACGGTCGGCGACAGCAGCGCCACGATCGCTTGCGGAACGACGATGCAAAATGCGACGAGCACCGTTGCCCATTGGCTAGACCGCGCTGTCACCGCGCTCGCCATCAGCGGCATCATCGCAGCGTTCGCGAGCTGCAACAGCAGCACGCTGAGGGCGAAAACGATGAGCGGACGCTGCCGGATCAGGTGCCAGAGATTGGTGTCGCCACGGTCTGCCGCTTCGGGCGGCATCTCGCCGTGACAACGCCTGATGTCGACCTCGTGCTCGCGGATGCGCGAGAGTGCGATCAGGGTCGGGATTGCGAGCAGGAAGGTGACCAGGAAGACCGAGCGGCTCGACAGCAGGTAGCCCGCGGTGCCCATCACCGCTGCTGCGACGCCATTGCCAAGCGAGGCAAAGCGCGCGTTGCGGCCGAGCCGCTCGCCGATCGCGAGCGGACCGACCAGGCCAAGGCTGATCGCCGCAATCGCCGGCCCCAGCACGCAGCTTGCCGCCGCGTGCAAGGTGGCTGCGGCCACCACGACGGGGAAGATCGGCATCGCCGCATAAGCCAGCGCGCAAGCGCCGATCGTCGCGATCGCCAGGCCTGCGACCAGCCGCTCCGATTTCGCGGCATCGATGATCGCCCCGCCCGGCATCTGCCCGATCAACGCGACGATCCCGCCGATCGACAGCACGAGGCCGATCTCGACCTGGGTCCATTTCTGGGTGGTCAGATAGACCGCGATGAAGGGACCGAATCCGGTCTGCACGTCGGCGAGGAAAAAGATGAACCAGTCGAGGCCGCGCAGGCTCTGGCGCGACGGCGCCGGAATGTCGGCGGCCGATCGCACAGCGACGTTGTCCTGTTCAACGCGGCCATCCCGGTCTGCTTGGTTCGGCTTCTTCAACAACAGCACAGGCGGTCAGCCCTCCCGCACCTCACTGGATCACTTGCAGCGGTTGTAGACTGCCGGACGCGCCGAGCACGACGATCGGCGTGTCTTCCTTGTATTCCGGCGCGGCCGCGACCTGCGCCTTGGTCAATTCCAGCGTGATGCTGTCCTTCTTGTTGGCGATCTTGCCGAACCGCAGCGCATTCCAGTCCACCACGATCTTGCGGCTGCCGACGCCGAGGAAGCCGCCGAAATCGATCGCGGCGGCGCGGACATGGCCGGCGCGATCGACGATCACATCGACGATGCGGCCCATGTCCTCGCCGGCGGCACTGCGCACGTCGCGGCCGAGTACGCCGTGGGCCTCGCTGGCGCCGATGATGGTCACCGACGGCGGCGGGGCGGCGTCCTTCGGCGTGACGGGCACGGTCGAAGCCGGCGGCTGCGTCGCCGGCGCATTCGCCTCACTCGCGCCTGTGGACGGCTCGTCTGCGGCACGCGAGGTCGCCACCGCCAGATTCGCGACGATGGCCATGCCAACAATCAGTGCTCCGATCACACGCATGACGCCCTCCTTGCGCGCCGCTAGCGCGCCAGCACGATCGAGACCTGAATCCGGCCGCGCGTGCGCAACACCTCCAGCGCCACGTCGTCGCCGTGGCGGCTGACGCGAAGATCGACGCTGGATTCGCCCAGGCGCAAGTCGCGCAGGATCACCTCATTGAGGAACGTCGGCAGATGCGGGTTGCGCAGACGAATTTCGCCGCGCACCACGTCGAACTCGAGGCCGAGGGCCGCTTCCAGCAGCGTGAACGGCGTCGCGCTGGCCCAGGCCTGAGGCGCGCAGGCGACCGGATAGAGCGTCGGGCCGCGCCGCTTCTCGCGCCGGAAGCCGCAGAACAATTCGGGCAACCGGCGCAGATCCATGTAGGTCGCCGCGTCGAACAGTCCCTTGAAGACATGCGCCACCGAGTGCTTGAGGCCGTAGCGCGCAAAGCCGAGCGCGATCAGCGCGTTGTCGTGCGGCCAGATCGATCCGTCGTGATAGGACATCGGGTTATAACGCACCTCGCCTTGCGCGACGGTGCGGATGCCCCAGCCCGAGAAGAAATGGGGCCCCATCAGATCGGCTGCGACGAGGCGGGCGCGATTCTCGCGGATCATGCCGCTGAACAGGACCTGACCGGCGTTCGAGGTCCGCACCTTGCACGGCTGCTTCTTGCCATCGAGCGCGAGTGCATAGGTGCCGAGCTCCTCGCACCAGAACGCCGCCTCGAACCGTTCGGCCAGCGCCTTGGCCTCGGCCTCGAGCTTGCGCGCACGGTCCGGCTTGCCGAGCCGCAAGGCGCAACGGGCGGCGAGCTGCTTTGCGGCGTAGACGTAGCCCTGGACTTCGGCGAGCGCGATATTGCCCTCCGCGAGCTGGCCGTCGGCGTGGAAGATCGCGTCGTATGAATCTTTCCAGCCCTGGTTGGCCAGCCCCTTTTCCGTCGCGCGCTGGTATTCGACGAAGCCGTCATTATCCGGGTCGCCGGGACCGTCGATCCAGGCCAGCCCCGCCTCGATGGCCGGCCATAGCTCGATCAACGTGGCCTCGTCTCCGGTGCGTTCGAAATAGCTTCCGGCGAGCAGGATGAACAGCGCGGTCGAATCCACGCTGCCGTAATATTGTGAGAACGGCACCTCGCGCAGCGCGGCCATCTCGCCGCCGCGCATCTCGTGCAGGATCTTGCCCGGCGCGGCATCGGCGAGCGGGTCGATCGCCTTCGCCTGAAAATGCGCAAGCCGCCGCAGCACGCCCTTGGCGATCCGCGGATCGACCCACAGCATCTGCAGCGCGGTGATCAGGCCGTCGCGGCCGAACGTCGTCGAGTACCAGGGAATGCCGGCATAGGGATAACGTCCCTGCGGTGTCTCCGTCATCAGCATGTTGAGGTCGGCCATGGCCTGGCACAGCACCTCGTTGAAGATGTTGTTGGAGGTCTCGATGCTGGCGGCGCCCATTGTAGACTGGCGCATCTCGCGGCGATGGGCGAGCAGGCCGCTGAAGAAGCGCGCAGGCTTCTCCGCAATCGGCCGGTTGCAGGACACGGCCACAAACAGCGATTCCGATTCATGCGGATCCAGTTCGATCTGCCAGGTCGCGGCATTCACCGACAGCCGCGTCGGGCGCGGGTCGAAATGCAGCCCCGTCGTGCGCTCGGCGTCATCGAGACCGCGATATTCGAACAGCACGTCGGTCGGCCCCAGCAATTTGCTCGTGCCGGTCCCGCGGCGCGGGCGACGCTCGCCGCGGACCTCGAACAGATCGGCAAAGTCGTTGTCGAACAGCAGCGTCAGCTCGAAGCTGGCGCGCGCGCCGCCGTGGTTCTGCACGCCGATGCGCTGATAAGCCGTGCCGCGCCACAGGAAGATCGTGCGCACGATGTGCAGCAGGTCCTTCTGAAGCACCAGGCGGCCCTGACGATAGATGTCCGGATTGGTCAGATCGACCGTCAGCGCCGAATTGTCGTCGCGCAAATTGGAGCCCAGCAGCAGCGGCTGGAGATCGTCGAGCACGAGCTCCAGCCGCGCCAGATAGCGCGTGTCGTAGTGAAACAGGCCGTCCGGCCCGCCGGCGGAGGCGCCGATGTCGCCGTGGCTGTCGAGCACGATGAACATGTCGTCGTGCTTGAGGGACCGCCGCGGCCGAGCCGACGGCCCGGTCATCGGGATATAGAAAGGTTGCTCCGCGACCTGTTGCGGGGTCCGCGTCACGGGACCGAGTTGGGCTACGGCTTCGGCCGACATGAGCTGCTCCCCTGCGCTTGTTTCAAGAAACGCGACCGACTCGAGAACGCGACTGTTGGTTTACGCGGCGGCCTGCGCGAGGCGGCTCATTTCCTGCGTGACCAGCTCACGATAGGGCCCGTGGCCCTGCATCAGGCGTTCGGGCGAGCCGTCTTCGATGATCTTACCATTCTTCAAAACCACCACGCGATCAAAATTGCGCAGCGTAGCCAACCGATGCGCGATCGCGATCACGGTACGGCCGCGCATCAAGCGCGACAACGCCTCGCGGATCGCCTCTTCCGACTCGCTGTCGAGCGCCGCGGTGGCCTCGTCCAGCAGCAGGATCGGCGCGTCCTTCAAGAACGCGCGCGCGATCGCGATGCGCTGGCGCTGGCCACCCGACATCTTGACGCCGCGGTCGCCGACCATGGTATCGAGCCCTTCAGGCAGGCTGTCAATGAAGTCGCAGCGCGCCGCGATCGCCGCGCGCAGCACCTCGTCGTCGGTCGCGTTCGGGCGGCCGTAGCGGATGTTCTCGCGGATCGACCGATGGAACAAGGAGATGTCCTGCGGCACGACGGAGATCGCCTCGCGCAGGCTCAGCTGCGTGACCTTCGAGATGTCCTGTCCGTCGATGGTGATGCTGCCCTCGTCGGTATCGTAAAAACGCTGCAGCAGCGTGAACAGCGTCGATTTTCCGCCGCCGGACTGGCCGACCAGGCCGACGCGCTGGCCGGGTTGCAAGCGAAGGCTGAAGCGCTCGAAGATCTTCTCGCCGCCGGGATAGCCGAAGGTGACATTGTTGAACGCGATGGCCGCACCGCTCTTCACCAGCGGCTCCGCCTCGGGGTGATCGCGCAACTCGTGCGGCACCAGCAGCGTGGCGATCGCCTCGGTCAGACGTGCGACGTGCTGGGTGACGTCGACCAGCGCCACCGCGAGATCGCGCGTGGCGCTCAGGATGGAGATACCAAGCGTACAGACCAGCACGACATCGCCGGTGGTCGCTTCGCCCCGCTGCCAGAGCGTGACTGCCCAGGCCATCAGCGCAATCGTCAGAAGCACGGTCACTGCGGCATGCAACAACCGCAGCTTTTCCAGATAACGCAGGCTGCGGCTGCGCGCGGTCAGCTCCCGGCTCACCGTCGCGTCGAACCGCTCGTGCTCGTGGCCGATGCCGCAGAAGGCCCGCACCAGGGGCATGTTGCTGATGACGTCGATCATCTCCCCGTCGACCACGGCGGCCTTGTCGGCGAAGTCGTCGTGCAGCGGCTTGCCCGCGGCAGCGAGACGGAACATCGCAATCACCATGCCGCCGGCAATCACGATCAGGCCAAGCGCCATGTAAGGACTGACGGTTCCAATCAAGGCGATTGCCGCAATTGTGGCAACGCAGGGCGGCAACACATTCCAGACGAACATGTTCTCGACCGTGAACACCGCGTTCGACGTCGCGGTGATGCGGCTGGTCAGCATGCCCGGCATCCGGTCGGAGAAGTAGCTCGGTGCGTGCCCGGTCAGATGACGAAATATGTCGCGTCGTAAATCACCGGTGACACGAACGAAGGTGAAACTCGCCGTCCAGCTCGCGATCCGCCACAGGAAGTTGTCGGCGGCAATCAGCGACATGAGCAAAATGAATGCCAGCCATACGTTACCCCCATGTGATGGTCCCGCGGAGAGGCTGTCGACCAACGACTTGACGCCGTATTGCGTGCCCACGGAGCAGGCAACGGCTGCCACCACTGCAACCAGGATCACCAGATGCGACGCAAGGCGACGTCGAAGATAGCGCAAGACAAAGGCAAATGGCCTGCGTGCGTATCCGGAAAGCTGATCCATATGGCTATCGCCCCGTTATGCTGGTTTTTGTTTTGTTACTGACCGACTGAACATCGACCGTGCGCCGGGGTTCCCGGCCGAGCGATCACGACATGCAGATGCGGACGATGTGAGAAGAGGTGATGGCATCATCGCGGCCGCGCTGCACTGTGTCGAAGAAGTAACGTTCGCAGGAAGGAACTTCGCAACTGCGGGAACGTTCCTTTGTTTGGCGTGCCGGTGCCGTACTGGCGGGGGTTTACAACTTTCATGATCGCAGAGGAGATGGTGAGATGCGCATCGCGCAGGTAGCTCCGTTGACGGAGGCTGTTCCACCCAAGCTGTATGGCGGCACCGAGCGGGTGGTGCATTGGTTGACGGAAGAGTTGGTGGCGCTCGGGCACGACGTGACTTTGTTCGCCAGCGGCGATTCTCAGACATCAGCCAAGCTGGACGCGCTGTGGCCCCGGGCGCTCCGTCTCGATGGGTCCGTGCGCGATCCCAACGCGCTACACATGGTTCTGCTGGAGCGCGTGCGGCAGAAATGTGACGACGAGGAGTTCGATTTCCTCCACTTCCATCTCGACTATTACCCCTGGTCGTTGTTCCACCGGCAGCCGACCCCCTTCCTGACCACGCTGCACGGCCGGCTCGACCTGCCGGAGCATCAGCCGGTCTTCAACACCTTCTCCAAGATGCCGGTGATCTCGATCTCGAATGCGCAGCGGCGGCCGGTACCGCAGGCGAACTGGGTGCAGACGATCTATCACGGCCTGCCGGAGAACCTGCTGACGCCGAAGGTTGCGAAACAGGAATATCTCGCCGTGCTCGGCCGCATCGCGCCGGAGAAGGGCGTCGACCGCGCCATCAAGATCGCGACCCATTGCGGCATTCCGCTGAAGATCGCGGCCAAGGTCGATCGTGCCGATCAGGATTATTACGACGAGCTGATCCGGCCGATGATCGAGAACAATCCCCTGGTAGACTTCATCGGCGAGATCGGCGATCACGAGAAGTCGGACTTCCTGAGCGGCGCGCTCGGACTTCTGCTGCCGATCGACTGGCCGGAGCCGTTCGGCCTCGTGATGATCGAAGCCATGGCCTGCGGAACGCCGGTCGTCGCCTTCAACCGCGGTTCGGTGCCGGAGATCATCGACGACGGCCTGACCGGCTTCATCGTCGAGGACGTCATCAGTGCGGCGGGGGTCGTCAACCGCCTTGCGCAGCTCGACCGCACCGCGATCCGCAAGCAGTTCGAGACGCGCTTCACGGCGCGGCGCATGGCGCTGGACTATCTCGCCGCCTACCGCGGCCTCGCCGAGCAACAGGCGCCGCGGATCAAGCTGGTGAGCAGCGCGGAGTAAACTCTCGTGTCCCGGACGCGCTGCAACGCTCTTGGCGTTACGGCGCGTCGCCAGCCCCCTACCTCACCACCGCCCGCTTCGGCTCGACGATCTCGAACATCCGCGGAAACTCGTCCATCAGGCCCATCAGCTCGGCGAGCTTCATTGGGTTGCCTGACAGCTTGACCTTGCCGGCTGCGACGGCTTCCGGAAAGCTCGTCAGCTTGGCGATCACCTCGTCGAGCGTGGAGCGCGCCAGCGTGAAGCTGCCATCGGCGCCTTCCGCCTGCACGCCCCCGGTGTAAGTGAGCGCGCAGTTCTCCAAATTGAGCACGAAGGTCTCGCCGGTGTCGGAGAAGCTCCAGTTCAAGACGATGTGCTTGCCTTCCGCCCTTGGGCCGTTGAGGCGAATGCCCAGCACGTCCCAGAGCTGGGAGGTGCGCAGCGCGGCCAGCGTCTCGCGCGGCATTGGCGGGCGAGCCGGCACCTTCGGCATGCCCTGGCGCAATTCCTGCGCGCCGAACAGATAGGCGTTGCGCCAGGTCGCGCTCTCGGCGGTGTAGCCGAGCTGTTCCAGCGTGTCCGCGAGCAGACCGCGCGCGGCCGCATTGTCGGGCTCGGCGAAGACGAGATGGCCGAGCACCTGGGCGACGAAGCGAAACTCGCCCTTGTCGAAATCGCTGCGCGCCCGTGCCAGGATCGCATCCGCGCCGCCCATATACTCGACATACTTCTTGCCTGACTCCACCGGCGGCAGCGGATCGAGATTGACTGGATTGGCGTCGTACCAGCCGAGATATTTCTGATAGATCGCCTTCACATTGTGCCGGATGTGGCCGTAATAGCCGCGGCCGTGCCAGGCACCTTCCAGGCTTTTCGGCAGCCGGATCGTCTCGGCGATCTCGGCTGCGGTGAGGCCGTGATTCATCAGGCGGATGGTCTGGTCATGCGCGAATTTGTAGAGGTCGCGCTGCTGCCGGATCATCGTGCCGATACGATCGGCCCCCCATACCGGCCAGTGATGCTGGCCGCACATCGCCTCGGCCTTGCCGTCCCAGAGCTGCAACGCCTCGTTCAGATATTTCGACCAGGCCAGCGCGTCGCGCACGTCGGCGCCGCGGAACGGCAACAGATTGTGGAAATTGTGCGTGCAGTTCTCGGCAAGGTTCAACAGCTTGTAGCGCCGGATGAAGAAGTGCATCTCCGCCGGCGCCTCACTATTCGGGGCCATCTGAAATTCGAACTCGACGCCGTCGATGACGCGCCTGTCCCCGGTCGCCATGATCAGATCTGTGGGGCGCAGCAGCGCGACCGATCCTGCCGCCATCGACTTGCCGAGACCGCAATCGACCTGTCCCCGCGCGCCCTTGGCGAGCAGCGGCCCGAACTGGTACTGCGCCCGGCGCAGCATTGCGGGTCCCGCAATGATGTTCTCGGAGACGGCATGCTCCATGAACAGGTTCGGCGCGATGATCGGCACGCGGCTACTTGCCAGCGCGTCCTCCTCCAGCACGCCACGGGCGCCGCCCCAATGGTCGGTGTGGGTGTGCGTGAAAATGACGGCCGCAACCGGCCTCGAACCTCGATGCCTGAAATAGAGATCGAGCGCGGCGCGGGCACCCTCGATCGAGGTCAGGGTGTCGACGACGATGACGCCGTTGTCGCCCTCGATCAGCGTCATGTTGGCGATGTCGAGTCCGCGCACCTGGTAGACGCCGGGCACGACCTCGAACAGGCCGTGCTGCATGTTGAGCCGCGACTGTCGCCACAGGCTCGGATTGACCGTGGGCGGCGCCTCTTCAGTGGACAGGAAGCCGTAAGGCGCGAGACTCCAGACCGTCCGCCCCTGCGCGTTCGTGATCTCTGCATTCTCGATCGTGCCGAGAAAGCCACGCGCGGCATCATCGAAATCCCGCGTGTCGGAAAACGGCAGCGCGTTCAACATGGCTTGTTGCTGCGCGATGACAGAGGGTGTCGCGTCCTTGGGTTCGCTGGTGTGCTCGGTCATGCTTGCTCCTCCGCGAAGGTCTTCTCTTCCCTTCTCCCCTTGTGGGAGAAGGTGGCGCGAAGCGCCGGATGAGGGGTATATCTCCGCGAACGCAACGAGAGTTGGGCGAGCGGAGAGAGACCCCTCACCCGTCTCGCCGCTACGCGGCGAGCCACCCTTCTCCCACAAGGGGAGAGGGTTAAGCAGCTACATCCCAAGCAACCGCGGCAGCCACAGCGACAGACCGGGCCAATACGTCACCACCACGAGGAATCCCAGCATGGTGAGGAGCCATGGCCACACCGCGACCGTGAGTTCGGTGATCCCCATCTTGGCGATGCCCGAGGCGACGTAGAGGTTGAGGCCGACAGGCGGATGGCACAGGCCGACCTCCATGTTGACCGTCATCAGGATGCCGAAATGAATGGGATCGATGCCGAGCTTGATCGCGACCGGAAAAAGGATCGGGGCCAGGATCAGGATAATCGAGGACGGCTCCATCACATTGCCCGCCACCAGCAGCAGCAGGTTGACGAGCAGCAGGAAGCCGATCCAGCCCAACCCCAGGTCGATCATCCATTGCGCGAGCGCCTGCGGCACGTTCTCGTAAGTCATCAGGAAGGAGAAAAGCACGGCGTTGGTGATGATGTAGAGCAGCATCGCCGAGAGGTTCGCCGATGACAGCAGCACCCGCGGCACATCCCGCAGCTTCAGGTCCTTGTAGATGAACACCGCGACGATGAAGGCGTAGACCGCGCTGACAGCGGCAGCTTCGGTCGGCGTGAACAGGCCGCTGTAGATGCCGCCGATCACGATCACGATCAGCAGGATGCCCCAGATCGACTTGCGGAAAGCGTCGAAGCGTTGGAACAGCGTCGCTTTAGGCATCCGCGGATAGTCGTTGCGCCAGGCCCGATAGAATGTCGTTGCACCAAGCAAGGTGGCAAGCAGAAACCCCGGCACGATGCCGGCGATAAAGAGCTTGCCCACCGAGCTGTTGGTGGAGACGGCGTAGAGGACCATCGGGATCGACGGCGGAATGAGAATGCCGAGCGAGCCAGACGTCGTGATGACGCCCGCCCCGAACCGCTTCGGGAATCCTTGCGCGACCATCGCCGGGAGGATCACCGAGCCGATCGCCACCACGGTTGCGGGCGATGAGCCGGAGATCGCCGCGAACAGCGCGCAGGCGACCACCCCCGACAGCGCGAGACCGCCGTACCAATGGCCGACCAGCGAGGTCGCGAAGGTGATCATCCGCCGCGCCACCCCGCCATGGGTCAGGAAGTTGCCGGCGAGGATGAAGAACGGGATCGCCATGATCTCGAAATTCTCGATGCCGGTGAACAGCTTCAACGCCACCGATTCCGTGCGCACGTCGGTCAGTGCAAACATGTAGCTGAGCACGGTGAGGCCAAGAGCGATCGAGATCGGCATGCCCGTCAGCATCAGCGAGAGCAGCAGCGCGAACACGATGAAGACACGCAGGCCCTGCGGCAGCGTAACGACGTGGGCCGCATGGGCGAAGCACAGCGCGACGATCAGGACCGGAAGCAGCATCAGGATCCAGCCGAGCGGGCTGCGCTCGTCCCGGACGACCTGGGTGGGCGTGACCGGGGCCGGATGCACCGGGTCCACTTCGACGCCCTCGACGTCGGCCATATCGTGATGCGGCAGCTCACCGGTACGATAGAACGACCAGGCGACCTGCAGGAAGCGGAAACACATCAAGCCGGAGCCGAGCGGGATGGTGAGATACACCATCCACATCGGCGCTTCCAGATCGTTGGACTGCTGACCGGTCTGCCACATCTGGCCGACGAAGGCGGCGCCGAAATAGCCCACGATCGCGGTGAACAGCGCGCCGCACAGCAGGCCGAAAGTGATGACGCGGCGGCGCGATCCGCCGGGAAGGATATTGACGAGCACGTCGACGCCGACATGGATGCCGGTCCGCACGCCGTAAGCGGCGCCAAACTTCGCCATCCAGATGAACATGTAGATGCAGAGCTCCTGCGCCCAGGACAGGTCGAGCGCGGCAAGCCAGACGAACGCCGCGCGCGCCGGGACGGCCAGGAAAGCCATGTTGCGGGCTTCCGCCCATTTGGCGATGTCGATCGACAGCCCGGCGCCGTAACGGTGCAGCACGGCGACAAAGATGAGCGACGTCGCAGCCGCGATCATCGTCGCGATCAGCCATTCCTCGAGATGATTGAGAAAACGATTCAGCGCACGCAGCAACTTGGTTCCCCCAGCATTGGCTCGTCGGTTCGGATGCGAAACGGCCGGGAGTGCGATCACCCCCGACCGTTGCTATTGTTCTTATTCGGGCGCGGCCGTCAGTTCATCTTGACGTCGAGTTCCTTGGCGATGAGATCGAGCACTTCCTGCCCGACCCTGCCCTTTGCCCATTTGTAGGTCGGCTGCATCGCCTCCTGCCACGCCTTGCGATCGGCGTCGGTGAGGTAATGCAGGTTGGTCTTGCCGGTTTTCTTGATCTCGGCGAGCGCGTCCTCGTTCTCCTGGCGCGCGATCGAGTTGGTGTAGTCGGTCGCATCCGCCATCGCCTTGTCGAGCTGGGCGCGGATGTCGGGCGGCAGACCGGACCAGAATTTTGAGTTGACGATGACGGCATATTGCAGGTGCGCGTGATAGGACACCGTGATGTCCTTCTGCACCTCGTAAAACTTCTGCGTCAAATAGTTCGATGCGGTGTTCTCGCAGCCGTCGACCACGCCGGTCTGCAGCGCCTGGTAGACTTCGGAGAACGCCATGATCTGCGGGATCGTGCCGACCAGGCGGAAATACTGGTCGGCGACCTTGGATCCCGAGATGCGGAACTTGAGGCCCTGGAAATCCGTCGGTTTCATCAGCGGACGATTCGAGGAGACCATATGGAAGCCGTTGTCCCAATACGCGAGGCCGGTGATGCCTTTGGCCTCGAGCTTCTGGAATAGCCACTTGCCGATCGTGCCCTTGATCGCGTTGGAATAGGTTTGATCGTCCTTGAACAGCCAGGGCAGATCGAGCGCCTCGAACTCCTTGATCCCAAGGGGCGCGAATTTGGCGGTCGAGGGGGCAAGCATGTGCACCGAGCCGAGCTGCAGCGCCTCGATCTCCTCCTTGTCCTTGTAGAGCGTGGAGTTCGGGTAGACTTCGACCTTGACCTTGCCGTCGGTGTATTTCTCCGCGAGCTCCTTGAACTTCAACGCGCCCTTCCCCTTCGGGGTGTCGTTGGCGACGACGTGGCTGAACTTGATGATGATCGGAGCTTGGGCGTGTGCAATGGCAGGGGTCAAAACGAGCACGGCCGCCGCGATCGCGAGAAGCAGTTTACGCATGAAGACCTCCCCAACAACCTCGAAAACCGGGTTCTTTTTGTTTTGCAGGTCAGTAGTGGCAGCAATCCACAAGCCGAACAACTAGACCTAAGCCCAACCTGCCGCAGCCAAGCTAGCTTGACGAGTGCTGTCTACGCAACCCGGCCTCCGCGCCCGGCCACGGGAACGAGCGCTTATGTCGCATTGCGGCAGTGCATCAGCCTTTGCGCTGGGCAACCATGAAGAGACGGCGGAACGGGAATAGGGTCTGCCCCGCTGCATTCTTCGGATAAGCCTTCGCAACGCGCATCCCATAGGCGGCTTCGAACGCGATCTTCTCGTCGCCTGCGAGCACGTCGAGATAGCGCGTCAGCCAGGTCCCCTTGGTCCATTCCTTGACGGGGTTCTCGCCTTCGAGCACTTGCAGATATTCCGTCTCCCAGATGTCGATGTTGGCCGACATCGGCGCAAGAAGATCGTGATAGAAGGCCGGCCCCTCGACCGGCGGCGGCGTGACGAGGTGCTCGACCTTGGGCCGCCACGGACCATCGAGCGCGGTCTCGCCAATCAGGACATGCGAAGGCGCTGTAAAGTTGCGCGGCATCTGCACGGCAAGCATGCCGCCAGGCGCCACCTTCTCCATCGCCGCGGGAAACAGTGCCGCATGATCGGGCAGCCAGTGCAGTGCGGCATTGGAATAGATCAAGTCGTATTGCCTGGCCGGGCGCCAATGGCTGAGGTCCTGGTGCGACCATTCCACATCCGGCGCAGCCTTGCGTCCGGCCGCGACCATCTCGGCCGACCCCTCGATGCCGGACACGGCGGCATCCGGCCAGCGCTCTTTGATCAGTTTTGTCACGTTGCCGGCGCCCGCGCCAAGATCGGCGATCGCGCGCGGGCCAAAATCAGGAATTCGCATCAAGAGGTCAACAGCGGGCCGGAGCCGGTGACCGGAGAATTTCAGGTATTGCTGCGGATCCCAGACCATCATCCGACGCCTTTTCTTTTGATGTTTCCTTCGCCAGGGCTCTTGGTTACCACTGCTCATCCCGGTCGGGCAAATCACCCAGGCCGGGGACAGGGCAGGAATCGAACAGCAACAAGCAAAAGCAAATAAGTGAGCGTGTGACCATGGACCTCGGGCTCAAATCGAAAACCGCTGTTGTCACGGGAGCGAGCATCGGCATCGGCCGCGCCATCGCCAAGGGCCTCGCCGCCGAAGGCGTGCGCGTCGTCGGCGTGGCGCGGCGCACCGATCTGCTTGCCGAGTTGGTGCAGGAAGTAGGCACCGGGCTGATCACGCCGTTCGAGCAGGACGTCATGGCCAAGGACGCGGCGGAGAGGATCGCGGCCTTTGCGCTCAAAGAGCTCGGCCATGTCGACATCCTCATCAACAACGCCGGCGGCAGCCGGCCGCTGCCGGTCGATGCGCCCGACAGCAAATGGGACGAGGCGATCGCGCTGAACTTCACCAGCTACCGCCGCATCGCGCATGCGCTGCTGCCGCAGATGATCGAACGCAAATGGGGCCGCATCGTCAACATCACCGGCAAGTCCGAGCCGGAAGGCCTCAACGCCGCCTTTGCCGCCAAGGCCGCCGTGCACGCCTGGGCCAAGGGCCTGTCGCGCGAGATCGGCGAGCACGGCATCACCATCAACTGCATTCCGCCCGGCCGCATCATGAGCGAACAGATCCGCCGCAACTACGCGCCTGACTATCGCGAGCGCTTCGCGGAGGAAGAGATCCCGGTCGGCTATTGGGGCGAGCCGGAAGATCTGGCGGCACTCGCGGTATTTCTGGCCTCACCGGTGGCGCGCTACATCACGGGCACGGTGATCCCGGTGGATGGCGGATTGCGGAGGTATCAGTTTTAGACGCGCAATGGCTCAGGTTGAGGCGATTGGCCGGGGCGCGTTCACTCTCCCGCTTGCAGGAAAGGCACAGGCCGCCTGGAAGCTTGACTGCAACCATCCTTCGAGACGCCCGCCTACGGCGGGCCCTCAGGAGGAGGGGTGAGTACGCGGCTGCATTTCAACGAAGACCAATGCAGCTAAGCCTCGTCTTGAGGAGATCGCGAAGCGGTGGTCTCGAAGGACGGGCGCTAGCTCAGGCGCCGCTGAGACGTCATGTGCGATAGCCCTGCCCGCTCATCCGCGAGGAGCACACAGGCTGGCCTTTTGCGGCAGGTGCCACGTTAGCATCCTGCCAGTGTTTTGCCCGACGGGTCAACGTCATCGCAGCAGCGAATCTCGTCGCGGCGTGATTCGGAAATCCCTTATCGATCAAGGGGCTTTCTACTGTGCATGGGGTTGTTTTGGAGTTTTCTGTTTTTTGGTCATCGCTACCGAGAGTGGAAAATGATCGAGAAGCGGCTCGCCTGCTGCTCCCGGCCAGCCTTCGCGCATACACCGCATGCAAGCATATGCCTGTGGAAGGCGGCCGCGCCGTAGTACACGCCAAACGTCGCCTTCGCCGGAGCAATGCGCAAACGCAATGACAATCACGTTACCCGCCGCGGTGCGCGAGCCCGACCATCCCATTGCCGATGGCCTGCCGGCCGCACAGCGGCGCTGGGCGATCGCCGCGATCTTCACCGCGCTGGCAATGGCCTCGCTCGACACCGCGATCGCCAACATCGCCTTGCCTGCCATTGCCGCCGACCTGCATGTCAGTCCGGAGCAGTCGGTCTGGGTGGTCAATGTCTACCAGATCGCGCTGGTAGCGACGCTGCTGCCGCTGGGAGCGCTCGGCGAGATCGTCGGGCACCAGCGCATCTATCTGGGCGGCCTGATCCTGTTCACCATCGCCTCGCTGTTCTGCGCGGTGGCATGGTCGCTGGAGAGCCTGCTGGTGGCGCGCACGCTGCAGGGCCTCGGAGCCAGCGGCATCATGAGCGTCAACACGGCGCTGGTGCGTTTCGTCTATCCCGGAAGGATGCAGGGCCGCGGCTTCGGCCACAACGCCCTCGTGGTTGCGACCGCTTTCACCTTCGGACCCTCGATCGCATCGGCGATCCTGGCGCTCGGCCCGTGGCCGTGGCTGTTCGCCGTCAACATCCCGTTCGGCCTGGTCGCGATCGGGATCGGCTTTGCGATGCTGCCCAAGACGCCGCGTGCCGATCACGGCTTTGATTTCCTCGGCGCCATGCTGGCGTCGGCCTGCCTCGGCCTGTTCATCACCGGCATCGGCAGCGCCGCGCATAGTCTGTCGCCGGTGATCGTGGCCATCGAGCTGGTCTCGGCGCTCGCGCTCGGCTTCATCCTGACGCGCCGCCACGCCGATCATCCCGCGCCGATGCTGCCGATCGACCTGTTCGGCCGGCCGATGTTCGCGCTGTCGGCAGCGACCGCCGTGTGCTCGTTCGCGGTGCAGGGCCTCGCCTTCGTCTCGCTGCCGTTCTATTTCGAGGATGTACTTGGCCGCTCGCAGGTCGAGACCGGCTTCTTCATGACACCCTGGCCGCTGGTGGTCGGCATCATGGCGCCGATCGCGGGACGCCTTTCCGACCGCCACGCGGTCGGCCTGCTCGGCGGCATCGGCCTCGTTCTGCTCGGCCTCGGCATGGCGCTGCTCGCGACGCTTCCGGCCAACCCCGCCATTGCCGACATCATCTGGCGGATGGTGATCTGCGGCATGGGGTTCGGCTTCTTCCAGGCGCCGAACATGAAGGCGGTGATGTCCAGCGCGCCGCCGCATCGCAGCGGCAGCGCCTCCGGCATCGTCGCGACCGCGCGCCTGACCGGACAGACCACGGGAGCAGCACTCGCCGCTCTCTGCTTCGCGCTCGCTGGCCACGACGGCGCGACAGTGGCGTTGGCCCTCGGCGCCGGCTTTGCCGCGCTCGGCAGCGTGATGAGCTTCCTGCGGCTCGCGGTGAAGTAAGACGTCAGGCCAGCGGTCAGGCCGCCGTCACCCCAACAGCCGCCGCAAGGTCCGTGTTGTCGTCCAGCGCCGCCAAGCGGGCATCGATAGCTTCGATGACCTTGCGCGAGAACGGTCCGAGATGCGCATAGGCGGCGATCATCTGCACGGCGATGCGCGCCGACGCCGTGTCGCGCTTGGCGCAGTTCATGAAGGTTTGCCAGAGCGGCCCGCGCGCCTCGGGAAGGGCGGTGACCACCTTGTGAACCGTCTCCATCGCCCCGAGCCTGGCGCGGATATCGCCTTCGGCGAGGTCGTGGCGCTGCCTTGAACGGTCGAGCAGCGTCATCAGGCGGTCGACGCGCCCTGCATACGCAGCCGGGCTGTAGACGTGCTCCAGCACCCGCTTGTAGTCCATCAGGATGTCGCGGAGCGGACGCACCGGATCGAAGTTGATCCCGGCCGTGCACTGATCGGCGCCGATCGTCGGCGCCACATCGTGGCCCGGGTGGAGCCGGCCTTCGCGCTCCAGGCGGCGCGTGAGCTGCGTGTTCGGCAGCGCATAGAGCAGGCCGACCATGCTGACGGGAATCGCCGCCTCCTCGATGAAATCGATCATGGCGTCCGCCATCGCGACCTTCTCATTGTCGAAGCCGACGATGAAGCCCGCGGTGACGAGCATGCCGGCGGCGTAGATCTTGTGAATGCTCTCCGCGATGTTGCGGCGGGTGTTCTGCTTCTTTCGCATCGCGACGAGGGTGGCAGGATCCGGACTTTCGATGCCGACGAAGACGGCGAAGAAATTGGCCGCGCCCATCAGCTCCAGGAGCTCGGGATCGTCGGCCAGATTGACCGAGGCTTCGGTCGACAATTCGAAGGGATAGCCGTGCGCGCGCTGCCACTCGGCAAGCTGGGGCAGGAACAGCCGCAGCGACTTCTTGTTTCCGATGAAATTGTCGTCGACGAAGTCGAGATGGCCGCGGTAACCCATCGCGTAGAGGGTATCGAGCTCGCGCAGGATCTGCTCGTTCGTCTTGGTCCGGGGCACGCGTCCGTAGAGCTCTATGATGTCGCAGAACTCGCAGGTGAACGGGCAGCCGCGGGAATACTGCACGCCGAGATAGAGGTAGTCCTCGAACTTCAGCAGGTCGAAGCGCGGGACCGGGGTCTTGGTGACGTCCGCCTGGAACTTCGGCGCGGTGTAGACGCCGGACCGGACGCCGCTGTCCCAGGCCGCGATGAATTCGTCGATGACGCTCTCGGCCTCGCCGAGCACCCGAAAGTCGGCCCGCTCATAGATGTGGGGGCTCGAGGTGGGATCGGGACCACCGATGACCACCGGCTTGCCCGCTGCACGGCAGATTTCGATCAGGCGCAGCGTGTCGGCCTGCTGCGGCAACATGCCTCCGGTGAAGACGACGTCGGCCCAGGCAAGATCATCGTCGCTGAAGGGCGCTGTGTTGCAATCGATCAGCCGGACCGTCCAGCTCTCGGGCAGCATCGCGGCGACGGTGATCAGGCCCAAAGGGGCGGCCGGGCGCTTGACGCCGAGCACTTTGCAGGATTCGCCAAAGCTCCAGAAGGACTCTGCCGAGAACAGCGGATAGAGCATCAGCACGTTGCAGGGACTCGGCACGTTCATGGAACTCCTCTTGGCTTTGGCGCAGTGTAGCAAAGTGCCCTCGTCCTGTACCCCTGCAAAAAGGCCAAACTGTCGCCGCCAGCCCAGTCGTGATGGAAGTTTGGAACCGGCTTCGCAAGCGGATGTCGCCCCAAGCCGCGGATTGGCAGCCGCGGCCGGGCCAAATGGGGGTGAGGCAAAACATCGCGCCATGGTCTTGCCACGGCGCCGTTCAGCGCAGGGCCACCCCTCGGACTGTTGATTTGAAGAGCTCCAATTTGCACGACACAGTGCGCCCCTGAGTTCAATCGGTGGATTGGGCCAATCAGGGGACTGCGATGGCAAACCTAACAATCAACGGAAAAACCTTCACCCTCGACGTCGAGCCGGATACACCGCTGCTCTGGGCGATCCGCGAGAATGCCGGCCTGACCGGCACCAAATACGGTTGCGGCATTGCACAATGCGGCGCCTGCACCGTTCACGTCGATGGGGTGGCGATGCGCTCTTGCGGGGTTTCGGTCAGCGAGGCCGAAGGCAAGAAGATCACCACGATCGAAGGGCTCGCCTCGGGCGATACCCTGCACAAGGTGCAGGAAGCCTGGGTCGCCCAGGACGTGCCGCAATGCGGCTATTGCCAGAGCGGCATGATCATGGCGGTTGCGGCGCTATTGATCGAGAAGCCGAAGCCGACCGACGCCGATATCGACGAGGCCATCACCAACATTTGCCGCTGCGGCACCTTCCAGCAGGTGCGCGAAGCGATCCACACGATTGCAAGCGCGTAAGGATCCCCAACATGAACAAGCATGTTTCGCCGCGGCTGAACCGCCGCGCCTTCGTCATCGGCACGGCCGCAGTCGGCGCCGGTCTCGCAATCGGCCTCGACATTCCCTTCGGCGGCCCCGCCGTGGTCCGCGCGGCCGACGGCTCGCCGGAGATCGGTGCCTGGGTCGTGGTCAGGCCCGATGACACCGTCGTGATTCGCATCGCCCGCTCCGAAATGGGCCAGGGCTCGCTGACAGGCCTCGCCCAGCTCGTTGCCGAGGAGCTTGAATGTGACTGGACCAAGGTCACGACCGAATATCCGACCCCCGGCCAGAGCGTCGCGCGCAAACGCGTCTGGGGTGATTTCTCGACCGGCGGCAGCCGCGGCATCCGCTCCTCGCAGGACTATGTCCGCAAGGGCGGCGCCACCGCGCGCGTGATGCTGATCCAGGCCGCCGCCGAGACGTGGAAAGTGCCGGCCTCCGAATGCACGGCGGCCAACAGCGTCATTACCCATACGCCGTCGGGCAAGACCACGACCTACGGCAAGGTCGCCGAGGCCGCGGCGAAGCTGACGCCGCCGGCGGACGTCAAGCTGAAGGACCCGAAGGACTGGAAGCTGATCGGCAAGGGCGTGAAGCGGCTCGACACCGTCGACAAGACCACCGGCGCCATGATCTACGGCGCCGACGTCAAGCTGCCGGGCATGCTGAACGCCGCGATCAAGGACTGCCCGGTGTTCGGCGGCAAGCTGAAGAGTTTTGACGAAGCCAAGATCGCCGGCATGAAAGGCGTCAAGAAGGTCGTCAAGGTCGGCGATACCGCAGTGGCAGTCGTTGCGGACACCTGGTGGCACGCCAAGACCGCGCTGGAGGCGCTGCCGATCGTCTGGGACGAAGGCGACAACGCCAAGGTTTCCAGCGAGTCGATCGCGAAATGGCTGGCCGAGGGCCTCGACGACAAGCAACCGGCCTATGTCGGCAACAAGAACGGTGATGCCAAGGCGGCGATTGCCAGCGCGGCCAAGAAGGTCGAGGCCGTCTACAGCTATCCCTATCAGAACCACGCCACCATGGAGCCGATGAACGCCACCGCGCTCTACACGGCGGACAAATGCGAGGTCTGGTGCGGCACGCAGAATGGCGAGGCGGCGTTTGCGGCGGCGCTGGAGGCTTCCGGCCTGCCGGCCGAGAAGTGCGACGTACACAAGATGATGCTAGGGGGCGGCTTCGGCCGGCGCGGCCAGACCGACTATGTCCGTCAGGCGGTCCTGATCGCCAAAGAGATGCCGGGCACGCCGATCAAGCTGTTGTGGTCGCGCGAAGAGGACATGGCGCATGGCAGATATCACCCCATCACCCAGTGCAAGATGACCGGCGCATTCGACGCCAACAACAATCTGGTCGCGCTGCACTACCGCCTGTCCGGGCAATCGATTCTGTTCTCGCTCCGCCCCGAAGCGCTGCAGAACGGCATGGACCCGGCCGCATTCCAGGGCGTCGCCCAATCCGGCGAGGCGGCGTTCGGCTATTCGGTGCCGAACCTGTTGGTGGAGCATGCGATGCGCAACCCGCACGTTCCGCCCGGCTTCTGGCGCGGTGTCAACGTCAATCACAACGCCATCTACATGGAATGCTTCATGGACGAGCTGGCCCAGGCCGCAGGCCAGGACCCGCTCGAATTCCGCCGCAAGCTGATGGGCAATCATCCCAAGCATCTGGCGGTGCTCAATGCGGTCGCCGAGAAGATCGGCTGGGACAAGCCGGCGCCGCAGGGCGTTTATCGCGGCATCGCCCAGGTCATGGGTTACGGCAGCTATGTCGCTGGCGCGGCCGAAATCTCGGTGACTGACGGCAGCAAGATCAAGGTGCATCGTATCGTCGCCTCCACTGACCCCGGCTACGTCGTCAATCCGGCGCAGGTCGAGCGGCAGATCGCGGGCTCCTTCGTCTATGGCCTGTCGGCTCTGTTCTATGGCGGCTGCACCGTCAAGGACGGCAAGATCGAGCAAACCAACTTCGACACCTACAATTCGATGCGCATCAACGAGATGCCGCGTGTGGAATCGGTGATGGTGCCGAGCGGCGGCTTCTGGGGCGGTGTCGGCGAGCCGACCATCGGCGTTGCGGCGCCGGCCGTGCTCAATGCGTACTTCGCGGCGACGGGCAAGCGCATCCGTTCGGTGCCTCTGCGCGACCAGAACATCACCTTTGCCTAAGAGAGCGCTGCGGCTGCCACAATGGCAGCCGCAGCATTTTTCCGGACAAGACTCATGAATGTGCCGGTGACACGGCGGAATGCCGTCCTCGGCATCACCGTCGCGGCCACATCGCTCATCGCACCTTCGATCCTGCGCGCGCAATCCGCAGGCCGCATCGTCGTGGTCGGCGGCGGCTTTGGCGGCGCCGCCTGTGCGAGGGCGCTCAAACGCGCCGACCCGAGATTGCAGGTCACGTTGATCGAGCCGAACAAGACCTTCGTCTCCTGCCCGCTCAGCAATGCGGTGATCGCTGGCCTGCGCAAGATGGAGGCGCAGCAGTTCGGCTATGACATGCTCGCCGCCGAAGGCATTGCCGTGGTCGCTCAGGCTGCAACGGCCATCGACACGCAAAAGCGCAGCGTGACCGCGGCCGATGGCACGGCGTTTGGCTATGACCGCCTCGTGCTCTCGCCCGGCATCGACTTCCATCTCGAAGCCCTGCCCGGCTATGACGCCGCTGCATCGGAGAAGATGCCGCACGCCTGGAAGGCCGGCGCCCAGACGCTTTTGCTGCGCAAGCAATTGGAGGCGATGGCGGACGGCGGCACGGTCGCCATTGCAATCCCGGCCAATCCCTCGCGCTGCCCGCCTGCGCCTTATGAGCGCGCCAGCCTGATCGCGCATTATTTGAAGACGCACAAACCACGCTCGAAAGTTCTGATCCTCGATGCCAAGGATAATTTCTCCCAGCAACGGCTGTTCGAGACGGCCTGGAAGGAGCTCTATGGCGACATGATCGAACGCGTCGCGCTGTCGCAAGGCGGCCGCGTGACTTCGGTTGATCCGGCGACCATGACCATCGTGACCGAGTTCGGCAACTACACGCCCGACGTCGCCAATGTCATCCCGCCGCAGCGTGCGGGACGCATCGCCGAAATTGCGGGGGCTATGGACGCCACCGGCTGGTGCCCGATCGATCCCGTGTCCTTCGAGTCGAAGCTCGCCCCGAACATTCACGTCATCGGCGATGCCTGCCTTGGCGGCGGCATTCCGAAATCGGCATCCGCTGCAAGCTCGCAAGGCAAAGCCTGCGCCAGCGCAATCGTCGATCTCCTCGCCGCCCGCGCGCCGGAGGCCCCGCGGCTCGCGGGTGTCTGTTACAACACCGTCGCCCCCGGTTACGGTTTTTCGCTCGCCGGCAATTACCAGCCGAAGGGCGACATCTTCGCCGAGGTCGAGGGCGGCACGACCAGCCCGGTCGACGCGCCGCGCGATCTGCGGGCGCGCGAGGCCGCGGAGACGGAACGCTGGTTTGAAACCATCACGGCAGACACCTTTGGCTAGAGCATGATGAGACCAAGCTGTCGCCACCAACCCGGTGCGCCCCCTCCCCCGCGTGCGGGGGAGGGCTGGGGAGAGGGTGCATCCGCAATCGAGAACCCCCAAGGGGAAAGAGCCCTCACCCGGCGCTGCGCGCCGACCTCTCCCGCTTGCGGGAGAGGTAAGAGGAGTTCGTGGCGATGTCTTTCGTCTCACACACGATCGGTGATCGCCGCGCTGATCAGCGGCAGCCTCGCGGTAGTTTCCGTGGCGAAGGCCGATGAACTCCTGCCCTACAACATCTCGGGCGACGGCATTGCGGAATCACTCACGGGATCGCCCGGCGACGCCGCGCGTGGCCGCGCGCTGGTGCTCGCGCGCACGACGACCTGCATCCTCTGCCATTCCGGGCCGTTTCCGGAGACCCGGTTCCAGGGCGACCTCGCGCCCGACCTCACCGGCGCCGGGAACCGCTGGACGGCGAGCCAGTTGCGGCTTCGACTGGTCGATGCGTCACGTTTCAACGCACAGACCATCATGCCGGCCTATTATCGCAGCGACGGCCTCGTGCGCGTCGGACGCAACTTCGCCGACAAGCCGATATTGTCGGCTGCGGAGATCGAGGACATCGTGGCTTTTCTTGCAACGCTTCGCGACTAGGACTGTTCATGCCGCCCACGCGACGACAATTCCTGAGCCTTGCCGGAGGCGTCACCGCCGCCGGGGCGATACCGATCGTCACCCTGCATCCACTTCAGGCGACGCCCGCGACGCTTAATTCCGCGATCCGCAACGTCGTCGGCGAAGCACAAATTCGCAACGGCAGGGTGAAGCTCGACATTCCGCCACTGGTCGAGAACGGCAACACGGTGCCGATGACCGTGAGCGTCGCAAGCGCGATGACGGCTGATGACCACGTCAAGAGCATCCACGTCTTCAACGAGAAGAACCCGCAGCCGAACATCGCCAATTTCTATCTCGGCCCCTCCTCCGGCCGCCCGCAGGTCTCGACCCGGATTCGGCTCGCCGACACCCAGAAAGTGGTCGCGATCGCCCGCCTCTCCGACGACACCTTCTGGCAGATTGCCGCAGACGTGGTCGTGACGCTGGCCGCCTGTACCGAGGAGATGAACTGATGCCCGCGCTGATCAACGTTCCGGCAAAGGCCAAACGCGGCGGCGTCATCGAGATCCGCACGCTGACCTCGCACATCATGGAAACCGGCTTCCGCCATACCGTGGACGGCAAGCTGGTGCCGCGCGACATCATCACAAGCTTCACCTGCCGCTACAACGGCGACGAGATCTTTCGCGCCGATCTGTTTCCGGCGATCGCGGCCAATCCTTATTTGTCATTCTTCACGGTCGCTAAGGAGAGCGGCAAGTTCGAATTCGAATGGATCGGCGACAACGGCTATTCGTCCACCGCGTCGGCATCGATCATTGTCGAATGAGGGTTTGGCGCGCGATAGCAGCGGCGGCATTGCTCGCCGCGGCCCCTGCCCTGCTTGCCGGTGAAATCCCGATCGATGCGCGCCGGTCCGGCTATTCGTTCATGGGGCCCGACACGCGCGCGATGCAGGACGACGACACTTCAAATCCGGGCATGCTGTTCGTGCTCGAGGGCGAGGCGCTGTGGGGAAAGAAGACCGGCAATGCCGAGAAGTCCTGCGCGGATTGCCATGGCGATGCGCGCAGCAGCATGAAGGGCGTCGCGGCGCGCTATCCCGCCATCGACAAGGCGCTGGCGCGCCCGGTCACGCTCGACCAGCGCATTAATCGGTGCCGCACCAATCATCAACAAGCTACGCCTCTGCTTTACGAGAGCCGCGATCTCCTGGCGCTGTCCGCCTTCGTCGCCCATCAATCGCGCGGCGTCGCGATCAGCGCCGGCGACGATCCGCAGGCAAAGCCCTTCGTGGAGCAAGGCCGCGAGCTCTTCATGCAGCGCGAGGGCCAGCTCAATCTCGCCTGCACCAATTGTCACGACGACAATTTCGACAGGCGCCTCGCGGGCGCGCCGGTCACGCAAGGACAGCCGACTGGCTATCCGCTCTACCGGCTGGAATGGCAAACGCTGGGATCGCTGGAACGGCGGCTGCGCAGCTGCATGAGCGGAGTCCGCGCCCAGGCCTACGATTACGGCTCGCCCGAGCTGGTCGCACTCGAGCTCTATCTGATGTCGCGGGCGCGCGGCCTGCCGATGGAGACGCCGGCGGTGCGGCCCTGATCGTCGATTAGGGCTAGGCAGGCGTGGAACGGCCGCTAGTATCCCTCCCAAAGAAACTGAATCAGAGGGAGGACTCAATTGGCCAACCACACCATCTCGCGCCGCACGCTGCTAGCGGGTACCGCCGCGGCCGGCGCATTCGGCCTGACCGGTTTTCCGGCGCGCGCCGAGGTCAACTGGAAGAAATACGCCGGGACCAAGCTGGAGGTGATCCTCGCCAAGGGCCCGCGCGGCGACAACCTGCAAAAGAACATCAAGGAGTTCACCGAGCTCACCGGCATCCAGGTCGAATCCGAGCAGATCCCCGAACAGCAGCAGCGCCAGAAGGTCGTGATCGAGCTC
This sequence comes from Bradyrhizobium sp. 199, assembly GCF_023073355.1. GTDB lineage: Bacteria > Pseudomonadota > Alphaproteobacteria > Rhizobiales > Xanthobacteraceae > Bradyrhizobium. The sequence goes on from NZ_JADPJI010000008.1 coordinate 359,875, forward strand.
ACCTCGGGCCGGCCGAGCTTCGACGTCGTCCATCTCAGCTATCACGTGCAGAAGCGGCAGTTCGAGAAAGCCGGTTGGCTCGCCGACATGACGCCCTTCATGAAGGATCCGGCGCTGACTGCGCCCGATCTCGTCGAGAGCGATTTCTCGGCCGCAGGTCTGCAATACGCAAAGAACGACAAGGGCCAGATGCTGTCGCTGCCCTGGTCGGTCGATTATTTCATCCTCTACTACAACAAGGAGCTGTTCCAGAAGAAGGGCGTCGCTATCCCCAAGACGCTGGACGAGATGGTCGCGGCCGCCGAAAAGCTCACTGACGCCAAGGACGGCACCTACGGCTTCGTCGGGCGGGGCTTACGCAATGCCAACATGACGTTGTGGACCAACTTCTTCCTCAACTATGGCGGCGAATTCCTGGACGCCAAGGGCAACATCCTGACCGATGGTCCGGAAGCGGTCGCGGCGACCAAGCTCTATCAGACGCTGCTGACGAAGGTCGCCCCGCCCGGCGTCGCCGGCTTCAACTGGATGGAGTCGATGGCCTCGTTCACGCAAGGCAGATCCGCGATGTGGATCGACGGCGTCGGCTGGGCGCCGCCGCTGGAGGATCCCGCCGCCTCGCGCGTCGTCGGCAAGGTCGGCTACACCGTGGTCCCTGCTGGACCGAAGGGCCAATATTCGGCCACCTATGGCGACGGCATCGGCATTGCCGCCGGAAGCAAGAACAAGGAAGCCGCCTATCTGCTGTGTCAATGGGCGGTCTCGAAGCAGCAGGGCGCGCGGCTGTTGCAGTCCGGCGGCGGCGTACCGTTCCGCAACTCGATCCTGAACGATGCGGAGGTCCAGAGCGGCGTGAAGATGCCCAAGGAATGGCTGCAATCGGTGATCGATTCCGCCAAGATCAGCAAGCTGGGCCTTCCCGTCGTCATCCCAGTCGCCGAATTCCGTGATCTCGTCGGCGCCGCGCTGACCTCGACACTGTCAGGCGCCGATCCCGCGACCGAGCTGAAGAAGGCGCACGAACAGTACCGGCCGATCCTGGAGCGCAGCGAAAAGGCGTGAGTGCGTTGACACAATCGACTCCGGGTGCGGCACAGTCTGATGCCGCGCCGGAGATAGAGTTGCGGCCGCCGTCCTACTGGCCGTTCGTGGTGCCGGCGCTGGTCGTCGTGCTCGCGATCATCATCTTCCCGTGGGTCTTCACGATCTGGATGAGCCTGAACGAGTGGAAGGTTGGCTCGTCGACCACCTTCGTCGGGTTCTCCAACTATCTGCGGCTGACGAAGGATCCGCGCTTCATTGAGGCCATCGGACATACACTGGTCTACACCGCACTGTCCGTGCTGCTGCCGCTGGTGCTGGGCACCTTTGCGGCCGTGGTGTTTCACCAGAAATTCCCCGGCCGCGGCTTCCTGCGCGGCGTCTTCATCATGCCGATGATGGCGACGCCGGTGGCGATCGCGCTGGTCTGGACCATGATGTTCCACCCGCAGCTCGGCGTGCTGAACTATTTGCTGTCACTGGTCGGGATCCCCGCGCAGCTCTGGGTATTTCATCCCGCGACCGTCATTCCTTCGCTGGTGCTGGTCGAGACCTGGCAATGGACTCCGCTGGTTATGCTGATCGTGCTTGGCGGCCTCGCCGCCATCCCGAGCGAGCCCTATGAAAGTGCACAGATCGATGGCGCCAGTATCTGGCAGGTGTTCCGCTTCATCACGCTGCCGCTGATCATGCCGTTCCTGTTCATCGCCGGCATGATCCGCATGATCGACGCCGTGAAGAGTTTCGACATCATCTTCGCGATCACTCAGGGCGGCCCAGGCTCGGCGTCGGAGACGATCAACATCTATCTCTACAGCGTCGCCTTCTCCTATTACGACCTCGGCTACGGCTCGGCGATCGCGGTCGTGTTCTTCCTGCTGATCGTCCTGCTTGCGGCGGTGATGCTCTATGCGCGCCAGCGCATGCTATGGACCGAGATCGCGAGCGGAACATGACTCCGAGGCAAATCATCGGCAAGATCGGCCTGTGGTTCTCGGTGTTCGTCATCGTGTCGCCGGCAATCCTGTTCTTCCTCTGGATGGCGTCGCTGTCGCTCAAATTCGAGATCGACAATGCCGCCTATCCGCCGGTGTTCATTCCCGAGCATGTCGCCTGGAAAAACTATGCCGACGTGCTCGCCTCCAACCGCTTCCTGACCTATTTCATCAACAGCCTGGTCGTGACAGGCAGCGCGACGTTGCTTGCGCTGCTCGTGGGTGTCCCCGCCGGTTACGGCATCGCGCGGATGGCCGCGCACAAATCCGCGATCGTGATCCTGATCGCCCGTATCACGCCGGGATTGTCCTACCTGATCCCGCTGTTTCTGATGTTCCAGTGGCTGGGACTGCTCGGCACGCTGGTGCCGCAGATCATCATCCACCTCGTGGTGACGGTGCCGATCGTGATCTGGATCATGATCGGCTATTTCGAGACGACACCGCTGGAGCTGGAAGAAGCAGCCCTCATCGACGGCGCCACACGCTGGCAGGTCTTCCGCCATGTCGCCCTGCCGATCGCCAAGCCCGGCATCGCCGTCGCCTTCATCCTGGCCGTGATCTTCTCCTGGAACAATTTTGTGTTCGGCATCGTGCTGGCCGGACGCGAGACCCGCACTTTGCCCGTCGCCGTCTACAACATGATCTCGTTCGATCAATTGAGCTGGGGCCCGCTGGCGGCCGCCGCGCTCATCGTGACATTCCCGGTGCTGCTGCTGACGGTGTTCGCCCAGCGACAGATCGTCGCCGGGCTCACCGCAGGGGCTGTCAAGGGCGGGTAGCTATTCCGCGGGTGCCGCCGTCATCTCCGCATGCGGCATGTAGTTCTCGCTGGTTCGCCGGCTGAGAGCGTACAGGCCGGCGGCCATCACGGCGTAGGCGAAAGCGACGGCTGGCGTGACGCCGAACCCTCCGCCGATGCCGACGGCCTCGCCGTGCATGAAGCCGAAATAGGTCAGGACCGCACCGACCAGCGCGAAGCCCGATGCCTTCTCGAACTCGTGTTCGATGATGAAGACGCCGATCGCGCCCAGGATGAGGCCACCGAGGATGGACCCGCCGCCCATGATCTCGAGTCCGTGATAGAACACGCCCTGCTGAGGCAGCGCGGCGATCGCGGCCGCTTTCACTGCGTCGGCCTTGTCGGCGGCCATGCCGCCGACGGTTGCCGCCGCATTCATGGTCGAGGCCAGCACGGTGTCGACCTGGAGCTTGGCCCACGCGGCCAGATGCGGCGTCAGCGCCAGCACGATCGCAGGCGCGTGCTTGATCGGCGTGGTCTGGAACGCCTGAGCGCCGATGAGCATGCCGATGTAGAGCAGGATCGGCGAGATCGCGACGACGGGCACGAGCGCCAGCAGCACCGAGATGATGCCGAACCACGCCAGCACGATCACCATGATGCCGGTTGCGGCCGAGTAGCCGATGCGGCCGCCCATCGCCTTCCAGCCGGGATGGCCGATATAGACGGCGTTGATGAAGGGGTTGCCCATCAGGCAGCCAATCAGGCTGACGACGCCGTCGGCCGTGAGTACCCGCGTGGTCGGATATTCGTCGCCGGCGGCTTCCGCACTCTCGACATTGTCCATGGCTTCGACGAGGTCGTAGATGCCGAATGGGATCGCGGTGACGAGAATGATGCCGAGGAATTCGAAGCCGGAGAAGACGTAGCCCACGGCGGGAAGCGGCACCGAGAAGCCAAAATTGGCAAACGCTGCGCCAACACCCGCGATGCTCAATCCACCGAGGCCCAGCCCGAACAGGTTCGAGCCCCATGCGATGATCATGCCAACGGCGATGGCGATCAGGCCTGCGGGAATGCCGCGCGGATATCTCACGCCGCCGAACCAGCTCACCAGGATGATGGCGAAGCAGACGAGGCCGATCTGCGGCGTCATGTACATTTCCAGCGCCGGCCGCATCGAGATGAAGGTGACGGAGACGCCAGCGAGCGTGCCAAGCAGCGCCGCGCGCGGCGTGATCCTGCGAATGAACGGCGCAATGAAGCCGCCGATCATGAGGATGAAGCTCTGGAAAAACACCCAGACCAGGCCCGCGGACCAGCCCTTGAGCGGGTCACCGGTTTTCAGCGTGATCGGCAGCATGATGACGAAGGTGACGATGAACATATGCGGCACGCTGACGCCCGAGGGCAGCGCGCAGACATCGTTGCGGCCGGTCCTTTGCGCCAGACGGTAAGCGAGGTAGGCATAGTAGAAAGTCGAGAGGCACATCATCAGCCCGAGCGCGGGCAGGATGCGGCCGAACACCAGACTGTCCGGCATCTTCAAGACGAAGCGCAACAGTCCCGTGAGCACCAGCATGTTGACGAGAATGTTGGTGCCGAAGCCGAAAAACGCATTCCAGTCGCCCGACGTCCATAGTGCCGGCTTGAACCCGGACGTCTTGATCTCAGACTTGCCCGCGGTCCCCGTCAATGTGCTCATGATGTCACCCCTTTGGTCGAAGCCTTCATTGCCTCCAAGACTGCGGCTGAGGTTGCGACCCAGCCGAAGATGCCGCCCTGGGCCTTGATCATCTTCAGGCCCATCTCGTGAAACTCGGGGAAGTAGGACGCGCAGCCGTCCGACATGACGACGCAGCGGTAGCCGCGGTCATTGGCCTCGCGCACCGTGGTGTTGACACACACTTCGGTGGTGACGCCGCACACCAGCAGATTTTCGATGCCGTATTTCTCCAGCACGTCGGCAAGCTCGGTGGCGTAGAACGCGCCCTTGCCGGGCTTGTCGATCACGACCTCGCTGTCGAGCGGATAGAGCTCGGGAATGATGTCGTGGCCGGCCTCGCCGCGGATGAGAATGCGGCCCATCGGGCCGGGATCGCCGATGCGAAGGCTCGGCGCGCCGCGCTCGACCTTCGCCGGAGGCGCATCGGAAAGATCGGGCAGATGGCCCTCGCGGGTGTGGATCACCAGCATGCCGGTATCGCGCGCAGCCGTCAGCACCGCGCCGATCGGCTTCACCGCGCGCGCGAGCTGGCTGACGTCGTTGCCAAGCGTCTCGCCGAAGCCGCCCGGCTCCATGAAGTCGCGCTGCATGTCGATGATCAGAAGCGCGGTGGCGGTCCAGTCGAGCTCGATCGGCTCAGGCTCGGCGCTGATAACGCCCAATGTCGGCTTGCTTGAACTCAGCATGACACCCGCCCTCGCGAGAACTGTGCCAGGAGTTCTGCAAGCGCCGTGCCATTGTGTACAATTGCGGTGGCGCGTGGACGGCAGGGGAATTCGCAGCACGCTCAGAAACTTACGCGAAAAGCCGACGCCTGCTTATTCTCTGTGCGCCGGCTTTGCGACGTGCATTTGCTTAAAGGATGAGCGCCCTCCGCTCGTCATTCTGGGGCGACGCGAAGCGTCGAGCCCGGAATCCATCAGGCGCCAAGGCCCGCGGTAAAATGGATTCCGGGTTCGCACGACGCGCGCCCCGGGATGACGATGAGACTACCGCCCCGTCCCATACAGCTGCCGATACTCTTCCTCATACGGCGCATAGGACTCCTTCAGCGTCGCCATGTTGAGCAGCATGGTTGCCACCAACGTGCCCGCCTTGTCGAACACGCGCGTCTTGGCCCAGGCGCTTTCGGTGCGGCGGCTGCCGGAGAGCGCGACCACCTCGCGCTCGACCTCGTACTCTTCGTCGACGAACAGCGGGCCCTTCACCATCCGGATCTCCTGGTCGGCGAACAGGCCGACGGCCGGGCCTTTGGCGGGCAGCGGATCGTCCTTGGAGCGATACTGGAATAGCACGCTCAGCATCTCCATCGGAATGATGGGCTTGCGCCACGGATTGTCGGCGCTGGAGTAGTACGGCGAGCTCTCGGTGATGACAGCGAGCTTCTGCCGGAGGGAGAACGGATAGAGCTCGCCCATGATCTGGTCGAACGCCATCCGCACGGTCTGGCGCTTGCTGGTCTGCGCCACTTTCAGGTCACGCAGAATCACGGGATCGGCGAGCGGCTTGAGTTCGGCAAGGCGCGCTTCGAGCGCGGTCGCCGCGTACGGCTCGCCGACCGAGGCCGTGCCGCGCAGCACCTCGGTGCCGTCGCGCTTGACCATCTGGATCTGGCACTGGCGCGTAGCGGGCGACGGCTTTGACAGGATGGCCTGCACCTCCTCGCCTTCGTAACAGACGCTGCGGTAGTGCGCGGAGAGACATCCCGTTTCGAACCACGCCCGTCCCCATAGCCGTTCGCCAAGCGGTGCAAACTGGCTGAAATGGGTCGGCCCCTCGATCGTACCGCCCTTGAAGCCCAGCTTCTGGGCGGTGGCATCGTCATGGATCGAGGCGTGCGCGTCGTACGTTTGCGCCTGCAGCATCTGGCGCGGCTGCCGCCACGGGCCGATCAGCGCCTCGGCGCTCTCGGCGATCTCGGTGTCGAATGCGTTTGCAGTCATGGTGCTCTCCAATCGCAGCCATGACTAGCAGGAGCGCCACGGATGCGGCCAGCGATATTGACTTCGCCCGCCCATGCTCTTGACTGTCACAATTCGCGTCGCGCAGCCGCCTATCCCTCCCGCCGCGCAAACCCTGCGCCGAACAAGAAGACGAGGACTCCTGAAATGACGCTGTTGCAGGTCGAGCTGGACGATAAATACCGGCTCGAATCGAAGCGGATCTTCCTGTCCGGCACACAAGCCCTGGTCCGCCTGCCCATGTTGCAGCGCGAACGCGACCGGCTTCAGGGGCTCAATACCGGCGGCTTCATCTCGGGCTATCGCGGTTCCCCGCTTGGCATGTACGATCACGCCCTGTGGCGCGCGAAGTCGCACCTTCAGCAGCACGACATCGCCTTCGTCCCCGGACTGAACGAGGACCTTGCGGCGACCGCCGTCTGGGGCAGCCAGCAGGTCGGCCTGTTTCCCGGCGCCAAGGTCGATGGCGTGTTCGGCATCTGGTACGGCAAGGGGCCCGGCGTCGACCGCTCGGTCGATGCGCTCAAGCATGCCAATGCGGCGGGTACCTCGCGGAATGGCGGCGTGCTGGCGCTGGCCGGCGACGACCATGGCTGCCAGTCCTCGACGCTGGCGCATCAGAGCGAGCAGGTGTTCGCGGCGGCGCTGATCCCGGTGATCAATCCCGCGACGCTCCAGGACTATCTCGACCTCGGCATCGTTGGCTTCGCGCTGTCCCGCTTCTCCGGCTGCTGGGTCGGCTTCAAGGCGATCAGCGAGGCCGTCGAGAGCTCCGCCTCGATTGACAGCGATCCCGAACGCATCCGGATCAAGCTGCCCGATGATTTCGAGATGCCCCCCGGCGGCCTCAACATCCGCTGGCCGGATCCGCCGCTGGAGGCCGAGAGGCGCCTGTTCGGCCCGAAGATGGCCGCAGTGCAGGCCTTTGCCCGCGCCAACCAGCTCGATCGCATCGTGCTCGATTCAAAGCCGGCGCGGCTCGGCATCGTCGCGACCGGCAAGGCGTATCTCGATCTGCGCCAGGCACTCGCCGACTTGGGCATTACCGACAAGGGCGCGCAGGATCTGGGCCTTCGCATCTACAAGGTCGCTTTGACCTGGCCGCTGGAGGAAAGCGGCGCGAAACGTTTTGCCGAGGGTCTCCAGGACGTGCTCGTGGTCGAGGAGAAGCGCGGCTTCATCGAAGACCAGCTGATGCGCATCCTCTACAATATCGATGCATCCAGGCGCCCGACTGTCACCGGCAAGCGCGACGAAACCGGCGCGCCGCTGTTGCCGAGCGAAGGCGAGCTGACGCCGACCATCGTGGCGGGCGCGCTGGTGGCACGCTTGCGCAAGCTCGGCCATCACAGCCCCTTGCTGGAGCAGCGCCTCGCGCGCCTCGAAGCCTTCGACAACTCCGTCACGTCAAGCGCGCCGATCAAGCTCGCGCGCACGCCGTTCTTCTGCTCGGGCTGTCCGCACAACACCTCGACGCGCGTGCCCGAAGGCAGCCGCGCCATGGCCGGCATCGGCTGCCACGGCATGGCGCTGAGCATGCCGACCCGTCGCACCGATCTGATCTCGCATATGGGCGCCGAGGGGGTGAACTGGATCGGCCAGTCGCCCTTCACGACCGAGACCCACATCTTCCAGAATCTCGGCGACGGCACCTACACCCATTCCGGGTTGCTCGCCCTGCGCGCGGCATCGGCCGCCGGCATCAGCATCACCTACAAGATCCTCTACAACGACGCCGTCGCGATGACCGGCGGCCAACCGGCCGAAGGCGCGTTCAACGTCGCGCAGATCGCACATCAGGTCTGGGCCGAGGGTGTCAAGCGGCTCGCGATCGTCTCGGACGATCCCGGCAAGTACCCGCAAGGAAACTACTTCCCGCAAGGCGCGACCACCCATCATCGCCGCGAGCTCGACGCGGTGCAGCGCGAGCTGCGCGACATCAAGGGCCTCACGGTCATCATCTACGACCAGACCTGCGCCGCGGAAAAACGTCGCCGTCGCAAGCGCGGGCTCTATCCCGACCCCGCAAAACGCGCCTTCATCAACGAGCTCGTCTGCGAAGGCTGCGGTGACTGCTCGCAGGCCTCCAACTGCGTCTCGGTGCAGCCGCTGGAGACCGAGTTCGGCCGCAAGCGCCAGATCGACCAGTCGAACTGCAACAAGGACTATTCCTGCGTCGAAGGCTTTTGCCCGAGCTTCGTCACCGTGCACGGCGGCACGCCGAAGCGCATGAAGACGTCGGCCGTCGATTCCGGACAATTGTTCGCCGACCTGCCGCTGCCGCCCATGCGTGAGCTTGATCGACCCTACAACATCCTCGTCACCGGGATCGGCGGCACTGGCGTCATCACCATCGGCGCCCTGCTCGGCATGGCCGCGCATGTCGACCGCCGCGGCTGCTCGGCGCTGGATTTCACGGGCCTGTCGCAGAAGAACGGCGCGGTGATGAGCCATGTCCGCATCGCCCCGAAGCCGGAGGACATCTCAGCGGTTCGCATCACCACCGGCGGCGCCGATGTCATACTCGGCTGCGACATGATCGTCTCGGCGGGTCCCGCCGCGCTCAGCCGCGCCGAACGCGGCGTAACGAAAGCGTATATTAACGCCGATCTGCAACCGACCGCGAGCTTCGTGCAAAACCCCGATCTCGATTTCGAGATGGGCACGATGCAGACCGTGCTGCGCGACGCCGTCGGCGACAAGAATCTCGACATCATCGACGCGACGGGCGTTGCTTCAGCGCTGATGGGCGATTCTATCGCGACCAATCCCTTCATGCTCGGCTTCGCCTTCCAGAAGGGCGCGATCCCGCTGTCGCTGGAAGCCCTGCTCCGCGCCTTCGAGATCAACGGCGCGGCGATCGAGATGAACAAGCTTGCCTTCACCTGGGGGCGCCTTGCCGCCCACGATATGTCGCGGGTGCGCAGCGTGCTCCAGTTCAAGGACAGGGCATCAGCGCCGGTGAAATCGCTCGAAGACATCATCGCGACCCGCGCCGAATTCCTGACCGGCTATCAGGACAAGGCCTATTCCGACCGCTACGTCGCGGCCGTTGCCAAGGTGCGCATGGCCGAGAATGCGGCCTCGCCGGCGTCCACGGAGCTGACCGAGGCCGTCGCGAAAAACCTGTTCAAGCTGATGTCCTACAAGGACGAGTACGAGGTCGCGCGGCTCTACACCGATGGCAGCTTTGCGAAGAAAGTGTCGGAGAAATTCGACGGCGACTTCGCGCTGAAGTACCACCTCGCTCCGCCGATCTTCGCCAAGCGCGACAAGACAACGGGTCGTCTTCAGAAACAGGAATTCGGCGGCCGGATGATCCACGCCTTCCGCGCGCTGGCCAGGCTGAAGTTCCTGCGCGGCGGCGCGTTCGATCCGTTCGGCCGCACGGAGGAGCGCCGGACCGAGCGCAAGCTGGTCGAGGATTATCTCGCCATGATCGACCAGCGCATCGCGGGACTGAAAGCAGCGCAGATTCCGCTGCTGGCACGGCTCGCTCGCGTGCCGGAAACGATCCGCGGCTTCGGCCACGTCAAGGAAGCCAATATCAAGCTGGCGACCGCCGAGACGGCGCGGCTGCAAGCGGAGCTGGAGAACAGCCGCTTTGCGGCGGCGGCGGAGTAGCGCCCGGGCTATTGCCGCACGCACCGCTGTCATCGCGCGCGAAGGCGGGCGATCCAGACGCCGCAGCGCTCGTTGGAATCTCGTAGTCTCTGCACTACTGGATGCCCGCCTTCGCGGGCATGACAGTTGGGAAGATGGCTAGACCGGTGTCGTTGCGGCGTTTGTAGGTCTCATGCGCCGGTATCATGCGGCAAGGGTCGGGACGCGAGGCATGACACCGTCATATTCCGCCCGGACCGTCGAGCGCTTTATTTTTTGGACATGATCTTAACGGAAAACCGCTTCGCACTTTTCCGGATCATGTGCTGCGTTGCGGCTTGCGCTCGATCGGGTCGATGTCGATGGCCCGCAGGCGGCCGAGCCGCAGCACCTCCATGGCAAGCCGCCGGCCGATGCGATCGCGATCGAGCACGCGGATCAAATCGTCGACCCCGTTGATGCCGACACCGTCCAGCCTGATCACGACATCGCCCGGGAGCAGGCCCGCCTTCGCCGCCGGTCCATCCGGCTCGATCTGCGCGAGCAGCGCGCCCATCTTGTTCTCGACCCCGGCGAGCACCGCGTGCCGCCGAGGGACCGGTGCCGTCTGTCCGGCAACGCCGATATAGGCGCGGCGGACATAGCCGTGGCGGATGATCTCCGACAGCACGAATTGCGCGGTGTTGCTGGCAACCGCGAAGCAGATGCCTTGAGCACCGTTGATGATGGCAGTGTTGATGCCGATCACCTCGGCATTCGACGAGACCAGGGGACCACCGGAATTGCCGGGATTGAGCGCGGCATCGGTCTGGATCACGTCCTCGATGGTGCGGCCACTGACCGAGCGGATTGAGCGTCCGAGCGCCGAGACCACGCCGGCGGTCACGGTCGATTCGAAGCCGAGCGGATTGCCGATCGCGATCACGAGCTGGCCGCGACGCAAATTCTTGGAGTTGCCGAGCGCGGCATAGGGCAGATGCCGCGAGCCATTGGCCCGCAGCAGCGTAAGATCGGTGTCGGGATCGACGCCGAGCACCTGGGCCTCGCCGACATGGCCCTCGACGTCGCGCAGCCGGATCTCCCTGGAGGAGCCGACCACATGGCTGTTGGTGAGAACGAGTCCGTCCGGCGAGATCACGATGCCCGAGCCGAGCCCGCCGCGTTCGCGGCCGTTCGGCACTTTCGGCCCGGTCTCGACGCGCACGACGGCAGGGCCGACGCGGTCGGTCACGTCGATCACGGCATTGGAATAGGCGTCCAGCAAGGCCCGGTCGTCGACCGCAGCAGACGCTGTCGTTCGCGATGAGGGTGCGTCATCGACGATATCTGAGGTGAAGTCCAACATGGCAGGAGTCCTTGAGGCTCACAAAGATGGTGGCCTGTTCCCTGCCTCGCAAGGTGCCCGCCAGGGAGCGCAGGGCTTGGACTACCCAGATGGCTAGGGCGCCCGCCGCAGCGTGCCGCCCCTTGCCTTGACCGGGTCGAGCAGCGACCAGTCGCCATCTTCCAGCACATGCCCCTTGGGGAATGGGGCGCGCAGTTCGAGCCCGAGCGAGCCCAGCACCCGGTCATCACGGTAGTAGCATTGTAGCACGACACGGACGAGCGTTGCGGCGGCCGCGCCGCCATGCTTGCGAAACTCCTGCGCCACCGCATCGCGCCTGGGGGCATCGAGCTCGCCGAGCGGCCGACCTGCCAGCCGCGCCAGATGATCCAGCGCTGCCGCCACCAATTTGGTGTCACGGCCGAGCGTTGCCAGCATATCGGCCTGGATGGCGGGATCGTCGGCGCCGGGCACATTGTACTCGCCGCTGGCCGGAACGATCATCGCGGCGACGGTGCGGAGTTCATCGCGCTGCGCGCGCGTCAGTTGAGTGTCTGCGGACATGATGGCCTCAATCAAACAAATTGGCGAGGCGCTGCTTCATCTGGTCGGCGATGTACAGCGCGAGGGCCTGGATGGTGGAGGTCGGGTTCACGCCGCCCGATGTGACGAAGATGCTGCCGTCGACGATGAAGAGATTCTTCACATCGTGCGTGCGGCCCCATTCGTTGACGACGGAGCGCTCGGAGTCGGTGCCCATCCGCGCGGTGCCGAGCAGGTGCCAGCCGCCCCAGGGGATGGGCGAGTTGATGCAGATGTCGGTCGCCCCTGCCGTCTCGAGGATCTCCCGGCCGCGCGCCAGCGCATGCTCCATCATCTTGCGGCTGTTCTCGCTGATCGTGTAGTCGATCTTCGGGGCGGGAATGCCGTGGCCGTCCTTCAGCACCGGATCGAGGGTGACCTGATTATGCTCCTCGGGCAAATCCTCGCAGATCGCGGAGAAGCCTAAGCGATGGCCGTTGAGCTTGCGGAAGACGCGGTGATGGTCCTCGCCCCACGGCAGAATGCCCTTCTGCTCGCTGACGACAGCCTCGAACACCGGCCCTGCCCCGCGCACGAACTGCACGCCATAGCCGCGGACGAAGCCGCGCGAGGGGTCCGTGTCATACCACTCCTTGCTCCACAGGCAGGTCGGCGGCGCGCGGTTGGAGTCGGTCGGCTCCTTCACATAGCCGTAGATCTGCGCGTAAGGGTGGAACATCAGATTCTTACCGACGAGACCGGACGAATTGGCAAGGCCGTTCGGGAAGCGCGAGGACGCCGAGTTCAGCAGCAGTCGCGGCGTGCCGACGCCATTGCAGGCGATGATGACGACATGCGCGGGCTGGAACTGCTCGACGCCGTCGTTGTCGTAATAGACCACGCCCGAAGCCATGCCGTTCTCGTCGGTAGTGATCTCGCGCACGCGGCAATGGGTGCGCAGCTCGACGCCGGCGCGGATCGCATGCGGCCAATAGGTGATGTCGGTGGAAGACTTTGCGCCCTGCGCGCAGGCCGGCGTGCAATGGCCGAGATTGATGCAACGGGCCCGGCCCTCATAATCCATCGTCGCCACCGTCGTGTCCGACGGCCACCAGTGCCAGCCGAGCTTATTCATGGACTTGCCGATGATGGCGCCGGACAATCCGAGCGGCTGCTGCGGCATCGGCGGATACGTGAGCGGCGAGAGCGGATCGCCCGAAAGACCGGACGTGCCCATCATGCGGTCGTTCTCTTCGAAGAATGGGGTCAGCGCGTCGTAGTCGATCGGCCAGTCGTCGGCGACGCCGTCCAGTGTCTTCACCTTGAAATCGGAGGGATGCAGCCGCGGCCAGTGCGCGGTGTACATCACCGTCGAGCCACCGACGGCGTTGTAGTTGACGACTTTGATCGGCGAATTGTCGTCGTTGATCGGGTAGTCCTCGGGACGACCGCGGACGTTCGGGCTGGACGACCACTCACCGTAGAATTTCGCCTCCCAGTCCCGGCCCGTGCTCGGATATTCCGCCGGGTTCATCCAGCCGCCCTGCTCCAGGCAGAGAATGTGCATCTTGGTCTCGGCCAGCGACCACGCCACCGCAGCGCCCGAAGCGCCGGCGCCGATGATCAGGACGTCCACGGGGTCTTTCATCGCAACCTTTTCCTCCCGCCCTCGCCGCTTTCCGGGCGATTCGGCCTGCACAGTTGGCAAGGCCTCCGAACGATAGGATCAGAGCGGGCGGGGAGTAAAGCCGCGAGGCCGGAATGTCGCACCTCGCAGGATGCAGACCATTGGTAACGCCACATCCGGATGCTAGGAACAGGCGACCGAGCCATCGATAGCGAGACCGCATGTCCTTCCGAAATGTTTTTGCCGCTACCCGGGCTTTTGCGCTCGTTGGGTTTTTCGCCTTGTCCGGATTCCTGGCGTCCTCCGAGCCGGCTTCCGCGCTGACCGCCGCCGCGAATGTCCGCGACGGCAACTCCATCCAGCTTGGCGATGCCACCTATCGGCTCGACGGCGTCGATGCGCCCGAGCTGGACCAGGTCTGTATCGATGATCACGCCGATCCCTGGACCTGCGGCATCGAGGCTCGCGATCAGCTGGCCAAACTGATCGGCAAGCGGGCGGTGCGCTGTGACGATGTCGGGCCGGAAAAGAGTTTTGGCAAGCGGCACCGGGCGATCTGCACGGCGGAGGGCGACAAATCGACTTTGAACGAACAGCTGGTCAAGCTCGGCTTTGCTATCGCGCGGGAGCCGATCAAGGCGAACGTCAAGTCGGCCGCGACCGAAGCCAAGACAGCCGCCGCGGGAATCTGGAAGGGCTGCTTTGTTGCACCGCAAGACTTCCGCGCCGGCAAGAAGGATGGCGCGCTGCTGGGCGCTGCCTGCCGCCAGGACCGGGACAAGGAAATCCGCGCAGTGCTGTTCCCGGACGAGCTGACGATGCCGCCGAGCTGCAGCATCAAGGGCAAGCTCGCGGTGCGCGCCCGCGTCACCGGCAATATCGGCATCTATCATCTGCGGGGCTGCCCGAGCTATCCGGCGACCACCAAGCCGGACCGCTGGTTCTGCTCGGAGGACGACGCCCAGGCGGCCGGATTCCGCAAGGCCTATAATTGCCGCCGCCCAAAGTGAGCAAGTCGTTCACGCACCCGTGAGTGGTAGTCCGAGACCGTATTGATCCGGAATTGAACTTCACGGGGCGTTGCCGCATTCTATGCGGACGCAAGCGCTTGCGCGTGCGTTTCCTTGGCAGCAATCCGGCTCAGGCCCGATTGCCTTGCTTGGGCGTTTCCTCCCTAGACTTGGGCCGCTTGTCACCACAAGCGGCTCTTCTTTTTGTGCGGTGCTGCAAGCCAGATCCGTCATGACAGGGCCCGTCCTGGCCATGATGGCGTAACGAAGTCAGCGCATCGCGGCGCATCGTCCCGCGCTATTGGCGCATCATGATCTGGTCCATCGGCGGCATGTTCGCGTTGAGATGCGCCATGATCCAGACCGACCCTCCGACCACCAGGAAGACGACGAGAAGCCCGAAGGCGAGCGCCAGCACGTTGTTGGTGTTGTCGGGTCCGGTGGTGATGTGCAGGAAGAACACCAGGTGCACGCCCATCTGCGCGATCGCGAGCACGATCAGCGCGACGGGGATGGATGGCTGCCAGACCAGATCGGTACCGGCGATGAAGAACGACGTCGCCGTGAGCAGCAGCGCCAGGACAAGGCCAACCACGTAACCGAGGATGCGAGCGCCGACACTGTGTTGCTCTTCGTCACCCGGCGCGAGATCGTGCCCGGCCGGCATATGCGTCTGATCGCTCATGTGCCACTCCCAAGCAGGTAGACGACCGAGAACACTGCGACCCAGATGATGTCGAGCGCATGCCAGAACAGCGCAAAGCACATCATCCGGCGCAATATGTCGGCCCGAAAGCCTTTTGCGAACACCTGGGCCGTCATGGTGAGCAGCCACAACACGCCGGCCGAGACATGCAGGCCGTGGCAGCCGACCAGCGAGAAGAACGCGGTCAGGAACGCGCTGCGCGACGGGCCATAGCCGCGCACGATGAGATCGGCGAATTCGCGGAACTCGAGGACGAGGAATATCAGCCCAAGCACGCAAGTGACGGCCATGCCGAGATAGAACCAGAACCGGTTGCGCACGTCGGCGGCGATGCTGGCCATGCCGCAGGTGAAGCTCGACAAGAGCAGGCAGACCGTCTCGATCGCGACATTCCCCTGTTCGAATATCTCAGAGCCCTTCGGTCCATCGGCGGTCTGGCCGACCAGCACCGCATAGGCTGCAAAGAAGCAGGAGAACATCACGATGTCCGAGAGCAGGAAGATCCAGAAGCCGTAGGCGGTCACGATCCGCTTCGGCGCGGGTCCCGGGTGTTCGATGACGACACCGATGTGATGGGGATCGGCATGGGCGTGGCCAGCTGTCGCGGTCATCGTCATCAGACTGTCCCCGCCATGCTGACAAGGCCGCGCCGCTCCTCGACATTGACGCGGTCTATCGCCGCGACCTCCTCGGCCGGGATGACGTACTCGTCGTGGTCGCGCCAGGCGAACACGACGAAGGTCGCCCACGCGCCCAAGCCGCCCAAGATCACCATCCACCAGATATGCCAGATCAGTGCAAAGCCCATGAGGGTGGCAAAGAACGCGCAGACGAATCCGGTCGGCGAATTCCTGGGCATCTCGATGTCCTGATATTCGGGCCTATCGGCATCAACGGATTGCTGCTTGGCACTGGCCTTGATGTCCCAATAGGCGTCCTCGCCACGAACATCCGGATTGAAGGCAAAATTGAACACGGGCGGCGGCGACGAGGTTGCCCATTCGAGCGAGCGACCGTCCCAGGGATCGCCAGTGCGGTCGCGCAAGGCCTCGCGGTTGCGGATGCTGACCACGAGCTGCACGATCTGGCAGATCACCCCGATCGTCAGCACGGCCATGCCAACGGCCGCGACGATCATCCAGGGCCGCCACGCCGCGACGTCATAATGCTGCATCCGCCGGGTCATGCCGAGCATGCCGGCGATGTAGAGCGGGACGAAGGTGATGAAGAAGCCGAAGAAGGTGAACCAGAACCCGGCCTTGCCCCAGCGTTCGTCGAGGCGGAAGCCGAACGCCTTCGGGAACCAGTATTCGAAGCCGGCGAAGGCGCCGAACAGCACCCCGCCGATGATGACGTTGTGGAAATGCGCCACCAGGAACATGCTGTTGTGAAGCATGAAGTCGGCCGGCGGCACAGCGAGCAGGACGCCCGTCAATCCGCCGACGATGAACGTCACCATGAAGCCGACCGACCACAGCATCGGCGTCTCGAAACGGATGCGGCCGCCATACATCGTGAACAGCCAATTGTAGATCTTCACGCCGGTGGGTATCGCGATGATCATGCTGGCGATGCCGAAGATGGCGTTCACGTCGGGGCCCGCGCCCATCGTGAAGAAATGGTGGAGCCAGACCATGAAGGAGACGACGCAGATTGCCATGGTCGCGAGCACCATGGAGCGATAGCCGAACAGCGCCTTGCCGGAGAAGGTCGACACCACCTCCGAGAAGATGCCGAACGCCGGCAGCACCAGGATGTAGACCTCCGGATGGCCCCAGGCCCAGATCAAATTCATGAACATCATGACGTTGCCGCCGGCCTCGTTGGTGAAGAAGTGAAAGCCGAGGTAGCGGTCGAGCAAGAGCATCGCGAGCGTGGCGGTGAGGATCGGAAAGGCCGCGACGATGAGCAGGTTCGAGGCCAGCGTGGTCCAGCAGAACATCGGCATGCGCAGATAGTTCATGCCTTTGGTACGCAGCTTCAGCACGGTGGTGACGAGATTGATGCCGGCCACCAGCGTGCCGACGCCGGATATCTGTAGCGACCAGGCGTAGTAGTCGACGCCGACGCCCGGTGAATAGGACAATTCCGACAACGGCGGAAAGGCCAGCCAGCCGGTGCGCGCGAATTCGCCGATGACGAGCGAGAGATTGACCAGCAGCGCGCCGGTCGCGGTCAGCCAGAAGCCGACCGAATTGAGCGTCGGGAACGCGACGTCGCGCACGCCGAGCTGGAGCGGCACGACGAGGTTCATCAGCCCGATCACGAACGGCATTGCCACGAAGAAGATCATGATGGTGCCGTGCGCCGAGAAGATCTGGTTGTAGTGCTCCGGCGGCAGATAGCCCTGCGACTGATAGGCGACCGCCTGCTGGATCCGCATCATGATGGCGTCGCTGCCGCCGCGCAGCAGCATGACCGAGGCTAGCAGGATGTACATGACGCCGATCCGCTTGTGATCGACACTGGTGATCCACTCGTGCCAGAGATAGGGCAGGTGTCCCTTCGCCACGACCCAGATCAGCACCGCGAGGATCGCGATCAGCACCACCGCGCCTGCGATGAGCGGAATCGGCTGGTCGAACGGAATGGCGGACCAATCGAGCTTACCGAGCATCATGGCCTCCACTGTGAGTCGGGCCCGCTTCGGATGCGAGCTCCGGCCCAGGACCTGGCGGAATGTGCTGTGTCGCGATCAGGTCGAACAGGCGCGGGTCTTCCAGACGATAGGTCGGCCTGCCCTTCTCGACGCCCTGCTGCATCAGCTTCTTGTAGTTGTCTTCGTTCAATACGGCATCGGTCTTCGCCGTGCTTGCCACCCAATCCGGAAACGCGAGCGGCGAGATCACGTTGACGTCGAACATCATGTCGGGAAAACCATCGCCGGAGAAATGCGCCGACAATCCTTGCAGCTTGCCTTCATTGTCGGCGCGCAGGTTCAGCTTCGTCACCATGCCGTTCATGGTGTAGATCATGCTGCCAAGCTGCGGGATGAAGAACGTGTTCATCACGCTGGACGACGTCAGCTGAAAATTCAGCTCGGCGCCGGCAGGCACCGTCAGCGTGTTGACTGTTGCAATGCGCTGATCCGGATAAATGAACAGCCATTTCCAGTCGAGCGAGACTGCCTGGATACGGACCGGGTTGCCAGTGCCCGGCACCGGCGCTGCGGGATCGAGCTGGTGCGAGCCGATCCAGGCGACCCCGCCGAGCAGAATGACAGTGAGCGCCGGAATGGCCCACACCACCATCTCGACCCGGCCGGAATAGACGAAGGCCGGTTGAAACCGCGCGCGCGGATTGGAGGCGCGAAACCAGAACGCGAAGGCCAATATCGCGAAAATGGTGGGCACCACGATCACGAGCATGATGAAGACGGAATCGACCAGGATGGTGCTGTTGGCCGCAGCCACAGGCCCTTGCGGATCGAGCAGATTCATCGGCAAGCCACTGGCGGTTGGGAAGCCCCGGGACAGAGCCTAGCGCGGGAAAGGCTCCGCAACAAACGCCGCGACCTCGGAACGGTTCCTGGGCCGCAAGGGGCAGCCATGCAGGACGGGCCGGCCGCAACATGCAATTCCATGTCATGTCAATGACATGAACGCAGGGGACCGCCCTTCTATCCGCGCAGGGCCGTTGCTAATCTGCACGAAAATAATGGGATGAACAGGATTCCAGCCGGGGAGTGAAATGAGATGCGCTTGAAGGACAAGGTTGCGATCGTCGTCGGCGCCGGACAGAGCCCCGGCGAAGGCATGGGCAACGGCCGCGCCACCGCGCTGACCTTCGCGCGCGAGGGCGCCAAAGTTTTGTGCGTCGACCATCACCTGGAATCGGCGCAGGAAACGGTTGCGATGATTGCCGCAACGCAAGGCACCGCCGCGGCCTTCAAAGCCGATGTCACCAAGTCGGCCGACATCAAGGCGATGGTGACGGATGCGCAATCGCGCTGGGGTCGGATCGACGTGCTGCACAACAATGTCGGCGTCAGCCTTGCCGGCGGCGATGCCGAGCTGCTGCAACTGACCGAGGAGGCATTCGATCGCGTCGTCGCCATCAATTTGAAGAGCTGTATCCTCGCCGCCAAAGAGGTGATCCCGATCATGCGCGCGCAGCGAAGCGGCGCCATCATCAACATCTCCTCGATGGCGGCGATCACGACCTACCCTTACGTCGCCTACAAGGCGACGAAATCAGCGATGATTGCCTTCACCGAACAGCTCGCCTACCAGAACGCCGAATACGGCATCCGCGCCAACGTCATCCTGCCCGGCCTGATGAACACGCCGATGGCCGTCGATACCCGTGCCCGCGAATGGCACAAGACCCGCGCCGAGGTCGAAGCCGAACGCGACAGCAAGGTGCCGCTGCGCAGGAAAATGGGCACCGGATGGGACGTCGCGAACGCCGCGCTGTTCCTGGCGTCGGATGAAGCGGACTTCATCACCGGCGTGACGCTGCCGGTTGACGGCGGGGCGAGCGTGAGGCGCGGGTAGGTCGACGCGAGCCCAGTGCTTCTTCCCTTCTCCCCTTGTGGGAGAAGGTGGCGCGAAGCGCCGGATGAGGGGTTACATCCACGAACTAAACTGGTGAAGCGACTCGCGGATAGGACCCCTCACCCGTCTCGCCGCTATGCGGCGAGCCACCCTCTCCCACAAGGGGCGAGGGTGCACCTTCATGGCCGCACGCTTGTCACCCGCCAGATCGTGCCGTTGCCATCTTCCGAAACCAGCAGCGATCCATCCTTCGCAACCGCTACCCCCACCGGCCTGCCCCACACTTCGCTATCACTCACCACAAACCCCGTGACGAAATCCTCATACTCCCCGGCCGGCTTGCCATCTCTCATGCGGATGCGGATCACCTTGTAGCCGGTTCGCTTCGACCGATTCCAGGAGCCGTGCTCGGCGGCGAAGGCGTCGCCCTGGTACTCGAGCGGAAACTGCGCGCCTTGATAAAACGTCATGCCGAGCGAGGCCGAATGCGGCTGAATCAGCACGTCCGGCACCGTCACCTTGTCCTTGAGGTCCGGCCGCGCGCCGGCGTGGCGCGGATCCTCGTTGCCGCCAATATAGAACCAGGGCCAGCCGTAGAACGCCCCCTCCTTTACGCTGCTGACGTAATCGGGCACCAGATCGTCGCCGAGACCGTCGCGTTCGTTGGTCGAGCACCAGGGCAGTCCGGTCTGCGGCTGGATCGCAAGGCCGACGCAATTGCGGATGCCGGTGGCGTAGATCTTGCGGTCCTTGCCGTCGGGGGTGAACGCAAGGACCGCGGCGCGCTCGGTCTCGCTGGCCCAGGTCGCGCCGAGCGGCTGCGCCTTCGACCAGGCCTCCATCCCGCCCGGCGGGGTGCCCATGCCTTCGGCGACGTTGCTGAGCGAGCCGACCGATACCAGCATGCGCTTGTTGTCAGGCGTGAAGACGACGTCGCGGGTGGAATGGCCGCCGTCATGCGGCAGGCTTGCCACGATCGTCTCGGCCTTGCCGCGCGCCTTGAGATCGCCGGCCTGATAGGGAAAGCGGACGACGCTGTCGGTGTTGGCGACATAGACCCATTGCGGATTGTCGCCATTCGGAAAGAAGGCGATGCCGAATGGCTGCCTCAACCCGGTCGCAAACACCTCGTTGGTCGCGACCTTGCCTCCCTCGCCTGCGCGCAGGACGCGGATGCTGCCGGCCCGCGTCTCCGCAACAAACACGTCGCCGTTCGGCGCCACCCTGATGATGCGCGGCGCGCGCAGGCCTTCGGCGAAGAGCTCGATCCTGAATCCTGCCGGCACCTGAAGCTCCGCGTCCGGCGGACGCGGCACCACGCGTGACGAACTCGCCACGGACCGCGTCGCTCCGGGCTTGATCAGATCCTGCGGCCGAATCAGCCTGACCGTACCAGGCTTGTCGGCCCGCCAATCGCCATAGGCATCCTTACCCTGGAGCACCGGCTCGGCCTTGGCGCCGGTCGCAACCAGCAGTCCCGCGGACATCGCTACAAACAATATTCTGCTTTTCACGTTGTCCTCCCGGACTGCAGTCTCGAACATTGACACCAATGCGGCAGGTCGAAGCGCTGCCGCATCCCACGTCAGCTGATGCCCGCACGATGTGCATCAGGCGCAACCCATCGTACTGGAAAACATCGTGGATAGGTGCGACACATTGGTAGAGCGGGGTTGCGGTCATCAAAGCTGCGGCATCGCTGTCGCAATTGTCGGGATGATCATGTGGGGATCCATCATATCGGAATGGGCGAGCCTGCTACTCCGCTGGCTGCATGTGGTCGCCGCGATCGCCTGGATCGGCAGTTCCTTCTACTTCATTGCCCTCGATCTCGGCCTCCGATCAAGGAGTGACCTGCCCGACGGCGTGCAGGGCGAGGCCTGGCAGGTCCATGGCGGCGGCTTCTACCGGATCATGAAATATCTGGTGGCACCTAGCCAAATGCCGGACGAGCTGACCTGGTTCAAATGGGAGGCCTATACCACCTGGCTGTCCGGCTTCGCGTTGATGGTGGTGGTTTATTATCTCGAGGCCGATTTGTTTCTGGTCGACAGGTCGGTCCTCGACCTCACGTCATTCCAGGCCGGGCTGTTCAGCTTCTTTAGCCTCGCGCTGGCGTGGCTGCTCTATGAGGCCGCCTGCCGCACCGGGCTTGCGCAACGAGAGCTGCCCTTCGCCATCGGCGGCTATCTGTTCCTGGTCGCGCTGACCTATGCCTTCACCCATGTGCTGAGCGGACGCGGCGCCTTCAACCAGATCGGCGCGATCATCGGCACCATCATGGTCGCCAACGT
The DNA here is from genome assembly GCF_023073355.1 of Bradyrhizobium sp. 199. Taxonomy (GTDB): domain Bacteria; phylum Pseudomonadota; class Alphaproteobacteria; order Rhizobiales; family Xanthobacteraceae; genus Bradyrhizobium. The sequence goes on from NZ_JADPJI010000008.1 coordinate 381,922, forward strand.
CTTCGCGCTGATCATCCCGAACCAGAAAAAGATCGTGGCCAGCCTGATCGCGGGACAGGCGCCCGATCCGAAGCTCGGCAAGGCCAGCAAGGAGCGCTCGATCCATAATAATTATCTGACGCTCCCCGTGGTCGTGCTGATGATCAGCAATCACTATCCTCTGCTCTACGCCACCCGCTTCAACTGGATCATCGTCGCCATCATCCTGGCGCTCGGCCCCGTGATCCGGCACTTCTTCAACGAACGGCATGCCGGGCGCACATCGCCCTGGTGGGTGTGGGGCGTGGCGGCAATGGGTGTGGTCGCGATCCTCTTCCTCTCCGCGTCCGGCCCGCGCCAGGTGAAGACAGGCGCACTGCGGCCGCCGCCGACGCTCGCCAATGTCGAGGAGATCGTGACGTCCCGCTGCAGCATGTGCCACGCGGCCGAGCCGGTCTGGGCCGGCATCGTGACCGCGCCGAAGGGCATTTTGCTCGATGCGCCCGAGCACATCGATCGCAACATCCGCCTGATCGGCCGTGTCGCGGCCTGGTCCAGCGCGATGCCGCCGGGCAACATCACCGAAATGACCAGCGAGGAGCGTGCGATCCTTGCCGCCTATATCGAGCAGGCGCGCTGACGGCACGCGCGTCGAACCTGCATCTCGCGGAATGAAATTCCACATCGCCTGTCGATTAGAAAATGACTCGACCGCCTATCCGGCGTAGACAAGACCTCCGGTCGCCGGTGCGGCCTGAAGTCAGCTTGCATTCGCGGGGAAAGAACAGTGGCCCTCAACAACGTCATCGGTATCGACCACGCCGTAATCATGGTGCAGGAGCTCGACAAGGCGGCCGAAAACTATCGGCGGCTCGGTTTCGCCGTCTCCCCGCGCGGCACGCATAGTGCGCATATGGGCACCGGCAACTACACCATCATGTTCGACCCCGACTATATGGAGCTGCTTGGCGTGCTCGTGGCCACCGAGCACAACGCGCCGGCGCGCGCGTTCCTGGACAAGCGCGGCGAAGGTATCGAGCGCATCGCTTTCACCGCAGTCGATTCCGCCGCTGGCGCCGAGGAGATCCGCGCGCGTGGCCTGACGCCGATCGGCCCGACCGATTTCGAGCGGCCGGTGAGGCTGCCTGATGGCACCGTCTCGGCGGCAAAATTCCGCACCTTCATGTGGCCGACCGCGGAAGCGCCTGGCGGCGTGCGCATCTTCGCCTGTCAGCACAAGACCCGCGAAACGGTGTGGATTCCCGAACTCATGAAACACGCCAACGCAGCCAAGCGGATCAAGCAGACGCTGATCGCAACGCCCGATCCCGCACCGGAAGCCGCGCATCTGGGACGGCTGATCGACCGTGAGCCGAAGACCGAAGCCGATGGCGCGGTTACGGTGCCCTCCGGCGGCGACCGCGCCGACTTCGTCTATTTGACGCTGGACCAGCTCGCCAGGCGCTATCCCGGCGTGCCGCTCGCCGGGCTGTCCGAGCGTGGCGGCGCGGGGTTGGTGCTCGTCAGCGCCGACCTCGCGGCAACCGAGAAGGCACTGGGCTCGGTGGCCGTGCGCAGTGGACCTGCGATCTGCGTGCCACCCGCCAAGGCCAACGGCACCCTGCTCGCCTTCATTGCCAGCTGATTTGAACCAATTCTTCAACGCCTGCTTATCCAGCGGCCTTAGGGCGCTTGCCGGCCGCCTTGCCTTGCTGCTGCGAGGAAGATTCCGTCGGCGCATCGAGGAAGACGACGGGCGTGCCGCGCTTGACGTTCTCGCCGATCACGCGCACGTCCCAATTGGTCAACCGGATGCAGCCGTGTGAGGCGGATTTGCTGACCTTGTCCGGCTCCGCCGTCCCGTGAATGCCGTAGCCCTGCGCCGACAGCCCGATCCAGTACGATCCCACGGGGTTGTTGGGACCGGGCTTGATCTCAAATGGCCTTTTGGATTTTACGCTCTTGAACTTGTACTCCGGATTGTAGTGGTAGGTCGGCTGCTCATGGGTGCCGGTGACCTTCAGCGTCCCCGCCGGCGTCGGACGATCCGGGTTGCCGATTGACGCCGGATAGAACGCGACCAGACGACCGGAGGCCTGGTAAGCCTTCAGCGTCGCGTGCGTCTTGTCGATCTCGATCCGGACGATGCGCGGAAGCTCCCGTCGCACCGGCAAATTGGCCACGACAATTGTCTCGCCGGCTTTGTCGAACGCCTTTCCCGGATTGAGCTCCTTCAACAGCTCTTCGCTCATGTGAAATTTTTCCGCGAGCCCTTCGAGCGGACTGGTGTAGCTCAGCGCCTCCAGCGACTTCATGTCATCGAGCCTGGCCGGCAGCTTCTTGAGGAATGGTCCCTTCACATCTGCGTCGGTGATCTTGTAGTCGACGAGGACAGGACCTTCGCTCGCTGCGTTCAGCTTGTCCCAGAGTTCAGGGGCGATCGTCTTGTCGAATCCGACACCGTTCTGCTCGGCAAACGCCTTGAGCGCCTTCTGCGCGTTTTCGCCGAGCTTGCCGTCGATCTGGCCGGGAGAGAATTGCGCACGGTCGAGCAAAATCTGAAGCTTCGTCACCGGCGCGGTGATCTTGTCCGCAGCCGGCTGCTTTTCGGGACGCGCGGCGTCGTTCACCGCTCTCGCATCGAGATTGCCTGCGAGCGCCGGGCAAATGAACCACAGCGACATCACCGCGCTAAGCATCCATCGCATCATGATCGTCCCAAACAATGATCCAAAAATCCGCGGGCAGTTTATCTTTGGGAACACCGTAGTAACACCGAAGGAACCGACCAGACCGCAGCTTTGCCGCAATCGGAAGGTTAAGAACTTCCTATCGCCGGCTCATCGCTGGCCGTTCATCCCACCGTTCGAGGTTGTCCCAGCAAATGCGATTCGTCGTCGCGGCTTGCGCCGCGTTCCTGATTCTGATGTGCGACCTCGATCCGTCGGCATCGCGGCAAACATCAACTATCGAAACCGCCGTTCTCAAGAACACTCATGCCTCGTCACTTGTTCCTGTGGTCGAGCTCTTCCTTGCCAGCGTGCAGGCCATCGAGCTCGCCAACGCACGCGCGGCTTATGAGGAAACCATCGAGCCGCCGCGCGCGGCCGAACCTGTCGCCGAGGGGCCGGTTTCACCGACGGACAAATTCTGCCGCGCGCTTCGCGCGGCTGCCGAGGCCAGTGGCATTCCCGTGCCCTTCTTTGCTCGCCTGCTGTGGCAGGAGAGCCGCTTCAAATCCAACGAGGTCAGCCACGCCGGCGCGCAGGGCGTGGCGCAGTTCATGCCCGGAACCGCCGCCGAAGTCGGGCTCGACGATCCCTTCGATCCGATGAAGGCGCTGCCGGCATCGGCGAAGTTCCTGCGCAAGCTGCGCGATGATTTCGGCAATCTCGGTCTGGCGGCGGCAGCATATAATGCCGGCCCCGGCCGCATTCAGAAGTGGCTTTCCAGAGAGAGCGAGCTGCCGCGAGAGACGCGCGACTATGTCCGCATCATCACCGGCACCAGGGCCGAGGACTGGACCGAGCGCTCCGAGGCGCTTGCGATCCGGATCGACCTGCCGCGCGAAGCGCCCTGCGAAGGTTTTGGCAGTCTCTCCAAGACAAAGGACGTGGCCTGGGTTCCGGTCAACCTGACGCCCTCGGCCGCCAGCATCATTCGCAAGGCCGAACAGCTCGCTGCGCGCCAACCGACGAACCGCGCGCGCAAGCGGTTCGCGATTATGCTTCGGAAGAATGCCACGCCCCATGGCAAGGCACACAGCATGATCGCGGCGCGCGCGGCCGGCAAGAGCGCGAAGGCCCGCGCCGTTCGCCTCGCATCACGCGAACGGCCGTCGGGTTAAATGTTCGGAGCCACCCGCTTGAGTGGCTCCGACATCTATTCCCGCTAGTCGATCTCCTCGATCACGCGACGCTCGCCGGGTTCAATGACGTAGGTCCGGCTGTCGCGGTGGATGTAGCGGTATTCCCGCAAGTCAGGCGCGTCCCGATAGACCGTGCTCGGGAATTCCTCCACCTCCACGCTCTCGGGCACACGGTCGCCGACGCGGATACCGGTGCGTGCCGTAGTCCCGGTGGTCCGCGCCTCGCTGCGCTCTTCGGTGCGGGTCTTCGCGTGCCTGCGGATCACGTCGCGATCGCGATCGGAGAACTTGCTGGCACTGCGCTCGCGCGTGGTCGTCGTCGTTGTCGCGGTGGATTGCCCCGAATACGGCAGCACCGTCACGATCTTGTACGTGGCCGGATCGACCACGACGACCTGATCCTTCACCAGCGCAAAGCTGTAGCCGCGATATTGCGGCACGATCTCGACGACGTCTGGCGGCAGTGTCGAGAGCTGTACGTCGCGCGGCACCACGGTGCCGACATTCAGCGAGAAATTAACGCTGGTCACGGGCCGGACATTCAGGCGCGAGATCGAGGTGCTGATCCTGGTCTCCTGCTGCCGGTTGAGGTTGACGTCGGTCTGGGCGGCCGCCTGTGAATTGGTCCCGGTACGCTCGCCCTGGGCCTGATTGCTGACGGGCGCATTCGGCGCCTGCTGAGCCTGGTTGGTTCCGGATGCAGCGGGCGCCTGCTGGGCCTGATTGCTGTTGGCCGGCGGCGGATTGGACCGATCCTGCGCCTGGTTCGTGTTCGCCGGCGGGGGATTGGTGCTCTGCTGGGTCGTGGGCGGGTTGCCGGCCGTGTTCGAGCTTGCCGTTCCGCTCTGCGGCCGCGAATTGTCCGTGCTGTTGGCGGCATTGTTGGATGTGCCGGATCCGGAATTGGCAGCCCCGGATGAGGGCGCGGTGCTCTGCGTCGTCTGGGCCGAGTTTCCTGTCGCCGGTGATTGCTGCGGCTGCGATGTGGTCTGCTGCTTGTCAGCCGCAGACGGCGCAGCGGTGGACGGCGCCGTGGAATTTGATTGGGATTGCGGTGTCTGATCGGGCTTCGTGGTCGTGCTGGGCGATTGCGCAAAGGCGCCGTTCGCCAGCACCAGCCCTAATGCGGTGGTTGCCAACAGGCGGATCATGGTTCACTCCCTTTTATCAGATGAACGTTGGCTACTAACCTGCCCTAAAACGGCCGGTTCCACTTTTTCCCGATAGAAAGGCGAACCGCTTCCGCCCGGAACCTGCAATGCCATCGAAGAGTGCCGGGATCATCGCCTATCGCAAGCGCCGGACGCTCGAGGTTCTCCTCGTTCATCCCGGAGGGCCGTTTTGGCGCAACAAGGATCTCGGCGCATGGTCGATCCCGAAGGGCGAGTATGCGGAGGGAGAAGATGCAGAGACTGCCGCACGGCGTGAATTCGCCGAAGAGCTTGGGCTTGAGCTGTCCCAGCCGCTGACCGCGCTGGGTCAGGTCAAGCAGCGCGGCGGCAAGCTCGTCACTGCATTCGCGGCCGAGCTCGAGGTCGACGTGCGCAGCGTTCGCAGCAATACGTTCGAGATGGAATGGCCGCCACGGAGCGGAAAACGGCAAGTTTTCCCGGAGGTCGATCGTGCCGACTGGTTCACGCTCGAAGTGGCGCGGGACAAGATCAACGCAGGACAACGCCCGCTGCTCGATCGGCTGGAGCAGCTGGCGGGCGGCGAATAGCGCCTCGTTCCTGCTTGCGCTCGCCGACCACTCTCACTCCGCCTTGATGTTCGCCGCCGCGACGACTTCGGCGAGCTCCCTGGTCTCCTTCGCGATCTTGGCCGCGTAATCGGCCGGGCTGAGCACGCTGACCACACCCTGCGAGCCGAGCTTCTCCTCGACCACCGGATCCTTGGCGGCCGCGACAATCTCCCGGTGCAGCGTCTCCAGGATCGGCGCCGGCGTCGACTTCGGCATGAAGAAGCCGACCCAGAACGAGATGTCGAAGCCGGGGTAGCCCGCTTCCGCCACGGTCGGCACATCGGGCAGCGCCGGCAGCCGGTCGGCCGACGAGACCGCGAGCGCGCGCAGCTTGCCGGCCTTCACCAGTGGCACGGCGGAGAGCGGATCGAACACCGCCAGCACCTCCTGCGCGAGAATGCCGACCTCGGCGGCCGAACCGCCCCGATAAGGCACGTGGATCATCTTGATCCCGGCCTTCTCGCTGAGCAGCTCCATGGCGAGATGGGCAAGGTTGCCGTTGCCGCCCGAGCCGTAAGCCAGCGCACCGGGCGTGGCCTTTGCAGCGGCGACGAGATCGGCCATGGTCTTGATATCGGCCGTCTTGGGATTCTCCGGATTGACCACGAGCACGAGCGGCGCCGACACGACGGTGGTGAGCGGCGCGAAGTCGCCTTGCGGGTCGTAGCGGATGTCCTTGAACAGCGTCTTGTTGAGCGTGATGGTGGACGAGTTGCAGGCGAGCATGGTGTAGCCGTCGCCTTCCGCACGCGCGACGCCCTCGGCGGCGATCATGCCGTTGGCGCCGGCGCGGTTCTCGACCACGAAGGGCTGCCCGAGCTTGCTGCCCAAGCGATCACCGATGAGGCGCGCGACGACATCGACCGGACCGCCGGCGCTGAAGCCGACCATGACCTTGACCGGCCGCACCGGGTATTTCTGTGCGATGGCCTGCGTCGACAGCGCAGAGGCGCACAATCCGGCGATGACTGCCAGCAGGCGGGCGGTTCGTTGCATTGGCTCTCTCCCCAGACCTCATCGCGTCGCTTGTGCATGCTTGTTGGTGCGACGGGTGTGGAAATCATGAATAGCGGCCGCGCCGGATTTCGCAATCGCGTTTCCGCGGAGGCAATTCCGCCGCACGGCAGGTGCGGGCCGCACCGAAACAAAAGCGCGAAAACAACCCCATGCACAGTAGCCGGCCCCTGTCGAAACAAGGGCTTACGCAACGCATTGATTTCGGACTTTCGAAATTCAATTTGACTCGTCGGGCAACACACTGGCATATTGGCACCATCGCGACATTCAACCCTCGTCTATTTCGCCCGTCCATGGGACGAGACGAAGCGGATTCGCGTAAGCCCCTCATCAACATCTGAAAAATCGCAAGCGCCGCACGGCAGGTGCGCGGGCCGGCCTCGCACCGCGAGCCCTCGCGCCTGCACGGCCCAAGGAGACATCGACATGACGACAGCCCTGACACGCAACAGCACGACGCCCGTCGCAGCATACGATCGCAGCATGTCGAGCCCGCGGCTCAAGCTCACCCGACGACGCATCGTGATCCAGCATCCCGACTCGCAGGCCGGCGAACGGATGCTGGCCGAGGCACTCGGCGCCGTCGACCGCGACGCGCTGCACGGCATCCTCAAGCAATTGATGAAGGCCAGTGTGATCCTGCAGAAGCCCGATGAAGCCAATCTCGCCTTCATGGTCTCGATGATGAAGAGCATCGCACCCAGGGATTCCCTCGAGGCCATGCTGACGGCACAGATGGTATCCGTTCACGTGGCCACAATGCGCTCCGCCTGCCGCCTTGCTTTCACCGAGGACGTCTCGCAGCAGGAAGGCATCACACGCGCATTGACCCGGCTGGCCCGCACCTTCGCAGCCCAGATGGAGGCCCTGAACCGTCATCGCGGCAACGGCGAGCGTCAGATCACGGTGCAGAATTTGTCGGTGCAGGATGGCGGCAGGGCAATCGTGGGCAACGTCACGCAGCATGCGAGCGTGAGCGTCGCCGACACGAGCACCGCGATAGACGCGGGAACGGCCCCGTTCCGCGAAGCCGGCGAATGCGAACACGACCGGGCCCAGGTGATGCAAGACGCCACGGCATGAGCGCCGATCACATCCGCAACACGAGCGCGATGTCGGCGAGCCCGCGCTGCGGCGCCGGCACGCGCGGCGGCCTTCCCTGCCGCGCGCCGGCCCTGCGCGGCAAGCTCCGCTGCCGCATGCACGGCGGCGCCGCGGGATCAGGCGCGCCGTCGGGAAATCGCAATGCCCGAAAGCATGGCGCCTTCACACGGGAGCGGATCGCGGAGCGAGAGGCGATCCGGACGCTGCTGGGCGAGGCGGGAAAGCTGCTGGGGGAGATGGAAGCACTGCAACATCGAGGCTTGGCCACACCGCCGGCTCGCCACCTGAAGGGCTATAGCGCGATGCGATCAGGATGAATCGCCATCGCGCTTTAGGTTGTTGTTTAAGAATGATTCTTTTCGGAAAACCGCTGCGCACTTTTCCGGATCATGCTTTAGTGCGGCGGGTTCGCCGGATCGACGGCAGAGTTCTGCAGCCCCGCCTCATCCAGTGCCTGGGCAATCTGCTTCGCCAGCAGCTTGGCTTCTTCGGTCCCGATTTGTGCGTCGGGATGTCCTTTGAAGAACGCGCAGATAGTCGTGGCGATGATGGTATTTACCTGGTGCAGATCAACCATTTGATGCCCACGAAGTTGCGAGCAGCTTCACCCGATGGGGTGCGCATCGGCCCTGATAATGGAGTGCGGTCAACGCAAGCCAAGGAATGAAAGAATGGCCGCGATCACAACGACTAGTCCTACGAGGTAAATCAGGCCGTTCATCGCAATGCTCCTTTTCGGTGGGAGGACTGATTTATCCGGGGGTCGTGAGTCCGCCCTTGGCGCCGCACTGGTCATCGAGCTCAAGCTTTTCGAGCTGAACTTCTTTCTCTATGGCCGTCAGAGAGTTACCGATTTTGTCGACGATCCTGACCAAATCGGCATCGGAGATCTTAAGCCGCTTTCGAACGGACTTTACCTGACTTGCGTTCGCAAGATCGAGCGTTGCGCGAATGACCCGTGGCGGTCTTGAGCACAGCATGAGCAGGTCTCCTGACCAGGGTAAGCGCGATGGCGTCCCACTTGTTCCGATGCTCACCAAAGCGCGCGGCTTAAGAACGGAGTGAGCAAAGTGCGATGATCATCGCGATCAAGCGGGGCGGGACACTTCGACCCGGTCCGAGGGCGCGGATACAAGCGTAAGTTGATCCACGCGGCCTGCCATCAGTCCTGCCTAGGCCAATCGCGCTGCGCAAATCGACAGCGGCAGGTCCGCCGGTGTCATCCTCGCGGCAGTGTTGCCACGCCTCGAACGGTTTCGAAGCTGGCAGGTTGCAACGCGGCTCGTCTCTCCGCGATAGCATTAGTCAAGAGGTCAAGCACCAGCCCGAATGCCGCGAGTTCCTCTTGCTCGATAGCGCCGTCGTCGTAGCATTCGAGGGTTTCGGCGATGATGAGGTCGGCCTCACGCTGCAGGCCAAGAAGTTCCTGATTGGACTCCGCTGCCCGCGCGCTGGAAACCATCGCCAGAATTCTCGCGCGATGGCTGGTGTTGTCCTCTCTTTCGTCGCGGTTCAAATAGCGGCGCAACCAGGCGGCGGCCGAGCCGACGCCGGAGAGAAGCAGAAGCCCGAACCAGAAGTAGTCGCCGTACCGGTCGAGAAAGGTGCGTTCGTTGCCGTCAATGACGGCCGCCGCTCCCCGGTGTACCGGCAGCTCCGTGTCCTTCTCGAGGTCCGGTTTTGTGATATGTGCGGCGCCGGGAACCTGCCTGGCAATCGCTTGACGGACGGCAAAGAGCTGTCGGAAAAATGCGGCGACCGTCGCTTCAGACAAGCTCTTTCTGGCCACGATGAGGTGGCTCACGCTGAGCGTCTCAACCTTGTCACCCGGCCAGGCCGGATCCGCGTTGAAGACGCTGGGTGGAATTTCCTCGGATTCATACCGCGGATGCCTCAAGGCGATCGCTTCAGATGTCTCGACGGCGAGAAACTTCGGCTCGCCCCGGGTCCGCGCCGTTGCAGCGACGGCGTCCGCCGTGATTTTGCTGTCAAGTGGCCCAACCGCCATGAATGCATCGAGGCTCGGATCGCGCGCCAGTTCTTCGATCTGATCCGTGCCAAAATGCGTCACCGTGACCTTCCCGACCTCCACCCCGGAGGCGCTCAGGATGACCCGCAGCAGCGCGGCGTTGACCGGGGTCCGCCCGATCACGCCGACACGTTTCCCGGCGAGATCGGCGATCTCCTTGATTTTCGGCGACTGCTTTCTTTTCGAGCCCTTGCCGGCAAGTCCAGACGGTGCCCAGAGCACAGCGAAGTTCTTGCGCACGACGGCGACGGTCTGCGCCTCGGCGGGCATGTCCAGATCGCCGCGGCCGACGGCGAGGTCGGCCTTGCCCGCCCCAAGCAGGGCGAGAGACTCCACCGCCCCGTCGGTTTTGATCGGAAGCAGCCTGATACTCCGGCTTTCGCTTCCGAAGGCGTCTGCCATTGCTTGAACGACCTTGTAGTCGTCGCTGCCCGGCGGGCCAACGGCGATCCGGAGGATGTCCGGCCGCAATGCATAATAGAGCGCGCCCGCCGCGGCGCCGAAGACAAGAAATCCTACCGCGAGAGCCGAGAGCAAGGAATTGCTCCTTCTCCGCTCTCGGCGGGCCGCGTCACCAGTCGTCTGACTTGTACTTTCGGACGAAGACATTGGCCGCCAACAGATGCAGGTGCTTCCTGCCTGGCAGGATACCACGTTTTCCTGGGTATAACTTCCCAGCGGACGTCCTGGTTAATAAGCGCCGTCTGAGGCTGCAATACGCCAGCCAGCCCTGGGGCCATAAGGCCGGCAGCACTTGGCAAACGCCTCCTGATTGCCGGCGCCTATCTTTGGTCTTGAGCACGGCGATCGAGAGAAGCCACAATTCGGAATGAGGGGGTCCCGCTGCCGCCATTGGCGGCCGCGCTGCCATCATGTACGCCCATCCGAAAATCATCTCGGGACGGACGCCTCATGACGACCGCCGGCACCGACGACGCGGGCACCGCCACTCGCGCGCTGATCTTTGCGCTGCTAGCGCTAGCGTGCGGCCACATGCTCTCCACCCTGCTGCGCACCATTCCGGCGGTCAGCCTCGATCTTATGGCGGCGGATTTCCGCATCGAGCCGCAGGCGCTGGCGAGCCTCACCTCGATCTATCCGTTCGCCTTTGCCGCGGCGCAGATTCCGGTGGGAGCTGCGATGGACCGGTTTGGCGTGCGACCGGTGTCGCTGAGCCTGCTTGCGGGAACCGTGATCGGCGCCATCGCCTCGGGATTTGCGACCGGCGCTGCGAGCTTTGCGGTCGGGCAGTTCATGCTGGGGGTTGCCACCTCGGGCATGCTGATGTGCCCGATGACGCTGGCGGCCAAGCAATTGTCGGCGGCGCGGTTTGGACTGTGGTCGGGCGCGATCCTCTCGATCGGCAATATCGGCATGCTGCTGTCGGCAAGCCCGCTCGCCTTCGTGGTCGATGCTTACGGCTGGCGCGCCGGGTTCTGGCTGTCCGCCTTTGGCGGGATCGCGGTGGCGCTCGCGGTATTCGCGCTGGTGCCGAGCCCGCCGGCCGAGCACAAGGACGCGTCCTCTCCGCTATCGCAGATGATCGAGGTACTCAGGCTCGGCCTCTCGCGCCCCCTGCGCGGTCTCATCGCATTGGCGCTGGTGTCGCTGGCGACCTCTCTCGTGCTGCGCGGCCTGTGGGGCGGCCCGTGGCTGATGCAGGTCAAGGACCTGTCGCGGGTGGAGGCCGGCAACCAGCTCGGCGCATTCACGCTGGCGATGATCATAGGCCCGCTTCTCATCGGCATGATCGACCGCAGGCTCGGCCGCCGCCGCGCGCTGGTGGCGGGCACGCACATGGTCGGCGCGCTGCTGGTGGTGCTGATGGCGCTCGGGGCGCCGCACTATGCGGTGTCGGCCCTGTTCGGCGTGCCGGTGATGCCGCCGCAATACGACCTCGTGCTGTTCGTTCTCATCGGCCTGGCGACGTCGGCGCAGCCGCTGCTGTTCGGCATGTCGCGTCAGCTGGTCGACGCGCAAACCACCGGCAAGGCGCTTGCGGCCGTGAACCTCGCCTTCTTTCTCGGCGCCGCCTTGATGCAGTCGGTGACAGGCGCGGTTGCGGCGCTCGCCGGGCTGGCGGCCGTGCTGCTGTTCATGGCCGCGATGCTGGCGTTCGGCGTACTGATGTTTTTGACTTACACCTCGCCGCGTTCGTAGGATGGGTAGAGCGACAGCGAAACTCATTATGAGCTCGCACGCGGTCGATGGGTTTCGCTGCGCTCTACCCATCTTACGCCTGAAGGAATGAACTCCATGCCTGTCGACACCAAAGCCGCCACCGACCGCCTCATGCGCTTCCTCGCCGTGGAGGGCGTGACCGGACAGGAGGCGGCGATCGGGCGTGAGCTCATGGCCGCGCTGAAGAAGAGCGGCGTGCCGGCAAAGGCGATCCGGCTTGACGACGCCAACAGCCGCATTCCGGTGCCGACCGAGACCGGCAATCTCATCGTCGACCTGCCCGGCCGCGGCGCGCTGCACAACCAGCCGCGGATCATGTTCATGACGCATATGGACACCGTGCCGCTTTGCGCCGGTGCCAAGCCGAAGAAATCAGGCCGCAAGATCGTCAACGAAGCCAAGGCCGCGCTCGGCGGCGACAACCGCTGCGGCTGCGGCGTGCTGGTGACGCTGGCGGCCGAGCTCGCCAGGCAGAAGCTCGATCATCCGCCGATCACGCTATTGTTCTGCGTGCGCGAGGAGAGCGGGCTCTATGGCGCGCGCCACGTCAAGCTGGACGAGCTCGGCTCGCCGGTGATGGCGTTCAACTATGACGGCGGCTCCGCCTCCAACGTCGTCATCGGCGCGGTCGGCGCCGACCGCTGGACCGTCGAGATCTTCGGCCGCGCCTCGCATGCCGGCGTCGCGCCGGAGCGCGGCATCTCCTCGACCATGATCATGGCGCTCGCACTTGCGGACGTGAAGGCCGGCGGCTGGTTCGGCAAGGTGGTGAAGGGAAGGCAGCAAGGCACCAGCAATGTCGGCCCCGTCACCGGCGGCGAAGGCCGCCCGGCGGGCGATGCCACCAACGTCGTCACCGACTACGTGCATGTGCGCGGCGAATGCCGCAGCCATGACGGAAAATTCTTCAAGGAAATCACCAAGGCCTACAAGGCCGCGTTCGAGAAGGCGGCCAAGAAGGTCACCAATGCGCAAGGCAAGTCCGGCAAGATCAAGTTCAAGGCCGAGACCGACTATTATCCGTTCCGCATGAAGGACAGCCAGCCTGTCATCAAGCGCGCGGTCGAGGCCGTCTCAGCAGTCGGCGGCACTCCGAACGTCCGCACCGCCAATGGCGGCCTGGATGCCAACTGGATGGTTCGTCACGGCATTCCGACCGTGACATTCGGCGCCGGCCAGAACGAGGCGCACACGATCGACGAGTGGATCAATCTGGATGAGTATGATCGGGCCTGCGCGCTGGCCGTGCAACTCGCGACGATGCGGTGAGTTGCGTTTGTAAGCAAAAAGAAAAAGCAGGGAGCAAACATGCCACACATCGCAAATATCGAGACGGGTTTCTACCGGATCCCCCTCCCCGTCACGCTCTCCGATTCCACCCACGGCGAGATCGCGGCGTTCGAGCTGATCACCTGCCGCATCCGTGATGCCGAGGGCGCCGAAGGCGTCGGCTACACCTACACGGTGGGGCGCAATGGCGGCGCTGTCGCCGACATTCTCAAGCGCGAGATTCCGCCGCTGATCGAGGGCCACGAGGCCGACAACACCGAAGCCGTCTGGCACCATGTCTGGTGGGCGCTGCATTATGGCGGCCGGGGTGGGCCGGTGGTGCTGGCGCTCTCCGCGCTCGACATTGCGCTGTGGGATTTGAAGGCGCGGCGCGCCAAGCTGCCACTCTACCAGTTGCTCGGCGGCTTCGACGCGCGCGTGCCGTGCTATGCCGGCGGCATCGATCTTGATCTCTCCGTCGATGCGCTGCTCAAGCAGACCGACGGCAATCTCGACAAGGGATTTCGCGCCATCAAGATGAAGGTCGGCCGGCCCGACCTGAAAGCCGACGTCGCGAAAGTCTCCGCGATGCGACAGCACCTCGGCGATGGTTTTCCGCTGATGGCGGATGCCAACATGAAATGGACCGTCGAGGAAGCCATCCGTGCGGCCCGCGCATTCGTTCCTTACGACCTCACCTGGCTCGAGGAGCCGATCATCCCCGATGACGTTGCCGGCCATGCCCGCATCATGCAGGAGGGCGGTGTGCCGATCGCGGCGGGCGAAAATTTGCGCTCGCTGTGGGAGTTCAAGAACTACATCGCCAACGGCGCGGTGTCCTATCCCGAGCCCGACGTCACCAATTGCGGCGGCGTCAGCGCCTTCATGAAGATCGCGCGGCTCGCGGAAGCGTTCAACCTGCCCGTCACCAGCCACGGCGCGCATGACATCACCGTGCATCTGCTCGCGGCCTGCCCGAACCGCTCCTATCTGGAGGCGCACGGCTTCGGGCTGGACAAGTACATCGAGCACCCGCTGGAGCTTCAGGACGGCAAAGCGCTGGCGCCGGATCGGACCGGCCACGGCATCAGCTTCGACTGGAGCGGGCTGGCGAAGCTGGCGACGTAACGCTGGCCGTCATGGCCGGGCTTGCCTGGCCACGACGGCGTGGTGAACCGCTTTGCCGCACGCGAGGCGTTCTGACATGGCGGATGCAGCAGCCAGATAATCCGCTATGGTGACGGCAGAAATCATCGAAAGACGCCCATCTTGACCCCCGAGTTGCACCAGAAACTGACCCAGTGGCGCCGGCACCTGCATGCGCATCCCGAACTGTCGCTCCAGGAGAAAGCCACAGCCGCCTTCGTGCAGGACAAGCTCACCGAGCTCGGCATCCCCTTTGAAGCTGGCATCGGCGGCCACGGCATCGTTGCGACGCTGACGCGAGGGTCTGCCCAGGGCCGCGTCGGACTGCGCGCCGACATGGACGCGCTGCCGATCACCGAAGACACTGGCCTGCCCTACGCCTCCAAGACGTCAGGCGTGATGCATGCCTGCGGCCATGACGGACACACGGCCTCGCTGCTCGGCGCCGCCGCGATGCTCGCCGCTGACACCGACTGGAGCGGCACGGTCGACTTCATCTTCCAGCCGGCGGAGGAAGGTTTTGGCGGCTCGCGCGCGATGGTCGCGGCCGGACTATTCGACCGCTTTCCGATGGATCGGGTGTTCGGGTTTCACAACTGGCCGGGCCTTGCCGCCGGCACCATCGCAGTGCATGACGGCGTGGTGATGGCGTCCGGCGGGCGCGTCACCATCACCATCGAAGGCCATGCCGGTCACGCCGGCATGCCGCATCTGACGCGCGATCCGGTGGTGGCGGCGGGCCATCTGATCGTGGCGCTGCAATCGATCACCTCGCGCAGCGTCGATCCGCTCGACACCGCCGTGCTCTCGCTCTGCACCATCGAAGGCGGCACCGCGCCGAACCAGATCGCCGGACGCGTGACCATCCGCGGCACGCTGCGGTACCACCGCGACGGCGTCAAGGACGTCATCCTCGACGGGATCGCGCGGACCTGCGCGGGGATCGCGACGAGTTTTGGCGTCAAGGTCAGGCCCGAGATTGTCATGGGCGTCGGCGTCGTGATCAACACGCCTGATGAGGCGGGCCTGGCGCGCATCGCCGCGGCGAAAGTCCGGGCCGAGGTGCGCCGCGACCTCGCGCCAAGCATGGCTGGCGAGGATTTTGCCCACTATCTCCAGCAGCGGCCGGGCGCCTTCGTCTGGATCGGCAATGGCGAATTGCGCGACGGGGCCGAGTTGCACGGCCCACGCTATGATTTCAACGACGCCATCCTGCCGGTGGCATCGAGCTGGATGGCCGAAGTGGCAAAGGCGGCGTTGGCGTCGAACTAAAGCGCGATACGATCAGGATGAATCGCCATTGCGCTTCAGGTTGTTGTTTAAGCATGATCTTTTCGGAAAACCGCTGCGCACTTTTCCGGATCATGCTTTAGCTCACGAGATCTCGCGCGGCAGCTTCCAGCCCGGCCGGGGCTCGAAAGCCTCCTCGACGCGCGCGACGTGATATCCCTCCGGGAGAAGCCGGCCGCCCTCCTCGTCCGCTACGGGAACGTCGGTCACCAGCCCCTCGATCAAGGCGGCCTCCCACACCTCTTTCTCGGTGGGAAAGGGATCGCCGATCTGCTTGTTGCCTTCGAACAGCGCGTACATCGGTTCCGGTCCTGCGTTGATCAAGCTCACGAGCAACGTATCGGCGGCACGGACGTTCCTTCCGGCAAATGGCAACGGATGGCACGTGAAACATGGCGCGCGTTCTGATCGGCACCTCCGGCTGGCACTACGATTCCTGGCGTGGCCCGTTCTTTCCGGAGGGCGTGACGCTGAAGGAGCAGCTGCGCTACTACGCCGGACAGTTCGACACGACGGAGCTGAACGGCGTGTTCTACCGCACGCCGACGCCCGAAGCGGTCAAAGGCTGGCGCGAGCAGACCGGCGGTGATTTCGTCTTCGCCTGGAAGGCGTCCAAATTCATCACGCACTGGAAGCGCCTGTCGGAGCGCTCCGTCAACAGCCTCGAGCTGCTGGAGGACCGCATCTCGCGGCTCGGCGGCAAGGCCGGCCCGATCCTGTTCCAGCTGCCGCCGCAATTCGAGGCGAACGCCGACCGCCTCGGCGCCTTCTTCAAGCTGTTGTCGCGGAAACGGCGTTACAGCTTCGAATTCCGCCATCCGAGCTGGTATCAGCCGCGCATCTTGCGAATGCTGGCGGACGAGAACATCTCGCTCTGCCTGTCCGACCATCACGATGCGCCGGCGCCCTGGAAGCGCACCGCGGATTTCGTCTATGTGCGCGGACACGGGCCCAGCGGGCGCTATCACGGGCACTATACCAAGGCCACGCTGGCACAATGGGCAAAGCGCATCAAATCCTGGAAACGGCAGGGCTGCGACGTCTATGTCTATTTCGACAACGACCAGAAGAGCGCAGCGCCAGCCGACGCGCAGGCATTGAAGCAGTTGCTTTAGATGACACCGCCCTGCCGAAGCGCCGCGATCGCAGCCGCATCATAGCCGAGCTCGGCGAGAACGAGATCGGTGTGCTCGCCGAGCGTCGGTGGGCGGCTTACGATTTCACCCGGCGTTTCCGACAGGCGGACGGCGGCACGCGTCACCGGCGCGGGCTTCGGCAGGCCGGGATAATCGACGTCCTGCATGAAGCCGGCGGCGCGAATGTGCGGATGATCCAGCGCCTGTTGCGGTGAGAGCACGGGCCCGGTCGGGATCATGGCTTCGCCCAGTGCATCGACGGCCTCCTGTGTGGTGCGCTCGGCGCACCACCGCGCCATCCGCTCGCTGATGACGGGGCCGTTGTTGCCGCGGCTGATATCGTCGGCAAAGCGCGGATCGTTCAGCCACACCTCCTCCTCGCCCATGAGCCTTGCCCAGCGCTTGAACAGCGGATGTCCCGTGACCTGGCAGAGCACCCAGCCGTCCCTCGTGCGGTAGATGTCGGCCGGCGCAGCGGTCTGGCCGAGATTGCCTGTCGGGACGCGGTTCACGTTGATCACCGCCTGCTCGATCAGCGTCGCATTGGTGAAGGACAGCGCGGTCGCGAGCAGCGCACCCTCGACGATCTGCCCGCGCCCGGACCTGCCGCGCTCGATCAGTGCGGCGAGCGTGCCGAACGCGCAATGCAGCGCGGTGCCGAAATCGACCCAGTTCACCGCGGCGCGGTACGGCGGATCCCCGGTGCCCGTCATGTAGACCGACCCCGACATGACCTGCCCCACACCGTCGAAGCCGACGCGATCGGACCACGGCCCCGGCCCGCCGAATGCGGTTGCCGTCGTCAGGATGATGTCAGGCCTGATCGCCTTGAGCGACTCGTAGTCGAGCTTCATCGCGCGCAGGGTCTGCGGCGGCAGATTGGCGACGACGACGTCCGCGGTCGCAACCAGGCGGCGCATCACCTCCTGCCCTTCCGGCTTCATCGGATCGAGCGTGACGCTCTTCTTGTTGCGATTGACCTGGAGGAACAGCGCGCCTTCGCCGCCTTCGCCCACCGGCGCCACGAAGCGATCCTCGCTGCCGTCGCGCTTTTCAACGCGGATGACCTCGGCGCCGAATTCGGCCAGCAGGGTCGCGCAATAGGGGCCCGCAATGTAGCGCCCGAAATCGAGGACGCGCACGCCCTCCAGAACTCCCCGCATCGATCCCATCCCTGATGTTTTGGAGAGATTACAGGGAACGGCTGCCACGGCAAGGTGGGACGTGGGACCGGACTGGAGAGCTGAAGCGCCGGGCTTGAAGTCAATGCGGCCAGTCCTAAGTTTTGATGGTGCCGGGCCCGCGTGTTCGGCGAAACGAAACTGCTGAGAGGATTCGGAGTCCGCACTCCGCGGACGCTTACTCGAGGGAAGTCACATGAGAAAGCTTGCTCTTGCAATCGCCGCGGCGGCAACGCTCCTCATCGGAACGGTTGCGCCGGCTTCGGCCCACTGGCGAGGCCATCATCACTGGGGCGGTCCGGGCGTCGGTCCTGCCGTCGCGCTCGGCCTGTTCACCGGCGCGCTAGCCGCCGCAGCTGCACCTCCGGTCTATTACGAGCCGGTCTATGGCCCGCCACGCTATTATTACGGGCCCCGATATTATCGAACGGTCCGTTATTATCCGCCGGCATACCCCTACTGGTACCCCTGGTAATCTCGCTTAAGGCCCGGCCCTTGGCCGGGCCTTATCCGCGCGTGTCCCTCGCCGGACGCCAGGAACGGAAGGCAGGGGGAAAAGTTCTGCCGATACGACGCAGGTCCGGACGCGTCCCGGGCCCGATCGCGTGCGCAACCTGCGCCTCGACGCGCCCCGGCGGCGCAACAGCATCGGATCTGCTCCCGCATGAACAAGAATGTCCGCTTCAATCTCGGCTACGCCGTTGCCGCAATCTTCGCGGTCCTCTTGATCCAGCATCTCATCTCGGCGGCCAGCCAGATCGCCGTGATCCCCTACAGCGAGTACCAGCAGTTGCTGCGTCAGGGGAAGGTCGATGCGGTCGGCATTTCCGATCGGACCCTGCAGGGCACGCTGAAGGAGCCGCTGCCCGGCGGCCAGAAACAATTCGTCACCACGCGCGTCGATCAGGAGGTCGCGCAGGAACTCGAGAAATACAATGTGCGCTTCACCGGGCAGATCGAGAGCACGTTTCTCCGCGACCTTTTGTCGTGGGTCATGCCCGTGCTCCTGTTCTTCGGCATCTGGTGGTACATCGGCCGCCGCATGGCGGAAGGCGGCGGGCTCGGCGGCGGCCTGATGGCCATCGGCAAGAGCAAGGCCAAGGTCTATGTCGAGTCCAACACCGGCGTCACCTTTGCCGACGTCGCAGGGGTCGACGAAGCCAAGGACGAACTTCGCGAAGTGGTCGATTTCCTGAAGAACCCGACCGATTACGGCCGGCTCGGCGGCCGGATGCCGAAAGGCGTGCTGCTGGTGGGACCACCGGGCACAGGCAAGACCCTGCTGGCCAAAGCGGTCGCCGGCGAGGCCAGAGTGCCGTTCTTCTCGATCTCGGGGTCGGAGTTCGTCGAGATGTTCGTCGGCGTCGGCGCCGCGCGGGTCCGCGACCTGTTCCAGCAGGCGCACGAAAAGGCGCCGGCGATCATCTTCATCGACGAGCTCGACGCGCTTGGCCGCGCTCGCGGCATCGGCCCCTTCGCCGGTGGCCACGACGAGAAGGAGCAAACCCTCAACCAGCTGCTCGTCGAGCTCGACGGCTTCGACTCGCGCTCCGGGCTCGTCATCCTCGCCGCCACCAACAGGCCGGAAATCCTCGACCCGGCCTTGCTCCGCGCCGGCCGCTTCGACCGGCAGGTGCTGGTCGACCGCCCCGACAAGCGCGGTCGCATCGAGATCCTCAAGGTCCACACCAAGAAAGTGCGCCTTGCCGAGCAGGTCGAGGCGGAGACGATCGCAGCATTGACACCCGGCTTCACCGGCGCCGACCTCGCCAACCTCGTCAATGAAGCCGCGCTTCTGGCGACCCGTCGCGGGGCCGACGCGGTGGGCATGAGCGACTTCAACCACGCCGTCGAGCGCATGATCGCCGGCCTCGAGAAGCGCAACCGCCTGCTCAATGCCAAGGAGCGCGAGATCGTCGCCTATCACGAGATGGGGCATGCCCTGGTCGCGCTCTCATTGCCGGGGACCGATCCCGTGCACAAGGTCTCCATCATCCCGCGCGGCGTGGGCGCGCTCGGCTACACCATTCAGCGGCCGATCGAAGACCGGTTCCTGATGACGAAGGAGGAGCTGGAGAACAAGATGGCGGTGCTGCTCGGCGGTCGCGCCGCCGAGCTGATCGTATTCGGGCACTTGTCCACCGGCGCGGCCGACGATCTGCGCCGGGTGACCGACATCGCGCGCAGCATGGTGACACGTTACGGCATGTCCGAGAGACTCGGGAGCGTGGCCTATGAGCGAGATCCCGGCAACTTCCTTGCGGGCGCGGACCGTGCCTACCCGGGTCGCGAGCGCGACTATGCGGAAGAGACCGCTGGCGCGGTCGACCGCGAGGTGAAAGCCATTATCGACCAGGTCTTCCAGCGCACCCAGGGCATCTTGAACACACGGCGGCCGATCCTGGACCGCGCTGCAAAGAAGCTCCTCGAGAAGGAAACCCTGGAGCAGAGCGATATCGATGGGCTGATCCGGGAAATGCCCAAGGAAGGCCTGCGCGCGATTTGAGCCTCGCGAGCAGCGTCCCCGGGTTCGACGCTCCATGGCGCGAGACGGACTTTACACGGCCCGCTTCTGCCTGACCTCCGCCGGAAGTTCGATCACCTTCCTGTTCGATGGCGAACCGTTAGAGATCATCGGCGAAGGCGGGCCGTCGCTCTTGGGCGCCTCTATTGCCGTGACGGGATCGGCATGCCTGGCGTGCCATTCGATCAAGAGGTGACCGGCCACCAACATCACGCCGGCGCTTAACAGCGCGAGAGCCGCGCTGACGAGATCACGGTAATTATCCATCCCATAAACCAACGATGCGTGCAGCCAACGCGGCTTGCGTGGACCAGATTGGATTGAAGGCTCCACGTTTCAAGAGCTTGTCTGCAGCAGAGAAGAACCAGGCCGATCTCATTTGCCGGCTTTAGTGAAAGATCATTCACGTGGGAACATTCGGGCGCTTTCCAAATTCTAGAGGCGCCATCAGCCTGAGAGTGACTGGGTGCCGTGTTCGGGCTCAGCGACAGGTTGGCGGCGACTCTGACCATCTTGCTCTGTGAGGATTTGGACATGAGAACAACCTGTGCCCGGACTGCGCGGCCCGCCGGACTCGCCGCGCTCGCGACGCCGCGCTCGGCGCTCCAAGCGGCCGACCGCATTGATCGGCAGTGCACCTCGGCTCTGCGCCAACGCTCGTGGTGAGGGGTGCGCGATGCTAGCTGTCTCGTCGCTTCCTGCGATTCACTCGGAAGGCGGGCTCTCCCGCTATCTGAAGGAGATTCGTCGATTTCCGCTGCTCGAGGCGCCGGAAGAAACTGAATATGCACGCCGCCTGCGCCATTGCGGCGATTCCGACGCGGCCTACCGGCTGGTCACCAGCCACCTGCGGCTGGCGGCCAAGATCGCGCTTCAACATCGCCGCTACGGCCTTCCAATCGCCGACCTCGTCTCCGAGGCCAATGTCGGGCTGATGCTTGCGGTCAAGCGGTTCGACCCGGAGAAAGGCTTTCGGCTCGCGACTTATGCGACGTGGTGGATCAAGGCATCAGTGCAGGAGTACATCCTCCGGTCATGGTCACTCGTCAAGCTCGGCACCACCGCTGCGCAGAAGAAGCTGTTCTTCAACCTCCGCAAGCTGAAGAGCAGGCTCGGCGTACCGGAGGACGGCGATCTGCGTGCCGACCAGCTCAAGCAGATCGCCGGCAGCCTCAACGTGAGAGAAGGCGACGTGATCGAAATGGATGGCAGGCTGCGCGGCGACATCTCCCTCAACGCGCCGCTCGGCGTCGATAGCCAGGGCGATCAATGGCAGGATCGACTCGTGGATCCCTCCCCCGATCCTGAGAGCCTGCTGCTGGAGGCGAGCGAACGTGAACGAGAGAAAACCGCCCTCTCGGACGCCCTTGCTGCGCTTTCGCCACGCGAGCGCAGCATCATCAAGGCCCGATATCTCGACGAACCGCACAAGACGCTGGACGACCTCGCCAGCAGATTCGGCGTCTCGCGCGAGCGAATCCGGCAGATCGAGCAGCGCGCGTTGCAACGGATCAGGGCGACGGTCTGCGCGCGCCTGTCTCCGGTGTCGTGACAATCAGGTGCCGTGACAATCAGGGGCCGGTGAGAACCAAGACCTGCTGATCGGCCGGTGGGCCGATCAGCACCCGGTACAGATGTCGGGAATGATACGCTCGGCCGAAAAGTCGGCGCTCCTGCGTCCATTCCGGGATGGCCTCTCAGTATCGCTGCGTGAGGCCGCAGTGGAGCTGGTGGCGAGTTGCCGTGTGGGCTCGACCGAACTCCTCACCTCTGCGCGCGCAGAGGCGGCTTCCTTGGCCTGGAGCGCATTGATCATTGCCCACAAGGCGGCGGCAACGACGAAGCCTCTCATCTCTCATCATCCTCCTTTCATTCGAGCAAAGAGCGGCTGCAGAGCCGCGCGGAGAAGGAGCGATGTCCCGGACGACCGCCGCGGTGGTCGCGTCTCTTCACGTCCGTTCCGGCGGCACATGGACAGCGGAGCGGCCTGCCCGCCGCTCCAATGTCTCAGCTCATTGCAGGCTGTGGCCGGTCCCGATCGCGCGGGGCAAGATCGAGACGGATACCCGACGGTCCCAGAACCGGCGACAGCAGCGTATCCACCTTCATGGTGGAGCGCGCCCGCTCCCATTTCGCCCAGGGCATCGCGTCCAGGTATGGGATCGGCGGCAACGTCAACCGCTCCAAGGTCTCGGCTGCGTTCCCGCCGGAGCCGGGGCTCTCGGCGCCACGAGCCGCACAGGGCACGAGAGCGAGGCCGGCGGCAAAGCCCAACGCCGCCAGGTACCGCGCCATTTGTGTGTTCTCCGCGCGAGCGGAGAAGGTACGATCCTTGATCATCTCATCCTCCAATCGTTCGAAACAGGTCCAATGACCGTGACAGAGCTCGTGAAAACGAGCCCGGCGGGCAGCCGGGCTCGTTCGTCTCAGAAATCCGTGGCAGGAATGCTTGCCGCTTCGGGCTTCTTCGGCCTGTCAGCCACCAGTGCTTCGGTCGTAATGAGCAGCGAAGCAACGGAGGCGGCGTCCTGCAAGGCGGTGCGCACCACCTTGACAGGGTCGATCACGCCGGCCTGCACCATGTCCTGGTACTCGCCGGTGGCCGCATTGAAGCCCCAAGTGTAAGTCTCGTTCTCAAGGAGCTTGCCGACAACGACGGAACCGTCCTCGCCCGCATTCTGCACGATCTGCCGGGCCGGCACCTGGATGGCACGACGCACGATGTCGACGCCCGCCTTCTGGTCCGCGTTAGAGGTCTTGACGCCATCGAGCGCCTTGAGGGCACGCAGCAGTGCCACGCCGCCGCCAGGCAGGATGCCTTCCTCGACGGCAGCCCGCGTTGCATGTAGCGCGTCGTCCACACGGTCCTTGCGTTCCTTCACCTCGACCTCGGTCGCTCCGCCGACCCGGATCACCGCGACCCTGCCAGCGAGCTTGGCCAGCCGCTCCTGAAGCTTCTCGCGGTCGTAGTCCGAGGTGGTTTCCTCGATTTGACTCCTGAGCTGCTGACTTCTCGCCTCGATATCCTTCTTGGCACCGGCCCCGTCGACAATCGTGGTGTTCTCCTTGTCGATCACAACTTTCTTGGCGCGGCCCAGCATATTCAGCGAGACGCTCTCAAGTTTGATACCGAGTTCTTCGGAGATCACCGTGCCGCCGGTGAGGATCGCGATGTCCTCAAGCATCGCCTTGCGGCGATCGCCAAAGCCAGGCGCCTTGACTGCGGCGACCTTCAGGCCGCCGCGCAAACGATTGACCACCAGCGTCGCCAGTGCCTCGCCCTCGACCTCTTCCGCGATGATCAGAAGCGGCTTTCCGGATTGCACCACCTGCTCGAGCAGCGGCAGCATGGTCTGGAGGCCCGACAGCTTCTTCTCGTGAATCAGCACGTAGGGGTCGCCTTCGGCCACGACCAGTCGCTCTGGGCGATGGGACCGGATCAGTACGAAGGTTAGTTCCTCACGCCGCCGATCGATCCACCAAGCCATGCTGTAGCGAATCAAGCAGGCGCTGCTCGCGCTCGATCCGGGCGCGATAGAGTTCGCGCTCGCTCTCGTTTCTGGCACTGGCCAGCAACATGCGATAGTGCCCGATCACCTTCTCGCTGCCCCGGATGAGGAGGTTGCGGACGTCACTCATCGTTCCGCTCCGGCAGCAGTGGAAACGGATGGCATGTTCGGAAGGCTGAATGCGACGGGGAACGCATCGGCGGCGAGCGCCTCGAGCGCGGCCTGCTCCTCGGCAAGGCGTCGTTCGATAAACTGGCGCTCGATGTCCGACAACCTGGTCTTCAGCAAGCGTCGATAACGAGACAAATTGTTGCGGTGCGTGCGGATGCGGGCGAAATCCTGATCGAGCATCGTCGTCACTCCTGACGGTCTTTCACGGTCCTTTTCGATTTTGCGATGCAGGAAGAAGCATCTTCCGGAGCCAAGAAATATTCCGGCGCGCTGTCCTGCCAAGACGCCGTGTCACCGCTCTCTCGACGGCGCCCGCGGCCGCTCAAAAAATTTTGGCCCCCCTTGCAAGGACTTTGCGCCGCTGTAACTCGTTTTTCGCCGCGAGAGCGGTGAGCCGGATGCCGACTTGGGTCCGGGCGCGGCCGCCGGGCGGGTCTTCGGATCCGCTTCCGATTCCCTGTCTTGCCCTCCTTCGCAACCATCTTGCTCTTTGGAGGACTTGAACCGCAAAATTACGGCAGGTTGTCCCGCAGAAAAATATCGATGCGGATGCGCTCCTGGTCGGGGCTGATCGGCTCGCCCGAACAATGCGCGAGCAGGATTCGCGCCGCAGACCGCGCCTCGTGGCCGGCATCCTGGTTGATGACAGCGTCGAGCGTACCGCGGACCAGGAATCGCCTTGTGTACTCGGTGAGCTCATGGGTGATCCAGACCACCTCGCGCGCGCGGCCCGAAGCCTCGAGCGCATCGGCGATGCCGCGGTTTCCGGCGCCGCAGCAATAGATGCCGCGGAGGTCGGCGTGGCGTGCGAGCAACGCGCCCGTGAGTTTTCGCGTGCGGTCGCTGTCGTCGCGTCCCTCGATGACCGGTAGTGCGGACAGGTTAGAATGCTCGCTGGACAGGATCTGGTGGAAGCCGAACTGCCGTTCGGTGTGATCGCGCAGCGACAACGATCCTGCGATCACCGCGACGGTGCCCTCGCGCCCGGCGAGGAAACGCCCCATCAGCGTCGCCGCGGTGCGGCCTGCGGCCGGATTGTCGATCCCGACATAGTGCACGCGGGACGAGCTCGGCGCGTCCGACACCAGGGTCACCACGGCAATCCCGCGCGCGACGAGCTCGTCGATCGCGGCGCGAACCCTGGGATGATCGAGCGCGATGACGGCGACGCCCTGATAGGCCGGCGAGAGATTCTCCAGCGCCGCGGCAAGAACATCGGGGTCGAACACGTCGACATGGAGGATGTCGATGAAGCCACGCTGGCCGGCGAGCCAGTCGGCGGTGCGAGCCACCTGCTCGGTCAGGCTGGTCATGAAGCTGTTGCTGCCCGTCGGCAACACGAAAGCGAAGCGGAACGTCTGCCCGCGGGCGAGCCGCGCCGCCGCAACATCGGCGCGATAGCCGAGCTTAGCCACCGCGGCCTCGACACGCGCGACGGTCTTGGCGTGGACGCCCTCGCGCCGGTTGACGACCCGATCGACGGTGGCGAGCGAAACGCCCGCCGTGCGCGCGACGTCCTCGAGCGTGGCTCGAATCACCGGCTGGGTCGCGCCAACCGTCATTCGCGCGCGGCCCACAGCATGCCGCGAGTCATCAACGTGCGTATCTCCGGCACGTCGAGCTCGTAGGCGCGGTGGCCCAGCGAGGAGTAGAACACTCTCCCTGCGCCATAGCGCTTCTTCCACACCACGGGCATCACCACGCCCTCGATCCACGGCGCGTGCTCGCCGGTGAAAGTTGTCGTTGCCAATACCTCGTTGGCGGGGTCGACATGCATATAATATTGCTCGGACCGATGTTCGAAGCTGTTCAGACCCGTCATGATGGGATCATCCGGTTTCGTCAAGTCGACCTTGTAGTCGATGATGTTGCCGGGATGGGCGACCCACTGGCCGCCGCACAGGAATTGGTAATCGACCGACTCGCGGAAGGCATCGCACATGCCGCCATGATGGCCGGCAAGCCCGACGCCACTGCGCACCGCCGCGCAGAGATTGAGCGCGTCGGCCTTCTCGATCTTCGACATCGTGTAGATCGGGATGATCAACGACAGATCGTGGATCGCGGGATCGGCGAATGCCGCCGTCGTCGTCTCGATCCGAACCTCAAAACCTTCTGCCTTCAGCCAGCCCCGAATCATCGAGGCGCAGAGATCGGGATCGTGTCCCGGCCAGCCACCCCATACAATCAATGCCTTGCGCATGGTCATTCCCTCAATCGATCTGTCCGGTTTCACGCCCCGTGGTCAGCATCGCCGGCCGCTCGACGCGGCTCTCGATCTTGACGCGGCGGCCTTCGTCGGCGGAGCTCTGGAAAGCCTCCATTACCTCCAGCACGTGGAAGGCAAGCGCGCCGCTGGCGCGGTGCGGACGGTTGTTCAGGATCGCGGAGGCCATGTCGGCGACGCCGATGGAGCGGAACTCGCCCTCGACATGGCCGTGCGTCAGCGGCATCGTCTCCCATTCGCCGCCGGTCCTGGCAACCTGCACCTCGCCGCCGAAGCGGTTCGGGTCCGGCACCTGCATGCTGCCCTTGTCGCCATAGATCTCGATCGGCGCGTGCCGGTGCTTCGGTACGTCAAAGCTCATCGTGATCGAGACGACCGCGCCGCTTTCGAACTCCAGTGTCCCCGCGACATGGGTCGCGACCTCGACCGGAATCAGCGCGCCGTTCATTGGCTGGCTGGTGACCACACGCTCGGACCTCGGACGCGCGGTCGAGCCCACCACGCTCGCGACCGGGCCGAGCAATTGCACGAGATCGGTGATGTAGTACGGCCCCATGTCGAGCATCGGTCCGCCGCCGCGCAAATAATAGAAGCCCGGCGCCGGGTGCCAGCGCTCATGACCGGGGCAGCCGAAGAAGGCGCTGCCCGCCACCGGCGTGCCGATCGCGCCGTCGTCGATCAGCTTGCGTGCAGTCTGGTGTCCGCCGCCAAGGAACGTGTCGGGCGCGCAGCCGACGCGCAGGTTCTTCTGTGCGGCAAGATCAATGACCTTGCGGGCTTCCGCGACGTCGATACCGAGCGGCTTCTCGGAATGAACGTGCTTTCCGGCATTCAGCACCGCCAGGCTGACATCGGTATGGGCCAGCGGCACCGTGAGATTGACGACGATTTCGACATCGTCGCGCTTCAACAACTGGTCGACCCGCATCGCCGGCAAGCTGAATGCCGCTCCCTGGCGCTCCGCAACCTCGCTGCGCATGTCTGCGAGCGCCCTGACCTCCATGACCGGAAAACGCTGGGCGGCTTTGAGGTAGGCGGTACTGATCACACCGCAGCCGATGATTCCGACGCCGACTTTTCTCATTGTGATCTCCCGAGAATATGGCTCATCCCTTGACCGCGCCTGCAGTGAGGCCGGCGACGATGTGCTTCTGCGCCAGCAGGAACAGAATGATCGTGGGCAGGATGGTGAGCGTGATGAAGGCCAGGATCAGGTGCCATTCGGACGAGTATTCGCCCTGGTAGACCATGATTCCGAGCGGCCAAGGATACAGCGCATCGGTGTTCAGCATCACCAGCGGCAACAGATAGGCGTTCCAGCTGTTGACGAAAGTGATGGTGCCGACGGTCGCCAGGATGGGACGCGACAGAGGCAACGTCACATAGCGGAAGAACTTGATGTAGCTGCAACCGTCGACCAGCGCCGCCTCCAGCAGCTCATATGGAATATCCTTGAAGAAGCGGCGCAACAGCAGCACGCTCATGGCAAGACTGAACGCCACCTGCGGCAGCGCGACGCCGAAATAGGTATCGAGCAGGCCGAGATCCCGCACCTTGATGAACAGAGGCAACACGGCGGTCGCAGCGGGAAACAGCAGGCCCAGCGTCAGATAGCTGAGCAGCATCGAGCTCCCGTAGAACTTGACGTGGGCGAAGGTGAACGCGGCCATCGAAGCCGTGATCAGGGTCAGCGTCACTGCCAGCGTCGCGATGATCAGCGAATTGCGCAAGAGCTGCCAGTAGCGCGCCGAGAACAGGATGTCCGCATAGTTCTGCCACTCCCAACGCCCGGGCAAGCCGAACGGATTGACACGTAGTTCGCCGAGCGACTTGAAGCCGCCGAGCAGGGTCGCGAGCAGCGGCACCAGGACGAAGACCGCGATCAAACCGAGGAACAG
Source organism: Bradyrhizobium sp. 199 (assembly GCF_023073355.1). Lineage (GTDB taxonomy): Bacteria > Pseudomonadota > Alphaproteobacteria > Rhizobiales > Xanthobacteraceae > Bradyrhizobium. The sequence continues at coordinate 410,192 of NZ_JADPJI010000008.1, forward strand.
CGCCTTGAACAGCGCGGCGGGATCGAACGCGCGGCTGGCCCCGGCACTACTCATCGCGCATGAACCATCGCTTGTAGGTAAAGGCAAAGGTCACGCAGATCGCGAACAGGATGACGCCGATGGCGCTGCCATAGCCAACTCGCATGCGCGAGATGCCATTGTTGTAGAGAAAGCTCACCATCGTATTCGAGGAGTCGGCCGGTCCTCCGCGCGTCAGCGGCATGACGAGATCGAACAGTTGCAGGGAACCGATGATGGCGAAGAACACGGACAAACGGACGGTCGGATAAAGCAAGGGGATGACGACATGGCGCAGTGTCTGCGTCCGCGTCGCGCCGTCGATCCGGGCGGCCTCGATCAGGCTCTTGTCGAGGCCCTGGAGCGCCGCGATGAACAGCATCATGTGGAAGCCGAAATACTTCCAGACCACCACGATCAGCACCGCCAACATCGCCGTGTCAGTCGAGGCCAGCAGATGCGGCGGCTCGGCGCTGAAGGCGCGCCAGATCGAGGCGACGAGGCCGTAGTCGCCGTCATAGACGAAGCTGAAGATCAGCCCCGTGGCGATCTCGGCGAGGATATAGGGCATGAAGAACAGCATGCGGAGCGCCACAGCTCCGCGAAAGCGTTCAGCGAGCATGAGGGCCAGCGTGAGCGCAAGCGGCAGCTGGATGGCGAGCGAAACCGCGATGATCAGCCCGTTGTTACGCAGCGCGAGCCAGAAGGCCCGCGTCTCCAGCACGAAGCGGTAATTGTCGAGGCCAATCCAGTTCGTCGGCCTGCCGAAGCCGTTCCAGTTGAAAGCCGAGTACCAGGCGGCCTCACCGATCGGCAGCACCACGAAAAGCGTGAACAGCAGCAGCGCGGGCGGCAAGAACAGGATCAGGACGGTGAAGCGTCCGTCCCAGGTCGGACCGCGAACCGCGAGCGGCGAGAAAGACGGCTTCGCAACGCCCATCGCCGACACGCTCGCGATGCGCCGTTGCACCATCAGTTACCCTGCTTCCAGGCCGCCTCGATCGCTTTCGCAGCGTCCTGCGGGGCCATGCTGCCGCCCGCGATCTCGGCGGTGACGTCATTGACGACGCGGCCGACCGAGGGGCCGAGGCTCTGGTCATAGAAGTTCTGGTGGTAGTTCGACTTCGCCAGATTGGCCGCGATCAGCTTCATAAAGGAATTGTTGAGGCCGACATCGGCACCCTGCACCACCGGGATGATGAAATTGCCCGCCGCAAGGCGCGTCTGCACGTCCTTGGACACGAAGTATTTCAGGAAATCGACAGCCTCCTTCGGCGATCCCTTGGTGATCAGCCAGCCCGTGATGCCTCCGAGCGTGTCGGTCGGCGCTCCCTTGCCGCCGGCGACGACCGGAAAATCGAACCAACAGATCCTGTCTTCGCCGAGACCGGCCTTGTCCGCCGCGAGCGCCCGCTGCAGATGATAGACGGTCGAAATCGCGAGCGTCATCGCGGCCTTTCCGTCGCCGAAATAGCCGACGGCTTGCGGATTCTTGAAGCCGAGGAAGCCGTTCTGGAAGGGCTGGAGATCGACGAGCTGCTTGAACAGCTCGCCGGATTTCTGGAAGGTCTCGCCGGCGAAGCCACCGTTCTCGCCGCGCAGCGCCGCATCGAACGCCGCCTTGCCGCCGATGCGCACGGCCAGATGCGTCCAGTAGAAATGCAGCGGCCATTTGTCGGCGCCTCCGACCACGATCGGCGTCACGCCGGCGGCCTTCAGCGTCTTCACGGCAGTGAGCAGGTCGTCCCAGGTCTTGATGGCGGCGGGATCGACCTTCGCCTTGGCCATCAGATCTTTGTTGCAGAGGAAGCCGACCTGCGAGAGCGCAGTCGGCAGACCGTAGACGCGGCCATTGCTGGTGAAAGCCGCAAGCGCGGCGGGAGTGAGGCTGTCGCTGTAACCCTTCACCTGATCGGTGATGTCGTCGAGCACGCCCGCCTCGACCTGGGTCTTCAGGACCCCGCCGGCCCAACTGTAGATGATGTTTGGACGATCCCTGGATTGCAGGATCGTGGGCAGCTTGGCCTTGTAGGCCTCGTTCTCGAGGAACTGCATCTCGATTTTGACGCCCGGATGCGATGCCTCGTAGGCACGGGCGACCTCGTCCCAGATCTTCACCTGGGCCGGGTTGGCCTCGATGTGCAGCCATTTCACGGTGGTGTCGGCTGACGCGGAATGGGCCCAAAGCAGGCATGCGACAGCGGCGAGTCCCAGTTTCCCGAGCGATCTCATCACATCCTCCCAACAGGCTCTTCTTCTTTGACGCAATCCTGCCCTCAATTTTTGAGGTACGCAACACAAATTCTGATCTATGGACCTCACCGAGGGTATCGCTAAGGTCAGAAAAAGAGTCGGGGCGACCCGCCGTGCCCGGCCGTAACAAACTGAGGTGCCCATGGCCGCTATCTATTCCGACCTCGCCGGCAAGGTCGTGCTCGTCACCGGAGGTGCAGCGGGAATTGGCGCTGCGATCGTGCGGCGCTTCGCGGAGCAGAAATCCAAGGTGGTGTTCTTCGACATCAAGATCGAGGAGGGACAGCGCCTGGCGCGTGAGCTGTCCGATCAGGGCATGGCTGCGCATTTCCAGCAGGTCGACCTCACCGACATCCCCGCGCTCCGTGCCGGAGTCGTCGAGGCCCGCAAGGCTCATGGCCCGATCAACATCCTGATCAACAATGCCGCCCATGACGAGCGCCACCACGCCGAGGAGATGACGCCGGAATATTGGGACGACCGCATTGCGGTGAATCTCAAGCACCAGTTCTTTGCGTCACAGGCCGTGTTGCAGGATATGAAGGCAGCCAATGCCGGCGCCATCATCAATTTCGGCTCGGTGTCGTGGATCGCCGGCCAAGGCGGCATGGCCGCCTACACCGCCAGCAAGTCAGGCGTGATCGGGCTGACGCGCTCGCTGGCGCGCGACTACGGCCCCTACAACGTCCGAGTCAACGCGATCGCGCCCGGCTGGATCATGACCGAGCGGCAGCTCGAGAAATGGATGACCCCGGCCGGCGAGATCGAGTTGCAGCAGCGACAATGCCTGAAGCGCAGGCTCATGCCGGACGAAGTTGCGAAGTTCACCGTCTTCCTCGCGTCCGACGAGGCCTCCGCCTGCACCGCTCAGCACTACATCGTCGATGGCGGCTGGGTCTGAGGTGGTTTGAGGAGGCGAGGCGCCGAGTCACTGTTAGTGTCGCAGAGCCGTGCAGCGCTCCAGTCTGGTCGGTTTCATCAGCTATTTCAGGAAAGCCGGGCTCCTGGCTGGGGCGGGAGGGATCGAACCTCCGAATGGCGGAATCAAAATCCGCTGCCTTACCACTTGGCTACGCCCCATCAGGCGACCGACGGAACGGAGCGGAAGAACCGGCGCCCGCAGATTCCCTTCGGTCGCAGCCGGTCTATAGGGAGCGGCGCGGCATTTCAACCGCCTGAAGGGCAAAATACCACCCGCCGCCGCCCGACGCGCGACACTCTTCATGGCGGCTCCGTGGCGGCACCCGCTCTCGGCCGGCGACGGCCACTCCCGCCCATTGAGACCGCCTTCGTTTCGTGGGAATACGGCGCCAATATTTGTCCACGGGAGTGAACCATGACCTACCGCGCGCCGATCAATGACATGCTGCTGTCGCTCAACCATGGCGCCGGCCTCAAGGCTGCCGTGGAGGCCGGTCATTACGGCGATTTCGATGCGGACATCGCCGCGGCCGTGCTGGAGGAAGCCGGCAAGTTCGCAAGCGACGTGCTGGCGCCGCTCAACAAGGTCGGCGACGAGCACGGCATCAAGCTTGACGACGGCAAGGTCACGACCGCGCCGGGCTGGCCGGATGCCTACAAGCGCTGGACCGAAGGCGGCTGGAACGCAGTCTCCGGCCCCGAGGATTTTGGGGGCCAGGGCCTGCCGCTCGCGATCAACGCCGCCTGCACCGAGATCTGGAGCGCCTCGAACGTCGCCTTCGGCCTCTGCCCGCTGCTGACGGCGTCGGCGATGGAGGCGCTGGAGGCGCATGGCAGCGACGAGCTGAAGAAGATCTATCTCGAGAAGCTCGTCTCCGGCGAATGGACCGGCACCATGCAGCTCACCGAGCCGCAGGCCGGCTCCGACGTCGGCGCGCTGCGCACCCGCGCCGAGAAGCAGGCCGACGGCACCTATCGCATCAAGGGGACGAAGATCTTCATCACCTATGGCGAGCACGACATGACCGACAACATCGTGCATTTCGTGCTGGCACGTCTGCCGGATGCGCCCGCCGGCACCAAGGGCATCTCGCTGTTCCTGGTGCCGAAGTTCATGGTGAATGCCGACGGATCGCTCGGCGCGCGCAACGATATTTTCGCCAGCGGCGTCGAGCACAAGCTCGGCATGCATGCTTCCCCGACCTGCACCATGACCATGGGCGATCATGGCGGTGCGATCGGCTTTTTGATCGGCGAAGAGAACCAGGGCATGCGTTGCATGTTCACGATGATGAACCAGGCCCGCCTTGGCGTCGGCCTAGAGGGTGTCGGCATTGCCGACCGTGCCTTTCAGCAGGCATTGTCGTACGCACAAGAGCGCAAGCAGGGCCGCGCCCTCGGCAATAAAAGTGACGGCTCCGATCCGATCTTCGTGCATCCCGACGTCAAGCGCATGCTGATGCGCATGCGGGCGCAGACCGCGGCAGCACGCACCATCTGCTATGCGACCGCCGTCGCGATCGACGTCTCGACGCGCGCCAGGGATCCCAAGGTGCGAGCCGATGCCGCTGCGCGCGCGGCGCTGCTGACGCCGATGGCCAAGGGCTATTCCACCGATATCGGCAACGAGGTCGCCTATCTCGGCGTGCAGGTGCATGGCGGCATGGGCTTCATCGAGGAGACCGGCGCTGCGCAACACTACCGCGATGCGCGCATCACCACGATCTACGAGGGCACCAATGGCATCCAGGCGATTGACCTCGTCACGCGAAAGCTCGCGGCCAATGGCGGCGCGTCGGTGTGGGCGCTGCTGGACGAGCTCTCGGCAACCGTCAGCGAAGTCGAGGCCTCCAATGATCCCGCTTTCGGCACCACGGGCGCGAAGCTGCGCGAGGCGCTGGAGGCGCTGACGCGCACCAGCAAATGGCTGCTGGACCGGGTTGCGTCGGCGCCGAACGAGGCGCTGGCGGGCGCAACGCCGTATCTGCAGCAGTTCGGCGCCACGCTCGGCGGCTGCATGCTGGCATCCGAAGCGCTCGCCGCCAAGGCCGACGGTAACACCGACGCCGCGCGCTACGTCTCGCTGGCGCGTTTCTTCGCCGAGAACATCACGGTGCAGGCACCCGCGCTCGAGCGCACCGTGACGGAAAGCGCGAAGTCGGTCGCGGCGGCGGATGCGGTGCTGTTGGGGTGAGCGCGCTCGCTACGACGCCGCGAGCTTCCTGCGGCTGCCCGGCCGCCACAGCACGATGCCCGCCGCAACGAGATCCAGCACCACGCACATCGCAAATGCCATCGTGTAGCTGCCGGTAAAGCTCCGTACCAACCCGACGATGCCGGGGCCGAAGGCGCTGACGATGCCGCTGATCGAGGTGCCCAATCCCATGGCGGCGGCGAAGGCGCTGGCGCCGATCTCGCGCTGGATGATCAAGGGCGGGAACGTGATCATGTTCCCGATCGAGAAGCCGTAGACGGCGCAGCACACCAGCAGCATCGTCGGGTTCGTGCTCTGCAGGAGAACGAACAGCGCAACCGCCTGGCTCGTCATCGACGCAGCGCAGGCGAGCCGCGGATCGAGCCGGTCGACGAACAGGCCAAGCGAGAGGCGGCCGACCACCGCCATCGCCGCCATGACAGTGACCGCGAGCCCTGCGGCGGAGCGGCCGACCAGCGGCTCGAGAAAGCTCACCTGGTGGATGATGAATCCCATCTGCGCCAGCACCGCGACCGCGATCGGCAACACCATGGTCCAGAACGCCGCGTTGGCGAGCAGCGTCTTGCGGGAATGGCTTGGCGCGGCCACGCCGCCGGACGAACGCTCCTCCGATGCCGGCGACATCCCGGTCGGCCAGCCGATGAAAATCACGACCACCGGCACCACCAGCACCATCATCGCCGTCGTGGCCGCCAGCATCGCGGAACGGAAGCCGACACTGTCGCTTAGCATCAGCAGCAGCGGAACGAGGACGATGCCGCCGCAAGTCGCGCCGTTGAACGCGAGACTGAGCGCAAGCCCGCGTCGCCGTTCGAACCAGGAGTTCAGCACGGTTGCGATCACCACGGTGCCCATGCCGGTCCAGCCGACCGACATCAGGCCATAGGCGAGATAGAGCTGCCAGGGCGTCTCCATCAACGCCAGCAACACCGTAGATGCCCCGAGCGCCACCAGGCCGCACAGGATCAGCGAGCGCAACCCGATGCGGACGAGCAGATCGTCGGTGAAGATGACGAGCACGGAGGTCAGAAGGAACGAGAACGTGCTGGCGGCGGAGACCAGCGTGCCGGACCAGCCATGCGCGCGCTGCAACTCGGCAAGATAGACGCCCTGGCCGTACAGGCCGAAGCCGAACATGAAGAAGGCCATCAGGAAACAGGCCAGCACGACGCGCCAGCCGCGATAGTGCAGCGAGGATTCGTCGACGCGGGTTGCGGCAATCATCAATCGAGCAATCGGCCAAATGGAAACCAAGCAGGGCAGATCGTGCCGCACAACTCCTGGTCATTCAACAAAAACATTGTAGCCTTTTGTTGCGCGCGCTGACCTCGATGCACCTCGCACTGCGCACGTCTCCGCGACGACGGAAGGCCCGTACCACTACGGCCAGGTATGGTTGAGGTTTCTTAACTGTCCAGGGCTAGATTCAATTCAGCCGAAGCAAGCGGCGTGTCGAGCCGCTTCGCGTACGTTGCAGTGATTGGAATAGCCATACAGGTTTGGACCAGCGCCGTTTTCGGCGTGTTGCGCTCTGCCTGCTCGTCTGCAATCGCCTCCCTTTCCCCGCAGGACAACGCCAATGATGTCATTGTTCAATAATCTACGAATGCCCACCAAGATCGGCTTGATCACCGGCGTGCTCGGCGCGGTCATGATCGCCCTGGTCGGTTACATCGCAACCCGGATGGCGGCTGTCGATGCGGCCTACTCGGATATCGTCGTCAGGATCGACACCTCCACTACCCTGGTGCCGCGTATCGCCCGCCGGGTCGAGACTTACCGCGCTGCAGCATTCGAGCTCCTGGTCGAAACAACTGACGCCGGCAACGCCAGGCTGTTGAAGGCCACGAAAGAGAATTCGGAATGGGCAATCGAGAATCTCAACAAGGTCCGGCAGAGCGTGCCTGAGAAGGCGGCGGAGATTGGCACGCAGATCGAAAGCCTCAAGAAAGCATTTGCTGCCTGCACCCCGGCTATCGCGTACGCCTCCACCACGACCAATGCGGAGGAGAACCTAAAGGCCGCCGAACGGATGCGTGTCGAATGCAATGGCGTTCTCCAGGAGGCGGTCGCCTCGCAGATCCATCTCGCCGAAACGATGGTGGCGTTTGCCAAAAGCAGGGCCGACGAACAACATGCGGACGCCGCCGCCGAGATCAGGAGTGCCTACATCCTTGCCGCAGTCTCCGGCATTTCCGCCATCGCCGGCGCGCTGCTGCTTGGTATCTTCGGTATCGCGCGGCCGCTGACGGGCCTGGTCGGTCTGCTCAATCGCATGGCCAAGGGCGAGGACGTCGAAATGACGGCGCTGGGCCGCCGCGACGAGATCGGCGACACGGCGCGCGCAGTGGAGAGCGTAAAGACGATGCTCGCCGAGAAGGCCCGCCAGGAGGCACTTTCCAAGTCCGAGCAGGATCGCCTTGCCGGCGAACAACGCAAGCAGGAGATGTACAAGCTCGCCAACCAGTTCGAAGGCGCAGTCGGACAGATCATCGAAACGGTATCCTCCGCCTCAACCGAGCTCGAGGCCTCCGCCAGCACGCTGACCGCGACCGCGGAACGCTCCCAGCAATTGTCGACCGTCGTGGCGGCAGCGTCCGAGGAAGCCTCCACCAATGTGCAATCGGTCGCGTCAGCCACCGAGGAGCTGTCGTCGTCCATCAACGAGATCAGCCGTCAGGTGCAGGATTCCGCGCGCATGGCAAGCGAAGCCGTCGGCCAGGCGCGTGCAACCACCGTCGAAGTCGGCGAACTTTCGAAGGCGGCGAGCCGGATCGGCGACGTCGTCGAGCTGATCAACACCATCGCTGGGCAGACCAACCTGCTGGCGCTGAACGCAACCATCGAGGCGGCACGGGCCGGTGAAGCGGGCCGTGGCTTCGCCGTGGTCGCCTCCGAGGTAAAGGCGCTGGCCGAACAGACCGCGAAAGCGACGGGTGAAATCGGGCAGCAGATCTCGGGCATTCAATCGGCGACGCAGGCCTCGGTCGGTGCGATCAAGGAGATCAGCGGGACGATCGAGCGGCTGTCCGAGATCGCCTCGGCGATTGCCGCAGCCGTCGAAGAGCAAGGTGCGGCGACCCAGGAGATTTCCCGCAACGTCCAGCAGGCGGCACAAGGCACGCATCAGGTTTCGTCCAACGTGACGGCCGTGCAGCGGGGCGCCGCGGAAACCGGCTCGGCATCCTCGCAGGTGCTGGCGGCCGCGCAATCCCTGGCGCTCGAAGGCAACAGGCTGAAGCTCGAGGTCGGGAATTTCCTGAACACGGTGCGCGCCGCGTAGGTGGGTGTGACTGGCACCACTTCGGCGATCGGGATACCGGGCCTCGGGAACACCGCGCATCGCCCGGCCGCTCTGTCCGCGGGGCTGTCTCTGGGTACCCGATCGCCCCGAAGTCAGGGCGTTCCCGCCAAAAACTTCCACCCGGCATTGGCACCTCCGTGAGATGATGTAGGTTGAGGTAGCGAGACCAGCCCACGTCAACCGCGGCGGCCGCACGGGGGACCCGATGGCGAATGGCAATATTATTGTGGCCGAAGAGCACGCAACGCGCGTGATCACGCTGCGCCGGCCGGGCAAGAAGAACGCCATCACGCAGGACATGTATCGCGAGATGAGTCGCGCGATCGACACCGCGCAGAACAATCCTGATATCCGCTGCATGATCATCATCGGCGGCTCCGGCGTATTCACCGCCGGCGACGACATCGACGATTTCATGCACGCCGACACGTCACGCCCCGAGACGCTGAGCGACGGAGCGAAATTCCTCTATTCACTCGCCCTGAACGTCAAGCCAATCATCGCCGCCGTGGATGGGGCATCGATCGGCATTGGCACGGTCATGCTGTTTCACTGCGACTACGTGCTCGCATCCACGGCAGCTAGCTTTTCCGCGCCCTACATCCGTTTCGGGCTGGTTCCGGTCGGGGCTTCCAGCCTGCTGATTCCGAACACGATGGGTTACCAGCGCGCCTTTGCGATGCTGGTGATGGGGCGGACCTTCACCGCCGCGGAGGCGCATACCGCAGGCTTCGTCAACGCGGTGGTGTCATCGGGACACACCGAGGTCGAAGCCCGCAAAGTGGCACGCGAGATTTGCAAGCTTCCGGCCGAGGCCGTCGCGATCTCGCGCAAATTCCTACGCGCCGCGCCGGAACAGCTCACCCGCCGCATCGATCAGGAAGCCAATCTGTTCGGCGAGCGGCTGAAGTCGGAAGAAGCCACCGCCGCGTTCAACGCGTTTGCAGACAGGAAGAAAAAATAGGGTAACGAGAACCTTCGTGAAATCTTCGCGCGGAACGACTAGTCTGGCTCCATGCGACATGTTCTTCGCCTCACCGCCTTCTCGCTTGCGCTCGCCACCCTGCCCGCGTCCGCCCAAACCGCCGCGCCCGTCGAGCTGCGCATCCTCGCGATCAACGATTTCCACGGCAATCTGCGCCCGCCGCCGGGTGGCATCCGGATCGGAGATCCCGAGGACAAGGCCAGGAAGGTGATGGTGGCGGCCGGCGGCGCCGAATACATGGCGACGCTTGTCAAGCAGCTGCGCGAAGGACACAAGAACACGATCTTCGTCGCCGCCGGCGACCTGATCGGCGCGAGCCCGTTCCTGTCGGCGATGTTCCACGACGAGCCTTCGATCGAGGCGCTGTCGATGATGGGGCTCGCGATCACCTCGGTCGGCAATCACGAATTCGACGAAGGCAAGGCCGAGCTGTTGCGGATGCAGAATGGCGGCTGCCATCTCCTCGAGGGCTGCCAGGGACCGCATCCCTTCACCGGCGCCAAATTCCGTTATCTCGCGGCATCGACCATCGAGACCGCGACCGGCAACAGCGTGCTGCCGCCCTACGAAATCAGGGAGTTCGACGGCATCCCCGTCGCCTTCATCGGGCTGACCTTGAAGGAGACCGCGGGCATCGTCTCGCCGTCGGGCATCGCCGGGCTCGAATTCCGCGACGAAGCCGAGACGGTGAACGCGCTCGTGCCGCAGCTGAAAGCGCGCGGCGTCGAGGCAATCGTGGTGCTGATCCACCAGGGCGGCGAGCCCGCCGGCGACTACAATGAATGCCCTGCCATCACGGGGCCGATCGTCGACATCGTCAAGAAATTCGACCGCGCCGTCGACGTCGTCGTCAGCGGCCATACCCATCGCGCCTATGTCTGCAACATCGACGGGCGGCTGGTCACCAGCGGCGACAAATACGGCACGCTGGTCACCGCGATCGACCTGAAGCTCGATCCCACAACGCGCGACATCGTCGGCGCCACGGGCGAGAACGTCATCGTGGCCAATGCCTCGCTGGCGAGGGACGCGGATCAGACCGCGCTGATCGAGGCCTACGACAGGCTCTCGGCCCCGATCGCCAACCGGCCGGCGGGATCGGTGACGCAGACGCTGTCGCGCGTGCCGAACGAGGCCGGCGAAAGCCCGCTCGGCGATGTCATCGCCGACGCGCAATTGCTGGCCACCCGCGACGCGAAGGATGGCAGCGCTGTCGTCGCGCTCACCAACCCCGGCGGCATCCGCACCGACATCGTCCCGAAAGAGAACGGCGCGATTACCTTCGGCGATGTCTTCGCAAGCCAGCCGTTCCGCAATCGCCTCGTCACCATGACGCTGACCGGCAGCCAGCTCAAGGACATGCTGGAACAGCAATGGTTGGACCCGAAGCGGCCGCGGATCCTCCAGGTCTCGAACGGATTCAGCTATGCCTGGGATGCCGCGAAGCCGTTCGGCGAGCGCGTCGTCGCCGAGAAGATGACGCTCAATGGCAGGCCGATCGAACCTGCAAGCGGCTACCGCGTCACCCTCAACGATTACCTCGCCGTCGGCGGCGACGCTTTTACCGTGGCCAAACAGGGCACCGCGCCACAATATGGCGGCTACGACGCGGACGCGCTGTTTGCGTTCTTCCGGGCACACGGACCGATCGGCCCGCTACCGCTGAGCCGCATCCAGCGCGTCAATTGATCGGGATCGAACCGGCCGGCGCGGGACGCCCCTTTGCCATTCCCGGCCAAGCGCATAGATTAGGTGCATTGCGTTTTGGCGCCGGATGCGCCAACGACGCCAAAGCCCGTTTCCTGTGAGGCCGACCTGATGAGCACGCTTCTCCTTTCCCACAAGGCCTGCCTCGACCATGTCACGCCGCCGGGACATCCTGAGAGGCCGGATCGTCTTCGTGCGGTGGAAGAAGCCCTGTCGAACGAGCGCTTCCAGTTCCTGGTGCGCGACCAGGCGCCGGAGGGTGATCTCGACCTCGTCACGCTCTGCCACAACGAGCATTACGTCACCGAGCTGCGCCACATCGCGCCGTCCAGCGGACAGGTCTATATCGACGGCGACACTTCGATGTCGCCGGGCACGTGGGAGGCGGTGATGCGCGGCGTCGGCGGCGCGGTGGCGGCGACCGAAGCGGTGATGGCGGGCGAACATCGCAACGCCTTCGTCGCGGTGCGCCCGCCCGGCCATCACGCCGAGATCGGCAAGCCGATGGGCTTCTGCTTCTTCGACAATGTCGCGATTGCCGCGCGCCACGCGCAGCGCAAATACGGCATCAAGCGCGCGGCCATCGTCGATTTCGACGTCCATCACGGCAACGGCACGCAGGATATCTTCTGGTCAGACCCGACCGTGATGTACTGCTCGACACACCAGATGCCGCTGTTTCCGGGCACCGGCGCCAAGAGCGAACGCGGCGACCACGACACCATCGTCAACGCGCCGCTTGCCTCCGAGGACGGCGGGCCGGAATTCCGCTCCGCGTTCGAGAATCTGATCCTGCCGCAACTCGAAAAATTCAGCCCCGAGTTCGTGGTCATTTCCGCCGGCTTTGATGCGCATTATCGCGATCCGCTGGCCTCGCTGAATCTTCGCGCGGAAGATTATGCCTGGGTGACGCGCAAGCTGATGGATCTCGCCGACAAGACCGCGGGGGGCCGCGTTGTTTCGGTGCTCGAGGGCGGCTATGACCTGCAAGGACTGAAAGAATCTGTTACGGCGCATGTCGGCGCCCTGATGGGCGCCTGACGACGCCCGCCACATTAAGCCCGTAAAACCCGCCTTCACTGCAGGGCGAGCGAATCGGGCAATCGGAAACGTATATGGCCGAAAATATTCAAGTCGACGTGTCCAGGCTCACCTTCGAGCGCGCGATCGAGGAACTCGAAACGATCGTGAAGCGGCTCGAGGACGGCAAGGTGCCGCTCGAGGAATCCGTGACGATCTACGAGCGCGGTGAGGCGCTGAAGCGCCGCTGCGAGGAATTGCTGCGCCAGGCCGAGGCCCGCGTCGACAAGATCACCACCGATGCCAGCGGCCAGGCCACCGGCACCGCGCCGCTCGACGTCCAGTAAGCCAAGGCTATCCCCCGGCTTCCCTCACTCGGTTTCTGACCGCACTCGACCCCCATGACACGGGGATGGCCGCGTAGCGGGCCGAGTTTTCACAATCGCATGGCGCCGTGCCGTGAGACGTGAGGGTTCCATGGGTAGGCGCACTGCTTGCCATTGTGCAACAGGCCCCTCAGAGACCGAAAAGTTCTGATTTCGCGGCGAAAAAGCCGCCGAGGGAACCAGCCAAGCCAGGAACCCCTCATTGCGGGCCACAGTTAACCACTCTGGCCCGCCGGTTGCATCCGCATACCCCTAATCGGTCCGGCGGGTTGGCTTTGGCCCAAGCTTTGGTGTAAAGCTGCGCGGAGTGTGGCTTTTTGCAAGCCTTGCGTTGGCACCGATTACCGACGACAAGCGCTTCAAACTGCTAATGAATTGGCTGGGACGGACGAAGCCGATCTAAAGTGACAGGGATCACAGAGACTGAACCGGAGCGCACTTAAGCTTACCTAAGCTTGAAGACGGGGCCTTGCCCCATGCAGGTGGCTCCGACGGTTAGGACTCGCGCTGCGCCGATATTGTACAAACCCATCGCGCACCGGAATGACCTTCCGGCGCTGACAAATTGGAAATCGCCGTGAACGCATACAGTAAGACGCCGCTTCTCGATACCATCCGGACGCCGGACGACCTGCGCAAGCTCAAGGTCGAGCAGGTTCGCCAGATTGCCGACGAACTGCGGCAGGAGACCATCGATGCCGTCTCGGTCACCGGGGGGCACTTCGGCGCGGGTCTCGGCGTGGTCGAGCTCACCACCGCGATTCATTACGTCTTCGACACGCCGCGCGACCGGCTGATCTGGGACGTCGGCCATCAAGCCTATCCGCACAAGATCCTCACCGGCCGGCGCGACCGCATCCGCACGCTGCGCACCGGCGGCGGCCTGTCCGGCTTCACCAAGCGCAGCGAGAGCGACTACGATCCGTTCGGCGCGGCGCATTCCTCGACCTCGATCTCCGCCGGCCTCGGCATGGCGGTGGCGCGCGACCTCTCTGGCGGCAAGAACAACGTCATCGCCGTGATCGGTGACGGTGCGATGTCGGCCGGCATGGCCTATGAGGCCATGAACAATGCGGGTGCGATGAACTCGCGCCTGATCGTCATCCTCAACGACAACGACATGTCGATCGCGCCGCCGGTCGGCGCCATGAGCGCCTATCTGTCGCGCCTCTACTCCGGCAAGACCTATCGCACGCTGCGCGATGCGGCCAAGCAGATCAACAAGCGCCTGCCCAAGATCATCGCGAGCCGCGCCAACCGCGTCGAGGAATATTCCCGCGGCTTCATGATGGACGGCGGCACGCTGTTCGAGGAGCTCGGCTTCTACTATGTCGGCCCGATCGACGGCCACAATCTCGACCATCTGCTGCCCGTGCTGAAGAACGTCCGCGACATGGAGACCGGCCCGATCCTGGTCCACGTCGTGACGCAGAAGGGCAAGGGCTACGGCCCGGCGGAAGCCTCCGCCGACAAGTACCATGCCGTCGTCAAGTTCGACGTCGCGACCGGCACCCAGGCAAAGTCCAAGCCGAACGCGCCGGCCTACCAGAACGTGTTTGGCGCGAGCCTCGTCAAGGAAGCCGAGAAGGACGACAAGATCGTCGCCATCACCGCGGCGATGCCGTCCGGCACCGGCGTCGACATCTTCAACAAGGCATTCCCGGACCGCACCTTCGACGTCGGCATTGCCGAGCAGCACGCAGTGACGTTCGCCGCCGGTCTCGCCACCGAAGGCTACAAGCCGTTCTGCGCGATCTACTCGACTTTCCTGCAGCGCGGCTACGACCAGATCGTGCACGACGTCGCGATCCAGAGCCTGCCCGTCCGCTTCGCCATCGACCGCGCCGGCCTCGTCGGCGCCGACGGCGCGACGCATGCCGGCTCGTTCGACAACGCCTATCTCGGCTGTCTGCCGAACATGGTGATCATGGCGGCGGCCGATGAGGCCGAGCTCGTGCACATGGTGGCGACCCAGGTCGCGATCAACGACCGTCCGAGCTCGCTGCGCTATCCGCGCGGCGAAGGTCGCGGCATCGAGATGCCGGAGGTCGGCATTCCGCTCGAGGTCGGCAAGGGCCGCATGATCCGCCAGGGCAGCAAGATCGCCCTGCTCTCGTTCGGCACGCGCCTTGCCGAATGCGAGAAGGCGGCCGACGAGCTCGCCGCCCATGGCCTGTCGACCACGATCGCCGACGCGCGCTTCATGAAGCCGCTCGACACCGAGCTGGTGCTCAAGCTTGCTCGCGACCACGAGATCCTGATCACGATCGAGGAAGGCTCGGTCGGCGGCTTCGGCTCGCATGTCGCGCAGTACCTGACCGATCAGGGCGCGCTCGACACCGGGATGGTCAAGTTCCGCTCGATGGTGCTGCCCGACGTGTTCCAGGACCACGACACGCCGGCCGCGATGTACGGCCGCGCCGGTCTCGACGCCAAGGGCATCGTCGCCAAGGTGTTCGAAGCGCTCGGCAAGGACGTGAAGGCCGAGACGGTCAAGCTGGCCTGAGGGCGAGCTTCGACCTCGGCGAAGCAGCGCGACGTCCATGAAGATCTATCTGGCAGGTCCCGACGTGTTCCTGCCGGATGCCATCGAGATCGGCCGGCGCAAGGCTGCGATCTGCGCAGCCCATGGCCTCGCCGGCCTCTATCCTCTCGACAACGCGATCGACCTCACCGCGCCGGATGCCTCGCGCCAGATCTATTGCGGCAACGAGGCGATGATGGACGAGGCCGACGCCATCATCGCGAACCTCACGCCGTTCCGGGGCGCCGGTGCAGATCCCGGCACCGTCTACGAACTCGGCTACATGGCCGGCCGTCGCAAATTCTGTCTCGCCTATTCCAACGACGGCACCGTCTATGCCGACCGGGTCGGTCGCTTCATGGCCGTGACGTCCGAGGACGGACGGCTGGTCGATTCACAGGGGCTGACGGTCGAGGACTTCGGCCTCCCCGACAACCTCATGATGATCCACGCGCTGGAGCTGCACGGCTGCCCGCTGGTGACGCCCGCGCAGATGCCCATCGACGTCTGGCACGATCTTGCCGCGTTCGAGACTTGCGTCCGGATGGCAGCCGCGCGATTGATCGCTACATAAGCACCTCAGTCGTGCCCATGAGAGCCTGATGTCCCCTGCCCGCAAGCGCGCAGATGTATTGCTGGTCGAGCGCGGCCTGTTCGAGAGCCGGGCGCGGGCGCGCGCGGCGATCGAGGCTGGCCTCGTCACGGCCGACGATAAGCAGGTCACCAAACCGTCGGAAACGATTGCCGAGGATGCGGTGATCCAGGCCGAACCCGCGCACCCCTACGTTTCCCGTGGCGGCGTCAAGCTCGCCGGCGCGCTGGAGCGTTATCCGATCGAGATCGAGGACCATGTCTGCCTCGATGTCGGCGCTTCCACCGGCGGCTTCACCGAGGTGCTGCTGGCGAACGGCGCGAGTCTGGTGTTCGCAATCGATGTCGGCACGAGCCAGCTGCACCCCTCGCTGCGCAACCATCCAAAAATCGTGTCGATGGAGGAGACCGACATCCGCAGCTATGACGGCAAGCGGCTGCCGGCGCGGCCCGATGTCGTCGTCATCGACGTCAGCTTCATCTCCCTCAAGTTGGTGCTGCCGGTTGCGCTTTCCCTCGCCGCCGCGCCGACGAGGCTGTTGGCGCTGATCAAGCCGCAGTTCGAGGCGGACAGGAAACACAACAAGAAGGGCATCGTCCGCGACGCCGCCGTGCACAAGGAGATCTGCGACGACGTCACCGCCTTTGCCGCCTCGCTCGGCTGCACCGACATCGAGATATTTCCCTGCTCGATCGCGGGCGGCGATGGCAATATCGAATTCTTCCTGGGTGCGCGCCGTGGTTGAACGTCTGACGATCGATCATGTGGGCCATCGCGGCGACGGCGTCTCGACGGCGACGGGCGAAGCCATCTATGTGCCCTACACGCTTGGCGGTGAGACCGTCGAGGTCGATCACGTCGTGGGCAACCATCCCGACCGGCGCAAGCTGCTCGCGGTCGATGTCGCAAGCTCCGAGCGTACCGAGCCGTTCTGTCGGCATTTCGGCGTCTGCGGCGGCTGCGCCATCCAGCACTGGGCGGCTGAGCCCTATCAGGCCTGGAAGCGCGGCATCGTGGTCGAAACGCTGGCGCAGGCCGGCATCGATTGCGCGGTGGCGCCGCTCGTCGATGCTCACGGCGCCGGGCGAAGGCGCATCACCCTGCACGGCCGCTTTGGCACGCATGACATTCTCAAGGTCGGTTTCTCCGCGACGAGTTCGCACGACGTCATTCCAATTGATCGCTGCCCGATCCTCGATCCCGCGCTCGATGGCGCGCTTGATGCCGCCTGGGCGCTCGCCGAGCCGCTGACATCCCGGATGCCGGTGACCAAGCCGCTCGACATCCAGGTCACTGCCACCGCCAACGGCCTCGACGTCGATGTGCGCGGCTCCGGTCCGTTGCCGACGGCGCTCGTCACGGCACTCTCGCGCGTCGCCGAGCAGCACCGCCTGGCGCGGCTGACGCGGCATGGCGAGCTGGTGCTGCAACGATTGCCGCCGACGGTGAAGATGGGCCGCGCCGAGGTGACGCTGCCGCCGGGTTCGTTTCTGCAGGCGACCGTCGCAGGCGAAGAGACGCTGGCCGCGCTGGTCGCCGAACGCATCGGCAAGGCCAAGGAGGTTCTCGACCTTTTCTGCGGTGTCGGCCCGTTCGCGTTGCGGCTCGCAGAGAAGGCCCGCGTCGCCGCCTATGACAACGACGCTGGTGCCATTGCGGCCCTCGTGAAAGCTGCGCGCACCCCGGGCCTGAAGCCGATCAAAGCCGAGCCGCGCGATCTGTTTCGCCGCCCCTTGGTGCCGCCGGAGCTGCGCGATTTCGATGCCGTGGTGTTCGACCCGCCGCGCCAGGGCGCGCAGGCGCAGGCGCTGAGGCTCGCCGCGAGCAAGGTGCCGGTGGTGATCGCGGTGTCCTGCAACGTCGCGACATTCGCCCGTGACGCGCGGTTGCTGATCGACGGCGGTTACAAGCTCGGGGCCGTCGTGCCCGTCGACCAGTTCCGGCACACGCCGCATGTGGAGCTGGTGGCGCAGTTCAGCCGTTGACGTCCCATCGTTACGGCGACGGCTCGAATTGCGGCTGCCATCGCAGCAGGTAAGACTGCAGCGAGCGCACCGCGATTGCGAGCAGGATGCCGACGAACATCATCACGAAGATGGCAACCATCATCTCGCTGGCATTGGCCCGCGCCTCGGCTTCGATGATGAGCTTGCCGAGGCCGCGTTCGGCGCCGATGAACTCGCCGACGATGACGCCGATGAGCGCAAAAGACACCGCCGGCAGGAGCGAAGCGAACACCCAGGCAAGCGCGGACGGGATCACGACGGTCCGCAGCACCATGAACTCGCTGGCGCCGAGCAGGCGGGCCGCTGCGATCTGGTCACGGTCGACCGCACGCGTTCCCTCGAAGGTGTTGAAGAACACCACGAAGAAGACAACGAGCCAGGCCGTGGCAATCTTGGAGAGGTCGCCGAGGCCGAAGATCAGGATGACGAGCGGCACCAGCGCAATGCGCGGTATCGAGTTGAGCGCCACGATGTAGGGTCCGAACACCCGGGCAAGGAAATCGGAGCGGCCGAGAATCAGGCCGGCCGCGATCCCACTCGCCGACCCGAACAGAAAGCCCCACCAGGTGTTCTTCAGCGTGACGAGCGTGGCAAGCCACAGATTGTTGTCGTTAGCCTTGATACAGGCGGCAAAGCCGCCGGCGTCGGCGAAGCAACCAAGCCGCAAAAAACTCTGCCAGATCAGCGACGGCTTGGCGACGAAATAGGGATCGAGGATCTTCGGCACGTAAACCTTCGGAAGCAGCGCCTTGCTCCATTCGAAGCCCCACTGCCAAACGACGAAAACGGCTGCAAGAATGGCCAGCTGCCAGAACAGGATGGCGGTGCGGCTGTGGGACATGGTCAGTCGGCCCTGGTGCGGCGGAACTCTTCGCCGAGGGAATGCCAGATGTGCGAATAGAGGCGGCCGAATTCGGCGGTCTCGCGCACGGAAACGGGATCACGCGGACGCGGGATGGCGACGTCGAAGTCTTCCTTGAGACGCCCGGGCCGCGCCGAGAGCAGGATGATGCGGCTCGCCAGTGTCAAGGCTTCGCCGAGATCGTGCGTCACGAACAGCACGGTCTGCCGCTCGCGTTCCCAGATCTCCAGCAGCGTCTTGTGCATCTCCAGCTTGGTGTGGGTGTCGAGCGCGCCGAACGGCTCGTCCATCAGCAGGATCTCGGGCTCGAGGATCAGCGTACGCATCAAGGCGACGCGCTGGCGCATGCCGCCGGACAGCATGCGCGGAAAGCTCTGCGCAAAGCCCGAGAGCCCGGCCTTCTCGACGGCGGAAGCGACGCGCCCGGCGCGTTCGGTCTTCGCCAATCCGGCGATCTCCAGCCCGTAGCCGATGTTCTGCTCCACGGTTCGCCAGGGAAACAGCGTATCGCGCTGGAAGACATAACCGACCCTGGGGTTGACCTCGCCGGTCTCGACCGCATCCTCGTCGATCAGGATCCGCCCGCCAGAGCGCGGCAACAGCCCAGCTACCATGTTGAGAATGGTGCTCTTGCCGCAGCCGGATGGACCGAGCAGCGCAACGAACTCGCCCTGCTTGACCTCGAAGGAGACGTCGTCCACCGCCACGAACTCGCGGCCGGACGCGTTGAAGCGTTTGGCAAGACCCTGCACGGCGATGCGGATGCGCGCTGCCGCTGCTTGGTCCTCGCCCCGCGCGAGCGCAAGGCTCTGGCCTGGCGCGGCGATCATTTGTATTTCGCCCTGGCCGCCTGGAGGAAGCTCATGTCGACGACATCCTCGTATCGGGTCTCGGGAATATCCGTGCCCTTGCGGTACCAGGGCTTGGCGCCGCGTTCGAACGCGGGCTTGTCGATGACACCGTCATAGGCCCAGGTCGACTTGTCGAAGCCGAGTTCGGCACTGACCGCGTCGGGATCGATGCCCGAGAAATATTTCGGCATGACCAGCGCCTGCACCTCCGCGAGCGGCGTCGCCTTCACGAAGGCCATCGCGCGATAGATCGCGTTGACATAGGCCTGCACCATCGCCTTGTCCTGCTCCACCGTGTCCTGGAGCGTGTAGATCACCAGCACGGGCAACGCCCCGCCGAAGTCCTTCTCGAAGACGCCGGGTTTTGATGTATCGTAGATCGTCCTGCCAAAACCCTTCTTCTCGACCTCGACGATCCAGCTCGGCGGCGCCATGATGGCGTCGAACTGCTTGGTCTGGAGCGAGGGGAACATCGTGTTGGTCCCGCCGCCCGCGACCCAGTTCACCTTGCCGCCGAGCCCACGCACTTCGAACACATAGGTGCCGAACACCCAGGTGCCCGAGCCGATCGCGGTCGCGGCAACGATCGGCTTTGCGCCGTCCGCCCGCTTGTACTCCGCAAGCTTCTCGACCGAATTGATGCCGCTGTCGTAGAGGTCCTGCCGGACCATGATGCTGGCATAGGAGCACACCATCTCGGTCGCGAGCAGGATCTTGCAGGGCTTGCCGCGCGCACCGAGCTGGAGCGGATGACTGGCATCGCCATGGGCAAACAGCGCCTGCCCTCCCGCCAGCGTCTGGCGGCCGAATGTGCCGGCATTGCCGGTGATCAGCTTGGAATCAAGTCCTTCGTCCTTGAAGTACCCCTTCAGCTCCGCGATCATGCCGATGGCGTAGACCGGCGATACCGGCCCGAAGGCGAGCGAGACCTGCTTGGTCTCGGCGCGCAGCTGCCCCGGCAGCAGCGATGCGCCGGCCCATGCCGAGCCCGCGATCAGCGTCTGGCGCCTGGTAAAGCTCATGTGCTCCTCCTCCCTTGGTTCTGTTTGCTAGCGCCGACCGATCAGGACGGCGCGAGCTTGATCGTCCCGGCTTGTCGCAGCGCTTCGATCTCATTCGGCGACATGCCGATCTCGCTCAGGATCTCGCCGCTGTGCTCGCCGATCCCAGGTGGATCGTAGCGATTGGGCAGGCGCCTTCCGTCCATGGAAATCGGCAACAGCGGCGTCTTGGCCTGGCCACCGCCGGGAAGCCGAATATCGGTCAGGCCCCCCGACTGGTTGAGATGCGGATCATCGAAGAGATCGCCGGGCTTGTTCACCGGCGCATAAGGCAGATCGAGCTGCTCGAGACGTGCGGCAAGATCGGCCTTGTCCCATTGCTTGAATATCTTCGCGATCTCAGGGATCAGCCAGTTGCGATGATCGACGCGGTCGTTGCTCGTGCCCAAGCGCGGATCGACAAGCCAGGCTTCACGATCGAAGGCACGACAGAACGCTGTCCATTGCTCTTCACCGACAATGGTGACGAACAGCTTCGAGCCGTCTTTCGTATCGAAGAGATCGTAGACCGGCCACGGGCTGTCCTTGACCGAATACGGGATCGACGGCTGGCCGCTGACCACCTCGCACATCATGGCCTGCGCCATCAGGAACACGTTGTTCTCGTACAGCGCGCTCTGGATGTAACGACCCCTGCCGGTGCGCTGCCGCTCGGCGAGCGCCGCCTGGATCGCGATCACGCCGAACATGCCGCCCATGACGTCGTTGACAGAGGCGCCGGCACGCATCGGCCGGTCGGGCAAGCCGGTCATGTAAGCGAGGCCGCCCATCATCTGCACGACTTCGTCGAGCGCGAGGCGGTTCTCGTAAGGCCCAGGCAGATAGCCCTTGAGCGAGCAATAGATCAGGCGTGGCGCAAAGGCGGCGACGCTTTCGTAGTCCAGACCGATCCGCTTCAGCAGGCCCGGCCGGAAATTCTCGATCAGGACGTCGCTGTTCTCGATCAGCCGCCGTGCGACATCCTGGCCTTCCGCGGTCGACGTATCCAGCGCGATGCTGCGCTTGTTGCGGCTGTAGGTGGCGAAGAAGCCGGCAGCGGGCCCCTTGAAGTAACGGGTGCGGTCGCCCTTGGGCGGCTCGACCTTGATCACCTCGGCGCCGAGATCGGCGAGGATCAGGCCGCAGCTCGGCCCCATCACCATCTGGCTGAACTCGACGACGCGAAGGCCGGCGAGCGGACGAAGCTCCGAGCCCGTCTCGCGCTCTGCCGCCGTCATGCCGCCCTCCGCAAAACCTTGGGAATGCCGGCCTCGTGCAGATGTCCCGTCAAATGTTTTGCCGGGATATGGCGGGCGAGAATCTCGCGCGTCTGCATCAGGCGGTCAAGATCGATGCCGGTGGAAAGTCCCATCCGCTCCAGGATGAACACGAGATCCTCGGTGACGATGTTGCCGCGCGCACCCGGAGCAAAGGGACAGCCGCCAAGGCCGGACACCGCGGCGTCAAACCGGCGGATGCCAGCTTCGAGACCAGCGACGGCATTGGCAAGGCCGGCACCGAGCGTGTCGTGCAGATGCAGCCGCAGCGTCATTTGCGATCCGACCTCGCGCCGCACCGCCGCGACGATCTGCCCGATTGATTTGGGCGTCGCATAACCGACGGTGTCGGCAAGCCCGATCTCATCGGCGCGGGCTTCGGCAAAAGCGCGTGCCACACGGCACACGGCCGCTTCGCTCACCTCGCCTTCGAGCGAGCAGCCGAAGGAGGTGGAGATCGCGCCCATCAATTGCGGCCGCTGGCCTACGGGCCGGACGTCGATCGCGGCGCGAACCGCGCGAAATCCTTCGAGCTGCTCTTCGATGGAGCGACGTACATTGGCGCGATTGTGCGTCTCGCTCGCCGAGATAACGAAATAGACGGCGTTGACGCCTGCTGCGATGGCGCGCTCGGCACCCTTCACGTTCGGCACCAGCGCGCCGATGGTCGCCGGCTTGTGCATGAGTGCATGAGCCATCACCGCGTCGACGTCGGCGAACTGCGGCACGACCTTTGGCGGCACGAACGATCCGGCATCGATCTCGCGCACGCCGGCAGCCGCGATCGTGTCGATCAGCGCGCATTTGGCTTCAGTCGGGATGAAGATGTCCAGGTTCTGGAGACCATCGCGGGGGGCAACCTCGCAAATGTGGACATCGGGCGCGTGCGCCATCGGGCTCTCTCCCTGGGAGGATTGTATATTGTTGCCTAAAAGAACAATTGGTGGGACAATCTGTCAAGTCCCAAAAATTGCGTGCAGTGCAATGAGCTCATCCGACGGTTCCCGACAACGCAGCGACAAGAACGGTTCCGAACGTGCCGAACATCTTGCCGGGCTGATCATGGCGCTCGCCCGGCGCGAAGGCATGAAAACCGGGGACCGCTTGATCGAACAAAGGCTTGCGGATGCGCTGGACCTTTCACGCGCACCAATCCGGCTCGGCCTGAAGGCGCTGGAAGCCGCCGGGCTGGCGCGCGGCGAACCGCATCGCGGCTTTGTGCTGGCAAAGAATCCCACAAGCGGCGCGGCCCAACCGGCGCTCGCGGCGGTGAGGCGCAACGAGCAGGTTTATGCGACCATTGCCGGCGACGTGCTCGCGAGCCGGCTGCCGGCCGACGTCACCGAGGCGGAGTTGATGCGCCGCTATGACGTCACCCGGGCCGAGCTACAGCGGCTGCTGGGCCGGATCGCTGCCGAGGGCTGGATCGCGCGCCTGCCGGGCTATGGCTGGCGCTTTGCGGAGACGGTCTCGAGTCCCGAAGCTCAAACGCAGGCCAAGGCGTTTCGCGCGGTGATCGAGCCGGCGGCCATCGCGCAACCCGGTTTTGCGTTGCCGCAGGAGGTGATCGTACGCCTGCGCGAGCGCCAGCAGCGCGTCTTCAAAGGCGAGCTCGAAAAGATGACGATCGGCGAGATCTTTCACTCAGGCTGCGAATTCCACGAAGAGATCATCCGCGGCGCCGGCAATCCCTTCTTCCTCGAAGCGCTCAGGCGCGTGAACTCGATCAGACGCCTGTTCGCCTATCGCAGCTTCGCCGACCGTGACGGCATGCGGCGGCACGTGCGCGATCATTTGCGCCTGCTCGACGTCCTGGAAACGCAACGTTACGCCGAGGCGGCGAAACTGATGGCCAGGCACCTGCAGCGCCCGCTGGTAGCCGGCTTGTCGTGATGCTTGCGGCCTGCGGAGGCACCCGATAGCGCGGCTCGCTGCGGCGTCCGCCGGAGCTGGTGATGCGATCCTAACGCCGAAGGCCGCCCAAGGCGGGCGACTCGCCGGGCAGCATCGACGAGTTGATGTCGCTATCCATGCGTCCCGATTGCTGCTGGATGAAACCGGCGCCGAACGACAGGCTGAGATTGGAGGTCGGCTTGAATTCGACCCCCGCGAACGCGCCATAGCCGGGCGCGGCGCTGGAGGTGAGCGGCGCGAGCGAGCTGCCGATACCGCCGTTGTATTTCAGCGTGTCGAAGCCGGCAAAGAACGTGACCGGCATGCCGCCCGAGATTTTGGTGTTGTAACCGAACGCCGTGCTATCAAAGGAGAGCGCGCTGAAATTGCCGGCCGAACCGGCCTGCTTGAAACCATTCAAACCCAAATTGCCGCGTTCGCTGCCGACGAAGAAACCATTCGCCGTGCTGGTGCGCCAATCCGCATCGCCGGCATTGAAGCTCGTGAAGTTGCCGTAGGCGTCGGAACTCTGCCCGGGTCCGCTGCCGAGGCCAAAAGGCCCGCCGGGGATCCAATATCGCAGCGGCGCGACCTGCGCATGGACCGGCTCTCCGCCGAGACAGAGCACCGCGAGAGCTGCAAAAGCACATGAACGCGCAAGGTTGAACATTCAGATTACCGTCCATAATTTCGCAAATTATAGTCCCCGAACATCATCAATGCCAGCGGAGTGACCGCGCCGGCGTCACTGCCGCAGGTCTCCCCGGGGAACAGCACCGAATGCCGCACGATCCATTGCTCACCCGCCTGACGTCCGTTCTTGCCGAAGTCCCGGGGGTTCAGGCCATCGTGCTCGGCGGCTCACGCGCGCGGGGCAGCGCGCACGCTGCGTCGGACTACGATATCGGCCTCTATTTCAGGACGGCGATTCCGCTGCATACCGAACGGCTGCTGGCCGCCGCTGAGGGCATTGCCGACGATCCCGCCGCCACGGCCGTGACCCCGGTGGGAGAATGGGGCCAGTGGATCGTCGGCGGCGCATGGCTGTCGGTGGAGGGCCGCAAGGTCGACCTGCTCTACCGGAACGCAGACGCGGTCGAGGCCGTCATGGAATCCTGCGGCGCCGGCGTGGTCACCATGGACTACCAGCCCGGCCATCCGCACGGCTTCTGCTCGGCGATCTGGATGGGCGAGATCGCGTATTGTCAGCCTCTGCGCGATCCGAACGGCCTGATCGCCCGGCTGAAATCAATCGCGCTGCCCTATCCGCCACCACTGCGCGCGGCGCTGGTCCGGCGCTTCCAGTGGGAAATCTCGTTTGGTGTCGAGAATGCGGAGCTCGCGGTGGCGCGCGGCGAGCAGACCCATGTCGCCGGATGCCTCTACAGGTCGCTCGCCTGCATCGCGCAGGTGCTGTTCGCGCTCAACGAGCGCTATCTCATCAACGAAAAGGGCGCGCTCCAGGAGGCCGCCCGTCTGCCGGTGACCATTCCACATCTGGCGGAGCGGACTGACGATGTCTGGCGGCTGATCGGCGATGGCGCCCTTGCGCCCGCCTGTGAACTCTTGCGCAAGATCGACCAGCAGCTGAAGGTGCTGTCCCAATGAACATGCAGAGCCCGGTGGCATCTGACGGCCCCGTCGTCTACGAACGTGTCGACGACATCGGCCGCATCACGCTGCGCCGCCCGCCTCAATGCGCTGGGCCTCGAGATGATCCGCGCGGTGGTCGCGGCGTTGCGCCGCGCGGCCGACGTTGACGGCGCACGCGTCGTCGTGCTGGACAGCGCGATTTCAAAACGCTTTCGGCGGCGCAATTCTCCGCCAAATCGGCCACGGTGCTGCGGATGGGCCTCGCCGCCTTCATGCGCCAAGTTGATCTGGACTGTCGACGCAGCGCAAGCGCCGTGGACGATTTCTGCAACGTCGCGACGTCGGATGAGGCGCAGGAGGGCTTGCGGGCGTTCGTGGAGAAGCGGCCGCCGAATGGTGAAGCCGGCAGCGTTCAGGCAGTTCTGTCGAGAGTGGACGACGTATCGGCCGGTGGATATTTCGTCACCGGCACCACGAACGATTTGGTGCCGACCTGGTAGATGACCTTGCCGTTCTGTCCGTCATCGGTTGCGATCTGCGCCTGCCCGAACATGATGACGTTCTTGTAGACGGAGCCGGTGCCCTGGCGGGTGACGCCATCCGTGGTGACGCTGACCTGCGCTTCCTTGCCGTTGACGGCAAGCACCTTGAAGCTCGCGCTCTTGCCGTTGGCGGGAGAATAGCCGCCCCAGCTTCCCATGAGGCGGCTGTCGGAAGCCGGCGGGGCTTGCTTCTCGAGGTTTGCGGTCTGCTTGCCGGCGCCGCCGAAAGAGAACAGCATCACCATGTTCTTGCCGTCCTTGGTGCCGACCGTGACCCCACCGAAGGTAATGAGCGTGCCCTGGACTTCGGCAAAGCCGCGCTCGGTATGCCCGTTATGGGTGTACTCGACCTGCGCCCGGGCACCGCGGATGTTCACGACCTTGAAACCGACGGGCTGGTTGTTGCCCACCCAATTGCCCTTCCAGTCGCCGACCAGAGCACTCTGGTGATACAGGCGCTCGTTGGCGGGCGAAATCTGGTTGGTGCTCGATGAGACGATGGCCATTGGAGTGCTCGGTGGACGAGTTCGATGAACCCGCGCGTTCGCCCAGCAATGTCACGGGCTGGAAACGGACAGAAACCCGACTGATTAGGGCCATGCACCGGTTAACGAGCGGTTAATTCAACCGCCGGACGAGATGAGGCGGAAGGTCCCAACGGGAGTGCCCTGTCAGCGGCCCCAGCGGTCTGACCAGATTTTCTCCCCGATCAGGCAATTGACGCGTGGCTCCTTGTCGGCGACCCGCATCGTGGGGCGCTCCGGCGTGCGGCCGGCGACCTCCATCAGCAGCTTGGTGCGGATCGCTTCCTTGAACTTGTTGCGGTCCTTGATCGTGATGACGAAGGAGCCGGGACCGCCGATGACGCAGTCCTCGTAGTAGAAATCGAGATTGTCGATATCCATGGTCGAATAGGACGGCTCCTTGACCATGATCGGCAGGCCGTTGATGACGACGCCCTTCTCCAGCGCGGCGTCTCGCGCCACCGTGACCGGGCCGCCATTGTTGTTGGGGCCGTCGCCGGAAACGTCGATCACGCGGCGCAAGCCCCGATAGGGATCCTCATCGAACAGCGGCATCGCGAAAGTGATCGCGCCGGAGATCGAGGTGCGCGAGGCGCGTCGGATCGGCGTCTTCATGATCTCGGCGGCGACCGCATCCGCCGTCTCCGGGCCGTCGACCAGCCGCCAGGGAATGATGATCTTCTGGTCGCTCGAGGCCGCCCACTCGAAATAGGTCACAGCGATCCGGCCGTTCGGACCGAGCTTGAGGGCCTGGAGGAACTCCTTCGACTGGATCGCTTGCGCATAGCCCTCGCGCTGGATCGCGAGCTCGTCCATGTCCATGGAGTAGGACACGTCGACCGCGAGGATCAGCTCGACGTCGACCGTCTGCGCGTCTCTGTCGCCCGCAAGTCGCTGCGCCTGATGTTTGGGCGGTTCGAATTTCGGCCCTGGTGCCGCGACGCCCGCGACGTCCCCTCCGGCAAACATGCCGGCAACCAACACAGCCCCGATCGAGAACAGCAAGCGCATCGCAGCCTCCCGTCGTATGACGCGATGGTGACATGCAATCGCCAAGCCGCAAAGGGCGAAGATCGCTTGCGCTTCACATTCGAGTTAAGAGGCTGCAAGTTAAGAAGCTGCGACCCGCGAAGCTGCGTTTTCGAATGTGCGCGCCTTGCGCAAAGCTGCCGCCGTGTTGCCACGCTCGCGCCGCTGGACACGCCCGGTCGCTCGCATCATCGGGCTCCCGGCGCACCAAGCCGGAACGACAAGCCGCGGGACAGAACTCCCCGCCCACTTGTCCGGCACGATTTCCATGCTAGGTTGGGCGCACAGATGGGGATGGAGTCCCCCCGAGAACCGCCCTCCGGTCAATGACCGTGGTGGGCTGATGACTCCTGCTTGAGCAGAGGCAATCATTGATTGCCTCTGCCTTCGGCGGGAGCATGGACAAACCCGCCACTGGCGGGTTTTTTGTTGTCTGGTGCAAAGGCCAGGAGAAGACGACGACGTGGCGACGACGACACCGAATGCCGAGCGTGCGGGGCTGCCCAGGGGAATCTGGATGCTCGGCTTCGTCTCGATGCTGATGGACATCTCCTCCGAGATGATCCACGCGCTGCTGCCGATCTATCTGGTCACCGTGCTCGGCGCTTCGACGCTCACCGTCGGCTTCATCGAAGGTATTGCGGAGGCGACGGCCTCGATCACCAAGATCTTTTCCGGCGCGCTGTCCGACTGGCTCGGCCGTCGCAAGCTGCTCGCAGCACTCGGCTACGGACTCGCCGCGCTGACAAAACCGCTATTCCCGCTCGCGCCCAGCGTCGGATGGCTGGTGGCGGCGCGCTTCATCGACCGCGTCGGCAAGGGCATCCGCGGCGCGCCGCGCGATGCGCTGATCGCCGATATCGCTCCCGTCGGCCTGCGTGGGGCAAGCTTTGGCCTTCGCCAATCGCTCGACACCATCGGCGCCTTCCTCGGGCCGCTCCTGGCGATCGGCCTGATGTGGTGGACGGCCGACAATTTTGCCGCGGTGTTCTTAGTGGCGGTGCTGCCGGCCTTCCTGTCCTTCGGCTTGATCGCGTTCGCGGTGAGCGAGCCGGAGCCGGAGCCGAGCCGGGAGCGTGCAAAGAATCCGCTCAATCTCGCCGCAATGCGGCAGCTTGGAACAGTCTATTGGCGTGTTGTGGCCGTCGGCGTCGTCTTCACGCTCGCGCGCTTCAGCGAGGCCTTTTTGATCCTGCGCGCACAGAACATCGGGCTCAGCGCGATGTGGGTGCCGGCGGTGCTGGTGCTGATGAACATCGCCTACGCGCTGTCGGCCTATCCAGCCGGCGTGCTCTCGGACCGCATCAACCGGACTGGCCTGCTCGCGCTTGGGCTCGTCTTCCTTGCCGGGGCCGATCTGGCGCTGGCACTGCTGCCGAGGCTTGGCGGCGTCGCGCTCGGGGTCGTGCTGTGGGGTCTGCACATGGGACTGACGCAGGGCCTGCTCTCGGCCCTCGTCGCCGACGCCGCACCGCCGAACCTGCGCGGGACTGCGTTCGGCTATTTCAACCTGTTCACCGGGCTCGCCTTGCTGGCCGCGAGCGTGATCGCGGGCGCGCTGTGGGACGTCTACGGTCCGGCCGGAACGTTCCTTGCGGGGCTTGGCTTCGCACTGGTTTCGCTTCTGGGGCTGCTCGCCGTCGGAAATGGTCTGGCTGCGGAGGATAAATGATGACGGGAGGCAGTTCATCGTGCTGAGCGGAGCAATCGCGATCGTGATCGGGAGCGCCCTGGGCGGCTGCGCCCGCTATTTCGTCTCCGGTGCGATCGCGCGGCGGCTGGGCGAAACGTTTCCGTGGGGCACCCTGACCATCAACATCACCGGCGCCTTCCTGATCGGCATTTTCGGCGCGCTGGCGACCCATCCCGGCTCGGCCTTCGCCGCACCCAATCCATGGCTGTTCGCAGTGACCGGTTTTCTCGGCTGCTACACCACGGTGTCCTCGTTCAGCCTGCAAACGCTGACACTCGCGCGAAGCGGCGAGCCGATGCATGCGCTCGGCAATATCGTGTTCTCGGTCGGACTGTGCCTTGCCGCCGTCGGTTGCGGCTTCCTCCTTGCGGACGGCGTGGGAGGCTAGGGGTCGATGAAGTCGCCCTCCTCCGCCGAGCGCCGGCGCACTGCGACGCTCTATGCCTGGGTTGCCGCGGGCAGCATCGTCGGTGGTCTGACGCGTTATCTGGTCGGGCTCGCGCTCGACACCGGATCGGGCTTTCCCTTGGCGACGCTGTTCATCAACGCGACGGGCTCGTTGATCATCGGCTTCTACGCGACGCTGACCGGCCCCGACGGCCGCATGCTGGCGCGGCCCGAGCACCGGCAGTTCGTCATGACCGGTTTCTGCGGCGGCTACACCACCTTTTCGACCTTCAGCCTCGAGACCTTCCGCCTGTTCCACGGCGGCATGAAATATACCGCGCTCGCCTACATCGCCGCATCCGTGATCTGCTGGCTGGTGGCGGTGTGGATCGGCCATATGATGGCGAGCCGCTACAACCGCTTGACAAGGAGCTGACCATGCAAATCCCCGCTCAGGCAGTTTCGCTCCGGATCTTCATCGGCGAGAACGACCATTGCGACGGCAAGCCGCTCTATGAAGCGATCGTCACGACGGCGCGCGAGCGGCACCTCGCCGGCGCAACCGTGCTGCGCGGGCCGATGGGGTTCGGCAAGTCTAGCCGGCTGCACACCTCGAAGATCCTGCGGCTCTCGGAAGACCTGCCGCTGCTGATCGAGATCGTCGACAGCGAGGACAACATCAACGCATTCCTGCCCATCCTGGATGGCATGATGTCGAGCGGGCTGATCACCTTGGAGAAGGTGCAGGTTCTGCAATATGGTGCAAAGGCCGCGAGCTGAGCGCCGCGGCTGCAACCCCAGCCCGCCGTGTCCGGGAGGCGGAATGAACGACACTGTCACCAAGCCGAAGACGCGGACGAAGACCAAGGTCGAGCGGCCGAAGCTGCACAAGGTCATCCTGATCAATGACGACTTCACGCCGCGCGAATTCGTCACCATGATCCTCAAGGCCGAGTTCCGCATGACGGAGGATCAGGCCTATAAGGTGATGATCACCGCCCACAAGCTTGGCGCCTGCGTCGTCGCCGTGTTCACCAAGGACGTCGCCGAGACCAAGGCAACGCGTGCCACCGACGCCGGCCGCGCCAAGGGCTATCCGCTGCTGTTCACGACCGAGCCGGAGGAGTAGGGCTCAGCCGATCACCACCGGCGCCTCCTCCGTCAGCCCGTACACACGCTGCGCCTTGGAGAACCCCGCGATCGGGAATTCGCCGAGTTCGTGCCAGTCGTGACGGCAGACATTGGCAAAACCTTCCGAGGCGACGACGGTCCGTCCCAGGCGTCCTGTGATCTTCTCGAGCCTTGCGGCAAGATTGACGGCCGGTCCGATGCAGGTGAAGTCGAGACGGTTGCCACCGCCGATATTGCCATAGAGGATGTTGCCGACGTGCAGCGCAACGCCGAAGCGGAAGCGCTCGATGACGTCGCCGACCGGAAACGCCAGCGCTTCGACGCTGGCACGTGATTCACGCGCGGCCTCCAGCACGCGCGCGCAGACATGCGCGGCATCGCCGACATATTCGTCGATCGGGAATACCGCGAGCAGGCCGTCGCCCATGAACTTCAGCACCTCGCCGCCATGGCCCCGGATCGCGGTGACCTGGCAGTCGAAATAGTGATTGAGGATCTGGACCACCGTCTCGGCCGGAAGCCGGTCCGACAACGCAGTGAAGCCGCGCAGGTCCGACAGCCAGATCGCGGCCTGCATGGTATCGTTGTGGCCGCGGCGGATCTGGCCGCCGAGGATGCGCGCGCCGGCACGGTTGCCGACATAGGTGTCGAGCAGCATCTCCGCAGTGCGGCGCAGGCTGATGATCTCGGCAACGCGCGCGAGCGGCGCAATGATGGTCCGGATCGCCGCGACGTCGTCGTCGCTGAAGCCGCCGGGCTGCCGCGTCATCCAGCTCGTCGCGTTGACCAAGCCGTCGAGGAATCGCAGCGGCACCGCGACATAGTCGGTCACGCCTTCGGCGCGCATGTCGTTGATGATGGGAAACCGCTTGCTGCCGGGATCGTCGACACGCCCTCTGACCTCCAGCCCCTGCTCGAACACGATCCGAAGCGGACTCTGGGCGAACTCCGGCGAGTCCAGGACGTCGAATTCGACCGCGCCAACTTCGACCTGTTCGCCCTGCCGCCAAATGAAGTTGCGGCCGAATATTTCGGGGTGGAGCGTGCGGATGAAGATGCCGAACCGCCACAGCGGCAGGCCGGCCGCGACCAGGCGCTCGCAGAAATCCGCGATCATCACCACCGGCTCTACCGACGACCAGGCGCCGTCGATCAGCCAGTTGGAGACGCGCTGAAGCTCGGAGCTGTTCATCGCCGCATTTGCAGGCGAAGTTGTGAGATCGTCAAGCTGCGCGGCGGGCTAAAGCATGATCCGGAAAAGTGCGCAGCGGTTTTCCGAAAAGAACATGCTTAAACAACAACCTAAAGCGCGATGACGATTTATCCTAATCGCATCGCGCTTTAGTACCGCGCCATCAGCGCCCCACCTGCCCGCGATCGCGCAGGAAATGGTCGGCCAGCACGCAGGCCATCATGGCCTCGCCGACCGGGACGGCGCGGATGCCGACGCAGGGGTCATGGCGGCCTTTCGTGAAGATCTCCGTGTCCGCGCCGTGGCGATCGACGGTCAGACGGGGCTGCAGGATCGACGAGGTCGGCTTCACAGCAAAACGTACCACCACCGGCTGTCCCGTGGAGATGCCGCCCATCACGCCGCCGGCATGGTTGGACAGGAAGCGCGTGCCGTCATTGCCGGTGCGCATCTCGTCGGCGTTCTCCTCGCCGGTGAGCTCGGCCGCGCCAAAGCCGGCGCCGATCTCGACGCCTTTCACCGCATTGATGGTCATCATCGCACCCGCAAGATCGGAATCCAGCTTGGCGTAGATCGGCGCGCCAAGGCCGGCCGGCACGCCTTCGGCGACGATCTCGATCACCGCGCCGATCGAGGAGCCGCTTTTGCGGATGCCGTCGAGATAGGTCTCGAAGAACGCCGCCTTGTCCTTGTCCGGGCAGAAGAACGGGTTTTTGGCGATCTCGTCCCAGTCCCATTTGCTGCGGTCGATCTTGTGCGGCCCCATCTGCACGAGCGCGCCGCGCACTCTGACGTCGGGCAGCACCTTTCGCGCGATGGCGCCGGCGGCAACCCGCGTCGCGGTCTCGCGCGCCGAGGAGCGGCCGCCGCCGCGATAATCGCGCAGGCCGTATTTGGCTTCATAGGTGAAGTCGGCGTGACCCGGACGAAACTTGTCCTTGATCTCCGAATAGTCCTTGGAGCGCTGGTCGGTGTTCTCGATCAGGAGCCCGATCGGCGTGCCCGTCGTCACCTGCACGCCGGTTTCCGGATGCGCCATCACGCCAGAGAGGATTTTGACCTGGTCCGCCTCCTGACGCTGGGTGGTGAAGCGCGATTGACCTGGCCGGCGGCGATCGAGGTCCTGCTGGATCTCGGCCTCGGTGAGCGGGATCATCGGCGGACAGCCATCGACCACGCAGCCGATTGCCACCCCATGGCTCTCGCCGAAGGTGGTGACGCGGAACATGTGGCCGAAGGTGTTGAAGGACATTGCCGGATTGTCGCCTTATGCTGACAGTCAACGTTCGTAGCCCCGAGGGGCACGGCGTTCAACCCTGTTGCCGTCATTCCGGGATGGTCCGAAGGACCAGACCCGGAATCTCGAGATTCCGGGTTCGCCTTCGGGCGTCCCGGAATGACGGAGATGGGATCAACTAAACTTCTCCAGCCGGCCCTCGCGGAAGACGTAGACGGCGCCTTGCTGGATATTGAGCTCGGCGGCGCCGGCGGGAGTCTCGATGCCCAAAGCCACCATCAGGGCCCGGCACGTGCCGCCATGGGCGACCGCGACGGTGTCGACCAGGAGTGACTCGTACCAATCGAGCATGCGCAGCTGCACCGCCGCGTAGGTCTCGCCGCCAGCGGGCGCGACCGTCCATTTGTCGGCGAGGCGCCTCGCATAGACGTCGGGATCGAAGGCCTCGCTTTCAGCCAGCGTCAGTCCCTCCCAGGTACCATAGCCGATCTCGCGCAGGCGGTCGTCGAGCGAATAGTCGGCAGGCGGAAGTTCGAGCTTGCCGCGGACGAGTTCCATGGTCTGACGCGCCCGCCCGAGCGGACTGGACACGTAGGGCAGCGCCGCTCTGTCCTTGCCGTCGCGCCTGAACAGATCGGCCAGAACATCAGCCGCCTGCACGGCCTGGCCGCGGCCGCGCGCGTTCAGCGGGATGTCCTTGGCGCCCTGAAGCCGCCCGAGTGCATTCCACTCGGTCTCGCCGTGGCGAAGGAAGTAGATCGTGGGCGCGGACATTGCGGCTGAAAGTCAGTCCTTACCGCCGAAGGAGATATCCGGCGCGTCGGGCCGTTTCATGCCGAGCACGTGATAGCCGGAATCGACGTGATGCACCTCGCCGGTGACGCCGCGCGAGAGGTCGGAGAGGAAATACAGTGCGCTGCCGCCGACGTCTTCGGTCGAGACGTTGCGCCGCAATGGCGCATTGTTCTCGTTCCACTTCAGGATATAGCGAAAGTCGCCGATGCCTGAGGCGGCAAGCGTCTTGATCGGCCCTGCCGAGATCGCGTTGACGCGGATGTTCTTCTCGCCGAGATCGGCGGCGAGATAGCGCACGCTGGCCTCCAGCGCGGCCTTGGCGACGCCCATCACGTTGTAATGAGGCATCCACTTCTCAGCGCCGTAATAACTGAGCGTGATGAGCGAGCCGCCATCTGGCATCAGCTTCTCGGCGCGCTGCGCCACCGCCGTGAACGAATAGCAGGAGATCAGCATCGACTTGGAAAAATTCTCCGGCGTGGTGTCGACGTAGCGACCGTCGAGCTGTTCGCCATAGGCGATCGCGTGCACCAGGAAGTCGATCTTGCCCCACTTCTCCTGCAGCACCGCGAAGGCGGCATCGATGGTCGCGGCATCGGTGACGTCGCAATGGCCGAGCACGAGGCCACCGATCTCGGCGGCGAGCGGTTCGACGCGCTTCTTCAGCGCATCGCCTTGATAGGTGAAGGCGAGCTCGGCGCCGGCGGCATGGCATGCCTTGGCGATGCCCCAGGCGATCGAGCGATTGTTGGCAAGCCCGAGGATCACCCCGCGCTTTCCTTGCATCAGACCTGAATTCTGCGCCATTTTTGAACGTCCCGTCGAACTCGTGGTGAGGTCTGGAGGTACACCAGCCCTCCCCGGCGGTACAGCCCTAATACGCCGCGTTAACGCTGTTTCCAGCGCCGGAATAGCCGTTCCGTTCGGGTGTTATGATCGCTATAGGCGCTTGCGCCGGACATCAGGACGACAAGACCGCAATGAGTGCGTTTCGCCAGAGTGTGGAAGCCATGATCCCGGCGTTGCGCCGTTACGCCCGCGCGCTCACGCGTGATGCGGACGCGGCCGACGATCTGGTGCAGGACACGCTGGTGCGAGCGCTGCGTTCGGAGCGGTTGTTTCTCGGCGGCGACGTCCGAAGCTGGCTCTATACGATCCTGACCAACCTCAACAAGAACCGGCGGCGCTCGCTGGCGAGGCGGCCGCAATTCACGCAGCTGACCGAGAACAACCCGGACGCCAGTGGCACCGAAGCCGAAGGGCGCGACATCGAGAGGGCACTGGCGACGCTCGTCGAGGAGCAACGTTCGGTGCTACTCCTGGTCATGCTGGAAGGCATGAGCTACCGCGAGGTCGCCGACATCCAGAGCGTGCCGATCGGCACCGTGATGTCGCGCCTGGCCCGCGCCCGCGCCCACGTCAAGGCCTCGCTCGAAGGCCAGCGCCTGACGCTCAGGCGGGTGAAATGATGGCAGGGTTGATGCATCGCGTATCGTCCGCCTGCAGCTTGCCGCTGCCGCGAGCGAAATTCAGCTTAGAACGAGATTTAGGGCCACAGAGCCAGAGACGATCGATATGAACGAGCGCAAGATCCCAGTGACCGAGGACGAATTGCACGCCTATGTCGACGGCGAGCTGCCGGCCGAGCGCCGCGCCGACGTCGAGGCCTGGCTAGCCGCCCATCCTGAAGAGGCCGAACGGGTGCATTCCTGGCGCGCCATGGCGGAGATGCTGCACGCCCGCTACGATTCCATCGCGCAGGAGCCGGTGCCGGCGCGGCTGGAGCTCGAGCGGCTGGAACGCCGACCGCGGAAATGGCTCTATGGCGCCGCCGCCGCCGTGCTGGTTGCTTTCATCGCCGGCGGCACGGCTGGCTGGGTGGCGCATGGCGCCGCCAGCGCACCCTCGACCTTCCAGAGCTTTACCGCGGACGCGCTCGACGCCCACCGTCTCTATGTCGTCGAGGTCCGCCACCCCGTCGAGGTCGGCGGCAATGAGCGCGACCACCTCCAGGCCTGGCTGACCCGGCGCTGCGGCTGGACCGTGTTCGCGCCAAACCTGGAGGCCAGCGGGCTGAAGCTCGTCGGCGGCAGGCTCTTGCCGGGGCCGAGCGGTCCGGCCTCGTTCCTGATGTATGAGGGCGCCTCTGGCGAGCGCTACACGATCTACACCGCGAAGACCGAGAATGGTGCGACGCAAATGCGCTATGCCAGGACGGACAAGGACGGCGCACTGTTCTGGGCCGAGCGCGGCGTCGGCTACGTTGTCAGTGGCGGCGGTGATCGCGACCGGCTGACCAAGGTGGCGCAGGCCGTCTACGATCAGGCCGAGAAAAACGGCAGCTGAGCAACCGCATAGAGCCGGTGCCTCGATTCCGTCATTGAAAATTTGGAATGAAGACATCGGCGCGTCTCATTATCGCACCGGATGATCACGCGAACATGAGCAGCGTTCGATCCGCCGATCGACGCGGGCGGCCTCGATTGGGGTTTTTGGTACCGCGCTGGTCCCCCTCTCGAGGCCGCACCTTTTTATCGGCTGCCCCGCCGGACAGCCGACCCGTCTCAAACGTCAGCGTCGAAGCGCGAGCCGCGCTTCACGCGTATGTTGAGCATCCTTTCGGGAAGAGAATGCTCCAATCGTCGAGAGCTGCCTCGGATAGCGCCCTAGCCTAGTCCGCTACGTGGATTGTAGGGGTGTTGGTCCCGCCACTTTTCCATCAATGCTTCAAGCTCGGCGTCGTTCCCGTCCGGTAGCATAATCCTGATGGTGACGAAGAGATCCCCGGTTCCGCCAGCTTTCGGCAGGCCCTTGCCCTTGAGGCGGAAGGTCCGGCCACTGGAGGTGTTCTTCGGAACCGAAAGCTCCACGGCATTGCCGAGGGTGGGCACGCGGACCTTGGCCCCGAGCACCGCTTCGTAGAGCGTGACCGGCAGGTCGATGCGCAAGTCGGCGCCCTCAACCTTGAAATAGGCGTGGGGCGCGATGCTGATGGTGATCAGGAGATCGCCGGGCGGATGGCCCTGCGCGGACTCGCCTTGCCCCCGCAGCCGGATCTGCTGACCCTCGGTGACGCCGGCGGGAATCTTGACGTTGAGCTCTTTGCCGGTCGGCAGCCGGACGCGCTTCTCGCCACCGTTGACCGATTCTTCCAGCGAGACGGACATCGCGACGTTCACGTCGAGATCGAGCCCAACGCCGCCGGTGTCGAATTCGAACTGCCCGGCACTGCCGGCCCCAGGCCGGGCGCCGCGCATGCCGCCGCCGAACATGCTGTTGAGGATATCCTCGAACGCGCCGCCGCCGCCCTGGCCAGGGCCACCCCCGGAGCGGAACGTATAGCTTTCGAACCCGCCAGGGCCGGTGCGGCCGCGCGGCCCGCCGCCCGGAAACCCCTGGAAGCGCGGCTTGCCGTCGGCGTCGATCTCGCCGCGGTCGAACTGCTTTCGCTTGTCCTCGTCGCCGATGATCTCGTTCGCCGAATTGATCTCGGAGAAGCGGTCGGCGGCTTTCGGGTCGTCCTTGTTGCTGTCGGGATGGTGCTTCTTGGCAAGCTTGCGATAGGCGCTTTTGATCGCGGCAGCGCTGGCGCTCCGCGGCACCCCCAAGACCTCATAGGGGTCGCGCATCCGTCACGTCTCCTTCAAGAAATCGAATTGTTCAAAGGGCTCCCCGCCCCACCTGCGATCCATGTGGGAAGGGAGTGTCATTTTTGCAACTAGGCGCCGGCCGAATCTCTAAGTTTGGAGCATGATCTTATCGGAAAACCGGTTCCCACTTTTCGCGAACGCGGCCCTTCGGGTCCGGATCATACTCAGCTCCGCCACGGCTTTAGCGTATGAATCTCCCAACGGCCACGGGAGCTTTGGCAGCCGGCGCCCTGCAGCCAGCTTTCGGTGCTGCCATTGACATAGCTCGCCAGGAAATCGCGGCATTTACGGCCGTCCTCAGCGGCATAGGACTGCGCGATCGGCGTCACCGACCCGCGCGCCCCGGTCTCCGGATTCTCCCAATGCTGGCTGGAATCCTTGTCGCCCTTGCTGAGGACGTCGGAGGCCGCGTTGCGGGCAAAGGCGAGATCGGTGTCGGTCGGCGGAGCTTCCTTCGCCGGTCGCGCGATCGAGCCGGTGAGGTCGTTGTCGTCGGCCTTGGCGTAGGCGCTCTGGTCGTTGCGGGAAAAGCTGCATCCCCCGGTGCCGAGCCCGATCAGAATGATCGTCATGACAAAGCCGGAGGGCCGGATCGCCGATAGGCCAACGCGTCCCCATGCCCTATATAGGGCGGTAGCGGACAACAACGCGTTTTGGGCCGCGGTACGCAACTCGGACTCCAGACATGACCGACACGACCTCGATGAAACACCAGACACCCTTAACATCCGGTGATTTCACCGCCGCCGACGAGCCATTTGCGTTGTTCGAGACCTGGCTGAACGAGGCGATCAAGAGTGAGCCGAACGATCCGAACGCCATGGCGCTCGCAACCGTCGACCCCGATGGGCTGCCTGACGTGCGCATGGTGCTGATGAAGGGCTTCGATACCGAGGGTTTTGTCTTCTACAGCCACATCGCGAGCCAGAAGGGCCGCGAACTCGCCGCAAATCCTAAGGCAGCGTTACTTTTTCACTGGAAGTCGCTGCGCCGTCAGGTCCGCATCCGCGGCAACGTGACGCCGGTGACCGACACTGAGGCCGACGCCTATTTCGCCACCCGACCCAAGCAGGCGCAGATCGGCGCCTGGGCGAGCAAGCAGTCGCAAGAGCTGGAGAGCCGCTTCGCCTTCGAACAAGCCATCGCGAAAGTCGCGGCCAGATACGTCATCGGCGAAGTACCGCGCCCGCCGGGGTGGAGCGGCTGGCGCATCAGCCCCTCGCGGATCGAGTTCTGGCACGACCGCCCATTCCGTCTGCACGACCGCATCGAATTTCGCCGTGACGCGGCAGGACAGAAGTGGTCCAAGACGCGGATGTACCCTTGAGCCTGATCTCGAACCTCGTCTCGAGCTTTGGGCCGACCTGAAAGATGTCCATGCCGCATTCGTCCAATGCGCCCCGCCGTACGCTGCTCCTGACCGGAGCAAGCCGCGGCATCGGCCACGCCACCGTGATCCGGTTCTCCTCGGCGGGCTGGCGCGTCATCACCTGCTCGCGGCACCCGTTTCCGGAGGATTGTCCGTGGGATGCCGGCCCCGAGGATCACATCCAGGTCGATCTCGGCAATCCCAAGGATACCACCCGCGCGATCTCCGACATCCGCAACCGCCTCGAGGGCGGCATGCTGCATGCGCTGGTCAACAACGCCGCGATCTCGCCGAAGGGCCCCGGCGGTTCCCGGCTCGGCTCGGTGGACACCGATCTCGAGACCTGGACGCATGTCTTTCATGTCAATTTCTTCGCGCCGATCATGATCGCGCGTGGGCTGATCGAGGAATTGAAGGCGGCCAGGGGCTCGGTCGTGAACGTCACCTCGATCGCGGGCTCGCGCGTGCATCCCTTCGCAGGCGCCGCCTATGCCACCTCCAAGGCCGCGCTCGCATCCCTGACGCGCGAGATGGCTTCCGATTTCGGCCGCGTCGGCGTACGCGTCAACGCGATCGCGCCGGGCGAGATCGACACCTCGATCCTGTCGCCAGGCACCGACAAGATCGTCGAGCAGCAGATCCCGTTGCATCGGCTCGGCACGCCCGACGAGGTCGCCAAGATCATCTACGTGCTGTGCACGGACACCAGTTCTTACGTCAACGGCGCCGAGATCCACAT
Organism: Bradyrhizobium sp. 199; assembly: GCF_023073355.1. Classification (GTDB taxonomy): domain Bacteria; phylum Pseudomonadota; class Alphaproteobacteria; order Rhizobiales; family Xanthobacteraceae; genus Bradyrhizobium. Next base: position 449,927 of record NZ_JADPJI010000008.1, read on the forward strand.
CAACGGCGGCCAGCACGTGTAGGCGTCCTCGTCATTGCGAGCGCAAGCGAAGCAATCCAGGACCGCCTCGGTGGAGACAGTCTGGATTGCTTCGTCGCAAGAGCTCCTCGCAATGACGACGTTGGAAGCCGGGGAAGCAAGGCGATCCAGGCAACGCCGCCGCAAGACCTGGATCGCCCTTTCCTTCCGTTCCTCAATCGATTCGAATCCGACGTGACCGGTCACGCGGCCGCGGAGCGGCCGTGCTGAATGCAGTCGAGCAGTCGTCGTCGTTCTCACCGTCGAGCAGCGGAGCACCACAGTGCCGGCACATGCGTGCCGACATCGACGACGCCTTGCCGCTCGTCATCGTCTGACGATAGTTCGCCAGATCGATGACGTTGCGGGGCGACGTTATGTGTTTTTCAACCATGGCTGTTCCTCGCGGCTACGCACTGCTTATCGCAGACAAGTTTCGCGCAAACGTTCAGCCCACCGCTCAAATTTTACCGGAGGAGTTGGGGCGGCAGCCACGCATCACCGCGCGGCCGCAATCCCGCTCTATTCTGCGACACCAAGCATCGTGTCTCTGCGAACGGTGTAAGGTCTCGGTAGGGATCTTCGCTTGAGCATGATCTATTCGGAAAACCGCTGCACAGTTTTCCGGATCATGATCCTACAGCCACTTCTTCAACTTGAAGATCCAGTACGGGACGATCGCGGCGATCAGCATCATCACCAGCGCCATCGGATAGCCGTGCACCCATTCGAGTTCCGGCATCACCTTGAAGTTCATGCCGTAGATCGAGGCGATCAGCGTCGGCGGCATCAGGACGACGGCCATGACCGAGAACAGCTTGATGATGTTGTTCTGCTCGAGATTGACGACGCCGAGCATGGCGTCGAGCACGAAGGTGATCTTGTTGGAAAGATAGGAGGCGTGATCGGTCAGGGAGGCGACGTCGCGCTGCATGGTCTTGAGCTGCTCGCGCATGTCCTTCGACCATTTTATGCCTTCGACCACCGCCGAGAGGAAGGTGACGACGCGGCCGATCGACACCAGGCTCTCGCGAACCTTCGAGGTCAGATCGCCCTTGCGGCCGATCGAGATCAGGATCTGGGAATATCGCTTGGCCTGCCCGTGACGCGCGCTCTCGGGCTCGAAGATGTCGTGGCTGACCTGGTCGATCTCGGCGCCGCATCGCTCCAGGATGTCGGCGCAGCGGTCGATCACGGCGTCCAGCAGCTCCATCAGCACCATCTCGCCGGTGATCGCGGGCGTGCAGGAGCGGGCAAGCTTGGCCTCCACCAGGGCGAAAGGCTTGGGCAGATCGTAGCGCACCGTCACGAGGCGGTGGTCGCCGAGAATGAACGTCACTGCCGTGGTCCGGGGCATGTCGGTATCGGAGTGGCACATCAGGGTCGCGGTCATGTAGCGCGCGCCGTTCTCGATATAGAGACGGCTGGAGATCTCGATCTCCTGCATGTCTTCGCGGGTCGGGATGGCGATGCCCGCGAGCCGCTCCACTGCCTTGTCCTCGGCCGCGGTCGGGTTGACGAGATCGATCCAGACCGCGCTCTCCGGCAACACCGTAAGGTCCTCGACGACCGCCTTCTTGAGGGAGGACTCGGAGGGAACAAACACAGAAAACATGCACAACTCCAGAGAACCTGCGTCGGATGACAGCCCTTAGCGCGATTCTGACAAGTTCACGATGACAACCGGATCAACGAGGCGTTTGCCCTTGTGGCGACGCCATGGCTTGACTGTGGCACGGAATCGACAGTCGGACGCTCCTTGCCCGAAAATCTCCAAGGCGCCGTGAAATTTGCGGCAAAAAAGCCACAGCCACGATCTTGCAGCGCGGGAGAAGGGCTTCAGTGCTGGAATTGTGGCAGATTTCAACCATAATGGGATTAACGGAGTCGAGGAACTTGGGCGCTAAACTCAGGTCTTCCGCACGGTATTGTTTTGATTGGAACCAAATCATGTCGTCGCTGAAAGTTAAGCTGGTAATTCTGGCCGCGGGCCTGATGCTGTCGGGCTGCATGCAGGCCACGCATTTCGAGGCGACCGACACCAAGGCGTTCAAGCCGAAGGACAAGGAATTGCTCGCCAAGGTCCGGTACGAGAATACGCCGGTCGCGGAGCCGTTCCGCCGCGCCATCGTGCAGTACCACCGCAAGGAATCGCCAGGGTCGATCGTGGTCGATTCCGACAATCACTATCTCTATTACGTGTTGGATGGCGGCAAGGCGATCCGTTACGGCATCACCGTCGGCGAAGAGGCCATGGCCTGGTCGGGCATTGCCAAGGTCGGCAGCAAGACCGAGTGGCCGGCGTGGCACCCCACCCCCGGCGAAATTTCGCGCCTGGGCGTGCCGACCTATGTCGCACCCGGCCCCGACAATCCGATGGGCTCTCGCGCGATTTACCTCTATTCTGGCGGAAAGGACACGTTGTTCCGCATCCACGGCACCAACCAGCCGGAATATATCGGCGCCTCGATCTCGTCAGGCTGCATCCGCCTGACCAACGAGGACGCGATCGATCTCTATGACCGCGTCAAGGTCGGCACTCTCGTCGTGGTGCTGGAGCCGAAGCATGGCGACTCGCCCTACAATTCGCGGCTTGCACTCGGCGGCAGCCAAACCGGCCAGGCTGGCAGCTACTGATCGCCTCCAAAACCTCTGAGATCCAAAAGCGCCGGTTTCACCGGCGCTTTTTTGTTGCCGGCTTGTGCGGTTGGGACTTGCCGCCATCGGCCGCCGGCTTCTCCGCAGGTGCTGGAGACTTTTCAGCCGCCTCGTCGTCAGCGCCTTCCTGTGCCTCGGGCTTGCCCGCGACGGCGCGCGGCGGCGCCGCCTCGGGGCGTTCGGCCGGCAGCAGCGGAGCGACCTGCGGCAGCGGATCCCAGACATTCCACTGGCAGATCCGGTAGTCGTTGCGCCGCTGCGCCAGGTCGAGATGGATATGGTCCTCGTGGTACCAGTCCGAACCCGGGCCGAGCACGGTGGAAAACCGCGTGCAGACTGACTGCAGCACGCGCTCGCGCACTTCGCGCGACATGGCGCGGTCGGTGAGGCCGATCGATTGTCCGTTGGCCAGCTTGATGGCACGGACGTCGATCGCATTGGCCTTGCCGTGCTCCGACAGCATCGCGCCGATGACGCGGTTGCGGCCGCGGCACTCGAAGCTATCGAAATTATCGAGTTCGCCAATGGTCGAGCCGAGGCTGGTGGCCAGCGGCACCATGTCCTTGCGCAGCCAATCAGCGATCGCGGACGCCATGGTGCAGCGGAGAATCGCCGCCGGCTTGACCGTTACCTTGCGCTTGTCCGGCAGCACGATGGCTTCCAGCCGCACCAGATCCTCGCCACCGCAGGCGCCGGGGCCGCGGATGTCGGGAATTGAGGGCGCGATCGCGATCTCCTCGGTCAGCGCGAGACGGCAGGCCGAGACCGGCTTCTGGGCCGGCTGCGCAGCCTCGGCAGGCTTGTCGGCGCCCGGCTTATCCTCTTCCGGCGGCGCCTCGTCCAATGCTTTGGGCGCCTCCTCGGGGCGCGGTCTCGGCAGCGGGATCTTGGCGGAATGAACCGCTACGCGCGGCCGTGGTGCGGCGATACCGAAGATATCCAGCGGGGAAGCATGTTTACGCGCCTCCGCCCTCTCGGCCAGCAGGAGCGATAGGCCGAGCGCGGCGGTAACCATTGCCGCGCCAGCGGACATATAGCCGCGACAAGACCATTTGCGGCGAAACTCCGGCAGGCTAGAACTCATGACAATTCTTTGGCCCAACGCTGAGAGCGACAACGCGCCCGGCGACTTCTCGGAGGAACGTGAGAATGCTTGGTTTGATGCAAGATTGGCCCCTGCTCTGCCACCGGATCATCGAACACGCCGCCAAAATTCATGGCAAGCAGGAGGTGGTCACACGCTCGGTCGAGGGACCGATCCACCGCACCAACTACGCCGATATCCACAAGCGTGCGCTCAAGGTCTCGCAGGTGCTGGAGCGCGACGGCATCAAGCTCGGCGACCGTGTCGCAACGATTGCCTGGAACACCTGGCGCCATCTCGAGGTGTGGTACGGCATCATGGGGATCGGCGCCATCTGCCATACCGTCAATCCCCGCCTTTTCCCCGAGCAGATCGCCTGGATCATCAACCATGCCCAGGACCGCATCGTGATGACCGACATCACCTTCGTTCCGGTCCTGGAGAAGATCGCCGACAAGCTGACAAGCGTTGAACGCTACGTCGTGCTGACCGACAAGGCGCACATGCCGCAGACGACGCTGAAGAATGTGGTCGCCTACGAGGACTGGATTGCGGAGGCCGACGGCAAATTCAAATGGAAGGACTTTGACGAGAACACGGCAGCCGCCATGTGTTACACGTCAGGCACGACGGGTGACCCGAAAGGTGTGCTGTATTCGCATCGCTCCAACGTGCTGCACGCGCTGATGGCCAACAATGTCGATGCGCTCGGCACCAGCGCCTCCGAGACGATGCTGCCTGTGGTTCCGCTGTTCCATGCCAACAGCTGGGGCATCGCGTTCTCCGCGCCGTCGCAGGGCACCAAGCTGGTCATGCCCGGCGCCAAGCTCGACGGCGCCTCGGTCTATGAGTTGCTCTCGACCGAGAAGGTGACGCACACTGCCGGCGTTCCGACGGTGTGGCTGATGCTGCTCCAGCACATGGCGGCCAACAATCTGAAGCTGCCGGACCTCAAGATGGTGATCTGCGGCGGCTCGGCGATGCCGCGCTCGATGATCAAGGCCTTCCTCGATATGGGCTCGAATGTCCGCCACGCCTGGGGCATGACCGAGATGAGCCCGATCGGCACCGTCGCTGCGCTGAAGCCGCCATTCCAGAATACCACCGGCGATGCACGGCTCGACGTGCTGCAGATGCAGGGCTATGCGCCCTTCGCGGTCGAGATGAAGATCACCGACGATGCCGGCAAGGAGCTGCCCTGGGACGGCAAGACCTTCGGCCGCCTCAAGGTGGCCGGCCCGGCCGTCGCCAAGGCCTATTACCGGGTGGATGCCACCATCCTCGACGAGGACGGCTTCTTCGACACCGGCGACGTCTCGACCATCGACGAGGACGGCTACATGCGGATCACCGACCGCTCCAAGGACGTGATCAAGTCCGGCGGCGAGTGGATCTCCTCGATCGACCTCGAAAATCTCGCGGTCGGCCATCCGGCCGTGGCGGAAGCTGCCGTGATTGGCGTATTCCACCCCAAATGGGACGAGCGGCCGCTGCTGATCGTGCAGCTCAAGCAGGGCCAGCAGGCCACGCGCGAGGACATCCTGAAATACATGGACGGCAAGATCGCCAAATGGTGGATGCCCGACGACGTCGCCTTCGTTGAGGGGATTCCGCATACCGCCACGGGCAAGATCCTGAAGACGGCGCTGCGCGACCAGTTTAAGGATTACCGCTTCCCGAATGCGGCGGCGTAAAGCCTTGCACGACCGTCATTCCGGGATGGTCCGAAGGACCAGACCTCAGGTGCGCAATTGCGTACCGGGGAATCTCGAAATTCCGGGCTCGATGCTGCGCATCGCCCCGGAATGACGGGCAGTAACGGCCCGCCTCCCTTGAATTTGCCCCCGCGCCGTGGTCTCAACGGCCCATCGTCGCGCCAAATCGGCCGGCATCGCTCCAAAACTCCGGCAGAGCTCACTCGATGGCCCGCAGGTTTTCCGCTCCCTATCAGTCGGAGCCCGTGTCCAGCCTCGCGAACTGGGCGCGCAATCTGGCCGTGTTCGCGGTGGTGGCGGTGGTGGTGTCGGTCATCGTCGTCCGCTTCGATTTCCTGGAGCCAAAGCCGGCGCTCGCGACCTTCTTCGGCGGCCTCGCGATCGCCGGCCTCTCGATCCTGTTCGGGCTCGCCGGCTTTGCCGCGATCTGGCAGAACGGCTCGCGCGGCATGGCGCGCATCCTGCTCGCCCTCCTGATCGACGGGGCGATCCTTGCCTACCCCGCCTATCTCGGCCTGCAATATCGCAAGCTGCCGGCGATCCACGACATCACCACCGACCCGATCGATCCGCCGCGTTTCGAGGCGTTGGCGCGCCTGCGCACCGGCGAGGGCACCAACACCGCGGTCTATGCCGGCCTCTATTCGGCGGAGCAGCAGCGCCACTTCTACCCTGATATCGAGCCCGTCGAGCTCGAAATTTCCGTCGACCGCGCCTATGCGATCGCGCTGCAGCTCGTCAACAAGCGCAAATGGATCGTCATCGACGAGCGCCCACCGCAGCCGCCGCGCCGCATCGGCCGCATCGAGGCGGTGGCGCGCACGCCGATCATGGGTTTTCGCGAGGACATTTCGATCAGATTCGTGGCGGACGGCGATGACTCCCGCGTCGATATCCGCTCGGCCTCGCGCAATTTCGACAGCGATCTCGGCAGCAACGCCGCGCGCGTCAAAAAATTCATCGACGATCTCAACACCGCGGCAGACGCCGACGCGCTCAAACCGGTGAAGAAGACGCCGGTCGCGCCGCCGAAGGCACCGGCAAAGACGGTGAAGAAGTGACGGAACGCTACGCGTTCGCCATCCGATACGACCCGCCGATCACCGGATCGCCCTCGGTCGCGACGACACCGCGGGCGACCAGGTCTTCCAGGTGCGCCAGCACGGAATAGCCGGCGGCCGTCGTGAGCCTCGGATCGATGCCGATATAGATCGCGCGGACCATGGTCGGGATGTCGGTCTCGCCCTTGGCGAGGCGGTGCAGGATCGAGGCCTCACGCGCCTTGCGGTGACGGATCAGGAAGCGAACGAAGCGCCGGCCGTCGGGAATCTCGGGGCCGTGGCCGGAGAAATAGAGATCTTCCTCGCGTGCCGCGAGCCGGTCGAGCGAGTCCATGTAGTCGATCATCGAGCCGTCGGGCGGCGCCACGATCGAGGTGGACCAACCCATCACGTGATCGCCGACGAAGTTGAACTTCCGCTCCGGCCAGGCGAATGCCAGATGATTGGCGGTGTGCCCCGGCGTCGCCACGGCCTCGAGCCGCCAGCCATCGCCTTCGACGAGATCGCCATCTGCGAGGTGGACGTCCGGTGCAAAATCGCGGTCGGCGCCGGATTCCGGATTGTGTTTCTCGCTCTCGAAACGCGGGCGCGAGGCCCGGTGCGGGCCTTCGGCGTAAACAGGTGCCCCTGTGGCCTGCTTGATCCGTGCGGTGTTCGGCGAATGGTCGCGATGGGTGTGGGTGACAAAGATATGGCTCACCGTCTCGCCGCGCACGGCATCGAGCAGCGCAGCCGCATGCGCCGCATCATCCGGACCGGGATCGATGATCGCGACGTTGCCGTTGCCCACGATGTAGCTGACCGTGCCGGTGAAGGTGAACGGGCTCGGATTGTCGCAGAGCACGCGGCGCACACCGGGCCGGACTTCCTCGACGATGCCGGCTTTCAGCGGAAAGTTGCGATTGAACGGGACGTCGTCATTGTCGGACATGGCTTCTTCTTTGTTCTTTGACGTCATTCCGGGGCGCCCGAAGGGCGAACCCGGAATCTCGAGATTCCGGGTTCGATGCTTCGCATCGCCCCGGAATGACGGAGAACATACTCAGAAAAACGCCTGAATGCCCGTGATCGCGCGCCCCAGGATCAGGGCGTGGACGTCGTGGGTGCCCTCGTAGGTATTCACCGTCTCGAGGTTATGGACGTGACGCATCACGTGGTATTCAATCGAAATGCCGTTGCCGCCGTGCATGTCGCGGGCGACACGGGCGATGTCGAGAGCCTTGCCGCAATTGTTGCGCTTCATGATCGAGATCATCTCGGGCGCGAACTTGCCCTCGTCCATCAAGCGGCCGACGCGAAGCGAGCCCTGCAGGCCGAGTGCGATCTCGGTCTCCATGTCGGCGAGCTTCTTCTGCACGAGCTGGGTCGCGGCGAGCGGCTTGCCGAACTGCTTGCGGTCGAGCGTGTACTGGCGCGCGCGATGCATGCAGTCCTCGGCAGCGCCAAGCGCGCCCCAGGAGATGCCGTAGCGGGCGCGGTTGAGGCAGCCGAACGGTCCCTTCAGACCCGACACGTTGGGCAGCAGCGCGTCCTCCGGAACCACCACGCCATCCATCACGACCTCGCCGGTGATGGAGGCGCGAAGCGAGAGCTTGCCGCCGATCTTGGGTGCCGAGAGGCCCTTCATGCCCTTCTCCAGCACGAAGCCGCGGATCTGGTTGTCGTGTGCGGCCGACTTGGCCCAGACCACGAACACGTCAGCGATCGGCGCGTTCGAGATCCACATCTTGCTGCCGGTGAGGCGATAGCCGTCAGAGACCTTTTCGGCGCGGGTCTTCATGCCGCCCGGATCGGAGCCGGCATCGGGCTCGGTCAGGCCGAAGCAGCCGACCCACTCGCCGCTGGCGAGCTTGGGCAGGTACTTCTTGCGCTGGTTCTCGTCGCCATAGGCGTAGATCGGGTACATCACCAGCGAGGACTGCACCGAGTTCATCGAGCGATAGCCGGAATCGACCCGCTCGATCTCGCGCGCGACGAGGCCGTAGGCGACGTAGCTCGCATTGGCACAGCCATACTCTTCCGGCAGCGTGATGCCGATCAGGCCGAGCTCGCCCATCTCGTTGAAGATCTCGCGGTCGGTCGTCTCCTCGAGATACGCCTTGGTGATGCGCGGCAGCAGCTTGTCCTGGGCATAGGCGCGAGCGGTGTCGCGCACCATGCGCTCATCTTCGGTGAGCTGCTCGTCGAGCAGGAACGGATCGTCCCATTGGAAAGAAGCCGCAGCCGGCTTGTCCTTGGCCTGAGGGCGCACGCTCATGAAACGTCCTTTCGTCTGGTTCCGTCAAAATTTGCCCGACAAAGTAAAGCGCCGCGGCAACAAGTGCAATTGCAATACAGACGTATGTATCTGCGTGAATCCCGAGCACGCGGATCGTGCCCGCGGAGGATGCGCCTCGCGCACCCCAGGATGACAGCGCTAGATTTCAAGCTGTTCGTTGGCGACGATCTCGATTCCGAAGCCCGAGAGGCCTTTGTAGTCGTGGACCGAGGAGGTGAGATGCCGGATCGAGCTGACGCCGAGGTCGCGCAAGATCTGCGCGCCGACACCGACTTCGCGCCACTGGCGGTTGCGGTCGGCCTCCGTCGCCGACTCGTCCGGCAGCGCCGCCACGGGCACGCCGGCCGCGCCGTCGCGCAAGTAGACCAGCACCCCACGGCCGGATTTCTTGAAATGCTCGAGCACGGCCGCCATGCGCTTGTGCCCGGTGAAGATGTCCTTGACGATGTTGGGCTTGTGAAAGCGGGTCAACACGTTCTTGCCGTCGCCGACGCCGTTATAGACGAAAGCGACGTGGGCGATGGAATCAAACGGCGAACGGTAGGCATAGCCTTGCAAGGGTCCGATCGGGCTTTCGGTGACGAAGGTCGAGACCCGCTCGATCAGCTTCTCACGCGCCTGGCGGTAGGCGATCATGTCCGCGATAGTGACGTGCTTGAGCTTGTGCTGCGCGGCGAAGCGGGCGACCTGCTCGCCCTTCATCACGCTGCCGTCGTCGTTCATCAATTCGCTGATGACGCCGACCGGCGGCAGTCCGGAGAGCTTGCAGAGATCGACGGCGGCCTCGGTATGGCCCGAGCGCAGCAGCACGCCGCCATCCTTGGCGATCAGCGGGAAGATGTGGCCGGGCCGGGCAAAATCGTTGGCGCCGGCATTGGGATTGGACAGCGCGCGGCAGCACGAGGCGCGCTCTTCGGCGGAAATGCCGGTGCCGCCGTCGGGCTTGTAGTCGATCGAGACCGTGAACGCAGTCGTGTGCGCGGAATCATTGTGGGCCACCATCGGATCGAGCCGCAGACGGCGTGCGTCCTCGGTGGTCACGGGCGCGCAGACAATGCCGGAGGTGTGGCGGATGATGAACGCCATCTTCTCGGCGGTGCAGAGCGAGGCGGCGACGATCAGATCGCCCTCGCCCTCGCGGTCGTCGTCGTCGGTGACGACCACGAGCTCACCCCGGGCAAACGCCTGCAAGACTTCCTGAACGCTATCCGGCATTTCCCAATCTCTATCGGTTATGCCGGGAGGCTTAGCCGGACTTGAGCCGGGGCGCTAGTGTCCTGGACGCAACCACATATTCCGGGCCGCGGACCACCGGAGGGCCAGTGTGCACCGAAGACGCCGGGATATAGGCGCAGACAGCCGGAGAGGAAGGCGGCCGGCCGCCGTCAAGGCAGCACTTCGCGCCGTTCGCCGAGCCGCTGATCGAGCTCGGCGCGCTTGTCGGCCAGAAGGCCGGCCTGGGCTGCTTCGATCACCGTGAACAGCTCGTGGGCATCGCTGAGCCGGGTTACCGTGACGTAGCTGGCGCCGGCCTCATAGAGCGCACCGACGTCGGCCAAGAGGTCGGCCGTAGCCACGATCAAGGCGCTCGGATTAAGCGCGCGGACGTGACGGACCAGCTTTTCGTTTGTAGCGCCCTTCAGCAGCGAGTCCGGCACGCTGAGGATGATCATCTCGGACTTGCCGATGCCGGCATGGAGCAGCGTATCGACGTTGCTGATGTCGCCATAGATCACGTGCAAGCCGCGCGAAAGCAGGGTCTGGTACACATTGGGGTTGAAATCGACCACGGTGATCTGCTCGAGCAGCACCGGCGTCTGCCGCTCGATCTCGGCCAGCAGCGCGCTCGCCGCACGGAAAAAGCCGAGGATGACGATACGGCGGGCCTCGCCATGGCCGTCCTCCTGCCCCTCCTCGGCATGGCCATTGCCATGGTCGAGATCGCGCAGGCCGATCCGCTTCAAGGGGCCGATCGCCCAGCGGGTGATCTCGTCGCTGCGGCTCATCGCGAAGGTCGAGAGCACCGCGAGCACCACGAAAGCGAAGGAGGCCGCGTTCGCTGTCTGCGCCGCGATATGGTGATCGGCGACGCCGGTCTGGATCACCACCAGTGAGAACTCGGAAATCTGCGCGAGGTTCAGCGCCGGCAACAGGCTGGCGCGCAGGCCCTGCTTCATCAGATAGAGCGGCGCGAAGGTGGTGACGAGGCGGCTGACCACCGTGAAAGCCGCGATCATCAGAGCCAGCCCGATCACGGAGAGACCAGGGATGGGAATGGTCATGCCGAGCGCGACGAAGAACAGGGTGATGAAGAAGTCGCGGAGCGTGGTGACCTTGGCGGTGACGTCCAGTGCGTAGGGAAAGGTCGAGAGCGAGACGCCGGCGATCAGGGCGCCCATCTCGCGCGACAGCGACAGCCGCTCGGCGGTCTCGGCGACGAGGAAACACCAGGCCAGCGCGCCGAGCAGGATCAGCTCGGGCCGGCGGGCGATCTGATGGAATAGCCGCGGCAGCACGTAGCGGCTGACCAGCAGCGCGGCAGCGACCAGCACCGCGACGCGGCCGATCGAGAGCAGGATGACACTGGCCTGCAGATTAGCAAGGCTCGGCTGCACCGCCAGGAACAGGATGGCGAAGATGTCCTGGAGCACCAGCACGCCGAGCGTGATGCGCCCCGGCAGCGTGTCGAGCTCGCGTTTCTCGTAGAGCACCTTGACGATGATCACGGTGCTCGACAGCGCGCACGCGACGCAGAGATAGACCGCATCGAAGTGCCCGCCGCCGAGCGGCAGGCCGATACCGGCGAAGAACAGGACCCCGAGCAGACAGCCGCCGACGAGTTGGCCCCCTGCCGCGAACAGGATCACCTTTCCCGCCCGCACGATCTTCTTCAGGTCAATCTCGAGCCCGATCATGAACAGCATGAAGATCAGGCCGAGCTCGGAGATGACGCCGATGGATTCCTGCGAGTGGACCCAGCCGGCGCCGAATGGACCTATGCAAAAGCCCGCGATAAGATAGGCAAGGATCAGCGGCTGCCGGGAGAAATGGGCGAGCAGGCCCAGCATCCAGGCAAACAGAATGCAAAGAGTAATGTCGCGAATGAGTTCGTGCATGCCAAATCGGTCCGTTTTGCCGCACCCTAGAGACGGGTTGCGGCGCGGCAAGCGAGCAATTCGTCACATGCAAAAAGGGCTGTTCGCAGCAATGCTGCTATGCGCCCTCGCCGGTGCCATGCCCGCCGCCGCACAATCCAAGGTCAATATCGAACAGAACTTTGCCGATTCCCTCACCGCAATGCCGAAGGAAGAACTCGCTGTTTCCGGCGGGTTCTACGTGCCCGCCTATTCCAGCGTCGCCATGAGCCAAGGCAGGCTGCGCGTAGACTTCTCGGTGACCCTCAGTGTGCACAACGCCTCCGAGACCCAGCCGCTGGTGATCAAACGCATCGCCTATTTCGACACCGCAGGCAAGCAGGTCGAGACCTACCTGAAGGGTCAGGTGGCCCTGAAGCCGCTGGCCACGATCGCGATCTTCGTTCCGACCGACGATTTGCGCGGCGGCACCGGGGCCAATTTCCTGGTCGACTGGGCCGCGACGGGCGAGATCGCCGAGCCCGTGGTCGAGGCTCTGATGGTTGGCGGCGTCGCAAATGCGCATTACGCTTTCATCAGCCAGGGCCGTCCGACCCGGACGGCAGCAAAGAACTAAACCGTCCGACCCGGACGGCTACCAAGGAGTAAGGCCATCGGACCCGGACGGCCGGCAAGAAATAAGGTCAGCGGGCGCAACGCCGGCTGGCTCAACAAGAACAGAAACGAGGAACGCCCCATGACGTCCAGCTTCGACTTCGCAACCCTGTTTCCGGCAGGGCTGCCGGCCCCCTCGGCGCGCTGGACGGGCCTTGCCAAGTACAGCTTTGTGGGCGGCAACAACGATTCCGAGCAACTGCCGCTCGAGGGCCTGATCGAGGCGACCACCCTGGCGCTGCAGCGCGAAGGCCGGTCGCTTGCGACCTACGGACTGGCGCATGGCCCGCAGGGCTACCTGCCCTTGCGCGAATTCCTGGTGACAAAACTCAAGCGCGATGCCGGCATCAACTGCACCGTCGACGATCTGCTGATCGTCTCCGGCTCGCTCCAGGCGCTCGACCTCGTCAACAGCACTCTGCTGGCGCGCGGCGACACCGTGATTTTCGAGCAGGACAGCTATCAGGGCTCACTGACCCGTCTGGCGCGGCTCGGCGTCAACGTGGTCGGCGTCCCGCTCGACAAGGACGGCATGCGCATGGACATGCTGGCCGCGACGCTGGCGGAGCTGAAGAGCCGCGGCATCCGCCCCAAATACATCTACACCATTCCGACGGTGCAGAACCCGACCGGCAGCATCATGCCGGAGAGCCGCCGCGCCGAACTGGTGCGGCTCGCGGCCGAGTATGGCGTGCCCATTTTCGAGGACGATTGCTATGCCGATCTCGTCTGGTCGGGGCAGCGGCCGCCGGCGCTCTACGCGATGAGCCCGAACGGCGGCGTGATCCATATCGGCTCGTTCTCCAAATCGATCGCACCGGCGCTACGCGTCGGCTTCATTGTGGCGCCCTGGGATGTGATGTCGCGGATGCTGGCGCTGAAGACGGATGCGGGCTCCGGCGCGCTCGAGCAGATGGTGCTCGCCGCCTATTGCAAGCCGCATTTCGCAAGCCACGTGCCGGCCCTGACCAAGGCGCTGCGCACCAAGCTCGACACGCTGATGGAAGCGCTGAACGAGCAGTTCGGGACCGCGGCGGAATTCGAGGAGCCCAAGGGCGGCATCTTCCTCTGGGTGAAGCTGCCCGATCAGGTCGATACGCTGAAACTGTATCAGGCCGCGCTCGCCGCCGGCGTCTCGATCAATCCGGGGCCGGAATGGTCGACCAACAAGGGCCATTCCAGCTCGCGGCTGAGGTTGTGCTTCGCCAGCCCCACGCATCAGCAGATCCGCGAGGGAGTCGCCGTGCTGGCTGAAGTTTGCCGCAAGGAATTCGGCGTGCCGGCCCGCAGCGCCAATGTGGAGAAGCGGGCCTGAGGTCCGCTTTATCCCGAACGGCGGCGAGCTCGCGGCGCGACAGATCGCAGCGCATGCGCGAGGACCGCAAGCGATCACCCAGCTCGCTCAGAAACGCTGTCTCGGAATACGGCGGCACCGAACAGCTCCACGGCAGCACTTCGCCCGCAAGACCCATGACTTGATTCAGCATTGGTCTATCCAGGTTCGCCGTCGGGAAGCGGCATCCTACCCCGAAAAGACCGGCCTCATTGACGGGATCAAATTCGCGAGCGATCGGCGGCTGCCATGGACGGAGGCGGGCGGGATGCTACACTTTGGAATTCTTCGAGGCGGGGTTCTTCCAGGACATGACGCTTTGTTTGAGCCGCTCGATCGCGGCTGTAATGCTGTGGGCGGCGATCACACCTGCGGCGGGTGCCGCGACGCTGGCCGCGAAGGTCGAGCAATGGGGCCTGCTCGGCTCCTGGGCGGTCGACTGCGCGGTCCGGCCCGACCGCGACAAGGGCGCGCTGCTGACTTACGAGGTCCGGAAGGACGGAAGGGTGATGTACCGGCGCAACTTCGGCGAGGTCAGCGACGAGAACGAGGTGGTGTCGGCCACAGTCAACGCCGAAGGCCTGCTCAATGTGATGGTGTACTTCCCCTCGCTGCACCAGGCCCGTGAATTCGGCTTGCTGCTGGCGAAGGACGGCAGCCTGCGCGCGATCTACAATCGCAGCGAGCGCGGTGAGTACACAATCAGGGACGGCAAATACGTCGCGACAGGCGCGCCGACACCGGTGCAGCAACGCTGCGATTAGACGATACGCTGTGGGCATGATCACGCTCTGTCTGAACAGGCGTTCAGAATTCTCCTGCTGTTCCTCCGGAACGTTCGCGTGAATGCGCGGTTTAGATGTGCATTGATTGGAGGAGGACATCATGAAGAAGCTTGGTTATGTGGTTGCGGCCCTGGGTGCACTCGTGATCGCGGCGCCGACGCTTGCAAGCGCGGAGACGGTCGTGATCAAGCGCGGCCATCATCATCACGGCTCGTACGGCGCCCGCGCCGAATACGGCATGCATCGTGACCACGGCTGGCATCGCCGCGGGCACCATCGTGGCGACAGGGTCGTCGTGATCAAGCGCAGCCATCGCCATCATCACTGGGACTAATGCGCAGCGCAAAATGGAATGGCCCCTCACGGGGCCATTTCTTTTGCGCATCGAAAGCTTCGGAGCTAGTCCCACGCCGGCGCGAAGCCGGGATTGACGCAGCGCTTGTCCTTTGGCAACGCGGCGATCTTGTTGCGGTCGGCATCGTGGAGCGTGATCTTCAGCGCATCGAGATTGGCCTGCTGGCTCTCGCGGCGCGAAGCCTTCGGGATGGCGGCGACGCCGTCCTGGTCCAGCAGCCATTTCAAAGCCACCTGCGCGGCGGTCGCGTCGTGCTTGGCACCGATCTCGGCCAGCACCGGATCGGAGGCGAAGCGCCCCTGCGCGAGCGGGCAATAGGCGACCAGCGGGATCGACTTTGCGGCGAGATAAGCCAGCACCTTCGATTGATCGAGCATCGCGTGATATTCGATCTGGTTGCAGGCGATCGGCACCCTGATGTCCTCGACCGTCAGCTTCAGCAGCGCCGTGGTGAAATTGGCGACGCCGATGGCCCGCGTGCGCCCCTCCTCCCTCAGCTTCATCAAGGTCTCGAACACCGCACCCCAATCTGCAGCCTTCGAAGGCCAGTGCACGAGATAGAGATCGACATGGTCGAGCCGGAGCTTCTTCAGGCTGGCGTCGAAGGCGCGTCGGATCGCGTTGGGGGTGAGGTTCTCGTGCCAGACCTTCGTCGTGACGTGCAACTCGCCGCGCGCCAGACCGGAGGCGGCGATGGCTGATCCAATTGACTCCTCATTGGCATACATCTCGGCGGTGTCGATGTGACGATAGCCGATCGATAGCGCGCTCTCGACCGCAGCGCGACACGCATCGCCCTGCATGCGAAAGGTGCCGAGGCCGAGCTTGGGCATGCTAATGCCCTGTGTCTTCAGATTGTCCATGAACACGCTCCTGACGTCGTTCATCCCACCAGTTCGCGCGGCGTTGGCGCTGCGTACAAACTCGTCGAGGATAAAAAAGAAGAGGCGGGAAGAAGCATCATAGCGCGGCCGCGGCGGCACGGCCAATCAAGATCGGGCTAGTTGAGTTTTGACCCACGCCTCGCGCGAAGCGAACTCCCTCTCCCGCTCGCGGGAAGGGCACGGGAGAGAGTGCTTCCGCAACGGGACAACCGACGTGCGGAGGACGGCTCCAGCCTCCTCTAATGCTTCCAGTTGCAGATGCCGCCGGAGCGGCACGGCCAGGTCTGGATGCGGGTATCCATCGCCTGCGCATCCAGCAGGTTGCCGTGACGATGCGCGAGTTTCGTTCGCGCTGCGCCGCGCGGCTGGGCCGGCCTGGCGTGGGCGACCTTGGGCTCGGCGACACGGACGCGTTCGGCGGCAACCTTCTTCGGCACCTCGACCGGCTCGGCGCGGGCCTGCGCCTCGTTGCCGCCACGTGCCTCCAAAGCCACCGGTGCAAACTGCGTCTCAGGCCCGAGCCGCTTCGGCGACAGCACCGCCTTGGTGAGATCAAGACTGAGATATTCGTCGGGCTTGTAGTCGTCAGCGCGTGCGACGCCGCCGCCAGCGAGCACGAAGGCAACGGCAACTGCAAAATGAACGCTCTTCAGGACCACGGACGCCTCCTGAAATCGATTTTGAAAGGAGTAATTTACCCCTATTTAGGAGGCGTCGCGCGCAATTCCAGCGGTCAAGTGCCGCCGTGGTTAAGAAGTTTGGCGGTGTCAGGCGACCTTTCGCGTGGCCCCCGTCCCGTCCAGGAACCCGATCAGGCGGCCGCGGATGATCTGTTCCGCCTCGCCCATGATCCTATCGATGAGTTCCTTGCAGGAGGGGATGTCATGGATCAACCCTGCGACCATGCCGCAGCTCCAGGCGCCGGCATCCATCTGGCCTTCCAGCATGATCCTGGGATAGACGCCCGCGACCTGGTCGTGAATGTCGTCGATCTTGAGCTTGTCGCCCTTCTCGCGCTCGATCTCGATCAGGCGGTCGACATTGGAGTTTCTGAGCACGCGTTCGGTGTTGCGCAAGCTGCGCATGATCAGGCGGGTATCGAGCTCGGTGGCCGCGACCAGCGCGTTCTTCACGTTTTGATGCACAGGCGCTTCCTTGGTGGCAATGAAGCGCGTGCCCATGTTCATGCCGGCTGCGCCCAGCGACAGCGCCGCCACGAGGCTGCGCCCGTCGGCCATGCCGCCGGAGGCGACGAACGGGATCTTCAACTCCTCCGCCGCGCGGGGCAGCAGGATCATGTTGGGAATGTCGTCCTCGCCGGGATGACCGCCGCACTCGAAGCCGTCGACGCTGACGGCGTCGCAGCCGATACGCTCGGCCTTCAGCGAGTGGCGGACCGAGGTGCATTTGTGGATGACCTTGATGCCGGCGGCCTTCAGCGCCGGCATGTAGGCCTCCGGGCTGCGGCCTGCGGTCTCCACCGCTTTGATGCCGCCTTCGATGATGGCCGCGATGTATTCGGGATAAGGCGGCGCCGCGAAGGTCGGCAGGAAGGTCAGGTTGACGCCGAACGGCTTGTCGGTCATGTCGCGGCAGCGCGCAATTTCCTTCGCGAGCAGCTCCGGCGTCTTCTGGGTGAGGCCGGTGATGATGCCGAGCCCACCGGCATTGGACACGGCGGCGGCCAGCTCGGCAAAGCCGACGAAATGCATGCCGCCCTGGATGATGGGGTGCTCGATGCCGAACAGCTCGGTGATCGCGGTCTTCACTTGGGTACCTCCCGGAATTTGCTCAGGTGGCTTCAGTCTAGCCGCAGTCTCGTGCCGGGGTCACGAATTCTCTGAGATTGAGGAAAGGCCCGTCAATGCCCCCGCGCCGGCGCTCTCAGATCAATCGGGCGCAGCGCGGCCGCGGTCGGGATCATCAGCATCGCGACGATTGCCAGCGTCCAGAACACGTCGATATAAGCGAGCAGATCGACTTGCTGCTGCAAGGTACGGCCGACCCAGGCGAGCGCCTGCGATGCCGCATCGTTCGCACTGGAGCCTTGCGCCTGGAAGTAGCGCGTCATCGCATCGATGGTCTGCTGGTAGCCGAGATCGGGGGGCGCGGCGTGCTCGATCAGGCGGCTCTGGTGGAATTGCTGGCGCTGCGCCAGAACCGTCTGCGCCAGCGCGACGCCCATGGAGCCGCCGATGTTGCGGGCGACATTGATCAGAGCGGAGGCCTGGTTGGTCTTGTCAGGCGGAACGCCGTCATATGAGGCGGTCGTCACCGGCAGGAACAGGAAGGGCAGACCCAGCGCGAGGAAGATGCGCGACAGCGCTGCGTATCCATAGGTGATGTCGCCGGTGAGCCCGGTGAGATGCCACATCGAGAACGCGACGATGGCAGCGCCGAACATGATGAGATATTTTGGCTGCACCGTGCTGACGAGGCGGCCGACCACCGGCATGAGCACCAAGGTTGCGATGCCGCCGGGCGACAGTGCAAGGCCCGCCAGCATCGCGGTGTAGTTCAGCTCGGTCTGGAGCAGTTGCGGCAAGAGCTGCGTCGTCGAGATCAGCACCGCGCCGGTGGCGAGCATGACCAGGAAGCAGGCGGCGAACTGACGCCGGCCGAGTAGACGCAGGTCGACGATGGGATCCTCGCGCGACAACTCCCACGGGATCAGCGCGAGCAGCGAGACCGCGGAAAGCACCGCGAAAAAGATGATCATGCTCGACCCGAACCAGTCCTTGCGCTGGCCTTCGTCGAGCACGAACTCGAGCGAGCCGAGCCCGATCGCCACGAGGGCGAAACCGATGTAGTCGACGCGCAGACCTTTGCTGAGCAGCCTTTCCCGCTCTTCCTCCGCACTCGAGGGTTCCCTGACCAGCGTACCGACCAGGAACAACGACAGCACTCCCATGGGAACGTTGATCAAGAACACCCAGTGCCAGGTGTAGGTGTCGGTGATCCAGCCACCGAGCGTCGGGCCGATCACCGGGGCAACCACGACGGCGACTCCGTAGATGGCAAAAGCCTGGCCTCGTTTATGTGGCGGGAAGGAGTCGGCGAGGATCGCCTGCTCGCTGGTCGCCATGCCGCCGCCGCCCAGCCCCTGAAGAATGCGGAATAGCACCAGCGATTCCAGATTCCAGGCGAAGCCGCAGAGCAGCGAGGCCAGCGTGAAGGTCGCGACGCATATCATGTAGAAGCGCTTGCGGCCGATCACCGTCGACAGCCAGCCGGAGATCGACAGCACGATGGCGTTGGCGACGAGATAGCTGGTGATGACGTAGGTGCTCTCGTCGATCCCCACCGCCAGGCTGCCCGCGATGTGGCGCAGCGCGACATTGGCAATGGTGGTGTCGAGCACCTCCATGAAGGTCGCGATCGAGACCACGAAAGCAATGAGATACGGATTGTGCCCGCCGGCCGCCGAGCGCTCCGGCGACCAGCCGGCGGACGCACCGCCTTGCGTAGCGTCCGTCATCGCACCCTGGTCCAGGGCACGACGGACATGCCGGGACCGACCGGCAGATCGGGCGGCCAGTTGTCGACCACGATCTTCACCGGCACGCGCTGCACCACCTTGACGTAGTTGCCGGTGGCATTCTCCGCCGGCAGCAGGCTGAACGCGGTGCCCGAGCCCGGCTGCACGGAATCGACATGGCCGGTGAGCTTGCTTCCGGGATAGGCATCGATGCGGATCTCGACCTGCTGGCCCGGACGCATGTCGGCCAGCTGTGTCTCCTTGTAGTTGGCGACGATCCAGACCTCGTCGGGGACGAACATCATCAGGCTCTGTCCCGCCGTGGCGAACGTGCCCTTGGCTCCGCTGATTTTGACGACGCGGCCAGACTGCGCCGCGACCACGCTGGTGTATTGCAGGTTCAGCCTGGCCTGATCGAGCTGCGCCTGTGACTGCCCGAGCTGCGCCTTGGCGCCTTCGAGCTGGGCCTGCAGCGTCTTGATGCCGAGTTGCGCCGACGTCACGGCCGTCCTCGCGCGCTCGGTATTGGCCTGCTGCGCCTGAAGATCAGAGCGGGTCTGCTGCTGGCGCTGCACGGTGCCGGCGCCCTTCTCGACCAGTTCCTCGGCGCGCGCGAATTCCTGCTGCGCGAATTGAAGCTGGGCCTGGGCCTGCTCGAGCTGCGCCTCGGCCTGCTTGATCTGCTCCGGCTGGGAATCGATCTGCGCCTCGACATTGGTGATGTTCGCCCTGGCCACCCCTACCTGCGCGATGGCCTGGTCGATCGCAATCCGGTAGTCGCGTTCGTCGATCTTGGCGAGAAGCTCGCCCGCATTGACATGCTGATTGTCCGTCACCGGGATATCGGTCACATAGCCGCCGACCTTCGAGGCCACCGAAAAGCTGCGCGCGGCGACGAACGCATCGTCAGTGGACTCATAATGACGTGCGTCGAGCCAGTAGAGCGTAGCGCCAATGAGCGCTGCGATCAGCACGACGGCGCCGATGGTTGCGAGCAGCCAATGCTCGCGAAGCCGCTGGCGGAGCGAAGGCGGCTTGGCCTGCTGGTCCCTGGTGTCGCGGGTCTGATCAGGAGGTGATCTTGGAGCTTCCTTCGTCCTGTGCGGCTGCTCCGCGGACAACCCACGCTCCCGTGTCTGAGCATCCACGGCCAACACCTTTCTCGGGATTCAACCGGTGGCGAACGGCTTTTCACCACCTCGCCTGCCGCGGGCCTAACCGCATCGCCGAAGCATGGTTCCGCCCTGTGAGAGCCCCGTGACCATTCGTGAATGCCATGCTCAAGAAAGAAGCGCGGCGTCATGAACGCCGCGCTTCTTCTCGTTCTCCACAGGAAGCACTCTTGTCAGTGCGTCTTGGTCCGGTGCCATTTCTCCAGATCGGGCTTCACCTTGTCCGATCCCTGTTCCTTCTCCGGATTGCCCGTCCAGGGCTTGTCCGTCTGTCTGTGCGATCCCCAGTCATTCTGATCCCGGGGATCGTCGGTCAGCCGTTCCTTGCTCATTGAACTCCCTTCCATGCTACGTCTATGCGAAGGGAACGCCGTAATAGGAGTTGATGCCGCGAACCGCGGCTTCATCCCCCCAGTTCCAGTCGCTTCGCTCGCCGTATTTCGGCGCGCTTTGCAGATCCTTGGCTGTGATCGCGGTGACATAACCGCCCAGCTCCGTATCGTATTTCAGCGATTGCCACGGTAACGGATAGTGATCGTTCCCGAGCCCGAGGAAGCCGCCGAACCCCAGCACGGCGTAGGACACCTTGCCGCTGATCTTGTCGATCATCACACGTTCGATCGAGCCGATCCTGCTGCGGTCGGCACCATAGACGGATGTTCCTTCGACCTTGTCGCTGCCAATCAAACGGCCAATCTCGGCGCGGTCCAGCTCTGCTTGATTCAACATCTCAGTGCTCCACTCACAGTGCCTGAATCAACCGGACAGGCGAGCGATCGTTCCGCCGCTGTTCCGCACGCCGCAGTCGAGCCCCCGGGCAGGAACATCGCTGCGAGCAAGCGGTTCTCTGAGCGTCAAAACAGCTCTCGGAATCGAGGCCGCATGGTGTCCCAGACCGTCTCCGACTTCATCGTTCAGCGTCTGCATCAATGGGGCGTGCGCCACATCTTCGGCTATCCCGGCGACGGCATCAACGGCGTGTTCGGCGCGATGAACCGGGCCGACGGCAAGATCGGCTTCGTGCAGGCGCGGCACGAAGAGATGGCGGCATTCATGGCGACCGCTTACGCAAAGTTCTCCGGGGAGCTCGGCGTCTGCATTGCGACCTCGGGCCCGGGCGCCTCGCATCTCATCACCGGGCTCTACGATGCGCTGCTCGATCACCAGCCGGTGCTGGCGATCGTCGGCCAGCAGGCGCGTAGCGCCCTCGGCGGGCACTATCAGCAGGAACTCGACCTTGTCTCGATGTTCAAGGACGTCGCCAGCGCCTACGTGATGCAGGCCTCCTCGCCTGCGCAAGTGCGACACCTGATCGATCGTGCGGTGCGGATCGCGCTTTCGCGGCGGACCCCGACCGTGATCATCCTGCCCAATGATTTGCAGGAAGAGCCTTACGAGGATCCGCCGCGCGCACACGGCACGCTGCATTCCGGCATCGGCTACAGCGCACCCAGCATCACGCCGCGTGAGGCCGATCTCGATCGCGCTGCCGAGGTCCTCAATGCCGGCAACAAGGTTGCGATGCTCGTCGGCGCCGGCGCACTTGGCGCCACCGACGAGGTGATCGCCGTCGCGGATCGGCTGTCGGCCGGCTGCGCCAAGGCGCTGCTGGGAAAGGCCGCGCTGCCCGACGATCTGCCATGGGTCACCGGCTCGATCGGCCTGCTCGGCACCGAGCCCAGCTCCAACATGATGATGCAATGCGACACGTTGCTGATGGTCGGATCGGCCTTCCCCTACGCTGAGTTCCTCCCCAAGGAAGGCAGCGCCCGCGGCGTGCAGATCGACATCGACGCCAGCATGATGTCGATCCGCTTTCCCATAGAGGTCGGCCTCGTGGGCGACGCCGCCGAGACTTTGCGCGCATTGCTGCCGCGACTGAAATCAAAGAGCGACGGCGCCTGGCGCCAGAGCATCGAGGAGGGCGTCGCGAAATGGTGGAAGACGCTCGATGGCCGGGCGCATCAGCCAGCGGCGCCGGTCAATCCGCAGCTCGTCGCCTGGGAATTGTCCCCGCGCCTGCCCGATCGCGCCATCATCACCAGTGATTCCGGCTCTTGTGCCAACTGGTTCGCGCGCGACCTGAAGATGCGGCGCGGCATGACGGCCTCGCTCTCGGGCGGCCTCGCCTCGATGGGCGCCGCGGTGCCCTATGCCCTCGCCGCCAAATACGCCCATTCCGATCGCCCCGTGATCGCCCTCGTCGGTGACGGCGCCATGCAGATGAACAACATGGCCGAGCTGATTACCGCCGCAAAGTACTGGCGCTCGTGGCGCGACCCGCGCTTTGTCGTCTGCGTCTTCAACAACGAGGATCTCAACCAGGTGACGTGGGAGCAGCGCATCATCAACGGCGATCCCAAATTCGAGGCCTCGCAGCGCATTCCCGACGTCTCCTATTCCCGCTTCGCCGAGCTCATCGGCCTGCGCGGCATCTTCGTCGATAGGCCGGAGCTGCTCGGCTCGGCCTGGGAGCAGGCGCTGGCCAGCGAGATGCCGGTCGTGCTCGAGGTGAAGACCGATCCCGAAGTGCCGCCGCTGCCGCCGCATATCACGCTTCAACAGGCAAAGAACTTCTCGCTGGCCCTGATGAAGGGCGATCCCAATGAAAGCGGGATGATCAAGGGAGCAGCGCGGCAGGTGCTCGAAACGATCCTGCCTGGAAAGGAATGAGGTGAACCATGAGCGACTTCCGGGATATCCAGCATGGCGTCAACGATCCCGTTGGAGGGCTCGACGTCAAACGGCAGGTCAACGACAACCGCACGCCTCATGAGCAGGCCCAACACCATGCGGACGTACGCGCTGACGCGACCCCCGTGCCGGCAGAGCCATTCCTTCCGGAGCGGCTGCGGCGGAAGCCGACCGATCCGATCAATCCTCGCAGCGGCAGGAGGCCGACAGACTGACTGTTTGGAACCTCGGACCGGGCGGCGTGTTGGTCGGCGCGAAGTCGCCGGCAATGGCCGCACGACGTATCGGAGGGATTTGACCATGAAACGAACCATCATCGCCGTTGCCTGCGTGCTGCTCGCAGGCCCCGCGCTCGCCCAGTCGCTGGGCGAGAAGACCGGAGTGAATTCGGCGCTCGGCGTCGCACCTGCGACCGCCGACTTCGTCAAGGAGGTCGCGATCAGCGATATGTTCGAGATCGAGTCGAGCAAGCTCGCCCAGCAGAAGGGCAACGCGCAGGAGAAGAGCTTCGCACAGCAGATGGTGACCGACCACACCAAGACCAGCACCGAGCTCAAGGGTCTCGTCAGTGACGGCAAGGTGCAAGCGACCCTGCCGACGGCGCTCGACAGCGCGCACCAGAGCAAGCTCGACAAGCTCAAGAACGCCTCGGGCAAGGATTTCAGCTCGGACTACAACTCCTACCAGGTCAGCGCCCATGAAGATGCGGTGTCGCTGTTCGAACGCTACGCCAAGGGCGGCGACAATTCTGCGCTGAAGGACTGGGCCGGCAAGACGCTGCCCGCCCTCAAGCACCATCTCGACATGGCCAAGGAGCTCGGCAAGGCGCCGAGCGTCGGCCAGACAAAGTAACGCCTCGGGCGAGGAGGCCGCCGCTCGACGTCCTCCTCGTCTTCCCCGACGATGTCATCTGTTCGTACGCCGCCATCGCGCTCGCGACGCCTGCGCTTAGCGCCTCGAGCGGCCTGTCGAACTCGCTTCGATCGATCTGCAGCTTGCCGCCGATGGGAGCGACACGACCGCCTCCGGAACCTCCATTGTCATACAGAATTTACAAAACAGTCATCAAGGATATCGCGCCAGACCGATGGCACTCGTAAAAGTAAAATCCACCCGGATCGACCAGGCGCTCGCCAACGAAATTGCGCATGACACCAATTCAAGCATTGAGCAAGTCGCCCAGACTTTGACGTGGGCTGCGGACGAGCACGTGCTGCTCGCGCTCGCTGCGGCTGGATGGCTGTACGCCCAGCTACGGCGACCCCAGGCGCGTCCCGTTGCGAATCACGTGTTGGCGGTCTCCTTGGCGACTGCGGTGCTGCCGCACCTGCTGAAGTCGCTGTTCGACCAGACGAGGCCCGACCGACTGACAGTGCTCGGTCACGCCAACGGCGTTCCCATCTCGGGGCGGTCCCGCGATGCGTTTCCGTCCGGCCATGCTCTGCATATGGGGGCGCTGGCTTCAGCGGCCGGGCTGCTGAAGCCCGTCCCACGCCGGCTGGTGCGCTCTCTTGCCGTAGCTCTGTCGTTGACGCGCGTCGTCGTGCTCGCACACTGGGCCAGCGACGTCGTGGCGGGCTTTACCCTCGGCCTCGTCGTCGAGCGGCTGTTCAGGCCGCTCACTCTCGGAAAGCTACGGCAGCGGCCTCCTGCCTCGCGGGCGCCGTCATGACGGAATATCTCCTGCGGTTCATCGCGGGTGGGGTCATCGTCTCCGCCTTCGCGATCCTGGGAGACATGCTCAAGCCGAAGAGCTTTGCCGGGCTGCTCGGCGCCGCTCCGTCGGTCGCGCTGGCCACTCTCAGCATCGCCGTCGTCCAGCACGGCCCGCAATATGTCGCCGCCGAAAGCTGGACGATGATCTATGGCGCCATCGCGCTCGCCTGCTACAGCCTCGTCGTCTGCCATCTCCTGATGAGGTTTCATCTCGCCGCGCTGCCAGCCACCATCGCCGCTTTTGCCGTATGGCTCGTGGTGGCCTTCGCTCTGCTCGCGGGCTTCGGGGGTGCGGCCTGATGCTGGTCAAGCTGTCTTCATCGGCGCTAAAGCAGACGCGGTGGTACGAGTACGGTGTTCGTTTCCTGCTTGGCGGACTGGCAACGGTCCTCGCGGGAATCGTGAGTAAACGTTTCGGCGTCTCCATCGGCGGGCTTTTCCTCGCGCTCCCCGCCATCTTCTGCGCCAGCGCAACGCTGATCGAAAGTCATGAGCGCCGCGCCAAGGAAAAAGCCGGCCTCAGCGGACGCAGGCGCGGGCAGCAGGCCGCAGCGCTCGATGCTGCGGGTGCGGGCCTGGGAAGCATCGGTCTTGCGGCATTCGCCTCAATTTTTTACGTCGTGGTTTCGACTACCACGATTGGCGCGTTCGTCGCCGCCGTCCTGGTATGGGCGGCCGTGTCGGTGTTGGCGTGGTGGCTGAGGCGAAAGTTTCGCATCACCTCGCGCGCGGTGCAGGCCGAGCGCATCGGACAGTCAGCGAGGGGCCGCGGGATCCCGTAGCATCACAATGCCATGCATCTCGGCGGCGTCTGCAGCTGATCTGGCGCGCGTAAACAGGCTCGCGCTGGCGCCCGTTCGGCAGGCCCGCATCTGGCTCATATCGTCTTCGCATCTTCCGTCCTCGGTGCTGCAGGCCCGGGCTGTTGGCCCAACGCGCGACTTGCTCGATGACCTTCTGGTGGCTTGGCCGCATCGGCTTCGGGGCGTCCGGCAACCGTTGATTTAACTAGGTATTCCTCTTGATCATCTGGAGCCTTATCGTCCTTATGGAACTCTCGCCAGGCTGCTTGGTTGAGTAATCTACTCAATTTACTCAATCGGTGATCGACCATGAACGACCTTCGCGCCGAGCGCCTTCAGGTCATGCTCTCGCCAGAAGAGCTGGCAGCCATCGACGATTTCCGGTTCAAGCATCGCATGCCGACGCGGGCGGCGACGGTCCGAGAGCTTCTCAAGTTCGGACTGGCTGCCGCAGGGATCGACGCAGCCGCCGGTGTGAAATCGAGCAGCTTCGGTGTATTCGGCCGCGGAACTGAGGGACATACTCAGGGCGATCCCGAGAGCGGCACCGAGGACTGAGCCATAAGGACCGGGCCATAGAGGCCTTCCACAACCGAACGGCCCCGGCACGGTGGGTGCCGGGGCCGTCCTTGGAGATTGCTTCCGGCGCACCGGGGGCATGACGACCGGAAGCAACCTGTCGACTCCGCGCACGACGATTCGTTCCTCGCGCGCAATCTGCCGTCCGCTCTAGCCGCTCGGCGCGTCGCCGGAATCATCCGGCGTCATGCCGGAGCCCGGCGTCTTGCTGTTGTCGTTCAATCTCGGATCGCGCGTCGCCTCTCGCGACGGCGAGCCTTTCTGATCAGCCTTTTGCGGATCCGTCTTCTGGACGGACTGCGCGCGCTGCTTGTCGCGGGGCTGCTCCTCCGCCCGCTGGTCTCTAACGATGCCGTGGTCGGAATGGGCCATGCTGTGCCTTCGCCTCTTGTGATGTCTCGAAGCGCTTACGCACTGCGGCGCCGAATGTTCCGGCGCCGCTCTAGCTGTGCGTCGCGTGGACGGCAGCCGATGCGTTCTCAAGGTGCACCTGACGAACCGTCGTCACGGTCGCAAACGCGACCGAGACGCCAAAGGCGAGAATGAGCGAAAGAAGAGCCAGACGTGGAGCCATCGCAAAATCTCCTCCCGGAATCGAAACCAACGCGATCGACTGTTCCCTGATCATCCACGATTGTTCGCTGGCGTTCCGTGAGCGGTCTCACACGCTGATTCACGAAAAGGCGAGCCTCAGGCGTCCTGCCTCTGTGGAAATCGGGCCGCAACCGGCGCGATCTCGCCATCGAGCCAATCCTGCTCGTGAGCAAGCGCCGTCCAGGCATCCGCCATGCGGGAATAGCGCTTGTGAGCGGGCTGTCCCTCAGCGCGCTCGGCGAGTTGGAGACAGTTATCGGCGTTATCTCTGAAGATGTCAGACTGTTTCATGGAGAAGACGTGGGGACGGAACTCTGGCATCGCAACCCGCTTGTCGGATCGTAATGTTGTGGGAACTTTGCACGCGTTCCGCAATTGAGATCGATGCGAGCTCTCGTCGCGATCATCCTGGCATTTATCAGCACTGCGGCGCTTGCCGACAGCACCGGCGACCGCAAGCCTGCCGACCGTTCGCCGAGCGCAATCGACGTCATCAGCGGTCTTTACAACTTCAGCCGCTTCCAGCAGGGCCTTCTGGAGAACACTGATCTGAAAGGCAACGCGGAGGTCAAGAACCTCGCTGCCTTGCGCGCCGAGGAGGCAGCCAAACGCGACAAGGCGCTGAAGCAGATACAACAGGCGATCGGCGCGGAGCCGCGCGTCGACAAGACGTCGTCCGTCAGCGCCAGCCTGGTCGAGCCTGAAACTTCGGACGGACCGACTTACGTCCGAAGCTTCTATGCCTCGCAGATTCCTGAATACGACTCGGCCATCGACCTGCTCGAACGCTATCTGAAGGCGCCCGACAACGCGGCGCTCGCAGCGTTCGCGCGCGAGCAGCTCCCGATGCTGCGTGCGCAGGTCAAGGACGCCGAGCGCACCATGGCGGACAAATAGCCGCCTCTATTTCTGGTTTGGATGTTGCTGGTTCTGCGGTCGCACGGTGGGCTCGTTCTCCAGCATCTTGTCCCGGCCGGCATCGCCATTGTCATCCTTGCCGCCCGATGATGAAGTGCCGCTTCCGCTCGGGTTCGACCGGGCCGCCGCCCCCGTGGTCGGGGTATCCGCCTTCGGGCTGGCGGAGCTCGCGGCGGGGTCGCCGGTCACCGCCCCGCGGCCGCTGGGGGCGCCGCCCTGGGCCAAGGCCGATCCGGCAAACAGCACGACGACGATCGCGGCAAATCCTGCTTTCATGTCCGTTCTCCCTCTTTGCGGGCTAACCGCGAGACTTGGCGGTCCGTTCCGAAGGAGCCGGTCGCGGACGAACAGGCCCGGCCCGCCGACCTACATTTTTGCCAAATCACAGGGAACCAGTTCCACAGATGTCCGTTGTCGTCGTTGGGCTGAGCAAGGCAGGTTCCATTTCTCGCGCCGCACCTTGGTGCTTGATTTCGAATTGGGCTGACGCTCTATTTCGATTTTGACGAGACGCGTCTTGCCTGGATTCGGCCGACGCCTGCGGGGGAATTAGTATGAGCGACCTCGATTCCGGAACTGCATCACGCTCCGGTCGTCGCGTCCCAAAGCAAAAAACCAACGGTACGTCAGACCCGGATTCCCGGGCGGAATTGCTGCTCGCTTTGCAGGCAATGCGGAGTGGCGACTTTTCCGTGCGGATGAGCGGCGACTATCTCGGTACAGACGGCAAGATCGCCGACACTTTCAATGAAATCATCGCCGCCAACCAGCGCATGGCGCAGCAGCTCGAACTGGTCGGCCAGGTGGTGGGCCGGGAAGGCAAGACGCGCCAGCGCGTGAAATTCGGCCTCGCCTCCGGCTCCTGGGCCGATATGGAAGGCTCCGTCAACACGCTGATCGAAGATTTGTTGTGGCCGACGCGCGAGGTGACGCGCGCGGTCGCCGCCGTCGCGCAGGGTGACCTGCTCCAGAGCGTCAAGCTCGACGTCGACGGCCGTCCGCTCCGCGGCGAGTTTTTGCAGTCGGCGACCATCGTCAACACCATGATCAAGCAGCTCGGCGTGTACACCTCCGAGGTGACGCGCGTGGCCCGCGAGGTCGGCACCGAAGGCAAGCTCGGCGGCCAGGCCCAGGTGCCGGAAGTGACCGGCGTCTGGAAGGACCTCACCGAGAGCGTCAACTCGATGGCGAACAACCTGACCAACCAGGTTCGCAACATTGCCGAGGTGACGATCGCGGTGGCGAACGGCGACCTGTCCAAGAAGATCACCGTCGACGTCCGCGGCGAGATCCTTCAGCTCAAGGAAGCCATCAACACGATGGTGGACCAGCTCCGCTCCTTCGCCTCCGAAGTGACACGCGTGGCGCGCGAGGTCGGCACCGACGGCAAGCTCGGCGGCCAGGCGATCGTGCCCGGCGTCGCCGGCACCTGGAAGGACCTCACCGATTCCGTCAACGCGATGTGCGGCAACCTGACCGCCCAGGTGCGCAACATCGCAAACGTCACCACCGCCGTGGCGCGCGGGGACCTGTCGCGCAAGATCACGGTGGATGTCCGCGGCGAGATCCTGGAGCTGAAGGACACCATCAACACCATGGTGGACCAGCTCAACTCCTTCGCCTCGGAAGTGACGCGCGTGGCGCGCGAGGTCGGCACGGAAGGAAAGCTCGGCGGCCAGGCCCAGGTGCCCGGTGTAGCCGGCACCTGGAAGGATCTCACCGACAACGTCAACTTCATGGCCTCGAACCTGACCGCGCAGGTCCGCAACATCGCCGACGTCGCCACGGCGATCGCGAGCGGCGACCTCTCGAAGAAGATCACGGTGAACGTGTCGGGCGAAATCCTTCAGTTGAAGGAGACGCTCAACACCATGGTCGACCAGCTCAACGCCTTCGCCGGCGAAGTGACGCGCGTGGCGCGCGAGGTCGGCACCGAGGGCCGGCTCGGCGGCCAGGCCAACGTGCTCGGCGTCGCCGGCACCTGGAAGGACCTCACCGAGAGCGTCAACTCGATGGCTTCGAACCTGACCGCACAGGTCCGCAACATCGCCGAGGTGACGACGGCGGTCGCCGGCGGCGACCTGTCGAAGAAAATCACGGTCGACGTGCGCGGTGAGATTTTGGAGCTGAAGGACACCATCAACACCATGGTGGACCAGCTCAACGCCTTCGCCGGCGAAGTGACGCGCGTCGCGCGCGAGGTCGGCACCGAAGGCAAGCTCGGCGGCCAGGCTGTCGTGCGCGGCGTCGGCGGCACCTGGAAGGATCTCACCGATAGCGTCAACTCGATGGCCTCGAACCTCACCGGCCAGGTCCGCAACATCGCCGAGGTCGCCACCGCGGTCGCCAAAGGCGATTTGTCGAAGAAGATCACGGTGAACGTGTCTGGCGAAATCCTTCAGCTGAAGGAAACGCTGAACACGATGGTGGACCAGCTCAATGCCTTCGCCGGCGAGGTCACGCGCGTCGCGCGTGAGGTCGGCACCGACGGCAAGCTTGGTGGTCAGGCCGGCGTGCCGGGCGTCGCCGGCACCTGGAAGGACTTGACCGACTCCGTGAACTCGATGGCGGGCAACCTCACAGCCCAGGTCCGAAACATCGCCGAAGTGGCAACCGCGATCGCCGGCGGCGACCTGTCGCGCAAGATCACCGTGGACGTGCGCGGTGAGATCCTTCAGCTCAAGGACACGCTGAACACGATGGTCGACCAGCTCAACCGCTTCGCGGGCGAGGTGACGCGCGTGGCGCGCGAGGTCGGCACCGAAGGCCGTCTGGGTGGTCAGGCCAACGTGCCCGGCGTCGCCGGCACCTGGAAGGACCTCACCGACAGCGTGAACTCGATGGCGGGCAACCTCACCGCCCAGGTCCGCAACATCGCCGAAGTGACCACCGCCGTGGCGCGCGGCGACTTGTCGCGCAAGATTACCGTCGACGTGAAGGGCGAAATCCTCGAGCTCAAGAACACCATCAACACGATGGTCGACCAGCTCAACGGCTTTGCCGGCGAAGTGACGCGCGTGGCCCGCGAGGTCGGCACCGAAGGCAAGCTCGGCGGACAGGCCGAAGTGCCCGGCGTCGCCGGCACCTGGAAGGACCTCACCGACAACGTCAACTTCATGGCCTCGAATCTCACGGCCCAGGTCCGCAACATCGCCGAAGTCGCGACCGCGATCGCCGGCGGCGACCTGTCGAAGAAGATCACGGTGGACGTGCGCGGCGAGATCCTGCTGCTCAAGGACACCTTGAACACCATGGTCGAGCAGCTCCGCTCCTTTGCCGCCGAAGTGACGCGCGTCGCGCGCGAGGTCGGCACCGAAGGCCGCCTCGGCGGTCAGGCCGTCGTTCCCGGCGTCGGCGGCACGTGGAAGGACCTGACCGACAACGTCAACCTGCTGGCAGCGAACCTCACGACGCAGGTCCGCAACATCGCCGAGGTCACCACCGCCGTCGCGCGCGGCGACTTGTCGCGAAAGATCACCGTCGACGTGAAGGGCGAAATCCTCGAGCTCAAGAACACCATCAACACCATGGTGGACCAGCTCAACGCCTTTGCCGGCGAGGTGACGCGCGTCGCGCGCGAGGTCGGCACCGAAGGCAAGCTCGGCGGTCAGGCCCAGGTGCCAGGCGTCGCCGGCACCTGGAAGGATCTCACCGACACCGTGAATTTCATGGCGGCGAACCTGACCGAGCAGGTCCGCGGCATCGTCAAGGTGGTAACCGCGGTCGCCAACGGCGATCTCAAGCAGAACCTCACCGTGAAATCGAAGGGCGAGGTCGCCGCGCTTGCCGACACCATCAACAACATGACCGAGACGCTCGCGACCTTCGCCGATCAGGTGACGTCGGTGGCACGCGAGGTCGGCGTCGAGGGCCGCCTCGGCGGCCAGGCCAACGTGCCGGGTGCCGCCGGCACCTGGAAGGACCTCACCGGCAACGTCAACCTGCTCGCGGCCAACCTCACCTCGCAAGTGCGCGCGATCGCCGAGGTCGCGACGGCCGTCACCAAGGGCGACCTGACGCGATCGATCCAGGTCGACGCCCGCGGTGAGGTGGCCGAGCTGAAAGACAACATCAACACGATGATCACGAATCTCCGTCTCACGACGGACGTGAACACCGAACAGGACTGGCTGAAGACCAACCTCGCCAAATTCACCAACATGCTCCAGGGCCAGCGCGACCTCACCACCGTCGGCCGGCTGCTGCTCACCGAGCTGTCGCCGCTGGTGAACGCGCATACCGGCGTGATCTACCAAGTCGAGAGCGAGGACAATCCGCAGCTCCTGCTGCTGGCCTCCTATGCCAGCGACGGCATCTATCCCTATCAGCGCGTGCTGCAGTTCGGCGTGGGCCTGATCGGCCAGTGTGCCCTTGACAAGCGGCCGCGCGTTGTGAGCGACATTCCCTCCGACGTGATGCCGATCAACTCGGCGCTGTTCCGCGTCGCGCCGAAGAACCTCGTCGTGCTGCCTGTGCTGTTCGAGGGCCAGGTAAAGGCCGTGATCGAGCTCGCCTCGCTCGTCTCCTTCACGACCTCGCAGATGACGTTCCTGGAGCAGCTCACCGACTCCATCGGCATCGTGCTCAATTCGATCGAAGCCACGATGCAGACCGAAGGTCTGCTCAAGCAGTCGCAGCAGCTCGCCGGCGAGCTTCAGACCCAGCAGCGCGAATTGCAGCAGACCAACGACCAACTCGAGCAGAAGGCGCAGCAGCTCGCCGAGCGCAACGTCGAGGTCGAACGCAAGAACCAGGAGATCGAGCAGGCCCGCCGCGCCCTGGAGGAAAAGGCGACCGAGCTCGCGCTGACTTCGAAGTACAAGTCCGAATTCCTCGCCAATATGAGTCACGAGCTGCGCACGCCGCTGAACTCGATCCTGATCCTGGGACAGCAGCTCACCGACAATCCAGACGGCAATCTTTCGGCCAAGCAGGTCGAATTCGCTCGCACCATCCACGGCGCCGGCACCGACCTGCTCAATCTGATCAGCGACATTCTGGATTTGTCCAAGATCGAATCCGGCACGGTGACGGTCGATGCCGAGGAAATCCTGACCGCGAACCTGCTCGATACCGTCGGTCGGCCGTTCCGGCACGAGGCGGACAACCGCAATCTGTCGTTCAAGATCGAGGTCGATCCGGCCCTTCCCCGCAGCGTCGTCACCGACTCCAAGCGCCTGCAACAGGTCCTGAAGAACCTGCTCTCCAACGCCTTCAAGTTCACCGCCGAAGGCGAGGTGCGCCTGAAGGTCGTCGGGGCGGTCGGCGGTTGGGGGAGCGATCACCCGGTACTGAACTCGGCGCCG
The DNA here is from genome assembly GCF_023073355.1 of Bradyrhizobium sp. 199. Classification (GTDB taxonomy): domain Bacteria; phylum Pseudomonadota; class Alphaproteobacteria; order Rhizobiales; family Xanthobacteraceae; genus Bradyrhizobium. The sequence goes on from NZ_JADPJI010000008.1 coordinate 483,107, forward strand.
GCCGTGATCGCGTTCGAGGTGTCCGACACCGGCATCGGCATTCCCGTGGAGAAGCAGAAGCTGATCTTCGAGGCGTTCCAGCAGGCCGACGCTGGTACCAGCCGGAAATATGGCGGCACCGGCCTTGGGCTTGCGATCAGCCGCGAGCTGGCAAGCCTGCTCGGCGGCGAGATCCATCTGCGCAGCTCGCCGGGCAAGGGCTCGTGCTTCACGCTTTATCTGCCGCTCAAATATTCCGGCCCGACGCTCGCACCCCGCGCGGCGCCTGCGCCACTGCTACACAACCAGCCGCCGGCGCTGCAGCCGACCGCGCCGGAGCAGCAGCGCGTCGTCGAGCAGCTTCCCGACGACCGGCTCAGCATCGAGCCCGGCGACAGCATCCTGCTGATCGTCGAGGACGACCCGCATTACGCGCGCGTGCTGGTCGATCTCGCGCGAGACAAGGGATTCAAGGTACTGGTCGCCGCCCGCGGCGCGGAGGCGCTGGAGCTTGCCAAGCAGTACCAGCCGCGAGCAGTCTCGCTCGACGTGTTCCTGCCCGACATGCTCGGCTGGACCGTGCTGAGCCAGCTCAAGCACAATCCGCTGACCCGTCACATTCCCGTGCAGATCATCACGCTCGACGAGGACCGCCAGCATGCGCTGGCCCGTGGTGCGTTCTCCTTCGTCAACAAGCCGACGACGACCGAAGGCGTCTCGGCCGCGCTGACGCAGATCAAGGAATATGCACGGCCGCGGCGCAAGCGGCTCCTGATCGTCGAGGACAACGAGGCCGAGCAGCTCTCGATCCGCGAGCTGCTGCACCACGACGACATCGAGATCGTAACGACCGACACGGGGGCAGGCGCGCTCTCGACGCTGCGCGAGGCGCCCTGCGACTGCGTGGTGCTCGACCTGCGGCTGCCCGACATGAGCGGCTTCGAGGTACTGGACCAGATCCGCAACGACGAGGCGCTGTCGAACATTCCGGTGGTGGTGTTCACCGGCCGCGAGCTCTCGGCGGAAGAGGATGCGGAACTCCACACCATGGCGCGCAGCATCGTGGTGAAGGGCGTGGAATCGCCCGAGCGCCTGCTCGACGAGACCGCGCTGTTCCTGCACCGCGTCATCACGGAACTTCCGGTCGAGAAGCAGCGCATGCTGGAGAAGCTGAACAGTTCCGACGAGGACCTGATCGGCAAGACCGCACTGCTCGTCGACGACGACGCCCGCAACATCTTCGCGCTGTCGAGCGTGCTGGAACGGCGCGGCATGAAGGTGCTGACTGCGACGACCGGCAGCGAAGCGGTAACCCTGGTCGAGTCCAACCCGGAGATCGCCATCGTGCTGATGGACATCATGATGCCGCAGATGGATGGCTACCAGACCATTGGCGTCATTCGCGAGAATCCGGCCTTCGCCCGCCTTCCGATCATCGCGCTGACCGCCAAGGCGATGAAGGGCGACCGGGAGAAATGCCTCGAAGCCGGCGCGTCCGACTACCTCGCAAAGCCCGTCAACACCGATCAATTGCTGCTTGCGATCCGCATGTGGCTGCACCGCTGAGTTGGATCCGAGAATGGACCACGAAAAGGTCAACATCCTCCTCGTCGACGACCAGCCGGCCAAGCTGCTCGCCTATGAGGTGATCCTGAAGGAGCTCGGCGAAAACCTCGTGATCGCCTCGTCCGGACGCGAGGCGCTGGAGCTGCTGCTCAAGACCGACATCGCAGTGATCCTGGTCGACGTCTGCATGCCCGAGCTCGACGGCTTCGAGCTTGCCGCAATGATCCGCGAGCATCCGCGCTTCCAGAAGACGGCGATGATCTTCATCTCCGCCATTCAGGTCAGCGACATCGACCGGTTGCGCGGCTACGAGATGGGCGCGGTGGACTACGTGCCGGTGCCGGTCGTGCCGGAGGTGCTGCGCGCCAAGATCAAGGTGTTTGCCGAACTCTACCGCAAGACCCGCGAGCTCGAACGGCTGAACCAGGAGCTCGAGGATCGCGTCCGCGCCCGCACGGCGGAATTGGAGAACTCCACCGCGAGGCTGCGCGAAAGCGAGCAGCGGCGCAGCATGGCGATCGCCGCCGGCAAGATGGGCTCCTGGGATTGGGACTGGATCAGCGGTGACTGGATGTGGGACGAGGGGCAATATCGCATCTTTGGCGTCGGCCCCGAGAGCTTCGAGGTCAACCCGGCCAACGTTCAAGCGCTGTTGCATCCCGATGACGTCGATCAACTGCGCAAGGCGATCGCCGAATTCAACAAGGGCGCGCGCGCCTACGAGACTGAATTCCGCATTATCAGGCCCGACGGTGAGGTGCGCTGGTGCGTCGGCACGGCGGCAGCGACGGTCGACGATAGCAGTCGCGTCGTACGCGTGAGCGGGGTCACCGTGGACATCACCGAACGCAAGCGCGCCGAGGAACGGCAAAACCTGCTGGCGCGGGAAGTCGATCATCGCGCCAAGAATGCGCTGGCACTGGCGCAGTCGATCGTGCGCCTCACCCGTGCCGACGAGGTCAAGGCCTATGTCAACGCCGTCGAGGGACGCATCAATGCGCTGGCGCGCGTGCACACCATCCTGTCGCTGTCGAGCTGGCAGGGCGCCGAGCTCTCCAGGCTGATCGACGAGGAGCTTGCGCCCTATTCGCTCGGCGGCCAGATCATCTTGGCGGGTCCGGAGGTCCAGTTGCTGCCGGCCACGGCCCAGACGCTGGCGCTCGCGCTGCACGAGCTCTTCACCAATTCGGCCAAGTACGGCGCCCTCTCGACCAGGTCGGGACGGCTGACGATCGGCTGGCAGGTGGAGGATCAAGTGCTTACGCTGAGCTGGGAGGAATCCGGCGGTCCGCTCGTCATGCCCCCCAAATCTCGCGGCTTCGGCACCCGGAGCCTGCTTGCGAGCGTCGAGTCCCAGCTCGGTGGACAGGCGCGGTTCGATTGGCGAGCCGAGGGCCTGTTGTGCCGTCTGGAGGTGCCGTTGACACGCAAGATGGCGGCGACGACCACATCCGGTAAATTCGACGACGCCAGCTCCGCCGAATTGCAGCGCGCATCCGGTTAGACCGTTTCCAGCGAAGCGGCGATCGTTTCGCGTCGAGAAAACGGGTCGAGACGAGGCTCGAGAGCTTCCGCTTCGATTCGATCGGAATGGCGAAAGCCCTAAGGCATGATCCGGAAAAGTGCGCAGCGGTTTTCCGAAAAGATCATGCTTAAACAACAGCCTAAAGCGCGATGGCGATTCATCCTGATCGCAGCGCTTTAGGCGGACGCCGCGCTCATCATACGTTGCTCCATCCGCGGTTCGCGCGCGACCCGGCCCTCAAGCCAGGCTTCGGTTCGGGCGAGATCGCGTAGCGCCCTGGCATAGCGGCGAGCCGCGCTTCGTTCCGCGCCGCGGGGCAGCTTGCGGGCCTTGCGCAGAATGTCCGCGGCGGCGTTGCGATAGGCCAGTGAGCGGTACAGAAAGACTACCTTACCCATGTCGAATGTCCCGTTTTGATGGCGCTCATCCTGGCAAGACCGGCATGAACGTCCGATGAAGCCGCTGATGACAATTCCTTCATTTATTTGGAACCGGCGACGGCCGCCTGCGTTTGCATGCCAGTTCGGGATGCACTCCCCATGCGCGCAAGAAAGTCGTCGGACCTGGTCTCTCCTGCCGGCCTCATCAAGCTGATGACGCATACAATGATGGGCGCAGCCCTCGGCCTCGCCTTCAGCCTCGCGCTGATCCTGTGCAATCCCGCCGTCGCCAGCCTGCTCCATCACGGTGGACGTCAGGCCGCGATCGTTTTCGTCCTCACATTGGTGACGACGTTCGCGATCGGCGCGACCCTCACGGGCGTCGTTTTCATCCTCGCCGAGGACAAGCAATCCTGAAGCGTGCCTCATGCAAGGCAGATGCTTTTGTTGGGAACTCCTGCGGCAAATGGCGGTTGGCTGCCTGCGTCAAATTAGCTCAGGGAGTCTCTCGCATGACAACGACCAAATTTGCTCTCACCGTAATGTTGGCAACCGGCCTCGCCGCCGCACCGCTCGCCGCCCAGGCCAAGTCACACAAGGCGAAACACGGATCCTCGATGTCGTCATCGCAGACCACCGGCGCCAACACCAAATCGTCGAAGGGCGCGGACCCGTCCGGCCAGGGCGGCTCCGGTCCCGGCTCGGACCAGGGCGGCACCATGACGAACAAGAGCAGCAAGGGCATCAGCAATACCAAGTGAGTCAGGCGCCCACTCAATCAAAAGCCCCGCGGCGACGCGGGGCTTTTTCTTTGCGGTAGAGCTGCTGCCACTCAGGCGGCGCTGCGCTGCAGATGACGTCCCTCCTTCACCTCTTCGATGATCTTTGCGCTGAACGCCTCCAAGTCGCCGGGATTGCGCGAGGTGATGATGCCCTGGTCCACCACGACCTCCGAGTCCTCCCAGCTCGCCCCGGCATTGATGACGTCGGTCTTGACCGATTTGTATGACGTCATCTTGCGACCCTTGGCGATGCCCGTCTCGATCAGGAGCCATGGCGCGTGGCATACGGCGGCAACGATCTTCTTCGCATTGAAGATGTCCTTGATGAACGACAATGCCTTGGGCTCGACGCGAAGAAGGTCGGGATTGATCTGTCCGCCTGGTAACACCAAGGCGTCGTAGTCGCTGCTGGAAGCCTGATCGAGCGTCTTGTCGACCGTCACCGGCCGGCCCCAATCCTTCTTGTCCCAGCCTTTGATCTCGCCGGCCGCTGGCGAGATCACGTGAACCGTTGCGCCGGCCTGCTTCAGACGGTCGCGCGGCACTTCCAGTTCCGACTGCTCGAAGCCGTTCGTTGCGAGAATGGCAATGGTCTTGCCTTTGAGGTCCATGGAACGCTCCATCGATGTGGGAGGAGTCCGGTCAATCGGCCGTCCCCGCTTCCGTTCCGCAATCCAGTCGGCTGCTCACGGGGATGTGCAGCACGCCTCATCGGCTGCAGGAACATTCACGTAGCCAAATCGCGGGCGGCATCGGTGCCTCCAGCGTGTCGCTCGCAGGCGCGCTTAGCTGCGCCGGATGCCGGGAGTATCGGGCTCGCTGCCCGCGGAATTCATCTTCACGAGATGATCGAGCTGCGCCCGCTTGCGTCCGATTAGAAGCTGGGCCGCAGCATCATCGAGACCCGCGCGCTGCAATTGCCGGATGGCAGAGCCCAATTCGAGAATCTCGGCGCGCAACCTCAAGATCCGGTAAGCGTCCGGGCCTTCCTCCATGGCGCCTCCTCAAAGCTTTCAGCGCCGTGCGTTCGCGCGCTCGGGATTGCCGACTGTCTTCACGAGCGAAGGCGCATCCGGCCGCGGACGTCAGGCAGCACGTCGACGCCGCCGGCAGCCTTCCATTCGCCGACCAATAGATTGATCCTCCGGCGCAAATCCATCTGCGCCAGGGCCTGCTGGGTGCAATCGCGATCGCCGTTGATGCGATCGCGGACGACGGCCTCGAAATCGGCCATCTCCAGCCTCAAGGCACTGATTTTGCGTCGAATTTCATTAATTCTATTGTCCATGGCTTGTTAGAACAAAATAAGAACATATAGTCAAGCCAGGATTCAGCACGGAGAAGCCAGATGCAGGTTCAAGGTAAATACGACGCCAGGGTCTTCCTCACCGAGCAGATGACCCGGGCACAGGGGCTGAGGCTGAAGCGGCTGAGCAATGAGGCTTATCAGCCTGCACAATATGCGCGCGATCTGTCCTTCACCGAGGCCGCGCGGCGCATCCAGCTGCTGGAAGCGGAGATCGAGCTGGCAAATTCCTTTTAGACTGCGCATGCGCCCGGAATGTCGGGTGCACAGCTTTCGGAACCATGGCTGGGCCGAACGGTTCTCCTCGGCCAAGGGAGAACATGCATGGCACGGAAGGCAAAGAAGCGCCGCTACTCGCGCAGCGCCGGCAGCGATGTCGAAAGCGAGATGAAGCGCTACAAGAAGGGCACGGCAAAGAGCGGTCGCAAAGGTCGTGGCGGACGCGTGAAGAGTCGCAAGCAGGCGATCGCGATCGGACTGTCGAAGGCGCGCAAGAAGGGCAAGAAGGTCCCGAAGAAGGCCTCGAAGAAGAAAGCGTCCAAGAAGACGACGACGAGGAAGAGTACGACCAAGAAGACCGCGAAGAAGAAATCGTCGAAGCGCAAATCCAGCAAGCGTTGAGGCTGACCTGTCTCAGATCATGCTGCCCGGCATGAAGCAGCGGATCGAAACCCCAAAGGCTGTCTTCACCGGCCACACCATGGTACGGCCGGCGCGGTTCGGCTCGGTGATGACGGCTGCATCAGGCACTTCGACCCACTCCCCGTCGAGACGCACGCGATAATGCCCGTTGTGCGACTCCCAGTCGGGATCGGCGACGGCAAAGCCATCGGCGTCCGAGCAGCACGGTCCGAGGTGGCTGCGCAGGCTGTCGAACCATGGCTTGAGGGGTGAGTCCGCGTAGCGGCCGTCATCACGACCGAGCGCGTTTCCGCCCCAGAGCACGAACGGGGCCGCGAGCAGCGCCCCTGTCAGCGAGAGCTTCAATCGATCCATGTCGGCACCGATCAAATCCGAACCACCGGCCAGTTCCACAAAGCGGCCGATGGTTCGAAGTTCCACGCCTGCAACCCGGTCCTCGGCGGCATCGTTGCCGCAACAGAGTTGCACAGGCGAACTGTGCGGGGCGAACACGGCTTTTTCGTATGAACCGGGTCACCATCCCTGCCGCTAACGAGAATGTTATCGACGACCCTCCTTGCATTCTGAAGGCCAACGGAAAGGCGGCCGAGGGCCGCCTTTTTTGATCTTGGCCGATCGATGTTCGCCTCAGGCGAGTGGCACCGCCACGAACTTCGTCGCCTCCGCGCTTTTGACCTGCAACAGCACGCTCCGCTTGCCGGACGATTTGGCCTGCGCCAGCTCCGAGCGGACCTCGCCGACATTGGCGACGGCCTTGCCGCCGACGTCGAGGATGACGTCGCCGGTCTGGATGCCGCGCTGTGCCGCCGGCCCTTGCGGATCGACTTCGGTGACGACAACACCCTTCTGGCCTGCGCCCTGGACGTCACCCGCCGGAGCCAGGCTGAGCCCGAGACGCGGTGTGCCGGCGTTCGGCTGCCCCTTGCCCTCGTCCGCACTGCCATTTCCCTGGGCCTGCCGCCCGTTCGGCAACTCGCCGAGTGCGAGCGTCAGCGTCGTGGCCCCACCCTTGTGGAAGACGTCGAGCCTCACCGAGCTGCCGGGGGCCAGGGTCGCGATGATACGGGCGAGGTCGCGGGAGCCCTTGATCGCGGTGCCGTTCACGGCGGTGATGACGTCACCCGCTTCGATGCCGGCCTTGGCCGCCGGGCTGCCGTCCTGCGGACTGTCGACGATGGCGCCGCGCGCCTCCTTCAGGCCGAGGCTGTCGGCAATCTCGGCGGTGACCGGCTGCACCTGCACGCCGAGCCAGCCGCGGGTGACCGCGCCCTTATCCTTCAGCTGCGCGACGACGAGTTTTGCGGTCGAGGCCGGAATGTCGAAGCCGATGCCGACCGAGCCGCCGGAGGGCGAGAAGATCGCGGTGTTCACACCGATCACGTTGCCGTTCATGTCGAAGGCCGGGCCGCCGGAATTGCCCTTGTTGATGGGCGCGTCGATCTGGATGAAATCGTCATAAGGACCATTGCCGATGTCGCGGCCGCTGGCCGAGACGATGCCGGCGGTCACGGTGCCGCCGAGACCGAAGGGATTGCCGACCGCGACCACCCAGTCGCCGACGCGCGGCTTCTGGTCGGCGAATTTGACGAACGGAAAGTCCTTCTTGCCATCGACCTTGATCAGCGCGAGATCGGTCTTCGGATCGGTGCCGACGACCTTGGCGGTGTAGCTCGTGCCGTCATCCATCGTCACCTGCACCGAGGTGGCATGGTCGACGACGTGGTTGTTGGTCACGGCATAGCCGTCGGCGGAGATGAAGAAGCCGGAGCCTTCGCCCGTGACCATCTGATGGCGCTGGCGCGGCATGCCATTCATGCCGCCTGGGCCACGGAAGCCGAACTGGGGTGAGAACTGATCGAACGGAGCGTCCTCGTCCGAATCCATCCGGTTCTGTTGCAGCATGGCGCTCTTGTCGTTGTCCTGGTCGATCCTGACCCGCACGGAGATGACGGCGGGCTTGACCTTGCTGACGAGGTCACCAAAACCCGGCGGCGTCGTCGCGGATTCCGCGGCCTGGGCCGGGGCAATGAGGGCGTTCGGACCGAACGGCGAAGAGCCGGGAGCAGCCGCCAGCACGGCCGAGCCGAGCGCGGCCACGGTACCGAGCAGCGCGAGCCGGCGCGGCCTCAAGATCTTGTGGGACGTCGTGGTGTCGGAATTGACGCGATCGTTCATGTCGAGATGTCCGTGTTGGAAGCTGTCGCCTTGCAGCCAACATGGACATCGTCACCTTACGGCGTCCCGTCCGTCCGGTTAAATCTTGGCAAAGAATGTGCGACGGCCGACGAGGGCCTCGATCTCCTGGTGATCGGCAACTACGCCATTCGCGATGGCAGGAGCGCGTTTCTCGGCGGCATCACCCGGTCAAGCTGGAAGCCATGACGGTCCCGACGCGATGTCGCATTGAGCCGAGCCGGCCCGGCGCCGTCACGCCGCGACCGGGGTCTCCCACGTCGCGGGCGCTGCGGCGCCCTCGTCGTGTTGCCCATTGCACGCATCGAAATGCGCCTTGAGCTCGACCTCGGCGAGGTATTCAAAATGTTCAGCCTGGCCAAGGAGTTCCCAGTTCTGAAGCGGCCGGTAGGCCGCCTGCTGGCGACAGAGGGACGCCAGCGCCCGGTAGCGACGTACGTTCTCCATGAGACCCTCCCTCGCATTTGCAAAGCTTATTGCCCCGATTTGCGTCAGGCTGATGGCGGTTGTGCAAAAGATTTGCTGCGCCCACAACGCGCCTCGTCTCGGCTCTGTTATTAGCAAATGTATGTCCGAGCCAAAGTTCCAAACAAGTATCGACTGACGCTCGGACCTCCCGCACCAAGGCACGCTGCGCTTCCGTCTCCACCCCTTCGGCAATGACCGGGATTTCAGCGCGTGCGCAAGGCTCAGGACCATGCGGACAATCTCGGCCGATGGCGGCGTCGCCTCGAGATTGGAGATGAAACTGCGATCGATCTTGATCTTGTCGGACGGAAACGACTGCAGATAGGACAGCGAGGAATAACCGGTGCCGAACTCGTCCATCGCGATGCGGATACCGAGCGCCTTCAGCCGCCGCAGCAGATTGAGCGCGCCGGTGAAATCGCCCATCGGCACACCCTCGGTGATCTCGATCTCGAGCCGCGTCGGGGTATGCCCTGTCTCTAGCAGGATCTGGTGGATCGAACCTTCGAGGTCGCTGGAATGGAACTGGACCGGCGACAGATTGACCGCCACCTGCAACGGCCGTGGCCACGACCCCGCCTCGCGGCACACTTCGCGTAAGACCCATTGACCGATCTGGACGATCAGCCCGTTCTCCTCGGCCAGCGGAATGAACTGGTCCGGCGGCACGAAGCCCGGCGCAGCAAATCCGGCTGTATCCCGTAGCCTACGGGATGAGCGCAGTCTGCAATTTTGGAACTCTGCCGGCCTCCGCGGCGGTGCGAATGGCCGCGATGCTGTTGGCGTAGGCCGCCTTGCTCTTGCCGCGAAACACTGCGGATCCCGCTACCAGCGTATCGGCGCCTGCCGCTGCCACCGCAGCGGCATTGTCGGGCGTGACACCGCCGTCGACCTCGAGCCGGATCGGCCGGTCGCCGATCATGACTTTGATCCGTTCGATTTTCTCGAGCTGGGATTCGAGGAAGGACTGGCCGCCAAATCCTGGATTGACTGTCATCACCAGCACAAGATCGACGCGATCGAGCACATAGGTGATCGCGCTCTCGGCAGTGGCCGGACACAGGCTGACGCCGGCCTTCTTGCCGAGCGCACGGATCGCCTGGATTGAGCGGTCGAGATGCGGGCCGGCTTCGGCATGCACCGTGATGATATCAGCTCCGGCCTTCGCGAACGCTTCGAGATATGGATCGACAGGCGCGATCATGAGATGCACGTCCAGGATCTTCTTCGTCACCGGCCGGATCGCCTTGATGACATCGGCGCCGAAGCTGATGTTCGGCACGAAGTGCCCGTCCATGACGTCGCAATGAATCCAGTCGGCGCCGGCCGCGTCGATTGCCGCGATCTCCTCGCCGAGGCGGGCGAAATCCGCCGCGAGAATTGAGGGAGCGATTACGATCTCTCTGGTCATGGCTTTGCACCCCCCGCATCGGCGCCGCCGCTGAAGACGCGGCTCGCCAGGACGTCCATGGGGTCGATGGTTTCGAGGTCGACGACATCGAGTATGCGGTCGAGATCGGACACCAGGCGATCGGCCTGCCGCAGCCGGATGCGGTCGACGGCGTTGCGGATCGAGCGCGCATTCGAGAAGAACGGCTGCGTCCGGCGCAGCGCGATGTATCTCTCGAACGCCTCGCGCGCCGCCGCCGAGAAGCGATAGCCGCGCTCCTTCAGCATCAACTCGGCGATGACGAGCAGCTCGGCTTCGGCATAATCAGGAAATTCGATGTGATGCGCGATGCGCGAACGGAAGCCGGGATTGGAGGCGAAGAATTTCGTCATCCGCTCGCCATAGCCGGCAAGGATTACGACCAGATCTTCGCGCTGGTTCTCCATGACCTGAAGCAGAATCTCGATCGCCTCCTGGCCGTAGTCGCGCTCGTTGTCCGGCCGGTGCAGATAATAGGCCTCGTCGATGAACAGCACGCCGCCCATCGCCTTCTTCAGGATCTCCTTCGTCTTCGGCGCGGTGTGGCCGATATATTGGCCGACGAGATCGTCGCGCGTGACTGAGATCACCTGCCCGCGCCGCACGAAGCCGAGACCGTGCAGGATCTTGGCCATGCGCAGCGCGACGGTGGTCTTGCCGGTGCCGGGATTGCCGGTGAACGACATGTGCAACGTCGTCGGCGCGGAGGCCAGGCCCGCGCGCTGCCGGATACGTTCGATCAGCAAGAGCGAGGCGATCTGGCGCACGCGGTCCTTCACGGGCTTCAATCCGATCAGCTCCTGCTCGAGCTGGTGCAGCGTGCCGGTGATGCCGGCCTCTTCGGCCTCCTTGCGGAGATCGAAATTGGTCTCGCCGGGCTCAGTTGTCTTTGCGTGGGGAACGTCCAGCATGGCTACCCTCGAAGAAAAGAGCTTCGCCGCCTGGGAGCGGCGAAGCAGTGGTCCGCCAAGGAAACGGAGCAGGGAGTGCTCCGCGCGGAGGAGGATGACTTAGGTTGACGCGTGCGCGGCCGGCCGGCGCGCGGTGGTGTAACGGATCGCACGGCCGCCGACTTCCTGCCGCACCAGCTCGAACTCGGCCTCTTGCGGCGGCCGGTTGACGAGGAAGGAGATCCGCACGGATTCCCAGCCATGGCTGGAGTCGAAGCCGCTGAGGCGGATGTAACGGTCGCCATACACTCTGCGGCATTCGGCGAGCTCCATCATCACGCCGGCGGCGTCCTGGAGATCGAACATCGGCAGGCCCCACATCTCCCAATAGGTGTTGCGGGGATGTGGATCGTCGGTGAACTCGATGTTCACGGCCCAACCGTTGGTCAGGCAATACTGCACCTGCTTGGTGATCTGATCGTCGGTCAGATCGGGCAGGAACGAGAAGCAGCCTTGGGTCAGCTTCATGTCAAATCTCCTCAAACGGTTTCGAGCGCGGTCGGCACGAAGTCCGGCGTGTCGGTGGATTCATAGTTGAAGCTCACGTCCTTCCAGACCTCGAGCGCAGCTTTCAGCGGCGTGCAGGTCTCGGCCGCCCGGGCCAGGATCTCCGGACCTTCATGGACGTAATCGCGGCCCTCGTTGCGGGCGAGGATCATCGCTTCTAGCGCCACGCGGTTGGCGATCGCGCCGGCCGCAATGCCCATGGGGTGGCCGATGGTGCCTCCGCCGAACTGCAGGACGACGTCTTCGCCCAGGAGGTCGAGCAGCTGGTGCATCTGGCCGGCATGGATGCCGCCGGAGGCCACCGGCATCATCTTGTTGAGGCTCGCCCAGGACTGGTCGAAGAACAGGCCATGTTCGAGCTTGGCCGGATTGAAGTCCTCCCGGCAGACGTCGTAATAACCGCGCGTGGTATTCGGGTCGCCTTCCAGCTTGCCGACCACCGTGCCGGCATGGATGTGGTCGACGCCAGCAAGGCGCATCCACTTGGCAATGACGCGGAACGACACGCCATGGCTCTTCTGCCGCGTATAGGTCGAGTGGCCGGCGCGATGCAGATGTAGGATCATGTCGTTGCGCCGCGCCCATTTGGCCATCGACTGGATCGCGGTGTAGCCGATCACGAGGTCGATCATGACGATGCACGACCCGAGCTCCTTGGCGAACTCGGCACGCTCGTACATGTCCTCCGTCGTGCCCGCGGTGATGTTCAGGTACGTGCCCTTCACCTCACCGGAAGCGGCCTGCGCGCGGTTCACGGCTTCCATGCAGTACAGGAAACGATCCCGCCAGTGCATGAAGGGCTGCGAGTTGATGTTCTCGTCGTCCTTGGTGAAATCGAGCCCGCCCTTCAGCGCCTCATAGACCACGCGGCCATAGTTGCGGCCCGAAAGCCCGAGCTTCGGCTTCACCGTCGCACCGAGCAGCGGCCGGCCGAACTTGTCCAGCCGCTCGCGCTCGACCACGATGCCGGTCGCCGGCCCCTGGAACGTCTTCACATAGGCGACGGGGAAGCGCATGTCTTCGAGACGCAAAGCCTTGAGCGGCTTGAAGCCGAACACGTTGCCGATGATCGAGGCCGAGAGGTTGGCGATCGAGCCCGGCTCGAACAGATCGAGGTCATAGGCGATGTAGGCGAAGTACGAGCCCGGAGTGCCCGGGACCGGATCAACGCGGTAGCATTTTGCGCGGTATTTTTCCGCCGCGGTCAGCCGATCGGTCCACACCACAGTCCAGGTCGCGGTCGAGGATTCACCGGCGACTGCTGCCGACGCCTCGATCGGATCGACACCTTCCTGCGGCGTGACGCGAAACAGCGCGATCACGTCTGTGTCCTTTGGCGTGTAGTCGGGCTCCCAATAGCCCATGCGCTTGTATTCCATCACACCGGAGCGATAGCGCTCCTTGCCGCGGACTGTGCCTGCATGTGCGTTCATGGCTCTCTCCTGCTGTTTTCTCTCTGAATGATTAGGCCGCGACGGGCTCGCGGGCGTCGACGCGCGGATCGAGTTCGCCGGCGCGGTAGCGCCGTGCCATCTCGCTCAAGGGAATGACCTTGATCTTGCTGGCGTGGCCCGCGGTGCCGAACTGTTCGAAACGTTCGCGGCAAAGTTCACGCATCGCGTCCATCGCGGGCTTGAGGAATTTGCGCGGATCGAACTCGGAGCGTGTTTGCGCTGCGACCTTGCGGAACATCGCGGTCATCGCGAGGCGGCAATCTGTGTCGATGTTGACCTTGCGCACGCCGCTCTTGATGCCGCGAACGATCTCTTCGACCGGCACGCCCCAGGTCTGAGGCATCTCGCCGCCGAACTGGTTGAACATGTCCTGAAGCGGCTGCGGCACCGAGGAGGAGCCGTGCATCACCAGATGCGTGTTCGGCAGGCGGCGATGGATCTCCTCGACCACCCGCATTGCCAGGATGTCGCCATCAGGCTTGCGGCTGAACTTGTAGGCGCCGTGCGAGGTGCCCATCGCGATCGCTAGCGCATCGACCTTGGTGGCCCGAACGAAGTCGACCGCCTGGTCGGGTTCGGTCAAGAGCTGGTCGTGGCTGACCTTACCCTCGACGCCGTGGCCATCCTCCTGCTCGCCGCCGCCGTGTTCGAGCGAGCCAAGCACGCCTAGCTCGCCTTCGACGGACGCGCCGACCCAGTGCGCGAGGTCGACGACGCGTCGGGTGATTGCGACGTTGTAGTCGTAATCAGCCGCCGTCTTGGCGTCGGCCTTGAGCGAGCCGTCCATCATGACGGAGGTGAAGCCGTGGGCAATGGCGGACGCGCAGATCGCTTCGTCATTGCCGTGGTCCTGGTGCATGCAGAGCGGAATGTCCGGATAGGTCCGCTCCAGCGCGTCGATCATGTGCGAGAGCATGATATCGCCGGCGTAGCTGCGAGCACCGCGCGAGGCTTGCATGATCACGGGCGCATCGACCTCGGCGGCAGCCTGCATGATCGCGATGCCCTGCTCCATGTTGTTGATGTTGAACGCCGGCACTGCATAACCGTGGCTGGCGGCGTGATCGAGCAGTTGACGAAGTGTGATACGGGCCACGAGGAGTCCTCCTTATTGTCTCTTGCGAGCGATCGCGCGGCGGGCGGCTTCCGCAATGCTCTGCGGAGTGATGCCGAATTCGCGGTAGAGCACGGGCGCCGGCGCCGACGCACCGAAGCCGCGCATGCCGACGAATTCGCCCTCAGTGCCGATCCAGTGCGCCCAGTCGCCGGCTACGGCCGCCTCGATCCCGACGCGCGGCGCGCTGCCGAGCACCGTGGCGCGGTAATCGTCCGGCTGCTCTTCGAACAAGGCGAAGCACGGCGCGGACACCACGGCCCCACGGATGTGCTCGGTTGCGAGCAGGCGAGCGGCTTCCAGTGCAATCGAGACTTCCGAGCCGGTTGCGATCAGCGTCACGTCACGGCCGCCGTCCGGCGAGACAACGAGATAGGCGCCACATGCGACGCGGTTTCTGCCGCGTCCATCGCTACGGAAGGTCGGCAGCGCCTGACGCGACAGGCACAGCACGGACGGACGGTCTTCGGAGTTGAGCGCGCAGTCCCAGGCTTCCAGCGTCTCCACCGCGTCGGCGGGGCGGAACACCAGAAGGTTCGGAATGACGCGCAGCGAAGCGAGATGCTCGACCGGCTGGTGCGTCGGGCCGTCCTCGCCGAGACCGATAGAGTCGTGGGTCATCACATGGATGACGCGCAGCCGCATCAGGGCCGCAAGACGGATCGCCGGCCGGCTGTAGTCGGAGAAGGCCAGGAAGGTGCCGCCATAGGGGATGAAGCCGCCATGGAGCGCGAGGCCGTTCATCGCGGCGGCCATGCCGTGCTCGCGAATGCCGTAGTGGATGTAGTCGCCGGCGAACGCCCCGCGCGTGACGGGGACTTGCGCCTTGGCGTGCGTCAGGTTCGAATGCGTCAAATCCGCGGAGCCGCCGACGAGGCCGGCAATTGTCCCGGCGATGCCGTCGAGCACCTGCTGCGAAGCCTGTCGCGTTGCCAGTTTCGGACGCTCGGATGCGAAGCGTTCGCGCAGCTTCGCCGCGGCCAGCGCATAGGCACCCGGCAGGGCGACCACCTTGCCTTCGACGAACATGTCGCGCTGCTCGGGCGTCGCGCCCTCGTAGCGATCGAGCCAGGCGAGCCGATCCACCTGCCCGCGCTGCCCGATCATTCGCCATGCCTTCAGGATCGGCATCGGCACCACGAAGGGTTGATATTCCCAGCCCAGCGTCCGGCGCGCGGCCGCGGTCTGCTCAGTGCCGAGCGGCGCACCATGGGCTTTCTCGGTGCCCTGTCTATCAGGCGCGCCGTAGCCGATGATGGTGCGGCAGGCGATTAGCGACGGTTTTGCGGTCTCCCGCTCTTCGGCGATCGCCTGCGCGGCCGCTTCGGAATCGTGTCCGTCGATGCTGCGCACCGACCAGCCGGAGGCAGCGAAACGCGCGAGTTGGTCGTCGGACGTCGCCAGCGAGGTCGGCCCGTCGATCGAGATCCCGTTGTCGTCGAACAGCACGATCAGACGGCCGAGTTGCAGATGACCCGCGAGCGAGATCGCTTCCTGGCTGAGGCCCTCCATCAGGCAGCCGTCACCCGCGATGACATAGGTGAAGTGATCGACCAGGCCGTCGCCATGCCGCGCATTGGCCATCCGCTCCCCAAGTGCCATGCCGACCGCGGTCGCGATCCCCTGTCCCAGTGGCCCTGTCGTGGTTTCCACGCCCGGCGTATGGCCGTATTCCGGATGCCCCGGCGTCTTCGAGCCCCATTGCCGGAAGGCCTTGATGTCGTCGAGGCTGACATCGCCGCCGGTCAGATGCAGCAGCGCATAGAGCAGCATCGAGCCATGGCCCGCCGACAGCACGAAGCGATCGCGGTCCGGCCAGTTCGGATGCGCCGAGTCGAATTTCAGGAAGCGCGAGAACAGCACGGTCGCGACATCGGCCATGCCCATCGGCAGACCGGGATGGCCCGACTGCGACGTCTCGATGGCATCAACCGCGAGGAAGCGCACGGCGTTGGCGAGATCATTGTGCGTGACCGCGTTGAGGTCGGCTTCGGCATGAACCGAGATGTTCATCGGGTCCTCCCATTGTTGTCGTTGTTGCGCGTCATCACTTCATGCTTCGCTTGCGCTCGATGAGCTGCATGATCAGCGGGGTCAGGATCAGCTGCATCGCGAGGTCGAGTTTCGCGCCGGGGCAGACGATCGAATTCGCGCGCGACATCCAGCTCTGCGGCAACATCGAGAGCAGATAGGGGAAGTCGATGCCGCGCGGATTCTTGAAGCGGATCACCACCATCGATTCGTCGGGCGTCGGGATCCAGCGCGCGATGAACGGATTGGAGGTGTCCACCGTCGGCACGCGCTGGAAGTTGATGTCGGTCTCGGAAAATTGCGGGCAGATGTAGTGGATGTAATCCGGCATCCGCCGCAGGATGGTGTCCGTGACCGCCCCGGTCGAATAACCGCGCGCACTGCGATCGCGGTGCAGCTTCTGAATCCATTCGAGGTTGATGACGGGCACGACGCCGATCTTGAGGTCGGCATAGCGCGCGACATTGACCTTGTCGGTGACGACGGCACCGTGCAGGCCCTCGTAGAATAGCAGGTCCGAATTCTCCGGCAGCCGTTTCCAGTCGGTGAAGGTGCCGGGCGCCGCGCCATGCAGCGTGGACTCCTCGGCATCATGCACGTAATGCCGCGTCGTCGCCGTGCCGCTCTCGCCATAGTCGCGGAACGCGCGCTCCAGCTCCTCGAACAGATTGGTCTCGGGGCTGAAATGGCTGAAATGCTTGTTGCCGCGATCGGCCTCTTTCGCCATCTGCGTACGCATCTCGGCGCGGTCGTAGCGATGGAAGGCGTCACCCTCGATGTAGGCGGCGTTGACCTTCTCGCGAAAAAATATCTGCTCGAACGTCTTCTTGACCGAGGTGGTGCCGGCGCCGGAGGAGCCGGTGATGGAGATGATCGGATGCTTCCTGGACATCGGACGCCTCGCTTACAGCCGGAAGAAGCCACGCCGCGCGAACAGCGGTGCGGAGACGCTGGCGACCAGCAGCGGATCGCAATGCAGCTCCTCGACGCGGCGCACCTCGTTGTTCGAGCCCATGATCAGCGGCACGCGCTGGTGCAGGCTCTGCGCCGAGAGGTCGAGGATGCGCTGGCGCCCCGTTGTGGCGGAGCCGCCGGCCTGCTCGATGATCATGGCCATCGGATGCGCTTCGTAAATCAGGCGCAGGCGGCCGTCTCCGTAGCCGGGACGCGCGTCCGAGGGATAGAGGAAGACGCCGCCACGGGTGAGGATGCGGTAGGCCTCGGCGACCAGCGAGCCGACCCAGCGCATGTTGAAATTGTGGTTGGCGGGCCCTTCGACGCCGGCGAGGCACTCGTCGACGAAGGCGCGCACCGGCTGCTCCCAGTGCCGGCGGTTCGACGCGTTGATCGCGAACTCCTCGCAGGTCTCGGCGATCTGAGCGCCGGCGCGCGCGAGGCGGAAGCAGCCCGCCTTTCCGTCGAGCGTGAAGATGTCGACGCCCTCGCCGAGCGTCAGCACCAGGGAGGTCTGCGGACCGTAGGTGACGAAGCCCGCCGCAAGCTGCGCCGAGCCGCGCTGATGGAAGGCGAGCGCGAGGTCGTCCGGGGCGGGCAGGATCGAGAAGATCGTACCGACCGTCATGTTGATGTCGATGTTGGAGGAGCCGTCGAGCGGATCGATCGCGATGCAGATCTTGGCCTTCCGATCGCCGATCTGGGCCTCGCGCATCTCTTCCGAGGCGAGGGCTGCGACTGGCAGCTTGCTGAGGCAGCGGCGCAGGATCGCATCCGCCTGCACGTCCAGATCGCGCTGGAGGTCGCCGTCGCAGTTGCGGCCGGTGGTCAGGCCGGAGGCGTCCACAAAGTCTCCGGTGGCGATGAGATCGGCGATCTCGATCGCCGCCGCCGCGATGGCATCGACCGCGGCCGCCACGGCCAGCGCGTGAGGTGCGGTCTCGCAATACCGTTGAAGGTGGTCGTCCAGCTTCAATTGCCCGGTCATCAGCGCATCCCCTTGCGGGCGCCGTATCCAGTTCCCTCCCCTCTGGAGGTCGGTACGATCAGTCCCGGCATCAGGAGATTGACAGGGGAGGCTTAATAAGGAAAATTTCTATTCATAATGAGCGTCAAAGAATTTTCTTATAATAGCCCCGGCCACGCGACGACCCAACTCCGGCATCTGACGATCCGGCAGCTGCGCTCGCTTGCGGCGCTCTCCGCCAAGGGCAGCGTGACGGCCGCGTCCGGCCATCTCGGGCTAACCCAGCCCGCCGTGACCCAGCAGCTCCGGCAGCTGCAGGACCTCGCCGGCTTGCCGCTGGTGCAGCGGACCGGCGACGGCATGCTGCTGACGGAGGCGGGCAAGGAGGTGCTGACGCTGGCCGAACGGGTCGAGGCCGCCATCATGGACTGCCAAGGCGCGCTCGACCTGCTCGCGGGGCGGACCGGCGGCACCGTGCATCTCGGCGCGGTGTCGACCGCCAAATATTTCGTGCCGCACGCGATCGCGGCGTTCTCCAAGCGGTACCCCAAGATCGAGATCAAGCTGACCATCGGCAATCGCGAGGAGATCCGCGAGGCCATGCACGGCTACGACCTCGATTTCGCGGTGATGGGTCGGCCACCGGCCGACGTCACCGTCGACGTCCGCCAGCTCGGGCGCAATCCGCACATCATCGTCGCGCGCAAGGGGCACTGGCTGGAGAAGGATTCCGGCCTCAACCTGACCGATCTCGTGCACGAGACTTTCCTCACCCGCGAGCCCGGCTCGGGCACGCGGACGCTGATGGAGGGCATGTTCCAGAAGTCGGATCTCGAGCCGATCATCGGCATGGAGATGAGCAGCAACGAGACCATCAAGCAGGCCGTGATCGCCGGGCTCGGCATCGCCTTTATCTCGGCCCACACGGTGGCGCACGAGCTCACCGAGGGCCGGCTCATCGTGCTCGACGTCGCGGGCCTGCCGATCGTGCGGCAATGGTACGTGATCCGCCGCAGCGACAAGGTGCTGCTGCCGCCGGCCCAGGCGATGTTCGATTTTCTGGGCTCGGAAGGGTCGAACTATCTGCCCGAGGTGCCCGAACTCGGCGGACGATGATCCGCCCGCGTTCAGCTCATCAGCTTCATGGCGATGGTCGCTGCCAGGATCAGGATGATCTGGAGCAGACGCCCGGTCGTGAAGATGCGGTTGAAGGTGGTCATCGCTTGCCCCGGCCGGCGTGAAGGAGATGTCGGTCGTCCCGTTGCTAGCACAGGCGGGCAGCGAGACAACTCCGTAATTGCCACGGGTAAACGTCATTCCCTCCCCGGCAGACGATCGATCCACCACGCGAGGCCGCGTGCGGCGCCCTCTTCGAATCCCACAACCGGCACGCCTGCGGTCACCCCGCGGAGGCGGCTGACGTCAGCGGCAATGATCGGCTCGGCGTCGACACCCCTGGCGGCGGCGGCGCCGAACCTGACCAGATGGCGTGCTTCGAGCAGGCCTGCGACATGCTCGATCACGCTGCGCAGGCTGCGCACTTCGCCGCTGGCGAGATTGACCACGCCGGTGAGTTCGCTGCCGAGCACGGCGGCGATCATCTGCGCGAGGTCATGGACATAGACGAAATCACGCAGCTGCCCGCCATGCGAGCAGTCGAATTGTCGTCCCGCGCGCAGGCTCCGGATCAGCGAGGGGATGAGGCGCGCCTCGGGCTCGTGCGGGCCGAACGGGACAAATACGCGGCCCCAGCTCGCGCCTGCCGCGATATAGGCTTCGGCCGTAGCGAGCTTGGCTTGTCCGTACAGCGTCGTGGGATTGCATTGGCTGGTACGTTCCTCACATGGGCCGCTCTGCGGTCCGTATTCGAGGCAGCTTCCGATGCCAAGGATGCGGCGGGTGCCGCCGGCCCTCGCGCGCGCGAGCAAGTCGATGCTGGCCTCCGCCCACAGCCCGTTGACGGGATCCTCGCGATAGCGGCCCGGCCGGGCTTCCCAGGCGAGATGAACCAGGTGCGTCGGACGCGCTGCGGACAGCGCCTGCCTGCGGCCGGCTTCGGTGAGGAGATCAGCCGCGTGCCACGTCACGCCTGAGGTCGCCGACTGAGCCGAGCGGGCGACGCCGTGAACCTCGAAGCCGCGAGCGACCAGCGCGGGCAACAGCGCGCGGCCGAGGAATCCGGACGCGCCCGTGACCAGCACCCGTTTCATCGAAGATACGGCAGCGCGCGGTCGCGCGCAGACAGGATCGGATCAGGCAGCGGCCAGGCGATCGCCAGCGAGGGATCGTCCCAGCGAATGCCGGAAGCGCCGTGCGGATCATAGGGAACGTCGATGCAATACATCAGATCGGTGCCACCCACGAGCGTCTGGAAGCCATGCGCGCATCCGGCGGGAATGAACACCGCATTGCCGCGGTCGGCGGCGAGCTCGACCGAGCACCATTGCCCATAGCTCGGCAGCGACCGGCGCAAATCGACGATCACGTCGAAGGCGCGGCCGGCAACGCACCGCACCAACTTGGCCTCCGGCCGGCCGGCCTGGTGGTGCAGGCCCCGCAGGGTGCCGGCGCGTTCGTTGCGGGACAGGCTGTGCTGCGCGAAATGCGTCGGCAATCCGTGCGCCGCGAACGCCTCGGCGTCGAACAGCCGGGCAAAGAATCCGCGCGCGTCAAGCTCCGGCTCGACCCCGATTTCGACCACGCCCGGCAGAGCCAATGGAGTGAACTTCATCTCAGGCTCCCGCGCGGCGACGCGCGCATCCCGCGTTGCGAACGTCCGTTCACCGAAACGCCTTTTGGGTTGCATGTTGCGCAACGTTGGCGGAATTTCCGTGGCTTGTGAGAATTCACTAACAGCCGCGGCACGACGGCACAACGGGACGATCCATCCATGGATAGGCATCGATGCCGCTTTTGCGCGCGGGAGCTCGACGAGACCTTCGTCGATCTTGGCCTGTCGCCTCTGGCGAATTCTTATCTGCCGCCGGAGCGGGCGGACGCGACCGAGCCGACCTATCCGCTGCATGCCCGCGCGTGCGGTGCCTGCGGGCTGGTCCAGCTTCCGCAATTCGAGCCTGCGGCGAACATCTTCGACCAGTATCTCTATTATTCGTCCTATTCCGAGAGCTGGCTGCTTCATGCGGAGAGCTATGCCGCCGAGATGATCGCCCGCGCGAGGCTGGGCGCAGCGTCGGAGGTGATCGAGATCGCCAGCAACGACGGATATCTCTTGCAGTATTTTCAGCGCGCCGGCATCCCAGCGCTTGGGATCGAGCCTGCCAGCGGCCCGGCGACAGCTGCCATCGCCAAGGGCATTCCGACCCGGACCTGCTATTTCGGCCGCGATGTCGCCACCGCCCTCCGCGCCGAAGGCCACCGTCCCGCGCTGATCGTCGCCAACAATGTGCTGCCGCACGTCCCCGATATCAACGATTTCGTCGCCGGCCTGCGCATCCTCCTGCCCGAGACCGGGCTCGCGACGCTGGAGCTTCCGCATCTGCTGAACCTGATCGAAGGCATCCAGTTCGACACGATCTATCACGAGCATCTGTCGTACTTCTCGCTCGCGACCCTCGAGACGGTCTTTCGCGCGCATGCCTTGCGCGTGTTCGACGTGGAGGAATTGCCGACCCACGGCGGCTCGCTGCGCCTGCACGTCTGCACCGAAGCTGCGCCTCACAGGTCCTCGCCCCCGCTTGAGAGATTGCGCCGGCGCGAGGCTGTCGCAGGGCTCGGCCGGCCGGCGACCTACGGTGATTTTCAGGCGAAGGTGGTGGCCAAGCGCGAGACGATCCGCGACTTTCTCATCGCGGCGCGGCGCGCGGGCAGGACGGTGCTGGCCTATGGCGCGCCGGCGAAGGGCAATACGCTGCTCAATTATTGCGCCGTCACGCGCGAGCTGATTCCGTTCACCGTGGACCGCAATCCGCACAAGCAGGGCCTGCTGCTTCCGGGAACGCATCTGCCGATCCGCGATCCCGCCGCCCTGATCGCAGCCAGACCGGATTACGTCTTCATCCTGCCCTGGAATCTGAAGGACGAGATCACCGCCCAGCTGGCGGAGGTCCGCGCCTGGGGCGGACAATTCGTGGTGCCCGCGCCGGATCTCACGATCATATCGTGAGCGATGGTTAACGATCAGGCTGCGAGCGGAGCCGCATGGTCCGCGCGCAACGCGAAATAGGCTTCCAGCTCCGACAACGCCCGCGCTTCCCAATCGCTCGCCTGCTCCAGCAACGACCAGCTCTGGCCTGGGCGGAACGCAGCAGTCTGGCGATAGAGCGATGCGATGCCGCGATAGCGGCGCACGTTCTCCAGGATGGCGTGACCATTGATTTGGCCGTTCATGTCCGAAAACTCCCTCGTCATTCCCGGGGAAGAAATTGCGGCCAAATCTTTTTCGAAAAGTTAGCGGCGCGCGGCAAGCTCGCGGATGGTTGCCGGACTGTTGCGCGCAGGCAACGCGCGACTTCGTGCAAGCCTGATTTCGAGAGCGGTTTATTGCGGATTCGTTGCCGCGCCTTCGCCGCCCGGGGGCTTGAGCCCGCCACGGCTGCTGATCCTCATTGTCTGGCGGCAGAGATCGGCAAGGCCGATCAGCAGCACGGCGAGCAGGCAGAACAGGTTGATGGAATCGGTATTCGCACTGGTCAGGGAGTTGAACTCGAAAAAGGGCGGAATGAACGCCCACCATACCAGCGGAATGGTGAACAACGCGGCAAGCCCCGCCGCCGGCGTGCCCGCCACGATGCCGAGCACGAACAGGCCGGGCAGGAACGCTGCAAAATAGAGCTTTGCGCCGAGCGCGACGCAGATGCCCTGAAGCCCAGCCGACATTGCGACAACGACGCATCCGAGCAGAAACGCCTGCCACGACCATGGCCGTACCGGCGGTACGCCAAACAGCCCCGCACGCCTCATCAGCTTCCCCCTGCCGCCCGTTAACCGGGCCCGCTTGAGACGAAAGTACTACACCCGCAAGCAAACCGCGAGATGCAAATTGCATCCCCACGGGATTGGTAAACGACCCGCACCGCAGAATTGGGGTCTGGAATGCTTCTTTCCCGGACAAGCCGCAACGCGCCAGCGTTGCGGCGCGAAACCGGGACCGAGGGGCGACACGGTAGGGCGCGGAGTGATGGGCCCCGGCTCTGCAGCGCACCGCATCGGAGGGGGCAGCATTGCGAACCTCAATGCACATTCGACTCGCAGTGACGTAGGATGGATAGAGCCCTTGCGAAACCCATCATGTATCGAGTGGACGAAGCATGATGGGTTTCGCTTCGCTCTACCCATCCTACGACCCTGCAGACACGCCTGCGCATCCTCGCGGCTGATTTCGCCCGAGCTTTGCTTCATCTCTCACCCTCAAATCCAAGAGGGCGCGACAAACCCGAATTTCGGTAAAGCGAAATATTTTTGGAGAAGGATTGACAGCGGGGCGACATAGCCACGCTCGCGTAGCCCGGATCGAGCGCCAGCGTCATCCGGGACAGTGCAAGATGCCGGGCGAGCGCTTTCGCTCCATCGGGAGTACGAGACAGAGAGCGCATCACCTCGCCCGCGCCGGCGTTCCGTCCGCCATCGTCGTTACCCCCTTGCGCTCCACGATCAGCCCATAGGTCTGGGGCTGGCGGTGGAGGTCGAAATTGAAGGTGGTGCGCTTGTAGGAGTTGCAGAGGTCGAGATCGCAGCGCGCCAGCGCGATCTCGTCGCCCTTGGTCGCGCATCTCGCGATGATCTCACCCGAGGGCGCGATGATGCAGCTGCCGCCGATATGGTCGACGCCCTCCTCGATACCGGCCTTGGCGACGCCGACGACGAAGGTGCCGTTCTGATAGGCGCCAGCCTGCATCACCAGATGATTGTGGAATAGCGAGAGATCGTCATGCTCCGGCGCGGGCGGATTGTGCGCCGGCGTGTTGTAGCCGATCATCACCATCTCGACGCCCTGCAGGCCCATCACCCGGTAGGTCTCGCTCCAGCGGCGATCATTGCAGATCGCCATGCCCATGACGCCGCCGAACGCGCTGGCGACGCCGAAGCCGCTGCCCGGCTCGAAATAGCGCTTTTCCAGATGCTGAAATTTGCGCCACGGCTCGTGCTCGGCGTGGCCGGGCAGATGGACCTTGCGATACCTCAGGATGATCGCGCCGCTCTTGTCGACGAGAATGGACGTGTTGTAGCGCCTGACAATTCCGGCCTCGACCGTCAACTCGGCGTAGCCGAGGCAAAAGCCGACCCCGAGTTCACGCGCCAGATCGAACAAAGGATGCGTCTCGGAGCCCGGCATCTCGCGCTCGAAGAAGCTGTCGATCTCGGCCTGATCTTCAAAATGCCAGCGCGGAAAAAACGTCGTCAGCGCGAGCTCGGGATAAACGATCAGGTCGCAGCCGCAAGCCTTCGCCTCGCGCATCAAGGCCATCAGCCGGGCCACCACTTCGGTCCTGGTCTCGGTCCTGGCGACCGGGCCAAGCTGGCCCGCTGCAACAGTTACAAATCTCGCCACGCGTCATTCCTTCATGTCCCGGTGTGCGTTCGGGCGTGAGCCTATCGAACGGCGCACCGCGCGCACAGGCCGGCTCGCCCATCGTCGTGACGGGACACAATCAAATTCCGTGCCTGCGGGGTGTCATCGGGTCATCGCGCGGCCGCTCACGAAAATCCGGGAATTTCGTTGCGAATATGCAACGGTTCCCCACCGTCTGAAGCCGGACAAAACAAACTCCCATTCCGGCCACGAACCGCTCTCACAAGGCCGTGAGACGATCAGGGGAACGACGATGCGTGCACAACGCGTTTGGAAAGTGAATGGAGACGCCAGCGTCTCGCAGCTCCAATCGAGACTGGACGATCTGAACAAGCGTCTCGGTCAGCTCGAAAGCCAGCATCCGGACAGCTGGACGGTCCAAGAGCTGAGAGCGAGCGCGCTCGGCCTGTCGCGCGAGATCGACGACGTCCGCTGCGCCGAGGCGACGGCGGCGCTGAGCGAACTGCTGCGGAAGTAGAAGGCGCTCGCCGATTCGCCACCCGCGCGTGGAACCAACGCCGCGCCGCCGCCATTGCCATGCAGAGCATGGAGCAGGATCATGACCAGGCACCTGACGCGAGCGCATCAGCGCGCGACGTGGCCGGCGCGGTGTCCACGCTGGTCCTGTGCGCGACGGTGGCCTTCGCGCCTTCGCGCGCCGCTTTGCCCTGTGAAGATTTGGCGTTGTGAAGAATTTGGCGCAGTGAGGAATTTGGCATGACGTCCGATCCCGAGGAGCAGGTGCGGCTGCAAGGTTATGGCGAGATGACGCTGCGCACGGCCGTAACCACGCTGATGCTGCTCGCTCCGCGCGACCGCTCCGGGACCGCCATCTACCGCGTCCGCGACGATGTGCGTCTGGCGCAAAGCGAGATCGCCGAGCTCGCTTCGAGCTGGGGCATCGAGCCTTCAGGTGATTTGCGATTGCCGGGCCGATCCTCGGAGCGACACTGGCCGGACATCGTGCGCGACATGGTACGCGAAGCACCGCTGCCGGCGCTGATGGTGGCGTTCATGCTCGGTGTGCTAGTGGCGAGAAGGTAGTCTCGCGACAGCCGCCGGCTATTGCAGGATGATCACTTCTGCTCGTTCGCTCGGATGTCCTCCGCATAAGGACGCAAAGCGTCGGACATGGCATCGAGGCGTTTTTGCCACTCGGCACCCGGCATGAAGGCGATCACCGGCTCCTCGCCGGGCGAGCTCGTCACGAACTCAGGGTTGCGCAGGCCTTCGGCAATCCCCGCTTCCAGCTTCTTGACGATGTCGTCCGGAACGCCCTTCGGGACCGCGAAGCCGCGTTCTGCCGTCGTGATGACCGCAAAGCCCACCTCCTCTGCCGTCGGAACTTCGGGCAGCGCTGGAACGCGCTTCTGCGACAGGATCGCGATGACGCGAAGTTGCCCCTTGTTGGTCCCATGCAATTCGGGAATCTCACTGAGGGTGACCATCCCAACTTCCAGATGCCCACCCAACAGATCGGTCCTCTGTGCGGCCGTTCCCCGGTAGGAGATTTCGTTGGGCTCCACCTTCGCGGCCGCTGCGAGCATACGAATGGCCAAATGGCCGTTCGTGCCAGCACCATTGTGACCAAACGTCACCGAGCCGGGCTTGCTACGAAGTGCGGCAATGATGCCCGGCAGATTCTTGAATCTGCTGTCGGCACGCACCACGATCACGTTCGGATCCTCGACGACCCGTGCGACCAGCCGGATTTCGTCCGTGGTGTATTGGGTTTTGCGAGTCATCGGCAAGAAATTGTAGCCCGGCACGTTAACGACGCCGATCGAATAGGCGTCGGGCGCCGCGCGCGCGATCGAAGCAAACGCAATCTCTCCGCCGGCGCCGGGCTTGTTCAAGACGACAAACTTCGCCTTGCCGCCCAGCGCACGCTCGACGAACGGAAGAAGTTTACGAGCCATGACATCGGTGCCGCCGCCGGGTGCAAAGCCGACGACGACTTCGATTGGCTTGTCATCCGGCCACGCGGCCCATGCCGAGCCGCAGCCAGCGAAACCGAAAGCGGCAACGAGCGCGACGATCTTCGTGTTCATGATTTCCAGCCCTGTTTTTTGTTATTGGCCGATCACGCGGCTTGAAGCTGCGATCGACTGCAGTTCATCTAACCGTCGGTCTGAGCGGATAGCAACCGATCGTCCCGAGCGCGAGCGTTTGATGAGCTCCGGCGGTTTTCGAGGCAATTGCGGAAGCGTCAGAGGAGGCCGCGTGCGAGCCTTGCCTAGCGGCGCTTTTGATTAGGCTCGCTCGCGGCGAGACGGTAATTCTCTGACCTACCGTACAACGCCGGATCAGGGATGCCGGGGAAAAGAAAGCCATGCCGCTGCGGCACAAGCCTCTGCCCGACCAAATCGGCCGTGGACCCGCGCCCTAAATCGTTGCAAAAAGGCGCTCCTGAGGCACCGGCGGCCGGTCGGCCAAGCCTCTGGAAAACGTCGACTTTTGGAAGAATGGTCGGAGTGGCAGGATTCGAACCTGCGACCCCTGCGTCCCGAACGCAGTGCTCTACCGGGCTGAGCCACACTCCGACAAGAAGGCGGCTTATAGCGTTGGGCTTGACGCACCGCAAGCGGCCGAGATGAGGAATTTTGTCCCTGTGAAAACGGGCCTTGAAACGCTGGTTTTACCGGCCGGTGCGGCCGGCGCGGAGGCTGCCGCCCGGGCCCTGGCCGCCGGCGGGCTGGTCGCGTTTCCGACTGAGACGGTCTACGGGCTCGGGGCGGACGCTGCCAATGCCACCGCCATCGCCCATCTCTACGCCGCAAAGGGGCGGCCGGCGTTCAATCCGCTGATTGCCCATGTCGCCGACCTCAAAGCCGCGCGGCGGATCGGGCGGTTCGACGCGCGCGCGTTGAGGCTTGCGGAGGCGTTCTGGCCGGGGCCGCTGACGCTGGCGGTGCCGAAGACTGACGGCTGCCCGGTGGCGGAGCTCGCCACCGCCGGCCTCGACACCGTCGCGATCCGCATTCCCGCTCACCCCGTCGCGCAGGCGATCCTGCGCGCCTTTGGCGGGGCCGTGGTGGCGCCGTCCGCCAACATCTCCGGCCACGTTTCGCCGACCCTGGCCGCCCATGTCGAGAGCGATCTTGCGGGGCGGATCGACCTCATCGTCGACGGCGGGCCTGTTACGGTCGGCGTCGAATCGACGATCGTCGGCTGCTTCGAGGCACCGATGCTGTTGCGGCCAGGCGGGTTGTCGCGCGAACGGATCGAGGCGGTGCTGGGCGCAGCCCTGGCTCGGCCGCCGATGGATGCCGAAAGCGACGACAGCCAGCCGCTGGCCCCGGGCATGCTGGCCTCGCATTACGCGCCGCGCGCCCCTGTGCGGCTCGATGCCCGCGAGGTGGCAGCGGGCGAGGCGCTGCTCGCATTCGGTCCTGCGCGGCTGGCCGGCATCGATGGCGCCGCCGCTGTCATGAATTTGTCGCCCACGGCCGATCTCGATGAAGCCGCCGCCAATCTGTTCGGTTATCTTCGCGAACTGGATGCGAAGAGCCCACGTGCGATCGCCGTGATGACGATCCCCGAGGAAGGCCTCGGCGAAGCGATCAACGACCGGCTGCGCCGGGCGGCGGTTGCGCGATAGCGCATGATCCGGAAAAGTGTGCAGCGGTTTTCCGACAAGATCATGCGCAAAGAGTAAGACGCTTGAGAAGAGACACGAAAATGAACGTCAATCCATCCGCCACCCCGCCGCTTGCGCCCGAATTGATCGCGCAATTCCGCAACATCGTCGGCGAACGCCACGCCATCACCGATGCGACCGACATCGCGCCTTACCTCGCCGAAGAGCGTAATTTGTTCCACGGCCGCTCGCCGCTGGTGCTGCGCCCCGGCTCGACGGCAGAGGTCTCGGAGATCTGCAAGCTGGCCTCCGCGCACAACATCGCGCTGGTGCCGCAGGGCGGCAATACCGGGCTCGTCGGCGGGCAGACGCCGCACAATGGCGAGGTGGTGGTGTCGCTGCGGCGCCTGGACAAGATTCGCGAGGTCGACACCGCCTCCAACACCATGACCTGCGAGGCCGGCGTGGTGCTGCAGATCGCGCAGCAGAAGGCCGCCGAGGTCGACCGGCTGTTTCCGCTGTCGCTGGGCGCGGAAGGCAGCTGCACCATCGGCGGCAATCTCTCGACCAATGCCGGCGGCACCGCCGCGCTCGCCTATGGCGTGGCGCGCGAGATGGCGCTTGGGCTCGAGGTGGTGCTGGCCGACGGGCGCGTGCTCAATTCGCTGTCGAAGCTGAAGAAGGACAACACCGGCTACAATCTGCACAACCTCTTCATCGGCGCCGAAGGCACGCTCGGCATCATCACGGCGGCAACTTTGAAATTGTTTCCGAAGCCGCGGGCGGTCGAGACCGCTTTCGTCGGGCTGAAGTCGCCGGCGGCGGCGCTCAAGCTGCTCACGATCGCGCAAGGCGAAGCCGCCAATGCGCTGACGAGCTTCGAGCTGCTGTCGGAGATGGCGGTGGAGTTCTCGGTCAAGCACGGCATCGACGTGCGCGATCCGCTCCAGGCGAAGCATCCCTGGTACGTGCTGATGGAATTGTCCGCAGCCAGCGAGGATGCCCGCACGCCGCTGGAGACGATCCTCGCCCGCGCCATGGAGGAAGAGATCGTCGACGATGCCGTGATCGCGTCGAGCCTCACCCAGCGCGCCGGCTTCTGGAAGCTGCGCGACGAAATGTCTTCGGCGCAGAAACCGGAAGGCGGCTCGATCAAGCACGACATCTCCGTGCCGGTCGCGGCCGTGCCCGAATTCATCGCCGAGGCCGACGCCGCCGTGGTGAAGCTGATCCCCGGTGCGCGGCCGGTGCCGTTCGGCCATCTCGGCGACGGCAATCTGCACTATAACGTCAGCCAGCCGATCGGCGCCGACACCGCCGATTTTCTGGCGCGCTGGCACGAGATGAACGCGGTGGTGTTCGCGATCGTGCTGCGCATGGGCGGCTCGATCTCGGCCGAGCACGGCATCGGCGTGCTCAAGCGCGACGAGCTGCCCGTCGTCAAGGACAAGACCGCGATCGAGCTGATGCGATCCATCAAGGCAATGCTCGACCCGCATGGAATCATGAATCCGGGGAAGGTGCTGTGAGCGCCCTTGCGATCTCTGCGATCACCGATGCCGATGTCGAGCCCGTTGTCGCGCTGTGGCAGCGCTGCGGCCTGACCCGGCCCTGGAACGATCCACACGCCGACATCGCTTTGGCGCGGCGGCGCGACAATTCCACCGTGCTGATCGGCCGCGACGATGGCGCGATCGCGGCAACGGTCATGGTCGGCCATGACGGCCATCGCGGCTGGGTCTATTACGTCGCGGTCGATCCTGACAGCCAGAAGCGCGGCCATGGCCGCGGCATCATGGCGGCGGCGGAGGGCTGGCTGCGCGCGGCCGGAATCGCAAAACTCCAGCTGCTGGTCCGCCGCGAGAACGCGCCGGCCAGTGCGTTCTACAAGTCGCTGGGCTTTACGGAATCCACCTCGGTGATGTTCCAGAAATGGCTCGACGACCGGGAAACCACCCCAAGCAACTGAGATGCGGCCGCGAACGCAGCTGCGCCCCTCGGTCCGTTTGCGGGGCGAGGTAAAGACAACGGAGAGGCTCCATGACAATTGCCGACCGCGTCCGCATCAAGGACGTCCGCGTGCTCTCGGACGGCTGGACCCCGCTGAAGACCACGACGTTCGACTACCGGCGCGGCAATGGCGCGTGGCAGACGCAGCACCGGGAAACCTATGAGCGCGACAACGCCGCGGCCGTGCTGCCGTACAATCGCGCACAGCGTACGGTGATCCTAGTGCGCCAGTTCCGTCTGCCGGCCTTCATCCGCGGCTACGACGATCTCCTGATCGAGGCCGCCGCCGGCGTGCTCGACGACGCCGAGCCCGAGGAGCGCATCCGCGCCGAGGCCGAGGAGGAGACCGGCTATCGCCTGCACCACGTCCACAAGGTGTTCGAGGCCTTCATGAGCCCGGGCGCCATCACCGAGAAGCTGCATTTCTTCGTCGCCGAGTACGAGCCTTCGATGCGCGTCAGCGACGGCGGCGGCCTGGAACACGAGGGCGAGGACATCGAGGTGCTGGAGCTCTCGATGGACGATGCGCTGGCGATGATCGCCGACGGACGCATCATCGACGCCAAGGCGATCATGCTGTTGCAGTACGTGGCGCTGCATGTGTTCAGGTGAGCTCGCGCTGGCGCCTCTCACCTCCCTGGAGGATAAGAGGCACCGCCGACGCCGCTTCACCCTCGTCTGCAATCCTGTCCTGCGTCCACCCTCCCCCCGTTGAGCAACCCGAAAACTATCTCTAGTCTGGCCCCAACCAAGAACCAGGAGACGCGCCCATGTCCGCTCCGCGCGACGACGAATTCGGCTTTGCGCCCGACTACGATGCCCCCGTCCCCTATATGCAGCGCACGCGGGATTATTACGCGGCGATCGGCTACACCACGGCGTACCGCTGGGCGCGTTACACCTCAGCGCCGTTCCAGCCGCTGAAGAAGCCGCTGGCAAAGTCGCGCGTGACCATCGTCACGACCGCTGCGCCGTTCGATCCCGCCAAGGGCGACCAGGGACCCGGCGCGGCGTATAACGGCAGCGCGAAATTCTACGCGGTCTATGACGGCGACACCTCGAAAGCGCACGACCTTCGCATCTCGCACATCGGCTACGACCGCAAGCACACCACGGCGACCGACAACGGCACCTGGTTTCCGCTGCCGCAGCTCTTGAAGGCGTCCGCCGCCGGGCGGATCGGCGAGGTCGCCCCGCGCTTCTTCGGCGCGCCGACCAACCGCAGCCATCGTGTCACGCTCGACACCGACGCGCCGGAGATTCTGGCGCGCTGCCTTGCCGACGAGGTCGATGTCGCGCTGCTGGTGCCGAACTGCCCGGTCTGCCACCAGACCACCGCGCTGGTGGCGCGGCATCTCGAAGCAGGCGGCATTCCGACCGTGATCATGGGCTGCGCCAAGGACATCATTGAGCACGCGGCGGTGCCGCGCTTCTTGTTCAGCGACTTCCCGCTCGGCAATTCCGCCGGCAAGCCGCATGATATCGCCTCGCAGGCGCAGACGCTTGAGCTCGCGCTCACGCTGCTGGAGACCGCGAGCGGCCCGCAGACCACGATGCAATCGCCGCTGCGCTGGAGCGAGGACGCCTCCTGGAAGCTCGACTACAACAACGTCGCGCAGCTTTCGCCGGAAGAGCTGGCGCGCCGCCGTGCCGAATTCGACAAGCAGAAGGAGATCGCGCGCGGCAACCGCGCCGCCTGACGTCCTCCGGTAACGTCAAGCAAACAGGGGAGAGCGACGTGACGCGACCATTCGAGGGCGTGAAGATCCTGGACTTCACCCAAGTGCTGGCCGGCCCCTATGCAAGCTACCAGCTCGCGCTGCTCGGCGCCGACGTCATCAAGGTCGAGCGGCGCGAGGGCGAGGACATGCGCCGCACGCCGCTGTCACGCGAATGGGCCGAGCGCGGGCTCGCGCCCGCGTTTCAGGCCATCAACGGCAACAAGCGCAGCCTGACGCTCGATCTGCAGAAGCCCGAGGCGATCGCGATCGTGAAGAAGCTTGCGAGCCAGGTCGACGTCGTCATGGAGAATTTCCGCCCCGGCGTCATGGACAAGCTCGGCATCGGCTATGAGGCACTCTCGGCGATCAATCCAAAACTGATCTATTGCGCGGTGTCGGGATTCGGCCAGACCGGCCCGGACCGCCTGCGGCCCGGCTATGACGGCAAGATGCAGGCGCTGTCGGGCATCATGGCGATCACGGGCCATCCCGAGACCGGACCGACGCGGGCGGGCTTTGCCGTGTGCGACGTACTTTCGGGCGCGACCGCCGCGTTCGGCGTGTCGAGCGCACTTTATCAACGCGACCGCACCGGCAAGGGCCAGCTCATCGACGTCTCCATGCTGGAGGCGACGCTGGCGTTTCTGTCCGGACAGATCGCGGACTGGTCGGTTGCCGGCCATCGCCAGCAGCTGTCGGGCAACCAGGCGGTCAGCCGCAGGACCACGGCGAACCTGTTCAAGTGCGGCGACAGCCACATCCTGCTCGCCGTCAACAACGAGAAGCAGTACCGCGCGCTGATGAGCGCGCTCGGCCGCGAGGACACGCTGTCAGATCCGCGCTTTGCCGACTGGTTCGCGCGCAACGAGAACGAGCCTGCGTTGCGCACCATCATCGAGGAGGCGCTAGCGGCAAGATCTGCGCGCGAATGGGAGACCATTCTGGAAGATGCCGGGGCGCCCTGCGCCAGCATCTGGAAGGTCGAGGAAATCATCGACCATCCGCAAATCAAGGCGCGCGGCGCGATCCAGGAGCTCGATACGCCCTATGGCCGCCTGCGCTTTGCCGGCAGCGGCTTCAAGCTCGCCCATGGCGGCGGCAAGCTGGACCGGATGGCGCCGGAACTGGGTGCGGATACCGATGCGGTACTGGGCGAGCTGGGGTTTGATGCAGCAGAGATTGCGGGGCTGCGAGCGAAAGAGATTGTGTGAACGGCGGCGCCGCTTAAAACAACGACCCCTGCCCGTCGTCCGCCGAGCCAACCGCCGCCTTCCGCGCCGCCTTCTTCGGCTTGGCCGCCTCTGCCTCCGCCGCCATCTCCTCCGCGCTGATCGGCAGCACGAGCTGCTCGTCGTCATTGGCGACGCGGTTGACGCGGGTGGAGACCGGGTGCCAGGCGAATTCGCCGCGGCGCGGGGCGGTCATCAGCGGCAGGATCGCATCGACCTCGTCGCCGCGAATATCAAGCCAACATTCGAAATCGCGTGGGCTGATGGTGACGGGAACGCGGTCATGCAGCGTCGCAAGATCCTGGCCCGCCGCGGCTGTGACGATCGCAACCGTGTCGAGCTCCTCGCCGTTCGGCCCGGCCCAGGTCTCGAACACCGCAGCGAAACCGAGCGGTGCACCGTCGGAACGGTGGATGAAGAAGGGCTGCTTGCGGCCGTCCTCCACCTTCCATTCGTAATAGCCATCCGCCGGGATCAATCCGCGCCGCCGGCGAATAGCCCTCTTGAAGGCGGGCTTCTCAAGGATCGTCTCCGAGCGGGCGTTGATCAGGAGCGTGAATCCGCGGGGATCCTTGACCCAGCCGGGCAAGAGGCCCCAGCGCATCAGGCGGAAATGGCGCGCGCCGTTCTCGGTCCACACGACCGGAATCGGTTGTGTCGGCGCCACGTTGTACCGAGGCGGGAAATTCGGCTGCTCGACATAGCCGAACAGTTGCCGCAAGGCCGCGGGGGCCGAAGTTATGACAAACCGTCCACACATCCCAAGGCGTCTATATAGGGTCCGTTCAGGTCCTTTTAACCCCGAACGTTAACACTGCGGCTGATGAGCTCAATGGCCTCCCAACCCGCGCGGACGCACGTACAGACGGGCCCCGAGGCCTCCGCCTGGGCGGAGCGGCTGCGCGTGGCCAACATCAATCCGCGGACCGGGCTTGCCACTGACTATCTCAACCATTTCAATGAAGCCGTGATGCTGCTCGAAATGGTCCCCGACATGCCGGAATGCGCCGAAGATTTTTTGACCTGGTCGCCGCTGTCCTATGCCGAGCATTTCACGGCGTCGAATTTCAAGGCACGCGACCTCGCGATCGAAGCCTATGAGAAGGCTGATCCCAACGTCCGCGCCCAGTTCGACCACCTGACCGATACCATGACCTCGATCCTGACTGCGGTCGGCTCGGCGATGCGCGAGGTCGAAAAGGACACGACGCGCATCCGTCTCGCCGAACAGGCCGCGCTCTGGGTCAAGCCGCTGATCGCGGCCTGCGGCGGCATCATTCATGGCGGGGCCGAGGCCGACGTCGATACCATTATGGCGAACTGAACCAGGTCCTTTCAGAACACGTCCTTTCAGAACAGGTCCTAAGAAAATGGTTCCGGTCGTCCAGCCCACCCATCCCCAGCTCGCCGTCAGCGCCGCCATTTTCCGCGACGGCAAGGTGCTGCTGACCCGCCGCGCCCGCTCGCCCGCCAAGGGCTTCTACTCGCTCCCGGGCGGCCGGGTCGAATTCGGAGAATCGCTGCACCAGGCACTGAGCCGAGAGGTCGATGAGGAAACCGGGCTCGACATCGCGATCGTTGGCCTCGCCGGCTGGCGCGAGGTGCTGCCGGCTGCCGCGGGGGCCGGCCATTACCTGATCATGTCGTTTGCCGCCCGCTGGGTGGCCAAGGAGCCGGTCCTGAACGACGAGCTCGACGACTACCGCTGGATCGCGCCCGACGCCTTGGCTGGCCTCGGCGACCTCAAGCTGACCGGGGGGCTGGAAGAGGTCATCCAGTCCGCCGCGCGCCTGATCGGCCCCTGACCGCCTTGCGCCCATCGCCCCGAGGGGGCATACAGCCCGCCGATGTCCACGCGATTTCTCGCCATTTTTGCCCTGATTCTCGCTTGCGCTTCTGCGCCCACGAGGGCCCAGGACGTGGCGGCGCCGTTTGACGGCGATTTGCAGCGGCTGGCGGAGATCCTCGGCGGGCTGCACTATCTGCGCGGCATCTGCGGCTCCAACGAGGGCAACAAATGGCGCAACGAGATGCAGGCGCTGATCGATGCCGAAACCCCCTCCGGCGAGCGCCGCACCCGCATGATCGCGGGCTTTAACCGCGGCTATAACGGCTTTCAGCAGACCTACCGGAGCTGCACGCCGGCCGCGACGGTGGCGATCCGCCGCTATATCGACGAAGGCTCGAAGATCTCGCGCGATCTGACGGC
This sequence comes from Bradyrhizobium sp. 199, assembly GCF_023073355.1. GTDB lineage: Bacteria > Pseudomonadota > Alphaproteobacteria > Rhizobiales > Xanthobacteraceae > Bradyrhizobium. The sequence goes on from NZ_JADPJI010000008.1 coordinate 518,632, forward strand.
GCGCTACGCGAACTAAGACTCTCTCCGGAGCACGCGCAGCGCGAGCCATTCAACCGCAAAGTCCGCCGCCTGATGGATTCTCAGGTGCGCAATTGCGCACCATAGTTCGCTGCTTCGTCGCGCCCCGGAATGATAGCGGCTGGAACTCTGTCATCGAGTTTGTTCACAGCCGTTAACCGTTCTTAAAGATGTGGCCTAGCGGTCGTTAACGCTCGTGCTACACCTCTCGCACAGCGCATCGCCGTGGATCGCGCCCCAGCCCTGATCGAGTTTCATGAGCCAGCCGATTTCCTACGCCCCCGCACGCGCGCCGCTGCCCGATCACGAGCAGAAGCAGGCCGCACTGAGCTATCTCAACGAGGCCTGGGCCGAAGCGCGCCATGACGGCGTCGACGGCGACTGCCTGGCGCAGGCGAGCCTGTTCGCGGCTTTTGCCGAGCTCGTCGGCACCTATGGCGAGGATGCGGTCGCCAAGTTCGTCGAGGGCTTTCCCGGCCGCATCCGCAACGGCGAATTCTCGGTCGACATCTGCAGGCAATAGGCACTGCCGAAAAATGAACCCGCCACGCGGACGGGGCCAGTTGACGGACGTAGCGCGCGGGAACGTGCTCTCTCCTCACGGTTCGATCTTGAGTGTCGCTTTCATGTTGGGATGATAGCGGCAGTAATAATCGACCGTTCCCGCCTTCTTCAGAACTGATGTCGCCGATTTCTTCGGTGGCAGCGTCACGTCGAAGTCGCCGTTCTTCGCGGTGGCGGTGTGGGCGAAGACGTCCTTGTTGATCCAGTTGATGGTATCGCCGACCCTCGCCGATATCTCGGCCGGTGAGATCACGAGATTCTCCATCGTGATCTCGATGGTTGCGGCGTGTGCCGGGGCGACCATCGCCGCAAGGACAAGCACTATCGCGATCGAAGGCAGTCGCACCGGCATCATTGCTATCTCCTATTTCAGCTCGGCCGCGACGTGCTCAGCGTGCTGCTGATGCCCCTGGAAAATCTTCAGGCCGGTTTGCAGCAGGCTCTTCAATTCGGCGTTGTTCGCCGACGGAATCAGCTGGGTCTCCAGCGCGCCATTGACTGCCTTATGGTAGACGACTTCGTTGGCGACATAGGCCTTGTCGAACGCGGCACCGCTCAGCTTGTCGAGCTCGGCCAGCTTCTCGCTCGCCTGCTTGGACAATGCCTTGCTGGTGTCGTTGTCTTCCGGCGTGACGTTCAGCTTCTTGACCAGCGCAAGCGCCTGCTTGTTGACCGCTTCGTGGTCGCGCAGCATGTCCTCGGCGAACGCTTTCACGTCCTTGCTCTTCGCCTTCTTCTGAGCCTGCTTGGCGGCGTTGATGTCGATCACGCCCGCGGTGTAGGCGATGTGGGCGATCTGCGGATCGGTGGGCTTGTCGGCGGCAAGGGCGCCTTGCAGCAGCGCGGGGCTCGACAACAGAATTGCCGCGGCGATCGCCGCGCTCCATCGGATCAACATGGTTTGATACTCCTGTGCTGCCGGACGGTTCGCCGGCGCGTTGCTTCACAGGGGTTGGATGGGACTTTCGCGCAAACGTTCCCGAAAAATTTCAGCCGACGCCAATCAGCCGACGCCAAGGCGCGCGAGCACGGCCTCTGTCAGGCGCTCGCAGCGCTGCCCGGCGAACGGAAATGCATCCATCAGCACCGGGCCGATCTTCTTCTCGACGTTCTCACGCAGCATTGTGCGGCCACGGTGCAGCCGCGTCTTCACGGTCTCGGGCTTGATACCGAGCAGCTCGGCCGTCTCCTCCATGCTCATCCCTTCCATCACCCGCGCGACGAAGACCATGCGGTAGACGTCGGGCAATTCATCGATCGCGTATTCGACGACGCGCTGGATCTCGCGTTGAGCCATGGATTTTTCCGGATCAGTTGCGGCGGACGAAAGGGGAAACTGGATAATCTGCGCTTCGAGCGTGGCCTCCGGCAGCGATCCCAGTTCGACCTGCGGCCTTCGACCGCGTGCGCGTCCGAGCGCTTCGTTGATGGCAATGCGCGATAACCACGTCGACAGCGCCGACGCGCCAAGAAAGTCGTCGAGATGTGTGAATGCGCGGATATAGGTCTCCTGCACCACGTCCTCGGCCTCACTATCGCTGCGCAGGATACCGCGGGCAAGCCTGTAGAGCCTGCGGTTGTTGGCCTGCATGATCTCGCGCAATGCGGCTTCGTCCCGGCGCCGCGCACGGTCAATCAACTCGGCTTCCGATGTCCTGACGGCGGCGGACAGGCCGGCTGCGGTCCGTGGCATGGCGATTACCCGCTCGTTTCGTCTCACTTCGGACATTGGATGCAGGTCCAGGGGAAAGGTTCCCAATTTTTCTACAACTCGTCCGTCTCGATCGGCAGCGCCGGATCCCTCGCCCATTCACCCATCGAGGCGTCGTAGAGCGTCAGCTTGTCGTAGCCGAGCTGCGTCAGCAGAAACAGGTCGATCGTCGCCGAGATGCCGCCGCCGCAATAACAGATCACATTCTTGTCGCGCGTGACGCCTGCCGCCGCGAATTGGGCTTCGGCATCGGCAAGGCTCGTCAGCGTCTTGTCGGCGTTGGCGAGGGCCGCAGCTGATACGTTGACGCTGCCGGGAACACGGCCAGGCCGGCCGTAGCGGCTCGGCTCGAGGCCGCGATGATACTGCGGACCGAGCGCGTTCACGATGATCGTCGAGGGATCGCCGATCCGCGCTTTCACGGCGGTCTTGTCGACGAAGAAGCCCGCGCGCGGCGCGGCCTTGAAGGTCGTCGCTGGATATCCCTTCGGTGCGCCTGTCTCGACCGGGCGCCCCTCGTCCTCCCATTTGTCGTAGCCGCCATCGAGCACATGCACATCGACGCCGAGCGAACGCAGCATCCACCAGAACCGCGTCGACCACATCATCGTGCCGATACTGTAGAGCACAATGATCTTGCCTGCGTCGAGGCCGTGGCGGCCGAAGGCCGCCTCGAGTTGGGCCACGCCGGGCATCATGAAGAATTGCTGCGCGGAGGCGTCGGAGAACTCGCCTTGCAGGTCGAGAAAATCGGCGCCCGGAATGTGGCCGGCTTCGAACGTCTTGTCACCCGGCACCGCGCGGTACGGCACGTCGCTGCCCGGCGGCACTGGCTCGTTGTAGGTCGTGCAGTCGTAGAGGCGCAGGTTGGGATCGCCGAGCATGGCGGCGAGCTGCTCGGTGGTGATGAGGGGCGTCGGTTGGGGCATCGGACTGCTCTCCCGTTCGAGGGAGTGTAGCTCTCTCCACTCGTCATTGCGAGCGCAGCGAAGCATCCAGACTACCGCCGCGGAAAGACTCTGGATTGCTTCGCTGCGCTCGCAATGACGAATGTGTGACAACACCGCGGCTACGGCTACTGCTTCAGCGTCTCCAGGAATCGTACCGGCTCGCCTTGCGCGGCCGTCACGAGTTCGCCCTGCCACATCACGCGGCGGCCGCGGATGAAGGTGCCGACGGGCCAGCCTGTCACTCGGACGCCATCATAGGGAGTCCAGCCGGCCTTGGATGCCACCCATTTGTTGGTGATGGTCTCGCTGCGCTTGAGATCAACGACGGTGAAGTCGGCGTCGTAGCCGGCGGCGATGCGGCCCTTGCAGGCCATGTTGTAGAGGCGCGCGGGGCCGGCGCTGGTGAGGTCGACGAAGCGCGCTAGGGAGAGCCGACCCGCGTTGACGTGATCGAGCATCAGCGGCACCAGCGTCTGCACGCCGGTCATACCGGAGGGCGAAGCCGGATAGGTCTTCTGCTTCTCCTCCAGCGTATGCGGGGCATGGTCGGAGCCGAGCACGTCGATGATGCCCTGCTCGATGCCGCGCCAGATGCCGGCGCGATGATCGGCTCCGCGCACCGGCGGGTTCATCTGCGCCAGCGTGCCGAGCCGCTCATAGCATTCGGGCGCGACCAGCGTCAGATGATGCGGCGTCGCTTCGCAGGAGGCGACGTCCTTGTGGTCGCGCAGGAACTCAATCTCTTCCTTGGTGGAGATGTGCAGCACGTGGATACGCTTGCCCGTCTCGTGCGCGAGCTTGACGAGCCGCTGCGTCGCCATCAGCGCCGCGGTCTCGTCGCGCCATACTGGATGCGAGCGCGGATCGCCCTCGATGCGCAGCGATTTGCGATCGTTGAGACGGTACTCGTCCTCGGCATGGAACGCGGCGCGGCGGCGAATCACCTGGAAGATGCGGCGCAGGCTCTCGTCGTCCTCAACCAGCAGCGCGCCGGTCGAGGAACCGATGAACACTTTGACACCCGCACAGCCCGGCGCGCGCTCGAGCACCGGCAAATCCTGCACGTTCTCGCGGGTGCCGCCGATGAAGAAGGCGAAATCGCAATGCATGCGGTGATGGGCACGCTTCACCTTGTCGGTGAATGTGGCTTCCGTCACGGTCAAGGGAGACGTGTTGGGCATCTCGAACACGGCGGTGACGCCGCCCATCACGGCGCTGCGCGAGCCGGTCTCGAGGTCTTCCTTCTGCTCCAGTCCGGGCTCGCGGAAATGCACCTGCGTGTCCATGACGCCAGGCAGGATGTGCAGGCCCTTGCAATCGATCACCTCCGCGGCCGAGCCCTGCGACAGCGGGTCCAGTTCGGCGATCCGGCCGCCCGTGATGCCGACATCGCGAACACCCTCGCCGTCCTGATTGACAACAATGCCGCCTTTGAGGATCACGTCGAAACGCTGGGTCATGGCTGAAGGCCCCTCTCATCCCCAAGCGCAGGGCTCAAGGTCTTGTCGTTTATGCCTCGCGGGCTTACGTTCCGGAGCAACATGTCGCAAGAGATTTTCGTATGAAATCAGCGTTTCTTCCCGACCGGGGCGTGGTCAAGGTCGCGGGCGAGGATGCGCGCAACTTCCTCAACGGCCTGGTCACGACCGACGTCGACAGGCTGAAACCGGGCCTGGGCCGATTCGGTGCGCTGCTGACCCCGCAAGGCAAGATCATCGTCGATTTCCTGATCACCGAGGTGCCTAAAGGTGATGGCGGCGGGTTTCTGATCGACTGCCCGAAACCGCTGGCAGATAGCCTCGCCACCAAGCTGAAATTCTACAAGCTGCGCGCCAAGGTCACGGTGGAAAACCTATCCGGCGATCTCGGCGTGCTTGCCGCCTGGGACGGCCAGCCCGCGGCTCAGCCGGACCTCGCCTTCACCGACCCGCGCAATGAAGGCCTCGGCATTCGCATCCTGATCCCTGAAGATCTCAAGCAGAAGCTGTCCGATCTCATCGAGGCCGAGTTGGTCGATGCGACCGAATACGAGGCGCACCGCATCGCGCTCGGCGTGCCACGCGGGGGGCTCGATTTCATGTACAGCGACGCGTTCCCGCACGAGACCAACATGGACCGCCTTGCCGGCGTCGATTTCGACAAGGGCTGCTATGTCGGCCAGGAGGTCGTCTCGCGGATGCAGCATCGCGGCACCGCGCGTACCCGGAGCGTCAAGGTGCTGCTCGACGGCCCCTCGCCCGAAGCCGGCGCGACCATTCTCGCCGGCGACAAGCCGGTCGGCACCATCGGTTCAACCTCCGGCGGCAAGGGCATTGCGCTGGTGCGCATCGACCGTGTCGCAGAGGCGCTCGATGCCGGCCAGCCGCTTACTGCCGGCGGACTGGCCTTGACGCTCGCCGAGCCAGACGTCGTCCGCATTCCAGCCAAGCCCCCCGCCGCATGAGCCGCGCTCCCCGCCTGCATCCCGATGGAAAGACCCGCTGCCCCTGGCCGGGTGAAGATCCGCTCTACGTTACCTATCACGACACCGAATGGGGCGTGCCGGAATATGACGACCGCGCGCTGTACGAAAAACTGATCCTCGACGGCTTTCAGGCCGGGCTGTCCTGGATCACGATTTTGCGCAAGCGCGACAATTTCCGCAAAGCCTTCGACGATTTCCAGCCGGAGAAGATCGCGCGCTACAACGACAAGAAGGTTCATGCGCTGATGAACGATGCCGGCATCGTGCGCAACAAGGCCAAGATCGACGGCGCGATAGCGAGCGCGAAGTCCTATCTCGACATCATGGAGAAGGGGCCGGGCTTCTCGAAGCTGCTGTGGGACTTCATGGACGGACGACCCAAGATCAACCAGTTCAAGACCACCGCGAGCGTGCCGGCCTCGACACCCCTGTCGATGCAGATCTCGAAGGAGCTGTCCTCGCGCGGCTTCAAATTCGTCGGCCCGACCATCGTCTATGCCTTCATGGAGGCGACCGGCATGGTCAACGACCACCTCGTCGACTGCCATTGTCACGCGATCTGCGGCAAGACGCAGCGCAAGCCGCGCCTCAAGGCAAAATGACCGCGAAGAAGACCGCGGGCGTTGCGCAGTCCCGCGCCTGGCAGCGCATGCTGTCGGGCCGGCGGCTCGACCTGCTCGATCCCTCGCCGCTCGACGTCGAGATCGCCGACATCGCGCACGGCCTCGCGCGAGTCGCGCGCTGGAACGGACAGACCACCGGCGCGCATATCTTCTCGGTCGCGCAGCATACGCTGCTGGTGGAGACCGTGCTGCGGCACGAGATGCCGCGCGTCGATCGGCGCATGCGGCTGGCCGCGCTGCTGCACGATGCGCCCGAATATGTGATCGGCGACATGATCTCGCCGTTCAAGGCCGTGCTCGACGGCCATTACAAGGCGGTCGAGAAGCGCCTGCTCGGCGCCATCCACATCCGCTTCGGCTTGCCGCCGGAGCTGCCCGAGGAGATCACGCTGGCCATCAAGGCCGCCGATCGCGGCGCGGCCTATCTGGAGGCGACCGCGCTCGCCGGCTTCGGGGAGGCCGAGGCGAAGCGCCTGTTCGGCAAGGATCCCGGCCTCTCCGACAGCGTCCAGCGCGACTACCTGACGCCCTGGACCGCGGCACGGGCCGAGAAGCAGTTTTTGGAACGGTTTGGCGCGGTGTTCGCGTAGGTCTCGTAGGTGAGCAAAGGCGCTCTTGCGCCGTGCCCACCATCTTCTCGCGTTTGCGGCAAAAGTGGTGGGCACGCTTCGCTTTGCCCGCCCTACGGCACCGGCTATAATCGCCGCCAAAAAGGTCCGCCATGATCCACGTCTGTTCCCTCGCCGCGCTTCCCGAAACCGTCCGCCTCACCGGGGCCAGCCACGTGCTGACGGTCATGGCAAATGTCGAGCAAGTGGCAAGGCCGGTGTCCGTGCTGCCCGCCAATCATCTCAAAGTGTCGATGGACGACATCACCGAGGAGCTGGACGGTTTCGTCGCGCCGTCCGAGACGCATATCGATCAGGTGCTGAATTTCGTACGCGGCTGGGACCGCAGCGCACCGCTGGTGGTCCATTGCTATGCCGGCATCAGCCGCTCCACCGCGAGTGCGTTCGCGGCTGTCTGCGCGCTCAATCCAAACCGCGACGAACTCGACATCGCCAGGAAGATCCGCGCGGCCTCGCCGATCGCCTCCCCGAACCGGCGCATCGTCGGCCTTGCCGACCGCGCGCTCGGACGCAACGGCCGCATGCTGCGCGCGCTGGACGAGATCGGCCCGGGCGCGATGATGGCCGAGGGCCGCCCCTTCGCGATCGAGCTCGAATGAGGCGAGAGTCGAATAGCAGCCCCGAAGGGACTGCGCCCCCTCTCCCGCTTGCGGGAGAGGGTTGGGGAGAGGGTGCTTCCGCATCGGGGAAGTCCCGGCGTGGAGAGAACCCTCACCCGGCGCTACGCGCCGACCTCTCCCGCAAGCAGGAGAGGTTGCAGCGAGCCCGGGGAGAGGCCGGTTCAATCTATTGGCAGGTCCTTCGCGCAACAGCTGCGATCGTCACCGCATGAGCCAGACGCTCCTGACGCCGATCGAGATCGGGCTGACCGCGGCGATCGTCGCGATCGCGGACCACGAGCCGCTGATCCTGACCGCGCGCGGCAGTGACGGGCTTGCCGGCCTGCCGTTCGGCCCGTTCGACGCGCTCGCGCACCGCACCTTCGAGATCGGCCTGCGCGCCTGGGTCGAGGAACAGGCGGGCTTGCGGCTCGGCTATGTCGAGCAGCTCTACACCTTTGGCGATCGCGGCCGGCATGCCGAGGCCGGCGATACCGAGGCGCATATGGTGTCGATCGGTTATCTCGCACTGACACGCGCGGTGGACGGCGAGCTTGCAGCAAACGCGGCGAGCTTCGCGCCATGGTATCGCTTCTTCCCCTGGGAGGACTGGCGCGAGGAGCCGCCCGCGATCATCGCCCGCGACATCGTCCCCGCGCTGACCGTGTGGGCCGCGGAGGAGAGGCCGGAGACGGTTCGCGCGTTGCCGCGTAGGGATCGCGTGCGATTCTACTTTGGCCTGGACGGAGCGGCCTGGGACGAGGAGCGCGTGCTCGACCGCTACGAGCTGCTGTACGAGGCCGGGCTGGTCGAGGAAGCGCGGCGCGACGGCCGCCCTGCGGCATTAGCGCGCAAGACGCTTCCCCCGCTCGGCACCTCGATGCGGTTCGACCACCGCCGGATTCTCGCCACGGCGATCGCGCGGCTGCGTGCAAAACTGAAGTATCGTCCTGTGGTCTTTGAACTTTTGCCGCCTGAATTCACACTTACCGAACTGCAGCATACGGTCGAGGCGATTTCCGGCCGGCACCTGCACAAGCAGAATTTCCGCCGCCTGGTCGAAATGGAAGCCCTGGTCGAACCGACCGGGGTGATGTCGACACAGACGGGCGGGCGGCCGGCGGCGCTCTACCGCTTCCGCCGCGACGTGCTCCAGGAGCGGCCCGCACCAGGCTTGCGCGTCCGCCCCCGGCGCTAGACAAGGATTTCGTGATCGGCCCCCGTCGATCGCCTGGAGGCTACATGTTCGACGGCCCGTTTGATGTCTTTGCGTGGATCATAGCGATCGCCGCGTTCCTCATTGCGATCAAGGCTTCCGGCCAGGCGGGTGAGCTGCGCCGGCGACTGAATTTGCTCGAAGAGATGTTTCAGGCACAGCGGCAGCTGCAGCCGCCGCCGCTCACACCTGTTTGGGAGCAGGCGCCCGCCACCACGACCGATACCGCGGAGCCGCCGCCGCTTGTGCCGGAAACTGAACCGGCCTCGCCGCTCGTTACCGAAGCTGTTTCGCCGCCGCCGCTCGAAGCGGTCCCTGAAGCCGATGCGCCGCCTCCGCCTCTGCCCGCGCCTGCGCCCGGTTTCGAGGAGCAGCTCGGCACCCGGTGGGTGGTGTGGATCGGCGGCCTTGCGCTCGCGCTCGGCGGCTTCTTCATGGTGCGCTATTCGATCGAGGCCGGCCTTCTCGGCCCCGGCGTGCGCGTGTTTCTGGGCGGCCTGTTCGCAGCCGCGCTGCTCGGGGCCGGCGAGTGGTCGCGGCGCAAGGAGAGCATTTCCAACATCCAGGCGCTGCCGATCGCCAACATCCCGGCGATCCTCACCGCCGCCGGTACGGCGGTGGCATTCGCGACCATCTATGCCGCCTATGCGCTCTACGGCTTCCTCGTGCCTGCCACCGCCTTCGTGCTGCTCGGCATCGTCGCCATGTGCACGCTCGCCGCCGCGCTGCTGCACGGACCGGCGCTCGCCGGCCTCGGCGTGGTCGGCGCGTTCGTGACGCCGCTCCTCGTCTCCAGCGGCAAGCCGGACTATTGGGCGCTTTACATTTACCTCGCGGTCGTCACCGCCGCGAGCTTCGGCCTCGCCCGCATCCGGCTATGGCGCTGGCTGGCGGTCACCACGATCGGGTTCGCCGTGCTGTGGGTCTTCCCGGGTCTGGACACCGAAGGCTTGCAGGTCGCGCCGCACGCCTTCCATGTCATGGCAGGCTTCGTGCTCGCCGCCCTCCTCGTCGTCTGCGGCTTCATGTTCGGGCCAACGATCGAGGACGGCGAGATCGAGCCGGTGTCATCGAGCTCGCTCGGCGCCTATCTGTTCGGCGCGATGCTGATCGTGCTGTCGAGCGCGCATGCCGATCTGGCGCTGATCGCGTTTGCACTTCTCGTCGGCGCAACGCTTCTCGTCGCCTGGCGCGCGCCGGCGGCCACCGGCGCGCTCGGCGCAGCCGCGGCGACCGTCTTCATCGTGTTCGCCGAATGGGCGGTGCGGGCCAATCCGGACATGCTGGTGCTGCCGGGCGGCCCAATGTCCGGCCTCGGACCGACCGCGATTGACAGCTCCGTGACGCTGCATCTGGTGACGGCCGCGCTCTTTGCCGCCGGCTTCGGCATTGCGGGCTTTCTCGCCCAGGGCCGTTCGAACTCGGCGATCATCCCGGTGGTGTGGTCGGCAACGGCAGTGGCGACGCCGATCGCGATCCTGGTTGCGCTCTACGCCCGCATCGCTCATCTCGACCGCTCGATCCCGTTTGCAATCCTCGCGGTGCTGCTCGCCGCGGCGTTCGGCGCCGCGACCGAGGCTCTCACGCGCCGCGAGACCCGGCCAGGCACCATGATCTCGACCGCTTTGTTCGCGACCGGCACGCTTGGTGCGCTGGCGCTGGCGCTGACCTTCGCTCTGGAGAAGGGCTGGCTGACGATCGCGCTGGCGCTGATGTCGCTCGGCACCGCCTGGATCTCGCTGCAGCGGCCGATCCCGTTCCTGCGCTGGCTCGCCGCCATCTTCGCGGGGCTCGTCACCGCGCGCATCGCCTATGATCCGTGCATCGTCGGCGATGCCGTCGGCACCACGCCGATCTTCAACTGGCTGCTCTGGGGCTACGGCGTGCCCGCGGCATCGTTCTGGGGCGCGAGCATCTTCCTGCGGCGCCGGGCCGACGATGCGCCGCTGCGCATGGTCGAGACCGCCGCGATTCTGTTCACCGCGCTGCTCACGTTCATGGAGATCCGGCACTTTGCGACCGGCGGCCGTATGACCGCGGCCCCCTCGCTGCTCGAATTCGGGCTGCAGGTCTGCATCACGCTCGCAATGGCGATCGGGCTGGAACGGCTGCGGCTGCGCAGCCACAGCATCGTGCACAATGTCGGTGCGATCGTGCTCACTGCGATTGCCGGGTTCATCAGTGTGTTCGGCCTCCTTATCCTGGAGAACCCGTTGCTGTTCTCCGGTGTCAATGTCGGCGGCCTTATCTTCAACCTGCTGCTGCTCGGCTACGCTCTGCCGGCCGTGCTGATGCTGCTGCTGTCCTATGCGGTGGCGGGCCATCGCCCCGTCGCCTACGCCAACACGATCGCAGGCGGCGCGCTGGTGTTCGCGCTCGCTTACGTGACGCTGGAGATCCGCCGCTTCTATCACGGCCCGGTCCTGCTCTACGGCGGCACCACGGGGGCGGAGCAATACACCTATTCGATCGGCTGGCTCGGCTTCGGCGTGGTGCTGCTCGGCGTTGGCATCCTCGTCAACTCGGAGCGCGCGCGGCTGGCGTCGGCCGCAGTCATCGCGCTGACGATCCTCAAGGCCTTCGTGATCGATATGTCGACGTTGACAGGCGTCTACCGCGCGCTGTCGTTCATGTGTCTCGGCATCGTGCTGGTCGCGATCGGCTGGCTGTACCAGCGCATCCTATTCCGGCGGCAGGTCGCGCCGCCGCCGGCTCCGCAGACGGTTAGCTGAATTGTTTCAGCATGATCTTTTCGGAAAACCGCTTCGCACTTTTCCGGATCATGCTCCTGAGGATCAGGCCGCGCGGACCGACTCCAGGAACTGCGCGACCTCGACCTTGAGACGCGTGCTGTCGGTCGCCAGCGATTTCGCCGCCGACAGCACCTCGACCGAGGCTTCGCCCGTCTCGATCGCACCGCGCTGCACGTCGGTAATGTTCGCCGAGACCTCCTGCGTGCCGACCGAGGCCTGCTGAACGTTACGCGAGATCTCCTGGGTCGCGGCGCCCTGCTCCTCGACGGCGGCGGCGATCGCTGCGGACACTTCCGACAGCCGCTCGATGGTGCCGCCGATCTCCTGGATGGCGCTGACGGACTCCTGCGTCGCGGCCTGGATGCCCGACACCTGCGCGCCGATCTCGCCGGTCGCCTTCGCGGTCTGCTCGGCCAACGCCTTGACTTCCGACGCGACGACCGCGAAGCCACGGCCGGCTTCGCCCGCGCGCGCCGCCTCGATGGTGGCGTTCAGTGCCAGCAAATTGGTCTGGCCTGCGATGGTGTTGATAAGCTCGACCACGTCGCCAATGCGGGAGGCCGCCTGCGACAGCGCGTTGACGCGCTCGTTGGTCCGCGCGGCCTGCTCGACGGCTTCTGCCGCCATCCGCGCCGAATCCTGCACGCGGCGGCTGATCTCGGTGATGGAGGACGACAGTTCTTCGGATGCGGAGGCGACCGCCTGCACGTTGGTGGAGGCCTCCTCGGACGCAGCCGCAACCACGGTCGCGAGCTCCTGGCCGCGCTGCGCGGTGCCGGTCAGCGTCGAGGCCGACGCCTCGAGTTCGGTCGAGGCGGAGGAGACCGTGCCGACCACCTCGCCGATCATGGCTTCAAACCTGGTGGTGATCGCATCGACCCGGCGGCCGCGTTCGATCTTGGCCTCGGCGTCGCGCGCGGCCGCCTCGTCGGCGGCCTTCTTGGCGATCAGCGCCTCCTTGAAGATCTGAAGCGCATCCGCCATCGAACCGATCTCGGTCTTCTCGCCGCGATGCGGCACCTCGGCCGAGAGGTCGCCCTGGCCGAGCGACTGCATCGGACGGATGATCGAGGCTATGCCACGGGAGACGTCGCGCACGAGATAATAGGCGGCGCCGATCGCGATCACGACGGAGAGCACGATGATGCCGACCAGCACGCGGAAAATCGTGGCGTAGCTGTCGGCCGCCTGCTTCGTCTCAAGCTCGGCGCCCCTGTTGTTGAGCTCGATCGCTTTCTGAAGCAGCGGATCGGCGGCCTGCGCCATCTTGGCGACCTTGGTCTGCAGCATCTCGTTGGCATCGGTCGGGAAGCGGCCGACGCTCTTGCGCGACAGCGCCATCGTCTCCTGCACGCCATTCAGATATTCGGCCCACGCCTTGCTCCATTGCTCGTAGAGCGAGCGTTCCTCGGCGACCGTCATCAGCGGCTCGTAGACCTTGCGCGTCTTCTCGATGCGCTCGCGCAACGAGGCAAGGCGCTTCTCGGCGGCTTCCTTGCCTTCGGCGGTGTCCTGCATCAGATGCAGGCGAAGCGCGACGCGCAGCTCATTGATGTCGGCGCGCATCGATCCGAGCGCACGCACGCTCGGCAGCCAGCTCTCCGCGATTTCGACAGTGTGGGCGTTGATGTTCTGCATCGTGCCGATCGCTGTCACGCCGACACCCGCGAGCGAGAGAACGAGAACTGACAACACGGTCAGCAGCTTGAAGACGATCGACAGTTTCGACATCACACAAATCCCAACAATGCCCAGCAACGCGCATTCCACCTGCAACACGGGCGTCACAACGGACGACCGAGCGGCAGTCAGTTCAACAGTGCTGGCTGGTTCTTATCCCGCAAGATTGCCCTTGATACTCGCAAGCAGGCGTTAACATGATCCTACGTAAAACTACGGGCGCAGCCTGGTGCGCATTATTTTCCTTGCAATCATTTGTTGCGGCACGCGGCTATCACGTGCTGTGGTGCGAGCGCGCCGCCCTTGACGCGCTGCAACACTGCTCGAATTGACGAGCGCCGCTAGGCCGCCCGCACCGAGTCCAGGAAGCGCGCGACCTCGCTCTTGAGCCGGTTGCTCTCCTGCGACAGCGACTGCGCGGCCGAATGAACCTGCGCCGAAGCCGCTCCGGTCTCGCCGGCGCCGCGCTGGACGTCGGCGATGTTCGCGGAGACTTCCGAGGTACCTTGTGCCGCGTGCTGGATGTTGCGGGAGATCTCCTGCGTGGCGGCACCCTGTTCCTCCATCGCAGCGGCGATGGTCGACGAGATCTCCGACATCTTGGCGATGGTGTCGCCGATCTCCTTGATCGCGCCGGCCGAGTCCTCCGTCGCGGCCTGGATCGCGCCGATGTGCTGGCCGATCTCGCCCGTGGCTTTCGCGGTCTGCTCGGCAAGTGCCTTCACTTCGGTTGCGACCACGGCAAAGCCCTTGCCGGCTTCGCCCGCCCGCGCCGCCTCGATCGTGGCGTTGAGTGCAAGGAGGTTGGTCTGTGCGGCGATGGTGTTGATCAGCTCGACCACGTCGCCGATGCGGGAGGCGGCCTTCGTCAGCTCGGTGACGCGCGCATTGGTGTGCTGGGCCTGCGCGACGGCGACGTCGGCGACGCGCGCCGATTCCTGCACCTGGCGGCTGATCTCAGAGACCGACGAGGTCATCTCCTCGCTGGCTGCGGAAACCGATTGCACATTGGCGGACGCCTCCTCCGAGGCCGCCGCCACGGCGGTGGCAAGCCCGTTGCCGCGCTCGGCGGCCTGGGTCAGCGTGTTCGCCGACGCCTCGAGCTCGGTTGCCGCCGACGAGACCGTCCCGATGATCTCGCCGACCGCGCCTTCGAACGTGTCGGCGAGCCGCTGCATGTCTTGCTTGCGCTGCGCGCGCCCGCGCACGTCCGCCTCGGCCTGCTCGGTGCGCAGCCGATCGGCCTCGGCCATGTTGCTCCTGAACACCTCGACGGCACCGGCCATCTCGCCGATTTCATCCTTGCGCCCGATACCGGGAACGGAGATCGAGAGCTCGCCGCGCGCAAGCCGCGTCATCGCACCGACCATGGCGGCAAGGGTCTTCGAGATCGATCGTCCGAGCAGGAAGCCGACCGCGGCGAGCACGACGACGGCAATGGCGAAGGCGACCATCATCGACGTGCGCACAGCCTCGCGGGTCGCAGCTTCCGCCGCCTCGGCCTGCTTGTACAGGCCTTCGACTGTGTTGCGCACCTCGATCATACCCGGTTCTAACCCACGGAACGTCTTCATCATGCTGTCGTCGAGTGCCGCGGTTTGCTGCGCGGCCTCCACCCAGGATGCGAACTCGGATTGATATTTCTGCAGCTTGGCCGCGACCTCATTCATCACCGCCGTTGGGACCGCGACGACCTCTATTGCCTTGGAGAATTCGGCTGCGGCCTTCCGCATCTCGACGATGTATTTTGGGTCGCGCCGCAGCATGAAGTCCTTCTCATGCCGGCGCATCATCAGCATCCAGCTCGTGGTCCTGGGATCGTCGATCTCCTTCAGCTTGGCCTCGATGTCGTGTACCGCGGCGCGGAGCGAGCCGGACAGGCCGAGCGTCTCGTTCAGGCCCAGCTTGATCTCGGCGGCGACCAGCGCATTGAAGTCCGACGCGTAACGCTTGAAGCCGTCCTGCGCCTGCTTCATCCTGTCGGACATCGCACTCATGCCGCCCGCCGACATCAGCCGCTCCACCTCCTCGAAGTCGCGATTGATCGGGCCGATCAGCTCGGCATGCGCCTTGGCGTAACTTTCATTGCGCCGTTGCTGAAAATTCTTTTCGTTGCGGCGAGCCTCCAGCATCTCGATCGAGAGCTGCTTGTTGAGATCGGCGATCGCGCGGGCGCGGTTGGCAGCGTCGCGGGAGCTGTCCTGGGAGCGGCTGCCGATCTCGTAGATCGCGCCGAAGGCGACGAGCCCGATGAGGCCGAACAGTCCGATCGCCATGACCTTATGAGTAAGGCGAATGGAAATGCCGCTCATGAACCTGCTCCAACGATTGAGACGCAACACGCGAAGGGCGACTCAGCGCCCGGAATATTGCGGGCATCATGACTGCGTCGGTTTTCCGGAAGGTTAACCCTGCGGCACGGATCGCAACGTCGAAATACGAACGCGCGCAACCGCCGCGCAGTCACGCGCTGGTTGCAGGCTGCGAAGGGCGCCGCCGTCAGGCGGCGCGCACGGTGCCGAGAAACTTGCCGACCTCGAGCTTGAGGCGATTGCTGTCGCCGGACAGCATCTGCGCGGCGGACAGCACCTGCGAGGACGCCGAGCCCGTCTCGCTGGCGCCGCGCTGCACGTCGGTGATGTTGGACGACACTTGATGAGTACCTTCCGCCGCCTGGTGCACGTTACGGGAAATTTCTTGCGTCGCCGCGCCCTGCTCCTCAACGGCAGCCGCGATGGTGGAAGAAATCTCCGACAGCTTCTCGATGGTGTGGCTGATGTCCTTGATGGCGCCGACCGAATGCTCGGTCGCGCTCTGGATGCTGGCGATCTGCTGCCCGATCTCGCCCGTCGCCTTCGCAGTCTGCTCGGCGAGCGCCTTGACCTCGGAGGCGACCACGGCGAAGCCCCTACCGGCCTCGCCGGCGCGGGCGGCCTCGATCGTCGCGTTGAGCGCCAGCAAGTTAGTCTGGCCGGCGATGGTGTTGATCAATTCCACCACGTCGCCGATCCGCGCCGCGGCCGCGGATAGCTCGCCGACGCGGTCGGTCGTGGTGCGGGCCTGGCGCACTGCCTCGCCCGCGACGCGCGCTGATTCCTGCACCTGCCGGCTGATCTCCGTGATCGAGGATGATAGTTCCTCGGTCGCAGAGGCCACCGACTGCACGTTTGTGGACGCTTCTTCGGAGGCGGCAGCCACCAATGTGGTGAGTTCCTGCCCGCGTTCCGCGGTCGACGTCAGCGTCGACGCCGAGGCTTCCAGTTCGGTCGCAGCCGAGGACACGGTATCGACGATTTCGCCTATTGCGGCTTCGAAGCCGTCGGCCAGCTTGTGCATCTCGGACTTGCGTTGCTCAGCCGCCCGCGCCTCGGCCGCAGCCTGCTCGCCGCGCATGCGTTCGACCTCGATACCGTTCAGCTTGAAGACTTCAACGGTGCGCGCCATCTCGCCGACCTCGTCACCTCGGCCGGTGCCGGGTACGTCGGTCGTGAAGTCACCATTGGCGAGACCGCCCATCGCAACCGAAATGGCTGAAAGCGGCTTAAGAATCCGCGAAAAGGTGATCCAGAAGCTGACGCCGGCGAGCACCAGGGAGGCACAGAGCAACACGACCGTGAAAGCGAAATTGCGAGTGCTGGTTTCTGCCTGCATCGTGGCTTCGCGATCGGCGGCAGCACCAATAGCCTCTCCGAGCCTCAGAATAGCGCTGATGCCGGCAGTAGCCCGCGCGAAGTATTCCGGTCCCGTGATCCTGTAGTCTCCACTTTCGGCGCCGGCAAGCACAGTCACACGCGTTTCGCCGTAGACGCCAAAATAAGTGTTTTCGACCTCCGTCATCGCCTCGCCGACCTGCACGGGAAGGTCCGAGCGCAGCCGCACCGGCACGACCGTGTCCCACGCAAGCTCGACCTTGGCGCGCAGCCCCGAAAGGCGCTCGAAGCCCTCCTTGCCGAGCTTTGCATGGGATCCGACGGCCCCTGCCAGAAAGGCGCGCTCTCTTCCGGCATTCTCGGCCATCTGAGCCGTCAGATGCCGCAGGCCGATGAGTTGAGCCAGCCTTGCTACCGGCGGGCTGGTGAGAGTTTCGAGTGTCAAGCGCAAGCGGTTGCTCGCGACCTCGATCACCTCTGTGATCGCTGGAACGAAGCCATCCATCACCTCAGGCGCGCGTTCGGCGCGTGGGCGCGAAAGGCCGGCATCGATCTTCTCGCGCAAGAGACCCAGCGCTTCGAATTTCGCCTTGGCGTCCGCAAGCTGCCTTTGCCCCGCCGCCATTTCGGGAATCGCTCCGATATCGAGGGCGGCTCTGCGGAAGGCCTCGTCCGCCGTCGCACGCGCCTTTCCGATTTCGGCACGCCGGTCGGAGCCGGCGACTTCGGCCGACTTCAACGCCGCGTTGGTCAACCCGCGTTCAATTGCCCAATGTCCTGCGCTGCGCAACAGCAGCTGGGCAGCTCCATTGACCTTCAGGAACGCTTCTGATTCTTGCCTCTTGACGATGGCCTCGAAGGCAATGAATCCAGCCGAGGCCAATCCGAGCAGCACCAGGGCAGAGATGATGGTTGGCAAGATCGTGCCGATCCGAACTTCTCCAAGCCGCCGCCATCCGCTGGCGGCCCCGGTTCGGATCAACTGACTATCACTGTGGCTCAACATGGTACGTTTCCCCAAAGGAAACACGCAGCCAAGTCGTTGCAAGCTGCATGGGCGTTGATCGCCCTTGCCCACGAAACTAGCGCTCAGAGCTCCGCATTCTGGTTAACGACCGGCTGCGGAGAAATACTGAGATTTCGGGCCAAATAGTTGAAATTGAAGAGATAACATCGCCAGAAAGTTGTAAATTTCAGCTTGAGGTGGCCACTGCGGTCTCTTGCAGCCGTGCTCTCGTCCCGTCTTGTCCGAGGCGTTTAAGGACCATCATCACGCGAAAGCAACCCGCGTTAGGAACGCGGGTCGTCTCGCGAGTCGCTTTTGGCGAGGTGCTTTGGACGTGATGCTCAGCCGGTCCGGACGGTGCCGAGCAACTTGCTGACCTCGAGCTTGAGGCGGTTGCTGTCGCCGCAGCATCTGCGCGGCGGATAGCACCTGCGAGGACGCTGAACCCGTCTCGCGCGCGCCGCGCTGCACATCGGTGATGTTGGACGACACCTGAGTGCTCCGCCGCCTGCTGCACGTTACGGGAAATCTCCTGCGTCGCCGCGCCCTGCTCTCCCCATGCTCGCTGATCTCTGAAGAAATCGGGCCGTAGAAGCACGGCGTCAGCCGGGGCGATTGGGCAGCGGATGGCTCTCGCCGACGAGGCTGATCCGGAAGACCGGCTGCTTGTTCTCGTCAAGCAGCTCCATGCACCACTCCGCATTCGGCTTCAGGCCGCGGGCGATGCCACTGAGCAGGTTGGCGCAAACCTCTGTCATCTCGGTCCAGGCGGCTGTGCGATCCTCGAACTCGTACGGCTGGTCGGCGGCGCCGGAATAGCGGCCGGTGCTGATGCGGAAGAAGTACAGCGACATCGTCGAACCCTTTTATCGGGCCGCGCCCCCGGCCATACGCAAAGTGGAGCGCGAACAGCTACCAAGGCATGAAAGCCGCCGTCCGTATGACTACGGCGCGGCGGCTTCGTGTTCGATGGACGTCTTCAACGACAAGATGCGCGGACTGATGCGCAGGGTCTCACTGGGTCGAACGGCGCAGCTCCAGCGGGCCCTCGATCTTGGCAGGCTCCGGCTTGGTGTCCGACTTCACCGGCTCAAGCCGGCTGCTCTCCACACGCGGCGTCTCCACGCGCGCGGCAATCTCGGTGTTGGACGGACCGACCGAACCGGTGTGCTCCGACCTGTGCAACGAGCGCGGCCGCGCCGCGGCGCGGGCCATCAGCATCTGGTTGCCGCCCTGGTGATGGAAGTCGCAATAGGCGAAGCCCATGCCCGACACCGAGCCGCGGAAGCTGCGATCATCGGTCTTTTCAAGATTGAAACAGGGCTCGAACGGAATCCCCTTGATCGACGCGCAGACGTTCTGGCCGCGGATCTGGAGCGTGTTGCCGGGCAAGCGGAGATGCTTCACCGGGCCTGCGCCCGAGAACTGCACCGCACCGGCGGCACCGAGGTCGTCGAGGATGCGGCCTGCACCGCGGGTGCCGTCGAAACACGTGAAGGCGAACACTTTGCCGGCCACGAAGCGACGCGCCTCGTCGGCATTCATGCTTCCGGCAACGGCCGGCGCAAACGTTGCTGCCGCCGTGACAGCCCCCAACACAATACGCGCAAGCATGCTCAACTCCGAACCGACCCCGCAGCGGGCGATGCCTTATCTCTTTACCTGCTGCTTACCATACTAACCATGGCGACATTGAAGCAGCTTGGTTGGTAAAGTCTGAACGCCGTTAGACAATTTTTACCACGATGCGGCCGCGGACCTGGCCGGCGAGGATTTTCGCGCCCCATTCCGGAACTTCCTCGAGTGGTATTTCCTGAGTGATTCCAGATAGTTTTGTCCGATCCAGATCGGACGCCAAGCGCTGCCAGGCGGCCTTTCGCGGCTCGATCGGGCACATCACCGAATCGATGCCGAGAAGGCACACCCCGCGCAAAATGAAGGGTGCGACAGATGACGGCAGGTCCATGCCGGCGGCCAGGCCACAGGCCGCGATTGCCCCACCGTATTTCGTCATCGACAGCAAATTCGCCAGTGTGGTCGAGCCGACGCTGTCGACGCCGCCCGCCCAGCGCTCCTTCGCAATCGGCTTGGCCGGTGCCGACAATTCGTTGCGGTCGATGATCTCGGCCGCGCCGATCTCTTTCAGGTAGTCGGCCTCCGAGGCGCGGCCGGTCGACGCGATGACGTGGTAGCCGAGTTTCGAAAGCACGGCGATGGCGACCGAGCCGACGCCACCGGCAGCACCCGTCACCACCACGGGACCGCTCTTCGGCGACAGACCGTGCTTCTCCAGAGCCAGCACCGAGAGCATCGCGGTGAAGCCGGCGGTGCCGATCGCCATGGCATCGCGCGCCGACAGGCCTTGCGGCAAGGCGACCAGCCAGTCGCCCTTCACCCGCGCCTTCTCGGCATAGGCGCCAAGATGGGTCTCGCCCATGCCCCAGCCGGTGCAGACGACTTTGTCGCCCGCCTTCCATTGCGGATGCGAGGATTGCTCGACGGTGCCGGCGAAGTCGATGCCGGCGATCATCGGAAAGCGGCGCACCACCGGCGCCTTGCCGGTGAGCGCAAGGCCGTCCTTGTAGTTCAGCGTCGACCATTCGACGCGGACGGTGACGTCGCCGTCCATCAGCTCGGCTTCGTCGAACTGCGTCAGTGCGGCGGTGGTGCCCTTGTCCGCCTTATCGATCCGGATCGCCTTGAATGTGGCCACGACTGAACTCCCTAACTTGTCTGCCTGGGATGTTTAGCCGATCAGGCCGGCTGCGCAACTGGCGCTCCAATACCCGAAGTTCGCAACCATATCGGCACGCGGGGAGCGAACTTCAGAGGAGCGGCAGCAAAGAAATCATCCTAGTGCCGGTTATCGATTTGAACTTCCTGAACGAATTCGCGGCTTGCTCCGCAGGAACTTCAAATCGCCGGCACTAGCCGCTGAACCGGTTTTTCCACGATCGGAAGATTGATCAGCGCCGAGAGCACGCCGAACAGGATCGAGAGCCACCAGATCGGCGTATAAGACCCGAAGCGTTCGAAGACGATGCCCCCTAACCAGACGCCCAGGAAGCCGCCGACCTGATGGCTGACGAAGGCGAAGCCGTAGAGCGTTGCAAACCAGCGCGTGCCGAACATCAGCGCAACCAGCGCCGAGGTCGGCGGCACCGTCGACAGCCAGGTCAGGCCGGAGACCGCACCGAATGCGATCGCCGAGAACGGCGTGATCGGGAACGTGATGAAGGCGAGGATCGCCAGTGCGCGCGTGAAGTAGATGGTCGAGAGGATGTAGCGCTTGGGCAGTGAGGTCTGCAGATAGCCGACGCTCAGCGATCCCACGATGTTGAACAGGCCGATCGCCGCGATCACCCAGCCGCCGGTCTGGGCGGAGATGCCGCGATCGACCAGGAAGGCCGGCAGATGCACGGTGATGAAGGCGAGCTGGAACCCGCAGGTGAAGAAGCCGAGCACCAGCAGCACATAGGAGCGGTGGCCGAAGGCTTCGGCAAGCGCCCTGGTGAAGGTCTGATCATCCGCCGGCGTCGTGGTCGCCGCACTTGCGACCGGCGGCGTCGAGAGCGCCAGCGACAGCGGGATGATCAGCAACATCAGGAAGCCGAACACGGAAAGCGCCTGCTGCCAGCCGAAATTGTCGATCAAGGCGACGCCGATCGGCGCGAACAGGAACTGCCCGAATGATCCCGCCGCCGTGCCGGCACCAAGCGCAAGGCCGCGCTTCTCGGCCGGCAGGAGCTTGGTGAACGCCGACAGCACCAGATTGAACGAGCAGCCGGCAAGACCAAAACCGACCATGACGCCCGCACCGAGGTTGAGCGACAACGGCGTCGAGGAGTAGCGCATCAACAGCAGGCCGCCGGCATAGAGCAGAGCGCCGACGCACATCACCCGGAACAGGCCGAAGCGATCGGCGACCGCGCCGGCGAGCGGCTGGCCCAAGCCCCACAACAGATTCTGCACGGCAATCGCGAGACCAAACACGTCGCGACCCCAGGAGAATTCGTGACTCATCGGCTGCACGAAGAAGCCGAGCGCCGAGCGCGGACCGAAGCCCAGCATGCCGATCGCACAACCGCAGAGAATGATGATGGCCGGGGTGCGCCAGCTGGAGGAACGTGAGGCCGGAGCAAGTTCGCTCGCTGATGTCGACATGGTGTTCCTCGTCTGTCTGTGGCGACTCGCAAGCGGCGCCCGCAACCATGCCATTTAATGCACTTGCATGAAAATCCCAAGTCTAAAACGGTTGCATTCCGCGGGGAGCTGCCGCGGAAGCATTGCGTTTCAATGTGGCCTCGTCGATGCGCCAAGCCGAGCTTGACGGAAATGTGTTTGGCAGGATCTGGCGATGATCAGGAGAGCGTGTTATTTGTGATTTGCTCAAAGTGAGTATATTAGATCCTTGACGAAGTCCGCGGCGGCCTCTCGGCCGGATCAATCAGGCCTCGCATATGCTCAGTATGAGTATAATCGCCTGCAAGGGAGGCCTCGATGCCGATCTCTGGAATTTACGGTCCGGACGACTTTGCCAACCGGCCCCAGGGCCAACCTCAGAGCCAAGTCACCGCCACTCCCCGTGCCACACCGGCACGAACAGGCCCCCCGCTGCCGACGCCCTCGCTGGCATGGACGCCGGAGATCGCGCGTGCCACCGCGCCGCTCTATGAACGTGTGAAGCACGTGATCCCACCGATCGAGTGGCCGCTGCTGGCGCCGACGATCCATGCGATCAACGAGCTGAAGCGCGCGCGCGGCGCGGTGATCCTCGCGCACAATTATCAGTCTCCGGAGATCTTCCACTGCGTCGCCGATATCGGCGGCGATTCGCTTCAGCTCGCCGTCGAAGCCAGCAAGGTGAAGGCCGGCATCATCGTCCAGTGCGGCGTGCACTTCATGGCGGAGACGTCGAAACTGCTCAACCCGGACAAGACGGTGCTGATCCCCGACATGCGCGCCGGCTGCTCGCTCGCCGCAAGCATCACCGGCGCCGACGTCCGCCTGCTCCGCGAAAGATTTCCCGGCGTGCCGGTCGTCGCCTATGTCAACACCTCCGCGGAGGTGAAGGCCGAGGTCGACATCTGCTGTACCTCGTCAAACGCGGTGCAGGTGGTCGAGAGCCTCGGCGCTCGAAGCGTGATCTTCCTGCCCGATCGCTACCTGGCAACTTACGTAGCCTCGCAGACCGACGTGAAGATCATCGCCTGGAAGGGCGCCTGCGAGGTGCACGAACGCTTCACCGGCCAAGAACTGCGCGCGTTTCGTGAGGCCGATCCCTCGGTGCAGATCATCGCGCATCCGGAGTGCCCGCCGGACGTGCTGGCGGAAGCCGACTTCACCGGCTCGACCGCCCACATGATCAGCTGGGTACGCGAAAAGCGGCCGCGGCGGCTGGTGATGATCACGGAGTGCTCGATGGCCGACAATGTCCGCGCCGAGCTCCCCGACGTGGAGATGCTGCGCCCCTGCAACCTCTGCCCGCACATGAAGCGCATCACGCTCGCGAACATCCTGGAGAGCCTGCTGACGCTCCGCGAGGAGGTCACGGTCGATCCCGCGCTGGCAGTGCGCGCGCGGCGTTCGGTGGAGCGGATGATCAATCTGAAGAATTGAGAGCACAGCATGCAACACAACATCCACAACCTCGCCCGCAGCACCGACGACATCATCATCGTCGGCGGCGGCCTTGCCGGACTGTTCTGCGCGCTGAAGCTCGCGCCGCGGCCGGTGACCTTGATCTCGGCCGCGCCGCTCGGCCAGGGCGCGTCATCCGCATGGGCGCAAGGCGGCATCGCCGCGGCGGTGGCCGAAGGCGACACGCCGGAAGCACACGCAGCCGACACGGTCGCGGTCGGTGGCGGCCTCGTCGACGCGGCCGTCGCACTCGGGATCGCCCGCGAGGCCGCGCCGCGCATTCATGATCTCCTCGCCTATGGCGTGCCGTTCGACCGCGATCTCGAAGGCAGGCTCGCCGTCGGACGCGAAGCGGCACATTCCGCCCGGCGCATCGTGCATGTGCGGGGCGACGGGGCTGGCGCGGCGATCATCGCGGCCTTGAGCCAAGCGGTGCGCCGCACGCCGTCGATCCGTGTCATCGAAGGTCTCGTCGCTGAAGCCCTCCTGACCGAGGCCAGCGCCGTCGCCGGCCTTCAGCTGCGCGAGACCGTCAACCCGTCGGCGACGCCGCTCCTGCTCGCCGCGCGCGCGGTGGTGCTTGCCACCGGTGGCATTGGACATCTCTATGCGGTCACGACCAATCCGCCCGAGGCCAGCGGATCCGGCCTCGCCATCGCGGCGCGCGCCGGTGCCGTGATCGCCGATCCCGAATTCGTCCAGTTCCACCCCACCGCCATCAGTGTCGGACGCGATCCGGCACCGCTCGCCACCGAAGCGCTGCGCGGCGAAGGCGCGACGCTGATCAACGGCAAAGGCGAACGCTTCATGGCGGCGCGCCACCCGCTCGCAGAGCTCGCGCCGCGCGACATCGTGGCGCGCGGCGTGTTCGCCGAGATCGCCGCCGGCCGCGGCGCCTTTCTCGACGCGCGGCAGGCGCTGGGCGCGCGCTTCGCGGACAAATTTCCGACCGTCCATGCGAGCTGCATCGCCGCCGGTATCGATCCAGCGACGCAAATCATCCCGATCGCGCCTGCCGCACACTACCATATGGGCGGCGTCGCGGTGGACGAACGCGGCCGCAGCTCCATTGACGGGCTCTGGGCCGGCGGCGAGGTCTCGTCGACCGGCGCACACGGCGCCAATCGGCTCGCCTCGAATTCGCTGCTCGAGGCCGTGGTCTACGCCGCACGAATTGCCGACGACATTGCCGGCCGTACGCTGCCCTCGCCCGCCCGCCTTCCCGACGCACCGCTCGCACCGCGCGGCGGCTCGCCGGATCCGGCGGTCGTGCAGCGGCTGCGGGCGATGATGA
Organism: Bradyrhizobium sp. 199; assembly: GCF_023073355.1. Lineage (GTDB taxonomy): Bacteria > Pseudomonadota > Alphaproteobacteria > Rhizobiales > Xanthobacteraceae > Bradyrhizobium. The sequence continues at coordinate 543,429 of NZ_JADPJI010000008.1, forward strand.
GCGCGCATGTCGGCGTGGTCCGTGAGGGCGACGGTCTCACCGATGCCGTGCACCACTTCGCCGCGCTCGATCGCGAGGCAACGAGCATCACGCTCCGCAACATGGCGATTTCGGCCCTGCACGTCGCGGCCTCGGCATGGCGCCGACGCGAAAGCCGCGGCGCGCATTTCCGCGCCGACCATCCGGCCGAAATCCCAGCGCTGGCGCAGAGAACGATGACCTCGCTCGCTACGGCGCGCGAGATCGCAGAAAGCCTCAGCGCGTTGCCGCGCGCAGCCCCATGATCGCCTGACGGAGTTCCCCATGATCACCCCGAACTCATTGCTCAACCCCGACGCCTTTCTTTCGCCGCTCGTCATCGACGAAGCCGTGCAGCGCGCGCTCGACGAGGACCTCGGCCGCGCCGGCGACATCACCTCGCTTGCGGCGATCCCGGATGCGACCAGGGCAGAGGCGGTCCTGGTCGCGCGCCAGCCCGGCGTGATTGCAGGCCTGCCACTGGCGCTGGCGACATTGCGCAAGCTCTCGCCGGATATCGAGGTGCGTGCGCATGTCCGTGACGCCACACGCGTTGCCCGACGGCAGCAGCTGCTGACGATCTCTGGCCCTGCGCGCGCCATTCTCACTGCGGAGCGGACCGCACTGAATTTCGTCGGCCGCCTGTCGGGCGTCGCGACGCTCACGGCAGACTATGTCGCCCGCATCGAAGGCACGCGAATGCGCATCTGCTGCACGCGCAAGACCACGCCAGGGTTCAGGGCGCTGGAGAAATACGCGGTGCGCTGCGGCGGCGGCTTCAATCACCGCTTCGGTCTGGATGATGCGATCCTGATCAAGGACAACCACATCGCGGTTGCCGGGGGCGTCAGGGCGGTGCTGGAGCGTGCCCGCGCCCATACCGGCCACCTCGTCAAAATCGAGATCGAGGTCGACACGCTGGCGCAATTGCGCGAGGTGCTCGACACCGGGCTGGCCGACGCCGTGCTGCTCGACAACATGGACCTAGCGACATTGCGGGACGCAGTCCGGCTCAACGAGGGGCGCCTCAAGCTGGAGGCGTCCGGCAGCGTCACGCTGGACTCGATCGCGGCGATCGCGGCCACCGGGGTCGACTATGCTTCGGCCGGCGCGCTGACGCATTCGGCGCCGAATTTCGACTGCGCGCTGGATATCGAGGCGTGAGGACTACCTGCGCTCCGTAGCGCCCATCTCCGCAGAGCTCTTGGCTTGCTGGGCGAGTTCGGCGGAGAGCGCGGCGGTCTGGGCCGGCGTGCCCCAGCTTGGTTCCTCGCTGCCGTCGCCCCAGGCGCGCGGGCGGTAGAAGGTGTGCACGCCGGTCTTGTACATCTTCTTCATCTCGGCGACCCAGGACGGGCGCACCCAATAGGCGTGATAGTGCGTGGACTTGCCGACCTCGGGCAGCCAGATCTGGCCATCGAGCATGGCTTTTGCGATTTTCTTGGCGCGCTCCCACATCTCGGGCTCGCGGATCACGTCGGCATTGTTGTCGCAGGCAAAGGTGAACTGGCAGGCGAGATGACGATGCTTGTTCTGATAGACTGCGCCGCACACCGTGTCGGGATATTTGCCGGAGAACACCCGGTTCATCACGACTTGCGCCACCGCCATCTGGCCGCGGACGGCCTCGCCGCGGGACTCGAAGTACACCGCTTCCGCGAGGCACTTCTCGGACTTCGCGCGCGACTTGTCGTCGAGCGCCAGCCGTTCCACCGGTGATCTGGTGCGTTGGTTGTCGGCGTTGACCTCGCCCTTCGGCGCGACGCTCTCGCCGCTCTCGATGGCTTTGGCAATGTCCACTGTGGGCGGCGACAGCGAGGCCGTCACCTTCATGTCGCGGTCGGGCATCACGATCAGCGGCTCGGCGCCGGGCTGCCAGCTTTCGATACTCTCGAGATTGCCGCCGAGCGCGGAGCTGCCGAAGAACAGATTCGAGGTCTGCACGCGGAAAGGATCGCGCGCCGGAGCGGCCGGAACAGTCGCTTGCTTCAGCGCTTCGAGCGGCTGGACGGCGAACCCGCGCGTAGCGTCGCCGGCCTGCGGCGGATTGGCATATTGCGGCAGCGGCGGTGCGCGCAGCGCTTCCTGCAGCTCGGGGTCGAGCGTGGCCGCGGACTCCGGCGACATCGCCTGTGGCAACGCGGCGGTCTTGGTGCCGAACACCGACCTGTTCGATGTCGCGGGATCTTCCTGCGCCGGCGCCGCAGCAGGCGTGGCCGTTTCGGGAGCCTGAGCCGGGGTGACGGTTGCGAGGCGATCACCCTTCATGGAGCGATCGACCTTGGGAAAGTCGGAAGCGTGGTAGCGCGGCGGGGCCTGCAGCGCCGGATTGCGGCTGATCGCGCCGGTGACGTCGCGGCCGTCGATGCTTGCGAGGCGAACCATCGCGCTCTGCGGAACGGAGGTGCCGATCGGGCGCGAAAAACTGTAGGTGGCGAGCTGAATGGACGACGCCGCGGAGAACACCTGCTTCTGCCAACGCTCGGCGACGCCGGGTTGGCGCGCCAGCAAAGAGGCAATGTCCTGATAGCCGGTCTCTCTCGGCATCAATGCGAAGATGCAGAGACCGATTCCGAAGGACGCGAACCGCGCGCCCTTCGGATGGTTACGCAACACTGACATCGTTACGCTCACGCTACGCTTACGCCAGAAAAATCGAGCCGCAGTACATCCGTGCAATTCGACCTTTATCGTAAGTATCTAATTTAGGTTGCCGGGGCGTTAATCGGCGTTGCGCGTGCGGCACACTCAAGCGAACACGGGTGTTTTCACGGGGCGACCGCGCAGAGTGGTAAACACGTCCTCACGTGAAGCGGTAAACAACCGGTCAACGCGAATGGTGAAGGAACTCTTGCTGCCGCGTATCATTACGGGACGCGCGCCGGTTCCCGTCGTTTGCGCGAAGTGCTTCCCCGCCGTCATTGCGAGGAGCTCTCGCGACGACGCAATCCCGACTGTCTCCGCGGAGGGATTCCAGGATTGCTTCGGCCTTCGCCAAAGCTTCGGCGGACAAGTCGCTGCGGTCGCAATGAGGAGTGGCGCGCCGCGCATAACAAAAAGAGGCGGAGCTTTCGCCCCGCCCCTTTCATTCCAGCATTTAGTTCTGTCTTACGCCTGGCTTGCGATCGCCTTGCCGAGCGCGGCTTGCGCGGCGGCGAGGCGGGCGATCGGCACGCGGTAAGGCGAGCAGGAGACGTAGTCGAGACCGATAGCGTGGCAGAAGGCGACGGAGGCGGGATCGCCGCCGTGCTCGCCGCAAATGCCGACCTTGAGCTTCGGGCGGGTCTTGCGGCCGCGTGCGACGCCGATCTTGACGAGTTCGCCGACGCCCTCCTGGTCGAGCGCCACAAAGGGATCGACCGAGAGGATGCCCTTCGTCACGTAGGGACCGAGGAAGCTCGCCGCGTCGTCGCGGCTGATGCCGTAGGTCGTCTGCGTGAGATCGTTGGTGCCGAACGAGAAGAACTCCGCCGACTGTGCGATCTCGGCCGCGAGCAGGCAGGCGCGCGGCAGCTCGATCATGGTGCCGACCTGATAGGCCAGCTTGGTGTTGGTGTCGCGCATCACCGCCTGTGCGGTGGCATCGATCCGCGCCTTGACGAGGTCGAGCTCCATCTTGGTGGCGATCAACGGCACCATCACCTCGAGGCCAACGGCCTTGCCGGTACGCTTCTCAGCCTCGACCGCGGCCTCGAAGATCGCGCGGGCCTGCATCTCGGCGATCTCGGGGTACGCGATCGCGATACGGCAGCCGCGGAAACCGAGCATCGGATTGAACTCCGAGAGCTCGCGGGCGCGGTCGGCGAGGCGGCGCGGGTCGGTGTTCATGGCGCGCGCCACTTCCTCGACCTCGGCATGGGTGTGCGGCAGGAATTCGTGCAGCGGCGGATCGAGCAAGCGGATCGTGACCGGCAGACCCTTCATGATCTCGAACAGCTCAACGAAGTCGGCGCGCTGCATCGGCAGCAGTTTTGCGAGCGCGGCGCGGCGCGACTGCTCGTCCTCCGAGAGGATCATCTCGCGCACGGTGCGGATGCGGGTCTCCTCGAAGAACATGTGCTCGGTGCGGCACAGGCCGATGCCTTCCGCGCCGAACTTGATCGCGGTGCGCGCGTCCTCGGGCGTATCGCCATTGACGCGGACGCCGATCTTGCGGACCTGGTCGGCCCAGGACATCAGCGTGCCGAACTCGCCGGAGAGCTCCGGCTCGATCATCGGCATGCGTCCGGCCAGCACCTGGCCGAGCGAACCGTCGATGGTGATGACGTCGCCGGTCTTGAAGGTACGGGAGCCGATGCTCATGGTGCCGCGGCCATAATCGACGCGGATGGTGCCGCAGCCGGAGACGCAGGGCTTGCCCATGCCGCGCGCGACCACCGCCGCATGCGAGGTCATGCCGCCGCGCGTAGTCAAAATGCCTTCGGCGGCGTGCATGCCGTGGATGTCTTCCGGGCTGGTCTCGATGCGGACCAGGATGACCTTGCGCCCATCGGCCTGAAGCTTGGCCGCTTCATCCGAGGAGAACACGATCTCGCCAGAGGCAGCGCCCGGCGAAGCCGGCAGGCCGGTCGCGATGACGTCGCGCTTGGCGTTGGGATCGATGGTCGGATGCAGCAGCTGGTCGAGCGAAGCCGGATCGATGCGGGTGACCGCTTCGTTCTTGGTGATCAGGCCTTCATTGGCGAGCTCGACTGCGATGCGCAGCGCCGCTTTCGCGGTACGCTTGCCGCCGCGGGTCTGCAGCATCCACAGCTTGCCCTGCTCCACCGTGAACTCCATGTCCTGCATGTCGCGGTAGTGCTTCTCGAGCAGCGTGTAGATCCGCGTCAGCTCCTTGAAGGCCTCGGGCATCGCCGCTTCCATCGACGCCTTGTCCGAGCCCGATTCTTTGCGCGCTTCCTCGGTAATGTCCTGCGGCGTGCGGATGCCCGCCACCACGTCCTCGCCTTGCGCGTTAATCAGGAACTCGCCGTAGAGCTTGCTCTCGCCGGTCGAGGGATTGCGGGTGAACGCAACGCCGGTTGCCGAGGTCTCGCCCATATTGCCGAACACCATGGCCTGCACGTTGACGGCGGTGCCCCAGGATTCCGGAATGTCGTGCAGCTTGCGGTAGGTCACCGCGCGCGCGTTCATCCATGATGAGAACACGGCACCGATCGCGCCCCAGAGCTGGTCGTGCGGATCCTGCGGGAAGTCCTTGCCGGTCTCGCGCGCGACCGCGTCCTTGTACTTGCCGACCAGTTGGACCCAGTCGTCGGCGGTGAGGTCGGTGTCGAGCGTGTAGCCCTGGCCGTCCTTGAAGGTGTCGAGAATTTCCTCGAAGTGATGATGCTCGAAGCCGAGCACCACGTCCGAATACATGGTGATGAAGCGGCGATAGCTGTCATAGGCGAAGCGGCGGTCGCCCGACAATTCCGACAGCGCTTCAACAGTCTGGTCGTTGAGGCCGAGGTTGAGCACGGTGTCCATCATGCCCGGCATCGAGGCACGGGCGCCGGAGCGCACCGAAACGAGCAGCGGGTTCTTCGTGTCGCCGAACACCTTGCCGGTCAATTTGCCGACATGGTCGAGCGCCTTCTCAACCTGTGCCTGCAACTCCTTCGGATAGGATTTGTCGTGGGCATAGAAGTAGGTGCAGACCGAGGTCGGGATGGTGAAGCCGGGAGGCACGGGAAGGCCGAGATTGGCCATCTCGGCAAGGTTCGCGCCCTTGCCGCCGAGCAGGTCGCGCATCTCCGTGCTGCCTTCGGCCTTGCCGTCACCGAATGTGTACACCCATTTGCCGGCCTTGATGGCGGCTGGCGCGGCCTTGGCGGGCGCAGCCTTCTTCGGTGCGGGCTTCGGTGCGGGCTTCGCAGCGACCTTCGGCGGAGCCGCCTTGGTCACGGCCTTTGCCGCCGGCTTTGCAGCGGGCTTGGCACCGGGCTTGGCGGCAGGCTTTCCAGCGGCCTTGGCGACCGGCTTCGGCGCGCTCTTGGCCAGCGCCTTGCGGGCCGGCGTCGCGGCCTTTGCGGCGGCGGAGGACTTTGATTTCGCTGGGATTTTCGCCAGGATCTTCTTGGGCTTCGAGGCGGCTTTGGCCATAGCTTGCACACAACCTGCGAGAGGAATGGGAATTCGCGGGCCTTACACCATTTTGGGCGGGCCCGCGCAAGTCGGACGGTTCCGGAAAATGAACGCCTAGAAGCGGAGCCACTTCAGGAGCCCGAGCCCGATCGCGCCGTTCACGATGAGGAAGATCGCGACAATCAGGTTGAGGAGCCGCGGCATGATCAGGATGAGCACGCCCGCAATCAACGACAGGATCGGCGAAATGTGGGCGACGGTGATGTGCATGAACTATCTTTCTGTGGTGGTGAGACGAATCGCGGGCGGATCATAGCCCTCCCGGTTCCGCGAGTAGAGACGCGCAACAGGCATGCGAGTTCCGGCACCCACGAAAACTGCCTGAAATTGCCGCGAATGCGGCGGGCCTTTTCCCGGAACATTGCGAAGGGTGCATGCATTGGCCAATCGGCTGCGCCACCGGCGCGTCCGAAAATAAAATCACGTCGAAGGAGTTGTCCATGCGGAACAGGATTCTTGCTCTTGCAGCGCTCGCTGCCGCGATCGGCTCGCCCCTTGCGGCGCATGCGCAAAGCGGTGTCACCGTGGGACGCGCGCCTGCCGTGGTCGAAAGCGGCCCAACCATCGCAGTCGAGCAGCGGCCGGCCTTCCGCGAGTACGTCGTCGAGCAGCGTGTACCGGCCTTCAGCATTCCCGATCGCGTCGTAGTTGGCACCACATTACCCGAGGCGGGCGTCACCTATTACGACGTGCCGCAACGCTTCGGCGCCACCACCCATCGCTACACCGTCGTGAACGGCGAGACCGTGCTGGTCGAGCCGCGCTCGCGCCGCATCGTCGAGGTGTTGGACTAGCACCGATCGACAAGGAGCACTGATCGACTAGATGTCCGGCGCGTCACTTCAATCAGGCTGGCGCGAGCAATATAAATCGGACATCAGGCCCCGCCCGGTCTTCCCCCCGCCGGGCGGGGCACTTTTATCTCGTGTCCCAGGCAAGCGAAGCGCGACCCGGGAACAAGAAGCTCCGCGCATGCGGCCAGCATGGGCCCCGGCTCCGCAGCGCACCGCCAAGTGGCGCTGCGCTGCGTCCGGGCACGAGATCAATCCTGGATCTTCGAGAAATCCGCCACCGCTCGCGTGGCGCTGCGGATCTCGTTCAGCAGCTTCAGGCGGTTCTCGCGCACCTTCGCATCGTCGTCGTTGACGCGAACTTTTTCGAAGAACGCGTCGACCGCGCTTCGCAAGGTCGATAGGGACTCCATTGCCTGTTCGAAATCCTCGGCTGCAACATGTAACTTCGCATCTGCAACTGTGCTTTGAATAGTCCCCCAAAGGTGTTTTTCAATTGGATCGGCCATAAGGCTGGGATCCGATGCTCCATTGAACGTGCGCTTGTCCTTCTTCTCCTCGATCGAGAGAATGTTGTTGGCACGCTTAACTCCGGCAAGCAGGTTTTTGCCGTCTTCCGTATCCAGGAACTTGCCGAGCGCTTCGACGCGGTGGACAATTTTGACAAAGTCACCCCGACTTCCGAGCGCGAACACAGCATCGACCAGATCGTGCCGAGCACCCTGTTCGCGCAACTGAACCTTTAGCCGGTCCGCAAAAAAGACCATCAGGTCGCCCAGCGCTGGAGCCATGTTCCCCAAGGTTAGCCCTGCCGGAGCACCATGATCGCGAACCTCTTGAGCGATCTTCTTGGCCTCATCGAACGGAACGAACTCGGTTTGCCCGATGTCCATCAAGGTCGGATAATCCAACTGATCGATCGCCTCGCCATCCATCTGGAATTTGACCACTGCAAGGTGAGCAAAAAATATGCGAAGCAACTCAAGTCGGAGCTGATTGTCCACAATAATCCGCAAAACTCCCAGCGCTGCACGTCGCAGGGCATAAGGGTCCTTGCTACCGGTCGGCTTTTCGTTGATTAGCCAGAAGCCGACAAGCGTGTCGATCTTGTCCGCGAGTGCCACCGCGACACTAACCGGATCGGTCGGCACCCGATCGGCGGGGCCTTGCGGCTTGTAGTGCTCCTCGCACGCGGCCGCGACGGAGGCGTCCTCGCCCTGCGCGAGCGCGTAGTACTTGCCCATCAGGCCCTGCACCTCGGGGAATTCGCCGACGACCTCGGTCAGCAAATCCGCCTTGGCAAGATGCGCGGCCCGCGTCGCCTTAGCGACGTCGGCGCCGACCAGTGGCGCGATCTCGGCCGCCAAGCGCTCGATGCGCTTAATGCGCGCGGCCTGCGTTCCCAGCTTCTCGTGGAACACGATCTGTTCGAACTTCGGCAGCCGACCCTCGAGCTTCGTCTTCAGGTCGGTCTCGTAAAAGAACTTCGCATCCGACAGGCGCGGACGGATCACGCGCTCGTTGCCTGATACGATGACCTTGCCGCCGTCGGTCGCCTCGATATTCGCCGTGAGGACGAACTTGTTGGTCAGCTTGCCTGTCTTGGGATCCTTGACGACGAAGCACTTCTGGTTGTTGCGAATGGTGGCGCGGATTACCTCGTCCGGGATCGCGAGATATTCCGGCTCGAACGATCCCACCATGACGACGGGCCATTCGACGAGACCCGAGACCTCGTCCAGCAGAACCTGATCCTCGACCAGCTCAAACCCTTGCGCGAAAGTCAGCTCCTTGGCGTCGGCAAAGATGATGTCCTTGCGCGCCTGCGGATCGAGGATGACCTTTGCAGCCTTCAGCTTCGCTTCATAATCCTCGAAGCGGCGCACCGAGATTGCGGCGGGCGCCATGAAGCGGTGGCCATAGGTCGTGTTGCCGCTCTCGACGCCGTCGACCTCGAACTTCACGACATCCGGCTCTTCGGTCTCGAGCCCGAAAGTCGCGGTGATCGCGTGCAGCGGACGCACCCAGCTCAGCGCGCCGGGCTTGCCGGAACGCGCGCCCCAGCGCATCGATTTCGGCCAAGGGAAAGTGCGGATGATCACGGGCAGGATTTCCGCGAGCACCTCGATTGCATCGCGGCCGGGCTTTTCGATCAATCCGATGTAGAAATCACCCTTCGGGTCGCGCTGGATCTTGGCTTCATCCAGCGATTTCAGACCTGTCGCTTTCAGAAAACCCTGCACGGCCGCATCGGGCGCGCCGATTTTCGGGCCGCGGCGTTCGGTCTTGAGATCGGGCTGGCGCGCGGGGATGCCGTGCACGGTGAGCGCAAGCCGGCGCGGCGTCGCGAACGCCTTCGCGCCCTCGTAGACGAGGCCTTCGGCGACCAGCTTGTCGGTGACCATGCGGCGCAGATCGTCGGCCGCCTTGGCTTGCATGCGCGCGGGGATTTCTTCCGAGAACAGTTCAAGCAAAAGATCGGGCATCAGGCCGCTCCGCCCGCTTCAGTATGGATCCAGGCCTCGCCGCAGGCTTTTGCCAGTTCGCGCACCCTCAAAATGTAGCTCTGCCGCTCCGTCACCGAGATCACGCCGCGCGCGTCCAGAAGGTTGAAGACATGGCTCGCCTTGATGCACTGGTCATAGGCGGGCAGCGCCATCAGATGCGCCTCGCGCTTGCCGGACTGCGAATTGTTTTGCCAACCCGCGTCGAGATATTTCCGGCAGGCAGCTTCGGCCATCTTGAACTGCTCGAACAGCATCGCGGTGTCGGCTACTTCGAAATTGTGCTTCGAGTATTCGCGCTCGGCCTGCAGGAAGACGTCGCCATAAGTGACCTTGGCATCGCCGTCGCGGCCGTTGAAGTTGAGATCGTAGACGCGGTCGACGCCCTGCACATACATCGCGAGGCGCTCGAGCCCGTAGGTGAGCTCGCCCGCCACCGGCGCGCATTCGAAGCCGGCCACCTGCTGGAAATAGGTGAACTGGCTGACCTCCATGCCGTCGCACCAGCACTCCCACCCCAGGCCCCAGGCGCCCAGCGTCGGGCTCTCCCAATCGTCCTCCACGAAGCGGATGTCATGCACGGCGGAATCGATGCCGATCGCGGCGAGCGACTTCAGGTACAGCTCCTGAAGGTTCGGCGGCGACGGCTTCATGATCACCTGGAACTGGTAGTAATGCTGCATCCGGTTCGGGTTCTCGCCGTAGCGGCCGTCCTTGGGCCGGCGCGAGGGCTGTACATAGGCGGCGTTCCAGGGCTTTGGCCCGAGCGCGCGCAAAGTGGTCGCCGGATGGAAGGTGCCCGCGCCCATCTCCATGTCGTAGGGCTGCAGGATCACGCAGCCCTGCTCGGCCCAGAAGCGCTGGAGCGCGAGGATGAAGCCCTGGAACGAGCGTTCCGGGCGCATATGGGCGGGCAATGAGGCGTCCATCGTCAGATCAGGCTCTCGCGGGGGGTTTTGAATCGCGCGGGACCGTATCGACGGCGGGGGTGGGAATCAAGGCAAAGGGGCGGAAAGCGGCCTCAACGTCTGTTATTCCGGGGCGCCCGATGCGCGAACCCGGAATCCCGAGATTCGGGGTTCGATGCTTTGCATCGCCCCGGAATGACGTCGTTTCGGAAAGGCACCGGCTAACCCGGCCGGTAGGCTCCGGTCGCGGGATCACGTTTCAGCGTCGGACGTTCCCTATGAGCGGGTTCGGCGACGCGCGACAGGCGCATCTCCTCCAGTTCCTGATTGATCCGGACAGCGGTCTTGTAGGCCCATCGGACCACGGCAAGCCCACCCAGAACGCCCGCAAAAGCGACGAACGGCGGCATCGGTCGATCCTTGTCTCGTGCTCAGCCCCCACGCGCATTGTTGCGCAGATGGGCTTGCGCCGCAATTGGCGCCGACCGGGCGAAATGGCGCGGGAGCGCCAGCGCTAGAACCCGAATTTCGCCCAAATCGCCCGCGTCTCGACCGCCGAGATCAGCTCGTCCGGCAAGCCGGCCATCGATTCCAGGGCCGAAAGCTGGCCCGCGCCGGGCGATTTCCGCCCCAATAGGCCAGACAGCAGCCCGGTCGGCTGGGCGATCACAGGGGTGAGAACTTTCTCGCCATAGCGGGCACGAAGAGTTGAGCGGAGATCGCCGATGCTGTCGGCAAGGCCCAGCGCGACCGCGCTCTCGCCGGCCCAGTATTCGCCCGTGAACAGGGTGTCGTCGTCGCCCTTGAGCCGCGTCGCGCGACTGTCCTTCACCAGCGAAATGAAGATCTGGTGGATCTCGCGCTGGATCGCCTTCAGCTTGGCGACGTCGTCGGGGTTCTCAGGCAGAAACGGATCGAGCATCGCCTTGTGTGCGCCGGCGGTGTACAGGCGCCGCTCGATGCCGAGCCGCCTGATCGCCTCCTGGAAACCGAAGCTGCCGCCGACCACGCCGATCGAGCCGAGGATCGAGGACGGATCGCAGATGATCTCGTCGCCCGCGCATGCGATCATGTAGCCGCCGGACGCCGCGACGTCCTCGACGAACACGAGCACCGGCAGCTTCTTCTCCGCCGCGAGCTGCTTGATGCGCAGATAGATCTGGCGCGACTGCACCGGCGAGCCGCCGGGCGAGTTGATCACCAGCGCCACGGCCTTGGCGTTCCGATACGAAAACGCCCGCTCCAGCACGCGCGCGACTCCCGCCAGCGTCATGCCCGGACGCAGCGGCGTCACCGCGCCGATCACGCCTGAGAGTCGCACCACCGGCACCACCGCCGTGCCCGGGCGGAACCGCGCCGGAAGATATTGTATGAGCTTGTCGGCCAGGCCGGAACTCTCACGATCGTTCAATTGTTCGGCCATGCCATTACCTCTGATTAACCATTTCTTATCACGCGAGTGTCATTGGAAGTGCCTGGAACGTGTTTTGCGGATCTCCGGTTGGGAGGCTGCAATGAGGCAGCGGAGTACACCATGAAAATCTATCTGCTGATGCTGCTGATTGGTGCGTTGTTCATGGCGATCCGCCTGACGTCCCCGCAAGAGCAGCAGTCGGAATCGCTTCCGCAGTAAGCCGTCACGGTTCCACCAGCGGCAAGGCCGCTCTCCCCTCCAGAATTTCCGTCGTCTGGCTTTTAGGCACGCGTGACTCGTCACTGAGGATGAGGCCCGGCAGCAATCGCGTCGGGGCTCGACCGCCTTTGACCGCACGCACCAGCACGCGGATCGCGGGCCGCCCCGCCTCGCCGTGAACCGGCAGGATCGAGAGGCTGCCGAAGCCGCGCGACAGCGCCGCCAGCACATCGGCGATGCCATCTGCGCGCCAGATCAATGTCAGCACACCATTCGATCGGAGGATGCGCCGCGCTGCATGCACCCACGCATGCAGCGTCTCCTCCGTCGCCACATGCGCGGTGTGACGCGCCTGATCGGGCGAGCCGCGATGCCGGGCCGGATCGTTGAATGGCGGATTCATCAGCACCACGTCCACGCTATCGGGCGTCAACCCGTTCGCCGCAAAGGCCTGCGCGTCGGCCGCCACGTCGAGCACGATCGTCTCGGCGACAATCGCATTCGCCGCCGCATTGTCGCGCGCGAGCGCGGCCAGCTCCGGATCGATCTCGACCAGGCTGAGCCTGACACCGGGAATACGCCGGGCCAGCGCCAGTCCGGCCGTGCCGATACCGGCGCCGAAATCAACCACGCGGTCCTCTGCCCGGGCCTCAGTCGCTGCCGCAAGCAGGATGGCATCATGCCCGGCGCGATGGCCGGAGCGCTTCTGCCTCAGCCGCAACTGCCCCCCGAGAAAGGCGTCCTCGGTGATATTTGCGGCCTCACTCATCGCCGCGCAATTCGTGGCTGAGGCCGGCCTCGGTGAGGAGCTCCCTGGCCTCCTGGGCGTCGTCCTCATGAACCAGGATCCGCCGCGGCAAAATGCCGAGCGAGCCCTCGATGATGCTCATGTTCTGGTCCAGCACCAGATGATGGATGTTGGCGCCATCGAGCAGCGCGCCGATCGCCGACACCAGCACCAAATCGTTGGTCCGAACCAGTTCACGCAAAACGCAGGTCTCCTGCCTGAAGAGGCTAAAAGCGGTAAATGTCAATGGTTCCGCGGCACTTGCCGCATCCGCTGCCAGTTTCTATTGTCTTTCCGTCAGAATAGCCCCTCCGGGGCAAATGTTGGAGACCGGCGTGGCCGTCATCGTACCTTTCGAAGCTCCGGGCGCGTCGATCGAAGAGCTGGTTGCCCTTGTCGCCCCTGATATGGAGCGCGTCAACGCCACGATCTTGTCGCGGACCGGTTCGGACGTGACCATGATCCCGGAAGTGGCCAACCATCTGATCTCCTCAGGGGGCAAGCGCCTGCGGCCCATGCTGACGCTCGCCATGGCCAACCTCGCCGGCTACAGCGGCGACGGCCACATCAAGCTTGCTGCTTCCGTCGAGTTCATGCACACGGCCACCCTGCTCCATGACGACGTCGTCGACGAGAGCGAGATGCGGCGCGGCAAACTTTCAGCGCGTATGCTCTGGGGCAATGAGGCGAGCGTGCTGGTCGGCGACTTCCTGCTCGGCCAGGCTTTCCGCATGATGGTCGAGGTCGGCTCGCTCCGCGCGCTCGACATCCTCTCCGCGGCCGCCGCCACCATCGCCGAGGGCGAGGTGATGCAGCTCGCCGCCGCCAAGAACACCGCGACCACCGAGGACGAATACCTCGCCGTGATCCGCGGCAAGACCGCCGAGCTGTTCGCCGCCGCCTGCGAAGTCGGCCCCGTGATCGCCAATCGCCCGAAGGCCGAGCAGACCGCCTGCCGCTCGGTCGGCATGAATCTCGGCATTGCCTTCCAGCTCGTCGACGACGTGCTCGACTATGGCGGCAAGAGCGCCAAGCTCGGCAAGAACACCGGCGACGATTTCCGCGAGGGCAAGATCACGCTGCCGGTCGTGCTCGCCTTCCGCCGCGGCAACGACACTGAGCGCGCGTTCTGGATCCGCGCGCTGGAACGCGGCGAGATCGGCGACAGCGATCTCGACCACGCCATCGGCCTGATGAACAAGCACCGCGCGCTCGAGGACACGCTAAGCCGCGCCCAGCACTATGGCGCCATGGCGGTGGATGCGCTGGCGCTGTTCCCCTCCTCGCCGATGAAGAGCGCGCTGGAGCAGGTCGTGGCGTTTTGTTTGGCGCGGTCGCATTAAAGCTGTCGGCCTGGAATTCCTGCCGTTTCGCTCGCCTGTTAGCCCGTCATCCCCGCGCAACCGCGAAGCGGTTGTCGCTGGAGGCGCTCGCGCGCCGAGCCTCGAAGGATGCACGGCCGAGCTGCAGCCGGGCCGTCGCCCTTTGAGGCCCGCCGAACAGGCGAGCACCGCGAGGTGACCGGGATATACAAGCGCATACTGCATCAACATCGTGCGAGCGCGGCGAAGCAATCCAGAGTGTCTGCGCGGAACGATTCTGGGTTGCTTCGCTGCGCTCTCGCGATGACGGAGTGTGACGCACGCCCCTCGCTCCCCAAGTCGTATTCAGATCACCGCGACACGCTCGAATAAGATAACAGCCTCGCGGTCCTTCGGCTCACGCCGGCGACGTTTGCGCCGATGAGTGACTTGCATTTTGCAAGCCACCTGCCTATTTTCCGCTACATGCAGCCCAAATCCCCGTCCATCCAGGAATGCCCGGTCGGCCGCGCCGTAGAGACGGTTGGCGAATGGTGGAGCATTTTGATCCTGCGCGATGCGTTTCAGGGCGCGACCAAATTCGACGAGTTCTCGCAAAGCCTCGGCATCGCGCCGAACATCCTGTCGCGGCGCCTTGCCCACCTCACCGCATCAGGCATGTTCGTGCGCCGTCGCTATCACGACCGGCCACCACGTTACGAATATGTGCTGACGGACAAGGCGCGGGATTTCTTCCCCGTGATCGTGGCGCTGCTCGCCTGGGGCAACAGGCATCTCGCCGCCAAGGGCGAGTCCATCGTGCTGGCGAACCGAAGTGACGTTCGCCCGCTCGATCCGGTCGTGGTCGATGCCGCCGATCTGCGTCCGATCACGCTCGCCAATGCGGTCGTCATCGCAGGGCCGCGCGCCAGCCGCGGGATGCGCGCGCGGCTCGCTTCGCTCAAAGCCATGAACCCGGCCGTTGCGCCGGCTGGAGACTGACATGCGTCGGATCGTCGTGACGGGAATGGGGGCGGTGTCGCCGCTCGGCTGTGGTGTTGAAACCTCCTGGCGTCGGCTGCTTGCCGGCCAAAGCGGGTTGCGGGCGCTGCCCGAATGGGCGCAGGCGCTGCCCGCGCGCATCGCCGGGCTCGTGCCCGAGAAGGCCGATGATGCCGACGGCGGCTTCGATCCCACGCAAGCCGCCGCGCCAAAAGACCAGCGCAAGATGGACCGCTTCATTCTGTTCGCGCTGCTCGCCACGGCGGAAGCGGTCGCGCAGGCCAAATGGACGCCGCAGGACGCGAGAGCGCTGGAGCGGACCGCAACGATCATCGGCTCCGGCGTCGGCGGATTCCCGGCGATGGCGGAAGCGGTGCGCATTACCGAGCAGCGCGGCGTGCGCCGGCTCTCGCCATTCACGATCCCTTCGTTCCTGGCCAACCTCGCCGCCGGCCACGTCTCGATCAAGTACGGCTACAAGGGAGCGCTGGGCACACCGGTCACCGCTTGTGCCGCCGGCGTCCAGGCCATCGGCGATGCCGCGCGCATGATCCGCGCCGGCGAAGCCGATGTCGCGATCTGCGGCGGCGCAGAGGCCTGTATCGACCTCGTCAGCCTTGGCGGCTTTGCGGCGGCCCGCGCGCTGTCGAGCGGTTTCAACGACGAACCCGCGCGCGCCTCGCGCCCATTCGATCGCGACCGCGACGGCTTTGTCATGGGCGAAGGCGCCGGCATCCTTGTCATTGAGGAGCTCGAGCATGCGCTCGCGCGCGGCGCGACTCCGATCGCGGAGATCGTCGGCTACGGCACGACGGCGGACGCCTACCACATGACGTCAGGCCCGCCCGATGGCGACGGCGCCCGCCGCGCCATGGAGATCGCGCTCCGGCAGGCCAGCCTTGCGCCCACGGATGTGCAGCACCTGAACGCCCACGCGACATCGACGCCGGCTGGTGACGAGAGCGAGCTCGGCGCGATCGGCGCGTTGTTCGGCCGCAACCGCGGCATTGCCGTCAGCGCCACCAAATCGGCCACCGGCCATCTGCTCGGCGCCGCCGGAGGCCTCGAGGCGATCTTCACCGTGCTCGCTTTGCGCGACCAGATCGCGCCGCCGACGCTCAACCTCGAAAACCCCGATGCGGGCGCTGACGGCATCGACATTGTCGCCGGCACCGCACGGCCGATGCCGATGCAGCATGCCATCTCCAACGGCTTTGGCTTCGGCAGGGTGAATGCCAGCGCGATCTTCCGCCGCATGGATTAAGCGAAGGGCCTTCTCACCAGAAGACTTGTAATTAGAAGACTTGCAATCGCGGTCCGCTGCGCTACCAAAACAGGATGATCGAAACGAATTTCTGGTTGTTCCTGGCTGCTGCCTGTCTCATTGCCGCCGTTCCCGGTCCCGGCATCTTCTACGTCGCGGCACGGACCTTGTCCGAGGGGCGGGCCAGCGGGTTTGCCTCGACCGCGGGCACGGCGCTGGGCGGGCTGGTTCATGTCGTGGCGGGCGGCCTCGGCATCTCCGCAATCATCCTTGCGAGCGCCGAATTGTTCGCGGCCGTCAAGTTCGTCGGCGCGCTGTATCTGGTCTGGCTCGGCATCAGGACGTTCCGGAGTGCCGGCCGCGCGCTGTCGCTCGCGAGCGAACCTGTCGGCGACAAGCGTGCGTTCCGCGACGGCGTGCTGGTCGAGGCGTTGAACCCAAAGACCGCCGCGTTCTTCCTCGCTTTCATTCCGCAGTTCCTCGATGCCACGGGATCGAACCCCACGCTGCAATTCATCATGTTCGGCGCGATCTCGGTGGCGTTGAACACGCTCGCCGATATCGTCGTGGTGCTGATGGCCTCTGCAACACGCACGCAGCTCGTTGGCAGGCCGCATCTGATGCGGCGCCTCACGCAGGGCTCCGGCCTCTTCATTGCAGGTCTCGGCCTGTCGCTGGCACTGGTGCGGCGGCCGGCGAATGGATAGCGCTCCGCAAAGCCGCTTCCATGAATCGCACGGCCTGCGGCTGCATTACGCCGATTGGGGCAATGAGAGCGCGCCGGCTCTCATTCTGGTCCATGGCGGCCGCGATCATTGCCGGAGCTGGGACGTCATCGCGCGGTCGCTGCAGCCGCATTTCCACGTGATAGCGCCCGACCTGCGCGGCCACGGCGACTCCGAATGGACCAAGGGCGGCAGCTACGCACTGACCGAATATGTCTACGATCTCGCCCAGCTCGTCCGCGTTGTCGCAGCACCTCAGGTAACCCTCATCGGCCACTCGATGGGCGGCATGGTGAGCCTGATCTTTTCAGGGTCATTCCCCGAAGAGGTCTCGAAGCTGGTCGTGCTCGACGGCGTGACCATGTTGCCGGACACGCCGAAGCCGCCGGCGCACGAGCGCATCGGCAAATGGGTCGGCCAGCTCGACAGGCTGCATGACCGCACACCCCGCCGCTATGCGACCCTCGCGGACGCGGCGGCGCAGATGGTGCTTCACAACAAGCGTCTGTCCCGCGAGCTCGCGCTGCATCTCGCCACGCACGGCGCCCGGCAAAACGAGGACGGCAGCTATAGCTGGAAGTTCGATCCCTATCAGCGCGCCTCGGCGCCGCACCGGCTCTGGCCTGATGATCACGTCGCGCTGTGGTCGCGCATTACCTGCCCGACACTGCTGTTGAACGCCGGCGAGAGCTTTCTCGCCGGTGCCAGATCAGCTGGCCTGGAGCGGTATTTCCGGCAAGCCCGCGTCGAGACCATCTCCGGCGCCGGACACTGGTTGCAGCACGACAAGCCGCAAGAGGTGCTGAGTGAGATCCGGCAATTTCTCGGTCTAACTGAGCACAGCGCCGGCTAGCCCCGCTGCCGTAGGTTCGGCAACGCGCGACAGCGCCGTGCCCACCCAGCGGCGAGATTGAGCAAATGATTGGCGGGCACGCTTCGCTTTGCTCACCCGACGGCGATGTCGCAGCCCGCATGAGCGCAGCGACATGACGCCGTAAGCAGAATCCGGGATATCGCTTGGCTCATCCCGGCTAAGCAGCGCCCTTGGGAAATATTAGCCCAACGTCCCCGCATGCACCCACCAACCCGGGTGGTCGCGCCGGATCTTTTCGGCGGCGGTATGCGCATCGGCGGCTGAGCCATAGATCGCAAAACACGTCGCGCCCGAGCCGGACATGCGGGCGAGCTTGACGCCGGCGGAATCGCGAAGCGCGTCGAGCACCTCGCCGATCAGGGGCTGGATCCGCAGCGCAGGCGCTTCCAGATCGTTGGCGACGGTTTCGAGAACGTCGACCCAATCGGAAATCGATCCGCCCTCTTCGGGCCAGGCCGGCGCGCGGATGACATCGGTCACGCCGACCAGCAATTGACCGTTGCGCAGACCCAGCGCCTGGAAGACGTCCTTGGTGGCAACGGGTACGCGCGGATTGACCATCACGCACGGCATGCTCGGCAGTGCAAGCGGCAGCAGCTGCTCGCCGACGCCGGTCATGTCGCAGGCGCGCGAGACGAGGCACACCGGCACATCGGCGCCGGTCGCGAGCGCGACCTTCTGGAGCCTGGGATCATCGAGCGGCAGATTGTTGAGACGCGCCAGGAGCCGCAGCGCCGCCGCAGCGTCCGCAGAGCCGCCGCCGATGCCGGCGGCAACCGGCAGCACCTTGTCGAGCGCGAACGCGCCCAGCTTCAGGCCCGGCACGGCCTCGGCCAACAGCTTGGCAGCCTTGAACACGAGATTGTCGGACGTATCGCCGCAGGCGTCGGCCAGCGGCCCGGTGGTGGTGAGCTTCAGCTCGCCGCCCGGCTCCAGCGTCAGCCGGTCCGCGCAATCGGCGAACGCGACCACGCTTTCGAGATCATGATAGCCATCGGCGCGACGGCCGACGACGCGAAGGCTGAGATTGACCTTCGCCCGTCCTTCTTCAATCAACGCCGGCATCGGCGACACGCCCCCAACTCACTTGTTTGTCGCGCATGTCTTATCGGAAAACCGCTACGCACTTTGCGCTAGCGCGGCCCTTCGGGTCCGGATCATGCGCCAGCCTAGCCGCCCTTGCCGTCGTCCTTCTTCTTGTCCGCCTGCGCGGCCGAAGAGTTCGAATTGTCGTCGGTCAGCCCGTTGGCGATTTTGGCCTCGATCTTAGGCAGCTCATCCGGCTCGGGCTTGAGATCGCGCGCATGCGCCCACTGGAACTTGGCTTCCAGCGTGCGTCCGACCCGCCAATAGGCATCGCCAAGGTGATCGTTGATGGTGGGATCCTCGGGCTTGAGGTCGATCGCGCGCTCGAGATTCTTCACCGCTTCCTCGTAATTGCCGATGCGGTAATAGGCCCAGCCGAGAGAGTCGACGATGTAGCCGTCGTCGGGGCGCTGCTCGACGGCACGCTTGATCATCTTCATGCCTTCGTCGAGGTTCACGCCCTGGTCGATCCAGGAATAGCCGAGATAATTGAGCACGTGGGGCTGGTCGGGCTGCAGCTCGAGCGCCTTCTTCATGTCGGCCTCGGCCTTGGCCCACTGCTTGGAGCGCTCCTCGCAGATGCCGCGATAATAGTACCAGACGCTGTTGGCCTTGTCGTTGCCGGCCGGCAGCACGTCGACGCCTTGCGAATAGGTCGCGCCGCAGTCGCCGAACTTCTTGCGGCCGCGCTGGATGTTGCCCAGCGCCATGATCGCTTCGAGGTCCTTGGCATCCTCCGTGGTGACACCCTTGAGGATCTTGATCGCCTCATCGGTGCGGTCGGCGGAATCCAGATCGATGGCGAGCTGGATCTGCGCGTTGCGCTTGAGCGGAGAGCTCGACGGCACGCGCTCATACACCTTGATCGCCATCTGCGGCCGCTTCACCGATTCGTAGAGATCAGCGAGCGAAAGCAGCGCCAGCGGATGCGTCGGCTGGAGGTAGAGCGAGAGCTGGAGGTAGACGAGCGCCAGATCCTCGCCGCCGCGGCGGGTCAGCGTGGCGCCGATGCCGTAGAGCGCTTCAGCGGCGCCGGCCTGGGCGGAATCGGCAAGCGGCGGCATTTTCTTGCCTGCTTTGGTCTCGCGCAGGCCCTCCTGGATCAGCGGGTGACGCGCCAGCTTCTTGTCGAAGGCCTGATAGACGGTGGTCGCGGCCGCGGAATCCTTGTTGCGCGACAGCCAGCGCGCATAGGCCTCGCTCACGCGCAGCATGGAATCGTCGAGCTTGTAGGCGCGCTCGAAGCGGATGCCGGCGTCCTTCTCCTTGCCGGAGAGCTCGAGGATCATGCCGGCGTGAAGGTCCTTGAACAGCGGATACCATTCGGGACCTGCCAGCTTGTCGATGGTCGCGACACCGCCCTTGGCATCGCCCGCACCGTAGGCGGCCCAACCCGACAGCAGTGTGGCGACGAGATCGGTGATCGGACCGCGGATCGACTGGTTGATATTGGTTTGCGCGGCCGCGTACTTCTTCACCTTGAGATCATGCACGCCGACCACGAGACGCGCGACGCGGTTGGTCTTGTCGATGGTGAGCACGCGCTCGGCGAGCTTGACCGCCTCATCAATGTCGCCGTCGGCGACCGACGAGATGAAGGCGCGGTCGAGCAGCTCGTTGTTCTTGGGATCGGTGCGCAGGGCCGAGCGGTAGAACGCGGCGGCAGAGGCCGCGTCGCGCTCGACGCTGGCATGGCGGGCGGCAAGATAGCTGCCGGCACCGGTGAGCGACTTCAGATCATTTCGGGTCGGAAACTGCGCCGCCGTATTCTCCGGATGATCCGGCGTCTGCGCCAGGACCCTGCCGGGGACGGTCGCGATCGCTGTGCCCATGAGGGCGATGGCGGCAACAGTCCAGCGGTTGAAACGATTTGAAAACATCAGGGCTCGCCTTGAGTTGGTAGTGCCTGGGTTTGCAGCAGAGGCCGCATCGCATGCGAACGCGGCCGGTGGCATGGGGACCCGGAACCGTCGGGCCGACAATGCCGCTTTTGGCGCTTCGCCGCAAGGATTCGGGCCGGACGATCCCCTCCGCACGTCCCAAACCGGCCAAGAGGAGCCCCAAGACGCCGCTACTGTGGCCTTATCGTGGCCGCGACCGGGGGTCGCGGCCCCATCCTCACGCGAACGTGCGCCGGATCACCTTCGAGGGGCAGCCCTCTTCTTGGCCTACTCTTACATCGCCTCGTAGTTCGGACCGCCGCCGCCCTCTGGGGGAACCCAGGTGATGTTACCGTTGGGATCCTTCACGTCGCAGGTTTTGCAGTGAACGCAGTTCTGGGCGTTGATCTGGAAACGCGGGCTTGATCCCTCCTCGACCCACTCATAGACGCCGGCCGGGCAATAGCGATTCGAAGGACCAGCGAACACGTCATGCTCGGAGGTCTTCTGCAGGTTCATGTCCGTGACCTTGAGATGGACCGGCTGGTCCTCCTCATGATTGGTGTTGGACAGGAACACGGAGGACAGCTTGTCGAACGAGATCTTGCCATCCGGCTTCGGATAGTTTTTCGGGGCGTGCTGTTTGGCCGGATCGAGCGTGGCGCGATCGGGCTTGGCGTGCGACTGGGTGCCGAACAGCGAGCCGCCGAACAGCGTGTTGCACCACATGTCGAAGATGCCGAGCCCGGCGCCGATGAAGGTGCCGAACTTCGACAACAACGGCTTGGCGTTGCGGACAGGATAGAGGTCCTTACCGACGACGGAATCGCGCCAAGCGTTCTCGTATTCGATCAGTTCATCATTGCCGCGGCCCGCAGCGAGAGCCGCGTGAACATGTTCGGCCGCGAGCATACCGGTACCCATGGCATTGTGCACGCCCTTGATGCGGGGCACGTTGACGAAGCCAGCCGCGCAGCCGATCAGCGCGCCGCCGGGGAAGCTGAGTTTCGGCACCGACTGGTACCCGCCTTCGGTGATTGCGCGCGCGCCGTAAGCCAGCCGCTTGCCGCCTTCAAGCGTCGCGCGGACGGCCGGATGGTTCTTGACGCGCTGGAATTCGTCGAATGGCGACAAATAGGGGTCGTTGTAGTTGAGATGAACGACGAAGCCGATCGACACCAGGTTCTCGTCATAATGGTAGAAGAACAGGCCGCCGCCGGTGTTGTTGTTCAAGGGCCAGCCAACGGCGTGCTGCACCAGCCCCTTCTGATGCTTGGCCGGATCGATCTGCCAGACTTCCTTCAGCCCGATGCCAAATTTCGGCGGCTCACTCTTGGTGTCGAGCGCGTATTTCGCGATCAGCTGCTTCGAGAGGCTGCCGCGGGCGCCTTCGGCGAACAGCGTGTACTTGCCGAGCAATTCCATGCCGCGGGTAAAGGAGTCCTTCGGCTTGCCGTCCCGTCCGATCCCCATGTCGCCGGTGGCGATGCCGCGCACCGCCCCATTGTCGTCATAGAGCACTTCAGTCGCGGCAAAACCGGGATAGACCTCGACGCCGAGGGCCTCAGCCTTGCGGGCCAGCCAGCGGCAGACATTGCCGAGCGAGCCGATATAGCAGTGATGGTTATCCATCAGCCGCGGCATGATGAAATTCGGCAGCTTGATCGCGCTGGTCTCCGTGAACCAGAAGAAGCGGTCGTCCTTGACCTGCGTCTTGAGGGGACAGTCGGAATCCTGGCGCCAGTCCGGGATCAGCTTGTCGAGCCCGGCCGGGTCGATTACGGCACCGGAGAGGATATGCGCACCGACCTCGGAGCCCTTTTCCACCACGACGACATTGAGATCGGCATTGAGCTGCTTCAGCCGGATCGCGGCGGACAGACCCGAGGGGCCGGCGCCGACGATGACGACGTCGAATTCCATGGATTCGCGCGGGGGAAGTTCTTCGGTGCTCATCTGATCTCAGCCCTTGAGACGGTTCCTTGGTCGTTTGGCCCTCTTGTTTCCGATTTTTCCGGGTAGGACAACCACGGAAATGCGTTCCGCTGGGATGCAAGGCGCCTTAGACTGAACTAATAGTCAGACTTTCTCATGATAGCCGAACCCGCACCCACCGTCCGCGAGCTTCTTGCCTTCTATCTGGAGGCGGGTGTCGATTGCGCGCTCGCGGAGGAACCGATCGACCGCCTGGCGGAATTGGATGCTCCCCCCGCGCCCCCGCGCGTGGCACCGCCGGTCGAGGCGCCGCGGCCGATCACCGCGCCGACGGTGATGCGCGGCGAGGTCGCCCCTGCCCCCGACGTCGCAATCGCGTCCGCACGCGAGACCGCGCGCACCGCACCGACGCTGGAGGCGCTGCGCGAATTGATGCAAAGCTTCGAGGGCTGCGCGCTGAAGCACACCGCGACGCGGCTGGTGTTCGCCGACGGCAACCCGCAGGCGCGCATCATGTTCGTCGGCGAGGCTCCGGGCCGCGACGAGGACATCGAAGGCCTGCCCTTCGTCGGGCGCAGCGGCAAGCTGCTCGATTTAATGATAGGCGCCATAGGCCTCAACCGCAGCACCGCCTATATCGCCAACGTGATTCCCTGGCGGCCGCCCGGCAACCGCACACCGACGCCGCAGGAGACGCAGATCTGCCTGCCCTTCATCCAGCGCCAGATCGAGCTGGTGAATCCCGACGTGCTGGTGACACTCGGCAATCCCTCGACGCAAACACTGCTGGGCACGCGCGAGGGCATCATGCGTACCCGCGGGCGCTGGTTCGACTACGAGACGGGCCAGCGCACAATCCGCGCGCTGCCGACGTTCCATCCGGCGTATCTGTTGCGCTCGCCGTCCTACAAGCGACTGGCCTGGCAGGATCTGCGGGCGATCGCGAAGGTGCTGGCGGGGTAATGCGCTCGTGTCCCGGACCCGGTGCGGCACGCAGTGACGCTCCGCAGAGCCGGGACCCGGAAAGCAACACAGTGTAGCGTGGAGAGATGGGCCCCGGCTCTGCAGCGTGTCACTTCGTGCTGCGCAGCGTCCGGGGCACGAGACCTACGTCCCCTTCGGTCGCACGATGGCCCAGCCGATCCGAAGCAATTGCTGCCGACCCGTCACCAGCCATTCGAAGGCGCGCGGCACTTCCGGCACGATGCCTGGAAAGCGTTTGAGGATCTCCGGCGGCGGCGTGCCGGCGGTATCGGAGGCGCGCCAGACCACGACGCCGCCGGTCTCGCTGAATTTGGCCTGGCTCATCCACGGGGTCCGCGCGGGGTCGGCGTCGATGAACAGATGCGGCCGGCCAGGATGCAACGTGATCAGGCTCGCAAGCTGGGTCTCGCCGGCAACCGCGCGCAGGCGGTGATTCGTGCGGCGGGCAAAGCTCTCGTCGAAGAAATCCGAGATCGCACGCGCCGGCATAGACGTCGCGATCTCGTTGGCGCCGGTCCAGGGCAACAACAAGACGGCGAGCGCGACGCCCACGGCCGGCGCCACGACGGCAGCGGCCCACACCATGCGCAGCATCCGCGCGCGCCGCATCGCGATGAGATCCCCGGCCGCGACCACCACGGCAAGCCCGGACATGACCAGCAGCACGCCGGCGCCGCCGACCACGGACTCGAGCCCGAGCAGGCCGGAGATCAGCACTGCGCCCAGCACTGGGGCGAGCGCGAAGAAATAGGCGAAGTTGCGCGCGAGCGGCGCAACCGGCGGCCGGAAGATGATCGGCGGCTCCTCGCCCTTGGTGGCGAACAGCCCGCTGTTGAGGAAGGTCAGCGCCGGGATCGCGGCAGCCCCGAGTACCAGGCCGCCAAGCAGCCAGGCCGCGTGCAGGGCGCGCGCACTCAGCTCCCCGACTTGCGGCAAGGCGGGCATCGCAAGCGTCTCGGACCGCATCAGCCAGACCGCATAGGGCAGCGCCAGAACCGCTACGACGATCAGCGCAAACAGCGGATCGAGCGCGCGCAGCGTTCGGCGGCCGCCTGCGGTCGAGACCGCGAACACGACGAGCAGCAACAGGAGGAAGATCGCCGCGGGCGTCGTCAGCAACAGGAGACCGGCCTCGATGGACCAGGCGAACCAGGCATTGCCGCGGCGCTGGCCGATGATCTGCCAGGAGTGCAGCAGCAGCAGCGCCCAGAGCGGCCGGGCCAGAATGAGGGGGCCGAAGTCGAGCGCCGACGAGGAGAAGGCGAGCACCGTCATGGTCAGCAGCACGGCGAGCACCGCCTGCTGCGAGCCGACCACGGCGCGGGACAGATGAAAGAGCGCAATGAAGGTCGCGATCTCGCAGAGCTCGGCGAGCACATAGACGCCGAACATGTGGCCGCCGGCGGCGCGATAGGCGATGTCGGCGAGCCAGACCGGCAAGGGCGGACCGAGGTCGGTGCCGACCTGGTATTCGCGTCCGAAAGCCAGCAGGGTCGCCAAGGTGCCGGGCGGGCTGCGGTAGAACGCCAGCGCCACGAACAGCCACATCGCGGCCTGGAGCAGCACGACGATCCAGACGATCAGCCGCGGCCGGGCGCGAATGAGCTCGATGACCAGGGAGGTAAACCGCATGCAACGTCCGAAAGATGCAGCCAACCCGTCCAGCCGGCCCTATTCGCTCACATCTGTTTTGATAAAGGGCGCTGCGCGCCCTGGCAACTTCGGTCTGCTCGCTTTCCCGCGAGGCTCCACACGGACGGTGACGGTTGGATTCGCGGAGAGCCCCCTCGCCCGGAATGCATCTTGGTTGCAACGGCCTCTCCCCGCAGCCGGGAGAGGCGAGGTGTCCGCAGCGGATCTTGTGGTTATGGAGTCCTAGAGACCCGTGGAAGCGCCGACCTCAACGCTCGCTTCCACCTGCACCTCGACCTCTGTGACCGGGAACAGGTCCCGCACCGGCTCCACCGTCCAGGGCATGTGCTTGGCACGCGCGGCCGCGACCGGAGCGAAGAAGCGGCGATGGTGGACGGAGGGGCCGAGGCGGTCGAGCGCGTCGAGGTGCTCGGGGACGGCATAGCCCTTGTGCTGCTCAAAGCCGTAGCCGGGGCAGTCCTGCGCCAGCGCGCACATCAGGCGGTCACGCGTCACCTTGGCGATGATGGAGGCCGCAGCGATCGACACAACGATGCCATCGCCGCCGATCACGGCCTCGCAGTCGCATTCGGTGTCGAGCCGGTCGCGGCCATCGACGAAGACATGCCTGGGCGCCTCCGGCAGCGCCACAACGGCGCGCTTCAGCGCCCACAATGAGGCGCGCAAGATGTTGTCGCGATCGATTCGCGAGGGCGAAGCGACGACAACGGAGACCTGCGCGGTCGCACAGATCTTGTCGAACAGCCTTTCACGCTCCTCGGCAGTCAGGCGCTTGGAATCGTCGATGCCGCGCGGGATGCGGTCGGGGTCGAGAATGACCGCGGCTGCCACCACTGGACCTGCCAGCGGCCCGCGGCCGGCCTCGTCGCAGCCGGCGACGGGCCAGACGCCGCGCTTGATCAGCGCGCGCTCGCGACGAAAGCTTGGGGGAGTGACGGCAATGATGCCTTTGTTGCCGGCGCGCTTTCCCGTCAAAACCTTTGCCGCGGCGGCTTTGGCCGCTTTGGCAGGCGCGGCCTTCTTGGCAGCGTCCTGCTTTGGCGCATCCTTGGCCGGCTTCCTGATGGACTTGTCCCGAATCATGGGCGGATGGTGCGCAAGCGCCCCGGCCTGCGCAACCGGGAACCCCAGACAATTCCCGCTATTCAGGCTGGCCCTACTCCGTCAGATGCACCCGCCGGTCCTCGCCGACATCGATGCCGGGCGCGACCACGATCTCCCAAGGATGGCCGTCGGGATCAGCGAAATAACCGGAATAGCCGCCGTAATCGGTCTCGTGCGCGGCTTTCATCAGCACCTCTTCCACTTGCCAGCTCAGAACAGGCTGAGCTGATCGCCGTTCCGCTTCGGCCGCGCAAAGTGATCCGTCGTCAGCTTGGAGCGCCGTTTGTTCAGCCCGAGCCTGTCGCAGGCGATCTCGAAGCGGCGCCCGATGGTCCAGGCCATGGGTCCCGTGCCCTTCATCCGCTCGCCCCATTTCGCGTCGTAGTCGCGCCCGCCGCGCATGTCGCGG
The DNA here is from genome assembly GCF_023073355.1 of Bradyrhizobium sp. 199. GTDB lineage: Bacteria > Pseudomonadota > Alphaproteobacteria > Rhizobiales > Xanthobacteraceae > Bradyrhizobium. The sequence continues at coordinate 570,413 of NZ_JADPJI010000008.1, forward strand.
ATCAGCGTGAAGACGTGGCGATAGCGATCCGGATAGTTGGCCATCAGCCATTCGCGGAAGAGATCGCGCACCTCCAGCGGCAGCCGCAGCAGCACATAGGAGGCTTCCTTGACGCCGGCATGGGCGGCGGCATCGAGAATGCGCTCGATCTCCGAATCGTTCAGCGCGGGGATCACGGGCGCGACCATCACCGTGGTCGGAATGCCGGCGTCCGAGAGCTGCTTGAGCGCCTCCAGCCGCTTCGGCGGCGTCGAGGCCCGCGGCTCCATGGTGCGCGCCAGTTTTGGATCGAGCGAGGTGACCGAGATCGCGACCTTGGCGAGGTTGCGCTTGGCCATCCGCGCGAGAATGTCGATGTCGCGCACCACCAGCGCCGATTTGGTGACGATGCCGACGGGATGGCCGGCACGCTCCAGAACTTCGAGGATGCCGCGCATGATTTTGCGCTCGCGCTCGATCGGCTGGTAGGGATCGGTATTGGTGCCGATCGCGATCATCCGCGGCTCATAGCCGGTCGCGGCGAGTTCCTTCTCGAGGAGAGCCGGCGCCTCAGGCTTGACGAACAGTTTTGACTCGAAGTCGAGCCCCGGCGACAGGCCGAGATAGGCATGGGTCGGCCGGGCAAAGCAGTAGACACAACCGTGCTCGCAGCCGCGATAGGGATTGATGGAGCCGTCGAAGCCGATATCGGGAGAATCGTTGCGGGTGATCACCTTGCGCGACGTATCGACCCCCACACTGGTCTTGAACGGCGGCAGTTCTTCCAGGCTCTGCCAGCCATCGTCGAAGGCGATGCGCGCCTCGGCCTCATAGCGGCCGCTGGCATTGGACTGCGCACCCCGCCCTCGCCTGCGCGCGCGGTCGATGGCGACGCCAAGCTCGGGAAAATCGGCGTGAAGATCAGAGTCCGCACCCGCCGGCTCGGAGGGCGCCGTGACCGGCGGGTGCTTGAGAGCATGAGAGGATGCTGCTGGACTCATGAAGCCAAGATAGCACGCCAAAGGAACAAATCAAGAACACAAACGAAAAACTAAAAACAAACCCAGGCGAAGCTGCCGCCCAATTTCGGGTGCGATTCTTTGACCTCACGCAACACGGCCGTCATCGCGATTTCGTTTGATGCCGGTCCGGATCAATCGTCGCGGAACAATGTTGGTGACGATCGCTGGGTGAAGGTCGTCAGGAACATGACAATTCAACAAAGAATAGCTGCTGCGAGCAGCGACCTCGGTCTCCTCGATCGCTACCGGCGCGCCGCAAACTATCTCTCTGTCGGGCAAATTTACCTGCTCGACAATCCGCTGCTGCGCCAGCCCCTGCGCCCCGAGCACATCAAGCCGCGTTTGCTCGGCCATTGGGGCACGACGCCCGGCCTGAACTTCATCTATGCCCATCTTAACCGCGTGATCCGCGCACTGGACCTCAACGTGCTCTACGTCTGCGGCCCCGGGGCATGGCGGGCCGGGCATGGTCGCCAACACCTATCTGGAAGGCAGCTACAGCGAGATTTATCCCGACATCGCGCGCGATACCGACGGACTGCGCAAGCTGTACCGCTCACATATGCAAATGGGTACGCGGAGATGACCCCTCACCCCAGTTAGTTCGTGTCTCATCGCCTCGCTGGCCTCTCCCACAAGGAGCGAGGGCACAGGAACGCGCATCTGGCTCGCAGAGCTAAACTAATGCATCCCTGACAGGATCTGAAAACACCCGATCGCCACCTCGATCACGATCAGCACCACCACCGCGATCTCAAGTCGCAGCGAGCGCTGGGTGTCGATGATGTCGGTGAGTGCGTTGGCAGTCTCCGAGACCGCAGTGAGCTTGCGCTCGAGGGTGTCGAGGCGCTCCCGCAGTTCGTACTCGTCCTCAAGACGGGAATAGAGTCGGTCGAGCTCGGGCTTCTCCCAGAGCACGTCGGGCTTCTCGGCGATAGCGACGCGACCGGCGACGCGCTGCTGCACCAGCAGTGCATTGCCGATCAGTTGCAGGATGCCCCTGCGCCGGCGCGGCGTGCGGCCATGTTCGGCGAGCTCCCGCGCAAAGGGCTCGATCACATCGAAGACCGCGGCGACGCGGCGCTCATCGCGCGCCAGCGACGTGCTCTTGGCGAGCGCATCGGCAACCAGCAGCAGCCGATCGTCGGAGAATTTCGAGAGGCAGATCGGACCGCCCGGCTGGACCGCTTCGGCGTCCTCGTCCTTGCAGAGCTGCGCCTGTGCGATCTCTTCCTCGTACGGACTGAGCTCGCCGGTCACGCGACACTTCAGGTTGTCGGTCAGCACCTTCTCCTCCGAAGGCAGCAAGCCGATCAGCACGACGACGCCGTAGCGGAAAATCACGACGAGGCCCGCATGGACGCGGAAGGCGGCCGGCGTCGAGGAGACGAGCGCGCCGAGCTCGAGCCCGGACGGATTGATGCGTTCGCCGAGCATCACCGCACGGATTCGCAACGTCGGCGCGCCGTGCGGCTTCGATGATGTTGCAGGAGCACTAACAGCAATTTGATCGGCGTTCATGTGAAGCTCTCGTCAGCATCGCGGATTGCAGGCCTCTCCTGTTTCCGCCGTCGGTTGTCACGCACCGTCCGCTTGCAGGATTGCGATTGCCTGCACGGCGCGCAATATCGAAGCCAAACTCCGGATTAATACTGGGACAGCGAGCCCGCGCCGAAATATTCCGCAACATTGCCACCCCGCAGGGGACATATTTGGGTGCGATGGTTCTGGCAGTTTACCATCCAACACGAGACCCCGCCGAAAAGTTGCGCTCGGCGCCGTCGCGGGTTTATGACAGCATCACAACGGACTACGCTTCTCCCGAAATGCGGACACTGAAGCCTCAATCATGCTGAGCGTCATCATACCGACCGAAGGTGTCGAGCAGACAGCGGTGGCGACTCTGGCCGCGCTGGTGCCCGGTGCCGCCGCGGGCATCATCAAGGAAGTGCTCCTTGTCGACGGCACACGCAACGGCGTCATCGAACGCGTCGCCGACGTTGCCGGCTGCCGTTTCGTCGGTTTCGAAGGGTCCTCGCAGGGGGCGGCGCTCGCGGCCGGCGCGCTCCAGGCCCGTTCGCCCTGGCTGATGTTCCTCCCCGCAGGCGCAGTGCTGGACACCGGCTGGATCGAGGAGACGACCCAGTTCATCCAGAGCGTCGCGTCCAGCGGACGCGATCGCGCGGCGGTGTTCCGCTATGCGCGCTCGCCCTACGCCGAGACCCGGTTGCGGGATACGTTCTGGGCCGTGGTGCGCAAGCTCATCGGTCCCCTCAGCGATCAGGGACTTTTGATCGCCCGTGATCATTACGACCGGATCGGCGGCTACCCGCCCCAAGCTCGCCGCTCCGAGGCCCGGCTGCTGCGGCGGCTCGGCCGCTCGTCACGGACCATGCTGCGCAGCCGGATCGTCATGACCGGCTGAACCCACCTGACACTTGCCAAAGTCAAATAATTAATTGAAAATGGCAAATATTGAGGTGAGCCATGGCCATCAATGGTACAGACGAGCAGATCGCAGCGGTTCGCGCCTTCAACCGCTTCTATACCCGCAAGCTCGGTGTGCTCGACCAGCATCTTGGAAAGACCGGGCTCTCGCTCAGCGAGGCGCGCGTGCTCTATGAACTCGCGCATCACGACGACCTGGCCGCAAAAGACATCGGTATTGAGCTTGGTCTCGACCCCGGCTATCTCAGCCGCATCGTCCAAAACTTCGACGAACAGGGGCTCGTCACGCGAAAGCCCCTGGCCGCAGATCGCAGGCAATACCAGCTCAGCCTCACCGCGAAGGGCCGCCAAGCCTACGCCAAGCTGAACCTGAGCTCGCAAAACGAGGTCGCCGCCATGCTGGCTCAGCTTTCAGCCAGCGATGCGGCGCGGCTCACGCAGGCCATGGCGACCATTGAGGCTGTGCTGGAGCAACGTCGCAGTCAGCCCGCGGCTGTCATGCTGCGCAGCCATCGGGTCGGCGACATGGGGTGGGTCATCTCCCGCCAGGCCGCCGCCTATGCGGCGGACTACAATTGGGACATCAGCTACGAGGCGCTGGTCGCCGAGATCTGCGCACAGTTCATCAAGAACTACGACGGCGCGCGCGAGCACTGCTGGATCGCGGAGGTGGGTGGCGAGCCAGTCGGCTCGATCTTTCTGGTCAAGGCCACGGACGAGGTCGCCAAGCTGCGGCTGTTGCAGGTGGAGAAGAAAGCGCGGGGCCTCGGCGTCGGTCGCGCGCTGGTCGATCAATGCATCCGAGGCGCCCGCGAGAGGGGCTACAGCAAGATGACGCTGTGGACTCAGAGCATCCTGGTGGCCGCGCGCGGCATCTATCAAAGTGCAGGCTTTCAGCTCGTGAAGGAAGAGAAGCACCACAGCTTCGGCGCCGATCTGATCGGCGAGACCTGGGAGCGGGATCTGTAGCGCTCTCGCAACCAGCGAGACGCGCATGAATGCGCCCTCGCCCCTTGTGGGAGAGGGCAGCGTCGCAGGTGACACAAGCTCCCTTGGGTGAGGGTTGTCTCCGCGCACGAACTCTCTCGCAATGTGCGCGCAGAGAGAACCCCTCATCCGGCACCTCGCGCCACCTTCCCCACACAAGGGGGGGAACGGAAGAAAGCGCGCTTACACCGTCGCGCCTTGCGCCTTTGGCCTGCGCAGATGCTCGTCCAGCCTCGGCATGATCTCGACGAAATTGCAGGGCCGCGTGCGGTAGTCGAGCTGGGCTGCGAGGATACCGTCCCAGCCGTCGCGGCAGGCGCCGGGGGAGCCTGGCAGGCAGAAGATATAGGTCGCACCCGCCACCCCGGCAGTGGCGCGGCTCTGGATCGTCGACGTCCCGATCTTGGCGTGGCTCAGCATGTGGAATGCGATCGAGAAACCATCCATGCGCTTCTCGAACAGCGGCTCGATCGCCTCCGGCGTGACGTCGCGTCCCGTAAAACCGGTGCCGCCGGTGGTGATGACGACGTCGACGCCCGCATCCGCGATCCAGCGGCGGATCACGGTGCGGATCGCTTCGACATCATCGGTGACGATCTCGCGCGCGGCCAGATGATGGCCCGCAGCGGTGAGACGGTCCGCAAGCGTCTGGCCGGATTTATCCTCCGCGAGCGCACGCGTGTCCGAGACGGTGAGCACCGCGATGTTGAGCGGAATGAACTGTTTGGTTTCGTCGATGGAGGGCATTGCTCTTTCCTCTCGCGTCCCGGACGCGATGCAGCGCGTCAGCGGTGCGTCGCAGAGCCGGGACCCATGCTCGTGAATCACAGAGGCGCCGGCGTTGTGGGCCCCGGCTCGCCAGCGCACCGATGAAGAAGCGCTGCGCCGCGACCGGGCCACGAAACCATCGTTACATCTGCCCCGCGCCGAACGTATTGCAGGCCTGAACCGTGCCCTGCTGATAGCCGGTCATGAACCACTGCTTGCGTTGCGCGGCCGAGCCATGCGTGAAGGAATCCGGCACGACGCGCCCGGTGGCCTGGCGCTGCAGCGTGTCGTCGCCGATCGCACTCGCCGTGGTCAGCGCGGCGTCGATGTCGCCGGCCTCGAGGAAGTTCGGACGCTTCTTCGCCTCGCGATTGACCCAGACGCCGGACAGGCAGTCGGCCTGCAATTCGACCTTCACCTGGAGCGCGTTCGCTTCCGCCTTCGAGCCGGCCTGCTGCTGCAGCCGCGTCACGCGCGGAATGATGCCGAGCAGGTTCTGGATGTGATGGCCGGCTTCATGCGCGATGATGTAGGCGGTGGTGAAGTTACAGGCGGATTTGCCGGAGCAGCCGCGAAAACGCGTCTCGACCTCGCGGAAGAAACCCGTGTCGAGGAAGATGGTCCTGTCGGGCGGACAATAGAACGGTCCCATCGCGGACTCTGCGCGGCCGCAGCGCCCGCCATTGGTAACGTTGCGGAACAGCACGACCTTCGGACCGGTAAAGGACTGGCCGGAGGCCTGGAAGATTTCGGTCCAGCGGTCGTCGATCTCGCCGAGAATGCCGGAGATCATGCTGCCCATCTCGTCGGCCGGCGCGCCGCGCTTGGCGTTGGGCGACGACTGGCGATCGGTCTGGTACGACGGCGCCTGGCCGCCGCCGGTCAGGATCTCGGCGCCGCCGATCAGGATCCGCGGATCGATGCCGAAGGCGTAGCCGACCAGGCCGAGCACGATGATGGTGCCGATGCCGAGCCCGCCGCCGCCCATGGGCAGGCCGAACCCGCCCCCTCCACCACCGCCGCCACCATCATCGCGACGATCCTCGATGTCGTCGCTGCGGCGGAAATCATCGTAGCGCATGGCGGGTTTCCCTCAGTCCTCGATTGGCGTCGTTCAGACGCAGGAGCGCGAAAGCTCAACGCGCCACACACGTAAAATTTCCGTTGCCTTTATCAATATCGTGGTCGGCAAAAATTGCCTAGTGCGGCAACATGCCGATGGCAGCAATTTTTTCCGAGGATCGAGCAATTTTTTCCGAGAGAAATTTGGAGCTCCTTTGAAGCCTGAGCTTGTCCCGCGCCCCCGGAATTGCAAAACACACTATAAAACGCGGCGAATACGCACGACGACGCACGTGCAAACCGTGACGCGAGGCCTGCTCACGACAGCGGCGGGTTAAGTCGATTTTTACTTTGCCGCTTCAATGTAACGGTCAGTCGGTTGTTTGGTCCCGCGTCGCCGACAGCGTCGCCTGAGTCAGAGTTCTTGAGTCATGGTAGAGTCGCGTCGCGGGGCGTCTGCAAGGGCGCCCCGCACAAATTTCGAGTCTCCGTCGCATCGTATCATTCTCGGCGATTGCGTCGCCGAGATGTCGAAGCTTCAGGCAGGTAGCGTCGATCTCGTATTCGCCGATCCGCCCTACAATCTCCAGCTCAAGGGCGATCTCAAGCGCCCCGATGAATCCCATGTCGACGCCGTCAATGACGACTGGGACAAGTTCGATTCATTCTCCGCCTATGACGATTTCACCCGCGCCTGGCTGCTGGCCGCCCGCCGCGCGATGAAGCCGTCGGCGACGATCTGGGTGATCGGCTCCTATCACAACATCTTCCGCGTCGGCGCGATCATGCAGGACCTCGGCTTCTGGCTCCTGAACGACATCGTCTGGCGCAAGACCAATCCGATGCCGAATTTTCGCGGCCGCCGCTTCACCAACGCGCACGAGACCATGATCTGGGCCGCGCGCGACGAAAAGGCCAAGGGCTACACGTTCAATTACGAGGCGCTGAAGGCCGCCAATGAGGACGTGCAGGCACGCTCCGACTGGCTGATCCCGCTCTGCACCGGCGAGGAGCGCCTCAAGGGCGCCGACGGCAAGAAGGTGCATCCGACGCAGAAGCCGGAAGGCCTGCTCGCGCGCGTGCTGCTGTCCTCGTCCAAGCCCGGCGATCTCGTGATCGATCCGTTCAACGGCACCGGCACCACCGGTGCGGTCGCAAAACGTCTCGGCCGCTCCTATATCGGCTTCGAGCGCGACAAGATCTACGCCAAGGCCGCCGAAGCGCGCATCGCCGCGATCGAGCCGCTCCCGGAGGCAAGCCTCGCCCCGTTCATGACCGCGCGCGAAGCGCCGCGGGTGGCGTTCTCCGAGCTGATCGAGCGCGGCATGATCATGCCCGGTACCAAGCTGTTCGACGCCAAGAAGAAGCTCGGCGCATTGGTGCGCGCCGACGGCGCCATCATGTTCGGCGACAAGGTCGGCTCGATTCACCGCATCGGCGCGGTGGCGCAAGGCGCGCAGGCCTGCAACGGCTGGACGTTCTGGCACATCGAGACCAAGAAGGGTCTCAAGCTGATCGACGAGTTGCGCGCCGAAATCCGCGCCGGCATGGCGGCGCTGTAGTTTCCTCGCTTCGGTCATTGATTGCCGCCACCATCAGGACTAGAGTCCCCCTATCAGCCTCCGTCCTGACGGGCCGGCTCCGATGCGACGACAGTCCGAAACATTGCTGTTGGTGCCGCTGCTGCCGATCTTCCTGGTCGGCATGTTTCCGATGTTCCTGATAGCCCTGCTCGGACTCTTCGGTCTCGCGCTGTTCGGCGTGCTGGTGATCTGCGTCGGGCTTGCCAGCAGCAACGAGGCTCACGACAATTTCAATCACGACGTCATCGTTCACGGCTATTCGCGCGGATCGGAGCGCAAGGCGCGGGCCGGCGACATGCATCTTGCCGCACGGCTCGGGTTGCGCCTGGAGGCGGTCGGCGCGGCGATGGTCATCACGGCGGCGATCGGCCTTTGTTACCCCGGCTGATCTGCGCAGGGCGCAGATACCGCCCGGCAAACTCGGCGGTTGCTCTCCCTCAGAAGGTTCGGCAAGAGAAGACGACCCCGCGGCGATGACGCTGCGTTCGCTCTCGGCAAGAAACACTGGGGAGATCTATAATGCTCAAATTCTATTTCAACGGTTCGCCGAACCCGACCAAGGTCGCGCTCTACCTCGAAGAGTCCGGCCTGCCCTACGAACCGGTGAAGATCGACACCCGCACGGGCGAGCAATTCAAGGCGGACTATTTGAAGATCAACCCGAACGCCAAGGTGCCGGCGATCGATGACGATGGGACGATCGTGTTCGATTCGAACGCCATCCTGCTCTACCTCGCCGAGAAGACCGGCAAGTTCCTGCCCTCAGCCAGCGTGCGCGGCGAGACGCTGTCATGGCTGATGTTCATCGCGACCGGCGTCGGGCCGTATTCGGGCCAGGCGGTGCACTTCAAGCATTTTGCGCCGAAGGACCAGAACCACGACTACGCCCATAATCGCTACCAGTACGAGACCGATCGCCACTACAAGATTCTCGACAGCCACCTGAAGGGCAGCCGCTACATGGTCGGCGGTAGCTATTCGATCGTCGACATGGCGCTGTGGGGCTGGGCGCGGATGCTGCCGTTCAAGCTAGGCGACGACGCCTTTGCGCGATACCCGAACGTGAAGCAGTTGGTGGACGAGATCTCGGCGCGCCCGGCGGCGGCGCGCGCGATTGCCCTGAAGGACAAGTTCACCTTCAAGGCCGAGATGGACGATGAGGCGAGAGCCAACATGTTCAAGCACATGACGACCAAGGTCGCCTGATCGCGCCACGCCGCAATGAAGGGCCACGCGCTTGCGCGTGGCCCTTTGCTTTTCAGTTCAGGCGGCGTGGACCGAGTTCAGGAACTTCCTCACCTCGAGCTTGAGGCGGTTGCTGTCGGCCGACAGCAAGCGCGCCGAGAGCACCTGCGAGGAGGCTGAGCCGGTCTCGGACGCCTCACGCTGCACGTCACCAATATTGTCGAGACGCGCTGGGTGCCCGGAGCGGCCTGCAGCACGTTACGCGAGATTTCCTGCGTGGCCGCGCCTGCTGCTCCACCGCGCCCGCGACCGCAGAGGAGATCTCCGACAGTCGCTCGATGGTGCCGCTGATCTCCCTGATGGCGCCGACCGACTGCTCGGTGGCGGCCTGGATGGTCGCGGTCTGCTGCCCGATCTCGCCGGTCGCCTTAGCCGGTTGCGCCACTCCTATGCGCAAAGCGCGCGGCCCTATGCAGATGTCTCCATGGGGCGCGCTGATGCGTGCGTATCAGGCGGTGGCCTGCTTGCAATTTGCGGCCCCGATCCCTCCCCTCTATTTTCATCTTCGCGGGGTGGGCATCTTCAGCTCATACTCGACCTCCGAACGGGTCATCCCGCAGTCCTGAAGCTCCCGCTCGCTCATGGCGGCGAGTTGGCAGCGCTGGCGAGAGCGCCGCCGTCGGATCCGGACGGTCTCCGCCAGCGTTCGCCAGACCGACACGGCCCATGCAAATCGAGACGGACGCCGCCAGTTGGCAGACCAGATGGCGCTCAAGCCGTCAGCCCGCGGCCCGCGCGGCCGTTTGCGGAAACGGGCCCAGCGCCCTCTCGGTCAGGATGGAGTCGCAGTACTCGCGGATTTCCTTGATCTTGCCGTCCTCGAGACGAAACACCAGGCAATAGTCGTTGTCGTAGCGCACGCCCTCAGGCGTGACGTTGTCGCCCTTGGCCTCCACGACGACCACATCGCCGTCGGCGATGAAGCGGTGCGCGACCGTGCGCGTGCGGTCGCGCAGGCGGGTGCGCACATAGCCGTGCAGATCGTTGAGGATCGCCTCCTTGCCCGCAAAGGTGCGCGACCAGGAATATTGGCCGGTCACGACCCATTTGGCATCCTCGGCAAGGCTTGTGGTGAACAGGGCGCGATCGCGCGCGGCCGGATCGGGATTGGCGGCGGCGGCGAAAATATCCTGCATCAGTCTCTTGTTGGCGCTCGCGCTCATGGCGACATCTCCTTTGGTGAGAACGCGGAGAGCATCGCCGGCCGATCTGCATTCTTCAAATCGATACTAAATATGATATGTATTCACGTCATGAATTTGAATTCGCTTGACCTCAACCTGCTGACCGCACTCGACGCATTGCTGCGCGAGGCCAGCGTCAGTCGCGCCGCGCTCCGGATGGGCCTGTCCCAGCCGGCAGCCAGCCATGCGTTGCAGCGCCTGCGCGACATTCTCGGCGATCCGCTGCTGGTGCGCACCGGCGCGCGCATGGAGCTGACGCCGCGGGCGCAGGCCCTGCGCGCGCCGCTCGCTCAGGCGCTCGACCAGGTACGCGGACTGTTCGTGCCCGACGATTTCGACGCGGCACGCAGCGAGCGGCAATTCCGCCTGATGATGCCGGACCTGGCGGTCGAGCTGCTGATGCCGCCGCTGATGGAGAAGGTGACGCGTCTTGCGCCCAACGTCCGCATCGACGTGGTGCCGTGGCGGGGACCTGCGATCTTCCACACCGAGTTCGCCCGCACCATCGACCTCGTGATCTCGATCGGCAATGCCTTCAAGGGGTTTCACCGCCAATTGCTCTATACCGATAGTGACGCGCTGGCAGTCCGGCGCGGCCATCCCATCGGCACCAAGCTGAAACGGCGCGAGGCGTTCCTGGCCGCACGCCATGTCGGCGTAGTCATCCGCGGCCAGCCCGAGGATCTCATCGACACTTGGCTGCGGGCCAAGGGCATCGAGCGGCACATCGCGCTGGTCGTGTCAGGCTATCTTGAAGCGCTGCACGTCGCGGCCCGTACCGACCTCGTCGCCTTCGTGCCGCGCCGGTTGATCGCAGCACTGTCGAAACAGCTCGGGCTCCTCGCGGTGAGGCCGCCGCTCGACCCAGGAATCGACGAGCAGTTCATGTTCCATCCGACCCGCGCGCAGATGGATCCCGGCTCAATTTGGTTGCGGCGGCTGATGCTGGAAACGGGACGGGAGTTGGAGAAGGCCACGCGCAAGCTCTCGTAGCTGCTGTAGGGTGGGCAAAGCGAAGCGTGCCCACCATCTGTCTCGATCGGAAGAGAACGTGAGCACGTCGCTGCGCGCCTTTGTCCACCCTACGAAGCCGGCGTGTTTTACGCCTTCTGCGCGTCCATCACCTTGCGCACCGCGGGCCGATCCGACATGCGCTTGAAATAGTCGGCGATCTTCGGCGTGGCGTTGATATCGACGCTGTCGCCTTCGAGCCAGGTCGAGAGCGTGTAGAGATAGGGATCGCAGATCGTGAACTGATCGCCCATCACCCAGGGCCCACGAAACATCTTCTGCTCGATCAGGGAGAAGCAGGCGGCCATGGTCTTCGGGACCATCGCCTTCATGTCGGCGAACGAGCTCTCCTGCGTCGCCCAGCGCGCACCGCGCATCTTGTGGGCATGGTTGATGTGCACGGTCGAGCAGAGATAGGAGTTGAACGACTGCACCTGGGCGAAGTCGAAGGGATCGTCGAGCGGCGCGAGCTTCGACTTGGGAAAGGTCTGCGCGAGGTAAGCCAGCATCGCCGGCGTCTCGGTGAGGACGCCGCGATCGGTCACTAGCGCCGGCACGCGGCCCTTCGGGTTGATCGCGAGATAGTCCGGGCTGGTCTGCTGGTTGTCCTTGAAGCTCAGCCGTTCAGCCGTGTAGTCGGCGCCGGCCTCCTCCAGGGTGATGTAGGTGGCGAGCGCACAGGTGCCGGTGGCGTAGTACAGCTTGAGCATGGCGGACCTCATGGAGGAAAACCAGAGGTTAACGGCCCCCCGCCGCGCCGTCCATAGCCGACCTCTTCGCAGTTGCCCACCGCCGCCCGGCGTGCCAAGACGCCGTCAACCGGAGGGGATTTTGTCATGACCGTACTCATCGCCGGTGGCGGCATCGGCGGGCTGACGCTTGCGCTCAGCCTGCACCAGATCGGCATTCCCGTAAAACTGTTCGAGAGCGTCGCCGAGTTGAAGCCGCTCGGCGTCGGCATCAACGTGCTGCCGCATGCGGTGCGCGAACTGATCGAGCTCGGCCTGATGGACAGACTGGACGCCAGCGGCGTGCGGACGCGCGAGCTCGCCTATTTCTCCAAGCACGGCAATCCGATCTGGAGCGAGCCGCGCGGGCTCGAAGCCGGCTACAAATGGCCGCAATTCTCGATCCATCGCGGCACGCTGCAGCAGCTCCTGCTCGACACCGCCATCGAGCGGCTCGGCCGCGAGAACATCCTCACCAGCCATCATCTGACCGGTTGGACCGAGACGGCCGCCGGCATTCGCGCCGACTTCATCGACAGGGCAACCGGCAAGGCCGCAGGGACTTTCGACGGGGCAATCCTTATCGCCGCCGACGGCATCCATTCCGCGGCGCGCGAAAAGCTCTATCCCAATGAAGGCCCGCCGCTCTGGAACGGCCGCATCCTCTGGCGCGGCGTCACGCCGGCAAAAGCCTTCCTCACCGGCCGCACCATGATCATGGCCGGACACGAGATCCTGAAATTCGTCTGCTATCCGATCTCGAAGGAGCCGGATGCCGAAGGCAACCATCTGATCAACTGGGTCGCCGAGCGCCACATGCCGCCGACTTATCAGTGGCGGCGCGAGGACTATAACCGTACCGCGCGCCTGGAAGAGTTTCTGCCCTGGTTCGAGAGTTGGCAGTTCGACTGGCTCGACGTGCCTGGTCTGATCAAGAACTGCCCGCACGCCTACGAATATCCGCTGGTCGACCGCGATCCGGTGTCGCAATGGACCTTTGGCAAGGTCACGCTGATGGGCGATGCCGCGCACCCGATGTATCCGATCGGATCGAACGGCGCCTCGCAGGCGATCCTCGATGCCCGCACCATCACTCGCGAGATGCTCGCTCATGGACCGACGAGCGCGGCGCTACTCGCCTATGAGGCCGAGCGCCGGCCCGCGACCACCAACCTCGTCCTGCTCAACCGCAAGAACGGTCCCGAACAGGTGATGCAGCTCGTCGAGGAACGCGCGCCCGACGGCTACAACGTCGTCACCGACGTGCTGTCGCAGCAGGAGCTGGAGGATGTTGCCGCCAACTACAAGCGCGTCGCGGGTTTCCAGGTGGAAGCACTGAACGCGAAGCCGCCGATCGTGAGCAAGGATGCGCGGCGGGTGGGAGCGTGAGTTAGCCACTCATCGAGCCGCGTGCTCCTCTTCACCTCGCCCCGCTTGCGGGGAGAGGTCGGATTGCATGGAAGATGCAATCCGGGTGAAGGGGTAGGTCTTTCGACAATCTTACATGCGGAGAGAGGCCCCTCACCCCACCCTCTCCCCGTAAGAACGGGGCGAGTGAGCGAGAGAGGTGTACCACCTACCGCACCACCCGCGCCGCTTCGAGCAACCGCTCGCTCGCGCTTGCCGTCGCCAGCACCGTGCCGTCTTCCGCCATCAGCTTACCCTCCACGAACGCGATGGTCTTGCCGAGCTGAGTCACCTTGGCCTCGCCGATGATCGGTCCGGGCTTTGCGGGGCTGAGGAAATTTACCGTCATGCTGATGGTCGTTGTGTAGAGCCGGCCCTCGGTCATCACCAGCACGGCGGGGCCCATGGTGTCGTCGAGCATGGCCGAAAGCATGCCGCCCTGGATAAAACCGGCAGGATTGCAGAACTCCGGCTTGCCGTCGAAGGCGAGCTTGATCCAGCCCTCCTCCGGACGGGCATCGAGCAGACGCCATCCGAGCAGCTCGGCGCAGGGCGGTCGCTTGAAGTTGTCGAGCGCGGTCTTGACCATTGGCAGCCTCCGTTTCGCAGTTCCCTAGCTCAGCGCTGCTGCCAGCGTGCTGTCAGGAGGATGGGCCCGGTGGAAGGTCGAGCGCGTGGGCAATGACCTTGCGCATGACGTTGGGCAGCGCTTCACCGGCAAGGGTCGCGGTCGGCACCCAGCGCATGCCGTCGGGCGCACGCGTGCGCGCCTCCGCCTTCGCGGTATAGACCACTAGCTCGAGCGGAAAATGTGTGAACACGTGGGTGACGACGCCCATTTTGCGCTGCCAGGGTGACAATCCCTTCAGCTCCGGCGCCTGCTGCTTCGCGGTCGCATCGTCCTGGCTGGCGAGCCAGTCCGAGCCCGGCACTTCCGTCATGCCGCCGAGCAGGCCTTTTTCGGGCCTTGAGCGAACGAGCAGCTCGTCGCCGCGTGTCACAACGAAGGCAGCACCGCGCCGTAGCGTGCCGGTCTTCTTCGGCGCCTTGCGCGGAAAGGTCTCCTGGGTGCCCGCCGCGCGCGCCATGCAATCATCGTTCAGGGGGCATAGCGAGCAGGCCGGCTTCTTCGGCGTGCAGATCGAAGAGCCGAGATCCATCAGCGCCTGTGCACTGTCGCCCGCGCGAGAGTCGGCAAGCAGCGTCGCCGCCAGCTGCTGGATCATCGGTTTTGCCTGCGGGAGCTCTTCTTCAACTGCAAAGAGCCGCGACACCACGCGCTCGATATTGCCGTCGACGGGCATGGTGTTGCGGTCGAACGCGATCGCCGCGATCGCAGCCGCGGTGTAAGGCCCGATGCCCGGCAGCGCGCGCAGGCCCGCTTCGCTGTCGGGAAAGGTGCCGCCATGGTCGCGCGTCACTGCGACCGCGCAGGCATGGAGATTGCGCGCGCGTGAGTAATAGCCGAGCCCGGCCCACATCCGCAGCACGTCGTCCTGCGAGGCCCGCCCGAGCGCCGTGACATCAGGCCAGCGCGCGACGAATTTTTCGAAGTAGGGCCCGACCGCCTTCACCGTGGTCTGCTGGAGCATGATCTCCGACAGCCAGACGCAGTAAGGGTCGGATGCCTCGCCGGGAGCGGCGCGCCAGGGCAATCGGCGGCGGTGGCGGTCGTACCAATCGAGCAGCAATCTCGGGCGGGCCGAGGACGTACTCGCCGCTGAGCTCCGTTCGTTCTTGCGCGCAGTCGGAGAGGACATTCGCCTTACTAGATGAGGATTCCGGCGATGGCCAGCGCAACCGGACCGTTGTGCACTATAACGCCTTGCGTTATAAAGAAGCATGATCCAGAACTTCGCCAACTCAGAGACCGAGTTGATCTGGTCCGGGCGGCGAAGTCGAAAACTGCCGCCCGACATCAGAATGTAGCTTTACGAAAACTGCGCTTGTCGAACCAAGCGCGTGTATTGGCCGATCTTAGGGTTCCCCCGGGCAACCGGCTCGAAGCTCTGATCCGACCGGCAAGGTCAGCATTCGGTCCGGATTAATGACCAGTGGCGCATCTGCTTTGTTTGGGACGACGGAGGACCGAGAGATGTCGAAATCGTCGACTACCACGGCTAGGAACCAGGTCCTCCGCAATCCTCATCCCGGCGAAATCCTGCTGGAGGAGTTCCTGAAACCGATGGATCTGAGCCAGAACGCGCTGGCGCGCGCTGTTCGCGTGCCGCCGCGGCGGATCAACGAGATCGTCCTCGGCAAGCGTGACATCACCGCTGACACGGACCTCCGGCTCGCCCGCTACTTTGGTGTGTCGGAAGGCTTTTTTCTGGGCCTCCAGATGGACTACGACCTCTTGCAGCGGCGGCGCGAGATCAATCACGACTTAAAGGCCATCCGGCCCCGCGCGGCGGCATAGCTATGGCCCGCATCTCCAAACCCGGTCCGATCAGCGCCAAGCCGCTGGGCATCCTGCTCAACGACGTCTTTGCCGAGGCCTATGCCAAGCAGGGCTTTGCCGCGCGTGAGCTGGTGACGCGGTGGGCGCAGATTGCAGGAGCGGAGATCGCAGCTCATGCCGAGCCGCTGAAGATGCAATGGCCGCGGCCGGTGGAGGGCCAGCCGCAGGAGCCGGCGACGCTGGTGCTGCGCGTCGAGGGGCCGATGGCGCTGGAGATCCAGCACTCCGCCGACGTGATCCTGGAGCGGGTCAACCGCTTCTTCGGCTGGAGCGCGGTCGGCAAGCTGGCCTTCCGCCAGGCCCCGCTGTCGCGCGCCTGGCGGCCGGTTCGACCCGGCCCGCCCGATCCCAAATCGGTGGCCAAGGTGGCGGAGAGCCTGGGCGACATCGAAGATGACCAACTAAAGACGGCGCTCGCGCGGCTGGGGGCCGCCATCAAGCGAAATTGAGCCTCATTCCGGCGCCAATCTGGACCTGTCCGGGCCCCCCGCCATTGCCTCAATCGACGTTTCAAGCTAGCGACAGGCCGCCCGGGCGGGAACTCGATAGACCCCTGGGCGACATTTTTGCAATTCGGGAGTCGACCGTGATCATCACCCGCCGCGCCTTCACCACGATGCTGTCGCTGACCGGGCTTGCCGCGGTCGCTGGGCTCTCGCCGCTCCGGTTCGTCTCTGAAGCGATGGCGCAGGGCGGCGCGGATGTCGCCAAGCCCGTATCGCTGCCCGACATGGCGCTCGGCCCGAAGGACGCCGCCGTCACCATCACCGAATACGCCTCGATGACCTGCCCGCACTGCGCGGCCTTCAACGAGCAGGTGTTCCCCAAGATCAAGACGGAATACATCGACACCGGCAAGGTGCGTTACATCTTCCGCGAGTTCCCGCTCGACATCAAAGCCGCCGCCGGCGCGATGCTGTCGCGTTGCATCGCCAAGGACGACGCGCCGAAATACTTTGCGGTCACCGACATGCTGTTCCGTCAGCAGAACGACTGGGTGATGAAGAATACCACCGAGACCCTGACGCGGATCGGCAAGCAGGCCGGCCTGACCCAACAGCAGGTCGAAGCCTGCCTGAAGGACCAGGCGCTGCTCGACAAGATCGCCGCCGACCAGAAATATGCCAGCGACGTGCTGAAGGTGGATTCGACGCCGACCTTCTTCATCAACGGCGAGAAGATCAAGGGCGAGGCCTCGTTCGAGGAGTTCGCCAAGAAGATCAATCCGCTGCTGAAGAGCTGATTCGCTCGTCAAGACTCTGATTCGCATCTCGAAAGCCGTATCTTTCCCGGCATAAATCCCTTGGGAAAAGCGGCTTTCGCTGGTTGCCCTTGCGGCGCACCGCGGCCATTGTCCAGCCGCATGAGCCGCCTCGCGCGACTCACCCAGAGAGCGACATTGCCTTCCATGGTATTGTCCCGGCAGGGGGATTCGCGCCTGCCAAAAGAGATGCGTGCTTATGAAAATCACCCGCCTGCGCCTTCACGGCTTCAAGTCCTTCGTTGAGCCCACGGACTTCGTCATCGAGCCCGGCCTGACCGGCGTCGTCGGCCCCAACGGCTGCGGCAAGTCGAATCTCGTCGAGGCGCTGCGCTGGGCGATGGGCGAGACCTCCTACAAGTCGCTGCGTGCCG
Organism: Bradyrhizobium sp. 199; assembly: GCF_023073355.1. Lineage (GTDB taxonomy): Bacteria > Pseudomonadota > Alphaproteobacteria > Rhizobiales > Xanthobacteraceae > Bradyrhizobium. The sequence continues at coordinate 587,933 of NZ_JADPJI010000008.1, forward strand.
CCGACATGGATGCGGTGATCTTCGCCGGCTCCGGCAACCGTCCCGCGCGCAACCACGCCGAAGTGACGATGACGATCGACAATGCCGATCGCACCGCGCCGGCGGCGATGAACGACAGCCAGCTCCTCGAAATCTCACGCCGCATCGAGCGCGAGGCCGGTTCGGTCTATCGCATCAACGGCCGCGACGTGCGTGCCCGCGACGTGCAGATTCTGTTCGCCGACGCCGCCACCGGCGCGCGCTCGCCGGCCCTCGTCCACCAGGGCAAGATCGGCGAGATCATCCAGGCCAAGCCCGAGCAGCGCCGCCGCGTGCTGGAAGACGCCGCCGGCGTTGCCGGCCTGCACGCCCGCCGCCATGAGGCCGAGCTGCGGCTGAAGGCGGCCGAAACCAACCTCACCCGCGTCGAGGACGTGATCGGCCAGCTCGCAGGGCAGATGGAAGGCCTGAAGAAGCAGGCCCGCCAGGCGGTGCGCTATCGCGAGGTCGCGGCCAAGGTCCGCAAGGCCGAGGCCACCCTGTTTCACCTGCGCTGGATCGGCGCCCATGCCGACGTCAGCGAATCCGGCCGGACCCATGATCTCGCCGTCCGCGAGATGGCCGAACGTACGCAGCACCAAGCCGAAGCCGCCCGCATTCAGGCGATCCGCGCCGCCGAAATGCCGGCGCTGCGCGATGCCGAAGCCCGCGCCGCTGCAGGCTTGCAGCGTCTGACCAATGCCCGCGAGCTGCTCGACCGCGAGGAAGAGCGCGCCAAGGAGCGCGTCGCCGAGCTCGAGCGTCGCCTCGCCCAGTTCGAAGGCGATATTTCCCGTGCTCAGCAACAAACCATGGACGCCGACGTCGCGCTGCAACGGCTCGACACCGAAGATGCCGAGCTGAAGGAAGAGATCAAGTCGCGCGTCGAGAAGCGCTCCGGCGTCGACGAGCGCGTCGGCGAAGCCGAGGCGGTGCTGACCGAAACCGAGCAGCAATTCGCCGAGCTCACCACCGCGCTCGCCGACCTCACCGCCAAGCGCAATCAGCTCGAAGCCAACGTCCGCACCCACCGCGACAAGCTTGCCCGGCTCGACCAGGAGATCGCGAACGTCACCGCGGAAGAGCAGAAGCTTGCCGCCGAGACCGGCGGTTTCGGCGATCTCGACGAGCTGACCGCGACGGTCGAAACCGCGGAGCAGACGCTGGCGGCTTCGGAAGCCGCGGCGCAGGCGAGCGAAGCCGCCCATGTCGCGGCGCGCCAGACGCTGGAATCCTCGCGCTCGCCGCTGGTCGAAGCCGACAAGCGCGCGCAGCGGCTCGAAACCGAAGCGCGCACGATCTCCAAGATCCTGAACGGCGAGACCAAGAATCTGTGGCCGCCGATCATCGACGGCATCACGGTCGACAAGGGGTTTGAAAAAGCCATCGGCGCCGCCCTCGGCGACGATCTCGACGCCCCGGTCGATCCCTCCGCGCCGATGCGCTGGACCAATGCCGGCGTCACCGATGGCGATCCGGAGCTGCCCGAGGGCGTCGTACCGCTCGCCAATCACGTGCAGGCGCCGGCCGAGCTGGCGCGCCGCCTGGCGCAGATCGGCGTGGTGCCGCGCGAACGCGGTGCCGAGCTGGTCTCCCAGCTCAAGACCGGCCAGCGGCTGGTCTCGCCCGAGGGCGACGTCTGGCGCTGGGACGGCTTTGTCGCGGCCGCTCACGCTCCGACCGGCGCCGCGCGGCGCCTTGCCGAGCGCGCCCGCCTCGTCGACATCGAGAACGAGCTGGAACAGGCCCGCATCGACGCGCAGATCAAGCGCCAGGCGCTGGAGAACGCGGAGGCCGAGCTGCAGATGGCCGCCAGCACCGAAGGCGCCAGCCGTGAAGCCTGGCGCGCTGCGCAACGTGAGCTCAACGTGGCGCGCGAGCGGCATGCCAGCGCCGAACGCGAGATCAGCCGTCACGCCGCGCGCAAGGCGACGTTGTCCGAAGCGCACAGCCGTCTCGCCGCCGACCGCGCCGAAGCCGAAGCCGCATATGAATATGCCGAAGCCGGCATCTCCGAGTTGCCGTCGAGCGAGGACACCGAGACTCGTCTTGCCGCCGTCCGCAGCGACATCGAAGGCCATCGCCGCCTGGCGGCCCAGGTCCGCGCCGAGGCCCAGGCGCTGGCCCGGGAAGCCGAGCTCGCCGACCGCCGCGTGCAGGCGATCCTCGCCGAGCGCACCGAGTGGCAGAACCGCAAGGAGAGCGCGGCCTCTCACATCGACACCATCCAGGCCCGTATCGCCGAGCTCACGATCGAGCGCAGCGAACTCGAAAACGCGCCCGCCGTTTTCGCCGAGAAGCGCAGCGCGCTGATCACCGAGATCGAATACGCCGAGAACGACCGCCGCATGGCCGCCGACGCGCTCGCCACCGCGGAAAGCGCGATGGCCGAGACCGACCGCGTCGCCAAGCTGACGCTGGAAGCACTTTCCAGCTCGCGTGAGGCCACCGCGCGCGCCGAGGAGCGCACGGAAGGCGCGCGGCGCCGGCTCGAGGACATCGAGCGCGAGATCCGCGACATGCTCGAGGTTGAGCCGCAGGCCGTCGCCGGCCTGGCCGAGATCGAGCCGGGTGCGGAGCTGCCGCCGCTGCATGACATCGAGGAAGATCTCGAAAAGATGCGCCGCGATCGCGAGCGTCTCGGAGCAGTCAATCTGCGCGCCGAGGAAGAGCTGCGCGAGGTCGAAACCCAGCACAATGGCCTCGTCACGGAGCGCGACGACCTGGTCGAAGCCATTAAGCGGCTGCGCCAGGGCATCCAAAGCCTCAACAAGGAGGCGCGCGAGCGGCTCTTGACCTCGTTCGAAGTGGTCAACACCCACTTCAAGCGCCTGTTCGTCGAGCTGTTCGGCGGCGGCGAGGCCGCACTGCATCTGATCGAGAGCGACGATCCGCTGGAAGCCGGCCTCGAAATCATCGCCAAGCCGCCGGGCAAGAAGCCGCAAACGCTGTCGCTGCTCTCGGGCGGCGAGCAGGCCCTGACCGCGATGGCGCTGATCTTCGCCGTGTTCTTGACCAACCCGTCACCGATCTGCGTGCTGGACGAAGTCGACGCGCCGCTCGACGACCACAACGTCGAACGCTACTGCAACCTGCTGAATGAGATGACCAGCTCGACCGACACGCGCTTCATCATCATCACGCACAATCCGATCACGATGGCGCGGATGAACCGCCTGTTCGGCGTGACCATGGCCGAACGCGGCGTGTCGCAATTGGTGTCGGTGAGCCTGTCGGAGGCCGTGGACATCCTCGATCAGAACGTGGCGTGATATCTCTGGTGTCATTCCGGGGCTCGCGAAGCGAGAACCCGGAATCGCGCGCTGACAATCTCCAGATCCGGGATTCGCGCTTCGCGCGCTCCGGAATGACGTGAGGTTGCTGATGATCGCCCCCGCCCTCCCCGCTGAACTCAAGGCCGCCCTCGACGGCAAGCTGCAGGGCTTTTCGCGGAGCGACGCTGCGCAGCGCTCGCAGAAGATCTCCACCACCTACCGCGCCGGCGGCGGCTCCGGCACGATCAAGTCGGACGCCGATGCGCTCGCTTATGCGCTGGCGCGCATGCCGGCGACCTACGCGGCGGTGGCGGCCAGCCTCAATGCACTCACCGGGATCGCGCCTGATCTGGCCCCGGAAACATTGCTCGACGTTGGCGCAGGCCCGGGCACCGCGAGCTGGGCGGCCGCGGAAGCCTTGCCCTCGCTGCAGGATTTCACGCTGCTCGACGCCAACCCCACGCTGAGCCGGCTTGCGCTCGAGCTGACGCGCGGCAGCACGCGATTGGCGGAGTGCCGCTATCTGCCGGGCGATGCCGGCGTCAACCTGGCCGAGGTCGCGCAAGCCGACCTCGTCATTGCAAGCTACCTCATCGGCGAACTCAGTGAAGCTGACCAACGCACGCTCACCGAGGCGATGTGGGCGAAGGCGCGCCACGCGCTGCTCGTGATCGAGCCCGGCACGCCCGCCGGCTATGGGCGCATCCTCGCGCTACGCCGGCAACTGATCGCACAAGGTGCCTACGTCGCCGCACCGTGCCCGCACGAAAAGCCCTGCCCGCTGATCGCGCCCGACTGGTGCCATTTCTCGCAGCGCCTGCCGCGCTCGCAGGCGCACCGCCAGATCAAGGGTGCCGAGGTGCCGTTCGAGGACGAGCGCTTCATCTACGTCGCCCTGACCCGCGCGCCGCCCAAGAGCCGCGCCGCCCGCGTGCTTGCGCCGCCGGACCTGGGCAAGGCCGAGATCACGGCCAAGCTTTGCATGGACGGTGGAGTTGCGCTGACGAAAGTCCCACGACGCGACAGGGCGGCGTATGCGGATGCACGGCGCTGGCGCTGGGGCGATGCGATCCTGTCCGATAGTTAATTTCGCTGGCCGTTTTCGCCTTGAACTTGGATGGCTCCTCATTCGACCAAGTCTTACCTCCCCTCTGCGCGGGGCTCTCGCCCTGCCCCAATTTGGTTTAGGCTAGGCCCGCTTTCTTCCCCCTCCAGGAGTTCTCCATGTCGACCGGCTGGATCGTTCTCGGCGTCATCGTCGTCCTCGTGTTCTTAGGCTTCAGCGCCTACAACCGCCTGGTGGCGCTGAGCCAGCGTGTCGGTCAGGCGTTTGCCGATATCGACGTGCAGCTCAAGCAGCGCCACGATCTGATCCCGAACCTGGTCGAGACGGTGAAGGGCTATGCCTCGCATGAGCGCGGCACTCTCGACGACGTCATCAAGGCGCGCAATTCGGCGATGTCGGCGCAGGGGCCGACGCAGGTATCCGCGGCCGAGAACCAGCTCTCGGGTGCGCTCGGCCGGCTGATCGCCCTCTCGGAGGCCTATCCCGACCTCAAGGCCAATGCCAATTTCCAGCAGCTCGCCAGCGAGCTCTCTGACCTCGAGAACAAGATCGCGGCGAGCCGCCGCTTCTTCAACAACGCGGTCCAGGAATACAACACCGGCATCCAGCAGATGCCAGCGGCGCTGTTCGCTGGCATGTTCGGCTTCACCAAGAAGGACTTCTTCGATCTCGGCGCCAGCCGCACCGAGGTCGAGGCGACGCCGCAGGTGAAGTTCTGAGTTGAGCCGATAGGCCGCAGGGCACGCGCGTCATGGCCGCGTATGGTCTCTATACGCATATCGCTTCGAACAAGCTTCGTTCGATGCTGCTGCTCGGCGGCCTGTTCATGCTGGTCTACGTGCTGGTCTATGCCGGCGCGCTGGTCGCCGAAGTTCTCATCGACAGCAACCGGACCGTCGCCTTCTACCTGAACCACGCCTTCCAGGATCTGAAAGTCGCAGCCCCCGTTGCTACCGTCGTGGCGGCGGCCTGGATCGTGATCGCCTATTTCTTCCACCAGTCGATGATCGATGCGGTCACCGGCGGCCATGACGTCACCCGGCAGGAGGAACCGCGGCTCTACAATCTGCTCGAAAACCTCTGCATCTCGCGCGGCATCACCATGCCGAAGCTGAAGATCATGGAGAGCGCGGCGCTGAACGCGTTCGCGAGCGGCCTCAATCCGAGGCAATATTCCATCACGGTCACCACAGGTCTCCTCAATGCGCTTGACGACAAGGAGATCGAGGCCGTGCTCGGCCACGAGCTGACCCATATCAAGAACGGCGACGTACAGCTCATGGTGGTCGCCGTCATCATCGCCGGCGTGGTCGGCTTCTTCGGCGAATTGTTCTTCCGCCTGTTCACGAACTTCAATTGGAGCTCCGGCTCCGGCGGGCCGTCGTCCTCGGGCTCCTCCTCGTCGTCGCGGTCGTCCTCCTCGTCGAGCGACAGCAAGAATTCCGGCGGCGGCGCAGTGATCGTGATCATCATCGCGATTGTGCTCATCGTGGTGGCCTGGCTGCTGTCCCAGGTAGTCAAGCTCGCACTGTCCCGCTCGCGCGAATATCTGGCCGACGCAGGCTCCGTGGAGCTGACGAAAGATCCCGATGCGATGATCTCGGCGCTGCGCAAAATCGAGAATCGCGGCGAACTGCCCGGCGCGACCTCGGCCGTGATGGAGCTCTGCGTCGACAATCCCCGCGAGGGATTTGCCGATCTGTTCGCAACCCACCCGTCGGTGCAATCCAGGGTCGATGCGCTGGTCAAGTTTGCCGGCGGCCGCGATCCGGGGCCGCTACCGCCGCCCGGCGATGAGGCAGAGGCGCCCGATACGCAGGACGAACAGCAGGACGCCCCGCCGCCGCTGCGTCAGGGGCCCTGGGACGATGCAGGCGGCTCAGCCAGTCCGCCGCCTGTGCCTACACCCAGCCCAGCCAGAACCGCAACAGGCGCCCCCATCAATCCGATGGGTCCTTGGGGCCGCCATTGAGGACGTCGTCTGCGGCCTGCGAGGCCGGTTTCGCGGCGCTTTGGAAAAACTCCGGGAATTGCCGCTGCGCGGCGCCAGAGATTTGAATTCTCCCTTCTTTCTGCCATGTTCGCGCCCAACAGCAGACTCGGGACATTCGATTGGGCCCGGCCGATTGCGACCTCGCGATCGGGGGCGCGTTAGGGGACAGCAATGGCAAAGCCGGCAGTGGTTGTGGTGGGCGCGGACAAGGGCGGAGTCGGCAAGACCACGGTGTCGCGTACCTTGCTCGATTATTTCTCAGCCAACAACGTGCCGACGCGCGCCTTCGACACGGAGTCGCCCCGCGGAACCCTGAAGCGCTTCCACCCCGATATCACCGAGATCGTCGACATGACGACGACGTCGGATCAGATGAAGATCTTCGATACGCTCAATGCGACGAGCCCGTCGGTGACCGTGATCGACGTCCGCGCCGGCCTGCTGTCCCCGGCACTCGCCTCCTTGCGCGACATCGGCTTCCTCGACGCGGCCAAAGCCGGCCAGATCACCTTTGCCGTGTTCCACATCCTCGGCCCGTCGATCGCCTCGCTGGATGAGATCGCCGAAACCGCGAATTTCATGGGGGGAGCCAAGTACTTCCTGGTGAAGAACTTCATCAACGACACGCAGTTCTTCCAGTGGGACCAGGCGACCTATAATTCCTACTTCCACCGCATCAAGGACGCGACCGAGCTGACCATCCCCAAGCTCAACGAAATGGCGTATGAGCAGGTCGAGGTGTCCTCCGTTCCCTTCCTGAAATTCGTCGCCAACAAGGGCATCAACGACGAGGCCGCGAACTATTCCTTCGTGCTGCGCGGCTATGTTCGGCACTGGCTGGCGAATGTCTGGAGCGAGTTCGACCGCATCCGCCTGACCGACATCGTCGGTCAGAAACCCGTGACCCGCAACAGCGAAAAATAGTTGCGGACCCCGGGCGGATACGGCTGGATTGGGCGGTGAGTTCGCTCAGATAATAGTTCGTGATGCCCGTGACGCCCGTCTACATCATCTGCTCGCCCCGCCCGCAGGTCGGCAAGACCCTGCTGGCGCGGCTGCTTGCGGAATTTCTGCTGCTCAAGAACGGCAATGTCGCGGCCTTCGACGTCAATCTGAAGGAGCCGTCGCTGCTCGACTATCTGCCGGGGATCACCGAGACCGCCGACGTGATCGACACGTACGGCAAGATGCAGCTGATGGACCGCGTCATCGTCGACGACGGGCTTGCCAAGGTGATCGATCTCGGCTTCCACGCCTTCGACGAGTTCTTCAAGATGAGCGACGAGATCGGCCTGTTGAAGGAGGCGGCGCGCCGCCATGTCGCGCCTCAGATCCTGTTCGTTGCCGACACGGACCGCGTCTCTCTTCGCGGCCACGAGATGCTGCGCGGGCGGATCCCGCGCATGAACCTGATCACGGTGGACAACGAATTTGTCGTTCGCGGCGAGCTGCCGGCCGCGATGGCGGGCGGCCGGCTGTTCCGCCTGCCCGCGCTGCCGGGCTTCCTCAAGACTTATGTCGACCGGCTGAACTTCTCCTTCACCGGCTACCTGCGCCAGGAGAAGGACGCCTCGACCGAGCTGCACCAATGGACCCGGCGCAACTATCTCGCCTTCCGCGAGCTCGAGCTCAACCTGATCCTGCAGCGATCCTGAATATTTTACCCGGGTAATATTGACACAAGGCGGGGCTGCCGCTACTGGGATTGGCCAGCAACGTCCCTCAACAAGGCCCTTCACGTGAGCATCGACCGGAAAGCAGCGATCGCCGCCTACAAGGAGCGAAAGACCATCGCGGGCATCTTCGTCGTGCGCTGCGCGGTCTCGGGCGAAGCCTGGGTCGGCCAGGCGCCGAACCTGGAACAGATCCAGAACCGCATCTGGTTCTCGCTGCGCCTCGGCAGCCACACGTGCCGCAGCCTCCAGGCCGCCTGGAACACGCATGGCGAGGCGGGGCTATCGTTTGGCGAATGCGAGCGTCTGGACGACGAGGAGAGCGCTTATGTCAGGAACGCGCTCCTGAAGGAGCGCCTGCTGCATTGGTGCTCAGAACTGAAGGCCGAAACGATCTGACCGCAGCGGCGCTCAGTGCCCCTCGAACGTCATCAGCGTGCGCACCGGCACGTCCATGGCGCGCAGCTTGGCAGCGCCGCCGAGCTCGGGGAGGTCGATGATGAAGCAGGCTGCGACGACGTTGGCGCCGATCTGGCGCAGCAGCTTCACCGCGCCTTCCGCGGTGCCGCCGGTGGCGATGAGATCGTCGACCAGGATGACGCGCTCGCCGGGCGCGATCGCGTCGACATGCATCTCCATCTCGTCGATGCCGTATTCGAGCGAGTAAGCGATCCGCACGGTGGTGTGCGGCAGCTTGCCCTTCTTGCGGATCGGCACGAAGCCGGCCGAGAGCTGGTGCGCCACCGCGCCGCCAATGATGAAGCCGCGCGCCTCCATGCCGGCGACCTTGTCGATCTTGTTGCCGGCCCAGGGATTGACGAGCTCGTCGACCGCGCGGCGGAAGGCGCGCGCATCCGCGAGCAAGGTCGTGATATCGCGGAACATGATCCCCGGCTTAGGATAGTCGGGAATGGTGCGGACGCTCGCCTTAATATCATGGTCGAAGGTCATTGGTGCCTCTCAATCAACGCGCGCATCCAGCCGGAACGCATTCTCGACAATACGTAGTCCCACCTCATTGCCGAGCGACATCAGCGATTCCGGATGGAATTGCACGCCGGCGATCGGCAGGGTCTTGTGCTCCAGCGCCATGGCGACGCCGTCCTCGGTGGTTGCGGTGACGGACAACACCTCAGGCATACTGTCGCGCTCGACAAAGAGCGAGTGATAGCGACCGATGACGATCTCGTTCGGCAGATTGCGCATCAGCCGCCCGCCGCGCACCTGCACCCGCGAGGGCCGGCCGTGGGCGGGATGCGTGAGCTGCCCGAGCTCGCCGCCAAAATACTCGCCGATGGCCTGCACGCCCAGGCAGACGCCGAACACCGGCAGCTTGTTCTCGAGCGCCGCGTCGATCGTCTTCTTGATCGCGAAATCCTCAGGGCGTCCAGGACCCGGCGACAGCACCAGCAAATCCCAGCTCTTCTGCTTGAGCATGTCGAGCGCATGCACATGGCGGACCACGGTGACGCTGGCGCCGACCTGGCGGAAATAATCGGCGAGCATGTGCACGAAACTATCGTCGTGGTCGATCAGCAGCACCTGCTTGCCCGAGCCGGTCGCATCAGGCGCAAAGGCCGACAGCGGCTTTGGCGCATCGCCGCGCAGTGCCTGGAACAGCGCGGCAGCCTTGACCTGGCACTCGCGATCTTCGGCGGCGGGATCGGAATCGAACAGGCAGGTGGCGCCAACGCGCACTTCAGCAAGACCATCCTTCATGCGGATGGTGCGGATGGTGAGGCCGGTGTTGATGCTGCCGTCAAAATTCACCGCACCGATCGCGCCGGCATACCAGCGGCGCGGCGAGCGTTCGTGATCTTCCACGAACTGCATCGCCCACAATTTGGGCGCACCGGTGACAGTGACTGCCCAGGCATGGGTGAGGAAGGCATCGAGCGCGTCGAAGCCGGGACGCAGCATGCCCTCGACGTGATCCACGGTGTGAAACAGCTTTGAGTAAGTCTCGATCTGCCGGCGCGCCAGCACTTTGATGGTGCCGGGAACGCAGACGCGCGCCTTGTCATTGCGGTCGACGTCGGTGCACATGTTGAGCTCGAACTCGTCCTTCTCCGAATTCAGGAGCTGGCGGATCTGCTCGGCATCGCCGATCGCATCAAGGCCGCGCGCGATCGTGCCCGAGATCGGGCATGTCTCGACGCGGCGTCCGTCCGAGCGCACGAACATTTCCGGCGAGGCGGAGACGAGAAACTCTCCCTCACCCAGATTCATCAGCGCGCCGTAGGGCGACGGATTGATGACGCAGAGGCGCTGGAACACTTCGGCCGGCGAGCGCTCGCAGGGCTCGGCGAACAGCTGCCCTGGCACCGCCTCGAACAGATCGCCGCGGGCGAAGGCGGCACGCGCTGTCTCCACTGTCGCCTGATATTCGCCGGGCGCGTGATCGGCAAAGCCCTGGCGCGGCGTCTTCAGGTACGGGCTCTCGGCGGTCTCGCGCGGCAGGCCTGCGGTGGATTTGCCGTTCCAGGCGAAGTCGTAACTCAGCACGACGCCGCGGCCGGTGGCGCGGTCATAAGCCAGCAGGCGATCCGGCACGTAGAGCACGATGTCGCGCTGATCGCTCTCGCGTGTGCGCTTCTGTACGAGATCCTCGATCTGGAACACAAGGTCGTAGGCAAAAGCGCCGAACAGGCCGAGCAGCCCATCGTCGTTGGCGGAGAAGGCGGCAACGAGATCACGCACCAGCGACATCACGCTGGCACGCCGCGTGCGCTGGTCTTCCTCGATCGGCGCATCGCCGCGAATGATGTGGCCGGCCAGGCGCGACGCGGTCTTCTCGGAGATTACCAGGCAGGGCTCGCGCAGGACGTCCGCGAGGAAGGCGATCAGCACCTGCCCACGCGCGTTCAGCGCTTCCAGCTTGAAATTGATCCCCGTGGTCTCGAGCTTGAGCGGCGGGTCCGAGAAGCCGAGATCGAAGCTCTCGTAGCGGCCGGGCACGGTCGTGCCGGAGGACAGCACCACGCCGCGGCGGCGGTCGAGCAGATTGATGAGATCGTCGAGCCGGTTGGCGCCGCCGGTAAACTGCTCGGCCATGCGCGTGATCGCGAGTCCCGCGCGGGTCACATAGTCGCTTCGGGCCGGGAGGGCAAAGACTGTCCTGTTCATGTCGTCCTCTTACGAAACTTGCCGAGGGAACGCCACACAGGACAAACGATCAGGCCGCCGCACTGCGTGGGCGACCTCACACGATTTGGGAAAGGAAAATCGCACCGGCCACCTCGTTAGGAGGTGCGCCACCAAAGACGGGCTGGGCGGACGGCGGTGCTCATGCGGCGGATACTCACCATGGCGCGGGGGCGGCGTCAAGGGTGGCACGCCGCGCCACGGAAGTGGCCCTACCCTAGATGCTTCCTGAAAAACTCCGTCGCCCTGCCCCAGGCGAGCTCGGCGGCTTCGCGGTCGTGGACGGCCTGGCGCTGCTCATTGACGAAGGCGTGCTCGGCGTCATAGCGGAACAGCTCGAGCGACTTGCCGGCCGCCTTCATGGCCTTTTCGAAGCCATTGACGAGCTCCGGCGTGCACCAATCGTCCTTGTTGGCGAAATGGGCCTGGAGCGGGATCTTGACGTCCGCGGGCTTGGCCGCTTGCTCGGGCGGAATGCCGTAGAACACGACGCCGGCCGCGAGCTCCGGGATCTTGGTTGCGCCGATGATGGTGACGGCGCCGCCGAGGCAGAAGCCTGTCAGGCCGACCTTGGCGCCGTTGCGCGCAAGATATTGCGTGGCGCCGCGCACCGTCTGTGTGGTGGCGTCCATGAAGTCGAGCGAGTTCATCTCCTTGTTGGCGCTGTCCGTGTCGTGATACGGCACCACCTTGCCCTTGTAGAGATCGGGCGCCAGGGCATCGAAGCCGGCCAGCGCAAAGCGGTCGCACAGGCCCTTGATCTGGTCCGACAGCCCCCACCATTCCTGGATCACGACCACGCCCGGCGCGTTGCCGCGCGCCGCGTTGGCGAGATAGCCCGAGGCGTCGTTGCCGTCCGGACGCTTGAAGGTGATGGCGGTTCCCATGGTGTGTCCTCCGATGAGTGTTGGGGAGCGGTTGGCGGCATTTTGGCGATTGAGCGCGCGGTAGGCAATCGCGCTAAACAACACAGTCTCGTGGCCAACAAAAAAGCCCCCTTGCGGGGGCTTCTGCATTTTCATTTTGATCCGCTCAGTGGGAGTCCGCCCAGACTTTCTTCTTGGTGAAGTACATCAGGCCCGCAAACAGGATCAGGAAAATGAAGACCTGGAATCCGAGGCGCTTGCGCGCTTCCATGTGCGGCTCGGCACTCCACATCAGGAACGTGGTGACGTCCTTGGCGTACTGCGCGACGGTCGTCGGCGAGCCATCGTCATAGGTTACCTGGCCGTCGCTGAGCGGCTTGGGCATCTTGATGGCATGGCCCGGGAAGTACTTGTTGTAATAGGAGCCCTCCGGAATGGTCACACCTTCCGGCACCTTGTCCTCAAAACCCTGGAGCAGCGCCGAGACGTAGTCCGGGCCTTGCTCCTGATATTGGGTGAAGAAGTCGACGATGAACATCGGGAAGCCGCGCTTGTACGAGCGCGCCTTGGTGATCAGGGAGAGGTCCGGCGGCGCGGCGCCGCCGTTCGCCGCACGCGCGGCCTGTTCGTTCGCGAACGGCGATGGGAAATAATCCGCCGGGCGCCCCGCACGCTCGAACATGTCACCCGCATCGTTCGGGCCGTCCTTGACCTTGTATTCCGACGCGAACGCTGCGGCCTGCGCAACGGAATAGCCTGGTCCGCCCGCTTCGGCGAGGTTCCGGAAGGCGACGTAGGACAGGCCGTGGCAGCTGGCGCAGACCTCCTTGTAGACTTTCAGGCCGCGCTGCAGCGCGCCGCGGTCGAACTTACCGAAAGGGCCTGAGAACGACCATTTGTTGCCGGGCGGCTGGTCGCTGCCTTCGGACGCCTTCGCGCTGTCGACCGAGCCCGCGAACAACGAACCGGCGAGCGCCAGCATGATCGCGGTCGAGACCATCGGTGTCGATCGGCTTCCGGTCTTGGCCAGCACCGCGTCAGAGATCGAGTTCGGCACCGGCCGCGGCTTCTCGATGCGCGAGAGCAGCGGCAGCACGATCAGGAAGTAGGCGAAGTAGCAGACCGTCAGAACGCGGCCGGCGATCACGTAGATGCCTTCCGGCGGCTGCGCGCCGAGATAGCCGAGCAGGATGCAGACCGCGACGAAGATCCAGAAGAACTGCTTGGCGAGCGGACGGTACTTCGACGACTTCGTCTTTGCTGCGTCCAGCCAGGGCAGGAAGCACAGAATGATGATCGCTCCGAACATCCCGATCACGCCCGCCAGCTTGTTCGGGATTGAGCGCAGGATGGCGTAGAACGGCAGGTAATACCATTCGGGCACGATGTGCGGCGGTGTCACGCCCGGGTTCGCCGGAATGTAATTGTCGGCGTCGCCGAGATAGTTCGGCATGTAGAAGATGAACCAGGCGTACAGCAGCATGAAGCAGGCGACGCCGAACATGTCCTTGATGGTTGCATGCGGCGTGAACGGGACCGTGTCCTTTTCCGTCTTGGGCTCGACGCCGTCAGGATTGTTCTGTCCGGAGACATGCAGCGCCCAGACGTGGAGCACGACGACGCCCGCGATCAGGAATGGCAGCAGATAGTGCAGCGAGAAGAAGCGGTTCAGCGTCGGGTTGCCAACTGAATAGCCGCCCCACAGCAGCGTCACGATGCTCTCCCCGACGTAGGGGATCGCGGAGAACAGATTGGTGATGACGGTAGCGCCCCAGAAGCTCATCTGGCCCCACGGCAGCACGTAGCCCATGAAGCCCGTGGCCATCATCAGGAGGTAGATGATGACGCCGAGGATCCACAGCACCTCGCGCGGCTCCTTGTAGGAGCCGTAATAGAGGCCGCGCAGCATGTGGACGTAGACAGCGACGAAGAACATGGAGGCGCCGACGGCATGCATGTTGCGCAGCAGCCAGCCGTAATTGACATCGCGAACCAGAAGCTCGACCGACTTGAAGGCGAGGTCGGCATGCGGCGTGTAGTGCATCGCCAGGATCACGCCGGTCAGGATCTGGATCCCCAGCATGAAGGAGAGGATGGCGCCGAAGGTCCACCAGTAGTTCAAATTGCGCGGAGTGGGATAGACCACGAAGGAGGAGTGCATGAGGCCGAGGATCGGCAGACGTCGCTCGATCCATTGCAGGGCCGGATTGCTCGGCTGGTAGTCGGATGGTCCGCTCATGATGCGATCCTGAGGAAATAGTACGACGAGACGGCGCGAAGCTTCGGACAAGGGCCCGAAGCTCAGCCGATCTGGATTTTGGTGTCGGAAACGAACTGGTACGGCGGCACCGGCAGGTTCGCGGGCGCGGGCCCCTGGCGGATGCGGCCGGACGAATCGTACTGCGAACCATGGCAGGGGCAGAAGAACCCGTCGTAATTGCCTTCATGGGCGATCGGGATGCAGCCGAGATGGGTGCAGATGCCGATCACGACCAGCCACTGCTCGTGGCCGGACTTGACCCGGGCCTCGTCGGACTGCGGATCGGGCAGGCTCGCCACGTTGACGGCGCGTGCCTCGTCGATCTGCTTCTTGGTGCGGTGACTGATGTAGATCGGCTTGCCGCGCCAGAACACCTTGATGTCCTGTCCCTCGGCGACCGGGCTGAGATCGACCTCGATCGGTGCACCGGCGGCGATGGTCGACGCATCAGGATTCATCTGGGAGATGAAGGGCCAGAGCGCAGCCGCGCCCCCTACTGCTGCAGCCGCCCCCGTTGCAACGAATAAGAAATCACGGCGTGTCGGATGGTCCGCCGAAGACGCTGTCGTCACGATTCCAACCCTTTCTTCTTGTGCAGCCGGCGAAACCGCTCCGGAGGCCCCCAAGGTCCCTAGAACAGCCCGCCCGCGCCCGCGGCCCCCCGCGGCGGCAGAACTTCACTCGTCCCCACCGAAACAAGGCGAAAACAGCAGTCCAGAATCGTTCTATTGGCACCCTTGCCGGGCGAGCGCAAGCCCGCTAACGGCGGGGAAGCGTGCAATGCACGAATTCCCGGGCGGGCGATGTTTTATTGAGACATTTCCGCCCCACAACCAGCCCGTCGCCCATGCTGCAGATAGCGCTTTTCCAGCCCGACATCCCTCAGAACACCGGCACGATTCTCAGGCTCTGCGCCTGCTTGGGATTGGCTGCCCATATCATCGAACCGGCCGGGTTCCCGGTCTCGGACCGTGCGTTCCGCCGGGCGGGAATGGATTACCTCGGCCATGTCAGCATCGTCAGGCACGACTCCTGGCAGAAATTCGAGGACTGGCGCGCCTTGCACGGCTACCGCCTGCTGCTGTTCACCACCAAGGGCGCAACCGACTATCGCGATTTCCGTTACCAGACGTCGGACATCCTGCTATTCGGGCGCGAGAGCGCCGGCGTCACCGACGCGGTGGTCGAGGCCGCGGATGCGCGGCTGGTGATCCCGATCAAAGCGGGGCTGCGGTCGCTCAATGTCGCCATGACCGCGGCCATGGCCGCGGGCGAGGCGCTGCGGCAGATCCGTGCCCCTGCAAGTTCGACAGGTTGAGGAGAGACAATTGAGTTACGCGGTCAAGGAAATCTTCCTGACCCTGCAAGGCGAAGGCGCCCATGCCGGGCGCGCGTCCGTGTTCTGCCGTTTTGCCGGCTGCAATCTCTGGAGCGGGCGCGAGGCGGACCGCCGCGAGGCAATTTGCAAATTCTGCGACACGGATTTCGTCGGCACCGACGGCACCCTCGGCGGCCGCTACGGCTCGGCCGCGCAGCTCGCCGACACCATCGCCGAGCAATGGACGGCAACCGCCGCCAACCGCTACGTGGTGCTCACCGGCGGCGAGCCGCTGCTCCAGGTCGACGTCGCCCTGATCGACGCGCTCCACGCCCGCGGCTTCGAGATCGGCGTCGAGACCAACGGCACGATCGAAGCGCCCGAGGGGCTCGACTGGATCTGCGTCAGCCCCAAGGGCGGCAGCGAGCTGGTGCTGCGCCAAGGCCACGAGCTGAAGCTGGTCTACCCGCAGACCCTCGCCGCCCCCGAAGCCTTCGAGGAGCTCGCCTTCGAGCGCTTCTCGCTGCAGCCGATGGACGGACCCGAGGTCGTCCAGAACACCGCACGTGCGATCGACTATTGCCTGCGCCATCCGCAATGGCGGCTCAGCGTGCAGACGCATAAGTCGCTCGGCATCAGATAGGACGCGACCGGGAATGCAGATGGACATGCCGACGATCGAAGACCGCAAGGCCCGCGCCCGCGCCTGGTTCGAAGCCTTGCGCGACGACATCTGCGCGAGCTTCGAGCGGCTCGAGGACGACGCCCCGCCAAGCCTCTATCGGGGCGACGCCGGCCGCTTCAAGCGCACGCCCTGGCAGCGCACCGACCATACCGGCGCGGCCGGAGGTGGCGGCGTGATGTCGATGATGCATGGCCGGCTGTTCGAGAAGGTCGGCGTGCACTGCTCGACCGTGCATGGCGAGTTCGCGCCGGAATTCCGGGCTCAGATCCCCGGCGCCGCGGAGGATCCAAAATTCTGGGCTTCCGGCATCTCGCTGATCGCGCATATGCGCAATCCGAACGTGCCCGCGGTGCACATGAACACCCGCTTCGTCGTCACCACCAAGGCCTGGTTCGGCGGCGGCGCCGATCTCACGCCGGTGCTGGAGCGACGGCGGACGCAAGAGGACGCCGACGCCATTGCCTTCCACGCCGCGATGAAACAGGCCTGCGCCCAGCCGAGCGGCGTTGCCGATTACGACAAATACAAGAAATGGTGCGAGGAGTATTTCTACCTGCCGCACCGCAAAGAGGCGCGCGGCATCGGCGGCATCTTCTACGACTGGCACGACAGCGGCGACTGGGACGCGGACCTTGCCTTCACGCAAGATGTCGGCCGCGCCTTCCTGAAGATCTACCCCGACATCGTCAGGCGCAATTTCGCGAGCGCCTGGACCGCTGCGGACCGGGAGGAGCAATTGATCCGGCGCGGCCGCTATGTCGAGTTCAACCTGCTCTATGATCGCGGCACCATCTTCGGGCTCAAGACCGGCGGCAACGTGGACTCGATCCTGTCGTCGCTGCCGCCGGAGGTGAAGTGGCCATGACGACGATGCGGCCCGCCGCCAAGCTGCTCCCCCGCGCCATGCTGATCGACATGGACGACACCATCCTGTCGGCCTATGGCCGGCCCGAGATCGCCTGGAACACCATCACCAACGAATTTGCCGAGGAGCTTGCGCCGCTGCCGCCAGCGCTGGTCGCGACCGCCGTGCTCGCCTTCGCGCGAAACTTCTGGGCCAATGCCGAAGCCGCATGGCGGATGAAGCTCGCCGAGGCGCGGCACCTGACGGTCAAGGGCGGTTTTGCCGCGCTCGCGGCGGCCGGCCACCGCGCCCTGCCCGACGACCTCGCCATTCGCCTCGCCGACCGCTTCACCGCCTATCGCGAGGAGGAGATGTTCGTCTTCCCCGGCGCGCATGAAGCGATCGACCAGTTGAAGGCGCTCGGCATCAAGCTGGCGCTGGTGACCAATGGTGCCGCCGACACCCAGCGTGCCAAGGTCGAGCGTTTCGAGCTGGCGCACCGCTTCCACCACATCCAGATCGAGGGCGAACACGGCTTCGGCAAGCCCGAGGAGCGCGCCTATCTGCACGCGATGGAGGCGCTTGGCGTCACCGCCGAGGACACCTGGATGATCGGCGACAATCTGGAATGGGAAGTCGTGACGCCGCAGCGTCTCGGCATCTATTCGATCTGGATCGACGTGCATGGCGATGGCCTGCCCGAAGGCTCGACCGTCAAGCCCGACCGCATCATCCGCTCGCTGACCGAACTGGTGCCGGGCCGGCCCTGATCAGGGCCGCCCAAACAAAAACTGAAAACAACCCCATGCACAGTAGACGGCCCCAGCAAGATCAACACCTTACGGATTTTACGAAGCGCGTTTGATTCGTCGGGCAAAACAGGGGTATGATGCCATCGTCGCAATTGCCATGGACAAGCTTCTGCGCCGCCAGACGACATTGATGCCTCGCGATCTCGGCTGATTTTGAACAGCCTAACCCTGCATCCTACCTGGATCGGTGTGCTTCAGCTCCGGCATGCCAGATGTCCTCTTAGAACAGAACGACGTATCGGGCCGAGTGACTCGGCCCGACCGATCCGGTCGCCTTCGATGGACGCTTCCGCGCGACGCGATCTCGTCCGTCTAATGGACGAAGGCGATTTCGAAATGCATGCCATCAGGGCGGCTTCCGAAATGTCCGCCCCAATAGAATCCATGCTTGTTTGCGATCGGGACCAATTCCCGGACTGATCCACGAGTGCCTATGAGCGCCGGCCGAGCTCCCAATCGATTCTCGTCGGCGTTGATGTCAAACGCACTTCCGAAAGCATGATTGCTCAATTGCGTGGTCGACCCCCGGATGAAGCGAGGCACGAAAGATCCGTCATATGACACGATCCTATCCAGTAGATTCGCGCTCTCCCACTCGTCCCAGAGCGCCTTTAGCTGTGCGGCGGCGAGCTTATGGAATTGCATGGAGGCGGGAGCATGTGCTCCCAAAACCTTCCGCAATTGGGGAATAGGCACGCTGACGATGTTGTCCCTAACCCAGGTCCCGAGGATTCGGATGTTCTCGCGGTTGTCCGGACGGGGATCCGAAACGAAGTTGAACGCTCCAAAAACCGCCCGCCTTGCGACCGTGTTTTCGAGCGGCGGAAAATCGGGTCGCGGCGGGAAGTTTGAACCAGTCATGTCAGAAGCGGGCTCTTCAATGAGCTCGAATCCAAGCTGCATGGCTTTCAAAATGGTTTCGCGACCTGCGACGCCGTCGCTCGTTAGCCCGCTTGCCGCCTGAAACGCACTCGTTGCCGCCTGGGTCTTGTCACCAAACTCTCCGTCAAAGCCGCCCGGATCGAAATGCTGACCTTGCAAAAAGCTCTGCCAGGCTTTGACGAGCGGTCCCTGCGAACCAAGGCGGAGCGCCCGCAAAGCAACGGGCCTCGTCGATTCACCCGGCACCGAAACCGGCGTCTCCGCAATTGGAACGACCTCCGGTGCCGGGCCTGCAACTCCACCCGACAACATTGCGCTGGTCGCGGCTCGTGTTGCGCTGAAGCCGCGAGACTGAGGCTGAATCCTGAGGGTTTCGATCTGTGTGTCGGTCACAACAACCTCCTCTGAGCTGGTGATAAAACTCTTTGCGACGTTCAATGCGTTATTCCAGCGATTGACCAGGCCCTTCCAAAACTTGCTGGTCTCGCTGCGCTTGGCGACATCACGCTCGTACTGCTCGCGGGCCGTGCGCAGGTCTTGCAGGAACTCCAACGTGTCGTCCTCGCGGCCGGCAACGAGTGCGCGTCCCGCGTCATCGATCACGCCATTGTCAGGAACGCGTAAGGCCCTCTGGAGTATTCGCGCAGCACCACGAGGACCTCGGTTGAAGCAGCAGTCTCGCAAGTAACATTCGATCGCCGGCTTTCCCGACCAACTCAACACGCCGTCGGTGTAAGTGGCTATGATTTCGCAGGCCGCCCGTTCCGCCTCCTGAAACTGCCCCGCTTCGACGAGATCGGCCAGCATCCGTGCTTCTTCAGGGTGGAAACGTTCGTTGATGCCAGCGACTTCATACGCTCCGCCACCATCGTCAGCCGGCAGCTTGTAGATTGTGAGTCGTCCCTGCTTGTCGCGCCTAGCTTCGAAGCTGAGGATGGAGGCTGCCATCCGCTGACGGTCCGCCGATGTGCTCATTCAGAGTCCCCCCGCAATATGCAACGTTAGCCGCCGCGGCTTTTGCCGGCTTCATAGCCACGTCCGGCGTGAACCAGCCAAAGCCGACCACGCCAAAGGACGCCAGCGCATCCGCAACACGCTCAATGAATCGGAGCCTACGCCTCGGGCTGAGGACGTGTTGTGAAGTGCTTCACAATCGCTGTTGCAGTTCGATGACGCACGGGCGACTTCCGATTGGCGCCCCGAAGCGACGTATACGAGAGTGTGCCTCGATCGAGGCAAGTCGCGAACGCCCAAATGGCGTCACGGGGGCAGGCGACAAGCGCCGAATCCACTTTTTCGTTTTTTTCGCCACATCGACCGCTCGACCATGTCGGTACGGGCTAGTCTCGACCGTCCTTGGCTGGACACTTCTCGCAAGTGCCGTGGATGGACCCTGCAAACGTCAGATGATGTCGTCACCTCGAGCAAAATCGAACTGGAGCAATGCCCATGAGGATCACCGTCGAAACCAGCGTAGCGGCCCCTATCGATCAGGTCTGGCGTGCTTATACGACGCCGGCCGACATCGTGAAGTGGAATGCTGCGTCCGACGACTGGCATACGACCAAGGCTACGGTCGAGCTACGTGAAGGCGGAGCCTTCTCGTCCCGGATGGAGGCCAAGGACGGCAGCATGGGCTTTGACTTCGCCGGCACCTACACCAAGATCGTCGAGCACGAGCGGATTGAATACGCATTCGGCGATCGAAAAGCGGAGATCGAGTTCGTGCCCGGCCCGAAAGGGGTCGTCGTCCGCGTTGTCTTCGATAGCGAACCGACGCACTCCGTCGAGCAGCAGCAAGGCGGCTGGCAGGCGATCCTCGACAACTTCGCGCGATACGTCGAGGCGAACCAGAAGACGTCGTGAGGGCATGTGAGGCCTGACGTCTCCATGGCGGCTGCCGTCGGCTTTCGCCGAGCCGCCGGGCAGCAGATGTCCGCGTCTGAGCGGTACAGGACGCCGCTCTACTTCTTCAGGATGCCAGGGTTAGTGTTCCCAAGCTGCCGGACGGCGGCGTCCGCAGCTGGCGTGTTGTACGTCGGTCGAGACCCACCGCCGTCCTGATCAGGAGCCGCTGCGCCGAGTTTTTCGCCCGTGGTGCGGTGGCTTTTGGCATTGGACGCGTTGGGGCCTGGCGAACCGCCTGTTCCGTTGAGCGTGGTACCATTCGAAAGCGTCGAACCACCGGTGCCGCTTGCCCCGGTCGCACCGCCAGCCGATGACGAACCACCCGAACCGCCTCCTGAACTTTGCGCAATTGCAAACGAGATGCCGCCTAGCAGGATGGTCGCCGTGATCGCAAAAAGCTTCATCCTTCCTCCCTTTGCGCTCGGCAGTTTTCGAAAGCCGACGAACGTCTCGCCTTGAAGGCTCGCAACCTAGTGCCGGCGCACGAACCATGCGCCAAGAAGAAATGCGACAAGAAGCGAGCGCAAAGGCGCCTTCACAGTTGTCTCGCGCAACTGATCGGCCCATTTCGTCGCGAAGTCCGGGGAAGGCGAGGATAGCGGCCGGTAGCGCGCTCTCCCCAGCGCCGAGGCCGAGGGTCGGCCGGACGTCTGCTTGGCGGCACTCTGCTCGTTCGTCAGCCCGGACGCTTCCGTCATTGCCGAGGCTTCCTTCATGTCCATGCGCGTCCTCCACTGTCG
Organism: Bradyrhizobium sp. 199; assembly: GCF_023073355.1. Taxonomy (GTDB): domain Bacteria; phylum Pseudomonadota; class Alphaproteobacteria; order Rhizobiales; family Xanthobacteraceae; genus Bradyrhizobium. Next base: position 609,417 of record NZ_JADPJI010000008.1, read on the forward strand.
ATGGCGAAGCAACCTGCTCCGGTGTTCCTGGTTCCTCTCTGCAACACCTTGCGCGGCGAAAGGCTCCGTTTGGAACAAAGCCCCCGTCTTGGTTGCACTTCCAAAAACGAACGGCCTACCGGTTCCACCAACCTCTGACACGGCGGGGAGCGCAACCTTGTAGGGCCATCCGGCATTTACATGGGATGCAGCGCATAGCGATCATCGCGTTCATGTTTGCACTGGCCACAATGCTCGCACGCTGGGTCGGTGACAGCGACGTGCATACCGCGAGTCACCGCGAGCCTGACAAAACGGCGACCGTCGGGCGGGCACATTGACCACCGTGTAAGCGAAGGGCGAGCGAAGCACTCCCTGCGAATTCAGGTGCTAGCATTGTCGTCGCTGAGCCGGGTCAGCTACGCCACCAATTGCCTCACTGCAGCCGAGATCATCACCAGCCCGCCCGTAATGACTGCGACATCCAGGATCGCGGTATGGATGTGCACCGGCATCCGCTCGACAAAGGCTTTTGCCAGAAACGCGCCGGGAATGGCGGCGGCTCCGATCAGCAGCGCAAAGGCGAGCACCTGCGCGGTCACGGCGCCTGCGAGACCGAACACCGAGATCTTGATGAGGCCGGTGCCGAGCGAGATCATCGCATCGGTCGCGATCACCGCGGCGCCCTCTAACCCGGCGGCCATCAGGAGCGAGAGCAGGATCACGCCGGAGCCGGAGGTGCCGCCGACCAGCACGCCGTAGCCGACCGAGCCCGCGGCAAGGCCGGTGTCGCCGATCTTGACCTTTCGGCGACGGAGCACACGGCGCAACGGAACGCTCAGGATCAGCATGGCGCCGATCACGAGCGCGGCACCGGCATTGGTCAGACGCGTATAGCCGTAAGCGCCGAGCGCAGTCGTCAAGCCAGCGCAGGCGAGCACGATCAGCGCGCGGCGACGATCGGCATAACGGATGTAGGCGAGTGCACGGCTCGAATTGGTGAGCATCGCAGAGATCGCGATGATCGGCACCACGGGCTCCGCGCCGACCAGCGGCACCAGCACCAGCGGCATCAAGGCGCCGGTGCCATAACCGGCAAGACCACCGATGATCGAAGCAAACAACGCCATCAACGCGACCAGCAGGAGCTGAAAAAACGAGATGTCGGCGAGGGCTGAGACGATGGTCACGTTCTCCCGTCGCGGCTGATGCGGGCCGCAGCTCGATCGGCGATGGAAGCGATCGCGGCTTCATCTAGGGGAAAATCCGCCGCAAGCCAAGCGTCCTCGGCGAGCGTCAACACATGTCCGAGCGCAGGTCCTTCGGCGAGGCCACGCGCGATGAAATCCGCGGCCTTCAACGGAAATTTCGGCGCAGTCCAGCGCTGCGGCAGTTCGGCGAGCGCGCGCCAGTGCATTGACACGACATCGCCGCCGGCCCGCGCCCATCCCAGCAACACACGATCGTGATAGCGCTCGGCGCCGAGCCGGTAGAGCAGCCGCCGCGCATTGGCCTCGTCCTTGGCGACCAGGCGCCACCAGCGGTGGCCCATCGAATCCAGCGCCTTGGTCTCGGCATTGGACAGCCGCAAGCGCGCGGCGACGCGCTTGGCATCTTCGGTCACAGCGACGGTGAGCGCAGCGAGGCGCCGCGTGGTGCTCGCGGTGAGGCCGAGTTCGCGCTCGATCGCAATCATCGTCGCTAGCGGCCCGGTATAGACGACGCCGCCGGTCAGCGCTTGCAGCAATCCGCCCTCCGCCATGGCCAGCGCGGCCGCGGATGCCCCCGACGCCACCAGCAGCTTGAGCATCTCCATCCGCACCCGCTCGGCCGAGAGGCTGGCGAGGCCCGCACGTCCCCGGATGCAGGCGAGATAGCCGTCGCGGTCGGGCTCGCCCGTGCCGAAGGCGGCGTGGATGCGGAAGAAGCGCAGGATGCGCAAGTAATCCTCGGCGATGCGCTGGCCGGGATCACCGATGAAGCGCACGCGGCGCGCTTTCGCATCCGCGATGCCGCCGACATGGTCGTAGACGACGCCTGCCGCATCGACCGACAGGCCGTTCATGGTGAAGTCGCGCCGCTCGGCGTCCTTGACCCAGTCGCGGCCGAACGCAACCTTGGCCTTGCGGCCGAAGGTTTCGGTGTCCTCGCGCAGGGTCGTGACTTCGTAGGGGTGGCTGTCGATCACCAGCGTGACGGTGCCGTGATCGATGCCGGTCGGCACGCTCTTGATGCCGGCAGCCCTGGCGCGCCGCATCACCTCTTCCGGCCGCGCCGTGGTGGCGATGTCGATGTCGCCGGGCTTGAGCCCGAGCAGCGCGTTGCGCACGGCGCCGCCGACCACCCGGGCCTCCTCGCCGTCAGCGTTGAGCAATTGCAGGACGCGCGCGGTGCCGCCAGAGATCAGCCAGGGCGCATCGGCAAGAATCGGCGCAAATATCGGCTCCGCGCTCATCGTGCGGCCTCTATTTTTCCACGCCCGGCACCAGCCGGCCGTTCTCGATATGGGCGGGAACGTAAGTCGAATCCGGGGCGGCGCCGGAGAAATGCGCGAAGCCGATCAGCCCGGCGATCACCAGCACCAGCGCCGCCAAGACAAGGCGCGCGACGACGGTGACCGGCCAGGACGTTCGTGCGAACAGGCCGGACCGCGTCGCGGCCAGGAACAGCGCATAGACGGCAAAGGGAATGAGGAAGATTCCGATCTCGGTCAGGACCGGCCGGATCATGATGAGTAGATCCGCTCATACAGCACACGCAGCATGCCGGCCGTCGCACCCCAGATGTAGCGTTCCGCGAACGGCATCGCGTAGTACGAGCGCGACATGCCGCGGAATTCCTTGCTGTGCACCTGATGGTTCACCGGGTTCATCAGGAAGGATAGCGGCACCTCGAACGCGTCATCAACCTCGGAATGGTTGATGGTGAGCGTGAAGCCCGGCCGGACCCTCGCGACCGTCGGCAGGATGCGGAAGCCGAACCCCGTGCCGTAGAGATCGAGATAGCCGAGCGGCTCGACGAAGTCTCTGGACAGCCCGACTTCCTCCTCGGCCTCGCGCAGCGCCGCGTCCAGCGGCGAGGAGTCGGTCGGGTCGATCTTGCCGCCGGGAAAGGCGATCTGGCCGGCATGATCGTTCAGATGCGCCGAGCGCTGCGTCAGCAAAATGGTCGGCTCGGGATGATCGACCACCGCGATCAGGACTGCTGCGGGGCGGACCGGCTGCTCGCGCGCGATGATCTCGAGCATCTTGTCGGTGCCGGGATCGCCCGAGGCGGGGATGATGTTGGGATCGTAGAGGCCGGCCGGGACGTCGAAGTCGAGCTTGGCCCGGGACCGCGCGAAGAAATCCGCCGCGCCGATCACGGCCCGATCGTACTTGGGGATAGGCTTGTTCAAAGCGCCGCCCTCACCTGCTCCGCATCCGCCATGGCGAAGAATTCGCCTGATGATTCGACGCCGAACATCGGCTGGCCATCGACCATCCGCTCCTCACCCATGTCAACCAGATCGTAATAGAGCGCCCGCGTGACCTTGGCCCAGAGATCGGCGCGGACATGCAAGTACGGCGTCAGACCGCCGTCGCTGGCCTGCTCGAACCGCAGCCGGTGCGCGGTATCGCACGTGACCCAGTCGTCGACATTGGTGCGGAAGCGCAGCACGCGATGGTCGTCCTCGCCTTCCTTCAGCATCTCGACCGCCATGAAAGGCGCATCATCGACCCGAATGCCGACCTTCTCGACTGGTGTGACCAGGAAATGCTTGTCGCCCTCGCGCTTCAGGACGGTCGAAAACAGCCGGACCAGAGCGGGACGCCCGATTGGAGTGCCCATGTAGAACCAAGTACCATCGGCGGCGATTCGGATGTCGAGATCGCCGCAAAACGGCGGATTCCACAGATGCACCGGCGGCAGGCCCTTTTTGGCGCCTTCGTCATTGGTGGCGCTTTTGGCGGCGGCAGTCAGCCCCTCGAGACCGCGGTCGGCGCCTTGCCCTTGGTTCGCCATGGTTTGCCCTGACTTTGTCCTTGGCACGATTGGTGCAGGTCTACGTTGTACATCGGCGCCCGGTTCCACCCCGGATTTTCCGGTGCGGGCGGTCGCCACTTCGTGATGCCGTACATAACCCGAAGCCGATAAGGTGGGGATAGGTTAATTCAACGAATACATGGCCTTCCTGCAAGTCTAGCATAGGGCCCATGATCTAGCGTGATGACGTGACGGTGATGAATTGCGTGATCACGCGGCGGTCGATGACTGGCGGGATGCGATAACATCACGACGCAAGCCGCATGGCGGGTTGAAGGAGCGAACGGATGGCGGAGAGTGTCGAGAAACTCGAGGACGGGATCGTCCGTTCGGCCGAGCAGGTGTCGGGCCAGATTCGCGCAGCGAAAGAGGCGATCGCATCTGTCATCTTCGGCCAGGATCGCGTGATCGAGAACACGCTGGTCACGATCCTCTCCGGCGGCCATGCGCTGCTGATCGGCGTGCCTGGCCTCGCCAAGACCAAGCTGGTCGAGACGCTCGGCGTCACGCTCGGTCTCGACGCCAAGCGCATCCAGTTCACACCCGACCTGATGCCGTCGGACATTCTCGGCGCCGAAGTGCTCGATGAGAGCACCGCGGGCAAGCGCGCCTTCCGCTTCATTTCAGGTCCGGTGTTCGCTCAGCTGCTGATGGCCGACGAGATCAACCGCGCCAGCCCGCGGACGCAGTCGGCGCTGCTGCAGGCGATGCAGGAGCAGCACATCACCGTCGCCGGCGCACGTCATGATCTGCCGAAGCCCTTCCACGTGCTCGCGACGCAGAATCCGCTGGAGCAGGAAGGCACCTATCCGCTGCCGGAAGCGCAGCTCGACCGCTTCCTGATGGAGATCGACGTCGACTATCCCGATCGCGACGCCGAACGCCGCATCCTGTTCGAAACCACCGGCGCCGAAGAGACGCTGGCCAAGGTCGCGATGACGCCCGATGCGCTGATTACCGCGCAGCGGCTGATCCGGCGCCTGCCCGTCGGCGATTCCGTCGTGGAGGCGATCCTGTCGCTGGTGCGCTCGGCGCGCCCTGGTGCGGACGCCGGCGAAGCCGGCAAATTCATCGCCTGGGGCCCCGGCCCGCGCGCCAGCCAGTCGCTGATGCTGGCCGTGCGCGCGCGGGCGCTGATCGACGGACGCCTCGCGCCCTCGGTCGACGACGTCCTCGACCTCGCGGAGCCCGTGCTGAAGCACCGCATGGCGCTGACGTTCCAGGCGCGCGCCGAAGGCCGCACGATTGCGGACGTGATCCGGCAGTTGAAGACACGGATCGGTTGATGGCAGCGGAGAACGGGCGCGCAGGCAAGGAGATCGTCGCGATCCGACGTGCCGATGGCGAAAGCCGCACGCTCGCAGCTTCCTTGCCGCGCCTGGTGCTCGAAGCCCGCCGTATTGCCGCCAACGTCATCCATGGCCTGCATGGAAGGCGCCGCGCCGGCTCCGGCGAAAATTTCTGGCAATACCGCCGTTTTGTCTCCGGCGAGCCGGCGCAGAACGTCGACTGGCGCCGCTCGGCGCGTGACGACCATCTCTATGTCCGCGAGCTCGAATGGGAAGCTTCGCACACGGTGTGGATCTGGCCCGACCGCTCGCCCTCGATGGCGTTCGCCTCGAAGAGCGCGCGCGAGTCCAAGCTCGAACGCACCCTGATCGTCGCCTTCGCACTGGCCGAACTGCTGGTCTCCGGCGGCGAACGCGTCGGCATTCCCGGGCTGATGGCGCCGACCGCGAGCCGCAGCGTCATCGACAAGATGGCGCAGGCGATGCTGCATGACGATGCCGATCGTCTCAGCCTGCCGCCGTCCTTTGTGCCTGCGGCGCTCGCCGAGACGATCGTGCTGTCGGATTTCTGGTCCCCGATCGCGGAGATCAGGGCCACGCTCGCAGGGCTCTCCGGCTCGGGCGCGCATGGCACGCTGGTGCAGATCGTCGATCCCGCCGAAGAATCGTTCCCCTATTCCGGCCGCGTCGAGTTCGTCGAGCCCGAAGGTTTCGGGGTGATCACCGCCGGCCGCGCCGAGAGCTGGGCGCAGGATTACACCGCGCGGCTCGCGCTGCACCGCGACCAGATCCGCGCCGAGACCAACAAGCTCGACTGGCTGTTCACGACGCACGCCACCGACCGTTCCGCCGCCGAGCTGCTGCTGTTCCTGCATGCCGGCATGCAGGTGAGCAAGTCGGGCGCCCGCACCACGATCATCAAGGCGGGGCCGGCCGCATGATGGGACTGCCGCTCGCTTTCACCCAACCGCTGCTGCTGATCGGGCTCGTCAGCCTTCCGGTGCTGTGGTGGCTGCTGCGCGTGATGCCGCCGCGGCCGCGCCGCATCGAGTTTCCGCCGACGCGTCTGTTGTTCGACATTGCGCCCAGGGAAGAGACGCCCTCGCGGACGCCGTGGTGGTTGACCGCGCTGCGTCTGCTGGCCGCGGCGCTGGTGATCTTCGCCGCCGCCGGTCCGATCTGGAATCCGCAGACGGGCCTTGCCGGCAGCAAGGCACCGCTGATGATCATGTTCGACGACGGCTGGAGCGCGGCCTCGCACTGGGACATCAGGATCAGGGCCGCCGACGAGCTGATCGCCAACGCCGACACCGACCGCCGCGCCATCGCACTGGTGCAGCTGTCCGAGCCGAACCGCGACATCACCCTGATGCCGGCGGGTGCCGCGCGTGTCGCGCTGCGACAGCTCGCGCCAAAGCCCTATTCGATCGACCGCGTCGAGACGCTGGCTGCCATCGACCGTTTCCTGAAAGCCACCGGCGATTGCGAGATCGCCTGGCTGTCCGACGGCGTCGACACCGGCCGCGGCGAGGACTTCGTGCAGGGCCTCGGCAAGACCATCGGCGATCGCAGCCTGACCCTATTCGATGGCGGCACCTCCTCACCATTGGCGCTGGTCGCGGCCGAGAACGCGGCCGCCAGGATGACGGTGAAGGTGCTGCGCACCGACAGCGGCATCGCTGTCGGTATCGTGCGCGCGCTGGACCAGAAGGCCTCGCCGATCGGAGAAGCCCGTTACGCGTTCGGCCCGCAGGACAAGGAGACCGACGCTTCGTTCGATCTGCCGGTCGAGCTGCGCAACGACATCACGCGGCTCGAAATATCGGGCGAGCGCTCCGCCGGCGCGGTGCAGCTGCTCGACAAGCGCTGGCGCCGCCGCGCCATCGGCATCGTCTCGGGCGCGACCAGCGAGACCGCGCAGCCGCTGCTGGCGCCGACCTTCTACCTCACCCGCGCGCTGGCGCCGTTCGCCGACGTCAGGCTCGCCGACAAGGGTTCGCCGCAGCAGGGCATCACCCAATTTTTGGACCAGAAGCTGCCGATGATCATCCTCGCCGATGTCGGCACCATCGCCCCCGAGTTGCGCGAGCGCGTCAATGCCTGGATCGACCAGGGCGGCGTGCTGGTGCGGTTCGCCGGTCCCCGGCTGGCGCAGGCGGAAGACGATCTCGTGCCGGTCAAGCTGCGCAAGGGCGGCCGCACGCTCGGCGGCAGCCTGACCTGGGAGAAGCCGCAGCATCTGGCCTCCTTCGCCGCCGACGGTCCGTTTGCCGGCGTCGCGGTCCCCAGGGACGTCACCGTGAGCCGCCAGGTGCTGGCGGAGCCCGACGCGGTGCTCGCCACCAAGAGCTGGGCCTCGCTGGAAGACGGCACCCCGCTGGTGACGGGCGAGCATCGCGGCAAGGGACTGGTCGGCCTGTTCCACGTCAGCGCCGACATGCGCTGGTCGGATCTGCCGATGTCGGGCACCTTCGTCGAAATGCTGCGGCGGGTGGTCGACATGTCCGGCTACACGTCCAAACCCGGCGCAGGCGTTGCCAGCGAAGCGACCACCGAAACGGTGGCGCCGCTGCACATGCTCGACGGTTTTGGCGCCTTCGGTCCGCCGCCGGCGACCGCAAAGCCACTGCCGGCGGATTACCGCGACCGCGCCACATCAGATCATCCGCCGGGCTTCTATGGCCCGGCCGAAGGACCGCTCGCCGTGAACACGCTTGCTAGCGCCGACCGCATCGAGGCCCTCAACACCGCGAGCCTGCGCGCCCGCCACGCCACCTATACCAATGCCGAGCCGCGGGACTTGCGTGGCTGGTTGCTGTCGACGGCGCTCGCGCTGTTCCTGATCGATGCCATCATCGTCGCGGTGCTCGGCGGCGGGATCGCCGCGCTGCTGCGCCGCCGCGCGGCGCCCGCGATGATCGTCCTTGGCCTGCTGTTCGCGGCGCTCTCGCCGGCGCCGTCACGCGCCGACAGCGCCGCGGACGATTTCGCGATGAAGGCGACGTCGCAGACCCGCCTCGCCTATGTCGTCACCGGCAATGCCGACGTGGACTCCATCGTCAAAGCGGGCTTGAACGGGCTGACGCTGTTCCTGGCCCAGCGCACCGCGCTGGAGGCCGGCGATCCCGTCGGCATCGATCCGGCGCGCGACGAGCTCGCCTTCTTCCCGCTGATCTACTGGCCGATCGTGCCGGGCGCGCCCAAACCGCCGCGGGACGCCATCAACAAGATCGACGCCTACATGAAGCAGGGCGGCACCGTGCTGTTCGACACGCGCGATGCGATCGAAGCACCGCCCGGCGCGAACGGCGCGGCACAGACCCCGGGCATGCAGACGCTGCGCGAGATCCTGTCGTCGCTCGACGTGCCGGAGCTCGAGCCGGTCCCGCGCGAGCACGTGCTGACCAAGACCTTCTATCTGCTGCGCGACTTCCCCGGCCGCTTCGTCACCGGCCAGACCTGGGTCGAGACCCTGCCGCGCGACGAGGACGAGGACAGCGCGCAGCGGCCGGCGCGTGGCGGCGACGGCGTCTCGCCGATCATCATCACGTCGAACGATCTTGCCGGTGCCTGGGCCGTGCGGCCCGACGGCCAGGCCATGCTGCCGGTGACCGGCGGCGACACCCGCCAGCGCGAATTCGCCTACCGCGCCGGCGCCAACATCGTGATGTACACCCTGACCGGCAACTACAAGGCCGACCAGGTGCACGCACCGGCCCTGATCGAACGGCTGGGGCAATAGGATCGATATGAATTACGGCATCGCGTTCACGCCGCTTGTACCTGCGATCGTGCTGTGGCTCGCGCTCGCCGCGATCGTCGTCGTCGCGCTGGTGCTGCTGCTCGCGCGCGCACGCGGCGCCGCCGTGCGCGTCGCCGCGCTGGCGCTGTTCCTGCTGGCGCTCTCCAATCCCTCCTTCACCCGCGAGGACCGCGACCCCCTCACCTCGGTTGCGGCCGTCGTCGTCGACAAGAGCCCGAGCCAGAATTTCGGCAACCGCAATCGCGAGGCAGCAACGGCGCAGGAGGCGCTGGTCGACAGCCTGAAGAAGATCAAGGGCCTCGAAGTCCGCGTTGTCGACGCCGGACAGGCCGATGGCGAGACCGACGGCACCAAACTGTTCGGCGCCCTCGCCTCGACCTTGTCGGACGTGCCGGTGGACCGCGTCGCCGGCGCGTTCCTGATCACGGACGGCCGCGTCCACGACATTCCGGCGAACGCCGCCGCGCTGGGCTTCCAGGCGCCGGTGCACGCGCTGGTCACCGGCCAGAAGGACGAGCGCGACCGCCGCATCGCGATCACGGCGGCACCGCGCTTCGGCATCGTCGGGCAGACCCAGACCATCAACTACCGCCTCGACGACCAGGGCGTCACCGGCGAGCGCGCCAAGGTGACGATCCGCAGGGACGGCGAGGTCATCAACGAGCGCACGTTGTCGAGCGGCCAAGCCGCGAGCGTCGACGTCGACATCAAGCATGCCGGGCCGAACATCGTCGAGATCGAGGCCTCGCCGCTCGAGCGCGAATTGACGCCGGTGAACAACCGTGCCGTCGTCGCCATCGACGGCGTGCGCGACAAGTTGCGCGTGCTGCTGGTCTCGGGCGAGCCGCATTCCGGCGAGCGGACCTGGCGCAATCTGCTCAAGTCCGACGCCAGCGTCGATCTCGTGCATTTCACCATTCTGCGTCCGCCGGAGAAGCAGGACGGCACGCCGATCAACGAATTGTCGCTGATCGCGTTTCCGACCCGCGAATTGTTCCAGCAGAAGATCAACGAATTCCAGCTGATCATCTTCGACCGCTATGCCCGCCAGGGCGTACTGCCGATCGCCTATTTCGACAACATCGCGCGCTATGTCCGCTCCGGCGGCGCGGTGCTGGTCTCGGCCGGACCCGACTACGCCTCCAACACCAGCATCTGGCGCACGCCGCTGGATACGGTGCTGCCGGCCGAACCGGTCGGCGTGACGGAAAAACCGTTCTATGCGCATCTGTCGGACGTCGGCAAACGCCACCCCGTCACGCGCGCCCTGGAGGGCTCCGCGAGCGAGCCGCCGCGCTGGAGCCGCTTCTTCAGGACGGTCGACACCCGCAATTCCGTCAACCCGCCGGTGATGACGGGGGCCGACGGCAAGCCGCTTCTGTTCCTGTCGCGTTTCGGCGAAGGCCGCGTCGCGCTCTTGCTGTCCGATCACATCTGGCTGTGGGCGCGCGGCTATGAGGGCGGCGGCCCGCATCTCGATCTGCTCAGGCGGATGTCACACTGGCTGATGAAGCAGCCGGACCTCGACGAGGAGGCGCTGCGTCTGCAGGTGCAGGGCAAGGACCTCGTCGTCGTGCGTCAGACCATGGCCGACAGTGTCCAGCCGGTGAGCGTGACCTCGCCGTCGGGCGTGTCGAACGATTTGACGCTCGCGCCTGCCGACCCCGGCGAATGGCGCGCCAGCCTTCCCGCCAGCGAACTCGGCCTGTGGCAGGCCACCGACGGCACGCTGAAGGCGCTGATCAATGTCGGCCCGACCAATCCGAAGGAGTTTTCGGAGGTCACCTCCACCGTCGATACGCTGAAGCCACTGACCCAGGCGACCGGCGGCGACGCCGTCCGCGTGGCCAGCGGCTCAAGTGTCGAGCTGCCGCGCATCCTGCCGGTGCGCTCGGTGGGCATGTTCCATGGCGACGGCTGGATGGGCGTGCGGATGCGCGATGCCAGCGTGGTGAAAGGCGTCGGCGTGCTGCCGATCTTCGCCGGCGTGATCGGCCTTTTGCTGCTGCTCGGCGCCTTCGCCGCGACCTGGGTCCGCGAAGGGCGCTAGTTGCCGGAATGACACATCAAGTCGGCGGTCTGCATGCGCCGATCCGCCCGCCGTTGACATCCCCTCCCCGATCTGGCGATGTTATATTATAACATCGCGGCGTCCTTGGATTGGCGTCCCGGTGTGGGGTGGCGTTTTCAGATGAAGTGGTTCCGGTCGAATATCAGGCACGGCGCCCGGCTCGCGTTGCTCGCGATGCTGGTGCAGTTCGCGCTGACGTTCGGCCACAGCCACTGGTTCGCCCAGGCCGCCCCCCTTGCTCAATCCTCGCTGCAGCAGACTGACAGCAACCCAGGTCTCGCTGCGAGCGACCGCGCGGCTGTCGAGAGGCAATCGCCATTGGCTCCCGACCGGGAGCACCCGGGCGAGGACAATTGCGCCATCTGCGCATTGGTCGCGATGGCCGGCACCATCATGTTCGCGGCGCCGGCTGTGTTGTTGCTGCCACAGGCGATCGACCTGCTCTATCGCACCACCGATGCCGAATTCATCCATCTGAAATCGCCCGGCACGGCGTTCCAGCCGCGCGCCCCTCCTGCCTCCTGACTTCCAACTCTTGATCACGCCCAGGCTTGCCGCGCGTCGGCGTATGCCCGGGAGAAGTTGAAGTCGAATTCCGTCGCGCCGCGACGGCAGGCCGCCTCCATCAGCATACACCATGCGGACGGCCTGGCTGGAATCAGGATCATGTCATTTCAATTGCGACGCGCGCAGCGTCTTGGCGGAGCAAGCCTGCTTCTGCTCGGCGCCGCCGCCACGCCCGCTTTCGCCCAAACGCCTGCGCAAGATAAATCGTCGACCGAGATCCCCGCCGTCACCGTGACGGCGCCGAGCCCCATCGTGCGCAGAGCGGTGGTGCCATCCCGCAACCCGGGCCGTGGCACGCGGACCGCGCGGGTGCGCAGCCGCGAGCGAACGGCGGAAGCAACGCCGGCAGCCCCCGTACCTGCCGCGCCGCAGCAGGGCGTGCTGCCCGTCGTCACCAACCAGTTCGCGACGGTCACCGTGGTGCCGAACGATGAGATCCGCCGCGAGGGCGGCGGTCAGCTCGGCGATCTCCTGTTCTCCAAGCCCGGCATCACCGGCTCGAGCTTCGCGCCGGGTGCCTCCAGCCGGCCGATCATCCGCGGGCTCGACGTCAACCGCGTCGGCATCGTCGAGAACGGCACCAATTCCGGCGGCGCCTCCGACCTCGGCGAGGATCATTTCGTCCCGATCGATCCACTTGCCACCAACCAGATCGAAGTGGTGCGCGGGCCGGCAGCGCTTCGCTATGGCTCGACTTCGATCGGCGGCGTCGTCAGCGCCACCAACAACCGGATTCCGGATGCGATGCCGAGTTGCGCGCCGTCGTTCCAGGCCTACGGCATGCCGACCAAAGCCCCGCTCGCGAGCGCCGCGACCTCGCCCTGCGTCACCGCCGAGACCCGCACCGCCTTCAGCTCGGTCGATCGCGGCGTCGAAAGCGGCGTGCTGCTCGACACCGGCGGCGGCAATTTTGCCTTCCATGCCGATGCCTATGGCCGCACGACCTCGGACTACAGCATTCCGAGCTATCCGTATCTGAACGATCAATCGCGCCCCGTGAACGGCCGCCAGCCGAACTCGGCGACGCGTTCGGACGGTGCCTCGATCGGCGGCTCCTACTTCTTCCAGGGCGGCTATATCGGCGCGTCGATCACGCAGAACGACTCGCTTTACCACATCCCCGGCATCGACGGCGCCGACCACCGCACGCGGATCGACGGCCACCAGACGAAGATCAACGTCAAGGGCGAGTACCATCCCGACGCTGCTGCGATCGACACGGTCCGCTTCTGGGCCGGCGCGACCGATTACCGGCACAACGAGATCGGCCTTGCCGATCCCGCCGATCTCAACAGTGACGGCATCCGCCAGACCTTCACCAACAAGGAGCAGGAGATCCGCACCGAGGTGCAGCTGATGCCGTTCAACGCGCGCTTCGCCGAAGTGACGACGGCGCTCGGCTTCCAGGTCGGCCATCAGGAATTGAGCGCGCCGAGCCCGGACAATCCCGGCACGTTGTTCAACGGGCTGTGGGACCCCAACAACAGCACGCGGGTTGCCGGTTACGCCTTCAACGAGTTCAAGTTCACGGACGCAACGCGGGCGCAGATCGCCGGCCGCATCGAGCATGTCGAGCTGCACGGCACGACGCCGGACTTCCCGGCCGATTACCTGCCCGACGGCACGCCGCAGGCGGCGACCTCGCGCAATCCGTCGTTCACGCCGAAGAGCGGCAGCATCGGCCTGCTGCAGGATCTGCCGGGCGGCATGGTCGGCAGCATCACCGCGCAATATGTCGAGCGCGCGCCGAAGGCGGCCGAGTTGTTCTCGCGTGGCGGACATGACGCGACTGCGACGTTCGACATCGGCAATCCGAACCTGACCATCGAGACCGCGAAGTCGGTCGAGCTTGGCGTGCGCCGGGCGACGGGGCCGTTCCGATTCGAGGCGACGGTCTACTACACGCATTTCGACAATTTCATCTACCGTCGCCTCACCGGCGTGTCCTGCGACGACGACTTTGCGTCCTGCGGCACGCCGGGCGCCGAGCTGAACCAGGCGGTCTACTCGCAGCGCAACGCCAACTTCCGCGGCGGCGAATTCCAGTCGCAGCTCGACGTCGGAGCCTTCCAGGGCGGCGTCTGGGGCATCGAGAACCAGTTCGACTTCGTCCGCGCCACCTTCAGCGACGGCACCAACGTGCCGCGGATTCCGCCCATGCGGATGGGCGGCGGCGTGTTCTGGCGCGACGACAACTGGCTGATGCGCGTCAACCTGCTGCACGCATTCGCGCAAAACAACGTCGCCGTGATCGCGGAGACGCCGACGGCGGGCTACAATCTCTTGAAGGCCGAGGTCAGCTACAAGACCAAGCTCGACCGCAACTGGTTCGGCGCGCGCGAGATGATGGCCGGCATCGTCGGCAACAATCTCCTCAACGAGAACATCCGCAACTCGGTGTCCTACACCAAGGACGAAGTGTTGATGCCCGGCATCGGCGTGCGGGCGTTTGCGAACTTCAAGTTCTGAGGGTGAGTCGGTCGGGGCCTGCGGCCCGGACCTACCATGTCATTGCGAGGAGCGTTTGCGACGAAGCAATCCAGACGGTCACTGCGGCAAGATTCTGGATTGCTTCGCTTCCGCCGTCGCTCTTCGAGCTATGGCGGACAAGCCGCTCGCAATGACGGCGTATGAGGCGGCGCTCTCGTACTCTTCATGCAGAGTCGTAGCTAATTTCTCGCCTTGCTCCAGTCGGGGCCCACCGGGCCCGACACGCCCTCGAAGGCGCCGTCGACGAGCTCGAACACCAGGATGCGGGCGGCATCGACCGGGCCCGGCATGGTGACGCGGCCCTTGGGGACCGGCTTGAAGCCGACACGGCTGTAATAGGGCTCGTCGCCGACCAGCAGCACCAGATGGTGGCCTTTCGCCTTCGCGTCCTTGAGCGCGCGTTCCATCAACAGACGGCCGACACCGCGGCCGCGAAACGGCGGCTCGACCGTGAGCGGCCCGAGCAGCAGGGCCGGCGTCTCGCCGACCAGCACCGGCAATTGCCTGACCGAGCCGACCAGCAGCGTGCCGACACGGGCGGTGAAAGACAATTCGAGCAGATGGTCGACGTGCTCGCGAATCCGGTAGGCGCTGAGCACGAAGCGGCCGGGACCGAAGGTGCGTTCATGCAGCCGCTCGATCGACTGGGCGTCGCCTGCGGCCTCGGGAAGGATGGTCAGTGAGAGATCGGTCATGTCAATTCGCGGGATAGCACCTGAACGCAGCGCGGTCCATCGGGCAGCGAAGGCGTTCAGCTCCTTTTCAAGGTCGGTTGGGACAGATAGGCGAGCATCTTCATTTCCCGCCGCCCTCGAGTCACGGTGTCGAGCACGAGTCCCGACGACAGCGCGAGCAGGGCCATGATCATCAGTCCCATCGACAGCACCGCGGTGGGCAGGCGCGGCACGAGGCCGGTCTCGATGAAGGTGATCACGATCGGGATCGCGAGGATCACCGAGGCCAGCGCCAGCAGGATTCCGATCACCGTGAAGAAGCGCAACGGCCGCTCCGAACGATAGAGCTTCAGCATGGTGCCAAGGATGCGAAACCCGTCGCGCCAGGTGTTGAGCTTCGAGAATGAGCCTTCGGGACGCGCGTAATAGGGGGTCTCGATCTCGGCAACCGGCAGTGACAATTCCAGCGCATAGACCGCGAGCTCGGTCTCGATCTCGAAGCCGTCGGAGAGGACCGGGAAGGATTTGACGAAGCGGCGTGAGAACACCCGGTAGCCGGACAGGATGTCCTTGAACGTGTGACCGAAGGTCGATGCCAGGAAACCGGTCAGCATACGATTGCCGGTGCGGTGGCCGAGCCGGTAGGCGGCCTGGACCTGATCGACGCGAAGGCCGACCACCATGTCCAGATGATCATCGAGCAGCCTGTCGATCATGCGCGGCGCGCTCGGCGCATCGTAGGTGGCATCGCCGTCGACCAGCACGTAGACGTCGGCTTCCACGTCGGCGAACATGCGACGCACGACGTGGCCCTTGCCCTGCCGCCGCTCGCTGCGCACGGTCGCGCCCGCCTCGCGCGCGACCGCCGCGGTACGGTCACGCGAATTGTTGTCGTAGACATAGATCTCGGCCGACGGGAGCGCCTTGCGGAAATCGGTAACGACGGTCGCGATCGCCGCTTCCTCATTGTAACAGGGCACCAGCACCGCGATGCGAGGTTGCGTTGAGGTCATCGCGACGGCACTCCGAGGCTTGCCGGCTCACGCGTGAGCGGCGCGGCCTGCCGGGCCTGCTCCGGCTGCATCAGCCAGGCGAACGAGACGCTCCACAGCGAGAGCATCGCGATCGGCACGATGTAATAGGGCGTGAAGATCGGGTGGCTCAGGAAGAACACGAGGTTGACGACGAGATTGCCGGTGACGACAAGCGCCACCTGCCGCGCGCTCCCCTCGCCCACCCGCAACAGCCGGACCGTAGAGCCGATCGCCAGCACAATCAGCACGAACTGCATGTCGTGCAGATACTGGCCGAGCACGGCGGGATCGAAGGCCGGCGCGACCACGTCGGCGCTGCCATAGGTGGTGGCCAGCGGACTGCCGGCGTTGACGGCCTGCGCCATCAATGTCGGCGTCACGCCGACGAGCGCACCAACACCGAAGGCGAGGCCCTGTAGGAAGTCCGCGAGCGTCCGTGACCGCAGGAACGCGATCGCCAGGAACAAGCAATAACCAGCCATCAGCAGCGCGTTCGGCAACCTGCAACTGACGGACGCACCGAGCAGCAGGCCAATCAGCGCGATCAGCAGCACGCTGCGTTTGCGCCTCGTCAGCCACAGCGCGGTCAGAAATCCCGCGACAGCGCACAGCGCCATGCTCGGCGCGATCGAATAGCTCGCCTTCGCCGGATTGATCATGAGATAGATCGCCAGCGCGCCGAACAGGCCCGCGCCCACGGTCGATGGCAGCGTGCGCGCCATGAAGATGCCTGCTAGCGCGAGGCCGCAGACGATCAGGCTGGCGGCAATGTAAAGCGATACCACCTGATGGCCTTCCGTAAACAGCGCCAGCAGGAAGCCGGTGCCCGGCGGATATTGTATGACGAGCTTGCCGCCCGGCATGGGAGTGTGGCACGGCCAACGAGCCGGGTCGCTCCACTCGGCGTACGAAATTTCCCTCCACTTGCCTTTGGCATAATCATCGTAATCGAGCGCGGCATTGGTGTTGAGCCCACCGATGCCGAGGCGCTGGAACAGATGCGCCTGCCGGAGATAGCAGATGTCGTCATAGACGCCGCGCGCCTCGTTCCAGCGCGACATCGTGGCGATGTTGCTGGCGAGGATCGCGAGGCAAATCAGACCGAAGGCGAATTTGGCGATCTTCATCCGGTGTCCGTGGCGGCCCTTTCGGGCTGCTTACTAAAGCGCGATGCGGTTTGGATGAATCGCCATCGCACTTTAGGTGTTGTTTAAGCATGATCTTTCGGAAAACCGCTGCGCACTTTTCCGGATCATGCTTTAGCACAGGCCGCCCTCAGCGCCACGTCGCAATCAGGGGCCGGCCGTCGAGTACTTCCGCGATCCGCAGCCGCGTACCGCGCGTGGTGCCTTCCGGAAGCCGCGTGGTCGCGAAGAACCCGCATTCGACGATCTCGCGGTTGGGCTCGGGCAGGCGCTCCTGCCTGAACTGCCTGACCACATAGACCGCGACGTGGTCGCGCCGGGAGACGTGGCTGTTAAGGAAGATGCCGTGCAGCGAGGCAGCTCCGGTGAGGTCGATATTGCCCTCCTCCTTGAGCTCGCGCCGCATCGCCTGCTCCATGGTCTCGCCATGGTCGACGCCGCCGCCGGGCAGGTACCAGCCGCTGACGTAGCTGTGCCTGACCAGAAACACGCGGTTCTCGGCGTCCAGCACCACGGCGCGGACGCCGAGTGTCATGCCGCGGACGAGGAGGAAGTAGGCGTGGAAGAATCGCCGCAGCAGCGGCTCGAATTTCCTGCGAACGCTATTCAGACGATCTTCCATCAGGCTTCCTCAAAGCCGCTGTCCGGGCCCGCTTGCACGTTGCCTGCGACCTTGCCATTACAGTGGAGCAATAGCGAGGCAATCGCGCCATGGCCCCTTTCACGCTCGCCCATCTGTCCGACCCACATCTGCCGCCCTTGCCGAAGCCGCGGCCGATCGAGCTCGCGGGCAAGCGCGTGCTCGGCTATGTCAACTGGACGCGCAACCGCCACAAGTACCAGCGCCGCGAAGTGCTCGACGCGCTGGTCGCCGACATGAAGGCACAGGCGCCCGACCACATCGCAGTGACGGGCGATCTCGTCAACCTGGCGCTGGAAGCGGAGTTCGCTCCTGCCCGCGCCTGGCTCGACAGCGTCGGCCCGCCCGACCGGGTCACTACGATTCCCGGCAATCACGACGCCTACGTCCGCGCCACCTCGCATCGCTTCGGCGAGACGTTTGGCCCCTATCTTGCGGGCGATGACGGCAGCATCGGTTTTCCCTCGGTGCGCCGGCGCGGGCCGCTCGCGCTGATCAGCCTGTCGACAGCGGTGCCGACCCCGCCGCTGATGGCGACGGGCACGCTCGGGCGCGATCAGCTCGCCTCGCTCGCAGCAGTGCTCGAACGGCTCGCGACTGAAGACGTCTTCCGCGTACTGCTGGTGCATCATCCCCTGAAGTCCGACGCGCGGCAGAAACGGATGACAGATTCGGCCGCGCTGCTGGCGCTGCTCAAGCGCCACGGCGTCGAGTTGATCCTGCACGGGCACGACCACATCCATTCGACGATGTGGTTCGATGGCCCGAACGGCAACATTCCCGCGCTCGGCGTGCCCTCGGCCTCCGCGCTCGCGCACGGGCGCTACCCCGCGGCGGCGTATAATCTGTTCACGATCGAGAAGCACAATGCCGGCTGGCGCTGTGAGCAGACGGTGCGGAGCCTGGGAGCCGGATTTCAGATCGGGCAGATCAAGCATGTGAGCTTGATCTAAAGCGCGATGCGATTAGGATGAATCGCCATCGCGCTTCAGGTTGTTGTTTAAGCATGATCTTTTCGGAAATCCGCTGCGCACTTTTCCGGATCATGCTTTAGACCCGCTGTCATTCGGGGCATGCGAAGCATGAACCCGGAATCCATCGCGCCGCAGTACGTGCTGATGAAGGGATTCCGGACTCGCGCTTCGCGCGTCCCGGAATGACAGCCGAGCAAGCCTCACCAGCTCCGCAGGGCCGCAAGCACGGCGACCCCGAACAAGGCGGCGGCACCGAGGACGAAGCCGAACACGAACGGCCACACGCGCGAGCGTCGCCGCGGCGGCGCGATCACGGCCTTCGGTTCAGGCGCGACCACCATCGCGTGCTCGCGCTCGACCATGCGGCGCGCGACATAGTCGGTGACGGCTTCGACGATCACGGCGGTGTCGTGCGATTCGGCCAGCACGATGCGGCCGAAGCGGGTGTCCTGGACGAAGCGGTACATCCGCTTGTCGCGCCCCATTACGATGTGGGCGACGACGTCGATCCACAGCCTCGGCGTATCGCCCTGGCTGATGCCGCGGTCGAACAGGTCGACCTTATCAGGCACCTGCGCGAACAGCGGATCGAGTGCGTCGTTGAGGATCTCGAGCCGCGCCACCTCGGCGTCCCTGAGATCGACCACGACGCCGGTCCGGTCGGCGGCCTCGATCCGCGCGCGCAGCAGCGCATCGCGCAGCCGCACCGGGCGCGGCTGGCCGGGATGGATCCCGCTGGTTTCGGGCTCTGACATTGTCGGCCTTGTCCTCGACTATCCGCCATTAACCTATCAGCAACCAAACCCTCCGCAAAGGCCTACAATTCCAGATACTTACGGCGCCCACAGCCGTTTGACCTGTGCCAAAAACAGACGATCCCACCCAGGCAGAGCCTGGATGGGACCATCCGTCCTTGGACGTCTTCTTAATTCAGGGCGTCAGGCCGAGACCCGTGACGGCTCTTCCACGATCGAGAAGCGGACGCCGGCCTTGTGACGGTTCTCTTCCGAGACCGTGCGCCAGGCATCCTCGGCCTCCTTGCGGGTCTTGAACGGACCCTGCACCTGGGCCGAGCCTTCCACGAGCTTGTGGAAATTCATCGAACCGAACTCGCCGCCGATCACCCAGAAATTGCTGCCTTTGGTCATTGTCAGTCTCCTGTTTCGGTGCGTGCTGCGTTAGCCGAACTGGTTCATCGTATTGTGGGCTCCGCCCGCCTTCAGGGCAGCTTCGCCCGCGAAGTACTCCTTGTGGTCGTCACCGATGTCGGAGCCGGCCATGTTCTGATGCTTGGCGCAGGCGATGCCCTGACGGATCTCGGCGCGCTGCACGTTCTTGACGTAGCCGAGCATGCCCTGCTCGCCGAAATATTCCTTCGCCAGATTGTCGGTCGAGAGCGCCGCCGTGTGATAGGTCGGCAACGTGATCAGGTGATGGAAGATGCCGGCACGCTTGGCTGAATCGGCCTGGAAGGTGCGGATGCGCTCGTCGGCTTCCTGCGCCAGCGGCGTATCGTCGTATTCCGGCTTCATCAGTTCGGCACGGTTGTACTGGCTGACGTCCTTGCCCGCCTCCTTCATCGCGTCGTAGACCTGCCAACGGAAGTTAAGCGTCCAGTTGAAGGAGGGCGAGTTGTTGTAGGCAAGCTTGGCGTTCGGGACCACCTTGCGGATCCGGTCGACCATCTTGGCGATCTGCTCGATATGCGGCTTCTCGGTCTCGATCCAGAGCAGGTCGGCGCCGTTCTGCAGCGAGGTGATGCAGTCCAGCACGCAGCGGTCTTCGCCGGTGCCCGGGCGGAACTGGTAGAGGTTGGAGGGCAGCCGCTTCGGACGCATCATCTTGCCGTTGCGGCTGATGATGACGTCGCCGTTACGGGCGTTCTCCGCCGTCACTTCGTCGCAATCGAGGAAGCTGTTGTACTGGTCGCCGAGGTCGCCGGGCTTGTGGCTGACCGCGATCTGCTGCGTCAGGCCGGCGCCGAGCGAATCGGTGCGGGTCACGACGACGCCGTCTTCGACCCCGAGCTCGAGGAAGGCGTGGCGGCAGGCGCGGATCTTGGCGAGGAAGACGTCGTGCGGCACGGTGACCTTGCCGTCCTGGTGGCCGCACTGCTTCTCGTCCGAGACCTGATTCTCGATCTGGAGCGCGCAGGCGCCCGCCTCGATCATCTTCTTGGCGAGCAGATAAGTCGCCTCGGCGTTGCCGAAGCCGGCGTCGATGTCGGCGATGACAGGCACCACGTGGGTCTGGAAGTTGTCGATCTTCGCGATCAGCTCCTTCTCACGGGTCTTGTCGCCTTCCTTGCGCGCCTTGTCGAGCAGACGGAAGATGTCGTTGAGCTCACGCGAGTCCGCCTGACGCAGGAAGGTGTAGAGCTCCTCGATCAGCGCCGGCACCGAGGTCTTCTCGTGCATCGACTGGTCGGGCAGCGGGCCGAACTCGGAGCGCAGCGCGGCGATCATCCAGCCCGAAAGGTACAGATAGGTGCGATCGGTCCTGCCGCCGAAGTGCTTCTTGACCGAGATCAGCTTCTGCTGGGCGATGAAGCCATGCCAGCAGCCCAGCGACTGGGTGTACTTGGTCGGGTCGTTGTCATAGGCAGCCATGTCGGCCCGCATCAGCGCCGCGGTGTAGCGGGCGACGTCGAGACCGGTCCTGAAGCGGTTCTGCAGGCGCATGCGTGCGACGGCCTCAGCCGACACGCCGTTCCAGGTCGGCTGGGTCTCAAGGAGCGCCTGGGCGGCCTTGACCTCGTCCTGATACGAACCCGGGCCCTGAAGGGTGCTGATGCCGCGCGGCTGGTAGTTCATGTGCCAAATCCTTTTCGCCAAACGATGGACGGGCCATCGACAATCTTGACAGTGCATTGCGATATGCGTGTCAGGAGATAAACGCGAAAACAGAAACTTCGTATAGATGGCTTGTTTGAGATTGGTGATGTCATGTAATACTAGGACATGTCTTATTGTTATGTTGTAAATCTTGTAAATTATAGGTCAGTTAAACTGTCCTTTTGAGCGCGCGGAGATCTGAGCATGCCCTCGAATTCCGGCAAGAAACTCTTCGTGGGCCCGCGGTTCCGGAGGATTCGGCAGCAATTGGGCCTGTCGCAGACCCAGATCGCCGAGGGGCTCGGAATCTCGCCGAGCTACGTCAACCTGATAGAGCGCAACCAGCGGCCGGTGACGGCGCAGATCCTGCTGCGGCTGGCGGAGACCTACGACCTCGATTTGC
Source organism: Bradyrhizobium sp. 199 (assembly GCF_023073355.1). Lineage (GTDB taxonomy): Bacteria > Pseudomonadota > Alphaproteobacteria > Rhizobiales > Xanthobacteraceae > Bradyrhizobium. Next base: position 631,306 of record NZ_JADPJI010000008.1, read on the forward strand.
GCGACCTTGCCACTGCCGACGAGGACCGGTTCTTCGCCGAGCTCAACGAGATCTTCTCCGATCCGCTGTTTCGCCAGATCGACGTTCCCAAGCAGGAGCTGCGCGATCTCGCCGAACTCTGCCCCGGCGTCACCCATGCGCTGCAGCGGCTCTACGCCGCCTATACCGAGGCCCGCCAAGGCGAGACGCTGGCGGCGGCCCAAATGGCCGACCGCGACGTCGGCACGCGCTTCGAGGCCAATCCGGTCGAGCGCGTGCGCGAGCTGATCGAGGCCAACCGCAATTTTTTTCCGGAGCTCGATCAGGCCGCGGAAAATCTTCGCGACGAGTTGAACGTCCCGGCCGAGGGACTCTATGCAGCGCTCGCGGCGCGGCTGCGTGAAAAACATTCGATCCAGACCCGCATCATGCCTGTCGACGTGATGCGTGAGACGCTCCGGCGGTTCGACCGCCATCGCCGCCAGCTGCTGATCTCCGAGCTGGTCGATCCGCCCGGCCGCGCCTTCCAGCTCGCCTTCCAACTTGGCTTGGGTGAATGCGCGCAAGCCCTGGAAACCATCATCGGCCGTGCGGGACCGCTCGACGACACACCGCGCCGCCTGTTCCGCATCACGCTCGGCAACTACTTTGCGGCTGCCGTGATGATGCCCTACCCAGCGTTCCTGGCGGCTGCCGAAGCGCTCAATTACGACATCCATCTGCTGGCGCAGCGCTTCAATTCCGGCTTCGAGCAGGTCTGTCACCGGCTCACCACCCTGCAGCGGCCGAACGCGCGCGGCATCCCGTTCTTCCTCTTGCGCGTCGACAATGCCGGCAACGTCTCGAAGCGGTTTTCGTCGGGCACGTTCCCGTTCTCGAAATTCGGCGGCACCTGTCCCTTGTGGAACGTGCACTCGACCTTCAACACGCCGGATCGCCTGCTCAAGCAGGTAATCGAGCTGCCCGACGGCACGCGCTATTTCTCGATCGCGCAGATGGTGCGCCGCCCGGTCGCGCCGCACCCGCTGCCGCAGCCGCGCTTCGCCATCGGACTCGGCTGCGAGATCCGGCACGCCGCGCGCCTGACCTATGCCGCCGGCATGGACCTCGAGAAAACCGAGGGCACGCCGATCGGCGTCAATTGCCGCCTCTGCGAGCGCGAAAACTGCGCCCAGCGCGCCGAGCCACCGATCACGCGCACGCTGATCCTGGACGAGACGACGCGGCGGGTGTCGAGCTTCGCGTTCTCGAATGCGCGGGAGCTGTGAGGCGGCAATCATTTGCCAGCACGCTTGCGGTGCAGAGAGCATGAGTGATGGCCGGCACAGTTGTTCCCTGTTGCCTGATACATGGTTGCGTCCAGGCCGGCTGCATCGGGCAGCCGCAAGGGGAATACGGACATGAAGACCGTCACACTTTTGATCTGCTCCGCTCTGGTCGCCGTCGCGTCACTCGGCGGCTCTGCCCAACTCACACACGCCGCCGCCGGGAGTCTCGATTGGCTGGGCAATGACAATTACGTGCGCTGTCTGAAATATGTCAGCGCGCTGTCCCGTGGCGACGCCGCGGCCTATGACCGCGGGCGCAGGGCCTGCAATCGCCAATACTATCCCGGCCATCCGGGCTATGACTACTGAGCCGGTCAAGGCTGTGACCGAGGCCGCGCGACCCGCGGCCTCTTCGCAGGAGCGCTTCTCCGCCCGCGGAGGCAAGCCTCGTGGTTAACCTCGCCCTAATCCGCGCGCGCGATCTGCAACCAACGATTAAGCACGCCTCAACATCGGTGCCTTAGTCTTGCCCCACTCACTTTTCGCAAAGGCAGGTGACCTATTCTGCCGGCCGAAGTGACATCAGGGGGTTCATCATGCGCATTGCGTTGCTGCTGACGGCGACCATCCTCGGCGCGCTCTTCGCCAGTCCATCCCATGCCGGATCGCTCGATGCCGGCGCGGCGCAGTCGCTACCGCCGGGCTTCCAGAGCTACCGCGGCTACATGTTCGACCTGTCGGAGAATTCCGACCGCAAGGACGTCGAGAAGCTCACCGACAATCTGAAGCAGCAGATCGATCTCGTCGAAGGCGCCGGCCTCTCGCCACGCGTGCTGCGCTTCTTCCATACCGTGCCGATCGTCGCGAGCGAGCTCGCCTGCCTCGACGAAGGTGCCGCAACCGCATGCTACGGCCGGGTTACGCCGGAGATTCAGCGCACCGCGCCGCGGACGCTCACGGTGTGGGACCCGAACAAGCAGCGCTGGACCAATCCGAACGCGGTCGACCTCGCGGTCGATTCCGGGCTCGGCGTGATCATGCTGCGCCCGGACATGATGCGCTACGAGAAGGAGGCCGTGCTGCTGCACGAGCTGCTGCACGCCTATCACGCCCGACTGCTGCCCGACGGCTATGCCAACAAGGGCGTGATCGCCTACTACGCCCTTGCCAAGTCCAAGGATCTTCTTCCCAAGGACTCCTATGCGATGAAGAATCCGATGGAGTTCTTTGCCGTGACCGCCAGCATATTCCTGGCCGGAAAGAGCGAATTCCACGATCCGAAGTCGCGCGAGACGCTCAAGGAGAAGATGCCGGACTATTACAAATATCTGGTCGGCGTGTTCGGCTTCGACCCCGAGCCGGCTGCGGCCAACGGCCCGGTTGCCTCACTGAAGTGAGGCGGACGTAAACCTGCTTTAAGCCGAACCGGCCAAAGAGCCGCGCGAAATGCGCGGCTTTTTTTGTTTTGCAGTCTGGAAGCTGCGGATGACGCCCCGGCGGGAATTGCCAAGGCAGGGCCCGATCTGCATAGTCCCGCCGCATCGATACCGTTTTTCGAAGAGGATAGAACAACATGGCGGACACCGACCTGGATGTCGTGATCCGGCAACTGGCCAGACAGCTGCATACGGGCCTGATGACCCGCGCCAAGGAGCGGCGGGATCGCTTCAACGGCCTTGCGGCCAAGGCCAGAGGCAAGGAGACCGCCGGCCGCTTCAAGATGATGGCCAAAGCCACCATGGAGCAGGCCACCGCCGCCGCCAAGCGCCTCCAGATGTCCGCTGACAACGTCGCCGACAGCTACGCGCGGTCCATGCGGATTGCCGCCAGCACGCCCGTTGCGGTGAAGGTGGAAAAGAAGGCGAAGGAAAAGCCGGAGAAGAAGGCGGCGAAGGCAAAGAAGACCAACGCCAAGAAGGCGAAGTAGTCGCGGCGTTCTTCGTTCTCCCCTTCCGGAAGAAGGTGGCGCGAAGCACCGGATGAGGGTCTCTATCCCCGACGACAGTATCCGCAGGTGGGCAAAGCCCAGCGTGCCCACCACTTCTGTCGCCGTATTGGATAGATTCCAAGCTCGCGGAGAGATACCCCGTTTCGCCGCTAGTCTAGCGGCGAGCCCCTCGCTCACAAGATGAGCGGGAAACAGGGCCGAAGCGACACGAGAATCTCATTGTCTCGGCGCGGCGATCCGGGTCGGCTCGGCGCTCGCGAGCTCGGCGAGCTTTGCGCGCGCCGCCTCGCGCGCGCGGCCGTCCTTGCCCGCGGGCAGCGCCAGCGCCGCCTCGAAATCGGCGCGCGCGTCGTCGGCTTGGCCGCGGGCGAGGAGCGCCAGGCCACGGTCGAGGCGGACCACGGCATCCCTGGGATCGAGGCGGATCGCCGTGTTGTAACTCAGGATGGCGCGATCGAGATCACCGGTGGCGGCGAGCGCGAGACCACGCTGGTGATAGGGCGCAGCGACTTTGGGATCATGGGCGATCGCCTCGTCATAGTCGGCGATGGCGAGCGCGAGGTCGCCGTTCCGACGACGCGCGAGCGCGCGCTCGCGATAGAGCGAGGCGCGGTTGGGATTGAGGTGAATGGCCTCGTCGAAATCTGCTATCGCCCGCTTGAAGTCGCCATGGCGCAGCGCGATTCGTCCGCGCCCCTCATAGGCAAAGGCGATCAGCGAGCCGCGCAGCGGCGAGAAGCCGATCACGGCCGAGCAGATGTCGGGATCGTCCTCGTCACCGCAATTGACGACCATGTGTGTGGACAGGCCGACAAGGACGCATATGACGATCAGCAATGGTAAGGCAGTTCTGGTCATCTTCGACGGTGGCCGGCATTGGGCCGGCCACGCATCCCCTTTCGAAGAATTGGTCTCGCCGGGGTGTTAGCACCGGCTCCGGCGATCCAATGTGCGCCAGGTCACAAAGCCGGAGGCAAAATCCAGCCGGCTTCGCGTCAGCCCCAAGGGCCACGTGAAGGACCAGGTGAAGGGCCGCGTGAAGACGAGCGGCCCCACGGGCCCCGAGGCGGATAGTTCTCGTTGGCTCCGACCGACGGGGCCGCCTGCGTGCCGAGCTCAGCCGCGAGCTCGCGCAGCGCGGCGATGCGGTTCTGTGTCGAAGGATGGGTGGCGAACAGATTGTCCACACCGTGGCCCGACAACGGATTGATGATGAACATGTGCGCGGTCGCGGGATTTCGCTCGGCCCCATAATTCGGCACCTGATGCGCGGCGCCCTCGATCTTCACCAGCGCGGAGGCCAGCCACATCGGTTGTCCCGCGATACGCGCACCGAGATTGTCCGCGGCATATTCACGGGTACGGCTGATCGCCATCTGCACCAGCATGGCGCCCAGCGGCGCGAGGATCATCAGCAGGATCGAGCCGACGATGCCCGGACCGTTGTTGTTGTCGCGATTGCCGCCGAAGAACATGCCGAACTGCGCCAGCATCGAGATCGCGCCCGCGATGGTCGCAGTGATGGTCATCAACAGCGTGTCGTGATGCTTGATATGCGCGAGCTCATGCGCGATCACGCCGGCGAGCTCCTCGCGGCTGAGTTGGTTCATCAGGCCCGTCGTGACCGCGACTGCGGCATTTTCCGGGTTTCGTCCGGTCGCGAATGCGTTGGGCTGCGGCTCATCCATCAGGAACACCCGCGGCATCGGCAAGCCCGCGCGGCCCGCAAGCTCGGCGACGAGTCCGACCAGTTCCGGTGCGCTTCTGCGATCGACTTCATGGGCGCCGTACATCGAGAGCACCATGCGGTCGGAGTTCCAGTAGGTGAATAGATTGGTCGCAGCGGCAATGACCAGCGCGATCATGGCGCCGGAAGCACCACCGATCAGATAGCCGACGCCCATGAACAGGGCGGTGAGGCCTGCGAGCAGCATTGCGGTACGAAAATAGTTCATGGCCGTCTCCTGGGCCGGCCGCGGCAGGCTGGAAGCGCCAGCAGGCCGGCAGACATGAGGTAGGAATGACCCCCGCCCGCGTGCAAGGTTTCAAGGTGCGTCGCGGAGCCGCGGCACTGGCTTGCGCACCATACTTCCATTAAACTTCGGCCAGAATCCAAGCGTCCCCTCCCCGCCGGAAACTCCATGCTCAAGACCCGATTTGCGATCGCGGCCATCGCTTTGGTTGTGCTATCCGCTCCCGCCTCCGCCCAGCTCCAGCCGCCGCCCGCCAGGCCCGCTGCCCCCAAGGCGATCGCGCCCTCGCCGCGCGCGGCCTCGTGCCATAATGGCGCGAGCTTCGATCGCTTCCTGGCCGACGTGAAGGGCCAGGCGGTCGCGGCCGGCGTGTCGCAGCGGACGATCATGGAGGCCTCGCCCTATCTCCTCTACGACCAGGGCATCGTCAACCGGGACCGCGGCCAGCGCGTGTTCGGCCAGCTCTTCACCGAATTCGCCGGCCGTATGGCCGCGCCCTATCGGATGCAGAACGGCCAGCAGCACATCAAGCAATACGCTGCCGCATTCGCGCGCGCCGAGAAGGAATATGGCGTGCCGCCGGCCGTGATCGCCGCGTTCTGGGGGTTGGAGAGCGATTTCGGCGCCAACATGGGCAATCTGCCGACGCTGAAATCGCTGGTGTCGCTCGCCTACGACTGCCGACGCTCCGAGATGTTCGTGGGCGAGACCATCGCGGCGCTCAAGATCATCGACCGCGGCGATTTGCATCCCGACGAGATGATCGGCTCCTGGGCCGGCGAGCTCGGGCAGACGCAATTCCTGCCTGTACATTACGTCAACTACGCCGTCGACTATGACGGCGACGGGCGACGCGACCTTTTGCGCTCGCCGGCCGACGTGATCGGCTCGACCGCGAACTACATCGCCAATGGCTTGAAATGGCGGCGCGGCGAGCCGTGGCTGGAAGAGATCAAGGTGCCGCCAAACCTGCCCTGGGATAAGACCGATCTCACGGTGCGCGAGCCGCGCGCGACATGGGCGCAACTCGGGATCACCTATCCCGACGGCCGTCCCTTGCCGAACGACAATCTCGCGGCATCCGTGCTGCTGCCGATGGGGCGCTTTGGGCCGGCCTTCATGGCCTATCCGAATTTCGCGGCCTACACCGAGTGGAATAACTCGCTGATCTATTCGACCACCGCGGGCTATCTCGCCTCGCGCATTGCGGGTGCCGCGCCAATGCGCAAGCCGGCGGCGCCGGTGGCGCAATTGCCATTCAACGAGTTGAAAGAATTGCAACAGCTGCTGGTGCGCGCCGGCTTCAATGTCGGCAAGGTCGACGGCGTGCTGGGGCAGCAGAGCCGCGCGGCCGTCAAGGCGATGCAGATCAAGTTCGGCCTGCCGGCAGATTCCTGGCCGACCGCGGAGCTGCTGGCGCGCATGCGCGGCGGCACGGCACAGGCGCAGCCCCAGGCGACGGCAAGGTAGAATTTTCGCACCGCACAAGCCGCTCCCCGCAATTGTATTTTTCCATGAGGCTCCCATGTGAGTGGCTCAGGTTTTCTCCTGAGATTTCCCATTTACAAGCGAGCATCACATGTCCTTCTACGACGCAGCAGTCCCCGCCTATTTGCAAATGCTGAACAGCGTGACCGGGCTGCTCACCAAAGCCGAAGCGCATTGCGCGGCCAAGAAGATCGAACCCGGCGTCCTGCTCGGCTCGCGCCTGTTTCCGGACATGCTGCCGCTGTCGAAGCAGGTCCAGCTTGTCAGTGATTTCGCCGCCAAGGGATGTGCCCGGCTGACCCATAGCGAAGTGCCCTCGACATCAGACACCGAGACCAGCTTTGCGGAATTGAAGCAGCGGCTGGCAAAGACGATCGACTACGTGAAGTCGTTCAAGCCCGCGCAATTCGAGGGTGCCGATACCAAAGACGTCACCTTCCCGGCCGGCCCGGATAAGTCCATCACCATGAAGGGCCAGCAATTCCTGAGCGCGTTCTCGCTGCCGAACTTCTATTTCCACGCCGCGACCGCCCACGGCATTTTGCGCCACAACGGCGTCGAGATCGGCAAGCGCGATTTCATGGGCGCGAACTGATTTGCAAAATTGCGTGGCCGTTTAGCGGAGTTCTCCTGCCGCGGCCGAAATTGCACATGAATTATGCTACGCGGCCGTGCCGCGTAGCTCGCCTGCAGTTTGCGTATGGCTCAGCTCTTGCGCCTGATGTCGCGATGCACAAGTGTTCCAGACCTCTCATCGCTGGAAACATTGCCAATGAGCCGTCCAACCAAATTGTTCGAGACCTATAAGCTTGGTCCGATCACGCTTGCGAACCGTTTCGTGATGGCGCCGCTGACGCGCAATCGCGCTTCGCCCGGCACGTTCGTGCCCAGCCCACTCGCCGCCGACTATTACGGCCAGCGCGCCTCCGCAGGGCTTCTTATCACCGAAGCGAGCCAGGTCTCGCAGCAAGGGCAAGGCTACCAGGACACCCCCGGCATCTACAGCAAGGAGCAGGTCGCTGGCTGGCGCAAGATCACCGACCGCGTGCATGAGCGTGGCGGCAAGATCTTCATCCAGCTCTGGCATGTCGGCCGTATCTCGCATGTCGATCTGCAGGCCGGTGGCGCAGCCCCGGTGGCGCCGAGCGCGATCCGCGCCAAGGGCAAGACCTTCGTGAATGGCGGCTTTGCCGATGTCTCCGAGCCACGTGCGCTCGAGCTTTCCGAGATTCCAGGAATCATCGACGACTTCAAACGCGCGACGAAGAATGCCCTCGAGGCCGGCTTCGACGGCGTCGAGATCCACGGCGCCAACGGCTACCTGCTCGAGCAGTTCGCCAAGGACGGCGCCAACAAGCGCACGGATGCCTATGGCGGCTCGATCGAGAACCGCGCGCGGCTGATGCTGGAAGTCTCCAAAGCCGTCGCGGCCGAGGCCGGCGCCGAGCGCACCGGCATCCGCATCTCGCCGGTGACGCCGGCCAACGACATCTCGGATTCCAATCCGCAGGCCCTCTACGACCACATCGTCGACGGCCTCAGCGCGCTCAAGCTGGTCTATCTCCACGTTGTCGAAGGCGCCACCGGCGGGCCGCGCGACATCGCCCCGTTCGACTACGCGTCCTTGCGCAAGGGCTTCACCGGCGCCTACATCGCCAACAACGGCTACGATTTCGATCTTGCGACCAAGGTCCTGGACGCGAACGCAGCCGATCTCATCGCCTTCGGCAAGCCCTTCATCTCCAACCCCGACCTCGTCGAGCGGCTGAAGCAGGGCGCAGCGCTGAACGAGTGGGACAAGACCACGTTCTACGGCGGCGGCGCGAAGGGCTACACGGACTATCCGACGCTGGAGACGGCTGAGGCGGCGGAGTAAGGGGTCGTGGTCGCTCCATCTCCGTCATTGCGAGGAGCAACGCGACGAAGCAATCCAGACTACCTCCGGGGAAAGACTCTGGATTGCTTCGCTTCGCTCGCATGACGGTGTGGCAACAGAATCCGCGACACAAAAGAAAAAAGGCCGGGATCGCTCCCGGCCTTTCGTTTTTTGATGTCGCTCTACGCGCCGCTTACTTCGCTTCTGCGCGCTTGGGCGGGGTGGCCGGCCACGACTTGATCAGGGTGTCATAGTCGACCGTCTCGCCCTTCGGCTTCTCGTTAGCAAGCTTGCGCTGGGGCGCGATGGTGCCGTCCTTCTCGGCCTTCGCGAACCAGTACTCCGGCTTCTCCTTCTTGTGCAGCTTCGGACCGCAGGCGCCCTGCACGTTGGACTTCTCCAGGCGCTCCATGACGGAGTCCTGAGCCGCCGCAAGGGCGTCCATCGCGGCTTGCGGCGTCTTCGCACCGGACGACGCATCGCCGATGTTCTGCCACCACAGCTGCGCGAGCTTCGGATAGTCGGGCACGTTGTTGCCGGTCGGGGTCCACTGCACGCGCGCGGGCGAGCGGTAGAACTCGATCAGGCCGCCGAGCTTCGGCGCGCGCTCGGTGAACGACTTGTCCCAGATGTCGGATTCACGGATGAAGGTGAGACCGACATGGCTCTTCTTCAGGCTCACCGACTTGGAGATGATGAACTGGAGATAGAGCCAGGCCGCCTTGCGGCGATCCGCCGGGGTCGACTTAAGCAGCGTCACGGAGCCGGCGTCCTGATAGCCGAGCTTCATGCCTTCCTTCCAGTACGCACCGTGCGGCGAGGGCGCCATACGCCATTTCGGCGTACCGTCCGCGTTCATCACGGCGATGCCCGGCTTCACCATGTCGGCGGTGAAGGCGGTGTACCAGAACATCTGCTGGGCGATGTTGCCCTGCGCCGGCACCGGACCTGCCTCGGAGAACGTCATGCCCTGGGCCTGCGGCGGTGCGTACTTCTTCAGCCAGTCGAGGTATTTGGTGATCGAGTAGACCGCAGCCGGACCGTTGGTGTCGCCACCACGTTCCACCGAGGAGCCGACCGGGCGGCAGCCTTCCATGCGGATGCCCCACTCGTCGACCGGCAGACCGTTCGGAATGCCCTTGTCACCGTTGCCGGCCATCGAGAGCCAGGCGTCGGTGAAACGCCATCCGAGCGAGGGGTCCTTCTTGCCATAGTCCATATGGCCGTAGACCTTGACGCCGTTGATCTCCTTGATGTCGTTGGTGAAGAACTCGGCAATGTCCTCATAGGCGGACCAGTTCACGGGCACGCCGAGCTCGTAGCCATACTTGGCCTTGAACTTGGCCTTGTAGTCGGCGTTGGTGAACCAGTCGTAGCGGAACCAATAGAGGTTCGCGAACTGCTGGTCGGGCAGCTGATAGAGCTTGCCGTCGGGACCGGTCGTGAACGACTTGCCGATGAAGTCGTTGACGTCGAGCATGGGATCGGTGACGTCCTTGCCCTCGCCGGTCATGTAGTCCGACAGTACGACTGTCTGGCCGTAGCGGAAGTGGGTGCCGATCAGGTCGGAGTCGTTGATCCAGCCGTCATAGACGTTCTTGCCGGACTGCATCTGGGTCTGCAACTTCTCGACGACGTCACCTTCCTGGATGAGGTCGTGCTTGAGCTTGATGCCGGTGAGCTCGGAGAACGCCTTGGCCAGCGTCTGCGCCTCATACTCGTGAGTCGTGATGGTCTCGGAGACGACGTTGATCTCCATGCCCTTGAACGGCTCGGCCGCCTTGGCGAACCACTCCAGCTCCTTCTTCTGGTCTTCCTTCGACAGCGTCGAGGGCGTGAATTCCGCGATCCACTTCTGGATCACGGCGTCGTCGGCGGCGCGCACCGGCGCCGTGACAGCGAGCGACACCGCAATAATGGCGGCGGCGCTCGACATGGTCAGAAAACTGCTCTTGGTCAATGGACCTTTCCTTCTCCTAAACTGTCGCATGTTGTTCCTCCGTTGCAGCGACAAAATATTATACAGATCCGGATTGCCCCCGGATCTGGCCGTCCCTTCGCGAGCTCAGACCGTGCGAAATATGAGCACAGCCGTCACCAGCGAAATTGCACTTGCGAGCCACAGGCGCGAGATTTCAACGCCGTCCTCGCCGATCGGCAGCGTAGCGATCGCGTCGGTGCCGAGGAAACCGATCCAGAGAAGGTGGATGACCGCCGCCGTGATCAGCGAAATGAACAGGCGGTCGCCACGCGTGGTCGGGATGCGGAGCACGCCGACGCGCTCGGCTTCGGGATAGACCGCCGCAAGCCACGTCATCACGGCAAGCGTGGAGGCGAGCGCGACGAAGAAGATTGCCGTCGGCGGGGTCCAGGCCATCCATGCGATGGGTTCCATTGATGCCTCCTTACACGCGACCGAGCGCAAAACCGCTCGCGATGTAGTTGCGGACAAACCAGATCACGAGCGCGCCCGGGATGATTGTGAGCACGCCGGCGGCTGCCAAGAGGCCCCAGTCCATGCCCGATGCCGACACCGTGCGCGTCATGATCGCGGCGATCGGCTTGGCCGACACCGAAGTCAGCGTGCGCGCGAGCAGGAGTTCGACCCACGAAAACATGAAGCAGAAGAAGGCGGCGACGCCGATGCCGCTCGCGATCAAGGGCACCAGGATCTTGATGAAGAAGCGCGGAAATGAATAGCCGTCGAGAAAGGCGGTCTCGTCGATCTCGCGCGGCACGCCGGAGACGAAGCCTTCGAGGATCCACACCGCCAGCGGAACGTTGAAGATGCAATGCGCGAGCGCAACCGCCCAAGGCGTATCAAACAGGCCGATCGCCGAATAGAGGTTGAAGAACGGCAGCGCATAGACCGCGGCCGGCGCCATGCGGTTCGACAACAGCCAGAAGAACAGATGCTTGTCGCCGAGGAAGCGGTAGCGCGAGAACGCGTAGGCCGCGGGCAGCGCCACCGAAATCGAGATGATGGTGTTGAGAACGACGTATTCCAGCGAGTTGATGTAGCCGGAATACCAGCTCTCGTCAGTGAAGATGCGCTTGTAGTGCTGGAGCGTCGGCGTGTGCGGCCACAGCGTCATCGTCGAGACGATCTCGGCGTTGGTCTTGAAGCTCATGTTGACGAGCCAGTAGATCGGCAGCAGCAGGAAGATCAGAAACAGCCCCATGATGAGGCGGCGGCCGGGGATCGAGTGCATCACGCGGCTCCTTCCTGGGGCTTCCGCTCGGCGCCCGCATTGGTCATGACGGTATAGAAGATCCAGCAGACGATCAGGATGATGAGATTGTAGACCAGCGACAGCGCCGCGGCCTTGCCGAGGTCGAACTGGCCGAGCGCGATCTTGACGAGCTCGATCGACACGAAGGTCGTGGAGTTGCCGGGTCCGCCACCGGTGACGACGAACGGCTCGGTGTAGATCATGAAGCTGTCCATGAAGCGCAGCAGCACCGCGATCAAGAGCACGCGGTTCATCTTCGGCAGCTGGATCGCCTTGAACACGGCCCAGCGCGAGGCGCCATCGATCTGGGCGGCCTGGTAATAGGCTTCGGGAATCGACTTCAGGCCGGCATAGCACAGCAGCGCAACGAGGCTGGTCCAGTGCCAGACGTCCATCACGATGACGGTGACCCAGGCATCGATCTCGTTGGACACGTAATTGTAGTCGATGCCCATGGCGTTCAGCACATAGCCGAGCAGGCCGATGTCGGGCCGTCCGAAGATCTGCCAGATCGTGCCGACCACGTTCCACGGAATCAGCAGCGGCAGCGCGAGGATGACGAGGCAGGCCGCCACCGTCCAGCCCTGGCGCGGCATCGACAAAGCGACGAGGATGCCGAGCGGCACCTCGATCGCGAGGATCACCAGGGAGAAGAACAGATTACGGCCGAGCGAGGCGAGGAAGCGGCCGCCGAGATCGGTCGAGGGATCGAGCAATTCCTTGAACCAGCCGACCCCGTTCCAGAAGAACTGATTGTTGCCGAAGGTGTCCTGCATCGAATAGTTCACCACCGTCATCAGCGGCAGCACGGCCGAGAAGGCAACGACCAGAAACACCGGCAGCACCAGGAACCAGGCTTTTTGGTTGACGATCTTGTCCATCAGGCGGCTCCCTCCACCAGAAGGCTGTCGGCATAGACGTGGACATGCGACGGATCGAATTTCAGCCCGGCCGTCCCGTCCACGCTGGCGAATCCCGCGGGCGCCCGCACCGCGAGCTTGGCATCACCGAGACGCGTCCGCGCGAAACGGATGCGGCCGAGATCGTCGATGCGCTCGATCTTCGCGGTGAGCAGACCAGGCGCAGGCGCGACGGCCTCGACGAATTCGGGACGGACGCCGATCTCGATCTTCGCGCCCGAAGGCAGGTTGCCGTAAGCGCGGTCAAGCGCGATGACGTGGCCGCCGACGTGGGCCTCACGGCCCCTCACCTCGGCCGGAATGATGTTCATGCCGGGCGAGCCGATGAAATAGCCGACGAAGGTGTGCGCCGGCTTGTCGAACAGCTCGGCCGGAGTGCCGCTTTGCACCACGCGGCCGTCGTGCATGACGACTACGGTGTCGGCGAAGGTCAGCGCCTCGGTCTGGTCGTGGGTGACGTAGATCATCGTGAGATCGAGCTCACGATGCAGCGCCTTCAGCTTGGAGCGGAGCTGCCATTTCAGCTCGGGATCAATCACCGTCAGCGGCTCGTCGAACAGCACGGCGGCGACGTCGGAACGGACGAGACCGCGGCCGAGCGAGATCTTCTGCTTGGCGTCGGCCGTGAGGCGCGTCGCCTTGCGGTTCAGATAGGGTTCGAGATCGAGCAGGCGGCCGATCTCGGCAACACGCTTGTCGACCTCGGATTTCGCGACGCCGCGGTTCTTCAGCGGAAACGCCAAATTCTGCCCCACTGTCATGGTGTCGTAAATCACCGGAAACTGAAACACCTGGGCGATGTTGCGCTTCTGGGTTGACAGCGGTGTGATGTCCTTGCCGTCGAACAAGATTTTGCCCCGCGACGGCGTGATGATGCCGGAGATGACGTTAAGCAGCGTAGTCTTGCCGCAGCCGGACGGGCCGAGCAACGCGTAGGCGCCGCCCTGCCGCCAGGTCATGGTGACAGGCTTCAGCGCAAAGCTCTCCTCCGGCGCATCATTGCCGCCGTAGGAATGGGCGAGATCGACGAGGTCAATGCGGGCCATATCGCACCTCCCTCAAGAGCTCGGCGCCGCGACCAACCGGTCGGCGGCATCGAAGACAAAAACGTCGTTGGGGTCGAGCACGGCGTCGAGCGTCTGGCCGGGCTCGAACTCGTGCACGCCGTGCAGCACCGCCACCCAGTTCGATCCGTCGCGGGTCAAATGCACAAAGCTCTCCGAACCGGTGATCTCGGTCACCGTCACCATGGCATGGAAGGCATGGCGGTCAGTCTCGCCATTGGCAAGCGCGAGCTGATGGGCGCGAAATCCGACGCGATAGGCGCCGTCCGCCAGCGAGGAATAGAGACCGGACGCCGGCGCGGCGATGCCGCCGGCATATTGCACGGAGCCGTTCTTCTTCTCGATGCCGACAAGATTCAGCGGCGGATCGGAGAACACCTGCGCCACCCGCAAGGTCTGCGGATGACGGTAAACGTTCGGCGTCTCGCCGATCTGGAGCGCCTTCCCCTCCCACATGCACACCGTGTTGCCGCCGAGCAGCAGCGCCTCGGTCGGCTCGGTGGTGGCATAGACGAAGATCGCGCCGGACGCCTCGAAGATGCGCGGCAGCTCGGTGCGCAGTTCCTCGCGGAGCTTGTAGTCGAGATTGGCGAGCGGCTCGTCGAGCAGCACGAGATCGGCGCCCTTCACCAGCGCGCGCGCCATCGCAGTTCGCTGCTGCTGGCCGCCGGAGAGCTGGAGCGGCGTGCGCTTCAGGAACGGCTCGAGCCGCAGCAGCTTCGCAGCCTCCGCCACGCGCGCTTCGATCTCGGCGCGCGGCTTGCCCTGCACCCGCAAGGGCGAGGCGATGTTCTCGTAGACCGACAGCGAAGGGTAATTGATGAACTGCTGATAAACCATGGCGACCGAGCGCTGGCGCACGTCGACGCCGGTGACGTCCTTGCCGTTGACCAGCAGCTTGCCCGATGTCGGCTTGTCCAATCCGGCGAGCAGCCGCATGATCGAGGTCTTGCCCGACAGTGTCGGCCCGAGCAGCACGTTGAGCGTGCCGCTCTCGAGCGTCAGGGAGACGTCGCGAATGTGCGGGATCCCGTCGACAGTCCGGGTCACGTGATCGAGTGTCACCGTCATGAGCGTCCTCCCGCTTCCAGCAGAGGACTTTGCTGCACGGCGTGGGTTCTGATCCAGTCGTCAAGCGCCGCGATCTCGTCGGCACTTAGCCGCAGGCCGAGCTTGGAACGGCGCCAGACCACATCTTCGGCCGTGACGGCCCATTCGTTGGCCATGAGATAGCGGACCTCGCGCTCGGTCAGCGTCGCGCCAAAGGGCTGGCCGAGATCGGCCGCCGATTTCGCGTCGCCGAGCAGCTTGACGGCCTTGGTGCCATAGGCACGGGCGAGACGTCGCGCATGCTCGTGGCTGAGGAAGGGATAACCACGCTGAAGCTCGGCGATCAGCCCGTCGATGTCGGACACGTTCATGTCTCCGCCCGGCAGCGGCCATTTGCCGGTCCAGCCCTCCCGCGCTTTTGCGCTGCGGAGATATGGCGCGAGCCGTTCCAGCGCTTCTTCGGCGAGGCGGCGATAGGTCGTGATCTTGCCGCCATAGATCGACAGCAGCGGGACACCGCCGGGCGTGTCGAGCTCGAACACGTAGTCGCGCGTCGCGGCCTTGGCTTCGCTGGCGCCGTCGTCGTAGAGCGGGCGCACGCCGGAATAGGTCCAGACCACGTCGTCCGGCGTCACAGGCTTTGCCAGATATTCACTCGCCGCCGTGCAGAGATACTGGATCTCCTCAGTCGTCGCCTTCACCTTGGCGGGATCGCCGTCATAGTCGCGATCGGTGGTGCCGATCAGCGTGAAATCGTCCTGGTACGGGATCACGAAGATGATGCGGCCGTCCGCGTTCTGGAACATGTAGGCGCGGTCGTGGTCGTAGAGCTTCCTGACCACGATATGCGAGCCCTGCACCAGCCGCACCTTGGCTTTCGCGTTGACGCCGGCGCCGCGGCCGAGCACGTCCTCGACCCAGGGGCCGCCGGCATTGACCAGCGCCTTCGCCTGGATCTGCGAGCGCTCGCCGGTCAGCGTGTTGACCATGCCGACGGTCCAGAGGCCGCCGGACTGGCGAATCTCGGTCGCGCGGGCGCGGGTGCGAATCTCTGCGCCCTTGTCGGCGGCATCCCGTGCGTTGAGCACGACAAGGCGCGCGTCGTCGACGAAGCAGTCGGAATATTCGAAGGCGCGGCTGTAGCGATTCGGGATCAGCGGCTTGCCGACCTCGTCGCGTTTGAGGTCCACCGAACGAGTCGCGGGCAAGAGGTGGCGACCGCCAATGTGGTCATACAGGAAGAGGCCGAGACGCAGCAGCCAAGCCGGCCGAAGGCCGGCATGATGCGGCAAGACGAAACGCAGGGGGCGGATAATGTGGGGCGCGATGCCCCACAGGATCTCGCGCTCGATCAGCGCCTCGCGGACCAGACGAAACTCGTAATATTCGAGATAGCGCAGGCCGCCATGCACCAGCTTGGTCGACCAGGACGACGTCCCGCTCGCCAAATCGTTCATTTCGCACAGGAAAACCGTGTTGCCGCGGCCCACCGCGTCGCGCGCGATGCCGCAGCCGTTAACACCGCCTCCGATGATGGCGAGGTCGAAAATACGCTCCAACAGACGCATCCCCCGACGACCGCCCGTTGCTTGGAGCGGTTACTTTCGTTTTTGATTAGATCACACCCAAAACCGAAAGCAAGATGAAAGAGAGGCGAAAGAAAGTGAAAGCGGAACTATTTTGAAGGCAAGGCGACCGCGGAAGAGGGAGCTTGGACGACAATTCGAGAGCCAGCAGCGTCCTTGTTTGGTCAGCATCGCAGAATTATAGTCATTATAGTCATCTTGGACTTTTGTCGCATGGCCGATCGCAATACTGCACCTGACAGACTTCCGGCTGATGACACCTGGACTTTGGCCAACGCCAAGGCGCGGTTGTCCGAGGTGATTGATCGCGCTCAAGCCGGCCCGCAGGTCATCACGCGGCACGGCAAGCCCAACGCGGTCGTCGTCTCCGCCGAGGAGTGGGCGCGCAAGACCGTACGCAAAGGCACGCTGGCCGAATTCCTGCTGGCCTCGCCGCTGCGCGGCACCGACTTTGAACTCGACCGCGTGCACGATGCCCCACGTGACGACGTGCCGTGAATCTCTTGCTCGACACCAATGTGCTGTCGGAAGTTCAGCGCCCAGCGCCTTCGCCGAAAGTTCTGGCGTGGCTGGATACGATCGATGAGGACCGTGCGTTCATCAGCGTCGCATCGATCGCCGAGCTTCGTCGCGGCATCGCGTTGCTGGAGGATGGCCGCCGGCGCGCCGCTTTGGCCGCGTGGCTTGCCCACGATCTCCCGGCGCGATTTGCCGAACGCGTCTTGCCGATCGATCACGCGGTGGCTGAGAACTGCGGTGACCTGATGGCTCAGAGCCGCAGGAGCGGCTTTGCATTGTCAGTCATGGACGGCTTCTTTGCGGCGACCGCACTTGCGCACCACCTCACCCTCGTCACGCGCAATGTAAAAGACTTTGCGGCGTTCGGCGTCCCACTGCTCAATCCGTGGGACGATGCCTAGGATCTATCTCAGCCGCACCACCGGCGCGGCTTCCGGCACTGCGTCCTGCGCTTCGGTCTGCGCATCATCGATCTCCCCCGCCTCCTTCGGCATTGCCGCCATCACCTCGATGCCCTTGCTGTGGCAGATGGTGGCGAGGCGCTCGGGCAGTTCCTGGTCGGTGACGAAGGTCTGGATCTGCGTGATGTGGGCGATGCGCACCGGCGCGCTGCGGCGCAGCTTGGTGGAATCGGCGACCAGCATCACGCTGCGAGCATTGGCGATGATGGCCTGCGCCACCTGCACCTCGCGATAGTCGAAGTCGAGCAGCGCGCCCTCCTCGTCGATCGCAGACGCGCCGATGATGGCGTAATCGACCTTGAATTGTCCGATCAGCTGCGTCGCCGTCGAGCCGACCACGGCGCCGTCGGCGCGCCGCACCGTGCCGCCGGCGACCACCACCTCGATGCGTGGATGGCGGTACAGCAGCATCGCGACGTTGAGATTGTTGGTGATGACGAGCAGATCCTCATGCGAGGTCAGCGCGCTCGCAACCTCCTCCGTCGTGGTGCCGATATTGATGAAGAGCGAGCAGCCGTTCGGAATCAGCGACGCCGCCGCAGCCCCGATCGCCTTCTTCTCGTCGGCGGCGACGAAGCGGCGCGCCTCATAGGCGAGGTTTTCCACGCCGGAGGCGATGATGGCGCCGCCATGGATGCGGGTCAGCGATCTCCGTTCGCACAGATCGTTGAGATCCTTGCGGATGGTCTGCGCCGATACCTCGAACCGGCGCGCGAGCTCCTCGACCATGACGCGGCCGGAAGCGCGCGCGATGTTGAGAATTTCGGCTTGGCGATGGGTCAATCCGGTCACGGCAACGGCCTCAATCAGAATGATGCATGGTGCGGCGGTTCGTAGCTGCGGTCAATGCGCGCGCCGATCACGGTTAACGGATGCGGCCCTTACCACGCCATGACCCGCGCGAGGCGCGCCAGCAGCGCCGGATCGTCGAAGGCGCTGGCGGAAGTGACTGCGCCGGCGCCAACAAGGTCAGCGTGGCTGAGGCTGGTCCGGATGCCGACGGTCGGAATTCCGGCCGCCGCGGCCGATTGCACGCCGGTACGGGAATCTTCGAATGCGATCGAGGCCTCTGCCTTCGCGCCGACGAAACGCAGGCCTTCCTGATAGGGCAGCGGATGCGGCTTGCCATGCGGCAGCTCGGCGCCGATCACAAGCGCCTTGAAGCGGTGCGTGATGCCAAGCCCGGAGAGTAGCAGCTCGGCGTTGAGACGCGGCGCATTGGTCACGGCAACCATGGGAATGCCGGCAGCGTCCGCCCGATCGAGCAATGCCATCAGGCCAGGGAGCGGTGCGATCTGCCCGGCCACGAGCGTTCGGAAAACCTCTTCCTTCTCATCGAGGATCAGAGCGCGCCGCTCTGGCACCTCGTCTGGCAGAAAGCGCTCGCCAATCGCGACATTGGCGAAACCCTGCAGCTCCCTGGGGAAGCGCGCGTGATCGAAGACATGGCCGTGAGGGCCGAGCACCTGGTTGAAGGCCTTCAAGTGCAGCGGGTCGGTGTCGGCCAGCGTACCGTCGATGTCGAACAGCAAAGCCCTGCCCATCGCTTCCGTTTTGGCTCCGATCATGTCCGTACTTTCCCAAATCCGCAGCGCATTGATGCGCGACACGTATCAATATGGCCTCAACCGCGCAATGACGCATGCACATGACGTCGACGTGCCACTCGACAAAGCCGCGCGCGGCTGCAACACTCGCCGCAAGATCAAAAAGGAGGAAACGATGACGATCAACCGACGCGATCTGGCTCTCTCGACTCTCGCCGTCTCGGCACTCGCGCTCACGACACCCGTGCTGGCGGCCTCGGCCGACGACGAGGCCGTGGCGAAGAAGGTCGAGGCCTTCCGCCTCGCCCAGATCGCGGCCGATCCGAAGGCGCTCGGCGCGCTGTGCTGGGACGATCTCAGCTACAGCCATTCCAGCGGCAAGGTGGAGGACAAGGCGACTTTCATCGCCAACGCCACCGACGGCAAGTCGAAATTCCTGTCGATCGAGTACAAGGACCCGACCATCAAGGTCGTCGGTCCCGCCGCGATCGTTCGCTTCCACTGGCTGGGTGAGCAGGAGATGGCGGCCGACGGGAAAAAAGTATCGACCAACCTTCACATCCTGATGAACTGGCAGAAGCAGGGCGACGAGTGGAAGCTGCTCTCAAGGGCCGCGACGAAGTTGTGATCAACGACGTCATTCCGGGACGCGCCGAAAGGCGCGAGCCCGGAATCCATCGGTCGGCAATTTCTGCAGCAAGCTAGATTCTCAGGTGCGCAATTGCGTACCACAGCTCGCGCTTCGCGCGCCCCGGAATGACGAGCGGCAGGCTTACGCCGCCTCCTTCATGTCACCATTCACCAGCTTGCGCGCGGCCCGCTCGGCTTCGCGGGCGTTGCGGAAGAGCTGGCCTTCGAGACGGTTGAAGCGGTGGGACGAGGCGAAGAAGCAATAGCCTCCGGAAGAACGAACGACGATACCTGCGGTCTGCGAATCGACTTCGATGATGTAGCTGTCCGGCATGGTCCCTGTATTCCTCAGTGCGGGCAAATAACGGAGCTCCTGCCCAATGGTTCCAAAGGGCATTTGAGGCCGTTTCCACCCCGAATCGACACGCAACTGAGTACGCCGGGACCTCATCTGTTTTATGACTGGTTTTTGGCGAAGCCGCGACGGGGATGACTCAGTCGCGCCGGGTTTCGCGGCCCTTGCCATGCATTCGTGAGATGAGCCAAAGCGTCGCGCGCGATTACGTCGCGATCGTCGCGTCGGTGGCGCGAACCGCTTGCGGGCGACCGTGTTCGTCGATCGAGACGTAGGTGAAGTTGCCGTCGGTGACGAGAAACGGATGCTCCTCGCCGCGACGCAGCGCCCATGCTTCCAGATGCACGGTAAGCGAGGTGCGGCCGACGCGGACGAGATTGGCGTAGACCGACACGAGATCGCCGACATAGACCGCTTTGCGAAAATTCATCGCCTCGATCGCAACCGTCACGGTCCGCGACTTCGCGGCCTTTGACGCAAACACGCCGCCGCCGACATCCATCTGGCTCAGCAGCCAGCCGCCGAAGATGTCGCCATTGGCGTTGGTGTCGGCAGGCATCGCCAGCGTGCGGATGCAGAGATCGCCGCTCGGGCCGGTGTTCGCCTGGTCGTTCATGCCGGTTTCACCTGAAATTGTCCCAGCCCGGATCGGGCGCAAAGCGCGCCCCGAATCGCTCAGCCAGCCCGCGCAGGGTGGATACAATGTTTTCCACGCCGCGTGTGCGGGCGTAATTCAGCGGACCACCGCGGAATGGTGCATAGCCGGTGCCGAAAATCATGGCCCCGTCGACGGCGTCGGCATCATCGACAATGCCCTCACGCAGCGCCGCGACGCAGACATTGGACATCGGCAGCACCAGGCGATCGACCATCTGGTCGGTAACGCGCGGGCCGGTCTCCGCTAGCTGCGCCTTCTCCGCCTTGCCGTTCTTCCAGGTGTAAAAGCCCTTGCCGGACTTGCGGCCGAGCTCGCCCTTGGCGACCTTGTCGCGCAACCAGGCCGGCGTCGGTGGCAGGAGATCGCCGAACTTCGTGCGCAGCATGTCGCCGACGTCGAGGCAGATGTCGAGGCCGACCTGATCGGCGAGCTCGATCGGTCCCATCGGCATGCCGAATTGCTCCGCCGCCGCGTCAATCAAGCGCTGGTCGATCTTCTCGTCCAGCATCACCATTGCCTCCAGCATGTACGGCGTCAGCGCGCGGTTGACGAGGAAGCCGGGCGAGCTCTTCACGGGCAACGGCAGGCGGTCGATCGCACCGACGAAGGCGAGCGCCTGCTTCAGCACCTGCGGGTCGCTGCCATCGTGACTGACGACTTCGACCAATTGCAGCCGCGACACCGGATTGAAGAAATGCAGGCCGACCAGCCGCTCCGGTCGCGCCAAGCCGTTGCGCAGGTCCTGAAGCGGGATGCTCGACGTGTTGGTGGCGAGGATCGCGCCCGGCTTCACCCTGGGCTCGAGCCCGGCATAGACCTTCTGCTTGAGCTCAAGCTTCTCCGGCACCGCCTCGATGATGAGATCGGCATTTCGCACGCCCTCCCCGTCCATGTCGGGGATGAGGCGATCGAGCGCGTCGCGCACTTCGGTCGGCTTGCGGATGATCTTGCCGTAGAGCTCGGCGGCTCGCGCCACCGCACCCGCGATCGGCTCCGCCTTCATGTCGGCGAGCGAGACGCGCAGCCCCTGGCCAGCTACCCAAGCCGCGATGTCGCCGCCCATGGCGCCGGCGCCGATGACATGGACGTGCTTGATGGTGTTGCCGGAGCCGGCGGCCTTCTTCATCTGTTCGCGCAGGAAGAAGACGCGGATCAGGTTCTGGGCAGTCGGCGTCACCATCAATTTGGCGAAGGAAGCCTGCTCCGCCTTCAGCATCGCGGCCTTGCTGCCGCCATGGGTCTCCCAGAGGTCGATCAGCGCGTAAGACGCGGGATAGTGCTCGCGGGACGCGGCCTTCGCCGCCTCCGAGCGCATCCGCTTCGCAAGCAGCCCGCGCACGGGTCCGAGATTCGCCGCGCGCGTCAGCAAGCCAGGCCGCGCCCGCTTCAGCCGGCCGAACAGCGCGTCCTTCACCGCGCTCCGGACATGGCGCTCCTGCGTCACGGTATCGACGAGGCCGAGCGATCTGGCTCGGCGTGCGTCGATGGTGCGGCCGGTCAGCATCAGGGACATCGACTGAGCTGGATTGACCAGCGCGGTGAAGCGCGCGGTGCCACCGAGGCCGGGATGCAGGCCCAGCATCACCTCCGGGAAGCCGAAGCGGGCGCCGTCGATGGCGATGCGCGACTGGCAGGCCAGCGCGACCTCGAGCCCACCGCCGAGGCAGAAGCCGTGGATGACCGCGACCGTCGGCAGCTTCAGGGCCTCCAGATGGTCGATCACCGCATGCGCGGCGCGGATGCGCGTCTCCACCATGTCGGGATCGGATGCGCCACGGAATTCGTTGACGTCGGCGCCGGCGATGAAGCCGGACGGTTTTGCCGAGCGGATCACGAGGCCGGCGGGACGTTCGGTCTCGATTGCCGCAAGCGCCGCGTCGAACTCCTCCATCACCTCGGAGGACAGCGTGTTGGCGCTTGTCTCCGCGCGATCGAACAAGAGCCAGGCGACGCCATCATCGTCGCGCGTCAGCTTGAAGTGCCTGTACGGCCTGTCGGGCGCGGGCGTTGGCCCGAGCGTCAGCGCGCGATCAGCGAGTGCGGTCATGATCCGGGAATCCATTGTCACACCGCCTCGACCAGCATAGCGCCGCCGAGTCCGCCACCGATGCATTCGGTGGCAATGCCGCGCCGCGTGCCCAGCCGCTTCATCGCATTGACGAGATGCAGCACGATGCGGTTGCCGGAGGTGCCGACGGGATGTCCGAGCGAGATCGCGCCGCCGTCGACGTTGAGCCTGCCACGGTCGATCTCACCGGCCGCGCCGTCGAGACCAAGGATCTCCCGGCAGAATTCGTCGTCGTTCCAGGCGGCAAGACAACCAAGCACCTGGGTGGCGAAGGCCTCGTTCAGCTCCCAGGTCTCGACGTCCTGGAGGGTAAGGCCGTTGCGCTGGAGCAGCGGCGTTACCGACATCACCGGACCGAGCCCCATGATGCCGGGATCGAGCGCCGCCCAGTTGCTGTCGACGATCGCGGCTTTCGGCGTGAGCTTGTGCTTTGCGACGGCCGCGTCGGAGGCGAGGATCACCCAGGAGGCGCCGTCGGTGATCTGCGAGGAATTGCCGGCGGTGACCTGGCCCCAGGGGCGTTCGAATACCGGCCGGAGTTTTGCGAGCGACTCTGCCGTGGAGTCCGGACGCACGCCGTCGTCATGATCGAAGAATTTTCCGTCGCGGGAGAACGCAGTCTCGACCTCGCCCTTGAGAAAACCCGCGCCTTGCGCATGCGCGAGCCGGCGATGGCTCTCAGCGGCATAGGCATCCGACTGTGCGCGGGTGATGCCGAAGAGATGGCCGACGACCTCGGCGGTCTGGCCCATGTTCAGATCGGTGATCGGATCGGTCAGCCCGCGCTCGAGGCCAATGATCGGCTTGAGGTCGCTCGGCCGCAATTTGAAGGCAGCCGCAAGCTTGGCGGCGATCCCCTTGGCGGTGGCGAGACCAGCGAACCAGCGCACACCCGAATTGGGCCAGACCAGCGGCGCGTGGCTCAGAGCCTCGGTGCCGCCGGCGAGGATCATGTCGGCATGGCCTTCGCGGATATAGCGGTAGGCGGTGTCGATCGACTGCATGCCGGAGCCGCAATTGATCTGCACGGTGAAGGCGACCATGTCCTCACCCATGCCGAGCCGGAGCGCGGCGACGCGGGCCGGATTCATCTCGTCCGCGATCACGTTGACGCAGCCGAGGATGACCTGATCGAAGCTATCGGGCGCAAACGGCTGGCGTGCCAGAAGTGGCCGTCCGCACTGCACGGCGAGATCGACCGGCGTGAACGGCCCGGGCCCCGAACGTGCCTTCAAAAACGGGGTCCGGCTGCCGTCAACGATGAATACCGGTCGCGCCATCAGCTCGCCGCCCTCTGTTCACCGAGTTCCTGGAAGAACTGATGCACGTCGCCGGTTTTCCTGTAAATCGGCGACAGCGCTTCCGGCGCAAAATCGTCGACCTCGATCACGTCAGTGACGGCTTTGCGGGCAGCAGAGAGCTGCTCACCCTCCGCCTGCGTGATCACACCCTTGCTGACCGCCTCCTCCCAATCGGGGACATTTACAGCGCGCATGCGCCTGGCGATGGCGTCCGCGGCGGCGACCAGCTTGAACGCGCGCTCCAGCCGGGCAAAGCCGCCGTCGTCGTCGACATGGGCCAGATCCGGGGTGAGGCGCTCGCGTGCCGCCGAGGGCTCCAGCACGATGCCGGCGCATTGGTGCACGACGCGGTCGGAAGGGCCGAGCACGCGGGCGCCGAACGGCTGGACCACGAGCTTGAGCAAGGCTGCGACGAAGCGGTTCGCCAGATTGGCGAGGATCTCGGCGAGCCGGTTCTCGATGGTCTTGAAGCCCGTCGCCATGCACCATTCCAGCACGGCAAAGTCTTCCTTCTGCCGACCTTCGTCCTGCCAGCGCTTCAGCGCAGCCGAGAGGAGATAAAGTTCAGACAGGATGTCGCCGAAGCGCGCCGACAGCATCTCCTTGCGCTTGAGCGCACCGCCGAGCGTCAGCAGCGCCATGTCGGCGCAGAGCGCAAAGGCGGCGGAGTAGCGCGAGAGCTGGCGATAGAATGGCGTGGCGTCACCCGCATCAGGCGCCAGGGCGAAGGCACCAAACGTCCAGCTCCGGCCGAAGGCGCGGAACAGCGTCTCGAAGCTGTGGCCGACATGCTTCCAGAAGGCTTTGTCGAATGCGGTGAGCCCGCGCTCGCGGTCGGTGTCGGCGAGCGCGTTCATCTCGTCGAGCAGGTAAGGATGCGCACGGATGGCGCCCTGCCCGAACACGATGAGATTGCGGGTCAGGATGTTGGCGCCTTCCACCGTGATACCGACCGGCACGGCGCGGTGCAGATTGCCGAGATAGTTTTGCGGCCCGTCGATCACCGCCTTGCCGCCATGGATGTCCATGGCGTCGTCGATCGCGGTGCGCATCCGCTCGGTCGCATGCAGCTTCATGATGCCGGAGATGACGGCGGGATGAACGCCGGCATTCAGCGCCGCGCAGGTCAGTCGCCGCGCTGCATCCAGCTGATAGGCGTTCGCGACGATGCGCGCGAGCGGCTCCTCGACGCCTTCGAACTTGGAGATCGAGATGCCGAACTGCTCCCGGATTCGAGCATAGGCGCCAGTGGTGCGGGCCGCATAAGCGGCGCCGGCCGCCGACAGTGACGGCAGCGAGATGCCGCGGCCGGCGGCAAGTGCGGTCATCAGCATCTTCCAGCCTTGCCCGAGGCGCTCCTTGCCGCCGATGACATAGTCGAGCGGAATGAAAACATCGCGGCCCCGGTTCGGGCCGTTCTGGAAAACCTGCATCGAGGGCAGATGGCGCTGGCCGATCTCGACGCCGGGCAAATTGGTCGGGATCAGCGCCACGGTGATGCCGAGCTCTTCCTGGCTCCCCACGAGGTGATCGGGATCATAGGCCTTGAAGGCGAGACCCAGGAGCGTCGCGACCGGGCCGAGCGTGATGTAGCGCTTATGCCAGTTGAGCCTGAGGCCGAGGACTTCGTGGCCCTCGAACTCGCCCTTGCAGATGATGCCGGTATCGACCATCGAGGCGGCGTCGGAGCCGGCTTCCGGGCTGGTGAGGCCGAAGGAGGGAATGTCGCGGCCGTCGGCGAGGCGCGGCAGCCAGCGCGCCTGCTGCTCTTTCGTGCCGAAGCGCATCAAGAGCTCGCCGGGACCGAGCGAGTTCGGCACCATCACGGTGACGGCGGCAGCGATCGACCGGGTCGAGATCTTGCGCACCACTTCCGAATGCGCATAGGGCGAGAAGCCGAGGCCGCCGAATTCCTTCGGAATGATCATGCCAAAGAATTTTTCACGTTTGACGAAATGCCAGACGTCCTGCGGCAGGTCGCGCCATTCCCAGAAGATCCTCCATTCGTCGAGCATGGCACAGAGCTCGTCGACGGGACCGCTCAGGAAGGCGTGCTCCTCGCTGGTCAGCGTCGCCTGCGGGATCTTCAGAAGCTTCGACCAGTCGGGGTTGCCGGTGAAGAGGTCGGCGTCCCACCAGACGTCGCCCGCCTCCAGCGCCTCGCGCTCGGTGTCGGACATCGCCGGCAGCACGCCGCGAGCCCAGGAGAAGATCGGCTTTGTCAGGGTGTCGCGGCGGAAGCTCATGGCTGACCTCATGCATCGGCGCGGTTGTCGGGCATTTTAGCGGAAAGCGGCCGGCGGCGGTGAACACTTCGCTGGCGAAAAGACGCGAATTGACGCGGCCGGGCGGCCGCCCAGAGGCCATAACGGCCAGAGCGTGGTGCCAGTTCCGGGAGGGGGATGGCTTCGAGGTGGCCCGGCCTAATCCGGCCGCACCATCTCGAACATGTTTTCCGGCTTGATCTCGAAATAATCACCGCTGCGGCCGGCCCGGACGATCGGGCGGGCGGCGGCGGTCTGGTAGACGCCGTCCTTGATCATGGCCTTGTCGATGTGAACGGCAACGACCTCGCCGAGCGTCAGCCAGGCGTTGGCTTCCTTGCCGTCGGCGCTCTTGAGGCGGACGATGTCGGATACCTTGCACTCGAACGCGACGGGACTCTCGCCGACGCGCGGCACGTTGACGAGCCTGCCGGGCACGGCCGTGAGGCCGGCGACCTCGAACTCGTCGACCTCAGGCCCGACGTGCGCGGCGGTCGCGTTCATATGCCTGGCTAGGTCCATGGTGGCAAGATTCCAGACGAACTCGCCGGTCTGCTGGATGTTCTCGACCGTGTCCTTCCAGTTTGTGGAGGAAAAGCCGATGATCGGCGGCACGTAAGCGAACGCATTGAAGAAGCTGTAGGGCGCAAGGTTGACGTGGCCCTTGGTGTCGCGCGACGAAATCCAGCCGATTGGCCGCGGCGCGACGATGGCGTTGAAGGGATCGTGCTTGAGGCCGTGGCCCTTGGCGGGCTCGTAGAAGTGCAGGTCTTTGTCGGTCACGCGCTTGGCTCTCCGCTGTTCGTCATTCCGGGAAGACGCGAAACGTCGGACCCGGAATCTCGAGATTCCGGGTTCGGTCATGAGGATCGCCCCGGAATGACTGCGAAGCAGCTTATAGGAGGAAACCCACCGGCCCGTCAGTGGCGCGGCGACAGACCCGCGATGACGAAATCGATCATCTGGTCGATGGTCGGGCCCGGCTTGGTGGCGCACTGGGCGATCATCTGGGGATGGAAAAAGCGCATCATCGCGGTGCAGGCGCAGAGCGCCGCCAGTTGCAGGTCCGGCGCCTCGAACTCGCCGGAGGCCACGCCTTGCGCGATCATCTGGCCGATGACCCCGGCAATGCACTCCATGTGGTTGACGCAGACGTCCCAGTCCTCCTGCATCGCGATCTCGACCATCTCGTGCAACTTGGAATCGCCGACATAACGCTCGGTGTTCATGCGATGGATGGTGGTGAGCAGTTCGCGGAAGCGCGGCAACACCGGACCGGGCGTCGCCACGATCCGCTGCGCTTCAAGTTCGACCTCGCCCATCAGCGAGCGGGCCACCGCCTGATGGATCGCCTTCTTCGATTCGAAGAAGCGATAGACATTGGCGGGGCTCATCCTGAGCTCCTTGGCGATGTCGCCGACCGTGGTCTTCTGATAGCCGATATGGCGGAACAGCCGCTCGGCCACCTCGAGGATACGGTCCCGGGTGTCGCCTTCGATTTGTTCCGAAATCAGGGCCATCAATCAGGACTCGTCCATCAGTACTTCATCTCACTTATTCAGCTGCTTCAGCAAGCGGAATAGCGTGCGGGTCATTGCTCCCATGCTGCGGCGCGGCAGGCTGCTCGGGGGTGCCCGCCTCGTCCAGGCTCTTCCGGAACCACAGCGCATAGAGGCCGGGTAGGTACAGCAGCGTCAGGAAGGTCGCGACGAACAGGCCGCCCATGATGGTGATCGCCATCGGGCCCCAGAAGGCCGAGCGCGACAGCGGGATCATGGCAAGGATCGCGGCGAGCGCCGTCAGCACCACCGGACGGGCGCGGCGGACCGTTGCCTCCACGATCGCCTCACGCCGGGTCATGCCGTGGGAGACGTCGGTCTCGATCTGGTCGACCAGGATGACCGTGTTGCGCATGATCATGCCGGCGAGCGCGATCAGGCCGAGCAGCGCCACGAAGCCGAACGGGGCATTGGCCACGTTGAGGCCAAAGGAGGCGCCGACGATGCCGAGCGGCGCGGTCAGGAACACCAGGATCAGGCGCGAGAAGCTCTGAAGCTGGATCATCAGGAGCGTCAGCATCACCATGACCATCAGCGGGAAGAGGACGAAGATCGAGGCGTTGCCCTTGGCGGATTCCTCGAACGCGCCGCCCGCCTCGATGCGGTAGGCCGGCTCGAGGTGATCGGTGATCGCCTTCAGCTTCGGCGTGATCTGGCCCGTGACGTCGGGCGCCTGCACGCCGTCGACGACGTCGGAGCGCACGGTGATGGCCATGTCGCGGTTGCGCCGCCACATGATCGGCTCCTCGTGAGAGTATTCGATCTTGGCGATCTGCTGCAGCGGCACGGCAACGCCATTGCGAGAGGTGATGGTGAGATCACCGACGCCGCCGAGATCGAGCCTCTCGGACGGAATCGCACGGGCGACCACGGCCACCTTCTCGATGCCGTCGCGGATGGTCGTAACCTGCGCGCCCGAGATCAGCATCGCGAGCGCCTGTGAGACGTCCTGCGGGGTCAGGCCCATGGCGCGGGCGCGGTCCTGGTCGACGACGAGCTTGAGGTAGGGCGATTGCTCGTTCCAGTCGAGCTGGACGTCCTTGACGCTCTTGTTCTGCCGCATGACGTCGCGCACCTGGTAGGCGATATCGCGCACCTTGTTGGCATCGGGGCCGATCACCCGGAACTGGACGGGGAATCCGACGGGCGGTCCAAAATTGAAGCGGTCGACGCGCACGCGCGCCTCGGACAAGAAGCCTTCTGCAGCCGCGCCCTCGATCTTGGCCTTGATGCGCTCGCGGGCCTCGACGCCCTTGGCGACGATGACGATCTCGGCAAAGGCCTCGTTCGGCAGCTGCGGATTGAGGCCGAGCCAGAAGCGCGGCGAGCCCTGGCCGACATAGGACGTATAGGTCTCGATGTCCTTGTCGTCCTTCAGCAGCGTCTCGGCCTTCTTCACGGACTTCTCCGTAACATTGAAGGCGGTGCCCTCGGGCAGGCGCAGCTGGAGGAACAGCTCGGGCCGCTCCGACAGCGGAAAGAACTGCTGCTGGACGTGACCGAAGCCGACCACCGAGGCGATGAAGACGCCGACCGTCGCAACCACCACCGTGATGCGGTGGTTGACGCACCATTGCACGATCGCGCGCAGGCCGCGGTACATGCGGGTCTCGTAGACCGCGTGCGGATCGTGGTTGTGGTGCACCTTGATCTCGGGCAGCAGCTTGGCGCCGATATAGGGCGTGAAGATCACCGCCACGAACCAGGAGGCGACCAGCGCGATCGCCACGATCCAGAAGATGCTGCCGGCATATTCGCCGACCGCCGAATTGGCAAAGCCGATGGGGAGGAAGCCAGCGGCCGTAACCAGCGTTCCCGTGAGCATCGGAAACGCAGTCGATTCCCAGGCAAACGACGCCGCGCGCATGCGGTCCCAGCCCTGCTCCATCTTCACCACCATCATCTCGACCGCGATGATGGCATCGTCGACGAGCAGGCCGAGCGCGATGATCAGCGCGCCGAGCGTGATGCGGTGCAGGTCAAGCGACATCATGTTCATGACGACGAAGACGATGCCGAGCACCAGCGGCACCGAGAGTGCGACCACGATGCCGGTGCGCCAGCCCAGTGCCAGGAACGAGACAAACAGCACGATGACGAGCGCTTCCATGAAGGAGTGCACGAACTCGCCGACGGCGTGCTCGACCACCTTGGGCTGGTCCGCGATCAGCTTGACATCGACGCCCTGCGGCACCGCCTTCATGAAGTCGGCCGTCGCCTTTTCGACCTCCTTGCCGAGATCGAGGATGTTGGCGCCCTTGGCGGTGACGACGCCGATGCCGATCGCGGCCTTGCCTTCCTGTCGGACGACGAAGCTCGGCGGATCGACATAGCCGTGGGTGATGGTGGCGATGTCGCCGAGGCGGAACACGCGGCCGTTGCTCTCGACCGGCGTTTCGGCGACGGCCTTGGCGCCGTCGAGCGCGCCGGTGACGCGCAGCGGCACGCGCTGCGACGAGGTCTCGACCGTACCGGCCGGCGTCACGTTGTTCTGCTTGGCGAGCGAATCGAACAGCGCCTGCGGCGTGATGCCGAGAGTGGCGAGCTTGGCGTGACTGAACTCGACGAAGATACGCTCGTCCTGATTGCCGTAGACGTCGACCTTGGTCACGCCCGGCACCTTGAGGAGGCGCTGACGAAAGCCTTCCGAGACCTTCTTGAGCTGGGCATAGTCCGCGCCGTCGCCGGTCATCATATAGAGGATGGAATCGACGTCGGAGAACTCGTCGTTGACGACGGGTCCGAGAATCCCTGCGGGCAGCTGGCCCTGCACGTCGACCAGCTTCTTGCGCAGCAGATAGAAGAGATAAGGCACGTCCTTGGGCGGGGTCGAGTCGCGGAAGGTCACCTGGAGCGCTGTGAAGGCGGGCTTGGAATAGGTCTGCACCTTCTCGAAATAGGGCAGCTCCTGGATCTTCTTCTCGATGGGGTCGGCGACCTGCGTCTGCATTTCCTGCGCGGTCGCGCCCGGCCAGATCACGGAGACGTTGACCACCTTCACCGTGAAGAACGGATCCTCGGCCCGGCCGAGCTTCTCATAGGAGAAGAAGCCGGCGACGCCGAGCATGATCATCAGGAAGAGAACCAGCGTCGGATGGCTGACGGCCCAGGCCGAAAGGTTGAAGCGCTTCATCGCTCTCTCCGAAAAAACAATCCAATTGCCAAAAAACGACAGCCACTCTGTTCAAACCATCATCGCGAGGCAGCGAAGCAATCCAGGGGGCTGGGCAGATTCTGGATCGCTTCGCCGCTTCAGCCTTCGCATTTGCGCTCGGGCCGAAACTCGCCTCGCAACGAGGGAACTCACTCTTCTCGTCATTCCGGGATGGTCCGCAGGACCAGGCCCGGAATCTCGAGATTCCGGGTTCGATGCTTCGCATCGCCCCGGAATGACGAAAGTTAAAAAGACAGCGACGACACGATCCGCACCCGCTGGCCCGGATCGAGCTTCTGCACGCCGAGGGCAACGATCTTGGCGCCCTCTTCCACGCCGTTGGTGATGACGACGTCGCCGCTCTCGTAGGACTTCACCGTCACCGGCTTCAGCGTGAGCGCACCGTTGTCATCGACGACGTAGAAGGACGGCTTGCCGCCTTCGTTGAACAGCGCCGACAGCGGCAGCCGTGCAACGCGCTCGGTCGCGGCGTCCGACAGCGTCAGAGTCGCAGTCATGCCGAGCGCGACCTTGTCGTCGGCCTCGGGCAGCGAGAACTTTGCCAGATATGTGCGCGTGGCCGGATCGGCGGCCGGCGCGATCTCGCGCAGCTTGGCCGTGTACTTCTTGCCCGGCTCGGACCACAGAGTGACGCTGGCGACGCCCGACTTGGCGCGTCCAACCAGCGTCTCAGGAATCGCGACGACCGCTTCCTTTTCGGCAAAGCGGGCGACGCGGATCGAAGCCTGGCCCGCGGCGACCACCTGGCCGGGCTCGATCAGCGTTGCGGTGACGACGCCACGGGCGTCGGCGTTGAGCGTCGCGTAGGAAAGGGAATTCTTGCTCAGTTCGAGCGCGCGCTCGGCCCGGTTCAGGCGCGCGCGGGCTTCGTCCGCGGCGGCCCGGCTCGAATCCATCTGCGCGTCCGTGGTCCAGCCCTTGGCCTTCAGGTCCTTGGCGCGCTGCTCGGCGGCGGCGGCCTGGGCCAGCACGCCGGTTGCCGCGGTCTGTTCAGCCAGCGCCTGCTCAGCCTGGAGCTTCAGGTCAATCCCGTCGAGGGTGGCGAGCGGCTGGCCGATCTCGACGGTCTGGCCGACTTCCACGAGACGCTTTGCAACTTTACCGGCGACGCGAAAACCAAGGTCGCTCTCGATCCGCGGCCTGACGGTGCCGACGAAGCTGCGCTCCGGGGTCTCGGCATCATAATGTGCGGTTGCGACCAGAACCGGCCGCGGCGGCTCGGCCTTCTGGGCGACGGTGTCATTGCACCCGGCCAGCGAAGCCGCCATCAGGGCCAGCGATACGCCTGCCATTAGCCTGGAATAGCTCGACAAAACCGACCGAACGAACATCGAAGGACACTCCTGCATCTCGAATGAGAGGAATGTCGACTAATCACTGATAAAAGTCAATAATCGTCAGTCATCAGGAATGCGTGATCGTTACCGGTGAGAAGGGTCGGGGGTGGCAGCCGATAAGGTATAATGGTAGGGTAGTGAGGCGCAGCGTGGCCACCACCTCTTCCCTTGACGGGCAATATGCGGGGCACGGAGCGAAGAGCCCCTGCCCACCCTTCGCAGAACCCTCTATCGCCCTTGGTCGGCGAACTCATGCTTGCTGTCATGACCGCCCACGAACACCAAAATGCCGGCGAGCAGCGGCAGCACCGCGAGCACGAGCAGGCCGGTGGAGGTCTGGCCGGTGGCTTCCTTCACCCAGCCGATCAGGTAAGGACCGCCGAAGCCAGCGAGATTGCCGATCGAGTTGATCAGCGCGATGCCACCGGCGGCCGCGGTGCCGGAAAGCCAGGCCGTCGGCAGAGTCCAGAACACACCGAAGCAGCAGAACACGCCGATCGCCGCGACCGTCAGCACCACCATCGTCATGGTGGGATCGGTGAGATAGCTGGAGACGGCGAGCGCGACGGCGGTGAGCAGCAGCGGCGCACCGACATGCATCACGCGCTCGCGCATGGCATCGGAGTGCCGCGCCCACAGGATCATGGCGATGGTGCCGAACAGATATGGGATCGCGGTCACGAAGCCGGTCTGCGCATTGGTCAGCCCGAACGCCTTGACGATCTGCGGCAGCCAGAACTGCATGCCGTAAAGCGCCCCGACGAACCCGAAATAGATCAGGCTGAGCGCGATCACCTTGGGCGAGGACAGCGCTTCGCCGAGCGAGAAATGCTTCACCGCCTGCTTGGCCGCGATCTCCGAATCGAGCTTGGCCTTGAGCCAGGCCTTCTGCTCGGCCGAGAGCCACCCCGCCTTCTCCGGCCTGTCGGTGAGGTAGAACCAGGTGACGATGCCGAGCAGCACGGAAGGAATGCCCTCGATGATGAAGAGCCACTGCCAGCCCCTCAGGCCCATCATGCCGTCGAGCCCGAGCAGCAGGCCGGAGACCGGTGCACCGATGACGGTCGAGACCGGCACGGCGATCGCGAAGGCCGCAAGGAAGCGGGCACGGTATTCGGCCGGATACCAGTAGGTGAGATAGAGAATGATACCGGGAAAGAAGCCGGCCTCGGCGACACCGAGCAGGAAGCGCAGGACGTAGAAGCTCGTCACGCCGCTAACGAGCGCCATCAGGGCGGAGATGATGCCCCAGGTCACCATGATGCGGGCGATCCAGCGGCTGGCGCCGAATTTCTCCAATGCCAGATTGCTCGGCACCTCGAAGATGAAATAGCCGATGAAGAAGATGCCGGCGCCCCAGGAGAAGATGAGTGGCGTGAACTTCAGGTCCGCATTCATGGTCAGCGCGGCAAAGCCGAGATTGACCCGGTCAAGATAGGAGAAGAAGTAGGCCAGCACCAGGAACGGAATCAGACGCCATGAGATGGCGCGAATCGTCGACGTCTCGATTTCGCTCTTGTTGACGTTCTTGGCACCGCCGGCGGAACCGGCATAGGTGGTGGTCTGGCTCATGGCTTCCCCCGGGTTGTTGCTTTTGTGGGCTGGTTAGCGGTTTTGAGCATCGCGGGCAGAGAGTCAATGGAGCGAGCAATGCACCGGACGCAGCCGGATAAAGCTGTTGCGCTGGTACGGACATCGCTGATCCGCGCCACCCTCGCCTTCGCGGTGATCGTCTGCGGGCTGTCGCTGCGCTGGTACGGCTTTCCACTCGGCCTGCCTGCATTCGTCGTGAAGTATGGCGGCTCGCTGTTGTGGGCCACGATGGTGTTTCTGCTGGCGGGGGTCTTGCTGCCGCAGCTGTCGCGCAACCAACTCTCGGCCATCGCGGCGGTGATTGCGGTCGTGGTCGAGTTCTCCCGCCTGGTGCACACGCCATGGCTTGATGCGTTCCGGCTGGCGACGGCCGGCGCGCTGCTGCTCGGGCGCATCTTCTCGCCGTGGAATTTGGTCGCTTACGCTGTCGGGATTGTGTTCGGCGTCTGGATCGACCGGCTCGCCGGGATGCGCGCTCTCGTAGGTTGGGCAAAGGCGCCTTAGCGCCGTGCCCACGATTTCTCTCCACGTGAGACAGGCTTGGGCACGCTTCGCTTTGCCGACCCTACCAGACCGGTGTTTTGCAACTCACTCCGCCAGCTGAAACCGCTCGAACCTATCAAGCTCGTCCTCGATCACCCGCTTGAGCTCCTTGCGCCCTGCCGTCTTCTTCCCCTGCCCGACCCAGGTCCATTTCTGCATCAGCAACCTCTTGGCCTGCCGGTCCGTCTTCAGGTCGAGCGCGGCGACGATCTCGTCGCCGACCAGCACCGGCAGCGCAAAATAGCCGAGCCTGCGTTTGGCCTTTGGCACATACGCCTCGAACAGGTGGTTGTAACCGAAGATGAGATTGGTGCGCTTGCGCTGGATGATCAGGGGATCGAAGGGCGAGAGGATGTGGACGAGATCAGGCGAGATCGCCTGACCGTTCGTCTCGAGCAAGGCCGGCGCCGCCCAATGCTCCTGCTTGCCGGCGCCATCGATCGCAACAGGCAGCAGCTCGCCGCGACGGACCCGGGAGGCGATCAGGCTCGCGACCGCCTTCTTGCGCGGCGCGTCGAGGTGGCAGATGGAATCGAGGCTCACCACGCCTTGCGAGCGCAGCGCACGGTCGAGCACATAGGCCGTGATCTCCTTCGTTGACGCGGGCTTCGGCAGCTTGTCCCAGCCGAAATGACGCGTCGTCAGTTCGTAGGTCTTGAGCATGCCCTGCCGCTCGCTGATGGTCACGGCACCGGTATAGAAGGCGAGTTGCAAGGCCCGCTTCGAAGGCTTGCGGCTCTGCCACAGATGCTCCTTCTCGGTGAGCACGTCATCCTCGATGTCGCGGATCGTCAGCGGACCGGCGCGCACCAGCCGCATCACCTTGCGCGTGTCGGCCGGCTTCACCGAGGCGAACCATTTGTGCCCCTCGCGGCGGTGCTCGCGCATCGCCGGGAGGAAGAAGCGGAAGTCGTCAGCCGGAACGTAAGAGAGCGCGTGCGTCCAATATTCGAACACGGTTTTGTCGACGCTTTGGGCGTGGCGCAGATCGGCGCGGCGATAGGACGGGATCCGGCTGAACAGGATATGATGATGGCAGCGCTCGATGACGTTGATGGTGTCGATCTGCACATAGCCGAGATGAGCGACCGCGTCGGTGACGGCCTGCGCTCCGTCGCCGAACGGCGTGCGCTGATCCAGCCGTTGGGCGTGCAGCCAGATCTGCCGGGCCTGTGTCGCGGTGATCGGAAGGGGTTTGGGCGGGCGTGACATTGCAGGAGGCAATGTAGCGGGATTCGCGGCGAGGCAAACAATAGAGACAAAGAAAACCGCGCTGCCATCTGCTGACAGCGCGGCCGGTCAACGAACGCTCAGCTATTTCGCGCTCATCTTCTGCGCCTTCATGTAGTGCTTGCAGGCACCGCGCATATTGCCTTTGCTCATCTCGGAGTTGGCTGAAGCCATTTCCTTGGCCATCCCCTGTTTGGCCGGCGAATCCACGGTTCCCATCGCGGTCAGCGACTTGCCGATCGCCTCGCCCGTACAGGGCTGCATCTTTGCTGCGGAAGCCGGCGAGGCTGCGAACGCGGCGAGCAGAACGGCCGAAAGCAAGATCTTCATCGAATGTTTCCTCCCTGAAACAGAACCGGCGCTATGCCGGCCACACGAGAACCATTCTTCAGCGACAAGTTTTCAGGGAGAAGACATTTCGTTGCTGCGCCGCAGCGCCAGCCCGCTATCAGCGTGCGGCTTTTGGGCGCTCCCCGACGCTGCCCGTGGCGACATCCGGCTCGCAGAAGGCCCTGCCGCGCCCCTCCGCCTGGCAGCGATAGACGTTGCCGGTGAGGCGGTCGACCAGCCACACATTATCGTCGGTCGGCCCTTCGATCCCGACATAGCGGGAGGTCAGCCCCGTGATCAGCGTCGACAGCAGGATCGCCACCGCAATCATGGCTGCACCGATATAGATGGGCATCGAATTCAGGAGCACTGTCCGATCCGGCGGGCCACTGCGATAGGACTGGTAATCACGCTGATAATCACTTGGCCTCGGCACTGGTCGGAACTCGGCTCCTTCATTCACGATGGCGGGCAAACATCCCGCTAGGCGTGCATCTGGCCGATTTGTTGTTCGCGAACGGGCCATGCGGCGACGGCATTGCGACGATCGGTGTGCAGAGGTTTCAGCCAAGTCTGCCCGCGCCTCGTCAAGTCGCAATCTCTGGCTGACCGCCTCCCCGCGACACCGGGGAATGGGCTCGCGCAGCTCAACGTGATTTCAATCACAGGGGCGGCCCCCGCTGCATGAACCACGCCGCGGGCAGCACGACCAATTCTGTTGGCGCGATCGGTCCCTGTTCCCGAAGCGGCCGCGAAATGCGCCGGTCCGCCGCCCGGAACGTCCGGAATGCGCTGGATGGGCCTGGAAGCGTCTGTCGCCTCCGTGACCAAGATCACATCAGGGCCTTTGAACCTGCTTTAGGCTCGCAGCATCAAATCGCTATCAGGCGTAACACCGAGGATATGACAATGACCCGTTTTGATAAGTTCTTTGGACTGAAGGCGATGACTCTCACCGCGGCGCTGTCGATGACCGCGGGCCTGGCCCTGGCCGGCGACAACAGCGTCTCCACCGACAAGATCCTGGATGCTCTGAAGCCAAAGCCGGCGACCCGCGGCCTGTCCGTCGGTCCGCAGGCCGACACGGCCGTGCAGGCCAAGGAAGCGAGCTTCCTGAACACCGTGCGCAACCGCTCCACGCGGTCGCTCTCGACCGGCGAGCGCGAGCAGATCGCCGAGCTCGCCGCGACCAAGCCGAAGATCGACCTGGAGATCCAGTTCGACTACAACTCGGCCGACATCGCCAAGACCTCGATGGCCTCGGTGCAGGCGCTCGGCAAGGCCCTGTCCGATCCGGCGCTCAAGGGCTCGACCTTCGTGGTCGCCGGCCATACCGACGCGACCGGTGGCGAAGCATACAATCAAGGGCTCTCTGAGCGGCGCGCCGACACCATCAAGAAGTATTTGGTGCAAAACTACGGCCTGAACGGCACCGATGTCGTCACCGTCGGTTACGGCGAAACCAAGCTGAAGGACGCCGCCAACGGCGCCGACCCGATCAACCGCCGCGTCCAGGTCGTGAACATGGACACCAAGACCGCGTCGAAATGACCGCAAGGTCACGAAGCACGCCGCCTGCCGCCCCGGCAGGCGGCAGTGTCATATCCAGCTCTGAAACAGCATCAGCCGGCCGAATGTCCGCATGGAAGTGCCGACGAAAGCTGCGGAAACCGGCAGCATGGTCGCAAAGCCGGCCGCGGCGACGCCGACATAGACCCACAGCAGCCAACGCGGCAGCCCCTCCCGGCGCAAAACATAGACCAGCGCGAGCGACGCCGCGGTGGCAGCCGGCAGGTAATAGTAGATGAATCCCAGTGTGCGCGGCAGCAACGCCCAGGCGAGCCACGGCCCGAAATAGAACGCCGCGATCAGGAAGGCATCCCAGCGCCGCGCCACGATGAAGTCGCGCAGCACCACAGTGAGCGCGATCAGCGCCGGCCACAGCACCAGCGGATTGCCGAGAAAGACGATCGCGGCGACGTTGTCCTCCGCGCCCTTGTCGAACAGGAACCAGACTGGACGGGCGAGCAGCGGCCAGGACGGCCACGAACTCATATAGGTGTGGCCGGCGATCGCAGTCGTCGTGTTGTCGGCGAAGATCCGGCGCTGCGCCTCGATCAGGTCCGGCAGCGACACGCCGTAGAGCGGAACGAAGGCGGCAAGGTAAGCCACGCCGGGCAAGACGGCGAAGCACAGCGCGACATGATGCAGCCTGAAGCTGGGCCAGAGGTCCGGCCGATACCAGTCGTCCGGCTTGGCGTCGGCGAACAGCGTGCGCCAGCCCTGCATCAGACGGATCACCGCGACGATGAGGATGCAGACGCCGAGCGGAAACAGGCCGCTCCATTTGCAGGCTGCGGCCAGACCGAACAGGCCGCCGGCGAGCGCGAACAGCGCCTGCGGCCGCTCTCGTCGAAAACCATGCATGAAGGCTGCGGTCGCGAGCAGACCGAAGGCGAGCGCAAAGATATCGAGCATGGCGATGCGCGCCTGCACGTACAGCATCTGGTTCGACCCCGCGATCAGCGCCGCCGCGATGGCCGGTCCTTGCGCCGAGAACAGTGCGAGGCCGCACAGATAGATCGCGACGATCGCCAATGCGCCGAACAAGGTCGCGGGATAGCGCCAGCCGAACGCATTGTCGCCGAACGCCGCGATCGAGGCCGCGATCAGCTCCTTGGCCAGCGGCGGGTGCATCGGGTTGAGCATCGGCTGCGACATGGCCGGCGCCAGCATCTGCCGCGCCGCCGGCACATAGTGCACCTCGTCGAAGACGAACTTGTCCGGCGTCGTCAGTCCGATCAGCAACGCGAGATGGGCGACCAGGAAGATCGCGACAGAAATGACTGCGCTCCGCGACATCTTTGGAACTGCGGACGGCTCAAGCGGCTGCTGTGGGGATGTTTTGCGTGGCAAATTTGCGTCACCGCGGACAAAAAAAGAGATCGCGATTTTCATTGAACGCATTCTGCCGCAACTGTCACTAAGCATAGCGCACGTCCCGCGCTGCTTGTGATAATTCCGCCACATCGCAAGCATGCGCGATCCGGTACGATCAGGGACAAATCGATCGGTTGCGAAATGAATTTGCGTTTCTGGCTTCTCCCCACCCTGTTGTTAGCCGCGTTATGTGCGGCGCCGTGCGCGCTGGCGCAGACGCGCGTCGGCGAAGCCGTCCTGATCCAGAACGAAGTGGTGCGCGTGGCCGCGACATCCACGCCGATCAGTGTCGGCGACAGCATGCTGCGCGACGAAACCGTGCGCACCGGGGCCGACAGCGCCGCGCGCTTCGTGATGGCCGACAGCACCAACCTGTCACTGGGCCCCAGCGCGACACTCAAGCTCGACCGCACCGTGTTCAACGACGAGCACAGCTATCGCGACGTCGCGATCCGCATGACCACCGGCGCATTCCGTTTCGTCACCGGACACTCCGAGAAGACGGCCTACAAGATCACGACGCCGCTCGCGACCATCGGCGTGCGCGGCACCACGCTCGACATCCTCTCGCAGCGCGGGCGCTCCGTCGTCGTGCTTCAGGACGGCGCGGCCAGCGTCTGCACGACGAGCTCTCAGTGCGTGCAACTCACTCAGCCGGGCGACACCGCGATCATCACATCGACCGGCGGCAAGGTCAGCATCACCAAGTCCAACACGCCGCCCTGGACCTTCGCCGCCAACTGTGCAGCGAGCGCCGGGTTGTGCGCGGTGAACCAGTACGCCGGTGCCTCGCCGACCATCACGCCGGCCGTCCAGGACGACGGCATGCTGTGCGGGCGCTGACGATGGTGGAGCTCTGCTTGAAGCGCTTTATCCTTGCGGGGCTTCTGACCTTGGCCGCTGCGCTTGCGTATGTCGCGTTCGATGTTCGTCCGGCCGCAGCCCAGGCGACGTGTGGATCCGAATGCGGCGAGCCGACGCCTTACCCGAGCTATTCACCGTCCCCAACGCCGACATATTCGCCGTCGCCCTCCCCCTCGCCCAGCCCCTACCCGTCATCGTCGCCGAGCCCCTATCCGTCATCCTCGCCGAGCCCGACGCCGACGCCGACCGGCGCGGATTCCAGCGGCAATTCGATCGGCGGCCTCGCCAACCAGCGCTTCAACCAGATGATCACCAACCGGGTGCTCGGCACGGTCCTGCTCGGCGTCAACGAGCAGGTCAATTGCAGCGACTGCATCAGCGCGTTCGGCTCGGCCGGCTCGTTCTCGGCCGGCATCCACGGCCGCAAAGAGCTGACGAATAATCTGTCGCTGCTCGCGGGCCTCGCCTACACGCACTACAACGAAGGCGGTTACAAAATCACGAGCGCACCGATCGGTGCGTTCGCGCTGCGCTACGACTTCACAGATTGGGGCTCCTCGCGCCCATTCTTCGATGTCGGAACGATCCTGACACCATGGGAGAAGGCGCGCTATACCCGCAGCTACAACACCAGTCTCGGTCCGGTAAGCGTGACGAGCTCGACCAACGCCTCGAACTACGCGGTCTACGGCCGCGCCGGCTGGATGAGCCGCGTGTCGCCGCGCGACGAGCTCGCAGCTTCGATCGAGGTCTGGCAGCTCTGGCAGCGCGTGTCCGGGTACAGCGACAATGCGGTGGCCTTCAATCCGTTCGACGCCACCATCGCGACCGGCACCGACCGCACCAGCCTGGTCAAGATCGGCGGCCAATGGACGCATCTCTACGGCAGCAACATCGAGGCCAACATCAATGGTGGCTGGGTGCAGTCGTTCGCGAGCCGCAGCGGCATCGTCGCCACCGTGACCGGCAACGGCGTGGTGGTGCCGACCATGGGCAACCAGGGCTGGTTCGAATATGGCGGCCGCCTGGGCTTCCGCGTACAAAAGGGCTGGGTCGTGGATCTCTTCGCCAACGGCACGCTGGGCCCGCAGCCGGTCGGCAACACCATCCACGGCGGCGTGGGGCTGCGGATCAATTACTAATTCCTCATGGTGAGGAGGCGCGCGAGCGCCGTCCCGAACCATGCAGCCCCGCTTTGGCAGCTTGGCCATTCATCCTTCGAGACGCTTGCTGCGCAAGCTCCTCAGGATGAGGAGCGCCGCCTTACGCCGAACCGCCACCGCCTCACGCGGCCGACTTGCCCTCGAACGCACGCCGCAGCACGTCAACGTCCAGCTTGACCATCTTCATCATGGCCTGCATGGCACGCGCGGCGGCAGCCTTGTCGGGGCTCGAGAGGAATTCGAACATCACTTTCGGCACCACCTGCCAGGCTACGCCCCAGCGATCCCTGAGCCAGCCGCATTTCTCTTCTTTGCCGCCATGGGCCAGAAACGCATTCCAGACGTGATCGACCTGGGGCTGGTCGTCGCAGTGAATCATCAGCGAGATGGCGTGGGTGTATTCCATCTTCATCCCGCCGTTGAGCGCGACCAGCGGCTGGCCGGCCACCGTGAACTCGACGACGAGCACGGAGCCCTCCTTTCCGGATGGGTTCTCCGAAACATTATGCTGGACGTGCGTGATCGCCGAATCCGGAACGAGCGAGACGTAGAATTTCGCGGCTTCCTCGGCATCGCCGTTGAACCACATGCAGGGCACGAGCTTGGACATCGGATGCTCCTCTTCAGTTAGCGTTCGGCGGATGGCGGTCAGGCAGTCGCCATGGCGGGCTGCGGAGGGGCTGCCGCCAGATCCATCCAGTTCACACCCCACATGTGACCATCGAGATCCTCGAAGCTGCGGCCGTACATGAAGCTGTATTCGTCCTTCGGACTGGGATCAGCCACGCCGCCGGCAGCCGCGGCCTTGCCGATGATATCGTCGACCTCGCTGCGGCTGTCCGCGGACAGGCAGAACAGGACCTGATTCGAGGTCTTGGCATCCGCGATCGGCTTCGGCGTGAACTGACGGAATTTGTCGTGGGTCAGCAGCATGGCGAAAATGGTCTCGGAAAAGACCATGCAGCTCGCCGTGTCATCGCAGAATTGCGGGTTCTTGACCGCGCCGATCGCCTCGTAAAAGGCGGTCGCGCGCTTGAGGTCGGTCACCGGCAGGTTGACGAAGATCATCTTGGGCATCGGAGGCTCCTTGGGCGGGTCTGCCCAAGGACGGACGACCAAGCTGCCATCCGACACGGCTTTTCGATTATTTTTCGGACCCCGCCTGCGAGGTTCTGCCGCACCGAGCCCGGCGCGTTGAGGCAGCCTCACTTCTTCTCGTTCGGATCGCGGTGCACCGGGTCGATCCACAGCACCGTTTCGGGCTTCTCGACCGGCTCGATGTCGAGGTTGATCGCCACCGCCTCGCCGTCGCTGCGCACCAGCACGCATTCCAGCACCTCGTCGGGACTGGCGTTGATCTCCTGGTGAGGCACGTAAGGCGGGACGAAAATGAAATCGCCGGGGCCTGCCTCCGCGGTGAATTGCAGGCTCTCGCCCCAGCGCATCCGCGCCTTGCCCTTCACCACATAGATCACGCTTTCGAGATGGCCGTGATGATGCGCGCCGGTCTTAGCATCCGGCTTGATGCTGACGGTGCCGGCCCACAATTTCTGCGCGCCGACGCGCGCGAAATTGATCGCGGCGGCGCGGTCCATGCCCGCCGTCGACGGAACATTGGTATCGAGCTGATTGCCGGGGATGACGCGCACGCCATCATGTTTCCAGCGCTCGTCATCATCGTGATCATGGTGCGTGTGATCATGGCCGTTCATTGGATTTACTTTCTGCTAGTTCCGCGCGCAACAAACTAACCAAAGCGGCCCTATCAGGCCATACCCAAAATCGGAACCCCCACAGAAGTCGGGCGTTGTCCTTGCGAGCAAACCGGATGGAGAATTTCATGAGCAGCACCACCGATAAAATCAAGGGCGCCACCAACGAGGCAATGGGCAAGGCCAAGCAGGGCATCGGCGAAGCCACCGGGTCCGACCGCATGAAGGGCGAAGGCGCAGTCCAGGAAGTGAAGGGCAAGGGCCAGCAGGCCATGGGCGACGCCAAGGACGCCGCGAAGGATGCGATGGATCGCGCAGCCGCAGCGACAAAGCGCGCAACGGAATAACGCAAGCGAGTTTGCGAACGAAGAGACCGGCCGAAAGGCCGGTCTTTTTCTATGCGCTTTCGAAGGCACCATCATTCCGGGGCGGTGCGAGAGCACCGAACCCGGAATCTCGAGATTCCCGGGTGCGCAATTGCCCACCTGAGGTCTGGTCCTTCGGACCATCCCGGAATGACGCTGCGCCGTCACTTCACCGCGAGCAATTCCACGTCGAACATCAGCGTTGCATTCGGCGGGATCACGCCGCCGGCACCGCGGGCGCCGTAGCCGAGCTGCGGCGGAATGATCAACGTCCGCTTGCCGGCAACCTTCATGGAGGCGACGCCCTCGTCCCAGCCGGCGATGACGCGGCCCTTGCCGATGGGGAATTCGAACGGCTCCTTGCGATCGACGGAGCTATCGAATTTCTTGCCCTTCTGGCCGTTTTCATAGAGCCAGCCGGTATAGTGCATCACGCAGGTCTGACCGGCCTGCGGCGAGGCACCGGTGCCGACCGTGGAGTCGATGATCTGCAAGCCTGAAGCTGTGGTCATGGTCTTTCCTGCGGTCTGGGCCGAGGCCGTGGTGGAAACGAAATGCGACACGCTGCTGATCATGGTGATCGCAAGTGCCGACATGATGGCGAGGAGCACGCGCTGGAGACGCTGCATAACAGACCTTCCGTTTGAGGCGGAAGGTGTCTAGCGCAACGCCGACGCGGTTTCCACCCCTCAGTCGAAGATCAATATCCCAGCGCGCAGCCGTCCTTGCGCGGATCGGAACCGCCGGTCAGCGTGCCCTTGTCCCAATCGATCCAGATCGCCTGGGCGCCGCCGAGCGGGCCGACCACGCTGGTGGTCTTGTGCCCGAGCTTCTTCAGGCCTTCGACGATGTCAGCCGGGACGCTGTCCTCGAGCTGATACTGGCCCTCGTAGTGCAGGCCGCGTGGCATATCGATCGCCTCCTGCACGTCGCAGCCATAGTCGAGAATGTTGGTCACCACATGGGTCTGACCAACCGGCTGGTACTGCCCGCCCATCACCGCGAACGGCATCACGGAGCGGCCGGCCTTTGTGAGCAAGCTCGGCATGATCGTGTGCAGCGGGCGCTTGCCGCCGGCGATGCAGTTGGGGTGGCCGGGCTGGATGCGGAAGCCGCCGGCGCGGTTCTGCAATAAGACGCCGGTCTTGTTCGAGACGATCGCCGAGCCGAACGAATGCGCGATCGAGTTGATGAACGAGCAGACGTTGCGGTCCTTGTCCACGACGGTGATGTAGATGGTCGAGGGATTCATCGGCGGCGCAACGTTCGGCAGGTCGAGCATGCCGTCCATGCGGATGTTGGCGATGTGCTCGTCGCAGAACTCCTTGGCGAGGATCCTGGCGACCTCGACCTGCATATGGTCAGGATCGGCGACATGCAGCTCGCGATGCATGTAGGCGATGCGCGCGGCTTCCGCTTCGAGATGGAAACGCTCGATGCTGAGCGGCGCGTATTGCGTCAGGTCGAACCGCGACAGGATGTTCAGCATCAGCAGCATGGTGAGGCCGGGTCCGTTCGGCGGGCACTGCCAGACGTCGTAGCCCTTGTACAAGGTGCCGATCGGCGAGGTCACTTCGGTGGTATGCGCAGCGAAATCGTCGAGCGTGTGCAGCCCGCCAATTCCCCTGAGGGTCTCGACCATGTCTTCCGCGACCTCGCCCTTGTAGAAGGCATCGCGGCCGTCCTTGGCGATCGCGCGCAGCGTCTTGCCGAGCTCGGCCTGTCGGATGACGTCGCCGGCCACCGGCGGCTCGCCGCCCGGCAACAAGTAACGCACGGTGTTGGTGCCACCCTTCAGCTTCTCGAACTGGTTCTTCCAGTCGAAGGCGATGCGAGGCGCCACCACGTAACCTTCCTCCGCCGCCTTGATCGCGGGCTGGAGCAGCCGGTCGAAACCGAACTTGCCGTGATCGCGCAAAACGGTCGCGAAGGCATCGACCACGCCGGGGATCGAAACCGCATGC
This sequence comes from Bradyrhizobium sp. 199, assembly GCF_023073355.1. Lineage (GTDB taxonomy): Bacteria > Pseudomonadota > Alphaproteobacteria > Rhizobiales > Xanthobacteraceae > Bradyrhizobium. The sequence goes on from NZ_JADPJI010000008.1 coordinate 676,269, forward strand.
GCCGAGGTCAACGGCACTGAGTTGATCTTGCGTTCGAGATACCAGTCGGCGTTTGCCGCCTTCGGCGCGCGGCCGGAGCCGTTATAGGCGATGATCTTGCCCTCACCCCGCGGCTGGATCAGCGCAAAGCAGTCGCCGCCAATACCGGTCGACTGCGGCTCGATCACGCCGAGCAGGGCCGAGCCAGCAACCGCGGCATCCACCGCCGTGCCGCCCTCACGCAGCACCTCGATCGCCACGAGCGAAGCCTGCGGGTGCGAGGTCGCCACCATCGCGTTGGTGGCGTGGACCGTAGACCTGCCGGGGAAATGAAAGTTTCTCATCGAATTTCTTGCTCTCTTGGCGGTGGATGCGCGCGCCGCGCCGTCTTAGGAAAAACCGGGTCTACATGACACATTCCGGCTGGCCGGGGCAATCCTGGCATACCAGGGAAATGGCTGCCATCCGCTGGACGTATAGGCTTTTGGAGGCCAGCGACTATGCGGGTTTTCCGAGCGGCGATCGCCTGCTAAACGAGCCGCCATGTCTGATCCGAATTCGCTCACCAAGGTCGCCGCCTTCTATCAATTCGCCGCCCTCCCGGATTGCCGCGAGCTGCGCGAGCCGCTGCGTGCGTTCTGCGCCGGCCTGAAGCTGAAAGGCAGCGTGCTGCTGGCGCAGGAGGGCATCAACGGCACCCTCGCCGGTGCGCCGGAGGCGATCGATGCCCTCGCTCATGAGCTGGCGCACGGCGATATTTTCGGCGGCAGGCTCGACCATCTCGAATTGAAATTCTCGGCCGCCGGAGCGATGCCGTTCGGGCGGCTCAAGGTGCGCCTGAAGAAGGAGATCGTCACGCTCGGCGATGAGGCTGCCGATCCGACCCGCCAGGTCGGCAACTACGTCGATGCGAGCCAATGGAACGCGCTGATCTCTGCACCCGACACGCTGCTGCTCGACACCCGCAACGCCTTCGAGGTCGCGATGGGCACGTTCGAGGGCGCCGTCGATCCCGGCATCAGGAGCTTTGGCCAATTCAAGGATTTTGCCGCAGTTGCGCTGGATCCAGCAAAGCATCGCAGGATCGCGATGTTCTGCACCGGTGGCATCCGCTGCGAGAAGGCGAGCGCGCATCTGCTCGCGCGCGGCTTTGCCGAGGTCTATCACCTCAAGGGCGGCATCCTCAAATATCTGGAAGAGGTGCCAGAGGCGCAGAGCCGCTGGCGCGGCGAATGCTTCGTGTTCGACGAGCGCGTCGCGCTTGGCCACGGTTTGCGCGAGCGGAGCTTGCTCGAACAAGATATGGAGCAAGGCCGTGACGAATGAGATCAAAAGTCTGGGCGAGCGCATCGACACGCTGGAAACGCGGCTCGCCTACCAGGACGACACGATCGAGACGCTGAACCAGACCATCACTGCGCAGTGGAAGCAGATCGATCTGCTGACGCGGAAGATCGCAGAGCTCGGCGAGCGGCTGCAGGAGGCCGAGGCGAATGCGCCCGGAGCTGCCAACGAGCCTCCGCCGCACTATTGAGCCAGTCTTACTGGCCGGATGCCTTGGGCAGCAGGTCCACGAGCTCGCCGGACATCATCAGGCGGTTGCGGCCTGCGTCCTTGGCGGCGTAGAGCGCCCGGTCGGCAGCTTCAACCAGCGAGGTCACCCCGGCCGTGCGCTCCAGCGCCGGCCGGCAGGTCGCACCGCCGACCGAGGCGGTGACGCATCCAGACGTCGGGCTGCCGGCATGAACGAGGCCGGCCCCGTGAATGGCAGCGCGGATCCGTTCCCCGACCCGGGCGCAGCCGGCGGCATCGGTGTTCGGCAGCAGCATGGCGAATTCCTCGCCGCCATAGCGCGCCGCCAGATCGTCGGCGCGTTGCGTCTCGGCCGCGACGATCTTTGCGACCAGGCGCAGGCAGGCATCGCCGGCGGGATGGCCGTATTCGTCGTTATAGGCCTTGAATTGATCCACATCGATCATCAGCAAAGCGAGGCTGGAGCGGTCGCGATAGGCGCGCGCCCATTCCTCCTTCAGCCGCTCGTCGAAGCGGCGGCGATTGGCAAGGCCCGTGAGGCCGTCCTCGATCGCAAGCGTCTCGAGCCTGGTTTCCAGCTTCTTGTGCTCGGTGATGTCGCGGGAGATCGCGACCACGCCGTCGACGCTGCCATTGTCCTTGCGCGTCACCCGCATGGTCGATTCAAGCCAGACCTCGCCGTTCTGCCGGTGCGCGTTGCGGTAGGTGAGGCGCGCCTCCTCCCTCTCGCCGCGTTTCATGGCGTCGACGACCGCCTGGACCTCCGGCAGATCCTCCGGATTGATGCCTGCCAGCGCCGGCGTGCCGAGCAATTGAGGGGCGCGCCAGCCGACGACGCGCGCGGACGAGGGCGAGACATAGCGCAGCCGCTCGTCGAGCCCGATGCGGGTCACCATGTCGCTGGAGCCTTCCGAGAGCAGGCGGAAATGCGCCTCCTTCTCAACCAGGGCCGCAGCCATGCGCTGGCCCCGCTGCAACTGCCGCACCAGCACGGCACCGATGACCGCAATCAGCATCACCAGCGCGATGACGTAGAGCATGCGGGAGATTGCGGCGGCGCGCCAGGGGGCGAGCAGTTCGGCCTTGTCGACGGTGGCGAGCAGGACAAGCGGATAGCGGCCGCTGCGCTTGAAGAAGCTAACGCGCTCGGCGCCGTCCAGCGGCGACTTGAAATGATAAGCGCCGCTCGACTTTTGCAGGCCGGCGTCGCGGAATAGGGGGGTGTCGGCGACGCTGCGGCCGACGAACTTGTCGTTGCTGGGGTTGCGCGCGATCATCAGGCCGTCGCCATGGGTGAGCGACACAGAGCTGTTGCGGCCGATCTCGAACTGCTCGTAGAAATGCGAAAGATATTTCGAGCTGATCGTGGCGAGCACCACGCCACCGAAACTGCCATCCGGCTTGTTGAAGCGGCGCGACAGGGTGACGACCCATTCGCCATCGAGCAAGCTCTTCACGGGGCGGCCGACATGGGCCTCGCGCTTGGGGGAAAGCTGGTGATAGCGGAAGAAGGCATCGTCAGTGAGGGTCGAGGCGATCGTGCCGGGCGAGGTCAGCCAGTTGCCCTGGTCGTCAATGATGGCAAGGCTGTGAATGCGCTCGATCGCCTTCTTGCGCGCATCCAGCAGGGTGCGCAGCTTTGCGATCGTGGCAGGCCCGGCGCCGTCCATCTCCAGCCGGCTGACGACGCCGACGACGCCGGAATCCAGGAGATCGAGGCTGTCCTCGGCATGCTGGGTGAGCGAACGGGCGACGTTCGCCATCTCGGTCTCGGCACCCCTGAGCACCGCATCGCGCGCGGCCCATTCGCGCCAGCCGCTGACGCCAAGGATGGTCGCGCAGGTCAGCGCGACGAATGCCGCCGCGCGTAGCGGCAGGCGGCTCCATCCAGCTCGTTGGGTAGCAGCATTCATGCAGCAAGGTTCTCCGACGTTCGGAACCTCTGCCGCTTCTGTTATTGAACCCTGAAAGTACCACCGGAATCGGCCGCGATGTGCCGGTATTCCGTAGTCGTACGGACGCAAGGATCAGCGCATCGCTAACAGGATATTAGCAAGCCGATCGGAATCCGGCGTCGCCCTCCGCTAGCTGAAGATGGCCTTAACCTTGGCCCAGAGCGAGGGATTGTCGGCATCCGCATCGGCCTTCGAGGGCGTCGGCTGGGTGGCGCTCACGGGATCGGACGCTGGGAACGTGTCTTTCAGCCCGGCGTCGAGCTTAGACTGGCGGTCGGCAGCGAGCGCTTCGTGCAGATCGTCGGCGTGCTTGTCATGCGGCGCGGGATTGAATGTCTCAGCCATGATGTCCTCCATCGGCTGGTCAACGCGGCCCTGTTGCGCTTGGTTCCCCTGTTCCGCTGCGGGCCGAGGCGGTGTATCAGGTGCCATAACCCTGTTCAGGACTATTTGTGCCCCAATCTGCAAAAAAGCCGTTCATCGACGTGCTCTCCGGCCAGCGCCAGAGCATCCCGCCCATGTGGATGATGCGGCAGGCAGGCCGCTATTTGCCGGAATATCGCGAGGTGCGCGCCAAGGCCGGTGGCTTCCTCGATCTCTGCTTCAACCCCGAGCTTGCGGCGGAGGTGACGCTGCAACCGATCCGCCGGTTCGGCTTCGATGCTGCGATCATCTTCTCGGATATTCTGGTGATCCCCTATGCGCTCGGCCGCTCGGTGCGGTTCGAGGTTGGCGAGGGTCCGCGGCTGGATCCCTTGGATGATCCCGCAAAGGTCGCGACGCTGGCACCGCGCGCCGAGCTCGGCAAACTCGCGCCGGTGTTCGAGGCGCTCAAGCTCGTGCGCCGCGCGCTGGATCCGAAGATCGCGTTGATCGGCTTCTGCGGTGCGCCGTGGACGGTCGCGACCTACATGGTCGCCGGCCAGGGCACGCCCGACCAGGGGCCGGCACGGATGATGGCCTACCGGCATCCGGAGGCGTTCGCGAAAATCATCGACGTCCTGGTCGAGAGCTCGATCGAATATCTGCTGGCGCAGCTCGCCGCCGGCGCCGATGCCTTGCAGATCTTCGACACCTGGGCCGGCGTGCTGCCGCCGGCCGAATTCGCGCGCTGGTCGGTCGAACCGACGCGGCGCATCGTGGAGGGCGTGCGGGCGAAAATGCCGGACGCGAAGATCATAGGCTTCCCGCGCGGTGCCGGCGCACAGCTGCCAGGTTATGTCGAAGCGACCGGCGTCGACGCGGTCAGCATCGACTGGACCGCGGAGCCGGCCTTCATCCGCGAGCGCGTTCAGAGCAAGGTCGCCGTGCAGGGCAATCTCGATCCGCTGGTGCTGATCACAGGCGGCGCCGCGCTCGACCGCGCGGTCGACAACGTGCTGGCCAATTTTGCGCAAGGTCGCCTGATCTTCAATCTCGGCCACGGCATCCAGCCGGAAACGCCGATTGCCCATGTCGAGCAGATGATCAAGCGCGTGCGGGGCTAATCCGTCCCCCTTCCTAAGGGGCGGAAAACATAAAACGCGAAAACAACCCCATGCACAGTAGACAAGTCATTGATAAAGCTGGGCGTGCATCACGCGGCTCAGACGCACGTTTGACGCGTCGGGCAAAACAGGCGCAGAATGCCATCGTCCCAGCAATGATCGTTTCGTAAGGCAGCTAGCGCGGCCGGCTGCGCTCGATGATCTCGGCGGCGCCCTTACCCAGCAGATCCAGTCCCACGGCACGCCCGAGCTCGCGCGGGCGATTGGCGGGACCTGCACGCGAGGTTTCGATCATGGTATTGCCGGAGAGATCGAGCACCGATGCGGCAAGCGACATTTGACCGCCGGCGATGGTCGAGAAGGCCGCCACCGGCGAATTGCAGTGGCCGTTCAGCACCCACAAGACCTCGCGCTCGGCGTCCGCGCTGGCATGCGCGGCAGGATCGTCGATCGACGACAGGATTTTTCGCGTTTGCCAGTCCTGCGCAGCACATTCGACGGCGACGATGCCCTGCCCCGCCGCGGGCAGCATCTCCACCGCCGAGAATTCGTAGGCGATACGGCTAGCGAGGCCGACGCGGTCGAGGCCCGAGCGCGCCATGATCAGCGCGTCGGCCGGGCCGACGGCGCCGCCATCCGGCAGGCGCTGCTTCTCGCCATTGTCGAGCTTGCGCACGCGCGTGTCGGCGGCGCCGCGGAAGTGGATGATCTCGACGTCGGGAAACAGCCGTCGCGCATAGGCAGCGCGGCGGACGGCATTGGTGCCGATCTTCAAGCCCTTGCCGCGGGACTGGCGCAGCGCCTGCAGTGTTACGCCGTCCCGCAACACCAGCGCGTCACTGGCCGGATCGCGCGACAGCGTGGCGCCGATGACGAGGCCCGGCGTGTCCTCATTACCCGGCATGTCCTTCAGCGAATGCATCGCCGCGTGCAGCTCGCCCGACAACACGGCGGCGCGGATCTGCGCCACGAAGGCGCCGCCCTTGCCGCCATGCGGCAACAGCTTGCTGGTCTGGTCAAGATCGCCCGTGGTGTCGAACTTGACGATCTCGACGTCGAGACCGGGCACCGCGGCGGTCAGGCGGCGCGCGATCTCTTCCGTCTGTGCCAGCGCCATCGCGCTCTTGCGGGTGCCGATCCGAAGTCGAATAGTCAAGCTGTCGTCCTTTCACTGCGCGAGACTACCGCGCATCCTCCAATATCATGTCGGAGGCCTTTTCGGCGATCATGATGATCGGCGCGTTGGTGTTGCCCGAGACAAGGTCCGGCATGATCGAGCCGTCGACGATGCGAAGGCCTTCGAGCCCCCTGACCTTCAATCGCTGATCGACCACGGCGAGCGCGTCGTTGCCCATACGACAGGTCGAGGTCGGATGGTAGATGGTGCTGCCGCGCTCGCGGCAATAATCCAATAGCTCGGCATCCGTGGATACCTTCGCGCCGGGATCGTACTCGCTGACAACAAACGGCTTCATCGCCGGCGCATTCAGGATCTTGCGCAGGATCTTCAGGCCCTCGACGTTGGTGCTGCGGTCGGTCTCGGTCGACATGTAGTTGATCCGGATCTCCGGCGGCACCGTCGGGTCGGCGCTCCGGATGCGCAAGCTGCCGCGACTTTCGGGGCGAAGCTGACAGACGGACGCCGTGAAGCCGGAGAAATCGTGCAGCTTCTCGCCCATCTTGTCGGTCGAGAACGGCAGGAAATGCACCTGGATGTCGGGCGAGGCCAACCGCGGGCTGGTCTTGAAGAACGCGCCGGCGGTGCCGGCCGCGATGGTCAGCCAGCCCTTCCGGAACAGCGCATAGCGCGCGCCGGCCATGGTGCGGCGAAGCGGATGATTGACGGTGTCGTTCAGCGTGATCTTTTGCGAGCAGCGCATGACGATGCGGACCTGCATGTGATCCTGGAGATCGTGGCCGACGCCCGGCGCGTCCAGCACGACATCGATGCCGTGCTTGCGCAGGAGGTCGCCGGGGCCGACGCCGGAGAGCTGCAGCAGCTGCGGGGAGTTGTAGGCCCCGCTCGACAGCACGATCTCTCTGCGCGCGCGGGCGCGGCGCAGGTTCGCGCCTTGGCGGTATTGGACGCCGACGGCGCGGCGGCCCTCGAACAGCACGCGCTGGCCGAGCGCGCCAGTTTCGATCTTGAGATTGCCGCGGGTCTTTGCCGGGCCGAGATAGGCCACCGCGGTCGAGGCGCGGCGGCCGTTGCGCGTCGTGGTCTGGAACAGGCCGACGCCTTCCTGCGTGGCGCCGTTGAAGTCAGGATTGTACGGCAGACCGGTCTCGACCGCAGCGTCGATGAAGGCCTTTGACAGCGGATCGGTCACGACCATGTTGGACACCGGCAGCGGACCGCCGCTGCCATGATACTGATCGGCCCCCCGCGACTGGTTCTCGGCCTTCTTGAAATAGGGCAGCACGTCGTCATAGCCCCAGCCGGTGTTGCCGAGTTGGCGCCAGCGGTCGTAGTCCTCATGCTGGCCACGGACATAAAGCAGACCGTTGATCGAGCTCGATCCGCCCAGCGTCTTGCCGCGCGGCTGGAACACCTGCCGTCCCTTCAGCTCGGGCTCCGGCTCGGTCTGGTACATCCAGTTGACGGTCTTCTCCTTGAACAGCTTGCCGTAGCCGAGCGGCACGTGAATCCAGATGTTGGAGTCCTTCGGGCCGGCCTCGAGCAGCAGGACGCTGTGCTTGCCGTTCGCCGAGAGTCTATTGGCGAGGACGCAGCCGGCGGAGCCGGCGCCGACAATGATGTAGTCGAATTCGGGATCGCTTGGTGCGAGAGAGGAGTTTGCGGTCATCTGTTGCTAGTCTTCTTGTTGCGGTGGACGTTTCCGTTTCGTGACTTAGCACAATCATTCCCGCACGCGCAGCGCCTCGACCAGCGACTTGAACGCACGGGCATATTCCGCGCCTGCCCTTGCGATATCCGTGCGTCCGGCGCAGGCGACCGCGGCCTCCGTCACCGCGCCGAGCAGCAGCCGCGCCAGCGGCTCGACCGGCTGGCGCGCGATCAGGCCGGCATCCATGGCCGCTGCGACCGCGCGCGGCAGCTTGCCACCAAAATGCTTGGCGTCGATTTCGCGCCAGCGCTCCCAGCCGAGCACGGCCGGGCCGTCGCGCAGGATGATCTGGCCTGTCGGTCCCTTCGCGGTTGCGGCAAAGTAGTGCTGGGTGCCGGCGACCATCGCGGCGAGCACGTCCTTCTCGGCGCGCGCGGCACCGTCGATCTCCACGACGAGGTCGCGCGAGACTTGGTCGAACACGGCTTCGAACACCGCCTCCTTGTTCCTGAAGTGATGATAGACCGCGCCCTTGGCGATGCGGGCTCCGTCCGCGATCTCGTCCATGGTGGTGGCGGCAAAGCCTTGCGCCCCGAACAGGCGGCGTGCCGCCGTCAGGATCGCTTCCAATGTCGCCGCCCGCCGCTCCGCCTGTTTCGCCATGAATATCGTCTAAAGCAATGGTGCGCGGGCCGCCAGTTGACTTTTCGACTGTCGGTCGGTATTTACCGACTATCAGTCGGTTTTATCGTGAGGTGCACCATGCCGAGCCGTGACATTGTCGAAGCTTTTGCCAAGCAGCTGGAGGCGGGAGATTTCATCGGCGCAATCGAGCAATTTTACGCGCCCGATGCCGCGACTTATGAGAACAATGCCGAGCCGACGGTGGGGCGGGACAAGCTCGTCGCCAAAGAACGCGGCGTGCTTGCAGCATCCAGGGAGGTCAAGGCCGTCCGCATCGGGCCGAGCCTGATCGAGGGCGACCATGTGGCGACCCGCTGGAAGTTCAGCTTCACCAACGCCGAAGGGATCATCCGAACGTTGGACGAGATCGCATGGCAGACGTGGCGAGGCGATCATTTGATCGAAGAGCGGTTCTATTACGATCCGAAACAGCTAGGGCGGTGATCCTTCAGCCATTTGAAACTCACAGGAGGTGGTCATGCCGGGGCTTGTCCCTGGCATCCACGTTCTTGATGTGAGGGCAAGCCGTCTATGGCCGGGACAACAAGCCCGGGCATGACGATCTCACCTCAAATCGCATCCGCCCGCAGCAGCGTATCCACGGTAATCGTGCCCCGTGCGCGGGAGACGCAGGCGCAGATCTTCTGGTTGCTTTGCTTCTGATGGTCGCTGAAGAAGACGTCGCGATGGTCGATCTCGCCGTCGACTTCGACCACGTCGATGGCGCAGAGGCCGCATTCGCCGCGCTTGCAATCGTACATCACGTCGTGGCCGTTGGCATTGAGCACGTCCAGCATCGAGCGCTCCCGGGGGATTTCGAGTTCGACATTCGAGCCCTTCAGGCGCACACGAAAGGTCTCGGTCGGCAGCGTGCCGCTGGAGCCGAAGGTCTCGTAGCGCAGATCGGGGAGTGGATGGCCGGCGCCGATCCAGGCGTGGCGTGCGGCGTCGAGCATCCGCATCGGGCCGCAGAACAGCGCCAACGCGCCCTTGGGGAGCGAGGCGAACAGCGCGTCGAGATCGAGGCGCTTGCCTTCATCGCTGGCATGAACGACCAGGCGATCGCCGAGCATCGCGGCGAGATCGTCGAGATAGGCGGCCTCGCCGCGCGAACGCACCGCATAATGGAGCGTGACGTCGGCTCCGCGTCGTGCCAGCGCCTGTGCGGCGCCGAGGATCGGCGTGATGCCGATGCCGCCCGCAATCAGGCAGTAGCGTTCGCGCGCCCAGTCGACGGCAAGCAGCGAAGCGGGCTGCGTGATATCGAGCCGCGCGCCCGGCGCGAGCTGCCACATGTAGCGCGAGCCGCCGCGGGAATCATCAGCACGGCGCACCGCAATCTTGAATCCATGCGACGTGGCCTCGCCGACCAGCGAATAGGACCGCGTCTCCGGCAGGCCGTCGATGGTGACGCTGACATTGATGTGACTGCCGACCGGATAGGCCGTGACGTCGAACTGATCGGGCCGGATCAGGAATTCGCGGATGCCGGGGGCGAGATCGCGGCTCGAGACCAGCGTTGCGGGTATCCAGGTTTCGATGAAGCGCATGGCTGCTGCCCTCAATCGGTTGCGGTTTTGATCAGCGCGAGCGCCGGCAAGAGACCGAGATGGGTGCGGTTGCGCAGCGCAAGCCGCAGGTTTCGCACGGCGAGCCGCGCGTGCTCGCGCATGATCGCTTCGGCGCGCGCGCCTTCGCGGTTCTCGATGGCGTCGATCACGACACGATGGTGCTCCTGGCCGATGATCAGGATCTGCTGCGCTTCCGGCAGCGCCGACTGCGCCATCACGAAGCCGCTGGGCGAAGCGAACGGCAGCGCCGAGGCGCGGTCGATCTGGCGGATCAAGGGCGGGCTGCGCGATAATTCGGTGAGTAGCGCGTGGAACCGCGCATTCAGCGCGACATAGGACGAGAAGGCATCGACCGAGATCGGCACCTGGCGCAGCAATCCGTCGATCGCGGCGAGGCACTCCTTCAGCGGCTCCAGCTCGCGCGCGGAGACGCCGCGCTCGGCGGCAAAGCGTGCCGCGAGGCCTTCCAGCGTGCCGCGCAGCTCGATGGAATCGGAGATGTCGCGCTCCGAAAACGCCTTCACCATGAAACCGCCGGAAGGGATCGCTTCCAGCAGGCCCTCCTCCTCGAGCCGCACCAGCGCCATGCGCACCGGCGTGCGTGAGGCGCCGGTGGTTTCCACAGCCTGGAGCTCGGAGATGCGCTCGCCCGGCCGTAAGACGCCCGAGAGGATCTGGTCGCGCAGCGCGAGCTGCGCCTTCACGGTCTGCGAGACCGAGCGGTCGACCTCACGCTCGGCCATGACCTACTCCGCCGCCTGAAGGTGCTGTGGCCCGTTTTCCTTCGCCACCATCTTGTCGATCAGCTTGCGCGTCCACATCGCGCCGGCGTCGATGTTGAGGTTGTAGAAGATGCGATCGGGGTTCTCGTCCATGGCGCGCTGCTGCGCCTCGAGGATCAGCTCGTCCTCGTGGAAGATGCCGGAGACGCCCTCGCGGATCTCGCTGGTGATGCGTTGCTCGCCGAGCTGATAGTTGCGCACGAAGGCCCAGAAATAGTGACAGGTCTTCTCGGTCTCGGGCGTAATGGTGTTGAGCACGTAGCCGTTGACGCCCTGCGAGCGATCGCCTTCCGGCGCGCCGGTGCCTGTCGGCGCCACGCCGACGTCGATGGCGATGGTGCACGGCGCTTCGAAACGGATGATCTGCCAGCGGTCGACGAGACCGGTCTTACCAGGTTGCTTGCCGAGCTGCTTGGCCCAGAACGGCGGCGGCTCGATGCCGCGCATCCAGCGCGTCACCGTGACCGTCTTCTCGCCATGGGTGACGTCGAACGGGGCTTCCGCGACGGCCTCGTTCCCGATCGAGGAGCCGTGCACGAAGGTCTCGTGGGTGAGGTCCATGAGATTGTCGAGTACGAGGCGGTAGTCGCATTTGACGTGGATGGTCTTGCCGTCGCCGGCCCAGGCCGGATCGTGATTCCAGTGCATGTCCGGGACCAGCGCGGGATCCGCCAGCGCGGGATCGCCCATCCACAGCCAGATGTAGCGGTGACGTTCGACCACGGGATAGGCGCGGACGCAGGCCGACGGGTTGATGGTCTCCTGCGAGGGCATGAAGGTGCAGCGGCCCTGCGCGTTGTATTTCAAGCCGTGATAGCCGCAGACGACGGTGTCGCCTTCGAGCCGGCCCTTGGACAGCGGCACCAGGCGATGCCAGCAGGCATCCTCCAGCGCGGCGACCGAGCCATCGGCTTTGCGGTACATCACGACATGCTTGCCGCAGATCGTCCGCGGCAGCAGCGCCGGCTTCACGTCCGCGTCCCATGCCGCGGCGTACCAGGCGTTCATCGGGAAGGGTTTTGTCACTGGTCTCACTCCCTCAAGCTTATGAATACGTTATGTATACAATAGCTGATGAGCGGGATCGTTCAAGGCGAAATTAGACCTACTATAATACCTTTATCTTTCACTCTGTATACACATCTCGGCGCATGCCGAGCGGTGGAGGGCCGATGGACCCAGCAGCGTCATGACCGCGCCTGTCCGGCCATCCGACTGTTTGCCGCGGCTCGAAGACGTGGATGCCAGAACAAGCGCGGGCATGACGACTGTCGCGAACGCTCTAATCCGGGTTCCGCGCGTAGAACCGCTACGCCCCGAACACCTTCGCCAGTCCCGCCTGGGCTTCCTCCTGGATCCGCTTCAGGTGCTCGGTGCTGCGAAAACTCTCGGCGTAGATCTTGTAGACGTCCTCCGTGCCGGAGGGCCTGGCGGCGAACCAGCCGAAATCGGTCTCGACCTTGATGCCGCCGAAGGACTGGCCGTTGCCCGGCGCCTTGCTCAGCGTTGAGCGGACGGGATCGCCGGCAAGATCCTTCAGGCCGAGTTGCTCGGGTGTGACGGACTTCAGAATGTTCTTCTGCGGTCCTGTCGCCGCGACATCGATGCGCGCGTAATGCGGCACGCCGAACTCGGCAGTGAGATCGTTGAACAACTGGCTGGGGTCGCGGCCGGTCTTGGCCATGATCTCGGCGGCAAGCAGGCCGAGGATGACGCCGTCCTTGTCGGTGGTCCACACCCCGCCGTCGCGGCGCAGGAACGAGGCCCCTGCACTCTCCTCGCCGCCGAAGCCGAAGCCGCCCGTGAGGAGGCCGTCGACGAACCATTTGAACCCGACCGGCGTTTCGACCAGCTTGCGGCCGAGCTTCTTGGCGACGCGGTCGATGATGGAGCTCGACACCACGGTCTTGCCGATCGCGGCATCCTTGCTCCAGTTGGGACGATGCGCGAACAGATAGGAGATCGCGGTCGCAAGATAGTGGTTCGGATTCATCAGGCCGCCGGTGCGCGTCACGATGCCGTGGCGGTCGGCGTCGGTATCGTTGGCAAAGGCGACGTCGAAGCGGTCCCGCATCCCGATCAGGCTCGCCATCGCGTAAGGAGAGGAGCAGTCCATCCGGATCTTGCCGTCCCAGTCGACGGTCATGAAGCGGAAGGTCGGGTCGATCGCCTCGTTCACCACGGTGGCCTTGAGGCCGTAGCGCTCGATGATCGGATGCCAATAGTGCACGGCGGCGCCACCGAGCGGATCGATGCCGATATTGATGCCGGCGGATTTGACCAGGTCGAGGTCGACGACGTCGCCGAGATCGGCGACGTAAGGCGTCATGAAGTCATAGGCGTGGACGTTCGCGGCTTTCTTCGCCTTGCCGTAGTCGATGCGCTTCACGCCTTTGAGGCCGTCGGCGAGGTAGGCGTTGGCGCGCTTCTCGACCACGCCCGTGACGTCGGTGTCGGCGGGACCGCCATGCGGGGGATTGTATTTGTAGCCGCCGTCTTCGGGGGGATTGTGCGAGGGCGTGATGACGACGCCGTCGGCGAGGCCGGAGGTGCGGCCCTTGTTGTAGGTGAGGATCGCGTGCGAGATCACCGGCGTCGGCGTGTAGCCGCCGTCCTTGTCGATCATGATGTCGACGCCATTGGCGGCGAACACCTCGACCGCACTGACCAGCGCCGGCTCGGCGAGCGCATGGGTGTCAATGCCGATGAAGAGCGGACCGCTCAGCCCCTTTTCCCGCCTGTAATCGCAGATTGCCTGCGTGGTCGCGAGGATGTGGCCTTCGTTGAAGGTGTTCTTGAACGAGGTGCCGCGATGGCCGGAGGTGCCGAACGCCACGCGCTGCGCGGGATCCGCGACATCGGGCTTGCCGGCGAAATAGGCCGTCACCAGCCGCGGAACATTGGTGAGCGCGTCCGGCAAAGCCTGCTTGCCTGCCGCGGGATGAACATCAGCCACTGAAGTACCTCGTCCTGTCGCAAGAGATCGCGGGGATACCATAGCATCGGCCGGCCCCCCGCCAAGGTGCACAACTCGCGCGGCGGGGTGGCCGTTCCTGAGATCATGCTATGGTCGTTGGATCGGGGCTTTTCGAGTCGGGGGAATGACGCTGTTTCACAGGCTCTTGGTTGTTCTGATGGCTTGGCTTGCGACAGCTGGCGCCGCGCGCCATGCGACCGCCGCGGAGTTCTACACCGAGGATCTCCGCATCCCCATGGCCGAGGCCGGGCCGCAGGGGCTGGAGGCGTTCCTGGTCCGTCCGACGGGAGCGAAGCGCTATCCGCTCGCGCTGCTCAGCCACGGCTCGCCGCGCAGCTTCGACGACCGCGCGGCGATGTCCGCGCACAGATATTACGGCTTCGCGCTCGAATACGCCCGGCGTGGCTTTGCCGCGCTGATCGTGATGCGGCGCGGCTACGGCACCTCGCCCGGCGGACGCGTCGACAGCGTCGGCGGTTGCGCGAAGGCCGCGTATCTGCCCGCAGCCGCAGTTGCCGTTGCTGACTTACGGGCCGCGATCGATGCGATGGCGCACCGCGCCGACGTCACGACAACGGGCATGATCGCGGCCGGCCATTCCGCCGGCGGGCTCGCAACGGTTGCGCTCACCGCGCAGGCCCCGCCCGGCCTCGTCGCGGCGATCAGCTTCGCTGGCGGCCGCGGCTCGCGGGACGACGGCGACGTCTGCAATCCGGATGGGCTGGTGCAAGCCTTCACCACCTTCGGCAAGAGCTCGCGCGTACCGATGCTCTGGGTCTATGCGACCAACGATTCCTATTTCGGCCCCGATCTCGCGCGCCGCCTGCACGACGGGTTTCGCGCCACTGGCGGCAACGCGACATTCATCGCGGCGCCGCCCTTCGGCGACGACGGCCACTACCTCTATTCGGTGGCAAGCCGTCCGCAATGGACGCCCTATCTCGACGCCTTCCTGCGCGATCGCGCCCTTGCCGGCCGCGACATCCTGAGCCCGCCCGATTCGTTGCCGCCGCCGCGCCAGCTGAGCGAGGCCGCGCAGACCGAGTTCGCGCGCTATCTCGCCAGCATGCTGCCGCACAAGGCTTTCGCAGTGTCGCCGAATGGCAGCTACGGCTGGCGCACCGGACGCGCCACGGCCGACGAGGCCCAGCGCGACTCGCTGGCAGCCTGCATGAAATGGTCGCCCACCTGCACGCTCTATGCGGCCGATGACCATCTGGCCGGCCCCTCGCAACCGACGTCCACCGATCAGAGCGCCCGCGCGCGCTAGTCGCCGCGCGTCGGAAACCGGTTTGTTAACGCCGGAGCCGTATGAGGGGTTCATGCCGTGGGACCGGACACGCTTCAATCTCGACGCGACGTGGAGACACGTGGCCGTCGTCCTGCTGTTGTCGGCCCCGCTCTGTGCCCACGCCGGAGCCGGCGGCATGGACCAGCCCCGCGCGACATCGGCAATCCCGAGCGGCCGCGCCGGAGCTCGGCGCCGGCGAGACGCCGTCATCCCGGGCCGTGATCCGAAAGATCATCGAGCGGGAAACCGCGAAGACCGATTTACCCGCCGATATCGCCGAAGCGGTCGTCTTCGTCGAAAGCGGCTACAATTCGGCGGTCGTCGGCAGCGTCGGCGAGATAGGCCTGATGCAGGTGCGGCCGGAGACAGCGGCGATGCTGGGCTTCCGGGGCACCGAGGCGGAACTCGCCGAAGCCGACATCAACATCCATTATGGGGTGCTTTATCTCAGCCGGGCGTGGCGCCTGGCCGGCGGGGATATCTGCCGCGCTCTCATGAAATACCGGGCAGGCCACGGCGAAGACGAGATGACGCCGCGGTCGCACGTCTATTGCAATCGGGCCCGTAACCGTCTTGTTGCCATGAATTCGAAGGCTCTGGAAGCCGAGGTCGCGGCCGTGCCGGATCCGGCACCCCGGCCACCCCCCGCAGCTGCTGCGGCGGCTTCGGCCAAACTGACGAGCCGTCCGAAGCTGTCGGTCCAGCCCAAAACGGTCTATGCGCGCTATCGTCAGGGCACCGCGTCCGCAAGCCGCGCCTATTGGGCCGCCCACGAGGCCCGGATCAGCGTCATCAAAGCTCGCATCGAATCACGGTGGAAACGCGTCGCATCGCGTTGACGACGATGCGGCGGGCGTCGGCCGCTGTTGTTTGCGCATGATCACTTCCTGGCGGCATTCCGCGCAAGCGCCGACCACGTCGAAATTGTTGTCGCTGAAATAGCCGACCAGCATGGTCCGCGTCTGCTGATGGTCTTCAACTATTAAGCATGAATTGGCCCACAATTCTCAAATCTACGCATCATAGCGCAGGATGGCCCCTGGGGGGGCCGCGGAGGCCAATCCTGGACATTCGGCTTCGGACTCAACCGGCGGTTAACGTAAAAAAGGCCTTCGGCTTCGGAAAGCCCGGCTGCGCCCCTATTGTCCCGCCTGCACAATGCGAAACCACGGAGCAGGCGTGATGGAGGGGCAGGCCCGGTTGGCTGCCGGTCGAACCGAGCAAGGCACGGCGCCGTTCAGCCGTTCGCACACGCTCGATGTCCTGCGCGGCCTCGGCATTGTCGGCGTGATGGCAATCCACGTCTCGCAAGCGTTTCCGTCGAACATCCACGCGGTCGATTTTGCCTTCATGTGCGGCTGGACCGGCGTCAACGTGTTCTATTTCGTCAGCGCCATGACGATGTGCCTGATGTGGATGCAGCGCACCGGCGAGACGAATCGGACCGTCAAATTCTACATCCGACGCTTCCTGCGCATCGCGCCGCTGTTCTGGCTCGCGATCCCGGTCTACCTTCTCATCAACGGCACCGGACCGAGTGATAACGCGCCCAATGGCATCGGGCCCGTTCAGGTGATCCTGACCGCGACCTTCCTGCACGGCTTCTGGCCGGACAGCGTCAACAGCGTGGTGCCGGGCGACTGGTCGATTGCGGCGGAGATGACCTTCTATCTCGTCTTCCCGCTTCTGATCACTGCGTTCGGATCGCGCCGCCATCTCTATGTCGCGCTGGCGATCGTGCTGCATCTGGTCAATGTCTGCCTGTTCAAGCCATGGGCCTTCGCGCTGTTCTCGGCCTATTACGGCCCCGGCCACGAGGCCTTCGTCTGGACCACGCTCCACATCAGCTTCCTGAACCAGCTTCCGGTGTTCCTGATCGGATGCGCGCTGTTCTTTTCGCTGCGCGACGGCTTCACCAGGTCCGACGCCGCGATCTACGCCGTCTTCGTCGCGCTGTCCTTTGCCGCCGACCGCGCAACCGGCTCGCACGAATTCAATTATCTGATGATCAACCTCGTGCTCGGCGCGCTGGTGGTCGGCTGCATCAAGCTTGCCATCCGCTTGCAGCCGCTCGAGGCGCTCGGCCGCAATTCCTATTCGATGTACCTGTCGCACTTCGCGGTGATCTACGGCCTGCGTCAGCTCTGGCCGTTCGCGGATGGACTTGTCTCGCTGCTGATTGCCTATGTCGTCACGGCCGGGCTGAGCTATCTCGTCGCAGGCGCGACATGGCATCTGGTCGAACGACGCGCACAGGATCTGGCGCATCGCCTGACAACAGCGGGAGCGGACCGGTCAAGCGTCCGGCCGACCATCGCCGCTACCGCGGCCGGCATGCGCTGACGCCCTGCTCCGCCCCTGCCGGCCCGATGCAGCTTGCTTCGTTGCCGCCTTCGCATCTACTGTGAAAAATCTTCACGCTGGAGTGGGCCCCATGGAGGTCATATTGCTCGGCACCGGCGGCCCGCGCCCGGATCCGCGCCGCATGGCGACGACCACACTGATCAGGCTCGAAGACGAGAACATCCTGTTCGACGCCGGCCGCGGCGTCGTGGTGCAGATCAGCAAGGCCGGCGTTCCGCTCGGCGCCATCAACACGGTTTTTCTCACCCACCATCATTTCGACCATATCGGCGACCTCTACGACGTGATGCTGAATTCTTGGATGCACGGACGCAAGGACGCGTTGCGCATCTATGGACCGCCGGATACCGAGCGGCTCGTCCACACGCTGGTCACGCAGGTCTACGACAAGGACATCACTTGGCGGGATAAGGGCGAGCCGACCTTCGGCGGCTGGAAGCCCGTCATCGCAACGGACATCGTACCGGGTCCCATTCTCGACACCGGGCGATGGAAGATCAGCGCGGAGCTGGTCTCGCATGGCGATCGCCTCGACATGCCGCCGGCCTTCCTCGCGCGATGGATGTGCCTCGGCTACCGCTTCGAGGCGGAGGGCAAGGTCATTGCAATTTCAGGCGACACGGTCCCCTGCCCCGGGCTCGAGCGGCTGGCACAGGGAGCCGACCTGCTGGTTCAGTGCTGCTTCCTCGCGACGCCGGAGATCAACAACGAGCACCTTCGCCGCCTTGCGAAATTCACGATCGCCTGCGGCGATACCGTCGGCAAGATCGCGGCCAAGGCCGGCGTGAAGAAGCTCGCGCTGACCCACCACCGGCCGCGCACCGACGATGCCATGCTGGATGCGCTGCTTGCGGATGTCGGGCAGGGCTATGCGGGTCCTGTCGTGCTCGGCGAGGACCTCACGCGGATCGAGGTTTGAGGGCCATAGACCAACTCGCCTTCGACTTCAGGACGAGCCGACCTCGATCCGGAACGACAAGCTCTCTTCCGCGCCTGCAGCGATATGCATCAGGCCCGGCTTGTCGCTGAACTCGCCGTCGAAGCCGGCGGGACTGGCATAACCGCGCCAGGGCTCGATACAGAGGAACGGCGCGCCGGACGGTTTCGACCAGACGCCGAGTTCGCGAAAACCGCGCCATGACATGTTGAGCCAGGGGCCGGAGGACGCGGCATAGCGGACCGCGCTGCTCACGATCTGGTCGAAAATGATGGCGTCGTCGGTGAACAGGGGTTCGGACAAGGGGAGCACCGAACCTTTGACCGGGCTCGGCTCCGTCGCCGGGCGCAGCAATCCGCCGTCGAGACGGCGGACGGGAGACGATTCCGCGCTGGCGAAGGTCAGCGCGTAGCTCTCCTTGGCAAGTCCCGGCTGGAGCGGCCAGTTGAACGCGGGATGCCCGCCGATCGAAGCCGGCAATGTCTCCTTGCCGGTATTGGCGATCACGAGCGTCAGATCGAGGCCGGAATCGTCGAGCGTATAGACTGCGGTCAGCTTGAACGCGAACGGGTAGAGCGCACGCGTCGTCTCGCTGTCTTCGAGCACCAGCGCGCAGCGGCGCTCGCCGCGTTCTGCCCACGCAAAGCGGCTGTCGCGCGCAAAGCCGTGCTGGGTCATCCGATATGTCCTACCCCGGTGCCGCAATTCGTCCTTGGCGAGGCGCCCGACGATCGGAAACAGCAACGGCGCATGGCGCGGCCATTCCGGCCCCGCCTGCCAGACGAACTCGATGCCTTCGTCCTTCAACGAACACAGCTCGGCGCCCTGCGCCTTGATGGTCGCGGTGAGCCCGCCGCTGCGGAGGGAGTGGCTGTCATCGCTCATGCGGGACATCTACACCGCGACCTCACACCCAGCAAGGCGGCGCCAGCCATGCAGCCGGCGCCTTAGCGCCCTGCAGAGCAGCGTCATATTTCTGTACCTAACGGTTGCTCCTTTGCGGTTTGTCCGCCGCCAGCTTTTTCGGAAAGGCGGCCGGATCCCCAAGAACAATTCTGGTAGCCAATTGAAATTCTTCATCAACGGCCGCTTTCTGTCGCAAAAGCTCACCGGCGTTCAGCGTTATGCCGCGGAAATCGTCAAGGCGATCGACGCGCAGCTGGCCTCGGAGCAAACGCCGGCCTCGCTGCGGACCGCCGACTGGCAGTTGCTGACGCCCGTAGATGCAAGCGAAGAGCTCCACCTTAAGCGAATCAAAATTTGCACCGTCGGCCGCTTGCGCGGGCACGCCTGGGATCAAATCGATCTGGCGCGCGCCGCTGCGGGAGGCCGCCTGATCAGCCTGGCCAATTCCGGCCCGGTGTTCCATCGCGACCACATTGTCGTGATCCACGACGCACAGGTCTTTCGCAGGCCCGACTTCTTCAACTGGCGCTATCTGGCAGTTCACCGCACCATGGGCCGGCTGCTCGCCCGACAAGCAACCATCGCAACCGTATCGGCGTTTTCGCGCAAAGAGCTTGCCGAAGTGCTGAATCTGTCGGCAACGGCGGTCCCGGTCTTCCCCAACAGCGCAGAACACTTCGCCAAGACGAAGCCGGATCCCGGTATTATTGCCAGGCTTGGGGTTCAGCCGCAGAAATTCTTCCTCTACGTGGGCTCGAGGACCAAGAACAAGAATCTTTCCGTCGCGATCCGCGCTGTCGAGCTGCTCGATCGGGCCGATGTTCCGCTGGTCATCGTCGGCGGCGACAACAGCAAGGTCTTCCAGGACAATTCTGGCGACGGGGCTTCCGGCCTGCTGCTTGCCGGACGTCTGACGGACGGTGAGATCGCAGCACTATATGCGCACGCATCGGCATTCGTGTTCCCCTCGCTCTACGAGGGATTTGGCGTGCCGCCGCTCGAAGCCATGATCTTCGGCTGTCCAGTGATCGCCTCGACCGCCGATGCGGTCGTTGAGACCTGTGGTGATGCAGCTGCGTATTTTCGCGCCAGCGATGCCGAAGCATTGAAGCAGCTCATGCTCGAAAGATTGGCAACCGGCGCCATTTCTGATCAGGAACGCATGAGGCAGCAGGACCGCGTTGCATTCTATTCGTGGAAGAAATCCGCGAAGGCTCTGCTCGATCATCTCGCGGGGCCGGCCAACGTCGCCAGCGCTGCTTGAAACCGGACGCAACTCGCCTTTCGCGCGCATAAGCTCGCGAACAAACGTTCGCAACTCACTGCCCGTCGCCTAGTTCCGAAGGCTTTTTGTTTTTGTGACGAACGCATGCGCGCAGAGCTTGGCGCAACATCACCACATCGTTGCCCCATTATCGCTACGTATTCGAGGAACTGTATCTCGCATTAGCGAACTCAGAACAGGGATACACGATGTCCGGCTCTCCGACGCAGCCCTATGCAAGGCAAACGATGAAAGTGCTGCACATCGCCGAGACGATTCGGGGCGGGATTGCGAGCTACCTGAACGAGTTGCATCCACAGCAACAGGCAAGTTTCGGCACGGAGAACGTGCACTATGTCGTGCCCTCGGATCATCGCCGCGATCTTCCCGCGGTCGATGACAAGCAGATTACGACGTTCGAACGATCCGGCCGCAGCGTCGCCGGACTATTCCAGATGTTTCGCGCGAGCATGCAGGCGCTGGACGCCTTCAAGCCCGACGTGGTGCATCTGCATTCTTCGTTTGCAGGCCTCGTGCTCCGCCCCGCCCTTGCGGCCCGCTCGGACGGTCCGCGCGTGGTTTATTGCCCGCACGGCTGGGCATTTACGCGCGAGACCGGCCGCCTCAGTCATGTGGTGACAAAGGCGGCGGAGAACCTTCTGGCCCGGACCTCGGACCGAATCATCTGCATCTCCGGCGACGAGTTCAACGAAGCGGTCCGCGCGGGAATTCCGGCCGACCGCCTCACTCTCGTTCACAACGGCATCTCGAAGACGCGCTCGCCGCAGCCCGTCGCGGCGGACTGGACCTCCAAGAAGGTCAAGGTCCTCTTCATCGGACGCCTGGACCGCCAGAAGGGATTTGATCTCCTGATCGAAGCGGCGCGCACACTCGAAGATGTGCTCGATATCCGCATGATCGGCGCCTCCGTCGTCAACAGATACGAAGGTCCGAGCGTCCCGTCCAACGTGTCGCTGCTGGGCTGGCTCGACCGGCCGACGATCGAGACCCAGCTCGAGGCCGCCGATCTCGTCGTGATCCCGTCACGATGGGAGGCCTTTGGCCTCGTTGCCCTGGAAGCGATGCGCGCCGCAAAGCCCATCCTCGCATTCCGGAGTGGCGCATTGCCCGAGATCGTCGTTGACGGCGTCACCGGCGTGCTATGCGAGCCCGTCGCCGTTCAGCCGCTTGTTGACGGTTTCCGGCGGGCGCTCGATTGCGATCTCAGGGTGCTGGGACAACGCGGCTACGACCGGTTCAAGCAGCTTTATGACGTTCAGAAGACGCATGGGCAATTGCAGCAGGTCTATGCCGAGCTCCTGCATGACGATCGGACGCCGGTCGAGGCGAAGGCGGCGCTGCAATCGGACCTCTCCAAGAATTTCTGATGGCTCCACCGCTCCCACGCACCTTGGTTCGCGACGGTCTCCGCCTCGCGAGCCTCATCGCAGCCATTCTCCTGCCGGTCCCTGCCTGCGCCCAGCACGCTGAACCGCTCGATACCCGACTCCTGCTGGGGGTCGGCACGCATCAGGGGCTGGGTGGTCCGGTGAGCGCGCGCGGTTACGTGCCTTCGGAAAACGTCGCCCAGATCAAGCAACTCGGCCTCAATGCTTTCCGCGACGATTTTCCCTGGTCCGATTTCGAGGTGGGGGGACGCCGGATGGGATTCACGCCCAGGCTCGGCAGGCTCGAGGCGCAAGTCAGATCCGGCGTCGCGCGCCCTCTCCTGATCCTTGCATTCGGCCACCATCTGGTTCCGAATTCGTCGCCACCGACAACCGATGACGCGCGGCAGCGGTTTGCCAACTATGCTGCTGCGGCCGCGCAATCGGTCGTGGCACAGCATCCGCTCTTCGAGCTCTGGAACGAGTGGAATCTGGCGGCGAAGAAGGATGCCGCGTTCTCGCCGGAAAACTATCTGGCGCTCGCCCAGATCGCGCGGCCAGCGGTCAAGCGGGTCGCGCCGAATGCGCCTTTCCTGGTCGGAGCTCTCGGCGATGATCCGGGCTGGACATGGACGGAGAAGATGCTGCGGACCGGCATCCTTCAATATGCGGACGGCGCTTCGATCCATCTCTACAATTTCTGCATGGGCCCGAGCAAACGCACCTCGGCCGAAATCATCGACCGGCTCACGGCGTTTCACCGTCTCGTCGGCCAGGCCAGCGGAAACCCCGACTTTCCGATCTATGTTACCGAGACGGGCTGGACCACGGCGACCAACAAATGCGGCGTTAGCGAGCAGGCCCAGGCCGACAATACGGCGCAGCTCATCTTGTGGGCATCGACCGCGACGCGCTGGCTCAAGGGCATGTGGCTTTACGAGCTCAAGGACAGTGGAAAGAATCCATCGGAACTGGAGGACAATTTCGGGCTCTATCGTTTCGACAATTCGCCAAAGCCGGTTGCCTGTGCCGCCCAGGGCGCCTGGGCGTTCGTTCGCTCCAGCCTGAGCGCCGAGCGACGCGAGATCGCCAGCGGGGTCGTATCGATCAATGCATCGACGGCTTCCGGCGGCAGAGTTGCGGTCTGGTCCGAGGCTCCGGACCGACGCTACGAAATTCGGCTCAAGGCCGATCAACCAGGCGCAAGCTTTGCGATGCCGTGCGACCAGACGGCAAAGCCTGCGTCCGGGATCTGGATCCCCGTCTCGAGCACACCGGTCCTGATTGCAGCCAATGACAGTGCCGTTCCCGCCCTGGAGATAAGGCCGGCGCGGTAGACGCGATTTTTTTGCAGACATGAGGTTGACGCGATGAAAGTTCTTTTGACGTCCACGCTTTATCCGACGCCTCAGGCCCCAAAGATCGTCGGCGGCGCAGAGATCTTCGCGCGGCGTTTCGCCGAAGGCTTGGTGCAACGCGGCGACGAGGTGGAGGTGATCCGGGCTGCATCCTCGCCCGAGCAGGCGCGCGAAAGCTGCAACGGCATCAACGTCTATTCCGCGCCGGTGCAGAACATCTATATGCCTTTCACCGAGCAGAAGAACGTTGCGCTACGCAGCATCTGGCATGCCGTGGATGACTGGCAGATGCAGGCCCCCCTGATCGCGGAGCGCATCCGGGCTTTCAAGCCGGACGTATTGCACTCCAACAATCTGTCGGGCCTCACGACAGCGATCTGGCGCGTTGCCGCCCAGCTCGGGGTTCCGGTGCTCCATACGCTTCACGACTATTATCTGACCTGCCCGCGCTGCTCGCGCTTCGAGAACGGACGGTCTTGCGAGCACACCTGCACGAGCTGCGGAATTCTGACCTTTCATCGCAGGCGTGCCACGCATTGGCTCAGCGCCGTCGTCGGCGTGAGCGAGCGCGTCCTGTCCATTCACACCGACATGGGCATGTTCTCGGAGACGCCGATCCGCACCGTGATCCGCAACGCCTCGACCGAGCCGCCACATGCGCCCTATCCTCGTCCGGTCTGCACCACGGAAGTGACGTTCGGATTCATCGGCCGCCTCACGGAGGAAAAGGGCATCGACAATCTGATGCGGGCACTGGCTTTGCTGCCCCCGGATCGCATCCGCATGATGATCGCCGGCCGTGTCAGCGACGAGGAGCAACGGCGCCTCAGGTCGCTCGCGCCGGCTGCGCGGATCGAGTTCATGGGCTTCGTGGTGCCGGACGACTTCTACAAGCAAGTGGACGTGGTGATCGCCCCGTCGATCTGGCACGACCCCGGCCCGCTAGTCGTCGCGGACGCCAAGGCGGCCGGCAGGCCGCTGCTCGGAACGCCCTTTGGCGGCATGCCCGAAGTCATCGAGCACGGTATCACGGGCTGGCTGACTGAAGCCGATCCGCAATCCCTGGCCAAGAGCATGCTTGCGGTCGCGGCCGATCCGCACAAGATCGACGAGATCAGCCGGCGCCTGATTGCCGATACCAACAAGTGGATATTTGCCGACGTGTTGTCTTCGTACAAAGGCCTGTATGAACAATTGCGAGAGCAGCGGATGTCGCACGTGCGCGCAGCCACGACCGAAGCGCACCAGGGATCGGCCGTCGTCGGCAAGGAACGCCTCATTCCGCGATGACACGCCTCCTCGCCATGGCGGGCTACGTCTATCAGAGCGCCGCGGCGATCATCCTGATCTTCGCGATCAGCCATCTGTTGCCCGCGGCCGACTACACCAGCTTTTCGCTCGCGCTGGCCTCGAGCCAATTGCTCTGCGTCCTCATGTTCGAATGGCTGCAACTCGCCGGGCTGCGGTTTCTGGCCGCAGCCGGGGAGAACGAAGCGGCCCGGTTGAGGTGGTCGCTGTTTGCAGCAGGCCTGTCGAGCGCGGGCGCGCTCGTCGTGGTCGGGAGCTGCGCATCCATCGCCAGCGCGCTCCCGGCGGGGATCATCGCGTTGGGTCTGGGCATATCCATCCTGCAGGGCTTGACGGATCTCTACTTCCTGTCGGTCCGTCTGTCCGACCGGCTGGGCGTCGCGTCCTCTCTTCTGGTGGTGCGTGCCACTGCGCTTCTGGCCGGCGCCGCTGCGGGAGGAGCGATTTCACGGACGGCTGAAGCTGCGCTGCTCGGGATTGCGTCGGGTCACATGCTGGGGCTCCTCGCGGGCCTCGTCTCGTATCGTACGCCGCTAGAGCGCCCCCCGTTGCAGACGATGCTGTCCGACTGGAAGACTTTCGCCCGCTACGGCATGCTCGCGGCGGGCGCATCCGTCATCCATTTGTCGGTGCCGGTGCTGCTCCGTGTCATCATCATCGGCCGGCTGGGCGCGACGGGGGCGGGTGCCGGATTTTCGATCGCGCTCGACCTGCTGCAACGTCCGTTCTGGGTTCTCAACGCTGCGATCCACACCGTGAGCTATCCGGAATTGGTCAAGGACTTCGAGCACGGGACCGTCCTGAAGTCGGTTCAGTCGGCGCGACGGATGTTCGAATTCATGATCTGCACGACCCTCGTGCTGCTCGGCGGCCTGATCGGCTTCATTCCAGATGCAGCCCGTATCCTGGTGCCGCGGGAGAGCCTCGACGGCTTCCTGGCGACGGCGCCCTCGGTGGCCGCCTTCTATTTCCTGCACACGCATCTCCAGGCGACCATCGCGGTGGTTCCACACCTGGAAAAGCTCGCGACCAGGCTGGTGGTCGTCGCGGCCGGCCAGCTCGCGATCGTCGCAGCCGTCGCGCTGGCCGCGGTATGGGCCGGCCTCTCGCCTCGACAGGCGGTCGGCTGCGCTTCGCTCGCCACCTTCGCAACGATCCTGGTCGCGCTCGGTCCGACCCTGCGGTTCGAGGCATTCCCGCGCTGGTCGCTGGTCGTGCAGGCATTGCTGGCCGCAATCCTGATCGGATCGCTCGGTTCGATGCCGACGGAGCCCGCGACATGGCTCGCCGGTAAGATCGTAATCGCCGCTGTCGCAACGGCGGTCATCGGATGGCGCGGAGACTTTCTGATGCTGGCCCGCCGCAGCTGATCGGTCGCACCGGCACGACCGAATCAAACCGTGTGAGCGGCTGAGCCATTGAACGAGGCGGGCTATTGAGGTCTGGAATCGTCGCACTTTGCGAAACGATCGAACGACGGCATCCGGTAAATTACGGATACAGCCTTCACGTTTAAACCAAATGATTTACATTAAATCGGAATCTGCCGAGGCTTTATGCAATCGGATGATTGGCCGCAACTCCGAGCACCGCGATTCCATCTACATGCTCTCAAGCCCAAGCGTTGGATCGAATCCGTACCGCGTGCGCACATGTTCGGCAGCGCAAATCGTGGAAATCACGAAAGCGCCTTCCTCACGTCATCCTGCCCCGGCATCGCATTCCTATTCTGCTGCAAAGAGCGATTCTGTTCCTGCACAAGGAACCTCACTTCGCTCGCGATTTGTAGCTTCGATTTTTATCTGAAATTCACACTCGACAGAGAAGCTTGAACGCAAATCCCTGCGAGCAATTTTGTTCGCGCTGAAACTCGAGTGTGAAATGTCAGACCAGACCATTCTCTCCGCCAGCGGCTTCATCAACTCCATTGGCGTCAACACGCACGCCGGCTTCGGGTGGACCGGCTACAACAATCTCGCTGTGATGGTCGATGACCTCGAGTATCTCGGCGTCACCCATCTGCGCGACGCGATGGGGACCAGCCCGGCTGCGCAACCGGTCGTCGAGGGTCTCGCCGCCGCCGGCTACAAATTCGATTTCCTGGTGTCGTCCGCGCTGCCCCAGACAGGCACGGTCGGGCTGCAGAACTACATCGCCTCTCTCCAGAAGTTCGTTGCGAGCCACCCGGGCAGCATCAGCGCCATCGAAGGGCTCAACGAGGCCAATCACCAGCCGTTCAGCTACAACGGCAGTTCGAGCCTCACTGCCGCGGCTCAGTTCCAGAGCGCACTCTATCAGGCCGTCAACGCCAACGCCGCGCTCGGCAGCATCCCCGTGTACAATCTGTCACTGGCCTACAACGATCCCCAGGGCTACAGCCAGCTCGGCAACATGTCCGGCTCGGTCGACTACGCCAACGCCCATGCCTATGTCAGCACCAGCCTGACAACCGGCAGCTCAATTTCGGCAACGCTGAGTGCGGTCATGACCGCCGCACCGGGAAAACCTGTCGTCATCACCGAGACCGGCTACACCACGCAGGCCAACACCCAATATCTCGGCGTCAACGAGACGGTGCAGGCCAAATCAATCCTGAACACCCTGGTTGATGCCTACAAGGCCGGCGTCAGCGCGACTTATCTCTACGAGCTGTTCGACCGCGACTCGTCCGCCGGCAATACCAATCCCGAAGCCAATTTCGGGCTGTTCAATTCCGACGGGACGCCGAAGCTCGCCGCGACGG
Source organism: Bradyrhizobium sp. 199 (assembly GCF_023073355.1). Lineage (GTDB taxonomy): Bacteria > Pseudomonadota > Alphaproteobacteria > Rhizobiales > Xanthobacteraceae > Bradyrhizobium. Next base: position 703,585 of record NZ_JADPJI010000008.1, read on the forward strand.
GCATTCACAACCTGACGACCATTCTGGCCGACGACGGCAAGGGCGGCCTGCAGCCGACTGATCCGTTGAACTACACCCTGAGCAACATGCCGGCCACCGGCAACAGCATGGTGCTCGGCAAGAGCAACGGCGCCTACGAGCTCGTCGTTTGGGCCGAGCCGAAGCTCTGGAACGACCCCACCGATACCGAGGTGTCCAATAGTGCCCAGACGGTCACAGTGAATCTCGGCGCCGTCCATCATTCAGTGAAGGTGTATGACACGCTGACGGGAACCACGGCGATCGCCAGCTACACCGATGTCAGCACGATCACCATCGCGGTTAGCGATCACCCGCTGATCATCGAGATCGACGCGCCCCCGACCACTGCGACTCCGCCGGACACAAGGACTACCATCACCGGCACGGCTGCCGAGATCGTGCCGCAGCTGTCCGACCTGAGCGAGTCGACGGCGCTGCAGACCATCACGCTGACCGACTCTCACGTCCTGCAGGTCGCCTCGAAGGCGACCATGGACTACATGATCGCCCACTACGGCAGCGCTCTCTCCAAGATTCAGGGCGGTTATTCGTTCTCCGTGACGAACTCGGCGGCGACCTGGATCAACACGAAGACTTACGATGCGAGCGGAAAGCTGCTGTCGCAATCCGACACCGGCCTCAATTCAAGCGGGCAGCCGACCTCGACCACCGTCGTCTACACCGACGGCTCCAAGGACCTGATCAGCTACACCGGCGGCGTGCAGACGAAATTCGTTCATATCGGCACTGACGCAATCCGGACTACCGACACCTACAATACCGCCGGAAAACTTCTGAGCGAAATCGTGCAGAAACCGGACGGCTACTACTCCACAACGCTCTACACCAACGGCCTGAAGACTGCCGCCTATGTCAAGAACGCTGATGGTTCGCAGGACAACTATTCCTACAACGTCGCCGGAAAGAGCTTCACCACCCAGGTGCAGCACCTTGACGCGTCGGGGAAGGTCACCTCGGTCATTCGCAGCCATGCCGACGGCTCGTTGGATTCAACCCAGGTCTACAAGAGCGACGGCGGCAGCGTGATCACCACGTACAGCGCCACGGGCGTGAAACTGGTCGAGACCGCCTACCATGCCGATCGCAGCAAGGACGTCTGGACCTACAACATCAAGGGCCAGAACTACACGACCGAGCACGACGTTTACAACGCGGCCGGCTTCCTCACCACGCTGACCCGCCTGCACAGCGACGGCAGCCTGGCCTTCAAGCTGATGCAGACCGCGGACGGCACCAAGACGACCGACTGGTATAATGCCGCCGGCAGCCTCACCAGCGAGGTGGTCGAAAAGGCCGACGGCTTCACCTCGACAACCCTCTACAGTAACGGTGTCAAGACAAAAGCTTATATCAAGAACGCCGACGGTAGTCTGGACAACTATGCCTATGGCGTCACCGGCCAGAGCTACAGCACGCTGATCCAGCACATCGATCCGTCCGGCAAGGTCACGGCCGTAACCCGCAAGCACGCTGATGGCACGCTCGACTATACCCAAGTCGTCAACAACGACGGAAGCAGCGTGGTCACCACCTATGACTCGAAGGGAGTACAGACGAAGCAGTCCCAGTATCACGCTGATGGCAGCAAGGACGTCTTGCTCTTCAACATCACGGGCCAGAACTACACGACCGAACGCGACGTCTACGATGCAGCCGGTTTCCTCACGACGCTGATCCGGACGCACGCGGACGGCAGCATGGCGTTCAAGCTGATGCAGAGCAAGGATGGGACCAAGGCGACGGACTGGTACGATGCCAAGGGCGTTGTCACCAGCCAGGTGATCGAGAAACCGAGTGGGTACAGCTCGACCACGGTGTACACCAATGGGGTGAAGACCGCGGCCTACATCACCAATGCCGACATGAGCCGCGACAACTACGGCTACAACATCACCGGCCAGAGCTATACCACGCAGCATCAGCACCTCGACCCGACCGGCAAGACGACCGAGGTGACGCGCTGGCACGCCGACGGCTCGCTCGACTACACGCAGGTCGTCGACAGCGACGGCAGCAGCGTGGTCACCAACTACGATGCGGCAGGCGTCAAGAAGACGGAGACAGACTACCACGCCGACGGCTCGAAGGACGTCTTCCAGTTCCACATCGTCGGCCAGACCTACACCAATGAGCACGACAGCTACGATTCGACCGGCTTCCTCACCGACATCGTTCGCACCCACGCCGACAACAGCCTGGCCTTCACGCTGGTGCAGAGCGCCGACGGCACGAAGACCTCCGACTGGTACGACGCCAAGGGTGTCATCACCAGCGAGGTGACGACCAAGAGCGATGGTTACAGCTCCACGACCGTCTACAGCAGCGGTGTGAAGTCCGCTGCCTATATCAAGAATGCCGATGGCACGTCGGACAACTGGAACTACAACATCACGGGGCAGTCCTACACCACGCAGCATCAGCACCTCGATGCCTCGGGCAAGATGGTCGAGCTCACCCGGACCCACGCGGACGGCACCCTGGACTATACCCAGGTCATCCACGACGACGGCAGCAAGCTGACCGACATCTACAACAGCGCCGGCACCAAGACGCAGGAGATCGCCAACAATGCCGACAGCTCGAAGGACGTCTTCCTGTTCAACTTCAACGGACAGACCGGCACCACGCAGCACGAGAATTACAACTCCGCCAGCGCACTCCAATTCGTCGATCAGACCAAGGCGGACGGCACCCACAACGTCACGGCCGTTGCAAGCGGCGTAACGATCCACGGCGGGGCCGGCAACGACGTGTTCTCCGCCGCACCGGGCTCAACAACGGTGGCTTACGACCATGGCCAGGATCAGATCCTCAATTTCCAGGCCGGCGATGGCACAACTCACGACGTGGTCCAAATCTCGAAGCTGCTCGCCGCGGACTACAGTCACCTCCAGATCACGCAGTCCGGCACCAACGCACTCATCACGTTCTCGGCCGATGATTCGATCCTGCTCAAGAACGTCTATGTCTCCAGCCTGACGAGCCACGACTTCGTGTTCGTCTGAGCACTCGAAATACTGCCCAGACGCGCGCCACGTCGCTGGGGGCCGGGACCATGCAGGGGGTTCCGGCCCCCCATTCTTTTGCCGGGCGCCTGCCTCGTCGATGAGCAGCGAACTGGTTGCCATCCGCAATTGGATGGGCCCCATGAATTCTGGCGGACTGCCGCGATTGCGCCGCATCGGCGCGCGCGCTCTGCGAACTTGCGTCACAATTCGCCTCTAGAACACAGCGGAACCGCGCAAGGACTCCGAGGCCCGATGCAAGCCAGTGAAGCAAGACGTTTTGTCGTTCTCGACTTCTACCGCTTCGTCGCCGCGCTCGGGGTCTTCATCTTCCATCTGAAGCTTATCGACACGGGCATCTCGCCGGCCTGGAACGGGTCCTATGGGCTGTTTGTGGACATGTTCTTCATCCTGTCCGGCTTCGTGATCTCCTATTCCTATCCTTCAACCTCGACAGGCCTGCGTTCCTACGTGCGCTTCCTCGTCAGGCGGATCGCGCGAATCTACCCCTTGCATCTGCTCACATTGTTGATATTCGCGGCCCTTGCGCTCATGGGCACATCTGGTCCGACCCCGCACGCGAGTTGGCCGGATTTCGTTCAAAACCTCTTCCTCGTGCAGGCGTGGGGCATCACTGATCATCTCAGCTTCAACTCGCCGGCCTGGTCCATCAGCGCCGAGCTTTTCTGTTATTTTTTGTTTCCACTGTTCATGCTGCTGGCCGGCAGGATCTCGCCGATGATGCTCGCGATCGTCGTCGCGCTCTCGTATGGGATCCTCGCCCACGCTCACCTGCCGATCTGGCAGGAACGCTCCCAGATGTATGGGGCAACCTTTGATTTCGGGATGTTACGGGCCCTTCCGAGCTTCCTGAACGGGATTCTCCTCACTGTCCTGTTCCGGCTCTCTAGCGACTATCGCAGGAAGCCCGTCGCATTCGCCGGAATAGCGCTGTTTGCCATCTCGGTTCTGGTCCTCAATGTGTATGCCAAGCCCGACCTTGCAATCATCCTGTTCTCTCTTGCGATCCTCGTCACAGCCACTGGAGAAAACGCTTTCACCAGGTTTCCCGGCTCTGACTGGCTTGGGCGCCTCGGCAACACATCATATGCGATCTACATGGTGCACGAAGTGCTGCTGATCCTGCTTTTCAAGCCGGCTTGGCACTTTCTCGGCCTTCAACCAAGCATGTTTCCCGTGTTTGCGTTGGTCTGCTGCATCGTTCTGACAGTCGTTGCCGACGTGACATATCGCTATGTCGAAAATCCCGCTCGAAAATTGATCAATCGGCTTGCGCCCGGCGATGCAAGATCAGCCCGCATCCCGAAGCCGGAGCCGCTCGATCTTTCCGAGACCGGACAGGCGGCCAAGGCAAGCTAAGTGTGTGCAGGCCAGATCTTGCAGCCGAGCTAGGTCCGCCGCACACGATCCAAGACTTCCCGGCATATCCGCAGCACGGCCGGCCGGGCGACCGCGACAACAACGACAAGGTAAACCGAAGAACCAAGCAGCACGAGCGCGGCGAGACGCAGCCATGGCGACGTGGCTGGAACGGTAACGGAGGCACCAACCACCGCGCATGCCATCACCGCGGAGCCCGCAAGTGCGGGCATCAGCGCCGCGGCATAGGGTCTGATGCCGAGCGACAAGATCCGCATCGAGGCTCCGGCGGATAGTGGATACAGGAACACGGCGCGAGCGACGTAGCCGACAGCAATCGCGATAAGGCCAAACGGCGCAGCGAGGATGAAGATTGCTATGTTCGAAACGGCGTAGATCAGTGTCAGCCAAGTCTGCCAGTGCGGTTTGCCGAACGCCAGGATCACAGAGTGATTGTACAGGCCGATCGTGGTCAGGAATCCGGTGACCGACATGATCGCGAGCAGAGGGGCGGCCTCGCCCCACTTGGACCCGAAGAGATCAACGATTAGGTCCGGCGCTAGAACCGCTATGCCAGCGAAAATCGGCGCCGTCAGCAGCGACGTGTACATGACGAAGTCAACCAGCGTCGAACGCGACGCTTCCCGGTCATGCTGGAGGCCAGCGATGGCCGAAAAAAACACGCGGTTCAACGCCGTTCCGATCACGGTACTCACGGCGTTGACCAGGCGCTTGGCGAGGCTGTAGAGGCCCGCGCCGGCGGCGCCGGTATACCAAGTGACGAAAATCAGATCGGAATTGGCATTGGCGAAGTTCGTGATTCCCGTCAGCGCGACGTAGCGCGCATAACTCAGGAGTTCGATAACAGCCCGACGGCTGACCCGGAGCCGAGGGCGCCAGGGCGTCAGGATCCAGAGGCTGACCAGCGAGATCAACGAAGTCGAGACGAGCTGTCCGACCAGCGCAACCACCCCGTAACCTTGGCTCGCCAGCCCGATCCCAACGGCCCCGCCAACCGAGATCGAAAAAAGCGAGCGAATGGCGAGGGATCGAAAGAGCTGATTGCGCGTCAACCAGGCTTCGTGCGTCCGTGAGAGGCCTTGCACGGCCACCACGATACAAAATCCCTTGAGAACGATGGCAAGATCCGAAAGACCCGACATTCGTTCGACAGCGCCGCTCGAGGCGAACAGTGCGAGCGCGGCAAACAAGGAGAGGCCGGCGATGAGCCAAAACGAGGCAGTATAATCCTCGTCCTTCGGTTCGGCGCGCGCCTGGACGGCAATCGCGATGCTCTCGATCAGGACTGCCCGGCAGAATTCGAGCGCCAGCGCCCCCGATGCAACGATGCCGAGAATCTGCGGCGACAGCAACCGCGCCATGATCATGTAGATTGCGAGCGTGAGAGCCTGCCCGACTGCGGAATCGAGTGCGGACCAAATGACACCCGAAACGATCGAGCGCGGCTTGATGATCTCGTGGCGCAATTGGAAGCCTGTCACAATTTCGAGTTAGACGACGTTCGTCAATGAGCCATCGGCTGCAATGGTCCAATAGTCGCCTTGTTTACGAGGACACTACGGCAAGAAAGCAGCTACAATCCGAGGCAGCATGAATTTCCGAGGCAATCTACGACGGCTGATCAACGAGGTCGGTTGCGACTTTATTCATCAGCTGCCGTATCCGCATGTGGACTTGTTCTTCTGGCGTCCCGACGACGGAACGATAAATTTCGGCGACTATCTTTCGGTCGTCGTCGTTGACCATCTGTTGCGGCATTTCGGCTATACGCTCGCCGACGAGGTGCCACGGCAAACGCGCTTGTTCGCGATCGGCTCCGTACTCCACTACGCGCGAGATGGCGATGTGATCTGGGGAACCGGCGTGAACGGGCGCCCGGGCCAGGACGACCTCAATCGCCGCGTGCAGAACTTGGATGTGCGAGCGGTGCGCGGTCCTCGTACACGAGAGGTTTTGCAGCGTCGGGGCATCGAGGTACCCGAAGTGTTCGGAGACCCTGCGTTGCTGCTTCCTCAGCTGTTTCCGAATCGCTTTCACCCTACTGCCAAGAAGCCGTGGGTGTTTGTTCCGAATTTGCATGATTTGACACTCGTCGACCGGGCCGCCGATACAATGGTCTCACCGCTGGGATCCTGGAATCGGCGAATTGACGCTATTCTCGAAGCAGAACTGGTTCTGGCCAGCTCGCTCCACGGCATCATTGTCGCCGAGGCATTCGGGATACCCGCTCGATACGTGCGCCTGAGCAGCGGAGAGTCCGAGTTCAAATATCGTGACTATTATGAGGGCACCGGCCGGTTCGCAGTCGAGTTTGCCTCAAGCATCGAGGAAGGGCGCGAGATGGGTGGGGCTGCGCGGCTCAACTTTGACCATCGGGCCTTGATGAATGCATTCCCGATCGACCTTTGGAGCGGGCAGAGCTGACATGGCCAAGCGCCTCCGCGTCGCCATCTACGCGCCGCATTTCGCCGAATATTCCTACCGGCTCGCATCTGGATTGGCGCACCATTGCGACGTGCGCCTGGTGCTCAACGCCAAGGACGCGAACCAGCAATGGGAACTTGCCGATATCGCTGTGGCGGCGCCCTTCGAGACACGGGTCCGCGACCTGAGCCTGCGCCGCGGCGGCGCGATCGGCATCCCCGCGTCCTTCATCGACATAATATCGTTTCGTCCGGACATCATTCATTGTCACGAAGTTCCGGAGATCTACACGTCCAAACTAGTTCAACTGCTCCGCCCATTCGGTATTCCTCTGGTGCTGACGGTTCACGATGCGATTCCGCATTCGGAGGGCGGCTCCGGCACCTCGCCACGTGAGGATGCTTGGCGCGGACGCATGCGCGCCGCGGCATCGGTCGTCACGACGCACGGCGAAAGCTGTATTGCCGATTTTCGCCGCGCCTCGCCCGACTTCAAGGGTGAAACAGTTTCCAGCATGCACGGCGTGCTCATGGTTCCGGCAGCCAAGGGCGCACTCGCCGAGCCGGAATCCGCGCGAATCCTGTTCTTTGGACGGATGTGGGCTTACAAGGGCCTGGACGTGTTCATCGATGCGATCGACATATTGGCTCAGCGTGGCGTGGCGCATGAAGCGATCGTCGCCGGCCGCGGCCCAGAGATGACACGGCTCGGTGCGCGGATGGAAGCGATGCCGACGGTCAAGACGATCAACGCCTATATTTCGCCTGCGGAGACCGGACGATTGTTTCAATCCGCCACCGTGGTCGCCCTGCCCTATAAGGATGCAACGCAGAGCGGCGTGCTTGCATCAGCTTACGGCAACTCTCGTCCAGTCGTTGCCAGCGCCACCGGCGGCATCCCCGACGTGGTAACCGACGGAGTCAACGGGCTGCTGGTTCCTCCGGGCGATGCGGCGGCACTCGCCGACGCACTCGAGCGCGTGCTGACGTCAAAACCTCTCGCCGCGACATTAACCGAGGGCGCACGGCAGACCGCTGCTGGCCCGCTGAACTGGGACCGCATCGCCGAGCGGCTACTTGGGTCCTATCACAGGCTTGCCGGTCGTACCGTCAGCTGACCGCGACAGGCGCTGCGGCTCAAACCGATTGCTCGATCTGGCGTCGAAAGAACATTCCGCGGATCGCGCCATCCAGCAGGCGCCTCAGCCTGACCTCGATCAACTCATAGCTGATCGCGCTCGCGACCAACGACATCACCAGCCCGAGCACGATGAAGGCGGCCCATAGCAGCCACCGATCGACGCCGACAGCGACCAGCTTCAGGCCGATCACCTGCAAGGGGAACAGCACGAAGGGATGCACGAGATAGAGGCTGTAGCTGATCTTGCCGACATATTGCAGGGCGGGCGCGCTCAGAACCTTGCCGAAGCCTGATTCCGGAGCGAGCACCATGCCGAACAAAAGAAATCCGGGAATGAGCCCCACGAAGGGGTGAAACAGCACGAGGCTCGCATACAGGGCGGCCCCGCAAGCCAAGCCCGTGAGCAAGCCGAAGGGCCCGGGGATCGAGATACGAAATCCGGTCGCGCTGAACAGCATGCCGATGCAGAAGAACGCGGTGATCGGCCAATGCATCAGGCAGGCGACACCCAGCAGGATCAAGGGCCCCGCTAGCAGCCTGCCCCCACCGCGCCACATCGAGAATGTCAGCGCAAACCAGATGTAGAACGCCCACTCATAGGTCAATGTCCAGGCGTTCTGCTGGGCAATCGGCAAGCCGAGCGCGTCCTGCACGAAGAACAGGTTGGCCGCGAAGATCGCGAGATAGCTGGTCAGATCAATCCCGCGGAAGAATTTGTAGCCCACGATCGGCCCGATCGCGAACAGCGCCAGATGCAGGACGACGAACACCGGCATGATGCGCAGGACCCGGTCGTAGAAGAACCGCGACAGCGACCCGTGACGCACGAGACTTGCCGGGATCAGGAAACCGCTGATCATGAAGAACAGCTCGACACCATGGCCGCCGACATTGATCACCGATTGCAGCCAAGCCCAGAGCGGCGGCAGGAATCCTGGATTCGGGATGTCGTACATGCCGGCCTTCGGCATGTCATAAAAATGGTCCATCAGCACGCTCAGCGCCGCGATGCCACGAAGGCCCTGGACCGAAGGAAGGAACGATCCATCGTACGCAGCGCCCTGCTGGTGCGGTGCCTTGATCACTCTGCCGCACCCTGGGTACTGAGCGCAGGCTCGAGGATGACCGGCTTTCTTCGCGCGGAGCGGAACCTCTGTCCGAAGGAAATACTGGGCTTCTCGATGAATGCGTATGTCATCCAGCTCACCAGGATCGACAACGCCAGGATCACGATCAGGAAGATCGACCATCCGAGCGGCCCGTCGCCGAACCAGACGAGGCGATGGACGAAGACGATCACGAACGGCGACATCAGGTAGACCGAATAGCTGATCACGCCGACGAATGCCATCGGACGCCAGGCCATTCGTTCGCCGAACAGGGCAAAGCCGATGAAGACCAGCGCCGCGCAGACATAGGCCGATCCGATCGAATAGCTGTAGAAGAAATTCTCGTGATACACGCCTCCGAACCGGCGGTCGGACAGGGTGATCGCGAAGATCGCATACGTGAGCGTGCAGACGGTCACATGGGTCCATCGCAACTTTCCGCCGATGACGGTGTCGCGGATGATCTTGCCCAGGAACATCGCCGAGAGGTTCAGCCCGACCTCCATGACCGAGGAGACTGCCCTGCTCTCAACGAAGAGTGCAGCGCTGGTTCCGACCACCGCGGCCGCAACGACGATGGTCACCGCCGTGAGGCGCCGGTTCAGCAACCCCATCGCAAAGAGAAGCGTACATCCGGCGTAGAACAACAGCTCGATCGCCAGGGTCCAATAGAACACCCAGAGGTTCGGGACGTTCACGAAGGTCTGCAACATCGTTACGTTGGCGGCGATCTGTCCGAGCGGATAGATCTTCGAATCCAGCAGTTGCATCGTCACGAGCCCGACCACGAGCGAGGTCCAATAGGCCGGGTAGAGCCGGAAGAAGCGGCTGATCGCAAAATCCCGCACGGGCGTGGCGCTGTCCGGGAAGCTGAACGGAATGACGAAGCCGCTGACGAAGAAGAACAACACCACGCCGAACCGGCCGAAGTTCATGTAGTAGCCGAACACATCATGGATGGGCCAGTAATAGGAACCCGTCGGGTGCTTTTCGACGATCACCTCGAATACATGCTGGACCAGGACCGACAATACGGCGATGCCGCGCAACGTGTCGATGAATGCGAGCCGTTTATGCATTGTTCGTTCTCACCTGCTTCCGCTCGCCGCCGGCATATCCGGGCGGAAGCCTTCCAGTGACGGCATCGGCGGCCGCATCACAATTGGCACCGTGTCGCCCGCCCGTGCGGAGGCCGTACGCCGCGAGAACACCTCGCTGAAGCTCAATGCGATGATCAGGAGGCCGGAGGCCGGGCCGTAGTTCAGCACCGTGATCGTGAACAGATTGACGACGAAGAGCAGCGTCAGCTTGTAGACGTCGGTCGCACCGAAAGTCGCGCGAAACACCATCACCATGAACGCCGCGAAAGGAAGTCCGAACATCAGGTAGGTACCGATGTAGAAATTGTCGACCGGTACCCAGAAATGGGCGAGCGGCGAGAACAGTTTTTGCGGATAGTTGAAGCAGCCCGCCCCGCAGCCGGTCACCAGACCGATCGGCATGAGCTGGTTCATGTAGACGAACGGCAACTGCCAGCTGTTGTTGATGCGATCGACGATGCTGAACAAGGTCGAATGCGGCACGGCCGCGGTGCCGGAGGCGACCACGATCATGAAGAACGGAACCAGGATCGCGGCAAACGACCACAGCGCGATGGTCCGGATCGCGGGGAAGCGCGATCTCTCGGGAAGCATTCGCACGAACACCAGCAAGATCAGGTACAGAACGAGGACGATCATGGTCGTCTTGCTCGTGGTCAGGCGAATGGCATAGATGGCGATGGAGCCGAATACGAGGCACCACGTGGTGCTCATGCGAATGGACGTGATCGCAAACGACACCAGGATGAAGAACGCAGCCATGGTATTGTCGGCTGCAAAGCCCATCAGGCGCTGGTCGTCACCGCCATAGGCCCACCACAACCGGCCAGCCTCGCGCACCGCGCCGAAGGACTCGTATTTGAATCCTACCCAGGGCATCAGGTAGAATTTCGTCAGGAAAACGCCGATCACGGACAGATAGAAGGTCACCGCGATGACCGACAGCAGCTTCCGGTACGAGCCAAGGCTCGAATCGCAGAAGCAGAATCCGACGAACACCGGGAGCATCATCTTGAACGACGAAATCGCAGCGTTCATCGTTCCCATAAAGAAGTAGCCGAGTACAAGCGACAGCATGATCTGGACCAGCACCAACAGCGCCAGGGTGCTGCGATTGCGCAAGATGCAATGCACAAAGAACTGGGCGAGACACAGAAGCGCGACGCCATCAGGCAGGTACCAGAGCGGATCCACGTGATAGATGCTGGTGTAATAGCGGATCACGCCGCCGAAGGCGTCGCGGACCAGATAGACCCCGAGCGCGATTGCCTCGATGTTGAGGCTGATCAGCGTGATTCTGGGCCGTTGCAGCGCGAGCATCGTCATGTCCGGCTCAGTTCGTCTGCCGCGCGGGGGACGCCGAGAAGTCGGATCGGCTTCCAAGAACGTTCCGCATCAGCCTGCCGCCACCGATTTCGACATAGAGATAGGTGAAGTGGGACACTGCCAGCACGGCGGCCAATGAGACCACGAGATTCAGCGTGGCCGGCAGGCCCGCCCAGACCGAATCCAGCGCAGCGATCCGCCCCGCCCCCACCGCCCGCACGAAATATTCGGCCAGCAGCACCACAAGTGCGTGTACCATATAGATCGAGTAGGAACGGCGCCCGAGCCAGACCAGCGGCTTGGCCACCAGCATCCGCGGCACCAGCAGCGCATCCGGAAAGGCCAGTAAACTGCCAAGGAAGATCGCGAACGTCACTGGCGCCAGGAAGGTTGACGCAGGACTGGTCTCCGCCAGGGACACCAAAGCGATGCTGGCTATCATGGCGACGAATTGCAGCATGCCCTGCACGGCAGGGCTCGGCTTGGCCGGCAGGCGATCGACGATCCTGACCGTCAGCACGCCCAGGAAGAAGCTCACGAAGCAGCGCAGGATGCCGAAATCGGTCTGAAGCCCGAGGCTCCTCTTGTCGAGCACGAAGATGATGAAGACCAGACTTCCGACCGCAATCGCGCCGCAGAGGACGTAGAACCACAACAGCGAACGCATGCGCTGGGCAAAGAGGACGACCAGGCCGAACACCAGATAGGTGTAGAACTCGACGCTGATGCTCCAGCTCGGCGCATTCCAGCTGAGATAGTCTATAAACCCCATCGAATGCAGCAGCAGGACGTTGAGAACGAAGGAGTATGCATTGTTCACTTCGAACGCCGCCGGCGCGGCCACAACGACGCCCGTCATGACCAGGCTGATACGCAGGAGGCGAAACAACAGATTTGCCATCAGCATGACGATGTGCAGCGGATAGACCCGCGCCAGCCGCCGCACCATGAACTCGCGCAGCGAGAAGCGCCCGAAGTCGCTTTCGACGTAGCTGAGCGACATCACGATCCCGCTGAGAACAAAGAACAGATCGACCAGCAGCCAGGAGCTTCTGAAGAACGCGCAATTGATCCACGCGTTGTGCGGGAACGCCGCGAGGAATGTCGGCATCAGCAGGAGATGGTGAATCACGACCGATGTCGCGGCGATACCCCTGATACTGTCGAGCGGCAGGACATGCGCCTTCTCACGATGAACCAACTCCGTCACATCAACATTCCCAGCTATTGCACCGCAGCAGTGTGTATCAGGACTTGCACATGTTCAATCTCTGCGATCGCGGAGTCGCAATCGACGCATGACGATCGACGATAAATTCAAGGCTCGCAGTCATTCGGACATGCGAGCGCCAAGTTCACGCCACTTTTCGCCGAGACCAGCCGGCGTCGGCGCGCAAATTCGGGCGTGATGATTGCGGGTGTTTGCGTGCAAAGTGTGCGCGAAATTCGGCACTGTTGCGATCAAGGCAGCCGCAGTTGCGCTAATTTTTTTCTCACGCTGATGTCGCACATGTTGCACTGATAAATTTCTCGCGGACGGGAACCAACGAGTAGCCGACGACTTGTGTCGGTTTTGCGACGCCGCTCGCGAGGCCTGCACGCGCAAATGCCTGATATGTTTTCAAGCTGCAACATTCCTAGGCGCAAGCATGCCGATCTCGCAGTCATTGCATATCCTCATTTTGCAACCGACCGAAAAGCAGGCAGTGCAGCCGTCGTCGTCGAGCACCGCACTCAGCTTTTGCGTCGCACAAAAATTGACACAGTTACCTGCCAGGTTTCGCCTGTTCTCCTGTTTGCAACAGTGAGAAAGGGACACGGATGGGCTGCGGACCGACAATTCGTCATGCAAGGCGACGATGGCTACCGATCGTCTTGGCAGCTTCTGCCTTGACCATGTCGAGCATCGATGCTTGCCGCGCTCACTGCGTCGAATTTTCGGATCGTGCCTCGCAGCTCGAACTCGACACGTTCGTGAAATCGCCCTCCTCGCTTCTGGAGCGACTGCGCAACGACAAGGAGAAGCTGAGATTTCGGCTCGCCACCTACATCGCCACGAACCCCTCGGTGTTGCCGTCCGTCCAGACACTCATCTCGGCCTCGGCTTCGAGCGATCGTTCAGCTATCGGCGCGGCGCTGAGGATTGCGGAAGGACGGTGCACGTCGACGCAGCCGGACGCGGCGCGCAAGATCAGGGATTTTGCGCAACGGGTCGGTGATCTCAACGTGCAAGCGGGCTATTCCGCCGCAGGAGAGGACGCCTCGGGCGTCCCGGCTCGGCCGCAAGCCAAGGGCCCGGCGCAACCGGCCCGAGGCGGCGCCCTGCTCGAGGGTGAATTCAAAACCAAGCTGGCGAACCCATTCAAGCCCGTCCCACTTCCGAACTGATCAGCGATCGTCAAAGGACGCGAATTCAAAAATGTACCAGCCCAGAGAACATTTCCAGTCGGGACACAGATTCGGCATCGAATTCGGCGGAGCCGTCCTCAGCTTCGAGCGCGTGGCCGACGTCCTGCGCCGGCAGTGGCCGATCATCGCGGCGTGCACCGGAGCTGCGCTGGCCCTGGTGATCGTCTACCTGGTCATGGCACAGCCGATGTACACCGCGAATGCCCGAATCATGATGGATACGCGTCAGGCGCAGGTGCTGGACAAAGACAGCAACGCCAACAGTGCCCTCATCGATACCGGCTACGTCGATAGCCAGGTCGAGGTCATCAATTCGGACGACCTGATTCTCTCGGTCGTCCGTCGCCTGAAGCTGACGGATGATCCGGAATTCAATGGCTCCAGTCCAGGCTTGCTGTCCATCGTTCTCGGCAAGCTCATGTCGCCGTTTGGCTCTGGCGAAGCTGCGTCCCAGGAGCGGCTCGAACACGCCGTGGTCGAGCAGGTTCAGAAGAACCTGAGAACGGAACGCGTCCTGACGACGTATGTCTTGTCGATGAACTATCGCTCGCGAAGCCCCGAGAAGGCCGCCAAGATCGTCAACGCGATCGCCAATGCCTACCTCGTCGGCGCCCTGGAAGCCAAATATCAGTCCACCAAGCGGGCAACCGAATGGCTTCAGCAGCGCAGCATCGAGCTGAGCGAACAGGCAACGGCCAGCGACCGCGCCGTGCAAACCTTCAAGGCCGAGCACAACATCGTCGGGACCAGCCGCGGGCTGATGTCAGAGCAGCAATTGTCGGACCTGAATACGCAGCTGGTTCAAGCGCGGGCGGCGACCGCCGAGGCCAAGGCTCGTCTCGACCGGATCGACGCGATCTCCGACCAGGATGTTGCGCAATCAACCGTGACGGACGCTCTCAACAACTCGGTCATCACCCGCCTGCGCGCCCAATATCTCGACCTTCAGGCCCAATATGCGGATTGGTCGCGACGCTACGGCAAGCAGCATCTTGCGACGGTCAATCTGGCCAACAAGATGGAGGAGCTGCGCAAGAACATCGCCGACGAGCTGCGTCGGATCGGAGATGCCTATCGCAGCGACTATGAGATCGCAAAGAGCCGGGAGGCATCGCTCGAGAAAAGCGTGAAGGAACTCGTCGCCCAGGCCGGCGATTCCGGCCAGGCCGCAGTCAAGCTGCGCGATCTCGAAAGCGCCGCCGACACCTATCGCAACCTCTACAACAACTTCCTCGAGAAACTGCAAAGCGCGACGCAGAATCAGAGCTTCCCGCTCAGCGAGGCGCGCCTCATCAGCACCGCCACCAAGCCGGATCGCAAGAGCTCGCCGCGTACGGTTCTGGCCCTCGTCGGCGGCCTGGTCGGCGGCCTCTGCCTCGGCTTTGGCGTCGCATTTGGGCGCGAACTGCTCAGCGACGTCTTGCGGACCCCCGCCGAGGTCGAGGAGGAGCTCGGGGTCAAGTGCCTCGGCGTGCTGCCCGACATTCGTCCGCCGACGACGACCGGCGCGTTGCTTTCCGCGTCAGGCAAGACGAGTTCACCGGATCTGTCCCGCTACGTCGTCGATCATCCATTCTCGCGATTCGCCGAGACGCTGCGCAACATCAAGGTATCGATCGACGTTGCGCGCCTGACCCGCGAGATCAAGGTCATCGGCATCGTGTCTTCCCTTCCCAAGGAAGGAAAAACCACGGTGGCGGCCAACTTCGCGCAGTTGATCGCCCTCACCGGACATCGCACGGTCCTGATCGACGGCGATCTGCACACGCGCTCGCTGACCCGAGAGCTCGCCCCCAACGCCAAGAGCGGACTGGTGGAAGCTCTCGCCGACCCGGCGAGCCTCGGCTACCATGTGCAGCGAAGCAAGGAAACGGGCCTGGATTTCCTGCCGTCCGTCGTGGCGTCCCGCATGGTCAATTCGGCCGACGTCATCGGATCGAAGGCGATGGCCGAACTGCTCAAGGTGCTGAGAGAGCACTATGAATACATCGTGATCGATCTTGCCCCAGTGATGCCGGTGGCGGATTCGAAGGCCTTCAGCCTCCTGATCGACGCCATGGTCTACGTGATCGAATGGGGACAAACGACGCGAAGCGCTGTTCAGGAGTCGGTTTCCGGCTCGGAAGTCCTCCAGAAGAAACTGCTCGGCGCCGTGCTCAACCGCGCCAACCCGAAGATGCTCAAGCGCATCGAGGCGTACAAGGGCAAGCACCACAACAGCTATTACGTCGAGCACGCCTAGGCGGCGCGGCGCCGCGCTCGGCCGAACTGTAACGCCCCCGGGCCCGCTGCCCATTTTGGCAGCGGGCTTTTTTGCGTCTTGCGGAGCTGTCGCTGGAAGGCGATCGAATGGGCCTTCGCGCACCAGCCGGGGATTGGCCACCGGACTGCCCAGGCCTCCGTATTCGTCCGGAATCCACAACTTGCAGCTATTGCTCTAGCCAAAAGCAAGGATTGACGAAGGCGGTGCTGGCTAGGACAGTGCGCTAATTGGCAATCATCTCTCGATAAGACGAGACAATCCGGTCCTCAATGCCTCAAAATGCCGAGACTTTGGGCATCTTTCTTTCTGAGTTCCCTGGGGCTAATCTCGGCTCATATTTGTAGTTCTTTTCCGGCGGGCTCGGAATGCTGATCGTCCTGACGATTTTGACTATTTGGGTTCTGCTCAACATTCTGTTCGTGTTGATCGTGGTTCCCCCACGCAAGCCGCGTCGGCAGTCGACGGCGACGACGCTTTCGCCGGCGCCCATCGACCCCAACCAACGAGAGATCGAGCAGGACGAACCCTTCTCGGTTCGTCATGTCATCGTCTCGGTCGCGATGGGAGCTTTCTTCGTGTTGGTGCCGCCGTTGCTCGCGTTGCGCGATGCGATCATGCGGCTCTTTGGCAGGTCGTAGCGAGATGAATCCTGATCGGGCTTAGACGGCGGTTCCAGATTATCGGCAAATTGAGCGGCTAGTACGCTTCCTGGAACATCACTGCGGATGCGGTGCGGGCCATGATCTTCAGATCGAGCCAGATGCTCCAGTTGCTGACGTACCAGACATCGTACTCGACCCGCTTCTCCATCAGATCGATCGTCGGCGTTTCTCCTCTGAACCCGTTCACCTGGGCCCAGCCCGTCAGGCCAGGCTTCATGTGGTGCCGGTAGACGTATTTGCTGATGAGCTCGTCATAGTAATTGTCATGGGCCAGCGCGTGCGGGCGCGGCCCAACCAGTGACATATCCCCGCGCAGCACGTTCCAGAGCTGCGGCAGTTCGTCAATGCTGGTCATGCGAAGGAACCGTCCGATCTTTGTGACCCGGGCATCCCTCTTGGTCGCTTGCGTAACCGTCTCGCCGTTCTCGCTGACGGTCATGGTTCGGAACTTCCAGATCTCGAACGGCCTCCCGTTAAAGCCGCGCCGCGACTGCCGGAAGATGACGTTCCCCGGGGAGTCGAGCTTTATCAGCATGGCAACGGTCAGCAGCAGCGGCGTCAGCATCACAAGCGCGAACACGGCCACGCCAACGTCGAGACAGCGCTTTTGCAACCGCTCAAAAATCGAGAGAGGCGGCCGCTGGATTTCGACCGCGACGGTTCCACTGACCGGCAGAAATGGGCGGGCTACCAGATCAGCGACCGGATCGTCCGGCAGCAGGCGTATGGGCTGTGGGACGGCGCGCAAATATGGCGCCAGCTTGCGGAGCATCGGCAATTCGTTCCAGTCGAGCGCAACCAGATATTCGTCGACATCGGCCGAGCGCGATTGCCGGATCACGTCGCGAATCTGTCGCTCCCATTGGCCGTCGTCCCGATCGGCGCCGAGCACGAAATGGCGGGTGACATCGAAACCATTCCTTCGCAGGTCCTTGAAGCGGCTCGAGGTGAAATCGAGCGGCTTGAGGCTGAGCAGGATCACCTTGCGATCGACCAGCCGGCTCCTCGCAAAGTTCGTGCCGAATACCGCCTGCCAAACGAAGCGAAGGCTGATCAAGCCAAATCCGCCGATCACGGCGAACACGAGGACGGTGCCGCGGGAGAGATTGTCCGTCGATTTCAGCAGGAAGGCCGCAACGGCGAGGATCGTCAGCGACGTCAGCCAGATAAACACGGCCTTGCGCAGCTGCCAGACGACATTGAGCAAGCGGTGCGTGGCATAGACGTCCCGGAAATAGGCGACCGCGACGAACACGACGCCGACAAATAACCCCGCCCCTACCGAAGCGCCATCGGGCGAAGCAACGGCCGCGCCGTAGAGCGAAGCTCCGGCGGCATAGCTCAACAGGATCAGCAGAAAGTCGGCAGCCATGACGACGATTTGAAATGGCCTCTGAAGCGAGCCGCCGCGCGTCGACGATAACGCGTGGGCGCTTTCAGAACCATAAGTTGCAACAGCCATTCGTACCTCTGTCAATCGAGAGAGTGCCTGACGCCCATCGTGATGCTGAAGACTCGTCAACTTCTCCGCACGGAAAGTGTTGGCTGATCGCAGCGAGATTGTGGCGCTGCACGCAAAACTTTTGCGGCGCATGGATGATGCGCGATGTTGAAATGCGCAGCAAAATTCGATGCGCTGAAAAAGTCGTCACAGTGATGACATACGAGCGAACGTGTTGCCCTATTTTGAATCAAGTTCCGCGTCCAACGCGACGTCCGGTGGTCGCGCGAGCGCCTCGTCGCTCATCTTTCAGGCGATGCAATCTTCCGATCGGGCGCAAAGAATCATTTGCGAGAATTTCGAGGGATTTCTACCTTGGCGTGCGCCGCGAGATTTGCCTAGGCATGCATCTTTGCCGCGCTCTCGCGTTCAGCGATGCAATCCTGCGGACCGATCGTTGGTGCTGCCCAGCGACAACATGGTGGGCAAGAAGTACCGCCCTTCTTTTGGCGTGATCGAACCGGAGAACAAGGACGCTCCCTCACCGCACTCACGTTGTTCGTGTTGGATGGAAGCTCTCCGGTGCCGGCGACTTGGGGAAATTTTTCGACGACCCAATCGATTGAGTGCCATGATATCTCTCGCCCGACCACGCCCGCCCTTCCCCAAACCTCAATTGCCGGAGGGAGTTCGCATCTATGCGATCTCCGATATTCACGGATGCGCCCATCTGCTCCAGCCTATGTTGCGGGTGATCGACGCCGACGTTGCCCGCAGCCGGCCGCGCTATGCGATCGAGGTCTTCATGGGCGATTACATCGATCGCGGCCCGGATACGCGCGCCACTCTCGACGTCCTGGTCGAACGGAGCCGCCGGGGAAACGCAGTTTTCCTCAAGGGAAACCACGAGGCATTCCTCGTGAGGGTGTTCGAAGATCCTTCGCTGTTCGAGGACTGGATTGCCTTCGGCGGGACCCAGACGTTGATGTCCTACGGGCTTGCCCCACCGGACCTGAAGCGCGACGAGCCGGCATCGATATTGCGCAATTTAATTCGGGCAATGCCAACCGAACATCTGGAATTCCTGGACAATTTGCGGCTGAGCTTCAGTTGCGGCGACTTCTTCTTCGTTCACGCCGGCGTCCGCCCGGGCGTTGCACTGGCCGAGCAGACGGAGCGCGATCTGCTCTGGATTCGCGAAGAGTTCCTGCGGAGCGAGGACCAGTTCGGCAAATATGTCGTGCATGGACATACGCCGGTCCGCAGTGCCGAATTCCTGGCCAACCGCGTCAACATCGACACCGGCGCCTATGCAACCGGCAACCTCACCCTGATGAGCATTCAGGGCAGCCGCATGCTCGCGGTGTGAGGTGGCGACAACCGCCCGGCGCTGACGCACGAGACGGCTTCGCAAGGAAATGACCGGGTTTTATCCGCAACTCCGGGTCAAACCCTAGTTGAGCAACGGCGGCTTCTCCAGCCGCGCACGCGTGTGCGCCATCCAGTCGCTCCAGGCACGTTCGTGCTTGATGTAGAGTTCCACCCAGCGTTCGCCATGCTGGGCCTGACGGACGCGCGCCGCTTCGCCCATCAAGTCGGTATCCGGCTTGTCTAGCGCTTCGAACTCGATGGTTTCCGAGATCGTCAGACCAACGAGCACGCGCTGTCCGGCGCCATCCACGATGTAGCGTCGCGGAGCATCCTTCTTAGGCTCGCTCATCTCGTCATGCCCCGTCGTTTCGGTGTGTGAAGCTGGATGCCGACAACGAATTGGACGACATCTAAAAGGCACGCCGGGCGTGGCCGAACGTCGAGGTGGGTTGGGACGCCCGGTGTGAGGCGCCGTAGGATGCGTGCGCACCTCTTCGTTGGACGCGCCAAGCGCTCAGCGCGTATCCAAGAATGAGGCCAGCGCCGAAAATGGAAGCGGAGACAAACGCAGAAGTCATGGAGTCGCCCTGGATAGTCCTGTTCACATCAAGAGCGATCAGTGTGTCGACATCATGGTTCTTGATCACTCATGGGCGCCGAAAAATTGTTCAAGGTCCGATCCCTTGTGTGCATGAAGCACTCGTGCCGAGCCCGCAGGGCTCCGCCACATCTGCCTCGATCGGAGACGATCACCGAACACTCTGCATAGCGACCACTTTGTAAGAGGGAAGGACACGCTCCGCGGCTCGGCCGCACATTGGCCGAGCAGATGCGTCGACCAGACCTCGTCCCAGGACGAGGAATTTCGGGCAGTTCGATCGAGCCATGCCCTTGCAACCGTTCGGCAGCCGTCGCATTATTTCCCATCGCATTTCAGAGGGATTCAAACCAATGAACTTCCGCGCCCTTATTCCAACCATTGCCCTGGCCGCCCTTGGCCTTACCGTGACTGCATCCGTCGCGTCGGCCGCCGAGCTCGCGCTTGCTCCGTCACATCGGGCGGCCGCCGTCCAGGGCGGTGTTGTGCTGTGGGATGACGTTTACCCGCCCGCGATCTATGGTCCCCAGCTTCGCCCGGTCGAGGAAGTCGCAGCCATGAAGGCGCAGGCACGGCCCGTGTCCCAGCGCTGGTGGGGATATTGGTACGTCCGGTAAGCCGAACCACTTTGGCCAGCTAAGCCCGTCCCAACTCACGATCACCGCCACACCGGACATCGGTTGGCGGTTTTTCTTGCTCACGGTCACGCGGAGCGGGCCGCCTATGGCGGCTTAGATTGGTAGAGGCCGCCCTCGAACAGCAAAGGCGCCCGGATGACGCCGACATGCTGGAAACGGCGGAGCGTACCCGCGATGCCAAAAAACTGGACCATCGATACGGCGCCGAACAGGAAACCGTCGTTGCGGCCGTAAGCACCGCTCGGCGGGAGCAAACGCCGGGCTTAAGCCCGGCGTCGCCTGGCATCATCGTCATACGAACCGGAAATTGCCGTTCGTGATCGCTCCGACGTTATTGGTGAGGTGGATCTGGATGTCGCGACCATCCGTGCTGCCGTCGCCGTTGGGCCCCTCCAGATTGAGCGTGTTGTTACCGTCACCGAGATTGATCGACGTGCCGTTTTGGTCGTTCGACAATGTCAGCACATCTTTGGCCGGATTGAAGCCGCCGAAATCGCTGCCATCGATGGCCGAAATCGCTGCCATTGATGAAGGACACGTTGCTCACGCTCAGCGTGTTGGCGCCGCGGGCGAGGTGCAGGAAGTTGCCTCCCGCCCCGAGATCGACGGAGAGTCCGTTGACGATATTCCCGATATTGATCGTGTCGTTACCATCGCCGGCTACGACATTGGCCACATTGACGAGGTTGAAACCGTAGAAGCCCCCGGTGTTGCCTACGTCGACGGTGTTGGTTCCCGCCGCGAGATGCGCGCGCAAGAACGCTGCCGTGCAATGAGTGGCGCGTAAGGCGATATGACAAAGCTTGGGTGCGCCTCCCCCAACCCGCCGCGAGCCACACCACGCGAGGGGACACGACCGGCTCTCCTTCGAAAGATCGACGGCGAAAGCCTCCGCATCGATGCCCCGTTTCTCGATCCTCCCTACAACGTCAAGATCGCAGGCAACGCAAAGCCGGCGCGGCCGCCACAGCGAGTTTGTGATGGCCTCGGGAGAGATGGACGGAAACATCTGAGCCTGATCACCGGGCACCGAGAGTCACTCTCCGGCGCCAACTGCCGAGACCGAGACGCGGCGGATGCCCAGGCCGAGCGAGCGTTTATCGGGGCTCGCCGGATCGACATCGCACGGTCGCAGCGGCTTACAGCCCTCTAGATGAAGACGGAGCCGATCGGAGCGCAGCCGCAGCACCCGAGCCGGTAGGCGCGCTTCGAGCACGACTGCGCTGCCCTCCTGTCTGCGCTCGGTCTCCAAGGCAACGCTGTTCGCATGCAACACGGCCTCCTGGATTGCCGCCGGTGAGATCGCATGCACCACTTCCCAGCGCACCACGTAATCACCGGGCTCGGCTGGCCGAAAATCCAACCACGCTGTCGGCTCCAGCCCGGTCCATGCGAATTTGGTGGTGCCGTCGTTTTCGAGCAGATGCCATCCCATACCCGGTATGGGCCGGTCGAACTCGAACACATGCTCAAGCGGCAACGATGCCAGCCAGTCTGCATCGGGCTCGTCGCTGGGCGGGCTGGCATAGCGGTTGAAGCCCATTCGGTCCTCGCCGGCGACCAACACACATGGGAATGGCTCGCTGACCTTGACGATCGGTACGGTCACACGGATTGCGAGCCCCAGACGGTTCTCGGTGGTGCGGTTGGGATTTGAGTGATGCAGCAGACGTTCGGTGAACAGAAAAAACTGACCCGACTTCAGCGGCAGCGAGACTTTCTTGGCTTCGTCCACATAGCGGGGGTCTGACGCAATCCCGCCAAATCGCAGGCTAAGGTCGGGGTTGGTATCTGTCACGGGCGGAATGATCTGGCGGTGCGAACCGGGGATCACCTGGACGCAGCCGTTCTCTTCGGTGGCTGGCCCGATCGCGAGCCAGGCCGAGATATTGAGAACCGGCTCCATGTTCCAGTTGTAGTGGTCCTGATGCCACGGATATTCCTCGAGGTGGCTGGGTTCGGCTGGCGGCTTGTTGAACAAGTTCGAATTCCAGAGAACCAGATCAGGTCCATAGATAGAAGCCATGCGGCCGAGTATCTCCGGCGAAGAGCAAAGGTCGGAAACGGTCCGGCTATCGAGATGCCGCACCCGCAAGCCGAAGGGACAATAGCGCGAAGGGGTAGTTAGCACGCGTTCAAGAATCGTCTGCCGCACTTGCTGCATGTAATCCGGACTGAACGCGGTAAACGGTCCGAGATAACCCTGCCGCCGGAATGTTTCGATTTCTTCCTCGGAGAGTGACGGCAGGTGGGCTCGCTGCATCTTCCTTGGTGTCTCCGAAGGCTTCGCCGTTGCGGCTGGGAATAGTGTAGCAGAATTGAGTTGTATGTCCCACTCAGCTGCCGGCTCTGCGATCGCGTCAGCGGGGCCAACGAGGTCATGCAGGCGTTGGTACACACGATGGCATTTCGCGATCTGTTGCTCGGTGGCCCGCAACAAAGCTCCACGTACCGTAGGCGCCTCTCGCCAAGCTTCAGAGACCGCCTCAGTCAGCACGTCCTTGGTCTCTGCACGGCCCAATTCCACAATGCGCAGCCCAATTCCTGAAAAGCCGGCCTGCAATCCGCGGAACTTCGACCGATAATGCGGCGAGGCAACCATTGCCACCACGGAGACCCCCTGCGCCAGGGCAAATACCGCAGCGTGGTAACTGCCCGTGACGACGATGCGGCAATCGCCGGCACGAGCGACGATTTCCGCAGGATCATCAACCCCGCGGCGATCATCGACCCGGTCCGCCAGATCGCCGATCAGTTCGCGGATAGCATCAATATCGGAGGGGCCCGAGACCGAAATCGGAATGGGGACGAGTGGTGCATGGATATCCGCCACCGCGGCATGCAGCATTTTGCCTAAATCGGCTATGGTGCCGAGGCCGACCCCGGCGTATTCAGCGCATCGGATGTTGATGCCTAGCCCCGAGGCCAACTTGGCTGGGCGCTTGCAGAATGCAAATTCGAGCGCCTCGTCGCCCGCGATCAGCAGCCGGTTCATGTGAACGCCCATGGAGAGGAGCACGTCCCGGCTTTGCGCGGGCTCGCGGCAGGCTACCAATCCGATCTTCGGCAGAACCTCCAGCATCTTTGAGGCGAGCGAACGGTCGCTTATCGGCTCGAACCCGCAACTCAATATCGCGGTAGGTTTACCAAGCTGCAAGCCAGCCTCAAGCGTTTCGAGCACCGCGCGAGCGTGAGAGGCAAAACTGTCGGTGAAGTATCCGCCGCCCGTCGCTAGCACGAGGTCTGAGTTGCTTAGGGCTCTACTCCGGCCGGCAGCGTCGGAAGCGAGGATCGGGGTAACGCCATCGCGTTGCGGCGCCCCCACGCCGCCCTCACCAGTGACCCAACAGATCTCGCAGCCCGGCCAGGTGGCGCGAAGCTTTGCGGCTATGCTAAGGAATATCGCGCGGTCGCCGTGATTGCTGTTATCCGCGAAATAATTCCCGGACTCGACGAAAACCCTAATGGTCATTCTTGCCGACATACCGTGGTTGAGCGGCCCTGGTGAACCGAGGGATCCTATGGATCTCTCGCAGCGAGCGGCCTACTCGGGTTGGGAGGGGACTTGGTTTGGGCCGCAGGGAGATCACTTTTGGACGCGGCTTGGACCCAGCGGCACAGCCATGAGACGAGTTGCCACTGCATCCCAAGAATCGGAGTAATCAAGAAGAAGAGAAACAGTAAGCCGCCCATTGAAGAGCAGCAAGGGCAATCGCGGCAGAGCAACCAACGTGAGCGGCCCGCGACCCGTTCGGGGACCGCGTTTGCGAGCTCAATGGTCGCCCTATCTTCAAACCACGGCTGGGACATTTGTTTGCCCTGAACCTGACCAGATAACCCTGAAACAATTATCTCACAGCGCTCTGCTGGCAATGTGCAGGAGAAAGCGTCGACTTTCGAGCTGCTTACGAACTGACGGCAGAGCGGAAGGGGGATGCGAACAGGATGCCGAACAGGAGGCGATCAGGGCTGTTACAGCCCTTGAACACGGGCTTAGCAGGGGCGACGCAGGCGCGAAAAAGGGCGCACCGACTCGAAGCGAGGATACTTGAGGGTTCCGACCAGCATTGGGTGACAAGCTCAAAAGCGAAAAAAAGAGGAGTGCAATGATGCACTCCTCTGGTGGCAAGCCTGAAAAGAGGCTGTTGGCGTTCGAACCGGCTAGAGCGGATAGTAGTATCGATCTATACTCTGCTTCAGCAAATTCAGCGCCCTCTTGAATTCGTCAGTCACGTCTTCCGGGAATTCACGCAAACGGTCTTCAGCTTCAACAATAACACGCAAATTGTCGAGCTGCTGCTTGACGTGCTCAAGCGTGAAGCGGTCCTTGCGCTTATAGTACAAATCCCGAGCTCGGGCGTCACCTGATACCGCCTTAATGACCAGCTGCTTATCTATAGCGACCCGCGCCGGAATCATCTCGCGCTTATTTCCCACAACGATCGGAACAAGCATTTCCGCGGCTTCGAAGAAATCGCGGCGAACCTGATCGTCCGAAACAGGGTGGGGCTGCTTCCGCGGACGCCCCTTCGGATTGCCGGTCGTCCCCTTTTCGTACTGTCCCTTGCGATTACGCTTCATATTTCTACTCCTCAAAAACCAGTTCAAGGAGGCCACCCAAACGCAAATGGCGTGACCTCCGGGGTTACCAAATTCCTGCGAGCAGAAATTCGGACCCATCAGGCGTCACGCCATCATTTACGCACTACTTGCCGGGTTTGTGCTTCACGCAAAGCCCACATGGGCTCAACCGCAGCTCTCGTGCGAGGTGACTTCTGTATAGCTCAGATCAGTGATTTGATCAACGATCGTGCCCAGCTTCCTGACACGGCGATCGCGCGATTTCGTTGCCCAAGCTCGATCGCTCAGGATTCCCGAAATCAATTAAGATCGATCTACAGGGTCAATTGCTGTACCAGTCCCAAGCGTGCGAAAATGGCGACCAAGATCTGCCCAAATCAACTCGACCGCTTGCAGGCCTCCCGCGTTCTTCGTCCCCCAACTGCCGGTGTGAGGAACGCCGTAAAGTTCGGTGGCGTCAACCCGTGTGGGCGCCGAGGGGATGCAGGCATCCCGCAATCTCAACGGCTCCAAGCCGAGGGCGGTTCGAACGGAATTGAACGTCTTGGCACCGAGGCATAAAGCCATGCGCGGCTTCACGATGTCGAGCTGAGGAAGCGTGTAGGTTAAGGCACAGTAATTCAGATCCCTTATAGGGACGCTACTGCTCATCCCGCCTGGCTTGATGAAGACCAGCACGTCGGTGGCATAGGTCTCGGAAAAGCTTAGACCAAAATGCTGGGCCAGCAGACGCTTCAGGTTCTGATTGGTCGCAAGATGCGCGTCCTGCCCCGTCAGTGCCCGCCTCGCGCGCATTATTGCATCGTTGTTGCGTCGGAGGTAATCCTCAGACGCCCAATCTTGACCAATAATCATGAGGTCGGCATCTAAACGACAGGCGGATTTGGTCCAAGGCACAACGAAGTCGAAGTCCCAGCTGCCGTCATCATACTGGTGCAGTTGATGATAGCGGCCGTCGGCCTCCGCGCGGCGCTTTGCAACCAGCATCGTCATGGCGGCGTGCTTGTCCATTCTCTCCATCCTCCTCGACAGCCCCACAAGATCGGCACAAAATATTGCCGAACAGTAAGCATGCCGCTCGCTAAGCGACACCATGGCTTATGTATCGAGCCAAACATGCGGTCGAGCGAAGAGGGCTGCGACCCTCCTTAGCCGTGAAGATTCTGGAGCCGTCTACTGAAGCGGGTCGGACCGGCGCTGCTCGGCGTCGGCGAAGGTTTCGCCCGTCAATGCCATGGTCGCCGGCTGCCCCGTATAGGCCTGCCAGCGGCGGATGGCGACGTCGACATAGAGTGGGTCGAGCTCAATCCCGCGAGCCTGCCTCCGGCACTTCTGGGCCGCCATGATGGTGGTGCCGGACCCGGAGAACGGGTCGAGCACGATCTCGCCGCGGCGCGAGCAATCCTTGATGGCATCGATCACGAGTGCGGTGGGCTTCACCGTCGGGTGCATCTCGAGCTCGCTCGCGCGGCTCGCGCCAAAGCTGTTGATGCCGGCGTAGTCCCATACATTGGTGCGGTAGCGGCCGTGCTTGCCGAGCTCGATCGTATTCACATGCGCTCCCTGGCCCACCTTGTAGACGAACACCAACTCGTGCTTGGAACGGTAGAACGAGCCCATGCCACCATTGCTCTTGTTCCAGACGCATAGATTCTTCAGCTCGGAATAGGTGTCTGCGGCCGCCTTCAGCACCTCGTCCATGTGCCGCCAATCCATGCAGATGAAATGCATGGCGCCATCCACACTCGCCTGCGCCATGTTGCCGAACACCACAGCCAAGAACCCGGTAAATTCGGCCGAGCTCATTTCGCCCGAGGCCATCTTGAATTCGCGGTGCTTAACCGCGCCGAGCCCGCTGACATGCCCGTCGATCGGCACGTTGTAGGGAGGATCGGTAAAGACCACCCGGGCTTGTTCGCCGCCCATCAGATCGGCAAACGAAGCCGCATCGCACGCATCGCCACACAGCAGACGATGCTCGCCCAGAGTCCAGAGATCGCCGAGCCGCGACACTGCATCAGAACCGACCGGTGGAACCAGATCGCTGCGATCCGGCTTCTCGCGGATCGTTTCGCCATCGACCAAGAGGTCAATCTCGGCAGTCTCGAAGCCGGTCACTTCCACATCGAAATTGATCTCGGCGCCCATCAGCTCGCGCCAGAGCACGCGGAGCTGGTCCATATCCCAATCGGAATTCAGAGCGATCTTGTTGTCCGAGAGCGAGAACGCGGTCTTCTGCGCGGGCGTCAAATGGCCGACCCGCAGAACCGGCACCCGCTCCAATCCCGCAAGGCGGGCGCCCTCGACCCGGCCATGGCCGACCAGGATCACCCCCTCCTCATCGGCCACAACGATGCTGTTGAACCCGAACTCGCGAATCGAGGCTGCGATCTGATGCAGCTGCTTGCGCGAATGCCGCCTGGCATTGGCCGGGTTCGGCTTCAAATCGGCGATGGGCAGATGGTCAACGCGGAAATCACTCATGAGACCTCTCCAACAGACAAGGTCCCAACTATACCATAATCTTTACATATACTTCAAATATACTCGGTAGATACATAGCCCGCGATCGCGCCGTTGGTTAATTCGGTCACCCCTTGATCGTGATCTCAACATCTTCGGGCCGCACGCCAAAGGTGGCCGCCAACGCTTTCTTCGCCTCGGCGATGGTGAGCCCCCCTCGCGCCTTGTCAGAGCCGGTTGACGCGTCGGGCACCGGTTGAAACTTCAGCCGCTTGAGCTGGATTCCGAGCTGCTTCAGGCCGGCATAGGCGACCGGGTTGCGCAGCTCCTTGCGCCAGACTTCCGCGACCGCAACGTCGGCGAACTCCGAGATTCCGATGCGAAAACGAGCCTGCCCTCGCGAGTTTTTAGTCTCGTCGAGACGCGTGAGCGTTGAAATCCGGCCGACCAGGAATGCAGTCCGAGGTGCGATGCCCTCGGCTTTGTTTTCCCAATCCTGCCGGCGGCAGCAGACGAGATAGGGGCAGTGCTCGACACTCTTGGGACTGAGAACCCAGCCCCGCGACCCCGCGTGAGCCAAGATCTCTTGACGCGTCTCAGAGGTAAAGACGACCAGGGCGGCGTCATCGGTCTTGGTCATACCCAATTTCAATCCAATTCCTCAGGGCCGGTCACCCGCGGACTCATTCTGGGCGCCGTGAGCGACCATCATCTCGTTTCCGGCCTTCTGGAGCAAGCGGCTCGGCTTCAAGGATCCGTAAGCCCCCCGCTCGTTCCGTGCGCCGTGCACCAGCAGAAGCAGCTTATCTGCAAGCTCTAAGGGATCGCGCAGCTTTGCGGCCCTGCAGAGTCCGACCACCCGCCGCCGCTCCGCCTGCCAATAGTCCTCGATTTCCTTCAACAAGGGATGATGCTTGAGCGGCTCGAACAATTCCGCCGCGGTGCGCGACAGCAGCACCGCGGGCTCCATCATGTAGCCTGTCTGATGTCCTTCGTAGGCGAGCCATTCCCGCAGCTGCGACACAGGATCGTTCGGATACGCCTCGGAGCGACCGCGCCAATATTCTTCCGCGTCCGCAACCAAAGACTTGATGAAGCGACCCACCAACGGATCGCCATGGCCGAAATACTTGATCAGGGTGTCCATGTTCGTATGCGCATCGTGAGCGATCAAGCTTGGTTCGACCCTGATCCCGAGCAACCGGAAAAACCTGTCGGCGGCTTCGATCAATCGCTCCTTGGCGGGCTTTTCGAACTGGGTCGGAGGCGACTGTACCTTTTTGGGAGGCTGATGCATCAAACTGGCTCCTCAGCAATGTATCCGCCAACTATAGCATAACTTGTGCCAATTCCCCAGTGTCGGGCCGGCGCCGGTAGCAGCCCGCGTTTGGCCGGCGAACGGGTGAAAGAACGCCATCCAGGCCACTGAGCCGCACCTAAACTATTGTTTCCGCTTGAGATTTATATAAACCATGGGCGCACCGCGTAGGCTTCGCTTGAGGTGCGATTTAAAGGATTCCGGACCTGTCGATGTGCAGGGAGCAGACAAATCCCCTCCACGGCCTTCCCTGGGGCTTGGCGAGGCTACCGACTTTTTCGCTCATAATCGGGCACGCCACGATCATCCGCGGCCGCCGCCACCCCTGAACCCACCAGGTCAGGCGGCCGGCCTAAAACGAGCGGCCTAATCGACTACGCGAGCTGCCGCTCGCCCCCAGGGGGCGCGTCGTCTGTCGTCCCTAGAGCTAACCGAACAGCCTGGCGAGCAGCTGATCTGCACTATCGAGACGCTCAAAGCAGGCCTTGCCCAGGTCGCGATGCATCGGGCGCTCGGGCTTCAGCCCGGTACTATCGCCGCGGGAGTGCCGGCTGATCTTCGAGCCCAGATCCGGCAGCCTTGCTCCCGGCTCGCCGCCGAACCAGAGGTAGCTCTCCAGCGCCAGCGTCCGCTGATCGACCTCAAGCCAGACCACGCACCCGCTCGGCTTCTCAAGCAGCCGGGTACTGACGGTCACATGTCTGACCGCGGACCCTGATAAGGTCGACTTCAACTGGACATGTCGAAGGATCCCGTTGGCTTCCAACACGATGTCGTAGCCGCCCCTATCGACCTCGCTCTTGAGCACCTCGATATCGTGGCAGCCCTGCTGCCAGCGGGCGGCCATGAGCTCTCCGAGAAGCAGATGAAACAGCGCCTGCTCGCGGATGCTCGAGGCGCGGGAGTGAGACGTAAGCGGATCCTGATGCAGTTCGGCCAGCACTCTGAAACTCCTTGAGTTTGGGATGCCCGGCCGCCATTGCGCTCCGCTCACCGCACAAGTCCAGCGCAACCGGGCACCCCGCCAGCCAGCTTCGCACGGCAGAGTTAATACTATCCTATTTTGGGATAATCCCAACCTGGGATCAGATTGATCGCCGCCGAATCGCAAGCGCCCGGCGGCCATGGAAAAATCCCTCAAATCCGCCGAATATGCCCGCCTCATCGCCCTTCTTGTCGCAACGCGACATATGGCCGGCATCCGCCAGCAGGCGCTCGCCAAGAAGCTGCGCAAGCCGCAATCCTTTGTCGCCAAATACGAGGGCGGCGAGCGCCGTCTGGACGTCGTCGAGTTCATCGCCATTGCCGAGGCACTTGGGGCCGATCCGCTGAAACTGCTGCGCCGCTTCATGCACGGAAGACAACAATAGCTGTCGGGGCCAGCGCCCCCCGTTGAGGCCATGTACCCCGGTACATGGCCTCAATTACCTCCCTACGCGTGCCACGCCGCCGTCACCGCTCCTTGGAGCGCCGTGTCGTTTGGCAATGTATGGATGCTCGAGCTTGTCGGGTCGAATCCTGTATTATTGGCGGAATAGGTCGCCATCGCCTGCACCAATTGTGAAATCTGGCTATCGATCTTGAGGCCGCCAGCTTCGATTTCCTGCAACTGGTTGGCGCTATTCGAGAACCAACCCTTGACCGTGACACTGCTATTGGTTCCGAGGACATCGATCGTAAGATCGTTGCCAGATTGGACAAACCAGAGGTTTTCATCGGTAATGCCCCCGATGAAATCGAGCTCGTTGAACGAGCCAGGCTTCTCGTTCGGATAAATGATCGCCTGGCCGGTCGCAGATGAAGCAATATAAGTGTTGTTGCCGTTGTTGCCGCCCGTGACCGTCTCGACGCCGCCGTTGAGTTCAAACGTATTCGCCCCGAAACTAGAACCTGTGACCGAATAGCCCGCCGAACCGATCCAGGTGAATGTGGAAGGGCCATGGGTCAGGTCAACGACCGTGCCGTCGCTGAACTTGAGCGTCTTGATCGCGCTGGTCACGACACCATTGGTGAGATGTAGATCATTCCTGGTCGACCGAGAGGTTGCCTTCGATGACCAGGTGCGCGCCGAAATAGAGTGTCAGCGCGGTGACGAGCTTGCTGATGAACTGCACCGACTGGCTCGCCCAATTGCCGAGCGAGAGCACGTCGAAGCTGGCGCTGACATAGCCGGCGAGCTGCTCCTCCCACCGCCGCTGCATCTGCGGTTCGATCGCCATCGCCTTCAGGGTCTGGATCGCGCTGACGCTCATCGTTCGACGTCGACAAGGACGGCTTTGCCGAGCGCGTCGGCTGGGTGCGCGGCGGCGACGGCATGCTGGTATCGAACTGCACCTCGCCGACCGTACCCGTGGAGCATCGCATCGTGCGACACGCTGTCTGGATGGCGGCGACGGAACAGATACGCTTGATTATAGCGAGCTTGGCTCAGGGCTAACCCTGACTTTCAAGTCAGGCGCGAGCTGGCTCAATGAGACCGTCACAAAAGGTTCTGGCGCCACAGAAGCCCGAACACCAGCACGTCGAGCGTGGTGTAGCCGCGATGCGCTAGCACCTTGTCGGTCACGACCTGGAAGAACAGGGGCGTTACCAATGCAAGCAGCTGCAGGAAGAACGAGGCGATCAGCACTTCACCGAGCAGCCGGCGGTATTTGTGCATGGCCTGGAGGAACCAGGTAATGTCGAACTTGCGCGCCAGATCCGAAAGGGAGGCCCGCCGCGTCATCAGCACGATGCGGCCGGTCCAGCCCTGCTCGAATTCGGCGCGCTTGATGACCTGCGGACGGTTGACCGCAGGGTCGTGAATGAGCACGTCATCGCTTCCGGCCTTGCCAAGAATCGCAAAGGACCCATCGTGTCGTTCGACGATGGCGGGCAGTGAAAGCTTTGAAAGGCCAACCCAGTTTTCGCGGATTGCTCGCGCCTTCAACTTGAGCTGCTTGGCGCAGCGGAGCATTTCCTGGACGCCGACCGCTGAGCCGGCGAACTGATGTGCAATCTGCGCGGGGTCAACAGCGATCTGATGAAATCGCAACAACAGTGCAAGGCACTGCAGCCCCGTATCCTGACGTACGGCTTCCAAAGTCGCCCCTGCCACTACTTCCGGTCGTTATTTTCTCTATTGCACGTTTATTTCCGGGAAGCAAAATGAAATCTCGGCTGGTTGCAATGGAACTTCGATAAAGTTGTTACTAGACGACTGCGTGCAAGCACTAGTGAGGAATGCTCTCAAAATCGAAAAAGCACGGCGTCCGAAAATACTCAGATTCATCGAAGAGAAGCAAACGCGGCTCGCGGTGAAAACTGGTGCTGAGGTATCTCCTTCTAGGGCGCACCTGCCAAATAGAAGCACGGATCGATTCTCCGCATAAGATGCGGACACGTGAAGAGTGCGCGACTGCCTTCGCTTCACCATGTGCTCCAATAGGGTTGCTCCGAATTCGCTGGACTTCTGCACCGACCCGAGCGTGCATTCGATGGTTCGAATCTGTCAGGAGACCGACAAGTTATGTAAGCGGAAATCATCGAACTGGCCGTCAAGGCGTGCCTCGCGGAAATCCATGCCAAGCTTAAGGCGGCCGAGCAGACCGCCAGGGCGGCACAGGCGTGCGCAGAGGCGGGCGGGGTCGCCGAGGCAATTCAGGTCTCCATGGATATCGAGCAGCTGATCTACGAGGCCGGACGGCTTCATGATGCCGCCACGCTCCTTGCTCGAATGGCAGATAATTGAGCGACATTGAGGTCCTCGTTCGCGCGATCGAAGGTGCATGGGATCGGCAAGCTCCCTAAACGTAGTGCCCTCCGGTCGCCCGCCCTTTTCCTCTTGTCACCCTTGCTCCAGCCAGCGCTTCAGGACTCGCCGTTGCGCGGCCCGAACCGGCCTCTCATAGCGCTCCAGTCCCGCAAGACGCCTCGCTAGCTTCGGGCTCGGGGATTCCAGCAACGAAAAAAGCATGTCATGGCGGGCCTGCCGGATGCGGCCGAGCCACAGATTGGCACGGACGAGATCATCCATCATATTCAAAGAACTGTGTTGGTGCGCGAAACCCGCCATAGTCGCCCGCGCTAGCGGACTGGCGTTGGCATCATTCTCGATGGCCAAACGCGAGAGCCCGTGTTGACGGGCATTACGGCTCGACTTTGCCTTTCCAACTTCCGTCTTGGGCCCAGTGCTTCGCTTGGCATTCCGTCGGTTCGCTTCGATCTTTCGCTCTGAGGTCATGCTGCTGCGTTCTACAGTTTTTGCTCCCCTACACGATTCCCTCCATCCGGCTGATAATTCAACCGCTGTCGAACCTCCACGGTTCTCGGGCGAGAATGCAAGCCGGGAGCGTCGTTATTTCGTGGGCCTTCTAAACAGGTTCTTGATAGCGCCAATCACCCTGACCAGCGGCTTCGGCGCCGGCGACTTACGCAGCGGGATCACGATCAGCACAAAAAGTAAGTTCAGCAGCAGCCAAGTGCCAAGAACAATCAAATAGACCCGCATTCAGAATCCGGGGCAAATGGACAATCAAAAGGATCAAATGAAGCTTGAAACAGATTGATTGAAGCCCAGGCAGGACGCCAGTTCAAGTCCCGGGATTGGAATCTTGAAGTCTGTATAGCTTAGCCGCGGTGGAGGCACCTCCCTATCGAGTTCGCTAACGCGCTGGATTTTGGCCGGGACGCCGATGTCGAAGCTTCTTCTGCACCGGTCCAGACGACTGCTCGTCCCGCGGCCCCGTTATGTGGCTTCGATTTGTCACTTTGCGAGAGCGAGGTATGCTGGGCGACCAACCGCTGAAAGTCCGGCAACAAGAGCAACAAGATTGCTGCAGAATGGACTGGCATTCCCCTTCGATTGGAGCGTTACTGAGTCGGCCGGGCGCAATGGCGGGGCCGGTATCTCACCTCGCGGACGCGGGGCTTCAGGCAGTGCGGCGACGAGCGCCGCTGTTCTTGGAGTAGGAGATACCCGTGCGTAGCGTACAGAGTGACGGCGTGGCCGAGCCACAGCATCAAATCATCAGGTTCAACCCGAACGACCGCCGCCATTTCATCGGCGGCTCGGATGCCCGCATCATCATGGGGGATGACCAAGAGAACCTCATCCGCCTGTGGCGGGAGAAGCGTGGCGAAATCGAACCGCAGGGTCTCTCGGACAACCTGATCGTCCAGCTCGGGACCGTGACAGAGGTCTTGAACCGCGCCTGGTACCAACGCGCCAGCGGTCACACCGTCAAGGATATCCAGAAGCGTCTTCGGCACCCCGTGCACAAATGGATGGCGGCAACGCTGGATGGGACGGTCGAGCAGACCGGAGCGGTGTTCGAAGCCAAATTCATGCTGCCGTGGGCCTTCACAGAGGAAGCCGCGGCCGAGAAGCACATGGCCCAGTTGCAACACAACATGTGGGTGACAGCCGCCCGCAGCTCGGTGCTCTCGATCATCACCGGTGGTGGGAAATGGGTCGAGATCAAGATTCACGCTGATCCGCTCTACCAGCACCTCCTGCTCACGGCCGAAAAGAAGTTCTGGCGCTGCGTTCAAAGCGGCGAGCCGCCGATCCTCTTCAATATTGAAACACCCCGGCCAAGGCTCGAGGCGGTGAAGGTCGTTGATATGTCGACCTCCAACCAATGGGCCGAACTGGCGGCGACCTATCTGCGGACGCGAGAGGCCCATGGCGAGCACGAGACGGCCAAATCGGATCTGAAAAAGCTGATGCCGGAGGATGCCAAGGAGGCAACCGGCCACGGCATCAAGGCCAAGCGTTCCAAGTCGGGGGCGATCAGCTTCGAGGCTCAAGCAGCGGAGGGGTCCCATGCACCAGTCCAGTGAGCGCATCGGGACCATTGCGGCCGCCCTCGCCCGAGCTCAGGCTGAACTGATGAACCCGGAGAAGACCTTGACTGCCGTCATCAGGTCGCCCTTCCCGCGGGAGGACGATCGGACTTTCCGCTACGCCTCGCTCGCGAGTGGCCTGGACATCGTCCGTAAGACGCTGAGCCAGCAGGAAATCGCCACCATCCAGACCACCCGGATCGTGCAGCCAACTGGCCAAATTCACCTCACCACCCTGCTCGCCCACGCTTCAGGGGAGTGGATCTCCTCGGATCTCCCAGTCTGCGCTTCCAAGGAGGTCGAGGCGCCGCATCGGATGGGAGCGGCGCTGACTTACGCTCGCCGCTATGCGCTGTTTGCGTTGGTCGGAATTGCCGGGGAGGACGATCTGGATGCCCCCGACCTCATGACCGGATCTCCCGCCGCCGTCGAGCCACAGATCGCGCCAGGCCCGAAAGGAAAGCCGCACAAAGTCGTCCTGAACCGCTCTCCCGTCCTGCCGCCTGACCGTTCCGCTGAGCTATTGGATCGGCTTTTGGGTGAGCTTGCCATGCGGGAAAGCGGCGAGGACCTGCTCGCCTGGGCCAAGATCAGCCTCGCCCTCAAGAACACTCTCCTAGAGACGGACGCCCGCGTTCTCGAGGCCGCCTACCAGAAGAAGTTCGAGGAAGCCGCCCTTCCCGACATCAATTCAGCAGAGCAACCGCCCGTGTCAGCGGTCGGACTAACTGAGGATTATCCTTTCGAGACAACCAGCGACGTTCACGTACCTGCCAACGCTTCTCCCGGAGAGCAGGTCGGTCTCGCCTTCCCAAAAGAGCCGCCTCGGAAGCGAAGCAAGGATCACCTCGCCTTCATCCGCAGCCAGGGTTGTCTGGTCTGCCACAAGACCCCGGCTGATGCGCATCACCTGAAGTTTGCTCAACCGCGGACCTTGGGGCGGAAAGTCAGCGACGAGTTCACCGTGCCGCTTTGCCGATCCCATCACCAATCTCTGCACCGGCACGGAAACGAAAGAGCCTGGTGGACCAATCTGCAAATTTCGCCGCTGCCGATCGCAAAAGAGCTTTGGGATGCCAGCCCCGTCCATCTGACCAACGGAGCAAACATCGATGCGCCGACGTCACGTCCGCAATCGGAGGTGCGAGGTCAATGAATGGGCCCGTCAGCCTACCTCCACCGCAGTCGCCGATCGTCTTGCCGTCAGAATTCGAGGCGCTGTGTCCTCCGCCTCAACTTCTGCCCGGAGAGAACATCGACCATTATCATGCGGTCCAGGCCGCAATCTTCCGCGACATCGATCCTCAATCAGCTATCGAATGGCTACTCGCCATCGACATCGCGGAACTCTCCTGGGAGATGCAACGCTATCGGGTTCTGCGGCATAGGCTGCTGAGCACCTATCGCCAAAAGGCCGTCGAGATGACGCTTCGCCGGATCGATTTGGCGGGCATTGCCCCGGACTTCCAGGATGTAGCCGAGATCTACACCATCGGTAATGCCCTAGACTGGCAACTGGATTCTTCTGCGGCCCTCGACATCGAAGCTCGTCTCCGATCGTACGGCTTCGATCAACACGCCATCAGCATGGAGGTCTACGTTCAGGCGCGCGAGATCCTCTCTCTGTTTGAATCACTCCTGAATGGAGCGCAACTCCGACGTCTAATGTTGCTGAAGGAGATTAACAACCTTCGCGGCGCAAAACTGGCAGAACTAGGCAATGTCGCTCGGCGCAGAGGTCAGTGAGCGTCCCCTGCTGATCTTCGAAACCCTCAAACTTCGATACTCGCGTTCATTTAGATGGATATCGTCTTCCGAGACGGCATCATTGAAGGGTCACCTCCCGTTGCCAGCACTACCATCCAGTGCTCGCGCGTTATGATGCTTCCGGACGACAGTCGGCTGGGCGCCTTTGGCTAACTCCTGTTTGTCTGACTGGCACGTCCCACGCTCTCGTAGGTGAAACCGGCCGCTTCCATATCTTCAGGGCGGTAGATGTTGCGGAGGTCGACAACGACCGGCTGCACCATGACGGTCTTCAGTCGGTGGAGATCGAGCGCTCGGAACTGCACCCATTCGGTGACGATGACGAGCGCATCGGCACCTTGCGCGCAGGAATAGGCGTCCTCGCAATAGGTGATGTCAGGCAGCTCGCCCCTGGCCTGCTCCATGCCGACGGGATCGAACGCCTTGACCGTTGCGCCCATGTCGATCAGGCCCGTCACCAGCGGGATCGACGGCGCATCGCGCATATCGTCGGTGTCGGGCTTGAAGGTGAGGCCCAGCACCGCAATGGTCTTGCCGCGCAGCGAGCCGCCGAGCGCCTGACTCACCTTGCGCGCCATCGCGCGCTTGCGGTTCTCGTTGACCGCCAGCACGGATTCGACGATGCGCAGGGAGACATCGTAATCCTGCGCAATCTTGATCAGTGCCTTGGTGTCCTTCGGGAAGCACGAGCCGCCGAAGCCGGGACCTGCATGCAGGAACTTGGTGCCGATGCGGTTGTCCAGGCCAATGCCGCGCGCGACCTCCTGCACATTGGCGCCAGCCTTTTCGGAGAGATCGGCGATCTCGTTGATGAAGGTGATCTTGGTCGCGAGGAACGCGTTCGCCGCGTATTTGATCATCTCGGCGGTGCGACGTTCCGTGAACATCAGCGGCGCCTGGTTCAGCGACAGCGGACGGTAGATGTCGCCCATCACCTTGCGGCCGCGCTCGTCGGAGGTGCCGACCACGACGCGATCGGGAAACTTGAAGTCGCGGATCGCGGCGCCCTCGCGCAGGAATTCTGGATTGGAGGCGACCACGACGTCGGCCTTGGGATTGGTCTCGCGGATAATGCGCTCGACCTCGTCGCCGGTGCCGACCGGCACGGTCGACTTCGTCACCACGACGGTGAAGCCTTGCAGCGACTGCGCGATCTCTTTCGCTGCAGCATAGACATAGGAGAGATCGGCATGGCCGTCGCCACGACGGGACGGCGTGCCGACAGCAATGAACACGGCATCGGCATCCGCAACCGGCTTCTTCAGGTCGGTGGTGAAGTCGAGCCGCTTGGCCTTGACATTGGTCGCAACCAACTCGTCGAGGCCGGGCTCGTAGATCGGGATCTCGCCGCAATGGAGCGCCGCGATCTTCTTCTGGTCCTTGTCGACGCAGATGACGTCGTGACCGAAATCAGCAAAGCAGGCACCGGACACCAATCCCACATAGCCCGTGCCGATCATCGTGATACGCATAAGGAACCTAGCTATTCTGAAAATCAAGTGTGGGTATTTCGTAGCACACCCTGGAACATTTCTTCAGCTGGCCGGACGCCAACATGTGAGCAGGAGGCATGGAAATCGGAATAAACCTTAACCGCATCCCGCAAAACAGATGCTAGGCGCTTGCCACGAGCAGCAGCCCGCGATGGATTAGTTTTGCGGCCTACACAAATAGGCCTCGTAGGCTATCTTCAGGCCAATCGCGAGCGGCGTTCGCGCGGACCAACCCGTTTGCGCCAAACGACTGACGTCGAGGATCTTGCGCGGCGTCCCATCCGGGCGTGAGGTATCGAACGTGATCCCGCCGCGATAGCCAACGATGTCTGCTACAACACGCGCAAACTCAGCAATACTGATGTCCTTGCCGGTCCCGATATTGATCAAGTCCGAGCTCGAATAAGTCTTCATCAAATGGACGCAGGCATCGGCCATGTCGTCAACATAAAGAAACTCTCGGCGCGGCGCCCCGGTGCCCCAGACCGCGACGCTGGGTGCACTCAAGACCTTCGCCTCATGGAAGCGGCGAATCAGGGCCGCAACGACGTGGCTATATTCATGGTGATAGTTATCGCCGGGACCATAGAGATTGGTCGGCATCACGCTAATGAAATCGGCGCCGTACTGGCTGCGATAGGCCTCGGCCATTTTGATGCCAGCTATCTTTGCAATCGCGTAAGGCTCGTTGGTCGGCTCCAGTGGGCCGGTGAGCACTGAGTCCTCGCGGAGCGGCTGCGCCGCCAACCTCGGATAGATGCAGGACGAGCCGAGAAACATCAACTTCTCGGCTCTGTTTAGATGGGCCGCATGGATGATGTTCGCGGCGATTGCCATGTTGTCGTAGATGAATTCTGCGCGCAGCGTATCGTTGGCAACAATGCCCCCGACCTTGGCGGCAGCGAGAAATATGACCTGCGGTCGCGCCTTCGCGAACCAATCGAATACAGCGGCCTGGTTGCGGAGGTCAACCTCGCCCCGGTCCACAGCAAGAAGCTCAACATCCTCTCGCGCCAGCCGTCGCACGAGTGCGCTGCCGACCATACCACGATGGCCGGCGACGTAGACGCTCTTGCCTTTGAGTTCAAAGCTTACGTTTGCCACTGCCCACGTCCCGCTTCGCCTCGGCCAGATCGCTCGCCACCATTTCCTCTACGAGCTGGGAGAAGGTCCGCCTCGGCCTCCAGCCGAGCTTCTCGCGCGCCTTGCTGGCGTCGCCGACGAGAAGATCGACCTCGGTGGGCCGAAAGTAAGTTGGATCAATCCGCACCACGGTCTTGCCGCTCGTCACACAAATGCCGGTTTCGTCAACACCCCGGCCATGCCATTCAATCCGACGTCCGACCTGCGCGAAGGCGAGCTCGACCATCTCCCGCACCGAGCGCATCTCGCCAGTGGCGAGCACGAAATCGTCGGGCGTGTCGGCCTGGAGAACCATATGCATGCCCTCGACGTAGTCCTTCGCATGCCCCCAATCGCGCTTCGCCTCCAGGTTGCCAAGATAGAGTGTGTCCTCCAGCCCGACTTCCATGCGAGCAACGCCGCGGGTGATCTTGCGCGTAACAAACGTCTCACCGCGGATTGGGCTCTCATGATTGAACAAGATACCGTTGCTTGCAAACATACCATAGGCTTCGCGGTAATTCACCGTGATCCAGTACCCATAGAGCTTGGCAACTCCATAAGGAGAGCGCGGATAGAAAGGCGTAGTCTCCTTCTGCGGAATCTCCTGCACGAGGCCATAGAGCTCGGAGGTCGAGGCTTGGTAGAACCGAGTCTCCTTCTCCATGCCCAGGATACGGATCGCCTCCAGAAGCCGCAGCACACCGATCGCATCGGCATTGGCAGTGTATTCTGGGCTTTCGAAGCTAACAGCGACGTGGCTTTGCGCGGCGAGGTTGTAGATCTCGGTCGGCCGGATCTG
Source organism: Bradyrhizobium sp. 199 (assembly GCF_023073355.1). Classification (GTDB taxonomy): domain Bacteria; phylum Pseudomonadota; class Alphaproteobacteria; order Rhizobiales; family Xanthobacteraceae; genus Bradyrhizobium. Next base: position 743,886 of record NZ_JADPJI010000008.1, read on the forward strand.
CTGCACCAAGCGGATTAGGTTTGTCGAATCTGTCATGTCACCATAGTGCATCAAGAAAGGCACGTTGCCGACATGCGGGTCCCGATACAGATGATCGACTCGCGCAGTGTTAAATGACGACGACCGCCGCTTGATGCCGTGAACGATGTAGCCCAGCGACAGAAGATATTCGGCGAGATAGGCGCCATCCTGGCCGGTCACACCGGTGATTAAAGCGGTTGGCTTACTCATAGACTACCCAAGTTTATGGGAAAGTACTGAATCATCACGCTTGCATGCGCGAAATCACTGAATCGAACTTCTCTTCGAAGCATCGCAGATCGAGCTGCAATAGGTCACCGCATAATCGCGGCTAGTCAACCCGCGATATTATGGTACGACGGGAAGGCCGCTTAGATCGAAAGCGCAATCGCGCACGTCGGTTTCGATGACTTAAGTGTTGGCCAAGCTGCGCAGTAGATACGCCACACAGCACATCAGCCGCTCACGCCGGGCTATGCCCGTCACATACGTGAAGGGTTCACGAGGCCAACAGGTTAAGCACGATCGCGAGTGTGTAAGCTGCCTGTCAATACGCGCGACGCAGCACGGGACCAACTGGTGCGCATACGCGGTCCATATACCAACCATAAGGCGTCTCGACCCGCACCAAGGGACAACGGCGCACCGGCACATAGCGGTATGGGTATGGCTGCGCCCAAAACGTAATAGGCGTCACTTGGCTCTGACCCGTGAGCAGGGCCGCCGGTGCCGGCATCTGCACCGCGGCGTTAGCTCCGTTCGCTGCGCATAGGGTAACCGTGACGGCGAAAAGGCCTGCTCGCATTAACGTCGAAAACATCCCGAAAGCTCCTCGCGCCTGCGCGATCCAATCCCCATCGCGCTCGCCACATTCCAGTCAACGGAAGCGCCTTGGGTGAGCCGCGCGGCTAGCCCAAATAGTTGACGGAATTTACCAACGCCGCCGGCAGAAAAGCAACCGCTGCCAGGCGGCCGAGAGCTTTTTGGGTCGATATGGCGCGCAGGTGTGGCTTCTTGGTCCTACTTGTCCTCATTCCCGGCCCCCGGAGCAGCGAGGTCGGGTGAACGGCGGTACACATCCCGAAGAAACTGGTAGTTGACCGCCTGAGCCAGCGGTACGTCCTCTTCACCCAGCTTGGCGAAGAGCAAAATATCCCGAAGCGTCCGCCACCGGCTTTCGTCGTAGTCCCCGATACGGCCGCCGGTCGGTAGCACGAGCGAGCGCTGCTGCTGCAGCTCGAATATAAGCCGTTGGGGGTTCAACCTGGCCTGACCGCTGCCGGCGAGAACGGGCACGCTCCTTGCATAGTCCGCATAGGCAAATTGCCACCCTCGAATGAGACCCCGAAGAACATCGGCGATCACGGACGGTTGGTCATGAACGAGATCATTGCTGGCGAAATAGACCATGCCGGGGACATGGATACCGTAGTCCTGCGGCTTAATGACGTTCAGCTTCACGAAGGTCGGGCTGGAGGGATCGGGCTGCTCATCGATCGCGGCGATGATCGCATCCACCTCCCCAGCCCTCAGAGCCTCGAATCTGTCGCGGTCTGGGACCTTGGTGATCTGGCTTCGGGGAAGCCCGAGCTGCGCCATCATGGCATCGAAAACGACTTCTCCCTCACTCGCTCTGCGATACCCGACCCGCTTCCCGACCAGGTCGACCGGACGCCGCAATCCCGAGCTTTCGAGTATGAAGATCGCGACCGAGGTATCGAGAAAGCTGGCCGCGAAGGCAGTGACGGGGACGCCGCGCCAGCTCGCCAGCAGGAACTTCTGGCCGCTCGTCACGCCGATGGCATGTTGGCGTGCGATCGTCTGTACGAAGTCAGGGTCGGGTTGAGCCGCCAACTCAATGAGGGAGGAGAAATATCCCTGCTTCGATGCAGAGAGTTCGCCAGCGAACCGTGCGCCATGTGGCCCGTCCAGGAGGAGCTTGACCGCCACGCTTTTGGAGGCTGTTGGCGCTCGTACAGGAGCCGCGTCAGGGCGAATAAGGAGAAGCACAATGCCTGCCAATGCAACAGCAGCAAGGCTAATGGCGAGGTAACGCTTCGCTCTCGGCCGGGCCTGCCGCCGGGACCGGGCTCTTAACGAAGACTTCCTAATGAGTTGTGGATTCGACATATCACTTGAGGCGAGATGAGCTACAATGTACCTTGGGGTAAGGTTAATTTTTCCCTCACCTTGTTTTAACAGCGATTTTGACCGATAGCACGGTTTGTTCGGACAATTAATTTTGCGTCAATGGATTAGGCAGGATGTCAATTGTTTCTACTCGACCTGTGCCCGTCCCTGATTCTGCGACGGGAATTCGCGTGGTCGAGCAAACCGCATCAACATCTAAGTGGTTTTCGCCGACCTGGTTGCGCCCGGCGGTTGTTGAACGCTTTCTGGCCTTAGTTGATGCGGCGTTGATCGTGATCAGCGGGATTGGCTGCGCGGTCGGCTACCTCCTGTCGACCGCGGGCATCGTCGGCAAAGCCGACTTCTACGCGGCGGCTAGCGTTCTGGTTGCAATAAATTTCATCCTTCTGACTTTGGTACAGCAGGGCTACCGGCTCAAAATCATCACCGACCTGCCACGCACGTTGCGGATGACACTGACGACGTGGACCGGCCTGTTCGGCGCGCTGCTCGCGATCGCCTTTACGATGAAGGTCAGCGAAGAGTTCTCCCGTGGCGCCACGATCTCGTTCTATCTGGTCGGCCTCGCCGCCCTTCTCGCTTGGAAGACCGTCGCCGCGCGCTTGATCACGCATGCCTTACGCACCGGCGCCTTTGCCAACGGCCGTGCGATCATGATCGCCGAATTCGGCCTTGCCACCTCCTCCTCCAACGCGGTCGACGACCTTGGTCAACACGGCTACCGGCTGATGCGAATCATGGAGATCCCCGCGAGGGAGCTGACTTCGCCGCTACTGCTCTCCTCGCTCGCGCCGCGGTTCGAGGAGCTGATTGCCTATGCGCGCGAGAACCGGATCGAGCACATCTTCCTGCTGATTAACTGGGGCCGGCAGCATGTGATCGATAGCATTTTGGACGCACTGAAGATCCTCCCCATTCCGGTGCATCTGGTCCCGGACACTCACACGGCGCGCTTCCTGCGCTATCCGCTTTCCGGCACCGGCAGCACATTCATTGCCGAGTTGCGCCGCGCTCCGCTGTCCTTGCGGGAGCGGGGACTCAAACGCGCGCTGGATCTCGTCGGCGCGAGCCTTGCGCTATTAGTATTCGCGCCGGTGATGCTGGTGACCGCAATTCTGATCAAGCTGAGCTCGATGGGCCCGGTGTTTTTTCGCCAGACCCGCCACGGCTTTGGCGGGCGCGCGTTCAAGATCTTCAAGTTCCGCACTATGCGCGTGCTCGAGGACGGCCCGACGATCGTGCAGGCGCAGAAGAACGACCCGCGCGTCACGCCGATCGGCAAGTGGCTGCGCAAGACCTCGATCGACGAGCTGCCACAGCTCTTGAACGTGCTCAAGGGTGAGATGTCGCTGGTCGGCCCCCGCCCGCACGCGGCCGCCCACAACACCGAATACGAGCAGATCATCGGCAATTATGCCTTCCGCCACCACGTCAAGCCCGGCATCACCGGCTGGGCCCAAGTTAATGGTTATCGCGGAGAAACCAATACGCTTGACCTAATGCAGAAGCGCGTCGAACTCGACCTCTGGTACATCAACAATTGGAGCCTTTGGCTGGACATCCTGATCATCATGCGAACCGCTGTGATCAGCCTCGCGCAGGCTAAGGCATATTAACGCAAACCGGAATATTGAAATGCCTACCTCAATTGTCGTCTTTGGAGGGGCCGGCTTTATCGGCACCCATTTGCTTCGCCGCCTTGTCTCGGAAGGAACGAACAGCATCATCTCTTTCGATCTCAAGGATCCCAAGGAAAGGCTGCCGGGAGTAATTTACCGCATCGCGGATGTACGCAATCTCCAAGACGTCAACGTGGAATCCGGCGTTGCGCGCATATACAATTTGGCGGCGGTCCATACTACTCCCGGTCATGCGGACCACGAGTACTTCGAGACGAACGTCGCGGGCGCGCTAGAGGTAACCAGCTTCGCGACGCGGCATGGCGCGCCCGAAATCATATTCACGAGCTCGATTTCTGTGTATGGACCCGGCGAGTCCGTGAAGACAGAAGAGACGCCGTTAGCACCCACCTCCTCGTACGGGATCTCCAAAGCGCTTGCCGAGCGCATACATCAAAATTGGTTCGACGGAGACAGCAATCGCAGGCTGACCATCGTGAGACCTGCCGTGGTCTTCGGCAAAGGCGAAGGCGGCAACTTCACCCGACTTGCAAGCCTTCTCCAGAAGGGCTTCTTCGTTTACCCGGGACGAAAGAACACCGTGAAAGCCTGCATTTACGTCGGCGATTTGCTTGACGCGATTGAGTTTGCTCGATCGTCCGCCGAGCGTTTCGTGCTGTTCAACGCATGCTATCCGGATCGCTATACAATTGAGGATATTGTAAACGCGTTCCGGTCTACTTCCTTCCCAAATGCGCGAGAGTTTCTCATTCCCGAGCCGGCCGTGAAGGCTGCAGCGGGCATTCTCAAGCCTTTCTCCGCTCTTGGTTTAGGTATTCATCCCGACCGTGTCATGAAGCTCGTCAGGTCGACGGATATTGTCCCGGGTTGGCTTCAATCCAAAGGTCAAGCGCAGCTTGGACAGTTGCAGTCCGCCCTGCTCCGCTGGAAAGACGAATCATCGGGATTGTTCACATAGCGGCCGACAGAATGGCCACAGCCTAGGCCTCGCGACCAATCATTCGAGCGCTACTTGCGCCTTGATCAATCGAGCTAAGATATGACCATTCCTATTGTTATCACGGGTGCGGCAGGGTTCATTGGTATGCATGTGGCCGAACGACTGCTGGATCATGGCGAAGCGGTGATCGGGGTCGACGTCTTCAATGCCTATTATAGTCTCGCCCTGAAGGACGCCCGGGCGGCGCGCCTCGAGGGCCGACGCGGCTTCCGCATGGTCCGCATGGACATCGCCGACCACAAAGCCTTCGCCGAGTTGGTAAAGACCTCCGGCACCAAGCGGGTGATCCACTTGGCCGCCCAGGCTGGAGTTCGCTACTCGATCGAGAACCCGTTCGCTTACGAACGCAGCAACCTCGCGGGACACCTCTCTGTGCTGGAAGCCTGCCGCCACGCTGAGGTAGAACATTTAGTTTACGCTTCATCGAGCAGTGTTTACGGCGACCGGCCGCTGAACGGCGACGGCTTCCGCGAGACCGACCCGGCCAACGAACCCGTCTCGCTTTACGCCGCCACCAAGCGCTCCTGCGAGATGCTGAGCCAGAGCTACGCCCGCCTCTACGGTTTTCCGCAATCCGGCCTGCGTTTCTTCACCGTGTACGGCCCCTGGGGGCGTCCCGACATGGCCTATTATGCTTTCACGGAGAAGATGTTGAAGGGAACGTCGATCGAGGTCTATGGCGAAGGTCGGATGGCCCGCGACTTCACCTATATCGACGACATCGTCGATGGAATCTTGGGTGTGCTCAAGCATCCGCCCGCGCGAGGCGGTCACGAAATCTACAATATTGGCGATAACGACCCCGTCGGGCTGATGGACATGATCACCACGCTGGAAGCCGCCCTGGGCATCGAGGCCAACAAGGCGTTCCTGCCAATGCAACCAGGCGATGTCTCAGCCACCTTCGCTAATATCGACAAGCTCCAGGCCCTTTGCGGCTACAAGCCCAAGATCAAACTCGCCGAGGGCTTGGCCCACTTCGTGGCATGGAGGCGCGTCCAGGTGGGCTCCTAGGCAACAGAATAACTGGGAATCGACTCAGATCTTGCTGAACGGAAGCTCCATGAAACAGGTAAACAAGAAGCGGTGACCCCGCTATCATATAAGCAAGAACATGAGCGATGCCCTCGCAGAAATACGACAAGGTCCTTAGGCCTCCATCTCGAGCGCGCGAACAAGCTGTTGAACTCGACCCTGCGTTTTTCCCCGGATGGGCTCTGAAGCAGGGATTGTTCCGAGACGGCGCCTTCGTCTTGGGCCTAGACCGCTGGATCGCGGCGACGGAACGCACCTTTGTCTGCCCGCAAGTGACCGCACGAAAGCAGATCATGAATCATCATACGATCCTCTCAGAGACAGCTCGGCAAGACTCGAAGATAGTTGTCGTGATTCCGACGTTAAATGAAGAGCGAACGATCGTCGCCGTGATTGCTTCACTTGCTCGTGAAAAGGCCAGATTAGCCAATCTCCAGATTGTCGTCGCTGACGGAGGCAGCGCGGACCGAACAGTAACGTTAGCCAAGGAACAGGGTGAAATTTATCCCTTCGTCTGTGTCATCAACAATCCCAAACGACTGCAAAGTGCGGCCGTCAATCTGGTTGCTCGGCAATGGCGCAATCAAGCTGACGTGCTGGTTCGTTGCGACGCTCATGCGCATTATCCTGAACGCTTTGTCGAGCAACTGCTCACGACTCTTATCAATACCGGCGCAGATTCAGTCGTGGTCCCGATGGATTCAGTTGGGCGCGATTGCTTGGAGAAGGCTGTGGCCTGGGTTTCAGATACTCCCTTAGGGTCTGGCGGGTCAGCGCATCGCGGCGGCAAACGCAGTGGCTTAGTCGACCATGGCCATCACGCAGCATTCAGGTTGTCGAGTTTCCTCGATAACGGCGGTTATGACGAGACCTTCAGCCATAATGAAGATGCCGAATTCGACTGTCGGCTAAATGCTCGCGGTGGAAGGGTCTTTCTCGACGGAGATATCCGTCTCCAATATCATCCACGCAATAACTTCCGCAGCCTCGCTAAACAATATTTCAACTATGGCAAGGGCCGATCGCGTACTGTTCGCCGGCATCCTCATGCAATGCGGCTGCGCCAGATTGTGGTACCGGCTCATTTCGTACTTACGATCGTTTCGTTTCTTGTCGTCCTGATCACCAGAAGCTGGCTGGCTCTTGCTTGGCCGCTCCTCTATTTGACCGTGCTGATGGCCATGTCGCTTATGCTCGGATTCAAGCATAAATCCATCTGTGGACTGCTGGCCGGTTTTGCTGCGGCATGTATGCATTTTTCATGGGCTTCGGGCTTCTTCTGGGGATTGATCAACATAAGAGAACACCGTTGGCTGCCCGTGAAGGCTCCGGCCTAATGCTCCCTTCAGACATGGAAGCGGGCTCCATTGGCGGGATCGAAGGACCAGATTCGGGTGGGATCGTTGATGAGATCGCGATCCCGCCAATCAGATCTGAATCGCGTGGGATGGGGGCGTTGTTGGCAGAAAACCCGTGCATCAATGTCACAGCGTTGGGTGATCGTCATTTCTTGTTAAGCTATAAACCGATGAGGCTGGTAGATAGGATGCTGTGGTCAGAATCCAGTGCGAAACGACAACCAGTAGTCGGGCGATGAAAGCGACCAGAAGACGATTTCTCGCATGGGGCTACGGCGCGGGAATCGGGCTCGGCTTCGATTTTGCCAGACGGGCGAATGCCCGTCAGCCGAACTTCGCGGTCTCGTTTGACGCCGCCGTCGAGAACTACACTCCCCTCGCCGACTACAGCTTCGGAACGGGCGCAGCGCCCCGCGGAGCTACGCGTATCGCCGATGCTGATATCCTTGCCTCTTTCTTCAACCACTGGGCGGCAAATCTCCGCTCGCCGACCGCGACGATCAATACCGAGAATCAGCGCTACATGCCCTTCTCTTCAAGGGAAAACTTCGTTTTCGCCGAAGACGCGCTGGAACTGACCGCGACGTTGCCGCATGGCGGCGGTCTCGGGTCGGTCGTCGTGACTGCGAATGCGGCCGGTTCGCGGACCCTCGCCGTTTCGGACGCAAGCGCCATCTGCGTCGGGCGGGTAGTCTCCTTCGGCGAACGCCAGCTCGCAAACCAGCACGTGACGCTGGGATGCGGCATCCGCGGCAAACTGGCGGACGGCGACAGCGTCACACTGAGCTTCGATCTTTCGGCCACCGGCCAGGAGGCGATCACGCTCAGCGAGACCGTCAGCGCAACCTCCACTCACCGGGCGCTGGCGCAGATTCTCGTCGACCGTATTAACGCCGATGCGCGCCTGAGCGCGCTCGGCATTGCCGCCATCAAGGGGACCAGCCCCGGCAGCTACTGGATCACCTATCCCCGCCTTAACAATCCCGGCGGCCCGCCGTTCGGTAGGGCGGCCAATGGCTCCATGCAATGGTTGAGCCTTTCGGCCGGCCGAAACGGCAGCGTAACGCATGAGCGCAAGGCTAGTGTCTTCCTGACCTGGGTCACAGGACGCGAGGGCAACAACATCACCCTTAACCACCCGGTGACTGCTCAGGCTGGGCAGAAGCTTCACCTCATGCCTTCGAAAATGATGGAGCGATCCGACGCCTATCAAGGCATTTCCGCCACGATTCCTCTGGCCGACACCGAGGGGCTGGAGATCGGACAGGCTGTCACCTTCGGTTACAATGACCGCCAATACCGGCCGATCGTCTCGAAGACGGTGGACAGCATCACCGTCAACGACGGCGTCAACGTCACAGAGGGCCTGTTCGTCACCTCGCAACCGATCTGGCTGGCGAAAGTCGCCGCCGAGGTCAAGAACAGCAATATCATGACCTTCGAGGCGATCCCTGCCGGAGTGAGTGTGGGGCAGCAGGTGATCCGGCAGGACACCAACCCCAACAACAATGTTAAGGTCGTCGCCATCGACCGGACGTCCTCACCGCAGAAAGTGACGCTCAGCGGGCGCGTCACCATGCCGGTGGACGGCACGGCCCTCTTCCACCCGCCGATCCATTCGGGACAGATATGGTCGAAGGTCGGCTATACGCCCGGCGAGTTCGGCCGCGACTGGATCGCTCTCGAACTGAAATGCGACCTGCCCGACAGCGCCGATATCGGCGCATGGCCGGCGTTCTGGCTGTTTCGCGACCCATACCAGCTGACCGACATGCCCACTCCCAAGGACAGCGCCTCGGAAATCGACATGACGGACCTGTTTGTTTACTGGTCCAACCTGAGCACCAACAGCCATCGCCCCGCCAATGGCAAACCCACGACCGAAATCTATCGCAACACCGCCTTTCATAACGGCGAATATGTAGTAGGAAACAACATGGGCCTGAAGACCCGGAAGATCCAGGCAATCTGGTCCACCGACCAGGTCTTCTACTACATCGACGGCATTCTGGTCTGGGCGCGCAACTTCACCTACAACCGCTCGGCGCGAGCGCAGATCGCGGCCAATCTGGCTGTCGGAACGACTTCCCCGAATTTCACCGGCAACGGTTTCTTCCCGCTCGACTTTAGTCGGTTTCCGATGAAGTTCCGATTGAGGCGCCTGCGCATCTTAGCCGCGGCTGACTGAACCCTTTCGAGACGTGGCGGCAACGCCACGCGCAAGCCAGGACCGCTTGAACAGGCCACGATCCATGCCGGTGCTCTTGAAATCGGGACATCGACGGGTGTCTAGCGACTCCAACGAGGGGGTCATAAAATTGCGACCGCTTTCGCTGCGAGCTCGACGTCCGTTTCCATTCAGGTTGCTTTGGAGCTTAGCCGCATGAATGAACTAAATAGTTTACAGTACTTGAGGGCCATCGCCAGTATCGCGGTGGTATTCTTCCATTGCGGCGGCAAGGCACGTATTGACTTCACAGTCGGTCAATCCGGCGTGGACCTGTTTTTCATCATCAGCGGCTTTCTCATGATGGTGATTACCAACGAGCGCAGCAATCCGCGGGAATTCCTTCGAAGACGCCTCCAACGCATCGTTCCGCTTTATTGGGTGGTCACGACCGTCCTTTTAATCGGAGCAGTAGCGGGATTTTTTCCGAGTGTGAGGCTGACAGCCTGGCATATTGTTTCTTCCTACCTCTTCATCCCAAGCGTGTCCCCGAGTAACGGACACATCTACCCGCTTCTCGTTCCAGGATGGACGCTAGTATATGAAATGTTCTTTTATCTCAGCTTTAGCATGGTGCTTTGCCTACGAACTACCGAACGCCGCAGGCTCATCCTTCTCACGACTGTATTTGTCGTTCTGATTGCAGCGGGACAAAAACTGGAGCCGGAGCAAGCCATACTCAAGACGTTCACCCCCATGCTCCTCGAGTTTTTTTTAGCGGGATGCTGGATCGGCTTGGCCTGGAAAGAAGGCTACCGGATTCCGTCGTTCTTTAGTGCTATCTTCATAGGCATCGGCGTGTTGCTGCTCTCGGCTACCATGCTCTACGGCCGATTTGCAATCGACCACCGTCTGCTCTTCTATGGCGTTCCAATGTTGCTCGTCTTCGTTGGCGTTCTCCGTTACGAACAAATTGGTGCGGTCAGAGAATGGCCGATGTTGCACTTCCTTGGCAACGCAAGCTACTCGATTTACTTGTGGCACACACTTGCGATCTCTGCCGCGGCAAAGGTGGCGATTATGCTAGGGATTGGCGACATTTCGACGTTTGCATTCTTAGCCCTCGCTGGCATTGTCGTCGGCTCAATCGGTTATGCCTTACTTGAAAGGCCCGTGCTCACTGCGATCAAGTTGAGCGGTCGTGCCACGCCCGGCGGGGTACAGATCGCGGCCAATCTGGCCGTAGAAACGGACTTCCGCAAACTTCACCAACAACGGCTTCGTCTCACTCGACTCCCGCCGGCTTCCGATGAAGTTCCGATTGAAGCGCCTGCGCATCGTGGCGGTGGCCAATTGAATCCTTTCAAGACAAGGCGGTAACGCCACGCGCAAACCAAGGCTGCTCGAACAGGGTCATGCATCATTGAGCCGGCTCTCGGATGACTTGGTGTTTACGAAAACTGTGTTGTGTGTGGACGAATTGAGATTTAATATGGCAAGTAGGCAAGTCAGTTCAGTGCAGTCAGGCTTTTCCCTTTCCGACAATAGCCTTGACTTGATTCGGATAATTGCGGCAGCGCAGGTTGCGATCTATCACATTTGGGCCCGCATCCAGCCAAGCGATAGCGGCGGCTGGATAATCGAGGCGCTGAAGTATTTTCCCGGCGTGCCCGTTTTCTTCTTCATTAGCGGTTTCGTCATAATGGCCGCATGGCGTCGCGACCCGGATATTCCTCGGTATTGCGTATCGCGCGCGTTTCGCATTCTGCCTGCTTATTACGCGGTGTTCTTGTTTTCACTTGTGTCCATCTTGGTGCTTTACAGCGATCCGGTCGATCAGAACCTGAAGCAAATGGGGCTATGGATCATTGCTCAGATCGTCGTGCTCCCAAGCTGGAATCCTGATTTTCTGAGAGAGTACGGAAACGGCACGGTCAACGGCTCCCTCTGGACTATCCCGGTCGAGATTTCGTTCTACGCCTGTGCGATTGCCATCGGCCTCTGGGGTCGGGATCGCCGCCGAACGACGCGCCTTCTCATTTCAGTGATCGCAGTCTCGCTAGCTGTAAATGTCTACGCTCACTATTTCATGACTCCGCCAGGCGAGAAGGCGGACTTCACGACGAAATTCCTTACCGTATCGCCGCTGTCCTTCGTCAGCTGGATATGGATGTTCTGCATCGGCGGACTTGCGGCCTCATGGTTCGACACGATCGTCAGGCCCGCCGTCCGTTGGTTCTTTCCAATTCTGGCAACCTTTCTGGTTCTCTCGGTTGTCGGGACGATGTGGGGGATACCGGGGGTCCTTCGCCCCTTCGGAAACAATGTCGGCTTGGCCAATATGATCGCAATCGCGGCGCTGGTGTTCAGCTTCGCATTTCGTTATCCGGATCTGGGACGAAAACTTCTAGGCGGAAACGACTATTCCTACGGCCTTTACCTCTTCCACTGGCCCGTTATGAATCTGTTTCTGGAACTTGGCTATAGCGGCTGGTATTGTGTCGTCCTTGCTCTCGTTGGTTCGGCGGCGATGGCAGCGATCAGCTGGTGGTTCGCCGAAAAGCCGATGTTGCGCGTAGGTAAATCGGTAAGAGAACGGTTACGCGCACGGCAGCCTGTGAGCCCCCGGCAGCAGAGCCAGATGATCGCTCCATAAACGTTGCGCCGGTTCAGCTATGATCCAGCGAGCCGGAGCGTGGCATTTCGAAGGGGCGCGGCAGCGGTTTCACTAAACCCCGGGAAGTCACCCAGTTTGCTTGGGGACAGCAAAAGTTCGGCACATGGGCCAGCTGTGCCAGTGAGATCGATGCGGTGCCGACGACGCCGTCCGCCAGATGACCCTCTCACGCTCAAGGTGCTAGTCTTATAAAATCTCGATAACCTAACCCCTACCGGACGACAATTCCCATGGCAGGTCCGTCCTATCCCAAAAGCGGCACACGCTTCAAAGCCGACCTCCAAGACAACGCCGAGCCGCAGACGAGACAACTGATGAGAATTTTGTTCGCTAATATTGTTTATCCCACGCCTTTGAATCCGAAAATCGTCGGAGGCGCTGAGGTATCGGTAAAAGCTCTAGCAGAGACCTTCGCATCAATGGGACACGCTGTTGCGGTAATTCGAGGGCATGATTCTGGCCTACCCGACAGTTTCGAAGTAGTTAATGGGGTTGAAGTTCATAGTTTCAATATCAGAAATTTCTACTGGCCTTTTGACCACACGCCGAGAGGAAAACTGAAAAAACTTATTTGGCATGTTGTTGATAATCTTGGACTGGCGCCGAAAGGCGTAGACCGAGTTTTTGATGAATTTAAGCCCGACGTTGTTCATACCAATAATATTATCGGACTGAGTTGGGGCATATGGCGGAAGGCGCACCAACGAAACATTCCAATCATGCATGTATTGAGGGACTACTACCTTTCCTGTGGCCGAAGCGCTCGCTTCAAACACAACGCGATTTGTGAAACGACTTGCCGTGACTGCAAAATTGCAACTTACAAGCGGTCAGCAATGACGAAATTAGTGCAGGGAGTAAGCGGCAACAGCCTGGCAATCCTTAATATTCATCTACAAGAGGGACTCTTTGCGAATGCCCGGCTGAAGACAAATATAGCCAACATTGCCGTACCTCGCGAGATAGAAAGGGTTCCGAGCCAGACCCTGCGCTTTGGCTTTATCGGTCGTGCATCAGTTGAAAAAGGACTCGAATTCTTAGTAACATCATATGGCGGAACTCGATACGATTGTCAGCTCGTGATCGCAGGCGAGGCAAGAGAAGAAGTTCGAAGTGAGCTGCAAGCGCTTTCTGGAAAGCCCATAAAGTTTCTAGGCTTCGTGCCACCCGAATCATTTTATGCGCAGGTGGACGTCGTGGTCGTACCATCTCTTTGGGCTGAACCTCTTCCGCGAGCTGTTCTGGAGGCCTACTCGTATGGGCTGCCCGTTCTCGGTTCTGATCGTGGAGGCATTCCCGAGGCCATTGGAAATGCCGGTGGTGGCTGGCTTTTCGATCCCAGGAAGATCGATTCATTGACAGCATTGATGGACATGCTCTGCGCTGATCCGCTGTTGCTCGATCACGCATCGACAAAGGCGAAGGAGCGGGCGGAAGATTTTTCGCAAGAGAAGATTGTTGCGCAGCATTTCGCTGCGCTCAAAGAGCTCGTCGGCCATGAAGGAAGTTCAAGATAGTGGGCGTTTGAACTACCGACACACCTCACCTCGCTCCATTGAAAATTTCCATGAAAACATCTCCCTGGTCCCGGGCCTTGTTACCGCTGTCGGTTGCGGCACCTAATGTCGCAAACTTTTTGCTTATTATGGCGGTCGCCGCGTTATTGCCGGCAACGGCTTTTGCGACGTTCAGCCTGATGTGGGGGATTGCTCAGTTTATAGCAGTTGTAGCCTACGAATGGCTCCGTCTCGCAACAATCCGGTATTCTCCCGGCAAGGAAGCGGGCATAGGACTGACCAAGAATTACCCAATCCTATTTCTCTATCGCGCAATGATCCTTGGCGGACTTTGCGTGGCCATTGTTAGCTCGTTGATCCCCGGGATCGGCATTGGAACGTTCGGAATCTTCTTTTTTGCAACCGCCAATTCAGCCTTCGAAGGCCGCCAAGCGTACTTTCGTGCCACCCAACAAAACAAACGATATATATCATCTTCTCTTGTCCGAACAGCAATGTCGATGATTTCGACTATTGGCGCGGCTTGGGTCACCAAGGACGGGATGGCGACACTAATAGGCTTAGGATTTTCGTCTCTGATACCCCTTCTATTCTCATCGAAAGCCGAAATGAAGTCGGCCTTCCGAAAAGATCGAGCTGATCTGCAGAGCGTCACTGAACTAGCAAAATATGGCTCGGGGCTGGCCCTATCCGGCATCGTTTCTGTTGCTACCGTTAGCCTGACACGAGCGTTCATTTTCGAGGGCAGCCATCCGCAGAAAGCCGCCGCTCTATTGCTGGTATTGGAAATTTCTCAAAAGATAACACAAGGCATGGGCATGAGCCTCAATCTCCTACTATTCCCCTCTGCTGCACAGGCTGTTGGTCGCGGAGCAGAGGAGTTCAACAATGTCATTGGATATCAAATAGCATTGGTTGCGGCCGCGATGATGCCTGCAACGATCGGGCTGATCCTTATAACGCCGTCGCTAGCTTGGGTCTTTCCAGGAAAATTCATTCAGTCATCGCCAGATAGCATCTTTATCATTTTAGCTCTCGGCTTCATCGCGTTTCGAAATTTCTCTAGCGATGTCGTCTTTGCTCTAATTGGTAACGTGCGTCCCGTTTGCTATGGACCGATCATAGGCCTGTTGATCAACGCAACGGTCGCCTATGCTGGCGCGGCCTATCTGAACGCACCTGAAACATCGTCCGCTTTGGCATTCTTCATAGGAAGCGCCGTCGCTATGTTGATCAGTTTGGTCTTTTCCAGACAGCGGACGCGATGGAAGATATACACCAGAACGATGTTTGGCACCGCCATCGCGACAACGGCATTGTCCACTCTTGGACTTCTTGTGAATGTGAGGACAGGGCCGCTCTCTTTGGCCGCCATTATTTGTCTTGGAGTAATTGTCTATGCGGCGGTCTTGATATCCTTCGACGCATTTCAAATGCGGACAATGTTGGTAAAAAAACTACGAGCTAACTGATGGCTATCGCTTGGGCGGCGCCTCTGTAACGATAATTCGTGCGGGACTTCCAACAGCGGCAGAGCCCGCTGGAACATCTCTCAGAACCACTGAGTTTGCTCCAACGACGGAGCCGTTACCTAAATTAACTTCTCCAATCACTACCGCACCTGCGTAAAGTATCACATTATCACCGACTGCTGGATAGCTCCTATCCGTCATCTTGTTGCGACCCAGGGTCGTGCATTGATATATTGTACAGCCGTCCCCAACTTTGACGCCTTCGCCTATGACGATGCCTACCGGATGAGGAAAATGTAACCTCGCCCCCAGACAAGCATCAGTGGAGATATAGCACCCGGCTCCTTCCACAAACATGATATGGGCCAGCCTGCCGAATAACCGGCACAAGACATTCTTGTTCGATGCAGCTTTAGAAAAGCGCCAAGTAGAGATCACCCTAAAGCCAGGTGAAAAAATGAAACCAAAAACTGCCCCAACTAGCGTCGGCGGACGAGAGTGAGTAACAAGATCATCTCTCCACATCTTCTTCACCTCTGGACAGATTGGGGCAGAGCGCGTTCTTACATTGCTTAAACCAGTCGAAACGCTCAAGGACTGCGTCACGTAACGTGGCAAAATTGCAAGATCATTTTTGAGAGTGTACTAACCGCGTCGGAGTTGCCGGATTGTGGGCCACAGAACAATCAAGCTGAATAAGACGGCCAGGAAGACGGGCTGGAGCAATTGTCCTCCGGAAGCGAGCCAGGCATAAAAGCCGGCAATCTTCAGTTCTACAGGCCCTCGGGATCGCCAAAGGCAGACCATCAAGAACAGGAAGCCCGCAACGGCGCCCAATATCCCGTACTCATAAAGCAGTTTTGCCCAGGTCGGGCCGTGGATCTCCCATCGGCCCTCATACCAAATGTCGGCATACATACTCAATGAAGGCGCAAGACTGCCGGATCCATTGCCAAGCCACGTTCTTTCGAAGGAAGTCATTCCCGCTTCAACGACCGACTGCGGTGCGATGAAACGCGCCCAGGCGCTCGAGCCTTCTCGATTGAACTCGTCCAACCTATGCAGGAAATAACCGTCGAAAACAAACGCATCGAGTGGGGGTATGATCGCAAAGCCCACGGCGAGAATGGCCGTAGCACGGAGAAGCGCCTTCGGTTTGGTCGGTATCAGCAGTCCTGCCGCGACGACGAACATCCCGGTGCCTGAAAAGCTCAGCAGGATGCCGACGCCGTATATTGCGAGACGCAACAGCCTGCGAAAGTACAAGAATTCTATGAGAATGGCGAACCCGAGTAGATTCGACAGTTCCGAAGGCTCTCTCAGAAAAAATCCGTTGGCTTTGAAAAAGCTGCCGGCATCGGCGCCCGTGTTCCAGCCGCCTTTATCCACGATGGCACGAGGAATGATCAGCGAAATATTGAAAACCCAGGAAAGCCTTACGACGAATTGAGACAGGAACTGCACCACCGCGATGATTGAGATTGCGATCATGCAGTTCAGGAAGAAGCGTATCGTTCTTTCATAGAGCGCGTCCGTAACGGCTGTTCGCGCAACCGTAAACACGAACGGGAAGTAGAGGACGATCAGATAATACATCGACGCCGACGAAATGTTCGGCCCGGTCGCCGATAGCTTCGTCAGGAGAATGCTGTAGACAAAAATGAGGTAGGCTCCCAGCTTCGCCCAATCGAGCGCCAGGTTTCTTTCGAGAAACAGGGCCGGCAATGCCGCATACATGGCGATCATGCTGATGCTGAGCGAAAAATCCTCCTTCAAACCGATCCCGAAATATGCAAGGAAAATAAAGGAAACGATGATGCCGAGCACAGCTCTTCTGGTGAGCGTATGGAAAACTCGCGCGCCAGGATCTCCGACAACGAAGCCCGTCGGAGCGAATTTGGGTGGGTTGTTATGAATGTCTGAGGCCATTCGCGATAACCGTTAAATTTGCAGCGACCGAGGTTCGCTGTGGCCCACTCTAGCCCGCCCGCCGCTGGCTTTTGGGCGGTGCAAGGTTGCTCCAACCTCGATCACTTTCTCGACGAACCGCTTGCCGTTGCTGGACCAGTCGAAGAGCCCTTTCGCGGCTTGGAAGGCCGCGACCTGCATCTGCTGGAGCCTGTCAGGGTCGTTCACCGCTTCGACGATAGCCTTCAGCAGAGGCTCCGTTTCCGAATAGCTCACAACGTGAGGAGCGACCGTATCCGGAAGGCCCTCGAGGGCATGCGTGTAACCGCCGACTGGCACGCGTTGGAAGATATAGTCCAGCATTTTCAGCTTGAAGCCGCCGCCGGTCCGGTCGACGACGAGACCCATCCGCGCATTCTCGAACTCGGCGGTCGGGTCGTCCACGAAGCCGAGCAGCCGCGTCGCTTTCCACCGGCGCGCCCGGATTTCGTGGAAATCCTCGGGGATCTTGCCGATGACCCGGAATTCGATTCCGTTCTGGAAAAAGAACTCGTCCGCACTTTCGACGAATTCCAGCAGGTTCATCCGCTTGGCGAGCCAGGTATAGGAGCCGATTGCGATTACCCGTTTCGGCACGGCGTCTGAAATCGAGCGGGATTCGACGACGGCGCCGCGATATCCCGGGGGGATGACCAGGCTGTCCAGCTTGGGATTGATCTCTCTGAAACTGACAGCATCCTTCTCTGTGAGCGTAACCATCAGATCGCAACGAGCGGCCAGCAATCGTTCGGCGGCTGCGGTGCGTTTGGCATTCAGCTTGAGAAGGGTCTTCTTGACCGGGTTGCCGGAATAGGAATCAGCGATGCCGCGGGTAACATGCGTTTCGAAATCATGTGCGATATGGACGACCGGCCCCCGGAAGCGCGCCTTCTCGATCAGGGGAATCGCAAGTGCCAGCGCATAATGATCGAGCACCACGGCGTCCCAGGGGTCGCGCGTCAGAGCCTGAAAGATCGCATCCGTGTATCCCCGCACGTCGTTCTTTGCACCCGACATCGGCAGACTGCTGTAGAGGAATTTCAGGCTCGAATTTGGCCTGGCATGGACGGGCCGCCAGTCCACCGCGGAGGATGAAGGCTGAAACTGCCCTTTGCTCTGGTCGGTGAGGCCAATATAGGACAGCGTCACGCCGGGTTGCTCAGCGACAGCGCAAACGAAACTATAGCTGTAGACGCGGTCTCCCGCATCCAGGGTCAAATCGACCGAACGGCCTAGCCAAAGAACACGCACTCGTTGTCTCCTGTCTCTGCCGTCTCAGGCGACGTCCGAGGCCGGGCGTTTCGAAGCCCGGTAGTCGTTGATGAGGCGACGCAGCCGGCTATCATTCGCCGTCCCGATAAGAACGACATCGACGTCGGGACGGCTGGTAGCAAAGATGAGCCGATCCCTCACGAACTCCGGTGACAGAGGCACGCTGTCCGGCGGACGGGCGCCACCGAATATCTCGCGTGCGATTACGAGAAGGCCGGCTGCCCGGCGCTTGTGCAGCCGCTCTGCATCGACACCATCCAGGACGTCGAGCGTGACCTGGACTGCGTCGATCCGATCGTCGTCGAGCGCAGCCTCGAGGGCTTCGACGTCATCGCAGGCCGCACCGATCCTCTTCGCCGCGCCGCGCCGCTTGATTGCCTGGAGTGTGGAAACAGCGTCTTTTCGTCTCAGGACATCCGCCGATGGGCTGTGCAACAGGAGAATGTCGACCGAATCCGTCTGCAGCCGCGCGAGGCTCTCCCGGAAATTCCGTTCGACATAGTCGCCCGAAAAATCCTGCGGCAGGATCCGCGCGCGAACCGTACGGACAGCCGACGCGCCGCCCGCCCGGCGCAGCAGCGATTTGATCGTGCCCTTCAGCAGGAAGGCAGGCTTGAAGTACCACGGAAAATACTGGCCGACCTTGGTGCAAATGACAAAGCTGCCGTTGCTGCTTCGAAGGAATTTTCCGATATGACGTTCGCTGTCGCCCTGTGCGTAGATGTCGGCGGTATCGTAAAACGTGATCCCGACCTCTGCTGCCGTCTGAAGAAGCTTTTCGGGCGGTGTGCTGTCCTGGGCACCGATCGAGCCTAGCCGGCTGCAACCAAGCCCGATGCGGGTGATATCGCGGATGGATGCGTCCGTCTGCGCGGTGGATGCCATTATCCAGTCCCTTCGCCTCTTCGCACGATCAGCGCTTTTGCAATTTGTCGATAAGCTTGCCGAGGCGGTTTTCCATCATCCGCTGCCGGTAGCCGGCCCTATAGTCGCGTTGCCCGGTAACCATGTCAGGCAGAGGGGCGATCTTCTCAAAAGTCGTCTGGGGCACGGTCGCAATGCCGCTGGCGCCCGCGCGTTGCACCATCATGGTGAGTTCGTTGATGTGGATCAGAAAGTTCGGCGGCATCGGCTGTTTTCGTCCATCGCGCATGGCCCGGTCCATTTCTGCGAGTCCCAGAAGCTTGTCTTGCGCGTAGATTTCGCGACGCCGCAGCCAACTGACGAACCTGTGCTTGAACGATTTGCCAACACCTTTTTCCGCCTCGACCGCATGGGACTTCCAGCGCCGCGCCAATTTGAGTTTTCTGCCGCCGATGCCGAAAATCCGGCCGACGAGCGGTTGATTACGCGCCGTATAGGCCTTTCGGGCAGCCAGACTGACACGCGAATACCGTTCCAGGTGGACTGGCGTCTGATCGTGAAAGATGTTGTCCGCACCGAGTTCCCCGGCGTCGCCGACAATGCGGAAACGGTGGTCGCGTGGCGCAACCCACGAGCAGGTGATGCGCGCCGCAACCCCTTCGTCAAAGTCGAGGCATACGACGGAGAGGTCCGGTGTATCGGCGGGATTGAGCGGCGTATCTGTCTTGTGCGGGATCAGGTTCTTGGAATAGGCGGTCACCGCTCTTGCCGGACCGAACATCGCACAGATCCACACGAGGTGGTAGGCTAAATGCTCCACCGTGCAGCCTTCCTGCAGTTCCTCCACATAGGGGAAGGGCGCGCCGGTCGGGCTCTCCATCTCTTCCAGGTTCATCAGATGGGCGGGATTGTCGTCCAACTCGGCATAGACGAGAACCGGCTTGCCGATAGCGCCGTCTAGAACGGCTTTCCACATGGTGGCAACGGAATCGCAGTAGAGATTGCAAGGGGCACCCGCCAACACAAGCCCGCGCCTCTCCGCCAAGGCAAAGAGCTCCTTGGTGGTATCGAGTTCGGTCGTGACCGGTTTTTCGGAATAGACGTGCTTGCCTGCTTCAAGCGCGCGTCTGGTGATTTCATAGTGGGAATTAATCGTGGTCAGGTTGACGACGATTTCCACACGTGGATCAGCGAGAAGTGCGTCATAGTCCGCATAGACATGAAAGCCGTAATGTTTCGAAACGGTCTCAGAGCGGCGCTTGTCGATATCGAAGACGCCGCAGATCTCCATCTCCGGATAAGCCCAGCGTGTACGCATATAAATGTCGAAGACATAACCGCAGCCGACGAAAGCAAGCTTCATATTCCGTCTTCCTGTCTTGCGACGATCGCTGCGCAGGACGACATCACGGGAGATTTTTCGCTAGAATTCATGAATATATCAAGCGCATAGCTGAGCTGTTTACTGGGGGCCTGTCCAAGGCGATCATCTTCGATTTCATAGTCTAGTATATGTCGGGCTCAGGCGAGGCAGCAGAATGCGAGCGCCTTGCTGCCAACCGCTCCAATCCTTCGAGCCTTTCCATGATCCTCAATTCGTAAAAGCGATTACGAATTTCAGTTGCTCTCAATGTATGCCCCCGGACGCCCCCTAACATCGATCACAAGCTCGAAAACTTTATGGAGCAACGTTGGCTTTCGCTTTGATTGGGCGATGTTCCTCGAACACCCGCTTGCAATCGGCTCGATACCAGAACCTCTATTTCTGCGAAATGGAATAGCGAAAATTGCGTATTTCTGTCATCGTTCCAAGTATCGTATCTATGCGGCCATACCCTGACACACGAAATACGTTGCACTTGCTGGAGTTGAAATAGCACGCCGTAACATCGATTGCGCGAGGGCAATTGTTCTTGACACTCACGATGTGATCCACAAGTTTGGGATTCACCACACGCGATCTCGCTGCTGCCTCCACGTCCAGACAGGGGCGACCGAATGCATTTTTGATAATCGGCGCAGCGGTCTGCTCCGCTGATCCTTGAAGCGTCAGGCTTGAATTCGCACCTGGAGCGGCAGACTGTGCCTGCCCCGGGACATTTACTGTGACAAGCAGAGTGCAAATAGCATTGCTATACCAAAATCGTGACCGGAAATGCTTCATCTCCAGGGCCTTTCGTCATAGGAAACATCGGGAATTTTCAACTTGAGGCCATCCGCGGCAAGGCGTCTGTAGAGATTCTCTCGCGACACCAAATTCGCCTGTGCAAGAGTCGGCAATAATTCTTCCCGATGTGCCCAGCCCACCCCTTTCAGAATCGAAGCCGCCTCGGTGCTGAAATCGGCGTCGACGATTTGAGCGAACTCTGAGATAGCCACACGCCTGAGAGAATCATCGAGAAACGGAAATACTCCCAGGGTAAGTCGATTCCGTCGTAGCGCGAGCCAACCCTCACATGGACCTATTCGATAGGATTCAGCGAGATATTTGATGTTGACCGGATCGAATCCATTTCTAACCAGCGCTACCGAATACAACGACATCCACAGAAAAGCGTCATTGGGATTCTCCGCAAGCGAGAATTTCATGTCGCGTTCGGCATCAACCGCCTGGCGGTCTCCATCATCTATTGCATCGGGACGCCCCATCGTTTTCCGCGCCAGCTCAAGACGAATGAGAGCCTTCGCCCGTGAAATTGAAGGCTCCGCAACCAAACTCCTTGATGTTCCCTCGATATGCGCCAGCATTTCAATTAGCACACTTTGCTTGAAGCGTTCATCCGCCATAATTCGACCGATGAAATCGCGAGCTGGCGAAGCTGAGAAAAAAATCGGCAAAGTGATCGCGGTCCACCAGGAGCCGATCAAACCAAATACAAGTAGGCAAACGCGCAGCACGCTTCCCGGACACTTTCTATGGAGATCGTTCACATCCCAGCTAGCTTTTTAGAGGCCCAGAATCTGCGGTCGGCCTCCTACTCCACATATCCATAGCGCGCATAGTACTTTTGGTAATAGTAGCGTCCGTGATAGGATTCATAACGCGCAAGTGCCTTCGTATCCGCCTTGTTCAAGACTACGCCCAGCAGCTTATCCTGGATCTCGGGCGCGGTGCGCAGGTTATGCCTGACGACGTCGATTTTGGTTTTGCCCCATTCCAGTACGAAAATGTAAGAGTCGACGAAGCTAGACGTGACGCGCACGTCCACAACGGGCGCCATTGGCGGCATGTCCATTACGACGTAGTCGAATTGGGTGCGGAGCAGGGAGACCAGTTCACGCATCGCCTTCGAGGCCAAGATCTCGTTGGTGTGCAACAATTTCGAAGTAGTCCCGGCAGGCAAGATCGAGAGCTGCGTCACTGGGTCGACCACCAGCGCATCCTCAAGCTTGACCTTCTGCGCGATGACATCCACCAAGCCTGCCTTCGCGTCCGGCACCAGCGCACGGGAGAGTGAAGGGTTGCGCAGGTCGCCATCGACCAGAACGACGCGCGCGCCGCCATGCGCCACGAGTTGAGCGAGATTGCTCGAGAGCGTGCTCTTGCCTTCGTTCGGCAAGGTCGAAGTGGTCGCTAGCACGCGATTCTCACGCAGAATTTGATTGAGATCAGCGGCAACTTTCACCGAACGTACGGCTTCCGAGAAGCGCGATAGCGGATTGCCAACAACGTAGCGGAGCAGATCGGGCTGCTGGCTGTTGCTCCCCGCTCCCCGACCGCTCGGCATCATCCACCCCGACCGCGACCCAGGCGAAGAGCTGAGAACCGGGAGGATCGCGATGCAGCTCACTCCGAGAGCGTCCTCGACCTGTTTGGTTGTACGGAACACCTTGTCAGTCATTTCCCGGGCCGTTGCCACACCAAAGGACAGCATCAAGCCTCCGAGCAGAGCCGCGCTCAGAACGAGAAGAGATTTGGGATAGCTCTTCACCAGCGGCATTGTCGCCACGCTAATCACGCGCGCCTCGGTGATCGGGAACGACTGCTGCTGCACGCTTTCCATGTAGCGCTGCAGGAAGTTGTCGTACATCGCTTGATAGCTCTGCGCATTGCTCTCGAGTTCGCGAAGCTGCACCTGAGCCTGATTGGTAAGCTGGGATTCCGAGACAATATTGGCGAGGCTCGACTTGATGCTTTCCTCACGAGTCCCAGCAATATCGTAGTCGCTCTTGTAAGACTCCTGGATACGCCTCAGTTCATCCCGGATGTTCTTCTTGATCTCCGCCATCTGGCTGCGCAAATTCACGGCCGCGAGATGATCTCGGCCATATTTGATCGACCAGATCGATTCCTTGGAAGCCATATCGACATATTGCGCGCGCAGTTTGACGATGGTCTCATTCTTAAGCGCGTCCGCAACGTTGGCGTCCGGAATGTCGTGCTTCTGGATATCATTCATGCGATCAAGCCGCGCCCTGGCCTCGGCGGTGGCTGCACGCGCCAGGATAAGCTGGCTGTTGACCTCGGCAAGTTGTTGCTCGTTCATCAGCCGTCCGCCAGTGTCGACGATATTGTTGGTGGTTTTGAAGTCTACCACCGCCTTTTGCGCGGCGGAGGCCTGGGTACGCAGCTCTTTGATACGGTCCTGCAACCAGACACTGGCGCGGCGGGTCGACTGGTATTTAGCCTCGAGCTGGTCAACGATATAGGCGTCCACGATAGCATTTGCGATCTTCGCAGCCTTCCCCGGATCCTTCGATGTGAAACCAACCTCCATCACATAAGTGCCTTTGATGCGATTGACGTCGCGGTTTTTTTCGAAGCGTCTCAGCGCCTTGCGCACCTGCTCGTATTCAGACACCGCATTGCTCTCAGAGAACAGGCTGCCGACAAAACTGACAACCGACCCAAGCAAGCCGCCGCCCGTGCCGGTAAATTCAGGATCCTCGACGAGATGCAGATCACGAATCACAGAGAGGCTAATGTTCTCTGCTTTCAGTATCTCAACTTGAGTCTCGACTGCTGCAGCATCTATAGCAACATCGCCAAGGACCGACTGCTGCTGAAACAGCTGCACCTTGCGGGTGTCGATCACCATCGAGGCAGTGGAGGTAAATAGCGGCTCGGCGGTGAAGAGATAGAGCAGCGCCAGGATCACGCAGGCCGAGACGATCGCTACCATGGTCGGGAACTGGCGCCTGACGATGTCAAGATAGGAGGTCAGCGTCTGCGACGGAGAGCCGTCGGTCTCGGCGAAATCACGGTTGATCTCCGAGGTCGGCTTGTTCACCTGCAGCATCTAGCGAATTCCTGAAAATGGATCGATGTTTGTTCTTGGAATCAATGGTGGCCAAAAGCCTGATGGCGTCCGGAGCAAACCCGATGCCAAAGCCTGCGCTGCGCGCAACACTAACATAAGCCTGCCTGCAATTGAACGCGGTGGATGCACTGCACAGCACGGCTTGCGCGACTTTTTGCAGGAAGCTTAACGGCGCAAAAAGCAAAGCGACGCCCGTGGGCGACGTTGCCGTGAGGTGTCATGGGCCTGCCGCCGGGCCGATGCCGATTAGCGCGGGCTGACGCTGTTCGTGCTGCCGCCAACGCCGCCATTACCGGTATTGGGCGCGTGGTTGGCCGTAGTGTTGTTGCCGAACACGACCACACCGCCGCCACCGCCGCCCGTGGGGAAGCCGTTGCCCGTCGGACCGCCTGCGCCAGTGCCACCGCCTCCCGCGCCGCCGGTCGCAGCGATCGCAGCGTCGCCGGTCGCCGCCTGGTAGGAGGCGATCACATCGGGATCGCCGGTGCCAGCAATCGCGGTCTGGATCTCGTTGGCATAGGCCTGGTCCGACTGCGCCGCCATGCGGGCGACCTGGGCGAGGCCGCCGACAATCGCGCGCATCTGGTCCTTGGTGGTCGCGGGATCCTTCAACAGCGCGATCAGGCCGGGGAGCGTGGTGGGGTCGGAGGCGCCGAGGTCGCGCACGCGCGAGATCAGTTGCGGGCCGCCGCTCGGGTATTGCTGCAGCAGACTGTTGGGAGAAGCCTTGAAGTCGGAAATGACGGTAGCCGGCAGCTGGCGCTGTGGCGGGTAAACGGCCGCGCTGGCGACCGACGAGATCGTCGCCGCGAGGGCAGCGGCGGCAGCCATGCGAAGCGCGTTTCTGATAACGCTCATAAATCAACCTCCCAAAAAATCAGATGCGCCGATCTGCCTGTTCGGCCGGGCAAAATGGCTGTGCGGTGCAACAACCTAGCGAAAGAAAGAAGGGCTGTCCATTTTTACTAAAAACTTCGTAAACAGCGCAGCTGCTTCAAATCTGGACACTTTGTAGAGCTCGGGCAGCTGGCGCCTGGCCGTGCCGGCGGTGGCCGGGCCGCCCTCGCCTCGCCGGCTGGTAGAGCGAGTCTCGGCGGCCGGCCGGCTCTCCCGGCTCGAGAAAGATTGCGCCAGGCCCGCGCCGAAAAGCGCAAAGAATGGAATGCTGTAGCCGGGCACCTGCAGCGTGAAATCGAGGCACGAATGCAAGAGCGACAGAGTCGCCGTCGCCGCGGCCACCAGCGGGATGATGGCATCGCGGCGACGTCCGAACACGCCCCGCGCCAGCACCAGCAGCATGATGGCCCAACCCAGCGCCACCAGCAGCGCCATGGGGATGCCCACCTCGGAGGCAAGCTCCAGCGGCGTCGAATGCGCGGCGTCCCAGACGCCGCGAATCGAGATGTTGGGGCTGCGGTAAGGCGGGAAGGCCCATTGGAAGGTGCCTATGCCGGTGCCGAACCAGGGATTGTCGCCGATGATTCTGAGCGTCGATTTCCAGGCCTCGATGCGGCCCTCGTCGAGCAGGCCCTGGCTGTCGAACCGACTGGAGACGCGGCCGCCCAAGAACTGCAACAGGCCGAGCGCCACGGCGATGCTGGAGCCGAGAGAGATCCAGATCCCGGTGCGCGGCGGCAAATCTTTGCGCAGGAACAGTGTGAACGCGACGATCATCGCGAGCAGCGACAGGCCGACGCCGGCGCGCGAGGTCGTCATGAACATCGCCATCAGGCAGTTCAAGAGGCATGCGAGCTGTGGCAGGATTTCTTTCGGCGGGATCGCCCGCAGATCGAGCGACAGGCGTTTCCATTCAATGTGCCGTTCAGGAAGACGGCGGCGAATATCTTCCAGGATCAGCAGCATCCAGGTCACCGCAGCTGAGCCGAAATAAGCCGCGGCCGTGTTGCGGTTGATGAAGGTGCCGGTGACGCTGCCGAGATAAGCCGTCTTGTCCCGCCACAGGATCATGGTGGGCTCGATCAGGAACGAGAGCACGCCGTAGAGCGCGTAGAGCGCGCCCGAGATCGCGATCACCCACAGCAACCGGCGCGCGCGGTCGCGGTTCGCGCCGACGGTGATGCCGAGCACGATCGCGAGGATGTTGGCGAGCGGCGCGCCGAGCGCGAAGAACGCCTCGTTCTTGACGATGGAAGCAGACGGGGCGATCGGCACGCCCAGAAGATCGGAGGCCTGCTTCCAGATCGGCTGGAACGGCGCCACCCAGGGATGGTCGGAGAGCTGCTCATGGAGCACGAAGGCGTAAGCGGCAACGATCACGCCGATGCCGGCGAGCAGCCACAGCTGCGGTCGCCGCAGATCGCGCGTCGGCGCGAACACCACCGCGATCCCGAGGCACAGGCACCAGAACGCGATCGACAGATCATTGGTCGAGCCGAACGGGAACGGCGCGCCGGCGGTGACGAAAAACAGGATGAAGGTCGCGGGCATGCTCCACGACCAGCGAATCCTGAACCAGTCGATGTTGGCAGGCCAAAAGCGCATCGTGATGTCTTGCGAGCTTCGCTTTAGCTTAGAGGAAGCAATCGATGGGGTAGATCTTCAGATCGACGTTGAGGCGGCTGTTCCGGGTCTGCGCCCGGAAGGCGTAGAATAGCCCAAAGCTATCACTCCCCTGATCGAGTTTTATTCCGGGGGTTAATTCATCGGGCGGGACCAGGACGCCGATATGCCGGTTGATCGCAGAGATCTCAATCCGGCTCTCCCCCTCGCCAAGTCGTCCACTGAGCTGGGTCACGGTGACCTTCGGCAGACCGCGGCGCTGATGGCAAACGTCCTCCTCCCACAGCTTGGTCTGCTGGACCAGCGGTTTGCCTGGGCGATCGGGAACGACGATATTGGGGAAAGATGGGCGCAGCATCCCGAAGAACTTGCTCTCCTTGGAGTTCGCCGACAGCCGGATCGTGAACGAAAGCTCGCCCCCGGCTCCCTTCAGCCGCGACAAGATTGGCGCGTCAGATTCGGCGGAGACCATCACGTCGATGCGATGGCGGACGCCCAGCTCTGCGGCAGCGCCAAGAGCCGTCCCGCCCGGTGCGAGCCCGAAGGCGAGCGGGACAAAAGCCAGAAGACACCAGAATGCTCTAAAGCGCATGAAGCCCCTTGCAACAGTGCGGGATGCCCGATGACTGGCGCTCAGTGGCGCCTTGATCCTCTCCCGAACTCGTAGCCGCAGCAGAATCGCTGCGATCTAAACGAAAATGGCACCGGGACAAAGGCCCCGGTGCCATCTCTTTTGGTCGATCAAGTCAGCGCCTTACGGCGCCAGCTTGATGTTGTTGCGGAAGATCAGCGCGTTGTTCGGCAGATTTATTGCATCGTTGCCGGTCGCCATGATCACCCGCATGTACTGCAGGAACTTGGCAACCTCGACGTTGCGCGAGTTCGAGACGTAGAGGATGTCGCCATTCTTCATCATGACCTTGGTGGCCAGGAAGAAGCCGCTCGGGTCTCGGAAGTTGACGTTGAAGATGACCGGGATCGTCTCCGAGGTGTACTTGCTCACGTCGATGCCGAGCTGGGCAGCGACCTCGCGAGGCTCGCGGCGATAGAGATACACGGCAGCAGGATCGGCCTGACCATCGAGGAGACCACCG
The DNA here is from genome assembly GCF_023073355.1 of Bradyrhizobium sp. 199. Lineage (GTDB taxonomy): Bacteria > Pseudomonadota > Alphaproteobacteria > Rhizobiales > Xanthobacteraceae > Bradyrhizobium. The sequence continues at coordinate 771,882 of NZ_JADPJI010000008.1, forward strand.
GCCTTACCGACGGCTTCAGCGAGGTTGATGCGCCAGGCATCGAAGTTAAACTCGCCGCTCTGGCCGCTTGCGCCGAACGCCATGAACTTCTGCTGCTCGCGATAGACGTAGATGCTGTCGTCGGGGCGAACATAGACGTTGTTCTCGGGCGCCATCACGAGATTTTCGAACGGCACGGTGGCGCGTCGTCCGCCACGCTCCAGCATGACCCAGGTCTCGAAGCCTTGGCCCTTGATGCCGCCGGCGCGGGTGATCGCATCGAGCACCTTGTCCTTTGCACCCGCCGCACTCGCCGGATAACGCGCGGGAGCATTGACTTCGCCGAGCACGCTGATCAGCTGGGTACGCTGCGAGGACATCGAAACCACGGCCTGCGGCTCGATGGCGCGGTTGCCGATCTTCTCGATGATCGAGCGCTGGATCTCCACCGCCGTGCGGCCCGCGGCCTTGATCTGGCCGGCATAGGGAACGGTGATGAAGCCGTCATTGTCGACCGACTGATCCGGGATCGTCACATAGTTACCGGGGCGGACGCCGGCTTCCGCCGGAATGAACAAACCGCCTGCGGCGGCTTCGAAGATGGTGACGCTGACGACGTCACCGATGCCGAACACGATGCTGGCGGGCGGACGGCGATCGGTGAACACGCCGGCCAGCCCCTTCGGCTCATGGGTGTGCAGGATCTTCACCGTGGCCGGATTGAGCGGCACCAGCTCATAGGCCGGCGCGTTTTCTGTCTGGATCTTGTTGTTAACATCGTCCGTCAGCGGACCCGAGCCAGGGTTGGTCGAACACGCTCCGAGCGCCAAAGCGGCGGCCAGGAATGCAGGCTTCAAAACATAGGTCTTGGCAATAGATGACATGAATGGCGCCCGAGAGTCCCCAATTGACGTAGATTGGTACGGCCTAGGCTGTGGTGCGACAAGGGTTCCCGGTGGTTAACGGAGCGATCCGTCCGCCACTGTTGCGTGTGGGCCACTCTTTGAGGCTTTGTTTAACCCATTGTGACTATTTGTTGTATTTCGCGTGCCCGGTTTGGGAGCAAATTGCCCTAGTCGAGGCCGCGGTATGTCTCGTGGTCTCGCCCGCCTCTGTTAAGTTAGGATCCTTAAAAGTAGGACCCCCGTGTCTGGCTTCCTTCTGTTCACCTTCTTGGCAGGATCGCTCCTTGGCGGCGCGGACCGCTGCGCGGGCGCGCGACCCTCGTGCCAAGGCGACCCAATCGTTGAGGTGGCCACCCCAGCCCCCTCTTCCGTCTGGAAGTTCAGCCGCACCCAGGGGGCCAAGGACGGCGAAAGCTTCGCTGCCATCACGAAGACAGCGGATACGACCCAGTCCGACCCGGACTTCGCGGGCCTGATCGTTCGCTGCGCGCCGCGGGGCAAGATTGACGTGCTGCTGGCCCTGATCCGGCCCTTCCCGCCGCGCAGCCGTCCCAAGGTCACCATCGCTGCGACCGGCGGCGGCACCCTAACCCTTGATGCCAGCATGGCGGCCGCAGGCGCCGCGGTGTTGCTGCCCGACGAGGTCTCGGCTTTCGCTGCCGGCAAATGGCAGACCACGCCCTCACTATCCCTATTGGTCCGGGAAAACGACAGCGAGATCAAGGGTGTGGTGGCGCTGAACGGCCTGCGCGAGGCCTATCATTCGCTGCTGGCAAATTGCGGCCAATAGGCCAAATTTAGCCATACAGCTTAAGGGTCTTTTTAGGGTGGGGAACCTAGGGTCCGAGGCACGGGAGTGTTTCGGATGACCGCGTTTTTGATTTTCAGCTTTCTGGTAGGTGCCGTGCTGGGCCAACGGTTTCGCGTCCTGGTGCTGCTGCCGCTGACCTTCGTCATGGTGCTCGCCGCGATCCCGGTCGCCTTGGTGATCGATCTCACCATGCTCGAGAGCCTCAAAGGCGTGATGTTCGCAGCCATCGCCCTCCAGGGCGGCTATCTCTTCGGGTCAGCGGCGCGCTTCGGCCTTGCCGCCACACGGGCCGCCCGCGTCTTCGGTCGCCCAGTCAAGGCCACCCGCTAACGCGCCGATCGACGCTGCCACGGTCTTGCACGTATGCACGGGCGGCTCGAGCTCAGCTGTTGGTCCGAGGCAGACCTCTGTTTGAAAACCAATCGACGGCTTGTATGGTGACCTGACCGTTTCAGGATTCCATTCGAGCGCGCGTTTGTCCCTCGCTTATTTTGCCCTCATCGTTTCCATCGTTTCCGCTTCCGCTCTCGAAATCGCTGGCGCCAAGTTCGGTGCACAGCTCGGGACGATGGCCGCCGCGCTCAGCCTGCTGGCGGCCACCGCAAGCGCGCGGAAAGCCGATTACGAGCACTATGTCCGCGCGACCTCCTGGGGCCGCTGGATCCTGATCGCCATTCCGCTGTGCATCGCGGCTCAACTCACACCGCTTCCCCTAGCCTTTGCGCACCCGATCTGGGCCAGCGCCCACGACGTCCTGGGCGACCTCTCGCTCGGGCCGATCACGGCCGATCTCGGCTTGACCGTGAGCGCGCTACTCCTGACGCTTGCAGCGATCTCGTCGCTTGGCGTCACCATTCTGGTGGTCCGTGACCGCGGCCGCGCCGAGTTGGTCCTCTTCGTCCTCGCTGGTGTCGCCGCATTCTCCGCCTTGACCCTGGATCTGCATCGGTTGTCGCCAGCAGTCGCCGAGGCCGCCGCAACTTCCGAGCTGGCGACAACCCTGGCCGGCTTCGGCCTCATCCTGAACCTGGCGGTCATGCAGCTCGCTGCCGAACGGGCCGAGACGCGTCATTCGCTGCTTCGCTCGATCGTGCTTGGTCTTTTGGGCCTCGTGGGCGCACTGGTCAGCGCGCTTGCGATCTTCGGCCTCTCAGGCACGAACAGCGCGATCGCAGCAAGCTTCGGCATCGTGCTGATCCTGCTGATCCTCGTCATTCGCAGGCTCGACCTTTCACCATTGGCAGTGGGCGCGCTCTCGCTGGCAGCTCTGATCGGAGCGGGGATCGTCCTGACCTTTGTCTTTGAGAGGAGTTCTGGACCGGTCCTCCTGCGTCTGGTTCCGGAAATGGGGACCGAGACGAGGGCCGCCCTCGAGCGGATGCTGGCCGACACGCGCTGGTTTGGCGCCGGCGCAGGGACCTTTGCCGCAGTGGGCAGTATCTATCAAAGCGACGCTGGAGCTATTTTGACGGTGCCTTCCACGGCGGCGTCCATCTTTGCAGAGATGGGGTGGATCGGCCTGGCTGCCCTGATCGCGGTGAGCCTGATCGCTTTGGTGCGCCTGTTCTTCGGCGCTTTGCAGCGCGGACGCGACTCGTTCTTCCCCGCAGCAGCGGCGGCCTGCGTTCTCTTTGCGCTGGTTCAGAGCTTCGCAGGTCCCGGACTGCTGCGGCCCGCAGCAATCCTGTGCCTTTCGATGATCGTGGGATTGGGGCTGTCGCAGGGCGTCAGCCAATCGTCATCACGATAGAGCGCCGATGATCAGACCGCGCGGTCGCCCAGCGAAGCCCAGTAGTTCGGGTTCTTGGGCGACTGGATGCGGACCCAGCGATAGGGCTTCTTCGACCACGGCAGGATATGGCCGGAGAGATTGTCCAGCACGAGATCGCCGGTGAAGGTGCGCACCACGACAACGAGATGATGCTCGCCCCAGCTGGTCACGACTTCGCTGAGCAGCACCGAGCGCGCCGGAAAGCCCTTGGCGATCAGATCGTGACGTTTCGTCACGGCGTAATCATTGCAATCACCGCTGGTGGGGTGAAGCAGCCATTTCTCGCCGCGCAGCCCTTCCAGATTGGGCTCGGGACGGATGGCGGTATTGACGCGCAGGTTGACCTCTTGCATTTGCGCCAGCCGCTCGGCGGTGAGCTTCAGCCGCCCCCCCCTGAACACGATCTGTTGCGGCCGCGGCTTGCATTCGTCCTTGTACTTCAGGCAGAAGAGCGTGAACGCCATCGGCGCCAGCGTCGGCTGGTCGAACTTGATATACTGGATGGCACCGCGCAGCCCCAAGGGCGCACCGACGAAAGCGGCTTCAGCGCGCTGATGCGCCCCCGCAGCAACGACGATGGCGGCCAGAGCCGCCAGGAACTTTACAATTTTGCGCATGTCGCGCTCCCCGTTCTTGTTGGGGAGACGCTACGCGAGACGTCTTGAAATACGGCTCAAAGGTCGCGCGATCCTTTAATCAAAATGCGGGCTGATCGGTCGGAAACAATTAAGAATACCGATGTGTGACTTGTTCTGCTAAGAGCGGCCTCGACGTTCCGCTCGTGACGCTAGAGGCGATTCGACCGACCTGATGGGCCTTTCCAGACGCTTTCGAAAGAAGACGAAGCCGCGGCTCCCCGACGGCCTTCGCGTCTATGCCATCGGAGACGTGCACGGCCGCGCCGATCTGCTTCAATCGTTGTTAACCGTCATCGATGCCGATCTTGCCCGCTCCACCCCCGAACGCGCTATCCAGGTCTTTCTCGGCGACTATGTCGACCGCGGCCCGGACTCACGTGCCGTTCTTGATCTGTTGATCGAACGCTCGAAATCTCACGAGACGGTCTGCCTCAAGGGCAACCACGAGGTCTTCCTGCTCGAGGTGCTCAAGGACCCCGCCCGCCTGCAGGAATGGCGCCATTATGGCGGCCTGCTGACGCTGGTCTCCTACGGCGTCAGCCCGACCATGAATCCTTCCGCGGAGCAACAGGTCGAACTGATCGAAGGACTGAAGCGCGCGCTGCCGCCCGAGCACCTCGCCTTCCTGCAGCAATTGCCCTCGTCCTTTACCTGCGGGGACTTCTTCTTCGTCCATGCCGGCATCAAGCCAGGCGTCGCGCTCGAGCGTCAAAGGGAAGAGGATATGCTCTGGATCCGCGAAGAATTCCTGGCCTCCGAAGAGCGCTTCGGCAAATACATCGTCCACGGTCATACGCCTGTGAGCGTGCCAGATATTCGCCCGAACCGGATCAACATCGACACTGGCGCCTATGCGACCGGCAACTTGACGCTGCTGACGATCCAGGGCGATAGTCTGATGGCAATCTAACGAATCCGGCTGAACGTCGGTCGCTTCGTTGGCTGCTCTCACAGGCTTCGTCGATCCACCATGAACCGCATGATCCTGCTTCGCGTCGTCGGCCTCTGTATCGCGATCCTGCTGGCGCTTCATGCCGGCTTGGCATTCTACGGCGATCTCGTACGACCGAATTTCCGCGCGAGCGACTTGTTCTCGGGCGAGATTCCGCCCGACAAGGTCAAGCTTGCCGCCAGCGGCGTCATGGCATCATTTTCGCTGGATGGGGACCTGCTTGCGAATTACGCAGCGGCGCGGGCCGCTGACATTCTTCACCGTCCTTCAACCGACGCGAGCGGAAGGACCAGCGAGAACAAGGCCGCCCAAGCCGCCATCATCGCTGCCTTGAAAGTATCACCAATCAGGCCCGCGCTATGGCTCACGCTCGGGACGCTGCAGGCCCAGTCCGGCGAAGCGGCGACGCCTGCGGTGAAGATGTCCTACCTGACCGGGTCGGTGCCGATCGACGTTGCTATCTCTCGTGTCCGTACCGTGACGTCGAGCGCAGCCGCAACGGACGAGGAGATCAAGCTGCTGGCGCAATCCGACATCCGTTCGGCGCTAGCCAATCGCTCCCGCTACGAGCCGTTGCTGATCGCGGCCTACGTGCAGGCAACTCCCCAAGGCAAGTCACTGCTGCTCGAGACCACGAAAGTGACGGATCCCAGGTTCAACGAGATTCTGCGGCGGTACTGAACCTTAGCGGACCGATTTCGGATTGACCGGCACAAAGTCCTGATCGCGCCGCTGCTGGTCGGATCGCCCCTGATAGACGAACATGCCCTTCTTGGTCGTGACGATGTCGCCCCGTTGCAGGCTATCGTCGCGGAGGAGACGTTCGGTCGCGACGAGGTCCGGATCCTCCGGAATCGGCTTGTAGAGCTCGGGATGCTCGCGCCGCTCGCGCGAGGCCTCCGTGGCCCGGCGCCGCGCGTCCTCGATCCGCTGCCGCCATTCGTCGCGCGAGACTTCCGGCTCGCTCGGTGGAAGATGGTCGTTGAGGGACGGCTCTGGCTCGCTCTGAGCGAGACACAGGGGTGGACCGGCGACAGCGAGCCCGAGCGCGCCGGCAACCGTGATGACCACCGCGCGAACCCACCATCCGTCATCTGGCAATTGGTCAACTCGGACGGTTCGCACTGCTGATCGCTCCAAAGACACACCACAAAGGACGATTGGCCGGAAACTCTCGCCGCTGCCCCTCAGTCTATATCTTTGCCGATTGCAAGGAAGTGGATTCAGCGGCAAGATTTCCTCTTTGGCTTGAGGATTTTCCCGTGGCTCGCATCATTGCCTTGTTCATTCTGATGATCTGCTTTGGCGCGCAGCCGGCAAGGGCCGCCCAGATCGAATACCCGCAAGTCATCCATACTCAATCCGAGGCGGTCGATCAGAAGACCGGAGGTCACTTCGTGCTGTGGTCAGAGCGCGAGAAGATCTTCTACGGCCTCGACCAGAAGCTGTTTCCCGGCGCTCGCTACGTCGACATCACCCAGGTCACCCCGAGCGTCGGCTCGATCACGTTGACTTACATTGAGGTCCGCACGGTCGGCAGCACCACCTCGGACTATCTCTATCTGGCCGGCAATGTGCGCTTCCGCGTCAGCGGCATGACCCTGAAGTCCAGCAACTTTCCTGCCGGGGGCGGGATGACTCCCAACGGGCAGTGATTGACACCTGATCTGGGGCCTTGGACCCTCCCATCAAAAGCTGAAAAACAACCCCATGCACAGTAGACGGCATCAGCCGGATCAATGGCTTACGCTTTTTCCGAAGCTGCAATTGACCTGTCGGGCAAAACAGGCCCAGGATGGCATGCTCCGGAGAGACTGACTGATGTTGGTTGATACGAGCGCGCGGCACCGACAAGTTCCCGCTGCGGATCGCAGGCAAGAACCGGCACGAGCCAGGAGCATCGACCCTGGAGGTCGAGGGCAACCGGCAATAGGTGGTTAGCTCGCTAGCGACGGCTCGACCCGCTGGTCCGGGTTCTGTTCCCGTAATACGGCCGAGCGCGTCCACCCGTCGTCACGGGGGGCTCGATCCGGCTTGGGATATTGCGCGTCGCGTTGGGGCGCGCGGGCTGCGACGGATTGACGATGGTCACGTTGCGGTTGGGTGTCGATGGATCATTGACGCCCTGACCCCAGGCGGTGGCGGGCACAAGCAACGCAATTGCGATCAGGACTGGTCGTTTCATTCGATATCTCCCGAGCAAGAACGTCAGGGAGGCGAACACCGTTCCTTCACGACTGCTTCACGGTTCGTTGCGTCGCCTCACCGCGGCACGGCAATCAGCTTGCCATCCCGCCAGACGCCTTGGGCCGACTTTCCGGCCGGAAGATTGCCCGTCACATGCCGGACCGCGGTCGGCCGGGACGCTTGGGTGGTCTGCGCCTTTTTCGACGATGTCGTGATGATGCTGGAGCTGGTGGTGTTGGACGGGTCCTTGATCCCTTGTGCAGACGCTGGATGAACCAGGAAGGCCAGGAATGTAATGGCTGTCAAAACGCCGCGCATGGTCAAACACCGGAATGAGGAGCTTGGCGAAATGTCACAGGTTTCCGCCCAAAAGCAAGCTCTTCGAGACGATCGCGAAGGTCCTTTGCAGATCAGAGCATCAGGGCGATCGCCAGGGCCAAGCGATCCGGGCCGAAACAGCCTAGCGGAACAGCCATATCCGGGCTAGTTGATCGACCTTGATGACGGAGCCCGGCGACACAGCAGCCAACGCCTCGAAGGCGCAAGAGATCAAGGCGGGACTTGTCCGCCTGTTATCAGGGCGGATCCGTGAAATCTCGGACGACCCCCGGCAGATGCGCGATGTCGTTTACGAGCTGGCCCGCATCAAGCTCCTTGAACAATTTACCCACGCCGATGTGCGGGAAGCGCGAGAGCTCCAGCAGGTGCTTGAACGCGCCATCCGCGAGGTCGAACGGTCATTTGAGCGAAGCGCGGCGTCTTCATCGGCAAAAGCTACTGCCACCATTGCGTCGACTTCTCCGCCGGTCGATATCCCTCCTGCCGCGCCGGTTACTCCCCCGCCCATTCCCACGTCGCCGGCTTTGGCTTCACCGTCCACTCCGAAGGAGACGGAAGCACCGCGCGGTCCTGCCGCACCGCCGGGTTCGCTCGACCGGCCCAAACGGAGCGGCGCCTTCAAATCTCTCGTTCGATTGACCGCGATCCTCCTGCTCATTGGCGGGGCCGCGACCGTGGTTGTCTATTGGCCTCGACTGAAGACACAACTGACCGCATTGACGCAGATGGCGCGGCCGCCGGAGCGAGCACCGAACAGCCCGGAATCTCAGCCGACCGCCAGCCCGCCTCCCGTGGTGGGCGAAACTGCTGAACGGACGCCGGATAGCCAGAAAGAGCCGGCGCAACCTGCACAACCCTCGATGCCTCTGCCGACGACGTTCGGTGTCTACGCCTTGAGCGAGGGCCAGCTCCATGAACTCAAGCCGGTGCCGAGCAAGGTTCCGGACCGCCGCGTCGCGATCTCGGCGGCCATCAATACGCCGAGCGCCACGACGTTGATGGACGGCGACGTCAAATTCATCGTCTTCAGGCCCGATGGAGGCGTCGATGCAAGCGGGACCGAAGTTCGGGTCGTCGCCAAAGTCTCGCGAGCCATGGGCGTCGATGCCACCGGGAGAGCCGCCATGGTCAGCGCCGGCGATTCCTGGGTCATCCGCAGCATGTCCCACCCCTACAAGGTGGGTCCGGTCGACGACCAACCGAGAATGCTCTTGCTGCAACCCGAGCAGGATGGCTTCACGCTCTCTCCCGGCCGCTACGTCGTGGTGATCAAGGGCATCGGCTACGACTTCACGGTGGCCGGAACGGTCACTGATCCCAATCAATGCGTCGAACGCATCAATGCGGCGAATGGCGCGTTCTATTCGCCCTGTCCGCCGCCGCGACGCTAGCTCCCGATGTCTTATTTGGCCGGCTTGTTCTTCGAGGCCTCCGCCGGAGCGTCCTCGACCTTACCGTCGTTCCCCACGCATTTTTTGAAGTATTCGCGCTGATCCTTGGCCGTTCCCTTGACGCTGCCGGCCGCAGGATTTCCGATTTGCCTGGACGGAAAGGCCTTTGCCACCGCCGCCTCGCATGCGCGTGCCACTTCGGCGGTGATCGCCGAGGCCGTCGCCGGCGCAGCCAATGTCAACACGCATGCCAATCCAACCAACCTTCGCATATTCCTGACCGGCACCTCGTTGCTCCTTCAAACCGTGAATGCTTGCCGGAACCATAGCAAAAAGGACCAAAGCGCCAAACGGCAAAGCGTTGCCGAATTGCCGCGCACTTCGTCCTCCTCACGAAAGCGCGCCTAAAGCGACGAGTCGAAGGATGGCCGCAGAGCGCGCAGCAAATTCCCGATGCTAGCTGTTGAGCTGCGGCGGCCTGAAATCCGGAAAGCGTGTGAGCATTGCGGTCCTGACGAACTTCAAATGAGCAATGCTGCTTGCCAATTCCTTGAGCCGGCGTTGGCCATTCGAGATGTCGGCCGCAAAGAGATCCTGATGATGATTGTCGAGCGCCTCCCGCTCGAGATATTCATCGGTCCCGTTTCCGAAGGTGACGGATGCACGCGCGAGGGCATCGTCAACCCGCCGGTTGAGGCCGGCCTGCTCCCTCTCCGCCTCCTGCAACGCTGTTTCGATTGCCGCGAGGACGGCTCCGATCCGTGCGCGATCGGTTTCCGAGTCTCGCTCAGCGGAGCGCGCCTTGAAGGTCTTGTCCTCGCGGCGGGAGCCGAGAAGATTGTGTGCGCGCGCTCTCAGGAACAGCTGAAACATTTGGGCCATCCCACCTTCGAGATTTGGACCGCTACCATCGGTCAGACATAGTTAACAAAGCCTAAATCCTGCGTCCGCTCCGCCTGGCTTTGTGCGATCCACACCCGCCAGGCTCCTTCGTGCTTGGAATAGAGCTCAAGCCATCGAACGTCCTCAACCGCGGCCGCCCCCTCGGTCGCTGCAACATCCAGCACTTCGAATTCCGCCGTCTCCTCCAACGAAAGGCCGATCAGAACACGATGCCGTTGCGCGTCAACGAAATACCTGCGCGGCGCGTTGTGCCGTTGATCAGTCATTTGAATGACCCTCGTTCATGATCCAAGGACCTGGAAGACCTTTCAGATGCCGCCCATAGCTGCAAACAAACCCGATCAAAATGAGGGCGCAAGTCGCCGCGCCCAGCAACGCAATGAGATACGCCATTTATGCCTATCTGCGCGCCCCGAAAAATCGAGGCGACCAAACGCCCGCCATGAACCGATCCGTCTTAGGCCGCCTTTCCAAAGCGCTCAAGGACGGCGTCGGGTTAACCTAACCGCACATGGTTATTTCGATTTCGCCACGACCGGCGAGTTGCGGCGCCGCGCGCGATTCTACGATGACGATGGCGGCTGGGTTCGACCGGTCTCCATCGCGGCGGGGGTATAGGGTGCGTAAAGACGATACCGCTCCGATCGCTTCCGCGAGCGCCACGCCCTTGCACCGTAGCCGCAGCAAAAGCCCGCTGCGAAAATCGAAATCAAAACCAAAACAGCTAACATCTGGAATATTCCCGCGTTTGCCGGAACGCTCCTCCCGCGCTCATTTCATCTTTTCGTTGTGTCGACTTCAAGATCGGGTAGCGATGAAACTTTTGTCAGATGACGATGAAGTTTGTGCAACGTGGTGCTCGAAGATTGGTCGGCACGCGAGGGCCCAAATGGCGGAGAAGAAGCGCAAGTTCTTTTTACCAGAACTTGACACAGCGACACCACGAACCCCGGCTTATCTGACGCTCCAACCCTTCACCGGCGCGCAGCTGCTTATCGTAGGCCCGAGAACGGCTGTTGTCCGTGCTTCCACTCATCGATGCCTGCGTCGTCGGTGCAACGTCACCTGCGATCGGAGCGCGCATCAGATTCGCAGGCGAAAACACCGTGCTCATACGGAGCGTCGCGTGCCGATTTCAGCGGGGTAAGGTTGAGCGGTTAGCTTAATCCGCGTTGTTTGTTGCGAAGTCTCACCGATCGCATATCCATCTTCGCACCGGGCTCCCCCAAGCCTGGCCCCACCCAAGCAAAGCCGTCGAGCGAACATGGGTCGCTTGGCGGCTTTGCCGTTATGTCGACGAGAGGATCATTTCGGTTATGGCGCGCAAGCCCTGGTCGTTTAAGGAAGACCGCCGGCTCATGGAATTGGCGAAGTCTTCGGCTTCGCTGGAAGAAGCGGCAAAAGCTCTCGGACGCTCGCCTGATGCGATCAAGCGCATGGCCTTGCGGCTTGGCCTTTCGTTAAGGTCGAAGACCGGCAAGAAGAGCTAGTCCTGGAAACAACTCGTGGCGGACGGCAGCTTTCCTTGTCCGCCGTGACGGCAACCCTTCTCGCCGAACCCCCACAACTTTTGCTCTTGCAGGACGGAACCAAAGCAATCACGAGATGTTAATCCCGACTTCGCGCTGAGGTCTGGCCGTGGTCCATTTTGTGATTTCCGCAATGTTGGTTTGGCTGGCGATCAACATCGCTTTCGTGGTGCTTCGGCTGCGGGCCACCCGCTATCCCGCCGCGCCCCACATCCCCAGGCGCAGCCTGTCTTCTGCAGAGGCAATTCCCGTCCGCCATCGCCTCGGTCGGTGAGCATCGACCGAAGGTTGAACGGGCCGTCCGCTCGTTCAGCCTAAAGCGCGATGCGATTGGGATGAATGGTCACCGCGCGTTAGGTTGTTGTTTAAGCACGGACTTTTCCGAAAACCGCTGCGCGCTTTTCCGGATCATGTGTTAGTTGCGCGTCTTCTTCTGGGAGCCCATCCCGGGGCTGGTGCCGTAGTTGGGTGTCCCCGTTCCCTTGAAAGCTCCACCCATGCTGTCCGAACCGGAATTCGTCGCGGTGCCACTGCGGGAGGTGGGCTGAGTGCCGGATGGCTGGTCTTTGGTTCCCTGAGCCCAGGCCGCGGAGCTTCCGACGACGAAGGACAGGAGGAGGAGGCTTAACGTCCTGATCATTCTGCTCAACTTTCTGCTCGGGCGCGCGACCATCGGTCAGGCAACCACTCGGTAGCCCTTCCGGACCGGTCCGCCCGTTAAACCCTATCTTAGCCCCCGCTGGCTAGGATCAATTCCCAAAACCAGTTCCCAAGATCAGTCACCCAGCCTCTCGTGAATTCCGCCCGGACCAGATGAGACCGCAGCGACCGAACCTTCCGTTTGTGGCGCTCGTGCTTGCGAGCACGATGGCGTTCGCCCTGGCCGGCCATTTCGCGGCCGAGGCCGTCATTCGTCAGCAACAGGCGCACCAGCTCAACGAGCTGACCGAGGTCGTTTTGCGCCGCGCCGAATTCGCAGCCGATTTTGCCGCGGGGAGCCTGGACGAGCTTGTGAACCGTGATCTTGCCAGCTGCGCTCCGGCCGCGCTGCAAGCCGTCCGGCTCCACGTCTACCAGCGCTCGGCCATCAAGGATGTCCGTCTCGTCAATCCGGACGGCTCGGTGATCTGCTCGGCCTATTCCGAGACGCTCGAGTTCGACAAGGGATGGGCAGGTCGCCACGACATGCTGTCCTCGCAAGACAAGGAGCTCTCGCTGTTCCGCGTGGAGCAATTCGGCGGCGACGCATTGGGCGTGCTCAAGGACGTCAACCGCAGCTCCGCCCTGGTCGCCATTGTCGGCATCAATGCCAACCTGTTCGATCTGATGCCCGCCGAGCTGCGCGCGCACAGCGATGTGACCCTAGCCCTGAGCAATGGCGAGAAGCTCGGCGAATTCCGGCTCGATGCCGACAGGCCCCTGCTGGGACCAATCAGCTTCGAGCGCCATTCCACGCGCTTGCCGCTTCACGCCACGATCCGGCTCGAACACGCCGCCCTTTCGAGCTGGAACAGCGAGGCTTATTGGCCCGCGCTCGCAGTCTCCCTTGGACTTGGGGTCATCTTCGGCATCCTGCTGGCGCGCAGCCGCCGGATGGAAGGGCCGGTCGCCGATCTCGATCGCGGGTTAGCAGCCCGGGAATTCAAGCCATACTACCAACCCATCTTCGATCTCAGGACAGGCAAGATCACCGGCTGCGAGATTCTGGCGCGCTGGGTTCGTCGGGACGGTTCGGTGGTGCCGCCGATGAACTTCATTCCGCTGGCCGAATCCAGCGGGCGCATCCAGGTGATGACCTGGCAGATCCTGAGATCGGCGCTTTCCGACCTGCGTCCCGTCCTGAGGGCCGACAAGACCTTCAAGATGTCCCTGAACGTCGTGCCCAAGCACCTGTTGAGCGCCGGCTTCGTTGAAACGCTGCGCCGCACGGTTCTGACGGCCAGAGTCTCCGCACGCCAGATCGTGATCGAAGTCACCGAGCGCGACGAACTCGACGATCTCGCGCGCGCCGCAGCGATCGTGGCCGAGCTGCGCGACCATGGCTTCCGGGTCGCCATCGACGATGTCGGCGTTGGCCATAGCGGGCTCTCGCGGCTCAAAGGGCTCGGCGCCAACACGATCAAGATTGACAAGTTCTTCGTCGACACCATCACCCTGGATGCATCGACCACGACGATCGTCGAAATGCTGGTCGCGCTCGCCAAGGACTTCCGAATGACGGTCGTCGCGGAAGGAATCGAGACGGAGGAGCAGCGCCGTGCCTTGATCGCGTCCGGCGTAGAGGAAGGACAGGGCTATCTCGTCGCCGCACCGCTCGCGTTTGCGAAGTTCAGCGAGCTCCTCGATTCACGCCGTCGCTCCGTATGCCCGGCGCCGGCTGGCGATGTCCTGGTCGCCTGACCATCTCCGCTGGGCGAACGACAAGGCGTTTTAACGATATTCTCGTCTTTCGAAGCGGAATGGCACCCAAATGGCTAGGGTGGGCCATGCGTCGAAATCACCTCATCGCAGCCGCTGGAATCTGCCTCGCCCTCATCGCCTATGCCACCCTGGCGAGGCTGGCGGGACGGCCGGCGCTGATGGGGCATCACGAGGCCTACTGGATCGTGGTGATCGAGCGCTTCAGCGCCTATGGCCTGCTCGGCTTCCTCCTGGCCTTTCTGTTGCCCGGCCGGCTCGTTTTGGCCTGCTCGCTTGTCGTGGCCGTCGCAATGGGGCTGGAAGTCCTGCAAACGCTGATCCCCGATCGTGACCCGGGTTTCCTGGACGTGCTGCAAAAGGCTGCGGGAGGCACCTTCGGTGTCATCCTCGCCCAGACGATCCTGGCCTTCTTGCCCCGGCCGCCGACCTGAAGCTCAGCGCGCTGAAGATCTTTTCAGCGCCCGTGGGACATGGCCTCTTACTTCATCATCTGCCCGCGCAGCTCGCCGCCCGGGTTCGCAGCCGTATGAATGTTCGCGTACCACTTGCCGGCCAGCAGATCGGCGGCCTGGATGTCCGTGAGCGTGGCGCTGCCCTGGATGGGGCTTTGGACCGTCTTGAACGGCAAAGCGATGCCGGCGTTCTTGCCCGCCTCGCCCGGACCATGAAAATGAGCCGCCATCGCCGCACCGGTCAGATCGGCGTAAGTGACCGTATAGGTCAGGACTTTGGTGTCGGTATCGAACGCAGCTTCGGCCTTGCCTGAGCCGGAGGAGCCGTTCGGAGGCACTTCGTTGCTGCCTTTGAGGTCGGCCTGCAGCTTGATGACCTCGGCCCGTGATGGCGCGGCTGTGACGATCAGCAGCCCACCGAGCATCGCCGCTCCCAAAATCGTCACGCCGACCCGATACTTGGCTTTCCTCATTGCATTCTCCTACGGGCTTTATGACCCGTTGCGGTTGAAACCCCAGTCCCGGCCTGAAATTCCGGAAAGCGAAGTTTATGCCTGATTCGCGAAAAGCGACGGGAAATGCGGCGAGCGCCGTCTGGAGGATGCCGGCTCGAGGATGTCGGGCGAAGGGCCTAAGCCACCCCGCGCTCGCGGGAACCCGGCCGGTGCCAGGAGTTCGGCCATTTGCCTATGCGTGCTCTGGAGCGCCTCGATCGCGCCGTCGAGATCGAAATCCGCTTCGCGGATTGATGCGAAGAACTTGGCGGTCAGCGCCAGGTCGAGCTTGACGCGCGTTGCGCCGTCGCGGCTCTTTCGGCGGTCAAGGGACAGATGGAGTGCCCGCAGTCTGGCTTCGGCCGGCGTGCAGCCGCTGAGCGTCGCCAGTTCGTCGTATGTCATCCAGATTTGAGGCATGTTTCTCGTCCGTCCTTTACAGCGGCCTCATCCTAGCTTTGCGCGCCTGAATGCACCCTTGCCGCGCCGCGGTCGCAGCTGGTTTCGCTGCGGTAGGGTCAACGCAAGACTAATGGTTCAAGCATGATCATTTCGGAAAGCCGCTGCGCAGTTTTCCGGATCATGCTTCAAGAGACGAAGGCCTCGGAGATGCCGGGAATTGACGCGGCCATGAGCGGCTGTCGAGGCCCTTGGGCAATTTGTCATTGAGCTTGACGACGGCGCCGCGAGCTTCCACAGCCGGTGCGTCTTCCTGGCTGTAGATAAGCGTCACCTCGAACATCACGTCGGGGGCTTCCCTCGCTGTTCCGGAGCAGGTCGCCATCCCACCGTTGCACACGCCCGCGAGATTGACCTCGACCTCGTCCAGCCCGAACACCGTCGGCGGACCGTCAGCATGCCGCCGCGTGGTCAGGACGGCCGTGAAGCGCTGCTCGTCGTCGAACCGATAGGAGCCGCCATAGGTGAAGAAGCAGTCGCCGCCGGAGATCCGTCCTTCCGCCAGATGCACGATGCCGGTGCCCTGGGCGCGCGGGGTCCTGAACCAGGCCGCGTATTTGCCGTCTCTCATCATGGAAACATCCGCCGTAAAATTCACTGGTATTTGCAACCAACTCCCGGGCGCGGCAATGACCGATGCGGCGAGCTATTCCGCCACGGTTAACCCCCTGCAAAGCCAACCCCTCAAATTGCCGCCGCCGCGCGAGGGCACCGTCAGAACAATTCTATGCCGTCATCAGCGCTCTCGACCGCGTCGACCCCGTGGCAGCGATCGACACCGATCCGAGTGTTTGCAGAAAGTCGCGGTGAACATCCCGGTCACGCTCGATCGTTCGATCCGGCTTACGTCGAAGCCTTTTTGTCGCGCTGGGACGACGTCCTCGATGTCGCCGCCGGGGAGCAGGCGGCGACGTTTCTCAAGCCAGAGGCTCCGCTCGCTCCGATCATGGGCACTTCCGTCGAGAGCCGTTCGCCTGAGGTTGCGACGGCCACCTGACATCGTCCTCCGGCCAACGGCTCGACACCCCCTTGTCGCCGATGGCGGGTTTGAACCACTTCCTGCTAGAGTGCACCAATACTCAAAGGGTGATTCTGGTCACACTTGCCTGGGCGCTCCGATGCTAAGCATCGCACCGGGACGGGGGCCAGCGAAGTATCGGTCGAATTGAAATGAGCATACCCATGAGAAGCCTGATCGGCGCCGTCATCGGCGCTTTCTGTGTTGCGGCCCCCGCCTTGGCGGAGACGCCGGCCGCGATCGTCGAGGATGTGCAAGGCAAGGTCGACGGCGTCGAATTCATGGACTATGTCGCGCCCGGCAAGATCATCAAGCTCGGGCCCAAAGCGAGCATCACGCTCAGCTACCTCAGATCCTGCCTGCGCGAGACGATCAGCGAAGGCGTCGTGTTGGTCGGCGCCGAGCAAAGCACCGTGCAGCTCGGCGACGTGCAGCGCGCCAAGGTGCCCTGTGACAGCAAGGCGGCGCAGCTCTCCGAGCGCGAGGCGAACCAGAGTGCCGCGACCACGTTCCGGACCATGCGGTCCGATGCCAAGGGCACCCCGTCCAAGCTGCCGACGATCTATGGCGTCGCGCCGCTGGTCCAGGCCAAGAGCGGGAGCACGCTGGTGATCGAGCGCACCGACGGCAAGGAACCCACGATCAGCGTACCACTCAAGAACGACATCATGATCCGCGGCAAGTTTTATGATTTTGCCAAGGCCGGAAAATCGCTGACCCCCGGCGGCAGCTATCTCGCAAGCCTCGGCGCCAAGCGTTACACCTTCCTGGTCGACGCCAGCGCCACCTCGTCACCGACCCCGATCATCGGCCGCCTGCTGCGGCTCGAATAAGTAGCCTAGCGACAGGGCGATGCGGCGGATCGGGGGACGGGACATCGTTGCAGCTATCCTGATTGCGCTCCTGGCGGGCGCAATTTTCACGTCTCCGCCGCTCCAGACCCTGCAAGGCCTCTCACTCGACATTCTCACGGCACTGCGCGGCAAGCTCATTGGCGACCGCCGCGATCCCGCTACGTCGCCGGTCGTCGTCGTGGCCATCGACGGTGAGACCTACGACACACCGCCCTTCAAGGGATCGCCGACTCAGACCTGGACGCGCGAGATCGGCCGGGTGCTCGGCAGCATCACGGAGGGCGGCGCCAAGGTGATCGGCTTCGACGTCATCTTTCCGAGCTCGATCGAGCAGTCGGAGATTCCTTTTGGCGACACGTCGGTCGGCAGCCGCATGAAGGGCTTCGACCGGGATTACCTGATCGCGCTGCGGCAAATCTCCGACAGCGGCAAACTGGTGCTCGGCGATATCCTGAGCAACGACCATCCGGAAGTCCCCTATCGCGCACAGCAAGTCGCGGTGCGCAACAGTATTCGCGCGCTCAACGTGCATACCGACGCCGATGACGTGATCCGGCGAATGCCGCTGAGCTTCTCAATCGAGGGCAAACCGGTGCCGGCAATGGCCGTCGAGCTCGCGGCGCGTGCGCTTGGCGGAAAGCCCGAGATTGCGCCGTCTGGCTCGACCGAATTGTCCGGCTATGCGATTCCGAGCGCAGTGCCGAATACCATGACGCTCAACTTTCGGGGGCTGGGCCGCGACGTGCCGGCCTATTCCTTCGCCGATTTGCGCGCCTGCGTCGAAAAAGGCGACCGCGATTTCTTCCGCCGCGCTTTCGATGGCAAGGTCGTGCTGCTCGGCACGGTCCTGAATTTCGAGGATCGCAAGCTCACATCGATGCGCCTGTCCGGCGGGTATGACGGCACGCCGTCGGCACGATGTGCCCTGCCCGCGCCGGAGCGCGCCACGCAACGCGCCCGCAGCGACATCGCCGGCGTATTCGTGCACGCCACCGCCGTCCGCAACCTGATCGAGCGCGATGCCGCGACCGAGCTCGGCTTTCCCGCGCGGAGCATTCTCACGATCGCGTTCGCGCTCACCATCGCATGCGCGGCCTGCATGCTCGCGCCGAGCGGTGCGCTGATCGCCTGGTTCGCACTCACTGCCATTTACGCGGCCATGGCCGTCAGCGCGTTCGTCCATGCCTTGGCCCTGCCGCTGACGGAGCCGGCATTCGCCGGCCTTGCCGCGCTCGCGATCATGATCGGCTACCGGTTCGTGCTGGCCGATCGCGACGAGCGCTTCCTGCGCAAGAGCTTCGCCTTTTACCTCGCGCCGGAGGTCATCGAGACCATGGTCTCCTCCGGCAAGATGCCGGCGCTCGGCGGCGAGATGCGCAATGTCACCATGTTCTTTTCCGACCTCAGCGGTTTCTCGTCCATTGCCGAGACCATGACACCGGGCGAGTTGGTGACGCTGATGAACGAATATCTGTCCGCCATGACCGACATCATCGAAAGCCATGGCGGCTACGTCGACAAATATATCGGAGATTCCATCGTCGCCATGTTCGGCGCGCCGGCCGACGATCCCGCACACGCGCGCAACGCCGTCCGCGCCGCGCTGAAGTGTCATACGAGGCTTGCGGAGCTCAATGCCGTCAATCCCGCTTTCGCCGGGCACGGCCTGTCGCATCGCATCGGGCTCAATAGCGGCGAAGCCGTGGTCGGCAATATCGGCTCGCGCCGCCGCTTCAACTATACCGTGATGAGCGACACCGTGAACGTCGCCTCCCGCCTCGAGGGCGCCAACAAATATTACGGCACCGCGATCATGGCGTCCGAAACCACGATGGCGCAGACCGGTGATAGTTTCACTTGGCGCGAGCTCGATGCGATCAGAGTGCTGGGCCGCGGCGAGGCCATCAAGGTGTTTGAGCCTTTGGCGGACAAAGGTACGGAGAGCGCCGACCAGACCAAGGTGACCGCGGCGTATGCGCAGGGACTCGCCTGCTGGCGCGCGCGGGACTTTGCGAAGGCGTCTGATGCGTTCGGGCGTGTCGCAGAGATCGACCGGGCATCGGCGCGCTTTGCCGAACGCGCGCGAACGCTGGTCGCAAATCCGCCAGCATCCGATTGGACACCCGTTCATACGCTGGAAGGGAAGTAGCGGCCACTTTGCCCTAAAACGGCAGCCCCACGTAATTCTCGGCGAGCAGGCGCTGCGCCGTCTCGGACGAGAGCAGATAGTCCAGCTCCGTCTGCTGCAACCGATCCTCGTAGGCGGGCCGGTCGGGAAAGCGGTGCAGGAGCATCGTCATCCACCACGAGAAGCGCTGCGCTTTCCAGATCCGCGCGAGCGCCTTGGCGGAATAGCCTGCAAGGCCGGAATCATCGCCGCTCTGATAATGCGCGAGCAAGGCGTGATAGAGATAATAGATGTCCGACGCGGCGCTGTTCAGCCCGCGCGCGCCCGTCGGCGGCACGATGTGAGCGGCGTCGCCGGCGAGGAACAGCCGGCCATAGCTCATCGGCTCCGCGACGAAGCTGCGCAGGGGCGCGATGCTCTTCTCAATCGACGGCCCCGTGATCAGGTTGCCGGCGACCTCGTCAGGAAGGCGGCGCTTCAGCTCGGCCCAGAACGCATCGTCGCTCCAACTCTCGACCTTGGCGGTCAGCGGCACCTGGATGTAGTAGCGGCTGAGCACCTGCGAGCGCAGAGAGCAGAGCGCAAAGCCACGCTCGTGTTTCACATAGATCAGCTCAGGCGAGACCGGCCTGGTGCGCGATAGCACGCCCAGCCAGCCGAACGGATAGACCTTTTCATATTCGCGCAGCACGTCCTTCGGGATCGACTTGCGGCTGACGCCGTGGAAACCATCGGCGCCGACCACATAGTCGCAATCGACGCGCACGATCTCACCGTTGGATCGATAGGTCACGTAGGGCCGGTCCGACATCAGATCATGCGGCGTCACGTCCTGCGCATCGTGCACGACCTTGCCGCCGTGGCGGTCGCGCGCCTCATAGAGGTCGCGCGTCAGCTCGGTCTGGCCGTAGACCAGCACCGAATTGCCGCCGGAATGCTTGTGCAGGTCGATCTTGGAGAGCACGCCGTCATGGGCGATCTCGAAACCGGTGTGGATTTCGCCCTCGCGATCCATTCGCTCACCGCACTGCGCCTCGCGCATCAACTTGGCGAAGCCATGCTCGAGCACGCCGGCGCGGATGCGGGCGAGCACGTGGTCTCGGCTGTATTTCTCCAGCACGACCGTGTCGATGCCCTTCAGGTGCAGGAGCTGGGACAACAGCAGCCCTGAGGGGCCGCCCCCGATGATACACACCTGAACTTTCATTTCTGCGTCCTCCCGTCGGCACTTTTTTGCAGATTTGACGCCGCAGACCGATGGAGGGTTTCGCCATTGTCTTGTACGATTCGAACATGAAACGCACAGCCCCGGCGATCCGGATCTACAATCTGTTCGGCGAGTCCGGCGATCTGCCCGACGTCGTGCATTGCGAGACCATCGCGTCCCGCTCGGTGCTGCACGACTGGACCCTGGCCGTGCACCGCCACGCCCGGCTGCACCAGGTGCTGCTGATCGAGCGCGGCGGCGGCGAGGCGACGCTTGACGGGCGGGTGGTGCCCTTGAGGCCGATGCAGATCGTCAACGTGCCCGTCGGCCACGTCCACGGCTTCCGCTTTGTGCCCGATACGCAAGGGTGGGTGCTGACCATCGCCGCGGAGATTCTGGACGAAGCGCTGCTCGCCGCCGAGGGCCTGCGCGGTGCGCTGTCGCGCTCTTCCGTGGTACGCGGCACACCGCAGATCCGCGCCATCATGAAGCAGATCTTCGCCGAACATGCCGCGCGGGATTTTGGCCGCGCGCATGTGCTGCGCGCGTTGTCGTCCGCCATGATCGGGCTGGTGGCGCGCGCGCTCACGCGCGACAGCGGCGGCAACGGCGCGGTCGAGTCCAGCCTGTTCCGCCGCTTCGAGGCGCTACTGGAGCAGCATCATCTGGAACGCTGGAGCGTCGCGGACTATGCCGAGGCGCTCGCGGTGACGCCGACGCATCTCAACCGGATCACACGGGCGGCGACCGGCGATACCGCCTCGCACCTGATCCTCAACCGGCTGATCCGCGAGGCACGGCGCAACCTCGTCTACACCAATTTGCCGGTGTCGACGATCGCCTACACGCTCGGCTTCGAGGACCCCGCCTATTTCAGCCGGGTCTACGCCGCGGCCACGGGAGTGTCACCGCGGAGCTTTCGGGCGCGGCTCCACGGCGGCGACACGTGAGACCTCACACGTCGAAAAACACCTCTCCTCCGGCCCCTGCAAATTGATCGTAAAGCAATACACGACCTTGCCGGCACGCTCGCAGTGCTTTGCGATCAGAGTCGAGCGCCGGGACGGCTGTTCGATCAGGTTGAGCGCGGGGTCGGCGGTGCCTATCTCGCGGCGCGACACATTACTGTCGTCTACACCGACAATGAGCGGCTCGGCTTCGACCGCCGCTGGCGGTCAACGGCCTTCGCCGCGACATCGCGATCTCGGTGCCGAACTGTTCCGGCGTGCCGCCTTCCTTCGCGGCTCGCAGATGCTGGCGAGCATGCCGAGCCCGCTGGCGTCCGGGGTCATGCGCGGTTCGCGCAGACGCGGAATCCCGTTTGGCGTTCCGCACGCGGACGCTGGCTGAGCTGCCGATGTTCATGGTCTGGCACCAGCGCTATCAGAAAGATCCGGTCCACCGTTGGGTCAGGAGCCAGCTCGAGGGTGTCGCGGCGATGGCGGCAGGCGGCTGAACAAGGATCCCGCCCAATTGCGCGGCCGCCGCGTCGCGCCCAGCGAACAGTTTGACACGGTGCAATCATCGCTGCCGCCCTCGAATGCGTCCCGGACGGTGGCCCCGCCGGGCGCGGGACCGGGTGACCTGCCCCTCGCCAAACCCACTGGTTGCGCGAGGGGAGCCACGCTAAAATCCCCCCATGACAGTGACCGACATTGCGAGCCGGACCTACAATCACAGCTGGCGGCTGGATCCCATCATCCGCAGCCTGCTTGATACCGACTTCTACAAGCTATTGATGTTGCAAATGATTCGGGAGACTTACCCGAAGCAGCAGGTGACCTTCTCGGTCATCAATCGCTCGCGCCACGTCCGGCTCGCGGAGATCATCGACGAGGGCGAGTTGCGCGCCCAGCTCGACCACGCCCGCACCATCCGCTTCACCAAGAAGGAGCTGATCTGGCTTGCCGGTAACACCTTCTACGGCAAGACCCACATGTTCTCGGCGGACTTCATCCGCTGGCTGGCCGAATTCCGGCTACCCGAGTATGAGCTGCGCAAGGTCGAGGGCCAGTACGAACTGCATTTCCACGGGCCCTGGACCCACACCACGATGTGGGAGATCCCGGCGCTCGCCATCCTCAACGAATTGCGCTCGCGCGCGGCGATCAAGGGCCGCGGCCGCTTCGAGCTCGACGTGCTCTATGCCCGCGCGAAGGCCAAGCTGTGGACCAAGGTGGAACGGCTGCGCGGGCTGGAGAACCTGCGCCTGTCCGACTTCGGCACCCGCCGCCGTCACGGCTTCCTCTGGCAGCGCTGGTGCGTGGAGGCGGTGAAGGAAGGCCTCGGCCCGTCCTTCATCGGCACCTCCAACGTGCTGCTCGCGATGGACAACGATCTCGAAGCCATCGGCACCAACGCGCACGAGCTGCCGATGGTCGCGGCCGCGCTCGCCAAGGACGACGAGGAATTGCGCTGGGCGCCCTATCGCATTCTCGACCAGTGGCGCCAGACCTATGGCGGCAACCTCCTGATCGCACTGCCCGATGCCTTCGGCACCAAGGCCTTCCTGCGCGATGCGCCGGAATGGGTCGCCGACTGGACCGGCTTCCGGCCCGACAGCGCGCCGCCGATCGAGGCCGGCGAGGAGATCGTCGCCTGGTGGGAGAAGAAGGGTCGCAACCCCCGGGACAAACTGCTCGTCTTTTCCGACGCGATGGATGTCGGCTCGATCGAGGAGACCTATCACCACTTTTCCGGCCGGGTGCGGCTCTCCTTCGGCTGGGGCACCAACCTCACCAATGATTTCGTCGGCTGCACGCCGGATGGCTCGTTCAATCTCGATCCGATCTCACTGGTCTGCAAGGTGTCGTCGGTCGACGGCCGTCCCGCCGTCAAGCTCTCCGACAATCCGGAGAAGGCGACCGGCATGCCCTCGGAGATCGAGCGTTACCTGCGCGTATTCGGCGACGCTGGCCGCGTGCGCAAGCCGGTGCTGGTCTAGCCGCGGACCCGACTCTCTTCATCAAGCAGACCGCGCACGACGCATCCGAGGCATTGGTTCGGCGATACCGCGCCAGATCCGGTTTAGCTGCATTTAAAGCGATCTGCGCATATCCACGTCACAGTGCCTTCACCCTGCGCCACAGTCCTGCGCGCTTTTCAGATCGAATTAAGCAACCATCTCCACTACTTCACGTTGCAGGCGCAGCGCTTCCGCTGGGCTCGTTGCGCGATTTGGGGAACGCCTGGTGTTTCGCAGAACAGCGACGTCGATGAAGGGACACAGCTTCCTTCACGTCATCAAGCTCGTCTCGCCTTTCGTGATGGTCGTCGTGCTCCAGGCGGCGATCGCGGGATTCAGTCTCGAGGTGATGTCGTCGGTTCGCGCCTATGTCGCGGGCGAAGCGATGTGGTCGCGCTCGCAGAAGAACGCCGTCTATTTCCTCAATCTCTATCTGCATTCGGGTGACGCCAGCCAGTTCACGCAATACCAGGCCTCGCTCGCCGTTCCCATCGGCGACGAGTTCGCGCGCTGGGCGCTCGAGCGCGATCCGGTCGACGTCGATGCCGCGCGCATCGGCTTCCTGCAAGGTGGCAATCATCCTGATGATGTTTCTGGATTGATCTGGCTGTTTCGTTATTTCAACCGCGTCAGCTTCCTGCAGGAAGCGATCCGCGAGTGGACCGCTACCGATCCGATGCTGCTGGAGCTGAGCGTGTTCGGCGAGGTCATCCGGTCCGAGCTGGAGAACGGCAGAGTTCAGGATCCAAACCGCCTGCAATTCCTGTCGTCGCGGCTCTCCGAACTCAACACCCAGTTCACGGTGCATGCCAAACGGTTCTCCACTGTCCTCGGAGAAGGCTCCCGTGCCATCAAGCTGACGCTGACCGGCATCAACATCGTCACCGCCGTGGCGCTGATCCTACTCCTGATCTGGCACACCAGGCGATTGGTGCTGCAACGACAGACATTCGAAGACGCCCTGCATGCCGAGAAGGAACGCCTGGCCTGGCAGGCATCACATGACTGGCTGACC
Organism: Bradyrhizobium sp. 199; assembly: GCF_023073355.1. GTDB lineage: Bacteria > Pseudomonadota > Alphaproteobacteria > Rhizobiales > Xanthobacteraceae > Bradyrhizobium. The sequence continues at coordinate 796,300 of NZ_JADPJI010000008.1, forward strand.
GGCCTCTCCAACCGCCGCGCCTTCGAGGCGCGCCTGCAAAGCGAATTGAACGTTGCCGCGGCGGGTTCGCTGGGCTTGATCCTGCTCGACCTCGATCAGTTCAAGAACGTCAACGACACCTGCGGGCACCTTGCTGGCGACCGTCTGCTCTGCCAAGCCTCGCGCCTCCTGCAACAGGATCGGCATCCGCGTGATCTCGTGGCCCGGCTCGGCGGCGACGAATTCGGGCTGATCCTGCCGCAGTGCCCGCCTGCGAAAGCGGTCGATATCGCCGAACGGCTGCGGCAATCGCTGGAGCTGCTCAACTTCGCCTGGGACGATCGCTGCTTTGCGGTGACCGCCAGCATCGGCGTCGCATGCATCGCCGACCGCAACACCACGCTCGAGGACGCAATGCGGCGCGCAGATGCCGCCTGTTATCGCGCCAAGGAAAAGGGACGCAACCGCGTTCAGGTCGAGGGCGGCAGAGTGGACGTCATCGCCATTGCAACCAGGGCACGCGAAGCTGCACGGGCCTGAGGCGGCTCGCCCCGTTCACCGCAAAGGCAGAATTCCGAGACCCGCCAGATGCGTGTCGACAAATTGCTCGACCTGCTGGCGCAGCATCTGGGGCGGCACGGCCACCATGCGCTCCTCAAGACCGAGCGAGATGATTCCGTGTACGGCGGAGAACAAGGTCCGCGACAGCAGCGCGATCTTCACGTCATCCGCATCCGGCAATAGCCGCACCAGGGGCGGATGCATCAGCGCAAAGGCATCCATCACCATCTGCAGGATGTCATCGGGATAAGGACGGTCGTCCTCCATCCGATGCTCGAACAGCGAGCGCAGCAGATTGGCGTGCTCGGCAAAGAATTCGAGATAGGTCGCGGCAAGCCCATAGAGCTGGCGAACGGGGTCCTCGGCCGGAACCCCGCCAAGCCGGGCCGTGAGCGCCTGAACGGTCTCCCGATTGACGGTCAGGATCACCCCGTCGAAGTCGCCAAACTCGTTATAGACGCTGCCCACGGAACAGCCGGCGGCTTCGGCCACGTCACGGACCTTCAACGATTCCAGCCCTTTAGCCGCGATAATGCTGCGGGCGATCTCCAGGATCTGGAGCCGGCGCCGATTTTTTTTCTGGTCCCGCCGCGATTCTTCTTGAACATTGTTCATTTTCAAGCTACTCATGTGAACATTGTTCAACTTAACCCGGAGAACTGAAAATGCAAACCCTCGCTGTTGATATCGCCTTCACCTTCGTCGATGACGCTGCTGCTATCGCGACCGGCCTCGGCCGGGCCGTGCTGCGCTTTGCCATGGCCCCGATCGATCGCATCGCCAATGCCTGCGACATCGCCGGCGTGCTCACTGAGCGGCGCGCGACCTTCCGGACGTGGCGCGCGAGCCGTGCCCGTGCGCGTCAGGAGGGCCGCCGGTTCAGCCTGCTCGGCCGCTTCTCGCCCTTTCGCCACCTCGCCCATCTCACCTGAGATGCGCATCCGCCACGTTCTGATCGGCTCGAATGCAAGACCCGGTTGCAAGGAAGGAATTACCATCTCCCGACTTTCGCAGCCGATCTCGCGGGGTGTGGCGATGCGGTTCAGCTTTTCCTCATCGTCCCACGCGATATCCCGCCAAGCGCGGCCATTCCGCCCCAACCTGGCCGCGACCAGATATTTGCGAACCAAACGAGACCAGTTGGAGACCAAGGATCGGAGGGATCGAGGGGGAAAAGGCAGGCCGGCGACCGTCGCCCCCTGCAATCGGTCCTCCCATGCCCGTCCGGTCGTGACGCTTCACAGATAACGTAACGAACCTCAGGCTGCCTTTCCAAAACAGGACTAGTCATGATCAGGGAATTGATGTCGTCACGCCGCTTTGCGCCGCTGTTCTGGGCGCAATTTTTCTCGGCGCTCAATGACAACGTGCTCAAGAACGCACTTGTCATCATCCTGCTTTACAGTGCCGCGACCGGCCACGGCGATGCGCTGGTGACGGTAGCCGGCGCCGTCTTCATCTTCCCCTATTTCATCCTGTCCGGGCTCGGCGGCCAGCTCGCCGACAAATACATCAAATCCGTCGTCGCAAGGCGGCTCAAATTCGCCGAGATCTTCGCGGCCTGCTTTGCAGCGGCCGGCTTCTTCCTGCACTCGGTGCCGCTCCTGTTCGCAGCGCTCGCGCTGTTTGGCGTCATCGCCGCCCTGTTCGGGCCCGTGAAATATTCCATGCTGCCGGATCAGCTCGAGCTCGGCGAGCTCGCGACTGGCAACGCGTTGGTCGAAGGCGCGACCTTCATGGCGATCCTGCTCGGCACCGTCGCCGGCGGCCAGTTCGTGGCCGGCTCGGCGCATATGGGCTGGGTCGCGTCGGCCGTGGTCGTGCTGGCACTGTTGTCATGGGCCTTTGCCTCGCGCATCCCGCAGACGACGCCGTCCGCGCCAGATCTGCCCGTCAACGCCAATCCCTGGACGTCGACGGTCGGCCTCCTCAAGACTCTGCACGCCGATCACCGGCTGTGGGACGGCACCGTGATCGTTTCCTGGTTCTGGCTGGTCGGCGCTATCGTGCTGTCGCTGTTGCCGGCGCTGGTGAAGGATGTCGTCGGCGGCACCGAGGGCGTGGTGACGCTGTGCCTTGCGATCTTCGCGATCGGCATCGCCATCGGCTCGCTGTTCGCGGCCAGCCTGAGCCACGTTCGTCCGAATCTCGCGCTGGTGCCGATCGGCGCCATCATCATGGGGTTCGCCGGCCTCGATCTCGCCTGGGCCATCGGCGTGACCACCAAGGGGCAGGACATCAGCGCGGCCGGTTTCGCAACCTCCTTCGCCGGCCTGCGCATGCTGATCGACTTCGTCGCCTTCGCCTTCGGCGGCGGCTTGTTTGTCGTGCCGTCCTTTGCGGCTGTTCAGGCCTGGTCGGCGCCGTCCGAGCGCGCCCGCATCATCGCCGCCGGCAACGTGCTGCAAGCCGCCTTCATGGTCATTGGCTCGCTGTTCGTAGCGGTGCTACAGGCGGCTGGTCTCCATATCGGCTGGATCTTCTTCGGCCTCGGCGTCGCCAGCTTCGGCGCGGTGTGGTTTGTCCTGACCAAATGGGGCAAGGAAGGCGTGCGCGATTTCGGCGGGCTGCTGTTCCGTGCGCTGTTCCGCACCGAGATCCGCGGGCTCGAGAATCTGCCGCCTGCCGGCACCCGCATGCTGATCGCGCCCAACCATGTCAGCCTGATCGACGGCCCGCTGCTGCACGCCGTGCTGCCGATCGACGCCAGCTTCGCAGTGGATACCGGCATCGCCAAGGCCTGGTGGGCCAAGCCGTTCCTGCGCGTGGTCAAGCATTACACCATGGACCCGAGCAAGCCGCTGGCCGCGCGTGACCTGATCAAGCTCGTCGCTGCCGGCGAGCCCGTCGTGATCTTCCCGGAAGGACGCATCACCGTCTCGGGATCGCTGATGAAGGTCTATGACGGCACCGCGATGATCGCGGACAAGGCTGACGCCGTCGTGGTGCCGGTCCGTATCGAGGGGGCCCAGCGCTCGCATCTCAGCTACCTCAACTCGAGCCAGATCAAGCGCTCCTGGTTTCCGCGGGTGACGGTCACCATCCTGCCGCCGGTCAAGCTGCCGGTCGATCCCTTGCTGAAGGGCAAGGCACGCCGCAACGCTGCGGGCGCCGCACTCCAGGATGTGATGATCGACGCGATGGTCAAGAACGCCATGCTCGATCACAGCCTGTTCGAAGCCCTCGGTCACGCCTATCGCGACCGCGACACCGGCAAGGTCATCATCGAGGATGCGCTCGGCACCAAGCTGACCTACCGCAAGTTGATCCTTGGCGCGCAGGTCCTGAGCCGCAAGCTCGAGAGCGGCAGCACTGTCGGCGAGAACGTCGGCGTGCTGCTGCCGAACTCGGCCGGCGTCGCCGTCGTCTTCATGGCGCTGCAGAACATCGGCCGGGTGCCGGCGATGCTCAACTTCTCGGCCGGTCCGATCAACGTCCTCGCCGCCATGAAGGCCGCGCAGGTCAAGACCGTGCTGACCTCGAAAGCCTTCATCGAGAAGGGCAAGCTCGACAAGCTGATGACCGCGATCTCCGCGGAGGCGCGTGTCGTCTATCTCGAGGACGTCCGCACGTCGATCGGCGTCGCCGACAAGATCAGGGGCCTGCTCGCCGGCACCACGCCGCGCGTCGCCCGCCAGGCCAACGATCCGGCCGTGGTGCTGTTCACCTCCGGTTCGGAAGGCACGCCCAAGGGCGTGGTGCTGTCCCACCGCAACATCCTCGCCAACGCGGCGCAGGCGCTGGCGCGGGTCGACGCCAACGCCAACGACAAGGTGTTCAACGTGCTGCCGGTGTTCCACTCGTTCGGGCTCACCGGCGGAATGATGATGCCGCTGCTGGCGGGCATTCCGATCTACATGTACCCCTCGCCGCTGCACTACCGGATCGTCCCCGAGCTGATCTACCAGACCGGCGCGACGATCCTGTTCGGCACCGATACGTTCCTCACCGGCTACGCCCGCTCGGCCCATGCCTACGACTTCCGCACCCTGCGACTGGTGATCGCCGGCGCTGAAGCGGTCAAGGATCGGACACGGCAGGTGTTCATGGAGCGCTACGGCATCCGTATCCTCGAAGGCTATGGCGTCACCGAGACGGCGCCGGTGCTGGCGATGAACACGCCGATGGCCAATCGCCCCGGCACCGTCGGCCGCCTGTCGCCGCTGATGGAGAGCCGCCTCGATCCGGTCCCCGGCATCGAGGAAGGTGGTCGCCTCTCGGTGCGCGGACCGAACGTGATGCTCGGTTACCTCAGGGCCGAAAATCCCGGCGTGCTCGAGCCGCTCGCCGATGGCTGGCACGACACCGGCGACATCGTGGCGATCGACGCTTCCGGCTTCATCACCATCAAAGGCCGCGCCAAGCGCTTTGCCAAGATCGCCGGCGAAATGGTCTCGCTGTCCGCGGTGGAGAGCATCGCCACCACATTGTGGCCGCAGGCCGCATCGGTCGCCGTTTCGATCCCCGACCCGCGCAAGGGCGAGCGCATCGTGCTGCTGACGACGGAGAAGAACGCCGAGCGCAGCGCGATGCTGGGCCAGGCCAAGACGATCGGCGCGTCAGAGCTGACCGTTCCCGCCGCGATCATGGTGGTCGAGAAGGTGCCGCTGCTCGGTACCGGCAAGACCGATTATGTCACGGCAACGACGATGGCCCGCGAGCAGGCGTCCGCGCCGGAGCGCGAGGTGGCGTAAGAGAGATGCACGAGGCGTCTCAATCAGGCGCTGCGCGATGCCCGGGAGTGGTTCTGCTTCATGGCATCGCGCGGACCTCGGCATCCCTGACCAAGCTGGAGCGGACGCTCCATCGCCTATTTCGCCGAACGCGACGCACCGTTGCACGCTTCATCGATCCCGTTGCGGGTCTCTTCGTCCTGCCGAAGCCGAATGACGGGCGGGTCTCGGTGCAAAGCGCGATGCTGGCCGGCATGGCCGAGCATGTCGTCGTGAAGGCGTCCCATACCGGGCTTCCGCGCCACGCCATCGCAATTGCGCAAACGATCACCTTCCTGCGCGACGGCCGCTTCCGACCGTCTGAAACTCAAGAGCCGGCTTCGCTGCGCCGCTCCTGCGCATAACGCAGCAGCGCCGCGAAGCGGTAGATGCCATGCACGAACTTGCCATAGGGCATGGTGACGAACAGCGCGAACACCGCGCCGAGATGCAGCGCGAGCAGCGGACCCATGGCGGCGGTCTCGCGCAGGACCAGAAGCGCCATGCCGGTGAAACCGGTCAGGAACAGCATGGCAATGAAGCCGACATCCATGCCGTAGCGGGCTTCATCGAGCAGCGCGGGATCGCGCCGCATCTTGGCCATGAACAGGCCGATCGGTCCGACGATGAGACCGATGCCGCCGAGCGTGCCCAGCACCACGGGCAGGTCCCACCACGGATACGGCGCCTCGCGGCCGAGCAGATAGTGATACAGCGTGGCGACGGAGGTCGCGGCAAAACAGAGCAGGAAGCCGTAAAAGGTGAGGTGGTGATAGAGCTTGCGTCGGTCGGTCGGCTTCTCGTCCTCGTTGTAGCAGCCGACGCCGCCGCCATGGAGATAGCGCAGCTCGCAGGCATCGCGGATCGCCTGAAAGATCGAGCCGCCGTCGGCCCGGCCGCCGATCGGCGGACCGATGTCGCGCCAGAACGCGCGCACGCTCATGACGAGGGCGAGGATCGCATACAGGAAGGCGGCGCTGAACAGTGCGGCCATGGCGTTATGCGGCATCAGTCTGTAGAAGGCGCCGGGGCCGGTATGAACGCCGAACAGCACGCTGCGGTCGTTCAGGGCGGCGAAGCCGAGGATGAAGGCCGCCATGCTAAGCGCGGCGACGATGCTGATCACGAGACCGTTCCGCGCAAATGTGCCTGACAGCACGCGCGGCCAGGCATACGCCGCATAGGACTCGGCGCGCGCAACGGCCAGCGTCTTTGGAACGTTGACGTTGAACTCGTGCGGCGGCGAGAACTGGCAATCGACATAGCAGGCGCCGCAGGCGTGGCAGAGGTTGGCGAGATAGTTGAGGTCGCCGTCGGAGAAGGCGCGGCGCATCTCCATCGCCGGAAACACCGCGCACAATCCCTCGCAATAGCGGCAGGAATTGCAGACCGTCATCAGGCGGTCGGCTTCGTCGAGAATTCTGGTTCCGTGCATGGCTTTACTTCGTCAGGCCCTTGGCCTCGAGCCATTTCTGGATCAGGCCTGCGACCTCGAGATTGTTCTTGTCCATCATCACCATGTGCGAATTGCCCTTGATGCCGGCTTGAGGAAGGTCGACGACATCGACGCTGCCGCCGGCTGCCTTGATGGCGTCCGCAAAGGCGATGCCGTTGGCACGGATCTTGGGCCAGCGCGAATCGCGCTCGATATAGTCGCCATAGATGATCAGGGTCGGAATGCTCTTCAGGACATCCGCCTTGGCGGGATCGCCGATGCCGGCCGGCTCGATTGCGATCAGCGCCTTGACCTTGTCGGGCCGGGCTTGCGCGACCTTGAAGCCGAAGCTGCCGGCTTGGCTGTGGAACAGGATCACCGAGGGGCCGACGCGGTCGAGCTCGGCGATATAGGCCGCGATGATCGCATCGTCCGTCGTGGTCCAGCGCGGAACGTTCTGCTTGACGAAATTCTCATAGCCCTCGACGGGGAACTGGTTGCCCGGCAACAGCCTTCGCTTGGCAGGATCTGGATCGTAGGAGTTTGGCCCATCGCCGATGCGGAAGCGCTCGAACGGATTGGCCGTAGTGAGAAAGACCGGCTCGCCCTTGAAGATATCGGGGTATTGCGCCCAGCCTGCGCGCCCACGCTCGACCGCGTCGGAATTGTAGACTGCCCATCCCTTGCGCAGGAAGTAATTGAGCCAACCTTCGCGCCCGTCAGGCGTGGTCTCGTAGGTGACGCCGGTCAGTCCGCCGCCATGCCACATCAGCAGCGGATAGGCCCCCTTCTCGTTGGCCGGCAGGAAATACTGCACGTACATCTGCTCGACCTGATAGGTGCCGTTGGGGTCGACCTTGGCCGGCACGCCGCCAGGCGTGAACACGACCTCCTTCACCGGCTTGCCGGAGATTTCGACGAGACGCCCGCCGACGTGGAACGAACCCATGTCACGCAGCGTGATCGGCTCGGCGGCGCGGGCGTCGCCGACCATCAGCAGAGCCGTGATCGAGGCAATGGCAAGGCGCGACATGGTCCCTCCTAAATCTTTTCAGTCTAGTTCTTCGCATGGCGGGCCGCTTCCCGTCCTGCGATCCGTCCGAACACGCTGCCGATGGTCATGCCCATGCCGGCCGCATAACCCTTGCCGAGCACGTTGCCGGCCATGATCTCGCCGGCCGCGAACATGTTGGCTGACGGTTTGCCATCGGCCATCAGCATTCGCGCGTCCTTGGTGACGCGCGTGCCGAGATAGGTGAAGGTGATGCCGGGCCGCACCGGATAGGCAAGATAAGGCGGCGTCTCGATTTTGCGCGCCCAATGCGTCTTGGGTGGCGTTATGCCCTCGGTCACGCAGTCATCCAGAATGGTGTGATCGAAGGTGCCGGGCCGCACCGCCGCGTTGAATTCGGTGATGGTCTTTTCCAGCGCGGCCGGATCGAGCTCGAGCTGGCCGGCAAGCTCGGCCACTGTCTGTCCGGCGATCGGCGGGAACAGCGTCGGCATGAAGCTGGTGACCACGGTCGAGTCGAAGATGATGTAGGCAATCTGATCCGGCTGCGCCGCGACCAGCCGGCCCCAGATCGCGTAGCGCTTCGGCCAGATGTCCTCGCCCTCGTCGTAGAAGCGCTGTGCGTGCTTGTTGACGACGATGCCGAACACGACGGAGTCGTGGCGTGTGATGATGCCGCCGTCGAATTTCGGCGCGCGGGCGTCGATCGCGACCGCATGGCACTGGGTGGGATCGCCGACCTCCTGCACACCCTTGTCGAGCAGCATCTTCAGGATCGACCCGCGATTATAGGGCGTGCCGCGGATCAGGAAATTGTCGGCGGCCTCGCCCCAATATTGCTTGAGCCATTCTATGTTGGCCTCGAACCCGCCGGCCGCCGCGACCAGGGATGTCGCGCGGATCTCGGTTGCGCCGTCGACCGGCCGCTTTAGGCGCGCGGCGAGAAACATGCCGTCCTCGATCACGAGATCGGTGACCTCGGCATCATATTGGACCTCGACACCGAGCTGCTCGGCGGTGAGATAGAGCGCGTTCAGCATTGCGCGGCCGCCGCCGAGGAAAAAGGAATTGGTGCGCCCAAGGCTCAGCGTGCCGCCCAGCGACGGCTGCCAGCGCACACCCTGCTCCACGATCCAGTTCAAGATGTCCTTGGACTCCCGGATCATGTGGCGCGCCAGCACTTCGTCGGTTTGCCCGCCGGTGACGCGCAGCAGGTCCTCCCAGAATTCCTCTTCGGTGTAGGGACCGGTCAGGATTTCGGTCGCGGCGTCATGGGCGCAGCGCATGTTGCGGGTGTGCCGGGTGTTGCCGCCGCGATAGAACTTTGGCGCTCCCTCCAGCACCAGCACCGACGCTCCGCCGCGCCGCGCCGCGATCGCCGCGCACAGCGCCGCGTTGCCGCCGCCGATCACCAGCACGTCGTATTTGCTACTCATGCCGTTTGTCCGATGACATCCGAGATCAGAGACTTTCCATGCGTCAGCGGCATGCTCGATCAGGCTCCGCCATTGCGTACCTTTGTATACAAAGATATACATCAGCGATGCAAGCGGTTCTCCGCATGGGCAGGATGCGCATCGAGGGACAATGGCGAGACGCCCGGCAAAGACAGATGGGTCGATCGTGCGCGGTGGCGGCTTGGCGCTCGGCGAGGCGGTGTTCCGCTCGCTGTGCGAGGCGCTCCAGGCCGGTAGCTACCGCGCCGGAGATCGCCTGCGCGAGGAGGAGGTCGCGCAACGGCTGAAGGTCAGCCGCACGCCGGTGCGCGAAGCCCTGGGGCGCCTTGCAGCGCGCGGCTTCGTCGAGCCCGCCGGCGGCCGCGGGCTGATCGTGCGCAATCTCGACATCTCCGAGGTGCTCGAACTCTACGCCATGCGCGAGATCATGGAAGGCGCTGCCGCGCGCCTCGCCGCCGAGCACGCCTCCGCCCCCGAGATCGATGCCATCAGGGATATCGAGCAAGCTTTTGTTGAGGCCACGGAGAGCACCGCAGCCGAGATGGCAAGAGAACGAGCAAGGCTCAACCGCGCCTTCCACGAGGCGATCTGCCGCGCCGCGCGCAACCGCTATCTCGACAACGCTTCGCGGGAATTGCAGGACTGGATCGCTCTGCTCGGTCCGACCACCTTTACCGTATCGGGCCGCCCCTCAACCAGCCACGACGAACATCAGGCCATCATCGACGCCATCGCCGCGCGCAACGGCGAGGAAGCCGAACAGCTCGCGCGCGCGCATATCCGCGAGGCGCTGCGCTGTCGGCTCAAGCTGTTGCAGAAGCAGTAGGCAGGTGGCCACGCCTGCTAAATGCGCACCAGCAGCCAATAGCCTCCAAGCAGACTGATGGCCGCCGACACCATGTAAACCAGTCTCGCCGCCCTCACCGGCCCGGTCCGGTCGGTCGTGGTCAGCCGGTCCAACAGGCCGAGCGCCGGCAGGACCAGCGCGACAATCGCGACTTGTCCGATCTCGACGCCGATGTTGAAGGCGGCGAGCGCCGGCACCGCCGCATTCGGTGGCAGCCCGATCTCGCGAAGCGCACCGGCGAAGCCGAAACCGTGGATCAGCCCGAACAGAAAGGCCATGCGCCAGCGCTTGTCGACATCGCGCGAGAAGAAGTTCTCCACGGCCACGAAGACGATGGAGGCCGCGATCGCAGCCTCCACGATGCTGCCCGGGATCACGAGGACATCGAGCGCGGTCAGCGACAAGGTGACCGAATGGGCGATGGTGAAGGCCGTCACGATCTTGACGACGGGAATGAGCCGCCTGGCCCACAACACCACGGCAATCAGGAATGCGACGTGATCGTAGCCGAGGAAGATGTGTTCGATGCCGGTGAGGACATAGCGCTGCATGGTCGACCACAGCGACGGCGGCGCGTTTGAGAGTGTGACCGTCGTGTTGCCGGCGTCGAGCAAGGCCTGCGTCTCCTGCCTGTCCTGCGCAATCAGGACGATTTGGCGCGCGGCTGGGTCCTTCTCGGTCAGCACGGTGGAGCGATAGATGATGTCGCCACCGACGCCCGCGCAGGCAAAGCTGTCGCGATAGATGATGCCGTCGCCGTCAGCCAGGATCGCAGCATCTCCAGCCGGACAGGCCTTGGCGCCGCCCGTTACAGCCAGATGCGCGCGCATATAGGCGAGGATGGCTGCGCCCGCCGCTTCGGCCGCCGCGGGATCGACCGCGTCCTGCCGCGAATCATAGGTCTTGGTACCGATCAGGCGATCGACATCGCTGCCCTTCAATCCGAGCTCGACGCTTACCGTGCGATCGGGGCTCAGCGCCACGCGCGCCGTGACGAGGTTGACCTGATGCGCCTCAGCCGGAAGAGCGATGGCGAGCAGCGCCGCAAGCCACGGCAGCTGCAACCACCTCATGGTCCCACCCCGTTGCAGTCACGCCAGCACATCCGCCACGACCGCCTTTACGACTTCCCGCACATCGGCCGGCTTCAGCCGAACCTGCAGTCCGCGTTGACCGCCATTGAGATAGACGAGATCATGCGCAAGCGCGCTTTGCTCGATCACGGTGGCAACCTGCTTGCGCTGCCCGAACGGGCTGATACCGCCGACCTTATATCCGGTGACGCGCTCGGCCTCGGGCGGCTTCATCATCTGCGCCGACTTGCCGTCCGCGGCCGCTGCGAGCTTCTTCATCGAGACTTCCTGGTCGGATGGGACGACGACGCAGACCGGCTTGCCGTCCACCAGCGCCATCAGCGTCTTGAGGACGCGCGCCGGATCCTCGCCGAGCGCAGCCGCGGCCTGAAGGCCGATGCTCGCGGCGTCAGGATCGTAGTCGTAGGCATGGACGGTGAAGGCAACACCGGCGGCGGTGAGCGCTCGGGTCGCGGGAGTGACTTTGGACATACGCCATATCTACCACCGTCATTGCGGTGAGCGAAGCGAGGAAGCGATTCAGAATCTTGCCCTTGAGGCAGCCCTGGATTGCTTCGCTTCACTCGCAATGACGGTGTCAAGCATACGCTTGCCGCACCCTCGGTGCCGTCCCGGAGAACGTTACTCCGCCGCGTCCCGCATCTCCGCCCGTTCGGCTCTGGCCGCGCAGAACTTGAATTCCGGGATCTTGCCGAACGGATCGAGCGCAGGATTGGTGAGCAGGTTCGCCGCCGCTTCCGCGTAGCAGAACGGCATGAACACCATGTTCTCGGGCACGTCACGGTCGGAGCGCACCTTGACCTCGACCGCGCCGCGGCGGGTCTCCAGGCGAATGAAATCGCCGGGCACCAGCTTCTTCTTGTGCATGTCCTTCGGCGACATGAACGCGACCGCCTCGGGCTCGATCTGGTCGAGCACTTGCGCGCGGCGGGTCATCGAGCCGGTGTGCCAGTGCTCCAGCACGCGGCCGGTCGAGAGCACCATCGGATATTCGGCGTCGGGAATCTCGTCCGGCGGGATGACCTTGGCCGGCACGATCTTGCCGCGGCCGCTCGCGGTCGGAAATCCCGTCGTGAAGATGATCTCGTTGCCGGGCTTGTCGGGACCGTCGACGGGATAGGTCACCGCGCCTTCGCGCACCAGCCGCTCCCAGGTGATGTTCTTCAACGACGGCATCAGCTCTGCCATCTCGGTGAAGACCTCGCCGGGACCGGCATAATTCCAGGGCAGGCCCATGCGCTTCCCGATCTCCTGGATGATCCAGAGATCCTGGCGCGCGTCGCCGGGCGGCTTGATCACCTGGCGCGCGAGTTGCACGCGGCGGTCGGTGTTGGTGAAGGAGCCGTCCTTCTCCGCGAAGGCCGAGGCCGGCAGGATGACGTCGGCGTGGAAGGCGGTCTCGGTGACGAAGAGATCCTGCACCACGAGATGATCGAGCATCGCGAGCGCGTGGCGCGCATGCTGGAGATCCGGGTCGGACATCGCGGGATTCTCGCCCTCGATATACATGCCCGTGATCTCGCCGGCATGGATCGCGTTCATGATCTCGACCACGGTCAGGCCGCGGACGGGATCGATCTCCTTCTGCCAGACCGTCTCGAAATTCACGCGCAGATCGTCGCGGCCGACCGGCTGATAGTCCGGCAGGAACATCGGGATCAGGCCCGCGTCGGAGGCTCCTTGCACGTTGTTCTGGCCGCGCAGCGGATGCAGGCCGGTGCCGGGACGGCCGACCTGGCCGGTGATCAGCGCCAGTGCGATCAGGCAGCGCGCATTATCGGTGCCGTGAACATGCTGGCTGATGCCCATGCCCCAGAAGATGATCGAGGATTTTGCGCGCGCATAGGTCCGCGCCACCTCGCGCAGGGTCTGCGCCGGGACGCCGCAGATGGCCTCCATCTTTTCCGGCGTGAACTCCTTGATCTTCTCCTTGAGGTCCTCGAAGCCTTCGGTGTAGCCGGCGATGTACTGGTCGTCGGTCAGGCCTTCGGTGATGATCGTGTGGATCATCGCGTTCAGCATCGCGACGTCGGAGCCGGGCTTGAACTGCAGATGCTTGGTCGCATGGCGCGACAGCGTCTGCCGGCGCGGATCCATCACGAACAGTTTAGCGCCATTCTGCTTGACCGCGTTCTTGATGAAGGTCGCGGCAACCGGATGGTTCACGGTCGGGTTGGCGCCGATCACGATGATGACCTCGGCGTCCATCGCCGCCGAGAACGGTGCCGAGACCGCGCCGGAACTCAGGCCTTCGAACAGCGCCGCGACCGAGGAGGCGTGGCACAGCCGCGTGCAATGGTCGACATTGTTCGAGCCGAAACCGGTGCGCACCAGCTTCTGGAACAGATAGGCTTCTTCGTTCGAGCCCTTGGCCGAGCCGAAGCCGGCGAGCGCCTTCACGCCCTTCTCGTCGCGGATCTTGACCAGGCCCTTGGCGGCGATGTCGAGCGCTTCTTCCCAGCTCGCTTCGCGGAAATGGGTGAAGGGGTTGGCCGGATCGACCTGGTCGTTGGAATCCTTCTTCGCATTCGGCAGCCGAACCAGCGGCTTGGTCAGGCGATGCGGGTGGTGGATGTAGTCGAAGCCGAAGCGGCCCTTGACGCAGAGACGATTGTGATTGGCGGGACCGTCGCGGCCCTCCGCATAGATCACCTTCTCGTCCTTGACCTCATAGGTCACCTGACAGCCGACGCCGCAGAACGGGCAGAGCGAGTCCACCTTCTTGTCCGCGTAGGTCACGCGGGTCTGCTTCTCGTCGAGCATCACGGCCGGCATCAACGCACCGGTCGGACAGGCCTGCACGCATTCGCCGCATGCGACGCAAGTGGACTCGCCCATGGGATCGTCGAAGTCGAACACGATTTTCGAGCCATGATTGCGGTAGGCCATGCCGATGACGTCGTTGACCTGGACCTCGCGGCAGGCGCGCACGCAGAGGCCGCACTGAATGCAGGCATCCAGGTTGACGCGCATCGCCGGATGGCTGGCGTCGGTTTCCCAGCGCTCGGCGGCAGGGAAGCGGCTCTCGGTGACGCCTGTCGTCTCGGCCCAGTGCCAGAACTTCGACTCAGGATCGTGGCTGGTCTCACGCGCCGGCTGGTCGGCGACCAGCAGCTCCATCACCATCTTCTGCGCCGACACCGCACGCGCGCTCTCGGTCTTCACCTTCATGCCGACTGACGGCGTGCGCTTGCACGATGCCGCCAGCACACGCTCGCCCTCGATCTCGACCATGCAGGCGCGGCAATTGCCGTCAGGGCGATAATCGGGCGCCGGCGAATAGCACAGATGCGGGATCTCGCGACCCTGGCGCTTTGCGACTTGCCAGATGGTCTCGCCGGCGTTGGCTTCGACCTGCTTGCCGTCGAGCTCGAACGTAATCTTGGTCATTCGGCCGCTTCCTTGAACTCGTCAGGGAAATATTTGATTACGGTGGAGAGCGGATTCGATGCCGCCTGTCCAAGCCCGCAAATCGAGGCATCGCGCATCGCCTGGCTCAATTCTTCCAGGAGAGCGCGGTTCCAGACCGGCTTCTGCATCAGCAGCGCCGCCTTCTGGGTCCCAACGCGGCACGGCGTGCACTGGCCGCAGCTCTCGTCCTCGAAGAACTTCATCAGGTTCAATGCCGCCGCGCGCACGCTGTCCTTCTGCGACAGGATCACGATCGCAGCCGATCCGATGAAGCAGCCGTATTTCTCCAGCGTGCCGAAATCGAGCGGGATGTCGTCCATCGACGCCGGCAGGATGCCGCCGGATGCGCCGCCCGGAAGGTACGCATAGAATTGATGGCCATCGGCCATGCCGCCGCAATATTCGTCGATCAGCTCGCGCACGGTGATGCCCGCGGGCGCCAGCTTCATGCCGGGGTTCTTGACGCGGCCAGAGACCGAGAAACTGCGCAGGCCGTTGCGCTCATGACGGCCATGGCCCTTCCACCAGTCGGCGCCCTTCTCGACGATGTCGCGCACCCACCACAGCGTCTCGATGTTGTTGATCAGCGTCGGCAGGCCGAACAGGCCGACCTGGAACGGATAAGGCGGCTTGTGCCGGGGCAGGCCGCGCTTGCCCTCGATGCTTTCGAGCAGCGAGGATTCCTCTCCGCAAATATAGGCGCCGGCGCCGCGGCGCATGTGCAGCGTCGGACCGCCCGGCGGGAGCTTTGCGATCTCGCGCTCCAGGATCTCGCGTGAGGCTGGATATTCGTCGCGCAGGTAGATGTAGACGTCGGAGGCCTGCACCACATGCGCGCCGATCAGCATGCCCTCGATAAAACGATGCGGATCGCTTTCGAGATAGACACGGTCCTTGAACGTGCCGGGCTCGCCCTCGTCGCCGTTGATCGCCATCAGCCGCGGGCCAGGCTCCCCGAGCACGGCGCGCCATTTGCGTCCCGTCGGGAAGCCGGCGCCACCGAGGCCGCGCAGCGAAGCATCGTCGAGCGCCTTCAGGAGGTCATCCTTGGGCAATTCGCCTGAGCGCAGGCGGCCCAGCAGCTTGTAGCCGCCGCCGGCGACATAGGCCTCATAGCCGACATAGTTGGGCAGATGCGCGTGGGTGTCACCGGCCTTCGCGGCGGCCATGACATTTGCGACGGTAGCGTGGTCGACGAAATTGTGCCCGACCTCGGCGGCGGGCGCGGTGTCGCAGCGGCCGACGCAGGGCGCCCGCACGACGCGGATGCCGGGGCCGCTTGCACTTTGCAGGTCTTCGAGCAGCTTCTCAGCCCCGAGCATCGCGCAGGTCAGCGAATCGCAGACGCGGATCGTCAGGGGGGCGATGTCAGGCTCGCCCTCCTTCACCACGTCGAAATGGGCGTAGAAGGTCGCGGTCTCGAACACTTCGGCGAAGGCGAGCTTCATCTCGTCGGCGAGCGCAGCCAGATGCGCGGCCGAGATCTGGTGATATTTATCCTGGATCAGGTGCAGATATTCGATCAACAGATCGCGGCGCCGCGGCCTGTCGCCGAGCAGCTGCTCGATCTCGTGCGAGGCGGTGGGATCGACCTGCCGCCCCTTGGGCGTTGCCTTGGCTCGCTTGCGTCCCTCGCCCGGGTGTTCGAACGGGCGGACCTCTTGCACGTCATGGCTCATCGCTTGGTCTCGATCTCGTCTCTTAGAACGGCTCAAGTTCTAGCTGCTGGCATGCCAGATGCCAAGGGAATTATCATGTTCGCGAGATCAGTTAAGGATACCGGAGGGCAACCCCTGGATCGCGGCCGCATACGGCCTCACCTTGGATCCGGCGCGTCGACTGATGAAACGAAGCCTGAATCGGTCTCGAGATCAATAAAGGCTTCCCATGCTGCAATAGCGAAACGGTATCGCGCTCTCGCGATCCCCGGATCAGCTCTTGCCCATGCACTCCTCAATATAGAACCAGCGGTCGTCGCCCGCGAGGCCTTTGGCCTTCACATCCTTGCGGCAGTCCTTGAGCTTCGATTTGTTGGCGCCCCACTTGGCCTTCATGTCCTTGAGCTTCTGCGCCGTCAGCTTGATCTTGCCGGGTTTGGCTTCGGTCGCGGCGGACGACGTTGCGGCCGGCGCCGCGGTCTGTGCAGATGCGGATTGCAGGGCACCGGCGACGAGCAGCATGGCGGCGGCACAAACGAATTTACGAGCCATCGAATCCCCCGAGGAAAGTTTAAACCAATCGAAATGACCGGCGGGAGCGCACCCTAGGTGCGCTCCCGCTCGCGATAAATGTGCGATCAGAAGATCTTGACCGCGCTCTCCAGCGTCTTCCAGACACCCCAGAGCAGGGGAATGCCAACGAAGGCCCAGAACAGCCCCGCCCTGGCGTCGAGCCCGCCAAAGCCGATGCCGTAGGAGCCGTGCGGCCCCGCGGCTGCAGCGCTGGCGCTCGCCGCCTGCAACTTGGCGACGTCGGCGTCCTTCATGTGCCACTTCGAATCGACCGGCTTGATCAGGTAGTTGCAGATCAGGCCCGCGATCAGCATCGCACAGAGGATGTACATAGTGGTGTTGTAGAGCTGGTCGCGCGGCACGCCGGCCGCGAGCTGGAACTCGCGGATGTAGTTCACCACGACGGGGCCGATGATGCCCGCCGTCGACCAGGCAGTCAGCAGCCGGCCGTGGATGGCCCCGACGAACTGGGTGCCGAACATGTCGGCGAGATAGGCCGGCACGGTGGCGAAGCCGCCGCCATACATCGACAGGATGATGCCGAAGCCGAGAACGAACAGCAGCTTCGAGCCCATCGCCGCAAAGGTCGGCGCCAGCGCATAGAGCACGATGCCGAGGATGAAGAACGTGTAGTAGGTGTTCTTGCGCCCGATCTTGTCCGACAGCGATGCCCAGAAGAAGCGGCCGCCGATGTTGAACAGCGACAGCAATCCGGCGAAGCCCGCGGCGATCGCGGCGATCTGCGCCTTCTGCCCGGCGTCGAGCGCGTTGAAGCCGACGTTCGGCAGGCCGATCAGCTTGCCGCCGAAGATCTCTTGCAGCATCGGCGAAGCCATGCCGATCACGCCGATGCCGGCCGACACGTTCAGGCACAGCACCCACCAGATCAGCCAGAACTGCGGCGTCTTGTGCGCGTCGTTGAGATGAACGTTGCTCTTCGAGATCATCGCGTTGGCCTTGGACGGCGGGGTCCAGCCCTCGGGCTGCCAGCCGGGCGGGGGCAAGCGATAGCGGAACGCGCCGATCATCATGAACACGAAGTAGATGACGCCCATCGCGACGAAGGTCTCCCAGACGCCGACCGAGGTCGGGGTCTTGAAGTAGTTCATCAGGAGGTTCGCCAGCGGCGCGCCGATCATGGCGCCGCCACCGAAGCCCATGATGGCCATGCCGGTCGCCATGCCGCGGCGATCGGGGAACCATTTGACGAGCGTCGACACCGGGGAGATGTAGCCGAGGCCGAGGCCGATGCCGCCGATCACGCCCGAACCCAGCCACAACAGCCAGAGCTGATGGGTGTAGACCCCGATCGCACCCAGGAAGAGACCGCCGCACCAGCACAGCGCCGAGACGAAGCCCGCCTTGCGCGGCCCCACGCGCTCCAACCAACCGCCCCAGACCGCAGCCGCGATACCGAGCAGCACGAAAAAGAGCGTGTACATCCATCCCATGCTGGCGACCTTCCAGTCGCAGCTGGTCGTGAACAGCTCCTGCCACAGCGACATGTCCGGGCAGGCCTTCGGTGCGTTCAATCCGATCGCACGCGACAGCGGCAGCCAGAACACCGAAAAGCCATAGGCCATGCCGATGCAGAGATGGATGCACAGCGCCGCCGGCGGCACCAGCCAGCGATTGAAGCCAGCGGTCGCGATGGTCCGCTCGCGATCAAGAAAACCCGCGCCAGCGCCTGAAAGTGTCCCAGCGCCTTCTATTGTGGTCATACATTCCTCCCCTCAGCCACCCTTCTGAGCAGCCTGCCGCTACTATCCCGTGCCTCAGCTCATTGCGGTGCAGACAACTGCCCCTGTTGCCTCGCACAATCATCCGACGCGCGCCAGGATCGTCACGCGCATCCGAAACGCTAACCCCTCGCGCGGGGCACTATGCCAATACGACGTGCAGCCTTCGTGAGGGTGGCCCGTTGATCCGCGTATCGACTCAACCTCCGCGCCTGCACAGTCAATCTGGGCAGAAGCCATGATCGATGTCGATAGACAAAAGGTCGGTATTAGTGAGGTAACGCTCACGAATGCGGTGCACCATTGGCACTGCCTATCGGACCATTTGTCTTTTCTATCAGGAACACGATGCGCTCGTCGTTGCGCTCGGTGATCTCCACCGTGTCGCCGGTCTCGCGGATCAGGTTTGGAATGTCAATCACCGACAACGGGTCGGTGCAGTGAACTTCGAGCTGATCGCCCGGGCGCAACGGCTTCAAGGCCTTGCGTGTCTTTAGGGCGGGCAGCGGGCACTTCAGTCCGGTGAGATCGAGCGTCGTTCTGGTCATGCGCGCAACATGGCGAGACGAAGCGATGGCGTCAACGCAAGGCGTCTAGAGTAGATCGGCATAGGACAAGAAACCTACGCTGTGCCCCGGCTCGACGCCCGTGATGCTCTCACGGAGTTCGACCAGCCCGTCGGTCTCGACCAGCGAGGACAACAGCCCCGCTCCCTCGCGCGGAAACTTGATGGCCTCGAGCCCGCCGTCCTGCGCGCGCCGCAAGGAGACGCGCACATATTCACGCCGCCCCGCCTTCTTCTTGTAAGCAAACGCCGCGCGCACCGGGATGGGCGTCAAAGGCTCCGGCAAGCCACCCGCCAGCGCCAGCACCGTCGGCCGCACGACGTGGACAAACGTGACGAAACTCGCGACGGGATTGCCGGGCAATCCGATCAGCGGCGTCCCGTCGATGATGCCCATCGCCACGGGCCGGCCGGGCTTGATCGCCATCCGCCACAGCACCAGCGAGCCGATGCTTTCGACCGCCGCCTTGACGTGGTCCTCCTCGCCGGTCGAGACGCCACCGGTGGTGAGGATCAAATCGTGGCGACCTGCAACCTGCTTCAAGCCATTCGCGAGCGAAGTGCGCTCGTCGCGAAATATGCCGAGGTCGCTAACCTCGCAGCCAAGCCGGCGCAGCATCGCGATCAGCATGAAGCGGTTGGAATCGAACAGCTGCGACGCCGCGCGTGGCTCGCCGGGGGAAGCCAACTCGTCACCGGTCGAGAACACCGCAACGCGAATGCGCCTGACGACATCGAGCCTGACAAGCCCGAACGCCGCGGCGAGCGCGACGTGCTGCGGCAGCAAGCGCTGGCCGGCGCGTAGCGCGATCTGGCCCTCTGGGATGTCTTCGCCGGCGGGACGGACATTGGCGCCCGGCTTCAGCCCCGGCGGCAGCACGATCTTGCCGGAATCGTCGATGCCGACATCTTCCTGCATGAAGACGGTCTCCGCACCCGGCGGCATCGGCGCGCCCGTGAAAATGCGCGCGGTGTGACCGGGCTTGATCGGTGCCTGTGCAAGCCCGCCGGCCTGGATGCGGCCGTCAAGCGGCAGCGCCTGCTCGGCAGCATCAGGAAGATCGGCGTTGCGCACGGCGTAGCCGTCGACGGCCGAGTTGGTGAAGGGCGGCAACGGCAGCGGCGCCGCCACGTCGCGCGCCAGCACGCGCCCGTCCGCGTTGACGAGCCTCACCGTCTCCAGGTCGGCAATCGCGTTGACGCGCGTCGTGATGAGACCAACGGCCTCGTCGACCGACATCATCGGGCCGCCGAAGGCAAAGCAATCGTCCGACAGTTGCGCCATGGTGCCTCGTCAGCGTATCGCGGCGCTCTTTGCCACCGCTTCCTCGACCGGCATCGCCGCGCGCAGCAGCAATGCGGCAGCCGCCGCGATATCGTCGAGATGGACAGTCGGCAGCCCAGTGTCAATGGCGGTATCGGTCGCGATCCCGGCAATCCCGGGATCGTCGGGAAACAGCAGCGGCTTGTCGTTGGCCGCACGATGCACCTCGATCTTGCGGTGCGGCTCGCGCTTGAAACCCTCGACCACGACGAGGTCGACCGCGGACAACTTGCTCAACAGTTCCGGCAGACGCGGCTCATTCGCGCCGCGCAGCTCGTGCATCAGAGCCCAGCGGCTTGACGAAGCGACCAGCACCTCGGCCGCGCCGGCCTCGCGGTGGCGCCAGGAATCCTTGCCGGGCACATCGACGTCGAACTGGTGATGCGCATGCTTGATGACGGAGACGCGCAGGCCCAGCGCATTGAAATGCGGGATCAGCCGCGTCAGCAGCGTGGTCTTGCCCGCACCGCTCCAGCCCGCAAGGCCGATGACTTTCATTGCAGCTCTCTCTTCCGCAACCAGCGCACGCTGATGGAACCTCCGGCGCCTCCTCCGTCATTGCGAGCGCAGCGAAGCAATCCAGACTGCCGCCGCGGAAATAGTCTGGATTGCTTCGCTGCGCTCGCAATGACGAGTGGAGGCATTTTACCCGCTCCCGGCCATGCTTATATCGGCTTGACCCGAATGTCATGCTAACGTCGCGACCATGATGAAGATCGACAAAGCTCCCGTACCCCTGATCGTCCCCAATCCAGACGATCCGCGCCTGACCCAGAGCGTGACCGGCACCGACCAGACCGGCGCCAGGGTCGAGATCAAGGTGCCGGTGGAGCGGCCGCTGACGCTGTACCTGAATGCCCAAGAGATCGTCACGATGATGACGATCGGCGACTATCCGGAATATCTGGCGCTCGGTTATTTGCTGAACCAGAACATGCTGAAATATAATGACGAGGTCACCGAGGTCGAATACGACGACGACCTCCAGGTGGTCGTGGTGCGCACTGAGCACCACACCAATTTCGAAGCCAAGCTGAAGAAGCGCACGCAGACCTCCGGCTGCGCGCAGGGCACCGCCTTCGGCGACCTGCTGGAGGCGGTCGAGAGCGTCGCGCTGCCGAAAGCGGAGTTGCGTACCTCCTGGCTCTACCAGATGACGCAGACCATCAACACCATGCCCTCGCTCTATCTCGAGGCAGGCGCGATCCACGGCTGCGTGCTGTGCAAAGGGGGCACTCCGCTCTGCTACACCGAGGATGTCGGCCGGCACAACGCGGTCGACAAGATCGCGGGCTGGATGTACCGCCACGGCGTCGATGCCTCCGACAAGATTCTCTACACCACGGGACGGCTCACCTCGGAGATGGTGATCAAGACCGTCCGCATGGGCATTCCGATTCTGGTGTCGCGCTCCGGCTTCACCGCCTGGGGTGTCGATCTCGCTCGCCAGGTCGGGCTGACGCTGGTTGGACGCACGCGCGGCAAGCGCTTCATCGTCCTCGCGGGCGAGGAGCGCATGGTCTACGACCAGGATCTCGCTTACGTCGAGGAAGAATCGGCCAGGCACAAACGCAAGGGTGAAGGCCGTGACGACTAGTGTTCCAGCCACGCAAGGTGTGCTGCTCGCCGGCGGTCTCGCCCGCCGCATGGGTGGCGGCGACAAACCGATGCGCACCATCGGCGGCCGCACCATCCTCGATCGCGTGATCGCGCGCCTGTCACCGCAATGCAGTGGGCTGGTCCTCAACGCCAATGGCGATCCCGCGCGTTTCGCCGCCTTCGGCCTGCAGGTTGTCCCCGATGACGTGCCCGGCTTTCCCGGCCCGCTCGCCGGCGTTCTCGCGGCGCTGGACTGGACTGCGGCAAAGCGGCCGGGTGTCGAGTGGGTGCTCAGCGCCGCCGGCGACTGCCCGTTCCTGCCGCGCGATCTGGTTGCCCGCCTCCATGACGCACGCGCGCGCGAGAACGCGCAGCTCGCGGTCGCCGCGTCGGGGGACCAGTCACATCCGGTGATCGGCCTGTGGCGCGTCGCCTTGCGCGACGAGCTGCGTCACGCGCTGGTCGTCGAAGACCTCCGCAAGATCGACCGCTGGACCGCGCGCTATCCGCTCGCAACGGTGACGTGGCCGGCCGAGCCGCTCGATCCGTTCTTCAATGCCAATACGGTCGAGGACATCGCCGAAGCCGAGCGGCTGGCGGCGCTGGATGACGCATCCTAAGGCGTTGCCTTGAGTTCTTGACCTTGAGACCGACCGTGAACCGGACGTGGGAAGCGAACGACCAATGACCGGGACATTGCCCCGGATCAGCCATGGCAGACTCTCTGTTGGAAGTCATTTTCGATGTTGTCGATCTCGCACTCGATGTTTCGGACGTGATCGATCGCACGAAACAGCTGAGCAAGCGTGACGCCGTCGAGGTCCCGCCGGACCCGAGGCCTCTGCCGCCTGCGGCGCAGCGGGCGCTGGCCGAAGCCGAGGAGCGGGAGCGCGCCGCTCAGGCCGCCAGCGGCACCGACCAGGCATCGCATCGATAACCCGGCCCGCATCTATGCAGGCCGAAATCCAGCCCGCTCCAGCGCAGCGCGTGCATCCTCCGAGCGGAGTGCATTGAGAAAGGCCCGCACCGCCGGCCGGTCCTTGCGCGCGGTCACCAGCGCGAAGTCATAATGCTCTTCCGCGAGCGGAATGAAACCGAGGCCGACCGCATGGGCGACCGGCGCAATGGTCATGCCCCAGTCGGCGCGATGCTGCGCGACGGCAGCGGCAACCGCGTTATGCGAACGCGGCTGGTTCCAATAGCCTTCCGGGCGCGCGCCACCGAGCAACCGATCGATCAGGATGCGCGTGCCGGCGCCCTGGTTTCGGTTGACCATGATGCAGGCGGGGTCAGCGAGCGCCGCGGCAACGGCATCCTTGGCACCGACGCCTTCGAAACGCTTGTCGCCCTTGCGGAAGACAATGCCCTGCATCCGCCGCCAGCCCGGCACGAGTTCGAGTCCCTCGACGAGATAGGGCGTGTTGTAGGTCTCGCTTTGATCGTCGAACAGATGGATCGGCGCGAGATCGCATTCGCCGCGTTTTGCAGCCGCAAGCCCGCCGAGGCTGCCGACCGCGATCGATCGCACGGTGAGGCCGGCCTGCGCGAGCTCAGCGGTAACGAGATCGAGGCCGGTGCAATGGCTGCCGACGATGACGAGATCGGGCACGCGCACATGCGGCGTGAACAGCGTTACTTCGGCTTCAGTCCCCGCCGGCATCTGGTCGGCGAGCGCGTCGATGCGCAGAAAGCCGTCGGCCTGCGCGAAGGACGTGATCGCGCCGGAGCCCTTGCCAGAGGGATAGGCGATCAGGCGATCCTTGCCCTCGACCAGCGAGACCATCACGAATTCGGTGCGGCCGAGCTCGGAAGCGATGCGGACCGGCACGGTTGCGCTGACCCTCGCATCGGAGCGCGGCGGCAGTCCGGCCATCCTGCGCAGCACCGGCACGATCATGTCGTGGAAGGTGAACATCGCCGAGGTTGGAAAGCCCGGCAGGATCACCACCGGCTTGCCGTCGCAAACGGCAAGGCACAGCGGCTTGCCGGGCTTGAGTGCAACGCCGTGCGCGATGATGCCGGGCTGGCCGAGCCGGCCGATGATGCGGTGGGACAAATCGCCCGCACCTTTCGAGGTGCCACCCGACAGCACCAGCATGTCGGCATCCGCCAGCGCGCGACGCATGGCGGCTTCGAGCTTGACTTCATCGTCGGGGACGGCGCCGTGGGAAACCGCCTCACCGCCATTCTCATCGATCGCAGCAGTGACGATCGCACCATTGGTGTCGTAGATGTCGGCAGCCGCGAGCGGCTGGCCCGGCTGCACCAATTCATCGCCGGTGGAGATGACAGCCACAACCGGCTTGCGCGCGACGGTCACCTCGGCGATGCCGCAAGCGGCCAGCATGCCGATCTCGCGCGAGCCGATGATCGTGCCGGCGCGCAGCAGCGCTTCGCCGCGCGCGATGTCGGACCCGGCGTACGAGACGAATTGCCCTGGAGACGTGGCGCGACGAACCTCGATCGCGTCCGACCCTGCCGGCTGGGTGTGTTCGACCATGACGACGGCATCGGCGCCGCGCGGCAGCGGACCGCCGGTGGCGATCGCCGTCGCGGTTCCAGCCGCCACTTGAAGCGTCGGCGCGGTGCCGCAGTGGATGGTTTCGCCGTTCAACCCAAGTCGCACAGGCTCGCCTTCGCCTGCCGCGGCGACATCCGCCGAACGCACGGCAAAGCCATCGACATTGGAGCGGTCGAACGGGGGAACATCGATCGGAGCCGTGACGTCCTGGGCAAGCGCCGCACCGAGCGCATCGGCGAGCTTGCGTAGCTCGATCGGAATCACGCGCGGAAACAGCGCCGCCTCGAAGCCTGCCAGCGCTTCCTCACGCGACAGGATCTTAAGGAACTGCTCCTGTTCGAGCGCGCTACGCTCTTGCGATCGCGGCATCATCGTCATCCCGGAACCCATATCATTCCCGCATCAGATAGGCATCGACCGAGGTGCCCGCCGCAAATCCCTCGTGGCTGGCGGGGGCGAGCAGCCATGCATCGGCACGGGCAATCGCCTGGAGCGGCCATTCGCCCACGGCAAGCGGCATCCACGCATGATGTTCCAGGGACAGCAGCGCCATTTCGGCGACGCCGACACTGGATGCGATTTTACGCGCAAGCGGCAAGGTCACCTGCCGGCGCGGCTGCCGCGCGGACAAATGGTCGATGAGCGGACGCACGAGCGCGAGCCAGGCTGCAAGCGCATGATCGGGCGAGCCGGGCAAGGCAATCACGGGAATCCGCCCGAGCCGCCCGACCGCGGCGGTGCGTCCGGGCTGGAGTGCAAGGCCATGGGCCAACACCTCGCCACGCTGGGCCAGCGCCAAGACAGCGGCATCCCGACGGCTGACGCCGCTGCCGCCCACCGTCAGCAGCAGATCACAAGAGGACGCATCAAGCACGTCGGCAATCGATGCTTGATCGCGTGCACCGGCTTCGCACGTTTCAACACCCAGTCCCGCTGCATGCGCGAGCCCGGCGATCATATGCATCGTCGCCGTTGCGCCCGGCACATTGACGATGCGCAGCCGGGGCCGGCGCACGCCGAGTTTCTCCACACCCGCAACGCGCGCCAGCAGCAGATCAGCCGCTCCGACCGGACAGCCCTCGGCGGCGGCAGGCGTGCGTTCCGCGACGTCGCTGCCGGCGCGTCTGACGCCCTGCCCCGGCACGCCTTCCGCCAGCACTTGCGCGAGCGGCCCCGACACCTCCGCTGTGTCGGCATCGAGCACACAGTCGCATCCCGCCGGCATGGCTTCGCCGGCCTCGACCCATTGCGGCACTTTTGTCAGAGGCAGCGGCGAATAAGAGGACGCGCCGACGAGATCATTGGCGCAGAGCGCCCAGCCGTCCGCGGCGGCAATGTCGCGCGGCGGATGGGCCGCAAGCAACGGCGTGCCCGCAGCGATGCAACCGGCCGCGTCGGTCAGTGGCAACTCCACCGGTGCAAGCGGCTCAAGCCGGTTCAGCAACGCGGCGAGCGCAGTGTCGAGCGGCGTGAGCGAGGACGGCAGGCGCTGGGTCATGCGCCATGGTGGACCATGCATCGCGCGCTTTGGCAACCGCCGGGCGATGCGGGCCTTAACCGCCCGACCGGTCCGAATTCGGGAAGAACAGCTGCTGCCCGTCGACCTTGTAGCCGGCGATGGCCGTCTGCCCCTCCGGCGAGGTCAGCCAGTCGATGAAGGTCTGCGCGAGATCCTTCTTCACGTTCGGAAACTTCTCGGGGTTCACCAGCATCACGCCGTACTGATTGAGTAGCCGCCGGTCGCCTTCGACCACGATGTCGAGATCGCCGCGATCGCCGAACGAGATCCAGCTGCCGCGCTCCGACAGCACATAGGCATTGGCGGCACGCGCGGCGTCGAGGGCCGAGGTCATGCCCTGCCCGGCCTCGCGATACCAGGCGCCCTTGGCAGCGGCGATGTCGATGCCGGCGACGATCCAGAGCGCGAGCTCCGCGGCGTGGGTGCCCGACCGATCGCCGCGCGTCACGAATGGCGCGCCTTTGGCTTCGATCGCCTTCAGCGCCGTCACGATGTCCTTGCCCTTGACGGCCGCCGGATCACTCTTCGGGCCGATCAGCACATAGTCGTTGTACATCACGTTGAAACGCTTCACGCCAAAGCCGTCGGCGACGAATTTCTCCTCCTGCGGCCGCGCGTGCATCAGCACGACGTCGGCCTCGCCCCTTCGCGGCCCGTTGAGCACCTCATCGGCGCGCCGCGCGATCACGGTCACCTCGATGCCGGTCTTGTCCTTGAAGATCGGCAGCAGATAGTCGAGCAAGCCGGACTCCTGTGTCGATGTGGTCGAAGCCAGCACAATCGCGCGGTCCTCTGCGGATAACGCCGCAACGCCCGCGGTGAGGCCGCAGAAGAGCGCGAATGCAACGGACAGTCGGCGGACGGCCATGATCGGGTTCCCACTGGATAAGACGCGGCCATGATGGCGCGCGATTGCGCCGCACTCGTGACGCATCTACTGCTTTGCGCGGCGCAGTCGGGAAATGTCGGCAAAGCATGCTGACTGGTCCTTGCCGAACTGGTCGGCGCCGACCAGGCCGATTGCCGCGCGCCGAGGAGCTGACCGGCTACGATCCGTCAGGCAGGGCAGATCCGCTTCGCAGCCTGACATTGACGCCCGCCCCAAAATAGTTGCAAAAGAAACCAATTCAGCCGGGGGCACACCCGGCAAAAAGCAACACCGGCCAACGCGCCGGATCAGGGGAGGACAAGCGTGAATCCAACCAGATTTGGACTACCGGTCGCGGCCGCCTTGGCCGCGGGACTGATGTCGGGTGCCGCAATGGCGCAGGTCTCCGATGACGTGATCAAGATCGGCGTGCTCACCGACATGAACGGCCCGGCCTCCGCGCCGACCGGCCAGGGCTCGGTGACGGCAGCGCAGATGGCGATCGACGATTTCGGCGGCAAGGTGCTCGGCAAGCCGATCAGCATCGTGGTCGGCGACCATCAGCTCAAGGCCGACATCGGCGCCTCGCTCGCGCGGCGCTGGTTCGACGTTGAGCAGGTCGATGTGATCGTCGACGTGCCGGTCTCGGCGGTCGGGCTCGCGGTGCAGAACATCGCCAACGAGAAGAAGCGGCTGTTCATCACCCACTCCACCGGCACCGCCGATTTCCACGGCAAGTTCTGCTCGCCCTACGCGATCCAATGGGTGTTCGACACCCGCGCGCTCGCGGTCGGCACCGCCGATGCGGTGGTCAAGCGCGGCGGCGACAGCTGGTTCTTCATCACCGACGACTACGCCTTCGGCCATTCGCTGGAGCGCGACGCCTCCGCGGTCGTGACCGCCAATGGCGGCAAGGTGCTGGGCTCGGTGCGTCCGCCGCTGGCAACGCCCGACCTCTCCTCCTTCGTGCTGCAGGCGCAGGCTTCCAAGGCCAAGATCATCGGCATCGCCGCAGGTCCGCCCAACAACATGAACGAGATCAAGACCGGCTCGGAGTTCGGCGTGTTCAAGGGCGGCCAGCAGATGGCGGCCTTGCTGGCGCTGATCACCGACATCCACGGCCTCGGCCTGCAGGCCGCGCAAGGCCTGCTCCTGACGACCTCGTTCTACTGGGACATGGACGACAAGACCCGCGAATGGTCCAAGCGCTACTTCGCCAAGATGAACAAGATGCCGTCGATGTGGCAGGCCGGCGTCTATTCCAGCGTGATGCACTATCTCAATGCCATCAAGGAAAGCGGCACCGACGATCCGCTCAAGGTCGCCGCAAAAATGCGCGAGAAGCCGATCGAGGATTTCTTCGCCCGTAACGGCAAGCTGCGCGAGGACAATCTGATGGTGCACGATCTCTGGCTGGTGCAGGTGAAGACGCCGGAGGAGAGCAAATATCCGTGGGACTATTACAAGATCCTCACCACCATCTCCGGCGACAAGGCGTTCGGGCCGCCGGACCCGGCGTGTCCGCTGGTGAAGAAGTGACCGCGTAGCGAGTACGAAGCCGCGCAGGCGGTGCACCCTCTCCCCTTGCGGGAGAGGGTGGCTGCGCAGGGCGCAGCCGGGTGAGGGGTTCTCTCCGCGAGTCCAACTCTGAATTGAGTGCGCGGAGACAACCCCTCATCCGGCGCTTCGCCCCACCTTCTCCCGCAAGGGGAGAAGGAAGGAAGAAAGCTACTTCACCACGCCGATCTCGCGAAAATACTTCATCACACCGGGGTGGATCAGCTCCGGCCTCGGCGCGGCCGCGACCGTGTTCGCGGCCGTGGTCTCGCACGCTTGAGCCAGCTTCTTGCAGAAATTCGCCTCGACACCGTGCAGCGTCTTCGCCAGGCGATAGGCGACATCGTCGGGCAAGTCTTCGCGCGTCAGCACAAAGCTCCAGGAGCCGAGCGAGGCGATCGGCTCGGCCTGGTTCGGATAGGAGCCGGCCGGCACCGTCAGCGGCTTGAGGAACGCGTGCTTGGCACGGATGCGCGTGATCTCCTCCGCGCTGGGCGCGATGAAGCGCGCGCCTGAGGCGCTCGATGCGAGCGCGGCGAAGCCGGGCCAGCCGATGCCGGCGCCCCACAGCGCCGAGACGCGGCCGTCCTCGACCATCGCGGGGCCATCGCCGGCGCGGTCGAGATAGACAGCCCTGAAGTCCTCGTCCTGCTTCAACCCGAGTCCGTCCAGCACGTAGCGCGCGAGGATCGGCAGGCCCGAGCCCTTGGCGCCGAATGCCACCGGCTGTCCGACGAGATCGCGGATGGTCTTGTAGGGACTGTCCGCGCGCACCACGAACATGCCGGGATTGGAATAGATCGCGGTGAGGATCTTCAGCCGCACCGGTGCGCGGCCGATGCCGGCGAAGGCCTCATAGGCCGGCTCGCCCGCGACCAGCGCGAGATCGAGATCGCCCTTCTCGAGCAGCGGAATGTTCTCGTTGCTGCCCTTGGTGTTGCGGGGCGCGATGGAGATTTGCGGATCGGCCGCGTTCATCACCTCCGCGAAAGCGTTGCCATAGAGCGGGAAACCGCCGCCGGGTGTCGCGGTGCCGAGGCTGATTGTCTGGCTGATCGTATTGGTCGAAATGGCCGTGCCTCCGGTTTGCGCAGCGGCGGGGCTGAAGAGCAGCGCCGCGCTGATGAGGATGATCGCTGATCTCATGGACGTCCCTGACGGACCTGCGTCAACACCGACTTGCGACGATGTAGGCAGCAGCCCGATTTTGTGAGAGCATGCCTTAAACGACAATAGAACAATGGGAGACGTCATGTTGCGAAATTTGCGGTGCGGTGTTTTCGGGCTCGCAATCCTCTTGGGTCTGTTCAGCGCCGCGCCTCCCGCCTGCGCCGCCTATCCCGACCGCCCCGTGCATTGGCTGATCGGCTTTTCCGCCGGCGGCCCGGTCGACATTGTAGCGCGGATCATGGCGCAGTGGCTGTCGGACCGGCTCGGCCAGCAGTTCATCGTCGAGAACCGCACCGGTTCCGGTGGCAACATCGCCGCCGCGGCCGCGATCAGTTCGCCGCCGGACGGCTACACGCTGTTGTTCGTCGCGCCCAACAACGCGATCTCGACCTCGCTCTACAAGAAGCTGCCGTTCGACTTTTTGCGCGATACCGTGCCGGTCGCGAGCATCATGCAGCTCACCAACATGCTGGTCGTCTCCAACGCGTTCCCCGCGAAGACGGTCCAGGAGTTCATCGACTACTGCAAGGCCAATCCCGGAAAGATCTCCTTTGCCTCGTCGGGCAACGGCACCTCGGTGCACATGTCGGCGGAGCTGTTCAAGGTGATGACCAAGTGCGACATGGTTCACGTGCCCTATCGGGGTTCTGCGATCGCCTTCCCCGACATCATCTCCAACAAGGTGCAGCTGATCTTCGACAATCTGCCCTCCGCGCTGGAGCAGGCCAAGGGCGGCAATGTCCGCGCGCTGGGCGTGACCTCGCCGCAGCGCTGGCCGATCGTGCCCGACGTGCCCGCGATCGCCGAGACCGTGCCGGGCTTCGAGTCGGTCGGCTTCTACGGCATCTCCGCGCCGAAGGGCACGCCGGGCGAGGTGGTCGAGATCCTCAACAAGGCCGTCGGCGAAGCGCTGAAGGATCCGAAGCTGGTGGCCAAGCTCGCCGAGATCGGCGGCATCCCCAAGCCGATGACGCCGGCCGAGTTCGGCAAGCTGGTCACCGACGAGACCGAGAAGTGGAAGAAGGTGGTGGAGTTCGCGGGCGTCTCGGTGGACTAGGGAATGGCCATGCGGCGAGCTTGCGACTCGTCGGCAGCGCATCGGAGGGGGCCCGGGAGGGCTCTCTCTCTTCAAAAGCCGAAAACAACCCCATGCACAGTAGACGAGGCCAGTTATTTCAATGGGTTACAGGACCCCGAAAACCGGGTCCTCCGCAAGGCGGTCTACTTCGTCGGGCAAAACAGGGTTAGACAATCATCATCGCTGATTTCGGGTATTCGAAAATGATCGACGATGAGGCGCCGGCGTTCCCCTCCGCCAGAGCCGGCATTGCACCCCCGCCTCGGTCCCTGTAAACGAACCGCGCACCGTTGCCGGCCGCTGCCAAAGCCGCCGTCTCGCGGCGGGGCCTGTAGCTCAATGGTTAGAGCCGGCCGCTCATAACGGTCTGGTTGCAGGTTCGAGTCCTGCCGGGCCCACCAGCCTTCGCTCGCTTCGCGAGCTTCGGCTCCGCAAGCCAACCGAATTCTATCGTTGCGACGTGAGCAAAGCTGCGTCGCCGAAGCTCGAAGGGCGAAGGCGGGCTGCAGGACTTGTTGAGCATACACCGGCAGCTGATGACCTGAATCTCCAACTCACGCACTTGGGAAGCACCTGGTTCGTCCCGAGCAGCAACCGCTGCCGGCAAATCTCTCTCGGAGGCGACGGAAAAAGCCAGCTCTAAGGCCAGTCGCGTTCCATTAGCGAGTCGTCTATAGTGCCTTCTACCTTTGGTTGGCTGCAGTCCTCATGAACGGCTTTATCTCGTATTCGCACGTTGACTACCAGCTAATGGAGCAATTTAGGACGCACGCCCGAGCGATTGAACGCGCCTTCTCCTTTCAACTTTGGGCAGATCGCCGGATCGCTGCAGGTTATTACTGGGACGAACAAATCGCACGTGCGATCGCGTGCTCGGATGTCTTCGTCCTTCTTATTAGTCCGGGCTTTATTGCTTCAGATTATATCTTCGATCGTGAGATACCGGCCATAAACTCGAGGCGGGCAACAGGGGCGCTAGTCCTCCCTGTCGTTTTGCGCAGGTGCATGTGGCAGATAATCGCAAGCGCCCTCCAGGCTGTTCCGGTCGCGGAAGGACATGTTCGACCGATCATGGATTGGCGGCCGAATGATCACGGCTTCGATTCTGCACGCGATCAAATAACATCTGCAATTTCCAGTTATTTTGGATTAACCGCCCACCACATCAATTGGGGACAGAAATGACTCCCGGATGGGCACGTCTAGAAACTCTGCAGGCGAGCTTAACACGCGTGACAGAGGAGCTGGCACATTTTCAAACGATGCTGTCTTCCGTTAACGACCCAGCCTTGCGGACACGAGCGGAGCTGATGCTGAATACAGCGCAGTCTACAATCGGTTCACATCGCCCGTTTCCTAAACCTTCTATTGCAGATGACCTCGCGAGCTTATTGGCCGCAGCTCTTTCTTTTCGTACAGACAACGTGGATCCGGAGCTTGGAAGAACCACATCTCTTAACGCTCTTCGAAACATTAAGGGGCTGCTTATTGCGGAGCTCAGCGAAGCTATTGCCAGTGCAGAACAGGTTGGGGCACGGCCACGCCAGCAAAAATCCATTGAAGAGCCTCGACTTGAAGTAACGACGGCGGAAATCGATCCATTCGTGCCAAGATTGTTGGAGCGCTTGGATAATGTTGATCATGCTTTGAGTGCTTTGGAATTGGCTGATGAGAATCAACAAGGATTTCCGCAGCAACAAGCGCTGCTGACCTTCTACCTTGATTCGATGCGAGCCGAATTGAATCTGGCGCGATTACAGCTTTTGGTCGGCAACAAAGGTGTCGACCTTGCTGCGTTAGCACGCGCAGTTGAGGTCATGGCCGATCTCACTGGGGATTTTCTAGCTACCGTGAAGTCATGGGGAGCGCGGCTAGTAGGTTGGGGACTTGATCAAGCGAATAAAGTATCGAAGACAGTGCGAAAGGCGGCCAGAGGAGTTGGTGCCGTTACTCGTCGCCTTCTGACGAATAAGCGCCGCGTCAACTCAACCGAGAGCCCGATAGTTGAGTCGATCACACCTGTTGATTCGACTGTTGATAAGCCAACGACTCTGCAACAACATGCGATGCGGCTGCGACGGTTTGCGTTTGCGCTAGCGGGCAGTTTGGAAGACGCCGATAGAATCGTCGCCACTGCGCTAGGTCGCGCTGTCAGCAGTTCTATGAACTTTAAGAAAAGCGACGGAACGATCGATAATACATTTCTCTTCGATGAAATTCTGCGCATAGCGGGAGGCATGTTACCCAAATCCAACGATAGGCCGGCCTCCCGCTACGTAGCCAGCCTTCCGACAGAAGCTAGACAAGTGTTTCTTCTTACCGCCATGGAGGGTTTTTCGGCGAGAGAAGCTGGCAGCATTCTACGTCTCTCAGAAGCAAAGGTTAGGGCATTCATTGATGCGACAGGAGTTCTGTTGGGGCAACTCCTTCGAACGGATGTTTTGGTAATCGAGGATGACGAAGCAGCCGCCCGGGACATCTGTTCATCATTGGAAATGATAGGGCACACGGTTGTTGGCGTCGCGAAGACAGCGGACCAAGCAGTAGCATTGGGCCGAACTCGCCCTGTGGGCTTGATCACAGCCGACATTCAGCTCGCAGACGGAAGCTCAGGACTTTCTGCGGTGAATGAGATTCTACAATGGCAAAGCGTGCCGGTGGTGTTCATTACCGCTTACCCGGAGAGGTTTCTTACCGGCCGCCGGCCCGAACCGGCTTTCTTAGTAAGCAAACCATACGATAGGACCGCTCTGCTATTCTACATTAGCGCAGCACTCTTCTTTAGCCGGAAGGCGATAGCCCCGACGTAGAGAAGCCGGGTGATCCGGTAACCGTGCATTCAGTTGCTTGCGCAGCCTAGCGTCGATAAGATTGAGGCAGGGGGCGCAATCGCAGGACGAGATCGACGTTCCGGCGCAGCCTGCAAGGCCCGCGCACAAGGTGCTCGATGAAGCGTGTGCGAGGTCGAGCAGATCGGCACGCCCGCAGAACTACTGCATGTTCCGAATGCGCACCCGGCAACTGCGATTATCGATCGGCTAGATCCAGGGTTGCGACCTGATGGGCTTAGGGTCACAATGCATTAATGCCAATCCGCGCGAACTGCGTGCATCGCCACCCGCGGCTTGAAAAAGCTCCGCCCCCACTCGCATTCTCCACAGCCCTCCGGAACACGTGGACAAGCCCGGCCCTGCCGTTTTCGAATCCCTGCCCCGTGCTAAGCGCCGGGAACGAGCATGGGCGGCGCGGATTCGTCCGGGCAAGGAGCGATCTCGATGCTGATGACCAGGGAAAGACGGCCAGCGGTCCGCACGCTGCGCGGATGGGCGCTCAGCGTGCTGCAGGAGGTCGGCGCAATCCACGAATGCGAAGAACATGGTTGGGCGAAGGACCGGGCCGATCCTCACGCCCTGGCACGCGCCATCGAATTCGCCCGTCAGGATCCGCCGGCCGGCGTTTCTCCCGATGAGGCGACCGCGGAAATCCGCGACGTCCTCGATTCGATCGGAGACACGTGTCCGGAATGCCGGGACGGAGATTGCTGAAGCGGCACTGATCGCCATCCGAACCGCCGGCTTCCGTTCGACGGCTAGTCCTCGGCGGCGCCGTTGCGCCGGACCTCGGCGTACCAATCGGCGTAGGGCGTGTTCTTCGCCATGTGCCGGTTGAGGTCGGGAGCGCCGTCGCGCCACCACACGGGACCGCGCTCGCCGAGTGCGCGCTTCGCTTCGTCGACCGCTCGATGGGCTGCCGCTTCGGACTCGAGATCGGCGGACGCCTTGGCGTCGCGGACGGCGCGCCTTGCCGCCATCAGCCGCTTCACCAGACTTGCGCGCTCGTCTTCCGCAAGATCGGGGCTCGCCATTCGCCAGAGGCGCCCGCGGACGACGAAGTAGCGTCCGTCCGGCGTCACCGGATGCTTCATGCCGATTTTCGCCGCGCTCCTGAGGCCTGCTTCTTCGCGGACGTCTCCTTGGCGGCCGCCTTCTTGCCGGCGATCGGCATCAGCATCTCCTTCTGGCCGGCCGCCGCCTTCTTCGGCTTCTTCGCCGGTTTGTCTGCCTTGACAGGGGCAGCCTGCTTCCCGGCTTCCTTGCCGACACTCCGCCGCAGCGCCTCCATGAGGTCGACGACGTTCTCGCCCTTCGGCCGCTCCTTCGGCTGGATGACCTTTCCTGCCCGCTTTTCGTTGATCAGCTCGATCAGCGCGGTCTCGTAATGGTCCTCGAACTTTTCGGGCTCGAAACGCCCGGCCTTCTGGTTGACGATGTGCCGGGCGAGATCGAGCATGTCCTTGGTGACCTTCACGTCCTGGATATCGTCGAAATACTCCTGCTCGCTGCGCACCTCGTAGGGGTAGCGCAGAAGCGTGCCGACGAGGCCCTTGTCCATCGGCTCCAGCGCGATGATGTGCTCGCGGTTGGTCAGCACCACCCGCCCGATCGCGACCTTGTCCATCTCGCGGATGGTCTCGCGGATCACCGCGAAAGCGTCGTGGCCGACCTTGCCGTCCGGCCGGATGTAGTAGGGGCGGATCAAATAGCGCGGGTCGATGTCCGACCTGCCGACGAACTCGTCGATCTCGATGGTGCGCGTGGACTCCAGCGCGATCTCCTCGAGCTCTTCCTTGGACACCTCGATGTACTGGCCCTTGTCCAGCTCATAGCCCTTGACGATGTCCTCGTTCGGCACCTCATCGCCGGTCTCGGCGTCCACCTTCAGATATTTGACGCGGTGGCCGGTCTGCCGGTTGAGCTGGTTGAACGAGATCTTCTCGCTCTCGGACGTTGCCGGATAGAGCGCCACGGGACAGGTGACGAGGGACAGTCTCAGGAAGCCTTTCCAATTGGCGCGGGGGGCCATTTACGCAGAACTCCGGTTCGAGGCGGCTCGGATTCAAGACGAACGGCCGGCCTGGGTTCCGACATGGCATGTGGATAAAAGTGCAACCCTCCGAATTCGGGCGTTTACCTTCCCACCTGGGTGCACCTGCCGCTCATACCGGTCCAGTTACAGGTTCGAGTCCTGCCGGGCCCAACAGCCTTCGCTCGCTTCGCGAGCTTCGGCTCAGCAAGCCAGCACCACGAACTCCCAGCAGTCACCCACGATTCAATTTTTGTCTTTTGACCTTGCGGCAGGCAAATCTCCAACCGCGTCGCCGTTGCCACCGTGCGCGGCGATGAACATGGCGACGGCCGACCGGCAATAGGATTCGATTTCGGTGTCGTCCTCTGCTCTCGCCTGATCGAAGCGTGCGATCATCAGGAGATCGGATCCTTTGAAAAGCGCGGCAAACAAGCGGGCGGACCGGATAGGATCGGGCACATTCAGAAGCGCCTTCGCGTGCAACTGACGCAACAGGGCCTCGATTTGGGCGATGACGTGCGCGGGGCGGGCTTCGTAATGGAGCTTGCTTAACGACTTTTGATTCGTCGTGTCGGCCATGATCATGGCTTCGACATTGCGGACGTCTGATCTCAACAGCGTGCGAAGCAGGGATGATCCCACCGCCATGAGCTGATCTTCGGCCGAACCATCGACGCCTTCAAAAAGGCCCTGTGTAAACTGATGGCAGCCGGCCGCGATGGCCGCGCTGAACAGCGCCTCCTTGTTCTCGAAGTGCCTGTAGATGCTGAGCTTGGATATCTTCGCCCGCTGGGCGACCTTGTCCAATGTGGTCGCTTGAAAACCCAATTCCTCAAAGAGTTCGCGCGCGGCGTCAAGGATCGTTTGGCCAAGCGCCTCGTTGGCGGGCCGGCCGCGCCGGCCCTGGCTTTTTTCGGTCACCACAATTCCAGTACTTGACAGTATTCTAACTCTTGCATTACGATACCACATAGTATCCGAAATGTGCAAGCCAATGGGTGGGTTTCAACCTGTCCTCCAACGGAGCCCATCACAATGGATGACGTCATCATCATCGGCGGCAGCTTTGCCGGCCTCGCTGGCGCCCTGCAGCTCGGCCGTGCCCGCCGCAAGGTCACCGTTCTCGATACCGGCCTGCCGCGCAACCGCTTCGCCGGCCACTCGCATGGCCTGCTCGGCCACGATCACAAGCCACCGCTGGACATTCTGGCCGAGGCGCGGCAGCAGCTGGCGCGTTATCCCACGATCAAGCTGGTCAGTGCCCGGGCCGACAGCGTCTCCGGCGCCATCGACGATTTCAACGTCCTCACTTCCAATGGCGAAAGCCTTGGGGCGCGTCGCCTGATCCTGAGCTATGGCGTCACCGACCAGATGCCTGATGTTCCGGGCTTCGCCGAAGGCTGGGGCACCTCCATCGTGCCCTGCCCCTATTGCGACGGCTTTGAAGTCGCCGGCCAGCATTGGGGTCTCGTCTGGTCCGGCCGGCAGTCGCACAATCAGGTCAGGCTGTTTCACGATTGGACCGACAGGTTGACGGTCTTCGCCAATGGTCATGACATTCCGCCCGATATCCGGGCCGATCTGGCGCGCCGCAACACACCTGTCGTCGATGGCCGGATCATCGAGATCGCCCATCACGGGGGCCATAACGCCACCGTCAAGCTCGATATCGGCCCCGATGTCCCGGTCGACATCCTGTTCGCGCATCCGCGCAACAAGCCGTCCGCGAGCCTGCATGAATCACTAGGCCTCGCCACGATCGATACGCCCCTCGGCATCATCCTCAAGGTCGACGAGCGCCGCGAAACCAGCATGCCCGGCGTCTACGCCGCCGGCGACCTCGCCAACCCCCTTACGCCGCCATCGGTCACCCTGGCATCATCGCACGGCGCGATGGCGGGTATCTTCGCCCAGCAGTCGATGCTGGTTTGAGGAGATGAGCACAGCCGTCGAACCGGACAGCGCGGGTGTGCGCTTCCCTCCGCCCTTCGTCTATCTGGGAGCGCTGCTGTTAGGGCTGGCGGCGGAGCGGTTCGTCACCCTGCGCTCTTTCAGTATCGACTGGCGGTTGCTGGCCGCGACGGGCGCGCTGCTGTTCGTTGCCGGCGCGGCGATGATGCTTGCCGCGGCGGGGCTGTTCCGGCGGCTGGGCACCAACGTTCCGCCGTCGCAGCCGACGACCCTCATCGCAACGACCGGCCCTTATCGGTGGACCCGCAATCCCATGTATCTCGGCATGGCGCTGATCTATGCCGGCCTTGCGATCGGCTTCGACGGGCCGATCGCCTTCGCCTTGCTCCCATGGGTGCTGATCGCGATCCAGACGCAGGTGATCGCCCGCGAGGAGCGCTATCTCGAAACGAAGTTCGGCGACGACTACCGCCGCTACAAGGCCGAGGTTCGCCGCTGGCTCTGACTATTCCGCCATGGCCGCCTGCGGGGCCTGCCGATAACCAGCACCGGCTTCCTTGCCGTATTCTGAAAGTTGCGGGCCGGTGTCACGGAAAACCGACTGGCAGGCTCACCCCACAGTACACCCGGCGCCACTCCGAATTCAGGATCTCCGATGACCGACGACCTTCCCATTGTGCTCCTCCATGGCTCCGCCACCGGCTCCCATTCGTGGGCCGCGGTCCGCAAGGGTCTTGAGGCGCACGGCGCCAGGGTGTTGGCACCCGACATGCTCGGCTACGGACGGTCGCCGACACCGAGCGAGGGGTGGCAGCCAAAAGACGAGGTGGCCCACCTGCGCGGCTGGCTCGACATGCAGGGCGTCGGCGCGTTCCACCTCGTCACCCACTCGATCGGGACATTTTTCGGACTTCACCTGCGGCTGGCTGTGGGGGCTCGCGTGGCGCGGCTCACGTTGGTCGATCCTGTGGTCGTCAGCGTGCTGCGCGTGCCCGGGGAGGAAGACGCCCTGCGCGAGGTGCAGACCCTCTGCGATCGGTTCATGCGCGCGCTGCCGGATCACGGTGCGGCCGCCTGCCTGTTGGTGGAGCACTGGAGCGGCGCCGGCGCCTGGAACGCGCTGGGCGAGAAGGGGCGTGCGCTGGTTGCGGGGCTCGCACCGCGGCTGCGGCTCGAGATGACCGCCAGCGCAGCCGATCGGACCACGCTCGCCGAGCTCACCTCGCCCGCGGTGCCAACCTCGGTGCTCGTCGGCGAGCGAACGTCGGCCGCTCCGCGGTCGGTGAGCCGTCTGCTCGCGGGAGCGTTCGACGCCCGCACGGTCGTTGTCCCCGGGGCCGCACACATGATCCCGCTGACCCACCCCGCCGCGGTCGTCGAGGCGATTCACGCCGACATGGCGGCGTCGTGAATCGCGCCGAGCAGAAACGGCACAGCCGAGATGCGATGGCCAGCCCCGTCAACCAATTCAACACCAATTCCAGGAGTCGCCGGTAAAGTTGTTCGGTCACACCATTCTCGTCACCGGCGGAAGCGCCGGTACCGATCTGAAGGAAACCTTGACATGAAACACTCCCATCCCATCCTTGTTACCGGTGCCGCTGGCCAAGTTGGAGCGATCGGACCGAGCGTGACGAAGTCTCTGCTGGAGCGCGGGCTGAAGGTGCGCGCCATGGTCCGCCAGGATGACGGCCGGGCGGAATCGCTGAGGGCACTTGGTACCGAGGTGATCGTCGGAGATTTGTTCGACCTTGACGCGGTGCACCGCGCCGTGGATGGCTGCAAGCGCCTGTACTTCAGCATGTCGGTCAACGAGAGGTATCTCGAGGCTACGACGAACGTGGCGGCCGTTGCCCGGCACCATGGCGTCGAAGCATTCGTCAACATGTCGCAGATGACGGTGTCGGACATGAGCATCCGCGAGACCGCGCGCAGCCCGCAGCACAAGCAGC
This sequence comes from Bradyrhizobium sp. 199, assembly GCF_023073355.1. Lineage (GTDB taxonomy): Bacteria > Pseudomonadota > Alphaproteobacteria > Rhizobiales > Xanthobacteraceae > Bradyrhizobium. Next base: position 835,708 of record NZ_JADPJI010000008.1, read on the forward strand.
ACTGGCTGGCCGAGCAGGTCTTGCGGTGGAGCGGCTTGCCGGTGGTCACGATGCGTCCCACCGCCTTCATGGACGCGTTCTTCTGGCGGTTTGCCGTTCCGACGGTCACCGCTCAGGACGCGCTGATGTTGCCCTTCGGAGAGGGAAAGACGTCGCCGATCGCCGCCCACGATGTTGCGCGGTGCGTGACGGAGGTGTTGGCGAATCCCGAGTCTCACCTTGGCAAGGTTTACGAGCTGACCGGTCCCCGCGCGGAGACTCTCCGCGAGGTCGCCGAAGATTTCACAAGAGTCTTGGGGCGTCCAATCACCTACATGAACATTCCGTTGGAACCGTGGCTGGAGATCCTGCGATCCATTGGCGCATCCGCACACGTGGTCGCACACTTGGAGTCGATGGCACTGCTGCACCGGGACGGCCGATACGACCGATCCTCGGACGATGTGAACCTGCTGACCGGTGTGTCGCCGATGTCGATCGAGGACTTCGTGCGCGCGCATCAGGACGACTTTCAGAAGGCAGACGCGCGCAAGCCGTAAGCTTTCGCTTATAGGCCGGATGAACTGCCTCGTCTCGGAAGTCCCCGGCGGTCGCCACCGCGCCCAGTGACCGGGCCAGAACAAGATATGTCATGGCGCAGCACAATGCCGATCAGGTCGCCGACTGGAATGGCCAAAGCGGGGAGCGCTGGGTCGCCCACCAGGCCCGGCTCGATGCCAGGCTTGAGGTGTTCGGCCAGGCCGCGATCGAAGCCGCCGCGCCCGCGACGGGCGAGCGCGTGCTGGACGTCGGCTGCGGCGCGGGCGCGTCGAGTCTGGCTCTGGCCGCCCGCGTCGGCGCCGGGGGCCAGGTGCTGGGCGTGGACATATCCGAACCGCTGATCCGCCGAGCGCGCGCGCTTGCGCCACAGGATATGCCGGTCCTGTTCCGGGTGGCCGACGCCAGCAGCGCCGAGCTGCCCGAGGGCGTGTTCGACATCCTGTTCTCGCGTTTCGGGGTGATGTTCTTCGACGATCCGACAAGGGCGTTCGCCCATATGCGCCGGGCGCTCCGGCCGGGCGGTCGGGTCGCTTTCGTCTGCTGGCGTGGCGCGGCCGAGAACGATTGGGTGCGCCTGCCAATGGACGCGATCAAAGGCATCGTCCCGCCGACGGCGCCGCCCGATCCCGAAGCACCCGGTCCATTCTCGTTCGGCGAACCGGGGCGGATGGCTCGCATCCTGACGGCGGCCGGCTTCACCGATATCGCTATCGCACCCTTCGATGCTTCCGTCCCGTTTGGCGAGGGCGCGACGCGGAACGCGGCGATCGACGACGCGGTGAAGATGACGTTCGAGGTCGGCCCGCTGTCGCGCGCGATCGCTGATCAGCCCGACGACATCCGCGCCCGCGCCTCGGCCGCGGTTCGTGCCGCTTTCGCGGGCCGCCCCGGCGAGCGGTCGGTGACGATCGACAGCGCGACGTGGATCGTCACGGCGCGCAATCCCGCAAGCTGATAGCGATTAGCAGGGCAGACGCCCCCCTCGGTGGAGACGGCGTCTTGGGCCGGTCAGCGGGAGATGAGGGCGCATTCGCCGGCGGTCTCGGAGAGTAGAGAGTTAGTTGGTGGGCCAAACGGTCAAGGTAATCGAAGCCTTGGCTCCGGGATGCCCGCGGATGGACATTTCGCTGCGTCCTGTTTGTTCCTCCTATCTGCTGTGTCACGTCACGGCATCTACTATTTTCGACGGCCTGTCCGTTGTGGCTTCGATCAAACTCAGGCGTCGACGGGATGGCCGCAGGAAACGATCACTCCTCGACACCGGGTGTCAGCATGGCATTGGCCGAGCTGCCAGCAACAGCCGAAATGCATTTGCCGGCGCGGTGAATGCTATTGAGCGGTTCTTGGCGCCGTTTGAATGCTGGTCGATGATTGACTAAGGCCTGCACGGAGATGAGACGGGTGATCCGAAGCTTGCGAATATCAACGACCCTGAGGAGGCCGAGGCATTTTTGCGCCTGCTAGATTTAACCAATAATTGGTTTAGAATTACGCTTGCGTCAGCCGCCCGATCAGCCGGCCATGATGCGATTGCGGCCTGCATCCTTCGCCTTGTACAATGCAGCGTCAGCGCGCGCCAAAATGTCCTCTGGGGCATCATTGGGACGAACCTGCTCTATGCCCGCCGAGAAGGTCACCCTCAAGTCATTTGAGATCGAGTTCCAATCCAGTTCTGAAATGACCTGCCGCAAGCGGTCCATTGCCGAAACGGCCTGGTCCTTTGAACTCCCCGGCATGACGACAAGAAACTCCTCACCGCCGTATCTTCCAAGCCTGTCGATTGAACGAATGTTGGCAGCAAGGGTGATTGCAAAGCCTCGCAGCACCTCGTCTCCGGTTGGATGACCATACCCGTCATTGATGCGCTTGAAGAAGTCTATGTCCAAAATGGCCACCGAGCACGGCGTAGCTGCACGCTGCGCCCGCGCCATTTCGTCATTCAATGCGCGCATGACGTAACGTCGGTTCAGTACTCCGGTCAGCTCATCGATTTGTGCAAGCTCCTCGATCTTGGCGTGCGCGAGCTTGAGTTCATTGCCGCGCCTGTAAAGTGCTTCGCGGAGCGAGGCGCCATAAAGACCGGTGAAGGCGCATCTGCCAAGAGCCGTGACAAAGCACAGCAAAGCCAAATGCCGTTCTGCAAACGTCTCCATCGGCATGGCGATGGCCTGACTGGTCAGCGTAAAGACGGACGTGAGTCCAATCGCAGCATAAGCCCAAACAACCCCGGTCTGCCGGGCGGACATTCGTAGCGCCCCAAATCCGAGCACCACGAAGATGATGCAGGCGAAATAGAACCCGACTTCAGGGATGAAGTAGATCGCCGCGATTTGAATGCCTATGCTTCCGAGGCTTTGCGGTACCGTGAGGTAGTGATCCCGGAAGCGGTCGTTGAAGTGCCATTCCGAAAGGATCAACGTTATCGCTGTCCAACCAACTCCCGCCGCGAGGTACCAGGCTGAAGCCGAACCCGGTATGGTGCCGCTGAGCGAGTAGAGAAACAGGATAGCAGCATCCAGGATGAAGCTGACCATCTGCGCGAGGTACATCTGCCGCCGCAAGCGGGCGCGCTTTTTAACTCCGTCCTTGACCTCTGCCCGAGGTTCGACGGTTGCCAACTGGAATGCAGATTGCGCCATACCAAGTTATCCCGATCTCCCCTCAGGAAACCGTAAAGGCGTTAAAATTCAGAATGCTACGTTTGGTTACCAGATGCCTAAGGCACCAAAGCAGTTGAAAAACGGTCCTGCATCGAGACTCGGCAGCTTCGGGTGGTAATGGGTGCCGAATCCTTGCCGAAATAGCAGTCGCCTTATCGGCGCGACCGCGTCTTCGCCCGGTTTCCGCAGGTGGCCATCTCGCACCAGCGGCGGGATCTGTTTTTGGTGCGATCGATGAACAGCCAGTGGCAGTCGTGCTGTGGGCATCGTTTCAATCGGCCGAGCTCGTCACCGCGCAGCAGGTCGACCGCGGCCCATGCAAGCGGGCCAATGATCTGATCGGCGTGTGTGAACGCGATGCGGGCTGGCGCGCCAGTCAGGGATGCAGCCATGAAAGTGCGGGCCGCAAGATCGTGGATCACGGCCAGCCCCTGCGCGGCCGGTTCCGCGCCGGCCGCGATCGCAGCGCCCACTTCGTCGATCGCGGTGCGCAGGCTCCGACCCTGGTCGACCAGCAGCGCCCGCTGCCTTGTGGGAAGCGAAAAATCGACTCCTACGAGTCCGGCATGCTTCGCCCACGCCAGAATTCCGTCAGCGTCGCGCAAGTGATCGACCTCGTGGTCCGTGCCTCGCCAGCTGATCGTGTTGGCGAAGTCGAGCGCCAGATTCCCCGCGATGCGGTGAAGCGGTCCAGGAACCGGACCATGGGCGATGCTGCGCAAACCGTTCACGCGGGATGATCCTTCAAAGGCCGGAGCGCCATTGCGGCCGCCGCCAGCATGAGGGCAGCACCGGCTATCTCGACCGCACCGATCGTCTCGCCGAACAACCAGGCCCCGGTGCCGAGCGCGATGATCGGCGAAACAAAGGCATAGAGACCTGCGCGCATCGTACCCCATTCACGCAGCAGCACGAGATAGATCGTGTAAGCGACAATCGTCCCGAGCAGCAACAGGAACAACAGGCTGCCGATTGCCGCTGGGGTGAGGAAAGCGTCGAGCGTGTCTCTCGATATCGGTTCCAGCGCCAGCGAAAGGCCGAGCAGCGCGGCGCCGCCGATCGCCGCCTGCACCATGGTCAGGGCCAGAGGCTTGACCGGACCGATCAACGGGCGCGCGACCACGCTGCCGACGCAATAGCTGACGGTCGCAATCACGATTGCCCCGAGCCCGACGCCGCTCGCACCGCGCTCAGCGCCAAGCCGCGCCCAGAATAGCCCGACGAGACCGACACAACCGATCGCGAGTACGACCGCATGACGCCATGTCGGCCGCTCCTCGCCCGTCAGTGCGGCGAGACCAAACAGCAGGACCGGAATCAGGGTCAGATTGACGAGCCCCGACAGCCCCGACGGCACGTGCTGCATTCCCCAGAACAGCAAGCCGTAAGTGCCGGTGTTGACCAGCAGTGCTGAAACGACCGTTCGCCTGGCGCGCCCTTCGGTGAATGCGGCGCCGGCTCCACGCACTGCGATCGCCAGCAGTGCGGCCGCCAACAGGTATCGCGCCGCAGCCAGCAGCAGCGGCGGCAAATCGCTGAGCCCGATCTTGATGGCGGCCCAAGTCAGCCCCCAGATCAACGACATTACGGTGAAGAGGACGACGTTGCGCACCATGCTCAGCGCAGATCCTGCTGATCGATCAGGATGCGGTGGATCTCCACCCTTTTGGGGAGTTCGATCAGGAGTTCGGGATCGCGCTCGAGGTGATGCACCTTGGTCGGCTCGCCCCCGGTGAAGGCAGTCATCGCCTGCATATCGGACCAATAAGAGATGGTCGTGAACCACGTCTCCTCGTCGCGGTCCTCGCGCAGCAGCTGGACGCCGAGCGCCGTCTTCTCCAGCGGCGGAATACCTTCGGCCCGCAAATATTGCTCGTATCTGTCAGCGACGTCCGGCCGGGTACGCCCGCGCCAGATGCGCGCAATGGAAGGCTTGGTCGCCATTTTTGCTTCCTCCTGTGGACAGGCATCGACATGAGCGCGGCGAAAGCAGCGCGGTGTGACGATCAGGCATGGACACGCGCCAGGAAGGCGCGGACCAGCGGGAGCGCCTCATCGAAATGCGTCTCGAGCAGCCAGTGGCCGGCACCGTCGAGCAGGTGCAGATCGGCATCCGGCAAGTCGCGGCGATAGGCGCGGGCGGCATCGGCTGGCATGTATCCGTCGTGCGGCCCCCATACGACGAGCGTGGGTGGACGATGTTCACGCAAGTACGCCTGGTAGCGCGCGAACCAGCCGAGGTTCTGTTCCAGTTTCTCCATCAGCCCGACGGAGACCTGCCGGCGGACAGGCGTGTCCATGAGCGGCCAATGAAGCTTCCAGAGGTCTGGCGGCACCCGGGCCGCGACCTCGTCCGCCACTTCGCCGATGAACTCGGCGCGGAACCCCTCCTCGCTCACGGCCTCCTCAAGGGGGCGGTGCTTGCTGGGCGTCTTGTCCGCCCACCAGGCCTTGATCGTTGCGTATTTCGGGCCCAGCGCATCCTCATAGATGTCGCCGTTCTGGATAATGAACGCAGCGATCCGCTCCGGGTGGGCGATCGCGTGTCTCAGCCCGATCTGGGAGCCGTAATCGTGCAGCCACAAGGCGTAACGTCCGAGGCCGAGCGCATCGGCGACCCGGCTCAGGACGTCTGCATAGCCATCGAAATCGTAGGCGAACACCGACGGGTCAGGCGTGTCGCTGTACCCGAAACCGGGCCAGTCGAACGCGACTGTCCGCCACCGGTCCGAAAGCGCGGGCATCAGGCGGCGGAACTGGAACGAGGAACAGGGATAGCCGTGCGGTAGAAGCAGGACAGGCGCCTCGGCGGGTCCCGCTTCGCGATAGAAGATCGACGCGCCATTCAAGTCCAGGCGCCGGTGCGCTGGTCCATTCGCCATTCGGGGCTCCCATCGTGCTACACCACCTAAACGCATTTAGCCGGTGTACGTTCCGGGTGCACGAGGTTGAGGCGATGGTTCAGGGATCTCTCGGGACAGTGCTGGACTGCACGCCTCAAGTGCTCGCGTAATTCCCACCCCCGAAGAGAACGATAGCTTCGACGCAGCCAAGGATCGTGCAGGCAAAGTGCTCGACGATGCTCGAGCGATATCGGAGCAGATCAGCCCGGGCTGCGGAGCTTCTGCAATGGACGAAGCTGTTTCCGGGAAAGCCCGACATCCAATGTGCTGGTAAACGGAAGCGTGCCGGTGCTGGTGGTGCCAAAGCCGGCATCAGTGTAGGGCTTACGTCGCACCGCTCCGCTGTTCCGCCGAGCACCCACGCGAGACCGCCGTCTGGCGCCAGGAGAGCTTCATGACCAGTGAAAAAGGCCCGAACATCAAGAAGAAACAGAAATGCAAGAATTGCGAGGGCAAAGGCTTGCTCAAGAAGGGCGACAAGGTCGTGAAGTGCCAGCGCTGTAAGGGTACGGGCGTGCGGTGACGTTGCACTCATGACCGCTGTCGCATGCGGTGGCTCGGCAACCAGCTGCGCACTTCCCACAAGCCGGCCCTGATGTGCGACGGAGCGACCTTCTTGCCTCCCATTCTCCTCCGAGTGGAGAAGGAGAAGCGCGGCCAACGTGCTATCCTCCCCGGGAGCAACACCGGAGACTACCCATGCCAATCAGCGTCAAGCAAATGCTAGAAGCCGCCAACACGGCGGTCCCCAAGATCACGTCGGAACAGGCCGCCGAGATGATCAAAAGCGGCAACACGCTGGTCGTCGACGTTCGCGATGCGCCGGAGGTCGCGGCCAGCGGCAAGATCGCGGGCGCCGTGCATGTCTCGCGGGGGATGCTGGAGTTTCGCGCGGATCCGGAATCGCCCTATCACGACAAGGCGTTCGACAGGAGCAAGGCCGTGATCCTCTATTGCGCGTCCGGCGGCAGGTCGGCGCTGGCCGGCAAGCTGCTGAAGGATATGGGCTACGACAAGGTCTACAATGTCGGCGGCTTCAAGGACTGGACCGGGCCGGTCGAGAAATAGGCATCTCCCGCCGATAGTTCCCTCAAGCAACAACTCGCCCGGTCAATCAGTTGCCGAACAAACTGACGGCGCCGCCCTGCCGGGACTCGTCGCCGCCGAAGGCCATCACCGGCGCTTCGGCGCGCTGCTCCACTTGCGGCAGCGAGTTGCGCCTTGCCGCAGCGAGCCGCCGTGCCTTCCGTTCCGCGGCGCGCTTGCGGCGGTCGCGTTGGTCGGCCTCGGCCTTCCCTGTGTCGGCTTTCTCTACCTTGTCGGCCGACGCTTGCCGCTTGTCAGGCGAGGCCTGTGTCTCCCTTTCCGTGCGGATCGGGGCTGGTGTAGCAGCCGCCGGACCGGATGCGGCCTGTTGTTGCGGCGGCGCCTTCGGCTCGGCCGCCTCGGCTGAAGACGGCAAGACCACGCGAAGAGGCGACGGCGCTTCCGCGGACGCTCTCGACTCGGTGCGGCCCACATCCTTCAGAGCGGAATTCGCCATCATCAGCCCGCTGCCGAAACCCACGCCCAGGATCAGGAAGGTGGTTCCGACGCCGGCGAAAAAAATGCTTCCGTTCGATGGCATGACCGCGTCTCCAGGATTTCACCGAACGAACGCGCAAATCCCGTACCTGTTCCGGGGTCGGGAAAAACATGCAATGCGGTTCCAAAATAAAAAGGCGGTGCCTTGACCATCGATCTTCGGATCAGTGCTGGGCGGCTTCTGCTATTGGCACTTCCCTGGACAACGCGCGTTGCGGTCCTTTCGAGGAGGTGCAGATGACCAAGACCAAAGCTTCCAACGCGCAAGACGCAAAGTCCGTCGCGCAGCCAACGCTCAATCCCGGTGATGACGCCCCGCGTGGGACGACCGGCACCGGTGAGGATGTCTGTCCCGATTGTAACGGCAAAGGGCGGATCGACGGAGCGCCCTGCGCCACCTGCGGCGGGAGCGGCACCGTCGTCAAGGCGATTGGCGGGGCTTAAGCCGGCATGCCGGCTTGGGCCTGCCGATCAAGCTTCATCTTCATTGCAACAATCAGCCTTCGCGCGTGTTTTTCCCGATGGAGACACAGCGAGGCGCGCCATGGACAAGGATCGCGGCAAGGACATCGGCAAGGATATCGGCAAGGATGCCGGACTGACACCTGACGACTTCCCGATCGAAGCCGACAAGGACAAGCTCAAGACTCACAAGGGCGAGCCAGTGGCCTCGGCCGAGTCGGAGCAGATTGCGGAGCAAATGGCCGAACGGCTCAACGAGCATGCTCATCAGGAGGAGCAGGATCGCTGGTCGGCGTGAGGTGCGATGCGATAGGGGTGAATCCTCGCCGCGCTTCAGGTTATCGTTCAAGCAGGATCTGTCGGAGAAGCACTGCGCACTTTTCCGGAACGTCCTGCCGGCGTAATGCCTGGCAAGAGGAACGGAGCAGTGTTGCCGGGAATTAGGCTGCACCGGGGTTTTACAATTCCGGCAATGGCGGCCTCGGCTCGAAGTCCGCCCCCTGACCAGCGCCGAGGCCGCCTGACCCCAGACATAGGAGCGGACATGAAAACCATTGTTCTCGCAGCCCTCATTGCGGCTCTCGCGCAAGCTTCCGCGTTCGCCCAAGGCGGCGCGGGCGCCTCCAGAACCGGATCGAGCATCAATTCGACGGGCACCGGTGGGACGACGGGAGCGGGTGCGTCCAGCCTCAACACGTCGTCGGATAACAATGGCGGCGGCGCAAGCGCACCGGCAAGATCCACGACCGCGCAGCCGGGCAATAACGACCCGCGGCAGACGCAAGGAGGCCAGCAGGCCATGCCGGGCTCCGGCTCCACGGGAGCGAACCGCAAGTAGGATCAAGCGGAACACGGCATCGGGGCGGGCTGCCCGTTTCGCTCGCCCAGCAGCCGCGCGAAGAAGCCCATCAAGGTTGTCCCAGCTCTCCGAAGGCTAGGGCACCGAAGGACCGTAAAGGCGCTTGCTGTCTGCGACGCCGTTCACGCAAGCGAGGCGGATCCACGGTGTCGCTTCCCCCGATCCCGCTCAATCCTCCACCCGGAACAGGCGCCATCGCGCCGGCACGCCCTTGAGCTGATGCACGCCGTGATCCCTGAACTGGATCTCTGATTGCGCCATCAGATCCTTGACGGCGCTCGAGACCAGGACCTCGCCGGCACGCGCTTTGGCGGCGACGCGCGTGCCGATGTGGAAGGCGAGGCCGACCATCTCGCCCCCGCTCACCTTGTATTCGCCCGCATGCAGCCCGACCCTGATGTCGAGCCCCAGCGTGCGCACCGCCTGGCGGATCGCGGTCGCGCAGCCGATCCCGGCCGCCGGCGCCTTGAAGGTCGCCAATATGCCGTCGCCCGTCGTCACGACTTCCTTGCCGCGCGAACTCTTCAGCTCCTTGCGCACAGCGGCGTAATAGTGGCCCATGATTTTGGTCCAACGCGCATCGCCTAGCTTTGCGGCCTTTGCGGTGGAGCCGACGATGTCCACGATCAGGATCGTGGCCAGCGCTTGCCTGAGTTCGGCGCCGCGCTCGGCCGATCGGCGCTGGAGCGCGATCGGTCCGGCCAGCGGTTCATAGCGATGATTGCGCCGCCGGGCGATCGCGGCCTTGGCATAGTCCTGAGCGCGCTGCACCGTGCCGCAGCGAACCGTCTTCTCCTGCGGCAGACGTGTCCAATAGACCCTTCGCCCGTCGCCAGCGCCGTGGACTTCCACGGCGCCCCACTTCAGGAAGACCGCCGAGCCAACCCGCCTGACACACCATGCCTTCGACGTGTACCCCGATACGTTCGACTGATGGACTCCGATGCGAAGGAATTTGGGCATGTACGTGCGCCGATCGAAGGAACGTCTGGACTGGCTGGGCATAAAGCGTAGTCACCAACTGCCGCGTTGACAACAAGACAAGTTGGGAGGCTTGCCTCTCGCCCCGCGGCTGCCACCGCGCGGCCTTCATGCGCGTCACCCCTGATAGGCAAACAGCTCGATCGGATCGCTGAAGCCGCGCACCTCGTGCTTGCCGACGTGCTCCAGCTCAAACCTCGGCTCCACCAGCTCAGCAAAGTCGCGGGACAGCAGCACTGTTCGTCCCAGCTGCTTGGTGAGGGCTTCGAGACGGGAGGCCATGTTGACGGCAGGACCGATCACGGTGAAGTCGAGCCGGCTGGTTGATCCGATGTTGCCGTACATGACGTCGCCGACATGGACGCCGATGCCGTAGTTCAGCGGCGCCCGGCCGGTGCCGTCGTTGCGCTCGTTCAACGCGATCATGGCCTGCCGGGCTTCGGTCACCGCATGCAGCAGGTTCGCGCCGGCGTTGGGCTCGCTCAGCGGGAAGATGGCAAGCAGGCCGTCACCGATGAATTTCAGGATCTCGCCGCCATGCCGCGCGATCGGCTCGGACATCGCGTCGAAATAGTCGTTGAGCAGATCGATGACGTCGTCGCGCGGCCAGTTGTCGGAGATCTTGGTGAAGTCTCTGAGATCGCAGATCATGATCGCGGCGCGCACCGTCGTGCCGGTGCCGCGCCGGGTCGCGCCCGCCAGGATGAGCTCGCTGGCGTGGGAGCCGACATAGGTCTCGAGCAGCGTCCGTGCCAGGCGGTTCTTGATGCGGATCTCGCTGACCAGCGCCAGCACAGGCAGTATGTTCTTGAGGGCAGCGACATGGGCTTCGTCGAAACCGCCGGGCCGGTCGGTCGCGAAGGTGACGAGATGGCGCTTGCCGAGCGTGTGATAGAGCGGCCAGGCTACATAGTCGGTCAGGCCTTTCGCCCGCATCTCGTCGTAGAGCGCGTGCTTGCGGCCGAGCGAGGGGTCCCGTTCGAGATTTTCGCGCACCTCGGTTGCACCGTCGAATAGTTCATTGGCAGGACTGCCGATGTATTCGGACCGCTCGCGGACATCGTAGTCGACCCGCGCGAGCTCCGCCTCGCGGACGCCGTCGGACCACAAGAAGCGGCCCCCAAGCCATTGCGGGTGCTGGATGAGCACGTGAAGCGTCGACCGCGCCAGCGGAATGCCGGCCTGCTGAAGCCGGATGCACATCTCGGCAAAAATGTTGTCGAGGAAGCGTTCGTCGCGCGTGCCGTTGGTCAGCCAGGCGACGACGCCGTCGGACAGCGTGGCGGATCTTTGGTCTGGCGCGGTCATATCCTGCCCTTCAGCGGCGGTCTGCATCAGGGCAGATATCGTGCTCCGGCGCTACGGCGTCAACCTAGCCAGTTGCATGGATTGTGCGCACCCGCGACAGGCGCGGCGCCGCCTAGCCGAGGAGCCGGATCGACGCCAGCACGGCCAGACCAGAGACGAGCGTGAGCCCTGAGGCCGTGGTGAGCTCGACCTTCAGCGTGTCTTCGTGCGAAAGTGAAAAATCCTCAAGCCCGAGGCGGACGCGGCAATCGCCGCGCGCGGCGTAAACCAGGTGCGTGCCGGCGGCAAGCTGCCGGTCACCGGGTTCGCGGAGTGCCGTAAGCGCGATCTCGGCAGCCCCGCGCCGCGCCATCAGGTTCACGACCTCGACGGGCCCTGCCTCGAGCGCGGTCACGATCTCCGTCTCGCCGGTGAAGCGCACCGTCGTAAAAGGTTCACGCTCGTCGAAATCCTGCGCGGGCGATTTCAGCACCAGACCGCGGCCATTGATGACCATCTGGAGACGATCGATGCCAGGCATATGGGAGAACGGACCGGGCGCCACGATCGGCGTCGAGGCAAAGCGCCAGAGCAGGCTGTTCCAATCCCTCGCCGGCGCGTCTTCGCGCCAGGTCCCAGCGATGTCGGTAAAGATTCCGCCGCCGTTCTTCCACGGCGAGCGGGTGTAGTCTTCAGGCTTGAGCAGTGTGGTTTTCATGTCCACATCATGGGCGAAATCGGCAGACTTCGCCAACCGATTTCCGCTTCAACGGCCGGCGGCCGCGACTCGGGGTCTATGTCACTATTTCGACGTCAAAGCCGCCACGGACTGCCACGTCGCACCAGGCGAGGCCGCGGCGAGCTGCCGGCAGCGATCGGACATCAGCGCCGCCGGACGATCGTGACCGCGCTGCTTCAACACGGCTTCGAAATCGGCCAGCGCATCGGCGAACCGGCGCGCACGATAGCTGGCAAGGCCTCGCTCGTAATCAGCGATCCAGGACGCCCCGTCGGGTGTGTCATCATTGACGATACCGATCAGCTCGTGGACGGAGAGTCCCTCCTCCCGTCCGTAGACCGCGATGCTGTCGACCTCGCGGGTGACGACCGCGCCGCGCGCCAGGCGTTCGGTGGTCTCGCCGATCAGGATCTGTGTGCCATAGGACTTGTTGGCGCCTTCGAGCCGGCTGGCGACGTTCACGGCATCGCCGATCACGGTATAGTTCAGCCGCAGCTCCGAACCGATATTGCCGACCAGCATGCGGCCCGAATTGATGCCGATCCGGATCTGAAGTGGCTGACCGAGGTCGTCGGCGAGGCCCGATTCGTCGATCGCGCTGCGGCAGGCAAGCGCGGCGCGGCAGCATCGCGCGGCGTGATCGCCTTGCGGCTGCGGCGCACCCCAGAACGCCATCACGGCGTCGCCGATGAACTTGTCGATGGTCCCGCCATTGGCGACAATGATCTCCGAGGTGACATCGAGATAGCGCGACAGCAGCGGCACCACGCGATCGCCCAGCCGCTCGGACAGTCCGGTGAAGCCGGCGATGTCGATGAACATCACGCTGAGCTCCTGGACGTGACCGCCGGGCTTCGCCTCGACGCCCTGGCGCAGCAAGTCGCGAACGAGATCGGCCGGGATGAATTTTCGGAATGCGGAGAGCCCGGCCGCCATCTCGGCAATCGCGCCCGACAGGCTCGCAATCTCCTTCAGCCGTGATGGATGGCGACGGACCTGCTCCAGCGCAAAGGCCTCGACATGACGAAGCTCGCCGACGACGCGCGACAGCGGCGCGGCGATGACGGAACGCGCCAGCATCGCCGTGGCCAGCGCCGCGAGCACCGCGCCGACCGCAAGACCGAGGATCAGGCGGTGCAGCGTCGTCTCGACCGGTCCGAGAAATTCAGCCTCGGGGATCACGGTAGCGAGCGACCAGCCGGGAAACGGCAGCGGCGTCAGCGCGACCTCGTAGGCTGCGCCGCCGGACGTTAGCCGGCTCCGCCACGCTTCCTTGCGGCCGGCCTCCCCCGCCTTCTCGAGCGCTGTGCGCGCGACCGGCAGCAGCGTCATGTCGCCGCGCCCCGGATGGAGCTCGTCGGCCTCCTTGTCCGGCGCCGCGACGAGCTCGCCGCTGCCATCGACGATGAAGGCCGTCCCCGTGCGCCCGACCTCGAGCTGCGACAGGAAGCGCGCAAGCCTCGTGTATTCGATGATGACGGCCAGAACGCCTTGTCGCTCCTGATAGACGTCGATCGGTCCCGCGAACGCGATCGACGGCCGCTCGCCGGTCGCGTGGTCCATGACCCTGAACCATTGCGGATCGTCCGCGCTCAGCCCGGCCTTGAACCAGGCCTGATCGGCGACACGGAATGAGGTCGGCTCGAAGCGGCGATTGGCGAATTCGATGTCGCCGGGCACGACGTCATATTCATCGACGCGGCGCTGGCCTGGATGGTCGGTCAGCGAGATCTCCATCATTTCCAGTCGGCGATCACCGAGCTTGTGCGCGGCGAAGAAGGAGCCGTCGGGCCAGCCGAAAGCGACCCAGGAAATCGTCGCCTGCGACTGCAATTGCGACAGAAACACGAACTCCCGCTTGTCGGCCTCGCGGGTGTCGAGCACATTCTGCAGGAACAGCGTGCGGATCGCGGTGTGCGCGGCGCGCGCCTCGTCGACGATGGCCGAGACCTCCTTGCGCACCGCGGCCACGATCTGCTCGTTGATCGTCGAGGCGAGTTGCCGGCTGGTCGCCTCCGCCGTGCGCCACCACAACAGGCTCGAGAGCGCGGCCGTCAGCAGGATCGCAGCCAGCACCAGCGCGGATACCACGAGGCGGATGCTGACCGTCAATCTTGCGATCGCCTTAAGCCGTCGTTCGGGATCGCCCATCATTTGCTGTCTTCGCCTGCCGGTCCACGCCAGCCACTAACATTGCTCTACGCTGCCGGCGCTCGCTCGTTACGTCTGGCAGGAACGGGCGAGCGCCGCCAATGCCCGGGGGCTACCGTTTCGATAGGCGCTAGGCATTGGCTTTGAGCGGACGCTTGCCCGCTAATGCCGGTCCAAGCGCACCGGCGGTGCGCCCGATCAATCGGTCTCACGGGTTCGTGAACAGCCTGGCGGTAACGCGGTCTGTGCGCGCCGCGAAGGAGACCATGCACGCATCCCCGCCAGGGCGATGCCATTTCGAACAGGAGAACTCCGATGTCCGCCAAGCATGCCGTTACCTCGCTCGTCCTCGCCGGCGCCCTCTCGACCGCGCTCGCGACCCTCGCTGCCGCTGGCCCGCTGACCAAGGCCGAGGGCGAAGCTGCCGTCGCCGCCAAGAAGGAGAAGTGCTTCGGCGTCGCGCTGAAGGGCCAGAACGACTGCGCGGCGGGACCGGGCACGACCTGTCAGGGCACCTCGACCATCGATTTCCAGGGCAACGCCTGGAAGTTCGTGCAGGGCGGCACTTGCACCAGCATCGAGCTGCCGGGCGGCAAGAAGGGTTCGCTGAAACCGGTTTAACGGCCGGCGCGACGTCACCAGGACGCACGAACGGAGCAGCATGATGAGCACGGTGATCGAGCCGACCCGACCAGCAGCCATGCCGCTCCGCTTCTCAACGCCCATCGGTGGCGTTGCCGGGACCAGCTTCAAGCCCGAGCATCTGCCTGATATCCTCGAGGCAGGACCTCGGCGTGGCTTCTTCGAAGTCCACGCCGAGAATTACATGGGCGACGGAGGTCCGCCGCATCGCGCGCTGGAGGCGATCCGCCGCGATCATCCCCTGTCCCTGCATGGCGTCTGCATGTCGATCGGCGGACCCCGGCCGCTCGACAAGGCGCATCTGGCACGTTTCCGCGGCCTGGTCGCGCGCTATCAGCCCGCCCTGGTCTCCGAGCATCTCGCCTGGTCCACCCATGAGACCAGCTTCTACAACGATCTTTTACCCCTGCCCTACACGGAAGCGACGCTGGCTTGCGTCTGCGATCACATCGACCAGATGCAGGAGGCGATCCGCCGTCCGCTGCTGCTGGAGAATCCGTCGACCTATGTCGCCTTCCGCGACTCCTCGATGCGCGAGACCGAGTTCATCCGCGCTGTTGCAGAGCGCACCGGCTGCGGGCTGTTGCTCGACGTCAACAATGTGTTCGTCTCTTCAACCAATCAGGGATACTCGGCGCTCGACTACCTCGCGGACTTCCCGCTGTCGCGCGTCGGAGAAATTCATCTTGCGGGCCATGCCGAGCAGGCCGACGATGAAGGTGATCTGCTGTTGATCGACAGCCACGACGGCCCTGTCGCAGACGCCGTCTGGAAGCTCTACCAGATCGTGATCCGCCGCCGCGGCGCG
The DNA here is from genome assembly GCF_023073355.1 of Bradyrhizobium sp. 199. GTDB lineage: Bacteria > Pseudomonadota > Alphaproteobacteria > Rhizobiales > Xanthobacteraceae > Bradyrhizobium. The sequence continues at coordinate 851,324 of NZ_JADPJI010000008.1, forward strand.
GTGCCGACGCTGATCGAGTGGGACAGCAAAATTCCGGCCTGGCCGGTCTTGCAAGCGGAAGCCCTTGCCGCCCAGGCGATCCTCGACCGTCATCAGTCCGCCGCGCCGGAAGGAGAGCGTCATGCGGCCTGAAGCGGGTTTGTGTTTCGCCGCTTCGTTTGCACCGGCGTTGCTGGATCCGGCGCGCGGCACGCCCGAGGTCGTGACCGGCCCGCACGGCAAGGGGGCCAGCCGGCGTTATGATGTCTACCGCAACAACGTCACCGTCAGTCTGATCGACGCGCTGGCCGCGGTCTATCCGGCGGTGCAGCGCATCACCGGTGCCGAGTTCTTCCGCGCCATGGCGCGCTTCCATGTTCGCAGCAATCCGCCGACCTCGCCGCTGCTGTTCGAGTATGGCCACAGCTTTCCGCAGTTCATCGAAGCTTACGAGCATGCGCAGACAATGCCCTGGCTCGCCGACGTCGCGCGTATCGAGCGGGCCTGGCTCGACGGCTACCATGCGCGGGACGCCGCCCCGCTGTCGGCGGCGTCGCTCTCCTCGATCGCCCCGGAACGGCTGGCTGAAATCGTGCTGACGCCGCATCCGGCGATGCGGATCGTCCGCTCGCCATTTGCCGCCCTGACGATCTTCGCGGCCAACCGCGATGAAGCACCCAGCGCGCGCATCGATGCATCCATAGCCGAGGACGCGCTGATCACACGGCCCGATTTCGAGGTCGCGGTGCGGCATCTGCCGCCCGGCGGCGCCGTCTTTGCCTGCTGCCTGGCGTCCGGCCAACCGCTGGGCGAAGCCGCGGGCGCGGCGCTCGAGGCGGCCGCAGACTTCGACATTGCCACGAACATCGCCGGCCTGATCGCGGCCGGCGCATTCACCTCGCATGCTCTCGGAGATGCACGATGATCACGGACCAACGCATTGCGACAGGCGGCAGTCTGCCCTCACTGGGGCTGCTCATGGACAAAGCCAATCTGCTCGTGCAGACGATCGCCGCTCCATCGCTGGTCCAGTTCGTGCTTCGCCTCGCGCTGGCCGTGCCGTTCTGGCGCTCGGGCATGCTCAAATGGGGCGGCTTCCTGCGACTCAACGACACTGCGGTGACGCTGTTCAGCGACGAGTTCATGCTGCATCTGCCCGGCGGGCCCTATCACTTTCCGGCCCCAGCCGTGATGGCCTTCCTGTCGGGCTGTGGCGAGATCATGTTTCCGATCCTGCTGGTATTGGGCCTCGGCACACGGTTTGCCGCGCTCGGGCTTCTGTTCATGACTGTCATCGTCGAATTCACCGTGCCCGACGGCTGGCCGATTCACCTCACCTGGGCGGCGATGGCACTTGGCCTCATGGCTTATGGGCCCGGACACATCTCGCTCGACCATCTCGTCTGTCGCGCGCGATCGCGGACGCAATAGGGACGCGCAAGTCCGTAAACCGGATAGGGCGCAGCGCAATTCAGGGGAGGCTCGCAGGGCGAGACGTTCCCGGATGACACTTTCGCTTCCGTCCGGGCTACGGTCAGCCGTTCATTGCCCGATCGCGCCGCTATCCACCGCGAGCGTCTGCGCGATCCAAACCGCGCAGGACCGGCGGGGTTCAAGTCTCCACTGGCGCGGTGAAGCCGCAATGTGTGGTAACATGCGCCCCGCATTCGAACCTGCAGCGAGGCAAACATGTCCGACACTGACAAGGTTTTCGCCGGCTCGATTCCAAAAATCTATGACGAGTATCTCGTCCCGATGATCTTCTCCGTCTATGCGGAGGACATCGCAAGACGCGTCGCCGCCCGCGCTCCTGCCGTGCTGCTCGAGATCGCCGCGGGCACCGGCGCAGTGACACGCGCCGTGGCAGCGGCGTTGCCGCGCGGCATTCGTTATGTCGCGACCGATCTCAACGAGCCCATGCTCGCGGTCGCCGCGCAGCGCCAGGCGGACGACGATCGCATCAGCTGGCGCCAGGCGGACGCAATGGCCCTGCCCTTCGGCGACGTCGAGTTCGACGTGGTCTGTTGCCAGTTCGGCGCGATGTTCTTTCCCGATCGCGTCAAGGCTTACGGAGAGGTGAAGCGAGTCCTGAAACCGGAAGGCACGTTCGTGTTCAACGTCTGGGATCGGATCGAGGACAATGTGCTGACGCATGAAGTGACGATCGCGCTGGAGAGACTGTTTCCCGACGACCCGCCGCGCTTCATGGTCCGCACGCCGCACGGCTATTACGACAAGTCCGTCATCAGAACCGACCTCGAACGTGCCGGCTTTCGCGACATCTCGATCGAGACGCGACCTGAAATCAGTCGTGCGCCATCGCCCGAATACGTCGCGCGCGCCCTCTGCCAGGGCACGCCACTGCGCAGCGAGATCGAGGCCAGGGATGCCAGCAAGCTTCAGGCTACGACCGACAGCGTCGCCGAGACGATCCGGACGCGTTATGGCTCCGGAGCGCTGGAAGGCAAGATTCAGGCTGTGGTGATCGAAGCGCGTCCATAGTTTCAGGGCGCCGCTCCAGGCGCCGTCCTGCGTCCTACCACCAGTTTCGCTGCATCGGCTGCGTCGACTGGTAGTATTGGTACTGGCCACGCTGCCGGCGCGGATTGGCCTGCTGTACGTAGGGATCACGCTGGTAGAAGAAGCCGAAGCCGTTGCCGCCATTGTCCCAGCCGTCATCGCTGGCGATCATGGCCGGCGCGGTCGGCTTGCGGGTGATGAAGCCGCCTTGCGGCTGATCGCTCAGCACCGCGACGAATTCGGTCCGGTAATTGGTTTCGGCGCTCAGCGGCTCGTCCGAGATGATGATCGAGGAGCGCGGCAATGCGGTCGGCCCGATGCGATCCCACACCTCCTGCGGGATGGTGATGCGGTCAAGTGCATTGCGGGCCTCGTCGCCGTTCTCGATCGTGACCACGCTCCAGCGCAGGCCCGTGTCGGTCTTGGCCATCGCCGTGAAGATGTGGGTGCCCAGCGGCTGCTCGGGATTGCGGATCGTGACGGGGACCTCGATGCTGGTGTCGAACACCTCGCCGCCGCCGTCGGGCGCCGGCTTGTGGGTGTTGCGCCGGACGTAGAGCTTCTGCGTCGAGCGGCTGATGTAGACCGAAACCGGCTCGCCCGCGAGCTTTGCGTCGGTCGCTGCCTTGACGGCGTCGGTCTTTTTGGCCGCAGCAGCCTTTGCGGCGTCCTTTGTCGCGGCCACGGCATCGCGCTTCGGCTGCGCGGCGGCCTTGGCGGAGTCGAGCTGCGTCGCCGCGTCGGCGGCCTTGGTCACCGCCTTCTGCTTCAATTCCTCGGCCTTGGCACGGGCCTGATCGTTCTTGGCATTCGCGAGCGTCTTGTCGGCGAAAGCGAGTTCGGCATCGGCGCGGGCCTTCTGCTGCTCCAGCTTGCGCAGGGCGGCAGGGAGCGAAGCAGCTTCCTTTGCGGCAGCGGAAGCAGCCTTCTTGGCGTCGTCGGCAGCCCTCGTCGCCTCCTCGGCCTCGAAGGAGAGCTTGTCGGCCTGCTTCGGCACTGCCGCAATCGCCTCCCGCTTCGGCACGAACAGCGACGGATGAGAGATCTCAGTCGGGACCGTATCGTGGGGCGAGATGATCACGCGCATACCGATATAGGTCTTGTCAAACAGGTTCTCGGCAAAGCCGAATGGCATGCGCACACAGCCGTGCGAAGCGGCATAGCCGGGCAGTGGTCCGCCATGCAACGCGATACCATTCCAGGTGATGCGCTGCATGTTCGGCATCCAGGCATCGTCATACATGGTCGAGCGATGGTCCTTGTCCTTCTCGACGATGGCAAAGACGCCGGCCGGCGTCTCGCGTCCCGTAGTCCCGGTCGACACCGGAGCGCGGAGGATCCAACCGTCGGCATCGTAGAAAGTGACCTGCTGGCTCTTGATCGACACGATTGCCATGATCGGCTCGCCGGCCTGCCGCTGCGCCACCGCCTCGGCCGGCTGGCGCGCCTGCTTGGCCGCCCCGGCGGGGGTCAGGGCGGAAAACGCGACCATCACCGCCAGCGTCAGAAGTCCGGGAGGGCCCCAACGCCGCATCGCCAAGGTGGATTGCGCCGTCGTCAGTCGGTTTATCATGCCATCCTCGGTCGAAATGCGGGTCCGCTTGGACCGGTAACACGTCAATTGCGATCTCTGGATTAAGAAATCGCAGCCGCCCTACGTTCCGTCTGTGGCGATATTCGGCCGTTCCGGCGACACGTCTCTCATATACGACGGCCTGGGCAGGCGGAAGAGCGGTTAACAGCCGGGCTGATCCGAGGCTGGTGGTCTGTCGCTGCGGCAGAATGTCCGCCTCTGCCGGGTGGACGAGGCCCACGTCTCAACGAAGGCGCGTTAGACGCCCACGGCCTTACGGTTGAAGGTCCGCAGGAAACGTAGCGACAGCGTCCGGACATTGGCGACGTTGAGGAGCCAGGCGGTTGCGACATAAGCAAGGCCGCCGGCGAGGCTGACGATGACGAGCGCCACGAGGCCGGTGCCGCCCGCTTGCGATCGCGCCAGCAGGATCGCGGCCGCCATCACGGCTGCGGAGACCGCAACGCCGGCAAGACGGCTGAGGTCGAACGGGACCGGATGGGCGCGATGCATCAGGACGACGGCAACGAGAAGGCCGATCGCCTCGGTTGCCAACGTAGCCAGCGCCGCGCCGTAGATGTCATAGCCGGCGACCAGCACGACCATCAGGACGACGCTGACCACCAGCGTGAGAAAGGATTGCGCCGCCAGCATGAAGGGCCGCTCGGCGAGTTGGAAGCTGATCTGGACGTAGAACTGATTGGCGATACCGAAGAAGCGGGCAAGCACCAGGGTCGGCAGCAGCGCCGATACGCCGGCGCGGAAGTCGAGGCCGACGAGGGTCCCGGCGACCTGATCCGCAGCTAGCGCGAGCCAGATCGCAACGGGCGTGACAACGACGAGCAGGAGCTCGAAGCTCTCGGTCAACCGCTCCCGCGTCGTCTCCTTGTTGTTCTCGGACAAGGACCGGAACACCAGCGGCACGGTCGCCGCGGCGACGCTCGATGCAATCATGACCATGAACTGGCGCGGCAGGTCAGCGGCGACGCCGAAGATGCCGGCGGCATCCTTGCCGAGCAAGTAAGCGACGATGAGCCGGTCGCAGGCCGAATAGACCGCAACGGACAATCCGGCCAGCGTCAGCGGCAGGCCGTAGCGGGCCAGCTGCATGAACTGGTTGCGTTGGAAGCGCGCGATCCTGGTGCGGTCGCCGACCAGGTTCAGGATGATTCCGGTGAGCGAGCCCAGGCCGAACGCGGCAAGCAGCCCCAATCCACCCCAGCCGAGCCAGATTCCGAACAGGCCAAATCCGACGCTCGACACGCTGCGCACGATCGAGATCGCGGCAAACCGGTAGGGCCGCAATTTGGCGCGTTCGAACTCCTGGCCGACATCGACGGCATTGGCCATGATCGCGACGAACATGCTGGCAAGCAGCAGCTCGACACTGACGTCGCTGCGGAACAGGAAGACCAGGGGGGTCGCGGCGCAGAGCACCGCGGCGGTGAGGGCGAAGGCAACCATCGCAGTGCCACGAAAATCCACGTCCGCCGACATCGCCTGATAGCGGGACACCGACAGCTTGATCCAGGCGAAGAAGATCGCGCCCAGAATGCCGGCGAGGCTGATGCCGACGACATAGACGCCGTACTCCGCCGGGCTCAGCAGGCGCGTATAGGCCGTGACAGCGAAGAAGCCCACCGCCGCAGGCAGGATGTAGGCGACGAGATAAATCGAGAAATGGCGGTTCAGCATGCGAGCACGGGACCGGCGGTCTTGCGAGTGTGACGGCCGTTCATCAATGGGACCATGGCGGGGCGGACGAACTGCGCCGCAGCATCGCTCAAGAGTGTCACATAAGTCTGCAAATTCGGCGGCGATTGAAGCGGTGAGGCCGCTTTCGCGCGTTAGCGTTAAATTTGCCCTTCCTTGAGCAGCAAGCCGTGAATAGCAAGTCTGGAACAGCAAGGCGCGATCATGGCCGGAACCCATGACGTGCGGACGGCAGAGGTTAACCCAACAAGGCAAAACCCCGGCATCGCAGGGTGCCGCTTGGTACGATGGGGCGTTGGTGCGAAAAGGACTGCCGTGACCAGGCTCGACAGACGCGAATTTCTTCTCGGCGGCGCCGCAGCACTCGCGGCGGGCGCATCGGCATCGGCGGTGCCGGCATCGAAGCTCGCCCAACGCCATCAGGGTTTTGGCGCGGCTGCCACGCTCTGGGACCTGCAAGCCGATCCCAGGCTCGGCGAAGCCATCAGCACCTATTGCACGCAGGTGGTGCCGGTGCTCGAGCTGAAATGGCCGATGCTGCGGCCGAACGCGCACACGTTCAACTTCGAGCGCGCCGACGCCATTCTGGATTTCGCGCGGGAGAACGATCTGACGATGCGCGGCCACGCGCTCGCCTGGTACCATGACATTCCGGACTGGACCAAGCAGATCAAGGACACCCGCGGCGTCGAGCGCGCCTATCTCGATCACATCGGCACCGTCGTCTCCTACTACAAGGACAAGCTGACCTCGTGGGACGTCGTCAACGAGCCGATCCCGGACAATCCTCGCAGTCCAAAGGACCGGCGCGACACGTTCTGGACGCAGCATCTGGGTCAAAGCTCGATTCCGCTGGCCTTCCGCACCGCGGCCGCGGCCGATCCCTTCGTCAAGTTGGCGATCAATGAATATGACATCGAGTCGGCGAAGGATTCGTTCATCGCGAAGCGCGCAGCCTACCGCAATCTGATCATGGACCTGCTCGACCAGGGTGTTCCGCTGCACGCCGTCGGGCTGCAATCGCATCTGCATGCCGAGCTCGAGATCGACACCCATGGGCTCGCCGAATTCGTCACCGAGCTGCGCTCCTGGGGCCTGGAGGTGCTCGTCACCGAACTCGACGTCGACGACCAGAAACTGACGGGTAATCCGGCGCAGCGCGACGCCATCGTCGCCAAGCGCGTCGACGATCTTCTCACGGCGATCTCGACCAGCGGACCGGTGCGCTCGATCCTGACCTGGGGCCTCTCGGACCGCTACAGCTGGATCAACGGCACCTTCGCCCGCGCGGACAAGCAGCCGAACCGCCCGCTGCCGCTCGACGGCGAGTTCAAGCCGAAGCCGTTCATGGACGTCATCGGCAAGTTCACGAAGGACGTCTGAACGCGCGAGCTCAGCTGCGCGTTGGCACCTCGAACTCGGCCGCGTCGCCGACGTGATCGGGCGACAGGCTCGGCGCACGACGGTCGCGCGAACTGAGCTGGAAGACGTCGCGGATGTCGTCGATCGAGGTCGACGAATAGGACTGAATGCAGAGCGCGACCTGTTCGGGAGAGGCTGTGCGGATCAGCGCTTCGATCGATGGGCGGTCGAGCGGCGTGTCGTCCCAATGCGAGACCGCGATGCTGTCTTCCGTGACCCGATGGGCCGCCAGATGCTTCGGCGAGTTCGCGACAAAGTTGCCGTAAAGCAGGTATTCGGAGAATTTCTTCTTGCGGCACAGAGCCAGAGCCCAGCTCAGGCCGGTCGCCGACTTGATGGCGTCGGTCATCGCACGCGCGGTGTCCTTGTCCCAGACCAGCGCGTTGCCGACATAGTCGTCGGCGGGGAACGCGCGCTCCGTGAACCCCAGAAGCTGATCGACGGTACGAAGCCACAGGCCATGCAACGGATGGTCGGCGCCGATCGCCTTGCGCGTGACGAACAGCGGCGTCTGCTCTCCGCCGGCATATTGGCCGACGTCGAACGCGCGGAAGAACAGATTGTCCGAATCCAGGATGCAGACGCGCTGCTCGGGCGCGTTGAGGACGCCGGCGATTTTCAGCATCTGCTGGATGTGCCAGCCGTGCACAGGCGACGACAGCAGCGACAGCCAGACGCGCCGCTTGCTGATGAATTGAAGCGCCGGCGGGAGCGCGAACAGCCATTTCGGCAAATAGCGCGAGGCCGGAACGATGACGCGCCTGTCGGACGCGAAGGGCTCGAACAGCGGCACATCCTCATCGTTAACGAGAACATAATGCCGCGTATATCCCGTCAGCCAGGTGTCGATGCTGTCGCTGAGCAGCGAAAAGCGTTCGATATCCTTGGCGTAGCTGGCAGTCAGCAGTGCAACGGAATGCATGGAGCGCGCTCGTATGGCGATCAAGCCGCAGTCATAGCGGCGCCGAGACGCGTTGGATACTTACATTCGCAATCAAGGTAAAATGAAACGAAGCATTAGCTATCCGACGGCAGCCCCTGCGCGAGCCTTCGAAAGCGCAGCGGTGCGAGGGCGGAGGCGCGCTGCCACCAGTCCGCGACGCGGTCGTCGAGGGCGCTCGTGCCGCGGCCCTGGCCGGGGAAAATCCGGATCTGCTGGACCGCTTCGGCCTGAAAGCCCCGGCCCTTGCGCGTGATCTTGACTGCAATGCCTTCGCGGTCCCGCTGGGTCAGCGGCACCAGAAGGCGGCCGCGCGGACGAAGCGACTGCAGCCAGTGCGGATGCGGCTGCGAGAAGCCGGCGTGAATGATGATCACGTCGGCGGCCCCGCCGAAATCCTCGCATCCGTCGCCGCGCACGACCGCGACGTTGCCGTAAGACATGAGATAGCGCGATGCGCGAGCCGCGAGCCGCTCATCGCATTCGATGGCGATCACCCTACCCTTCGGGCCGACCATCTTCGACAACACTGCCGAGAAATAGCCGAGCCCGCAGCCGACCTGGACCACGCGGTCCCTTTCCCCGATATCGAGCAAATCGATGAAATGCGCCCACAGGCTCGGTAGTCCGGTGTCGAGCCGGCGGCGCGCGTCGATCGCGACCAGCACGTTGTCGTAGAGATGGATGGGATCGTCACTGGGCGTCAGCCGGTAGCTGCGCGCCGCCTCGCTCTTGATGCGCCAGGGCCCTTTTCCCAGAAATGCCTCGCGCGGAACCGCGGCGAGCGCTTCGAGCAGGCGCGGCGAGGTAATGCCCTCGCGCCTCGCAATCAACGCGACGTAACGCGCGCGCGCGGCGGCAAGATCGCTCATCTCACGGAGCGGCCTGTTCGCGGACCGGCGCGCCCGCGCCGAGCTCGTTGAGGAGTTGCATCGCCTGCTTCAGGTCCGGCGTAGAAAAACCCTCGCTGAACTTGGCGACAACCGGCACGAGCAGGAGACGTGCGTGTTCCCATTTGCCGGCTTCGAGCGACAGCCGAGCCAGGCTGACGGCAGTGCGAAGCTCCCAGGACAGCGCGCCCTGCTTGTGCGCGATCTCCAGCGACAGCGTGAACAGATCCGCAGCCTCCTGCACCGAGGCCGGGTCACCGTCCGACATCGTGATCTCGCCTTGCAGGCGATAGACTTCGGCGAGATAGGAGTGATCGCCGGTCCGCCGCGCGGTCGCGAGCGCACCGTCCAGCGCGCGCAACGCGGCGTCGCGCATCCCGACCTTGGCGTAGGCCTCCGCGAGCAGACAACGGAACCAGCAACCGGCCAGCCAGGAATCCATCGCCTCGTACTCGTCGAGGCCGAAGCGCATCTGGCTGAGGCCTTCATCCGCCTCGCCGAGCTGCGCCAGCGCCCAGCCGCGCAGGATCGCGGCCTGCTGCTTCCAATGCAGGAAATTGTGCTCGGTGGCGATGATCATGGCGCGGTTGGCGTGGTCGCGCGTCCCTTCGACATCGCGCAGATGCTGGCAGAGATAGGCCCCGAACACGAGCGCGAAGGCGAGCGTGAAGGGATGGCGGATCTTCTCGGCATTAGCGATCGCCTGTTCGCTGTGCTGGCGCGCCGCGTCGGGCCGGCCGAGGAACCAGAGGAGGTAGCCGAGATAGGACAGCGAGACGACGCCGGGATCGGTGCCGTGCCGCTCCATCAGATCGGAGTGCAAATCGGGGCTGTAGAGATTGATGCAGCGGTGCAGATGATGTTGGGACGCAGCAAAGCGCCCGCGATACAGCATGGTCATCGCGATCGAGCGGTGCGCTTCGATCAGATAGCCGGTCTGCTGCGCCGGCTGCGTCCGTTCGTTCAGCCGCTCACGCTTGGCGAATTTCAGCAGTTCGACGCTCAGATCGTGCGCGCGGATGAGATCGGCGCGGATGAAATGGCAGACCCAGAGCCCGCGGGTGGCGGCAAAGGCGTTTTCGTCGTCATCGAGCTGCTGGCCGAGCTCGAGCGCGCGGATGTAGTTCTCCTCGACCTCCTGCACCGCATAGCCCTTGGCGGAGATCAGCGCGTTGCCGAGCGCGATGCGCAGCTCCAGCTCCATCTCGTCCGCGCCCTGCATGCGCGCATTGGCCTGCACGACGCCGAGGCCGCGGCCCAGATGTCCGATCGCCTCCAGATTGGCGCCGCTCTTGGCCGCCTGCTTGCCGGCCTTGAGCCAGAAGCTGGCGGCGCCCTCGCTCTGGCCGGATTCCGTCAAATGATAGGCGAGCAGTTCCGGTTCGCGCTCGGTCTTCTCCGGATACATCTCGGTGAGCACCTGGGCGATCCGCGAATGCAGCTTGCGCCGCTCGCTGTGCAAGAGGCTGGCATGCGCGGCGTTCTGGATCATCACATGCTTGAAGGAATAGAGCGCGTCCGGCGGATGGCCGCGCCGCATGATCAGCCCCGCCTGCTCCAGATGATTGAGCGCGGCCTCGATTTGCTCGGCCGGCGTGTTGGCGACGGCATGCAGCGTCTCGTAGGAGAACTCACGGCCGATGGTGGCGCCGATCTGGGCGATCCGCTTGAACGGGCCCATACGGTCCAGCCGCGCCATCAGCGAGTCGGTCAGGGTTGCCGGGATTGCAAGCTGTCGCCACGGGCCCGACAAGACGTAGCGCCCGTGCCGCTCGGTCAAGAGGTTGGATTCGAGGACGGTTTTCGTGAGCTCCTCGAGGAACAGCGGCACGCCGTCGGTCTTGACGATGATTTCCTCGACGACCTCCTTGGGCAGCTCGCGTCCGGCGACGCGCTCCACCAGCGTCGTGCGCAACTGCCGGCTCAGGCGGTTGAGCACCAGCGTCGTGATGTGCGAATGCGCGTTCCAGCTCGGCTGGAATTCGGACCGTGCGGTGATGATGACCAGGATCGGCCGGTTCTGCACCCGATCGACCAGAAGGTCGATCACCTCGCGGGAGGTCGGATCGATCCAGTGCAGATCCTCGAATGCGATCACAAGTGGCATCTCGCGCGCAAGGCCCAGGAAGTGATTGATCAGCGCCGTGACGGTCGCATCCTTCTGCTGCTGCGGCGACAGCTCGAGCGGCGGATAGCGGCCTGCGGTCGGTAGCGACAGCAGCGCGGCAAACAGCGGCGCAACCTGCTCGACGTCGCCATGCGCGGTGGCGATCGCGGTCTCGAGGCTCGTCAGCGACAGTACAGACGGATCATCGCGGTCGAGGCCGAGAGAGAATCTGAGCTGCTCGGCGAACGGATAGAGCGCGGTGGACGTGTAATAGGGCGAGCACTGGAACGAGACCTGTCCATGCCGGTCGCCCGAGATCCGCTCGAAGATCTCCTGGATGATGCGGGACTTGCCGATACCGGGCTCGCCGAACTTGACGACGACCTGGCCGTCGCCGTCCTTGGATTGCTGCCAGCGTCCCATCAGCAGCGCGATCTCTTCCTCGCGGTTGACGAGCGGGGTCAGCCGCGTGCCCATGGCGGCAGCGAAGCGGGTCTCCACCCGCGAGGCGCGCATCACGTGCCAAGCCTGGACCTTCTCGGAGATGCCCTTCAGATCATGGACGCCGAGATTGCGGTAGTCGAACTTGCCCTTCAGCAGCGCCTGGGTCGAGGCGGAGATCACGACGCCGTTGGGCGGCGCCAGGCCTTGCAGGCGCGCGGCGAGATTGACGGTCTCTCCGACCGCGGAGTCGCGCTCTTCGGTGCCCTGCCCGACGAGATCGCCGACCACGACGAGCCCGGTCGCAATCCCGATGCGGACGGCGGGTGAGTGGCTGAGCGCGCCACGCGGTTCGACCGCGCGTGCCGTCGACAGCACGCGCACGATCTCGAGCCCGGCACGCACCGCACGTTCGGCGTCGTCCTCATGTGCGGTCGGGTAGCCGAAATAGACAAGGATACCGTCGCCAACGAAACGGGCGGCAAAACCCTCGTAATGCTTGACCACGCGGACGCAGGTTTCGCGGAAACTCGCGATCATGTCGCGCACGTCTTCCGGATCGAACTGCACGGAGAGCGAGGTGGAATCCACCATGTCACAGAACATGGTTGTAAGCTGACGCCGTTCGGCGCCGACCTCCGTGCGGATTTGCGGCCGCACCGTCGTCGCGGGTGCCTGCGCCGTTTCCGCCTGGAACAGCGCCGCCATCGCCCGCTGCAGCCGCTTGCGATCGCCGAGCGGCAATCCGAGCTCGACCAGATCGGATTCGGTCAGTTCGCCCATGACGTCGAGATCGAGGCGGTGCTGTACGAATAGATCGGAGTAATGGCCGAGGCCGATGCCCTCGAGCCAGCGCTTCAGCCCGCCTTCTACTCCCGTGTCCGACTCATTCTCCAGCATGGTGATTTGCCCGACCCTAATTCCGTCGAAGGGCTTTAGGGGCCTCAACCACAGATTTTGGGCCCAAAACTTCACCTCAGACTGGACGCGTTCCCCAACTTCTTGGAAGAATAGCTCAACCGCATCAAAAGGGAACGGAATTGTCTGACGTCACACGCCCGGCCCCGGAGGAATCAGGCGGCACCACCGCCGAAACGAAGATATTCGCCGATATCGGCGGCCTTCTCGATTTCTACGCCCGGAAGACGCCGACGGCTCCCGCCCTGCTCGCCCCGGGCCGGCCCGCCCTCAACTACAGCGCGCTTGGTGAGGTGACGCAGGATCTTGTCCGTACGCTGCGTCGGCTCGGTATGACCCCTGTCGACCGGATCGCGGTTGCGCTGCCGCGCGGCGCCGACAGCGCGCTGGCGCTGCTCGCGGTCGCATCGAGCTGCGCCTGCGTCCCGGTCAATCCCGATCTGACGGCTGACGAGCTGCATCGCTATTTCAGCGAATTGAAGCTGACTGCGCTTGTGACGCGGGCCGAATTGAACCCGGCAAGCCTCGAGGCCGCCAAGGCGCTCAATATCGCGGTGATCGATTTCGTGCCGGGGCCGCGAGACAATCTCGGCGGCTGCGCATTCGTCGGGCCGACGGTGGGGCCGGCTGCTCCCGGCGGCGCCTCGCGCGGCGACGACGATGCGTTCATCCTGTTGACGTCGGGCACGGCGGCGCGCCCGAAAATGGTGCTGCTGACGCATCGCAATGTGTGCCTGTCCGCCACCAATGCCGGCCGCGTACTGTCGCTCACATCCCACGATCGTCTGCTCAACGTCCTGCCGCTGTTTCACGCCCATGGTTTGATCTCCGGCCTGTTGACGGCGCTGGCCGCCGGCTCCAGCGTGATCTGCACCGACGGTTTCGACGCACCGTCCTTCTTCGGCTGGATGCGGGAGCTGCAGCCGACCTGGTACACGGCCGTGCCGACCATCCATCGCGCGCTGCTGACGGCGGCGGAATCCGACCCGGACCGCGCCCGGTCGTCGTCGCTGCGCGTGATCCGCTCGGCCTCGGCCTCGCTCGCGCCCACGATCCTCCATGGGCTGGAGGCGACGTTCGGCGTTCCCGTGCTCGAGACCTACGGCATGACGGAAGCGGCCTCGCAGATCGCGGCCAATCCGTTCGAGCTGCGCAAGGTCGGCTCGGTCGGACGCGCCGCCGGCCCCGAGATCGCGATCATGGACGAGACCGGCCGCGCGCTTGCGAGCGGCGCGCACGGCGAGATCATGCTGCGCGGACCGAACATGACCCGCGGCTATTATAATGATGAGGCGGCGACAGAAGCCGCGTTCCGCGACGGCTGGTTCCGGACCGGCGACCTCGGCTATCTCGACAGCGACGACTATCTTTTCATCGTCGGGCGCATCAAAGACGTGATCAACCGCGGCGGGCAGAAGATCTCGCCTCTCGAAGTGGAAGAGGTTCTGCTCAGTCATCCGGCGGTGCTGGAGGCCGGCGTGTTCGCCGTCCCGCACGAGAAGCTCGGCGAGAACGTTGCAGCCGTCGTGGTGCTGCGGCCGCACGCCGAGGCGAGTTCGGACCAGTTACGCCAGTTCGCGCGAAAGCGCCTGGCAGCCTACAAGGTGCCGAGCCTGATCCGCAGCGTGGCAGCCCTGCCGAAGGGCGGCAGCGGCAAGGTCAAGCGCAACGCGCTGGCCGAGCTGATCGCCAAGGCGGAGGATGGCGACAAGGCGCGGCTGCCACGCAACGCGCTGGAGCGCCAGCTCGCTGCGATCTGGGCCGATCTGCTGGAGCTGCCGCAGGTCGGCGTCGATCAGGACGTCTTCGCGCTCGGTGCGGACTCGCTCGCGGCGACGCAGATGCGCTCGCGCCTGCGCGAACGCTTCAACGTCGACTTCTCGTTCGAGGACATTTTCGATTGCGCCACCGTCGCCGCGCTTGCGGCCCGGGTCGAGACCTCCGCGAGCGGTCGCGAGGCGGCACTCCCGGCGTGGCGGCAGGCGACAGAAGTAGAGGCGCCGCTCTCGTTCCAACAGCAGCGGATGTACGTGCTCTCGCGGCTCGATCCAACGCGCTACAATTACAATGTCGTCGAAGTCGCTATGCTCAAAGGCATGATCGACGTCGCCGCGCTTCAGGCCGGTCTTGCCGCGATCTGCGTGCGCCACGAGGCGCTGCGCTCGGTCATCGTCGAACGTCAGGGCGAGCCGGCGCAGCTTGTGCTGCAATCGCTGCCGCGGTTCGAGCGGATCAAGCTCAAACCCTGTCCTGCCGACAAGCGAAACGCAGTGATCAGGCGCGAGGCGCTCAAGCTCGCGCAATATCCGTTCGACCTTGCGCACGAGGCGCCGCTGAAGGTCACTCTGCTGTCATTCGACAAGACCAGCCATGCGCTCTTGGTCAACGTTCATCACCTCGTCACCGACGGCTGGTCGCAACGCCTGTTCTGGGAGGAGCTTGCCGCCCATTACGCCGCCGCACACAGGAAGAGCGTGGCAGCACAGCCTTCCCCAGCTTTCCAATATCGCGACTTTGCGCTCTGGCAGCAGAGCTGGGCGCAGACGCCGGCGGCAAAGGACCAGCTCGACTATTGGCGAGCCCAGCTCGACGGCGTCACCACGCTGCCGCTGCGGACGGACCGGCCAAGGCCGGAAATCTGGAGCGGTCAGGGCGCCCGCCACTATCTCGAATTCTCCAGGACGCTGTCGGCCGAGCTGCGTGCGTTGAGCCAGAACCAGGGCGTTACGCCTTTCATGACGCTGCTCGCGGCCTTCCAATGCCTGCTGTTCCGCCACTCCGGGCATGAGGACGTCGCGACCGGTTCGCTGATCGCCAATCGCAACCAGATCGAGAGCGAGCGCCTGATCGGGCTGTTCGCCAACACGCTGATCCTGCGCAACGACTTTGGCGGCGACCCAAGCTTCGGCGAGATGTTGCGGCGGGTCCGGCAGGTCACGCTCGATGCCTACCGCAACCAGGACCTTGCGATCGAGGAGGTGTTGCGCGCGCTGCAGATCGCCCGGCGGAGCGATGGCAATCCGCTGTTCCGGATCATGTTCATCCTCCAGAACGCCTCGATCGAGGCGGCACGCTTCCCGGGCCTGTCGACGCAGCGGCTGGAGATCGATCCAAAAGTAGCGCGCTTCGACATCACGCTCGAGCTGGTCGAGGCCGACGGCCGCTTCACCGGATTCTTCGAATACGCCACCGATCTGTTCGACGCCGCGACGATCGAGGCCATGGCGGCCCAGTTCAAGTCCCTGCTGAAGTCCGTCATCGGCAACCCGGAGCAGCGCATCTCGCGCCTGCCCCTGCTGACTGGGTCCGAACGCCGGCAATTGCTGGCGACAGGCCGGGGCGTGCCGGGCAATTTCACCAGAAGCGGCAATTTGAGCGAACGCTTCGACCGTCAGGCCAGGAAGACGCCGAACGCGATTGCGGTCTCGGACGGACAGACCTCCCTGAGCTATCGCGAACTGGCGCGCCGCAGCCAGGCCATCGCGCACTGGCTGGCGCGCGAGGGCGTCGGCGCCGAGAGCGTGGTGGCCTTGCTGGCGGATCGCGGGCCCGACCTGCTCGCCGCGATGATCGGCGTGCAGCGCGCGGGCGCGGCCTTCCTCAATCTCGATCCCAACCAGCCGCCGGCCCGCCTCGCGACCATTCTCGGATCGAGCTGCGCCCGCATGCTGCTGACCGGACGGGCCCAATCCGCCATGGTGGAGACGCTGCTCGAGCCGATCGTCGAGCGCATTCCGGTGACGGAACTCGAAGACGCCATCGCGCGGGGATCGACCCAGCCGGCCGGCGCCGCGCGGCGCACGGCTTCCAGCCTGGCCTATCTCATTTTTACTTCGGGCTCCTCCGGCGCGCCGAAGGGCGTCATGATCGAGCAGCGTGGCCTGTCCAACCATCTTGCCTCGCTCATCTCCGAGCTCGGCCTCTCCTCCAGGGACGTGATCGCGCAATCCGCGCCGCAGAGCTTTGTCATCTCGGTCTGGCAGTTCCTGGCGGCGCCGATGGTCGGCGCGCGTGTGCATGTCTGCGACAACGCGGTTGTGCAGGACCCGATCCTGCTCGCGCGGGAGATCGAGCGCGAAGGCATCACGGTGCTCGAGATCGTCCCATCGCTTTTGCGCGTCGTGGTCGAGCGGATGAACGAGGGACAGGTCCGGCGCGCCTTCGCCGGATTGCGGCTCCTGATCTCGACCGGCGAGCCGTTGCCGGTCGAGCTCTGCCGGGCCTGGTTCGCTCAGTGCCCGAAGGTGCCGCTGATCAACGCCTATGGCGCCTCGGAATGTTCCGACGATGTCTCCCTGCACCGCCTGACCAAGGCGCCGGCGATCACGACCGGCATCGTTCCGGTCGGTGCACCGCTGCCGAACACCCAGCTCTACGTGCTCGACGCCAACCTTCAGCCGCAGCCGATCGGCGTGACCGGCGAGCTCTGCATCGGCGGCGCGGGCGTCGGCCGCGGCTATATCAACGATCCCGCGCAGAGCCGGCAGCGCTTCCTGCCCGATCCGTTCTCGCGCCAGGCAGGCAGCCGGCTTTACCGCACCGGCGACCTGGCCCGCCGCCGCGCCGACGGGACGATCGAATGCCTCGGCCGCGCCGACCATCAAATCAAGGTTCGCGGCTACCGTATCGAGCTCAAGGAGATCGAGAACGCGCTTGCCGATCATCCCGGCGTGCGGGCCGGCATCGTCGAGCCGCGCCGCGAGGCGAGCGGCGACGTCAGGCTGATCGCCCATATCGTCGCAAGGCCCGACAACCGGAGCAGCGCCAGCGAGCTGCGCGAATTCCTGAAGAGCCGGCTGCCTGGCCACGCCATCCCGTCCGCATTCCTGTTCCTGGATCACGTTCCGCTCAATGCCCACGGCAAGATCGACCGGTCCGCGCTGCTGGCGCCGGCAGAGCCGGAAGCGCCCGGACCGGATGCAGTCGTGCCGGCGCGGCGCTTCACCGAAAAGGTGCTGTCCGACATCTGGATCGACCTGCTTAGGGTGGACAGCCTCGGCGTCACCGACAATTTCTTCGACCTCGGCGGTCATTCGCTGCTGGCAGGCCAGGCCATGGCGCGCGTCGCCCGGGCGCTCGGGGTGTCGCTGCCGATCAAGACCATCTTCGAGGCCCCGACGATCGAAAGTCTTGCCCGGCGGGTCGACGAGGCCATGGCGGAGACGCCGCGCAAGCCTGCCGTAAGCGTGTCGGGCCTCGCTGATGCGAGGCCGACCGGCAGCAGCGGGCCAACGCTCTCGATTGCGCAGGACCAGATGCTGCGGATCGAGCAGAACCTCCCGGGGTTGCCACTGTTCAACCTGCCTTTCGCCCTCCGTCTCCAGGGCCCGCTCGATGCGACCGCCCTGGCGCAGGCGATCGATGATGTCGTGGGCCGCCACGAATCGCTGCGGACCGCGTTCGGCTGGAACGGCGAGGAGCCCGCCCATCGCCTCGCCGCACCCGGCACCCTCGGCCCTGTCCTGACCATCGAGACGATCGGCGACGGCCGCGCCCACAACAACAAGCGGCGCAGAGCCCTGGAGCTCAGGAAGATCGATCTCCTGATCCAGCACGAGACCTATGTCCCGATCGACCTCACGCGCGCGCCGCTGCTGCGCGCCCGGCTGTTGCGGCTCCACGACGACCATCATGTCCTGCTGCTGACGCTGCATCACGCCATTGTCGACGGCTGGTCGATCGGCGTGCTGTTCGAGGAAGTGTCGAGCCGCTATGCGGCGCTGGCCGGATATCCGTCGGTGCCGCTACCAAAGTCACCTCCGGCTTTTTCGGACGTCGCACGCTGGCAGCGCTGGTGGTGCGGCACGGACGCCGCCCGCCGCCAGGCTGCCGACTGGACCGAGAATTTGCGCGGCGCGGCGCCTGTCTTCGACGGCAAATCAACTCCGGGCGCGTCCAGCGGGCACCATCCGGTCAACCTCGAGCCCGAGCTGATCGGGCGGCTCAAGACGTTCGCCGGCCGGCACGACTGCACGCTGTTCATGTGCCTGCTCACCGGTCTGAAGGCCCTGTTGCTGGCGCGGACGGGCCGCACCGACATCGCGGTCGCGACCGCCATGGCCAATCGCGCCCAGCCGGACACCGACCGAATCATCGGCCCGTTCGAGAATACGGTGGTCGTCCGCACCAGAATCACGCCCGAGCTGTCGTTCGCGCAAGCGTTGGTGAGGGTCCGCCAGAGTGTGCTCGACGCCCACGCGCGGCAAGAGCTGCCGTTCAACCTCCTGGCCGACCATCTGGAGCGGGAAGGGATTGATCCGGCCTCGCTGCTCCAGGTCTATTTCACGCTGCAAAATCCGCTGCGCCAGCCGCTCGATCTTCCGGATCTCGCGACGGAATCGATCGGCAACATCGCGCGCGAAGGCCAGCCGGTGCTGCCGATCGACCAGATCTGGCTGTCGCTGATGCTGAAGGAGCGTCCGACCGGCATCACCGGCTCATGCAATTACAAGCGCCAATTGCTGGACGACCGTATGGTCGGCGCGTGGATGGAGGATCTTGTCGCGCTGTTGATAGCTGCCGTCGCCCGACCCAACTTGCCGCTCGGCCGATTGCTCGCTCGCAAGGCGGCATGACCGGCCGGGCCAACATGGTTCACTCGCCAAAGCTGTGAATGGGCAAGTTACATCTTGATTATTTGGCGCCACCGCGCAAGATTATTCCGGCGTTTTGATTGAACGATCATTTTCAAACCGGGGGAGTGTTATGGGCTTCGTCAAATTTACCAAGGGTACCTCGTTGAGCGACAAGGACCGCAAGGCCCTGCGGAAGCTGCTGGGTGCCGAGAAGAAGAAGCTTCAGTCCGCGCTGAAGGACGTCGACGCCAGCCTTTCGGTGCTGGGCGGCGGGAAGAAAGCCAAGAAGAAGAAGTAAGATTCGTCGGCCGGGACGCCGCACGAATCTTCAGGCTTCACTTTTGGGACATGGGCCGCTCGCGTGTCGAGCCGGGGTCTCGCACAAGCTTGCGGCTGTAAACCGGCCTGCAAATCGACAAGAATCCGCCTGGGTGGATCGCTACAAGCGGTCTGCTTGGATGATTGTTGCTCAGTTGTTTCTTCCGTCGGGACCGGTGCATTTCTCTCCGCCCGACGCAAAAGGCCCAATTGATGGCTAACGACAGAATTGAACTGTTTGTCGGATTGATCGAGTCCATTGACGCGCCGGGCGCGGTCGAGACCTGCCGACGGCTGCTCTCGTTGGACGAACTGGTCCGGGCCGATCGCTTCATGTTCGAGCGGCATCGACGGCAGTATATCTTCGCGCACACCATGCTGCGCCTGGCACTGTCGCAGGTCGCCTCCAACGTCGCACCGTCCGACTGGTCCTTTGGAGCCGGCCGCTACGGGCGGCCGTTTGTTGCAGCGCCCGCGACCTCGACCGCGCTGCATTTCAGTCTGTCTCACGCCGACGGCTGCGTCGCCTGCGTCGTATCAAGGCATGAGACCGTCGGCGTCGACGTCGAAACCGTGTCGCGGCGGGTAGCGCCGCTGTCCACCGCGCTTCGCTTCTTTGCGCCAGAGGAGGTCGAAACGCTGCGCGGACTGCCTGAGCCGGCCGCGATCGAGCGCTTCTTCGACTATTGGACGCTCAAGGAGGCCTATCTGAAGGCCAGGGGCTTCGGCCTCAATTTGCCGCTCGACGCCTTCGCGATGCAGGTCTCGCGCGAGGCCATCGAGATCAGCTTCAAGCCGGATATCGCCGACGATTCCGACGGCTGGCGCTTCTCGCTGTGCTCGCCATCGCCGGCGCATCGCCTCGCGATCGCCGACGGCTCTCGCGCGAACGGTGGCCTTCCCATCAGCCGCAATGCCTGGCCACTCCAGGAAGCGGCTGAATGACGCCGCCGCGGCTGCGCGTCTTTCCAGCGATTTCGCGCAACCGCGACCCCGGGAAATATGTCGGCGAGCTGATGCGGGTGGCGCGGTTCGCCGACAGCAACGCCTTCGAAGGCATCCTGCTGTTCGAAGGCAACGACGTGTTCGTCGAGCCCTGGGCGATGGCCCAGCACATCATGGCGGCGACGACGCGATCTTCGCCGCTGATCGCCGTCAATCCGGTCTACATGCACCCGTTCACGGCGGCGAAATTCGTCTCGTCCTTTGCGCAGCTCCACCGCCGCAAGGTCTATCTCAACATGATCACGGGGACGGCGATCAGCGACTTGCAGGGCCTCGGCGACGACCAGTCCCATGCCGACCGCTATATCAGGCTCGGCGAATTCGTGGAGCTGATGCGCCAGTTGCTCTCGAGCCCGCGGCCGGTGAATTTCGAGGGGCGCTTCTACCGCGCGCACCATCTGCAGCTGCGCCCGCGCATGCCGGCTGAGCTGATGCCGGAATTCCTGATCGCCGGCCAATCCGAGGCAGCCCAGCGGGTGGCAAAGGAGACCGGCTGCATCAAGATGCAGATGCTGCCGCCCGATCTCGATCGCGGCCTCAATTCGCCCGGCATGAATTTCGGCATCTTCGCCCGCGAGGGACGCGAGGAGGCGCGGCAGGCCGCGAAACTACGTTTCCGCGACAGCCCCGATGATCGCGAACTGCTGGTGCTCACCATGGAGAACACCGACTCGGTGTGGAAGCGGCACCTCTACGCCGGCCAGAGCGGCGAGCTCTCGGAGAATGGCTATTGGCTGCTGCCGTTCCTGACCTTCCAGGCCGATTGCCCCTATCTCGTCGGCAGCTACGAGGAGATCGGCGCGAAGCTGAAGGCGTTTGCGGCGAAGGGCCTGACCACGATCATGCTCGACATGGTCGCCGACGAAACCGAGATGCAGCACGTCTGCAAGGCGCTCGCGGCGAGCGGGATGTTTTGACGACGGATCATGCTGCATCCACATCGTCATTGCGAGGAGCCTTTGCGACGAGGCAATCCAGATTGATGACGGGAAAGATTCTGGATTGCTTCTCTGCGCGCGCAATGACGGAGAATGACGAACTAGTCAGCCAAAATCACCTTGCCTCTTCGAATCCCGCCAGCACCGAGGTCAGGTTCGCGCCCAGAATATCCGAGAGATAACCGCCCTCCTGCACGAACACCGTCGGCAGGCCCATCCTGGCGATGGCCTGGCCGATCCGACGGAAGCCCGGCGTGGTGACGGCCAATCCCTTCAGCGGATCGTGTTCGGAGGCGTCCAAGCCGAGCGCGATGACGAGCGCGCCGGGGGCAAAGGACTCGATTGCGCTGCGCGCGACGTCCAGCGACTGGATGTAGCCGTCATCGCCGGTGCCGATGGCCAGGGGGATGTTGAGATTGGTGCCGAGGCCGGATCCCTCCCCGCGCTCGTGGGCATAGCCCCACACATAGGGATAATACGCGATCGGATCGGCATGGATCGAGATCGTGTAGACGTCGGGCCGGGCGTAGAAAATGCCTTGCGTGCCGTTGCCGTGATGGACGTCGACGTCGAGGATCACGACGCGCTCGTGCTTCTGCCGCAGATGCGCCGCGGCAATCGCGCTGTTGTTGAGGAAGCAGAAGCCGCCGGCCATGTCGCGATAGGCGTGATGACCGGGCGGACGGCAGAGCGCATAGGTCCCGTCCTCGCCGTCCATCACCATCTGCGCGGCGGTGACCGCAACATCCGTCGCAGCGCAGGCCGCAGCCCAGGTGCCCGGACCGATCGGCGCCGCGGTGTCGGCGGTGTGCCAGCCGAGCTTGCCGACGATGTGGGTCGGATAGGTCGCGGCATGACGCACCGGATGGATGTTGCCGATCATCTCCGGGCCGGAATCGCCGAGCGCGGTCCATGCGTCCCAGGCCTCGCTCAGGAACGACAGATATTCCGGACTGTGAATGCGCGCGCGAGGTCCTTGGCCGAATTTTGTCGGCTCGACGAGCTGGTGCTTGCCGTCCTCCAACCCCTTGAGCAGGCGGTCGGCGCGCTCGGGCTGCTCGGTGGTGCGCTTGACGACGCCGCGGACCAGGAAGAATTGCGGATCGTGGCTGCGGTGCAGTTCGGTATGGACGGCTTTCACTCAAACACTCCGTGTCGCGTGCTCACAGATGTCTTGATCGCTGCGGCAATCGGATGCAAGCAAGAAGAATGCCGTCTCGACTGCCCTGCGCGGGAAGCAGAGCGCCCGGAGCTCAGCAGCGCCCGCGCTGGAGACAGTGCTCGCGGCCTGGCTGATCGGTACGGAAGGACTCGATGAAGCCGCCCTGACGCTGGGTGACGTAGACGGTCTTGCCGTCGCCGCCGCCGAAGGCGAGGTTGGTCGGCTCCTTTCCCTTCAGCGCGATCTCCCGCTCGACCGCGCCATTGGGCTTCATCAGCGCAACTGTCCCTTTGAGAATGCGCGCGACATAGAGACGGCCGGTAACGTCGGTACGCAAGCCATCGACGGTGTCGGGCTGAAACGCCTTGACGAGTTTTGCAGCCGTCAGCTCGTTGCCGTTGACCGCATAAGACCAGATCTGGCCGCTGCTGGATTCTCCGACATAGAGCGTCTTGCCGTCGGGGCTGAGATCGATGCCGTTGGTGGTGCCCATCGCGCGCGGCGCCGACATCACCTGTCCCTGCACGGTGCCGTCGGCGGCTTTCGCAATCCGCCAGATGTGGCCTTCCCTGCCCTTCCAGTTCGGATCGCTCGCATAGATCGTGCCGTCGCGGGCGATCGTGATGTCGTTGGGCTGGTTCATCTCGTCGGAATGAAACCAGATCCCCGGCTCGGTTGCCCCCTTTGGAATTACAAAGATGTTGTGCTTCTTGTAGTCGGCGATGAACATGGTGCCGCTCCCATCGAAGCGGATGGCGTTGCCGACACTGCCGTCGGGCAGCACCGTGAATGGCTCCGATGCCGCACCGCCCGCAGGCAGCCTGCCGATGGTGCCGGGCTTGCCGAGATTGACCACGAACAGATTGCCGTCGAGGTCGGAAGCGGGTCCCTCGATGCCGAAGGTGTATTCGCCTGATGGCGTCACCTGCGCGCTCTCGAACAGCTTCGTTTCCGCTTGGGCGGACGCCGTCGCAACGACGAATAGGACGCTACTGCACAGGCACCAGGAATTTCTGCCGGATGTAATAGCCATCGCCGTCGGTGCACTCGCCATTCAGATAGGGGTCGGCCGGCCGGAAGAATCGGCTGAAGCCGGGTTTGTCTACAGCGCTCCTTTGTGTCACGACAACGACCTTCGCAGCCGGTATTTCGCCGCATTCCTTGTTCGTCTTGCCAAAGAACTTGCGCTGCGGCGGACCGGGCTTGATCCGCATCCGTGTGCCCGGAACCATTTTCGCAACGAGCAAGTCCATTGTGTCGAGCAGGCGCGTGTAACCGGGCTCGGTCTTCGGCAGGCTCTCGCCGCCCGGCGGCATCAGCTTCTCCGCGCCGATGCCGCGCAGGCGGGTGCGCAGCTTGCCGAAAGAGGGATCATCAGGATAGATCCAGCCGTCCTGCGAGAGCATGAAGCGGAGCACGGCTTCGTCCTTCTCTGCGTCCGACTGGCGGGCTTCAGACCGAAATCGGAATGGCAGCCAACGCAATGCTTCTCGACGAGGCCCTTGCGCAGCGTCGTGAGCCGGGCGCTGTTCTGTACATCCCTGGCGACGAAGGTCGCGAGCTGGTGGATCATCGCCTGGCTGCGCATGTCGCAGGGCAGCGGCGGCGGCGGATCGCCCGCGGCGCGATCGATGCGGATCACGGTCTGGTTCTTGTCCTCGACCAGCCAGATCGCGCCGTCCTCTGCGACCGTCATGCCCACGGGCGCGCCTTGCGGCCGCGCGCCGTTGACGCGGTGCCAACCCGCGATCAGCTCATCGAACGGCGCGGCAGCGACCGCGCCGGCCTCGGTCTGAAAGCTGCGCGTCGGCTCGGCCGCGCAACTGACGTGATAGCGCACCGGCGCCGCGACAGGCCTTGGGAAGCCGTGATCATCGACGTCGTAGACGAGGAGGCGGCTTCCGGTCGGACGATAGCCGTGCAGGCCGACCAGCAGCTTGCCCGCCAGTTCCGGAAATTTCGTGCCATGATAATACAACATCGCGAGCGGCGCGCCGTGCGGCGGCAGCAGCGAGAGCGGCGGCTTGTAGAGCGCGCCTGCCGTGCAGAGCGACTTGTAGACCCCGCCTTGCAGCACGTTTTTGAATTCGGCGCTCGGCGTCGACACATCGTAGCAATAGGGCCAGCCATAATGCCTGCCCTGCTCGATTGCGTTGATCTCCTCGTTCGGCTTGAAAATATCAGGCAAGTCGCGGCTGTTCTCAGCCTGCAGGAAGGCGTAGCCGGCGTCGGGAAATTTCGGATGCAGCGCCAACGCCATCGAGTTGCGCAAGCCGCGCGCATAGACAATGTGCGGCGGATCGGCATCGCCAGGCTTCAGCGCCGGGAAGACGCCGCTTGCAGGCGGGGTGAACAGCCAGATCGATGCCATGGCGGAAGCGCCCTCGGCCGCGGCGCAAGGCCTCGTGATCGGCGCCGGCGTGATGCAGTCGTCGCTGTGCGAGCCAATATTGACGAATAGCCGCCCGTTGCTGTCGAACACGAACTGCTTGAGCGGATGCGCGCTCTCCTGGATCCGAGTGCCGTCGGGCAGCGCGATCCGGCGCCCGGGCATGTGACGGATGATGGTCTCGACGGTGCCGCGCGGATTGTCGGCGAGCGGATCGAACCGGAAGATCGTCTCGGCAGTCGAGGCGTAGAGCCACTTGTCCGGACCGAGCGCGAGGCCGAAGGGATATTCGATTTCGGTCAGAAGCTCCTTGAACCGCCCGCCCTGTGGCGCGCGCGGATCGAGCAGCAGCAGCCGTCCGTCGGCGCGGCCCCAGCCGCCCATGTCGGCCACCACGAACAGATCGCGGCCCGGCACCTGAACGATCGCGCGTGGAAACGTGAGGCCATCCGCTTCGCTGGCGACGAGCCCGGCGCAAAATCCAGCCTTCATGTCGATCTGGATCCTGGAAAAGGCGAGATCACCATTGCCGCAGGCTTCCGCGCCGATGGCATAGCCGCTGCGGCGGAGCGACTCCGATGACGCCGCGGAGGTGAGCCCAAGCAGGGCCGCCAAGACGGACGCCAAGAACGACGCCAAGCCCCACGCCAAGACCTCCGCACATGCGCGCAGCCTTCGGCGTTCGCGCTTAGATGTGAAATAGCTCACGGCGGCCCCAGACTTGCCCGCAAAAGGTGTTCCACGCCGGGAAAACGCCGTCCAGCTGAACATCACTCGCCTGTGATTAAACCTGTAGCGACCCTGGGGCCGACCAAATATCCGTAAATTCCCTTACCGGGTTCGGCCCGAATGTTTCGCGAAGGCTTCGGGTGGTATCGATTTGCCGTCAGTTGCTCCCTACAGGAGGCGCATATGGTCCAGGTCTATTTTCACTGCTCCAACACCGAGGGCACCCTGATCGACCGCTACGGCGCCGCCGTGTCCAATCTCTCCGAGGCGCGCGACCGTGCCTCTCAGATCATGCGGTCGATGATCCTGACGCCGAGCAGCGAAGACTGGCGCGACTGGGTGATCCATGTCAGCGACGACGCCGGCGAAGAGATTTTCGATCTGCCCTTCACCGCCATGCTCGGCAAGCCGCATTGAGGTGATGCCATGCTGATCGCTTCACTGAGCCTGTTCCGCCAACCCCTGAGTTTCGTCGCCGCCAAATGGCAGACGCTGGTTCGGGTCGCCGGCAACCCCTACCGTCCCGAGCTTCACTATATGCGCGGACCTGGCCCGAAATGGCGCGCCAAGTATCAGGCCAGCCGGCTGAACCGCCCGCTCTGACGGACGGCGGCTCAGCTGCTTCTTCGTTAATCTCCGTCTTCTTCGTCGTCATGGCCGGGCTTGTCCCGGCCATTCACGTTTTAAGGGCGCGATTCAAAGACGTGGATGCGCGGACAAGCCCGGACCTGGCAGCACGATTACATTGAGAGCCTATCCCTGCGGCCATCCTTCGAGACGCGCGCTTTAGGCGGGCTCCTCAAGGAGGCCCGTAAGCGACGGCTCGAAGGACGAGGCGTTGCGCGCGGGCTGTCGTCACAAGTCACATTGATAGCTCGGCAAAGCCTGGCGAGTTTGGCAGGCGGCCATCCCGCGCCTGTTTCACACCTGCCATGTCGCCGCTCCCTTTGGATATTCTCGTTGGCCACAATGTGCCATTGTCGGCGCGCTGCGCCAATCGCGTAGCAAGTCAGCGCCACGAAGCCAGCACAGAACATCAAGACGACATCATGCCTCACCAGTTCAGCCTCAACCAGACCGTCCGCAAACCCGCCGTCACGTCCAAGGGCGGCATCGTCGCCTCGCAGTCGCGGCGGGCTGCCGAAGTCGGGGCGCAGGTGCTGGCGGCGGGCGGCGACTGCGTGGACGCGGTCGTGGCAACCACCATGGCGCTGAACGTGCTGGAGCCCTGGAACAGCGGCATCGGCGGCGGCGGTGCGATGGTGCTCTACCGCGCCAAGGAAAATCGCACCGAGGTGATCGACTACGGCATGTCCGCGCCTCAAAGCCTGCGCGTCGCCGACTATCCGCTCAGCGGCGACGGCGCCGCTTCCGACCTCTTCCCCTGGCCGCGGGTAAAGGACGATCGCAACACCCATGGCCCCGGCTCGATTGCCGTCCCCGGCGTCGTTGCCGGAATGGAAGAAGCGCATCGCCGTTACGCAAGGATGCCGTGGAAGGATCTGCTCGCGCCGGCAGCCAGGCTCGCCGGTGAAGGCCTGCTGGTCGATTGGTGGACGACGGTGGCGATCTCGGGCTCGGCCGCCGATCTCAGGCGCTATCCCGCCAGCGCGGCGGCGTTCCTGAAGGACGGCCTACCACCGAGCGCGCCATGGGGCATCAAGGCCGAGATCCGGCTGCCGCAGGACACGCTGAAAGCGACGCTGTCGCATCTCGCCGAGGCTGGGCCGCGCGATTTCTACCAGGGTGATCTCGCCAGGAGCATCGCCTCCGACATCAAGGCCGATGGCGGTTCGCTGTCTGTCGAGGACCTCGCCGCCTTTCGCGCGCATTTGCGCGAACCGCTGGCGATCCCCTACCGCGAGGGCAAGGTGTATGCGACGCCCGAGCTCACGGCCGGGCCCACCATGGCGCACGCGCTGCGGCTGTTGCAGCAGAGCCTGAAGCCGGCAAGCGCGCCGGACGCGGCCGCCTATGTCGAATATGCACTCGCTCTTCAGGCAGCCTTCCGCGGGCGGCTCAAGGACATGGGCGATGCCGACGGCAAACGCTCGCTCGGTGCCGAATATCTGGCGCCCGCCTGCACCACGCATTTCTCCGTGGTCGACCGGCACGGCAACATCGCCGCGGTGACGCAGACGCTGCTGTCATCCTTCGGCTCGAGATATGTGACGCCGCACACCGGGATCGCCATGAACAACGGCATCATGTGGTTCGATCCGACGCCCGGCACCACCAACTCGCTCGGGCCCGGCAAGCGCTGCCTTTGCAACTACACGCCCGTCATCGCCGAGACGAAGGATGGCAAGCGCCTCGCCGTCGGCGCCTCGGGCGGACGCCGCATTCTGCCCTCCGTGATGCAGCTCGTCTCCTTTGCGATGGATTTCGGCATGGATCTCGATGCCGCCATTCATCAGCCGCGCATCGACGCCAGCGAAGGCGCGGTCGTGATCGGCGATGCTCGTTTGCCAGAGGACGTGCGCAAGACGCTGAGCTCGCGCTTCGACTATGAAGAGACCCGCGTGCAGGCATTGCCGCAAAAATTCGCATGCCCAAGCGTGGTGATGCGCGAGGACGACATCAATTCCGGCGCGGTCGAGATCTTTCATCCCTGGGCCGATGCGGTCGCGGAAGACTGAGCGAACGGATCGCTGCTGCGTTTCTGCCAGTGCGCGTTGTGCTCTCGCGCGATTGCGCATCGAGGCGAGCATCACGACTCCTCCACATTCGCAGGGAACTTAGCTGCGCACAGTTCGTTCGTTGAACGGACGAATGCGCTCACCCCCAATGGAGGACTTGATGAAGAAACTTGCGCTCGCTGCGTCGCTGGTCATTGCGGCCGGCTTTACATTTAGCAGCCCTGTACTGGCCAAGGGTGGGCATGGCGGCGGTCATGGCCATGGTCACGGTCATTCGATGGGCCATCATCACCATGGCACCCCGCACGGATGGTCGCGTGGACGCAAGGTCGGCTGGCGCGGTCACGGCTGCCCGCCCGGCCTGCGGATGCAAGGCCGCTGCTGAAGCCCCATCCGCCAATCATTGCAAGGCGTCGCCCCTGAACGGGCGGCGCCTTTTTCGAAAATGACGCAAGGGCAGAGATCCTACCCGAACCGGTGATTATACCGCTCCACCGTGAGCTCACTGACGTCGATTTCCGGCTTCCTGCCCGACAGCATGTCGGCGAGGACGCGACCCGAGCCGCAGGACATGGTCCAGCCGAGCGTGCCATGGCCGGTGTTGAGGTGGAGGTTGGCGTATTGCGTCGGGCCGATCACGGGCGGACCGTCCGGCGTCATCGGACGCAGGCCGCTCCAGAATGTCGCCTTGGAAAGATCGCCGCCGCGCGGGAACAGGTCGGTCAGCGAGTGATCGAGCGTGGCGCGGCGCGCATCATAGAGCTTGTCCGAATAGCCGGAGATCTCGGCGGTGCCGCCGACGCGGATGCGATTGCCAAGGCGCGTGATCGCGACCTTGTAGCTCTCGTCCATCACGGTGGATGCCGGCGCGCCCGTGGCGTCCTTGATCGGCACCGTGATCGAATAGCCCTTGACCGGATAAACCGGCAACGAAATGCCGAGCGGCGCCACGAGGCGCGACGACCAGCTTCCGAGCGCGAGGACGTAGGCGTCGGCCTGCAACGTGCCGGCCCCCGTCACGACGCCGCTGACACGCGCACCCTCGGTGACGATGCGCTCGATCCCGGTGTTGAGCATGAAGCGCACGCCGAGCGCCTCGGCATGCTTGGCCAGTGCCTGCGTGAACATGTGGCAGTCGCCGGTCTCGTCCTGCGGCAAGCGAAGCCCGCCGACGAATTTCTCCTTTACGCCCGATAGCGCCGGCTCGACTGCGATGCAGCCCTCGCGGCTCAGCACTTCGAAAGGGACGCCGTATTGCTTGAGCACGGCGATGTCCTCAGCCGTGCCGTCGAGCTGCGCCTGGTAGCGGAACAGCTGCAGCGTGCCCTGCGCACGCTCGTCATATTGAATGCCGATGTCGCGGCGGAGATCGCGCAGCGCGTCGCGGCTGTATTCCGCGATCGGGATCATCCGGCTCTTGTTGACGGCGTAACGCGCGCTGGTGCAGTTGCGCAGCATCTTGAGCAGCCAGACCCACATCACAGGATCGAGCTTCGGCCGGATCACCAGCGGGCCATGCTTCATCAAGAGCCACTTGACCGCCTTCACCGGCACGCCGGGACCGGCCCAGGGCGAGGAATAGCCGGGCGACACCTCGCCGGCATTGGCGAAGGAGGTCTCAAGCGCCGGCGCCGGCTGACGGTCGACGATCGTCACCTCGTGACCGGCACGTGCGAGGTAGTAGGCAGAGGTGACACCGATGACACCGCTGCCGAGAATCAAGACTTTCACGCTTGGTCAAACTCCCGCGGCATCACGCTCGCCGCTGCAAGGAAACAACTCGCAACGGCGAGAGCAATTATCACGCCACCCGCTTGATGGCGTCGCCAAGAATGGAGACGATATCGTCGATGTGGCTCTTCTCGACGATCAGCGGCGGCGACAGCGCGAAGCTATCGCCGCTCATGCGGAAGTACAGCCCGCGATTGAAGCAGTCGACCATGACGTCGTAGCCGCGCGCACCGACCGCACCGTCACGCGACGACAGCTCGACCGCGCCCATCAGGCCGCAATTGCGGATGTCGACGACATTGGGCAGGCCCTTCAGCGAATGCAGCGCATCGCGCCAGTATTCCGCGATCGAGGCACCACGCGTCAGCAGGCCTTCGTCCTTGTAGATGTCGAGCGTCGCGATACCGGCAGCGCAGGCGGTCGGATGCGCGGAATAAGTGTAGCCGTGGAACAGCTCCATCGCGTTCTCCGGGCCGACCATCAGGCCGTCGTGAACCTTGCGGCTCGCAAACACGGCACCGCAGGGAATGGTGCCGTTGGTGATGCCTTTGGCCGTCGTCATCATGTCGGGCGTTACGCCGAAGAAGTTGGCGGCGAACGGCGTGCCGAGGCGGCCGAAGCCGGTGATGACCTCGTCGAAGATCAGGAGGATGCCGTGCTTGTCGCAGATCTCGCGCAGGCGCTGCAGATAGCCCTTCGGCGGCGGCAGCACCGCGGTCGAGCCCGGCACCGGCTCGACGATCACGGCAGCGATGGTCTCGGCGCCGTGCAAGGCCACCAGGCGCTCGAGATCATCGGCGAGTTCGGCGCCGTGCTCGGGCTGATCCTTGGCGAAGGCATTGCGGGTGAGATCATGGGTATGGCGAATGTGGTCGACACCCGGCAGCAGGGTCGCGAAGGCGCGGCGGTTGGCGACCATGCCGCCAACCGAGGTGCCGCCGAAGCCGACGCCGTGATAGCCGCGCTCACGGCCGATCAGGCGGGTGCGGCTGGCCTGGCCGTTGGCGCGGTGATAGGCGAGCGCGATCTTCAGTGCGGTGTCGACCGACTCTGAGCCCGAGTTGGTGAAGAAAATGCGGTCGAGGCCCTTCGGCGCGATCTCGGCGAGCCGCTCGGCGAAGTCGAACGCCAGCGGATGGCCCATCTGGAAGGACGGCGCGAAGTCCAGCGTCATCAGCTGCCGCTCGACGGCGGCGGCGATCTGCTTGCGGCCGTGGCCGGCGTTGACGCACCAGAGGCCGGCGGAGCCGTCAATCACCTTGCGCCCGTCGACGGTGGTGTAATGCATGCCCTCGGCCGAGGAGAACAGGCGCGGCGCCTTCTTGAACTGCCGGTTGGCCGTGAACGGCATCCAGAACGAGTCGGTCTTGATAGTGTTCGGAATCTGATGAAGGGTCACGGCCGCGCTCCTTTGCTGATCTGCCAGCAGAGCCACGTCTAGGAAAGCGCAACAAGTCCTTTTCTGTTGCGCCGCAACCTATTGATTTCGCTGGGGCTGCCGGTCCATATTTGCGCGATCCGCAACACCTGCAACACGGGACAGGGCCGGGACCAGGGCATGAGCGTCGACATCGGTGGACGGCTCCGATTCATCCGGGCGCGGCACAAGCTGTCGCAGCGCGCACTCGCCAAGCGAGCGGGCGTCACCAATTCGACGATCTCGTTGATCGAATCCAACCAGATGAACCCATCGGTCGGCGCGCTCAAGCGCATCCTCGACGGCATTCCGATGGGGCTCGCCGAGTTCTTCGCGCTGGAGCCGGAGTCGAGGCGCAAGATCTTCTACCGCGCAGAGGAGCTGACCGAGGTCGGCAAGAAGCCTATCTCGTATCGCCAGGTCGGCGACAATCTGTTCGGCCGCAGCCTGCAGATGTTGAAGGAGCGCTACGAGCCCGGCAGCGACACCGGGCGCGTGCACCTCGTGCATGACGGCGAGGAAGGCGGCATCGTGATTTCAGGCAAGCTCGAAGTGACCGTCGAGGACGAGCGCCGCATTCTCAATCCGGGCGATGCGTATTATTTCGAGAGCCGCCGCCCGCACCGTTTCCGCTGCGTCGGCGGCAAGCCGTGCGAAGTGATCTCGGCCTGCACGCCGCCGACGTTTTGAGATGGCGGCAGGCCGAAAGCCTTCAAGGCTGCGTCAACAGATCATCGATCTTGATCGGGAAACGACGCACACGGACGCCGGTCGCGTGCCAGACCGCATTGGCGACCGCGCCGGCACTTCCTGTGATGCCGATCTCGCCGACGCCCTTGATGCCCAGCGCATTGACGTGCGGATCGTGCTCCTCGACCGTGACGACGTCGAGCGGCGGCACGTCGGCATTCACGGGGACGTGGTACTCGCCGAGATTGGCATTCATGATCCGGCCGGTGCGTCGGTCAGTGATCGCCTCCTCGTGCAGCGCAAAGGACAGGCCCCAGATCATGCCGCCGAACAGCTGGCTCTGCACCATGCGCGGGTTGACGATGCGCCCCGCCGCGAAGGCGCCGACCATGCGGCTGACCCGGATCTGGCCGAGTTCGGGATCGACCTTTACCTCCGCAAACACGGCGCCATGGGCATGCATGGCGTATTCCTCCATGGCCGCGGGATTCGGCACGCCGGTGCCCCGTGCCTCGACCTCGGCGACGCCGGCCCGCGCGAGGATCTCGGCGTAGCTCTCGCTGCGGCTCTCGTCGTCGCGCCGGATCAACCTGCCATCGCGCGCGATCACGCCGGCATTGCCGGCGCCGAACAGCGGCGAGCGCCCGTCATTGGTTGCGAGATCAGCGAGCTTTGCGATCACGGCCGCGCCGGCGCTGTGGATCGCAGCGCCCGCGGTTGCCGTGTGCGCGGAGCCGCCGGCGATACCGGCATCGGGCAAATCGGACGTACCGGACTTGAACGTGACCCGGTCGATATCGAGCCCGACGGCATCGGCCGCGATCTGGGCCAGCGCCGTCCAGGCGCCCTGACCCATGTCGTGCGCGCCGATTTCCATCACGCCTGAACCGTCGCGGCGGATCGCCGCGCGCGCCTCGGCCTGGAACATCAGCGCCGGGAAGGTCGCCGTGCCCATGCCCCAGCCGACCAGAAGGCCGGCATCGTCGCGCATCTGCCGCGGCTGCAGCGAACGCTTCGCCCAGCCAAAGCGCGCCGCGCCCTGTTCGTAGCAGGCGCGCAGCGCTTTTGAAGAGAACGGCTTGCCGCTGATCGGCTCGCGCTCGGCATAGTTCTTCAGGCGGAAGGCAAGCGGATCCATGCCGCAGGCCCAGGCCATCTCGTCGATCGCGCTCTCCAGCGCAATCGAGCCGGTCGCCTCGCCGGGCGCCCGCATGAACAGTGGCGTTCCGGTGTTGACACGCACGGCATCATGCGAGGTGCGGATCGCCGGCGCCGCATAGAGCGTGTGCGAGGCGTCCGCTGCGGGCTCGTAGAAATCGTCGAACGTGCTCGACACGGTCCTGGCGTGATGATCGAGCGCGGTCAGGCGTCCTTCTCCGTCGGCGCCAATGCGCAGCCGTTGGCGCGTCGGCGCACGATGGCCGACCGGCCCATACATCTGCTCGCGGCGCAGCACGAGTTTGACCGGCCTGCCGACGAGCTTGGCGGCCATGATGCCGAGAGTTTGCGGTCCCGCCAAAAATCCCTTCGAACCAAAGCCGCCGCCGAGAAAAGGACTGCGGATGTGGATCTTGTCGTGGGCGATGCCGAACAGCTCGGCGATGCGCGCCAGCGACAGCCTCAGGCCCTGGGTCGGCATGTCGACCGACAATTTGTCGCCGTCCCAATGAGCCACGATCGCATGCGGCTCCATCGCATTATGATATTGCGGCGGCGTCTCGTAGACCGCGTCGATCTGCTTCTCGGCCGAAGCAAGGCCGGCCTCGACATCGCCGCGGTGATTTTCGGTGGGATTGCCGACGCCGACGGCGGGCGGCACGAAGCTCTCGCCGGCATCGAGACCGACCAACGCCGGCAGCGACTCATAGCGCGGCGCCAGCAACACGGCGCCTTCCGTCGCGGCTTCGAGCGTCTCGGCGATCACGACGGCGATCGGCTGATTGGCGTAGCGGACCTCATGGCTCTGCAACACCTCCATCCGGAACACGAACGGACTGGTCTTGATCTCGGGGTCGATCGCGAGCGGCGGCTTGTGGTCGGGCGTCATGACATCGACAACGCCGCGATGGCGCTTTGCGGCGGCGACATCGAGCGAGACCACGCGGCCGCGCGAGATGCCGGCGACGGCCATCACCGCAAACAGCATCCCGGGCGGATGATTGTCGGCGGCATAGGTGGCCTGCCCCGTGACCTTGAGGACGCCGTCGCGGCGGGTCAACGGCTGGCCGATATTCGAGCCGTGCCGAAGATGAGCGGGTGCGCTGGTGAGGTTGAGCTCAGGCATGGATGGCTCCGGTGGTCGAGGCAAAGGGAGAGGCCGGCAGCGCCGGCAGGCGCGCGGGCGTGCCGGCGGCGGCGAGGGCCAGCGCGCGCACGACGATGCGGCGCGCGAGCTCGATCTTGAAGGCGTTGTCGCCGGATGGCTTTGCGTCGGTGAGCGCGCGCCAGCCGGCTTCCTGGAAAGCGTCGGCCGTGGGCGCGACGCCCCTGAGAACATCCTCCGCGCCGCGGGCGCGCCAGGGTTTTGCAGCGACACCGCCAAGCGCGAGCCGCGCTTCAATGATCTTGCCGCTCTCGATCCGCAACGCAGCGGCGGCAGACACCATTGCGAAGGCGTAGGAGGTGCGCTCACGGACCTTGAGGTAGCGCGCATGCGCGGCGAAGCCGCTTGCCACCGGCGGCAGGCGCACCGCGACGATGAGATCGCCGGGCTCAAGCGCGGACTCGCGCTCGGGCGCATCGCCCGGCAGGCGATGCAACGCCTCGAGCGCGATCTCGCGCCGGCCGTTCCTGCCCTCGATCTCGACGACGGCATCGAGCGCAACCAGCGGCACGCAGAAATCGGACGGATGCGTGGCGATGCAGTGTTCGCTCCAGCCGAGCACGGCGTGGCTGCGATTCTCGCCGTGGCGGGCGTCGCAGCCGCTGCCGGCATCGCGCTTGTTGCAGCGGCTGGCGGTGTCGTAGAAATACGCACAGCGCGTCCGCTGCAGGAGATTGCCGCCGACAGTCGCGGCGTTGCGCAACTGCGCGGATGCACCGGAGAGCAGTGCTTCGGCGACGGCCGGATAGGACCTCGCGAAATCCGCGTCATGTGCGAGATCGGCATTGCGGACGAGCGCGCCGATGCGCAAGCCACCATCGGCGAGGCGCTCGATGCCGTCGAGCCCTCCGAGATGGGTGACGTCGACGAGACGATCCGGACGGCTGATATTGCCCTTCATCAGATCAAGCAGATTGGTGCCGGCGGCGAGATAGACCGCGCCGGGCTGGGCCGCGGCGGCGATGGCCTCGGTGACCGTGGCGGGCCTGACATAATCGAACGGCTTCATGCGGAGCGCCTCTGGTTGGTTTCGTCAGCGTGTCCTTGCGCCTCGAGCACGGCATCGACGATGCCGGCATAGGCGCCGCAACGGCACAGATTGCCGCTCATGCATTCTCGGATGCGTTCGGGATCCCTGCCGGCCTGCGCCTCGCTCATCATGCCGATGGCGCTCATGATCTGCCCGGGCGTGCAGAAGCCGCACTGGAAGCCGTCATGGGCAATGAAGGCGGCCTGCACGGGATGAAGCTGGTCGCCGCGCGCAACGCCTTCGATGGTGAGGATGTCGGCGCCGTCATGGCTGACGGCGAGTGCGAGGCAGGAGTTGATGCGCTTGCCGTCGACCAGAATGGTGCAGGCGCCGCACTGGCCGCGGTCGCATCCCTTCTTGGTTCCGGTGAGGTGAAGGCGCTCACGCAGGAGATCG
Organism: Bradyrhizobium sp. 199; assembly: GCF_023073355.1. GTDB lineage: Bacteria > Pseudomonadota > Alphaproteobacteria > Rhizobiales > Xanthobacteraceae > Bradyrhizobium. The sequence goes on from NZ_JADPJI010000008.1 coordinate 887,169, forward strand.
AGCAGCGTGACGCGCGGATCGTCGAGGACGAAGTCGCGCCGCGCACCGTTCACGGTGAGGCTGATGGAGTGGTTCATACAAGGCTCCGATCAGATATGGACATGAGTGATCGCGCAGCGCGCCACCGCCGTGGCCGCGGTCGATCCGCGCCCGCCGGGTACACAGTCCCGGCTTGCACTTGGCCCAAGATACGGAGGCACCCTCCGTTTAACAAGGGCCGCCGGAAAATATTTGGAATTTCTCAAAAGCCCGTGCGCCACACGCGATGCAGCCAGCCAAGGGTTCAACAAGGGTGCAACGAGGGTTCAATCTGACCAATTCGTGATCTACATTGCCTGATATGGACGACCATACCGACCAGACCCGAAAACCCCGCGCGGACGCCGTGCGCAATCGCGAGCGTGTGCTCGAAGCGGCGAAGGCCGTGTTCAACGCGGGGGGCCCTGAGGCGAGTCTGGAGGCCGTGGCCAAGCGCGCCGGGGTCGGCATCGGCACGCTCTATCGGCACTTCCCCACGCGCGAGGATCTGTTCGAGGCGGTGTACCGGCGCGAGGTCGAGCAGCTCAGCGAGCTTGCCGAGCATCTGCGAAGCGCCAAGGACCCGGTCGACGCGCTGCGCCGCTGGCTGCGCTCCGCCGTCGAATTCGTCGCCACGAAAAAGGGCATGTCCGCCGCGCTGGCGCTGACCTATCAGAGTTCGTCCGAGCTCGCCGCCTTTTCGATGGACCGGCTGACCAAGGCGATCGGCTCGTTGCTCGGGCGCGCGGCTGAGGCCGGCCAAATGCGGGGCGATATGAGTCCGGAGGATCTGCTCAGGGCCCTGATCGGCATGTGCTACATGCACGATCAGCCCGGCTGGCAATCCTCGGTGCTGCGCATGCTGGACGTGTTCGTGGATGGACTCCGCGTGCAGCCCGCCGCCAAGGCCAAGGCGCGCGCGGCCAAGCGGACGACGCCCCCCGAGAAGCGGAAACGGTAGGGATCATCCTGTCAGGATACGCTTCAGCGCCTCGCGCCGGAGCACGATGAAGTCGAAGAACGCCGCAATCCGCGGTACGCGCCTGAGATCGGGGTGTGTCAGGATACGCCAGCTCCGCGTCAATTCCGGGATGGGGCCGAGCACGCGAACGAGGTCGGGCTCAGCGTCGCCAAGCGCGATCGGAAGGGGCCCGATACCGACTCCTGACTTGATCGCAGAGACGAGGCCGAGCACGCTGTTGATGCGCGCTGACATCCGGGCATCCGGCGCGACCTCTTTCAACCATCTGACGGCGCGGTGGTTGGCCAGCGATTCGTCGAGGCCGACCAGCAGATGCCGCGCGAGATCCTCGACGCGCTCCGGCTTGCCGTGCCGTTCGATATAGTCGCCGCAGGCGTACACGGCCCAGATCGACTCGGCGATCTTGCGCCCGACGAGCTCATCATCGGTGTCACCGGAGCGGAAGGCGACGTCGACCTCGCCCTTGGACAGGTCGAGATAGCGGTCGCTCATCACGAACTCGACGCGCAGCGAGGGATGCTGCGCGTGAAAATCCTCGACCAAGCCGGACTGGATCAGCCTGGCGACGATCGGCTCCGGGCAGGTGACTCGGATCACGCCCTTCATGTCCTGCTCGACATCGCCGGCCCGCCGCGTGAAGTCCCCGATGCTGGCCTCGATGCGCTCGGCATACGGCAACATTGCGTGGCCAAATTCGGTCAGGCGGTAACCGCTTTGCTGACGCGCCACCAGCGTCCGGCCGAGCCGCCGCTCGAGCTCATCGAGGCGGCGATGCACAGTCGACTGGCTGAGACCGAGCGCCTTGCCGGCAGCAATGGTGCTGCCGTGGCGCGCGACCGCCAGGAAGTATTTCAGATCGTTCCAATCGAACATGACGCGATTATGCACTTCTGGAGCCGCCCGCCGCAATGTTGCGGCTCGCCGGCCCGAACGAGCGCTCCTAGGCTGGTGCACATCCGCGGCTTGCAATGGAGACCGAAGATGCGCCCTCACCTCGCCCTCAGCACGGCAGTCGTACTGGGCTGGACTGCCGCAGCCATCGCTCAGAACCACGATGCGCCCGGCTTCGCCAAACCGAATCTGGTGCTGCAGCAAGTGGTTGAGGGGCTGCCGAAGGACGACAAGCAATCGGTCCGGGTGATGACCGCGTCATTCAAGCCGGGCGACAAGACCGTCCATCACACCCACCGTTACCCGGTGACGGTGTACGTGCTCGAAGGCGCCTTCACCCTGGAGCTGGCCGGCAAGCCGCCCCTCACAGTCAAGGCCGGCGAGGCGCTAGTTGAGCCACCCGGCGTGTCCATGACCGGCTACAACCGGACCGAGGGAGAGACCAAGGTCGTCATCTTCTATCTCAGCGCGGTCGATACGCCGTTTCTCGATCCGATTTCGCATTGAGGCGGCCTAGGTCGCGAGCTCCGGCCGCCCCTTCACCGCATTCATCCGCGAGCGGATCAGCAGGGTCACGACGATGGCGATATTGAGCGCGTTCCACGCCACGCCGTTGGCGAACGCCGCGGCATATGAGCCGGTGGCATCGAAGATCACGCCCGACACCCAGCCGCCGAAGGACATGCCGAACACCGAGGCGAAGATCACGATGCCGACGCGGGTTGCGGCCTCGCTCGCCGGCATCGCCTCGCGCACGATGATGGCATAGCTCGGCACGATGCCGCCCTGGAACAGGCCGAACATCGCGGAGATCAGATAGAGCGAGGCGAGGCTGTCGAAGAACAGGTAGAACACCAGCGCAAAGCCCTGCGCCAGCGATCCCACCAGCAGCGTGCGGATGCCGCCGATCTTGTCGGCGAGGAAGCCCGAGCCAATGCGGCTGATGATGCCGCAGGCCATCATCAAAGAGAGCATCTCGGCGCCGCGCGCCACGCCGTAGCCGAGATCGCCGCAATAGGCGACGATATGCACCTGCGGCATCGCCATGGCGACGCAGCAGGAGATACTCGCGATCGAGAGCAGCACGGTCAGCGCGTTGGTCGAGAGCTTGAGATCGACCTGGGGCGGCGGTGCATTGGCGTGATTGCGGACCTTGTCGTCACCCATCTGCGCGCGCAGGACGAGGACCAGAAGCGCCATCGTGCTGGCGCAGACGACGCCGATGCCGACATGGGTGTAGCGCCAGCCGATTTCCTGCGTGCCCCAACTCACGATCGGCGGCCACATCGTGCCGGCGACGTAATTGCCGCTCGCGACGATCGTCACGGCAAGTCCGCGATAGCGCTCGAACCAGTGCGAAGCTTCCGCCATCAGCGGCGCGAAGGTCGCGGACGTGCCGAGCCCGATCAGGAAATAGGCCGCCACGAACTGCCAGAGCTGGCTCGACAGCCCCGCGAGGACGTTGGCGACGCCGAGGAAGGCGATGCTGATCGCCATCGCCGCCACGATGCCGAACCGATCGGTGATCTTGCCGGCGATCACGCCGCCCAGCCCGAAACCGAACATCATCAGCGTGAAGGCGAGCGACACTGCTCCACGTGTGGCACCGAATTCGGTCTGCACCACGGGAATCACGACCACGACCGCCCACATGCCGACGGCGCCGATCGAGCCGATCACAAGCGCAATGAGCAGCCGCATCCAGGCCTGACGGGAATCAGGGCTGAACGAATCAGGGCTTTGTCCTGGATGATTGGGTGCGTGCACGCGCGGAACATGTTCGCGGATCGCCTCGCGGTCAAGCATCGTGGCGCGATATTGGGCATGCGCGGTGCACTGCGGTAAAGCTCTTGGCGAACGCGTATATTGCCATCAATTGCAAATCAGCGTGCGCAAGGCGTAGCACGTCCTGCTCGCCAACATCGTGCCGACGCATCATCAGAGGCAGACGAGCCATACGCACGGCGACTTCTCGCATGACGACGCGGGGACACGGGCGCATCGCCAGCTCGCCGCCCAGGAGGCGCCCGCGCCGCATCGTCACGATGGCAAGGGCACCCCAGGACCTGCTGTGCGATGATCTGTGTGAGCGCGCTGGCAACCGAGGGGGCCAGCGTCACAAAAGCGCTTCAGCCGGTTTCCGCCTGCGCGCCCGAGATCGTGGCCAGGCCACAAAGCGCAGCGCCGCCCCTGCGACGTCAGGCCGAGCGCGCATCTGTGCGCGCGAACCTGTCGTCTCCAGACAGATCGGGGATGAATCATGCTTACGCTTTCCGGGGACGAAGTCCGCCGCTGCACCCACGGTGCCGGGACCACATTTCGATTCAATTGGCCGCCGCGGGGCGCGCTGGCGTTGTCCGGCTGCGTGCCGGCACCGACACAAGTCGCCGGCGCTAATCCTTGCCGATCCCGCGGCCAAGATCGCGCGCGCCGGCTATCTGGCGCTTGCCACACGCGTTCGGCCGCCGGCCCCGAAATAGCCCGGTCTGACCTCCTGCCGCACCCTTTATTAACCCTTTGCTAACCATACACCCGGCAAGAATTGCCGAGTGGAGTCGAGTGTCGTCAGCCGCGTAGAACGGGAGCCCCCGTGGACGCCAGTGCGGTGCCTCACTTTCGGAACGGCGGCCCTTCGGCCGCCGCGCAGACGTTTGGGGCGCGTGGACGGCAGTCGCGCGGGGAGGCAGCTACCATGGTCGACGTCACCGCGGGACAGGGCGTAGGCGCCGCAAGGCCCGGCATCCCCTCCCTCAACGAGATTGTCACCATCCTCAAGCGCGGCGATATCGCGCTGGCGCTGGGCATCCTCACCATCCTGGTGGTGCTGATCCTGCCGCTGCCCGCGATCGTGCTGGACCTGTTCCTGGCGATCTCGATCACGCTCTCGATCCTGATTCTGATGACCTCGCTGTTCATCCAGACGCCTTTGGAATTTTCGGCCTTCCCGACCGTCCTCCTGATCTCGACCATGCTGCGGCTGTCGCTCAACATGGCCTCGACCCGCCTGATCCTGTCGCACGGCCACGAGGGCACGGCTGCTGCCGGGCACGTCATCGAAGCCTTCGGCAACTTCGTGATGGGCGGCAATTTCGTCATCGGCATCATCGTCTTCGCCATCCTGATCATCGTCAATTTCGTCGTCATCACCAAGGGTTCGGGGCGCATCGCCGAAGTCGCCGCCCGCTTCCACCTCGACGCGATGCCCGGCAAGCAGATGGCGATCGACGCCGATCTGTCCGCCGGACTGATCGACGAGAAGGTCGCCAAGGAGCGGCGCAAGGAGCTGGAGGACGAGAGCGGGTTCTTCGGCGCCATGGACGGTGCCTCCAAATTCGTCCGCGGCGATGCCGTTGCAGGTCTCTTGATCGTCTTCATCAACGTCGTCGGCGGCATGATCATCGGCGTGGCGCAGCAGGGCATGTCCTTTGCAGATGCCGGCCGCAGCTACACGCTGCTGACGGTCGGTGACGGTCTCGTCACCCAGGTGCCGGCGCTGATCGTCTCGACCGCGGCCGGCCTGCTCGTCTCCAAGGCCGGCGTCTCCGGCGCCGCCGACAAGGCGCTGATGAAGCAGTTCTCCGGCTATCCGCAGGCGCTCGCGATGTCCTCGGCGGTGATGCTGGTGCTGGCAGCGCTGCCGGGCATTCCAACCATTCCCTTCCTGGCGCTCGGCGCCGGCGCCGGCGCGCTCGCCTGGAACGCCCGCAACCGCAACCGGGTCACCGCCAGGGCCGAGGAAGCCGCCAAGGCCGCGCCCGCGGCAGGTCAGCCCGGTGCACCCGGAGCCGCTGCGGCCGAAGAGCCGATCTCGGCCGCGCTCAAGATCGACGACCTCAAGATCGAGCTCGGCTATGCGCTGCTGCCGCTCGTCAACGGCCCCGACGGCACCGACCGTCTCACCGAGCAGATCAAGGCGCTGCGCCGCTCACTCGCGATCGAGATGGGTTTCGTGATGCCGGCGGTGCGCATCCTCGACAACGTCCAGCTCGAGGCCAACACCTACATCATCAAGATCAAGGAGGTCGACGCCGGCACCGGCAAGATCTGGCCGAACCAGTTCATGGTCATGGATCCCGGCGGCAGCCAGGTGCAGGTGCCCGGCATCCACACCACCGAGCCGACCTTCGGCCTGCCCGCGACCTGGGTCGACGCCAGCCTCAAGGAAGAGGCCTCGCTCAAGGGCTACACCGTCGTCGACGCCGCGACCGTGCTCTCCACCCATCTCACCGAGTTGCTCAAGGCCAACATGTCGGACCTGCTCTCCTATGGCGAGGTGCAGAAGCTGCTCAAGGAGCTGCCGAAGGAGCAGGGCGAGCTGGTCAAGGACATCGTCCCCGGACAGGTCACGGTGTCCGGCATCCAGCGCGTGCTGCAGCTGCTGCTGGCCGAGCGCATCTCGATCCGCGACCTCTCCACCATCCTCGAAGGCATCGCGGATTCGCTGGCCTTCTCGCGCAATCCCGCGACCATGGTCGAGCACGTCCGCGCTCGCCTCGCGCGCCAGATCTGCGCGCAGAACACCTCGTACGCGGGCTATCTGCCGCTGATCGCGCTGTCGGCGCGGTGGGAGCAGGCTTTTGCCGAATCCATCATCGGCCAGGGCGAGGAGCGCAGCCTTGCGATGCAGCCCTCGAAACTGTCGGAGTTCATGACCAGCGTGCGCGAGGCATTCGAGCGCGCGGCGCGAGAAGGCGAAGCGCCGGTGCTGGTCACCTCCGCGGCAATCCGCCCCTTCGTGCGTTCCCTGGTGGAGCGGTTCCGGGCCCAGACGACCGTGCTGTCGCAGGCTGAAATTCACCCCAGGGCGAGGCTCAAAACGGTCGGAAGCGTCTGATTGCCTTAAGAAGCAGTGTGTTTTTCAGCCACAGGCAAATGGTTTTTGAGCTTTTTACGCCTTGTGGACAGCCGACGAAAAGGCGCCTGACAGCCACATTACAGCTTTGAAATAATTGCCAAAAATGCGCGATCAGACGTGACTTTTGATCGCGCTCTTTCACGTCGTGTCACGCTCTTGTGATGGCCTCTTGGGAACGAATCTCCCCAATACTAGGTTGTTGGGCACCGGAAGCATGAACCTGCCTGAAACGGCTGGCGACTACTTCGGGTAGGTGGCGGCAGGAGGCTTCCATGAACCACTCGATCTACAGCGCAGATCGCTCGACCCATCTGAAAGTTGTGGTCGTCGCCCTCGTCGCGGGAATCGCGGTGGCAGGCTTCGGCATCACGGCACGCACGGGTTCGGACGAAGGTCTGACCCAGACGGCCCGCGTCATCAAGGCCGGCAAGCCGGTCGTTATCACCAGCTCGAACGTGTCCCTCGTTCGCTAAGGAGATCTGAGAGTTTTTTGAATTCACGCGGCTCTTTATCAGCCCCCCAAAGTCGCCACGTGGATATGTAGACGACCCCAACCCCAAGTCGACTACAGAAAGCGCCCGCCCCCCACGGGCGCTTTCTCATGTCTGGGGTACATCTTCGCTGCGGGCGTTGACCTAGGGCTGGCCTGCTTCGCCCTCCGGGCAGCCAGGGCTGGTAGGGAAGCAGCGCGAGATTACCGCGCCCCATAGCTCGGCGGCGACTGCACGATCGGCGGCAGCGAACAGTTCTTCCCTGCTCCCGGTTGGCGGTGGATAGATGCGCTTGCGGTTGATTGTTTCCTTGGTCGCTTGCGCGGCCGCGCCTGTCGTCCTCACCTCGCGATCCCAGCCTCGGTATAGAGCGCGCCGCAGCCGCCGAGATCGAGCAGCCTTGCCGGCATTTCGGCCGCGACCTCGATGCCGGTGATGCCGGCGCCGACCACCACCACCGTCGAACGCCCCGGCGCCGGCACGCGGCGTCCGAGCGAGACGAGATGATCTTCGAGGCGGAGCGCCGCAGCATAGGTGTCGACGTCGAAGCCGTGCTCGGCAAGACCGGGAATGGCGGGACGCATCACCTCGCTGCCGAGCGCCAGCACGAGACATCATGGTGCAGCGTCTCCTCGCCGCCGCTCGCGCCAGCGAGATTTTTCGCTCTGCCGGGTCGATGGCCTCGACCTCGCCGAGACCGTGGCCGACACCGATCGGATCGAGCAGTTGCGGCAGCGGCAGCGCGACCTCGTCAAGATCGGCTTCGTAGTGGCGCACGCGGATGTTGTGATAGGGATTGCGGCCGACGGGACGGATCTCGATGTCGTCGTGAGCGCCGATCTCATCGCGCTTGCGCGCAGCGCCGATGGCCGCCCACAGGGCTGCAAAACCGGCGCCGAGCACGACGATAAGCGCCATGTCCGCCTACTCTACTTTCCAGAGCAATCCCGCGGTCTGCCCGCGCCGGCAATATAGCTAAACCGCCGGATCGACCAACTGGCCGGCGCCGCGCCGCTGCACGAAGTCGCGAGCTTAGGCTTGGCGCAGCTCCGACGGCGTCGTGCCGAAGCGCTTGCGGAACGCGCGGTTGAAATAGGACAGATCGGAAAAGCCCGAGGAATGCGCGATGTCGCTAATCTTGCGCGTCCTGGCGCGGGGATCGCCAAGCAGCTTGCGCGCCTGCAGCAGGCGCTGCTCCAGCACGAATTCGGTGAAGGTCGTGCCGGCCTGCTCGAACAGGCGCTGCGCCTGGCGTGGGCTCAAGCCCGAGCGCGCCGCGACCTCGGACAGGCAGAGGTCGTTGCGGCCGAGCGCGGCCATTACGTCGGCACGCATGAGATCGAGGCGCGCCGCCGCATGCCCCCGTCCGCGTGCCACACTTGCATGCTCGGCATCGGTGCCGAGCAGAAGGCCGACGAGATCGACCATATGCTGCGCCGTCAGGCGCTGGCCTACCGCGTCGAGATGCGGCGCGTGATTGGCGGCGAGCGCATGGTAGCGGAAGATCGTCTCGGCGACCGCGCCGTCGACGAGCACTTGCGACAGCTTGTCCTCGGCGCGCGGACTGATGTCGAGCAGCGCGCGGCGCGGCATGCGGATGGAGGTGAAGCGGTTTTCGTCAGTGTGGCCGACGCTGCCCGTGATACTCATGTCGACGAGCACCATTTGGGCGGGCGCAAGCTCCACGGCGTGGCCGTTCTGCCCGACGCGGACAAGGCCAGCATGCGCGGCGATCAGGACGAGGTCGTCGCTGCCGTCGGCGAGATGGCTTTGGGTGCGGGAATATTGCGCGGATGCGCCTTCGGGAATGGCGAGCGCGATGTTGTCGACCACGCTGATCTGGAGCCGGCAATCGATGCTCTCGCCATGGCTCGGCCCGATATCGAAGCCGCAGGCGCCGAAGGCCCGCTCGCGCCATTGTTCGAACGCCGGGCCCTGCGGCAGTCCCGCGTATTGGTGAACAAAGATGCCGGGAGGCTTCACTGCATCCATTTGATTTTTTCGCCCTCTCCGGCGGCACGGTCGGCAGCGCCGCAACTTCAAATTCCGGGCATTTGACGCCGCGAAACGCCGGGAGGTTCAAATGGGGAGCGGATTCGGCCGGACTTGTCGGGATGCGACGGCGGGACGGACCGTGGCGACAGGATCAAGCCCGCCACTGGAGGCACTACTTCTTCGCGGGCGCCTGCGGCTGGGACGGCGGCACGGTCTCGATCAGCTTGCCGGTAAACACGGGGGACGAGGTCGGCTGGCCGTTCGGGGAGCCGCCGGCCTGTTCGACGGTGATGGCGTAGGTCGCGCCGTTGACGACCTCGGCATCATAGGAGGCGAGCAGCGGACGCGCAGTGAAATCGCCGGAGCCGATCACGCCGAGCGAACGCGGGCGCGGCAGCTTGTCCGAGATCAGCCAGAGCTCGAAACTCTTGCCGGGCTCTGGCGTCGCGCCGACCTTGCGCACGGTGAAATTCCGCGTCGCGCCATCGATGGTGAGGATGAAGGCGGGGCCGCCACCCTGGCCCTGCAATAGCGCGACATATTGCGCCGAAGCGGCGAGCGGGGTGGCCGGCGTCTTCACCTCCACCGTCTGGATCCGCGGTGCGGGACGCAAGACCCCCGGCAGCGCATCGGGCAGGAAGATCTGAAACGACAGCGTGACGAGCAGCGCGGCCGCAAGCGCGCCGACGGCGGATGCGATCGAGCGCCAGCGCTTCACGCGTGCCTCGAGTTGGATCACATTGCTGTCGTCGACGATTGGTCCTTGCGATGTCCGGACGACCTCGGGATCGGGTGCGTGGACCTGCGGCATGAAGACCGGCGCGAAATCGGGAATCGCATCGGATCCAGAGCGCGTCGGCTCGGGCTGCCCTGCTTCGGGAGGCTGCGGCTGCGGTGTCCGCTGCGACGGCGCTTCTGGCGGCGCGGTCTCGATCGGCGGGATTGGCGGCGGCGCGACGTCGGAAAGACCAGGCAGTTGCTGCGCAAGCGCCGTGCGCGCGATCTCGGACCTGATGTTCTCCCACACGATCGGACGCGGCTCGACCGAGCCGACCATCTGGTTGAGCGCGCCGAGCCGGAAGGCCCAGGCCTGCACGACCGCGGCGAACGCCTCGTCCACCGCCATCATGGTCTCGACCTGCGCGCGCTCGTCAGCATCGAGCGTACCGAGCGCATATTCCGCGGCGAGCGCGATATGGTCCTCCGTGTAAGCCATCACTTTCCTTCACCTCTCCCGAAGGGAGAGGTCGATTTGCACCGGGCGATGCGAAGCGTCGTCCCGCGCAAATTGGGCGAGGGGCTCAGGTCCCATGAGAGAGCGTAACCCCTCACCCGGATTGCATCTTGCAATGCAATCCGACCTCTCCCTGCGGGAGAGGTGAAGTGAGAACGCTGCGCCAGCTTGTACACTCTCATCATCCTCTAAAGTCCGAGGCATTCCCGGATATCCAACATGCTGCGCCGGAGCCACGTCTTCACCGTGTTGACGGGAGCGGCGAATTTCTCAGCCAATTGCTCGCGGCTCCAGCCGTTGTAATAGGCGAGAAGCACGAGCCGCTGACGGTCCGGCTCGAGCCGGCCGATGCATTCCAGCAACCGCTTCAACTCCTCGGTCATCTCCCGTCGCGCCAGCGGGTCGGGGCTGTCGGCCGCCACCTCCAGCGCCTGAGGCTCTTCCTCGATGGAGACCTCCGACTTTTTGCGCACGATGTCGATCGCACGGTTGCGCGCAATCGAGGCCATCCACGTGATCGGCGACGATAGGGCCGGATCGAACCGGCCGGCGCTGTTCCAGATCTTGACGTAGGTCTCCTGAATGACCTCCTCTGCGAGATCCTGTCGGCGCAAGATACGGAGCACGACTCCAAAGAGTTTCGCCCGCGTGGCGGCGTAGAGGCGCTCGAACGCGGCCTGATCGCCCTTTGCCACCGCCTCAATCAACCCGACCAGCTCTGCTGGCGTCAGCATTCAGCCCCCCGACACGCGGCGTGCCGCTTCCCTTCACCTCTCCCCAACGGGGAAAGGTCGATTTGCGCAGCAAATCGGGTGAGGGGGCGCAGGGCTAAAGGGGGACCGTCACCCCTCACCCGGCGCTCCGCGCCGACCTCTTCCAAGGGAGAGGTGGGCACCGCGGTTGCTGGCACAGCATTCATCCCCTCCACCATAGCGCGTGGCAAAGCCGACCACCAAGGCCACGCTGTGGACAGCACATACGAAAAACCCGGACCTTGCGGTCCGGGCTTAGCGGATTCCTCGGCGGTCGGGTTGCTGGCGCCGTTAGGCGACGGCGCCGATGCGGGCGCGCATCAGGCCGATGCTGTCGAGGTCGGCCTGCTCGCGGGCGTTTTCCTCGGCGCGCTCGCGGGCCTGGTCGCGCTCGTCGAGGAGCTCGACCTTCTTCAGCTCCTCGAAGGCCTCGGCCAGCGCGGCCTTGGCTTCGTCGAGTTGGCCCTTGAGCTCGTCGGCCGAGCGGGTCAGGTTCTCGCGGCGCTGGATCGCGGCCTTGGCATAGGTCGGATAGGCAAAGTGCGAGGGATCGTTGATCCCGGCACGCTCCTGCTCGGTCGTGATCTCGCGCTCAAGATCGGTCGACATCCGCTGGAAGTCGGCGATCATGGTCTCGATCTGGGTGACCCGGCGGCGCTTCTCGTCGACCTGAAACTTCTTCAGGCGAATGAGGGTATCTCGTGACTTCATCGACTCGTACTCCCCAGAAGTCCCCCCGCTGCACGTGGGACGATACCGGTCACCCCACGGGCCCGATGGGGGCCCAGACCGGCTCTGCTACTCTGTGGGATGGGATGATGACGGGACAAAGTTAGCGTTCCGTTTCCAAATTACCGAGGATTAGCGCCAACTGGCGGTAGCCGTCCGCCAGCGATGCATTTTCATCCTTGCGCTGGCGCAGGAAGGTCTCCAGCGGCTCGTGCAGCCGGATCGCCTCGTCGACTTCGGGGCTGGAGCCGGCCCGGTAGGCGCCAAGACGGATCAATTCCTCCATGTCGGCATAGGTCGCCATCACCGCCCGCGCCTTCTGGATGACGGGCCAGAATTGCGGATCGGCCGATTTCGGCATGGTGCGGGAGACGGATTTGAGGATGTTGATCGCGGGATAGCGGCCGCGCTCGGCGATCGAGCGCTGCATCACGATGTGGCCGTCCAGAATGCCGCGGACGGCATCGGCGATCGGCTCGTTATGGTCGTCGCCGTCGACCAGCACCGTGAAGATCGCGGTGATGGCGCCCTCGCCGAGGCCCGGTCCGGCTCGCTCCAACAGTTTCGGCAGCTCGGTGAATACGGTCGGCGTGTAGCCCTTGGCCGTCGGCGGCTCGCCGGCGGAAAGGCCGATCTCGCGCTGGGCCATTGCAAAGCGCGTCACCGAGTCCATCAGGCAGAGCACGTCCTTGTCCTCGTCCCGAAAATATTCGGCGACCGCGAGCGTCAGATACGCGGCCTGGCGGCGCATCAGCGCCGGCTCGTCGGAAGTTGCGACCACCACGACCGAACGCGCCAGGCCCTCCTCGCCGAGATCGTCCTGCAAGAATTCCTGCACTTCGCGGCCGCGTTCGCCGATCAGCCCGATGACGCTGACCGCGGCATCGACGTTGCGCGCCAGCATCGAGAGCAAAACCGATTTGCCGACGCCGGAGCCTGCGAAGATGCCCATGCGCTGGCCGCGGCAGCAGGTGAGAAACGTGTTCATCGCGCGCACGCCGAGATCGAGCGGAGCGCCGACGCGCTTGCGCGAATGCGCCGGCGGCGGCGTATTGCGGAACGGCATCGGCGATGAACCTTGCGGCAACGGCCCCTTGCCGTCGATCGGCTCGCCCAGCGCGTTGACGACGCGGCCGAGCCAGGCCGCTGACGGCCGCACTTGATTGGCGGCATTGGCGATGACGGCCTTGCAACCGCGGCGCACGCCGTCGAGGCCGGCGAACGGCATCACGACAGCATTGTTGCCGGAGAAGCCGATCACCTCGCAAGGAATGCTGCGGTTGGCGCCGGTCTCGATCACGAGCCGCGCGCCGACCGACATCGCGTGAATGGGTCCGGCCACCTCGACCATCAGACCGCGCACGCCGACCACGCGGCCGTAAATATTGACGCCGTCGATGTCGCCGATCTGTTCGGCCAAAGCCTTCATTGGGGGGCCTTCGTTAAGGGGGGCGCCTTGGAGATCCGGGACTTCACAGTGAAAACCTTAAGTTTCGCCATATTTCTGAACGGAGCTTAACTCCGTGTTTACCCGCATCATTAATCATTGCGTCACTGTCTTTGTGACTGAGCGTGACTCCCCTTCAGAAGAAGGCTGAGTCGCGGGAGTCGGTTAGGCCCGTCTCTTAAAGTGGAACTTGAACGGAGCTGGGTGACGAAAGCTGCTTCACACGCAAGACCTTAGGGCGATTCGACAAAAATTGCACCGGGGGGACTTGCGTTCCAGAATCAGGATTTGTTAACCATCTGTTGTCAGGATCCGAATCAGTTGTTCAAAGGCGTTTTGTTGAGTGCCGCGAATGCGGCCGACCTGACGCCCAGGAGCGGCGACTATGGGGAACTGGCATGCGCGTTTTGCTGATTGAAGATGACAGCGCCGTCGCGCAGTCGATCGAGCTGATGTTGAAGTCTGAGAGCTTCAACGTCTACACGACCGATTTGGGGGAAGAAGGCGTCGATCTCGGTAAATTATACGATTACGACATTATCCTTCTCGACCTCAACCTGCCCGACATGTCCGGCTACGACGTGCTCAAGCAGCTTCGGGTTTCCAAGATCAAGACACCGATCCTGATCCTCTCCGGCCTCGCCGGCATCGAGGACAAGGTCAAGGGTCTCGGCGTCGGCGCCGACGACTACATGACCAAGCCCTTCCACAAGGACGAGCTGGTCGCCCGCATCCACGCGATCGTGCGCCGCTCCAAGGGCCATGCCCAGTCGGTCATCCAGACCGGCGACCTCGTCGTCAACCTCGACACCAAGACGGTGGAAGTCGGCGGCCAGCGCGTGCATCTGACCGGCAAGGAATATCAGATGCTGGAGCTGCTCTCGCTCCGCAAGGGCACCACCCTCACCAAGGAAATGTTCCTCAACCACCTCTATGGCGGCATGGACGAGCCCGAGCTGAAGATCATCGACGTCTTCATCTGCAAGCTCCGCAAGAAGCTGGCCAATGCGTCCGAGGGACGCAACTTCATCGAGACCGTGTGGGGCCGCGGCTACGTGCTGCGCGAGCCGCACGAGGTCGAGGAGCGCATTCCCGCCTGATCAGTTTACGTCGCAAGCCCCGTTCGGGCTTGCTCCTCCCAGCCTGGACCCCGCCGCAAATGGCGGGGTTTTGTTTTTTGGGGACGCGCCACGCGGCCTCGTCGTCGTCCCGACGTTGAACCGCTAACCTTCCCCCGCCGACGAATGGTTGCTGCACGATGGGGGAACGATGATCCTGCAATCACTCGCGGGCCTGCCCGCCTTCCTGGTCTATTTCTGCACCGGGCTGATCGGGATCGTCGCGTATCTGTTTGTCTATACCCGCATCACGGCGCACAACGAGTTCCAGCTGATCCGCGACAACGAGCCGGCCGCGGCGATCGCGCTCGGGCTGAGCCTGCTCGGCTTCGTGGCACCGCTGGTCAGCGCGATCGCACATTCGGCCAATGTATTGGACTGCATGATCTGGGCGACGGTCGCACTGGTCGTGCAGGTCATCATGTTCTTCCTCGTGAAGGTCCCGGTGCCGAATCTGTCGGCGCGGATCTCTGCCGGCGAGCTGGCCCCGGCGATTTGGCTCGGCCTGTCCTCGCTCGCCGCGGGCCTCCTGAATGCCGCCTGCATGATTTACTGACCATGGCCGACAAACCCTCCAAAAAGGAATTCGGCAAGCGCCGGAAGGCGGCCGAGCCACCTCCTGAGCGATCGCCGATGAAACGCTCCGGCCATGTCGCGCTGCTGGTGATGGGCACGCTCGCGGTCGGCACCACCGCCTACACGATGATGCCGGGGAGTTGCGAGCCGCCTCCATCCGGAACGGAAGCCTCGGCTCTGTCGAGCACCGCCTGCAGCAGCAGGAGCAGCTCCTCGAGCAGCGGCAGCTCGCGCTGGTCGTCGCGATCGAGCTTCTTCAGCAGCGATTCCTCGAGCCATTCCTCATCTGGAACGTCGTCCGATTCCGGCCACAGCAGCGTCAGCCGCGGCGGCTTCGGCTCGTTCGGCCATGGCTTTTCGAGCGGCGGCTAGCGCATGATCCGGAAAAGTGGCCACCGGTTGTCAGGCAAGAGCATGCGCAGGAAATAACATGCAGCGCATCAATTGTCTCGAGCGCGACGACTGGCGAGAGACCGCGGCGCAATGCGGCTTCGTCTTCCACACCATCGACGGCGAACGCTATTGGGACGAGCGCGCCTATTACGGCTTCACGCTCGAGGAGATCGAGCGCGGCATCGAGGCGCCGACCGGCGAGATCGATGCGATGTGCCTGGAGCTTGCCGGCCGCGTCATCGGCGACGAGCGGCTCCTGCGTCGCTTGCAGATTCCGGAAGCGTTCTGGAGCCTGATCGACGAGAGCTGGAAGCGCGACGACCGCAGCCTCTATGGCCGGCTCGATCTCAGCTATGACGGCAAAGGTCCGGCAAAGCTGCTCGAATACAACGCGGATACGCCGACCTCGCTGTTCGAGGCTGCCGTCTTCCAATGGACCTGGCTAGAACAGGCGATCGAACGCCGCGTCATCCCCGCGCGTGCCGATCAGTTCAACTCCATGCACGAGCGGCTGATCGCGGCGTGGAAGGAGATCGCCGGCGGCCGCCAGCTCCATCTCACCGGCAGCACCGGCAATCAGGAAGACGCCGGCACGCTGGCTTATCTCGAAGACACCGCACGCCAGGCCGGGCTCTCGACCAGGCTGCTCGACATCGAACAGGTCGGCTGGCGCGATGAGCCTGGCTGCTTCGTCGACCTCGATGATGGCGACATCACGCTGGCGTTCAAACTCTATCCCTGGGAGTGGATGTTCCATGACTCGTTCGGCGCCAAGCTGAAGGACGCGCCGACGCGCTGGATCGAGCCGCCGTGGAAGGCGGTGCTTTCCAACAAAGGCATTTTGCCGCTGCTGTGGGAGATGTTTCCGAACCATCCCCATCTGCTGCCGGCCTTCTTCGAGGACGATCCGCGCTCCCCGGAGCTCGGCACATCCTATGTGCGCAAGCCGCTGCTGTCGCGCGAAGGCGCCAATGTCACGAGTGTGTCCGGCGGCATGGCGCTCGACGAACAGGCAGGCCCCTACGGGGCTGAAGGTTTCGTGCGGCAAGCGCTGGCGCCGCTGCCGAATTTTTCCGGCTTCTATCCGGTGATTGGAAGCTGGCTGGTGAACCACGAACCCTGCGGATTGTCGATCCGCGAGGACGAGAGCCCGATCACGGGCAACCGCTCGCGGTTTCTGCCCCATGCGATCTTGTGAGGCACGTCGTCGCGAGCCGGAATGACGAGGAGAAGGATCACCTCGCCGCGGCGATCTTCAACGACGGCGGCATCAAACCGCCCATGGGGCGGCCGGAGCGCGCGGGGTTGAGCTGGTACAGACCACGGCGCTCAGTGATGGGACGGAACGCATCGGTAATGCCGACGACGGATTCGGCAGCGCCGAGCAGCAACGTGCCGTCGGCCTCCAGGCCCTTTGCCATCCGCTCGAAGATCACCGCCTTGGTGTCCTGGTCGAAATAGATCAGTACGTTGCGGCAGAAGATCACGTCGAACGTGCCGAGATGGCAGAAGTCCTGCAGCAGATTGAGCTGGCGAAACTGCACCATCGCGCGAATATCGGCATTGAGCTGCCAAACTTCGCCAGTCTGCGTGAAGTACTTCATCAGGTGCTGGATAGGCAGGCCGCGCTGCACCTCGAACTGGCTGTAGATTCCGGCCTTGGATTTCTCGAGCACCTCCAGCGACAGGTCGGTGGCCACGATCTCGATGCGCCAACCGGCGAGGACGGCGCCCATCTCCTTCACGCACATCGCGATCGAATAGGGCTCCTGCCCCGTCGAGGACGCCGCCGACCAGATGCGCAAGCTCTTGCGCGCCGCGCGCGCCTTGATCAGGCCTGGCAGAATCGTCTCGCGCAGATGATCGAACGGGATCTTGTCGCGGTAGAAGAAGGTCTCGTTGGTGGTCATCGCTTCGACCACGTCGCTCGCGAGCCGGCCGTCGCCGTTCCTGATCTTCAGCACGAGATCGGGAATGCCGGGAAGGCTTGCCTTGCGCGCGAGCGGCAGCAGCCGGCTTTCAACCAGATATTGCTTGTCGGGGGACAGATCGAGGCCGGAGCGCTCCTTCAGGAACTTGCGCAGATAGTCGTAGTCGGTGGGCGTCACGAGCGATCTCCCGCGAACAGGCGGTTGATCTTGGCGCCGATCTGATTGAGCGGCAGGATCGCCGCGCAGATGCCGGCATTGGCAGCCGCGCCCGGCATGCCCCAGACCACGCTGGAGGCCTCGTCCTGCGCGATGACGCTGCCGCCGGCGGCAACGATGTCCTTGCCGCCGCGCATGCCGTCCGAGCCCATGCCGGTCAGGATCACGGAGAGGATGCTGCCGTGCCAGATGTCGATGGCGGAGGTGAAGAGCGGATCGACCGCGGGCTTGCAGAAATTGACGGCGGGGCCGTCGTCGAGCGCGATCACGGTGTCCGCGCCGCTGCGTACGACGCGCATGTGTTTGCCGCCCGGCGCGAGATAAATCCGTCCCGGCTTCACCGGCTCGCCGTCGACCGCCTCGGCCGCCGGCTTGCGGCTCGAACGCGCCAGATGCTCGGCGAGAATGGTGGTGAAGGTCGGCGGCATGTGCTGGGTGATCAGCACCGGGACGCGGTCGATGACCGGGCCGAGCTCGGTGACCAGCGCCATCAGCGCCTGCGGACCGCCGGTCGAGGAGCCGATCAGCAGCACCTTCGGTGCCTGCGTCGAGAACGGGCGTGTGACCAAGGCTCCCGAGGACGGTGCGTGCAGGGCTGGAGCCGAGACGGGCGCGGCGGGCCGCGCAATCGGGCCGCGCGGGGCCGGAGCCGGGCTCGCGGGCGCCAGCGGAGGACTTGCAACCGCGTGCTTGCGGCGCAGCCGCGCGCCGAGATGGCGGATCTTCTGGATCAGATCGTGATGAAAGATGTCCGCGGCCGACGCCTCGCGCGTCGATTCCGGCTTCGGAATATAATCGGCCGCGCCGAGCGACAGCGCCTTGAAGCTGATCTCCGCGTTACGGCGGGTCAGCGTCGAAGCCATGATGATGACGAGATCGCGCTTCTTCGCCAGCAGCTGCGGCAGCGCCGAGATACCGTCGAGCTCGGGCATTTCGATGTCGAGCACGGCAACGTCAGGATTGATGCGTTCGATCTGGTTGACCGCTTCGAGCCCGGTGCGTAGAGAGGCCGCGACTTCCATGTCGTGCTCGGCGCCGATCCAGCGCGAGATCAGACCGCGGATGACGACGGAGTCGTCGACGATCATCACCCGCAGCGGTCCCGCTTCGCGCGAGCCCGCCGTGGCCGAATTACCTGCGAACGCAATACTCATTACTCACCAACTCAGACTGAAAGGACACAGTTGAAAACAGGCGCCGAAGGATCCGTTCGGCATCCGGCCGATCGCTCAGATAAGGCCGACTTCCTGGAATTTCGCCGTCACGATGTCCTTGTCGAAAGGCTTCATGATGTACTCATTGGCGCCGGCATGCAGCGCGCGGGCGATATGCGCGACGTCGTTCTCGGTGGTGCAGAACACTACCTTGGGCTGGTCGCCGCCGGGCATGCGCCTGAGATGACCGAGGAACTCGTAGCCGTCCATCACGGGCATGTTCCAGTCGAGCAGCACCGCATCGGGCAGGCCGCGCTTGCAGGCTTCCAGCGCCTTCTCACCGTCCTCGGCTTCGAGGATCTGGAAGTCGAGACCCTCCAGGATCCGGCGCGCAACCTTGCGGATGACGCTGGAATCATCAACGACGAGACAAGTTCGCATGTGAACCTCTGCTTCCTCCCCCTTTGCGGGGGCACTTCCAATTGCAAGTCCGGCGGCGAGGGCCGCCGTATCAGGCCGCCATCAGCTCGGGCGCGAGTTCGAGGACGCGATCGACGTCGAGGACGACCATGAGCTGTCCGTCGAGGCGGTGGACGCCGCCGGCGAGCTTGGCCATGCGGGGATCGAGATTGACGGGGTTCTCTTCCATGCCGGCGTCGGGCAGGCGCAGCACCTCGCCGATCTGGTCGATCAGCAGGCCGTAGGATTCACCGCGCAGGTCGACGCCGACCGCCATCGGCACCTTGCCGTCCTCGGGCTGCGGCAGGCCGAGACGGGCGCGCATGTCGACCAC
>NZ_JADPJI010000006.1 GCF_023073355.1 Bradyrhizobium sp. 199
GGTCGACATGCGCGCCCGTCTCGGCCTGCCGCAGCCCGAGGACGGCAAGGTGCCGATGGCGGTCGGCGTCGACCTGCGCGGTGAATCCTACGGCCTGCTCATCGACCAGATCGGCGAGGTGCTGCGCCTGCCCGACGCCGGCATGGAAGAGAACCCCGTCAATCTGGATCCCCGCATGGCCAAGCTCGCCGGCGGCGTCCACCGCCTCGACGGACAGCTCATGGTCGTCCTCGACGTCGATCGTGTCCTCGAACTCGAAACCAAAGTGCAAATGGCTGCGTGAGCCAACGAAAAGCATCGAAGCCGGAGAACTGAAATGAAGACGTGTTTGGTGGTCGATGATTCCAGCGTCGTGCGCAAGATCGCGCGCCGGATCCTGGAAGGCCTGGAATTCCAAGTCACCGAGGCCGAGGACGGCTCGAAGGCGCTCGAGATCTGCCAGCGGCAGCTGCCCGATGCGGTGCTGCTCGACTGGAACATGCCCGTGATGGACGGCTTCGAATTCATGGGCCACATGCGCCGCCTGCCCGGAGGCGACCAGCCCAAGGTGGTGTTCTGCACCACCGAGAACAACGTGGCTCATATCGCTCAGGCGCTCAGCGGCGGCGCCAACGAGTACATCATGAAGCCCTTCGACAAGGACATCATCGCCGACAAATTCGCAGAGGTTGGTTTGATCCCGGTCGGACAAGCAATGGTCTGAGTGTGTCTGGCCGAAGTGCTTTGGCCAGAAGTGTTCCAGTACAGATTCGAAGAGGCCATCCGTGACGCCGACCGAGTATGAGTATCTGCGCAAGTTCCTGAAGGACAATTCCGGGCTCGACCTGTCCGCAGACAAGCAATATCTGATCGAAAGCCGCCTGCTGCCGCTCGCCCGCAAGGCCGGGCTCTCCGGCATCCCCGAGCTGGTGCAGAAGCTGCACGGCGGCTCGCGCACGCTGATCACCGACGTGGTCGAAGCCATGACCACAAACGAGACCTTCTTCTTCCGCGACAAGGTCCCGTTCGATCATTTCCGCGACACCATCATGCCCGAGGTCATCAAGGCGCGCGCCGCGCGTCGGAGCGTGCGCATCTGGTGCGCCGCCGGCTCGACCGGGCAGGAGCCCTATTCGCTGGCGATGAGCCTGAAGGAGATGGGCGCGGCCCTGACCGGCTGGCGCATCGAGATCATCGCCACCGATTTGTCGCAGGAGGTGCTGGAGAAGGCCAGGGCGGGCATCTACAGCCAGTTCGAGGTGCAGCGCGGCCTGCCGATCCAGATGCTGATGAAATATTTCAAGCAGAACGGCGAGACGTGGCAGATCAATCCCGAGCTGCGGGCGATGATCCAGCACCGGCAGCTCAACCTGCTGCACGATTTCGCCCAGCTCGGCACCTTCGACGTCATCTTCTGCCGCAACGTGCTAATCTATTTCGACCAGGACACCAAGATCAACATCTTCAACCGGCTGGCGCGCCAGATCGAGCCCGACGGCTTCCTGGTGCTGGGCGCGGCCGAGACCGTGGTCGGTCTGACCGATACGTTCCGCCCGATTCCGGAGCGGCGCGGCCTCTACAAGCCGAACGATCCGCGTGCCGCGGCCGCCAAGCCGGCTCTCGCCGGCGCAGCACCGCGCATGGCGATCATGGCAGGACGCTAGACATGGCCGAGGATGGCAAGGGCACGGAACGCGTAACTTTCAGTCGCGGCTATGACGTCTGCATCATGGCCATCGACGGCACCTGGCGCCGCGACTGCAAGCTCAACGCGATCTCCGACACCGACGCCATCCTCACGGTGGAAGGCTCGATCCAGGGCTTGAATCTGAAGGAGTTCTTCCTGCTGTTGTCGTCCACGGGCCTCGCCTACCGCCGCTGCGAGCTGGTCCGCGTCAATGGCGCCGAAATGGACATCCAGTTCCTGCGCGGCAAGAACAGGAAGAAGCGCGGCGCGGCCGGCGGCCGTGACGAAGCGGCCTGATCGGCGGGGCAGCCGCTACGCTATCCGCGAGGTTGCTTTATATTTGCCGAAACATTCGAGTGAATTTGCGTTGGCCGCTTTACCTCGCTTAAGCACGGTCCGTGTATCCATCGATGGTCTCGATCTCAGGATACGACAATGCCCAGAAGTTCTCTTTCCCCCATTCCGTCAAACCTGCCCGGCGGCGCCGAACGGCGTGCGCTTCAGCTCCTGGTGGTCGATGACGACGCCACCCAGCGCAGCCTGATCACGGTCGCCGCCAAGCAGGCCGGCCACGAAGTCACCGCGGCGCCGTCGGTGGCGGACGCGATCGAGAAGCTTCGTGCCGCCCGCTTCGATTGCGTGACGCTCGACCTCGTGCTGGAGGATGGCGACGGCATCGACGTGCTGCGCGAGATGGCGGCGGCGAAGTTCGGCGGCGCCGTGATTGTCATCAGCGGCATGGACGGCAAGCGCCGCAGCGCTGCCCGCAGCTTCGCCCGCGCCGTCGGGATCGAACTCCAGAGCCTGCCGAAGCCGCTCGACCTCGCGGCCTTGCGCATCAGCCTCGCCAATCTCGGCAAGACCGCGATGGGCCTTCCGGCGATCCACACCTGGGGCGGTGTCGCCAGCGAGGCGACTGTGGAGCGGCACCGCGCCTGAGCTGCCGAGCTGCCATGCGATCGGATGCGGCTGCGGGGCCGCGTTGATCGCGGTCTATGCCGGGCTGCCGGATTCCGACAGACATTGCAGGGCGTGGCCAAGGCCCGCCCGGCAGGCATTGAGGGCGGCGCTCGCCGTAGCATAGCGCGGCGTGACGTCGTCGAGCACGAAAATGTCGGCGGAACCCGCCGGATCGCCTGTTTCCAACGAGCCGGTTTCCATCATGGCTGCGTCGATCAGGCGCATGCTGCTCTCGATGCGTGTGATCAGAGCGCGAAGATCGGCTGCGATCAACTGATGTCTGTCGGTTTCGGGCATCGCGCCGAGCGGGAGTGTGCCAGCGAAATTTAGCATGGATATTCTCCGTACCCCGCAATTAGGCACCCTGCGGCTACTTGTGCGTTAAGTCCATGTCCCGTACAAATACGGGTGGGCCGAATCCGCGCCGAACGCCATAAACGGTTGGCGCGCACGCGAGTCCTTCATGCCAACCGGATGTGGCACATGGCCGAACAAAGCTCTCGCGGTGAAATCTTCGTAGTCGACGACGATCCTGCCGTTCGCGACACTCTGTCGATGGTGTTGAAGGCGGCGGGCTATGAGGTGATCTGTTTTGCGGACGGCGCAGCGCTGCTCTCCGTCGCACGACACCGCACGCCGGCTGCAATCCTGCTCGACGTGAACATTCCCGGAAAGTCGGGCCTCGACATCCTGAACGAGCTGCACGGCGAGGATTATCCGGCGCCGATCTTCATGATCTCCGGACAGGGCGACATCGCGATGGCGGTGGGCGCGATCAAGAGCGGCGCGCTCGACTTCATCGAGAAGCCGTTCCGGGGCAGCGAAATTGTCGGACGGCTCGACGAGGCGATCGGCGCCTATGCGCGCAGGCAGGCGGAGAATGCCTCGCCGAAATTCGGCTCGCTGCATTTCCCCGGACGCGAGCCGCTGACGCGCAGGGAGCGCGAGGTGCTCGAGCAGTTCGCCTCCGGTGCGTCCAACAAGGAAGCCGGCCGCACGCTCGGCATCAGCCCGCGCACCATCGAGGATCACCGCGCCAACATCATGAAGAAGCTCGGCGCGCGCAACGCCGCCGACCTGATCCGCATCGTGATGACCGCGGCCCAGCGCGCATCGTAAAATGGTCTCGTGCCCCGGACGCGGCGCATCATGAAATGATGCGCCGCTGAGCCGGGGCCTATTTCTCCAATTTTACTGCAGACAGTTCCGGGTCCCGGCTCTGCGCCGCAGCGTTCCGCCTTGCGCCGTCTCCGGACACGAAACCGCGCGTTACGCCTGCAGGGCTTTCCGGATGATCCGCGCGAGATCCGCCTTGCGATAAGGTTTCGCCAGCAGCAGAACGCCGGAATCCAGCCGGCCGTGATGGATGATCGCATTCTCGGTATAGCCTGATGTGTAGACCACTCTGAGATCGGGGCGCGCCTTCTGGAGCTCGTCGGCGAGCTGCCGTCCGTTCATCTTGCCGGGCATGATGACGTCGGTGAACAGAAGGTCGAACGGCTTTCCGGCGGCGACGATCGCGAGCGCCTCCGCGGCGTTCGCGGCCTGCAGGGTGACGTAACCCAGCGAATGCAGCTGTGCCAGCACGTAGTCGCGCACCAGCCTGTCGTCCTCGACCACCAGGATCGTCTCGTGTCCGCCCTCGATGGTCGCCGGCGTCACGCCCTCACCGACCGTTGTCGGCGTCTTGCCGGGCGGCAGGTACATCTTGATCGTGGTGCCGTGGCCTTCCTCGCTGTAGATCTTGATGTGTCCGGCGGACTGCTTGATGAAGCCGTACACCATCGAAAGCCCGAGCCCGGTGCCCTTGCCCGGTCCCTTCGAGGTGAAGAAGGGGTCGAACACCCTGGGCAGCATGTTCGCAGGGATCCCGGTGCCGGTGTCGCTGACGGCAATCAGCACGTAATGGCCGGGGCGGACATCGTTGACGCTGGCATAGACCTCGTCGAGATAGGCGGCGCCGGTCTCCATGATCAGCTTGCCGCCACCGGGCATGGCGTCGCGGGCGTTGAGCGCGAGGTTGAGGATCGCGGTGGTGAGCTGGTTGGGATCGACGATCGCGACGCAAATCTCGTCCTCGAACACCGATTCGATCAGGATCTGCTCGCCCAGCGTCGGCCGCAATAATTTCGCGGTGTCGACGACCAGCGAGTTGATGTCGATCTCGCGCGGCTGGAGCGGCTGCTTGCGCGCGAAGGCGAGCAGGTGCTGGGTCAGATCGGCGCCGCGCGCGGCGGCCTCGTCGATCATCTTGGTGATGGCCGCAAGCTGCGGCTCCTTCTCGACCGCCTCGGCGAGGATCTCGATCGTCCCGGTGATGACGGTGAGGATGTTGTTGAAATCGTGCGCCACGCCGCCGGTGAGCTGGCCGACCGCCTCCATCTTCTCGGCATGGCGGATGCGCTCCTCGGCGGCGATCTTGTCGGTGAGGTCGCGGTAAAAGACGTTAAACAGCAGGCCTTCGCGGCGCTTCAGCGCGGTGACGCTGAGCTCGGCCTTGAATTCCTTGCCGTCGCGGCGGCGGCACATGAGCTCGCGGCGGCGGTTCAGCGTTCTGTCGTCCTCGTTCTCCAGAAACTGCTTCAGGCCCGCCCTGGCCCTCTCGCGTTCGCTCTCGGCAACGATGAGGTCGATCGTGCGCTTGCCGATCACCTCGTCGCGGCGCCAGCCGAACAGCTGCTCGGCCTGCGAGTTCCAGTTCAGGATGCTGCCGGTCTCGTCGGTCTGGACGAAGGCGTCGAGTGAGGTCTCGACGATGTTGCGGGCGAGCCGCTCGCTCTGGCGCAGCGATTCCTGCACTAGGCGGGCCTCGGTCATGTCCCGCCCGACAAAGAAGAAGCGTTGAGCTCCCTCGGACCATCTGCAGAGCCAGGACAGCCAGACCTCATGCCCGTTCTTGTGGAAGCAGCGGGTATCGGGGAGCTTGGGATGTTCGCCGCGCCGCATCGCGCGCATGTCCTCGCGGGACTGCTCCAGATGGTCGGGATGAATAAACTCGGTGCCGCTGCGGCCGACCATCTCCTGCGGCCCATAGCCGAGAATGGCCTCGCTGCTCGGGCTGATCTGCACGATATGGCCGCGCGCGTCCATGATCATGATCAGGTCCTGCGACGTCTCGAATATCTGCCGTCGCTCCTCGAGCTGCTGCTGCAGTGCCCGCTCGGCCCGCCGCGCCTCGGTAAGGCTGCGCGCAGATCCGGAGACACCGATGATGTCACCCGACGGTCCTCTGATCGGTGAGAGGCTGAGTGAGATCTCGACTTGCGTGCCGTCCTTGCGCAGGCGCACCGTCTCGAAGCGTTCGATCGGCTCGCCCCGGGCGATCCGATGCAAAATGTCCTTGCCCTGCTCGCGGCGGTCGGCGGGTACGATGATCGCGGTCGACTTTCCGATCGCCTCGTCCGCCGAATATCCGTACAGGCGCTCGGCAGCCGGATTCCAGCCCGTGATGACGGTATCGAGCGTCTGCATCACGATCGCATCGTCGGAGGATTCCACCGCGGCGCTGAACAAGCGCTCGCGCGCTTCATGATGGCTTCGCGCGGCTTCGGTGCGGCGATGTTCCTCGATCTCGCGTTCGAGCGCGGCGGTTTTCGTACGGGTCTCGTCGACCATCCGGGCGAAAGCCCGCGCCAGCACGCCCGTCTCGCCGCTGGCATCGACGGGAATGTCCGCCGGCTTCCCGCGGCCGATCGCCTCCACGGCCGCAGTCAGGCGGCCGATCGGGCGCGTCAATGAGCGCGCGAGCAGCACCGCGAGTGAAGCCGCGGCAAGGACGGCAAGCACGCCGACCAGCAAGGACGTCTTTTGAATGGCGGCCGGCACCCGGCCGAAGACGGACGGGGGCACGGTCACGATGATTGCGGTCCATTCCTTGTCTGCCAGCAGTGCCGGCGCGATCGCCGCGCCACTCGGTCGGCCCGACTGGTCGGTCATGAGCCGCGTGGATACGTCCGAGGTGCCGGTGAAGGCTGAGAAGAATGGAAAATCGTCGCGCCAGTTGGTCGGGTGGCCCCGCAATGAACCGAATTCGCGCCCGCGATCGGGATGAACGAGATAGTCGCCGCGCGAATTCACGACGTAAATCTCGCCACCTGAGTTCGCGGTCGCGCGGACGTGGTCGAGAGCCGGACGCATATCGATATTGGCGACGATGATACCGAACGGCTTGCCATCCGGCGTGAACAGTGGCGTCGCGACCCGCAGCGTCGGACCGTGCGAGGCCGTGGTGCCCCCTTGGCGGGTCGCGAGATCGACGGGCGACACATAAATATCGCCGGGCCCGAGCCGGATGGTGTCCTGAAAGTAGGACCGGTCGCTTTTGCGCTCCAATTCGCCGTCTGGGGCGATCCGTGCTGCTCCGTTCGGTCCGGAGCGATCGACGCGGACCAGCTCACGCTGGTCATTATCAATACCGATGATCCGGAACTGCCCGTAGATTGGCTTAGCCTCGATCTCGGCCGCGAGCCGCGTGGCGATACGCTCGCGCCAGGTTTGCTCCGAAACACCGTCAGAAGGGTCAATTCCTCCGCCTGCGTGAGCGCGGATCAGGCCGTTGATGGCCGCGGCGGCGCGATAGCCGATCAGATCGCCGCGCACGCCGGCGACGTAAGTTTCGAGGTTGGTTGCCAGCAGGCGTGACTGAGCCTCGATCCGCTCCAGCACGCGCGGAATGACCGCCTGCGTGGTGTTGCGATAGCCCAGCCAGCCGACTGCGGCCACGGTCACCGCCACCAGCAGGATCATGGCGATGGCAAGCCGCGTTGCGAGCTTCATGGGAATATTCACGCCGTTTGCCGGATGGCCGCGCCTATTCTGGCCCGGGACGGAACGAACCTCGTTCTCATGGGCTGCCGGTGCTGACATCGGACCCCTCCGGCTCGCCTGCGTTCAGGCAGCCGTCGACCGCGGCGAGCAGTGCCCCGGCTCTGAATGGCTTTTGCAGGCTTGCCACGGCGCCGAGCCTGGTCGCCATCTTCAGGAAGTCCGGCTCTGCATAGGCGTCCGGCGTGATCGAGCGGCCGGAAATGACGATGATCGGAATGGCCGGGACCAGCGCCCGGATGTGACGCATCGTCTCCAGCCCGTCCATGCCGGGCATGAAGATGTCCAGAAACAGCAGATCGAACTGGTCCGCCTCGAACAGCGCAAGTCCCTTGCGGCCATCGCCGGCGACGGTGACGTGATGACCGGCCCTCTCCAGGAGCAGCCGGATCGTGATTTGAACGGCCGGGTCGTCATCCACGATCAGGATGTTGGCCACGTCTGAATTCCTCCGGGCCGGGTGGAGATCCCACCGGCCGCAAATCAAATCCCTTAAAGATGAAATTGTTGCGCGGATTCCGTGCAGCCTGCAAGCACTTCGCGAGCGCCACATTCCGTTTGAGCTAACCGATCGTCGCCAGCGTCATATGTATTCTCTCGTGCATAAAGGCGGGCGGGCTCGGGTTCCCTCTTAGTCGGTCAGGTACTCGGGATAGTCGCTCCGGATCCTGTCGAGCTCACTTAGGGTACCCGACAGATGCTTGCGCAGATGCTGCTGCGCGGCCTCGGCGTCGCCGGCCTCGATCGCGCGCGTGATCAGCTTGTGGTGACGCACGATGTTCTGGGCCTTGCCGGGCGAGGGCAGGTGCAGCCGGCGCAGCCGGTCGCTGTGTCCACTGCGGCTGCGCACCAGTGTCCACAGATCGTGCTTGCCTGCGGCCGTGTAGAGCTGGGCGTGAAAATCGTTGTCGCCGGCCATGAAGGCCTCGAAGTCGCCGGCCCTGGCGGATTGCTGTTGCAACGCGATGGTGTGATCCAGGCGAACGATCAGGGCGGCGTCGGCACTGGTTGCGATCAGGCGGACGATCTCCAGTTCCAGCGCCTGGCGCAGGAAATGCGCCTGTTGCGCGCGATCGACGTCGATCCGGCTGACCACGGTCGCATGCTGCGGAAACACGTCGACCAGGCCTTCTTCCTCGAGCCGCATCAGCGCGTCGCGCACCGGGGTCGAGCTGACGCCGAACTGGCCGGCAAGCTCGGCGCGTGACAGCGGGGCGCCCGGCGGCAGTTCGAGGGCGATGATTGCGTTGCGCAGCCGCTCGAACACCTGCGGCGCGGCTTGACGGCCGCGATCGAGCCGGGCGGCGGGTCGGGGCGCCGCGCGCGGCGCGGGGTCGGGTGATTCCATGGCGGGTCCCGCGGGCTTGCCGATGATGCACTAATATATTAGTACATCACCGGGGTCAACGCAGCTCGACGGTGACCGGAGGAAACACACAACAATGATCACGCATCTTCGCAGCAAGCTTGCGGCCGGCGTCCTGATCGCCGCAGCCGTCCTGACCGCAAACGCCGCGCACGCCCAGCAGAAGTCCGAGGTCGCGCTGTCGCGCCAGCCTGGCATTTTCTACATGCCCAGCCACATCATGGAGAAGCAGAAGCTGATCGAGAAGCACGCGGCTTCTCTCGGCGTCTCGGGCGTCACCACCAAATGGATCACCTTCTCCGGCGGTGGCGCGCAGACCGATGCCCTGCTCGCGGGCGGCGTCGACATCCTCAACACCGGCACCGGCAACCTTCTGCTGCTGTGGGATCGCACCCGCGGCGGCGTCAAGGGCATCGTCGCGACGTCGGCGCAGCCAATGACGCTGATCAGCCGCGACGCCAACATCAAGTCGATCAGGGATTTCGGCCCCAGCGACAAGATCGCGGTGCCGACAGTCAAGGTCTCGACCCAGGCGATCGTGCTTCAGATCGCCGCCGCCGAGGCTTTCGGTGCCGACCAATGGTCGAAGCTGGATTCCAACACGGTGCAGCTCGGCCATCCCGATGCCTATGCCGCGCTGTCCAACTCCAAGCACGAGGTGCACACCCACTTCTCGATCCCGCCCTTCACCTTCCTGGAGCTGAAGAACGTGCCGGGCGCGCACATCGTGCTGTCATCGCCGGACGTGATGGGCGGGCCGCTCAGCCAGGCCCAGTTCTTCACCACGACGAAGTTTGCCGACGCCAATCCAAAGATCATCCAGGCCGTGCGCGACGCGACCAAGGAAGCGCAGGATGTGATCCGCAGCGACACCAGGCAGGCGGTCGAGATCTACAAGGAGATCACCGGCGACAAGACCTCGGTCGAGGAGCTGCTCGATCTCCTCAAGGAGCCCGGCATGATGGAGTGGAATCTCGAGCCGCAAGGCACGATGAAGTTCGCCGCCCATCTGTTCAAGACCGGCACGCTGAAGAACCAGCCCAAGGCGTGGACCGATTATTATCTGCCCGTCGCGCACGATCTGAAGGGCAACTGATGGCGCTGCTCGACGTCAGTGGCGTGACGCTGCGCTACAAGACCTCCAGCGCCGTCGTCACCGCCACGGAGAGGGTGAGCTTTAGCGTCGACAAGTCCGACCGCTTCGTGCTGCTCGGTCCGTCCGGTTGCGGCAAGTCGACCCTGCTCAAGGCCGTCGGCGGCTACATGAGCCCGAGCGAAGGCCGCATGACGATCGGCGATCGCGAGATCCACGGTCCCGGCGCCGATCGCATGATGATCTTCCAGGAGTTCGACCAGCTCTTGCCCTGGAAGAGCGTACTCGCCAACGTGATGTTTCCGCTGCTGACCGCGCGAAAGCTGTCGCGCAAGGACGCCGAGGCGAAGGCGCGGGCCTATATCGAGAAGGTCGGCCTGACCCGCGTCGTCGATGCCTATCCGCACACGCTCTCCGGCGGCATGAAGCAGCGCGTCGCGATCGCGCGCGGCATGGCGATGGAGCCCGACATCCTGCTGATGGACGAGCCGTTCGCCGCGCTCGATGCATTGACGCGCCGGACCTGCCAGGACGAGCTGCTCCAGCTCTGGAGCGAGACCAAATTCACGGTGTTGTTCGTGACCCATTCGATCGCGGAAGCGATCCGCATCGGCAACCGCATCCTGCTGCTGTCGCCGCATCCCGGCCGCGTCAAGGCCGAGGTGGTCGACGTCGACAAGGTCTCGAACGAAGACGGTAGCGCCGGCCGGCTCGAGAAGGAGATCCACGATCTCCTGTTCGCGCAAGAAGCGACCGCGCATTGAGGAGCCTCTGATGGGCCAAGCCAGGATATTGCCGCGGGCCGAACCGGCCGCCGCTTCAGGTGCGGGTGAGGTCGAGCGCAAGCTGGGCGTTGCCGAGCTGCTCTGGAACGACGGCTTCGTCCGCAAGTCCGTCATCATTCTGTTCCTGGCGGCGATCTGGGAAGCCTACGGCCTCGCCCTCGACAATCCGCTGTTGTTCCCGACGCTGCACGATACCGCGGTCACGCTATTCGATCGCGTCAAGGACGGTACCATTCCGATGCGCGCGTGGGCGTCGCTGAAAGTGCTGTTCATGGGCTATTCGGCCGGCATCGCGCTGGCTGCAATCTTCACCATTCTCGCCATCTCGACCCGCATCGGCACCGATTTCCTCGAGACCGTGACGGCGATGTTCAACCCGTTGCCGGCGATCGCGCTGCTGCCGCTCGCGTTGATCTGGTTCGGCCTCGGCAATGGCAGCCTCGTCTTCGTGCTGATCCATTCGGTGCTGTGGCCGGTCGCGCTGAACACCCATTCCGGCTTCAAGAGCGTGTCGAACACGCTGCGCATGGTCGGTCGCAATTACGGCCTGCGCGGCTTGCCCTACGTCGCCAGGATACTCATCCCCGCAGCCTTCGGCTCGATCCTCACCGGCCTGAAGATCGGCTGGGCCTTTGCCTGGCGTACGCTGATCGCGGCCGAGCTGGTGTTCGGCGTGTCATCGGGGCAAGGGGGGCTTGGCTGGTTCATCTTCGAGAACCGCAACCTGCTCGACATACCTGCGGTCTTCGCAGGCCTCTTGACGGTGATCATCATCGGCCTCTTTGTCGAGAACCTGATCTTCCGCGCCATCGAGCGGAACACCGTCCAGAAATGGGGCACCCAATCATGACCAAGAAGAAAATGACGCCCGACCAGCTCCGCAGCGCGCGCTGGTTCGCGCCCGACGATCTCCGCTCGTTCGGCCACCGCTCCCGCACCATGCAGATGGGCTACGCGCCGGAGGAGTGGAAGGATCGCCCGATCATCGCGATTCTCAACACCTGGTCGGACGCACAGCCCTGCCACATGCATTTCAAGTCGCGCGTCGACGACGTCAAACGCGGCATTCTGATGGCCGGCGGCTTTCCGATCGAACTGCCGGCGTTGTCGCTCTCGGAATCGCTCCTCAAGCCGACCACCATGCTCTACCGCAATCTGCTGGCGATGGACGCCGAGGAATTGCTGCGCAGCCATCCCGTCGACGGAGTGGTGCTGATGGGCGGCTGCGACAAGACCACGCCGGCGCTGCTGCTGGGTGCGACCTCGATGAACATCCCGGCGATCTATCTGCCGGCAGGCCCGATGCTGCGCGGCAATTGGAAGGGCAAGACCCTCGGCTCCGGTTCGGACGGCTGGAAGTACTGGGACGAGCGCCGCGCCGGAAAGATCTCCGACAAGGACTGGCTCGATATCGAAGCCGGCATCGCCCGCAGCTACGGCACCTGCATGACCATGGGCACGGCTTCGACCATGACCGCGATTGCGGAAGCGATCGGCATGACGCTGCCCGGCGCCTCCTCGATTCCGGCCGCGGACGCCAACCACATCCGCATGGCCTCCGAATGCGGCCGCCGCATCGTCGAGATGGTCTGGGACGATTTGACCCCGACGACGATCCAGACCCGGAAAGCCTTCGAGAATGCGATTGCGGTGGCGATGGCGATGGGCTGCTCGACCAACGCGATCATCCATCTGATCGCGCAGGCGCGCCGCGCCGGCCAGGACATCGGGCTCGACGATTTCGAGATCGCGAGCCGCAAGGTGCCCGTGATCGCGAACGTCCGCCCGAGCGGCGATGCCTATCTGATGGAGGATTTCTTCTACGCCGGCGGCCTGCCGGCGCTGATGGCCCAGATCAAGCCGCATCTGCATCTGGACTGCATCACGGTGACCGGCAAGACGCTTGGCGAGAACATCGAGGGCGCTGAGGTGCACAATTCCGACGTGATTCGCTCGGTCGACAATCCCATCTACAAGGAAGGCGCGCTCGCCGTGCTCAAGGGCAATATCGCGCCCGACGGCTGCGTCATCAAGCCCTCCGCCTGCGCGCCGCGCTTTCTCAAGCACACCGGCCCCGCGCTGGTGTTCGACGATTATCCCTCGATGAAGAAGGCCGTCGACGATCCCAACCTCGACGTCACCGAGGATCACATCCTCATCTTGCGCAATGCAGGACCGCAAGGCGGGCCGGGCATGCCGGAATGGGGCATGCTGCCGATTCCGACCAAGCTCGTGAAGCAGGGCGTGCGCGACATGGTGCGCCTCTCGGATGCGCGCATGAGCGGCACCAGCTATGGGGCCTGCATCCTGCACGTTTCGCCCGAATCCTATATCGGTGGTCCGCTGGCGCTGGTGCAGAACGGCGACCGCATCACCCTCGACGTCGCCGCCCGCACCATCAATCTCGACGTGAGCGAAGCCGAGCTCGACGAGCGCCGTGCCGCCTGGAAGCAGCCCGAGCGCCGCTTCGAGCGCGGCTACGGCTGGATGTTCACCAAGCACATCAAGCAGGCCAATGACGGCTGCGACTTCGACTTCCTCGAGACCGATTTCGGCGCGCCGATCGGCGAACCGTCGATTTACTAGCCCAACCGCCGTCGTTCCGGGGCGATGTGGAGCATCGAACCCGGAACTTCGAGATTCTCAGGTGCGCAATTGCGCACCGTAGTTCGGTTTCGCCGCCCCGGAATGACGAAATAAGAGAGCGCGACATGACAAAACTTACCGAAGCCACCCGCAACAAGCTCAAATCCGTCTCCACCGCCACCGTCGCCACCGCGCTGTTCAAGCGCGGTCTGCGCGTTCAGATGATCCAGGATGTGCATCCCGTCGGCCCCGACCAGCCGACCATGGTCGGCGAGGCCTTCACGCTGCGCTACATGCCGGCGCGCGAGGATCTCAACACCATCGACGTGTTCAAAGACCGGGCGCATCCGCAGCGCAAAGCGATTGAGGATTGTCCGGCGGGTGCCGTGCTGGTGATGGACAGCCGCAAGGACGCGCGCGCCGCTTCCGCCGGTGCGATCCTGGTCACGCGCTTGATGAAGCGCGGTGTCGCCGGCGTCGTCACCGACGGCGGCTTTCGCGATTCCGCCGAGATCGCCAAGCTCGGCATTCCCGCCTACCATCACCGTCCTTCGGCGCCGACCAATCTCACGCTGCATCAGGCGATCGAGATCAACGTTCCGATCGGCTGCGGCGACGCGCCGGTGTTCCCGGGCGACGTCATCCTCGGCGATGCCGACGGCGTCATTGTGATCCCCGCGCATCTGGCCGACGAGATCGCCAACGAAACCTCTGAGATGACGGCGTTCGAGGACTTTGTCACCGAGGAAGTCGGCAAGGGTCGGGGCATCTTTGGTCTCTATCCCGCAACCGATCCGCAGACGCTGACCGACTTCGCGCAATGGCGGAAGAAGAACGGCCGCTAGGCCGAGACTCACGTCAAGACACAGGCCGGCCACATCAAGCGCCGGCCTATTATCGAGCAGGGAGGACTTTCATGAATTTCACGCGACGCAATCTCATGGCCGGCGCTGGCGGGGCCGTGGCATCCACGCTGCTCGCCCGCGCCGCGGGCGCACAATCGTTCCCTTTCACACCGAACCAGCGCTACCCCGATCCCGCCGTCCAGATCCTCGATCCCGGTTTCACAAAATACCGGCTCTATTCCTCGACGGTCGAGCAGGTCGCTTCAGGCATGCGCTGGGCCGAAGGTCCCGCTTATTTCCCCGAGGGCGGCTATCTCCTGTTCTCGGACATTCCCAACAACCGGATCATGAAGTTCGACGAGAACACCGGGCAGACCAGCGTGTTCCGCGCCAATGCCAATTACGCCAACGGCAATGCGAGGGATCGCCAGGGGCGTCTCGTCACCTGCGAGCATTCCGTCACGCGCCGCGTCACCCGCACCGAGAAGGACGGCAAGATCACCGTGCTCGCAGACAAGTTCGAGGGCAAGCGGCTGAACGCGCCGAACGACGTCGTGGTCAAGTCCGACGACAGCATTTGGTTCACCGATCCGCTGTTCGGAATCAACGGCGAGTGGGAGGGCAAGAAGGAAAAGGCCGAGCAGGCCACCACCAACGTCTATCGCATCGCCAAGGACGGCAACATCACTGCCGTGCTCACCGACCTCGTCAATCCGAACGGCCTGGCCTTCTCGCCGGACGAGAAGAAGCTCTACATCGTCGAATGGAAGGGTACGCCCAACCGTAGCATCTGGAGCTACAATGTCGGCGACGACGGCGCCTTGAGCGGCAAGACCAAGCTGATCGACGCTGCCGACCAGGGTTCGCTCGACGGTTTTCGCGTCGATCGCGACGGCAATCTCTGGTGCGGCTGGGGCTCCAATGGCGCGCTGCAATCCGAGCCCACTGAGGTCGGCGGCCGCAAGGTGTTTCAGCTCAAGGCCAAGCCGGAGGATCTCGACGGCGTGATGGTGTTCAACGCGGACGGCAAGCCGCTCGCCTTCATCAGACTGCCCGAGCGCTGCGCCAATCTCTGCTTCGGCGGCCCCAAGAACAACCGGCTGTATATGGCGAGCAGCCACTCGGTTTATGCACTGTACGTCGAGGCGCACGGCGCGGTGTGAAGTAGTAGCGGCGAGCCAAGCTGCCGTAGGGTGGGCAAAGGCGCATTTGCGCCGTGCCCACCTTCTGTTCGAAACGGCACGAACTAGTGGGCACGCTTCGCTTTGCCCGCCCTACACGTTTGCGGCTACACCCTGGCCTCCGTCATCCCCGCCGCCCACAGCGCAAACGCATACACGATCGCGACTTCATCCAGCCGGTCGAACCGCCCCGAGGCGCCGCCATGGCCGGCGCCCATGTTGGTGCGCAGGAGAACCGGGCCGCCGCCGCTCATGGTTGCGCGCAGGCGCGCGATCCATTTGGCGGGCTCCCAGTAAGTGACGCGTGGATCAGTAAGCCCGCCCATCGCCAGGATCGCCGGGTACTCCTTCGCGGCGACCTTGTCGTAGGGCGAGTAGGACAGGATCGTTCGAAAATCCTTTTCGCTCTCGATCGGGTTGCCCCATTCCGGCCATTCCGGCGGCGTCAGCGGCAGCGTGTCGTCGAGCATGGTATTGAGCACGTCGACGAACGGCACTTCGGCGACGATGCCGGCGAACAATTCGCCGGCACGGTTGGCGACCGCGCCCATCAGCATGCCGCCGGCCGAGCCGCCATGACCGACGATGCGCTTGGCGCTGGTGTATTTCGCGTCGATCAATGCCTGCGCGCTGGCTGAGAAATCGTCGAACGAATTCGTCTTCTTCTCGCGCTTGCCGTCGAGATACCAGCCCCAACCCTTGTCGGCGCCGCCGCGGATATGGGCAATGGCGTAGACGAAGCCGCGGTCGACCAGCGACAGGCGGTTGGCACTGAACGAGGCCGGCATCGCCATGCCGTAGGAGCCGTAGCCGTAAAGCAAGAGTGGCGCCGAGCCGTCGAGCCTGAGCCCGCGGCGATAAAGGATCGAGACCGGCACCTCGGCGCCGTCGTGCGATTTCGCCGTGATGCGGGTGGTGACGTAGTCGGCAGCAACGTGGCCGGATGGAATCTCCTGGCGCTTGCGCAGGGTGCGCGTGCGCTCGACCATGTCGTAATCATAGACCTCCGACGGCGTCGTCATCGACGAATAAGCGAAGCGCAAATTGGTCGTATCGAATTCGTACGAGCCCATTGTATCCAGCGAATAGGCGGCCTCGTCGAAGGCGATGGCATGCTCCTCGTTCGAGGCGAGATCGCGGATCACGATCGACGGCAGCGCATTGGCGCGCTCCAGCCGCACCAGATGGCCGGCATAGAGATCGAGATCGATGATGTAGATGCCGGGACGATACGGGATCAGATCGCGCCAGTTCTTGCGGTCGGGCGAGAGGAGCGGCGCCGTGACGATCTTGAAGTCGATGGCGTCGTCGGCATTGGTGAGGATGAAGAGCTCGTCGCCGCGGTCGGCAAGCGAATATTGCACGCCTTCCTCGCGCGCCGCGACCAGTCGCGGCGGCGCCTCTGGATGGGCGAGATCGATCAGCCGCTGCTCCGAGGTTTCGTGGTCGCCGCCGGCGATCACGCAGAAGCGGCCGCTGGTGCTCTCGTGCAGATGGGTGAACCAGCCGGAATCCTGCTCCTCATAGACCAGCGTGTCGTCGGCCTGCCTGGTGCCGAGCCTGTGCCGCCACACCTGCATCGGCCGGTGATTGTCGTCGAGCTTCACATAGAAGAAGCTCTTGCAGTCCGCGGCCCAGACCATGCCGCCGTCGGTCTCCTCGACGAGATCGTCGAAGTCCTTGCCGCTCGCCCAGTCGCGCACGCGGATCGAAAAATATTCCGAGCCGTTGGTGTCGGCGCTCCAGGCCTGCAGCTTGTGGTCGTGCGAGTGCCGGCTGCCGCCGAACTTGAAATATTTGTGGTCCTTGGCGAGCGCGTCGCCATCGAGCACGATATCGCCGTCGCCGCCCTCGCGCGGCATGCGGCCGAACAGCTCGTGCTGCCCGCCCTCGCGAAATCTGCGAAAATAGGCGAAGGGACCGTCAGGCGAGGGTACGCTGGAATCGTCCTCCTTGATGCGTCCGCGCATTTCGCGAACCAGCGTCTTCTGCAGGCTCGCGGTATGGCCGAGCAGGCTGTCGGTGTAGACGTTCTCCTCGTCGAGATATTTGCGGATGTCGGGATCGAGCACCTTGGGATCGCGCAGCACCTCCTGCCATTTCGCGTCCTTCAACCAGGCATAATCGTCGGTCACGGTGATCCCGTGCCGCGTGAAGGAATGCGGCCGGCGCGGGGCGACGGGAGGCTGGGAAGGCGTTTTGGCTTGTGTCACTCGATCCTCATTAATCAGCGCGGCGTCTCTTCTTAACCTCGCCCCGCTTGCGGGGAGAGGTCGCCGCGAAGCGGCGGGTGAGGGGTACAGGTCCCTCGACCATCTCTCCTGCGGAGAGAAGCCCTCCACCCCAACCCTCTCAGGGCGAGCGTAGCTGGTCCCGACCCCGTAAGAACGGGGAGAGGGAGAGGAGCCACCGTCTTATATCGTCCCGATTCCGCCGATTGCCAGCGCCGCCGCGCCAAGTCGCCGGGTTGTTGACCGGCCCCGTGTATGCTTTACGGACCCTATCCCCGCCGCCGGTCCAGCCTGATGCTGTTCAATTCCTACCCGTTCATCCTGCTGTTCCTGCCCCTCGTGCTGGCCGGCTATTTCTGGCTCGGGCGGCGCAGCAATCTGAAGCCGGTGATCTGGCTGGCGCTGGCCTCGCTCGGCTTCTACGCGATCGGCAGCTGGCAGTTCGTGGCCCTGTTGCTGATCTCGATCGCGTTCAACTACGGCATCGGTCATCTCCTGATCGTGGCGAAGCTCGGCCCGTCGCAACGAAAGACGGCACTCGCGCTTGGCGTCGCGGGCGATCTGCTCGTGCTCGGCATCTTCAAATATGCCGGCTTCGTCACCGAGAACATCAATGCGCTGTTCGGCACGCATGCCGCGGTCCACATCCTGCTGCCGGTCGGCATCTCCTTCTACACCTTCACCCAGATCGCATTTCTGGTGGATGCATATCGCGGCCAGGTCGCGGCTTACGCGCTGCCGCACTACACGCTGTTCGTGACTTATTTTCCGCATCTGATCGCAGGACCCATCCTCCACCACAAGGACATGATCCCGCAATTCGAGCGGGAGGAGACCAAGCGCCCGGACCCGCATCTCATCCTGTGCGGCGCCATCATCTTCGCCATCGGCCTGTTCAAGAAGACCTGCCTTGCCGACGGCATCCAACCGCTGGTCGCGCTTGCCTTCGAGGCGCGTTCGCCTAGCTTCGATCAGGCCTGGCTGGGTGCGCTCGCCTACACGTTCCAGCTTTATTTCGACTTCTCCGGCTATTCCGACATGGCGATCGGGATCTCGCTGATGTTCGGCATCTTCCTGCCCGTCAACTTCAACTCGCCCTACAAGGCCACCAGCATCGTCGAATTCTGGCGGCGCTGGCACATGACGCTGTCGCAATTCCTGCGCGACTATCTCTATATCCCGCTCGGGGGTAACAGGCACGGTCGCGTGCTGCGCTACGTCAATTTGACGATCACGATGCTGCTCGGTGGGCTTTGGCACGGCGCGGCCTGGACTTTTGTCATCTGGGGCGCGCTACATGGCGCCTATCTCTGCGTCAATCACGCCTTCATTGCGTTCGTTCCGGCCATTCCAATGGTTCTCGTGCGTCCGGCCCGCATTGCCGGAGCAGCGCTCACTTTCGTGGCCGTCGTCGTGGCCTGGGTGTTCTTCCGCGCCGAGAGCGTCGCCTGGGCGCTGCGGGTTCTCCACGCCATGGCAGATCCTTCGAATATCGTGTTCGGCCGCGAGGAAATCGCGGCGCTGGTGCTGGTCTCCATCTACGCTGCGCTGGTGTGGTTGGCGCCGAACACGCAAGCGCTCATGGGCTACGATCATGCCAATCGCAGCGTCGGCGAGAGCTTGCGGGCAGGACGGATGCGGCCGCTGGTTCTCTACGCGGCGTCGCTGGTGCTCGCATTCGGGCTCCTGGGCATCCAGGCCCACAGCGAATTCATCTACTTCCGCTTCTGATGCAGGGCGCGTTTACACAGTTGCGACGTTTTCTGCTCGCCAGCATCGTTTGCGTGCTCGGCGCGGCCTTGCTCACCTATGTCGTCGATCCCTTGCAACTGTTCCGCCCCTCGCGCTCCGCCTTCTATTCCGATGACACGCGCGTGCAGAATGCCGGCCTGATCCGCAGCCAGCCGTTCGACACTGCCTTCATGGGCACCTCGCTCGCGATCCATTTCCGCCAGAGCGACATCGACCGCGCGCTCGGCGTCCGCTCGTTGAAGTTGGCCATGACCGGCTCCAACTCGCGCCAGCAGGCTTTCGTGCTGGACCAGGCCATGGACCGCGGCGCCAGGCGGGTGATCTGGGCGATGGACGATTTCATCTTCGTCGATGCCGCCGACATCGAGGCCGATCCCTATCTGTCCGTCGATCTCTATCGGGGGACAACGAAGGGGATCGCGTCCTATCTGTTCAGCGCCGCAATGGCGAAGGAATCGCTGTTCGCCCTGCTGCGCTCGGTTCCCCCGCTGCGGCAGTCGCTGACCCGGGCGGCGCCGTATCTCCCGGTCAAGTTTGCGCTGTCCGACGTCGACGACATCTATGCGCTGCCCAGGGATTTCGATGTCGCCAACGGCTACAATGCGAAGCGGACACTCGCTGCCTTTACCTACATCACCGCTCCCGCGCGCCGCCGTTTTCTGGGTGAAGGCTATGGTTACGACGCCATGGTCAGTCATTTCGAGCGCGACGCCGTCGGCCTGATCACGCGCCATCCGGACGTGACCTTCGACATCTACTTCCCGCCCTATTCGATCCTGCAATTCGTCGCGATGCGCGATGCCTCACCTGCGACGCTGAAGATCGTCACCGACCTCACCTCTGTCATCGCGCAACGGCTGACGCAGCTTCCCAATGTGCGCCTGCACGATTTCCGGGCGATCAAAGAAGTCACGCACGACCTCGACAATTACGCCGACGTCATCCACCATTCGCCGGTGGTTGACGCGAAGGTGCTGTCGTGGCTGGCGCGTGGAGAGTATCGGGTCGATCCGACGGCACCGCTTGTGTTACTGGTTGAGTTGAAGGCGCAGGTCGCGGCGTATCGGGTGGAGCGCTGATCTTTCCCTCTCCCCTTGTGGGAGAGGGGGGCTCGCCGCGTAGCGGCGAGACGGGTGAGGGTCTCTCTCCGCGACGCTGGAAGTTGCGAGTGCGGAAACAACCCCTCATCCGGCGCTTCACGCCACCTTCTCCCACAAGGGGAGAAGGAAGAGATACGAAGCTGCGCTACGCCGCCACCTCGTCGCCGAGATACGCCACCGCCGCTTCCAGTCCGCCCTTGCCGTGCGGGATCTTCAGCGCGTTGAGCCCGATCTCGATCACGCCCAGCGTGCCGAGCAGCATCGGCGCGTTGACGTGGCCCATATGGGCGATGCGGAAGGCCTGGCCGGAGAGGTCGCCGATGCCGGTGCCGAGCACGACGCCGCACTTGTCCTTGCAATAGCGTTGCAGCACCGCGGGGTCGTGGCCGTTGCTCATGGTCACCGTGGTCACGGTGTTGGAGCGCTCGCTGGCCTCCGCGACGTTGAAGCCGAGCACCTGGCCTTCGGACCAGGCGGCAACGGCGCGGCGCGTAGCTTCGCCGAGCAGGCTGTGGCGGCGGAACGCGTTCTCCAGCCCTTCCTCGTGCAGCATGTCGATCGCCTGACGCAGCGCGAACAACAGATGGACCGGCGCGGTGCCGGCATATTTGCGATAATTCTCGGTGCCCTCGCGTTCGCTCCAGCTCCAATACGGCGTCG
Source organism: Bradyrhizobium sp. 199 (assembly GCF_023073355.1). Taxonomy (GTDB): domain Bacteria; phylum Pseudomonadota; class Alphaproteobacteria; order Rhizobiales; family Xanthobacteraceae; genus Bradyrhizobium. The sequence continues at coordinate 21,050 of NZ_JADPJI010000006.1, forward strand.
ACATATTGGCCTTCTTGTGCACCTCGAGCGCACGCGCATTGGCGGCGACGAAGCCGAGGCCAGGCGGCGTCATCAGGCCCTTCTGCGAGCCGGACATCGCAACATCGATGCCCCATTTGTCCATCTCGAACGGCATGCAGCCGAGCGAGGCCACGGTGTCGACCATGTACAGCGCCGGATGGCCGCTCGCCTTGATCGCTTTGCCGATCGCCTCGATGTCGTTCTGCACGCCCGATGCGGTGTCGACCTGGACGACGACGACGGCCTTGATGGTGTGCTCTGTGTCGCGGCGCAGGCGCTCCTCGACCTCGTGCGGCCGTACCGCGCGGCGCCAGTCGCCCTTGAGCACTTCGACCTCGGCGCCCATCAGGGCTGCCGCGTTGCCCCAGCCGATCGCGAACCGGCCGCTCTCCAGCACCAGCACCTTGTCGCCGCGCGACAGCACGTTGCTGAGCGCCGCTTCCCAGGCGCCGTGACCGTTGGCGATGTAGATGTAGGACTTGCCCCTGGTCGCAAACAGCTTGGTGATGTCACTGAGCAGGCTCTCGGTCAGATCGAGCATCTGCTTGGAATAGATGTCGATCGCCGGACGGTGCATCGCCCGCAGCACCTCGTCGGGCATGTTGGTGGGCCCGGGGATGGCCAGAAACTCCCGGCCCGCGCGAACGGTCATTGCTGTCAGTCCTTGTTGCTTGAGAACAGGATGGTGGGTCGCTGATTCATGCTTTTACGTGGCGCTGACGCCTCGGAAAAGCGCCCAAAACGCAGGTCTGGGTCATCGTTTGGTCTCACGGCAGCCGGCCGCTTCCGCCTCCTCGACCGAGCAGAACCAGCGGGTGCCCTTGCTGATCTTCATCTTGATCTGGGTGTACCAGCGGCTGCTCGGTTGGTGAAAGATGCACTCGCCGGCGCTGTTGACGTTGCCTTTGATGGTGCAATCCGGGGAGGGCGCGACCGGCCCCGAGGCCGAGGCGAGCAGCACCGCATGCGCCCCGTCCGGCGGCTTGGTCGCGCCGAGGATAGTGGTTTTCTTGTTGCGCTCGCGCCAGTCCCAGGGCGCGATGAAGGCGCCCTGCCACATCCCGGCTTTTGCCTCACGCGCGGCGGCCTCGTCGGGCTCGTAGTCCTTGGAGATGCGGGTATAGGCCAGCGCCCAGCCGCTGCGCACCAGCCATTTCTGGATGTCCTCGCCGCCGACCTCGCAGCGCGCCACGGTGCGGCCGCGCCGGTCGATCGACCTCGTGTGGCAGGCCCAGCTCTTGCCGTCGGCGTATTTGGCGAGTTCGTCGCGCGCCGCAAGGCCGCAGGTCCAGCGCTCGCTCTTGGTATTGAGGCAGAGCTGGTCGATCGCGGGCGCGTCGATGCCGCCGAGCCGGATGCGCATGTTGCCGATCACGACGGCATCGCCGGCGCGGACTTTTGCCGTGCCGGTGATGTCGGCGCCCGCGGCCAGCGACGGCAGGGCAAGCAGAGACAGCGCAATCAGGAATTTTCGCAACATGCCGGTCCGGTGTGATGAAAATCTCGATAGACCGCGCAATTGTGGTCGGCTTTTGTCCGCCCGGCCAGCGCATGCTCAACAGAAGGGCTTTCAACTTCCCGTCATCAGTTGACGGTCCCGTACGGTGGGCAAAGCGAAGCGTGCCCACGATGTCTTGCGTGGGCACGGCGCTCCGCGCCTTTGCCACCCTACAAGACCTGCGCTACAAGACCTGCGCTACAAGACCTGCGCCACAAGATCTGCGCTCGGCGCACGAGCTCACCCCCGCGCCATCACCCGCCGCGCCACCGCGAGCCCCATGAGCACGAACGCCGACGTCACCTCCGGGCCGCCAACCAGGATCCGCGTCGGCGTCTTCATCTTGTTCCACTCATAGGCGCGGAACGGGCCGCGGCGGCCGCCTTCGCCGAGGTTGGCGACGATCACGTTCAGCGCCGGTGCGAAGGCGCGCGGGTCGGCGCCGAGATGGCCGAGCGCGATCAGTGCCAGCGCCGCGTCGAACACGTTCATCTCGGCGGCCATCAGCTCGCCCTTGACGTAGGACAGCACGCGATGGCGGATGAAGTCGAAATCGCCGTCCGGATCGATCAAAGCCTGCGCCGCCAGCGGCAGCGCCAGGAAGGCCGCATAGCAGCGGCCGAAATAGGCGCTGTAGAGCTCCGGCAGGTAATAGATGTGCGAGCGCGGATTGGCGAAGGCACCGCTCGCGGCCAGCCGCTTCTGGAAGCCGATGATGCGATGCACCGTGGCGAGCCGCGACGGCGTCTCCAAAACCTTCCAGCGCGCGAGGTTGCGAAAGCTGACCTCGAGAATGTCGAGATTGAGCGTCGGATCGAGATCGTTGCCGTAGGGACGCTCGCCCTTGAGGTTGTCGATCCAGGTCGCGACGCCGCCCTCATGGTCGATATTGTCGTTGAGCGGCACGGTCACGCGCGGCGCGTTGATGCCGGCGCGCACCTGGTAGCCGGAATAGAAGTCGAGCAGCGGCTGGTCGATGATCGCATCAAGGCAGCCGGCCTGCGTCGCTGCCGAGATCGAGCACGCCGTGGTGTCACAGTCAGGCACGTAAATGCCGAAGCCGAGGTCCTGCTTGATCTGCGCGAAGTAGCGGGAGAACCGCGGATGCGGTGCCGGCGCCAGCGCGGTGATGACGTTGAAACGCACGCCGTCGATGCCCTCGACCTCCTCGCGGCTGATGTTGACGCAGAAATCCACCATGTCGGCGATGGCGCGCTCTGCCGCGACCTTGTCGGCCGATGAGGCGAGCCCGGTCTCGCCATAGCTCAGCAGCGCCTCGATGAAGAACGCGTCGTAATAGGCCGATCGGTGCCGGATCTGCACCGGCTCCCACATCGGCTCGGCGACCCCTCGCCAGGGCGGATTGACGACGGCCCGTGCCGGCGAGCGTGCGATGAAGACACGGGCGAGGTTGAACAACAGCGAGGAATTCTTGTAGCCGCGGGCGTTCAGGCCCGTGAGCGCCATGATCAGCTCGCGGCCGCGGAAATCAGGATCGCCGATCAGGTTGAAGGCGGCATAGGTCGGCAGGAAACCGTTGCGGCGGTACGAGCCGAGCAGATGCTGGGCGCAATCTCGGATCACGCCGTCGATCTGCGCTTGCGGCGGTGCGGAGCCGGTGAATATCGCCGGCGGAGGCTTGGGATGGTCGGCAGCGATGCTGTCGACGAGATCGGCGACGGGCTGGCCGACTGCCGCCCAATCGGGCTCGGCCTCGTCGCGGGCGCGAACCAGCGCCTCGCGCAGCGCCGTCAGCCGGGCCTCGTCGCGCAGCTCGGGCAGCCCGGCCCGCCGCAGCAGCACCCGCAGCGCGGGATTGCCGAGCGCGGTCTTGTAGAATTTGGCCAGATGCGGATCGCCGCCGGCCGTAGCAGACAATACGGGATCGCAGACGTCGTAAAGCGAGGGGCCGTCCTTCGGCGCCAGCAGCGCCCGGCAGGCGGCGCCGGCGAAGTAATGAAAGCTCATGAAATAACCTGGTCGCGGGAACTTTGGCGGGGTTTGGCCGGGGCCGGCCAGCGCTCCCAACCACGCCAACCCCCTGCAAGTCGTTGAAAAGGCTACCCGGATTTGCAGGAAATACAAATGTGACGAAAGTCACGGAAAAAGTCGGCACGAAGGCTGCAAGATTGGAGGCTCGGAAGGATACGGGGAAAGCCAAAAATGCAGAAATTAAGGCGTGTAATTCAACAACAACTTCAGTTACTTAGCTCGAATTTTGGGCAACCTATTGCCGGGGCTCCTATATCCGGTTAAAGGTTTGTTTGGTGCGGCGCCGCAAATTGCGCGCAATTCGGGGGCACATCCCCGGCCAACCCCTCAAACCTAAAGACGCTATCGCGCTACTCAAACGGTGTGCGCGTGCTTGGCTGGTCTTTGGCACAGGAAACGAACCGAGATGAATGTAAAGCGGCTCGACCTTTCCAGACGCACGATCGCGCTGGCCGCGGCCCTCATCGGCACGGTCTCGCTGGTGATCGGTGCCCATGCTGCTCTCAACATGCGTGCGATCGATGCCGCCAAGGCCGTCTCGACCGACCAGGTCACCGGTTCGATCGCCCAGACCTCCCGTCTCGCCCTCGTCATTGGAAATGGACATTATCCCGACGCCAGCGCGCCGCTGACGCAGTCGATCAACGACGCCCGCGCGCTGTCCTCGTCACTGCGCAAGGACGGCTTTGACGTCGACATGGTGGAAGACGCGACCAGGGACGACATGGTTCGCGCCGTCAACCGCCTGAAGTCGCGGATCAAGCCAGATACCGTCGTCATGCTGTTCTTCGGCGGCTACGGCGTGCAGGCCGGCCGCCAGAGCTACATGCTGCCGGTCGATGCCGTGATCTGGAAGGAAAGCGACGTCCGCCGCCAGGGTGTCTCGATCGACGGCGTGCTCGACATGATGAAGGAGCAGGGCGCCAAGGCCAAGCTCGTCGTCGTCGATGCATCCCGCCGCAATCCCTATGAGCGTCGCTTCCGCTCCTACAGCCACGGCCTCGCGCCGATCAGCGCGTCCGACAACGCCCTGATCCTCACCTCGGCCTCGCCCGGCAAGGTCGTCGACGACGGCAAGGGCGAGCACAGCGTGCTTGTCAGCGAGTTCCTCAACAACCTCAACGCACGGGGCAGCGCCGAAAGCGTCTTCAACAAGACACGCCTCGCCATCTCCCGCGCCAGCGAAGGTGACCAGGTCCCGACGGTCTCCTCCTCGCTGCTCGAAGACGTCCATTTCGGCGAAGCCGGCGGCTAAAGCACGATGCGATCAGGATGAATCGCCACGCGCTTTAGGTTGTTGTTCAAGCATGATCTTTTCGGAAAACCGCTGCGCACTTTTCCGGATCATGCTTTAATTTTCTCAGGTTCTGCGAAGTCTCGTGCCCCGGACGCGGCGCATCATGCAATGATGCGACGCTGAGCCGGGGCCTATTTTTTAACTGCACATTTAGGCGAGGTGGGTCCCGGCTCTGCACAGCAGCCATAGCGTGTCGCAGACGCGCGTAAACGCGCTTTTTGCACGCTGCAGCGCGTCCGGGACAAGCGCGACCTTGCCTACTTCGCCGCTTCCGCGGCCATCACCGGGCGCACCGGATCGCCTTCACGCAAGAGCGCGCCGGCGCGGGCGACGACGACATCGCCCTCGTTGAGGCCGTCGCGGACCTCGATATTGCCGCCCGACATCAAGCCGACCTCGACGCGCTTGGTCTCGACGCGGTTGCGGCGGATCACCTGCACCACGGTGCCCGCGGATGAATACTGCACGGCGGTCAGCGGCACCGCGACGTTGCAGCTCTGCCCGGTCTTGATCAGCGCACGCCCGCTCGCCTTCAGCAGCAGCCGCTTCTGTGAGGAGATGCCGATATAGACCATGCCCTGCTGGATGTTCGGCTCGACGGTGGGGCCGATGCGGCGCACTTTGCCCTCGATGTCGCCGGCGCCGGCGATCCGCACCGTCGCCGGTTGATTGACCGCGAGCTTGCGCATATCGGCGGTCGCCACCAGGCCGACGAGATCGTACTCGCTACGCGCCACGATCGTGAACAGGGCCTCGCCCTTGGCCGAGGCGAGATTGCCGATCTGGGCCGTCGACGTCGCGATCACGCCCGCCATGGGTGCGGTGATCTGCAGTGTGCCGCCCTCCGGAAGCGCCAGCCGCGCCAGCACCTGGCCGGCGGTGGTAGTGTCGCCGGCTTCCGCCAGCACGTCCGTGACCTTCAGACCCGGGCGCTCGGGCCGCACCGAGGTTTCCTCCCGCGCGATGATCGTGCCGGTGGCCTCGACGATGTCGGAGAAGCACGATTTTGCGACTTTCAGCACCGTGACGGCCGGCCCCTTGGGCGCGTCGTCATCGGCAGCAAGCGCGGGCTGGGCGCACAGCAACAGCAGTCCGGTGAGCGCAGCGAGATGTCTGGAAACAGAACGCGCAGGCAATGAACGCATGGGTCATTCCGGTTGGGGTCTTAACGGCCTCATCGTTAGCAGAAGCGACCGCGTTGGGCCAAGAGCACGTAAGGACCGGCCGGACAGGAATGCCCAGCACACGGGCGGCGCGATGCCGCCCGTTGAATTAGTCGCCGCATAAGCAAAGAGGTTCGCCGGCCATGACGGCGAGGAGAGATCAGCGCCCCTCACGGCAGGCTCAAAAACTCCACCCAGTTCGGCTTCTTGCCGGTGGCATAGGATTTCAGCTTGGCCAGCGCGCCGCTGCTGGGGTCGATCGCATAGACCGTCATGCTGTCGGAGAGCTCGCCGACCGCGGCGAGGTAGCGCCCTGAAGGATCGACGTTGAAGCCGCGCGGCTGCTTCTCGGTTGGCACGCTGCCGATCGTGGTCAGCCTGCCACTGGTCGCGTCCACCTTGTAGGCGGTGAGGGTGCTGGTGGTACGCTCGGAGGCATAGAGGAAGCGGCCGTCCGGAGTAATGTGGACGTCGGCGGCCCAAGGTTTTCCCGAAAACCCTTCCGGCAGCACGGTGGTGCGCTGGATCTCGTCCCAGGCGCCGCTCTTGGCCTCATAGGTGAACGCGGCGACGTCGCCGTTCAGCTCGTGGAGGAGATAGACGAACTTGCCGCCCGGGTGAAACACGAAGTGCCGGGGCCCCGATTTTTCCGGCACCTTGTGGGTCGGCGGATCGCTCGGCGTCAGCGTGCCGGCCGTGGCATCGAACGCGAAGCTCAGCACTTGGTCGGAGCCGAGATTGGTCGCGAACGCGAAGCGGTTGTCGGGCGAGGGCAGGAAGGCATGGGCATTCAGCCCGGTCGGGATCACCTGCTTCGGCTCGCCGGCGACGCCGTTTGGCAGCAGCGGATTCAGCGCGACCTTGTTGCCGCCATAGGAGGCGCTGAACATGAACTTGCCGCTGTGGTCGACGGCGATATAGGCCATGCTGTCGGCGAGCGGTCCGTTGCCGATATGGCTGAGCTGCCCGGCCTTCGGATCGATCGCAAAACTTACGGCGAGGTACGGCTGCGAGCGGATTCCGGCAATCAGCACGCGGTGGTCGGGCGTGATCGCGAGCGGGGTCGAGGAGCCGGGCTTGTCGACGCCGGTGAAGGCAGCCGTCTGTATCGGCGTCATCTCGCCGCTCGCGGTCATCTTGAACACGCTGATGTCGTTGCTGTCGGCGTTGCCGACATAGGCGAAGGTCTCGGCCATGCCGGCGTGGACTCCAGAAATGAGGGTGAGGGCTGCGAACAGGGTCGTCGCGATCGCAGGGCGTGGCGCTTTGGACGCGCTGCCTCGGGTCGGTCTCGGCATGGGCTCCTCCTGAAGGCCGGGTCGCTTCATTGTCGTTGCCGGCAAGGATAGCGGGCGGCGCGCGCCCGCACCAAATTCCAATTGGGATCAATCGATGCCGAAATTGTATCGGTCGCGGGGAGAGAGCTACCGCACGGAGGCTGTCCGGGAGGGCAGATGCGGGCCGGACGGAGGAGCGGGTGGTCCGAGCACGGCCCAGACGGCAACCGCAACCAGGGCGGAGGTCAGGATGGTCCAGGCGATGAGCTGCTTCCGCATCAGGCCGAATCCGTCGGTGTCATTGAGGTCCCGGGCATGCGAGATCGTGCACTGCAAACCGCGGCAATCCTATGAACTCGTTCACAGGCGAAAACGCCGGCGCAATGCGAACCAATGCCGCGCCAGCGCATTGAACCGGCATGCCCCAGGAAAACGATCTCGAAGGTAAGCCCGACATGGGCGGCAAGCATGGCGGCCAGAAGGGCCAGCCCAAGCTGCCGCCACGCCCGCACGAGGGCGAGCACGACGCCGACGTCGTGGCAAAGCGCCACAGCGGTCAAACCGATCCAGCGTCGCCGCCGACCAAACAAAAATAGCGCTGTATTCGCACCGGAAACGGCGGCCTCGGCTTGCCGTTATCCTGGTCCCGCGGGCGGACGAATCGAACGGAGGCCGGCACGTGTTTTGGATTTATTGGAACACCGCCTGGTCGCTTATCATCAGCGGCATCATGTTTGCCACCATCGTCAGCCACCCCGACTCCGAGATTGCCGAAGTGCGTGCCGCGAAACGTTGATGTGAGCTTTCCGATCTCGCAGAGCTATCTATCAGCTCGCGGCGCCCGGCGAGTGCACCGCTAAGCCGCCGCCTGCGCCGACAAGAGCTGCTTCAATTTCGCCGCGGGCACGGCCGGGCTGAACAGCCAGCCCTGCATCTGGCTGCATCCGAGCTGACGCAGCACCTCGCGCTGGGCTTCGGTCTCGACGCCTTCGGCGGTCGTCGCCATGTGGCGGGCAGCGGCCATGTGCACCACCGCCTGCACGATCGGGGAGGAATCTTCGGACTGACCGATGTCGCTGATGAAGCTGCGGTCGATCTTGATCTTGTCGAACGGGAAGCGGTGCAGATAGCTCAACGACGAATAGCCGGTGCCGAAATCGTCGAGCGCGATGCGCACGCCGAGCTCGCGCAGCTGCTGCAGGACGGTCAGCGCCTCCTCGTCGTCGCGGATGAGCACGGTCTCGGTGATCTCGAGCTCGAGCCGTCCGGGCGCAAGCCCTGACTCCGCAAGCGCGGCGGCGACCTTGAGCGCCAGTGTCCGCGAGCGGAACTGCACCGGCGAGACGTTGACCGCGATGTGAATCTGGCCGGGCCAGGAGGCAGCCTCGAGGCAGGCCTGCCTCAAGACCCATTCGCCGATCTCGCCGATCAGCCCGGTGTCTTCCGCCACCGGAATGAAGTCCGCGGGCGAGACCATGCCGCGCTCGGGATGGCGCCAGCGCAGCAGTGCCTCGCAGCCGGTCACGACATTGGCCGCGAGATCGACCAGCGGCTGGTAGTGCACCTCGAATTCGCCGCGAACGAGCGCCTGACGCAGATCGAATTCGAGCTGACGGCGGAGCTTCGTCTTGGCGTCATATTCCGGCGCGAAGACCCGGTAGGTGCGGCGCCCTTCCGACTTCGCCGCGTACATCGCAAGATCGGCGCGCTTGAGCAGGTCGTCGAGATTGTCACCATGGTCGGGCGCGATCGCGATCCCGATGCTGGCATCGGTCTGGATGTCCTGGCCCTTGCAATCCACCGGCGCGCGCAGCGCCGCAAGGATGTTCTCCGCCAGCGCCGTCAGCTCAACCTTGTCGCTTGTGCCGGCCTTGACGATGGCGAATTCATCGCCCCCTAACCGCGCGACAAGGTCGTTGCCGCTGACGCAGGCGCGCAGGCGCATCGCCACCTGGCGCAGCAGCTCGTCGCCGACTTCGTGCCCCAGTGTATCGTTGACGCCCTTGAACTCGTCGACGTCGATATAGAGAATGGCGAACGGCTTGCCCTCGCGGAGCTCGGCAACGCGCCGCTCCAGATGCCGGCGCATCAGCACGCGGTTGGGCAAGTCGGTGAGCGCGTCGTAATGCGCCATATGGGCGATGCGCTCGTCGGCGCGAACCCGGGCGGTAACGTCCTCATGGGTCGCGAGCCAGCCGCCGGCCGCGCCGGGCTGGTTCTTGATCTCGATCAGGCGGCCGTCGGCGGTCTCGACGACATTGTTTCGGGTGTGCCCGACATTGCTCAGGATGTCGTCGCAATAGGAGGAGACGTCGCCATGGAACGAGCCAGCATCATGGCGATGCTGGATCACGTCGCGGAAATAGGCGCCGGGCTTCACCACGTCGCTGGACAAGCCGTACATCTCGATGTAGCGCCGGTTGCAGACGACCAGCCGCTCGTCCTGATCGAACATCAGGAGCCCTTGCGTCATCGTGTTCATCGCCGTGTCGAGCCGCTGCTTCTCAAGCGAGAGCCGGTGCGTCACCTGACGAAAGATCAGATAGAGCGTAAGCACCAGCAGGCCGATCGACAACACGGCGACGGTGACGAAGAATTTCGTTTGCGTGTGCCAGGTCGCAAGCGTCGCGTCCAGCGACTTGGTCGCGATGACGACCAGCGGCTCGCCGGCGAGGAGACGCGAGGCGACGATGCGGTCCTTGCCGTCGATCGGGCTTGCGATTTGCATGGAGACGAAGGTGCGCTCGAACACCGCCATTTGCTCCGGCGAGCCCTTGCGAAAATTCTGCCCGATCATCGCGTCCACACGCGGAACGCGCGCGAGCAATTGGCCGTTCTGGTGGTGCATCGCGATCGAGGAGTCCTCGCCGAGCCCGGTCGAGGCGAAGAAGGATTCGAGCTGCTCGGGCGCGATCGCGCGCGAGACCAGCCCGAGGAATTCGCCGTGTGAGCCGGACACGCGCCGTGCGAACACGATCGCCGGCCCGTTGCCGAGCCGGCCCGGTACGACCTCGATCTCTTCCTGCGCGGCCGGATCGTTCCTGAGGCGTTTGAAATAGTCGCGGTCGGCGACCGAGATGTCGGCGACCGGCCAGCGCCGCGACGAGTTGATCAGCATGCCCTTGGAATCGAACAGATTGGCGCCGGCAACGTCGGACCAGCCGCTGGCTTTTGCACGCAGCACCTCGTGCATGGCCAGCGTGCCCATCTCGCTGCGGAATTGGTCGGCGGATTCGATGCCGCGGCTCTCGAGTTCGGCGATGATGCTCTTCTGGAGCACCGCGAAATCCTCGAACTGGCGGTCGAAATGCCGGGCCAGCAGGCGCACGGAGTTTTCAAGGCTGTCGCGGCCGGTCTCGATCGCGTTCTGCCGGAAGCGGTCGACGGTCAGCGCGGTGCCGACGGCCATCGCGGCCATCAGCACGAAGCCGCCGACGATCAGCCATGTCAGTGGCGCTCCCCGCCAGCGACGGAGCCGCGCGCGCATGCGCGCGGTCCATCGGATCGATGTGCCCATGCGGCCCTCCCACGGGACGCAAGATGCAGCAAAACCGAAAAGACCCGGTTACCATCGAGGGTTAGGGAACTATGAATCGGAGCGGAATCAGGAAGTTGGTTCCGCTCATGCGCGGGACCTCGTAGGGCGGGCAAAAGGTGCGCTCCTAGCGCCGTGCCACGATCTGCTTGTGATGGACAGAGCTGGTGGGCACGGTCCGCTTTGCCCACCCTGCCAAGTCGGGCCTACCGCTTGATCTCCCATCTCAACCTTCCGCATTGCCGTTGGCGAACATCGCCGGGACGGCGGCCTCATCCCATCGACCGGCTTGCTGCCGGAGCCAAATCGGCGCACCTTGCCGCCCTCGGCTGATTTGCCACCCAAGGTTCTTTCCCCATGACGACCGCATCCAAGGCCTTCATTGCTTTCTGCCTGCTTGCGCTGGTCGGCACGGTGCTGTTGATCGGCCCGACCGAGTTGCGCCGTCTGCTGCCTGATGGGATCAAGAGCGCAGTCGCCGCCAAGCCGGAGACCAAGGCCGAACCCAACGTCGAGGCCAAGGTCGACCTCAAGCCCGAGCCGAGACCGGAACAGTCAAAGCTTGCCGCGGCAACGCCGCCTGCCTCTGCACCAGTGGCGGTCCCGGGCCTGGAGCCGAAGACCGGCGCGCTGGCCGAGATTCAGAAGCAGGTCGCGGCGCTGCCTGACCTTGCGCCGGTCAAGCCGCCGATGAGTGCCGAGACCGGTCCCCGCTTCGACGTCGCCCGGGTCGACGATCATGGCGAGGCGGCGGTGATTGCCGGCCAGGCCGCGGCGGGCGCGAAGGTCGAACTGCTGCGCGACGGCAAGCCGCTGGATACGGTGGTCGCCGACGCCTCGGGCCAGTTCGTGATGATGCCGCCGCAGCTTCCCTCCGGTTCCTATGAATTGACGCTCCGGGCCAAGGCGCCGGATGGCACGGTCACGCAGTCCGGCCGTACCATGCCGGTGACCATCGCCGAGGCGGCGCCGCCGCCCGCGCGCCCGGCAGCGGCCGCCAGGCAAGAGGCAAAGCAGGCCGAGAAGGCCGATGACAAAGCGGATGTCGTGGCGTCCTTGCCGTCGGGCGCGCCGCATCTCGCCTCGGCCCACGACAGGTCCGCGGCCCGGCCGAAATTGATTGGCGCGCCGAAACCCAAGGTGATGGCGCGGGCGCCCGCGGCGACGACGGTGGCATCGGCCTCCCCGGCGGATGTGCTCCAGGTCGCGCCGGAGGCAGGCGGCAGCCGGGTGATCTCCCGCGGCGACAGCCTGTGGGCGCTCAGCCGGCTCGCCTATGGCGACGGCGGCCGCTACGCCGTGATCTTCAACGCCAACCGCGGCAAGATCCACAACCCCAATTTGATCTATCCCGGCCAGACCTTTGTGATGCCGCAAAAGGCGGAGTGAGGGCGCGGCCTTCCTCGCCGTTTCCTACCGGCGAGGTCAGCTGTCGCCCGCGACGCTTTGCCCTGTGTCTCTCCGGAACAATTGGTTCCCCCGCGAGTCATGTCGGTCGGCGCGGTGCGCGCCTTGCGCTGGGAGGAGGCCGAATTGGTCAGGTCAGCGGTCATGTCGGGACGCGTGCGACTGGCGCTCGCCGGCGCGACCGTCCTGATCGCGGCAGTGCTGCTGCCTGGCAGAGCCGAGGCGCAGTTCGGATTGCGCGGCGGTCCGCTTGGCGTTGCGCGTTTCGCCGTCGGGCACGTCATCGGCATGTCGCGACTGCGCCATTCCCGCATGGCGGTGCGGGGTGGTCGATATCGCTCTGCTGCATTGAGGTCGCAGGACCCGCGCGGCGCCGAGCGGGGCCCGGCTGCGAACCCTTACGTGCTGCGCGCGGCGCTGACGGCGCAAGCTGCGCTGGCGGGCTGGCAGGGCGGCCGCCGTCCGCAGGGCTGGTGGCGCCATCCCGATGGCAGCTATGGCTGGGTCGGCCCGGTGTTCTGGCCGTTCGCGCATGACGATCTCACCAATGCCGTCGTGTTCGGCGATGCGACCAGCCTCTCGCTCTATGGCTATGGCGACATCTATGCCGCGATCTTCACGCCCTACGCGGCGACCGAACTCGCCGCCTATGCCGTGCCGCAAGGCCGGCGCGCGCGGAGAATCCCGTCCGCAGAGACGCTTTGCGAGGCCAGCGACACGGGCGGCCTGCCAGTCGAGCGCATCACTACCGCCGTGGCGCCGAACGACTTGCAGCGTACCGCGCTCGACGAGCTCGCATCGGTCTGGAGTGCCGCGCGCGACAGCATCCGTGCCGCCTGCCCCGCGCAGACCCCTGCTACGGCGGCGGAGCGCCTCGGCCTGATGCGCGAGCGGCTCGAAGCCATGATCAAGGCAATCGACGCGATCGCGCCGAAGCTTTCCAAGTTCACGGGTCTGCTTGATGACGATCAGAAGGCCCGGCTCAATGCTCTCGCCAACGATCGTCGCGCCGCGCTTGCCTCGATGCAGCGCAAGGATACGAATAAGGATACGAACAAGGATACGAACAAGGATGCGCAGGCGGCCGCCGCCTGCGACGCCGACAGCGATCCCCGCTATGACGAAAAGCTGCAGCGTCAGTACGAGCAACTCGTGCAGCAGCAATGGCCCGCGGGCGACATCGCCTCGACGCTCCGCCTCGACGAGACCGCCCGCGCCCGCTTCGAGGTGCTCCAGGACACCACCCTGCGCACCATGCAGACCCTCAGCGCCTGCCCCTCACCGCCCGCCGCGACGCCCCAAGCCCGCCTTACCGCCGTCAAAGCGCGGCTGGAGACCATGCTGCAGGCCGTGAACAGCGTTGCCGATGCGCTCGATGATTTCGAGGCTGATTTAAGCGACGAGCAGAAGGCTGGGTTCGAGGCGATCGGGCCGAAGCGCGGGGCGTGAGGGGGCAGGACGCTCGTTCGGCCGCCCCTCGCCACAAAGCATCACCGCGAAGACAGCCCTCATCCCGAGGGCCCGCGACGAGCGGGCGTCTCGAAGGATGGCCGCAGGGTGGGCCGCCAGCCACCTTCTTGTCCAACACGCAGCGGCTTGTACGCTCACTCGTCGGGCTCGATCGCGCCGCCGTGAGCGAGGCGTTCGGCGGATTTATCGCCGCTGGCACCGCGACCGCGGCACAAATCGAGTTCATCAACATGGTGGTCGAGCATTTGACCGATCAAGGCATGATGGAGGCGTCGCTGCTGTACGAGCCTCCTTCACCGCGATTGCGCCGACGGGACCAGAGCACTTGTTCGACGAAGCCAGGGTGGTTCGCCTCGTCAGCACGATTCGTGAGATCAACGATAGCGCAGTGGCTTGAGCGGAGGCCGCGATGAAGGTTTTCAAATGGGATGACGATCTGGCCGTGGTTCTTCCCCAGGAGCTGATCGACCGGCTCGCGCTCAAGGAAGGTGATGAAATCGAAATCGTTGGCACCGGTGGAAGCGCGACCGTTGCCGAGACCAAGGACCGTGGTGACGGTCCGCGCGAAGCTGTGCCGCGCTGAATGGTGGCTTCCGTCCATTCCTCGCTCGGCATGAGCCTCGGCCTGTCAGAATTCCCGTGTCCGCTAACCCATTGATCCGACTGGCCCCGTCTACTGTGCATGGGGTTGTTTTCGACGTTCTGAGAAAGCTTGATGCGCGCGCATCGTATTCAAATAATCAAAAGTTCGCTTTGCCAGAAAAACGACACACCCTATGCTGCCTCCAACTCATCCCATGGTAAGGGACGGATCGCGATCGTCAGGGTTCGTGGGTGAGGGGCGGTGGACGCGGGCGGCGTTGGTGCCAGGTGCGGTCGCAGGGGGGGTAGTGCCCGTGAGCGATCAGCGGGCGCGTGTACGACGGTGCTGGCTCGCGTACGGCAAAATCGTGTGGTCGTGACGCCCGACATTCCGGCGTCAAGTCTTGCGATGGTGCGCTCGTCCGACCGGACGGCATCCGATGACAGCAGCAAGGCGACGGGGGCAACGGGAACGCTTCACCACGTGAGGCAGGCGGCGACCTATCCCCGCATCCGCACCACGGACGCATCCACCACGTTCTCCACCTCCTCGCGCCAGCTCAGGATCTCCATCGCCAGCACCGGGTGATTGAAACCCTTGAGCTGGAGATCGTCGAGAGCGCGGGCCTCGACGAAGGGCTCGACGATGCCGAAGACGCGGCGGCTGACCACGATCTGGTTGGGCTTGGCCTCGCCGCAGAGACGCGAGGCGAGGTTGGTGACGCTGCCGATCGCGGCATATTCCAGCCGCTGCTCGAAGCCGACCTGGCCGAGCGTGGCATAGCCGACCGCGATGCCGATGCCGAAGCCGAGGCTGTGCCCGCGGTTGCGCCAGCGCTCGGTCAGCGGGCCGATGGTCTCGCGCATCTCCACCGCCATCTTGACGGCGCGCTTGGTGTGATCCTCGAACTGGATCGGTGCGTTGAACAGGATCATCACGCCGTCGCCGGCATATTTGTCGAGCGTGCCCTCATATTTGAAGATCAGCGTGCCGAGCGCGGCGTGATATTCGCGCAGCACGTTCATCGCCTCTTCCGGCTCGGTCGCTTCCGTGAACGCGGTGAAGCCGCGAAGGTCGCAGAACACCACCGTCACCTCGCGCCGCTGGCTGGTGAGCAGCCCCTCGGGGCTGTCGGAGGAGGCGATCAGCTGCGCCACCTGCGGCGCCAGGAAACGCTCGAGCTTGCGGATGCGCTCGATCTCGCCGAGCTGGGTCTTGACGCGTTCCTCCAGCGACTTGTTCCAGTCCTTGAGCTGCTCGGTCTGCTGCTTGAGCTTGTCGGCCTGGGCGCGCACGGTCTCGCTCGCCGCCTCCAGCTCGCGGCCCTTGTGATCGACCTCGGTGAACAGGCGCGCATTGCGCATCGCCAGCACGGCCTGGTTGGCGAAGGTGCGCATCAGGCCGATGATGCTGCCGGCGAACTCGCCGCCCGCGCGGCGCAGCACCACCAGCGAGCCCAGCGTGCCCTGCTGGTCGACCAGCGGCACCACCAGCACGGAACGGAAGCCGGCAGCGATCGCGACCTCGCGCAGCGGCTGCTCGGCCGCGTGATCGAGATCGGCAAGCGCGATCGGCTCGCCGCTGGCGGCAGCATCGCTCAGGATGTTCTCGCCTTCCTCGATGGTGACATGGGCGCCGTCGGCGGATTTGTCGATGCCGCCGGCCTCGACCAGGTTGAAGCTGTGCCGCTCGGCATCGAAGCCGTAGATCAGCACAGCGTCGGCATGGGTGATCTCGATCGCGCGCGCGGCGATCGTCGGCAGCACGGCGTCGAGATCGAGCGAGGAGGCGAGCGCGCGGCCGACCTCCTCCAGCACCTTCAGCTCGTTGATCGACTGCGCGAGATCGCGCGTGCGCTCCTCGACCTTGCTCTCCAGGTTCGAATAGGTCTCCTGGATCTGGCCGGCCATGCGGTTGAATTGACTGGCGAGATCTTCCAGCTCGTCCGAGGTGCGCACTTCGATGCGGTGGCTGAAATCGCCCTCGCCGAGCTTGTGCGCGCCGTCGCGCAGCGCGGTAATCGGGATGATCATGCGGCGGGCGAGCAGCGTGCCGGCAAGGATCGCGACCATCAGGCCCATCCCGATCAGAAGCGCGATGCGGACCAGCTGATCGCGGATCGGCATCAGGGCTTGCGTGGTCGGCTGCTCGAACAGCACGGTCCAGCCGAGCTTGGGCACGGTGCTCGCGGCGCTCATCACCGAATGACCGCTGAAGTCGGTGCCCGAATTGTCGGGCTCGTGGCCAGGCGCGATCGCGGCCGCAACCTGCGGCAGCTTCGACAAATCCTTGCCGACATCGGGCCCTTTCGACGACGTCGCCAGCACGCGGCCGCGCGGATCGACCACATAGGCAAAGGCGGCCTTGCCGACTTGCGCGTCGGACAGAGACTCGGAGAGGAAGCTGAGATCGATCTCCGCGACGGTGACGCCGGCATTGAAGCCGGAATGCGCCACCGAGATCGACATCAACGGCGTCCGGTCGGCGAACCAGGCCGGCGCATAGCTGACGCCGCGGGCGACGGTCTCGGTAAAGCGCATGTCGCGGGAGAGGTCGGCATTGCTGCCGGTCGTGGTCGACTGGCGGGAGACACGCAGCACCTCGCGGCCATCGCCGTTGAGCTGGAACAGCTGGTTGACGACGGCGACCTGGTGCAGCAGCGATGCGTAGTCGGCGCGGCGCTTCTCAAGGGTGTCCTGGCTCGCCCGCGTCACCCAGCTGATCTGGCGATCGAGCTCCGAGATCGACTGCTCGATCCGCCGGGCCGCGGCTTGCGCCTTGTCCTCCAGGCCGTCGGTCAGCTGTGTCCTTGTGGCGCGGTAGGAGATCCAGGTCTCCATCGCGCCGTTGACGGCGAGGACGAACACGACGAGGCCGACGAGGGAGACGACGTACTTGGCGAACAGGCCCTCGCGCAGAAACCGTCTCTTGTCGTTCGCTCCTGCCATCCCAATCCTCTTGCGCCGCCATCGACGCCGGCGCTACGGGCCGTCGGCCCTTCGGGGCCGTTCTATCACAATTTGGGCCAAAGGACCGCCGCGCGGCGGGAGACCGGCCGGCGTGGTTACTCCCTGTGGGCGGGTGGAGAGGGTGAATTGCCGCAGCCTCATCCGTTCGGAGGCAGCCGGGGGGCGGGCGGCTGATGTAAGGGGATTGCCGTGGAATTCTGCCCGCTAGTCCACCCATTACCGGTTAAAGAGTTGCCGCAGCACGTCGTTCATTGGCTGACTGTCCTGCTGCGCGACCGGCGGGTCCTCGAGGGCCGGCGCCGCGGGCAAGGCCTGTGGTGCCGGCGTGGAGGGCGTTGCCGGCAGGCTGCGGCTGCGGCCTGTGCCCGGCGCGGTGCCAGTACTGCTTCCCGCGCCATTGGAAAGCCCCTGCTGGATCAGATTGCCGATCGCCTCCCCCAGCGGGCCGCCGAGCAGATTGTTCTGGCCCGGCTGCTGGGCTTGCGGATTGGCATTGCCGGGCGCATTGCCGCTGCCCGGCGCGGTGGTGCCGCCGAGGCCCAGGCTGCCCAGATTGCCCAGAATGTTGCCGAGCCCGGCCCCGTCAGGGCCGAACAGGCCCTTGCCCATCTCGCGCAGCCTGGCATAGGCGGCATCCGGATTGTCCAGCATGCCGGCCATGTCAGGGTAGATTCGCGGCTGCGACCAGCTGCCCTGGATCATCACGGGAATGCCGAAGCCGACCGGCTCGTTGGCGCGGCCCTGACCTTCGCTCGTCATCACCAGCTTCGGCTCGACGCGAAAGCCCATCATCTTGGTGTCGAGCGCGATGGTGCCGGCGCCGGTCACGCGCACCAGCGGCCCGATCAGATTGAGATCGGTCGTCACCGCCTGGCCCTTGTCGATGCGGAAGGAGGCCGAGAGCTGCGACAGATCCGTGCTCTGTTCGCGGCCTTGGTCCTGGTTGTCCTGCCAGCCGGACAGCGTGCCCGATGTCAGCGAGCGGATCATCTGTGCGATGTTGATGCCGCGGATGGCGCCGTCCTGGAAATTGACGAAGGCCGTGCCCTGCATGTTCGCCATCAGCGCGCGCTGGCTGGTGCCGGCACTGCGCAAGGCGAGCTTGGCCTGCAGCTTGCCGTCGATGCGGTCGAATTCGGCGAGGCCCTGGAGCAGCGGCAGCGCGCGCACCCCGACGAGGTCGGAATGCATGGCAAAGCTCGGCGCGCCGGTGGTCGCGTCCAGGATCACCTCGCCCGAGACCTGGCCGCCATAGGCGCCGAGATTGGCGGTGCCGGCCTTCAGCACGCCGCCGGCAAGCTTGGCATCGAGCGCCAGCGGCGCGATGCGCGCATTGCCGATCACGGCCTCGTTCGCGGAGATCCTCACCTGCGCATCGATATAGTTGAGTCCGGACACGTCGATCGGCGCATTGCTCCAGGGTTGCCCGGCTGCACCATCCGGCGATTTTGCCAGCGGAATCGCCAGTTGCTGGAAGTCGAGGTCGACCTTGACCAGGGGCTTGCTCGCAATGTCGACTGAAGCCCAGCCGTTGAATGCGCCGTCGCCGAGCCTGCCATTCACGCCGTTGATCATCACGACATCGCCGCTCAGCCGCATCTCGGCATGGCCTGTGAGTTGAGACTTCAGCACATCGGGCATGTCGATGGCGAAATCCACCGGAATCGTCGGCCGGTCGGCCGGCGGCACCGGCGCGGCCGCCTTGATGTCGAACTTGGTCGGATGGTCGCCGACCCGCGCGGTGCCGGTGACATTGACCTTGCGGTCGCGGCCGACGGTCGCGTCGGCGTTGATGGCGCTGATGCGGCTCTCGACACGATCGCGCGTGCGCGAGAATGCGACTTCGCCGTCGGTGACCCTGACGCGGTCGATGGAGGCGCCGCCGGCATCGAGAGCGAGCGGCTTCGACGAGGAGCCCGCATTCGGCAGGCGCTCACGCAGCAGCGGCTGGTAGAGCACGGGACGGGTGACGACAAGCTCGCTGATCTGAGGACGGCCCGACCAAACGCTGGAGAGCGACATCTCGGCCTGCACGCTGTCGATGGTCAGGCGCGAGATGCCGCTGCGATCCCGGGGGTCGGCAAGCGTGAGGTCGTTCAGGGCGACGTTCAGCCTCGGCCACAGGCTGATCCTGGTGGTGCCGTCGATCGACAGGCGATAGCCGGTCGCAGTCTCGACGCGCGAGGCGATCGTCGCGGTCAGGAAGCCCGAGGGGATCCCGACCACCAGCAGGAGTGCGATCACGATAATGACGGCGGCCAAAGCCGCGCCGGCGAATTTCACTGCTCTCATCTCGACTTTCCAGCGACGGACAATCGGCGTTCAATCCCGCGGATATCCGTCCTTTGCACCCGTCCTTCGCGCCTGAGTTTAGCCCCGGACGCGAAGCGGCTCCAAGCGCGTAAAAATAGTCAGTAGGTGCTGCAATCTTATGTGACTTGTGACACACTTCCCGGGCGCGGTTTTACGCGATCCTGATGTTGATGGTTTCAAGCGATTTGCCAAGAAAACTGACCGGGACGTTCACAAGGACATTGAAATGAGCAAGCAGGCCGAATTTGCGGTCATTCTGAAGATGAACCCGATGTTCGCGGATCTCGGTACCGACGAACTCCAGCGGCTGTCTAGTCTCTGTCACACCCAGCACCTGGGGAATGGCGAGGTGCTGTTCCAGAAAGGCGATTCCGGGGACGCGCTGTTCGGCGTGCGCCGCGGTCAGGTCCGCATCGAGACCGGTGCCCCTGACGGCAGCCGGCTGACGCTCAATTTCATGGGACCGGGAGACCTGTTCGGCGAGGTCGCGGTGCTCGACGGCCAGAATCGCACCGCGGATGCGACCGCAGGCGAAGCCACCGAGTTGTTCGTGCTGCGCCGCGAAGATTTCCTCAGCTTCCTCGAACGCGAGCCGAAGGTCGCGATCAAGATCATCGCACTGCTCTGCCAGCGCATCCGCTGGCAGAGCGAGCGCATGGAAGAATCCATGCTGCAGCCGCTGCCGGTACGGCTGGCGCGGCGGCTCTGCGCACTCGCCGCCGATTTCGGCTCCGAAGTGCACATCTCGCAGGAGCAACTCGGCGTCTTCGTCGGCGCCGCCCGCGAAAGCGTCAACCGCCAGCTGCAGGCCTGGCGCAAGGAAGCGATCCTTGATCTCCAGCGCGGCCGGATATTGCTGCGGAACATGACCAAGCTGACGGCGATCGCGCGGAACGAGTAGGGATTCAGATGCGTGGCTCGCGTCCGTTGGGGCGAGCCAGTTCGTCAGAACTGACGCAACTTTGTACCGTGGCGAAGAAATCCTCAGCGGGGTCAGGTTCGTTGACGCCGTTCGTCCTATCACTCCGTTCGGTCGGCCTCTGAGTCACGTCTACTCCGCCGCAGGGTGCACGATGTTCTTCGGCGCGGGCATCGCTTCGGCGGGCGCAGCGCCATGATGACCGACGTCCTCCGCATCCTCGCTGTGGACGATCAGTCGCTTGGCGAAGCGCCAGATCAGGGCGCCTAAATCGTCCATCACCATGAACATCGCGGGCACGAACACCAGCGACAGGATGGTCGAGAAGATCAGGCCGCCGATCACCGCGAGGGCCATCGGCGAGCGGAATTCGCCGCCGGCGCCGACCGCGAGCGCGCTCGGCATCATGCCCGCCGCCATCGCAATCGTGGTCATCACGATCGGGCGGGCGCGCTTCATGCCGGCATCGATCATGGCTTCTTCACGCGGTGTGCCGGCGCGAATGGACTCGATGGCGAATTCCACCAGCATGATCGCGTTCTTGGTGACGATGCCCATCAGCATCAGGATGCCGATCCACACCGGTGTGGTGAGCTGCTTGCCGGTGACCAGCAGGGCCGCGATCGCGCCGCCGATCGAGAGCGGCAGCGAGAACAGGATCGTGATCGGCTGCAGGAAGGTGCCAAACAGCAGCACCAGCACCGCGTAGACCATCATCAGGCCCGCCGTGATCGCGGTGGCAAAGCCCTCGGAGAGTTCGTTCAGGCTTTCGGCATCGCCCGAGGGGGAGACCTTCACGCCCTTCGGCCGGCTCTTCATCACCGGCAGGTCGTAGATCTTCTTGGTGGCATCGCCGAGCGCGGCGGAACCGACGAGGTCGGCGGCGACGGTCGCCTGCCGCTCACGATCATAGCGGTTGATGCTGGTCGGACCCTGGTCGAGCTTGACGTCGGCGATGACCGAGAGGGGCACGCCGCCCTTCTCGCCGCGCTCGCCGAGCGGGACGCGCAACTGCTCGAGCGTCTTCAGATTGCCGCGCGCGGCATCCTCGAGCTGCACGCGGATCGGCACCAGACGGTCGCCGACGTCGAATTTGGCGAGCGCCGGTCCGACATCGCCGATGGTGGCGACGCGGATGGTCTGCGACAGGCTTTCGGTCGAGACGCCGAGCCGTGCGGCGAGATCGGCGCGCGGTTCGACGCGCAGTTCGGGCCGCTCCAGCGTGGTTTCCGAGATCACGTTGGAGATGGTCGGAATCCGCTTCATCTGCGTCGCGAGCTCGCTGGCGACGTTGTTGACGATGTTGGCGTCCGCGCCGGTCACGACCAGCGAGATGGCGCGCAGGCCGTTCTCGTCGAGGAACCAGAAGCGGATGTCTGGAATGTTCTCCAGCTCCTGGCTGATCGAAAATTCAAGCTCGCGCTGGGTGATGTCGCGGCTGTCCTTGGGCGTGTAGTTGATGATCAAAGCGGCGCGCCGGACTTCCTGGGTGCCGGGTGGAACGCGCCCGCCATCGACGAATATGCTCTTCACCTCAGGCCGCTTGCGCAGGCGCGCGACGATGTCTTCGGTGACCTTTTCAGTGTAGGCGAGCTGGGTGCCCGGCGGCAGCTCGAGGGCAACCAGTGAGCGCGAGCTGTCCTGCGCCGGCAGAAAACCCTGCGGCAGCAGCGTGATGCTCCAGATCGAGGCGGCGAACACGCCGAAGCCGACCAGCACCGTGATGAAATAGTGCTTCACCGACCAGGCCACGATCCTGTGATAGGACCGCAGCACGCGGCCGGGCGGCGGCTCTTGGTGATTGCCATGCTTGAGGAAGTAGGCGGCGAGCACCGGCGTGACGAAGCGTGCCGCGAGCAGCGAGAAGAACACCTGCACCGAGACGGTGATGCCGAACTGCTTGAAGAACTGTCCGGCGATGCCCGACATGAAGCTTGCGGGTGCGAAGATCGCGATGATCGTCAGCGAGATCGCGATCACCGCGAGGCCGATCTCGTCGGCAGCTTCCAGGGCGGCACGATAGGGCGATTTGCCCATGTTCATGTGCCTGACGATATTCTCGATCTCCACGATGGCGTCGTCGACCAGAATACCTGTCGACAGCGTGATGGCGAGGAAGCTGACGAGGTTCAGCGAGAAGCCGAGGAGGTCCATCGCCCAGAACGCCGGGAAGATCGACAATGGCAGCGAGATCGCGGCGATGATGGTGGCGCGCAGGTCGCGCAGGAACAACAGCACGATGACGACGGCGAGGATGGCGCCTTCGAACAGGGTCGAGATCGCCGCATGGTAATTGCCGTTGGTATATTCGACCGAGGTGTCGATCACCTTCAGGTCGACGTCGGGATAGGTGGCCTTGAGCGCGTCGATGCGCTTCTGCACGGCCTCGGCGACCTTCACGTCGCTGGCACCCTTGGAGCGCTTGATGCCGAGCGCGACGATCGGCTCGCCGTTGAAGCGGGCGAAGGTGCGGCGGTCGGCGATGGTGTCGGTGACGGTGCCGAGATCGTCGAGCCGGACCTCGCCGCCGCCGAACAGCGGGATCATGGTGCCGGCGAGGTCGCTCAGCGTCTTGGCGCCCGCGAGCGTGCGGATCGCCTGGTCATTCTTGCCGATCTCGGCGCGGCCGCCGGCGACGTCGACATTGGTGCCGCGTAGGCTCTGGCTGACATTGACCGCGGTCAGCCCCATGGCCTGCAGGCGGTCGGGATCGAGCGAAACCAGGATCTCGCGCTCGACACCGCCGATGCGCTCGACCTGGGCCACGCCGCGCACACCTTGCAGCGCGCGCTTGACCACGTCGTCGACGAAGTAGGAGAGCTGCTCCGGCGTCTTGCCGGGCGATATCGCGGCATAGGTGACGATCGGCAGCCCGATGACGTCGACGCGCTGGATCAGCGGCTCGGTGACGTTCTGCGGCAGGTTCGACCGCACGCGCGTCACGGCATCCTTGATGTCGTTGAGCGCGCGGTCGGTGTTGGTCTCCAGCGCGAACTGGATGGTGGTGACCGACACACCGTCAGTGATCTGTGAGGTGATGTGCCGCACGCCCTCGACGCCGGAGACCGCGTCTTCGACCGTCTTGGTCACCTGGGATTCGAGCTCGGCGGGCGCCGCGCCGAACTGCGAGACCACGACCGAGATCACGGGAATGTCGGCCGAAGGCAGCCGCGTCACCGCTAGCTTGGTGAAAGACACCCAGCCGAGGATCAGCAGGATGATCGAGAAGACGACCGACGGCAGCGGATTGCGGATCGACCATGCCGAGATATTGAGAGCCATCAGCGTACCCGCGTGCGATCGAGTTCATCGGCGAACATGGTCTTGATCTGGTCGCCATCGTGGAGCGAAGAGCCGGCGTCGGCCACGACGATTTCGCCGACGTTGAGGCCTTCCAGGATTTCCGTCGCGCTGTCTGACGACAGTCCGACCCGCACCTTGCGTGTCTCGATCGTGTTGCCCTTGGCGACGACCTGAATGGTGAGATGGTCAATCGCTGTCTTGGGGATCGAGACGCCGCAGCTTCGTTTGGCGTCGATCGAGGCGCGCGCGAACACGCCGACCTTCAGCGAGGGATTGTTGGTGACGCTGATGCGGACGCGGCCGAGCTGCGTGGCGCGGTCGATCTCCGGCGCAACCAGCCGGACCCGGCCGATCAAATCGGGCGCATCGTCGCGGCTGATGCGCACGGTGGCGCCAGAACTGAGCTTGGGCATGTGCACCGCCGGGACCTGAGCATCGAGCTCGATCTCGTTGTTGACGGCGATGCGGAACATCGGGCCGGCCTGCGGGGATGCGGGCGCGCCGACGATGGTGCGCACTTCGATGACGAGGCCCGGCGCAGGTGCCTTCAGCGAGACCGGGCCTTGCGGGCCGGGTCGCTGCGGCTGGCCGGGGATCTGCGGCGGCGCGGTCAGGCGCGCCAGCTCCTGGTTGTCGGCGACGACGGCGCCCTCGGTAACCAGGAGATCGGTGACCCTTGAGCCTTCCTGATCGGCGATGACCACGGCCTCGCGGCGCGGCACGAAGAAGCCGGTCACCCGCACCAGGTCGGAGAAGCAGGCATTGGTCGATTTCGTCACGATGACGAGCGCCTCGCTTTGCGTCTCCTTCGGCTCGGGACGCTTGCGATGCTCGAACATATAATAGCCGACGCCGAGCGCGACGACGAACAGCACGGTCCCGGCAGGCTTGAGATATTCGGAGAGGTTCATCGCCGGATCATCCTGGCCTGGCTCACGGCCGTCCGCGCGAGGCCCATCGAGAGCGTTTCCCTGAAACAAAGCGGCGCCCCACAAGGCTGCGGGACGCGCTTTGGAAGCGAGACTTTACACCACATGACGACTTGTCACCGCAAAGGATTGCGTCGTGCTCACTTCGATGCGGTGGTCTTGTTTTCCATATTGACGACCTGCACGCGCCGGTTGGCCTCCGCCATCGGCTGGCTCGGGTCCTTCAGCTTGCTCTTGCCGTAGCCGACGGTGACGAGGTCGGTTGCGGAGATGCTGTACTTGTCGACGAGGTAGCGCTTGATCGCGTCCGCGCGGCGCTCCGACAGGTCCT
The DNA here is from genome assembly GCF_023073355.1 of Bradyrhizobium sp. 199. Classification (GTDB taxonomy): domain Bacteria; phylum Pseudomonadota; class Alphaproteobacteria; order Rhizobiales; family Xanthobacteraceae; genus Bradyrhizobium. The sequence goes on from NZ_JADPJI010000006.1 coordinate 46,057, forward strand.
GGTTGTAGGTCTCGCCGCCGGCGGCGTCGGTGTGGCCGGCGACCACGAAGGTCGAGCCCTTGAGGTCGGGGCTGGTCAGCGCGCGGCCGAGCGCCTGCACTGAGGACATCGATTTGGCGCTGATATTGGCCGAGTTGTAGTCGAAGGTGATTTCGAGATCGATGTTCGGCTTGTCCTTGGCGACCGACGCGATTTCCTCGCGCTCGGTCGACGACAGCGATCGCGTCGAGCGGCCGCGAACGGACTGGATCAGCTTGGTCTCCGCCGCGTTCGGTGCGGGATCGGCCTGCGGGGCGATCGAGAGGCCGCGGGTCAGGGGCTTCTTGGCCGGCGGCGCCAGTGCGCGGACGATCTCGTCCTCGGTGACGTTCTTGCTGTTGCTTTCTTCGCCGGCGAAGGCGGACGAGGTCGGCAGCGACAGAGCGGCGCCGATGGTGATGATGGACAGGATCGCGGTCAGTCCCTTTGCAGCCAATCTCATAGCCAGTCCCTCCTGCGCAGTCAGCTCGCGTGCATCCAAATGACAGCAATCGGCCTCGGAAAAGACCTGTTGCGGCATCCGCCTATTAGTCTTCCCAGGGCGGTTCAAGGTTCGAGGCTTTCGATTGCCTCAAGCCAAAAAAATACTAGCGCACTCCGTAGCTTGCGAACTCCTGAACGATGTTCGGATCCATCGCCTTGGCATTGGCGATATCGAGTGCCCCTTCCTGGGCGGAGCCGTTGCGCTGCTTGGCGAGGCCGCGTCCATAGAGCGAGGAGGTCAGGCGCGGATTGATCTTCAGGGCTGCGTCGAAATCGGCAATCGCATTCTTGACTGCGCCCGACTTGAGGTTGACGAGCCCCCGGCTATCCAGCGCATCGACGAAGTTCGGCCGCAGCCGCAGCGCCTCGTTGCAATCCTTCAGCGCGCCCTGCAGGTCGCCCACTACCGTGCGGGTCCAGCAGCGGTTGTTCAGCGCCTCGACGTCCTTGGTGTTGATCCTTAGCGTATCGTCAAAATCCTTGATGGCGAGGTTGTAGGCGCCCTTGCTGGCATAGACCTGTCCGCGCCGGTACAGCGCATTCACGTCGTCCGGATTGGCGGCAATCTTGGAGGTCAGGCTCTTGATCGTGGGATCGTCGGCCAGGGCGGCGGCAGTCGGCCCGCTGTCCGTGCTCGGCGCCGCTGCGGGATCAGCCGGTTTTACCGGCGGTGGCGGCGGGGGCAGGGCGGCCTCGACCTGCGGCTTCGGAGCGGGCGCCGGCGCAGGTACAGGCGGCGGAGCAGGCGGGGGCGCCGCGGCGGTGTCGGCCGGCTTCGGCGACGGAGGCGATGTCGGCGGCGCGGGAGGCGGCGGGTTGTTGGCGACGACCGGCGGCGGCGCGGGTGGTGCAGGCGGCGTCGCAGGTGCCGGACGCGATCCGCCGGCTCCCGGGCTGAACGAGAAATCTTCGGCCAATGAAGAGGATATCCACGGCACCTGCTCGCCGCGCGAGGCGCGGGTGACGCCCATCTTGGTGCGGTTCAGCGTCTCCTCGGCCATCAGGTCGGGGACCCGGATTTCCTTGAGGAGCTCCTGAACGAACAGGCTGTGATCGCCGCCGGCGTCCGAGACCACCGAGGCCAGAGCCGCCGAATACATGACGAGGGTGCCGTTCGGCGCGATGACGGGGGTCAGGCCGGCCGAGAAGCTGCGGAACCGGCGCTCGAACGGATTCCGCCTGGAGGCGTCGACCAGCGCGATCTTCACGCCGGCGCCGCGGGTGTTGAGCTCGCCGAGGACGGTCTCGAGGCTGAAACCGTCGCGACGCACGTCGGATTCCGTCCAGATCTGCGCATCGATCGGCAGCAAATAGCTCTGGCGCGCCGACTGGATGCCGAAGCCGCTGAAGAACACCAGCGCCACCGAACCCGGTTTGATCTTGCCGTAGAGCTTGTCGAAGGCCCGGCGCATGCCGTCGCCGGTCAGATTTTCGCCGATCTCGACCGCAAAGCCGTCGCGCTTGAGCTCGTTCGCGACGTCGCGCGCATCGTTGATCGGTTCCTTCAGCGGGGCATCCGCGTCCGGATATTTGGCATTGCCGATGACCAACGCAAAACGGTCCCCGGCCGCAAGCGATGGGGCAGTCGGGACGAGTGAGATGAGCAAGGGCAGAAGAAAAACGAAGCGAATTTTCATAATCAGCGCGGTCCAGCCAAAAAGGCGCCGTTCCCAGCTTGCGCCGCGGCGACCTTAACGTACGCTTCCTGCATTATCAAACCGTGGCGAGGGGGCGTCAACCACTTGGAGATTCGGCGTTATCGCGACGATTGACCGCAACGTCCGGGCGCGCCGCGAGAGGAATAAAAGGGGCTGTCATGGTTGTGCTCGACGTGATCCGCTCAATCTTACCGGCGGCAAGGTTAGGACCTTCATGGCGACGAAAATGTGATTGGTCTCACATGGAAGGCTCACTCCGCCACGCCGCGAGGCGTTTGACCTTTGCAGCGGAGAGTGGCTTGCTGCGCCGGATCGTCCCGGAAGCCCCACTCAGAAAAGCAAGCAAAAACCATGGGAAGCGCCTACGAAATCTACGCCCTGCGCTATGCGACGATGTCGCCGCGCACCCCCAGCATGAACTTCCTGGCGCCCGACCCTCATGACAGCGCGGCGCAGGACCTCGACTATTTCGTCTGGCTGATCCGCGGGGGCGGCCGCGACATTCTGGTCGACACCGGCTTTAATGCCGAGGAGGCGAGCGCGCGGGCACGCAAGCTGACGCTCAATCCGGTCGATGCGCTTGAGCGCTTCGGCGTCGCGGCGTTAGACATTGGCGACGTCATCGTCACGCATCTGCATTACGACCATGCCGGCAATCTCGATCGCTTCGCGAATGCGCGCTTTCATCTCCAGGAACGCGAGATGGCCTACGCGACCGGCCGCTGCATGTGCAACGGCCTGCTGCGCCATCCGTTCTCGGTCGAGCACGTCACGCAGATGGTGCGCCACGTCTATGGCGAGCGCGTCACGTTTTATTCCGGCGATGGTGAGGTCGCGCCCGGCGTCACAGTGCATGGTGTCGGCGGTCATTCCGACGGCTTGCAGGTGGTCAAGGTCGAAACCGCGCGCGGGCCGGTGGTGCTGGCATCCGATGCCGCGCATTACTACGCCAATCTGCAGCGGCGCAGCCCGTTCCCGATCGTCTACAATGTCGGCGACATGGCGGTGGGCTGGGAGACGATCGAGCGCCTCGCCGGCCACCCCGATCGATTCATCCCCGGCCATGATCCGATCGTGACCGAGATTTATCCGCGCGCCAGTGACAAGGTCGACGCCTTCGCGCTGCATCTGCCGCCGTCGCGGTCGTTTGCGAAATAGGGACCGTACCCGGAATCCAGAAGTTGTAGCGGGAGATTCCGGGTTCGCCGCTGTCGCGACGCCCCGGAATGACAGTATCCTAGTACGCCTGCTTGGCATCGGCCTCTTCGCTGGTCTGGATCAAATCGAGGCTCTGCTCGATCTTGCCGAGCAGCACCGAAAGCTGCTTGCGTTCCTGCGCGGAGAGGCAGGCGAGGATTTCGTCTTCTCGCCGCAGCAATTGCGGGAATAGCTCTTCATAGAGCGCGCGGCCCTTCTTCGTCAGTTGGAGGCGAAATTCGCGGCGGTCGGCTTCGTTCTCGACCCGCTCGATCAGATTCTCATTCAGCAGCGTGGTCACCGCGCGACTGATGGTCGATTTGTGCGTGCGGGTGCATTGCGCGATGTACTGCGCGCTGCAGGCATCGACGCGGAACCCGAGCGTGGCGATCACGCGCCAGGCGGGAATGTCGAGACCATGCCGTTCCTGATATTCGACCGAGAGCGCGGAACTGACTTCGGCGGCGAGCCGGTTGAGACGGAACGGTACGAATCTGAACAGGTCGAGTCGTGCCTTTGGCGCTACGGAGGCCTCATCGGCTTCGCGTGCCTTCACTGCGATGTCGCTGGATGTCCTTGCCAAGGAGCGCGCTCCGAATTCCAGTTGACGGCCGGCCGGCTCCGGTCCAAAATAGTTGCACGTGAGACTATCTAGCAGATCAGTCTTCCCCTGACCAGAGCCGAGGTTCGTGTATGGCGCAGGCCGAGACACATCAGGCCAAAACGCATCAGGCCAAAGCCCAGTTCGGTTATCGCCGCCATCCCGATCAGGACCGCGCCGCTCAAAGCCCGGCCGAGCATCCGGTCGTGGTTGTCGGCGCCGGTCCGGTCGGGCTGTCGCTCGCGATCGATCTCGCCCAGCGCGGCCAGCGCGTCGTCCTTCTGGATGATGCCGACCGCATTGGCGAGGGCTCCCGCGCGATCTGCTTCTCGAAGAGGTCGCTGGAATATTGGGACCGGCTCGGCGTCGGCGACCGCATGGTCGCCAAGGGCGTGGTGTGGAGCGTCGGCCGGATCTTTCACGGCGACTCCCAACTCTACCAGTTCAACCTCCTGCCCGAGGACGGCCACAAGCGGCCGGCCTTCATCAACCTGCAGCAATACTACGCCGAAGCCTATCTGGTCGATCGCATCCAGGATCTGCCCGAGATCGACCTGCGCTGGCGCAACAAGGTGACGGCGCTCGAGCAGCGCAACGATTCCGCCCTGTTGACGATCGAAACGCCCGAGGGCGCCTATCGCCTGCACGCGCAATATGTGATCGCCTGCGACGGCGCGCGGTCTTCGCTGCGGCAAATGGTCGGGGCCGAATTCGCAGGACAAGTGTTCGAGGACCAGTTCCTGATCGCCGACGTCAAGATGACCGCGGAATTCCCGACCGAGCGCTGGTTCTGGTTTGATCCGCCGTTCCATGCGGGACGCTCGGCGCTGCTGCACCGGCAGCCCGACGACGTCTGGCGCATCGATCTCCAGCTCAATCGTTACGCCGACCCCGTCGTCGAGAAGAAGCCGGAGAACGTGCAGCCGCGGATCGCGCGCATGCTCGGTCACGACAAGTTCGAGTTCGAGTGGATCTCACTGTACAAATTCCAGTGCCGGCGGATGGACCGCTTCATCCATGGCCGCGTGATTTTCGCGGGCGACTCCGCCCATCAGGTCTCGCCGTTCGGTGCGCGCGGCGCCAACTCCGGGCTCGAGGACGCCGAAAATCTCTCCTGGAAGCTCGACCGCGTGCTGCGTGGCACCTCGCCCTCGAGCCTGCTCGAGAGCTATCATCTCGAGCGCAGCCTGGCGGCCGACGAGAATATTCGCGAATCCACCCGTTCGACCGACTTCATGGCGCCGAACTCGCATCAGGAGGCGCGGCTGCGCAAGGCGGTGCTGTCGCTCGCCAAGGAGACCGAGTTCGGCAAGCGCATGGTCAATGGCGGGCGCCTGTCGGTGCCGTGCAGCTACGATTCGCCATTGTCGTCGCCGGATGCAGATGCCTGGCGCGGCGGACCGTTACCCGGCTGCTCCATGCTCGATGCCCCCGTTGCGATCCGCGCGAGCGAGCAGAGCTATTTGACGGATGCGTTCCGGACGGGTGGAACAGGCTTCACGCTGCTGTCGTTCAGCAACGGCGCGCCGATCGCTGCGCCCGATGGGGTGAAGGACATCCGCATCGGCGGCGCGGGCGGACTTGCCGATCCCGCGGGCCTGGTCGCAAAGCGCTATGAGGCCGAGCCGGGCGCCGCCTATCTGCTCCGGCCCGACGGCTACGTCGCGGCGCGCTTCCGCCATCCGACGCAGGCGGCGATCGCGGCGGCCCTGTCCCGCGCGCAAGGCCTGACACAAGGCCTGAATTGAGGTTTTTCATGCCGCTGTCCACCAGCTCCAATTTCACGCGACCTGACGATGCCTTCCGTGCCATCGTCGAGGCGCATCGCGGCTTCACCGAGGAGCAGAGCGCCGATTTCGACGCGGCGCTGGTGCTGATCCTCGCCAACCATATCGGCGACATCGACGTGCTGCGCGAAGCAATCACCCTCGCCAAGCGGCGCATGATCGACGGCCAGCAGCAGCAACAGCAACAGCAACAGCAACAGTGACCCCGTGACCTGAAGGACGAATTGATGGCGAAGAACTTCGCATCCACCGGCGACCTCTCCGAGAAGAAGATCACCTTCTCCGAAATCGGCACCGATCTCTATGCCTTCACCGCCGAGGGCGATCCGAACACCGCAATCATCGTCGGCGACGACGGCTGCCTGGTGTTCGACGCGCAGTCGACGCCGGCGATGGCCAACAAGGTGATCGAGCGGGTGCGCTCCGTTACCGACAAGCCCATCAAGTACGTCGTGCTGTCGCACTATCATGCCGTGCGCGTGCTGGGCGCCTCCGCCTACAAGGCGCAAGGCATCGTCGCTTCGCAGGAGACCTACCGGCTGATCGAAGAACGGGGCCAGCAGGATTGGGATTCCGAATATGGCCGCTTCCCGCGGCTGTTTCAGGATGCGCAGAGCATTCCTGGCCTGACCTGGCCGACGCTGACCTTCGAAGGCGAGATGTCGATCTATCTGGGAAAACGCGAGGTGCGGCTGATGCAGCTCGGGGCCGGTCACACCTCCGGCGACATCGTTGCCTGGGTGCCGGATGCGGAAGTCATGTTCTCCGGCGACCTCATCGAATATCACTCGGCCTGCTATTGCGGCGATGCGCATTTGCGCGAATGGCCGCTGACGCTGAACGAAATCCGCAACTTCAATCCCAAGGCGATCGCGCCGGGACGCGGCGACGCGCTGAAGGGCGTTAGCACGGTGCGCGAGGCCATCGCGATGACGCGCGACTTCGTCACCTCGCTCTATGGCGCGGCCGAAATCTCGGTCGCCAGGGGACGTACGCTGAAGGAGACGATGGCGGCAACCCGCGAGGTGATGGATCCGAAGTTTTCGAGCTTCGCCATCTACGAGCACTGCCTGCCGTTCAACGTATCGCGCGCCTTCGACGAAGCGTCCGGGATCGACGATCCCGTGATCTGGACCGACAAGCGCGACCAGGAAATGTGGGCTGCGCTGCAAGGAGGAGGATAGTCATGAACATCAACACCTCGCCTGATCAGATCATCCGAAGCACGGCGCAGGTCACCCCGGGCTACATGTCCGGCTTCGGCAACAGTTTTGAGACCGAGGCGTTGCCGGGCGCGTTGCCGATCGGGCGCAACTCGCCACAGCGCTGCGCCTACGGGCTCTATGCCGAGCAATTGTCCGGTTCGCCCTTCACCGCGCCGCGCGGCACGAATGAACGCTCCTGGCTCTACCGCATCCGTCCCTCGGTGAAGCATTCGGGGCGTTTCGAGAAGGTCGATGCGGGCCTGTGGCGGTCGGCGCCGTGCCACGAATACGATTTGCCGATCGCGCAGATGCGCTGGGACCCGACTCCGCTTCCGAAGGAGGAGGTAACCTTCGTTCAGGGCATGCAGACCATGACGACGGCGGGGGATGTGAATACGCAGGCCGGCATGGCCGCGCACGTCTATCTCATCACCAAATCGATGGTGGACCAGCATTTCTACAATGCGGACGGCGAGCTGATGTTCGTGCTCCAGCAGGGCGTCTTGCGCCTCGTCACCGAGTTCGGCCGCATCGACGCCGAGCCGGGCGAGATCGTGGTGATCCCGCGCGGCGTCAAATTCCGGGTCGAGATTCCGAACGGGCCGGCGCGCGGCTATCTCTGCGAGAATTACGGCGGCGCGTTCACGCTGCCGGAGCGCGGGCCGATCGGCGCCAACTGCCTCGCCAATGCGCGCGACTTCCTCACGCCGGTTGCCCATTACGAAGACAAGGACACGCCGACAGAGCTCTACGTGAAGTGGGGCGGCTCGCTGTTCAAGACCAATTTGCCGCATTCGCCGATCGACGTCGTCGCCTGGCACGGCAATTACGCGCCCTACAAATACGATCTGCGGACCTTCTCGCCGGTCGGTGCGATCGGCTTCGATCATCCCGATCCCTCGATCTTCACGGTGCTGACGTCGCCGTCGGAGACTGCGGGGACCGCGAATATCGACTTCGTGATCTTCCCCGAGCGCTGGATGGTCGCCGAAAACACTTTCCGCCCGCCCTGGTATCACATGAACATCATGAGCGAGTTCATGGGCCTGATCTACGGCGTCTACGATGCCAAGCCGCAGGGCTTCGTTCCAGGCGGCATGAGCCTGCACAATTGCATGCTGCCGCACGGCCCGGATCGCGACGCCTTCGAGCATGCCAGCAACGGCGAATTGAAGCCGGTGAAGCTGACCGGCACCATGGCCTTCATGTTCGAGACCCGCTACCCGCAGCGCGTGACAGCGCATGCGGCGAATGCGTCCACGCTGCAGGACGATTACGCGGATTGCTGGAAGGGATTGGAGAAGAGGTTCGATCCAACGAAGCCGTAGCCTCTTACCCTCCCCTGGAGGGGGAGGGTCGCTCGCGTTAGCGAGCGGGTGGGGTGACGGTCTTTCCATCGAGGCGGTGCTCGTGCTGAGAGATCACCCCACCCCGTCTCACATTTCGCTGCGCTCAATATGAGCCGACCCTCCCCCTCCAGGGGAGGGTGACACCCCCACCGCTGCGCCACGGGAAACAAATGCCTCACCCCAACGACCCCAGCCTCCGCTCCTTCATCGACGTCGATCCCGCCTCCGACTTTCCGATCCAGAACCTGCCCTACGGCGTGTTCTCGACCGCGGCCAATCCGACGCCGCGGGTCGGCGTTGCGATCGGCAATTACGTGCTCGATCTCTGGGAACTCGAGCAGGATTCCCGGCTCGATGTCGGCCCGCTCGGTGTGTTCTCCGGGCCCTCGATCAATCCGTTCATGGCGCTGGGGCCAAAGGTCTGGGCGAAGACGCGGGCACGGATCAGCGAGCTTCTGCGCCACGATCATCCGGAGCTGCGCGACAACGAGGAGCTGCGCAAGCAGGCTCTGGTGCCGATGCGCGATGCGAAACTGCATCTGCCGTTCGCGGTCTCCGGGTACACCGACTTCTATTCGTCGAAAGAACACGCCACCAATGTCGGTGTGATGTTCCGCGGCAAGGACAACGCGCTGCAGCCGAACTGGCTGCATATGCCGATCGCCTATAACGGCCGCGCCTCCACCGTCGTGGTCTCCGGCACCAAGCTCAAGCGCCCGCGCGGACAATTGAAGCCGCCGAATGTGGAGCTGCCGAGCTTTGCGCCCAGCAAGCGGCTTGATTTCGAGCTGGAGATGGGCGTCGTGATCGGCCAGCCCTCGCCGATGGGCGGCATGCTTGGGGAGCAACAAGCCGAGGAGATGATCTTCGGTTTCGTGCTGCTCAACGACTGGAGCGCGCGCGACATCCAGCAATGGGAATATGTGCCGCTCGGCCCGTTCCTGGCAAAAGCGTTCGCGACCTCGATCAGCCCGTGGGTGGTGACACGCGAGGCGCTGGAGCCGTTCCGCCTGAAGGGGCCTGAGCAAGAGCCGGTGCCGCTGGATTATCTCAAGCAGACCAAGCCGCAGAACTATGACATCGCGCTCGACGTCTCCCTGCGCGCCGCCGGCGCCAACGCGCCCGCCGGCATCAGCCGCACCAATTTCAAATACATGTACTGGTCCTCGGTGCAGCAGCTCATGCACCACGCCTCCTCCGGCTGCGCCATGAATGTCGGCGATCTCTTAGGGTCCGGCACCATCTCCGGCCCGGAAAAGAACCAGCGCGGCAGCTTGCTCGAGATCAGCTGGAACGGCACCGAGCCGGTCGAACTGCCGGGTGGGGTTAAACGCTCGTTCCTGGAAGACGGCGACAGCCTGGTCATGCGCGGCTGGTGCCAGGGCGAGGGCTATCGTGTCGGCTTTGGCGAGGTCGAGGGGACGATTCTGGCGGCGGAGTAGGGCGCGCTGCCGCCACCACCTCGTCATTGCGAGAAGCGAAGCGACGAAGCAATCCAGAGTGTTTTCGCGGAGGCAGTCTGGATTGCTTCGCCACGCTCGCAATGACGGTGCTGAGGCAGCTCAGCGTCTCTCCGGCGCCACATCCTTGATCCGCGCGCAATGCGCCGCGACCTCCTCCGGGCTGTACTTCAAATGCACCCGCTTGTCTGACGGGACCTGCTTGGTCGTGCACACGCCCGGCCGCCATTCCTGCGCGGGCCTGATCGGGCGCGGCGCAAACCCGCCGCCGCAATTCGGGCAGACGTTGAACAGCTTCGTTTCAACGCACTCCGCACAGAACGTGCATTCGTAGGAGCAGATCCGCGCATCCGTTGCATCGGGCGGCAGGTCGCGGTCGCAATATTCGCAGTTCGGTCGAAGCTGGAGGGCCATGGCAGAATCTCCGGATTGGTCCCGATGATCGCAGATCGCGTAGCTAGCGCGAATGACGTAGTTCCCTCGATTTCAGCCGGCCTTGATCTCCTTGAGCGGCAGCCGCGAACTCTCCTTCAGCCTATCCAGCACGATCGAGGAGCGCACATGCGCCACGCTCTGATGCGGCATCAGCACGTCGTTGACGAGGTTGGAGAGGCCCTTGAGATCGCGCAGCACCGCCTTCAGCACGTAATCGGCGTCGCCGGTGAGCGAATAGGCCTCCTGGATTTCGTCGATGCGGCCGACCAGCGCGCGAAACCGCTTCGAATTATCCGGCGAGTGTGTCGCAAGCGTCACCTGGATGAAGGCGACCACGCCGAAGCCGAGTGCCTCGCTGGAGAGATCGGCGTGATAGCCCGCGATCACCTTCTCCTCCTCCAGCCGCATCCGCCGGCGCGAGCATTGCGAGGCCGAGAGGCCCGCGAGGTCGGCCAGCTCCTGATTGGTGAGGCGACCATCGTCCTGGAGCGCACTGAGGATCCTGAGGTCGAAGGCGTCAACCGAAATCATGCGTCTTTTGCCCAATTTATGCACGGATCGTGCATATGATAGTGAAATCCCGTTCCGTTTGCACGCTCATTGCAGCCATCATGAAGGATAGTTCCTCCCAAGCAGCAATTTGGAGAGCCGCCAATGGGACCGTTTCCGTACGATGCACCGCCGGCCACTATCAGCGCCGACAATCCGATGGGCACCGACGGGTTCGAGTTCGTCGAATATGCGCATCCCAACCCGGGCGAGCTCCACGCGCTGTTCAAGCTGATGGGCTATGCGCCCGTCGCACGCCACAAGACCAGGAAGATCACGGTCTACCGCCAGGGCGACATCAACTATCTCGTCAACGAGGAGCCGGGCACCCATGCTTACGACTTCGTCGCCGCGCACGGCCCTTGCGCGCCGTCGATGGCGTTCCGCGTCGTCGATGCGAAGGCGGCCTATGACCGGGCGATTTCGCTGGGCGCCGAGCCCGCGGACGCATCATCCGCTCAGAAGACGCTCGACGTGCCCGCGATCAAGGGCATCGGCGGCAGCCTGCTCTATCTGGTCGATCGCTACGGCGCCAAGGGGTCGGCCTATGATGCCGAGTTCGAATGGCTGGGCGCACGCGATCCGCGGCCGGTCGGCGCCGGCCTGTTCTATCTCGACCACCTCACCCACAACGTTCATCGCGGCCGCATGGATGTCTGGACCGGCTTCTACGAGAAGCTGTTCAACTTCCGCCAGATCCGCTTCTTCGACATCGAGGGCCGCGCCTCCGGTCTGTTCTCACGCGCGTTGACCAGCCCCGACGGCAAGATCCGGATTCCGATTAACGAGGACGCCGGCGATTCCGGCCAGATCGAGGAATATCTGAAAACCTATCGCGGCGAGGGTATCCAGCACATCGCCTGCGGCTGCCGCGATATCTACCGCACCATCGAAGATCTGCGTGACGCCGGCCTGCCGTTCATGCCGCCGCCGCCCGAGACCTATTTCGAGAAGGTGGATACGCGCCTGCCTGAGCATGGCGAGGATCTCGCGCGTCTCCAGAGAAACGGCATCCTGATCGACGGCGAAGGCGTGGTCGAGGGCGGCCAGACCAAGGTGCTGCTCCAGATATTCTCAGCCAACGCCATCGGGCCGATCTTCTTCGAGTTCATCCAGCGCAAGGGCGACGACGGATTCGGCGAGGGCAATTTCAAGGCCCTGTTCGAATCGATCGAGGAGGATCAGATCCGCCGCGGGGTGCTGAAGGTGGATGCGGCGTAGGCGCTGCTTTCAGGCACACTGTCGCGTCAATGCAGGTGTTGGAGGGTGGGCAAAGCGAAGCGTGCCCGCCCTGTTCATTTGCAATCGCGGATCGATGGTGGGCACGGCGCAACGCGCCTTTGGCCACCCTATGGTTTAGCGCGTGCGACTATTTCGTCGCCTTCCACGCCTCCATCACTGCCCCGATCTCCGCACCTTCCGGCTCGCGAACCGCCGACGGCGTGCGTGAGAATCTCGGCGCGGGGGCGGGCTGTTTCACGCCGTGGCGTTCGACGAAGACGTTGCGCGCGACCATGTGCGGGTGTTGCGTGGCTTCCGACATGGTCAGTACCGGTGCGAAGCAGATGTCGGTGCCTTCCATGATCTTGCACCAGTCCTCGCGCGTCTTGCTCTTGAACACGGCCTTGAGCTTCTCCTTCAGCGCCGGCCAGGCCTTGGGATTCATCTGCGCATCGAAATCGGCATCCAGCAGGCCCGCATGCTCGCGCAGCAGCGCGTAGAACTGCGGCTCGATCGAGCCGATCGAGACGAAGTGCCCGCAGGCACATTCATAGACGCCGTAGAAATGCGCGCCGCCGTCGAGGAAGTTCTGGTCGCGCCCTTCGGTCCAGCGGCCGAGCGTGGTCATGTCGAAGAAGAACGACATCAGCGAAGCCGCGCCGTCGCACATCGCGGCGTCGACGACCTGGCCTTTGCCGGATCTTGATGCTTCCAGCAGCGCGGCGAGCACGCCGACGACGAGATAGAGCGCGCCGCCGCCGAAATCACCGACGAGATTGAGCGGCGGCACCGGCGCTTCCTTGGTGCCGATGGCGGCGAGCGCGCCGGTGATGGAGATGTAATTGATGTCGTGACCGGCCGCGTTCGCCAGCGGGCCTTCCTGGCCCCAACCGGTCATGCGGCCATAGACCAGCCTGGGGTTGCGCGCGAGCACGACATCAGGCCCAAGGCCGAGCCGCTCCATCACGCCGGGCCGAAAACCCTCGACTAGCGCATCGGCGCTGGCGAGCAGGTCGAGCACTTGCGCAATCGCGGCCTTGTCCTTGAGGTCGAGCTCAATCACCTTGCGGCCGCGGCCTGCGACCGACTTCATGCTCTTCTTGGCGCCGACCCGATCGAGTGTGACGACGTCGGCGCCCATGTCAGCCAGCATCATGCAGGCGAACGGGCCGGGTCCGATGCCGGCGAATTCGACGATGCGGAAGCCTGCGAGCGGGCCGGAGGCGCGAACGGAGGAGGTGGGGGCTGGTTTGTCGAGCACGTTGTTGTTTCCTCGGGCCGCGGGCGGGTGCCGTTATTCGGCAATCGCCTCGGACATTTCCTCAGTGGGGCGAGTTAACTGGGTGATTAACTTTTCTCGCCTTCACGCCAGCGAGGCAAGCGGTTTTCACGGCGCACGGCCAAAATAAAAACGGCGCGCACCGAAGTGCGCGCCGCGGAAAATTTGCGTCGAGGCGCTATCAGCCCGCGGCAGCGACCGCGCGTTGTGCCATCACCTTGACGAGGTTGGCGCGGTACTCCGCCGTGCCGTGGATGTCGGCGAGCAATCCGTTCGCCGAAATGCTGACGCTGTCGATCGCCGATGGCGACCAGTTCGCCTTCAGCGCGGCCTCGATCGCGGGCACCCGCATCACGCCGCTCTGCGAGGCGCCGGTGGCGGCTACCCGAACCTCGCCCGATTTGGTCTGCGCGACGAACACGCCGGTCAGCGCGAAGCGCGAGGCCGGGTGCCGCATCTTTTCGTAGCCTGCCTTCGCCGGCACCGGGAAAGCTACCGCCGTGATGATCTCGCCGTCTTCGAGCGCCGTCGAGAACAGGCCCTGGAAGAAGTCCTCCGCCGCAATCGACCGCTTGTTGGTTTTGACGGTTGCGCCGAGCGCGAGCAGCGCGGCGGGGAAGTCCGCCGCGGGATCGTTGTTGGCAATCGAGCCGCCGATCGTGCCGCGATAGCGCACGGCAGGGTCGCCGAGCACCGAGGTGAGATGGGCGATTGCGGGAATCGCCTTCTTCACATCGGCATTCGTCATGATATCGTAATAGGTTGTGCCGGCCTTGATGGTCAGCGTATCGCCCGACAATTCGACGCCCTGCAGCTCCTTGATCTTGCCGAGGTCGATGACATCAGATGGACTGGCAAGCCGCTGCTTCATGACTGGCAGCAGCGTCTGGCCGCCGGCCAGAAACTTCGCCTCGCTGCTCTTGCCGAACAGGCTGACGGCCTCGTCCACCGAGGAGGCGCGATGATATTTTGTCTGGTACATCTTGGTTGCTCCCTCAAGCCGCGTGGATCGTGCGCCACACCCGGTCAGGGGTTGCGGGCATTTCCAGATTGTTCTTGCCGATCGCATCCGTGATCGCGTTGATCACGGCCGCAGAGGCGCCGATCGCGCCGGCCTCACCGCAGCCCTTGATGCCCAACGGATTGCCCGGGCACAGCGTCGTGGTGTGGGAGAGATTAAACGAGGGCACATCGTCGGCGCGCGGCATGGCGTAGTCCATGAACGAGGCCGTGATCGGCTGGCCGTTGTCATCGTAAATCGCATGCTCGAGCAGCGCCTGCCCGATGCCTTGAACAAGGCCGCCATGGACCTGGCCCTCGACGATCATCGGGTTGATCAGCCGGCCGAAATCGTCGGCCGCGACGAAGTTGACGAAGGAAGTCTTGCCGGTGCCGGCATCGACCTCGAGCTCGCAGATATACGTGCCCGCCGGGAAGGTGAAGTTGGTCGGGTCGTAGAAGGCGCTTTCCTTCAGGCCCGGCTCCATCCCGTCAGGCAGATTATGTGCGGTATAGGCTGCGAGCGCGACCATCGGCAGGGCGATCGCCTTGTCGGTGCCGGTAACCTTGAACTCGCCGTTCTCGATGACGATGTCGGCCTCGGAAGCTTCCAGCGCATGCGCCGCAATCTTCTTGGCCTTGGATTCCATCTTCTCCATCGCCTTGAGGATCGCGGTGAGGCCTACGGCCGCAGAGCGCGAGCCATAGGTGCCCATGCCGAACTGCACCTTGTCGGTGTCACCATGGACGATCGAGACCTGGCTGATGGGAACGCCGAGGCGTTCCGCGACGAGCTGGCAGAACGTCGTTTCGTGACCCTGACCATGGCTGTGCGATCCCGTGAGGATCTCGATGGTGCCGACCGGGTTGACCCGCACCTCGGCGGACTCCCACAGGCCGACGCCGGCGCCGAGACTGCCGACCGCCTTGGACGGCGCGATGCCGCAGGCCTCGATGTAGCAGGACACGCCGATGCCGCGCAGCTTGCCGTCGGCTTTCGCCTTGGCCTTGCGCCCGGCAAAGCCGGCATAGTCGATCGCCTTCATCGCAGCATCGAGTGAGGCGTTAAAGTCGCCGACGTCATAGGCCATGATCACGGGCGTCTGGTGCGGGAACTCCGTGATGAAGTTGTTCCGGCGTAGCGCGGCCGGGTCCACGTTCAACTGTCGCGCCGCCGTCTCCATCAGCCGTTCGATCAAATAGCTCGCCTCGGGGCGGCCGGCGCCGCGATAGGCGTCGACCGGCGTGGTGTTGGTGTAGACCCCGATCACCTCGGCGTGGATCGCCGGGATGTTGTACTGGCCCGACAATAGCGTCGCATAGAGATAGGTCGGCACCGAGGACGAGAACAGCGACATGTAGGCGCCGAAATTGGCGTAGGTCTTTACCTTGAGACCGGTGATCTTGTTATTGGCGTCGAACGCCATTTCGGCATGGGTGACATGGTCGCGGCCATGTGCATCGGTGAGGAAGGCCTCGGTGCGGTCGCCGGTCCATTTCACGGGACGGCCGATCTTCTTGGAGGCCCACAGCGCCACCATCTCCTCGGGGTAGATGAAGATCTTGGAGCCGAAGCCGCCGCCGACGTCGGGCGCGATCACGCGCAGCTTGTGCTCGGGCGCGATGTTGTAGAATGCCGACAGCACGAGGCGGGCGACGTGCGGGTTCTGCGAGGTCGTATAGAGCGTGAAATGCTCTTCCGCCGCGTCGTAATCGGCGAGCGCCGCGCGCGGCTCCATCGCATTCGGAGCGAGGCGGTTGTTGGTGACGTCGAGCTTCACAACATTGGCGGCTTTGGCGAAGGCGGCATCGGTGGCGCCCTCATCGCCGATCACCCAGTCATAGACCTGGTTGCCGGGGGCCTCGGGATGAAGCTGCGGCGCGCCTGATTTGATCGCGGCGTGGACGTCGGCGACCGCGGGAAGTTCCTCGTAACTGACGACGACGGCTTCCGCCGCATCGCGCGCCAGATTCTTGCTTTCGGCGATCACGACGGCGACGGCCTGCCCGACGAAGCGCACCGTCTCCGGCGCCATCGCCGGCCATGCGCCCATTTTCATCGGACTGCCGTCCTTGGACGTGATGGCCCAGCCGCAAATGAGGTTGCCGACCTTGTCGTCGACGATCTGTTGGCCCGTGAGCACGGCGACTACGCCCGGCATGTTCAGCGCGGCGGAGGAATCGATCCCCTTGACCTTGGCGTGCGCATGCGGACTGCGGACGAAATGGGCGTGGGTCATGCCCAGCAGCTTGATGTCGTCGACGTAGCGGCCTTTGCCGGTAATGAAACGCTTGTCTTCCTTGCGCACGACCCGCGCGCCGATGCCTTCAACACCCATGACTGGTCCTCCCGACCGGAAATTTTATGGCTGCGCCTTCCTTCGAGAGCGGCAGCAGTGATTTTGTTCGTCGAGACGCGCCGCTTTACTCGGCCGCCTGCGAGACTTTCATGCGTCCGGCTGCATCCAGCACGGCTTTGACGATGTTGTGGTAGCCGGTGCAGCGGCAGATATTGCCTTCCAGCTCGTGGCGGACGGTGGCTTCGTCGAGCTGGCCACCATGGCGCTGCACGATGTCGATCGCCGACATGATCATCCCCGGCGTGCAGTAGCCGCATTGAAGGCCATGATTGTCGCGGAAAGCGGCCTGCATCGGGTGCAGTTCGGCGCCCTTGGCGATGCCCTCGATGGTGGTGATGCTGGCGCCGTCGGCCTGGCCCGCCAGCATGGTGCAGGATTTCACCGCCCTGCCGTCCATGTGCACGACACAGGCGCCGCACTGGCTGGTGTCGCAGCCGACATGGGTTCCCGTGAGATTGAGGTGATCGCGCAGGAGCTGGACCAGCAGCGTGCGGTCCTCGACGTCGACAGCAACGGCCTTGCCGTTCACTGTCAGTTTGACTGTAGACACGGTGTAGTCCTCCCGGGATTGATTTTTGATTGCTTCTAATTAGAGACAGCGGCCCGGAACTTTGCAACTAGGATTTTGGTCGCCCGCGTCATGGAAAAGTCATTGATCCCGCCGTGGAAACAATGGCTTTGCGACTGCGAGTCGGCATCCGCGGCTCGGCCGGTTAGGCGGAGGCGAGGGCGATTTCCCGCTTATTGTCATTATAAGCGCGCACAATTTGCGTGGATGCCAGCCCGGCGCCCCCGTGGGCGCCCTTTGGCCGAGAAGCCGGAAGCGCGTTGAGATAGGACGAATTTACCGCCCCTTGACGTTTCTGCCCTAGTTTTGCGCAACCGGTCGGGAAGGCGGGGCGCCTTCGGATCGCGGCTGTTTGGAATACGATGGGGGTAGGAATGTCCGGGCGTATCGGGTCGCCGTCAAAGCGCACAATATTTCCCACTCTCCGGTTTCGCGCCAAAATCATCCTCGGCTTTGCCGTCGTGCTGGCGATCTCCGCCGGCAGCATGGCCTTCTCCTATTTCGGCTTCGAGCGCGTTTCGGAAGGCGTCGGATCCTACCGAAGCAGCGTCTCGGAGGCCGATCTTGCCCGCAATATCGACCGCGAACTGCTCGGCTATCGTTCGGCCGCCCGTTACTTCGTGGTGACCGGCAAAGAAGAGGACGCCAAGGCGGCGCTGGACGCCGAGGCCGGCCTGAAGAACGCCATCGATCAGGCGATCAAGAACGCCAAGAAGCCGGCGCGGCTGGAGAGCCTCAACAAGCTCGCCAAGGAATTTTCCAACTTCTCGGCGACCTTCGCCAAGATCCTGCAGGCCAAGCGCGACAGCGCGCTTCTGGTCCAGAATCAGCTTCAGCGCAACGCCAACCTCCTGAAATACAAGCTGGACGACGTCGGTAACAACGCCTCCGATTCCGAGGCGCAATCGATTGAATTCGGCACCAAGCAGGTCAACGCCCAATTCCAGACCGTCAGCGCCGCCGCGAGCAATTTCATCCTCAACTCCGACCAAGCCGTCGGAGCAAGTGCGATGGCGCGCCTGAAGTTCGTCGAGAACTCGCTCGGCGCGATCTATTCCATGGACGCCAAGATCGTCGCCGGCCTGAAGGAGGCCAAAGCGTTTCTCACTGCCTATCGCGAGGCGCTGGAGAAGCTGATCGCGCAAGCCAAATTGGTCGATGACCTTGTCACCGAGATGAGCGGTTCGGCCGGTGCGATCCTGCAAGGGGCGACCGCCATGAAGGTGGACCTCGTCGCCGAACAGCAACGGCTGGAGTCGGAATCGGAAGCGACCATCGGGCAGACCGAGCAACTGGTTCTGATACTCGCCATTGGCGGTACGCTGCTTGGTGCGGTTCTCGCCTTCCTGCTCGGCACCGGCATTTCGCGTCCGATGATCGCGATGTGCAAGGCGATGCGTGAGCTTGCCTCGGGCAATTTCGACGTGGTGCTGCCGGGTCTCGGCCGCAAGGACGAGATCGGCGAGATGGCCGGTGCGGTCGAGGAGTTCAAGGTCCAGGCTGTTGCAAAGGCCGAGCGCGATGCCGCCGCCAGCGAAGCCCAGAACCAGGAGCAGGCTGCAAGCCGGCGCGCCGAGCTGATCCGCTTTGCCGATGATTTCGAGAGCGCGGTCGGCGCCATCGTCTCCAACGTCTCGGCTTCCGCCGTGCAGCTGGAATCGGCGGCCTCCACGCTGACCCGTACCGCCGAGACCACGCAAAGCCTGTCGAGCCAGGTTGCGGGCGTCTCCGAGCAGGCCTCCTCCAACATGCAGTCGGTCGCCACCGCGACCGAAGAGCTGTCCGCTTCGGTCGAGGAGATCGGCCGCCAGGTCCGCGACTCCAGCCGCATTGCCGAGGCCGCCGTGGTTCAGGCCAAGGAGACTGACGGGCGCATCGGCAAACTGTCGCATGCCGCCCAGCAGATCGGCGAAGTGGTCAAGCTGATCACCGCGATTGCCGAACAGACCAATCTGCTGGCGCTCAATGCCACCATCGAGGCGGCGCGCGCCGGTGAAGCCGGCCGTGGGTTCGCCGTGGTTGCCAGCGAGGTGAAGTCGCTGGCGAGCCAGACCGCGAAGGCCACCGACGAGATCTCCTCGCACATCACCGGCATGCAGGGCGCCACGGCGGAATCGGTTGCGGCGATCAAGGAGATCGGGACGACCATCGGCCAGATCTCGTCGATCTCGACCTCGATCGCGAGCGCGGTCGAGCAGCAGGGCGCGGCAACGCAGGAGATCGCGCGCAGCGTCCACACGGTGGCACAGGGCACCCAGACCGCGGCTACCGATATCGGCCAGGTCAACCGCGGCGCCGCCGAGACCGGCTCGGCCTCGGAGGAGGTGCTGCACTCGGCCAAGACGCTGTCATCCGAAAGCACGCGTTTGCGCGCCGAGCTCGATCGCTTCATGGGCAATATCCGGGCGGCGTAGGGGCGCTTGGGTTCGCTGCGAGTTAGGCGCTCCGTCGTCGCCCCACTCTTCGCTGTCGTTCCCGCCTGGTGCGCAATTGCGCACGGGGCGCGGGGGCCCATAACCAGAGGAAGCGGTTACGGAGCGAGCCGGCAACTCTGTCGGAAGCTACGCTTGTCCGGGACAACAGCGAGGTTGGCGCGGCGCTCAATTGTAACTGCGCGGGAAAGCCGCCCTAGCAATTGCCCGCGTCACCTAACCGTCAGTTGCGGCGCCACATATTTACCCCAGCTTATCCTTTGCCTCGTAACGTGCCGGAGAGTCAGGAAGCGGGCTGCTTCCGGGCTGCGCCTGGTTTTCCGCGAATGGAATGGGGTGGGGGAATGTCGGTCAAGTCGAAGTCGCGCCAATCGAAGCTGCCAACGTTGCGTTTTCGCGCAAAAATCATCCTCGGCTTCGTGGCCGTGCTAGCCATCCTCGCCGTCAGTATGGCTTTCGCCTATTTCGGCTTCGAGCGGATCCAGGGCGCCGTCGCCTCCTACCGAACCAGCGTGTCGGAAGCCGATCTCGCGCGGACGGTCGATCGCGAGCTGATCGCCTATCAGGGGTTGGCGCGGGCGTACACCCTGACAGGCGCGGCCGATGACGAGACGGCGGCCAAGGCGGCCGAAGAGAATCTGAGGAGCGCGATCGCAAAGTCGATGGCCGCAACGACCGGTGCCGCCCGCCGTGAGGAGGTCGGCAAGCTCGAGGCCGAGTTCCAGCGCTTTACGAAGGTGTTCAGTGAAATCATCACCCTGACGCGCGAGAACAACAAGATCGCGGCCGATGAGCTTAACAGTGTCGGCAACAAGATCCGCTTCAAGTTCGACGACCTTGCCGATACCGCCGCGCTGGCTGGGCTGGCTTCGGTCCAGACCACGGCCAAGGACATCACATCACAATATCTGGCGGTCTCCACCTCCGTCAGCGCCTTCGTCGCCAAGCCGGAGCCGAAGACCGCCGATGGCGTGATCGCGCGAGTCAAATTCCTGGAGACTCTGCTGGTCTCGATCTATGCGAACGACCAGAAGATCACGGACCGCGTCACCGAGATCGGCAGCCTCCTGAAGCAATACCGCACCTCCTTCACCAAGCTGTCGGAGAATGTGAAGATCATCGTCAAGCTGAACGGCGACATGGCCAGGACGGCGGCGGGCATCGTCAAGCTCTCGGGCGAGCTGCGGTCGGAGCTGACGGCCGATCAGCAGCGCATCGAAGCCAGCGCCAATGCGACGATCGTGGATACCGAGAGGCTGATGGTGATGTTGGCGCTCGGCGGCCTCGCCATCGGCGCCGTGCTCGCTTTGATGCTCGGCAACGGCATTTCGCGTCCGATGATCGCGATGTGCAAGGCGATGCGTGAGCTGGCCTCGGGCAATTTCGACGTGGTGCTGCCGGGTCTCGGCCGCAAGGACGAGATCGGCGAGATGGCCGGTGCGGTCGAGGAGTTCAAGGTCCAGGCTGTTGCAAAGGCCGAGCGCGATGCCGCCGCCAGCGAAGCCCAGAACCAGGAGCAGGCTGCAAGCCGGCGCGCCGAGCTGATCCGCTTTGCCGATGATTTCGAGAGCGCGGTCGGCGCCATCGTCTCCAACGTCTCGGCTTCCGCCGTGCAGCTGGAATCGGCGGCCTCCACGCTGACCCGTACCGCCGAGACCACGCAAAGCCTGTCGAGCCAGGTTGCGGGCGTCTCCGAGCAGGCCTCCTCCAACATGCAGTCGGTCGCCACCGCGACCGAAGAGCTGTCCGCTTCGGTCGAGGAGATCGGCCGCCAGGTCCGCGACTCCAGCCGCATTGCCGAGGCCGCCGTGGTTCAGGCCAAGGAGACTGACGGGCGCATCGGCAAACTGTCGCATGCCGCCCAGCAGATCGGCGAAGTGGTCAAGCTGATCACCGCGATTGCCGAACAGACCAATCTGCTGGCGCTCAATGCCACCATCGAGGCGGCGCGCGCCGGTGAAGCCGGCCGTGGGTTCGCCGTGGTTGCCAGCGAGGTGAAGTCGCTGGCGAGCCAGACCGCGAAGGCCACCGACGAGATCTCCTCGCACATCACCGGCATGCAAGGGGCCACGGCGGAATCGGTTGCAGCGATCAAGGAGATCGGGACGACCATCGGCCAGATCTCGTCGATCTCGACCTCGATCGCGAGCGCGGTCGAGCAGCAGGGCGCGGCAACGCAGGAGATCGCGCGCAGCGTCCACACCGTCGCACAGGGCACCCAGACCGCGGCCACCGATATCGGCCAGGTCAACCGCGGCGCCGCCGAGACCGGCTCGGCCTCGGAGGAGGTGCTGCACTCGGCCAAGACGCTGTCATCCGAAAGCACGCGTTTGCGCGCCGAGCTCGATCGCTTCATGGGCAATATCCGGGCGGCGTAGTAGAACAATCGCTTCAGCTTCACCGCTCGGGTTAAGCCGCGCGCACACCTGCCGCTCTCTTGCGCGCGCCTGGCTTCCGCGAATGTGTCGTCTTTCTGACCTGAGCCATGCGTCGAATCCTTGTAGCTCCGTCGGAAACAGATGTTCTTGGAAGCTGTTCCCTGGGGAACCCGGTCACACGGCAAACGTTGTCGCAGGTGGCAGCAGAATGCCGCACCCCCATGATCGGATCGACCCCGTACACGTCACGTGAACCGGGGTCGCTTCCATTGGTCAGACGCAACAACGCGATGGAATTGCAGCAAAGCCCAGCGCTGAATTATGGACCTGCGATCTCGGCGACCGATCGCATCGTCGAGACCAGCATTCCCTCGCGCCTCGACGCGCTGCCGTGGAGCGGCTTTCACACCCGCGTCGTGCTCGCGCTCGGCATCACCTGGATCCTTGACGGGCTCGAGGTGACGCTTGCCGGTGCGCTCTCCGGCGCGTTGAAGCAGAGTACGTCGCTGCATTTCTCCAATCTCGATCTCGGCATTGCCAACTCTGCCTATCTTGCCGGTGCCGTGCTCGGCGCGCTCGGTTTCGGCTGGCTCACCGACCGCATTGGCCGCAAGAAGCTGTTCTTCATCACGTTGGCGCTCTACCTCACGGCGACGGCCGCGACCGCTCTGTCATGGAATGTGGCGAGCTACGCGGTGTTTCGCTTTCTCACCGGTGCCGGCATCGGCGGCGAATACACCGCGATCAACTCGACGATTCAGGAGCTGGTGCCGGCGCGCTATCGCGGTTGGACCGATCTCGTCATCAACGGCAGTTTCTGGATCGGCGCCGCAATGGGTGCGGTTGCGGCCATCGTGCTGCTCGATCCCGCCGTGATCGCGCCCGATCTCGGCTGGCGTCTGGCCTATCTCATCGGCGCGAGCATTGGACTGGTCGTTCTCTTGATGCGAATGTGGATTCCGGAAAGCCCGCGCTGGCTGATGATCCATGGTCGCCCCGATCAGGCGCATGCGATCGTCGATGAGATCGAACGTTCCGTGATCAGAGATGATCAGGATACGAGCGAGGCGCGCTTCCCCAAGATCCGGCTGAAGATGCGCGACCACACGCCGATCCGCGAGGTCGTCCACACGCTGTTCTCGGTGTACCGGCAGCGCGCGCTGGTCGGCCTCGTTCTGATGAGCGCGCAGGCGTTCTTCTACAATGCCATCTTCTTCACCTTCGCGCTGGTGCTGACCGATTTCTACGGCATCAGTGCCGAAAAGGTCGGCTGGTACCTGCTCCCCTTTGCTGCCGGCAATTTCCTTGGGCCGCTGCTGCTCGGCCGGCTGTTCGATACGCTGGGCCGCCGCGTCATGATCACATTCACCTATGGCATGTCGGGCCTGCTGTTGGCGTTCTCGGGCTACCTGTTCTCCATCGGCGTGCTCAGCGCGCAGGGGCAGACCGTCGCCTGGATGGTGATCTTCTTCTTTGCCTCGCCAGCGGCGAGCGCGGCCTATCTCACCGTCAGCGAGACCTTTCCGCTTGAAGTTCGCGCGCTGGCGATCGCGGTGTTCTACGCGGTCGGCACCGGCATCGGCGGCGTGATCGGGCCGGCGCTGTTCGGCGCGCTGATCGACACGGGATCGCGCACCAGCGTGTTCGCCGGCTACCTGCTGGGGGCAGTCCTGATGATCGCGGCCGCGATCGTGGCGTGGCGCTATGCCGTCTCTGCGGAGCGCAAATCGCTCGAAGAAATTGCGCGGCCGCTTGCTGTTTTGGAGTAGGCTATGAAATCGGAACTTGCGGAAATGGCTTCGAACGAGATGCGCACACGACCCGACGACGCGCCCGATGCTGTGCCGGTGCCGCATGCGCTCGTGCCGCATCTCAACGAGACTGCGATCCTGCTCGACATCGACGGCACGCTGCTCGACCTGATGCCGACGCCGCGCGAAGTGTGGGTGCCGCCGGGGCTGTCCGAAACGCTGAAGCATCTGACCGAGCGCACCTCCGGCGCGCTGGCGCTGGTCAGCGGCCGCTCGCTCAACGACATCGACCTGATCTTCGCGCCCGACGTGTTTCGCGCCGTCGCCGGCCACGGCGCCGAGATGCGGCTGTCGGTGGACAATGAAGCCGACGCCGTGCACGCGCCGCCGCTGGACAAGGAGCTGAAGCGGCGCCTGGCGGCCATCGCCAAGCTCAGCCCGGGCATTCTGCTCGAGGACAAGGGCTATTCGCTCGCTCTGCATTACCGCTTGGCGCCGCATGCGGAGAAAGCGATCTATGAAGCCGTGTCGGTGATCCGCGCCGACCTGCCCAATGCGCCGATCGAGGTGCTGCCCGGCAAGTTCGTCTGCGAGATCAAGCATTCCGGATTCACCAAGGCGACCGGCGTGCGTGAACTGATGAAGCACGAGCCGTTTAGGGGACGGCGTCCGATCTTTATCGGCGACGACGTCACCGATGAAACCGTATTCGCGATCATGCCCGACATGAACGGGCTTGCCTTCTCGGTCGGCCGCCGTGCCATGGGCGTAAATGGCCATTTCGACGCGCCGAGCGACGTGCGTGCATTCCTTGCACGCCTGCTCGATCCAAGGTGAAAACAAGGCAGCGCCACGCCACAGACATGAAGTTCTGGACCCGGCGCCCGCGCGTCCCGCAGGGAGCGCTGTGCAACACCGTCGCAAATGCTGTCTTTACAGCGAAAAATTCCCGGTTCCCGCTAGCGAAACCAGTTGCAACGCGCGCGCCTGATTTTGGTTTCAATTGGTTGAAAGGATGATCAGGAACCATATTGATGAACGGCAGTTAAATGGGGTGGAATGAAACAGGAGGGGACGACCTGTGAACTTAGTCGTCGTTTCAAATCGAGTTTCGCGCGGCAAACCCAACGAGCCGATGACGGGCGGGCTTGCGGCCGCGTTGCTTCCGGTCGTCGAGAATTCAGGCGCAATCTGGGTGGGGTCCTCGGGCCGCGTGCGGGATGGCCATCAGAAGGAACCGTTTGCCGAAATTGAAGCACTTGGTTCGGGCGCAATCGCCACGCTGGATCTGCCGGCAGCGCATTACGGCGGCTATTACGAAGGCTTTGCCAACTCCGCGCTGTGGCCGGCGCTGCATTCGCGCAGCGATCTGATCCGCGTCTCGCGCGAAGATTACGTCAGCTATCGCGAGGTCAACGCCTTTATGGCGCGCGCCTTGATGCGCTTCCGAAAAACAGACACCGCGTTCTGGGTGCAGGATTATCATTTCCTCGCCCTCGGCGCGGAGCTGCGCAATCTCGGCGTCGGCGATCCGATCGGCTTCTTCCTGCATACGCCATGGCCGGTCGCTGCGGTGATGCAAGGCGTGCCCAATCATCGCGAGCTGATCACGGCGATGCTGGACTACGATCTGCTCGGCTTCCAGACCAATGAGGATTGCCAGAATTTCCTCGGCTATGTCGGCGGAGAGCTCGGCCTTACGGTCGAGGACGGCGTCGTGGTGTCGCAGCACGGCCGCACCCGCTGCGAAGTCTTTCCCATCGGCATCGACGCTGACAAATTCGCCGCTTATGCTGCAAAGTCAGCTTCGCATCCCGACGTGTCGCGGCTGCGGCGCAGCCTCAACGGCGAGCGGCTCGCGATCGGCGTCGATCGCCTCGACTATTCAAAGGGCCTCGTCAACCGCATCAGCGCTTTCGACCGGCTCTGGACCGATCAGCCGCAGTTTGCGCGCAGCATCTCGCTGCTTCAGATCGCCAACCCCTCGCGCGGAGCGATCGAGGCGTACGGCAATCTCCAGAACGAGGTCGCGCGCCTCGTCACCGACGTCAATGGCCGCCATGGCGAGGTCGACTGGACGCCGATCCGCTATTTGAACAAGGGTTTCAGCCAGGCCGTGCTCGCTGGTCTCTATCGGACAGCGCAGGTGGGCGTGGTGACGCCGCTCCATGACGGCATGAACCTCGTCGCCAAGGAATATGTCGCCGCGCAAAACCCGGCCGATCCTGGCGTGCTGGTGCTGTCGAAGTTCGCAGGCGCGGCCAACGAGCTCGAGACCGCCTTGCTCGTCAATCCGCACGACATCGACGGCATGGCCCGCGCGATCGCGGTCGCGGCGGCAATGCCGCTCACCGAGCGCAAGATGCGCTGGGATGCGATGATGAAGAAGCTGCGCGGCCACACCATCCAGCAATGGTCGGCCGACTTCGTCGCGGAGCTGGAAAAGTGCCGGACCGAGAAGGCCGCCGCCGCGCCGCTCGCCGCGCAGCCGCCGCAAGCGTTGCGCTGGCTGAAGTCGGCGATATCAGGCGTGCGGTTGATCTGAGCTTTTCGTAGGTTCTATCCACTCGTGATGGCCGGGCTCGACCCCGCCGTCCACGCCTTGCATGGGCCCGAGAACGCGGATTGCCCCGGACGAGCCCGGGCATGAAGGCCAGCCCCACATAGCGAACGTCAATAACAATACGACACGCCATCCAGGACGGCACACTGCCGCTTGTTCGGTGCGTTGGGATCGTCCATCGGCACCATGCCCTTGCCCTGGCCGACGAACACGCCAGGCCCGACATGCGCCGAGCTCTTGTTGCCGATGATCACGCTTGGATGCGGCGTCGCGCTCGAGCGCGTGCCGTCCGGCCAGACGATGGCATCGCCGGACAGCACCCCGCGCCGCCCGTCGTTGCAGCTCACATCGACGCCCTGCCGGGTGCAGACCTGGGCCCGCGCCGGAGCGGCGAAGGCCTGGACAAGGGCGGATATCAGGCCCAGCACGGCGATGGTCTTGCGGATGGTCATGGCGTCCCCGGTGGTGTTCGGCGTCCTCACGTGAATCGTCGCGCCGAACCTGCCACGGGTTCAGCCGCCATGCGGTTCAGGCCATGTGCGATGCCGGATATTACCGCGTAAATACAACAGCTTGCGGAAAATTCACCCGATTTTCCTTCGATCCCTTGCAAAATCATCGGCGCCCCTTCAAGAGAGGGCGCTCCGGAGAGATGGCCGAGTGGCTTAAGGCGCACGCTTGGAAAGCGTGTGTGCGGGAAACCGTACCGTGGGTTCGAATCCCACTCTCTCCGCCAGCTCCTCTTTCGAACACCCTCTCCGCGCAAGTCTAGGCTCTTTTTCGCGCTGATTTTGGGTGCAAATTACAGGCGAACCGTACTCAGCCATGAGTTTTGCGCCTGGGGCCTTCTCCGATGCCCCTTCCTTCTCCAAACCTCTGTACTTTCTGAACAGGTAACGGACGATAAGACCCATTGAAAGTTCAGGAATTTCAAACGTCGTAAAATATAGAGTTCGTTTCTCGCTCGGCCGCCAAGATCGTCAAGAAATCAGCCGACCATTTAGGTCTTAGACAAGGCACAATTGGGAATCGCAGGATTCCGTTTTGCACACCTAAGGTCGAGATGCTCAATATCGTAATCAGCGCTCGACCGATTCGGACGAAATCGTGGAGCGCCTTGATGTGCAGGCGCAAACGGGCCTTGTTTACATTTGGGTAAGGGAAAACCTGACGTGCCGAAGATGGATTTTGGCGAGCTGCAAGCTTCTTACGGCGACCTGAATGAAGGGCCGCAAATCTGTATTATGCGACTTCGGCAGTTGAAGCTCATCATACAAGACCGTGACAAGGGCGAGCTTTGGCCACTTGCACTGGTAAATATTGCGACTTGCATGGAGTGGTTCGCTCGATCACTGGTGAAGCATTTAATCGACTACTCCGCAGGAAGAATAAATCCGAACGCCAAGCTATTGAAAGAGCTTAAGATCAACTACGGCCTAATCGTTCAGGCGCGTGTCAATCATTTCTCGATTGGCGATATCGTTGCGATGAGCCGAAACTTCTCATCCTTTGACGAAATCGAAGACACACTGAACGACCTCACAAAAGAGGCGAAGCCGTCCATACTTGCGCGTACTCAGAAGTCATGGGCAGTCATGATGAGCGATGCGTTCCGCGTCGGAGCGCCGTCGCGAAGAACGATTGAGCGGCAGCTAAACACCCTCTTCGAGAAGCGCAATGAGTTGGTCCACGGTTCGCCGCGACACTTGGCTTACGATGATCAACTCGACGCTCTGGTTTCCGAGCGGGAGTTGGCGCTCTTTATTCAGTGTGCAATAGAGTACATGAGGCATGTGCTTTCCACTCTTGCGAAATTCATTCCTGAGCTAAATGCCCGATCAACGCTCGAAAACAATCTGAATCAGCGTAACCGCCTACAAAACAGCAATAAAGCAATCAAAGAGTTGGAGCGGGCTATCGAGACCCGCCTCGCATCGGATGCCACGTATCTAGCGCACTTTCGCAGAGCTCAACACGCTTGGCGCACTTGGCGAAATCGAGAGGCAGATTTCCAAACGACCGTTGTGTGGGGGCCGGCTGGTAGTGGTCGTCCTGCAATATACATGGGTTTCGAAACGACCCTCAGTATGGACAGGTTGCGAAGTTTGGAAAGCTATCTTCGCGAGCTAGACCAGCAGGAGAAGGTTAGCCGCGCCTTATAGGCCTATGCCGCCAAAGGGAGGAGCGCGACTTGACGCTTGTCGTTGGTAGAGTTGTTGGACGGCGCGTATCTATCGCGGCTGACACTCTGTTGACTGGTCCCGGTGATCAGCCGCTTCCGTTTCAGAACGGCGTGATCAAGTCCTGTCTGTTGCCCGGAGACTTATGTGTCTCTTTCTCGAACTCCCCGGAAACAGCTGGCCGCGCTTTCAGTGACTTTATTCAACGATATCCATCAGGAGGGGGTTTCGCTGACGTGGTGGCCTTCTTCGAGCGTTCAAGCCAAGTAACTGGCAACGAATACCTTATCGCATTCGCCAATCCGACGAAGCTCATCAAGGTGGTGGATGGAAAGCGGGTTACCGGCCTTTCCAAGACACAATGGATTGGTGACCAAGTGGCCTACAATGCGTTTCGAGGGTGGGAGCTAAAGCAAAGGCCAAAGGTCGAACAAGGCCGTGCGATCAACGCGGTCTTGTTTCCCGACGACATGCCAAATTCGCCGGCTAGCGACCTGTTTTCAGCGATGCGACACGTTGTGGCCGACCCATCGGTCCCCACTGCTGGAGGGTTCGTGGCCGTTGTGACTAATTTCGACAACGGTTTTCGCTTCTCAGCGTACTCAGACATGCTGTTCGATTGGCCCGCGGGGAAACCGGCAGACTACGTTTTGGAGCTTTCCGACGCCATCGCCTTTACAGCAACAGATGAAAACGCGAGCTTTGCAGTCGCTCAAGTCTCCCCTGGTTTCATAGGTGTCAATCTTGTTGCCTTCTATTTTACGAAGGCGCGAAAGTTGTTCTTCTTTTATGGCGAAGGTAACTGTATCGCGAATCGTTGTCAGGTCTTTCGAGATGTGCCCGCGAGCGCAATTTGCGACACTTTGAATGCGTTTGTGCGCGCTGACCTCAAGTGGCTGTTACTCATCACGTCACCGCGTGATTCTGGTCCTTACAAGCCTACCCCAAACACCAAGACGCCAGGCGTTCAGTTTGCTTGGTTTACTGAAGCGAACACTTTTCCTCCGCCTGCCCAGGCTGGTGGCCCGGCGAGCCCCTCTTGAACTACAGCAGCTCACTACAAAGGGCGCAATTTCCAGTGGATCCATCTATGCTGAAGGTGCCTGTTCGCCGTTCTCGTCCCACCGTGCCTGGTCGCTGCCCAAGCGCGTCTGGTCCCTCGTAAAGGCCGTTTGGACCGCCTAGGTTTATAATATCCTCGATTAGGAATCCCTCCGATTCCGTTTTGCATGGCTCATGCTTATTTCTCGAAAGCTATAAGGCGGCCTTACCATGTCGGATATTGACGACGTCAAAATGGATTTCCTCCTGATGGGTGCGCCTGCGGGACTAAGGTTTAATCCGGCGCTTCCCGGGGGCTTGCATTTTCTGGACCCTATTTCGCGGGTCGAGATCAAACTCGACGTTGAGGGTTCGCAGGAAAATCTATTTCGGCCTTTGGTCTGCCGCGCCTATCTCAGCATTTATGTTCGGCCAAGCGTGGTCAGGTTCGTTTCGTCGCTGCTGGTTGGCAGGTTCGAGTCCTATGAGGACATGCCGATTTCGCTTCCGTATGTGAAATATGGAGCGACTCAAATTGACGCCAATGGGAACATCGCGAAGGGTTTCGGTGTGCCGTTTGAAATGTATCCACCACAGGTACAGAGCGTCTGCGATACCGTCGAGGCGTCGCTGTTGCAAACCGTTGAACGTTTTCTTCGGTTCTTGCGCTGGCAACAAAACATCGACGGGCCCCATTTTCTATTCGAAGGCTCACCTTCCCTCTACTGGAGAATTGAAGGAGACGCTTACCGGCATGTCGGACTTCGCGTGCAAAACAGCGAAGGCGCAAGCCCTGCCGGAATCGAGTGGAAACATGATGACCAAGCCGACCTGGAGACGCTCTGGTTAGACCAAGCTGCGGACGAACCGCTGGCGCATGAACTTCTGCGAGAGGCGAAGAATATTGCGGAACACTCTCCTCGCAGCTCATTTCTAGTAGCCACGTCCGCGTTAGAAGTTGGCACCAAAGCCTATGTGGCGCACCTCCGCCCTGAAACTGCTTGGCTGCTCGCCGAACTTCCGGCACCCCCCATTCATAAGATGCTCAGGACCTATATCCCGGACCTACATACCGCGCAGGGGACGCCGCTGACCTACTGGGACAAATTGCGGCCTCTGTTCAAACGCGTTGAGGCGAACGCGACAACACGGAACAAGCTGACTCACACAGGGCGTGTTTCCATTTCTCCTGAACTGCTCGAATCTCATATTCAAGATATCTCCGACATTCTCTATCTGTTTGACGTATTGAAAGGCCACGAGTGGGCTAAGCATAACTTAAGCCATTCGCTGCGGAGTGCGCTCGGTTGGCCGGCATCGAGGCGAACCCGCCACCGTGTCAGCTTGCGTGTTGGCGGCATATGACCATGCGGGCTACCCCGACAGGAGCAGGTGGACCACCGTGTCAAAGGATCAATCCACGTGGAATATCCTCGACCGCATTGTCGGCACAAGCGTATCTTTCAACGGTTTGCTGATCCCGGCTTCAGCTTTAACCTCAACCTTATCGCGTTACGTAGACAGCCTTGTCGTTTGGAATGATCATCAAACTTACAAGGTATCGCTCGTGGGGTCAGCGGTCCTGGTCCGGTTTTCGGCTCATTACTTTCTGTTATGTACCAATCATCAGTTGCGCGGCTGTCGAATGGAGGACCTCTCACTTCTCGGCCGCGACGGGCGGCAACTCGTGACCTCTTCGGGTGTGCGGCACTTCAATGACGAGAGCAATCCCCACTATCGCGACTTGGCCGCCTTCGAGTTCACGAAGCCCTGCCAGGAGTATCCCGACTTGAAGGAGAGGTTCTTTGATTTTCGCGAGGTGCCGCCCGCCGCGCTAAATACTGATATTATTTGCGCCGTCGTCGCTGGCTTCCCTTCCAAGGATTAGAAGTACGAACTTGAAGAGAAAAATCATATCGGCCGGCTTAAGCGTATTGTCCTGTGTGAGCTTGAACAGGCGTCATACAATCCTGCCCTAATGTGTCTTCGTACTAATTCGCCGTTGGACTTTGACCCGGACGGCATGAGCGGTGGGTCGGCCTTCGTGGTTCAGGTGGTCGGCCGCGAGGTCCGTGCTTACTTTGTCGGGGTCGTCGTGACAGGTGGGAGAGACCGGTTCCACATTATCAAGGCGGGCGACATCAAACGGTTTTTGTCTGGGCTCGTGCAGGCAAGAAGCGCGCCGTAGCGCCCTTCCACCGGAGACGCTGGCTTGTCCCGATTTGATCATATACGCCTAATGTCACGCGCCGATGACCTCAAGAGACTGTGTGTCCATCATAATGATTACACCGCCACGTGGCGTCGAGTAACGCCACTGTGTCATCCGAAGCAAAGGCGTGTCCCTTCAATGCTCAACGAACTGAACTCGGGCCCATTTGAATGTGGTAGCATCCGGTGGTAGCAATGGCAGGGCAGCCAAGCTGGTTTGCAGTTGTTTTTCAGTGGGTTCTTTGATCGCTCTTCGTCTTCCCTAGGGAGCGCCGCATGTCCGCCGCGAGAACGTCCGCGAGCAGCTCTTTTCTTTAGTTCAATTCACGAACCGAAATGTACTCGTTGCGCGGCCCAATCCGTGGGGAAGGGCTTTAGCAGCATTTTAAGCTCAAGAGTCTTGCTTTGCCGACCGTCCAGTATGGACTGGACAAGATCGGGAGCAAGTAGGGTAAGCCGCAGCACTCGGCAGACGTAGGACTCGTTAGCTGCTTCCCGCTTCGAAAGCTCTGCGGCAGAAGCATAGTGGCCTACCTCGATCATACGGCGCCATTGGTGTGCTTTCGCGAGAGCGGTTATCAAGCTGTTGTTTGCTCGTGGCCGAGGGGCCGTCCAAGCGTCTGCGCCAGCCGGCACAACGATCTGCTTCCGGCCCCCGCTCTGCCGAAAATCAACGGGAATGCTTACGACAAGTTCGCGACCATCGCGGCTAAGTCGTAGCGTCTCCTTGCTCTTAGTGTTCATGCTGCGTCCTGCGCGGAGAGTCCCTTTAGATCGGCGATCAGCGATGCAAAGCCCTCCACCCTGAGATGCACGTCTACCCTCGCAGCGGTCACGACCACTCTCGCAGCAAGCAGCTGCAAAATCCTAGACTGTTCGGCGGGAAATAATTCCGCCCAGAGCTCGTCAAAGTTAAGGAGGGCGTTGCGCACCGAAAGCTCTGTGACGCGAGGACTTTGAGAGCGCATCTGCTTCCAGGTTGCCACGATCAATTCTGGGGAGGCGATCACGCGGCGGATCTGGTCAACGACCATCTCTTCGATTTCTCCTGCCGGGACGCGCAGGATGCTGCGGGGTGAGGCGGAGCCCTTCATCGCTTGCTGGCTAACGTAATAGCGGTACAGCTTTCCCCGGCGACGAGTATGGGTAGGAGACATCGCCACCCCCACGCCGTCGACAATCAGGCCTTTAAGCAGTGCAGGGGTCTGAGCCCGGTGTTTTGCAGCCCGCTTGCGAGGGCTCTCCTGCAGGATTGAATGTACCTCGTCCCAAACGTTCCGCTCGATGATGGCGTCGTGCTCGCCGGGGTAGGCAGTGCCCTTGTGCACGGCATCGCCGATGTAGGTTCGGTTGTTGAGCATCTTGTACAGCACGCCCTTGTCTATCGCTTGCCCGTAGCGATTGCGGACGTTCTTCTGCTGGAGTTCGCGGGCGAGGAGGGTGGCAGAGCCTAGAGTCGCGAACCTGCGGAAAATCCACCGTATTGTCTTCGCGTCCTCTTCATTGATGACAAGCTTGCGGTTTTTGACCTCATAACCGAATGGAGCCCACCCGCCCATCCATATCCCCTTCTTGCGAGAGGCTGCGATTTTGTCGCGGATACGCTCACCGGTGACTTCACGCTCGAACTGGGCAAAAGACAGCAGGACGTTGAGCGTCAGCCGCCCCATGGATGTTGTAGTGTTGAAGGATTGCGTAACTGAGACGAACGTGACCGAGCGACGGTCGAAGGCTTCCACCAGCTTAGCAAAATCCATGAGGGACCGGGACAAGCGGTCAATCTTGTAGACGACGACAACGTCAATCCTGGCGGCCTCGATATCCGCAAGCAGGCGTTTGAGCGCAGGACGCTCCAAAGTGCCACCCGAGAACCCGCCGTCATCATAGCGATCGGGGACCAAAAGCCAGCCCTCATGCTTGTGGCTCGTCACATAGGCCTCGCAGGCCTCCCGCTGGGAGTCCAAGGAATTGAACTCCATGTCGAGGCCTTCCTCGCTGGACTTACGGGTGTAAACCGCACACCGCACCTTGCGAACGATCGGCTTGGTCATGCGGGAGCCCGCTGAGTTTTCAAGCCGAAGAAAACCAGGCCATTCCATCTGGTGCCAGTTATGGCCC
This sequence comes from Bradyrhizobium sp. 199, assembly GCF_023073355.1. Taxonomy (GTDB): domain Bacteria; phylum Pseudomonadota; class Alphaproteobacteria; order Rhizobiales; family Xanthobacteraceae; genus Bradyrhizobium. The sequence goes on from NZ_JADPJI010000006.1 coordinate 79,921, forward strand.
TGGCGACGGCGGAAAGCGATTTGAAGGGCCGGCCCTGGTACTCGAAGTCGCTGTCGCGGACCGTCACCCGATGCTCCACACCCTTCCACTCGCGGATTAACTGAGTGCCGCTGACGGGCCGATCCGACGATTTGTGCCGGAGAGGTCTGCTTCCCTTCGCCGGCAGGTCACCAGCCAATGCCTCCAACCGGCGCACGGTTTCCGCCGACAGGCCCCCGAACGCCAGCTCCTGAATCCGGTAAGCCAACCGGCTTTCGAGGAAGCGGCGGTTATAGGGGGGCGGCTCCGTATCGAAGAGCGTGCGCCACTTGGCCTTTAGAGCCGTCGTTGGCCCGCCTTTTAGGGCGGCCAGTTGCGCCAAAACGGGGTCATTCATATGCGTTCACCTCGGGAGAGAAAGGTGGCGCATGACCGCTCTGGTTGGCACTGTAGTGAAGTGAAGTTTCTCCGGTCTGACTCGATAATCCACTGGACTTCCGAGCGTGAAGACGCATGAGGCCAGCGGCAAGTATCTCGCCGATTTCGGTAAGCCGCTTGTCGACTTCGGGATCTGTATCGTCGAGAATCGCCATTTCCGAATGATGGCTTCGGAGTAGCGAGAAAAACAGACCAAAACACTTGTGAACGAACGCGCGCGGCTACAAAACAAGCCGTTCGCACCGATGCGCAAAGGGCTCAACGCTCCCGTCTTCTTCCGTGGAGTTTCCACTCGTCGGGCGCGAGCTCTTTCCGCAACGATCGCAGCGTTGACCTCGAAACCCCCTCACCGAACCGCTCGCGCGCTGCCTCGAGGTCATCATCTCGGCTGGGCGCGTTCCCGCTCTCCCGATTGGATGAGATCCAGCTCGAATACCATCTGCGCAACTCCGCCAGAGAATGTCTCTTCGCGCCTAGTGTCTTGGGTATGTCCCGATCGCCGCTGAACACAAGAATGCCTGATATTTCGAGCCTGCCCCCTTTTGCGGTGGATTCGCGATAATCCGGCTCAAGGAGGCGCCAGCGATCTGGAAGGATCTTTGTGGGTGGCGAATCTAGAGGGGTATCGGCTGCGTAGCCCGTTGCAACGAGCTCGCCCCTCAGGAGCTTTCCGTGGATTTCAGATTCCAGCTGACGCCGGGCACGCTCAAACTGCATCGAGCCCGCGTTGTATTCGCGCTGCTCTTCTCGGGACATTTCATCAAAGGGATAGAAGGGTGGGCCATCAAAGCCATCCAGCCTGCGGCTCCACGCCATTTCTGCATCGAACTGGTTCCCATAGAACAGCATCGCTTCCCACAAGGGGAGACCATCCTTCGGCTTTACTTGTCGCCAGAACGGCTCGGGATTGCTGTCATCACCAAAGTGTTCATCCACATCGTCAGCGTGGTCGCCGCTGCGACCGTTCAATTTGGTTGGCACTCTACGTTTCATTTCTCAGCCGTTCTCAGCTTTACGCATGAGAACAGAGCAAAATTCGTCGAATGTCGAGAGGGGGACGTATTCGCAACTAAGTAGCTGAAATTCGCAGCCTTTTAGAAACTGGCCGAAATAAACTGGCCGCCTAATTTGCCAATTTAGTCAATCCTTCAAATCTTCCTCAAAGTGACGCTGTGTTTCGCACGTTTGCGAATGGAGCCGTCATGACCAGACACTTAAACCAGCTTGAACTGGCACGTCGTTGGAGTATAAGCCCGCGCACCCTGGAGCGCTGGCGTTGGACGGGTGATGGACCCCGTTACATCAAACTGAAAGGGCGGGTCGCATACCGCGAGGCGGATGTAGAAGCCTTTGAGGCTGAACGTCTGATGGAGAGCACCCAGCAGCCAGTTCGGGCTGAAGCGGTGCAGCCGTGAGTGAGCGAGGCGTCTTCGCTGTTGACCGCGGCGTGTTTGACCATCCGAAGTTCTCGCACAATGGGCCGTTGAGCCGATTGGAAGCTTGGCTATGGCTGCTCTCGAGGGCAGCCTGGCGGCCGATGAGGTTCCGCATCTCCGGAAGGGTCATTGAAGTACAGAGGGGCCAACTCGCCGCGTCCACGCGCTTCATGGCGGATAGCTGGCGTTGGAAAGAGCCTCGAGTAAGGCGATTCCTCCACCTGCTCAAAACCGATCCGGACAATGACGCAGAGATCGACACGCAAACCGACGCGGGCGTTACCGTCATAACTATCCGGAAGTACGATCGATATCAGCGGGTAAGCCTTCCTGCCGACGCACTCGGAGACGCGGGGGGCAACCGAGGAGCGACGCACGATCAACGCAAAGAAGAAAGCATTAAAAACATTATAGGTTCAGAAGCTAAAGCTTCTGGCGATGCGAATGATCCTGCTATTCCTGAACGCGAGTATTTCTTGCGCGGGAGGCAGGTCCTCGGAAGGAGCAATGGAGGCCTTATCGCCAAGCTCCTCAAGGCTAAGGGTGGAAACGTCCCATTAGCGCGAGCGGCGATCGAGCAGGCATCTCAAAAGCAAAATCCAATCGAGTACGTAGCGGCAATTTGCCGAGGACCGCCGGCAGCACGTCCGGCGACCGCTCACCAGCAGGAAAGGCAAATGGGAAGGGAGATCCTCGATGATATCGGCGAATTTATCAGCAGCCACAGCAGCAAAACGGATTTTGGGCTTCTACGACACGATACCAGCGATGGATCCGAAGGCGTTTGCGGCCGGCCTGGTGGAAATCTTATCGAGCTATCCCCCTCCAGTCGTCGCAAAAGCTGCTAGCCCATCCACCGGGCTTGCTTCGGTTGTCCCCTATCCGAACCTCGCCAAGTTCAAGCAGCATCTCGATGCATGGCGCGAGGAGTACTACGCGGATTTGGACCAACGAGAACGAGCAAATCGAAGGCGTCTTCCAGAGCCTCCACGAGAACCCGAAGCGGAAGCCAGAATCGCCAAGGGGATGAAAGAACTTGTCGAGCAACTTAAGCGGGGCACCGGTCCCATGTGACGCGGTCAGTGCGGCGTGTGAGTCCGGCTTATCGGGGTCAACACAGAATAGGTCCGTGTTGCAAAAAGATCACGGAGTTAACCAAGAATTGACTAGGAAAGCCGAACCTATGTCTCGCTTCAACATTCTAACTGTATAGTGTGCAGCCAATGTTCCTACTTCGTTCTCTTCTCTTTGTTCGCACCTGAGGGGGTTGGAATGGCTCCAGTCTGGTACAACGCGCGCAAAGCAGCACAAGTCGCAGCATTTTTCGCGAAAGCGTCTGGCGGCAAGATCAACGTGCTGAAGTTGGTCAAGTTGATCTATTTGGCTGACCGGCTTGCTTTGGAAACTTTCGAAAGCCCCATTCTCAACGACAAGTTCGTTTCGATGGACCACGGTCCCGTAAACTCAATCACCTTGAACTACGTTAACGGCATGTCGGATGATAGGGATGAGTGGGCTGAGTTTATAACCGATCGTTCTGGTCACCAAATTGGTCTTGCTAACTCCGAGTTGAAACTTCACGATCTTGATGAATTGAGTACTGCTGAGTTGAAGATTCTTGAACTCGTTTGGCTTAAACATGGGAAGCTAAATCAGTTCGAGATTCGGGACTTCACACATAAGCATTGTCCAGAGTGGGAAGATCCAAGGGGGTCGTCCGAGCCTATTCCCCTCGAGCGAATCTTCAAGTTTCTAGGTAAGACGGATAGCTCAGCGTTGGCGGCTAAGGTGGAAGCCGAGCGCAATGTAGACCAGTTGTTTGCGAGCATTGATGACCTTCCAACCCTTGAAGAAGGCGACTCTGCTTATGCCATCAGGGCCGCCAGGTGACCCTGATCGCTTGCATTTGTGGGTCGTTCTAACTGACCCCTGTTCTCTCGAAGCGAACTTGATCGTCAGTATTTCGACCATTCGAGAGGGCCGCTTCCATGATCCAGCTTGTGTTTTGGAACCCGGAGACCATCGGCGAATAACGGCGCCGAGCTGGGCGAACTTTCGCATGGGTCGCGCCATTCATTGCCGCGTTCTCGTAAAGGGTGAAGCTGCGTGGCTTTACCGCGCGGACGCACCAGTGACAGATGCTGTTATCGAAAAACTTTGTGCCGGGCTCATGGAGTCCGACCATACGCCGCTGCGTCTAAAGCGCTATTTTGAAGGAACAGCGCCAGCGTTCTGATTCTTCGCAGCACGCTGCTGATCATCAATACTGCTCGAGTTGTGCCCGCCTACTCCCGATTCAAATCAGTGGCTGATTTGCTGCGTCAGGAAGCGAGACCATGTACGCGTCTCAACCCTGGCTCGTGTTGACAGTGCTGCCGCCCAGGACATCGCGCAGAAGTGTCACAACCGCAGCATTTCCGAATACCTAAGGCAAGAGGCAGCGTCCCTAAGACGGCGCCAATGCCAGAATTTCGACCGAACAGCGCGTTCATGCGCAATCATGCGCAGCCAAGTGTCATTGTGCGACCCTTTAGTGTGAAATAACTTCGCTTTGCCGCTTTCGAGCGGGGGGGGGCGGTCAGATTTCTACGCCCTTTCGGTCTCGGACCGGTGCCGGCCATGCACCCGCAAAGCCGCGAAATTGGCGAGGGGGTATGCCCATCTTAGCGGGAGTGAATGTCCGGTGACTGCGCGGTGATTGGGTTCTGAAAGGAGCAGGGATGACCTTACGACGGTCCACTAACTCTGATGGTAATCGCAAAACAGCGCACGTTTGCGTAAGCCCTGGCAAACCCCTGCATGTTGAGTATCGAAGCCTAGAAAGCCTCATTCCATATGCCCGCAACGCCCGCACTCATTCAGACGCGCAAGTTGCGCAGATTGCCGCATCGATCCGTGAATTCGGCTGGACTAATCCCATTCTCGTGGACGGCAATAGCGGGGTGATCGCGGGCCACGGCAGGCTATTGGCCTCCCGTAAGCTCGGACTGCTAGAAGTGCCTGTTATCGAATTAGCGGGGCTCTCAGACGCCGCCAAACGCGCCTACGTGTTGGCCGACAACAAGCTCGCTCTCAATGCCGGATGGGATGAGACCATGCTTGCTCTCGAGGTGGGCGAACTCTCGGCGCTTGGCGCCGACCTGTCACTTTCAGGTTTTTCCGACACGGAATTGATAGCTCTGGCGACCAAGCAAAAGCAGGGGCTGACAGATCCTGATGATGTCCCCGACCCGCCTAAGGAGCCGGTCACGAGAACTGGCGATGTCTGGCTGCTGGGCCGACATCGTCTGATCTGCGGCGATTGCACGGATAAAGCCACAGTCGAGAAGCTGCTTTGCAAAGTTGAGCCTCACCTGATGGTGACCGACCCGCCTTATGGCGTCAGCTACCGACCGGAATGGCGGAACGAGGTAGTTCGCAGCGACGGCAGCACTGTCGCGGCAAGGGCGACCGGCACCGTCCTGAACGATGACCGGGCCGACTGGCGCGAGGCTTGGACCCTTTTCCCTGGAGAGGTGGCCTACGTTTGGCACGGGGCTTTGCACGCAGCCGCCGTTGCCGAGAGCCTCCAATCAACCGGCTTCGCCATTCGTTCGCAGATCATCTGGGATAAGGCCCGGCTTGTCATCGGCCGTGGAGACTACCATTGGCAGCACGAACCCGCTTGGTACGCAGTGAGAAAAGGTAAAACGGGTCACTGGGGCGGCGGCCGCAAGCAAACCACCGTTTGGAGCATCTCTCACCAGAAGTCTGAAACGGGACACGGTACGCAAAAGCCCGTCGAATGCATGAAGCGACCCATCGAAAACAACTCGTCCCCGGGTCAAGCAGTCTATGAGCCGTTCAGTGGATCCGGCACGACTATCATCGCTGGGGAGATGACAGGCAGAGCCTGCTACGCGATTGAGCTATCGCCTGCTTACGTTGATGTTGCCGTTCAGCGGTGGCAATCATTCACGGGAGAGTTGGCTCGTAACGAGTCGACTGGCGAGGTCTTCCGAATGCATCCCAAGCCGACCAAAGCCTGAGATGCGTGGTCGAAAGCCGACGCCAACACATCTCAAGCTTCTCCACGGAAACCCGGGGAAGCGATCGATAAATCAAAGGGAGCCAGCTCCCGAAGTGAGAGCTCCGACTTGCCCCTCGCATCTTTGCCCAGCCGCTAAGGCTGAGTGGAAGCGGCTTGCTTCACAGTTAGTGATCCTTCGGATACTTACCGATCTTGATCGAGGGGCGCTTTCCGCATACTGCCAAGCCTATGGTCGATGGGTGGAGGCCGAGCGAAAACTCCATGAGACGCCGATGCTATTGAAGCTCCCGTCAGGAATTGTTCAGCAAAACCCCTGGCTCACTATCGCCAACAAGCAGCTGGAGCTGATGCACAAATATCTAACGGAGTTCGGCTTATCCCCGGTTTCCAGATCGCGAGTGTCCATCGCACCCGCGACTCCGGGCCGAAGCAAATTCGAGGGATTGCTTGGGCAGCACTGTGAGCGCGATGAATTTTTCGACGATTGAATTTTGGCCGCCGTCGTCACGTTAAGTTCCCGGACGCTTTGCAATTGTACGCAAACGCGCAGCTAAAGCACGACCAGCTCGGACAGCTCCGCTCCGCTTCGCCGTGTCGATTGGCCGTGCTTTAGCGCGCTTTATCGGGATGCAGGCGCTGCTGGCGTGGTGCCGGTTGGGGAGGCGGGAGTTGCCGGGCGGGTAGTGGAACCAACTGTCGCTCCAGAGCCGGAATTGTCAGCTGTGCGATGGTTGCCCCAGGGCGCCCACATGAACACCAGTGCTAGTACGATCGCGGCAGCGATGCCCGCCCACAAGCCCGTGCTCATGCCGCCTTGGCGGCGATTTAGATCATCACGCATATGTATCTCCTCAATGACTGCCCAAAAGAGCAACAGGCCCTTATCCGATTCGTTCCCGCTTGCGGCGCGTAGAATGAACCGCAGCGGTCATCTTCGATCACGTTGGGCCGCTAGGGCTTCGCCGGGCTGCACTGGGGCACGCCCGTTGCCGGCGCCCGAACGCGCTCCGGCAGCGGACCGCCCTGGTTAATCTCAGGGAATCTCGCGGCGCAAGCTGACCCTCAGAGAAGCGGGAGATCTCGCCGCAAAGGCGGCGTCATGGGGCTATGTGCAATCATTAAACCGACTAAACCATCTCATAGGTGTCATTGCTCAATGCGCGCTGGCGGGCGTAGCCGGGGTTGCCCGGATCACCGGCGACGCTGCCGATTTGGGCGGTGAGGACGGCTGCTGTGGTAACAGGGATATGGGCGCAGGTGTGGTCGGACGCGGCTTCACTGGAGCGACCGGCGCACGAGCCGTAACATCAGGCGCGCGTGCGGGCGTGGGCTGCGCAATGCTCGCGGTGGCTTCATGGGCGCTCGACTTTCGCAACCGAATCTCAATTCGGCGCCGTTCCGGGATATTCGCTGGGATCCCCTCGATCGCGAGCGTCTCATCCGTATTCACGAGCTGCGCGCCCGAAAGCGGAATGATCTTGTACTTCGCAAGCTGCGTGTTCTGCTTGATGACGCTCACGACCGACACCGCACGAGCCAGTCCCAAGCCGGCATTGTCGGCGGGAACGAGCTTTCCGACCTCTGTCTTGCCCTTCAGGACCGGGAGCAGATCCCGGTCCAGATTGGACTGGTGCAGGCCGAGAGGCTGCTCGTCGGTGTGACCAACCACCTCGACGACATCCACATCGTACAGTTGGATGTACTCCAGCACCTTCGCCGGGATTTTGCTCAGGAGGCTGTCGCGGAAAGGTACGGAAAGCTCGGCGCTCCCGCTCTTGAAGAAATTGCCGTCAGCCTCGCTGAGGCTGATGATCGGTGGCCACAAATGGCCGGGGGCGCCTCCGGCCGGGGCGGTACGCTTCAGCGCATCGATGATGGACTTTGTTGAGAGAGGTGGGTCGCCCGGTCTAGCCAGCTCACGGTTGATCGCCGCGATGGCGTTTGCGTCATTGACTGCCTTGTCGACGTCGATGCCATTGGCTTCCAACGTCTTGATTTGTGCAATTCGGTCACCAAGCTCCTTCAGCTTCATGCCGGACCTTTGGAGCTCATCGGCGGTTGCGCGGCCTTCCACCAATTCCCGCCAGTATTGATCTATTGCCTCAGGATCGCTGCTGCCCGCGACGGACTTGAGCTTTTCGACCAGCGCCTGGTTTTTGCTCAGCGTTTGTACAAGGTCTTGACTGCGGTGATTATCGGCAAGCAGCTGCGCGACGCGCTTGTCCGCCGCAACGCGCTTCTCCTGCTCCTTCAAGATGAAGGTCGCCATGGCAATGAGCAAGCAGAACACCAGGAGGAGCATGATTTCCGCCATCGTTAGGCCGAGTACCAGTCCCTGCCGGTACGAGGAGCCTTGCTTGGTGATCGGGCCGTTCATGACTGACATGCTTGCCGCCTACGTGTTGTGCCCGCGGCCGGCCCAGGGGCCGGTGGCATGCCGTTGCGCATTTTCCGCGCGGATCTCGCTCATCAAGTCGTTTAACGCTGCTGCAAGAGCCTGCGTTTGCCGCAGGTTCTCGTCCAGTGTCTTCGCCTGTGTCTCGGCGCTCTTGTTGAACGAATTTACAGCCCGCGAAAGGCCCTGGATCATTGGCGCGAGCTTGATTTCGATAATCTGCTCCGGCGTCTGCAGCGACACCAGCCTGCCAACGACTGTGTCGATCGCCTTGATCATAGTTCCCGTACTCCTCGTCAACCGGTCCCCTTGATCCACCAGCTGCTTGGACATGGCCTCGAACGTCCTCGTCGCCTGGCTGTTCATCATATTGAGGGCTTCGCCGGAACGCTTCGATGCATCCTCCAAAGGCTGGCGCGCGGTGACCGCGAAATCCTTGATCTCGCCCGCCAGCTCCTTGCGGGTCTCGCCAAGGGTTTCCTTCAGTTCATCGAGCGCATCGCCGAGGGACTGTTGAGTCATCCTGCGGAAAGAGCTGAATTCTAGGATCGTGCTCTCAAGCTCGACTTTCACCTTGCGGGAGGCCTCGGCAAGCTCCAGGCGCGCGGTCGCTTCAACTTCAATCGGATCGCGCCGCATTTGGTTGAAGAAGATGCGCAGGGCGACGCCGGCAATCGTCGAGGCTATGGCGATGCCGAAATTTCTGACGATCTGCTCGGACCCGCCTTCCGGGGAGAACTGATAGAGTGACACGCCGAGGCTAGTCAGCGTGAATAGAAAGCCCATGTAGTACAGATTGTCGCCGGACTGGTCGTCGCGAAGGCGAAAGAGCCGCGCCAATCCGAGGAGGAGCGCGTACCCGATCATGATCAGGACGGGCACCGCCGTCACCGAAACAGGTGCGAAATCGTGCGCCTTCGAAAAGACGATGTATCCGCTCCCAGCCAGCACGACGGCGAAGAACAGCAACCCGCTCAAAAAGCCTGGCGGCAAGCGCCTGTTTGTAACGTCGGCTGCCATCGGTCATGCTCCCTGCAGGCGCTTAAGGCTGCCGATCAAGCCGCGATTGTCAGAAATCCATTCTCGCCAGAAGCCCATCAGCTGGCTGTCATCCACAACGGCCTTGCCGTTCACCTGGCGGCTGACTAGGCGCACAAAAATGGTCGCATCATTGAGCTCGGTCCGGTACTTCCGATACGCAGGGGATTGCCTAAAGCGTTGATAGGATAGGTCGCCGGATCGGGGATATTGGCTGTAGTCTTTGGTGGACTCGATCATGTCAGAGATTACGTAGAGCGTCTTTTTGATGTTTTGGCCGGCACTGCCGGAAAACTCGCTGAGTGCGATGTCCTGGATCGCCCCCATGATCGGCGACGCGGCGGCCCGGGCCGGCGTAACGCTCCTATTGATGGCTTCTAACGCTGGCTTACGGAAACTCTCGATCCAGCGCAAGCGAGCAGCCTCGATATTGTTGGTCCACTCGCTAAGGCCCGTCCCGTTGCCGGGATTACATTTGGCGAACAGTGATCGGCTCCGCAGGCCGGCGACATCGAGCACTCGAATGTCGAGCTTGTGGTAGGGCGGCAGCGTGGTGACCATCTCCTCCAGCAGCCCGAGAACCTCGCGCCGCGTGGCATCAGGCAAGTCATCCGACGTGTCGATCAATACAACCGTTACCCCCCGAGCACCGCCAAGAGGACACAGAGTCTCTTCAGCGATGGTCGGGGGCCGCTCGGTGAAGAACGCGAAATATATCAGTCCTGCGCCACAGGAGACCGCAAACAGGAGAAGAGCAATTCCGAGGAATCCTGCCCAGCCGATGCCAGGCGAGCTCCGCCTGCGGGGTCTGGGCTTAGCCACTCTTGCTGTCCTTCTCCGGAAAAAACTGGTCGATCTCGCGGTAGGACCGCATCGCCCGCTCGAAGGCCTCGTTGATGGCTTTGATTTGGTCCTTCAGCAGGCCTTGGGTTTCGTCGATCATCTGGCGCAGTCGATCGCGGGCGGTCGAGTCGGGTTCGGCATTGGCATACACGATGCGTTCTAGAACAAACGGTCTGGCGAAGGAGGCGGGCGGTGGGGTTGATCGTGCCTTGCGGTTCGCCTCGCGGTATACACCGAGCAGTGTGCGGCCGGCCGTCTCAATCTGGTTCTGCTGCTGGATGAACCGCTGATTGAGCCGGCTGCGACCTTGGAGGATCGAATCGTATTCGGCTCGCCGCTTGGACAGATCGGCGGACGCTGCGTTCATAACGTCGGTGGCGTCCTGCCGGATGTCCCTGAGCCGCTCGATCAGGTCGCTTTTAAGATCCGTGAATTGCTTGCTGGCGTCGTTCCAGCGCCGCTCAAGGCCGGCATAGCCAATGTAAGGGTCGAAGAACGTGAGCCCGTCCGCCATCGCGACAAGCGAGAAAAGCAGGCCGATGCTGATGAACACCCATGAATTGACGTCGGTCAGATCGAAAGGCGCTGTCAGCAGACGATGCAAAACATCCTGGCCTATGTCGCCGCTCAGGCTGGGCTTCATTTCGCGCAGGTGCGCAAGGGTGAGGTTCAGTGCACCCGCGAAAGCAAGATAACCGACAAAGAAGATTGCCCCGATTAGCTTGAGCAAAAAATTGCGGTGGAAGATCGGCCTGATGAGGACCAAGCCCCATAGGAAGCTCGCGAGGATGTTCAGCGCGGCAAACGTGGCCGCTTGCACGGCCGCGCCGATATACCCGCCCATATTGGCCTTGGCCAAGAAGCCCGCGTTCACTGCGACCTCGATGACAAAGAGCAGCGCAAGCAGCCCGACCTTCAGAATGATCTTTCCCGGTGTGGCCAGCCGAGCCGGTCGCTGCAGGCGGTGCCGCTTGCGAAACGCCTCACGTTCCAACTCCGATTCATGGAGCCGACGGCGGTGGACGAACAACTCGTCGCGTCCCATCGTCGCTTCCGCTTCGAAATCTCCAACGGCTTCGGGGGCGGTTTGCTGGATCACCGCGAAGCGCTCCTCGAAGCTGAGGGAGGTCATTCGCTCGTCGTAGGTATGTAGATGGTCTTGGTAGACCGAATGGGAATCTTGCTTGTGGGCCTCGACCCGCTCGACAATCAGATGTTCGACGTCGTCCAGCGTCTGGTCATCGGAACCCGGCCGGTTCTGTGAACCGCGTTCTCGGCCAAGATCTGTGAGCTTTAGCTCGTCTGCGACTCGGTCCACGTTGAGATCAATGAACACAGTCGTGGCCGGACGATAGTCGTGCGGCGGCTTGTTGAGCAAGGCCCACAGCCGCGCGATTGGGGAAAGCCGGGTCTTGGAACGGTCCATCGTGGCTCGCAACTAAAGCTTCGATTTACGGCAGCCGGCAGCTTGGGCTTCCGCCTCGCTGCAGAACCAGCGTCGGGAGGAATTCGGCTGCATGCTCAGCCGGTCGTAAAATAGGCCGTCCGGCACGTGATATATGCATTGCGGCGTGCTGCTCAAATTACCTTTTATCAAACAATTGCCAGCCAGCGGGGCCGGATTTGCTGCCGTATTTGTGACCAGAGCCCGCTGCGCTGTGGAAAGAATGGAGAGTGCGCCGAGGACTTCCGTCGAATTGCGGCGATGACGCCAATCCCAGGGGGCTATGAATGCTCCGCCCCAAAGTCCGCGCTGACGTTCGCGCGCCACATCTTCGTCGTGGACGTATTCCGCGGAATATCTGCGAAACGCCAAAGCCCAACCGTTCTGGACAAGCCAGCGCGAGACGTTCTCGCCACCGACCGCGCATGAACCCAACGATCGCCTGTATTTGTCCGTGCCCGCCAGCTCGCAGGACCACTCCCGGTCCTTGCTGAAGGATCGCAGCTGCTCCCGCGCTTCGATGCCGCACGTCCACGTCTTGCCCGCAGCATCAAGGCAGACCTGATCGGTCTCGGGGGCGTCGACGCCGTTGAACCGGATCTTGCTCTGGCCAATGTAGACAGTATCCGCATCAACGATTTGCGGCACGCCGCGCACCTGCCCGGCGCCTGCGGCGTGTATGCTGAAAAACAGGGCCCCGACAGCCAGCCAACGCCGCAAAGGTCTCCCCCCTTTTTGCAACAGTCTTCGATAGTTAACAGTCTATTACACTTTCTAAGCGAATGGGGAGGCAAGGACGCTTGCCTTGCTGATTTGGTTAATCGGCAGCTTTAATCGCTCCAGGTGGTAAGCTCGGCACCTGCTATCCCGATCGGCACGAACGCTTCAGCTTCTGGCCCATCGACATCCTGAAACTTCAGTCGTTCCGAATGTGCCAATAGAACGTCGGCCGTTGGCCGACTTCTTCCATAACAAATATCCGAATGTCGCGTGCTTTGCTGGCTGTTGGATTGCACTAACGCCAGCCCGATCTAGCCCTTTGAAAACGGTCGAGCCGAAAAAAGGAGCTTATGAGCCACTTTTCGGCGACAGAAATCCGGTTGACTGGTTTGCCCGGTAATCTCACTTGTTTGTTTTGCATCGTTCAAGCGACCAGGCCACAGTGATCCCTCCCGTCCGCAAGGGATCTCGGTTGCTTGCAAACGGCTCGGTTGCAAAAATATTATAGTTGTATCTTGCGCGTCTCCTGTAGTTGCGACATTCTGCCGCCGTGCGCACAAGTAGTGCGCTCAATTTGGGGGAAGTGGGCTGGCGAACGTAAATGACGTCCCTTTGGCCGCTTGGATGCGCGGCGGCATTGCGAAGCATCGGCACGATCAAGCATTCAGCTCTCTCGAATTTGCTCAGTCAGCACATTTGATTGGCGACGTTTGATCGCCTCGTCGACGTAGAGGGCGCCCTTCGATAGCGAGGGGTACTCAAGCACGGGACGGATCTTAGTTTGTCGGCCGCCGTCTGAGGTGGGGCAACGTTGGAAGCTGTACGACAAGATACTGGGCTGCAGTGTCTTTCACTGCTGCTGCGCTATCACCAGATCGCAATTGATGCGACGCAGATTGCGCACCAGTTTGGAGGCGCCAGCTTCGGCGTCACAGAGATACTGCTATGTGCGAGACAGCTCAAGTTGAGGGCTCGCTCGCTAAACGAGAGTTGGTCGGGTCTAACTAGGCTAGCGTTGCCTGGTATCGTTGAACGACGTGACGGGTCTTTCGCCATTCTCGGCAAAGTCGGCCCTGAAGATGTTCTTATTCATGACCCTGCAGTTAACCGTCCACAGATAGTCAAGCGTGCCGAATTCGAACTGGGGTGGACAGGCCGTATCGTTCTGATGACGCGGCGAGCCTCGCTGTCCGATTTGGCGCGAAAGTTCGATATCACTTGGTTTCTGCAGGCCATGCACAAATATCGCCGGTTGCTCGGCGAGGTGCTGGTCGCCTCGTTCTTTCTGCAGCTATTCGCGCTAGTCACCCCGCTGTTCTTCCAGGTGGTGACCGACAAGGTGCTGGCGCATCGCGGCTACACCACGCTCGACGTGCTCGTGTTCGGCCTGATCGTCGTGTCGATCTTCGAGACCGTTCTCGGCGCGCTCCGGTCTTATGTCTTTTCCCACACCACCAACCGGATCGACGTCGAGCTCGGCGCGCGGCTGTTCCGGCACCTGATCGCGCTGCCGATCGCCTATTTCGAGGCCCGGCGGGCTGGCGACTCCGTCGCTCGGGTCCGCGAGCTCGAGAACATCAGGAATTTCCTCACTAGCTCCGCCCTGACGCTGGTGATCGACCTCGGCTTCACCTTCGTCTTCCTGGCGGTGATGTTCTATTACTCGCCGTTTCTGACCTGGATCGTAGTCGGCTCGTTCCCGTTCTATATCGCAATCTCGGCCGGCGTGACGCCGATCTTCCGCGAGCGGCTGGACAAGAAGTTCGATCGCGGCGCGGAGAACCAGGCCTTCCTGGTCGAGAGCGTCAGCGCGATCCAAACACTGAAGGCAATGGCGATCGAGCCGCAGATGCAGCGGCGCTGGGAGGAGCAGCTCGCAGGCTATGTCAGCGCCAGCTTCGACGTGCTTTCGCTCGGGAACTGGGCGAGCCAGTCGGTGCAGTTCATCAGCAAGCTCGTCACCGCGCTGACATTATATTTCGGTGCGCGCCTCGTTATCGAGGGCAACTTCTCGGTCGGCGAGCTCATCGCCTTCAACATGCTGGCCGGGCGGGTGGCGCAGCCCGTGCTGCGACTGGCCCAGCTCTGGCAGGATTTCCACCAGGCGCGGGTCTCGATCGCCCGGCTTGGCGATATCCTCAACGCCGCGCCCGAGCCGATGTTCGACCCCTCGCGCGCAACGCTGCCGCCGATCAAAGGCGAGGTGACCTTCGACCACGTCAACTTTCGCTACCGGCCGGATACGTCGCTGGCGCTTCAGGATATCTCGCTGAAGGTCCTGCCCGGGCAGGTGATCGGCATCGTCGGGCCCTCCGGCTCCGGCAAGTCGACGCTCACAAAACTTATCCAGCGGCTCTACGTGCCCGAGGCCGGCCGCATCCTGATCGACGGCATCGACCTCACCGTGGCGGACGTCGCCTGGCTGCGGCGCCAGATCGGCACGGTGTTGCAGGAGAACGTGCTGTTCAACCGCACCATCCGCGAGAACATCGCGCTCGCCGATCCCGGCATGGCAATGGAGCGGGTGATCGCTGCGGCCGAGCTCGCCGGCGCGCATGAGTTCATCCTGGCGCTGCCGGACGGCTACAACACCGTGGTCGGCGAACGCGGCGCCAGCCTGTCGGGCGGCCAGCGCCAGCGCATCGCGATCGCGCGGGCGCTGGTCACCAACCCGCGGGTGCTGATTTTCGACGAGGCCACCAGCGCGCTCGACTATGAGAGCGAGAACATAATCCAGCGCAACATGCGCAAGATCTGCGCCGACCGGACCGTCTTCATCATTGCGCATCGCCTTTCGGCAGTGCGCCACGCCGATCGCATCATCACCATCGAGGCCGGCCGTCTGATCGAGGACGGCAGCCATGACGAGCTGATCAAGAACGCCGGGCGCTACGCCATGCTGCACCAGATCCAGGCGGGGCTCCATGTCGTCGGCTGATGTGATCGAGCGCAAGAGCCGCGCCTTCTTGCACCGCCAGCGCGACGCGCGCGAGTTCCTGCCCGCGGCCCTCGAGATCCTGGAAACGCCGGCCTCGCCGGTTGGACGGGCGGTCGCCCTCACCATCATCCTGTTCTTTGCGCTGGCGATCGGCTGGGCGACCTTCGGCCATGTCGACATCATCGCCACCGCCACCGGCAAGGTGGTGCCGACCGGCCGCACCAAGACGATCCAGCCGCTGGAGACCGGCATCGTCTCCGCGATCCACGTTCATGACGGCGACAGGGTCACTGCCGGCCAGGTGCTGATTGAGCTCGACCGCACGGTGACGCAGGCCGAGCGTAAGCGGGTGGGGCAGGACCTGATCGCGAGCCTGCTCGACGTCGCGCGCCTGTCGGCGCTGCGCCGCAGCTTTGCCGACCTCGCGGCACCTCTCGACATCGAGGAACCCGCCGGCGCTTCCGCGGTCGAAATCGCGCGGGCGCGCTCCGCCATGCTGGCGCACGCCGCAGAGCAGCAGGCCAAGCTTGCCTCGGTGGTCCAGCAGATCGACCAGAAGCGTGCCGAGGCGCAGTCGGTGACGGCCGCGATCGCCAAGATCGATGCGACGCTGCCGCTGCTGGAAGAGACCCTGACCATTCGTAAGAAGGCGATGGAAATTCAGTACGGCAACCGCATTGCCTGGATCGACGCCCAGACCCGCCTGACCGACCAGCAGAACGAGCGCATCGTGCAGGAGCGCAAGCTGATCGAGATCGAGGCCGCGCGCCGCGCGTTGGAGCAGCAACTCGTTCAGACCAGATCCGGCTTCGAGCGTCAGGTCCTGAGCGACCTCTCCGAAGCTCAGAAGAAGGCCGACGAATTACACCAGGATGCCATCAAGACGCAACGGAAGACCGACGAGCAATTGTTACGGGCACCGATCAACGGCACGGTGCAGCAGCTCGCGATCCACACCGTCGGCGGCGTGGTCTCGCCGGCGCAGCAGCTGATGATGATCGTGCCGCGCGGCTCCAGCATCGAGGTCGAGGCGATGATCTCCAACCGCGACATCGGCTTCGTCGAGCACGGCCAGGACGCCGAGATCAAGATCGATACGTTCAATTTCACGCGCTACGGCCTGTTGCATGGCAAGGTCATCAGCGTGTCGCGCGACGCGATCATTAAGGACAAGCCGCCGAGCGGGTCCGGCGTGGCGAAGCAGAGCGGCGCACTCGGGGAATCGAGCGAGCCCGCGGGCCAGGAATTGCTCTACGCGGCGCGCGTGTCGCTCGAAGGCACGCAGATGCAGGTCGAGGACAAGATGGTCAACCTTGCGCCCGGAATGGCGGTGACGGTGGAGATCAAGACGGGGCGGCGGCGCATCATCGAATACGTGATGTCGCCGCTGCTGCGCTACAAGCAGGAGAGTCTGCGGGAGAGGTGAGCGGCTCGCGGCGTCATCCAAGATCCTGCATGTGTTGTTCGCGATCGGGTGCGACGACCAAACCCGAGATGACGACAGTAGCATCGCTCGCCAGCGCGGTTCGTTGTTCTTCGAACGGCATAATCTGCGTTGCGCAACCGATCATTCGCATCCACATAGCATCTCAACGATTCTCGCGATCATTCTCCATTTTCCACTTGCGTCGTCGCCGAACGATTGTCTACGATGCAACCTCAGGGGGTAGGGCGGTAGCTTTCGGGAATCGCTCAGGTGGATGGCGTTTACTGGTGAGGCCACTCGCCGGTTGTCAGACTTCAAGCCCAGAATCGAACAAAACGGCGCGCCCCGTAATCGACGCGGTCGACGTGGTGCATCGGGAGACGTTCGGTCTATGGCCGAAGGGTGTGGTCGTATATGGGTCAGTACAATCTAAAATTGTTTTCCCCCCAAATGACCGCTTCCTCCTTGCTGGCGGGACGGAAGGTAGCTCAAGGCCAGAAGGTTGGGAACATTGGGTCTCGTATCCAAACCCGGCGCGCAACAGGGAAGCCGCATGTTCACTTCGTCCACGAGCGAGTAGGTCGTCGTGTGCAAGGTGTATGTCCGACGGCTAAAGTTAGGGCCAAGCGGTCGCTGCACTGCCAATTCCGAAGAGGTAGAGCAAGAATTTGGATACCGCCTATTGGTCCAAATTCGGTGCTTGTTCAGGGGACCGATGATGGCGAAGTATCTGGACGGTCTGTCGTTCGTTGCCGTTTCAGCCGTACAATCCGCGATCGGTGTTGCGATCGCTATGCCAATACTCGAAGGCACCGTGTCATGGAGAACTATCGCGGCCGTCATCATGACCGTCGCCTTTTCTTTCATGTTCAGTAAGTCGAGGCTTAAACGCCTGAATCTGCCTCTGGATTGTACGTGGGGTGAATACCGGTCTGCTGCAAAGAGCCGACGTTCGTCGTGAATGAAGTCGGATAGTATCTTCAGCTGAAGGATTTTGGGGGGAGTCATGGGAAGCAGCGTTACCGATGCGGGAATTGCCGCGGCTATCGGACAAGTGGCGAATGCGATTGGGATCGGGAGTCCTCCATCCACGGGTAATGCGGGGGTCAATGCCGCTGTTGGCTTCGGGAACGCTGTCGGTTCAGCGATGGCGTCGGCAGCCGTTGGCGGGAAAGGAGGCGCCGCCGGTAACGCCGCTGCGGGCGTTGCTGGGGGTGTTGTAGGAGGTTATGCCGGGTTCGCTGTAGGCGCGATGGGCGTGACGGCAGCCAATGTCGCTGCAAATCCATCCGGCTATGCAGTGGACCAAATGGGGAATCCAATTGGACCCGTCGCCCCTCCCGTTAGTCCTCCTGCTGTCAACCAAATCAACGACATCGCCGATCCGGCAATGACCGACCCTAATACGGCGGTGGCGGTCGCGGCTGTAGCGGAGAATGAAGCCGATGATGACGCGAACCCCGGGCCGACGGGCACAGACGATGGCACAGCGACGGCTCCCTCCGCGGCGGCTGGTGACGGGGATGGCGACGGCGACAGCGACGGGGAAGGTGACGGAGATGGTGACGGGAACGGAGGGGACGGACCCGGTAACGGCGACGGCAATGGGGACGGCAACGGCAACAGCAACGGAAATGGCGATGGGAACGGGGACGGCAGTGGTAACGGGGACGGCAGTGGTAACGGGGACGGCAGTGGTAACGGGGACGGCACTGGCAACGGTGACGGCAGTGGCAACGGTGACGGCAGTGGTAACGGTGACGGCAGTGGTAACGGTGACGGCAGTGGTAACGGTGACGGCAGTGGTAATGGTGACGGCAGCGGCAATGGCGATGGCGGCAGCGCGGGGGATGGCGGGGCCGGCGGTGCGGGGGAGGGCGGTGGTGGAGATGGCGGTGGCAGCGCCGGTGATGCGCCTATCGTTCTCGATCTGACCGGGCACGGTATCCACATCACGCAGCTTGGGTCATCCAACAAATTCATCAATGTGGCTGGTGACGGCTATCAGCACCGGACGGCCTGGGCCGGGGCCGGTAATGGCGTCCTGGTGCTCGACCTCAAGGGCAATGGCGACGTCAATTCTCCCGAAGCGTACAACTTCACGCTATGGGATCCGACAGCCAAGACCGACATGGAAGCCCTGGCCCATGTCTTCGACACCAATCACGACGGCAAGCTAAACGCTGGCGACCTGCACTGGAACGACTTCAAGGTCTTGGTCACGAATGCAGACGGCACCACTTCCCTCAAGACCCTGAGCGAGCTCGGGATCGTCTCCATTGATCTCGTCTCCAACAACCAGAAAACCGTTCTTCCGGACGGTTCCGTCATCTACGGACAAGCCACGTTCACGAAGTCCGACGGCACGACCGGCGCCGCCGCGGACGTGCGGCTGTCCTACGACGCCAACGGCTTTGTCGTGCAGCAATCGACGCTTCACAATGCCGATGGATCAACGTCGATCGACGTCAAGGCCTATCGCGCTTCGGGACGGCTTGCGAGCGAGTCCATCAGTACGACCAGCGCAGATGGAAAGACGGTCACGTTGTCCAAGGACAATAATGGCGATGGCGTCATCGATCAGCTGCAGAGCGATCAGTCGGCCCTGAATGCGGACGGCAGCACGACCGAAACCATCACCAATTTCAACGGCGCCGGAACGCGGGTTATCAACCGAACCGTCACCACGACGAGCGCGGATTTGAGAACCGTCACAATCGGGCGCGATTCGCTCGGCGCGGGGACGTTCGATCAGACCGAGGTAGACGCCCGCGACGCCAGCGGCAATTCGTCTGTCACCGTCACGGACCTCAATCCAGACGGCTCCACCAAGGACAAGGCCGTGGTGACCACATCGGCAAACGGCGCATCCAAGACGGTTCAGCTATGGCTGACCGGCGATCCCGGTCTCAATGCAACCCAGACCGACTCGATCTCCTATGCGGCCGATGGCAGCAAGACCGAGATGGTTACCAATTATGCCGGCAGCGGCACGGTCGCCGCCAGCAAGGTCGCAAGTGTGGTCACGTGGACCAGCGGCGATGGGCGTTCGCAAAACGAAGCAGCGGATCTCAACGGCGATGGTGTTGTCGATCTGACCACGACGAAGGCAATTACAGTTAATCCAGATGGGAGCTCCAGTACCACCCAATCCGAGTTCAACGCCGATGGATCTCTGCGCAGGAAAATGGTCACGGCGCTCAGCGCGGACAATCTCTCGGAGACGAACCAGCTTGACCTGAATGGCGATGGCGTGTTTGAGACAACCGTCGTCGACGTCACCGTTGTCGGGGCCGACGGCAGCCGCACCGAGACCGTCACGACCCGCAGCGCAACTACAGCGCTGCTCAGTCAGTCGATTAGCACGGTGAGCGCGGATGGCAAAACGCGCAACATCGCCATCGACCGGAACGGCGACGGAATATTTGAGCAGACCGAGACAGATGTCGTGAATGCGAACAGCAGCACGACATCGACGTTGATCTGGAAGAACGCCGACGGATCGGTCAAGGCTAAGTCCGTGACGACCACGAGTGCCAGCGGTTTGTCGATAAGCGCTCAGGCCGACATCAACGGCGACGGCACGTTCGATTCTCTCCGAAGCACCGTGACGGGCGGAAATGCCGATGGCAGCTCCACGGTCACCACGACCGACAGCAATGCCAACGGCTCGCTGCGGGACAAGAAGGTCGTCACGACCAGTGCCAACGGCCTTTCCACGACGACGCAGAAGGACACAATCGGAGCTGGCAGTTTCAATCTGACTGAGACCGACGTCACCGTGCTCAACGCCGATGGTAGCAAGATCGAGACGGTCTCGGATATCAACGCCGACGGTTCGCTAAGGGCGAAGACGGTGACGGCGATCAGCGGCGACCGGCGCACGACGACGGTCCAGACCGACTGGCAAGGTGACGGTCATTTCGATCAAGTCGAGACCAAGCGGGTGAACGCTGACGGCAGCACGACGACGACGCGGACCGAAACTAACTCCGACGGCTCCCTCAAGGAGCGCACGGTGACGATTGTCAGCGCGAGTGGGCTGAGCACCTCAGAGCAGTCGGACGTCAATGGTGATGGCGTTGTGGACTCGAGCGGCACCGATGTCACGGTTCTCAATGCCGACGGCAGTCGGACCAGGACGCTGAGCGAATTCAAAGCAGACGGGTCACTGAAGGGCCGGGCGGTGACGACGGTCAGCGCGAACGGGCTTAACACGTCGGTTCAAGTGGACACTAACGGCGATGGCGTTGTCGATGGCAGCGGCGCCGACCTCACGGTGCTCAATGTCGACGGCAGCCGGACGGAGACGGTCACGCATATTGCCGGCAACGGCGCGATCAAAGACCGCATCGCCGTGACCACGAGCGCCACTGGGCTGTCGCGCACGACGCAGGTCGATGCTGACGGCAACGGCACGTTCGAATTGGTGACGACGAACCTTACGGTCCTGAATGCCGATGGCAGCCGGACCGAGACGATCTCCGATCTCAATGCCGACGGCTCGCTGCGGGACAAGATGGTCTCGACCACCAGCGCGGACGGCAACACGGTGTCGATCTCGCGGGATGTCAACGGTGATGGCGCCGTCGATCAGACTGAGACCGATACGGTGGCCGCGAACGGCAACCGGGTGAGGACCGTCACCGACTTCAACGCCAACGGGTCCATCCGGGACCGCGCCGTGACGACGACCAGCGCGAACGGCCTGTCGACGACGATTCAGCGCGACGCCACGGGAGCGGGGACATTTACCCAGACGCGGACCGACGTGGCGGTTTTGAATGCGGATGGAAGCTGGACGGAGACCATAACCGATACCACCGGCACGGGCGCTTTGGTGGATAAGACCGTCGTGACGACTAGCGCCAATGGCCTGTCGAAGACGACGCAGAAGGATACGCTAGGGGCCGGCGCGTTCGACTTCACCGAGACCGACGTTTCTGTCCTCAATGCAAACGGCAGCACCACCGAGACGGTGACGGTCACCAACGCGAGCGGGGCGCTGATCCGCAAAACGATTGCCACAGCAAGTGCCGATCGCAAGACGGTCTCGATGTCCCGGGACACCAACGGTGATGGGGTCGTCGATCAGACGCTGGCCAGCGCCACGAACACGGCGGGAAGCGTCGTGACAACGATGACCGATTTCAACGCCAATGGTACGCTCAAGGACAAGGTGGTGGTAACAACCAGTGCAAATGGTTTGTCGACCACGGTCCAGCGCGACACCACCGGCGCCGGCACGTTCAACCAGACCAAGACCGATGTCACGGTCCTCAACGCTGATGGCAGCCGAACCGAGACCGTCACTGACTTCAATGTCGATGGCACGGTCAAGGACCGAACCATTATGACGACCTCGGCCGATGGGCTAAGCCGCAACACCGAATGGGATCTAAAGGTTAATCCGCTAATATCGGACCAGCCGGTCGCCACGCAAACCGACATTACGGTCATCAATGCGGACGGCAGCCGCACCGAGACTGTGAAGAACTTTCTCGCGATGGCACCTGGCCCGCTCTCGATCAAGGTAGCCACCACCAGCGCCAACGGCCTGTCGAAGACGGTTCAGTGGGATACGACGGGAACGCTGGATTCAGCGCAAAATCCCGTTTTTGACCAGACGCTCACCGACGTCACGGTGCTGAACGCCGATGGCAGCCACACCGAAACCATTTCAGCTTACAAGGTCGGCGGTGTATTGGGATCCAAATCTACGATCACCACCAGCGCGGACGGCCGGAGCACCACCGTCGTCTCCGATCTCAACGGGGATGGTCTGACCGACAAGAGCCGGTCCACGGTCACCGCAAAGTATGTCGACGGCAGCAGGGTTCGGACGGTCACCGATTACAACGGCGACGGTTCAGTCAAGGACAAAGTCGTCAAGGTTACCAGCGCTGATGGCCGGACGGTGACGACCACACGCGACGTCGATGGCAACGGGACCGTCGATCAGACGGAAGTCAACGTGACGGCCGTGGACGGCAGCGAAATCGACACCGTCACGGATCTCGGGTCGCTTGGAACAGTTGTGGACAAGACCGTCGTGACGACCAGTGCGGACGGCCTGACCAAGACGACCCGGTGGGATTTTGATGGCAACGGGACCATTGATCGCACGCGAACCGATTTGACCGTCAACAACATCGATGGAAGTTCGGTTGAGACCATTACCGAGGTGAATGCCGACGGCTCGCTTCGCCAGAAGAGCGTTCTGACCGCGAGCGCCGATGGCCTGACCAAGACGGTGCAGAAGGATCTGCTGGGCAGAGGCTATTACGACTACATCGAGGTGACGTCGATAGCGATCGACGGAAGCTCGACGACGGTCGCAAAACACCTGACATCGACCGGCACGGTCACCGACCAGACGATCACGACGGTCAGCGCGGACGGCAATACGACGACAGTCCAGGAAGACACGACCGGTGCTGGTACATATAATTTCGGCGCGACGACAAAAAGGAATATCGACGGCAGCTCCGTCACCTATGCCGCTTACGTCAATGCCAGCGGGCAGACGACCAAGCGTATCGTCACGACCGTGAGTGCCGACGGCCTGGTGACCACCGTCCAGACGGACAGCACGAATGCCGGCTGGTTTAATAGCACCAATACGACCGTCACCCGGGTCGACGGCAGTACAGTTTCGACTTTGCTTGATTTGAACCCGGATGGCTCGCCCGAGAAGGGGCTGGTCACGACGACGAGCGCCAATGGCTACATCGTCACGACATCGCAAATCCTGTATGGGACGGGAGGCAACGATAACCTGGTGGGGACCGACGGGGCCGACATCATGTACGGCGGCGCTGGCAATGACGACCTTTTCGGCGGCCGCGGTAACGACGTTCTACATGGTGGCAAGGGAAGTGATAGTCTCAGGGGATGGCTAGGCGATGACACTTACGCCTTCGGCCGGGGCGACGGTCTCGATATCATCTTCGACGACGTTGTCCTAACAGGGACGGACGCCGGCCATTACAACGGCGGCGTCGATACGCTGGCTTTCGCGTTTGGGATCAAGCCTTCCGACGTTGTTCTCCAGCTGTCGGGCAACGATCTGATCGTTGGTATCAAAGACCCAGCCAATGCGGGTTTGTCCCTCGCCCAAATGACCGACCGCATTACTCTGCAGAATTGGCTCGATCCCCTCGACCGCATCGAAAAGTTTGTCTTCGCCGACGGCACGACGCTTGATTTCTCGCCCCGTGCTGGTTTGGCGGCGGGCTTTGCGACAATCGATACAGCCGGTTCGACGAGCCTGATGCAGATCGGGACAAACTACTATTTCTACTCCAACGGCATCGGACCAATGTTGAAATACGGCGGGGTGCCGTTCACGTCTGACATGCTGGAAGGCCGCACGCTCCTAGGCGTGGAGCAAACGTCTTTCGGTTACGAGCTTGCCATCCGCCTGCCCGGCACCGACGAGTACACGGTCTGGAACACCGACTTTAGCGGTAATGTTAACGGCAACGGCACCGGCGGAGTCGTGCATGGGAACAGTGCAGAACTGATATCGCTGGAGCCCAGTTTCCATCAGGATTTGAACGGCGACGGGGCGATCGGCGTACCGCCGATCGAAGCGGCCGGATCAACTATCCTGATGCTGTCAAATAATAACTATTATCTCAATAGTAAGACCACCGGCACCGGACCTATCCTGAAGTATCAGGGCTCGCCGGTGGCGGCGGCCAACTGGGGCAATTGGTCGGTCGTTGCTGGGGAGCAGACTTCGGGTGGTGGTTACATCGTCGTCTGGAAGAGTGCGACGACTGCTCCACATTATTCCGTTTGGAATACGGATAGCGACGGCAACTTCCTGACCACTCTGGCGGCTGCCCCTGAAGTGTTTGGCAACGATGCCTCCCTTGAAGCGTTCGAGCCGGTGCTCCACCAAGACGTCAACGGCGACGGAACGATCGGTGTTCCCACCACGATCGAAACGCTGGGATCAACCAGCCTGGTTCTGTCGGCAAACAATTACTACCTGATCGGATTGAACACGGGCACTGGACCGGTCCTGAAGTACCAAGGCTCACCCGTTCTTGCCGCGGATTGGGGAGCGTGGACCGTCATTGCAGCTGAGCAAGTCGCAGGCGGCGGGTACGATGTCGTCTGGAAGCATTCAAGCGGCCAATTCTCGGTCTGGAGCACGGACAGTAATGGTGCATACCTGACAACGCTCGCGGCCGCCCCGCAGGTTGCGGGAACGGACCCGTCACTTCAGGCGCTCGAACCGACATTCCATCAAGATCTCAATGGCGATGGCATCATCGGAGTGCCCCCGATTGAATACTATGGATCGACCAGCCTGCTCCTGTCGGGCGGTAATTATTACCTGAACAGCATCAGCACTGGTAGCGGACCGGTTTTGAAGTACCAAGGTTCTGCGGTCATCGCCGCCAACTACGGAGCGTACAAGGTCATTGCCGCCGAGCAATTGTCAGATGGCGGTTATAATGTTGCCTGGAAGAACACCTCGACCGGTCTGTTTTCCATTTGGAATACGGATAGCAACGGCAATTTCGTAAAGACTGTTGCAGCGGCGCCGGAAGTGAGCGGGACAGAAATGTCTCTGAAGGCACTAGAGCCGATGTTTCATCAAGACCTGAACGGCGATGGTGCGATCGGCCTGCTTTCGATCGAATTGAACGGCGCGACCATCACCGCCCTAGATAGCGGCTACTACTTCATGCTGAGCGCCAGCACCGGCACGGGCCAAACTCTGAAATATCAGGGCTCTGCGGTGATCGCTGCCAACTACGGAGCCTACAAGGTCATTGCCACCGAGCAGGTGTCGGGCGGTGGCTATGACGTCGCCTGGAAGAACTCGTCGACGGGAATGTTCTCGATTTGGAGCACGGATAGCAGCGGCAACTTTGTGACGACCCTTGCCGCTGCGCCGGAAGTCATGGGGAACGATCCGTCCTTGAAAGCACTCGAAGCCACTTTCCACCAGGATCTGAACGGCGACGGCGTCATCGGCGTTCCACTTGATCTGTCCGGGTCAACAAGTTTGGTCCAGATTGGAGCAAATTTCTATTTGGAGACTATCGGGACTGGAATTGGTCCCCTTCTCACCAGTTCTGGCAACCCGGTGGGGGCCGGTAACTACGGCACTTGGTCACCGTATGCTGCCGAGAAGGTGCCGGGCGGAGGCTATGACGTCGTTTGGAAGAATTCTTCCAACGGACGGTTCTCGATCTGGAGCACTGATAGCTCGGGCAGCTTTATATCTACCGTCGGCTCCGCCTCCGAAGTGGCTGGGACCGACATGTCACTTCAGACATTGGAGCAGACTTTCCATCAGGATCTGAATGGGGACGGCACGATCGGTCTGACGAACAGTGTTACGCTTGACTCGTTTGGATCGACCCGCTTGATCCAGTATGGAGGCAATTTTTACCTCAATAGTGTCAGCACTGGCACTGGGCCTACATTGAAGAGCGGAGGCTCGGCAGTGGTCGCAGGCAATTACGGAGCCTGGTCTCCGTATGCCGTTGAGCGAGTTTCGGGCGGTGGCTATAACGTGGCGTGGAAAAACTCCTCAACCGGCTACTATTCGGTTTGGAGCACAGACGCCAACGGGAATTTCACGGGTACCCTTACACCTGAGGTGCCCGGGAGCGATGCCGGTTTGCAGTCGCTTGAGAGAGTGTTTCAGCAGGACCTCAACGGAAATGGTGTGATTGGTTTGCCAGTCGCAGGTCCTGTCATTCTCGACCTTACCGGCGCCGGTTTGGGGCTAACGACACGAGATCAATCGAAAGCGACGTTTGATTTTGCTGGTGACGGCCATCAAGTTCACACCGCGTGGATAAATGCCGGTGAGGGCTTTCTGGCGATAGACCTCAGCGCGAACGGGCAACTGGGGCCTGATGGAATCATTGATCAGTCCAAAGAGATTAGATTCACGGACTGGGATCCCGGCTCGACGTCGGACATGCAGGCGCTGCGTGATGTGTTCGACACGGACCACAATGAGAAATTGGATTCGGACGACAAATTATGGAGCGAGTTCCGAATCTGGCAGGACATCAATGGCGATGGTATTTCGCAGGCCGGTGAGGTCGAGGCGCTTTCGCAGCTTGGCATAACATCCGTTGACCTTAATCCAATCGGTCCTGCGATCTACTATTCCGATGGATCTGTCATCAACGGCAAGACAACTTATTTACGTGCCGACGGGACGACCGGGGCCGCGGCCGACGTGGGACTAGCCTATGCTGGTACCGATCAAGCACAAGCGGAGGCGTCAAGTCCGATCGACGCTCAGCTCAGTCAGCTCGTCCAGGCTCTGGCCAGCTACACTGCTAGCAACGCTGGCGCGGATTCCTCAAAACTTGCCCCAACGAACAACGAGCAAGCGCATGCAATGATCGCGACGTCATGGCATTCATGACGAAGGACTGATGCTTACTCAAATGACGATTGCCATCAAGCTGCTGGTTGCAATCGTGCCTGGGCGCGCTTCAGCAAAGACAGGCTAAGACGCGAGCTGAGCTGGATCGTTTGCCAAGCTCCGCTCGGTGTCCGAACCACGCAGCGGAGGTCAAGGCCTGTCGCCGTGGGATGCGTGGAATAACGCTGGTGGTCCGTAGACATCCGGACATATTGCGCGGCCCCTCCGACGCTTGGGGGCGATACCAGATCAGACCCAGGACGAATGATCAGGGCGTTGGTCATGCGACCTCCGCTAAACAGCGAGCTTACTTCCACTTGGGCATCACCAGAGCAACGACACGCCGTGCTTGCTTAGCCATCCTAGCACCCGAACAGGCGAGTGAAAAAAGGCCGCCCCATAACCAAGAGCGCCCTCGTGCAGCACTGATCGATCTCAGGTACAGGAACGCCCCGAGCAAGGTTCCGTAGTTTCTCCTGAAGTCGCCGTTGAGCTTGGCGATCTTAGATAGATCGTTAGAAGCTTCGATTTCGTCGCCATCGCTGGTCCTATCGATTAGCGCCAGCGGCCTATGAACCACTGTTTTGCCCGACGCAGCAAGAAAAATTTCGGTATATCGTAAAAAGAGCGCTGGTGGGCAACGACCAAACCGAAGCTCTGCATTTCGGAATCCCTGCCCCGTGCTAACCGCGAGGAACGAGCCGGCGGCCCAACGATTCGCCACGGCAGGAGCTATTTCAATGCTGGCGACGAGGGGAAGATCAAAGGGAGTCCGAACCCTCCGCGGCTGGGCGATCAACGTGCTGCAGGAGGCCGGCGCCATCCAGGAGTGCGAGGAGCACGGCTGGGCGAAGGAGCGCGCGGATCCGCATGCGCGCGAGCGCGCCTTGGATCTCGCACGTCGAGATCTGCCTGCCGGGGTTTCCCGGGAGGAAGCGGCCGGCGTAGTCCGTGACGTCCTCGACTCGATCGGCGACACTTGCCCCGAGTGCCCGCCTTCGGAATCAGCCTGATTCATCGGAAAGCCCGAGCCACTGGCTGGCTGCTTTTGCAGCGCCTGGCAGGCCAACTCACGAATGCGGTGCTGTGACCAGTAGCGTACCCAGGGACGCGTGAATGGCTTGAGGTTCTTGCGTCTTCCCTGCCGCGCGGGCCCGCTCAGCCTCGAAGCGCGACCCAAACTCCGATGAGAAAGGTCAATGCAATCGACCGCAACGGTGCCTTCACGATCACGTCGCGCAACTGTCTGCGCAGCCTATTGCAGAATCCAACGGAGATGACTGGCTTGACCGGCGAGCCGTCCTCGCGTCGGCGCTCGGTCTTGCACCGGACGATCGCTCGATGTCGCCCTGCTGATCCATTAGGCCGACGCTTCCGTCATTGCTGAGGTTTCTTTCATATCCATGCGGCCGTCCTACTCGGTCGTCAGGCCGACTTCCGTTGCGCCTTTGCCGCAGGCTTCTTTGCCACCGCTTCCTTGGCCGGCTTCTTGCCGGCAATCGGCATCAGCATCTCCTTTTGTCCGGCCGCCGCCTTCCGCGGCTGCTTGGCGGCCTTGCCGGCTTTCGCCGGCGCGAGTTCCTGACCCACGCTCCGCCGGAGCGCTTCCATCAGGTTGACGACGTTGGTCGCTGCCGGCTTTTCCTTGGGGGTGATCGGCTTTCCGGCGCGCTTCTGGTTGATGAGCTCGATCAGCGCGGTCTCGTAATGGTCCTCGAACTTCTCCGGCTCGAAGTTACCGGCCTTCTGGTTCACGATGTGCCTAGCCAGATCCAGCATGTCCTTCGTGACCTTCACGTCTTGGATCTCGTCAAAATACTCCTGCTCGCCGCGCACCTCATAAGGGTAGCGCAGCAGCGTGCCGACGAGACCCTTATCCATCGGCTCCAGCGCGATGATGTGCTCGCGGTTCGTCAGGACCACCCGCCCGATCGCGACCTTGTCCAGCTCGCGGATGGTCTCGCGGATTACCGCGAAAGCGTCGTGTCCTACCTTGCCGTCCGGACGGATGTAGTAGGGACGAATGAGGTAGCGCGGGTCAATGTCAGTGCGATCGACGAACTCATCGATCTCGATGGTCCGCGTCGACTCCAACGCAATCTCCTCGAGCTCCTCCTTCGAGACTTCGATGTACTGGCCCTTCTCAAGCTCATAGCCCTTGACGATGTCCTCGTTCGGCACCTCGTCACCGGTGTCGGCATCCACCTTGAGGTACTTGATGCGATGGCCGGTCTGCCGGTTGAGCTGATTGAACGAGATCTTCTCGCTTTCCGACGTCGCCGGGTAGAGCGCCACCGGGCAGGTCACCAGGGATAGACGCAGAAAGCCTTTCCAGTTCGCGCGTGGGGCCATGAGTACGCAACGCTCCAAGTACGGGGACTTGATTCAAGACGAACGGGGCGGGGCGGTTCCGACACGGAGGCGACGCCCGGATCATTTTCCCCGACTATTCGGCCTTGGACGGACTCGACTCTATTGTTCTTGTTATGTTCTAATCGGCCATGGCCGACCGACCCGCGAGCTGGCGCATGCCGACACCCAAGCAGATGCAAAAGATGGCCGCTACCGTCCCCAGAAGGACCCCTCCCATGCGGGGATTGCCTCCGAACGAAGATCTGCCACCTGAATACTGGCAGGCGGTCCTGCAGGACCCTCGTGCCGGAGGGGGCAGACCCGACCATAGCGTCTCCGGACGTCTGCTGCAGCTAAGGCAGATTCCCCAGCACCTTCTGAGGGTGGGTTGCCGGCGCTGCGGCAGGATGGTCGAGATTCACAAGGCGGACGCTGCCCGGCTCTACGGTCCTGAGGCGATCTGGAGGGATGTCGGTCGGCGGCTGCTGGACAACACCTGCAGGAGTCGAACCGGACGCCATGAGGAAGACGGCTGTTGGCCGACGTTTGACATGTCGTAGGCGCGAGTCGATGGCGCCGAAGTACCATCCCACGCCCCTGTCCGGAGGCGACCGCAAGGCTCTGAACAAGGAGCTCGGCAAGGCGCGTGCGATGGCGAACATCCTTGCTGCGCAATCGGCCGAGATGCGGGCCAAGGCCGAAACCATGCTGCAGCAGGCCGACAAGCTGCTCTGCGAAAGCTGGAACGAGCGCATGTGGTCGGAGGGAGAGCCAATCGATCCCTCGCCGACGATCGATCAGGCCATCAACGCCAGCTTGCGGTGGCTGGAAATCCGCTGCGCCCTATGCAAGACGCCGAGCGACGTCGACCTGGCCGCGATGAAGCACGTGCCGACTACGTTCGTCCACGATCTTGCCAGTCGCTTGCGCTGCCGCAAATGCGCGACAGCGGGCAGGAGGCCGGCGGCGACTCTGCTACAACTCACCGCGCACCCACGCCATCCTCGGACCGATTCTTGAAAATGTGCAATCTCTACTCGATCACGACCAACCAGGCCGCCATTAGCGAACTATTCCGGGTGGTCAATCGCTACGTCGGTAACCTGGCGCCAATGGCGGGCGTTTTCCCGGACTACAAGGCCCCAATCGTCCGCACGGGCTCAGAGGGCCGCGAGCTCGCGACCGCGCGCTGGGGCATGCCGTCCTCCTCCAAGGCATTGATGGATGCCGCCGGGAAGCGCGCCGAGAAGCTTGCGGCACAGGGCAAGCCAGTCGACTTCAAGGAACTACTCCGAATGGAGCCGGACGGCGGCACGACCAACATCCGCAACGTAAAGAGCAAACACTGGATCCGGTGGCTCGGCGTCGAGAACCGTTGCGTCGTGCCGTTCAACTCGTTCAGCGAGTTCAACAAAGCAGAAGGCGGCGACGTTTGGTTTGCATCCGACAAGACGCGGCCCCTCGCCTGCTTTGCCGGCATCTGGACCAACTGGACGTCGGTCAGGAAGGTCAAGGAAGGCGAGACCACCAACGATCTGTACGCCTTCCTCACGACGGAGCCGAATGCCGAGGTGCGCGCCATCCATCCAAAGGCGATGCCGGTGATCTTGAGGACGCCTGAAGAGGTCGAACTCTGGATGACCGCACCGCCGCAAGAGGCGTTGAAGCTACAACGGCCCTTGCCAGATGGCTCGCTCCGGATTGTCGCTCGCGGCGTCAAGGAAGACCCCGGCGACTCGGCAACCTGACGGGGCGCAGCGCGAGCGGAAGCGGCGTGCAGAGTAAGAACTAATCTCTGCGGGGGCGACGCGTTGCGAGCGTGAGGTTTCCCACCCAGAGTGCCGCCTTCGTTCTCCATCAGCGCCGCTAGGCGATCACTTGTGATCCGGCTGCCTGGCTGGCGGACCACTCTTGTTGCCAGGCAGGCCCTTGATATTGGACGTGTCCTGCTGCTGTACGGTGGGGTTCTGTTGGTTCATGCTGGAACTTGCGCCCACGGTATCCCCGGGCTTGGCGGCAGGCCCATTCTTGTTGCCGGGCTGTCCCGCAATCCCGGCGCCGGAATTCTGGGCGCTTGGAGCCGCTGATACGTCAGGCTTTGTCTGTGCCAGCGCCGCCGGAGCTGTCGCGGCTAGCGCGAGAGTGGCCAAGCTCACAATCCACCTCATGAGGTCTTCCTCCTTTGGGATTAGGCCGGAAAGCGGAAGGTCCCGCTCTTCATGACGGCGAACGTTCGCCCAACGTACACGTTCCTCTTGAGAGACGAATAATGGTAACGCACTTGTTCGCTTGCTGACACCGTGGTTCAGCAAACCCAGGACGCGCTACCCACGATGCTCGGCGCGTTGTCGCGCGCTCGCGCGTTCCAAACGCCCAACTTCCTGGTGAGCGCAGCGGGAGCACCTGAACTCCACCTCGGCCTCGCGTGGCATGCTTTTCGGCGGGTTTGCGGCCATCGGCCATGCGCCGCACTTCGGGCATTTTACAAGCAGGGTGTCTGTTTCGAGCATCGTGGCACCTCTCTTGGCAACCGCGCGAAATTGGGGACGTTCCAGCGGGCACGCTGCCGGGGTTGCCGCCGCTGGTCGTCAGCACCTCCGCGAGCGAGGCTGCAGGCCGAGCGATTCGGCACTTCGTTTCTGCTTACGCAACGTTGGCGTTCGTGCGAGCATCTCGGAAAGTACGCGCTGCAGATAATCTGAAGCTGGGCGACACGCCCTGGGCAAGGATCGCCTCCCGGGGGCCCGCCAGAGGCTGGCTCCTTTCCGGGTCGCCTCGTTCCGCTCTGGGCGGAACGAATCAGCAGGCCCGCGTTGAATCGGCATGTGTGCCGTGGCGTTGCGTCAGTCTCGTTCGGGAGTATCGCGTGCCCATGGCGCCGTCAAAGCTGCTATTCCTGGTTTCATCGAGCCGTGTGATCCCACTTTGCGCGAGAAGCCGCCGCGCGGCGAAGACTGGGTCTACGAGATCAAGGCGGACGGCTACCGCGCCCAGTTGCACCTGCGAGATGAGGAGGCCAAGGTCTATTCGCGGACCGGCTTCGAGTGGACCGAACAATTCTCTTCGATCGCCGCGAGCGCCGACAAGCTCAAGGCAAACAGTGCGATCATCGACGGTGAGGCCGTGGTGTACGGCAGTGGCGGCCTGCCGGACTTCCAGCAGCTCAGGCGGGAGCTCGGCCCCAAGCGCAGCGAGCGTGTGCGCTACCACGCCTTCGATCTCCTGTACCTGGACGGCTATGACTTGCGTGCCGTCGCGTATGAGGATCGCAAGCGCCTGCTTCAGCGGCTTCTGAAGGACGCGCCAGAGACCTTCATTTACGTCGAGGCGCTTGCGGCCGACGGCAACGTGATCTTCGACAAGGGGTGCAAGCTAGGCCTCGAAGGTCTGATCGCCAAACGGCTGGGGGAACCGTACCGCTCGGGTCGGCAGGAGAGCTGGATCAAGCTCAAGTGCAAGAAGAGCGAGACCTTTCCAATCGTCGCCTTCGTGGAGAAGCTTGGGGCGCGCCCGCGCAAGGTCGCCTCGCTCTACGTCGGCCGGCGTCAGAACGGCAAGCTGCTCTACGCCGGCAAGGTGCGCACCGGCTACACCGAGAAGACCGCGCGCGAATTGCGCGAGCGGCTGGATCCCTCGATCCGCAAGACTTCTCCGCTCGATGTGGCGGTCAAAAAGCCGAAGGCGACCTGGGTCGAGCCGACCCTTGCAATCGAGGTCCAATACGGCGCGTTGACCGATGATGGCCTGCTGCGCGAAGCTGTGTTCAAGGGCTTTCGGGATGATCTTGCGGTGCGCAAGGTCAAGGCGCCGCGGCTGGTGCCTTCCGCAGCCGCCCGGCCGAAGCTGGGCGTCCCCCGAGAGAACATCCTGCAGCTTCTGCCCGAAGCCGTTGCCCCCTCCAAAGAAGAACTGGCCCAGTATTGGACCCGGGTCTGGAAGAAGGCGCTGCCGCACCTCGGGCATCGTCCGCTGAAGCTCGTGCGTCACGTGCACGGCACGACCTTCTATCACAAGGGGCCGCTGCCGAAGGAGATTCCGGCCGCTGTGCATCAGCTCCGTATTCAGAAGCGCGAGGGCGGTCAGGGAACGCGCCTGTGGGTCGACAGCCTGGATGGTTTCCTTGGGCTCGTCGAGATCGGCGTCGTCGAGCTGCACCCGTGGAATGCGACCGTCGAGGACTTCGAACATGCCGACCGCATCGTGATCGATCTCGATCCCGGAGAGGGCGTCGATTGGGACGTCGTCGCGGAGACCGCGCTCGATCTGCGCACGCTGATGAAGCGAGAAGGTTTGGAGACCTGGCCCAAGCTTACCGGCGGCAAAGGAATTCATCTGATGGCGCCACTGGATCAGCCGGTGCTGCACGACAAGGCGCATCGGGTCGCGCATCAATTGGTCTCCGCCCTCGCAGCGCGCCACCCAGACCGCTACCTCCTGTCTGCGCAGGCAAAGCGTCGCGATCGTATCTTCCTCGATTATCTCCGCAACGGCCGCGGCACCACCGCCATCGGCACCTATTCCCCACGAGCGCGGGAAGGATTTCCGATCGCAGCGCCCGTGACCTGGAAGCGCATCGAGAGCGGGATCGCACCGGACGCCTTCACCATCGATAGTCCGTTCCGCGTCAAACCGAGGAGGTGAGCGATATGTCGGATGCATTCGATCAGTGGGTGGAATGGCGCTATAAGCCTCCCGGCGACCGGCGCAGCATTCCCGCCGAACTGCATGGTGCGGTGTCGTCGCTGCCCGAACCCGATCGCTCGAACCGGCAAAGGGTGAACGAGGCGGTTCGCAGCCATGACACGGCTCGCCGCGAGGGCAGGACCGTATGGCTCTACCTTGATGACTACGAGAACGGCGAGTGGCGCACGATGGGCGATCCCGAATGGGTCAAGGTATTTGCATCTGGGCGTGCCGCCGACGCCTGGCTCCAGGACAACGACCCTGAAGGCGTTGCTTGGGAATACGAAGTGGAAGGCGGACCAGTCGAGGATTCGGTGTGGCTCTACTTGTCCGATCCGGCGTCCAGAGCGATCGGAGAGCCCGATTGGATCAAGCTCTTCGCCTCGAACGAGCGCGCGCAAAAATGGCTTGAGGACAACGAGCCAAAGCGCGACATTTGGCAGTACCCGGTTCAGGAGTGACGCGCATGAGTGCGTTCGTTGACACCTCCGTCTGGTTCGCCGCTGCCGCCAAGCGGGATGCCCAGAATGAGCGCGCCAAGTCGATCCTTCAGAGCATCGACCAATACCTCACGACGGACTTGGTGCTGGTGGAGACGTGCCAGCTTCTAAAAGCCCGATTTGGCCGCAGTGTGGCGGAAGTCTTCTGGGAGCGGCTGTGCGACAGCGGAGTTCGGATCGAACCCGTCGTCCGCGCCGATCTGGATGCGGCTTCGGAGATAGGGGCGCGCTTCCCTGACGAGAGCTTTTCCTTCGTCGACCGGACGAGTTTTGCCCTGATGGAGCGCATGGGGATCACGCGAGCAGCGACCTTCAACCCGGACTTCGCAGCGTATCGACCCCGCCGCGGACACAAGCGGCCCTTCCAGATCCTTAGCGATGGTCACAGCGAAGTCTTCATGACGCTCAGACAAGCGCTCCTTGAACGCCGGCCCGTTCACGTAAGCCGCGACGGCAAGTGCCAGACGGTCTGCCCGTACATCCTGGGCCACGCAACCGGCGAGGAGCGCGCATTCGTCCTCCTCGTGGACGCGAGTTCGCGCACGAAGCGTCCGGTCCAGGCCAAGTGGATATGCCTTCGGCTGTCGAAGATCGAGGACGTTCGCTTTGCCGATGAGCCCTGGATCCAGCAAGACTACCCGGGTCCGGTGCAGCGATGTGTCGATCAGGTGCACTTGGACGCGAGCCTGGCAGTACAAGGCGTGAGGGTCGGCTAATTCGGCCCTAGCGCCGGGCGGCCACGGACTGCTCTGCTTGACAGCAGGTTAGTTCCGCACGATTGACGACAACATCATGCGTCGGCCCGGCTTCTTTCTTTCATCAGGACGCGTTCGCTCTCGCTCGTTCGCGCGCCTCGCGCCGACGTTCACGGCGATCGCGCCGCCGCTTGGCTCGACCAGGGGGCTGTCGCAGTGGAACCTGCGTCGCCGCGGCGATCGCAGTCGTGGTCTCCGCGAGCAAAGGCGTCTGGATCCGTTCGGGCGCAGCGGGGCGGGTCTCCATGAACTCGAGCACTGCCCGTCCCTTGGCCGTGACCTGCCATCCGCCGCTGATTCGTTCGACCAGCCCCTGTGAAAAGATGTCCAGATCGGGCACCCGCGCGGCGAGGCGCTTGGTCCGGTCCGCCCAATCGCGCCCGCTGGTCGCAAGGATAGCCATGTCGCGTTTGAGGTCGTCCATGACGGCGAAGCCATCCGGATAGCTCACCAGGATCTTGAGGACCGCCACCTGGAAGTTCACGCCCCCTCCTGATCCATCAGCGCCACATCGTGGGTGCGTGGGATAGGGCGTCGCGGCCGACTTGCCTGAGGCCATCGACCGAAACCTCGCCTCTGATGGCGGCCTCCAGGATTTTCGAAGCGACGTGAGTCCGCGCTCCAATCTCGCGGTGCGAAACGCCTTCGCAGACTTCATCGAAGACCGCGCGCAAAAGCGCGGTGGTTTCCGTGTCGAACATGAGTTGCCCCCAACCGGGAAAACCCGATCCTAGTCGGGTTCGGCTGCTCTGGGGATTCAGGTATGTTAACCTTTGCAGAAGATGCGCTCAAAGTTGCCGAAGCTGTGCGCGGGGGGCCGTGCCAGACTCCAAGCCAACGTCCCGATACAGCGGACGTGCCCGGCAGGCTTTGCAACCAGCCCATCGATTGCCCCAGGCCATCCGCACCGGTACGACACATATCGCTGAAGGGATGGAGAAGGTTCGACCCCAGGTCCTCTCCCTCCGCCATCCTTCGCGAACGTAGTTGCGCAAGGCTGGCGCGCCGAAGGCCGCAGGGCGAAGGCGGTCTCGTTGCCGTTTGCATCGCTCGGCAAGCTGACGACGAAACTTTTCCAAGCCCTCCGCTCCGATCCCCCGCAGTGCTGGGACGGAATGCCGATGCCAGCAATTGTCTGCTTCTGGACCCATCGCGGACGCCGCACCAGCGCTCAGCACCGACCTGACGGGAAGCCGACACGAGTCGGATCACACTCCGGCGGCTTGTCCAACGAGCTGCCAAACCATCTCCTCGTCAACGAGCCACCATTGTCGATCCAGGGGATCGGTGGCAAGTGCGGCAGGTAGGAGGCATACGGCATGACTTTCGCAAGCGTCACTCTGCCCGGAAACTGTGTGACGAACGCCTTGTTCATTCCGCCGTCCAGTCCGCTGTATATCGGGGCAGCCGGCACATTGTCTTCAAGCAAGCGTGCGTATTCGAGTTCCTCGGCGCGGCTCTTCTCCAGCGCCCGCTGCGCGATTCCGGGATTGACGATGAAGGGGGGACATTTTTCGGCAGGGCTGAACACAAGAGGGGACGGCGAATTCGGGGGAGGTTGCGCATTGAATACGTAGCGGCCATTGCACACATCCACCCTCGGTTCGAGTCGCGCCGTCTCGAAATGATCGTTGCCGATCTTGAGCATCTTCCAGAAGGCCAGGTTGGGACTATTTCGATGCCGCGCCAGATTTGCCGGCGTCAGGCGGAACGGATAGGCCTGGACCTGGAACGAGGGCCGGCCGCCGAGGAATGAGTCCCGCGCCAGCGAGTAGATTTCGCTTATTTGCTCGTCGGTCATGGCATAGCAACCGCTCGACCAGCAGTCGCCGTGGATCATCAGGAAGCTGCCGTTGCGCTTGTTCGCCTTGTCGAACGCGTTGGGGTAGCCGAGGTTGATCGCAAGATGGAAGTTGGAGTTGGGATTCATCAACTCAGGTGTAATTGTATAGAACCCTTCGGGAGCCTGTCGATCGCCCTCGTGCAACTTCGGCCCGAGATCGCCCGACCATCGACAGATCAGATAGGTCTTGAGAATCTGGAAACGGCCGCTCGCGTCCTGCTTCCAAACCTCGAGTTCGGCCTCCTCCTTGAAAAGACGCACGACGATAGGTGAATATTTCGGCATCCTCTTCTGTTCGAGCAACGAGAGCAGCTCAGCGGGCAGTTCCCTTGTCGCCTTGGCCGGCAACGGCTTGCTGCTTTCGCCAAGACAAATGACCGGCGTCAAGGCAGTGGCAAAAGCCGCGGCTAGCGCAAGGGCACGTCGGACCATCGCGCGGATCATTGCTGTGCCTCCAGCCCTTCCGACCGCGCGCCGCTAATTGTCGAACCCGACGAACATCGTCGCTTCATTGACGGACTTTCGCTCCGACACCACCGCATTCGCCGGAAAAGTTTCATCCGGCCAGCCCAGCGCGATGCTTTTCATGATGACCTGATCCTCAGCTATGCCCGCGTGCTCGCGCACCACGGGAGATTGCATGATGCCCTGGCTGTTGATCACTGCGCCGAGCCCGCGGGACCACGCGGCATTGACGAGGGCTGTCGCCACGGCACCGCAGTCGAAGGGCGTATCGTCGCTACCATCAAGCACGCGGTCATAGGTGATGATCACGCAGACGGGCGCGTCGAACTGGCGGAAGCCGCGCAGCACCCAATCCTGGCGCTTCTCCAAGTTATCGCGCTCGATTCCCATTGCAGAGAATAATTGCTTTGCGACGCCGACCTGCCTGTCGCGGTGCTTGCCTGCAAAGGCCTGGCCCGTGCGGAACTCGCGCGACTGAGGGATGCCCGCCGCCATCCGTTCGGTGTTACCGGCTCGGATCCGATCCAGCGGTTGGCCGGTGATGACATAGAAATTCCAGGGCTGGGTGTTCATCGACGACGGAGCGCGCATCGCCAAACCAATGATTTCCGCAATCAGCTCCTTGGGTACCGGATCGGGTTTGTAGCCGCGGATGCTCCGGCGGCCGAGGATGACGTCGTCAAACTGCATCTGTGTGGAGTTCCCATAGCAAGTATTGAAGCCGTTGGGACTTTCGCGGAAAATTCTTGATCTTTCAATCCGGATTGACTGACACTCTCTCCGCCAGCCTTCGCAAACGAAGTTTGCGCAAGGCTGTCGCGCCGAAGTCTGCGGATTGAAAATGGAGTCGTTGCCGTTTGCTTCGGCTTGGCAAGCCGCCCGGCGTCGAACTTCTTCTGAGCCCTCCGCCATCTGTCTCATCCCACCAATCTCCACCTTTCCTCCGCCGTCCGCTTCAGCGCGGGATCGCTCACCCGCACGTGCTCGGCGAGAAAATCGATGAACGCGCCGGCGGCGTCGCCATCGATCGCGGGCTCGGTCTGTCTGCGCTGACGCTGATTGCGGCCGGCATTACGACGATCGGTCTCGTGCTCGCGCTGTGGAGCCTTCGGCTCGACCGCGCGCAGACAGCCATCGGGGCGTGTCCCGCGGAATAGTATAGCGGCGCGATCGCGGACAATTCGCCGCGTCGTGCCCTTGCGCCATGCAGAAAACGCACCTGTACACGTCCTTTCGCCATCCGTAACCTCCGCGGGCGCAATTTCAGGAGGTGCGACGTGGCGAAGAAGACGACCAAAAAGACCAACAAGAAGACCGCTTCGAAGAAACCGGCAAAGCCCTCCAGCAAGACCAGCGCAGTCCGCAAGGCCGTCGTCGCAAAGAAAGCCAAGAAGGCCGCGCAGCTCAAGCCGGCCGCATCGCGCCGCCCCCGGGGACCGGCCTGGCAATGGTCGGCAGTGGAGACCGCGGCCGCGATCCGCTCCGGCGCAATCTCCGCAGTCGAGACGGTCGAGGCGCATCTTGAACGGATGCGCGCCGTCAATCCGAAGCTGAACGCCATCGTCGTCGACCTCGGCGAGGAGGCGCTGAAAGCGGCGCATGCCGCCGACAAGCAGCGTGCCAAGGGCGGTGCGCTCGGTCTCCTGCACGGCGTGCCTGTCACCATCAAGGAAAATGTCGATTACCAGGGCCGGTCGAATTTCAACGGCGTTCCCGCCAACAAGGACCTGGTCGCGCCGTCGGATGCGCCTGTTGTCCGCAACCTGAAGAAGGCCGGCGCGATCGTCATCGGGCTGACCAACACGCCGGAATTTTCATTTCGCGGCTTCACCGACAATCCCCTGCACGGGCTGACGCTTAACCCCTGGGATTCGAACATCACCTGCGGCGGCTCCTCGGGCGGCGCGGGTTCGGCGGTTGCCGCCGGCATCGGCACCATCGCCCATGGCAACGACATCGGCGGCTCGCTGCGCTGGCCCGCCCATTGCAACGGTGTGGCCACCATCAAGCCGACGCAGGGGCGCATCCCCGCTTTCAATGGAAGCGCAACGTCCGAGCGGCCGATGCTGGCGCATCTGATGTCGGCGCAGGGGCCGCTCGCCCGCCACGTCGCCGACGTCCGTCTTGCGCTCGAGGTGATGAGCCAGCGCGATCCGCGCGATCCCTGGTGGGTGCCGGCGCCGCTGGTCGGCGAGAGGCCGAAGGGCCCGATCAAGGTGGCCCTGGCCAAGATTCCCGACGATATGGACGTCGATCCGTCCGTCGCAGCGGCGCTGCGCCAGGCCGCCGACCACCTCGAGCGGTCCGGTTACCGCGTCAGCGAGGTCGAGGTGCCCGACATCAACGGCGTATGGCAGACCTGGTGCGACATCATCACCAACGAGACCGTGGTGATGCAGGAAGCCGCCATGCTGAAGGTGACCTCGGAAGACTTCCACAAGGCCTGGGGCGGCATGAAGGCCAAGGCGAACGTGCTCGATCTCAAATCATGGATGCAGGCAACGGCCGCGCGCAACGGCCATATCCGCGCCTGGCAATTGTTCTTCGAGGACTATCCGATCGTGCTGGCGCCGACCACGGTGAAGCCGACGCCGGGCCCGCGCGAGGACACCGTTAGCCCCGAGCGCGTGCGCGAGATCTTCTGGGGCGAGATCCGTTTCATCTCCGCAATCAACGTGCTGGGCCTGCCCGGCGCAGTGGTGCCGGTGGCGCTCCACGACGGCAAGCCGATCGGCGTGCAGCTCATTGCCGGGCGCTATCGCGAGGATCTCGCGCTCGATGCGGCGGCCGCGATCGAGAAGCGCGCCGGCGTGCTCGCTCACAGGCTCTGGGAACAGATGAGCTAAGTCCGCGAGCGATCGCAGCGTTGACGGCGGCACCCTTGCCCCTTGCGGGAGAGGGTGGCTCCCGTGCATTCGTTAATCCGCTTTAACCCGAATTCCGGCCAATTCGCCGACAAGCATTAGGGTTACTTCCTCGATCTCTATGCGAATTATTGTCCGCTTTACCACCCACCTCTAACACGAGGACGGCGGACAACGCACATGCCTCATACAGGTCAATAAGTGCGGCTCGCCCCACGCGGAGGTGGCACGATGCGCAACGAGACGATCGCTATTCACGCCGGCTACGAGCCCGAGGCGACCACGCACGCGGTTGCCGTGCCGATTTACCAGACTGCGGCTTACGCCTTCGACAGCGCCGATCACGGTGCGGCGCTCTTCAATCTCGAGGCCGAAGGCTATCGCTACAGCCGCATCGCCAATCCGACCAGCGCAGTGCTGGAGAAGCGTATCGCCGAACTAGAAGGCGGCGTCGGCGCGCTCGCGGTCGCGACCGGCCAGGCGGCCCTGCATTTTGCCTTCGTCAACGTCGCCGATCACGGCGGTAACATCGTTTCCATGCCGCAGCTCTACGGCACCACGCACACGCTGCTCTCGCATATCCTGCCGAGGCAGGGCATCACCGGCCGCTTTGCCGAGAGCGACAAGCCCGAGGCGATCGAGAAGCTGATCGACGAGAACACCCGCGCCGTGTTCGCCGAGACCATCGGCAATCCCGCCGGCAATGTCTGCGACATCGAGGCGCTGGCCAGGATCGCCCATGCGCATGGCGTGCCGCTGATCGTCGACAACACTGTCGCAACTCCGATTTTGCTCAAGCCGTTCGACTACGGCGCCGACATCGCCGTGCACTCGCTGACCAAGTTCCTGGGCGGTCACGGCACCACGCTCGGCGGCGCCATCGTCGATTCCGGGAACTTTCCCTGGGCCAAATACGCCGACCGCTTCCCGGCCTACAACGAGCCCGACGCCTCTTATCACGGCCTCGTCTACGCCGAGCGCTTCGGCAGGACCGCCTATATCGAGCGCGCACGCAGCGTCTATCAACGTACCATGGGCTCGGTGCTGTCCCCGTTCAACGCCTTCCTGCTGCTCCAGGGCATTGAGACCGTGGCGCTGCGCATGGAGCGCCATCTCGAGAACGCCCGCAAGGTCGCCGAATTCCTGCGCAAGGATTCGCGCGTTGCCTGGGTCAATTACACCGGCTTTCCCGACAGTCCCTATTATCCGCTGGTACAGAAATATCTCGATGGCAACGCCTCCTCGCTGTTCACCTTCGGCATCAAGGGCGGAATGGAAGCCGGCAAGTCCTTTTATGATGCGCTGAAGCTGATCACGCGCCTCGTCAATATCGGCGATGCCAAGTCGCTGGCCTGCCATCCGGCCTCGACCACCCACCGACAGATGTCGGCGGAGCAGCAGCGCCTTGCCGGCGTGCTGCCGGAGACCATCCGGCTCTCGATCGGCATCGAGCATGTCTCGGATATCATCGAGGACATCGACCAGGCGCTGGACAAGGCCTGCTCGTCCGCGCGCCTCGAGGCCGCGGAGTAGACGGCGGCGCCAATGACGATCTTGATCGACAGGGATCAAGTCATCTCGAGTCCGGCGCTGGTGCCGACCGAGCGCGATCTCGCGCGACATCACCGCGCCGAACTCACGATCGGGCTCGTCAACAACATGCCGGATCCGGCGCTGAAGGCGACCGAGCGGCAGTTCATGAAGCTGCTCCAGGCCGCAGCAGGCGAATGCCGCATCCGCTTCCACTGCTTCTCGCTACCGAGCGTAAAGCGTTCGCCGGAAGCGAAATGGCATGTCGAGAGCGAATATTCGGACCTTTCCGATCTCAAGCATCAGAAATTCGACGGGCTGATCGTCACAGGCGCAGAGCCCGTCGCGCCCGGGCTCGACCAGGAGCCGTACTGGCGCGACCTAACCGAGCTCATCGACTGGGCCAAGGCCAACACGCGCTCGACGATCTGGTCGTGCCTTGCCGCGCATGCTGCGGTGCTGCACCTCGACGGCATCGAACGGCTGCGGCTGCCGGCCAAATGCCACGGCATTTTCGACTGCGACATCGTGACGAGCGATTTCCTGACGCGTGCCGCGTCGGCGCCGCTGAAGGTCTCGCATTCGCGCCTGAACGAGATCGCGGAGAGCGACCTGGTGCAGGCCGGTTATCAGGTGCTGACACGCTCGGCCCAGGCGGGAGTCGATGTTTTCGCTCGCCAATATGCCAGCCGCTTCGTGTTCTTCCAGGGGCACCCGGAATATGACGCGCTGTCGCTGCAGCGCGAATATCTGCGCGACATCGGCCGCTACCTCGCGCGAGAGCGCGAGAATTATCCGCGCCTGCCCGTGAGCTATTTTGACGCAGCGACGGAAGAGAAATTGGCCCGCTTCGAGAAGAAGGCGGCGCACCAGCGCCATCCGGCGCTCACCAACGAACTGCCGGGATTGAATTTGCGCGCCGATATCGGCGCCGGCAGCGCGGCGGCGGTGCTTTTCCGCAACTGGTTGCAATATCTCTGTCTAAAAGCCGACGCGTCGGCCTCTGCGCGTCAGCGGAAGGATGTTGGTTCCGCATTAGGATTACCCGAGCGTTAGGCTTGCCTCAACCGGCGCGCGAATGGTTCAGTACAGAAATACCTAAATCACGGGAAACGCAGTCGTGTGGTCGGTACTCCAGGGACGCGTGAGCAATCGGCTGGCCCGGCATTTCCGCGCCGCGCCGCACCGGCTGCCTGCCCATGCGCCTATCGTGAGCTTCACCTTCGACGATGCCCCGGACAGCGCTGCAGGCGAGGGCGCCGAGCTTCTGGAAAGGCATGGCGGCCGGGGCACGTTCTATCTTGCAGGGAGCCTGATCGGTCAGCCGTCGGACCACTGGCATGGCCTGTCGGATGACGCGATCGTCCGGCTCCACCGCACCGGTCACGAGATCGCCTGCCACACCTTCTCGCATCGGAGCTCGGCCAATCTCGATGAAGCCGCGATGGCGCGCGAGATCGAGCTGAACCGCGCTTATTTTCTTGGCATCGATTCTTCGATCACGCTGGAGAACTTCGCCCATCCCTATGGGATTGCCTCGGTCTGGCGCAAGCCGCAACTCGCCAAGGCCTTTCGTTCGGCGCGCGGCATTCTCCCCGGCGTCAACAGCGACGTCATCGATCTCCAGTTCCTGCGTGCTTCGCCTTTGGTCGATCGCGAGATCGACAAGGCGGGCGTCGATCGTTATTTCGACGAGGCGGTCGCGAGCGGCGGATGGCTCATCTTCTATGGCCACGACGTTGCGGACGCGCCGAGCCCGTATGGCTGCACCCCGGACCTGATGCGTCACGCGCTGGAAGCGGCCGGAAAGCGCAATATGCCGATCGTGACGGTCGCAGAGGCGCTGCGACGTATCGGGGCGTAGGGTCTTCTTCTCTTCTTCTCTTCTTCCCTTGCGGGAGAAAGCGGCGCGAAGCGCCGGATGAGGGGTTCTATCCTTATAGTTCTGCGAGAGTTTCATCGCGGATTGAGACCATCACCCGTCTCTCCCGCAAGGGGAGAGGGGAAGAGTAGCGGTTCGTTCTGTAAACGGTCTTGCCACGCCGACGCCAGCATGCGACTGGCCTTGTGACGAATCTCACGGCCGATCCTGTTCCGCCCATGTCCGTTCCTTCCACCGCCCCGCTGCCTGCGCCGGCCAATGGCCGCGATGCGCTGTCGGTGTTGCATTCCGTATTCGGCTTACCAGGCTTTCGTGGCGCGCAGGGTGAGATCGTCAGGCATGTCACGGGCGGCGGCAATTGCCTGGTGCTGATGCCGACCGGCGGCGGCAAGTCGCTCTGCTATCAACTTCCCGCGCTACTGCGCGAAGGCTGCGGCATCGTGGTGTCGCCGTTGATCGCGCTGATGCGCGACCAGGTCGCCGGGCTGATCGAGGCCGGCGTCAATGCTGCCGCGCTGAACTCGTCGCTGACGCCGCAGGAGGCGTCCGATATCGAGCGCCGCCTGCTCGCGGGCGATCTCGATCTGCTCTATGTCGCACCGGAACGCCTGGTTACGCCGCGTTGCCTGTCGCTGCTGGCGCGGGCGAAGGTGGCGCTGTTCGCGATCGACGAAGCGCATTGCGTCTCGCAATGGGGTCATGACTTCCGCCCCGAATATGTCGGCCTCTCCATCATCGCCGAGCGCTTTCCCGACGTG
The DNA here is from genome assembly GCF_023073355.1 of Bradyrhizobium sp. 199. Taxonomy (GTDB): domain Bacteria; phylum Pseudomonadota; class Alphaproteobacteria; order Rhizobiales; family Xanthobacteraceae; genus Bradyrhizobium. The sequence continues at coordinate 124,654 of NZ_JADPJI010000006.1, forward strand.
CCGCGCATCGCCCTGACCGCGACCGCCGACGACTTGACGCGCAGGGAGATCGTGGAGCGGCTTCAGCTCACGGGCGCGCCGCAATTCGTCTCGAGCTTCGACCGGCCCAACATCCGTTACGAGATCGTCGACAAGCGCAGTGCCGTATCGCAGCTGAAGGAGTTCATCCGGGAGCGGCATCCGGGCGATGCCGGCGTGGTCTATTGCCTGTCCCGCAATCGTGTCGAGGAGGTCGCAGCCGCGCTTCAAGACGCCGGCATTGCAGCGCTGCCCTACCACGCCGGGCTCGACGGCAGCGTGCGTTCGCGCAACCAGGACCGCTTTCTCAACGAGGACGGCATCGTCATCGTCGCGACCGTCGCATTCGGCATGGGCATCGACAAGCCCGACGTGCGCTTCGTCGCCCATCTCGACTTGCCCAAGAGCATCGAGGCCTATTACCAGGAGACGGGCCGTGCCGGCCGTGACGGCAAGCCTTCGGCGGCCTGGATGGCTTATGGACTCTCCGACATCGTGCAGCAGCGTCGCATGATCGACGAGTCCAGCGCCTCCGACGAGTTCAAGCGGGTCTCGATCGGCAAGCTCGATGCGCTGGTCGGTCTTGCCGAAACGGCGTACTGCCGGCGCCGGCGGCTGCTCGCCTATTTCGGCGAGATCGTGATGGGCGAGACCTGCGGCAATTGCGACAACTGCCTGACGCCGCCGAAAATGCGCGACGGCAAGGTGCTGGCGCAGAAGCTGTTGTCCTGCGCCTATCGCACCGGACAGCGGTTTGGCGCGATGCACCTGATCGACGTGCTGGTCGGACGCGTGACCGACAAGGTGACGCAGTTCGGCCACGACAAACTGTCCGTGTTCGGCATCGGACGCGAGCTCAACGAAAAGCAGTGGCGCACCGTGCTCCGGCAATTGGTGGCGATGGGACATTTGCAGAGCGACAGCGAGGCGTTTGGCGCGCTGAAGCTGACCGAGACCGCGCGCGGCGTGCTGCGCGGGGAGACTGAGGTGTGGCTGCGCGAGGAAGCGCCCGGCACGCGCATCCGCGCCAGTCGCGGCAAATCCCGCCGCGGCGATCTCGCGCCTGCGGCAGGCGCGCCGCAAGGCGATGTCGATCCAGAGCTGCGCGCGCGGCTGCGGTCCTGGCGTTCAGACATCGCCCGTGAACGCGGCGTGCCCGCTTATGTCGTGCTGCACGATGCCACCATCGACGGCATCGTCCGGGCCTGGCCGACCACGCTGGACGAGCTGCGCAATGTGCCCGGTATCGGCGACAAGAAGCTCGAGCATTACGGCGACGAGCTGCTGCAGATTGTCAGGACGCGGTAGGGCCACGGATCTTAGCCGTTCCGGAACGCATACCCATAGCCGTTCAGCGCCGGCGCGCCGCCGAGATGGGCGTAAAGGATCTTCGCGCCCTTCTCGAAATAGCCCTTCTGTGTGAGATCGATCAGGCCCTGCATCGACTTGCCCTCGTAGACGGGGTCGGTGATCATGGCTTCCAGACGCGCGGTGAGGCGGATGGCCTCCTTGGTCTCTTCCGACGGCACGCCATAGGCGGGATAGGCGTAGTCCTCGATCAGCACGACGTCGTCGGCGACGATGTCCTTGCCAAGCTCGACGAGCTTGGCCGTGTTCTGCGCGATCGAGAGCACCTGCGCCTTGGTCTGATCAGGCGTGAAAGAGGCATCGATGCCGATCACCTTGCGGGCGCGGCCGTCGGCGGCGAAGCCGACCAGCATGCCGGCATGGGTGGAGCCGGTGACGGTGCAGACGATGATGTAGTCGAACTTGAAGCCGAGCTCGTTCTCCTGCTTGCGCACCTCCTCGGCGAAGCCGACATAACCGAGACCGCCATATTTGTGCACGGAGGCGCCGGCGGGAATGGCGTAAGGCTTGCCGCCCGCGGCCTTCACGTCCTCGATTGCCTGCTCCCAGCTCTTGCGGATGCCGATGTCGAAGCCGTCGTCGACCAGACGCACGTCGGCGCCCATGATGCGCGAGAGCATGATGTTGCCGACGCGGTCATAGACGGCGTCCTCGTGCGGCACCCAGGCTTCCTGCACCAGGCGGCACTTCATGCCGATCTTGGCTGCGACGGCGGCGATCATGCGGGTGTGGTTCGACTGCACGCCGCCGATCGAGACCAGCGTGTCGGCGTTGGAGGCAATCGCGTCGGGAATGATGTATTCGAGCTTGCGCAGCTTGTTGCCGCCATAGGCAAGGCCCGAATTGCAGTCCTCACGCTTGGCATAGACTTCGACATTGCCGCCGAGATGTTTTGACAGCCGCTCCAGCTTCTCGATAGGCGTCGGGCCGAAGGTCAGCGGGTAGCGCGCGAATTTTTCCAGCATGGTCAGGTCATCCGGATGGGTGTGGGCCTGATCGCAGATACCATTCCGCTCGAGGAAGGTGCTCTCGAATGCTGCGGGCATATTGCGCCAAATCTTGCGCATTGCGCCAGCGTTTGTATGATTTCGTCCGCTGAAGGGCAAAAGGACGGAAGTATCTTCCATGTCTTCAAGACTTGATCGCATCGACCTTAAGATATTGAGACTGCTTCAAAATAACGGTCGGCTCAGCAATGCCGAATTGGCCGAAACCGTCGCAATCAGTCCCGCCACCTGCCATCGCCGCACCCAGCGCCTGTTCGAGGACGGTTTCATCGCCGCTGTGCGCGCCATGGTCGCGCCGAAAAAGGTGGCGAAGGGCACGCTGGTGATGGTCGGTGTCGTACTCGACCGCTCGACGCCGGAGAGCTTTGCCATTTTCGAGCAAGCGATCGCCAGGCTGAAATTCGTGCTCGACTGCCACCTCGTTGCCGGCGACTTCGACTACTTTCTCAAGATCCGCGTCGGCGACATGGAGGATTTTAATCGTATCCACGGCGAGCAGCTCATCGCGCTGCCCGGCGTGCGCCAGACCCGCACCTTCTTCGTCATGAAGGAAGTCGTCGACAACGCGCCGCTGGAGTTTTGAGTAGGACCGTCACGGCAACTTCACTTGCCTTGCAGGGGCGAGCAGGCGAGCCTGCTATCTCTCAACGAGGAGATCTGCACCGTGCGCCTTCCCATTCTCGATCCCAAGGACCTGAGCGACGAGCAGAAGCCGCTCTATGACAACATGCGAGCGGGCATCAAGGACCATTTCAAGGGCTTCGTGAACATGCGCGATGACGGCGCGCTGCTCGGGCCGTGGAATCCCTGGCTCCGCGAGCCGCGCTTCGGCAAGCCGGTGTGGGAGCTGGTCAAGGCGATCGCGTCGAACCCGCTGCTGCCCGCGCCGGTGCGCGAGGTCGCCATCCTCGTCACCGGCTCGCATTTCCGTTCCGGGTACGAGCTCTATGCCCATGTGCTGGTCGCCGAGCAGCGTGGTCTGTCCGACGAGAAGCTCGCCACGATCGTCGCCGGACAGCGGCCGGTCGATCTCACCAAGCAGGAAGCTGTCGCCTATGACGTCGCGTCGGCGCTGGTCAGTGGCGGCGTGCTGCCGGAATTGACCTGGCGCGCCGCGGTGAAGGAGTTCGGCGAGCACGGCGCGGCCGAGCTGTCCTATCTGGTCGGCGTCTACTGCATGGTCTCGGTCACGCTGAACACGTTCGACGTTCCGGTGCCGGACTGAGAGCTGCTTGCTCCGATCACTCCGCCGCCTTGCTTGCCGGCAGCGGAGGCGCAAACGCGATGCAGCGATTGCGGCCTTCGGCCTTGGCCCGGTAAAGCGCATGATCGGCCGCGCCCATCAGCGCGTCGATACCGGACATGCTGACCGTGGCCTCCGCGATGCCGATGCTTACGGTGACGCCGAACTGTATCTCGCCGGCGGCGATCTGCGCGCTCATCACGCGCTTGCGGATCCGCTCGGCGACAGTCCTCGCCCGCGACCGGCTGGTCTCGGGCAGGAGAACGGCGAACTCCTCGCCGCCGAGGCGGCCGACGATGTCCGATTTGCGCTTGCCGTCAAGGCACGCGGCCGCAACCGCCCTGATCGCGGCGTCGCCCACGGCATGGCCGTAGCGATCGTTGACCAGCTTGAAGTGGTCGATGTCGAGCATCAGCACCGAGACGGAGCGGTAGTAGCGCTGAAACCGGCTCCATTCAGCCTCGAGGCTGTCGAGGAAGTGGCGGCGGTTGTAAAGGCCGGTGAGCGGATCGGTGGTGGCGAGCGTCTCCAGCATCGCGGCTTTTTGCATCAGGTCGGTGATGTCGACATAGGTCAGCATGCGGCCGCCGTTCGACATCGTGGTGCAGTGGGCCCTGATGCGCCTTTTGTCCGGCGTCTGCAGATCGCGCACATGGTCGCCGGCCTTGACCTCTGCGATTCGCCTGGCGGGAAATTTTGCCAGCTCATTTGCCGGAAGATCCGGCGCACTCGCGCGATGGACCCGGCTGACGAGCGATGCGTAAGTTGGCCGGCTCGCCGCCTCCTGCTCGCTCACCTCCCAGAACCGGCGCATCCGTCGATTCAAGAAGCTGGCATTGAGATCGCGATCGAGCAGCAGCACGCCGTCCTCGACATTCTCGAGCGCGTCGCGCAGCAATTTCAGCTCGTCGGAATAGCGCACGATGTCGGTGACGGGCGTATAGGTCAACATTCGCCCGCCGTCGGGCAGCGGCGTGCACTGCATCCGGACGACGTCGCCGCTGGTGCGGCGCAGATCGAGCGGCGCGGCGTCACCCGCCTGGACGTGACGGACCCGCTCGGCGACATAGGCCTCGAGTTCAGCCGGCGGAATCTCGTAAGCAAGTGTGTCGCGGCCGTGATGCATCAGGGTCACGAACGACGGATTGCTGTTGGCGACGTCATCCGGCAATAGCCACATCTGCCGGAAGGCGCGGTTGATCAACTTTGCGCGGAGGGAAGCATCCAGCAGCACAATGCCCAATGGAACGAAATCAAGCGCGGCGCGAAGCGCGAGCATCTGCCCGCGCATCAGCGCATCGGCGCTCCGCCCCTGCTCGTTCTCGGTTCTGGGTTCGACCTGATCTTCCGCTCCGAGCGCGACCCCGACCTGACGGTCCGACCGCCAGATCACGCGACAGGCCAGGATCTCGCGCCCCGCCAGCCTGAGCTGGAAACGCTCGGGCACGCCGAGGCCGCTTTCCATCTCGAGCGTCGCGGCCTCCTCGGACAGGCGGCGCACGACGCAGTCGATCGACGACTGGCCGAAATTGAAAAAGATCTTTGCAGCAAGGAACGTCCGTTCCGGAACGAAGCGGGACATTTGCAGCCTCCAAAGCGAGAACGACGGGGCGAACACGAGCCAAACAGCCGGTCCAGTCTCGCTCAAGGTCCCTTGTGGCGATGTAACGCGATCGGTATTTCCGCATGAAGGCTAACAATCGGTTGACGCGCAACGGGGCGCGCCGAAGCGAAAAAGCCTTTCGTCAGGGCCCTGCTCCGGCGCCCTGCCGCGTTCCCCTGTCGATTGTGGCGACCTGGTTTACCGGAAATCCACCACGACCGGGGCCGGTTGGGCATCGAGCGTCTCGCCGACCGGCACCCGCAGCCGATGGACGGCGGGAACGCGCGCAGGTACCCTTGCAGTGAACGCACTGACTCGCCGCCAGAGTTTCAGGCGGACCATGGGGAAACGACGCTATGAACATGTCACGCCGCATCCTGCTTACTGGCCTGGCCGGGCTCGCCGTCGCACCAACCGCCGCGGGCGCTGCGCCGGCGCCGGCGCCCGCGGTCGATGACGCGACCGTCGCCGAAGAGCGCTTTGCCCGTATGATCGCGGCCGCGCATGCGCCCGACATCAGTTGCGGCCGGCAGGCGGAGCGTTATGCGGACGCGCATTGGCCCGATTATGTTACGGCAGCCAGAGCCGTGCTCGACGCGCGCGTGTGATCCGCACTACGTCTCCACCGCTCGCCGCACCTGCTCGCCGATCTGCGACAGCACGAGCTGCGCCTGCGGCAGGATCGCGCCCATGACGTGGAAATTGTGAACCATGCCCTCGTGGCAGACGTGCTCGACGGCGACGCCAGCAGTGAGCAGCTTGCGGGCATAGGCATTGCCTTCGTCGCGCATCGGGTCGTACTCGGCCGTGTGGATGATCGCGGTCGGCAGGCCTGCGAGGCGTGTTGCGCGCAAGGGGGAAATGCGGGGTTCGGCGGTCTCGATGCCGTCAGGCAGATAGTCGGACAGATCGGCCTCGATGGTGGCGCGATCGATCAGATGGCCTTCGGCAAAGGCCTCGCGTGAGGGCGAGGTTTCCTCGAAATCCAGCACCGGGCAGATCAGGCATTGCGCGGCGATGGTAAGGCCTGCGGTTTGCGCCGCTTCCTGGCACACGATCGCAGCGAGCGTCGCACCGGCGGAATCGCCGCCGACCACCAGACGGTCCGCGTCGATGCCGAGCGATGCGGCCTCGCGCGCAACCCATTCCGTGGCGGCGATCGCATCGTCCACGGCGGCAGGAAATCTGTGCTCCGGCGCGAGCCGGTAGTCGACCGAGACAAGGCGGCAACCGGTGGCATGCGCCAGCGCCGCCGCGATGCGATCATGCGTGGCAATGCTGCCGGCGACAAGGCCGCCGCCATGAAAGAACACAAAGCCAGGCGCAAGCTCGTCGGCATTTGCAGGCGTGTAGAGCCGATAGGGCAGTTCGCTGGCGCGGCCGGGCAGCACACCGTCGCGCGTCGTCACATCCGGCGCATCAGTGCGCGCGAACTGCATCAGCTTGGCCAGCGATTGCCGCCGCGCCTCCACGCTCGGCCGGCCTCTCGCCTGCGGCGCAGCCGCAGCCATCATGGTCAACAAGCGCTTTGCGAGCGGATCGAGCGGCATGCTGCTTCCTTTCCCCGTGGCAGGAAAGGGTAACCCACCACTGCCCGGCAGGGAATCATTTAGAAATTGCGTCCAATAGTGACGCTATAATGCGGCATCACGCAAAGGGGAGCCCGGTCATGGCCGAAATCAGGAAGCCGATCGAGTACTCGCCGAGCTGGACTTTCTTCGACGGCAAATGGCACGACGGCAATGTGCCGATCATGGGTCCGCGCACGCATGCGGCCTGGCTCGGCTCCGTGGTGTTCGACGGCGCTCGCGCATTCGAGGGCGTCGCGCCCGATCTCGACCGTCACGTCGCGCGCGCCAATCAATCCGCGATCAATTTTGGCCTGAAGCCGGTGGTCGATACCTGCACCTGGCTCACGCTCGCAACGGAAGGCATCGCACGCTTTGCGGCCAATGCCGAGCTCTACGTCCGTCCGATGTACTGGGCGCAGAACGGCGCGGGTGGCGGCGTGCTGTTCGACCCCGAGACCACCAATTGGTGCCTGTGCATCTACGAGGCGCCGATGCCGAAGCCCGTCGGCAACGCCATCACCCTGTCACCGTTCCGCAGGCCCACCGTCGAATGCGCCCCGGTGGAGGCGAAGGCGGCCTGCCTCTATCCGAACAATTCGCGCGCGCTCGCGGAAGCCGCTTCCCGCGGCTTCCAGAACGCGCTGATGCTCGACATGCTCGGCAACGTGGCGGAGTTTGGCAATTCAAACGTGTTCATGGCCAGGGATGGCGTGGTCTATACTCCGGTGCCCAACGGCACGTTCCTCAACGGCATCACGCGCCAGCGCGTCATCAACTTGCTTCGCGGCGACGGCGTCACCGTGATCGAGAAGACGTTGCGCTATGCCGACTTCCTGGTCGCCGACGAGATCTTCTCCACCGGCAATTTCGCCAAGGTCGCCCCGGTGATCCGCATCGACGAGCGCGAGCTGAAGCCTGGCCCGTTCTACGCCAAAGCGCGAAAACTCTATTGGGACTTTGCGCATGCAGTGAAGCTGGCGGCTTGATCCGCACTTTTTCCGCGAGCTCCGTCATTGCGAGGAACTCGCGACAAATTGCGCAGCAATTTTGTGCTGATCGACGAAGCAAATCCAGACTACCTCCGCGGAGACTCTCTGGATCGATTCGCTTCGCTCGCACAGGCAATGACGAGTTCGAGGAGGCAGTCGGGCAAAGCTGCCAAACACGCCCGCGAATGCGAACGCGCCGGATCGAAGAAAAGACCTACTCGTCCTTCTTCGACATCCGCTCCAGGCGTTCCTGCATTTCCTTCATCTGCTGGCGCAGATCGTCGATGTTGCTGTCCTTCGGCGCCTCTGCATTCGCATCGAGCTCGGGCTCAGCGGTTGTTCCCGCGCGGGGCGGGACGAAGGGCTTGAACATGGAAAAAGTCTGCTGGAACAGCTCCATGTTGCGGCGGACCTGTTCCTCCAGCGGCGCAAACGGGGTTCCGGAGAGCGAGGTGGCGATCTGCTTGCGAAACTTTTCCTGCTCCTGCGTGAGCGACGCGATAGCCTGCTCCAGATATTTCGGCACCACCATCTGCATGCTGTCGCCGTAGAAGCGGATGAGCTGGCGCAGGAAGGTCGTCGGCAGCAGGTTCTGGCCGGCCTTGTTCTCCTGCTCGAAGATGATCTGGGCGAGCACGGAGCGGGTGATATCGTCGCCGGTCTTGGCGTCGTAAACCAGGAAATCTTCACCGTCCTTGACCATGGAGGCGAGGTCTTCCAGCGTCACATAAGTGCTCGTCCCGGTATTATAGAGCCGGCGGTTCGCGTATTTCTTGATGGTGGTGGGTTGGTCTGATTTCGCCATGGGCTCTCACTTGCAAGCGCGGAGAACGGGAACCCGGCGGGCTATGCCGCAGGGCGGGAAGCGTACGCAACGCAACAAAATAAGCATTTTCAAAGGGGTCACGCTACCGTTTTGTGCGGCACGGTTAATTGCGCAGCAAAATCTTGCTTGCGAAAGCGCCAAGAACGCTATTTTGAATGCGCTGCGGCATGAATTCGGTCGTCTGCCGATTGACATGCCTCAACGACGTTAACAGGATGGCCGACGAGACTGGCGAGCCGTTTTCCTTAGCCCCGCCTGCCCCTTTTCAAGAAACCTCAAGCCTCAGGAGATGCCCATGTCAGACGATGTCGTCATCGTCAGCGCCGCCCGCACCCCGGTCGGAAGCTTCAACGGAGCGTTCGCGACCCTTCCCGCCCACGATCTCGGCGCCATCGCCATCAAGGCGGCGCTGGAGCGCGGTGGCATCGAGCCCGGCCGGGTCTCGGAAGTCATCATGGGTCAGATCCTGACTGCCGCCCAGGGTCAGAACCCGGCCCGTCAGGCCTCGATTGCCGCCGGCATTCCGGTGGAGAGCCCGGCCTGGGGCGTCAACCAGCTGTGCGGCTCGGGCCTGCGCACGATCGCGCTCGGCTATCAGGCGCTGCTCAACGGCGATTCCGAGATCGTGGTCGCCGGCGGCCAGGAATCCATGAGCATGGCCCCGCACGCGCAATATCTGCGTGGCGGCGTCAAGATGGGCCAGGTCGAGTTCGTCGACACCATGATCAAGGACGGCCTGTGGGATGCCTTCAACGGCTACCACATGGGCAACACCGCCGAGAACGTCGCACGGCAGTGGCAGATTACCCGTGCTCAGCAGGACGAGTTCGCGGTCGCCTCGCAGCAGAAGGCCGAGGCAGCGCAGAAGGCCGGCAAGTTCAACGACGAGATCGTCCCGGTCACCATCAAGTCCCGCAAGGGCGACGTGGTCGTCAGCGCCGATGAATATCCGCGTCACGGCGCAACGCTCGACGGCATGGCAAAGCTCAAGCCCGCCTTCGAAAAGGACGGCACGGTCACCGCTGGCTCTGCATCCGGCATCAATGACGGCGCGGCCGCCGTGGTGCTGATGACGGCCAAGCAGGCGGCCAAGGAAGGCAAGAAGCCGCTCGCGCGAATCGTCTCCTGGGCGCAGGCCGGCGTCGATCCGAAGATCATGGGCTCGGGCCCGATCCCGGCCTCGCGCGCCGCGCTGAAGAAGGCCGGCTGGAACGTCGGCGATCTCGACTTGATCGAGGCCAACGAAGCCTTCGCGGCGCAGGCCTGCGCGGTCAACAAGGACCTCGGCTGGGACACCTCCAAGGTCAACGTCAACGGCGGCGCGATTGCGATCGGCCATCCGGTCGGCGCGTCCGGTGCTCGCGTGCTGGTGACGCTGCTGCACGAAATGCAGAAGCGTGATTCGAAGAAGGGTCTTGCCACGCTGTGCATCGGCGGTGGCATGGGCATCGCCATGTGCATCGCGCGCGACTGAAGACAGCTTACACGTAACGGACGTATCATTCGCGCGTGCGCTGCACACCGGTTAGTGCGTTGCACGCGACTAAAAAGGCAGCGGTTGCAAATCAAATATTCTTCGCAACCGCGCAAGCCTCGACTAAATACAAACGCCCGGCTCAACGCCGGGCGTTTTGTTCTTGATGTCCGTCAAACGTCCCGCATAATCCGCAGTTAAAAAGCGATCACGTCAGAAACGTTCGAAGAGTCCAAGGGAAGGAATACGACATGGCACGTGTTGCATTGGTCACGGGTGGTACGCGGGGCATCGGTGCTGCGATCAGCAAGGCATTGAAGGCCGCAGGCTACAAGGTTGCGGCGAGCTATGCCGGTAACGACGCGGCGGCGGAGAAATTCAAGGCCGAGACCGGCATTGCGGTCTACAAATGGGACGTCAGCAGTTTCGAAGCTTGTACCGAGGGCGTGAAGAAGGTCGAGGCCGATCTCGGTCCGGTCGAGGTGCTCGTCAACAATGCCGGCATCACCCGCGACACCGCCTTCCACAAGATGACGCTCGATCAGTGGAACGCCGTCATCAACACCAATCTCGGTTCGCTGTTCAACATGACGCGCCAGGTCATCGAGGGCATGCGTTCGCGCAAATTCGGCCGCATCATCTCGATCTCGTCGATCAACGGCCAGAAGGGGCAGTTCGGTCAGGTCAACTATTCCGCGGCGAAGGCCGGCGACATCGGCTTCACCAAGGCGCTGGCGCTTGAGAATGCCAAGGGCGGCATTACCGTGAATGCGATCTGCCCCGGCTATATCAACACCGAAATGGTGCAGGCGGTGCCGAAGGATGTTCTGGAGAAGAACGTGATCCCGCAGATCCCGGTCAACCGACTTGGTGAACCCGAGGAGATTGCGCGCGCGGTCGTGTTCCTCGCGGCCGATGAGGCCGGCTTCATCACGGGCTCCACCATGACCATCAATGGCGGTCAATATCAGGCCTGAGCTAGCGCCGGGCCCCCTGAAGCCAAAAGCCTGTAGCGTCTAGCGCGACAAGGCGATAGTGAAGACGACAATGCCCGGCCTCGTGCCGGGCATCATCGTCCTCGGGCCTTTGATTGATGACCTCGCGCACAGCCACGCTGATCGGATTGACCGCGATCCTGATGTGGTCGCTGCTGTCCGTGATGACGGTCGCGACCGGAAAGATCCCGGCGTTCCAGCTCGCCGCGATGACCTTCGCGATCGGCGGCCTCGTCGGTCTGATCACCTGGATCGGCCGCGGCGAGGCGGCGAAAAGCCTGCGCCAGCCGCTCGTCGTCTGGGCCGTCGGCGTCGGCGGCCTATTCGGCTATCACGCGCTGTACTTTCTCGCGTTGCGCTTTGCGCCGCCGGCTGAAGCCGGGCTCCTGAATTATCTGTGGCCGCTCCTGATCGTGCTGTTCTCGTCATTGTTGCCGGGCGAGCGGCTCGCGCTGCATCACATCGTCGGCGCGGTGCTCGGCCTCGTCGGCACCGTGCTGCTGTTTGCCGGCAACGCCTCCGGCTTCGCGCCGGGCCAGGCGCCGGGACTGGTCGCGGCCTTCATCGCTGCGTTCGTCTGGGCGACCTATTCGGTGCTGTCGCGCCGGCTCAAGGCCGTGCCGACCGATGCGGTCGCGGGATTCTGTCTGGCCACCGCATTGCTTGCCGGGCTGATGCATGGCTTGCTGGAAACCACGGTGTGGCCGGAGACGAGCTTGCAATGGCTCTCCGTGATCGCGCTCGGCATCGGCCCCGTCGGTGCCGCCTTCTACGCCTGGGACATCGGCATGAAGCGTGGCGACATCCGCGTGCTCGGCGCTGCCTCCTACGCGACGCCGCTGCTCTCGACCGGATTCCTGATCGCAGCCGGTTTTGCAAAAGCCAGCGCCAACATCGCGATTGCTGCAATCCTGATCGCCGGCGGTGGCCTGATCGCGGCGAAGGACTTGGTGCTGCGGAAGAGGTGAGGGGAGCTACGGCTCCCAGCCCTTCGGTGCGAGCTCGAAGCCTGCGAACTCGAATGCAGGCGCCACGGTGCAGCCGACCAGCGTCCATTCGCCCGTCGTCTCGGCGGATTGCCAGGCTTGCGCCGGAACGATCGCCTGCGGCCGGTCGCCATTCGCAAGATCAATGCCCAGGCGCACGACGTGCTGCGTGCAGCCTTCATGCGCGATACGAAGCGTCAGCGGACTGCCGGCATAGTAGTGCCAGGTCTCGACCGCATCGACCCGATGCCAGTGCGAGCGCTCGCCACATGCGAGCAGGAAGTAGATCAGGGTCGAGCACGAACGCCCGTTGGCGTCGGTGGCCTGATCGCGAAACGTCTCGCGATAATGGCCGCCCTCCGGATGCGGCCGCAGTTCCAGGCGCGCGATGATCTCGGCTGCGGCGGGCATCGGTCTCCGTCAGGACTGGTCTTCAGGACTTGTTCTTGCGCTCGCGCAGCTCGCCGAACACCGCGGCGGCATCCGCCCCCTTCATGTGCAGCCTGGCCGCGACGGACGGTTCATCGGCGCGCAGGAACACGTTTGCCCGCTTCTCCTCGCCAAGCAGTGTCGGAATGGTCGGTTTGTTCTCAGCCCGGAGCTTGGCCACCTCCGCCGCGCGGGCCTGGAGCGCCGCATTGTCGGGATCGACGGTGAGCGCGAACTTGACGTTGGAGGCCGTGTATTCGTGGCCGCAATAGAGCTTGAAGTCGTCGGGCAGGGCACGCAGCTTCAGAAGCGAATCCCACATCATGGGGTAGGTGCCCTCGAACACGCGTCCGCAGCCGATCGAGAACAGCGTGTCGGCGGCGAACACCGCCTTCTCGGTGTCGAACACGTAGGAGATGTGGTCGAGCGTGTGGCCGGGCGTCTCGATCACGCGCGCCAGCAGATTGCCGATCTTGACTACGTCGGCATTGGCGACGCGCAGATCGACGTTCGCAATCTCATTGGTCTTGTCGTGCGGCGCGACGACGCGGCAATTGTATTTGCGCTTGAGTTCGGCGACCCCCCCGACATGATCGCCGTGATGATGGGTGATCAGGATGTCGGTGAGCTGCCAGCCCTCGTGCTCCAGCGCCTTCACAATCGGACCGGCCTCAGGCGCGTCGACGGATGCCGTCGCCTTGGTTTCCACATCGTGGATCAGATAGCCGAAATTATCGTTCAAACAGGTGAAAGTACGAATCTCGGCGGCCATGTCATCTCCGATCGCGCTCAGCTCCGTCAGACAAATATGGCGTTAACGTTGCGCAGGCAATGCAATATTCCGCGCGCGGCGGCGGCCTTGCGCATGTTAGATTGGCGTCATGACCATTGATGTCGTCGACCTCCGCGAGTTCTATTCCCGCCGCCTGGGGATCGTGGCGCGGCAAATGATCAATCGCGGCCTCAGGGAGCGCTGGCCGCGCGCCGACGGCCAGCGCGTGCTCGGCCTTGGCTATCCCACGCCCTATCTGGGGTTGTTCCGGGAAGATGCCGAGCGCTGTATCGCCTTCATGCCGGCGGCCCAGGGCGTCCTGAAATGGCCGACGGGACGGCCGGCGCTGGCCTCGCTGGTCGACGAATTCTCGCTCCCGCTTCCAGACGCCGCGGTCGACCGCATCCTGCTGGTCCACGCGCTCGAGATGTCGGACGATCCGGCCGCACTGCTGCGCGAGGTGTGGCGCGTGCTGTCGCCGTCCGGGCGCGTGATCGCGGTGATTCCGAACCGACGCGGGGTGTGGACTCGCACCGACAGCACGCCGTTCGGCCACGGTCGGCCCTATTCGCGCTCGCAGATCACCGATCTGTTGCGCCAGACCTGGTTCACGCCGACCGCCTGGGGCGAAGCGCTGTTCATGCCGCCCTATGCCGGCGGCTGGGTGCTGAAATCGGCGCAGATGTGGGAGCGCGCCGGCGCGGCGCTGTCGCTGCCCTTTGCCGGCGTGCACATCGTGGAGGCCACCAAGCAGGTCTACCGCGCGATCCCCGCCAAGCGCGAACGAGCGCGGCTTATTCCCTCGCTCGCGAAGCCGGTGCTGGTGCCGTCCTCGACGACGGTGACGCGCAGCTGAAAAAAAATCGTCCCGGCGGGGCCGGGACGATTTCAGATCGAAGACCAGAACAAGCTCACTCGCCGGGCGCGAGATCGTCGCTCGATGCCGCTGGAGCTGCCTCGCGCTCGGGGCGCGGACCATGCGGCCGGCGCCGCCGGCGCGGAAAGCGTTCACCACCGCCGGCACCGCCCTCAAAACCGGCCTGGCCGCCATTCGCGCCGACATTCACTTGCGGCTGCGCGCCGGTGATGAAGGACGGCAGGCGATCGACGTTGCCGGCATCGGCGACGACGGGCTGCGGCTGGTTCGCGGGTAGCGGCTGCGGCTGATATTGCGGCTGCGGACGATGATCGCGCTCGCGGTGCTCGCGCGGCTGCTGGTTGTCGCGCTGATAGGGTTGCTGGTTGTCGCGTTGCTGGTCACGCTGGTGATGCTCGCGCTGGCCGTCGCGGTCGCGCACGAAAGCCTGCTGCGGCGGCTGCGGAACGAAGCCCGGCTCCTGGCCGAAATTCGAGAAATTCTCGCCGTCGTCATCGCCGTCGTCGCTTTGGCTGCTGACGGGCTCGTCGCCGCGCGGCTGCTGGTTCTGGCGGAACTGCTCCTGGGCCGCCGCGATCAGGCGGAAATAATGCTCGGCATGCTGGTAGTAGTTCTCGGCCGCAACGGGATCACCGGAGGTGCGCGCGTCGCGCGCGAGCTGGAGATATTTTTCAGCGACGTGCGAGGCGGTGCCGCGGATCTTGATGTCAGGTCCGTTGGACTCGTAGACCCGGGTCATCGGGTTCTGGCTGCGCCGGTTATTGTTGTTGTTGTTGTTGTTATTATTGTTGCGGTTGCGCATCCGCTGCTTGTTCTGACCGTTTCTCATGTCCTGCCTTTAATTCCAGCCCTAAACGTTGCACGCGTTACAGATTGCCAGGAGTGCCCCGGCGACAGCGGCTCACAGGTCTCGCGCGCAACCGCGCGCAAGAGTGCATCCAGCCCTGCCGATGTTCGTCGACCGTCGCGTTCAACAAGGACGCGTTCCCCACCCGCCAGCACTGATCGCCAGCGAACCCATTCATTTTGCTTGCCGAAACAAGCCCAGCGGTGTTGCGTAAGTCTTCGAGCGCAATATCAGGCTTTCGTTCACTTGCGGTCGGAGAGCAGCGCAGCTTCACTGGCTATCGCGCTTCAGGACCTGCGGCTTGGAACCTTTATCAGTAAAGCTCTCGCCCGAGAGCCCGGCTTTCGCCCGTAGGTCTACGGGGCCGGCACCGATGTGTTGACCGAAACGTAGTCGTTCCCAAGGGATATTCCAAGAGCTTTTTGCAAGCCAATCCGGCTTTTATGGGGGCATTTTTCGGGCCGAGACGGCCCGCGGAACGCCCGCCAGGTCGGCCTTGGGTGGCCTGTCCACCAATAAACCCGCGGCCGCCATAAGGGTTTCAATATTTCTCGCCTGGCCCTGGCCGGCCTCGACGATCAGCGCTCCGCCAGGGGCGAGACGCTCGCTCGCCTGCGGAATCAGGGCGCGGTAGGCGTCATAGCCGTCATTGCCGCCGTCGAGCGCCAGGTGCGGATCGTGCTCGCGGACCTCGATGCTCAATGTCGGAATTTCGGCCGAGGGGATATAGGGCGGGTTCGACACGATGAGGTCGAACGGGCCGCGGAGCGCCGACGCATAGGAGCAGGCAATGAAGCCGGCGCGATCGGCGAGGCCCAGGGCGGCCGCATTGTCGCGTGCCGTGTTGAGGGCCGTCAGGCTGACATCCGTGCCGATGCCAAACGCATCGGGAATTTCGTGCAGCAGCGCAAGCAGGATGGCGCCCGAACCGACGCCGATATCCGCGATTTGCGGACGTTGCCCCGATATCGTGAGCCCGCGAAAGATCTCAAGTGCCAACTCGACAACGGTCTCGGTGTCCGGCCGCGGCACCAGCGTCGCCTCGGACAGCAGGAACGGCATGCCCCAGAATTCCCGCGCGCCGAGAATGCGGGCGACCGGCTCATGCGCCAGCCGGCGCTGCGCATACCGTTCGAGGCGCGCGGTCTCCTCAGGCGTGAGCTGTCGTGCCGCCTGCGTCATCAGCCCGGTCAGATCAAGCTCCAGAGCAGCGCCAACGAGCAGGCGCGCATCGAGGGCGGGCTCCTCGACGCCGGCCGATTGCAGCCGCGCGGTGAGCGCGCGACGCGCGCTCTCTATGCTGCTTCCGGGATCGGAGCCTGTCGTCAATAGAACCATCCTGCCTGGCATTGGATAGATCGGCAGGCTTGCTTGCGTCAACGGAAAGGAGCGCGTTTGATCGCGCCTCGCAGCGAGGGAGGGGATCCCTGACTGCCTATGACGATCAGAACGTCTTCGCAATATCCTGCGCGGCGAGACACACCGAAGGCCGGATTCAGGCCGCTACGCCCTGTGCAGCGAGCTGCGCGGCCTGGTGCTCGGTGGTCAGTGCGTCGACCAATTCGCCGAGCGCCTCGCCGGCGATCACCTGCGGCAACTTGTAGAGCGTCAGATTGATGCGGTGGTCGGTGACGCGCCCTTGCGGAAAATTATAGGTGCGGATGCGCTCAGAGCGGTCGCCGGAGCCGACTTTCTCTTTGCGCTCGGCCGAGCGCGCGGCATCGAGGCGCTGCTGCTCGGCGTCGTAGATGCGCGAGCGCAGGATGTTCATGGCGGAGGCGCGGTTCTTGTGCTGCGAGCGGCTGTCCTGCATCATCACCACGATGCCGGTCGGGATGTGGGTGATGCGGATCGCCGATTCGGTCTTGTTGACGTGCTGGCCGCCCGCTCCTTGCGCGCGCATGGTCTCGATGCGGAGGTCGTCGTTCTTGATGTCGACGTCGACGTCCTCGACCTCAGGCAGCACAGCGACCGTCGCTGCCGAAGTATGAATGCGCCCCTGCGTCTCGGTGTCGGGCACGCGCTGCACGCGATGCACGCCGGATTCGAACTTCAGCTTGGAGAACGCGCCGCGGCCCTGCACCTCCGCGATGATTTCCTTGTAACCGCCGACGGTGCCTTCGCTGGCCGAGATCACCTCGACCTTCCAGCCCTGCAAGGCAGCGAAGCGCTCGTACATCCGGAACAGGTCTCCAGCAAACAGCGAGGCCTCGTCGCCGCCGGTGCCGGCGCGGATTTCCAGCACCACGTTGCGATCGTCCATGGCGTCCTTGGGCAGCAGCGCAACGCGGATCTTCTGGACCAGCTCCTCGATTTTCGGTGCGAGCTCGTCGCGTTCGGCTTCCGCCATGCCGCGCATCTCGGCATCGGTCGCGGGATCGGCGATCAGCGCCTCGGTGTCGGCGAGTTCCTTGACGGCGGAACGATAGGCCTTCACCGCTTCGATCAGCGGCGTGATCTCGGCGAGCTCGCGCGTGATCTGCACGTAGCGTTCGGAGGCGAGCTGCCCCAGCGATTCGGCCTCGAGCGAGGCATGATGGGCGAGCAGGACGTCCAGTTTGGCTTCGGGGAGTGACGACATCGGTTCAGTCTCAAATGGCGGAAGGAGGCGAGGGAGCGAAACGGGGCGACAGGCCCGCTACAACGCCAGGCCTTCGGCCTCGGCAAATTCCGTCAGTTTCTGCCGGATCGAGACGCTACCCGCCGGCGCGTCCAGGAGCGGACCGAGCATGGCTTCGGCCTTCTTTGCATCGAGGTCGATCACCATCGCCTTGACCGGTCCGAGTGCGGTCGCCGACAGCGACAGCGAGCGATAGCCCAGCCCAATCAGCGCCAGTGCGCCGATTGGCTTGGATGCCATCTCGCCGCAGAGCGAAAGCGACTTCTTCGCCGCTTGCGATTTCTGCGCGATCTCGCGCAGGGCGCGCAGGATCGGCGCCGACATGGTGTCGAAGCGCTCCGAGACTTTCGCGTTGCCGCGGTCGACCGCGAACAGGAACTGGAACAGGTCGTTAGAGCCGACCGAGATGAAGTCGACTTTCCTCAGAAGCTCGTCAAGCTGATAGAGCAGGGCCGGCACCTCGACCATGGTACCGATGTCGATTCTTTCAGGCAGCGTGTGACCGTGCTGACGCAAGTAAGTGAGCTCGCGCTCGACCAGCGCCTTCGCCGAATCGAATTCGGCGACCTCCGAGATCATCGGGAACATGATGCGCAGCGCACGGCCGCCGCCGGCGCGTAGCAGCGCGCGGATCTGGCCGCGCAACAGGCCGGGGCGATCCAGCCCGAGCCGGATCGCGCGCCAGCCGAGCGCGGGATTTTCCTCGATCACGGCTTCCATATAAGGCAGCGCCTTGTCGCCGCCGATGTCGAGGGTGCGGAAGGTAACGGGCTTGGTGCCAGCGGCATCGAGGACGGTGCGATACAGCGCAAGCTGGTCGCTGGTGCGTGGCAGGCTCTGGCCGACCATGAATTGCAATTCGGTGCGGAACAGGCCGATGCCGGCGCTGCCCGTGTCCTCGATATGCGGCAGGTCGATGGCAAGACCCGCGTTGATCATCAGCTCGACCTTCTGGCCGTCCCTGGTGACGCAGGGCCGGTCGCGTAGCGCCAGATATTGCGCCTGGCGGCGGGCGCGGAAGCGCACGCGCTCGGCAAAGGCGGCCTCGACTTCCTGAGAGGGGCGCACATAGATCGACCCGGAGGTGCCGTCGACGATGATGGCGTCGCCGGGATCGGCGATGCCGGGCGCGTTCGGGACTTCGCCGACCGCGGGAATGCCGAGCGCGCGCGCCACGATCGAGACGTGGGAGTTGGCGGTGCCTTCCTCCAGCACGATGCCGCGCAGGCGCTTGCGGTCGTAGTCGAGCAGCGCCGCCGGGCCCATCGCGCGCGCGATGACGATCGCGTTGTCGGGAAGTTGCTCGCGCGAGGGCGCATGGTCCTGGCCGACCAGCTGCCGCATCAGGCGGTAGCCGAGATCCTCCAGATCGTGCAGCCGGTCGCGCAGATATGGGTCGGTCGACCGGAGCATGCGCGCGCGGGTGTCGGATTGCACACGCTCGACCGCGGCCTCCGCCGTGAGGCCGGTGGCGACGGCCTCGTGCAGCTTGTGCGACCAGCCTTGGTCGTTGGCGAACATGCGGTAGGCTTCCAGCACCTCGCGGTGCTCGCCGCCTTCGGCGACGTCGCCGCGCTCCAGCATGCGGTCGAGATCGGCGCGCAGCTTGGCGAGCGCGGTGTCGAGCCGCTTGATCTCCTTGGGCAGGTCCTCGGCGATGTAGTCCTTGATGACGACGCGCGGCTCGTGCAGCACGACGTGGCCGAGCGCGATGCCCTCGGACAGGATGGCGCCGACCTTCTGCGCGGAATGGCGTGCGGCCGGCTCCTGGCCCGGCTGGGCCAGCGCGGAGAGTTCGCCGGAGGCGATCAGCTCCGCCAGCACCATCGCGGTGGTCTGCAGCGCCTCGAGCTCCTCCTCGACATAGTTGCGCTTGGCGCGGTTCTGCACCACCAGCACGCCGAGCGTGTTGCCGGCCCGCAGGATCGGCACGCCGAGGAAGGAGTGGTAGATTTCTTCGCCGGTCTCGGGACGGAACGAGAAGGCCGGGTGGCTCTGCGCATCGCTTAGGTTGAGCGGCGTGGCCTCACTGGCGACCAGGCCGACAAGACCTTCGTGGGCGCTCAGCACGGTGTGGTGCACCGCCTCGCGGTTGAGACCCTCGGTGGCGTAGAGTTCCAGCGTGTTGTCGATGCGCAGCACATAGACCGAGCACACCTCGGCCACCATGTTGGCGGCGATCAGCACCACGATCTTGTCCAGCCGCTCCTGGGCCGAGACCTGCTCCGCCATTGTTTCGCGGAGCCGTCTCAACAAGACGCGGGGACCTCCCGACGCGCTCCGCATGTCCCGTCAATCTCCTCCGTCTGCCCGGCCCGGCGGTATCGGCCGGCGGCTGGCCCGAAATTCAAGAAAAACAACCAATTTGTTCGTCCGGCGCCGGCGCAAGCCCAAAATCACTTGAGATTTCTCGCTTGCACCGAATCGGCGCCGCCTGAACTGGGACACAGTCTCCGGCAGCCCACCCTGTTCGCCGTATAGCGAATTGAGGCTTGTTTTGCCAAGCAAAACGCCTGCCAAGCGCGAAGGTGTGTACACCTTCGCGTTTGCTGCGAGCGCTAACAGAAAATTAGTCCAGGCATGGCCCGGAAAAGTGCGAAGCGGTTTTCCGAAAAGACCATGCTCAAACAACAACCTGAAGCGCGACGACGGTCGCGCTTCAGGCCTGATCGAGGCCGTAGAGCGTGTGCAGCGTGCGCACCGCAAGCTCGGTATAGGCCGTGTCGATCAACACCGAGAATTTGATCTCGGAGGTTGTGATGGCCCGTATGTTGATATTCCGCCCCGCGAGGGCCGAGAACGCCTGGGCCGCGACGCCGGCATGGCTGCGCATGCCGCTGCCGATCACCGAGATCTTGGCGACGTCGGTGGCGGTATCGAGCCTGATATAGCCGATCTTGCCCTTGGCGGCGGTAATCGTGTCCTTGGCCCGGGTATAGTCCGCCGCCGGCACCGTGAAGGTGAGGTCGGTGGTCTTGCCGTCCTCGGAGACGTTCTGCACGATCATGTCGACGTTGATGTTGGCGTCCGCCAGCGGGCCGAAGATCGAAGCCGCAATGCCCGGCTTGTCCTCGATCTGACGCACCGAGATCTGGGCCTCGTCCTTGGAGAAGGCGATACCGGTGACGACGTGGCTTTCCATGATCTCCTCCTCGCTGCAGATCAGCGTGCCGGGCGGCTGGTTGGCATGCGGATCGATATCCTCGGGCTTGTCGAAGCTCGAGCGGACGAAGATCGGCATGTTGTGGACCATCCCGAGTTCCACCGAGCGGACCTGGAGCACCTTTGCGCCCTGGGATGCCAGTTCCAGCATGTCTTCGAACGCGATCTTGTCGAGTCTCTTGGCCTTCGGCACGATTCGCGGGTCAGTGGTGTAGACGCCGTCTACGTCGGTATAGATATCGCAGCGGTCGGCCTTGACGGCTGCGGCAATCGCCACGGCCGAGGTGTCGGAGCCGCCGCGGCCTAGCGTGGTGATGCGGTTGGTCTCGGCGTTGATGCCCTGGAAACCGGCGATGACCGCGACCTCCTTGCGCTCCTGAAAGCGCTTGATGATCTCGCTGCCGTCGATGTCCTCGATCCGGGCCGAGGCATGGGCGTCGCTGGTCTTGATCGGGATCTGCCAGCCCTGCCAGGAGCGGGCCTGGATGCCCATGCCCTGGAGCGCGATGGCCAGCAGGCCGGAGGTCACCTGCTCGCCGGAAGCGACGACGGCGTCGTATTCGCGCGCGTCGTGCATCGGCGAGGCCTCGGTGCACCAGGCCACCAGCTCGTTGGTTTTACCGGACATCGCCGAGACGACCACGGCCACTTCATGGCCGGCGTCGACCTCGCGCTTCACATGGCGTGCGACGTTGCGGATACGTTCGATGTTGGCGACCGATGTGCCGCCGAATTTCATCACGAGGCGGCTCATGACGACGCGTGCATTCCTTCAAAGGGATCAGTATGGTGACCCGCACCGGACAGGTGCCTGCGGACACCGACCGCGCGTATACATAGCGGCGGGGCCGGGGGCAAGCGGGTTCCTGCGGGGCCGGGTGCGGCAATGGGTTAACCGAGGTCATGGCGCGTTACATCGACGAGATCCTGCAGCCCGGCGAGCGGGTGCTGTATTCGACCAATGCGCACTGGATCTTCTATTTTCCGGCGATTCTGGCCTGGATCGTGGCCCTGGGCCTGTTCGTGGTCTCGCGGCAGACCACGGTCGAAGGGCTCGTGCTGCTGTGTCTCGTCGCCGCGGCGCTGGTGGCCCTCGCCGCCCTCTATTGGACCATGAAGGGTTGGTTCCACCGCTTCACGACCGAGACCGACGTCACCAATCTCAGGGTCGTGCACAAGACCGGGTTCATCAAGCGCCGCACCTTCGAGATGGCGCTGGACAAGGTCGAGAGCGTGGATGTCGATCAGACCATCCTTGGGCGTATTCTCAACTACGGCGACGTGACGATTCGCGGCGTTGGCGAGGGGATCGAGACGATCAAGACCATCGCCTCGCCGCTCGCCTTCCGTAGTTCGATCACCACGCGGTAGGACCGCGCGTAAACCATGAGCATGCAGCAAAATACTTCCGCCACTGCCCAGCCGGGTTCGACCGTCGACGCCGCCGAGATCGCGAAATTCTCAAAGCTCTCGGCCGAGTGGTGGGATCCCAACGGCAAGATGGCGCCGCTGCACCGGATCAACCCGTTGCGGCTCGGCTACATCCGCGACGCGGCCTGCCGCAAGTTCGAACGCAATGTGCGCAGTCTCAACTGCCTCGGCGGCCTGCGCGTGCTCGACATCGGCTGCGGCGCCGGCCTGCTGTGCGAGCCGCTGTCGCGCCTCGGGGCCCAGGTCATCGGCGTCGATCCGTCGGTCAGCAACATCGCCGCGGCGAAGCTGCATGCCGACAAAGGCCATCTTGCGATCGACTACCGCTGCACCACGGTGGAGGAGATCGACCCGCGCGAGCGCTTCGACATCGTGCTGGCGATGGAAGTGGTCGAGCACGTCGTCGATGTCGGCGTCTTCCTGAAGCGCTGCGCCTCGATGCTGAAGCCGAACGGCCTCATGGTGGTCTCGACGCTGAACCGCAACTGGAAGAGCTTTGCGCTCGCCATCGTCGGCGCCGAATACGTCCTGCGCTGGCTGCCGCGCGGCACCCACGAGTGGAACAAGTTCGTCACCCCCGACGAGCTGACGAAATATCTGCTCGACAACCGCCTCGTCATCACCGAGCAGACCGGCGTGGTCTACTCACCCTTCGCCGACAAATGGACGCTCTCGTCGGACATGGACGTGAACTACATGGTGGTGGCCGAAGGGATGGTGTGAGGGGGGAGTGGGATGCGGGCTGCT
Organism: Bradyrhizobium sp. 199; assembly: GCF_023073355.1. GTDB lineage: Bacteria > Pseudomonadota > Alphaproteobacteria > Rhizobiales > Xanthobacteraceae > Bradyrhizobium. The sequence goes on from NZ_JADPJI010000006.1 coordinate 147,619, forward strand.
TCTCCACAAGCGCTGTCGTCCCTGCGACAGCAGTTGCACGGACATCGCTCCCATGACTTCCGTGCTGGTTGACCGCGCAGGTCTCAGCTTGCACGCTGGTCGCATCTTTTCCTGTTAAAGCATCATTCACGTCCCTCATGCTTACCGTCGCCAGCCTCTGGATCCCCTTCACCGTCATTGCCGCGCTCGGGCAGGTTGCCCGCAATGCGATGCAGCGGTCGTTGACGAAGCCGCTGGGGACCTGGGGTGCGACCAATATCCGCTTCCTGTTCGGCTTCCCGTTCTCGGTGCTGTTCTTGGGGGTGGTGCTGATCGCGACCGGCGATCATCTCGGCATGCCGCCGACCGCGTTCTGGCCGTGGCTGCTGCTCGGGGCGCTCAGCCAGATCGTCGCCACGGGCCTGATGCTGCTTGCGATGAACGACCGCTCGTTCGTGGTGACGACGGCGTATCTCAAGACCGAGGCGATCCAGACCGCGATCTTCGGCTTCGTCTTCCTCAGCGATCACCTGACCTGGCTGAAGGTGCTGGCGATCGTGATCGCGACCGTCGGTGTCGTCATCACCGCGCTGCGGCCCGGCGGCGAGAAGAGTTTCGCGGAATTGAGGCCGACCATCACCGGCCTCGTTGCTGCTGCGGCCTTCGCGCTCTCCGCGGTCGGTTTTCGTGGCGCCATCATCAACGTGCCTGATGTCTCGTTCGTGACTGCGGCATCATTCACACTGGTGCTCGGCCTGTTCGTGCAGACGCTGATCCTGACGATCTATCTGCTCTGGCGCGCGCCAGACGTGTTGCGCGGAATCCTGGGCCTGTGGAAGCCGTCGATGCTCGCGGGCTTCATGGGCGCTTTCGCCTCTCAATTCTGGTTCCTGGCCTTCGCGCTGACCGCCGCCGCCAATGTCCGCACGCTCGCCCTGATCGAGGTGCTGTTCGCGCAAGGCGTGGCGTATTACTCGTTCAAGCAGCCGATCGCGCCGCGCGAGATTCTCGGCATCGTGCTGATCGTGGTCGGAGTGGCGCTATTGGTGGGGGTGTAAGCCAACTCATCCAGCCGCCGTCATGCCCGGGCTCGTCCGGGGCATCCACGTTCTTTGTGTCCACGAGAAAGAAAGGCGTGGATGGCCGGGTCAAGCCGGCCATGACGAAGGAGGCGAAAGCCTAATTCCGGTCTTCCGGCAGCGTCGGCAGCGGCGAAACCTCGATGCCTTCGTCGATCAGCGACTTCGCTTCTTCCGGCGAGGCCTCGCCGTAGATCGGACGATGCTCCTTGTCGCCGTAATGCATCGCGCGGGCTTCATTGGCGAAGCGCTGGCCGACATTGTCGGCGTTCTTCACGATGTGATCGCGCAGCTCCTTCAGCTTGGTGCGCAGCTCTTTCTCCTGCGCCATCAGCAGCGAGGTTGGACCTGATGGTGCGGCTTCGGGCGTGGTTGCGGTCGCGGGCTCTGGCGGCGGGCTCGCCCGCCCGCGGCCCTTCTTGCCGACGATGCGCGGCGCCATGATCGCTTTGTCGACCTTGGCCGAGCCGCAGATCGGGCAGGCCACGAGCTTGCGCTTTACCTGTGAATCATAGGCCGACGAGCTCTGGAACCAGCTTTCGAAATCGTGGTCCCGGTCGCAGCGAAGCGCGTAGCGGATCATGCCGATCCCCGCACGAGGTGCAGATGATCCGGCCCCGCCTTGGGGTCGGACACGCCGAAGCGGCGGCCGTGCTGGAGCGAAGGGATGGCGCGGCGCGCGGTCTCGACCTTGGCCGGATCGATCTTGGCCATGATGATGCCGGGTTCCACGTCGCCCTCGGCGAGGATCTCGCCCCAGGGATCGATGATCAGCGAATGACCATAGGTCTCGCGCTTGTTCTCGTGGGTGCCTGCCTGCGCCGCGGCGAAGATGAAGCAGCCGGTCTCGATCGCGCGCGCGCGCAGCAGCACGTGCCAATGCGCTTCGCCGGTCTTGCGGGTGAAGGCCGAGGGCACGGTGATGAAATACGCGCCGCTCTCGGCGAGGGCACGGTAAAGCGCGGGAAAGCGCACGTCGTAGCAGATCGTCAAGCCCACGCGGCCCCAGGGCAGGTCGGAGATCACGGCGGTTTCGCCCGGCTGGTAATTGGCGGATTCGCGATAGCTCTCGCCGTCCGGCAGCTCGATGTCGAACATGTGGATCTTGTCGTAGCTCGCGAGCACATCCCCCTCGGGCCCGATCAGGAAGGAGCGGTTGACGGCCTTCTCGGACGAAAAGCGCAGCGCCAGCGAGCCGACATGGAGATGGATCTTCAGCTCTGCCGCGAGCGCGCGGTAGGCCTTCAGCGAGGTGTCGTCCTCCTGGCTCTGGAGGTGCTCGAACAGCGCCTTGCGGTTCAGCTGCATCATGTTGCTGACTTCGGGCGTCTGCACGTAGTCGGCGCCATTTGCCGCAGCCTGCCGGATCAGCCTGGTGGCCTGGGCGAGACTGGGCTCGGGCATCAACCCGGTGCGCATCTGCACCATCGCGGCGGTGAAGGTCCTGTCTTGAGCTTGATCCCGGCTCATGACACTGCCTTCACGCTTTCGAGCATGCCGTCGAGCTTGCCTTCGCGGTCGAGTGCGTAGAGGTCGTCGCAGCCGCCGACATGAGTTCCGCCGATCCAGATCTGCGGGAAAGTCGAGCCCTCGCCGGCGCGGTCGTACATCTCGGCGCGCCAGGAAGGGTTCTTGGCGACGTCGAATTCCGTGAAAGCCGCCTTCTTGCGGGTCAGCAGCGACTTGGCGGCGGAACAATAGCCGCAGCCCGGCCTGGTGTAGATCTCGACAGCAGCGGTCATCTCGTCTGGCGCTCTCATGTCATGAATTCATTGAATTATATGGGACCTTACCTGACCTCCACAACCCGGGCGAACACCAGCACGTCGACCTGGGCCGCCTTGGCGCGCAGCAGGGTCCGCGCGCAGGCATCCAGCGTCGCGCCGGAGGTCAGGACGTCGTCGATCAGGACAATGCGGCGGCCCTGGACTTCAGCCTGACGGTCCGGGGATACCTGGAACGCGCCCTGCACATTGGTGGCGCGCTGGGCTCGCGACAGGCCGATCTGCTGCTCGGTGGCGCGCACCCGGCGCAGCACCTCAGCCCTCGTCTTGACCCCGCTCTGGCGCTCGATGGTCTGCGCCAGCGCCCCGGACTGGTTGTAGCGGCGCCGCCACGCCCGCCGCCAATGTAGGGGAACAGGCACCAGCATGTCGGCACCGGCCAGCAACTCGCCGCCCGCGCGGGCCATCCAGCGGCCCATGGCGGGCGCCAGATCGGTGCGGTCCTGGTATTTCAGCGCATGCACCAGTGTGCGCGCGACGTCGTCATAGCGCACGGCGGCGCGGGCCCGCTGGTAGGCCGGCGGGCTCGCGATGGCCTCCATCGACAGCATGTCCGGGCCGGGATCATAGACGAAGGGAATGCCGAGCCGCGGGCAGTAGGGCCGCTCGATGAACGACAGCCGCGCCCAACACGAAGCGCAAACGCCCTGGCCATCGACCGGCTCGCGGCAGGACACGCACTGCGTCGGCAGCGCAATGTCGAGCGCGAGCCGTGCCGCGCGCGACATGATGTGACCCCCGGCCGTCCACGCGGCACGGAAAGATGTGGCGATGGAACGGGTGAGGGCGGCGTCGGCTTTCATAGGGGAAAGCTAGCGCCCGGCTCGACGGCACTCAAGCGGCACTCACGTGTCCCGGACGCGCTCCAGCGCCAAGAGCGCTGCCGCGCGTCCGGGACAGGAGAGGGGAGATTGCAATAACCAGCACGATCGGCGTAACCAGCGGCATGGCTCAGACCCAGCAATCCCCGCCCGCATTGTTCGATCGAGCCTTGCTGCACGCACGGCAGCGCCGCGCGCGGGCACAGGGCGAGGCTACGTTTCTGCTCGATCGGGTCGCCGAGGACATGTCCGATCGGCTGGCGGCGGTGATGCGCGAGTTTCATGCGGCGGCCGATCTTTGGACGCCCGGCGAAGGTCTCGCGGTGTTGCGCAGGCGCCTGCCCGCCATCGAGCAGATCGCGCTCGATGCGACGGGTGCTGAGAAATTGCCCTTTGCGCCGGAAAGTCTCGACCTCGTCGTCTCGGCGCTGGCGTTGCAATTCGTCAACGACCTGCCGGGCGTGCTCGCGCAGGTGCGCCGCGCCTTGAGGCCCGATGGGCTGCTGCTGGCCGCGATGATCGGCGGCGACAGCCTCACCGAGTTGCGCCAGGCCTTTGCCGCGGCAGAGGCCGAATGCGAGGGCGGGGTGTCGCCGCGGGTGGCGCCGTTTGCGGATCTGCGGGACATCGGCGCGCTGTTGCAGCGGGCCGGCTTCGCGCTGCCCGTGACCGATGTCGATCGTGTCGTGGTGCGTTACGCCAACGCGTTCGCGCTGATGCAGGATGTCCGCCGCATGGGCGCCGCCAATGTGTTGATCGAGCGGCGGCGCACGCCGTCGCGGCGCGCGACGCTGCTCCGGATGGCCGAGATCTACACCGAGCGCTTTGCCGATGCCGACGGCCGCATCCGCGCCACCTTCGACATCATCTGGCTCTCCGGCTGGGCGCCGCATGCGAGCCAGCAGCAGCCGCTGAAGCCGGGATCGGCCAAAGCGAGCCTGGCCGAGGCGGTGAAGAAGGCCGGGAAAGACTGAAGACTGATGGGTGTCCCGGACGCGCTGCAGCGCTCTTGCGCTGCTGCGCAGAGCCGGGACCCAGCCTTGCTGCTACATGGGCACGGCCTCACATCAACAAATCGATCAAATGCGGGATCAGCGGAATGTCCGCGGGCGGCATCGGATAATCGCGCAGTCTGTTGGCGCGGACCCAGGCTAGAGCCTGGCCTTCACGCGGCGCCACCTGTCCTTCCCAGCGCCGGCAGATATAGAGCGGCATCAGCAGGTGGAAGCTCTCATAGCCGTGGCTGGCGAAGGTCAGCGGCGCGAGGCACGGCTCGGCGACGGTGATGCCGAGCTCCTCGTGGAGCTCGCGGATCAGGCTCTGTTCAGGCCGCTCGCCAGGTTCACACTTGCCGCCGGGAAATTCCCAGAGGCCGGCGAGCGTCTTGCCCTCGGGGCGCTGCGCGATCAGGACGCGCTTGTCGGCATCGACCAGCGCGCAGGCCACCACCAGTGTTAGCTTGAGATCGGCCATGCGTGAAAGTTTCGCTCGCTGTAGATCATCGGTAACTGTTCGTTAACCTGTGACGGCTCGGATTCTTACCGGCTCCCCATAAGTCATATTTAATCAACGGTTCCTAGAGTGGGAACATATTTAAACCATTCCGGGCTCGATCCATGCGCGCTGTGCTTCGCACCACCATCCGCCGGTTCGTTCGCGATCGGCGCGGCAATATCGCGGTGATTTTCGCACTCGCCTGCGTCCCCCTGATCACGGTGGTCGGCTGCGCGGTCGATTATTCCCGCGCGACGCAGATGCGGTCCAAGCTTCAGGCTGCGGCCGACGCCGCCAGTGTCGGTGCGATCGCCAAGGCTTCGCCGGCCTTTGCGGCTGCGGGCGCGATGACGTCGGACGGTGCAATCCCGGCCGGTGTCACCGACGCAAGTAACATCTTCAATGCCAACGTCGCCAACCTGAGCGGCTATACGCTCGACAGCCTCACGCCGACCGTGGTCAAGAAGGGTTCGACAATCATCTCGGCCGTTTCGTTCAGCGGCAGCATCAAGACCATGTTCCTCGGCGTGATCGGCAAGACCGCCCTGACGGCGAGCGGCACGTCGATGGCGACGGCCACCATGCCGCTCTATGTCGACTTCTACCTGCTGCTGGACAATTCGCCGTCGATGGGCGTGGCGGCGACGCCGGCCGACGTCACCAAGCTGGTCAATGCGACCACCGGCAGCAGCTTCAAACCCAACGACCAGTGCGCCTTCGCCTGTCACGACTACAACGACCCCGACAACTACTACAATCTGGCCAAGAGCATTGGCGTGACCACGCGGATCGATGTGCTGCGTAGCGCGACGCAATCGCTGATGGACACTGCTGCCGCGAGCCAGACCTATTCGAACCAGTTCCGCATGGCGATCTACGATTTCGGCGCGGCGTCGAAGACAATCGGCTTGCGTGCGCTGTTCCCGTTGTCCTCGAATTTGTCGAGCGCGAAGACGGCGGCTGGCAACATCGACCTGATGGGCGTCTACGGCAACAACGACAGCTATACCAAGGATCAGGACACGCAGTTCACTGACATCTTTCCGGCCATCAACAACGAGATACCCAATCCCGGAAGCGGTCAATCCAACGCTCCCCTGAAGTATCTCTTCTTCGTTTCCGACGGTGTCGCCGACGAAAGCAATAAGGGCTGTTTGAAGCCGCTTTCTGGCTCCTCGCGGTGCCAATCCCCGCTCAACCCTGTGCTCTGCAAGACAATGAAGGACCGCGGCGTCAAGGTCGCCGTGCTGTACACGACCTATCTCGCGCTGCCCACCAACGGCTGGTACAAGAAATGGATCGATCCGTTCAATGCCGGCCCCTATGGCCCGTCGCCGAATAGCGAGATCGCACAGAACATGCAGAGCTGCGCTTCGCCGGGCCTGTATTTCGAGGTGAGCCCGACCGACGGCATCTCGGACGCGATGAATGCGCTGTTCAAGAAAGCGGTCGCGGACGCGCGGATCTCGGGGTAGGCCAGAGGCATTATTCCGGGGCGATGCGCTTGCATCGAACCATGCTGCGCGGTCGCGCACCAGGGAATCTCAAGCGGCATAACTTCCGGATTCCGGGCCCTCGCTTCGCGAGCCCCGGAATGACAGCCGTGGAGATTACGACCTGTAGTCCCCGTTGATCGCGACATATTCCTTGGTGAGGTCGCAGGTCATGACGCGGTCGCGGCCCTTGCCGAGGCCGAGCGAGACCTTGATCGCGATCTCCGGCGCCTTCATCGCTTCCGACACCTGAGCCTCGTCATAGTCGGGATCGCGCGCGCCGCTCCTGGCGACGCGGATGCCGTTGAAGGAGATCGAGAGCTTGTCGCGGTCGGCCGGCTCGCCGGCCTTGCCGACTGCCATCACCACGCGGCCCCAATTGGCGTCCTCGCCGGCGATCGCGGTCTTGACCAGCGGCGAGTTCGCGATCGACATCGCGATCTTGCGTGCCGAGGCCTTGGTCTTGGCGCCCTCGACCGTGATCTCGACCAGCTTGCGCGCGCCCTCGCCGTCGCGCGCCACCTGCTCGGCGAGGTTGGCGAGCACCTGGTTGAACGCCCTGACGAAGGCCTTCAGGCGCGGATCGCTCGCGCGGCTGATCTTGGGTGCCCCTTGCTCGGCGGCAGCGCCGGTGGCGAAGGCCAGCAATGTGTCCGAAGTCGAGGTGTCGCCATCGATCGTCACGGCGTTGAAGGTGTCCTCGACGCCGGCCTTGAGCAGCGCCTGCAGTGCGGCGGGCGCAATCGGCGCGTCCGTGAAGATGAAGGACAGCATCGTCGCCATGTCGGGGGCGATCATGCCGGCGCCCTTGGCCATGCCGTTGATGGTGACCTTGGCCTTGCCGAGCTTGACGGTCGCAGTCGCAACCTTCGGGAACGTGTCGGTGGTCATGATCGCCTTGGCCGCGGCGAGATAGTCGCCGGGTTCGGCAGCTTCAGCCAGCCGGCCCAGTACGCCGTCGAACTTGGTCGCGTCCAGCGGCTCGCCGATCACACCGGTCGAGGCCAGGAAGATCTCGCCCTCGCTGCATCCGACGGCCTTGGCCGCGATCTTGGCGGTCAGCGCGCTGGAGGCGCGGCCGGTCTTGCCGGTGAAGGCATTGGCGTTGCCGGAATTGACGACGAGGGCGCGTGCCTTGCCGCCCTTCAGCTTGGCGCGGCACCATTCCACGGGGGCGGAGGGGCACTTCGATTTGGTGAAGACGCCGGCGACCGCGGTGCCCTTGTCCATCACGGCGAGCAGGACGTCGGTGCGGTTCTTGTAGCGGATGCCGGCCTCGGCCGTCGCAAGACGGACGCCCGCGATCACGGGCATGTCGGGAACGTTCTTCGGGGCGAGCGGAGAGACGGAGGAGGACATCGCGGGAGCCTTGGTGGGGTCTGGATATGCAGATGCCCGGCACGGGGGCCGGGCATCACGATAGGTTAGATACTCTTGGCGTCAGCGAAGTGACAGCGAATTCTTGCTTCTTCGTGGTCTTACTTCTTGGCAGGCGGAGCCATCTTGCTGTCGGACGGCTTGGCTGCGTCGGCCGGCTTCGCATCCTTCGACGCGTCCGCCGCCGGCTGGTCCAGCCGCTCGACCTTGGCCTCCGCGCGCAGCTTGGCCACATACTCGGCCTGCGCCTTGCGGGTGACGTAGCTCTCGATCTGGGTCTTGACCTGCTCGAAGTCCGGCGCCTTGCGGCTGCGCTTTTCCTCAACCTTGATGATGTGCCAGCCGAATTGCGACTTCACGGGGTCCGAGATCTTGCCGGGCTCCAGCGCGAAGGCGACGGTCGAGAATTCCGGCACCATCTGCTCCTTGGTGAAGAAGCCGAGGTCGCCGCCGTCGGCCGAGCCCGGATCCTTGGACTTCTTCTTGGCCAGCTCGGCGAAATCGGCGCCCTTGTCGAGCTCGGCCTTCACCGCCTTGGCCTCGTCCTCGGTCTCGACCAGGATGTGGCGGGCGTGCACCTCCTGCTCGCCGGTGATCTGCTTTGAGGCCTCCTCATAGACCTTCTTCATGGCGTCGGGGGTGGTGGCCGCCTTGCCCTCGCCCGCGAGCAGGCTGTCCATCAGAAGCCGGTTGCGGGCGAACGCCAGGCGCTTCTTGAACTCCTCGTTGTCGGCGACCTTCTTGTCCTCGGCAGCCTTGCTGACGATTTTCATGTCGATCAGGAACGACAGGACGTTCTCGTCCTTGGTCGCCGGATCCATCTGGGCGAGGCTCGCCCCGAGTTCCTCCTCGGCCATGGCGACGTCACTCTTCTTGATTTCCGCGCCATTGACCTTCGCCAGCACCGGATCGTCGGCGGCCCGGAGCGGGCCCGCGAACGCCAGGGACAGCGCCAGAGCGAGGCTGCCAGCCAGGGCGGACGCACGGCGAAAACGCTGGCCGGTGGTTACCGGGAACGAGGTGGTCATGGAAAATCCTTATGTTGAAGCAGGGGGCTGCTCGAGCGGGGCGGACACTCGCCCAATTCAGGGGGCCTTGGCAACGCGAAAAGTCTGTCAAAATGATGAATTAGCCGCGATGCGCCCGCCGTTGACAAGGCCCTGACCGGGCCATATCTCTGCCCGGTCGCGACCATGGCGATGGCGTTTATTTTGCTGCGTTTTTGGCCGTTGAACCCAGACTTGCCCAATTCCCACCCATATGGCGGATGACCCCCGCAGTCCGGGCTCTGACGCCGCGAGGCGTCACGGTGAGTTGATGGGCAGGCGGGTGACAACTTCTTAGGCCCAACGCGGTTGAATCGCGAACACAGGAACTAGGCATGATCGGCGCGCTCGCCCGCAAGTTTTTCGGCTCCGCCAACGACCGGCGGGTGAAGGGATATCAGTCCCGCGTCAACGCGATCAACGCGCTGGAGGGAGAGGTTTCCAAACTCTCCGACGAGGCGCTCAAGGCCCGCACCGACGATTTCAAGAAGCAGCTCGCCGAGGGCAAGACGCTCGACGACCTGCTTGTCCCCGCCTTCGCGACCGTGCGCGAGGCCGCCAAGCGCACGCTCGGGCAGCGCCATTTCGACGTCCAGCTGATCGGCGGCATGGTGCTGCATGAGGGCGACATCGCCGAGATGAAGACCGGCGAAGGCAAGACGCTGGTCGCGACCCTCGCGGTCTATCTCAACGCGCTCGCCGGCAAGGGCGTCCACGTCGTCACCGTCAACGACTACCTCGCCCGCCGCGACTCCAGCTGGATGGGCCAGATCTACGGCTTCCTCGGCATGACCACCGGCGTGATCGTGCACGGTCTCGATGATGCCGAGCGCAAGGCCGCCTATGCCTGCGACATCACCTACGGCACCAACAACGAATACGGCTTCGACTATCTGCGCGACAACATGAAGTACCGGCTCGAGGACATGGTCCAGCGGCCGCACTTCTTCGCCATCGTCGACGAGGTCGACTCCATCCTGATCGACGAGGCGCGCACGCCGCTGATCATCTCCGGTCCGCTCGACGACCGCTCCGACTTCTACAACACCATCGACGGCTTCCTGCCCAAGCTCGACAAGACCGACTACGATGTCGACGAGAAGCAGCGCACGGTGACGCTGACCGAAGCCGGCATGGAAAAAATCGAGACCCTGCTGCGCGATGCCGGCCAGCTCAAGGGCGAGTCGCTCTACGACGTCGAGAACGTCTCCGTCGTGCACCACATCAACCAGGCGCTGCGCGCCCACACGCTTTTCACGCGCGACAAGGACTACATCGTTCGCGACGACGAGGTCATCATCATCGACGAGTTCACCGGACGCATGATGCAGGGCCGCCGCTATTCCGAAGGTCTGCATCAGGCGCTGGAAGCCAAGGAGCATGTGCAGGTTCAGCCGGAGAACCAGACCCTGGCCTCGATCACCTTCCAGAACTATTTCCGGATGTACGAAAAGCTCGCCGGCATGACCGGTACGGCGTTGACCGAAGCCGACGAGCTCTTCGACATCTACAAGCTCGAGGTCGTGGAAATCCCGACCAACGTGCCGATCGGCCGCCTCGACGAGGACGACGAGGTTTATCGCACCCACAAGGAAAAATACTCGGCCATTCTCGCCGAGATCGAGCGCGCCAATTCGCGGCTGCAGCCGGTGCTGGTCGGCACCGCGTCGATCGAGAAGTCGGAAGTGTTGGCCGAGTTTCTGAAGCAGAACGGCTACAAGCAGATCGATTTCGGCAAGGAGAACGCGCTCGACAAGCTTTACGCGGCCGCCCGCGCCGGCAAACCGGCCAAACTGTTCGCGGTGCTGAATGCGCGCTTCCACGAGCAGGAAGCCTATATCGTCGCGGAAGCCGGCGTGCCCGGCGCGATCACGATCGCGACCAACATGGCCGGCCGCGGTACCGACATCAAGCTCGGCGGCTCGCTTGAGATGCGCATCCCGAAGGAGACCGCGGGCATCGAAGACGAGGCCGAGAAGGCCAGGAAGATCGAGCAGATCAAGGCCGACGTCGAGCGCTTCCGCGAGATCGTGCTGAAGGCCGAAGAGATCGTCGAGATCGAGCCGGCGAAGGGCAACAAGCCCGCCAAGACCGTGACGAAGCCCGGCGGCCTCTACATCATGGGCTCCGAGCGGCACGAATCCCGCCGCATCGACAACCAGCTGCGCGGCCGTTCCGGCCGTCAGGGCGACCCTGGCCGCTCGAAGTTCTTCCTGTCGCTGGAAGACGATCTGATGCGCATCTTCGGCTCGGATCGCCTCGACAGCATGCTGCAGCGTCTCGGCCTGCAAGAGGGCGAGGCCATCATCCATCCCTGGATCAACAAGGCCCTGGAGAAGGCGCAGCAGAAGGTCGAGGCGCGCAACTTCGACATCCGCAAGAACCTGCTCAAGTTCGACAACGTCCAGAACGACCAGCGCAAGGTGATCTTCGACCAGCGCGTCGAACTGATGAAGGACGAGAGCGTCGCCGAGACCGTCACCGACATGCGCCATGCCTTCATCGACGACCTCGTCGCCAAGCACGTGCCCGAGCATGCCTATGCCGAGCAGTGGGACGTCGCGGGCCTTAAGGAAGAGCTGAAGCGCGTGCTCGATCTCGACCTGCCGGTCGACGACTGGGCCAAGGAAGAAGGCATCGCCGACGAGGAGTTGCTGAGCCGCATCGAGACCAGGGCCGACGAGCACATGGCCGCCAAGGTGGCGCAATGGGGCCCCGACGTGATGCGTTACGTCGAGAAGACCATTTTGCTCCAGACCCTCGACCATCTCTGGCGCGAGCATCTGATCATGCTCGACCATCTGCGCCAGGTCATCGGCCTGCGCGGTTACGGCCAGCGCGATCCGTTGCAGGAGTACAAGACCGAGGCTTTCAATCTCTTCCAGGAGATGAGCGCTCATCTGCGCGAGGCCGTCACGGCGCAGCTGATGCGCGTCGAGATCGTCCCGCCGGAGCAGGAAGCCCCGGTCCTGCCGCCGATGGAGGCGCATAAGTTCGACCCGAACACCGGCGAGGACGAGATGGCGCTCGCCAGCGTCACGCTCGGCGCTCAGGCCTCCGACGCCGCGCTGCGCGATCCCAAGAACCCCGCCAGCTGGGGCAAGGTCGGCCGCAACGAGGACTGTCCGTGCGGCTCTGGCAAGAAGTACAAGCACTGCCACGGGCGGTATGCCTGATCGATGATCTCAATACCTGGCGAACTCGCGGTGCCGTATCGGCCTGCGCGTTCGCGAGGGGTTGAAATGCGTCCGATCCATGTGGTGCCTGCTGATCTTCAGGTGCATCCCGAATGGTAGACGCACGCCATTGAGGATGGCTGCCTCACCCGTTCATCAGCCCCGTGAGAAGCCTGCTCCGGCTGCGCAGCTGCAGCCCGGAAAGCCGATGGTCAAAGCGCGGCATCGCGTCTCGGAGAACGCCTGCGGGTAGATCATTCAAACTTTTGCTACTGCTCATTGTGATCTGGATCACCTCTACTGAGATCAATCCATGTTTTGATTGAATCGCACGGGGGCCGAAAATTGGGAGCCAGACAATGTCCAGACGCGCGCTGCCAACCACCTTTTGTGTTCTTGCCCTGAGTTTCTACGCTTGCGGTCCTGCCCCTGCGAGCCAAGTGGGCGGATGGTGGGGCGGAACATGGTCGTGCAACATAGACGGCCGGCCGGCCCGAATGAAATGGGCCGCCGTTGATGACAGTCAGACAAGCTGCGACGGCGACACTTGCACCACCAGTTCGGGAGCACGCTGGGCAGGCAGCTTCTCGGACAATGGCTCGCGATGGGTGAAGTTGACCGATCCGCGCAGCGGAGCGCAGGGCGGCGTCTACTTCAACCATGCCGACGGCAATAAATGGTATTTGGCCAAACCGGTCAGCAACAAGGCCGCGGGCTGGACGACATGGAACGGCCAACGCTATCGCCTCTCGTGCTGGCGATGATGCAATCATGCGGCGCCTGCTCATTGTCCGCCCGGACTCGAGGGAAGGCGCAGCAGAAGGTCGAGGCGCGCCAATCAAAGTCCAATGCAAGAAAAACCCTGAACACGATCGGCCAGCCGCAAGTCGCGCAACTGTACGGGCACATACAAGATAACGAGAACGGTCTCTTTAGTAACCCTGGGGAGCTATTCAGCCCCGGCTCTTGAGTTGCAGCGCGCCAACCAAAATATTCGGCTCATGTCCGGGGACGAGTTGATCAAGCTGATCTTCGATCATTACGAAGAGTTTGAGCCAAGGTATAGAATGCTGTTGCCGCTGAAGCGAACGTATGTGGTGGCAACGGACGATGATGGACTAAGCGAATAGCGTACGGGCAATCGGCTTGGCTAACGCCGCGTCTACTTCATCGCCCCAAACCGGCTGTCGAACGAGTTCGACTGCACCACGGGCGCGGCGCCCATGATCTGCGTCGCTTCACCCGCACCATCGCTCACTGACGGCTTCAGCGCCGCGCGCGTCTGGGCAAGGCGCGTGTCGGGCTTTGCCGGCTCGGCAGGCTTGGCGGCCACGGCAGCCTTCGGAGCTTCCTTCGCCGAATCCTTGGACTTGTCATGCCCCGGCACGAACCGGGTTACGGCGGCCTTGAGCCGCGACGCTGCGGTGGTCGGCGTCGGTGTCGTGGTGGCCGGCGCCACGGACGCCGTGGCTTGCGGCGGCGGGGTGGCGGCCGTGGTGTCGGATGAGCCCATGCCCATCTTGCGGCCGAGATTCGAGAAGAACCCGCCTTGGGGTTTCTCGGCAGGCTGAGCCGTGGCGACGCGGGTGTTGGCCGCGGGCGCGCTGACGGCGACCACCGGCTCTTCCTGCGGCGCGGGCGCGGACGCCGCGCTGTCGAGATTCGGCTTGGGCGGATTGACGTGGCTGGGGATCGTGCCCGGCGCCTTCGCCATTGCCAGCATCTGCAGCGTGTTGCCCTCGGCACCCTCGGACAGGCCAGTCGAGCCTTCCGGAATCTTCGCGGCGAAGATCTTGTGCATGCCGCCGTCGATGCCGGTGTTCATGCGCGCCACCGGCGTGCCCTTGGCGATGAGCCTGGCGTAGTCCGCCTCGTCCTTGGCTTGCTTGCCCCGCACGGCGGCGACGATGTCCTCGGGGATCACATAGGCCGGGCACTTTGCCGAGGCGTCGAACACCGGATCGCGCTTCGCGTCGGGCGGCTTCGTCGCGTCGAAGACGTACTTCTTCTCGCAGAAATCGACCTTCGGCTCCTGCCGCGTCACCTCGAAATGATCATAGCCTTCCTTGATCATCTTCCAGAACGGCATGTTCGGATTGTTCCGGTGCTTGGCCATGTTCACCGGTGTCATCTTGAACGGATAGGCCTGCAGCTGGAACGCCTTCTGGCCGCCGAAGAAGGATTCGCGCCCGAGCGAATAGATCTCCGCGATCTGCTCGTCCGTCATCGCGTAACAGCCGCGCGAGGAGCAGTCGCCATGCACCATCAGCTGCGAGCCGGTGCGTCCAAGCGCCTTGTCGAACGCGTTCGGATAGCCGGTGTTGAAGGAGAGGTAATAGGCCGATTGCGGATTCATCTGACTCGGGTTGATCGAGTAGAAACCTTCCGGCGCCTGACGGTCGCCTTCGCGCACCTTGGGGCCGAGGTCGCCCGACCAGCGGCAGATCGGATAGGTCTTGAGCAGCGCAAACTGGCCGCTGCGGGTCTGCTTCCAGACCTCGAGCTCGGCCTCCTGCTTGAAGAGGCGGACCAGGATCGGCGATTGCAGATCCATGTCCTTCTCGGCCATCGCGGCGAGAAGCTTCGGCGGCACCGGCTGGTTGGCCTTGGCGTTGGTCGCGAGCGAGACCTGGTCGGTGTCGCAGCCGGCCAGCAGAACGCCAGCCGTCATCAGCGCAACCGAAGTCAAAAGCGCGCGAGCAAGCGAACGAGAAATCAAGATGGACCCCACACCGTGCCGGGCAGAGAGCGCGAACCCCAATTCGTTTGGAGCATGATCCGACCGGACAACCGGACCCATCGTGACGGGCTTTTCAGCTCATGCTCCAGCGCTTGTGCCCTGAAGCCATTAATTAAAATTCTAACCTCTGGGTCATCTGGTCGCAACCCGAGCGGGGATCACGAGCCCGTTGGCCCATCGGCATGGTCAACGAAGACTAAATGGACGCGACTTTGGGCTTTACTTGGGCTTTTGGGCCCAACCCCGACTGAGATCGCTGATTTGGGCAAAAAAAGGGTTAACGCGGGGTTACCGGGGGGCAGTCTCTCGTGCCCCGGACGCGGCGCAGCGCTCCTTCAGCGGTGCGCTGCAGAGCCGGGGCCCATGCTGAAGGCGAACTGTGGAGCCTTCCGCGTCCCGGCTGTGCGCCGCAGCGTTTCACGCCGCACTGCGTCCGGGACACGCAAACCCGGCCGAATCAGCCCAGTTTCCGGCCGATATCGAGGAATTTCTGCCGGCGCTGCTTGCGGACGGCGTCGCCGTCGAGGCCGCGCATCTCGTCAAAGGCCTTGGCGATGGCATCGCCCGTGGTGGCGATCATGGCGGCGGGGTCGCGGTGGGCGCCCCCGACCGGCTCCTTCAAAATGCTGTCGATCACGCCGAAGCGGAGCATGTCCTGGGCCGTGATCTTCATGTTGTTGGCGGCTTCCTGCGCCTTGGTGCCGTCGCGCCAGAGGATCGAGGACGCGGCCTCGGGCGAGATCACGCTGTAGATCGCGTGCTCCAGCATCAACACCTTGTTGGCGGTGGTGATGGCGATGGCGCCGCCCGACATGCCCTCGCCGGTGATGATCGCGACATTCGGCACGGTCAGCGCCAGGCACGCGTCGGTCGAGCGCGCGATCGCCTCGGCCTGGCCCCGCTCCTCGGCGCCGATGCCGGGATAGGCGCCGGCGGAATCGGCGAGCGACAGCACGGGGAGGCCGAACCGCTCGGCCATCTCCATCAGCCGCACGCATTTGCGATAGCCTTCGGGCCGCGCCATGCCGAAATTATGCCGGATGCGGCTCTCGGTGGAATCGCCCTTTTCCTGGCCCATCACGCAGATCGCCTCGCCGCGGAAGCGGCCGAAGCCGGCGACCAGCGCCTCGTCCTCGCCGAACTTGCGGTCGCCGGCGAGCGGGGTGAATTCGGTGATCAGGCCCTTGATGAAGTCGTTGAAATGCGGCCGCTGCGGATGCCGCGCGACCAGCGTCTTCTGCCACGGCGTCAGGTTCTGATAGAGGTCGGCCAGCGCCTGCGCCGCCTTGTCCTCGATGCGCGAGACCTCCTCGGCGATGTCGGTGCCGGAGGCCGCCATGACCCTGAGCTCATCGAGCTTGGAATCGAGCTCGGCGACGGGCTTTTCGAAGTCGAGATAGCTGCGCATCTGGTCTTGCATCAACTCAATATAGGGAGGACGGGGCGAGGCGGCGAAGCGGATTTCAATCTGCGGAGAGAAGCTTAGCTTCTTCAATGGGTTGGCTTGTGTACTGCGAGCGGGCCCGCCAAATCATGCGAAAGGCCCCGGCTCTTTCTGCGGAGATGTGGCCGAAGTCAAGGCGGTTTCGGGCGATCTCGGCTGGCTCTGGTGTCCCGGACGCGCTGCAGCGCTTCTATAGCGCTGCTGCGCAGAGCCGGGACCCAGCGAGCGGCATGGGCCCCGGCTCTGCAGCACATCGTTTCACGCTGCGATGCGTCCGGGGCACGAGCCCTACTTCTCCGCCAGCGGATGCAGGTCGCGCACCAGGCTCTTCAGCCGTTCCTCGACCACATGGGTGTAGATCTGGGTCGTGGAAATATCGGTGTGGCCGAGCAGGGTCTGCACGATGCGTAGGTCCGCACCATTGTGCAGGAGGTGGCTGGCGAAGGCATGGCGCAGCACGTGCGGGGATACCAGCCGGGCCTGCAGGCCCGAGGCGACCGCGAGCTCTTTGAGGTCGCGGGCAAAATGCTGCCGCGTCAGATGTCCGCTCTCCCCGAACGAGGGGAACAGCCATTTCGAGGCGACGAGGCCGTTCTTCTTATCGCTCTTGTTGTCGGTCTTGGCAGCCTCCGTCGCCGCGAGATAATCCGCCATCGCCTGCCGCGAGGCCTCGTTGAGCGGCACCAGGCGCTCCTTGTTGCCCTTGCCGCGCACGACGATCATGCGGGCGTCGCGCTTGGCCGCCGAGCGCGGCAGCGCCACCAGCTCGGAGACGCGCAGGCCGGTGGCGTAGAGCACCTCGAGCAGGCAATAGAGCCGCAAGCTCCGTAGCCGCTTTGCAGGCGAGGCATCCCCCGCCTCGCTTAATTCCTTGGCGCGGCGGAGCATGCGGTCGACATCGGCGATCGACAGCACCTTTGGCAGGCCGCGGCCGCGCTTGGGGCCGGACAGGATCGCGGCGGGGTCTTCGCTGCGGATGCGTTCGTTGAGAAGAAAGCGATAGAGATGCCGCATCGCCGATAGCCGGCGGGCGACACTGGTGGATTTGAAGCCGCGGGTGTCGAGATCGGCGAGATAGTCGCGCAAGGTCTGCGTTTCGGCATCCGCAAAGCTGTGGCCGACGCGGCCCAGGAATTCCGAGAAATCGGTGAGGTCGCGGCGATAGGCATCGAGCGTATTGGGCCCGGCGCCCTGTTCCGCCGCGAGCATGTCGAGGAAAAGGCCGGTGAGCTTGGTGTCGGAGGGCGAGGTGGGCATGCCCTGGAGCCTAGCGCCTATATCTTGAGAAACTCACCAGCAATGTCGCGCTGTCGGTACGCACCCGACGCCTCGTCGACGTTCCTACTGCCTGGCACTGATCGCCGTCGCCTGCGACCAGACCACCATCCAGCGCCCGTCGCGGCGCTCGTAAGTGTCGGTGTGCCAATAATCCGCTGGGGCAACGCGATTGCCAGCGAAAACGATCTCCAGCCTGGCGCGATATCGGATCACGGCGTGATCACCCTGCTGTCGGACGGCGATCGCGCCGGGTTCCCACATCAGATACTTGATCTGCCCGCTCCGGATGCCGCCAAGATATTCGTCTTTGGACAGCGGCATGCCGATCGGCGTGATCAATTGAAACTCCGGTGCGTGGAGCGGTCCAGCAGCGTCCATGTCCCCATCGACCAGCGCACGCAGCCGCGCCTGTTCGGTGTTGCGGATGTGCTCGGCTTGCGGCGAGTCCATGTCAGTCGCATGCGTCGTCATTGTGTGGTTCTCCGGATCTGCAAGAGTGGGCGAGGGGGCCAGCCGTGCTACGGCGTGGCGATCAAGCGATGGTCGATCAGGCTCTGGGCGCTGGAACGGATGCAGTCCTCGTCGGGCCGTGGACTCCAGTTCAGCACGCGGCGCGCCTTGGCGGCGCTGACGCTGAGGTCGCGGTCGAGCTCGTGCACGATCATCCGCGAGCGACCGCTGAATGGGGCCAGCGCTCTCACCATCCAGTTCGGCACGTCGCCGCGCGGCAAACGCGCCGCATATTCCGGGAACGCCTTCGTCAGCACCGCGGCCAGGTCCCGCAGCCAGAAAAAGCCTCCGCCGACGATGAAGCGTTCGCCGGCGGCTTCAGGACAGGTCATCGCGCGGATATGGGCGTCGGCGACGTCGCGCACGTCGACGACCGCAAAGCCGAAGCGCGGGACACGCTTCAACTTGCCGCTCATCATCTGCTGGATCAGCCCGACCGACGTGCCGTAATGCGGACCGAGCAGCGGGCCGAAGATCATGCCGGGATTGATCACGCACAGATCGAGGCCGCTATTCCGCGCAAAGCTCCACGCGGCCTGCTCGGCCAGCGTTTTCGATTTGTAATAGGGCGTCGCCCGCGCGTTGGCCGGATCAGTCCAATCTTTCTCGGTGAAGGGAGGCCGGCCGCTGCCGTGATTGGTGGCTGCAATCGAGGATGTCAGCACGACCCGCGCCGCACCAACGTCGTCGGCCGCACGTAGTACCCGCAGCGCACCGTCTCGCGCGGTCCGGATCAGGTCGTCTGCGTCGTCAGGCAATCCCGCCGGAAATGGCGAAGCCGTGTGAATGACGTAGCGACAGCCCCTCAGCGCCTCCTCCCACCCGTCGTCGGCGCCAAGGTCCGCCCGCGCAAAACTGAGCCGCTCGGTCGCGGCGGGCACACTCGCGCAAAGCCGGCTCCGGATCCCCTCGCAAGCGTCCTGGCTGCGGACGGTCCCCCGCACGCGATAGCCTTTCGCCAGCAATTGACGGGCGACATGGCCGCCGAGAAATCCGCCAATCCCGGTTACGAGGACCGTGGCAGCCGGTTGAGGGAGTTGAGGATCCATTGATTTCAAGCCTCTGGTCGAGTTGATTAGACAATTAGACGTTTGATGTCTAACTGTCTTTTGACGATTTGGACCCGGACTGTCAAGATGTCTGAATGAAAGATAGCGGTGACAAGGCTGGGGTTATTCTCGATGCCGCGCTGCCGGTGTTCGTCCGCCACGGTTTCCGCAAGACGTCGATGGCCGACATCGCACGCGCCGCCGGCATCTCGCGCGCGGCGCTCTATTTGAGCTTCGGCAGCAAGGAAGAATTGTTTCGAGCGGGGTCGGAGCGCGCGCATGCCAGGACGATGCGCAGCGTAGAAGCTGCGCTCGCCCGCGACGGCGACGTTTTCAGCCGGATCGCACTGGCGATTGCGGCGTTTCAGCGCGATTTGATCGCGCCGTTCGCAGGCAGTGCGGACGCGGCGGAACTATTCGACGCCAATATGACGCTGGCCAAGGACATCACCCTGGCCGCGCGTGCCCAGCTGGTGGCTATGCTGGCTCGCGCGCTGGCCGATGCGCAAGCAAGCCATGAGATCAGCTTGGACGATCTAAGCGCATCGCCGACTGACATCGCCGGCATCATCGTGGCGGCGATGGAAGGCCTCAAGGAGGCGCAGGCCGCTGGCCAGAATCTTCTCGAGCATACGCAGCTGTTCTTGCGCCTGATGCGTCAGGCCTTGACGCCGAACAGGCGGGTCGGCTGACGGCTCGCAACTGCGGCCTATTTCTTGAGAAACTTATCCGGCGGGATCGTCACTGTCATTTCCCGCGGCTTCGGATTGACGAAGTTCGCCAGCGCGAAGACCACGCCATAGACGATGCCGGCGATCACGGCGACGGCCGTCAGGAAGCGGAACAGGCTGGGCATCGTCTGGGGTCTCTAGAGGGGTCTTGTATAGGGGGCCGGCGGGCAAATTAATCAATGAAATCATCCAACATGTTCGCCGTTTCGTGGCAAGAGTCCTCTGGCGAGGGCCCCGTTGGGGTCGTATAGGTGGCCAAAGCGTGCCGCCTTTGCCGACAGATCGAGCGAGATCCATTCGAGCGTGACAATGTCCGACGCCGCGTTGCCGATACCAGCTTCGTCCGACGCCGACATCCTGTCGGCGCTGGGCGCGCGCTCGATCGTGCTCGTCGGTATGATGGGGGTGGGCAAATCCACCATCGGCCGTCGCATGGCTCTCAGGCTCAAGCTGCCCTTCGTCGATGCCGACACCGAGATCGAGACGTCGGCCCAGATGAGCATCCCGGAGATCTTCGAGCGCCACGGCGAATTGTATTTCCGTGACGGCGAGGCGCGGGTGATCGCGCGGCTGCTCGACGGCGGGCCGGTGGTGCTGGCGACCGGCGGCGGTGCCTTCATGCGCGAGGAAACGCGCGCGCGGATCGCGGCAAAGGCAGTGTCGATCTGGCTCAGGGCGGACCATGACGTCATCATGCGCCGCGTGCGCCGCCGTGCCGATCGTCCGCTGCTCCAGACCGCCGATCCGGAAGGGACGGTGACCCGCCTCCTCACCGAGCGCGAGCCGGTCTACAGCCATGCTGAGATCACCATCGCCTCGCGCGAGGTGCCGCACGACAGAATCGTCGAGGAATGCATCGAGGCGCTGCGCGCCCGTCTTTGCGGCGACCAGGCCGCTCAGCCACCTGCCGACGTTGCGAGTGCCATACGATGACTGCGCCGTTGAAACATTCCGACCCCGTCAATGTCGAGGTCGCGCTGGAGAATCGCGCCTATGACATCGTCATCGGCCGCGGTGTGCTGGCCTCGCTCGGCGAACGTGTCGCGGCCTTGCGTCCGGGCGTGCGCACCGCTGTTGTGACCGATCGCACGGTGGCCAAGCACTGGCTCGAGCCGGCCGAGGCCTCGCTCGCGGCGAGCGGCATCCCGACCTCGCGCATCGTCGTCGAGGAAGGCGAGATCTCCAAGACCTATGCCGGCCTGGAAAAGGTCAGCGAAGCCCTGATCGCCGCGAAGATCGAGCGCAACGATCTCGTCATCGCGCTCGGCGGCGGCGTGGTCGGCGATCTCGCCGGGTTTGCCGCCGCAATCCTGCGCCGCGGCGTCGATTTCGTGCAGGTGCCGACCTCGCTGCTGGCGCAGGTCGATTCATCCGTCGGCGGCAAGACCGGCATCAACTCGCCACAGGGCAAGAACCTGCTAGGGGCCTTTCACCAGCCGGTGCTGGTCATCGCCGACACCGCCGTGCTCGACACGCTATCGCCGCGCCAGTTCCGCGCCGGCTATGCCGAGGTCGCCAAATACGGCGTGCTCGGCGACGAGGCCTTCTTCACCTGGCTTGAAAAGAACCATGCCGACATCTTCAAGGGCGGCGCCGCGCGCGAGCACGCGATCGCGACCTCCTGCCGCGCCAAGGCCGGCGTCGTCTCGCGCGACGAGCGCGAGACCGGCGAGCGCGCGCTGCTCAATCTAGGCCACACCTTCGGTCACGCGCTGGAAGCGGCGACCGGGTTCTCCGACCGCCTGTTCCATGGCGAGGGCGTCGCGATCGGCATGACGCTCGCGGCGCAGTTCTCGGCAAAGCTCGGCCTGATCGGCGAGGCCGGTGCCGCGCGCATTGAGCGGCATCTGATCGAAGCCGGCCTGCCGACACGCTTGCAGGACATCGCGGGCTTTGCGCAGGAAGGGCTTGCCGATGCCGACGCGCTAATGGCGCTGATGGCGCAGGACAAGAAGGTCAAGCGCGGCAAGCTCACCTTCATTTTGCTGGAAGCCGTCGGGCGCGCGGTGATCGCCAAGGATGTCGAGCCGGCCCCGGTGCGCGATTTCCTGCAGTCGAAACTATCGCAGTGATGGTGGGACCGTTCGGTTCGGCCGCCAAAGAGGTGCGCAACGTCAAGGCGGCCGCGAGGCAAACATGAGCTCAATCTCGGTCAATCTGCTGCTTGCGGCGCTCTTGCTCGCCGCCAACGCGTTTTACGTGGCGGCGGAATTTGCGCTGGTGAAGAGCCGCGGCTTTCGCGTCAAGGCCATGGTCGAGCAGAACCGCTTCGGCGCGCGCCTGCTGCAGACCATGATGGGAAACATCGAATCCTATCTCGCCTGCTGCCAACTCGGCATCACCATGGCATCTCTGGGTCTCGGCTGGATCGGAGAGCCGACCGTTTCCGCGCTGCTGAGCCCGGTCCTCCGTCCGCTCGGATTGTCAGAGGCCACGCTGCACTTCACCTCGTTCGTGGCCGGCTTTTTGATTTTCTCCTCGCTGCACATCATCATCGGCGAACAGGTGCCGAAGACGCTTGCAATTCGGGAGCCGATGCCGGTGTCGCAATGGATCGCGTATCCGCTGCACGTCTCCTACCTCGTGTTCTATCCGCTGAGCTGGTCTCTGAACGCGGCTTCGAGCGCGATCCTGCGTATGATCGGGGTCCAGGAGTTTTCGCAGCACGAAATCCTGACGGATTCCGAGATCGAAGGCCTGGTCGAGGAATCGGCCGTGCATGGCAAGATCGAGAGCGGTGAGGCCGAGTATATTCACAATGTCTTCCGCCTTGGCGAACTGACGGTGTCTGACGTGATGGTTCACCGTACCTCTATGGTGATGATCAATGCCGATCTGCCGCCCGAGGAGCTGGTGCGGGAGGTGCTGGCTACCGAATACACCCGCATTCCGCTGTGGCGCGACAAGTCGGAGAACATCATCGGCATTCTGCACGCCAAGGATCTGTTGCGGGCCATCCGCGCGTCGGACGGCGATACCTCGCGCATCGACGTCACCACCATCATGCTGCCGCCCTGGTTCGTGCCGGAAATGCGGCCGATATCCCAGCAGCTGAAGGCGTTCCGGCGCCGCAAGACCCATTTCGCGCTTGTTGTCGACGAGTATGGTGAAGTTGAAGGCCTCGTGACGCTGGAAGACATTCTGGAGGAGATCGTCGGCGATATCTCCGACGAGCATGACGACGTCGTCGCCGGCGTGCGTCGCCAGCCGGACGGTTCGGTCGTGGTCGACGGCTCGGTGCCGATCCGCGACCTCAACCGCGCCATGGATTGGCATCTGCCCGATGAGGAGGCAACGACGGTCGCCGGCCTCGTCATCCACGAGGCGCGCTCGATCCCCGACCGCGGCCAGAGTTTTACGTTCCACGGCTTCCGTTTTCGCGTTCTCCGCCGCGAACGCAACCGCATCACCGCGCTCCGTATTTCACCGGTGCCGCGCGATGCGGAGCTGGAAGACGCCAAGCCGAGGCGGGCCGGGACGTCGTTTTAAGCTCGCTGTCCTCACCGTCATTCCGGGGCGATGCGAAGCATCGAACCTCCGAATCTCGAGATTCCGGATTTGGCTCTTCGAGCCGCCCCGGAATGACTGAGTCAATTTTCCCCCGGCGCCTGCGCCTGGATCGCCAGTGCGTGCACGCTGCCGGCAAGTTCCGCGGCCAGCGCCGCATTTATCATGCGATGGCAGTCGACCCGGCTCTTCCCTTTGAAGGCGGCAGACACGATATACACACGGAAGTGCGTCTCACCGCTCGGCCGATGGCCGGCGTGGCCCTCATGCAGATGTGACTCGTCGACGACTTGCAGGCTTTCGGGCGTGAAAGCTTCCTGCAACTTGTTGCTGATAGTGTCTCTCATAGCCATGTGTGTGCCATCAAGGTGCGCGTTGCCGCTCTGTCAATTGCGTAGGTCGCCTGTGGCGGCCGTTTCCTAAAAACGCCGAAGCGAAGCTTCGGCTACGTGTTTGCAGCTAATTGCAATGTCAAGACTTGAAGGTTTTCGCATTGCGTAGTCAAAGTCAGCCATGCCGATCGATTCATCAAAGTTCTTCGACTCCATCCGGGTCAAGCCGAAAGGCAAGCAACCGGAAGTGAAGCCGCGCGACGCCGTGGTCAACTGCGAGTGGACCGGGTGCCAGAACAAAGGCGCCCATCGTGCGCCCAAGGGTCGCGACAATCAGCGTGAGTACTGGCACTTCTGCCTGAACCACGTGCGCGAGTACAACCAGAACTACAATTTCTTCTCCGGCATGAATGCCGACGCTGTCGCGCGCTATCAGAAGGACGCGCTGACCGGCCATCGTCCGACCTGGAAGATGGGCGCCAATGGCGGCGTTAAGAAGGGCGCGGAGGCCGAGATCGACAGCGCATTCGATCCGTTCAGCATGTTCCAGGAGCTCAACGGCCGCACCGGCTGGCGTGCCGGGCCGCAGGCCGCGCCCAAGGCCGAGACGCGCAAGATCATGAACGCCGAGCGCAAGGCGCTCCAGGTGATGGGCCTCGGCCCCGACTCCACGCTCGCGGACGTCAAGTCCAAGTACAAGGCGCTGGTGAAGCAGCACCACCCCGACGCCAACGGCGGCGATCGCTCCACCGAGGATCGCCTGATCGAGATCATCAAGGCGTACAATTATCTGAAGACGGTGGTACGCGAGGCGTAAGGCTACGCCTCCGGGAAGGACAGTTCGCAGACCAGTCCTTCCGGCCTCCACTGCCGGCTAACTCGTCCCCGCAGGGTCCGGATGATGCCGTCGACGGCGCCGACCCCGAAGCCCGTGCGTGTCGGCGGCTCGTTGACCCGAGGACCGCCGTGCTCCGACCATCGCAGCACGAGAGGCTCGGCCTCAGTGGTCTCCCAGTGGATGTTCAGCCTGCCCGACCGGGTTGACAGCGCCCCGTATTTGGCAGCGTTGGTCGCCAGCTCATGCACGGCGACCGCGATTGATTGGGCAAGCGTGGCCGGCAGACGGATATCCTCACCCACGATGCGGATGCGTTCGCCGTCTCCGCCTGCGTACGGCCGGAGTTCCTCTTCGACGATCGTCTTCAGACTCGCACCGGTCCAGCGCGACTCCGAGAACAGCCTCTGCACATTGGCGAGGGCGCTGAGCCGGCCTTGAAACGCGGCCTGGAATTCTGCGCCGGTCTCGGCCTTCGTCAGCCGCAGTATCGCCTGGGTCACCGCGAGCAGATTGTTGGAACGATGATCGACCTCATAGGCGAGGAGCATCATCCGCTGCTCGGCCTGCTTGCGGGCGGTGATGTCGACCAGCATGTTCACCGCGCCAACCAGTCCACCGCGTTCGTCGCGCAGCGGCGTCGGATACGGCATGAAGCAGATCCGGGTGCCGTCCGGCCGTTCGGCCACCGCCTCGACATCGCGTATCGGGCGGTTCTGCTTCAGCGCGATGGCCATGGGGCACTCGTCGTGGGGGAGCGGCGTGCCGTCGGGCAGATAGAGCTTCCATGTCACGCACCACATCTCGCCGACCTTCGGCGTGCGTCCGGCAAAATCGATGCAGGCTTGATTGAAGAAGGTGATGCGGCCCTCTGCGTCGGTGGTGTAGATCGCGGCCGGAAGCGCCTGGAGCAAGTCCTGGAATCGCCTCTCGGAATCCGCCTCGGCAACGCTCCTGCTCGTTGCTTGCCTGGCGATCTCCCCGATCCTGGCCTCGTCAGATGGTCCAAGCAAGTCCAGCATTGCGTTCCTCGGGCGGGGCCAGTTCAGCTAATTCGCCGGCCGCACATATGTTCCACGATGCTGGTCGGACACGTGCAGAGCTTCCACCACCTGTCGGTAGATCAGGGCTTCGCCCGCACGACAGCGGAGTGGAGCTCCGCTGTCGTCTTTCTCTTAATCCGTTAGTCGCATGACGCCTGCGGCATCGCCCCGACATAGGACGAACTCGGCCGGATCAGCCGCCCCGTGCGCTGCTGCTCGCGTGCATGCGCGGTCCATCCCGCGGCGCGTGCCATCGCGAAGACCGGCGTGAACGCCTGGCGCGGGATCGCCAGCGCGTCGAGCAGGATCGCCGTGAAGAACTCGACATTCGTCTCCAGCGGCCGTTCCGGATTCTTCTTACGCAGCGCGCTGCGGATATAGGCTTCGACCTCGCCGGCAAAGGGCAGGTCGGCACCGTCGGCCGACAGCCGCTCGATTGCGGCCTTGAGCACGTCTGCGCGCGGATCGCGCACGCGATAGACGCGATGGCCAAAGCCCATCAGCCGCTCGCCGCGCGCCAGCGCCGCGTCCACCCATGGCTTGATCCGCTCGCGCGAGCCGATCGCGTCCAACATCTCCAGCACCGGCTCCGGCGCACCGCCATGCAGGGGGCCGGTCAGTGCGCAATAGCCGGCGGTGACGGCGGCAAACAGATCGGCTTGCGTCGAGGCCACCACGCGCGTGGTGAAGGTCGAGGCATTCATGCCGTGATCGCAGACCGTGACGAAATAGGCATCGAGCGCCGCGACCTCGCGCGGCTCCGGGGAGGCGCCACGCAACATCCGCAACGTGTCGGCGGCATGGCTTGCATTCGGATCGGGCGCGACCGGCTCCAGCCCCTTGGCGCGCCGGACCAGCGCGCCTGCGATCACCGGAAACGCGCCCACGATCGTCGCCTCATGCTCCAGCCCGTTCTCCGCGCGAAGCCCTGCGACCGCCGCGCGAAACCCGTCGACGATGCTCATGCCGCGCGTCGCCGGCAGCAGGTCCGGCAGGCGCGCGAAGGCGCGCTCGCGCGCCGCCCCCAGGCTTGCCCGCACGTTGGCTTCGCTCAAGCCGGCCTTGCCGGCGCCGTTCCAGAGTCGGGCGGTGGCGCCCTCGAAGCTCGACTGGCTCGCCAGCCGGCCGACATGCTCCCCGGCAATGATCAGCTCGCCGCGCTCGCCGTCGACATGGCTCAACACGGTCTCGGCCGCGGCAATGCCGTCCAGCCCGATCTGGCTTTTGGTGAGGTGGATATTCATGGCCCAATCTCCTGTTCACGGAGGACACAAGGTCAGGCCACTCGACACATTGATCAATCTTGATTACATCAATCAATATGAAAGATTCCGCGCTTTATCTGTCGGCCCAAGAGGCCGCGGCCGAGCTAGCGATCTCGCCGGCCACCCTCTACGCCTATGTCAGCCGGGGCCTGATCCGCTCCGAGCCGACGCCGGACTCGCGGAAAAACCGCTATCGCGCCGAGGACGTCCGCGCGCTCAAGGAGCGCCGCGTGCCGTCCCCGGAGCCGCGGGGCTTGCGCAGCTTCGATGCCGATCTGCCTGTCATGGACACGGAGATCTCGACCATCACCGAGGAGGGCGCGATCTATCGCGGCGTCAACTGCGTCGACCTCTCCGAGAACGGCACGCTGGAGCACGCCGCGACATTGCTGTGGGACGTCTCCGGGGTCGATCCGTTCGATCTGGACAATCAACCTGAAATCTCCGAGGAGATGCGCGCGATCGGGCAAGCCGCACGTCGGGCGGCGCCGATCGACCGCGCCATCGCCGTGCTGGCGCTGGCCACGAGCGCCGATCCCCGCGCCTTCACCCGCGCGCCCGATGGCCGCGCCATGGTCGGCGCGCGCATCGTTCGCCTGCTGGTGGCGACCATGCTCAATGCCGAGCCCTCGGCCGCGCCGCTGCACGAGGAGATCGCGAAGGGCTGGGCGGCGGACAACAAGCACGCGCCTGATCTGATCCGCCGCGCGCTGGTTCTGCTCGCAGATCACGAGCTGAACGCCTCGACCTTCACCGCGCGCTGCGCGGCCTCGACCGGCCTTAACCTCTATGACGCCGTGATCGCCGGTCTCGCCGCGTTGAAAGGGCCGCAGCATGGCGGTGCCGGCGTGCTGGCCTCGCAGCTCGTCAAGACGCTGGTCGATCGCGATGTCGCCCCGATGGTGCGCGAGCGCGTCGCGCTCGGCGAACGTTTTGCCGGCTTCGGCCATGGCGTCTACAAGCGCGGCGATCCCCGCGCGCAATCGCTGCTCAATGCGCTCTCGCGCGCCGGCGCGCCGCGCAAATTCACCCGCGAGGTGCCGGAGCGGATCGCGGAAGCGACCGGCGAGTTCGTCAACATCGACTATGCGCTCGCCGTGCTCGTGCACGCGCTGCGCCTGCCAGCCGGCAGCGAACTTGCTCTGTTCGCAATGGCCCGCAGCGTCGGCTGGATCGCGCATGCGAGCGAGCAATTGCAGTTCGGCAAGCTGATCAGGCCGCGGGCGAGGTATGTTGGGCCGGCGCCGGGACGGAGGACGGCGGCTACGCCCTCGAACGACTGAGAGAGTGTATCGATAGATCCCCCCACACCGCTTGTCGTGTTTTGTTGTTCCTTTCAAGCGGATGCCCGCGGTGGCCTCTGGTACGGCCGCCTCGTGCCCAAGACACACACGCCATACATGAGCTCACGCAATCGCGAAGCTCAAGGCTTCGGCCGGCCTTGGACACCCGACCTATGAGCCTTGGCAAATACATCGTCCCACGGCGGATTCGGGGGGAAAACCTCGCTCAGGAACGTGACGAAAGCCTTCACGTTCGGACTGCTTCGACGGCTTTCCGGCCATAACGCGGTGATGGTGGTTCTTGGAACGGCGAAATCCTGAAGTACGGGGATCAGTTCTCCCCGTCTTACATAAGCAGCCGCGACGTAAGTGGGGGTAACACCGATGCCGCCACCTGAGGCAATGACATTGGCAACAGCGTCACTGACATCTGTGATGATAGCCGCGTCGGGAATGATCTCGGTCAAACGGCCGCCGATCAGGAAGGGCCAGCGAAATGTCTGGCCCGAACTCTGGAAGCGGAAGTTCACACAGTCATGGTTGACCAGTTCGTCTGGATGGCAAGGCACGCCGCGCCGGGCCAGATAGTCTGGGGAGGCGAAAGCGCAGATGCGGTGTGGCACGAGCTGACGCGAGATCAGTCGGGAGTCCGCGAGATCGCCGACGCGGATCGCGACATCGATGCCCTCTTCGATGAGATCAACGAACTGGTCGCCGATCCGCAAGTCGATCGCGAGCTTTGGATAGCGCTCCCGAAAGCGTGGTAGGGCGGGCGCGAGAATATTCACGCCTATGGGTAGCGGCGCGACGATCTTCAGAGCGCCTGCAGGTTCGGAACGGGCGGCCATCGCCGCTTGTTCGATCGCGTCAGCCTCGCGCAAAAGCCGCAGCGCCCGCTCGTGCAGGTCCCGCCCTTCCGGGGTCAGCGTGAGCGAGCGCGTCGTACGGCTGAACAGGGTCAGGCCGAGATGCTGCTCCAGCCGTTGTACGCTCTTGCTTATCGCAGACGGCGAAACACCAAGTGCACGAGCCGCGGCTGAATAGCTGCCAAGCGATCCGGAACGGGCAAACGCGATCAGGCCGGTAAGTCGATCGAGGCCGATTTGTGCCACCATGGAATAATAGAAGCGAATTTTGGCCTGATTTTCAAGTAGAGGCCATTGGCCTAGCCTCAATCCACTGGCGCGTTGCGCGCCCGCTCTTGAAAGGACCGACTCCCGTGACCGACTCTGCTTCCAAAAGTCTCAAGGATCGCAACGTCGTTATCTTTGGCGGCACATCCGGCATCGGCCTGGCTGCCGCCCAACAGGCCACAGCCGCGGGCGCCAAGGTTATCGTTGTTGGTTTCGACCCAGCAGGAGCCGAACGAGTTGCCGCCGAGAATGGATTCGCCGGCTGGCGGGCTGCGGATGTGACCAAACCTGAGACCATTGCCTCAGCGCTTGCCGACATCCCGCAAGTCGACGATCTTGTTCTGCTTGCGGGCAGCTTCGTCGCAGGGAAAGTGTTGGAAGCAGATGTCGCCTACCTGCGCCGCGCCTTCGATGAGCGAATCTGGGCGGCCGTGCATGTTTTGCGAAGCCTTGGGGACCGACTCGCTCTCGACGGGTCCGTCACATTCATTTCCGGAGCCTTGGCCGATCGACCCAACGCATATGGCACTTCCGTGCTCGCTGCGGCCTCCGCTGCGATGGAGGCCTTCGCCCGCGGCCTTGTCCTTGAGTTAGCTCCACGCCGCGTGAATACCTTGTCGCCCGGTACGATCGACACGCCGCTCCTGGCACGTACGCTTGGCGAAGGCCGTGACGCTTACGTGACGTCCCTGGAAGAAAAGCTTCCGCTGCACCGCCTTGGCACCGCACAGGAAGCCGGAAATGCCGTGGTTTTCCTAATGAGCAACGGATTCATGAACGGCGAGACACTTCATGTTGACGGCGGTGCGCGTCTCGTCTGACGTCCTTCGATCGCGCCGTGAGTGGCGGCTTCACATTGACGCCCAGCGGAGGTCTAGCCGGGGTGCCTTCAAGCCCGCGGCTTCGCGGCAACGCCGCTACCGTGACGACGGCGAACGGTCCAGATCGCCAGTCCCAAGGCGATCGCGAAACCAACCACCGTCAGCATCCAGATGTGCTTGCCGACATGCACGTGATGATGCAGCCCGGCATATTCGTGCAGCGCCGACACGGCCAGCACGCCGGGCAGCACATGGGCCGGCGCCCAGACCAGGATCGCCGGGATGTTCACTGCGTAGAACTTTGCCGGCGGCATCCCCAGCGCGCCGGCGGTGACAGGCACGAAGGCGCGGATCGGGGGTACGAAGCGGGCGAAGAACACGGCCCAGGTGCCGAAGCGGTGGAAGAAGCTTTCGCTCTGCTCGACCACGCGCGGATAGTTGGTCAGAGGCCAGGTGGTGAGGATCTCGCGCTGCTGCCGGTACCCGATCCAATAGGCCGTGCCGTCCCCGAGCACGGCGCCAAGGCCAGCGGCAAGCAGCACCCATGGCAGCGCCAGCTCGCCGCCCGGAACCAGAGCGCTCAACGCCAGGATGATGGTGGAGCCGGGGATCACCGAGCCCACCACCGGCACGGCTTCGAGCAGCGCCGCCAGGAACAGGGTCAGATAGGCCAGCCACGGATGGGCCGAGACGAACGAGATGAGGGGATCGAGGAAGGATGTCACGTCGTCTTTCGTATCGCGTTGGACCTGGGGAGGACCCTACCTAGTTAAGGACGGGCGGTGAAAGGGCCATTTGCGTGGGCAAGCGCCGTCCCCGCCCGAAATTCGGGCGTGATTCGCAAGGCAGCCCTCCAAAAACTGCGTTCCTCACCTATCTAAATGAAAAGACGAGGGAACTTTGATTGTTGGGCGGGCTTCTGCCGGCCACTTGTCTCTGATAGGTTGATTTTCAGCACCCAGCCGCAGCCAACGTGCAAATAACTGGTTTCGGGACCGCCCGGGACCTCGGAGGATTGATGACGACCGCCGCCATGTCCAAAGTTGAGGAAGTTTCCGGTCTGCCCGACATGAAGGTGTCGGTGCGGCAGGTGTTCGGGATCGACAGCGATCTCGAGGTGCCCGCCTATTCCGAAGTCGATCCTCACGTGCCCGAAGTCGATTCCGACTACCGCTTCGACCGCGCCACCACGCTTGCCATTCTCGCCGGCTTTGCCCGCAACCGCCGCGTGATGGTGACCGGCTATCACGGTACCGGCAAATCCACGCATATCGAGCAGGTCGCGGCGCGCCTGAACTGGCCCTGCGTGCGCGTCAACCTCGACAGCCATATCAGCCGTATCGATCTCGTCGGCAAGGATTCCATCGTGGTCCGCGACGGCAAGCAGGTCACCGAATTCCGCGACGGCATCCTGCCCTGGGCGCTGCAGCACAACGTCGCGCTGGTGTTCGACGAATACGACGCCGGCCGCCCCGACGTGATGTTCGTGATCCAGCGCGTGCTGGAAGTCTCGGGACGCCTGACGCTGCTCGACCAGAACAAGGTGATCAAGCCGCATCCGGCGTTTCGCATGTTCTCGACCGCCAACACCGTCGGCCTCGGCGACACTTCGGGCCTCTATCACGGCACCCAGCAGATCAACCAGGGTCAGATGGACCGCTGGTCGATCGTCACCACGCTGAACTATCTCAGCCATGACGAGGAAGTGGAGATCGTGCTGGCCAAGGCCAAGCACTATCGCACCACTGAGGGTCGCGACATCGTCAACAAGATGGTGCGCCTTGCCGATCTCACCCGCAACGCCTTCGCCAACGGCGATCTGTCGACGGTGATGAGCCCGCGCACGGTGATCACCTGGGCCGAGAACGCAGACATCTTCGGCGATATCGGATTTGCATTCCGGGTCACCTTCCTCAACAAATGCGACGAGCTCGAGCGTCCGCTGGTGGCCGAGTTCTACCAGCGCTGCTTCAACGCGGAGCTGCCGGAATCGGCAGTCAACGTGGCGCTCAGCTGAATTTCTCCCGGTGTGTCGTCCCGCTTCGCCGGGACGACGGATCAAGGTGACATGACCACCTCCAACTCCAAATTCCGCAATACCAAGGAAGCGCCGACCGAGCCGTTCAAGCGCTCGGTCGCCTCCTGCCTCAAGGCGATCGCCAAGACGCCGGAGCTCGAGGTCTCCTTCGCTGCCGAGCGGCCCGGCCTTGCGCCGGGCAAGGCGCGGCTGCCTGAACCCGCGCGCAAGATGACCAAGCGTGACGCCGCGATCGTGCGCGGCCATGCCGATTCCATCGCGCTCAAGATCGCCTGTCACGATGCCAAGCTGCATCGCAAGCTGATGCCGGGCAATCCGCAGGCGCGCGGCGTGTTCGAGGCGGTGGAGCAGGCCCGGGTCGAGGCGATCGGCGCGCGCCGCATGGCGGGCGTTGCGAAAAACCTCACCGCGATGCTCGACGACCATTTCCATCGCGGCAAGTTCGACGAGATCACCGACCGCGCCGACGCTCCGCTCGCGGACGCGCTGGCGATGCTGGTGCGCGAGCGCCTCACTGGCATGGCGCCGCCGACCGCCGCGAAGAAAATGGTCGATCTCTGGCGTCCCATTCTCGAAGACAAGATCGGCAAGCGGCTCGACCGGCTCGACACCGTGGTCGAGGACCAGACCCGGTTCGGCGATGCCGTACATGATCTGTTGACCGCCCTCGAGATCGGCGACGAGCGCAGCGCCGACAGCGAAGACGATGACGACAACGACGAGAACCAGGACGGCGACAACGACCAGTCCGGCGCCGAAGGCTCGCCCGATTCCGACGCCGCCCAGGAGATGAGCGCCGACCAGGCGCAGGCATCATCAGAGGAGATGAGCGAGAGCGCGATGGAAAGCGCGCAGGCCTCGACCTCCGACAGCTTCGACGACGGCGAGCTCGGCGACGACGAGACGCCGGGCGAGGCGACGCGTCCGAACTCGCACGGCAAGAACGAGCCGCGCGGGCCGGAATACCACGCCTTCGCGCCGAAATTCGACGAGGTCATCGCCGCCGAAGACCTCTGCGACCATGACGAGCTGGAGCGCCTGCGCGCCTATCTCGACAAGCAGCTGGCGCATCTGCAAGGCATCGTCGCGCGCCTCGCCAATCGCCTGCAGCGCCGCCTGATGGCGCAGCAGAATCGCGCCTGGGAGTTCGACCTCGAAGAGGGCATCCTCGATCCCGCGCGCCTGTCGCGCGTCGTCACCGATCCCTATCACCCGCTGTCCTTCATGCACGAGAAGGAGGCGACGTTCCGCGACACCGTGGTGACGCTGCTGCTCGACAATTCCGGCTCGATGCGCGGACGCCCGATCACGGTCGCCGCCACCTGCGCCGACATTCTCGCCCGCACGCTGGAGCGGTGCGGCGTCAAGGTCGAGATTCTGGGCTTCACCACGCGCGCCTGGAAGGGCGGGCAATCGCGCGAGGCGTGGCTTGCCGCCGGCAAGCCGGCCAATCCCGGCCGCCTCAACGATCTCCGCCACATCATCTACAAGTCGGCCGACGCGCCCTGGCGCCGTGCGCGAAAAAATCTCGGGCTGATGATGCGCGAGGGGCTGCTGAAGGAGAACATCGACGGCGAGGCGCTGGACTGGGCGCACAAGCGCCTGCTGGCGAGGGCCGAGCAACGCAAGATCCTGATGATGATCTCGGACGGTGCGCCGGTCGACGATTCCACGCTGTCGGTCAATCCCGGCAACTATCTCGAGCGGCATCTGCGCCACATCATCGAGGAGATCGAGACCCGCTCGCCGGTCGAGCTGATCGCGATCGGCATCGGCCATGACGTGACGCGCTATTATCGCCGCGCGGTGACGATCGTGGACGCCGAAGAGCTCGGCGGCGCCATCACCGAGAAGCTCGCCGAACTCTTCAGCGAGACCAACACCGCGCCAACCCAGCCGGCCGGTCGCCCGCGACGCAAATTGCATTCGTGAGCACGCACTCATCCCGCCGCAGCTTTCTCAAGCATGCGGCGGCGGGATTTTCCACTCTCGCAAGCTCTCGCCTCGCGAGGGCGCAAGCCACGGCCGAGCCGCCGCCGCGCGCGCTGCAGAACGAGCGCGCCGTCTCCGAGCCCGTCGGCATCGAGGTCAACGCGCGCGCCATTCCCAATTTCGAGCCGCGTGACCGCGCGCGCACGCGGTTTGGCTCGCTGGACTATCGCAGCGGCCTGGTGCTGACCTCGCCCTATCGCGGCTTTGGCGGATTGTCCGGCATCCGGCTGGATGCCAGGGGCGAGCGCTTCCTCGCGGTCTCCGACCAGGGCGGCTGGTTCACCGGCCGCATCCGCTATTCCGGCCGCAACATGGCCGGGCTCGATGACGTCACGGCCGCGCCGCTGCTCGGCGCGGAAGGGCGGCCGATCACGGAAAAACGCCTGTGGTGGGATTCGGAAGCGATCGCGCGCGACGGCAATGTCGTCTATGTCGGGCTCGAGCGCGTCAACCAGATCCTGCGCTACGATTTTTCCAAAGGCGGCATGGCTGCGCGCGGCGAGGCGATCGCGGTGCCGGCGGGCGTGCGCAAGCTGCCCTCCAACAAGGGGCTGGAGGCGCTGGTCGTCGTGCCCAAGGACGGGGATAAGGGCAAAGACCAGAACATGCCGCTCGCGGGCAGCCTGATCGCCTTCTCCGAGCGCGGGCTTGATGCCGACGGCAACCTCACGGCCTTCCTGATCGGTGGGCCCACGCCCGGCCAGTTCAGCGTGCGCCGCATCGAGAAATACGACATCAGCGATGCCGTGCTGCTGCCCTCCGGCGAGCTTCTGATCCTCGAGCGCAAGTTTTCCTGGTTCACCGGCGTCAACATCCGCATCCGCGCGATCCCCCTGAAGTCGATCGCGCCGGGCGCGCTGGTCGACGGCCCCGCGCTGTTCGTCGCCGATCTCGGCCAGGAGATCGACAACATGGAAGGCATCGACGCCCACGTCACGCCTGATGGCGAGACCGTGCTGACGCTGATCTCCGACGACAATTTCTCGATGCTGCAGCGGACCTTGTTGCTGCAGTTCACGCTGACCGAGTGAGGACGCCTCTAAAGCATGATCCGGAAACGTGCGCAGCGGTTTCCGGAAAGATCGTGCTTGAACAACAACCTGAAGCGCGTGCGATTCATCCTAATCGCATCGCGCTTTGGGCGCCAAACCCCGCCCGCAATGCATGGCGCTGCAGGGGGCCATGCCGTCCGCGCAACTGGCATTCCGCGTGTCTCCCATTACACTTCATGCAATTGCTTTCATCCCTCTCATCGCCCGGAACTCCCCCGCATGTCCGTCCTGTTTTCCCCGATCAAGCTGCGTGGCCTGACGCTTTCGAACCGCATCGTGGTGTCGCCGATGTGCCAGTATTCGGCCGACGACGGCGTCGCCACCGACTGGCACTTCACCCACATCAACAATCTCAGCCTGTCGGGCGCGGCGATGTTCTGCATCGAGGCGACCCATGTCGAGGCGATCGGCCGCATCACGCCGGGCTGTCTCGGGCTCTACAGCGATGCCTGCGAGGCCGCGCTGAAGCAGATCCTCACCTCGGTGCGCAAGCATTCCTCCACCGCGATCGCGATGCAGCTTGCCCATGCCGGGCGCAAAGCCTCCAGCGCGCGGCCCTGGGACGGCGGCCAGCTGATTCCGGTCGAGCAGGGCGGCTGGCAGACGGTGGCGCCGTCGGCGCTGCCGCACAAGGAGGGCGAGGCCGCCCCGCTGGCGCTGGATAGCGCGGGCCTCAAGCGCATCCGCGAGGCCTTCGTCGACTCTGCGAAGCGCGCCGCGCGGCTCGGCATCGACGCCATCGAGGTCCACGGCGCGCACGGTTATCTCCTGCATCAATTCCTGTCGCCGATCTCCAACCGGCGCACCGACGAATATGGCGGCAGCCTCGAGAACCGCATGCGCTTTCCGCTTGAAGTGTTCGATGCCGTGCGCGCAGCCTTTCCGGACGACAAGCCGGTGGGCATGCGGGTGTCGTCGACCGACTGGATCGAGGGCGGCTGGGATCTGGCGCAAACGCTGGAATTCGCAAGGGCCTTGAAGGCGCGCGGCGTCGACTGGATCGATGCCTCTTCCGGCGGCGTCTCGCCGTTGCAAAAGATCCCGCTCGGCCCCGGCTATCAGGTGCAGTTCGCCGACGCCATCAAGCGCGAGACCGGGCTTGCCACCATCGCCGTCGGCCTGATCACCGAGCCGAAGCAGGCGGAAGAGATCGTCGCAAGCGGCAAGGCCGACATGGTTGCGCTCGCCCGCGGCGTGCTCTACGACCCGCGCTGGGCCTGGCACGCCGCCGCCGAGCTCGGCGGCGAGGTCGAGGCCCCACCGCAATATTGGCGCTCGCAGCCCTCGACGCAAAAGGCGCTGTTCGGCAAGACCACGTTTGGCGCGCGGTAGAGACCAAGCGCGCGCGACAGATGTGGCGCGGTGCCCGCGCCGCAATCACCACCGTCGTCCCTGCGAACGCAGGGACCTATACCGCGTGATCTCTCGATGATCCGCAGTGCGCGTTGACAACTTAACTTCGAATCTTGGCCACACTGCTTCCTGTGGTTATGGGTCCCTGCGTTCGCAGGGACGACAGCGGAATTTGTGGCGTGCGCTTTCGCCTCACCCTCTCACGCATCCGTAACTCTCGCCAGCTTCCACCTCCCGCAAAACTGGCCTAACCTCCGTCGCTCAACGCCTCACGGAGGCCCGCCATGCATTTTCGTGTTCGCAAAACGGCTCACATCTTCGAGCGCGTCGGCCTTGCGATGGCGGGCGCGACGTGCGGGCTGTTCGTCGGCGCGTATGTCGGATCGGCGATCCCGCAGCTCACCACGCAGGGCTTCCTGCTGCTGATGATGCTGCTCGGCTTCGTCGGCTTCTATCTCGGCATCGACACGCCGCAACTGCCGTTCGACGAGGCGCACGGCCAGATCGACGCCGCCGAACTGATGAGCTCCGCCGGCACGCTCTGCGCCACGCTCACCGCCTTCGTCTCCGTCCTCGTCATCGTGCTCCGGCTCGATCCGCACATGGGCTGGACCTGGCTTGTCCTGTTCGGCTGGATCGCAGGCGTCGCCATGCAGATCGTCGCCGGCGCGAAAGCCAGGATGCGGAAGTAGGCTTCTTCCTTCTCCCCTTGTGGGAGAAGGTGGCGCGAAGCGCCGGATGAGGGGTTCGCTCGGCAAGTTCAAGTCAACATTGGACTCGCGGAGAGAACCCCTCACCCGTCTCGCCGCTTTGCGGCGAGCCACCCTCTCCCACAAGGGGAGAGGGAAACGAGCTCGCTCTTCTCCCTTCAGAACACCACGCCCACCCGCGTGCCGCGCTTCCACGCGATGCGGCAGCGCTTCTTGGTGTTGACGTGCAGCAGCTCGAAGCGATCGGGGATCTTCACCTGGCCGCCGAGATCGACGCAGGCCCCGCCGGGCGAATAGTCGATCAACGTGCAAATGATGGCCGGCGCGCGCGCGTCGGTGATGATCTTGGCCTGGCGGGACACCAGCCCCGCCGGTTTCACGCGGGCATATTTGCGCGGATACATTGGCACTCTCCTCCAATGCCGCAGGGATCGCGGCGGATGATCTGTCCCAATGATGGGCAGCAGATGATGCGATCCGGCTAAAGCGCGCCGGAGAATTTTAATGAAAAGTAGCGGCGAAAGAACAGAGCGGCGGTAGCGGGGTGGGGCGCTTCCCTCTCCCCCTGTGGGAGAGGGTGGCTCGCCGCATCAGCGGCGAGACGGGTGAGGGGTCTGTGTCCGCGAGTACGCCTGCGGATAGAGACCCCTCATCCGGCGCGCATTCGCGCGCCACCTTCTCCCACAAGGGGAGAAGGGAAGAGGTGGCGCGAGCCCGTGTCTCATTCCCGCCATCGCGACGACGAGCATGCCCCCGCCATCACCCCGTCACGATCTCCTCCGCCGCCAGCTCCACCCCCGGCCCCACCGGCATCGGCACCGTCACATACTCCTTCGGCAAATTCACCGGCCGATACTCCGGCTCCACGGCCATCCGCTTCAACACGCTCTCATGCACATGCGCGCCGTCGGGGATCAGGCGCGGCTCGCAATTGGGGATGTAGAAGCCGAAATGCACCTTCCGCTCCGGCCACTCCCGGTACTTTGCGCTCTTCGGAATGAATTCCAGCAGCCGCCAGCCCGCCGTCATCGAATCGTGCAGCACGCCCGTCTTGCCGGTGTAGGCCGGCGCGACATATTGGAACGGCGAG
Source organism: Bradyrhizobium sp. 199 (assembly GCF_023073355.1). Taxonomy (GTDB): domain Bacteria; phylum Pseudomonadota; class Alphaproteobacteria; order Rhizobiales; family Xanthobacteraceae; genus Bradyrhizobium. The sequence goes on from NZ_JADPJI010000006.1 coordinate 186,074, forward strand.
CTCTTGCGCTGGATGCCGTAGGCGAGCTGCTTGATGGTCGCCGGGTTGAAGTTCAGCCCGGCCTTCTCCGCCTCCTCCAGCATCCAGATCAGCGGATATTTCGAATCCCCGCTTTCGGCTTCGGGATAGCCGCCGCCGACATCGCTGTGCACGCCGGCGAACCACACCTGCAGAATGTCCTGCGGCACCTTCTTTTCATCCGGCACGTAGCGGTTGCTCCAGAACTCCTGCGGCTCCCTGTATTGCGTCAGGCGGAACATGCAGCGCCGCTCGTCGATCGCGATCGCCTGCCGGAATATCTCGACGCTGGGGTTGAGCAGCGTGAAGGCGAGATCCTCCAGGCTCGGCCAGAACAGCCGGTCGGCGCGCGGCACGATCACGCTCGCCACGCTGTCCCACACGCCGACAAAATGGATGGTCGGCCACCGCGTCGAGGTGATGCGCGCGAACTGCGCGGCGAGATCGAATTCGTCCTTGGGGAGCGGCCCCTGCTCGTCGAAGGCGACGCCGCTGAGGTCCTCGATGTCGTTGCCGCGCCCGGTGCCCGAATATTGCTTGTAGGCGACAAGGCCACTGCCTGCGAGGTTCGCCTGCTCCGGCCTGATCAGGCCCACCTTGTGGATCAGCCCCGCCAGCACGCGAACCGTGTAAGCCCCGCGCGAAAACCCGAACAGATAGATCCTGTCGCCGGGCGCGTAATGCTGAACCAGGAAGCAATAGGCCGAGAGCACATTGTCATCGAGCCCATAGCCGGTGGCGAGCCCCAGCACCAGATTGATATTGGCTTTCAACCGGTGCCACGTCGTCGGCTCCGTCACCGTGCCGACCCCGGGATCGTAGAACACCATCTGCCGCGGCTGCGTCTTCTCGGTCTTGCGCAGGCAGCGATACAGCTTCAGGACGTTGGAGATGTTCTCCGAGATCTCGTTGCCGGTGCCGTCACAGCAGATGACGAGGTTCTTGGGCTCAGGCTTGCGATCGAGGGTGGCTGCGTGCTCCATGGGATGCGCCTCCGGGTGATGCTACCGGGGCGAGTATAGCGGAAAATGGGAGCGCGGTTGATGTCTTCGCGACGATCGTAACGGCCTGGGCGAGAATTTGGAGCCATGCCGCCACCACATCCCGAGCGGCCTATGAAAGTGTAGCCGAAGGGCGTGCTTGACTGCTTAGAATTTGTACAGCTATCGTTCCTAGATCAACCTGGACGTGTCATATTATGTCGGTCGACTCCTTTGGAGAAGTTCTAGAGCTAGCTAACAACAAATCATTTTCTGAAACGGGAGGGGCGCACAATCAGAAGGGCGTCGAATTTCAGCGCAACTGGGCGCTCGTACGCATGTTCGAGCTCGAGGCAGTCGAGCCATCTGATTTTCTTTTCTTGTTTGAGGCAATTCAGGACATTGCTCTTTTTGATTCTGATCAAGCGCCCACCAACGTCAAAATATTCCAAGTGAAAAAGAAGGACCGCAACGAGTGGACATGGTCCAGCTTAACAAAGCTACATGCGCCGAAAGCACGGAAGAAAAAGCCTCTGGAGATGATCGCCGGTAGTCCCCTCGGACGAATATATGTTGCTTTGCACGCAATCAAGAAGCTATCAGCGACTGCGCATTTCATTTCGAACGTTGGCTGTGATCTTGCGTTAATGGGCGGAGCGAACGCGGCAACTTCATTGCCAGTTCCACTCGAAAAGCTGACGCCGCAGTTATCTGCGCTGCTAGTTGAAGGTCTTGCGACACTTCAGGCGAAAGGCGAGCCGAGTCCAGATCTATCTAAGATCTACGTCGAAAGGGTGGCTATTCCGGTAGACGATTGCGCAACTTATACCGTGGGCGTGGCCCATGCATTCCTTGCAAAGCGAAGCCCGTCGCACGCCGGTCAAGCCAAGGCTTTGGTTGATACACTATTGGCCAAGATTGGACCGCTAGGTGCAAAGACAGATACCTGCGCCACCTTTGAGGAGTTGAGGGCGCAACGGGGGTATTCGCGCTCTGATTTTCTCGGTGCGCTCACCGATCTTCAAGATATTCCTGACCTTCTTGAACACTTGAATCTTTGGCTTATACAGCTTTCATCGGAAGGTATGGGGCATATCGAGATTACGCGGATCCGTTCGTCCGCAGCTTCAATCTATCGAAGGAATGTCCTGGGCTCCCATGCGCACGAAGATGACGAGATAGCTGGTGCGTGCGACGATTGGCTTTGCGGCAAAGTCGATCCGGTAGCCCTACTCCCCTTTTTCCGGGAAGGAGAAGACCACTTGCGAACGATCTTTCCTCTAAGGCCTGTCGCATTTCTCCAGGCTCAATTTGCATTAAGGGCGATTAAATGGGCGGTCGAAGCCTGAGAAAGCTCATCCGGAGCCTTAGGACAAAGTCATATGAGAAGCTTCCGATTCGAAAATATTTGGCTTCTGTCCAAGCAAGAACAGGGCGCGAGATCGATCGAGTTCAAGAAGACCAATCTGATCGTGGGACTGAACCACACCGGGAAGTCGACCCTGATTAAGTCTATCTTCATTGCTCTTGGAGCGACTCCGAAGGGCTCGCTAGCTAGATGGGACAAGGACGCAATTTGCCTTCTTGAGTTTAGTATTGATGGCAAGAGGTTTCGCATTTTGCATCAAAACGGATATCGCGCTCTGTTCAGTGCTGAAGGTCATCTCGTTGGGGCAGCCGCGAGTCATTCAGAATGGACAGAAAGTTTGAAGTCCGCGACGGGCTTCAATCTCGTTCTTTCTGATAAGAAGGGGAAGCGAGTTGATGCTGATGCTAGGTGTCTCTTCCTGCCCTTCTATATAAATCAAGATGGTAGTTGGTTGTCAGTATGGGACACATTTGTTGGGATGCAGCAGTATAAGGCTCCAATACAACCAATTTTGGAGTACTTCACTGGAGTGAAGCCTCCTGAGTGGTACGAGCTGAATTCTGAGAAGACGTCTGAGCAGCGTCATCTTGACGAGCTCAAGCGAGAACAAGAACTCGTTTCCAATTTTCGCGAACGGTTCGAAAAGGCTCTGTCGCCCGTGGAGCCGAAGCTTGTTTCCATTGCATTCGAGCATGACGTCGCTCGCCTGACAGCTGAGGTAACCGCACTAAATGCGGAGCAAGAACGGCTTCGCGATAAGCTGGTCAGAGAGCAGGAAGCCATCGATATGGCGTCCCTGCAGATTAAGCTCGCGATGGAAGCTCTGGCAACATATGAGGGTGATGCATCCTTTCTCAGGGCTGATCCTCACGAGCACCTTGTCTGTCCGACTTGTGGGGTCGAACATGAGAAGTCGTTCCTGGAGATGCTAACCTATGCCGAAGACGCTCGAGTTCTACGAGAGCTCGTTGTGCGTGTTAGAGGCGATGCTAAAGCGGCGTCTACGGCGCATGAGGCGACAAAGAGCCAACTTTCGAAGTTGGAGCAACGCTACCAAACTGTGTCAGAAATACTCAGTACTCGTCGAGGCGACTTGGAGTTTAGTGACGTAGTTCGAAGCATGGGAGCTGAGTCAGCATTCCAGACTTTCGAAGGAGAGCTAGCGAAGCTCAAGGGGCAAATTGATGCTGCGCTCAGTGCGCTGGACACCTTATCGGGCAAGTTGGCTGAGTTGACCGATCCGATCAGGACAAAAGGAATTCTATCGATATTTAGAACCTCTTACTCGGCTGCAATGCTAGATTTGAAAGTTCCCCTAATCGATACTAGTCGCATCAGGATTTCTGCCCGGCCAAATGTGTCTGGTAGTGGAGGGCCGCGCGCGGTGCTGGCGTATTATTCGGCCCTCTGGCGTGCATGCTTTGCTTCCAACGGTTCGTACTCCATGCCGTTGGTCATTGATTCACCCCAGCAGCTTGGACAAGACGAAGAAAATCTGCCTCGAATGATCAAATACGTAGCGAACGAGATGCCGGAGGCTGCTCAAGTCATCTTGGCGATCGAGACGGATACGCAGGAGAAGTTTGATCAGATTGTGAGGCTTGAGGAGCCATACCATTTTTTGACGCCGAGAGAATTCGGCGATGTGAACATGTTGGTGCAGCCTTATGTGGATCGTATGTACTCGGCTCTAATCGCCACTCGGCCCTGACTTTGCCGCACCAACAAAAACGGCCGGATCTTCCGATCCGGCCGCAACGCAAAACTCTCAACTGGCTAAGCCTACGCCACGCGACGCAACCTAGCCCCCGGCCTAACGGTAAAACTCTTAGCTGGCCTTCTTCGCCGGCGCGGCGGTCGGGCCGACCTTCTTCTGGATGGCGCGCTTCAGATCGAGGGCGCGCGGCGACAGGACGTCGGCCTTGGCCTTGAGCAGGAAGGCATCGAGGCCGCCATTGTGGTCGACGCTCTTGACCGCGTTGGTGGAGACGCGCAGGCGCACGTTGCGCTCCAGGGCTTCCGAGATGAACGTCACGTTGACGAGGTTCGGCAGGAAGCGGCGCTTGGTCTTGATGTTGGAGTGGCTGACCTTGTGGCCGACGAGGGGGCCCTTGGCCGTCAGTTCGCAGCGGCGAGACATGGCAAAAATCCTTATCCTGAACCCCCAACGGGTGCGGCCGCCATTCTGGGCGCCACGGGGGCAAATTCTTTTGTCCTTGCAGGGAGCGGCGGACGTATAGGGGGGAAGGGGCGGGCCGTCAAGGTTTTGGGCGGGGATTCGGGGCCGCACGAGTGGTGCGCTCCCTCCCCGGAGCGCGGGGGAGGGTTGGGGAGAGGGCTCTCTCCTCGGGGCGAGACGCCACTACGGATGGTGCCCCCCAGAGGAGAAAGCCCTCACCCGCGCTTCGCGCGACCTCTCCCGCACGCGGGAGAGGTTACAGCACCCGCGGTTACCGATCACCAAAACGGCAGTGTTTGTCGCGCCTTACCATCACATAAAGGGCGCATTCGCCGCCGAAGAGTCCGGTGGAGTTCCCGGCTCGTCCCGCTAGCGCCACATTGCTTGCCGCGGTTTTTGGCTTAAGTAACAGCCATCGCGCCCCAATTGGATTGTTTCGTGCCCACAACGTCCGCTCTTGCGCCAGAAACGCGCTCAGTCCGCCTGCGCCTTGCGGGCTGGCTGACGGCGTTTTGCGGCCTCGCGTTGGCCTGGGGCGCGGCGCCGGCGGCGGCGCAGGGCAAGCTCGAGGCGCAATATGAGGCCTCGTTGTCAGGCATACCCGTGGGCAAGGGCGGCTGGAATATCGACATCCAGGACGACGTGTATTCGGCGGCCGCCGCGGGCGGCACCAGCGGGCTTTTGAAATCGTTCACGGGCGGGTCCGGCACCGGCGCTAGCCAAGGCCGCGTCGTTGGCGGCGCGCTGGTTGCGACCGGCTACCAGGCCTCCACCACCACCCAGAAGAAGACCGAAGAGATCCGCATCACGCTCGACAAGGGCAATGTGAAGGATTTTGCGATCCTGCCGGAGCCGCCGGTCGATCCGGACCGCATCGTCGTTACCGAGGCGCATCGCCGCGGCGTCTGGGACCCCATGACGGCCTCGCTGCTGCGCGTGCCCGGCACCGGCGATCCCGTTACGCCCGAGGCCTGTCACAGCTCGGCCCCCGTGTTCGACGGCCGCATGCGCTACGATCTCAAGCTCGATTTCAAGCGCATGGAGACCGTGAAGGCGGAGAAGGGCTATAAGGGCCCGGTCGTGGTCTGCTCGCTCTATTTCGTCCCCGTCGCCGGCTACATCCCCGACCGCCCCGTGATCAAATACCTCGCCGCCCAGCGCAATATCGAGATCGCCTTCGCCCCGGTCGCCGGCACCCGCATCCTGGTCCCGTTCTGGCTGAAAGTGCCGACGCCGCTCGGCCCGGCCATGCTGGAAGCCACCAGCTTCATCACCACAGCCCAGCCGCCAAAGGTGGCGAAGACGCAGTAGGGCGGTGGTGGTCTGCTTACCCTCTCCTGTGGGAGGGTCGATCGCGCGCAGCGCGAGCGGGGTGGGGTGATCTCTCCACACCAAGACTGCTCGTGCGGCGAGATCACCCCACCCCGTGCGTTTCGCTTTCCTCGATTGCGCGCCGGCCCACGGGCGACCTCAGCTGGTCCCGGACCGCCTCCAAAGAGCGGCTAGGAAATCCAGCTATTTCAACCACATACCTACTGTGCATGGGGTTGTTTTCGCGAAAGTGAGTTAGGGGGCCCCACCTGCCGGGGAATCCATTGACTCCACGCCGATTCTGATTCGACTCCGTGCCGTCCCCAACTTAACGCTGACCGCCATCGAAACGTCACTTGTACGGCGGCCCGAAACTCCATCTAGTTGCGCCCGACAAGACTGCCGCGACATCTGGCGTGAACGGAACGGGACTCAATCTGGAGTCAGCGATTCGGCCGCGATTCGTTCTAGAGCCGTTCCGAAGCTTAAGACCAACGGGAAAAGCGTCGCAAAGTGAGACAGTTGCGAGAGGTTTGGGGACGATGCTTCCAACCCGTCGGTGTGCCCCTCACCCTGAGGAGGCCGCGCAAGCGGCCGTCTCGAAGGGCGAGGGGGCTTGGCTCGCTCGATGGCGCCAGCCGGGCCTTCATCCTTGAGACGCGCTGACGCGCTCCCCGCGATGAGGAGCAACAGCCAGTCCCGCCGCCGCCCCAAAAGGGCACTGACATTCGCCCAAATCGCCATTACCTAATCCCCAGACATGGCTTTTTCTTCCTCCCCCTTCGCCTCCGAGCGCGCACCCGGTGCGGGCGTCACTGCGGTGCTCGGGCCGACCAATACCGGCAAGACCCATCTCGCCATCGAGCGGATGCTTGCGCATCCCTCGGGCATGATCGGGCTGCCGCTGCGGCTGTTGGCGCGCGAGGTCTACAACAAGATCGCGGGCCGGGTCGGCAGCGAGGCGGTTGCGCTCGTCACCGGCGAGGAGAAGATCAAGCCGAAGAACCCGCGCTATTGGGTCTCGACCGTCGAGGCGATGCCGCGCGACCTCGATCTCTCCTTCCTCGCCGTCGACGAGGTCCAGATCGCTAGCGATCTCGAACGCGGCCACGTCTTCACCGATCGCATCCTCAACCGCCGCGGCCGCGACGAGACGTTGCTGCTGGGCGCGGCCACCATGCGCCCGATCATCGAACGCCTGTTGCCGGGCGTCTCCATGATCACGCGGCCGCGGCTGTCGCAGCTCGAATTCGCCGGCGACCGCAAGATCACGCGCCAGCCGCGCCGCACCGCCATCGTCGCGTTCTCGGCGGATGAGGTTTACGCCATCGCCGAGCTGATCCGCCGCCAGCATGGCGGCGCCGCCGTGGTGCTGGGCTCGCTCTCGCCGCGTACCCGCAACGCGCAGGTCGAGATGTTCCAGAACGGCGACGTCGATTATCTCGTCGCCACCGACGCCGTCGGCATGGGCCTCAATCTCGACGTCGACCACGTCGCCTTTGCCTCCGACCGCAAGTTCGACGGCTATCAGTTCCGCCGCCTGACGCCGTCCGAATTCGCGCAGATTGCGGGGCGCGCCGGCCGCGCCACACGCAACGGCACCTTCGGCAGCACGGGCCGCTGCGCGCCGTTCGAGCCCGAGCTCGTCAACGCGCTGCAGAACCACACCTTCGAACCCGTGAAGATGCTGCAATGGCGCAACGCGAAGCTGGATTTCTCCTCGCTCGGCGCGCTCCAGGTCGCGCTGAACCTCGCCCCCGGCCACGAGGCGCTGACGCGCGCGCCGATCGCCGAGGACATGCGCGTGCTCGATCATGCCGCCCGCGACGCCGAGGTGCGCGATATCGCACATGGCAAAGAGGCGGTGGAGCGGTTGTGGGAGGCCTGCCAGGTCCCGGACTACCGAAAACTGTCGCCAGCCGCCCATGCCGAGCTGGTGACGACCCTTTACGGCTTCCTGATGCGCAAGAGCTGCATCCCCGACGCCTGGTTCGAAGCCCAGGTCACCCAGGCCGACCGCACCGACGGCGACATCGACACGCTGTCGGCCCGGATCGCGCAGATCCGCACCTGGACCTTCGTCGCCAACCGCCCGGACTGGCTGAAAGACCCCGAACGCTGGCAGGGGGTGACGCGGGAGGTCGAAAATAAATTATCGGATGCGCTCCATGAACGCTTGACTGAGCGTTTCGTTGATCGCCGGACCAGTGTATTGATGCGCCGCCTGCGGGAGAACACGAGCTTGAATACTGAAATCGGCAAGACCGGCGAAGTCATCGTCGAAGGCCATGTCATCGGCCGTCTCGATGGCTTCACCTTTGCACCGGATGCGGCGGAAGCCGGCTCCGATGCGAAAGCCTTGCAGGCTGCAGCGCAAGCGGTGCTCGCCGGCGAGATCAACACGCGCGCCGAACGGCTCGGCAATGCGCCGGACGATCAGTTCGTGCTGACTTCGGAAGGCATCATCCGCTGGACCGGCGATGCCGTGGCGCGGCTGTCTGCCGCAGAGGACGCGCTGCATCCGCGCATTCGCATCATCTCCGACGAGCGCCTGACCGGCGGCCCCCGCGAGAAGGTGCAGGCCCGGCTCGAGCTCTGGCTCAAGACGCATATCGAGAAGCTGCTCGGGCCGATGTTCGAGCTGTCCAGGGCCGAGGACGTCACCGGCATCGCCCGCGGCATCGCCTATCAGCTCGTCGAGGCGCTCGGCGTGCTCGAGCGTCCGAAGATCGCCAACGAGCTGAAGGATCTCGACCAGCCCTCGCGCGCGGTCTTGCGCAAATACGGCGTCCGTTTCGGCGCCTATCACATTTATTTCCCCGGCCTGCTCAAGCCCGCCGCGCGTGCGCTGGCCGCGCTGCTGTGGGCGCTGAAGCAGGACAATGTCGATCTTTCCTCCCTGTCGGGCGCGCAGCATCTGGCATCTTCGGGCCGCACCTCGTTCCCGGTCGACAAGGCGCTGCCGCGCGATGCCTATCGCGTGCTCGGCTACAAGCAGGCTGGCGAGCGCGCCGTGCGCGTCGACATTCTGGAGCGCCTTGCAGATCTGATCCGCCCCGCGCTGGCCTGGCGCGCGAACGCGTCCGGCGAAAAGCCGGCCGGCGCCTTCGATGGCCGCAGCTTCGTGGTGACGCAGGCGATGACCTCGCTGACGGGCTCCGCAGGCGAGGATTTTGCGTCGGTCCTGCGTGCCCTCGGCTATCGCATGGAGAAGCGCCCGCCGCTGCCGCAGAAGCCTGTCGTGGCCGAGCAGGTCGTGCCTGAAACGGTCGCGGCAGAGACGCCGCCCGTTGAAGGCAGCGCCGAGACGTCGACCGAGGTCTCGACCGAGACCGCAGCGGAGGCCGTCGCCGGCCTGCCCGAGGAGGCATCCACCGAAGCCGCCGCTGAAGCCGTCACCGTCGAAGACGCTCCCGGCATGGAGCAGCAGGACGGGCAAGCTCCCGAGGCCGAGCCGGCGCTGGAAGCTTCCCCTGAGGCGCCCGTCACACCCGAAGACGCTCCCGGCATTGCGCCGCCGGCGGAAGAGACCGCTGCGTCCCCCGAGGCTGCCGACCTCGAAGCCGCTGCCGCCGAGACCGCGGCAACGGAAGCCGCTGCATCGGCCGATGCCGCCGCGCCCGAAGCTGCGGCAGCCCCTGCCGAGCCCGAACTGATCGAGGTCTGGCGTCCCGGCGGCCGTCACGACGACCGCAAGCCGCGCCACGAGCGCCATCGCAACCAGCGTCACCACCAGCCGCGTCCGCAGGCCGGCGCCGAGGCAGGTGCCGCGCCCGCCGAAGGCGGGGCCGCGCAAGCCGCCGATGGCGAGAAGCGCAACGAGCGCCATCGTCATGGCGGCCCTCGCAGGGACGGTGGCCGAGACTTCCGCAAGCCGCGCGAAGGTGGCGGCGAAGCCGCGCCGCGTCCCGAGGGGCGCGACGACAAGAACCGCCGCTTCGAGGGCAAGGACCGCGACAACAAGGGACGCGATCGCGACAAGGGCAAATTCGGCGGAGATCGCGACAAGGGCCGTGACAACCGTGGCCGCGACCGTGACAAGGGCCGCGATCGCCAGGGCGGTCCGTCGCTGCGCCCCTACGCCTCGAGCGCGAACCCGCGCGAGCGCGATCGTCCAGCCGATCCGAACTCGCCTTTCGCAAAACTCGCCGCGCTGAAAGAGCAGCTGGCCGGCCGCAAGGAGTGACCCACGACGACCGAGCGGCAGCGCCTCGACAAATGGCTGTGGCACGCGCGGGTGGTGAAGGCGCGCACCTCGGCCGCTGAGCTCGTCGAAAAAGGCCACGTCCGCATCAACGGCGCCCGCGAGACCTCGCCGGGTCACGCGGTCAAGATTGGCGATGTGCTCACCATCGCGCTCGACCGCACGGTGCGCGTCTTGAAGGTGATGGCCTTCAACGAACGCCGCGGCGATGCTGCCTCGGCGCGGGTGCTCTATGAAGAGCTCGGCGCGCGCAATTAATTGCGCATCGCATTCATTTCTTGGTCGATCAAGCGCACACAAGTGTCATGATCGGGCCTTCACGACCTTGCGGCGCCCGGCCATCCGCGCTACGCAAGCCGCGACTTTTAAAAGAGCTTTTCGGAGCGTTGGATGACTTACGTCGTCACTGAAAACTGCATCAAGTGCAAGTACACCGACTGCGTCGAGGTCTGCCCGGTCGACTGCTTCTACGAGGGTGACAACATGCTCGTCATCCACCCCGACGAGTGCATCGATTGCGGCGTGTGCGAGCCGGAATGCCCTGCCGACGCCATCAAGCCGGACACGGAACCGGGCCTGGAAAAGTGGCTCCAGGTCAACGCCGACTACGCCAAGAGCTGGCCGAACATCACCCAGAAGAAAGAATCACCTGCCGACGCCAAGGATTTCGACGGCAAGGAAGGCAAGTTCGAGAAATATTTTTCTGCGAACCCCGGCTCCGGCGACTAAATCGGGCCCAAACTTAACCCTAATAGCGGCGTTGCGGCCGAAAACCAGCCCTGAAGACCCCTAAATCATTGATTTTTGCGGGAAATGTGCTATATTGGGCACATTGAGCCGAACCCCGTCAGCCGCGTTGGCCCCTCTGGGTTCCCGTGAATCAAATGTCGAACAGGGGCGTGGCAGTTTCCGCGCGCAGGCTGTGTCACAGAAAACGCGTAAAAAGAGTACTTCAGCGAGGGCTTCCCACAAGGAGGCCAAAAAAGTCGCCGCGGCCAGCCGTAGCGCATCCAAGGGTCGGACCGCGACGAAGGCGCCGGCTGCAAAGTCCTCGAAGAACAAAAGAAGCGCAATGCCTCACAAGACTGCCAAACCGGCCGCGAAAGCGACCGCTGCTAAGCCTGCTGCCAAGCCTGTGACTGCGAAGCCTGTGACTGCGAAGCCTGTGACTGCCAAACCTGCCGCCAAACCTGTGACTGCCAAGGCTCCTGCGGTCAAGGCTCCCGCTGCCAAGCCCGCCGCGCCGAAGGCTCCCGTTGCTGCTGCTCCTGCCAAGGCTCCTGTCGCCGCTGCCAAGCCGGCCGCCAAGCCCGCTGCTGCTCCGAAGATCGAGGAAAAGAAGGTCGTGACCCAGCGCCAGGGCTTCAAAGCCAACGAATTCGTCGTCTATCCCGCCCACGGCGTCGGCCAGATCCTGGCCATCGAGGAGCAGGAGATCGCCGGTGCCAAGCTCGAGCTGTTCGTCATCAACTTCATCAAGGACAAGATGACGCTGCGGGTGCCGACCGCCAAGGTCGCCAATGTCGGCATGCGCAAGCTGTCCGATCCGACGCTGGTGAAGAAGGCGCTGGAGACTCTCAAGGGCCGCGCCCGCGTCAAGCGCACCATGTGGTCGCGCCGCGCGCAGGAATATGAAGCGAAGATCAATTCGGGCGATATCGTCGCGATCGCGGAAGTCGTGCGCGACCTCTATCGCTCGGAGTCGCAGCCGGAGCAGTCCTACAGCGAACGTCAGCTTTACGAAGCGGCGCTCGACCGTCTCTCCCGCGAGATCGCGGTGGTGCAGCACTCGACCGAGACCGAAGCGGTCAAGGAAATCGAAGCCCAGCTCGCCAAGAGCCCGCGCCGCAACGCCAAGGCGGAAGCCGCCGAAGGCGAAGCCGACACGGATGCCGAGGGCGATAGCGACGAAACCGATGGCGACGGCACCGCCGTCGCCGACGAGGCCGCGTAAGCAGCTTCGTCGCGTCGATCGCAACAGATCAAAGCCCGGCCGTTCGGCCGGGCTTTTCGTTTGGACGGATGGCTGTCCTCTTCGGCGGCGTGTCAGATCGCGTTACGTGACGCGCCGATCCCGGTCTCGCGGCCTTGTTCGCCGGCTGCGGCCGCAACGGTCGACCACCAATCGCCCAATGCGTCGATCAACGGCACGAGCGTGTGACCTGCGGAGGTCAGGTCATACTCGACCCGCAGCGGATATCCGTCGAACTCGGTGCGGGTGACGATACCGGCGTCCTCCAGCTTGCGCAGCTCGAGCGTCAGCATTCTGTGCGAGATGGTCGGATTGTCCCGGCGCAAGTCGCTGAACCGTTTGGTGCCCTGCTTCAAATAGTAGATCAGAAGCGTGGGCCAGCGCCCGCTCAGGATCTGCATTACTTCCTCGATGGGGCATCTCGAGACGAGATCTTTCATCGGCGACTCCAGGTTACAAAAAAGTTCGTAATTTACTTGGTGCGGCGAGCGACTAGGGTCCGCGCAACGCTGCGCAGCGTGATCATCAGAAATCACGGAGAATGGATCATGGATCCGATCTTAATCTACGGCTTCCCGATGGGAAGCTCCATGGGACTCGTTGCGGCTCTCGAATGGCTGGGGAGGCCATATCGGCTGTGCCGTGTCGATATGCTGGGCGAGATGCAGAGCCCGTCATACGCCCGAATCAATCCGCGACACGAGACGCCCGCGTTCATCACGGAACAAGGTGCGGTGCTGACGGAAACGATGGCGATCGCGAGCTGGCTCGAATCCAGGGACGTCGAACGGCGCATCAGCTTCGATCCGCTGTCGCCGCAAGCCGACCGCATGCATCAGCTCATGGCGTTCGTGAATACCGGCTTTACGGCTGCCTTCTCGCCGCTTTGGGCCGCACTGGAAGGCAAAGCGATGGAGCCGGCCACAAAGGCGGCTCTGCGGGATTTTGGTACAGCGAAGGTGATCGAGCGCCACGACAAGCTCGAACAATTAATCGAAGGGACGCGCTTCCTGCTCGGCGACAGGCCGACGCTGGCTGACGCGTTGCTCATAGGCGTGGCACGCTGGCTCGACTTCCACGCCGTGGCGGAGCGGCGCCGCTGGCCGAAGCTGGAGGCGCTGCGAGAGCGCCTCGAAGCTGATTCTGCCGTCGTCTACGCCACTGCTCTGGAGAACGGGGATGCCAATCCGGGCGCGGGATTCTGCACAGGCCATGCTGCGCTCGCCGACGTCATCGCGCGGTTCGGCAAATAGCCGCCACGAGGGGAGGAGGAGGGAGCTCGATCCGCTCCTCCCTACTTCACCGGCCGCTTCTCGAGCTTCCTTGCCAGGGTGCGCCGGTGCATGCCGAGGCGGCGCGCCGCCTCCGAAATGTTGAAATCCGTTTCGATCAGGGTCTGGTGGATGCGCTCCCATTCCAGCGTCTTGATCGAGGTCGGCCGCGCATCCAGCGCGACTTCGGTGTTTCCCGCGGCCTTGGTGAAGGCGGCTTCGATGTCGTCGGTATTCGAGGGCTTTGCCAGATAATGGCAGGCGCCCAGCTTGATCGCCTCGACGGCGGTGGAGATGCTGGCAAAGCCGGTGAGCACGACGATCAGCATGTCCGGATCATGCGTGTGCAGGAGCTCGACGCAGGCAAGGCCCGAGGCACCGCCGAGCTTGAGGTCGACCACGGCATGGCCGAAGGAGCGCTCGTCCAGCGCCTGCCGCACCTCTTCGATGGAAGCGGCCAGCACGACATCATAGCCCCGGCGCTCGAATGAGCGTTTCAGGGTGCGCGCAAAGCCTGCGTCGTCCTCGACGACGATGAGCGAACGGTCAGGCGTCAAAATTGCCTCCGATCGCAAGCGTTGCGAGCGGCAGCGTCAGGCGCACGGTGGCGCCCCGCTTCCTGTGGTTCTCGGCGGTCACGGTGCCCCCCAACTTGCGCACCACGTTCACCACCAGGAACAGGCCGAGCCCGCCGCCGGCGCGGCCCTTGCTCGACTGATAGGGCTTTCCGAGCTGCGCCAGCATCTCCGGCGCAAAGCCCGGGCCGCGATCGCTGATCGACAGCACGAGGTTGTCGGCCTCGCGCTCGGCCACAAGCTCGACCCATTCGCGCGAGACCTCATAGGCGTTGTCGAGCACGTTGAAGATGACCTGCTTCAACGCAATGTCGGAGACGATCGCAACGTCCGTGCCGAACGTATTGACGAAGTAGAGCGTCCGTGCCGAGCGCGCGTCACGCCACTCGTCGACCAATGCGGTCACGAACGCTGTCACCGTCGTCGGCGAGGAGCCTTCGCCGCGCGCTTCGCCCGCCGACACCAGGATGCCCGTCACGATCGACTTGCAGCGCTGCAGCGAGGTTTCCATTTCCGCGAGGTCCTCGGCAAGCTCCTGATCGGCGGCAAGATCCGGCATGCGGCGCCAATCGCTGAGGATCACCGAGAGCGAGGCCAGCGGCGTGCCGAGTTCGTGCGCCGCGCCGGAGGCGAGCAGGCCCATGCGCACGATGTGGTCCTGCTCGGCCGCATGCTGGCGGAACGCCGCCAGGTGCGCATCGCGCTCGCGCAGGTTTCGATTGATGCGGGTGACGAACACGACCAGCAACACGGCATTGAGCACGAAGCCCACCAGCATGCCGGCGACAGTGAGCGTGTAAGTCTCGCTCAACGGGTTGGGCGGCAGATCCAGCGGGCGGTAAGCCAGCGTCAGCCAGACAAAACTCGCGCAGGTCAGTGCGACCAGCGACCACGTCGAGCGGGCATCGAGCAGCACAGCGCCGAGCGTCACCTGAAGCAGGAACAGCGAGGTGAAAGGGTTGGTGGCGCCGCCAGAGAGGTAAAGCTGCGCGGTCAGCGCGGCGACATCCAGCATCAAGGCGACCAGCAGTTCGTTGTTGGTGATCGCGGCGCGATGGCGTACCCAGATGAGGCTCGAGACGTTGAGCAGCACAAGCGCGCCAATCACCGCGCCCATCCGCTCCAAAGGCAAGGGGATGCCGAGCCCAAAATGCACGCCGCCGATGGTCACGATCTGGCCGACGACCGCGGTCCAGCGCAGCTGGATCAGCAGCGCCATGTTCTTGCGATTGGTCTCGTCGTCAGTCGGGGCAGCGCCGAGCAACTCGCCGCGCGCATCCGCCTGCGATTGCAGCGTGACGGCCAGCCCGCCATGAGGAAGTGTTTGGGAAAGCGGCTTCCCGTCGTCAGGCCTGTTCGACGATCGTTCCAGCATCTGATCCCGTCCTGCGCGCGGCGGCATCTGGGCCACCGACCGGTTCGTGGACGAAGCGCTTGCGCCGGACCAGCCCGCCGCCGAATGTGACGAAGAGTTTACCGGCCAGCATGAAGGCCAGGGCCAACCACGTCAGCGCGTAGATCAGGTGGTTATTGGGAAACCGGATGACGGTCAATCCGCCGATCGGACCGCCGGCAATTTGTGATCCGGCGCCGGCATCCACGAAGAACGGCGCGACATCGTGGAGACCGCGGGCCGCCGCGATCGCGGCGACGTCCCGCGAGTACCAGCGGTTGTGCTGGGGCACGTTGTTTCGCAGGAACCCGCCCTTGGACTCCGTCATGCGGAGCAGGCCGCTGAGCTCGACCTGGCCATTCGGATTGCCGCTTTGGCGGGTCGACGCCTCGCGCCGCTCCGCCGGTACGAAGCCGCGGTTGACCAGGACCTGCGTGCCGTCGTCGCGCAGAAGCGGCGTCAGCACCCAATAGCCCGGGCCCTCCTCGGTGACGGCCTGCACCAGCGTCTCGCGATCATGCAGGAAGCGGCCGGCGACGCTGACATGCCTGTATTCGTCGTTTGCGGCGGAGACCGCGGACCACGAAGCGGGCGAGGGGATCGGCACCGCGGGGGCATGAACCCGTCGCTCGACACGGTCGATCAGCGCCAGCTTCCAGGCGCGCCGTTCAATCTGCCAGACGCCGAGCGCGATCAGGGTCATGAACACCGTGAGCGAGAGGACCGTGAGCCACAGCGAGGGTCGCGCAGCATGGCCACGCGTCCCTCTTCCCTTGCTCGGCACGGTCCTGATCTCGCTCACTTCATTCCGCTCATCTGGTGCATCGGCATCATGTTGCTGTTGAGGTGGCTCATCACCCACAGCGAACCCGACAGCGCGATCACCACCATGACGACGGTGAAGATCAGCGCCATCATGCTCCAGCCGTTCTCGGACGTCGTGTTCATGTGCAGGAAGTAGATCATGTGCACGACGATCTGCACGACCGCAAAGGCCATGATGACGAGCGCGGTGATCTGCTTATTCGGCAGCGCGCCGCTCATCACCAGCCAGAACGGGATCGCGGTCAGCACGACCGAGAGCACAAAGCCGAGCATATAGGTCGAGAACGAGCCATGAGCGTGGCTGTCGCCGTTGTGATGATGATCCACGCCAGCTGCATGAGTATCGGTGTTCACCGCAGAACTCCCAGGAGATAGACGAAAGTGAAGACGCCGATCCAGACCACGTCGAGGAAGTGCCAGAACATCGACAGGCACATCAGACGGCGGCGGTTGGCTTCGATCAGACCGAACTTTTGGACCTGTACCATCAGCGTCAGCAGCCAGATCAGGCCGCAGGAGACGTGCAGGCCATGGGTGCCGACCAGGGTGAAGAACGCGGAGAGGAAGGCGCTACGCTGGGGCGTCGCACCCTCGTGGATCATGTGGGCGAACTCGGTGAGCTCGATGCCGATGAAGGCGAGGCCGAACAGGCCGGTGACCGCCAGCCAGATCTGCGTCTGCGCGACCTTGTTCTGCTGCATCGTCAGCATGGCGAAGCCGTAGGTGATCGACGACAGCAGCAGCATCGAGGTGTTCACCGCGACCAGGTTGAGGTCGAACAGGTCCTTCGGCGCCGGGCCGGCGGCGTAATTGCCGCCGAGCACGCCGAAGGTGGCGAACAGGATCGCGAAGATGAGGCAGTCGCTCATCAGGTAGATCCAGAAGCCGAGCGAGGTGCTCCAGCCTTCCGGATGCGGGTGTTCGTCGGCGACGTAGAAGACCGGTCCGCCGGTTTGAGAGGGATTGATAGCGATCGTCATTTACTTGGCTCCGGCGAGCAGTTTGGTGCGCGCGTCCTCGGCCCGGATGACGTCTTCAGCCGGAATGTCGAAGTCGCGGTGATAGTTGAAGGTGTGACCGATCCCGACAGCGAGCATCGCGATGAAGCTCACGGCAGCCAGCCACCAGATGTACCAGATCAGGCCGAATCCCATCGCGGTGGCGAGGCCGGCAAGGATGATGCCCGTGCCGGTGCTGCTGGGCATGTGGATCGGCCTGAATCCGGTGAGCGGACGCTGATAGCCCCGGCGCTTCATGTCCCACCACGCGTCATTGTCGTGAACGACGGGGGTGAAGGCGAAGTTATAGTCCGGCGGCGGCGAAGAGGTCGCCCATTCCAGCGTGCGCGCATCCCAGGGATCGCCCGTGACGTCCTTGAGCTGCTCGCGCTTGAGGAAGCTGACCGCGAACTGCATCAGCATGCACATGATGCCCAGGAGCACGAGACCGGCTCCGATCGCGGCAATGACGAACCAGATCTGCAAAGACGGATCGTCGAACACACGCAGGCGGCGGGTGACTCCCATCAGGCCGAGCACGTAGAGCGGCATGAAGGCGAGATAGAAGCCGGTGACCCAGAACCAGAACGACAGCTTGCCCCAGAACGGATCGAGCTTGAAGCCGAACGCTTTCGGGAACCAGTAGGTGATGCCGGCAAAGGCGCCGAACACCACGCCGCCGATGATGACGTTGTGGAAGTGCGCGATCAGGAACAGGCTGTTGTGCAGCACGAAGTCGGCTGGCGGCACCGCCAGCAGCACGCCGGTCATGCCGCCGATCACGAAGGTCAGCATGAAGGCGATCGTCCACATCATCGGCAGCTCGTAGCGGATGCGTCCGCGATACATCGTGAACAGCCAGTTGAACATCTTCGCGCCCGTCGGGATCGAGATGATCATCGTGGTGATGCCGAAGAACGAGTTGACGCTGGCGCCAGAGCCCATCGTGAAGAAATGATGCAGCCAGACCAGGTACGACAGGATGGTGATGACGACCGTGGCGTAGACCATCGAGGTGTAGCCGAACAGCCGCTTGCCGGAGAAGGTCGAGGTCACCTCGGAGAAGATGCCGAAGGCGGGGAGAACGAGGATGTAGACCTCGGGATGGCCCCAGATCCAGATCAGGTTCACGTACATCATCGGGCTGCCGCCGAAATCGTTCGTGAAGAAATTGGTGCCGACATAGCGGTCGAGCGACAGCAGCGCGAGCACGACGGTCAGGACGGGGAAGGAGGCGACGATCAGGACGTTGGTGCAGAGCGAGGTCCAGGTGAAGACCGGCATCTTCATCATGGTCATGCCGGGGCAGCGCAGCTTGACGATGGTGCAGATCAGGTTGATGCCGGATAATGTCGTGCCGACGCCTGCGACCTGCAGCGCCCAGATGTAATAATCGACGCCGACATCGGGACTGTACCCGATATTCGACAGCGGCGGATAAGCCAGCCATCCGGTGCGGGCGAATTCGCCGATGAACAGCGAGGCCATCACCAGCACCGCGCCGCCGACCGTCATCCAGAAGCTGAAATTGTTCAGGAACGGGAACGAGACGTCGCGCGCGCCGATCTGCATCGGCACGACATAGTTCATCAGGCCCGTGACCAGCGGCATCGCCACGAAGAAAATCATGATCACGCCGTGGGCGGTGAAAACCTGGTCGTAATGATGGGCGTTGAGATAGCCTTCGGAGCCGCCGAAGGCCAGCATCTGCTGGCCGCGCATCATCAGCGCATCGGCAAAACCCCGCAGCAGCATCACGATGCCGAGGATCATGTACATGATGCCGATGCGCTTGTGATCGACGGTGGTGAACCACTCGCGCCAGAGATAGCCCCAGAGGCGGAAATAGGTGAGACCGCCGAGCAGCGCGGCGCCGCCGAGCGCGACCACCGCGAAGGTGCCGACGACGATCGGCTCGTGCAGCGGTAGCGATTCGAAGCCGAGCCGGCCGAAGATGAGCTTGAGAAGATCAGGAGACATGCGAACTCTCTTTAGGAGTCTGACTTCAGGAGTCAGACTTGGGACGTTGTCCGAGCAAGAAGGACGAGGACTTCAGCGGCGCAAACGACGGCCGCTTCAGGCCGGCGCCGAGCAGCGGCGCGGTGTCGGTGGGGGCCGTGATGGCGGCGGTGGTCTTTCCTTGCGGCGCATCCGGCGTGCAGGTGCCGGCGACGAAGCTCGGCTCCGGGCCGAATGCGGTGCCGCGGCGGGCGTATTTGTCGTAGGCCAGCGGCAGCGTGTTGTTCAGGCCCTGGTGGCCGGCGCCGCCCTTGGCGTCGATCGCCATCATCTCGCTCTGGCACATCTTGCCGGTCTCGACGCACATGTTGAGGATCAGGCGGTAGAGATCGGCATCGACGGTGCCCCAGCGACGCACCGGCTCGTTCTGGCTGGGCTTTTCGAGCTGGAGATATTCGGCGCGGCCGAGCGAACCGCCGGCCGACTTGGCGCTGGCGATCCAGGCGTCAAAGGCCTTGTCGTCGAGGCCCTGGAAGTTGAAGTGCATGCCGGAGAAGCCGGCGCCGCTATAGTTCGCCGAAAAGCCCTTATAAGTGCCGGCGTGATTGACGACGGCATGGAGCTTGGTCTCCATGCCCGGCATCGCGTAGATCTGGCCGGCGAGCGCGGGGATGTAGAACGAGTTCATCACCGAGGAAGCCGTGATGCGGAATTTGATCGGACGATCGACCGGAGCTGCGAGCTCGTTGACGGTGGCGATGCCGTAATCCGGATAGATAAAGAGCCACTTCCAGTCGAGCGCGACGACATCGACCTCGAGCGGAGCCTTCGACTGGTCCACGGCGCGATCTGCATGGATGCGGCCGAGCGTGCGATAGGGGTCGAGCAGATGCGTGCCCATCCAGGTCAGCGCGCCCAGGCAGACGATGATCAGAAGCGGCGCCGACCAGATCACCAGCTCGAGCTTGGTCGAGTGATCCCATTCCGGCTCGTAGCGGGCCTCGGTGTTGGACTGGCGGTAGCGCCAGGCGAACAGCACCGTCAGCGCCATCACGGGGACGACGATCAGGAGCATCAGGACGGTGGAGATGATGACGAGGTCGCGCTGCTGGGCAGCGATATCGCCGGCTGGCGCCAGCACGACGTAGTCGCAGCCGCTGAGTGCAGCAGCCAGAGGTAGTAGCGCCAGGATCTTGAGACGAGACACGGGCCGACCTTTGAAAATGAGTTTCCTTTGTCGGACCAAGGGGTAGCTGCGGCGCAGCAATCCGGACATTGGACAATTTGTCCAATGTTGCACTGCAGAATGTTGGCTCACAGAGGGCTGGATGCTGGCGCCCGCCGGGCGGTCGGCTTTGGATTTCAGGACGCTAAGGGCGCACGAATGGCGACGGCACAGACCCCCGCAATGGCAGACCTCCACACGGGCGAGCACGGCCACGACCAGGCCAGTCCCGGCGAGATCGCCATCGGCGTCATCATCGGCCGTACCTCGGAATTCTTCGACTTCTTCGTGTTCGCGATCGCCTCGGTGATCGTGTTCCCGCGCCTGGTGTTCCCGTTCGCGAGCGAGCTGACCGGCACGCTCTATTCCTTCATGATCTTCGCGCTGGCCTTCATGGCCCGCCCCATCGGCACCGTCATTTTCATGACGGTCGACCGGGCCTACGGCAAGACGGCCAAGCTGATCTCGGCGCTGTTCCTGCTCGGCACCGCCACCGTCGCGCTGGCGTTCCTGCCCGGCTATCACGACATCGGCGTTGCCGCGATCTGGTTGCTTGCGCTCGCGCGCATTGCGCAGGGTCTGGCCTGGGGCGGCGCCTGGGACGGCATGGCTTCGCTGCTGGCGCTGAACGCGCCGCCTTCCAAGCGCGGCTGGTACGCGATGGTGCCGCAGCTCGGCGCACCGCTCGGGCTGATCGTGGCGAGCGCGCTGTTCGCCTATTTCGCGGGTAACCTCTCGGCCGACGATTTCTTCGACTGGGGCTGGCGCTATCCGTTCTTCGTTGCCTTTGCCATCAACGTCGTGGCGCTGTTCGCGCGTCTGCGCATGGTGACGACCGAGGAATATGCCTCGTTGTTCCAGAGTCGCGAGCTCCAGCCGGCGCGCATCTCCGACACGGTCGCGCGCGAAGGCCAGAACATCATGTTAGGAGCGTTTGCGCCGCTTGCGAGCTTTGCGCTTTTCCACATGGTCACGGTCTTTCCGCTGTCCTGGGTGTTCCTGTTCACCCGCGAAAGCCCGGTGCGCTTCCTGATCATCGAGATCGTCGCCGCTGTGTTCGGTGTGGCCGCGATCGTGATCTCCGGCATCATCGCCGACCGCGTGGGGCGCAAATCGCTGCTAATGGGATCGGCGATTGCGATCGCGATCTATAGCGGCTTTGCCCCGCAGCTGCTCGACGCCGGCGCGTTCGGCGAGACCATCTACATGGTGATCGGCTTCATCCTGCTCGGCCTGTCCTTCGGCCAGTCCTCAGGTGCGATCGCCTCCAATTTCAAGCAGGCATACCGCTACACCGCCTCGGCACTGACTTCGGACATGGCCTGGCTGTTCGGCGCCGGCTTCGCGCCGCTGGTCGCGCTGCTGCTCGCCACAAATCTCGGCGTCATCGCTTCGGGCGCGTATCTCTTGTCCGGCGCGTTCTGGACCCTGCTCGCGCTCTGGCTCAGCGGCCAGCGCGAGAAGGGCGACATGGACGCTGGCGGTTAGGGTTCACGG
Organism: Bradyrhizobium sp. 199; assembly: GCF_023073355.1. Classification (GTDB taxonomy): domain Bacteria; phylum Pseudomonadota; class Alphaproteobacteria; order Rhizobiales; family Xanthobacteraceae; genus Bradyrhizobium. Next base: position 207,850 of record NZ_JADPJI010000006.1, read on the forward strand.
CGCCACCGCATCACAGGTCTCATAGGGTAGGCAAAGGCGCGCAAGCGCCGTGCCCACCATCTGTCGATGATTGAGAAGTGGTGCGCACGCTTCGCTTTGCCACCCTACGGCAGTCGGGCGCACGTCAATCCGCCACGACCTTCACGCGATCTCGCACCTTCACCTGCGCGTTGCGATCGAGCCCGTTCAGTATGCGAAAACGCTCGGCGGGGTGATCGACGCCGGCCATGCGATGGGACAGCGATTCCACGGTGTCGCCGGGTTGCACGGTGATGACTTTGATGCGCAGCGGGCGGGCGGCCTGGATCTCGTCGAGCGTCAGGCGGCGGAATGAATTGACGGTCTCGCGCGCGTTGCGCTCGCTCTCGGTCGATTTCTGCCGTGTCGCAAAGATGAAGCGATAGACGTCGCTGCCGAAGCGCAGCGCATAGACCTTGAACTGCCACTGGTCGCCCTTGGCGGTGGCGGACGCGGCCGGGAAGCCATTGATGGTGAGGTCCTCCGTCGAGGCCTTCTCGACGCCCTCCATCCAGCCGGAATTGAGGTAGTCGCCGAGCGACTGCTCGGCCGGCACGCGCACCACGTCAAAACGCATCGCCTGTGCGCCGCCCTCGCGCACGCCGATCACGGCCTGGGCGGTGTTGTCGAGCGTGAAATTGTCCGGCGACTGGAAGGTGAAGCCGAGCTTCGGATGCAGGAATCTGCGGCCGCGCACGAAACCTTCACTGGGGTCTTCGCCGTAGACGAGGTTGTCGATCGCAGCCAGATAGGTCTCGCGGTCGCGCTCTGCGCCCTCCGGGGCCGTATACTGCCGCGCAATGGTCTGCGCGTTCTGCACGCGCTCCGGCGTCGCCGGATGCGACGAGGTGAAATCCTGCGCGCGCGGATCGAGCGAGCTCTTGCCGGCCTTCAGCTCGCCATTGCGCTCCATCGCCGAGAGGAACCGTGCCGCACCGTAAGGGTCGAAATGCGCCTTGGCGGAAAGGCCGACGCCGATGCCGTCGGCCTCGAACTCCTGCTTGCGCGAAAAGCTCGCCATGGTGAGCTTGGTCTTGGCGAGCGCGAGCGCAGTGAGATCGGGATCGTTGCTCATGTCGGTGACGACGCGGGTGACGATCGCGGCCTGGCGGGCCTGGTCCTCGCGCATCGCGGCGTGCTTGGACAGCACATGCGCCATCTCGTGGCTGAGCACGGAGGACAATTCCGACGTGTCGCTCGCAAGCGCAAGAAGTCCGCGCGTGACATAGAGCTGGCCGTTCGGCAGCGCGAAGGCGTTTACCGCGCCGGAATTGAGGATGGTGACCTTGTAGCCCTGGTCGGGACGATCGGAGGCGGCGACAAGCCGGTCGACGGTCTTGCTGACGAGTGATTCGAGCCTGGGGTCGTCGTAGGTGCCGCCATAGCTCGCCAGAATGCGCTCGTGCTCCTTCTCGGTGGCGGGGGTCTGGGCGACGGCCGGCTTCGGCTTCGGCATCGCGGCCGTCGCCGGGACCGCCGCGGTCTGGAACCGGCCCATATCGCCGCAGCCCGCAAGCGCCGTGCCCAGCATGAGGCATAGCGCGGCCGGCGCCGCCCGCAGGCGGCGGCGTTCGTTGCGTACGTGCCGTTCTAGCACCCCATTCACGTCGCTTAACCCGTGCCTGGCCCTCGTTAGGGCCTTTCCCCTGTCGGCTCGCTTGCGCCCAGCAACTCGACCTGCCCTATGAGCCGCACATCGATCCGCGGCCCCGTATTCCCCTCGACCCAGCCCCGGACCCGAATACGTTTACTTTCCAAAGACTTAAGGGTGATTCCAGCGCTTTCAAACGCCGGTAGCGTGCGCTTTGAAATAGTCGCGGTAAAGCCCCGTGTCCAGTTGCGTCCGAAGTTGAGGTAGGTCATTGCCCCAGCTTGCCGGACCGACAGGACTTTGCCCTCGACCACCATAAAACGCCCGATCCCGGCCAAAATATCGTCCGGACTTTCCGCGTTTTTTATGGCCGACCGGTCAGCCCAGCTGCCCTTTTTTTGGCGCCGTGCTGCGGCTTCCGACGCCATCAGGGTGGCCGCGCAGTCCTTGTCCACGATCTCGGCGGAAACCATGGCCTCGCCCTGGGCGAGCAGCATGGCCTGCACTGAGGTATCGCTGTCGCGGATGAAGACCAGCGCGCCCTGGCGGCCGTAACGGTCGGGCGTGTCGTCGGTGCCGCGGAGTGTCACGTCGCGGCCGGCGAGCAGCGATGCCAGCGCCTGCTTCGTGGCCGTCGTCGGTTCGATTCCGGCGAGACGGATCTCGCGCCCGTCATCGAGGCGCACACTGCGCGCATCGACGATGGCCGCGACGCGGCCCTCGCCTTGGGACTCGAACTGGCATGGGCTCGCGAGGGCGGCGCTAGCGGTGGTCAAGAACGAGACGATGAGCTGAAGCAGGCGCGTCACGTGACCCGGACAGATTGCGTTGCACGTGAACCATAACTCAAGCGTGGCGGGTCGCGAAGAGGCTTCCACACACTCCGTCGTTGCGACGAGCGAAGCGACCAAGCACTCCAGACTGCGTCCGCGGAACGGATTCTGGATTGCTTCCGCCTTCGCTGAAATCCGGCAGACAAGTCGCTGCGCTCGCGATGACGTGGAAACATTCTCCGCGCCATTCCGCTTTGCGGAAAACCTGCGCGGCAATCGCGCGCTCGCGGCCCACCTCGCGCTTGCTGCGCTGTCGCGCATGCGGCATGATTGCGGCAACACCAATAACCAAGCCGCCATCAGAGTACGGCGCGATAAGGGAGATCGTTTTTCATGAAGCATGTTTTGTCGGGCATTTTTGCCGCCGCGTTTGCTCTCAGCGCCAGCGCCGTGCAGGCCGAGGACAAACCCCCGCTGAAAATCGGTGGCATCCTGGACATGTCGAGCCTCTATGCGGACATCACCGGCCCCGGCAGCGAGACCGCAGCCAAGATGGCTGTCGAGGATTTTGGCGGCGAGGTGCTCGGACGCAAGATCCAGGTGCTCGCGGCCGACCATCAAAACAAGGCCGATCTCTCCGCCAACATCGCCCGCGACATGCTCGACAACCAGGGCGTCGAGATGATCTACGACGTCGCTGCCTCCGCGACCGCACTTGCCGCCGGTGAGATCGCCAAGGCGCGCAACAAGATCGTCATCTTCAACGGTCCGGGCTCGATCCGTCTCAGCAACGAGGCCTGCGGTCCCTATACCGTGCACTACGTGTTCGACACGTTCGGCCAAGCCAACGTCACCGGCCTTGCCGCCGTGAAGTCGGGCCTCGACAGCTGGTACTTCCTCACCGCGGATTACGCCTTCGGCCAGGATCTGGAGAAGGACACTAGCAACGTCGTGACCAAGACCGGCGGCAAAGTGCTCGGCAGCGTGCGCCATCCGCTCAACACGTCGGATTTCTCGTCGTTCCTGCTTCAGGCCCAGGCATCGAAAGCCAAGGTGATTGGTCTTGCCAATGCCGGCGGCGACACCGTCAACGCCATCAAGCAAGGGGCGGAGTTCGGCATCATGAAGGGCGGGCAGAAGGTTTCGCCACTGCTCGTCTTCGTCACCGACATCGATTCGATCGGGCTCGAAACCGCGCAGGGCCTGCTGCTGGCGGAAGCATTCTACTGGGACCTGAACGACGACACCCGCGCTTTCTCGAAGCGCTTCCAGGAGCGCATGAAGCGCCCGCCGACCTCTGCGCAGGCCGGCGTCTATTCCTCGGTCACGCACTACCTAAAGGCCGTAAAGGCGGCAGGCACGACCGATGCGGCTGCCGTGATGAAGGTGATGAAGGAAACGCCGATCAACGACTTTTTTGCCAAGAACGGCAAGATCCGCGAGGACGGCCGCATGATCCACGACATGTATCTGTTCGAGGTGAAGAAGCCGTCGGAGTCCAAGGGCCGCTGGGACGATTACAAGCTGCTCGCCACCGTGCCCGGCAGCGAGGCTTTCCAGCCGCTGGAGCAGTCGCGCTGCCCGCTGGTGAAGAAGTGACGCCAAGCGTCATCCCAAGGCGCGGGTAAGCGCGAACTCTGGTGCGCAACGGTGCACTCGGGATCTCGAGGTTCCGGTTCTCGCTTCGCGAGCCCCGGAACGACGAGATACTCAACAACAAACAACAACAAGGAGACGCCCAATGAGCAACGACATGGTCCTGCAAGAGCTCGAAGGCGGGCTGCTCACCATCACGATGAACCGGCCGGAGCGAAAGAACGCGCTCAACCCCGAGATGGTCGCAGGATTGGTCGAGGCGGCGCGGCGCGCGGCTGACGATCCCGAGGTGCGGGCTGTGTTGTTCAAGGGCGCCGGCGGATCGTTCTGCGTCGGCGGCGACGTCAAGTCGATGGCGGCGGGCCGTGCGCCGCTGCCGTTCGAGGTGAAGATGGCGAACCTCCGCCGCGGCATGGAGGTCTCGCGTATCCTGCACCAGATGCCCAAACCCGTCGTGGCGCAGCTCGACGGTGCCGCCGCCGGCGCCGGCCTGTCGATGGCGCTGTCCTGCGATCTGCGCATCGCCAGCGAATCCTGCAAGATCACGACGGCGTTCGCCAAGGTCGGCTTCTCCGGCGATTACGGCGGGACTTATTTCCTGACCCAGCTGCTTGGCAGCGCGCGGGCGCGCGAGCTCTATCTGATGTCGCCGGTGCTCACCGCCAGGGAAGCACATGCAATCGGAATGGTGACCAAGGTCGTTCCCGATGCCGAGATCGATGCCGCCGCCCACGAGCTCGCGCTGTCGCTGGCGCAAGGGCCCTCCATCGCGCTCGGCTTCATCAAGCGCAACATCAACAATGCCGAGCATCTGGCGCTGGAAGATTGCTTCGACGGCGAGGCGATCCATCACACCCGCTGCGGCGACACCGAAGACCACAAGGAGGCCGCAAAGGCCTTCGTGGAGAAGCGCAAGCCGACCTTCAGGGGCGCATGACGATGACGCCCTATATGCGGCTGCGACAGATCTGCCTGATCGCACCGCAGCTCGCGCCTGTCGTCTCCGACATCGCGGAGATCATGGGTCTTGCTGTGTGCTACCGCGACGGCAATGTCTCGAAATATGGCCTGGAGAATGCACTGCTCCCGGTCGACACGATCTTGCTAGAGGTGGTCGCACCTTTCAAGGACGGCACCACGGCCGGTCGCTTCATCGAGAAGACCGGCGGCCGCGGCGGCTATATGGCGATCTTCTGCTGCAACGATCCCGACGAGCGCGGGCGCAACGCCAATGCGCTTGGTGTCCGCACCGCCAATATCATCGACCACGCGCCCTATCACGGCGTCCAGCTTCACCCCCGCGACTGCCGCGCTGCCTTCATCGAGTTCAACCATACCGAAGGCAGCGACGACATCTTGGGGCCGTATCCGCCGGCGGGGCCGGATTGGCAGCGATACATCCGCAAGGACGTGACGCAGGCGCTTGCTGGCGTGGAGATGCAGAGCCCGGATCCGGTGGGGCTTGCGGAGCATTGGGGCAAGATCACCGGTGTTGTGCCGAGCGGCGCCGAATTGAAGCTGCCGAATGCGACCTTCCGCTTCGTGAAGGGCGCCAGCGAAATCATGAGCGCGCTGGAATTCCGGGTTGTCGATGTCGCGCGCGTGCTGCATGCGGCCAAGGCCAAAGGGCTCGCGGTTGCCGGCAACGAGTTCCTGCTGGGCGGGGTAACGTTCCGCGTCAGTTGAGTTGTCGGCACATGTCTCACCGCATCGTCGTGCCCGGGCTTGTCCCGGGCATCCACGTTCTAGGGCTGGAGTGACGGTGTGAGAAGAGGCGTGGATGGCCGGGACAAGCCCGGCCAATACGGATAGAGTGATCGAAAAAGAGCAAGGGCTCGTCATGCCGCATCCGCTCGACAGCTTCTTCGCTCCCGCCAGCATCGCGCTGATCGGGGCCTCGCGCGATCATGAGAAGATCCCGGGCCGGCTCTTGTCGATGCTGCGCAAGAACGAATATCCGGGCAAGATCTACCCGGTGAACCCGAACTACACCGACATCGACGGGCTCGCCTGCTACAAATCGATCGCTGACATCGGCGCGCCGATCGACCTCGCTGTCATCATCATTCCGGCCCGCGCGGTGCTTCCCGCGCTCGAGCAATGCGCCGCCGCCGGCGTCAAGAACGCCGTCATCATCTCCTCCGGCTTTGCCGAGGAGGGCGGCGACAGTGCGGCGATGCAGGATGCGATCGCGGCGCTGGCAAGGCGCACCGGCATGCGGATTTCGGGTCCGAACGCCGAGGGTTTCTTCAGCCAGGTGCCGCGCGTGGCCGCGACGTTCAGTCCCGCGGTGGACGTCAAGCCGGGTGTGGTGCCGCTGGTCGCGACGACGCGTCGGATCGGCATCGTCGCGCAGAGCGGCGGCATCGGCTTTGCCTATTATCATCGCGCACGGGCGCTCGGCGTCGCCGTCAGCTATGTCGTCAGCGCCGGCAATGAATCCGATCTCGGCGCCGGCGAGTTCCTGGATTATCTGGTGCAGGATTCCTCGACCGACGTGATCCTGCTGTTCATCGAAGGCATCCGCGACGTCGACAAATTCCTGGCCGCTGCCGAGCGCGCTGCGGAGGTGAAGAAGCCGGTCATCGTGACAAAAGTCGGCCGCTCCGGGGCAGGCCGGCGCGCGGCGGCCTCGCATACCGCGAGCATGGCGGGCTGGTCGGCGGCCTATGATGCGGTGTTCGCAAGATACGGCTTCATTGTCTCCAACGATCTCGACGAGGCGCTGACGATTGCGGCGCTGCTTGCCAGCAATCCGCTGCCGAAGGGCGAGCGCGTTGCCGTCGTCACCGTCTCCGGCGGTGCCGGCATCTGGGGCGCCGATGCCGTGGCTCTGCAAGGCTTGCAGGTGCCGGAGCTTTCCGAGCCGATCCAGGCGGTGATCAGGCAGTTGATGCCGTCCTACGGCACGGCGCGCAACCCGATCGACGTGACCGCGCAGGGCGTCACCTCTGGCGGCCTGCAGAAGAGCGTCGACGTGCTCACCGCCTCGGACGAGGTCGATGGAATCCTTGTCGTGCTGTCGCTGTCGAGCGAGGTGCGCAAGCCATTCAAGGAAGAGGAATTGACGCCGGTGCTGTTAACGCAGCACAAGCCGGTGGTGTTCTATTCCTACACGGTGCCGTCCGACTTCGCGCGCCGTGAGCTCGCGAAATCCGGCGCCGTGGTGCTCACGGGCCTCGCCCATGTCGGCGTAGCGATGCGGCACCTCGTCGATTACGCCAGCTTCAAGCTGCCGTTTCCCGCGGACGCGGCGCGGCTGTCGGCGCGCGATCTTTCCCCGCATCTGAAGTCGCCGGTCCTGTCCGAGGCCGACAGCAAGTCGTTGCTCCGCACCGCCGGCATTGCGCTGCCGGATGAGGTGCTGGTGAGGGACAAGGGCGAGCTCGACGAGGCGGTCGCTCGCGTCGGCTTCCCGCTGGCGATGAAGATCCAGTCGCCTGAGATCGCTCACAAGAGCGAAGTCGGCGGCGTGCGCGTCGACATCACCACCAAGGGCGAAGCGTTTCTGGCATTTGAGGCGCTGCTGGACAATGCGCGCAAGCACCGGCCCGACGCGATCATTCAAGGCGTGCTGGTCGGCCCGATGGCGAAGCGCGGTATCGAAATCATCGTCGGCACCATGACCGACGAGACCTTCGGTCCCATGGTGATGGTGGGTCTCGGCGGCATCACCACAGAACTGTTCCGCGACGTCGTCTATCGCCCGGCGCCGGTTGGCGTGCAGGAGGCCAGCGCGATGCTGGCGGGCTTGAAAGCAGCGCCGCTCCTAAAGGGATTCCGTGGAGCGGCAAAGGCGGACGTGATGGCTCTATCGCAGCTGATCGCGGATATCTCACTGCTCGCCGCGCGGCACGCGAACGAGATCACGGAGATCGAGCTCAATCCGGTGCTGGTGCACTCGGAGGGGCAGGGCCTGACGATTGTCGACGCGCTGGTGGTGGGACGGAGATAGCCACAAACCCAACTGTCGTCCCGGGGCGCAAAGCGAAGCCGGGACGATAACTTCAGGGCGCGGTTTGTCGAAGATTCGTGGTGACGATCTGCGCGCCTAACTCCTCCCTGAGGTGATGGGTCCCCCCGCTTTCGCGGGGACGACAGCGGAGAGTGTGGCGAGGCCAGAGTGACACGGCGAAACGCTGCCGCGGTCACCTTCCCCTGAAATTCGCGGCGCGCCGCTCTTCCGTCGCCTTCACGCCTTCCTTGAAATCTTCCGTCGCGCGCAGGCGGGTCTGCTCGGCGAGCTCGTGATTGGTGGCGGCCATGACGCGGTCGGCGAGGCCGTTGCGCATCGTGGCGCGGGTGGAGAGCAGGCCGAGCGGCGAGCATTCGGCGATCTCGCCGGCGAGCTTCATGGCGGCCGCCTTGACCTGGTCCTGCGGCACCAGCTCGTTGGCGAGGCCCCATTTGTAAGCCTCCTCGCCCGTGACGCGGCGGCTGGTGTAGAACATCAGCTCGGCGTTGTTCTTGCCAATCAGCTCCGGCAGCGTCGTCGTCAGGCCGAAGCCGGGATGGAAGCCGAGCTTGGTGAAATTCGCGGAGAAGCGCGCCTCAGGGCACGTGACGCGGAAATCGGCGGAGACTGCGAGGCCCAATCCGCCACCGATGGCGGCGCCCTGCACCGCGGCGACGATCGGCTTCTTGGCGCGGAAGATGCGAACGGCTTGGATGTAGAGATGGTTGATCGCTCCGAGGCTGTCGGCGGGGTCGCCCTTCTTGTCGGCCTCACGCACCTCTTGCGCCTGCCGTGCCGGATCCTGGAAATTGGCGCCGGCGCAGAAGGCCTTGCCCTGTGCCGACAGCACTGAGGCGCGGATCTCGATGTCGCCATCGAATTCGTCGAGCGCGTCCGCGATCTGGTTGATCAGCGAAATGTCGAAGAAGTTCAGCGGCGGGCGGCGGATCTCGATGGAGCCGACATGCCCGACCTTCTCGACGCCGATATCTTTATAGGTGCTCATTTTAGTCTCCAGTATCTCAGTAGCGAAGAACCACCTCTCCCATTGGGCGAGGTCGATTTGCGCCAGCAAATCGGGTGAGGGGATCAGCTCTTTTGGGGGACCCCAACCCCTCACCCGGCGCTACGCGCCGACCTCTCCCGATGGGAGAGGTGGACGGAGCGCGAGGAGATAGGTCCGATCCCATCAGCTTACCGCAAACCAAGTCCGCGGGCGATGATGCCGCGCAGCACCTCGGTGGTGCCGCCCTGGATGGTGAGTTTCGGCGCGGTCTTGATGGCGAAATCGAGTTGCCGCTCCAGCGTCTCGCGGTTGGTCGCGGTCTCCTCGACGAAGGCGGCGAGATCGCGCACGCGGTGCGGAAGCTGCTGCTCCCAGACTGTGCCGATGTCCTTGACAATGGACGCCTCGACCACCGGCTCCTTGCCGGCCTCGAGCATGCCCGCGACCGAGACCGACATGCGGCGCATGGTGTGGAGCTGCGCGACGAGGCGCCCGATGCCTTCGGCGCTACGCGTATCCGGGTTGGGACCGACCGCGCGCACGAGCTCGGTCAGCACGTAATAGGTCTCGAGGAAACGCTCGGGGCCCGAGCGCTCATAGGCGAGCTCGCTTGTCGCCTGCTTCCAGGCGCCGTCGACCTCGCCGAGAACGTGATCGTCGGGCACGAAGAAGTCGGTGAAGACGACCTCGTTGAACTCGTACTGGCCGGTGATCTGGCCGATCGGGTTCACCTGGATGCCCGGCTGCTTCATCTTGACCAGAAACTGGGTCAGGCCGTGCCGGCGGTTTTCCTTGGTCGGCTGTGAGGTCCTGAAGATCGCGATCATGTAGTCGGCGATGTGGGCCGACGAGGTCCAGATCTTGGTGCCGTTGATGAGATAGCCGCCGTCGGTCTTGGTCGCGCGCGTCTTCGCGGCGAACAGATCCGAGCCGGAGTTCGGCTCGCTCATGCCGATCGCAAAACAGATCTCGCCGCGGCAGATCCGCGGCAGGATCTCCATCTTGATGTGCTCCGGCGCGTATTTGATCAGCACCGGCCCGCTCTGGCGGTCGGCGACGAAGAAGCGCCGCGTCGGCGCGTTGGCGACGCGCATCTCCTCGGTCACCACGTAGCGTTCGAGGAAGGAGCGCTCCTGGCCGCCATATTTCTTCGGCCAGGTCATCCCCAGCCAGCCCTTGGCGCCGACCCGGCGGGAGAATTCCGGCGCGTCGGTGTCTTCGCGGTTGGGCTTGTGCGGATCGAAAGTGCCGGCGGCGATTTCTTCGGCGAGGAAGGCGCGCACTTCCTTGCGCAATTGCTCGCACTTTTCGGGCAGGCGGATCGGATCGAAACGGAGCGCAGCGGTCATGTGTTTCTCTCCCTGATCAGCGCGACGCCACGAGCGGCCACAATTCGTCGGCGCCGCGATTGGCGACCAGCTTGCCGAGCTCGACGGCCCAGTAGCTCTCCGAACCGAAATCGTCGCGCCAGGCCAGCGCCCGCAGCGAATAGCGGTGCAGGATGTGCTCAAGGGTGAAGCCGATCGCGCCGTGCACCTGATGCGCAATTGCGCCGCCCTTTTCCGCGGCTTCCGCGCAGCGGATCTTTGCGGAGGCCGCTTCGAGATAGACCTCGTCGTCAAAGGCCTTGGCGTTCGCGATGGCGTCGGCGGCCGAGGTCGCAGCCGCAAGGGCCGCGGCGGATTCACCGGCGAGGCGCGCCAGATTGTGCTGCACCGCCTGGAATTTCGAGATCTTTTTCTCGAAGGCAACGCGCTCGTTGGAATAGCGCACTGAGATGTCGAGCATCGATTCCAGCGCGCCTGCGATCTGCAGGCTGCGCGCAACGCCGCCCATCAGCAGCATAGTGGTCTGGTCAAAGCCCTTCGGCGCGGCCTTGAGCGTGACCGGCTGGACCTTGTCGAGTGTCACGGTGTCGCTGTGGTCGTAGCCGACATTGAGCCCGGTCTCGATCCGCGCCTTGGCCGCGTCGAGCAGCGCGATCGAGACGCCATCCTTGCCATGTGCGAGCACCGCAAAATGCTTGGCCGCCTTCGCAAAGGGCACGCCGCGGGAGCGGCCGGAGAGCGAACCGTCGGCATCGAGGGTGATGCGATCCTTCGGCGATGCCGGCAGTACCGTCATCTCGCCTTCAGGGGATGCGATCTTCGCTTGCGCCAGCAGCCAGCCCGCCAGCATGGTCTCGGCCAGGGGAACCGAGACGGCGAAACGGCCGGCGGCGTTGAGCAGCGCAAAGCCGTCGGCAAGGCTCGCCCCGGAGCCGCCGAGATCATCGGGCACCCAGGACAAGGGCAGGCCGGCTTCGCTCAGCGCCTGCCACAGCGGCGCCTGCCAGGAATTCTTCTTGTCGTTGTTGATGGTTTGCGGATCGGCGAGATCGGCGAAGATCTTCTCCGCGGTCTCGACGACGATGTTGTCACTCTCCGCCACAGCGTTCCCCGTGTTTTGCCGTTGGCGCGTCCCGCCTCGCTGAGCGGGCGCGCAGGTCTTCTTGCGCCCGATGATCCGAAAAAGCCATGGCCGTGACAAGCGTTGATCGCAGGCCAACCTGCGGCGCCGGCATGGGCGCAAGAGCCGACAGGGGCAAATTCCGCTTAGCGGACTTTGCTCGATTTGCAGGGCGCGACAAACTCGCTAAACAAGGCGCGAAAGATCAGAGCCACGGGGAAGGAAATCAAGATGGCCAAGGACAATCTGTGCGCAATCGTGACGGGGTCGGCTTCCGGCCTGGGCGCAGCGACAGCGGAAATTCTCGCGCGCAGCGGGGCGCGGCTCGTCATCAACTATTCGTCGAGTAAGACCGAGGCCGAGGCCACTGCGGAAGTCTGCCGCAAGGCCGGCGCTGCGGAGGTGCTGGTCGCGCAGGGCGACGTTTCCAAGGACGATGATTGCCGCAAGATCGTCGCGGCAGCCAGCGGCTGGGGGCGGCTCGATATCCTCGTCAACAATGCCGGCACCACAAAACATGTGGCTCATGCCGATCTCGATGGGCTGTCGGCGGAAGATTTCCAGCGGGTCTATGGCGTCAACACCATCGGTCCGTTCCAGATGGTGCGCGCGGCGCGCAGCCTGCTCGAAGCCGGCGCGAAGGCTTCTGGGCGGCCCTCGGCGGTGGTCAACGTGTCCTCGGTCGCCGGCATCAGCGGCGTCGGCTCGTCGATCGCCTACGCCGCGAGCAAGGGCGCGCTCAACACCATGACGTTGTCGCTGTCGCGTGCGCTGGCGCCGCTGATCCGCGTCAACACCGTCTGCCCCGGCTATATCGACACGCCCTGGTTTACCAAGGGCCGCGGCGAAGCCGGCGCCAAACAGGTGCGCGACAGCGTTGTGGCGAAGGTGCCGCTGAAGGTCGCCTCATCAGCCGAGGACATCGCGCAGCTCGTCTGCTTCCTGGCGCTGCCGGCCTCCAGCAACATGACCGGCGAAGTCGTGCGCATGGATGCGGGGATGCATTTGATTACGTGATCGCGCGGCACACTCTCTCCACGTCATGGCCGGGCCTGACCCGGCCATCCACGTGTTACCTCGCGGATAGAAGAACTTGGATGCCCGGGACAAGCCCGGGCATGACAATTGGGAGGCAGTGCGCCTTCCTCGGACGCCTACGCCGTCACCCCTTGATCACGCCGCTCGCCACCAGCCGGTGCCAGATGAACAGCACCACCACTGCGCCAATCGTGGCCGTGATGAAGCCTGCACCCTGGTCGGGACTGTAGTGACCAATCGCCTGGCCGACGAAGGTCGCCAGAAACGCGCCGGCGATGCCGAGGATGGTGGTGAGGATGAAGCCGCTCGGGTTGTTCGGTCCCGGCGCCAGCCAGCGTGCGATGAGGCCGGCGACGAAGCCGACGACGATGATCCACAACAGGCCGCCCATGCTCATGAGTGTGCTCCCCTTCCCGAAAACGCGTCGATCGAAATTCGATTAAAGTCTGCCTGAGATCTCGTTCTCGGTCGGCAGCCGTCCGTCCGGCGTCAAATGGTCGATCGCCTGCGGCAAATACTGGCTGAGCCCGTTGAGCAATTCATCACGCGAAAGGCCGCTCTGAGCTGACAGGCTCTCGATCTGATCGGCGCCGAGTGCGCTGGCGAGATCGCCCGGCGCGATCGGCTTGTTCTCACCCTTGCCGACCCAGGAATTCGCGGTCTCGCCGTGGCCGCCCTGCTGAAGCTGGTTGAGGAGATCGCCGAGGCCGCCGCTGAGCACCGTTCCGGCCGCGCCGCCGGCGAGCAAGCCGCCGAGCCCGCCTTTGAGCAGGCCTCCGAGACCGCCAAGACCGCCGCTGTCCGCGTTCACCGGCGGAGGGGCGGGCGTTGGCGACGGTTGCGGTGCCGTGCCGGACTGATTTGTAGTCATGTGCTTGAACGCCTTCCAGGCGAGCAGGCCGAGCAGCGCCATGGTCATCGGCGACATGCCGCCGGAGGATTTTTCGGAGCTCGGCGCAGAGGGGCCGCGGGGGCCGTTCTGCATGCCGTTGAGGACGTCGAGTAGACCCATGGTGCTCTCCTTTGGCGTCTCGTCCGGCAACCGTTCGCCGATGACCGCCCCCGGGGCGAAAACATATGGGGCTCCCATGACGGTTACAAGGCGGACGCGCCGCGATTGGTTGCCGGCCTCGCCTCTGCTATCGAGGGCGGGTCGTTCAGAGAGCAAGGCGAGGTGATGACGGATCTACCGATCGTGCTGGCCGGCGCGGGTGCCATCGGCTGCTTCGTCGGCGGCATGCTGGCGGCCGCGGACCGCCGCGTCGCGCTGCTGGTGCGGCCGCGGATGAAGACCGAGATCGAGCGGTTCGGCCTGCGGCTGACCGGTTTCGACGGCTCCGAGAAGAAGCTCGGTGCGGGCGAGCTGGCGCTGTCGGAGGATCCTTCGATCTTCCACAGCGCCGGCATCGTGCTGGTCACCGTCAAGAGCGCCGACACCGCCGCTATCGCGGATCAGATCGCGCAGCATGCGCCCGAGGATGCCGTCATCGTCTCGCTTCAGAACGGCATCGGCAATGTCGCGGTGCTGCGCGAGCGGCTCGGCGGCCGCCGCGTGCTTGCCGGCATGGTGCCGTTCAACGTGATCGCGATGGGCGAGGGGCGCTTCCATCGCTCGACCTCCGGCGACATCCATATCGGCGAGGATGCCGAGAACACGGCCGCGGCGCTCTCGGTGCCCGGCCTTGCCATGCGCGCAAGCGGTGACATCACGGCCGTGCAATGGGGCAAGCTGATCATCAATCTGAACAACGCCCTGAGCGCACTGTCCGACATGCCCCTCGCGGCGCAACTCGGCAATCGCGACTGGCGCCGGCTGTTCGCGGACCAGATGGCCGAGGGGCTCGCCGCGTTGAGGGCCGCGGGCATCGCACCGGTCTCGGCGACGCCGATCCCGATGAACTGGACGCCGGCCTTGCTACGGCTGCCGGACATGATCTTCAACGCGATCCTGGGACGAACCATGAAGATCGATCCCGAGGCGCGCTCCTCGATGTGGCAGGACCTGAAACACGGCCGCAGGACCGAGATCGACTATCTCCAGGGCGCAGTCATCGCGCTCGCCGAGCAGAACCATATCGACGTGCCGCTGATGCGCCGCATTGTTGCGCTGATCAAGCAAGCCGAGGCGGCCGGCAACGGACCGCCGCGTCTGACGCCTCAGCAGATCCGGGGGTAGTGGTTGAGCACGATGGAGGAGCGCGATGAACCGTGGTTTTGTGATCGGGCTCGCGCTGGCCGCGCTCTGCTGCGCCTCGACGCCAGCCACTGCGAGGCCGCCGACGGTCGTGAACTCGCCCGGCTATGACAGGCGATTGCAGGAGAGCCGGTCGCAGTTGGGCAGTTCGCCGGCAATAACCGCGCCAGTGACGGCGCCGGTGGTCAAACCGAAGCGCAGCAAGAAGAAGCACGCGAACTGAGTTTGTAGGTGGGCAAGGCGAAGCGTGCCCACCATCCTACCTTGTCTTGACGCAGTGGTGGGCGGCGCGCCAAGCGCGCGCCTTTGCCCAGCCTAGAGTCAGTGCGAGACAACTCAGGTCTTCTTCGCCGGCTTGCTCGGCGCCGGGTTGAACAGCTTTTTCAGATCGTTCAAGCTTTCCGAGAGCCGCGGCCATTCGCAGGAGAACGAGCCCTTGGTGCACGATGTGCCCTTCGGCCGCTGGCCTACGGTCTGCTGCAGCTTCGGCCGCTCGACCGGCACCGGCACGCGCGCGACCTCGGTTCGCAACGCGACCTGCTGCAGTTGCCGCGCCTCTTGCTCCTGCTGCTCGCGCTGTTGGCGCGCGAATACTTGGGCGGCTTCGTTGTTGCGGCGCTCTTTGGCGAGATAGGCGGTATAGGCTTCGTCGATTTTCTTCTGCTCCTCCGGCGTCGGATTGGGTCCAGCGATGTCGAAGGTGCGATCC
This sequence comes from Bradyrhizobium sp. 199, assembly GCF_023073355.1. GTDB lineage: Bacteria > Pseudomonadota > Alphaproteobacteria > Rhizobiales > Xanthobacteraceae > Bradyrhizobium. The sequence goes on from NZ_JADPJI010000006.1 coordinate 223,178, forward strand.
TGCAGGAAGTCGTAATAGGAATAACCGCCGCCTGGCTTGCGGCGGCCGGCAAACTTGGCGTTGCAGGTGGCAAGCGCGGATGTCTTCTCGGCCTTGGTCGCGGCCTTCTCTGCGGCGTCGGCGCATTCCTCGAAATCGACCGGCGCGCGTTTCCACCATTGCGCCTGGGCATGCGGCAACGTCAGCAGAAGACATCCTGCTGCTGCAACGAGAAACGGCGCCGCACGACGCAATGCAATTACGGACCACATTCTACGAGAGCATTCCCTACGAAACTCAACCCGAATTGAGTCGAGCCAGATTTTTGCCCCTTTATCGCCGGCTTGTCACCCATGGAACCGGGGAAATTCATGGCTACGATGCTGACATTTTGTGCTTGACGTGGCGCGGGAGTCACAGCGTCGCGCTGGCCGGCTGCTACACTTCGCCTCGCGAGCGCCTCATCCGAGGCGACGCCAAGAAAGCGAAATGGAAACGTCTGATGTTGCTGCCCCTGTCCGACGTGCCACGCTGGTACGCTGAGCGCAAACCGCAAGGCACGATCGCCATTCGCCATGGGCAGGATACGCTGACATGGGACGAGCTCGAGCGCGGTGCCAACCGGCGCGCGCGAGCGTTCGCGGCCAAAGGCGTCAAGCCCGGTGATTTCGTTGCGATCGGGTTGCCCAACGGCAACGCATTCTTCGAGACCTCCTTTGCGGTGTGGAAGTGTGGCGCGACGCCGACCTCGCTGTCATGGCGGCTGCCGCGCGGCGAAGCCGCCGCCGTGCTCGACATTCTCAAGCCGGCGCTGGTGGTCGGCGGCGAGGCCGATTGGAACGCGCCGAACCGTCTTCCGGCTGATTTCGTGCCGGAGGGATTTTCGGACGAGCCACTCACCCCGCCGGTTGCGCGCTACTGGAAAGCCATGACCTCAGGCGGCTCGACCGGCCGCCCGAAAGTGATCCTCGATCACCATCCGGCAGTGACCGACACTGTCGCTGCCCCGCCGCTCAACATTCCCGTCGGCGTTTCGCTGCTCAATCCCGGTCCGCTCTATCACAATGCGCCGTTCATCGTGTCGCACTACGCGCTGTTCACGGGCGGCCAGCTCACCGGTCTCGTCAAGTTCGACGCCGAGGAAACATTGCGGCAGATCCAGCGCGAGCGCGTGCAATGGGTCAATTTCGTGCCGACCATGATGCACCGGATCTGGGCGCTGCCGGAGAGCGTGCGCAATGCCTACGATCTGTCGAGCCTGCAGACCGTCTTCCACATGGCGGCTCCGATGCCGCCCTGGCTGAAGGAGAACTGGATCGCCTGGCTTGGGCCCGAGCGGATCTGGGAGCTCTATGGCGGCACCGAGCGCCAGGGCGCCTGCATGATATCAGGCACGGAATGGCTGACGCACAAGGGCTCGGTCGGCAAGATCGGCGACATGGCGCGCCTGCGCATCATCGGCGAGGACGGCAACGAGGTCGCGCCGGGCGAGACCGGCGAGATCTATTTTCTCAACAATGACGGCAAGGACGCCACCTATCACTATCTCGGCGCCGAGCCGAAGCGCCGCAGCGATGGCTGGGAGTCGCTCGGCGACATCGGTCGGCTGGATGCGGACGGCTATCTCTATCTCGGCGACCGCCTCGCCGACATGGTGCTGCGCGGCGGCGCCAACATCTATCCGGCCGAGGTCGAGGCCGCGGTCTCCGAATGCCCGGGCGTGCGGTCCTGCGTCGTGGTGGGATTGCCAGATCCGGAATTGGGCCAGCGCGTGCACGCCATCATCGAGGTGGAAGGCGATGCCGACGGCCAGGTTATCGCCGACGGCATGGCGGACTTCCTGAAGGACCGGCTCAGCCGCTACAAGCATCCTGAGAGCTTCGAGATCGTCAGCGCCCCGCCGCGCGATGATTCCGGCAAGGTCCGCCGTACGCTGTTGCGCGACGAGCGCGCAGCGTGGTTGAAGGAAGGGCGCGCCTACCGGATTTGGCCGGCGAAGGCGCGGGCGCACGCCGAGTAAGACCAACCGGGAAGGACCGACATGACGATCACCATCGCAGCGAACAGCGTGCCGAAGCCGCCGGCCGAGATCATCGAAGGTTTTCGGAATGCGCCGACCTCGGTCATTTCGGACAATCTCGCCCGGCTGCCGGGCGCGGTGGGCCTGAAACCCTATCATCGCGGCGGCAAGCTGGTCGGCACGGCGTTTACCGTGCGCACCCGCCCGGGCGACAATCTCGCTATCCACCGCGCGCTCGACCTTGTCGGTCCCGGCGACGTGATCGTAGTCGATGGCGGCGGCGACGAGACGCGCGCGCTGGTCGGCGAGATCATGAAGAACATCGCGCAATGGCGCAAAGCGGAAGGTTACGTCATCGACGGCGCGATCCGCGATGTCGCGGCGTTCGCGGCCGACGACTTTCCCTGCTATGCCCGCGCGGTGATCCATCGCGGCCCCTACAAGAACGGTCCCGGCGAGATCAACGTGCCTGTTACGATCGGCGGCAGCGTGATCGCGCCCGGCGACATCGTGGTCGGCGACGAGGACGGCGTGGTGTCGTTTTCTGCCGCCGGTGCCGCCGCGCTGCTCGAGGCCGTCCGCGCCCAGGTTGGGCGCGAGGAGGAGACGTTGAAGGCGATCCGCGAGGGCCGCTACCAGGGCTCGTATGGAAAGTCCTGATCCGAGCGCGACTTAAGTCAAGGCGATGGCTCTGTTGGTTGCAAGCCGACGTCGGCCATTGCCATTTTCGAGCGTGATTTCACAGTCCTTGTTTCGGCCAAACTGTCTCATGCCTTTTTGATGCTGGGGATTTCAAGTGGCGAGGAATTACGCGATCGTCCTGCCAGGCTTTCTCGTTGTGTTGCTCTCTGGAAATTTCGAGATTGGTTCGTGGGGGCTCCAGCCTCGTCCGGTGGTCAAGGTCGCTTTGGCCCACACGGAGCGGCGAATGACCGAAGAGGCGTACGCAAAAACCAACGGTTTCTCCCCCGATGAGGTGCGAAGGCGCTTTGCGGCGAGTGGGGTGTTGCGATGCCCTGGCGGGGCCAGCAGTGCCCAGGTCACCGGAGCGCGCGACGTGATCACGACCGTGGCTCATGCGTTTCGAGACGTTTGCAAAACGCATACATCACCCGATAAATGTATATTTGAGTACTATTTGGGTGCGGAGAGGCGGGCCATCCCCTTGTCGTCGGCCCTATGGATGGGGTCATGCGACGATACTGCGCCGAGGCAGGGCCGCGGCGATTGGGCAGTCGCAAGACTCGCACTTCCCGCCGACGTGACGCCCTATGAATTCTCTGAGCAGGCGGAAACCCTGGTGGAGCTGGAGCGTATTCTGGCGGTTGTCGGTTATGATATCGAGGCCACCGGAAAGACGGACGAGGACGGTCCGTTCAACAAGACGATGCAGGAGTGCCAGATCCGTGACGTGAGGGACTGGCAGACATTTGAAACGAACTGCGAGTTCGAATTCGGAGCGTCAGGCAGTGCCGTGTTTCGCCGGTGGGGCCAACGAATGGTGATGCTTGGCGTGGTCTTCGGAGACCATCATGACAAAAAGTATTGTCCGCTTGGCGGCTGCGAGTTCAAGAGCCGCACATGGTCGAGCTTGTTTGTGACCTTGAGGGGCGAGTTCAAGGAGCGGCTCCTGGCGACCGTGCGTCAATCTGCAGCAAAGTAAAACGTAGGAGGGAGAATAGCGTGAGCCAGAAGGACGAATTTCACAACATCGACGATCCCAGCGACGGACTGTTCCGCGAGCTCGCGGCCGGCGTTACCACGCGCATCTTTTCCGGCGAGCAGGCGATGCTGTCGGTGGTGACGCTGGCGCCGCATGCGCAAGGCACGCTGCATCATCATCCCGAGGAGCAATGGGGCGTGCTGCTCGACGGCTCCGCCATCCGCGTCCAGGGCGATGAGGAAATCGCCGTGAAGAAGGGCGATTTCTGGCGCACCCCGGGCAACGTGCCGCACACCATGCGCGCTGGCCCCGATGGGGCCCGGGTGCTGGACATTTTCAGTCCGCCGCGGCCAGAATACAGAAAAGCGGGATCCGGTTTCGGAACGACCTAAAGCGCCAAGAGCAAAAGCCGGGCGCGAGAAAACAGGGGAGGGATACCATGACGATCACACGACGGACGCTGCTCGCAGCGCCGGCTATTCTCGCGATGACGCCGGCGTTGGCGCAGGCTTCAAAAATCACGCTGGTGGTGCCGTTTCCGCCGGGCGGATCGACCGATGCGATGGCGCGGCTGCTCCAGAGCCATCTGCAAACCAAGCTCAACCGCATCGTCATCGTCGAGAACAAGTCGGGCGCCGCCGGCGCGCTCGGTGCGGCGCAGGTCGCCAAGAGCCCGCCTGATGGCTCGACGTTCCTGGTCACCTTCGATTCCCACGCGGTGATCCCCTCCATCCTCGACAAGCCGCCCGTCGATGTCGAGCGCGAGCTGATGCCGGTGTTGCTGGTCGGCACCGCGCCATATGTGATCGCGGCAGGTGCGGGCCGTCCCTACAAGAGCTTCGCCGACGTGGTGGCGGCCTGCAAGGCGACGCCGGGCGCAGTGAAATATGCCTCGGTCGGCATCGGCACGCTCGGCCATCTCGCCATGACCGTGCTCGGCAGCAAGGCCGGGGTCGAGATCATGCACGTGCCCTATCGCGGCGGCGGCCCGGCGATGAACGACGTGCTCGGCGGCCATGTCGATCTCATCGCGGGATCGGCCGCGCTGGTCGCCGCCCAGCTCGGCACTAACATGCTGCGTCCGATCCTGCAGCTCGGCCGCGAGCGGCTGCCGGCCCTGCCTGATACCCAGACCGCGATCGAGGCGGGCTTTCCCGATTTCGAGACGCTGGCCTGGTGGGGCATCTTCGCCCCCGCAGGCACGCCGCCCGACATCGTCGCCGCCTTCGCGGCAGCATCCAAGGACATATTGAGCGAACCTGCGACCGCCACCCAGCTGAAGGAGACGCAGCACATGACGCTGCTGCTCCAGGACGGCGCCGCCTTCAAGACCTTCTTCGACAAGCAGGTCGCCACTTGGGGCAAGGTGGTGAAGGATAATAATATCAGGGCGTAGCCGCCAAACCCTGCAATCAGCAGAGCGGAGGGCTTCCGGTCCCCCCGCCGCTTTGATATGAACGCCTCAAGGCAACCCGCCCGAGCGGGTTCCGCGGTCCCGTAGCTCAGCCGGATAGAGCGACGGTTTCCTAAACCGTAGGTCGGAAGTTCGAGTCTTCCCGGGATCGCCAGCCTGACATCAGCCGTCGCCATTGCGCGACAAGCTCTCCGGCGCAAAATTTGCTAGAAGCAGGCGCTTCCTTCCTTAGCTGACTGCGCTCAGCCGCCTCTCTGCCACATCCGGAGACCACAATGCCTTTCGACTTGATCCTCCGTGGGGGTCGTGTGATCGACCCCTCGCAGAAGCTCGATGCCGTGACCGATGTTGCCTTCGCCGGCGGCAAAGTCGCCGCCATCGGCGCCGGGCTCAAGGCCGATCCCGGGACGGATGTGCGCGATGTTTCGAAATACATCGTCACGCCGGGACTGATCGATCTGCACACCCATGTCTATTGGGGCGGCACTTCGCTCGGCATTGACGCCGAGGAGTTCTGCCGTCTGTCCGGCGTCACCACGGCGGTCGACACCGGCAGCGCGGGGCCCGGCAATTTCGCAGGCTTCCGCAAGCATGTGATCGAGCCGAGTCAGGTCCGCATCCTCGCTTATCTGCACGTCTCGCACGCCGGCATCTTCGGCTTCTCGCACCGGATCATGGTCGGCGAGAGCGAGGAGCTGCGATTGATGAATCCGATCGAGGCGGCCAAGGTGGCCGATGCCAACCGCGACCTCATCGTCGGCATCAAGGTGCGCGTCGGATTGCATTCGTCGGGCACGTCGGGAACGGTGCCGCTCGACATCACGCTAGAGGTTGCCGACGAGGTCGGCATGCCCTTGATGGCGCATATCGACCATCCGCCGCCGAGCTATGAGGAGGTGCTGGCGCGCCTGCGGCCCGGCGACGTGCTGACCCACGCGTTTCGCCCGTTCCCCAACACGCCGGCGACGGCGCAGGGCACGGTGAAGAAGGCGGTGCTGGATGCGCGCGAGCGCGGCGTGCTGTTCGACATCGGCCACGGCAAGGGCTCGTTCGCATTCAAGACCGCGCGCGCGATGCTCGCCAACGGCTTCTATCCCGACACGATCTCCTCTGACATCCACCAGCTCTGCATCGACGGCCCCGCCTTCGACCAGGTGACGACCATGTCGAAATTCCTGTGCATGGGCATGGAGCTGTCCGATGTGATCGCAGCCTCGACGGAGAACGCGGCGATGGCGCTGCGCCGTCCCGAACTCGGCACTCTGAAGCCCGGCAGCGTCGGCGACGCCACGCTTGTTACTGTCAGGCAAGGCCAGTTCGACTATGAGGACGTGGTCGGCGAGCACTTGATCGGCGACCGCAAGATCGTCTCCGAGGGCGTCGTCATCGGCGGCCGCTGGTGGCATCCGAATTGAGCGGCAAGCCGCTCACAGCGATCGTGCGATCAACAGCTTCATGATCTCGTTGGTGCCGCCATAGATCTTTTGGATGCGGGAATCGATGAAGATGCGGGAGATCGGGTACTCCTGCATGTAGCCGTAGCCGCCGAACAGCTGCAGGCATTCGTCGGCGGTCTCGACCTGCTTCTCCGAGCACCAGTACTTCGCCATCGACGCCGTGACGGTGTCGAGATCCCCGGCGACCAGCTGCTCGATGCACCAGTCCACGAAGACGCGCGCGATCATCGCCTCGGTCTTGCGCTCGGCGAGCTTGAAGGCGGTGTTCTGGAAGTCCATCAGCGGCTTGCCGAACGCCTTCCGCTCCTTGGTGTAGTCGGTGGTGAGCTTGATCGCGCGCTCCATCGCGGCGACGGCACCAACCGCGAGCGCGAGGCGCTCCTGCGGCAGTTGCTGCATCAGCTGGACAAAGCCCTGGCCTTCCTCCTTGCCGAGCAGGTTTTCGGGCGGCACGGTCACGTTGTCGAAGAACAGCTCCGAGGTGTCGGAGGCGTGCAGGCCGATCTTGTCGAGGTTGCGCCCGCGCTTGTAGCCGTCCGCGCCTGACGTCTCGACCACGAGCAGCGAGATGCCCTTGGCGCCGGCATCGCCGGTGCGCGCGACCACGATGACGAGATCGGCGGCCTGGCCGTTGGTGATGAACGTCTTCTGGCCGTTGATGACGTAGGAATTGCCCTGCTTCTTCGCCGTGGTCTTCACGGCTTGCAGATCCGAGCCGGTGCCGGGTTCGGTCATGGCGATGGCGCCGACCATCTCGCCTGAAGCCATCTTCGGCAGCCAGCGCTTCTTCTGCTCCTCCGAGCCGTAATTGAGGATGTAGTGGGCGACGATGGCGCTGTGCACGGAGACGCCGGTCGTCAGCTCGGGCACCGTGCTTTCGAGATCGTCCAGCACGGCGGCGTCGTAGGCGAAGGTAGCACCAAGGCCCCCATATTCCTCCGGCACGCTCGCCAGCAGCGCGCCCATCTCGCCGAGGCCGCGCCAGGCGAAGCGGTCGACCATCTTCTGCTCGCGCCATTTTTCGGCATGCGGCGCCAGATCCTTGGCAAGATACTTCCGGAACTGGTCGCGGAAGACATCGAGCTCTTCGGTCATCCAGGAGGAGCGGTAGGGCATGGTCACCTCGGTGGGTGCGGCGTTCCGGCTTGATAGGCCAGCCGGCTGCGGCAATTATTGTGTTTTCAGGCTGCGCCGGGGACGCTACCAAGGCGGCCGCAACAGCTTCTGTCGGGATGGTTGATTGTGGCTGGCAAAACAACAGAGCTCAAGCTCGACATCGAGCAAATCGGCGCGGTCTCTGCGATCCTGGCGCAGCCGGTTGATGCACGCGCCTGCTACGTCCTGGCGCACGGCGCCGGCGCCGGCATGCGGCATGCGTTCATGGACAAGGTTGCATCCGGCCTCGCTGATCGCGGCGTTGCGACGTTTCGCTTCAATTTCCCTTACATGGAAGAGAAGAAAGGGCGTCCCGACCAGCCGGCCGTTGCGCACGCCGCGATCCGCGCGGCGGTCGCGGAGGCGGCGCGGCTCTGCCCCGGCGTGACGCTCATCGCGGGCGGAAAATCGTTCGGCGGCCGCATGACCTCGCAGGCGCAGTCCAAGGCGCCGTTGCCTGGCGTCAAAGGCCTCGCCTTCCTCGGCTTTCCCTTGCATGCCGACAAGAAGCCATCGTCCGAGCGTGCCGCACACCTGGCCGACATCGCAATCCCCATGCTGTTCCTGCAGGGAACGCGCGATGGACTTGCTGACCTCGGCTATCTCAGGCCTGTGATCGCAGCGCTCGGATCGAAGGCGACCTTGCATGAGGTCGAAGGTGGCGATCACTCCTTCGCGGTGCTGAAGAAGTCCGGCCGGACGAATGAAGAGGCGCTGACGAACGTGCTGGACACGCTCGCGGCCTGGATCATCGCCTTCCCTAAAGGTCAGGCCGCATAAAGCCCCTTGTCGCGCGCCTTCTGGATCGCCAGCGCGGCGATCAGGTCGAGCGTCGGGGTCGACAGGCCGGCCGTGCGCGCGAAAGCGGCGGGCGCCCTGACCAGCACGTCGATCTCCATGGCGCGGCCAAGCTCGTAATCCTGCAGCAGCGACGGCTTGTGGTTGGGGGCGGGGCCGCTGCGCGTCACGCGCTTGACCTCTGGAATGAAGTGCTGGGCGATGTCGTTGGCCTCATTCAGCATGCGCGGAATGACCTCGGTGAAGGCAGGGTCGTCGCGCACGCCGCGTGCGGTCTGGCCGGTGAGCAGGCACAGCACCGAGAGCGACATGTTGGTCAGCAGCTTTGACCAAATCGCCTCGCGGATCTCGGCGACCGGCGGCGATTCCAGCCGGGCGTCGTTGAAGACGCCGCGCAGCTTGGTGATCCGCTCGCAATTGCGGTCGTCGCATTCGCCAATCAGGAGGCGGTTACGGTCCGGGGTGAGATTGTGCACCACACCGGGCGCGGTTACCTCGTTGGAGGAGAAGACGACGCCGCCGATGATCCGCTCCTTAGGGATGCAGGCGCGCAAGCGCCCCCCGGGGTCGAGAAAGGAAATGTCCGGCGGGGTCGGGTGCCGCGGCGGCAGGCCGATCCCGTACCACCAGGGAATGCCGTTCTGCGCGAATATGATCGCCGTGTCGTCCTGGAGCAGTGGCTTGACGCTGGAAACCAGCCCCGGCAGCGCGGTCGCCTTCAGTGTCGAGATCACCACGTCCTGTGGGCCGAGCTGGGCCGCGTCGCCTGACGCGTTTACCTTGGCGCTGACCTCGGAATCGCCGACGCGCAGCTTGAGGCCGCCTGCGCGCGCGGCCTCGAGATGCGCGCCCCGCATCACGCAGCTGACCTCGTGACCGGCGCGCGCCAGCCGAACCGCGATGTGGCTGCCGACGGCGCCCGCGCCGAAAATGCAGATGCGCATGATGATTCCGTCCTGTCCCTTGGTGCCGTCCGGCGGCAGCATGACACAAGCCGCCATGCGATGGGCGCGACCGCCCCACGCTGGAAAGATATGGATCGGGACACGTTGCCTCGGCCATAGTGCTTGCAAAGCGACTGACCGGAGGATCGCCGATGACTGCCAGCCCCGTCCTGTGGACCCTTGATGAGCGTGGGGTTGCGACCGTCACGTTGAACCGGCCCGAGGTCAACAACGCCTATGACGGCGCGTTGATCGCAGGCGTGCTCGCAGCCATGGACGAGCTCGGCAAAAAGCCGAACCTTCGCGTCGTCGTGCTCAGGGGCAACGGCAAGCACTTTCAGGCCGGCGCCGACCTGAAATGGATCAACGGCGTACGGCCGCAATCGGCTGAGGCGAACGAAGCCGCATCCCGCGCGACCTTCGAGGCCGTGCAGCGGCTCAACACCTTGCCGATCCCGACGGTTGCGCTGGTGCAGGGCGGCTGTTTCGGTGGCGGCACCGGTGTGATCGCGGCCTGCGACGTCGTGATTGCCGCCGACAACGCCCTGTTCTCCATCACCGAGGTGCGCTGGGGACTGACGGCGGCGATCATCATCCCGCAACTTTGCGACGCCATCGGCGTGCGACAGGTCCGCCGTTATGCGCTGACCGGCGAACGTTTTGGTGCAGAGGACGCCCGCCGCATCGGTCTCGTCCACGAGGTGGTGCCCCTCGCCGAACTCGAAGCCGCCGGAGCCAAGGTGGTCGAGCAGTTGCTCGCCAACGGACCGGAGGCGATGGCTGAAACCAAGAAGCTCGCGCTGGAGAGCTCGTTCGGCGGCATGGCGGTGGACGATGCCGCCTACACGCGGCTGGTGCAGCTGCATTCGCTCAAGCGCCAGAGCGCGGAGGCCGCGGAGGGACTTGCCTCGTTCGCCGAGAAGCGGGCGGGGAGATGGGGCGGTGGCTGATGCTTCTTACCTTGGCTCATGCCTCTTCAGGGCGGCGGCCCGACCCTCAGCCTCTGCCATCTCCGCACTCTCAAAAATACCTTCTGGGGGAAGTCGCTGCCAGCCTTCGGCAATGACTTCGCCTTCGTGTTCCGATCGGTAGAAGTATTCTTCCGCAAACGTGAAATAGCCGTCGTCGCGCTGCAGTATCGTGACCCGCCGCTGTTGTGGCTGCCCTGTTGACCCCGAAGCGATCTCAATCGCTTCCAATGCCTTCACTAACTTCATTCGAAGTTCCTCAATGAGGGGAGATCCGGTATCGATCAGCAGCCGCGGCAGATATTGTTGATGCTGTGATAGACGTCGTCGTCCTGCCGCGTCTGGCGCAGCGTTTCGAGCGTCCGAGCCTCATGGGCGGGTGCTACTGGTTTGCGCTTCGCCGCGAGCTCGTCCTCCTGCCGTTTGTAGCAGGCTTCGCGATCAGGTTTGGCCTGGATGAAGCGGCAGTTCTGCTCCACGGCTGCGGCCGGGACGGCGGAGATCGCAAGGGCAAGCAAGACGAAACAGTATCTGACCATAATCGGATCCATGGCCGCTTTTGTCTCAGGTTCACCGGCGGTGAGCAACCGCGATCTTGCGACGATGGCGCCTGCCGGCTAATTCGTGGTGTTGTTCAAAGGATTTCGGGAGCGGACGCGCCATGCGGGCTACAATGATCGAAGAACCGGCGCGACGGGTGCCGCTCTATGGCGAATACGAAGTCGTCGTGCTCGGCGGCGGTCCGGCGGGCATTGTCGCGGCGTCCTCAGCCGCGCGCGCCGGGCGGAAGACCCTGCTGATCGAACGCTACGGCTTTCTCGGCGGCATGGGGACAGCTGCCGGCGTCACCAATTTTTGCGGCCTGCATGGCAATGTCTACGGCGAGCATCGTCGGCTGGTGCAGGGCATGGCCTCGGAATTGCTCGCGCGGATCGATCGGCTGGGCGGCCTCAACACACCGCATCTGATCCTCGGCAAGGTCTTCGCCCAGGCCTATGACACCGCGGCCTACAAGATTGCGGCTGATCAGCTTCTTACCAGCCACAAGGTGCACATCCTGTTCCACGCGCTCGGCGCCGGTGTCGTGATGGGTCATGACAGCCGCATCGACGCGCTGATGGTCGAGACCAAGGCCGGCCGGCAGGCGGTGCGATCGGAGATTTTCATCGACTGTTCCGGCGACGGTGACCTCGCCGTCTGGGCCGGTGCGCCGTTCGAGATCGGCGACGAGCACGGCCATCCGCTCTATCCCTCGATGATGCTTCGCCTCAACGGCATCGATCCCGAGAAGGCGGGCGATGCCTGGCGCACCATTCCGCAATTGATGGAGAAGGCGATTGTCGCCGGCACCCACACATTCCCGCGCAAAAGCGCGATCGTGCGGCCGCAAAAATCCGGCATCGAATGGCGGGTGAACTTTACGCAAGTGGCGCGCGAGGACGGCCATGCCATCAACGGCGTCGAGCCGGACGATCTCACCCGCGGCGAAATCGAGGGCCGCAAGCAGGCGCTCGCCGCGTTCGAATTCCTGCGTACCGTGCCTGGCTTCGAGAAGTCCTATATCGTCGATTTGCCGCCGCAGCTCGGCATTCGCGAGACCCGCCGCATCAAGGGTGGCTACCAACTCAGCGGCGAGGACGTGCTCGGCTGCGCCTCTTTCGAGGACTCCATCGGTGTCAATGGCTGGCCGATCGAGGCCCATGTGCCCGGCGACGTCGTCTTCACCTTCCCGCCGATCCCGGAATCGCGCGGCTATAACGAGCTGCCCTACCGGATGCTGGTGCCCGAAGGCGTCGACAATCTCCTGGTCGCCGGCCGCTGCGCCTCGATGACCCATGAGGGCCAGTCGGCGGCACGGGTTTCCGGTGCCTGTTTCGTGATGGGGGAGGCCGCCGGTTCCGCCGCCGCGCTGGCGCTCTCCGGAAATGGGATCCCGCGTGACATCCTGGTTGAAAACCTGCAGGAAACGTTGAAACAACAGGGCGCCTTCATCGGGCGGGACCAGCCCGTCCCCGAGGGCCTGTAGCGGCCTGCAAGAACGACCAAGAGAAGCACTGGAGGAAACGGGATGATCGGGATTGCGCGGCTCGCGCTAGTGGGCCTTTTGGCGATCATGGCGATGAGCACGGCCAGGGCCGAGGACGCGCTGAAGGCCAGGATCGGCGTGCTGCGCCTGTCCTCCTCCGCGCCTGTTTTCATCGCGCAGGACAAGGGCTATTTCCGCGAGGCTGGCCTGGATGTCGAGCTGAAATTCTTCGACGCGGCGCAGCCGATCGCGGTCGCCACCACCTCGGGCGACATCGATTTCGGCATCACCGCCTTCACCGCCGGTCTCTACAATCTCGCCGGCAAGGGCACGCTGAAGGTGATCGGCGGTATGAGCCGAGAGAAGGCCGGTTATCCCCTGATCGGATATTTCGCCAGCAACAACGCCTACGCGGCCGGGCTGAAGACGCCAAAGGATCTCGCCGGCAAGCGTGTGGCGATGACGCAGGTCGGCTCGAGCTTCCACTATTCGCTCGGCCTGCTCGCCGACAAATACGGCTTCAAGCTCGCGGAGGTGAAGATCGTGCCGCTGCAATCGCTGTCGAATGCGGCGGCTGCGCTGAAGGGCGAGACCGTCGATGCGGCGCTGCTTCCCATCTCCACGGCGCGAAAGCTGATGGATGAAGGCGGTGCGAAATTCCTGGGGTGGGTCGGCGACGAGACGCCCTGGCAATTGGGCGCGGTGTTCGCCTCGCCGAAGACGCTGACCAACAAGGCGCTGGTGACGAAGCTGCTGGGCGCATTGGCCAAGGCGGATCGCGAATATCACGACGTCATCCTCGCCGCGATGAAGGACGGCATTGCGCCGATCAACGACAAGACCAAGCCGCTGCTGGAGATCATCGCGAAATACACCAATTTGCCGGTCGAGCAGGTGGTCGGCAACTGCGCCTATATCGATCCAGACGGCAAGCTGGACGTGAAGAACGTCGACAACCAGATCAAATGGCTCCAGGAGCAGGGCTTTGCCGACAAAGGCTTTGATGCCGAGGCGATCATCGCGAAGGATTACGTGAAAGCGGATTGACCCTTCGTCATCCGGGGCTCGCGAAGCGAGAACTACGGTGCGCAGTTGCGCACCTGAGGATCTCGAGGTTTGCCGGTGCGCAAGTGCACACCTGCGGTCTGATCCTTCGGATCATCCCGGAACGACGGAGAACAGGACGAGACAGAATGGACCTGATCGCCAGCCACATCAGCCATTGCTTCGGCGATCTTGCCGTGCTCGACGACGTCTCCTTCACCGTCGGCGCCGGCGAGGTGGTGGCGGTCGTCGGGCCTTCGGGCTGCGGGAAGAGCACGCTGCTGTCGATCCTTGGCGGCCTGCTGCAGCCGACCTCCGGCGCGCCTGAGTTGCGGGGCTCGCCGCCGGCGGACAGTCTCAATCCGCTGACTTTCGTGTTCCAGGACTTTGCCTTGCTGCCCTGGGCTACGGTCGAGGAGAACGTCGAATTCGCGCTGCTGCACGCCCAGCTTTCGGCCGCGCAACGCCGGGCGCTGGTCGACGACGCCTTGCGCCGCACGGGGCTGACTGATTTCCGCAGAACCTATCCAAAGCAGCTCTCCGGCGGTATGCGCCAGCGCGTCGGCATTTCGCGCGCACTCGCGGTGAGGCCCGCTATCCTGCTGATGGATGAGCCGTTGTCGGCGCTTGATTCGCAGACCCGCGAATTGCTGATGGAGGATTTCGTCCGCCTGCTCGCCGATGGCGGCATGGGCGCGGTCTATGTCACGCATAATCTCGAAGAGGCGGCGCGGCTCGCCGATCGCATCGTGGTGCTGTCGCGGCGGCCGGGCCGCATTCGCGAGGTCGTGACCGTGCCGATGACGCGCGCTGCGCGCGGCGAAGCTGAAGCGCGCGAGAAGCTGCTGGCGCTGCAGAACCAGATCTGGTCGCTGATCCGCAACGAGGCCATCGATGCCGAGCGCGAGGTCCAGCATGCTTGATCGTGCCGCAGCGGAAGCGACAGCAAAGACCGAAGCGAGCCGCCCCGTCCGCTTTCGCGGCGCCGGCTTCGTGCCTGCATCGAGCCGGTTCGGCGGCTGGATCGCGCTCGTCCTGGTCATCGCGATCTGGCAGGCGGCCGGCAGCGCCGGCCTCGTCAATGCGCTGTTCCTGCCAACCCCCTTTGCAATCGGGCGCGCGATCTACCAGCTTGCGATCTCGGGTGCGCTCTGGCAGCACCTGTCGGCGTCGCTGCTGCGCATCGGCGTCGGCTGGCTGCTGGGGACTGCGGCCGGTATCGCGGTCGGCTTCGCCATCGGCCTGTCGCGGCTTGCGCGCAGCGTCGGCATCACCTTCATCTCCGCGCTGTTCCCGATCCCCAAGATCGCGCTGCTGCCGCTTCTGATCCTCTGGCTTGGCATCGGCGAAGAGCCGAAGATCGCAACCATTGCGCTCGGGGTCTTTTTCTCGACCGCGATCTCGGTCTATAGCGGCGTCGACGCGGTGCCGCGCAATCTGATCCGCATGGCGCAGAGCTTCAACGTGCCGTTTGCGACCATCGTACGCAAGGTGATCTGGCCGGGCGCACTGCCCGCGATCCTCGCCGGCTTCCGCATCACCGCCTCCGTCGCGCTGTTACTCGTCGTCAGCGCCGAGATGATCGGCGCCCAATACGGCATCGGCGCCTTCGTGCTCCAGGCCGGCAATCTGATGCAGACCGATCAGCTGCTGGCGGGCGTGGTGATCCTGTCGGTGTTCGGGCTTGCGGTCGGGAAGGTGATCGGCTGGCTGGAGACAAGGCTGCTGCACTGGCGGTAGCCAAATTCACCGCTGCCTAGGGTGGGCAAAGCGAAGCGTGCCCACCATCTCTCCATGAGTCGCGAAGACGTGGGCACGGCGCAACGGCGCCTTTGCCCACCTTCCGAGACCTTCACGCGTTCCCGCGGTCCTCCCGGAACAAATCCAGCTTCTGCTGCACCGGCCGATCCGAGAAGCTGAACAGCACGGCGTCGTCCTCCGCCTCGTGCGTCACCCACTGCCAGCTCGGCACCACGAACAGGTCGCGCGGGCCCCATTCGAAAACGGCATCGCCGATGCGGCTGCGGCCACGGCCTTCGATCGGGCAGAACACCGTCGCGTCGGTCGACCGATAGCGCGCGGTCTTGAATCCCTTCGGCAGCAGCTGGATGAAGGTGCCGATCGTCGGCATCGCGAAATCGCCGGTCTCGGGATTGCTGAACTTCAGCTTCAGCCCGTGGCAGGCGTCCCATTCCTGGCTCGTCCTCGCCTTCTCCAGCGCTTCGCGGGTGTAGGCATAGGGGTAGCTGAAGATCGGCGAGGTTTTCGACGAACGCTTCACGTCGACGGGCAAGAGATTGTGGCCGTAGCGCGCAAAGCTGTCGCCGGCAGGCCTTGTGATCTTCTGCTGGTCTTCCTTCGAGCCCTCCGCAAACGAGCAGTCGAAGAACTGCACCAACGGGATGTCGAGGCCATCGAGCCAGAACATCGGCTCGCTGGTCTCGTTGGAATGATCGTGCCAGGTCATCGACGGCGTGATGATGAAGTCGCCCGGCTCCATCGCGGTGCGCTCGCCGTCCACCGCGGTGTGCGCGCCCTTGCCTTCGAGCACGAAGCGCAGCGCCGACTGGCTGTGGCGATGCGCCGGCGCGACGTCGCCGGGCACCACCATCTGCACGCCGGCATAGAGCGAGGTCGTGATCTTGGATTGGCCGCGCAGGCCGGGATTCTCCAGCACCAGCACGCGCCGTTCGGCTTCCTTGGCGGTGATGAGCTTGCCGGCCTCTATCATGTAGTCGCGGATGACTTCGAATTTCCATAGGTGAGGCCGGCAGGCGCTCTTCGGCTCCGGCGTGATCAGATCGCTCATCACCGTCCACAGCGCGGTGAGGTTTTCGCCGTCTATCTTCTTGTAGAACGCCTCGCGTTCCGGCGTCTTGGTCACGGCTTCCATGTTGCGGCTCCCGATCGTTTTGTTGATTGACAGTATACTCACGATCTAGGTAGCGTCAACGCGATCGAACGCGTTACAAGGCAGTCATTCCGGGGCGGCTTGAAGAGCCGAACCCGGAGTCTCGAGATCCGGGCTCTCGCTTGCGAGCCCCGGAATGACGCAAAACAAGGAGGTCTCGATGAAGCTGCACGGCTATTTCCGCTCCAGCGCCGCGTATCGCGTGCGCATCGCGCTGAATCTTAAGGGCCTCGGCGCCGAGCATCTGCCGCATCATCTTCGCAAGGGCGAGCAATGCGCGCCGGCCTATCTCGCCATCAATCCGCAAGGCTTGGTGCCCGCATTGGAGAACGATGCGGGTACAGTGCTGACCCAATCGGTGGCGATCATCGAATGGCTCGACGAGACGCACCCCAATCCGCCACTGCTGCCGAAAGATCCGCTGCGGCGCGCCAAGGTGCGGGCGTTTGCGCTGGCGATCGCCTGCGACACCCATCCCGTGCAGAACCTGAAGGTGCTGGCGCGGCTGCGCGAGCTCGGCCTGCCCGAAGAGAAGGTCCAGGACTGGGCGGGATGGGTCAATCGGGAGGGACTGTCGGCCTGCGAGACGCTGATCCGGGACGAAGCGGGCCCGTTCTGCTTCGGCGATGCGCCGACGCTGGCCGATCTCTGTCTCCTGCCGCAACTCGCCAATGCGCGTCGCTTCGGTGTCGATGTCGCGGCCTATCCGCGCCTGCTCAAGGCCGAGGCCGCCGCCAAGGCGCTTGCAGCTTTCGCAGATGCCGCACCGGAGAAGCAGCCCGATGCCGAGTAAGCCTGCCGCTCCGATCACGATCGACGCGGTCTATGCCGCGCCCGGCTATCTGTTCCGGCGCATGCAGCAGATCGCGGTCTCGATCTTCATGGAGGAGTGCAAGGCGTTCGACCTGACGCCGGTGCAATATGCGGCGCTGATCGCGATCCACACCCATCCCGGCATTGACGCCACGCGGCTGTCCGCGGTGATCGCGTTCGACCGCTCCACGCTCGGCAGCGTGATCGAGCGGTTGCAGGCCAAGAACTATATCGACCGCAAACCGGCGCCCGAGGACAAGCGCATCAAGCTGCTCTACCTGACGAAATCCGGCGCCGCGATCTTGCGCGAGATCATCCCGGCGGTCGAACGCGCCCAGGCCCGGATGCTGGAGCCGCTGAAGCCCACGGAGCGCAAGACGCTGATAGGGTTGCTGGTGCAGCTCGTCGACCTCAACAACGAAGCGTCACGCGTGCCGCTGCGTGCCTAGGATGCGCTGGAGCATCTGGGGAAGGCGGGGTGAGGGCGGGCGTGTGGGGCGACGTTGGCGCCTCACGCTCGTATTCGTAGGTTGGCAATGGCGCCCTTGCGCCGTGCCCACGACTTCCCGTGATCTTGAAAGTTGGTGGGCACGGCGCTGCGCGCCTTTGCCCACCCTACGACGGCCGCGCGTGGACCCGCACCTGTTCCTCACATCCTGAGTAGCGCCTGCCGGTCGATCTTCCCCGTGCCCGTCTTCGGCAACTCGTCGATGAAGATCACTTCGCGCGGATATTTGTAGGGCAGCAGCTTGCCCTTTACATAGTCCTGCAGCCGCCGCCTCGCGTCACCCTGGTTAACCGTGCGGCTGTTCATCACCACCACCGCCTTCAGCGTCATGCGGCGATCGGGCAGCTCGGCGGCGAATACCGCGCATTCGCGGATATCGGGATGGTCGGCGAGGCAGAGCTCGACCTCGAGCGGGTAGACCCACTGTCCCGAGATCTTGATGAGATCATCGGCGCGGCCGCGGAAGAAGTGGAAGCCGTCGGCATCGCGGATGAAACGATCGCCGGTGTAGATCCACCCCTCCGCGCGGATCGTCTCGGCGGATTTGTCCGGCCGGTTCCAGTACAGCGGCGTATTGGAATCGCCCCGGACCCACAAAATGCCTTCCTCGTTGTCGCCGACGTCGCGGCCGTCCTTGTCGCGAAGCGCGAGTTCGTAGCCGGGCACGCGCAGGCCGGCGGCGCCGAGCTTCTTCTGCTCGGGCCGGTTGGACAGATAGATGTGCAGCACCTCGGTCGAGCCGAGGCCTTCGACGATCTCGAGGCCGGTGAGCGTCTTCCAGCCGTTGAAGACTTCGGCCGAGAGCACCTCGGCCGCGGAGAGCGACATGCGCAGCGACGAGAAATCCGTCAGTTGCGCGCCCTCGGCCTTGGTCAGCGAGGTGTAGAGCGTCGGCAGGCCGAAGAACACCGTGGGCCTGTGCTGCTCGATTGCCGCAAAGATCGATGCGGGTTTCGGCTGGCCCGGCAGCAGCAGCGTTGCCGCACCGGCTGAGAACGGGAAGGTGACGGAGTTGCCAAAGCCATAGGCGAAGAAAATCTTGGGCACCGAAAAGCAGATGTCGTCAGGCGTCAGCTTCAATACGTTCTGCGCAAAGGCCGCCTCGCTATAGGCCATGTCGTGCTGGAGATGCACGATGCCCTTGGGCCGACCGGTGGAGCCGGAGGAATACATCCAGAACGCCATCTCGTTGCGATGGGTGTCCGCTCCCGCCAGCTCGGCCGGGAATTGCGCGAGCCACCCTGCGGCGGAGATCGCCGCAGGCGCGGCATGATCGCCCGCCGCTCCGTTGACGACGATCAGCGTGCGCAGGCCCGTCTCCTTGCAAGCCTCCGCATTGAAGCGCGCCGCGAACTCGGCATCCGCCACCGCGACCGCCGCGCCGGAATCGGCGAGATAGAATTGCAGGAGATCCGGCGGCGTCAGCGTATTGATCAGGAGCGGCACGAAGCCGGCGCGCACCGCGCCGAAGAACGCGGCCGGGTAGGCCGGGGTGTCGTCGAGGAACAACAGCACGCGGTCGCCGCGCTTGAGGCCCAGCGATACAAAGCCGTTGCCCCAGCGGCAAGCCTCCGCGCAGAGCTCGGCATAGGTCCGCGTACCTGCCGGGCCCAAGAGCGCAAGCTTGTCGCCATGGCCTTTGGCGAGATTGTCGAACAGCACGCGGCTGGCGTTGTAGATGTCAGGAACGGCAAAGCCGATCTCGCGTGCCCCCTCGCTGCCCATGGGCACCTGGTCGCGAATTTCGTTGCTCATGCCTCGTCTCCGCCGTTCTTGGCCGCCTCGTAACGGGCCATGAAGGCCGGCGACATCGTGCGCAGCCGGGAATCGTCGATACGGCCGGAGCGCGTGATGTAGCTGTAGGCGAAGTCCATCAGGTCGAGCTGCATGTGCTGGGCAAAGTGCTCGTACCAGAACGCCGACGTGCGGGCGGCATTGACGAGCTTCTGCACCACCGGTTTTCGCGCGGCCTGGTAGCGATGGAGAGCGGTGGCAAGATGCGCATCCGATTCCAGCGCCTTGACCAATGCAATGGCGTCCTCGATCGCAAGCCGCGTGCCCGAACCGATGGAGAAGTGCGCGGAGTGCAGGGCATCGCCGAGCAGCACCATGTTCTTGAACGACCAACGCTCGTTCCAGACCCAGGGAAAGTTGCGCCAGACCGATTTATTGGAGACCAGGCAATGGCCGCCAAGCGTATCCGCGAACACCTCTTCGCAGACGCCCTTGGACTGTTCGACGTCCTTGTAGGCGAATCCGTAGGCCTGCCAGGTTGCGTGGTCGCATTCGACCAGGAAGGTGCTCATGGCCGGCGAGTAGCGGTAGTGATGGGCGTTGAAGGCGCCGCGGTCGGTCTTCACGAAGGTCTGCGACAGCGTATCGAATCGCTTCGAGGTGCCGTACCAGACGAACTTGTTGGAGGAGTAGGACTGCGAGGTGCCGAAATCGCCCTCATAGGCGCGGCGCACCAGCGAATTCAGTCCGTCGGCGGCGACGATCAGATCGTGCCCATTGAGCTGGTCGATGGCGTGGATCGGCGTATCGAAGCGCGGCGTGACACCGACGCCGAGCGCGCGCTGCTGCAGAAACCTCAGGAGCTCGAGCCGCCCGATCGAGGAGAAGCCAACGCCGTCGATGGCGACGCTGTCGCCGCCGAGGTTCAGCGTGATGTTCTCCCAGCTCTCCATATGCGGCGCGATCGCGTCGACGGTTTCGGGGTCGTCGGCGCGCAGGAATTCCAGAGCCTGGTCGGAGAACACGACGCCAAAGCCCCAGGTCGCGTCGGCCGGGTTCTGTTCGAACAGGTCGACTTGATCCTCGGGGTGACGCTTCTTCCAGAGATAGGCGAAGTAGAGCCCACCGGGCCCCCCGCCAATCACGGCGATCCGCAACGTCTGCCTCCCTAATTGACAGTATACTTACTATCTAGGGGTAGCCTAATGTGCTCCGACGTCCTGCGCCAGCGGAATTATCAGCCAAGCGCGGGCGCGCCGAAGCCCATATTCGGACACACGTTCTACGCACGCCCAAACCGTCAGGTCCAAATCATAGCCAAACCGCGCCGACTTGGCTATCCGCCGCGTTCAGACGCAGCGCTTCACGTACACCCCGTTGACCAGCACCCGGGTACAGCGGACCACCGGAGCCGGCTTGCGGACAACGACGGCCGCGTTCGGGCCGACGCAACCGGCGCGATGGACCCCGCGGGCACACACCACCGCGTTGGCATCGGTGGCCTCGAACGTCATGGTCGCTCCGAAGGCGAGGAGTGCAGAAGCAGCGAGCAGCAATGAACGCATGTTGTCCTCCCGGCTTGTCGTGATTGAAATCGGATATCAGCAAAACATTTGTCGTTTCAGGCGTGCGCGAATTCATTTGCGCACGCCGCCGATCATCGACGCGCCAACGCGCGCGATCTCATCGCGCCGCGAACGGGGCGAGCACGTCCTTGCAGGCGGGCGATAGCGAGGCTGCCCTGTTGGAGATGCACTGAATGATACGGCCGCCGCCGGGCGCGACGCCGGCGCAGAGCGAACGGATGTCGGCGCCGCAGGCCGACCTCACGATGAACAGCTCTTCGCGTGGCAGCAAGGGGCGCAAAACGATCACGGCCGGTGTGGCCGTCGGCGCTGCCGCCATGGGTGCCGCACCCGCGGGCGCTGCCGTCGCTGCAACGCCTCCGCCGGTTGCGGCGCTCACAGCCTTCTCGCAGGCGGGCGAGACCTTGGCCTTGTTTTTCTCCAGGCATTCGAGCGCGGGGGCGCCGCCCGGCGGCACGCTGGCGCACACCTTGGGATAGTCGGCCCGGCATGCGCTTTTGACGGCGGAAACCTGCGCGCTGCTGGGTTGCTTGGCGGGAGCGGCCGGCTTTGCAGCGGGGGCGCTCTCGGCATTCGACGTAGCAGGGGCCGCCTCCGCCTTGGGAGGGGCCTCCTTCGGCGCAGCTTCAGTCTTCGGCGCGGCGGGAGCAGCTTCGGTCTTCGGAGCCGCAGCGGGCTCGACGGCGCGCACCGCAGTTTGGCATCCTCCCGAAAGGCTCGACATGTTCTTCTTCAGGCATTGATACGCTTCGACGCCGCCCGGCGTGACGCTCGCGCAGTGCGCCATGAAGTCCGATCGGCATGCGGACCGGATCGCGCCCTTCTGCGCCTCGCTCGGCGCTTGCGCGAATGCGCCTGCTGCAGTTGCGAACAGCGCCGCCGCAAGCAATGCCGTGCGCGTTGAGACCTGTTTCACGGTGTTGAACATCTGGATGAATTCCTACCCTATCCGTAATTTTTGGCGATCAATCAAAGTCGCGCAATCGCAGTCGTCGCGAGTGATGCCTCGCGAGCGATATCATTGGCCGCTTCGACTGCTACCGCAACTAGATTATGTCTGCGCCGATACGATGTGCCGACGTCGTCAGAGCTTGACCATGCGCTTGCCGCGGTTCTCGCCCGCGAGCAATCCAATCAGTGCCTTTGGCGTGTTCTCCAATCCGTCGATGACGTCTTCCTGCACCTTCAGCTTGCCGGATTTCACCCAGGTCTGGAGGTCGGCGAGCGCGCGCGGGCTTTCCTTCATGTAATCCATCACGATGAAGCCCTGCACGACGAGCCGCTTCACCACGATCAGTCCCGGCACGCCGCGCGGTCCATGTGCTGCGGGCGCGCCGTCATATTGCGAGATCGCGCCGCAGCAGGCGATGCGGCCGTAATTGTTCATCTGCGGCAGGCAGGCTTCGAGAATGTCGCCGCCGACATTGTCGAAATAGACGTCGATGCCCTTGGGCGCAGCAGCGCGGAGCGCCTTGAACACCGCGCCGTCCTTGTAGTCCACGGCGGCATCGAAGCCGAGCTCGGAGGTCAGCCAGTTGCATTTGTCCGCGCCGCCGGCAATGCCGATCACGCGGCATCCTTTGATCTTGGCGATCTGCCCGACGATCGAGCCGACCGAGCCCGCGGCCGCAGAGACCACGACCGTCTCGCCTTCTTTCGGCTTGCCGATCTCCAGCAGACCGAAATAGGCGGTGAGACCGGCGATGCCGAACACGCTGAGCAAATGCGTCATCGGCTCGAGCTTCGGCATCTTGGTGAGGTGCTTTGCGGCCACCGCGGCAAATTCCTGCCAACCGGTGTCGCCGAACACGATGTCGCCGGGCGCAAGCCCCTCGTCGCTGGAGCTGATGACCTCGGCAATGGCGCCCCCGGCCATCACGCTGTTGGCCTCGACGGCGGAGCGGTAGGTGGCGCCGTGCATCCAGGCGCGATTGGCGGCATCGAGTGAAATGTATCGCACGCGCAGCAGCGCCTCGCCGTCTTTCGGCTCCGGCACTGCACCGTCCACCATCTTGAAATGCTCGGGGCCGAGCTTGCCGCTGGGTTTCTCCACCAGAAGAATCTGGCGATTGATGTTGCCGCTCATGGCGTTTCCCTCTTGGATTGTTTGACGATTGTTGATGCAGTCGCCGCAAATAAAACGTGCAAGCTGCATTCGTTGTGCACTGCATGAAGGCTAGATCGCCGCGTTCCATTTCACAATGGGAACATCCTGAAAACGCGACCACACGCAAAGCGTGTTGCGTCGTTGCGATATCTGCGACATCATGAAGCGCCGGTGTCCTTGGGGGTAAGCGATGTCGAACAGGTTCACGCAATACATTCTGGCGGCGATGGTGCTCGGCATCATCATGGGGTCGGCGATCTACAATTTCCTGCCCGACACGCGCGCGGACTGGGCGTCCTCCATCAACCTGATCGCCATGATGTTCCTGCGCCTGATCAAGATGATCATCGCGCCGCTGGTGTTCGCGACCTTGGTCGGTGGCATCGCCCATATGGGCTCGGGCTCCAAGCTCGGCCGCATCTTCGCCAAGACCATGGGCTGGTTCGTCAGCGCCTCCTTCATCTCGCTGCTGCTCGGCCTCGTGATGGTGAATCTGCTGCAGCCCGGCGCGAACTTCCCGGGCACGCTGCCCCAGGCGGGGCAATCGACCGGTCTGCCGGTCTCGGCCTTCTCGATCGAGAAATTCCTGACCCATCTGATCCCGACTTCGATCGCGGATGCGATGGCGCAGAACGAGATCCTCCAGATCGTGATCTTCGCCGTGTTCTTCTCCGTGGCAATGGGCGCAATGCCCGAGCGCTCCAAGCCGATCCTGGCGCTGATCGACGACATCGGCCACATCATGCTGAAGGTGACGAGCTATGTGATGCTGTTCGCGCCGCTCGCGGTGTGGGCCGCCATCACCGCGACGGTCGCCAAGAACGGCCTGCTGGTGCTTTGGAAGCTCGTCGTCTTCATGGGCGGCTTCTATCTCTCGCTGGCGATCCTGTGGACGATCCTGGTCATCGTCGGCTTCGTCGTGATCGGGCCACGGTACAGCCATCTGCTAAAGCTGGTCCGCGAACCGCTGATGATCGCGTTCTCGACCGCGAGCTCGGAGGCGGCCTATCCGAAGACCCTGGAGGCGCTCAACCGCTTCGGCGCCTCGTCGCGGATCTCGAGCTTCGTGCTGCCGCTCGGCTATTCCTTCAATCTCGACGGCACGATGATGTACTGCACCTTCGCGGCCGTCTTCATCGCGCAGAGCTATCACATAGACATGCCGCTCGGCACCCAGCTCGCGATGCTGGCAACGCTGATGATCACCTCGAAGGGCGTCGCCGGCGTGCCGCGAGCCTCCCTCGTCGTGATCGCCTCGACCTTGGCGCAGTTCAACATCCCCGAGGCGGGCCTGTTGATGATCATGGGCATCGACACCTTCCTCGACATGGGCCGCAGCGCCACCAACGTGATCGGTAACACGCTGGCGACCTCGGTCGTGGCCAAATGGGAGGGCGAGCTTGGGCCCGAGCACGCGCTCGGCCCCAGCGACGTCGTGCCTGACGGCATGGTGCCGGGCGAAGTGCCCGCGATGGCCGGCCATGGGTAGGAGTGAACCATGGGCCAGATATTGGCGAGGTCTCTGACCTCAAGCCGCCTGTGGCTGGCGGCCTCGTTGCTCGCCACCTCTTTGTTGGCGACCTCGTTGTTCGCGAGCTCGGCCCTCGCCCAGACCGGCGAAGGGCTGAGCCCGACGCTGTCGGCCATCAAGGCGGCGCACGCCGTGCGGCTCGGTTACCGTGAGAGCTCGCCGCCGTTCTCCTTCCTCGACCAGTCGGGCCGCCCGATCGGCTACAGCCTTGAGCTCTGCGAGGCCATCGTCGAGGAGATCGGCGTCGAGGTCGACGATCCCAACCTCAGGATCGACTACGTCAAGGTCACCTCGGACGACCGGATCGATGCCGTGCTCCAGAACAAGTTTGACCTGGAATGCGGCTCGACCACGGCCAATGCCGAGCGCGGCAAGCGCGTCGCCTTCTCGCCCCTGATGTTCGTCGCCGGCACCAAGCTGATGGTGCCGAAGGCGTCGAACGTCGCTGCGGTCACCGATCTCAAGGGCAGGACCGTGGTGGTGACCAAGGGCACCACCAACGAGCAGGCGATGCATGCGGCCGACAAGAAGTTCTCGCTCGGCCTCAACATCGTCACCGCGAGCGATCACGAGCAGTCGTACCAGATGCTCGCCGAGGGCAAGGCCGACGCGTTCGCCACCGACGACATCCTGCTCTCCGGCCTGATCGCGCGCCACAAGGCGCAGGACAAGTTTCGCGTCACCGGCGATTACCTGTCCTACGATCCCTACGGCATCATGTTCAGGAAAGGCGAGCCGCAATTGTCCGCATTGGTCGAACGTGCCTTCCGCAAGCTCGGCTCCAATCGCGACCTCGTCCCGCTCTACAACAAATGGTTCACCGCGAGGCTCCCCACCGGCGAACGTCTGAACGTGCCGATCTCGCCGCAGCTGGAAGAGGCGTTCAAGGCGATGGACGATTCCGCTGGGGCGAGTAATTGAGTGGGGGTCTTTGTTACCCTCCCCTGGAGGGCCCCTGGAGGGCCCCTGGAGGGGGAGGGTGGAAGCAGTCCCGTAGCTGCTATCCTTCCCCGAACACCCGATCCAGCGCCGCGTCATACGTCGCCTGCACCAGTTCCGGATGCAGCTTGCCAAGCGCCTCCATCATCACGCCGGAATTGATTTCCAGCACGCGCCACTTGCCACCGACGCGCACCAAATCAATTGACGCGAAGACGATGCCGATGGCGTTTGCGGCATCGGCCGCGAGCTTCACGCAAGCCGCGCGAACCTCGCCATCGGCTAGCAACACCGGCTTTGCGCCGGCGTCGAGATTGTGCCGCCAATCTTTGCCGCGCTGCTTGATGTAGACCACGAGCGGCAGATCATCGAGCAGCACGACACGGACCTCGTCCTCGATCGCCAGATAGGGCGAGATCACGAGTCCGGCGCTCATCGCGAAAACGTCGCTGACCGCGTGGTCGAGTTCCGCCTCGGTCGTCACCTTGAACACCGAGCGTCCCGATGTCCCTTCATTCGGCTTCACCACCACGCCTTGCGGATGGTCGGCAAGCAGCTCGAGCATCGCGTCGCGCCAGCTGGGGCCAACAACGTTCTTGCCGAGCTTCGGGTTGAGGAAGCGGTGGTGGGGAACGCACGGCACGCCGTCCAGCGCCAGCACTTCGGCGGTCGCCGATTTGTCATTAGCGAGGCGGTGCGCGATGGCGCCGTTGAGGCCGATGTCGTAGCCGAAAGCGAAATGGCGCGTTCGGCCCCGGCGCATCGCGATCAGCCAGCCGCCGGCGCGGACATCGACGGCGACGCCGTGGCCCGCGCAATAGCGCCTGATCGCCTGAACGAAGAGCCGCTCGCCGCTTGCCATCTCTGTTGTTCCTGTCGCCGAAAGCCGCAAAACGCGGGCAATAGCTCCAATCGCGCGGAAAATCAGAGCTATTCTTCATGAAATTCTCGCGAGCGCGATGGAATTAAGTGCTGCAATTGCGCCTCGCAGGGAAAAGAAATTGCCCTCGCTGCATGCCAGACAGCAGATTCATTAATGATGCGGCCAATTGCGCCGCAAATGCCGATTTGACCGGCATCAATTGCATCCGAAACGAGGTTGATTATTGGTCCCGATGGCGTAGATCACACACGCGAAATCCTCCGCCATGGCAATGGTGTCCGCCCCGATTTCAGGGCCGGGCAATGCTGTTGCCCGAAAAACCTCAATTATTCGGAATAGCGAAAATCATGAGCGCGTTTTACCGAGAGAAGGTTCTTTCCGTTCAGCACTGGACCGACACGCTGTTCAGCTTCCGGGCCACGCGCGATACCGGCTTCCGCTTTCAGAACGGCCAGTTCGCCATGATCGGCCTCGAGATCGACGGCCGTCCGCTGCTGCGCGCCTACAGCATGGCGAGCGCCAACCACGAGGAAGAACTCGAGTTCTTCTCGATCAAGGTGCAGGACGGCCCGCTGACCTCGCGCCTGCAGAAGATCAAGGAAGGCGACACCATCCTGGTCGGCCGCAAGGCGACCGGCACGTTGATCACCGACAATCTCCTTCCCGGCAAGCGGCTGATGCTGCTGTCGACCGGGACGGGCCTTGCGCCGTTCGCGAGCCTGATCAAGGACCCGGAGGTCTATGACCAGTTCGAATCCATCGTGCTGGTGCACGGCTGCCGCCAGGTCTCCGAGCTCGCCTACGGCGAGAAGCTCGTGGCTTCCTTGCGCGAGGATGAGCTGTTCGGCGAGCTGCTCGCCGACAAGCTGATTTACTACCCGACCGTGACCCGCGAGCCGTTCAGGAATCGCGGCCGCATCACCGACCTCATCAACTCCGCGCAGATCTTCAACGACATCGGGCAGTCGCCGCTCGACATCGCCACCGACCGCATCATGATGTGCGGCAGCCCGGCGATGCTGGAAGAGCTGAAGGTGATGTTCGAAGGCCGCGACTTCATCGAGGGAAGCGGCAACAAGCCCGGCCATTTCGTGATCGAGAAGGCCTTCGTCGAGCGGTAAGCGCCGCTCGCAGCGGTCAATTCAGCTGTCGTCCCGGACAAGCGTAAAAGCGCGCGCCGATCCGGGACCCCAGCGCGAGCGCTTGCGCTCGTCGCCCTAACCACAGGCCGTGGTTATGCGACGTTTCGGAGTGACAGCTTCGCCAGTCCCCAAATCCTGTTGTTATGGATCCCGGGTCTGCGCTGAGGCTTGCCCGGGACGACTGCCTTGGAAGCACGTGGGCACCTCGCTGCCGACCGATCGCGGTGTTCGCTCAGGATCGGCTCATCCTCCCGCCCCCCGCCCCTTTGCTGCACCGCACCCCGCCCATCGGACTGATTGATTTGTCTCGGCCAAATTCGCTAGCCTGAAACAAGGGCTGCGTCATATCCGTATGACAGGCGAGGGCGTATCGTACCGCCTCATGCTGGCGAGAGGATCGGAATCGTGGCCGACGACACCAAGACGCAGGAATCCTCCCAACACCCGTCCCCCAAACGGCTGCCGCTGGCCGAGGAGGGAATCATGGAAACCCTGCTGCTGCCATTCTCGCCGCGCTTCATCGTGCTGACGATCTGCGCGGTCGTCACCGCGCTCCTGATCGGCATCGGCATCGTCGACCGCAAGATCTTCGACATCCTGCTGGTCCCGATCCTGATTTTCGGCGCACTGACGCTGCTCGGCGCCCGCGATCTCATGCAGAAGAGCCACGCGGTGCTGCGCAACTATCCGATTTCGGCGCATATCCGCTTCCTGCTCGAAGAGATACGCCCCGAGATGCGGCAATATTTTTTCGAGAGCGAGAAGGATGGCATGCCGTTCTCGCGCGACATCCGCGCCGTGGTCTATCAGCGCGCCAAGATGGAGCTCGACAAGCGTCCGTTCGGCACCCAGGAGGACGTCTACCGCCAGGGCTACGAGTGGATGCATCACTCGGTCTCGCCGAAGAAGCATGCGGAGGAGAAGTTCCGCATCGGCATCGGCGGCCCCGACTGCAAGAAGCCGTATTCGGCCTCGGTGTTCAACATCTCCGCGATGAGCTTTGGCGCGCTCAGCCCCAACGCCGTGCGGGCACTCAATGCCGGCGCAAAGAAGGGCGGCTTCGCGCACGACACCGGCGAGGGCGGCGTCAGCCCCTATCACCGCGAGATGGGCGGCGACATCATCTGGGAAATCGGCTCCGGCTATTTCGGCTGCCGTCATCTCGACGGCAGCTTCGATCCCGAAGCGTTCGCGCGCGTTGCCGGCGACGACCAGATCAAGATGGTCGAGCTCAAGGTCAGCCAGGGCGCCAAGCCCGGCCATGGCGGCGTGTTGCCGGCCGCAAAAGTCTCGGAGGAGATCTCCAAGATTCGCGGCGTCGCGATGGGTGAGGACTGCATCTCGCCAGCCTCGCACCGCGCCTTCTCGACGCCGGTCGGCATGATGCAGTTCATCGCCGAGATGCGCCGCCTCTCCGGCGGCAAGCCGGCCGGCTTCAAACTGTGCATCGGCCATCCCTGGGAATTCCTGGCGATCTGCAAGGCGATGCTTCAGACCGGCATCTATCCTGATTTCATTGTCGTCGACGGCAATGAAGGCGGCACCGGCGCGGCGCCGCTGGAGTTCATGGACCATCTGGGCATGCCGATGCGCGAGGGCGTCAATTTCGTCCACAACGCGCTGATCGGCATCAATGCGCGCGACCGCATCAAGATCGGCGCCTCCGGCAAGATCGCAACCGCCTTCGACATGGCGCGGGCGATGGCGATCGGCGCTGACTATTGCAACTCGGCGCGCGGCTTCATGTTCTCGCTCGGCTGCATCCAGTCGCTGAGCTGCCACACCGACCGCTGTCCGACAGGGGTGGCGACGCAGGACCCGACGCGTGCACGTGCGCTCTACGTGCCGCTGAAGATCGACCGCGTGCACAATTATCACCACGCGACGCTGCATTCGCTGACCGAGCTGATCGCCGCCGCCGGCCTCGAGCATCCGCAGCAGCTGCGCCCGATCCATTTCAGCCAACGGACGTCGACGACCCAGGTGCAATCCTTCGCGCAGCTCTATCCGCTCCTGCGCCCGGGCGAGCTGCTTGAAGGCACCGAAGACCCGCGCTTCCGCGACGCCTGGCGGATGGCCCAGGCCGACACGTTCCACCCGGCGCTGTGACCGTCGCCCCGGCCGGCAGGGCGGCTGGCCCCGGCGGGTAAATTCTCCGCGGCGGGCGTTCAACGCTTCATTCAACTTTGGGTGTAGATTGTACCCATGGACGACGAACGACGCGACAAGGCAAGGCATCGCGTGCTGAAGGCCGGAACGATCGAGTTCGGCGGCGGCGCGATCGACTGCACCGTCCGCAACCTGTCCGACACCGGCGCCGCGCTCGACGTCACCAGCCCGGTCGGCATCCCCGATCATTTCACCCTGTTCCTCCAGGCCGACGGAACGCATCGGTCCTGTACTGTGGTCTGGCGCAAGGAGAAGCGGATCGGGGTGAAGTTCGGGTGAGGGCTGTGGCCCTTACTGCATATTCAGCCGTTATATCGAGCTGCGCTTGTACGGCACGACAGCTCAGGGTTTGCGCCGCCGCTCACCCCGTCTCGACCTCGCTCAACCGGCTCGCCAATATTTTGTCGATGCGTCGTCCATCGAGATCGATCACCTCGATATGCCAGCCGCCGAAGTCGAAGGCATCGCCGGTGTCAGGCAGCGCGCTGAATTGTTGCAGCACGAGGCCCGCCACCGTGTTGTAGCGGTGCGGCGGCAATTCGACGCCGAGCAACTCGCCGAATTCATCGACCGGCATCCAGCCGGAGATCAGGAACGAATCGTCTGCGCGCCTGACATAGGCCGGCTCCGGCGGTCCCGCTTCCGAATGGAAGGCGCCGACGATCGATTCGAGGATGTCGGCGGACGTCACCATGCCTTCGAAGCCACCGTATTCGTCATAGACGAAGCCGATGTGAACCGGAGCAGTTTTCAGGATCGTCAGCACGTCGCGCGCGTCTGCCGACGCCGGGATGCCGGGCGCCTCGCGCACGAGCGCGCGCAGGTCCGGCGTGCGCTCGTTCATATAGGCGACCAGCAGGTCCTTGGCCTGGAGCACGCCGATCGGCTTGTCCCGGTCGCCATCGGAGACCGGAAAGCGCGAGTGCGGGCTCTTGGCGATGATCTGCTGGATGGCGGCCAGATCGTCGTTCAGGTCGATCTCGTCGACCTCCGTGCGCGGCGTCATGACCGCGCCAACCGGCCGGTCGCCGAGCCGCATCACGCCGGCGATCATCTCCTTTTCGCCAGGCTCGAGCACGCCGGCGCTCTCGGCCTCGCTGACGAGGTGATGGATCTCGTCCTCCGAGACCTTCTCCCCCGACTTGCCGCCGCGGCCGAGCAAAGTGAGGATCAGCCTGCCGGAGAGGTCGAGCAGGAAGACCAGCGGCAGCGAGACCCTCGCAAGCACGTGCATGGCCGGCGCAACCCTCACCGCGATGCTTTCGGGGTCGCGCAGCGCCACCTGTTTCGGTACCAACTCGCCGACGATCAGGGTGGCGTAGGTGATGAGCGTGACGACCATGCCGACGCCGACGATGTCGGCAATGCCAGGGGACAGGCCGAACTCAAGCAGCCACTGCGTCAGCCGTTGTCCGAGCGTCGCGCCCGAGAATGCGCCGGAGAGCACCCCGACCAGCGTGATGCCGATCTGCACTGTCGAGAGGAATTTGCCGGGATCGGCCGCCAGAATCAGCGCCCGCTCGGCGCCGCGGATGCCCTTGGCAGCGAGCAGCGACAGGCGGGCCGGGCGGGACGAAACCACGGCCAGCTCGGACATGGAGAGCAGGCCGTTGATGACGATCAGGACGACGACGATGGCGAGTTCGACCGAGAGCATTGACCTTCCGAGGTAAGTGAGTGTGTCCGGATGGACGGCACGTGCCTTGATATAGGTATTTGGCGAGGTAATGCCGTCAATTTTACTGCACTTGACGGCCGCGGGAACCACGTGGCCGAAGGGCCATTCCGGCAAGCTCGCGCGAGCGCCAGTGGAATTGCGGGATTCCTTGTTTAACGGCCCTTAGTGAGCGGTGGCTAGGTTTTCGACATTTTAGAAATGTATTCGGGGACCCAAGATGCGGATCGGGAAGCTTTTCGCGCTGTCGATGCGCGCCGGCGAGGCCGGGCGCGGCTTTGCGGTGGTGGCTTCCGAGGTCAAGGCGCTCGCCGAACAGGCCGCCAAGGCCACCGGCGAGACCAGCCAGCATATCTCGGGAATCCAGACCGCGACGGAAGAGTCCGTCGGCGTCATCAAGGCGATCGGCGACACCATCTCCCGCATGTCGGAGATTGCGTCCGCCATCGCGGCGGCGGTCGAGGAGCAGGGCGCGGCGACGCGCGAGATTTCCCGCAACGTGCAGCAGGCGCCGCGCGGCACCCAGCAGGTCTCCGCCAGCATCGTCGACGTGCAGCGCGGTGCAACCCAGACCGGATCGGCATCTTCCAACGTGCTCGCGTCCGCCAAATCACTGTCCGGCGAGAGCAGCCGTCTCAAGGGCGAGGTCGGAAAACTTCTCGACGCGATCCGCACGGCGTAACAAGGTCATTGTGGACGGAGACCACTTCACCTAGGCTTTCAGCTCGGGGGTGTCGCAGCCTCCCCGTGAAGTGGTGATCCCACGCAAGCGCTGCTCGCTGTCGCATGGAGCGAGCAATGGACGGGATCACAATCGAACTTGCCCTTTTTCTGGTGGCCACCTTCGCCGGCGCATTCGTCGCCGGTCTCTCCGGCTTTGCCTTCGGCCTGGTCGCGGCATCGCTGTGGCTCTATGTGCTGACGCCGCTTCAGAGCGCCAGCTTGATCATCGGCTTTGGCCTTCTGGTGCAAGGCTATTCAGTCTGGAAGTTGCGCACGGCGCTCGACTGGCGCCGGCTGCGGCCGTTCATCGTCGGCGCCGTTCTTGGGGTGCCGGTTGGCGTATCGCTTCTGACATGGGCGCACCCGAAGAGCGTCCGCATCGCGGTTGGAATGGTCCTGATCGGCTACAGCCTCTATGCCTGGTTCCGGCCGCCGCTCAAGGTGACGACCGCCGCGTTGCCCGCCGTTGACGGGACTGTAGGTTTCCTCAACGGCCTGCTCGGCGGGCTGACCGGCCTTGCCGGCATCGTCATCACCATCTGGTGCAATCTGCGCGGCCTGCCAAAGGACGTCCAACGTGCGACCTTCCAGCCGGTCGCAGTCGTGGTGTTCGCCATGGCGGCGCTCTTGCTGGGTGCCAAGGGAGCGCTCACGCTCGAAACTGCAAAGCTCTTCGCGCTTGGTCTGCCGTTCCTGTTTGCCGGGACGTGGCTGGGGCTGAAACTGTTCGGCCGGATCGACGAGACCGCGTTCCGCCGGATCGTCCTTGCTCTGCTGTTCGTCTCCG
This sequence comes from Bradyrhizobium sp. 199, assembly GCF_023073355.1. Taxonomy (GTDB): domain Bacteria; phylum Pseudomonadota; class Alphaproteobacteria; order Rhizobiales; family Xanthobacteraceae; genus Bradyrhizobium. Next base: position 256,154 of record NZ_JADPJI010000006.1, read on the forward strand.
GCCTCGCGCTGCTGTTCTGACCTGCAATCAGAACTCGCCGTGCAGCCGTCCTGAGAACACCGACACCGGACCGCGGTCGGCGTTGTAGGCGGGGTTGACGATCAGCTGGTAGTCGGCGGTGATCGTGAGATTCTTGTTCAGCGCATAGGCGTAATAGGTTTCGAGGATGCGCTCCTTGCGGTAGTTGAGCGCACCGTCGCCGACCAGCACGCCGAGGCCGCCGGCAGCAAGGAAGTCGCGGTAGTCCGAAATCGCGTTGATCGCGCCGCCGACGCCGACCACGTCGTCGGGCCGGCCCCATTTCGTGCCCTTGACCGAGAGGCCGCCCGACAGGCTGCGGTTGATGTCGGTGAAGGCGAGTGTCTCGTTCTTGCCGTCGTTCCAGCTCCAGCGTCCGAACAGTCCGACATCCTCGGTGATCGCCTGTTCGAGATTGACGACATAGCCGACCTTGATGCGGCCGCGCCGGGTCTGCGCGATGTCGAGATTGAGCGCGGGATTGTTCAGCGTCTCACGGAAGCTGCCCATGTTGGCGCTGTCGAGCCAGCCCATGGTCCTGAGCTTGCCGGGTTGGCCGAACAACGAGAAGCGCGTCTCGAGCTCCAGCACGTACTGGCCGCGCTCCCCGACCCTGGTGTCGAAATGATTCGAATTGGGCTCCGCGACCATCAGGAAATAGCCGCCGCGCAGCGCCCATTGCTTCTGGTTGAATTCGGCGGTGACACCGTAGGTGAGGCCGACTTTGTCGGCGGAATAGTCGAAAGCACCCGGCGCCCACAGCGACCAGTTCATGAAATCCTTGCGGGTGTCCTTGGCGTAGGCATTGCCGTCGAACACGTCGACCACCGCGAACTTGCCGGCCTGCACGGTGAGGCGGGACACGTCGACCTTCTGTCCCAGCTGCAGCTGCCCGCTCGCGAGCTCTTCCTGCTCGCCGCCAAATCCAAACGTCTGGCGCACGAACAGGCGCGAGGTGTTGTAATGCGGATAGGGGAAGTTCGACTTCTGCGCTTCGCCGTTCGGGAAGCCGGCAGCGCCGACAGTGTCGTTCAATCCGAATCCTTGCAGCAGTTCGGGATTGTAATAGACCTCGCCGCCGTCCCACAGCCGCGCGTTCAGGAACAGGCTGTTGCTCCAGGTCGCCTTGGCTTGCCGCGACGGCGAGAGCGAGTTCGGGCCGGTATAGAGCGCGGGGAACGACGGGTAGCCCTGCGGCAGATAGGTGCTCTGGCCGTGGATCTCCCAGCGATCCGATTCCGTGTCGATCAAAGAGCTCTTCGGGTCGTAGCTCGGCATGCCCGGCCAATCCACCTTGCGGTTGAGGCCGAGCCTGACCTGCTGGAAGTCGAGCGACGAGGAGGTGTATTGGGCGCCCGTGGAGAAGGCGACATTGGCGCCGTCGAAGCGGCTGTAGAGATATTCGAGCCGTGCGCTCCAATGCGGCGCGAAGCCGTATTCGATGCCGGCGCCCGCGACCCAGCCGGGCCGCGTGTTCAGGATCTTCGGGATTTCGGCGCCGGAGGCTGGCGTGTTGAAATAGCGCTCGCCCATCCAGGCAAAGCCGCCGGTGGCGTAGACCAGCCACGGACCGCTAGTGTAGCCGACGCGGCCGCGCACGCTCGCTGTGTAGTCCCATTGCTGCGTGAAGGTGTTGGCAGGCGTCGCCAGGAAGGACACGATCGAGTTGGAGGTGATGTAATTGGGAAACGAGAAATCGCCTTCGACACCGACCAGCCAGCCGGAGTTGAGCCGGTAATTGTAGCCGGCCTGGACGCCGCCGATCATGCCGCTGAAGATGCCACTGTCGCTCATGACGGTGCCGTCGTTCAGCGCGAAGTGCGACGAGCCGCGGCCATAGCCGGCATGCGCGCCGATATAGAGGCCGGTCCAGTCATAGACCGCTCGCAGCGCGGGGGCCTTCAGCGGCAGGTCTGCCGCGCTGCCTGTGACAGGAAGAGCCAGCACGCCCGTGGCAATCGCCGCGGCCGTTCGCAAGCACCGGTGTCTGTGACCTCTCAACGTCAAATCGCACGCCCCCAAAACACGAATGTGTCCCCGTTCGCCGCGCTATCCCTGCCGATTCGCGGCGACCCTGTCATCACGTCTTGGGTGCCGCCGCGACCGGGTAAGATGATCTCGGCTCGGTGCGACGTGGTCCCAGGTTCCTGAACCTGTTGCGAACCTTATTGCGATTAATTCGCAATAGCAACTGATGCGGATTGCCGCAGAGGATGGTTCGCAGCGCTGTGTGACGCGGCTGCAACAAATTTACAGGGCCAAAATGAATGACCCCGCCCGGGGGGACAGCCGGGCGGGGTCGGGGCACGACACGGGGTGGATGAGGCGCCCGTGTCGGACGCAGGATCCACGTGAGATCGGCCTCAGCTACAAATCAGAAGCAAGTACGAACGCGGCCGACGTACTGGCCGAAGGCGTTGTACTGGGCGGCCCAGCCGCAGCGGTGATAGCCGTTGTAATAAGGGTCGTTGCTGGCGGCGATCGCGGAGCCGACGACGGCGGCGGTGGCGATGCCGGCGCCGACACCCCAGACCCAACCGGGCTGCTTGGCTTCGGCCGAAGACGTGGTGGACACGATGCTGCCGGTGACGGCGAGGGCGGCGAGAGCGATGGCGGCAATCTTGGTCTTGATCGACATGTGAAACTCCATCCGGGGTTGAGGCGGTCCGTTGTGGCCCGCGTACCCAGTTTGACGGAGGCTCCTCCCGTCCGGTTCGAATGCGGCAAATCCGCTCCCGCGCTGACGCAGTTTCTCGAACAATTCCAAATGGATGTCGGCTAGCCGAGAGGCCCTTTGGCGAGCCTGTTCACGTCGAAGTTATCGACCTCGCTCAGAAGCTCGCAAAAAGCACGGGCACCTTGATCGATGAGTTGCTCGCCCTTCTCTGCGACGGCCAGCGTCGCGTTGCCGACTGCGCCGCTGGCGTTCAGATCCTGCGCCTGCCAGGCGAATGCTGCAGGCCGCTGCGTCGACAGCCAGCGATACTGCTTGTCCATCGCGATGCTGCTCGCGGGAAAATCCGCGATTTCATGCTTGCGCACCTGATCGGGATAGCGCGCCAACATGATCGAGGTCTCGATGGCGCCGCCATGAATACCGTGTCGCACTTCGTCGGCCGGGAACAATTTGTCGGCGCCCGACAGCCGCGACCAGGACGTCGTCACCACGAGCATTTTTTGATGCGCGCGCAAATCCTGCGCAATCAACATCATTGCCGCGCTGTTGCCGCCATGGCTGGTGATGATGACGAGCTTCTTCAGGCCGCGCCGCGCGATGTCCTCGCCGATCCCGGTCCATCGCTTCAGCGCGACGTCGGTCGGCAGCGTCTGCGTGTTGGGATAATCGATATGCTCGGTGGAAATCCCGATCGGCTCGACGGGCAGGAACGTCGCTGGAACGTTCTCCGGCAACAGCTCGCGCACCCGCGCCAGATAGGCGTCCGCGATCAGCACGTCGGTTGTCACAGGCAAATGCGGGCCGTGCTGCTCGGTCGCCGCCAGCGGCAGCACCGCGATCCAGCGCGACATCTCCGCGGGGGGCGCATCAGCCCAGCGGATCTCGGTCCAGTCGCGGGACGGCGTCATCAAGGTTTCTTTGCCCGAATTTGTCACGTAATTTGGGTAATCAGGGGATGCGGGTCCGGCCGGCTCGCGTCCCCTGATGTCATGCTATTTTATCGCGTTGTGTTCACATGAGCCAGACGCGATTGGCCGGAAGCGATCGACGGAGTGCTATTATGTCCCCCTTTCATCTGCGGCGAGCGCTTACGGCGGGCCTGATGGCCGCTTTCGTCTGCAGCGTCCCGGCGCGCGCCGAGACGCTGGACAAGGTCACCTTCGGCACCAACTGGGTCGCCGAGGCCGAGCATGGCGGCTTCTTCCAGGCCGTCGCCGACGGCACCTACAAAAAATACGGCCTCGACGTCACCATCGTCCCCGGCGGGCCCAATGAGAACAACCGGATGCTGCTGATCGCCGGCAAGATCGATTTCTTCATGGCCGCGAACACGCTGATGTCGTTCGATGCGGTCGCCAACAACGTCCCCGTCGTGACCATCGCCGCGATCTTCCAGAAGGATCCGCAGGTGATGCTGACGCAGCCGGATGCCAAGGTCGGCAAGATCGAGGACTTGAAGCCGCTGACGCTGTTCGTCTCCAAGGAGGGCATGGGCAGCTATTTCCAGTGGCTGAAGTCCGAATATGGCTTCAACGAGAAGAACGTCCGCCCCTATAATTTCAATCCGCAGCCTTTCATCGCCAATCCCAAGAGCGCCATGCAGGGCTACGTCACCTCCGAGCCCTTCGCGGTGGAGAAGGCCGCCGGCTTCAAGCCGAACGTGCTGCTGCTCGCCGATTACGGTTTCAACACCTATTCGACCCTGATCGAGACGCGCCGCGACGTCATCGAGAAGAAGCCGGATCTCGTCCAGCGTTTCGTCGATGCCTCCATGGTCGGCTGGTACAATTACATCTATCGCGACAATTCCGCCGGCAATGCCATGATCAAGAAGCTCAATCCGGAGATGACCGACGATCTGCTCGCCTATTCCGTCGCCAAGATGAAGGAGCACGGCATCGTCGATTCCGGCGACAGCTTGAAGAACGGCATCGGGGCGATGAGCGACGAGCGCTACGCCTCCTTCTTCAACAAGATGGTCAAGGCCGGCGTCGTGAAGTCGGATCTCGACTTCCGCAAATCCTACACGCTGCGCTTCGTCAACAAGGGCGTCGGCGCCGAGCTGCGCCCGAGCAAGCCGTAGCTGATGCGAAGATCCGGCACGGCGGCGCGGCTGGGGCCCACCTCTCCCGAAGGGAGAGGTCGCATCGCATCGACAGATGCGATGCGGGTGAGGGGTTACGCTCTCTCGTGGGACCTGCTCCCCCTCACCCGCGCCTTCGGCGCGACCTCTCCCCATTGGGGAGAGGTCGGGGACGCCGCTCGACCGAGTCTGACCACTGCTGGCGCGCGATGACAGAGAGCAAAACCTCGCCCGCCGTCGAGGCCAGCCTGACGGCTTTGGCCGTCAGCCTGCGCGGCGTGACGAAGACCTATGACAATGGCGTCATGGCGCTCGGTCCGTTCGACCTGGCTGTGCGCAAGGGCGAGTTCATCTCGCTGCTGGGCCCCTCCGGTTGCGGCAAGTCGACGGTGCTGCGCATCATCGCAGAGCTCAGCGCACCTTCATCGGGCAGCGTGCGGGTGGCGCGCCGCGAGGCCGTCCCGCAGCCGGGTCATGGCATCGGCTTCGTATTTCAGGAGCCGACCCTGATGCCCTGGACCAGCGTGCGCGAGAACGTGCGGCTGCCGTTGCGGCTTGGGCGCGTTCCGAAGGCAGAGGCGTACGCACGTGCCGACGCGGCGCTGGCCAGCGTCGGGCTCGCCGATTTCGCCGATGCGTTTCCGCGCGAGCTTTCCGGCGGCATGAAGATGCGGGTGTCGCTGGCGCGCGCGCTCGTCACCGAACCCGATATCCTGCTGATGGACGAGCCGTTCGCCGCGCTCGACGAGATCACGCGCTTCCGTCTCAACAACGACCTGCTCGCGCTGTGGCGCAGCCTTGGCAAGACCGTGATCTTCGTTACCCATTCGGTGTTCGAATCCGTCTACCTGTCGCAGCGCGTGGTGGTGATGACGGCGCGGCCTGGCCGCATCCAGGCCGATATCCGCATCGAGACGGTCGAGCCGCGCGGCGAGGCGTTTCGCACCTCGACGGCCTATTCCGATTATTGCCGGAAAGTGTCGGCGGCGCTGGCGCCGTCCTACGCGGAGCAGTCGACGCTATGACCGGGCAAGCGATCATCACCGCGAGACCGTCCGGCGCACAAGGGGCGCTGCGCTTCGTGTTGCCCGTCATTGTGTTTGCTGCGGGCCTCCTCGCGTGGGAACTGGTGGTCCGCATCAAGGACGTCCCGCCCTATGTGCTGCCGGCGCCCTCGATCATCATCCAGACGCTGATCAAGGACTGGGCGGTGCTGTCAGAATCGCTCGCGGCGACGCTGTTGACCACGCTCGAAGGTTTCGTCGCGGCCAGCATCGGCGGCATCGCGCTGGCGCTGTTGTTCAACCAGTCGAAATGGGTCGAATACTCGCTGTTCCCCTATGCGATCGTGCTGCAGGTGACGCCGGTGATCGCGATCGCGCCGCTGCTTCTGATCTACCTGGAACAGCAGACCGCGGTCGTGGTCTGTGCCTTCATCGTCGCCTTCTTCCCGGTGCTGTCCAACACCACGCTCGGCCTCAATTCGGTCGATCGCAACCTCGCCGGCCTGTTCCAGCTCTATGGCGCCTCGCCACGGCAAGCGCTGCGTTTCCTCAAGCTGCCGGCGGCGTTGCCCTACATTCTCGGGGGCTTGCGCATCGCCGGCGGCCTGTCGCTGATCGGCGCGGTCGTGGCCGAGATCGCGGCGGGAACAGCGGGCGCCGGCTCCGGGCTTGCCTACCGGATCGCCGAGTCGGGCTATCGATTGAACATACCCCGCATGTTCGCCGCGCTGCTGCTGTTGTCGCTGGCCGGGATTGTCATCTATGGGGTGCTGGCGCTAGTTTCGCACCTCGTTTTACGGCGCTGGCATGAGAGCGCGCTTGGAAAGGAAAACTGATGTCCACCGGTTCGATTTCGTCCGAAAAGATCGACCTTCTGATCTATGGGCCGGTGCGGCCGATCCTCGAGAACGGGTTTTCCGACCATTTCGCCGTGCATAAGGCCGAGACGCGCGGCGACCTCGAGCGGCTCACGCCGGCGATCCGCGAAAAAATCCGCGGCGTCGCGGTGACCTATCACACCGTCCGTGCGGACAGGGAGTCGCTGTCGCAGCTGCCCAAGATCGAGATGGTGGCGAGCTTCGGCGTCGGCTACGACCACGTCGACGCCAAATATGCCGCCGAGCACAACATCATCGTCACCAACACGCCCGACGTGCTGACCGAGGAAGTCGCCGACGTCGCGATGGGCCTTCTGATCTCGACCTTGCGCGAGTTCGTCAAGGCCGACCGTTACGTTCGCTCGGGGCTGTGGCAGACGCAGAACTATCCGCTCAGCGTCGGCTCGCTGCGCGACCGCAAGGTCGGCATCGTCGGCATGGGCCGGATCGGCCAGGCCATCGCGCGCCGGCTCGATGCCTCGCTGGTGCCGGTGGTCTATCACTCGCGCAACCCGTCCAAGGACGTCTCCTACAAGCACTACCCTGATCTGATCGAGATGGCGAAGGCGGTGGATACGCTGATGGTGATCGTGCCCGGCGGCGCCTCGACCAACAAGATGATCAATGCCGAGGTGCTGAAGGCGCTCGGTCCGCGCGGTGTGCTGATCAACGTGGCGCGCGGCTCGGTGGTCGATGAGCCGGCGCTGGTGCAGGCGCTGAAATCAGGCACGATCCTCGCCGCCGGCCTCGACGTGTTCGCGGCCGAGCCGAACGTGCCGGACGAGCTCAAGACCATGCAGAACGTCGTGCTGCTGCCGCATATCGGCTCGGCCTCGGTGGTGACGCGCAACGCGATGGACCAGCTCGTGGTCGACAACCTCAAGTCCTGGTTCGCCGGCAAGGCGCCGTTGACGCCGGTTGCCGAAACGCCATTCAAGGGGCGCTGATGAGAGCTCTTCGGGTCGTTGCATCCGCCGTCGCGGCCGCTTTGGCCGCGATCGGCACCGTCGCGGCCTGCTTGGCCGCGATCGGCGTCGCGCATGCGCAGGATGCGACGAGCCTGAAGAAATCGATGCCCGGGCAATGGGAGCTCTCGACCACCGAGCGCAGCAAGACCTGCGTCGTCACGCTCAAGGGCGACGCCGCGGGCCAGGGCTTCAAGCTGGAGCTGGAGCCGGCCTGCAAGACCGCGCTGCCCTTCACCAAGGATATCGTCTCCTGGAACGTCAGGGGTCTCGACATTGTCCGCTTGCAGGACGCCACCGGTGAAGCCGTGATCGACTTCACCGAGGTCGAGGCCGGCATCTTCGAAGGCCTGCGCCAGGGCGAGGGCGTCTACATCCTGCAGGATCTCGCCGCCGCCCGCTCGATGGCCAAGTCGATGGACCAGATGATCGGCGACTGGTCGATCGTGCGCGGCAACGGCCAGCCGATCTGCGGGCTGACGCTGACCAACACCGAGGCGGGGCCCGATAATTTCCAGGTCTTCCTCAAGCCGAAATGCGACGCGGCCATCGCGCAGTTCAACCCGGCGCAATGGCGGCTCGAGCGCGGCCAGATCATCCTGATGTCGAAATCAGGCGACGCCTGGCAGTTCGAGGCCGACGACAATGCGCAGTGGCGGCGCGTCCCCGACGCCGCCGATCCCCTGATCATGCTGCGTCAGTAAGCGTCAAGCCGGTAACCGCGCCGAGCGACGGCACGCGAATGCGGAACCCGCAGGCGGGGTTTTCCGTTGACAGAACAGGGTGATCCTGGAGATCCGGCATGGCCAAGCGCGTCCTCGCGATCGGCATCGAGCCAGGCAATGCGGGCCATAGCGCCTTCCCGCAGGTCACGCCCGAACATGCCCGAAGCTACATCGAGGCCCAGCTGCTGCGCCTGCGCGGTCTCGGCTTTGAGGTCACGAGCTGCCTGATCGATCTCGATGCGACGGCCGAGGCCGCCGTGACGGCCGCCTTTCGCGACGAAAGCTTCGACTGCATCGTGATCGGTGCCGGCCTGCGCGAGCCGAAGGAGCGCCTCCTGCTGTTCGAGAAGGTGCTCAACCTCGTCCACCGTCTCGCCCCGGAAGCCGCGATCTGCTTCAATACCACGCCCGCCGATACGGCCGAGGCCGTGCTGCGCTGGGTCGATCCGTGAGATGGGATTCGCCCGCCCATGCGGCCGGGGCTGGACGGCTTAGATCTGCGCCCGCGGACGGCTCCCGGCGACCCGGCTGGCATGATCGTTTCCGCCTGCGGTGATGTGCCAGCGATGCCACGGCAGCGGGCCGAAATTTCGCTGGTTTCGAAAATTTCCACCAGGTTTCGAACTTTCCCTGCGTTCTGAGTGACCAAGACAGAATGATTAAACTCAATCGGGCTCTGATATGAAACTCGCTGCCCTGGCTTTTTCCTGCCTTCTGTTCCTGGCGATGCCCGCCCATGCGAGTGAAGCGGGCACCTTCAATGCGATGGTGGCATTGGCGAACCAAGGAGATGCGGAGGCGCAGTACCATGTCGGCATGATGTACAATAACGGCATCGGCACACAGCAAGATCGCAGCCAAGCGTTCGAGTGGTTTCAGAAATCGACTGCCTCCAACGATCCGCTGGGCGCCTACAAGCTCGGCTGCTATTACGATGGGCAAGGCGCAGGCGTCGTCGCAACCGATTCAGATCAAGCATTGAAATACAAGCTTGTTTCCGCCGAAGCCGGTTACGCGCGTGCCCAGCACGATGTCGCTCTCATGTATGACCGACGAGGGAATTCAGAAGAAGCGCTGAAATGGTGGAAGAGGGCGGGCGACCAGGGACTTCCTGCCGCTCTCTTCAGCCTGTCGCGTGCGTATTCTGCAGGAAAGGGAACGCCGAGGGATTTGCCCTTGTCATATGCGTACTTCAAACTCTCGCAACTGGCGCCCGCAAAGAACGTGAACGAGATGGCTTCCATGTTGTCCAAGCCAGAACTCGAGAAGGCGGAAAATATGGTTTCCGAGTGGAAGCCGCAACCGACCGCCTTAACGCTCAAGGCATTGAACGGTATCAGAGCCGCGGAAGAGCACTTGAAACTCGCCAAGAACCAGGCGTTCTGATTGCCTAAATCAAGCGCATCCCGCGCAGGCTGGCGTGGCCGCTTCTGCCGACGATGATGTGGTCGTGCACGGCGATGCCGAGCGGCTTGGCGATGTCGATGATCGCTTTCGTCATCTGGATGTCGGCCTGCGAGGGCGAGGGATCGCCTGAGGGGTGGTTGTGCACCAGGATCAGCGCGGTCGCCGATAACTCCAGCGCGCGCTTGATCACCTCGCGCGGATAGACCGGGGTGTGGTCCACGGTGCCGGTCTGCTGCACCTCGTCGGCGATGAGCTGGTTGCGCTTGTCGAGGAACAGCAAGCGAAACTGCTCCTTGTCGGCGAACGCCATGCTGGTGCGGCAATAGTCGATCACCTCGTTCCAGGACGACAGCGCATTGCGGCTGTTGACCTCGCCTTTGGCGACGCGATGCGCCGCGGCGGCAATCAGCTTGAGTTGGTTGATCGCGGATTCGCCGATGCCCTCGACCTCGCGCAGCCGCGCCACCGGGGCATGCACGACCTCGGCGAATGAGCCGAACGTTTTGATCAGCGCCTTCGCGAGCGGCTTGGTGTCGCGCCGCGGCAGCGCCGGAAACAGCGCCATCTCCAGCAGTTCGTAATCGCTCAGCGCGTCCGCGCCGGCATTGTAGAAGCGCTCGCGCAGCCGCTCGCGATGGCCGAGATAGTGCGGCGCGTCGTCGGGCTTGCTCTTGTCGTGGTCGGTCTTGGCGGGCATCGGCCGCCAGCATTGCCGCGGACCGGCGTTTTTGCAACCGTCAATTGCGGTCGCAAATGGCTTGCTGTGGGCGGGCAGGCCGAACCGTCAGCCGATCTGCTTCTCGCCGTGCCGCTCCGACAGCGTGAAGATCTCGACGCCGGTGGCGGTGACGCCGACGGAGTGCTCGAACTGCGCCGACAGCGATCGGTCGCGGGTCACCGCGGTCCAGCCGTCGGAGAGGATCTTCACGTGCGGCTTGCCGAGATTGATCATCGGCTCGATGGTGAAGAACATGCCGGGCTTGAGCTGCACGCCTTCGCCGGGCCTGCCGATATGGATGATGTTCGGCTCGTCGTGGAACATGCGCCCGAGGCCATGGCCGCAGAAATCGCGCACCACGCTCATGGCCTGCGGCTCGACGAAACTCTGGATGGCGTGGCCGATGTCGCCGGTGGTGGCGCCGGGCTTCACCGCCGCGATGCCGCGCATCATCGCTTCATAGGTCACCTCGATCAGCCGCTCGGCCTTGCGGGCGATCGGGCCGACCGCATACATCCGGCTGGAATCGCCGTACCAGCCGTCGAGGATGAAGGTGACGTCGATATTGACGATGTCGCCCTCCTTCAGCGGACGGTCGCCGGGCATGCCGTGGCAGACCACGTGGTTGAGCGAGGTGCAGGTTGAATAGCGATAGCCGCGATACATCAGCGTCGCCGGATAGGCGTTGTTGCTGAAGGCGAAGTCGCGGACGAATTCGTCGATGCGCGAGGTCGGCACGCCCGGCCCGACGATGTCGGTGAGCTCGTCGAGGCACTTCGCCACCAGCGCGCCCGCCTTGCGCATGCCGGCAAAGGCGGCCGGCCCATGCAACTTGATCTGTCCGGTCTTGCGCAGCGAGGTATCGGTAGCTTCGACGTAGCTCATGCGTGTCAGGTCTTTTCGGAGTGATCTCGATGTCGGCGGAAAGGCTTGATTTCCGGCCCCAATTTAATGATTGCAGGCCTTCATGCAAGCTAAGGCAGGGCGTTTTCGAGCAAAGTGGCTGCCGGTTGGCGTGAAGAAAACGCGTTAAAACAAGAATCTTACCGGCCTCTTGCGCCCGAAAGCGGGCTTAATTCGGGACTTCTACGGTGGTTTCCACCGGCAGCGCGCCGCCGCGGATGCGGATTTCGCGGACGGGGTAGGGAACCCGGATACCCTCGTGCTTAAAGGCGTCCCACAGTCCCAGCATCACGTCGCTCCTGACCTTGTCCATGCCGTCGGGATCGGCGATCCAGAAGGTCAGCGAGAATTTCATCCCGGCTTCCGCGAACTCGGTCAGGATGCAGGTCGGCGGCTTGCCCTTCTGCGCGCGCGGATGGGCGGCGGCGGTGTCTGCGGCGAGCGTGCAGACCAGGCGCGGATCGGCGTCGTAATTGGTGCCAAAGGCGATCTTCACCAGCGTGTTCTTGTCGGTATAGGTCCAGTTGACGACCTTTTGCGTCACCAGATCCTCGTTCGGCACCAGGAACTCGCGGCCGTCGCCGGCGGCGACGGAGATATAACGCGTCTTCATCGCGCTGATGCGGCCCGTATTGTCGCCGATGGTGACGAGGTCGCCGGGCTTCACCGACTTGTCGGCGAGCAGGATGATGCCCGAGATGAAATTGGCGACGATCTTCTGCAGGCCGATACCGATGCCGACGCCGACCGCGCCGGAGAACACTGCGAGCGCCGAAAGATCGATGCCGACCGCGCCGAGCGCGATCACGATCGCGACCGCAAGCAGTCCGATGCGGATGATCTTGACCAGCAGCACCTGCACCGACGGCGTCAGGTCGCTGGTCGCGTTGATCCGGCTCTCGGCGAAATTGCTCGCGATGTTGGTGGCCCAGAGCGCGATGAGGAGGAGCGCACCCGCCTTGAGCGCCAGCAGTGGGGTCAGCCGGAGGCCGCCGAGCAAGATCGCGTAGGAATCGAGCAGGTCGACCGTCGTATCGAGCTGGCCGAGAATCGAGAGCGCTGCGAGAAACCATGCCGTGATCGACACCAGCTTGACGATGAAGGCATTGCGCAGCACCGAGGTCACGAGCCGGATCGCGAGCCAGGCCAGCCCGAGCTTGGCGGCGACCATCAGGAGATAGGAGCGGCTCGGCCAAGTCGCGTGGTACATCACCACGCGGGAGATGATCACGAGCAAGGTGAACACCGCCGTCGAGGTGCTGGAGACCATCACCCGGGCGAAGTGCCGGAGCGGCAGCGGCCAGCGCATCGCCAGCGAGGTCATGTCGATCCGGCCGCGGACGGCAGTCTCCGCGGCATAGGCGATGCCGGCCGCGGCCAGAATGAGGCCGAATTGCAGGTAGAACCAGGGCGAGGAGATTTCCGCCCCGACGCTGCGCGCGGTGGTCTGCACGAACTCCATGAAGTCCTTGAGGTCCATGTCCATCGGTCTCGTCGGCAAGCGGGGAGGAATTGATTCGAAGGGAGCCGCAGAATCCCACAAAGGGCGCGGCCGGACCATCGATACACCGGCATGTGATGGACGTTAAGGCCGTAAAATACGGGCAGATTGCCGCGAGGACCTAAAATGGGTTGGCGCGCGAGTCCCCCGACGATAAGGATGCCATTCCAGCTGTTTTGACCCGGAAGGTGGATGGCCTCTCTCGACTCCGTCAGCCTCGCCATATTGCTCGGCGCCGTCCTCGTGATGGCCGGCATCCTGTCGAGCCTGCTTGCGCTGCGCTTCGGCGCGCCCTTGCTGCTGGTCTTCCTTGCGGTCGGCATGCTCGCCGGCGATTCCGGTCCCGGCCAGCTCCAATTCGACGACGTCCGCACCACCTATCTGGTCGGCTCGGTGGCGCTGGCCCTGATCCTGTTCGACGGCGGCCTCAGGACGCGCTTTGCCAGCATCCGTACCGTGCTGGCGCCTTCCGTGGTGCTGGCGACCGTCGGCGTGCTCCTGACCGCGCTGATCACGGCGCCGTTCGCCAAATATGCGCTCGATCTCAACTGGACGGAGTCGCTGCTGGTCGGCGCCGTGGTGGCCTCGACCGATGCGGCCGCCGTGTTCCTGCTGGTGCACACCCAGGGCCTGCGCCTGCGCCCGCGCGTCGGCGCGACGCTGGAGGTGGAATCCGGCACCAACGATCCCTTCGCGATCTTTCTGACCCTGATGCTGGTCGAATACATCTCGCTGGGAACGGGCACGGCCGCGCATGTCCTGATGGAGTTCATCCAGGAGGCCGTGCTGGGCGCCATCGTCGGCGTCATCGGCGGACGCCTCGTCGTCATCGCGCTCAACAAGGTGGCGCTGCCGCAGGGCTTGCATGCGCCCTTCGTGACCACAGCCGCGCTGGTGATCTTCGGTGGCTCGCAGATGATGCACGCCTCCGGCTTCCTCGCGGTCTATCTCGCCGGCATCATCATCGGCAACCGGCCGACGCGCGCGCATAACTCGGTCGTGGCCTTCCTCGATGCCGCGACCTGGCTGGCGCAAATCGTGATGTTCGTGCTGCTCGGCCTGCTGGTCTCGCCGAGCCGGCTCGGCACCAGCGTGCTGCCGGCGGTCGAGGTCGCCTTCGTGCTGATGCTGGTCGCACGGCCGATCGCGGTCTTCGTGTGCCTGGCGCCATTCCGCTTCAACTGGCGCGAGAAGATCTTCATCGCCTGGACAGGCTTGCGCGGCGCCGTCGCAATCTTCCTGGCCTCGATCCCCATGCTGGTCGGCTTGTCCCAGGCCTATCTCTATTTCGACGTCGCCTTCGTCGTCGTCATCATCTCGCTGCTGCTGCAGGGCTGGACCCTGGCGCCGGCCGCGCGCAAGCTGCACGTGGCGCTGCCGCGCGCCGAGCGCGGCCCGCGGCGCGTCGAACTGGATCTGCCCGGCCAGCTCGAGCAGCAATTGGTTGGTTATCCGGTGCGGCCCAAGAGCCTGTATTTCCGCCGCGGCCTGATTCCGTCCTGGTCCAAGCCGACGCTGGTGATCCGCAACGAGAACATCCTGACGCCCGCGGAAGCCGACCCGATCGCGCCCGGCGACTACATCTATCTGCTGGCGCCGCCGGAAAAGGCCGAGTCGCTCGACCGCTTCTTCGTCGACATGCAGCCGAGCTTGGCGCCGGATCCGCATCTGCTGGGTGACTTCATGGTCTCCGCCGAGCACACGCTTGCCGAGCTCGCCGAGATCTACGGCATGAAGGTCGGCGAAGATGAGAGCAAGCTCACGCTTGCCGATTATTTCGACGTCCATCTCGACCGCGCGCCGAAGGAAGGCGCCGAGCTGCCGCTGGACGAGATCGTGCTGGTTGCGCGCAGCATCTCCGGCGGCCGTGTCAGCGTCGTCGGTCTCCGCCTGCCCGAAGAGGACGAAACCCCGGCCCCGCTGACCCGCGCGCAGGTGCTGCGGAAGAAGGTCGCGGATGTGTGGGCCTCTGTGGCGGGGGTTTGATCTGGGCTTGTCCGGGCTACGTCTCGCTCACGCCAGCACCTTCACTCCGCCAAAGCTCGTCACGCGGCCCTGCTTCAGCATCACGATCTGCGTCGCCAGCTGGCGCAGCTCGGCGGCGTCGTGGCTGACATAAACCATCGGCACATTGGCCTCGTCGCGCAGCCGCACCAGATAGGGCAGGATCTCGAGCTTGCGGCCTTCATCAAGCGCCCCGAGCGGCTCGTCGAGCAGCAACAGGCGCGGTTTCGACAGCAGCGCACGGCCGAGCGCGACGCGCTGCCGCTCGCCGCCGGAGAGCTTTCCGGGGCGGCGGCCCTGCAGGGCGCCGATATCGAGCAGGTCGATGACGCGCTTGTGCTGGGCAGGATCGGGCGCGAGGCCGTTCATGCGCCGGCCGTAGTCGAGATTCTGCGCGACGTCGAGATGCGGGAACAACCGCGCGTCCTGAAACACATAACCGATGCGGCGGCGCCAGGCCGGGACATGGAGGCCGGCCGCGGTGTCGTCGACGGTTTCGCCGTCGATCACGATGCTGCCGCGGTCGGGCCGCAGCAGCCCTGCGATCATGTTGACCAGCGACGTCTTGCCGGCGCCGGAGGCGCCGAACAGGCCGATGACGCGGCCTTCGCTGGTGAAGGTCGCGGACAGCGAGAACTCGCCGAGCTGCTTTTCGATGTCGACCCGCAGCATGATCAGTTCCCGTGCAATCGCGCGGTGGCGCGGCGGGCGAACCATTCGGCCGCGATCAGCGCGCCCAGCGCCAGCACGATCGAGACGATCACCAGCCGGCCCGCGGCGGCGTCGCCGTCCGGCGTCTGGATCAGCGAGTAGATCGCCGACGAGATCGTCTGGGTCTCGCCGGGAATGTTGGAGACGAAGGTGATGGTGGCGCCGAACTCGCCGATCGCCTTGGCAAAGCCGAGCACCATGCCGGCGAGCACGCCGGGCAGCGCCAGCGGCAGCGTCACCGTGAAGAACACCTTCCAGGGCGCGGCGCCGAGCGTCTCGGCGGCCTGCTCGAGCCGCCGGTCGATCGCCTCGATCGACAGCCGCATCGGCCGCACCAAGAGCGGAAACGACATCACCCCGCAGGCCAGCGCCGCGCCGGTCCAGCGGAACGAGAACACGATGCCGAGATGGTCGGCGAGGAAGCCGCCGACGAGGCCGCGCCGGCCGAACGTCAACAACAGCAGATAGCCGGTGACGACAGGCGGCAGCACCAGCGGCAGATGCACGAGCGCATCGAGCAGCGGCTTGCCCCAGAAATCGCGCCGCGCCAGCAGCCACGCCAGCGCGATGCCGAATGGCGTCGCCACTAGCGTTGCGATGATCGCAACCCTGAGCGAGAGCAGGATCGCGGTCCATTCGGCGGGAGAAATCTCGGACATCGGCGCGGAGATATCACGTCGTGGGGCTGATCAGGAACCTGAAGCCGTATTTTTCCAGAATGGACTTGGCGGCCGAGGAGCGCAGGAAGGCGAGATAGTCGTTGGCCTCGCCTCTCGCGGTCGTGGTCGCGGCGACGGGATAGACGATCGGGGGATGCGAATCCGCCGGGAAAGTGCCGACGATCTTGACGCCGGGCTCGACCTTGGCGTCGGTGGCATAGACGATGCCGAGATTGGCTTCGCCGCGCGCCACCAGCGCCAAAGCCGCGCGCACGCTCTCGGCCATGGCGAATTTCGCTTCAGTGGCCTGCCAGACCCCGAGCTTTTCGAGTGCCGCCTTGGCATATTTGCCTGCCGGCACCGACCTGACGTCGCCGGTCGCGATCCTGCCGTCGCCGGCGAGCTTTGCGAGGTCGAAGCCTTTGGCGATGGTGACGTTGTCGATCTTGGAATCCTTCGGCGCGATCAGCACGATGCTGTTGCCGAGCAGATTGATTCTGGAAGGCGCGTTGATGGTCTGCTTGGAGATCGCGTAGTCCATCCAGTCGGTGTCGGCCGACACGAACACGTCGGCTGGTGCGCCCTGCTCGATTTGCCTCGCCAGAAGCGAGCTTGCGGCATAGCTGACCGAGAACTTGACGCCCGTCCTGGCGGTGTAGGCCGCGTCGACCTCGTCGAGCGCGTTCTTCATCGACGCGGCGGCAAACACGGTGATGGTCTTGTCTTCGGCACCCGCAGGCGAAGGGCTCACGCTTGCGAGGACGACGAAGGCGGTGACAAGTCCGGCAATACGAATCATGAGGAGCGCTCCCCGCGAGCTCGCGCGTACAGGAAGCACGCGCAGATCGGCGTTGGTGGGTCAGGTCGCGACGGGCGGAAGCGCTGTTCCACGGGCCCGGCTGCGGCTTACGGCCGGCAGGGATATCGCTGCCGGCGAAGATAGCAGGCCGGGCCGCGAGGTCAAACCTGGGCGGTCGCCCGGGCAAGAGCGCTAATCACGGCTGTCGTCCCGGATCGGCGCGCTTGTCCGGGACGACAGCCGTGTCTGTGGCAGCCCACTACGGCTTCGCATCCGCCGCATGCAGCACCGCCTTGCAGGCCGCTGGCATCTGCGCCAGCGTCATCGGCGGCTTTGGCTTTGGCGGCTCCGGCGGCGGCTTGGGGTGCAGCACCGCGTCCGAGAACCAGTAGGCGAGGTCGGCGGGCTTGCAGCCTTCGTCCTCGGATTGCGACGGCTGGCCCTCGCATTCCCCGGCGCCAGCCGGGCAATGCATGCGGATGTGGAAGTGGTAGTCGTGGCCCCACCAGGGGCGGATCTTCGACAGCCAGGCGCGGTCGCCCTTGGCCTCGCGGCACAGCGCCTTCTTGATCGCGGCATTGACGAAGATGCGCTGCACCGCC
Organism: Bradyrhizobium sp. 199; assembly: GCF_023073355.1. Taxonomy (GTDB): domain Bacteria; phylum Pseudomonadota; class Alphaproteobacteria; order Rhizobiales; family Xanthobacteraceae; genus Bradyrhizobium. Next base: position 273,808 of record NZ_JADPJI010000006.1, read on the forward strand.
GGCTCCCGCGCCGCATCGCGCAGCACCAGCACATGCCCGGGTGTGAACACTTTTGGATCGATGTCGAGCCGGTCGGGGCGGACCATCATCACCGCCGACATGTCTTCGCGCTCCTCGCGCGAGAGGCGGCGGTCCGGCATCGGCGTCAGCCAGATGTCGGCATCGAGGCCGATCTGGTGGCTGGCATGGCCCGACAGCGCCGGGCCGCCGCGCGGCTGAGCGATGTCGCCGACCAGGATGCCTGGCCATCCCGCGTCCTTGTGCGCCCTGGCCGCGAGCCGCTTGATCAGCGCGATCATCTCGGGGTGGCCATAGCTGCGATTGCGCGACAGCCGCATCACCTGCCAATGGTCGCCGTTGACCGGCATCTGATCCGCGCCGCCGATGCAGCCCTTGGTGTAGGAGCCGATCACATGGGCCGATCCCTTCGACGGCAGCAGCTTGCGCGCGAACAGCTCCTTGGCGGCGATATCAGGATCGTTGGGATTGGCCAGCGGCGGCAGCGGCTTCGGCGTGACGCTGCCCTTGTCCTGGGCCAGCGCGCCGCCGGCGGTCAGGAGCGTCATGACAAGCAGGAGAGGGATGTGGCGGGGACTCATGCGCAGCTCTTATAACCCAACGCAGCCTCGGGGTTAAGAACGAGGCTTTCGTCCAGACGCAATCTCACGGCGTCTTGACGGCCGTGGCCTCGGCGTCAAGCTGCGCCCGGCATGAAAACCACGACCATTGAGGCCGTTCGCAAGTCATAGTCCTGTCGCGAGGACCGCCCGGATTTTAACGGCGCGATAGCCGTATCCTGCAATGACCAAAATTCGTGCGCTGGTGGCCTAGGACGGGATATCGGCTCGCGTTCGGAGAATGGAGAACATCGCGGATCAATACCCTGCCGCTAATCCCGAATTGCGGCGTGGATCGTTCGCACCATAGTAGCGGTTGATGCCGATCTGCTTGCCGTTCAGTGATGGCGCGCCAACGATGATCAGCGCGAGATGATTCGCCGGTTGCGGCGGACCGAACTTGTGGCCCATGCCTTCCAGGATCTTGCGCGTGTCTGGTGACAGGGCATAGGTTTCGACATTGGTCAGGTCCGGAAGCCATTGCTGGTGGATTCGCGGCATGTCGACCGCTTCCTGCGCGTTCATGTCGTAGTCGATCGCGTTGATCATGGTTTGCAGCACGGCCGTGATGATGCGGCTGCCGCCAGGCGTGCCCACCACCATGACAGTCTTGCCGTCCCTGGTCACGATGGTCGGGCTCATCGAGGAGAGTGGACGCTTGCCGGGAGCGATGGCGTTCGCCTCGCCCTGCACCAGGCCATAAAGGTTCGGCACCCCGATCTTGGCGGTGAAGTCGTCCATTTCGTCGTTGAGCAGCACGCCAGTCTTGGCCGCCGTCACCTTGGCGCCGAACCAGTCGTTCAGCGTGTATGTCACCGAAACCGCGTTCCCGTCCTTGTCCGCGATGGAATAATGCGTTGTGTTGCTGCCCTCGTGCGGCGCGACGCCCGGCTTGATGTCCTTGGAGACACCGGCCTTGTTCGGATCGATCACGGCTCGGATATTGCTCGCGTATTTCTTATCGAGCAGGCGATCGAGCGGGTTTTTCACGAAATCGGGATCGCCGAGGTAGCTGTTGCGGTCAACGTAAGCGTGGCGCATGGCTTCGATCTGCACGTGCACGGCCTGCGCGGAGTGATAGCCTAGCTCTTTGAGCGGATAGCCTTCCAGGATGTTCAGGATCTCGCAGATAACGACGCCGCCCGAGCTCGGCGGCGGCGCGGAAATCACGTGGTATCCGCGATAGTCGCATTCGACAGGGGCGAGCTCACGCGTTTTGTAGCTGTCGAGATCGTCCTGTGTCAGCAGGCCCTTGCCCGCCTGGCTCGACGCCACGATGGCAGAGCCGACCCAGCCCTTGTAGAAGCCGTCGGTGCCTTTGCTGCTGATCTCGCGCAATGTCTTGGCGAGTTCCGGCTGCACCAGCTTCTCACCCACCTGGAACGGCTGACCGTTGTTGAGGAAGATGGCGCCCGATGCCGGGTCGTCCTGAAAATCCGCAGTGGCAGTGCGCAACAGCTCGATGTCGCCCTGGTCGAGCGTAAACCCCTGCTCGGCGAGCTGGACCGCGGGAGCGAGCAGGTCGGCGCGCTTCATGGTGCCATATTTTTCGCGCGCATATTCCATACCCGAGACGGATCCTGGCACGCCCACCGCGAGGTGCCCCTTGGTCGAGAGCCCCTTGATGACGTTGCCGTCCTTGTCGAGATACATGTTCGCGGTCGCACCTTTGGGCGCCGTCTCGCGGAAATCGAGAAAGGTCTTGCGGCCGTCGGCGAGCTGGATTGTCATGAAGCCGCCGCCGCCGAGATTGCCGGCTGCCGGGTAGACCACCGCCAGAGCATAGCCCACAGCTACTGCGGCATCGACCGCATTTCCGCCACGCTTGAGCACATCCACGCCCACTTGGGTCGCCAGATGCTGCGCGGACACCACCATGCCGCTTTCAGCGGCGACCGGCGCGACCGATGCCGCGCGCGCGGGGCTGAATGTGACGAGGCTGACCGATACCATCGCGGCGATGATCGACTGCAGGTTTGTTGGTATTTTCGGCACGGCAAACACTCCTCGGGGCTGGGCCGGTGAGGCCGGCACACATTGTTGTCTCAGACGGATGGGCCACTCGCAAGGATTGCCTTGCCCACATCCTCGTAATGCGTGTCGCGCGCCTGGATCTGCTGGGCGATGGCGTGCATGTCGCGGAACCTCCGCTCGAATGGATTGCTGCGGAACACCGCGGTCGCACCCGCCATGTGATAGGCAGTGTCGACCACTTTTGCCGATTGGTGGATGGTCCAGGTCGCAGCCAGGCGGACCGCGCTGCGATGCGCCGCGCTGAATTCGCCGGTCGTGGTAAGGTCGCGCCACATCGCATGCGCCGTGGCATAGAGATAGGCGCGCGCGGCGCGCAGATCACCCTCGGTGCGGCCGATCAGGCCGTGGACTGCCTGGTTGTCGCGCATGGCGCTTGCGGCAAGCGACTGGTGTTTTGCGCGCGAAAGCGCGATCGCCGCATCCAGCGTGGCACGCGCGACGCCGAGAGAGACAGCGGCGAAGCCGAGGCCGAAGGTCGAGCCGGTGCCGATCCTGTAGAGCGGACCCTTCTCGCGCAGGGCGGACGGCACGTCACGAAACGCGGTGAAGCGCTCGGGGATGAACAGGTTGCTCACCTCATATGAGTCCGTACCGGTGCCGGCAAGCCCGATCGCCTGCCAGACGTCGTGCAGCACGGCACTCGTCGCCGGAAACAAAATGGTGCGCACCTCCGGCGACCCGTCGGCATTCTTGCGCGGCGCGCCGTCGCTACCGACAATTCGAACATGCGCCCCCAGCCAGCTCGCCTGCCGCGAGCCCGAGGCAAAATCCCAGCGCGCGGTGACGCGATAGCCGCCCTCGACACTGCGCGCCTCATGCGCGATCGCGCCCCAGGCAAGAATGCCGGGCGGCGTGTTGAAGATCTCCTGGGCGGTATCGCGGTCGAGCGAGGCCGCAATCATCGCGCAGACGCTGCATTGGCCGAGACACCAGGCCGTGGAGGCATCCGCTTTCGCGATCTCCTCCAGCATCTGCATGAAGGTTTCCGGCGGGGCCTCTCCGCCGCCAAGGCTCTGCGGCAGCAGCGCGCGATAGAGCCCGTTCTCGATCAGCGCGGCGACCACGCCAGGCGTCAGCCGCCGCGTCCGCTCGGTTTCGTTGGCTTCGCGCGCGATCAACGGCGCAATGGCGCGGGCACGTTCGACCAGACCAAATTCGCCAGTTGCGGTCATGCGCGTTTCCTCGCCCCTTCTGCCGTGAGCGGTGAGGATGGGATGGTCGTCTATTTGGCGGAGAGGATCAAGATCACTATTCAGCGAGCAATCGCTCCATGATGATCGTGCGCTCGTCACCATGGTAACTGTCGCGCACCGCAACGAATCCGAGCCGGGTGTAGAAAGCCTCCGCGGTGACCGACGAGGGCACGGTCAGTGAAGCGACGTTACGCCCACGCGCCGTGCGTTCGATCTCGGCCATCAGCAGCTTGCCGATGCCGCGCGCCTGAACGTCGGGCGCTACGAAAACCGTCCGGACTACGCTTCCGTCAAGACTCGCCGTCCCGACGATGCGGTTGCCAATGGTGGCGACGAAAACGATGCGTTTGCCGATCAGTTGCAGCACGGCGTCCGGGCTGAAGCTGCGCTCGACCCGTTCGATGATCTCCTCGGTATAATCCTTCGCGTTCGTTTCGCGCAGCGCACGCAGGGTGACGGCGCTGATGTCAGCGGCGTCATCCTCGCGCGCCGGCCGGATCGTGCAGTCCATGGTCGCTCCATGCGCTCGGAAGTCGCCCCTTGCGCGCGTCAGGCCGCGGCGCGACCAAGGTCGAGCGTTTGCCTGCGCCTGGTCGGAAAGCTCAGCGCCACCGCGACGGCGGCGAGCCCGATCGCGAAGGAGCCGGCGTGCAGCCATGTGTATTGCTGGAAAGTGTCGAACACGAGCCCGCCGGCCCATGGTCCGAGCGCCATGCCGAGGCTGGCAAAGGCCGAGACCGCGCCGAACACGGTGCCCATGATGCGCGCGCCGAAGAATTCGCGGACCAGCACCGCATAGAGCGGCATCACCCCGCCATAGGCAAGACCGAACGCGACCGAGAGCGCGTAGAATTCGCCGAGCTGGGCCACCGCGAGATAAGTTGCGATGCACATCGCCTGCACGAACAGGCCGCCGACCAGCACCGGCTTTGCACCAATGCGATCGGCCAGCGTGCCCAGCAGCAGGCGCCCGCCGAGGCCGGAGACGCCGGCGACGCCGTAGACCGTCACCGCCGTGAGCGGGGCGATGCCGCACACCATCGCATAGGACACCATGTGGAAGATCGGGCCGGAATGCGCGGCGCAGCAGGCAAAATGCGCTGCCGCGAGCGCGATGAATTGCGGCGTGCGCAGCGCCTGCGCCGCGGTCAGCTCCACGTTCGGTGCGGCGTCTGCATTCGCATCGCCTGCAGCTGCCGGCGCCGGACGCACCAGGAAGCAGGCGGGGATCAGCAGAGCCCAGGCAGCACAGCCGATCACCAGCATCGCGGTGCGCCAGTCATAGGTCGTGATCAGCCAGCTCGCGGCCGGCGCGATCGTCACCGGCGACACGCCCATGCCGGCCGAGACCAGCGCCACTGCAAGACTGCGGTTTGTCTCGATCCAGGCGCTCGCGAGCGCCATCATCGGTGCATAGAAGCTGCCGGCGGCAATGCCGATCAACACGCCGAAGAAGAGCTGAAATTGCCACAGGCTGGTCGCCTGGCTCGCGGCGACGAGGCCGAGCCCCAGCAGCAGGCTTCCTGCGAGCACCACGATTCGGGTGCCGAACCGGTCCGACAGCGTGCCCCACAGGAACGCGGCCACGCCCATGCAAAGGAAATCCAGCGTCGCCGCCGCCGACACGCCCGCGCGCGACCAGCCCATCGCTTCCGAGATAGGCTGCAGGAACACCGCCAGCGACAGCATCGTGCCGAACCCGACGCAGGTCATCAGCGCACCCGCGGCGACAACGACCCAGCCATAGTCGAAGCGTGACGGCTTACTCATGGCGTTTCCTCGGCGCTTTTGGTTTTGTTGATGGTGCGCCGGGGAATGGTGGCCTATCCGGCGGGAGAGGGCAAGGTTGGCGGTCAAGCGCGTTTTCGTGAGCGGTACGGGAGCTTGTCATTCCGGGGCGCGTCACTTGGCGCGGGCTATGATGCGCAATTGTGCATCTGAGAATCCGTCTCACCGCCTTGGTCGCTGCTTGATCAATTCCCGGGTTCTCGGCTCGCGAGCCCCGGAATGACGATCCTGGTCAGCGCGGCCGAAGCGGTCCCACAGTTACGATTTGCTCTCGTGCCCGCTCGTTTACGCGTGCAAACTCTTCCATGACACGCCTGAACAATCCCGGATCTATGGACGTGATCAGGCCATGATCAGGCGCGTCCAGATCGGGAAAATAGTCTTTGTGGATCGGAAGATATGCCCGGACCCGCGTGTCGATGAAGAACGCGGAGCTGTTCTTGTTCTGGCGCGCCCTGTCCAGCGGCACCTGGATAATTCCGATCGGCAGATTGCCGCCAAACTTCCGGACTTGAGACGAGGTGTATACCGCGACAGCAGCCCCATACGCTGGCGACTGGTGTCCCATCACCCTGGAAGCTTCGATTGCGGAAAAAGCACCGATGATAATCGCCGCATGTCGCGTGCGCGCGGGTACGTCGGGCATCTCAACGAAAGGGAAGTAACTCCAGACCATGTCGCCGCGTCGGAAAGGCGGAGCCATTTAGGTCTCACCGGAAAAGTGATCGCCTGAATGCGTAGTCCTCATCGCTTTCATCGGCATCGCGATGAAGCTCGTATTTGTCGAGCGAGAGTGGCGGCATCTTTGAAAAATCCTGCACCACCTCGACGTAATCGAGATGGCGCCGCATGACGTCCTCGACGAGTTCCTTCACGCTTACATTGTCCAGTCGTGCAACGCGAGAAGCCTTGTCGTAAAGCTCATCGTCGAGATGTACCGTGATATCGGCCATGGCAGGTTTCCCGGGGGCAACAGGCCTGAACTTACCGGTTTATATAAACCGCCTTGCCGCAATTTGGAAGGTAACGCCGACCGGCTGGACACGCGGCGATGATGGCTCATGCCGCTGTTTTGCCCGGCGGGTCAAAGGAGATTCGCAAAATCGGAAAAACGTGAATGCAAACAAGCCGTCGGCTACTGTGCATGGGGTTGTTTTCGGGATTTGGCTGCCCGGCTCGAAAGGCTCAAACCGACCCTGTTCGAAAACAGGATACGCTTTTGTCGTCACGGCGCGGGCTTGACCCGGCCGTCCACGACTTTGCCGGACCAAGAACGTAGATGCCCAAGACCAGCCCGGGCATGACGGCGGCTGAGGTATTCGTCAGGCGGCCCTAAACCCCGCCTCAGCTATCCACCTTCAGCGCGGCAATAAACGCTTCCTGCGGGATGTCGACCTTGCCGAACTGCCGCATCTTCTTCTTGCCTTCCTTCTGCTTCTCCAGAAGCTTGCGTTTGCGCGTGATGTCGCCGCCATAGCACTTTGCGGTGACGTCCTTGCGCAGCGCGCGCACCGTCTCGCGCGCGATCACCTTGCCCCCGATCGCCGCCTGGATCGGGATCTGGAACATGTGCGGTGGGATCAGCTCCTTCATCTTCTCGACCATGGCGCGGCCGCGGCCTTCCGCGCGGGTGCGGTGGACCAGCATCGAGAGCGCGTCGACCGGCTCGTTGTTGACGAGGATCTGCATCTTGACGAGGTCGGCCGGCTTGTAGTCGGTCAGATGGTAATCGAACGAGGCGTAGCCCTTTGAGACTGACTTCAAGCGGTCGTAGAAGTCGAACACCACTTCGTTCAGCGGCAAATCGTATTTCACCATGGCGCGGGCGCCGACATAGGTCAGCTCCTTCTGCGAGCCGCGGCGGTCCTGGCACAGCTTCAGCACGCTGCCGAGATATTCGTCGGGCGTGAGGATCGTCGCTTCGATCCAGGGCTCCTGGATCTCGGCGATCTTGACCACGTCGGGCATGTCGACGGGATTGTGAATGGAGATTTCCTGCCCGTCGGTGAGGCTCATCTTGTAGATCACGCTCGGCGCGGTCGCGATCAGGTTGAGATCGAATTCGCGCGACAGACGTTCCTGGATGATCTCCAGATGCAACAGCCCGAGGAAGCCGCAGCGGAAGCCGAAGCCGAGTGCGGCCGACGTCTCCATCTCGTAGGAGAAGCTGGCATCGTTCAGGCGCAGCTTGCCCATCGCCGCGCGCAAGGTCTCGAAATCATCGGCGTCGGCGGGGAACAAGCCGCAGAACACCACGGGAATGGCCGGTTTGAAGCCCGGCAGCATCTCGGTCACCGGCTTCCTGTCATCGGTGATGGTGTCGCCCACGCGGGTGTCGGCGACTTCCTTGATCGCGGCGGTGATGAAGCCGATCTCGCCGGGGCCGAGCTCGTCGACCTGTGTCATCTTCGGCGTGAAGAAGCCGACGCGTTCGACGTCATAGGCCGCGCCCGTGCCCATCATGCGGATGCGGCTATTCTTCTTCATGACGCCGTCGACGACGCGGATCAGCACGACGACGCCGAGATAGACGTCGTACCAGCTGTCGACCAGCAGCGCTTTCAATGTGGCTTGGCGATCGCCGTTCGGCGGCGGCAGGCGAGTGACGATAGCCTCCAGCACATCGGGCACGCCGAGACCGGTCTTGGCTGAGATCATCACGGCGTCGGATGCGTCGATGCCGATGACGTCCTCGATCTGCTGCTTCACCTTCTCCGGTTCGGCGGCGGGAAGGTCGACTTTGTTCAGGACCGGAACGATCTCATGACCCGCGTCAAGCGCGTGGTAGACGTTGGCGAGCGTCTGCGCTTCGACGCCCTGGCTGGCGTCGACCACCAACAGGGAACCTTCGCAGGCCGCCAGCGACCGCGAGACTTCGTAGGCGAAGTCGACATGGCCGGGCGTGTCCATCAGGTTGAAGACGTAGTCCTTGCCGTCCTTGGCGCGATAGGCGAGCCGCACCGTCTGCGCCTTGATGGTGATGCCGCGCTCGCGCTCGATGTCCATGGAATCGAGCACCTGCTCCTTGCCCGCCATTTCGCGGTCGGTGAGACCGCCCGTCATCTGGATCAGGCGGTCGGCCAGCGTCGATTTGCCATGGTCGATATGGGCGACGATGGAGAAATTGCGGATGTTCGAAATGGGGACGGTCGTCATGGGCGCGGGATACCACTCACACCCCCGTGCGGCAACCTTATTGCTGTATTTTCAGGGCCTTTGTTCACGCCAAGCTGATTCCACGGCGGGGCGAAACGCGCTACGCAAGCGCCCATGTCGACCACCGCGATCCCCTCCGCCCGAACGCGCACGAAGACCCGCCTGAGCTTTGCCCGCTTCCGGGCCTGGCTGGTTGCCTGCGCGGTCCGCCCTGAGGCGAGATTGTGGCTGGTGATCCAGCTCGCCATCCTGCATGCGGTGCTCTGGACCTTCATCCTGATCAATCTGAAGGCTGCGCAGGACGTTCACATGGATGTCGCAGAAGCCTATGGCTGGGGCCAGAAATTCCTCTGGGGCTATGGCAAGCATCCGCCGCTGTCGGGCTGGGTCGCCGGCCTCTGGTTCACAGTATTCCCGGCCGCGGACTGGGCCACCTATGCGCTGGCGATGGCGACCGTCGCCGCCGGCATGGTGATCTGCTGGCTGGTCGCGCTGCGCGTGGTGGATGCGCGGCGCGCGTTTCTGGTCGTGGTGATGGTCGCGCTGTACCCGATCTTCAATTTCAAGGGTTTCAAGTACAACCCGGACTTGTTGCAGCTCGTCACCTTGCCGCTGCTCGTGCTCGCTTATCTCAACGCGTTCGAGAAGCGGAGCTGGCAATCCGGGGTCTTGCTCGGACTTGCCGGCGCTCTGGCGCTGATGACCAAATATTGGGTGCTGACCATGATCGGCGCCATCGGCCTTGCGGCGCTGATCCATCCGGAGCGGTTGCGCTTCCTGCTCTCGCCGGCGCCATGGGTGGCGATCGTGACCATGATGGTGGCGATGATCCCGCACATCGTCTGGCTGGCGGAAGCGCATTTCGTGCCGCTGACCTATGCCGGCGACACCTACAGCCTGCAGGACGCGAGCCAGGTGCATCAGCTCGTCGCCGGCTATGTGCTGCATAATCTCGGGCTGCTGGCATTGCCCGTGGCGCTGGCCGGGCTCGCGATGGCGCTGGTGCCGCCGTGGATCACACTGCTGCTGCGCGCGCCGCTCTGCATCGTCACGCGCGCCTGGGCCCGCGGCGCCAATTCAGGCGTCAATTTTTCTCAGGCGCTGAACGTGTGGGCGATCCAGATCATCGTCGCGTTCGGCCCGCCGCTCGGCGCGCTCGTCTTCAGCATCTACATGAAGACCGATTGGGGCATCTCGCTGTTTTTCCTGACGCCCTTGGCGCTGGTCGCGATCCCCGCATTGCGTGTGCAGAGCGCCAGCCTGTTCAACATCGTCGCGATCTGGTTCGTGCTCAGCGCCGCGACACTCGCCGCTTCGCCTTGGATTGCCGCGCGCGAGATGGCGGCCAATGCCGGCAACACCGCGACCTATGGCGCGCGCTCGGATCTGGCGCGCGAATTGACGGAGGCCTGGCACGCGCGCTTTGCCTCGCGCTGGGCCGTGGTCGCCGGCACCATGGAGTCGATCCAGCCGATGGTGTTCTACAGCCCCGATCATCCGGCCGCGTACACGCCGAACGAAGCCTGGGCTTCCGGGCTGACCTCGCTCGACGACGTCAAGAGATACGGCTTCATCGGCGTGTCCGATCCGACCGACGGCCGGCTGCCCGCGTTCGAGAAGTGGGTCTCGGAAGTCGCGCCGAACGCCGAGCGCATGGTGCTGACGACGCGCCGCTTCACCCACGGCAAGGCCGGCCCGGCGATGAGCTGGAACGTCTACATCGCGCCGCCGGGGAAGTGAGCGAGGTGCCGTAGTGCGTCGCCCTAATACAAGGTGGGCAAAGCGAAGCGTGCCCACCACGTCTCATGATTGTTGGAAATTGGTGGGTACGGCGCAAGAGCGCCTTTGCCCACCCTAGGGCACTGCGCGCGTAGTGAACGCCGCCTAAACCCCTTCCTCGTTGAACTTGCTTTCAACGAGCTCGGTGATCGCCGCGAGCGCGGCTTCGGCGTCGGTGCCGGCGGCGGCCACCGTGATCGTCGTGCCCGGCCCGGCGGCGAGCATCATCAGGCCCATGATCGAGGTGCCGCCGACGGTCTCGCCGCCGCGCGTCACCCACACCTGAGCGTCGAAGCGTTCGACCGCCTGGACGAATTTCGCCGAGGCGCGCGCGTGCAGGCCCCGCTTGTTGATGATCAGGAGATCCTTGGAGATCGCGCCTGCGGGCACGCCTGTCCCGGCTTGTGGCGCCTCCTCGCTCATTTGCCGGCGAGCACGCGGCTGGCGATGGTGACGTATTTGCGGCCGGCTTCCTGGGCCATTGCGATCGCGTCGGGCAGCGGACGCTCTTCGCGCACCTTGGCGAGTTTCACCAGCATGGGAAGGTTGATGCCCGCGAGCACCTCGACCTTGGGCCGGCTCATGCAGGATATTGCAAGGTTCGACGGTGTGCCGCCGAACATGTCGGTGAGGATCGCAACGCCGTCGCCGGAATCGACGCGGTTAACCGCCTCGATAATGTCGCTTCGACAGAGATCGGAATCGTCTTCGGCACCGATCGTGATCGCTTCGATTTGCTTTTGTGGCCCCATGACATGTTCAAGCGCTGCCTTGAATTCGTCGGCAAGGCGCCCGTGGGTCACAAGTACTAGACCAATCATCGGAAAACTCCTCGCGGGCGCTTTTGGTGCACCGCACGAACGCGCCACTTTGACCATCCAGAGCCCCTGCGCAAGAGGGGATGTTGCGTATCTCCCTGAATCTAGACGGATGGATAAGGGGAGCTGCGCCGGTCTATTCGGTCGCGATAGTGGGGTTCATATGGTTACCATTTCCCTTCAAACAATCGCCTGAAGGGTTAACCGAAGATGAACTCTTGGTAGTGGTCAAGGAAGCGACAACCAAGGGGAGGGGTGAATAGCCGCAGCCCACCGGGATTCGCGGTATTAAGACACCTAAGATGCTGGTTTCGAGCGATTCCGCCGCAGGCATGCGCTCCGCGTCGGCGGCCTCCAGATCGACCACGAGACCGACGGTCGCGTGCTCCACGAAGTCGCAGCGGCGGATCCCCAAGCCGGGGACCTCGATCAGGCCAGCCAGGCGAGGCGCGGGCCGGACCTCAATTTCATCGCCGACTGTCGCCAGATGGACACGGTCATCCCCGACCAGAACGGCCCTTTCCACCACCCCACTGCGGCCTGCCATGATCAAATCAAAGGCGAGGCGCGACTTGCCCGAGCCTGAGGGCCCGCGGATCAGCACCGCCAGCTGTCCGACCTTGACCGCGGAGGCGTGAACGCTGGGTCCGCCTTGGTTCAAGCTGCCGTCGTTCGATCTGCCTTGGTTCATAGTGCCGGCAGCCTGACGACGAACCGCGCGCCTGCCACCGTCGGAACGCCCTCGTCATCCGGCGGGCCTGCGCGGTTCTCGGCCCAGATGCGTCCGCCATGCGCGTCGATGATCTGCTTGGAGATCGACAGGCCGAGACCGGAATTCTGGCCAAAGCCCTGATGCGGACGATCGGTGTAGAAGCGCTCGAAGATGCGCTCCAGCGCGTCGTCGCGAATGCCGGGGCCGTCGTCGTCGACCACGATCTCGATCTCTCCGCGCACGCGCCGGCAGGTAAGGCGCACCTTGCTGCCGCGTTCGGAGAACGATTGGGCGTTGGAGAGCAGGTTGGAGACCACTTGCCCGAGCCGTGAATCGTGGCCGGTCACGGCGAGCGTATCGGACGCGCCGCGGCCTTCGAAGCGCGTCTCGACCGCGACGTCGTGGCCGAGCTTGGTTTCATTGGCGACGGACACCAGCGTCGTCAGCAGGCGGCGCAGGTCGACCGGGAGCGCGTCCTGGCGCTGCAACTCGGCATCGAGGCGGCTGGCGTCGGAGATGTCCGAGATGAGGCGGTCGAGCCGCTTGACGTCGTGCTCGATCACCTCGAGCAGGCGCGCGCGGCTGGTCTCGTTGCGCGCCAGCGGCAGCGTCTCGACAGCCGAGCGCAACGAGGTCAGCGGGTTCTTCAGTTCATGTGCGACGTCCGCGGCGAACATCTCGATCGCCTCGATGCGGCTGTAGAGCGCGCTGGTCATGTCGCGCAGCGCGCCCGAGAGGTGGCCGATCTCGTCGCGGCGGCGGGTGAAATCGGGGATCTCGATGCGGGCCTTGATGCGGCGGCGGACGCGCTCGGCGCTGTCGGCGAGCCGCCGCACGGGCCCGGCGATCGTGCTCGCGAGCAGCAGCGACAGCATGATCATGACCGCGGCCGCGACGCCGCCGACCTTCAGGATGGCGAGGCGCTCGGCGGTGACCATCTGATCGATGTCGTCGCCTTGCGTCGAGAGCATCAAGGCGCCGCGAATGGCGCGCGAGCGCAGCACGGGGACCGCGACCGAGACGATCACCTCGCCGCGCGCATTGACCCGCACCATCGAGCGCTTCTGGCCCTGGAGCGCATCGGCGACCTCCGCATAGCCGTTGCCGTTCTCGGGGCCGAGCTCGCGGTAGAGCGGCAGGTCGCCGCGATTGAGCCAGGTGCGCACCGAGACCATGCCGCGCTCGACGATGCCGGGTTTCTCGGCCGGCGGCGGCAAATTGTAGCGCAGCACGTTTTCGAGGTTGCGGCTGTCGACGAGCAGGCTGCCATTCGGATCATAGATGCGGGCGCGCGTCTTGGTCGGCGAGATCAGCGTGCGCAGCACCGGCGCCACGCGCTCCGGATTGATCGGGAAGTCCAGCGGCGAATATTCGTCCGGGCCGCCATAGGTCTCGCCCGGCTTGAGGTCGAGCAGCCGGTCGGGGTCGATGGTGATGGCGTTGGTCTGCACCGTGGCGGAGGCCGCGATCGCGCCGGCGATGATCTCGGCCTGTACCAGCAGGCTCTGCGCCCGCGCGTCGATCAAGCCGGCGCGGAACTGCGACAGATACAGGATGCTCGCGACCAGCGCGACGAGGCCGGCGAGGTTGAGCGAGACGATGCGGCGGGTCAGGCTGGAGAAGGACAGCGCGAAGAAGAACTGTCCGGCGCGTTTCAACCAGTTCAGCGGCCGAAAGCCGTGCGGCTTGTCGTCGGCAAATTGCTCCGGAACGCCGTCGGACGTGGCGTCCGCGGCGCTCTGGTTAGGATCAGGCTGCGTTCGGTCCAGCAATGCTTACGCCCGCGTTAGGACGGCTCGTTGCGAAGGTCCCCGCATTCTAGAGCATGATCCGCAAAAAGTGTGCAGCGGTTTTCCGAACGGATCATCTCAAGAAATAAACCAAAGCGCGATGACGATTCCCATCTTCATCGCGCCTTGGAGCGATCCCGGTCCCGATGGAATCAGAACCGGTGATGCTGCGTGAGCCTCAGGCTTCCTTGAAGCGGTAGCCGACGCCGTAGAGCGTCTCGATCATCTCGAAGTCGTTGTCGACGACCTTGAACTTCTTGCGCAGCCGCTTGATGTGACTGTCGATGGTGCGGTCGTCGACATAGACCTGGTCGTCATAGGCGGCGTCCATCAGCGCGTTGCGGCTCTTCACCACGCCAGGCCGGGTCGCGAGCGCCTGCAGGATCAGGAATTCGGTGACGGTCAACGTCACCGGCTCGTTCTTCCAGGTGCAGGTATGCCGTTCCGGATCCATGCGCAAAAGGCCGCGGTCGAGCGCCTTGGCGTCGTTCTCCTTCGGCGCGACGGTCGGGTCCTTCGGCGCCGAGCGGCGCAGCACCGCCTTGACGCGTTCGACCAGCAGGCGCTGCGAGAACGGTTTGCGGATGAAATCGTCGGCGCCCATCTTGAGGCCGAACAGCTCGTCGATCTCTTCGTCCTTGGAGGTCAGGAAGATCACCGGCAGGTCGGACTTCTGCCTGAGACGGCGCAGCGTCTCCATGCCGTCCATGCGCGGCATCTTGATGTCGAGGATGGCGAGATCGGGTTGGGTGGTGCGGAAACCGTCAAGCGCGGAGGCGCCGTCGGTGTAGGTCATGATGCGGTAGCCTTCGGCCTCCAGCGCGATCGAGACGGATGTGAGAATGTTGCGGTCGTCGTCGACCAAAGCGATTGTGGGCATGAGCCTCTGCTTTCTGCTTTCCGTTTGGGTCGTGGCTTGAAACGGCGAGCAATCCACTGATGCGCCGCATACATGGGTGCCGAAGTCGGCATTCGAACCTTGTCACCGAGCAATGCAAGCTGGGCTGAAGTGTGACCAAGTTCCACGAAACACGGCAGATTCGCCGCATGTCGACCCATAACCGGGCCCTCGTTTACCCGAAAAAAGGCCTCCCTTGCAACCACCTGAGCCGAGAAAGCCGATGCAACCGACCCCTGATTTCGACCCTGGAAAGCTCGCCAAATCCCTGCTGCGGCGTTCGCGACAGGGGGCGCTCGCAACGCTCATGGCCGGCAGCGGCGATCCCTATTGTTCCCTGGTCAATCTGGCCAGCCATCCTGATGGCTCGCCGATTCTGCTGATCTCGCGGCTTGCGGTGCATACGCGCAATATCCTTGCCGATAGCAGGGTCTCGTTGATGCTGGATGAGCGGGTGGCCGGCGATCCGCTGGAAGGCGCCCGGATCATGCTGTCCGGCCGGGCCGAACAGGCCGCCGCCGCCGAGAAGGATCTGCTCGAGCGGCGATATCTCAACGCTCATCCGTCGGCGGAAGGCTTTGTTTCCTTTAAGGATTTCTCTTTCTTCCGGATCCGTCCCACGGGAACCCATCTGGTCGCCGGCTTCGGCCGCATCGTCGATCTCACGCCCGCGCAGTTCCTTACGGATCTCGCCGGCGCCGAGGACCTGCTGGCAGCGGAGGAGGGGGCAGTCGAGCATATGAACGCCGACCATCGTGACGCCTTGAGCCTCTATGCGACGAAGCTCCTGGGCGCGACCGCGGGCGATTGGCGCTGCACCGGCTGCGATCCGGAAGGTCTCGACATGCAGGACGGCCAGACCGCGCTGCGGCTGGATTTCCCGGAGCGGGTGACCGACGGCACGTCGCTGCGCAAGATGCTGGTTCGTCTCGCCGGCGAAGCGCGCATGAAGGTGGACGACTAGGGCGTGTATTCCTGAAATTGAGGTCGGCTCTGAGCGCCGAGCGGAAGTTTTCTATCGGCTGGAGCATGACTGCTGATGACCCAATTCGGACATGTCGAAATCGGAAAGGCACTTAGCTTCGATGGAACGGTAGGGCTGAGACGGGCGCCACTGCGGCCTACGGAAGTCCTCTTGTCGCCGTAAAGGGATTGAACCCCCGTTCTGCAAGAGCAGCCCACGAAGCGGCGCCAAGATGTGGCAACCGGAAATAGAGTCGTGGCTTGGCCGGATCGGTATCCAGCATGAACCCCGTCGGTAGCCCTCGGACACTCGTGGCATAGAACCCGCCATCCGGCGATCTCTGGGATTCGATTACAGCGACCAACGATTTTGCCTCCGCAGTCCTGCCGAGCAATTCCAGCAAGAGAGCCATTTGGCCCGTCCCTTCGGTCCACACACCATCTCGGTCTTCACCGTAAGAAAATCCCTTGTCGACACTCATTCGCTGCTCGGCGGTAGTAATTGCCGATGCAAATTTCTTGGCCGCTCCGGGGAGCGCTAACAAGGGCCAGATTTGAGCATCCAGCGCTAAGATCGGATTGCGCGTGACGCCGTCTTCGGCTGTGCCTGCGGCGAAACAGGCGCACGCCGGATCCCACATCGTATCTACGAAGTGCTCAGCAGCTGTTGCCAAATCGCGCCAGCGCGAACCGCCTGTGCGGGTTGCAAGAAGGCCAAACGCGGCGGCGAGGTCAGTATTGTGTTCAGTCGATTTCCATGTCCGTACGTCGGGCGTCGGTTCGTGCCCAAAAGTACCCCCCGTGAAACCGCCAGTACCGCGCGTATCCGTCCATTGTGCGACCCAGGTGCCAAGCCGTGCCGCACCATCGCGGAACCCAGAGCTGGCGCTCACATCGTCAATCGACAGCAAAGCCAACATTGCCCATGCAACGTTGCCATTATCGCTGCCCACCTGATACCGATCTTCCAACCACTTGTTCTGAGTATTGTCCCACCAACCCGGAAGTTTGGCGGAGCCACTCGCCACTACACCCGCGGCGTAAGCGTTCCGGAGCCGTCCATCATGCCAGGTCCGGTCGTTTTCGATGGCCCAGAGAATCGCCGCGCCGATCCGACTTGCTTTGTGTCGCTCACCGCAACCGACTAATGCGATGGCGGCCACCGCATTGTCATAAAGATATGCGGCGCCGTGGAGAGGCCCCGATTCCACGGTCGGATAGCTGGGCAAGAACAATGGCCCTGGCGGCGCCTTATCGATTAGACCAGTGAGGTACCCGCATGCAGACGCCTCTGACGTTGCTAGAGCGCGTGGTGGGTTGGCGGCCATAATGATTGTGAAAGTCGTTACGATCCATACGAAGGTTTCTATTCGCGCCACTTGCTGTTCTCCGGGGTGGACGGTGATCCCTTATACCCATCGGTGATGTCTGGAAGTGGCACGTAGGTGAAGATGGAGGCACATTCAGCACGACCGCAATGGGGGCCAGACCGGACGTCGCGCGGTCGCGGCCAAACCGACGCTTGTGACCCGAAGCAGACAACCGTTTTAAGGGCGGACGGCGCGCAAATGCAGGAAGTAAGGTATGCGCTGCCAGCGACGGGCTGCATTGGAAACGACCGCATGCTCTGGGAGGGCCGGCTCTCGAAGCGCTTCGACCAAAAGTCCCGCCTGTTCTAATGCTAGGAAATAGGTTTCTAGAGGGCGATGCTCACTGTGGAAAGTCATCGCTAAACCTTCGCGCTCGACGGCGTCGGCATATTGGAAGGCACCAAGATAGTCTCCCTGGATGATGAAGCGCCCATCGGAACTTGCTTGTTCGAAGCTGCCGGCGGAATTGATCGGATGAACAATGGCCATGCAGAGCCTGCCTCTTGGCTCAAGGACACGCGCTGCTTCTCGGATGGCGGCAGGCATATCGCCGATGTCTTGGAGAGACATGAAGGCGATCGCCAAATCCGCGCAGGCGTCGTCAAGCGGAAGCGCGCTGGCATCCGCCAAGCGCACGTCCATCGATGGGTCGAACTCCCGTGCGGCTTCAACATTGACCGCGAACTGTCGATCGCAACAACACGGTGCCCAAGCTCCTTTAAGTCTCGCGCGAGCCGTCCTTCGCCACAGCCGATATCCAGCGTTTGCCGTCCCGGGGAAGGCAATAGGCTAAGAAATTGGTCTCGGTGAAATCGCCAGTAGCTATCGTGACCGGGAGTGCGCGCCCACGTTATCCATTGGCTGGCCTCAGCTTCCCAGCCGATTTTTAGAGACCCAGCTTCTGTCCTCGTCCGCGTGATGGTCATAGCCGTTTCATTCCTGGGTGAGCGATTTCGACATTGGGTATCCAGAGCTGGTACCGAAGTTGCCAACTGGCGGTCCATCTGCGGCATAGCCGTTGGCTTGATAAAACCGCAGGGCGGTTTCCGTGCTGGTGAGGGTGCATCGTTTGACCCCTCGCTCCACAGCCCTTGTTTCGAGAGCGCGCAGCAAGGCGCGACTGATGCCTCGGAACCTGGCATCAGGCGAAACATAATTCAGAGTGATTTGGCCGGCATCAGTAACCGACCCTACAGCAAGAATGTTGTCGTCTTCGGTGGCAACGAGGAGAGAATTTTCCGGCTGCCGAATGCAGGCGATGAATATCTCGGGAGTCTTGTTTCCCAACCAGCGTGCCAGAATGGCAGCATCGTTCTTGTGATCAGCAACGCAAAGTTCCGCGATCGACCGGCTCATAACGAGACAAGCGGCTTCTGCGTCCTCTATTTTGGCATCCCGAATTTGCATGATGCCAATTTTGCCATTAAGACTCGATCATTACAACCTCTAGGCGAGGCCCCGGAGCCGCTTGTGGGCTTCGGCGAGCGCATTGCAGGGCCATGTCCGCAGTTGGGGGTAAACCGGCAGTCCCGATGACTTGATCGGACGAAGGCCGTTTGTCCGCATTGCGGCTCTTGCCTTCATGAGATGGGCCGCGCGTTCAAAGCTCCTAAGCGAGCCGATGCCGAGCAATGGCTGAAGGTGCAGGCCCTCTGGTCAGCAGGCTGCCGCTTTGGCACTACGCCGGCGCGCAACCATTGCCAGAGCGACTGCGGGACGTTGAGGAATTCACACGCCGCAATCCGGAGCACCCGGCGCGCATCGCGCGTTAATGTCTGCCCATCAGCGAAGTAGCGACCCGCCTCCTTGGGGTCTGCTCACTGAGGCATGGCGGACCAGATTTGCTCACGTTGAGTTCTTCGCATTTGACCCCCAGCAGTCTCACAGCGCCTAGTTCCGGCTTCTCGCGGTTCTGAAGAAGCCTAACCCCACGATTAGGAACACCGGCACGACTGAGAAGAAGGTAATGACCGAGATGAGACTAGGATGCGCGAAAAGGAAATACGTGCCGAACGCGACGATGATCAGCGCCGCGACTAAGGCTGCAACTAGCAATCCCTGCTTGATGCCATTCATGGTTTGTATCGATGGTCTCCGCTGGCGAGTAGATTATCAGACCCAACAAGGAATGTCGCCATTTGGCCCATCAGAGAAGTAGCCGACGCACCTCGTTGAGGTCTGCTTAATGAGGCACGGCGGACTAGATCTGCTCAGGTTGAGTTCTTCGCTTTGTGACCCAGAGCGGAAGCTAAACGCGGCGCATCCCGACTGCCTGTCGTAAGTCGTCCAGCGAGCTGCGGCCGCTGAGCATCCTTTCGCCCCCGATGCTTATTGTTCCTCCTGTCATTGGCAGCGCCCACCCGAGAGGTGCCAAGCGTCAGTTAACGTGCACACTGGCAATGGTTGCATCTCATGCTAATATGCAGCTTGGGATAGCAATGCGCTCTCCCCCCATTTCGGAGAAGGTGGTGAAAGCTTCAGTTTGTCTCCTGGCCGGCCTGACGATGTTGTCGCTCACGTCAGCCAACGCCGCCCAGAATGCTGCTGCCCCGACACCCGCAACGAAGGTTAGCTCTGTCGCATGCTCCACTTCGGGCGGTGGCTTCGGGACCTACCCATCAGGCTGCCGAAACGGAGCCAACTTCAAGACCTACAATGAATGCAAGGAATCAGGCGTCAAGCGCGGTTGGAGGCACGAAGATATGGCATGGTATTGCAGCGGCCTAGGACTGCGATAGAGCAGTCTCCGAACGGTAGCGGCGACAAGCCACGGCTTTAGGCTCCGAAAGATTCTGAAGTACACTAAGGTACCTGTGGCGCGAATGTCGCTTGTTGGCCCCGAAGCTGCCATTGGCCGCAAGCAAGTGGTAGGCTGCCGAACATGGAAAGAACCATCCATCTATATGTAGCGACCGCAGCGCACTACCAGTTCGCGCTCGAACTGTATCTGTCGACTATGCGGCCTTACACCCAAGAACTCATGATATGGGATGACGGCAAGCAACGGGCCAGTTTTGCCGCGCTATGGAACTTGTCAGAGGTCAGGATCGTGGCGGTTGATGGAATAGAGGTCGGTTGGCTTCAAGTTCAAGAAAGCTCTACAGAGGTCCGTCTGCTTCAATTCTTTATTGCACCGGATCGGCAAGGTAAGGGCATCGGCACGGAAGTCCTTCGAGAGCTACTGGCGGCTTGGAGAGCGACGGCAAAACCGGTTTTTTTGACCGTTCTCAAAAATAATCCCGCAAGGCGACTTTACGAAAGATTCGGCTTTTCGGCCGTTGGGGACACGGGCATGAAGTACGAGATGACGCTAATCACCTGATTCAGCTTTTTGGCCCGTAGCTGACCTTCACGGCGATGCCGCCTGAGGCCGCTTCTGACCCGTTGCGGACTTCGCGGAGAGTTGGCATTCTCGTGCGATGTTAAACGAACTGCCTGCCGACATACGTACATGGTCGCTCTCATTGGGGATCTATTGCATGACGTGCATCGGCGCGACTGCCTGCGCCATCGTGGTACCACGAAGCATCATGTTCGAGCAGGTCCCGGCCGACATCGATGCATCCGAGATCATCGAAGCAAGCATCTACGATCGCAAGCAGGTCAGCGACACGCGAGGTTTGCAAGGGGAACTCTTGAGCGCACGCGTTGACCGCGTGATCAAGGGATCAATCAAAACAAGCGCTGTGAAGATACTTTTGCACGAAGGCTGCCCACGCGCGGCCGGAGGCCGCGGCATTATTCTCGGCCATGTTCAGGACGATCCGTTGCTCGGTCTCGTGCTGATACCGAAGGACCACTTAGTCCGCTAATGGCCCGGATGTGAAATCCGAGCGGCTTGGCGCGTTGTCTGATTATGCAGCTGAACCGGAAACGGCCAACAGGTCGTTCGAATGGTGCAGTTGACCCAAAGCCGAAGTAACGTGGCCTTTGACCCGACGCGGGTCATATGTGGTTGCCAATGTCCTAATTCAGACCGGGCGTTTCCAGCGGATGAGAAAAGGGCACGTTTGGTGCAACGCGAGTACCGTCGCCTTCATGATCGATGCTGGACAAGTTCGCCGACAATACATCTTCGCACTGGCTGGGCCGCTGATCGGATGGATCGTTCTTTGTGTCGTGCTCGGAAAGCCGGGCTTGCTAGTGATCGGCACCTTGGTCGGTTGGCCGTTCATCTATCTGTTTGGGCTTCCCCTTGCGGTCCTCATCTATTGCGTTGATCGCGAGATGATAGATAGATCATTGCCTCTCTGGTCGAGGAGCATCGCTTGTCTGCTCTTGGGTGGCGTGCTCTCGGCAGCTCTGTTT
The DNA here is from genome assembly GCF_023073355.1 of Bradyrhizobium sp. 199. Lineage (GTDB taxonomy): Bacteria > Pseudomonadota > Alphaproteobacteria > Rhizobiales > Xanthobacteraceae > Bradyrhizobium. The sequence goes on from NZ_JADPJI010000006.1 coordinate 295,234, forward strand.
TATTTCGTTACTCTCCCGCTCGGTCTTAATAACCCGGGAATTTTACTCGGAAGTTTGCCCGGAGCCATTGCCGGAATTGCCTGTGTCGCTTTGGGAGGCAAGTGAAGCTGCGAGGTGGACGAAGTCCGCCCTGGCCCTAAGCTGAAGATCGGTTCAGTCGCCGTAACGTCCGCTGTCGCTGATAAACCGGACGCCGACCGGCTCGTGTGAGGCCAGCTTTGCGCCAGTCGACGGAGTAGCTTCGCCGAACTGGAACAATCTCCAATCGATCTGATTGACGCTTGTTACGGCTCAGCCGGGATAGTCACCGAGTATTCCTGGAGAAGCGAGTTGTTTATCAGGGAAGGTGCTTCACATGGATGACGAGCGAAAATCATCAAACGCTGGGGAACGGGCCGCTGAAGGCTTGCGCGAGGCGACTGCTAAGGAAGAAGCGAAAAACGAGAGCAAGACGGGACACGATTTAGCCAAGGGCGCTGATCGCTTCGAAGAACGCTCTAAAAGCTCCGATGGCAGAAGCGCGAAGGAGAAACAAAAAGGGTGAATGTATACAGCAGGCCGCCGCTGCGTTTCCGTTGAGGAGCCTCAAGCAGGCCAACCGGGACCCGATAGTGGCTGAGATGACCAACCGGCTCAGGTGGCTTCCGGCGACGTAGGCAAATGTACGCCGGCGACACGATTGCGGCTGTTTTGATGAGTATGCGCCCTGCCAGCTCTGGTGCTGCGGAATCGAACTTGTCGCACTGATTTTGATCTTACATGGCGCTAGGGTTGTCCCAGCTGCAATCATCTGTGCAAACTGCGAGCATGGCAGCTGTGAACCGCATCTTCCTGAGAAGCCGCGTCCGCCGCCTTTACGAGGGTACAACGCCCAGTGCCGTTGGTTTCCGCTATGCTTTGCTGGCGTTTGATATTGTAACCATACTGTTCATCATCGCAACGTCGTTCCTGCACCCCAGTGAGATCATCGAAACGTTCGACCTGCTATTCGGCGCAATGATATTGGCCGATTTTTCCGCACGGCTGCTCGCCCACCGGCACCCGCTTCGAAAGTTCGCCCGCCTCTCGACATGGGCTGACATAGTCGCCATCGTTTCGTTCCTGGCGCCCCTTGCTGGCGAGGCGGGTGGCTTTCTGCGGATTTTGCGGACGTTGGGACTGCTTCGTGACTACCAGATGCTCGTTAGGTTGCGCATGGATTCCTCATTCTTCCGTCGCAACGAGGAGGTCATCTTTGCGGTCACGAACCTTGCTGTTTTCATATTTGTCATGACAGGAATAGTTTACGAGACCCAGAAGTTTCGTAACGATCAGATTCGGAATTATGCTGACGCCCTGTATTTCACTGTTACCGCGCTGACGACGACTGGCTTTGGCGACATTACCTTGCCAGGCACAATAGGTCGTTTGATAACCGTCGTGATCATGATTTTCGGCGTAACCTTGTTCTTCAATCTGGCGCGCGCATTGTTGAGTCCCCACAAGGTCCGGTTTCCTTGCCCAACTTGCGGACTGCAGCGGCATGAGAGCGATGCCGTGCATTGCAAAGCATGCGGCGCTGTTCTCAATATTCCTGATGAAGGTTTGACATAGCTGTTGGTACCTCCCCCGCCTGACCACATCGACCTTCGAGCGGCTCAAGAACGAGCCAAAGCTCGGTCGTGCCGAAGCGTTGCGCCGCGCGATGTTAACCTTTCTCGATGACACCTCGTCGCCGCGCAACGCCACCCTGCGATGTGGGGCCGTTCGCACTGATCGGCGAAGGTGAGGTAAGATAGGAAGACGCAGCAGGGATTGTGCGTCGCAACAACCGGACGTAACGCTCAAACCTGCATTTGGTTGCGCGACCATTCGCTATTTCTTGGTTCACCTGCTCAGAGCTGACATGCGCGACGTTTGGCGCGGTCCTTGAATAAACCAAATCCTGCGGGATCAGCTTGGCAACGCCAGCGTTCATCATTATTAGGTCGTTTTGCCGAGGCCGAATGGCCCATCATCACGGTGACCGCGATGGCGTCCAAACCATGGTCGCGTTGAGTGTCGCGGGTTCTAGGAGGATTTTTTCGTGCAAGAGACGGGCGTGCGCAACGGTGCCTTCGGCGCCGACAAATTCGGCTTAAAGAATCTCGAGCAGGTTCACTGGAACCTCGGTGCGCCGCAACTCTATCAATACTCGCTCTCCGCGGGTGAGGCGGTGCTGTCCGCCGACGGCGCACTCTGCGCCGACACCGGCGAGTTCACCGGCCGCAGCCCGAAGGACAAGTTCACGGTGCGTGACGCCACCACCGAGACGAAGATGTGGTGGGCCGGCAACCAGTCGATCACCGCGGAGCAGTTCGAGACGCTCTATCAGGATTTCCTCAAGCACGCCGAAGGCAAGAAGCTGTTCGCGCAGGATCTCTACGGTGGCGCCGATCCGGCCTACCGGATCAAGACGCGCGTCTTCACCGAGCTCGCCTGGCACTCGCTGTTCATCCGCACGCTCTTGATCCGCCCCGAGGCGATCGAGCTGCCGAGCTTCGTGCCGGAGCTCACCATCATCGACATGCCGAGCTTCCGCGCCGATCCCAAACGTCACGGCTGCCGTTCGGAGAACGTCGTCGCGATCGATTTCGCCCGCAAGATCGTCCTGATCGGGGGGTCTTATTATGCCGGCGAGATGAAGAAGTCGGTCTTCACCACGCTGAACTACTATCTGCCCGAACGCGGCGTGATGCCGATGCACTGCTCGGCCAATGTCGGCGCCAAGGGCGACGCGGCGATCTTCTTCGGGCTCTCCGGCACCGGCAAGACCACGCTGTCGGCCGATCCCAACCGCACGCTGATCGGCGACGACGAGCACGGCTGGGGTCCGAACGGCGTCTTCAATTTCGAGGGCGGCTGCTATGCCAAGTGCATCAAGCTGTCGCAGGAGGCCGAGCCCGAGATCTACGCGGCATCGACGCGCTTCGGCGCTGTGCTTGAGAACTGCGTGCTCGACGAAGACACCCGCGTGGTGGATTTCGACGACGGCTCCAAGACCGAGAACACGCGCTCTGCGTACCCGCTCGACTTCATCCCGAATGCTTCGCGCACCGGCCGCGCGCCGCAGCCGAAGAACGTGGTGATGCTTGCCGCCGACGCCTTCGGCGTGCTGCCGCCGATCGCCAAGCTCTCGCCGGCGCAGGCGATGTATCACTTCCTGTCCGGCTACACCGCCAAGGTCGCCGGCACCGAGCGCGGTCTCGGCAACGAGCCGCAGCCGGAATTCTCGACCTGCTTCGGCTCGCCCTTCCTGCCGCTCGACCCCTCCGTCTACGGCAACATGCTGCGTGACCTCATTGCCCAGCACAATGTCGATTGCTGGCTGGTCAACACCGGATGGACCGGTGGCAAGTATGGTGTTGGCTCGCGCATGCCGATCAAGGTGACGCGCGCGCTGCTCACCGCTGCGCTCGACGGCTCGCTTCGCAACGTCGAATTCCGCACCGACAAATATTTCGGCTTCGCGGTCCCGACCGCGCTGCCGGGCGTGCCGGCCGAGATCCTCAATCCGGTCAACACCTGGAAGGACAAGGACGAGTTCGACAAGACCGCCCGCGCCCTGGTCGGCATGTTTCAGAAGAACTTCGCCAAGTTCGAGGCCCAGGTCGACGCCGAGGTCCGCGCTGCCGCCCCGGACGTGAAGCTCGCGGCGGAGTAGGGCTGATCACTTGAATTACAAAAGGGCGGCCGCGAGGCCGCCCTTTTTGTTTCTTCCTTCTCCCCTTGTGGGAGAAGGTGGCGCGAAGCGCCGGATGAGGGATTCTCTCCGCAAACCCGAAGAGAATGACGCGCGGAGAGAACCCCTCACCCCGTCTCGCCGCTACGCGGCGAGCCACCCTCTCCCACAAGGGGCGAGGGAAAAAGCGGCTAAGCCTTGAAATATGCAATCTGCGTCGTGGTCGCGAGCAGCCGTCCGTTCGGCGACCACAGCTCGGCGTTCTGGTCGCCATAGCTCTTGTGGAAGATCTTTGCGTCTGCCGTCGCGAGCACGCGCGTGATGTCTTCGGTCGCGAGTTCTTCGGCATCGGTGTGGAAATAGGTCGTCAGCGACACCGTGCCGAACGGCACCAGCGCGCGCCTGGCGTGGAAGATGCGGCCGAAGAAGGCGTCCGACATCGACATCAGCGACAGCATGTCGAGCTTGCGCGGCGTGCGATCGCCGATCCAGAGCTTCGAATAGGTGCTGGCCGGCTCGGCCTGCGGCGGGCCGATCCGCATCTCGCCCTCGACGAAGCGGAATTCATACTGATTGGCCCAGGACGCCGCGATCTTCGGGAACGGCAGCGTCTGTTCGAACGGCTTGGCCTCGGGATATTGCGCCACCCGGTGCTCCCAGGAGGGCCGGCGCTCGGCGAACACCGCGGTGGCGAGTGTTGCGACCTCGCCGCCGCCTTGGCTGAGTTCGACGCTCCAGTGCTGGCTGGAGCGATTGGCCTTCACCAGCCGCACGTCGAGCTCGAACGGGCCCTTGGCGATCGGCGCGCAGTAATTGACGGTCAGCGCCAGCGGATCGCCGCTCCGTTCCGGATGGTCGATCAGCGCGCGCAAAATGGTTGCGGCAGTGACGCCGCCGAACGGGCCGACAAAGGCCCAGTAATCCTCGCTGGTGTGCCCTTGCCAGCTGGAGTCACCGGCGGTGACACGCGTCGCGTCGTCGAAGGGGTGCGGGAGCCTGGCGTGCATTTTCGCTTTCCGTCTGTCATTCCGGGGCGATGCGAAGCATCGAACCCGAAAGCTCGAGATTCCGGGTTCGGCTCTGCGAGCCCGCCCCGGAATGACGGCCGTCATATCACAGTCATTGCTTCGCTGTGCAATTACCTATGGCGTAACGCCGATTTCACGCCGCGGAAAATCAGCCTGCGACGTCGCGTAAGTTCGGCAGCTGCGGCGTGGTCGGATTGACCGGCACGTTCCAGATCTCCTCGGCGTATTCGCGGATGGTGCGGTCCGAGGAGAACCACGCCATGCGCGCGACGTTGAGGATGGAGGCGCGGGTCCATGCCGGCGTCACCTGCCAGCGCGCATCGACGCTGCGCTGCGCTTCGTAATAGGAATCGAAATCGGCGCTGACCATGTAATGGTCGAGATAGCGCAGCGCATGCGCGATGGATTCGAAGCGGCCGGGATCGCCGGGTGAGAACTCGCCGGCGCCGATCGCATTGATGGCCCGCTGCAGCTTCGGCGAGTTGTGGATCACGTCGGAGGCGTCCAGCCCCTGCTTGCGCCGGATCATCACGTCGCCGGCCTCCATGCCGAAGATCGCGATGTTCTCGGCCCCGACATGGTCGCGGATCTCGATATTGGCGCCGTCGAGCGTGCCGATGGTGATGGCGCCGTTGAGCGCCAGCTTCATGTTGCCGGTGCCGGAGGCCTCCATGCCGGCCGTCGAGATCTGCTCCGAGAGATCGGCCGCGGGAATGATCACCTCGGCCAGGCTGACATTGTAGTCGGGCAGGAACACGACCTTGAGCTTGCCGCCGACCGCGGGATCGTTGTTGACGACTTCCGCGACGTCGTTGATCAGCTTGATGATCAGCTTGGCGTAGCGGTAGCTCGCCGCCGCCTTGCCGGCGAAGATCTTCACCCGCGGCACCCAATTGCCGTTGGGGTCGTCCTTGATCGCCTGATACAGCGCGACCGTCTCGATGACATTGAGGAGCTGGCGCTTGTATTCGTGGATGCGCTTGATCTGCACGTCGAACAGCGCGGTCGGATCGACCTTGATGCCGAGCCGCTCGCCGATCAGGCGCGCCAGCGCGGTCTTGTTGTGGAGCTTGACGGCGCGGAATTTCTTCTGGAATTCGACGTCGCTGGCACGGGCCTCGATCAGAGAGAGTTGGGTCGGATCGTCGAGCACGGCCTCGCCGCAGGTCTCGCGCAACAGATCGGTCAGCTTCGGGTTCGCCAGCATCAGCCAGCGGCGGAAGGTGATGCCGTTGGTCTTGTTGGTGATGCGGCCGGGATAGAGATGATTGAGATCGTGGAACACGGTCTCGCGCATCAGGTCCGAATGCATTCCCGAGACGCCGTTGATGCGGTGCGAGCCGACGAAGGCGAGCTGGCCCATGCGCACGCGGCGTCCGCTCTTCTCGTCGATCAACGAGACCGAGGCACGGAAGTCGATGTCGCCGGGGCAGCGCGCCTCTGCGAGCGCCAGATGCTGCACGTTGATGCGGTAGATGATCTCCAGATGTCGCGGCAACAGCCGCTCGAACAGCTCGACCGGCCAGGTCTCCAGCGCCTCGGGGAGCAGCGTGTGGTTGGTGTAGGAGAGCGTGGCGACCGTGACCTTCCAGGCCTCGTCCCAGCGGAAATTGTGGAGGTCGACGAGGATGCGCATCAGCTCGGTGACGGCGAGGCTCGGATGGGTGTCGTTGAGCTGCACCGCAACCTTGGACGACAGGCTGCGCAGCTGGCCGTCGGATGCCAGGTGCCGCTTGATGAGATCCTGAAGCGAGGCCGACACGAAGAAATATTCCTGGCGCAGCCGCAGCTCGCGTCCCGCCGGGCTCTCGTCGTTCGGATAGAGGAATTTGCAGATCGCCTCGGCGCGCGACTGCTCGGCGCTGGCGCTGACATAGTCGCCCTTGTTGAAGGCGTCGAGCTTGAGCGGATCGGGCGAGCGCGCCGACCACAGGCGAAGCGCGTTGACGTGCTGGCCGCGCCAGCCGACGATCGGCGTGTCATAGGCGATCGCCTGCACGGTCTCGGTCGGACGCCAGATCGCGCGGTCGCGGCCCTTCTCGTCGACATGCTCGACGCTGCCGCCGAAACTGATGTCGTAGATCACCTCGGGCCGCTGCAATTCCCAGGGGTTGCCGAAGCTCAGCCATTCGTCCGGATATTCCTGCTGCCAGCCCTGATTGATGATCTGCCGGAACAGGCCGAAATCGTAGCGGATGCCGTAGCCGATCGCGGGGATCGACAGCGTCGCCATGCTCTCCATGAAGCAGGCGGCAAGCCGCCCCAGGCCGCCATTGCCGAGCGCGGCGTCCGGCTCGCATTTGCGCAGCTCCGGCAGCGACACGCCGAGATCGCCGAGCGCGACCTCGAAGATCTTCAAAAGGCCCATATTGTTGAGCGCATCGCTGAAGAGGCGGCCGATCAGGAATTCGAGCGAGAGATAATAGACGCGCTTGCGCCCCGCGTCGTAGCTGTGCTTCTCCGCGGTGAGCCAGCGATGCACGATGCGGTCGCGCAGCGCGAGCGCCGCGGCCTGATACCAGTCGTGCCGGGTTGCCATGCCGGCATCCTTGCCGATGGCAAGCCGCAGCTTCGCCAGGATCGCGCCCTTGATCTCAACCAGCGCGAGTTCGTCGATGGGCTGCCCGGGGGCGGGAAAGCTGGGCTGGAACGATTGATCTTGCAAAGCTGCCATTTCCTGGTCGAAGAACACTACTCACCCTACGCGTCTTGCCCCTGCACCGGTATCGTCACTGGTGCCGCCGTGCACTGCGCTGGCGTTAATTTATGCAAGGAATGGGCCGCTTTGGGAACCCGGAGGAGCACGGAGAAACCGGGATTTCCGTGCTAGATTGCGGATCAATTCAGCCATCAGTGTGGAGGAACATTCCCGTGAAACTGCTGATTGAAATCGCCGCAGCGGCCCTGCTCGTCGTCTGCATCACCGCCACCAGCGCCGCGTTTGCCGCCGGCAAGCCCGGGCGCAGCGCCGACGGCCTGAGTTGCGGCTTCACGGTCCCGCAGAATGCGTCGCCCGCGGCCCGCTGCGCCGCCATCAAGCGCCAATGCGGCGGCAAATTTTATGCGAATGCGTGCGGCGACAGGCTGATGTCCGCGGCGAATTGAGCGGCGGGCGGCAACCCTCGCGAACCCAAGCGGCTTCAAGCCGCTTTGGCCTGCACCGAATCGCAGAACTCGGCGAGACGATCCGCAAGCCGCAGCGTCGCCGGACTCGCATCCGGTGAAGCCATCAGTGCGACCTCCGTCTTGTTGATCGGTGCAAAACCTTCCTTCGCCGTCAGCACGCGGTGGTCGGACTGGATCGACATCTCCGACAGGATGCTGAGGCCCATGCCGGCGGCGACCGCGGCCTGGATACCGGAGAGGCTCGATGAGGAATAGGCCATGTGCCAGGCACGGCCGACGCTTTCCAATGCGTGGATGGCACCAGCCCGATAGAGACAGCCGGTCGGAAAACCGATCAGCGGCACGGACGCGGCGTGGACATCGACCGGATGGCTCTTGCTGGAGACCCAGTGCACCCGCTCCGGCCACACCGCGATCGCACCCTTCTCGCCGGCCGCACGCTTGAACAGCGCAAGGTCGAGCTCGCCGCGATCGAGATCGCGCGCGAGGTACTTGCTCTGGTCGGCACGCACGTCGAGCCGCAGGCCAGGATGCGAGCGCGAGAATGCGCCCAAAAGTTTGGTCAGGCGATACGCCGCGAAATCCTCGGGAATGCCGAGCCGGATCGCGCCTTCGGCATCAGGCTGGCGCAGTACGTCGCGCGCCTCCTCGGCCAGCGAGAGCAGCCGCCGCGCATAGGAGAGCAACCGCTCGCCGGCCTCGGTCGGGCGCACGTTCTTGCCGTCGCGATGCAGCAGCACCTGGCCGACGTCTTCCTCCAGCCGCTTGATCTGCTGGCTCACGGTCGATTGCGTGCGGTGGACGCGTTCGCCGGCGCGGGTGAAGCCGCCGGCCTCGACCACCGAGACGAAGCTGCGCAGCAGCTCGAGGTCGAGCATCGGCTGCCTCCATTAGAAAAACCACTGACAGCGAGTTAATCATTTAATTTCCAAATGACAAGCCGCCTCCCTAGATCGAGCGTCAGGAGAATGCCCTCATGTCGCTCGCCCCCTCGATTCCGGTTCCCAGCCGCCGCTTCAATACGCTGCCGCTGGCCATCGGCCTGTTCTGCCTGCTCTGGAGCTACGCCTTCGTCGCCGGCAAGATCGGCGTCACCCATTGCCCGCCGCTGATCCTGCTCGCCGCCCGCTTTTCGCTCGCCGGCATTTTGATCCTGGGCGCCACGCTGATCCGTGGCGAGGCCTGGTCGCTATCCTGGCGCGATGCCGCGATCTTCGCCGTGCTCGGCGTCGCCAACAACGCGCTCTATCTCGGCCTCGGCTACACCGGCCTGCAATCCGTCTCCGCGGGCCTCGGCGGCCTGATCGTGTCGGCCAATCCGGTCTTCACCGCCGCGTTGGCGGTCCTGCTGCTCGGCGAAGGCATGACCTGGCGCAAGGCAACCGGCCTCCTGCTCGGCGTCATCGGCGTGATCGCGATCGTTTGGCACCGCCTGTCGGTCGGCGCCGATTCCCTGCATGGGATTATGTTCACGCTGGCCTCGCTGGCTTCGCTCGTCACCGGCACGATCCTGTTCAAGCTGCTCGCACCGAAGGGGAGCCTGTGGATCGGCAACGGCGTGCAGAACCTCGCTGCCGGCATCGTGCTGACGCCCGTCGCGCTCACCTTCGCCGATAGTCACGCGATCGATGTCACGCCGAGCCTGATCGGCGCCTTTGCCTTCCTGGTGCTGGGCGGCTCGATCCTGGCCTACTGGCTCTGGTTCCATCTCCTGAAAGTGTGCGGCGCCACCGCCGCCAGCGCCTATCATTTCCTGATGCCGCCGCTCGGCATGCTGTTCGCGTATCTCGTCCTCGGCGAGCACGTGGAGGCCCGCGACCTCCTCGGCATCATCCCGGTCGCGCTCGGCATTTATCTGGTGACGCGGCCGGCAAAGTCCGTGTCGTAACAGGAGTGCATCAATGCCCATTTCCATCACCCTGATCGGCGGCCCCACCGCCCTGATCGAGATCGACGGCTTCCGCCTGCTCACCGATCCGACCTTCGATGCGCCCGGCGCCTACCAGCTGCCGCACGTGAAGCTGGAGAAGACCATCGGTCCCGCCGTGAGGCCCGATGCGATCGGCCCGGTCGATGCCGTGCTGCTCAGCCACGACCAGCATTCGGACAATCTCGACAATTCGGGGCGCGAATTCCTGACGCATGCCAAACGCGTGCTGACCACCGAGGCCGGTGCCAAACGTCTCGGTGGTCACGCCGAGGACCTAGCGCCCTGGGCCACCGCCCACATCAAGGACCGCGACGGCAATTCGCTGACCATCACCGCAACGCCGGCGCGTCACGGTCCGGCCGGCATCGAGCCGCTGTCGGGCGACGTCATCGGCTTCGTGGTGTCCTCAAACCGGAAGGACACCAGCGCGATCTATATCAGCGGCGATACCACCTGGTTCGACGGCGTCGCCGAAGTCGCGCGCCGCTTCAAATGCGGCGTTGTGCTGCCCTTTGCCGGCGCCGCGCAAACGCGCGGCCCGTTCCATCTCACCATGGATACCAACGACACCATCGAGACCGCACGCGCCTTCCCCGATGCGATGATCGTGCCGGTGCATACCGAAGGCTGGGCGCATTTCCGCCAGAACAGCGAGGATCTGCGCAAGACCTTTGACGTGCTCGGCTTCGGGACGCGGTTGCGGCTGCTGGAGCCGGGTGTGCCGACGGTGGTGCAGGCGCCCTGACGAAGCGCGCGCATTCTTCCTCGTCGTCATGGCCGGGCTTGACCCGGCCATCCACGTCTTTGTCACCACGCTCAAGGGCGTGGATGCCCGGGACAAGCCCGGGCATGACGGTGAGCGGCAGTGCGCCCCCTCAATCCTTCCGGAACACGATTGAGGCCATCCAGCCCGTCATCAGCGCCATCGCGGCGGTGACGAGGCCGTAGATCAGGCCGTTCTGCCTGGCGGTGGTGGCGACGAACTGCTCGAAGCCGACCTTGACGATCTCGAACGCGGTCTCGGTCTTGCCGATGAAGGCGCCGTTCGCAAACAGCTTGATCTCGACCTCGTAGGTGCCGATCGGCACCTCGGCCGGCAAGGGAATGCCGGTGCGGAACAGGGTCGGCGTCAGGAACGTCACCGCGCTCGGATCCTCGCGATAGAGGCCGCGTTGGGTGCGCAGGCGGATGAAGGCCGAGCGGAACGCATCGTTCGGCACCACGTCGGCATAGTCGCCGCCGACCCGCTGCGTCAGCAGCACGTTGTTGAGCCCGACCTGCTGCCGCCGCGCGATCTCGGGCGAGGTGATCGCGTCGAAGGGACGGTTGGCGAACAGCGCCAGATAGCTCGGCACCTGCAGGAACTGCCGATAATCGGTGTTGATCCAGATCCCGAAGGTCCGCTCCTTGCGCCGCGTCACCATGTCGGCGCGCGGGCCCATCACAGTGACCACGAGATCATAGGCCGTGCGATCCGCGGGCGTGGTCGTATCCTTCTCGACCGAACCGAACAGCACCAGCTCCTCGCCGGAATAGTTCGGTGTCACCGTGACGCGGTGGTTGGAGACCGACACGATCAGCCGATCGGCGCGCGCGGCCGAGCCGAGCAGCACGACCAGCAGGAGTGCGAGAGCTGCACGCATCATCAGCTCGCTCCGAGCTCACGGATGGTGAAGAGGTCCGCAGGTTGGATCCCGAGCTCGATCGCGAAGCGCATGCCGACCGACAGGATCAGAAGGCCGAGCAGCAGGCGCAGCTGCTCGCCGCGGATCTTCTGCCCGGCACGGACACCGAACTGCGCGCCGGTGACGCCGCCGACCATCAGGATCAGCGCCAGCACCGCGTCTACGAGGTGGTTGGTCACCGCATGCAGCATGGTCGCGAACAGCATCGTGACGAGGGTCAGGACCATCGAGGTCCCGATCACCGTCGAAGTCGGCACCCGCAAGAGATAGATCATGATCGGCACCAGGATGAACCCGCCGCCGATCCCCATGATGGCGCCGATGAAGCCGATCATGATGCCGACGATCACCACGGGGATGACCGAGAGATAGATCTTCGAGCGCTTGAACCGCATCTTCAGCGGCAGGCCGTGGATCCAGTTGTGCGTGCGCCGCGGCGGCAGCGCCCCGCGCCGGGTCCGCATCAGGGCGCGCAGGCCTTCGGAGAACATCAGGCTGCCGACGGTGGTGAGCAGCACGACGTAAGAGAGCGCGATCATCAGATCGAGCTGGCCGAGCGCGCGAAGCTGCGTGAAGGTCCACACGCCCAGCGCTGTCCCGGTCACGCCGCCGCAGAGCAGGACGCTCGCCAGTGCCGGATCGATCGCCCGTCGCCGCCAATAAGAGAGCGCGCCGGAAAAGGAGGAGGCCGCGATGTGGCTCGTGACGGAGGCGACCGCGACCGCCGGCGTGATGCCGATGAAGATCAGAAGCGGCGTCATCAGGAAGCCGCCGCCGATCCCGAACATGCCCGAGACGAAGCCGACCGCAGCCCCCATGGCGAGCACCAGAAAGACGTTGACCGGAAGATCGGCGATCGGAAGGTAGAGCTGCATCGAAGGACCATACGCCGGCGAGACGGATCGATTGCGGCGGAATGCTCGCGGAAGGTCGGAACGATAGCCGCGTCCCTCAATAGCGGAATTCGCCGCCGGGCGGGACCAGGAATTTTCCGGCGTGGTGAATGGGCGAGGGAGCTTGTTTGAACCGGTGCGAGCCAAGGCCTCGGATCACCTCTCCCTGGGGGAGAGGTCGAAATGCATCGAAGATGCGTTTCGGGTGAGGGATTAAGGTGTCAGTGAGTGCCGCGGCCCCTCACCCGGATTGCACCGGACGATGCTTCGCATCGCCAGGCGCAATCCGACCTCTCCCCGCTGGGGAGAGGTGAAGCGGCACCCCCGCCTGAATTCAACTGGACCGCGTTCAATGCGCTGCGGAAGCCGACTTCTTGGTCGCGACCGCCTTCGCAGCCGGCTTTGCATTCGCCTGCGGCGCGCTGTCCCAGCCGCCGGCGGGCGCCATGACGTTGACTGCGTCGTCGGGCTGCGGCTCGGCGCTGAAGGTCTGGATCGCGAGCTTGGCGGCAGCGAGCGATTGCGGGTCGAGACGTTTTGCGACGTCGTCGCGCTTGCCGGAGGCATCCGCATCGCCCTGCGCGGCTGCCAGGCTGAACCATTTATAGGACTCGGCGAGGTTCTGCTCGACGCCGATGCCGCGGGCATAGAGGATGCCGAGGTTGAACTGGCTGTCGGCGACGCCGCGGTCGGCGGCCTTGCGGAACCATTGCGCCGCGCTCTTGTAGTTGGCGCCGCGTCCACCGCCGTCGGCGTCGAGCACGGCGAGATTGTGCATCGCCTTGGCGTTGCCGCGCTCGGCGGCCTGGGTGTAGTAGCGGCGGGCGATGTCGGCGTCCTTCTTCACGCCAAGGCCCTTTTCGTAGAGCGTGCCGAGGCGGAAAGTCGCGGGCACGACGCCGGCCTGCGCCGCGCGGTCGTACCATTTGGCGGCTTCGTCGTAATTCGTCGCAACACCCTTGCCCTCGGCAAAGCGCAGGCCGATCTCGTAGGCCGCGGTCGCATCGCCCTTCATCGCGGCGGTGCGCAGGCCCGGGCCGCCGATGCCGTCAGGCAGCTTTTCGCTCGGCGGCACCTGGATATGACTGAGCTTGGCGCGGCTCGTGCCCGACAGCGCACCGGTAATGTCGCTGTTGGTCGCAGCTGCGGCCGGCGTCGTGGCTGGCGCAGTCGGAATTTCAACCGAAGCCGAGTTGGCCGCAGGAGCGGCCGGCGCGGCATTGTTCTGGGATTGCCGTCCGATCGGCGTCGGCGAAGTCATCGATGGCGTGACCTGCTCGGGCTTGTTCTCGATCACCCGCGGCGGCGCCGGCGGCGCGGGCTGGCTGGGCGTATTCTCCATCGCCTGCGGCGCCGGCGGCGCGCTGCTGCCTTCGAGCAGATTCATCGCCATCTTGAAGGTGCCGAGCACGATCACGACCACGCTCGCGCCGACCAGCAGGGAGCGGATTTTCGAGGTGATGGTCGAACCGCCGTCGTTGCCCTTGTCCTTGGCGCGATCGGCACCACCAGCTTTGGCACCGCGAGCCGGCTTTTCCGGCTGCGCGGCGGCGGCCTGGGCGGCGCGGCGGGCGGCCGCGATGAAGCTCGACGACGAGACCGGCTCCTTCGCAGCAGCGGGGATGCCGCTGATCGCGCTCTCGGAGGCGGCGATGCGTTCGGAGGGCGATGCGGCGCGTCCGCCCGGCCGTGTGCCCGGCTCGAGCGGATGATCCGGCGGCAATTCGGGGGCGAGCGCAGCGCGCGGGGGTGCCGTGTGCGGCTCCAGGATTTCGCTGATCGCGCGCGGCGGCAAGGGTGGTGCGACTTGCGACGCCATCGGTGCCGGCACCTGCGGCGGCGCGGCGGGGGCAGCGGCGTGGAATTCGCGCGATGCGGCGGCGAAGGCGGATTGTGCCTGTTGCTGCGCGGCGGGATTCGGAAGCTCGGGCTTGGGATCGTATTTCGGCTGCTGTGCTTGCGGCCGCGGCTCGCGCGCGACTGGCGCGGACTCGAGGGGAGCGGCCATCGGCATGGGCATCGGCTGCGGCGCAGGGGCAGGCGGCGCGGTCCGCACCGCGCGCAGATCGCCCTCGATCATGGAGAGGCGATCGACGACATGGCCGAGCGCGCTATGGACGGCGTCGAGCGAGTCCTGGGTGCTGCGGTTGGTCTCGGTCTGGCTGAATCGGATGTCGGACAGCTCGCGCTTGACGAGATCGACCATGCCGGAATCGGCCGGTGGCGCGGAACTGCGGCTCTCCGCCAGCGCGGAGTAAGTCGCCTGCTGCCGCTCCAGGTGCCGCAGGATGTCGTGCAGGCCGTCCTCGACGCGGCTTAAGTTACCGTTGCGCGGATCGGAGGCGGCTTCGATCCGCTCCAGGAGGTAAGAGACGCGCTGTTCGAGATGCGCGAAGGTCGAGGCCGAATCGTTGCCGACCTGCATGCGGTCGAAGCGGTCCGACAGCGCGCGGATCGCGGATTCGAGATGCTCGGTGCTTTCGGATGGCTGGGGCCGCTCGCGCGTTTCCAGCGCCGCGGTGAGCGCCGCAATGCGTTGCTCAAGCACGGCAAAGCTGTCGCCCTGGCCGGAGGCGCGGGTGACCTGGTCGACCTTGGACGACAGCAGCTGCACGTCTTCGGACAGGCGTGCCAGCGCTTCGTTGGACGCGACGTTCGAGACGATGCCGCGCAGCGCGGTGATCGCGCTTTCGAGCTGATGCACCGTCGAGGGATCGTCATTGGCGCGCAGGATCAGATCGAGCTTGGCGCCGAGATTGCGGATCGCCTCGTCATAACCGGTGAGCTGCTCGGCCGGCGTCAGCGTGCGCAGCACCTGCTTGATGTCGGACAGCGCGTGCTCGATGCCCGACAGGACCTGGCCGTCGGTACCGTTGGAGCGCGTCTCGTCGATGCGCCGATGCAGCGAACGGATCTCGTTCTCGATCGATTCGATCGCGCGCCGCGGCATCGCCTCGGTGATGGCGGTGCGGATCTCGGCAAGCTCGCTGCGAAAGGCGTTGATCGCCTGCTCGGTATTGTCGGGGCGCTGGAGCGACTCGATCTGGCTCGTGATCTTGAGCACATGGCGCTCGAGCGACGAAAAATCCGGCCCCGCCTGCGGTGGCGGCGGCGCGTAGGCAGGCGCATGCGGCGCCATGGGTGTCATGGGGGGCGCGAAGGCAGCTGCATGGGGCGCAATGGAGGGCGCGGCGCGCGGCGGCATCTGCCTGGGCGTAAAGCCGTCGAGTTCGCTTTGTCGCGCGGTGATCTCGGCAACGGCGACGTCGAACGACGCGGGGCTCAGGGGAGGGGAGCTGCGATAGACCTGCGCTGCCGCACGCTCGACCGCATCGGTCTGGCGCTGGCGCGTCTCGACCGGAGACGGCGCAGCTGAAGGAGAAGCTGAAGGTGCCGGCCGCGGCGCCTGAGGCTGCTGCGGTTTGGAGATTTGCGACAACCGCGCATCGAGCCGCGAGATCGCATCGTTGAGCTGACGCGCGACGCCCTGCTCGCGCGAGACGTCTGGTCGTGACGGATCCTGGCGCGACGAGTCCTGTCTTGAAGCGTCCTGTCTTGACGAATCCTGCCTTGAAGCGTCCGCGCGCTGCGCGGGCTTCGAAATGCGTTCGATCTGCTGGGTGATCGCGTCGAGCCGCTGGTGGATGTCGGCGACTTCGCGGCTTTCCTGACTCGGTGCTTGCGGCATCTGGTGCGGACGCTGGTCATAAGGTCCGCGAAAATCTGGCGGGGCGGTCTCGCCGAGCGTGGAGTTCAGCCAATCATTGAGGGACATGCCGGCGCGGCGCGCAGCAGCTTCGGCCCGCTCCCGGACGGATGGGTCGATGCCGTCAACACTCCACGATACGCGCGAATTCATGACTCTGTCCGGTTCCGACTCCGGCGCCCCACCCGGCGCCTCCAGCCTCCCCACGCGTGCCAGTTGCAAACACAACCGAATTCGGCGCGGGTCGTCTGCCTCGAAATCCGACTTTTGTCCGTTACGGTAAATAACGGGTTAAGGAACGCGTTGACGGTGTCTTAAAGTTGGGCGGCGGGGGACCTGCGCTGCTCGTCCTGTGCGGGCTTGTCCGGGGCGAGAGCGCCTCGACCGCGGCTTTAGCGGGCCGGCGGATGCAATCGCGTATCCAGCGCGAATGGCTCCTGGGACCTAAGCTGGTACGATCCTGCGGCTTTGGCTGCGATGAAGATCAGGTTCCAACTCGCCGTTGAAACCACGCTCGGAAGCACCACGAAGGGGTGTCTTGCCAGCAACTCATCCCCGAACGCCTGCTGGCCGGCACTCGGGATCCCAGGCCTCAGCCAATTGGGGTTTGGAACGGTACCGGGCTCGACCACGCAGATGTCGGCCGGATCGATGGTTGCTGCCGTCATGACATGGGGCACCATGTCCAGCGACCGAAATCCCTTATGGACGGCGACTTCCAGAATCGCCGTCGCGGGATCGATCGAGCAGTACACCGCGCGAACGCCCCTGCTGTTCCAGCGGCCGCCGACGAGGAACGCGCCCTCGCCGTTGTCCCAAGTCGCCGCATATTTGGATTGATCGAGACGCCAGGCCACCAGTTCGGCGCCTCCGAGCGCCGCGGGAAGGGGCGTCACGCGTAAACGCCGTATTCCAGCCGGGCGAGAAGGTCTTCCACGAGTTCGACCCCGGCGGGCGTCGCCAACAGATCGATCGGTTTGCGCTGATCCAGGCCGATCGCTGGACGATCCAGCCAATGTTCGGCTTCTTCCTTCGATCCGAAAACTGAAGTCGCCTTGGCCAATATCTCCGCGAGCTTCCAGGCGCGGCCGCTCTGCTCGGCGCTGAGTTGTCGAATATCTTCGGCCGTATGGCGCTGGTACGTTCGATGGCTCATTCCGATCGCCCTCGCGAACGAATCGTCCCAGCGGATAAACGCGAAGTTCGCGACCAGATACACCAGCGCTTTGGAGGGAAGACCGTTCACCAGAATTTCGTGAGCCTCCAGCGGGCTCCGGGGCATCTTCCTGAAGGTGGCGGTCCCTCCGAGAAGTCGAGCGACCGCCGCCAGCCGGGCTACGTCAGGGGATTGAGCAAGTTCATTCATGGGCGATCTCGCCAAATGTCGTTCTCAATATGACAAGTGTCGCGCCAATTTTCAAGTGCGGGACAGGCTCCCGAACCGGCCCTCATCCCTTCCCCTCGCGCTTGCCCTCGTCCAGCGGCACCACCGTGGCCTTGCCGCTCATCGCCGAGAGCGCGGCAAGTGCCTCTTCGCAGAAGTCGGCCACCATCTGCTCGTGGCGGGCCCCCAGGCGGAGCAGGAGCAGGTTGCCGAGGTCGAGCCGGCCTTCCGCCGTGCCGTCCGGAAAGCGCTTCTTCAGAATGCGCTCGTAGTTCTCGTGGCGATCGCGGTGGTGCTCTAGCCGGGCCATCAGGTCGGTGCGCATCGGCTCGAGGTCGATGCTGTCGAGCGCATGCAGCCGTACCAGCAGGTCGTCCTTGATCGAGGGCGGCGTGCTTGGCCGCGCGGCCCAGTGCCGCAGCGCTGTTCGGCCCTCCGGAGTAAGCGTATAAACCAGCTTGTTGGGCTTGCCTGATTGCACGACCTCCCGGCCCTGGATGTGGGCGCGGTCGCGCAGCTTGGAGAGTTCGCGGTAGATCTGCTGGTGGTCGGCCTTCCAGAAGAAGCCGATCGAGGAATCGAACGTCTTGGCGAGCTCGTAACCCGTCATGGGACGTTCGGTCAGGCATGCGAGGATTGCGTCGCCCAGCGCCATGGCCGGCCTCCTTCTTCTTTCTTCGAGTCCAGCAACCAGCTTGACTTTATGCGCATCGGCGCATATGCGTCAATGTGCATATGAGGCGGGCTCGAGGCCGGGCCAAAGTCCCGACCCGAAAACCCAGCGGAATCAACCATCTCGCTACTGTGCATGGGGTTGTTTTCGCGTTTTTGTCAGGCCTTAAGGGAGGCACCGCGCATGACCGGCCTCGATTCCTGGTACGCCTACATGAAGTCCCATGACGGCGCCGCGCTCTGGGACCTCCTGCACCCCGATGCCGTGTTCGAAAGCCCCGTCGTGCATTCGCCGCAGCGTGGCCGCGACATCACCTTCAAATACCTCTCCGGCGCCGAGCAGGTCCTCGGCGGCCCCGGCTTCACCTATGTCGGCGAATGGAAGAACGAGCGCGGCGCCGTGCTCGAATTCAAGACCATGATCGACGGCATCGAGATCAACGGCGTCGACATCATCAGCTTCGACAGCGAGGGACGCATCACGCATTTCAAGGTGATGGTGCGTCCGCTCAAGGCAATCAACATGCTGCACCGCCTGATGGCGGAGCAGCTCGCCGCCCAATCATGACCCTGCCCTGAGGTTGCCTAGCCCGCTAAGCTCGCGGGCAA
Organism: Bradyrhizobium sp. 199; assembly: GCF_023073355.1. Lineage (GTDB taxonomy): Bacteria > Pseudomonadota > Alphaproteobacteria > Rhizobiales > Xanthobacteraceae > Bradyrhizobium. The sequence goes on from NZ_JADPJI010000006.1 coordinate 313,967, forward strand.
GGGCTGCGCCTCAGCACCGCGCCATATCACTTCAAGCCCCATGCCGGGAGACCACCATGCCGATCTACAAAGCCCCCGTCGAAGACGTGAACTTCCTGCTCAACGACGTCTTCCAGATCGACCGCTACGACAATCTGGCCGGCTTCTCCGATGCGTCGAGCGACGTGCGCGAAGCCATCCTCGGCGAAGCCGCCAAGCTTGCCGAAGAGGTGCTGCAGCCGCTCAATCGCGTGGGCGATCTCGAAGGCTGCAAGCGCGCGGACGACGGCAGCGTGACCACGCCGAAGGGGTTCAAGGAGGCCTTCAAGCAGGTCGTCGAGGGCGGCTGGCTCGGTCTGTCGGCGCCGACCGAGTTCGGCGGCCAGGGCCTGCCGGTGACGCTGAGTCAGGCCGTCAATGAATTCCAGATCTCGGCCAACATGGCGTTCTCGATGTATGGCGGCCTCACCATGGGTGCGACCGCGGCGCTGATCGTTCATGGCTCGCCCGAGCAGAAGAAGACCTATGTGCCGAAGATGGTGGCGGGCGAATGGACCGGCACCATGAACCTGACCGAGCCGCATTGCGGCACCGATCTCGGCATGCTCCGCACCAAGGCGGTGCGTCAGGCCGACGGCAGCTTCAAGATCACGGGCACCAAGATCTTCATCTCGGCCGGCGAGCACGATCTGGCCGACAACATCATCCACCTGGTGCTCGCCCGCGTCGAGGGTGCGCCCGCCGGCATCAAGGGCGTGTCGCTGTTCGTGGTGCCGAAATTCCTGGTCAATGCCGACGGTTCGGTGGGGCAGCGCAACGGCGTCGTCTGCGGCTCGATCGAGCACAAGATGGGAATCCACGGCAATTCGACCTGCGTGATGAACTACGACAACGCCACCGGCTGGCTGATCGGCGAAGAGAACAAGGGCATGCAGGGCATGTTCGTGATGATGAACGAGGCCAGGCTCGGCGTCGCCGTGCAGGGCCTCGCGCAGTCGGAAGTGGCCTATCAGAACGCGGTCGCTTATGCCCGGGATCGCATCCAGGGCCGTTCGCTCACCGGTGCCAAGGCGCCGGACAAGCAGGCCGACCCGATCATCGTGCATCCCGACGTGCGCCGCACGTTGCTCTCGATCCGCGCCTTCAACGAGGCCGCGCGCGCCTTCGTGATGTGGACCGCGCTGAAGAGCGACGTCGCCCATCGCTCGGAAGACCCGAAGGACCGCCAGGCTGCCGATGATCACATGGGCCTGATGACCCCGGTGCTGAAGGGCTTCCTCACCGAGTACGGCTTCGCCAACGCGGTGCAGGCGCAGCAGATGTATGGCGGCCACGGCTACATCGCCGAGCAGGGCATGGAGCAGTTCGTGCGCGATGCGCGTATTGCGATGATCTATGAGGGCGCCAACGGCATCCAGGCGCTCGACCTCGTGGGCCGCAAGCTGCCGCGCGACGGCGGCCGCGCCATCATGGCCTTCTTCGGCGAGGTCATGGCCTTCGCCAAGGAGAACGGCAGCGACGAGGCGCTGAAGCCCTTTATCACCCCGCTCTCGGCCTCGCTCGGCCATCTCCAGCAGGCCACCACCTGGCTGATGCAGAACGCGATGGCGAAGCCGGACAATGCGGGTGCTGCCGCAACCGACTACCTGCACCTCTTCGGCTTTGTCGCGCTCGGCTACATGTGGGCGAAGATGGCGAAGGTGACCAATGCCAAGATTGCCGAGAGCGGGGCGACGCCCTATCTCTCCACCAAGCTCGTCACCGGCCGCTTCTTCATGGAGCGGATGCTGCCGGAGACCGCGGCCAATCTCGCGCGCATCCAGGCCGGCTGCGCCACCATCATGGAATTGCCGGCGGAAGCGTTCTGAGCCTGCTTCCGCTGCCTGCTCCCAATCGTATCGAACATCACATCAGGAGGGCGTCATGCCTGAGGCATTCATCTACGACCACGTTCGCACCCCCCGCGGCCGCGGCAAGGCCGACGGTGCGCTGCACGAAGTCACGGCGCTTGCGCTTGCGACCGTGCCGCTGAAGGCGCTGAAGGACCGCAACAACCTGCCTGAGGATTCCGTCGATGACGTCGTGCTCGGCGTGGTCGATCCGGTCGGCGAGGCCGGCTCCGACATCGCGCGCTTCGCCGCGCTGAAGGCCGGTCTCGGCGAAGCCGTGCCCGGCGTCCAGATCAGCCGCTTCTGCGCCTCCGGCCTCGATGCCGTGAACTTTGCCGCCGCGCAGGTGATGAGCGGCCAGCACGAGCTGGTGATCGGCGGCGGTGCCGAATCCATGAGCCGCGTCGGCATCGGCGCTTCCGGCGGCGCCTGGCCGATGGACCCCTCGATGGCGGTGCCGGCCTATTTCATGCCGCAGGGCGTGTCGGCCGATCTGATCGCCACCAAATACGGCTTCTCCCGCGACGACGTCGACGCCTACGCCGTGCAGAGCCAGCAGCGCGCGGCGAAGTCCTGGGACGAAGGCCGCTTCGACAAGTCGATCGTCCCGGTGAAGGACATCAACGGGCTCACCATTCTCGCCAAGGACGAGCACATGCGTCCCTCGACGACGATGCAGTCGTTGGCGCAGCTCCAGCCCTCGTTCACGATGATGGCGCAGATGGGCGGCTTCGACGGTGTCGCGGTGCAGTCGCATCCGGAGATCGAGCGGGTCAATTACGTGCACCATGCCGGTAACTCCTCAGGCATCGTCGACGGCGCCGGCGCCGTGCTGCTCGGCAGCAAGGAGGCGGCTGCGAAATACGGCTTGAAGCCGCGCGCAAAGATCCGTGCGTTTGCCAATATCGGGTCGGAGCCGGCGATGATGCTGACCGGCCCGGTCGACGTCACCGAAAAGCTGTTCGCGCGTTCCGGCATGAAGAAGTCGGACATCGACCTGTTCGAGCTCAACGAGGCCTTCGCGTCGGTCGTGCTGCGCTACATCCAGGCGTTCGACATCGACAACGCCAAGATCAACGTCAATGGCGGCGCCATCGCGCTCGGCCATCCGCTTGGTGCCACCGGTGCGATGATCCTCGGCACCGTGCTCGACGAGCTCGAGCGCACCAACAAATCCACCGCTCTCGTCACGCTGTGCATTGGCGGCGGCATGGGCACCGCGACCATCATCGAGCGCGTGTAACGAGCTGCCGTAGGGTGGGTTACGCCTTCGGCTAACCCACCCTGCGAGATCACCATCACCCGCCGCGCCTGGCATCGGCTGCGGCACCGAGGAGCAACCAATATGTCGTACAAGAACTTCAGGGTCGAGACCGACGCAGACGGCATCGCGCTCGTGACCTGGGACATCCCGGGCCGTTCGATGAACGTGCTCGACGAGACCTCGACCAGCGAGCTCGACGCGATCGTCAAGGCGACCACGGCGGATGCCGCGGTGAAGGGCGTCGTCATCACCTCCGCCAAGGAGGCCTTCTGCGCCGGCGCGGATTTGTCGATGCTCGAAGGCATGAACCAGGCCTATGCCAAGGTGTTCAAAGAGCAGGGCGAAACGGCCGCGAACCAGATGCTGTTCGACCAGAGCCGTCGTTTCTCGCAGGTGCTGCGCTCGATCGAAACCTCCGGCAAGCCGTGGGCGGCTGCGATCAACGGCCTCGCGCTCGGCGGCGGCTTCGAGATCACGCTATGCTGCCACTATCGCGTCGCCGCGGACAATCCCAAGACCCGCCTCGGTCTGCCCGAGGTCAAGGTCGGCCTGTTCCCGGGCGCCGGCGGCACGCAGCGCGTGCCGCGCCTGGTGCCGCCGCAGGACGCGATGACGATCCTGCTCAAGGGCGATCCTGTCACGGTGGAGAAGGCCAAGGCGCTGAACCTGATCCATGCCATCGTTCCTGCCGCGGATCTCATCAAGGCGGCGAAGGACTGGATCAAGGGCGGCGGCAAGGCCGTCGCGCCCTGGGACGAGAAGGGCTTCAAGCTGCCCGGCGGCCCGGTGTTCTCCAAGGCCGGCATGATGATGTTCCCCGCCGGCAACGCGATCTATCGCCGCGAGACCTACGACAATTATCCGGCCGCGCGCGCCATCATGAGCTGCGTCTATGAAGGCCTGCAGCTGCCGATCGACGCCGCGCTACGCGTCGAGTCGCGCTACTTCACCTCCGTGCTGCGCTCGAAGGAAGCGGCCGCGATGATCCGCAGCCTGTTCCTGTCGATGCAGGAGCTGAACAAGGGCGCGCGCCGCCCGAAGGACGTGCCGCCGACCAAGGCGAAGAAGATCGCCGTGATCGGCGCCGGCTTCATGGGCGCGAGCGTCGGCTACGTCTCGGCGCGTGCCGGCCTCGAGGTCGTCCTGATCGACCGCGACCAGGAGAGCGCCGACAAGGGCAAGGCGCATGCGCAGAAAGTGATCGAGGAACAGATCAAGAAGGGCCGCGCCAAGCCCGCGGATGCCGAAGCGCTGCTCGCGCGCATCACGCCGACCGCGGACTATGCCGCGCTGAAGGACGTCGATCTCGTTATCGAGGCCGTGTTCGAGGACCGCAAGGTCAAGGCCGAGACGTTTGCCAAGGCGCAGCAATATCTGAAGCCGGACGTGGTCTTCGCGTCCAACACCTCGACGCTGCCGATCACCTCGCTGGCCGAAAGCTTCAAGGACCAGGGCAAGTTCGTCGGCATTCACTTCTTCTCGCCGGTCGAGAAGATGATGCTGGTCGAGATCATCCTCGGCAAGAACACCGGCGATGTCGCGCTTGCGACCGCGCTCGACTACGTCCGGCAGATCGGCAAGACGCCGATCGTCGTCAACGACAGCCGCGGCTTCTTCGCCAACCGCTGCGTCGGCCGCTACGTCGCCGAAGGCAACGAGATGTTCCTCGAAGGCGTGCCGCCGGCGATGATCGAGAACTGCGCCAAGATGGCCGGCATGCCGGTCGGCCCGCTCTCGCTGTCGGATGAAGTCGCGCTCGACCTCGGCCTCAAGATCATGAAGGCGACGGAAGCTGATCTCGGTCCCAACGCCATCAACCCCGATCAGAAGAAGCTGATGGTGGAGATGGTCGAGAAGCAGGGCCGGCTCGGCCGCAAGAACAGCAAGGGCTTCTATGATTATCCCGAGAAGGGCAAGGGCCAGAAGAGCCTGTGGCCGGGCCTCTCGGCCTTGCAGCCGAAGCAGCTCGATCCTGACACGCTCGACATCGAGGAGCTGAAGCAACGCTTCCTGGTGGTGCAGGCCGTGGAAGCCGCGCGCACGGTCGAGGACCACGTCATCACCGATCCGCGCGAGGCGGATGTCGGCTCCATCCTCGGCTTCGGCTTCGCGCCGTTCACCGGCGGCACGCTGTCCTATATCGACTTCATGGGCACGAAGACTTTCGTCGAGCTCTGCCACAAGCTGGAGGCGAAATACGGCTCGCGCTTTACGCCGCCGAAGCTGCTCGAGGAGATGGCGGCAAAGGGCGAAACCTTCTACGGCCGCTTCGCGCCGAACAAGGCCGCGGCCTGACACAACACGTCATTCCGGACAGTCCGCAACGCGGACTGATCCGGAATCTCGATCGGTTTCGATCCGTCGTTCAACAACCGCGAGGTTCCGGGGTCGCCGCGTCGCGACGCCCCGGAACAACGAAGAATAATCACTTCGCCTGTGCCAGTCCTTCCTTCTTCAGTGCTTCCTGCACCTGCGGGCGGGCCGCGACGCGGGCTTGGTAGGCGGCAAGATCAGGCATGGCCGAGAGGTCGAACTTCATCCGCTCGCCCCAGGTGAGCATCGTGAAGAGGTAGCCGTCGGCCACCGTGAACTGCTTGCCCATGAGGTAGTCGCGGCCGGCAAGCTGGCTGTCGATATATTTCAGCTTGCCCATGACGCGATCCTTGAAGAAGGCCTTGGCTTCGTCGTTCAGGGCCGGCGCGAACAGCGGACCAAAGCTCTTGTGCACCTCGGACGTGAGGAAATTCAGCCACTCCAGCAGCTTGTAGCGCTCGGAACTGCCGTGGGCCGGCGCCAGCGCCTTGGCTGGTGCCTGGTCGGCGATCATCTGGACAATCACCGGACCTTCGGTCACGATCTCACCGCTGTCGAGGCCCAGCGCAGGGACCTGGCCCTTGGGGTTCAGCTTCAGATAATCCTCACCATTTTCCAGCTTCTTGGCCCGGAGATCGACCTTGACCAGCTCATAGGGCAGGCCGGCTTCCAGGAGCGCGATGTGGGGGGACAGCGAGCAGGCGCCGGGCGAATAATACAGTTTCATGGAATTTCCTTCTCTGAAGCTTGGTTCGGCCGAAACAGCGATTACATGCATCTGCTTGGAATAGTCAAGATTGATGCAGCTGCATCAAATGAGGTAAGAGACAGGCAACGAGCTTGAGCGGGACCATGAAACGCAAACCATCGACCGAGGCGACCTCCGCCTGGATCCGCCTGATGCGGGTGCAGAGCCGCGTGCTCGATTGCGTCGAGCAGGACCTGAAGAAGGCCGGCTTCCCGCCGTTGGCCTGGTATGACGCGCTGCTCGAATTGTCGCGGGCACCCTCGGGCGAGCTGCGGCCGGTCGAGCTTGAACGGCAGATGCTGATCCCGCAATATTCCACCTCGCGCCTGATCGACCGCCTGGTCGACGAGGGCCTCGCCTCGCGGCGCGAATGCAAGATCGACAAGCGCGGCCAGTTCGTCGAGATCACGGAAGCCGGCCGCGAGTTGCAGAAGCGGATGTGGGGCGCCTATTCGGCCGCGATCGAGAAATACGTCGGTTCCAAACTGTCCGATGCCGATGCCGTCAAGCTCAGCGGACTGCTTGACCGCTTGGGCTGCTCGTGCGGCGAGATGAAACTGCCCCCCGTCGCCAACGTCAACGAAAGCACGTCGTCGCGATGACCGCGCGGCAAACCAGCACGTCTGCGCCCGCGGTGGCTCGCGGACGATCCCATCACCCCCGCGCGCGTTCGGTCGAAGCGCCTTTGATTAGAGTTTGATATGGCGCGAGACCAGATCGATATGACGCCGCTGCAATCGCGCGACGAGCTCGTTTCGTGGTTCGAGGAAGGATGCAAGCCGCCATCTGAATGGCGCATGGGCACCGAGCACGAGAAGACGCCGTTCACGCTCGATGGCCACCGTCCGGTGCCTTACGAAGGCGCGCGCGGCATCGGTGCGTTGCTCGAAGGCATGAAGCTTCTGCTCGGCTGGGAGCCGATCATGGAGCAGGGCAACATCATCGGCCTCTACGACGTCACCGGCGGCGGTGCGATCTCGCTCGAGCCCGGCGGACAGTTCGAGCTCTCCGGCGCGCCGGTGGAGAATGTGCACCAGACCCAAAGCGAGGTGATGGCGCATCTGGCGCAGGTGCGCGAGATCGCAACGCCGCTCGGCATCGGCTTCCTCGGTCTCGGCATGACGCCGTCCTGGTCGCGCGCGGACATCCCGATGATGCCCAAGGGCCGCTACAAGATCATGACCAATTACATGCCGAAGGTCGGCCAGTACGGCCTCGACATGATGTACCGGACCTGCACAGTGCAGACCAATCTCGACTTCTCCTCCGAAGCCGACATGGTCAAGAAGCTGCGCGTTTCGCTCGCGCTCCAGCCGGTCGCAACCGCGCTGTTCGCCAATTCGCCGTTCACCGAAGGCAAGCCGAACGGCTTCCTCTCCTTCCGCTCCGAGATATGGCGCGACACCGACAATGCGCGGTCGGGCATGATGCCGTGGGCATTCGAGGACGGCATGGGGTTCGAGCGTTATGTCGACTACGCGCTCGACGTGCCCATGTATTTCGTCAAGCGCGGCGAGGAGTACATCGACGTGTCGGGCTCCTCCTTCCGCGCGTTTTTCGACGGCCGCAACAACAACCTTCCCGGCGAGCGTCCGACCCTGTCGGACTGGGCCAACCATCTCTCGACGATCTTCCCGGAGGTGCGGCTCAAGCGTTATCTCGAGATGCGTGGCTCCGACGGCGGTCCGTGGGGCCGGTTGCCGGCGCTGCCGGCGTTCTGGGTCGGGCTGCTCTATGATGATGTCGCACTCGATGCCGCCTGGGAGATCGTCAAGCACTGGAGCGCGGCTGAGCGTCAGGCCCTGCGCGACGACGTGCCGCGCTTCGGCTTCAAGGCGCGGATCAAGGACCGTTATCTGTTCGAAATCGCCAGGGAATGCCTTGTTCTGGCACATGCGGGCCTGCGCCGGCGCGGCCGGATCGATCAACTCGGCCGCGACGAAACGCGGCATCTGGAGCCGCTCGACCGCATCATCGATTGCGGGCGGACGCCTGCCGAGGAAATGTTGGACAAGTTCAACGGCCCCTGGAAGGGCTCGGTGGAACCGGCCTACGCGGAATACGCGTTCTAAAGCGCGATGCGATCAGGATGAATCGCCATCGCGCTTTAGGCTGTTGTTTAAGCACGATCTTTTCGGAAAACCGCTGCGCACGTTTCCGGATCATGCTTTAGGCCGGTAGCCGACCGGGTTGCAGCCGTTCATCGCCCATACAGGTTTGCGGCGATCAAATGACCGGCTGGAAAAACCTGAGCGTCGTCAATAACTCGAAAGCGTTCCGATGTGGAAGGGCCACCTGTCCGGGGCCGTCATGGCCAGCGTCGTGGCATGTGCCGCGCTGCTTTCGCTCGCATGTGCGAGCGTGCCGGTGCGCGCCCAGACTGCGTTCGATCGGCCCGGCGGCGACTATTTCAGCGCACCGGTCGCCTCAGGCGATCCCGAGGATTGCGCGCTGCTGTGCGAGCGTGATCGCCGCTGCCGCTCGTGGAGCTTCAGCTATCCCGACGTCGAGGGCGGCTCGGCGGTGTGCTGGCTGAAGAACACCGTGCCGACGCGCGTGCCGGGCAGTTGCTGCATCTCCGGTGTGCGCGGCGCCGGCGTGATCGAGCCGCGGGTCGAGGGCGTGGAGACGTCGATCGACCGTCCCGGCGGTGATCTGCGCAATTTCGAACTGAAGGAGGGGGACGGCGTCGAGGCCTGCAGGGCTGCATGCACCGCCGACAACAAATGCCGCGCCTTCACCTATGCCCGCCCCGGCTACACCGGGCGCGAAGCGCGCTGCTTCCTGAAAAAGGAAATCAAGCCGCCGCGCCGGAAAGCGGGGTTCACGTCAGGCGTGGTGCGGTAGCCAAGGTGCCGTAGGTAAGGTCGAGATATCACTCCGCCGCAATCACCGTGATCTCCGGCCACAGCGCCTTCCATCGCGCCGCCTTCGCCTCGTAGTTAGGGATGGAAAAATTCTGCGCCCGATTCGGCCGCACGATCACTCTCGACGTCGTCGTATCCGTGCGGCGCATAGACGTCGAAATCCCCACCCGCGGGTCGGATGCCCAGTTGCGTATTCTCCGTGAGAAAGCGGTCGATACCGTCTGTCGAGCGCGTCAGGGGTGGATAGGGCAGGCCGTGCTTGCCGGGATACCACAGATGCACACGCGCCTGGTTGCGGATCTCGACCTTGGCGTCGAGGCCCGCAAGCTGTTCATGCAGCCTGCGGATCACTGCGTCTTCCGCCTCCCAGGAGGTATCGGGATCGAAATAGAACACGTCGTAGTCGGCGATGCCGTGACTGATCGCACGACCGGTGAGCACATTCCACACGGTCTGCACCAGGCAACCTGCGACCAGCCATGCGTCGGGCAACGCAAGCCGTGCCAGCTCGTCGATGATCGTGGCGTTGGCGGGATTTCTCAGCGCGAGCGCGAGGAATTCGTCACGATCCATCGTTCGGCGAGGAGCCTCAATGCACCGCGGTGAAGAACCGTGCCATCCTGAAACCGGAGAGCCAGGTCCACACCGGCTGGCCGCGCATGCCGAGATCCCAGGAGCCGAGCACCGCATCCGCACGGCCGATCAGATTGTCGATCGGCAACAGGCCGACGCCGCCGGACCGCAGCGGCACGCGGCTGTCGGCGGAGTTGTCGCGGTTGTCGCCGAGCACGAAGAGATGGCCGGCCGGCACCGTCACTTCCTGTGTATTGTCGAGCGGACCGTTGTCGCGCATCTTGAAGATCAGGTGCGAGACGCCGTTCGGCAGCTTCTCGACATAACGGTAGGCGGGCTCGCTGCCGCCATTGTCGTCTTCGGCCGCACCGACGCCGTCCGGCTTGAGCTCGGCCGGGCGGTCGTTGATGAAGAGCTGGCCCTGTCGCATCTGGATGCGATCGCCGGGCAGACCCACGACGCGCTTGACCCAGGCTTGCGAACGATCGCCGGGCCAGCGAAACACCACGACGTCGCCGAGCTTCGGCGTCTCCGCGAACACGCGGCCGCTCTCGGGCAGGCTGATCTGAATCGGCAGTGACGAGGTGCCGTAGCCATAGGGGAATTTCGAGGCGAGCAGCGCATCGCCGATCAGCAGTGTCGGCTCCATCGAGCCCGACGGCACGTAGAACGGCTCGGCGAGCGCGCCCTTGGCGATGAAGACGGCGGCGACGATACCGGCGAGCTGAACCAGCTGCCCGCCCCAGCCGCTGCTTTTCCGCGTGGCGGTGACAGTGACATTTTCTTCAACGCTCATGCGCCCGTTCCACCCACCGTGATGCGTTCCATCAGCAGCGACGGCTGGCCGACGCCGACCGGCACGCCCTGGCCGTTCTTGCCGCAGGTGCCGATGCCGGTATCGAGCGCAAGGTCGTTGCCGATCATGCGGATGCGGTGCAGGTCGGTCGGCCCGTTGCCGATCAGCATGGCGCCCTTCAGCGGCGCGCCCAGCTTGCCGTTCTCGATCTTGTAGGCCTCGGTGCACTGGAACACGTATTTGCCCGAGGTGATGTCGACCTGGCCGCCGCCGAAATTCGCGGCGAAGACGCCATTCTTCACCGAGGCGAGGATCTCGGCCGGATCGCGGTCGCGCGCGAGCATGTAGGTGTTGGTCATGCGCGGCATCGGCACATGGGCATAGCCCTGGCGGCGCCCGTTGCCGGTCGGCTTCATGTTCATCAGGCGCGCGTTCTGGCGATCCTGCATGTAGCCGACCAGGATGCCGTCCTCGATCAGCACGGTGCGATTGGTCGGCGTGCCCTCGTCGTCGATCGACAGCGAGCCGCGGCGTGAGGCAATGGTGCCGTCGTCGACCACGGTGACGCCCTTGGCCGCAACCTGCTGCCCCATCAGGCCGGCAAATGCCGACGTCTTTTTGCGGTTGAAGTCGCCCTCGAGGCCATGGCCGACGGCTTCATGCAGCATCACGCCGGGCCAGCCGGCTCCTAACACGACGTCCATCTCGCCGGCGGGAGCGGGGATCGATTCCAGATTGACCAGCGCCTCGCGCAGTGCGCCATCGGCAGCACCGCGCCAATTCTTGCTCTCGATGAATTCGGCATAGCCGGCGCGGCCGCCATAACCCTTGCTGCCGCTCTCCTGGCGATCGCCCTGGCCGGCGACAACGGAGACGTTGACGCGCACGAGCGGGCGGATGTCGCGATAGCTCTCGCCGTCGGGCCGCAGGATCTCGACCACCTGCCAGGTTGCGCCGAGGCTCACGCTGACCTGCCGCACCCGCGGATCCTTGTCGCGCAGGTAAGCGTCGATCTCGGCGAGCAGCTTTACTTTTGTCTCGAAACCCGGCGCGTCCAGCGGATTGTCGTCGCCATAGAGGCGCACATTGGTACGTGGGGGTGGCGCCGCAAAGCTGCCGGAATAGCCGCCGCGCACGGCCGCGACCGCGTCCGCAGCGCGAATCAGCGCGGGCAGCGACACGTCGGAGGAATGCGCGTAGCCGACCGCATCGTCCTTGACCGCGCGCAGGCCAAAGCCTTGCGAGGTGTCGTAGGTCGCCTGCTTCAGACGCCCGTTGTCGAACATCAGCGCTTCGGTCTGGCTGTATTCCAGGAACAGCTCACCGTCGTCGGCGCCGGCAAGCCCGCGCGCCACCTCGTTGCGAATCTGGTCGCGGTCGAGATTGGCACGGTCGAGCAGGGAGGTCGTGGCAGGATTGGTCATGCGTCCGTCCATTAGCGGAAGATGTGGGGCAAGATAATGGTTTCCAGCCGGTTCCGCGAGGGGGCGGGGCGTCACATTACCGAAACGATAGGATGGGATGAGGCGTCGAGGGGGGTGCTGCATCCGGTGCGGATCGATGCTACCCTATATCCATGGATTACCGAGACATCATCTCGATTGAACCCGGTAAGCGTGGAGGGCGACCGTGCATCCGCCACATGCGGATCACCGTGGCGGATGTGCTCGGCTGGCTGGCTGCCGGTCAGTCCCATGCTCAGATCCTCGATGATTTCCCTGAATTGACCGAGGACGATATCCGCGCTTGCCTGGCTTATGCCGCTGACCGCGAGAGGCGATTGGTGACCGCCCGGATATGAGGCTGCTGTTCGATCAGAATCTCAGCTTCAGACTTTGCCAGATGATGGCCGATCTTTTTCCGGATTCCGCTCATGCCCCGGTCTCACGGACTCTCCGAAGCGACTGATCGTGTGCTTTGGGAGTTTGCAAAGGCAAATGACTTTCTGATTGTGACCCAGGACGTCGATTTCGCCGGGATGGCAGGTCTGTTGGGCTCTCCTCCCAAGGTCATTTGGCTCCGGAGTGGCAATCAATCGACGGCGGCGATTGCCGATCTGCTTCGTCGACACGTCCAGACCATTCAGGCCTTCGAGGTCGATAATAACGCGGCATGTCTGGAGATTTATTAGGTCCGTCCCGCCCTACGGCAACTTGTCGTACCCCTCGCCGAGCCCATTCAGGCTGAGTGGGAAGCCGATGCCTTCTTCCGGCGTCTCGAAGATGATGAAGGTCGCGGTCTTGGCGGCGCGGAGCTGGCCGAGCAGCTTGTCGTCCATGACGACCTCGGCGACGCAGCCGTTGGGCAGGCAGCGGACGAATCCGGCACGGCCGACGTCCTGGTTGTCGAGCTTCAGCCCCAGCCCGGAGGGCAGCAGGACCCCCAGGGGGGCGACCACGCGCATCAGCCGGCTCTTCTGGTCGGCGGTCTTGAGCACGATGACGGTCAGGCCGGCATTGGAGCGGTCTTCGGCGACCACGCTCTGGATCAGGGCGCATTGCTCGGTCTGGGCGCCCGGTGGCGTGTCGCAGCGAATCTGCCAGTCGCCATGCACGGAGCGGACCGCGCCCTGCGCATGGGCATGGCCAGGAAGTGCCAGGAGGGCGAGCGCAGCCAGCAGGGCGGCCAACGCCGGGAGGCGGTTAGCCTGCCTTGTAGCCGGCCATGCCATGGATTTCGAAAGCCCCATCGGGTCGGTCCCTCTGCTCGCCTGGGTCGCTCGCGCTCGGCGGACTGGTCTGGCGGACTGATACGGGAATGACGGCGTCTTGAAGGCGATTCCCAAGCAAATTCCACGCCGCCGCCGCCCGCACGAATCAGGTTCCTGCACGGCCATCTGCCAGTGCCTACCGCGGGCAATTCCGCTGTCAAGCGGCAGCATCCCGGGAAACGGCATTTTTGTCTGATCTTGCTAGGAAATATCCTGCGGGTGATCGCCGGCAGATCAGGCTCAAGACTGCATTGCGATAGATCAAGAATTATGGTTTGAGAGGCTTGATTTCGGCGTTCTAGCGATCTGGCCCCAATTCCTCTTAGAGGTATTCTTGCGCGGCGGTTTGTCAGGCGGGCGGATCGAACAAGCGTTTCCCGGACATAGGGCGGCGCACTCGGGGTGATTTCGTAAGGGGAGCGCGAACGGCATGAGGATGTCGATGGGCCCGATGGGCCGGCAGTTGCTGGGATTGGCCGTGGCGGGTCTGACGCTGGCCACGGGCGGTGCGGCATTCGCCGAGCTCGGGCAACCGGCGCCGTGGGAGTGGACGCTTCAGCAGTCTGCTTCCCCGGTGATGGACAACATCGTCTGGTTCCACAATTTCCTGTTCGTGCTGATCACGCTGATCACGCTGTTCGTTCTGGCGCTGCTCGTGATCGTAGTCGTCAAGTTCAACGCGCGGGCCAATCCGGTACCGTCGCGGACCACGCACAATACGCTGATCGAGGTGGCCTGGACGCTCGTTCCGGTGCTGATCCTGGTCGGCATCTCGGTGCCGTCGTTCCGGCTTCTGTTCCTCGAGCTCGACGTGCCGAAGGCGGACATCACCATCAAGGCGACCGGCAAGCAGTGGTACTGGTCCTATGCCTATCCCGACAACGGCAAGTTCGAGTTCGACTCGCTGATGGCTCAGGACAAGCAGCCCCGCCTGCTCGGCGTCGACAATGAAATGGTGGTGCCCGTCAACAAGGTCATTCGTGTCCAGGTCACCGGCGCCGACGTCATCCACGCCTTCGCGCTGCCGGCTTTCGGCGTCAAGATCGACGCCATTCCGGGGCGGCTGAACGAGACGTGGTTCAAGGCCACCAAGACCGGCATGTTCTACGGCCAGTGCTCGGAGCTTTGCGGCAAGGACCACGCCTTCATGCCAATCGCGATTCGCGTCGTGGAGGACCAGGAGTTCGCCTCCTGGGTCGAGACGGCGAAGAAGAAATATGCGAGCGGCGGCGCCAGCACCTACGCCTCCGCGGCCGGCCCGACGCAATAAGCGTCGGGGCGTGGCTTGAGAGATTGAAAGCGACATAAAGGCCGGACCTTCCAGGGTCCGAACGGGACGCAAGGCAGGATTTGAAAATGGCAACGAGCGCAGCGGCACACGGCGATCACGCCCACGGACATGACGAGCATGCCCATCCGACCGGATGGCGCCGCTACGTCTATTCGACCAACCACAAGGACATCGGCACGATGTACCTGGTCTTCGCGGTCATCGCCGGCGTCATTGGCGCCGCGATGTCGATCGCGATCCGTGCCGAGCTGATGTATCCGGGCGTGCAGATCTTCCACGAGACGCACACCTATAACGTGTTCGTCACCTCTCACGGCCTGATCATGATCTTCTTCATGGTCATGCCGGCGATGATCGGCGGCTTCGGCAACTGGTTCGTGCCGCTGATGATCGGCGCGCCCGACATGGCGTTCCCGCGCATGAACAACGTCTCGTTCTGGCTGCTGCCGGCCTCGTTCGCTCTGCTGCTGATGTCGACCTTCGTCGAGGGCGAGCCGGGCGCCAACGGTGTCGGCGCCGGCTGGACCATGTACGTGCCGCTGTCGAGCTCCGGCCATCCGGGCCCCGCTGTCGACTTCGCGATTCTGTCGCTCCATCTGGCGGGCGCCTCCTCGATCCTCGGCGCCATCAACTTCATCACCACGATCTTCAACATGCGCGCGCCGGGCATGACCCTGCACAAGATGCCGCTGTTCGTGTGGTCGATCCTGGTGACGGTGTTCCTGCTGCTGCTCTCGCTGCCGGTGCTCGCCGGTGCGATCACCATGCTGCTCACCGACCGTAATTTCCACACGACGTTCTTCACCCCCGACGGCGGCGGCGATCCCGTGCTGTTCCAGCATTTGTTCTGGTTCTTCGGTCACCCCGAAGTGTACATCCTGATCCTGCCCGCCTTTGGCATGGTCAGCCAGATCGTCTCGACCTTCTCGCGCAAGCCCGTGTTCGGCTATCTCGGCATGGCCTACGCCATGGTCGCGATCGGCGGCATCGGCTTCGTGGTGTGGGCGCACCACATGTACACCGTCGGCATGTCCTCGGCGACGCAGGCCTATTTCGTCGCCGCGACGATGGTCATCGCGGTTCCGACCGGCGTGAAGATCTTCTCGTGGATCGCCACCATGTGGGGCGGCTCGATCGAGTTCCGGGCACCGATGATCTGGGCGGTGGGATTCATCTTCCTGTTCACCGTCGGCGGCGTCACCGGCGTCGTGCTGGCGAATGCCGGCGTCGACCGCGTTCTCCAGGAGACCTACTACGTCGTTGCCCACTTCCACTATGTGCTGTCGCTCGGCGCGGTGTTCGGGATTTTCGCCGGCTGGTACTATTGGTTCCCGAAGATGTCGGGCTACATGTACAATGAGTGGCTCGCGAAAGCGCACTTCTGGGTCACCTTTATCGGCGTCAACCTGGTGTTCTTCCCGCAGCACTTCCTCGGCCTGTCGGGCATGCCGCGCCGCTATGTCGATTACCCCGACGCGTTCGCGGGCTGGAACCTGATCTCGTCGGTCGGCTCCTACATCTCGGGCTTCGGCGTGCTGATCTTCCTCTACTGCGTGATTGAAGCCTTCGCGAAAAAGGTGCCGGCGGGCGACAACCCCTGGGGTGCGGGCGCGACCACGCTGGAATGGACGCTGCCCTCGCCGCCGCCGTTCCACCAGTTCGAAGTGTTGCCCCGCGTGCAGTAAGCAATCTCCCGCGGCGCCCATGACGGGCGCCGCGGCTCTATAACGAAGCGAGTTGAATTTAGTGTCCGTCCTCGACCACAACGCCCTCGACATCAGTCCCCGCATCTCCGAGGCGGAGGTCGGCGACTATATCGCGCTGTTGAAGCCGCGGGTGATGTCGCTGGTGATCTTCACCGCGCTGGTCGGGATGGCGATGGCGCCGGGACACTTCCACCCCGTGCTCGCGTTCACCTCGCTGCTCTGCATCGCCGTCGGCGCCGGCGCCTCCGGCGCGCTCAACATGGCGCTCGAAGGCGACATCGACTCCAAGATGTCGCGCACGCAGAACCGGCCGATTCCGCGCGGCCGCATCACCCGACCCGAGGCGATAGCGTTCGGCATGACGCTTTCCTTCTTCTCGGTGATGACGCTCGGCATCCTCGTCAACTGGATTGCGGGCGCGCTGCTCGCCTTCACCATCTTCTTCTACGTCGTGATCTACACGATGGGCCTGAAGCGCTGGACCGCGCAGAACATCGTGATCGGCGGCGCCGCCGGCGCGCTGCCGCCGGTGGTGGCCTGGGCCGCCGTGACGGGCACCGTCGACGTCGAGCCGCTGCTGCTGTTCGCCATCATCTTCTTCTGGACGCCGCCGCACTTCTGGGCGCTGGCGCTGTTCCGCTCCGACGATTATGCGCGCGCCGGCATTCCGATGCTGCCCAACGTCGCCGGTCCCGATGCGACGCGCCTGCAGATCCTGCTCTACACCATCGTGCTGATCGCGGTCGCCGCCGCGCCCTGGGCGCTCGGTTATTTCGACGCGGTCTACGGTATCGTCTCGCTGATCCTGGGGGCCGGCATGCTGGCGCTCGCGATCAACGTCTATGTACGCCGTGAGCGCAGCCAATCGCTGCGCGCGACCCGCAAGCTGTTTGCCTTCTCGATCCTCTATCTGTTCGTGCTGTTCGCCACCCTGCTGGCCGAGGTCGTGTTCCGGGCACTGGCTCCTATGGTTGGGGGCGCATGATCACAGCGATGGCCGACAAACCTGAGACAGACGGAATCGTCCTCACCGAGGCGCAGAAGAAGAGCCGTCGTCAGCGCTCCATTGCCATCGCTTTGGCACTGGGCGTGCTCGTGGTGCTGTTCTTCGCCGTCACCATGGTCAAGGGACCGGCCGTTCTCGTGCGGCCGATGTAGGAAACATGGATCACCGGTCGACCATATCGCGGGATCAGAGCCGGACGGCCAGCAAGGGGCGTTGGCCTTTAAAGGGCCTTGGCCGCGACGCGCTGGTCGCCTCGATCTGCGGCGGCGTGGTCGTGCTGATGGTCGGTGCCTCCTACGCGGCGGTACCGTTCTACAACTGGTTCTGCCGTGCCACCGGCTTCAACGGCACGACCCAGGTGGCGACCTCCGCGCCGGCCACCGGCCCGATCGCGCGGAAGATCTCGGTGCGCTTCGATTCCAACGTCGCGCCCGGCCTGCCCTGGAAGTTCGAGCCGGAGCAGAACGAGATCGAGGTCAATATCGGAGAGGTCACGACCGTCTTCTATACCGTGACCAACCAGGCCGCGCGCACCACGGCCGGGCAGGCCGCCTACAATGTCGCGCCGCTGACGGTCGGTTCGTATTTCCAGAAGATCAACTGCTTCTGCTTCACCGAGCAGACCATGGCGCCCGGCGAGAAGCGCGAGATGCCGGTCGTGTTCTACGTCGATCCGTCGATCGCCAGCGACCACGAGAACGACGGGCTGAACACGATCACGCTGTCCTACACCTTCTATCCGGTGAAGGATCCGGTGGTGAAGCCGCTGGCATCGGGCGAAGACGACAAGCGCAAGGGAAATCTCTGATCGTCGGGCTCGCGCTCGGAAGGGTCGGAAACGAGGGTGCCTGACAAGGCACCGGATTGAGGAGACAGACCGCAAATGGCAACGGCGCACACCAAGCATCACGACTATCACCTGGTCGATCCCTCTCCGTGGCCGGCCGTCGGTTCGCTCTCGGCCTTCATCATGGCGGTCGGCGCGATCTCCTGGATGCATCACATGTTCTCGGCCGCGCCGATCGTGTTCGGTGTCGGCACCGTGGGCGTGCTCTACACCATGGCGAGCTGGTGGGGCGACGTGATCAAGGAAGCCCAGTACAAGGGCGACCACACCCGCGTCGTGCAGCTGCATCACCGCTACGGCATGATCCTGTTCATCGCCTCCGAGGTGATGTTCTTCGTCGCCTGGTTCTGGGCCTATTTCAACGCTGCGCTGTTTCCGGCCGACGCCGTCCACGCCACCCGCGACGCCGTGTTCGGCTGCGGCCTCGGTACCGCGGCTGGCGCCTGCGCCGTGCCGGGTACCTGGCCGCCGCACGGCATCGAGACGTTCGATCCGTGGCATCTGCCGCTCCTCAACACGCTGATCCTGCTCACCTCGGGCACGACAGTGACCTGGGCGCACCACGCGCTGCTCGAGAACGACCGTCAGGGCCTGAAATACGGCCTGATCCTCACCGTCATGCTCGGCGCGCTCTTCACCTGCGTGCAGGCCTATGAGTACAGCCACGCGGCGTTCTCGTTCGGCGGTAACGTCTATGGCGCTACCTTCTTCATGGCGACCGGCTTCCACGGCTTCCATGTGCTGGTCGGCACCATTTTCCTGCTGGTGTGCCTGATCCGCGCCTACGCGGGCCACTTCACGCCGAAGCAGCATCTCGGCTTCGAGTTCGCGGCCTGGTACTGGCACTTCGTCGACGTGGTCTGGCTGTTCCTGTTCCTCTGCATCTACGTGTGGGGACACGGCGCCGAGACAATGGCCCACGGCGCGCACTGAGCCGCGACGATGAAATCAGGAAGGGCGGCCGCAGGGCCGCCCTTTCGATTTTGGGCCGCCGGAAGCTTCGGCGAAAACTGTGATAGAGTCCGCCATCATGACCGACACCGCCGGCAAGCCCGAGCCTGAAACCACCGTCCTGCAAAGCGCGCTCCGCGGACTTGCCTGCCGATGCCCGCGTTGCGGCCAGGGCAAGCTCTACGCGGGCTTCCTGACGCTCGCGCCCGCCTGCGACCGCTGCGGTCTCGACTACGCCTTCATCGATGCCGGCGACGGTCCGGCGATCTTCATCATCATGCTGGCCGGTGGGATCGTCGTTGCGGCCGCACTCATCGTCGAGGTGAAATACCAGCCGCCGTACTGGCTGCATGCGGTGCTATGGTTGCCGCTGATCCTGGCCACCACGCTCTTGCCGCTGCGTGCGATGAAGTCGCTGCTGATCGCGCTGCAATTCCACCACAAGGCGGCGCCGGGCCGGTTGGTCGACCGCGCGAAATGAACGAGCCTGCGCGCAAGCCCCGCGTGGCCGGCTTCGCGCTGTTCACGCTGTTCCTGACGGCCGTCTTCGTCGCGCTCGGCGTTTGGCAATTGCAGCGGCGAACGGCCAAGCACGAACTGATCGCGGCGCTCACCGAGCGTCTGGCCGAGGCGCCCATCGCGCTGCCGCCGCCGGCGCAATGGGCTGCACTCAATCCCGCGCGCGATGAATTCCGACGCGTCAGCTTCACCGCGACCTACGCAGCCCTGCCCGATGCGATGGTCTATTCCTCCGGCTCGGCAGTGCGCAAGGACGCCTCCGGCCCGGGCACCTGGGCGTTCCTGCCGGCGCGGCTTGCCAGCGGTGAGACGGTCGTGATCGATGCGGGCTTCGTCGAGAACACCATGCAGGACCGCAGCGTCGAGGATCGCGCGGTGAAGAAGCTCGTCACCGGGCAGCCGGTCGCGCTCACCGGTTATCTGCGCTTTCCCGAGCCGCCCGGCTGGCTGACCCCGGCGGAGAACCGCGGCAAGCGGCTCTGGTTCGTGCGCGATCATCTGGCAATCGCAGGCGCGCTCGGCTGGGGCGCGGTTGCGCCGTTCTATGTCGACCTCGAGCAGCCAGCGCCCGAAAACGGCATTCCACGCCCGGGGCCGCTCGACGTGCACCTGAAGGACGATCACCTGCAATATGCCATCACCTGGTTCACGCTGGCGGGCGCCCTGCTGATCGCCTTCGCCGTGTGGGCAAAAGGCCGGCGGCAGAGCTGAGCTCCTCCAGGGTCCCCGAGGGGAACCCGGTATCGCCCGGGGTTTATTATTCAGCGCACATTCACGAGTGTGGTCCTAAGCCGCTGGTGGTTTTCCCGCGGTAGACAGGATTGCGGCGTGAGCGATTTCGATCAGATGGGGATTGTCGTCGACTGGGTGGACGCCTGCCGGAAGGGTGACCTTGCGACGTTGCTCGACCTCTATGCGGACGATGCCCAGGTCGAATGCACCTGTAACGGCGCGCAGTGCTATCGCGGCCGGAGCGAGCTCAAGGCCTATTGGCAGCCGCGGCTCAACACCTTCTCCCTGGCGGGTTTCGGGCTGGAGGAGATCGGCCCAGTGCCCCATGGCGTCGATCTCGAATATTCCGTCGCCGGCGCGCTGCGCATTCGCGCGTCGTTTCGCTTCAGCCCGGAAGGCAAGATCCGCAGCACACTTTGCGAGCCGGCGCGACAGAACGCGCATGATGGTTGCTGTGCCTGCTAAAGCATGATCCGGAAAAGTGCGAAGCGGTTTTCCGAAAAGATTATGCTCGAACAACGATCCCGAGCGCGATCAGCCGCCGACCGGCACCTCGCGCGCCGGTTGGGCCGGAAGGCGACAGCGGACATAGGTTCGCTCATCCACGCGCAGCAGTGACAGCGATCCGCTGAGCGCGCGGACGCGCTCATGCATGCCGGTCAGGCCACGGCCGAACATATTGTCGGCGGGAAAGCCGCCGCCGTCGTCGGAAATCTCGATCACGAGCGCCTCGCCGCTGACGGTCGCCTGGACATGGGCGCTGCTGGCATGGGCGTGGCGCAGCACGTTTGTCAGTGCCTCCTGGATGACCCGATAGATGGTCCGAGCCATCGGCCCGTCGATCACGTCGAGATCCGGATCGATCGTATCCGTCAGGACAATATGCGGTGCCTGCTTGCGAAAGTTCCGGAGCAGCGTCTGCACGCTGGTCGCAAGGCCCAGCTCCTCGATGTAGAGCGGCCGCAGCCGATCCAGGATGCGGCGGTTGGTCTGCTGGAGCGCCTCGACCGATTGCAGCACCTGCTCGGCCGAATTGCCGAGATGTCCCACCGGCGGCGAAGCGTCGATCAGCGCGATCGTACCGGCGCGGATGCTGAACAGCAGCGGTCCGAGTTCGTCATGCAATTCGCGGGCGAGATCGCGCCGCTCGTCGTCCTGGAGCGATACCAGGCGGTGCAACAGGTCGCGATTGTCCTGGCTCAATTGTGCGAGCGTTGCGGCCAGAGCATTCGCTTCCTCGCAGCTTTGCCGGATCTCAGGCGGCCCTCCGACGGGGATTGGCGTCGCGTAGTCGCCGCGCCGCATCCGCGTAAGCCCTTGCCCGAGATTCTGCAGCGGGCGTAGGGCCGATCCCGCAAACAGATACGCAATGGTACCGGTGAGCACCATCAGCATGGTGACCAAACTGGCCAGCGCAAGGAAGCCGATCCACTTCTCGAACAGGTCGGCCGAGAGGTCCGGCAGGAACACGAGATCGCCGACGTGCTTGCCATCGATGACGACGGGAGAGGCAGCATCCATGTCCGGTATGGTCAGGAGGTTGATGAACCAGCGTGGCACCAGCTTAAGGTTGCGCGGGTCGTCGATTGGAGTGGGAGAAGGACCCTCTTCGACGCGACGGAATTGGATATCGGAGGAGGTATCCAGCGACTGGACGAAGGCGTCCAGCGTCTTCTGCGGATTGTCCGAGGCGCTCAGTGTGTTGTTGAGCGCGGCTGAGATGATCCTGGTCGAACGTCGAGCCGGCTCGTTCTCGTCGGCCAGCTGACCGGTCGCAAATACCTGCAGCAATATGCCGCCCAGGATCAGGGCCGCCAGGAAGCTCGCCCCGAGCGGAAGAAACAGTTGGGTTCTGAACGAGAGTCGTTGCCACATTAGGTCAATTCTAACGCGCATCGGCGGGATTTGCTCTTTCCATTTGTTCCCGCCGGTTTATGAGTCAAAGAAAGCGAGTGCGCGAATGCAAGATACCGCCAAGCCGGGGACCCGGGTCCTGATCGTCGACGACCATCCCGTGGTGCTGTCCGGTTGCCGCACCCTGTTCGCTTCGGACCATTCAATCCGTATCGACGAGGCGACGGACGCCAAATCCGGGCATCGCGCCTATGTCAGCAAGCGGCCCGACGTCACCGTGATCGACATCAGCCTGCCCGATGTCTCCGGCTTCGAGCTGATGCGGCGCATCCGCAAGGACGATCCCGAGGCCAAGATCATCATGTTCAGCATGAACGACGATCCGGCTTTCGTGGTGCGGGCAGTCGAGCTCGGGGCGCAGGGCTATGTCTCCAAAGGCGACGATCCCAGAATCCTGCTGAAAGCGGTGCGCAAGGTGGTCGCAGGCGACAATTTCATCTCACCGCAGCTCGCGGAAGCTGTGACGTTCTCAGGCGCGGCGATCAAGGCCAACCCGGCTTCGCAGATGACGCCGCGGGAGCTCGAAATTCTCCGCCTGCTCGGACGCGGTGACAAGATCGTCGAGGTCGCGGAGGCGCTCGGCATCTCCTACAAGACGGTCGCCAACACCACGTCTCTGCTCAAGCAGAAGTTAGGGGCCAAGAACCATTCCGACCTGATCAGGATCGCGGTGGAAATCGGGATGGATTGACGCCGCCGGCACCGCACGGATCGGGACAAAACGGCAATCGGCGGAGCGGATCCGCGAGAACGAGCCCAAAAGAGCACGGGCTCTTCGGGAAAAACAGGAACATTGTCTTGCTTCTGTTGTTTTCGCCCTTGACGATTTCGTGACGGGCGACGAAAGCTTTGGCTGACAAAGTTCAACGGGCGGCGGCCCGAAAGAGGCAAACCGGTCTGCACACATCAACGACAGACCTTCCAAGAGAGGGCTGCGGCGCCACCGCAGCCCTTTTTTGCTGGGCAGATGTGCAGGAGGGAAGCGGTTTCCCGATGCCACAAAACACTTTATGGTGGCCCAAAGCCTCTGGCTGTTAATAAGTAATTTCGTGAAATCAAAGGCTTACGGATCGCGCTTCGGCTCGGCCTGCCTTTGGAGGGCAGTTTGACTCGTTATATCTCGACCCGGGGCGAGGCCCCCGAACTCGGCTTCTGCGACGTGATGCTGACCGGGCTCGCCCGGGACGGCGGCCTGTATGTGCCGACCACCTGGCCGCAGCTCTCCGCCGAGACCATCGCCGGCTTCTTCGGCCGTCCCTATTGGGAGGTCGCGGTCGAGGTGATTCGTCCCTTCGCGGGCGGTGAGATCACCGACGCCGAACTCGGCCGCATGGCAAACGAAGCCTATGCGACCTTCCGCCATCCGGCGGTGGTGCCGCTGCGCCAGATCTCGCCGAACCAGTTCGTGCTGGAGCTGTTCCACGGCCCGACGCTCGCCTTCAAGGACGTGGCAATGCAGCTGATCTCGCGGCTGATGGACCACGTGCTCGCCAAGCGCGGCCAGCGCACCACCATCGTGGTCGCGACGTCAGGCGATACCGGCGGCGCCGCGGTCGAGGCCTTCGCCGGCCTCGCGAACGTGGACCTCATCGTGCTGTTCCCGCACGGCCGCATCTCGGAGGTGCAGCGGCGGATGATGACTTCGACGGGCGCGGCCAATGTCCATGCGCTCGCGGTCGAGGGCAATTTCGACGACTGCCAGGCGCTCGTGAAGGGAATGTTCAACAACCATCGCTTCCGCGATGCGACCTCGCTGTCCGGCGTCAATTCCATCAATTGGGCGCGCATCGTCGCCCAGGTCGTCTACTATTTCACCTCTGCCGTTGCCGTCGGCGCACCGGCGCGCGCGGTGGACTTCGTCGTGCCGACCGGCAATTTCGGCGACATCTTTGCCGGCTATGTGGCCAAGCGCATGGGTCTTCCGGTGCGGACCCTGCGCATCGCCGCCAACGTCAACGACATCCTGGCGCGCACGCTGAAGACGGGGATCTATGAGGTACGCGAGGTGCACGCGACCGCGTCGCCGTCGATGGACATCCAGATCTCCTCGAATTTCGAGCGGCTGCTGTTCGAGGCCGGCCGGCGCGATGCGGCGGGCGTGCGCCGTCTGATGGATTCGCTGAAGCAGTCAGGACGTTTCGTGCTGCCCGATGCGACGCTGGCCGCAATCCGCGAGGAGTTCGACGCCGGGCGCGCCGACGAGACCGAGACCGCGGCTGCGATCCGTGCCGGCTGGCGCGAGGCAGGCGAACTGGTCGATCCCCATACCGCGGTAGCGCTTGCTGTCGCCGACCGCGACACCACCGACACCAGGGTGCCGAGCATCGTGCTCTCGACCGCCCATCCGGCCAAATTCCCCGACGCAGTCGAGGCGGCCTGCGGCCAGCGGCCGCAATTGCCGGCCTGGCTCGACGGATTGATGACCAAATCCGAACACATGAAGGTGGTGAAGAACGACCTGGCCGAGATCGAGCGGTTCGTGCTGTCGGTCAGCCGCGCCGCAAAGCAGGGAGTTGCCGGATGAGTGTCGAGATTTCCAAGCTTGCCTCCGGCCTGACCGTCGTCACCGACAAGATGCCTCACCTCGAGACTGCGGCGCTCGGCGTCTGGGCCGGCGTCGGTGGGCGCGACGAGAAGCCGAACGAGCATGGCATTTCGCATCTGCTCGAGCACATGGCGTTCAAGGGCACGACCAAGCGCTCCTCGCGCGAGATCGTCGAGGAGATCGAAGCGGTGGGCGGCGACCTCAACGCCGGCACCTCGACCGAGACCACGTCTTATTATGCGCGGGTGCTGAAGGCCGACGTGCCGCTGGCGCTCGACGTGCTCGCCGACATCCTCGCCAATCCCGCCTTCGAGCCCGACGAGCTGGAGCGCGAGAAGAACGTCATCGTGCAGGAGATCGGTGCCGCGCAGGATACGCCGGACGACGTCGTCTTCGAGCATCTCAACGAGCTCTGCTATCCCGACCAGCCGATGGGCCGCTCGCTGCTCGGCACGGCGAAGACGCTACGCGCCTTCAACCGCGACATGCTGCGCGACTATCTCTCGACGCATTATCGCGGGCCCGACATGGTCGTGGCTGCGGCTGGCGCGGTCGATCATAAGCAGGTGGTCGCCGAGGCCGAGAAGCGCTTTGCGAGTTTCGAGGGGACGCCCGGCCCGAAGCCGCAAACCGCGCAGTTCGGCAAGGGCGGCGCGAAGGTGGTGCATCGCGAGCTCGAGCAAGCGCATCTGACGCTGGCGCTGGAAGGCGTGCCGCAGAGCGATCTGTCGCTGTTCTCGCTTCAGGTCTTCACCAACATCCTCGGCGGCGGAATGTCGTCGCGGCTGTTCCAGGAGGTGCGCGAGAAGCGCGGCCTCTGCTACTCGATCTACACGTTCCACGCGCCCTATACCGACACCGGCTTCTTCGGGCTCTACACCGGCACCGATCCGGCCGATGCGCCGGAGATGATGGAGGTCGTGGTCGACATCATGAATGATTCGGTGGAGACCCTGACCGAGGCCGAGATCGCGCGGGCCAAGGCACAGATGAAGGCGGGTCTGCTGATGGCGCTGGAAAGCTGCTCGTCCCGCGCCGAGCAGCTCGCCCGTCATGTGCTGGCCTATGGGCGGCCGCAGACCGTCGAGGAACTGGTTGGCCGGATCGATGCCGTCAGCGTCGAATCGACCCGGGACGCGGCGCGTGCGCTGCTTTCGCGGAGCCGCCCTGCGGTTGTCGCATTGGGCAGTGGCAGGGGTCTGGACACGGCGGTGTCTTTTGCGGAAGGATTGACCCGGGCACGCGCCAAGGCGCGGTTGCATTAGGAGCCGCGCGCAGGCTGATCTGCCCCCGGGAAGCATCACCATGGCCCTGTTTCGCCTGCCGTCCAGTGGACCCGCCGCCCTCGCGCCGCGCGGCAACGGGCTGTTGTTGCGCGCGCCGCAGATGTCCGATTTCCTGCAATGGGCGCATCTGCGTGAGTCCAGCCGCGACTACCTGACGCCCTGGGAGCCGATCTGGCCGTCGGACGATCTCACCCGCTCCGGTTTCCGCCGCCGTCTGCGCCGCTATTCCGAGGACATCGCCGCGGACCGTTCCTATCCCTTTCTGGTCTTCCGCGAGCTCGACGGCGCCATGGTCGGCGGCATCACGCTGGCCAATGTGCGGCGCGGTATCGTGCAGGCCGGCACCATCGGCTATTGGGTCGGGCAATCCCATGCCCATCGCGGCTACATGACGGCTGCGCTGCGGGTCCTCCTGCCGACGCTGTTCGGCGAGCTCAACCTGCACCGCGTCGAGGCGGCCTGCATCCCGACCAATGCGCCGTCGATCCGGGTGTTGGAGAAATGCGGCTTCTCCCGCGAGGGGCTGGCGCGCCGCTATCTCTGCATCAACGGAATCTGGCAGGACCATTTGCTGTTCGGCCTCTTGCACGAGGATTTCCGCGGCTGAGCCCCATTCGTTCATGTGACCAAAGTCTCTTTGGTCCCGCTTCGTTTGCTGCCTTGGGTTCGCCGATTTTGACGATATAACCCGCGGGCCTGCCGGCGATCGGCCGGGAATTTTGTCATGGAGTACGGGCTTTGATGGGGAAGCAGCTTCGGTCATCGTGGAATGTGCTGCGGCGGATGCCGGTGATCGCGGTGGCATTGTCGGTCTCGTTCGCAGCGGTTTCGCCGGCCGCGGCGCAGTCATTCACCGACCGCTTCAAGAGCCTGTTCGGCGGCAAGTCCGACGCGCCGGCCGAGCCCAAGCCGGCGCCTGCGCCCGGTCAGCCGGCCGAAGACGACCTCGATTGCCCGCAGGTGACGGTGCGCGCGGGAGCTTCGACCTACGCGGTTGGGGCGAGCGGCAAGCCGGCCGTTGGCAATGAAATCCGCTTCCAGGCTTCGATCACCAAGATGGCGCGCGAATGTTCGCGCAGCAGCGCTGGCATCACGGCGCGGATCGGCATCCAGGGCCGCGTCATCGCCGGCCCGGCCGGTGCGCCCGCCTCCGTCGAGGTGCCCCTGCGCATCGCCGTCGTGCAGGGCGGCGTTGGCGAGAAGGTGATTGCCTCGAAGGCCTACCGGACCATGGTCGATATGACCGAGGGCGGCAGTGTGCCCTTCACCTTCGTCGTGGAGGATATGTCCTATCCGGTGCCGTCAGCTGCGACCGCCGATTCCTACATCTTCTATGTCGGCTTCGATCCGCAGGCGCTCTCGCCCGAGCCGAAGGGACGAGGGAAGAAGAAGTAGCAGGCTCGCGCCCCGGACGCGGCGCAGCGCATAGCGGCGCGTCATTTCATGCCGCGCCGCGTCCGGGACACGAGAGTCTTCCAGGCCAACAAAAAAGCCGGCGCTCATCGCGCCGGCCTTTGATTGGTGAAGGCGAAACCGCTCAGTTCAGCTTCTGCCTGACTTCGGTGATGCCCTTGGCGAGCAGATCGTCGGCGACCGGGCCCTTGACCGACTGCGACAGGATCGTGGAGGCGGCCTGGACGGCGGCTTCCGCGGCTGCGGCGCGGACATCGGCCAGCGCCTGGGCCTCGGCGAGCGCGATCTTGCTCTCCGCGGTCTTGGTCCGGCGGGCGACGAAGTCTTCCATCTTCGCCTTGGCGTCGGCGGCGATGCGCTCGGCTTCGGCCTTGGCATTGGCGATGATGTCGGCAGCTTCGCGCTCGGCAGTGGCACTGCGCGCCTTGTAGTCGGCGAGCACCTTGGCCGCTTCCTGCTTGAGGCGCGTTGCGTCGTCGAGCTCCGCCTTGATGCGGGCGGCGCGGTGATCGAGCGCGGTCATCGCCGACTTGAAGACCCCGAGATAGCCGAACACGACCATCAGGATCACGAAGGCGATGGCGACCCAGGTTTCAGGATCGAAGAACATCTCGAACTAACCCTTCAAGGATGCGTCGACGGCAGCACCGACCGACGCAGCATCCGGAACGATGCCGGTGAGCTGCTGCACGATCTGGCCTGCCGCATCGGCCGCGATGCCGCGGACGTTGCTCATGGCGGTGGTGCGGGTCGAGGCGATGGTCTTTTCCGCCCCGGCGAGCTTGGCCGCCAATTGCTCTTCCAGCGTCTTGCGTTCGGCTTCCGCCTGCGCATTCGCCTTGTCGCGGGATTCATTGCCGATCGCCTGTGCACGCGTGCGCGCCGAAGCGAGCTCGGTTTCATAGGCCTTCAGCGCAGCTTCGGACTGGTCCTTCAGCTTCTGCGCCTCGGCGAGGTCTCCCTCGATCTTGTTCTGACGTGCTTCGATCGCACCGCCGACCTTCGGCAGCGCGAGCTTGGACACGATCACGTAAAGCAGGACGAAGAAGATCGCGAGCGACACCAGCTGTGAAGCGTAGTTGCTGCTCTCGAACGGCGGAAACCCGCCACCGTGGTGACCACCGTCAGCCTCGGTGTGAGCGCCCGCCGCCGGACCTTTTGCGCCGCCATGACTTTCAGCCACGGAGTTCTCCTGTTGCTGTCACACGCGCCGCCCCATCGGGATGGAACGGCGCGAAAAACGTCGTCCTCAGAGCGGAACGAACAGCAGCAGCAGCGCGATCAGCAGCGAGAAAATGCCGAGCGCTTCGGTCACGGCGAAGCCGAAGATCAAATTGCCGAACTGGCCCTGAGCTGCCGAGGGGTTGCGAACGGCTGCGGCGAGGTAGTTGCCGAAGATCACGCCGACGCCGACGCCCGCGCCGCCCATGCCGATGCATGCGATGCCCGCGCCGATAAGTTTTGCTGCTGCCGGATCCATTTTAGACTCCTTGGAGGAAAGATTGGGTTGTGGGTGGAAATTCCCCGGACCGCTCAGTGTCCCGGATGAATGGCGTCGTTGAGGTAGATGCAGGTCAGGATCGCAAACACATAGGCTTGCAGGAACGCGACCAGAATCTCGAGCGCGTACAGCGCAACCGTGAGGGCCAGCGGCAGCACGCCGCCGACCCAGCCGAGGGCGCCGAGCGAGAAGCCGAGCATGGCGACGAAGCCCGCGAACACCTTCAGCGCGATGTGGCCGGCCAGCATGTTGGCGAACAGACGGACGCTGTGGGAGACCGGCCGCAGGAAGAACGACAGGATCTCGATGAACATCACCAGCGGCAGGATGTAGCCTGGGACCCCGTGCGGCACGAAGATCGAGAAGAACTTCAGGCCGTTCTTGGCGACGCCGTAGATCAGGACGGTGAAGAAGACCAGGAGCGCAAGCGCTGCCGTCACGATCAGATGACTCGAGATCGTGAAGGTGTAGGGGATGATGCCGACCAGGTTCGAGACGCAGATGAACATGAACAGCGAGAAGATCAGCGGGAAGAACTTCATGCCTTCCGAGCCGGCGGTCGAGCGGATGGTCGAGGCGACGAACTCGTAGGAGATCTCGGCGACCGATTGGAGGCGCCCGGGGACCAGCTGCGTGCCGCTGGCAAGCATCAGGAGCGAGATGATCGCGACCGCCACCAGCATGTACAGCGACGAATTGGTGAAGGCGATCGTATGATTGCCGATATGGCCCAGGGTGAAGAGAGGCTCGATGTTGAACTGGTGGATCGGGTCGATTTTCATCAGCGCGGCATCTCTTGGTCTGCCGGGCAATGCCGGCGGGTCTCGGTCTGCCGGCCGGGCCGGCCCGTACCGGCGAAGCCGGCACGATCATTCCTGTTCTGGTGGGACAGCTTACGAACCACCGCGCCTGTTTTGACCCGCGCCCGCCGTTCTCACCACATTCACCACGCCGGCGACGAAGCCCAGCAGCAGGAACACGATAAACCCGAAAGGCGACGTCGACAGTAAGCGGTCGAACCCCCAGCCAATCCCCGCTCCGACAACGACCCCGGCGACCAACTCCGACGATAACCGGAAACCAAGCGCCATCGCCGAGGCTCTGGCCGCTCTGTCTTCACCGTCACCTGCGGGTTGCTCGGTCTTGACGTGGCGGCCGCGAAATTCGGACAACCGCTGATCAAGATTTCCGAGCCGTTCGGAAAGCGCAGCTTCCTCGGGCGATCTATCGCGACCTCCATTCTCGCCGTGTCCCGTGCCCTGTGCCATGCAACGAAGACCCGAAACGCCGCGGCTGAATGGAAATTACGCCCGCCACCCTCAAAAGCCGCGCGGACCATACTGATGGCCCATAATCAAGTCAAGCCAAGTCACGATCGTGTCGCTTTCGATTATGTGTCTGATTTATATGATGTTATTGGCGCGCACGGCAGCGCTGCACACAGCGTGACGCCGCACCGCAGCAGATCGCTTCATGATCCGCGAACGCGGCTGCCCTTTCGCGACGCTTCCGGGATCGAAGACGCTGCCGCGATCGTTGATGTCGGGTGTGCGTTTTGGGCGGCGGATCGTCTCACCGGGGTGTAGAATTTGCCAGATTGCCACCTGCACGTCGTGGCGGAGAGCGCGATGAGACCCGTGAAATCATCCACAACATTCTGGCTTGCAGCGGCGGCATTGGCCGCGGCGACGGCGCTCAGCGGCGGCCTCGAGGCGGCGCAATCTGCGCCGGACAGCGAAAACGGTCGCTACAGCATGACGCCGATGCCCGAGGGCGTGCTGCGGCTCGACACCCGGACCGGCACGGTGTCGACCTGCACCAGGAACGGCGCCGGCTGGGCCTGCTACGCGGTGCCGGACGAACGAACGGCGCTCGACGCCGAGATCGGCAGGCTCCAGGCCGAGGTCGAGAGGCTGAAGGGGCAGCTCGCGGCGGCGCCGACGGTACCGGGCAAGATCGACGAGGCGCTGCCGAAATCCGACCCCTTGACGAAAGCCGAACCCAAGTCGGCCGAGCGCAAGTCCGCCGAGGGCGAGCGCAAGATCGAGATCCCGCTGCCGAGCGATCAGGACGTCGATCGCGTGATGTCGTTTCTGGAAAAGGCCTGGCGGCGGCTGATCGACATGGCCAACCGCGTTCAGAAGGACGTCTCGGGCAAGATTTGACGGTCCCTCCATGGGTTGAGGTGCCGCAGGATGGGCAAAGGCGTTCTTACGCCGTGCCCACCATGTCTCCAGAACGACGAAAAAAGACGTGGGCACGTTTCGCTTTGCCCACGCACGGGCAGTGTTCGATCAGTCGAGACCTTTCATGACGTCAGCTAAATCCGTCACACGCTCGCCAGCATCCTCCGTGCAAGCCACCACGATCGCTTCGTCGTTGCTCACCGTGCAGACGCCGGGTCGCGGCTTCACTGATCTCACCAGCGAAGCCGCAAAATTCGTCGCCGAGGCTCACGGGCGCGAGGGCGCGTTGACGCTGTTCATCCGCCATACCTCAGCGTCGCTGACGATTCAGGAGAACGCCGATCCTTCCGTCCTCGTCGACCTCACGACCGCGCTGTCCCGGCTCGCGCCGGAGAATGCCGGATGGACCCACGATACCGAAGGGCCGGACGACATGCCGGCCCACGTCAAGACGATGTTGACCGGGGCCTCGCTTCAGGTCCCGGTCCTGAACGGGAGGCTTGCACTCGGCACCTGGCAGGCGATCTATCTGATCGAGCATCGCAAGCGCCCGCACCGGCGCGAGGTGGTGCTGCAATTCATCGGCAGCAATCAATAGGGCTTTTTCGAGCGAAGTGGGCGCCGGTTCGCGTCAAGAAAACGCGTCGAAACAAAAAGCTCCCATAAACAAAACCGGCCGCGGGAAGCCGCGGCCGGTTCGTGTGGTTGAGATCGGTGCTTGTCGATCAGGTCGCCTTGATGTCGACGTCCTTGGTCTCGGGCAGGAGGAAGAAGCCGATCACGACGGTAATCGATGCGAAGATGACCGGATACCAGAGGCCGGCATAGATGTCGCCGGTCGAGGCCACGATGGCGAAGGCAGTCGCCGGCAGCAGGCCACCGAACCATCCGTTGCCGATGTGGTAGGGCAGCGACATCGAGGTGTAGCGGATGCGGGTCGGGAACAGTTCGACCAGCATCGCGGCGATCGGGCCGTACACCATGGTGACGAAGAGCACCAGGACGAACAGCAGTCCGACGACCGCGGCCACCTGCGGACGGAAGATGTCGAACGGATGCGCCATCTTCACGATGCCCGCATCGCCGGGCTTCGGATATCCGGCTGCCTGCACGGCGGCGAGGACGGCAGGATTGCTATCCTTCGCGTTGGTGTAGGCGACGTCCTTGCCGTTGACCACCACCTTCACGCCGGAGCCGGCTGCGCCCGGCGTGGTCGAGTACTTGACCGACGACTGCGACAGGTAGGCACGTGCGGTGTCGCAAGGCGAGGTGAAGACGCGGGTGCCGACCGGGTTGAACAAATCGCCGCAACCTGCGGGATCGGCCACCACGTCGACCTTGACCGTTTCGATCGCCTTTTCCAGCGCCGGGTTGGCGTTGGTCGTGATCATCTTGAAGATCGGGAAGAAAGTCAGTGCCGCGATCAGGCAGCCGCCGAGAATGATCGGCTTGCGGCCGATCTTGTCGGACAGCACGCCGAACACGATGAAGAAGCCGGTGCCGAGCAGCAGCGACCAGGCGATCAGCAGGTTGGCGGTGTAACCGTCGACCTTCAGGATCGATTGCAGGAAGAACAGCGCGTAGAACTGGCCGGTGTACCAGACCACGCCCTGGCCCATCACGCCGCCGAGCAGCGCGAGCAGCACGAGTTTGCCGTTCTGCCAATTGCCGAAGGCTTCCGTCAGCGGCGCCTTCGAGCTCTTCCCCTCGTCCTTCATCTTCTGGAAGATCGGGGATTCATTGAGGCGAAGCCGGATCCAGACCGAGATGCCGAGCAGCAGCACCGAGACCAGGAACGGAATGCGCCAGCCCCACGCCGCGAAGTCGGCTTCGCCGAGCGCGGAACGGGTGAACAGGATCACCAGCAGCGACAGGAACAAGCCGAGCGTCGCGGTGGTTTGAATGAAGGAGGTGTAGTAGCCGCGCTTGCCGTTCGGAGCGTGCTCCGCGACATAGGTCGCCGCACCGCCATATTCGCCGCCGAGCGCCAGGCCCTGGGCGAGGCGCAACGCGATCAGGATGATCGGAGCCGCGATGCCGATGGTGGCCGCGTTCGGCAGCAGGCCGACGATGAAGGTCGACAGACCCATGATCAGGATGGTGACGAGGAAGGTGTATTTGCGGCCGACAATGTCGCCGACCCGGCCGAACACGATCGCGCCGAACGGACGCACCAGGAAGCCGGCTGCGAACGCGAGCAGCGCGAAGATGTCGCGGGTAGCCGGCGGATAGGCCGAGAAGAACTGGGCGCCGATGATGCCGGCCAGCGAACCATAGAGGTAGAAATCGTACCACTCGAAGACGGTACCGAGCGAGGAAGCAAGAATGACGAACCGTTCGTCCTTCGTCATCCCTCCCGCGCCTGCTTGAGATACAGCCATTGTGGACATGTTGAGTCGCTCCCCGAAATGCGTTTCCTCGCGCCCCAGATGTCCGGACATGCCGGATCAACCCAGGTCTTGCCCGCAAGGTAACATCGGCGTGAAACCCGCCCCAATACGACTTTCGGCCTTGCGCACTGACGTGCAGCTGACGCCGCGGACCTTGCACCCGGCAACATAGTGCCGACCCGTGGATTAACCCCGTTGCCGCAAAGGGATAATGTCCACTTGCATGCCACCGCTGGTCGAGAAAGAATTGACCAAGGCCCCGCGCCGGCTTACTGGCCCGGTGCGATTGCCAGCAAGAGAACGATGAACGCTGCCTCGACCCATCTCGTCATCGCCGATGACCACCCGTTGTTCCGCGACGCGCTGCGGCAGGCGGTGGCCGGCGTGCTGACCACGGCCAAAATCGACGAGGCCGGATCGTTCGAGGATCTGACCAAGCTCCTGGAACAAACCTCGGACGTCGACTTGATCTTGCTCGACCTCTCGATGCCCGGGATTTCAGGCTTTTCCGGCCTGATCTACCTGCGCGCGCAATATCCGGCGATCCCGGTAGTGATTGTTTCGGCTTCCGACGACAGCGCCACGATCCGCCGCTCGCTCGATTTCGGCGCCTCCGGCTTCATTCCGAAGCGTTTCGGCGTCGAGACCTTGCGCGACGCCATCCTCAAGGTGATGGAAGGCGACGTCTGGGTTCCCGGCGACACCGATCTGTCGGCGGCCGCCGACCCCGACATGACGCGCCTGCGCGACCGCCTGGTGACGCTGACGCCGCAGCAGGTCCGGGTTCTGATGATGCTGTCGGAGGGCTTGCTCAACAAGCAGATCGCCTATGAGCTCGGCGTGTCCGAGGCGACCATCAAGGCGCACGTCTCGGCGATCCTGCAAAAGCTCGGCGTCGAAAGCCGCACCCAGGCGGTGATCGCCGCCGCGAAGATTGCCGGCGGCCAGTGGAAGCAGGGCACGCCGACAGGCTGATGCCGCGACCGGCGGCTGGGGGGCCGTTTCCTACCCGAGTTGCGAACGCCGGCTGGCCTTCGGCAGCGCCTCTCACTCCGCGGCCACCATCTGTTGCGTGCGCCATTGGCCAAGGAGGGCGCGGAGCGATGCCGGCTTGACCGGCTTGTTGAGCACCGCGACCTTCTCGTCGCGTGCAGCCGCTTGCACGGCGGGGCTGCGGTCGGCGGTGATCAGGATCGCGGGGATGGTATCGCCGAAGCGGCGGCGAATGTCGCGGATCGCGGCGATGCCGTTGCCGCGGTCGAGATGATAGTCGACCAGGAGGCCGGTGACGCGTCTTCCGGCGGTTTCGATTGCGGCGATCGCAGCTTCGGGATCGGCGACCGCGATCACCTCGGCGTCCCAGGCCTTCAGCAGCGTGCGCATGCCGTCGAGGATCGCCGCATCGTTCTCGATGCAGACGATCAGGGCGCCCGAGATCGGCGTGCGCGCCAGCGGCGTCGCGCTGGTCACGGCGGCGGTATGGGTGATCGCCTTGGCGGTCGGCACCGTCACGGAGAACACCGAGCCGCCGCTCTTGTTGCCGTCGATGGCGATGCCGTGCTTGAGCACGCGCGCCAGGCGTTCGACGATCGAGAGGCCGAGCCCGAGCCCGCGCGCGATCCGCGCGCCCTGCTCCAGGCGGTGGAATTCCTTGAAGATCTCGCCGCGCTTGACCGGCGGGATGCCGACGCCGGTGTCGTAGACGCAGATCTTGAGCGAAGGGCCTTGCCGGCGGCAGCCGACCAGCACGCGGCCCCGCGGGGTGTATTTGATCGCGTTGGAGATCAGGTTCTGCAGCAGCCGGCGCAGCAGGAGCCGATCCGACTCGACCGGCAGCGAGCAGGGCACGAAGGCGAGCTCCAGGCTCTTGGCGCGCGCGATCGGGGCGAACTCGATCTCCAGCGAGCGCATCAGGTCGGCCATCTTGAAGCTCGAGATCGATGTCGTCATCGCGCCGGCGTCGAGGCGGGAGATATCGAGCAGCGCACCGAGGATCTCTTCGATCGCCTGCAGCGATTCGTCGATGTTCTCGACCAGCCGAGTCTCCTCGCCGCTGTGCTGGCGCTCGACCAGGCTGGTGACATAGAGCCGCGCCGCGTTCAGCGGCTGGAGAATGTCGTGGCTGGCGGCGGCGAGGAAGCGCGTCTTGGAGATGCTGGCGTCTTCCGCCGTGCTCTTGGCCAGGGCCAGCTCGGAGTTCAGCCGTGTCAGTTCCTCGGTGCGGTCGCGCACGCGCTTTTCCAGGGTCGCGTTGGCGCGCTCCAGTGCTTCGGCCGCCTCGAACGTCGGCGTGACGTCGGTGAAGGTAATGACGAAGCCGCCGCCGGGCATGCGGTTGGTCAAAATCTCGATCACCATGTGGCGGTCGGGCAGGCGCTCGAGATAAGGCTCGCTGTCGGTGGTGTAAGCTGCGAGCCGACGCTCCAGCATGGCCTCCCGCTCGACCGCGTCATCCGGCTCGCTCACGCCCATGAATTCCAGGATCTCACGCAAGGGCGTGCCGAACTGAATGAAATGCGGGGGAACATTGAGGAGATCGCCGAACTGGCGGTTGGAGCAGATCAACTGCAGGTCGGCGTCGAACACCGCGATGCCCTGGCGAACGTGGTTGAGGGCGGTCTGCAGGATCTCGCGGTTGAAATGCAGGGCCGCGTGCGAATCGTCGAGCAGCTTGAGTGCGGCCTTGGCCGAGACCGTGCGCTTGCGCAGCAGCAGCGACATCACAAGGCGCGAGGAGGCCGCGCCGATCGAGGAGGCGATTAGGTGCTCGGCGTGCTGCAACAGCTCGAAATCAGCGGGAGCCCCGGACTCCAGCCGGACATTGCGCCGCGCAGAGAAGGCCTCGAAGGACTGCCGCGCGCGGTCGGGTCCGAGATATTGCGCGACGGTGGTCTGGATGTCCTGCACTGTGACGGTGGTGCGCCAGCGGCGGAAGCCCGGGGAGATCGGCGCGAGCGTGTTGGGCACGAACAAATCGGCCTGTACCAGCTCGATCGAAGACGGCCGGTGCGCCAGCGACAGCAGCACATAGGTCAGGATGTTGAGGGACAGCGACCAGATGACGCCGTGCATCAGCGGCGGCAGATCGGCGCCGAACAGCGCCTGCGGCCGCAACGCCTCGATGCCGAACGGTCCATGCTGGAGCAGCAGGATTCCCGTGGTCGAGGTGTCCATGAAGCTCGGCATGAACAGCGTGTAGAGCCACACCGCGAAGCCGACCAGCATGCCGCCGATCGCGCCACGCGCGGTCGCGCGCCGCCACAGCAGTCCGCCGAAGAAGCTCGGCGAGAGCTGGGCGATGGCGGCAAAGGAGAGCAGGCCGATCGCCGCGAGCTGGGTATTGCCGAGCGCGCGGTAGTAGAAATAAGCCATCACCATGATGGCGAAGATCGCGAGCCGCCGCGAGCGCAGCAGGAAGTCGCTGAAATCTGCGCCCCCGGTGCGCCCCTCAGGCCGTCGTTGCAGCACCAGGGGCACCACGAGGTCGTTCGAGACCATGATGGAGAGCGCGACGCATTCGACGATCACCATCGCCGTTGCCGCCGACAGGCCGCCGACGAAGATGGCGACGCTGAGCAGATCCGCACCGCCCTCCATCGGCAACGCCAGCACGTACATGTCGGGGTCGGCCGCGCCGAACGGAAAGCTGACGAGGCCGGCGAGCGCGATCGGGATCACGAACAGGTTGATGGCGATGAGGTAGAGCGGGAACAGCCAGCGCGCGCGGCCGACCTCGGCATCGCTGGAGTTCTCGACCACACTGACGTGGAACTGGCGCGGCAGCAGCATGATCGCGCAGAGCGACAGCAGCGTCATGGTGAGGAAGTTGCCGATGGATGGCGAATAGTTGATGGCGCGCACCGCCTCCGGCGTCTTCATGGCGCGCTCGATCAGCTCATGCGGCGAGAACATCCAGAAGGTGACGAAGATGCCGGCGGCGAGGAAGGCGACCAGCTTGATGATGGATTCGGTCGCGACCGCCAGCATCAGGCCGTGCTGGTGCTCGGTGGCATCGGTCTGCCGCGTACCGAACAGCACCGCAAAGGCCGCCATCGTCAGCGTCACCATCAGCGCCATGTCGCCGACGATCGGGATATGGGAGAAGGCCTGGTCCTCGCTCAGGATGGTCTCCAGCGAGGATGCCACCGCCTTGAGCTGGAGCGCGATGTAGGGGACCGAGCCGATGATGGCGATCAGCGCGACGGTGGCCGCCACCGCCTGGCTCTTGCCGTAGCGGGCCCCGATGAAATCGGCGATCGAGGTGATGTTGTGGGCTTTCGCCAGCTGGATCACGCGGCGCAAGACGCCCGCGCCGAGCCCGATCATCAGGATCGGGCCGACATAGATGGCAAGGAAGTCGGTCGAGGTGCGGGTGGCGAAGCCGACCGAACCGAAGAAGGTCCAGGAGGTGCAGTAGATCGCCAGCGACAGCGGATAGATCAGCCCGGAGGCACGACCGCGGCCGGCCGGCGAGCGGCGGTCGCCATGGCTCGCCACCAGGAACAGGAAGCCGATATAGCCGAAGGCGGCGGCGATCACGCCCCAATCGTGCAGCATGGGTCGGGGGCTCTCTCCCTGGGCGCGAGGACGCCCGGTCTCATTTTCCCTGCAAACCTAGCGCGTTGGGCAGGGAGAGGCGACAGCCAAATGCCTGGTAGGGGCGGGAACCGGGGTCGTCGTTAAGGGGCAGCGCGCGGTGTTGTCGGGCCTACGAGAGAGCCCCGGTGTGGCACCCCCCTCCCTGACCTTCCCGCGCAACGGCAGGGCTATCGCATATGGGAGCGCTTTCTCTGTGGCCATCCTTCGAGACGCCCGCCATCGGCGGACCCTCAAGATGAGGTCCCAGTGTGTGGCAGCAGTTTCAACGGGCTCGGTGCCGCTTAGCCTCATCCTGAGGAGACCGCGAAGCGGTCGTCTCGAAGGACGAGGCGCGCGCTCAGCTCGTGACAAATACCAAATGCGATAGCCCTGCCCGCAACGGAGGAGGTCCAGTAGCTCCGGGGATGGTGAAAGATAGATCGAAGAAGACGTGAAACAGTCTACTCCGCCGCCAGCGACTTCTCGCGCAGCGGCAGGCCGAGGCGGTCCCACACTTGCAGCAGGGCTTCGGCGAGCTGATCGATCAGGCCGTCGTCGTGATAGGGCGAGGGCGTGATGCGCAGCCGCTCGCTGCCCTTGGCGACCGTCGGATAGTTGATCGGCTGGATGTAGATGCCGTGCTCTTCGAGCAGGAGGTCGGACGCCTGCTTGCACTTCTCGGGATCGCCGACGAACAGCGGCACGATGTGGGTGTCGCTCGACATGACAGGCAGGCCGGCGGCGTTGAGGATCGCCTTGACGCGGGCGGCACGGTCCTGGTGGCGCTCGCGCTCCCAGTTCGAGGTCTTCAGATGCTTGATCGCGGCGGTCGCGGCCGAGCAGATCGCCGGCGGCAGCGCCGTCGTGAAGATGAAGCCCGGCGCGTAGGAGCGCACGGCATCGATGATCTGGCCGTTGGCGGCGATGTAGCCGCCGAGGCAGCCGAACGCTTTCGCCAGCGTGCCTTCCAGAATATCGATGCGATGCATGACACCGTCACGCTCGGCGATGCCGCCGCCGCGCGGGCCGTACATGCCGACCGCGTGGACCTCATCGACATAGGTCATCGCTTTGTACTTCTCGGCGAGATCGCAGATCTTGGCGAGCGGGGCGACGTCTCCGTCCATGGAATAGAGGCTCTCGCAGACAATCAGCTTCGGCCGGTTCGGATCGGCCGCCTTCAACAGCGCCTCGAGATGCGCAAGATCGTTGTGGCGGAACACGACCCGCTCGCAGCCCGACTGGCGGATGCCCTCGATCATCGAATTGTGGTTGAGCGCGTCCGACAGGATCAGGCAGTTCGGAATGAGCTTTGCGATGGTCGGGATGCCGGTCTGGTTCGAGACATAGCCCGAGGTGAACAGCAGTGCGGCTTCCTTGCCGTGGAGGTCGGCGAGCTCGGCCTCGAGCTGGACCAGCGGATGATGCGTGCCGGCGATGTTGCGGGTGCCGCCGGCACCGGTGCCGACGCGCGTCGCGGTCTCGACCATGGCGCCGACCACCTTCGGGTGCTGGCCCATGCCGAGATAATCGTTGGAGCACCAGATCACGACGTCGCGCTTGCCCTCGGGCGAGTGCCAGGTGGCGTGCGGGAATCGGCCGGCCGTGCGCTCGAGGTCCGCGAACACGCGATAGCGCCGCTCGGCGTGGAGACGATCGAGGGCGGAATCGAAGAACTGGTTGTAATCCATCGGCAAAACCTGCACGGAACCCGGCCACGGCGGCCGCTCGTTTCTAGAGCTTTTCCGGCTCCAATGTCTATGCGCCAGCCCACATTTGTAACGATGCGCGCGGGTATATTGATAGCGGCGTATCGCCGGCGATAGTTGATATGGATCAAACGCCTAGCAGGGGCCTGATCGCGAGGACCGGGGCTCCAGGGAAGGGTCGGACCCCTGGCAGCTGCCATGGACATTTTGTCCACGGGAAGCGCTCCGTCCATGATTGCGCAGCAGGCGCATCGATGTTGTAGCCTCGCAAGCGGGGCGAGGTGAACCACCACTCACGTCGTCCGGAACTGCAGCACGCCGTCCTTCGTCTCCACCGTCAGCCGGCCCTCGACGATCATGTAGTTGACGTGAGCGACCAGTTCGCCGGCGGCGAAGCCCATCTGGTGCTCGTCGAGCACATGCTTGTTGAACACGACGGGCACCAGGGCGCGCGAGGTCTGCGGCACCTCGCGGCAGGCTTCGGCGATCAGGCGGCAGCGCTCCTCATGGTGGTCGGCGAGCTGCTTGATGCGGGTCTTCAGTCCGTAGAACGGCACGCCGTGGCCGGGCAGCACCAAGACGTCGTAGGGGAGCGTCGTGGTGAGGCTGGCGAGCGAGGCCAGATATTCGCCGAGAGAGTTCTGGTCGGGCTCGACCGCCCAGACGCTGACATTGGGCGAAATCTTGCTCAGCACCTGGTCGGCGGAGAGGAACAGCTTGTCGTCGGCACAGTACAGCATCACCTGGTCGAGCGCGTGGCCGCCGCCGGTGATCACCTTGAAGCGGCGCGTGCCAATCACGACGTCGTCGCCGTGGGAGATGCGGCGGTAGGAGGGCGGCAGCACCGAGACGCGCTTGAGATAATCCTGGCCGCGGCCCAGCAGCTTTTCGGTGAGCGACTCGTCCATGCCATGACGGCGGAAGAACAGCCGCTGCGCCTCCTGCCGCTCCGCGGTGCCGCGATTCTGGTGATACACCGATTGCAGATATTCGACCTGCGACATCACCAGCGGGCAATCGAACCGCTCGACGACCCAGCCCGCAAGTCCGACATGGTCGGGGTGGGAGTGGGTAACGATCAGGCGCGTGATGTCGACGCCCTTGAGCGGTCCGTCGAACAGCTTGGTCCAGGCCTCGATCGTCTCCTCGTTGCCGAAGCCGGTATCCACCATGGCATAGCCGTCGCCGTCGGCGAGCAGGTAGACGTTCACGTGGTTGAGGCGGAACGGCAGCTTCAGCCGCGCCCACAATACGCCGGGACGCACCTCCACGATCTCTTCGGGGCCGGGGTGCTGTTCCCAGGGATAGCGCAGGGCCTCGGCTGAGGAGTGCACCGTGTCGGTTTTTGAGCTCATGCTACCGACTTAAACCCGCCGCGGGCGGCGCGCCAGCCGAAAAAGGACAGGCCGTGGTCTCCGCATGGCGGTCATACCCGGGGCAGTGTTTTTCCGCGTCTCGGTTGAAGCGCGAAAAAACCCAGTCATTCCGGGGCGCGCGTACGCGCGAACGCGGAATCTAAGAGATTGTAGCGCGAGATTCCGTGTTCGCCTCTGCGGGGCGCCCCGGATGACAATCAGGCCGCCCGCATGTTGTTGAGGAACGCGTCGATCTCTCCGCGCAGCATGTCGGCCTCGCGCCGCAGCGCGTCCGAGGCGCCCAGCACTTCGTTCGCCGCGGCGCCGGCTTCGGCGGAGGCGGTGGAGACGCCGACGATGTTGCTGGAGACTTCGCTGGTGCCGCCGGCCGCATGCTGGATGTTGCGCGCGATCTCGCGGGTGGCGGCGCCCTGCTCCTCGACCGCGGCCGCGATCGTCGTGGTCACGCCATCGATCTCGCCGATGATCCGGCCGATGCCCTGGATGGCGCCGACCGCCGATGTCGTGATGTTCTGCATGCTGGCGATCTGGGCGCGGATTTCCTCCGTCGCCTTGGCGGTCTGGCTCGCGAGGCTCTTCACCTCGGAGGCAACCACGGCAAAGCCGCGGCCGGCCTCGCCCGCGCGCGCCGCCTCGATGGTGGCGTTGAGCGCGAGCAGATTGGTCTGCGAGGCGATTGTCTGGATCAAATCGACCACGACGCTGATGCGGCTTGCGCTGTCGGCAAGGCTCTGCACCGTTGCGTCGGTGGCGCCGGCCTCGTCGACCGCCTTCTTGGCGATCGCAGCGGAAGTGACGACCTGCTTGCTGATCTCCTCGATCGAGGACGACAGCTGCTCGGTGCCCGACGACACGGTCTGCACGTTGACCGAGGTCTCCTCGGCGGCGGAGGCGACCGCGTTCACCAACGCGTTGGACTGGTCGGCGGTGGTCGACATGCTCTGTGCGGTCGATTGCATCGAATTGGCCGACTGCGCCAGATTGTCGAGCGCGGAGCGCACCGTGTTTTCGAATTCGGTGATCGTCGCTTCCATGCGCGCGGCCCGCTCGGCCTTGACGATACGGTCTTTTTCCTGCTCGCTGGCGAGCGCCCGTGCTTCGATCATGCTGTCGCGGAATACGGTCAGCGTTTCCTTCATCACGCCGATCTCATCGTTCTGCCGGGAACGGACGATCTCGGTGTCGAGATCGCCGGCCGACAGCAGCTGCATGGCGCGTTGAAGCTCGCCGATGCGGCGCAGGATGTTGCGGCCGACATAGAGCCAGACGAACAGCGCCGAGCCGACCAGCATCAGCGCCCCGAGGGCCAGCATCGCGGTTGTCGCGAGCGAGGTCTCCTGCTGCGCCTGGGAGGTCGAGGCGTTGGTCTCCTTCTGCACGCCCTCGACGAGCTGCTGCACGCTGATGCCAAGGCCGACATTGAGCTTGCGGGTCTCGTCCAGGATGGTCTGGCCGTAGTCGACGGA
Source organism: Bradyrhizobium sp. 199 (assembly GCF_023073355.1). GTDB lineage: Bacteria > Pseudomonadota > Alphaproteobacteria > Rhizobiales > Xanthobacteraceae > Bradyrhizobium. The sequence continues at coordinate 356,522 of NZ_JADPJI010000006.1, forward strand.
ATCGAGCTCCTTCTCACGCAGATTGAACACACCGGTCTTGCCGGTGCCGAGCGCGAGCAGCTTCTCCGCTGCCTCGCGCAGCATCTTGTTGCCCTGATTGTCCGGCAACAGATCGAGGTTGGAGCGCAGGCGGCCCTGTGCCGTCTTGAATCCCTTCTGGATGTCGTCGAGCTTGTCGCTCGTGTTGGCCGACAGCGCCGCACTCATGTCGGCGGCGGCGAGATTGCCGCTGGCGACGACGTTGCCGAGCTGGCCGACGATCTGCGCGGCGTCGGAGGCATCTGCGGTGGACAAATCGGCCGAGCCGAGAATGGCGTTGACCCGGGTCTGCGCGTCGAGCATCGCCGGGCTGGCCGCGCCGACGAAGGCGCCCTGCGCGCTGCGCAGCGCGTCATATTGCTTGTCGTGAAGGGCGGCGACATCCAGCCGTTCGCGGGCGGCCTTGGCCAGGCTCTGGGCTGCCTCGTTGATGCTTTTCATGGTCTCGCTGAGTCCAGAGACGACATTCTTGTCGCCGCCGAGCTCGATGATCTCGTTGAGCTTCTTCTGCGTCTGCTCCTGCAGCTCCTTGAGCTTCGCGGTGCGCTCCTTCAAAGCGTCCTCGGTTTGAGCCGCAAGCAGAGCCGGCCCCTGTGCCGCAAGGCTCGCGCTCAGTGCCGACAATTGCAGACTGGCGGCAAGGCGCGGAATGTCCCGCCCGCTCAGTTCGGTCATTCGTCCGCCGAGGTTTTGCAGCACGAGGCCGGCGCCGGCCGAGATCACGAGGCCCATGCCCGCGATCACCGCGAAGGCCGCGAACAGGCTGCCGCGCACGCCCCAGGTCGGCATTTTGAAACGAGGCCGCATTCGGCCAAGTGAGCCGCTAAGGCTGAGACGGATCGCCATGGAATTCCCCCAACATTCTGCTTCTGCTTGTGGCCGGCAGTATCCACACGGCGAGTTAAAAAATCGCAATCTCCGCAAACGGTTGAGCGTGTTCCGCAGGACGAAAAAAGAAGGGCCGGCGAATCGCCGGCCCTTCTGTCACGGTAAGATTGCGGTAACCGATCAGTAGCGCGCCACAGTCGGGCTGGCCCAGTTGAAGCGGTAGTTGACGCCCGCCTTGATGGTGTGGTCGTCGGTGGTGAAGCTGCCGGTGCCAGCCAGCGGACCGCCGGTGAAGCTCGCGTTACCGAAATTATAGTACTGGTACTCGGCCTTGGCCGACCAGTTCGGGGCGAACATATATTCGAGGCCGGCCCCGACCGTGTAGCCGTTGCGGTGATCGCCAGTGATCACGAAGGCAGACGGCACGCCACCGACCGTGACCTTCTCATTGTTGTCCGAATAGGCATAGCCGCCCTTCACGTAGACGAGGCCGGGGCCCCAGGTGTAGCCGACGCGGCCGGTGATCGAACCGAGACCACGCTGGTCGTTGGTGTAGGCGATGCCGCCCGGAAACACTGCGCCGACACTGCCGGAGAGCCAGGAATACTGGCCTTCGACACCGACCACGAAGTTCGGGTTCAACTGCCAGTCCGCACCGGCCTGCACGCCGCCGAGGAAACGGCCGTTGCCGTTGTTGCCGGTGGAGAGGCCATTGAAATTGTTGTCGCTGGAGAAGGCGCCGCCGACATGGCCGCCGACGTAGAAGCCGGTCCAGTTGTAGATCGGCGCGGCATAGGCCGGCGCGGGCGTCTTGTAGTAGTTGCGGTTGCCGAGATCGGCACCGACGGCCGGCGCAGCGGCGCCCAGCACGAGCAGCGCAACGGTCGCAAACAGAATCGTCTTCATCGTCTTGAACTCCAGCACTCAATGTCCCCGGCAGGCGCGCTTTCCGCGCCGCGTTGGTTCTGCAGATAGCTCGCTTTTGACGAAAATGCTGTCACATCCGTGGCACAGCAGCAGCCAACCTAACTTATTGGGCTGCAATCAATTTTCGTGCTTAATGCCGGCTTAAGAAATGCTGAAGGAAGGCTTAATTTCGCCTCTGCCGGGTAACCTCTGCGCGTGCTTCGTTAACCGAGACGCCGCCGCGCCTCATCGCGCATCTGTTCGCGGAAAGCCGCGCGTTTTGCGGGCCGGTCTTCCTCGCGCACGTCGTGGCGATCGAAGATGTCGAACTTCTCCATGATCGGATAGCGCTCGCTCGCCATCGCGAGCACCCGCAGCAGTTTGGTCGCCGATGGCGTCGGGCCGCTGACCTCCCAGCGCCGGATGGTGTCGCCGCCGCCCTTCTCCGGCAATCCGCAGAGCTTCGCCATGTCCGCCGCTGTGAGCTTGCGCTCGAGGGCCTCGGAGAGGTCGTTGCGGAGTTGCTTCAGTTCGGGGCCGGTCATGCTGCTCGCGTCCAGGGAAGTCACTGAACGCAATGCACTAACGCTGATTCGGGTCCAACCGAAGGCGGCGGATGCGTGCTCCCTGTGCTTCGGCACCTTCGTTCGCGCACGGAGTTATGAACCGAGACCTATGGAAATTGTCCGGCGCATGAACAGTTGGAATAGCGGGGCCCGCGGCGGGAGAAAAGATCAGCCATGAAAACCATCAAATTCGCCATTGCCGCGCTCATCACGACCGGATTGCTTGCCGCGCCTTTCGCGGCTGAAGCAAAGAAGAGCCGGTCGAGCCGACATTACAGCACAGGTGTGGTGGCGCCGAACTATGGCGGTGCGGGAGCGCCGGCAGCGCAGCCGAGGGCGTCCTACGGGTCATCCGGACAGACGGCCGGCACCGTCACGGCGCCGTCAATTGGCTCCTACAATTGGCCCTCGGTCGGCGTGACCAGTTCGGTCCCCACCTGGAATAACACCACCCGATAGAGCGATGCCGATCGGCAGGTGCTGGCGAGCGCGAATAGCTAGATTCCCCGTCGGGCCTGTTGGCCGATCACGCAGCGCCACGCGGCCAGGCGCTCTGCCGGATGCTGATTCATCCAGTCGGCGAGCTGCGGCGCGCCCATCAGGCAGGACTGCACCGAAATCTCCGCAAAATCCGAGGTGGTGACGATCTGCTCGTGGCAGTTGGTCGGGGAGGCGAGGCTGCAAAGCACGGCGATGATCTTGATCACGACAGGTTACTCCCGTCGCGGCCGATCAACCGCCGGCCAATCGTTGCCTCGTTCTGTCCCTCGTTAGCTGGATCGTCCGGCGGGAAGATACTGTCGTAGATGGCGCGGGCCTCCTGAATGAGGCGCACTCGCTCCCGCTCGGACTTCGAGACAAATTGAATAACTTCGCCCATGGCAGCTCCGAATATCAGTGGATATCAGTTGGCACATCCGTCATCAGATGACGGTGATCATTCCAAGTCGATCTATGGCGCCGTTTCGGCTATGAAACGGCGCAGCCGGTCACGTCAGAACAAAAGCGCGTGATGGCACTCCGGCGTCCGATGTCCCGGCTTGTCCTCTCACGTGAATTACGATGCCGCGGCACTGCCCTCGTCACGCGCGAAGGCCGCTGCAAATTTCCCCTTGCCGCCGCCAGCAAGGACGTCCTGTCAAGAAAATGCCGCTCAACCGAATAGGTTTCTCACGATGCGGCGTGCAAGTTTTGGAACGATCTCGAATTCAGCTGCCACCGGCGCTCGTTCACGCCGCCGGTGCGCGTTCCTTGCGGCCCGGCACCGCCGCAAGCAGCTCCCGCGTATAGGCATGCTCCGGCGCGGCGAAAAGCTGCGCGGTCGGCTTCAACTCGACGATGGCGCCGCGCTGCATCACCGCGATGCGGTCGCAGATTTGGGCGGCGACCCGCAAATCATGGGTGATGAACAGCATCGACAGGCCGAGGCGGGCCTTGAGGTCTTCGAGCAGCCTCAGGACCTGCGCCTGCACGGAGACGTCGAGCGCCGAGACGGCCTCATCCGCGACGATGATCTCGGGCTCGAGCGCGAGCGCGCGCGCGATGCCGATGCGCTGGCGCTGGCCGCCGGAGAATTCATGCGGATAGCGCTCGAGGGCGCCGGCGTCCAAACCCACCATCTTGAGGAGATCGCGGGCGCGGTCGAAGGCGACCTTCGGATCGATACCGGCCGCGATCGGGCCGTCGGCGATGATGTGGCCGACCTTGCGCCGCGGATTGAGCGAGGCGAACGGGTCCTGGAAGATCATCTGGATGCGATGGCGCTCAGTGCGTAGCGCCTTGCCAGAGATTGACGTGAGATCGGTCTCGCCGATCCGCACCGTGCCGCGGTCGGCTTCGATCAGCCGCATCACGAGCCGCGCCACCGACGATTTGCCGGAGCCGGATTCGCCGACGAGGCCGAGCGTCTCGCCCTTGAAGATATCAAAATTGACGGCGCGCGCCGCATCGACGCGGCGGTCCTCGCGAAACCAGCCGCCCGATGTCACGTAGGTCTTGTCCAGCCCGATCACCTCGACCGCCCTGGCCTGATCGTCGAGCGGCTTTCGCGCCGGCGGATCCATCGAGGGCACGGCTGCGAGCAGCGCCTTGGTGTAGTCGTGCTGCGGCTCGTTGAAGACGGTTGCGGCCGGGCCTTCCTCCAGGACCTTGCCATGCCGGAGCACGATGACCTGATCGGCGATGTCGGCGACCACGCCGAAATCATGGGTGATGAACATCACCGCCATGTTGCGGTTGCGCTGGAGGTTGCGGATCAGCTTGAGGATCTGCGCCTGCGTGGTGACGTCCAGCGCGGTGGTCGGCTCGTCCGCAACCAGCACGGCCGGCTCGAGCGCGAGCGCCATCGCGATCATGGCGCGCTGGCGCTGGCCGCCGGAGAGCTGGTGCGGATAGGCGCGGACGATGCGCTCGGGGTCCGGCAGGCCGACCTCACGCGCCAGCGCCAGCGCTCTCGCGCGCCTTTCCCTCGGCGTCAGCAGCCCGTGCGCCTCGAACATCTCCGCCATCTGGTCGCCGATCCGCATCAACGGATTGAGCGCGGTCATCGGCTCCTGGAAGATCATGGCCAGCCTGCGGCCGCGCAGATCGCGCCAGCCGGCGTCATCGAGCTTGAGCAGGTCGCGGCCTTCGAACTGGATCTCGCCGGAGGCGATAGACACCGTATCAGGCAACAGGCCCATCAGCGCATGCGCGCACATCGACTTGCCGGAGCCGGATTCGCCGACGACGCAGACGATCTTGCCGGGCCGCAGGTCCAGCGAGATGCCGTCGACGGCGAAGGGACGCTCGGCTCCCTTAGGCAGCGCGATCCTGAGGTTCTTGATGGAGACGGCGGGTGGGACGGTCATCGTCAGCGTCCCTCCCGCGACAGGCGCGGATTGAGGGCGTCGTTGAGGCCTTCGCCGATCAGGTTCAGCCCGAGCACGGAGATCAGGATGGCGACACCGGGAAACACCGTGATCCACCAGGCCTGGCGGATCACGGTGCGGCCGGCGCCGACCATGTAGCCCCAGGAGATCAGGTTGGGATCGCCGAGGCCGAGAAAGGACAGCGAGGATTCCAGCAGGATCGCGGTCGCCACCATCAGCGAGGCCAGCACGATCACCGGCGAAAGCGCGTTGGGCAGGATCTCGCGCAGAATGATCCAGGTGTTGCTTTGGCCGGTGACGATCGCGGCCTGGACATATTCGCGCGTGCGCAGCGACAGCACCTCGCCGCGAACGAGACGGGCCACCGGCGGCCAGCTCACCAGCGCGATCGAGGCCACGATCGAATAGATCGATGGCTGCAGGATCGCGACCAGCACGATCGCCAGCGCAAAGCTCGGAATCGTCTGGAAGAACTCGGTGAAGCGCATCAGGGCGTCGTCTACCTTGCCGCCGAAATAGCCGGCCATGGCGCCGATCGGCATGCCGACGACCAGCGCCACCAGCGTGGAGACGAGGCCCACCAGCAGCGAGACCCGTGCGCCAAAGATCATGCCGGCGAACACGTCGCGGCCGAGCGCGTCGGTGCCGAGCGGCACCGCCGAGAGCGTGAACGGCGGCAGGAACGGTCGCTGCACCATGCGCCAGGGCGAGTTCGGGAACAGCAACGGCCCGAACAATGCGGCCGCGATCGCGAGGATCAGGATAACGAGCCCGATGACACCGCTCGGGCTTCTCAGCATCGATTTCCAGAACTGCTTCATGAGGCGAATTCGATGCGCGGATCGACCAGGCGGTAGACCAGGTCGGTGATCAGGTTGAAGATCAGCACCATGGCGGAGCAGATCACGAAGACGCCAAGCAGCAGATTGTAATCGCGCTGGAGCAGGGCGTCGTACATCAGGCGTCCGATCCCGGGCCAGGCGAACACGGTTTCGGTAATGACGGCGCCGCCGATCAGCGTGCCGGAGTGCACGCCGGCCAGCGTCACCACCGGCAGCAGCGCATTGCGCAGCACGTGGCGGCGCTGGATCACGGCGTCGGAAAGGCCCTTGGCCCGCGCCGTCTTGACGAAGTCGAGCCGCTTCACCTCCAGCATCGAGGCGCGCGTCATGCGGGTGTAGGTCGCCATGAAGAACAGGCCGAGCGTCATCGCCGGCATGATCAGGTGCTTTGCGACATCGACGGCATGGGCAAGGCCGGTGAGGTTGGCACCGACCGTCTCGTAACCAAAACTCGGCAGCCACTCCATGGTGACCGAGAACAGCAGGATGCCCATCAGCGCCACCCAGAACAGCGGCATGGCGTAGAAGATCAGCGCGAACACGGTGATGGCCGTGTCGAGAAAGGTTCCGGCAAAGCGCGCCGCGAAGGTGCCGAACAGGATGCCGAGCGCGAGCGAGATCGCGAATGCGGTCAGCGTCAGCAGCAGCGTCGCCGGCAGCCGTTCGCCGATCAGCTTTGCGACCGGTGCCTGCTGGCGGAAGGAGAAGCCGAGGTCGAGCGTCACGACGCCCTTGACGTAGATGAAGAGCTGCTCGGGCAGCGGCTTGTCGAGGCCGAACTTTTCCCGGAGCTGCTTGACGAAGACCTGGTCGCTGGCCCCGGCCTCGCCCGCCATCACGACCGCGGGGTCGCCGGGCGCAAGCCGGATCAGGAAGAAATTGAGGACGACGATCGCAAGCAGGACGATCACGCCCTTGAGGACACGCTGAGCGAGGAAGGAGAGCATCTAGGTCCGCAAGCTGGTTGATTGAAACGGTCGTGCCGCGCGGATCACCTCTCCCCAACGGGGAGAGGTCGCGCCGAAGGCGCGGGTGAAGGGGCTCAGGTCCCACGAGGGAGCGAAAACCCTCACCGGATCGCATCCAGCGATGCGATCCGACCTCTCCCTACGGGAGAGGTGGGCGCCGCCATCACTTGTCGAGCCATGCGTCCTTGAAGCCGTCATTGACGCCGATCGCCGTGGTGATCAGGTTCTTGACCTTGCAGCGCGTGATGGTCGGGAATTGCAGTTCGAGCATCCAGGCCACCGGCACGTCCTCGACCAGGATCTTCTGCGCCTTCTCGTAGATCTCCTTGCGCTTGGAGTCCGGGGTCGCAACCGCGCCGTCGGCGAACAGCTTGTCGATCTCCGGGTTGGAGTAGCCCTCGACATTGTTGAACACCTGGCCCTTGGCGATGGCGCTCGAGACGTAATTGCGGCCGACGCCGAGCGCGGGATCGCCGTACTGGTAAAGATAGGTGAAGGCGATGTCGTAGTCCCAGTCGCCGATCTTCTGGTTGCCGCCGGCGACGTCGGTGGCGATGGTCTCGATGTTGATGCCGACGTCCATCAGGTTCTGCTTCACCGCTTCACCCCAGCGCTGCCAGGTCTCGCCATAGGCGAGCGGCAGCAGGCGGATCTTCTCGCCCTTGTAGCCGGCTTCCTTCAGCAGCGCCTTGGCCTTGGCTGGATCGTGCGGATATTTCGGCACGTCGTCGGTGTAGTATTTGATGGTCGAGGCGGACGGGCCGGTCGCGACCTTGCCGAGCCCGTTCCAGATCACGTCCTTGGCGAAATCGCGGTCGATCGCGTACATGACCGCCTGCCGCACCCGCTTGTCGGCGAGCGGACCCTGGCGGTTGTTGAGCCACAGCCAGGCCAGGGGCGAGAAGAACTCCCAGCCGGCGCCGGTGACGCAGGTGTCCTTCAGCTTGGACAGCCGCGGCACGTCGAAATTCTCGATCGAGCCGCCGGGCAGCACGTCCACCTTGCCGGTCTCATACGCTACCGAGCGCGCCGCGGCGTCGGGGATGATCTGCCAGTAGATCTCGTCGAGATAGGGCTTGCCCTTCTCGTGATAGTTCGGGTTCTTGACCAGGCGGATGAACGAGCCCTTCTGCCACTCCTTGAACACGAACGGGCCGGTGCCGACAGGCGCGTTGTTATAGGGATTGGTCTTCCAATCAGTGCCTTCATAGAGATGCTTCGGCACCATCGGCATCGAGCCGACCTCGAAGATGCCGAGGAACGGGCCGAACGGCTGTTTCAGGGTGAATACCACGGTGTACTCGTCGGGCGCCTCGACCTTGTCGACCTGCGCGAGGTTGTTGCGGGCGCGCGCGTGGGTCTGCTTCAGCATCTCGACCGAGAACAGCACGTCGGCAGCGGTGAAGGGCTTACCGTCATGCCAGGTCACGCCCTTCCTGAGCTTGAAGGTGTAGGACTTGGCGTCCTCGCTGATGCTCCAGCTCTCGGCGAGCTCCGGCTGCGGTTCGAGCTTGGGGCTGTAGCGCAGCAACCCCTCGAAGATATTGCCCGACACCATCTGTGTCGGGCCGTTCTGGATCTGCGCGAGCATCAGGCCGGGCGGCTCGGGCTGGATTACGGCATTGATCACGCCCCCCGTTTTCGGCTCTTGCGCCAGTGCCGGGGCCGTGAGGCCGCAAGCCAGGAGGAGACCAAGCAACACTCGTTTTGGCATGTCGTATCTTTCTCAAGCGAAACCAGCCGTGAACGCTTCGCAAGCGCCCTCGCGCGCAAAGCTACGGCCGGCCCATCCCAGTCCCCATCCGATATCGAGGCTCACATAGTCTCGTTCGGGGCCGCAAGATGAAAGTCGCGACAGTGTCAGCATAAAAAATGTACAGGGCGTCCTGTTTGATGGATAGGCCTCTTATTGCCGGGGAGCCGTGATGATGTCGGTCATCGGCCGACATGGCGCTGGACCAGCGACACAGGGTCGCGGGACGGCGGTCAGAGCCCTCCTGCGGCACGCGAATAAACGGGACCGCCTTGCGATAGGTCAGAGGAGGCTCTGCTGCGGATTTGATCCGGATCAAAGCCAAGCCGCCGCTTTTGCGATCGAATGGCAACTGCCGGGACCCGGAACTGTTTGTCCTGCTCCCTTCAGCCGTGAAACTCCACAGAGAGCCTCTATGAAGAGGCGATGGCGGCCAACGCGTATCTGTCGCTCGCGACCGTCTACAACACGCTGAACCAGTTCACCGAGGCTGGCCTGCTGCGCCGGATCGCGGCGACGGCATCAAGTCGTTCTTCGACACCGACACATCGGTGCATCCACACTTCTATCTCGACGGCGACGATGCGCTGGTCGACGTCGCCGAATGCCTCGCCTTCACCGGGATCCCCGAGGCGCTTCCCGGCCACGAGATCGCGCGGCTCGACGGCGGCTTGCGATCGGCGCGGAAGTTCTCTGCCGCATGGATCTGCGGTTCGATCGCCGCCCACGATTGCGTTTTTGTCGTCTCAAGCAAAAATCAAAGTCGTCTCAGGCAAAAATCAATGGTCCGCGAAAGCTTCAAGCCCGTCCGGAATGCATGGTGAAGCGACCAACCAAGTGCCGGCGCTTTTGGCACAACGGAGCTGTCCATGTCCCAGATTGATCAGGTTCATTCCATCCGCCCAGCGGTTGCGGGCTCACGCATTTTCAGGTTCCTCGCCTTTCTGTACGGAATTGCGGCGTATGTCGTGTTTTTCGTCACCATTCTCTACGCCATCGGCTTCGTCACCGGACTGGTGGTGCCCAAGACCATCGACACTGGAAGCCAGACCCCGGCGACCGAAGCCGTCATCATCAATCTGCTCCTGATGTCGCTGTTCGCCATTCAGCACAGCGTGATGGCGCGCCAGCAGTTCAAGGCCTGGTGGACGCAGTTCGTCCCCAAGCCAGTCGAGCGAAGCACGTACGTGCTGCTGGCGAGCCTGTCATTGCTTCTGCTATTCTGGCAGTGGCGTCCGCTGCCCTCAGTCATATGGAACGTGGAGAATCCGGATCTTGCCGTGACACTGGTCACGCTGTCCTTCGCCGGCTGGGTCCTGGTCTTCACCTCGACCTTCATCATCAACCATTTCGAATTGTTCGGATTGCATCAGGTGGCCAACCATCTGGTCGGGAAGGAGATGACGCCGCCGCGCTTCAAGACGCCGCTGCTCTACAATTTCGTCCGTCATCCGATTTATCTTGGTTTCATCATTGCGTTCTGGGCGGCGCCGACCATGACCGCGGGCCATCTGCTGTTCGCGGCCGTCACCACGCTCTACATCTTCGTCGGCATCGCGCTGGAGGAGCACGACCTCGTCGCTCTCTTCGGTGACGAGTACCGGCAGTACAAACAACGGGTGTCGATGCTTATTCCCTGGCGCCGTTAGGTATAATCTCTGCCTCGCACCGCGCGTCTGCGGAATCGAGGACTCGCGGTATGCCGACGCGCGATAACGATCCTTCATCAAACGGAGACGACCAAATGAAACATGTCGGAAACTGCTTCTGTGGCGCGGTCACGATCGAGGTCACGGGTGCACCGGAGGCGATGGGCTATTGCCATTGCCGTTCCTGCCGCTCCTGGTCCGGGGGCCCGGTCAATGCCTTCAGCCTCTGGAAGCCTGAATCCGTGCGCGTCACCGAAGGCGCGGAGAACGTCGAGACGTTTGCCAAGACGCCGCTCAGCGAGCGCAAATTTTGCAGGAAGTGCGGCGGTCATCTCATGACCAACCATCCGCCGCTCGGCCTGATCGACGTCTTCACCGCCACCATCCCCACGCTCGCATTCGCGCCCGGCGTTCACGTCAACTATGCCGAGACCGTGCTGCCGATGCGCGATGGCCTGCCCAAGCTGAAGGATTTCCCGGCCGAATTCGGCGGCAGCGGCGAGATGATGCAGGAGTAGCGGCGCGTTCGGGAGGGCGGCAGAGCGCCGCCCTCTCTGCCTTCTCCCGGGGGAGAAGGAAGAAAGACTAGCCGCCGCGCGATTCGACGACCTTGCGGCAGGAGTCCGAGAGCTTCGACTTGTTCTCGCGCAGGCAGGCGTTCATGTGCGGCGGCTTGCCGATATGATCGGCGCAGGATTTGCCGGGCTGCGTGGCGCGGCCGACTGCGGCCGTGGTGGGAGCGCCGGTTGCGAGGGCGGGGTCGCTACGCCCGGCGTCGGCGCCCGGTGTCGGCGTGAGCGCGGGAACGCCGGGGAATTGCGGCGGCCGTGATGGTCGCGCCCTCATGGTCACGTTCGGAGAGAGCGACGATGCTGACGATCTGGCCGTCCAGGTCTGCTCTGCCCCAGACACCGGCCCATTGCGGTAACTGACTAGACGCCCGAGCTGGCCCACAGACGACACCGAAGGTGACAGAGGGCCCGCCAAGAGAGTCGGATCCGAAGGTCACCAGCTTTCGGTCTGCTCAATGATGGCACGGACTCTCAGGAGAATGCCGGCGTCATTCCTGACCACAATGGCTATGCTGCCCGGACGAGCAGCGAAGGTGAAATCGCGCACAGCCTCGCCTAGCGCAACCATGGCCATGCGGCGAGCTATATCAGCACTCTGTACTTCCCGCCCGACCTCGTCGAGAGTGACGCGTTCCTCCTCGTGATAGTCGAAATGAAAGCGCGGCATGCCGAGCCTAAATCTGTCGCTGCGATGACGTTCCTAAAACTCCAAGCGCGTTTGCTGATCTTTCATCTGGCGCTTGGTTGCAGCTCGTGCAGATATTCAGGACTGAACTCGGATGCAGCTTTCAGTTCTTCTGGGCGGAGCAGAGTCACCGTGTGGTTTTGCCATTCAATGAGGCCCAAACCCCTGAGTTCCTGGATGGTCCTGTTCACGTGAACTACCGAAAGCCCACATGCGTCGGCAACATCCTGCTGCGTGAGCGGAAGTCGGAAGTTGCCGTTGTCCGCAAGCCCGACGAATTCCATGCGGGTGGTAAGCTCGCAGAGAAGATGCGCGACCCTACCCAGCGCCTGGCGTGATCCGAGATTCTCAACCCATTCGCGATAGATCGCAGCGTGTATTAGCGTCTCGCGCCATAAAGCGTGCGTAAGTCCGGGCGATTCGTTCATGATCTCTCTGAGTGCTGAATGGGGCACAGCGGCTATCGTCGAACTCCCCACACTGCAAAGATCACAATCCGCCACTGGCAAATGCAGGGTAGGCAAATCGGGCATGTCTCCGGCTATGTAGAACGACGATATCTGAGTTCGAGCGTTCACCACTCTTTGCCGAGACAGAAGGCCGCTCATCACGACAATGCAGCTCTGAGGTTTGTCGCCCTGGCGCAGCACGTATTCGCCATCTGCCAGCGATTTCGCCTTGTATCTCAGGCGCGTGAGCCTGGTCCGATCTTGTTCGGATAGGCCGCTAACGGCCTGTAGGCGCGATATCAGCTGTTGGTGCGGCATTGTATGCTCCCTGTGCGATGCAGGCGGGAGCCCAATGGTCTCTCAGCCACCGACGCCTACGGACAAAGCCGAAGCCGGTGATGCCGGAACAATAAGCTTCCCATGCAAGGGTTGCAATCAATTGAAGGAAGCCAGCGTTGGGGCTCGGCAACATGCCGGCGATGCCCGGAATGCCAGGTTTATGGGTCAGACGCTACGGTCGATGCGTACGCTCATCGCGCTTTGCGCATGTCCGACGCTTGCTTTCGAAGTTCATGCGGATAAAGCCAACTCTCCCGATCACTGGCCGCAGGCGCGAACCTTTCGACCAAACGAGACCCGTCCCATAGTTCCATCGGGTGCCCATCGGCCATCCGGCTCACAAGTTGGCGTGCTTCATTGTCACATGCGCAGCCCACAAGGGCCCTGCGCCGACGATATGACCTTCCGGATCAACCTCATAGGCTCTGAACGAACGTTCGGCCATCGTGAGCCATCAGCTTAACTGATTGAGCCAAGTCGAGCACGCCGTGGAAACTCTGACAGTCACAAGGGTGAACAGCGTTCGTACGTCGCTTCGTGTCGCAAGCCGTCGATCACGATCCCCCGGGGTAACTTCCGCTTTGCCTTGCGGACCCGGCCTCGGGCGTGCGCACCCCAGCCGGTTCAAGAAAAATCGACCCGCGGCGGCGGATAGCGCCGGGCCAGCATCGACAGCGACAGACGCCGTTCGTCCTCCGGGAGCTCCAGATAAGCCAGCACGAGCGGCCGCTTCCAGTCGCCGACGCCGAAATCCATCGCCGTCCATTTCTGCGGCTCGGGCCCTTCCAGGCCACGGACCCAGACGAAATAGCGGGGGATCTCCTCGGCGTCCGTCGCGCGTGTCCTGGCCATCAAAGCTGCTCACTGCGTCCCATCGTTTGCGAGAGGATATAGGGAGCGGCCGTGCGAAGTCGATTGCCTCGCGGCGGTACAGGATCTAATCCCCATCGACAGTTCGGCGCTCGCACGGCTGGTGCCATTTCGCTCCTGAGGCGTCCGCGCCGACACGGCAGTCGGGCGGGCAATCGCTCCTCCTCGTCATGCTATGCAAGTGCGAGGAGCTCTTGCGACGAAAGCAATCCAGAATATTCCCCGGATGCATTCCTGATTGCTTCGCTGCGTTCGCAATGAGGATGTGGATACACGCGGGGGCAAGAACGAAGCTCTCGCAGAGGATGGTTCTCGCCCGGAACAAGGTCTGTCCGAAGGCTCACCGCTTCGCGATTCAAATTCTGCTTGACCGAAATTCGGAAATATCGTATGTCGGGTTCATCCCGGCCCATGGACAAGGGGCGTTTCGCGATCGTCACGATACGCGGGCGGGTGACGGTGGACGTGGAGCGCATCGGCGCGCCAGCAATCGCAGGGCGGGCTTGCCCCGTGAGCGGTTGAGCAGCGCGCACACGACCGGTGCGGTCCGCGTACGGCAAAAGCGTGTGGTCCTGACGCCCGGGGTCTGTGCGTCAAGTCTTGCGGTGATGTGGCGGCCAACCGGTGCGCGCATCGATCCGCCGCAAGGCGACGGGGGCAATAGTGCATCGCTCCCGGGGGAGAGCACGCCATAAGCCGTCAAACCACTGCGCAGGGAAAGGCCGGGATGTCCGGGCTGCCCTGTATGCCGCTGTGCATCTGTTTTCGCGCAATTTGCGCACAGCGGACCGCGGGTGCCAGCCGGCGCCCGGCCTTCCCTGCGCCCTTTCGTCAGGAAAGGGTGTCAAGAGAAGCACAGGACTCGGGCGTCATGCGCTGCGAGGCTGTCGCGGCGTGTCTCGTTATTTGAAAACTGAAGTGCGCGCGCTCGTCGTGCCGATCAGCGCCACAACTCGCAGGTCGCTACGCGGTTGATGTCTGTGAGGCGGCGTCCGGGAGGGAAGCGATTGAGCTTTGCTGAGACAGTCCGTCTTCGCCAAGAGGCTTCGTCGGACGGACACGCTTCAACCTTCGGTTCAGCGTGGCTCGCCCAGCCGTAGCTGCGAAGCAGCGAAGGCTGGTGCCCCTGGCCGGAATCGAACCAGCACTCCTTGCGGAACTCGATTTTGAGTCGAGCGCGTCTACCAGTTCCGCCACAGGGGCCCCCGGTCAGCCCTTGAGGGAGCGTCGCGAAGCCGGCGGACTATAGCCATGGACAAAGCGGGGTCAACCCGCGCCAAAGTGATCCCGGCCGTTCTCGACAGGCGCATGGACGGGGGCTAGAGGCTTAAAGGAGCGACCCACCGGAAAGAGGCTGCCGTGACGACCGAGAGTGCCGCCATACCTGCGTTCAAGCCGGCTGCCGGCAGCTCCGCGCTGACGGCCTCGCTGCTCGTCACGCTGATTGCGGCTGTGACGATCGCGGGCGCCTGGTTCTTCCAACTCGTGCTGGAGATCCTGCCCTGCCCGCTCTGCCTGGAGCAGCGCTACGCCTATTATCTCGCGATTCCGCTCGGTGCGCTGACGGCGATTGCGGCTCGAAGCGGCGCGCCGCGGCCGCTGCTGCTGGCGGGGCTCGCGATCCTGGTGCTGGCCACACTCGCCAATGCCGGCCTCGGCGCCTATCATTCCGGCGTCGAATGGGGATTCTGGAAGGGGCCGACCGATTGCACCGGTCCCATCGTCAACCTCGGCAACGCCGGCGATCTTTTTTCAAGGCTCGACACTGTGAAGGTGGTGCGCTGCGACGAGGTGCAGTGGCGCTTCCTCGGCCTCTCGCTCGCCGGCTACAATTTGCTGATCTCGCTCGTGATGGCCGCGATCGCCGCGTGGGGATTTGTGGCGACGGCGAAGCGCTAAAGCTCAATCATCCACGTCGTCCTGGGTCCGTCCGAACAGATGCACGATGCCAGGCGTCGCGATCGTCACGAACACGAAGCGCGACAAATGATGGGCGCCGACGAAGATCGGGTCGATGTGCAACGTCAATGCCAGCGCCAGCATGGCGTCCATCGCGCCCGGCGCGAAGGCGACGACGACGTCGGAGAATCTGACCTGCGTGGTGAGTGCCACGATCCCGACGAAAATGGCGGAGACGGCGATCGCGACGGTGAACGAGCCTAGCGCCGCGTTGATGTGACCGGCGAGCGTCTTGATCCGCATCCGCGCGAAACGGCTGCCGATCAGCGCGCCGATCCCGACCAGAGCCACGCCGCGCCCCCAGTCGGGCAGGCCGCCCTCGACCCAGCCGGCGCCATGCAGCACGCTGGACGCGATCATGGCACCGAACATCCAGCTCGCCGGAAACTTGATCAGACGCAGGAACAGCGCCATGGCCAGCGAGGCTGCGACCAGCGCCACGAGCCCGAGCGGCGAGGCGATCGTCGTCGTCGCCGGCGGCGCGGCAGAGGGCACCACGCCGGCGAACGCGAGCAGCATCGGTAGTGCCGCGGTGAGGATGATGACGCGCATGGTCTGCACCACCGCGATGCCCGGCAGGTCGGCGCCGCGCTCGACCGCCAGAATCGTGATCTGCGACAGCGCGCCGGGGCTGCCGGCAAGGAAGGCCGAGGTGCGGTCCCAGCCATGGACGCGCTGGAGGTAATAGCTCGAGCCGAAGGTCGAGCAGAAGGTTGCGAGCGCAAGCAGCCCGATGGTGAGGGGATAGGCGCCGACCTGCTGCAGCAGATGGCGCGAGACCACCGAGCCCAGCGAAATACCGAGCAGCACCAGCACGGTCTGGGCCAGGAGTGGCGGCAGCGACAATTGGCGGCCGGCGATTGCGGCGATGGCGACTGCGATCATCGAGCCGGAGATCAGCCCGCCGGGAAGGCCGGCGAGCAGAAACACCAGGCCTCCGGCGGTGCCGATGACGAGCGTCTCCGCGGTGCTCAAGAGCCTGGCGCGGCTTGGCCATTCGAACGGCAGGGAGGCGGTGGTTTGCTTCACGCCACCTTATCGCAAATCAGCGAGAGGCGCACAATTGCAGGCTCGTCATGCCGCAATGCGTGCGCCTCTTCCTGATGCTCGTGGAGGATCGCGGCGAGCTTACTTCTTGTCGGCGGCAGGGGCGGCGGGCGCCGCGGTGCCGGCCCTCGCTGCCTTCTTGCACTCGCGGCGGAATTTCTTGCGCTCCTTGCCCTTCAAGCCCTTGGCGTCAGCCTGCTTGGAGCATTCCAGCGACTCCGCCGAACGCTCCTTCGGCGCCTTCCTATCGGCAATGGCGGCTGCGTCGGGCTTGGTTGCCGGCGCGGTCGTCTGCGCGAAGGCAATGCCGCTGACGAGCAGGGAGGCCAGAGCGGCGGCGGCGAGGCGGGACGTGAAGGTCATGTGCTGCACTCTGCTTGCGAGAATTGCGGAGAGCAGGGACCGTCGGCCTACGTTGCTGAACGCGACATGAATGATGAGAACGACAGGATCACTATATTTTGCCGGCGCAACGCATCGCATCCTTGTCCCAAGCGGCCGGCACGCTAGGATAGTAATGTTCGTTTCACTTCCCTCGGGGGAAGACCAAGGAGGAGACCAGGGATGACCATTCAATCAAAATGGCTGTGCGCGATTGCTTTGTCGGGATTTGCTGCGTTGACGGTGGCGGCGCCAGCACAGGCGCTGACATCGCAGGAGTGCAGCGCGAAATACCAGGCGGCCAAGAAAGACGGCTCGCTCGGCACCACGAAATGGAATGACTTCCGCAAGGCTCAGTGCGGCGCGGATGCAACGCCCGCTGCTGCGCCGGCTGCGGCCGCGCCCGCCGCTCCCGCCGAGCCGAAGCAGGCGAAGAAGGAGGCGGCCCCCGCCGCCGCGCCGACCCTGCCGGCCGGCCCCGCGATCTATCCGAACGCGGTCGATCCGAAATACGCCAAGGAGACTCCCGGCAAGGGGCGCCTGCACACCTGCGTCGACCAGTACAACGCCAACAAGACCACCAACGGCAACGGCGGCATGAAGTGGATCGAGAAGGGCGGCGGCTATTACAGCGAATGCAACAAGAAGCTAAAGGGCGCTGCCTGAGCTTCGTATCGATGCGAAGGCCGGAGCAACGCTCCGGCCTTTTCGCCAAAGCATGAACTGCACAGCGGTTTTCCGAAAAGATCATGCTTGAACAACAACCTGAAGCGCGATGGCGGTTCCATCCTAATCGCATCGCGCTTTAGTCGAGCAGCTTTTCGGCCGACTTCGCCACCAGCTGCGCCCGCTTGCGCGGGCCGCGCTCGACGAACAAGAGGCTCTGGCCGAAGATGAAGCAGTAGAACAGGAAGGCCCGCGCGTCGGCCTCCTCGGCCGCAAGCCCGGTTGCACGATAGAGCTCGGCCACGTGCTTGAGCCGCGCGGCGTCCACGCCCGCCACAGCCGCCGCGGCGTTCTCGTCCGAGCGGGCCCATTGCCGGATCGCGAGCTCGATCGCCATGGCTTCCGGATTGAGCCGCTCCGAATAGAGCTGGATCACCGCCTTCAGCCGTTCGCGGGGCTCTTGGCCGTCGAGGCGCGTCTGCTGCGCGATCGACGCTGCGCGCCCCTCGCGCCAGCGTTGCAGCATGGCATCGAGCAGCGCGGCGCGGTCGGCGAAGCGGCGGTAGAAGCCGCCCTTGGTGACGCCGAGGCTCTTGGCGAGCACCTCGACCCTGACACCCTCGACCCCCGAGCGGGCGAGCTCGGCAAACCCCGCCTCGATCCAGACATCGCCCTTGCCGTCGCTCATGAAGGAAGCCTCGCCGATTCTTGATACGGTACCGTATTGCTAGCGCGACGGAGCCCTGATACGCTACCGTATCAAGAAGCCAACCAAAGGCAGAACTCGGCAGGAGGAATTGCCATGGAGCAGGAGGCGACCTATCGCGGCACGGTTTATCCGTCGCAGTGCGATCATGTCGGCCACATGAACATCATGTGGCATGTCGGCAAGTTCGCCCCGACTTGCGAGATCACCGGTGTGCACATGGATCGCAGCCAGCGCAAGTCCACACCGTTTGCCGACGCCGTCCGCAAAACTGCGTTGCGGCAGCTTGCCGAGCCGGTCGAGGTGTAAGCCATGGCCCCGTTCGAGCCGAAAAATCCAGGCTATCGCGCGGCTGCCATTGCCTTGTTCGACGGCCAGCCGGCGATGCGCACGCTCGGCATCGTGATCGTCCGCCTCGCGCCGGGCGAGGTCGAACTGGCGATGCTGCATTCGCCGGCCTTCACGCAGCAGAACGGCTTTGTCCATGCCGGTATCATCACCGCAGGCCTGGACAATGCCTGCGGTGTCGCCGCCTTCACTCTGATGCCAGCCGAGGCCGGCATCCTCACCGTCGAGTTCAAGACCACGCTGCTTGCCCCCGCCGGCGGCGAACGCTTCGTCTTCAAGGCCGAGGTGGTCAAGCCCGGCCGTACCCTAACCTTCTGCGAGGCCAGAGCTTTTGCAGAGCACGAAGGCAAGACCACGCTGATCGCCACCATGACCGGAACGCTGATGGCGATGCTGCCCCGTGTCTAGCGTGCGATGACTTTGCGCCCGTAACGCTCTATATGAGCCGTAACAACTCCCGGTCCCGAACCGTAGTTGCGAAAAGATGGGACCGAAACGGGACGAGATATGGCTGAATCCGGAAATAAGGGCCTGCCGACGCGGCGCGCGGCGCTGACGCTGATCGGGGCGAGCGCCCTCGCGGCGGGCCGCATCACCTCGGTACGGGCAGCCGCCGATGATGGCGAGGTGCTGACCGAAGCCAAGGTGCTGCGCGATCCCGACACGCCGGTCGCCGGCAACCCCAACGGCAACATCACCATCGTCGAATGGTCCGACTACAATTGCCCCTATTGCCGCAAGCTCGAACCCGAGCTGCGCCAGGTCGTCCAGGACGATGGCAAGGTGCGGCTGGTGATGAAGGATTGGCCGATTCTCGGGCCGGTCTCGGTCACGGCGGCGCGGATCGCGCTCGCGGCGAAATTCCAGGACAAGTACCATCCGGCCCACGACGCCTTGATGGGTGTCAGCTCACGCCTGACCGAGCCGCGCATCAACGAGCTGCTCGCGGCCGCCGGCGTCGACATGGATCGCCTGAAGCGTGATCTTACCGACCATGGCAGCGACATCGACGCCCTGCTCAAGCGCAACAACGAGCAAGCCGAAGCCTTCGGTTTCAGCGGCACTCCCTCCTTCATCGTCGGCAAGTACCGCGTACCCGGCGTGCTCAGCATGACCGAGTTCGAGCAGGTCATTGCCGATGCCCGCAAGGCCAAGATGAACTGACGCGCAGCATTGATCGTAGCCAACACAAAGGCGCCGCCGCGGATCCGCGACGGCGCCTTGTTCATGATACGTCGTGGTTACTTCGACGAGATCCGGACCCAGTCCTTGTGCGCGCGATCGCGCAGCGCGTCCCAATCGGCCTTGGCGACATCCCAGTTCACGATAGTCCGATTGGTCGTCGCGACCCCGCCATTGGCGACCGACGACGTCTGCATGGAGTCATAGACGTATACGCCGCAGGCAAGCAGCAGCGCGCCTAAAATCATTCCAAGAAACATCCGCATGGCGAAACCTCCGGTGACGGGCGATAACGTCGGCGCCGACTGATGGTTCCGCGAGAGTGCGGCGCAGGAAGGACGGCTCGTTCACTCTCCATTCAGCCACTGCACCAGCTCCGCGTTGATCTCGCGCGGATAGGTGTGGCTGAGGTCGTCGATCTCGCGATAGGTGACATCAGCGCCGGCGGCTGCGAGTGCCGCCTGCGTCTGGCGCGCGGTCTGCACCGGAAACATCCAGTCGAGCTTGCCGTGGGTGATGAAGATCGGCAGACGCTGCAGGCGCGTGGCATCGGCCATCTCCGCCATCAACGGATGGAAGGTCGCGGACACCGGCGCCAGATGGGTGAAGGGCGAGGCTCCGTCGAGCCCGCTCACGTAACAGAAGGTGCCGCCGTCGCTCATGCCGGTCAGCAGCATGCGCGAGGCATCGATGGTCCAGCGACTGCGCACGGTCTCGAGGATGCGCATGAGATTGGGCGTATCGGCATCGTCGCCCATCAGCGCCCAGGTCGGACCGGTCGCGGTTGGCGCCACCAGGATCGCGCCGAGACTGCGGGCGTCGCGCAGCCAGCTCCACAGGAAGCCGCGGCCGTTGCCGCTGCCGCCATGCAGCGCCATCACCAGCGGCATGGCGCGATCAGCGGTGTAATATTCCGGCACATAGACCGAGAAGCCGCCGCGGCTGCCGGGGTCGTTGTGATCGTGGAAGATGCCGGTGATTTCGCTCGCGCTGACTTCGAGCCGCGACAACAGGTCCGCATTTTCGCGATTGGCAGCGTTGAGGAAGAAGCTGCTCACCGGTGGAAACTGCAGCGCCAGAGGATAGAGCGCCTCCTGCGCGCGCGGCAGGTGGCGCAGCGCGCGGAAGACCGCGACGAGATCGCCATTGCCGCGCTCGACCTCGCGAATGCCGGCAAAGGCGGCCAGCGTCTCGTCGCAGGCGCGATCCAGTCGCTCGCGCAGGCCTGCGAACTGCTCCGGCCAATCGCCGATCGCAGTGCGTGCGGCCTGCAGCGCCTCGTCCGGCGCGCCGATCGCATTCATGACGGAAGCAAAGGCCGGGGGATGCAATTGCCTCTGGAAAAATCCAAGCGCTTCCAGCGCATTGAGCAGTGGCGGGAGCACGGCCACGCTGTCGTCCACAACGGCCTCGGTCATTGCGGATCCCTTCAGCGTGGATTCAATGCAGCTTCGGCGCCTTCAAGAGCTTGAAGCGGTCGGTCGAGGTCACCGTGACGTCGAAGGTGACGCCTTGGTGATGCACGGTCAGCGGCACGTCTACTCCGGCGGCGCCGAGCGACCACATCTTCTTGTAAAAGGCGGTCTGGCTCGTGACCTTGTCGCCGTCGACGGCGAGGATGATGTCGTCGGTCTTGAGCTCGGCGCGCGCCGCCGGACCGTTGGCGGAGATCCCGATCACCACCACGCGGTTGTCGATCTCGGTCGAGTAGAGCCCGAGCCATGGCCGCGCCGGCTTGTTGACGCGACCGAACTTGCGCAGATCCTCCAGGATCGGCTTCAACAGATCGATCGGCACGATCATGTTGACGTGCTCGGCCTTGCCGTCACGTTCGCGCTCGAGCTGAAGCGAACCGATGCCGATCAACTCGCCGCGCTCATTGAGCAGCGCGGTGCCGCCCCAGTTCGGATGCGCGGGATAGGTGAAGACGGCTTCGTCCAGCAGATATTCCCAGTAGCCGGCGAATTCCTGCTTGGCCACGATCTGGCTCGCGACCGAGCGCGTGCGGCCGCCGGCGCCGCCGACAACGACGCGGTCGCCGATCCGGGTTGCCGCCGACGAGCCGAGCGGCAGCGGCTCGACGTCGAGCTGGCCGAGCGCCTGCACCAAACCGAATCCGGTCTCGGAATCGAAGCCGAGCGCATGACCTTCCACCACGCGTCCGTCGGCGCGGTGGAGCCAGACCGACTCTGCCTCGGTGACGAGATAACCTATCGTGAGCACCAGCCCGTCGTCGATCACGACGCCGTTGCCGGCGCGTTCGGTGCCCAGCGTCTCGGCGCTGAAGGCGTCCGGCGGGATGATGGCATGCAGGCCGACGACGGATGCGAGCGCCCGGTCGAGATCGAAACCGTAGTCGCCCGCACGCGGCTGATTGGCCGGCGGCACTCTCCATTCGGTCAGGGCGGGCATGGTGTTCTCCTGGCTGAGTGCGCTTCCGCGATTGCTGAGGAGCGACGCGCGAAGCAGCCATAATTTAGGTCGGGGAAGGCCGTCTTGAAAGCCTCGTTCCCAACTATTCCGGAGCAGGCCGCGTGAAATCTTCGCAAAGCGCAGGACCGGGACATGCCCACGAGGCAGGCGGCTGCTCATTCCGGCCTCAGCCGCATGGCTGCCGTCGCGCGAGGTGCTAGGCGGAGTGCAATGAAGCTGCTACCGATTGCCGCTTGGTTTGACCAAGGGATCACGGACCGAAGCATGGACAACCGCAGCGACATCTGGCGTGGCGTCGACACGATCAAGGCGCGTTTCATCGACCTCAGCGACAAGGTCTGGGGCATGCCCGAGGTGTGCTACACCGAGGCGCGGTCCGCCGCCGAGCATCTCGCGGAGCTGCGCCATCAGGGTTTCCGCATTACGGAGAACGTCGCCGGCATTCCGACCGCGGTGATGGGCGAGTGGGGCGAGGGCGGTCCGATCATCGCCTTCATGGGGGAATATGACGCGCTGCCCGGCCTCAGCCAGGAAGCAGGTGTCGCCGAACATCGTCCCATCGAGGCCAGCGGGCATGGCCATGGCTGCGGTCATAATCTGCTCGGTTCCGCCGCGCTGCTCGCCGCCACCGCGATGAAGGACTGGCTCGCCGAGAACAAGGCGCCCGGTCGGGTACGCTATTACGGCTGCCCGGCGGAAGAGGGCGGCGCGGCAAAGGCCTTCATGGTGCGCTCCGGTGCGTTCGAGGACGCCGATATCGCCATCACCTGGCATCCGCACAGCTTCTGGGAGGTCGCGGTGACGCCGTCGCTCGCCAACACGCGCGCGGACTTCATCTTCACCGGCCGAACCTCGCACGCCGCCGCCTCGCCGCATCTCGGCCGTTCGGCGCTCGATGCGGTGGAATTGATGAATGTCGGCGTGAACTACATGCGCGAGCACATGCCGAGCGACGCGCGCGTGCATTACGCGGTGCTCGACACCGGGGGTATCGCGCCCAACGTGGTCCAGGCCCATGCGCGCGTGCGCTATTCGATCCGCGCCCGTGATCTTCCCGGCATGAACGAGCTGGTCGGACGCGTGAGCAAGATCGCCGAGGGCGCGGCGCTGATGACCGAGACCAAGGTGGAGATGAAGATCATCTCCGCGGTCTCCAACATCCTGCCGAACACGCCGCTTGAGCAGGCGCTGCACCGGGTCATGGAAGAGCTCGGACCGCCGCATTTCGACGACGCGGACAAGAGCTTTGCCGGCCAGATCCGCGCGACATTGAGCGACAAGGATATCGAGTCGGTCTATTACGCGATCGGCATGGAGCCGACCGACCGGCCGCTGGCCGACTTCCTGGTGCCACTCGATGCCAAGCGCAATCCGCTGGTCGGCTCGACCGACGTCGGCGACGTCAGCTGGGTGGTGCCGACCGTGCAGGTTCACGCACCCACAGTTGCGATCGGCACGCCCTTCCACACCTGGCAGGTGGTGGCGCAGGGCAAGAGCGCGCATGCCCACAAGGCCATGGTGCAGGCCGCCAAGGCGATGGCTGGTCTCGGCATCAAGGCGCTGACGGATCCGGAACTGATCAAGGCAGCCAAGGCCGACCTCAAAAAGCGGACCGCCAAGACGCCCTATGTCTGTCCGCTGCCGGATCATGTTGAGCCACCGCTCGACATGTCCATCGCGTAGAATTTCGCCTCGATACTTCGTCTGATCCGGCGAACAAATTTTTCGCACTGCAGCGTGCAATCCAGCATGTTTTGATGCTGGATTGCCGAACGGATGGGCTGCAGAACGCAGTTTTGCCCAACAGACAGCCAGAAGACCGTTTGCACACACACGGTCGCAGTTGACGCGCCCCCCATTCGGTGTGCCATCTACTGCCAGCCAAATGGGCAGCCGCGTTTCTCCGGCCGCCCTCATCGCTATGGGAACCAGACGGGGGACAACCATGCTGGATAAAGAACTGCGTTCGATGATCGGCAAAGTGAAGGACGGGCGGATGGATCGCCGCGCCTTCATCAAGCGCATGGCCGCAGTCGGTCTCACCGTTCCCCTGGCCAACCAGATCCTCGCGCTTGGCGGCGTCGCGATGGCCGAGGGCGCCTCGACCTACAAGCCGACCAAGCGTGGCGGCGGCGGCGCGCTGAAGCTGTTGTGGTGGCAGGGACCGACCTTGCTCAATCCGCATTTCGCCACCGGCACCAAGGACCAGGACGGCTCGCGCCTGTTCTACGAGCCGCTCGCCTGCTGGGATCCGGAAGGCAACATGAAGCTGGTGCTGGCGGCGGAGATTCCGTCGATCCAGAACGGCCTGC
This sequence comes from Bradyrhizobium sp. 199, assembly GCF_023073355.1. Classification (GTDB taxonomy): domain Bacteria; phylum Pseudomonadota; class Alphaproteobacteria; order Rhizobiales; family Xanthobacteraceae; genus Bradyrhizobium. Next base: position 380,892 of record NZ_JADPJI010000006.1, read on the forward strand.
TTGCCGCCGACGGCAAGTCAGTGACGTGGAAACTGAAGCCGGGCGTGAAGTGGCATGACGGCAAGCCGTTTTCGGCCGACGACCTCGTCTTCACCTGGCAGTATGCCAAGGATCCCGCGACCGCAGCCGTCACCATCGGTGTCTATCGCGACATCACCGTCGAGAAGATCGATGATCTCACGGTCAAGATCACCTTTCCGCAGCCGACTCCGTTCTGGGCCGATGCTTTCGTCGGCGCCGGCGCAGGCCAGATCTTGCCGAAGCATCTCTTCGCCGATTTCATCGGCTCCAAATCGCGCGAGGCGCCGACCAATCTCGCACCCGTCGGCACCGGTCCCTACAGGTTCGTCGAGTTCAAGCCGGGCGATCTCATCCGCGGCGTGATCAATCCCGACTACCACATGGCCAACCGTCCCTATTTCGATTCACTCGAGATGAAGGGCGGCGGCGACGCCGTCTCGGCGGCGCGTGCGGTGATTCAGACCGGCGAGTACGATTTCGGCTGGAACATTCAGGTCGAGGACGACGTGCTGCTGCGCCTGGAGAAGGGCGGCAAGGGCAAGACCGTCTATGCCGTTGGCGGCGACACCGAGTTCATCGCGCTCAACTTTACCGATCCGAATGTCGAGGTCGACGGCGAGCGTTCGTCCATGAAGACCAAGCATCCGCTGTTCTCGGATCCCGCCGTGCGAAAGGCGCTGTCCCTGCTGGTCGATCGCGAATCCGTCAAGAAGGCGATCTACGGCCGTGCCGGCCGCACCACCGCGAACTTCCTCAACGGCCCCGAAAAGTTCGTCTCCAAGAACACGACCTGGGAGTTCAACATCGAAAAGGCGGCAAAGATGCTCGAGGACGCCGGCTGGAAGCCTGGCGCCGACGGCATTCGCGAGAAGGACGGCAAGAAACTCAAGATCGTCTACCAGACCGCGATCAACGGTCCGCGCCAGAAGACTCAGGCCATCGTCAAGCAGGCCTGTCAGAAGGCCGGCATCGATGTCGAGCTGAAGTCGGTGGTGGCCTCGGTGTTCTTCTCGTCCGACGTCGCCAATCCCGACACCTATCCGAAGTTCTATGCTGACATCGAGATGTTCCAGATCCCGCTGAGCCAGCCGGACCCGTCGCAGCACATGCGCCGCTATCTCTCCACGGCAGCCGCGACCAAGGAGAACAAGTGGCAGGGCACCAACTTCCCGCGCTGGGTCAACAAGGACTATGACGCGGCGATCAACGCGGCGGACACGGAGATGGACCCGGTCAAGCGCGCGGCGCTCTACATCAAGGCCAACGACCTGATGTGGCAGGACACGGTGTTCATCCCCGTGATGCATCGTCTCAAGGTCGAGGCGGCCGCGAACAATTTGCGTCCGGTGATCTCGGGCTGGGCCAACGAAACCGACAATCTGTTCGACTGGTACCGCGAGGAATGATCCCCCAACTCTAGACGGGGCCTTCCCTCATGAGCCAATACGTCCTGCGTCGCCTGCTGATCGCGATTCCGAGCTTGCTCGGCATTTCGGCTGTGCTGTTCTTCGTGCTGGCGCTCGCGCCGGGCGATCCTTTCTCGGAACTGGCGACGAATCCGAACGTCCCGCCCGAAGTGCAGGCCGCACTTCGGGCCAAGTTCGGCCTCGACGATCCGATTCACCTCCGCTACCTGCACTGGCTCAATGCCATGCTGCACGGCGACTGGGGTTTTTCCTTCGTCAGCCGGATGGACGTCGACACGCTCATCTTCCAGCGCTTGCCAACGACGCTCTATGTGATCGGCTCCGCGCAGATTCTCGCACTGCTGATAGCGATTCCCGTTGGCGTCTATGCCGCGACGAAGCCGTACTCGCTGTTCGACCAGATCGCCAACACGCTGGCCTTCGTCGGCTTCTCGCTGCCGACCTTCTTCACCGGCATCCTGTTCATCCTGATCTTCTCGGTGACGCTGGACTGGCTGCCTTTTGTCTACACAACCGACATCAAGGGCAGGGGCATTCACTGGCTGCTGGAGACGATCCGTCAGGCGATCATGCCGGTGGCGGTGCTCGGCCTGTTCCAGGCTGCGTCGATGACGCGCTTCGTGCGCTCGGCGATGCTCGACGTGATCCGACTAGACTACGTCACCACCGCGCGTGCCAAGGGCATCGGCCAGCGACGGGTGATCATCAAGCACGTGATGCGGAACGCCATGATCCCGGTCGTCACGCTGATCGCGTTGCAAATCCCGGCGGTGTTCGGCGGTGCCATCGTCACCGAGCAGATCTTCCGCATCCCCGGGATCGGCTCGCTGCTGATCTCTTCGATTCTGTCCAACGACACGCCGGTCGTGATGGCCGTGACCTTCGTCTTCGCGTGTCTCGTCGTGCTGTTCAATCTCATCGCGGACGTTCTTTATGGCTGGCTTGACCCTCGCATCTCCCTCCGCTGAGCGGCGCGTCTACTCGCCATGGCGCGAGACGTGGCGGCGCTATAGCCGCCACAAGCTCGCCGTCGTCAGCGCCTTCCTGCTCCTCATTCTGGTGCTCGCCGTCGTTCTCGGGCCCTTCGTGTGGCGTGTGAAGATCAACGACATCGATATCGTCGCGGGCCTGCAAGGACCATCGTTCGCCCATCCCTTCGGCACCGATGATCTCGGCCAGGACATTCTGGCGCGCATGATCTATGGCGGCCGCATCTCGCTCGCGGTCGGCCTCGCCGCGATGCTGGTCTCCGTCGTCATCGGCACGCTGATCGGCGCGCTCGCCGGCATGTCGCGCGGTGCGCTCGGGCACGGACTGATGTGGCTCACGGACCTGTTCCTGTCGCTGCCGCAACTGCCACTGTTGCTGCTGCTGATCTACCTGTTTCGCGACGGGCTGAAGCAGGTATTCGGGCCCGAGGGCGGCATCTTCATCCTGATCGTGCTCGTGATCGGGGGACTGCGCTGGATGCCGGTGGCGCGGCTCGTGCGCGCCCAGTTCCTGTCGATCCGCGAAAAGGAGTTCGTCGAGGCGGCGCGTGCACTCGGCGCCAGCCCGGTGCGGCAAGTGGTGCGGCATATTTTGCCCAATGCGCTCGGCCCGGTGATCATCGCCGGCACCATCGACGTTGCCGCCGCGATCATCGCCGAATCGACGCTGTCCTTCCTCGGCCTCGGTTTCCCGCCGGATACGCCGACCTGGGGCCGTCTGCTGTACGACGCCAAGGACTTTCTCGACATCGGCCCGCATTGGGCGCTGTTTCCGGGCGGCGCGATCTTCATCGCGGTGGTCGCCATCAACTTCATCGGCGACGGTCTGCGTGACGCGCTCGATGCGCGGCGGGTGATTTGATGGCGCCGCTGCTCGAGATCAAGGGATTGAAAACCCACTTCTCCACCGACGACGGCATCCTCCAGGCCGTCGACGGCGTCGACATCTCCATCAACCGGGGCGAGACGCTCTGCGTCGTCGGCGAATCCGGCTGCGGCAAGACCGTGACCGCGATGTCGATCCTGAAGCTGATCGCGATGCCGCCGGGCCGGATCGCGGCGGGGCAGATCATCTTCGAGGGCCGCGATCTCGTGCCGCTGACGAGCAATCAGCTCGACGAGATCAGGGCCAAGGAGATCGGCTTCATCTTCCAGGAGCCGATGACCTCGCTCAACCCGGTGCTCACCATCGGTGAGCAGATTGCCGAGACTCTGCGCCGCCACGAGGCCGTGACGAAGAAGCAGGCGCTCGAGCGCACCGTCGAGATGCTGAAGCTGGTGCAGATCCCGAATGCCGAAGGCCGGCTGCACAACTACCCGCACCAGTTCTCCGGCGGCATGCGCCAGCGCGTGATGATCGCGATGGCGCTGGCCTGCAAGCCGAAGCTGATCATCGCCGACGAGCCCACTACCGCGCTCGACGTTACCATCCAGGCGCAGATCCTCGACCTGCTCCAGGACATGAAGGAGCGCTTCGGCATGGCGGTGATGTTGATCACCCACGCCATGGGCGTGGTCGCCGAGACGGCGCAGCGTGTCGTCGTGATGTATGCCGGCAAGGTGGTGGAGGAGGCGCCCGTCGACGAGCTGTTCGGCAATCCCCGCCATCCCTATACGCAAGGGTTGATCCGCTCCATCCCGCGCATCGATCTCGACAGCCAGCACAAGACACGGCTCGAGGCGATCGGCGGCTCGGTGCCGATTTTGATCAATCCGCCCGTCGGCTGCCGCTTTGCGCCGCGCTGCAAGTTCGCCATGGACATCTGCACCGAGAAGGAGCCGCTGCTGCGAGAGGTTTCGCCTGGCCACCGCATGGCCTGTCACCTCGGCGATACACATCTGGGAGACGCGCCATGAGCGAGCCCCTGCTGCGCGTCAGCGGCCTGAAGAAACATTTCCCCGTGTTCGGCGGCCTGTTGTCGCGCCAGGTCGGCACCGTCTATGCGGTCGACGGCGTGTCGTTCTCGGTCAACCGCGGCGAGACGCTCGGTCTCGTTGGCGAATCCGGTTGCGGCAAGTCGACCACGGGACGTTGCGTGCTGCGCCTGATCGAGCCGACCGACGGCGAGGTCACCTTCGACGGCCAGGACGTACGTCAGCTCGGCGGCAACGATCTGCGGGCGATGCGGCGGAACATGCAGCTGGTGTTCCAGGATCCGTTCGCCTCGCTCAATCCGCGAATGACAGTCGGTGCGATCCTCGGCGAGGCGCTGATCATTCACAAGCTCGGATCGTCCGCCAAGGAGCGCGAAGAGCGTGTCGCCAGCCTGCTCGTCAAGGTCGGGCTCAAGGCCGAGCATATGCGGCGCTATCCGCATGAATTCTCCGGCGGTCAGCGCCAGCGCATCGTCATCGCGCGCGCGCTCGCGGTCGAGCCGAAGCTGATCGTCTGCGACGAGCCGGTCTCGGCGCTCGACGTGTCGATCCAGGCCCAGGTCATCAACCTCTTGGAAGACCTGCAGGCCGAGCTGAACCTCACTTATCTCTTCGTCGCGCACGACCTCTCCGTGGTCGAGCACATCTCCGACCGCGTCGCGGTGATGTATCTCGGCCGCATCGTCGAGCTCGCGAAGGCCAGCGATCTTTACCGCAATCCTCAGCATCCCTATACCAGGGCCCTCCTGTCCGCGGTGCCGGTGCCTGATCCAAAACTCAAGCGCGAGCGCATCCGCCTCAAGGGCGACGTGCCGAGCCCGATGAAGCCGCCATCGGGCTGCCACTTCCACACCCGCTGTCCGATCGCCCAGCCGCGCTGTGCGGAAAGCGCGCCGGAGCTGAGGGAAGGAGCGGGCGGACACTTCGTGTCGTGCCATCTCGCCTGACGCCGGCAGGCGATTTCGACGGATCGGCGCGAGGAGAGGACGGGGGTCAGATGCAGGAAGCCGGTGTCACCGCAGCTGGAGCGCAGCCGCATTCGATTCGGACGACCGATGTCGGCGCCGATGCGCGCCGGGCGCTGTGGGGATCCGCGCTCGGCTACGGCATGGATGGGTTCGATCTTCTCATCCTTGGTTTCATGCTGACCGCGATCTCGAAGGACCTGCATCTGACGCAGCCGCAGGCCGCCTCGCTGGTGACCGCAACACTGGTGGGCGCGGTGCTCGGCGGCTTGATCTTCGGCCTGTTGTCTGACCGGCTGGGGCGGGTCCGCGTCCTGACCTGGAGCATTGTCCTGTTTGCAGTCTTCACCGGACTGTGTGCATTGGCCCAGGGGTATTGGGATCTCATGATCTACCGGGCTATCGCAGGCATCGGGCTCGGTGGCGAATTCGGTATAGGCATGGCGCTGGTCGCCGAGGCCTGGCCGTCGGACAAGCGGGCGCGAGCAACCTCCTATGTCGGTCTCGGCTGGCAATTCGGCGTACTCAGCGCGGCGCTGGTGACGCCGATGCTCCTGCCCCTCATTGGCTGGCGCGGCATGTTCGCGATCGGGCTGTTTCCGGCTCTCGCTGCTTATGTGATCCGGCGCAGACTGCACGAGCCGGATATCTTCCTGGCACGCAGGGCCGCGACGACAGATGCCATCGGCTCGCTTCGCGCGCTCGTCGCCGACAGACAGACGGCGAAAATCAGCCTTGCAATGATCATCCTCTGTTCGGTGCAGAATTTCGGCTACTACGGCATCATGATCTGGCTGCCGAACTATCTCTCGACGCGGTTCGGCTATGGCCTCACCCAATCGGCGGTCTGGACTTCCGTCACCATTGCCGGCATGGCGCTTGGCATCTTTCTGTTTGGCCACGCGGCCGATCGCTTCGGCCGCCGCCCTGCGTTCCTGGTCTACATGCTGGGCGCCGCAATCATGGTGCTGGTCTATTCGCAGTTGACCGCCGCGGCGGCGCTGTTGGTCGGCGGAGCGGTAATGGGCTTCTTCGTCAACGGCATGCTCGGTGGCTACGGCGCGCTCATGAGCGAGCTTTATCCGACCGCCTCGCGGGCGACCGCACAAAACGTGTTCTTCAATATCGGCCGCGCGGTCGCGGGCTTCGGTCCGCTGGTCGTCGGCCTGGTCAGCGCATCCTACGGCTTTCCAACCGCGATAGGTGCTCTGGCGCTGCTCTACCTTCTCGATGTCGTGGTGCTGCTCGCGCTGGTTCCCGAGCGGCGCGGCGCGGAGCTTGCCTGACCCAGCGTCCGCTCATGGCGCCTCGAGCCGGCCGTGATCCGAGTCATACCCTGCCAGATGCGCGCGACAAACGCCGGCCGATCCTGTCACGCCGACTTCGCGGGCCAAGGGATGACCTGTCCCGACATCACCAGCCGGTCACGGCCGCCGTCCTTGGCGGCGTAAAGGGCGCGATCGGCTGCGGCGACCAGCGTGCTGCAGTCCATCGTGGTCCCGGACGGAACAGCCGATGCCCCGCCGAGGCTCGCAGTCACCAGCCGGGACGGCGGATTTTGCACATGCAGCATGGCGAGCTCGTGCAGTGCCTGGCGAATTCCTTCGCCGACTTCGGCGCAGCCATCAGGGCCGGTGTTCGGCAACAACACGGCGAATTCCTCACCACCATAACGCGCGGCGAGATCGGCCGGGCGCCTGGCCTGAGTGGATAGAATCCGGCCGAGCGCGCGCAGGCAGGCGTCGCCCGCCAGATGTCCGTAGTGGTCGTTGAACTTCTTGAAATGATCGAGATCGATCAGCAGCAGTGAGAGCTGCGTGCCGTCGCGCCGAGCCCGTGCCCATTCGTCGGCAAGGCGTTCGTCGAATGCGCGCCGGTTTGCAAGACCCGTGAGGCCGTCGGTCGTTGCCAGCGAGGCGAGCCTGTCCTGAAGATCCTTCTGCTCGGTCATGTCGCGCACGACCGCGACGACGCCGTCGATCGCGCCGCTGTCCGACGCCAGGGTCACGTGCAGCGCCGCCTCGGCCCAGATCTCGCGCTTGTCGCGATGACGCTGGCGATAGACGAACCGCGCCTCCTCTGCTTCGCCGTTCTTCAGCGCGGCGATCGCCTGCTCGACCCGCTCCATGTCGTCCGCGTGAATGCCGGCCAGCGCCGACGTGCCCAGCAGCTCTTCGGCCGACCAGCCGGTGATGCGTGCACAGGAGGGAGAAACGTAGAGCAGCCGGTTATCCAGCCCGATGCGGGTCACCATGTCGCTGGATTGCTCGGCCAGCAGGCGGAAATTAGCTTCCTTGGCGACGAGGGCCTGTGCCATGCGTTGCCGCTGCAGCAACTGACGGACAAGATAGTAGCCGATCACCGCGATCAGCAGGACGAGTCCGAGGACGAAGGTCATGCGCGTGGCCGCCGCGCGCCGCCAGGGGGCCAGTACGTCCGCCTGCGACTTGCTCGCCAGCACCATCAGTGGATAGCGGCTGCTGCGCTGGTAATAGCTCAGCCGCTGCACGCCATCGAGCGGCGACTTGAAATAGTAGACCGCCGCGGCGGGGCGGCTTTCCCATCCCTTGAACAAGGGGGAGTCGGACAGGTCTCGCCCGACGAAGGCGCCGCTCTCGTCGCGGCTGCGCGCCAGCATGATGCCGCTGTTGTTGAGCAACGATGCCGAGCCGTTCGGACCGATGTCGAACCGCTCGTAGAATTTGACGAAATAGCTGACGTCGATCGTGAGCAGAGCAACGCCGGCGAAACCGCCATCGGCATCGTTGACCCGGCGGGACGCGGTGATGATCCATTGGCCTCCGGCGCGGCTCTTGACCGGAGGTCCGATCAGCGTGCCCGGCTCCGGAGAGTCGCGATGGCGCCGGAAATACTCGCGGTCGCTGTTGTTGAGCTTGGAGAAGTCGAGGCGCTCGGTCGTGGCAAGCCAGCGGCCGCTCGCGTCATAGATGAAAATGCCGCGGATGCGGTCCGATGATTTGCGCGTCGGCAGATACGCCTGGAGCTTTGAGATCGTGTCCGGTCCCGTTCCGTCGAGTTCGAGCCGATGGACCAGCCCGACCAGGAGCGTGTCGACGAGCTCGAACGTGTCGTCCGCATGCTGGACCAGGGAATGCGCCAGATTGGCGACGTCGATCTCGGCGTTCCTGAGATCGGCCTCGCGGGCTTCCCATTCGCGCCAGGCACTCATGCCCAGGATCGCGAGGCAAATCAGCACGACGAACCCGGCCGCCCAGAGCGGAAGACGCGTCTTGCCGAGTTCGCGGCTCGTGACCATCAGGCTTGCTCCAAATCGGTGCAAACCTCTCACTTTCGCCTTAACGGCCTGTTGCAATATTTGCGATGATTGCGCTGGTCCGTACTGGACCGGAGACGGTTGTGGATATCACGATCGCCTCGCGTCGGGCGGATGTTTACGCGGCGCCGCACGCGACGGTTCCGCCCGTCGTCCGCCGCGTCATCCCTCCAGCGTGAAGCCGACGCGCAGCGTCACTTGGTAGTGGCGGACGGTGCCGTTCTCGATGTGGCCGCGCGTCTGCACCACCTCGAACCATTTCATCTCGCGAACGGTCTTGGCGGCGCGGCTGACCGCGTTCTTGATCGCATCCTCGATCGAGATCTCGGACGATCCGACGAGGTCCAGGATCTTGTAGACGTGATCATGTTCGGCTGTGGGCATGATGAGGCTCCCTCGGTTGCGCTGGGGCACGCCTTGCCGCGTGCGCTCTGATCTGAACGAGCGCCAGTCCTCCGGGTTCCGTCCCGTAATCGCCGCATGCAGCGCAGGCCTATCGCATTTGGTATTTGTCACGAGCTGAGCGCGCGCCTCGTCCTTCGCGACGACCGCTTCGCGGTCTCCTCAGGATGAGGCTAAGCGGCATTGAGCGTGTTGAAACTGCTGCCGCACACTCGGTCCTCATCCTGAGGGCCCGCCAACGGCGGGCGTCTCGCAGGATGGCATCAGAGAAAGCGCTCCCATATGCGATAGCCCTGGCAATGCATCGGGAGAGGGTCGAGCGCGCTGTCCGAGGCGGAGGGAAGGCGAGAGAAATGGGTTTTCAAATCGCCCGCTGGCGTTGGATGCCGCGGTTGCCCGCGCGCACACGGCTGAGCTCTTCACGGGGTCGGTGCCGTCGATGCGGAATCGCCGACGAGCGTCGCATTCGAGATCGACCGGATTTCCGTCTATCAGATCGACCTGGAGCAGGCGCAACCCTACGGATCCAGCTCCGTATCCCAGTACAGATAGTCGAGCCAGCTGTCGTGCAGGTAGTTCGGCGGGAACAGGCGGCCGTTGCGATGGAGCTGATGCACTGTGGGCGCGAACGCGCTCTGGCGCGGAAACATCCTGGCCTGAGCCGGCGTGAGATTGCCCTTGCGTAAGTTACACGGCGAGCACGCCGCGACGACGTTCTCCCAGGTGGTCTGGCCGCCTTTGCTGCGCGGGACGATGTGATCGAAGGTCAGGTCTTCGGGCGAGCCGCAATATTGGCAGGCGAAACGATCGCGCAGGAAGACGTTGAATCGGGTGAAGGCCGGATGCGTGGTCGGCTTGACGAAGGATTTGAGCGAGACGACGCTCGGCAGCTGCATCTGCAGCGTCGGACTGTGGACCGCCTGGTCGTAGTGAGCGACGATATTGACGCGGTCGAGGAACACCGCCTTGATCGCGTCCTGCCACGACCAAAGAGACAGCGGGTAGTAACTCAGCGGCCGGAAGTCCGCATTCAGCACCAACACCGGCCAACTGCCTTGCGAGACATGTGCGTTCAAGTAACGCTCCCGGCCTCCAATATACGCTGCGAAGCAGCATGTACTGACATACTACATGCAGCGTGACGGGATTGTGAAGCCCGTTGAGCGACTTATTCAGGCGCAAGCAATGCGGCGGCGGAGTGGCAAAAGCGCTCAAAAAGCCGCGCCCCCAAAGGGGCCAATCTGGCTGGTCCGGAACCGGCTGTCTCTGCGCGTCGTGCCTTGTCCGGCAGCTACTCCCGTACCCGCTCCAGCTTCTGCAAACAGCGCGTGGCGCGCACCGCTTCGGGCATCTCCTCGTCCGGAAAGCTCGTCTTCCAGTCGGTGACGCCGACCTCGCCGACATAGATGTCGCCTTTCGAATCCAGCGCGATCCCGTGGGGTGCCAGGAATTTTCCGCTGACAACGCCCGGGCCCTCCTCGCCGCCGAGCCGCGCGATGCGCTTGCCGCTGGCGTCAACGATCGACAGCCGCGGGCCGAGATTGGGCACCTTGCGGTTGACGGCCATGCCGGGGCCAAGCTCGCCAATCACGAAGGTCGGGCTCTTGGCCCCGCCGCAGCAGCACAGCGCACAGGGCCGATGCAGATTGTTCCACTGCGCCTCGTATTTGCCCTCGCCGTTGAACACCTGGACGCGATGGTTCTCGCGGTCGGCGACGTAAACCCAGCCGTCGGCATCCGTGGCAATGTTGTGCACGATGTTGAACTGGCCGGGGTCGGTGCCCGGCTCGCCCCAGCTCATCATCAGCCTGCCGTCGGGCGTGAATTTGTGCACGCGCGCATTGCCATAGCCGTCGGAGACGTAGATCTCGCCCTTCGGCGACAGCGCGGTATGGGTGCAGCGATGAAACGGCTCGCCGCTCATGAACGGTGACGGCTTTGCGGGGATGCCGATCGTCAGCAGCACCTTGCCCTCGGTGGTGCATTTGCGCACGGTGTGGTCGCCGTCGTCGGTGCAATAGAGATTGTCGTCGGCATCGATATGCAGGCCGTGCGCGCGCGAGAACAGCCCTTCGCCGAAGCTGCGCAGGAAATTACCCTCGCGGTCCAGCACCACCATCGGGTGGGCGCCGCGGTTGAAGACGTAGATCTGGTCCCGGCTGTCGACCGCGACCGAGGCGACGTCGGTGAGCTGCCAGCCGTCCGGCAGCTTTGCGAAATTGTCGACGACGCGGTAGCGGTGCTCGCCGCTGCCGAGAATGGCTGGCATGTGTGGTCCCTTCCTTCGCTGTCCTCGATGTGTTCTTTTGCATCCGCTGCGCTCGCATGACGAGAAGCTCAGGTCGTGCCCACCTCGCGCCCCAAAATCCCTTCCTCGATCGCCTTGACCTGCAGCGCGAGATATTTCGAGTTGATGCGGCACTGCGCCAGGCTGCCGGCGATGAACCAGAGGCCGGCTTGGCGGGTACGCGTATACATGTTGCGCAGCTCGAGGCCGTCCCCAAAACCCCAGATCGGGCCAACGCGGTCGGCGATCCCATCACCGAACAGCTTTCGTACCAGATAGTCCTGCGGCTTGTAGCCGGTCGAGAGCACGATGAGATCGGCGGCGATGATCGAGCCGTCCTTCATTCGCGCGCCTTCAGCGACGAAGCCCTCGATGTCGGCAAACTGCCGGAGCCCGATCTTGCCCTCGATGATCAAGTTGGAGCAGCCGACATTGAAATAATAGCCGCCGCCGCGGGTGAGATATTTGAACTGCCATCCCGTTCCGGCCTCGCCGAAGTCGAGCCTGAAGCCCACGCGCGAGAGGCCATCGAGCAGTTCCTTGTCAAGTTCCCTCGACTGCTTGGTCAGCATCACGTGGGTTTTCTTCGCCAGCGGCGTCGGCATCGAGGCCGCGATCAGATCATTGTCCTCGAGCGTGCCTTCATTGTAAGTCGCATAAGCGAGCTGCGCCGACGGCTCGATATTGGTGACCAGGGTGGGCGCGCGCTGCACCAGCGTCACCTCGGCGCCGCTGGAATAGAGATCCTGCGCGATGTCGTGACCGCTGTTGCCGGTGCCGATGACGATCGCGCGCTTGCCTGTCCAGTTCTCGCCGTCCTCGTAGCGGCTGGAATGCAGCAGCGTCCCCCGGAAATTGGCGAGGCTCGGAATGTCAGGGATGTTCGCGATGCCGCTGACGCCGGTCGCGATGATGACATGGCGCGGATGCATGGTTCGCCTGCTGCCGTCGGCGCCGCGCAGCGTGACCTCCCAGCGCTCCTTGGCCTCGTCATAGGTGCCGCCCTCGAGCTCGGTGCCGGTCCAGAAGTTCAGCTCCATGGCATCGACGTAAGACTCGAACCAGTTGGCGAGCTTGTCCTTGGGGATATAGGTCGGCCAGTTCGGCGGAAACGGCATGTAGGGGAGGTGATTGACCTGCACCTGGTTGTGCAGCGTCAACGCGTGATAGCGCTTGCGCCAATTGTCGCCGATCCGCATCTCGCGATCGACGATCAGCGCGTCGATCTGCAACTGCTTCAGCCGCGCTGCGATCGCAAGCCCGGCCTGGCCGCCGCCGACCACCAGCACGGCCGGATCGCGTTTCGCATAGTCGCGCGAGGCGTTGCGCAAATCCAGCCAGTTCGGTCCGCGGAAATCGCGGGAATAGGCCTGGCAGCGCGGGCGCGACGTGCCGAGTTGCTCCTCGAACCCCTTGAGCTCGTCCAGCGCGGTCAGCAGCGTCCACGCCTTCAGACCATCGCCGTCGGTGCTGTCAGGAATGAGCCGGACGATGCCGCTGCCGCGCCCGATTGCGGTTTCGAAGTTGAAGATGGCTTCGATGGTGTTGGTGCCGGCGCGGCTCACCCAGCGCGGGGGCGCGCGGCCGGGCGCGATCTTGAAATTAGTCGGTGCCGCTTTTGGCGCGAGCGCGGCCAGCGCTGGCGCGATCGTGTTGCGGCCGGCGAGCGTTTGCAGGTTCCAGCTCAGCGCCAGCACGTCGCGCCAAAAGCTGTCGGCGAGGAAGAGGCGCTCCAGCGTGGCGGGATCGGACCTGCCCAGCATATGCTCGAATTCGTCGAGCCAGGCTTGCGCGGCGACGGAAATATCCTTCGTTCTGTCCAGCATGCGCGACCTCGTAGCCGTCTCCGCGGCGTTTCCTCTGAGATCGAACGCTATACGGTTTCCTCGCCCGCCAAAAGCCGCAGACCTGAGCTAGGCAGGCATGCGCACCTGCTCGGACGGAATATGGCCCGGCATTCCGCGCGCGGATGGCGGCCGGAGAGCGTTCAAGCGCCGCGCGGACCGCGGCCAGCCCAGTAGGGATCGCGCAGCTTGCGCTTGAATATCTTTCCGGTCGCCTCGCGCGGCAGGGCATCCATGAACTGGATCTGCTTCGGCACCTTGAAGTTGGCCAGCCGCTCGCGCAGCCAGCCCTGCACCTCGGCGGCTGCGAGCTGCGCGCCCGTCTCCGGCTCGATGCAGGCGCACAGCCGCTCGCCATATTCGGCGTCGGGAATGCCGAACACGGCGCAATCGCGCACGCGCGGCATCGTGATCAGCACGTTCTCGATCTCGGCGGGGTAGATGTTGACGCCGCCCGAGATCACCATGTCGCGCTTGCGGTCGCACAGGAACAGATAGCCGTCCTCGTCGAGATAGCCGACGTCACCGACGCTGACGAGACCGTCGCGCCCCGCCTCGGCGCGCGCCTGCGCCTTGCCGTGATAGTCGAAATCGGGCACCGCCGTCTGGCGCATGTAGATTTCACCGACCTCGTTGGCACCACAGAGGCTGCCGTCCTCGCGAAAAATCCTGACGATGCCGCCATCGATGGTGCGGCCGACCGTGCCGGGTTTTTTCAGCGCCTCCTCGGCGGAGTGCCAGACCGGGATGCCGGTCTCGGTCGAGCCGAAATATTCATTGATGACCGGTCCCCACCAGTCGATCATCGCCTTCTTCACGTCGGGCGGACAGGGCGCGGCGCCGTGCACGACGAAACGCAGCGACGAGAGATCGTGGCGCCGCCTGACCGCCTCGGGCAGGCGGAGCAGGCGCACGAACATGGTCGGCACCATGTGGATGTGCGTCACGCGGTGACGCTCGATCAGCGCAAGCAGCTCCTCGGCGTCGAACCGCGGCTGCAGGACGATGGTGCAGCCATTGCGGAACGCCATCATGCCGTAGGAATGCGGCGCGGAATGGTACATCGGCCCGTTGATCAGCACGACCTGCTCCTCGCGCGGCTTGATGCCATAGGCGATCGCGCCGACGCGTTCGGAAGCGGCCGCCTGTTCGGGCTGCATCGGCATGCGCCGCACGCCCTTCGGCATGCCCGTGGTCCCCGAGGTGTAGATCATCGCCGCCGCTCGGCGCGGCGGCTCCTGGCTTTCGGGATGCCCGTCGCGCCAGAGGTCCCAATCGGTCAGTCCGGCCGGGACCTCGGTCAGATCAGGGGGAATGGCGAAGGTCGCCGCGAACTCGGGCGGCGTCGCGACAACGAGCAGGCGGACGTCTTCCGGAATGCCGGAGCGGATCTGCGGCAGCAGGTCGGCATGGCAGACCAGGACCTTGGCGCCGCTGTCGGTCAGGATGTAACGGACCTCCTCCGCTTTGAGATGCCAGTTGATCGGCACCACCGGGCTGCCCAGTGCCGCCGAGGCCGCAACCACCTCGAACAAGGCGAAATCGTTGCGCAGCATCATGGCAACCGGCGCGCCTTCGGCAAGGCCGAGGGCGCGAAGCCCGCTCGCCGCGCGTTTGATGCGCGCCTGGATCGCGTCATAGCCGATCAGGCGTTCGCCGCTGATGATCATGGTCTGTCCTGTTCCGCCTCGTGTCAGCGATCATCCAGCACGTCGCCGAATCCCACCCAGCTCTTGCCGTTGAACCGGCGGAGCTGAAGCTGCTGAAACGGCAGATAATCGTCGGGGCCGGTGCTTACACTCATGCCCGGCAGCAGCAGCGGCAACTTCGCCTGTTTCAGAGACGCGGCCTGGCGCATGATGTTGTCGCGGCTGACATCATCCTTGCAGGCCTTCAGCACCGTCATCAGCAGCGTCGCATAGTGATAGCCGGCCCCGTAGTTGGAATTGGAAAGGTCTGCGTTCGGCATGTATTGCTTCATGAAGGCAAAGTACTCCTTCACGCCGGCATCGTCGGCCCATTGCGGATCCATCGTGTCCTTCTGGTTGCTCGACGAGATCAGGCCGACTGCGTTGTCGAGGCCTGCCGGCTCCAGGAACGAGATCGACGAGGCCGAGGTCGGCACGAAGAACAGCTCGGGCTTCCAGCCGATCTCGGCCACGCCTTTGATCATCTGCGAGGTGAACTTGCCGAGCACGACGCCGAACAGCACATCGGCGCCTGATGCCTTCAGAGTCGAGAGTTGCGAGCTGATCGTCGGTGCGCTGGTCTCATAGGTCTGCTCCGCGATGATCATGCCAGCTGCCTTGTCGCCGAGCGCGCGCTTGAAGCCGGCGACATAATCGCGGCCGAAATCGTCATTCTGGGACAGGATGGCGATTTTGGCGCCTGGCTTGGCCCGCAACACGTGCTTGGCATAGACCACACCCTCGGATTCGTAGGCGGCCATGCCCGGCATGGTCCAGGGATATTTCTGCGGATCGGCCCATTTCGTCGCACCCGACAGCACGAACAGCTGCGGCACCTTCTTGCTGTTGAGGTAGCGCTGCACCGCGCTGTTGGTGGCGGTGCCGAGCGAGCCGAACATCATCAGCACCTCGTCCTGCTCCACCAGCTTGCGGGTCTGCTCGACCGTCTTCGGCGGCGAGTAGGCGTCGTCCAGCGTGATGAACTTGACCTTGCGGCCGTTGATGCCGCCTTCGGCATTGACCTTCTCGAAAAAGGCTTCCTGCGTCCGCCCGATCGCACCGAATCCGGAGGCCGGGCCGCTATAGGGCAGGGTCTGTCCGATGCGGATCTCGTCGCTGCCTTCGGCATGGACGCTGCCGCCGGCGAGCGTCAGCAACGATAGGCCGATCAGTGCGGCTGCCAGCTTCATGGTATCCTCCCGTTTTGTTCTTGTCGGTGCTCAGGCGCTTGCGCGCATCAGGAAATCCTGCCGGGCCTGATCGAATTCACCCTTCATGCGGTCGACCAGCTCCGCGACGGGCGGGACATCGGTGATCTGGCCGATGCCCTGGCCCGATCCCCAGATGTCGCGCCAAGCCTTCGATTTCGTGTTGCCGCCGGAGCCGAAATTCATCTTCGACTTGTCAGCTGCCGGAAGATTGTCCGGGTCCAACCCGGCGGCCGCGATCGAAGGGCCGAGATAATTGCCATGCACGCCGGTGAACAGGTTCGTGTAGACGATGTCGTGCGCGGCGTGCTTCGTCAGCGAGGACTTGTAGACTTCGTCGGCATTGGCTTCCCGTGTCGCGATGAAGCGCGTGCCCATATAGGCGAGGTCGGCGCCCAGCGTCAGCGCTGAGGCGATGCCAAAACCGTCGCTGATCGCTCCCGACAGCAGGATCGCGCCGCCAAACCATTGCTTGACCTCGCGCACGAGCGCGAAGGGCGACAGCGTGCCGGCATGTCCGCCCGCACCGGCGCAGACCAGGATCAGGCCATCGACACCCTGCTCGGCGGCTTTCCGCGCATGCTTGACGTTGATGACGTCGTGGAACACCAGCCCGCCATAGGAATGCGCGGCCTCGACGATCTCCGCCGGCGGCCGCAGCGAGGTGATGATGATGGGCGCTTTGTGCTTTACGCACGTCTCCATGTCCTTCATCAGCCGGTCGTTCGACGCATGGCAGATCTGGTTGACGGCGTAGGGTGCGACCTTCTTGCCGGGATTGCGCGATTTGTATTCGCCGAGCTCGTCTTCAATGCGACTCAGCCATTCGTCGAGCTTCTCGACCGGACGGGCGTTGAGCGCGGGAAAGGACCCGACGACGCCCGCCTTGCACTGGGCGATCACCAGCTCCGGTCCGGAGACGATGAAGAGCGGGGAGCCGACGACCGGCAGCTCCAGATTGTTCTTGAGCAGGGCAGGCAACGCCATCCGATCCTCCTGACGACGCCCATCGCCGGTTCTTCCGGCCGATGGTGAGCGCTTCCATGTCGATTGTCGCGCTGGCGGGGTGCTCCGCCTCGCGGTTTGACCCACTATAGGGTTGGACGGCGCGCACAGGATCGTTCAAGATTGAACATACACATATTCAGTTTTGAACGGAGCTGCCGGTGGATTGGGAACTCTGCAAGATCTTCGTCGCAGTGGCGGATACCGGCAGCTTTACCGCCGCGGCGCGGCGGCTGCACGCCAGCCATCCGACCGTCAGCCGCAAGATCGCGGCGCTGGAGGCGCAGCTCGGCACCAAGCTGCTGGCCCGCGCTGCCGACGGCTTCGTACTCACTGCCGATGGCCGTACTTTGCGTGAGCACGCCGAGGCGATGGCGGCTGCCGCGCTCCGCGCCGAGGCGGCCGTCGGCGCCGGCGGGCGCAAGGCGCGCGGCACGGTCAAGCTGTCGATCGGGGCAACGCTGGCCTCGCACTGGCTGATGCCCCGACTGCAAGCCTTTCTGAGCGCGCATGATCACATCCGGCTCGAGATCATCACCCATCCATTTCCGGCCAGCGTGCGGCGCCGGGAAGCCGATGTCGTGCTGCGGCCGCTCGACAGCGGCGAGGAAAACCTGGTCGGCCGCAAGATCGGCCGTCTCGGCACCGGCTTCTATGCCTCGCGCGACTATGCTGCGAGCCGGTCCCTGCCGGAGCGCAGCGCCGAGTGGAAGGGGCACAGCGTGATCGGCTTTGCCGACCAGGGTTCCAACGCACAGCTGGCGCGCTGGAGCGATGCGATCACGCGCCAGGGCACGATCGTGATGCGCTGCTCGTCGCAGGGGGACATGCTGGCGGCGGTCCGCGCGGGGATCGGAATTTCCACGCTGTCGTGCTTCGTCGCGGAGAGCTATTCCGACCTCGTGCGCGTCGCTCCGCAGAAGCTCGCCAGCGTGGCCGACCTGTGGCTGCTAGCCCATCCGGACCTCGTCGAGCTCCCTGCGGTGCGAGCCGTGATCGACTTCGTGGCTGGATGCGCCCGCGCCGATCGCGAGCGGCTGCGCGGCTAGTTCGCTCCGGTGAGCACGCCCTCGCGCTTCTTCACCGCGCGATAATAGCTCCACCACAAATGCGCCGCCGCGCCGCGCAGCGGACGCCAGGGTTCGGCGAGCGGCGCCATCTGCTTCTCCGTCGGCCGCGCCTGAAGGCCGAGGCCAATCTTGATGCCCTCCTGCACGGCGAGGTCGCCGGCCGGCCAGGCATCGCCATGGCCGAGGCAAAACAGCAGATAGACGTCGGCGGTCCAGGGGCCGATGCCGGGCAGCGCGATCAGCGTGTGATGCGCGGCGTCGGCATCTTCCTCGGCGAGCACGTCGAGGTTCAGCCGCTGCGCGCCGATCTCGCGCGCGAGATGCTTCAGCGTCTTGATCTTGGCGGCCGAGAGCCCGAGCCGCCCCAGCCGATCGGCCCGGGCGCGGCGCACCGCCTCATGATCGAACGGGTCGAACGCTGCAGACAGCCGCCCCCAGATCGCGGCCGCGCTCGCGGTCGAGAGCTGCTGCCCGCAGACGATGTGGGCAAGGCCCGCAAAACCCGGCTCGCGCCGCCGCAGCGCCGGCATGCCCGCGATCTTGAGCACCGGTTTCAGGCGCGAGTCGCGCTTGATCAGCGCGTGGACGGCCTCTTCGAGGTCGGACTGGGTTTCGAGGTGAATGGTCATGATGCATCAAACTCGTCATGCGCGGGCTTGACCCGGTACCGAATATTCTACTCCGTCATTCCGGGGCGATGCGAAGCATCGAACCCGGAATCTCGAGATTCCGGGTTCGGTCCTGCCGACCGCCCCGGAATGACAGCCGTGGTGGTCAAGCCCGGCCATGACGAGTTCTTTCGCATCATGCCACCTGTTTTCCGATTCGCCCCCAGCCCGAACGGCTACCTGCATCTCGGCCATGCCTATTCGGCGCTGCTGAATTTCGAGCGGGCGCGCGAGACCGGCGGGCGGCTGTTGCTGCGGATCGAGGACATCGACGCGACGCGCTGCCGGCCGGAATTCGAGGCGGCGATCTACGAGGATCTCGTCTGGCTCGGGATCGACTGGGAGAGACCGGTGCGGCGGCAGTCGGAGCACCTCGCCGATTATCGCGCCGCGCTGGAGAGGCTGTCGGCGCTTGGCCTCGTCTATCCCGCGTTCGAAAGCCGTGCCGAGATCGCAAAGCTCGTTGCCATACGTGAGGCGGATGGCCCGTGGCCGCATGATCCCGACGGCGCGCCGCTCTATCCCGGCGAATCCAAATCGCTACCCGCCGACGAGCGGTCGCGGTTGATCGCGTCAGGCGTGCCTTACGCGCTGCGGCTCGACATGGCGGCCGCCTGTCAGCGCGCCGCCGGGGGGCTGACGTGGAGCGAGCTCGGGGAGGGCCTCGACGGCGCACGCGGCATCGTCCCGGCACGCCCCGAGGCGTGGGGCGACGTGATTCTGGCCCGCAAGGAGACACCGACCAGCTACCATCTGTCTGTTGTCGTCGATGACGCGCTCCAGGGCGTCGGCGAGATCGTGCGCGGCCAAGACCTGTTCCACGCCACTTCAGTGCACCGCCTGCTCCAGGTCCTGCTCGGCCTGCCCGAACCCGCCTACCGCCATCACCGGCTGGTTTGCGACGCCGAGGGGCGGAAGCTGTCGAAATCGAGCGGCTCGACCGGTCTGCGCGAATTGCGCGCGGCCGGCATTATGCCTGCCGGCATCCGTCAGCTGGTGGGATTAGGTTAAGTTTCTCTGGGGGTTAGCCAAACGCCGCCGTGACTCCGGGTGTTCCGCCGTGCCATGCTCGCCTGACGGCCCGGGGTTCGAAGGGATACTTCGAAGGGGAGTTATGGCGGCGAAAACGCGCGCAGCGCGCACTACGCGAACGTCCAAGCGAGTGGTTCGGAAGCGGTCCGGGCCGACCGCCAGGTTGCCCAGGCGCAGCACCAAGGCGGTCACGCCTGATGTGGTCCAGGCCGCGCTTGCTGCCTTTGCCCATGAGGTCCGCACCCCCCTGACCGGCATTCTGGCGATCAGCGACCTGCTCGCGACCTCCGATCTCGGCGAACGGGAACGGCGCTGGGCCGACACCATCAAGGCCGGTGCCGAGCATCTGGCGAGCCTTGCCACGCTGTTCGTGGACGCTGCGAGAACGGGGCAGGGCGGCAGCGCGCTGCGGCAGGACCTGTTCGACCTGCGAACGCTTGCCCGCAATGCCGGCGATTCGCTGGCCGGCCGGGCCGCGGCCAAGGGGCTGAAAGCCGAGGTGGCAATCTCCGAAAGGCTGCCGGGGCTGGTGGTCGGCGATCCCGTCCGCCTGCGTGCCGCGCTCGAGAACCTGATCGACAATGCCGTGAAATTCACTGATCAGGGCGGCGTGGCGCTTGCGGTCGAGCCGTGGCGTCCCGTCAACGGCAAAGTCAAAGCCAAAGGCAGGGTCGGCATTGCTTTCGCGGTGTCGGACAGCGGCATCGGCCTGACCATGGCCGAGATCAAGCGGCTGTTCCGCCCGTTCACCCAGGCCAACGTCACCATTGCCTCGCGCTTCGGCGGCGCCGGCCTCGGCCTATCCTCGGTAAAGCAGCTGGCACGCGCGATGGGTGGCGACATCACCGTCGCACCGCGCCGCGGCGGCGGCGCCACCTTCACGCTGACGGTGTCGGTCGATGCCGCAGAACCTCGCAAATCCGGCAAGACGAAGGGCCAAGCGGACGCAGATGCGGTCGCGGCGCTGCGTGTCCTTAGCGTCGAGGACAATCCGTTCGGTCGTGTCGTGCTCAACACCATTTTGACCGAGCTCGGCCATCATGCCGAGTTCATCGGGCGCGGCGAGGACGCCGTGAAGCGGCTGGAGCAGGGCGCATTCGACGCGGTGCTGATGGACATGGTGCTGCCGGGGATCGACGGCGTCGAAGCCATCCGGCGGATCCGCGCGATGCCGGCACCGCTGGCTCAGATCCCCATCATCGGAGTTTCCGGGCGGGGCGAGGACGAGGCGGCCTCGCGCGAGGCCGGCGCCGACGCCTTCCTGGTCAAGCCTGTGTCTCCGCGGGCGCTAGCGACTGCGCTGCTTGAAGCGACACGCCGTGAGGAAGCCGCGACTTGATGATCGCGGCGTTGAGCTCGCCGCCGTAAACGAAGATCGCGGCGATGAAGTACAGAAACACCAGCGCGATGATCACCGAGGCGAGCCCCGCATACATCGTCACGTAGTTGTTGGCGAAGCGGGCCAGATATTGTCCGAACACGACGCTGGAGATCAGCGAGGCCACGATGGTGAAGACGATGCCGGGCAGGATCTGGACGAAGCTGCGCCGTCCCGCCGGCAGCCAGGCGTGCAGGATGATCAGCGCCACCACCAGCGCACTGATGGTGATGCCGTAGCGCAGCCAGGTGAGGATGCTCTCGTTCGATTCGACGAACAGCGGGATATGGCGCCGTGCCGCTTCGATCAGGAGCGGGCCGAGCACGATCAGGAACGCCATGGCGAGCGCGGTGAAAGCAGCGATCAGTGTGTAGAGGATCGATTCCAGTCGCAGCCAGTACCAACGCCGCATCTCCACCACCGCATAGGCGCGGTTGAGGGCGACCCGGAGCGCCTCGACGCCGTTGGAGGCGAAATAGACCGACAGCGCCGCGCCGATGGTGAGAATGCCGGTGCGGGTCGTGGTCAGCACGTCGTGGACCTCGCCCGAAATCGAATCGGCGACCTGCTTGGGCCAGATCTGCAGCATCAGGCTGGCGGCCTGGTCGGCGAGGTCCTTGGAGCCGAAGAAGCCGGCAAGCGAGGTGAGCACGATCAGGAACGGGAACAGCGCCATCAGCGTCGACAGGGCGATGTGGCTCGCGATCGCCCAGCCGTCATCGGCCAGGAACGTGTAGAACGCATCTTCCAAGACGCAGTAGATGTAACGGACGGCTTTCACGGGGCACCTACACTGCTGCTCTCTCCCCCTGCGCGCAGGGAGAGATCGAGAGAACAGGCAATGGGCGCAAATCGGAAATCATCGCGACTACCATCTGATATTATTGGCCCAAAAGCCAGTTCGCGAAGCACCCCGTTGTCATTCCGGGCGCGCAGCGCGAGCCCGGAATCCGTTTCGCCGCAGGACAGATGGCCCGACGAATTCCAAGATCGATGCTTCGCATCGCCCCGGAATGACGCCGGACGCTCTCGCGGCACCATAGCGGACCGGCGCGCACGGTGTTATCACCCCCCAATGGCATCTATCCTGAGTACTTTCATCCTGCCGATTGCGGTCGGCGCCGTGGCGTTGGTGCTGCTGCTCGGTCTGATCAATATGATGCGCGGCGGCTCGCCCAACACCTCGCAAAAGCTGATGCGCTGGCGCGTGCTGCTTCAATTCGTGGCGATCGTCATCGCGATGGCTGCGGTCTGGGCGATGGGGCGCTAAATGGTCACGTTGAACCGCATCTACACGAAGACCGGGGACGATGGCACGACGGCGCTCGGAACCGGTGAGCGGCGTCCGAAATACGATCTGCGCATCGAAGCCTATGGCACCGTCGACGAGACCAACGCCGCGATCGGCGTCGTCCGGCTCCATGCCGGCGACATGCCCGAGCTCGACGCGATGCTCGGCCGCATCCAGAACGATCTGTTCGATCTTGGCGCCGACCTTGCGGTGCCCGCGCGTGAAGGCAAGGCGGAGCGGCTGCGGGTGGTGGTGAGCCAGGTCGAGCGGATCGAGCGCGACATCGACGCGCTCAACGACAAGCTCGCACCGCTGACTTCCTTCGTGCTGCCGGGCGGCACGCCGGCCGCAGCCCATCTCCACGTTGCGCGTACGATATGCCGCAGGGCGGAACGCGTGATGGTGGAACTGGCGGCCAGGCCCGACGAGCCGGTCAGCGCAGCTGGCATCCAATATATGAATCGCCTGTCAGACTTTCTGTTCGTGGCCAGCCGAGCCGCCAACGGCAATGGTGCCGGCGACGTGCTCTGGGTTCCGGGCCAGAACCGCTGACCGATCGAGCCGCCGCATTTCAGGAGGCCAAAATTAGGCCCGTTCGCGCGTTGACCGGGGCAGATCAGGCCTTTAGGTTCCGCGCCAGTTGATAACCCCCTTCCCAAATTGAGTGAAAGAGGATCGATGAAGGTCTTAGTGCCGGTAAAGCGGGTGGTCGATTACAACGTCAAGGTCCGCGTCAAGGGCGATGGATCGGGCGTTGAACTCGCCAATGTCAAGATGTCGATGAACCCCTTCGACGAAATCGCGGTCGAGGAAGCGCTGCGCCTGAAGGAAGCCGGCAAGGCCACCGAGGTCGTGGTGGTTTCCATTGGACCGGCGCAGGCGTCGGAGACGATCCGCACGGGTCTTGCGATGGGCGCCGACCGTGGCATCCTGGTGAAGGCGGAGGGCAGCGTCGAGCCGCTCGCGGTGGCCAAGATCCTGAAGAAGATCGCAGAAGAAGAGCAGCCGGGCCTGATCATTCTCGGCAAGCAGGCGATCGACGATGACAGCAACCAGACCGGCCAAATGCTGGCTGCGCTGCTCGGCTGGTCGCAGGCGACGTTTGCCTCGAAGCTCGAGGTCGAAGGTTCTGACTTCAAGGTCACCCGCGAAGTCGACGGCGGTTTGCAGACCGTGAAGCTGAAGGGACCGGCGATCGTCACCACCGACCTTCGTCTCAACGAGCCGCGCTACGCCTCGCTGCCCAACATCATGAAGGCGAAGAAAAAGCCGATCGCGGACAAGACCGTTGCCGACTATGGCGTCGACGTCGCTCCGCGTCTCGAGGTCGTCAAGACGACGGAGCCGCCCGGCCGCCAGGCGGGGGTCAAGGTCAAGGACGTCGCCGAGCTGGTGTCGAAACTCAAGAACGAAGCCGGGGTGCTCTGATGACGACGCTTCTGATTGCCGAACACGACAATGCGTCGCTCAAGGATGCGACCAACAAGGCTCTGACTGCGGCTGCCGCGCTCGGCGCGGATGTCGAGGTGCTGGTCGCCGGCCAGAACGCCAAGGCCGCGGCGGACGCCGCCGCCAAGCTTGCGGGCGTGAAGAAGGTGCTGCTCGCCGACGGCGACCTCTACGCGCACGATCTTGCCGAGCCGCTGGCCGCGCTGATCGTCTCGCTGGCTTCCGGCTATGACGCGATCGTCGCGCCCGCGACCTCGCGCTTCAAGAACGTGATGCCGCGTGTCGCAGCCCTGCTCGACGTCATGCAGGTCTCGGAGATCATCAAGGTGGTCGCCCCCGACACCTATGAGCGCCCGATCTATGCCGGCAACGCCATCCAGACCGTGAAGTCGAAGGACGCCAAGAAGGTTATCACGGTGCGCACCTCCACCTTCGCTGCGGCGGGTGAAGGCGGCAGCGCGTCGGTTGAGAGCGTCGCGGCGGCCGCCGATCCGGGCCTGTCGTCCTTTGTCGGCGAGGAGGTCGCCAAGAGCGACCGTCCCGAGCTGACCTCGGCGAAGATCATCGTCTCCGGTGGCCGCGCCATGCAGAGCCGCGAGAATTTCGCCAAGTACATCGAGCCGCTCGCGGACAAGCTGGGCGCCGGTGTCGGCGCCTCGCGTGCGGCGGTCGACGCCGGCTATGCGCCCAACGACTGGCAGGTCGGCCAGACCGGCAAGGTCGTGGCCCCCGAGCTCTATGTCGCCGTCGGCATTTCCGGCGCCATCCAGCACCTGGCCGGCATGAAGGACTCCAAGGTGATCGTCGCGATCAACAAGGACGAGGACGCGCCGATCTTCCAGGTCGCCGATTACGGCCTGGTCGCCGATCTCTACCAGGCGGTTCCCGAGCTGACGACCGAACTCGGCAAGCTCGGCAAGTAAAACAGCCAAAACACCGGCCGGAGCTATAAACTCCGGCCGGTGTTTCATTTCTGAGGCGTTTTCTTTGGCGTGGGGCACGCCTTCGAAGCGATCCAATCTAGGTTTCGAGGCCGGGTTCTGATTAAATCGGACCTCCCGGCTCAGGGGGATAGCAGGCGCGGTTAGCAGCGCGCCCTTCGGT
The DNA here is from genome assembly GCF_023073355.1 of Bradyrhizobium sp. 199. GTDB lineage: Bacteria > Pseudomonadota > Alphaproteobacteria > Rhizobiales > Xanthobacteraceae > Bradyrhizobium. Next base: position 405,890 of record NZ_JADPJI010000006.1, read on the forward strand.
GGATGACAAGATGGCGGCAGTGATCAAGAAGGTCGGCGTGATCGGCGCGGGTCAGATGGGCAGCGGCATCGCGCACGTTGCGGCGCTGGCCGGCTTCGACGTGGTGCTCAACGACATCTCGGCCGACCGCCTCAAGTCGGGGATGGCCACCATCAACGGCAATCTGGCCCGGCAGGTCTCCAAGAAGGCCGTGTCCGAAGACGACAAAGCCAAGGCGATGGCGCGCATCACGGCCGCCGAAAAGCTCGACGATCTCGCCGATTGCGACCTCGTGATCGAGACCGCGGTCGAGAAGGAAGAGGTCAAGCGCAAGATTTTCCACGAGCTCTGCGCGGTGTTGAAGCCGGAGGCGATCGTCGCCTCCGATACCTCCTCGATCTCGATCACGCGGCTCGCCGCCGCTACCGACCGCCCCGAGCGCTTCATCGGCATTCACTTCATGAATCCGGTGCCGCTGATGGAACTGGTCGAGTTGATCCGCGGCATTGCCACCGACGATTCGACCTTCGAGGCATCCAAGGAATTCGTCGGCAAGCTCGGCAAGCAGATCGCGGTCTCCGAGGATTTCCCGGCCTTCATCGTCAACCGCATTTTGCTGCCGATGATCAACGAGGCGATCTACACGCTGTATGAAGGCGTCGGCAATGTCGAGGCGATCGACGCGGCGATGAAGCTCGGGGCGCACCATCCGATGGGTCCGCTCGAGCTTGCCGATTTCATCGGCCTCGATACCTGCCTCTCCATCATGCAGGTGCTGCACGAAGGCCTGGCCGATTCCAAGTACCGTCCCTGCCCGCTGCTGGTGAAATATGTCGAGGCCGGCTGGCTCGGCCGCAAGACCCAGCGCGGCTTCTACGACTACCGCGGCGCCAAGCCGGTTCCGACGCGCTAAGGCGGCGGTGCCGCAGGGGGGCAAAGCCAAGCGTGCCCACCGCTTCATTCCAATATGTAGACAGATGTTGGGCGCGGTCAGGTGCGGCTTTGCCACCCTGCGGCACCATTGCCCTCGGTGGGCACCGCACGTGACGTTTCATGTGCCGTTAACCTCCCGCGCCTAGGTTTACGGCCGGTACGAGGGTTCGCGTAATGGACATGATGGCAATGGTCAGCACCATGCTGGCCGCTCAGCAAGGCGCGCTGCAGTCGAATATTGCGGCGACCCTGACCAAGCAGAACGCGGATATGGAGAAATCCACCGTCCTGACGCTGCTCGGTGCCGGCCAGCCCTCGCTCGCCAATGTCGGCTCCGGCGTCGGCGGCAACCTCAACGTCACCGCCTGAACCATTCTTAGAGGGACGCGGCGGCCTTGCCGGTTGCCGCCCGGAGCAGCTTGAGCGCGTCCTCGCTCGCCCATTCCGCCGGCCCCGCGATCGTCGCAATCTCGCAGCCTTGTGGATCCACCAGCACGGAGGTCGGCATGCCCAGCGCCCGGCCTATAGCCTTAAGATCCTGGAAAACCTTGGCTTTTTGATCGCTGAAATAGCCTAGCCTGGTCAGATTGGCCTCTTTCAGGAAAGTCTTCGGCTTCTCGGGGTCGCGGGTGTCGATATTGATCGCCACCACCTCGAAATTCGGGCCCGACAGCTTGCCCTGGAGCTCGTCCAGCGCCGGCATTTCCTTGCGGCAGGGCACGCACCAGGTCGCCCAGAGGTTCACAAGTAGCGTCTTGCCGCGGAAATCGGACAGCTTTTTCGGCTTGCCGTCGGCGTCCTCGAAGGCGAGGTCGGGCAGCTTGAGCGGGGCGCTCGCCATGGTCAGCGCCGCCACCTCGCCATGGGCGAGCGGAGCGATTTTTTGCGCCGTCGCCACCGCCGGCTTGCAGGTCGGATCGCCTGATGGCGCCCGGCTCAGGCCCAGCCCGTACAGCGCGGCGAAGCCGGCCAGCCCTCCGACCGCCACGGCGGCGATGACGAGAGGGACCCGGCGCGTGGCGGAGGGCGTCTTGTCGAGCATATCGTTTGTCATCCGGTCGCAGATATGGCTATCAGGTGCCTCTTAATACGGCTGGCACCGGCCAGCAAACGTGCGGCAAATCAAGGCGTGAGCAGGCGATCATGAGCAACAAGATGTGGGGCGGCCGGTTCTCTGAACGTCCCGATGAGATCATGGAAGAGATCAACGTCTCCATCGACGTCGATCGTCACCTCTACGCCCAGGACATTGCCGCGTCCAAGGCCCACGCTGCAATGCTCGCCAGCCAAGGCATCATCACGGGCTCTGATGCGAAAAATATCGGCAAGGGTCTAGACACGATTTTGTCAGAGATCGGCAAGGGCGGCTTCGCGTTCAAGCGCGCGCTCGAGGACATTCACATGAATGTCGAGAGCCGCCTGTCTGAGCTGATCGGCCCCGCCGCCGGCCGCCTGCACACCGCCCGCTCGCGCAACGACCAGGTCGCGACCGATTTCCGTCTCTATGTGCGTGACGTTCTCGACGAGACCGACGCCGCGCTCGCCGCGTTCCAGCAGGCGCTGGTCGAGCGTGCGCTGGAGCACGCAGGCACCGTGATGCCCGGCTTCACGCATCTGCAGACGGCACAGCCCGTGACCTTCGGCCATCATCTGCTCGCCTATGTCGAGATGGCCGCGCGCGATCGCGGCCGCTTCCACGACGCGCGCAAGCGGCTGAACGAATCGCCGCTCGGCGCGGCGGCGCTCGCGGGCACCTCGTTCCCGATCGACCGCCACGCTACCGCAAAGGCGCTTCTGTTCGATCGTCCCATGGCGAATTCGCTCGATGCGGTCTCCGACCGTGACTTCGTGCTGGAGACGCTGTCGGCAGCCTCGATCTGCGCCGTGCACATGTCGCGCTTTGCCGAGGAGATCGTGATCTGGACCTCGCCGCTCGTCGGCCTGATCCGGCTCAGCGACAAGTTCACCACGGGCTCCTCGATCATGCCGCAGAAGCGCAACCCTGATGCGGCCGAACTGGTGCGTGCCAAGACTGGCCGCGTCATCGGCGCGCTCAACGGCCTGTTGATCGTCATGAAGGGCCTGCCCCTCGCCTATCAAAAGGACATGCAGGAGGACAAGCAGGGCGCCATGGAGGGCTTTGCCGCGCTGTCGCTGGCGATCCGCGCCATGACCGGCATGGTCCGCGACCTCGTGCCCGACGAAGCCAAGATGAAGCTTGCTGCGGGCGAGGGCTATGCCACCGCGACCGACCTTGCCGACTGGCTGGTGCGGACGCTGAAAATGCCGTTCCGCGAGGCCCATCACGTCACCGGCCGCATCGTCGCCAAGGCCGCCGAGGGCGGCGTGGCGCTGCACGAGGTGCCGCTCAAGGAGATGCAGGCGATCGAGCCAAAAATCACCAAGGACGTGTTCGGCGTGCTCTCGGTCGAATCGTCGGTGAAGAGCCGCACCAGCTTCGGCGGCACCGCGCCGAAGAACGTGGCGGCCCAGGCCAAGGCTTGGGTGAGGCGGCTGGAAAAAGAGCGAAAATTGGGCTGAGGGTAAAATTTCCCTGATGTTTCATGGCCATCCGGCTCTCGCCAGAGCGCGCCAATCTCTGTATGGTGCACCGCGCGTAGTGGGGATTTCGTCGTGACGTCAAAGTTTCGCCCGGCCGGTTCGGGGTGGGCCATCATTGTCTTGAGCCTGACGGCGCTTGCGCTTGCCGGCTGCGGCCGCAAGGGTCCGCTTGATTTGCCGCCGACCGCCTCCAACGCGTCCACGGCCAGCGGTGCCGCACCATCCGATACCGAGACCGAAGCTCAGCGGACGCCGAGCGTGTTCAATCCTGCCAATGGTGCGGATGCCGCGCCCGCGGCGGCCAAGGGCCGGAAGAAACCGTTTATTCTCGACCCGCTCCTGGACGATCCTCCCGGCAAGAAATAAGCCGGGACAACCGAGCTTAAGCCATGAACCATTTCGACTATCGCAACGGCGTGCTGCACGCCGAGGCGGTGAACCTGTCCGAGCTGGCCGCGACCGTCGGCACGCCGTTCTATTGCTATTCGACTGCGACGCTGGAGCGGCACTACCGCGTCTTCACCGAGGCCTTCGCCGGCGAGAAGGTGCTGGTCTGCTACGCCATGAAGGCGAACTCCAATCAGTCGGTGCTGCGCACGCTGGCCAAGCTCGGGGCCGGCGCCGACGTGGTCTCCGGTGGTGAATTGAAGCGCGCGCTGGCCGCCGGCATTCCGCCAAACAAGATCCTGTTCTCCGGCGTCGGCAAGACCGAAGCCGAACTGCGCGCAGCGCTGGCCGCCGACATCCTCTGTCTCAACGTCGAATCCGAGCCCGAGCTCGAGCTGCTGTCGCGCGTTGCCACCGAGATGGGCAAGACCGCGCGCATCTCGCTCCGCGTCAATCCCGATGTCGACGCCGGCACCCACGCCAAGATCTCGACCGGCAAGTCCGAGAACAAGTTCGGCATCCCGATCGTGCATGCCCGTGAGGTCTATGCCCGCGCCGCCAAGCTGCCGGGCATCGAGGTGACCGGGACCGACGTGCATATCGGCAGCCAGATCACCGAGCTCTCCGGCATGGAGACCGCGTTCCGCATCCTCTCCGAATTCGTGCAGACCCTGCGCGCCGACGGTCACAACATCAGCCACGTCGATTTCGGCGGTGGTCTCGGCATTCCCTATGACATGGACCGCGAGGCGCCGCCAGCGCCGGCCGCCTATGCCGCGATGGTCAAGCGCGTCAGCCACAATCTCGGCTGCACGCTGATGTTCGAGCCCGGCCGCATGATCGTCGGCAATGCCGGCATCCTGGTCGCCAAGGTGATCTATGCGAAGTACGGCGACGGCAAGAATTTTGTCATCATCGACGCTGCGATGAACGACCTCATTCGCCCAACGCTGTACGAGGCGCATCACGACGTCCTGCCGGTGAAGCAGCCTGTCAGGGGCGCCGCCACCATCACGGCCGATGTCGTCGGCCCGGTCTGCGAGACCGGCGACTATCTCGCGCTTGACCGCACGCTGCCGACGCCCGCGCCCGGCGATCTCCTCGCCATCATGACCGCCGGCGCCTACGGCGCGGTGCAGGCCGGCACGTACAACACCCGGCCCCTGGTGCCGGAGGTGATGGTGAAGGACGATCAGTACGCCGTGGTCCGCCCGCGCATGGAGGTGGAGCAGCTGATCGCGATGGATAAGCCGGCGCCGTGGCTGTGAGCAACCTATCGTAGCCCGGATGGAGCGGAGCGAAATCCGGGGTCTCGCCAAGCCGTAACAAAGCCCCGGATACGCTTCGCTCCATCCGGACTACGGGCCTGGCGTTATGCCTTCCCGCCAACCACCACGCCCGCCTTCTTCTCGATCGGCTTGATCGCCGCCGTGAAATCGGACTCGGCGCCTTCCGCAGCTATCACGGTCTCCCACAACCGCCCAACTGCGTCGGCGACCTCCATCGACAGGCCGAGTTGCTTCATCTCCTCCAGCGCCAGCCGGACGTCCTTCACCATCAATCCCGTGGCGAAGCCGAAGTCGAACGTGCGCGGCAGCACCGCGCGCGGAAATTTGTCGCGGCTTGCCGTGTTCATGCCGGAGCTGGCATTGATGACGTCGATCATCACGGCGGGATCGAGCCCGGCCTTCACCCCCATCACCACGGCTTCCGACGTTGCCACGATCGCGGTGGCCGAGAGGAAGTTGTTGGCGAGCTTCATGGTTTGCGCCGCGCCGGGCTTCTCGCCGATGAAGAATACTTTCCCGATCACGTCGAGGGCGGGCTTGAGCAGCTCGAACTCGGCTTTCGGCCCGGAGACCATCACCGCCAGCGTACCCTTCTCAGCGCCGCCGACGCCGCCGGAGACCGGGCAGTCGATCTGCACGATGTTGCGTCTGGCGAGGAGGCCGTGAATCTTTGCGGCCATTGCCGAGCCGACCGTGGAGAGATCGATGAAGCGCTTTGCCCGGCTGCCCTCGATCACGCCGTTCGCCCCGGTTGCGACCTTGAGTGAGGCCTGCAGCGAGGGCAGGCTCGCCATCACAGTCTCGACCTGGTCGGCGACGTCCTTCGGCGATGTCGCGGGCGTAGCGCCAAGCGCCACGAGCTTGCCCATGACCTCCTTGCGCGCGTCGAACACGACGAGCCTGTGTCCCGCCTCGATCAGCCGCCGCGCCATCGGGAAACCCATGTTTCCGAGGCCGATGAATCCAATGTCCATGGTGTTTCCTTCCTGTTGTCATTGCGAGGAGCGAAGCTTCGAAGCAATCCAGACGTGTCCGCGGAGGGATTTCTGGATTGCTTCGCTTTGCTCGCAATGACGCAGCGATACGTTGAAAGCTACTGTTCGGCTTAAGCCTTCCCGTCGATCTCCGCGAACACCTCGCGCGCGATGCGGAAGCTGTCCACCGCGGCGGGCATGCCGCCATAGATCGCGACCTGCATCAGGATCTCGCGGATTTCCTCGCGGCTGACGCCGTTGGTGAGTGCGCCTTTCAGATGCGCGCGGAACTCATGCTGGCGATTGAGGATCGCGATCATGGCGATGTTGAGCATGCTGCGGGTCTTGCGCGGCAGCTCCTCGCGGCCCCACACCGCGCCCCAGCAATACTCGTTCAGCATCTCCTGGAACGGACGATTGAAATCATCGACGCTCTTCAGGGCGTTGTTGACATAGGTCTCGCCCAGCACCGCTTTGCGGACTTCCAGGCCCTTGTCGTGCATCTTCTTGTCCATGGCGCTTCCCTTACTTCCCTTGCGTTTCTCTGGGGTGGTGCGCGGAAGTTACGGGCTTGGGCGGGGCCAGTCACGTCCTCGTGTTATGCGGGAAAAGGGGTGTCTCCCGTACCGGAACGGATGCCTCAGTGCTGCCGTTGTGATAGGCTCCTCTCCACCGGGCAACCTGGAGAGTTGATTGAACGGCGTCACCCCCGACCCGTCAGACCCGATCCGCAACAGCGACGCTCTGTCGCGGCTGAAGCTGGCGCAGGCCCTCGACCGGGCCACCTATGCCATCGCGTGGGAGCGTGCCTGGCCAAATCTGGCGCGGCTTCTGACCGTCGTCGGCCTGTTCCTGGTGGTGTCCTGGGCCGGCCTCTGGCTCGTGCTGCCGTTCATCGCCCGTGCCATCGGTCTCGTCGTTTTCGCCGCTATCGCAATCGCCGTCCTGTTGCCCCTGATTCGCTTCCGCTGGCCGAGCCGCGAGGAGGCGCTGGGCCGGCTCGACCGTGGCTCCGGCATCCGTCACCGCCCGGCGACGACGCTGACCGACACGCTATCCTCACAGGATCCGGTGGCACGGGCGCTGTGGCAGGCGCAGCGCGAGCGGACGCTGGCCTCGCTCAAGCGCATCCGCGCCGGTCTGCCCCAACCGCGGCTCGCGCTCCATGATCCCTGGGCGCTGCGCGCGCTGGTCATGGTCATGCTGGTTGCGACCTTCTTCGCCGCCGGCGACGAGCGCGCGATGCGGCTCGGTGCCGCCTTCGACTGGAACGGCGTGCTGGCGCCGCCGAATATTCGCGTCGATGCCTGGGTCACCCCGCCGATCTACACCGGCAAACCGCCGGTCATCCTGTCGGCCGCCAATAAGGAGGCCGCCGCGCTGCCGGCTTCAGGCCCGCTTGCCGTTCCCGCAGGCTCGACCCTGATCGTGCGCTCCTCCGGCGGCAGTCTGGATGTCGCCGTCTCCGGCGGCCTCAAGGAAATCGCTCCCGCGGAGGCCGCACCCAAGGGCACCAACGAGAAGCATTTTGCCATCACCGCTGACGGCACCGCGCGTGTCCGCGCGCCCTCCGGCCAGCCGCAATGGGCGTTTGCGGCCACGCCGGACCGTGCGCCGACGATCGCGCTCGCCAAGGATCCCGAGCGCCAGGCGCGCGGCGGGCTGCAGCTCTCCTACAGGATCGAGGACGATTACGGCGTCACCGGCGCGGATGCGCACATTGCCTTGCGCCCTGCCGAGGCCAAAGATGGCAGCAAGGAGACCGACGGCAAGGCCGCGGCGCGGCCGTTGTTCGAGCCGCCGCAATTTCCGCTCGTGCTGCCGAACGCGCGCACCCGCAACGGCGTCGGCCAGACGGTGAAGGACCTCAGCGAGGACCCCTATGCCGGCGCCGACGTCACGCTGACGCTGACCGCCAAGGACGAGGCCGGCAATGAGGCCAAGAGCGAACCCTTCAACATGCGCCTGCCCGAGCGTCTGTTCACCAACTCGCTCGCGCGCGCGCTGATCGAGCAACGCCGCATCCTCGCGCTCGACGCCAACAGGAATTCCGACGTCTACACCGCGCTCGACGCGCTGATGATCGCGCCCGAATTGTTCACGCCGGATGCCGGCTGCTATCTCGGCCTCCGGAGCCTCGCGAGCCAGCTCGAGGCTGCCCGCACCGACGTCGCCCTGCGCAATGTCGTGGCGAGCATGTGGGCTTTCGCGGTCACCATCGAGGACGACGGTGTTGCCGGCAGCGTCAACGCCGCGCTGCGCTCGGCGCAGGACGCGCTCAAGGCCGCGCTGGAACGCGGTGCCGGCGAGGACGAGCTCAGGGTCCTGACGCAGAAGCTGCGGGAGGCCATGGCCGGCAAGGTGCGCGACGTCGCCCGGCGCGCCGAGCAGAATCCGCTCGGGGCCCGGCAGCCGTTCCCCGCGGAGGTGCAGCTCATCCTCGACAAAGCGATCGAGCTGCGGCAAAAGACCCAGCATGCGACGCCCGAGCAGCTCGCAGAGCTGGCGCAGCAGCAGGACGTCTTGCGCGAGCAGCTTCAAGCCTACCGGAAGTCGGCGAACAGCCGTGCCAACAAGGCGGTGGACGACAAGACCAACCAGTTTACGCGGGACCGGAAATGCGGAAGCTAGCACGCGTGCCAGTCTTGAAGGCGATGTCGATCGCCTGTCTCGTCGTCCTGTTGGGAGGCGTTCCCCGCGTCGCGGCGCAGCAGGATCAGGACCCCGATGCGCTGCTCGACAGCGCGGAAAAGGCGATGCAGGATTCCGGCGACAGCCTCAGGCAGAAGGAGTCCGGGAAGAGCCTGAACAACCAATCCGACGCCATTCAGAAGCTCGAGGAATACAAGCGCGCGACGGAGAGAAGCCAATCTTCCAGCCGCGATCGTTCCGTCATCACGCAGCGGGATCTGGACGATCTGTTGCGGCAGATCGAGAAGGCGGCGCGCGAGGGCAATAAAGAGGCTGCGCAGCGCATGCTCGAGCAGCTCGCGCAGATCATGGAAAATCTCCAGATGGCGCAGCCTGGGCAATCCGGCGAGAGCGAGATGGAGCAGGCGCTGAACGAGCTCAGCGACATGATCCGCAAGCAGCAGCAATTGCGCGACAAGACATTCAAGCAGGGGCAAGACTCCCGGCGTGACCGCTCGCGCGGCAAGCAGGGCGATCAGTCGATGTCGGACCTCCAGCAGGATCAGCAGTCGCTGCGCGACCGCCTGAAGAAGCTGCAGGACGAGCTCGCCAAGCGCGGCCTCGCGCAGAAGGGACCAAAGGGTCAGAAGGGCCAGCAGGGTCAACAGGGACAGCAGGGACAGAAAGGCCAGCAGGGCGACCAGGGCCAGAACGGCGATCAGGACGGCGACGACGGCGATGACGATGGCAGCCTCGACACCGCGGACGGCGCCATGGGCGATGCCGGTTCAAAACTCGGCGAGGGCAATGCCGACGGGGCCGTGGACTCGCAGGGCAAGGCACTCGACGCGATGCGCAAGGGCGCGCAGAAGATGGCCGAGGCGATGCAGCAGGGCGATGGCGACGGGCAGGGCGATGGTCCCGGCAACCGGCCAGGCCGTCAGCAGAGCGGCGGCAATCAGACCGATCCGCTGGGGCGTCCGCTTCACGGCCGTGATCTCAGCGACGACTACTCTGTCAAGATCCCCGGCGAGATCGACGCCCAGCGCGTCCGCCGCATCCTCGAAGAGCTCCGCCGCCGCCTCGGCGACAGCTCGCGCCCGCAGATCGAGCTCGATTACATCGAGCGGCTGCTGAAGGATTTTTGAGGCGAACTCACCCCTAACTCACTGTCATCGCCCGACTTGATCGGGCGTCCAGTATTCCGAGACATTGTGATTCAATCGATAGGCCGCGGCGTACTGGATGCCCCGGTCAAGCCGGGGCATGACAACGGAATACGTGGCCGACCTCGCCGCTACCCGTTCTTCGCCGCGAGGGCGTCCGCCACCGCCGTGCGGATGTCGGCGACCGAGAACGGTTTTGTCACGACGTCGTGCACAAGCGCATTCAGGTTCGAGGCGCGCTCGCGCTGGTCGGCAAAGCCGGTCATCAGCAAGATGGTCAGATCAGGGAAATCGCGCGCGGCGGAGAGCGCCAGCGCGATACCGTCCATGATGGGCATCTGGATGTCGGTGAGCAGAAGGTCGAAGGCGCCGCCTTCGCGGGTCAGGATCTCCAGCGCCTCGGCACCGTCCTGCGCGGTGACGGTCTCGTGGCCGTCCATGGCGATGGCGCGCGCGACCAGCGTGCGCATCGAATCCTCGTCATCGGCGATCAGGATTTTCGGCATGGGACGAACCCTCCCGTGCGGGACTCTACAAGTTAATTATACGCTGCCGCCGGCGATGTCGCGCCGGTTGAAGAAGCGAACGTCGATATTGCGGCCCTCGGGCGGCGGCGAGGCGAGCCGAGAGCGGAAGAAGGCGCGCTCGCCGGGCCGCAGCACGGTCTGCTCCAGCACCGAGTTCCAGGCGTAGATCTCCGCTCCTTGCGCGTCGCGCACGGCGAAGCGCAGCCGCGGGATGTCGAGTGGCTTCTTGCCCTCGCCGACGATCACGCCCTCGATCACCAATACCTGCTTACCGTCCACGGTCTCACTGGAGAGCTTCACGTCCTTAAAGGCGAGGCCTCGCAGGTTCACCTCAAGCCCGACCATCTTGTAGAAAGCCGCGGTCTGCGGCAGCAGCCGCACCATGTCGCCCCGCCAGATCACCAGCGCCAGCACCAGCGCGCCCATCGCGGCGCAGGCGGTCGGCAGCCCGAAATAGGATTTTCGCGGAGCAATGGTGGCAGCCGGGCGGCTGACCCGTGCACCGCGGCGGCCGAACAGGCCGCGGAACCAGGACTGATGCTGCGCGCCAACGACCTCCTCTTCGACCTCGCGGGCCGCCGCTGACCATTCGTCCTCGGTTTCCCTGGCCTCTTCATCGGGCCAGTCGCTGGCGATCGAGGGGCTATCGACGACAGGCGCATCAGCCATCCCGTCATCCTTGGCATAGGAGTTCCACTGCTCGGCGAGATCGGACTGGTCGTCGCCCTGGCTGGCAGCGGCCATAGCCGGGACGGACGCCTCCTCAATGGCATCCTCGGCATGGGCGATCCAGGTCTCCTTGCAGCGGGAACAGCGGACCGCCCGTCCGTTCGCCCCAAGGCTCGCAAGCTTGACGGCGTACGATGTCATACAGTGGGGGCAGACGATATGCATGGACGAGCCTTGATGCATGAACGAGGACTTGACCATGTATGCTACAGCGCGACCGTTAACGAACCGGAAACCATAACGGCGGCAAAACCCGTTGATCGCGTATGGCGGAGCGCAGCAGTGCGACCCGCGCCCCCTCTCGAACGGAGCTGAGCTTGGTTCGGTTCGAAAATGTCGGATTGCGTTACGGTCTGGGGCCGGAGATTTTGCGCGACCTCAGCTTCCAGATCCCGGCGCATTCGTTCCAGTTCCTCACCGGCCCGTCGGGTGCTGGCAAGACCTCGCTGCTGCGCCTGCTGTTCCTGTCGCATCGGCCGACGCGGGGCCTCGTGAATCTGTTTGGCCACGATATCTCGCAGCTCGGAAAGGACGAGATCGCCGATTTGCGCAAGCGCATCGGCATCGTGCTCCAGGATTTCCGCCTGCTCGATCACATGACGACCTATGAGAACGTCGCGTTGCCGTTTCGCGTCATGGGGCGCAGCGAGTCGAGCTATCGCAAGGAGGTAATCGATTTGTTGCGTTGGGTCGGGCTCGGCGAGCGCATGGACGCGCTGCCGCCGATTCTGTCGGGCGGCGAGAAGCAGCGCGCTGCGATCGCGCGCGCCGTGATCTCGCGGCCGCAGCTGCTGCTCGCGGACGAGCCGACCGGCAGCGTCGATCCGACGCTCGGACGCCGCCTGTTGCGGCTCTTCATCGAGCTCAACAAATCGGGCACCGCCGTCATCATCGCGACTCACGACATCGGCCTGATGGACCAGTACGAGGCACGGCGGCTCGTGCTGCACCAGGGGCGGCTGCACGTCTATGAGTAGGACCGACGAGCGCGGCGTACTGGTCGACCTCGGACAGGAGCGTCCGCAGCTCCCCGCGAAGGCGCGCAACATGTCGCCGATCGTGCCGCGCGCCTCGATCCACGGCCGCGCCCTGGTCGCCGTCGTCGCCATCATGACCTTTCTCGCCTCGATGACCACGGGCACGGTGCTGCTGGTCAGCGCCTCCGCCGCCGAATGGCAGTCGGACGTTGCGAGCGAGATCACCATCCAGGTTCGCCCGCAGGCCGGCCGCGATCTCGAACGCGACACCGCGGCGGTGACCGAGGCAATGCGCGCGCAGGCCGGCATCGTCGAGGTCAAGCCGTTCAGCAGGGAGGAGAGCGGCAAGCTGCTCGAGCCCTGGCTCGGCACCGGGCTGTCGATGGACGATCTGCCGGTGCCACGCATGATTATCGCGCGCGTGCAGCCCGGCACGTCGCTTGATCTCGGCACCTTGCGCGCGCGCGTGACCCAGGTCGCGCCGGGCGCCAGCGTCGACGATCACCGCGCCTGGATCGAGCGGATGCGCTCGATGACCAACGCCACCGTGCTCGCCGGCCTCGGCATTCTCGCGTTGGTCATCATCGCCACCATCATCTCGGTGTCGTTTGCGACCCGCGGCGCCATGGCCGCGAACCGCCCGATCGTCGAGGTGCTGCATTTCGTCGGCGCCGGCGACCGCTACATCGCCAACCACTTCCTGCGTCATTTCCTCAGGCTGGGGCTGGAGGGCGGTCTGATCGGCGGCGGCGCCGCCATGCTGGTGTTCGGCTTCTCCGAGTCGATCGCCGGCTGGTTTTCCGGTACCCCCGTCGGCGACCAGTTCGCCGCGCTGCTCGGCACCTTCTCGCTGCGGCCATCCGGCTACATCGTGCTCGCGGTCCAGGCCGTGCTGATCGGCGCCATCACCGCGGTGGCCGCGCGCCAGACGCTGTTTGCGACGCTGAATGATGTGGATTGAGTTCGCGGAGAAAACCCCCTCAGCCGGCTCCCGCAAGCGGCGAGGATGAAGAAACCAGACTCCACTTCGTCTCAAAACGTCATAAAATCACCTGAGGGAAGGGATCACCGACATCACATGACCTCGCCGACCGACGATCGTTCGCCGAACCTGCCGCGCGGCTGGCTGCGCGCGGCATTGGTGTCGACGATTGCGTTCGCCTTCGTCGGCGCCGCGGCTGGTTTCATCGCCTTCCTGTCGCAATTGCGCGGCGCCGAGATCGCGCCGGGGCGCAAGGCTGACGGCATCGTGGTGCTGACCGGTGGCTCCTCGCGGGTGTCGGATGCGATGGAGCTGCTCGCTGCCGGCTACGGCAGGCGGCTGCTGATCTCGGGCGTGCATCCGACCTCGACGGCGAGCGACATCTCCCGGACCCTGCCGGAGAACCAGTCCTTCATGAGCTGTTGCGTCGATCTCGACCGCACCGCGCTATCGACCCGCGGCAATGCGGCGGAGGCGCGGCGCTGGGCCGAGCGGCGCCGATTCCAATCGCTGATCGTGGTCACCTCGAACTATCACATGCCGCGCGCGCTGGTGGAGTTCTCGCATGCGATGCCGCAGACGACACTGATCCCGTTCGCGGTGGTCGGCGACAAATGGCGCGAGGAGCCGTGGTGGACCTCGGCGTCCACCTTGCGGCTGCTGCTGTTGGAATATGTCAAGTATATCGCGGCCGAGCTCAGGGTAAGCCTTGAGAATTTCGGGATTGACCTTTCGCCCGAGATGTTGGAGCAGCCCGCAAGCGTGCAGCCGAAGCGGCCCAACACTGCACAGGCCAATTGATCGGCAAATTGATCGGACCATCGATGTTTCTGATTTTCCTGCGCTCGCTGGTGTTCAACGTGCTGTTCTACGCCGTGCTGGTGTGCCTCGCCATCGTGGCGCTGCCGACCTTCGCATTGCCGCCGCGCGCGATGCTGACGGTTGCGAAGTGGTGGGCGAAGGCGACGCTGGTCCTGATGCGCCTGGTCTGCAACATCAAGGTGGAATTCCGGGGTGCGGAGAAGATTCCGCAGGGGCCGCTGGTGATCGTGGCGAAGCACCAGTCGTTCTGGGAGACGTTCGTGCTGCTGGGCTTCTTCGAGCACCCGATCTTCATCCTCAAGCGTCAGCTGATGCAGATCCCGGTGTTCGGCCAGTTCCTGGTCAAGACTGGCATGATCGCGATCGATCGCAATGCCGGGGTGAAGGCGCTGCTCGACATGACGCGCCGCGCGCGTGAGGCGGTGCGCAGCGGAAAGCAGCTCGTCATCTTTCCCGAAGGCACGCGCCGCGCCCCCGGTGCACCGCCCGATTACAAGACTGGCTTTGCGCAGATCTATTCGTCCTGCGGAGTGCCGTGCCTGCCGATCGCGCTCAATTCAGGCCTGTTCTGGCCGCGCCGGACCTTCATGCGCTATCCCGGCACGCTGGTGGTGGAATTCCTCGATCCGTTGCCCCCGGGCCTGCCGAAGGACCAGTTTCTTTCCCGCGTGCAGACGGCCATCGAGGACGCGACCGGTCGCCTCGTCGAAGCGGGCCGGAAAGAGCAGGAGCAGTTGATCGGCTCCGCGCCGAGCTATGCCCCGACCGGGGGCTAAAGCATGATCCGGGAAAGTGCGCAGCGGTTTTCCGAAAAGATCATGCTTAAACAACAACCTAAAGCGCGATGGCGATTCATCCTAATCGCATCGCGCTTTAGCGGTCTTCGGCGGGTGCCGGCGCGTGCAGGGAATGCGCATCACCATGCAGCATCAATGCGAGCTGATGCAGTTGCGTGTCGCGAAAGCCTTCGGCCTCGATCGCCTTCACCGTCGCCGTCACGTAGTCGCGGTTCGCGCCGGACTGGCCGTGGCCCTGGAGGACATGGCGGTGCTGCTCGGTGAGCGAGAGACGGCCGGCATATTGGACATGGCCGCGATCGACGACATAAGCGAGCGCGGAAACGCGCTGCCGTGCATCGTTCTCCAGCCACACCGAGCGCATCACCTCGCGGTAGACCGAGGTGACCTGCTCGCGCGCACGCAAGTAAGCGACGACGTCAGCGCGGTTCTTTTCGGCGACACGGAAGGCGATGCCGCGGCAGGCGCCGCCGCGGTCGAGCCCGAGCACCAGGCCGGGCTTCTCCGGCGTGCCGCGATGCACGAAGGAATAGACGCAGAGCGCGCGGTGCTCGCCGACCAGCCGCGCCGGGACGCGCTCCTCGAATGCAAAGCCCGGCCGCCACATCAGCGAGCCGTAGCCGAACACCCAGAGATCGCCGCTGGCTGTGGTGACGGAGGGAAGGGTGATTTCCGACATTTCGGGCACGGCTACCAGAACCGCGCCCCCAAGCGAAGCGAATTCTCCGTCTTTCGTCGCAGTCCGCCCTCGCTTACATTTGCCTGAATCTGGGGTCAAAGGGTCGCTGCATGTCCAATAAGACCGTTGCCGCAGGCCGCCGCTCCCGTTGGGGCCTTTTCATCGCACCCGTTCTCGTCCTGATCCTCGCCGTGGCGTGGAGCGGCTTCTGGTTCTATGCGGCGTCGCAGGCCGAAATTGCCGCCGACGCCTGGCGGGCGCAGGAGGCCAAGTCCGGCCGCATCTATGATTGCGCCAGGCGTTCGATCGCCGGCTTTCCGTTCCGCTTCGAGGTCCAGTGCTCCGGCGCCAGCGTCGCCCTGGTCTCGCAGAATGCGAGCAAGACGCCGTTCACGGCGAAGCTCGACAACATCCTGGTCGTTGCCCAGGTGTACGATCCCAAGCGCGTTATCGCCGAATTCTCCGCACCCGCGACGCTGACGGACGGCGTCACGCAGAACACCTTCGTGGTGAACTGGAGCAAGGGCCGTAGCAGCGTGGTCGGCCTGCCGGCCGTGCCGGACCGCGCCTCCATCGTGTTCGACGATCCCTCGCTCAACCGGCTCGACGGCAGCGTGCAGGTGCCGCTGGCACGCGCCAAGCAGGTCGAGTTGCACGGTCGCCTCGCAGAGGGATCACCGGCCGATCATCCTGTGATCGAGACGGTGCTCCATGTCGCGCAGGGCAGCATCCAGGGCGTTCATCCCCTGCTCGCCGAGCCGTTCGAGGCGGACACGCGCGCCAAGGTCACCGGCCTCTCCGACCTGACGCCAAAGCCCTGGCCGCAGCGCTTCCGCGAGATCCAGGCCGCCGGCGGTCACATCGAGATCGTGCAGTCACGGATCCAGCAGGGCGAGATGATCGCGGTTGCGGCCGGCACGCTCGCCCTCTCGGCCAACGGCCGGCTCGACGGCGAATTGCAGATGACGGTGACGGGCCTCGAGCGCGTGATCCCGGCGCTCGGCATCGAGAAGATGCTGGAGGAGGGCGTACCGCAGGCAACGCTCGACCGCGTCGCGCCCGGCGTGAAGTCGCAGGATCTCACCAACCTCTTCGGCGCGCTCGACCGCGCCGTGCCCGGTCTCGGCAAGGTCATCAAGCAGAACGCCAATGCCGGCGTTGCCGCCGGCATCAACTCGATCGGCACCGAGAGCACGCTGGAAGGCAAGAAGGCGAGAAGCTTCCCGCTGAAATTCGTCGACGGCGCCGTGCTGCTCGGGCCCGTCAAGGTCGGCCAGATCCCGCCGCTGTATTGACCCCTCCGTCATTGCGAGCGAAGCGAAGCAATCCAGACTTTCTCCTCGGAAACAGTCTGGATTGCTTCGTCGTTGCGATCCTCGCAATGAGGAGGTGAGAGCGCGCTACGGCTTCTTCAGCGCCGCATGCGGCCGGCCGAAATCGGGCGCGGCCGAATCCTGGCCGATCTCGACGATGCCGCGGCGGATGGCGCGGGTGCGGGTGAAGTGGTCGAACAGCGCCTCGCCATCGCCGCGGCGGATGGCGCGGGTGAGCTTTGCGAGGTCCTCGGTGAAGGTGCCGAGCATCTCCAGCACGGCTTCCTTGTTGGCCAGGAAGACGTCGCGCCACATCGTCGGGTCGGAGGCGGCGATGCGGGTGAAATCGCGAAAGCCGCCGGCGGAGAACTTGATGACCTCGGATTCCGTCACCTGCGCCAACTCGTCGGCGGTGCCGACGATGGTGTAGGCGATCAGATGCGGCAGATGGCTGGTGATGGCGAGCACGAGATCGTGATGATCCGGCGTCATCACCTCGACCTTGGCGCCCATCGCCGCCCAGAACGCGCGCAGGCGATCGGTGGCCGCGGCGTCGACGCCTTCGGGCGGGGTGAGAATGCACCAGCGGTTGATGAAGAGCTCGGCGAAACCTGAATCCGGCCCCGAATGCTCGGTGCCTGCGACCGGATGCGCCGGCACGAAATGAACCGACTTCGGCAGATGCGGCGCCATGTCCCTGACGATCGCGCCCTTCACCGAGCCGACGTCGGAGATGACAGCGCCCGGCTTCAGGTGCGCGGCGATCTCCTGGGCGACGGGGCCGCAGGCGCCGACGGGAATGCAGAGGATGACGAGATCGGCATCCTTCACCGCCTCCGCATTGGTCGCTACCACCTGGTCGACGATACCGAGCTCCATCACCCGCGCGCGCGTCTTCTCCGAGCGCGCGGTGGTAACGATCTCGCCGGCCAGGCCCTGAAGCTTCGCAGCGCGCGCGATCGAGCCGCCGATCAGGCCGAAGCCGATCAGCGCGACACGCTGGAAGTGCGGATCCGCGCTCATTTGCCGGCCGTGAAGTCGCGCAAGGCATCGACCACGAGGCGATTGGCCTCCTCGGTGCCGATGGTCATGCGCAGCGAATGCGGCAGGCCGTAATTCTTCAACGCGCGCAGCACCAGACCGCGCCTGGTGAGGAACGCGTCGGCGTCGTCGGCGGTCTTGCCTTTGTCGGTTGGGAAGTGGATCAGCACGAAATTGGCGACGCTCGGCGTCACCTTCAGACCGAGCTTGCCGATCTCCTCGGTGAGCCAGTTGCGCCAGGTCTCGGTGAACTGCCTCGACATCGCCTGGTGCGCGGTGTCCTCGATCGCGGCGACCGCGGCATACATCGCCGGCGTCGAGACGTTGAACGGACCGCGGATGCGATTGACGGCGTCGATGATGTGCTCGGGGCCGAACATCCAGCCGATGCGCAGCGCCGCGAGGCCGTGGATCTTGGAGAAGGTGTGGGTCACCACCGTGTTCTCCGTGGTGGCGACGAGCTCGATCCCCATCTCGTAATCGTTGCGCGAGACGTAGTCGCAATAGGCAGCGTCCAGCACCAGCAGCACGTGGGAGGGCAGGCCGGCGCGCAGCCGCTTGACCTCGTCGAACGGCACATAGGTCCCGGTCGGATTGTTGGGGTTGGCGAGCCAGACCAGCTTGGTGCGCGGCGTCACGGCTTTCAGGATGGCGTCGACGTCGCAGGTGAGGTTGGTCTCCTGCGCGACCACGTTCTTGGCGCCGACCGCCATAGTCGCGATCGGGTAGACCAGGAAGCCGTGGGTGGTCGAGATCGCCTCGTCGCCGTGGCTGAGATAGGTGTGCGCGAGCAGGTTGAGGATCTCGTCCGAACCCGCGCCGCAGATGATGCGGTTGGGGTCCAGCCCGAAAGAACGGCCGATCGCCTCGCGCAGCACGCGCGAGGTTCCTTCCGGATAGTCTTCCAGATGGTCCGCCACGCCCTTGAACGCCTCGATCGCCTTGGGTGAGGGCCCGAAGGGCGTCTCGTTGGCGGACAGCTTGAACACCTTGCGGCCCGGCTCGGCGACCGGACTCTTGCCGGGCGTGTAGGGCGCAATGTCGAGAATGCCGGGATTCGGCACGGGGCGGGACATCTTCAACTCCGAGATGGCGGGGCGTGGCGCGCGGATTACGATTTCGCCCCGGTCGGGGGCACCGTATAGCGCGTTGCGTGGCTGCCGACGAGGGCCGTGGAGCGCACCGAGGCCCCCGCCTCGATCAGGGCAGCCCTGACTTTGTCGATGCTGGTCGCACCCGTGACTGAGACCAGCAGCGCCGCGCCGTCGAAGGCGGCGTCAGGTACTGCCACGATCTCGGCGAGCGGCGACAGGGCACGCGCGACCTCGGCATTCCATCCGGAGACGCGGACGCTGAAGGTCTCGACTTCCGTGACCAGGGCGCTGTCGGCGACCCGCGAGACCGCGAACACCGGCATCGCCGCCGGATGGTCGGCGCGCTCGACGAACGGCAGCCGTGCGATGATTTTTGGCGCGCCTTCTTGCTCGAGCGAGAGCCACCATGGCGTGCGGCTGGACGTCGCCGAGACCAGCGCCAGATCGCCTTTGGACTTCGCCACCGCTTCGACCGCGGCCTGCGCGCTGAAATGCGCGACGTAGGGCACGGTAAAACCAAAATGGAAACGCGCGGAATCGCGCATCGCCGGCTCGCTCACCGATATGTCGGCATGCACCGAGAACGGCGCCTGCACATAGGTGAAGGTCGAGATGATGACGCGCCAGATGCTCTCGACGGTGTCGAGCGGAAGGATGCCGCGATGGCGCTGCACGAGGTCACGCATCATGGCGGCCTCGCGCGCCGGACGGAACGCCGAGCCGACCTCCTGGGTCTGCTTCACCTGGATCAGGCGGTCGATGATGTCGCCGCGCTGCATCAACAGGCGATGCATGCCCTCGTCGATCGCGTCGATCTCCTTGCGCAGTTCCTGCAGCGATGGCGGCGCGGGCGGACGTTGGGACATATCTGACTTGGACTGTTGAAGAGCTTGCGCTGTTGAGAGGCTTTCCAATGCGGTTCGGCCAGTGCCGGCACCGCTGCGGTTGATGTCCTGATTAGGCAGTCAGGGCGGCGAAAGCAAAGAGAAATGACGGCATGCTCCAGCCCACGGCCCGGAAGCAAATCCGATCGATCCGGCCCGCGACTTGACGAAAACCGCCCAAGACGGTAGCTTTTGCCCGTTCCGTGGTCATTTGAGCCGGCCGGCTTGCAGCCACGTTAAAAAACTCGCTAAACAGGCCGGGGACGCTTCTGATCCCGGCCGAACCTATCGTTCAGGCCGGGTTTTTCATGGCCTGATGTCACTGCGATCTTACGTCTGATCGCAAACGAGGTCGATGGTCAGATGGGTGGCGTCAAGTCGATACCGAGTCCTGCGATCAGCACCGACGAGCGGTCGCACGAGGTGGATCATCCGAGTTCGCAGGTCGCACATTTCGGCGCTGAGCAGCCGCTGCGGCTCGATTGCGGCGTCGATCTCACCCCGTTCCAGATCGCCTACCAGACCTATGGCGAGCTCAATGCCGATCGCTCCAACGCCGTTCTGATCTGCCATGCGCTGACCGGCGATCAGCATGTCGCCAATGTGCATCCCGTGACTGGCAAGCCCGGCTGGTGGGAGACGCTGGTCGGCCCCGGCCGGCCCATCGATCCCAAGCAGTACTTCATCATCTGCTCCAACGTGATCGGCGGCTGCATGGGCTCGACCGGACCCGCCTCGATCAATCCTTCCACCGGCAAGGTCTGGGGTTTGGATTTCCCTGTCATCACCATCCCCGACATGGTGCGCGCGCAGGCGATGCTGGTCGACCGGCTCGGCATCGACACGCTGTTTGCGGTCGTCGGCGGCTCGATGGGCGGCATGCAGGTGCTGCAATGGACGGCGGCCTATCCGGCGCGCGTGTTCTCCGCGCTGGCGATTGCCTGCTCGACGCGGCACTCGGCACAGAACATCGCCTTCCATGAGCTCGGCCGCCAGGCCGTGATGGCCGATCCCGATTGGCACGGTGGCGGCTATGCCGATCACGGCATCCATCCGCATCGCGGACTCGGCGTGGCGCGGATGGCGGCACACATCACCTATCTCTCGGACGCCGCGCTGCATCGCAAGTTCGGCCGGCGCATGCAGGACCGCGAGCTGCCGACCTTCTCGTTCGATGCCGATTTCCAGGTCGAGAGCTACCTGCGCTACCAGGGATCGTCCTTCGTCGAGCGCTTCGACGCCAACTCCTATCTTTATCTGACGCGCGCGATGGATTATTTCGACATCGCCGCAGACCATGGCGGCGTGCTGGCGAAGGCGTTCGCCGATATCAAGACCCGCTTCTGCGTGGTCTCGTTCACCAGCGACTGGTTATTTCCGACCTCGGAATCGCGCGCGCTGGTGCACGCGCTGAACGCCTCGAGCGCGCGGGTGTCGTTCGCCGAGATCGAGACCGATCGCGGGCATGACGCCTTCCTGCTCGACGTTCCGGAATTCTTCGACATTTCCCGCGCATTCCTGCAATCGGCAGGCAAGGCGCGCGGACTGAAGGGGAGCTAGCATGTCGGTGCAGGAAGTCTTGCCGCTGGGCGGCGTTGCGACCGGGCAGTCCGGTGATTTTCGCGCCGATCATCGGTTGGTCGCCGAGATGGTCAAGCCGGGCTCGAAGGTGCTCGACGTCGGTTGCGGTGAGGGCGATCTGCTTCAGTTGCTGGAAACCCGCGGCATCGACGGCCGCGGCATCGAGCTATCGCGCGAGGGCGTCAATCGCTGCGTGGCCAAGGGCCTTGCGGTGGTGCAGGGCGATGCCGACACCGACCTCGTCAATTATCCGGATGACGCCTTCGACTACGTGATCCTGTCGCAGACGCTGCAGGCGACGCGGCAGCCGAGGGTGGTGCTGGAGAATCTGCTGCGCATCGGCCGCCGTGCCATCGTCTCGTTCCCGAATTTCGGCTTCTGGAAGATGCGGCTCCAGCTCCTGATCGGCGGCCACATGCCGCGCACCGAGAACCTGCCGGCGACCTGGTACGACACCGCCAACATCCATTTCTGCACCATCAAGGACTTCGTGCAGCTCTGCGACGAGATCAACGTCAAGATGGAGCGCTCGGTCGCGCTCGATCTCTACGGCCGCCCGGTGCCGCTGAACCTGCCCTGGTGGGTGTGGAACATGTTCGGCGAGCAGGGCGTGTTTTTGCTGAGCCGCGGCGGCGGGAAATAGTCCCTCCGTCATTCCGGGCCTGCGCATCCCGGAATGACGGCTAATGCGCCGCGAGCGACCTCGGATCGCGCACCGGCCAGCGGCCCGCTTCCACCAGCGTCACGAACCGCTCCACGCTTTCGTTGAACAGCGCGGGCTCTTCCAGATTGAGCACGTGGCCCGACTTCGGAAACATCGCCAAGCCCGCTGTCGGCAGGTGCTTCTTCAGGAACAGGCTTGCGCCCACGCACGGATCGTCCTCGTCCCCGCAGATGATCAACGCCGGCGTCGTCGCCTTCTTGATCGCATCCGTCATTGTGTAGATCGAGGGGCGGCCGCCCTGGAAGCCGCGCATTGTCCGCGCCGATCCCTTGGCATCGTGGCGCGCCAGCGCGGCGTAAAAATCGGCGTGCCCGCGCGGATCCTTCACCAGGAACGGAATCCGGCTCGGCGCCTCGCGCGTGACTTTTGCGACCTCGGCGGAGCCCAGCGTCTCGAATTGCTCCGCGTTAGCGCGGCACTGCTGGCGCCAGGCGTCGAGGTTCTCGATCTCCGAACCTGAGCCCACACCGGCCAGCGTCATCGACAGCGCGCGTTGCGGCGCGTTGAGCCCGATCTGGAGCGACGAATAGGCGCCCATCGACAGGCCGACGAGATGCGCGCGCTCGATCTTCAGATGATCGAGCACCGCGAGCGCGTCGCTGTAGAAGTGCGTGTAGCCATAGACTTCGCCCTCGGGCACGTCCGATGGCGTGTAGCCGCGCGCCGAATAGGTGATGCAGCGATGGCCACGTGAGAAGTAGCGCATCTGCGGTTCCCAATTGGTGTAGTCGGCCGCGAATTCGTGGAGGAAGATGATCGGCGTGCCGCTGCCCGCTTCTTCGAAATAGAGACGGCACTTGTCCTCGGTGACGGCGTAAGGCATCGCGTTTTCTCCCTTAGGATGTTGCGGCATTGGAATGCCGTTCTGCAGTTCACGCATGTGAGTTCTAACATCCGTTAACCTGCGCGCAAAATCTTCCAGAACGCGTCTTGATCTCGCCACATCAGGATTCTGATACGCAAAGCAGATGTCGGCCACCGCACGGGCCGATCGGGAAGTGGGGTGTCAACGAAGGATGAAGAATGTTTGAGTTGTTTGCGTCTCGCCTGTCGCGTTGTGTTGTCGCGCTGGCGATCTTCTTCGCAGCGGTTGCCGCGTTCGTCTCTCCGGCCTCAGCGCGGCCGCATCATCGTCATAGCGCAGAGCGGCACGCTTACGTTCACCACGCCAGGCAGCATCATTACCGCCACCATGCACGCAGCTCGCGCTTCGAGCGCAGCGCGGCGCAGTTACAGGCGGGCGGATTCGGCGGCGCCTTTGCCAGCTATGATCCGAACGCCAATAGCCCCAGCCTTGCCATGAGGGGCAACGGTGAAACGATTATTAGGGGCAGCGGTCGAATGGCCTCGATCGGTAGCCGTCGAATGGCCATGCGCGATGGCGGTAGCGATGGAATGGCGACGGGTGCGAACGGCGGCATGGCCGGCAATGGCATGAATAGCGGCGGCTTCGGCGGTGGATCGGGTCTCGTCTCGGAGGCACGCCGCTATGTCGGGAGCAATCCGACCGGGCGTGGGAGCCTGTGGTGCGCGCGCTTCATGAACATGGTGCTGCAGCAGACCGGGCATCAGGGCACCGGCTCCGACATGGCGAGCTCGTTCGCGCGTTACGGCACCCGCGTCTCCGGTCCGCAGGTCGGCGCCATCGCGGTGATGTCGCGCGGCGGCCGCGGTGGCCATGTCGGCATCATCACCGGCATCGACGCGCAGGGCAATCCGATCATGATCTCCGGCAACAACGGCAACCGCGTCCGCGAGGCGCCGGTCTCGCGCGGCCGCATCTATGCGTATGTGATGCCAAACTAGTGATGCAGCGGCAGGGTGGGCAAAGGCGCGCAAGCGCCGTGCCCACCAGCGGTGTATCAACGTTTGAAAACCGGAATGGTGGGCACGCTAAGCTTTGCCCGCCTACAGCAGCTTAGATGAGCTTCGGCTCTTCCACCGCAAGCGCATCGCCGACCCCAATCTCGCCGTCGGCGACCACCTCGGCATAGATGCCGCAGTCCATGTGGCCGAGCGTGCGCGAAAGCGTGGGCGGGATTTCGAGATCGCGCTTGCCGGTCTCAGGATCGACATTGGTGGCGGGGCAGCGGACGATGCGCTTGACAACCTTCAGCCGGGTCTGCCCGATCGCAAGCGTCTGGCCGACGAGATCGAGCTCCGACCAGGCCGGCCAGCCCTTCACGTAGAGATTGGCGCGGAAGCGCAGCGGATGCACGGCAGCGCCGCCCAGCATGGCCTCGATGGCGCGGACACTGCCGAGATTGATGATGGAGACGACCTTGCGGGCGACGTCGGAGAAGCTGTGCTCGCGGCCCGATAGCACCTTGGGCGGCCCCTTCAGCTCGGGCTGAAAATTCTCCGTGAAGTAGCGCTCGATGGCGGCGCGCCCGGCAGCGGTCTCCAGATTGCCGCTGGCGACGGTCAGGCCGTCCTTGCGGATGGTCAACACATTGGTGGCGTCGTCGAACCGGCTGTCGAGCTCAGCCAGCCGCTCGTTGCGCGCCAGCATCAGAAACTGGATCTTCGGCTTCCATTCGGGCGCATCAGGGTCGAACCCGCTCGGGCCGTTCTCGATGGCGTAGCGGCGGTCCGCGGGCAGGGTCTGACCAACCCGCAAAGGGACGCGCGACAGGCGTTCCGGCGTCAGGCCCTTGATCGGGTAGCGATACAGGCCGGTGATCTCGGCGATGTGGCTGGCTGTCATGCTGCTACTTAAGGGATTCGGCCCGGACCCGCCAAGCCGCCGGATGAGAGCACGAAATTGTGAACGCGCCTCTTTCGCATCCGCAACCCGCTTCCCACATTTGTCTCAGGCCGGCGTCCCGCGCCGGCAAACACGCCCGTTCCCGCTTGAGAAACCTCATTGCGGTGAGCGGAAACCCAATGAAGATGCCGTGTTGGGGTGCCTTAGAGGGCCCCAAGGGCAGGCCGAGGGACAGAAAGATGAACATCGACAAATATACCGAACGCTCCAGGGGCTTCGTCCAGTCTGCGCAGTCGCTCGCGATGCGCGAGGGGCACCAGCAGTTTTCGACCCTACACGTGCTGAAGGTCCTGCTGGACGACAATGAGGGCCTCGCTTCCGGCTTGATCGATCGCGCCGGTGGCAATTCCCGTGCAATTCTGAAGGCGACCGAGGACGCCCTGAACAAGGTGCCGAAGGTCTCAGGCGGCGGTGCCGGGCAGATCTATCTGGCGCCCGAGCTCGCCCGCACCTTCGACGCGGCGGAAAAGGCCGGTGAGAAGGCCGGCGACAGCTTCGTTACCGTTGAGCGGCTGCTGCTTGGTCTCGCGCTGGAGAAGACCAGCGAGGCTGGTACGATCCTCAGCAAGGGCGGCGTTACCCCGCAAAACCTCAACGCGGCGATCGAGGCGCTGCGCAAGGGCCGCACGGCCGACAGCGCGACCGCCGAGAATGCCTATGACGCGCTAAAGAAATATGCCCGCGACCTGACCCAGGCTGCGCGCGACGGCAAGCTCGATCCGGTCATCGGCCGCGACGAGGAGATCCGCCGTACCATCCAGGTGCTGTCGCGCCGAACCAAGAACAACCCCGTCCTGATCGGCGAGCCCGGCGTCGGCAAGACCGCCATCGCCGAAGGCCTTGCGCTGCGCATCGTCAACGGTGACGTGCCGGAGAGCCTGAAGGACAAGAAGCTGCTGTCGCTGGACCTCGGCGCGCTGATCGCCGGCGCCAAATATCGTGGTGAGTTCGAGGAAAGGCTGAAGGCCGTGCTTCAGGAAGTGACCGGGAGCGAAGGCACCTTCGTCCTGTTCATCGACGAGATGCACACGCTGATCGGCGCCGGCAAGGGCGACGGCGCGATGGACGCCTCCAACCTGCTCAAGCCGGCGCTCGCGCGCGGCGAGCTGCACTGCATTGGCGCGACCACGCTCGACGAGTATCAGAAGCACGTCGAGAAGGATGCCGCGCTGGCACGCCGGTTCCAGCCGATCTTCGTCAGCGAGCCCTCGGTCGAGGACACCATCTCGATCCTGCGCGGGCTGAAGGACAAGTACGAGCAGCATCATGGCGTGCGGATCACCGATTCCGCGCTCGTGGCCGCCACGACGCTGTCCAACCGCTACATCACCGATCGCTTCCTGCCCGACAAGGCGATCGACCTCATGGACGAGGCCGCGGCGCGGCTGAAGATGCAGGTCGATTCCAAGCCGGAAGAGCTGGATTCGCTGGACCGCGAGATCATCCGGCTCAAGATCGAGCAGGAGGCGCTGAAGAAGGAAAGCGATCCGGGCTCCAAGACCCGGCTCCAGACCCTTGAGAAGGACCTCGCCGAGCTCGAGGAGAAGTCCGCTGCCCTCACGGCGCGCTGGAGCGCGGAGAAGAACAAGCTCTCCGATGCCCAGAAGCTGAAGGCCGAACTCGATGGCTTGCGTGTCGAGCTTGCCAATGCGCAGCGGCGCGGCGAATTCCAGAAGGCCGGCGAGCTGGCCTATGGCCGGATCCCGGAGCTCGAGAAGCAGCTTGCGGATATCGAAGCGCGCGAAGGCTCCGGCGAGATGATGGAGGAGGCGGTCACCGCCAACCACATCGCGCAGGTGGTCTCGCGCTGGACCGGTGTGCCCGTCGACAAGATGCTGGAGGGCGAGAAGGAGAAGCTCCTGAAGATGGAGGAGCAGCTCGGCAACCGTGTCGTCGGTCAGGCCGAGGCCGTGCGTGCGGTCGCAACCGCCGTGCGTCGCTCTCGCGCAGGCCTGCAGGACCCGAACCGCCCCACCGGCTCGTTCATGTTCTTGGGGCCTACCGGCGTCGGCAAGACAGAGCTGACCAAGGCGCTGGCGGAGTACCTGTTCAACGACGAGACTGCGATGGTTCGCCTCGACATGTCCGAATACATGGAGAAGCACTCGGTGTCGCGGCTGATCGGCGCGCCTCCGGGCTATGTCGGCTATGATGAGGGCGGTGCGCTCACCGAAGCGGTGCGGCGCCGGCCCTATCAGGTAGTGCTGTTCGACGAGATCGAGAAGGCGCATCCTGATGTTTTCAACGTCCTGCTGCAGGTGCTCGATGACGGCCGCCTGACCGATGGCCAGGGCCGCACCGTCGACTTCCGCAACACGCTGATCATCATGACCTCGAACCTTGGTTCGGAATTCCTGGTGAACCAGCCGGAAGGCGAGGACACCTCGGCCGTGCGCGAGCAGGTGATGGGAATGGTGCGCGGGCATTTCCGCCCCGAATTCCTCAACCGTGTCGACGAGATCATCCTGTTCCACCGCTTGCAGCGGAGCGAGATGGGCCGGATCGTCGAGATCCAGTTCGCACGGCTGCAGAAGCTCCTCACCGACCGCAAGATCGTGCTGACGCTCGATGCAGCCGGCCGCGACTGGCTCGCAGCCAAGGGCTGGGATCCCGCCTATGGCGCAAGGCCGCTCAAGCGCGTGATCCAGCGTCACGTCCAGGATCCGCTCGCCGAGATGATCCTGGCCGGCGATGTCAGGGACGGAGATGCCGTCGCGATCTCGTCCGAAGGCAACGTGCTGACCTTCAACGGCAAGGCGCCGCAGACCGCTGAGATTGCGCAGTTCGAGGCGCCGGTGGCGAAACGCAAGTTGAATTGAGCAGCGGCATTCGAGCCTGAAACGACAAACCGCCCCGGAGAGGTCAGCCTCTCCGGGGCGGTTTGCTTTTGCGGAGGCCGCCGGCCGCCGCTATTTCTTGGCCACCTTGTAGATCGCGTTCTCGATGTCGGAAGAGAAGTAGATCA
This sequence comes from Bradyrhizobium sp. 199, assembly GCF_023073355.1. Lineage (GTDB taxonomy): Bacteria > Pseudomonadota > Alphaproteobacteria > Rhizobiales > Xanthobacteraceae > Bradyrhizobium. Next base: position 433,693 of record NZ_JADPJI010000006.1, read on the forward strand.
CGCCTGAAGCTCCGACCGCCACACCTGTCGGAATGTTGCTCGGCAGCCCGCCGGGCGCGCCGGTCAGGCCGATCGGAAGATTGGCCGCGATCTCGGAGACCTTGCCGCTCTCCGGTTCGATCTCGATCAGCCGCTTGGCACCGACTTCCGCCACGATCAGCTTGCCGTCGCTCCCGCGTGCGATGCCCTCGGGCATTTTCAGCTCCTTGGCGAGCACGGTCTTCTCGCCATTGCTGTCGATCCGGGACACGGTGCCGGCAAAGGCCTCGGTGACGTAGACCTCGTCAGCCTTCCCGCCGACGAGCCCGACCGGGCCTTGGAGGTCGCCAATCAGCGTGGTGCGATCCTTGCCGTGCTCGCCGGTCACCTTGACCAGCGATTGGGTGCCGAGCTCGGCCACCAGGATGCTTCCGTCCGCGAGCACGATCGCATCGTGCGGCGCCTTGAAGCCGTGCAGCATGTCGCGCGTTGCGCCGGTCTTGCCGTCTATCACCTGTACGGTGCCGGTGAACCAGCTCGACAGCACCACGTCGTTGCCTCTCGCCGTCGCGCTCATCGGGTATTCGAGCGTGGTGCCGGCAGCGTGCATGCGCGCCTTCTCGGTGACCTCGCCGGTCGTGCCGTCCACCGTGCGATAGGCGAACACGTCGGCGACGTGGATGGTATCCTTGCCGTTTTCCGAGGTGACGCCGATGCCGCCGGGCAGCGCGAGCTTGCCGATGATGATCTGCTTCGCCTGGCCAGTCGCGGGATCGACCTCCTGGATTCCGTTATCGGCCATGTTGGAGACGTAAATGCGGTCCTTGTCGTCGATCGCGAGATTGTCCAGTGAGGGCTTCAGCTGCGCCACCACGGTCTTGGCGCCGGATTTGGGGTCAACCCGGACGAGCTGGCCAAGCGCGGTATCGACGACCCAGAGATTGCCCTTGGAATCGAAGTTCACCGCGGCCGGGACCTTGAAGCCGTCGGCGACGACGGTCAGCTCGGCCTTGTCGACGTCGACTTTGGCGACCTGGCCCTTGAACCAGAGCGGACCGTAGAGCTTGTCGTCGGGGCCGAACTCGAAGCCGTTGAGGCCGCCCATCTTCTCCATGATCTGGCGCGGCGGTTTGACGCCCTCGACGTCGATCTCATAGAGCGTGTCGCCCAGGAAAACGGTGGTGGCGTAGAGCCTGCCGTCCTTGCGGAAGGCGAGCGAATTGATGCCGGGAAGCCCGCTGGCGAGCTTCTTGATCGGACCGTCGCCCTTGCGCGAATAGAGATCGCCGGCCAAAAATCCCGTCCAGGCCATGGTGCCATCAGGCGCGAATGCGATGTCGTCGGCCATGCCGACGGGAGAAGGGATTGCAACCTTGGCGCTACCGGCTGATATGTCCACCTCATAGAGCGCCGCGCCGGCGACGCTGCCGGCGAACAGATGGCCGGCCTTGTCGATGCCGAGCCCGTGCACGCCGTGGAACGCGGAGCCCGGGACGAGTTTCGTGACCTCCCAGCCCTCGGCGGATGCGCTGGTGGTGGCAAAAAGCGCAGCGACGAAGGCTGCGCAGGCGAGCCTGTTCTTCATGGCGAGACCTCCCGTTTTTTTGGGAAGTATTCGCCCCTCACGCGGCTTTGGCAAACGAAACTTGAAATTGTGACGCAGCGAAGCGACTTCGCGCGACTACGTCGAAATTCGGATCGTGTGCGGAGATATCAGGCCGATGTCGGCCGATAACCGGTTTCCTACCGGTTGGTGACCTGTAGCGGGCCGCCGGTCGCATCCGACATGCGGGCAATGGCGCCGCCGCGGCCGCTCATCATGCCCTCGAGCCGGTCGCGCTCCTTCTCGAAGCCTGCGAGCATCGGGCCTTCGAGCGAGCGGCCACGCGGCAGCTTCACGCGCATCGGGTCGACGAAGCGGCCGTTGACCAGGATCTCGTAATGGACATGGGGGCCGGTCGACTGGCCGGTCGAACCGACGAAGCCGATCACCTGGCCCTGACGCACCTTCTTGCCCGCCTCCATGCCCTTGGCGAAGGCCGACATGTGACCGTAGGCGGTCTCGTAGCCGTTGGAATGCTTGATCCGAATGTATTTGCCGTAGCCGCCCTCGGGGCCGACCTTCTCGATCAGGCCGTTGCCGGAGGCGAAGATCGGCGTGCCGTAGGAGGTGGCCCAGTCGACACCGGTGTGCATCTTCACGTAGCCGAGGATCGGGTGGCGGCGGCCGCCGAAGCCGGAGCGCATGATGGCGTTGTTGACCGGCTTCCTCACCAGGAACTTCTTCGCGCTCTTGCCGGTCTCGTCATAGTAGTCGACGACGCCGTCGTCGGGGCTCTGATAGCGGTAGTATTTCTTGGTTTCGCCGCCAACGGTGAGGGAGGCGAACAGCACGTCGTTCTTTTCGCTCGAGGTCACGCCCTCGTCTTCGCCGGCGTAGAACACGTCGAAGGAATCGCCCGGCTGCACCTTGCGCTGGAAATCGACGTCGTAGGAATAGATCTTGATCATGTCCTCGATGACCGGCATCGGCACCTTGTTGCGCATCGCGGTCTCGTAGATGCTCTGGTACAGCCGCACGCCGGAGCCGTCATCGTCGTCATCGTCGTCGCTGTTGGCGCTGGCCGCAGCGTCCGCGACGGTGTTCATGCTGGAAACGTCGACCGCGACGTATTTGCCGAGATCGGACAGCGCCGCGATCGCCTCGACCATGGTCTCGTTTGCGACGACGACACGGTAGGGCTGGAGGCGGGCGCCGGGGTTCGCAGGCGCCATCAGGATGCGGAGCTTCTCGCCTTCCCTGAGGCCGCCGTCGCGGCCGCGAGGGCCGAGCGTCGCGGTGATCGCCTTGATCTCGTCGGCGTTCGCGCCGAGATCGCGCAGCACGGCGGCGACGCTGTCGCCCTTCTTGACCAGATGGACGCGTTCGCCGTTGGGATTGCCGCCGGTGATCTGCTCCTTCGTCTTGGGCAGCAGCGTGACGTTTTCCGGCACCACGCGCGTCTCGAATCCGGCATAGGGATCAGACGGCGAGGATTCGGCCGCGTAGGCGGTTCTGATGTCGGAGTGGCCGGTCGCGCCGGAGATGTCGGCGGCGGCATTGGCGAGGGAGGCGTAGCGCACCCCGCCATTGCCGCGCCAATTGGCGGCGTCGCGAACCCGCATCAGGATGTCATCGAGCGCCACCACCGCGGAAATCTTGGCCTTCGGCAGCACCGGCGACAGGTCCTTGGTGACGAAGGAGACTTCCGCGTCGGGCTCGACGGCTTCCGGATTGTTGGGGTCTTCCGCTGCCGTCTTCGGATCGGAGCCGACATCGGTGAGCAGGCGCTGGGCGTTGAACGGCGGAATCTTCGCCGACAGATCGCTCGTCGTCATCGACAGATTGCCGGCGATCCGCACGAACGGACGCACCCGCATCACGTCGCGGTTGCCGACGCGGGCGACCGTGGAGACGCGCACGATGTTGCGGGACGCCGTGGATTCGTTCGGCGGCGGCAGGCGGTCGCTCTTGTGCAGCGTGGCGGCGCGATCGGCGGCGCCGAATGCGCCGCGCAGCGCGCCCTCGACCCGCTCCGGCACCTTGGCGAAGGTCATCTCGCCGTCCAGAGATGCGAAAACGGCGCCGCCGATCAGGGCTGCGCCGCAGAGTCCGGTCAAGATTGTCCCGCTGAACCATTGCACCGAGACGCGGCGGCGGTCGATCACGGCGGCTTCAGAACCATCGACGGACAGCGGCGGCTCGTGGCCGAGATCGATGATCCCGGTCTCACGCCCGTAAGCGCCGCGTGACGTCCTGTGGTTCACTCAAGTCCCCCAATCAACGACCCAAGAAGCCCGCTTCGAACCTTGTCCCGGTCGCCCTCTCGAAGGGGATCGCCGGAAAAAGGCAAGCCGCACAGGCGTCCGTGCTCAGAAGGCCCCTCGATGGGGCCGGCCGAAATTACGAACAGCTGGACGGGTAAAGCTCTCTTGATGTCTCTCGAATGTCCGGGGAAGGCTGCGTCATCTGCAAGATCGCCTTCCTCTGACCCATGAAAACCGCCGGCAGCCCCCTCTGGCATCCCCCGCGATTCAAGCTTGTCTCTTATCAGAACGCCGCGGGATTGTGGCTCAAGTACGGCGCCTGTCATGGAAAAAGTTTCCTGAACGGCAGGCGTTAAAGGTCCTCCCAGTCTGGCTTCGGGGGAGGCTTGGTCCGGCCTGGCGGGTCCCCCATCCGGCTTGATGGTGTCTGGCCGGGATCGTCGGGCTCGGGCGAGGATGCTCCCGGCTGGGTGAGGCGGGAGCGCCCTAAAGGGGTGGAGGGGGAG
>NZ_JADPJI010000011.1 GCF_023073355.1 Bradyrhizobium sp. 199
CGGCACGAGATGGGGCGCGCGGGCAGGGCGGGTAGTCCCTGTGAGCCCGAAACCCGCGTGCGGACGAGCGGCGCTGTTCAGTTCGTCTCGCCACATTCTTGCGGCAACGTCGACAAGGCCGGGAGATAATGTGGTGACCAGCGAACGCGCGTACGGCAAAACCGTGTGGTCCTGGCCGTCGTTGCTACGGTCCAGCCTTTCGAAGATGCGCGCGAGCCCAACCGGGCGGACGGCATCGTCAATTCAAAAGGCGAGGGAGGCCCAGAGGGAACTCGGCTCCCGGGAGAGCACGGCATAAGCCGTCCGACCACCGCGCAGGGAAGGCCGAGTGATCGGCAACACCTGTATGCTGCTGTGCGGTTCTTCCTGCGTGTGCAATTCGCGCAGCGGACCGCGGGTGCGAGCTGGCACCCGGCCTTCCCTGCGCCCGCTTGGGTTTGAGGGCGGAGCGACCAAGCAAAGCTCGGGCGAAATCAGCCGCGAGGATGCGAAGGTGTGTCTGAAATTCAAGGGCGATTTGAGAGAGCGAATCTGCTGCGCGCCGCAATGCCGCGTCGGGCGAAGAAAACGCCTCAAAACAAAAAGCTGCGGCTTCGGTCCTGATTCAATCAGAACCGAAGCTTGTTGCCGCCGCCTTATGCGAGCTTACTGCTTGATCTTCCCGTCCTTGTCGAACTGGGAGATGAAGGACCAGAGATTGTTGATTTCGGTCTCGTTCTTGATGCCGGCGAACGCCATCTTGGTGCCGGGAATCTTGGCCTTGGGATCCTTGATGTATTCCTTGAACGTGGCCTCGTCCCAGGTAATGCCGGAATTCTTGTTCGCATCCGAATAATTGTAGCCCTCGGCGGTGCCCGACTTGCGGCCGTTGAGACCGTTGAGCTCGGGACCGACCTTGTTCTTGGCGCCTTCGCCGATCGCGTGGCAGGCCAGGCATTTGTTGAACGATGTCTTTCCGGCTGCGACATCCTGCGCCATCGCGGCGGCAGCGGTGGCAATCACGGTGAGGATGGTCAGTGCGCCAAAGGTCAATTTTGTCATCGGTTGCTCTTCGTCTCTTCCCTGGTGGGTCTGGTCTGGTCAGTCTAGCCTGATCGCAATCGCCCGACATGCCGGTTTTGGCAGGCCTGCTCGGCTTGGACAAGCCACGAAACCATGACAGGTTTCACGATTTCCTACTTGTCCCAGAGCGAACTCGCTTGAGATCGTCGATCCGACTTTCGGATGCCCTACCCAAACAGGCGCGGACGTGATTGATTTGCCGAGACAAATTGATCGTGGGCCATGAGCCGGAAGGGTATGTCGTGAAGGATTTGAAATGGCCATCATGATGCCTGCAAGCGACCAGACGGTGCTTGCGCGCCGCGCGGAGATCGTTGCCGCGTTGCGCGCAATCGTGCCTGGCGAGGGCGTGATCGATACGCCTGCCGAGATGCGGGCCTACGAATCCGACGGCCTGACCGCCTATCGGCAGCCGCCGATGGTCGTGGTGCTGCCCGATACGACCGAGCAGGTCTCGCTCATCCTGAAATATTGTGCAGGGCAAGGCATCAAGGTGGTGCCGCGCGGCTCCGGCACGTCGCTATCGGGCGGCGCACTGCCGCTCGAAGACGGCGTGCTCCTCGGCCTCGGCAAGTTCAAGCGCATCCGCGAGATCGATTTCGACAACCGCGTCGTCGTCACCGAGCCCGGCGTCACCAATCTGGCGATCAGCCAGGCGGTCGCCCATGCCGGCTTCTACTATGCCCCTGATCCGTCCTCCCAGATAGCCTGCTCGATCGGCGGCAATGTCGCGGAAAATTCCGGCGGCGTGCACTGCCTCAAATACGGCATGACCACCAATAACGTGCTCGGCTGCGAGATCGTGCTGATGAGCGGCGAAATCCTGCGCATTGGCGGCAAATCGGCGGAGAACGCGGGCTACGATCTGATGGGTGTCATCACCGGCTCCGAAGGCCTGCTTGGCGTCATCACCGAGATCACGGTACGCATCCTGCAGAAGCCGGAGACGGCGCGCGCGCTGATGGTCGGATTTGCCGAGGTCGAGCCCGCCGGCGAATGCGTGGCGCGCATCATCGGCGCCGGTATCATCCCCGGCGGCATGGAGATGATGGACAAGCCCGCGATCCACGCCGCGGAAGCCTTCGTCCACGCCGGCTATCCGCTCGACGTGGAAGCGCTGCTCATCATCGAGCTCGACGGTCCGAAGATCGAGGTCGACGAGCTGATCACGCGCGTCGAGAGTATCGCAAGAGGCTGTGGCTCGGTGACGCTGCAGATCTCCAATTCCGAGGCCGAGCGAAACCTGTTCTGGGCGGGCCGCAAGGCCGCGTTCCCGGCCGTCGGCCGCATCTCGCCGGACTATCTCTGCATGGACGGCACTATCCCGCGCGGCGCGCTGCCGAAGGCGCTGGCGCGCATCCGCGAACTCGGCGAAAAATACCAGCTCGGCTGCGCCAATGTGTTCCACGCCGGTGACGGCAATCTGCACCCGCTGATCCTGTACGATGCCAACAAGCCCGGCGAGATCGAGCGCGCCGAGGCCTTCGGCGCCGACATCCTGCGTGCCTGCGTCGAGTTCGGCGGCGTCCTTACCGGCGAGCATGGCGTCGGCATCGAGAAGCGCGACCTGATGCCGGAGATGTTCAGCGAGATCGACCTCAACCAGCAGCAGCGGCTGAAATGCGCCTTCGACGCGCAGGGCCTGCTCAATCCCGGAAAGGTGTTCCCGACCCTGCATCGCTGCGCCGAGCTCGGCCGCGTGCATGTGCATGCGGGCAAGCTGGCGTTCCCGGACATCCCGCGGTTCTAGCGTCGGCGTCGGTCGCTGTGCCTTCACTGCAATGCGCCAAATTTGCTTTCCCTTGTAAACTTCGATACCGGCTCAATCGTGGATACGCTTAAGGTCAGAGACGCCAAAGACGTCGAAGAGGTGGTGCGCGCGGCGATTGCCAATGAGCAGCCGCTCGAGATCATCGGTCATGGCTCCAAGCGCGGCATCGGCCATGCCATGGCGACCAATGCCGTGCTCGACGTCTCCGCGCTCAATGCCGTCACCGCCTACGAGCCGAACGAGCTGATCATCACGCTCCAGGCCGGTGCGCCGCTTAGCGACGTGCTGTCGCTGATCGATGCCAAGAACCAGCAATTCGCCTTCGAACCTGTCAACACCGCGCCGCTGCTCGGCACGCCGGCGCTTGGCACGATCGGCGGCATGATCGCGGCCGGGCTCGCCGGCCCGCGGCGCATCAGGGCGGGCGGGGCGCGCGATCACCTGCTCGGGGCGCATGCCGTGTCCGGTTTCGGCGACAGCTTCAAGACCGGCGGCAAGGTCGTGAAGAATGTCACCGGCTACGACCTCTGCAAGCTTCTCGCAGGGTCCTGGGGCACGCTGTCGGTGATGACCGAGGTCACGCTGAAGGTGATGCCTAAGCCTGAGGCCGAGCGGACGCTGCTGCTGCGCGGGCTCGACGATGCCGCCGCCAACAAGGCCATGACCGCTGCGCTCGGCTCGCCCTTCGACGTCTCCGGTGCCGCGCATCTGCCGAAATCGGCATTCCCCGCCAAGACCGAGGGGCTTGGCGATTTCGCCGGCCAGGGGGAGGCGCTGACCGTGCTGCGGCTCGAGGGCATCACGGCTTCCGCCGCCCACCGTGCCGGATCGCTGCGCGAATTGCTGGCGCCGTTCGGAACCGCGACGCTGATCGAGGACGTGGCGTCCGCGGCGCTGTGGGCCACGATCCGCGACGTGCTGCCGTTCGCGGCCAGCGCCGCGCTCGGCGCTTGGCCGGTCTGGCGCATCGTCTGTCCGCCGGCCTCGGGCGCCATGCTCGGGGCGCAATTGGCACGCGAGACGGGAGGCGATGTCATCTACGATTGGGGCGGCGGCCTGATCTGGGCGGCGCTCCCGCCGAGGCCGGACGCGCATGCCCCGGCGGTGCGCGCGCGTGCGAACGCGGCCGGAGGACACGCCACGCTGATCCGGGCGGCCGAGGATGTCAGACGCGATGTCGACGTATTCCATCCGCAAGCTCCAGGTATTGCTGCACTGAGCGAGCGGGTGCGCGCCAGTTTCGATCCAAAAACCATTCTCAACCGAGGACGCTTGAGGCGGGGCGCGGGGGCATGAAGACCGAATTCTCACTGGCGCAGCTCGCTGACCCCGATATCGCGGAAGCCGACAAGATCCTGCGCGCCTGCGTCCATTGCGGCTTCTGCACCGCAACTTGTCCGACCTATGTGCTGCTCGGCGACGAGCTCGATAGCCCGCGCGGCCGCATCTATCTGATCAAGGAGATGCTGGAGAAAGACCAGGCGCCGACGGCCGAGGTGGTCAAGCATGTCGACCGCTGCCTGTCGTGCCTGGCCTGCATGACGACCTGCCCCTCGGGGGTGAACTACATGCATCTCGTCGACCAGGCCCGTGTCAGGATCGAGCAGCGCTACCAGCGCCCGCTCACCGAACGGCTGTTGCGCCAGGTGCTGGCGTTCGTGCTGCCGGACCCACGGCGTTTTCGCATGAGCATGGTGTTGGCAAGGCTGGCCCGCCCGCTAGCGGTGCTCCTGCCAACGCCTCGTCCCTCCGCCACGCCGGGCCTGATCCAGCGCCTCAAGGCGATGCTGGCACTGGCGCCCAGCCGGTTGCCGTCGCCGGGCCCCGCCGGCGGCAGCGTGTTCGCGGCGCTGGGCAAGAAGCGGGGCCGGGTCGCGCTGCTGCAAGGCTGCGCGCAGCAAGTGCTGGCGCCGCGCATCAACCAGGCTGCCATCAGCCTTCTCACCCGCCATGGCATCGAGGTTGTCCTTGTTAGGGACGAGCAGTGCTGCGGCGCGCTGACCCATCACCTCGGCAACGACCAGGATGCATTGGCGCGGGCGCGGGCCAATGTCACGGCGTGGCGGAAGGAAGCGGCCGGCGAGGGGCTCGACGCCATCCTGGTGACCGCGTCCGGCTGCGGCACGGTGATCAAGGATTATGGCTATCTCCTGCGCGAGGATGCTGCGTTCGCCGCCGACGCGGCGAACGTGTCCGCGCTCGCCAAGGACATCACTGAATATGTCGCCGGTCTCGGACTCGAACCAACCGCGCGACAAGACAACATCGTCGTCGCCTATCACTCAGCATGTTCGTTGCAGCACGGACAGAAAATCACAGGGCTTCCGAAAGAATTGCTTTCCAAGAATGGATTCGTGGTGAAAGATGTGCCGGAGAGCCATTTGTGTTGCGGTTCGGCGGGGACCTACAACATTCTCCAGCCCGAGCTTGCGGGTCGGTTGCGCGATCGCAAGGTCGCCAACATCGCGAGCGTCAAGCCGGACATGATTGCCGCGGGCAATATCGGCTGCATGGTGCAGATTGCCAGTGGCACGTCAGTTCCGGTCGTACACACGATTGAGCTTCTCGATTGGGCTACGGGCGGGTCGCGACCGGCATTGAATGCGCAAGTTTGAGCTTTCAGAGCCTGAACTTTCCTCCCAGGTGACGACTGAGGATGCCCGATCAATCATGGTTTGGCGGCAACAGGAGGACCACGATGGCGAAAGCGAAAAAGAAGAAAAGCAAGAAGGCCAAAAAGGCCAAGAAGGCTGTAGCGGCGAAGAAATCCGCTAAGAAGGCAGCCAAGAAGTCCGCGAAGAAATCCGCGAAGAAGTCTGCAAAAAAATCGGCCAAGAAGTCGGCCAAAAAAGCTTCGAAAAAGGCAGCCCCGAAAAAGGCCGCCAAGAAGGCTGTGAAGACCACCGCCAAGAAGGCTGCACCGAAGAAGGCCGCGAAGAAGGCGGCACCGAAGAAGGCGAAGGCAGCTCCCGCACCGAAGCCATCAGCACCGGCGGCAGCTCCGGCTCCCGAGCCGGCAGCCGAGACAAGTTGGGCGATGCCTTCGTCTTCTGCGGAAGCGGCACCGGCTGAGGGGCAAAGCTAGGTCCTGCCCGGCGACCGCGATCGACAACTAGGGAAGGCCGCTGCGGTGACGCTGCGGCCTTTTTGCATCGCCACAGGGGACAGCCGGAAGCCGCCCTTTCCCGCGCCTGTCTGATTCGTGGGCCCGGCTGCTACGCGGGCCGCCTTCCCGTAATTGCACGGTTTCTCCTTGCACTTTGGCGTGCAGATGATGTGGTCGAGAAGACACACGGGCTGACAACCTGCCGTGGAATCGTCAAAACGCCCAAAAAGTCGGCAGATGCCCGTGATTTTTGCTTCACGACCCACATCCCCCAATCCAGATTGTCGCAGTAACGCAATTTTGCACACAGGTCGGTTTGCCCCGGGGCTTCCGGGATCCGACTGGTAAGACCTTGGCGATGGGGATCGAAATGAAAAAAGTGGCTTTGTTGGCAACGGCGCTGGCAATGGTGACGACGGGTTCGGCTTTCGCGGCAGACATGCGCCTGAAGGCATTGAAGGCTCCGCCGCCGCCTGCCTTCGATCCCTGGGATATCGCCTTCGGCGGCGCCGTCATGAGCGACTACATCTTCCGCGGTATCACCCAGTCGAACCACAAGCCGTCGGTCGCCGTCTATTTCGAGCCGCGCTACAACGTCACCAAGGACCTGCAGCTCTATGTCGGCGTGGCCGGTGAGAGCATTTCCTTCCCGAACCGGGCCGCGGCCGAGATCGACATCTACGGCGGTATCCGCCCGACCTTCGGTGCGTTCGCCTTCGATATCGGTGTCTGGGGTTACCTGTATCCTGGTGGGACCTGCTATTACGGCGCGCCGACCGACACCGCCGGCAACCCGCTCAGCGCCCAGTGCGCCGCGAACGCCCTGCTCAACGGCAACGTGATGAAGAAGGACGTCAGCTTCTTCGAAGTCTACGGCAAGGTGAATTACACCATCAACGACAACTGGAGCGTCGGCCTCAACGAGTACTACACGCCGAGCTTCCTGAACTCCGGTGCGTGGGGCGACTATGTGTCGATCACCGCCAAGTACACCGCGCCGAGCACCATTTTCGGCTCCAGCGGCGTCGGCATGTACGTCTCGGGCGAATTCGGCCGCCAATTCCTGGGCACGTCCGACTCGTTCTACGGCACCGGCATCGCTGCGCCGGGCTTCGCCGGTCCGTTCCCGAACGGCATCAAGTATGCCGACTACAACACCTGGAATATCGGCATCGGCTTCACCTACAAGGTCGTCACGCTCGATCTGCGCTACTCCGACACCGACCTTTCGAAGGCGAACTGCAACGCGTTCACCAGCGATTATACGGCAGTCGCCAACGGCAGCTTCAGCAACATCAATCCGACCGGCGTCGGCTCCAACTGGTGCGGCGCGGCCGGCATCGCCAAGCTCTCGTTCGACCTGACGGCGATGACCAACCTGAAGTAAATTTCTCCCCGAGACCATCTACGAGGGCGGCAGAGCAATCTGCCGCCCTTTTGTTTTAGGGGCGCGCTGTGAGGCGTCCGGGGCGAGAGCGCTGAGATGCTCGCTCGCGACGACGAAGCCGGAATGAAGAGCCCCCGGCTGGCCTCAGCGCGCCGCGGTCGGCTCCGGCCGGGCCGGCTCGCCGGTTTTGCCGAGGACGTGGATCTCGCCGTCCTCGACCAACGCCACCTTGCGGGTATGGAAGGCATCAAGTGTCGAGCGGTGGCCGATCGAGACGATGGTGGCTTGTGGCAGCTTCTCCGTCAGCAGCCGATAAAGCCGGTCCTCGGACGGCTCGTCCAGCGAGGCAGTCGCCTCGTCGAGGAACAGATAGTCCGGCACGTGCAGCAGCGCGCGGGCAAGCCCAAGGCGTTGCTGTTCGCCAAGCGACAGTGTCCGGTTCCAATGTCCGTCCTCGTCGAGACGTTCCGCCAGCCGCTTCATGCCGACTGCAATCAAGGCGTCGCGGACCTTCTCGGCCGGGATGGAGCCGTGCTCGGCCGGGTAGATGATGGCGTCGCCCAGCGGGCCGATCGGGAAATACGGCCGCTGCGGCAGCATCATCAGCTTCGACTTCTCGGGAATGGCGATCGTGCCGGAGCCGAACGGCCAGATGCCGGCGATGGCCCGGAACAGTGTCGACTTGCCGGAGCCCGACGAGCCGGTCACCAGCACCCGCTCCGACGGCTGGATCGTAAAGGCATCGGCTGCCACAAGAGGTGCGCCGTTCGGCAGTCTGACCAGCAACTGCTCCAGCACCATTGCCTTGCCGCTCGATGATTTGACCTCGATGCTCGGTTCGAGCGCCGTGCCATGGGCGGAGCTGACCGACATCTCGAAGCCATCGAGGCGGGCGATCACCGAGCGCCACTCTGCGAGCGAGCGATAGGCGGTGACGAAGAAGGACAGCGCATCCTGCACGCTGCCGAACGCCGAGCCGGTCTGCATCATGTCGCCGAGCTGGATGCGCTTGGCGAAGTAGGCCGGCGCCACCACCACATAGGGAAAGATCGTTGCAGCCTGACCGTAGCTTGCCGTGAAGGCGGTCAGGCGCTTGGTCCGGCTCATGATCTCGTACCAATTGCTGATGACGAAGCCGAAGCGCCGCAGCAGATAGCCTCGCTCCGCGTTCTCACCCTTCAAAAGGGCGACCTGCTCGGAATTTTCCCGCACGCGGATCAGGTTGAAGCGGAAGTCGGCCTCAAAGCGCTGCTGCTCGAAATTGAGATTGATGAGCGGGGCGCCGATCCAGTGCGTCAGCCCGGTCCCGAGAATCGCGTAGACCAGCGCGCACCAAACCAGAAAGCCGGGGATGAGGATATCGGTGCCGTAGATGTACAAAGGGGTCTTGTAGGACAGCCCCCAGAGAATGACGACGAACGAGGCCAGCGTCACGATGGACGACAAAAGGCCAAGGCCGATGGTCAGCGTTTGTTCGACGAAATTCTTGACGTCCTCGGTGATGCGCTGGTCCGGATTGTCGGCGGCGTCGCCCTTGAGCTGCATGCGGTAATGCGTGGCGCCGTCCAGCCATTCGCCGAGATAATGTCGCGTCAGCCATTGCCGCCAGCGGATCTGGAGCCATTGGTTCAGGTAGAGCTTGTAGACGGCCAGTGCGACGAAGGTGAAGGCAAGGCCAAGGAAGATCCAGACCTCCTTGACGAACTCAGGCAGATCATAGGCCTGCAGCGCGCTGTAGAACCGGTTCTGCCATTGATTGAGGAGCACATTAATCGCGACCAGCACCAGTTCCATCGCGACGACGACGGCGAGCAGGCCGCGGCCAACCCATTTGTCCTCCGACCAGAAATAAGGGGCGGCGATTCGCCAGACGGTCGCGAGCGTGGCGCTGATGTTCTTCACAGAGCAGGGTCTCCCAGGGGGATGTGCACAACCACCCGGAGCCAAGGACTTGAGGCCATGGCGGAAATGGGCGCGCTTAGACTAAAGTCGCAAGTTCTGCAATTTGCGTTGGCTTGTCGCAGCTTGCAACCCTAGCATGGGGCTCGACGGCGCGGGGTGGGGTGCTCCGGGATTTTCGCGAGCTTGTGAGCGGACGGGAACCGCTGCAACCGCGAGGAATTCGCGTCCAGCTCGGGGGTTATCGCTTCCAGCGTCAAGCAGGATCGGCTCTCCACGCGGGCCGTCTGCCGCAAACATGCGTGGGGAGGAAGATCATGTGGAATCAAGTCTATGATCCGCTGCACAGCCCGGTGCTGTCGACGATTGCGGCGGCAGTGCCGGTCGTCACGCTGCTGGTCCTGATCGCCAGCGGCCGCGTCCAGGCGCATATCGCGGCGATCATCGCCGTGATCGTCGCCAATCTGATCACGATCTTCGTGTTCACGATGCCGGCGAACATGTCGATCCGCGCCTCGGTGCTGGGCATCGTCACCGGCTTCTTCCCCATTGGCTGGATCGTGCTCAACGTCATCTTCCTCTATCAGGTGACGGTGACTACCGGGCGCTTCGAATTGCTCAAGCGCGCGGTCGGCGGCGTCACCGAGGACCGGCGGCTGCAATTGCTGCTGATCGCGTTTTCCTTCGGTGCATTCTTCGAGGGCGCTTCCGGCTTCGGCACGCCGGTCGCGATCACCGGCGCAGTTCTGATCGGCCTCGGCTTCTCGCCGCTCGCCGCCTCCGGGCTGTCGCTGATCGCCAACACCGCGCCGGTCGCCTATGGCGCGCTGGGTACGCCGATCCAGGGCCTCGCCTCGGTCACCGGGCTGGATCCCTACATCCTCGGTGCGATGGTGGGGCGGCAATTGCCGGTCTTTTCGCTGATCGTTCCGTTCTGGGTGGTGTGGGCATTCGCGGGCTGGAAAGGCATGAAGGATGTCTGGCCGGCGATCCTCGTCACCGGCGTGTCGTTCGCGGTCCCGCAATTCGTGATCTCCAACTTCATCAATCCCTGGATCGTCGACATCGGCGCGTCGCTGATCTCGATGGGCGCGCTGATCCTGTTCCTGAAGGTCTGGCAGCCGAGGCAGCTCTGGCTGTCGCCGGCGTTGCGCGGCAATGATGAATCGGCCGCCACCATGGCCGCGACAAAGCCACTGGACAAGACGCCGCTGACGCAGAGCGAGATGTTCAGCGCACTGCTGCCGTGGATCATCGTCTGCATCGTGATGCTGATCTGGGGCAACGGCGCCTTCAAGACCTGGGCGAATTCGATTTTCGTCTGGAACTATCCGGTGCCCGAGCTGCACCAGATGATCAACAAGATGCCGCCGGTCGCACCAGGGCCGACCAAGGAAAACGCGGTGTTCGGCTTCACCTACCTGTCGTTCACCGGCACGGGCATGCTGATCGCGGCCATCATCTCAGGCTTCCTGATGGGCGTCGGTCCCGGCAACCTCCTGACCCAGTACGGCCGCACCATCCGGCTGTGCGCGATCTCGCTGATCACGATCTCGGCGATGCTGGCGATCGGTACGCTGACGCGCCTGTCCGGCGTCGACGCGACGCTTGGTTTGGCGTTTGCCGCAACCGGCGTGCTCTATCCCTTCTTCGGTACGCTGCTCGGCTGGCTGGGCGTGGCGCTGACGGGATCGGACACCGCCTCCAACGTGCTGTTCGGCAATCTGCAGAAGATCACATCCGAGCAGCTCGGCTTGTCGCCGGTCCTGATGGCCGCGGCGAACTCGTCCGGCGGCGTGATGGGCAAGATGATCGACGCGCAGTCGATCGTGGTCGCCTCCACGGCCACCAACTGGTACGGCCACGAGGGCACGATCCTGCGCTTCGTGTTCTGGCACTCGATCGTACTGGCCTGTCTCGTCGGTGTGTTCGTGACGTTGCAGGCCTATGTCTGGCCGTTCACGGCGTTGGTCCTGAAATAGCGGGCTACGTCCGGTTTCGACGCAGATCCCCGCGAGGTTCGCCCCGCGGGGATTTTTGCATTCTGATTGAGCGAACCTTCTCAATGGCGCCGCCGTCTTATAGAAGGTGCGGCAAATCGGGTTTCACGAGAGGTCTCATGGTTTCGCTCAAGCGGTTGGTGGGTGCGGCGGTTGCAATGCTCGCGATGTCCACGTTCGCGTGGGCGGAGGACGGTTTTCCGTTCGGTACCGAAATGACGCTGGAAGCGCTGCCGCTAGCCGGCTCCAAGCGGATTCCGAACATCGAGATCGGCGACCATGGCGAGGTCGTGCTGGAGCTCTGGTGCAAGGCCGGCAAGGGTCAGTTTTCGGTCGCCGGCAATACCGTGATCTTCGTTCCCGGCCAGATCCAGGATCGTTCCTGTCCGCCGGCAAGAGCGCAGGCCGACGACGAACTCGTCGCAGCGCTCTCCAGTGTCGAGACCTGGAAGCGCCAGGGCGACGTGCTGACGCTGATCGGCCCCAAGCCGCTGCGCTTTCGCACGACGGGGAATTAAGGGCTCTCGTGTCCCGGAGAAGGCCCGTCGCTCCCGGCGATGCGAAGCATCGTCCGGTGCGATGCGCCGCAGAGCCGGGACCTAGATTCCATCGGCAAATTCGCGTGTCGCCTCTGGGCCCCTCGCAGCGCTTCGCGCCGCGTCCGGGGCACAAAACCTATTTCCACACCGACTTGTCGGCATCCCAGCGCTGGCCCCTGAGCTCCTTGGTGAGGGCCTCGATCGAACCGTTGTCGTCGGGCTGCTCGCCTTCCTCGTCGACCGAGGCGTCGTCGGAGAGATTGAGCTTGGCGCCGCTGCTCTCGTCCGCAGTCGTCGTCGCGGGACTGCCGATCCAGAGCATGAGCTTGTCGGTCGTGCCCGGCTTGTCGGGCGAGACGAGCCCTGCGACCTCGATCGTGTCGGTCAGCTCGAGCGCGGGAAAATCCTGGTTTGGCCGCTTGAACACCAGCTTGAGCTTGCCCGTGGCGGAATTGAAGCTCTGCGAGACCGGCTTCGCCGCGAGCGTTCGGCTCAACACGTTCGAGACGGCGGCCGTGAGCTTGTTGCGGTTGATCTTGTCGCCCTCGCGCCAGTCGGCCGCCGCGAAGCGGATGGTGCGGTCCATCTCGGTCATTCCGGCGGTCCAGCCTGCGGCGGTGACGCCGGGCATCGCCTTGAATTTCGCCAGCAGCGCGCCGGCGCGCTCGGGATCGACCGACATGTTGATGGTCTGCTCGCCTGCGCGCAGCGCATCGCAGCCGACATTGAGGCTCGCCAGCGTCACCTCAACCTCCTGGCCCTTCAGGCCCCTCAGGAAGTCGGTCGCCGCATCCAGCTTGACCTTGACGGCGATCGCCTCGGGCGAGACGTCGGTGAAATCCTTCGGCTGCGGCGTGATGCCGTCGTCGGAGGTCTGGTTGTCCTGAAATTCCTTCTCGCTGAGGTCGGAATTGTCGGGCGAGGTCACCTCCGTCACCACTTGGCCGATGCTGATCTGGCCGCGGAATTCGAAGCTGTCCCCGCTCTGCTTGCGCAGCAGCTTGACGTTGACGGGCGCCTTTTCGGTGATGCTCTGCGTCGTGCCCGTCAGCGTCTGGCCGGCGACCTGAAGATTGACGACGAAGCGGTCCTTGCGGGCGGAATTCTTGGCGATGGGATAGCAGACGTCGAGCACGGCCGCCGTGACCGTCTTGCCCTGGCGCGTTTCCTTCAGGATCGCGTCGGCATTGCCGTCCATCAGCCCGTCGATCGAGGTGAAATAGCGCGTCTCCACGCCCCCGGGCGCCGTGGCCTTGGGTGACAGCTTCATCTGGGCGGATGCGGAATGTGGCGAAGCGGCGAGCAGAGCCACCACAAGGGCTGTCGAACAAACCAGAAGCGCACGCATGGCGGACATCCTCGCGCAACGGGCATGATCCGGAAAAGTGTGAAGCGGTTTTCCAGGAGGATCATGCCCAAACAATTCGAATCGGCGCGCCACCGTAGTGGGTTTTGGCCGTCGGTTGAATCGGAAAGCTGACGGCAGGGTCGGGAAAAAAGAAGGCCGCCCGGAGGCGGCCTTCGCAACATTGTAATGAAAGGATCTGCTCAGAAGCCGCCCATGCCGCCGCCGGCGGGCGCAGCTTCCTTCTTCGGCCCCTCGGCGACCATGGCCTCGGTGGTGACCAGCAGGCCGGCGATGGAGGCGGCGTCCTGGAGCGCGGTGCGCACCACCTTGGCGGGGTCGATGATGCCCTTCTCGACCATGTCGACATAGTCCTCGTTCTGGGCGTCGAAGCCGAAGGTCTCGGACTTGTTCTCCAGGATCTTGCCGACGACGATCGAGCCTTCCACGCCGGCGTTCTCGGAGATCTGGCGGATCGGGGCTTCCAGCGCCTTCAGCACGATGTTGATGCCGGCCTGGACGTCGGCATTGGCGTTGGTGAGACGCCCCACCGCCTTCTTGGCACGGAGCAGCGCGACGCCGCCGCCGGGGACGATGCCTTCCTGCACTGCGGCGCGGGTCGCGTTGAGGGCATCCTCGACGCGGTCCTTCTTCTCCTTGACCTCGACCTCGGTCGCGCCGCCGACGCGGATCACCGCGACGCCGCCCGCGAGCTTGGCGAGGCGCTCCTGGAGCTTCTCGCGGTCGTAGTCCGAGGTGGTTTCCTCGATCTGGGCCTTGATCTGGCCGACGCGGGCCTCGATGTCCGGCTTCTTGCCGGCGCCCTTGACGATCGTGGTGTTCTCCTTGTCGATCACCACTTTGCCGGCGCGGCCCAGCATCTTCACGGTGACGTTCTCGAGCTTCATGCCGAGGTCTTCGGAGATGAGCTGGCCGCCGGTCAGGATCGCAAGATCCTCGAGCATGGCCTTGCGGCGATCGCCAAAGCCCGGGGCCTTGACGGCGGCGACCTTGAGGCCGCCACGCAGACGGTTGACGACCAGGGTGGCCAGCGCCTCGCCCTCGACGTCCTCCGCGATGATGACGAGCGGCTTGCCCGACTGCACCACCGCTTCCAGCACCGGCAGCATGGCCTGCAGGCCCGAGAGCTTCTTCTCGTGCAGGAGGATGTAGGCGTCCTCGAGCTCGGCGGTCATCTTCTCGGGGTTGGTCACGAAGTAGGGGCTGAGATAGCCGCGGTCGAACTTCATGCCCTCGACGATGTCGACTTCGGTGTCGAGCGACTTGTTCTCCTCGACAGTGATGACGCCCTCGTTGCCGACCTTCTGCATCGCCTGGGCGATCATCTTGCCGATGGCGGCATCGCCGTTGGCCGAGATGGTGCCGACCTGGGCGACCTCGGACGAGGCGGCGACCGGCTTGGCGCGCTTCTCGATGTCCTTGACGACGGCCGCGACGGCGATGTCGATGCCGCGCTTGAGGTCCATCGGGTTCATGCCGGCGGCAACCGACTTGGCGCCTTCGCGCACGATGGCCTGGGCCAGCACGGTCGCGGTGGTGGTGCCGTCGCCGGCGAGGTCGTTGGTCTTGGAGGCGACCTCACGCACCATCTGGGCGCCCATGTTCTCGAATTTGTCCTCGAGCTCGATCTCCTTGGCGACGGTGACGCCGTCCTTGGTGATGCGGGGCGCGCCGAACGACTTCTCGATGACGACGTTGCGGCCCTTCGGGCCGAGCGTCACCTTGACCGCGTTGGCGAGAATGTCGACGCCGCGCAGCATGCGATCGCGCGCGTCTCCGGAAAACTTGACCTCTTTGGCAGTCATTTCTGCAATCCCTCGTGTTTTGTGATGTGTCTGCCGCAATTTTTTCCGTCATTGCCGGGCCTGACCCGCCTGCGCGGCCGAAGCCGCTTCGGCGAGGCGTAGGCCCGGCAATCCATCTTCACTTGAAAAATGATGGATGCCCGGGTCAGGGCCCGGGCACATGACGATGAGACATTCAGCGGCTGTTCAGGCAGATGACCTTAGGCCAGAACGCCCATGATGTCCGACTCCTTCATGATCAGGAGATCTTCGTTGTCGATCTTGACCTCGGTGCCCGACCACTTGCCGAACAGCACGCGGTCACCGACCTTGAGGTCGATCGGGGTCAGCTTGCCGGCCTCGTCCCGGCCACCGGGGCCGACGGCGACGATCTCGCCCTGGGACGGCTTTTCCTTGGCGGTGTCCGGAATGATGATGCCGCCCCTGGTCTTTTCCTCGGCGTCGATACGTTTGACCACGACACGGTCATGCAGCGGACGAAGTTTGGATTTAGCCATGGCGTTTCCCTTTGGAGGCTCGCTTCGGAAGTGAAGTGAAATGGGTGGGCGGGGCTGCCGTCCACCCCCTGTCCAGAGGATCGAACGGCGCGCTTAGCAATCGGGCTTTCCGAGTGCTAATGGTGGGCCCGGAAATATGGCTTGGCCGCGATCCTGTCAAGCAAAGGTGGTTAAGCGATTGGTGAGGCGGATATAGGATGGTGGCATTGGAAACTCGTTCGGGGCGCCGGCGTGTCAAAGGACGTCATTGCTCCGGCAGCGTTTTTGCGCTTGGCTGCGGGAGGGGTGCGGCCATGGTTTTGTTCGGGGGAATGCCATGATCAGTTCAGCTCACGCGCGCACGGTTGCCAATCTGGCGGCCGCCTCTTGTCTGGCGCTGCTGCTGGCCGCTTGCGGTGGCGGCATGAGCCTGCCGTCCTTCTCGTCGTCCTCGCCGCCGCCCGAAGCCGAGCCCGGCGCCGGCCCGGAAATGCCTGCGACAATTCGCGCCGACGAGATCGTGGGCCGCTGGGGTCTGGCCTCGTTCCAGAATCCGGCCGACCGCGCCCGCACCGAGGCTGCCGCCCGGGCCCAGTGCAAGAATCCCTACGTCATCACCGCCGGCTCCTCCGGTGGCGTGATCATGCATCTGGCCGACCAGGCCACGCCCCAGGAGCTGCGGCTGAAGGGCTCGCCGAGCGGCAAGAACTACATCGGGCCGGCGGGTCCGACCCCGGGCGACCAGGACCGCGAGATCGTCTCCTTCGACGGTCGGGTCCTGATCACCCGCTTCATCGACAAGGACGCCGCCATTCGCTACGGCAACATGGTCTACGTCCGCTGCGCGCCGAAAGCGTGAGTTTCCACTGTCATTCCGGGGCACGCCAAGCGTGAACCCGGAATCTCGAGATTCCGGTTCGGTCCTGCGGACTGCCCCGGAATGACGGTTGGATGGAGGCAAAAACAAAAACGCCGGCCGCAGGGCCGGCGTTTTGCTTTTCCGTATACCGCATCGCGCTTTAGTCGAACAGCGCGTCGATGTCGTCCTGCGAGGCGTGGCCGACGTCGCCGTTGAGCTTCGGACCGTTGAGAAGCTTTTCGTCCTCGCTGCGATTGTCCACCTGCGCCGGCACGTGGGACTTGATCGCGTCGACGCCGCCCCAGATCTCCATCATCGCATTGATGTGCTGCTCGATGAACTTCATCGTGCCCATGACCTTGCTGATGCGCTGGCCGGTCAGGTCCTGGAAATTGCAGGCTTCGAAGATCGAGATGACGCGCTCCTGGATGTCGTCGGCGAGCCGCTTCTGCTGATCGGCCGAGTCCACCTTGGACATCGCGCTGGCCGCCTGGTCGATCGACTCGGCGGCTTCGAGGATTTGCTGGGTCGCATGCTCGGTGCCGCCGACGACCGCGCCGAGCTCGCCGTTGACCTTGGCCATTTCGCCGCCGTCAAAGCTCTTGCCGTGCAGCGTCGCGATCTCGCGCTTGGTACGGTCGATGGCGTCGTGGATGAGGTCGAGCTCGACCTTCAGCTTCTCGCACTGCTCGATCTGCGCCCGGTACGTATCGAGCATGGTACGAGCCTCGGAGAGCTCGTGGGCGGTGGAGGCGTCGATTGCCGCCATGGCTGCGCTGCCTGACAGGGGCACGCTGCCCTTCGCCATCTGTGCACGGATCGCACGTAGCTCGGTCATGATCTCGCTATGCATCGGCATTGCCTCTTCGGTTACGTCCAAAATCGGCATCTCGCCACCAGCGATATCCTCGACGCGAAAACGTTTGCGGTGAACAGCCATCAGGATACTCCCCCCACCTCACTCACGCGTCTTTGTAGTCAGAAGCGATTTAACACGAAGTTCACAGCAGGAACTGTTGTGCGGCGTCGCGCGACGGCGCGCAAAGAAGCGATTAACCATGGCCGCGCTGCGTTCATCGAAAATAAACGCTGATCGCCAAATTGCCCCTCGGTTGACCACGTGGTGAATCCAAACGCCCGATACGTTTACCAAACAAAGCGGCTTTTGCTTTTTATTGACCACGTCGAGGGGCGCGGACCAACCATCAGCTCTCCACGGCGCATGTGATCGAGACGAAACAGTACAGAGTACGTCGATGTTCAAGAAAATGTCTGTTGCGCTGCTCGGCAGCGCTTGCACCTTCATTGCCGGCGCAAATAGTGCCAGCGCCTTCGACAATTCGGTGCCGAACGATCCGCCTGCGGTGCTCTACCAGCCGCAGGTGCCGCCGGCGCCCGTGCGCGTTGCATCCAATTCGAGCATGGGCGGCGGCTTCATCGAATTCCTGTTCGGTGACGGCCGCGGCCCGGCCTACGCGCCGCAGCAGCCGGTGTACCAGCAGCAGCCCGGCTATTACGACCAGCGCCGCCTGCCGCCGATGGGCGAGCCACAAGGCGGATATCAGCAAGGCACGCTGCAGCAGGAGGCGGTCGATCCGCGGCAACGTTCGTTCGATCCGAGGTTCGAAAAACAATCTGTTGACTATAGCGGCAAGGAAAGTCCCGGCACGATCGTGGTCGATACCCCGAACAAGTTCCTCTATCTCGTCGAGGGCAACGGCAGGGCGATGCGCTACGGCATTGGCGTGGGTCGTCCAGGCTTCACCTGGTCCGGCGTGAAGTCGATCACCGCCAAGCGCGAATGGCCGGCCTGGACCCCGCCGGCGGAAATGATCGCGCGCCGCCCCGACCTTCCCCGACACATGGAAGGCGGTCCGGAGAACCCGCTCGGCGCCCGCGCGATGTATCTCGGCTCGACGCTATACCGCATCCACGGCTCCAACGAGCCCTGGACCATCGGCACCAACGTCTCCTCCGGCTGCATCCGCATGCGCAACGAGGACGTCATCGACCTCTACGGCCGCGTCAATGTCGGCACCAAGGTCGTGGTGATGTAGGCGCATCGCGCTCGAAACTAAAACGGCCGCCTCATCGGCGGCCGTTGTCGTTTGGAGCAAGACAAGAAGCGTCAGGCGTAGTCGCTTCCGCCATCGTCTCCGCCGCCGAAGTCGCTGTTGTCGGCCAGGTCTACTGGATCGTCATTGTCGCTCTGATCGCTGTAATTCGGGTCGTCGTTCGAAGCCTGATTCGTGAAGCCCTGGCGGGATTCGCCGGCACGGTCGTGGTTCGCGCCGATATCGTTCAAGCCGGCATCGCGTGCGAGCGATCCGCCGGACTGGTCGCTGCCGCTCCAGGGGCCTCCACCAGCGCTGCGGTCGCCCATTGCGTTGGTGTCGCCGAAGGCCTGCTGGTGCGATCCGCCCATCATGCCGCGGATGCTTGAGAGCAGCAGCGAGCCGCCGACAACGCCGGCCGCAGCTGCCGCTGCCGTGCCGAGGAACGAGCCGCCGCCACCGCCCATCGGCGGCGAGCCGTAGCCTTGCCCCGGTCCTTGATTTGGTCCTTGGCCGTAAGCCTGCCCGTAGGGCGGCTGGCCGTAGCCCGGCTGGGGCTGCTGCATCGCCTGGCCGCTATTCCACACCGGCCGCGAATCACGCGGCTGCACGGTCGGCACCGAGCCGCGTGATGGGCTCCCGCCGAACAGTGTATCGCGCATGGTATCCAGAAAGCCGCCGGACTGCGCCTGCTCGGGCGCATGGGCCGCTTCCAGCTCCTGGATGCGGTGATGGGCACGCTTCAGCGCTTCGTCCTGCAACAGCGTGGTCTGCACCAGCGCGTACACGGCGCCGGGGGCCTTGCGCAGCCCGTCGGAGATCGCAGCGATCGCGTCGGGATCGCGCGGTGCATTTTCCAGCTTTGAAAGCCGGTCGAAAAGGTCGTCGACGAGCTGGCGTTCCTGCGGCGTCATGATCTGTCTCCTGCGCGCAAAACCAAGCGCGCAGGAGATGTAGGGTTCCATTGTGGCCCCAACAGTGCCGGCCGGATTAAATTTCGGTATGCGACAAGCTGCCCCGTGGCTTGCAGTCCGCCGGTTTCATCCCAGCGTGGCGCCGCAGTCCGCCAGCAGGCGCGCGAAGGCATCCCCTGAGAGATACGCGTGCTCGCGTTCGCGGACATCCGTCATCGGGTCGAGGCCGACCAGGACATCATCGACGAAGCCGGGATGGCACATCACGAGGCCGCCATCCGGCAAGCCTTCCAGGAATTGTCGCATCAGCTCGCCAAAATCGGCCGTCCGCGTGAAGTCATAAGCGCCCGCGAAGCCGGGGTTGAAGCTGAGGCCGGCGCTGCCGGCACGGCGGCGGAACTGCGCGCTGAGGATATCGAGCACGATGGCCTTGGGCGAGGCCAGCCGCTGCTTGAGCGGCAGGTCGCGGCCGCCCTGGCGCACCCAGGCGTTTGGCGCCGCCTCGGCGACCGCATCGACAAAGCCGTCGCGCACCTGCGGATAGAGCTGCACGTGTTGATGGCCATCGACGAAATCAGGCGCGCGACCGAACGCCTCCGCGAAGGCGGCGAGCTGCGCCTTCACCTCGTTGCGGAAGAATTCAGGGTCAAGTCGCCGCATCACTCCGGCGCGCAGCAGTTTTGGAAACGGCATGAACATGTCGCCGTCGAGCGGACGAAAATACATGGTGAGCGGCCGGAACGGCGCCGACAGCGTCACGTGCAATCCGATCGCGCAGCGCGGGCTCGTCGCCGCGGACGCCTGGAGCGCTTCGATCTCGCTGCGCTCGATCGCCGCGCCTACCATCATCACCGAGGTGGCGTTGAGGCGGCCGCGTTCGATCAGGTCGCGGATGGCGCGGTTGACGCCCGGGCTGATGCCGTAATCGTCCGCGCAGAGCCAGATCCGCCGCAGGTCCGCGGCCGCGCTCATTCGGCCGCGGCCCGCTTCGCGACGTCGTCGGCCTCGAACTGCTTTTCACTGTGCTCGGCGACGAAGTAGATCGGACGCGCCTTCAGCTCGGAGAGGATCTTGCCGATATATTCGCCGACGATGCCGATCATGATGAGCTGCACGCCGCCGATCGTCATCAGGCCGATCACGAGCGAGGGATAGCCGGGCACCTGCTTGCCGGTCGTGAGCACCTCCCAGAGGATCGAAAGACCGAACAGGAAGGCGCCTCCGGCGAGAACGACACCGAGCAGGCTGGCGAAGCGCAAGGGGGCGACGGAAAACGAGGTCAGGCCCTCGATCGACAGGCCAAGCAGGCTTGCGGCGTTGAAGGTGGTGACGCCATGAACTCGCGCCGAAGGCTCGTAGTCGACGCGGATCTGGCGGAAGCCGATCCAGCTGGCGAGGCCCTTGAAGAACCGGTTGCGTTCCGGCAGCTGCCTGAGGGCGGCGACCGCGCGGGGCGACAACAGGCGGAAGTCGCCGGCGTCTTCGGGAATCTTCTGGCGTGCGCCCCAGTTGATCAGCGCGTAGAAGCCGTGCACGGCGAGCCGGCGCAGGAAGGTCTCGTTGTCGCGATGCGCCTTGGCTGTGTAGACGACGTCGTAGCCATCATCGATCCAATGCCGCACCAGCTGTTCGATCAGGGCCGGCGGATGCTGGCCGTCGCCGTCCATGAACATGACGGCGCCGAGCCGGGCATGATCGAGGCCGGCCATCAGCGCCGCTTCCTTGCCGAAATTACGCGACAGCGACACCACCTGGACGCCGACCGAATCGGCCGGCAATGAACGTGCGATCGAGAGCGTCGCGTCCTTGCTGCCGTCGTCGACATAAACGACCTCGCAAGCCAGCCGATAGCGCTCCCGCAAGGTCTTCGCGAGATCGCAGATGCGCTGATGCAGGGCAGTGAGCCCCGCAGCCTCGTTGTAGACGGGGACGACTATCGACAGTCCCTTCGCGGCGGCGCTGGCCGCGGTGGTCGTCATGCCGGAAACGTCAGAGCCCAGCGTCATCGATCAAGGTTCCAGAAGCGTTCAAAGTCATCTCAACAGCATATGGTAGCTGCCGTTTGCTGTCGCAAAGCTGAACGGACAAGCTGAACGAACCTGGGGCTCACCGCCGCAGGAACGCCTCGAGCTTGGCGAACAGCGGGTTCTCCCGGTCGAACACATAGTCGAGCGAAACAACCGAGACGGTCTCGGCGCCATGCGCGCGCAGGAAGCTTGCCAGCGCATAAAGCTGCCCCGGTGGGCAGTGCAACGTCAGCATGCCTGAAGAGGTCGGTCCGCCGAACGGGGTCTCTACGCCGTACCGGCTGTGGGCTTCGCCGAGCAGGGCGGCGTCGCATTGCCGGAAGCGGGTGCGGACCTCCCGGTACTTGTTGGCCCGCGCCCGCGCTGCGATGTGATCGAGAATGACGCGCGCCGTCTCCCGCGCCTGCGGTGACCAGTCGGCCTCCTTCGACGCCACGAGATTGGCCTGGCTGCGCAGGATCACGCCGTCGTCGAGCACCCGCAGGCCATTGGCGGCGAGCGTCGCGCCCGTCGTCGTGATGTCGACGATCAGCTCGGCGCTGCCGGCCGCCGGCGCGCCTTCGGTTGCGCCTGCGCTTTCGACGATGCGATAATCGGTGATGCCGTGGCTCTGGAAGAAGGCGCGGGTGAGGTTGACGAACTTGGTCGCGACCCGCATCCGCATATGATGCTGCTCGCGGAAGCCGGTGGTCACGTCGTCGAGGTCGGCCATGGTGCGGACGTCGATCCAGGCCTGCGGCACTGCGACGACGACGTCGGCATAACCGAAGCCGAGCCCTTCGATCAACGACACGCGGTTATCAGCATCCGCGATGGTCTCGCGCACGAGGTCCTCGCCGGTGACGCCGAGATGCGCCAAGCCGCGCGACAGCTGCGAGGCGATCTCGCTCGCCGAGAGATAGGCGACCTCGACATTATCGAGGCCTGCGATGGTGCCGCGATAGTCGCGCGCGCCGCCGGCCTTCGATAGCTTGAGGCCGGCGCGGGCAAAGAAGGCTTCGGTGTTTTCCTGAAGGCGGCCCTTGGAGGGAACGGCCAGAACGAATGGCGCGCTCATGACTTAAGCTCCCACCTTGCGGCCGATCCGGGTCAGCGCGTCCACCCAGACCGAGAAGCCGACCGCGGGGATCGGCTCGACCGAACCGAGCTGGGTCATCAGCCCGTCATAGCGGCCGCCCGCAACCAGCGGTTCGGCGCCGTTGCCCCGGTGATGCAGCTCGAATTCGAAGCCGGTGTAATAGTCGAGTCCGCGTCCGAATGCGGTCGAGAAGCGCGTCTGCTTCACGTCGATGCCGCGCGCGGCCATGAAGCCGATCCGGCTCTCGAACTGATCGATGGCCGCAGCAAGGTCGAGCTTGGCGTCGGCGATGAGCGCGCGCAGCTCGGCGATGGCATCGTCGGGATTGCCTGATATCGACAGGAAGCGCTTGAGCACGGTGATCGCCTCGCGCGGCAGCGCGCCGCCCTTCAGCGTCGATTGCTCGAGGAAGCGGTCGGCGATTTCGGCCGTGGTGCGCCCGCCGACATTGGTGGTACCGGCGATCGACATCAGATCGGTAACGAAGGCGAGGGCCGCCTTGCGATCGGAGCCGGCGAGCGCGGCGAGCACGCCCTGATATTCGCTGCGGGTCGCGGTAGTCGCGGCCGCCAGCCGCTCCAGATCCTGCTCCAGGCTGATCTTGCGGTTGAAATCCTTGACCAGGCGGCGGCGCCAGACCGGATAGAGGTCGAGCGCGTCGAGCAGCGCGTTGAACAGCGCCACGTCGCCAGTGCGGATTTCCACGTCGCGGACGCCAAAGGCCGCGGTCGCCTCCAGCGCCAGCGCCAGCGTCTCGGCGTCGGCCGCGGCGCGGTCCTGGCGGCCGAACGATTCGATGCCGGCCTGGAGGAATTCGCTGGCCTGGCCGCTGCGGTAACGAAACACCGGGCCGAGATAGCTGAACCCGGCCGGCTGGCCGGCGCAGCTGGAGGCGAGATAGTCGCGGGCGACGGGAATGGTGAGGTCCGGGCGCAGGCACAGCTCCTCGCCGGACAGATCCGTCGTCAAATAGAGACTCTTGCGGATGTCCTCGCCGGAGAGGTCCAGGAACGGCTCGGCCGGCTGCAGGATGGCGGGCTCGGCCCTGACATAACCGGCCTGCGCGAACGACAACAGCAGCGTATCCGCCCAGGCGGCGGAGCCGGCAGCATTTGAGGTGGCAGTCGCGGTCATCACGGGGGTCCATTGTCCCGGTGGAACCGGGCCGGCAAGGGATAAGGACAAGATTGGCGCAGCCCTTAGCATGGCGCGAAAGCGGTTTCGACCTCCAAAGGATCAATCGCTTAACGAGCGCGCAATGCCCGGAATCACGTGCCCCAATCGCCCAGCACCGCCTGCACCAGCGCCAGCGCCGCCACGGCGGCGGTGTCGGCCCGCATGATCCGGGGGCCCAGCGCCAGCCGGAGGATCTTGGGCTGCCGCAGCAGCAGGGCTCTTTCTTCTTCGGCAAAGCCGCCTTCGGGGCCGATCAGGACGTCGATACCCTGTCCGGCCGCCCGCGCGGCTTGGAGGCTTTGAACCGGATTTTGGACCTCGGCCGCCTCGTCGCAGAAGATCAGCAGGCGGTCGGCTGGGCGCTGGCTGAGGAAGCGCTCCAGCGGCACTGGTTCGGCGACAGTGGCGATGCTGAGGATGCCGCATTGCTCGGCGGCCTCGACGACATTGGCGCGCATCCGCTCGGTGTTGACCCGGGAGGCCTGGGTGAACCGGGTCAGAACCGGTTGCAGCGCTGCGGCCCCCATTTCGATGGCCTTCTGGACCATATAGTCGAGCCGGGCGTGCTTGAGCGGAGCGAAGACGTAAGCGAGGTCGGCGAGCCGGTCCTGCGGCCTGGTCTGCTGGAGGATGACGAGGCCGTCCGGCCGCTTGCGGCCTTCAATAGCGGCCTGCCACTCGCCGTCGCGGCCGTTGAACGCCAAAACCTCGGCCCCCGCGGCAAGCCGCAGCACATTTCCGAGATAATTGCTCTGGTCGCGGTCGAGCACGACTCTGGCATCCTGGGCCAGGGCGGCATCGATGAACAGGCGGGGAGCGCGAAAATCGTGGGAGGGCATCGTTCGAAAGTCCGATTTGGTGCCGTTATTAGCCGAAACCAGCCATATCGGGGGTAAATATTGCCAAACCGGTGCGGCGGCGCGCCGCGCTCCTGCCCTATTCGACGGGTTGTTAAGCGCCGGCGGGAATCGTAAAATCGCGAGCACGCTGGTTGCGCTTCAATTGGGAAGACGTCGAACCCCGTAAGCTCCTGCCGGAGAGACTATCTTGATGATCCGTCATTTGATGGTTCCAATCACTGCCGCCATGGTCACCCTGAGCGCTGCGGGCGCGTGTGCGCAAAGCGCCTTCCCGGCGCCGCTGCCGAACCAGGCCCCTGCCAGTTCCGCGTTTCCCCCGGTGAACGGCTCGGCGCCGAGCGCTTCGGTCGGCACGGCGCCGCAATCGTCCTTTCCGGTCAATGGCGCCGCGCCTGTCGGCGGCGCTGGCGCGTTCAGTGCGGCTCCGCCGACACAAGCCGGTCCCGGCGAGGACTGCATGAAGGCGTTCATGCCTCTGCGCGAAGAAGCCGAGAAGCGCGGCAAGCTGATCAAGGCCGCGAGCGACCGTCACGCGCCGCCGGACGAGGCCTGCAAGCTGATCCGCAGTTTCAGCCAGGCAGAGGCGAAGATGCTCAAATACATCGAGGCCAATGCCGCGAAGTGCGGAATCCCGCCGCAGGTCGGCGGGCAGATGAAGGATGGCCACAAGAACACCGAGGCCATGCAGGCCAAGGTTTGCAACGTTGCGCAGCAGATGCAGCAACAGCAGGCGCGTCCGGCCGGCCCGTCGCTGAGCGAGGTGCTGGGTTCGGGCTCGGCGCCTGAGGCCAATGCCGGCAAGAAGGGTGGCAGCACCTTCGACACGCTCAACGGCAACGTCCTGACCCGATGAGCGATACATCCGCCCGCGTTGCCGATTCCACCGGCAACTGGGTCGATACGCTCGCGCCGCGGTGGTCGCGGCCTTACCTCCGCTTGTCCCGCTTCGACCGTCCGATCGGCTCCTGGCTGCTGTTGATGCCATGCTGGTGGTCGGCGGCGCTCGCGAGCGGCATGGCGCATGACGTCCGCGGACTGCCGCTCACCATCGTGCTGTTCTTCATCGGCGCCTTCGTGATGCGCGGCGCGGGCTGCACCTGGAACGACATCACCGACCGCGACCTCGACGACAAGGTCCAACGTACGCGCTCGCGGCCGCTGCCTTCGGGCCAGGTGACCACGAGGCAGGCGCTGGTCTTCATGATCGCACAGGCGCTGATCGGTCTCGTGGTGCTGCTGCAGTTCAACCGCTTCGCGGTCCTGACCGGCATCGCCTCGCTTCTGATCGTCGCGATCTACCCCTTCATGAAGCGCATCACCTGGTGGCCGCAGATCGTGCTCGGGCTTGCCTTCTCCTGGGGCGCCTTGATGGGATTTGCCGTCACCTTCGGGCGCATCGACGTCACCGCCCTGGTGCTCTATGCCGGCGCGATCTCCTGGGTGATCGGCTATGACACGATCTATGCGCATCAGGACGCCGAGGACGACGCGCTGATCGGCATCAAGTCCACTGCGCGCCTGTTCGGCGCGCATACGCATCAGGCGCTGATCCTGTTCTACGGGCTTTCGGTGATGCTGATCGGCGTCGCGCTGGCCTCAGCCGATGCGGGTTGGCCGGCCTGGCTCGGGCTCGCCGCTTTCGCCGCGCATTTGGCATCGCAGATCGTGCGGCTGAGGATCGGCGATCCCAAGCTGTGCAAGCGCCTGTTCTATTCGAACAGGGATGCGGGGCTGTTGCTGTTTGCGGGATTGCTCGCGGACGCGGTGATGCGGACGGTCTAACCCCGCTCAATCCCGTGCGATGATCTCGCGTTCTTCGCGATGAACCGGCAGCTCTCGCGCGATACCGGCGCGGCGGCGCATCAGGAATTTCGGACGGCGGGCGCGGATCGCATTGGCGCGGCGGCGGCGGGACGCGGGCTTGCGCGCACCTTCGTCGAGCTGCGGCAGCGCGAAGAGCTCGCTCCAGACCGCCCAGGCCTTCGAGAGTTCTTCGCCGTCGGCGCCGACCAGCAGCGGCACGGAGAGCGAGGGATCGCGATGCACGAGGACGAGGGCTTGCGCCTCGTCATTGCCGCGCAACGCGACACCGGTGAAGTCGCTGACGCGGACGTTGATCGCCATCTGCATGCCGCGGACGGCACGGCGCAGCACGACACGTTCGCGATGAAGCTCGATCTGCCGGACATGACCGTCGGCGCGCGGATCGTGCGCATCGAAGCGGACCGGAAGGGAAAGTGGGTCGAGCCGCAGAGAGCGGCTCGACCCGGCGGGAGCGACCCCGCATGTTGCTGTTTGACGCCTCACGGCTTTCGTTCTCCCCGCCGGGATTATGTTCCCGGTCGATGCGAGGACCTTAGCGCGCCGCTTTCCGAAACCGCTTAAAAAGGCTGGTTAACCCACCGTCACTGCTGCTCATGATTGACAAGAGCTTGGCGCGCATGATTGACGAGACGTTGCGCGCAAGCTGCGAATCTGAGCTTTTGGCAGGCTGAAAATGCTTGAAGTCCGCGCCATTAGGGCACATCTGTGGGTTCCGGTCCGAACCCCGCCCCAACAGGATTTCGTTCGTGAACTCTTCACCATCCGCAAGCTCGACGCTTTCGTCCCAAAAATCGTCGCAGGCCAGTCGCGACCTGTTCGACCAGTCCGCGCTCTCCGATCTCGCGCAGCGGCTGGTCGAGGCGGCCAAGCGCGCCGGCGCGGACGCGGCCGATGCGGTCGCGGTGCGCGGCGTCTCGCAAGGCGTCGAGGTGCGCGATGGCCGCGTCGAGGAATCCGAGCGCTCGGAGGGTGACGATGTCGGCCTGCGCGTGCTGGTTGGCCAGCGCCAGGCGGTGGTCTCGACCAACGACGTCAGCGGCGATGCCGTGACCAAGCTCGCCGAACGCGCCGTCGCGATGGCGCGCGTGGCGCCCGACGACAAATATGTCGGCCTCGCCGATCCCGCGCTGCTCGCACGCGACTTCCCCGATCTCGACCTGCTCGATCCCGATGTGCCCGCCACCAGTGAGCTCGAGCGCCGCGCGCTCGAAGCCGAGGCGGCGGCCCTCGCCGTGAAGGGCGTGACCAAATCCGGCGGCGCTTCGGCGTCCGCGGGCATCGGCGGCATGGTGCTGGTCACCTCGACCGGCTTCCACGGCTCCTATTTGCGCTCCAGCCAGGGCATCTCGGCCACCGCCATCTCGGGCGAAGGCACCGGCATGGAGCGCGATTACGATTTCACCTCGGCGCCGCACGGCGCCGATCTGCTGTCACCGGAGGTCGTCGGCCGCTCCGCCGGGGAGCGCACGGTGGCGCGCTCCAATCCGCGCAAGGTCGAAACCTGCAAGGTGCCTGTGGTGTTCGATCCGCGCGTTGCCGGCTCCCTGGTCGGTCATGTCGTCGGCGCCATCAACGGCGCCTCGATCGCGCGCAAGACCAGCTTCCTGAAGGACAAGCTCGGCCAGCAGCTGTTTGCGAAGAACATCCGCATCGTCGACGATCCCCTGCGCAAGCGCGGCCTGCGCTCGCAGACCTTCGATGCCGAAGGCGTCGCGGTGAAGAAGATCGCGCTGATCGACGAGGGCGTGCTGACGACCTGGCTGCTCGACTGCGCCACCGCGCGCGAGCTCGGCCTCACCACCACCGGTCACGCCCATCGCGGCGTCTCGTCCTCGCCGTCACCGGGGCCTTACAATCTGCATCTCGAGCCCGGCACACCGAGCCCTGCCGAGCTGATCTCCGACATCAAGCAAGGCTTCTACGTCACCGACCTCATCGGCTCCGGCGTCAACGGCGTCACCGGCGATTACAGCCGCGGCGCCTCCGGCTTCTGGATCGAGAACGGCGAGCTTACCTATCCCGTCAGCGAGGTGACGATCGCCGGCCATCTGTTCGAGATCTTCAAGTCGATGCAGCCGGCGAACAATCTCGAGTTCCGCTACGGCATCAACGCGCCGACGGTGCGCATCGAGGGTTTGACGCTTGGCGGACGTTGAGGCGAACTCTCCGGGCCAAACCATCCTGACGCGCGACGCGGCGCTGCTGCAAGACACGGTGCGAGAAGCAGGTGCGCTGGCGCAGTCGATGTTCCGCACCGAGCTGAAGAAGTGGACCAAGGGCGCCTCTTCGCCGGTGTCGGAAGCCGACATCGCCGTCAACGACCTGCTCGAAGCACGCCTGCGCGCGGCGACGCCGGATTATGGCTGGCTCTCGGAGGAGAGCGCCGACGACTTGGCCCGTCTGTCGCGTCGGCTGACATGGATCGTCGATCCCATCGACGGCACGCGCAATTATCTCAATGGCCACCAGGATTGGTGCGTCAGCGTCGCCCTGGTCGAGGATGCCACGCCAGTGCTGGCCGCGGTGTTCGCGCCGACGAGCAATGAGTTCTTCTTCGCCGCACACGGCCAGGGCACCACGCTCAACGGCACTTCCGTGCAGGCTTCGGCCGGATCCGAGCTGGACTTCGCGCGCGTCGCCGGCCCGAAACCGATGGTCGAGCGGCTCAACAGCTCAGGCCGCGAGATCAAGCTGCATCCGCGAATCGGTTCGCTTGCGCTGCGGCTGTGCCGGGTCGCCCACGGCGCGCTGGATGCGGCTTTTGCGGGCGGCAACAGCCATGATTGGGACCTTGCGGCGGCCGATTTGATCGTGCAGGAAGCGGGTGGTAGGATGAGCGATCTCTCCGGAGAACCCATCCTCTATAACCGCCGGGAAGTGGCGCACGGAGTGCTGGTGGCGGCGGGACGCGATCGTCATGCGGGCATTGTCGCGCATTTTCGAAAACGTCCCATAGCCTAAGGCGCTTTCGTCGTGCTTGTCGAACACTGCTTTGCCGGGCAGCCCGTTAGGAACAGAAGCCATGCCAGATAGTGCCCAGCAACAACTGCTTCACCTCGTCATCGGCGGCGAGCTCGTCGATCTCGAGCACAACATCTTCAAGAATCTCGACGACGTCGAGATCGTCGGCCTCTATCCGAATTATGCCACCGCCCACACCGCCTGGCGGGCGAAGGCGCAGAGCACGGTCGACAACGCGCAGATGCGCTATTTCATCGTCCATCTCCACCGGCTGCTCGACCCGAATCAAGAACCGGCGCGTTGAAAAAACTGCTTCGCAATACGCTGCGAAGCAGCTGGTTTCAGCGTGCCGTCGGGGTTCTGGCGGCCGAATATCTGCGTCTGGTCTGGCGCACCAACAAATTCACGTTCGATCCGCCTGAGGTCTATGACATCGTCGAGCCGCAGATCCCGGCGATCTTCGCCTTCTGGCACGGCCAGCATTTTCTCACCCCCTTCATCAAGAACAAGGACGCCTACCGGGCCAAGGTGCTGATCTCCCGTCACCGTGACGGCGAGTTCAACGCCATCGCGGTGGAGCGGCTCGGCATCGGTCTGATCCGCGGTTCCGGGGATCATGGCGGCGCGTTCCACCGCAAGGGCGGGGTCGGCGCCTTCAAGGAAATGGTGCGAACGCTTCAGGACGGCTGTAATGTCGCGCTGACCGCCGATGTCCCCAAGCGCGCGCGCGTGGCAGGGCTCGGCATCATCATGCTGGCACGGGAATCGGGGCGGCCGATCATGCCTTTCGCGATGGCGACCAGCCGCTTCGTCCGGCTGAAGAACTGGGACCGCACCACCATCAATCTGCCATTCGGGCGGGGCGCGTTGGTCGGCATCAAGGAAATCCACGTTCCACCGGATGCCGACGCCGCCACGATGGAAGCGCTGCGGCTGGAGCTGGAAGAGACGTTGAACGAGGCGACCCGCCGCGCTTACGCGCAACTCGGCCGCCCGGGGCCCCAAGATGCCTAAATCGCTGCCCATTGCGCTGCCGATCACGCTGCGGATGTACCGGCGCCTCGCCTCCGGCCTGGTGCCGCTCGCGCCTGCGCTGATCAAGCGTCGGCTCAAGCAGGGCAAGGAGGATCCCGCGCGCGTCGGCGAGCGGCGGGGCCTGTCCCGGGACGTGCGGCCGCATGGCCCGCTGGTCTGGATCCACGGTGCCAGTGTCGGCGAGGTGCTGGCCGCAGCGGCGCTGATCGAGCGTTTGCGCGACCTCAATTTGCGCATCCTGCTCACCTCGGGGACCGTCACGTCCGCCGCCGTGGTCGCCAAGCGCTTTCCGGCCGACGTCATTCATCAATACGTGCCGTATGACTCCCCCCGCTATGTCGCGCGCTTCCTTGACCATTGGAAGCCGTCGCTGGCGCTGTTCATCGAATCCGATTTGTGGCCGAACCTGATTCTCGGCGGCGCAGCGCGGCGGGTGCCGATGGTGCTGATCAACGGGCGGATGTCGCAGCGCTCCTTCCCGCGCTGGCAGCGCATGCACGGCACCATCTCGGCGCTGCTGTCGCGGTTCGACATTTGCCTGGCGCAGTCGAAGATTGATGCCGAACGCTTCTCCGCGCTCGGCGGCCGCGACGTCGTCACCACCGGTAATCTCAAGCTCGACGTGCCGGCACCACCCGCCGATCCCGCCAAGCTCGAGCGGCTGATGGCGGTGACGCGCGGGCGGCCGATCATCGTCGCGGCCTCGACCCATCCGGGCGAGGACGAGAAGCTGGTCGCGGCGCATCGCAGCCTGGTCGGTTTCTTCCCGCAGCTGCTCACCGTGATCGTGCCGCGGCATCCCGATCGCGGCTCCTCGATATCAGGCTTGATCACGGCCTCGGGCCTGAAGCCGGCGTTGCGTTCGCGCGAGGAGCTGCCGACCGCGACGACGGACGTCTATGTCGCCGACACCATGGGTGAGCTCGGCCTGTTCTATCGGCTCTCGCCCATCGTGTTCATGGGTGGATCGCTGATCCATCATGGCGGGCAGAATCCGATCGAGGCGATCAAGTTGGGTGCTGCGATCGTCCATGGCCCGCACGTCTTCAACTTCGCCGACGTCTATGAGGCGCTCGACGGCAGCGGCGGGGCGCGGCAGGCCGACACCCAGGAGGCGCTGGTCAAGCAACTCGGCCAGTTGCTGGCCGATCCCGTCATGCGCGACAAGATGCAGGGCGCAGGCGCCGGTGTGGTCGCGCAGCTCGGCGGCGCGCTGGAGCGCACCATGACCGCGCTCGAGCCCTATCTGTTGCAATTGCGGATCGAGATGGGGGCCGCCAATGCGTGAGCCGGCCTTCTGGTACCGGCCTCGCTCCCTCACGTCATACGCGTTACAGCCGCTGGGTCTGCTCTACGGCGCGCTCACCGAACGGCGCATGCTGCGCAAAGGCGCGGACGCCGGCATTCCCGTGATCTGTGTCGGCAACTACCATGTCGGAGGCGCCGGCAAGACGCCGACCGTGCTGGCGCTGACCAAGCTGTTGCGCGAGCTCGGCGAGACGCCGGTGGTGCTGAGCCGCGGCTATGGCGGACACCTGAAAGGCCCGGTCATGGTCGATCGCGCACGCCACACCGCGGCCGATGTCGGCGACGAGCCCCTGATGATGGCGCGCGACGTCCCGGTCGCGGTCGCGCGGGACCGTCTCGACGGCGTTGCGCTGGCGAAGTCGCAAGGCGCCACCGTGGTCCTGATGGATGACGGCTTCCAGAACCCGCGCCTGCTCAAGGACGCCTCGCTGATCGTGATCGACAGCGAGCGCGGCCTCGGCAATGGCGAGGTATTTCCCGCCGGTCCGTTGCGCGCGCCGCTGAAGGCCCAGCTCGCGCGCACCGATGCGCTGGTGCTGATCGGCGATGGTCGTGCCGCCAACGAAGTTGCGGCAGAGCTTGCCAAGCGCGACAAGCCGGAGCTGCGCGCGCGGCTGAAACCGGATGCGGCCTCGCTGTCGCAGCTGCTCGGCAAGCGCGTTCTCGCGTTCGCCGGCATCGGCGATCCCGAGCGCTTCTTTCGCAGCCTGCGTGCCGGCGGCATCGACGTCGCGCGCACACGACCCTTTGCCGACCACCACATGTTCTCGCGCGAGGAGATCGCTGCGCTCGTAGCGGATGCCCGGCGCGAGCAGCTCACGCTGGTGACGACGGAAAAGGACCTCGCACGTTTGCACGGCCGCGAAGGCGTGCCCGATGGCATCGTGCCGTTCGCCGTCCAGCTCGAGTTCGATGAGCCGGCTGTGCTCCGGCAATTGATCAGCGATCAACTCTACAAGGCGCGCGAGCGGCGCTTTTCAAGCCGCTAAAAACCCACTGTCGTCCTGGCTTTCGCCAGGGCAACGAGGATATTCAGGCGCCATTCATCGCAAGCTCCTATCGTTTTCAGACGCTGAGGAGAATCCGATGAAATTGCCGTCCGCCGCCGTTGCCGGCAGCCTTGTGTGTCTGATTGTTGCGCCCGTGCTTGCACAGACGACGCCGCCCGCTGCTCCAGGCGCGGCGGTGCCGGTTCCCGCGACCAAGCGGGTGACGTGCCTCAGTTCGACGCAGAATCTGAAAGGGCAGGACAAGCGCGATCAGCTACAGCTTTGCCTGGCGCAGGCGCGGCTCGACTGCCTGAAGCAGGCGATCGATCAGAAGGTCGTCGGCGAGACCAGGAAGAGTTTCATCAAAACGTGTGTGGGCGCGGATGGCGCGGAGCAACAGTAACCGCGCGCTTGCGGCCTCACGTTTGCGGCTTGGGCGCGCCGGGGTAATGCCGCTCGAGCACCGCGCCCGGGGTGGCGTAGGCCTCTTGCAAATCCACGCTCCAGTATTTCAGCTCGTCGAGCGGAATCCGCGTGTCGGTGATGGCACAGCGCACGAAGGTCCCCGGCGAGATCACGCGGAAGTCGCCGTCGAGATACTGCACCTGCGCTTCGCCATGGCCCGAGGGGCCGAACTTGTTCAGCACGGTCGAAAGTCTCCGTGGAAGGCCGCTTCCAGGGAAACCCTGGAGGGCACGATGTGTTGGACGGGATCTAACATAGATAGGGCGGCTTGTCCGCCCGGTAAACCCACCGCTTTGTGATGTTTTGCCGCCGTTTCCGCGTGATAGTGCTTGCGTGAAGGATCGCTGGTTCCGGTACCTCCTACGGCTGAGTCCGATGCGCCTTCGATTGACCGCCCTGTTCCTGACCCTGCTGATCTCGGCCGCGCGCGCCGCGCCCGCGCCGCAGCCGGTCGATATTCCACTGGCGTCCGGCGTCCTCCATGCGCAGCTCTACAAGCCTGAAGGTGCGGGGCCGTTTCCGGCGGTGATCGCGTTGCATGGCTGCGGCGGGCTCAGTGGCCATTCCGATCCCGTTCTGCCGCGCTATCGCGACTGGGCCGAGCGGCTGCTCAAGGCCGGCAATGCCGTGCTGCTGCCCGACAGCTACGGCTCGCGCGAGCTCGGGCCGCAATGCCGCGTCAAGGAGACCCACGTCAAGGCGCGGCGGGAGCGCGTCACCGATGTCGCAGCATCGCGCGCCTGGCTGATGAAGCAGTCCTGGGTGGCGCGCGATCGCGTCAGCCTGATGGGCTGGGCCAATGGCGCGAGCACGCTGCTCTGGGCCGTGCGCCCGCAGAGCGTGGCGCGCGATCCGGGGCCCGATTTTCGCGCTGCGATCGCATTCTATCCGGACTGCCGAATTTCCGCCGGGCTCGGCTGGAGCACGCGGGTGCCGACCCTGGTGCTGATCGGTGCCGATGACGACGTCTCGTCGCCGCCGGCGTGCCGCCAGATGGTCGAGGGCGCGCACGGCCGCAGCGCGCTCGCGCGCATCGTGGTCTATCCCGGCGCCTATCACGATTTCGACCGCGCCAACACGCCGCTGCATGCTGCTGCCGGCAGCAACGATGCCGCCGCGCCCGAGCGCGGCCATCTCGGCACGGATGCAGAGGGACGCGCGCAGTCGCAGAAAGAAGTCGCGGAGTGGCTGGCGCGGTAACCTGGGATGAGCGGGCCCGCCGCGCCGTAGCCTCGGATGAGCGGGCTCGCCGCGCCGTAGCTTCGGATGAGCGGGCTCGCCGCGCCGTAGCTTCGGATGAGCGGGCTCGCCGCACCGTAGCTTCGGATGAGCGGGCTCGCCGCGCCGTAGCTCGATAGAGCGAAGGCGGGGCCGCCCCAGGAACAACAGCGGACAGCCCCGCATCGACCACCGCCCTGCACGGATAATGGCCGACGGTCAATCTACGGATCGTGCGCGGCGGTGGTTTCAGCCCCCGACGGCGCCATGATTCGACCACGATGTCGATTAAACGCATCTTCCATGCGCAACCCCATCGTCCTGTTCTCCTCCGCACTGATCGTCTTCACCGTCGCGATCTTCCTGTTCGAAGCCCATGCCGGCGCGCCGCAACGCGCGCCGGAACATTGCGGCTTCTGGACCACGATCGAGGCGGGATTGTCCTGCCGGTAAGGCGCTGTCTCCACACCGTCATTGCGAGAATGGGATCGCTCGTTCCACACATTCGCTGTCATCGCCCGGCTTGACGGGGGATCCGGTACGCCGAGACGTCAGTGATTCACTGAGGAGCTGCGGCGTACTGGATTCCTCGCTTTCGCGAGGAATGACACTGAGAGTGTTGAGCCGCCCTCGCGTCTAAAACAAACTACCCTGATCCACCGGCTTGCCCACGCGCTTCGGCGCGGGCTTGGCGTCCTGCGCGGCTGGCCTGGCTTGCGACGGCGCGCGCTTTGCCGCAGGCGCAGGCCGATCCGCATCCGCGGTCGCCGCAACACGT
This sequence comes from Bradyrhizobium sp. 199, assembly GCF_023073355.1. GTDB lineage: Bacteria > Pseudomonadota > Alphaproteobacteria > Rhizobiales > Xanthobacteraceae > Bradyrhizobium. Next base: position 34,958 of record NZ_JADPJI010000011.1, read on the forward strand.
CCATCCGCAAACTCGATCTCGAGTCGCGCGTTCGGCCCGACGCTGGCGGCTGCATGCAGCGGATGGCCGGCTTCGTCCCGCACCAGCGCAAAGCCGCGCGCGAGCACGCTGCGATAGGACAGCGCGGAGAGCAGCTTGCCGCTGTTCTCGACGCGGGCATCGAAACGCTGCAGCAACGTCACAAGCGCGCGGCTGGCGCGCTCGCTAAGGCGATGCGTGCGTTCGCGCTGGCGGGCAAGGGCGTTGCGCTGCGCCTGTGCGTTGGAGAGCTTCGAGGCGCGCAAGCGCACCTCCAGCCCGGCAAAGCGGTCGCGCCGCCGACGCAGCAGCGAGCGCGCGGACAGGCCGAGCCGCTCCCCGCACACGGTGAGGCGATGATCGGCCTGCGAGATCTGGCCGTGCAGCACCCGCAATGTCAGCTTGGCGCTCGCCGCGGTAAACCGGCGGAAATGCGCATGGGTGTTGGCCTTGAGGCAGCGGGGCAGGGACGCACCTGCCGAATCCAGCCGTTGCCGCGGGATCGCCAGCAAATCCCCGGCGGCCGGCAGCGCGCGCGCGGCCGCACGCAGCTCGCTGCGACGGCTCTCATGGCCGCGCTGCCAACAGGCGCGGGTGCGGCGCCCGAGATCGGCGACCTCGACAAAGAGATCGCTGCGCACCGGCACCGCCATCTCGGCCGCCGCCGTCGGCGTCGGCGCGCGCTTGTCGGCGACGAAATCGATCAGCGTGATGTCGGTCTCATGTCCGACCGCGGAGATCAGCGGGATCATGCTCTCGGCCGCGGCACGAACCACGATCTCCTCGTTGAACGACCAGAGATCCTCCAGCGAGCCGCCGCCGCGCGCGACGATCAAGACGTCGGGGCGCGGAATCCTGCCGCCCTCCGGCAGCGCACTGAAGCCGCGGATCGCGGCCGCGACCTGCTCGGCCGAGCCTTCGCCCTGCACCTTGACGGGCCATACCAGCACGTGGCGGGGAAAGCGGTCCTCCAGCCGGTGCAGGATGTCGCGGATCACGGCGCCGGTCGGCGAGGTCACGACGCCGATCACCTCGGGCAGCCACGGCAGCAGCTGCTTGCGCGCCTCGTCGAACAGGCCCTCGGCGGCGAGCTTCCTCTTGCGCTCTTCCATCAGCGCCATCAGGGCGCCGATGCCGGCCGGCTCCAGCGCCTCGATCACGATCTGGTATTTCGAGGAGCCCGGATAGGTCGTGAGCTTGCCGGTGGCGATGACCTCCAGCCCCTCCTGCGGCTTGAAGCGCATGCGGCCGTGCACGCCCTTCCAGATCACCGCCTCGATCTTGGCGCTCTCGTCCTTGAGCGCGAAATAGCAATGGCCGGAGGAATGAGCCCCGCGGAAGCCCGAGATCTCGCCGCGGACCCGGACATGGCCATAAGTGTCCTCAACCGTCCGCTTCAGGGACTGCGAGAGCTCGGACACGGTGAATTCGGGGGCGTTGTTCAGTTGTTCGGCAGGCGGCATCGGCAAACGATTCGGCATTTTGGGGTCAGACCCGACGTTAAGGATTTTCGCGGCGCGGCGCCATTCAAAGCGCAATGAAATGATGTTCGGCGGCGGTTCGTGGATCACCTCTCCCCGTCGGGGAGAGGTCGGATTGCCGGGCGCGCAATGCGCGCCCGGCAATCCGGGTGAGGGGGCAAGGCACTCCGTGAAACCAGAACCCCTCACCCGGATCGCATCGCTGCGATCCGACCTCTCCCTTCGGGAGAGGTGATCCGAGCTCGAACCCGCAGAGCTTGCCCACAAGGGTACTCTGTACTATAGAGTTCTCTATCGATGTAGATCCATGGGAGTGTGCGTCATGGCGATCCGGTTGCTGCGCGGCGTGTTGAACGGGCTGAAATGGGCCCTGTGTGCGGTCGGCGCCGTGGCGCTGCTCCTGGCGGCCATGATCGCAACGCCGCTGGAGCGGCCGCCGGAGATGCGATCGGTCTCGGACTCCGCCAAGGGCATCGACTGGTCCACGCTGCCCCCGCTCGAGCGCTTCCAGGCCCGCGACGGCACCTGGATCGGTTTCCGCCACTACGCGGCCAAAGCGTTTTCGAGCGAAGTGGAAGCCGGTTCGCGTGAAGAAAACGCGTCAAAACAAGAATCCGGAGCCCCGTTCCGATCCCCTCGGAACGGGAATGGCTCCGGGAGCCCCGCCACCGGCCGTGGCGCGATCTTCATCCACGGCTCCTCCGGCTCCAGCGGCACCGTCAACCATGCGCTGACCCATGCGATCGCCTCGCGTGGGGTGGAGACCTGGGCGCTCGACGTGCGCGGCCATGGCGGCTCCGGCACGCGCGGCGACATCGGCTATGTCGGTCAGCTCGAAGACGACCTCGTCGACTTCGTCGCTCAAATCCGCAAGACCGCGCCGGAGCTGCCGCTGACCTTGATCGGCCATTCCGCCGGTGCCGGCTTCTCGCTGCGCCTCGCCGCGACCCCTATCATGCAGGACATGTTCGTGCGCACCGTGTTGCTGGCGCCCTATCTCGGCTACGACGCGCCGACCAACAAGCCGCATTCCGGCGGCTGGGCCAATTTCAACCTGCCGCGCTTCCTCGGCCTCGCCGCGTTGCGCAAGCTCGGCATCGATTGCTGCGCGCAGCTTCCGGTGCTCGCTCTCGCCGTGCCGGCGAGTTCGGCAAAGTACCTCGTCGCCACCTATTCAGACCGCCTGACGCGCAATTTCGCGACGCGCGGCTATCGCCTCGATCTTCCGGCGACGACACGGCCGATCACGATCTTCGGCGGCGCCGAGGACGAGATGATGATCTCGGACAAATACGCGGAAGTGGTGCAGGCGGTGAAGCCGTCGGTCGACGTCAAGATCATCGACGGCATCAACCACATGGGCATCGTGACAAATCCGAAGGCGATTTCGATCATCGCCGATGATGTGGCAACGCGCGGGGCAGGGCAGTCATGATGCGATCCGCTGATGGCAAGCCAAGCGCAGATGGGAGCGGTTTCCCCGTGGCGCAGCTGAGCCTCATCCTGAGGAGACCGCGCAGCGGTCGTCTCGAAGGACGAGGCGCTCGCTCAGCTGTTACCGAACTCGCGGCCATCCTTCGAGACGCCCGCCTGCGGCGGGCCCTCAGGATGAGGGCGGAGTTTGCGGCGGTCGCTCCAATGGGGACTGATGCAGCCGAGCGTCATCCTGAGGAGACCGCTGGAAGCGGTCGTCTCGAAGCCTCATCCTGAGGAGACCGCGTAGCGGTCGTCTCGAAGGACGAGGCGCGCGCTCAGGTCTCACCCGAGCGTCATACGAGATAGCCCAGGGACTGAAAGGGACGACATGATCGACAGCAAGGAGGCCTCCGCAGCGCTGGCCGATATCGACGACATCGTCCAGCGCGTGAAGCAATCCCAGCTCTACGAGCTGGCGAGCTATGCTGCCGTCTGGTGGGGCCTATTGGTGTTCGCGGGCAATCTCGTGACCTGGCTCTGGCCGGTCTATGCGGTCTACGCCTGGGTTGCCGTGGATGTTGTCGGCGTCGTCGGTATGGTTGTGCTCCGCCTGCTCAATCCGCCGCGCCACGCCCATGGTCGCGGCTTCGAGGTCAGGCTGCTGCTGCTGTTCGTGCTGTTCTTCGCCTTCGGCTATCTCTGCACCAGCGTGATCGGCCATTTCGGTCCGCGCCAGCTGGGCACGTTTTGGCCGCTCTACTTCATGCTGTTCTATACGCTGGCGGGTCTCTGGTTCGGCTATGCCTTCATGGCGATCGGTGTCGGCATCTCCACGCTGACGCTGATCGGCTTCTTCTATATCGGCGACGCGTTTCCGCTCTGGATGGCCTTCGTCAACGGCGGTGGCCTGATCCTCGGCGGGCTCTGGATGCGGCGGATCTGATGGCCGAGCTCGACGATATCATTCACCAGCCGTTGCGGCTCAAGATCATGGCGGCCCTGAACGCGCTGCCGGGCACCGGCGCATTGGAGTTCTCCCGGCTGAAAAAGCTCACCGGCGCCACCGACGGCAATCTCGGCGCGCATATCGAGACGCTGGCCAAGGCGGGCTACGTTTCGGTGGAAAAAGCCTTCGTCGGCAAGAAGCCGCAGACTACGGTCACCGCGACCGCCGCCGGCCGCGGCGCGTTCGCGCGGCACGTGGCGACGTTGCAGGCGATCATTGCGGGGAAGCAGGGTTGACCCCCCGCCAGCAAATTCAAAGGCTTGTTCGGACCTGGGTTTGTGAAACGACGCAGCGTACACTAGAGCGTCATGCTAGGTTGCATCAGACCTAAGGCTGAATTGCCAACAAGGTTAGATTTAGTGCATACAAAATTACTCGCAATCGGGTGCATATCTCGCCAATGAGGAAGAACTCCGAACCAGACCTGTTGGAAACCGGCATCTATACGATCCCCGAGGTCGCTGAACTTGTGCAAGCGCCGCAGGACGTTGTCCGCGTCTGGGTCGAGGGCCACACCGGAAAGCAAGTGGCCGTGATTGATAATCAACTTGGCCGCGTCGGCGGCAAGGTTGCCGTCAGTTTCACAAATCTGATGGAATTGCGCTTTGTAGCGACCTTCGCAAGTGCCGGGGTCGGCCTGCGCGAAATCCGCAAGATTATGGATGAGGTGAAGGAGACGCTGGAGCACCCGCACCCATTTGCAACGCATACAGTCTTCAAGACGGACGGCAAGAAGGTGGTCGCCGAAATCGCCCGGCGCAATGGAGTGAGCATCTACGATCTCCGGACGAAGAATTTTGAGATGCTGGCGGTCGTGATGAAGTCGTTGAAGGATGACGTTACTTATGATCCTCAAGGCGACGCCGTATGGTGGCGACCACGACCAAAGATCGCTCCCAACGTCATTGTCCACCCGCGATTCTCTTTTGGTCGGCCGATATTGAGAGCCAGCCGTATTCCCACCTCCACCTTGGCCCAATCGGCAAAGGTTGAAGGGAGTGCCGCTTTTGTAGCTGATATCTTTGAAGTACCCGAGCGACAGGTCCGTGAAGCTGTAAGATTTGAGAAAGAATTGCGTAAGGCCGCTTGAAAATTGCTTTTGACGAGAACGTTCCGATTGCAATGGTCAAAGTCTTCCAGACTTTCGCCAACGAGCGCCAATTGAAAAGGAGGATTGGAGCGTTTGAGATAACTAGTGCGACTCAGTATACCCCCAAGCCAAGCGATTCCGACTACCTGAAGAAGAATGATGCGCCTTGGATCAAGAGATTTGCCGAAGCCGGCGGCAGTGTGATTATCTCAGGCGATATGGAAATGAGATATGTGCCGCACGAGAGGCTCGCGCTAGTTCAAGCAGGCATGCTCGTTTTCTTTTTCGACGGAAAATGGAGTCAGTGGGATTTCTTCCGTAAGTGCTCTCTTTTGATCCATCACTGGCCAGACATCGCGAACCGCATCAAGAGAGGGAAAGCACCCGCGTTCTGGCATATTCCGCTTAGCTGGCACGACAAGGCGAAGCTGCGCAAGGTATCGATCGATGATCCCAAGACGCTAAAGTTAGAGCGCAAGGCAAGGCCACAACGCCCTGCTCGTAAATCCACGATCAAGACGGTCAAGGCCTCGCCTCCTGCAGCCGAGCTCACGCTTCTCGATTTGATGGCACTCCCAACCAAAGAAGGGTAAACTGATTACCTCATGACAACTTTCATCATCGATTGCCCGCGCTGCAAAGCCAGAGTAGGAGCCGAGGGCGGAGTTCACGTCGATAGTTCATACTTCGATGATGACGCAGGAGAGCCGTATGGTCACCGGATCTCCGTCGGCAAATGCCCGCATTGTAAAATCATTTTGGTGGGGCGCTCAGAGCAACTCCAATTCATTGGGTGCGAGGGATCCGAATATGACGTATTCGGCGATGTTGTCAGAGTTCACCCAAACCCGCCAAAGGCGTTTACGAGCTACCGTATTCCAAGAACGCTTCGCCAATCCTTGCTCGAAGCTGATCTATCGCTCCAAGTGGGTGCGTACATTGCTGCTTGCATGATGCTTGGACGCGCTCTCGAAGCGCTGTGCCGTGACGTTCTAGAGCCGAAAGACAACAAGGCAGAAAAATCGGCTGGGCATACCCCAAGTCGGAAGAAATACCTGATGCTCGGCGAGGGCGTCCGTCAATTGCATGATCGAAAAATCATCGATGAACGACTTTACGAATGGAGCCAGAGTCTTCACGCGATTCGGAATTTGGTCGCTCATCCAGAGGATATCACCGTTTCGCGCGAGGATGCTGAGGATCTGCAGGTTTTCGTGAATGCGATTACGGAATATGTCTACGACCTCAGTGATCGCCACGAAGAATTTAAGGAGCGCCAGGCTGAAAAGAAGAAACCCCGGAAGTCCATCGCAGAGATGTTCGGCGGCATTTTGCCGGGGCCGCCTGAGCAGGCATAGTAATTGGGACACTGCGGCGCAGCGATCGGTTTTCTGAAAGTGCAGGGCTATTCTATTAGGACTACGGTGACAGTGCACTAAACCATGTCAACTGATGCTTTGCCTTTGGACCTTGGGTGCGCTGTCACCGTAATTTCCAAACTTGCCACCGAGTCGTTGTTGAGCTGACGCTGCGCCACTCAACAGCGCGAGCGTTCATAGAGAGGGTAGAATTTGCTTACGTGACCGCATCAGGGACAGCGAGGCCCAAAACATCGAAAGCAAAATGCTTCAGAATGGTGAGATCGAGGTGCGTCCAATAGGTGCAGTAGCCCGGGTTCGGATTAGGCGTCGCTAAAACATAGGTGCGATCCTGGCATTCAAACAATTTTTGACTCTCCATTATCACTGTTCGATACATGAAGTACTCGTCCAATGTCGCCGCGCGATGGCTCACCACTTCCGGACGGAATGTAAAACAAAGCCTTACTCGCGGGTCGCAGGGCCGGATAAATCGACTGGATGTCTAGCTGGCGTCGCTGATCCGCCGCAGCAATTAGTTGCTTGTTCGTCTTATGTGGTGGAAACCACAGCGTAACCGACATTCCTTCTATTACCAATGCATCTAGCAATGGCTTAAAATCTAAGTCGCCAGTCAGTAGGCTCGCGTGTTGCATGTTGCGCCGGAACGAATGTGTCAGCATGTCGACTGCTATCATAACGTCGACTTTTTTCTGCTCCTGTTTACGAATAGACGGGCTCCTTCGAGTGTCGCCCTCATAGACATGGAAGCGATCAAGCGATCCCAGTTGGTCATGAAATGAAATCGCCGCGTCCCGCCTAATGCTGAAATCCTCGTCGGTTTCGCCGCTGCGTTTCGCGGGGAGAGCGTCATAGTAGAAGACTTTGTCGTAACCGCCCGTCAAGCGATCATAATCTACGCGCAGAAGTTGACCCGGAGCATATCGCTTTCCGATTTCCTCGATGGTCGTTCTGAGACATGCTCCATCGATGAAGAGATACTTTGTCACGGGCTGAACCGCCTTTCGCGGAGAACTTGAAGCGCCTAAACGTCCAAAATTCATAGTATTTGCTCACGAAGAGGTCTGCGCTCGGAAGCAAAGCCCTGCAGGGCCAGGTTTGGCTCCCCCAAGGTTGCTAGTGTTCGTTCGTCGGGGAATGATAACATGCGCCAGAAAAGCGCGTCCCGCAGCGGCGTCCTGCAGAATTTCCCTTTCGTCATTTGCAATACACCGGCACGCCGGTACGTTGGAAATACTACGCTATTTCACCTGTGATTTCCCCATAAGATGGAGAAGGAAAAAGGGTTTGTCGCACCCTGGGAATGGCAGTGAGTTCGGCGTTCAGCCCCCTTGAGCCTCACCCCGATTCATGCGACCTCCGCCCCAGCGAAACCCTCATTTCGAGCCCTCGATGCACATTCTCCTGCTCGGTTCCGGTGGCCGCGAACATGCCTTGGCGTGGAAGATCGCAGCCTCTCCCCTGGTGACCAAATTCTGGTGCGCGCCGGGCAATGCCGGGATCGCGCGCGAAGCGGAATGCGTGGCGCTCGACGTTGCCAACCATGCCGCCGTGATCGACTTCTGCAAAAAGAATGCGGTCGATCTCGCCGTGGTCGGCCCGGAGACGCCGCTGGCGGCCGGTATCGTCGATGACCTCACCGCCGCCGGCATCAAGGCGTTCGGGCCGAACAGGATCCCCGCCCAGCTCGAAAGCTCGAAGGGCTTTACCAAGGCGCTCTGCACCGAGTTCGGCATTCCCACAGGCGCCTATGAGCGATTCACCAATGCTGCCGATGCGCGTGCTTACGTCCAGAGCCAGGGCGCGCCGATTGTGGTCAAGGCCGACGGCCTTGCCGCCGGCAAGGGCGTCGTCGTCGCCAAGACCGTGCGCGAGGCCGAGGACGCCATCGCCATGATGTTCGAGGGCGCCTTCGGCGAGGCCGGCGCTGAAGTCGTGGTCGAGGAGTTTCTGCCGGGCCGCGAGATCAGCTTCTTCGCGCTGTGCGACGGCGAGACCGCCATTCCGCTGGCGTCTGCGCAGGACCACAAGCGCGTGTTCGACCATGACGTCGGCCCGAACACCGGTGGCATGGGCGCCTATTCGCCGACGCCGCTGGTCACGCCTGCGGTCCACGACGCGATCATGGCCAAGATCATTCTGCCGACGGTCGCGGGCATGAAGCAGCGCGGCACGCCGTTTCGCGGCATTCTCTACGCGGGGATCATGCTGACGACGCAGGGCCCAAAGCTGTTCGAGTTCAACGTGCGCTTCGGCGATCCCGAGTGCCAGGTGCTGATGCTGCGCATGATGTCCGACATCGTGCCCGCCTTCCTCGCCGCCTGCGACGGGCAGCTGAAGAATTTCGATCTGCGCTGGCATCCGGACTCCGCGCTCACCGTGGTGATGGCGGCGAACGGCTATCCCGGCGACTACCAGAAGGGCACGCGGATCGAGGGGCTCGATGACGCGGCGAAGGTGGACACCGTCGAGATCTTCCATGCCGGCACCGTTGAGAAGGACGGCGCCATCCTCGCCAATGGCGGCCGCGTGCTCAATGTCTGCGCGCTGGGCAAGACCGTGACGGAGGCGCAGGCGCGCGCCTACCAGGCCGTCGACCGCATTAGCTGGCCGGAGGGCTTCTGCCGCCGCGACATCGGCTGGCAGGCGGTGGAGGCGGAGAAGGCCAAGGGCTGACAAGCCCCTAGATTGACAAGACTTGGGCTGACGAGGCTTGGGTCTGACAAGCCTTGGGCCTGACAAGGCTTGAGCCGTGCTCCCGGACGGCGCGCAAGGCGTGCCCATCCGACATCTCAATGGATTGGTGCCACCGCGCCGCCACATCCACATTCCAGAATATGCAACCAGCCGTTGGGGTTAGCCGCCCCGTCGATAATACCGCTACTGTGCATGGGGTTGTTTTCGACATTTTGTTGTCGGGCCGACCTTTGGACCGACCAAATAAGGATGCAAAAAAGATGTCCGATTTCGCCGACCTCTATCCGGGCTTTGCCTCCGAATGGATCAACACCTCCTTCGGCCGCATCTTCGCCCGCGTCGGCGGCAGCGGGCCGCCGCTGCTCCTGCTGCACGGCTTCTCCGAGACCCATGTGATGTGGCACCAGGTGGCGCCGCAACTGGCCGATAAGTTCACGCTGATCATCGCCGATCTGCCGGGCTATGGCTGGTCCGACATGCCCGAGAGCGACGCGCTGCACATCCCCTACAGCAAGCGCGCGATGGCCAAGGCGATGGTGGAAGTGATGGAGCGCCTCGGCCACGTGCACTTTGCCCTGGCCGGCCACGACCGCGGCGGCCGCGTCTCCTACCGCCTCGCGCTCGACCATCCCGGCCGGCTGTCGAAGCTCGCCGTGCTCGATATCCTGCCGACCTATAATTACTGGGAGCGGATGAACCGCGCCTACGCGCTGAAGATCTATCACTGGACTTTCCTGGCGCAGCCCTATCCGCTGCCGGAGACGCTGATCGCGAGCAACGGCGAGTTCTTCCTGCGCTTCAAGATGGCGAGCCAGACCAAGTTCAGGACGTTAGACGCCATCGACGAGCGCGCGCTCGAACATTACATCGCCCCGTTTCGCGATCCCGCCCGGGTGCATGCGATGTGCGAGGACTACCGCGCCGGCGCCTATTTCGACTACGACCTCGACAAGGCCGATTTCGAAGCCGGCAAGAAGATCACCATTCCGATGCTGGCGCTGTGGGGCAATGCCGGCGTGGCCCAAGCCGCCGCGACGCCGCTCGATATCTGGCGGCAATGGGCGACCAACGTCGTGGGCATGCCGGTGGATTCCGGCCACTTCCTCACCGAGGAGAATCCGGACGTCACCGCAAGGGCGCTGCGCGAGTTCTTCCTCGCGGATTAGCGCCGCTCCCGAAAGAACTCCTTGAGCAGCCGCGCCGCCTCGCTCTCGCCGACGCCGGAATAGACATCCGGCGCGTGATGGCAGGTCGGCGAGGCAAAGAACCGCACGCCTGATTCCACCGCGCCGCCCTTGGGATCGGCCGCGCCGTAATAGAGGCGCCTCACCCTTGCAAACGAGATCGCGCCCGCACACATGGTGCAGGGCTCCAGCGTCACGTAGAGGTCGCAGTCGACAAGACGCTCGCTGCCGATCTTTTTGGCGGCTTCGCGCAGCGCAATGATCTCGGCATGAGCCGTGGGGTCGTAGTCGGTCAGCGTCCGGTTCGCCGCGGTGGCGATGACCTCGAAATTGCGGACCACGATGCATCCGATCGGAACTTCGCCCGCCTTTCCGGCGTTTTCGGCCGTTCTGAGCGCCAAATCCATGAAAGAGGGGGCTTTCAAGCCTCGTATCATCGCCAGAAACCTGCTAGTAGCTGCGCCTTCAGCAGAAGTGCTTACCGATTTCGCCTGAGCATGCGGCTCGAAACGAGCGCGCACAATGCTTTCTGGCCACCCCCTGAGTGAGATTATCAATGCCTCGCGACAGCGACAAAGACAACGATTCCCGCGGCCGGCGAGGCCCTCCCAAGGGACCGCACAAGGGACCGCCCAAGGGCCGGTCCGGCAAGCCGCGTGGCCCTGAGAAGAAATTCGCCAAGCGCGGCCCTGAGGGCAGGAGCGACGCCCGCCCGCCTCGTGGCGACCGCGACAGCCGCCCGCCGCCTCGCGCTGATCGTGGCGATCGTCCGTTCCGCCGCCGCGAAGAGGGCGATGCCCCGCGCCGCGATTTCAGCGAGCGTCCGAAATTCAAGCGCGACGACCGTGGTGGTGAGGGCCGCGGCGAGCGCAGCTTCAAGCCGCGTGGCGACCGTCCCTTCAAGCCGCGTGAAGACCGTCCGTTCTCCGATCGTTCGTCACGCGACGGCGAGAAGCGCCCGTTCAAGCCCCGTGGCGACCGCCCCTTTTCCGATCGCTCCTCGCGTGATGGCGAGAAGCGGCCGTTCAAGCCGCGCGGGGATCGCCCGGCTTTTGGCCGCGACGATCGTCCGCCGCGCAGCCGCGATCGTGACGAGTCCCGCCCCGCCGGCCGGTCGGGCGACAAGAAGTTCGGCGACAAGCGCCCCTATGCGCCGCGCGGCGACCGTCCGGAGCGCAAGTTCGACGGCGAGCGGAAGTTTTCGCGGGGCGGTCCTGATCGCGGGCCGCGTGAGGATCGTGGCGAGCGCAGCTTCAAGCCGCGCGGCGACCGTCCGAATTTCGATCGCGGTGATCGCGCGCCGCGCAGTGATCGGCCGGAGCGCAAGTTCGATGGCGAGCGAAAGTTTTCGCGTGGTGCACCGGATCGTGGGCCGCGCAAAGATTTTGGTGGTCGTGAGCGAGGCGAGGACAAGCCCTGGCAGAAGCGCGACGACCGTCGCGATGGTGGCCGCGGCGAGGACCGTCCGCGCGTTTCGCGGTCACGCGACGACCGTCCGTCGGGTGATCGTCCGTTCCGCGACCGTCCGAAGTTCGATCGTCCGCGCGAGCGCTCCGAGGGTCGCTCCGACTGGCACGAGCATCCCCGCAGCGACGCTCGTTCCGGCGATCGTCCGCGGCGCGAAAACGAGGACGACAGCAGGATCTTCGAGAAACGTCCCGCGTTCGGCGGCCGCGGCGCCTATCGCGAGCGCGATCGCGATTTCGACCGGCGTCCGCGCCGGGAAGAAGAGGCCAAGCCGAAGAAGGCCGGCGAGCGCATCGCCAAGGCGCTGGCGCGTGCGGGGCTTGCCTCGCGCCGCGATGCCGAGGAAATGGTCACGCAGGGCCGCGTCACCGTCAATGGCCGCGTGATCAACTCGCCCGCGCTCGACATCACCAAGAACGACGTCGTCATGGTCGACGGCAAGCCGTTGCCGGAGCGCGAGCGCACGCGGTTGTTCCTCTATCACAAGCCGCGCGGGCTGATGACCACGCATGACGACCCCGAGGGACGTCCGACCGTGTTCGACAATCTGCCGGAAGGCCTGCCGCGGCTGATCAGCGTCGGCCGGCTCGACTTCAACACCGAAGGCCTGTTGCTGCTCACCAATGATGGCGGGCTCGCGCGCACGCTCGAGCTGCCCGATACCGGCTGGCTGCGCCGCTACCGCGTTCGCGCCCATGGCGACGTCACCCAAGCCCAGCTCGACGAGCTCCAGAACGGCATCGAGGTCGAGGGCGTCAAATACGGTCCGATCGAAGCGACGCTCGAGCGCGACCAGGGCGCCAATGTCTGGCTGGTGTTTGCGATCCGCGAAGGCAAGAACCGCGAGGTGCGCAATGTCTGCGCCCATCTCGGGCTCGAGGTGAACCGGCTGATCCGGGTGTCCTACGGTCCGTTCCAGCTCGGAGAGGTCCCCGAAGGCCAGGTCGAGGAGATCAAGTCGCGAGTGCTTCGCGACCAGCTCGGCGACAAGATCATCGAAAAGTCGGGTGCCCAGTTCGACGTGCCGCAGAAATCGCTCTCGCCCGAAGGCGACGACCCGCCGCGCGAAAAGAAGCCTGCCACCAAACGCGGCGTGATCAACGACCGCAAGGGCCGCCGCGTGCTGGTGCAACGCACCGGTAGCGAAGAGGCGCGCGAGCGTAACGAGTCCGAGGCCAGCGGCTACGGCCCGCCGCGCCGTCCCAAGCGCGGCTATCACGGCAAGCGCGATCTGGCGCCGAAGGACGGCGAGTAACGTCGAATGGTTGAAACGACCCTGACGCTCCGCAGCAGATCGTCATGGCCGGACTTGACCCGGCCATCCACGTCTTGCTCACGTTCACCGCTCAAGAACGTGGATGCCCGGGACATCTGCGCGAAGGCGCGCTTCGCGCTTTTGCCCGGGCATGACGGAGACATCTAGATGCGCGTCGTCGGCGGTCGATTGAAGGGGCGCAATCTGGCCTCACCGTCCTCGCGCGACATCCGCCCCACGGCGGACCGCTTGCGCGAGTCCGTGTTCAACATCCTCGTGCATGCCTATGACGATCCGATTGAAGATGCGCGCGTGCTCGATCTCTTCGCAGGCACCGGTGCGCTCGGCATCGAAGCGTCGTCGCGCGGGGCGAAGTTCACGCTGTTCGTCGACAATGGCGCAGAAGCCCGGGCGCTGCTGCGCAACAATGTCGAGACGCTGGGCTTGGGTGGCGTCACAAAAGTCTATCGCCGCGATGCGACCGATCTCGGCCCCGCGCATCCCGTCGAGCCCTTCTCGCTGGTGTTCCTCGATCCACCCTATGGCAAGGGCTTTGCGGAGAAGGCGCTGGCGAGCTTGCGCGACGGCGGCTGGCTCACGCCGGGGGCGCTGCTCATCGTGGAAGAGGCTAAGATTGCGCAGTTCGTCACGCCCGAAGGCTTCGAAGAACTGGAGCGTCGCGCTTATGACGACACGGAGTTCGTGTTTTTGAAGCGGCCGTAATTTCGAAGGTCACCGCCGCCCGAACAGTTTCTCCACATCCGACAGCTTCAGCTCGACATAGGTCGGCCGGCCGTGATTGCACTGGCCGGAGTTCGGGGTGTCCTCCATCTCGCGGAGCAGGGCGTTCATCTCCTCGGGCCGCAAGCGGCGGCCGGCGCGCACGGAGCCGTGGCAGGCCATGGTGGCGGCGACGTGCATCAGGCGACGCTCCAGCGGCAGCGCCTCGTCCCACTCGGCCATGTGCTCGGAGAGATCGCGAAGCAGCCCGCCCGCGTTGGTCTTGCCGAGCAGTGAGGGGGTCTCGCGCACCGCGACTGCACCGGGGCCGAAGGATTCGATGGCGAGGCCGAACGACGCCAGTTCCTCGCTACGCTCCAGCAGGCGTTCCACCGTGGCCTCGTCCATCTCGACGATCTCGGGAATGAGGAGGATCTGCCGCTGCACGCCGTTCGCGGCCAGCGAGGCCTTCAGCCGCTCATAGACGATCCGCTCATGTGCGGCGTGTTGGTCGACGATGATCAACCCGTCGCGGGTCTGCGACACGATATAGGTCTCGTGGATCTGCGTCCGCGCCGCGCCGAGCGGACGGTCGAGGAGATCGCTGGCGGGCTGCGACTCGATCCGTACGTCCGCACTGGGCGCACCGACGTCGAAGGCGGCTTGAGCGCGCTCGGCGAAGGCAGGCGCCGCGGCGCCTTCGAAGGACGGCATCGGCGCGACGGGGGCAGATGGCGAGGCCCGCCAGTCCCAACTCGCGGGACGCGGCGTGAAGGCAGGGCGGAATGCGGACAGCGCGCTATCGCCGCTGTTGGCGGCCGTGCGCCGGCCCTCGCGTGCGAGCGCGTCCTTCAATCCGTGCACGATCAGTGCGCGCACCAGGCCCGCGTTGCGGAAGCGCACCTCGGTCTTGGCCGGATGCACGTTGGCGTCGACCTCGCGCGGATCGAGCGTGACGAACAGCGCCAGCACAGGATGGCGGTCGCGCGGCAAATAGTCGGAATAGGCCGCGCGCACGGCTCCCAAGATCAGCTTGTCACGCACCGGGCGACCGTTGACGAAGAGATATTGCCCGAGTGCATTGGCCTTTGTCAGCGCAGGGGCCGCGGCATAGCCGGCGACGACGACGCCGTCGCGCTCGGCATGGACCTCGATGGCGTGGCTGCGGAATTCTGCCCCCAGGATATCGCCGAGCCGCGTCAGGCGTCCCGCCGCGCCAGGCAGCGCGGCGGCCCAGGTCACCGGCGCGCGCTCCTCGCCCGCGAGCGTGAAAGCGATATCGGGCCGCGCCATCGCGAGGCGCCGGACCACCTCGCGGATCGCCTCGGCCTCGGTGCGGTCGGTCTTCAGGAATTTCAGCCGTGCCGGTGTCGCATAGAAGAGGTCGCCAGCCTCGACCCGCGTGCCGTGCGCCAGCGCCGCCGGCATGATCTCGGATTTCTCGCCGCCCTCGACTGAGAGTGCCCAGGCGTGCGGCTCGCTGGCATGGCGGGTGGTGATGGAGAGACGCGCGACCGACCCGATCGAGGGCAGCGCCTCGCCGCGGAACCCGAGGGTGCGGATCTGCAGCAAATCCTCGTCATCGAGCTTGGATGTGGCGTGACGCTCGACCGCGAGCGCGAGATCCTTCGCCGTCATGCCGCCGCCGTCGTCAGTGATGCCGATCCGCCGCCGCCCACCGCCATCGGTGAAGATGTCGATCCGGCTGGCGCCGGCATCGATCGCGTTCTCGACCAGTTCCTTCACCACACTCGCCGGGCGCTCGACCACCTCGCCGGCGGCGATGCGGTTGACGACCTGTTCTGGCAATTGGCGGACGGGCATGAAGGGGACTCGAGGCGGCGTTCAGGCGGCCAATCTAGTCGCTCAAGCGGCCGATTGCATGGGCCAGGTCCGAACTACCCACATGACATACGGAGCCCACCGGGCAGCCTCTCTCAGTCCTCGAGGCCACGGCCGCCGCCGCGCTTCGACTTGACGTCGCTGCGGCGCTTCTTGCCCTCGAGCCGGCGCTGCTTGGAGCCAAAGGTCGGCTTTGTCGCGCGCCGCGGCTTCGGCCGGACCATGGCTTCGCCGAGCATCTCCGTAAGCCGGTCGATGGCGTCCTGGCGGTTGCGTTCCTGGGTACGGAAGCGTTGGGCCTGGATTACGATGACGCCGTCCTTGGTCATGCGTTGCCCTGCGAGCCGGGCAAGGCGCAACGCGGCATCCTCCGGCAGCGTCAGCTTCCGGGTATCGAAGCGCAATTGCGCGGAGGTCGCGACCTTGTTGACGTTCTGCCCGCCCGGACCGGAGGCGCGGACAAAGCCGATCTCGATGTCGTCCTCGTCGATGACGAGATCGCGGGATATCCGCAGCATGGCAGCACCATTCGTGATGTCCGGACATATCGCGGACGTCTGCGTTCGGCAATGGTGCTTCTGGAACGCAAAATGGCCGGGGTGCCCGGCCATTTCAGCAAACGAGAGAGGAACGTCAGTTCGACTTCGTCACCGGAGCCGCGGCCGGCTGCGCCGCGGCCTGCGGGGCGCGGCCGACGACGACGGTCAGCAGCCCCTGGCCCCAGAGGCGCTTGGCGGCGGCTTTGGCGTCGTCCAGCGTCACGGCATCGACGATGGCGTTGCGCTTCTCGATATAGTCGATCGGCAGCTTGTCCTGCTGGTACTGCAGCAGCGCTTGCGCCAGCTTGGAGGAGGTGTCGAGCGCCAGCATCTGCGAGCCCTTCAGGTAGGACTTGGCCTCGTCGAGCTCCTTCTGCGTCGGGCCTTCCTCGGCGATGCGGCGCACTTCCTTTTCGATCGCATCGATGGTGTCGCCGGCGCGGTCGGCGCGCGTGCCGGTATTGCCGATGAACACCGCCGAATGCTCCATCCAGAGCAGCGATTCGAACACCGAATAGGCCAGTCCGCGCTTCTCGCGCACCTCGCGATAGAGCCGCGACGACAGACCGCCGCCACCGAGGATGTGATTGACGACATAGGCCGCCATGAAGTTCGGGTCGCTGCGCTTCACGCCGGGGCCGCCGAACGTGATGACGGTTTGAGGCACGTCGAGGGTGACGAAGGCGCGTCGCGGCGGCTTGGCGGCCTCGACGTCCGGGACCGGCGTGAGGTTGGATTTGGCGGG
Organism: Bradyrhizobium sp. 199; assembly: GCF_023073355.1. Lineage (GTDB taxonomy): Bacteria > Pseudomonadota > Alphaproteobacteria > Rhizobiales > Xanthobacteraceae > Bradyrhizobium. The sequence goes on from NZ_JADPJI010000011.1 coordinate 51,797, forward strand.
CAGGGAGCCAAAGGTGTGGTCGAGCAGCTTGCCGAGGGTCGCCGGGTCGACGTCGCCCACGACTGCAATCTTCAGCCCCTCCTTCGCTAGCACGCGGCCGACATAATCCTTCATATCGGGAACCGTGATGGTCGGCACGCTATCGAGGTTGCCGTTGCTCTGCCGGCTGTAAGGGTGATCGCCAAAGGCGACCTCCAGGAAATTGCGGCTTGCCAGCGATGTCGGGTTGGTGGTCTCGCGGCGCAGGCCCGAGATGACCTGCGAGCGAATGCGTTCGACATCGGCGGTGTCGAAATGCGGCGAGGTCAGCGCGCTCCGCAAGAGGTCGAAGGCCTCGTCCTTGTTGTCGCGCAGCATGCGCAGGCTGCCGCGGAAGGTGTCGCGGGTGGCGCTGAAGGAGAGCTCGATGGCGCGGCGGTCGAGCCGCTCATGGAAGGTCTTGGAGTCGAGATCGCCGGAGCCCTCGTCGAGAAGGTCGGCGACCAGATTGGCGACGCCCGGCTTGTCCTTTGGATCCTGGGCCGAGCCGCCGGCGAAGAAATATTCCATCGCGATCAGCGGCACGGTTGCGTCCTGCACGAACCAGGCCTCGATGCCGCCCGGCGAGACCAGGTGCTGGATCTTTGCGGCTGCCTGCGAGGGCGAGACCGCGGCGAGCGCGAGTGCCGCGCCGGTGGCCAGGGAGAAAGCAACGCGTCGAAGGAAAGGATAGGTCACGAACGCTTCTCCTCGCGTTTGGTAGTCGCGGTGTCCTTGATCAGATAACCGGTCACCGAGCGCTTCTTCTCGAGCCATTTCTGCGCGACCGCGCGAACCTGCTCGGCGGTGACCGCGCGGATGCGGTCGGGCCAGCTTCTGATGTCCTCGATCGACAGGCCCGTGGTCAGCGCGCCGCCATACCAGCGTGCCAGCACCGCCTGGTTGTCCTGGGCGTAGATCGCTTCCGCGATGAGCTGGGTCTTTACGCGTTCCAGATCCTCGGCGCGGATCGGGTTCTGCGCGACCTTGGCGATGACCTCGTCGACCGCGTGCTCGACCTCGGCGAAGCCGACGCCGGGTTTCGGCGAGGCCGAGATCGCGAACTGCGTCGGGTCGAGCGAGATGCTGGAATAACTGGCGTTGGCGGACACCGCGAGCGGCTTGTCGACGACGAGGGCGCGGTAGAGATAGGAATTGCTGCCGCTGCCCATCAGCTGGGCCAGCACGTCGAGGGCCGCGCTTTCACCGGCCGCAGCCGTGGTCGCCGAGGGCGCGAGATAATAGCGCCGCATGCTCGGCTGCTCGACGCGCGGGTCGGCCAGCGTGACAGTGCGGGGGGCAGCCGGCTCGGGCTCCTGCGGACGGACGCGCCGCGCGGGGATGGCGGGCTGCGCCGGGATCGAGCCGAAATTGCGCTCGACCAGCGGGCGGACATCGGCGGCGTCGACGTCGCCGGCGATCACCAGGATCGCGTTGTTCGGCGCATAGAAGCGTCGATAGAAGGCGAGCGCATCCTCGCGATCGAGCTTCTCGATCTCCTGATGCCACCCGATCACGGGCCGACCGTAGGGATGATTGAGATAGAGCGCGGCCATGATCTGCTCGTTCAGCCGCGCGTCCGGATTGTTGGCGACGCGCATATTGTATTCTTCGAGCACGACGTCGCGCTCGGGCAGCACGTTCTCGTCCTTGAGGATGAGGCCGGTCATGCGGTCGGCCTCGAACTCCATCATGGTGGGCAGCTGCTCCTTGGGCACACGCTGGTAATAGTTGGTGTAGTCGACCGAGGTCGAGGCGTTCTCGTTGCCGCCGACGCGAAGCACGGTCTGGGAGAATTCGCCGACGGCATGCTTCGAGGTGCCCTTGAACATCAGGTGTTCGAGGAAGTGGGCAAGGCCGGACTTTCCCGGCGTCTCGTCGGCCGAGCCGACCTTGTACCAGATCATCTCCGTCACCACGGGCGTGCGGTGATCGGGGATCACCACGACCTGCATGCCGTTGGCGAGCGTGAAGCTGGCGGGCGGGGCCGATGTGACCGTGGTCTGGGCAAGGGCCACGCCCGCCGTCAGAACACTGGTCGAAAGCAGCGCGGCAAGGAGGCAGGCAGCCGATCGGTTTGCGGACATCATGATCCCTAGTGAAAGGCCGAGGTCCGGATGTCCGGCTCGGAGGCACGGCATGGTACACCGTGCGGCTGAGGCTTCGCGTCACGAAGCAGAGAACTCAACGCGTAGGCAAGTTACTGATAAGCAATCATGACCGGCATCGTGCGGACACGAGCCCGGCGGCACTCGGTTCGCTTCTGCAGAACAACGCGGCAGGACAGGAACGCTATTGTTCCTTGTCCTTGCCCGACATGATGTCGAAATAAGTCCGCCGCGATTTGTCCGGTCCGGCGCCATAGGAGTAGTTCGGCGAGGGCGTCTGATAGCCCGGGGGCGGTTCGACCAGCGACTGGCGCGGCGGCTCGCTGGTGAATTTCTTCTCTTCGGTGGCGTTGCCGCCCTTCATCATGTTCCACAGACCACCGGAGAAGCCGAGCTCGGCCGGGCTGAGCGATGGGTTGCCGTTGGTGCCCGGCTGGATCGGGTCGTTGCTCGTCCGGGGAGCTGCGGCGACCTGGCCGGCCTTCATCTCGGCCGGCGTCAGTTGCCGGGCCGCCTGCCAGTTCTCCGTTTCCTTGGTCGCCTTCTTGCGCGCGGCAATGGCTTCCTTGCGGCGCTTTTCCTCGGGGTCCTTGGGCCAGTTCGGGACAGCCTTGGCCTCGGTCGCAGGGGGCGGCAGATCGAGCTTTGGCGGCACGACCAGCGGCGAGCGCTCGCGGTATTCGATTCCCTTCTTCTCCATGCTCTTGGCGCCGATGCCCGACATCAGATTGTCGATGATCTTCTCTTCGAAGGTCATCCCGTCATCTTCATCGTCGTCGTCACCTGCGCGGGCCGCGCCAGCCGACATGACGAGACCGATGCCGAGCGCGACAGCGGACAATTTCAACGCCTGCCAGAACCCCCGTTGGGGGTCTCGAACCATCGAACCGCTGGTCTTCGAGCTGCGCATTGCTGTACCTGTTCCATATTGTGGCAGATTGCCGCTCAAACGCGGCCTGACCTTCGCAAAACGCGGGTTCCACCTGCCGGTCCGTATCGGCCGGGATCAGGGCGCTTTTGCGGCGGGTACCCCCAGGAAGGAATCATACAATAGCCCTGCCACCCCAGCAACGATGGCCACGTCCGCGAGGTTAAACACATACCAATTATAGGTATTTCCGCCGATCTCGATGTGGAACAGGGCGAAATCGACCACCGCGCCGTAGGCGACGCGGTCGATGCCGTTGCCGATGGCGCCGCCGATGATCAGGCCCAGTGCGATCGTTGCAAGCAGGGTGTGCGAGCGCGCCATCCAGATCGCCAGCGCGACCACGGAAAGGGTCTTGACCGCCATCAGCGCGAGCTGCGCCGCCTGGCTGTCGTTCTGGAGCCAGCCGAAGCTGATGCCGATATTCCAGGCCAGCACCAGGTCGAAGAACGGCGTCACCCTCACCGCGCCGCGACGGGCGAGGTCGAACACGTTCAGCAGCCAGAGCTTCGAGGCCTGATCGGCCACGAGCGTGACCACGGCCGCGAAGATGCCGGCGCCGAGCGGGGTCATGCCGGGGATCAGACCGCCACGCCCAACGCCTTCCATTCGCGCAGCGCCTTCGCGTCCCGCGGGGTGACGTCGGGGTATTCAGCGTCTTCGCCGACCATCGGGGAGATCTTCCAGGAGCGGGCGCATTTGGTGCCGACCGCCTTTTCCACGACGACCGCGACACCGGGCACCGCATCGAGACGGAACGCGGCCGCCGGCGCCTCGCCCTCACGCACCTCGTAATTCGAGGTGATGCAGATTTCGGCGAGATCGACGTCGAACAGCGTCGCCAGCATGTCGCGGTCGGCGACATAGATCACCGGCGATGCCTCCAGCGACGAGCCGATGTTCTTGGCGGCGCGTTCGAGCTCGAGCGCGCCGGTGACGACGCGGCGGACGTTGCGGATCGTCTCCCACTTCGCGGCGAGCTTGTCGTCGCGCAAGCCTTCGAGGTCGGTCGGGAACAGCGTCAGATGCACCGAAGGCTCGGCCTCGGGGCGGTACATGCGCCAGCCCTCCTCCGCCGTGAAGCTGAGGATCGGCGCCAGCCATTTCAGGATCGAGGCGCACAGCTGGTCGATCGTCGTCAACGCCGCCTTGCGCGTCAGCGAGGACGGCGGATCGCAATACAGCGTGTCCTTGCGGATATCGAAATAGAACGCCGAGAGCTCGCTGTTCAGGAACGCGGACAGGATCGCGACCACGGTCTTGAAGTCGAACTCCCGGTAGGCCTTGCCGATGGCCGCGTCCCGCACCGCCAGCTCGTGCAGCATCAGCCGTTCGAGCTCCGGCATCTCGGCCGGCGCAACTGCGTCAACGGGCTTGTAGTGATGCAGCGTGCCGAGCATCCAGCGCACGGTGTTGCGCAGCTTACGATAGGTCTCGACGGTGTTCTTCAGGATCTCGGGGCCGATGCGCTGGTCGTCGGTGTAGTCGGCTGACGCAACCCAGAGTCTGAGGATGTCGGCGCCGGATTCCTTGATGACGGCCTGCGGCTCGATGGTGTTGCCGAGCGACTTCGACATCTTGCGGCCGTCCTCGGCCTGGGTGAAGCCGTGGGTCAGCACGATGTCGTAAGGCGCGCGGCCGCGGGTGCCGCAGCTTTCGAGCAGCGAGGAGTGGAACCAGCCGCGATGCTGGTCCGAGCCTTCGAGGTACATCACCGTGTCGGTGCCGCCGTCGACCTTGCGCTTGATGCCGGCGAGCCCGGGAAACTGCACCGGGTCTTCGAGCACGAAAGCGTGGGTCGAGCCGGAATCGAACCAGACGTCGAGAATGTCGTCGACCTTCTGCCAGTCTTCATTGGCACGAGCGCCAAGGAAGCGCTCGCGCGCGCCGTTCGCGTACCAGGCATCGGCGCCTTCCTTCTCGAAGGCCTCGCCGATACGGGTGTTGACGACCTCGTCTTGGAGGACCTCGGCGGAGCCGTCGCCCTTCTCGCGCACGAACACGGCAATCGGCACGCCCCAGGCGCGCTGGCGCGAGATCACCCAGTCCGGGCGCGCCTCGATCATGCCGTTGATGCGGTTCTCGCCCGATGGCGGCACCCATTGCGTCACCGAGATCGCGTGCAGCGCGCGGGCGCGCAGCGTGTCGCCGGACCTGGATTTGCCGTCAGCGGCAATGTCCTTGTCCATCGCGATGAACCATTGCGGCGTATTGCGGAAGATCACCGGCTTCTTGGAGCGCCAGGAGTGTGGATATTGATGCTTCAGCCGCCCGCGCGCGAGCAGCATGCCTCGTTCGACGAGCGCCTTGATCACGGCCTCGTTGGCGTCGCCCTTCTCGCCCTTGTCGTTGATGACACGCTTGCCGGCAAAGCCCGGCGCATGATCGGTGTAGCCGCCGTTCTCGTCGACGGTGTAGGGGATTGCGGTATTGATGCCGCGCGCGTCGAGATCGCGCGCCTGCGCCATCCAGGCATCGAAGTCCTCGCGGCCATGGCCGGGCGCGGTGTGCACGAAGCCGGTGCCGGTGTCGTCGGTGACGTGGTCGCCGGGCAATAGCGGCACGATGAAGTCGTAGCCGCCGGCAAGGCCCTTCAGCGGATGCGCGCATTCGATCGCGTCCATGGTGTCGCCGGGGATCTCGCGGACCTTCTCATAGGCGGTCACGCGCGCCTGCTTGAAGACCTCTTCAGCGAGCGCATCGGCGAGGATCAGCAGATCGCCGCTCCTGGTCCAATTGTCGGCGGGCGCATCCGTCACTTTGTACAGGCCGTAGGCGATCTTCGGCGAGAACGAGATGGCGCGGTTGCCGGGCAGGGTCCATGGCGTGGTGGTCCAGATCACGACGCTTGCGGCGGCAAGCGCGCCGTGCGCGGGGGAGGTGACCGGGAATTTCACCCACACCGTATCGGAGGTGTAGTCCTCGTACTCCACCTCGGCCTCGGCGAGCGCCGTCTTCTCGACCACGCTCCACATCACCGGCTTGGAGCCGCGATAGAGCGTGCCGTTGGCGGCGAACTTCATGAGCTCGCGCGCGATCTGGGCTTCGGCCGGATAGCTCATGGTGGCGTAGGGATGATCCCAGTCGCCGATCACTCCGAGGCGCTTGAACTCTTCGCGTTGCACGCCGAGCCAATGCGTGGCGTAGGCGCGGCACTCCCGGCGGAAATCGATCATCGCGGTACTGTCGCGGAAGTCGGGCTTCTGCTTGCCCTTCTTGCGATAGTGCTCTTCCTCGACCTTCCATTCGATCGGCAGGCCGTGGCAGTCCCAGCCCGGCACGTAGTTGGAATCGAAGCCGAGCATCTGCTGGCTCTTGGTGACGAGATCCTTGAGGATCTTGTTCAGCGCGGTGCCGATATGGATGTTGCCGTTGGCGTAGGGCGGGCCGTCATGCAGCACGAACTTGGCGCGGCCCTTCGCGCTCTCGCGCAGCTTCTCGTAGAGGCCGATCTCGTACCAGCGCTTGAGGATCTCCGGCTCGCGCTGCGGCAGGCCGGCACGCATCGGGAAATCCGTCTGCGGCAGGAACAGGGTCTTCGAATAGTCTTTGGCTTCAGACTTTTGGGACTTTTGCGGCTTTTCGGACATGAGGCTGACTGGCTCGGAAGGGCGCGGGAACGAATGGCGATGCGGAATCGCGGGTGAAACGACAAAATCCCGGTCTTGCGCCGAGCCTTAGCTCAGGCGGAAGCCGGGCCGCTAATCCCTATGATGCGCCGCGCAAACATGGGCTCTCCATAGCAGGGGGCCAAGGGGAGCGCAAAGGTTCAGGGAGGTCGGGGTTCTGGGTCAATCGATCACGCCCAGCCTCGGAAACGCGTCCGGGGCGGCGGCCAGGATGGCGCGGGCGCGGGCGGAATCGTCGTCCATCTGGCGGATCAGGGCCTCCAGGCTGTCGAATTTCAGCTCCTCGCGGATGAAGCCGACAAAGGCGCAGTCCAACGCCTGCCCGTAGAGGTCGCCCTTGAAGTCGAACAGGAAGATCTCGAGCAACGGGGCGCCATTGTCAAAGGTCGGGCGGCGACCGAAGCTCGCCACGCCGTCCAACCGCTCGGCGCCGCGGCCGACCCGCACCGCATAAATGCCGTGCTTGAGACCGCAATTGGTATCCAGGCGGATGTTGGCGGTGGGATAGCCGAGATCGCGACCGCGCTTCTCGCCATGGATCACCTCGCCGGTGACGAACCAGGGCCCGCCCAGCATGGTGGTGGCCTCGCCAAGGAGACCTTCGGCGAGCGCGATCCGGATGGCGCTGGAGGACACCGGCCGCTCGTCGAAATCGACATGCGGCTGCACGTCGACCTCGATGCCGAGCCGGGGCGCCTCGTTGACCAGCAGGCTCGGCGAGCCGACGCGTCCCTTGCCGAAATGGAAGTCGTAGCCGACGGCGATGCCGCTGACGCCGAGGCGCCCGATCAGGTCATGGTGAATGAAATCTTGCGCGCTGGTCCCGGCTCGCGCCTTGTCGAAGGTCATGACCACGGCGCCGGCAAGCCCGGTGCCGGCCAAAAGCCGCAGCTTGGCCGGCTCGTCCGTCAGACGGAATTGCGGGGTGTTGGGGCTGAAAAACCGTCGCGGATGCGGCTCGAAGGTCAGCGCCAGCGCAGGGCGGCCCTGCGCCCGGCCCATTTCCAAGGCTGCGGCGATCACGGCGCGGTGGCCGAGATGAACCCCGTCGAAATTGCCCATGGCGACCACGGTGCCTCTCGGAATCGCGGAGTCCGGCGTGGTGTCGCGGATAACGGTAAAATGCGGGGCCATCAGGGGAATTCTCGAACCGGCGGGACCGGCCGGGACCGTGGCGCGACCGGCCGGATGAAGTCAAGCGGAAGGGGGCGGCCGCATCGAACGCGATTTCAGTCCTTGGGAGGCTTCCCCAATTAACGCGCTGTTTAACGCCTTGGTGTTAGTCCTTGAGCGTGGAACCGCCGGGCTGCGGCCTGGCAGGTCCGATCGTAATATTTCCTGGTTTGCGTTGGGGGAGTCGAGATGGCGGTTGATTTGTCGATGTCGGTTCTGGTGGTGGATGACTACAGCACCATGATCCGTATCATCAGGAATCTGCTGAAGCAGCTTGGCTTCGAGAACATCGATGATGCCAGCGACGGTTCGGCAGCGCTGAACAAGATGCGCGGCAAGAAGTACGGGCTCGTGATCTCCGACTGGAACATGGAGCCGATGACGGGTTACGACCTGCTGCGCGAAGTGCGCGCGGACCCGAACCTCGCCACCACGCCCTTCATCATGATCACGGCGGAATCCAAGACCGAGAACGTGATCGCGGCCAAGAAGGCCGGCGTGAACAACTATATCGTCAAGCCGTTCAATGCGGCGACGTTGAAGACCAAGATCGAGGCGGTCTTCCCGGACATGGCGAGCGCGTAAGCGCCGCCTGAGCGGCAAAACAACTATCCATCGAGATCGTCATGCCCGGGCTTGTCCCGGGCATCCACGTTTGTGGATGCGCATGAAGACGTGGATGGCCGGGTCAAGCCCGGCCATGACGGCGTCTGGCACTTAGCCGTTGGTCTATATCGGCGCGGTTTCGAAGTGAGGCCCTTACCACTTCAATTCGCGCATCAGCGCCTTCGGCGGATGGCCGAACAATTCCATCACCGATGTCGGATCGAGCTGATCGAGGCCCTCAAACTCCTCGGCATGGATGCCGCGGGTCACGAACAGGCAGTCGATGCCGAATTCGCGCGCGCCGGTTAAGTCGGTGCGGACGGAATCGCCGATCGCCAGCACCTTTTTCCGGTCGATCGGGTGGCCCTGGCGTTCACCGGCGAGCGCCATTGCGCGCTCATAGATCGGGCGGTGCGGCTTGCCGTAGAAGATCACTTCGCCGCCGAGCTCGCGATAGAGCTCCGCGATGGCGCCGGCGCAATAGATCAGCCGGTCGCCGCGCTCCACCACGATGTCGGGGTTGGCGCAGACCAGCGTCAGCTTGCGCTCGCGCGCCTTCAGCATCATGCCGCGATAGTCTTCCGCCGTTTCGGTCTCGTCGTCGTAGAGCCCGGTGCAGACGATGTAATCGGCTTCCTCCAGCGGCGCGGTTTTCGCGTCGAGGCCGCGATAGATCGAATTGTCGCGCTCGGGGCCGAGCCAGAACATCTTGCGGCCCGGATGATCGGCGACATAGAGCCGCGTCAGGTCGCCCGAAGACACGATCGCGTCATAGGTCTCGTCGGCGACGCCGAGCTTGCGCAATTGCCGCTGCACGGAGTCGGCCGGCCGTGGTGCGTTGGTGATCAGGATCACCGTACCGCCGCGGCTGCGATACGTGTGCAACGCCTCGCAGGCTTCGGGGAAGGCTTCGAGGCCGTTATGGACGACGCCCCAGATGTCGCTGAGCACGACATCGACGCCGCCGACGAGTTCGCGCAGGCTTTCAGCGAAATGCAGCGTGGTCATGATGCGCGGGGCCGGTCAGATGCGGCGCGCGAGCGCCGCGTTGCCGCTGATGCGTTGAGCTGCGGCTGACGTCGCGCCAGATGTCGCGCCTTGGCCGGGGGGAGCGGAGCCATTGGATACCTGAATGTCCTGCGCCTGGTTCGGCGCGGCCCCGCCGGTAGCAGATGCTCCCTCCGGCCGCAATGGCCGGGGCGGCGCGAACAGGAAGCCTTGGCCGAACCGCACGTCATAGTCGAGCAGGTCCACGACCGCGCGCTCGCCTTCGATCCTTTCGGCGATCAGGTCGATGCCGAAGCGGCCGAGCAGGTCGGAGAGATCGGAGGGATGGATGTCCGATGTCGAGGCCTGCCTGGGGTCGAGCAGCAGCGTGGCCGGCACCTTGATGAAGCGCACCCCGCGGTCGGCCAGCTCGCGCGGCTCGATCCTGAGATCCGTGACATGGTCGATCGAGAAGCGGAAGCCGCGCTGGGCAAGCGCTGCGAGATTCTCGGTCTCGGCCGGGCCGAGATTGCGGAATGTTGATTGCTTGAACTCCAGCACCAGCGAGGGCGCCAGCGCCCGGTTGGCTTCGAGAAAGTCGAGGCATTGTGCAAAGGTGGTGGAATTGCCGAGCGTGGAAGCCGCGACATTGCAGAACACGCCGACGTCCTTGTTGCGCACCATCAGGCGCCGCAGCACCTGCACACAGCGCAGCATGACCATGTTGTCGATGCGGCCGATCAGCCCGGAAGCCTCCGCGATGCTGATGAACTCCTCCGCTGCGACGAGCTGGTCGCGCTCGTCGCGCAGGCGCGTCACCGCCTCGTAGAACCGCACCTTGCGCTGCGGCAGCGTCACCATCGGCTGGAGGAAGATGTCGATGCGGTTCTCGTCGATCGCATTGCGCAGCGTCGCAAGCAGTTGAGTCTGGTTGCGCCCGGAGGGCGTCTGAATCGGGTTGGTGGTCTGGGGCTGGACGGCCGGCGCCGGCCGCGCCAGCGGAGGTACTGCGGGAAGCGGAGGAGGGGCAGGCGGCCGCTCTTCGAACGGCGCAATCAGGTCGATCGGCGCCTCCGGCTCGGACCAGGCAGCCGCCGGGCCCGGAGCCGGCGTCGGTGCACTGCCGGCCAGCAAGTCCTCATGGGCCGACACGGTGGTGGCGAGCTGCCTGACCAAACCGCCAAGCTCGTTGATCTCGCCGACCACCGACTGGATGCGGTCGGAGTTGGTTGAATTGGACGAGGCGATGCGTCCCTCGACAGCAGCCAGCCGGCGGCCGAACTCGGCGACCTGACGGGCGAGATCGGCGGTGCCGCGCGACAGATCGGCGATCTGGCTGCCGACGTCGCTGCGGTCGCGCAGCCGCATCGATACCGCGTGGTAGAGGATCAGGAAGGTCAGCGCGGTCAGCGCCACGATCGCGGATTCGGTTCCGCTGATGCCGGCGACGGCGTAAAGCACAAGCCCAAGCGAGGCCGCGACCAGAACCATGCAGATGGCGATGAAGATCGTCGAAATGCGAATCATGCCGCGCGTTACGCCTCAAGAGCTGACTGCCTCACCCGGGAAAAGACGGGTTACTGTGCGATCCCGTCACGCCTCATGCTCCCCCAAGCCGCGTGACCTTAACATCATTGTTGATTCGAGGGGATAGCGGCCTCAGGCCGGCACGTTCTGGACAGTCGTGAAGTCAGGATGGCACGGCGGCGCCGACCGTATCGGCCGAGACGGCCTCGCGGGTACCGAGCGGCTTGGGGCGCCCGGTGGTCGTATCCTTCAGCGTCTGCCGCTCGATCTCCGAATTCAGCTCCGCCCCGAACATGATGACGATCGCCGACATCCACATCCACATCATCAGGCCGATCGCCGCGCCAAGCGAGCCGTAGGTCGCGTTGTAATTGGCGAATTCCGAGAGATACCAGGACAGGAGCGCGGAGCCGGCAATCCAGAGGATGGCGGCGGTCACCGCGCCGGGGCTCAGCCATTGCCAGCGCGGCGCATCGCGACTAGGCGCGAAGCGGTACAGGATCGCAAGCGCCACGAGCAGGATGAGGAACAGCAGCGGCCATCGCGCCAGCGCCACGATCAGCTTGCTTTCGGGCGCCATGCCGAGATGATTGAGCGCGAGCGGGAAGGCGACGACGGCGCCCACCATCAGCAGCAGCGCCACGATGCCGCCGATCGTGAAGGCCAGCGACACCATGTTGAGCCTGATGAAGCTGCGCTTCTCGCGCTCCTCATAGGCGACGTTGAGGGCATCGAAGATCGCCTTGACGCCCGCATTGGCGCTCCAGATCGCAAGCAGGAGGCCGAGCAGGAAGGTGGCCCCGAGCGTGGTATTGCCGTTCGACACCACGCGCGCGACCTGGTCCTCGACGATCTGGAACGAGCCCTCGGGTAGCATGGTCGCAAGCGTCTGGAGATTGGCGCTGATGGTCGCGGGATCCGCGAACAGGCCGTAGGAGGAAACCACCGCCGTGACCGCGGGGAAAACCGCGAGCAGCCCAAAGAATACGACGCCGCCTGCGGTCGCCAGCAGCCGGTCCTCGTCGATGCGTTGATAGGTGCGCCAGAAAATATCCTTCCAGCCCGCCCAAGGGATCGTTAACGGGCTCTTCGCATGACGGCCGCGCCCGGGCTCCAGGGCTGCGCCCGCCGGATGCGTCTCCGGTGAATTCGCCTCGCCTTTGCGGTGGTCTTGGGGAGGCCCCGACGCGACAACGCCAGAGTCCTGAAAGTAGCGCTCCGCAGTCAGCACGAAGACGGCCGTTGCCGCCACCAGCAGCCAGGAATCGACCTGCTCGGAGCGCCGCGCCAGCATTCAAGCGTCCAATCTTTGGCCGTGACGCATGCGGCGCGCCGCTGTGAATCCGGCCAGTCCGATGGCCGCGAGCATCAAGCCAAGCTGCACGGGCCGGTTGGTGCGAACGGGCCGGGCCTTTCTGCCATGGCCGCGTTCACCCGGCGCGAGCGGCACGAGCGGGATCGTCGTCGCGACCTCTTTCACCGCCTGCTTGACCGTTCCGCGCGGGATCCGCGGGGTGGCGATCGCAACGCGCATGCGGCTCGCGAGCGGGACGATCGGCTTGGTCGGCCGCTTCATCATGGACATGGCGACGCCGGCGCAGATCGCAGCCAAGGACAGCAGCACGGCGGCGACGGCACCAAAGCCCCAGAATTGCCCGTAGCTGATTGCAACCCAGCGGTAGAGGGCGATCAGGCCGACGAAAAAGGTCGCGAGCGCGAACAGCCCGGCCACCGCGAACAGACCCGCCGCGACCGCGTAGGACGTTGCGCGTCCGGTGGCCTGGCTGGTGCGGTCACGCATATACGACTGCGCGGCGCGCTTGAGATGATTGAGCTTCAGCGCCATGCCGGCGCGCAGCAATTCGCCCGATGGCGCGAGCATGCGGACATCCTCCGAGAGCAAGAAAATTCGTCTCGGGATGAACGTGGCGGTATTTGACTTGTTCCGACGGAGCTTGATCGGTCGTGAGGAATCAGCCGAGGTCGGCGGCTGCGATCCAGAACACTTCGCCCTCGGAGTCCTCGGTGTCGAGCCAGAGCAGCGGCAGTTCCGGAAAGGCCTCGTCGACGAGTTCGCGGCCGCGGCCGATCTCGCAGATCAGCCCGCCATCCGGCGTGAGGTGATCGGGCGCCTCGCGCAGGATCCGGCGCACCACGTCGAGACCGTCGCGGCCGCCATCGAAGGCGAGCTTCGGCTCGGCCCGGCATTCCGGCGGCAGCGCCGCCATGCCTTCGGCATCGACATAAGGCGGATTGGTGATGATCAGATCGTAGCGCGCATCGCCAAGTGGGGCGAACAGGTCGCCGCGATACAGGCTGATCCGGTCCTCGAGCCCGTATTCGCCGATATTGCGCGAGGCGACCTCGAACGCGCCCTTGGAGATGTCGACGGCATCGACGGCGGCGTTCGAAAAATGATGCGCGGCGAGGATGGCAAGGCATCCGGATCCCGTGCAGAGATCGAGCACGCGCTCGACAGCCGTAGGGTCGTCGATCAGCGCGCCGGCGGCTTCTTCGCCGCCGAAATGCGACTCCAGTAGTTCGCCGATGAAGGAGCGCGGAACGATGACGCGCTCGTCAACATAGAAGGGCAGGCCGCGCATGTAGATCTTGTTGACGAGATAGGCGGCGGGTTTGCGGGTGGTGACCCGCTGATGGATGAGATCCAGGACGGCCTTGCCCTCGGCGATCGTGACGCGCGAATTGGCGAAAATCTCGAACTGTTCGGGATTGAGATGCAGCGCCTCGCTCACGAGGAAGACGGCTTCGGCAACCGGATCGGTGGTGCCATGGGCAAAGGCCAGCTTGGCTTCGACAAAGCGGCTGACCGCAAAGCGGACGTAGTCGATCAGCGTGAGAAGTTCGCCCGGACCGACCTTGGCAGCTTTGGGCGCGGCGCGGCCGCGCACCGTCGTTTTGGATGATTTTGCCATCAGGGTTTCGTCCAGCGTGCGGCGGCTTCGTCGTCGCGGGCCTGGGCCTCGACCCAGCCGGTGCCGGCTTCGCTCTCTTCCTTCTTCCAGAACGGCGCGTTGGTCTTGAGATAATCCATCAGGAACTCGGCCGCCTGGAACGCGGCCTGGCGGTGCTGCGATGCCGTCAGCACCAGCACGATGTTCTCGCCCGGCATGAAGCGGCCGACGCGGTGGATGACCGTCACGCCGTTCAAAGGCCAGCGCGAGACCGCCTCGTCGACATGACGCTTGATCTCTTCTTCCGCCATGCCGGGGTAATGTTCCAGCGTCAGTGCGGCGATGTTCGCGCTGTCCTCGTCGGCTCGGCAGATGCCGGAGAAGCTCACGACGGCTCCGATGTCGGTGCGGCTCTTGGTCAGGAGCGCGGTTTCGCGGGCGATATCGAAATCGGCCTCCTGGATACGGATGGTGACGGGACAGGTGACCGAGGCGGCCATGGTCTAGCCGCCGGTCATCGGCGGGAAGAACGCGATTTCGCGAGCGCCGGCGATCGCAGCGTCCGATTTGACGTGGGCGTGGTCGATCGCGGCGCGGATCACCTTCGGCTTCTCGAAGGCGTAGGCGTAGGCTTCGCTTTGGCTGGACAGCCAAGCGATCAGCTCCGCGACGGTGCGCACGGTCGCGGGAGGCTCGATGGTCTCCTCCGCCTTGCCGACGCGCTCGCGCACCCAGGCGAAATACTTCACCTTCATCCCTCGTCCTCCTTGATGAGGTGATGGATGCCGGCGCGGAAATAGTCGTAGCCTGTGTAGATGGTCACGATTGCCGAGGCCCACAGCAGCGCCAATCCGATCATGGAGACGACGGACATCACCTGGTCACCGGCCGGGCCAGCGAGCAGGAAGCCGATCGCAACGAGCTGGACCGTGGTCTTCCACTTGGCAAGCTTGGTCACGGGCACGCTGACGCGGAGCGCGGCAAGGTATTCGCGCAGGCCCGAGACCAGGATCTCGCGGCACAGGATCACGATGGCGGCCCACAGCGACCAGCCATGGATGATGCCGTCGGCAGCCAGCATCAGCAGACACGAGGCGACCAGCAGCTTGTCGGCGATCGGATCGAGCATCCGGCCGAATGCCGATTGCTGATTCCAGATCCGCGCATAATAGCCGTCGAGGTAGTCGGTCACCGCGGCCCCGATGAAGATGGCCACCGCCACCCAGCGCAGCCAGAGCGGCTGATCCAGAATCGACTGCGCGTAGATGCACCCGACCACGACCGGGATCGCGGCGATCCGGCCATAGGTCAGGATGTTCGGGAGGGACATCGCGCGGCTGGTCGTCCCTCGTGTCGTGGCGATGTTCATCGGTCCTACCAATACCGCTGCGGCCTGAAGGTCAACCGTTCCGCTCCACAGATGGGGTGTGGGATGCAACGACCATATGACCTGGCTCTTTTTGGGCCCCTTTTATTCATCCCGCCTGGGGATGGAAATACTCGAAAATCCTGCGGGCGCTCTCGGCGCTCACCCCCGGAACCTTGCCGAGATCGGTGATTGAAGCGCGTTCGATCTCCTTCAGGGTCCCGAAATGATGCAGCAAGGCACGCTTGCGTGACGGGCCAATGCCGGGAATCTCCTGCAAACCGGCTTCGCGGATGTCCTTCTTGCGCAGCTTGCGGTGCGAGCCGATGACGAAGCGGTGGGCCTCGTCGCGCAAACGCTGGATGAAATAGAGCACGGGGTCGCGCGGCTCCAGCTTGATGGCCTCGCGTTCCGGCATGAACAGGGTTTCGCGGCCGGCATCCCGGTCCGGGCCCTTGGCGACCGACATCAGCGACACCTGGGTCAGTCCGAGATTTGTGAAGATCTCACAGACGGCGTTGAGCTGGCCGCGGCCGCCGTCGATGATGACGAGATCGGGCCATTGCGGAAAATCGTCGTCCTTCGCCTTGGCCACGCCCTCCTCGGGCGGATTGATCAGGCGCTTGAAGCGCCGCTCGAGAACCTCGCGCATCATGGCAAAGTCGTCGCCGGGCGTGATCCCTTCCGACTTGATGTTGAACTTGCGGTATTGGTTCTTCACGAAGCCATCAGGGCCGGCGACGATCATGGCCCCGACCGCATTGGTGCCCTGAATGTGGCTGTTGTCGTAGACTTCGATGCGCTTGGGCGAATGCGGCAGGCTCAGCGTTGTGGCGATGGCGTCCAGCAGGCGGCTTTGCGTGGCGGTATCGGCGAGCTTGCGGCCGAGCGCCTCTCGCGCATTGGTCAGCGCGTGAGCGACCAGCTCCTTCTTCTCGCCGCGCTTGGGCGCGGCAACCTCGACCTTGTGGCCGGCCTTGATCGCCAGCGCATTGGCCAGCAGTTCGCTCTCGTCGATCTCGTGCGAGAGCAGGATGTTCCTCGGCGGCGGCTTGTCGTCGTAGAACTGGGCGAGGAAGGAACCGAGCACCTCTTCCGGGGTGAATGTCTTTTCCGCGCGCGGAAAATAGGCGCGGTTGCCCCAGTTCTGGCCGGTGCGGAAGAAGAACACCTCGACGCAGGAGAAGCCGCCCTCCTGGTGGATGGCGAACACGTCGGCTTCCTCGACGGTGCGCGGATTGATACCCTGCTGCGACTGGATCGCCGACAGCGCGGCGAGGCGATCGCGGTAGAGCGCGGCGCGCTCGAACTCGAGCTCACCAGCCGCCTTCTCCATCTCGCCGGCAAGCTCCTGCTTCACCGCACGGCTTTTGCCGGACAGGAAGTCGCTCGCCTCGCGCACGAGCGTCGTATAGCCGGGAAAGTCGATCTCGCGGGTGCAGGGGCCGGCGCAGCGGCGGATCTGGTAGAGCAGGCAAGGCCGGGTGCGGCTCTCGAAGAACGAATCGGTGCAGGAGCGGATCAGGAACGCGCGCTGCAAGGCTGTGATGGTGCGGTTGACCGCGCCGGCGGAGGCGAACGGACCGAAATAGCGTCCGGGCCGGCTCTGCGCGCCGCGGTGTTTCAGGATCTGCGGCGCCCAATGGTCGCCGGTGATCAGGATATAGGGAAACGATTTGTCGTCGCGCAGCTGCACGTTGAAGCGCGGCCGAAGCTGCTTGATGAGGTTGGCTTCCAGCAGCAGCGCCTCGGTCTCGGTGTTGGTCGAGACGATTTCCACGCTCACCGTGGCGGCGATCATGCGCAGGATGCGCGCCGGCTGCGGCGCATTCTGGCGCGCATAGCTCGAGAGGCGCTTTTTGACGTTCTTGGCCTTGCCGACATAAAGCACGTCGGCACTCGCATTGAGCATGCGATAGACGCCGGGCGAGGTGGGGGCGAGGCGGACCGCGCGCTCGATCGCCTCGTGACCGCTCGCCAGCGGTCCTTCGCCGACCGCGCCGCTCTCTTCCAGGATATCAGGCAGCCGCGCCTCGTCCTCGTCGTCGCCGCCGGTCGTCGCGGGATCGAGGTCGGGCGGCGTGTCGCTCGCGGCAGCCGGCGGCAATTTGTGCGCGCGGTCGTCTGGATTGTCGGGGGAATCGTGAACCATGGAGCGAATTTAGGCGCTGAGGATGCCGATTTGAAGTTCCGGCCGTGCGGCGCGCACAGGAGGGGCGGCAAGGCAGTTCCCGGTAACACTTGCTTAAGCCTGTTAACAGCGCGGTAACCCGGCTTAACAGGCCTTTAACTGAAAACTCTCGATAAATCTTACGCGAAAAGTGGTGGTTCCGTAACCATGCGGTTTGCCTCGCGCGGCGGCGTCAGGCTTCGCACCGGTTGCAACAGTTGCGTTGGAGTGTGTGATGAAGAGGCTCGTTGTGGGCGCAGCCGCGTTGGTTGCAGCCGGCTGGACAGCTTCGGCAGAGGCCGCCGACCTCAATTACGGGCAGCGTGCGCCCTATACGGTCAACCAGCCGCTGAACGCGTATAGCTGGGCCGGTCCCTATCTCGGCGGCAACATCGGCTATGAATGGGGCTCGGTCGACAACAATCCCTCAAAGCCGTCCGGCTTCGTCGGCGGCGTGCAGGCAGGCTACAACTTCCAGAACGGGCCGTTTGTGTTCGGCGTCGAGGGCGACATCCAGGCCGCCGGCGCCGACGATACCTTCGCGCCGTGGAAATTCTCCAATCCGTGGTTCGGCACCCTGCGCGGCCGCGCCGGCTACGCCTTCAACAACGTGCTGTTCTACGGCACCGCCGGCCTCGCCTTCGGCGAACTGCGCGCGCAGACCTTCGGCTGGACGGAATCGCACACCACCGCCGGCTGGACCATCGGCGCCGGGGCGGAAGTGGGTCTGGCTCCGAACTGGAGCGCCAAGCTCGAATATCTCTACATCGATCTGTCCACCAGTCAGTTCGCAATTACGGGCGTGTCAAACGGCTATAGCGCCAGCGTTGTGCGCGCAGGCGTGAACTATCGCTTCTGATATCTGAAGAAGAAAATACCGGACAACAACTCCCGGCCACTCCCGGCCGGGATTTTTTTTGCGCCAAGTGTCGTGTCGAATGTTGCTCGTCAGGCTCGCTAGGAGAGGATGACCAGATCGACCGCCTTCGGCCCCTTCCCCTTCTTGTCCGGTTCGACTTCGAAGGTAATACGCTGTCCTTCCGCAAGGTCCTTTAGTCCGGCCCGCTCCACAGCAGTAATGTGCACGAAGACGTCGCGGCCGCCGTCGTCAGGCTTGATGAACCCGTAGCCGCGTTCGCCGTTGAAAAACTTAACCGTTCCCGTCATGGCCATCGGGAAACTCCCCCTCATTGCTCCTCCGCCGCGACGCAGACTCACGTCACGACATGACCGGGCGTCACGGAGCCCGGGAGAGCTGGCCATCCTTGGGCGGACCTCAACGGTCCGGCCGGATCTTTCTTAGGCCTTCACTCCGCCGCAACCATTCGCGGAAGCGGAACGTAAAGCCAGTCACAGAAACAGCATAATACGGTTCTCGGCAGATTGACTACCGCTCCTGCATATTTTTCCCAAGATGCCGGAGTGTTACGGCCTCGGTACCTCCAATCGGAATCTGGCAGCGCCGCCCTGGCCGAGCGGCATTTCCAGCTCCGGCAGGATCGTCTTGAGCTCACCCTGCAGCGTGTAGGGCGGATTGACGATCAGGAGCCCGGTCGAGGCGAGAGCCCCGCCGTCGAGCTGGGGCGCAACGCTGAACTCGAGGCGCAGACACTTTCCCGGTGGTTTTGCTGCAGCTGCGAGCCGCGCCACCGTTTCGGCCAGCATGTCGGTGGCACGCCGGTTCTTGGCCGGATACCAAATGACATAGATCCCGGTCGGCCATTTCGCGAACGCCGTCGAGAAGGCTTCGCCCAGCCGCTCGAACTCGTCCTTTGCCTCGAAGGGCGGATCAATCAGAACGAGGCCGCGCCGCTCCTTAGGCGGCACGAAGGCCGGCAGCGCCACCCAGCCGTCGAGGTCGACCACGCGGGCCTGTTCGTCGCGGCGCAGCACGCCAATCAGCGCTTTTCGCGCCTTCGGCTCCAGCTCGCAGGCGACGAGGCGGTCCTGTGGCCTGAGCAGGCCGCGCGCGATCAACGGTGAGCCCGGATAGGCCTTGAGCTCGCCCTTCGGATTGAAGGCGCGCACGATGTCGAGATAGGGCTTGGCCAGCGCCGCGCTCTCGTTCGACAGGCGCGCCTGCATCAGCCGTGCGATGCCGGTCAGCCATTCGCCGCTCCGGCGCGCCTCCTCGCTCTCGAGATCGTAGAGGCCGGCTCCGGCATGGGTGTCGATGACGCGGAACGCCCCCGGCTTGTCCTGCAGATAGGTGATGATGCGCGCCAGCACGATGTGCTTGATGACATCGGCGAAGCTGCCGGCATGGAAGGCGTGGCGGTAATTCATAGCGGAGAGTTACGACATCGCGCGATGAAAGTAACTCCCGTCATTCCGGGCGGCGGTGCGCAGCACCGAGCCTGGAATCCATTCCGCCATCGGTTATGGCGGGTGGATTCCCTCGATGCGCAACTGTGCTCATGGTTAGCGCTTCGCGTGACCCGGAATGACGGTCTGAGACCTCGGCCTAACCGCCCCTGATCGGCGGCATAGTGACCTGATCGCGGCGGCAGGCGCGGCGTTCGATCTCATCGCAGGCGCGGAATTGCAGGTCCTTGCTGAGGCAGATGCGGACTTCGGAGAGCCGCGTCCGGTTGCAGGTGACCGAGACGGCCGTATTGCTCAACCCCGGATTGGCCTTGATGAAGGCCTCCTCGACCTCCGCCGGCGCCACGGTCCTGGCCTGCGACAGATCGAGATATTCGGCCGGAATTTTGATCGCGGCGCGCGCTTTGCGGATCGTCTCGAAATAGCTGCGGCCTTCGAGGCCAGAGCAGGTGCCGTGCTTGTCCCATTCGTTGAAGATCAGGCCCGGCGCGGGCATCAAATCGAGCATCGAGGAGACGATGCTGCGGTTCAACCGCGGCGAGGGACGCTGGCAATATTCCGGAAAGCCATTCTCATATTGCGGCCACAGCCCATGCACCACGAAGGCGTAGGGCCGCCCGCCGCACTGGACCTGCGAGCGGCCGCCGCGCTCGGCAGCCTCCTCGCAGAACGAGGGCGACCATGACAGCGACAGCACATAGAAGTCGAATTCGCCGGGCGCGTTCTGGCGCTTGTCCTGGGCCTTTGCGTCACCGGCGAATGAGGCGAGGCCCGCGGCAAGGATCAGGGAAAGGGCCAGCGAGATCACCAGGCGGGAGAACGAGTGCAATCTGGAATGAAACATGGCAACGCCCCTCAACTAGACTGTGTGCGGAAGCCTAGCAGGCGGCAAGAACATTTCAAGAACAAAATTCAGGCGGGTGCTGTTCAGAGCTCCGAACGATCCGAATCAAGGCTTCTTGATCAAGGCTGATCACGGCTTGGCGGCGCGGCAGGCCGGATTGTAGGCCCAGTTGCGGTCGAGCCCGACCACGCACCATTCGACGCCGTTGCCGTATCCGGCGAAGCCGCCATCCTCGATGATCGAGAAATGCACCTTGCGCAGCTTGCCGTCGTTGAGCATCGCCTCGCCGGTGCAGTAGCGGCGCGGGATGTTGTCGGACTGCCAGGGCCGGAACGCGGTCTCGCGAACGGCGGAGAAGCCGGTGATCTTCAGCGAGGAATTCCAGAACGAGCTTTCCTTTTCCCAGAACTGGGTGGCAATCGTCGGCAGCGCCCTGTCGCACTCGGCGACGGCGCCATCATAGCGCGGCCCGCTCAGCCAGAAATTCAGCTCGAGCGGATTGGCAGCCCTGGCCTCGCCGAGCGACAGCGCCCCGAACATGAGGCCGAGCAAAGCTACAAAGCGGAGCGATTTCGGGAAGGGGGCGCGCATGAGTAATCCGGACAGCTGAAGTCTTGCGAAGGTCAAACGGTGCCGCGAAGCCCGGGGGAGGTCAAGTGCAGCGCGGCAACACTTCGCCACGAGTTGACGGTAACGTCACTGCCGACAGGGCTTCAGTTCTTTTCACGGCGATCCCGGCACCGTAGACTGGCGGCCAGCCAATTGGAGTGACGGGTATGCGAATCATTGCGGCCGCGGGCCTTCTTGCCTGCCTGGTTGTCTCGGGCATGATGGCGAGCCAGTCGGCGCGCGCCGACATCTTTCCGGTGCCGCCATTCAAGGGCAACGACACCGGCGGCATCATCGCCTATTCCATGGCCACCCAGGTCGATGCGCGGCAGGTCGCGGTCGATCACTGCGCGCGCTACCGCAAGGCGGTCAAATTCCTGGCGGTGCAAGCCTACGAGGGGGGTTACATCTCGTTCTCGTGCCGCTGGGTGCCTTATGGCGCAGCCGAGCAGCCGATCCGCACGCTGTACTGAAGCGTTGTCGTAACGCCGCAATCTCTCAGCCCGGAGCTTCTCGCATGACGCGCAAACTCGCTTTGCTCGGCTCGATGCTTTGCCTCGTGGTGCCGGCGGGCAGCGCCTGCGCCGAGGATCTGCCGGTGCGCAAGGCCGGTCTTTGGGAAATGAGGCTGGTCACATCAGGCTCGCCGGTGCCCGAGATGACCATGCAGCACTGCACCGACGAGACCGTCGACAAGGAGATGAACAACAACGTCTCGCCGATGGCCAGGCAGATCTGCGCCAAGCAGGAGATCAAGAAGACCGCGACCGGCTATGTCAGCGATTCCGAGTGCAACGTCGCCGGCGTCAACACGACGTCGCACGCCGAGATATCAGGCGATTTCAATTCGGGCTACACGGTGAAGACCTCCTCGCACGCGCAAGGCGGCGTCGCGGGCGCGGCCGGCCGCGACAACACCATGACGCTGCAAGCCAAATGGCTAGGGGCGTGCAAGCCGGATCAGAAGCCCGGCGATATCGTGATGCCCGGCGGCTTCAAGATGAACGTGCGCGACGTGGACAAGCTGAAGGCGTTGCTGCCGAAGTAGGTGGATCCTGTAGCCGCGAAATCGGTGCGGCTCCCTCGCCCGTTCTTACGGGGCCCAAACAAGCTTCGCTCGCGCTCCGGGGAGAGGTGAAGACCGGCTACACCGGAATTCGGACGCTCGCCCTCAGTCCCCCCATCGGGCTGTCACCGAGGGTGATGTCGCCGCCGTGCGAGCGGGCGATGTCGCGGGCGATGGCGAGGCCGAGGCCCGTGCCGCCTTCATCCTGGTTGCGGGCGTTGTCCAGCCGCAGGAACGGCTTGAACACTTCTTCGCGCAAATGCGCGGGAATGCCCGGTCCGTCATCGTCGACCGTGACGGTCAAATAACGGTGATCGCGCTGGCCGGTGATGGCGATGCTCTTGCCGTAGCGTGCCGCGTTGGTGACGAGGTTGGCGAGGCAGCGCTTGAACGAGGCCGGCTTCACCGTCACGACGGGCAGGCCGTGGAAGGCAACGGTCGCGGCATGACCGTGGCGTTCGGCGTCGCCGCGCAACTCCTCGAGCGCCTGCGCCATGTCGGTCGGCTGCGACTGCTCACCGGAATCGCCCCGCGCAAACGCGAGGTAATCCTCCAGCATCATCGACATCTCGTCGACGTCCTTGCGCATGCCCTCGAGCTCGGGGCTGTCGCCGATCAGCGCCAGCTCGAGCTTGAAGCGGGTCAGGATGGTGCGCAGATCGTGGCTGACGCCGGCGAGCATAGCAGTGCGCTGCTCCATCGTGCGCTCGATGCGCGACTTCATCTCGAGGAAGGCGACCGAGGCGCGTCGCACCTCGCGCGCGCCGCGCGGGCGGAAGTTCGGCGCCTCGCGGCCCTTACCGAAACTTTCGGCGGCATCCGCAAGCCGCAGGATCGGCTTGATCTGGTTGCGCAGGAACAGCACGGCGACGATCAGCAGGATCGACGACGTGCCGACCATCCAGAACAGGAAAATCTCCGAGTTGGAGGCATAGGCGGCGCTGCGCTGCGCGAACACGCGCATCACGGCATCGTCGAGCTGGATGCGGATCTCGACCAGATTGGAGCGGCCCACCGTGTCGATCCAGAACGAGCGCCCGATCTGGCGGCCAAGCTGCACCGATAGCGTCTGGTCGAGCAGCGAGAAGAACGGCTTCGGTCCCGGCGGCGGCATGTCGCCAGCGGGAAGGAAATCGACGACGAGGCCGAGGCGCTGCTGGGCGATGCGGCGGATCTGGTCGCGATCCTTGTCTTGCGGATAACCCTTGTAGACGTCGATCAGCGTGGCGATGTCCTGCACCACCGCGGCGGACAATCTGCGCGTGACCGTGTTCCAGTGCCGCTCCATGAACACGAAGGCGACGACCGATTGCAGCACCACCATCGGCACGATCATGATCAGCAGCGCGCGGGCGTAGAGGCCGGTCGGCATCCAGCCCTTGAACGCGTTGCCCATCCAGCCATTGGCGGCGGAGACGCGGCCGGCGGCGCTTCGGAGCAGCGTCAGGCCGGTATCGATCGTGCTCATCGGTCGCGCTTCACTGTGTTATGGCGAGGCCACCAGCCGGTAGCCGATGCCGCGCACCGCCTGAAGAAACAGCGGATTGGCCGGGTCGGTCTCGATCTTGCGCCGGAGGCGGTTGATCTGCACGTCGACGGCGCGTTCATTGACGCTGCCATTGCCGGTCAGCGCGCTGCGCGGCACGGTCTCGCCCGGCGTCTCCGAGAGAATGCGCAGCATCTCGCGCTCGCGGTCGGTGAGGTGGATGACCTCCTCGCCCTGGCGCAGCTCCCCGCGCTCGAGATGGTAGATGTAGGGACCGAAGGCGATCTTCTCCACGGTCGCGGCCTGCGGCGGCGGGGCGGCGCGCTTGAGGATGTTGTTGATGCGCAGCGCAAGCTCGCGCGGCTCGAACGGCTTCGCCACGTAGTCGTCGGCGCCGATCTGCAGGCCCTCGATGCGGGCCTCAGCTTCATGGCGCGCCGTCAGCATCACGATCGGCACCGAGGAGGATGTCCGGATGAAGCGGGCGAGATCGAAGCCCGTCTCGCCGGGCATCATCACGTCGAGGATCAGCAGGTCGAAATGCAGACCCAGCAGTTTCGATCGAGCATCGCCGGCGCTTGCGGCGGTGGTGACGCGGTAGCCCTCTGCCGCGAGGAAGCGCGAGAGCAGATCGCGGATGCGGCGGTCGTCGTCGACGAGCAGCAGATGCGGCGCGTCGTCGGCGGGGCGCGCCGGCGGGCGGGCGAGAGTGGCAGCAAGCGGCACGGTCACTCCTTGGCGTTGTTGACGGAAGCGAAGATCGTCTCGAGCACCTTGTCCGGATCGTCCCGATCGATCATCGCGCGCAGGAAGCGCTTGACCGTCTCGGCATCCTGCGGGCTCATCTCGGCGAGCGCCTTGGTGATCCGCGTGGTCTGCAGCCCCGCGAGCTTCTGCACCAGCGCCTCGCCCTTCGGCGTCGCATAGAGCAGGCGCTGGCGGCGGTCATTGTCGCCGGTCTTCTGCACGATGTAGCCTTCGTCCAGGAGCTGCTTGAGCACCCGGCCGAGCGACTGCTTGGTGATGCGCAGGACGTCGAGGAGGTCGGCGACCTTGAGCCCGGGATAACGATAGACGAAGTGCATGACCCGGTGATGGGCCCGGCCGAAGCCGAACGCCTCCAGCTCCTGGTCGGGATCGCCGACGAAATCACGATAGGCGAAGAACAGTAGCTCGATGATATCCCAGCGCAAATTGCCTCCATCGTCTGCGGCCCGCCTGGGCTCGGCAGCGTCGTGAGAGGAAGCCGTGAAATTTATGTCAGGCATATTGACGTATCTTGGGTTCAATGTTACAAAACGATCGACCCGCACGAAATTTTAGATCGTCTCGCGGCGGGCAGCGTCAGAGCAGGGGCGGCGGAAGGAGCCGGACAGGCGACGGCCGCCGGATCAGATCTACCGTGCGATTGTCGAGCGGCGTTTCGGCAAAACATACTGGACTTCCGCGTTCCGCAAAAGCATGTCCTCGCCGACATGCTGGCCACGGGAAACCGGCCGTAACAAGGCTGGCGCTGGTCCAGCCAGACACCTAATGAAGCCAGCCGGCCCGAAACAGGGTTTGCTGGCGCCAGAACAGCGCCGATAGCGGCAGCGGGAGCCAAGGACATGAGCATGACATTCGACATCCAGCCCGCATCCAATCCGACTCCTGAGAAGGATCGTGTGGCCAAGCTGATGGACCCCGGCTTTGGACGCGTCTTCACCGATCACATGGCCATCGTCCGCTACAACCAAGCCGAGGGCGGCTGGTATGAAGCGCGGATCGAAGCACGGGCCAACTTCCAGCTCGATCCGGCCGGCGCCGTCCTGCACTACGCGCAGGAGATCTTCGAGGGCCTCAAGGCCTACAAGCGCGACGACGGCGGCGTGAACCTGTTCCGTCCCGACGCCAATGCGCGGCGCTTCAAGGATTCGGCCGACCGCATGGCGATGGCGCAGCTGCCCGAGGATGTCTTCATCGAAGCGGTCGAACAGGTCGTGCGCATCGACCGCGCCTGGATGCCGGGCGGCGAGGGCAGTCTGTACCTGCGTCCCTTCATGATCGCGAGCGAGACCTTCCTCGGCGTCAAGCCTTCGTCCGAATACATTTTTGCGGTGATCGCTTCGCCGGTCGGGTCGTACTTCAAGGGCGGGCCTGCTCCGGTCTCGATCTGGGTGTCGGAGAATTACACGCGCGCAGCCGTCGGCGGCACCGGTGCCGTCAAATGCGGCGGCAATTATGCTGCGAGCCTGCGCGCCCAGGCCGAAGCGATCCAGCACGGCTGCGATCAGGTCGTGTTTCTCGATGCCCTAGAGCGCCGCTACATCGAGGAGCTCGGCGGCATGAACGTCTTCTTCGTGTTCGACGACGGCTCGCTCTCGACGCCGCCGCTTGGCACGATCCTGCCGGGCATCACCCGCGACTCCATCATCGCGCTGGCCAAGGATGCCGGCAAGACGGTTCGCGAGGAGCCGTACTCGCTCGACCAGTGGCGCAAGGATGCGGCCTCCGGCAAACTGAAGGAAGCGTTTGCCTGCGGCACGGCGGCCGTGATCTCACCGATCGGCAAGGTGCGCTCGGTCAGCGGCGATTTCGAGATCAGTGGCGGTGCCGCCGGTCCGGTCGCCATGGGCCTGCGCAAGCAGCTCGTCGACATCCAGTACGGCCGCACCAACGATCCGCACAACTGGATCAAAAAGGTGTTTTGAGATCTCGTGCCCCGGACGCTGCGCAGCGCTTCTTCAGCGGTGCGCCGCAGAGCCGGGACCCATCTCGCCGCGGATGGACCCCGGATCAGCAGCGCACCACGCCGCCAACAGGCGGCGCGCTGCGCAGCATCCGGGGAACGCCATCAGCCGGCAGTTGCCGCCTCGCGCCGCGGCTGATAAACGCCGCGCATGGCCGAAAAACCCAAAAAACCCCAGAAACTGAAGGCGCGCCTGCCGCGCGGGCTCGAGGATCGCGATCCCGCCGCGATCCGGGCGACGCGCGAGATGGTCGAAAAAATCCGCGCCGTCTACGAACTCTACGGCTTCGAGCCCGTGGAAACGCCGGCGATGGAATATACCGATGCGCTCGGCAAGTTCCTGCCCGACCAGGATCGTCCGAACGAGGGCGTGTTCTCGTTCCAGGACGACGACGAGCAGTGGATCAGCTTGCGCTACGATTTGACCGCGCCGCTCGCGCGCTACGTCGGCGAGCGATACGGCACCGACGCTCTGGTCCTGCCCTACCGCAGCTACCGCGTCGGCTACGTCTTCCGCAACGAAAAGCCCGGCCCCGGCCGCTTCCGCCAGTTCATGCAGTTCGATGCGGACACGGTGGGATCGGCGACGCCGGCGGCGGATGCAGAGATATGCATGATGGCCGCCGACACGATGGAGGCGCTGGGCATCGCGCGCGGCCAGTACGTCGTGAAGGTGAACAACCGAAAAGTGCTCGACGGCGTGCTCGAAGCCATCGGGCTCGCGGGCGAGGCGAACGCGGCGCGCCGGCTGACCGTGCTGCGCGCGATCGACAAGCTCGACAAGTTTTCCGCTGATGAAGTGCGCAAGCTGCTCGGTCCTGGACGATGGGACGGCGGCGAAGAAGGCAAGGGCGACTTCACGAAGGGCGCCAATTTGAGCGCTGCGGAGGCCGACGTCGTTCTCGCCATCACCAAACCGCGCGCGGATTGGAAAGAGGCCATTTCCGCCGCAGAAGCCTACCTCGCCAAGAGCGAGATCGGTCAGGCCGGCGTGAGCGAGCTGGAAGAGATCGCCAAGCTTGTCACGGCCTCCGGTTACGGTGCGGACCGCATCAAGATCGATCCGTCCGTCGTGCGCGGCCTCGAATATTATACCGGCCCCGTCTACGAGGTCGAACTCCTGCTCGAAACCAAGGATGAAAAGGGCCGCCCGGTGCGCTTCGGCTCGGTCGGCGGCGGTGGTCGGTATGATGGCCTCGTCTCGCGCTTCCGCGGCGAGCCGGTGCCGGCGACCGGTTTCTCGATCGGTGTGTCGCGCTTGCAGGCTGCGCTGACGCTGCTCGGCAAGCTCGACACGCGGCCCGAATTCGGCCCCGTCGTCGTCACCGTGTTCGACCGCGACCGCGTCGCCGACTATCAGAAGATGGTGGCAAGCTTGCGCACCGCCGGCATCCGCGCCGAGCTCTATCTCGGCAATCCCAAGAACATGGGCAACCAGCTCAAATATGCCGACCGCCGCAACAGCCCCTGCGTGATCATCCAGGGCTCGGATGAAAAAGCGCGCGGTGAGCTGCAGATCAAGGATCTGATCGAAGGCGCCAAAGCGGCTGCCGCGATCGCCTCAAACCAGGAATGGCGCGAGAGCCGCCCGGCGCAGTTCTCCTGCAGCGAAGCCGAACTCGTCGCCAAGGTGCGCGAGGTGCTGGCGCGCCATGACGTAAAGTGGGGATAGCCATTCCGCCAGGCCGTCTTGCCCGGGCTTGTCCCGGGCATCCACGTCTTGTTTGATGGCGACCGTCAATGGCCGGTGTTCGGCCGCAAGGGAGAGAAAAATGCCTGAGATCACCGTCAGCATGGCTGAAGGCCGCACCGACGAACAGAAGGCCGGCATGATGCGCGACATCACCCAGGCGCTGGTGAAGAATCTCGGCGTCGACGCCGATGCCGTCGTCATCCAGATCAACGAAGCCCCGCTTCGCCACAAGATGAAGGGCGGCAAGACCTTTGTGGAGCGCGCGGCGGCTGCGAAGAAGTGACGCGATAGCGTCATTCCGGGGCAGCCCGTCAGGGCTGAACCACAATGCGCAACTGCGCATTGGGGAATCTCGATCGACAACCTCTGGATTCCGGGTTCGCGCTTGGCGCGCCCCGGAATGACGAGCAAACATCATGGACGCACGTGACTTCATCACGATCGGCATGAGCGCCGAGCGCGCGCTGGTGGTCCCAGTGGATCGCACGGTCGGGCATTTCGTGTCCGGCATGCCGATGGTCTATGCGACGCCGATGATGATTCTGGAAATGGAGATGACGTCGGGCGATGCGATTCGTGCGGCGCTTCAGCCCGGCTGGGTCACCGTCGGCACCGAGGTCGATATCCGCCATCTTGCAGCCGCCCTCGTCGGCGCGACGGTGCGGACCACGGCGAAGGTGGTCGCGGTCGAACGCCGTGTCATCCGCTTCGAGGTCGAGGCGTTCGAGGGCACGCGCAAGCTCGGCGAAGGCCGCCACGCGCGCGGGCTCGTCAATGTAGCGATGTTCAACAAGCGGCTGGGGACGACGTAGCAGCCGCTTGCTCTGCCCTCATCCTGAGGAGACCGCGCAGCGGTCGTCTCGAAGGATCGCCACAGGCGAGAGCCGGGCCTGCATGGTTCGAGACGGCCCTTCGCGCTCCTCACCATGAGGGGATAGCTTCCTTACTTCGCCAATTCCTGCGACCGCTTCGTCGCTGCCGCGATCGTGCGGATCATGAGATCGCGCAGCCCGGATTCATCCATCAGCACGCCGAGCGCCGCGGCCGTGGTGCCGCCGGGTGAGGTGACGTTCTGGCGCAGCGTGCCGGCCGGCAGCTCCGATTGGTGCAGCAGCTCACCGGAGCCGGCGACGGTTTCGCGCGCAAGCTTCGTTGCCAGCGCCTCGGGCAGCCCGGCCTCGATGCCGGCGCGGGCGAGCTCCTCGGCGAGCAGGAACACATAGGCCGGTCCCGATCCGGACACGGCCGTCACCGCGTCCATCAGGCTTTCATCGTCGACCCATTCGACCGAGCCGGTGGCGCGCAGCAGTGCATCGGCCACCGCACGTTGCGCGGTGCTGACGGTTTTTGCCGCGACCGCAACGGTGATGCCGCGGCCGATCGCGGCCGGCGTGTTCGGCATCGCGCGCACCACGGCGCCGCCGCAGACATCCTGGAGCGACGCGATCGTGGTTCCCGCCATGATCGAGACCACCGAGGTCTTGTCGGAGACGAACGCCTTCAATTTGGCGCCGGCCTCGCGGAACATCTGCGGCTTCACCGCGACGACCAGCGTCTCGACCGGGCCGGCCGCTTTTACGTCCGGATTGAGCGTAACGCCCTTGGCGGCAAGCGCGGTGATATCAGGCGAGATGAACGGATCGATCACGGCGATGCGGCGCGGGTCGAGCCCGCCCGTAAGCCATCCGGTCAGCATCGCACCGCCCATTTTGCCGGCGCCGGCGAGCAGGATGGTGCCGGTGACATTTTGGAGGGTATTGTTCGCCATCGCTGCCGCCACAAGCTCGCTGTCGTCCCCGCGAAGGCGGGGACTCCCGCGCGAGCGCTCGCTCGTCGCGTTACTACAGGCGGTTCTAGTGGATGGCGGTGTTGGCAACAAGCCGCGTGCACGAGATGAATCACGCGATATGCGGGACGACGCTGGAGAGAAGCGATTCCCTACGCCTCTCCCACCGTGTCGAACATCGCCGCGTCCATCGCCTCGGTCGTGGTCTTGCCGGCCCACACCACGAATTGGAACGCCGGGAAGTAGCGCTCGCAGGCGTGGATGGCGCCGGCGAGCATGGCTTCGCATTGTCCGGTGGAGGCGGTGAGGCCGCCCGGCAGCACCAGCGCCTGGCGGTGCATGACCATGCCGGTGGTGGTCCACAGGTCGAAATGGCCGACCCACAGCTGCTCATTCACGGCGGCGACGAGCCGCTGCACCTCGCTGCGGCGCGCAACTGGAATCTTCATGTCGAAGGCGCAGGCCAGATGCAGCGCCTCGATCTCGCCCATCCAGGTGAAGGAGAGCTGGTAGTCGGTCCATTGTCCCTTCGAGACAATCGTGAGTTCGTCTTCGCCGGAGCGTTCGAACGGCCAGTTGTTGCTGGCAGCGATATCCTCGACCACCGCGAGCGGATGGCTTTTGGAATCGATAGTGCCTTCGAGCAGGGACATGCCGTCTCGACCTCTTGCCTTTTTGTTGTCTTTGATACGCACGCGGCTGGCCCGGCGAACTCCCTCAACGTCGCGAGCGATCTCCTCGGAAGCGCTGCTGCGATCCCTTGGTGTCGCTCTTGCGATCCCCTTGGATCGGCGCGGGCCTGTCGCGGATCAAGTGATGTGATTTGCGGAATCTGCGCAACCGGGTCCCGAGTCCGTCCACAAGCCAGGACTCGGTCGTCCACAGCTCATCTCCGCCACAATTCTTAACGCCGGACCTCCCAATCCGGAGGGAGGAGAACAAACCGGAATCGGATCCAGGGGAGGGGCGCCCAATCGTTAATTCCGTGCCGCGAGGGCCGCTCCCACGGCGATGGCATGGGACCATGCGATTTACCCATGCGGAACACGCTTGCCGCGACCGCGCGAGGGCTGCATATTTGCCGGCAGGCCGTTCATCCCGGACGGCCGATGTTCTCAGGGCGGGGTGAAAGTCCCCACCGGCGGTAAGGGCCGAAAGGCTCAGAGCCCGCGAGCGCCTTCCGCGAGGGTTATCCCGAACGGAAGGGTCAGCAGATTCGGTGCAACTCCGAAGCCGACGGTTAAAGTCCGGATGAAAGAGAACGGTCGGTGGCGGACGCATCGCAAGATGCGGCTGTTTGTCGTTCCGTGTGCCCTGATTCTGGTCCTTAAACCGAGGAAAGCCATGAATCAGATGTTGCAAGATCCCCAAGCCGAAACGTCCGAAGTGACCCAACCGCCGGTTCCGCAGGGGCCGGCAACCGAGCACCCGCGCTTCGCAAAGCCGCAGCGGGTGGCCTTCGTGCAGGCCTGCTGGCACCGCGACGTGGTCGAGGAAGCCCGCATTGCCTTTGTGAGAGAGGCCGAGGCGCGGCACCTCACCCATGTCGACGTGTTCGAGGTGCCGGGCTCGTTCGAAATCCCGCTGCACGCACAGGTCCTCGCCAAGACGCGGCGCTACACCGCGATCGTCGCGGCGGGCCTCGTCGTCGACGGCGGCATCTACCGCCACGAGTTCGTCGCCGATACTGTGATCAAGGCGCTGATGGAGGTGCAGCTCCGCACCGAGGTGCCGGTGTTCTCAGCCGTGCTGACGCCGCAGCAATTCCACGAGACCGAGGTGCATTACGACTTCTTCCGCAAGCATTTTGCGATCAAGGGTGTCGAGGTCGCCGAGGCCTGCGCCAACACACTGCATGGTCTTGAGCGATTGCGCGGCCAGGTCGCCGCGGGAATCGTGTAACGCAGCGCAACGACCATCCCTCATCCCAGGGAGCGCGAAGCGCGTCTCGAAGGATGAGGGACGATCGCCGTGTTCGTCATCACCCCAGCGACACCCCCGCCTTGGCGCGGCTGATCCCGAGGGTCAGGATGCGCTGAAGGAGGTCCGGATATTTGAGCCCGGCATGTTGAGCCGCCGTGGCGAATTCCTGGCTCTTGGCGATTTCAGGGTTGGGATTTGCCTCGATGAAATACGGCGTGCCGTCGGCGGCGAGGCGAAAGTCGATGCGCGCATAGCCGTCGAGGCCGAGCACCCGGTAGATGCGTTTCGCGGCGTGCTGGATGCGCGCGGTGACGTCGGGCGCCAGATCCTTCGCAGGCCCGTCGACGATGCCGAGCTTCTCCTGATAGTCGGTGTCGTGCTTGGCTTTTTCGGTGGCGATGTGCCGTGAGGAGCGGCCGCCCATGCTGCCGAATTTCAACTCCCAGACCGGTAGAACGCGTAGGCGATTGTTGCCGAGCACGCCGACGTAAAGCTCTCGTCCCTCGATGAACTGCTCGGCAATGGCGGCGGATTCGACCCGCTCGTGGATGAAGGCAACCCGCTCCACCAGCTTCTCGTCGGTATCGACGATCGACGCTTGCGAGATGCCGAAGGACCCATCCATGTTCAGGCTCTTGACGATCAGCGGCAGCGCAAGACGGGTCGGGCGCTTTACCTTGCGGCGCATCGGGAAGACCGCAAAAGCCGGCGCGGCAATCCGGCGGTGATGCACCAGCGTCTTGGACAAATCCTTGCCGCGCGCCAGGGTCAGGCCGCGCGGATTGCAGCCGGTATAAGGGACCTTCATCAGCTCGAGATAGCTTGCGATGTGCTGGTCAAAGGCGACGTTGTTGTGGAATTCCTCCAGCAACGTGAAAACCACGTGCGGCTTGAACTCCTCGATCGCCTCGCGCACCGGCTTGATTTCCTCCTGCGCGCCCAATGGGCGAACCTCATGGCCCGCCGCGCGCAAGGTGCTCACGACGTCGTATTCGGTTTTCCACGCGTTGATTTCCTGCGCGGTGTGTCCGTCGCTGGAGTCCGGCGGCACGAAGTCCGGATGCATGAGCACCAGAATGCGCAGACGTCTCATAGCGCGATCCATTTGCGCCGAGACGGGCCGAACATCGTGTGCATCGTCTTGGCAGTTACGAGGACGGTAAAATCGAGAACAAGCTTCGGTTCGGGACCGACGGCGCGCAGGTCCAGCTCGCGGCACCGAGAGATCATCTCATCGAGCACGGCATCGAGTGTAAGCTGATTCTCGCCCGTCCATCGCGCCACCAGCTGCCTGATATGGGCGCGGTGCCGCCGGATCAAGGCAGAAGCCGGCTTCGACCGGTGATGCCGCGGATCGGCCGAAAACAGCCGGGAGAGATCGCGGTCGTAGGTCTTCGGAGGTGTGAAGGCGTAGAACGCCTGCTTCTTCTTGTAGTGGTCTTCGAGCGTCTGGCTGAGCCGACCCAGCGTATCGACACGCTCCCGCGTGGTGATCAGCGGCCGCTTTCCCGCGATCTCGCCCATCAGCTCGTCGACATATTCGAGCTTCTTCAGTGCCGGCCAGCCGGCATATCGCGTCCGCCAGTTCGAGCGCGGCCGCAGCCACACCGCAAAGGTCTCGGCGAAATCCTCGTCGGGATGGCTCTGCGCATACCACAGCCGCAGATGCTGGACGTAACGCCTGCTGGCCGGATTGGGCCGGTAATAGCGTGGATAGTGTTTCGAGGACGGGCCGAACAGTTGCTGCCAGCGCCGGCGGCGCTGCAACTGGTAGCCGTGCTGGATCGCATGGCCCGCTTCGTGACGGAGGATGGCCATGCACTCGCGCCAAGTTCCGCCCTCGACGTCGAACATCATCTTCTTCTCGAGCTTCATCAGGCGCGGATGAGCGAGATAGAACGGAATGGCGATGCCGGGAACGCCGCCCGGACTGAACCATTCGCTCGACATCCACGTGTGCGGCCGCAGCCGGATATCCCGTTCTTCCAGCTCCTCATAGAGCGTGCTGACGCAGTCCTCGAGCCAGGTGCCTTCGACCGCAACCCTCAGGCTGCGGAGGCGTTGCTGGAGCAGCTGCTCATCCGACAGATTTTCCCAGGCAAATTTCCGGCGGGGCATCAGGCATCCAGATGGCAGAGCTGACTCGATATCCGGATGATGTCATGGGGCGGGGCTGGCAACAACCCGCCGCGTCGGTGTTGTAAGGGACGCAAAATGCGCGCGCTCCCTCGCGCCGCAAGCGAGGCGAGCTAGGAAATTCAGTCGAACAGGCTCGACACAGACTCTTCGGCCGCGGTGCGCGCGATCGCGTCGGAGATCAGGCTGGCGATCGGCAGCGTGCGGATGTTCGGCGCCTTGGTCACCGCCTCGGTCGGCAGGATCGAGTCGGTGATCACGAGCTCCTTCAGCCGGGAGTTCGTGATGCGGGCGGCCGCGCCGCCGGAGAGCACGCCGTGGGTGATGTAGGCGTAGACGTCCTTGGCGCCCTTGGCGATCAGCGCATCGGCCGCGTTCACCAGCGTGCCGCCGGAATCCACGATGTCGTCGATCAGGATGCAGGTGTAGCCGGCGACGTCGCCGATCACGTTCATGACCTCGGACTCGCCTGCACGTTCGCGGCGCTTGTCGACGATCGCCAGCGGGGTGTTGATGCGCTTGGCAAGGCCGCGGGCGCGGGCCACGCCGCCGACGTCGGGCGAGATCACCATCGTCTTGGAGAGATCGAACTTGTCCTTGATGTCGCGCACCATCAGCGGCGCGGCGTAGAGATTATCGGTCGGGATGTCGAAGAAGCCCTGGATCTGGCCGGCATGCAGGTCGAGCGTCATGACGCGGTCGACGCCGGCCTGGGTGATCAGATTGGCGACGAGCTTGGCCGAGATCGGCGTGCGCGAGCCCGACTTGCGGTCCTGCCGCGCGTAGCCGAAATAGGGCAGCACCGCGGTGATGCGGCGCGCGGAGGAGCGGCGCAGCGCGTCGGTGATGATCAGCAGCTCCATCAAATGGTCATTGGCGGGGAACGAGGTCGACTGGATGACGAAGGCATCCGAGCCCCGGACGTTCTCCTGGATCTCGACGAAGATCTCCATGTCGGCGAAGCGTCGGACCACCGCCTTGGTCAGCGGCAGGTCGAGACCTTGCGCGATGGCCTGTGCGAGAGCCGGATTGGAGTTGCCGGCGACGAGCTTGATGGAGCCGTTTTTGGCCGACATGGACGCTTCCTCCCGCGCTTTGCTGGACACGACGTTCAACATCTCAGATCCCACTGGGAGCACGGTTACGACGGGCGAGGAAATATCAGGCGCGAGGCTGCAATGGCAACCCGGGATGATACGTTTTCCCTCCGAATCCTGAATCGGGCCAACGGTTTGGACGCGACTAGAGGCCGTGGTTTAGCGGGGGTTATCGCTCGGCATAGCCGAGGGCTGAGGCCGGCATGTCCGGCGCGGGCGCAACGGGGATGACGCTCGCCACCGCCGGTCCCCGCAGGCCTGGAGCCGCGCCAGGTGCATCCGGGGTTCCGTTGATCATGTTGGAAAGGCCGCTGAATCCGGCCTGGGCGATCTTCCGGAGCACGAGGTCGTCGGCTGCCGCCCATGCATCCCGCCCAGCCCTCGTGGAGGTCGGTTCCTCGCCGGAGAGCCGTAGCGCGCGCTGCTGGTTGGCGTCGTAGACGTCCCAGACCCAGGCGATCACGGTCCTGCCGCGCACGATCTGGGCCGAGAGGTAGCTGCGCACGCGGTAGGCGGCCGTACCCTCGCGGGAGACGACGGACAGGCTCCGCAGCTTGGATTCGCTGTCGAGCACGCCGACCATGCGGTCGAACACTTGCGGTGGCGGGCCGTCGATGGATTCGAAGGCAACCGTAGCACCCGAGCCGGTGCTCGGCGCCATTGCGTAGGAGTTGGCGGCACCGCCGCCGCCGGCGCAGCCGCCAAGCGCGGTCGCAGCCGCCAGCAGCATGACCGCCGGCCAGCGCGAACCCGCGCGGCGCAGAAAAGATGACGCGTCCCTCATTATGGAGGGCAGCGATATCGTTAAAATCGATTAAGGTCTAGGGCGGAGGCGACACAAGCCACAGTCATTGCGCCGCGGTGATCGCCCCGAAATGACACGGCGTTGGCGTTGTGTCACGCTTCCAGCGCGATCGCGTGGACGTGGCGGCCGTAATCCGGCTCCTTGCGATGGACCGAACGGCGATAGCTGAAGAAGCGCTCGTCGGCGTAGGTGTCCACACCAAGATCGTCGATCATCAGGATGCCGGCGGCGTCCAGCCGCTTGCGGATGAAGCCGGCGAGGTCGAACATCGCGTGTCCCTCGCGCACCGACGGAATGAAGAACACGGCGTTGTCCGCATCCGCTTCAATGAAGCGCGCGACGAACTCGTTGCCGACCTCGTAGCTGTCCTGGCGGATCAGGGGCCCGATCGCGGCGATGATGCCACCGCGCGTGGCGCCGAGTTTCTCCATCGCCGAGATCGTCGCCTCCAGCACGCCCGTCAGCGCGCCCTTCCACCCCGCATGCGCGCCGCCGATCACGCGCGCGTTGGGATCGACGAACAGCACCGGTCCGCAATCGGCGGTGGAGACGCCGAGCGCAATGCCGGGCGTTTTCGTCACCAGCGCATCGCCTTTCGGCCGCGGCCCGCTGGGCCACGGCGCATCCGCAATGAGGACGTCGGGTGAATGGATCTGGTGCAGGCTGAGGAAGCGTTCCGGCGCGACGCCGACATGCTCGGCCATGCGGCGGCGGTTCTCCGCGACAAGGGCCTGATCGTCGTTGGAGCCCAGCCCGCCATTCAGCGCGGCATAGATGCCGCTGGAGACGCCGCCCTCGCGGGTGAAGAAGGCATGGCGCAGGCCGGGCACGGCCGACAGCAGCGACGAGGCGAACGTCATGAGGCGTCTCCGGCCTGCTCGAGGTCACTGAGGCCGGCAATGCCCGTGAGCCGCGGCTCGGAGATGCCGAGCACCTTGAACATCGAGCCCATGCCGCTGCGCCCACTCTCCGTCAGCCGCTTGAGCGCGATCGAAATGTCGGTGGCCACTTCCGGGGTTGCCTTCTGAATCAAGGCGGCGGCCCTTGTATCGATGCCGATGCGCTTGAGGAAGTCACCTTGCGTCACCGGCCCATGCACGCGCGCGCCGACATCCTCGGCCGCACGCGCCAGCGCCTGAAAGTCGACATGGGCGGTGACGTCGGCCTGGCCCGGCGCCTTCAAGGGATCGGCGAAGGTGTGGCGAGCAATCGCCTGAAACGTATCGCCGGCATCGCTGCGCAGATGGCCGTAGTCGATGATCAGCGCCGCGCCGTCCTGGTCGCGCACGCGGGTCGCGAGCTTCATGATCTCGGCGTCGGGCCGCCATTCGAACACGGCGCCGACCGGCGCGGCGCGCACCAACGGCGGCAGCAGCACGTCAAAGCGTGGCGTCGGCTCGGGCGCCGCGCCGAACTGAAGGCTTCCGTTCGGATCGACCTCGATCACGCGCTCGTGCCAGCCCTTATCGAGCCTCACCATCTGGTGGATCGGCAGCACGTCGAAATATTCGTTGGCGAGGATGATGCTCGGTCCTTCCGGCACGTCGTCGATGCTGTCATGCCAGGCGATGTTGCGCACGTTGGCCAGCGTCGCGCCCTGGCGTTCGCGCAAAACGGGATTGACCTCGACCATGTGGATGTGAAGCGCCTGGTACAGGGGTGGCAGCACGCGGAGCGCGCGCAGCGCATCCGCCATCATGGTGCCGCGGCCTGGCCCGAGTTCGATCAGCCGCAAAACTTGCGGCGAGCCCATCTGCTTCCACACCGAGGCGGACCATAGCCCCAACAGCTCGCCGAACATCTGGCTGACCTCGGGGGCGGTGGTGAAGTCGCCCTCACGCCCGAGCGGATCGCGCGAGAGGTAATAACCATGGCGCGGATGCATCAGGCACAATTCCATGTACCGCCAGACCGGCATGGGGCCGGAGGATTTGATCAGCGCCCTGATCTCGTTGAGTAGCGGCTGGTCGGTCACGGCGTGCTTTCTCGAAATGAATTAATGAACGGCCTTGGCGGGCTTTGGCGCACCGCCTCGCACTGCCAATACAATAAGTATGAGGCCCACAATAAGCATCGGGATCGACAACAGCATGCCCATGGTTAATCCGCCCCAGAGGAAGCCGAGCTGGGCGTCCGGCTCGCGGAAATGTTCGCCGGCGATCCGGGTCAGGCCATAGATCAGGATGAAGGCGCCAAGGATCATGCCGGGGCGCTTCAGCGCACCGAAGCGGATCATGATCGCGAGCACGGTGAACAGCAGGATGCCCTCCATGCCGGCCTCGTAGAGCTGGCTCGGATGACGCGGCAGCTGCGTGGGATCGTTGGGGAAGATGATGGCCCAGGGCAGGCTGGCGTCGGTGGCGCGACCCCACAATTCGCCGTTGATGAAATTGGCGATCCGTCCGAGCAGCAGCCCGACCGGAGCGACCGCGGTGGTGATGTCACCGAGCGACAGGATCGAGATGCCGTTGCGATAGGCAAATGACATCACTGCGACGACGCAGCCGAGGAAGCCGCCGTGAAAGGACATGCCGCCCTCCCACAATTTGAAGATCGCGGCGGGATGATCGACGAAGAAGGGCAGATTGTAGAACAGCACGTAGCCGGTGCGGCCGCCGAGAATGATGCCGAGCGTGACCCAGAGGATGAAGTCGTCGATCTGCACCAGCGACATCGGCGCGGGGCCGCCCCACAGGCGCTCTTTCTTCAGCAGCGAGCGCGCATAGAGCCAGCCGAACACGATGCCGCAGATATAGGCCAGCGCATACCAGCGGATCGCGAACGGCCCGATCTCGAGCGCGATCGGCTTGAAGGCCGGGAAGTCGATGAGCAAAAGGGGCATCAGGCTTTCTATGTCTAGACCAGATTGCGGCGGTAGAGCGCCAGCAGGCGCTCCCAATGCCGCTCGGCGGCGTCGCGGTGATAGACCGGGCGCCTGGGGAAGGCGAAGCCGTGATGCGTGCCGGGATAGATCTCGACCTCGGCTTTCGCGCCTTTCATGCCCTGTTTGACCTTCTCGATGATCTCCGGCGGCGCGTAGACGTCGGTCTCTGCGCAGGCGAAATAGAGTTCAGCCTTGGTCTTGGCTGCGGCCAGATGCGGGCTGTCGTCCTGATCCGTTGCGAGCTGCACACCGTAGATCGAGGCGGCGGCCTTGACGCGGTCGGGGAAATGCGTTGCGGCGTTGATGGCGTAGCGGCCGCTCATGCAATAGCCGACGGTGCCGACGATTTTAGTGTTCGCGGCTGCCTGGCCCTCGGCATAGGTGAGCAGCGCTCTGGTGTCATCCATGATCATCGGGATTGTGAGTGAGCCCATCAGAGCGAACATGCGCTTGCGCTCGGGCGCGTTCGGGTCGGTCGGCAGCGCGCCCAGCTCCATCGCGCCCGAGCGGTAATAGAGGTTCGGCAGCATCACGTAATAGCCCGACGTCGCGAGCCGGCGTGCCATGTCGCGCAGCTCTTCGCGGATTGCCGGCGCATCCATGTAGAACAGGATGACCGGGAACGGCCCGCCACGTTCGGGATGGGTGATGAAGGTTGCGGTGTGGCCGTCCTTGGTCGGGACCGCGATCTGCTGCTCGATCATCTCATGCGCCTTGTGATTCTTCTTATGCGGGGACGTCGAATACGATTGCAAGGAAACCGGTTCATGACAAGGATACCTCCGCTCGGCCCTTGAACCCCACCGTTCGGATTGCCATTGTGTTTTGGAGCATTCGCGCAAAGCTAACCTGAGGCCGCCAGGAGACCGAAATGACCCAGACCAACAACCGGTTTTTCGACGAGATCGGCCGCCTGATGAACGATGCCGCCGGTGCCGCCCAAGGCGTCAAGCGAGAGTTCGACACCGTGATGCGCACCCAGGCCGAAAAATTCCTGCGCGACATGGATCTGGTCAAGCGCGAGGAGTTCGAGGCCTTCAAGGATATGGCGCGCCTGGCACGCGAGGAGAACGAGGCGCTGAAAGCGCGCATCGCGGCGCTGGAGGCCAAGCTCGGCGGGACGACCTCGTAAGGCACTCTTTCTTACCCTGCCCCTCCAGGGGAGGGTAAGAGCCGGGCCGGAAACCCATTCTCCTTGTCATTTCCGCATCTTCCGGGTAGAAGTCCGCCACGTCCGCAGCCCCCGCACCCCTGGAGGCTTGCTGCGGCGTATGTCATGGGCCGCCTTGCGGCCCATTAACTTTTGCAAAAACAAGGACTTAACGACATGGCGACGACCGTCAAGGAATT
The DNA here is from genome assembly GCF_023073355.1 of Bradyrhizobium sp. 199. GTDB lineage: Bacteria > Pseudomonadota > Alphaproteobacteria > Rhizobiales > Xanthobacteraceae > Bradyrhizobium. The sequence continues at coordinate 91,953 of NZ_JADPJI010000011.1, forward strand.
GAAGGCGACCGCACGTCCGAAGAGCGGCAAGGGGGCCGCCCGGGCTGAGCGTCGCGCCGGGAGAGTGCCCGGAGTGATCTATGGCAACAACCAGCCCCCGCTGACGATCTCGATCGAGGATCGTGAACTGCGCCAGCGCATCCTTGCCGGCCGGTTCCTGACCACGCTGGTCGACATCGATCTCGAGGGCAGCAAGCACCGCGTGATTCCGCGCGACTACCACCTCGATCCGGTCAAGGATTTCCCGATCCATGTCGATTTCATGCGTCTTGGCGAAGGTGCCACCATCCGCATCAGCGTGCCCTTGCACGTCGTGAAGGCGGAAGGTTCGCCCGGCGTGAAGCGCGGCGGCGCCGTCAACATCGTTGCGCATGCGATCGAACTCGAGTGCGGCGTGGAGAACATCCCGCAATTCATCGAGGCTGACGTCGGTTCGCTCGAAATCGGCCACTCGCTGCATCTTTCCGACATCAAGCTGCCGGCCGGCGTGAAGGCACTGACCTCCGAGGACGCGACCCTCGTCACCATCGTGCCGCCGTCCGGTTACGCCGAAGAGCAGAAGGCCGCGGCTGCGGCTGCAGCTCCGGGTGCTGCCGCGGCTGCTCCGGCGGCTGGTGCGGCCGCTCCGGCTGCCGCTGCGCCTGCCGCAGCTGCCAAGGCTCCCGCCGGCGGCGACAAGAAGAAGTAATCTCTCAAAGCTGGCGCGCGGTCCCTGATCGCGCGCCAAGCGAGGGGCGCGCCGCGTCATGCGACTCTTTGTAGGGCTCGGCAATCCCGGCGCAAAATACGCACGCAACCGGCACAATATCGGCTTCATGGCCGTCGACGAGATCGCGCGGCGTCATGGCTTTGCGCCTTGGCGCCGCAGGTTTCAGGGCGAGACTTCGGAAGGCACGCTCGGCACCGAGCGCGTGATCCTGCTCAAGCCGACGACCTACATGAACGACTCCGGCCGGGCTGTGCAGGAAGCCGCAAGCTTCTTCAAGATTGCTCCTGGCGACATCACCGTGTTCCACGACGAGCTCGAGCTGCCGCCGGGCAAGGTGCGGGTGAAGATCGGCGGCGGCATCGCCGGACATAACGGCCTGCGTTCGATTTCGGCGCATATCGGCAACGATTATCGCCGCGTGCGTCTCGGCATCGGTCATCCCGGCGTCAAGGAACTGGTGCACGGCCACGTGCTGTCGGACTTCGCCAAGGCTGATAGCGACTGGGTAGCGACGCTGTGCGAGGCGGTGGCCGAGCACGCGGCACTTGTTGCCAAAGGCACGGACGCGACCTTCGCCAACAGGGTGCACCTCGCCATGCAGGCGAAGGGATTTTTGACCAAGGACGACAACGGCAAGGAATAACGCTCGTGGGATTCAAATGCGGGATCGTCGGATTGCCCAATGTCGGCAAGTCGACCTTGTTCAATGCGCTGACCGAGACGGCCGCGGCGCAAGCCGCGAACTATCCGTTCTGCACGATCGAGCCGAATGTCGGCGAGGTCGCCGTGCCTGATCCCAGGCTCGACAAGCTCGCGGCGATCGCCAAATCGGCGCAGATCATCCCGACCCGGCTGACCTTCGTCGACATCGCGGGCCTCGTCCGCGGCGCCTCCAAGGGCGAAGGCCTCGGCAATCAATTCCTGGCCAACATCCGCGAGGTCGACGCCATCGCGCATGTGGTGCGCTGCTTCGAGGATTCCGACATCACCCATGTCGAGGGCAAGATCGCCCCGCTCGCCGACATCGAGACCATCGAGACCGAGCTGATGCTCGCCGATCTCGACAGCCTGGAGAAGCGCGTCGACAACCTCACCAAGAAGGCCAAGGGCAACGACAAGGACGCCAAGGAGCAGCTCGACCTCGTCAACCGCACCCTGGTGCTGCTGCGCGGGGGCCAACCCGCGCGCCTCGTCGAGCGCAAGGCCGAGGAGGAGCGCGCCTTCGGGATGCTCGGCTTGCTGTCGTCGAAGCCCGTGCTCTACGTCTGCAACGTCGAGGAAGGCTCGGCCGCAACGGGCAATTCGTTCTCCAAGGCCGTGCAGGAGCAGGCCGCCAAGGAAGGCGCCGTCGCCGTCGTCATCTCCGCCAAGATCGAATCCGAGATCGCCACCATCTCGCGTGCGGAACGCGCCGACTTCCTGGAAACGCTGGGCCTGGAGGAGGCCGGCCTCGATCGCCTGATCCGCGCCGGCTACACGCTGCTCGACCTCATCACCTATTTCACCGTGGGCCCGAAGGAAGCGCGCGCCTGGACCATCTATCGCGGCACCAAGGCGCCGGGCGCGGCCGGCGTGATCCACACCGATTTCGAGAAGGGCTTTATTCGCGCCGAGACGATTGCGTACGAGGACTACGTCGCGCTCGGCGGCGAAGCCGGCGCACGCGATGCCGGCAAGCTCAGGCTCGAAGGCAAGGAATACGTGGTCGCCGACGGCGACGTGATGCATTTCAGGTTCAATACGTAAGATATCGGCCGCGTGCCCCGGCTCTGCAGCCCTCTTTGCGGTGCGCTGCAGAGCCGGGGCCCAGCAGTCTCGATTTGGATGCATGGGTCCCGGCTCTGCGTCGCGTCATTTCATGCCGCGCCGCGTCCGGGACACGAGAGCTACCGCAACCCGCCGCCCTGGTCCCGGATCGCGCCGAGATGCTCGTTGATGCGGAAGACGATCAGGATCAGCTCCGCGAGGATGCGCGAGAACACGATGCCGACGACGACGCTGGCGATCGACGACAGCAGCATCAGGAAGCCGCCGAACGGGCTGATCGCCATCGCCGCGAGCCCTGAGAAGATGCCGGAGAGGCCGAACAGGCAGATCAGCGCGATCACCAGCCAATAGAAGGTCTTGATGATCGTCGGCGTGATGAACCGGTCCCATTGGAAAAGGTCGCTGAATGAAAACATTGATCTCCCCAGGGCAAATCGGGCCCGCAACCGGCCTCGGCACTCGGGTCGTCGATTGGGTCCGACTCAAGGCCGCCGCCACCCCGTATGTAGCACGAGCCATGCGGGCCGGCGGGTTGAGATTGCCGCAAAGTGCGGCCACAATCTGTCATTCCCGCAAAGCTTTCCCGAGATGACCCTGACCTTCGAAGATTTCCCGCCCGGCCGCTTCGGCACATTCGGCCCGCGCCATGTCACCCGTGACGAGATTTTGGCCTTTGCCGCCGAGTTCGATCCGCAGCCCATGCACCTGGACGAGGAGGCCGCCAGCAAAAGCATGCTGCGCGGCTTGTCCGGCTCGGGCTGGCACCTCTGCTCGCTGATGATGCGGATGATGGCCGACGGCTTCATCACCCGCGCCGCTTCGCTGGGGTCTCCCGGCGTCGATGAGGTCCGTTGGCTGTCGCCGCTCAGGCCGGGTGACGACCTGACGCTCGATGTCGATGTGCTGGAAGCGCGCGCCTCGAAGAGCCGGCCGGAGCTTGGCATCGTCACGTTCAAATGCACCGCCCGCAACGCTAAGGGGCAGGCGCTCGCTGAGATGACTTCGCCGATCCTCATCCAGCGGCGCGAGGGGGCGGTCTGATGCGGTTCTTCGAGGACATCGAGATCGACCAGCGCCGCGAAATCGGCGCCTATACGTTCACCGCGGAAGCCATCAAGAGTTTCGCCGCAAAGTTCGATCCGCAGCGTTTTCATCTCGACGAGGAGGAAGGCAAGAACTCGCTGTTCGGCGGGCTCGCCGCATCGGGCTGGCATGTCGGCTCGGCCTGCATGAGTCTGCTTGTCGCCGATGGCCAGCGTCTGGCGCGCGAGGCTGCGGCGCGCGGCGAGGAGGTTGCGGTATGGGGCCCTTCGCCGGGCTTTCGCGACCTGCGCTGGATCAGGCCGGTGCTGGCCGGCGACACGATCAACTATGTCAGCGTCATCATCGATAAGCGCACCTCCGCCTCGCGTCCCGGCTGGGGCATCCTGACCGCCCGCACCACCGGGACCAATCAGCGCGGCGAGGCGGTCTATTCCATTACGGCTAGCGCCTTCGTGCCGACGCGCGTGAAGGCCGCTTAGATCTGTTCCAGGATGAACGGTCTAAATGAGTGCGCGAGTGTTGCCCGCGCGCTATGGACGCGTTTTGGGGCGGCTGCCATAAGCCTGCGCAACATGGTTACCGCGAAGCAGTTTGCCGGAACCATCGAGTTGCTAACTAATTATGAACCTGTCGCTGTCTATTTGAAACGAATTGGCAGAAGACAGGGGACGAGGACCATGGCAGATCGCGGCGCACTCAAGCTTGTTGGATTTATCTTCGCGACCGCGACGCTGGCAGTGATGCTGGTGGCCGGCATGGTGGTGAAGGGCTATGCCGATGGCGCCTACACCCTGGAAGCCTCGGCCGTCGACGCGAGCCGGTAAGACTTCGTTAATTTTCGCAGCCGGCTTCCGGCCGCACTTCAACGGCTATAGACGAACGCCAGGATGGCGATCGTAACCGCCAACAGCCCGACAAAGCGCAGCATGATCGTGCCGATTTGATTCGGCGCGGGCCGCAACGGTATCGGGTCCGTGGTGTCGGGCCGAATGCTTTCCATGTGAAATGTCCCCAGGCCCGGCCGAACAGGCCACCGGCGCTTGGCATTCGTCGCTCTGGCAGGGCCGAGGGTTCAAAGCACGCCCTCGTGTCCTGGACGCGCTGCAGCGCTCTTGCGCTGCTGCGCAGAGCCGACCCACCGCGCCCGCATTCATCCTGGCCATGGCCCCGACTCTGCGGCGCGTTGCTGCGTGCCGCACCGCGTCCGGGGCACGAGGACCTCATGAATCAAAACCGCCGCGCCCCTTCCGGGTCGCGGCGGCTCGTGATGCAGTGTGGTAGCGATCAGCTGTTGCGCAGGCCGTCGGCGGCACGCTTCCACTGCGCGACGTTGTCGGAGATCATGCGGGTCGACTTCATCGCGGCCTGGCTGAGCTGGGCATAGCCGGAGATCTCGCGCTGGACGCGCTGGCCTTCGGCGTGGAGCAGGTCCCGCAGGCTCTCGAGTTCCGAGATCAAGTTCTCGATTTCGGCGAGCGAAGTGCCGGCGACGCGCTGGATCAGCGAGTTGACGTTGGTGACGGTGGCTTCGGCGCTCGGATCGAGCGGCGGCGCATCGGTGGTGGTGGCTGCCGGACGGCGCAGATAGGCGATGTCGTTGCGGACGAAGTCGCGGATGCCGGCTTCGACCTCCGTCACGGCGGCGAGGTTGGTGTCGACCGTCTCGGTCTCGGTGGCTTCGATCTTTTCGGGACGCATGGCGTTCATCGTTATTCCCCTGTTCGCGTTGAGCGCAGCGCGAGTGTCCCCCGCACGACGACGTCTGTGAGGCTTGCCTATCAGGGCGTCCGATTTTGACCGCAAATGGGCCGAGATGCGGCAAGGGCGGACCATTCGAGGGTTTTGCCGTGGCGTATGGTTAGGAGAGCGTGAACGCCGGCCGGGAGCCACGAGGAACCCTCATGGTGAGGAGCGTGCTGGGCTCTACCAGCTCTTCTTGAACCCCGCCGTCAGGCTCTTGTTGATCGCGCCTTGCGAGGTCTCGCCGACCGAGCCGGAGACGGTGACGTTGTCGAACAGCTTCTGCTCGGCGCCGACCTTGCGCAGCCATTTGTCGTCGGTGGTCGACAGCGTCTGGCCGGCGGTGATGCTGGTGCCGGTGTCGCTGAGGGTGACCTTGGCGGACTGGTCGGTCTCGTAATTGCGCGTGATGTGGCCGCCAATGCCGGGCACGGTCGTGGTGCCCTGCTGATTGACGCTGTAGCCGTTCTGCAGCGTCAGCGAAGTGTCGCCCGAGAGCGGCACCGATTTGATCAGCGAGGCCCCGATCTTGCTGTGCTCCGCACCGGGATCGACGCGGGCTTCCACCGCGGTCTTGTCCCAGATCGCGCCCGCGCCCGGCGCGGTCGCCGTCGCCCAGGCGCTGCCGGAGGATTGCGGCAGGTTGCCGCCATTGGTGGCCTTCTGCGCCAGCAGCTCGGACATTGTTCGCGGCTCGCTCGTCACCGTCATGTCGGCGCCGACCCTGGTATCCCAGAACGAGAACACGGACTGCTTCACCGTCACGGCCGCGGAGCCGTTTGCATTGGCGTTCGACGACCAGTTCAGCTCGTCCTTGGCGGCGGACTGGGCGCGCTTCTTGGCGGCCATGGGGTCAATGCCGGTGCCGGCGTCGACCGCGAGCTGACTCCAGTCGAGCTTGTCGACGTCGATGCCCTTGAGCACGTCGGGGTCGTTGACGTCGGGGGCTTCCGCCACCGCCGCTGTGTCGGCCTCGTCGTCAGGCGCGGCCGCTATGGGCGAGAAGGGCGGAATGATCTGCGCCGAGACCGTCAGCGCCGAGCTCAATATGAATACGGCCGCCAGCACGGGCAGCCTGGTCCAGCCAAACCCTGTCGAGAATTGCATCGTCCTGCCCGCAAGCCCCAGCGCATGCTTTCCGACAATATATATCGGCCTTCAGCAAAGACCATGCGCCATTCCGCGCTGAAAATGCTGATTCATCGTCGCGAAATTGTGGCGGTGGTCAAGCCCCCGACACCAACGGGCCGCGCGAAAGGCGCGCGCCCGATGACGAGCTTCCGGCGCGACGGCATCCGGCGGGGCTGGAGGCCAGGACGTCGCAGCCGGCCTTGTCATCGGTCCCGAACAACGGGGCCCGTTGGCGTCCCCCTCAGCCGACGCTGGTCATCATCGGCAGATGAATGGCGCGGCCGAGTGCCTGCTCGACCAGGTCGAAGGTGTCGATCAGCACGCGCATGCTGACGAGCTTGCCCGCTCTGAACTGGGCGAACTGCGCGACCCGCAGGCTGATCGGCTTGTTGGAATCGAGGGCGGTCAGGGAATAGCGCACCATCGAGGCGGCGGAATCGACGCCGAGCATGATGCTTTCGCGGTCGAAGCGGCGGACCTGGAAATTGTCGGCGAGCTGGCGGATGACCTCGAGCACGGCGTCCTTGCCCTGGCGCGCGCCGAGAAACGGAAACATGTCGATCGGGCCGTAGAGCGCCCATTCGACGTCCTCGTCAATCAAGGCCTCGATATCAGCAAAATGCCGGTCATTGATCGCGCGGTGCAACGCGCGCGAGAAACGCCAGAGGCTGTGCTCTGTCACTTTGGGCAATCCTGAAGCTGGCTTGGCGAAAAAAGGAAAACAGCCCCAGGCGCAGTCAGTGCCGAGGCTCAACTCATTTGTATACGAACAAAATACGCGGTTTCACCGGCAACGCAATTCACGTTTTCGCAATGCACCATTGACGGTCTTTTGTGAGATTTACAACAAACCCCGTAATTTCCCGGTCCCACGGCCGAGTTCCCGACTCAGGTTTCTCGGGGAAGGGAGGATCAGTCCACCGCGCGCCCGTGATCATTGGCGGGCTTGGCCAACTGTTGGGGAGGAAACCCGAACCCATCCTCGCTCGTTGAGGGCCTGACATCGCATCTGGAGACATCGATCCATGAAATCACCGCTTATCGCCGTCACCGCCGCGCTACTCATGCTTGGCGCGACCTCCGCAGCCGACGCCAAGGGCTGCATCAAGGGCGCCGTCGTCGGCGGCGTGGCCGGTCACTATGCCGGCCATCATGGCGTTCTCGGCGCCGCCGCCGGCTGCCTCTACGGCCGGCACCACGCCAAGGAGCAGGAAAAGCAGCGGCAGCAGAGCCAGACCAACGGGCAGGGGAAGCTCTAGCCCTCGCCATCGTCAGGCGAGTAAGGAGCCACCGCTCTCTCACTCCTTCCCCGTGACGGACCTCACATCACGCCCGTACCGGCGCGGCTATGGTCGCCCCCATGTCATCAGGAGACGTGCCATGGCCGCCATCGCCACCGTCAGAAAGTCCCGCCTGCACAACGCGCTCGAAGGCGTCGCGCTGACCACGATCCTGCAGAGCTTCCCGACCTTCGCCGCCGCCGCCTTCCTGCTCAAGCTCGCCGGCGACCACGACCTCTCGGGCGACCCCGGCGTCGCCATCTTCGTCGCCATCGCCTCGCTCGCCCACGCCATGCTAGCCGTGACCCTCGGCCCGAGCTTCCCGGCGTTCTTCAAGACCGTCTATGAGCCGAAGTTCTTCGAGGCCCACCTGTCGCTATCCGACAAGATCACGGCATGGCGCACCCAACCCGTCGCCTCGCTCCAGCTCGTGACCATCGTGCTGCTGCTGTCAGTCATGGCGGTGGTGACGGCGAGCGTGGGGTGAGGACCCCCGTCATCCGGGGCGCCGCAAAGCGGCGAGCCCGGAATCTACACCAACGAACGGCGCTGTCCGATGCCTAAAGCATGATCCGGAAAAGTGCGCAGCGGTTTTCCGAAAAGATCATGCGTAAACAACAACCCAAAGCGCGATGGCGATTCATCCTAATCGCATGGCGCTTTAGGCCCTACTTCTTCTTCCACCCACCTCTATGCCCCGGCGCCCCTCCGCTCGACCGGGGCGATGGTCCGAACTCCGGGCCTGACTGCCTTGAGTCCGTCGGCTGGATGATCCGGCTGGTGCCGCCGAACGGCTTTGCCGGCAGCGTCTGCTTGTCGCGATAGGGCAGGGACTCCGGGCCGTGCATTTCGTCGAGATGCGGCTTGTGCACCTTCGAGCCGCTGCCGCCGCCGCTCGCTTTCAGCGCGGAGCTGACGGTTTTCTTCTTCATCGCGCTGACGGGGAGATTGGCTGCGTCGCCGTATTTCTTGGTGCCGACGTAGGCGCCGGCCTTGCCCTGCACGGTGCGCTGCTTGACAGTGGGATCGTCGACCACGGCGAGCTCGGTGGCGCGCAGGCGCTTGACCTCGTCGCGCAGGCGGGCGGCTTCCTCGAAATTCAGATCGGCCGCGGCCTCGCGCATCCGCGTCTCGAGATCGCCCAGCACGGCCTCGAAATTGTGGCCGATCGAGATGACGTCGTCCGTCATGTCGTGGCCGCCGATCTCGATCAGCACATGATCGCGCTCGTAGACGCTGTTCATGATGTCGCCGATCGACTTCTTGATGCTCTCCGGCGTGATGCCATGCGCCGTGTTGTATTCGACCTGCTTCTCGCGGCGGCGGTCGGTTTCGGCGATGGCGCGCTCCATCGATCCCGTCATCTGGTCGGCGTACAGGATCACCTTGCCGTCCACGTTGCGCGCGGCGCGGCCGATGGTCTGGATCAGCGAGGTCTCGCTACGCAAAAAGCCTTCCTTGTCGGCATCGAGGATCGCGACCAGCGCGCATTCGGGAATGTCGAGGCCTTCGCGGAGCAAATTGATGCCGACCAGCGCGTCGAAGGCGCCAAGGCGCAGATCGCGGATGATCTCGATGCGTTCGATGGTGTCGATGTCGCTGTGCATGTAGCGGACGCGAATGCCCTGCTCATGCAGATATTCGGTCAGGTCCTCCGCCATGCGCTTGGTCAGCACCGTGATCAGCGAGCGATAGCCGGCCTGCGCGGTGGCGCGCACTTCGCCGACGAGATCGTCGACCTGGGTGCGGGCAGGGCGAATATGGACGGGAGGATCAATCAGCCCGGTCGGACGGATCACCTGCTCGACGAACACGCCGCCGCTCTCATTGATTTCCCAGGCGCTCGGCGTGGCGGAGACCGCGACGGTCTGCGGTCGCATCATGTCCCATTCCTCGAAGCGCAGTGGACGGTTGTCCATGCACGACGGCAGGCGGAAGCCATATTCGGCCAGCGTCGCCTTGCGGCGGAAGTCGCCTTTGAACATGGCGCCGATCTGGGGCACGGTGACGTGGCTCTCATCGGCGAACACCAGCGCGTTGTCGGGCACGTATTCGAACAGCGTCGGCGGCGGCTCGCCGGGCAGGCGCCCGGTGAGATAGCGCGAATAGTTCTCGATGCCGGCGCAGCTTCCTGTCGCCTCCATCATCTCGATGTCGAAGGTGGTCCGCTGCTCCAGCCGCTGCGCTTCCAACAGGCGGCCCTGGCCGTGGAGCTGGTCGAGCCGCATCTTCAGTTCGGATTTGATCGATTTGATCGCCTGCACCAGCGTCGGCCGCGGCGTCACGTAATGCGAGTTGGCGTACATCTTGATGAATTCGAGCTCGTCCTGCTTGTGGCCGGTGAGGGGATCGAACTCCTCGATGGTCTCGATGGTGTCGCCGAACAGGTTCACGCGCCAGGCGCGGTCCTCATAGTGCGCCGGAAAGATGTCTATGACGTCGCCGCGGACGCGGAACGTGCCGCGGGTGAAATCGGCCTGGGTGCGCTTGTACTGGAGCGCGACGAGGTCGGCGATCAGCTGGCGCTGGTCGATGCGCTCGCCCTTCTTCAGCGCGAAGGTCATCGCGGTGTAGGTCTCGACCGAGCCGATACCGTAGATGCAGGAGACCGAGGCGACGATGATGACGTCGTCGCGTTCGAGCAGCGCGCGCGTCGCCGAGTGGCGCATACGGTCGATCTGCTCGTTGATGGAGGAATCCTTCTCGATATAGGTGTCGGTGCGCGGGACGTACGCTTCCGGCTGGTAGTAATCATAGTAGGAGACGAAATACTCGACAGCGTTGTCAGGGAAGAAGTTCTTGAACTCGCCGTAGAGCTGGGCGGCGAGCGTCTTGTTCGGCGCCAGGATCAGGGCCGGGCGCTGCGTCTTCTCGATCACCTGCGCCATCGTGTAGGTCTTGCCCGAGCCGGTGACGCCGAGCAGCACTTGAGTGCGATCGTTACGCTGGACGCCTTCGACCAGCTCGGCAATCGCCGTCGGCTGGTCGCCCTTGGGCTGGTATTCCGACTTGATCTTGAAGCGCACGCCGCCTTCGGACTTTTCAGGCCGCGGCGGGCGGTGCGGCGTCCACACCTTCGTGGAGCCGTCGTCCTTGCGGAACTCCGGGCGGCCCTCGCGGATCAGCGATTCCAGCGCATCGGCCGTGGCCTTGACGCCGAGCGCCTCCATCTTGCTGCGCGGCGGACGCGCCAGCGCCTCGGCATCGTCCTCCTCCGTGGGCAAACCGAGCTGACGCGCCAGTTCCGGATCGAGCGTCGGGATTGTGGCGGCGGTTCCGTAATTGGCCTGCGGTGCTTCTTCCAGCCCACCGACCTCGGTGGATTGGCGCGCTCCCACCGGCTGCGGATTGGGTCTGAGCGGCATCGGCCGCGTCACATCCTGCGGAAAGTCCCTCGGGGTCGAGGCCCGCGCCCGATGCGCCGCGGCCTCGCCGCCGGATCGCCGGTCGCGCGAATTGTCCGGCGGTGGCTGCAGGCCCGTGCCGGATCCCAGCCCGGCATCGCCGCGATTGATCGCGGGATTGAGCAATTCGGCCAGCGCCGGCCCGATCGGCTGCACATCGGGGCGATGCGCTTTCGAGTTCGGAGCCTTGGTCTTGGAGGATTTGCCGGATTTTTCGGAGGATGCAGGTTTCTTCGCCATGAGGCGAATATGGGACGAGTCCGCCCCGCAATAAAGGGCGAATGCCCGTTGCAATGCAGGCTGCTGACAGCAGGTTGGCAGCAGCCTCGGGCTTATGCGGCCGGCGGTGGACCCTCGTCGTCCTCGCCGGCCTGATACGGCTTCAGGATGTCCAGGTGGACGCCGCCGCAATCGGTGCAGCGCATGGTCCAGTACTCGCATCCGGCCCGCCCGCCGATCACGCGGAGCACCGAGAGATCTCCGTCGCATTCCGGGCAGTTGGACAGCACGGCGCGGGTGTAGATCCTCGGTCTCGAGCTGTCTTCAAATTCGATGACTGACATGACCGGTTGCCCCCTTTTGCGCTGCGCCGTCCCTGGGTCGCTTGCCGTCTCGCCTATTCGTCGTCGCTGTCGGTTCGCCGGCGGAAGCGGTCGATGTGGTGCTTGGCGTCGGCGATCGCAGCGCTCTGATCGGGCCAGGCGAAACCCACCTCCATGGCCGGAAACAGCACGCCGTCGATGGCGAGGGGGCTGAGATCGGCGCGGCGGATACGGGCGTGCCAGAGGCCTTTGCCAGCCTCGAAAGATTCGATGTCAAAGCCATCGTAGAGGGTCGTCATGGTAGTCCCCAAAGTGTTCGTACGTGTCTTGTTGGAGGGTCAGGAGACCACGTTTGCGCATTTTGGGATGTGAAGCCGTTCACAAGCGGTCGGCTTTTTTGCCTTTGAAGTGAGTCTTGAGGCGTCAGTTCCGAGCGGCAGTTCGGCCGCTTCGCTTCACCGGCCGGGCCGCGGGTTCCGCCGCCGCGCGCATGATCCAGCGGCGGAACGCGGCAAAATCGCGCTGCTCGGTCTGGAAGCTGCGATAGAGCAGATACCAGCGCATGCCCTTCGGCACCGAGAGGTCGAATGGCGCGACCAGCCGGCCGGCGGCGAGGTCGTCGTCGATATAGGGGCGGATGCCCATGGCGATGCCGAGCCCGTCGGCGGCGGCTTGCAGCGCCTGGCCGTAGAACTGGAACTCCGGCCCGCGCGCATTGATTCGCGGGACGCCCGTGGCCTTGAGCCAGATCGGCCAGTCCTCGGGCGAGTGCGCGACGCGGATCAGACTCGGCCCCTTCAGGTCGGCCGGGCGCTTCAGGCCGCTCGCCAGGCGCGGCACACAGACCGGCGTGAGGTCGCCTGCGAACAGCGGCTCGGCGACGAGGCCGGGCCATTCCCCAGTGCCGAGCTTGATGCCGCAGCTCCAGTCCTCGCCGAACGGCACCGACGCGCCGCCGGTGGTGAAGCGCACCTCGATGTCGGGCTCCTCGTTGCGGAATTCAGAGAGGCGCGGGATCAGCCAGCGCATCGCAAAAGTGTGGCCGACGCCGATGGTGAGCACGCGGACGCTGGCCGGCGCCGTCACCTGCGCGGTGAGGCTGGCCAGAGCGTCGAAGATCGGGGTCAGCCCGCTTTGATAGGCGCGGCCGGCCTGCGTCAGCACAAGGCGATTGGCCTTGCGCTCGAACAGCGCGACGCCGAGCCGCTCTTCCAAGAGATGGACCATGCGGCTGACGGCGGCCGCCGACACGCTCAGTTCGAGCCCGGCCGCAGCAAAGCTGCCGGTCCGTGCCGCCGCCTCGAATGCCTTGATGCCGTTGAGAAACAGCAGCCGCCGCAAATGCCCGACCCTCAGGAAAGCTGATGCCAGGCCAAGATAACTCAGTTTGCGCGAATTGGGCAAGCGGGGCACAAGAATGCGACTTCGTGCTGATTTGTTGAGGCGCGGGCGCGGCCTCTTCGCCTTCCCCCGCAAGCGGGGCGAGGGAGACGAACAGTTTACCGTCCCTCACTTGTGCGGAGACCTTCGTGACGCCCATCATGGTCGCTGCCCTTGGATTGCTGATGGTCGCCACCGCATTCCTGTCGGGGCTGTTCGGCATGGCGGGCGGGCTGATCCTGATCGGAGTGCTCTTGGCCCTGATGCCGCTGCCGACCGCAATGGTGCTGCATGCGATCACGCAGATGGCCTCGAACGGCTGGCGCGCCTTTCTGTGGCGCGCGCATATCCGCTGGCGGCCGGTCGGGAACTATATGGTCGGCGCTGCCGTCGCGCTCGCGGCGTGGTCGCTCACCCGCTACGTGCCGGACAAGCCGATGGCGCTGCTCTTGCTGGGCATCACGCCGTTCATGGCGCGGCTGTTGCCGGCGAACATCAAGCCGGATCCTGATCGGCTCTGGCAGGACACGGTCTACGGCACGATCTGCATGGGCTTGATGCTGATGACCGGCGTCTCCGGTCCGCTGCTCGACACCTTTTTCCTCGGCGGCGATTTCGGCCGGCGCGAGAAGGTGGCGACCAAGGCGATGTGCCAGCTCGTCAGCCATTTCACCAAGCTGATCTATTTCGGAGGCATCATCGACCAGGCGGCGAGCCTCGATCCCGTGCTCGCCGGCGTTGCCATCGCGGCTTCGATGCTCGGCACCACGCTGGCGCGGCGCTTCCTCGAAGCCATGACCGACCAGCAATTCGTGGCCTGGTCGAACAAGCTGATCACCACCATTGCCTGCTACTACATCGCCTATGGCGGCTGGCTGTTGCTTCGCGCGCCGGTTCTGGCTGCCTTCGACAAGGGAGGTTTGCAATGAGCGAGACAGCCGATCCGCTGGTGCTGGACTTCGTCGAATGGGTGGCGCGTGAGCCGCGCGCCTATCCGGAAGTGATCGCGACCTGGAAGACCTCGTGCCCCCGCCTCACCATCTGGGAAGACGCCGCTGACCGCGGCTATGTCGCGCGCGAGACGGTGCCCGGCGTGGGGCTGGTCATCGCGGTGACGGAAGGCGGCGAGAGGTTGCTGCGGATGAACGGGCGGTGAGCCCGTCACTTCAAGCTGGCTCTCGCCGGAGCGCTACCGCGTAGGCGTCGCAAGCCGCGGCCGGATGATCTCGACGATGCGCTCGGCCGAGGTGCCCGGCGGAAAGAAGCCGAGATATTTCCCGTCGGCGTCCATGAGGTAGATGAAGGAGGTGTGGTCGATCGTGTAGTCGACGCCGTCCTTGCCGATCGCGATCTTGGCAAAATAGACCTTGTAGGCGTCTGACGCCGCTCCGATCGCGTCCGGGCTGCCGGTCAGCCCGAGCAGCCGCGGATGAAACAGCGGCACATATTCGGCAAGATGCTCAGCCGTGTCGCGTTCGGGATCGAGCGTGATGAAGACCGGCTGGACGGCGTCGGCGTCCGGCCCGAGCTGCTCGAGCGCCTGTCCGATCGCCATCAGGTCGGTGGGGCAGAGGTCAGGGCAATAGGTAAAGCCGAAATAGACCAGCATCAGTCGTCCGCGGAAGTCGCGGTCGCTGCGCACCTTGCCGGTCTGGTCGATCAGCTCGAACGGGCCGCCGACCGGCTCCCGATTCCACATCAGGATGTCCATCGTCTCCGCGGCCGAGCGCGCCTGCGCCGCTCCGGCGCAGGCAAGCGCCAGCATCACGTATAGCCAGGCGCCGGCAGGCCGCATCAAAGCCCGAAGGTGAGGCGGCTGCCTGTCGTCGTCACCACTACCTTGCCCTCCATCTGGGCGTTGGCTTCCTGTGCGAAGTTGAGCCCACTGCAATGCATCGGCACCACGACGTCAGGATTGAGCGCCTTGATCTCGCTCACGACCTGCGCGAGGTAGTCCTTGGGCGCCGGGCCGAGGTGAAAGCCGCCGACGATGGCGTGCACTTTCTGGATGCCCGACACCTCCTGCGCCTGCTTCACCGAATTGACGATGCCGACGTGGCCGCAGGACGAGATCACGACGAGACCAAGATCCCGCACATTGAAGCAGGTGGCGTGCTCGTGGATGTGCGCGTCCGGCACGATCTTGCCCTCCATCTCTGCCGGCAGGTAGTGCCCGACGTTGCAGCCCAGTCCGTCCTTGATGCCAAACTCGACGAGGGTGTTCGGCAGCACGCGTTCACTGCTGCGGCGGGTGATCTTGCCGGTGGTGAAGGCGTGGTCCGCGATCACTGTTGGCGTTTCGCATAGCACCGTCGTCACCTTCTGCGCCGCGAGCGACCGGCGATCGAGGGTGCCGAAATCGGCGAACTGCCCCTGCGTCGGCGTCGGATTGACCCGATGGCAGAAATTATCCTCGCCGCCCGCGTAGAGCTTGAGGTCGGCGGGCAGCTTGTCGCGGAATTTGTCGAGGAAGCCGTTCAGGCCGCCGAAATGATCGTAGTGGCCGTGGCTGACGATCAGCGCGTTGAGCTTGGCCGGATCCACCCCGATCAACGCCATGTTGTTGAGCAGCACCTCGGGCGTGTACCCGTAGTCCAGCATCAGCGTGCGCTGGTTGCCGCCGCCTTCGGATTCCAACCAGAGCGACAGGCCCCACTCGTTGTGCAGCGATTTGCGGAAGTCGCCGCCGCGCGCGGCCGGCGTGATCGAGACGCCGTTGATTTGCTTGGGGCGGAAGAACAGGTCGAAGCTCGAATCCACCAGCACGCGCATCGAAAGCTTGTCGACCGTCGGGACGGCGATCGGCGCCGCGCTCGCGATCTCGACGCAGGTGAAGGCATTGGCAGCCGCGGCGCCGGCGAGCGCTGCCGAGCCAAGAAGGAAATCGCGCCGTGGAATGGTCCTCGTCATTGCAATGCCTCCCAGAGTTTGAAATGCCCAAGCTTAAGTCCAATCCGGCGCCAGCTCAACAAGTCGCGAGCAAATTCGCGGCCGACGCGACCTTAGGCATCCGGTTGCCGTCACACCCCGGCACCAGCGGCAGGACGGCTTTCTTGCGCTCATCGCCATGGCGGCTAATCTGTTCGCCAATCGCAGCAACGGGACTTGCCATGTCACTCAAACTCTACGAACTCGTCGGCACCGATCCTTCGCGCCCGTTCAGCCCGTACTGCTGGCGGACGCGAATGGCGCTTGCGCACAAGGGCCTGTCGGCGCAATCGCTGCCCTGGCGCTTTACCGAGAAGAGCGCACTTGCGCCGCACGGCTCCGAGAAGGTTCCGGTGCTGCTGCATGACCGCAAGGCAGTTGTCGATTCCTGGACGATCGCGAATTATCTCGAGGACAATTTCCCGGACCGTCCGTCGCTGTTCGGCGGCGAGGGCGGCCGCGCCATGGCACGCATGATCAACGCCTTCGGCGACATCGCCATCGTCGGAGGCATCTTTCCACTTATCATCGCCGACATCCCCAAAAATCTGGCCGAGATCGACGCTGCCTATTTCCGCCAAACGCGCGAGGCGCGTTTTGGCAAGACGCTGGAAGACATCATGGCAAGCCGCGATGCTGGCGTAGTCGCCTTCCGCAAATCGCTCGAAATGATGCGGCAGACCCTGAAGAAGCAGCCCTTCATCGGCGGCGCCGCGCCGAACTATGCCGATTACATCGTGTTCGGCGGTTTCCAATGGGCGCGCGTCGTGAGCCCGTTCAAGCTGCTGGAGGCGGACGATCCGGTTTACGCTTGGCGCGAAAAACTGCTGGATGGGTTTGATGGAATGGCGCGGACATCGCCGGGGTTTGCGGTGTAGACCTTGGTAGCTTCGAAGGGTGGGCAAAGGCGCGCAGCGCCTTGCCCACCATCTTTCGTATACGCAAGGATATTGGTGGGTACGCTTCGGTTTGGCCACCCTACGATACTGCCGCCTCCGCCGCCTTGCGCAAACACTCGCGGCACAGGCAATCCTCGCCCTTGACCGGCATTGGCAGCTTTGCTGTTTCCTCCGCGCACCAGCAATTGCCGGAGAGGTCGCAACCGAACTCGGTGCCACAGCGGGAGCAGGCGAGGCGGCGGGGTTCCAGCGATGAGGGTTCTTTCGGATTTGTCATGATTTACGTCGAAGCTTCGCCGTGATTTTCATGTCGGGTTCATCGGTCGTTGCGGTATATTAGGCCTCGCGCGCGGACTCGGAAAGCGGCTCCCGCCACGCGAAGGACAAATCGATGGCCCGCGATTCGCAAGCCGCGCTCGTCGCGCTCAACCGGTTCGGCTTCGGCGCCCGCGGCGGCGCGTCGGGCGATCTCATCAACGCAAGCTCCGATCCGCGCGGTTTCGTGAAGGCGGAGCTTGCGCGTGCGAGCGGCGTGCTGCTGGAGGCGCCCGGTCTGCAATCGACACCCCAGCTCGGGCAGGCCGTGTTCGCCTATCAGGACCAGATCAAGCAGGCGCGCGAGGCCGCCGCCAAAGCCGGCGCGCCGGCTGATGCGCCGCCACAAGCGCCGGTCGATCAGAAGCCCGGACTGCGCCGCAACCTCTCGCTGAACGCCGTGGCGACCGAGATCGCGGGCCAGATGGCCGAGGCCAAACCGACCGACAATAAGCCGACTGACAACAAGCCGGCCGAAAATATGGCGAAGCCGGACATTATGCAGCCCAATGCCGCCGCGCCGCCGGCCGCAAAGCCGGCACCGCAGCCGCTCAACGTGATTCAGAAAACCTTCCGCGCCGAGGCGTTGGCTCGGTTGCAGCGCGCGACCTTGGCCGCGTGCGGCTTCACCGAGCGTCTGGTCGCGTTCTGGTCCAACCATTTCTGCATCTCCGCGAGCAAGGGCGAACTGGCGCGGATATGGGCCGGCGCGTTCGAGCGCGAGGCAATCAGGCCGCACGTGCTCGGGCGCTTTGCCGACATGCTCAAGGCCGTCGAGCAGCATCCGGCGATGCTGTTCTTCCTGGACAACCAGCAATCGCTCGGCCCGGATTCCCGCGCAGGCCAGAACCGCAAGCGCGGGCTCAATGAGAATCTCGCGCGCGAGATCATGGAGCTGCATACGCTCGGCGTCGGCGGCGGCTACACGCAGGACGACGTCACCTCGCTCGCGCGCATCATCACCGGCTGGACCTTTGCGGGCCGGCAAGGGCAACTCGGGCCGCCCGGCTCCTTCGTGTTCAACACCAATGCGCACCAGCCCGG
The DNA here is from genome assembly GCF_023073355.1 of Bradyrhizobium sp. 199. Lineage (GTDB taxonomy): Bacteria > Pseudomonadota > Alphaproteobacteria > Rhizobiales > Xanthobacteraceae > Bradyrhizobium. The sequence goes on from NZ_JADPJI010000011.1 coordinate 110,136, forward strand.
TGCGCAAAGGCTGCTCGGCAAGACCTATGAGCCGACGGGCCTCGCGCAGGGCGAGGCCGCGCTCGCCGACATCGCGCGGCATCCCTCGACCGCGAACTTCATCGCCACCAAATTCGTCCGCCACTTCGTCGCCGACGATCCGCCGCCGGCGCTGGTCGCGCGCCTGCGCGACGTCTTCGTCAAGACTGATGGCGACCTCAAGGCGCTTGCCATGGCGCTGGTCGATTCCGATGAAGCATGGAAAGCGCCGCTGACCAAGATGCGCAGCCCTTACGATTTCCTCGTCGCGAGCGGCCGGCTGCTCGCGCGCGTGCCCGAAGATCCCGGCGCTTATCTGAACAATCTCAATCTGTTGGGCCAGCCGCTGTGGTCGCCGGCGGGGCCGAACGGTTTCCCGGATACCAGCGCTGCCTGGGCGGCGCCCGAAGGGATAAAGCTCAGGCTCGATATCGCCGCGCAGATGGGTGCGCGGCTTGGCAACAACATCGATCCGCTCGATCTCCTGGAATTCGCGGCGGCCGATGCGGCCTCCATCGAAACGCGGCGGACCGTCGAGCGCGCAGAGTCGCGCCAGCAGGCGCTGGCGCTGCTGTTGATGTCGCCGGAAATGCAGCGGAGATGACGATGATCGATTGCGTCGAGAACCGGCTCCTCACCTCGCGCCGCAGTCTCCTGCTCGGCGGCGCATCTTTCGCGGCCTGGGCTTACCTGCCGAAATTCGCGCGCGCGGCTGAGGGGCGCGATCCCCGGCTGATCGTGGTGATCCTGCGCGGCGCGCTCGACGGGCTTTCCACCGTCGCGCCGCTCGGCGACCCCGACTATGCCGGCCTGCACGGTTCGATCGCGCTCGCGGCGGATGGTGCCCATCCCGCGATCATGCTGGATTCCTTTTTTGCGCTGCATCCGGCGATGCCGGAATTTTCGCGCATGTACCGCGACAAACGCGCCACGGTGATCCACGCGGTGGCGACGCCCTATCGCGATCGCTCGCATTTCGACGGTCAGGACGTGCTCGAAAGCGGCTATGCCGGCCCGGGCCGCGTGCAATCCGGCTGGCTCAACCGCGCGCTGGAGGCGCTGCCGCGCGGCGAGCGCGTATCGAGCGGCCTTGCGGTCGGGCCCACCACGCCGCTGGTGTTGCGCGGCAATGCGCCAACGGTCGGCTGGGCGCCGGTCGCGCTGCCCCAGGCCGACGACGACACCGCGATGCGCCTCGTCGATCTCTACCGTCACCGCGATCCCGCATTGGCCATGGCGCTGTCGCAAGGCCTCCAGCTCGACAAGGCCGCCAGCGGCGACGACATGAAGCGCAAGCCCGGCAATGCGGTGGCGCAGATGCGCCAGGTGGCGCGTGGCGCGGCCAAGCTGATGGCGGCGGACGACGGCCCGCGCATTGCCGCACTCGCTTTCGACGGCTGGGACACCCATGCCAATGAAGGCGGCCCGGTCGGTCGTCTCGCCTTCCTGCTCGGCGGGCTCGACGGCGCACTCGCCGAATTCGAAAGCGGCTTGGGCGATCGCTGGCGCGACACCGTCGTGGTCGTCGCCACCGAATTCGGCCGCACCGCGCGCATCAACGGCACCGACGGCACCGATCACGGCACCGGCACGATCGCGCTGCTCGCCGGCGGCGCGGTGAAGGGCGGCCGCGTCATCTCCGACTGGCCCGGCCTCAAGCTCGCCAACCTTCATGAAGGCCGCGACCTCAAGCCAACGACCGATCTGCGCTCGGTGATCAAGGGCGTGCTGCAGGATCAGTTCGGACTGTCGGATCGCGTGCTGGCCGAGACAGTGTTCCCGGACAGCGCGAGCGCGAAACCGATGAAGGGGTTGGTGAGCTGAGACCTATCCCTCGTCATTCTGGGTCGGCGCCTTGCGGCGCGTCCCGGAATGACGAGATAATTGGCCAAGCATCAGGAGACCATCACTCATGTACATCGCCATGAACCGCTTCCGTGTCGCCAAGGGCTCCGAGGCCGCCTTCGAGCAAGTCTGGCTTTCGCGCGACACCCATCTGGACAAGGTGCCGGGCTTCGTCGAATTCCATCTGCTGCGCGGCCCCGAGCTCGAGGACCACACGCTGTACGCCTCGCATACGGTGTGGGCGAACCACGCGGCGTTCGAGGCCTGGACCAAGTCGGAAGCATTTCGGGCGGCGCATCACCGGGCCGGCGACAACAAGCCGCTCTATCTCGGCCATCCCCAGTTCGAAGGCTTTGAGGTGATGCAGACCGTCGGACGCGGCGCGAAGTAGCGTCCTGCCTCGCGCGTCAGACCTGAGTGATCTTGTCGATCTCCGCCATCTCCTCGGCGCTGAGCTTCCAGGAGATCGCCTTGACGTTCTCTTCGATCTGCTCGACGCGGGTGGCGCCGGCGATCACACTGGACACCTGCGGGCGCGCGGCGAGCCAGGAGAAGGCGAGCTCCAGCATCGAATGGCCCCTCGTCCTGGCAAAGGCCTGAAGCTTCTCGACGATGTCCTCGTTGCGCGGCGTGACGTAGCGGTCGCGCAGCCGCGGCACCTTGCCGAAGCGGGTATCATCGGGCGCGGCCTCGCCCTTCCGGTACTTGCCGGTCAGAAGTCCGCTGGCGAGCGGGAAGAACGGTAACAGGCCCAGCTTGTATTCCGTTGCAGCCGGCAGCAGGTCCTTCTCGATATCGCGCATGATGAGTGAGTATTCGTCCTGGCAGGAGACGAAGCGGCTGACATTCATCGCGCGCGCGACATGCTCGGCTTCAGCGACGCGCCAGGCCGGAAAGTTCGAATTGCCGATATAGCGAACCTTGCCTTGGCGGACGAGATCGTCGAGGGCGCGCAGGCTCTCTTCGATCGGTGTCAGCGGGTCATAATCGTGCTGCTGGTAGAGATCGATGTAATCGGTCTTCAGCCGCTTCAGGCTGGCCTCGACCGCCGCCATGATATAGCGGCGCGAGGCGCCCTGCCTGGTGCCGTCCTCCGCCATCGGCTTGGAATATTTGGTCGCCAGCACGATGTCCTTGCGGCGATCGCCCAGGACGGTGCCGAGCACGACTTCCGAGCCGCCCATATTCGAATAGATGTCGGCGGTGTCGAACAGCGTGATGCCGAGATCGAGTGCGCGATGGATCACCTTGCGCGAGGTCTCCAGATCCGTGCGCTGGCCGAAATTGTTGCAGCCGAGCCCGACCGCAGACACGCGAAGCCCGGAGGCGCCGAGATTGCGAATTTCCATGGGAGATCCCTGTCGGAAGATGAACAGCCGCTCATTGTGACCATCGTGCGGTGCGACAGCAAGGCGCTCGCCGCGCTGCTGCCATGCCGACAGGGCGGACAAAAAAATGCGGCCCCTGTCAGACGCGGCGACTGACGGGGACCGCTGGGGCGCTTGATCGGTGACGGGGGACCTGATCAGACGCGGGTGCAGCCTAGCCGCGCTATGTTACGCGCTGGTGACAGCGGGAGTTATCCACAGGGTGCGCGCGGGGAATCAGAACAGCTTGCGATAGACGATGAAGCCGGACCGCTCCGCGACCTTGTCGTACAGGCGCTGCGCCGTGAGATTGGTCTCGTGCGTCTGCCAATAGACGCGCGGCGCTCCTGCGAGCCTTGCGCGTTCATAGACCCCGTGGATCAGCGCCGAGCCAACGCCCTTGCCGCGCGCACTCTCCGACGTGAACAGATCCTGCAAATAGCAGGACGGTTCGATCGCGGTGGTGCTGCGATGAAAGAGATAGTTCGTCATGCCGAGCAACTTGCCGTCGCTCTCGGCGACCAGCCCGTGCACCGGCTCATAGGTGTCGAAGAAGCGCTGCCAGGTCACCTTGGTGATGTCGGGAGCGAGCGCGGTCGGACCGGAGCGGCCGTAAAAGGCGTTGTAGCCGTCCCACAATGGCAGCCATTGATCGTAGTCCTGCCTGGTGACGGAGCGAATGGTGAGCGACATTTGGATTTCCGGGATCTCGGGGGTGCGACGAAGTGATGTCCTTCATACGTGATGATCGCATTGCCGATCAATCGCGCCGTTGCATCACTCCGCGACGCGCAGGTAGCGGGTCAGCCTGCGGCCGGCGGGATCGCGCAGGGAGCGGTAGTAGTCGGCGCGCGCCGGCGCGTCGGTGTGACGCACGAGGTCGGTTACCGGCGTGTAGCTGAGCATGCGTCCGCCGTCGGGCAGCGCGGCGCAGGCGAAGCGCAGCACTTCGCCGGTCCGCAAGGCAATGTTGATAGGCGTGGCATCGCCGGTCCGCACCATCTCCATGCGCTGCGCGATGAAAATGCCGAGTTCATCCTCGGGCAGTTCGAACGCGCCGGTGTCGCGGCCGTGATACATCAGCGCGATGAAGGGCGGCTTGCCGTCGGCGATCTCGTCCGGCACCGCAAAGTACTCGCGGAACGCGCGGCTGACGAACTCGGCGCGCGTCTCGGCATCGAGCAGCACGATGCCGATATCGACCTGGTCGAGCGCGGCTGACAGCCGCGCGGCGGTGGCGTGGCTTCGGCGCTCGGCCGCGAACGTGCCGAGTAGTCGCTCGCGCATCAGACCGGTGATGCCGGCGGTGCCGGCAGCCGTGATCGCCAGCAGGCCGAGCCGGACCAGATCGGCGGCAGAGGCGGACATGCCGTGACGGCTCAGGAAGAACAGCGCAACGCCGATCACCGCGACGGCTGCGCTGGTGATGGCGGAGGCGAGACCTGAGAGCGCGCCGGCAAGCGCCACGATGCCGACGAGAAACGGTGCGGGCGAGGGACTGGGGACAAAGCGATCGAGGAGCATCGCCAGCAGCAGGGTTGCTGCCGTCAGCACCGGACCGGAGATCGCACGCCATCCGAACCGCATGGACCAGTCTTGCTCCTCCCGAACGAGGTAAGACCGCAACTCTGACTGATCGTTGCGCCCTGCGATGTCTTTTCGTGCGATGTACCTAAGGCACGCTTGCTCGAAAGCGTAAGGCTTTCGGACGATTTTAAACCAAGTACGCGTGCTGGACGGGTTGTTGCAGCGCCGGCGCATTCAGCGTCGACGTCCCCGGGCCCTTGCGGGTGCCGACCACAATCAACAGCGATGCCGCGACCAGGATGGCCGCGGTCAGTGTGATTGCAACGACGATCACAGGTGATTTCATCGACGTCCCATCGCGATGCCGGTCAGCGCGGGCATGCAGCGCCTTGAAGGCCGGCCCAGGATGAAACCGGGACTCAGACCGGCAGGCCCATCGCCATGGTCGCCTTGGTCGACAGCACCGTCAGGGTGACGATCAGGCACAGCGAGAGAGCGGCGACGGCGAGCGAGGCCGCGACCGCATTGGTCAGCCGGGAAGACGCGACGGTAGCGGGATGGCCGTGAAAGCCTGCCGTGCCGGACGCCCGTATCATGGTCTAAATCCCTCAACGCGCGAGCGAATCACCCGCGACATTCCGCAATTTCCCAGTGGCAACCGGCAACATTGCGGCGGCTATCGCGGTGAAAATGGCCAGATTGCGGCAAATATTCCCCTTATGCCCGCTATTCCCCAGAGAGGGGGCGGGTGCCGTCAGGCGCTGGCGGCGATGCTGGCGGGATCGTCGACATCGGCCGGGCGCCAGTCCATCGGCACGAAGCCGGGAGCGGCTTCCACCCGCTTCAGCCAGTCCCGGATCGCAGGGAAGGCCTCGAGGTCGAAGTCGCAGCGGTCGGCCAGGTGAGTGTAGCCGTACAGCGCGATGTCGGCGACCGTGAGCTGGCGCGCGGCGAAATAGGCGTTGGTCTTGAGGTGGTTCTCCATCACCTGGAGCGCGCCATAGCCGCGCTCCATCCAATCTTCCAGCGAATGGGTCTGGAGGTCGCGGCCGCCCTTGACCAGCGACAGCCAGAAATAGGCGGCGCCGATATTCGGTTCGAGCGCGTGCTGCTCGAAGAACATCCATTGCAGCGCCTCGGCACGGTCGATGCGGTTCTCGGGCGCAAGCGGGGTGCCGACGGCGACGTACCATAGGATGGCGTTGGACTCGGCGAGATAGCGGTCGCCGCCGACCTCGAGCAGCGGCACCTGTCCCGACGGGTTCTTGGTCAGAAAGTCCGGCGTGCGGCTCTCGCCACGCAGAATGTCCACCTCGACCGCTTCGTAAGGCAGGTTGAGCAGCGCCAGCGCAAGGCGGACCTTGTAGCTGTTGCCCGAGCGTTGCATCGAATAGAGCTTGTACATTCTGGGAGGTTCGAATCCGAGGACGGGAAGACGCGACGCTCGTTACCCCGCGACGCGGCTAAACAATGATGCCGATGCGAATCCGCCGCAAGGGCCGGGCCATAGAAAAACTCGAAAACCCTACCGCACTGCAACGGTGCAGAAGATCATTTTCGCGCGACGCTGCAATTCAGATCACGCTTGCGTCAGCGCGTCTTGGCTTTGCTTCGACAAGCCAGGACAGGCACGACAAGCCCGCCGATGGTGGCGCAGAAGCGTCGCCGCCCAACACGCAAAATTGCTCCGAGGACACGTCTTGCCGGATATGAGCAAATCCGGAGACAAAGTTGCGGAAAATTGCGGGAAATCCCGCTCGAAATGCGTGCCGTCCGTAAGTATTTCCGGGATCGGCCCGAAGTTTCTTGCGGTGCAGCGGCTCCCGTTTTAGGGTGACTGCATTCCCACAATCGGAGTCGTGAAGCGAAAAGCTTCACGACGCTTGTCAGGAGATGACGATGTCCTTCCTTGCCGCTGCGCTCGACCGTGTGAAGCCGTCCGCGACCATCGCGGTCACGGATAAAGCACGCGCGCTGAAAGCGGCGGGCCGCAACGTCATCGGCCTTGGCGCCGGCGAGCCCGACTTCGACACGCCCGCCAACATCAAGCTGGCGGCGATCCACGCCATCGAGGCCGGCAAGACCAAGTACACCGCGGTCGACGGCATTCCCGAGCTGAAGGAGGCGATCATCGCCAAGTTTCAGCGCGAGAACGGCGTCGCCTACAAGCCGAACCAGATCATCGTCGGCACCGGCGGCAAGCAGGTGCTGTACAACGCGCTGATGGCCACCATCAATCCGGGCGACGAGGTGATCATCCCCGCGCCGTACTGGGTCAGCTACCCCGAAATGGTGGCGCTCGCCGGCGGCGAGCCGGTGCCGGTGGTCTGCACCGCCGCGACCGGTTTCAAGCTCCAGGCCGAGGCGCTCGAGCGCGCGATCACGCCGAAGACCAAATGGGTGATCCTGTGCTCGCCGTCGAACCCGACGGGAGCCGCCTATACGCGCTCGGAACTGAAGGCGCTCACCGACGTGCTGGTGAAGCATCCCCACGTGTGGGTGATGACCGACGACATGTACGAGCATCTTGTCTATGACGACTTCCAGTTCACCACGGTCGCGCAGGTCGAGCCGAAGCTCTACGATCGCACGCTGACCGTGAATGGAGTATCGAAAGCCTATTGCATGACCGGCTGGCGCATCGGCTATGCCGGTGGCCCCGCGCAACTGATCAAGGCGATGTCGACGATCCAATCGCAGTCGACCTCGAACCCGTCCTCGATCGCGCAATGGGCCGCGGTGGAAGCTCTGAACGGTCCGCAGGACTTCATCCCCGCCAACAACAAGGTGTTCAAGGAGCGGCGCGACCTCGTCGTCTCCATGCTCAACCAGGCCAAGGGGATCGAATGCCCGCGTCCCGAGGGCGCCTTCTACGTCTATCCGTCCTGCGCCGGCACGATCGGCAAGACCGCGCCGTCGGGCAAGGTGATCGACAATGACGAGACCTTCGTCACCGAACTGCTGGAGACCGAAGGCGTCGCCGTGGTGCAGGGTTCGGCCTTCGGCCTCGGCCCCGCGTTCCGCATCTCCTACGCGACCAAGACCTCGGATCTCGAAGACGCCTGCAAGCGCATCCAGCGCTTCTGCGGCAATCTGCGCTGAACTGGCAGAAATGATGTGACATCAAACGGCCCGCGCAATGCGGGCCCTTTTTCTTTCAGCTCTGCGCGATCTGGCGCCACCGGAGCTGTTGTGGCATAGACCGTCGCGGCGTGTGCCGCGCCTCCATGCTCGCATCACATTCATCGCCGGAGACATTCATGCGCCGTTCACTCCTCCTCGCCGGGCTCACCGTTGCGAGCCTTGTTGCCTTCGTTGCGGGCGCCAGCGCGCAGTCGCGAATGGTGCAGGTGGGCGTGCTCGAATGCCGGGGCGGCGCCAGCGTCGGCTTCATCGTGGGCTCGGTGACCCATCTCGGCTGCGTGCTGCGCGTCGACGGCTTGCCCGACGACCGCTACGTCGCGACGGTCCGCAAGGTGGGCCTCGACATCGGCATCACCCAGGAAACGGCACTCGCCTGGGGTGTGTTCGCGCCGGTGAACCGGCTCGGACCGGGTGACCTCGCCGGCAACTACGCCGGTGCGCAGGGCAGCGCCTCCATCGGTGTCGGCCTCGGCGGCAACGTGCTGGTTGGCGGCTCCAGCAATTCGATCGCGCTCCAGCCGCTCAGCGTGCAGGGGCAGGTCGGCCTGAGCGTCGCCGCCGGCCTCGAGAGCCTGGAACTCCGGCCGGGCCGTTAAGCTCCAACCATGGTGCTGCTTCACCTCTCCCGAAGGGAGAGGTTGGATCGCATCGAAGATGCGATCCGGGTGAGGGGTTCAAGTCTTACCGAATGCTGCGGGCCCCTCACCCGGATTGCTGCGCAATTCGACCTCTCCCCGCCGGGGAGAGGTGGGAACGCCAACGACGCACCGCAGCGACGTTTGACGCTTGCCAAATCTCGGGGACGGGCAGAGCATCTGCGTTTGCCGACCCAATCATGGGCCGAGCTCCACACCAAGGAGGCGGCGAATGGGACAAGACGTCAGAAGTCCCCGAGGTCCACGGTGCATCGCGCTGGTGGGCCCTTTCCAAAGCGGTAAAACCACACTTCTCGAAGCAATACTGGCGCGAACGGGCGCAATCCCGCGCGCCGGCAGCGTCGACGCCGGAACCTCCGTCGGCGACGCTACCCCAGAGGCCCGTCATCACAAGATGACCGTCGGGCTGACTGCCGCCACCACGAGTTTCATGGGCGATAGTTATACCTTCCTCGATTGTCCCGGTTCCGTCGAGTTTGCCCACGACATGCGGGCCGCGCTGCCCGCGGTCGATGCCGCGATCGTGGTCTGCGAGGCCGACGAGAAGAAGCTGCCACAGCTTCAGATCATCCTGCGCGAGCTGGAGGAGCTGAAGATCCCGCGTTTCCTGTTCCTCAACAAGATCGACCGTGCGAGCCAGCGCATCCGCGAGACGCTCGCAATGCTGCAGCCCGCCTCGCGCGTGCCGCTGGTGCTGCGCCAAATCCCGATCTGGAAGGACGAACTGATCGAGGGCTTCGTCGATCTCGCGCTGGAACGCGCCTTCGTCTATCGCGAGCACAAGGCCTCCGAGGTGGTCGCGCTCGAAGGCGGCAATCTCGATCGCGAGAAGGAAGCCCGCTTCTCGATGCTGGAGAAGCTCGCCGATCACGATGATGCGCTGATGGAGCAACTGCTCGAGGACATCCAGCCGCCGCGCGATGCCGTGTTCGACGATCTCGCCCGCGAGTTGCGCGAGGGTCTGATCTGCCCGGTGCTGCTGGGCGCTGCCGCGCGCGAGAACGGCGTGCTGCGCCTGATGAAGGCGCTGCGTCACGAGGCGCCCGGTATCGCGGAGACGGCAAAACGTCTCGGCGTGCCCGAGACCAAGGATGCGCTTGGCTATGTCTTCAAGACGCTGCATTCGCAGCATGGCGGAAAGCTATCGCTGACGCGGCTGCTTGCCGGCCATCTCGACGACGGTGCCACGTTGCAATCGGCTTCCGGCGGATCCGGGCGCATCTCCGGCATCCTCGCCGTCAACGGCGCCTACGACACCAAGCGTGCGGCGGCGGAGGCCGGCGACACCGTGGCGCTCGCCAAACTCGATCCCGTCAAGACTGGCGACACTGTCTCGGACGGCAAGACCCAGCCGGCCGCGCTGGCCGTCGCCGAGCCGACGCCGCCGGTGCTCGCGATCTCGATCGCGGCCACCGACCGCAAGGACGACGTCAAGCTCGGCCAGGCGCTGGCCCGGCTGCACGAGGAGGATCCCTCGCTCGTCGTCGTGCAGAACGCCCAGACTCACGACACCGTGCTGTGGGGGCAGGGCGAGATGCACTTGCGTGTGGCCAGCGAGCGGCTCCGCGACCGCTTCGGCATCAAGCTCACCTCGCATCCGCCCGCGATCGGCTATCAGGAGACCATCCGCAAGCCGATCACCCAGCGCGGCCGCCACAAGAAGCAGTCCGGCGGCCACGGTCAGTTCGGCGACGTCGTGCTCGACATCAGGCCGATGCCGCGCGGCGAGGGCTTTAAGTTCGCCGAGAAGGTCGTGGGCGGCGCCGTGCCGCGCAACTACATCGGCGCGGTGGAGGAAGGCGTCGTCGACGGATTGGCGCGCGGTCCGCTCGGCTTCCCCGTCACCGATTTGCAGGTGACGCTGACGGACGGCTCCTATCACAGTGTCGACTCGTCCGACCTCGCCTTCCGCACGGCGGCGCGGATCGGACTCAATGAAGGCCTGCCGCAATGCCAGCCGGTGCTGCTGGAGCCGATCCACGTGGTCGAGATCGTTTGCCCCACTGACGCCACCGCCAAGATCAACGCGATCCTGTCGGCGCGGCGCGGCCAGATCCTCGGCTTCGACACCCGCGACGGCTGGAGCGGCTGGGACTGCGTCCGCGCCATGATGCCGGAAGCCGAGATCGGCGAGCTGATCGTGGAGCTGCGCTCGGCCACGGCAGGGGCCGGCAGCTTCACCCGCACGTTCGACCATATGGCCGAAGTCACCGGCCGCGCCGCCGACCAGATCATCGCCGCGCATCAACACGCGGCGTGAGCTGACTCTCGCAGTAAGAGATGCACCGCTCGCTCCCTCTCCCGTTGCTACGAGGAGAGGGAGCGAGCGGGCTGTCTCCGCGAGCACCGTGTTTCATTTGACCGAACCCGCGCCCAAACCTCCGTCATTGCGAGCGCAGCGAAGCAATCCAGACTGTCTCTGCGGGGGCCAGTCTGGATTGCTTCGGGCAAGAGCTCGTCGCAATGGAGGGAGGCGAGAGGTGGTCCACCCCTTGCGTTCGGCTCTCAGTGATGTATTTTACATCATTGTGTATGTTCAGAACATCATTTATAATCTTTCACACGTGAGGCGAAGGTGATCACGTCTTTCCAGATGCGGGCAGCGCGCGCGTTGCTCGGCATTGACCAGAGGGCCTTGGCGGAGCTCGCAGGCGTTTCGCTGCCGACCATTCAGCGGATGGAGGCGAGCACCGGCAACGTTCGTGGCGTGGTCGAGACCTTGATGAAGGTGGTCGAAGCCTTTGATCGGGCCGGGGTCGAACTGATCGGCGAACAGGCGCGCAGCGAAGGCGGCGGACGTGGCGTTCGGCTGAAGGAGCCGGGGCCGCCGCGTAGGGTTGGGAGCGTGATCCCGCAATGATCATGCCCGGGAGCAGACTCAACTAACGCACCGTCGCGCCCGATACGCGGCCGCACGATGCATCGGAGCGTTGTGGGCAGCGGAGCAATTTGCTGAAATGAGCATCACGGGCGAACACCCAGGCAAGCTGCGCCAGCTTCGTCGGCCGACCTTTACCGAACTCTATCTGCCAAAGCTCGTCACCATATGGCGCGAAGGCTACGGGCTAACGGATTTCCGCGCCGACGTCTTCGCGGGCCTGACGGTTGCGATCGTGGCACTGCCACTGTCGATGGCGATCGCGATCGCCTCAGGGGTGACGCCGGACCGCGGCCTCTACACCGCCGTCGTCGGCGGCTTCATCGCCTCGCTGCTCGGCGGCAGCCGCTTCCAGATCGGCGGACCGGCCGGCGCGTTCATCGTATTGGTCGCGGCGACCGCGGAACGTCACGGCGTCGACGGCGTCATTCTCGCCACCATGATGGCGGGCCTGTTCCTGATCGCCGCGGGCCTGCTGCGGGTCGGCACCTACATCAAATTCATTCCCTATCCGGTGACGGTCGGCTTCACCGCCGGCATCGCCGTGATCATCTTCGCCAGCCAGCTCCGCGATCTCTCAGGCATCTCGCTCGCCGGGAAAGAGCCCAGCGAGTTCGTGCCAAAGCTCGTTGCGCTCGCCGGCGGCCTTCATACCGTCAATCCGTCCGCCGTCGCGCTCGCCATTGTCAGCATCGCCATTATCGCCGCCTTGCGCCGCTGGCGGCCGTCCTGGCCCGGCATCCTGATCGCGGTCGTGCTCGCGGCGGTCGTGTGCGCCGTGTTCTCGCTCCCGGTCGAGACCATCGGCTCGCGCTTTGGCGGCATTCCGCGCGAATTGCCATCGCCAGCGCTCCCCGCGTTCTCGCTTGCGAAGGCGAGCGCCGTGCTGCCGGATGCGATCGCGTTCGCGCTGCTGGCCGCGATCGAATCGCTGCTGTCTGCGGTGGTCGCCGACGGCATGACCGGGCGTCGTCACCGCTCCAATTGCGAGCTGGTGGCGCAAGGCGCCGCCAATATCGGCTCGGCGCTGTTCGGAGGCATCTGCGTCACCGGACTGATCGCGCGCACCGCGACCAACATCCGCGCCGGCGCCCGCGGGCCGCTTGCGGGCATGTTGCATTCGGTCTTCCTGCTGCTGTTCATGCTGATCGCAGCGCCGCTGGCAAGCTACATCCCGCTGGCCGCGCTCGCTTCGGTGCTGGTCGTGGTGGCCTGGACCATGGCGGAGAAGCACGAATTCGGGACGCTGCTGCGCTCGTCATGGGGTGATGCAATCGTGCTGCTCGCGACCTTCCTGCTGACCATCTTCCGCGATCTCACCGAAGGCATCCTGGTCGGCTTCGCGCTCGGCGCGGTGCTGTTCATCCATCGCATGGCGGAGATGACGGGGATCGAGGAACGCTCGCCGCTGGTCGCCGGTGATCGCCCCGACGAGGGCAATGGCGATCGCATTCCCTACGATCCTGCGCTTGCGCTCGATCGCGACGTGCTGGTCTATCGCATCACCGGCGCGTTCTTCTTCGGCGCCGCCTCCGCCATCGGGGGCGTGCTCGACGGGGTCGCCGACAAGCGCAAGGCCTTCGTCGTCGATTTCGCCGCGGTGCCGTTCCTGGATTCGACCGCCGCCAACGTGCTCGGCCGCGTCGCCGCCAAGGCGTACCGCCAGGGAATCCGGCTGTTCATCACGGGGGCTTCACCCGCGGTCCGCCGCGCGCTGCTCACCCATGGCGTGACGCCGCCGCGCGCGCGCTATCGCCAGAGCCTCGAGCGCGCGATTGCCGACATCAAGGGCGGCGCGGGCGAGGAGGCGGCGGTGAGCTGACGGCGCGCCGGCCGGCCTGGCCGACGCTGGGACGCCCGCGCTTGACAGAGCGGGCGCGACGCGAAATGGATCGCCTCGGACATGACCCCGAGGGAAAGATGACCGCGCCCAAAGCTCCTGCAGCCTGTCTGATCGGATGGCCGGCCGCGCATTCGCGCTCGCCGCTGATCCATCATTACTGGCTGCGCACGCTGGGCATTGAAGGCGGCTACCTCATCGAGGCGGTGCCGCCGGAGGATCTCAGAGATTTCGTGCTGCGGCTGTCGTTGCGCGGCTTCGTCGGCGCCAACGTCACCATCCCGCACAAGGAAGGCGTGCTGGCGCTGTCGACGCCCGATGCCCGCGCAAAGGCCGTCGGCGCGGCCAACACGCTGTGGTTTGCCGACGGCGAGCTGCGCTCCACCAACACCGACGTCGAAGGCTTCATCAACAATCTCGACGCCAGCGCGCGCGGCTGGGACGCTGCCGATGAGGCGCTGGTGCTGGGCGCCGGCGGTTCCTCGCGTGCGGCCGTGTTCGGGCTGCTCGAACGCGGCATCAAGCGCGTGCATCTTGCCAACCGCACCGTCGGGCGGGCCGAGGCGCTGGCAAGGGAGTTCGGGCCAAGCGTGCATCCTGTGACGTGGGACGGCATCAACGACGTCATGCCCCGCGCAAAACTTCTTGTGAACACGACCTCGCTCGGCATGCACGGCCAGCCTTCACTCGATGTTGATCTCGCACGCCTGCCGCGGGCGGCGGTCGTCGCCGACCTCGTCTATGTCCCGCTGGTGACGCCGTTGCTCGCGGCCGCAGCGGCGCGTGGCCTGAGGACCGCCGATGGACTCGGCATGCTGCTGCATCAGGCGGTGCGCGGCTTCGAGCTGTGGTTCGGCCGGCGGCCGGAGGTCACGGCCGAGCTGCGCGCATTGGTCGAGGCCGATCTCACAAAGACTTGAGAGAATAGCGCGTAATCTCCGGAGTTCTATGTCCGTAGGGACAATAGGGGCAAGCGGAGACCATCATGACTGTTCAACGTGCGACTTTCACACGTCCGCTCATCGCCGTCGCGATGGTGGCCGTCTCGACCATTCACGCTTTCGCGCAGCAGACGCCGACGGTCCGCATCCGCGGCACGATCGAGAGCATCGACGGCAACACGCTCGGCGTCAGGACGCGCGAAGGCAGCGACGTGAAGGTGCGCATGACCGACAATGTCGCCGTCTTTGCCGTGGTCAAGACGTCGTTGTCGGAGATCAAGGACGGCTCTTACATCGGTGTGACCGGCCTGCCCGAGCCCGACGGCACGCAGAAGGCGATCGCGGTGCACATTTTCCCCGAAAACCAGCGCGGCGCGGCCGAAGGTTTCCGTCCCTGGGATGCCCGTGCCAACTCGACCATGACCAACGCAACTGTTGCGCAGACGGTGAAGGGCACCGATGGCCAGAACATCACGGTCAAGTACAAGGACGGCGAGAAGAAGGTGGTGGTGCCGCCGGACACCCCGATCGTCACCTTCATCGCCAGCGACAAAACGGAGCTCAAGCCCGGCGCCAAGCTGATCATCTTCGGCGCGGCGAAGAAGGATGACGGCTCGCTGGAGGCCAACAGGGTGAATGTCGGGCGGGACGGAATCACGCCGCCGATGTGAGAGGTTGAACGCTGAACTCGTAGGCTGGGCAAAGCGAACCGTGCCCACCACCTTTGCGAGACGCTGGAAAGTGGTGGGCACGGCGCAAGTGCGCCTTTGCCCACCCTACGCTCTAAGGCGCGGCTGCAATGATATGGTCGTCGATCTCGTCGATCCGGTTGACGCCGCACAGGCCCATGGTGGTGAGCAGCTCCTTCTGGATGATGTCGATCGCCTTGGCGACGCCGGCCTGGCCGCCGGCCCCTAAGCCATAAGCGTAGGCGCGGCCGATCATGCAGGATTTTGCGCCGAGCGCGAGCGCGCGCATCACGTCCTGGCCGGAGCGGATGCCGCCGTCGAACATGATCTCCATCTTGTCGCCGACCGCGTCCGCGATCTCGGGCAGCACCTCGATCGATGACGGCGCGCCGTCGAGCTGACGGCCGCCATGGTTGGAGACGACGAGGGCCTGCGCGCCGGTCTTGGCGGCTTCCTCGGCGTCCTCGACGTCGAGGATGCCCTTGATGACGAGCTTGCCCGGCCAGATGCTGCGGACCCACTCGACGTCCTTCCAGCTCAGCGAGGTGTCGAACTGCGACGCCGTCCATTCGGCAAGGCGGTTGAGATCCTCGGTGTTCTTCACGTGACCTGCGATGTTGCCGAAGGTGCGGCGCTTGCCTTGCAGCACGCCGGAGACCCAGGCGGGTTTGCTGGCGAAATCCAGCAGCTTCGACAGCGACCATTCGGGGGGCACCGTCATGCCGTTCTTGATGTCGGCATGGCGCTGGCCAATCACCTGGAGGTCCACGGTGAGCACGAGCGCGCTGCACTTGGCCGCGATCGCGCGCTCGATCAATTCGTTGATGAAGCCGCGGTCCTTCATGACGTAGAGCTGGAACCAGAACGGCTTCTCGACATTGGCGGCGATGTCCTCGATCGAGCAGATCGACATGGTCGATTGCGTGAACGGGATACCGGCGGCTTGCGCGGCGCGGCAGGCGTGGATCTCGCCGTCGCCATGCTGCATGCCGAGCAGGCCGACGGGCGCGAGCATCAGCGGCATGGCCGAGGGCTCGCCGAGGATCGTGGTCGAGGTGTCGCGCTTGGAGACGTCGACCAGAATGCGCTGGCGGAACTTGATCGCCTGCATGTCGTCGCGATTGGCGCGCAGCGTTTCCTCGGCATAAGAGCCCCGGTCGCAATAGTCGAAGAACGCCTTCGGCACGCGGCGCTTATGGAGGGCGCGAAGATCGTCGATACAGGTAATATGCTTCATGCTCGTTTCCCCGGCCCGTCTCACTCTTGCATCGGAAGATTTCGAGGTCATCTAGCATGGTTGGATGCACAGCCAAATCGTTTGCAGAACGTTTTGCAGGAGAGCGTCATGACGAGGCCGCACGCTGGACCTTCGCCGGAAGAGATCAAGGAGAAGCGTGATCTCGAGGAGGCGCTGGAAGAGGGGCTGGAGGAGACCTTTCCGGGCTCCGATCCCGTCAACGTCACCCAGCCGGCGCCGAGCCGCGGGGATAGCCATGTGAAGCGCAGCGACTAAGCGGTTCCGCGCTGTTCCGGCGCCACCGGCAGGAAGTATAATGCTAACAAGACGTTAACGGAGCGGTAGTGCCGGTTCCGTAATGATTCATCATATTTTTTGAAGCCAAGTTAGCCGCACAGGCATTATAAGAACCCGGCAAATCAGGGATGCGGGGCCCGTTCGGGCACCCCGTGGTTGTCGGGGGGATCCCTGGTTGTTGCTCGGGGGACGATATGAGCCGCAAATATTTCGGGACCGACGGGATTCGGGGCCGCGCCAACGGACTGATCACGCCGGAGCTCGCGCTCAAGGTTGGCCAGGCCGCCGGCCTTGCGTTTCAGCGCGGTGATCATCGCCATCGGGTCGTGATCGGCAAGGACACCCGCCTGTCCGGCTACATGATCGAATACGCGATGGTCGCGGGCTTCACCTCTGTCGGCATGGACGTGCTGCTGGTCGGCCCGATGCCGACGCCGGCGGTCGCGATGCTGACCAAGTCGATGCGCGCCGATCTCGGCGTGATGATCTCGGCCTCTCACAATCTGTTCGAGGACAACGGCATCAAGCTGTTCGGCCCGCAGGGCTTCAAGCTCTCCGACGATGTCGAGCGGCAGATCGAGCAGCTGCTCGACGAGCCCATCGACAAGCGGCTCGCACAGAGCGCGAGCCTGGGGCGCGCCCGCCGCATCGACGGCGTGCATGACCGCTACATCGAATTCGCCAAGCGCACCTTGCCGCGCGATCTCTCGCTCGAGGGCCTGCGCGTCGTGATCGATTGCGCCAACGGCGCCGCCTACAGGGTGGTGCCGGAAGCGCTGTGGGAGCTGGGCGCCGACGTGGTGCCGATCGGCGTCGAGCCCGACGGCTTCAACATCAACAAGGACTGCGGCTCGACGTCGCCGGAAGCGCTGTCGAAGAAGGTGCGCGAGATGCGCGCCGACATCGGCATTGCGCTCGATGGCGACGCCGACCGCGTCATCCTGGTCGACGAGCGCGGCCATGTCGTCGACGGCGACCAGTTGCTGGCGGTGATCGCGCAGAGCTGGAAGGAAGACGGCCGGCTGTCGCGTCCGGGCATCGTCGCCACCGTGATGTCCAATCTCGGCCTCGAGCGCTTCCTGAATGGGCAGGGGCTCGATCTCGTGCGCACGCCGGTCGGTGACCGCTACGTGCTCGAGCAGATGCTGAACGGCGGCTACAATCTGGGCGGCGAGCAGTCCGGCCACATCATCCTGTCCGACTACGCCACCACCGGCGACGGCTTCGTTGCCGCATTGCAGGTGCTGGCGGTGGTGCAGAAGCTGCGCCGGCCGGTGTCGGAAGTCTGCCACCGCTTCGATCCGCTGCCGCAGATCCTCAAGAACGTCCGCCACAAGGGCGGCAAGCCGCTGGACAATTCCGACGTCAAATCGGCGATTTCCGACGGCGAGCAGCGTCTCAACGGCCACGGCCGCCTCCTGATCCGCTCCTCCGGCACCGAGCCGGTGATCCGGGTCATGGGCGAAGGTGAGGACCGCAGTCTGGTCGAGGACGTCGTCGATACCATCGTCTCGGCGCTCGGACAGGCAGCGGCGGCCTAGCCGCATCCCAGCCATGGGCGATTGGCGGTGGATCGGCCGCCGCACGCATCGTAACTAGCGGGTCGCGGCAATCTGCCGCGCCTGCCGGGATGTACCATTGAATAAGCCTGTCGTCGTCTCAGAGGAAACGCTGACTGAGCCCATCGTCGTCAGCGACGTGACGCCCGCCGCCAAGTCGACCGCGGCCGCAGGGCCGGCCTATGTCGTGCTTGCGGGCATCAGCTTCTCGCACTTCCTCAACGACACCATGCAGTCGCTGATCGCCTCGGTGTATCCGATCCTGAAGGACACCTACGCGCTCGACTTCGCGCAGATCGGCATGATCACGCTGGCCTTCCAGTTCACGGCCTCGCTGCTGCAGCCGGTGGTCGGGCACTACACCGACAAGAAGGCCCAGCCCTATTCGCTGGCGATCGGCATGGCCTCGACCTTCTTCGGCCTGCTGCTGCTCAGTGCCGCGCAGCAATATCTCGTCATTCTCGTCGCCGCCGCGCTGGTCGGTCTCGGCTCGGCGGTGTTTCATCCGGAGTCCGCGCGCATCGCGCGGCTTGCTTCCGGCGGCCGCTACGGCTTTGCGCAATCGGTATTTCAGCTCGGCGGCAGCTTCGGCACCTCGATGGGGCCGGTGCTGGCGGCGCTGATCGTGGTGCCGTTCGGGCAGGGCAGCATCGCCTGGTTCTCCTCGATCGCGTTCCTCGCGATCCTCATCCTCTGGCGCATCGGCCGCTGGTATGCGCCGCAGATCACGGCGAAGAAGACCGCGGCGGTTCAGTCCCATCCCGACGCGCCGAACTCGCGCCGGGTCGCCGTCGCGCTGCTCGTGCTGGTCGCACTGCTGTTCTCAAAGCAGCTCTACGTCTCGAGCCTGTCGAGCTACTACATCTTCTACCTGATCGACCGCTTCGGCGTGTCGACGCAGGCAGCGCAGATGTATCTCTTCATCTTCCTCGCGGCGAACGCGGTCGGCGCGTTTCTGGGCGGTCCCTTGGGCGATCGCTTCGGCCGCAAGATCGTGATCTGGATTTCGATCCTGGGTGCGCTGCCGTTCACGCTGGCGCTGCCTTATGCCGGGCTCTATGCGAGTGCGGTGCTGTCAGTCATCATCGGCCTGATCATCTCTTCGACGACGTCATCGATCATCGTGTTCGCGCAGGAACTGGTGCCGCACAGATTCGGCATGATCTCCGGCGTGTTCTTCGGCGTCGCCTTCGGCATCGGGGGCCTCGGGGCCGCCGTGCTCGGCAAGCTTGCCGACCACACCTCGATCGAGTTCGTTTACCAGGTCTGCGCCTATCTGCCGGCGATCGGCCTGCTTGCGGTGTTCCTGCCCAGGCTGCCCCAGCACAGGCGTTAACAAAGCTTGTTTCGCTGCATTGCGGCTTCATCAATCGTTAGCAATTGCGGCGCGCTACCGCCGCATTTTTGCAACGCTCCAGCCGCATCCGCGCGAGGGTAGAGAAAAAATCAACCTTAAAAATTAGGGTTAAGTGGCGCTTAAACATTTGCTGGCATCGTCCGCTTCGTGAGTTTCCAGAACGTGAGGCCTGCGTGTTTGCCTCACCGGCCAAAAGGACGAAGCCAATGCGTAGCGTTAAGTCTCTCCTTGCCGCGGGTGCGGCAACCCTGATCTCGTCGATGGCGTTTGCCGCCGACATGCCGATCGCGGCGCCCCCTCCCATGTACGCGCCGCCCGCTCCGCCCGCCGATTTCGGCGGCTGGTATCTGCGTGGTGATGTCGGCATGACCAACCAGAGCGCCAAGCGCATCGAGAGCGCCCTTCCGGCTGGTTATTCGAAGTCGACCGAAGGCCTCGGCTTCGACTCGGCCGGGCTGTTCGATCTCGGCGTCGGCTATCGCTTCAACAACTGGTTCCGCGCCGACGTGATCGGCCAGTACCGTGGTAAATCCAATCTGCACGGCAGTGACAACGTTTTCGGACCCGGCTTCGTCGGCGTCAACAATTACAGCGGCAGCAAGTCCGAGTGGGTCGTGATGGCCAACGCCTATGTCGATCTCGGCACATGGTGGTGCATCACCCCGTTCATCGGCGCCGGTGTCGGCGGCTCCTACAACAAGATCAGCGGCTTCCGCGACGACGGCGTGTCCTACAACCCGCTGCTCAACAACAGCGTCGCCTACTTCGCCGACAACGGAAAGTGGAATCTTGCCTGGGCCGCTCACGCAGGTCTCGCTTACAAGGTCAATCCCGGGTTCACCGTCGAACTCGCCTACAGCTACATGAACCTCGGCGACGGCGCGCCTGGCAACTACCGTTTGTTCGACAACAGCGCTTCAGGCCCGACGTCGATCAAGGTCAGAGACATCACCTCGCACGACATCAAGCTCGGCGTGCGTTGGGACCTCAGCAGCCCGCCGGCCTATATGCCGCCGCCGCTGATCACCAAGGGCTGATCGACACTTCGATCGGTTAGGATTTCTTAACGGCGCGGGATCAACCCGCGCCGTTTTGCTTTGCGGATTTTCATGGCTCGATCGCGACGAAAGCGCCTGGCGCAACCATTGGTTAAGGTTAACAGGCGATGATCATCGCAACAGTTCGAGTCCGATGGAGCGTTGCGATGCGTAGGCTGATGTTGGCGGCAGCGATATTTGGGACGGTGTCTGCCGCGCGCGCGGCCGATTTGCCGGACCTGCCGATCCTGCGCGGCAGCTTCACCGATGGCCTGTCGAAGTCCTCCGTCAATTGGGACGGCTTCTATGTCGGCGGCCAGTTCGGCTTCGCCACGACCGACATCGATTTCAGTCACGCCCCGAAGTCAATGACCGACTTCATGCTTCGCAACAGCATCCTGCAGGCGCCGGTCGGTGGCTGGTCGCTGCTGCCGAAGAACCACGTGCAGTCGACCGGGTTCGGCGCCTATGTGGGCAAGAACTGGCAGATCTACGATGCCGTGATGGGCGTCGAAGCCAATTACAGCTACATGAACAACATCTCGAGTTCTGCCAGCGATTCCATGACGCGCCTTCTGGACGGCGAGACGGGTCCAACTGGCCATACCTATACCTATGACACCACCCTGGGCGGTGGCGCTTCACTGAAGTTAAAGGATTACGCCACCTTCCGCGGCCGGATCGGCTGGGACGGCGGCGAGTTTATGCCCTATGCCTTCGCAGGCGTGGCTGTCGGGCGCGCCGAGGTTTCGCGATTTGCGACCGTTTCTTATCAGAAGTGGGACGACTACGACGAGTCCGTGGTCGTTGGCGGCGTGACCACGACCGTTCATCGGCATGTGCCGGCCGGTTCGGGCACGCTGAACAAGACCGAGCAACGCACAAACGCCTTCATGTACGGATGGACGGCCGGCATCGGTGTCGAATACGCCATCTACAACAACTTCCTCATTCGCGGCGAATGGGAGCATATCGGCTTCTCGGATGTGAAGAACATCACCGTTGGCCTGAACAACTTCCGTGTCGGCGCCGGCTACAAGTTCTAGACTGCCGCACGCAGCCGGTTGACAGAGCGGCGGCGTCCTGATGCTCTGTCGCTCCAAAGCGGGGCGGCAGCGATGAAGGTCTACGGCGACAGCAATTCCGGCAATTGCCTCAAGGTGAAGTGGGTCTGCGACAAGCTCGCATTGCCCTATCAGTGGGTCGAGATCGACACCCGAAAGGGCGAGACTCGCACGCCGCAATTCCTTGGGATGAACGGCGCCGGCCAGGTGCCCACCGTCGCCTTCGACGACGGCCGCACGCTGGCTCAGTCCAACGCCATCATCCGCTACCTCGCCCGCGACAGCGCGCTCGTTCCGCGCGATGCCTTCGCTGCGGCAAAGATGGACGAATGGTTGTTCTGGGAACAATACAGCCACGAGCCCTACATCGCGGTGTGCCGCTTCCTGCTCGTCTATCTCGGCAAGGACGCCTCCGAGCTCGATCCTGAAAAAGTCAAGCGCGGTTATGCGGCGCTCGACCGCATGGAGCAGCATCTGGCGGCAAGCCGCTTCTTTGCCGGTGGGGAAGTTTCGCTCGCCGACGTCTCGCTGCTCGCCTATACCCGCGTGGCGCATGAAGGCGGCTTCGACCTCGGCCGCTATGCTTCCGTCCGGCGCTGGATCGGCGAAGTCGAAGCGTTTCTCGGCCTTCCGCCGGCGCATTGAGCCCGGAGTTTCCACATGAGCGCCGAATCCGTCTCCATTCGCCGCGCCCGCCTGGGCGACGTTCCCGCGATCGTGGCGATGCTCGCCGACGATCATCTCGGCCGCGCGCGCGAGCGCGTCGAGGATCCGTTGCCCGCCGCCTATTACGATGCATTCGCGCGGGTCGAGCGCGATCCGAATCTGACGCTCGTGGTGGCCGAGATCGAGGGCAAGGTGGTCGGCTGCCTGCAACTTGCTGTTCTGCCGGGCATCAGCTCGCAAGGCGGCGTACGCGGTCTGCTCGAAGACGTGCGCGTTGCCGCTGATTGCCGCAGCCGCGGTATCGGCGAGCGATTGGTGCAGTGGGCGATCGCGGAAGCAAAGGCGCGCGGCTGCAATCTGGTCGAACTGCTGACGCATCAGACGCGCGTCGATGCGCAGCGCTTCTACAAGCGGCTCGGATTCACAGCGAGTCACGTCGGCATGACTGTCCGCTTTTGAGCCAGCTGCTTTGCGGGCCTTGCGCAATCAGCAAATTCAGATCGCGCATTCGTTCATGTTAAGAGGCGGTAAACTACCCGTCGGTCGTTCACGTTGATGATGGAACGATCGGTGCTACGGCGGCGTCTGACACCGGGCTCGCTCGGTTCGGGGATTTCGATGACAAATTATTCGATGATCAAGGTCGGCAACGACTATGTCGTGCAGGCCAATGACAAATGCATTTTGAAAGTCGGCAGCCGCCGCCGGGCGGCGCAATTGATCAGCGAGGCCACGGACTTGCTGAATGCGCTCGCGGTCGTTGAATCCCCTGGTATCGCAGCCGAAACACCATCACTCCGCCGTGAGGCGCCGGAACTTCCTTGACGACTCTTTCCGTTTCCCGTATCAGCCGCGGCGGGACACCTCCCCCCAACGGGAGGCTGACTATCTGGAAGGGTAGATATTATGACTGTAGCGAAGCCCGCTTCGCGGCCGGACGTGCCGCATTTTTCCTCCGGCCCCTGCGCCAAGCGCCCCGGCTGGAACGCCCAAAATCTCAAGGACGCAGCGCTCGGCCGCTCGCATCGCGCGAAGGTCGGCAAGACCAAGCTCAAGCTCGCGATCGATCTGACGCGCGAAGTGCTCGAGGTGCCTGCCGATTATCGCATCGGCATCGTGCCGGCCTCCGATACCGGCGCGGTCGAGATGGCGCTGTGGTCGCTGCTGGGTGCGCGCCCCGTCACCACGCTCGCCTGGGAATCCTTCGGCGAAGGCTGGGTCAGCGACATCGTCAAGGAATTGAAGCTCAAGGACGTCACCAAGCTGAACGCAGCCTATGGTGAGATCCCCGACCTCTCGAAGGTCGATCCCGCGAGCGACGTCGTCTTCACCTGGAACGGCACCACGTCGGGCGTGCGCGTGCCGAACGCCGATTGGATCAAGGCGGATCGCGCCGGCCTGACGATTTGCGACGCGACGTCGGCCGCGTTCGCGCAGCCGCTCGACTGGGCGAAGCTCGACGTGGTCACCTTCTCCTGGCAGAAGGCCCTCGGCGGCGAGGCTGCGCACGGCATGCTGATCCTGTCGCCCCGCGCCGTCGAGCGTCTCGAGACCTACAAGCCGGCCTGGCCGCTGCCGAAAATCTTCCGCATGACCAAGGGCGGCAAGATCAACGAAGGCATCTTCGTCGGCGAGACCATCAACACGCCGTCGATGCTCTGCGTCGAGGATTACCTCGACGCGCTGAACTGGGCGAAGTCGATCGGCGGCTTGAAGGCGCTGATCGCGCGTGCCGACGCCAACACCAAGGTGCTCGCCGACTGGAAGGCGAAGACGCCGTGGATCGACTTCCTGGCCAAGGATGCCGCGATCCGCTCCAACACTTCGGTGTGCCTCAAGTTCACCGATCCCGCCATCACCTCGCTGTCCGAGGACGCGCAGGCCGAGTTCAGCAAGAAGCTGGTCGCGCTGGTCGAGAAGGAAGGCGCCGGCTACGACTTCGCCTATTACCGTGACGCGCCGGCCGGCCTGCGCATCTGGTGCGGCGCCACCGTCGAGGCCAAGGACGTCGAGTTGCTGACGCAGTGGATCGATTGGGCTTTCGCCGAGACCAGGGCCGCGCTCGCCAAGGCGGCGTAAGTTTTCTTTCTTCGCCTCTCCCCGTTCTTACGGGAGAGGCCGGGTCGCGCAGCGATCCGGGTGAGGGGCGCTCTCTCCACGAGCACTTTGCCTGTGGCTGCCCATCACCCCAATCCTCTCCCCTTGAGAACGGGGAGAGGGAGAACACAAAGCTTCCGAGCCACTCACGCATTTCCGGCCCGCGGGCCGATCTTCCCTTAGGGACGGTGAAGGACACATCCTCATGACCAAACCCAAAGTACTCATTTCCGACGCGCTCTCGCCCGCCGCCGTGCAGATCTTCAAAGACCGCGGCGTCGAGGTCGACTTCCAGCCCAATCTCGGCAAGGACAAGGACAAGCTCGCCGAGATCATCGGCAATTACGACGGCCTTGCGATCCGCTCCGCGACCAAGGCGACCGCAAAAATCCTCGACAAGGCGACCAACCTCAAGGTGATCGGCCGAGCCGGCATCGGCGTCGACAATGTCGAGATCCCCGCCGCCACGGCCAAGGGCATCATCGTGATGAACACGCCGTTCGGCAATTCGATCACGACCGCCGAGCACGCGATCACCCTGATGCTGGCGCTCGCCCGCGAGATCCCGCAGGCCGACGCCTCGACCCAGGCCGGCAAGTGGGAGAAGAACCGCTTCATGGGCGTCGAGATCACCGGCAAGGTGCTCGGCGTCGTCGGCTGCGGCAACATCGGCTCGATCGTCGCCGACCGCGCGCTCGGCCTGCGCATGAAGGTGATCGCGTTCGATCCGTTCCTGTCGCCGGAGCGCGCCAGGGACATCGGCGTCGAGAAGGTCGAGCTCGACGATTTGCTCAAGCGCGCCGACTTCATCACGTTGCACACGCCGCTGACCGAGAAAACCAAAAACATTATCGATGCGGCCGCCATCGCCAAGATGAAGAAGGGCGTGCGCCTGATCAACTGCGCCCGCGGCGGTCTCGTCGACGAGCAGGCGGTGCTCGATGCGCTCAACGCCAAGCACATCGCCGGCGCCGCCTTCGACGTCTTCGTCGAGGAGCCCGCGACCAAGAACGTGCTGTTCGGTCATCCCAACGTGATCTGCACGCCGCATCTCGGCGCCTCCACCACGGAAGCGCAGGAGAACGTCGCACTCCAGGTCGCCGAGCAGATGTCGGATTATTTGCTCACCGGCGCGATCTCGAACGCGGTCAATTTCCCCTCGATCACGGCGGAAGAGGCGCCGAAGCTGAAGCCGTTCATCTCGCTCGCCGAGAAGCTCGGCTCGTTTGCCGGCCAGCTCACCGAGAGCGGCATCCTCAAGGTCGAGATCACCTATGAGGGCCACGTCGCCGAGATGAAGATCAAGGCGATCACCTCCGCCGTGCTGTCGGGCCTGCTGCGCCCGATGCTGGGCGAGGTCAACGTGGTGTCGGCGCCCGTCGTCGCCAAGGAGCGCGGCATGGTGGTCGACGAGATCGTCCGCGCCGCCCAGAGCGACTATGAGAGTCTGATCACGGTCACCGTCACCACGGAGCGGCAGGAGCGGTCGGTCTCGGGCACCGTCTACGCCGACGGCAAGCCGCGCCTCGTCGACATCAAGGGCATCCGGGTCGACGCCGAGTTCGGCAAGTCGATGATCTACGTCACCAACGAGGACAAGCCGGGCTTCATCGGCAAGTTCGCGAGCCTGCTCGGCGATGCCAAGATCAACATCGCGACCTTCCACCTCGGCCGCGTCGCGCCCGGCAGCGATGCCATCGCGCTGATCGAGGTCGACGGCGCGGTGCCGGCCGATCTGCTCGCCAAGGTGCAGGCCCTGCCGCAGGTCAAGCAGGTCAAGGCGCTGACGTTCTGATCAAACTCTTACCGTCGTCATGACCGGGCTTGACCCGGCCATCCACGTCTTGCCCGGTCGGAGAAAGAACGTGGATGCCCGGGACAAGCCCGGGCATGACGAGTGGATAGAGTAATGCTCGCATTGATATTCCGACCCGCGGAACAACGCCGCCCTCTCGCGAGGGCGGCGTTTTGTTTGGCCCTCGCGCGACGCCATATTTTCCCCGCGGCCTCCAAACATTGTGTACCAATGGCGCCGAGAAGACCTAGACCGACGCTCCGGTCAAAATCGTTCAAAAAGGGAGAAAACAATGCGTGAAGCCGTCATCGTTTCCTACGCACGCACGGGCCTCGCAAAATCAGGCCGCGGCGGGTTCAATATCACGCCGCCGATGTCGCTTGCGGCCCATGCCATTCATCACGCGGTCGACCGCGCCGGCGTCGAGAAGGACTATGTCGAGGATTGCTATCTCGGCAATTGCGCCCATGGCGCGCCGAACATCGGCCGTCAGGCCGCGCTGCTCGCCGGCCTGCCGAAGACCACGGCCGGCGTCTCGGTGAACCGCTTCTGCTCCTCGGGGCTGCAGACCATCGCGATGGCCGCCAACTCGATCCGCTCGGACGGCGCCGACTGCATCGTCGCCGGCGGGGTCGAGAGCATCTCGATGCCGGGCGGCGGCACGCCGAAGGAATCGATTGATCCTGAATTGCTCAAGGTCGCCCCTGATATCTTCATGGCGATGATCGATACCGCCGACATCGTCGCCGAGCGCTACAAGCTCAGCCGCGAATATCAGGACGAGTTCTCGCTGGAATCGCAGCGCCGCATGGCGGCATCGCAGCAGGCGGGCAAGTACAAGGACGAGATCGTCCCGATGAAGACCAAGATGAAGGTGGTCGACAAGCAGACCAAGGCCGAGAGCATCGTCGACTACGTCGTCGACCGCGACGAGTGCAACCGGCCCGAGACCACGATGGAGGGCCTTGCCAAGCTCGAGCCGGTGAAGGGCCCCGGCAAGTCGGTCACGGCCGGCAATGCCAGTCAGCTCTCGGACGGCGCCGCGGCGGTGGTGCTGATGGAGGCCAAGGACGCCGAGAAGCGCGGCCTCAAGCCGCTCGGCCGTTTCGTCGCCTGGGCGACCGCCGGCTGCGAGCCGGACGAGATGGGCATCGGCCCGGTGTTCGCGATTCCGAAGCTGCTCAAGCGCACCGGCCTCAAGGTCGATGACATCGATCTGTGGGAGCTCAACGAAGCCTTCGCCAGCCAATGCCTGTACTGCCGCGACCAGCTCGGCATCGATCCCGCCAAGTACAATGTCAACGGCGGCTCGATCGCGATCGGCCATCCCTTCGGCATGACGGGCGCCCGTCTCACCGGCCATCTGCTGCAGGAAGGCGCGCGCCGCAAGGCCAAGTGGGGCGTGGTGACGATGTGCATTGGCGGTGGCCAGGGCGGCGCCGGGCTGTTCGAGATCTACAGCTGAGCCGATCCCCAAACGGACTTCAATACTGCAAGCACGGCGCCGAAAGGCGCCGTGTTCGTTTTCCGGAACCTGTTCGCTCGGTAGGCTTACGGTCTGCGGCCATGACGCGATGTCTCAGCCTGCCTTCTCCTGGAGCGCAGGTCGGAAGATCCATTCGCGCCAAACCGCCAGCAAGGCCGCCATGATCACAGGGCCGAGAAACAGGCCGAGCAGACCGAAGGCAGCAAGGCCGCCGAAGATTCCGACGAATGCCAGCAGGAACGGAAGCCGCGCCGAGTCACCCACAAGGGTCGGCCACACGAAATGATCGCCGGCAAACATCACGACCGCGCCCCAGCAGAATACGCCGGCGGCTGCAAGCCCGCTGCCCCCGCCGCTGGCGAGGATCAGCGCCGCGGCGCTAAATGCCAGCCAGGCGCCGAAGGGAAGCATCGCAAACGCCGCCGTGAGGATCGTAAATACGATGGCATTCGGCACGCCCGCGATCAGATACCCGACGCCGATCAATAGGCCCTCGCCCAAGGCGACCAGCACCGTGCCGTTCACGGTCCCGCGGGTGGCGGCGACCATCCTCTCGACGAGACCCTCGCCGGCCTCGCCAAAAAGCCGATCGGACGTTTCCAGAAAGCGGTTCGCGATCAACCGGCCATTGCGGAGCAGGACGAACAGAGCCAGTAGCGAAAACAACAGCATGAACAACCGATGGAGCAGCTGTCCGCCGAACGTTCGAAACAGATCGGATGCGTTGTCCGCATTGATTGATTTCAACCATGCGCTCGCCGCCTTGGGATCGGAGAGGTTGGCGCGCCACCATTGCTGGATGCTTTCCGCGGCAACAGGCAGGCGCGAAAGCCAATCCGGGACGTCGACCCCGCTCTCTCCGGCCCGCTTCAACCAGCTGACCAGCACGTCGCCCTGCTGGGCGAGCTGGTAGACCGCGAGTGACATGGGAGCCACCAGGATGAGTGCGACCATGAGCGTGAAAGCGAGAGCGGTGAGGTTGGACGGACCCGAGGCAAGGCGTGTGGCGAAACTGATGTAGAGCGGCCAAAGCGCGGTTGCGAGAATTGCGGCCCAGATCAGCGCCGTCAGAAACCCGGCCGCAGTCCACAAAGCGAGTGCGACCAGCACGAGCGCCAGGACGACCCGAGCGTTCATGCGGGCAGAAGCGCCCGAGGGCAGCGCCTTCCGCTCAGCGGTCCTTGAAACGGCATCGCTCCGCTTAACAGCGGGCTTCTTCGATGCGCCGGATTTCAGTCGGTCGGACATTTGCGATCACACGGCGGCGTAATAATCAGTGTTGCAATTGGCTTGGAGGCGACAGGAAACGCTCCGGGGTCAAGCCACGAAGCTGCATTCGGTTCCGGTCGGGAATAAGCTGCAACACGTCGCGCGACTACTCGCGGCGCTCTTCCGCCCCGCAGCGCCGGGCGCTTCTGCAAACGGCCATGCTCCCTACGCCCCCGCCAGTGCCGGCGCGAACACCACTTCGATCAGCGTGCCGTGGCCGGCGCTCTTGATGTTGAAGCGGGCGCGGTTGGCTTCGACCAGGGCCTTGGTCAGCGACAGGCTCAGCGCCGCGCTGTCCGCGGCATCGCCCGGCGGCGGAGTGTGGAACGGCTCCATCGCGGCGGCGACTTCGCGCTCGGACAGGCCGTGGCCGGTGTCGCGGATGCGAAGCGCAATCTCGCCGCGGTCGGACAGCGCGGTCGAGACGATGACCTGGCCGCCGGCGCTGGCGAGCCTGATCGAGTTCGAGATCAAATTCATGGTGATCTGCCGCATCGCGCGCGCGTCCACGCTGACCTGCGGCAGCGCATGGGCGAGCGAGGTGCGGATGATGATGCGCTCGCGATTGGCCTGCGGCTGCATCACGGTGACGCAGGCTTCGACGAGTTCGTTGAGGTTGAGGTTGGCGAAGTTGAGGTCGAGCTTGCCGGTCTCGATCCGCGACAGCTCCAGCAAATCGTCGATGATGGCGATGACGCGCTCGCCGGAGGCGCGGATGTCCTTCATGTATTCGCCGTAGCGCTCGTTGCCGAGCGTGCCGAAGCGTTCGGAGATCATCACCTCGGCAAAGCCGATGATGGCGTTGAGCGGCGTGCGGATCTCGTGGCTGATCCGCGCCAGCATGTCGGCTTTCGCATTGGCCGCACTGTGGACGAGACGGCGGGCCTGCGTCAGCTCGCTCTCGCCCTGCTTGCTCTGGCTGAGGTCGCGGAACACGGCGAAGAAATTCGGGCCGTCGGGCCGCGTGCGGCCCATGATCATCGCGAGCGGAATGACGCCGCCCTTCTTCTCGCGTCCCAGCACTTCGCGGCCGTGGTCGAGCAGGCTCGCAATGTCCTGGCTCTTCAGGCTTTCGAAATAGTCGGCGACGATCTGCTGGCTCTCGGGCGCGAACAGCGTCACCAGATTTTGCTCCAGCAGCGCCGTGCCGTCATAGCCGAACAGCGCCTCGGCGCTGCGGTTGCAGGCGTGGATGTTGCCTTCGGCATCGAACATGACGATGCCCTCGGCCGTGGTGTCGAGGATGGCGGCGAGATCTTCGGCTTCGGCCTCGCCGGCCGCCGGCTCGATGTCGAAAGGGAAGGATTCCGGGACCATTGTCTCCGCGACAACCGCCTCGGGGATGACAGGCTCGGCAATGCCGGGCCCGGTGACGACAGGTGCAGCCGCAACAGGTGCAGGATTGGGCAGCGCGCAGATCAGCGCATGCGCGCTCTCGCCATCCCAGTCGATCGCGTGCAGATGCGCTTCGGTGGCCGCAAGCGGCGCTTCGCCGTTCGCAACGCTCGCGCTGATCGTGACAGGCGTGCCGGCTTGCGAGGTGCTGCTGGCCGCGGAGACGCCCGGCTCGACATAGAGCGCATCCAGCCCGCCGGCATCCTCCAGCGCATGGATGTCGGCATAGCCCATGCGCGCGAGAAACGCCGTGTTGGCGTAGAGCAGGCGGTCGAGCCGGTAGATCAGGATGCCGGTCGGCAAGAGGTCGAGCAGCGTGCGGTCGCGCGCACTGGCGCCGCGTGGCGGCGGCGCGGGCTCGGTCAGCCATTGCGCCGGCGTGTGCGGCGGCTCGGGCTCCGGCGCCGCTGGTTCGGCAGGGATCTCCGCTGCGGGCTCTGCCGCATCTGCCGCGATCGTCTCGCGCTCGCGTTCGAGCCGTTCGGACAATTGCCGCGCGAGCTCGTTGAACGCGCTGTTCTCGACCGGGGTCAGGCTCGGCGCTCTCTGGTCACCTTGTGACCTGACGTCGCCGTGCGGGCGGAACGGCACGACATTGGGAGGCGTTTCCAAGGGAGTCTCAACGGGCGTTTCCACTGGCGTGTCCGGATCGGTTGGATGTGAATTCGCGTCGCTTGTGGGTTCGGGCAGTTCGGGTTCGGCTATTGGCTCAGGCTCAGGCTCAGGCTCGGGCTCGAACTCGGGCGGCTCGATCGGCGCGGGCGGCGCTTCGGCCACCGGCTCGGCATCAGGCTCCGTGTCCGGCACGGCCACATCGGTGGACGGGCCGTGCTGCGCCGGCGCTTTGGCCAGCAGCTCGAAACGCCTGAGCGAATCGAGCCGATTCAGGGCGTCGAGGTCGCGGCAGACGCCAAAGCCTTTGAAGCCGGCAAAGTTACGCTCGTGATCGTAGACCGGCAGGCCCGCGAGCTCGACCGGAAGAGCTGCGCCGCTGTCAGTCGGCCAGTTCACCGTGATCCCGGCCCAGGTGTCGTGGCTCGCCAGCGCCTGTGCGACGCGCCCCTCAGGATCGAGCGAGAATGTTTCGGCGATCTCGCGCCAGGGGCGGCCGAAGCCTGAGGCGGTGCGCGCGCCGATCAGGCGGATGAATTCGTCGGAGAGAAGCGCAAAGCGGCCGTCTGCATCCATCTGCCAGAGGAAGCGCAGCGGATGCTGACGCGGTGCGGGCGGCTCTTGGCCCGACGACTCCCGGCCAAACGACTCTTGGCCCGACGGCGGCTCGACCATGCCGGTAGTGATCGGCGCAGCCTGCGGCGACACAATGGCTGCTGGCGGGTTTTCAACCGGAGTTTTGGCCGCGGCTTCGTCCGTCTGGTCGGCCGCCTCTTGCGCCGGCTCTCGAACGGTCTCTTCGGCTGCATCCCGAACCGTTGCAGCTTGCGGCGGTTCGCTCGCGATCGTCGCACTGCTCGCGGGCGCCTCCACCGGCTCCGCGAAGGCGTCGAACATGGCGATGCCTTCAGGCACCTCGTGCGATGACGGCGGCTCGCTCGGCGTCGTCTCGGTGGCTTGTGCGAAGCCGACCGGCGCCTCGCTTGGTGCACGCGCGAGCACGGACGCGGGGGGCACGTGCTCGGCAGGCGCACCTTGCGCAGCGGCCGGCTCGATCAGCGCGACCAGGCCGACATCGGCGCCCGTGCCGACCCGTTGCAGCACCATCTGGCCGATCCCGATCGGGGTCTCGGCGCGGCCTTCGCGCAGCGCATCGCTGCGCGCCCGGTCGAGGCCGGCCTCGCCGAGATCGCGGAAGCCGAGCAGGTGGCGCGCAGCCTCGCTGGCGCCCACGAACAGGCCGTCGGGCGCGAACGCCGCCATCGGCACCTTTGCGCCGTCGACCAGACGAAGCAGCCGCTCGATCAGCGGCATGGAGCGCAAGCTCGGGTCCATCGCGGTGACCAGCACGCCATGACCGCCATCGGCAAAGTCCAGCCGGGCGCAGGCGCAGGTCATCAGCGCGCCGAGCCGGGCGCCGAAGCCGCGCAGACGTTCGAGCCGCATGGAGCCGTTCGCCGGCAGTTGCCGGGCGAGGCGGGCGACCTGGCGGCGATGGCTGTCCGCCGGGCCAAAAATCCTGTCCGCGAGCGCCGCGCTGTTTGCCGCGCCGAACAGTTTTGCGCCGACCGGATTGGCCCACAGCACGCGGGCGCCGTCGATCGACCACAGCCAGGCGGGCAGCTGAGAGGTCGCATGCACGGCCAGCCGGGGATCGCCCACACCTCGCAACTGGAAATCCGAACTCGTCATCCGACCGGCTTCGCGTCCCGTTTGTCAGCACCAGGACTGCCGGAATGGCAGCCTTAAGAAAGAGTTAGTATCGCCCGCAGCCGCAGGCAGGTCCACGGCCCCAGCCTACGGGCGAAGGCCTAAGCCGCGATAACCCTAATGGTGCCGACCCCGCAAGCCGCAGCCCGGTCGCATCCGCAGGATTCGCGCGGAGGCGATCGTGCCTCTCACGCAACTGAACTCGCGCCGAGTCCGCGGTGCGTTCCCTCCCCCCTTGCGGGGGAGGGCTAGGGAGAGGGTAGCCCAGCAAAGGTGTCGGTTCGTTGCACGAGGGGCGGAGCGCGACGGACAGAATCCCCGTGTGGCACCCCCCTCCGTGACCCTCCCCCGTAAGGGGGAGGAACGGAAAGAGTGGTGCTCGGCGCACCCAAACACCTCAACCACCGGTTCCCCACCATGGGAACCTCATCCTCCCCGAGATTATTTTCGCAATGCACCCTCCCAACCCGTTGCGTTGCACAATGTTGACATTTTAGGCAGGCATGGTCTGGGCGCTGGGCGAGCCATCATTCGTTTTGTGTTTCCAGTCTTTGCTCCCGCCACCCGGTTGGCCGGCGGGCGCGGCCTGACGGCTCACTCCGTTTTTTCATTTAGTGTGAGGGATACCCATGACAGGTACGACTGATCCGTTTTCTGCCTCGATCATTCCGTTCGAGGTTCCCGAGCAGATGCGTGCGTTCGCCGAAAAGGGCGCGGCGCAGGCCCGCGAAAGCTACGCCAAGTTTAAGGACGCGGCCGAAACCCACAACGGCACCGTCGAGGCCGTGTTCACCTCTGCCAGCAAGGGCGCGAGCGAGTACACCGCCAAGCTGGTCGAGTTCATGAAGGCCAACAGCAACGCCCAGCTCGACTTCGCCCAGCAGCTGTTCAGCCTCAAGTCGCCGACGGAAGCCATGCAGCTGTGGACCGGCCACGCCCGCACCCAGCTCGAGACCTTCCAGTCCCAGGCCAAGGAGCTGGTCGAGCTGACCCAGCGCGTCGCCGCCGCGACCGCCGAGCCGATCAAGGCCAGCGCCGCGAAGCTCTACACGCCCGCCGCCTGATCTGGCCGGCCGGTTGTCGATCAGAAACCCGGGCTGAAAGGCCCGGGTTTTGTTATGGAAATAACGTTGATCGGGGAGCGATTTGGGCGTCTTGCGGCCTTGCCAAAAACGCCCGTTGCACCTAGTTTCCGCCCCGTCCAGCCCCCCTTAGGTATCGGCCCTTTCAGGGCGCCCAGAGGCGCGGCTCGCAAGGATGCAGTTGTAGCTCAGTTGGTTAGAGCGCCTGTCTGTGGAACAGGAGGTCGGTGGTTCGAGCCCACCCAACTGTACCACCTCTGGTTAGATCACTGACGATCATCGACGCTTCAGCCGGCCCAACACGTGCACGACGTGGTCCAGATGTTCGGCGTCATCGTTGGAAGCCTCCGGATCGTGATCCGAACGCAAGGCCTGGCTGAGCGTGTAGCAGCGGTCATCCCGTGCTTCGATCCTGCCGAGCTGAAAGCGGATGATTGCGGCATGCGGATGCGCCAGGTTCTCCGCCATCATCTTCCCCGCGAGCACGGTTGCAGCGGTCCAATCGGAGGCGCGGCGGAGCACGTCCAGCAAGCGCAGGCGCAAGTCGACGGTCAGGGCACGGCCGGCAAGATAGCGGCCCGCAATCGTCCGCAACCCGCGCGCAATATCCGAAAGATCGCAGTCATCCGCATCCGCCGCTGCGCACAGCGTGGAGTCGAATGCTCGCTCGAAATCCCCGCGCGCGAGTTCGATCGCGGCGCGGAGCAGGAAGCGGGACGATCGCCGCGAGAACTGCGGAAGCTCGCATAGCGCCGCATACCGCTCCGACTGAGCAAACAGGCGGTCGCGCTCGTCTCCTTCGGCCAGGTCGGCCGCCACGTAGCCGCAGTGCGGACATTCCTGCAGCGAGCTGCCGATGGTGGAGGGCATCCTTCCGGGACGCTGGTCGAGATCCCCGGCGCGGCTCCGGCTGGTGGGCGGAAGCGCCGACTGCTCCGATGTCTCCCCGCAGCAGAAGCACCGCACGTCTTTTTCTCGGTCGTTTGTCATGGCGCGGCCGAGTGCAGGCTGGACACAGCCTGTCCGCCTCTGCCTGGCGACCAGATCACGGCATGAGGCAATACGAACAGCGATGTCATGAAAGGTCTTCCAGCCAACGGGCTTTTATCCAATAGACCTCGCCGGACCGGCCGCATGACCCAAACGGGTCTGGTTGGCGGCGTCCGCCCCGAAATCCCGGGCCGCGCCCGGCCGCTTCGCTCCTGCCGCAACCAACCTCCACAGCCGGCTATCCGTAGAAATGCGGGGGCAGAAGCCCCGGTAAAACGAGCGCGGCCCGGCTTGCTGGAAGGGAATCTCGTGTAACCTGAACGAGTTCTCTGATCGATCGGACCCCATGCCCGCAGTCACCGAGCGTCTCCTCGCCGCCGTCGAAGCGGTCTACGATACGGCGGCGAGCCCGTCATTGTGGCCATCCGCACTTGGCAAGATCGCCGACTGCTTCGAAGACGCCGGCGCGATCCTGCAATGGCGGAGGGACGACGGGGCGTTCGGAGCCATCGCCTCCGAAAGCCTCGCACCGGCGCTCGGCGACTACGGAGAGCGTTGGGCGCAGCACGATTTCAAGGCTGAGCGTTGCATCTCGGCCGGCCTTTACGTCAGCGGCGAGCCCTTCACCGACCGGCACATCGGCCCGATCGACGACGCCTACCTCAACCATCCCTTCAGCAGGGACTTCCTTGCAAGACACGGCCTCGGCTGGTTCGGATCGATCGGAGTGTCACCCGACCCGCGGATCCTGGTGGCGCCCAGCGTGCAGCGCGCTTTCGCCAAGCCCCAATTCTCCGACGCCGAACTGGGTCTCATCGCGACGCTCGGGCGCCACGCAGAGAAATCGCTGCGCCTGTCGATCAGGCTGCTCGATACCGAGCTGGCCAATCTCGGCCTTGGCGACGCCCTCGCGCGGATCGGCATCGGCGTGTTCGCGCTGGACTCGTCGGCGCGGTTGCTGTTCGCCAATCCGGTCGGCAAGAGTCTGGTCGGCGAGGTGTTCGACCTCGCGAACGATCGTCTGCGGGTTCGCATGGTGGCGAGCCGGGCTTCATTCGAGACCGCAATGACGCACATGCTTCGCGCCGAGGCGCGCGACCTGCTGGCCGAGCCGAGACCCATCCTCGTGGAGTCGAGTGCAACAGGCCGGCGTTTCGTCATCTACCTGCTCCCGATCACCGCCGGCGCACTTTCAGACGACCATTTTCTGACCCGCACGCGAGCAATCGTGCTCGCGATCGAGCAGAAATCCGCCGAGCCGCCGGATCCCGCCATCGTGCGGGACATCCTGGGGTTGACGCTCGGGGAGGCCAGGATCGCCTCCCTGGTGGGCTCGGGCGTTCCGCCGAAACAAGCTGCGGGCCGGCTCGGGATCGCCGAAGACACCGCGCGCAACGTGCTGAAGCGCGTATTTCAGAAGCTCGGCATATCCAGGCAAAGCGAACTCGCGGCGCTGCTTGGCCGACTCGTGTTGCGAGCGCCTTGAGGCATGGGCATTCCTTGACGATGAGCGTCGTCGCGCACTGCGCTTGAATCCGCCAGCCCGTGTGCTTAGATGCCAGTTGGCGGAGCTTCTGAGGCATTTGGCACACGGCGGACCCCATGGCAAAGAATGAGCGGACCGGCAAAGGCGTTGGTTCAGCCGCTTCGCGCGGGCTTCGCGCATCCGGCCCGTTGACCGGGAAGCAGACCAAGACGACCGCGGCGGAAGCCCTGACGCAGCGTCCTGCCCGCACGCCCCCGTCGAAGTCGACGCACAAATCTCCACCCGAAGCATTGCGCGGGACAACAAATGAACGCGCGGCCGCCGCCGAGCCCGACCAGGCCTATCACCCGCAACCCGGCGCTATCGTTGTCCAGGGACATTTCGATGCGGTCACCGGTCTCTCCACCGTCACAGATGCGCCCACTCTCGGGCTTGGGAAGAGTGTGGCGGATGAA
This sequence comes from Bradyrhizobium sp. 199, assembly GCF_023073355.1. Classification (GTDB taxonomy): domain Bacteria; phylum Pseudomonadota; class Alphaproteobacteria; order Rhizobiales; family Xanthobacteraceae; genus Bradyrhizobium. Next base: position 146,635 of record NZ_JADPJI010000011.1, read on the forward strand.
TTGTTCGCCTCAACCGAGTTGTTCAATGTCGTTATCGATGCCAACAGCCTGTTTCGCATCGAGCCCGCGGCGCTCAAGCGCCTTGTGAACTACAGCGACGACGAAATCCACGCGCTGATCGTGCCCAAGCGCACTCTGGCGCGGCGGCTGTCGGAGGGTGAACCGTTGACCGTCGAGGAGACCGACAAGGCCGTGCGGCTGGCGCGCATCGACCGGCTGGCTGCAACCGTGTTCGGCAATGCCGTCAAGGCGCACCGCTGGCTGCGCAAGCCCAAGAAGGCGCTGAGCGGCGAGACGCCGCTCGCATACCTCGCGACGGAGGCGGGCGCGCGCGTTGTTGAGGAGATGTTGCACCGGATCGACCACGGCATCCTTGCCTAAGGGCTCGGCGTGAGGATCTGGCGGATCTCCAATTTCGACGATCTGTCGGGCATTGGCGGCCTGAAGGCCGCTGGCCGCTGGCATGATCGCGGCCGGCATGCCGTCTACGCTGCGGATCATCCGGCTTCGGCGCTGCTTGAAGTAATGGTGCACCTGGAAATCGATGTCGAGGACCTGCCGACGAGCTACCAGCTGCTTGGCATCGACGTTCCCGATGACCTCGCCGTTGAAACCGTGAGTGTCGCCGACATCGAAAAGACATCGCGGGATTGGGCCGATGATCCCAGGGCGACACGTGGTTTGTTGCGGCCCTGGTTCGACGAGGCACACACAGCTGTGGTCTCGGTGCCGTCGGTTATCGTGCCATTCGCGCAAAACTACCTCATCAACCCCAGGCACGAGGACGCATCGCGCATCCGCGTCGCGCATGTCGCGCGCTATCCCCATGACCTCAGGCTGTTCGGGCAAAGGACGGGCGTCTGAGTGTATCCAGTCGCGGCATCTGATAGCCTGCCACAGAGAAGGCTATGACCCCGGGTGTCCGCCCATGACCGAAGCCGTTGTCCGCTCCGCGACGGATCGCGACCTGCTCGACGTGTTGAACCTTTACCGGCACCTTCACCCGCACGATCCTCCGCTGGAGACCGCTGCTGCCGAGCGCGTCTGGGCGACCTTGCTGTCCTCCAGTTTCATGAACGTGATCGTGGCGCAGGCAGCCGAAGCGCTCGTATCTTCGTGCACGCTCGCGATCGTACCCAATCTGTCTCGCGGCGCTCGATCATACGGGGTGATTGAGAATGTCGTCACCCATGCGGACTACCGCAGGCGCGGCCTTGGCCGGCGGGTTCTCGCGCACGCGCTCGATCTTGCCTGGCAGGCCGACTGCTACAAGGTTCTGTTGGCGACAGGTTCGAAACGGGAGACGACCCTCCGCTTCTATGAAGGGGCGGGCTTTCTTCGGGGCGGCAAGACGTATTTCGAGGTGCGCCGTCCTTAGTCGGATGGAGTTCTCGCCCCCTTAGGCGCAAGGACGCTTCAACCCATCATCGCGCGTCACGCAATCATGGCCTTGATCTGCGCAGTGTCCGCAAATTCGATCAGCTCGACGATCTTGCCATCCCGAAATCTGAACAGGTCCAGGATCTCGGTACTGGAGGCGTGCCCGGTCGGACGGTATCGAACGTCGACGCGGGAATGGACAGCAATGCGATCTCCGTCAACCAACTCAGCCAGGATTTCGCGGCCTTCGAAGCCGAAGCCGGCGATGAATTGGCCGAAAGCTTCGCGCAGCGTCGGGTGGCCCTGCATTGTTCCTGTCAATCCCAGCGCGCCCTTGTTGCCCATCAAGGTGAACGCGCCCTCGGGATGAAAAGCCGTCACGAGGCCCTCGGTGTCACCGCCGTCGCGCGCGGCGTAGCTGCCCCTGATCACGCGAGCATGTCTTCGCGATTCGCCATGTGCCCCTACTTTAATGTGTATCAGGGCAACTTAGCGACCTTTGCGTGCAAAGGCAAAAATGATTGGAGCCGTCAGCTTCACTCCACCACCTTGGCCGCCGTCGCCAGCAGCGTCGGTGGCACCTTGAGTCCGAGAGACCTGGCCGCATTGAGGTTGATCGACAGATCGAACTTCGAGACCTGGTAAAACGGGATTTCGGCAGGATTGGCGCCGCGCCAGATCGCATCGACGTTGCCGGCCATCCGCTTGATCAACTCCTTCAAGTCGAAGGCGTACGCCATCAGGCAGCCGAGCTCGACGGCTTCGGTGAAGCAGTGGATGGCGGGGATGCGGACCTCTGCAATGGCTTCGGTGATCGCGACGCGATTGGCAAATGCGTCCGGGCTGTCGATCATCATGATCGCGTCCGATCCTTCGCGCGCGGCCTGCAGGATCGCGTTGCGATAGGTCGTCGGGTTGCCGGGAAGGTCGATGGTAAAGTTGGCGACCGCAATTCCCGCTGCTTGCGCAGCGACGCGCACCGGTTCGCCCACCGAGCTTTCCCAGGCCCCGGCCGGCGTGATGCAACCCAATCGCGACATCGCCGGAAACATCTCGCGCAGCAGCGCGATGCGCTTGCCGTGGATTGTTGGGCCGGGATTGACGACGACGCCGGTGACATTTCCGCCGGGACGGGCGAGCGTCTGCGCCAGGCCGATCGCCACAGGATCGTACGAAATCGTGACGATCGGGATGGTCGTGGTCTTCTGCTTGAAGATGATGGCCGGGGGATCGAAGACGAGAATCACATCCGGATTGCCGCGGACGATCTCTTCAGCCAGCTCGGCTCTGTCGCCGCGGTACTGCTCCTTTCCATAGCGCTCGATCGTCAGGTTCTGTCCTTCGATCCGCCCCAGCCGCCGCAGCTCGCCGAAAAACGCCGGGTAATAGTTAGGGCTGTCTTCACGCATCATCGCCGTCGGGGTAGATATGTTGGCAATGGCAAGGCGCGAGCCGCCAGCACCAGAGGCTGCCGTCACACGCGTTGCGGCGGCAAGCGACGCCGCCCCGGCCAGGAAATCTCGTCGCTTCATGTCGGCCCCTCAGCCCGGGCGAACATTAACGCTCCCAGCGTAGCAAGAAAAGGCCAGCGCTACCTCCCTCCCGCCACCACCCAACCACCACCGGCAACGTCACCGCCGCCAGCAGCGTCCCCAGCGCCACCGCGCCCGACACCGGGTTCACCAGCCGCTGATACTGAACCGCAAAGATACACGCGTTCGCACCGGTCGGCATTGCCGCGAACAGCACGATCACGCCGGCCGCGACCGGCGGCAGGTCCAACAGGTTGCGAGCACGAACGCGGGGGTTACGGTGACAGTGCACAAAACTCTCAAGGCGGAGAGTGCCCTGTCCGCAACGCTGCTCAAAGCCAGTTTTGTCCGCGGTCGCCGTAGCTCCTAGGTTCGCAATGCGCTATCGATACCGAGCCAAACACGTTCATGGACAAGCAACCCAGGCAAAAAACATCGTGAGTTTCTTAGAGCGTCTCAAGACAGCAGCATCCGTTGAGTGGCGGGCCTACACCGAGCATCCCTTCACGAACGGACTGGCAGACGGCTCGCTCCCCGAAGCGGCGTTTCGTCATTACCTCGTTCAGGACTATTTGTTTCTCATCGAGTTTGCTCGCGCCTACGCGCTCGCGGTCTACAAGTCGCCCAGACTTGCCGACATGCGTGAAGCGGCGGCCGGCCTGTCGGCCATCCTCGATGTCGAGATGAACCTGCATGTGAAGCTCTGTGCCGATTGGGGTCTGTCCCCGGCCGACCTTGAACAGGCCCCTCCGGCGGCCGAGATCCTGGCCTATACACGCTACGTGCTCGACGCGGGAATGCGCGGCGACCTGCTGGCCCTCAAGGTGGCGCTTGCCCCCTGCGTGATCGGGTACGCGGAGATCGCAACGCGGCTCGCCTCGCTCCCCCTCGCGGACGCTACGACGAACGCCTACCGCGTTTGGATCGCCGAGTACGCTGGCGCGCCGTACCAGGAGGTCGCTGCCAAAGCGCGGGCGCACATGGAGCATCTCGCCGATCTCTACGCCACGCCGGCCCGCGAGGCAGAGCTGATTGCGATCTTCAAGGAAGCCACCCGACTCGAGGCGGACTTCTGGGAGATGGCTTGGCGCGAGGGCCAGCGCGTACAATAGCCCTTTCGGCAGTCAGGTTCATGACCTGAAGGTCATACAATTACGAATTACTGTGACAGTGCGCCAAACTCACCAACGTCAGGCGACACTGACAGAACCTCATCGCGCGTCAGGAGATCATCGCCTTGATCTGCGCAGTGTCCGCGAACTCAATGAGCTCGACGATCTTGCCGTCCTGAAATCTGAACAGGTCCAGGATCTCCGTGCTGGATGCCTGTCCGGTCGGACGGTATCGAACGTCGACGCGGGAATGGACAGCAACGCGATCTCCGTCGACCAGCTCAGCCAGGATTTCGCGACCTTCGAAGCCGAATTCATCGATCAATTTACTGAAGGCTCCACGCAGGGTCGCGTGTCCCTGCATAGTCCCTGTCAGTTCGAGCGCGCTTTTGTCACCCATCAAGGTGAACGCGCCCTCGGGATGAAAAGCTGTCACCAAGCTCTCGGCATCACCGCCGTCGCGTGCGGCGTAAGCGCTTCTGATTAATGCCAGCATCTCTTCACGCTGCCCCATGTCACCCTCCCTGCAGGACGTATCAGGACAGACTAGCCACCTTTGCGTGCAGATGCAAAATCATCGAGCTGACGGGGGGCTCAGCCCGACCCGAAGCAGGATCGTTCGCTTTCGTTCCCCGACTTCAGGAGAAAACGGCGCGGGCAACGCCGAACCTTTTCATGACCTGCGGTGTTTGAGTTGCGGCAGGACTGATAGCGCTGAGGAGCTGAGACATGAACGGAATTATCTATCTGGTCGGACTCGTCGTCGTGATTGGTGTGGTGCTGTCGTTCCTGGGCCTGCGCTGATTGGATATTGGGGAGGTGGTGCGGCGCACTCTCCAAGCCTCTGACGCCTCACCCCTTCACCATCCACACCACCAGCGGCAACGTCACCGCCGCCAGCAGCGTCCCCAGCGCCACCGCGCCCGACACCGGGTTCACCAGCCGCTGATATTGCACTGCAAAGATATAGGCGTTGGCGCCGGTCGGCATCGCCGCGAACAGCACGATCACGCTGGCAGCCAGCGGCGGCAGGCCGAGCAGCTTTGCCAGCGCGAACGCTGCCGCCGGCATTGCCGCAAGCTTGAGCGCGCACATCACCAGGATGCTCAGCTTCTCGCCCTTCACCTCGAAGCGGAACAGGTTGATACCGAGTGCTATCAGCGCCGTCGGCGATCCCGCCTGCGCCAGCAGCTCGATGGTGCGGTCGATGACGGGCGTGAGGCCGAGGCCGGTGAAACGCCAGATCACGCCAAAACCGATCGCCAGCATCAGCGGGTTGCGGGCGAGATCCGTCAGCACGGGCCAGATCACCGACAGCGCCGAGCCGGTCCGCTTGCGGCTGACCAGCTCCATCTGCAGGATGCCGCAGAGCCAGAGCAGTGGCGTGTTCACCGACAGGATCAGCGCCATTGGTCCGGCGGCCTCGTTGCCGAGCGCTGACAGCACGAGCGGAATGCCGAGCATCACGATGTTGCCGTAGACAGAGCCGATCGCGAACACGACGCCGTCCTCGCGGTCCTCGCGCCGCGCGCGCAGCAGCGCCGAGATCGCCAGCGCCGCGATCCAGACGATGGCGAGCGCGCCGTAATAGGCGCCCCACATTCTGAAAGGGCTGACATCTGGGAATTCCGAGACGACGATGGTGCGGAACAGGAGGGCAGGAATCGCGATGCTGAAGGCGAATTCGCTGATGCCCTTGTGCGCGCTCTCCGAAACGAAGCGAAACAGCACCGCGGCATAGCCGGCCGCGATCAGCGCAAACACCGGCGCGACGATCAGCAACGTGGCCATGCGCGCCTACGATCCCAGCTCGATGATCCTGCGTGCCATCCGCACATTGGCATAATCGATCATCTTGCCGTCCAGCGTTACCGCGCCCTGTCCTTTCGCCTCAGCCTGCTCCATGGCCTCGACGATCCGCCGCGCCTGGGCCAGCTCTTCGGTTGACGGCGCGAACGCGCGCAGCGTCGGTTCGATCTGGTCGGGATGAATGACCTGCTTGCCGTCAAAGCCCATCGCGGCGGCCTTCTGCGCGCTGCTTTCGGTCAGCATGGCATCGCGGAACGCGCCGCAGGGGCCGTCGATGGCGCGGAGGCCAAATGCGCGCGCGGCCACGAGCAGGCGCATCATCGGATAGGCGAACAGGTCGAGCGGCGCGGAGGCATAGCCGGTTTGCGCCGATCCGACGTGGCGGTAGCCGTCCGGCGACACGCCGATGTCGGAGGAGCGGGCGCCGATCGAGGCCGCGAAATCGCCGACGCCGAGATGAAGCGCGGCGACGCTGTCGTGACACGCGGCGAGCGCGTCGACATTGACGAGGCCGAGCGCCGTCTCGATCAGCAATTCCAGGGCGACCGGCGTGGGGCGATCGGGGTCGGCGGCCCGCAGCTGCTCGGCTATGCGAGCGATATCGCTGGGGCGCTCGGCCTTCGGCACCATCACCGCATCCAGTCTCGGAAGCGCCGCCAGCGCGCGGATCTCCTGCGGGATGAAGGGGCTGTCGACGGCATTGATCCTCACCGTGACGCGCTTGTTGCCCCAGTCGAGCGCGGAGAGGGATTGGACGGCCTCGTTCAGTGCAAGGCCCTTCTCGGACGGCGGCACCGCGTCCTCGAGATCCATGAACACCGCATCGGCAGCCGAGGCCGCGGCCTTGGCGACGAGGCGGGCGCGATGGGCGGGGACGGCCAGATAAGCCCGCGTTGGCCGCAGCTGTGCCATCGTCACGGCTCCTTCGAAAGACCGAGTTCGCTGAGGATGGCCTGATTGTGCTGCCCCAATTCGGGCACCGGGTCCATCCGCGGCGTCAGGCCGGGAATGGTCAGCGCGGGCAGGAAGCTCATCACCGGCCCGCACGGCGAGCCGACGCTCTGCACGCGCGAGCGCGCGCGGAGTTGCTCATGCGCCAGGAAAGCCTCGACCGAATTCAGATGCGCGTTGGCGATCGAGGCCTCGTCGAGCAGCCGCAAGGCCTCCTCGCTGGTCATGGAGGCAAAGCGCTGCTCGATATGCGCCTGCAACTCGTCGCGGTTCTGCATGCGCAGCGGATTGGTGCGGAAGCGCAGGTCGTCGGCGAAGCCGGCATCGCCAAGGACAATGCTGCACAGCGATCGCCATTCCCGGTCGTTCTGGACGCCGAAGAAGATGGTGTTGCCGTCGCCGACCCGGAACGGGCCGTAGGGCGCGATCGTCGCGTGCTTGGCGCCGGTTCGCGGCAGCGGCCGGCCGGTACTCTCAGTGTAGAAGGCGGGATAGCTCATCCAGTCCGTGATGGAATCGAACAGCGAGGCCTGGAAGGCGGTGCCCTTGCCGGTCCGCTCCCGGCGGTACAGCGCCATCAGCACGCCGTTGAGGATGTACATGCCGGTGGCGATATCGACCACGGACAGCCCGACCTTGGCCGGTTCCGCCTCGGTGCCGTTGACGGCGAGAACGCCGGCCTCGCACTGGACCAGCAGATCATAGGCTTTCTTGCTGCTGTAGGGGCCGCCGTCGCCATAGCCCGAGACGTCGCAGGCGATGATGCCAGGATATTTGCGCAAGAGAGATGCGGCATCGAGGCCGAGCCGCTCCGCAGCGCCCGGCGCGAGATTCTGGATGAACACGTCGGCGTGCGGCAGCAGGGCGTCGAGCACCTTGCGGCCGCCCTCGCTCTTGATGTCGATGGCGAGACTTTCCTTGGAGCGGTTGGTCCAGACGAACTGGCTCGACATCCCGTTCATCACATGGTCGTAGTCCCGGCAGAAATCCCCAGTGCCCGGCCGCTCGATCTTGATGACCCGCGCGCCCCAGTCCGCCAGGTGCCGGCTGGCCAGCGGCGCTGCGATCGCCTGCTCCAGCGAGACCACCGTGACGCCCGACAGCGGCAGCTCCGCCTCATTCCCGTCCATGCGACCGTCCTCCGTGCGCTTTTCGACCAGCGCAGGAGACAAGCCGACCACCCACGCGCATCTTTTTGATGATGCCATGATGCCCCTGTTTTGCCCGACAAGTCAAACCCGGTTTCGCCAAATCCTAAGGAATGAAATACTGAGCGATTGCCATGGCTTGGCTACTGTGCATGGGGTTGTTTTCGCAGTTTTGTTGGCTGGCAAACGAGAAAGGTTTGGCTGCACTCTTTGCCCGCTCACAGCTGTCATCCCCCGCGATCCCATGCGGTCGTCATGCCCGGGCTTGTCCCACGTTCTTAGTGCTGCGTGGCAAGGCGTGGATGGCCGGGACAAGCCCGGCCATGACGTCGTGGACAGCCAGGACGAGGCCCGCCCGCCCTGTTGCCGAGACCGCACAGCTCCCGGCTTTCGCATACCCCTCGGTTGCCAACCAACCGCCGTTCACCCACTATTCCCTCCTGTTCGACATGTGGGGGATTAGATGCCGGCGCTTCGCTTCAAGACATCCTTGGCTGCTGCCACCCTCGGGATGGCCCTGGCCGTGCTGATCCAGCCCGGCGCCGGCTTCGCCTACACCCCGGAAGAGCAGCAGGCCTGCACGCCGGATGCGATGCGGCTGTGCGGCGAGTTCGTGCCGAATGTCGATGCCATCACCGTCTGCATGATCAAGAAGAAGGCGCAGCTCTCGCCACAATGCGCGGCGTTCTTCCGCCGCGGACCGGAGCCGGGCGAGGCCCGTGCCGGCAGGCCGACCAACATCGCGCCCAAAACCGCGAAGAAGAGCACCAGGCCGGCGGCCAAGAAGAAAAAGACCAGCGGCAGCTGAGCGCCGGCTACATGCGTTCCCCTGCGCAACCTGGTAAGGTAACGGACTCCTTTTGTTCGCGCAGTTGACGTGACGCTTGCGACGAACGCCAGGCAAGCTCGACGGAAAAGAGTCGGACAGGGGATTGCGCGGCGAGGTTGCGTTCCGCTTTGTCCCGAAGGACTGCGCCAAAAACGCACGCACGCTCGCGCACACGGCGTTTCATCGCAGTTGTTGTCGCAACTCGGACATCGCAGTGTGACTCAAAAGCCAGCACGCCTTGTTATTTCGTGACCGCAGCACAACTCTCGATAAATTTATCTTTCACGAATCAGCGCGGTGATTCATTTTCGCGGCCTGGGGTCAATCTGGAGGCGGAAGGTATGAACGTTATTGTTTTTGCATCGCGTAAGGGCGGCTCGGGCAAGAGTACCCTAGCCGCACATCTCGCCGCGCAGATTAAGGCGAGCAAGCAGGTCATGCTCGTGGACGCGGACCCGCAAGGCTCGCTCACGCTGTGGCATAAGCTGCGTGGCACCAACGAACCGCCGATCAAGGCGGCCGTGAACTCCGTCAGCGGCATCGTCTCCGCTGCCAAGCGCGACGGTTATGAATGGGTGTTGATCGACACGCCGCCGAACCTCTCAGCCGTCGTCGACGACGCGATCCGCAACGCCACCATGGTCGTGATTCCCGCGCGCCCCGGCGTGTTCGACGTCAACGCGGTGCAGGAGACGATCCAGATGTGCCGCGCGGCGCGCAAGCCCTACGCGGTCGTGCTCAACGGTGCGCCGGCGCGCCGTGACGAGTCCGAAAGCCCGATCGTGACCATTGCCCGCGAAGCGCTGGCCAAATTCCGTGCTCCGGTGTGGGGCGGCCAGATCACCAACCGTTCGGATCTGCTGATGGCGCTGAGCCATGGCGAAGGCGCGCGGGAGTACCAGGCCGAGAGCCGGGCGGCTCAGGAAATCGCAAGGCTATGGGCGGCGATCGAGCGTTCAGTGAAGGCTATTCGCGGCACGGCGTCGGCGTCCGGCGCAATGCACAAACAGGCTGCTTAATTTTTTAAATCATTCCCCGGACGAAAAACGCGCGGATGTCCGCGCGTTTTGCGTTTGTGGCCTTCGTGCGTCATTCCGGGGCCTCGCGAAGCGAGAACCCGGAGATTCCGGATTCGCCCCTCGGGCGCTCCGGAATGACGAAATGAGTTACGCCACCATCAGCATGTAGAACACGATGACCGGCGACAAGGTCAGGATCACCGACCAGATGCCGACGGCCCAGAGAATGTCCTCGGTGGTAAAGCTCTGTTCGGTGGACAGCTTCTCGTGTCCGGCGCCGAAATGCGACACCATTTCATTATGACTATTCACAAACGCCCCCGCGATTTCTTCGCTTATGGGCTGAACGATACGCGGGATGTTTTAAAATTCCGGCTTGCAATCCCGCTCGCATTTTGAGCGCATTTGTGATCCCCGCTTAACCATCCGCGCGAAAGAGCCGCCTCAGGCGAGCCAGACCCGAAACAGCAGCACCGGCATCAGGCCGAGCATCACTGCCCAGAACCCGAACGACGATATGACGATAATTCCTGCAAGAGATCGGTCGGCGCGAACTGGCTCGCGGCCGTAGGCCGGGTGCGATGCCCCATGGTCATTCCCCCTTTGAAAGGCTTTCAAGGGCAACGATAGGCATCAGAGCGTAAACGAGGCGTGGATGCGGAATGCGGCGGCAGCGAAGGCCGTTGGGGTGCGGTTAACCAAGGACCAACTCCATCACTGTCATTCCGGGCTCGCGACTTCGTCGCGCCCCGGAATGACATGCGGGTGGAGTGACGAGCGCCGCTACGCCGCCACCTTCGTCCGTCGCTCGATCTCGCGATCGATCGTGGCCGCGAGCTCGCTGCTGACTTCCACCATCGGCAGGCGTACTTCGGGGCTATCGATCAGGCCGCATCGCCACAGCCAGTACTTCGCCGGCGCCGGGCTCGGCTCGGTGAACAACAGCCGCGTCAGATCCGCGACCTCGTGCCAGCGCGCCAGCGCCGCGTCGTGGTTGCCGCGCTTGGCTTCCGCATACACGGCCGCAAAAATTGCGGTCTCGACATGGGCGGACAGCACGATGCCGCCGTCGGCGCCGTCACTGAGCGCCTCGAAATAGTTCGCGTCCTCGCCGGTGAGCACGCGAAATTCCCTCGGCCTGTCGCGCAGCAGCGCGATCGATTGCTCGCGGCTCGCGCCGCAATCCTTCAAGCCGACGATGTTCTTGTGCTCGGCCAGCCGCAGCATGGTCTGGTTGGTGATGTTCACCGCGCTGCGATAGGGAATGTTGTAGAGCGCGAGCGGCCAGGCGGCGTGATCGGCGAGCGTCTCGAAATGCGCCAGCAGCCCGCGCTGAGAGGGCCGAACATAATAAGGGCTCGCGATCAGATAACCATCAATCGGCCAGTCCGCGGTCTCGTCGAGACGTTCCTTCAGCCGAGAGGTGTCGGCGCCCGACAGCCCGAGGCAGACCGGAACATTGCGGCGGCCGGCCGCCATCTCGTCGCGCACGATGGCGACGAGGCGTTCGAGTTCGGCCTCGCGCAGCGTCATGCCTTCGCCGGAGGTTGCCCCCAGGATGAAGCCGTCGATGCCTTGCGCGCTGTAGTGCCGCGTCAGCCGCCGTAGCGACCTCTCGTCGAGCGCGCCGCCCTGAAACGGCGTCACCAGCGGCAGCCAAAGCCCGTGCAGTTGTTCTCGCAGTCCGGTCATGTTTTCCATCTCCTCGGGAAAAACCTGAGACGGAGGGCACATGAAAAAACCCCGTCCAGGCGGCGGGGTTTTCGGGATTTGCAGCGATGGCGAAACTTAGCTAGCGCGCGCAAAAATCCGAGGCCCCGGGATCGGAGCCTTTTTTCGAGGCGATGGCCTCGAACGAGATTGCGCACGACTTCGTGATCATTTGCAAATGATGCCGGGTAGGCCTGAAACTGTCAATACACGCGGAAGGCGAGGGGCGATCTGAACCAAAAAAAAGCCGGGCCCAAAGAGCCCGGCTTAAGGTATTGGCCACGTGAGGCCGACACAATCACCTTCCAAGAGGGATTACTGAACTCCCGCGCCACTGGAGGAGGGGGACAAATGCGCAACGCGAAGGCTCAGCGTGCAATCAGTATGAGCTTGACCAGCGTCTTGCAGCAACCGCCGAGGCCGCATGTCAGTCATGCGGAAATCAGGACGGCCAGCGCTGCGCCTTGCTGACGACGAAGTCGCGGAACACCTGCACGCGCGCGACCGTCTTCAACTCCTCGGGATAGACAAAATACGTATCGAGCTGGATCGAATCCGACTCGCCGAACAACTGCACGAGTTTGCTTTGTTCCTCGACGAGGTAGTCGGGCAGCGCGGCGATGCCGAGGCCCTGCTGACAGGCGCGCACGAGACCGAGGATGTTGTTCACCCTGAAATAGGCTTCGCGCGGACCGGAGCCGTTGCGCCCGGCTTCCACCAGCCAGTTGCGGTTCTGCAGATGCGGCGCGAAGTTGCCGTCGGCGAGCGTGATGATGCGATGGGAGTCGAGCTCCTCCAGCGTGCGAGGCGTGCCGAAGCGCTTGATGTATTCCGGCGAGCAATAGGCGTGGAATCCCATCGCGAACAGCTTGCGCTGGATGAGATCCGGCTGCGTCGGCTTGCGGGTGCGGATCGCGACGTCCGCCTCGCGCATCGACAGATCGAGCTCCTCGTCGGTGACGATCAGCGAGATGCGGATCTCCGGATAGAGCGCGGTGAACTCGCCGAGCCGCGGGATCAGCCAGTTGATGCCGACGCCGGGCGTGGTGGTGATCTTGAGGTCGCCGCTCGGCCGCTCGCGGCTGTCGGTGAGTTTCGCGCGCGCCGCCTGGAGCTGCATGAACACATCATGCGCGGTGCGGAACAACAGGTCGCCCTGTTCGGTGAGGATCAGGCCGCGGGCGTGGCGGTGGAACAGCGAGACCGAAAGCTCCTGCTCCAGCGCCGAGACCTGGCGCGATACCGCCGATTGCGACAGGCCGAGCTGCTCGCCCGCATGCGTGAAGCTGCCAGCTTCCGCCGCTGCGTGAAACACCTTCAGCTTGTCCCAGTCCATATCCGTGAATCCGTCGCGTGTTCGAGGCATGATCTTTATTCCGCTGCCGCGCGCTCGCTGGCGCGCAGGGCCAAGAAACGTTCGGCCTCGAGCGCTGCCATGCAGCCGAGGCCTGCGGCCGTCACGGCCTGGCGATAGATCTCGTCGGCGACGTCGCCGGCGGCAAACAGGCCGGGCACCGAGGTGGCGGTCGAGTTCGGGGCGACCTCGACATAGCCCGAGGGTTTCAGCTTGATCTGGTCTTTGACGAGTTCGGTCGCCGGCGCATGGCCGATGGCGATGAAGACGCCGTCGGTCTTCACGTCCGTAAGTGCGCCGGTCTTGACGTTCTTAAGGCGGATATGGGTGACCTTGTTCGGGTTCTCGGTGCCGCAGATCTCGTCGACCGCCGAGTCCCAGATCACCTTGATCTTCGGGTGCTTGAACAGCCGCTCCTGCAGGATGCGCTCGGCGCGCAAGTGATCGCGGCGATGCACGATGGTGACCTGCGAGGCATGGTTGGTGAGGTACAAGGCTTCCTCGACCGCGGTATTGCCGCCGCCGACCACAACGACCTCCTTGTTGCGGTAAAAGAAGCCGTCGCAGGTGGCGCAGGCCGACACGCCGCCGCCCTGGAACTTCGCCTCGGACGGCAACCCGAGCCAGCGCGCTTGCGCGCCAGTCGCGAGGATCACGGTGTCGGCGAGATAGACATCGCCGGAGTCGCAGGTGAGGCGGAACGGCCGCTGCGAAGTCTCCAGTTTGGTGACGAGGTCGGAGACGATCTTGGTGCCGACATGGACCGCCTGCTTCTCCATCTGCTCCATCAGCCAGGGGCCCTGGATCACGTCGGCGAAGCCCGGATAGTTCTCGACGTCGGTGGTGATGGTGAGCTGGCCGCCGGCCTGGATGCCCTGGATCAGGATCGGCTCCAACATGGCCCGCGCGGCGTAGATCGCCGCGGTGTAGCCGGCCGGGCCGGAGCCGACAATGACGACCTTTGCATGAACAGGAGCGGACATTTCGACGGACGCCTTTCACGGGGGATCTGCAGCGCGGGCGCGGAACGTGCCGGGAGGCCTCGCGCAGGCGCTGAAATATCAGAGCCAATCTAAGCCTTCTGGTGAGCTATGCAAGAATTGCATTCCCTCTCGGCGGATTTTCCAACAGGGAACAAAACTTGGTTGCGGTGCGCGCAATAAAATTGCGCTAACGTTGCGGACTGGCTATGAGCATTGCGAAAGCCCAACCAATACCGCCGCAAAGGCCAGGAGTTCCAATCACGTGTCGCGGAACCTAGACGAGATCGACCTGAAAATTCTCACCGAGATCCAGGCCGACGGTCGAATCACGAATGTCGAGCTGGCCAAGCGCGTCGGCATCTCGCCGCCGCCCTGCCTGCGCCGCGTTCGGGCGCTGGAGGAAGAGGGCTACATCCATGGCTATCGGGGTCTGTTGGACGCGCGCAAGCTCGGCTTCGACGTCACCGTGTTCGCCGCGGTGCACCTGTCCAGCCAGGCCGAGGCGGATTTACGCGCGTTCGAGGAGTTCGTCCGCGCCGAGCCTTTGGTGCGGGAATGCTGGATGCTCTCGGGCGAGGTCGATTTCATCCTCAAATGCGTCGCCCCCGATATGGCGACCTTCCAGGATTTCGTCACCCACCTCACCGCCGCGCCCCATGTGCGCAACGTGCGGACATCGCTGGTGCTGCATAACTCGAAGTATGAAGCCGCCGTGCCGCTGGATGTGAAGGGGCGGCGGTAGATTCGCTCTCTCGTGCTCGGATGCTGCGCAGCGCCCCGCGTTGCAGCGTCCGGGACACGAGACTGCGCGGGTGCTCGCGGCATCAACTCCGCATTTGCGAGTGGTGAGAGTGCGATTCATTCTGGGCACCGAGCAACACCCAAAAACAGAAAGGCCGCGCGTTGCGCGGCCTTTCAACGTCAGTGCGTGCAGTAGCAAATCCTTACCGCCACTCCACCTTGGTGATCTCATAGGCCTTGGCGCCGCCGGGTGCATTGACCTCGACGGTCGAGCCCTTCTTCTTGCCGATCAGCGCGCGGGCGAGCGGCGAGGTGATGGAGATGCGGCCCTTCTTGGCGTCGGCCTCGACCTCGCCGACGATCTGCCACACCGTCTTCTTCTCAGTGTCCTCGTCGACCAAGGTCACGGTGGCGCCGAACTTGATGGTGTCGCCGGACAGTTTCGAGATGTCGATGATGTCGGCGCGCGCGAGCTTGTCCTCGAGCTCGGCGATGCGGCCTTCATTGTGGGACTGCTCTTCCTTCGCGGCATGATATTCCGCGTTCTCCGACAGGTCTCCGTGCGAGCGCGCCTCGGCGATATGCTCGATGATCCGCGGACGATCTTCCGACTGGCGCTTCTTCAATTCTTCCCCGAGCGCGACAAAGCCGGCTTGGGTCATCGGAACCTTTTCCATCTCTTCTCTCGTCCTTCAGCTGCGCGCCCCACCAAGACGGAGGGCGCAACAACCTTGATTCGTCGGTAGTCCCCGGGGCTGAACATGGGCCCACCGGGATGTTAATGTGGGTCTGGCGCCGGAACAGAACCACCACCTGGCCGGATCAGTTCCTCCGGCCATTGTGGCTTCATTGCCAATCACTTACCGGAAGCGTCGCCGCCGCTAGCGATCAGGTATCCGAAAAGTAGCTCTGCAGGGTACGAACCTCAAGGTCCCCACCCAAATAGGCGCGGATGCCCTGCGCGGCCGCCACGGCCCCGGAAAGAGTGGTGTAATATGGCACTTTATGCAAGAGGGCCGCGCGCCGCAGCGATCGGCTGTCGGCCAGCGCCTGCGGGCCTTCGGTGGTGTTGAAGACAAGCTGGACGTCGCCATTGGTGATGGCGTCGACGATGTGCGGCCGGCCCTCCAGCACCTTGTTCACCTTCTCGGTCGGGATGCCCTGATCGGTCAGGAAGCGCTGGGTGCCCGACGTCGCCAGCACCTTGAAGCCGAGCGCATGCAGTTCGCGAACTGCTTCGGCGATACGCGTCTTGTCGCTTTCGCGCACCGAGACGAACACTGTGCCCTTGCGCGGCACCCGCGTGCCGCCACCGAGCTGGCTCTTGGCAAACGCCACCGCGAACGAGCGGTCTATGCCCATGACCTCGCCGGTCGAGCGCATCTCGGGGCCGAGCACCGTGTCGACGCCGGGGAAGCGCGCGAACGGGAAGACCGATTCCTTGACGCCGACGTGCTTGAGCTCCGCCTTCATCAATTTGAAGTCGGCGAGCTTCTCGCCGGCCATGACGCGCGCGGCGATCTTCGCGACCGGCGTGCCGACCACCTTGGCGACGAAGGGTACCGTGCGCGAGGCGCGCGGATTGACCTCGAGCACGTAGATCTCGCCGTCCTTGATGGCATATTGCACGTTCATCAGGCCGACCACGTCGAGGCCGAGCGCGAGCTCGCGGGTCTGCCGCTCCAGCTCCCCGATCATCTCAGGCTCAAGCGAGTGCGGCGGCAGTGAGCAGGCGCTATCGCCGGAATGGATGCCGGCTTCCTCGATGTGCTCCATGATGCCGACGATGAAGGTGTCCTTGCCGTCGCAGAGGCAGTCGACGTCGATCTCGGTGGCATCAGACAGATAACGGTCGAACAGCAGCGGGTTCTTGCCGAGCACGGTGTTGATCTGCCCGGTCTTGTCGTTCGGGTAGCGCGCCTTGACGTCCGCCGGCACCAGCTCCGGCAGCGTGCCGAGTAGATAATCGCTGAGCTGGTTCTCCTCGCGGATGATCTGCATCGCGCGGCCGCCGAGCACGTAGGAGGGGCGCACCACCAGCGGCAGGCCGAGATCGGTCGCGACCAGGCGCGCCTGCTCGACCGAATAGGCGATGCCGTTCTTCGGCTGCTTCAGCCGCAGCTTGTCGAGCACGCGCTTGAAGCGGTCGCGATCCTCGGCAAGGTCGATGGCATCGGGCGAGGTGCCGAGGATCGGCACTTCGGCAGCCTCCAGCGCCCGTGCCAGCTTCAGCGGAGTCTGGCCGCCGAACTGCACGATCACGCCGTGCAGCGTGCCCTTGCTGCGTTCCTTGGCGATGATCTCCAGCACGTCCTCGCCGGTGAGCGGCTCGAAATAGAGCCGGTCGGCAGTGTCGTAGTCGGTCGACACCGTCTCCGGATTGCAGTTGACCATGATGGATTCGTAGCCGGCGTCGTGCAGCGCGAAGCAGGCGTGGCAGCAGCAATAGTCGAACTCGATGCCCTGGCCGATACGATTGGGCCCGCCGCCGAGAATGATGACCTTCTTCTTGTCGGACGGGCTGCTCTCGTCCGCCGGTGCGCCCGCAAACAGCGACTCGTAGGTCGAGTACATGTAGGCGGTCGGCGAGGCGAACTCGGCCGCGCAGGTGTCGATGCGCTTGTACACCGGGCGAACGCCGAGTGCGTGGCGCTTCGCCGTCACTTCGGCCTCCGTCGTCTGGGCAAGCACCGCGAGCCGTGCATCGGAGAAGCCCATGGCCTTGAGCGTGCGCATGCCGAAGGCGTTGCCGGGCAGGCCGTTCTTCCTGACCTTCTCCTCCATGTCGACGATGCCGCGCATCTCGCCGAGGAACCAGGGGTCGATCTTGCAGGAGTTGAAGATGTCCTCGTTCGACCAGCCGAGCCGCATGGCCTGGGCGACCTGGAGCAGCCGGTTCGGCGTCGGCGTGCCGAGCGCGGCACGGATCGCGTTCTTGTCGTCGTCGCGGCCGAGGCCCTCGATCTCGATCTCGTCGAGGCCGGTCAGTCCGGTCTCGAGTCCGCGCAGCGCCTTCTGCAGGCTCTCCTGGAAGGTGCGGCCGATCGCCATGACTTCGCCGACCGACTTCATCGAGGTCGTCAGCGTGGTCGAGGCGCCCGGGAATTTCTCGAAGGCGAAGCGCGGCACCTTGGTGACGACGTAGTCGATCGTCGGCTCGAACGAGGCCGGCGTGGCGCCGCCGGTGATGTCGTTGGCGATCTCGTCCAGGGTGTAGCCGACCGCGAGCTTGGCGGCGACCTTGGCGATCGGAAAGCCGGTGGCCTTGGACGCCAGCGCGGAGGAACGCGACACGCGCGGATTCATCTCGATGACGACCATGCGGCCGTCCTCCGGGTTGACGCCGAACTGCACGTTGGAGCCGCCGGTCTCCACCCCGATCTCGCGCAGCACCGCCAGCGAGGCGTCGCGCATGATCTGATATTCCTTGTCAGTCAGCGTCAGCGCCGGCGCCACGGTGATGGAATCGCCGGTATGCACCCCCATCGGATCGAGGTTCTCGATCGAGCAGACGATGATGCAATTGTCGTTCTTGTCGCGCACCACCTCCATCTCGTACTCCTTCCAGCCGAGCACCGATTCTTCGATCAGCACTTCGTTGGTCGGAGACGCATCGAGGCCGCGCTCGATGATGTCGAGGAACTCTTCCTTGTTGTAGGCGATGCCGCCGCCGGTGCCGCCCATCGTGAAGGAGGGGCGGATGATCGCGGGCAGGCCGATCTCGGACAGCGCCATCAGCGCCTGGCCGAGAGCGTATTCCTGATAGCGCTTGCGGCGGTCGCTCTCGCCCAGCGTCCACTGCCGGTCGTGTTCTTCGAGGGCCGCACCCGAGAGCTTCTCGCGTTCGGCCTGGCGTTTGTCGCGGAAGGCCTTCTTCAGGGCGGAGGCGTTGGCGAGCCGCGACTTCGGCGTCTCAAGCCCGATCTTGGTCATGGCCTCGCGGAACAGCTGGCGGTCCTCCGCCTTGTCGATCGCGTCCGCGGTGGCGCCGATCATCTCGACGTCAAACTTGTCGAGCGTGCCCTGCAGGCGCAGCGACAGCGCGCAGTTCAGCGCGGTCTGCCCGCCCATCGTCGGCAGCAGCGCGAAGCCACCGGGAATGACGTGACGTTCCTTCTCGATGATCTTGGCGACGATCTCGGGCGTGATCGGCTCGATATAGGTCGCATCGGCCAATTCCGGGTCGGTCATGATGGTGGCCGGGTTGGAATTGACGAGGACGATGCGATAGCCCTCTTCCTTCAGCGTCTTCACCGCCTGGGTGCCCGAATAATCGAACTCGCAGGCCTGGCCGATCACGATGGGACCGGCGCCGATGATCAGGATGGTGGTGATGTCTGTACGTTTGGGCATCAACTCTCGCCGGACTGGAATTTGGGCACAAAAAAAGGGCGCGCTGCTGCGCGTCCCTTTGGCCGAGAGCGCGGTGGTCTCCCTTGCGCGCGGGTGGGTCTTAGACCAGTTTTTGGAGCGGCGAAACCCCGAAACACACCCAT
This sequence comes from Bradyrhizobium sp. 199, assembly GCF_023073355.1. GTDB lineage: Bacteria > Pseudomonadota > Alphaproteobacteria > Rhizobiales > Xanthobacteraceae > Bradyrhizobium. The sequence goes on from NZ_JADPJI010000011.1 coordinate 165,699, forward strand.
CAACCGGCAATTTTGACCGGTTTTGGCCGGGCCTGCCAGCCACGGGCGAGGTGCAGCAGAAGGGCTGCCGAAACGCTCAAGCCGCCGACCCAGCCGAGATCTGCCGGGCTCCAGCCCGCAAGCACGGCGCCGCCCAAGGCGCCACCGATGGCAAAGCCGAGATACATGGCCGAGGCATTGATGGAGAGCGCAACCATCGAGGCCTGCGGGTCGATCCGGATGATGCTCGCGACCTGGGCCGGATAGAACGCCCAGCCCGCGATGCCTTGAAGGAAGATCGGGCCCAGGATCGCATAATGTGCCTGGTCGGGGAGAAACTTCAGCACCAGCGAATGCAGGAAAAGCGCGCTGGCCATGCCGGTCAGGCCCAGCGCCGCCGTGGCGATGGTGCCCAGCCTGTCGGCCAAAAGGCCGCCGAGCATGTTGCCGATCGCGGCGGCGGCGCCGAACACCAGCAAGGCGAGGCTGATTTGTGAAGCGTCGAAGCCAAGGCCGCGCAACGGGACCGCGAAATAGGTGAACACGGTGAAGGCACCGAGCGCCCATAAAATCGTGATCAGAAGCGCAATCAGGACATTGCCGTGACGCGCCACCGCCAGCCGTTCGCCCAGCGAGGCCGTGTTTCGCGGCAGTCCGCGGGGCAGGCCGAGCAGGAGGCCCGCGAGCGCAACGGCGCCGATCAGGGCCACCATGGCAAAGGTTGCGCGCCAGCCGAGCAGGCTGCCGACCAGATTGCCGAGGGGAACGCCGATGACGGTCGCGATCGTAAGCCCCGACGTGACCAGCGCCACCGCGCGGCCGCGTCTTTCAGGGGAGGCGACGGCGACCGATACCGCGAGCGCCGTCGGCATGCACAGTCCGGAACCCAGCGCCATCAGCATCCGCGAGGCCAGCAGCAGCCCGTAGTTGGAGGCCACCATGGCCGCGAGGTTTCCGGCGATGAAGGTCGTCAACGCCAGGGCCAGCACAGTGCGCCGGTCGACGTTGTTCAGCGTCACCGCCAGGATCGGTGAGCCCACGGCGTAGGTGAGAGCGTAGGCTGTAACCAATTGGCCGGCGGCCGGGACCGATATCGTGAGGTCGGAGGCGATCGACGGCAAAAGTCCTGCAATCACAAAGCCTTCCGTGCCGATCGCAAAGGCCGCCAAGGCTAGCCAGAACACGCTCATGGGAGAAATCCTTATGTTCAACGTTTATTGAACTATCGAGCGTGGCGGTTTCGCTGTCAATTGGTTCAAGAACTATTGAACATTAGGGCCAGTTCGCTATGATTCCTCCTCATGAGCCGCACACCTCTCCATCCCACCCGCGAGCAGATCGAGCTGCCGACGGTCCTGGATTGTCTGAGCGATCCGATCCGATTGGCGATCGTCTACCAGCTTGCCCGGCAGGAACGTGTCAGCAGCGAACTGTGCTGCAGCGACTTTTACGCGCTCAGCGGCAAGTCCAACCTCGCTTATCATTTCGCCAAGCTGCGCGAATGCGGCCTGATGCAGACGCGTGTGGCGGGCACCAACCGCTTCATGCGGCTGCGGCGCGAGGATTTGGATGCGCGATTTCCGGGCCTGCTCGATGCCGTGCTCAAATCCGCGGCCAGAGATGCGGAGCGGCTGGAGTTGATCGACACTTGCGATGTGGTCGAAGCAGATTGAGCCGCGGAGAAAGTCCGTCTTCGCTTTCGCTGCGCTCCAGCTACGCCGGACACGCTTCGCCCCTCTGGGTCTTGCGCGGCTGCGCAACGCGTAGCCCCGCAGGGGCAAAGCGTGGAGACCCGGCCTGGATTTGAACCAGGATGTAGAGCGTTGCACCGCCCTCGCGTAGACGCTTCCGCCACCGGGCCGAAATGATCATCGCCGATTGCAGTGCGACAAGCTACAACGGCTAATTGTTATGCTTAACGAACCAGCGGCGGCCGCGCGATGAAGGTCATGCGCCAGCGATTGTGGCCGATATTGGCGTGCGCGCGCTGGACCGCGAATCCGGCCGCCCTCAGCTTGGCGGTGATCTCCTCCTCGCTGTAGCGCTGCAGCCCGATACGTGTGCGCAGGTGACGGTAATCCGACAGCGCGGTGCTGATCAGTCCGATCAACGCGTCCTTCAGGAAGCCGTGGCGCAGGCCGAACCCGAGCAGCGCCATCACGTCCCTGAACATGCCGACGTTGGGCTGGAGGATGTCCCCCAGCACCAGCTTGCCGGAGGGCTTCAGGATGCGGTGGATGTTGAGGAGCGCGGTATCGAGCTCGTCCGGCGCCATGTATTGCGCGACCGAGTTCATCACCACGAGGTCGATCGACTGGTCCTGCATGTTGCGGACGTCGTCGAGCGAGCGGACGCGGATCTTGGTGTTCGGAGCAAACCGCGCGATCAGCCGGCCGCGCACCCCGGGCGCAGGCTCGGCGAGGATCAGCTTGCCGCAGCGAGCGGCCACCTGGCTCGCCGACAGCGCCTCGCCGCAGGCATAGTCCAGCACGGTCGCATCCGGTGAGGAGATGTAGCCGATAATGTCCCGCGCGATGATCTGGAAGTGCAAGTCGCGATGCAGCTTGCTGACGTAGATCGTATGCGTGGAGTCGTAATAATCGATCCAATCGTCCATGATATTCGAGGATCCCGGCCAAACGGTTCCGTTAGAGGAACCGACGCTGTCCGCCTTGCGTTAGGGGTGCGACGGCGCGCCGTCAATGTCCGCGTCCTAACAGGAAGGTCTCCCGTGAGCAAAACCAACAACAAGGTCTCCCCGGATCTCGATACCCCCACCGATCTGTCGCCCGAGGGCGTCAAGAAAGTCTCGGAGGCGCTCAACGTGCTTCTGGCCGATGCCTTCGCGCTCTATCTGAAGACCAAGAATTTCCACTGGCACATCAGCGGGCGGCACTTTCGCGATTACCATCTGCTGCTCGACGAGCAGTCGGACCAGATCTTCGCCACCACGGACCAGCTCGCCGAACGCGTCCGCAAGATCGGCGGCACTACGCTGAAATCGATCGGCCAGGTCGCAAAGCTCCAGACTATCAAGGACAACAACGAGGACTACGTTCCGCCGCGCGAGATGCTGCGCGAACTGATGCAGGACAACAAGCATGTCGCCGCGGCCATGCGCAAGGCGCACGAGGTCTGTGACGACGCCAACGACATCGCCAGTGCCAGCATCCTCGAGAACTTCATCGACGAGACCGAGCGCCGCACCTGGTTCCTGTTCGAAGCCACAAGACAGGAAGGCGGCAACGAGGCGTAAGCAAGGCCCGCTGCGCAGGGTGGGCAAAGGCGCGCTCTTCGCGCGTCGTGCCCACCATTTGCCTGTCGTCAGCGGATCATTGGTGGGCACGCTTCGCTTTGCCCATCCTATGGCACGTCGTTGCGACTACCGCCACAATCGCATCAACGCCCCATCCTTGCCCGTCACAGGATCGGCCGGTGGCAGCGCGACGTTTGGAATGGTCTGTAGTGCTTTCGCGTGGTTCTCCGGCGTCGCCCTGGTGATCTCCATCTTCGCGCCCGGCGGATAGGCGCCGATCACGCAGAAATCGTCGCTCGCCTTGATGCATTGATGCCCTGTGCCGGCAGGCAGGATCGCGACGTCTCCGGCCTTGATCTGGAGCTCCTGGCCGTGGTTGCCGCCGAAGCGGACCTGCGCACTGCCGCGCGCAACGCCGAGCACCTCATGCACCGTCGCGTGATAGTGCAGATAGTCGAAGACGCCATTGCGCCACGTCCGGCCCCAGCCGTTCGCTTCGAACAGATTCTCGACGGTCGCTTCCGGCTGCTCCAGATCGAGCTTCACCGCGCCTTGGTAAACTAGGAACGGACGGATGTTGTTAGGCACGAGCCCGTCATCCTCGAACACGATCGCGAGCGGCTCGGCATTGTCGCGGACGACGGACATGATGGGCTCCGGCTGCAAAACGACAGCGGGACAACATTCTGTCTTGTCACGGTGTTCCTCAGCGGGACTGGTGTCCCGGACGCGCTGCAGCGTGCAATGCTGCCGCGCAGAGCCGGGACCTAAAGCATGATCCGGAAAAGTGCGCCGCGGTTTTCCGAAAAGATCATGCTTAAACAACAACCTAAAGCGAAATGGCGATTGATCCTAATCGCAACGCGCTTTAGAGAGCCGCAAGCATGGGCTCGGTTCAGCAGCGCATCACGCCGCGAAGAGCGGCGCGCTGCACTGCGCGGGGCACGAGAGCGCGTCTTACGCGCTCTTCTTCTGCCGCATCAGGTCGGCGAAGCGCTGGAACAGATAGTGCGAGTCGCGCGGGCCCGGTGAGGCCTCGGGATGGTACTGCACCGAGAACACCGGCCTGCCCTCGAGCTGGATGCCGCAATTGGAGCCGTCGAACAGTGAGATGTGGGTCTGCGTCGCGCCCTTGGGCAGCGTCGTCTCGTCGACGGCAAAGCCGTGGTTCATCGAGGTGATCTCGACCTTGCCGGTGGTCTCGTCCTTGACGGGATGATTGGCGCCATGATGGCCCTGATGCATCTTCTTGGTCTTGGCGCCGACGGCAAGGCCCAGCATCTGGTGGCCGAGACAGATGCCGAAGGTCGGCGTGCCCGACCTGATCACGTCCTTGATGACAGGCACGGCATATTTGCCGGTCGCAGCCGGATCGCCCGGACCATTTGACAGGAACACGCCGTCCGGCTTCATCGCCAGGATGTCCTCGGATGACGTCGTTGCCGGCACGACGGTCACCTTGCAGCCGACGCCGGCGAGCAGGCGCAAAATGTTGCGCTTGATGCCGTAATCGATGGCGACGACGTTGAACTCGGGCTTGTCCTGGCGGCCAAAGCCCTTGTCCCAGATCCAGGGCGTCTCGTCCCAGGTGAAGCGCTGGCCCGAGGTGACCATCGGCACGAGGTCCATGCCCTCGAGGCCCGGCCATTCGCGTGCTTCTTCCTTCAGGCCGTGCAGGTCGAACTCGCCGTTCTTGGCGTGCGCGATCACGGCATTGGGCATGCCCTTGCTGCGGATGAGCGCGGTCAGCGCGCGGGTGTCGATGCCAGAGAGGCCGATAATGCCGCGCGCCTTCAGCCACTGGTCGAGATGCTTGGTGGCCCGGTAGTTCGAGGGATCGGTGATCGCGGTGCGCAGGATCACGCCGCGCGCGCCCGGCGTCGCCGCCATGTTCACCGTCTCGATGTCGTCGTCGTTGGTGCCGACGTTGCCAATATGCGGAAAGGTGAAGGTGATGAGCTGGCCGGCATAGGAGGGATCGGTGAGGATCTCCTCATAGCCGGTCATCGCGGTGTTGAAGCAGACTTCACCGACGGCGTGGCCTTCGGCGCCGAGACCGAAGCCTTCGAGCACCGTGCCGTCGGCAAGCACGAGGAGCGCGGTCGGTTTGTGGTCCGGCCAGGCGGGATCGTTGTCATGTTGTGTCATGAGCGCGTTTCATAGTCCCCGCGAGCGCCGCCGTCAAAGCGGGAGAGGCACGATTCACATGCGTTTTTGCATATTTGACAGGCCGTCTCCGGCACTTAAGCTCGGCCGCACAATTTCCGGCAATTAAGCCGCTTGCGAGGCAATAATGGACCAGACCACCCCGATTCTGCTGGTTCCGGGGCTGGCGTCCTCGGCCCGGATCTACGCCCCGGTGATCCCGGCGCTATGGCGGTTCGGCCCGGTGATGATTGCCAACCATATCCGCGACGACAGCATGGCGGCGATCGCCGCCCGGGTGCTGCGCGAGGCGCCGCCGCGTTTCGCGCTCGCCGGCCATTCCATGGGCGGCTACATCGCGCTCGAGATCATGCGTCAGGCACCCGAGCGGGTTTTGAAGCTCGCGCTGATCAATACCCAGGCGCGGCCCGATACGCTGGAGGCGACCGCGCGCCGCCGTGCCCTGATGGAGCGCGCCAGGCGCGGCGAGCTCCGCGCGGTCCGCGAGGAGAGTTTTCCGGAGCTCGTGCATCCGTCGCGGCGCGGTGATGCCGACATTCTCAAGCTCGTGCATGCGCAGGATGAGGATGTCGGCGTCGAAGGCTATCTGCGGCAGCAGACCGCGATCATCGCACGGGTGGATTCGCGCCCGACACTGTCGGCCATCACCTGCCCGACATTGGTGCTGACGGGCGATGCCGACAACACCATTCCGAATGCGTTCTCGACGGAGATGGCCGAGGCCATCGCCGGCGCAAGGCTCATAGTCATCGCGCGCTGCGGACATCTGCCGCAAGCCGAGCAGCCGGAGGCGACGGCACGGGCGCTGACCGAATGGCTCGGAACCGAGGTTGTCTCAGGGGCGCGAACGGCCTAGATCAGGCGTCGGATATTCTAGGGGAGCACGATCATGCTGCGCGACGACATCAACAATGCGGTCAAGGAGGCCATGAAGGCCAAGAACGAGCGCAAGCTGTCCACGCTGCGCATGGTCAACTCGACCATCAAGAACGCCGACATCGAGGCCCGCGGCAACGGCAAGCCGCCGCTGTCGGACGCCGAGCTGCTCGGCGTCTTTCAAAAGATGATCAAGCAGCGCCAGGAGTCGGTCGAACTCTATGAAAAAGGCGGACGCGCCGAGCTCGCAGCCCAGGAGCGCGAGGAGATCGCGGTGATCTCGGCTTATCTGCCGAAGCAGATGGCCGACGACGAGGTCAAGAACGCTATCGCGGATGCGATCGGCGAGGCGGGCGCGAGCGGCATGAAGGACATGGGCAAGGTGATCGCGGTGCTGAAGACGAAGTACGCGGGCCAGATGGACTTCGGCAAGGCGAGCGGCTTGGTGAAGGCCGCGCTGTCGGGCTAGGCCGTCATTCCGGGGCGACGCTTCGCGCGCCCCGGAACGATAAGAAGGGGAGGCACGATGACCGGCGCCATCAAACCGTTCCGCATCGCCATCAGCGACGACATCCTCACTGACCTCAAATCGCGCCTCGCGCGCACGCGCTGGCCTGAGGCGGAGCTCGTCGACGACTGGAGCCAGGGCGCGCCGCTGCAATGGATCCGGGAGATCTGCACCTACTGGGCTGATGGCTACGACTGGCGTGCGCGCGAAGCAAAACTCAATCGCTTCGAGCAGTTCACCACCGAGATCGACGGGCTCGACATCCACTTCATCCACGCGCGCTCGAAGGAGCCGTCCGCGCTGCCGCTGATCATCACCCATGGCTGGCCGGGCTCGATCGTGGAATTCCAGAAGGTGATCGCGCCGCTGGTCGATCCAGCCGCGCATGGCGGCAATCCAGCCGATGCATTTCATGTGGTTTGTCCCTCGCTGCCGGGCTTCGGCTTCTCTGCCAAGCCCAAGGTGACCGGCTGGGGCGTCGATCGCATTGCCGCGACCTGGGCCAAGCTGATGGACCGGCTCGGTTACGCTCGTTATGGCGCGCAGGGCGGCGACTGGGGCTCGGCGGTAACGACTTCGCTCGGCATGCAGGACGACGAGCATTGCGCCGGCATCCACATCACGCTTGCCTTCAACGCAGCGCCGAAAGTCGAGGGCGAGCCGACGGCGGAGGAGAAGCGGGCGCTCGCCGGCCTCAAGCATTATGTCGACCTCGACTCCGGCTATTCGAAGCAGCAATCGACGCGGCCGCAGACACTCGGCTACGGTCTGACCGATTCACCGAGCGGCCAGGCGGCCTGGATGTTGGAAAAATTCTGGGCCTGGACGGATTGCGGCGGTCATCCCGAGAACATCTTCAGCAGGGACGAACTGCTCGACAACGTCATGCTCTACTGGGTGACGGAGACAGCGACCTCTTCGGCGCGGCTATACTGGGAAAGTTTTGGCAAGCGCCGCACAACGCCGGTCGTCAAGGTGCCGACGGGCGTGGCCGCCTTCCCCAAGGAGATCATCACGCCGGTGCGACGCTGGATGGAGCCGAACTTCCACAACATCACGCATTGGAGCGAGATGGAGAAGGGCGGTCATTTCGCCGCATTCGAGCAGCCGGAGCTGTATGTCGGTGAGGTCAGGAAGTTCTTCCGGACGGTGCGGTAGCTACGCAGTCGGCCGTCATGCCCGGGCTTGTCCCGGGCACCCACGTCCTTAAAGTGACCGCCAGGCAACAAGAACGTGGATGGCCGGGACAAGCCCCGCCATGACGACGCTGCCGGGAAACGACCATGCTTACCGAAGCCAAGACCTACGACGAACTCTACCGCAATTTCCGCTGGGACATCCCGGCGCGCTTCAACATGGCTGACGCGTGCTGCGATCGGCATGCCGACGGCACCGGCCGGCTCGCGCTGGTCTATGTCGACGAGAACGGCGCCATCACTCGCACATCCTTCGACGAGGTTGCGGAGATGTCGCGCCGCTTCGCCAATGTGCTGAGGGCGGATGGGCTTTCCGGCGGCGACCGCGTCGCGGTGTTTCTGTCGCAATCGTTGGAGCTGCCGATCGCGCATATGGCAGCGTTCCGCTCCGGGATGATCTCGATCCCGCTGTTCGCGCTGTTCGGCGAGGACGCGCTGGAATTCCGCCTGTCGAACTCCGAGGCCAAGGCCATCATCACCGACGAGGGCGGCTGGGAGAAGCTTGCGAAGATCTGCGATCGCTTGCCGGAGCTGAAGAACGTCTATGTGGTTGGCGAGCGCACGCCGGCAGGCACGACATCGTTTTGGGATGCGGTGAAGATGGCGTCGCCCGATTTCGCGCGGGTCGACACCTCCGCGAACGATCCCGCGCTGATCATCTATACCTCGGGCACCACGGGCAACCCGAAGGGCGCGCTGCACGCGCACCGCGTGGTGCTCGGCCATCTGCCGAATGTGGAGATGTGTCACAACTTCCTGCCGCGCCCGGGCGATCTCATGTGGACGCCGGCGGATTGGGCCTGGATCGGCGGCCTCGTCAACGGCCTGTTCGCGTTCTGGTATCACGGCATCCCGCTGGTCGGTCACCGCGCGCGAAAATTCGAGCCCCAGGCGGCGATGCAGATGATGGCCGATCTCGACGTCCGCAACGTCTTCCTGCCGCCGACGGCACTGAAGCTGATGCGGCAGGCCGGCGTGAAGCATCCCGGCGTCAAGCTGCGCAGCATCTTCACCGGTGGTGAATCTCTCGGCGGCGAATTGCTGGGCTGGGTGCGCGAGATCTTCGGCATCGACGCGCACGAGGTGTTCGGTCAGACCGAGTGCAATCTCGTGATCGGCAGCAACTCCAATCTGTTTCCGATCCGCCCGGGTTCGATGGGCAAGGCGACGCCGGGCTTCGACGTCCGCATCGTCAACGACAAGGGTGAAGAGCAGAAGCGCGGACACCTCGGCATCATCGGCGTGCGCCAGCCTTGCCCTTGCACGATGATCGAGTACTGGCGCAATCCGGACGCGACGGCGAAGAAATATGCCGGCGAATTCCTGCTCACCGGCGATCTCGGCGTGCAGGACGAGGACGGGTATTTCTGGTATGTCAGCCGCGAGGACGATGTCATCACCACCGCCGGCTATCGCGTCGGCCCGTCCGAGATCGAGCACACGCTGATGAAGCATCCCTCGGTGGCCATGGCGGCGGTGGTCGGCATTCCCGATCCGATCCGCACCGAATCGATCAAGGCCTGGATCGTGCTGCGCCCCGGCTTTACCGGCACCGCACTCGCACGCGAGATCCAGGAGTTCGTCAAGGTGCAGCTCGCCGCGCACGAATATCCGCGCTTCGTCGAATTCGCCGAGACGCTGCCGATGACGGCGACGGGCAAGGTGCTCCGGCGCGAACTGCGGGCGAAGGGCTGAGATCTCAGCGGTGGCAAAGACATCTCGAGCCGCGGGACTTCACCGCGCCGGCCCGATATCGCGATCGGCTCGCTGCTCGAGGTTCTCGGCATTTGCAAGCAAGCCCTCAGCCGGCCGCTCGGTCTGCTGCTGGAGCGCAAGCTGCTGACGTGGAAGCGCTCGCCCGAGCAGCGCCTTCAGCCAGTTCGCCTACAATCTGCCGGTACTGATGCGCGGAGGCCGAGTCGGGGGTGGCTTACTGGCCGGTGCTGAAAGGTCCGATGCTCCGGATCTTCGTCATCGACGCAGGTCTGTTCGCGGCCAATTTCGCCATGGCGCTCCAGCTCGCGATCTAGCGCGATGACTCCGAGAGGGCAGAGCGCAGCATCGCCGCAAGATCGTTTCGCCGGAATGGCTTGGTCAGAATGCGGGCCTCGCCGATCCCGTCGGGTGTCTTGACTGGGTTTTGGCTATAGCCGGACGTGAAGAGCACCTTGAGTGCGGGCCGGAGCTCGGTTGCCTGCCTCGCAAGCTCCGGCCCGAACATGCCGCCGGGCATCACGACGTCTGTGAACAGCAACTGGATGTCCCCGGGCTGACGCAGCACGTTCAGCGCTGCGGGTCCATTCGACGTCGCGATGACCCGGTAGCCCAGCGTCCTGAGCTCGCTCTCGACGTAGGCTCGAACCATGTCGTCGTCTTCGACGAGAAGAATGGTCTCGTGTCCGGCTTGGGCGACGGCCTGCTCCGCCGGGGGCTGAGCCTCGCTCGGCGGTGTTGCCAGACGGGGAAAGAACAGCCTCACGACACTGCCGTGTCCCGGTTCGGACTGCATCTGCACAAGTCCGCCGGACTGTTGTGCAAATCCGTAGACCATACTCAGGCCAAGGCCGGTCCCCTTGCCGACCTCCTTGGTCGTGAAGAACGGCTCGAAGGCGCGGCTCGCCACCTCGGAGCTCATGCCGCTGCCGGTATCCGTCACGGCCACCATGACGTAGTCGCCGGGCCGCGGCTCGCCATTGACGTCGAGATCGGATTCACCGAGCGAGCTGTTACGGACTTCGACAGTCAACTTGCCGCCTTCCGGCATCGCGTCGCGCGCGTTGAGCACGAGGTTGAGTACGGCCGTCGTCAACTGGCCGGGATCGACGCTGGCCTGCCACAGATCCGGCTCGAACGCGAAGCGGCACTCGATGTGCTCGCCCAGGGTCCGACGCAAGAGCTGCTCCATGCCGAGAACCTTCTCGGCGATGTCGATCTCTCGCGGCCGGAGCGGCTGTTTGCGGGCGAAGGCGAGCAGGCTCTTGGTCAGGTCGGAGCCGCGCTCGGCGGCGCTCGCGATGTCGCCGGCGATCCGGTGCAATTCCTTGTTTCCCGCCAGCCTGTCGGCAAGATGCTCCGAGTTGCCGAGAATGACGGTCAACAGATTGTTGAAATCGTGCGCCACGCCGCCGGTGAGCTGGCCCATGGCCTCCATCTTCTGGGATTGGCTGAGCTTGTGGCTGAGGTCTGCGATCGCGGTGCGCTGCTGCTCGAGCGACTCTGCCGTGCTGTTGAGCAGCGTCATCAATCCGCCGAGTTCGCCGCCCGGATGGGGCTCTGGAATGCGCGCGCTGAGATCGCCGCGCCCGAGTCTCTTCGCCATAACGGCGAGCCGCCTGACCTGTCGTCCGATGCTCACCGTCGTGAGGATCCACAGGCCGGCCAGGAGCAGCAGCAAGGCTACCGCGAGAATCGCCATGTCTTCATAGAGCCGGCGGTTTGCCGCCGCGACCAGCCCGTCCTTGGACCGTCCGACGAGGATGTAGAGGCCGGCCTTGCGGATCGAGGGCGCGCGGGCGACGCCCCAGATCTGCGTGCGGCCCGCGCGGTCGGCGATCTCCCGAAATGGCTGGCCATCGGGCGCTGCCGCAAAGCGGAACAGATCGGAGCCCGCAATGGACCCGCCGACGGGCTCGCTCCAGCCGCCGCCCTTGGGGGCGGCCAGGACCGTACCCTTGGCGTCGACGAGCAGGATGTCCTTCTCGGCAAGCAGCCGCTTGTCGTGAAATTCCGCGAATTTGTTCAGGTTGAAGGACGCGAGCAGCACAAACTTCAGCGCGCCCGCCTCTGAACGCACCGGGTAGGCGATCTGGAGCACGGCCAGTCCGGTGAGGCGGCCGAACACCGGTTCCACCGCGACGACGCCGTGAAGACCCTTGACCTCTTTGAAATAGGCGCGGTCGTTCAGGTCGAGCGTGCGGTTGGTCCGCAGCGAGTCGCAAAACAGGCTGCCGTTCGGATCAATGGTCAATATGCCCGTGTACTGCGGGTATTCTTCGCGCACTTCCCACAGAAACGCCGAGCACGCCACCTTGTCGCGCGTGTCGAGGTCGCGGGCACGGGCGAGACCATAGTGAAGCTGGGCGGTGCCTTGGATCTTCTCGCCCAGATCGCTCGCGATATCGTCGGCAGATGCGGCCAGATTGGCCAGCGCCGCGTCGATCTCGCTGGACCTGTTCTGCACGAAGCGCAGCCCGACCAGGATCGCCGGCACCAGCATGGCCGCGATGACGAGGATCAGTAGTCGGGTACGCAGGCTCATCGGTGGGCGGTCCGCTCTGGTCAACGCGCGTGCTGCTTCGAATGGCAAAACTTGCGGATTATCGTCTGCTCAGTCCATAGGAATTCGCTCGAAAATCGCGCAGAAGATTAAAGAATTCGAGCCGCCCCGCGACCTCTCAAGGGCGGGCGTCGTCGCCCCGTTCCGTTATCCGGCATCAAGTTGCGCCGGAGCGCGGCGGCGCTAGTATCGCGATAAAGCCGCTTCAAAGGCGCGGCGCGGGCGAGAAAACGATAGCTAATTGCAGTGATTGCGCGCACGGTGCGCCAATGTTGGAAAGTCCGGTCGTCCCTGCGTACACGCGGCGCCATGACCAAGCGCGCGGGACGTGAAACGGCTCATTCCTCACACCTGCGGAGCCTGCTCATCACGCCATCGTAGCGGCGCTTGTTGCGCTTATTGCCGGTTCGCGCAGGCGAGCCGGACGCGCCAGGCGCATGCCTGCGGATGCCTGATAGTTCCACCACAGTTCGATATGAGATCGAACGCCAACCGAAAGCACCTCATGCAAATTCTCTCCCCACGGCACGTCAAGACAGACGAAGCACTCCGGCTCGGCGTGGAGTCGGGCTGGTACGCGATTAAGGTCAGCGGGACCTTTGTCTCGGGCCCGCACGAGTCGGAATCGGATTGCCGTCGAAAGATCGACGAGATTCAGCCGCCGCTGGTGAAAAAGCGATAACAGCGCAGATTCCGGCCACTACGGCGTCTTGATCCCCATTGCCTTCAGCGCTTCCAGCATCTTCACTGGCGGTTCCATCTTGATCTGCGGCGCCTTGCCCATCTCGAGCAGGCTCTTCAATCCGGAGAGGATCGCCGGCCAGCCGGTGCGGCCGCCGGAGAGGATATCGTCGTTGAGCTCGCGGTCGTGCCGTTGGCTCATGGTGAGGCGGACGGCTTCGCCGGCGGGCTCGATCTCGTAAGTGACGAGCGTGGTGCCGAGCTTCTCGACGAGATCGGGCCAGTTGACGTTCCACGTCACCGTCAATTTCTTTGGCGGATCGTATTCGAACACTTCTCCCGAAATGTGCTCGGACCCATCAGGTGCGCGCACGATGAGCTTGCCGCCGAGTTTCGACTCCATCTCAACCGCAAAGCCGGAGAAGTACTCTCGGCTGAACTCCGCCGAGGTCAGCGCTTCCCACACCTTCTCCGGCGTGGAGGCGATGTAGATGGTGTAGACCGTGAGCGGCTTGAATTGATTGAGGTTCATTTTGCATCGAATCCTTTGTTCAAGGCTGCGCGTGGAATGCCAAGCAGCTTGCCGGTCTCGAGCAGGCTCTTGAGCTGGGACAGGATCGCCGGCCAGCCGCTGGAGATGGCGCCGAGATATTGGCCGCCCTCGATGAAGCCGTCATGCAGCACGGTCAAACGCACGAGCGAGCCGAACGGTTCGATGGTGAAGACGACGCGCGAGATCGGCTCGCCCCGGAGTTCTTCGAACTTGTGGTGCTTGAAGCTGTAGGACAGGCGCCGCGGCGGATCGGCTTCCAGGATCTCGCCGGCATCCGTGACTTCGCCGTCCAGCAGGAGCGCGAAGGGCGAGCCGATCTTCCAGTCCGACCTGACCTCGGCGCCGAACCAGTATTGCCTGGTGAACTCGCTCGACGTCAGCGCCTCCCACAATTTTTCAGGCGTGGTCTCGATATAGCTCACATAGACGAATTGCGGCTTACTCATCGCGCTTCTCCAACCGGCGTTTCAACTCGCCGAGCGCGGCGAGCTTGCCGCGCTCAAATTTCTTGATCCAGCGTTCACCGATCTGGTGGATCGGCACCGGATTGAGGTAGTGCAGCTTCTCGCGGCCATGCCTGACGGCGGTGACCAGATTGGCCTCCTCCAGAATCGCAAGGTGCTTGGTCACGGCCTGCCGCGTCATCGCGAGGCCCTCGCAGAGTTCGTTCAGCGTCTGGCCATTCCTGGCGTGAAGCCGGTCCAAGAGCGAGCGTCGCGAGGCATCGGCGAGCGCTTTGAAGACCTCATCCATGGCAGATAATAGGCAACCAAATGGTTGCATGTCAAGCGCACCGTCATTCCGGGCGCGGAGCGCGAACTACGGTGCGCAATGCGCACCTGAGGATCTCGATATTCCGGATAGCCGCTGCGCGGGTTCCGAAATGACAACTTGAGAATCGTGTCTTTGGCGCGCGCAATCGGCCGTGCTAGCTTTTTCATCTCAGCCAACACAGATTGGCTCCGGGAGGACTTTCATGTTCCGTCGCGTTTCACTTGCTGCCGCGCTCGTCGTTTTCGTTTGCAGCACCGCGGCCCAGGCCCAGAAGCAAACCATCGGCGCGCCGCCTGAAGCGTCCAACATGAAGCTCGTCGGCATGAGCGACCTCCAGGCCCGCAGCGCCTATCAGCCGACCATCCATCATCAGGGCGATCGCTGGATCGCCTATATCGGCCATCACGGTGGCACCGATGACGTGCCCGCGCCCGTCAACCCGATCACGGGCAAGGCCGAGCCGAACGGAACGTCGATCGTCGACGTCACAGATCCCGCGCGCCCGAGATATCTGCGGCACCTGCCGGGGCAGGAGGGCAAGTACGAATCCGGCGGGGCGCAGATGGTGCGGATTTGCGAGGGCAAGGCGTTGCCGAAGGGCGATCCCAACGCGGTCTACATGCTCAGGACCTTCGGCAGCGAGGCGCATGAGATCTGGAACGTCACTGATCCCGCCAGTCCGGTACTCATCACGCGCATCGGCGGCTTGAAGGACACGCACAAAAGCTGGTGGGAATGCGACACCGGCATTGCCTATCTCGTCTCGGGCGCGCCGGATTGGCGCACCCGGCGTATGACGCAGGTCTATGATCTCTCCGATCCCGCGCGTCCGCAGAAGATCCGCGACTTCGGCTTGCCGGGTCAGGAGCCCGGCTCGACCGGCGCGGTGCCGACCGAGTTGCATGGGCCGATCTCGACCGGGCCCGACGGCAATCGCGTTTATTTCGGCTACGGCACCAACAAGGGCGGCATCCTGCAGATCGTCGACCGCGACAAGCTCTTGAACGGGGCAAAGGAACCGACGCCGGACAATCTGCGCTATCCCGAGATTGCGCGCATGCCGATGTCCGCCTTCAACGGCGCTCACACCACGTTCCCGATGCTCGACATGCCGATCGCCGAGTTCGCCGAAGACAAGGACGGCAAGACCCGCGACATCGTCATGATCGTGGATGAAGCGATCCTCAACGAATGCGGCGAGGCGCGGCAGATGGTGTGGTTCGCCGACGTCACCACCGAGAGGCGGCCGATGATGATCGCCAGCTACACCGTGCCGGAGGCGAGCGGGCAGTTCTGCCAGCGCGGCGGCCGCTTCGGCTCGCATTCCTCGAACGAGAGCATGGCGCCGGTCTATTACAAGAAGATGGCCTTCATCGCCTTCTTCAATGCCGGCGTTCGCGCGCTCGACATCCGCGATCCGTATCACCCGAAGGAGGTCGGCTACTTCATTCCGTCGATCACTGCGGCCACCGACAAGCGCTGCGTCCCGATCGAGGGCGGCGAGCGCTGCAAGGTCGCAATCCAGACCAACAATGTCGAGACCGACGATCGCGGCTACATCTACATCGTCGACCGCGCCAATACCGGACTGCACGTCCTCGAGTTGACCGGGGCGGCGCGCGCGGCCGCCGGCCTGCCGAAGAACTGACGATGAGGCACGCGGTACTGGCGTTGCTGCAGACGTAGGAGATGAAGGGATAGGTGGGCGCCGCGCTGGACGGACGGTGAGTGTCATGCATTAATACCTCCAAACCGCAGCGAGTCCCTCCATCATGTCCATGCAAGCCTATCTCGCCTTCGTCGCCGCCTGCATCGCGCTGGCGCTGCTGCCGGGGCCGATCGTCACCCTCGTCATCGCCAACGGCCTGCGCCACGGCACGCGTGCCGCGCTGACCAACGTTGCCGGTGCGCAAGCCGGGCTTGCCATCGTCATCGGCATCGTCGCGATCGGCCTGACCTCGCTGATGTCGACCATGGGCTACTGGTTCGACTGGGTGCGCTTTGCCGGCGCCGCTTATCTGGTCTGGCTCGGCATCAAGCTGATCTGGGCGCCGGTCGAGGGCGTCGATGTCGACGCACCGCCTCCGCCGCCGCGCGGCGGGTTCTTCCTGCAAGGATTCCTGGTGCTGCTGTCGAACCCGAAGGTGCTGGTGTTCTTCGGCGCCTTCATCCCGCAGTTCATGGACATGAACCAGCCGCATTTCCCGCAGGTCGCGCTGCTGGGCGCGACCTTCATGGTCACCGCTGTCCTGACTGATGCGCTCTACGCCATCGCCGCCGGGCGCGCGCGAAAATTCTTCTCGGCGCGCCGCACGCGCCTGATGTCGCGCATCTCCGGCGGCTTCATGATCGGCGGCGGCATCTGGCTGGCGCTGACCCGGGCGAAATAACCGCCATTGGGCTGGTTGGCCTTGAACCCTTTGCGGCGGCGATGCGTCCAATCGGGCATTGCCGCTGACGAAGGAATTCGGCCGTGCCTGATCTGCCCTGGTTCGTCTATGCGATGCTGCTGGCGCCGCTCGGGCTGCTATTGATCGCGGCCGTTGTGAAGACCTGGCAGGTGCGCGAGGCGCGCAACTGGCCGCAAGCGCCAGGCAAAGTCGTCACCTCGGTTGCAGAGCTGCGCGAGATCAGGGTCTCCGACAGCGACCGCGAGGACGGCTATCGCCTCGAGAAACGCAATTTTGCGAACGTGACTTACGAATATGCGGTCGGCAGCCGCAAGCTGCGCTATAACCGCATCTCGATCGGCGAGGATCTCGGCAATTTCGAGGTCGCCGAGAAGCTCGCAAAGTATCCCGCCGGCAGCATCGTCACCGTCTACTACAATCCACGCCATCCCGATCAGGCTGTGCTCGAGCGCGACCTGCCCAAGGGTCTGTGGGGCTGCCTCGGCATCGGCACGGCCATCGTGCTTGGCATCGTGTTCGGCTCGGCGTTCGGGCTCAACCAGACTTATGCGTACCTCGCGCACCACATCGCCCGGCCCGATCTCGCGGGCCTCGCCGTCGGCCTCGGCGCGTTCGGCCTCGTTATCGCGCTGATGGGCTATGGAGTGCGACGGCAGGCGTCGATGGCGGCGCGCTGGCCGGTGGTGCGGGGCACGCTCAAGCTGTCGCCACTCGAGCAATATTACGAGGCCAGCGAGCCGGGCGAGCGCCGCGGCACCGAAATGTTCGGCAAGCGCGTGACGTATACCTATCGCTATCAGAACGTCAGCTACACCAATGAATGCGCGCGCGTTGCGGCCGGGACGTCCGCTGCGATGCTGAAGAAGCTCGTGTCGCGCTACCGGGACGGCGCGACCGTCGAGGTTCGCGTCAATCCCGACAATCCGGCCGAGGCAACGCTCGACGCAAACGGCGCCGGCCGCATCGCCTGGCTGCTGTGGGGCATCGGCGGCATCTTCGCCGCGCTCGCGCTGTTCGTCGCGACGCGGGGCTAATCGACCAACAACTCGGCCCTCAGCTCCGTCTCGATCTCCGCAAGAATCCTGGCCAGCCGTTCGGCCCATCGCTGTTGGCCGGACTGGTCGGCGATGAGATCCTGCCGGATCTCGATGCCGGTGTTGACGAGGCCGCGTCCCTCGCCGTGCACGGGAATGGTGTAGTCGGTGAGATCGTTCACTGCATAGGGCTCGTTGTCGCCGACGACGAGATCGCTGTCGATGCGAAGATGTCTCAGCAGTAGCCGCGGCAGCACGGTGTCGCGGTTGTACAGCGTACCGACGTGCCAGGGCCGCGCGACGCCGGCATAAACCGGGGTGAAGCTGTGCAGCGACACCAGCACCGTCGGCCGCCCGGCGTGCAGGCGGCTGCTGATCGCGGCATCGATGCGATTATGATAGGGCTCGAAGATCTCGCGCCGCCGCGCCTCGCGCTGCCATTCCGAAATGCCTTCGTTGCCCGGGATCGCGGTGGCCTCGGAGATGACCGGGATCGAGCTTATCGCTTTGGGCGGGCGGTTGCAGTCGATCACGAGCCGCGAATAGCGCTGCGCGATCAGATGCGCATCCAGCAGCTTGGCGAGCCGCTCGGCGACGCCGGCGATGCCGATGTCCCAGGCGATGTGCCGCGTCATCTCGCTCGCCGCGACGCCGAGATCGCCGAGCGCGCGCGGCAGCACCCGCCCGTAGTGATCCGAGGTAAGCAGGAAGCGCGATTGTCCTTCCGCATTCGCCTCATGCACCGGCGGAATGTCGCCCTCACCGAGCAGTTGATCGGCCGCATCGGCGGTGTGCTGGTCCATCCTGATTGCCTATGAAACGATAATTTGTGTAAACGGAGTAACGATATTGCACCGATGTCGCAACATTAGAACAGCATGATCTCCGATCGCCTCTTCGTTTACGGCACCCTGATGCGCGGCTTCGACCATCCGATGGCGCGGCTGCTGGCGGGGCATGCCGATTTTCTGGGCGAAGCGACCTGCCGCGGCCAGCTCGTGCTGGTGACGCATTATCCGGGATTGCTGCTGTCGGAGGCGGCCTCCGACATCGTCCATGGCGAACTGTTTCAGCTGCGCGCGCCCGACGAGCTCCTGGGCGAGCTCGACATGTACGAGGCGTGCGGCGAAGGCTTTCCCGAGCCGACCGAATATCTGCGCCGGCTGATCGATGTGACGCGCGCGGACGGTGCCGTCGAGAAGGCCTGGACCTATGTCTACAACTGGCCGGTCACCGATCTGCCGCTCATCGAGTCCGGGCGCTTTCTCGAGCACTAAGCCGATAGCACTTCCTTCACCACGCGCACGTCGACTTCGTGCTCGACATAACTCCACTCCTCGGTCTGCCTGAGCATCGCTACCAGCTCCTCGAACAGCGAGGCGTGCGCGGGGGCGAATTCGAACCAGGTCAGGAAGTCGAAGGGGCCGCCGAGGTCGCGGCAATGATAGAGCTGGCGCGCGATGGCGGGCAGGTAGCGCATGCTGCTCGCGATGTGATGCGATCTGTCCTCGAAGATCTTGCGCCGCTCTTCCTGTGTCAGCTCCCACCAGGCCTGCGACTTGCGGATCGGGATCAGCGCCGCGCTGGTTGCCTCGATCCGGCCGAGCCCGGCCTGCACGGCCACGAGCTGCTGCTTCTCGGCCCGCTCGGTGTAGCGCAAGCTGCTGGCGACGCCGACCAGCCGCCACGCATTGCGCGAAGGCACCAGCGGCAACGAGACGGCCTCGCTGTCGGTCACCGACAGCGCCGGCACGAAGGGCAGGGGCTCGCCCGTCACTGCTGACACCGAGGTCACCCGCCAGCCCCCGCTCTGGCCGCCTCGAAAGGTCCTGAACATGGCCCCATGGAAGCGTGGAACCGGGCGCCGTTCAAGCTTTTCCCGTCATTCCGGGGCGCCCCGGGCTCGCGCTGCGCGCCCCGGAATGACGGAGAGGCCTGTGAACAGCGCGTATAATCCTGACAAACCTGACTTTTAGGCTCGTCGTCCCTATATCCGTGATCCCCAGCCCGACTCACACAGTTCGCGCTAGACAGGCCTCATGCGCTTCACACCCCAATTCCTCGACGAGCTTCGTGCCCGGCTTTCGGTTTCCGAAGTCGTGGGCAAGCGCGTGAAGTTGAAGAAGGCGGGGCGGGAGTGGAAGGGGCTGTCGCCGTTCCAGCAGGAGAAGACGCCGTCCTTCTACGTCAACGACCAGAAGGGTTTTTACCACGACTTCTCCTCCGGTAAGCACGGCGACATCATCAGCTTCATGATGGAGACCGACGGCTTGCCGTTCGCCGAGGCCGTCGAGCGGCTCGCCAGCATGGCCGGCTTGGCGCTGCCGGCGGTGACGCCCGATGCGGCGCGCCAGGAGCAGCGGCGCCGCACGCTGCATGACGTCATGGATCTCGCCGCGACCTATTTCGCGGAAACGCTGGCCTCGCGCGTCGGCGCGAAAGCGCGCGGCTACCTCGCCGACCGCGCCATCTCGCCGGCGACGCAATTGCAGTTCCGCCTCGGCTATGCCTCGCCCGATCGCTTCGCGCTGAAGGAGCATCTCGGCAAGCTGGGCATCTCCGTCGAAGACATGGTCGAGACCGGATTGCTGGTGGCCGGCGACGACATTCCCGTTCCCTACGACCGCTTCCGCGACCGCGTGATGTTTCCGATCACGGATCTGCGCGGCCGCGTCATCGCCTTCGGCGGGCGCGCGCTGGAGAAGGACGTTCCGGCCAAATATCTGAACTCGCCGGAGACCCCGCTCTTCCACAAGGGCGATAATCTCTACAACCACCAGACCGCGCGCAAAGCCACCCATGACGGCAGCGTGCTGGTCGTGGTCGAGGGCTATGTCGACGTCATCGCGATGGTGACCGCGGGCTTTGCAGGCAGCGTCGCGCCGCTCGGCACCGCGCTCACCGAAAGCCAGCTGGCGCTGCTCTGGAAGATGGCGGACGAGCCGATCCTCTGCTTCGACGGCGACCGCGCCGGGCAGAAGGCAGCCTATCGCGCCGCCGATCTCGCACTGCCCTTCCTCGCACCCGGAAAGAGTCTTCGTTTCGCGCTGCTGCCCGAGGGGCAGGACCCCGACGATCTCGCACGCTCCGGTGGCCGCGGCGCGATCGAGGAGGTGATCGGAGCTGCCCGTCCGCTCGCCGACATGATCTGGTCGCGCGAGCTCGAAGGCGGCAATTTCGCCACTCCCGAGCGCCGCGCCGCGCTGGAAGCGCGCATCAAGGAGCTCACCAACGGCATCCGCGACGAGGTGGTGCGGCGCTATTACCGCGACGAATTCGTCGAGCGGCTGCAGCGCGCCTTTGCCCCGGAAGGCGGGCGCGGCGGCTTCGGCGGCCGGGGCAATTTCCGCCAGGGTGGCGGCGGCCGCCAATTCCAGCCCAGGGGCGGAGCAGGCGCGAATCGGTTCGGCGGCCAGGGATTCGGTGGCCAAGGATTCGGAGGCCAAGCATTCGGCGGGCGGCGCGGTCCGCCCGGCCCCGCCCCGCTACCTTCGGGCCCCTACCAGGCGGCGAGCCCCCAGCTGGCAGCAAGCCCGATCATGAAGGGCCAGCGCAGCGCCATCTCCCGCCGGGAGGCCCTGATCCTTCAAAGCCTGATCAACCACCCCTGGCTGCTGCACGATCATCTCGAAGAGGTCGCGGCGCTGGAGCTGGCCCACCCCGAGGCCCACAAGCTCAGGGCCGGCATCATCGCCGCCTTCGCCAACGACCATCACCACTCTCCGGACCCCGGCGAGCTCGCCGAGAAGATGCGCAGCGATCTCGATAAGGGTGGATTTTCACAGGTTCTTCAAAGGGTTGAGAGCGGTATCACGACCGCGGCGGTGTGGGGCGCCCGCGAAGGCGCGGCAAGGGACGACGTTCTCTCCACCTGGCATCAGCTGGTTGCCTTGCATCGGCAATGGCATTCACTACTTAGAGAGCTGAAGGACGCCGAGCTGGCCTTGGGAGAGGATCCCAGCGAGGCCAATTTGGCGTGGCTGCGTGACGTCAAGGCTCGGATAGGCGAAGTCGACGGCACCGAAGCCCTGATCGAGGGGTTTGGCGAGCTGTCGGGCCGGTTCCAGAAGAGCGTGTGATGAAAGAATCATGCGGACGGCCGGGACCGGAACCGCTAAAAGACTCGCCAAATCCGAGGTTTGGCGACAAAAACAGGGTTAATCGAGGCTTAACGGTCTTGTAGCACTTTGGCCCCGAGGCGGCCGCAGGCAGAACAGACGCGTCAGGAATGAATCCGCGCAATCGCTGTTGGCACTACACCTGCATCCGCTGCGACAAAGAAGCTGACGAAGCGTTAGGCAATTCCGGCGAGAGAGAGTTGGGGGTGGCGAGAGACATGCGCGCCGCCCTTTCCGTGTCGAGAGATGCCGAAGCGAGAGCGTCGGGCAACAGGTTCATGTGAATTCACGCGGACGCGGCGAGCCGTCTGCATGAAGCGCGTTTAGGAGCAATGGATGGCCACCAAGGCAAAGACGCTGCAGGCGAAGGACAAGGAAAAGGACGACAAGGCAGCGGATGCGCCGGAGAAGGACTCCCAGGACGCGCCCTCGCCGTTGCTCGATCTGTCCGACGCGGCCGTGAAGAAGATGATCAAGCAGGCCAAGAAGCGCGGCTTCGTGACCTTCGATCAGCTCAACGAAGTCCTGCCGTCCGACCAGACCTCGCCCGAACAGATCGAGGACATCATGTCGATGCTCTCGGACATGGGCATCAACGTCACCGAAGCCGACGATAGCGATGGCGAGGAGGAGAAGGACGAGGGCGGCGAGGACGAGACCGACAACGAGCTCGTCGAAGTCACCCAGAAGGCCGTCACCGAGGTCAAGAAGAGCGAGCCGGGCGAGCGCACCGACGATCCCGTGCGCATGTATCTGCGCGAAATGGGCACGGTCGAGCTGCTCTCCCGCGAAGGCGAAATTGCCATCGCCAAGCGCATCGAGGCCGGCCGCGAGGCGATGATCGCAGGGCTGTGCGAAAGCCCGCTGACTTTTCAGGCCATCATCATCTGGCGCGACGAGCTCAACGAAGGCAAGATCTTCCTCCGCGACATCATCGATCTCGAAGCCACCTATGCCGGCCCTGATGCCAAGGCCGGCATGAACAATGCCATGATCGCCGGTCCCACCGGCGAGAACGGCGAGGCGGCCGCTGAGGGCGGCCAGGCCGCCGCGGCAGGCGGCGCCCCCGCGCATGTCGCGCCTCCGGCTGCACCGCCCGCGCCCACTCCGTTCCGCGCCGCGCCTGCGCCCGGCAACGCCGGCGAAGCCGCGAAGGATCCGGGCGAGTCCGCCGCCGAAGCCGACATGGACGAGGACGACGAGTTCGAGAACCAGATGTCGCTTGCGGCGATCGAGGCCGAGCTCAAGCCGAAGGTGGTCGAGATCTTCGACAAGATCGCCGACAGCTACAAGAAGCTGCGCAAGCTTCAGGAGCAGGACATCCAGAACCAGCTCGATAGCAGCACGCATGGGCCTTCGCTCTCGCCGCCGCAGGAGCGCAAATATCGCAAGCTCAAGGACGAGATCATCGTCGAGGTGAAGTCGCTGCGCCTCAACCAGGCGCGTATCGACTCACTGGTCGAGCAGCTCTACGACATCAACAAGCGCCTCGTCTCGCACGAGGGCCGCCTGATGCGCCTTGCCGACAGCCATGGCGTCGCGCGCGAGGACTTCTTACGCAACTACACCGGCTCGGAGCTTGATCCGCGCTGGCTCAACCGTGTCTCCAAGCTTTCGGCCAAGGGCTGGA
This sequence comes from Bradyrhizobium sp. 199, assembly GCF_023073355.1. GTDB lineage: Bacteria > Pseudomonadota > Alphaproteobacteria > Rhizobiales > Xanthobacteraceae > Bradyrhizobium. Next base: position 189,157 of record NZ_JADPJI010000011.1, read on the forward strand.
AGAACTTCGTCCACCACGAGAAGGACCGCATCAAGGACCTCCGTCACGAGGTGCATCAGCTCGCGGCGCTGACCGGTCTTGAGATCATCGAGTTCCGCAAGATCGTGCACTCTGTGCAGAAGGGCGAGCGCGAGGCACGCCAGGCCAAGAAGGAGATGGTGGAAGCCAACCTCCGTCTCGTGATCTCGATCGCCAAGAAGTACACCAACCGCGGCCTGCAGTTCCTCGACCTGATCCAGGAAGGCAACATCGGCCTGATGAAGGCGGTCGACAAGTTCGAGTATCGCCGCGGCTACAAGTTCTCGACCTACGCCACGTGGTGGATCCGGCAGGCGATCACCCGTTCGATTGCGGACCAGGCCCGCACCATCCGCATCCCCGTGCACATGATCGAGACGATCAACAAGATCGTGCGCACGAGCCGCCAGATGCTCAACGAGATCGGCCGCGAACCGACCCCGGAGGAGCTCGCCGAGAAGCTCGGCATGCCCCTGGAGAAGGTCCGCAAGGTCCTCAAGATCGCCAAGGAGCCGCTGTCGCTGGAGACGCCGGTCGGTGACGAAGAGGATTCACACCTCGGCGATTTCATCGAGGACAAGAACGCGATCCTGCCCATCGACGCCGCGATCCAGTCCAACCTACGCGAGACCACGACTCGCGTGCTGGCCTCGCTCACCCCGCGCGAAGAACGCGTGCTGCGCATGCGCTTCGGCATCGGCATGAACACCGACCACACGCTGGAAGAAGTGGGACAGCAGTTCAGCGTGACGCGCGAGCGTATTCGTCAGATCGAGGCCAAGGCGCTGCGCAAGCTGAAGCATCCGTCGCGGTCGCGGAAGCTGCGGAGCTTCCTGGATAATTGATTCAGGCGTGCCCGGACCAGATCCAGGCATCCATCCAAACGAAAACGGCGGGCCCGAGGCCCGCCGTTTTTGTTTGTGCCGACGCTTCGCGTGCCGCCCGCAAAGCCTACTTCTTCTTCACCCCGACCCGCTCGAGCCGCTTGATCTCCAGCGCGGGCTTGCCCGACTTTTCCGCGATCTCGCGGTCCTGCTCCATGATGAAGGCGCGGGCGGGTTCGTCGCCGTCGAGGCCGCCGAGGAGCTCGGCGGGCACGCGGCGGTTGGAGCGCTGCGAATCGTCTTCATAGACGACGTTGAAAAAGGCGAATTCGCCTTTGGGATTGGTTCCGGGTTTCTTGGCCATGGCGGGCTTTTCGTCGATAAGCACGCCTTAGTCAAATGACTTGGAGGCCCGTCTTGGCGCCTCCCCCTGAGGGGCAGATAGGCCTGGCCGCTATTCTTCGTGCGGGATGATCCGGCCGGCGGGATGGGGCGCCAGGGCGCTTGCCGTCGGCGGATTGAAGCTCGCGCGACGCGCTTGACCTGAGGTTGATCCTGGAGGAGCATGAAGCCTTCAATTGCGGCGCTGCATGCGGGCGCGCGCGATCCCGGCACGGTCAATCGGCAGCGCGAGACCGTCCTCGGCGCTTTGCACGGGCTGCTATCGGCAGAGCGCGAGCTTCAGGATTGAAGGCGGGCTTCGAAGGGCTGGAGAAGAAGTTGGCGCCGGAGTGACCGAGCTCGCCTCCGCGACGCCGACCGCGCCAATTGCCCGCGTGTTTGATGCAAGCATCTTTGGGGAGATGACGATGACCATCTTGGAATCCGTTGCGGATAGTCAGGCCAAATGGTCGGCCACCGCGAATGGGATGAGATCGACAATCGACCGCGCGCGCTGGTGCGTCTTCGCATTGTCTTCGCTCGGCGCAGTATTGGCGGCAGTGGCGAGCCAGCTGCAGGACGGAAATGCCAATCTCCGCACCTTTGTCGCGATCACGGCGGCGTTATGCCTCGCATTCGCAACCTTCTTCACGCACCGCTTGCTCGGTCCCGATCGTATCGCCGCCTGGGTTCGCGCCCGCGCAATCTCGGAACGCCTGAAACGCGAGGCGTACCGATACGCGACGAAGGCTGCGCCCTACGACGACCCGGTCAAAGCGGATGTCGTTCTCGGTGCCGAGCTTCAGAAGATCGATGAAGACGCCAAGGAATTGCTCGAGCAGCAAATCCCGGCCAAGGACCAGGGATCGTCGCCGCGCGTTTTTCTTGGGATCGATGAATATCTGGCGAGGCGGGCCAACAAACAGATCGCATACTATGAGGACCGGGCCAAGGAGTACCAGACGAGGGCGTGGCGGCTCAGGTCCCTGGAGCTGGCTTTCGCGGCAGCGGCGACGCTGCTCACGGCCGTTGCCAGCGTGGTGGCCAAGCCCATTATTCTGGGCATCCCTTTCGATCTCGCCGCGCTGACGGCCGTGCTCACGACGCTCGGCGGCGCCGTCATCGCCCATATCGAGGCGGAGCGTTATAGCTTTCTCGTGGTGACGTATCGGGCAACTGCGTTGCAGGTGCAGCGACGCGTGGACGGCGCGAAAGAGCCGCTGTCGGACTTCGTCAACGACTGCGAGAACATTTTGGCCGCGGAGAACGCATCCTGGATCGCGAAACAGACCAAGTGAGTTCGATGTCGCGCTGCAACTCGCGCGGGCCTCAATAGACGGCGGGCCGAAGCCCGCCGTCTATTTTTGGTCTTCAGCATCGCCCGGGGCTGGCGGGGCGACAACCTAGAATAGAAGGCTACAGAAGGCGCGCCGTGATGGCAAGGCAAATCGGGGCGGCGTTGATGTCGCAGCGGGCGCTTCTGATATGCGCCGGTCGAGATGTGCGACGTGGAACCACATCGAAGCAATTGTTCGGATTGTAAACCAACTTGTTCATCTGCGATGCAGCGCGTGCTGTGCGCGCTGTGTCATAGCTGCGCGAGTCTGCACGTCTTCCCGGCTGCATGCGGATAATGTGATCCGATGTGCGGCAAGCGGGTTCCGTCGCCGCGCGTATCTCAACGCGTGCGCCGCGCCGCCGCCTGCACGGCGATCCGCGATCCGTGTCCGCCGCCTTTGCCGCTGTCCTCCTTGCGTCCCTGCGCCGCGATCGCGCTGCCCATCGCGGCCGAGCCGAAAGATGAGCAGGAGGCGAGCAACAAAGATGAGGGCAATAGAGGAGGGCGCCGCGCGAGTGCTCAATCCCCACTTAGCTCCGATCGTTGCGTGAGACCGTTTGATGCGGATCAAGCTGCCGCTTTGACGCTTGCTTCGTTCCCGGGCATGATCCGCGCACTGCTTCGCGCAAGTTTTTTGGGGGATTGCTCCACATGCTGAGACTGCTTCTCGCCGCCGCCTTCGTCATTGGTCTGACCGGCGGATCGGCGCAGGCCGCGCGCTGCGGCGGCGATTTCAACAGCTTCGTCGCCACCATGGCCCAGGAAGCGCAAGCGGCCGGCGTCTCGGCGAGCGTGACCAACGCGGCGCTCTCCGGCGTCGCTCCCGACGGCGCGGTGCTCGCCTTCGACCGGCGCCAGCGCCACACGTTCAATAAGAGTTTTGAGCAGTATGTCTCGACCCGCGTCGGCCCGGGCCGCATCAATGGCGGCCGCGCGCTCTTGCAGCGCCACGCCGCGCTGCTTTCGCGCATCGAGCAGCAGTTCGGCGTGCCGCGCTATATCCTGGTCGCGATCTGGGGCCTGGAGAGCGATTTCGGCAAGGGCGACATCGGCAAGATGCCGGTGGTCCGCACGCTGGCAACCCTCGCGCATGATTGCCGCCGCACTGAGCTGTTCCAGGGCGAGCTGCTCGCCGCCCTCAAGATCGTCCAGCGCGGCGACCTGCCGCTGCGCGACCTCATCGGCGCCTTCGCCGGCGAGATCGGTCAGACCCAGTTCCTGCCGTCGTCCTACATCAAATACGGCGTCGATTTCGACGGCGACGGCCATGTCGATCTCCGCCACAGCGTCCCCGACGTGCTCGCCTCGACCGCGAACCTGCTGCATACCAGCGGCTTCAAGATGGGCCAGCCCTACGGCGAAGGCACGCCGAATTTCGAGGCGATGCGCGAGTGGAATAGGGCGGTGATCTACCGCAAGACGATCGGCTATTTCGCCGACCGGCTGGCGGGGCAGTGAGGGCGGCTGGTAGCCCCGATCGTCATTGCGAGCGCAGCGAAGCAATCCAGAATCTCTCCGCGGAAACGGTCTGGATTGCTTCGTCGCAAGAGCTCCTCGCAATGACGAGGTGAGAGTGGCGCGCGATCGCCCCCGGCCTTCGCCGGGACGACGTTGAGAGTGAGGGGGCGCTGTCGTACCGCGCGGCTAGGTCCCCTTCGCCATCCTCTCCAGCTTGCGCTGCAGCGGCGCCCAGTAACTTCCCGGGCGGAAGCGCTGCAACAGGTCCATGAAGCGGGCGTCGTTGCCGATCAGGATGCGGGGCTCGTTCTTTTCGATGCCCTTGATGATGCGCAGCGCGGCATCTTTCGGAGTGGTCTTGGCCGCGTTCTCGAACCGCTCGATCGACTGCGCGCGGCGGGCATTGTCGGTGATGGCGACGCCGGTGCGGGAGTTGCGCGCGATCGCAGTGGCGACGCCGCCGGGATGCACGACCGACAGCTTGACGGGGCTGCCCGCCAAGACGAGCTCATGCCGCACGCTCTCGGAAAAGCCGCGCACCGCGAATTTCGCCGCAGCATAGGCCGACTGGCCCGGCGGGGCGATGATGCCGAAGATCGAGGAGAGGTTGACGATGTGCGCCTCCGGTCTCGTCTTCAGATGCGGCAGGAAGGCGCGCGTGCCGTGCACCACGCCCCAGAAATTGATGTCGAACAGCCAGTCCATCTGCGCCTGGTCGATCTCCTCGAACGAGCCCATCAGCGCCACGCCGGCATTGTTGACGACGAGGCCGAGCGCGGGATGCGCTGCTATCGCCTCGGCTGCGAACTTCATGATGTCGCCCGCCTCGCCAACGTCGACGCGGTGCAGGCTGATCTTGCGCGTTGCCCCGATCTCCGCAGCGAGGCTCTTTAGCCCGGCCTCGTCGCGATCGGCCAGCGCGAGATCGCAGCCACGCTGCGCAAGCTCGACGGCCAGCGCGCGGCCGATGCCGCTGGCGGCTCCCGTGATGGCGGCGGCGCCGCGAATCGCAGTCATGATGTCCCCCGTCAAGCCGTCGGTCGTGGAACTATGATTTACATTTTTTCAGAATGGAACCGAACCGCAGGCGAGTTGGCTCCTTAACATACGTTACGCAAGCAAGCATTGGGAGATGCTGATGGGACAAGCACAACCATTTCGTGCGACAGCGCTGATCGTCGAGGATGACGTCATGCAGCGGGAGATGCTGACTCTGCTGCTGGAAGAGAGCGGCTATCAGGTCATCCAGTGCGAGAGCGCCGAGGCCGCCGAGCGCGTGCTCGACAAGAGCGCCGGCGCGCTCTGTCTGATGATGACCGACGTCCAGCTTGCCGGCCGCATGAACGGGGTCGAGCTCGCGCACGTGGCCAAGGACCGCAATCCCAGGCTCGACGTGGTCGTCACCTCCGGCCGCCCCCTGATGCAGCCCTTGCCCACGGGCGCCAAGTTCTGGGCCAAGCCGTGGGCACCACTCGACGTTCTGCGCGAGGCCGAGATCGCGCAGCTGTCTTGAAGGTGACGCCCGGACGGCCGGCTTTCATGCCGCGAGGCGGGCTGATAAGCTCCGCCCATGTCCTGGTCCTTCCTGCTCACCTCGCTGATCGTCGTCGCCTCGCCCGGCACCGGCGTGCTCTATACGCTCGCCGCGGCGCTCACCCGCGGCTCACGCGCCAGCGTCGCCGCGGCCTTCGGCTGCACGCTCGGGATCGTGCCGCACATGTGTGCTGCGATGCTCGGCCTTGCCGCGGTGCTCCACACCAGCGCACTCGCCTTCGCCGCCTTGAAATGGTGCGGCGTCGGCTATCTGCTCTATATGTCCTGGCAGGCGCTGCGCGAGACTGGGACGCTGGCGGTTGACGGCGAGATCCGCGAGCGTTCGAGCGGTCGCGTCATCGTCACCGGCTTCCTGATCAACATCCTCAATCCAAAGCTGTCGATCTTCTTCCTCGCCTTCCTGCCGCAGTTCATCGCCGCGGACGAAGCCCATGTGCTGGCGCGCATGCTGGAATTGAGCGGGGCCTTCATGGCGATGACCTTTGCCGTGTTCATCGTCTACGGCCTCTGCGCCGCCTCCGTACGCGAGCGCGTCATCTCCCGTCCCGGCGTCATGGCCTGGCTGCGCCGCGGTTTTGCGGCGGGCTTTGCCGCGCTCGGCGCCAAGCTGGCCTTCGCGGAGCGGTAGCATCTTCTTCACGTCTCCCCCTAAGAGCGGGAGAGGGAAAAGCAGCAGCATCGCCAGCCAATAAAAAAGCGGGCCTTGCGCCCGCCACTTCAAACTCGTTGATTCTTCCCGACGCCCGGGCGGAGCAAGGCTCCACCCGGGCAAAGAAAAAGAAGTCTCGTTACTTCTTCTTCGCTGCCTTCTTGGCCTTCTTCTTCGTCGCCTTCTTCGCCTTCTTCGCTTTCTTAGCCATAGGATCCTCTTAAGGGTTAATGGTGAAACGCGACACGAGGGATGCTCGGCGGAGGGCCAGCCTCGCAACATCCTCGATGACAAGCTCAACAGATTCGCGCGCTCCTGCCCCGCGCTGTCACACCTGTGTCATCGCGTTATCCACAGCTCAGATGCAATTTTGGGCGATTTCTATCCGCGCACTCGCATCGTCGGCATGCCTAACGATCCGACAACGGCGCAGGCCTGTTCATGAATCCAAAACCAAAGGCACGCTTTCGCGGACCACAGTGAGATTCCGTTAAGCGCGGCGGCTGCATTGTTCGCGGCAAGAAACGGGGATGGGTCATGGACGGACGGCTGCCAGGGACGGGGAGCGCGAGGCTGCGCGTGCCGCACGCGTCATGCTGAACGTCCCGACATTGTGGACCGTCTTCGTCGTCAACTTCCTGGCGCTCGGCGTGATCTGGGCCTACGTGACGCGGTCCTATCCGAAATTCGCCGCCGCGCGGTTCTGGATGGCGTCGGCCTTCGTCGGCGCGATCGGGGCGATGACGGCGCTGGTCCGCCTGTTCGTTGCATCTCCCCTGCCGCTTCTGCTCGGCGCAGCCGGTGTGATCGCGGCGAGCTGCCTCGCCGCCATGGGCATTCAGCGTTTCTATGACCGGCCGGTTTCATGGCGCTTGATGACAGCGACCGGAGGCTTGAGCCTTGCCGGCGTGGTGGTCTTCATGGTCGGCTTCGATCACATGCAGCTGCGCATGCTCAGCTACACGCTCGGTCAGGCCCTGCCGCTGGTGCTGGCGCTGCGTCTGCTGCTGTCGCCGCCCGAGGGCCGCGTCAGCCCGGGCGCCCGACTGTCCGGCATCGTCATCCTCACCATCATCGCGATCCTCGTTGCCCGCACGATGGGCAATCTGCTCGGTCACGATCTCTCGGCGCGGGCCGGCGGCCAGGCGCATGCCGTCATGGTGCTGGGCTTGCTGTTTCTGTCGATGACGCTCAATTTCGGCTTTCTGCTGATGGCCATGGACCGCCTGCGCGGTGAGGTTGCCGACCTCGCGCTGCTCGACGATCTCACCGGCGTCGCCAACCGGCGGCATCTGCTGCAGCGCCTGACCGAGCAATGCGCCCGCTCCGAGCGCAGCGGTGCGCCGTTCTCGCTGCTGGTGATCGACCTCGACGGCTTCAAGACCATCAACGACACCCACGGCCATGCCGCCGGCGATGCCTGCCTGAAGCACTTCACCCTGATGGCGCAGACGCGCCTTCGGCCCGGCGACATGCTTGCCCGCACCGGAGGCGACGAGTTCTGCGTCGTGCTGCCGTCCTCGTCCTTGCGCGAGGCCGCTGCCATCGCCCGCCGCGTGCTCGAGGTCTGCCGTCAGGATGCCGAGGCGTGCACCGGCGACGAGATTCCGATCGCGATCTCGATCGGCGTCGCGCAGTGGGATCGCGGCATCGGCGCATATCCGGACCGCCTGATGGCCAACGCCGACCACGCGCTCTATGCCGCCAAGAAGAACGGCAAGAACGATTTTGCCGTCTACGATCCGGCGCCGCCGCTGTTGCCCGAGCCGATCGGCCGGGGCCAGGCGGAGCACAAATTCGCCTAGAGCATGGTCCGGAAAAGTGCGCAGCGGTTTTCCGAAAAGATCGTGCTTGAATAACAACCTAAAGAGCGATGGCGATTCATTCCCAATCGCATCGCGCTTTGGAGCCGTGCTAGATCAGGGTCCGTGATTGGATCCGCATGATGTCTCGCCAGCTCGCAGCCGTTCTCGCTGCTCTCTGTTTGATCGCCCCCGCCGTCGCTGGGGACGCCGAGCTGAGAAAACTCGCGCGCGCCTCCGGGACGCCCGACATTCCCGGTCTGAAGATCGTCTGGTTGGCGCCATGGGGCGAGGTCCGCGACGCAAAAGCCTGGCGCAACATCATCGTGCACCAGACCGAAGGGCCGTCGGGCTCGGCACGCGGCGGCGCGCAGGCGCAAGCGAAGGCCCCGAGGCGGCGCGGCGTCACGGTGTGGGTCGAGACCGACGGCACGGTCTATTGGGCGGTCGCGGAAAACCTGGTGCCGACCCATGGCGACGGTGCCAACCGCAACGACAACAAGTACATCGACAACAGATCGACCTACCGCCAGGTCGTGCGCGACAACTCGATCGGCATCGAATTCGCCGGCAATTATCCCGACGTGACGACCGGCCCCACGGAGGCGCAGGTCGCGGCGTGGAAGATCCTCGTCAAGGTGCTGCGCGCGCGCTACGGCATTCCGCCTGACCGCGTCTATGCCCACAACTGGATCGACTACAAGGACGCGCGCTATTGCGAAGGCTGCTGGCTCGCGACCCTGGCGCGGGTGTGGGGGGAATGAGTTGCCTGTCATTCCGCGGTGCCGACTGCGCCACAGCCACCGCTGTCATCGCCCGGTTCAAGCGGGCGATCCAGTATTCCAGGGCCGTGCGTTGAAGATCTCGCCGCTACGACAACCGCTGCGGCGTACTGGAGGCCCCGCCCAAGCCTGGGCATGACACTGAGAGCGGGCTGCGCTGTGCCTCATTCGAACAGAGCATCAGACGCAAAAAAAAGCCGGCGTTGCCGCCGGCTCTTTCGTCTCTTTCGATCCGCCAATCTCTTGCCGCGGAAACGCTGCCCTTAATGCGCGGCTTCCAGCGCGGCCTGTTCGGCCCTTGCGATCGTGCCCTTGACCGCGGACTGCACCTTCTCGAAGGCGCGGACCTCGATCTGGCGGACGCGCTCGCGCGACACACCGAACTCGGCGGCGAGGTCTTCCAGCGTCATCGGCTCATCCGCGAGGCGGCGGGCCTCGAAGATGCGGCGTTCGCGCGGGTTGAGCACGCCCATGGCGCCGTTCAGCGCGTCACGGCGTTCGTCATATTCCTCGTGCTCGGCCAGCATGGCTTCCTGGTTGGGCGTATTGTCGACCAGCCAGTCCTGCCATTCGCCGGCTTCGCCGTCGTCGCGGATCGGCGCGTTGAGCGAGGCATCGCCGCCGAGGCGGCGGTTCATGTCGATCACGTCCTGATCGGTGACGCCGAGGCGCTTGGCAATGATCTTCACCTGGTCGGGGCGCAGATCGCCTTCGTCCAGCGCGTTGATCTTGCTCTTCGCCTTGCGAAGGTTGAAGAACAGCTTCTTCTGGTTCGCGGTGGTGCCCATCTTCACGAGCGACCAGGAACGCAGAATGTACTCTTGAATCGACGCCTTGATCCACCACATCGCGTAGGTGGCGAGACGAAAGCCCTTCTCGGGTTCGAAACGCTTCACCGCCTGCATCAGGCCGACATTGCCTTCCGAGACGACCTCGGAGATCGGCAGGCCGTAGCCGCGATAGCCCATGGCGATTTTGGCCACGAGCCGGAGATGGCTGGTGACAAGTTGGTGCGCCGCGTCGCGATCGTCGTGCTCGCGCCAACGCTTGGCGAGCATGTATTCCTGCTGGGGTTCCAGCATCGGGAACTTGCGGATCTCGGCGAGGTAACGGGAAAGGCCGGATTCTCCATTGAGGACCGGCAAAGCAGCGGTACGGGCCATACTGAAGCCCTCCAAAGGTTCAGGCCCCCGATAGCGGCGGGCCAGGCAGACGACCGCTGTGTTAAAGCCGGTCGTAGCTGCGATGTTCCGCGTTGGTCATTTCCAACGCAGGCGCAATATACCCCATGGGGGGTCAAAAAGGGAAGGATTGCTGACGTCACGTCCCCGTGTGGCAGCTATAATGTTTTGTAATGTAACGCTTTTCTTAAAGCTCCTGCGTCATTGCGCCGCTTTCAGGGCTCCTCGGAGGAGAAGCAAATCCTCCGGCAAAGGCGTCTCCCAGTGCAGTAATTCTCCGGTCCGTGGGTGCTGCAATACCAGCAAATACGCATGCAAGGCCTGCCGCCCCAGCGCGGCCAGAGCTGCTTGTGATTCCGGCCCAAGCTGGTTCGCCTTGGTCTTGAAATGCGGGCCATAGACCGCATCGCCCATCAGGGGATGGCCGATATGGGCGAGGTGGACCCGGATCTGGTGGGTGCGCCCGGTCTCGAGCTCGCAGGCGAGCAGGGTCGCAATCGGCTTGCCGTCGCGCCCGGCAAAGCTCTCCACGGCGTCCCAATGCGTTACCGCCTCGCGGCCGCCCTGGCGCACCGCCATCTTCTCGCGCGCGTGCGGATGGCGGTCGATCGGCGCATCGACGGTGCCGCGATGCCGGCCGGGCACGCCCCAGGCGAAGGCCATGTAGCCGCGGCGCATCTCGCCGGTGCGGCCGTGGTCGGCGAATTGCGCGGTCAGCGAGGCGTGGGCGAGGTCGTTCTTGGCGACCACCATCAGCCCCGTCGTGTCCTTGTCGAGCCGGTGCACGATGCCGGGCCGGCGCACCCCGCCGATGCCCGAGAGCGATGTGCCGCAATGGGCAATCAGCGCATTCACCAGCGTGCCGGTCTCGTGGCCGGCGGCGGGATGCACCACCAGCCCCTTCGGCTTGTTGAGAACGACGATGTCGTCGTCCTCGAACGCGATGTCGAGGGCGATATCTTCCCCCTTCGGCTCCGGCGCAGCCGCCTCCGGCACGTCGATTATGATCGTATCGCCGGATGCGACGTGATAAGCGGGGTCGCGGACCGCGGAGGCCTTCAGGTGTACTGCGCCCGCCAGGATCAGGGCTTTCAGCCTCGACCGCGACAGCTCCGGCAGGCGCGCCGCCAGCACGCGGTCGAGCCGGGCCGAGCCTTCGTCGCCGGCAACGACAACCTCCAACCTTTGCGCAGAGCCTGAGTTTTCCATGACGACGTCTGATACCGCTGTTCCCGAACCGAGCCCCGAGCAGGCCGCGCTGTTTGCGCGGGTGCGGCGGATGATGCTGATCGCGGGGTTGACCACGGCGCTGGCGATCTGCGCCGTGCTGATCGCGGTGGGCTACCGCCTTTTCAAGTCGGAGGGAAGGGCGGTCGAAGCGGCCAGCGACGTCACCGCCATGCTGCCGAAGGACGCCAAAATCGTCTCGACCGGTCTCGCCGGCGACCGCCTCGCGGTCACGCTGGATCTCGGCGGGGTCATCGAGATCCGCACCTTTGACGTCCATACCCTGAAGCCGGCCGGAAGGCTGAAATTCGCCAACGAGCCGTAGGGGCGGCGCGATCTGGGGACCGTGCCCGGTTCGCATTGTCTTGCCACGCAACTTCTGATTTAGCTTTTGCAGGGGAAGTCGGGCCGGGACTGGGAATGGGACGTATCAAGTCACCCGTCATTGCGATGACACTCGTCGTCGGATCGCTCGGCTGCGTTGGATATGCGGCGCTTGCAGAGCCGGCCAAGCAGCCGGCAGCCCCCGCCAAACAGGCTGGACCCGCGGCACCGGCCAGGCAAGCCGCCGCACAAGCCAAGCCGACGGGCTCGCGCCACGCGCGGCTCTATTTCCTGCGCGAGAAGGGCATTTTGGGCGCGATGGGCGGGCTCGCCGCCTCCACTGAGATCCTGATCGACGGCAAGTCCGCCGGAAAGGTCGACATGGGGACGTTCTTCGTCGTCGACCGGCCGCCTGGCCCCGCCAAGATCGCCACCCGCATGAAGCTGGCGATGACGGATTACGAGATCGAAGTCCCGATCGAGGCCGGCAAGACCTATTACTTCGGCGTCGGCACCCGGCGCGGCGGCGCCCCCGTGCAGGATCTGCTCAACCAGGCCGTCTCGGGCAGCAGCGGCGAGCAGATCCGCTCGTCATCGCCCTTTAAGGCCTCTTTCGCCGGCGCGGGCCTGTTCCGGTTTGAGCCCGCCGCTGGCGCCGCCGCGATCGAGAAGCTGAAGACGCCGTGAGTGTTCCCGGCGTTTGCGGGGCGCGAGCGCCTGCAAGGCCGTCGCGCCGTTAAGCCTGAGCCGCACGCGCGGGGCATATCGGCCGATTTCGCACCTGATCGAGGCTTGCCGCCGACAAAATTCGCGGCTATGTCCTGTCCCTCACGCTCCCTTCGTCTAGCGGTTAGGACGCGGCCCTCTCAAGGCTGAAACAGGGGTTCGATTCCCCTAGGGAGCGCCATTGTCTTGAGCCAGCCTTTCCCCTGATCTCCATTGATTGTTCCACCCCTTGGGTGAGCCTGTGGCACTGGCGATCAATATCCGGGCCGACAACAATTCAGCAGGCGAGATCGAGCGGCTGTGGGATCAGGTTGCCGGGTTCGAGGTCGAGCCCTCGATGCGTGCCCTCGGCTACGGACCGCATTTTACATTTGCAATCTACGACGGACCCGAGATCGACGAGAAGACCGCATGGGACGTCATGCTGGGCGCTATTGCCCGCGAGACGCAACTGCGGATCGCGTTCAAACGAATTCGCTGGTTCGAGGGCTCTCGGCTCGTTCTCTGGGCGGAGCCGGAGGTGGACCAAACCCTTGCTCGCATTCACGGCGCCATCAGCGCGGCAATCGATCCAGCGCATTGTCGTCCTCATTATCGGCCCGGCGCTTGGACGCCCCATTGCACGCTCGGCACCGAAGTTGCCGATGAACGGCGCGACGATGCGATTGCCTTTGCACGAGCATTTGATCGCAGCGTTGAAGTGCTGTTCGACGTCGCGGACTGCGTCGTCTTTCCGCCTGTGCGAATCATCGCCGAGCGCAAATTACCGGTCGTCGCTTCGGCCTGATTGATTGCAATACACCAAACTCATGCCGCACAGCCGCTCTCTCACGCGGTGGTGCCGTCGATTGAGCGGCGGATCACCCGCTGCACTTCCGCATTCGACAGAAACAGATCGTGGTTGATGATGCCCCAGCCTTCCGCTGACGCATCGACCACGCGCACGCCGAGCCGCGCGATGACGGCCTTCTCGGCGGCGCCGACCCTGGTCATTCCACCTGCGATTTGTCCGGACAGCGCGAGGGCGCGATCGTTGGTCGAGGCGATCACGGTAATCTTGCCGGCCAGCGGACCGATGCGGTGGATCGCGGACGTAAACACGTCCATGTCGATGTCGGGCGCGGCAAACACGACGCTGCCGATCTTGCCCGTCACCGTGTCGCCGTAGCGCGCATAGAGCTGACGCAGGCTCTCTAGCGTCAGCATGGTTCCCATGCTGTGGGCAACGATGTGCACGCGGCCGCCGCTTGGCGCCGACACCAGCGTAGAGAGCACGCGCTCGAAATCGTCGCGCGACCACATCGCGCTGTCGCGGTCATAGGCATAGTCGAACAGTCCGGCCTTGGAGGGCCAGGAGAACGCCATGGTCCGGCCGCGGAACTTGATCCCCTCGGAGAGGTGGGCGGCATCCAGGACCGCCGTCTCGAATGTCTGTTTGAAGCCGTGCACATAGATCAGCACGTCTCCTCCGCCGTCCTGGGCAACGAGATCGCCGGCGTCGGCCGACATCGGCTCGACCCGATCGAGGCGCCAATCGCCCAGTCCAACCGAGGCGAGAGACAGACGGCTCTCGTCCGGCGCCACCAGCTTCGCCCGCGCGAAGGTCATGCTGGTCGCGCGCTCCGGCCCGAACCAGGGCTTGGCGCGGGCGCCGTTCACCGGCTTGCGCGTGGTGACGACGAGCAATGTCGGATCAACGGAGAGCGACGACGCGTCAAAGCGCGCGCCGGTCGCACCGAGGCCGGCGCATCCGCCGAGCGCGAGAGCGCTGCCTGCCGACGCAAGTCCGCCGAGGAAAGCACGGCGCGAAACAGAATGACGGGAGTCGCGTTGCAGAGGACGTCGGACGATCACTCGGAACCCTCGGGAACTTGCCACCCTAACGCCGCCCCGCCTAGTCCCTGAATGACAATGGGGGCGAGAAGACGGCGGAGCCGTGTCGTCGTTGGTTCAAGTCATTGCGCACGAACACGCCTGATCAGTCGGTGATTTCGATCGAATGGAGCGCGCACCACTCGCGCAAGGCCCGCTTCGTCGCCCTCATTTTCGTAGGCATGCCAGCGATCGATCGCGCCTCGTCGGGCGAGCAGGGACTTGAATTTCTGGTACGCGCCGCGCTTGCCGAAGAAATAGCGGACGTCGTCGAAATCGTCTGGCAGGAACTCGCGGGCAAAAGCGAGCACCAGAGGCTTGCCGAGGTCGAGTTTGCGCTTGTCCGGAAGCGGGATATATCTCTCCTCGTCGTCGATGTCCTCGGGCAGTTCGTCGTTGAGCTCTTCCGCGTCTATAAAATCGGTCTGATAGTAAATCTTTCCGGTCTGTTTGCAGACGAAGGCGCGAAACTCCCCCACGTCGCCATTCGTATTGGCGAACTCGAACGCTGTGCTGATGTCTTGAAACTGCACGGGCATCGGGGTCGCGCCATATCATCGCTACTGTAGCACGCTCAAGCCGCCTCGTAAGACGCGATCTTCTCGATCTGTGGGTGCGAGCACGTATTCCGCCGTTTCGAGGTCGAAACGGCTTTGAATATTCATCCAGAACGCCGCGCCTGTCGTGAAGAATTTTCCCGGCCGCAGCGCAGTGTCGGCCGTGTCGGGTTTTCTTCGCGCGCAATGCGCTCGATCGGCGTGCGCGGCAGGTTCAGAGCAGCCGCGCACGCCCCGGGCGTCAGCTTGAGCGGAACGGGAATTTCTCGCGGAGGATTTCGTCGGCATGAATCGGCGGAAGTTTCCGTGTCATCTGCGACGCTCTATTGGTTGTTCCGCGACTGGCTGGCCCCTGTGTCAATCTACGATCTCCCGCCCGCCGGGCAAAACCCCCGTGTCAATCCCACATATCAAAAATATTCCAGTTTACCGAAATTCGGATTTGTCGTATGTGTCGCTCATCCCTGCCCACCAAGGGGCGGTCGTACGTCGTTTCGAGCGCGGGTTGGGAGTTGGGGTGGACGCGGGCGGCGTTAAAGGCGGAGCTTGCGCGTGCAGGGCGAGATCACCTCGTGAGCATGCGTGACCCGCAAAGACGAACGGCGCTGCTGCGTACGGCGAAGCCGTGTGGTCCTGGCCGTCGTTGCTACGGTCAAGCCTTTCGCGGAGATGCGAGCGAGCCCAACCGGGCAGCCTGCATCATCCAATTCGCGGGGCGAGGGAGGCCAGAGGAAAGTTCGGCTCCCGGGAGAGCACGGCATAGGCCGTAAAACCATCGCGCAGGGAAGGCCTGGTTTCGGCTGCCCTGTGTCTCCCCTGTGCATTGCGTGTGCATCTGTTCAGCACGGGGGTCAATGCGGGTGGCAGCCGGCGCCCGGCCTTCCCTGCGCCCTTTCTTTCCGAGAGGGTGAGGAGAAAAGCAAAACTCGGGCAAATCATGCCGCGAGAATGCGGGCGTGTGTTCGCGATTTCGCCTGCGAATTGACCTCCCTTGCGAGCATGATGCGTCGGCATCGGTGGAGGTGGTCGTTGCTCCCGGAATCTGCCTCAATACGAATTCAGCGCGGAGGAATTTTCGTATGAGCGGCTTGGTGATCTCTGGCGGCCGGGTGGTGGATCCCGCGAGCGGAATGGACGCTATCGGCGACGTGGCGGTGGTGGATGGCAGGATCGCCGCGGTCGGCGCCTCGCTCGGCGGCGCCGAGCGGGTGATCGACGCAACTGGCCTGGTGGTCGCGCCCGGCTTCATCGATCTGCACGCACACGGCCAGTCGCTTCCGGCCGACCGCATGCAGGCCTTCGACGGCGTGACGACGACGCTCGATCTCGAGGCCGGCGTGCTGCCGGTTGCCTCCTGGTATGAACGCCAGGCCAGGAAGGGACGCGTGCTGAACTACGGCGCCGCCACCAACTGGGCGTTCGCGCGCATCGGCGCGATGACGGGCTCGAATGCGGAGAGCTCGCTGGAGGCGTTCGGCAACGCGATGCGCGATCGCCGCTGGATAGACAACGTCGCGAGCGATGCGGAAGTCGCCGGCATTCTCGAGCGCCTTTCGCGCGGCCTCGACGAAGGCGGCATCGGCATCGGCATCTTGAACGCCTACGCGCCGGGCGCGGGCGTGCAGGAGCTGACTGCGGTCTGCCAGCTGGCGGCAGCGAAGGACGTGCCGACCTTCACCCATGTCGCCTTCATGTCGCGCATCGACCCTGAAAGCGCGGTGGAAGCCTATATCCGCCTGATCGGCTATGCCGGCGCCACCGGCGCGCACATGCACATCTGCCATTTCAACTCCTCGAGCAAGACCGACGTCGAGCGTTGCCGCGTGCTGATCGCGAAGGCGCAGGCGCAGGGCCTGCCGATCACCCTCGAAGCCTACCCCTACGGCACCGGCTCCACCGTGCTCGCCGCCGCCTTCTTCAGCGATCCGGAATTCGTCGAGCGCAACGGCACTGCTTACGATTCCGTGCAGCGCGTCACCGACGGATATCGCTTCCACGACCGCGAGGAGCTGTTGAAGGCGCAGGCCGAAGAGCCGTCCTCGCTGGTGCTGTGGCACATCCTCGACACCGAGAACAACGCGCATCACCGCGACCTGCTCGACATCTCGGTGCTCTATCCCGGCGGCGCCATCGCCTCCGACGCGATGCCATGGACGACGTCGGACGGCAAGACATACACCGGCGATGCCTGGCCGCTGCCTGACGATGCCACCTCACATCCGCGCTCGGCCGGCTGCTTTGCGAAATTCATCCGCGAATGGGTGCGCGAGCGCAAGACAGTGTCGCTGCTGGAAGGCGTGCGCAAATGCGCGCTGATCCCGGCGGAAATACTCTCGCAAAGCACGCCCGCGATGCGCGCCAAGGGCAGGCTCGCCAAAGACGCCGATGCCGACATCGTCGTGTTCGACTATGAGAAGCTCTCGGACCGCGCCACCTTCACCGCGATGAACCGTCCGTCCGAAGGCGTGCGGCACCTCGTGGTCAGCGGCCAGGTGCTGATTTCCGACGGAATTCTCGATGTCGCAGCGCGGCCCGGAAAACCCGTGCGCCGTCCCGTCGTCGAGCGCTGACCGATGCCGGTCCCCATTCTCCTGGTGACGGGCTTTCTGGGAGCGGGCAAGACCACGGTCGTGAACCATCTGCTGGCGCACGCGGAGGGACGGCGCATTGCTGCCGTCGTCAACGATTTCGGCGCCATCAACATCGATGCGGAGCTGATCGCGGGCGCCAGCGACGGCGTGGTCAGCCTCGCCAATGGCTGCATCTGCTGCTCGCTCGAAGGCGATCTGTTGCGCACGCTCTCGAGCCTGCTGCGGCGCGATCCGAAGCCCGAATACATCGTCATCGAGACCAGCGGGATCGCCAACCCCGCCGACATCGTCCGCAATCTGATGGATCCCGTGATCCTGCGCGAGGCACCGCTGGAGACGGTGCTCTGCGTAATGGACGCGGCGGCACCGCCTTCCGCGCTGGATGACGCGCTCCAGCGTTCGCAGTTGCGCGCCGCCGATATCGTGGCGCTGACCAAGCTGGATCTAGCGGACGAGGGCGCAGGTGCGCGGATGCATGCCGCCATTCGCGCACAACGCGTTCCAGCCGTGGTGGTCGACGCGCCACACGGCGAGATTCCGTCCGCGCTGCTGTTTCCCGCGGATCTCGATCGCGCGCCCGCGCCGCGCGAGCCGGGGCCGAAGCGCCCGGCGGAGCAACGCTTCGAGACGCTGAGTTGGACCTCGGACCGGCCGCTCTCGCTGGCGCGGCTGCAGCAGGCCATCGGCCGGCTTGCGCCAAAACTTGCGCGCGCAAAGGGCCTGTTCGAGACGGTCGAGCAGCCCGGCCGCCAGATGGTGTTTCAATTCGCCGCCGGCCGCGCCACGCTGGCCCCGGGGGATGCGCCGACGCCCGGCGTGCCGCGCGCGCGGATCGTCTTCATCGTCGAGCTCGGCGTGCTCTCGAAGGCGGAGCTCGATGGGATCATGGAGACGTGCGTTGAGGGCGACTGAAGTGGGCCATCGTGATCGTCTTGCGCCCATCGCTTCAGGCGAATTGCGTCAGCCCGTGGCCGACGGACCAATTCTCCGCGGGCGCATCGAGAACGTTGATGAACACGTCCTCGGGGCGGATGCCCGGGTTCTCGCCGAGCAGGTCCGCGATTCGCCAGTAGAGGGCCTTCTTCTGCTCTGGTGTGCGCGAGGCGAACACGGTGATCTGGATCAGCACGGCGTCCTCGCTACGCGTGACGCCGTAGGCATTGCCGCAGCGGAAGTTTGCGGCGGCATGCTCGGTGATGGCCATGAACGCGTCATCCTCGGGGACGTTCAGTGCCTCGCGCATGGCGCGATAGACGCCGTCGAGAATTGCCTGCCGGTAGGCTTCGGGCTTACCGGCCCGCATCGAGATGTGGAGGAGAGGCATCGCGCGTCCCTTTGCATGCGGGTCCGGCCGATGCGTCGCCGCTGCTCGGCCCGGTGTAAAATGCGGCTATCAATTCCGGTCGGTTTTTGACACGATGTCCAGAAAGCATGTTTTTGACAGCATGTCAAATATCTACCAGAGGAGCAAAGCTTGAGGCCGCGCGAATTCGACCATGATGATGTCCTGCGCATTGCGTTCGACCAGTTCTGGCGCAACGGCGTGCGCGGGGCCTCGATGTCGGACATCGCGCGCGATACCGGCGTCCAGCGCGGCAGCCTCTACAACGCCTTCGGCAGCAAGGAGGCGCTGTTCCTGCAGGCCTATGAACGCTACGCGGGGGATTATCTCGCCGCGCTCCAAAAGGCGCTCGGAGCTGGCTCCTTGCGCAAGCGGCTTACGGCGTTCTTCGATTTGACCGTCACCAATTTCCGATCGGGCACGCCGCCGCGCGGCTGTCCGACCACGCGCGGCTTGATGGAGCTGGGCGCCGCCGAAGGCGAGGGGCTTGATGAAGACGCGCGCCAGGCGTTTGCGGGCCTCATCTCGCGCATTACCGCACTGGTTCAGGACACGTTGTCCGCAGGCGCGGAGCGGGGCGAGTTCAACGGCAATCCTGCGGCCGCGGCGCTGCACATCATCACGGTGACGCGCGGCCTTGCCGTGCTCGAACGTGCCTTCGGCGACGAGCCGCAGCTGCGCAAGATTGCTGCGCACACGATCGATCTCCTGCTCGGCAGGACAGGCGGCTAGATGTCAGCACGAGGCCAGCGCATTGAAGGCCCGCGTTGCCGCATCTTCATTGCCGGCGCCGACGAACTGGCAGACGATGGACTCGAGTTCGTGCGGCTGCTTGCGGCGCGCGACTGCCAGCAATCGCATCAATTCCGCCTCGTCGTTCGACAGGCGGCGGCAGGACGGCGGCATGAAGCACAGCTCGCATGGCCGCCCGCTGCGCATAATCCTGATGAGCGCGGCGGCCCGTGCCACCAGCAGCGGACTGTCGGAAATGCCCGGGGCCTCGTCGGCAAAACGATAAGCGGCTTCCCAGCAGTCGGATGCGCCGGTCGTATAAGCCGCCCCGATGAATCGGAACAGCGACAGCGCGACGCGGCAGAAATCATCATAGCTGTCGACGCAGGGACGGACCGCAAGCGCGGCCTGGAGCCGACAGAGCCGCATTTGGCCGGCGTCGGGGATAGCCGCAGGATCTGGGATCATGAACGATCTCGTCAATGCAGCGTCGGGCTTCCGACCAGCCAGCTCTTCGTCGCCATGGTCCGGTCATGGTCGAAGGAGCGCACATGCCGGTCGGGCAGGACGAGACCTGCCATCCGGAAAATCGTCGCGAGGCCCCGCACGGGCGCGAGCACCCAATCGGCGCCGACCGGCGGCAGCCAGCTCTCGAACCGTTCACGCGCGATGTCGATGCGATCCTGTTGTGCTGCGGCAATGGCGTGCAGAATTCCTTGCTCGCTGTCCGAGATGCGCGGACAAGTCGGGCAGTGCACCTCGATGGCCGTATGGGCCGTGCAGGCAAAAACCTCGATGATGGATTCCAGCGAGAGCACGGCATCGCCGACGTGAAAATGGTCGTACACCTGCTGGATGTCGGCGGCGGTGGGAACGGCGCCGCCGCTGCGCGCCTTGGCCCTGAAGCCCCAGATGAAGAGCCGTTCCGCCGCGCCGAGTGCGGGGAGTTCGAGAGATCCTGGCGATGTCGATGAATGCATGAAGCCTCTGGCACTTGGCTGCGCTCACGCCACAGCTGGCGCTGATGTCTGCATCGATCGTTCTGCCACAGCCCTCTCCAAGTCAACGCGTGGAAGGGCGATATCGAGGTGTTCTAGATTTGAAGAGGTTTACATTCCGATGCGCAGCTGTGTCGTATGAACACGGAAATGGGGCGCGGCCGCGGGCCTTCGGCGGCCGCTTGGGGGAACCCGAATGCTTAAGGCTTTGCTAAGGGGAACGGGTTAAATTGGCCTATCTCTATCGCCAATTTTGCGAGTCCCGATGATTTTCTCCCGCATCAGTTTCAAGCTGGTTCTGATTGTCGGCATCAGCCTCCTCGGCATGATCGCGCTGGTGCCGATCGCGCTGTCGACCCTGCGCTCGCAGATGGTCGCCGATCGTCAGGCCAAGACGCAGCACATGGTGGACGTCGGCTACGGCATCCTTGCCCACTATCAGAAGCTCGAGGGCGAGGGAAAACTCCCGCGCGAGCAGGCCCAGGCTGCCGCCATGGCTGAAATCAAGAGCCTGCGTTACGACAAGGTCGAGTATTTCTGGATCAACGACATGACCCCCAAGATGGTCATGCACCCGATCAAGCCGGAGCTCGACGGCAAGGATCTCTCCGGGATGAAGGATCCGTCCGGTAACGCGCTGTTCGTCGGCTTCGTTGACGTCGTGAAAAAGCAGGGCGCGGGCTTCTACAGCTATCTCTGGCCGAAGCCTGGCTTCGATCAGCCGGTCGGGAAGATCTCCTATGTGAAGGGCTTTGCGCCCTGGGGCTGGATCATCGGCACGGGCATCTATCTCGACGACGTCGACGCCGTCTTCCGCCAGGCCGCGACGACGTTCGGCTATGTCTGTCTGGCCGTGCTGCTCCTGGTCCTCGGCGCGTCCTTCGTGGTCGGTCGCAGCGTCACCCGGCCACTGGCAAAAATCACCGCGCTAACCGAGCGCCTTGCCGCCGGCGACAGCGCCTTCGAGGTGCCCTATACCGACCGCAACAACGAGGTCGGCGGGCTTGCCAAGGCGCTGGCCGTGTTCAAGGACAACGCATCGGCGGTCGGCCGGATGCATGCCGAGCAGCAGGAGCTGAAGCTGCGCGCCGACGAGGAGAAGCGAAAGGCCATGGCCGATCTCGCCGGCAAGTTCGAGGCGAGCGTCCAAGCCGTCGTCCGCGACGTCTTCAACGAGGCTCGCGCGATGCAGCAGGCCGCGCAGGGCATGTCGGAGACCGCGAACAGGGCGAGCGACCGCGCGAGCTTCGTCGCATCCGCCTGCCAGCAGGCCTCGAGCAACGTGCAGACGGTGGCCTCCGCCGCCGGCGAATTGTCGTCCTCGATATCGGAGATCAGCCAGCGCGTCGCGCAGGCCGCGACCGTGGCCGACAAGGCCGCCGCCGACGGACAGCGCACCAACGACACCGTACAGGGGCTGGCTGCGGCCGCGCACAAGATCGGCGAGGTCATCGACCTCATCAACCAGATCGCCTCGCAGACCAATCTGCTCGCGCTCAACGCCACCATCGAGGCGGCGCGCGCCGGCGAAGCTGGCAAGGGCTTTGCGGTGGTCGCGAGCGAAGTGAAGTCGCTGGCGAGCCAGACCGCAAAGGCGACCGACGAGATCGGCGCGCAGATCACCGCGATCCAGGCCGAGACCAAACAGGTCGTCGGCAACATCGAGAGCATCCGCGCTACCATCATGGAGGTCAACGAGATCTCCTCCTCGATCGCCGCCGCCGTCGAGGAGCAGGGCGCGGCCACGCAGGCGATCGCCCACAGCGTGCAGGAGGCGGCTTCCGGCACCGACCAGGTCTCGCAAAATATCTCCGGCGTGACCGACGCGACCGCGGAGACCGGAAAGGCCGCCGGCGTCGTGCTGCAATCGAGCGGCCGGCTGACCCAGAAGCTGCAATCCCTCGAAAACGAGGTCAGCACCTTCGTCGCGGGCGTGCGGGCGGCGTAACGAAAAGCGCTGCAAGACGGCTGGTATTTCCGCGTCGCGGCATCGGCCGCGACGTCGACGCTGTTTCTCTTGACATGACCTCTGCTGTGCTCGACGTGTAACGACGTCGCGTGACGGCACGTTCGTGCCCACGCGAAAAGAAAAGCAGCGCGGGGAGACGTCATGAGCGCAGGTCTCAACGAACAGGACTATCTCGCCACCTTGCGGCGCCTGTGGGACAAGGCCTGGCCAAAGGGCATGCCGCGCTCGCCGAACTATCTGCACGGCGAAGTTCCCTTGACGGAATATCTGCGGGCCTGGGCGAAGCACAGTCCGGAGCGGCCCGCGGTGATCTTCTACGGTCACGTCATCACCTACGCAGAACTCGACCATCAGAGCGACCGTCTTGCGGCGCTGTTGCAGGCCAGGGGCGTCGGCAAGGGCGACCGCGTCGCCGTGTTCCTCCCGAACTGCCCGCAATTCCACATCGTGTTCTTCGGCATTTTGAAGCTCGGCGCGATCCACGTTCCCGTTAGCCCGCTGTCCCGCGCGTTCGAGCTGGCTTACGAGCTCAACGACACCCAGGCCGAGGTGATCGTGGCTCTCGATCAACTCGTCCCCATCGTCGAGCAAGTGAAGGGTGAGGTGCGGCTGCGGGAAATCATCGTCACCAGCTTCGCCGACGTCGTGCCGGCAACGCCCGCGTTCCCCGCGCCGGACTCGATCCGCACGCCGCGCGTCGCAGTCCCGGGAGCGACCGATCTGTTGCCCGCACTTGCCGCAACGCCCGCATCATCGCCCCTGCCGCCGCCCGGACTCGATGACGTTGCAGCTCTCAATTACACCGGCGGCACCACCGGCATGCCCAAGGGTTGCGTCCACTCCCATCGCGATATGGTCTACACGGCTGCCGCCAACTACGGCATCTCGGTCGCGTCGGACGAGAGCAGCGTGTTCCTGTCGTTCTTTCCCGAGTTCTGGATCGCGGGCGAGAATTTCGGCCTGATCTTCCCGCTGTTCTCCGGCGGCACGCTGGTCCTGCTCGCGCGCTGGGACGCTGTCGGCGCGATGGCGGCGATCGACAAATACAAGGTCACGATCACCGCGATGCCGGTCGACAGCGCCGTCGAGATGATGGACCATCCGCGCTGGAGCGAGTTCGACCTGTCGTCCTTGAAGCAGGTGCGCGTCGTTTCCTTCGTCAAGAAGCTCAACGCCGAATACCGCAAGCGCTGGAAGGATCTCACCGGCACGATCTTGATGGAGGCCGCCTGGGGCATGACGGAGACCCACACCTCCAACACCTTCACATCAGGATTCCAGGACGACGATTTCGACCTCAACAATCAGCCAATCTTCGTCGGCCTGCCGGTGCCCGGCGCCGAATTCAAGATCACCGATTTCGACACCGGCGCGCTGTTGCCGCTCGGTGCGGAAGGCGAGATCCGCGTGCGCACGCCGTCGCTGCTCAAGAGCTATTGGAATAAGCCGGAGGCGACCGCCGAGTCGCTCGTCGACGGCTGGCTGCGCACCGGTGACATCGGGAACATCGACAAGGACGGCTTCCTGCACTTCCTCGGCCGCCGCAAGGAGATGCTGAAGGTCAAGGGCATGAGCGTGTTTCCGCCCGAGATCGAGGCGTTGCTGGGACAGCATCCGAAGGTGCTGGGCTCGGGCGTGGTCGGGCGCGACGACCCTGACAAGGGCCAGGTGCCGGTCGCCTATATCCAGCTCAAGCCGGAGGCGGTCGGCACCATCTCTGCGGAAGACCTGCGCGCCTGGTGTGCCGAGCGCATGGCCGTCTACAAGGTCCCGGAGATACGCATCATTGAAGCCCTGCCTCTGACGGCCACGGGCAAAGTGAAGAAGCAGGACCTCGATCCGAACTTGCCTGCTGCTGTCTGAGTGAGAGATCTGATGGCCTTCAAGAAGCTCCTGATTGCCAATCGCGGCGAGATCGCCATCCGCATCGCGCGCGCGGCGGCCGATGCCGGCATCGCGACCGTTGCGGTTCATCCTGCCGACGATGCGCTGTCGCTGCACGTGCGTGTTGCCGATGACGCCGTCGAAATCCCCGGCCGCGGCGCCCGGGCCTATCTCGATATCGATGCGGTCGTGAAGGCGGCGAAGCGCGTCGGCTGCGATGCCGTGCATCCCGGTTACGGCTTCCTCAGCGAGAACGCGGCGTTCGCCAAGGCGTGTGCGGACGCAGGCATCGTTTTCGTCGGGCCGAAGCCTGCGGCGCTGGACCTGTTCGGCGACAAGGTTGCGGCACGGCAATTGGCAAAGCGCTGCGGCGTCCCCATCATCGCCGGAACCAGCGGGCCGTCCACGCTGGAGGAAATTTCGGCGTTCTTCAGCTCGCTCGATGGCAATGCGGCGATCATGATCAAGGCGATGGCTGGCGGCGGCGGCCGCGGCATGCGCGTGGTGCAGAGGGCGTCCGATCTTGCAGAAGCCTATGCGCGCTGCCAGTCCGAGGCCAAGGCCGCGTTCGGCTTCGACGGCGTCT
Source organism: Bradyrhizobium sp. 199 (assembly GCF_023073355.1). Lineage (GTDB taxonomy): Bacteria > Pseudomonadota > Alphaproteobacteria > Rhizobiales > Xanthobacteraceae > Bradyrhizobium. Next base: position 213,953 of record NZ_JADPJI010000011.1, read on the forward strand.
ATGCCGAGCGGCTGATCCGGCAGGCGCGCCATATCGAGGTGCAGATCATCGGCGACCATCACGGTGCGATCTCCCATCTCTGGGAGCGCGAATGCACAATCCAGCGCCGGCACCAGAAACTGATCGAGGTGGCGCCGAGTCCCTCGCTGAGCGATGCCTTGCGGGGCCGCATCATCGATGCGGCAAAGCAGCTCGCCACTGCAGCGTCCTATGACAATCTCGGCACCTTCGAGTTCCTCGTCGACGGCACCGCCCAGGATAGCTTTGCCTTCATCGAGGCCAATCCGCGGCTTCAGGTCGAGCACACCGTCACCGAAGAGGTGCTCGGGCTCGACCTCGTCCGCGCCCAGCTCGCCGTTGCTGCGGGCGTAACGCTGGCCTCGCTCGGCTTGGCGCAAGGCTCCATCCCGAAGCCGCGCGGCCATGCCATGCAACTGCGCGTCAACATGGAGACGCTGGACGAGACGGGCGCGACGCATCCGACTGGCGGCGTGCTCGCATTGTTCGAACCGCCATCGGGGCCTGGCGTGCGCGTCGATAGTTTTGGTTACGCGGGCTACAAGACCAGCGCGGCCTTTGATTCTCTGCTGGCAAAAGTCATCGTGCATACGCCGGGCGAAGCCTGGCATGACGTCGTCGCCAAGGCCTCGCGCGCCTTGCGTGAGTTCCGGATCGACGGCGTCGTCACCAACATCGCCTTCCTCCAGGCGGTGCTCGCGCATCCCGATTTCAGGACCAACCGCATCGCGACCGACTTCATCGATCGCAATATTGCAAAGCTCGTGGACGCGGCCGACGGCCCGGCCAAGCCGCTCTACTTCGCCGCAACCGAGCGAAGCGGTGGCCACGGCGCGGAGGCCCAAATTGCGCAAATCGTGCCGGAAGGCGCGGTGAGGGTCGCAGCGCCCTTGCAGGGAACCATCGTCACCATCCAGGTAAAGGAAGGCGAGATCGTGCGTCCCGGGCAGCAGCTTGCCGTGATCGAATCCATGAAGATGGAGCACCTCGTGATGGCCGAGCAGGGCGGCCGGGTCATGAAGCTCGCCGCCGGTGACGGCGCCACGCTGATGCATGGCGAAGCCATCATGTATCTCGAGCCGCTCGACGTTGCCGCCGACAGCACGGCCGCGGAAGCCGATATCGATCTCGATCACATCCGTCCCGATCTCGCCGAGCTGATCGCGCGTCAGGCCAACACGCTGGATGCGAACAGGCCGTCCTCGGTCGAGCGCCGCCGCAACACCAACCAGCGCACCGCCCGCGAGAACGTCGCCCAGCTCGTCGACGAAGGCTCGTTCATGGAGTACGGCAGCCTTGCGATTGCGGCGCAGCGGCGTCGCCGCAAGCTCGACGATCTCATCAAGAACACGCCAGCCGACGGCTTGGTGATGGGCGTTGCCACCGTGAATGCGGGGGAGTTCGGACCCGAAGGGGCGCGCTGCATCGTCGTGGCCTACGACTACACCGTGCTCGCGGGCACGCAGGGCCACATGAACCACAAGAAGATCGACCGCATGCTGACGCTTGCGGAAGACTGGCGTGTGCCGCTGGTGTTCTATGCCGAAGGCGGCGGCGGCCGGCCCGGCGACACCGACCGGCTCGGCATGACCGGGCTCGACGGCCCGTCCTTCGTGCAATTCGCAAGGCTCTCCGGCCTCGTCCCGGTCGTGGGCGTGGTTTCCGGCTATTGCTTCGCCGGCAACGCCGCGATGCTCGGCTGCTGCGACGTCATCATTGCGACCAAGAACGCCTCGATCGGCATGGGCGGCCCCGCCATGATCGAGGGCGGGGGCCTCGGCGTCTATCATCCGGCCGAGGTTGGGCCTGTTACGTTTCAGTCGCCGAACGGCGTCATCGACATCCTCGTCGAAGACGAGGAGGAGGCAACGCGCGTCGCGCAGAAGTACCTGTCCTATTTCCAGGGTGCGGTGACGGAGTGGCAGGCCGCCGACCAGCGCCTGCTCCGCCGCGCCATCCCCGAGAACCGGCTGCGCGTCTACGACATCCGCAGCGTGATCGATCTCGTCGCCGACACGGATAGCGTGCTGGAGCTGCGCCGCGACTACGGCCTCGGCATGATCACGGCGTTGATCCGCATCGAGGGCAAGCCGTTCGGCCTGATCGCCAACAACCCGCGCCATCTCGGCGGCGCCATCGATGCCGATGCCGGCGACAAGGCCGCGCGCTTCCTCCAGCTCTGCGATGCCTACGACCTTCCCATCGTCTCGCTCTGCGACACGCCCGGCTTCATGGTCGGCCCCGAAGCCGAAAAGACCGCGATCGTGCGCCACGTCTCGCGCATGTTCGTGACCGGTGCCAGCCTCACCGTGCCGCTGTTTGGCATCGTGCTGCGCAAGGGCTATGGGCTCGGCGCGCAGTCGATGATCGGCGGCGGCTTCCACGCCTCTTTCTTCACCGCGGCCTGGCCGACCGGCGAGTTTGGCGGCATGGGCCTGGAGGGCTATGTCCGCCTCGGCTTCCGCAAGGAGATGGAGGCGATCGCCGATCCCGAAGAGCGCGAGACCTACTACCGCAACAAGGTCGCCGAGCTCTATGCCAACGGCAAGGCGGTCTCGATCGCCTCGGTGTTCGAGATCGACAACGTCATCGACCCCGCCGAAACGCGGCGCTGGATCATGGCGGGCCTGCGGTCCGTGCCGAAGCCGCCTGCCAGGACGGGAAAGAAGCGGCCGTGTATCGATACGTGGTGAGGGCGGTGCAGCAATAGATGAAGCCGTCATTCCGGGGCGCGCCCAGCGAACTACGGTGCGCAGTTGCGCACCTGAGAATCTCGAGATCCCAGGTTCGGCTCTTCGAGCCGCCCCGGGAAGACGATCGAGAGAGGTGCGCCTTCCCCGTTCCCGGTTCCGGATTGACTTCCCCGCCTGTGGTGCCAGACTTTGCGCAAAAATACAGGGTGGAGACGTCCGCGATGGCCAGCCTGTCGGCCTCGAACCATGTCGCCCGGGTCTTGTCCGTCGCCAATCATGTGGCCGACGTCGATGCCTCTTCGCGCATTGCCAATTCCTGGCGGCGGTCCCTGATCAACCACAAGCTCGATCCCGCCCGGCTGGGTCCGCCACAGACGCTGACCGAAGCCGAGGTCCGGCATGTCGCCCAGCCCATGGAGGAGACGATACGGCTCGCCACGTCCGAGCTCGAGGATCTCGCCCGTGTGCTGCGGGATGCCGGCTATTGCGTCAATCTCGCTGATGCCAACGCGACCATGCTGTTCAGCCGCCTGCCGGGCGAGGCCGACACCGAGATATTCCTGCGCTGGAAGGTCTATACCGGCTCGAATTTTTCGGAGGCCCATGAAGGCACCAACGGGCTCGGCACCTGTCTTGCGGAACAAAAACCGATCCTGGTTCATCGCGACGAGCATTTTCGCGAGCAGTGGGGCATCTTCTCCTGCGCGGTGACGCCGCTGTTCGACCAGACCGGCCGCATCGTCGCCGCCGTCAACATCACCTCATGCCGTGATGACCTCAGCCGCGCCGCGCACCAGCTCGCGCTCGCGATCACGATGCAGGCAACGCGCCGCATCGAGGGCGCGATCTTTCGCGACCATTTCCGTGGCGCCTGGATCGCCACCGTCCCGGGTGAAGGCGGCAGCGGCCTGCTCGCCTATGACGACGATCGCCGCGTCGTGGGCGCATGCCGGTCCGCGCGCGCACTGCTGGGCCTCACCGACGGCTTGATTGCTTCCGGAATCGACCTGTCGCGCTACATCAAGTTCGACCATCACGCGGCGCGGCACGAGGGCGATATCGTCCAGCTGCGCCGCGCCGATGGCAGTCCGTTGGGGCAGGGTCAGATCGCGCCACCGCAGCGCGCGCGGCCGCTCACCAACCGCCGCGATCCGCCCGTCGATCGCTTCGATGCGCTGCATCGGCTCGCCGGCGGCGACCCCGGCCTGATCGGAAGCGTGAAACGGCTGATGGGCGTCGGCGATCACAATCTGCCGGTGCTGCTGCAGGGCGAGACGGGCGTCGGTAAGGACGTGTTCGCGCGCGCCATTCACGCGGCGAGCAACCGGGCGCGCAACAATTATGTCGCGCTGAATTGCGCGGCGATGCCCGAGAGCCTGATCGACGCCGAACTGTTCGGCTACGAGGCCGGCGCCTTCACCGGCGCGCGCCGCGACGGCTCGAAGGGCCTGATCGTGCAGGCCGATGGCGGGACGCTGTTCCTCGACGAAATCGGCGACATGCCGATCGCGCTGCAGACGCGGCTGTTGCGCGTGCTGGAGAACCGCGAGGTCTGGCCGCTCGGCGCGCTGAAACCCGTGCCGGTCGACATTCGCCTGATCAGCGCCACCCATCGCGATCTCGGCCGCATGGCCGAGGAGGGCGCCTTCCGGGCCGATCTTTATTTCCGTCTGCGCGGTCTCGCCGTGCGGCTGCCGGCCCTGCGCCAGCGCGCCGACCGCGACGATATCATCCGCCAGATCGCGCGCGAGGAAGCGCCGAACTGCCGCCTTTCGGAGGACGCCTGGTCGCTGCTGTCGGCCTATCCGTTCCCCGGGAACATGCGACAGCTCCGGCATGTGCTGCGGCTCGCCGGCTGCACGGCGGAGGACGGCGTCATCACCGACGCCGACCTCGATCTCCCGCCGTTCGGTGGAAGGGCAACGGAGCCGGATCTGGCAGCGGCCGAACGCGCTGCAATCGTGGAGGCGCTACGCAAGCATGGCGGTCATGTGACTGAAGCGGCGCGCGCGCTAAAACTCAGCCGTGCCACGCTGTATCGGAAGATCAAGCAGTTGAAGATCGAGACGGCGCAGTAGGGTGTTTCCCTCTCCCCTTGTGGGAGAGAGGGTGGCTCGCCGCGTAGCGGCGAGACGGGTGAGGGGTCTGCTTCCGCGCGTGACTCTCGTCTTCTGGATTCGCGGAGAGAACCCCTCATCCGGCGCTTCGCGCCACCTTCTCCCACAAGGGGAGAAGGGAAGAGGGCAGCGAAGTCGCGGCCGCTTCCTACGAAAAATCGCTCCAGCTCAGATGCCGCGAATCGCGGTCGCCGACTGTGACGGTGTCGCGGATTTCGCGAGGTGCGTGGAAACTGCTGCGCAGATACACGAGCGGCGCGGCTCCGTCGGAATGCGATGTGCCGCGTACCTCGCCGATGAAGATCGAATGCGTCGTCGTCTCGAATTCCTGCGCCAGCACGCAGTCGAACGCGGCGACCGCGTCCGTCAGCACGGGCGCGCCGGTCGCCCCGCGCGTCCACTGACCGAACGCAAAACGCTCGTCGCCGTTGACGCCCTTCTGGCCGCTGAAGGTGAGCGCGAGCAGTGCGTGGTCCTCGTGCAGGAAGTTGACCGCGAACGCGCCTTCCTCGCGGATGCGTGCATGTGCGCTGGCGTTACGGTTGACGCAGACGATTAGCGACGGCGGTGAGTCCGACAGTGAGCAGGCCGAGGTCACCGTCAGCCCCGTGCGCTTGCCGTGCTCGGCGCCGACCGTCACCAGCGCGACGGCGCCGGCGCACTGCCGCATCGCCTGCTTGAAATCCGTTGCGTCCACGCTCACGCGGAAATCTCCGAAATGGATGCGGGTGCGGCACGATCGCGCCGCACCCGCCGGCGGTCAAGCCGCCTTCTTTGCGGAGCCGAGATGCGCAAGGCGCGGCATCACCTCGTTCTTCAGCAGCGACAGCGAATGGTGCCAGGCTTCAGCCTTGTGCTTGTAGTCGAAGCCGAACACCAGCAGCACGCCGAAGCCGCCGACCTCCTCGTAGATCTTCTCGATCTTTTCGGCGACGGTCGCGGGCGAGCCGACGATCCAGTTCCGCTTGGCGCAATATTCGACGGTGACGTCGCTATCAGGCACATCAGGCGCGTGCTTCAGATAATCCTTGAAGCCGAAATGGCCGAGCAGCGGCAGGAAGTACTCGCTCATCATCCGGCCCATCATGTCGCCGGTGGAGAGCTTCCAGGCCTCCTCGTCGGTGTCGGCCACGAACACCTCGCGCACCAGCCGCCAATCCGCGCGGTTCGGCTTGCGTCCGGTCTTGGCGGCGCCGATCTCAACCGAATCCCAATGACTGCCGACATAGGCCGGATTGAGATTGAGGCTCATCGGGATGAAGCCGCGTTCGCCGGCGAGCTTCAGCGTGTCCGAGTTCTTCGATAATCCGGCAACGCCAATCGGCGGATGCGGCGTTTGCAACGGCTTGATGTGGGGCTTGAGGAACTCGAACATCGTGTCCGGCTTGGTCACCGTCCAGAACTTGCCCTTGTAGGTCCAGGGCGCGGGATCGCTCCACATTTTCAGAATGATTTCCAGCGCCTCGCGCGTCATGTCGCGGTTCTGTCCGCTCATGCCGTCGACGTTGAACATCGCCCAGTCGCTCGGCAACCCCGATGCGGCGACGCCGAAATTGAGCCGGCCCTCGGAGAGATGGTCGAGCATGGCGACGCGGTTGGCGAGCTCGGCCGGGTGGTGATAGGGCAAGAGGAAGCCGCCCGGTCCGATGCGGATATTCTTGGTCTGCATCAGCGCCTGCGCGATCAGCAGGTCCGGCGTGGGATTGGGTTCCCAGGGCGCGGTGTGGTGCTCGCCGACCCAGGCTTCCTGATAGCCGAGCTCGTCGAGCCAGCGCATGACCTGCAGGTCCCAATCGTTCCCTTCTTTCAGGCCGCACTCCGGCGGGTGCGAAGGCATCGTGAAATAGCCGATCTCCATGGAGTTCCTCATCTGATGTTGACGCGTCTTGTTGCGCGGTTCACGGGCGTGAGCGGAGACGCTTTAGCAAGCAGTGTGCCAGCGCCAGCGGCACCTCAGACCTGCGAGAAAAGGCTGGTTTGCGGCCGCGATAGCCGATATCCCGGGGCAGATTTGCGAGGGCTTGTCTCATTGTCGCGAGACGGTGTCTTGCCGGTGAGACGAGGATACGGATTGCGATGACTGAACCTGCCTATGTCGCGGTGGACTGGGGCACCAGCAGCTTCCGGCTCTGGCTGATCGACCGCACCGGCAAGGTGTTAGCCGAACGTCGCAGCGACGAGGGCATGCTGGCCGCCGCGCAGACGGGTTTTCCCGCCGTGCTGCAAGCGCATCTTGCGGCCGTCGAAGCGCCGATCCATCTGCCGGTTCTCGTCTGCGGCATGGCCGGCGCCAAGACCGGCTGGGTCGAAGCCGGCTATGTCGACACGCCGGCGCCATTGTCGTCGATCCTGAAGCAGGCCGCACGCGTGCCCGGCGAAGCGCGCGAGATTCGCATTCTGCCGGGTATCGCGCAGCGCGATACAAAAGCGCCGGACGTGATGCGGGGCGAGGAAACCCAGCTGCTCGGCGCGCTCGGCCTCGATGCTGTCGGCGAAGCGCTGGTCTGCATGCCCGGCACGCATTCGAAATGGGTGCGCGTCAAAGGGGGCATTGTCGAACGTTTCTCCACCTTTATGACCGGCGAGCTCTTCAGCGTCATTTCGCGCGAGAGCATCCTGTCTCTCGCGGTCGCGGGCGCCGAGGAGGCCGAGGATGTCGCGAGCTTCAAGGCGGCGGTCAAAGCCGCCTACGCGGCGCCGGCCTTTGCCGCCAATCTGTTGTTCGGTGCGCGGTCACGCCAGTTGCTGTTCGGCGGCACGCCCGCCGCGGCGCGCGAGACGCTGTCGGGCACGTTGATCGGCGTGGAGCTTGCGGCCGGGCTCTCCGGCACCGTGCCGCAGGCTGGTATCGAACTGATCGCCTCGGGGCGGCTTGCGATGCTGTATCGGCTGGCGTTCGAGGCGCTGTCGGTCGCGGTGACCCCAAACGATGCGGAGGAAGCCGTTCGCCGCGGCCTGTCGATAGCGGCTGCCGCAATCTGGACCAAGTGAAAGGATTCTTGAGATGACCGTTCCCTTTCCGCCGATGAAGCGGCCGCTGGTCGCGATCCTGCGCGGCGTCAAGCCCGACGAGACTGAGACCATCCTCGGCGTGCTGATCGAAGCCGGCATCACCGCGATCGAGATCCCCCTGAACTCGCCCGATCCATTCCGCTCGATCGCAACGGCCGTGAAGCAGGCGCCGTCAGGCGTGCTGATCGGCGCCGGCACGGTGCTGACCACCGCGGATGTCGATCGCCTCAACGACGTCGGCGGCAGACTGATGGTCTCGCCGAATGTCGACACGCAAGTGCTGGTGCGTGCCCATCAGTACGCCATGGTCACGCTGCCCGGCGTGTTTTCGCCGACCGAGGCGCTGCTTGCCGCGCGCTCCGGCGCATCGGGATTGAAGTTCTTCCCGGCGAGCGTGCTCGGTGCCTCCGGCATTGCCGCGATCAAGGCGGTGCTGCCATCGGGCGTGATGATCGCTGCCGTCGGCGGGGTCTCCGACCAGAATTTCGCGGAATACATCAAGGGCGGCGTGACCGCCTTCGGGCTCGGCTCCAGCCTCTACAAGCCTGGCATGACGGCAACGGAGGTGGCCGCTCGCGCAAAGTTGACGATCGATGCTTACGATCGGGCGATTGCGAAAGCCTGAGCCGGCAATAAACAAGCCGTGATGCCGTCACGGTCGCGCGTTATCCTATCCTGCGTGACCAGCGAGATCAGGAGACGACATGGCGATCAACAACGTGGCCGATCTGTTCGTGGCAACGCTCGAACAGGCCGGCGTCAAGCGCATCTACGGCATTGTCGGCGACAGCCTGAACGCCCTGAACGAGGCGCTGCGCCGCCGCGGCACGATCGAATGGATCCATGTCCGCCACGAGGAGGTCGCCGCGTTCGCCGCCGCCGGCGAAGCGGAGATGACCGGCAGCCTTGCGGTGTGTGCGGGGTCCTGCGGCCCCGGCAATCTGCATCTGATCAACGGCCTGTTCGACGCGCATCGCAGCCGCGTTCCCGTGCTGGCGATCGCCGCGCAGATCCCGACAGCCGAGATCGGCGGCGGCTACTTCCAGGAAACCCATCCGCAAAACCTGTTCCGCGAATGCAGCCATTATTGCGAGCTGGTCTCCGACCCGAGCCAGCTTCCCTTCGTGCTGGAGAACGCCATCCGCGCAGCCGTGGGCCTGCGCGGCGTCGCCGTCGTCGCCATGCCCGGCGACGTCGCGTTCCGCAGCCCGCCGAAGCGCGCGCTGTCGACGGCGCGCGGCCTCAGCGTGCCGGCGCCGGAGGTGGTGCCGCAGGCGGATGAGCTAAAGGCGCTCGCCGATCTCCTCAACGGCGCCGAGCGCATCACGCTGTTCTGCGGCCGCGGCTGCGCCGGTGCGCACGCGCCGTTGATGCAGCTTGCGGAGGCGCTAAAGAGCCCGATCGTGCATGCGCTCGGCGGCAAGGAGCATGTCGAATACGACAACCCTTACGACGTCGGCATGACCGGCTTTATCGGTTTTTCCTCGGGCTACGCGGCCATGCACGCGTGCGACGCGCTGGTGATGCTCGGCACCGACTTTCCCTACAAACAGTTTTTCCCGGCCGATTGCCAGATCGCGCAGATCGACATCCGCCCGGAAAATCTCGGGCGACGGTGCAAGATCGATCTCGGCCTCGTCGGCGACGTCAAGCTCACCATCGAGGCGCTGCTGCCGTTGCTCAAAGCAAAGACGCAGCGCAAGCATCTCGACGATGCGGTCGCCCATTACAAGAAGGCGCGCGAAGGGCTCGATTCGCTCGCCAAAGGCACGCCGGGAAGCAAGCCGATCCATCCGCAATATCTGGCAAAAGTCATCAGCGATCACGCGGCCGCCGATGCCGTGTTCACCGCCGATGTCGGCACGCCGACGGTGTGGGCCGCGCGGTATCTGGACATGAATGGCCGCCGGCGGCTGATCGGCTCTTTCATCCACGGCTCGATGGCCAACGCGATGCCGCAAGCGATCGGCGCTCGGGCCGCCCAGCCCGGTCGACAAGTGATTTCGCTCTCCGGCGACGGCGGCTTCACCATGCTGATGGGCGATCTGATCACGCTGACGCAGATGAAGCTGCCGGTGAAGGTGGTCGTCTTCAACAACGGCGTGCTCGGCTTCGTCGCGCTGGAGATGAAGGCCGCCGGCTTCGTCGACACCAATGTCGACCTGGACAATCCTGATTTCGCTGCAATGGCACGCGCGATGGGCATCTTTGCCAAACGCGTCGAGGACCCCGGCGAGCTTCCCGGTGCGGTGAAGGAGATGCTGGCCCATAACGGGCCGGCGCTGCTCGACGTCGTCACGGCCAAGCAGGAACTGTCGATGCCGCCGACCATCACCACCGAGCAGATCAAGGGCTTCAGCCTCTGGGTACTGCGCGCAGTGATGAACGGCCGCGGCGACGAGGTGCTTGACCTCGCGAAGACCAACCTGCTGCCGCGTTGATTTCGGCTGTGACGGCTCGGTTCACCTCTCCCGAAGGGAGAGGCCGGATCGCATCGAAAGATGCGATCCGGGTGAGGGGTCACGGTGTTGCTGAGTGCTGCGGCCCCTCACCCGGATTGCTGCGCAGTCTGACATCTCCCCGCTGGGGAGAGGTGAAGGTCCGCCAGTGCAGCACGATCCCAACGAGCAGGGCCGGCAGGAAGCCGAGGACGATCAGGAAATGCGGCAGCTGCGCCGGTGAGACGAAGGCGATGGCGATGTCCGAGATCAGCCACAGTGCTGCGAACATCACCGCAAAGTCAGTTCGCGGGCAGCGCAAATAGTAGAACACGGCGGTGATGACGATCGCGGGGCCGATCGCAACGCCGATCATGATCGCCGTCAGCTCCTTCGGCGTCAACGCGTCGAGCATCATCGAGGCCAGCAGCCAGAGCGCGGCGAACATGGCGACGATGTCGAGTGGATGCCGCAATCCAATACCTCTCGCAGGGACGCGCTATCGTTGTGGCCGGAACTGCGGCCGTCAAGCCAAAAGGCGCTTATTCCTCGTCACTTCCCGGCGTCGGGCGCAGCATGAAATGGCCGAAGGCAGTGGCGATCGGCTTGTTCGCATCATCCTGCCAGGCGCGCGCCTCGAAGGCGACGATGCGCCGTCCCTGCTTCACGATCGAGACGTCGGCAAAGCTGTCGAGGGCGCGGCCGGAACGCAAATAATTGACGGTGAGGCCGATCGGCTTCGGCGGCGCGGCGGTGCCGAGCTCGCGCGCCACGCCGACGATCGCGGTGGTCTCGAGCAAGGCCCCTGTCATGCCGCCATGGATCGCAGGCAGGATCGGGTTGCCGATGATCACAGGCGAAAACGGCATCGTCAGCGTGCCGTCCTCGTTGGCGCGGATGCCGAGGCAGCGCGCAAAGGGGCTGCGCGCGAACGGGCCGTCCGGATCCTCCGGCGCCTCCAGCGTCGGGACGCTCAGCGCATCCATCCTGCGCTCGGCGAGCATGTTGGTGCGGTTGGCGCCGATCATGAAGCAGGCGGTCGCGGTCGCCACCGGATCGTCCTCGGATTCCTGATAGGCGGTGGAGCGCACGAAAGCGATCGAGCGTGTGGTGCGGTAGCAGACCGAATGCGCCTTGATGTCGAGGCCTGGCGTCGCCGGCTTCTGGTAGTCGATGCGCAGGTCCAGGGTTGCGATCGCGCTTGTGCCGTCGAGCGCAAGCTGCACCGCCATGCCGCAGCTCTCGTCCAGCATCGCGGTGACGACGCCGCCATGCAGCACGCCGGTCTCGGTGTCGCCGACGAAGACGGGCCGGTAGGGCAGGCTCGACCAGGCCTCAGCCGGAGCAAAACGGTCGAGCTGGAGCCCGCTGATATGGCCGTAGTCGGAGCGGCGGCCCTTGATCGCGTCGGCGAGTTCCTCGAACGGAAGTGTGGTCGGTGAGCTGGACATAACGAGGTTCTAGACCAGTGTCGGGCGCGGCGCAAAATCCCGAAAATGCGTCCCAGGGCGGGTATGCCCGGGGACGGTTTGGCCTCGACAGAGCGGGCCGAAGCAACGATGGTGGGCGCCTCGTTCGTTCGATGAGCTGCAAGGAGTGCCCATGGCCGACCCCGAAACGCCCGCCAACAGCCAGGGACCCGTGATCATTTCGAGCTCAAGCTCGGAGCGGGCGCCGATCATCTATTTCGACGGCGCATCCTGCTTCGGCCACCACAATGGCGCGATCCAGATCGAACTCGCCGCGAACTTGCTGATGCCGGTGGGCGCCGCCGTCAGGGTCGACGTGGTCCAGACCGCGCATCTGCGCTGCAGCGTGGCCGCGGCACTGGCGCTGCGCGAAGCGCTTGAAAAGGCGCTGGCGATGTTCAAGCAGGGGCAGCAGCAGCCCGCGGCGGAGGAGATTCCGGCGGTGAAGAATTGAGGCCAGAAGCGCGATCGCCCGTCAGCGCAATCGCAGCTTTCAGCCCACATGCACCTGCGGCTTCCGGCCCCCGTTCCACTTGCCGTCGAGCGCGCGCTCGATCTGGGCGGCGAGTTGCAGCAGCAGGCCGTCATTGGCCTGTTTGGCGATGGCCTGGATGCCGAGCGGCAGGCCGTGGTTCTGGCTGGCCATCGGCATCGAGACCGCGGGCATGCCGCAGAGATTGGCGAGCGGCGTGAAGGCAAAGAAGCGCCAGAGATTGCCAAACCAGTCGAGCACATCGGGATTGTCGGAGATGGTGAGATACTCCTTCGTGCCGACCTTCGGCGTCGGCAGCGCCGTGATCGGCGTCAGGATCACGTCCCATTGCTCGAAGAAGGCGCCGAAGCCGCGCGAGGTGGTGTTGAACACACCCTGCATCTTCGCCCGCTCGGCGAAACTGGTGTGCCGGCCGGCTTCCCAGACCCGGATGTTCATGGGCTCGATCAGGTCTTCCGGCGGCTTCTCCAGCCCGCGCGCGGCGAGCATATTGGAGATCACCACCGCGAAGTTTGAGATGTAGCAGGTGGTCTGCGCGGCGAAGGCGGCGCGAAAATCGAGATCGGGCAGGGCGTAGTCGACGTGATGGCCGAGGCCTTCGAGGAAACGGCCGGTCTTCTCCAGCTCGGCTGCGATCTCAGGCGTCGCGGTGTAGTCGCCCCAGGTGTGCGATAGCGCGATGCGCAGCTTTGAGGGATCGCGTTTGATCATCTCGGAATAGGGCTGCGCCGTCGTCCAGAACGGCATGAACTCGCCGGGCGCAGGTCCCCTCGCATGATCGACGAAGGCGGCGGTGTCGCGCACCGAGCGCGACTGGCAGCCCTGGATCGAGACGAGGCCGGTGAGATCGGACATGTGCGGCGCGAGCGAGAAAACGCCCCGCGAAACCTTCAGTCCGATATTACCGTTCACGCCGGCGGGAATGCGGATCGAGCCGCCGCCGTCGGTCGCATGCGCGATCGGCACCACGCCCGCGGCCACCATCGCAGCGCTGCCCGCGGACGAGCCACAGGTGGTGTAGTCGGTATTCCAGGGATTGCGGGTGACGTAGACGGCGGGATTGTCGGCGGAACTGCACACGCCGAATTCCGGCGTCGTGGTGCGCCCGATCAGGTTGAGGCCGGCCTGGCGGAGTTTGCCGGTCAGGAACGTGTCGGCGCTGGCGCGATTGCCGCGCATCAACAGCGAGCCCATTTCCTGCAGCCGGCCCTTCATCGTCGGCCCGAGGTCCTTCATCAGGAAGGGGAGGCCGGCGAAGGGGCCCGCGAGATTGGCGCCGTCCTTGGCTGGATCGGCGATGGCGTCCTCGAACAGCTCGACCACGCCCGACAGCGCCGGATTGACCTTGGCGACACCCGCGGCAGCCTGGCGCGCCAACTCCTTCGCCGTCAGCTCGCCCTTACGGACACGCGCCGCCAGTCCGACACCGTCGTGCTGCGCCCATTCATTCCAGCTCATCGGCAAAGTCATGCGATCCAAACCTCTTCGTGCGGCGCCACCTTAGTTTCGCACAGGAACAGTTTAATCAACCGAGGCGGCGCGAAGGGCAGGGTTGCGCCGGATGGAGAGGTAATCCCGCATTGCATGCGCACGCATCAATTCGAGAGCTTCGCGATCACCGCAACCGGCCCGCCGCCCGCCGGACCCTGATGCTCGGCGCCGCCGGAGACATAGACCGCTCCGGTGCCGGCGAGGCCGGCAATCAACCCGCCAACGGCAGCGCGGGCGTGGCGCGTCGAGCTGATATCGGTGTCTTCCAGCATGGTGTGGCGAAAGCCGCGCACGCTGCCATCAGGCGAGGCCTCGGCCTTGGCGAAGATGTTGACGAGCTCGCGGCCGGTCGTCGCCTGCGGCGGGGCGCCGAGCCCAACGCTCTCCAGCGCCGCAAGCACCGCGCCGGCGTCGATGGCATCGCTCATCACCGCATGCCCGATCTCGAATTCGCTCGTCGATGACATCGAATTGCCGAGCACGATGACGACGTTGTGCATCAGTTCGATCCCGGACGAGGTCGATGCAATTTTCGAGAACAGATCGTAGCGTCGCAGCACGTCCTCGTCGCGTATGCCAGGTGCGATCTCGCCGAGCGCGACCGCAACCCCGAGCGCGGAGGCGCCGCGCGAATAAGCCATCGAGCTGTAAGCGCTCGTCGTTACCGTCGTGTTGCCGCGCGCGTTCGCCGACTCGACGCGATCACTGGTGAGCAGCGGGCACTTGATCTGCACGAAATGGACGTCGGCCGGATCGGCGATACCGGCATCCTGCATTGCGGCCTTCACGGCGTTGGCCGTCTCCGTGATCTGGGTGGAGCGACCGAGCTCTTCAGGGAGGAAATCGCGGGTGTGCGCCATGCCGATGCTCAGGCGCTTGCCGGAGATGCCTGCCGGGCGCTGCAGAACGTCCCGGCGCGTGAACACGGTGATGTGTGGGCTGAGCACGCCCTCGGTGCCGCCGGACATCACGAAAGCGATGCGTTGCTCGACCGCCTGCGGCGACACGCCGAGCTGCGGCGCCAGCGCCGTGCACAGCGCGGCCACGGCATATTCCCGGGTAAAATCGTTGACGCCGCCATTGCCTTCGGTCTTGCCTAGGATGGCCAGGATGGATGCCGGATCGATCGCGCCGGATGCGATCATGCTCAGAAGGCCAGAGACGTCGCCGGGCCCCTTGGTAGCGATCCTGATGACGCCGACCGATGTCGTCCGCATGATAGTCCTCGTGTGGAGTTCGATGGTCCGGCCCGTGAAACAGCCGTCGAACCGAGGCGCATGTCAAGTGGCTGCGGCGCCCCGACGATTGTGGCGAGATCGCATTGCGTCAATAAAAAATCCCTTGTCGACGGCCGTCCGCCGCACCTTGATGAATCAACCCCGATTGGTCCATAAGCGGCGTCCCGCAGCCGGTGGTTCGCCTCCGCGATGCGTGGTTGGATAGAGGGGTTCTCGCGTGGCAAATATCAACCAGAAGATTGCGCAGGAGCTTGGGGTTCGGGCGGAGCAGGTCGAGGCGGCGGTGACGCTGCTCGACGGCGGCGCCACGGTTCCCTTCATCGCCCGCTACCGCAAGGAAGCGACCGGTGCGCTCGACGACGCGCAATTGCGCACCCTGGAGGAGCGCCTGGGTTACCTGCGCGAGCTCGAAGACCGCCGCAAGGCCATCCTCGAATCAGTCCGGGAGCAAGGCAAGCTCGATGCCGCGCTCGAGGCCTCCATTCTCGCTGCCGACAGCAAGGCCCGCCTCGAAGACATCTATCTCCCGTTCAAGCCGAAGCGCCGCACCAAAGCCGAAATCGCCAAGGAAGCCGGCCTCGAGCCGCTCGCCAATCAGCTGTTGGCGGAGCCTGCCAACGATCCGAAGGTCGTAGCGGAAAGCTTCGTCAACGCCGAGAAGGGCGTTGCGGACGTCGCCGCCGCGTTAGACGGCGCCCGCGCCATCCTGGTCGAGCGGTTCGACGAAGACGCCGATCTGATCGGGAGCCTGCGCGAGGAGGTGTGGACCAATGCGCGCATGGCCTCCAAGGTGCGCGACGGCAAGAAGACCGAGGGCGAAAAGTTCGCCGACTATTTCGAGTTCTCCGAGCCGCTGACCAAATTGCCGTCGCACCGCATCCTCGCGATGTTCCGCGGCGAGAAGGAAGAGATCCTCGATCTGCAGATCCAGGCCGAGGCCGAAGCGCAGCCGCCGGGCGTGCCGAGCGCTTACGAGCTCAAGATCATGAAGCGGTTCGGCATCGCCGACCTCAAGCGCGCGGGCGATCGCTGGCTGCTCGACACCGTGCGTTGGGCCTGGCGCACCAAGATCCAGGTGCATCTCAACATCGACCTGCGCATGCGGCTGTGGAACGCCGCTGAGACCGAGGCCGTGCGCGTGTTCGCCTCCAATTTGCGCGATCTCCTGTTGGCCGCGCCGGCCGGCACCCGCGTCACCATGGGGCTGGATCCCGGCTACCGCACTGGCGTCAAGGTCGCCGTCACCGATGCGACCGGCAAGGTCGTCGATACCGCCGTGATCTATCCGCACGAGCCGCAGCGGCAATGGAACGAGTCGCTCGCGATTCTTGGCAGGCTCGCATTGAAGCATCGCGTCGAGCTGATCGCGATCGGCAACGGCACCGCCTCGCGCGAGACCGACAAGCTCGCAGGCGATCTCGTCAAGGGTCTGGCCGAGCTCAAGATGACCAAGATCGTGGTGTCAGAGGCCGGTGCGTCGGTCTATTCGGCCTCCGCTTTCGCCTCGGAGGAACTGCCTGATCTCGACGTCACCCTGCGCGGCGCGGTCTCGATCGCCCGGCGTCTGCAGGATCCGCTCGCCGAGCTCGTCAAGATCGAGCCCAAGGCGATCGGCGTCGGCCAGTACCAGCACGACCTCGGCCAGGCCAAGCTGGCAAAATCGCTCGATGCCGTGGTTGAAGATTGCGTCAACGCGGTCGGCGTCGATGTCAACACCGCCTCGGCGCCGCTGCTCGCGCGCGTGTCGGGCGTCGGCTCAGGTCTGGCGCAGAGCATCGTGGCACATCGCGACGCCAACGGCCCGTTCAAATCGCGCAAGGCGCTCAAGGAGGTGCCGCGGCTCGGCCCGAAGGCGTTCGAGCAGTGCGCCGGCTTCCTCCGCATTCTCGGCGGCGAGGACCCGCTCGATGCCTCCGGCGTGCATCCGGAAGCCTATCCGGTGGTGCGGCGGATCCTCAGCGCCACCAAGAGCGACATCAAGGCGTTGATCGGCAGCAGCGACATCGTGCGCGCGCTGAAGCCGAAGGATTTCGTCGACGAGACCTTCGGTCTGCCGACCGTCACCGACATTTTGCGTGAATTGGAAAAGCCTGGCCGCGACCCGCGTCCGGCGTTCAAGGCCGCGGTGTTCATGGAGGGCGTCGAGGAGATCAAGCATCTCAAGAAGGGCATGATCCTCGAAGGCACCGTGACCAACGTCGCCGCGTTCGGCGCCTTCGTCGACATCGGCGTGCACCAGGACGGGCTCGTGCACATCTCGGCGATGTCCAAGACCTACATCAAGGATCCGCGCGAGGTGGTGAAGCCCGGCGACATCGTCAAGGTGAAGGTGCTGGACTTCGAGGTCGCGCGCAAGCGCATCTCACTGACATTGCGCCTCGACGACGAGATCGGCGCCAAGAAGGACGCCCCCGGCATGCAGCGCGACAACAGCTCGCGCAACCCCTCACGCATGACCTCCTCGGCGCCGCGAAAGCAGGAATCCTCCGGCGGCGGCGCCCTTGCCGAAGCGCTGCGCCGCGCAGCCGAAAAGAACGGCGGCAAGCGGGTGTAGCGCGCGCTGTCTTAACCTCTCCCCCGTAAGAACGGGGCGAGGGAGTGAGAGGCCAGTGCCTCCCTAACTCTCGCGTCAGAATCTGGCGTGTTTGTAAGTTGAAGCTGCCTGTTCCTTCCTTTCATCTGATCATCCTCGTGCGGCGTGGAGAGCGCCGCACAGCAAGGAGGATGTTTCGATGAACAACAGGCTTCTCAAAGGCCTCATCGTAGCGACGGTCGCCGCCGCGATGGCGGGTGCTTCACCGGTGCTCGCCAGAGGCGGCGGCGGTGGACATGGCGGCTTCGGCGGCGGCGGGCATTTCGGAGGTGGCATGCACGCAGGCGGCTTTGGCGGCATGCGTGCCGGCGCGATGGGCGGCGCGCGCTTTGCCCATGTCGGCGGTCCGGCGTTCGGCGGGGCACGCTTCGCGCACGCGGCGGTCGGGCCGCGCTTCGCCGGCGCCAGCTGGCACGGCCGCCACGCCTTCTTCCGTCATCATCACTTCCGCCGTTTCGCCGTCTTCGGCGCGCCCTTTTTCTATGCCGGCGATGGTTGCTGGCGCAGGAGCTGGACGCCCTATGGATGGCAATGGGTCAACGTGTGCGGAGACTATTGGTAGTCGTCTAGCGTACCGCACCGTTGTCGCGGTCGCCACCGGGCGGTTCCGTCCAGCCCCGGAACGGGATAGTCTGGTGGCGATCGTCGCGCGGAGTTCGTCATGACCGGAGGTCACCGCCGCATCCTGGTCGTCGAGGACGATCCGGAAACCGCAGGCCAACTCGTCGAGGAATTGACGATCTCGGGATACGAGGTCGATCTCGCTGCCAACGGCCGCGAAGCCCTGAGCCACGGCGCCGCGCGCGACTATGCCGTGATCACGATCGACCGGATGCTGCCCGATGTCGACGGCATCAGCGTGATGCGGCAATTGCGCGATGACGGCGTCGCCGCGCCGTTCCTGATCATCTCCGCGCTCGGCGAGGTCGATGACCGCGTGCGCGGCCTGCGCGCCGGCGGCGACGACTATCTCGTCAAGCCGTTCTCGTTCACCGAATTGCTGGCGCGGCTCGAGGCGCTCGGCCGCCGCAGCGAGACCATCGCCAAGGAAACGCTGCTGCGGGTCGGCGATCTCGCCATCGACCTGATCGCGCGCAACGCCAGCCGCCGGGGCCGCAAGATTCCGCTGCTGCCGCGCGAGTTTCAACTGCTCGAATATCTCGTCCGCAACGAGGCCCGCGTCGTCTCCCGCGCGATGCTGCTCCAGCACGTCTGGGACCTGCATTTCGATCCCTCCACCAACATCATTGACGTCTATGTGGGGCGCGTCCGCCGCAAGGTCGACGATGCCCAGGCCTATCCGCTTATCCACACCATCCGCGGCATTGGGTATTGCCTCCGTGCTCCTGGCTAAGACGCTCCGCTCCTCGACCTTCCGTTTGGCGCTGATCGCGATCGCAGCATTCGGACTGATCGTCGCTGCGATCATGGCCTATGTCTATTTCGGCACGCTGGCCTATGTGGAGGGCCGGCTCGGCCACGCGGTCGACCATGATAGCTTCACCGGGATGATCGAGCTCGCGATGGCCGCGGTCGCCGTGCTGCTGCTGGTGCTCGCGGGCCTCGCAGCCGTGCTGGTGACGCGGCGCACGGTGGGGCGGATCGAACAGATCAATGCCACCAGCCGCGCCATCATGCAGTCCGGCCTCGATCAGCGCATCCCCTTGCGCGGCAGCAACGACGAGTGGGACCGCGTCGCCGAAAGCCTCAACCAGATGCTCGACCGCATCGAGACGCTGATGGGCGAGGTCAAGCAGGTCAGCGACAACGTCGCCCATGATCTGCGCACGCCGCTGACGCGTATGCGCGGCCGGCTGGAAAAGGCCTATCACGCCACGCGCAACGGCGAGGCGGATGCGGCACTGATCGGCGACACCATCACCGATCTCGACGCCGTGCTTCACATGTTCGCCTCCATCACCCGGATCTCGGAAATAGAGACCCGCGCCCGCACCGGCGCCTTCCGCACGCTTGATCTTGCCGAGATCGCCGGCGAGGTCGTCGAGCTCTACGATGCCGCCGCGGAGCAGGTTGCTACGCGCCTCAGTCTTGCCGGAGACGGCGAGGTGCCGATCACGGGCGATCGCGACCTGCTGTTCGATGCCATCGCCAATCTCGTCGACAACGCCATCAAGCACGGCCGCCCGGGCGGGCAGGTGGCGGTAACCTGCCGCAGCGCGGGCGGTGGCGCTGTGATCGCCATCGCCGACGATGGTCCGGGCATTCCCACTGAGGAGCGCGATCACGTCTTCAAGCGATTCTATCGGCTCGAACAGAGCCGCTACACGCCGGGCAACGGGCTTGGCCTCAGTCTGGTGGCCGCAGTCGCGCGCCTTCATTGCGCCGAGGTCGCGCTGCATGACAATGCGCCGGGACTGATGGTGCAGCTCAGCTTCCCGGCGACATCTGCGAAGTGAGACCCGGCGGCCTCACAGCTCGATCACGCCGCGGCGCGCCGCGTGTGCCACCGCATCGGTGCGGCCGGTGGCATCCAGCTTGTCGAGCAGCGAGCCGACATGGAATTTCACGGTGTGCACGGAGATGCCGAGCCGGCGCGCGATCATCTTGTTGGAGGCGCCCTCGGCCATCAGCGCCAGCACGTCGAGCTCGCGCTGCGTCAGCGCGATGTCCTCGGGCATGCTGCGGGGCTCGCGGGCGACGATCGTCGCCGCCGCCTGCTCGCCGGGCCCGGCGAGACGAAGCCCGGCGATATTGCCGAGCAAGGCCGCCAGGCAATCGGCGAGGGCGGGATCGTCGATCTCCAGAGCGAGCACGATCTCCGGCGTCTTGTTCTCGCTCACGCCTCCGGCCTCTCGCCGACCGTGATCTTGAAGCTGACCGGCTCGCCGCCGCGGCGCACCGCGACATCGATCACCCCGCCGACGCTTGCAGGTCCGAGCGTCCGCGACAGCGCGCGCACGCCTGATAGCTTCTGGTCGTTGACCGCGACGATCACGTCGCCCTGGCGAATGCCGGCAGCGGCCGAAGGTCCGGCCTTGTCGACATTCATCACCATCGCGCCGACGCCGTCGTCGAGCCGGACCGGCTGCAGCCCGAGGCCGAGATATCCGCGCGCGATGCGGCCGCGCGTCTCGAGCTGCGCGGCGACGCGCTCGATCGTGGCCGTCGGGATCACCAGCACGCGCCGCGGACCGAGCACGGTCATGCCGAAGGCGTCGCCTGATGCGTCGAGCGCAAGACCGCCCTGCTGGGCGGGACGGAGGCGGACGTCAAGCTCGATCCGCGCGTCGATCTCGCCGCCGCGCAAGGAGCGCCAGTTCTTGCCGGACGCCGACACCATCCCGAGCGCCGCGCTCGCCGTCTCGCGGTTGGTCGCGACCACGACCGACAAAGCGCCCAGCGGCGGGACGGTTGCGGCGAGCTTGACCGGGGCCGCCGCGATGTCGGCGCGGAGCAGCGCGATATCGGTCGTATGGTCGCGGCCGGCGATCGTGGCGGTCACGCGGCTGCCGTCGGGCACGCCGATCTCGACCTCGCCCTCATCGGCCAGCGCCTCGTCGGCGGTGACGATCAGGCCTGCTTTCCAGACAAAGCCGGTCGCACGGAAGCGATGCGAGTGCACGGAGACGATTGAGGGCGCGGTGCGCGCCACGATTTCAGCGAGCGCGGATGATAGGGAAGACAGGGCGGTAAGGTCGGTCATGGCAGGCTCCTGTGGCTGGCCTCAATCTGGGATGTCGCGGGCAATTGTGAAACTGGCCGGGTGGTCAGGACAGGGACCGGTCGTAGGACCGCGGCCGACGAACAAGTGATTGGGAGCGCCTCACGGGAACGTGTAGCAATCGGCCGAACATTGCGCCGCACGGCCCTCAGCCTTTGAGCGAGTTGACTGATGACCATCGATCTTACCCGCCGCACCCTGCTCCAACTCGCCGGCGCGACCTCGCTCGCCATAGCGGCCGCGGCTGCGGCGCGTGCCGAGGGCGCTCCGCAGGGCAGCGGACCGACCTATGCCGGCCGCACGCCGATGCGGGTCGGCATGGTGACGCTGCGGGTGAAGAATCTCGACAAGGTTGCGGATTACTACCGTGACGTGATCGGGCTCACCGTGATGGAGCGATCCGCCAGCGTCGCGAAGCTCGGCACATCAGGCGTCACGCTGCTGGTGCTGGAAGCCCGCCCCGAGGCGGCAATTGAGCCGCGCAACGCCGCTGGCCTCTACCACACCGCCTTCCTGATGCCGACCCGCAAGGACCTGGCGCGGTGGCTGGTTCAGGCCGCCTCGCACCGCGTGACGCTGTCGGGCTTTGCCGATCATCTCGTCAGCGAGTCCGTTTATCTCGACGATCCCGAGGGCAACGGGATCGAGGTCTATGCCGACCGCGATCCCTCGCATTGGCAGTGGAGCCAGGGCAGCGTCAAGATGGCGTCCAACGAGCTCGACGTTCCCGATTTGCTGTCGCTGACCAATACGCGCGTGCCTGATTATGCCGGGGCGCCCGAGGGCTTGCGCATCGGCCACATGCACCTGCGTGTCGGCGATCTCGCGCAGGCCGGAAACTTCTATCATGGCACCATTGGTCTCGATCCGACCCGCAGCCGCAGCGGCGCCGCGTTCCTGTCGTCGGGCCGCTATCATCATCATCTCGGCATGAACGTGTGGCAGAGCCAGGGCGCGGGCCCGCGCGACGATCAGACGACCGGCCTTGCCTGGTTCTCGCTGGTGACAGAAAAGCCTGACATTCTCGCCGCGCAGGAGGAGCGCCTGCGCAAGGGCGGCGTGCAGATCACAATGCTCGCAGGCGGCGTGGAGGCCGCCGATCCCTGGGGCACGCGCGTGCGGCTTCTCAGGGTTTGATCGCCGGCGCGAGCGTTGGTAAGACCAGTCAAGCGCAAGCCGGCGCTCCGGGGTCCTCACCGACATGTCAGAATTCCACGGCGTCTTTCCTTATCTCGTCTCGCCCGTCGGTGCCGACGGCGCGGTACGCACCGAAGTCCTCGGCAAGCTCTGCGAGGATCTGATCGGCGCCGGCGTGCATGGGCTGACGCCGCTGGGCTCGACCGGCGAATTCGCCTATCTCGATGCCGCGCAACGGACGGCAGTCGTGCAGACCACCGTCGAGGCCGCGAAGGGCCGCGTGCCTGTTGTCGCGGGTGTCGCCTCGACCTCGACGGCGGATGCCGTGGCGCAGGCGAAAGCGTACCAGAAGCTCGGCGCCGACGGCATCCTGGCGATTCTGGAGGCTTATTTCCCGCTCACTGACGCCCAGGTCGAGTCCTACTTCCGTGCCATCGCGAACGCCGTGGACATCCCCGTCGTCATCTACACCAATCCGCAATTCCAGCGCTCCGATCTCACCCTCGACATCATCGCACGCCTCGCCGAGCATCCGCGCATCGGCTACATCAAGGACGCCTCGACCAATACGGGCCGGCTGCTCTCGATCATGAACCGCTGCGGCGACGCTCTGCGCGTGTTCTCGGCCTCCGCCCATATCCCGGCTGCGGTGATGCTGATCGGCGGCCTCGGCTGGATGGCGGGCCCGGCGTGCATTATCCCGCGCCAGAGCGTGGCGCTCTACGATCTCTGCAAGGCGGGCCGCTGGGAGGACGCCATGGCGCTCCAGCGCCGGCTGTGGCGCATCAACGAGGCCTTCGCCCGCTTCAATCTCGCCGCCTGCATCAAGGCAGGGCTTGCGATCCAAGGCTACGACGTCGGTGATCCCGTCCCGCCCCAGGCCCCGCTGACGGTCGAGGCGCGCAAGGTGGTGGAAGCGGCCCTGGGACAGGTGTCGTAGCTGCTGGTCACGCGGCAATATGCCCCGGTCCCGTGCCGGGAAAATCCCCACCTGCCAACCGAGAAACTTCCGCTGGTTTGCGACGTTGCTGCGTGAGCGAGATCTATCGCCCTGTACGCGTATCCCAGAGGAGACGTTGATCACGATGAATCGTCGCTACGCGATTGCCGCCGCAGCCTTCGCCGCCCTGCTGCTCGCCGTCACGGCCGCGAAGGTTCTGCATGTCCCAATCTCCTATGTGCCATGGGCGGCGCCCTCCGCACGTGCCGTCGAGCAGCGCGGCCCGCTGTCCGATGGCGAAAAGGCGACGATCGGCGTCTTCGAGAGCGTATCGCCCTCAGTCGTCCAAGTTGCTGTCAGGTCGGCGGCCAATCCTCTCATGGGCGAGGAAGGGCAGGGCGGCGGTGCTTCGGGCACAGGATTCGTCTGGGATCGCGGGGGGCACCTCGTGACGAACAATCACGTCGTGGCCAATGGCGGCGAGATCGCCGTGCGCTTTGCGTCGGGAGAGGTGGCTGAGGTCGATCTCGTCGGCCGAGCTCCCAATTACGATCTCGCAGTGCTGCGGATCCGCAGCGTGCGCGAGCTTCCGCCGCCGGTGGCGCTCGGCAGTTCGGGCGACCTGAAAGTCGGGCAGTCCGCATTCGCGATCGGCAATCCGTTCGGACTGGATCAATCGATGACCAGCGGCATCATCAGCGCGCTCAAGCGCAGGCTTCCGACCCATGGCGGCCGCGAGATTGCCAACCTCATCCAGACCGATGCTGCAATCAATCCCGGCAATTCGGGCGGGCCGCTGTTGGACTCTGCAGGCCGGCTGATCGGCGTCACGACGGCAATCATATCGCCGTCCGGCTCGAACGCCGGCATCGGGTTCGCGGTGCCGGTCGATGTCGTGAACCGGATCGTCCCCGAGCTGATCCGCAACGGCCGCGTCCCGACGCCCGGCATCGGAATCGTCGCGGCCGGCGAGGATGTGTCGACGCGGCTTGGCCTCGAAGGGGTGATCGTGGTGCGGACCGCCCCCGGCAGCCCTGCCGAGGGGGCGGGGATTCGCGGTGTCAACATGTCCACCGGCGCCGTCGGAGACATCATCACCGCGGTCGAAGGCAAGCCGGTGCGGCGCCTTTCCGACCTGACGGATGCGCTGGAGCAGGCCGGGGCGGGAAAGACCGTCCGCCTCACGGTCAAGCGGGGCTCGGACAGTCGCGATGTGAATGTAGGCATCATCGATATCGAGCGGTCTTAGCCCGTCAATCTGCGCCAGCAAGGGCCTTGATGCGCATTGCAGATGTGCCCGGGGTCGGTTGTCTGGCCTGTAAAATCGGCTAAAACCGCCGCCGTCGTTTTCCGGATTTCGAGGACATAGCGGAATGAACATTCTTCCCGGCAATTTGCGTTTCGGAGCGGGGCAGCCCGTCAAGCGTTTGGAAGACCAGCGGCTGCTCACCGGGAAGGGACAGTTCATCGACGACAAGCCGCAGGACGGCGCGCTGTGGTTGCACGTGCTGCGCTCGCCGCATGCCCACGCCAAGATCGCCTCGATCGATACCAGCGCCGCGGCCGCGATGCCCGGCGTTGCCGCGATCTACACGGGTGCCGATCTCGTCAAGGACGACATCGGCAGCATCCCCACGCTCAGCATCTTCAAGCGCCCCGACGGCAAGCCAATGACAGTGCCGCCGCGCCGGCTGCTCGCCCATGAAATCGTGCGCTATGCCGGTGAAGCCGTGGCTGCGGTGGTGGCGTCGTCGCGCGTGGAGGCGCAGACCGCCGCCGAGGCGATCGTGATCGAATACGACGTGCAACCCGCGGTGGTCGACCCGCTCGAAGCCGTCAAGCCCGGTGCGCCCGTGGTATGGCCCGAAGCGCCCGACAACATCGTCGGCGCCATGGCTTACGGCGATGCCGCCAAGGTCGACGAGGCTTTTGCCGGGGCGGCACACACCGTCGAGCTCGATCTCATCAGCCAGCGCCTGGTGCCGTCCGCGATGGAGCCGCGCTCGACCATTGCCGAGATCGACAAGAAGACCGGGCGTCTCCTGCTGCATGTGCAGTCGCAGACCCCGGCTTCGACCCGCGACGTGCTGGCGGAAGCCGTGTTGAAGCGTCCCAAGGACAGCGTCCGCGTGCTGGTCGGCGACACCGGCGGCGGCTTTGGCCAGAAGACCAACCTCTATCCCGAGGACGGCATTGTCGCCTATGCCGCAACCAAGCTGAACAAAAAAATCCGCTGGCGCGGCGACCGCACCGACGAGTTCGTCGGCGGCACCCACGGCCGTGATCTCACCTCGACCGCATCCTTCGCGCTGGACGAAAAGGGCAAGGTGCTGGCCTATCGCGTCAAATCGATCGGCTGCACCGGCGCCTATTCATCGGGCGCAGCGAATATCATCCCGCTGGTGCTCGGGCCGTTCGTGCAGACCGGCGTCTACGATCTGCCGCTGGTGCATTTCGAAGTGAAGTCGGTGATGACCCACACCGCGCCGGTCGGCGCCTATCGCGGCGCGGGCCGGCCCGAAGCGGTCTTCATTGTCGAGCGCCTGTTCGACGCCGCCGCGCGAAAGATCGGCATGGATCCGCGCGCGATCCGCAAAGCGAACTACATCAAGCCGGCGCAGCTGCCCTACACCAACGCAGCTGGGCAGGTCTACGATTCCGGCGCCTTCGCCCACATGCTCGACCGCGCCGTGAAGCTCGCCGACTGGGACGGCTTTGCCGCGCGCAAGAAGGCGGCGAAAAAGAAAGGCCTGCTCTACGGCCGCGGCCTC
This sequence comes from Bradyrhizobium sp. 199, assembly GCF_023073355.1. Taxonomy (GTDB): domain Bacteria; phylum Pseudomonadota; class Alphaproteobacteria; order Rhizobiales; family Xanthobacteraceae; genus Bradyrhizobium. Next base: position 240,045 of record NZ_JADPJI010000011.1, read on the forward strand.
ACCTCCTACATCGAATGGACCGGCGGCCGCGCCCACACCGAGAAGGTCAGCCTGCACGCGACCTCTCAAGGGCGCGTCGTGCTGCATTCCGGCACCATGGCGATGGGGCAAGGCTTGCAGACGACCTACACCCAGATGATCGCCGACACGCTCGGCATTGCCATGGACAAGATCGACGTGGTCCAGGGCGACACTGATCTGGCGATGGGCTTCGGCAGTGTCGGCTCGCGCTCGCTGTTCGTCGGCGGCACCGCGGTCGCGGTCTCCTCCAACGATCTGATCCAGAAGGCGCGCGAGAAGGCTGCGAACGTGCTGGAGACCTCGGTCGAGGACATCGAGTATCAGGGCGGCATGCTCACAGTGGTCGGCACTGACCGGCGCATCAGCCTGTTCGACATCGCCGAGAAGGAGAGCGGCGCCAAGCTCAGCGTCGATTCCGAAGGTGAGGTCGATGGTCCCAGCTGGCCCAACGGCACGCATATCTGCGAGGTCGAGATTGATCCGGAGACGGGCGTCTCCAAGGTCGTGCGCTATACCACCGTCGACGACGTCGGTGTCGCCGTGAACCCGATGCTGGTCACCGGCCAGATCCATGGCGGCGTCGCGCAGGGCATCGGTCAGGCGCTGTATGAAGGCGTCTCCTACGACGCCGACGGCCAGCTGCTCACCGCGAGCTACCAGGATTACTGCATCCCGCGCGCCGACGACGTGCCGCCGATCGCGGTGACGCTGGATGATTCCGCGCCATGCCGCACCAATCCGCTCGGTGCCAAGGGCTGCGGCGAATCCGGCGCCATCGGCGGCCCGCCTTGCGTCACCAACGGCGTGATGGACGCGCTCGCCGAGCTCGGCATCACCCAGCTGAACACGCCGCTGACGCCGCAGAAGGTGTGGCAGGCGATCAGGGATGCGAAGGTGGCGGGATAATACCGTCATTGCGAGCGCAGCGAAGCAATCCAGAATCTCTTCGCGGAGGGAGCCTGGATTGCTTCGTCGCAAGGGCTCCTCGCAATGACGGGTGAGAGGATCGCGCGGCTCAGATCCCCAGCATCATCTTCGCGATAATGTCGCGCTGGATCTCTGACGTGCCGCCGAAGATCGTGTAGGCGCGGCCATTGAGATATTCCGGCATCACCGTGAGCATCTCCTCCGGCGTCGGCGGCTCGTGGTTGAGCTTGTAGAGCGGGCGCATCGGTTCGACGGCGAGGGCGTCGTGGCCGATCACGTCGGCGCCGAGCCGCGTCACCGCCTGGCGGATCTCGCTGTTGCGCAGCTTCAGGATCGACGACACCGCGCCGGGATTTTGCCCGGTCTGCAGCGCCGAGAGCACGCGCAGCTCGGTCATCTCCAGTGCGTCGATGTCGATTTCGACCTCGGAGATGCGCGTTGCGATATCGGGGCTGTCGATGGCACGCCCGGTGAGGTCTGACTCGGCGAGGTCCGCGATCGCCTTCAGCCCCTCGCGAAGCTTGGCCGACGCAATGCCCGAACCGCGCTCGAATTCGAGCAGATATTTGCCGTAGGTCCAGCCCTTGCCTTCCTCGCCGACGCGGTTGGCCACCGGCACGCGGACGTCGTCGAAGAACACCTGGTTGACCTCGTGGTCGCCGCCGATGGTGAGAATGGGCCGCGTCGTGATGCCAGGTGTCTTCATGTCGATCAGGATGAAGCTGATGCCGTCCTGCTGCCGTGGCCCGTCGCTGGTGCGCACCAGCGCGAACATGCGGTTGGCGTGGTGGGCATGCGTGGTCCAGATCTTGGTGCCGTTGATGATGTAATCGTCGCCGTCACGTACCGCGCGCGTCTTCAGCGAGGAGAGATCGGAGCCGGAGCCCGGTTCGGAATAGCCCTGGCACCAATAATCCTCGCCGGAGAGAATCCGCGGCAAATAGAAATTCTTCTGCTCAGGCGAACCGAATCCGATGATGACCGGACCGACCATCTTCACGCCCATCACGTTGACATTGGGCACGCCGGCGCGTGCGGACTCTGTCTCGAAGATCCAACGCTGCGCCGGGGTCCAGTCCGGTCCGCCGTGTTCGACCGGCCAGCCCGGCGCACCCCAGCCCTGCCGGTGCAGCGCGCGCTGCCAGGCCCTCCCGACGTCAGGGTCGGAGAAAACTGACGGCGTCAGCGCGGTCGCGCGCTTCATCTCCTCGGTGAGAGTCTTCGCGATGAAGGCTCGCACCTCGCTCTGGAAGGCGCGCTCCTCGGCATTGAACGTGAGGTCCATGAAGCTCTCCCAGTGTCAGGCCCTGCGGCCAAGCTCGGCGTGTCGGGCGTAATGGTGCGCGGTGCCGCCAAACAATGTGTCGAAGGCGACGAGGCGCTTGAAATAGGCGCCGACCTCGAGCTCCTCGGTGACGCCCATGCCGCCATGGAGCTGGATCGATTGCTCGCCGACGAAGCGGGCGCATTTGCCGATCTTGGCCTTCGCGCCCGAAGCTGCCCGTGCCCGCTCGACCGGCGGGCTGTCCGCCTTGAGCGCGGCCCTTAGCGCCAATGAACGGGACTCGTCGACCTGCATCGCCATGTCGGCGAGGCGGTGCCGGATCACCTGGTTGGCCGAGAGCGGCCGGCCGAACTGCTTTCTGATCTTGGTGTATTCGAGCGTGGTGTCGAGCAGCGTCTGCATGATGCCGACTGCTTCCGCACCGAGCGCGGCCATGGCGAGGTCGACGGCCCATTCGGTCGCGGGTAGGGCATCGCTGCCGTCGCCGAGCAGGGCGTCCTCGGGCAGATGCACGTCGGAGAGCTCGATGTTGCAGGCACGCCCGCCGCCGAGGCGCGCGTAGTCGGAGATCGCGAGGCCCTCCGCCGTCGCCGGTACCATGAACAGGCCGATCCGCCCCGAAGGGCCGTGATGGTCGTGGATCAGCGCGGAGACGATGATCTCATCGGCGGCATGCCCGTCGAGCACGACGATCTTGCTGCCGGCGAGGCGCCAGCCCTGCGCCGTCTTGTTGGCGCTGGTGGCGACCTTGGCGAGGTCGAACCGTGCCGCGCGCTCGGAATGTGCAAACGCAAGCTTCAGTGACCCGTCGGCCACTTTGGGCAAGCTCGCCTGTTTCTGCTCGATGGTGCCGCATCTCGCGATCAATGCCGCTCCCAGCACCACGGTCGCGACATAGGGCTCCGACACAAGCCCGCGGCCAAAGGCTTCCATCAGGATGCCGATCTCGACCGCGCCGCCGCCGAGCCCGCCGAACTCGTCAGGCAGCGGCAGCGCCAGCCAGCCGAGCTCGGCGAATTGTTTCCACACCGAAGGGCTGAAGCCGAGCGGATCGTTCGCCATCTTGCGGCGGTGATCGGCGTTGTAGCTTCCGGCCACGAAGCGCTCGGCGCTCTCGCGCAGCAGCCTTTGCTCGTCACTGAGATTGAGATCCATGGTGTCTACTCCGCCGCCGCCGGCGGCTTGCGTACGGAGGGATGCAGGCCGGAGGGATCGACGATCATGCCGAACTCCTGAAGATTATGCGCGTGGCAGAGCTGATGCAGCGCAAAGGCCTGGTCGATCGCGGCGGGCTGCCCCATCACGTCGACCGAGCGGTTCACGGCTTCCTTGGTCATCTTCAGCGCGAAGGAGGGCTTTGCCGCGATCCTGCGCGCCAGCTCGAGCACACGGGAGGAGAGCTCAGCGCGCGGCACGACCTGATTGACCATGCCGAGCTGGTGCGCCTCCTGCGCGCTCCAGTTGTCGGCGGTGAACAGGAACTCCTTGGCCTTGCGCGGGCCAAGCTCCCAGGGGTGCACGAACCATTCGACCCCGCAGACGCCCATGGTGACGACGGGATCGCAGAACTGCGCATCGTCAGTGGCGATGATGAGATCGCAGGCCCAGGCCAGCATCAGGCCGCCGGCGATGCACTTGCCGTGCACCTCCGCAATGGTCGGCTTGGCGAGGTTGCGCCAGCGCCGGGTGATCTGGAGATAAATTTCCTGCTCGCGTGCGAAGCGGCCATGGGCATTTGGTTCAGCAAAACCGCCCCAATTTCCGATCGGCGGAAAATCGACGCCGGCGGTGTTCTTGCCGCCGGGGCGCAGATCGTGGCCGGAGGAGAAGTGCGGCCCGTTACCCGCGAGGATGATCACCTTGACCGAATCGTCCTGCACCGCCGCATCGAAGGCGGCGTTGAGGTCGTAGGTCATTTGCAGGTTTTGCGCGTTGCGCGCCTCCGGCCGGTTCATCACGACCCGGGTGATCGCCGGCTCAGGCCTCTCCACGAGGATGGTCTCGAACGAGGTCATCGCGTTCCCCCTGCCGTCTCCAGCGTTTCCATCGTTGTTTTGCCTGAGTTGACTATGTCGGCCCGTGCGAGGCAAGAGGCTTGCGTCAGCCGGCTGGCCTTTGGACACGCACATGCTTGTCGTCGTCATTCCGGGGCGCGAAGCGAACCCGGAATCTCGAGATTCTCAGGTGCGCAACCGCGCACCGTAGCTCGATGCTTCGCATCGCCCCGGAATGACGGAACAAATCTCGACACTCCGCGTGTCCGATCTGGTAGTTTTGCACCCAGATTCCACCGGGAGAAATTTAATGCGCAAGATCCTGACCGTGCTGGCGGCGCTGGCCTCGCTGAGCCTCACCAATTGCGGCTACAACGCGATCCAGAGCGAGGACGAGCAGATCAAGGGCAACTGGTCCGAGGTCGTGAACCAGTATCAGCGCCGCGCCGATCTCGTGCCCAATCTCGTCAACTCGGTGAAGGGCTTTGCGCAGCAGGAGAAGGATGTCCTGCTCGGCGTCACCAATGCGCGCGCCAAGGTCGGCAGCATCCAGGCAACGCCTGAGGTGCTGAACGACCCGGCAGCCTTCCAGAAGTTCCAGGCCGCGCAAGGCGAGCTCTCCAGCGCGCTGTCTCGGCTGCTGGTTGTCACCGAAAACTACCCGCAGCTCAAGTCGGACGCGCTGTTCAAGGACCTGATGTCGCAGCTCGAGGGCACCGAGAACCGCATCACGGTGGCGCGCAACCGCTACATCAAGGCCGTGCAGGATTATAACGTCACCATCCGCTCGTTCCCGAGCAACCTCACCGCGATGATGTTCGGCTACAAGGAGAAGCCGAACTTCTCTGTGGCAAACGAAAAGGAAATCTCGACCGCGCCGAAGGTGGACTTCAATCCGGCGCCAGCGCCGTCGAAGTAAGCGCGGCGTTTTGCGAATGTGTTTCGCCCCATCCAGCGCCGTCATTCCCCGCGTAAGCGGCGAATCCAGTACGCTGCGGCTTCACGGTTCAAGCACTGCGGCCTCTGGAATACTGGATCGCCCGCCTTCGCGGGCGATGACAGCGAGGGTGTGGCGAGCGTATTCCGTGGTCGCCTCATGTGTCCTCGCCCTCGCACTTCTCCTCGCCTTCGTCATCCCCGCCTCAGCCGACGTCGCCATCCCCCAGCTCACCGGCCGCGTGGTCGATCAGACCGGCACGCTCTCCAGCAGCGACATTGCGTCGCTGTCGCAGAAGCTGCGCGACTTCGAAACGCGCAAGGGCAGCCAGATCGCTGTTGTGATCGTGCCGACCACGCAGCCCGAGACGATCGAGCAGTTCTCGCTCCGCGTTGCGGAGGCCTGGAAGATCGGACGCAAGAAGGTCGACGATGGCGCGATCCTGGTCGTCGCCAAGAACGACCGGCATTTGCGCATCGAGGTCGGCTACGGGCTCGAGGGCGCCCTCACCGACGTCACCTCGCGGCGGATCATCGACGAGATCATCACGCCGAAATTCCGGACGGGCGATTTCGGCGGCGGCATCTCGGATGGCGTCGATCGTATGATCCGCGTCATCGACGGCGAGCCGCTGCCGGTTCCTTCTCCCACCGTGAACTTTGGCAATCTGGACGATCTCGCGCCGGTCTTCATCGTGACGCTGTTCGCCTCGATCGGGGTGGGCGGGTTCTTCCGGGCCATGCTGGGGCGGCTGCTCGGATCCTTGGTGACCGGCGGCATCATCGCAGGCTTGAGCTGGTTCATTCTCGGCTCCGCCGCGCTCGCCGCGGCGGTCGGAGTGCTCGGCTTCATCATCGGATTTGTCGCTGATCTGTTTTCGGCGATCACGCCAGGCACGGGCCGCTCGCGCGGCGGCTTCTGGTCGAGCGGCTCATCGGGAGGCGGTTGGAGCAGCGGATCGTCGAGCAGTAGCGGCAGCTTCGGCGGCGGTGGCGGCAGTTTCGGCGGCGGCGGCGCCTCGGGGAGCTGGTAGCGGTCATGAGCATCAAGCGCATTGCCAGACATCTTGTGCAGCATCATTGGCGGGCAAAGCAGATATTTCCGCAAGCCGTGCTCGACCGCATCGAGCAGGCGATCAAGCGGGGTGAGACCACCCATTCCGGCCAGGTCCGCTTCGTGGTCGAAGGCGCACTCGACGGCGGCCCGCTATTCCGCAACCAGCCGGCCCGAGCGCGCGCGCTCGACGTGTTCTCGCACCTGCGCATCTGGGACACCGCGCACAACAACGGCGTCCTGATCTATCTCCTGCTTGCCGACCGTGACGTCGAAATCGTTGCCGACCGCGGTATCCACGCGAAGGTCGGCGCCGAGGGCTGGGAAAACATCTGTCGCGCGATGGAGGCCGAGTTCGCGTCTAGCCAGTTCGAGCGCGGCGTGATCACCGGCATCGAGGCGGTCTCGCGCGAGCTGGCGCGGCATTTCCCGCCGCAGGGTCCGCATGCGAACGAGCTGCCGGACGCGCCCGTCGTGATGTGACGGACTGTGATGTGGGGGCGAGGTTGTAAGAGCCCAGTGGTCCGCCCATTCCATGGCCGTTCATCTTCCCCGATTACAATTTGTTTCACGTACGCCACACCGGTTCCATCTTCCCGGCCTAATTCGGCCCCGGATGACTTCCTAAAATTTGGGTAAGCGGGTCCACAGGTAAGGAATTCGCAAGCAATGAAAGTTACCAAATGGTCAACCGAGACTGGAGTATTTGAGCCGTGAGCGAACCAATGCCCGAGCAGGCCGTCCAGGATACTGCCGCCGTTCAAGCGACTGCGCCGCAGGCCGTCGAGGCTGCCGGCATCGAGGCCCCCTCGATTGCCCCCGACCACGAGACGCCGCCCAAAGCTGATCCGGTCGAGCCCGATCCGGTCAGGGTCGAGCCGCCTAAAATCGAGGCGTCGAAGATCGAAGTGCCGAAGTTCGAAGCCAAAGCCGAGACCAGCTCCGAGCCAAAGCCCGGAAAGCTCATCGTCATGGCGCCCTCGGAGCGGTCCTGGGACCGCGAGGATGCCTCGCATGTGAAGGTGGACGAGCCGCGCGAGACCGGCGGCAAGCGCCGCTTGTCGGCGATGGCCGCGGTGGTGGCGATTGCCGCCAGCGTCGGCGCGATCAGCGGCGCGCTCGCGACCGCCGGCATGATGCACTTCGCAGCCCCTGCGCCGGTGCAGGTCGCCGACACCAGCGCGCTGGATGCTTCGGTCGCGCGGATCGATGCCGACCTTGTCGCGCTGAAGGCCAATGTCGAGCACAGCTCGAAAATCGCGGTAAGCCAGTCCAATCGCGCCAATGACCGCCTCGACAAGCTCGAGAAGGCGCAGGCCGAGCCGATGGCCAAGATCGCAAAACTGTCGGAGACCGTCGACAGGCTCCGCGCCACGCCGCCCGCCGCCCCGGCGCAGGCTGCAGCCGCAACGCCCGCCAAGGAGACCACCGGCTCGATCGCGCCGACCGAGGTTGCAGCCGCCGCCGCCGCAACGGCCCCACTGCCGGTCGCGCCCAAGACCGAAGTCGGCCGTCTCCCGACGGTCGAGGGCTGGAGACTGCGCAACGCCGCCAATGGCGGTGCGCTGATCGAGGGCCGCGACGGCCTCTACGAGGTCTATCCCGGCGATCCCATCCCAGGCCTTGGCCGCGTCGACGCGATCCGCCGCCAGGACGGCCGCTGGGTGGTCATCACCAGCAAGGGCCTGATCGTCGCGCGCTGAGCGGTCGATTTCCGTTCCCAAGGAGGCGCTTCACCACTGTGTGAGGCGCCTTTTTGCTTGAATAGGCATCCCAGCGCGGTGTTACCTGGGACATGAGCCGCGCGTTGCGAATTCTCGTTGCTGCCGCCGTGTTGTTTGGCGGCGCCGCCTCGCTATCGGCGGGGGAGACGGCGCAGCTGATGCGCGGCACGGCGATCACCGATCCCGATCTCCTGCGCAGGCTCGATGAGAACGACGTGCTCACGATCTCGCGCCTGTTGTCGCCGGAACGGGAGGCGGGCCGTCCGCTGACGACCGACCTGCTGTTTTCGGAGCTGTCGCAGCTCAAGCAAATTCCGCTGGTGATCGACGCGGAGTTCGATCGCTACATCGCTCAGCGGAAGGCGGAATATCCAAGCGAGACCGTGGGCGTCGGCGAAGGTTTTGATGTGCAGCTGTTCGACCGGACTGTGCTGACATCTCCGAACACGCGCTTCGTGCTCGCCGGCATCGTCAACCGCATGGACCGCGCCTATGTCGCCGAAGAGTCCTGCGGCGAGATCCGGCTGATCTACCGGCTCGCGCGTTTCGAGGGCGGCAAGACCGCCACGCGCCTGCCGATGACGTTCAATCTGGTGATGAAGGCGAGGGATGCGCGCCAAACGAACGGCAACGGCAAGCCGATCGCTTGCGCCGAGGTCGCGCGGCGCTGGCTTGACAATGGCAATTGGCAAGAGCTGATCCGCGGTCGAGACGACGCCTTGCTCGATCGGATCGAGACCAACATTCAAATCTCCATCGCGCCGAAATCGGCGCTGCACGACTTCCGCTCCGACTATCTGCTCAAGGTGTTCAAGTACGACGCGGCGACGAAACAGTTCGGGGAGGCGGTGCTGGAGAACCAGATCGACCGCGACCGCATCCTCTCCGACGAAGCGCTTCGGCGCGACTTCAAGGCCTGGCTGCTCGCACCCGAGAATTTGCGCGAGTTCGATCGCGGCACGGTGCTGATCCCCGAGAAATTTCTGGCCAGGGCCGCGGTAGTGCCCACACCCGCAGGCCTTGATGCCTCGGCGCTGCAGCCGGAGTTCGGCATGGTGCAAGGAGAAGGAAAAGGCGAGGGCCGCGACGACCCGGTCTTCACCGACAACGAGGTGGTCGGCGCGTTGAAGCAGGCAGCCGCGCGCGGGGACATGCAGAACATCCGCTCGGTCGCGGGGTTCCAGCGCCGTCTCAACGACGTCACCTGCTCAGGCTGCCACCAGACCCGCGGCATCGGCGGCTTCCATTTTCCCGGGGTCGACTGGCTCGCGGACAGGCCGGCCAACGCTTCTATCGTGCCGGCCTCGCCGCATTTTGTCGGCGACCAGGTGCGCCGCCGCGACATCCTGACGGCGTTTGCCGCGGGCAAACGCCCTGATTTCTCACGCGGATTTGCCAGCCGGCCGCAGACCCGCGGCAGCCGGGAGCTCGCCGGGAGCGAATATCAGGACGGCTGGGGCGCGCATTGTTCTCTCCAAGATGCGGGATCGGGAACGCCAGACAAGAGTTTTACGCCATGGAGCTGTGCTAACGGTCTCGCCTGTCAGGCTGCCGCGGCCTCACGCCGCATCGGCATGTGCTTCATCAAGACGCGCTAGACCAGAACAAGCGATTTGGATCATTCATGACGAATCCCGGCGAAGCCAACAAGGAGCGCAATCGCGATATTGCGCGCAATGAGGAAGCCAAGCAGGTCACCGGCAGCGCCCGCGTGAGCATCTGGGCGATCGCGACGGCCGTCATCGTCGGCGGTATCCTGTTCACGCTCGGCTGGATGTCGTGGAGGTAGCCGCGTCCTTCTTCGTCAGGCCCGGGCTTGTCCCGGGCGTCCACGTTCTCCTCTCCGGGCTCAAAGACCGTGGATGGCCGCGACAAGCCCGGCCATGACGGCGCTGAGGGTCCGGTGCGTAGCCCTCACTTCGCGTAATTCGTCATCCGCTTCCCCGGCAGCAGCTCATAGGCCGGCTTCCAGCCGGGCAGTGCGGCCATGCGCTCAAGCCAGGCTTGGATGGCAGGATGGGTTTCCGCGAAGTCAAAACCGTGCTCGTCGCTCGGATAGTGCAGATAGGCCATCATCGAGATATCGGCGACCGTTGGCCTCGTGCCGATCGCGAATGCATTGTGCTGGAGATGGCTGTCGAGAATGCCGAGGAAATCCTCGAGCCGGCGACGAAAATGCTTCAGCACCTGCGGGTCGTTTTTCTCGGTGAAGGCGCGCATGAAGCGATAGGTCGCCATGTAGCCGGTGAGCTTGTGGTTGTCCCAGAACAGCCAGCGCAGCAGCTCGAAGTTTTCGTCCTCCGTATCGCCGCCGAAGCGGCCGTATTGCTGGGCTAGCTTGAGCAGAAGGGGCGCAGTCTGCGTCATTTTCACGCCGTCGATTTCGAGCACGGGAATCTCGCCCATTGGATTCACGGCCTTGCGCCACTCTGCCGTGCGCGTGACGCCGCCGCCGAAATCGGTCCAGACCGGCTCGAACCTCTCGCCGCAAAGCGTCAGCATCAGCGCCAGCTTGTAGCTGTTGCCGGATTCGGGGAAGTAGTGCAGGCGGTAGCTGGGCATGGAAACCTCGCGAGGCGGAATGCAGACCGTGAGGTTATAGCGAGATCGTTCGGCATCGTCATTGCGAGCGTAGCGCAGCAATCCAGCAATGCGTCTTGTGAACCGCTCTCCCCCGCACTGTCGTCTCACCGCTCGCTGTGGCTAAGGGTCCCGGGTTCGCGCTTTGCGCCCGGGACGATGGCGGAGTTTGAGGCGGCAGCGTTACCCCACCGCCCCCGAACCCCGCAGCTGCTTGATCGCCGCCTCGTCGTATCCCGCGCCGCGCAAAATCTCGTCACTGTGCTCGCCGACGGCGGGCGGCTTGCGCGGCTGAACCTTCTTGGCGCCGTCGATCCAGATCGGGCTGTTGATGGTAAGCATGGTGTCGTTCTCGAACGGCACCAGCACTTCGTTGTCGAGCATCTGCTTGTCGTTCGGGATGTCGTCGAGAATGGCGACGACGCCGAACACGAGGCCGCTGCCGTCAAGGATCTTGCGCCATTCGGCCAGATCTTTGGTTGCAAAGGTGTCGTCCAGGATCTTGATCAGTTCCACCGAGCGGGCGTGGCGGTCCGCCTTGGTGACGAAGCGGGGATCATTGATCAGGTCCTCGCGCCCGAGGCACTTGGCCAGCGTCGGAAACTGCTTCTCTTCGCTCAGCAGCGACAGGATCAGCCAGCGGCCGTCCTTGCACTGATAGTGGTTGGCGACCGCATTGAGCGCGCGCTCGCGCGGACGCCGCTCGCCGAACTTGGCGCCGCAGAGTTTTGCCTGCGCCAGCACGCTCGCCGCCCACACGCCGTTGGCCATCAGATTGGAGGCGACATGCGAGCCCTTGCCGGTCTTCTCGCGCTGGTAGAGCGCTGTGACGATGGCGCCGTAGAACGCCATGGCGCAGGGATGGTCGCCCATGCCGGCGACGGAGCGGGCCGGCGTGGTGTCGGTGTCGGCGCGGACCAGGTCCATCAGGCCGGAGCGCGCCCAATAGGCGTTGCTGTCGAAGCCGGGCTTGTTTGCCTCTTCGCCCTTCTCGCCATAGCCGGTGAAGGAGGCGTAGATCAGCCGGTCGTTGAGATGGGCGAGGTGGTCATAGGTGATGCCAAGCTTGGCGCGTACCGGCGGCGGCATGTTGGTGATGAAAACGTCGGCCTCTGCGACCAGCTTGTAGAGCACGGCCTGCGCTTCCGGCTTCGACAGATCGAGCGCAATGCTCTTCTTGTTGCGGGCTTCCAGCAGCCACGCGAAATTGTGCTCGCCGGAGGGATAGCCGGGCAGGTTCGGCAGATTGCGATAGGGATCTCCGGCACCGGGCGGCTCGATCTTGATGACATCGGCGCCGAAATCCGACAGCACTGTCGCGGCCGCGGGCGCTGCAATGAAGCTCGCGCAGTCCAGAACTTTCAGGCCTGAAAAGATGCCTTTTTCCATCGCGGCGTCGCTCCCTCGCTCTTGTCGTTTCCCGCGCGCTGGAATTGGCGCGGGCAGGTCATGGGAGCATTAGACCGATGTTTCCGCGGGATGCAACGGCGCACGGCGCAGGGCCTCACTCCTCTCCCGCAAGCAGCGCAGCGTTGCCGCCAGCGGCGGCGGTGTTGATGGTCACCGTCTGCTCGGTCGCAAAGCGCGCGAGGTAGTGCGGGCCGCCGGCCTTGGGGCCGGTTCCCGACAGGCCGTTGCCGCCGAACGGCTGCACGCCGACCACCGCGCCGATCATGTTTCGGTTGACGTAGATGTTGCCGACCTGCACGCGGTCGATGATGGCCTCGATCGTATCGTCGATGCGGGAATGGACGCCGAGCGTCAGCCCGTAGCCGCTGCGCTCGATGGCTTGCAGGACGCGTCCGAGATTTTCGGCAGGGTAGCGTACGACGTGGAGGATCGGACCGAACACCTCCTCCTTAAGCTGGCCAGCCTCCCTGAGTTCGAAGATGTGCGGCGCGACGAAGCAGCCGTCCGGCGCGTGGCCTGCAAAGTGCAGCCGCGCCTCGGTCTTCATTCGTGCGATATGCGCGTCGAGGCGCTGCTTGGCCTCATCGTCGATCACCGGACCAACATGAGTTGCGACGTCACGGGGATCGCCGATCTTCAACTCGCGTGCCGCGCCCGCGATCATCTCGATCATGCGGTCGGCGACGTCCTCCTGCACGAACAAGAGCCGCAAAGCCGAGCAGCGCTGGCCGGCGGAGCGAAATGCCGATGTGACGACGTCATCGGCAACCTGCTCGGGCAGCGCGGTGGCATCCGCGATCATGGCGTTGATGCCGCCGGTCTCGGCGATCAGCGGCACGATCGGCCCATCCTTGGCAGCCAGCGTCCGGTTGATCAAGCGCGCCACCTCGGTCGAGCCGGTGAAGACGACACCGGCAATATCGGGATGTGCCGTCAGGGCAGCGCCAATGCGACCCTCGCCGGTGACCAGATGCAGCGCGCTCTTGGGGATGCCGGCCTCGTGCAGCAGGGCCACGGCGTCGCGCGCGATGCGCGGCGTCTGCTCGGCGGGTTTTGCCACCACGCTGTTGCCGGCCATCAACGCCGCCGTGACCTGGCCCAGGAAGATCGCCAGCGGAAAATTCCACGGCGAGATCGCAACGAAGACGCCGCGGCCGCGCATTGCGAGCGCATTGCTCTCACCGGTCGGACCCGGCAAGGCGGCATCGCTTCCGAACAGCTTGCGGCCCTGCGCGGCATAATAGCGGCAGAAGTCGGCGGCCTCGCGCAGCTCAGAGAGCGCATCGTCCAGGGTCTTGCCGCCCTCGGCCTGCAGCAGCGCGATGAAATGGGCGCCGCGGCTCTCCAGCAGATGCGCGGCCTGATCCAGCGCCGCCGCGCGCATGGATGCCGGCGTCCGGCTCCAGGCGGCAAAGCCCGCACGCGCAGCTGCCACTGCCGCGTTGGCCTGATCCGGCGTTGCGCCGGCGACGGGCTTGAGGTCCGCGGCTTCGGCTTTCACGTCAGCCAGCAATTGGTCGAGCGCAGCGCGCGCGCCGAATTCGACGCCGCGCGAATTGCGCCGCTCCGGCGCGAAGAGATCGCCGGGCAGCGGAATCTTGGGATGCGCCGCTGCTTGCGGCCGGAGGATGGCATCCGCCGGACGCTGCAACAGCGCCGTAACGGGCACGCGATAATCGGCGGCCTTCGCCACGAAGGAGGAATTGGCGCCGTTCTCCAGCAGGCGCCGCACCAAATAGGCGAGCAGGTCGCGATGGCTGCCGACCGGCGCATAGGTGCGGTAGGCGATCTCAGGATGGTCCTTGGCGAGCTGCTCGTAGAGCGCTTCGCCCATGCCATGCAGGCGCTGGAATTCGAAGCCGCCGCTATTGCCGGCAAGCTCCAGCACGGTCGCGACCGTCAGCGCATTGTGGGTGGCGAATTGCGGGAAGATGCGCGGCCGCAGGCCGAGCAGCTTCGAGGCGCAGGCGACGAAGTTGAGATCCGTCATCGCCTTGCGCGTGAACACGGGATAGCCGTCGAGCCCGCGCTCCTGCGCGCGCTTGATCTCGGTGTCCCAATAAGCGCCCTTGACCAGCCGTACCATCAGCTTGCGGTCATGTGCGCGGGCGAGGGCGTCGACATAGTCGATCACCGCGGCGGCGCGTTTCTGATAGGCCTGGACCGCGAGACCAAATCCGTCCCAGCCGGCAAGTGAGGTATCGGCGAGCGTTGCCGCAATCACGTCGAGCGACAGCTCCAGCCGATCGGCTTCCTCCGCATCGACGGTGAAGTTGAGGTCATGGGCCTTGGCGCGCTGCGCCAGATCCATCAGCTGCGGCACCAGCTCGGCCATCACGCGGTCGCGGCTGATCGCCTCGAAGCGCGGATGTAGTGCCGAGAGCTTGACCGAGATGCCGGGCCGGTCGGGCAGGGGATGCTTGCCTGCCGCCTTGCCGATGGTTTCGATCGCGCTGGCGTAGGCGTCGAAATAGCGCCTGGCGTCGGCGGCCGTGCGCGCGCCTTCGCCGAGCATGTCGAAGGAGTAGCGCTGCTTCTGGCCGGAGCGCGGGCGGCCCCGTTCCAGCGCCTGCTCGATGGTCTCGCCCAACACGAAATGATTGCCCATCAGCCGCATGGCCTGGCGCGTCGCCGTGCGCACCGCCGGCGCGCCGAGCCGCTTCACGAGCCGGCCGATGGTGCCGTCGGGCGTCTCGCCGGGCTGGATCACCCGCGCCGACAGGCCGAGCGCCCAGGCCGAGGCGTTGACCAGGAACGCCGTGGACTTGGTCTCGTGGTGGATGAAATCGCCCTCGCCGAGCTTGTCTTCGATGAACTGGTCGGCAGTGCGCGCATCGGGTACGCGCAGCAGCGCCTCCGCCAGCACCATCAGCGCGAGCCCCTCCTTGGTCGATAGTGCAAACTCCCGCAGCATGTCCTCGACCCCACCAAGCCGGTCGTCGCGCTTGCGGATCGCCTCGATCAGCCGCGTCGCGGTGCGGTCGATCCGCGCCTCCTGCGGCGGGGCCAGATGCGATGTCGGCAACAGGCGCGCGGCGATCTCGGCGTCATCAGGTGCATAGGGGGCGGTGAAGGGAGGCGGAATGTTCGGCATGGCGGGTCCTGTGGCTGAATCCAGGATAATGCCGGAGCTACCGTAGTTCGATAGACAATCTTGGTGGTTTACCTTAGGAAATGAGGATTAGAAGCGGTTCGGCCTCACAAATCATGGAACTTGATCGAATCGACCGGAAAATTCTCTCCATCCTGCAGGAGGATGGACGCATCGCCAATGTCGACCTCGCCGAGCGCATCGGGCTGTCGCCGACCTCGATCGGCGAGCGGCTGAAGCGGTTGCAGCGGGAGGGCTTTGTCGAGGGCTATGGCGCGCGGCTCAATCCGCACCGGCTCGGCCTCGGGCTCCTGGTGTTCGTCGAGGTGCTGCTCGACAAGACCACGCCCGATAATTTCGAACGGTTTGCGCGCGCGGTAAAACTCGCGCCCGAAGTGCTGGAGTGTCACATGGTTGCCGGCGGCTTCGACTATCTTGTGAAGGCGCGGCTGGCGGACATGACCGCCTATCGACGCTTCCTCGGGGAGACCCTGCTGTCGATGCCGGGTGTGCGCGAGACGCGGACCTATGCGGTGATGGAAGAGATCAAGC
Organism: Bradyrhizobium sp. 199; assembly: GCF_023073355.1. Lineage (GTDB taxonomy): Bacteria > Pseudomonadota > Alphaproteobacteria > Rhizobiales > Xanthobacteraceae > Bradyrhizobium. The sequence continues at coordinate 255,619 of NZ_JADPJI010000011.1, forward strand.
GCGACGCACCGTTGCCGGTGGACTGAGGAAGTGCTGTCGCGATCGTCATTGCTGTGGCGTTGAACGAGCGGTCTCGCGCGAAAAATAGCTCTCGTATGCAATCGCAACGCCTGTCGTCGAATGCACTCACCGTCTTCTAAAAATTTCTTGGCCCGCTCCCGGATTGATCCGGGAGGGCAGCAAAAGCTGGCGGGCTTAGACTTTGAGGTTCTCTGCGGAGCTTTTGCCTCGGTTTGCGATCTCTTCGTATTCAACCGTCTGCCCTTCGTTCAGGGACGACAGACCGGCCTTCTGCACTGCCGAGATATGCACGAACACATCCTTGCCGCCCGACGCAGGCTGGATGAATCCATAACCCTTCGTCGGGTTGAACCACTTGACCGTACCTTTAGCCATCACGTCTTCTCCGCGGGTCTTCCTCCGAGATCTCGAACCGCCAGTCCCCGCCAACCGGCCGGTTCGGTCCTAACAGAATACGCGGAATGTGGCCGGCTTGGTAGCTCAAACCACATCAGCATTTCGCCGAATTCCGCTCAACTTCGCAGCGCTTTTTGCCGGTTTTGCCCGTTTCGCGGTCAAGGGTCCGCTCGTCCCCGCGCCATCCGTCAATACGTCGCCGCCAGATAATCGACGATCTTGCCGACATCGGCATCGTCGATCGGTGCGCCATAGACCTTGATCATCTTGGTTACTTCGGCCTGCCAGAAGCCTTTTTTGTCCTTCATCGGCGGCTGCGTCTTGATGTAGTCGGCGGAGTGGCAGGCGCTGCAATTGCCCTGCACGACCTCAAGGTTGGGCCCGGGCTTGAGGGCGGCGACCTCGTCGGGCGTCTTGTAATTGACCGGCGCGGCAAGCGCCGAACCCACCGCGGCGGCGATGGCGAGTGAGACGGCGAGGAGAACGGTGCGCTGCATGATCATTCTCCTTCAGGCCACGGTCACGCGGACGGCTTCGACGACGTTGCGCAAATAGCCCGCCGGATTCCAGCGCGGCGTTTCCGGCTGCGTCTCGCCGCCATTGCCGGTGGCACGCACCTTGAGCTCATGGCTGCCTGCCGGAAGCTTCACCGGCAGATTCCATTCGCGGAACGAGTATTTGCCGAGATCCTTGCCGAGCTTTGCGCTCACCCAGGTCTTGCCACCGTCGGTCGAGACCTGGACCTCCCTGATGCCCTTGCCGCCGTCGAAGGCGATGCCGCGCAGGGTCACAGCTCCCGCCTTCAGCTTGGCGCCATCAGGCACGCTGGTGATGAAGGAGCGGATGGTGAAGCGGTTGATCGGGATCGTCGCCTTCGGCGCCGTGCCGGGCTCGATCGCGTTATCAGGCGTGTCGGGAATGCGATAGGCCGACTTCATCCAGAAGCCGTCATAGACATTGTCGATCACGGTGATCTCGTTGAGGTGCTTGACCCAGTAGGTCCCGTAATAGCCGGGCACGATCAGGCGCAGCGGAAAGCCGTTGAGGAACGGCAGGTCCTCGCCGTTCATGCCGTAGGCCAGCATCACCTCGCCATCCCTGGCGTGATCGATATCGAGCGCCTTGATGAAATCAGGCGTCTTGTCGCTGACCGGCCCGTCCATGCCGTTGAACGTGACCTGCCTGGCGCCGCTCTGGACGCCCGCCATCTCGAGCACCGCCTTCAGCGGCACGCCGCGCCAGCGCGCATTGCCCATGGCGCCGTTGGCGAGCTGGCCGCCGGCGACGCGCGGCTCGACGAAGCCGCGGCTGTTGCCGGAGCACTGATTGACGGCGACGATCTCCGTCGCCTTCATCTTCCTGATGTCTTTCAGCGAAAGTTTCAGCGGCTTGTCGACCTTGCCCTTGACCTCCAGCGTGAACTTGTCGGGGTCGAGATCGTAGGGCAGGTCGGAGAGATGATAGCGCACGAAGAACGCGTTGTTAGGCGTGATCGGGCCGTCGTTGAAGATCGCAAACGGCGTCTCAAGCTGCGGCGGCCGGCTGGTCAGGCCGATCATCGGCCGCTTCTGCGGATATTTCACCAGCGGCCGTTCGCCGTTGGCGAATGGGAGCGTGACGGTGTCGAGTGCCAGTGCCTTGGTGGAATTCAGTGTGGCCGCAAGTGCGGTCAAGCCCGCTCCTTTGAGCAGGTCGCGTCGGTCGAACATCTGGTCCCCTCCCGGAGCTTTTCGTCGGGCCGGCGGTCATCACCGCGATCCTGCGTCCATCTGTCTCGACCATTTGGTTGAAGTCAATTCGTGCTTTCGCAGCAGGCCCATGCCGCTGCGTTGCAGCAGGCCGGTGTTGCGCTCGTCACGAGAATGACTGAGCCGTCGCCGCAGCGAAGGTGTGGTCCCTGGCCCCGTTCTTGCGGGCGACGACGAGCTTCGCTCGCGCTAAGAGGGTTGGGTGAGGGGCCTCTCTCCACGCGTGCGACTGCCGCGAAACCTGTACCCTACCGGGAAACTGCGGTACGCGCGCATTCCGACCTGTCTCCGCAAGGGGGGAGAGGTGAAGAGTCAAGCCGCGACGCGCTCGCTTCGATCAACCAGCGCCGTCAGCTGCCGCGCATCCGCCACAAGGCGCACGGCAAGCGGCTCGTCGCGGCCGCGGATCGCGACCTCCTGCAGAGGCAGGGCGTCGTCGACAAGTCCGGCGGTGCGGCGGACTTCTTCCGAGACGATCGCTTCACAGGCAAGCGTCTTGGTCATGTCCTGGAGCCGGGCCGCGACATTGACGGCATCGCCGAGCGCGGTGAAGACGATGTGATCGCGATAACCGATGTCGCCGATGATGACCTCGCCGCCATGAATACCGACGCCGAAGCGGATCGGCTGGCGCAGATCGTGGCTCAGGAGCTCGTTGAGTTCGTCGATATGCGTGGCGATGCCGGCGGCAGCCTTCAGCGCCTGCCGGCAGGCCTGTTGCGGATCGGCAGTCAATCCGAACAGCGCCAGCATGCCGTCGCCGACGAACTGGTTCGGCTGGCCGCCGTTCTCGATCACCGCCTGCGACACCGCGCCGAGGAAGCGGTTGACGATGAAGACGGTGTCGAACGGCAGCCGCTTTTCCGCGAGCTGGGTCGAGCCGCGCATGTCCACGAACAGACTGACGAGATAGCGCTCCTGGCCGATTCGGGCTGGTGTCGAGGCCTGCCCGTCCGCATGCGTGTGCGGCGTGAAGAGCTGGAAGAAGGAGAGATCGGACGAAGGCCGCAGCTGGCAGGCCAGCCGGATCGAGGGATCGGCGGTGCCGACACGGGTGAGCACGAAGGCCTCGCGCTGCGACGGTGTAGGCAGCGCGTCATGATCGCCGATGATACGGATGCGGCAAGTCGAGCAGCGGGCGCGGCCACCGCAGACGCTGGCATGCGGCACATTGTGGCGCAGGCTCGCTTCCAGCACGGAGAGGCCCTTGGGGACCCGTACCGTCTTGCCGTTGCCGTAGGACAGCGCGATCATGCCGCCGCGCCGCTCGCGCCAGGCTCGCACGCCGCGAGCCGCCAGCGCCAGCGCCAGCAGACCGAAATAGCCGACGGTGAGGCCGCCGGTGATGCGGTCGAGCGTGTTGCCTTCCGCGACCGTGCCGACTTGACGGCGGGAGAGATTTTGCGCACGCCAGTCTCGATCGTCGCTCTCGATCTCGACGCTGCGGCCGCCCTGATAGATGCCGAGTAGCGACAATGTCGGAATCAGCACGGCGGCCGCGAGCAGGTAGGGCGCCGCGCGCGTGAAGAATGGTTTGAGCCGAAGCCAAAAATAGATGCCGATACAGCCGTGCACCCAGGCGATCAGCAGAAGGATCGTCATTTGCCAGAGCCGACCCGGCGATGCGACGAAGAACAGATACAATTCCTGCGGATAGAGCTTCTCATGTCCGTACAGCGTCTGGCCGAGCCGCACCCCGATCACATGTCCCATGATCAGCGCGGGGATGCTCAAGCCCAGCACGAGCTGAAGCGGCTCGATCGTCCGCCAGCGGAACTGCCGGCGTTGATACAGCGCGTAGATGCCGAGCCCCATATGCGTGAGCGCCGCCGTGTAGAACAGGATCGCGACGGGGAGGAACTGCCAGAAGACGGTGTGATAGTAGACCCCGGCCTCCATGGCATCGACCGAGACGTTGCCGAGCGCATGGTTGAGGAAATGGCTGATCACATAACAGAACAGGATCACGCCGCAGATGAGCCGCACCTGCCGCACGCTGGTGGCGCGGACGAGTTCGGACAGATGTGCAGGAGCCATGGCCATGATTCGGTTGTATCAGCTCACGAAGGAGAACAGCCAGCGTAGCGTTTAATTCCGGGGCTGGACAGCTTGCGGGGTCAGATACGCGGGAAGCCGCCACAATCTCGGTGTCGTCCCGTACAAGCTCAGACCGATCCGGGACGACGATCGGGTCGGGAGCCCCCGCATTGACTCCCCCTCCCAAGTTGGGGAAAAGCGCCGCCGTGACGACAGCCCCCGACATCACGATGCCCCCCGACAGCGCGGCGCGCCGGCCCCTCGTCATGGCCGTCGCGGTCATCGCGGTGATGACCGTACTCCGCATCCTCTACGCCTCCGCGATCGAGCTGCGCACCGACGAGGCCTATTACTGGACCTGGTCGAAGGAGGGCGCGCTCAACTTCCTCGATCATCCTCCGGGCATTGCATGGCTGATCCGTTTCGGCACCGCGATCTTCGGCGACACTCCGCTCGGTGTCCGCTTCGGCGGCATCGTCGCGATGCTGGTGACGCAGCTCCTGCTCGCCGACATCGTCCGCCGCCTCACCCACGATGCGCGCGCTGTCATGTTCGCGGTGCTGATGCCGGAAGCTGCGCTTTATTACGGCCTGCTGATGGCCAAGGTCGCGCCCGATGTCGCCATGATCCCGTTCGCGGTAGCGATGGTGTGGTCCTTGGTACGGCTGGCGCAGAGCGGCGACGGACGCTGGTGGCTCGTGGCCGGGCTGTTCGCCGGCCTCTCGATGCTGTCGAAATTCACCGCGATCATGTTCGCGCCCGCGGTGGCGGTCTTTCTGCTGGTGCCGGATTGGCGTTGGCGCTGGTCGCGCAGCCCCTATCCCTATCTTGCCGTGCTGGTTGCGATGACCGTGTTCTCGCCGGTGCTGATCTGGAACGTGCAGCACGATTGGGCCTCGTTTCGTTTCCAGGGCGTGCGCGCCACCGCCAATTACGGCATCTCGCTGCGGACGATCGGCGACTTCATTGGCTTGCAGTTCGGTCTGGTCGGCTTTGTCATGCTGCCGGTGGTGCTGACAGGCCTGGTGCTGACGGCATGGCGCGGCTACCGCACGCGCGAGCCGGTCGCGATGCTGTTGTCGACCGCCGTACTGGTGCCGTTTCTCTACTTCCTGGCGAAGTCGACGACGCTCCGGGTCGGCGACACCTGGCCGATGTTCATGTGGCCGGTCGGCTTCGCTGCGGCGGCCGTGAACCTTGCGACGATGGCAAGGGAGGGCTGGTCGGCCCGGATGCTGAATTCGTCGGTGTTCTGGGCGCGAACGGCGATCGTCTCGGGCATCGCCTTCGTCGTGATCGTGTTCCTCTATTATGTCGCCGCGCCCTGGAATCTCCTGGGCAAGATCGATCCGATCGGTGCCGAGGCCGGTTACGAGCAGGTCGCCGCGCGCACGCAGGCAGCGCTGGATGAAACCGGCGCGACCTGGATTGCCACCACGGACTACCGCACCTATGCCATGATGCGCTGGCTGTTCAGGGGGCGCGTGCCTGTCATCGAGATCAACGAACGCGGCCGCTTCCAGGATTTCAGCGACCCCGGCATGGACCGGATCAAGGGCCAGGCCGGCATCTATGTCGGCCGCGAGCCGGACGATCGTTCGTCGCTCTGGGAGAGCATCCCCGCCAAGCGCGAGCCGCTCGGCCGCGTCGAACGCCGCTGGCGCGGCGTTCTGTCCGACACCTATGTGCTGGAGAAGCTCACCGGCTGGACCCCGCAGCTGTCGCCGCCGAAGGATTCACCGCTGTTCCAGTGGCGCGTGCTGGCGGGGGAATTCGAGAAGCCTGTGCTAGCCTGACAAGGCGAACGCTGGCCCTTTCCTTCTCCCCTTGTGGGAGAAGGTGGCGCGAAACGCCGGATGAGGGGTCTGTCTCCGCGAGCGCATCTCTAGCGTTGAGTTCGAGGAGGCAGACCCCTCACCCGTCTTGCCGCTTCGCGGCGAGCCACCCTCTCCCACAAGGGGAGAGGGAATAGCGAGCGCCGCGCCAGCAAAGCGCTACTCCTCTCCGTCCTTCTTCCGCAGCAGATCCGTCGCCAAATCTGACAGCTTCGGCGGCGGCAACGCTGCGAATGGCAGCGGGCGTGTGACGTCGATGGCGGCTAGCCCCAGCCGTGCCGTCAACAACCCATTGAGCACGCCTTCGCCGAGGCGCTGAGACAGTTTCGCCGCGATGCCGTGACCGAGCATCTGCTGCACCAGGCTGTCGCTCGCAGCCATGCCACCGGTGATGGCGAGATGGGCGATGACGTGACGGAGCAGGCGGATCATGCCGAGCGCGCCGGGGCGCCCGCCATAGAGCCGCGCCAGCTGACGGATCAGGCGCAATGCGGCGACGAACACGAACAGCACGTCGATCGCGGCGCGTGGACTCACCGCGGTCACGATCGAGACCTTTTGCGCGGCTGATGACACCAGCCGCCGCGCCTCGGCATCCAGCGGCGACATCAGCTCGCGCTCGGCGAGCCGGATCATGTCGGCGCCGTCGATGATCTCGCCGGCGTGGCTCTCCAGGGTGGCCCGGGCGCGCGCGAGCTGCGGGTTCTGGTGCGCGATCTTGAGCAGATCCTGCACGATGACGCGGCTCTCCTTGCGGTCGTCGCTGGCAAGCACAGCGGCAGCGCGCTGGTGCAGTTGCTCGATCGCGGCGAGGCGCGCGAGACCGAACCCCTCGCGGCCGATCACCACGGCGAGCGCAAGCGCGGTCACGAGCGCAAACGCCAACCCGACGTAGCCGAGGCTCTCGCTGCGTGCGAACAAATCCTCGATCAGATGGACCACGCCGAGGCCGGTGCCGAGCAGCGTCAGCCCGGCAACGCCCGACCAGAACAGCGCGCCCCAGGGAAAACCGCGGCGGGCGGGCGGCACGGTTTGAACCGGCACCGGCAGCATGGACGGATCAGGCTCCGGCGTGATCTGGATGGTGGCGCGGCTGAGTCGGCTGGTCTCGTCGGCTTCGGTGACGACGACGCCGGGATCGTCGAGCCGGAACGTCGCCGGTCGCCGTGGCTTCGATCGGTCGTTCATGACAGCTTGTCTCCGATCAGGAACTGCAAGGCACGGTCGAGGCGGATGTGAGGCAGCGTCGGCGGCTCGCTGCCTCCGCACTCGAGTGGGGGCGGCCGAAAGCGCAGGAAGCGGAAGTCGCTCGTCTCGGCAGCCTCGGTCGCGAGGCCGCGGAAAGCATCGATGCCGTTGAACAGCGGCTCGGGATCCAAGGGCAGGTCGCCCGGAAAAGTCGCGACCTCGGTGTTGCCGTCGAAGAACTCGCCGCCGGCGCTTTCGCCCGCGGCTGGCGTTCCGAGGATTGACGGCAATCTGTCGCGGCCCCGCGCGACTTGCGCTTCCGTTGTGGCGCGCACCGCGGCAAGCGCCACAACGTCGATCGCCGCGCCGGTATTTTCCGCGCGGGCGACGGCGCCGGCGACGGCGCGGCGCAGCACGGCCTCGAGCCGGTCGTGGCTGGAATGATGCAGATGGTCCGCCTTGGTCGCCGCGAACAGGATGCGGTCGATGCGCGGCCGGAACAGGCTGGAGAGGATCGTGCTGCGGCCGATGTTGAAGCAACCGAGAATGCCGGCAAGCGCGGCTTCGAGATCGTGCAGCGCCTCGGGACCGGAGTTGAACGCGGCAAGCGCATCGGCCAGCACGATCTGGCGATCGAGCCGGGCAAAATGATCGCGAAAGAACGGGCGCACCACCACGTCCTTGTAGGCTTCGAAGCGGCGCACCATCATCGCCCACAGCGATCCGTCCGGCGCCTGCCCGCCGGCGGGTACCTCGAGCGGCGCGAAGGTCAGCGCCGGGGAGCCTGCGAGATTTCCGGGCATCAGGAAGCGACCGGGCGGCAGCAGGCTCATCGCAAAGCGCTCGTCGCGACAGGCGCGCAAATAATCGGTGAAGAGTTTTGCCGCGGTGAGCGTCGCCTGCTCGTCCTCGCGGGCCCCGGGCTTGAGCGTTGCCAGATGCGCGTGCCATGCGCTCGCAAGATGCGCACGTGGCGCCTCGCGCGACAGCGCAAGGCTCTCCGCCGACCACTGCTCGAAGCTCTTCTGCAGCAGCGGCAGGTCGAGCAGCCATTCGCCCGGATAGTCGACGATGTCGAGTGTCAGCGTGCGGTCGGCGCCGTTTGGGCGCTGATAGTCGATGACGAGCCTGAGCTCGCTGATGTCGACGGTCGACTTCGGCCAGCGTCGCTCCTCGACCAGCGCGCGCAGATGGCTCTCATAGGCAAAGCGCGGCACGGCATCGTCCGGCTGCGGCGCCAGATGCCCTCGCGCGATCCGGCCCGAGGCATAGGCCTCGAACACCGGAAACCGGCCACCGCGGGTGAGGCCGTGGATCAGCGCGGTGATGAACACGGTCTTGCCCGCCCGCGACAGGCCCGTGACCCCGAGCCGCACCGTCGGATTGAAGAAATGCTCCCCGTAGTCGATCAGCGCCTGGGCCGACAAGCGCGCTTCTTCGACCATATCCTGGAAACTAAATGCCATATGAACGTTGGGAATCCCAGGCGGCCGGAAATGTGAAAGCGTTCACAGAAATGGCAATTGCGTGAAGAAAATCAAGCTTCATACTTCCACCGCCTTTGCCGCCAGATCAGCCGTTTGAACGACGCGCCGGTTCCGAAACACCCATACTAGAGCGTATTGCTTCACCTTGCGGATTGCCATGACCGTCTTCCAACTGAAACAGCTTGCATCCAATTCTGTCCACGCCGCGGCCGACGTGATGGGCTGGAACTACGATCGCGCCGAGCTGATCGCCGATGGCCTCATCCACGCGATCGGCGTGCTTTGCGGCATCGTTGCCGCGACCGTGCTGGTGGTGCTGACGGTGCTCTATGCCGACGCGACCGACGTCGTCGGCGTCTCGATCTATGTCGCGGGCCTGCTTTCGATGCTGGTGTTGTCGGCGACCTACAATCTCTGGCCGGTCTCGCCGGCCAAATGGCTGCTGCGGCGCTTCGACCACTCCGCGATCTATCTGCTGATCGCGGCGACCTACACGCCGTTCATCCTGGAGGTGAAGGACAGCGGGTTCGCAATGGCGCTGCTCGCCGGCGTCTGGTGCGTGGCGATCCTCGGCATCGTGCTGAAACTTCTCTATCCCGGCCGGTTCGACCGCGTCGCGGTCGGCATCTATCTCGCCATGGGCTGGAGCGGCGTGATGCTCTACGATTCCGTGGTTCAGGCGTTGCCCGCGCTGGTGCTGGGCCTCATCCTTGCCGGCGGCCTGCTCTACAGCTTCGGCGTGATCTTTCACGCCTGGCGACGGCTGCGCTTCCAGAATGCGATCTGGCACGGCTTTGTCTTGGCCGGAGCGGCGTGCCATTATACCGCGGTGCTCGACCTGGTGTTGAGCTGAGCAAGCTTCAAGAAGCGGTATAAGATTAGAGGAGACGTCGCATGCAGGTGACCGGCAAGGTCGTGGTCGTCACGGGCGGCGCAAACGGCATCGGCAAGGCGCTGTGCGAGGCCTTTCACAACGCGGGCGCAGCCAAGGTTGTGCTCGCCGACCTGGATGCCGCCAATGCAAGGGCGGTCGCGGCCGCGGTGGACGGCGCCGCCTTCAAATGCGACGTCGCCCAGGAGCAAGACATCTCGCATGTCATTGAGGAGACCGAGCGGCAGTTCGGCCCCATCGCACTGTTCTGCTCCAATGCCGGAATCGGCGGCGGCTTCGATCCGATCTCCGTCAATGCCGGCGGCGCCTCCGACGAGCCGTGGCAGCGCAGCTGGGCGATCCACGTCATGGCCCATGTCTATGCGGCGCGGCATCTTATCCCCCGCATGAAGGCGCGCGGCGGCGGCTATTTCCTCAACACCATCTCGGCCGCGGGCCTGCTGTCGCAGGTCGGCAGCCCGGCTTATTCGACGACCAAGCACGCCGCAGTAGGCTTTGCCGAGAATCTCGCGATTTCGCACAAGGCCGACAACATCAAGGTCTCGATCCTCTGTCCGCAGGGCGTCGACACCAACATGTTGCGCTCGATTCCGAAGGGCCCGCAATCCGGCGACGGTGATCTCACGCCGGAGCAGGTTGCAAGGGATGTGCTCGCCGGCCTCGAGCAGGAGACATTCCTGATCCTGCCGCATCCGCAGGTGCTCGGCTACATGCGCAAGAAGACCGAGAATTACGACCGCTGGCTCGGCGGCATGGCCAAGATCCAGGCCAGGATGCGGGAGGAGTTCGGGACTTAGATTCCGGGCTACGACATCGTCAATGCTTCTGCCCGTACAGCACCGGCACCGCTGAATCCACGACGACTTCGACCAGGCTCGTCCCTTCAAACGCCATCCCGCGCTTCAGCGCCTCGCCGAGCTCCGCCGCCTTCGTCACCCGCGCCGCATGGCAGCCAATGCCTTCGGCGAGCCGGACGAAATCGATTCCCGGCAGCTCCAGTCCCGGCACGTTCCTCACCTGCATCACCTGGCTGAAGGAGCGCATCGCGCCGTAGCCGGAATTGTTGAGGACCACGACGGTGAGCGGCAGCTTGCGTTGCGCCGCGGTCCATAGCGCCTGGATCGAATACATCGCCGAGCCGTCGCCGATCAGGCAGACCGTGCGGCTGTTCGGCTTGCCGAGCGCCATGCCGACGGCGGCGGGCAGTGAGTAGCCGAGGCCGCCGCTTGCCATGGTGTAAAAACTGTCCTGGCCGGGCATCGGCATGAACTTCTGCATCGCCGGCCGGTGCGAGGGAACCTCCTCGACAACCGACGTACCCTCCGGCATCGCCTGCGACAGCGAATGCAGCAGGAACTCGACCGGCAGCGGATCGGCGGCTTCCGGGGCCGGCGGCAGGGTCCGGCCTTTTGGCGCCGCGCGTTTGCTCTCCGGCAAGAGGTCGAGCAGCAGGGTGAGCGCCGGCTTCATGGTGGCGATGATGCTGGTGCCGACGGGCGTGACAGCCGCCGCATCCGGATCGTCCGTGATCTGAAAGATCGTCGCGCCGCCATCGAAGATCGCGGCGTGGCCCTCGACATGGAAGGTGAACACTGGCGCACCGATGACGACGACGAGGTCGTGCTCCCGCAGCGCGTCGGAGAGCTGCGCAGGCGAGGCGTGCAGGAAGCCGGCGAATTGCGGATGCCGCTCCGGGAATGAGCAGCGCGCCGAGAACGGGCTGACCCAAACGCTGGCCTTGGCCTTCTCGGCAACGCGCACCATCAGGTCCACCGCGCCGGCGCGATCAATGCCGGGGCCGACGACGAGGGCAGGGTGTTTGCTCGAGGCGAGCGCCGCGACCAGTGCCTTCATCGCGTCAAGCTCGGGGCCGGTCTCAAGGCTGACCTTGCGCGCTTCCACCGGCGCCGTCGCATGGGCCCAGTCGTCGACCGGGATCGACACGAAGGTCGGCCCGCAGGGCGGCTGCATCGCAGTGTAATAGGCGCGCGCGATTGCGGCCGGCACGTCCTCGGGCCGCGCCGGCTCGACACTGTATTTGACATAGGGCCGCGGAAATTCGGACGCGCGCTCGGCATAGAGGAATGCCTGCAAGGGAAGGATCGAGCGCGCCTGCTGGCCCGCGGTGATCACCAGCGGGGTCTGGTTGCGATGCGCGGTGTAGATGTTGCCGAGCGCGTTGCCGACGCCGGCGGCCGAATGCAAATTGACGAAGCCGGCGTTGCGCGTTGCCTGCGCGTAACCGTCGGCCATGCCGACCGCGCTGGCCTCCTGCAGCGCCAGCACGTAATCGATGTCGTCGGGCCAGTCGCTCAGGAACGGCAGCTCGGTCGAGCCGGGATTGCCGAACACCCTGTTGATGCCGAAGGCGCGCAGCAGGTCGAGCGTCGCCTGCTTGACGGTGACGGATTTGCTGCCGGTCTTGCCGTTCTTGGACATGGTTTCCGTCCCCGCATAGTTTTATTTGGCCGTCATTCCGGGGCGCGAAGCGAACCCGGAATCTCGAGATTTCGGGTCCGGTCCTGCGGACCGTCCCGGAATGACGCTGTATCTCTCACCACACCGCCGTGCCCTTCATCGTCGGCTGGCCCTCCGCGTTCGCGGTCCACAGCTCCATGCCCGTCTCGGTCTCGTTGGCGTTGATGGAGAACTCCGTACCCTCGAACAGCGGCTGCAGCCCGCGATAGGTGAACTTCTTCGGCGCCTTGCCGCCATGCAGCTTCGCCGCCATTTCGACGATCAGCGCCGCCTGCAGCGGCCCGTGGAAGATCAGCCCCGGATAGCCCTCAACCTTGGTGACGTAGTCGCGGTCGTAATGGATGCGGTGGCCGTTGAAGGTCAGCGCGGAATAACGAAACAGCAGCACGGGATCGGAGACATGGGTCTCGCGGTGCTGCGCGGTCGGTGGTGGAGGCGGGGTCTTGCCGCCAGCTGGCGCGCTGCTCGTCATCTCGCGATAGACGATATCCTGCCGCTCGCGGATGGCGACGCCCCGCGGCGAGGAGATGCTGTGCTCGACCGAGACGAAGCACAGCGTGCCGGTCGATCCTGATTTCACCTGCACGTCCGCGATGCGCGAGGTCCGCGTGGATTCATCGCCAACCTGCAGCGGTTGCAGGAACTCGATCTCGCCGCCCGCCCACATCCGGCGCGGCAGCGGCACCGGCGGCAGGAAGCCGCCGCGGGTGGGGTGACCGTCGGGGCCTAGCATCGACATCGGAAACACCGGCTGCGCCAGGCACCAATGCACCGTGAACGGCGCGGCGTCGCCCCTTTTGGGTTCGCCGATCTCCTGGAACAGCGTCGCGCGTAGGCCCATCACGAGCTGCGCTGTGACGATGTCGGTCGCCTCAGTGCTGCGGCCGATCCATTGCCGCAAATGATCGATGTCGAGCTTTTCGGTCATGACGCCTCGCTCTTGTTAAGTCCTCGATGGACGTTCGCCGATGGCGGGCACGGCACCATAGCTGCGGGTCTCGCCGACGATGATCGGCGCCGGCGCGGGGTAGCTGACGCGCCCGTTCGGCGTGTCGACCTCGATACGACGCAGATGCGGATGATTGGTGAGATCTGCCATGGTGTTGACCTCGGCAAACGCGATGTCGGCGTCCGACAGCCGCTTCAAGAGCTCGTCGCGCGTCATCTTGCCGAAGATGTCCGCAACGATCTTGTCGGTGAAATCGCGGTTGCGCACGCGCTCGACCATGTTGGCGACGCGGGGATCAGCGGGCAGGTCGGGCCGGTCCAGCACCTTGGCGCACAGCGTCTTCCACTCGCGCTCGCTCTGGATCGAGATCAAAATGTCCTTGCCGTCCTTCGAGGTGAACACGCCATAGGGCGCGATCGAGGGATGGCGCAGACCCATACGCTTGGGCGGATTGCCGGCCTCCGAATTGAGCAGCGGCACGGTGCACCAGTCGGCCATCACGTCGAACATGGAGATGCGGATGTCGGCGCCCTTGCCGGTGCGCCCGCGCGCGATCAGCGCTTCCAGGATCGCCGCATGCGCGGTCGCGCCGGTCGCGACGTCGACGATCGACATGCCGACGCGCGAGGCGCCGTCAGGGTTTCCGGTGATGGACGCAAGCCCGCTCTCGGCCTGGATCAGCAAATCATAGGCCTTGCGGTGCGCGTAGGGGCCCTCGTCGCCATAGCCGGTGATGGTGCAGGAAATCAGCTTCGGATAGTCCTTCAGCAGCCGCTCGCGCGAAAAGCCGAGCTTGTCCATCGAGCCCGGCTTGAGGTTCTGGATCAGCACGTCGGCGCTTGCGATCAGCTTCTCCAGCTCGGCGCAGCCTTCTTTCGTTGCGAGATCGACCACCGCCGATTGCTTGCCGCGGTTGAGCCAGACGAAGTAGCTGCTCTGGCCCTTGGCCGCCGCGTCATAGCCGCGGGCGAAATCTCCCTCGGGCCGTTCGATCTTGATCACCTCCGCGCCGGCATCCGCCAGCCGCGAGGAGCAGAACGGCGCCGCCACCGCCTGCTCGACCGCAATCACCCTGATCCCGTCCAATGCTCCCATGATCGCTGCCCTCAGTACGAGCGCGGCATGCCGAGCACGTGCTCGGCGACAAACGAGAGCACGAGGTTGGTCGAGATCGGCGCAACCTGGTAGAGCCGCGTCTCGCGGAATTTGCGCTCGACGTCGTATTCCTCGGCAAAGCCAAAGCCGCCATGGGTCTGGATGCAGGCGTTCGCTGCCTCCCAGGACGCATCGGCCGCCAGCATCTTGGCCATGTTGGCCTCCGCGCCGCAGTCGAGCCCGGCTTCGTACTTGCGCGTGGCTTCCTTCACCATCAGTTCGGCCGCGCGCATCGAGGCGTAGGCCTTGGCGATCGGGAACTGGATGCCTTGATTCTGGCCGATCGGCCGGCCGAAAACGCTGCGCTCCTTGGCGTAGTTGGTCGCCTTGGCGATGAACCATTTTGCGTCTCCGACGCATTCGGCGGCGATCAATATGCGCTCGGCATTCATGCCGGAGAGGATGTAGCGAAAGCCCTTGCCTTCCTCGCCGATCAGATTCTCCGCCGGCACCTTCATGTCGGTGAAGAACACTTCGGTGGTGGCGTGGTTCATCATGGTGCGGATCGGGCGGATCTCGAGGCCGTTGTTCTTGGCCTCGCGCATGTCGACGATGAACACGGAGAGGCCATCGGTGCGCTTCTTGGCCTGCTCCTTCGGCGTGGTGCGGGCCAGCAACACCATCAGGTCGGAATGTTCGGCGCGGCTGGTCCAGATCTTCTGGCCATTGACGATGTAGCTCTCGTTGCCGTCCTTGCGCGCGAAGGTCTTCAACGAGGACGTGTCGGTGCCGCTGGTCGGCTCGGTGACCCCGAAAGCCTGCAGCCGCAATTCGCCGCTGGCGATCTTCGGCAGGTACTTTGCCTTCTGCTCGTCATTGCCGTGCCGCAGCACGGTGCCCATCGTGTACATCTGGGCGTGGCAGCCGCCGCCGTTGCAGCCCGCACGCTGGATCTCTTCCAGGATCGCCGCGGCCGCCGACAGTTTCAGCCCCGCGCCGCCATATTCCTCGGGGATCAGCACCGAGAGGTAGCCGGCCTCGGTCAGCGCATCGACGAAGGCCTTGGGGTAGGCCATCTCGCGATCGAGCTTGCGCCAATAATCGCCGGGAAACTGCGCGCACAGCTTGGCGACGGCTTCGCGGATGTCGGCGTAATCTTCGGTGTGGTGTTCTTCGCTCATGGCGTTTCCAGTCAATAGCGGCAGTTAAGATAACGCCGGCCAACCCTCTGGCGTTGTGAAAACATCGCCAGCCCCCTATGCTCATTTGTTATAGCGTATGAAGTAGCCTTCCAGGATTGGCAAGCATGGACTTCCGGCAGCTCAGGACCTTCAGTTGCGTGGCGGAGCTCGGCAGTCTCTCCAAGGCGTCCGACACGTTGCGCGTGGCACAGCCGGCGTTGAGCCGGCAGATCAAGCTCCTGGAACACGAGCTGCGCACTGAACTCTTCACCCGCAACGGCCGCGGCATGGTGCTGACCGAAGCCGGCCAACTGCTGCTGGCGCGCACCTCCGGCATCGTTCGGCAGATCGACCAGATCCGCGACGACATTCAGTCGGCCAAGGGCCCGCCGTCCGGGCAAGTCGTGCTCGGCCTGGTTCCGACCGTGAGCTGCGTGCTGTCGGCGCGCTTTGCGCGGCGCTGCGTCGAAAAGTTTCCCGGCATCTCGCTGCGCATCGTCGAGAGCTACAGCGGCCATCTCGTCGAATGGCTGCATCGCGGCGAGATGGACCTCGCCATCCTCTACGGCCGCTCGGCCGATTTGCATCTCAACGTGGCGAGCCTCGGCCGCGACAACATCGTCGCGGTAGGCCCACCCGGCTGCGGTCTCGCACGCAAGAAGAACGTCGACATCGGCTGGCTGTTGCGGCAACGGCTGGTGTTGCCCTCTCATTCCCACGGCCTCCGGGCGCTGATCGAGCACGCGGCCGCCCAGCGCAAGATCAAGCTCAACGTCCAGCTGGAGGCGGATTCGTTTCGCGTGCTGACGAGCCTCGTCGAGGAGGGTCTCGGCTTCGCGCTGCTGCCGCCCTCATCGGTCCACGGCGAGGTCGCCGAGGGACGGCTCGAAACCGCGCCCGTATCGAAGCCGATGACGCGCGAGCTCATTTTCGCTTCTCCGATCGATCGGCCGGTCTCGACGGCCTCGCTCGCCGTCACCGCGCTCCTGCGCGAGGAGGTCGCCGCCTGCCGCAAGGAAGGCGTGTGGGACATCAGGTTGGCTTGAACGTCAGCGCCAGAATCTCAGGAGGATTTAGGACACAAGCGCCCGGCCGGCCCTTCGCATATGGCGCGAGCTGTCATGCCGGAATTTTATAGCTGGGCTACGGCCGCTGCGAGCGTGACCCGCACGTGCATACACAACCTCGTCATTGCGAGCGAAGCGAAGCAATCCACAATGTCCACGCGGAGAGATTCTGGATTGCTTCGTCGCAAGGGCTCCTCGCAAGACGGAGGATGGAGTCTACCCCGGAATTCGCACCGGCAGCGTCTCGTACCCCTTGATGAAGCTGGAATAGATCCGCTTGGGCTCGCCGACCACCTCGATACGGTCGAAGCGCTTCAGCATCTCCTCCCAGACGATCTTGAGCTGCAGCTCGGCGAGGCGCATGCCGACGCAGCGGTGGATGCCGAAGCCGAACGAAAGATGCGTGCGCGGCCGTGGGCGATCGATGACGAACTCGTTCGGCTTCTCGAACATCTCCTCGTCGCGGTTGCCGGAGACGTACCACATTACCACGCGGTCGCCCTTCTTGATCCGCTTGCCGCCGATCTCGGTGTCCTGGAGCGCCGTGCGCCGCATATGCGCCAGCGGCGTCTGCCAGCGGATCACCTCGGGCACCATGGAATCGATCAGCGCCGGATTCTTCCGCAGCATCTCATACTGCTCCGGGTTCTCGTTCAGCGCCAGCACCGAGCCCGTCATGGTGTTGCGCGTGGTGTCGTTGCCGCCGACGATGAGCAGGATGATGTTGCCCATGAGATTGTCGGGGTCCATGTGGCGGGTGGCGTCGTTATGGGCCATCAGCGACAGCAGATCGTTGCGCGGCGCGGAGTTGACGCGCTCGTTCCACAGCTTGGACATGTAGGCGTAGCACTCGTCCATCTCGCGGCGGCGCTCTTCGGCGGAGGCAACGATGCCGCTCTTGGGCAGCGCGGTCGAGACGTCGGACCAGCGCGTCAGCTTGCGCCGCTCCTCCCAGGGGAAGTCGAACAGGGTCGCCAGCATCTGCGTCGTCAGCTCGATCGAAACGCGCTCGACGAAATTGAAGGTCTCGTTCCGCGGCAGATTGTCCAGCACGGTCTGCGCACGCTGCCGGATCAGCTTTGCCAGCTCGTCGAGATGTGTTGGCGTGAACATCGGCGACACCGTCTTGCGCTGCGACGAATGCTTGGGCTGGTCCATCGCGATGAAGCTCGGATAGTCGTAGCCTTGCGGCACGTCTCGGATCGAGATGCCGCCGAGGGTCGAGTCCGAGGAAAAGATGCCGTGATTGGTGTCGACATGCATGATGTCGTTGTATTTCACCACCGACCAATAGGGCTCGATCGGTGCATTGGTGCAGTAATGCACCGGCTCTTCCTTGCGCAGCCGCTCGAACCACGGCCACAGCGTGTCGTCCTGGAACAGTCGGGGGGCGCCGGGGTGGAACTGCGACAACGGCGTCGCATAGGCCTCCTCGCGGGCCCTGCGCATGCGTTCGGCCTTGTCCACTTTAACCGGCGCTTGGATGTTCATCGTGGTGGCTCCAGTTGGTCTTTCTTCGCCTCTCCCCGTAACGACGGGCGAGAGTGAGTTAACTCACGCCGCAATCTTCACCGGCAGCTCTTCAAGGCCCTTCACGAAACTCGAATAGACCCGCTTCGGTTCGCCGACCACGTCGATATGGTCGAACCGTTTGAGGATCTCTTCCCAGATAATCTTGAGCTGGAGTTCGGCAAGCCGCAGGCCCACGCAGCGGTGGATGCCGAAGCCGAAGGACAGATGCGTGCGCGGGCGGGCGCGGTCGATGATGAAATCGTAGGGCTTCTCGATCGCCTCCTCGTCGCGGTTGCCCGAGACATACCACATCACGACCTTGTCGCCTTTCCTGATCTGCTTGCCGCGGAATTCGATGTCGGTGAGCGCGGTGCGGCGCATATGCGCCAGCGGCGTCTGCCAGCGGATCACCTCAGGCACGAAGCTGTCGAGCAGAGCAGGGTTTTCGCGCAGCTTGCGATATTGCTCCGGATGCTGGCTCAGCGCGAGAAGCGAGCCCGACATGGTGTTGCGTGTGGTGTCGTTGCCGCCGACGATCAAAAGGACGAGATTGCCAAGGAAGTTCTTTGCGTCCATGTCGCGCGTCGCGGCGCCATGCGCCATCATCGACAACAGATCGCTCTTCGGCGGCTGTTCGATCCGCTCCTTCCAGAGGCGGGCGAAATAGCCGGCGCATTCGGTCAGCTCAGCCTGACGCTCGTCCTCGGTGGCGACGAGACCGTCGGGCCCGGGGATCGTGGTGGCGACATCAGACCAGCGCGTCAGCTTGCGGCGGTCCTCCCAGGGAAAGTCGAACAGCACCGCCAGCATCTGCGTGGTCAGCTCGATCGAGACGCGGTCGACCCAGTCGAACACCTCGCCGCGCGGCAGGTTGTCCAGGCATTCGGCCGAGCGCTCGCGGATGTTGAGCGCGAGATTGTCCAGGTGCGTCGGCGTGAACATCGGCGCCACGGTCTTGCGCTGCGCCGCATGCCGCGGCGGATCCATCGAAATGAAACTCTCGCGGCGCAGGTCCGGGTCGATGTCGCGGATGGTGATGCCGCCGAGCGAGGAGGCCGAGGAGAACACGGAATGGTTGGTCTCGATGTCCATGATGTCGTTGTAGCGCGTCACCGACCAATACGGCCCAAACATCGAGTCCTTGCAATAGTGCACGGGATCTTCCCGGCGCAAGCGATCGAAATACGGCCAGAACGTATCGGTTCTGAACAATTCCGGATCGCCCGGATCGAATTGCTCCAGGGGCAATGACGAGGCGCGCTCGCGAAGTGCGTCGAGCTTTGCCGCGCTTTCGATGGTCCCATGCATGACCGTTCTCCCTTGGCATGACCGCGCGTTCTCGTTGAATTCTGCGCTGCGGTATTTGATTTGCAATTACAGCCGGTTGTTTGCGCCGGAGCAAGGGAGAGTTTGTCACGTCCAACCTTTGCGAGAGGGTGGGGCTATGGATCGGCCGACGTGATCCCCCGCACACCGTTTGTCGTGAAATCGTGCCAGAAACCGACTGGAATCGAGGTAAATCGAACCCTGCCATCTTGGGGGCCGACCAATCCTTGACCTATAGTTGATGGCAATAGACCAGCATCCCGAGGTTGCCGCCGTGAACGACATGCAATGGACCCCGATCGGCTCGGAACCCCTACCGCCGCCGCTGCCGCCCATCGGGGTCGACTTCACCGGAAACCGCTCCGAATTCCGCAAATTGGTCACGAAGGGTGCCATGCTGGAGCTGGTCACCTTCGGCTTCTACCGATTCTGGCTCGTCACCGACATTCGCCGTCATCTGTGGGCGAACACCGCGGTCGATGGCGATGCCGCCGAATATACCGGCCGGGCCAAGGAGCTGTTGGTCGGCTTCCTGTTCGCGCTCGCGATCCTGGTGCCGATCTATCTCGGCTATTTCCTGATCGGCATCGAGTTCGAGCGCTGGCAGGGCTTTGCCTCGGTACCGCTGTTCATCGGCTTCTACGCCTTCGGCCAGTTCGCGATTTTTCGCGCGCGGCGCTATCGGCTGACGCGTACGGTCTGGCGCGGCGTGCGGTTCTGGATGGATGGCTCCGGCTGGGCCTATGCGTTCCGCGCCATGGCGTGGGGCCTGCTCGTGTTCCTGACGCTCGGCCTGGCGTTGCCGTGGCGCGAGGCCGCGCTCGAACGCTACAAGATGCAGCACACCCATTACGGCGATCTCCGCGGCGATTTCGAAGGCGACGGCTGGACCTTCTTCAAGCGCGCCTGGTGGCTCTGGCTGCTCAGCCCGATCGCGCTGGTGATCTTCCCGCTCGCGCCGTTCTTCTACGCCGAATTCAAAGCCCGCGAGTGGCGCTGGTGGCTCGACGGCATCCGCATTGGCCGCGTCAGCCTGTCCTCGGATTTGCCGCATAACGCGTTCTATGGCCTGTATTGGAAGGTGATCGGCTGGTGGACGCTGCTGTCCATGGCTTTCTCCGCCTATCTCGGCGGCGGCGCCTTGCTCGTCGTCGCGCTGAGTGGCGTTCCGGCCGATCAGGTGTTCGGCTCCGACAATGCCGCCCAGAGCATCCCGATGGTGGTGATGATGGTGATCGGCTATTTCGCCCTGGCGCTCGCGATCAACATCGTCATGCGGGTCTATCTCCAGCGCGATCTCTGGGCCAAGGTGCTGGAAACCGTCGAGGTGCACAACATCGCGGCCGCCGCGGATGTGCGGGGCAGCGGCCAGCTTGCCAGCGCGCTCGGCGAAGGTTTTGCCGACGGACTCGATGTCGCGGGGTTCTGAGCTGTGAGTGAGTTGTCCACCGGGGCCTCGGCGCAGTCCGTCAAGCCGACCATCTTCTTCGACGGTGTGTCGAGCCGCAGGCGTCAGGTGATGCTGACGCTCGGTGAGGCGCTCGAGATCGTCGAAGAGGGCGGAACGCCCGTGCGCTGGGCGTACGCCGACATCCGCCGCGCCGACAGCCCGGCCGGGATTTTGCGCCTGGCCTCCACCTCCGCGCCGCCGCTCGCACGGCTCGAAATTCGCGACGCTGCGCTCGCGGCAGATGTGATTGCCCGCTGCATGCGTCTTGACGAGCATCAGACCTCGCGGCGCGGTGTTGCCAAAATTGTCGGCTGGTCGGTGGCTGCCGCCGTCTCCATCGTCTGCGTCGTCCTGTTCGGCGTGCCGCTCGCCGCCGACCGTCTCGCGCCGCTGGTGCCGAAGCCCGTCGAACGGCGCATCGGCGATGCGGCCGAAGTCCAGATCAAGACGATCTTCGGCCGCAACGTCTGCGAAGACCCGGCGGGCAAGGCCGCCTTCACAAAGCTCGTCAACCGCCTGCGCGATGCCGCAGGTCTCGACGATGATTCCATGACGGCAGGCGTGCTGCCGACGGCGGTGCCGAATGCCTTTGCATTGCCCGGCGGCAAGGTGTTCGTGCTCAAGGGCCTGCTCGACAAGGCCGAAAGCCCCGACGAACTCGCCGGCATCCTCGCGCACGAACTCGGCCATCTCAAACATCACGACAATATGCGCGGGCTGATTTACAACGGCGGCACCTCGTTCCTGATCGGCCTGTTGTTCGGCGACGTCACCGGCTCGAGCGCGGTGATCTTCGCCTCGCGCAGCCTGGTCGAGGCCTCCTATTCGCGCGAGGCCGAGACCGCCGCCGATACGTTCGCGATCGAGATCATGCACAAGCTCGGCCGTTCGCCGAAGCCCGCGGCCGAGCTGATGTTCCGCATCACCGGCAAGGAACGCGGCAACACGCTCACGACGATCCTCGCCAGCCACCCCCTGACCGAGGACCGTCTCGCCCGCATGACCAGGGAAGATCGACCCATCAGCGGCCCGCCGCTATTGACCGACAACGAGTGGCAGGCGCTGAAGGGGGTCTGCGGCAGCGGGAAGGTTTGAGCGGCCCGCAGGCAGCTTGTCGCGGGAGGAACGATCTGGTCGGACGAAGTTATTCTTCCGACGCAGAGATATGGAAGTTCCGCATGAACTACGGCCGCTTTGCCGCGATGATCGCCGCTTCTACGATAATCATGTTCGGGCTGATGTACCTCAACACATTCGCCCTGGACCACGTCTGGTACAGCCAGACCCGAACCTGGATGGCGCTACTGATGGGTGCGGTCATGGCCGCCGTGATGCTGAGCTTCATGTGGGGCATGTACCGGAACCGCACAGTGAATATTGCCATTCTGGCGGCCAGCGCCGTGGTGTTTGCGGTTTTCGCTCTGGCTCGTTCACAGTCAGCAGACCGTGTCCGACGTCGCTTATATGGAGGCGATGATCCCGCATCATTCGATCGCGGTGCTGACGAGCGAGCGCGCACACATCCGCGATGCCCGCGTCCGCAAGCTCGCTGACGGCATCATCGAGACGCAGCTGCGGGAGATCGGCGAGATGGAACGTCTGATCGCCGACCTGAAACACAATCCGCCGCCGGCCGATGTAAAGGACCTGCCGGCGAGACCGCCAACCTGAGGGTTACTTCGCCGGCGCAGCCGGCGGGTTCGACCCGGTCGTGACGCTCGGTGCGTTGTTCGGACTGGTCGAGGTCGCCTGAGGCCCGACCTCGCGCCCATTATAGAAGAAGACGGCGGCGACTACTGCGATCACGAAGATCGCGCCGATCGCCCAGCCGACCGGGCTGTTGCGGCGTGCTCTGTCGGCCCTGCGGTCGTCATTCTGATAGGTCATCGTGTTCTCCATCGTAAAGCAGGAGAACCTCGCGCGATCGAAGCCGTTCCTAACTTGCGGTGCAGCGACCGCGCGGTCCCTACCGCGTTCCGTAGGCGCGGTCGCCGGCGTCGCCAAGGCCCGGGAGAATAAAACCGTTCTCATCGAGGCCCTCGTCCACCGCCGCGGTCCAGATCGGCACGTCCGGATGCAAGCCGCGCAGCCGCTCCAGCCCTTCCGGAGCGGCGATCAGGCAGGCGAGGCGGATGTCCCTGGCGCCGCGTTCCTTCAGCCGGTCGATTGCGGCGACGGTCGTGTTCGCGGTTGCGACCACCGGGGTCACCACGATCGCGAGGCGCTCGCTGAGATCGGACGGCGATTTGAAGAAGTATTCGACCGCCGCAAAGCTGTGCGGCTCGCGGTAGAGCCCGATATGGGCAACGCGCGCAGTCGGCACCAGATCCATCATGCCGTCGACGAAGGTGGTGCCGGCGCGCAGCATCGGCACGAACACCAGCTTCTTGCCGGCGATCTTGGCCGAGTGCATCGTCGCCAGCGGCGTCTCGATGACGATGTCCGCGAGCGGCAGGTCGCGCGTCACCTCGTAGCACAAGAGCATGCCGATCTCCTTGATCAGCTCCCTGAACGATTTGGTCGAGATGGACTTGTCCCGAACCAGCGTCAGCTTGTGCTGCACCAGCGGATGATCGACGATCGTGACGCCTTCCATGATGGATGCTCTCGCTTTTTCCCTTCTCCCCTTGTGGGAGAAGGTGGCGCGAAGCGCCGGATGAGGGGTCTGTTTCCGCGAACTCAAACGATTTGGCTATTAAAACACCGTACCGTCGCTGATCACCCTGAGCGGCGGTGAACCGTCGGGACGGCGCGCGAAGGCGATGGCGCGGCCGGCGGCCCAGGTGCCACCTTCGAGGATACTGGCGAGCGGCAATGTCTCGCGCGTGCGGCCGAGTTTGGCGCGAACGAGTTCAGCCAGCCGGTCGAGCAGCGCAACCGTCAGCGCGCGCCATTCTACGACGAGCAGCGAATCCACCGCATGCGCGCGCTCGGCGTCCGCAGCGTCGCGCAGGCGCAGCACCTCGTGATCGACGAACAGGCCGCCATTGCGGTATTCGGCAAGCCCGGTGAGCCCGTCGATGTCGGTAACGACGAAGCCGGCGCGCTGCAGCGGCTCGATCAGCGAATAGCTCAGCCATTGCGACAGCTTGTGTAGGGGCACGAGGCCTGCAGTTCCGTCATCCGCGTTGATCGCAGGATGGTGCCAGCAATCACCGAGCGGAACACCGGCCAGTTCGAGTCGCGACGGCCAGATCGGTCCGAGCTGGTTCAGTACCGCCGACAATATGGCGGGCGCAGCGACAGCGCCGCCAACGGCCTGCGCTGCGATGTGATCGAACAGCCCGCCCGGCTGCGGCGTGTCGTGCAGACCAAAGACGTCCGCGCGCTCCGTCACCAGCCGGCCCAGGCGCCGCAACAGATCGGTTCGTCCGTCGAGCCCGAGCAGCGGATTGGCCGCACTCACCTGAAATGCCGTCGTAAGCGCGGCGAGCGGCAGTTGAGCGAGCACGTCTGCATCCGCCCTCAAGGGCGAGCCGGCATCCCGCGAAAAAAGTCCGTTCGCGAACATGTCGAGGCTTGCGATCGCGAGCCCCTCGGACCGGCCAATGCTTTCTCCTGTCACCGCATCACGATATCGCCACGCCGCGCCCGCGCCGGCATCGAGCAGCACGCTGACGATCGCGAGGTCGAACTCGGCCCGCGCACGTGCCGCGCGATCCGGCCACGCGGCCACATTCGCAAGGCCGGCCCAGCGGTCGATGCCGCCAGTCACAAAGTGCCGCCATCGTGCGTGGAAGGGAATGTCGAGCGCCGGATAGGCCTTGCGCGTGACCGCGAGCACGGCCTCCGCGACACCATCCATGCGGTCGAGATCAACAGTGAAATGGCTCAAGCCGCCGGCAAGGCCGATATCGAGCATCTCGCCGGCCCGCGCGCGAACCGCTGCTGCGGTCAGCAGCGCGCGCGCCTGTCGTTCCAAAGCCTCCGCCATCACGCGATCAGTATTTTTCCAGCGAGCGGCCGACCACGCCGTCCACGTTCTTCTCCGGCGCGATGTCGGTCGAGTAATAGCCGGCGGCCTTCTTGGCGGCGATCTCGACATAGGCGTCGGCCGGAATCAGCTCCGGCGGGATCGGCACGCGCTCGACGATGTCGATGCCCTGCGAGGTCAGCGCGTCATGTTTCATGTCGCTCATCGAGAGGAAGCGGTCGATCCGCTTCAAGCCGAGCCAGTGGATCGTGTCCGGCATCAATTGCTGGAAGCGCGCATCCTGCACGCCGGCGACGCATTCCGTACGCTCGAAATAGGCCGCGGCCGCATCGCCGTCCTCCTGGCGCTTGCGCGCATTGTAGACCAGGAATTTGGTGACTTCACCGAGCGCGCGGCCTTCCTTGCGGTTGTAGACGACGAGCCCGAGCCCGCCCTCCTGCGCGCCCCGCGCGGATTCCTCGATGCCGTGGATCAGATAGGGCCGGCAGGTGCAGATGTCGGAGCCGAACACGTCGGAGCCGTTGCACTCATCATGCACCCGGCAGGTGATCCTGGTGCGATGATCAGGCAGTTTTGTCACGTCGCCGAACATGTAGACCGTGGTGCCGCCGATCGGCGGCAGGAACACCTTCATGTCCGGCCGGGTCACGAGCTCAGGGAACATGCCGGCGGTCTGCTCGAACAGCGTGCGCCGCAGCTCGGTCTCACCGGTGCCGAAGCGCACCGCAAGGCCCGGCAGGTACCAGACCGGATCGATCGCGATCTTGACCACGGAGACGCTGCCATTGGCATGCACGACCTCGCCGTCGGCGCGCAGCCGTTTTGCCGCCAGCGCCTCGCGGATCTCCGGCAGATCGAGCCGCGCCCGCGTCACCGCGATGCTCGGCCGGATGTCGACACCCTCCGCAATGTCCTTGCCGAAATTCTCGGCGACGAGATGTCCCCACGGATCGAGTGCGACGATCTTTGCCGGATCCTGCCACTGCTCGAACGGGCCGATGGTGGCGGCCGGAAACGTGTTGGTGAGGTCGGGCCGCCGGATCGGATCGAGCGCGCCGGCGGACACGGCGAGCGCGCGGTACATCGCATAGGACCCGCCATGGCTGCCGATCACGTTGCGATCCCCGGCGCGCGACACCGTTCCGATGATCGGCCCCCGCGCGCGCGCGTCCTCAGCGCCCCAGTGGATCGGGAAGGCGGCCTTGCCGCCCGGCTCCGGATGCGAGGTCAGGCGGATGTGGTCGGTACGGTTCGCGCGGCTCATGACCAAACTCCTAAAAAGCCAACGGCCCGCCGCTCGGACGGGCCTTGGCTCGGTCGCGTTGCCGGTGCAGACCGGCGACGCAAGCTCAATCCAACATATTGTAGCGGCGGCTGACGACAGACAAGTTAATCGTGCGGGGCGACCCAAAGGCCCATTTCCGACGTCGTCCCGACGCCAGAACGCTCCCTATATCTATGTAACTGTTCGAGTTTTTTGAAGGGGTCGGCGCCTCCGCCATACTAACAGGTGACTGGATAAAACCTGATTATTCGGACATATCGACCGGATCGGCTCTGCCCCGGAGACTCCCATGCCCGCCAGCTACATCGACCCCCGCAACGGACAGCTCTATTCCCTTGACCAGCCGCGCTGGTGCTCGGACGAGCGCACGCCGCTGCTGGTGACGCCCGGGGCCGGCATCTCGCGCGAGGACGTTGACGGCCGGACGCGCTCGCTCTGGCGCTACCGGGCGGCGCTGCCGGTCGAGATCGCAAATCCGATCACGCTCGGCGAGGGCTGCACGCCGCTGGTCCAGCAGGACTGGGGCGAGCTGCGGCCGTTGTTCAAGCTCGAATGGTTCAACCCGACCGGCAGTTTCAAGGATCGCGGCTCCGCCGTGATGCTGTCCTTTCTGCGCCAGATCGGCATCTCAGCCATTCTGGAGGACTCGTCGGGCAATGGCGGCTCGTCGATGGCGGGGCTGGGTGCCGCCGGCGGCATGCGCGTGAAGATCCTTGCGCCAGCCTCGACCTCGCGGGCCAAGATCGCGCAGGTGCGTGCCTATGGCGCCGCGGTGCAGCTTGTCGAAGGCCCGCGCGAGGAGTCGGAAGCCGAGGCCATCCGTCAGTCGAGCCAGACCTTTTATGCCAGCCACAATTGGCAGCCGTTCTTTCTGGAAGGCACCAAGTCGCTCGCCTATGAGATCTGGGAGGACCTCGGCTTCCGCGCGCCCGACAACGTCATCGTTCCCGTCGGCGCCGGCAGCAGTCTCTTGGGCTGCGCCTTCGGCTTCCGCGAGCTGCTCAAGGCCGGACAGATCACAAAGCTGCCGCGCCTGTTCGCGGCGCAGCCACAAAATTGCTCGCCGATCGATGCCAGCTTCAAGGCGGGTGTCGACACGCCCGTCACGCGCGAGGTCAGCAAGACCGTCGCCGAAGGCACGGCCATCAAGAATCCGCTGCGCTTGCGCGAGATCATCGCCGCCTTGCGCGAGAGCGGCGGCGGCACGGTTGCGCTCACCGAGGAGGAGATCGTCGCTGCGCTGCGCCGTCTCGCGCGCCAGGGCCTGTTCGCGGAGCCGACCAGCGCCAGCGCGGCCGCGGCGCTCGACAAACTCTCCGCGGCTGGTGCGATCAAGCCAAACGAAACCACTGTCGCCGTCCTCACCGGCACCGGGCTGAAAGCCGCGACCACCGTCGCCGATCTGGTGCAGTAGGACCTTGGAATACGTGTGCCGTCGCCGTCGTGAGCCGGCGTTGAACCTTTGGCCTCCGTCGTCAGCCTCATGAAAACTGACATCGAGCGAAGGGAGAGTTCCATGACCGCACAAGACCCGTTTGCTGGTTTCAAGGCAGTCCAGAAGGAAGCCTGGTCGCTGTTCACGCCGATGGAAGTGTTCACGACACCCTCGGCCGCCAGGCTCGTGAGCTTCGCCGAGGTTGCTACGGGCCAAAGGTTGCTCGACGTCGGATGCGGCACCGGCGTTGCCGCGATCACGGCGGCGCGCCGCGGTGCGAAGGTCAGGGGTCTCGACCTGTCTCCAGTCCTGATCGAACGCGCCCGCGAGCACGCGCAGCTGGCGAACCTCGATCTCGACTTCGCCGAGGGCGACGCCGAAAGCCTGCCCTATGGCGACAACGAGTTCGACGTGGTGCTCAGCCAGTTCGGCCACATGTTTGCGCCGCGTCCGGATGTCGCCATCGGCGAGATGCTGCGCGTGCTGAAGCCCAGCGGCACCATCGCCTTCTCGACCTGGCCGCCGCATCTCTATGTCGGACGGATGTTCGCGCTGATCGGCCGCCATCTGCCGCCGCCCGAGGGCGTGGCATCACCGGTGTCGTGGGGCGATCCGAAGATCGTCGCCGAACGTCTTGCGGGGAAGGTGAAGGATATCTCGTTCGAGATGGACATCATGAACCCGTCCGCACTCAGCCCGCAGCATTACCGCCGTACGATGGAAACCACGATCGGGCCTTTGATCAAGCTCCTTGCCCAGTACAAGGACGAGCCGGACAAGCTGCGGAGTTTTCGCAGCGAGTTCGAGGCGCTGATCTCCGAATATTTCGACGGCAGCAACAACGTGGTGCGCCAGCAATTCCTGATGACGAAGGCGAGAAAGGTGTAATCGCAGAAATCGCCACCGCGATAACGAGTCGTGATCGCGATTGCTGTTTCCTCCTCCCCAAGGGGAGGAGGAAGAAGGCCTCACTCCTTCAACTCATTCACCTGCTTCACCCACGCGCGCACGTCGGTGAGCACGGCGGGCAGCACTACCTTGACCTCGGCCACGGTCATGCCTGCCTTGATGCGGGGATCGTACAGCAGATTGAGGATGTACTGGTCGTAGACGTCGAAAAAGCCCATCGAGACGTTGTCGTTGAACATGGTCCACGGCACGCTCGTGGTGTCGTTGATCGGGCCGAGAGATTGCAGCAGCTCCTCATAGGCGCAGTCGAGGAAGGTGAAGTCGCCGTTGTCGACGGTGAGGATGACGTCGGAATGCTCGATCTCGAAATTGTCGTTCTTGCGGAAGCCGGACAGGCATTGCGGGTCGAGCGACGTGCGGATCTCGCGCGCCTTCTCCACGCCGTAGAAACTCGAGATGGTGCGGAAGAGATCGCGGTCGCGCACCAGCTTCACGCGCACATTCGCCGCTTCGTTGGTGTCGATCATGGCGATGTCGAGATGCTGCACGCGCTTGCCGATGTCGGCCACGACCTTTGCGAGCTGCGCCTTGCGGTCAGCGCGGTCGCTCTCGGCGAACACGCGCACCGGCCCGTCGAACTTGCGGATGCGGTCGACGCGGCCGGCGAGGTGATATTCGGCGCCGAACGCCGTCTTCAGGAAGCCGTCGACGATCTCGCCGTCGGTAAAACTCTTTTTCTCGCCACGCTGGCGCGAGGAGATCGCGGGCAATTCGCCTGCGGCGGCCATGGTAGCGGTGTCAGGGACGAACGCGGCGGTGGCGAGCGCCAGGAGGGCGATGCGAAGGCCACGCGCGGGCGGATTGATTGCGCTCATCGTCATGCGACGCTGCCGTATTCGGCCCGCGCGCACAAGTCCGCAAATCACGCCCCTAGCGGGTTCCAGCCCGACATCCTTGCCGCCCACGATTGAATATTATCCTGAAGCGATCGATGCCGCGGGCTCCCTTAACCTCTCCCGCTTGCGGGGGAGGTCGGCGCGAAGCGCCGGGTGGGGGCTCTCTCAACACGGGGGCTGTCGATTGCGGCGACACCCCCACCCCAGCCCTCCCCCGCAAGCGGGAGAGGGAGCGCACCTTCATCGCGGTGGCAATTGCGCTCTAGTTATTCAGCACCACCACCGTGGTACCGACCGCGACGCGACTGTAGAGGTCGCTGACGTCGTCATTGGTCATGCGGAAGCAGCCCGAGGAGACGGCCTGGCCGATCGTCTCCGGCTCGTTGGAGCCGTGGATGCGGTAGAGCGTAGAGCCCAGATACATCGCGCGCGCGCCGAGCGGATTGTCGACCCCGCCCTTCATGTGGCGCGGCAGGTCGGGGCGGCGGGCCAGCATCTGCGAGGGCGGCGTCCAGTCCGGCCATTCCTTCTTGGCGGTGATCCTGTGCACCCCGCCCCAGCGGAAGCCGTCGCGACCGACGCCGATACCATAGCGCAGGGCCTGGCCGTTCTGCAGCACCAGATAGAGCCGCCGCTCGCTCGTGTTCACCACGATCGTGCCGGGGGCATAGTTGCCGTTGTACATGATGGTGGTGCGGGGGACGGGATTGGCGCCGGAACGGAAGAAGTTCGGGCCGCCGCCCATGATGTCGCGCGAGTCGAACTCCTCGGCGAACGCGCCGCCCACCGTCGCCGACAGCAGTGCGATGGCGGCAATCGGCGCGGCAAAAAACCGGATCATTGTTTCCCCCAGAAAAAATCGATTCAACAAAGGCCACAGGCCATATTTGCGGGCTTTTCGCAAGCCACGGCCCCGTGAGGGAGGTCCTCTCCGCCGATTGGCGTTACCAAATCGGCAACCACAATCTGCCGAACCACACCGGCGCAACGTCGCGCGGGGCAGGGCCGCGATGCCGGCTATTGCTTTGACGGATGCCGCGAACAATGATTGATCGGATGGATCCCCTGAAAAGATCGGTTGCGGAGCAAAAAGAATGAACGGTGCGGAAAGCCTGGTGCGGACGATGGTCAAGGGTGGGGTGGACGTCTGCTTCACCAATCCAGGCACCTCCGAGATGCATTTTGTCGCAGCGCTCGACCGCGTTCCCGGCATGCGCTGCGTGCTCGGCCTGTTCGAAGGCGTGGTGACCGGCGCCGCCGACGGCTATTTCCGCATGAAGGGAACGCCGGCCTCGACCCTGCTGCATCTCGGCCCCGGCCTCGCCAACGGCCTTGCCAATCTGCACAATGCCAAGAAGGCCAATTCCGGCATCGTCAACATCGTCGGCCAGCACGCGGTCTATCACATCGGCTTCAACGCGCCCCTGACCTCCGACATCGAAGGCCTGGCCCGGCCGATGTCGTCCTGGGTCCGCACCTCGCCGGATGCCAAATCGGTTGCTGCTGACGGCGCCGCGGCCATTGCCGCCGCCAGAAGTGCCCCGCCGCAGATCGCGACCCTGATCCTTCCCGCCGACACCGCCTGGAACGAGGCCGACGGCGTCGCCGAGGTTCCCGCCGAGCAGCAGCGCGCGAGCTATTCGCCGCAGGCGGTCGAGCAGGCCGCAAAAATCCTGCATGGCGACGGCGAGGGCACGCTGCTGCTGATGACCGGCAGCGCCTTGAGCGAACAGGGCCTGGCGCTGGCCGAGCGCATTGCCGCCAAGACCGGCTGCACCGTGATGGGCCCGACCTTCCGCCCCAAGATGGCGCGCGGCCGTGGCCGCTTCTCGATCGACCGCATTCACTACGTGATCGAGAACGCGCTGCCGATGCTGGCCAAGTTCCGTCACATCGTGCTGGTCGAGTCCGACGATCCCGTGGCGTTCTTCGCCTATCCGAACAAGCCGAGCATGCTCAAGCCCGAGGGCTGCGACGTCCATCGCATGACCTCCTGGGGCGAGAACTCGGTCGCCGCGCTCGAAGCGCTGGCCGGCGCCGTGAAGGCGAGCGCCAAAGACGTCAAGCCGCAGGCGTCGCAGGAACTGCTCAAGCCGACCGGCGCGCTGACCCATGCCTCGATCGCGCAGTCGATCGCCTACGCGATCCCCGAGAATGCGATCCTGGTCGATGAATCGCTCACCACGGGCCGCGCCTTCTTCCCGCCGACGGCGGCCGCCGCGCCGCACGACTGGCTGCAGAACATGGGCGGCTCGATCGGCTTCTCGACGCCGCTGTCGATCGGTGCGGCGATCGCCTGCCCCGACCGCAAGGTGATCTGCATGGTCGGCGACGGCAGCGCGATGTACACGATCCAGTCGCTGTGGACCCAGGCGCGCGAGAACCTCAACATCGTCACTATCGTGTTCGCCAACCGCATCTACCAGATCCTGCGCGGCGAGTTCGACAATGTCGGCGCCGGCGAGCCCGGCCAGCGCGCCAACGACATGCTCCGGCTCGACCGCCCGACGCTGGATTTCGTGGCGCTGGCGAAGGGCATGGGCGTGCCCGGCCGCGCCGTCACCAATGCCGACGAGTTCAACAAGGCGCTGGCCGAAGCCGTCGCCGAGCCCGGACCGCGGCTGATCGAAGTCCGGATGTAAAGGCGGGGACGCACGCGCAAAAGGCCCGCAGGCAAAATGCAGACCGAGCTGAACAAGGTGATCGCGGCGCTCCGGGAATTCTACGCGCACGAAGGCTTCCTGTTCGAGAAGGATATCGGCGAGCGAGCGGTCACGCATCGCTTCGCCGTACATCTGGAGAAGCAGTTCTCCGGCTGGTCGGTCGATTGCAACTACGACCGGCTCGGCGAGCGCACGCTGCATCTGCCGCACGGCACCATCATCTCGACCGACGATCATCTCGGTAAGTCGATCTATCCTGATGTCGCCGTGCATCAGCGTGAGATCCCGAACAATCTGCTCACGGTCGAGATCCGCAAGGCGAGCAACCACACGCCGCTGGAGCACGACCAGCACAAGCTGCGGGCGCTGACCGACGTGCACGTCTGGTTTCCGTACTGGATCGGCGTGCTCCTGGTGCTGGATAAGCAGCACGTGACGATGTCGGAAATCTATGTGAGCGGCCTCGTCGACGAGCCGCTGTCGCGCTGGTTCGCGACCCGGCTGGCGGAGGTCGGATTGGGGGCGGCGCCTTAGGAGGCGGACTCGTCCACGCCGGATGTCGAGGACGAAGCTGAAACAACCTGGTCTAGCCGGTCTGGCGGCTTATGACTCAGAGCAGACCCTACGAGCGTCTCCCGCCAGGGCTGCTTGTGACCCAAATCGGGACGCATCCGATGATCGGTGAGGCAGAAGGCCTGTTCTCGTTCACCACATTTAAACCTTAAGATTCTACGAAGAAGACTCACCCACAGGCCGCAGGACCATGCGAACAGCCTTTGTACAGAAGCCATCCGTGGACTTCGGGCAATGAAGGTTTGGCAGACCGGCAGCATCGCGGCTGTGATCGCATCCGTGGCACTTTATCTGGTCGCCGGTATTGGACCGACCGCGACGGTGCCGGATGTCGTGCCGGAAGCTGCAGCGAACATAGCGGCTCCTGCGAACATGACGGCTCCTGCGAACATGGTGACGCCTGCCTTGTACGCCGATGCATCAGCCAGACTTGCGGTAGCGCTTCGGGCAGAAAGAGCAGGGCCTGGTACGGTGACGTCAGCAGGTTCAGAGCCTTTGAGCAGCGGAGCCGAGATCCTCGACGAGCCCGTCGCGCCAAAATTGGCGTCGTTGGGGCAGGATATCGTCCAACCGCTGCCGGCGGCGCGCGATGCATCCATCGATGCTCCGAAAGCAGCCTCGACGCAGGATTTCCGTTATCTGATCTACTACGTCTGGTCCGAACTGCCGCCCGCCAAAAAACCGGCGGAGATCGTCTTGCGTGCGTTCAAGGACATTCCGGTCGGAACGCCGGCCGAAGAGATCAAGCGCGCTTCCGACGCGTTTGGTCTCGATTTCAATTTCATGATGGCGGTTGCCAAGATCGAATCCAGCTTCAACCCCAATCAACGCACCGGGTCGTATATCGGCCTGTTTCAGCTGAGCCATTATGAGTTCGGGAAATTCGGCTTCGGGCAGATTCGCAATCCGCGGGACAACGCCGTTGCGGCCGCCTACAAAATCATTACCGAGGGCGTCCAGTTCGGGTGGATCACGCACCGGACGCCGGATATGAGCGATCTTTACCTGATCCATCAGCAGGGCTGGGAAGGCGCCGCTCAGCACATCAGCCAGCCCGCTCGCCCCGCCTGGAAATCCATGTGCGCCACCAGCGAAGGCAAGGAGAAGGGCGAAAGGTGGTGCAAACGTGCGATCTGGGGCAATGCACTTCCGGCGTTCAAGCGCACCTGGAAATCGGTGGACAACGTGACGTCCGAGGCGTTCGTCGGCATGTGGCGTGGCCGGGTCGCCGAATTCTACACGAAATATGTGGCGACAGCCGCTGCGGCGGCGAGCCGATAATTCCGCTGTCGGTAGGCCCCTGCCATGCTTCCATTGCCTTAAGCCGCCGTGGAGACACAGACCCGTCTGGGTAGACCAAGTCCGCTCATGGTTCATGGCCGACCCCATGAAAGCCTCCCGCCAAGAACCGCTTATGATCCGCTGCGGACTTCTTGTTGATTTGCGGACCACGGGCGCTTCCAAAGCCAAGCATCATTCGGTAATCCCCATTGCAGATCATCTTCGGTCTTCACCACGAGCCCGTCCAAAATCTCCGTTCCGGCGAGGGCGCCAAAATCGCCGGCGGGGTGGACCGTATTTCTACGCAACCGAACGTTAAGACTAACAACACCCTCCGTGCCTCAGATTGAGGCGGAGCACCGCCGCTCATCCCCCCCAAGACCACAATTGCCGACCGTACATCGTAGATGCGCCGAATACGTTTGAGGAAACGATATGATTAGCATGATCCAAAATTTGCGTATTGGAACCAAGCTTGGGATCGCTTCAGCGCTGAGCATTCTCCTCGTGGGCGTGATGATCTACAGCCAGATGTCAGGCAATCAGGCGGTCAAAAAAGCTAGTCTGACTGCGAACGAACAGCAGACGATCGCGCTCACTGCTGCAGAGGCAAAGGCGGCACAGCGTGGCATGCAGATCGGCCTTCGTGACATGCGCCTCGCCAACAGCCCTGAGAGTTTGAAAGCGGCCAGCGAGTACCTAGCCGCCCGAGTGACGCGGGCCCACGGATTTGCCGAGGCCCTATTGAAGCTGAGCCATTCCCCGGAAAATCGCGGACGCATGGAAAAGCTGAAAAGCGGTCTTGGCGAATACGCCAAGGGGGCCCAGCAGATCGCAGCGATCAGGACCGAGATCGTTGGGATCGAAGCCAAGCGTATTGCTGGCGGCGAACCGCCGGCTGAGGCTGTTGCAAAGATCACAAAACTTAATGAGGAGGCAGTCCGCGTCGCGCGCGACGTGACTTTGCCGATAGCGAGCGAAGTCGAGGAGTTGGCTAACAAGATTGTTGAATTCGCAAAGAGCAGCGCGGAGCAGGCCAATGCGACCGCGGCAAAGGAAATGGCTTCAGCCGAGTTCCTCTCGCTGACGATCGGCGTGTCGGCAGCGCTGCTGCTAATTGCAAGCTGCGTATTCTCGATTTTCACCATCGCCCGTCCGATGCGCACATTGAGCCTTGCCATGGAAAAGCTCGCCGAGGGTAATTTCGGAGTGGTGCTGCCCGGCCTCGGCCGTAGGGATGAAGTCGGCCTAGTCGCCGGCGCCGTCGAGAAATTCAAGGTGGTCTCGGCCCAGAACGCCCAAGCGGAAGCCGAGGCCAAGATCAAGCAAGACCAGGTTGCGGCGCAGCAGCGCAAGGCGGACATGATCAAGCTCGCCGATGGTTTTGAAGGCGCAGTCGGCGAAATCATTGAAACCGTCTCTTCGGCCTCAACCGAACTCGAGGCCTCTGCCGGCACGCTCACCTCCACCGCGGAGAGAGCGCAGGAACTCACCACCATGGTCGCGGCCGCCTCGGAGGAAGCCTCAACGAATGTACAGTCAGTGGCGTCCGCCACTGAGGAACTGACGTCGTCCGTCAACGAGATCAGCCGCCAAGTGCAGGAGTCGGCACGGATGGCCAATGATGCCGTCAATCAGGCCCGTGCCACTAACGATCGCGTCGGCGAATTATCGAAGGCTGCGGCGCGCATCGGCGACGTCGTGGAACTAATCAACACCATAGCGGGACAGACTAATCTGCTGGCTCTCAATGCCACCATTGAAGCGGCGCGTGCCGGCGAAGCCGGTCGCGGTTTCGCCGTCGTGGCTTCGGAGGTCAAAGCCTTGGCCGAGCAGACCGCAAAGGCGACCGGCGAGATCGGTCAGCAGATCACCGGCATTCAAGCCGCGACCCAAGAATCCGTGAGCGCCATCAAGGAAATCAGCGGCACCATCGAACGGCTGTCGGAGATTTCGTCGACCATTGCCGCAGCGGTGGAAGAGCAGGGCGCGGCGACGCAGGAGATTTCCCGCAATGTCCAGCAAGCGGCGCAGGGCACTCAGCAGGTCTCGTCCAACATCATGGATGTGCAGCGAGGAGCCGGTGAGACCGGGTCGGCGTCCTCCCAAGTTTTATCTGCTGCGCGATCGCTCTCCAGCGATTCTAATCGTCTCAAGCTGGAGGTCGGCAAGTTTCTAAGCACGGTGAGGGCTGCGTGATCCTGGGCCGGGTGGCAGCGAACAAAGGCGGTCAAGCGATATGCAGGCTCCAATAATGCGGCGGAGCATAAGCTTTAAAGCTTCCTCTCGAGCATCGTCCCTGCCCGCAACCTATTCACTGACGTTGCTGTATGAGGGCCGCATTTGCTGCGTAAGGAATTAGAACCGTGATCGACATGCTGACTTCCGTTGTTGACCGCTGCTGGCCTGCCGCGCGGAGCCGGTGGAGGACCGCTTGTGACCCAAAGCGGACGTTCCGACCAGTGTAGATGCCTACACGTCCGTCGCGGAGATTGATCCCCTTACGCCGCCGATGAATGTGTCTATAATCTCGCTGACTGTATCGGCGTGCGTCACCGGACCCATATGCCCTGCGCCTTGGATCTCGGCATATGTCGCTTTTAGCCAGAGGCCGCGCAGCACGTCTGTGACGGCCCTTGCGGCGGCTGTCGTCCGTGAACGCCGATCAATTGAATAGGCATTTTGAATCCAGAGAGTGCCTCGACCGTTGCTTCGTATGGTTCGAAGCCCGTTGGCCATTCGACGGGAAGCTTGGCTATGCTTGTCCTCACCGTTTCGCGCGACCTCGGGTCCATCGCGTCATAGGCGCCGAGGCCGACCCAATACTCGGTGAAGGTACGTGCGGCTTCGTCAGCATCGTTCTCACCAATGTAGCGAATGACGCGATCCGCAACAGCCTTGATTTCGGCATGCTCGGATAGCCTTCCAGATGCGGCAAGCAGGTAGAAGAGTGCCGGCTCAAACAGTGTTAGGCTTCGCACCTGTTCTGGCTTTCGGACGGCTACCCGCGCCAGAACAGCGCCTCCGAACGAGTGACCGACCATATGAACCGGCTGCGAGATCAAGCGCACGAGCGCCTCCACGATCGCGATCTCGTGCTCCATCAGCGGAATGTCGCCCGAATACGCTGCTGTACGTCCGTATCCGATGTGATCAGGAGCGACTAAGCGATAGCGGCCCGACATTCGCTTGATGAGGTCCCGCCATTGTCCGCTTGAGGCTGCGGAGCTATGGCCGAGCACCACTGGGATGCCCGTACCTTCATCGCCATAGTACGCGTCGAGGCCATTCACAGAAATCTGCGGCATCGAGGCAGCCCTTCAGGAAGGCAAAGTATAAGTGCTATTCAACAAGGATGTAAGTGCGCCGGAGAGTCCGGTCATGGCCCCATGCCGACATGATGCGATGTCGGTTTCGATGTCCCCTGCCGGGCGTAAAGCGGACGCGACCCGTCATTGCGAGAAAGGCCGCTCGCATGATGCGAGCGGTCTTCGTCATCTTTCGTCACGCGCTCAATGCAGCTGATCGCCCGCGCCGGGCTCGTCGACGGCTTTGCCGATGATGATCTGACCGTCGCTGAGAGGCGTC
This sequence comes from Bradyrhizobium sp. 199, assembly GCF_023073355.1. Lineage (GTDB taxonomy): Bacteria > Pseudomonadota > Alphaproteobacteria > Rhizobiales > Xanthobacteraceae > Bradyrhizobium. Next base: position 292,845 of record NZ_JADPJI010000011.1, read on the forward strand.
AGGTTCATCGCCCTGGCGACGGTCTGGCCCGAGGGCGGGCCGAGCCGCCAGCCCGCGCTCGAGATTGCGCAGCGCGAGCGAGGCCCGATTGGACGGACCTCCGGCGGCAGCTTGCGCGGCGGGGCTAGCAGCGCACAAGCGATGCGCTCACGCATCGCGCGACGGCGATGTTATTCCGGATGGCAATGTGGTGAGCAAGCTATGGGCATGGGTTGCAAATTTTTCCCGGAGCGAGGACGGATAACATTTTCCTTCACGTGAAAAGTGTGGCGGCGCGCGCGTGAAGCGCGCACGCCGCAACCGTCGTCAGTAATAGCGCTGCTGCGAATAGGCGTAGCGCGGGTTGATGCCGCAATAGGCCGAGGTGCCGGAGGCGGTGGCCTGGCATTGCTGATAGCTCGCGAACTGGCAATTGCCGGGATAGCCCCACATGCGGCCCTGCAGGCAATATCTGTCGTTGGTGGGGTGGGCCTGGGCCGTCGGGGCCATCGCGGCCATCAGGGCCGCGAACGAGGCAAGAGCGAGGATGGTGCGACGCATTTCAGTCTCCATTCGAAAGGTTTGTAAGGGCGGTTGATGAGGGAACACGCGGCTCGACCTGCGGGTTCCGGGATTTGCCCGACACTTTGTCGTACTTGTCTTGGTGTCCGCAGTGGGCATCGCGTTCGACATGCGTCTATGATGCCGCAAGCCGCGGCGAGCAATGTGATCTCGGCCACAGTTCGCGACGGGCGTTTCGGCCTATCGTGATCGGACTTGCCCGCGTTGCTCCCGCAAGGGCTCGCACGCTTTGCCTCATTCGGATCAGGCAATTTTGGAGGTTCTGATGCAAAAGTCATATTTGCTGGCCGCGACAGCGGTACTGGCGCTCTTCATGCAAACATCGCTCGCGCTGGCCCAGACCGCGCCCGCTGCTGGCGGAACCGCAGCGCCTGCGGCGACAAGCACTGCGCCGGCAACGACGGCGGCACCGGCACCGGCTGCGGCCACCGACGCGGCCGGTCAGCCGACCGCCTCCAAGAAGAGCGCGTCGAAGAAGCCGGCGAAGAAAAAGATGACGCGGCAGCAGGAAATCGATCACTCCGTCGACAGCGGCACCGTGCCCGCACGCTATCGCAGCTCGGTGCCCAAACAGTACCAGCAATACATTCCGTTCGATAAGCAGTAGCCGATCGCATGGCGGCGCGACGTGATCAGCCGTTGCGCCGCCGGCACCTTCGAGCGACACGCCCTCGCAGGGCCGCCCTGGCCGGCCGCTTCCGACCTCGCATCCCCGCTGGCGGTCCGCGAGAGGAGTGCTAGACTAGGCCGAAGCCTGGGGGGAATGATGAGTGACGACGTGAAGGATGCTGGCCTGGTGGCCATGATCAGCAGCATCCTTGGAGGCAACAAGCGCGCAGACAGTGTTGCACCGCCGCCGCTCACCGAGGGCCCGCCGACAGTGCCGTCGAACGGGGTGGAAGCGGTTGCCGCGCCCATCGCCAAGGCGGCGTCGGCCAGCCAGGAGGATGCCCCCAACGCTGCGCCGTCCGCAACGGAGCGGGCCGAGCAGCCCGCGAAAATTGTCACGACGCGGGATGGCAGACAGCTGCTGCCGGCGGAAGCGATTGCCGATCTCGTGCTGGGCGAGCTGCGCAAGCTGGAGGAATTTCCGGCAACCGGCGTCTCGGTCACGGTCTATGGCTATCGGCATTGGAACGCGATGATCACCTTCGCGCCGTTCTCGACCAGTTTCCAGAATGCAACGCGGTTCCGCCAGGCCCTGTCGGATATCGTCTTCAAGCTCCGTCGTTTCGTCGAACTTGAGATATAGTCTGGCTCAAATGCCTACGGCGGCAACGCGCTGCCCGGACAGGTCGACAGGAATCTGAAATTGAGCGTCGCCTTTACCAAGGAAGAAAGCGCCGAGACTGCGTCCGAGACGCTGTTGCCGGATCGCCCGATCTCGCCGGATCCGAACCTCGTCACGGAAAAGGGCCTGCAAGCGTTGCAGGCGCAGCTTGCGGAAGCCCGCGCGGCCTATGAAGCCGCGCAAGCCATCGATGACGCCAACGAGAAACGCCGGCAGTCGGCTGTGCCCTTGCGCGACGCCCGCTATCTGACCGAACGCCTGCGCACCGCGCAGCTCGTGCCCGATCCGACCTCGACAGATCTCGTTGCCTTCGGCAGCACCGTGACCTTCAGCCGCGCTGACGGCCGCGTGCAGACCTATCGCATCGTGGGCGAGGACGAGGCCGATCCGAAGGCGGGGACGATCTCGTTCGTCGCGCCGGTCGCGCGGTCATTGATGGGGAAGGCCGTCGGCGACGTCGTGGGTTCGGGGACGCAGGAGATCGAGATTCTCGCGATCGCGTAACGCGCAACGCCCATTGGCTTCCGCTCAGGCCTGCGGGAGCTCGACGCTCGTGAGCTTGCTCAAGCTTGCAATGAGTTCGTCCTGAAATTTCGGATCCCTCGCCTGATCGGCTGGCGCCTCCTGCCGCAGGTGATGCCAGTAGCGCCCGCTGACCAGGGCAGCGGGCTCCTCGCTCACCGCCAGCCAGGTCTGGGTCCGTTGCCCGGTGGCGAGATCGACCGGAGCACTGGAACCACCCATCTTCGTGCGCACCCATCCGGGATCGACGGCGTTGCTGAGGACGTCGGGCCAGCGCCGCGCCAGTGCGAACGCCAGGGCGACCACATGCAGCTTGCTCTCGGCGTAGGCCTTGGCCGAGTCCCAGCGCCGCTTGGTCCAATCGATGTCGTCCAGCGAGCCCTCTCCACCGCGATGCAATCCGCTGCTGAGATACACCAATCGGCCGGGCCGCCGGATCAGGGCCGTGAGCACATACGGGGCGAGCGTGTTGATGGCCAGGGTCTCGGCATGGCCTTCCGGCGTGGAGCCACGGCTCGGCCGTGTGTAAACGCCGGCATTGTGGATGACCGCATCCATGCGCCCGATCGCGTTGACCTGGTCGGCGATGCTCCTCGCTTCCGCCGCGCTTGCGAGGTCACCAACGACGGTCCCCGCGGCACGCGATTCGAGCTCAGCCAGCGCTGCGGCACGATCGACCGAGCGCGCGTGCAGGACCACGCGGTGACCTTGATCCAGCAGAGATTGTGCCGCCGCCCGGCCGAGACCGTCCGTGCTTCCCGTGATGAATACCGTCGCCATGCGCTGCTCCTTCGGCTCTTTCGCGAACGCACTTACTGTCTGCGAATCGTTTCCGATGCCTGGTCCATCTAACCAAGGTGATCGCGCTCAACACTTGCGCTTGAGCTGCGTTCCGCAAAAAGAGGGCGCGTGCGGGGGCCGCGTCGCAAAAACGAGGCGAAGGGTAGGGCAAAGATAGTTATCGACAGGAGCAATCTCATTCGCCTACAGCATGAGCCATGCGTTTCCGTCGTCTTGTGCTGATATCGATCGCCTTCGCTGTCTCCGCAAAGCAAAGCCCGATCCTCGGATGAGACGGTTTCTGTCGGGTGCGCTGCCGTTCTATGCTCTGGCTGGACTAGCCATGTGCATGTACCTCGTCCTGTACAAGACGGATCTCTTCGACTTGAACGCCATCGTCCGGGGTGCAGCCGGTTCATGGTGGTTTCCGGTCTTCATGTTCGTCTGTGTGCTGCTGGAGTCGGTCTTCCCGTATTTCGGCTATTTTCCCGGAACCGCGCTCATTCTGATGTCCGTGGCGCTCAACCCGAAGTCCGCGGATCTCTCCGTCTTTGCCGTGGCGTGGCTCGCCATCATCGTGGGCGCCGTCTTGAGTTACGGACAGGCTCGTTTTTTCAGGCCGTTCCTGCAGCGGGTGGCCTCGAAAGCGGCACTGAGCCGATGTGAGCAGCTGTTCGACGCCTACGGTCCTTATGCGCGCGTGGCCTTGTTCGTTCACCCCAACGCCAGCGCGATGTATTTCACTGCACTCGGACTTCTCGGCCGCAGCCTGACGCGAGAGCTCGCTTACCTCAGCGTCGGTGCAGCCGCCGCGGTGGGCATTCTGTTCGTCGTCGTAACCAGAATAGTGTCGTCCGTCGGCCCGACCGACGAGGGCGAATTGCAGCTGCTGCTGGCGGCGGCGCTGGTCGCGATCGGGACCCTCGTCGGTCTCTACGCGGCCTGGCGGCCGGCTCCGTCGGTTTGAAGATTTAGGTGGCGTTGCTGCGTGTGGGGGCGTTCCCCCGACGACGCATCATGCCCCTGTTTTGCCCGACGGCACAAACGTGAATTCGGAATTCGCAACCCATTGATCCGACTGAGGTCGGCTACTGTGCATGGGGTTGTTTTTCGATTATTTTGACGGCACGGGTGACGACGGTCGCCATACGATCAGGATCGTCCGCAATCAGGGTGATTCAGGAAGATGGATGGTGGGCGCACAAGGGATCGAACCTTGGACCTCTCCCGTGTGAAGGGAACGCTCTCCCGCTGAGCTATGCGCCCGGGACCATCATGCAGACGCCCGGACCTTTTCGGCCGGCCGGCGCATCGGAGCCCGCGATTTAGAAGTGCGGGCTTGAGGTGTCAAGTTTCCAGGCGCCGCGTGGCCGGAAAACCTTGGCCCCCGCACGCAATTAGCGACGGACGCCGGATTTGTGGCCGCTTACGCGCCCTGCTGGCGGGCGCGGGAGGCATGGGCCTGCAGCGCCCGGATGCGCTCGGCCAGCGTTCCGCCGCCCTCCGGCAGGCGGGCGGCTGCGCCGTTGGTTGCGGCATCGTTGGCCGGGCGCGGTGCCGGCTTCGGCGGCTGGCCGGCCTCGGATGCCAGCAGCGCCTCGATCGGCGAGTTCGGGCCTTCGAGCTGCATCGCGAGTTTTGCCACCTCGGCGGCGATGTCGTTGATGCGCTCGCGCAGCAGGGCATTCTCCATGCGCTCGGTCGCCCAGGAGCTCTCGGCCTGCTGCTGGATCGCATTGATGTCGCGCTGGAGCTTGGCGCGCTCGTCGCGCGCGGTGCGGAGTTGCTCCTCCAACGCGGTCTTTTCGGCGCGCAGCGCCTCCATGGCCGCGGACGATTTGCCGCCGCTCAAGCCCGCGATCTCGACGCGCAGCTCCTTGATGGTGCGCTCGTTGGTCTCATTGGCCTGGCGCAGCTGGTTGTTCTCATAGTCGCGCTCGGCGAGCAGCTTGCCCTGCGTGGCGAGGCGGCCTTCGAGGTCGGTGACGCGGCCCGACAGCATCTCGGCTTCCTTGACCTGTCCGATCAGCTGGCGATCAAGCTCGGTGACGCGCTGGCTCAGATTCTCGACCCGGCCACGGGCATCGCCGAGCTCGCGTGAGGCGGTCTCCGATTCCAGACGCTCCTGCGCGAGCCGCGCCTGCGTCGCCGCGAACTCCTTCTCGGCGTCGCCGACGCGGTTCTTCAGCTCTTCGATCTGCGCGCGTACCGCGACCAGTTCGACCTGGCGGCTCTCCGCCATCATTGAGCGGTCGGAGAGCTCGGTGTTGATCTTGGCGAGCTCGGCCTGCTTGTCGGCAAGCGCGATCTCGGCCTCGCGCAAGGATTGGGTCTTGGCGCTGAACTCTTCCTCGGTGGCGCGGAGCTGCTCCTTCACCGCCTTCTCGCGGGCCTCGAGCGCGAAGATCGTGGCGTTCTTCTCGCCGAGTTCGATCTTCATGCGGTTGATGGCGTCGCTCTTCTTGCCGAGCTCGGCGAGCTGGCTCGTGGTCTTGTTCCTGAGCTGGTCGACGCTCATCTCGAGCCGTCGCGCCGACATGGCGAATTCCGCGCGGAGCTGATCCTTGTCGGCCTGGATCTCGGCCATCGACAGCGGCGTTGCGGCCTCGAGCCGGCGCGTGGTCAGGCGCACGGCGCGGTTATGCACCAGCGGCACGATCGCGAGCCCGAACAACATCGAGAGCAGGAAACCGATCGCCAAGTACATGATCGGCTCGACCATGGGCCAGAACTCCCAACTTTAAGGAAAAATTCACCAACGACCATGCCATGGCGGGGCGGCAAAAAGCCAGCCCCGGCCTGTCGTTAACCTTGATCCCGAGGGCGGACGGAAGAAGGAAAGCCTAGAATGGGTTCCAGGTCGCGCGCGGCGTGTATTTGAGATAGCCGATATTGGCGCCCAGTCGCAGGCCGAGCCCGGAGCGGATCGGCACCAGTACGATGTTGTTGGCGGTGAGCGCCGTCATGCCAAAGCCGCCGATGATGTAGGCCGAGCCATCGAGGCCGGCGAAGCGCTGGTAGATCGCGTTGGTGGCGGGCAGATTGTAGACCAGCGTCATGGTGCGCGCGCCGTCACCGCCCCAGTCGAAACCGAGCGAGGGGCCCTGCCAGTAGACGCGCAAGTCCCCGGCGTTCTTGGTGTAGAGCGTGCCTTCGCCGTAGCGCAGGCCGGCGACGAAGGCGCCGGACCCTTCCTCACCCAGGATATAGCCGTTCGGCAGGCCCCATTGGCTGACCGCCTTCTCGATGATGGAGGCGAGCCCGCGGGAGACGTTGCCGAAGAAGCGGTGGCCGGCGCCGACGAGCTCGTCCGGCCCGTAAGTGCTGGGCGTCGGGGCCCGCTGCGGCGGCGGCAAATCGGGCGGCGGCGCCTGCTGGGCGGAGGCCGGCACGATCCAGCCCACCATCGCGACGAGCGCGAGCGCAGCAAGGCGTGATGCGAAAGTCATAAAAGAACCCCTGGTACCGAAACCGGTCGCTTCCTTAACCTGGCGCCAACAGGCGCGGCCCTAGGTTGCGCCGGATGTCCCCTCGACTCGGATGTTATCCGCAGCAACTATGACGGCACAACGGCAGGAAGATAGCCCTTTGCGCCCCGGAATTGCCTTGATCGGCCTCCTCGTCTGCCTGCTGTCGGGCATATGGATCGCCGGCTCGGCGTTGCCGGCCGTGGCCGCCACCACCGAGCGGATCGTCGTCAACCGCTTCACCGGTGTCGCCATCGAGGGCTTCGATCCCGTCGCTTATTTCGTCGACGGCGGGGCGGCGCAGGGGACGGCCGAGTTCGAGGCCAATCTCTGGGGCGCGGTCTGGCGCTTCCGCAATGAGGGCAACCGGGCTTCCTTCCTGGCCCATCCGGAAATCTATGGGCCCCAATTCGGCGGCTACGATCCCGCCGATATCGCCCGCGGTGTCACCAATGCCGGCAATCCCCGTTTCTTCGCGATCGTGGCGCAGCGGCTGTACCTGTTCAGCCGGGAAACCAATCGCGATGCCTTTGCCGCCGACCCAGAGCGGTTCCTCTATGAGGTGGGCAAGCGCTGGCCGGCGCTTTGGGAACAGCTCAGTCAATAGATGCGTACCGCCTCAGGGTTCTGCCGCCTGTGGGTCGCCCCAGGCGATGAACTCCGGGATGATGAAGCCGGTGTCACTGCGCTGGCCGAAGCGGAGCTCGCCCCCGCTGCCATCGGTGACCCTGCCGCCGGCCGCCGTCACCACCGCAGCGCCGGCCCCGACGTCCCATTCACAGGTAGGCCCGAAGCGGGGGTAGATGTCGGCGCTGCCTTCCGCGATCCGGCCGAATTTCACGGCCGAGCCGGCCCTCCGTCTGACGGCATTGGGCCTGTTGTCGATGAACGCCTCGCTCCTGGGATCGCCATGCGAGCGGCTCACCGCCGCGATCCAGGGCTCTCCCTGCGCCGGCAGCTTGCGGGCGTGGATCGGCTCGGCCGCGCCGATGATAGCGCCGTCAAACCGCACGCGCTCGGCGCCGCGGCCGACGATGCCGCGCCACAGCAGGCCGAGCGCGGGCGCGCTGACGATGCCCAGCAGCGGCACGCCCGATGTCACGAGGGCGAGGTTGACGGTGAACTCGTCGCGACCGGCGACGAACTCCTTGGTGCCGTCGAGCGGATCGATCAGGAAGAAGCTGCCTTCGAACGGCGGGGAGGCGAGATGGGTCCGCTCTTCCGAGAGCGTCGGGACATCGCCTGCGAGCTGGGCCAGGCCCTCCGCGATGATGCGGTCGGCGGCAAGGTCGGCCTCGGTAACCGGCGAGCCGTCCTGCTTGCCGTCGACCCGCATCGCCGCGCGGTTGACCCTGAGGATCGCCTCGCCCGCCTTCACCACCAGCGCCGTCAGCGGCTCCATCAGGCCCGATGCGGCCGCGCCGTCGATGATCCGCTTCACCTGGATGCCTCAATCATCGGCAATTCGTTCCTCTCGACTGATTCGCCCCTGATCGATTCGGTTGGGCTTATGACCGCCTCGACGCGATCGCAAGCTAGCTGCCGCGGGCTGGCGAATGTTAGAACCCGCAGCATCCGTCAAGCATGCGTGATTCGCGGCGTCCAGCGCCGTGCAATTCCAGGAACCCTCCAGGACCCCTTATATGTCTGACGCCTCGTCGCCCGCGACCGCTACTGCTCCCGATATGCTCGAACTCGCAGCGCTGCTGTGCTCTCGGGTCTGCCACGATCTCATCAGCCCTGTCGGTGCCATCGTCAACGGCCTCGAAGTGCTCGACGACGATCCCAAGCCCGAAGACCGCGAATTCGCGCTCGACCTCATTCGCAAGAGCGCCAAGACCGCCTCCGCCCGGCTCCAGTTCTGCCGTCTTGCCTTCGGCGCGGCCGGCTCCTCCGGCGCGCAGATCGATCTCGGCGATGCCCAGACCATGGCGCGCGGCCACATCGAGGATGGCAAGTGCTCGATCACCTGGAATCTGCCGCGTATCCTGATGCCGAAGAACCGCGTCAAGCTGCTGCTCAACATGCTGGTCGTCGCCCAGCATACGATCCCGCGCGGCGGTATGCTGGCGATTGATCCGATTGGCGAGGGCGAAACGATGAGTTTTCGCATTACCGCGACCGGCCATAACGCGCGCCTGCCGCAGAACATCGCCGAGCTCTTGAGCGGCGAACGCGGGCCTGCCGCGGATGCGCACGCGATCCAGCCTTATTATACGCGGCTGTTGGCGCAGGCCTGCGGGCTCACCGTGAAGCTTGCGCCGGAAGGCGAAGCCATCACCGTTACCGCTTCGTAAACAGCGCGTCGCGCCCGGCCTCTTAATCGAATCTTTACGAGGCGCTTCGGCTTGTCCGGAGCGCCTTATCTCTTTGTTGGTTCCGTTCTTTTGCACATACTCAACCAATATTAAACGCTTTGCGGTGAAGCTGGCCCCATTCCGAAATGGCGCATCACACCTCGTGCGCGCCCTTCCTGTATGAAGGTCTGTTTTCATGGATGATCTGTTGCGGGAGTTTCTGACGGAGACCAGCGAGAGCCTGGACACCGTTGACAATCAGCTGGTGAAGTTCGAGCAGGAGCCGAACAACG
>NZ_JADPJI010000004.1 GCF_023073355.1 Bradyrhizobium sp. 199
GGGCTACCCCTCTCCCCCACCCTCCCCCACAAGGGGGGAGGGAGCGCAGCGCGGCTGGAGCTGGCGAACATGGTCTCCGCCTGCGACGGAAGCACCTCATGAGCGCCCTGTCCGCCCTCATTCGCCGGGACATCCGGATCGCGCTTCGTGTCGGTGGCGGGGCACTGATCGGCGTGCTGTTCTTCCTGACCGTGGTGGTGCTGATGCCGTTCGCGGTCGGACCGGACCTGGCGCTGCTGTCGCGGCTGGGGCCGGCCATTCTCTGGCTCGGCGCGCTGCTGGCGAGCCTGCTCACCCTCGACCGGCTGTTCATGGCCGACCACGAGGACGGCTCGCTCGACCTGATCACGATGAGCCGGACGCCGCTTGAACTCGCCTGCGCGGCCAAGGCGCTGGCGCATTGGCTGGCCGCCGGCCTGCCGCTGATTGTCGCAACCCCCGTGCTCGGCCTCTTGCTCAACCTCGACATGGTCGCGACCGGCGCGGTGGCGCTGACGCTGCTCGCCGGTACCCCGGCGCTGACCTTTACCGGCATGATCGGCGCGGCGCTGGCGGTGACCTTGCATCGCGGCGGGCTGCTGATGGCGGTGCTGGTGCTGCCGCTGTCGATTCCCGTCCTGATTTTCGGCGTGGCGGCCTCGCAGGCCGTGATCGTGGGTCCGATGAGCTTCGGCGCGCCGTTCTCGATCCTGTGCGCGCTGTCGTTGGTCAGCCTCGTGGTCGGCCCCTTCGCGGCCGCAGCGAGCCTGCGGCATGGACTTGATTGAGATGAGCTTGATTGAAACGGGCTCGACTGGCCTTGAGCCCGATCAACTTTCGTCCCTCGCTTTCATGCTGATTGCCTGAGCGGCCACCGATGATTATCAGGGTACCATGTCACTGCTCGACCTCGCCAACCCGACCCGGTTCCTCGCGCTGACGGCGCGGGTCTTGCCGTGGCTCGCGGCCGCGACAATCATCCTGCTCGCGGTCGGCCTCTACCAGTCCGCCACCGCGCCGGACGACTATCAGCAGGGCGCGACCGTCAAAATCATGTTCATCCACGTGCCCAATGCCTGGCTGTCGATGTTCGTCTGGGGCGTGATGAGCATCGCCTCGCTGGGCACGCTGGTGTGGCGTCATCCCCTCGCCGATGTCGCCGCCAAGGCCGCAGCGCCGATCGGCGCCGCCTTCACCTTCCTCGCGCTGCTCACGGGCTCGCTGTGGGGCCGGCCAATGTGGGGCACCTATTGGGAGTGGGATGCACGGCTCACCTCGGTGCTGATCCTGTTCCTGATGTATCTCGGCCTGATGGCGCTGTGGCGCGCGGTCGACGATCCCTCGCGCGCGGCACGCGCCGCCGCCGTGCTGACGCTGGTCGGCGCGATCAACCTGCCGATCATCAAGTTCTCGGTCGACTGGTGGAACACGCTGCACCAGCCGGCCTCGGTGATGCGCATCAGCGGATCGGCCCTCGACAAGTCGTTCCTGATTCCGCTGCTGGTGATGGCGATCGCATTCACGCTGCTGTTCGTCACGCTGCATTTGGCGGCGATGCGCAACGAAATCCTGCGCCGCCGGGTCCGCTCGCTGCAAATGATGCAGGCGAGTCGTGTGGCGTTCTCGAGCGAAGCGGGCACCGGTGCGCGTGGAGAGAACGCGTCCAACGAAGTTGGGGCCGCATGACCATGTCGCTCGGTCCTTATGCATCCTTCATCGTGACGTCCTATGCCGCAGCGGCCGTCGTGGTCGCGATCCTGATCGGCTGGATCGTGCTCGACCATCGCAACCAGACGCAGCGCCTGCGCGAGCTCGAGCGCAGCGGCATCACCCGCCGCTCCGGCCGCAGTGCGATGGACGCGTCATGAGCGATCAATCGACCTCCGCACCGCCGCAGCGCCGCACCTTCCTGATGGTGCTGCCGCTGATCGCCTTCATTGCCCTTGCGCTGCTGTTCTGGTTCCGGCTCGGCAGCGGCGATCCCTCGCGGATTCCGTCGGCGCTGATCGGCCGCCCTGCGCCGCAGACGGTGCTGCCGCCGCTGGAAGGATTGCAGGCTGACAATGCGCCGGTGCCGGGGCTCGATCCCGCCGCCTTCAAGGGCAAGGTCAGCCTCGTCAATGTCTGGGCCTCCTGGTGCGTGCCGTGCCACGACGAGGCACCGCTGCTGACCGAATTGGCGAAAGACAAGCGCTTCCAGCTGGTCGGCATCAACTACAAGGATGCCGCCGACAATGCGCGGCGCTTCCTGGGGCGCTACGGCAATCCGTTCGGCCGCGTCGGCGTGGACGCCAACGGCCGCGCCTCGATCGAATGGGGCGTCTATGGCGTGCCCGAGACCTTCGTCGTCGGGCGCGAAGGCACCATCGTCTACAAGCTGGTCGGCCCGGTCACGCCGGACAATCTGCGGAAGGTGTTGTTGCCGCAGATGGAGAAGGCGTTGAAATAGTCGCCGTCATTGCGAGGGGCCCTTGCGACGAAGCAATCCAGACTGTCTCGGCGGAGGGCTCGCAATGACGCGTTGAGAGAGCTCACCCCTTCCTGACATCCCCCGCTTCGGCTTCGCTCGCCTCCAGCGATGCTGGCTCGAGGTGGTAGCGCTTGGTCAGCGGCATCTGGGCGAGGGCGAAGATCATCGTGATCGGCGTCACGCCAAACACCTTGAAGTTGACCCAGAAGTCCGTGCTTTGCGTGCGCCAGACGATCTCGTTCAGCGCCGCCATGCCGGCGAAGAACAGCGCCCAACGCAGCGTGAGAATGCGCCAGCCCTGCGGCGTCAAATTGAACATCTGGTCGAACATCACGGCGATGAAGGAGCGGCCGAACAACAGGCCACCGCCGAGGATCGCGGCGAACAGGGCGTAGATGATGGTCGGCTTGAGCTTGATGAAGGTCTCATCGTGCAGCACCAGCGTCAGCGTGCCGAACACCAGCACGATCACGCCTGTCACGATCGCCATGATCGGAATGTGCCGCGTCACTACATAAGAGGCGATCATCGCCGCGACGATCGCGACCATGAAGGCGCCGGTTGCCGCGAACAGGTTGAACTTCGCGTTGACGAAGAAGAACACGAGCAGCGGACCGAGTTCGGTCGCCAGCTTGAACAGCGGATGCGGCTGGGTCTTGTCCATTCTTCAGCTTTCGATTCCGGCAATGGCGCGGGCGAAATCGCGCGCGGTGAATGGCGCGAGATCGTCGACGCCTTCGCCGACGCCGATGAAATGCACCGGCAGTTTGAATTTTTCCGCGAGCGCCACCAGGATGCCGCCCCGCGCGGTGCCGTCGAGCTTGGTCATCACGAGGCCGGTGACCCCGGCCGTACGATGGAAGGCCTCCACCTGCGACAGCGCATTCTGGCCGACGGTGGCGTCCAGCACCAGCAGCACGGCATGCGGCGCAGTGTCATCCAGCTTGCGGATCACGCGCACGACCTTTTCGAGTTCCTTCATCAGCTCGGCCTTGTTTTGCAGACGGCCGGCGGTGTCGATCAGGAGCACGTCGGTGGCCTGCTCCTTTGCCGCGGTCAGCGCGTTGAAGGCAAGGCTCGCCGAATCCGAACCCTGGGCGCCTGATATCACCGGCGTCTTGGTGCGCTCGCCCCAGACCTTGAGCTGCTCGATTGCGGCCGCGCGAAACGTGTCGCCGGCGGCCAGCATCACGTTGCGGCCTTCGGATGCGAATTTTTGCGAGAGTTTTCCGATGGTGGTGGTCTTGCCGGAGCCGTTGACCCCGACCACCAGAATCACGAACGGCTTCCTGGCGGTGTCGATTTCCAATGGCCTCGCCACCGGCGCCAGCACCTTCTCGACCTCGGTCGCAACGACATCCTTGACCTCGTCCGCCGAGATCGCCTTGTCGTAGCGCCCCGTGCCGACCGCATCTGCAATCCGCACCGCGACGGAGGTGCCGAGATCAGCGCGCAGCAGCACGTCCTCGATGTCATCGAGCATGGCGCGATCGAGCTTGCGCTTGGTGACGAGGTCGGCGACCGCGGTCCCGAGCGAGGACGAGGTGCGCTTCAGCCCGTCGGACAGGCGGCGCCACCAGCTCAGCTTCGGGGTCTCGGGGGTGGTATCGTTCATGGTGGCGGTGTGTTAGCCGTTCCGGCTCCCAAACGAAAGTCTTGACCGAAAGTCCTTCAATTGCTCGATGTTCCCGCATTGACCGCCGACGAGATCATGGCCCGCGTGCTCCATCGCGACGGCCTGATGCTGATCATCGACAAGCCGTCGGGCCTGCCGGTGCATCGCGGTCCCAAGGGCGGCGCGAATCTGGAGGACTCCTTCAACGCGCTCTGTTTTGGCCTGCCGCGACCGCCGGTGCTGGCCCACCGCCTGGACAAGGACACCTCCGGCTGCCTGGTGCTCGGCCGCCATCGCAAGGCGACCGCTTCGCTCGGCCTGCTCTTCAAGCACGGCAAGATCGGCAAGACCTACTGGACGGTGGTCGAGGGCGGCCCCGCCGAGGACGAAGGCACCATCGACATGCCGCTCGGCAGGCTCAATGCCGAGCGCGGCTGGTGGCAGAAGCCCGATCCCGAGGGACAGAAGGCGATCACCAACTGGAAAGTGATGGGCCGCGGCGACGGCCTGACCTGGCTCGCCATGGAACCGGTGACCGGGCGGACCCATCAATTGCGGGTGCATTCGGCCGCGACCGGCTGGCCGATCTTCGGCGATAACATTTACGGCAACGGCCCGCGCTTCGGCGAGCCGAAGCTGCACCTGCATTCCCGCGAGATCGTGGTGCCGATCTCCCGCAACAAGGAGCCGGTCCGCGTCGTGGCGCCGGCGCCACCCCACATGCACGAAAAGCTCCGCGCCTGCGGGTGGAACGGGGAATAGTGGCGCTGTCGTTTACCTCTCCCGCTTGCGAGAGAGGTCGGATCGCGAAGCGATCCGGGTGAGGGCTCTCTCCTCTTGGGGACAGTCCCCGTGCAGAAACACCCTCTCCCCGACCCTCTCCCGCAAGCGGGGGAGGGAGCGCACCTCCGCCGAGGTGGCACCTCATAGCGCCCAGGGTTTACCAAACCTTCAGTGCTCGCCTCTAATGATAGCGGTTGCTTAGAACAAGCTTCTGTAACCGCTCAGGACGAGCAAGGCGTGATGTCCAAGGCCGAGCTATCGATCATCGACGAGGTCGAATCCGCGATTCGAGCAGGCTCGGCGGAAAAGGGCCTGGAAACCGCCCGGCGCGTCACCGATCTGTTCCTCTCCTCCGCCGGCAGTTTCGACGACGAGCAGATCACGCTGTTCGACGACGTGCTCGAGCGCCTGATCGGCACCATCGAACTGCGGGCGCTGGCCGACATGGGCGCACGCATCGCGCTCGCCGAGATCAGCGCACAACTGGCGCCGATCGCGCAGGCGCCGCCGTCGGTGATCCGCCGCCTCGCCGGCAATGACGAGATCCGCATCGCCGGTCCGGTGCTGCAGGAATCCGCCCGCCTCGACGACGGCGAATTGGTGAAGATCGCATCATCCAAAGGCGAGCCGCATCTGCTCGCGATCGCCGGCCGCTGGTGGCTGAAGGAGGTCGTCACCGACGCTTTGCTGGCGCGCCGCTATCCCAGCGTCAGCCGGCGGCTCGCCGCCAATCCCGGCGCGCGCGTCTCCGGAAACGGATTCGCCGTCATGGTCGCCCAGGCCGAGTCGGACCCCGAACTTGCCGTCAGCGTCGGCGTCCGCGTGGACCTGCCGTCGGAGCTGCGCCGCCGATTGCTGCACTCGGCGACCGATACCGTGCGCGCCCGCCTGTTGTCGCGCGCGCCGCCGCATCTGTTCGAGGAAATCCAGAGCGCGATCGCGGCCACCGCCGTCGGCGTCGAACGCGAGATGTCGAGCATCCGCGATTTCGAAGGCGCCAAACGCGCGATTGCAATGCTCAAGGTAACCGGCCAGCTCAACGAGGCGACGTTGCTCGGCTTCGCCAGGCAGCGGCGTTATGAGGAGACCGCCGCTGCCCTGGCGGCGCTGTCCGGATCGACTGTCGAAGTCATTCGCCCGCTGATGCAAAGCCTGCGCGACGACGGCCTGCTGGTGCCGTGCAAGGCGGCGCAGCTCAGCTGGGAAACCACCACCGCCGTGCTCGACAGCCGCTTTGCGACCGGCGCGATGAAGCCGGCGGATCTGGCGCGCGCGCAGGGCCACTATGCGCACATGACGCCGGAGAATGCGCGGCGAACGCTGCGATTCTGGCAGGTGCGGGCGTCGTAACCGAGCATTCTAAGTCACGGCGCATCAACACTCTCAGTGTCGTCCCGGCCCCGTGCGCAATTCGCACTAGGCAGGGACGACGTCGAGGATAGAGCGGCGCGCACTATTCGCAACCTTATCATGTGGTGAGCCGCTCGCCATCACTGCCGGCGATTCTGAGCGGCACCACAGTGCCCACGCGCTCGCCCGCAACCGCCACCGGCAGGTAGTGCTCCGTCCGGCCCTGCCCCTCGCTCTCGATCAGCACATCGCGCGTCGCACCGATCTCCGCTTGCAGCCGTCGCTGCAATGCCGCTGCACCTGCCGTACGCAGCCGCTTCGCGCGCTCCTTGATCAGTGCCCCCGCAACTTGCGGCATTTTTGCAGCCGGCGTGCCGGGACGCGGGGAGTAGGGGAAGACGTGCAGGAATGTCAGGCCGCATTGTTCGACGAGATCGAGCGAGCGCGAGAACATCTCCTCGCTTTCGGTCGGAAAGCCCGCAATGATGTCGGCACCCAGCGCGATATCCGGGCGCAGCCGGCGCACACGGTCGCAGAACACGATCGCATCCTGCCGCGAATGCCGCCGCTTCATGCGCTTCAGAATCATGTCGTCGCCGGACTGCAGCGACAGATGCAGATGCGGCATCAGCCGCGCGTCATCAGCGATGGCATCGAGCAGGTCGGCATCCGCCTCGATCGAATCGATCGACGAGATGCGCAGGCGCTTCAGCTGCGGCACATGCCGCAAAATCTGCTTCGTCAACATGCCGAGTTTCGGTGCGCCGGGCAGATCAGTGCCGTAGCTGGTGAGATCCACGCCGGTCAGCACGATCTCGGCATGACCGCGTTCGACCAGCGTCCGCACCTGCTCGACCACCGCGCCCATCGGCACCGAACGCGAATTGCCGCGGCCGTAGGGAATGATGCAGAAGGTGCAGCGATGGTCGCAGCCGTTCTGCACCTGCACGAACACGCGCGGCAGGCCGCTCGCATAGCCGTCGATGAGATGCGGCGCCATCTCCCTGATAGCCATGATGTCGCTGACGGCGATCTTCTTGCTGGCGCCGAGATCGAACGCATCGCGGGCCTCCCGCCAGGCCTGCCTGCGCATCTTGTCGTCGTTGCCGACGACGCGATCGACTTCGGCCATATCGGCGAACATCGAGCTTTGCGTCTGCGCGGCGCAGCCGGTGACGACGATGCGCGCCTCTGGGCGCTCGCGCTTCAGTTTGCGGATCGATTGCCGCGCCTGCGCCACCGCTTCATTGGTGACGGCACAGCTGTTGATGACGATGGTGTCCGAAAGGCCCGCACCCTCGGCCTCACGGCGGATCACCTCCGCCTCGAAGGCATTGAGGCGGCAGCCGAAGGTAAAGACGTCGACGGCCATCAGCCGACCGGCGCGAACAGCGCCGGATCGAAGCTGTCCTCATATTCGAAGGTCGCTGTGCCCGTCATCAGCACGTGGTCGTCACGTTCGCGCCATTCGATGCCGAGCTTGCCGCCGGGCAGCGTGATCTCGACATTGCGCTCGGCGCGCTTCAGGCGCGCCGCGGCGACGGCCGTGGCGCAGGCCGCCGAACCGCAGGCCTTGGTCAGGCCGGCACCGCGTTCCCAGGTCCGGATCGTGATGTGCTGGGGATCGACGATATGGGCAAGCGTGATGTTGGCGCGCTCCGGGAAGATCGGGTGGTTTTCGAGCAGCGGACCGAAACGCTGGAGATCGTAGGCGTTGACGTCGTCGACCCAGAAGATCGCATGCGGATTGCCCATGCTCACCACGGAGGGCGAATGCAGGATCGGATTGTCGATCGGCCCGATCTGCAATTCGATGTAGCGGGTGTCGCGGAACTCCTCAGCCAGCGGAATGTCCTGCCAGCCGAACTTCGGCGCCCCCATGTCGACGGTGTAGAGATCCGGCGACGGGCCCTGCCAGGCATTGAGCAGGCCCGCAGCGGTCTCGAACGTCGCGCTGGTCTGGCCGCTCTTCTCGAAGATCCGGCGGACCACGCAGCGCATGCCGTTGCCGCAGGCGCCAGCCTCCGAGCCGTCATTGTTGTAGATGCGGATGAAGGCCTCGGTGCCGTCGAGCCGCGGCTTCTGCAGCACCATGAGCTGGTCGTAGGCCACGCCGCCATTCGCGGACGCCACCGCGCGCGCGTCGTCCGGCGTCACCTTTGCGGTGGAATCGCGCATGTCGACAACGACGATCTCGTTGCCGATGCCGTTCATCTTGGCAAATGCGTGGTTGGCCAGCGCGCTCATGAAAATTCCTGAATTTCGCCTGCCTTATATGGCGATCCTTGCCGGCTTGGCCAGCGGTTTGCTGCGGAGCCCGAGGAGGCCGGCCATGACGCATCTGTCATGGGACGAATTCGGCGCTCGCGTGTTAGAACGGCGCGTTCGCGCGAGCCGGGGCGCGGCCGGGCGCAAAGACGGATTTAGGCCGTGTGATTAAGGCGTTGGGGAGAAGAAAATGTTCAGGTTTCGTCGTGTCGCTCTGGCCGCGCTGATTCCGGCAGCGGCCTTGTCGTTTGGCCTGCCTGAGGTTCTGGCGCAAACCCCGAGCCCGGCACCGGCCGCCTCGGCAAGTCCCTCGCCGGATCCTTCGGCTTCCCCCTCTCCGGCCGCGAGCGCCTCGCCTGCGCCTGCGGCAACGCCATCACCGGCGCCATCGCCTGCGGCCAGCGCTTCGCCTGCCCCGGCGACGTCGCCCTCGCCCGCAGCCACCGCCACACCCGGCGCGGCGACACCGCCACCTGCTGCGGCCGCAACGCCTGCTCCGGTGCAGACCGCCGATCCCTTTGGCCAGGAGACCACGCTCGAGTCCAGGAAGGTCGTGATGGTCAAGGGCACTGCCAATTGGGACTCGGCGTTCGACACGCTGGTCGACGCCTTCAAGGCGCTGAACACGCTCCTGGACAAGCAGGGCATCAAGCACGCCGGCAATTCCATGATCGTCTACACCTCGACCGACGACACCGGCTTCACCTTCCTCGCCGAGATCCCGGTCGATCAGGACCCCAAGAGCTTGCCGAAGGACATGAGCATCGGCAAATCGCCGGAAGGCAAGGCGCTGAAGTTCGTCCATCGCGGTTCCTACGACAACATGGACAACACCTATGAGGCGATCACCAATCACCTCGACGACAAGAGACTTGAAGCCAAGGACACCTTCATCGAGGAATACCTCACCGATCCCCTGAAGACCGCTGAGGACAAGCTCGTGATCAACGTTTTCGTGCCGCTGAAGTGAGAATGATGAAAAAGCCTGCCGTCCTCGTGACTTCCCTCGCCACCGTTTTCGCCGTGCTGCTGGCAGCGCCGGCGCTCGCCGATGATTTCCCCTCCGCCATTTCGGTGAGCGGCGAAGCCAATGTTTCCGTAGCGCCCGATCTCGCGCAGATCGATGCCGGCGTCGCCAGCGACGCCAAGACGGCGAAGGAAGCTTCCGACGCCAACAACGCGGCGATGGGCAAGGTGCTATTGGCGCTGAAGGGCGCCGGCCTTGCCGAGAAGGACTATCAGACCTCGCGGCTGTCGCTGCAGCCGCAATACGGCCAGAACAAATCCACCGGCGCATCCCCGGTGGTCGGCTTCCGCGCCTCCAACCGCGTCACCGTAAAGATTCGCGACGTGACCAAGGTCGCGGGCATCATCGACACGCTGGTCGGCGCCGGCGCCAACGATATCGGCAACATCTCATTCGAGGTGACGCAGGCATCGAAACTGCTCGACGACGCGCGTGAGCAGGCGGTGGCGGATGCGCGCCGCAAGGCCGAAGTTTACGCCAGAGCCACCGGTGTCCTGTTGGGTGCGCCGCTCAGTGTCACCGAAGGCGGCGGCCCGGTGCCGCTGTTCAAGGGCCGCATGGCGGCGCCGATGGCGGCAGCCCCGCAGGCTGCCGTCGCGCCCGGCGAGGAGACGCTGTCGGTGACGGTGAATGTGAGCTGGGCGATCAAGGCAAAAGAGCAATAGATCTCGTGTCCCGGACGCGCTGCGGCACGCAGTGACGCTGCGCAGAGCCGGGACCCAGAGAGCTGCACGGTACATTGCTGCCACATCGGCCCCGGCTCTGCAGCGCACCGCTCTGGACGATGCTTCGCATCGCCGGGGGCGCTGCGCTGCGTCCGGGGCACGAGCGGTGTACGTAGAGAGACCTAAATCTCCACCACCTGCCCCGGCTTCATCGCCACGAATCGCTCCTGCGGAATCTTCGCCGCATCGAGCGCCTCGACCAGGGCCTTCGCCGGCGCGTCGATCGCTTCGTCCGTCAGCTGGAACGTGCCGTGGTGATGCCCGAGCGCGGCTTGCGCGCCGCAATCCGCCAGTGCCTTCACCGCATCCTCCGGATTCATGTGCTGGTCGCGCATGAACCAGCGCGGCTCGTAGGCGCCGATCGGGAGAATCGCCAGACGCAGCTTCCCGTGCTTCTCGGCGACGCGGCGAAAGTGCGTGCCATCGCCATAGCCGGAATCGCAGACGACGTAGATCTTGCCGGCCGGCGTCTCCAGCACAAAGCTCGCCCAAAGCGCCTTGTTGCGATCGAACATGCCGCGCGCCGTCCAGTGCCTTGTCGGCACCAGATGCACGGCGATGCCGCCGCCGAGCTCGACGCGGTCGTGCCAGTCGAAGGCCTCCACCTTGATCGTGGAATCCCAGCTGCGCATCGTCACGTCGTTGCCGAGCGGGGTGACCACGCGCGGGCCAAAGTTCTTCGCGAGTCGCGACAAGGTCGCGATATCAAGATGATCGTAATGGCCGTGCGAGACCAGCACGACATCGATCCTCGGCAGCTTCTCGAACGCGATGCCGGGATCGTTGTGCCGCTTCGGCCCCGCCCACGCGACCGGCGACACCCGCTCCGACCAGACAGGATCAACGAGGATGTTGAGGCCACCGGTCTGGATCAGCCAGCTGGCGTGGCCGACGAAGGAGAGCCGCACGTTGTCGCCGCCGACCCGCGCCGGCGGGCTATCGGCATGGGGGCTTGGGGCCCAGTCGGGCCATGTGGCGCGCTGTCCCCGGCCGCCCAATTGCCAACGTAGCACCTCGCCGAGCGATCTCGGCGGCGCCCCGTCGGGATCAAAGAAGGTCAGGCCGTCAAAGTGGTCGGAGACCGGGCCGTCATAGGTTTTCATGCGGGACATCCAGAGGGAGGGCACGCCAACCAGCGCGCCGGCTCCGGCGAGCAGTCCAACAACGCGGCGGCGGGTGATCGGCACAGGGCGGGCTTCAGGATTGGTGGCGGAGGTAAGTCATCGCCTTCTATATGGGCTGAGCCGAAGGAAAAGGAACCGACCACCAAAAAGGTCTTGTTTTCAGGACCTTATTATGGCCGAGGCATTCCGGCGCCCTAACTTTCCTTGACTTTTGGGCGTGAGCGGCGTTTAACCCCGCCACTTTCTCGGAAAGGCTTTCTTTTCGACCCGCCGACTGGCCCTGGAGGCCGGAGGCCAACGCCCGACAGCGCTGTGCGCCCTCGGGCGTAAAGGTGTTTGGACTTTCTTCTCCCTCGCCCCGCTCTTGCGGGGAGAGGTAAAACAGGACAATTGCATTGTTCGACAATCTGTCGGAACGGCTTGGTGGCATTCTCGATCGTCTGACGGGGCGCGGTGCGCTCTCCGAAAAGGACGTCGATGCCGCGATGCGCGAGGTGCGCCGCGCGCTGCTGGAGGCCGACGTCGCGCTCGAAGTGGTGCGCAGCTTCACAGACCGCGTCCGCGAGCAGGCGATCGGCGCCACCGTCGTCAAGTCGGTCACGCCCGGCCAGATGGTCGTCAAGATCGTCCATGACGAGCTGATCAACACGCTCGGTGCCGAAAGCCAGACCATCGACGTCAATTCCGTGCCGCCGGTGCCGATCATGATGGTCGGCCTGCAAGGCTCCGGCAAGACCACCACCACGGCAAAGCTCGCCCGCCGCCTGGTCCAGCGCGACAAGCGCAAGGTGCTGATGGCCTCGCTCGACGTCTATCGCCCGGCGGCGATGGAGCAGCTGGCCGTACTCGGCCGCGATCTCGATATTCCGACCCTGCCGATCGTGGCGGGACAGCAGCCGCCGCAGATTGCGAAACGCGCGCTGGAAGCCGGCAAGCTCGGTGGCTACGACGTCGTGCTGCTCGACACCGCCGGCCGCACCACGCTCGATGAAGACATGATGGCGGAAGCCGCCGCGATCAAAGCTGCCGCCAATCCGCATGAAGTGCTGCTGGTCGCGGACTCACTCACCGGCCAGGACGCCGTCAACCTCGCGCGCTCGTTCGATCAGCGCGTCGGCCTCACCGGCATCGTTCTCACACGCGTGGACGGCGATGGCCGCGGCGGCGCCGCGCTGTCGATGCGCGCCGTTACCGGCAAGCCGATCAAGCTGATCGGCACCGGCGAAAAGACCGACGCACTGGAAGATTTCCATCCCGACCGTATCGCCGGCCGCATCCTCGGCATGGGCGACGTGGTGTCGCTGGTCGAACGCGCCGCCGCCAACATCGACGCCGAGAAGGCCGCGCGCACTGCCGAGCGCATGCGCAAGGGTCAGTTCGACCTCAACGACATGCGCGAGCAGCTCACGCAGATGGCGAACATGGGCGGCATCAGCGGCCTGATGGGCATGATGCCCGGCATCTCCAAGATGAAGAACCAGATCGCCGCCGCCGGCATCGACGACAAGATCTTGAAGCGCCAGGTCGCGGTGATCGATTCCATGACGCGCGACGAGCGCCGTCATCCCGACCTGCTCAAGGCCAGCCGCAAGAAGCGCATCGCCGCCGGTTCCGGCCAGAGCGTCGAGCAGGTCAACAAGCTGCTCAAGATGCACCGGAACATGGCCGACATGATGAAGGCCATGGGCTCGGGCAAGCGCGGCCCCATGGCCGGCATTGCCCAGGCGATGGGCTTTGGCGGCGGCATGAAGCCTCCTTCGCCGGAAGAGATGAAGGCGCTGCAGGAAAAGATGCAGAGCGGCGGCGGCGGCCTTCCGAATCTACCGAAGGATCTGCCGGCCGGACTTCGCACCGGTCTGCCGAACGTTCCAGGGCTGACCGGGCTGAGCGGCAAGCCGATGCTGCCGGGCCTTGGCGGTTTCCCCGGCAAGAAGAAATGAGGAATTCGTCGCGTTGGATCGTAGGCATCTCGCGCGGCGCGGAAATACCGATCAACGAACAAAACGTACTTTGCAAACCGCACTTTCAAGGAGAACTAAATGTCCGTCGTTATCCGCCTCGCCCGTGCAGGCACCAAGAAGCGTCCCGTCTATCACGTCGTCGTCGCCGACTCGCGCTTTCCGCGCGATGGCCGTTTCATCGAGCGTCTCGGCCACTTCAACCCGCTGCTGCCGAAGGACAACGAGACCCGCCTCAAGCTCGACATGGACAAGGTGAAGGCCTGGCTCGCCAAGGGCGCGCAGCCGTCGGACCGCGTCGCCCGCTTCCTCGATGCCGCCGGCGTCAAGAAGCGCGAAGCCCGCAACAACCCCGAGAAGGCCGTGCCGCGCAAGGAGCGCAAGGCGCAGGCCGAAGCCGCCGCAAAGGGCTAAGGCTAGATCATGTCGGCGCTGGTCTGCGTCGCGCGGATCGGCGCCGCGCATGGGGTGCGCGGTGCGGTCAAACTGTGGACCTTCACCGAAGATCCCTTTGCCGTCAGGCGCTACGGTCCGCTTCTCGCCAAGGACGGCAAGCGCCAGTTCGAGGTCGCAACGGCGCGCGCGGCCAAGGATCATCTGGTCGCGACGTTCAAGGGCGTCACGAGCCGCGATGAGGCCGAGCGCCTCAACGGCATCGAGCTCTATGTCGCGCGCGACAAGCTCCCCGCCACCGACGCGGACGAATATTACCACACCGATTTGATCGGGCTCGCCGCCGTCACCACCGGCGGCGATGCGCTCGGCCGCGTGCTCGCGATTCACAATTTCGGTGCCGGCGACATCATCGAGATCGCTCCGCCCAAGGGCACGACACTGCTGCTGCCGTTCACGAACGCGGTGGTGCCGGAGGTCGACATTGCCGGCGGCCGCGTCGTGATCGCGCTGCCGCAGGAGGTCGAGGGCGAAGGCGAGGACCGCGGCGACGATCCGTTCCCGAGTCGTCCCCGCGAAGGCGGGGAGCCATAACCACACGCCGAATTTTTCGCTAAGCTGTTTGCTCGGCCATCGCAAAACTGGCTCTGGTGGCTATCGGTCCCGGGCTCGCGCTTGGCGCGCCCCCGGGACGACGAGAACTGAGATCGAATGACCAATCCCTCACCCTGGCGCGCGACGGTGCTGACGCTGTTTCCGGAGATGTTTCCGGGGCCGCTCGGCGTGAGCCTCGCCGGGCGGGCGCTGGCCTCAGGACTCTGGGAGATCGAGGCGCGGGACATCCGGGCTTCCGCCACCGACCGCCACCGCAGCGTCGACGACACCCCGGCCGGCGGCGGGCCGGGCATGGTGCTGCGGGCGGACGTTCTGGCGGCTGCCATCGACGCGGCCGAAATTGGCCCGAACCGGCCTCGCCTCCTGATGAGCCCGCGCGGTCGGCCATTGACCCAGGCTGGGGTTGCAGAGCTCGCCCAAGGCCCCGGCCCCCTGATCGTCTGCGGGCGCTTCGAGGGGATCGATCAGCGGGTCATTGACGGGCGGGGCCTGGAGGAGGTCTCGATCGGCGATTACGTGCTGTCGGGGGGCGAAATCGCCGCTTTGGCGCTGATCGACGCCTGTGTGCGGCTGCTGCCCGGCGTGATGGGCAAAGAGGCCTCGGGAACCGAGGAAAGCTTCTCAGACGGTCTCCTGGAGTACCCCCAATACACCCGTCCGCAGCTGTTCGAGGGGGCCCCGATCCCTGACATCCTGACCTCCGGCGACCACGCCAAGGTCGCCAGCTGGCGGCGGGCGCAATCCGAGGCCCTGACGGCGGCCCGTCGGCCGGATCTGTGGGCCCAGATCCCGAGCAAGCCGCCGAATCGAGCCAGTCGCCAAAAAACGCCAAAAAACAAGACAGACGGGTGACAAACGCTCCGGCTTGCCTTATAGGAGCGGCCAAATCCGCAATGGCTGGATAGACGAATTTTGCGCAGCCCCCCGTTTCCAGGGCTGGGCGCGCCGATGGAGATTTACCCATGAACCTGATCAAGCAGCTCGAGCAAGAGCAATTCGACAAGCTGTCCGCCGGCAAGGACATTCCGGAATTCGGTCCCGGCGACACCGTGATCGTCAACGTGAAGGTCGTCGAAGGCGACCGTACCCGCGTGCAGGCCTATGAAGGCGTCTGCATCGGCCGTTCCGGCGGTGGCCTCAACGAGAGCTTCACCGTCCGCAAGATCTCCTACGGCGAGGGCGTGGAGCGCGTATTCCCCGTGATGTCGCCGATGATCGACTCGATCAAGGTGGTGCGCCGCGGCAAGGTGCGTCGCGCCAAGCTTTATTACCTGCGTCAGCTGCGCGGCAAGTCGGCTCGCATCGTCGAGAAGACCGAGCACGCCAAGGCCGTCAACGAGTAAGCTCCGCTTACAGTCGGGTTTCCAAAAGCGCGGGGCAAAACCCGCGCTTTTTTGTTGCGTCAGCCGTGCGCGTCAAAGCCCTCGCGATTCCGGTTCGGCCTGCTATATATTCGTAGAATGTTTCCAGATCGGACCAGCATGGACCCCGTCAAGCGCATCGTCATCGACGATCGCTCGCGGCTGCCTGGACGGTTCTTCGGACGCTTCGCGACCTCGGCAACGTCAGAGCTTACGCGCGCAGCCTAAAAGCTGCGCTGACGATTTTGTTGCCCGGCGCGCCACCGGCGCTCTTCGCTGACACACATTCTTCGGAGCTTAAGCTCATGTCCAAGCCGACCACATTGTACGACAAGATCTGGAAGGACCATCTGGTGCACGAAGCCGAGGACGGCACCTGCCTGCTCTACATCGACCGTCATTTGGTGCACGAGGTGACCTCGCCGCAGGCCTTCGAAGGGCTGCGCGCCACCGGCCGCAAGGTCCACGCGCCGGAGAAGACGCTCGCCGTCGTCGACCACAACGTGCCGACCACCGATCGCACCAAGCCGAATCCCGATCCTGAAAGCATCGAGCAGATCAAGGCGCTAGCCGAGAACGCCAAGGAATTCGGCATCGAATATTACAACGAGTTCGACAAGCGCCAGGGCGTCGTCCACGTCATCGGCCCCGAGCAGGGCTTTACGCTGCCCGGCACCACCATCGTCTGCGGTGACAGCCACACCTCGACGCATGGCGCCTTCGGCGCGCTCGCGCACGGCATCGGCACCTCCGAGGTCGAGCATGTGCTGGCGACGCAGACGCTGATCCAGAAGAAGGCGAAGAACATGCGCGTCACCGTCGACGGCAAATTGCCTGATGGCGTGACGGGTAAGGATATTATCCTGGCCATCATCGGCGAGATCGGCACCGCGGGCGGCACCGGCTACGTGCTGGAATACGCCGGCGATGCGATCCGCGCGCTCAGCATGGAAGGCCGCATGACGGTCTGCAACATGTCGATCGAAGGCGGTGCCCGCGCCGGCCTCGTTGCGCCCGACCAGAAGGCGTTCGACTTCCTGCGCGGCCGGCCGAAGGCGCCGAAGGGCGCGGACTGGGATGCGGCGATGCGCTACTGGGAGAAACTGCGCTCCGACGACGGCGCGCATTTCGACAACGAATTGCGCCTCGACGCGGCCAAGCTGCCGCCGATCGTGACCTGGGGCACGAGCCCGGAGGACGTTATCTCGGTGACCGGCATCGTGCCCGACCCTGATAAGATCGCGGACGAGGCCAAGCGTCTCTCCAAGCACCGCGCCCTGAAGTACATGGGCCTGACGGCGGGAACGAAGATCACCGACATCAAGGTCGACCGCATCTTCATCGGCTCCTGCACCAATGGCCGCATCGAGGATTTGCGCGCGGCGGCGAAGATTGCTGAGGGCAAGACCGTTTCAGCGCATGTCAACGCCATGGTCGTGCCGGGCTCCGGCCTCGTGAAGGAGCAGGCCGAGGCCGAAGGTCTGGACAAGATCTTCCTCAAGGCCGGCTTCGAATGGCGCGAGCCGGGCTGCTCGATGTGCCTCGCGATGAACCCGGACAAGCTGGCCCCGGAAGAGCGCTGCGCCTCGACCTCGAACCGCAACTTCGAGGGTCGCCAGGGTTTCAAGGGCCGCACCCATCTGGTGTCGCCGGCAATGGCGGCAGCAGCGGCGATCGCAGGTCACTTCGTCGACGTCAGGGACTGGCGGTAAGCTGCTCCCTGCAATTGTAGCGATCGCGGCAAACCGCCGTTAATCGATTGCCTGACACGCTCGTCCTCGCGATAAATTCGCGAGGACGCGCCTCATGGCCAACAAGCCTGAATATGTCGACCTGATCAGCGAGGCCACGCGCCAGCACCGCCGGCGCGCGCCGCGCTTATGTATCGTCGCCAAGCCCGAGACCGAAGAGACCTCGAAGCTCAGCCGCTGGCCGCCTGCGATGTTCAAGCAGTGGAAGTTGGACAATTTGATGCGGTGGAAAGCTTCGTCTTGGAAGCTGAAGGATTGGCTTTAGGCCGTCCAACACACCACGTCATTCCGGGGCGCCCGAAGGGCGAACCCGGAATCTCGAGATTCCGGGTCTGGCGCTAACGCGCCATCCCGGAATGACGGCCCTCACTCACATCACCAATAGCGGTACGGATGGTGCCAGCGATGCCAGCGGCAGATGCGGCGCGGGCCGTAATAGGTCCAGATGATCCGGCAGCGGCGCGGATGATGATAGTAGGGATAACCGCCGACATAATAGCGCCGGTGGAAGTGGCGATGGCCGTAGTGAGGCCGATAGATCCCGTAGCGATGAAACCCGCCATAGCGGTGAACGCCACCATAGCGAAAGCCGCCGCCATGGAACGCAGGCGCGGCGCGGAAGCCGCCGACATGGCCGCCCTGGAATCCTCCGCCGCGGAAACCGCCGATATGTCCTCCGCCACCGCGGAAGCCTCCGCCGCCGTGAAAATGTCCGCCCCCGCCATGGCCGCCGCCGCCGTGGCGAACCTGGGTGACGAGGTTGTCGGTCGCAGCCTTCGTCGCGGGTGACGTCGCCGGATTGATCAAAGTCAGCGCTTCAGCACGACGCGCGGTGCCGGCCGACAGCATCAGCGTCGTGGCGGCCGCAATCCCGAGCAGGCGCATCGGGCCTGCCTTGAGACCTAAACTCCTCAGCATGGAATCCTCCCTGAATCTGGACAGCGGAATTGCGATGCTCGTTCGCGGCCCGCGTCATCCCTGTTCAATTGCAGTCGCTCCCAGGATTAAATTGCGGGCAGCGATGTGAACGCGCCATGAATGAACGAAGCTGGGCTCCGCGCTGCGGCGCCGTGCCGCTCGGAAGGAACTTTGAAAATGACTGTTTACGCGATTGCACAATTGAAGATGACGGACCGCGCCACCTATGACCGCTACCAGGCGCGGTTCTTCGATGTCTTCAGGAAGTACAATGGGCGGCTGCTCGCCGCCGATGAGCGCCCGCGCGTGCTGGAAGGCGCATGGCCGCACGACAAGCTCGTCATGATGTCGTTTCCCGATGAGGCCGCCTTCCTCGCCTTCTCCAACTCGCCCGAATACGAGGAGATTTCGCGCGATCGCAGGGCAGGCGCGCAGGCGACTGTGCTGCTGGTCGAGGGATTTACGCCCGCCGGCTAGCGCGGCACGTCACTAAAAGGGGCCGTAGCCCAACACGAAGGGTGCGGGCACGCCGTAGGGATAGGGGCGGTAGCGTACGGGCCGCGCGTAATAGTGGGGATCACGGCGCACGACAGGCCGCGCAATGTCATGGGTTCGCGCGGGCCGCCGCACATCGAAAACCGCGATCCCCGCCGAGGCCTCTGGCACGGTCACCCTCGGCGCCGCGGACGCGCGCGGCAGGCCAGCGGCAAGCGTGAGGGCAACAGCCAGTCCAACCCATGCCGCCGTGACGCCCCCACCAGGCTTCCGCAGCGCGCGCTGGCGTCGAACCGGCATCAGCCGCGGCGCCAATAACAGCTCACACGCGGCACGATCACCGTGCCGCTGGGCCGGAATTCCTGCACGTAGGTGGCGTTGCACACCCGGAGCGCATCGGGACCGGGATTGTAGCGCGGATAGACGCCGTCGGGGCTGTCATAGGGCGTGACGCGCAAGCGCGCCGGAGGCCGCTTGCGCGGCCGGGGAACGTCGTCCGGGGAGGCCGCCTGGGCGAGGTGGATCCCGGCGCCCGCCGTCTGGGCCTCTGCGCCAACGCAAAACGGCGAAAACAACCCCATGCACAGTAGCGTCAGCGCTGTTTTCGCTCGCATTTTTCCGCCCACCTGAAACGTCCCATCAAGATCCCAAGCTCCCCGTTTTGGAAGCGCCCGTCAACCTCGCCGCTTTTATAAAGCCGGATGCGTCGCCGAGGAACCCGCGCTAAGACAGGCTCATGTGGACGGAATTGAAAGCGCCCTCGCTGGCCGAGATGGAAGCGACGGCGCACGACATCTTCGAGCGCCTGCCGGCGGAGTTTCGCACCCTGTGCGAGGGCGTGATCATTCGCGTCGACGACTTCCCGAGCGAGGACGTGCTGGACGAGATGGAATGCGAAAGCGAGTTCGACCTGCTCGGGCTGTTCCAGGGCGTCGGCCTGCCGCAGCAGAGTTTTGGCGACGTGGCGCGGCTGCCCAACATGGTCTGGCTCTACCGCCGGCCGATCCTGGACTACTGGGCCGAGCACGACGAGAGCCTCGGCCATATCGTCCGCCACGTCCTGATCCACGAAATCGGCCACCATTTCGGCCTGTCGGACGACGATATGGCGGCGATTGAGGCCCAGGCAGAGTAGGGCGGTCTCGGTTCACCTCTCCCAAGGGAGAGGTGAAATCGGAACGCCGCAGCAGCTCGTCTCAAACCCGCTCCGCAGACGAGAACTGCCGAATTCGGCCTATGATTTGGGCCCCGATCACGATAAATACCTGCTCCCTAGACCCATTCGGGAAAGCGCAATCATGGACAAGTTCACCACGCTGGAGGGCGTCGCGGCGCCGCTGAAGATCATCAATGTCGACACCGACATGATCATTCCGAAGCAGTACCTCAAGACCATCAAGCGCACCGGCCTTGGCAAGGGGCTCTTCTCCGAGCAGCGCTACAAGGACGACGGCAGCGAGAATCCGGATTTCGTGCTCAACCAGCCCGCCTATCGCAATGCGAAGGTGCTGGTCGCCGGCGACAATTTCGGCTGCGGCTCGAGCCGCGAGCATGCCCCCTGGGCGCTGCTCGACTTCGGCATCCGCTGCGTGATCTCGACCTCGTTCGGCGACATCTTCTACAACAACTGCTTCAAGAACGGCATCCTGCCGATCCGCGTCTCCCAGGAAGACCTCGACAAGCTGTTCGACGACGCCGAGCGCGGCGCCAACGCCACGCTGACGATCGACCTGCCGAACCAGGAGATCCGCGGCCCCGACGGCGGCAAGGTCAAGTTCGAGATCGACCCGTTCCGCAAGCACTGCCTGATCAACGGCCTCGACGACATCGGCCTCACGATGGAAAAAAAGGCCTCGATCGACACCTACGAGGACAAGCTCAAGCGCGAACGCGCCTGGGCCTGAGCTCGCGCCTTTGTTCGAGCCCCGGTGCTGTCGGCGCCGGGGCTTTTTCTTTGCTCTGGTTATCCCTTATAGCTTCCGCGCATGCTGCCCGAGATCGTCACCTTCTGGCATGGCCCGATGGACGCGCTGCGCCAGACCTGTCTGCGCTCGCAGCTGGCGGCCGGCCACAAGGTCACGGTTTACAGCTTCGACACCATTCCCGGCCTTCCCGCCGGCGTCGCGAATGCGGATGCCGAAGCGATCCTGCCGCACGCATTCTCCGAACGCTTGCGCCCGCCGCAGCCGGACGGCAGTTGGCGCGACTGGACCACGCTGCAGTTCAGCGACTTCTTCCGCATGAAGCTGATGGCGAAGCGCCTCGGGCTCTGGCTCGACGCCGACGTGCTGCTGCTCAAACCGGTCGAGATCGATCCGGCAAAGCCCTATTTCGCCTGGGAGCGGCCGCGGCAGCTCGGCAATTCCGTGGTCTATCTGCCGCCCGAGCACGGCATCGTCACTGCCTTCGAGGAGCTGATCGAGCAGGAGGAGCTGACGCCGAACTGGCTGTCGATCCGCCATCGCGTCACCTTCATGATGCGCCGCCTGCGCGGCGGCTCGAGCCGCCTTTCCGACATCCGCGTTGCGATCTATGGCCCCGCAGCGCTCACCGCGCTGGCGCGCCGCACCGGCGAGCTCGCTTGCGCGCTGCCGAAGCAGTCGTTCTATGCCGTGCACGCCGAGCCAAAATTGTTCTTCGATCCCTCGAGCTATCTCGGCCTCGTCACCAACCCCGAGATCATCGGCCTGCACATCTCGCCGAAGGGCCGCGGCGGCGAAAAGCCGATTCCGGGCAGCCTGTATGCATGGGCGGCGGAGCGGTTCGCGTAGCTGACGTGCAAAGGTGCGCTCCCTCTCCCGCTTGCGGGAGAGGGTCGGGGAGAGGGTGTCTCCACAAAGGGACAATCCCCTTGAGGAGAGAACCCTCACCCGGCGCGCGGGACGATGCTTCGCATCGCCCGGGCGCGCCGACCTCTCCCGCAAGCGGGAGAGGTGCAGCGGAGGCCGCGGCCGCATCATCGCTGTTTGATCCAGCGCAACGCGCTCCTGCATCATTGTGCTTAATTCGCTCCAATTCCGCTGTCCGAAGGGAGCTTTCCATGAGCACCGCAAGCAGGCCTTATCCCATCCTCCAGGACCTCATCGGCTCCTTTG
This sequence comes from Bradyrhizobium sp. 199, assembly GCF_023073355.1. Lineage (GTDB taxonomy): Bacteria > Pseudomonadota > Alphaproteobacteria > Rhizobiales > Xanthobacteraceae > Bradyrhizobium. The sequence continues at coordinate 21,928 of NZ_JADPJI010000004.1, forward strand.
CGAGCTGGCTGAAGCATCGCCGCGAGATCAACGAGATGAGGCAGCTCGATCGCGCCGATTTCGACCGGATCGCCAGTGACCTCAGGATCGCGCCCGATGATCTGGAGGAACTGGTTCGCCGCGGCAAACACTCAGCCGATGAATTGCCGAAGATGCTGGAGCAGCTCGGCATCAACGCCGAAGGGCTCGGCCGCGCGCAGCCGCTGCTGCTGCGTGACCTGGAGCGGGTCTGCTCGCTCTGCAATCACAAGGGCCAATGCGACCGCGAGCTCGCCGACGGCACCGCCGCGGAGAACTACCGCGGCTTCTGCGCCAATGCCTCGACACTGGAGTCGCTCGACCGCAGCGCCCTTGCGCCGCAGGACAACCAGAAGCCGGAGCTCTCGATCTTGTAGAACGCACCGGGACGACCCCGTACACCCTTCTTGCACAGGTCCGGATACAGGCCTGATCCGGCCATTTTTCAATGCCTTAGCCGGTTCAGTGCGCGCCATGGCGGCAATCGCGGGCGCGGACAGGTGTGAAGCATCTCATATGCTCGGCGGGCGCGGACGGTCTAGCCTGGACCTTGTTCGCCTCGCGCCTGCCCTGATTCTCCTTGTCGATCATCGCGCCTGCTTCGTTCCGCAAGGGACACACCATGGACGCCGCCATTGCTGCGAAAGCCGCCGTCGCCGCGACGAGCAGCCGCGAGCGGAAGACGCGCGTCTTCATCTCCTATTCCCGCAAGGATTCCGTCTTTTCCAACCGGCTCGTCGACGCCCTCAACGCGCGCGGCTTTGAAGCCTATCTGGACAAGAAGGACATCTTGCCGGGCGAGCCGTGGCAGGAGCGGCTCGATTCGCTGATCCTTTCCGCCGACGCGATCGGCATCGTCATCAGCCCCGACCTGATCGCCTCTCACGTCTGCGCGTGGGAGGCTGAACGAACCGAGAGTTTGCAGAAAAAACTGCTGCCACTGGTGTACCGGCCTGTCGCCGACGCCGACCTGCCGCCACGCCTGGCGCGGCTCAATTACATCTTGCTGCGCGACCAGGACAATTTCGACGCCGGATTGTCGGCGCTGGCGCTCGCGCTGGAGACCGACATTGCCTGGATTCGCCAGCACACGCGCATTGGCGAGCTGGCACAAAGGTGGGACGGCGCAGGCCGCCCGGCATCCGGAGGCCGCCTGCTGCGCGGCGAGGAATTGACCGACGCCGAGGCCTGGCTGCTCACCTCGCCCAAGGGTGCGCCGGACCCGACCGAGTTGCAGCGCGCCTATGTCCATGCCAGCCGCCTGTTCGAGACCGGCGAGATCGAGAAGGAACGCGCCGCGATCGCGCGCACGCGGCGTTTCCAGCGACGAAGCGCCTGGGCGCTCGCAGGCATCGCACTGCTCGTCGTCGCCGGGGCGGGCTATGTCCTGTGGCAGCAGCGCGAGACGGATCGCCGCGAGACCCTGGTGATGACGAGCGCGGCGGACCGCGCCATCGCCGAGAAGAGGTACGACACGGCCATGCGGATCGCCGTTGAGGGCCTGCCGCCACCGGGACGTTCACCGGTCGCGCTGGGCTGGTCGACCCGCGAGGTCGGGGGACTCGAGGCGAAGCTCGCCGGCGCGGCACAGCTCAGCCGGCTGCAACGCGTGCTGTCAGGACACACGGATGCAGTCAACAGCGTTGCCATCACTGCCGACGGCACGCGCATTGTCAGCGGCTCGTCGGATCGAACGGCCCGGGTGTGGGACGCGCGAAGCGGCGAGCTGTTGCACGAGCTCAAGCATGAAGGTGGGGTCAGTCACGTCGCATTCAGTCCTGACGGCAAGCGGGTCCTGACGACATCATCGAGTGCTGCTGTTGGCGTTGCGCGTTCGTGGGACGCCGTCAGCGGCGCGCCATTGCGCGAAATCAAGATTGCCACCCACATCAACTTGATCGCGCGCCCCCTCGCCGGCGTGGCGTTTAGTGCCGACGGGACACGGCTCCTGGTCGTAAAGGGATTCGGACAAGCCCAGCTATGGGACCTCACCAGCGGCAAGATCGTCGGAGAGTTCAAGGATAAAGCACGCTATGTCGTGAATGCGGCGATCAGCCGCGACGGCACGCAAGCCATCATCACTGGAATGGAGACAGCCCAGATCTGGGACACCGACAACGGCACGATGCTGCGCGAGCTGCCTGGACACAAGGACTTCATTCATGCCGTCGCGTTCAGCCCGGACGGGACGCAAGTCGCCACCGGCGCGGGCGACCGGGTCGCGCGCGTGTGGGAAACAGCCACGGGCGAGCTCATTGGAGAATTCCCGCGACATGATGCCGAGGTCAAAGCCGTTGCGTTCAGCGCGGACGGATCCACCCTCATCACAACGTCAGCGGATAAGACCGTACGATTGTGGGATATTGGCAGCGGTGAGTTATTGCGCGAACTCAGGGGGCATGCTGATGACGTCACGAGCGTCGCAGTCGGTACCGGCGGCCATATCGTCAGCGGATCGCTCGACCGCACACTGCGCATATGGGATGTGTCGGAGGGATCGCGGCCGCTCCGTCATGACGGCGCTGTCATGGCTGCCGCCTTTGATTCGAGCGGCTCGCGCGTGATCACGGCATCGGCCGACAAGACAGCCCGCATGTGGGATGCCGCCAGTGGGACGATGATCCGCGAACTGCCCCACAACAGCCCGGTCAACCAGGCAGCCTTCAGTCCCGACGATGCGCTCATCCTGACGCTGTCCGAGAATATAGTCCGCGTCTGGGATGCCGCGACAGGTGAGCCTCGCGGCGAGCTGCGCAACGACAGCGGCATCTTTGGTGCGAGGTTCGTCGCCGATGGCACCAATACGCATGTCGTCCTCATCTTCAGCAAGCACGCGGCGATCTGGGACGCACTCAGCGGCACGCTGGTGCGCGAGCTGAAAAATAACGACGGAAGCTACGGCTCTCCCGCCGTCAGCGCCGATGGTCGGCGCATCGCGGACCGGAGCAAAGACCACGCCCGCGTCTGGGACACCGCGACCGGAGCTTTGGTGCGAGACATCACTAGCCCCGGCGGCACGTCCGTGTGGAGCACGGCCTTAAGTCCGGACGGCAAACGCCTGGTCACTGCCGAGTCCAGCGGCCTTGCCCGGGTATGGAACGTTGAAACCGGCGAGATGCTGAACGAACTCAACGGCCACACCGCTTTGGTTTCGAGTGCTGCGTTCAGCCCGGACGGATTGCGCATCGTCACCGCCGCGAATGACCACACCGCCCAGATCTGGGATGCCGGAAGCGGCCAGACTCTTCGTGGGATCGAGGGCCATGGTCGTGGCCTGAACACGGCCGTCTTTAGTCCCGACGGCAAGCGCGTGCTCACCGCATCCGCGGACGGGACCGCTCGCATGTGGGACGTGAGCTTCGGGACCACGCTCCGCGGCGATGCCCTTGTCGGCACCGTTTGCGCGCAAAAGCTCATTGGCGCGCAAGCCTTCACGGCTCAGGATGCAATAGACCCGATCCTCGTCGGCCTCGCCGGCGTGAACCCTTGCCGCCGACATGGTCCCTTGTCATCGGAGTACTGGACCGATCTCGGCCATGCCGCCGTCGAACGGTTCAAGAAACTGATCGGGCTGAATTCCCGGAGCTGAAGCGGACCAACGGCCGCTTGAAGATCTTCAGCCCTTGCTCATCGCCGCAATCGCGTCCGCGATGGCGATCGTGCGCCGCGCCATGTCGGCGTGGAGCCGCTCGACCATCGCGCCATCCAGGCGGATCGCCCCGCGCGAGGCGTTTTCCGGCAGTTCGAACGCCGCGATGATCTTTCGCGCGCGCGCAACTTCGTCTTCGGGAGGCGTGAAGATCGCGTTGCAGGCGTCGATCTGCGAGGGGTGGATCAGCGTCTTGCCGTCGAAGCCGAGATCGCGGCCTTGCGCGCATTCGGTGGCGAATCCATCAGGATTGGCGATGTCGCTGTAGGGGCCATCGAGAATTTCGAGGCTATGAGCGCGCGTCGCCAGGATGCAATGCGTGATCATCGGGATCATCGCGGCGCGGCCGGGCAGCATTCGGATCCGCGTCTCACGCGAGATGTCGTTCGGGCCGAACACGAAACCCGACAGGCGCCTTGCTGGATCACGCCCGGCGGCGGCCAGCTCTTCGGCATGCAGCACGGCGCGCGCGGTCTCGATCATGGCCCAGACCTTCACGGTCGGCGCCGCGCCAAGCTCGGCGAGGCGACGGCCGATCGCGTCGAGATCTTCAATGCTTGAAACTTTTGGAACCAGGATACCGTCCGGTGAGGCCTTGGCGGCCATCGCGACGTCATCGGCCCACCAGGGCGTGTCGAGGCCGTTGGTGCGGATCAAAATCTCGCGCTTGCCAAAACCCTTGGCCGCAATCGCGGCGGCGATGCCGTCGCGTGCCACCGCCTTGGCGTCGGGGGCGACGGAGTCCTCGAGATCGAGGATCAGGCCGTCGGCGGCAAGATTGCGCGCCTTGTCCAGTGCGCGCGGGTTGGAGCCGGGCATGAACAGATGGCTGCGGCGCGGGCGGGTCATGCAAGCATTCCTTCCGGTTTTCCTGGGCGGCTCTTGACCGGAGGCGATAGCATCTGGCCTGCCTATTCGAAAGGCTTGTTCGCCGCGACGGTATATGTTTAGGCATAGGCCATGATCGTATTCCCAGAGCATTTGCTGGAAGGCTACAAGGCCTTCGCCACCCAGCGGCTGCCGACCGAGCAGAACCGCTACCGCGAACTCTCGGTGAAGGGGCAGTCGCCCCCGGTGATGGTGATCGGCTGCTGCGACAGCCGTGTCTCGCCCGAGGTGATCTTCGACGTCGGCCCGGGCGAGCTGTTCGTGGTCCGCAACATCGCCAATCTGGTGCCGACCTATCAGCCCGACGAGAACGCGCATGGCGTCTCGGCCGCACTCGAATATGCCGTCACGGTGCTGAAGGTGAAGCACATCGTGGTGCTCGGCCACGCGCAATGCGGCGGCATCCGCGCCTTCGTCGACAAGATCGAGCCGCTCACGCCGGGCGACTTCATCGGCAAATGGATGCAGATGTTCATCAAGCCGGGTGAGGTGGTCGAGCAGCGCGACCATGAAACAATGGCGCAGTTCGTCGAGCGCATCGAGAAGGCCGCCGTGTTCCGCAGCCTCGAAAACCTGATGACCTTCCCGTTCGTGCGCAAGGCCGTGGAGAGCGGCCAGATGCAGACCCACGGCGCCTATTTCGGCGTCGCGGAGGGATCGCTGTTCGTGCTGGACAAGGTTGCGAAGGAATTTCGGAACGCGCGCGAGGCAGCGTAGGCCTGTCTCGGCTCGGCTTGAATTCGTAGGGTGGGCCAAGGCGCGACGCGCCGTGCCCACCATACTTCCCCGATTAATCGCAGGTGGTGGGCACGCTTCGCTTTGCCCGCCCTACGGGTCGACGGCAGCTCGTGTTACGCCGCCTGCTTCTTCGCGCTGATCAGCTTGCGGTTGATCAGCACTTCCGCGATCTGGATCGCGTTGAGCGCGGCGCCCTTGCGTAAGTTGTCGGACACGCACCACAGCACGAGGCCGTTCTCCACCGTCGCGTCCTCGCGGATGCGGCTGATGTAGGTCGCGTCCTCGCCGGCGGCTTCATACGGCGTGGCGTAGCCGCCGGGCTCCTGCTTGTCGATGACGAGACAGCCGGGCGCCGTGCGCAGGATGTTGCGGGCTTCGTCCGCGCTGATCGGAGTCTCGAACTCGATGTTGACGGCCTCGGAGTGGCCGACGAAGACCGGCACGCGCACGCAGGTGGCGGAGAGCTTGATCTTGGGATCCAGGATCTTCTTGGTCTCCGCCATCATCTTCCACTCTTCCTTGGTGTAGCCGTCCTCCATGAAGACGTCGATCTGGGGGATGACGTTGAAGGCGATGCGCGCGGGAAATTTCTTATTCACGATCTCGCTGTTGGTGTAGACGGCCTTGGTCTGCGAAAACAACTCGTCCATCGCATCCTTGCCGGCGCCCGACACCGATTGATAGGTCGAGACCACGACGCGCTTGATGGTCGCCTTGTCGTGCAGCGGCTTGAGCGCGACCACGAGCTGCGCGGTCGAGCAGTTCGGGTTGGCGATGATGTTCTTCTTCCTGAAGCCTTCGGTCGCAGCGGCGTTCACTTCCGGCACGATCAGCGGCACGTCCGGGTCCATGCGCCAGGCCGAGGAATTGTCGATCACGACCGTGCCGGCGGCGCCGATCTTCGGCGACCATTCCTTCGACACCTCGCCGCCCGCCGACATCAGGCAGATGTCGACGTCGGAGAAGTCGTAGTGCTCGAGCGCCTTGCACTTCAGGGTGCGGTCGCCATAGGAGACCTCGACGCCGACGCTGCGGCGTGACGCCAGGGCCACGACCTCGTCCGCGGGGAATTTGCGCTCATCCAGAATGCTGAGCATTTCCCGTCCGACATTGCCGGTCGCGCCGACGACTGCGACTTTGTAACCCATCGTTCACTCTCCGGTGAAAAAGCCCGTTCCTGAAGCTGACGCTTAAACAGGAAGAGCAGCGCTTCTATGCGAGAACCGGCCTCAAGACAACGTTGGACCATGCTTTAGGGACGTGGATGCAGTCGCCTGAGGCCAGCACGGCCGTTAGCCCCACCCAGATCCATCTGGCGCTTGCAGCTTTCGCCGACGAGGTCGTCGGCACGCTGGCGCGCCTGTTCGCTTATGTGGGGACGCTCGCCCTCCTTTGCATCCTCGGCCTTGCCGCGCTCGGCCAGCTGCCCGATCAGCGCGATGATGAGCCGGCGCCGAGACCGGGCTGGAGCGTGGCCGACCGCTCGCGCCCGGCTTTCGCCCTTAGCAAACTCGATTCATCAGAGAAAACAGCCTCTTACTCCATCCTCAGGCATCCTGAAGGCGGCCGCAGGGACGTCATGCGCTGGACCGGCCCCGCAGAGCAGGTGCTGGCCGAACTCGAGATTTACCGGGAGGGCGGCGAATTCGACGTCACACGTCCGGCAACGGAGGACCTCGCCGTCCAGATGGGACTAGGCGCGGCCACCCCGCTCGAGCAAGCCGGCCTGATCGAGACCAAATTCGGCGCCGTCGCCCTGTTCCGGCCGGTCGCTGCAATGGAGGGCGCGCGGGCATGCCTCGGCTACCTCAAGCGCAGCGAGGAGCCAGCGTTGCAGATCTCCGGCTTCTCCTGCCAGGGCGACACCCTGCCCGCCCGGCGCGCGGCGATCGCCTGCACGCTGAACCGGCTGACACTGCTGACCTCGGGCAACGAGCCGAAGCTGGCGGACCTGTTCGCCCGTGCCGAGCTGAAGCGCCGCGGCTGTGACCTTGCGGGCTCGCCGGACTGGCTGCTGGGCGCCGCGAACGCACAATTGCGCGGAACGCTCTGACCGGCATCAAGCCCAAGTGGCTGTATCCATGCAACTTTGACCCGCGCGCACGATTATTCAGCGCTGGTGTGACCCAATTGACCTAGTTGCGGTCGCCTTGGCCGGGCTAGTATGGGGATGAAATCGATTGGCGGCTTGCCGCCTGAAGGGGACGTGATGAGCTCGAATTTCTCTGCCGCGAACAAACTGGCGATGTGGCTTGCGGCCGGCGCCGTGATTGCCATGTCCTCGGCCTTCGCGGCACCCGCCTCGGCCGAAACCAAGAAGCAGCGCTATGATAACGGCCGTCCCTATTACGGCCCGAGCGGCCCCAATTCGAGCTATCAGCAGGGTCGCACCCGCATCTATGTGAGCAAGCGCTCATGGCTCGACGGCGGCACCGAGGTCAATCCGGGCGACCGCAAGTTCTCCGACTACGCCTTCCCGCCGGCCGTGGGCTATCCGTCCTTCGCCCGCGAGAATCTCAACCGCCCGATCGACCGCCAGCCGCTCTCGCCGCCGCACGATGTCGGCGGCTATCCGCAAACTTTCCCGCTGTACTGAGCGGACCACAATTCGAGTTGAAAAAGGGCCGGGCTCACGCCCGGCCTTTTTGTTTTGCGCCACACGGTCATTCCGGGGCGGCTCGAAGAGCCGAACCCGGAATCTCGAGATTCCGGGTCTGGTGCTACGCACCATCCCGGAATGACGGCACGCATGTTACGCGTGCAGCTTCTGCAATTCCTTCAGGATCGCCTCGCCCATTTGCGTGGTCGAGACCGCCGTGGTGCCTTCCGACTTGATGTCGGCGGTGCGCAGGCCGCTGGCGAGCACCGCGGCGATCGCGGCGTCTACCTTGTCGGCCAGCGCGCCCATGTCGAAGGAATAGCGCAGCGCCATGCCGAACGACGAGATCATCGCAATGGGATTTGCGAGGCCCTGGCCTGCGATATCGGGCGCCGAGCCGTGCACGGGCTCGTACAGCGCCTTGCGCTTCCTGCTCTTGACGTCGATCTCGCCGAGCGAGGCCGAGGGCAGCATGCCGAGCGATCCCGTCAGCATCGCCGCGATGTCGGACAGCATGTCGCCGAACAGATTGTCGGTGACGATGACGTCGAACTGCTTGGGCCATTTCACCAGCATCATGCCGCCGGAATCGGCGAGCTGGTGCTCGAGCGTGACGTCGGGATATTCGCGCTTATGGACCTGGGTCATCACCTCGTTCCAGAGCACGCCCGACTTCATGACGTTGCGCTTCTCCATCGACGTCACCTTGTTCTTGCGCTTCCTGGCAAGCTCGAAGGCGACGCGGCCGATGCGCTCGATCTCGTAGGTGTCGTAGACCTGGGTGTCGACGGCGCGCTTCTGGCCGTTGCCGAGATCGGTGATGGTCTTGGGCTCGCCGAAATAGACACCGCCGGTGAGCTCGCGCACGATCATGATGTCGAGGCCCTCGACCGCCTCGCGCTTCAGGCTCGAAGCCTCGGCCAGCGCCGGGTAGCACACGGCGGGACGCAGGTTCGCGAACAAAGCGAGATCCTTGCGCAGGCGCAGCAGGCCGGCTTCGGGACGCACCTCGTAAGGAACGGCATCCCACTTCGGGCCGCCGACCGCGCCGAAGATGATAGCGTCGGCGGCGAGCGCCTTGGCCATGTCGCCCTCGGAGATCGACACCTTGTGCGCGTCATAGGCGGAGCCGCCGACGAGGCCGGTATCCGTCTCGAACCTGGCGATCCCGGCCGAATTGAGCCAGTCGATCAGCCGCTTCACCTCGCCCATCACCTCGGGGCCGATACCGTCGCCGGGAAGCAGCAGCAGTTTGTGCGTCGCCATGGTCGTTTCCTCTGAGATCGAATTTCGGCCGGAGTGCTAGAGCGACGTTGCGCGCTTGGCAAGACACCATTGCCGCCTCGCCGCTGTGCAAGGCAGGCAGGGCCTGCCACACTGCACCTGCCGGAGTACCCCTTGCACGCACCTGACCGCCCTCCACCCGATGCCCATCCCGCGCGGCTGATCCTGACCCTGTCGCTGGCCGCGACGGTCGGGCTCGGTATCGGCCGCTTCGCCTATTCGCTGGTGCTGCCGGACATGCGGGAGGACCTCGGTTGGTCCTACTCGGCGGCCGGTTTCATGAATACCATCAATGCCGTCGGCTATCTCGCGGGCGCCCTTGTGGCGTCCCGGCTGATCCAGCGCGTCGGCTGGTCGGCCGCGATCCGCGGCGGAACGCTGGCCTGTGTCGCCGCGCTTGCGGTGTGCGCGCTGACCGGCAATTTCGTCGCGCTCAGCCTGGCCCGGCTGGTGCTCGGCATCGGCGCGGCGGCCGGCTTCGTCGCCGGCGGCGCGCTGGCCGCTTCCATCGCGCAGGCCCATCCGGAGCGGGGCAATTTCCTGCTCAGCCTGTTCTATGCCGGCCCCGGTGTTGGCATTCTCTCATCAGGGCTGATCGCCCCGTTCACGCTGCAATATTTCGGCCCGGGCTCGTGGTGGGTGGTGTGGTGGGCGATGACGCTGCTGTCCGTCGTGATGACCGTGCCGCTGTTCCTGGTCCGCATCGAGAGCGGAGCCCGTTTCTCGCAAGCCAGCCACGCCGCCTTCGCGATTATGCCCGTGCTGATCTATCTCGCCGGCTACTTCCTGTTCGGCGCCGGCTACATCGCCTACATGACCTTCATGATCGCCTATGTCCGCGACGGCGGCGGCGGGGCCGCGGCGCAGGCGGCATTCTGGAGCCTGATCGGGCTGAGCGCCTTCGTCACGCCCTGGGTCTGGCGCGGCGTGCTGGCGCTCGATCGCGGCGGACTTGCCACCGCCATCATCCTCGGCACCAACGCGCTGGGTGCGGCTCTGCCGATCCTTGGACATTCGCCGGCGTGGCTTGCGGTCTCCGCGGTGGTGTTCGGCGTCGCCTTCTTCGCCGTGGTCGGCTCGACCACCGCCTTCGTGCGCTTCAACTATCCGCCCGAGGTGTGGCCGACCGCGATCGCGGCGATGACGATCTCGTTCGGCGTCGGCCAGACGCTCGGGCCGATCGCGGTCGGCGCGATCACGGACGCGCTCGGGAGCCTGAGTTACGCGCTGAATGTCTCGGCGGCGCTGCTGGCGCTTGGGGCGGTTGCGGCGCTGTGTCAGCGCAAGGTGGGGCCGAAGGGCTCGCGTCCGTAGCGCAGCGGATTAGCTCCCACTGAACGAATTATAACCCTGGTCTTCCCAATAGCCGCCCTTGTAGTCGTTGGTGACTTCCATCGAGACCACGTATTTCGGGTTCTTGAAGCCGAGCTTGGTCGGCACGCGGATCTTCATCGGGAAGCCGTAGGCGCGCGGCAGGATTTCGTCCGCGTATTTGAACGTCATCTGCGTCTGTGGATGCAGCGCGCTGCGCATGTCGAGGGGAGAATTGTAGCCGTCCTTGTCGGCGCACTGGAACCAGACATATTTCGCGCGCGTATCGGCGCCGACCAGCTTGAGGAAATCGCGCAGGGGCGTGCCGGTCCAGCTGCCGATCGCGCTCCAGCCTTCCACGCAGATATGACGCGTGATCTGCGTAACCTGCGGCAGCTTGTAGAGCTCATCCAGCGTCCAGGACTTCTTGTTGTCGACAAGGCCGCGGACCTCGAGTTTCCAGTCGGCGCCGTTCACGTCGGGCGCATCGTCGAGATCGTAATAGGCGTTGAACGGGAACGGTTTCGTGATCGCGCTTTCGGCAAAGGTCGGCGCCAGCGCGTCTGGATTGAAGATGAAGGCCTGCACCGCGTCGTTGAATTTCGAGACCTGCTTCAGCATCTCCTCGGCCGAAGAGGAATCGACGACGTCGCAGCCGGTGAGCAGCGTCAGCGCCCCGAGACTGGCGCCGCCCGCGATGAAGCGGCGGCGGGTCACATCAGGCATCGTCTTGATGGAGTCCTTGATCAGGAGCCGCTTGTCGACGCCGGGGACCAGGAATGTACGCTTGGCCATGTTGTCCTCCTCAGCGACCGATGATCATGGCGCGCAGGCTCTTCGGCACCAGCAGCGCGAGCAGAACGTGAACGACCAGGAACGCGCAGATCGCGGCCATGCAGAAGAAATGGATGTAGCGCGCGGTCGGATAGTCGCCGAACAGTGTGACGAGCCAATGCAGCTGCACCGGCTTCCACATCCCAAGGCCTGACAGCACGATCAGGACGCCGACCACGATGATGCCGGCATAGAGCACGCGCTGGACGTAATTGTAGACGGTGAGATCGGCATGGCCGAGCTTGAAGGTCAGCGCAGCCCTGACGTCGTGGAGCACGCCTGACGGGGTGATCGGGAACAGTTTCTTGGCGAAGCGGCCGGTGGCAAAGCCGGTGACGAGATAGGCGAGCCCGTTGATCATCAAGAGCCACATCGCCGCGAAATGCCAGAGCAGGCCGCCGCCGAGCCAGCCGCCGAGCGTGTACTCGCGCGGAAAGCTGAAGCCGAACAGCGGCGAGGCGTTGTAGATCTGCCAGCCCGACAGGATCATCAGGATCATGGCAAGAGCATTGACCCAATGCATGACCCGGACCCAGGCTGGCTGGATTACTTTGGCCGGATTGGCCCTGACCTGCTCGTCGGTGACAGTGAGGCTCGCCATGATGGTTCCGTCCTGGGGATCGTGTGTCAGGATTATACGCCGGCCGTCCGTCTTCGTTACGCCGTACTCGCGATCAAATCGATGCCGTCAGGCTATTGTGGTCACAAAAAAGCGAGCCGGGCACCCCCGGCTCGCCTTGTCGAAACACCCTGTCGGGGATGAAACAGGATCGCGTGGGGTTACGTCGCCGGCATCAGCACGGTATCGATCACGTGGATGACACCGTTCGACTGGTTGACGTTGGAGATCGTCACCATCGAGGTGCCGCCCTTGGCGTCGACGATCCAGACCTTGCCGTCCATCTTCTTGACCGTCAGCTCCTCGCCTTCGGCGGTCTTCAGCTTCTTGCCCTCGGTGAGGTCGGAAGCCTCGAGCTTGCCGGGCACGACATGATAGGTGAGGATCTTGGTCAGCGTGGCCTTGTTCTCGGGCTTGACCAGGGTGTCGACGGTGCCGGCCGGCAGCTTGCCGAAGGCGGCGTTGGTCGGCGCGAACACCGTGAACGGGCCCCTGCCTTCCAGGGTCGGGACCAGGCCCGCTGCCTTCACGGCCGCGACCAGCGTGGTGTGGTCCTTCGAGTTGACCGCGTTCTGGACGATGTTCTTGGACGGGAACATCGCAGCGCCGCCGACCATGACGGTCTTCTCCTCGGCGCTCACTGGCGCGACGACGGTCGCGGTGATGGCCAGGGCGCTGAAGGCGGCGGCAGCGAGATAGGTAATGCGCTTCGACATGGAGAATCTCCCGATTGGATTGTGACCGGCGATTGCCGGCGTTGAGTTGGCAACAACAGTGGCTGCGACCTGTGAGCGTGAAGCAGCAGCGCCGTCGTTGCACCGAACTACGGGAGGGTTTGCGAAGTGGTTTCGGGAAATAATTTATCGTGATGCGTGAAACTATCCGCGGGGGTGTTCGTGGGGTGCATCCACCGCGTCATCGCGAGGAGCGACTTGCCCGCCGAAGCTCGCAGAGCGAAGGCGGAAGCGACGAAGCAATCCAGGCTGTTTGCACGGATACTTTTCTGGATTGCTTCGCTTCGCTCGCAATGACGAACTACTAGTCCCTATTGTTCGGTGTTTGAATGAACCCGCGATTATGCGTCGGGCTGATCAGCACTTCGTTGATGCAAACACGCGCCGGCATGCTCGCTATGAACGCGATGGTACGACCGAGATCTTCGGATTGCAGCATCCTGGCTTGCTCGTCCTCGCTCGGCACCACCGGGCGCAGCTTCAGGATCGGCGTCGCCACCTCGCCCGGCATCAGGCAGCAGGCGCGCAGGCCGTTGACGCATTCGTCCATGTTGAAGGAGTGGGTCAATGCCAGCACCGCATGCTTGGTGGTAGTGTAGGCCGGGCCCGGCATCTTCGAGACGTGGCGGCCGGCCCATGACGAGACGTTGATGATCGCGCCATCCTGCTGCTTGCGCATCGTCGGCAGAACCGCGCGCATGCAATAGAGCACGCCGTTGAGATTGACCTGGACCAGTCTGTCCCAGCCCTCCAGTTCCATGTCCTTCCAGCTGCGCTTGGGGACATTGATGCCGGCATTGTTGACCAGGAGGTCGATGCGGCCGTGCTTGGTGACGATCTGATCGGCCGCTTTCTGGGCCGCGGCGGCGTTGGACACATCCAGCGCAATCGCCTCGGCCGCCCCGCCCGTTTTGGTGATCTTCGCCACCACAGCGTCAAGAGCTGGCTGGCGCCGGCCGGACACCACCACCGTCCAGCCGTCGGCAGCTAGCGCCTCGGCGCCAGCCTCCCCGATGCCGCTGCCACCACCCGTGACCCAGGCCACGCGTTTCCCGTTCTTGGTCATGCAAACTGTCTCCGTTGCTTCAGCGGGGCGGTTTTTGCTAATCCAGCCCTCGGTTTTGACCGGCCTTGTCTAACAAGACTTGTCGTACAAGTCCCTACGGTCGAGGAAATCTTGCATGAACCCAGCTGCCAACGCCAATTTGTTTTCCCGCCTGTTCGACGGCCTGGACGATCCCAAACGCCTCGCGATCGAGACGCATGACGGCGCCCATATCAGCTATGGCGATTTGATCGCGCGCGCGGGACAAATGGCGAATGTGCTGGTCGCGCGCGGCGTGAAGCCGGGCGACCGCGTCGCGGTGCAGGTCGAAAAATCCGTCGCCAACATCGTGCTGTATCTCGGCACGGTGCGGGCCGGCGCGGTCTATTTACCGCTGAACACCGCCTATACGCTGAACGAGCTCGACTATTTCATCGGGGATGCCGAGCCGTCGCTGGTGGTCTGCGATCCTTCCAAGGCGGAAGGGCTCGCCCCGATCGCCGCCAAGGTGAAGGCCAAGGTCGAGACGCTCGGGCCTGACGGCAAAGGCTCGCTGACGGACGCCGCCGACAAGGCGAGCAGCGAGTTTGCGACCATCTCGCGGGCAAACGACGATCTCGCCGCGATCCTCTACACCTCGGGCACCACAGGCCGTTCCAAGGGCGCGATGCTCAGCCACGACAATCTCGCGTCGAACTCGCTCTCGCTGGTCGGCTACTGGCGCTTCACCGACAAGGACGTGCTGATTCACGCACTGCCGATCTATCACACCCACGGCCTGTTCGTGGCGACCAACGTGACGCTGTTCGCACGCGCGTCGATGATCTTCCTGCCGAAGCTCGATCCCGATCTGATCATCAAGCTGATGGCGCGCGCCACCGTGCTGATGGGCGTGCCGACCTTCTACACGCGACTTCTGCAAAATTCCGCACTGTCGCGCGACAGCACGAAGCACATGCGGCTGTTCATCTCGGGCTCGGCGCCGCTGCTGGCCGAGACCCATCGCGAATGGTCGGCGCGCACGGGGCATGCCGTGCTCGAGCGCTACGGCATGACGGAAACCAACATGAACACCTCGAACCCTTACGACGGCGAGCGCGTCCCCGGCGCGGTCGGCTTTCCGCTGCCCGGCGTCTCCGTGCGCGTGACCGAACCTGAGACGGGGAAAGAGCTGCCGCGCGAAGAGATCGGCATGATCGAGGTGAAAGGCCCGAACGTCTTCAAGGGCTACTGGCGCATGCCGGAGAAGACCAAGGCGGAATTCCGCGACGACGGCTTCTTCATCACCGGCGACCTCGGCAAGATCGACGCCAAGGGCTACATCCACATCCTCGGCCGCGGCAAGGACCTCGTCATCTCCGGTGGCTTCAACGTCTACCCGAAGGAAATCGAGAGCGAGATCGACGCCATGCCCGGTGTGATCGAATCCGCCGTGATCGGCGTACCGCATGCCGATTTCGGCGAAGGGGTCACGGCCGTCCTGGTCTGCAACAAGGGGGCGGATGTCACCGAAGCCGGAGTGCTGAAGGCACTCGACGGCCGTCTGGCAAAATTCAAGATGCCCAAACGCGTCTTCGTCGTCGACGAGCTGCCGCGCAACACCATGGGCAAGGTGCAGAAGAACGTGCTGCGGGATACGTACAAGGATATTTACGCGAAGAAATGAGGGGGCTCGCTCTCGCCGCGTCATGCGAGGAGTTCTTGCGACGAAGCGATCCAGAATTTTCCGCGGAGACGGACTGGATTGCTTCGCTGCGCGCGCAATGGCGGAGTGTGTGGCGGCTATTGCCCGCCCAACAGGCTCATCGCGAACCGGCTGCCAACAATGAACAGGTAGCACCCGAACGCCACCTCAAGCGTGCGCTTCGACATCGCATGCGCGGCTCTCACGCCCAGCGGCGCGGTGACGAGGCTCATCGGCATCACCAGCACCGCGCCGATCAGCGAGACGTAGCCGAGCGCGAACGGGATCTGCAGCGCGGCGACGGCGGGATAGGTCGCCGCCGCCGGCCAGCCGGCATAGATGTAGCCGAGCGCGCCGGGGATCGAGATCAGCACTGCCAGCGCCGACGAGGTCGCCACCGCCTGGTGGATAGGACGGCCGTAGAACGTCATCAGCAGGTTCGAGAACAGGCCGCCGCCGATGCCCATCAAGGTCGAGAGGATGCCGACGCAGAAGCCGTAGACGCGCATCAACAGTCCCTTCGGCATGTCACCGCCTAGCTTCCAGGTCTCGCGCGCGAAGATCAGCCGCGCCGCAGCGGCGTAGGCGACACCGACGAAGACGATCTTGAACAGCCGCTCCGGCGCGTAGCGTGCCACCACGCTGCCGGCGATGACGCCGAGCACGATCGGCAGCCACCACAGGCGGAGGATCGCCATGTCGACCGCGCCGCGCCGGTAGTGCGCCTGGAACGAGCGAAGCGAGGTCGGGATGATGATGGCAAGAGAGGTGCCGATGCAGAGCGGCATCCGCACCTCCAGGGGCACGCCCACGATACGGAAACATTCGTAGAGCACCGGCACCAGAATCGCGCCGCCGCCGATGCCGAACACGCCGGCCAGAAATCCCGAGAGCGCGCCCGTTGCGATCAGCAACAGCGCGAGCTCGATGATCTCCTTGATTTCAAGACCCGCAATCACCCGGCCCGCTCCGCGCAGCACCTCCGAAAAGTCGGCTCGGATTCGGCTGCAGATCCAGCTGTAGGAGATCTGTCTTGGCGGGTCGACAGAGCGCGCGACGCGTCTTGGGTGGGATGCAGGTGGCGCATATCCGCCGTCGCGCGGAAAATCAGTGCGCATGGCGGAATTGGCGACGGTTCTGGGATTGGTTCGGCCGCTTGCGGCGTCATGAGCTCGGGCGCGGGCGCCGCGCGAGCGAGTTCGCCTAGAGGCGTTCCAATAGTAATTTCAATGTGGCTTTGAGCCCCAAAAGAATGAAACAAAATTCACCTGTTCGTTGGCGGACCTACGGTCTGGTATACCAAGCCTCTGATTGGCCTTGCTTCGTCAAGGACCTAGAGCTGAACCAGCGTTCGATTTATGGCGAATTGGTGATTGCGCGAGCGAAATCGACTCCGTAAATAGAGCCGACCTTTCCGATCCCCGCGCGCCCCCTGCTGGGCCGCCAGACAACATCAAAGCCCATGACCGCACGGATCGAACGACCGCTCTCGCCACACATCCAGGTGTACCGCTGGACGCTGACGATGGTCCTGTCCATCGTCCATCGCGCCACCGGTATCGCCCTCTATGTCGGAACCCTGCTGCTGGTCTGGTGGCTGGTTGCCGCCGCCTCCGGACCGGCTGCCTATGCCCACGTCCAGGCCTTCGCCGGCAGCATCATCGGCCGGCTGATCGTGTTCGGCTACACCTGGGCGCTGATGCACCATATGCTGAGCGGCATCCGGCATTTCGTCTGGGATCTCGGCTACGGGTTCAAGCCCAATGAGCGGGAGGCACTGACCTGGGCCGCCCTGATCGGCGGCATCGCGTTGACGGTGCTGGTCTGGATCGTCGCCTATGCGATGGGAGGCGGACGATGAGCGCGGCCGATACGCCCAAGCGCAGCATGCGCACCCCGCTCGGCCGCGTCCGCAATCTCGGCGCCGCGCATTCCGGCACGTCCGATTTCTGGCGCCAGCGCATCACCGGCGTCGCCTTGACGCTGCTGATGATTCCGGGACTGGTGATCATCATGATGCTGCTCGGCCGCAACCAGGTCTACGCTGCGCAGACACTGAGCTCCATTCCCGTTGCAGTGATCCTGCTGCTCTTCATCCTCGCCAGCGCCTGGCACATGAAGATCGGCATGCAGGTGGTGATCGAGGACTACGTCCATAACGAGAAGCTGAAGCTCACCGCGGTCATGCTCAACAACTTCTTCTCGTTCGCCGTGGCACTCGCCTCGACCTACGCGATCTTGAAACTGGCATCCGGAGTGTAACCCATGGCCACCGCAACGAATGGCTCGGGCAACGGCGCTCCCGCCACCAACGGCAAAGCCTACCCGATCGAAGACCACACCTATGACGTCGTCGTGGTCGGCGCCGGCGGCGCCGGCCTGAGGGCCGTGGTCGGCTGCAGCGAGGCTGGTCTTCGCACTGCCTGCATCACCAAAGTGTTCCCGACCCGCTCGCACACTGTCGCGGCGCAGGGCGGCATCTCGGCTTCGCTCGGCAACATGCACAAGGACGACTGGCGCTGGCACATGTACGACACCGTCAAGGGGTCGGACTGGCTCGGCGACCAGGACGCGATCGAATACATGGTGCGCAACGCGCCCGAGGCGGTCTACGAGCTCGAGCATTGGGGCGTGCCGTTCTCGCGCACCGAGGACGGCAAGATCTATCAGCGCCCGTTCGGCGGCATGACCATGGACTACGGCAAGGGCCAGGCGCAGCGCACCTGCGCCGCCGCCGACCGCACGGGTCATGCCATGCTGCACACGATGTACGGCCAGTCGCTGCGCCACGCGGCCGAGTTCTTCATCGAGTTCTTCGCCATCGACCTGATCATGGACGACCAGGGCACCTGCCGCGGCGTCATCGCGCTCAAGCTCGATGACGGCACGCTGCACCGCTTCCGCGCCCAGACCGTGATCCTGGCGACCGGCGGCTACGGCCGCGCCTACGCCTCCTGCACCTCGGCGCACACCTGCACGGGGGACGGCGGCGGCATGGTGCTGCGCGCCGGCCTGCCGATGCAGGACATGGAGTTCGTGCAATTCCATCCGACCGGCATCTACGGCTCGGGCTGCCTCGTCACCGAAGGCGCGCGCGGCGAAGGCGGCTACCTCGTCAATTCCGAAGGCGAGCGCTTCATGGAGCGCTATGCGCCGTCGGCCAAGGACCTCGCGTCGCGCGACGTCGTCTCGCGCGCGATGACCATCGAGATTCGCGAAGGACGCGGCGTCGGCAAGAAGAAGGATCACATCTTCCTGCATCTCGACCATCTCGACCCGGCCGTGCTGGCCGAGCGCCTGCCGGGCATCTCCGAATCCGCAAAGATCTTCGCCAATGTCGACGTGACGCGCGAGCCGATCCCGATCGTGCCGACCGTGCACTACAACATGGGCGGCATCCCCACGAACTACCACGGCGAGGTCCTGACCAAGAGGGACGGCGACGACAACGCCATCATCCCCGGCCTGATGGCGATCGGCGAAGCCGCCTGCGTCTCCGTGCACGGCGCCAACCGCCTCGGCTCCAACTCGCTGATCGACCTCGTCGTGTTCGGCCGCGCCGCGGCGCTCCGCCTCGCCGAGAAGCTCACGCCCAATGCCAGCCAGCCGGAGTTGCCGGCAAACTCATCCGATCTCGCGCTTGGGCGGCTCGACCATTATCGCTATGCCTCCGGCGGCACGCCGACCGCAAAACTGCGCGAAGGCATGCAGCACGTGATGCAGAACAATTGCGCGGTGTTCCGCACCGGCGACATCCTGAGCGAAGGCCAGAACCTGATCGAGAAGGTCCACAGCGGCATCACCGACATCGCCGTGTCCGACCGCTCGCTGGTGTGGAATTCGGACCTCGTCGAGACGCTGGAGTTCGACAATCTGATCTCGCAGGCGGTGGTGACGATGAACTCGGCCGCCAACCGCACCGAGAGCCGCGGCGCGCATGCGCGCGAGGACTTCTCCGAGCGCGACGACAAGAACTGGATGAAGCACACGCTGGCCTGGCTGGACCATGCCGGCAAGGTCAAGATCGAGTATCGCCCGGTTCACGACTACACCATGACCAACGACGTGCAGTACATCCCGCCCAAGGCTCGCGTTTACTAAAACGGCGCGCGTGTACTGATCGAACATTAGCCGTCGTTCCGGGGCGATGCGCAGCATCGAACCCGGAATGACGAAAGGTTAGAGCAATGGTTGAATTCGCACTTCCGAAGAACTCCAAGATTTCCGGCGGCAAGACCTGGCCGAAGCCCGCGGGCGCGACCGAGGTTCGCGAGTTTCGCGTCTATCGCTGGAATCCGGACGACGGCAAGAATCCGAGCGTCGACACGTATTACGTCGACACCAATGATTGCGGTCCGATGGTGCTGGACGGCCTGATCTGGATCAAGAATCACATCGACCCCTCGCTGACCTTCCGCCGCTCCTGCCGCGAAGGCGTCTGCGGCTCCTGCGCCATGAACATCGACGGCCAGAACACGCTGGCCTGCACCCGCTCGATGCACGACGTCAAGGACGGCGCGGTGAAGATCAACCCGCTGCCGCACCAGCCGGTCGTGAAGGACCTCGTGCCCGACCTGACCAATTTCTACGCGCAATACGCCTCGGTCGAGCCGTGGCTGAAGACGAGCTCGCCGACGCCGCAGAAGGAATGGAAGCAGAGCCACGAGGACCGCGAGAAGCTCGACGGGCTCTACGAGTGCATCCTCTGCGCCTGCTGCTCGACCTCGTGCCCGAGCTATTGGTGGAACAGCGAACGCTATCTCGGCCCCGCCGCCCTGCTCCAGGCCAACCGCTGGGTGTCCGATTCGCGGGATGAAGCGACCGGCGAGCGGCTCGACAATCTCGAAGACCCGTTCCGGCTCTACCGCTGCCACACCATCATGAACTGCGCCAAGGCCTGCCCGAAGGGACTGAACCCCGCGGAAGCCATCGCCGAGCTCAAGCTCAAGATGGTCGAACGGCAGATCTGAGACGAAGTCATGCTTCGCGTCCCGGCCAAAGCGGCCGGGACATTCTGAGATCTCTGTCGATTCCAGTAGAATTTTCCAATTCGAGTAAGGTCTTCTCCGACCCGCTGCACGCGCAAGTTTTCAGTTCGCATCCATAGGTTCCAGCAGAAGCTGCTTCCTTCCCCGCGCTAGATTCAGTTAAGCTCCCCGTCAGGGACGGAGCGACTGTGCAGAGGGCGCAACGCAATTCGCTGAGACTGTTGCAGTGGATGATGGCGGCATCCCTGGCGCTGCCGATTGCTCTGTTCGCCATCGCCGCGACCATCTCCTACACATCGACCCGCGACATCGCCGACCGGGAGATCGAGCGCACGCTCGACGTGGTGCATGAGCACGCGCTCAAGGTGTTCGAGACCATCGATCGCAGCCTTGCCGAGCTCAACGAGGTGGTCCGCGGCCTCTCCGACGACACCATCCGCGCGCGCGAGCCGGGGCTGCACCGCCGCCTGAAGCGGCTGGCCGACTCGCTGCCGCAGCTCAAATCGGCCTGGATCTTCGACGCGGACGGAAAAGCGCTTGTCAACAGCCTCGCCTCGCCGCCGCCAGCGTTGGGCTTTGCGGACCGCGACTACTTCTATGCCCACGTCGACCAGACCATCGGCACGTTCATCGGCACCGCCCTGACACCCCGTCCTCCTTATCAGGGCGCGCGCTTCTTCGGGGTGAGCCGCCGCCGCGACTCGGAAGACGGCCGCTTCATCGGGGTGATCCAGGCATCGGTCCTCCCCGAATATTTCGAGAGTTTCTATGCGCGCATCGGCCCGGATGCCGGCAGCTTCTTCGCGATGGGACGCGCCGACGGCGTGCTGCTTGGGCATTTCCCGCGGCTCGACCGCGACCTTCGGCTCGATCCGACCGGACCGGTCGGCCGCGAAATCGCGGCGCGCCCCGAGCACGGCCTCATCACCATCGCCTGGCCGTCGGACGGGATCGAGCGCCGCATCGGCTACCGACGCGTCTCGGAATACCCGATCTATGTCAGCGCGGGGCTCGAGACCTCGGCGATCCGCGCGCGCTGGTTCGCCACCATAGGCCAGCATCTGGTGTTCGGCATTCCCGCCACCGCACTCCTGTTTCTGTTGCTGGCGCTGGCGTTACGGCGCACCCAGCACCTTCAGGCCGAAGCCGCAAAGCGGCGCGAGGCCGAGGAGGCCCTCAAGCATAGCCAGCGCCTTGAGGCGCTCGGGCAGCTCACCGGCGGCGTCGCGCACGATTTCAACAATTTGCTGACGGTGATCCGCGCCTCCGTCGACCTGTTGAACCGGCCGCAACTGCCGGAGGAGCGGCGCCAGCGCTATATCACAGCCATTGCGGACGCCGTGGCCCGCGCGGCCAAGCTGACCTCCCAGCTGCTCGCCTTTGCGCGGCGCCAGACCCTGAAGCCGGAGGTGTTCGACGTCGGCGAACGGATGCAGGCGCTGCACGATATGCTCACGCCACTGCTGGGCCCGGCCATCGAAATCGCCATGCGCCTGCCCGCAGAGCCCTGCCTCGTTCGTGCCGATGCAGGCCAGTTCGAGACGGCGCTGATCAACATGGCGACCAACGCGCGCGACGCCATGCAGGGCAAGGGCCGGATCACCTTCCAGGTGGAGCCCGCGACGACCGTTCCGGATACGCTGGCCGGCCCCTCAGGCAGCCAGAGCCCGGGACACCACGGCTTCATCAGGGTCACCGTCAGCGACACCGGCATCGGCATTCCCGCCGCCCGACTCGATCGCATTTTCGAGCCGTTCTTCACGACCAAGCAAGTCGGCCACGGCACCGGCCTCGGCCTGTCCCAGGTGTTCGGCTTCGCGCGGCAATCCGGCGGCGAGGTGACGGTCACGAGCGAGGTCGGGCACGGCAGCACCTTCTCGCTCTACTTGCCGCGGGTGGCGCCGGACCTGCTGCCGCAGCGGCAGGCGCCGAACACGGCGCCGGCGGTGGCCGGCAGCGGCATGTCGGTGCTGGTGGTCGAGGACAATATCGAGCTTGCCAATTTCGCGGCCGATGGTCTCACCGAGCTCGGCTACAGCATCACGCTGGTCGACAATGCCACCGACGCGCTCGCCGAGCTCGTCGTGGACGCCGATCGCTTCGACGTCGTGTTCTCGGACGTCGTCATGCCGGGGATGACCGGACTTGATCTGGCGCGGTCCATCCGCGACCGCGGCATCGACGTGCCGATCGTGCTGACCACGGGCTACAGCCAGGCGCTGGCACAGGATGGCGTGGCCGGCTTCGATCTCGTGCAAAAACCCTATTCGATCGAGGAATTGTCGCGCGTTCTGCACCGGGCGGCCCGGATCCGGCGCGTCCGGGACGGCGCCGCCGAATAAGGGCTGCGGAACCCAGCGGGAACCGGCGAGTTCCCCTGGCGTTGTCGGCTCATGCACAAGCCCGCCGCGAAGCGCGAACACGACAAGCCGCCGATCGTCGGCATCAAGGGCGAGAGTGGCGACGAGGTCGAGCCGCCGCCCCCGGAGCTGCTCGAGCCCGACCCCGAACTGTCACCCGAGGAGGCCGAGCAGGTCCGCAAGGACTATCTGCTGACACGCTTCCGGATCAGCGCACGCGGCTTCTGGGGGCGCAGCGGCGATCGCCTCGCCTGGCCGTTCTCGATCGGCCTTGGCCTCTTGATCATTCTCACCGTCGGCTTCCAGTACGGCATCAATGTATGGAACAGGGCTATCTTCGATGCGATCGAAAAGCGCGATGCGGCGAGCGTCTTCCATCTCACCGCGCTGTTCTTTCCGCTCGCGATCGGCAGCATCGTGCTCGCCGTCGCGCAGGTCTTCGCGCGCATGGGCATCCAACGGCGCTGGCGGGCCTGGCTGACTTCGAGCGTGCTGACGCGCTGGCTCAAGAATGGGCGCTACTATCAGCTCAACCTCGTCGGCGGCGATCACGAGAATCCCGAATACCGCATCGCGGAGGATTTGCGCGTCGCGACCGATTCCCCGGTCGATTTCGTCGCCGGCGTGACGGCCGCGCTGCTGTCGGCTGTAACCTTCATCGTCGTGCTATGGACCATCGGCGGCGCCCTCACCGTCACGCTTGGTGGCTCTTCGGTGACCATTCCGGGCTTCCTCGTGATCGCCGCGATGCTCTATGCGGGAATCGCCTCGGGCTCGATCCTGGTGATCGGCCGGCGCTTCGTGCAGGTGTCCGAAGACAAGAACCAGGCCGAGGCCGATTTCCGCTACACGCTGACGCGCGTGCGCGAGAACGGCGAGAGCATCGCGCTGCTCGGCGGCGAGGAAGAAGAGCGCGGCGGCATCGACCGCAACTTCACCAACGTGCTGCGGCAATGGGCGCAGCTCGCCGGGCAGCACATGCGCACCACGCTGGTCTCGCAAGGGTCGAGCCTCGTTGCGCCCGTGGTCCCTCTTCTGCTCTGCGCGCCAAAATTCCTCGACGGCAGCATGACCCTCGGGCAGGTGATGCAGGCGGCCTCCGCCTTCACCATCGTGCAGAGCGCGTTCGGCTGGCTGGTCGACAATTATCCGCGGCTTGCCGACTGGAACGCCTGCGCGCGCCGCATCGCCTCGCTGATGATGTCGCTGGACGGGCTCGAGCGCGCCGAACAGGGCGACGGTCTCGGCCGCATCAAGCGCGGCGAAACCAGCAACGACGCCATGCTGGAGATGAAGGATCTGTCGGTCACGCTCGACGACGGCACAGCCGTGGTCGGCGAGACCGAAGTCGTGATCGAGGCGGGCGAACGGCTGCTGGTTGCCGGTGAATCCGGCACCGGCAAGAGCACGCTGGTGCGCGCCATCGCAGGGTTGTGGCCCTGGGGCGGCGGCAGCGTCAATTTCCATCCCGACCGGCGGCTGTTCATGCTGCCGCAGCGGCCTTACATACCCTCGGGCTCGCTGCGCCGTGCGGTCGCCTATCCCGGCGCGGTCGACCACTGGACCGTCGAGGAGATCGGCGAAGCCC
Organism: Bradyrhizobium sp. 199; assembly: GCF_023073355.1. Lineage (GTDB taxonomy): Bacteria > Pseudomonadota > Alphaproteobacteria > Rhizobiales > Xanthobacteraceae > Bradyrhizobium. The sequence continues at coordinate 46,267 of NZ_JADPJI010000004.1, forward strand.
TGCACAAGGTCGGGCTCGATCATCTCAAGGAAAAGATCGAGGAGGAGGCTCCTTGGGACCAGACGCTGTCAGGCGGCGAGAAGCAGCGCCTCGCCTTCGCACGGCTGCTGCTGCACAGCCCCGACATCGTCGTCCTCGACGAGGCCACATCCGCGCTGGACGAAAAGAGCCAGGACAAGATGATGAAGATGGTCACTGACGAGCTGCCGAAGGCCACCATCGTCAGCGTGGCGCACCGCGTCGAACTGGAGGCCTTCCACAGCCGCAAGATCGTGCTGGAGCGGCGCAAGGGCGGCGCCAAGCTCGTCAGCGACATCGAGCTGATCCCACGCAAGGGCAGGCGCAAGCTGCTCGGGCGATTCCTGAGGCAGCGCAAGGCGCCGAAGAAGGCGGCGTGAGCCGCGTAGCCCGCGCAGCGCAATCCGGGCTACATTCTTTTCTCGCAACGTTGGAGTCCTCATCAAAACCGGCTATGCATGCGCCGCTTGCAACGAGGACCTGCTGCTTGACGACCGACAATACCCCTTCGTCCGCGCCATTCGGCGCGTTTGCGCCCAATGCGGCGCAGGCTGCGGTAATCCGCCTTGCGACACGGTCGGGGCTTAAGCGCGGCGCGTTCCGTCCCTGGATGTCACGGCTGGTCAATCTGCTGCGCGGCGGCCCGCTCGACGTGCAATATCAGGGCGCCTCGTTCCGCTTCTACCATCAGGGCAGTGCAACCGAGCGCGGCGCACTGTTCAATCCCGACTACAATCTCGACGAGCTCGACTTCCTGCGCCAGCACACCCCGGCGGGTGGCGTGTTCGTCGACGTCGGCGCCAATGTGGGCACGTTTGCGCTGGTGATGGCGCAACAGGTCGGCACCACAGGCAAGGTGGTCGCGATCGAGCCGCATCCGATGACATTTGCCCGGCTCTCCTTCAATCAAGCCGCTTCGAAAGCGATGCAGGTGCGCCTGGTGCAGGCGGCAGCCGGGGCCAGCGACGGCGAGCTGATGATCGAGAGCGGCGGCGGCAATCTTGGCGCCACCCACGTCGTCACCGGCGCAGCCAGCGCTGACGCGATCAAGGTGCCGTCGCTCCGCCTGACGCGCATCCTCGACGAGGCCGGCGTCACCCAGGTCGATTCGCTCAAGATCGACGTCGAAGGTTTCGAGGACCGCGTGCTGATCGGCTTTTTCCGCGACGCGCCGCCATCGCTCTGGCCGCGCGCGGTGGTGATCGAGCATCTGTCACAAAACGAATGGCAGCAGGATTGTATCGCTGACATGGTCGCGCGCGGCTTTACGATCGCGCGCAAGACGCGGAGCAATACGTTCCTGTCGCGCTGACGAGAACGAACAAAGGGGCCAGCGATGATCGACCATTTGGGTTTTTCCGTCTCCGACTACGAGCGCGCCAAAGCGTTCTACGCCAAGGCACTGGCGCCGCTCGGCTACGGCCTGATCATGGAAGTCACGGCGGAGCAGACCGGTCACGCCGCGACCGCAGGTTTCGGCTCCGACGGCAAGCCGGATTTCTGGTTCGGCGGCGAGGGCGCGATGAACAAGCCGGTGCACATCGCGATCGCGGCGAAGGATCGCGCCACGGTGGATGCCTTCTACAAGGCGGCTCTCGCAGCCGGCGGACGCGACAACGGCCCCCCCGGCATCCGCCCGCACTACCATCCGAACTACTACGGCGCCTTCGTGCTCGATCCCGACGGCCACAACATCGAAGCCGTCTGCCACGCTCCGGAATAGGATTCCGGCGGGGAACCTCGTTCCCGGCCGGCCGTTATCGTCTCTTGCAAGAAGGAGCACGATATGGCCAACGACAATGCCCGCGACGTCGATCGCGCCTGGGAGCTGATGAAGAAAATCGGCTTCGCGATGCTTGTGACGCGCGACGGCGACAAGCTGCGCGCGCGGCCAATGAGCGCTCATCTCGAGCGTGACGCGAACGCGATTTTCTTCTTGACCGACGCCCGAAACCACAAGGATGAGGAGATCGCACGCCATCCCTCCATCAATTTGTCATTCGCTGATGCAGGCAGCCAGAAGTACGTGTCCTTGACGGGCACCGCCGCGGTCTCCAACGACCGTGCGAAGATCAAGGAGCTGTTCTCGACGCCGGCCAAGGCGTGGTGGGACAGCGCCGAGGACCCCAACATCCGCGTGCTCAAGATCACGCCCGACGATGCCGAGTTCTGGGATTCGCCGGGCACGGTGATCTCCTATGTGAAGATGGCAGCTGCCGCAGTGACGAACACACGCCCCGACATCGGCGACAACCGCAAGGTCTCGATGTAATGCCCATCGAACCGCCCGAGATCCCGCCGTCGACACCGGGTACGCCCACCGAGCCGCCCCCCGGGATTCCGCCGGGCAATCCGCAGCCCGAAATCGCGCCGCCGGTGCGCGAGCCTGGCGCGCCATCGCCGCCCGACGAATTGCCGGGCCGCATGCCTGAAGAGATTCCGTCCCGCGGACCGAACGGGCCGCTCACGCCGAATCCCGCGACGGACGCAAGTTCGCCGCGGGATCGCACATGAGGCGAAGCATCACAGCCGTTGCAATTGCAACCTGCGTCTGAATGCGCAATGAACGTCACCATAGTGAGGTGATTTGCGTGCAGAAATAAATCGGGCCGCGTCTGCTTCGTCCGCCACAATCCGGCCTAACGCATAGCGGTTCATCCCAGCACGTCGTCCAAGAACCTTCCGGGGAAGTTCACCACCATGACCAATCTTCGTTTCGTGCTGCTTGCAACGACGGCTCTGACCGCGATGCAATTCGCAAGCTCTGCATCGCAAGCGCAAAGTGCGCCGCCGCTCGTGGTCGCGCAGGCCCAGCCACAGGACGCGGGCCCTGACGGTAGACCGAAGCAGCCGCCGAAGGGACCAGCGGCCGCGCCGCCTGCTGCGCCCGCACGTCCGGCCGCACCGCCGCCCGCGGCTGCACCGCCCCATCCGCCTGCCGCGCCGCCGCCCGCGGCCGCACCGCCGCGCCCAGCGGCGCCGCCTCCGCCTCCGCCACCAGCGGCCCGTCCGGCCCCGCCGCCTCCGCCGGCGCCAACTCATCAGGCACCGCCACCGCCGCCGCCTGCCGCACCGAAGCAGCCGTCGCCGCCTCCGGCCGCGGCCCCGCAACAGCATGCGCCGACACCGCCGCCTGCGGCACGCCCGGCTCCGACGCCGCCAGCGCCCCCGCCGGCCGCTGCTCCCCAGCAGCACGCACCGACCCCGCCGCCGCCTGCGGCGCGCCCGGCTCCGACACCTCCACCACCGCCGCCGCCTCCTGCAGCGGGTCCTTCGGGACGGCCCGCGCCGGCGCCGACGGCGACGCCGCCTGCTCCGACCGCAGCGCCTCCGGCGCGTCCGGGTGCGCCTGCCCCGGCGGCCACACCGGCAACGCCCGCACCCACGACAACGCCTGCGCCGACCGCGACCCCAGCTCCGGGCAGCACGCCTGGTGCGCCGCCAGCTGGCCGTCCCGGTACACCTCCGCCCGGCGGACGTCCCGGCACGCCTCCGGCTGCGGGATCGCCGACGCCGGCTCCCGGCGCAGCACCCGCTCCCACAGCGACGCCCGCCCCGGGTGGCGCCACCCCGACTCCGCCGCCCGGACGTCCCGGCGCGGGCCCGGCGGCGACGCCGGCCCCCGGCGCCGTGGCGCCGACACCTGGTCCTCAGGGTGGTACGCCGCCTGCGGGCGCGCCTGCTGCCGGAACACCGCCCGCCTCACCGCAGGCGGGGGTCCCGGCTCGACCCACGCCGCCGCCCGGCGCCGCAGCGCCAAGTGTCGTGCCAGCCACGCCAGCGGCAGCGCCACCTCCCGACAGGGCGCAATACGCTCACCCAACCGTCGCTCCGGCGTTCCGGTCTGCGCCTACCGTCGCAGCACCGCTGCCACCGCCGCCACGTCCGCCGCAGCGTGACCTGACACCGCTTGCAATCGGTGCAGGCGTGGTGGCCGGTGCCGTGGTCGGCGCCACCATCGCCGACTACCGCAACCAGCGACGCGAGAGCATCGAAGGCGGCCGCACCGTCTACACCGAGCCGGACCGCATCATCATCCGCGACCCGGGTGGCCAGACCTACGTCCGCGGCAACGATCTCTATCGCTTCCGCTATGGCGCCCGAGACATCCGCACCGACACTGTCGGCGGCGATACCCGCACCGTGGTCATCCGTCCCGACGGCAGCCAGATCATTACTGTTGTCGGTTCGGACGGTCGGCTGCTGCGCCGAATCCGCAGGGATCCGGCCGGGCGCGAGATCATCATCATCGACAACAGCTACCGCGATCCGCAGTCGGTCGGCGGTTTCTATGTCGACGCGCCGCCGCCGGTCGTGAACATTCCCTATGATCGCTATATCGTCGACGCCGAGGAGGCGTCGCCGGACGTAATCTACCAGACGATGGTGGCGCCGCCGGTGCAACGGATCAATCGTCGCTACACGCTCGACGAGATCCGCTACAGCCCCAATGTTCGCATGCAGATGCCGAGCATCGACCTCAACACGATCAACTTCGAGACGGGATCGTGGACCATCCCACCGGATCAGGCGGCGAAGCTGCAGTCGATCGCCGACGGTCTCAACCGTGCGATTCAGGCCAACCCGCGCGTGGTGTTCCTGATTGAAGGTCACACCGACGCGGTCGGCAACGACGTCGACAATTTGTCATTGTCGGACCGTCGTGCGCAGTCCGCGGCCGAATTGCTGACCCAGCAATTCGGTGTGCCGGCCGAGAACCTGACCTCGCAGGGCTATGGCGAGCAGTACCTGAAGGAGCAGACGCAGGGGCCGAGCGCGATCAACCGTCGCGTCACGATCCGCAACATCACGCCGTTGCTCAACGGCGGCCAGGCCTCGCTGCCGCCGCCCCCGCCCGGCACCGCGCCGCCGCGCTGAGGCGACAGACAAATGCAAAATGGCCGGGAGCAATCCCGGCCATTTTCTTGTCATTGCGAGGAGCGAAGCGACGAAACAATCCAGACTGCCGCCGCGGAAAGATTCTGGATTGCTTCGCTTCGCTCGCAATGACGAGCGAAACCGCAATCCCGGGTCGCGCTATTTCTTGTCGCTCTCCAGCCGGAAGATCTGCGAGCCTTCGCTGCCCGACAACAGTCCCGTGTCGCTGTAGAGCTTCAGCTTGGTGCGGGTATCGGCGATGTCGAGATTGCGCATGGTGAGCTGGCCGATGCGGTCGGCCGGCGAGAACGCGGCGTCCTCGACCTTCTCCATGCTGAGCCTTTCAGGCGCATAGGTAAGGTTCGGGCTCTCGGTGTTGAGGATCGAATAGTCGTTGCCACGGCGCAGCTCGAGCGTGACCTCGCCGGTGACGGCGCGTGCGACCCAGCGCTGTGCGGTCTCGCGCAGCATCAAAGCCTGCGAGTCGAACCAGCGGCCCTGATAGAGCAGGCGTCCCAGGCGCATGCCGCTGATGCGGTACTGCTCGATGGTGTCCTCGTTGTGGATGCCGGTAACGAGGCGCTCATAGGCGATGTGCAGCAGCGCCATGCCGGGCGCTTCATAGATGCCCCGGCTCTTGGCCTCGATGATGCGGTTCTCGATCTGGTCGCTCATGCCGAGGCCGTGGCGGCCGCCAATCGCATTGGCTTCCAGGAACAGCGCGACAGGATCAGGGAAGGTCTTGCCGTTGAGCGCAACCGGCTGTCCCTCCTCGAAACGCACCACGACCTTCTCGGCCTTGACGGCGCAGTCGTCGCGCCAGAACGGCACGCCCATGATCGGGTTGACGATCTTGATGCCGCTGTCGAGACTCTCGAGATCCTTGGCCTCGTGCGTGGCGCCGAGCAGATTGCTGTCGGTCGAATACGCCTTCTCGGCGCTCATCTTGTAGGCGAAGCCCTGCGCGGTCATGAACGCCGACATCTCGGCGCGGCCGCCGAGTTCATCGATGAACTGCTGGTCGAGCCAGGGCTTGTAGATCTTCAGACCGGGATTGGTGAGCAGGCCGTAGCGGTAGAAGCGCTCGATGTCGTTCCCCTTGAAGGTCGAGCCGTCGCCCCAGATGTTGACGCCGTCTTCCTTCATCGCCGCGACCAGCATGGTGCCGGTGACGGCGCGGCCGAGCGGCGTGGTGTTGAAATAAGTGATGCCGCCGGTCGAGATGTGGAAGGCGCCCGACTGGATCGCGGCGATGCCCTCATGGACGAGCTGCGTGCGGCAATCGACCAGCCGGGCCTTCTCGGCGCCGAACTCCATCGCCTTGCGCGGGATCTCGTTGTAGTCGGCCTCATCGGGCTGGCCGAGATTGGCGGTGTAGGCGTAGCAACGCGCGCCCTTCTGCTTCATCCAGAGCAGCGCCGCAGAGGTGTCGAGGCCACCCGAAAAAGCGATGCCGACTTTCTCACCCTTGGGCAGGCTTTTCAGAATCGTGGTCATGGCGCTTCCAATCGGGTCTCAAGGGGCTGATGTCGGGGCGAACTTGACCGCGCGAATATCAAATTTCGCGGGGATCAGCACGCATTTAATGGTTTAAACCGACGCCTCGGGACCGGTCTTGCGGCCGAACAGGCGCTGACGAAGCCGGTAGGCCGGCATGTTCAGCCGGGTCAGAGCAGCGTCAACCGCCTCGTCGGAGAACCGGGTCCGCGGCCAGCGGTAAATCAACGCATAGGCGAACCAGATCACGACGAAGGTGACGAGGCCGGCAATCGAGACATCGGTGAAAAAGTGCCCGCCGAAGGCCATGCGCAGCCCGCTGGTGACCGCGCCAAAGATGACTGCTCCGGCATAGGCGAGCGGCCGCCATGCCGGCGGGGCCAGCGCGGCCGGGGCCAGTGTCCAGAACGCGGTCGCGCCCTCGCCCGAGAAGAACGAGCAGTTGCGCGCACAGCCGCCGCGCGGATCCCACCACGGCACGAACTGCTGGTCGCCGGCGAACTGCGTCACCACCACCGGCCGTGGTCGCCCCCAATAGGTCTTGAAGGTGAGGTTGGTGAGAATGCCGGCTGACAGAATGATCGTGACCAGCAGGAACACGATCGCGCGCCCCGACACCATCAAGGGACGATCGGGCCGGATCATCTTGACCACGAGCGCCACAAGCGACGGCAGCACGAAGGCCCAGGCGACCCACATCGCAGCGTCACGCGCAAAGCCGGCCCAGTCGTTCAGCTTGAGCGGGAAGGTTTTCGTCTGGGGATCGAAGAACAGCGAGGCGAGCTTGAGATCGAGCTCGGGATAGAGGCCGAAAACGACGCCGATCACGAGCCACAGCGCCAGGGCGATGAAGAGTCCGGTACGGTTCATGGCGCGCGGTTTAGCGGAGCGGGATGGGGATGGAAACCCCGGAAGCGGCACGGCTCATCGCACGTCAGGCCGCGAATTGGACGGTAGCGGCGGCGGCGGCTTGCGCAGCGGCAGCGGCTCACGCCAGGCGCCGGCGTTGCGGCCGGCGATCAGCCAGTAGACCACGCCGGCGGCGATGCCTGCGCCCGTCATGATCTCCAGGTGACGGCGCACGATGCCTTCGAACTGGAACGTGTCGGAGTGGAAGGGGACGAGGCCGAGATAGCAGGCGAGCCCGACGAGGCCGCCGCCGACGGCGTAAGCGAGCGCGCTGCGAATGTAGAGTGCTTCGGTGATCGCAACGATCACCGCCGCCGGCACCAGCGCAAAACCGGAGACGAAGATGAAGCCGAAACCAAGCAGGATGTCGATCGTGCCCTGATCGACGGGACCGGCGCCGAGATCGGCGAATTCCGGAAACAGCAGCGCCACGACCACGATCATGCCGCCGACAAAGCAGGCGGCGAGAAAGCCGATGAAGATGACGACGAGGCGGCCGATCAGGGACATGCCGAAGCCAACGTTTTCGTCATTGCGAGCGCAGCGAAGCAATCCAGAGATGTGTCCGCAGAGACAGTCTGGATTGCTTCGTCGCTGCGCTCCTCGCAATGACGAGGTTGCGACAGCATGCACATGACAAGCTAATCCGTCATCGCCATGGCGCGCAGCGTTTGGCGTTCGCGGGCGGATAGCTTTTCGGTTTCCGACTTGAGCTGGCCGCAGGCGGCGAGGATGTCGCGGCCGCGCGGGGTGCGCACCGGCGAGGAATAGCCGGCGTTGAAGATGTATTCGGAGAATTTTTCGATCTGGTCCCAGTCCGAACATTCATAGGCCGTGCCGGGCCAGGGATTGAACGGGATCAGATTGATCTTGGCGTGAACGCCCTTGAGCAACTTCACCAGCAGCTTTGCATCATCGAGCGAATCGTTGACGCCCTTGAGCATCACATATTCGAACGTGATGCGTCGCGCATTCGAGGCGCCGGGATAGTCGCGGCAGGCCTGCAGCAGCTCCTTGATCGGATATTTGCGGTTGAGCGGCACCAGCTCGTTGCGCAGCTCGTCGCGCACGGCATGTAGCGAGATCGCGAGCATGACGCCGATCTCCTCGCCCGCGCGCACGATGTTCGGCACCACGCCCGAGGTCGACAGCGTGATGCGGCGGCGGGAGATGCCGATGCCTTCATTGTCGCCGACGATCAGCAGCGCATCGCGCACCGCGTCGAAATTGTAGAGCGGCTCGCCCATGCCCATCATCACGATGTTGGTGACGCGGCGGGTGCCGTCCTCGCGATCGGCCCAGTCATTCAGGCGATCGCGTGCGACCATCACCTGCCCCACGATCTCGCCGGCGGTGAGATTGCGCACCAGGCGCTGCGTCCCGGTGTGGCAGAACGAGCAGTTCAGCGTGCAGCCGACCTGCGAGGAGACGCAGAGCGTGCCGCGATCGGTCTCGGGGATGTAGACGCACTCGACTTCATGGGCGCGCTCGACGTTGTCGCCGCTCGGCAGGCGCAGCAGCCATTTGCGGGTGCCGTCGTTGGAGATCTGTTCGGCGACGACCTCGGGCCGGTCCACCGTGAAGTGCTGCGCGAGCTCGGCGCGAATGCCCTTGGAGATCGAGGTCATGTCGTCAAAACTCTGGGCACCCCGGAAATACATCCAGTGCCACAGCTGCTGCACCCGCATCTTGCGCTGCGCCGGCGCGACGCCGATCTCGCCGAGGCGATCGGCAAGCTCGGTGCGCGACAGACCGATCAGCGACGGTTTTGCTGGCGGCACGTAGGTTTCGAGCGGAGTCTTCTCCACCAATGTTGTGTTGTGCGGCTCGGTCGTCGGTTGCATTGAATGGACCTGAATGTGTGGTCGTTCCGGGACGATGCAGAGCATCGAACCCGGAACCTCGCGATTCCGGGTTCACGCTTCGCGCGCCCCGGAATGACGGAAGAAAACTTCGAACCGCCCCTATATAGCAACCGGAACACCCGATTGCGACCTTATCGTCCTCAGCCTTGACGACTAGCGGTTACCGCCTGCAATCCTGGCCGATCTTGTCCAGTGCCGGGGCGAGACCCTTCAGCGAGAACGTGTCGGTCGTCTCGGTGCCCTTGGCCGAGACGCCCTTGACGACCAGCTCGGCGGATTTGCGCATGGCCTCGACCATCCGCTCCTCCTCGGCCGCGTTCTTGATCCAGAGGCCGTCGCCCTGCGTGTACATCGCGAACGCGGCGCCGCCGACCTCGACCGAGGATTCCGAGCCCGGCTTCAGCGCGTAGCCGATCATGACCGAGACTTCGTTGGTGACCTTCTCCGCCGGCCGGGTCGAGACGAAGGCATAGGCGGGATCGCGCGGCCGGTTTGGCGGGTTGGTCTTCGACGACGAGGGCTTTGCCAGCGCGAAACAGACCTTCTTGCCATTGGGCGTCGCCGAATACGCGCCCCAGGTGCCGAACTGGCCGATCAGGGTCGGCTCCGCACCGCCCGCAACCGCCGCGGGCGGGGCTGGCGGCTTGCTCTCGGGCTTTGCAGCCGACTTCGCGGTCGTCTGGGCCGCCGGCGCAGCCGATTTCGGTGCAGCCTCCTTTGGAGCGGGTTTGGGCGCCGGTTGCGCCGTCTGCGCCCGCGCGGAATTGGCGATACCCCCGGCCGCCACGCCAGTCATCAAAGCTAAAATCAGCGCCCGCCACATGTTGGAGTGGTTCCCTCAATATTGTGACTGGAAGATGGCCCGGCCGCGCTTTGTCCCCGGGGCAGGGATAGCCGGGAAAGTCCAATTTGGGAAGGCAGTTAGCGGTATCAGCCTTTGGATCGCGCGGCGCGCTGCTCGGCCCATTGCGCATCGGTCCAACCGAGCAAATCCTCGGCGCCGGAACTGCGCAAATGCGCGCCACCGTCGATCACGACCATCTCGCCATTGATGTAACCGGCGCGGTCCGAGACCAGAAAACTGGCGAGATCGGCAAGCTCGCCGTGCTCGCCCGTACGTCTCAGCGGATTGCGCGCGGTCCAGCCTTCGTCACGGCCCTCGGGGCGGAGCTGCCCTGAGGCGCCCGCGGTCGGGAACGGACCCGGCGCAATGGCGACGGTGCGGATGCCTTTCGGCCCCCATTCCACCGCAAGACTTTTGGTCATCGCCAGCAGCGCCGATTTCGCCATCGCCGACGGCACGGTAAAGGCACGGCCGGTGATGGTCGAGGTCGAGAGGATCGAGAGCACGACGCCGCCATGCTTGGCCTCGATCCAACGCCCGCCGGCAGCGAGCGTGCAATACATCGCGCCATGCAGCGTCGGCGCCAGGATCGCATCGGCCGCTCGGAACGACAGATGCTCGCTCTGTGCGATGAAGGTCGCGGCCGCGTTGTTGACGAGGATATCGAGCGGCGCCTCACGCCAGATCGCGTCCATCATCGCCTCGACGGCAGCGCCGTCGCGAATATCGCAGGCGATGGTGGTGACCTTGCCGCCGGTCTGCTCACGCATCTCGCGTGCGGTCGCTTCGAGCCGATCGAGCTTGCGACCACAGATGACGAGTTCGGCGCCGAGCGTGAGGAAGCGACGCCCCATCGCCGCGCCAAGACCCGAGCCGCCGCCGGTGACGAGAATGCGCTTGGACCTGAGCAGGCTTGTTTCAAACATCGTTTGATTCCTCCATTTTCCTTCTTGCTCCGTCATTGCGAGAAGCGAAGCGACGAAGCAATCCAAACTATTTCCGCGGGACGGACTCTGGATTGCTTCGCTGCGCTCGCAATGACGAGGATAGGCCGGCGCGTAACCTCAGACAAAGAATCTGGATTGTCGCCCGTCCCTAAATCCGGCAAAACCGGGCCAACTATAACTCCACTCGAAACGCCCAAGGTGCCGCCATGAAAGCCATCCTCTGCTCGCAATATTGCCAGCCCGACGATCTCGTGCTGACTGAGGTGCCGGATCCGGTGGCCGGTCCCGGCGAAGCGGTGATTGCGATCAAGGCGGCGGCGCTGAACTTCTTCGACCTCCTGATGATTCAGGGCAAGTACCAGATCAAGCCCCCGTTCCCGTTCTCGCCGGCCGCGGAAGTCGCGGGCGTGATCGAGAGCATCGGCGACGGTGTGACCGATCTGAAGGTCGGCGATCGCGTCGTCGCCTCCTGCGGCCACAACGGCGCGCGCGAGAAGATCGCGCTGCCGGCGGCATCCATCGTGAAGATCCCGGACAATCTGGATTACGACCGGGCCGCCGGCATCATCATCATCTACGGCACCGCGCTGCATGCGCTGGAAGATCGCGCCAGCCCGAAGCCGGGCGAGACGCTCGCGGTGCTGGGTGCTGCCGGCGGCACCGGCCTTGCCGCCTGCGAGCTCGGCAAGCTGATGGGGCTGAAGGTGATTGCCTGCGCCTCGTCGGACGAGAAGCTCGAATTCGCCAAAGCGCATGGTGCCGAGCTGACGCTGAACTACGCCAAGGAAGATCTGAAGGAAGGCCTGCGCAAGCTCACCGGCGGCAAGGGCGTCGACATCATCTTCGATCCGGTCGGTGGTGCCTATGCCGAGCAGGCACTGCGCTCGATTGCGTGGGAAGGCCGCTTCCTCGTCATCGGCTTTGCCGCTGGCGACATTCCGAAGATGCCGTTGAACCTCGCGCTGCTGAAGGGTTGCGACATCCGCGGCGTGTTCTGGGGCGCCTGGACCCGGCAGAATCCGGAGAAGAACCGCGCCAATCTCGAGAAGCTCGTGAAGTGGACCGCGGAGGGAAAGATCTCATCGCATGTCGATCGCACCTTCCCGCTGGCCCAGACCGCGGACGCGCTGAAGGTGCTCGCGGGACGCCAGGCCATGGGCAAGGTGATCCTGCATCCGTGAGGATGTCGGCGCGTAGAGTGTCGCGATATCGTCACCACACACTCAGCTGTCGTCGCCCGGCTTGACCGGGCGATTCAGTACTCCGTGACGAGCGTTGTTGAATCGATAAGGCGCGGCGTACTGGATTCCCCGCCTTCGCGGGGAATGACAGCAGAGGATGCGGCGATAGCTACTGCGCGGCTTCCACTTCCGCTTCATCCACCCCGCGCTTCAGCGCTGCGCGAGCAGCGTCGCGGTGTTCACTGGTGATGTGGCCGGCAACCATGCGGATGGCGGTGGCGAGCACGGCGGCGTCGTCGGCGAAGCCGAGGATCGGCATCACGTCCGCGACGAAGTCGAACGGCAGGATGAAATAAGCGATCGCCCCGAGCAGCGAGGCCTGGACGTGGCGCGGCGTCTGCCGATCGAACGCGCAGTAATAGGCAGCAAGCAGGTCTTCCGCGAACGGCAGATGCGCAGCGACACGCTTCAGCTTGCGCCAGAAGCGGCGGCGCACGCTCTCGCGATCTTCCGCGAGCCGATCGGCCGGCTCGAAACCGACGCTGTGTTCGGCAGCCATGTTCGACAAACTCCCTATTCAGCCCGGGCGGCGGATCAGCCACATCCCGGCTGATCACAAGATGGGGATGTGGCCGATTGCTGCAAGACGTCGGCCGATCTCAGCCCGCGACCGCGTTCATGGTCCTGGCCAGCGCGATGTCGAGCGCCGTGACGCCGCCGGCGTCGTGGGTCGACAGCACCACCTCCACGGTCTTGTAGACGTTGCGCCATTCGGGGTGGTGATCCATCTTCTCCGCGGCCAGCGCGGCGCGGGTCATGAAGCCGAACGCCTCGTTGAAATCCTTGAAGATAAAGGTCTTCCCGATGGCATCCCGGCCCTGAACCTCGCTCCAGCCAGGTAGTCCGCTGAGCGCCTGCTTGCGCGCCTCCGCCGAGAGCCGTTCTGCCATGGTCGTCTCCGTCCTTCAGGGGAACTTTACCCTAACATCGTCCTGACGCCTCGGGTTCATACGGGGATTTCCGCCATCCGCTAACCATGACGGAGATGTAACCCCGCCGGACAGGAAATTTGCTACAATTGCGCCGGCCAAGATGAAACTGAGCCTGAAGCGCCTGTTTGGGAGATCGATGACCGGGGGATTGGACCTGGCCGAAGCGCCCCCTTCGCCGCGATCCGCGGCGCGGAAGACGGCGCTCGTGACTCTTGCACTCGTGCTTGCGATCGTCGGCGCGCTCGCCGGCGGCTATTACTTCGCGATGCGGCCGGTGACGCTGAAGATCGCGGTCGGTCCCGCAAACAGCGACGACGTCAAGGTCGTGCAGGCGCTGACGCAGGCTTTCACGCAGACCAAGAGCCAGGTGCGGCTGCGGCCGATCCAGACCGACGGCGCCGCGGCCAGCGCCAATGCGCTTGCGGAAGGCAAGGTCGATCTCGCCATCGTGCGCGGCGATCTCGACGTGCCCAAGAACGCGCAAGCGGTCGCGACCCTGCGCAAGAACGTCGTGGTGCTGTGGTCCGTACCGGGCAAAGGCAAGAAGCGGGGCCCGAAGATCACCAAGATCTCGCAGCTCGCCGGCCATCGCATCGGCGTGGTCGGCCGCACCCAGGCCAATGTCAATCTGCTCAAGGTGATCCTGCAGCAATACGGCGTCGATCCCGCCAAAGTCGAGATCGTGCAATTCCCGGCCAATGAAGTGGCCGAGGCGATCAAGGCCCAAAAGGCCGACGTCTATCTCGCCGCCGGCCCGGTCAACAGCAAGATCACGGCGGATGCAATCGCCGCCTCCATCAAGGATTTCGGCGCGCCCAACTTCCTCGCGATCGATTCGGCGGATGCGATCGCGCAGAACCATCCGGTCTACGAAGCCTCCGAAATTCCCGCCGGCACCTATGGCGGCTCGCCCGCCCGCCCGGAGGACGAAGTCAAAACCATCAGCTTCTCGCACCACGTCGTGGCGCGCAAAGGCGTGTCTGAAACCACCATCGCGGCGTTCACGCGCCAGCTGTTCGCCGTGCGCCAGCAATTGGTGACGGAATTCCCGCTCGCGGCGAAGATCGAAACGCCCGACACCGACAAGGATGCGGTGATCCCGGTGCATCCCGGCGCAGCCGCTTTCGTCGACGGCGAGGAAAAGACCTTCCTCGACAAATACAGCGATTACATCTGGTGGAGCCTGATGGCAGTTTCCGCCATGGGCTCGATCGGCGCCTGGTTCGCGGGCTATCTGAAGAAGGACGAACGCGACAACAACAACCATCAGCGCGAACGCCTGCTCGACATGATCGCCGCCGCACGCAAATGCGAGACGACCGAAGAGCTCGACCAGATGCAGACCGAGGCCGACGAGATCCTGCGCGACACGCTGCGCTGCTTCGATCACGGCGCGATCGAGGAGGCCGCGCTCACTTCCTTCAACATCGCGCTGGACCAATTCCACGCCGCCGTCGCCGACCGCAAAGCGGTGCTGTTCAGCCTGCCGCAGAACCTGCAGCGCGCGGGTGCAGCCTTCAGGGCCGCAGGCAACGCCTGAGCTTGCGTTACACTGAGACCCTCATGGTGAGGAGCGCGGAACGCGCGTCTGGAACCATAGAGGCCTCCATCCGCGCCGCGGCAATCCTTCGCGACGACCGCTGCGCGGGCTCCTCACCATGAGGGTTGAGGTGGCGGCTGAGATGCTTTCACACTGCCTCAATATAGCTTGTCACCCCGCTCGCAGCCGGATGACGGTGAACCATCCGGCCGGCCCGAACGACCATTGCAGGCCCGTGCATTTTCACAGGCCTGATGGCGTCCAGACCATTTTCGAGTTGAAGCCGTGCTGTCCAGCCCACGAACCATCCTCGTCGTCCTGCTGCTGAGCGCAGCCTGGCCCACATGGGCGCAGGCTCAAAAGCAGACCCAAAGACAGGCTCAACAGCAAACCAAGGACAAGGCCACCCTGGTGCGCGAGGCGTTCGCGTCGCCCTACGGCAAGGCCCTGACCGCCGAACTCGGCAAGTCGCTCCGCGCAAGCGCCGATCCCGTATGCCTGACGGACAAGGGGTTGGCTGTCGACCAGCTCGAGCCGCGCGGCCGCGATATCGTCATCACATGGGGCACGCGCATGCTGGAAGGCGCCTTCGCTCGCATCGACCGGCAAACCGAGGACAACCCATTCGCCGACGCGGGCGAGCTGGAAAGTCTGAGGGGCAATACAGATGTGAAGCGCTATCTGGCGATGGAGGAGCCGCTGCGCCAGGCCAAGATCCTGAACCTGATCTTCGAGCATTTCGACGGCTACAATGTAATCAGCCGCGTGAAGCTCGGACCAGTGTCTCCGTTCGGCACCGGCAACGAGGCTCTGCTCCGGCTCAATCCAATCGACACCACCGAGGAGAAGCTGGACGAATTCGCCGGCAAGAGCCGGTCGAAGCCGCTGAAACGTTTCCTGCAATTGTCGGAGGAGGCGGGAGCTGCGCGAGCCGCGGCGATCAAGAAGACCGCATCACCACCGCCGCCACTTCCGCAGACCTTCTTCAAGGGCGTCGAGAGCGACCTCGCCGAACTCTGCATCCGCTCCGGCACATAGCCGTCAGGCGCCGCGCGTGCGCAACGCCGCTTCCAGCGCGTCGCTCGAACACGGCTTCTGCAAACGTGGCTGACGGGAGAATTCGGGCGGAATGCGCGCCTCGGCCCCATAGCCGGTGACGAAGACGAACGGGATGTTCAGCGCGATCAGCCGCTCGGCGACCGCAAAGCTCGTCTCGCGGACCAACTCGACATCGAGCAGCGCGAAGTCGGGCGCGCGGTTCACGATCGCGTCCAGCGCCTGCCTCACCGACCCGACGGTCCGCACGTCTGTCACTCCAAACCCGAGCAGACGGTCCTCGAAATCAATTGCGATGATGGGATCGTCCTCGACGACCAGAACGTCGGCGGGCAAGCCTGAGCCATTGGAAGATGCGGGTGCCATGATCGTAACGCGTGTGGGGGGTTCGGACCAGGACAGCCGCGACACGATGCCTGCGCCAAGCACATCGGGTTCCCGGAACGAAACTCACCATAACAACGTTCTTCAGTCTGTCCACTTGTGCACACAGGCGCCGGATGGAACTCGCTAGGGTGGGAGGAGGAGGGAGTTCAATATGGATGCGCGTATCGGCAAAGCCACCGAGGTCGAGAGCCGGCCGGCCAACAATCTGCTGCGCCGATTGAGTGCGGCGGACTATGCCCTGTTGGGACCGCATGTGACCATCGAAGACGCGGCAGCAGGCCAGCTGCTGTACAATCCTGGCGATGACGTCCAGGTCGCTCACTTCCCCTGCGGACCGTCGCTTGCGACCTTTCTCGTCCCCAACGAGGACGGCCGCGACGTCGAAACCATCCTGGTCGGCCGCGAGGGCGCGGTAGGCGGCATCGTCAGCGAGGGATTCCTGCCGGCGTATACCCGGATCTGCGTGAAATTCGGCGGGCCGTTTGCACGCATTCATGTCGCCAAGCTTGAAGCGGCCAAGCTGCGCTCGACGTCGCTGCGCAATATCTTTGCCCGCTACGCCGATTGCATGCTGGCGCAGATCTTCCAGTCGACCGCCTGCAATGCGATCCATTCGATCGAACAGCGCACCGCCAAATGGATCCTGGCGGCAATGGAACGAACCGGCGACGAGAGCAGCGTGCCGCTGACCCACGAACAGCTTGCGACGCTGCTCGGCGTTGGCCGCAGCTATGCCAGCCGGGTGCTTCAGTCGTTCAAGGCGGAACAGGTTCTCGACACCAGGCGCGGAGCGATTCTAGTTCGCAGCCGCGACGGCCTGAAGCTTCGCGCCTGCTTGTGCAATGACGCGGTTAAAATGCATTTCGAGGAGGTGCTGCGCGGCGTCTATCCGACCGAGGAACGGGAGGCCGGGTAACGGCTCGGTCCCATTCTCCCCCTTGCGGGAGAAGGGGGCGCGCGCACTGCGCGTCGGATGAGGGGTTCTATCGGCGAACTCGCCTGGGTACGAGAGACCACTCACTCCGATGAGCTGGTGGCTAGCAGCGGAGCTGCCCCCTCCCGCAAGGTGAGAGGGCACAGTCATGCGCCGGCGCTTTTCCGATCGTGGCGTGCTATACTCTCGCCCGCATGAGCGGGGCTGTTCTTCACACCATCTTTGACATCCTGGCGTGGCTGGGGGCGGCCGCCGCCGTCTGGTGGCTGTCGCGGCGGCGCCTGGAGTTTCCGGCGCAATCGTTTCAGCTGCCCTATATCGCCGCGCTGATGTTCGGCGCGGGGCTCGGAGCCTATCTGTTCGGCTCGGCCAATCTGTGGCTGTCGGGCCAGAGCGGCATTGCGCGCTCTGTGGAGGGCGCGCTGGCCGGCGGCATCGTGGCGATCGAACTCTACAAATGGTCCGCAGGGATCACGGTCCGAACCGGCGCCCGGTTTGCGTTGCCGCTGGCGCTCGGCATCGCGATCGGCAGGCTCGGCTGCTACTTCGCGGGCCTTGACGATTTCACCTATGGTACGCCGACCGCCCTGCCCTTCGGCCATGATTTCGGCGACGGCGTCCCGCGCCATCCCGTGCAGCTCTATGAGAGCACGGCCATGGCCGTATTCGCTCTGCTCTATGTGCTGGCGGTCTTGAACCGGAACGCCTTTATGGTCACCAATGGGTTCTACCTGGTGCTCGCCTGTTACGGAGCGCAACGCTTCCTGTGGGAATTCCTCAAACCCTACGGGCCGCTGATCGGCCCCTTCACCCTGTTTCACCTGCTGTCGCTGTCCATCCTGCTGTACGCCGCATTCATGCTGGCGATGGCCCCCAAAGCGAGACCTGTGCATGAACGCGCCGCTGCGTAAGTCGCGTCCCTATATTTTCTGGGGCCAGACCCAATCCCTCTGCGAGACCTGTCTGAAGCTGGTGCCGGCCAAGATCCAGATCCAGGGCAACGAGGTCTGGTACGAAAAGCGCTGCACGGAGCATGGCGTCCAGTCGACGCTGGTTTCGACGGATGCCGCCTATTGGCGTCTCTGCAAGGATTTCATCAAGCCCGGCGACCGGCCGCTGCAATTCCAGCGTCACACCGAATTCGGCTGTCCCTATGATTGCGGCCTCTGCGCCGACCACGAACAGCATTCCTGCCTGGCGCTGATCGAGATCACCGAGCACTGCAATCTCACCTGCCCGGTCTGCTTCGCGGAATCATCGCCCACGCGAACGAAATTCACCCCGCTCGCAACGGTCGAGAAGATGCTGGACGCGCTGGTCGCAAGCGAAGGCGAGCCCGATCTGGTGCAGATCTCCGGCGGCGAGCCGACGCTGCATCCGGATTTCTTCGCAATCCTGGACGCGGTGCGTGCCCGTCCGATCCGCCACGTCATGATCAACACCAACGGCCTGCGCATCGCCCGTGAAAAGGATTTCGTGGCGCGACTGGCCGAGAACAGGCGCGGGCTGGAGGTCTATCTCCAGTTCGATTCGATGCAGCGCGATGCGCTGATCAATTTGCGCGGCGCGGATTTGCGCAAGATCCGCCAGCAGGCGCTGGAAAATCTCGAACATTACGGCGTGTCGACCACGCTGGTCGCGACCATCAAGCGCGGCGTCAACGAGGCCGAGATCGGCGACATCGTCCGCCACGCGCTCACCTGGAAGTGCGTGCGCGGCGTCACGCTGCAGCCGGTGCAGGACGCGGGCCGCAACGAGAATTTCGACAAGAATACCGACCGCATCATGCTGTCTGAGATCCGCAAGCGCGTGATCGAGACCGGCATATTCGGCGACAAGGACATGATCCCGCTGCCCTGCAACCCGGAAAGCATCTCGATCGGCTACGGCCTGCGCAACGGCGAGAAGGTGCTGCCGCTGACGTCGCTGATTCCGCAGGAGCAGCTGGTTGCGGTGATGCCAAACACCATCAGCCCGGAGAAACATCCGATCCTGCGGGAGAAATTCGTCGATCTGTTTTCGCTGTCGTCGGGGCCCCTGAACACCAGCGAGCGCATCTGCGAATTGCTGTGCTGCCTGCCGAGCTTCGAGGTGCCGCAGGGACTCACCTACGAGAACGTCTTCCGAGTCACCATCGTGCAATTCCTCGATCGCTTCAATTTCTGCGTCGGCAACGTCAAACGCAGCTGCATCCATTTCGTGACGGAGCAAGGCGCGATCATTCCATTCGACACCTACAATCTGTTTTACCGGAACGGCAAGATCGACGGCATCCGCGCGGCGCTGGCCGGCGAAACCTATCGAGCAGCCAAGCAGCGCGAGGAGATGTCTCGTTGAGCGAGACGCCGCCATCTTCATCGTCGCGAAGTGGATGCGTCACCGCGCTCATGGTCATGTTCGGCATTGTCCTCCTGCTGCCCGGCATCTGTGCCCTGATCTTTGCCTTCGACCAGACCCAGTCGTCTCACTTCGACACCCGTTTCATCCCCGTCCTCGTCCTCGCACTGCTGGTGGCCTTTGCCGGCGTGATGCTGATCAGGGCAGCGAGAAAGAGACCATGAGCGATTCCAGCCCCACCCCACCAGCAGTGCCTCCACAGATTCAGCAACCGCGCAGTGGCTGCCTGACCGCGCTGATGGCGATCGCCGGGATTTTCATGCTGCTGCCGGGGCTCTGCGCGCTCCTGTTCGGCGGAATGTCGGTGGTCGAAGGTGGCCAGATCCCCGCCGACATCGCGTCGCTGGTCTTTTTGGGACTGGTCATCGGCATCGGAGGCGTCGTCATGATCTGGGCGGCGATCGTGGGCCGAAAGGCTCCGCCGGCCCCGAACGGCAGGTAAGCCCCGGAGATTCCCGGACAAAATTCAGTCAACCAACCAGCAAAGAACACATTGTTTTTTGGCTGTTTTTGCATATATTGCGCCGCAACGCGTAGGCTGCCCGGTCGATATGGCCGGGCTTCCTTTTTGGGCGGCGAGCGCCCTTTTCCAGTCTTCCAGCGTTGTTTCGAGAAGAGGTCCCGGTCCGACCGGCGAGATCGCGCTTAACCCATTGTTCGAACGCAAAGAAGCTAACTCATGAACCTCCGCAACGTCGCCATTATCGCCCACGTCGACCACGGCAAGACGACCCTGGTCGACAAGCTCCTCCAGCAGTCCGGCACGTTCCGCGAAAACCAGAAATTGACGGATCGCGCTATGGACTCCAACGATCTGGAGCGCGAGCGCGGCATCACCATTCTGGCCAAGGCGGCCTCGGTGCAGTGGAAGGACACCCGCGTCAACATCGTCGACACCCCGGGCCACGCCGATTTCGGCGGTGAGGTCGAGCGCATCCTGAACATGGTGGATGGCGCGCTGGTGCTGGTCGACGCCGCCGAAGGCCCGCTGCCGCAGACCAAGTTCGTGGTCTCCAAGGCGCTCAAGGTCGGCCTCAAGCCGATCGTCGTGATCAACAAGGTCGACCGCCCCGACGCGCGCCCGACCGAAGTCATCAACGAGGTGTTCGACCTGTTCGCGGCGCTGGATGCCAGCGAGGAGCAGCTCGACTTCCCGATCCTGTACGGGTCGGCCAAGCAGGGCTGGATGGCCGAAAGCCCTGAAGGTCCGCAGGACAAGGGCATGGAGCCGCTGTTCGACCTGATCCTGCGCCACGTCGCGCCGCCGACCGTCGAGGAAGGTCCGTTCAGGATGATCGGCACCATCCTTGAAGCCAACCCATATCTCGGCCGTATCATCACCGGCCGCATCTCGTCCGGCATCGTCAAGCCGAACCAGCAGGTCAAGGTGCTCAACGCCGAGGGCAAGCTGGTCGAGACCGGACGCATCACCAAGATCCTGGCGTTTCGCGGTCTTGAGCGCACGCCGCTCGATGAAGCCGAAGCCGGTGACATCGTCGCCATCGCGGGCCTGACCAAGGGCACCGTCGCCGACACCTTCTGCGACCCGACCGTCGAGGTGCCGCTGCCGGCACAGCCGATCGACCCGCCGACCGTGTCGATGTCCTTTATCGTCAACAACTCTCCGCTCGCCGGCACCGAAGGCGACAAGGTGACGAGCCGCATGATCCGCGACCGTCTGCTCCGCGAAGCCGAAGGCAATGTCGCGCTGCGCGTGGTCGAAGCCTCGGACAAGGACGCGATGGAAGTGTCGGGCCGCGGCGAATTGCAGCTCGCGATCCTGATCGAGACCATGCGCCGCGAGGGCTTTGAGCTCTCGGTGTCGCGCCCCCGGGTCGTGTTCCAGAAGGACGAGGCGACCGGCGCCACGATGGAGCCGATCGAGGAAGTCGTGATCGACGTCGACGAGGAGCATTCCGGCGTCGTCGTGCAGAAGATGAGCGAGCGCAAGTCCGAGCTGATCGAGATGAAGCCCTCGGGCGGCAACCGCCTGCGTCTGGTGTTCTACGCGCCGACCCGCGGCCTGATTGGCTACCAGGGCGAACTGCTCACCGACACCCGCGGCACTGCGATCATGAACCGCCTGTTCCACGGTTATGCCCCCTACAAGGGCGAGATCCAGGGCCGCCGCAACGGCGTCCTGATCTCGAACGACCAGGGCGAAGCGGTGGCCTACGCCATGTTCAAGCTGGAAGACCGCGGCCCGATGATGATCGAGCCGGGCTGGAAGGTCTACAAGGGCATGATCGTCGGCGAGCACACCCGCGACAACGACCTCGAGATCAACGTGCTCAAGGGCAAGCAGCTCACCAACATCCGCACGACCTCCAAGGACGAAGCCGTGCGCCTGACCCCGCCGATCCGCATGACGCTGGAAAAGGCGCTGGCCTATATCGAGGACGACGAACTCGTCGAGGTCACGCCGAAGTCGATCCGTCTGCGCAAGAAGCACCTCGACCCGAACGAGCGCAAGCGCGCGGAGAAGTCCAAGGAAGCGGTGGCGTAAGCCACTCTCATGCCCCGGACGCGGCGCAGCACGCAGTGGTGCGCTGCTGAGCCGGGGCCCAGACACTTTCACTGCCCGCCTCTCACCTCGGCTCCGGGCCGAGGGTAGAGCGTATCCCCGAGCTAGGAACACGAGTGCTTGGCCCGCTTTAGCACCCTCGGGGAACATGCTAGAGCCGGGCCAATGAGTTCCCTTCCCTCCTTCGTTGACGTCGTGATCATCGGAGCCGGCGCAGCCGGGCTCGGGGCCGCGCACGCGCTGAAGGATTCCGGACTGTCCGCTATCGTCATCGAAGCGCGCAGCCGTATCGGCGGCCGCGCCTGGACGGTGCAGGCCTCGCCTGAGGTCACCTTCGACGTCGGCTGCGGCTGGTTGCACTCGGCGGACAGGAACTCCTTCGTCACCATCGCGAAACAGCTGGGTTTCGCGATCAACAAGGACCTGCCGCCCTGGCGCGAGCGCGCCTATGGCAACGCGTTTCCGCAAGGCGAGCGTGACGATTTCACACACGCGATCGATGCGTTCTACGAGCGCCTCTGGCAGGCCGCGCAGACCGGCAAGGACGAGCCCGCGATCCTGAGTCTCGAGGCAGGCAATCGCTGGAACCCGATGATCGACGCGATCTCGACTTACATCAACGGCTGCGAGCTGAAGGATATGTCGACGCTGGACTGGGATGCCTATGAGGACACGGGCCTCAACTGGCGCGTCCGGCGCGGCTATGGCGCGCTGATCGCGGCCTACGGTGCGCCCTGCCCGATGGTGCTGAACTGCAAAGTCGCGCTGATCGATCATTCCGACAAACGCATCCGCATCGAAACATCGCAGGGCACGCTGATCGCGGACAAGGTGATCGTCACCATCCCGACCAATCTGATCGCCGATGAGGCGGTCCGCTTTTCGCCGCCGTTGCCGTCCAAGGTCGATGCGGCAGCCGGCTTGCCGCTCGGTGTCGACGACAAGGTGACGCTGGCGCTCGAAGACGCCGAAGCTTTTCCGAAGGAAGCCAATTTGCGAGGCGCCACCATGCGCACCGACATGGGCACCTACCACATCCGCCCGTTCGGGCAGCCCTGCATCGAAGGCTTTTTCGGCGGCAGCTTTGCACGCGCACTGGAGGACTCCGGCGAAGGCGCCATTGCCGCGCATAGCATCGACGAGATCGCCGGTTTCCTCGGCAACGACATCCGCCGCAAGCTGAAGCCGCTGTATGAGTCGCGCTGGGCCCAAGATCCCTTCGCACGAGGCTCCTATTCGCACGCGCTGCCCGGTCATGCCGGCGACCGTGCGGTGCTGGCTGCGCCAGTGGATGAACGGCTGTTCTTCGCGGGAGAAGCGACGTCTCCGACTTTCTTCACGACGGCGCATGGGGCGCGGGACAGCGGCGAGCGCGCGGCGCAGGAAGTGCTGGCGGCGCGCGGCAAACGCTAGCCACACTCTCCGTCATTGTGAGCGCAGCGAAACAATCCAGCCCGCCACCGCGGCAAGATTCTGGATTGCTTCGTCGCTACGCTCCTCGCAATGACGAGGGATGCTAGTCGATCATCCGCGCCCGCAAATCAGCATCCGGCACGAAACACGAATCGTACTTCCCAAAGATGCGATAGCGGTTGCGCGCGACGAGGCTGTAGACGAGATCACGCAGCGGCTTCGGCATGGCGAATAACGCGCGTACCCAGCTCCAGCCGGGAAGCTGCGACAGCACCGTCAGCGCGGCGTCGGACTTCATAAATACCTCGCCGCCATGAACAACGGCGTTGGTATCGGGATCATCGGGATCGATGCCGAAGGTCCGCGCGAGCCTCGCCCCATAATCCGACTGGATCGGCGTGAACCGAAACCGCCTCGCCGTGTCGCGCTTGGCCACGAACCGCACCCAGCGTGAGCAGAAGATGCAGATGCCGTCGAACAGGATCACGTCGTCGTCGGGCCATTTGGTCATCAGCGATTGTCCCGCGACTTCTTCGTCGCCATTGGCTCCGGCCGGTTCAGCGCGTGCCCGAGCGCGTCGCTTGCGGCTTTGACCCCGGCTCCGCTCTCGATCAACCAATGCCCCTCGCTGCCGACGGCCGCCAGGACGCGAAAATCGGCCTTGCCTCCGCTGCCACGAAACGCATCGGCCAACGCTCTCGAAAATGTCGGCGAGAAGTAGCTGTCATTCTCCGCGACGAGCCACGTGACGGGAATGCGCGCGCCCTTGCCGAACTCCGCGGCGGCCGCACGAAGCGAGTGCGGCGCGCAGATCCGGTTCGGTTCGTCATTGGCATGGCCGCCGCGGCCCGGCGCAAACGCTGTGATGGCGGAGATCGCCTTCGGGTCGGCATCGGCGAGCGCGAGCGCACCCCAGCCGCCGGCGGAATGGCCGATCACGATGACGGCCTCGTTGCGAATGAAATCCTGCTTTCGCAAGTGATCGAGCGCGAGCCAGATTTGCTCGGCCGTTGCACGGCCCGAACGTGCATAGTCGGCCTCGTCACATCCGCCCTGGTCCTCGACATAATTGCCGCCGGTCGCACCATGGCCGAGCCGCTCCGGCACCAGCACGGCAAAACCGCGCGCGACGAGATAGGCGGCGAGAGGACGGTATTCCGGCTGCGGCATCTGCGCACGACGCAAGGCATTCTGGGTGGAGGCGTGCGCGATGACCGCCAGCCGAAACGGACCTGCACCGGCGGGGCGAAACAGCAGGGCATGCGCAGCAACGCCGGTATCCGGCGACGGCACACGCCATTGTTGTCGGCGAAGCGGTTCGCCCTCCGCACCCGATGGGCCAAACGTGACCTGAGCGCACAGAGGCGGCGCAGTCGGCAAGGCCAGCAGAGACAGGAGCGCGATGGCGTTGAGGAGCCGCATGAATGGCCGAGGGCGAACACGGACAGCGACAACCACACTAGTAGGAACGAATCACCATGGGCGGACTTTCTGCGTTGCCATTGTCATTCATTCGTTGCCGCACCAGGAGTTTTGCACCGACGCAAGGCACGCCGGTGCCATTTGATTGGCGTCTTGTCTTTTTTCGGCACAACATGGTTAAGATACTGATGCACAAAGTCCACACGTTAACCGATAATTAACGATAGGTCTTGCCGCCGACGCGGCGACTTGGTTTGATTGCGTCCATGAGCACAACCCTGATCGAGGTCCGGCCGGCCAAAGCTGCAGATGCAACTGCGGTGGCGTCCACTCATGATGAAGCATGGCGCTCCGCCTATCAGGGCATCATTCCCGGTGCGGAGCTGGAAAAGCTCATCAACCGCCGTGGCCCACAATGGTGGGACAGCGCAATCCGCAAGGGCAGCCGCGTCAGCGTGCTCGTGTTCGGCGACAAGATCGCGGGTTACGCCAATTACGGTCGCAACCGCGCCCGCAGCCTGCATTTCGACGGCGAGGTCTACGAGCTTTACCTGCGTCCGGAATTCCAGGGCCTCGGCTTCGGCCGGCGCCTGTTCGCCGCCGCCCGCCGCGACCTGATGCAGAGCGGGCTGAAGAGCATGGTGGTGTGGGCGCTCTCGGACAACGATCCGGCGACCGAGTTCTACCGGGCCCTTGGGGGCCGTATGGTGGCACGCTCGTCCGAGCGGTTCGGGCCGAAGTCGCTCGACAAGGTTGCCTTCGCTTGGACCAATTGAGCTGCTGAAAGCTGGATCGGCAGCGTTTTCCCTCCGTCGATACCGTTGCCTTTGAGCCGGTGATTTCCGGATTCATTATTTCACAAAAACGCGATGGATCAGCGGGCCAAGCCCGCGTATGACAGCCGAAAATCGCTGCCGGGCGCGATTTCACCTCGGCAACAACGGAGCCTTGAATGCGTATCGATGCGATCTCGATCGGGAAGAACGTACCTCACGAAGTCAACGTCGTCATCGAAGTGCCCGTGGGCGGCGAACCGATCAAATACGAGATGGACAAGGAGGCCGGCACGCTGGTGGTCGACCGCTTCCTCTACACGCCGATGCGTTATCCCGGTAACTACGGCTTCATTCCGCACACTCTGTCGGATGACGGCGACCCCTGCGACGTCCTGATCGTCAACACCCGCGCCATCATTCCCGGCGCCGTCATGAGCGTGCGTCCGGTCGGCGTGCTGTTCATGGAGGACGAAGCCGGCGGCGACGAGAAGATTCTGGCAGTGCCGTCGTCGAAGCTCACGCAGCGCTACGACAAGGTGAAGTCGTACTCCGACCTGCCTGACATCACGCTCCAGCAGATCCAGCACTTCTTCGAGCACTATAAGGATCTCGAGAAGGGCAAATGGGTGAAGATCCTGCGCTGGGGCGGCCCGGAGGATGCGCACAAGCTGATCCTCGAAGGCATGGATCGCGAGAAGAAGAAGGGCTGAAGTTCAGCCCCGCGGTCATTCGGGGCGCGCGTCAGCGCGAACCCGGAATCCAGAGGTTGAGGCGCGAGGTTCCGGGTTCGGCTCTGCGAGCCGCCCGGAATGACAACCCATTACACCGCCGGCTTCGGCAGCCCCGCGATCGCGCAGGCCGCACGCAGCGTGTTCACCAGCAGGCAGGCCACCGTCATCTGACCGACGCCGCCCGGCACCGGCGTGATGGCCCCGGCAATCCCGAGTGCTTCCTGATAGGCGACGTCACCGACGAGGCGCGTCTTGCCGTCATCCTTCGGAATCCGGTTGATGCCGACGTCGATCACGGTCGCGCCCGGCTTCAGCCAGTCGCCGCGCACCATCTCGGGCCTGCCGACCGCGGCATAAACGAGATCCGCCTTCTTCACGAGCCCCGGCAAATCGCGCGAGCGCGAATGCGCGATCGTCACCGTGGCGTTCTCGTTCAGCAGCAATTGCACCAGCGGGCGACCGACCAGATTGGAGCGGCCGATGACAATTGCGTTCATGCCCTCCAGCGAGGCGTGCACGCTCTTGGTCAGGATGATGCAGCCGAGCGGCGTGCAGGGCGACAGCGCCTCGAGACCGCCGGCGAGCCGGCCGGCATTGTTCGGATGCAGCCCATCGACGTCCTTGGCGGGGTCGATGGCGTTGATGACGGCTTCCGTGTTCAACCCCTTCGGCAGCGGCAGCTGCACCAGAATGCCATGCACGGCCGGATCGCGGTTGAGCTTTGCGACGAGCGCCATGAGATCTGCCTGCGCGACGTCGGCGGGTAGCTTGTGCTCGAACGAGGCCATGCCGGCGGCCTGGGTCTGGGTGTGCTTGGAACGGACATAAACCTCGCTGGCGGGGTCGCTGCCGACCAGGACGACCGCCAGCCCCGGCACCAGATTGTGCTCGCGCTTGACCCGGGCAACCTCGTCGCCGACGCGGGCCCGAAGCTCCGCGGCGATGACTTTTCCATCGATGATTTTGGCGGTCATGTCAGTTCCTCAGTCTGTCGATTGGGCCGAGATGAGCTGCCGCAGGGCCACTCCGAGCCGTACCGGATCGCCGTCGACCGCGATCTGCTTCAGCCGCGAGGTGGCTCCGGACAGGAGCCTCACGCTGGCCTTGGGGACACCGAGCGATTTCGCCAGCAGCACCAAAACGGCCTTGTTGGCCTCGCCGCCATCGGCGATCGCACGCACCCGCACCTTGAGCACGCTGCGGCCATCGGCCAACTGCTCGACCCCGTCGATGTCGTCGCGGCCGCCGCGCGGCGTCACCCGCAGCGCAATGCTGATTCCTGCGGCCGAGTAGCGCCAGGGTTCCCTGAAGGCCTGTTTCGCGACCAAGGCGCTCCAGCCCGCTCAGACCACGTTCGGGTAGATGTAGTAGAGGATCACCCGCTCGATGAACATGATGAGCAGGATCAGGATGATCGGCGAGATGTCGAGGCCGCCGAGACTGGGCAGGAGATTGCGAATCGGCGCCAGCACCGGTTCGGTGATCCGGTACAGGAACTCCGCCACCGCCGATACGAACTGGTTGCGCGTGTTCACGACGTTGAAGGCAATCAGCCAGGACAGGATCGCAGAGGCGATCAGCAGCCAGACGTAGAGGTCGAGCACGATGATGATGATGTCGAGAACGGCACGCATGATTTTTCAGGACTCTGGCTTTTGAAGCCTCTGGCTTTTGAAGACTGGCTGCAGTCGGAGGTGACGTCGTTGCTAGATATCGGTTCCCCCCCGCCCAAACAAGGGAAGTCGCGCTCCGAATGGCTAAAACCGGGTTACAGCCGTCCTTGACTTGACCTTGGCGGGGACTTAAATGGCGCCCGGTTGTCGGCCGCATTGACCAGAGCGGCCAGCAAAGGGGCCATAGCTCAGCTGGGAGAGCGCGTCGTTCGCAATGACGAGGTCGGCGGTTCGATCCCGCCTGGCTCCACCAGCCTTCGCTCGCTTCGCGAGCTACGGCTAGGCAAGCCAGCCCGGCTGCTTCGTAGCGAAGTGAGCGAAGGCTGTCCCGCCATAGCCCGAAGGGCGGCGGCGGACCTCTGCAAAGATAGCCCCCCTACCTCCCCGTAAACCTTGGCGGCCGCTTCTCCATGAAACTCGCGACGCCTTCCCGGAAATCGCTACCACCCAGCGCCACCATCATCTCCCTGTTGGCTTCGATCGTCGCCTCCGCCAGCGTCTGGAACGGCACCTCGTAGAGCTGGTGCTTGATCACGGCCATCGCACTCGGCGAGACGAAATCGGCGAGATCGCGGGCATAGGCATAGGTCTCCTCGCGCAGCTTCTCCGGCGAGCAGAGCCGATTGACCAGTCCGATCCGCAGCGCTTCCCCGCTCGACAGCCGGCGCGCCGACAGCAGCAGATCCATCGCATTGGCGTGGCCGACGATGCGCGGCAGCATCCAGCTGATGCCGTGCTCGGCAATCAGGCCGCGCCGCGCGAAGGCCGTCGTGAACACGGTATTGTCGGCGGCAAAGCGCAGGTCGCAATAGAGCGCGTGCACGAGCCCGATGCCGGCGGTCGCGCCGTTGAGCATGGCGATGACAGGCTTCTTGATCGATGGATAGAATCCGTAGCGCGTCTGCCAGTCCGGGCGCCGGTTCATATCGAACGGCGGCAGGTTCGAGGCGCGCTTGACGTCGTCGGGGTCCAGCCCCTTGAGCGCATCCATGTCGGCCCCCGCGCAGAAGGCGCGGCCCGCGCCGGTGAGGATGATGACGCGGACATTGTCGTCGGCGCTTGATGCTTCCATCGCGTGTCGCACGTCACGCTCCATGATCGGCGTCCACGCGTTCATGCGATCAGGCCGATTGAGCGTGATGGTCGCGATCTTGTCGCTCACCTCGTAGAGAATGTGTTCGTAGGCCACGGCGCTCTCCCTTGTTTGCCGGCACGCATTGGTGCGCGCTCGTTGGTAGAGAGCCTAGCATATCAGGGACGGAGGCAAGGACTTGCGCCAAGGATCTACGCCAAGGACCTGTGCCAAGGACCTGCGCGAACGCGCGATTACTCGGCGGCTTGCGCCAGCACGGGCCGGCGCGCCAGCCAGCGGTTGATGAAGTGATCGAGCCAAGCGCGCTCTGCGGCATCGTACACGGCACGATCCGCGAAATGATGGTGTCGCTGCCGCGCACCGGGCGCGCTGAAGCCGTCATAGCCCCGCGTGGTCCAGCGATGCATCATCGCGTAGGTCACATCAGGATGAAACTGCACACCGAAAGCGTTTCCGGTGCGGAATGCCTGCACGGGAAAATCATCACCTTCCGCGAGCAGCTCTGCGCCGATGGGCAGCTCGAATCCCTCGCGGTGCCAGTGATAGACCTGAGCCGGCCAGGCAGGGCAGAGCGCGTGGCCGGCGGCGGTCGGACGGATCGGGTAGTAGCCGATCTGGGTCAGCGCATCTTCATGCGGCGCGACGCGCGCACCGAGCTGCATCGCGAGCATCTGCGCCCCAAGGCAGATACCGAGGAACGGCCGCTGCTCGCGCAGCGGAATTTCGATCCAGTCGATCTCCCGGCGAACAAAGTCGTCGGAATCATTGGCGCTCATCGGGCCGCCAAAGACCACGGCGCCGGCATGCTGATCGAGCGTCTCGGGCAGGGGATCCCCGGAGCGGGGACGGCGGATGTCGAGGCGATGGCCGAGCGCGCGCAGCGCATTGCCGACGCGGCCCGGGGTCGAGGATTCCTGATGCAGGATGATGAGAACCGGCAGGCCGTTTGCCGAATCAGAGGCAGGCGCGCCGGGCGTCCTTCGCGGGAAGGGCACCACCTCAGCACTACCAAACCTGTCCGTCCGGAACGACATTGTCCTTGCGAAAGCTATTGGTTCAGACCGCCAGCATAACTAAGCGAACGTTAATTTCGT
Organism: Bradyrhizobium sp. 199; assembly: GCF_023073355.1. Taxonomy (GTDB): domain Bacteria; phylum Pseudomonadota; class Alphaproteobacteria; order Rhizobiales; family Xanthobacteraceae; genus Bradyrhizobium. The sequence goes on from NZ_JADPJI010000004.1 coordinate 76,438, forward strand.
GTGAGTTCGCGCACACATCAAAAAGGAAGCTAGCTCCGCGCCAATATGGGCGCTTAAGCCTCTCCTTAGCGCCTCTGCCTCTGGAATCGACTGGTGGCGGCCAGGATGAAGCCCCTTGGGAGAAAGCGCAGCGCAAATGGCACAATCTTGATGCCCAGACCAGGCAGCACTGCCCTCTTGTTGGACATCAGCCCTCGATAGGCCTCCCGGGCGACATCGGCGGCAGAAACATTAAGAAGGGCCGTATCGTGTCCCGAGCCAACACCGGCTCGCGCCTGGAATTCGGTGGGCACGGGACCCGGGCAAAGCACGGTGACGCGAACACCGCGCGGCGCAAGCTCTGCCCGCAGCGCCTCGGTGAAGGAAATCACGTAGGCCTTGGACGCGTAATAGACGGCCATGCCGGGGCCGGGCAGGAATCCCGCGACCGAACCGACATTGAGAAGACCACCCTTGTTCTTGATGAGCTGATCCGCAAAGCGCAGCGACAGATCCGTCAGGGCCCGCACGTTGACATCGACAATCCCGACCTGCTCGTCGCGATCGCGCTCGACGGCATCGCCGAACACGCCGAAGCCGGCATTGTTGACGAGGTGATCAAGCTCGACGCCTTCGGCGGCGAGCGCTGCCGCGATCGTCTCGCCGGCGTCCATGTCCTGGAGATCGCAGGCGATCACGATCGGCTTCTTGCCGCCCTTGGCGACGAGCTCGTTCGCGAGCGCTTCAAGCCGATCCGCGCGCCGCGCCGTCAATGCTAGGCGATGTCCGTTGGCGGCAAATACGCGCGCCAGCTCCGTGCCTATGCCCGCCGAGGCACCGGTGATCAACGTTACCCGCTCAGTCACGATCCAAGTCTCTTGATCCAAGTCTCATGAAGTGAAGATTTGGCCCCGCAATGAGGGAACCAGAGCATAGGCGGCGCGCCACAGGCAAGCGGCGCCGGCAGCATGGCCGCCTGATCTGAGATCAGAGAGAGCAGGAAACCCATTGATTTGCGGATGGATCCGGGCGCAAGGCGGCCGGCAGCTACATTAAACTTTCGTCATGTGATCAGCACAACCGGCTACTGCGCAGCAGGCAGGGATCAGCCGCTGACGGCGCTGTCCTTCGACTGGCCGCCGGCACGATCCGCAACAGCATGCTTCAGCTCGATCCGGTCGCGCTGGGCGATCCCGAGCAGGTCGGAGGCGCGCCAGACGACGTTGTCCTCGAACTCGCTCACCTGTCCGTCGGCATAGACCAGCTCCCACATCAACTGCACGATGCGCTTGCGACCTGCTTCGTCGAGCGAGCGCATGATGACGCTGGTGAAGTGATAGAGATCGACCGCCTCGCCTTCGACCTGGGTGGCGTCGGCGATCAGCCGGTCCGCGGTACCTCGGTCGAGCCCAAAATGGCTTTCGATCAGGCCGTGCAGCTTGCGCTGCTCGGCCGCGGTCGGCTGGCCATCCAGCGAGACCACATGGACCAGCAGCGCGGTCGCGGCCAATCGATAATCGCTGTCGCCGAACGTGCGGTTCTGGTCATGGGGGGCGACAATGTCGGTGATGAACTGGCGCAGGCCGTCGAGCATAAGGTCCTACCGAAATCGATGCGCCGCGAGGAGCGCGGCTGTTACCGGCATTATATGAGGAGGAAACTCAACCGGCGCAACGTGCGTCAGTTCCGCGCGCTGGATTACGTTTCGGCAATCTGTTCACTGTCATTCCGGACGATGCGCGAGCATCGAACCCGGAATCTCGAGATTCCGGGTTCGCGCTTTGCGCGCCCCAGAATGACAGTTTGTAGCTCACGGGATCTCGTACACCACCATCTTGTCGGCGATGCCGCGCAGCGCCGCCTGTTTCTGGATTGGCTTGATCGCACGCTGCTCGAGGATTTCGGCAACCTTCGGCGCATCCAGCACCGGGCCGGTGATGTGGATCTCCTGCGCGGTCGACAGGCTCTGCACGCGGGCAGCGATGTTGACGGTCTGGCCGAAATAATCCTGCCGCTCGTTGAGCATGACGGCGAGGCAGGGGCCTTCATGGATGCCGATCTTGACGATGAGATCGTCGGTGCCGCGCTGCTTGTTGAGCTCGTCCATCGCCGCACGCATCCGCAAGCCCGCGACAATGGCATGCTCGGGACGAACGAAGGTCGCCATCACGGCATCGCCGATCGTTTTCACCACCGCGCCCTTCTCGGAAGAGATGATCTCCAGCAGCGCATGGAAATGCGCCCGCACCAGATCGAAGGCGGCGAGATCGCCGACACGCTCGTAGAGCGCGGTCGAGCCCTTCAGGTCGGTAAACAGGAAGGTCAACGAGGTGATCTGGAGTCGTTGGTCGAGACTGAGATTGTCCGCCTTGAAGACGTCGCGAAAGGTCTGGTTCGACAGCATGCGCTTGGCGGTCAGGAACGGCTTGCGCTTGCCAATGAGATGATGAAGCGCCTCGGCTGCGATGAACACCGACGGCAACACGCGCACGCCGGCCTGGTTCTCCAGGGATAGCCGCAGCGGACCCGGCCGCATCGTGGTGGTGCCCGTCGGCGCCTGCACCTTGTTGTACATGATGGCGAACTGCTGGCGGTCCTTGGTCGGTTCGCCCTGGACGTCGATGAAATGGGCGGCGTGCGTCACCGGCTCGAAGATGATGACGAAGTCACTCGGCAGTTGCAGCGACATGGTCGCCTTCTCGCCGGCCGGCAGCTCCATCGTATCCAGCGTGACATCATTGGCGAGCGCCTCGAACGATTCCTTGTTGAAGTCCACGCCGGAACTCCAGAACATCTGCTTGAAATAGTCCCACACCGGAAGCGTATCAGGATCGTGCGCCGCGATGCGCCGGACCCGCGGATTCACGGTGAAGGAGACCTCGACCTGATCGTCGACCGAGGTCTTGTAGCCGCAGGCGCAAAGCGCACAGTGATATTCATCCGGCTTGAGCGCCTTCAGGGTCGAATGCGCCCCCAGCACGCCGCCGCAGCCCGGGCATAACACGTTCCAGCCGAGATCGAACAGCCCGAGCCGCGCCGCATGCAGGAAGGCAGAGATCGCATGCTCTTCATCGACGCCATACTGCGTGGCGAAGTCGAGAACATTGACGCGGTTGAGCTCGTGATCCTCGCCCTCCTCGATGACGCGCGCGATCGCGTCGACCACTTTCGCGTCGGCGGTCTGCTTCAGAACGGAAAACTGTGCCTGGATGTCGCTCATGGCGAGCCTCTATCTAAGGTGGATCACGCCATCGGCCAGACGAGGGCCTGTCACCGACGCGTGATGCGGAACATGGGTGAGTGGTCCGGCTGGGTCGTGACGACACCGAGCGGGATCACGGGGCTCGTCGCATCAGTGAGCTCGACACGGAACGCGCCGATCAACCGGGCCAGCGCCAGTACGGATTCGGCCTGCGCGAACGGCGCGCCGATGCAGACGCGCGGACCTGCGCCGAACGGCAAGTAGGCGAAACGATCGGGCGCCTCTGTCGACATGAAGCGCTTGGGAATGAACGCGTTCGGCTGATCCCACAGCTTCTCGTGCCTATGCAGCAGCCAGGGCGCGATCATGATGATGTCGCCCTTGCCGATCTCGACACCGGCCGCATTGTCCTTCTCGCGTGCGGCGCGCGCGACCAGGAAGGCCGGCGGATAGAGCCGCATCGTCTCCTCGGTCACCGCGCGGGTGAATTTCTGCCGGTCGATGTCGGCCATGCTGTCGAGATGCTCGCCGCGCGCCTCGGAGGCGACCTCTTCCTGCGTGTCAGGATCGAGCGCGAGCAGATAGAGCGCCCAGAACAGCGCCGTCGCCGTGGTCTCGTGACCGGCGAGGATCATGGTCGCGACCTCGTCGACGAGCTGTTCGTCGGAGAAGCCCTTGCCCGTTTCCGGATCGCGCGCCTCGTCCATCAGATCGAACAGGTCGCGCGGCGGCGCGCCGTCCTTCTTGCCGGCCGCCCGCCGTTCGGCGATCAGCATGGCAACGAATTCGGTCCAGCGCTTGCGGAAGCGGGCCCGTGCAAAATCCATCGGGCTCGGCCAGGACACCGGCAGCACCATGTCGAGGAGATACGGGCGTCCCAACCGCGCGGCATATTCCATGATGAAATTGCGAAGGGTCGCGCCATGCCGGTCCATGCCGAACGAGAACATCGTGCGCCCGGCGATCTCGAGGGTCATGCGCTGCATCACCTCGCGCAGGTCGACGTCTTCGCCGGAGCGCGCATCCAGCTTCGCGATGGTCTCGTCGAGCACCGCCGTCATGTGCGGAACGAGGTTCGCGGTCGCGCGCGGCGTGAAGGCCGGCGCGAGGGTGCGGCGCTGAAACGTCCAGGAATGGCCTTCTGCGATCAGAAGGCCGTCACCGAGCACGGGACGCAGCATGCGGATTCCCGCCGGCGTGCGCGAATAGTTCTCGTAATTGGTGAGCAGGACGTGCCGGATCGCGTCCGGCCGGTTCAGGATGAAGCTGTTGCGGAAGAAGAAGCGTCCCTCGACGACGTCTTCCTCATAGGCGCGCTGCCCCCAGGTTGCGATCATGTTCTGGCGGATCACCGCCAGACGACTGAAAAACGACATGTCGTCGGGCGCACGCGGGGGAGCCGGAGGGATGATGGGCCGACGCACGCTGGCGATGTTCATGGCTCTCTCCCCACAGATGCACGCAGGCAAACAGCTAATAAGTCAGCTCGGCAATCGCAATCCTGTTCTCCAGGGCGGGCCAGGCGCGAGCCACAATTCGTTCTTCGCCGAACTCGGCCACAATGTTACGCCCGACCTCGCTGGCGGGAAGCCGCAGGGTCGCCGCCGAATCCGTCGGCACGCCCGGCTTGACGTCGGCCGGCTCCTTGCCGTCGAACAGCACCACGTCCCGCGGCAGGCCAAAATAGCCCCTCGGCCGCGACATGATCACGACCGCTCCGGCGTCCTTGTCGGCTGGCCCGAGCGGCCGTGCGGCACGCAAATGGACGACGTCGGACGAGCGCGGGAACGGCGAGCGGTAGATGTGGGTGATCGGCGCCCCCGGCGAAGTCAGGACGAATTCGAGCGACCAGGAGGGGTCGATTTGTGCGGGACCCCAGCGGCCGTCGGCGCCGGTCGTTGCGCTGTGCACTGCGCCGCCCTTGCGCTCACCGGTATCAGGATCGATGCGGAAGATATCGACGGTTGCACCCGCGACGGGACGGTTGGTCGATACCCCGCCGGGCGTGCCGGTGACGAGGCCGCTCAACTTCACGCTTGCCTCCGGAACAATCGCGATGCGCGTTGGCTCGCGGCCTGCAATGAACTTGTAGATTTCGCGGAAGGCGCGCGGGTGGAACGCGACCTCACGATGGTCGAGGGCGCCAAGCACGAGGTTGGTCGCGCCCTTCAGCTCCGGCCCTTCATTGGTGACGCCGGTCGGCGTGCCGGGCTTGCCGATGAAGCGGCCGTCGGCCTGGGCGTATTTGTCCATGCCGTCGCTGCGCAATGTGAGGAAGGCAACACCTGGTGTCACCTCGCTCTCGCCCTCGTTCAGGCCGCGGAGGAATGCGCCACGGCCGTTGAACTCGTTGTTGGGCTGGTCGTCGGTCGCGAACACGCCGTGATTGGGCGTGCCGCATAAAACAGCGTGGCTGACATCGCCGGCACCGCCATTCTTGATGACGTTGCGGATCGCATTGCCGCCGCGCGAGCTGCCGACCAGCGCCACGCGAGGCGCCCCGGTGCGGCGCTTCAGCTCGGCGATGGCAGCGGCGAGCTCGCGGCGCTGGTCCTCGGTCGAAGAGCGGTTCGCCTGCTCGACCTTGTCGTCGCTGCGCGCCAGCGGATCCGTGAAATTGATGGCGGCCATGCGATCACGCGCGATGCCGTTGGTTTCCATCCGCCACATCGTGGTCATCCAGAGCGCGTCGTAATCGCCATTGCCGTGGACGAACAGGATCGGCGGCACCTCGGTGCCGGGCGCCGCAGCGGGTGCGGCTTGGGCCCATGCGCCCGTCCGCAAGCTCGCAACCGCCAAAGGCAAGCTGCCTGCCGCCTGCAGGATCGTCCGTCGCGACAACGTCATTGTGTTCCTCCCCGGCAAACCGTGTCTTTGCACCGCTTATAGCGGCCTAACCACTGGACAGCGAAGGACTTTCGCAGGCATCACTGAATTTGCCGGAATTGCCCAAAGACCACGCCAGACCACTTCTGCCAGCCCATATGGAAGGGGATATGACCGAGCAGACGAACCGCCAGAAAATCGCCGCCGACGGCATCACCGCGCCGCTGCGGTACACATTGTTCCGGCGCATCTGGCTCGCCAGCCTGCTCTCCAATCTCGGCCTGCTGATCCAGGGCGTTGGCGCGGCCTGGGCGATGACACAGATGGCGGCCTCCGCGGACAGGGTCGCGCTGGTGCAGACCGCCTTGATGCTGCCGATCATGCTGATCTCGATGCCGGCCGGCGCCATCGCCGACATGTATGACCGCCGCATCGTCACCCTGGTCTCGTTGATGATTGCATTCACCGGCGCGACGGCGCTGACGGTGCTGGCCGGGTTCAATCTCATCACACCGGAGACCCTGCTGGCCTTCTGCTTCGTGGTGGGCAGCGGCAACGCATTGTTCGGCCCAGCCTGGCAGTCGTCCGTCAGCGAGCAGGTGCCGCCGGATGCGCTACCTTCGGCCGTCGCGCTGAACGGCATCAGCTACAACATCGCGCGCAGCTTCGGCCCCGCCGTTGGCGGCGTCATCGTCGCCGCGCTCGGTGCGGTCGCGGCCTTCGCCTGCAACGCGATCCTCTATCTGCCGCTGCTGGTGGTGCTGCTGCTGTGGCGCCGCAGCACCGAGCCCTCGCGCTTGCCGCGGGAAAAACTCAACCGCGCGATGGTCTCTGGCTTCCGCTACATCACCAATTCGCCGCCGATCAAGATCGTGCTGTTGCGCACGCTGGTGATGGGCCTCATCGGCGGCGCCATCATGGCGCTGATGCCGCTGGTCGCACGCGACCTGTTGCATGGCGGCGCGCAGACCTACGGCATCATGCTGGGCGCCTTTGGCATGGGCGCCGTGATCGGTGCGCTCAACATTCACGAATTGCGCAAGCGCATGAGCGGCGAGGCCGCGATCCGCGCCTGCACCATCTCGATGGCATTTGCGATGGCCGCGCTTGCCCTGAGCACGGAGCCGGTGCTGACAGCGGCCGCGCTGGTGCTGGCCGGCGCGGTGTGGATGGCCGCCATCGCGCTATTCAACATCGGCGTGCAGCTCTCGGCGCCGCGCTGGGTCGCCGGCCGCTCGCTCGCAGCGTTCCAGGCCTCGATTTCAGGCGGCATCGCCATCGGCGCCTGGGGCTGGGGCCATCTCACCGACTCTGCCGGTGTCGAGGTCGCGCTGCTGACCGCGGCCGGCCTGATGCTGATCTCGCCGCTGCTCGGGATCTGGCTGACGATGCCGCGTGTCGGCGCCCGCAACGAGGATGCCGACGTGCTGGCCGATCCCGAGGTGAAGCTGTCCCTGACGGGGCGCAGCGGCCCCCTGGTCGTCGAAATCGAATATCGTGTCGCCCAGGAGAACGCGCGCGCGTTCCACAACGTGATGCAGGACGTGCAGCTCTCCCGGCAGCGCAACGGCGCCTATGGCTGGTCGATCGCCCGCGACATCGCCGATCCCGAATTGTGGACCGAGCGCTATCACTGCCCAACCTGGCTCGATTACTTGCGCCAGCGCAACCGCTCGACGCAATCCGAACGCGCACTGTACCAGGAGGCGATCGCCTTCCACATCGGCCCTGAGCCGGTGCGGATCCGTCGCATGCTGGAGCGTCCGTTCGGCTCGGTGCGCTGGAAGGAAGAGACGCCGGACCGCGCCAGCGAAGAGGTGCTGCCGGTGGTTGCGACCGCGGCGGGGAGCAGCACGTAGGTTCTGTCATTCCGGGGCGCGCGAAGCGCGAGCCCCCGGAATGACGATCACTGCCCGTGCTCGGTCAGCACCTTCTCGCAACCTTTGCTCAGCCGCGTGCGGTTCTGCTTCAGGCAGGCGAGCACGGCGCCGTCGCCGTTGTTCATCACGGCGCGGCAGAAGCGGCTGACATCGCGCGCGCAGGCATCCTGGCCGGGCTGCTGCGCCGTTGCGACTGAGGCGCACAGGAGCAAAGGAATGATGAAAAGGAATCTGGTCATCGCGTAATGCCTCTTACCCGGAAGATGTGCGGGGAAGCTAGTGCGACGATCCCGGGGCTGCAACGGCTTTGTTGCCGTGCGGGAGAGTGCCGCCGCGTGGCCCCGGCTCGAGGCCGGGGCACATCGCGAGGGGGAGCTGAGCGGCGCGGCGATCGTTGTTGCGCGCGCTCTTAATGACTGTCCTGGACGTCAGCGACCTTGCGGGACGCGCCCTTGCCCAGATCCTTGTCCATCACCGCCCGGCAGCCGGCGCTCAGATCGGTGCGATGCTTCACCATGCACGCCGTGATCTTCGGGATGTTGGGAATTTCCGACGAGCACAGGCGGAAGGCATCGCCAGTGCACTGCTGCTGCGCCTCGGCCGAGAAGGCGAAGCTTGAGGTCGTCGACACGATCGCGACGAGGGCGGCAAAGCCCAGTGCCAGGCTGGTATCACGGATCGTGCTGGTGAAGGACTTGGTGGTCAGCGACTTGGTGGTCAGCGACTTGGCGTTCAGAGACTTGGTCATTTGAAGCTCCCATTGGCGCCGTCACAACGGCGCCCGTTGTTGATGGGAACTACGATGCTCCAGTAAAACAGTTTCCACTGTGATGACCGTCACGGGCCGCACCCCGACTGTGACCCCGGTCACTTTGGCGCACCTCCCTGAAATTCCTCCACAACCGCCGTCGTGTTGGTGTCACGTTAACTGTTACTTCGCATTAATGGCTCGTCGCGCGGGAGATTCCGCCCCTTTGGTTGCGTAATTGGAAAGATTAGCGATGCGTAATGCGTTGGGCCTGATGCTGGCCAGTGTAGTTGCGGCGGTCGTGATCGCCGCCGGCGGTTGGTTTTATTATTCCGCACGCGCCGATCAGGGCGCTCCCAAGACAATTGCAGCCCGTGCCGCCGATCAATTGCCGGCACCGGCGAAGCTCGCCGCCAGGGACGACGTCCAGACCACCGCGACGATCGCGGCCAAGCCGACCGCGGTTGCCCAGGCGCCTGCACCCGCTCCAGTCATGCCGATGCAGCCGAAGCAGGCCTGCGCCAATCCGAACGCGCTGGGCGTCTCCCGCGTGGTCGAGATCGACACCACCGGCGGTCCCGGCTTCGGCTTCGATCATTTCAAGCAATTCGACTTCCTCACCGAGAAGGAGGTCGTGCTGACCTTCGACGATGGTCCCTGGCCCGTGAACACGCAGAATGTGCTGAAGGCGCTCGCGGATGAGTGCACCAAGGGGCTTTTCTTCTCGGTCGGCAAGCACGCGACCTATCATCCGGAAATCCTGCGTCAGGTGCTGGCCCAGGGCCACACGGTCGGCACGCACACCTGGTCGCACGTCAATCTGAACGGCAAGAAGATGACCGAGCAGATGGCCAAGGACGAGGTCGAAAAGGGCATCAGCGCGGTGAAGTTCGCGCTCGGTGCCAACCCGGCGCCGTTCTTCCGTTTCCCGCAGCTCCAGCACAATCCGGCGATCGTGAACTATTTCGGCACCCGCAACGTCGCGATGTTCTCGACCGAAATCGACTCCTTCGACTTCCGCAAGGGCGCCACGCCGGAGAAGATCATCGAGACGGTGATGACGCGGCTCGACAAGCTCGGCAAGGGCATCATCCTGATGCACGACTTTCAGAAGAATACCGGCATCGCGCTGCCGGCGCTGCTCGCGCGGCTCAAGGCCGGCGGCTACAAGGTCGTGCAGATGAAGGCCAAGACGACGCTGCAGACGCTGCCGGAATATGACGAGGCGCTGATGAAGGACATGAAGGTGCCGACCGCAAGCACCACCACACGTCCAATCGGAAGCGTGGTGCAGACGGTGTCGCAGTAAGCGCGACCATCACTTCGAGCATGCGCATGGCCGGGCTTTCGCCCGGCCATTTGCTTTGGGTGACCGGCTTACCAATAGATACCGTGGCGGTGCAGCTCGCTGATGATGCGGCGCTCAGTCCAGCTGCGCTTGGGCTTCGGCTTCTCGGCGCTCGCCGTGGACTTGGTGACGGGCTTGGTGGTCGTGACCGGCGCTGGAATCGTCGCGGGCGTGGTCACCGCAGGGGCGGCCGTGGTGACCGGAGCAGCCGGCGCAGAGAGCGTCACCGCCGGCGGGCGATCGGAATATTTCGGAGCCTCGGCGGCTGGCGCAGTTTCGCTCACCTCGGCCGTGGTGGTGGTCGCCGACGTCGGCGTGGTCGATGGAACGGCGGCCTGAGCGCCCGCCGCCGACAGCGAGAGGCTGCGGGAGCCGTCTGCCTGGGCAGATGCAGAAGCCAGGACCATGGCGGCAACCAGAATGATCTTGCGCATGTGAAATCTCCCCGTGTTTGCGTGACGGGGACATTACTGGCGACATGCCCGGTGTTAAGTGACAGGCCTCACACAGGCTGCCTGCGATCAACATCCGCGCCGGTAGACCCGCAGCGACACGTCGGGAAAACTCATGCTGTCCAGCAGGCAGACGTCCTTCTCAGTGTCCATACGGGCGATGAGTTCATCGCCGACGCGCGGCCCGATCAGCGTATGCTGGATCGAGCTCGATACGACGAGGATGTTCGACCGCAACAGCGCGTCTCCCGTGGCAGCCGCCGTTCGATGCATCATCTCTCCGCGGATGACGAGATTCATCCGCGCCTGCGCCGCATACAACTGGATGGTCGCAGGCGTGACCGGATAGGGGCTTGAAAAGCCGACATAGAGCGGGCCGGACGACGGCAGTTTGACGTCGTGCAAAAGCGACCACAGGCGCTCGGTCGCCGCCCGGATGCTGTCTTGCTGCTGTACGCTCAGGGGCGTCGCCACGCTGAGCTGACCGATCACGACGTGCTTGACGAGCAGCTCGAGGCAGATTGCGAGCGCAAGCACCCGGCCAACCGTGAGCAGATGGCGGCGGACGTCCGTCGTAAGACCCGTGCGCGCAAGCAGCGATTCAATCGACGCCATGCTGGCGCAGCCATTGAGCGCCATCGCGACGATGAACACGCCATAGAACATTGCGCCGAAATAGTAGGTCTTGATCTCCGCCATCGAAGGAATGACGTAGGCGATCAGCACGGTCGCGAGCACAACAACGGCATCCAGCACCGCGGCGCGGCCGAGGACTGCGGCGAGCACGAAGCGCAGCAGCATCAAGGCCAACCCGATGGCGAGCCAATAGTGCAGGCCGAATTGTCCCTCGCCACCGATCGAGAAGCGTAGCAGCCCGACCCAGAAACTCTCGCCGCTGGTCCAGAGATCGCGCTGGCTGACAAACACCAGGAGGATGTAGGTGACGGTCTCGACCAACGCTGGTCCGATCAAAACCGCAATGGTCGCGATCAACGGCAACACGAACCACGCGAGCACGCCCAGCGCAGTCCGGATCGACCCGCGTAATCCGCCGGCCAGGATGCAATCGGCGAGCAGCCGGATCGCGAACGCAGTGCCGAGCAGAGCGAGCGCAGCCGGAAACGACGTCGGCTTGATGCTGGCGGCGAGTGCGCAGGCAACGCCGAGGCCTGCTAGCGAGCGTGCGCTGCGCTGGAGCACACCGCGATAGACGACCGCCCCGGCGGCAAGACCGACGGCGAGACCCGAGGGCAGATCGGGGCGCGCTTCGGTGACCGTGTGCCACAGCACCGGCACGCAAGCCGCGGCGATCAGGCATGATGCGATCTCAAGGACGGATCGTCGCCGAACCAGCCAGATGATCCCGAGCAGGAAGCCGAAGACGGCCACGGCGTGAACCAGATAGGGACCGACATAGCTTCCGGGAAACAGACCAAGCCCGATAGCCGCCACCAAGGTCGAGAACGGCGCGTGGTGATGCATCACATCCCAGACGCTGCCCGCGACGCCACGACTTGCAAAGGCATTCATCCATCTGACGGCATCGCCGAAATAAGCGACATCGTCATAGAGCGGGGGAACGGAGAGCCGGCTGTGCAACCGCGAGGCATCGAGCGATTTGGACGCGAGGACGGCGGTGATCAGCGCCGCAAGCAGAGCGAGGCCGGACAGCCGGATCCAAGCGCTCCGATCCGCGGACCCGGTCCCGTCCTCCATGCCCCTGCTCGCCCCTTCAAGCATCTGTCAGTGGGGCATCGTAAAGACACCCGCATCGCGCGCAATGCGTCGAATGCAATGGCCGGGGCTTCTCCTCACAGATTGGACAATCAAGGCGATGGTGCCGCAAGAGGGACTCGAACCCCCGACCCCGTCATTACGAATGACGTGCTCTACCAACTGAGCTATTGCGGCGAACCCTGCCGGGGCCAAGGCAAAGCGGGCCCCGATACGCGCGTTCCTGATATCGGGCATGGCCCGAATTGGCAAGGACAAGCCGGGTTCGAAATGCGGCTCACGCGCCCCAGCGGGACCAGAATCCGCGCCAGCCCCCGGCCTGGGCCTTGGGTGTGCCGATTTGTTCCGTAAATTCGTCGCTCGGACCCTCGTCATCAATCCCGGGATCGTCTGGCGCCCGGACGATCGGGATGACCGCGGGAATCGGCGCTGCCGCGGGTTTGCCGAGGTCGGCGCGGGTCCTGAACATCGGTGTTGCCGCCGGAGGCGATGATTCGGCAGGCTCGGGCGTCGGCTGGACTGTTTCGGCCGTCGCGGCGGCCGACTCTTCTTTGGCGATCACGGGTGAATTGTCCTGGGCAGCCGGCTCTGGGGCTGGAGCTGTCACCGTCGGTTCCACCTGGCTTTCGGTTGTGGCCGTCACCCGCTTCGGCGGCGGGGCCGCCAGCATGGCCTCTTCGAAGGCCGAGGATTCGATCGTGGCGCCCCTGTCCGAAGGCAGGCTCGCGACTGGTGTCTGCCACTGAAACGCGTCGAGGCGGCCGGTGACCGGCGAGACCGGACGCCAGCGGTCGCTGACATAACCGTCCGCGGTCCAGGCCGGATCGTGACGGGCGCGCACCGCCCGCAAGGTCCAGGCGCGGGCGCGGCCGCCGTCGCCATGTTCGGTGCGCTCGATCTCGGCCATCAGCAGCGCGACGCGCTGGGTCGGATCGCTGAGATACGGTGCGAGCACCTCGCGCGCGCGGGCGAACTCGGAGGCGTCGATCGCGGCGCGCGCGATTGCGATCTGACCCTCGATGTGGCCGACCTTGTCGGCAGGCGTCTTGGCCGCGAGCGTCTCGATGCGCTGCAAGCGGTGCCACGCGGTATCGCCGAGCTTCACATGCGCATAGGCATCGGCGAGATCGGGATGCGGATTGGCGAGCCAGGCGGCCTCGACCAGCTTCATGGCACGGCGCACCTGATGCGCCTCGCTCTCGAATTTTGCGGCAAGCACCGCGGCCGGCACCAGGGTCGGCGCGAGCTTGATCGCTTCCATCACGCTCTCGCGCGCGACGTCGCGGTCCATGGTTTGCAGTTCCAGCGCCCGTGCGGTGAGCAGCACGCCGCGCTGGCGGCGATAGGCCGGCTTGTCGATCAGGCCCGCGGACAGATTCGAATCGAGGATCGCGAGCGCGCCGCTCCAGTCGCCGCGCGCGCAGCGGAAGCCGAGCACCGCCTGCGAGGCCCAGGTCGAGGACGGCGACAGCTTGATCGCTTCCTCCGCGATCATCACGGCGCCGACCGCATCGTCGGCGCGCTGCGCCTCGATGAACAGGCCGCGCAGGCCGAGCAGCCGCGTATCTTCGCGCTCGGCCATGGCGCGGAAGGCGCGCTGCGCCTCGCCGCGATTGCCTTCGAGCTGCGCCGACTGCGCATGCAGCAGGAGGGCGAGCGGATCATTCGGGGCATGCCGACGCGCCGCCGCAGCGTGACGACGGGCGAGCGCAGTGTCGCCATGACCGATCGCGAGCAGGCCGTGCGTAATGGCGTGGCGGCCGCGAGCGTGGCGCTTGTCGTGACGGCGGCGGCGCATGCGGCCCGGCAATCGCCATGTCGCGGTCAGGATGCTCCAGAGGAGGACGACCGCGACGGCAAAGACGCCGAGCAGGAGCACGAACACTGGAATGGTCGGCGAGGCGCGCCAGCCGCCCCAGGTCAAGACGACTTCGCCGGGTTGATCGGCAACCCAGGCCGCGCCGGCCGCTGCCAGCGCAATCAGGACGAGGAAGAGGACGATGCGAAGCATGGCGATCCCTGTTACGCGCCGATCGTTGCGCGAATCCTATTGAGCAGATTTGGCGAGATCCGCCATGGCATCATCGGCGAATTTGCGGGAGGCGGCGAGCGCGGCGTCGCGGGCATCGGCCTTGTCGAGCCAGGCCTGTGCAGGCGCGCGATCTGCCTCCGGCAGCGTCTTGAGCTCGCGCCGCGCTTCGACGACATCATTGCGAAGTGCCGCGGCTGTCACGCGCGTGACGATGGCGCCGCGATCATTGCCGATGCCGTCGGTGCGCTCGATGCGAACGAGTTTCGACGCCCCCGCCTGGAGACGCTCGACAATGCCCGTGCCGCTGGTCTGAGCTTCCGCCGGCGGTGACAGTTTCGGCACGATGTTGAGGAGTTCGCGGCTCAGCGCGACCGGCGTCGGAATGCCCGACGATGCAAATGTGTCGAGCGGCTTCAGCATGTCGGGCTTGGCGGCGAGGGAACGCGCCGCGGACAGCTGCGACTGATAGGGGTCGCCATGGCGAACGGCGACGTCGAGCAGGGCCGCCGCCACCACAAAGCGTAGCGGCTTGTCATCCCTGGCCTTATTGTCGGCGATCTTCTCCCCCTGCTGCGCGAGCTCGGCACGTTCGGACTTGCTCGTTCGCTCGAGCTGCGCGATGCGATCGTTGAGAGCGTCAAGATCGGGCGCGGCCGTGGCGGGCACCGATTTCGCATCGTTCAATGCGCTCGCGGTCTTGTCCAACTGCGTACGCAGACTGGCGACATCGCTGCGCAAGCTGGTTGCGGATTTCTCCAGCGCGTCAATCCGCGCCGCCATGGCCGGATCGGGGCTGGGCTTGCCAGCCCTGGCTTCGATCGCCGCAATGCGACCGCTCAGCGCATCGACCGAAGCGATGGTGACTTGGGGGGTGGCCGGCGGCGCCTGCACGGCGGGCCAGCCCAGCATCCAGCCGACCGCGATCACGACCGCCGCGGCGACGGCGCCGGACAACGGGGCGATGACCCAGGGCGAAATCGACGACGGGGGAGCCTGCGCATCGATGCGATCCGGTTCTGCGTCGACCTGGTCGGGTTTAGCCTGCTCGGGCTCGGCGTGTTCCGGCCCCGGCTGAGCCTCGGGTTCGACCGCCGCCTCCTGCGGCTGCGTCGAGACTTCGGTGGCTTCTAGGTCGATGGTGGGCGGAGTGCGCTTGGCACGACCAGCGTCGGGCGCCAATCCTGCGTCTTCAGGCTTGTCGTCGGCCATCGTGACGGTTCCTCACACTTCCATACTTCGGATTCGGCCGACCTCTTACGCCAAACGGGTGCGCAACGCACGCTCCAAGGTGGCAAATAAGGCATTTTCGTCTGGGGTCGCGGCGACCAGAACCTGCGACGCGCCGGCCTCGCGCAGCGCGCTCGCAACCGTCTCGGACAGGCAGCATTGCGGTATCGCCAGCGCGGAGATCTCGACACCTTCATCCCGCGCCGCATCCAGGAACGCCCGGGCGCTGCGCTGGGAGTAGTGCAGCACCGCCTCGACACCGTGGCTGGCAAAGCCCTCGCAGACCTCGCGCGGCAGATGCTTGACCGGCGTCATGCGATAGGTCGTCCGCGTCACCACGGAGAAGCCCTCCGCACCGAGCTCGCCGCCGAGGTCGCGCGACAAATCCGCGCCCGCAAGATACAGCAGCGTGCTCTTTTTCTTCAGCACCTTGTCGCGTGCAGCCTGCATCACCTTGTGCCGCAAGGATGCGGCATCGCCGCCGGCGACGATCACCTCGGCAAAGCCGGCGTCGCGCGCCGCAGCAGCCGTATGCTCGCCGACCGCAAACAGCGGCAGCTCCAGAAGTCCGAGATCCTGCAATTGTGGTGCGATGGCACGGATCGCGTTGGCCGATGTGACGAGGATGGCGCCGTAGGGTGCTTCACTTTCCTCATGGAAGGCGACCGGCTCGAACTTGAGCGCCGGCGCAAGCAGCACCGCGTGCCCCCGCGCGCGCAGACTTCCCGCCGTCGCCTCATTGTCGGGATGCGGCCGTGTGACAAGAATGGACATCGCAGGTGTTCCCGAACGACGTGGCAGTGAGGGATGACGAGGATGGCTTGCTTCGTGACGATTGCGCAATCTGGCCCCGGAATGCTACCGGACGTACCAGAACTCTGCTTTACGGATGAGCGCAAGGGCGCAAATTGGATAACAATTCGCCAATGCTGGTACTGGGCATCGAAACAACCTGCGACGAGACTGCCGCGGCCGTGATCGAGCGCGCGGGCGACGGCAGCGGCAAGATCCTGTCCAACATCGTGCGGTCGCAGATCGAAGAGCATGCCCGCTTCGGCGGCGTGGTGCCGGAAATTGCCGCCCGCGCCCATGTCGATCTGCTCGACGGCATCGTCGATCGCGCCATGCGCGAGGCCGGCATCGGCTTTGCCGAGCTCAACGGCGTCGCGGCCGCCGCAGGGCCGGGCCTGATCGGCGGCGTCATCGTCGGACTCACCACCGCGAAGGCGATCGCGCTGGTGCACGGCACGCCGCTGATCGCCGTGAACCATCTGGAGGCGCATGCGCTGACGCCACGCCTCACCGACGGAATCGCGTTTCCCTATTGCCTGTTTCTGGCCTCCGGCGGCCATACCCAGATCGTCGCAGTCACCGGCGTCGGACAATATGTGCGGCTCGGCACCACCGTGGATGATGCGATCGGCGAGGCCTTCGACAAGGTCGCGAAGATGCTGGGCCTGCCCTATCCCGGCGGCCCGCAGGTCGAGCGCGCCGCGGCAAGCGGCGATCCCAAGCGCTTTGCGTTTCCGCGGCCGATGCAGGGACGACCTGATGCCAATTTCTCGCTGTCGGGATTGAAGACGGCGGTGCGCAGCGAAGCGAGCCGGCTCGCCGAGGTCACGCCGCAGGACATCAGCGATCTCTGCGCGAGTTTTCAGGCCGCGGTGCTCGATTCGACCGCCGACCGGCTGAACGTCGGCTTGAGACTTTTTCGCGAGCAGTTCGGCGCGCCCAGCGCGCTCGTGGCCGCCGGGGGCGTCGCCGCCAATCAGGCGATCCGCGGCGCCCTCGATGGCGTCGCACAGCAAGCCGGGACGCAATTGATCATGCCGCCGCCCGCGCTCTGCACCGACAACGGCGCGATGATCGCCTGGGCCGGCGCCGAGCGCCTCGCGCTCGGCATGACTGACACGATGGAGGCGCAGCCCCGCGCACGCTGGCTGCTCGATTCGAACGCGACGGCGCCGGCAGGTTACGGCAAGACGCGGGCGGGATATTAGCGATGTCAGCCTTCCGATCTGTCGGGGTGATCGGCGCGGGCGCCTGGGGCACGGCGCTGGCGACTGTCGCCGCACGGGCGGGGCGCACCGTGACATTGTGGGCACGCAATGCCGAGCACGCCGCGCGGATCGCGGCGACCCGCGACAACCCGCGGCTGCCCGGTGTACGAATCGCTCCGGAGATCGTTGTTACAAACGACCTGGCGCTCGCCGCGCGCGCGGACATGCTGTTGATCGCAACACCGGCGCAGCATGTCCGCGGCGCGGTCAACATGTTGGCGTCGCATCTGCCAGGGCCGGCACCGATCATCGCCTGCGCCAAGGGCATCGAGCACGGCACCCACAAATTCATGACCGACGTGATCGCGGAAGCCGCGCCCCACGCGCGACCGGCCATTCTGTCGGGCCCGAGCTTTGCCGACGATGTCGCGCGCAGCCTGCCGACCGCGGTGACGCTGGCGGCAGGCGACGAGACCTTGGCGAGCGCGCTCGTGCAGGCGCTGGGCTCGCCGACATTCCGTCCCTATCACTCCACCGACATCCGGGGCGTCGAGATCGGCGGCGCGGCCAAGAACGTGCTGGCGATTGCGGTCGGGATCGCCGTCGGGCGCAAGCTCGGCGCCTCCGCCCAGGCCGCACTGACGACGCGCGGCTTTGCCGAGTTGACGCGCCTCGGCCGCACCCTCGGCGCGCGCGGCGAGACGCTCACGGGCCTGTCCGGCCTCGGTGATCTCATTCTGACCTGCTCGAGCCCGCAATCACGCAACTTCGCGCTTGGCCTCGCACTCGGTCGCGGCGAGCCGCCGCCCGCCGGCAAGCTTGCCGAGGGCGAATTCACCGCGCCAGTGCTGATCGAACTCGCAGCTTCGCGAGACATCGAGATGCCGGTATCAAAAGGGGTCGTGTCGATCCTGAGCGGCCGGAGCACGATCGACGCCGCGATCTCGGGGCTGTTGACGCGCCCCTTCAAGGCAGAGGAATGAGCATGGCGTACTGGCTGGTGAAATCCGAACCGTCGGTGTGGTCCTGGGATCACCAGGTGGCGAAGGGCGCGAAGGGCGAGGCCTGGACCGGCGTGCGCAATTACACCGCACGCCAGAACCTCGTGGCCATGAAGAAGGGCGACAAGGCATTGTTCTATCATTCCAACGAGGGCAAGGAGATCGTCGGCATCGCCGAGATCGTCAAGGAAGCCTATCCCGACCCGACCGACAAGACCGAGAAATTCGTCTGCGTCGACATCAAGGCCGACAAGCCCCTGAAGACACCGGTGACGATGGCCGCAATCAAGGCCGAGAAGAAGCTCGCCGACATGGCGCTGGTGAAATATTCGCGCCTGTCGGTGCAGCCGGTGACGGCGCAAGAGTGGAAGCTCGTCTGCAAGATGGGTGGAATGTAGTAGCTACCGTAGCCCGGACGAGCGAAGCGAGATCCGGCACTATCGCGACCCGCGTGTCGCTACGCTCATGCGGGCTACGATGTCTGAGTTTGCGCCTCCGGCAATGCAAACACCTCACATGCCGCGGCAATGCCGCGCAGCGAATGCGACCCGAGCGCAACCAGCGGCATGTCTGTTTCCGCGGCGAGCGCGCCCGACACCAGCACGGTCCGCCCCAACGGTTTGCACAAACCTTCGAGGCGGCTGGTGAGATTGACGGCGGGACCGATCGCGGTGAAATCGAGCCGGTTGGCCGCCCCGATATTGCCCCAGAGCATCTCACCCAGATGAAGCGCGGCACCGAACGCCAGCGGCGGCAGGCCCTTGGCGCCGCGCTCCGCGTTGAGATAGGCCATCCCGGCCTCGGCTGCGCCTGCGGCACGCAAAGCGGCCTCGCAGGCGCGGCGCGGTGATGCCTCGACCACCGGGAAGATCGCGAGCACGCCGTCGCCGATGAATTTCAGCACCTCGCCGCCGAAGGCGTGGACGGCGCCGGCGATACGATCGAACCAGGCGTCGAGGGCGGCGATGACCTCTCCAGGCGGTGAGGCTTCCGAGAGGATCGTGAAATTGCGCAGGTCCGCATAGAGCAAGGCGGCCTGAATGGTCTCGCCGAGATCGCGCCGCAAGGGTGCCCCCAGCACCCGCTCGGCACTGCGCTTGCCGAGATACGCATCCAGCGTTGCCCGCAACGTGGCGCGCGCGGCCAGCACGGCGAGGGGCGTCGCGGCAAACCGCGCGGCCTGGCGCAATTGCCCGATCTCGTCGGCCGTGAACGGATCCGGTCCGATCCAGCCGAGGAGCGGCCCATCTTGCCGTCCGACGATGTCTTCGTGCACCTCGCCGCGCGCGGTGTCGCGCAGCCAGCGGCGACCGGCATCGTTGGGCGGATCCGGTGCCAGGCCGCCAGGCGCGAAGCCGAGGGCTTCGATCACCTGGCCAGTGTCGGCACGCCACAACCAGGTCCGCTTCGCGATCAGCGGATGCGGCACCTCCAGCGTCAGGGCGCCCGCCGCGAGCGGCACGCCGTCGGCGACCAGATGTGCGCCGAGTTCCGCGAGCAGGCGATCAGCTCCGCCACTATCCGCGGCGGCATCGACAAGCCAGGCGAGGGTCGGGGAGAGCTGCTGCATGGTTCGATCATGACGAAGGCGGGCCGGGCTTGTCACGGACAATCCTTGACGAGCCGCTCCGACGCCGCCATGTGCAGTGTCAGCGAAGGGATGATCCCCGATGACCGAACCGTTCGTCGTGCGACGCGAGACCCAGGTCGCAGCTCCACGCGCCACCGTTTTCGCTTACCTGACCGATCCCGAGAAGATCTTGAGCTGGATGGGCTCGGAGGTGACCACCGAGCCGCATCCCGGCGGGCTTTATCTGCTCAAGGGCGTCGGCCCGCGCGGCGGGGTCGCCCGCGGTGCTTTTCGCGAGGTCGTGCCGGTGCATCGCCTTGCCTACACGTTCGGCTGGGAGGGCGGCCAGGAAGTGCCGCCAGGCTCGAGCCTGATCGAGATCGATCTGATCGAACGCGACGGAGGCACGCTGCTGCGCATGACCCACAGCGGCCTGCCGACCGCCGAACAGGCCGCCGCGCACGCGACGGGGTGGGCGCATTATCTCGAACGGCTGACGATCGCAGCGGCTGGCAACGATCCCGGCCCGGATAATGGTGTCTCGACCAAGTCGTAGCTCGTAGCGTGGGCAAAGCGACTTGTCCGCGGCAGCGACGTTACACCGCGGCGGTCGCGACCACTTGCGCCAGAAGCTGCTCGCGCCTCGCCTGCGAGCGCTGACCCTTCATGGTGGCGGCAAAGCGTTCGAGGATGCCGTCCTCGAACGCGGTGACGATGGTGTCGTGAACGTAGCTCCTGCGGCAAATCGCCGGCGTGTTGGAGAGCTGGTCCGCCGCGGCGCGGATCGCGTCCAGCACCTGCTTATTGCGGCCGCGCTGGCTGTTCGCCGGCGTGATCCGCGACAAGGATTCCACGACGACCGCGGACGCCATCAGCGTACGAAAATCCTTTAGCGAAATCTTGATGTTGGCGATTTCGCGCAAGAACGCGTTCACCTGCGTGGTGCTGACCGCGCGTACGATGCCGGAAGCATCGCGATACTGGAACATGCGCTTGCCCGGGACGCCCTGCAAAATACCGATGGCGCGCACCAGCTTGGCCGCATCGCACTCTTTGCGCACCGCCTTGCCGCCCTTCGCCTTGAAGGTCAGCACGAAGCTGTCGTCTTCCAGCGTAACGTTGGACTTCAGCAGCGTGGTCGCGCCGCGGGTGCCGTTGAGGCGAGCATAGGATTCGTTGCCGGGGCGGATCGCGGTGCGCGCGATCAGCTCGATCACGGCCGAGAGCGCAAATTCGCGCGTCGGTTCGTCGCCCGAAAGGAACGCCGAGACCTTGCGCCGGATCTTTGGCAGCGCGCCGACAAGCTTCTCCAGGCGATGCGCCTTGCGATGCTCGCGAACTTTCTCCCAATCGGCGTGATAGCGATATTGCAGCCGGCCCGCGGCATCGCGCCCGACGGCCTGCAGATGCGAGCTCGGATCGGCCGAGTAGCGCACCTCGCGATAGGCCGGCGGCACCGCCATGGCGTGCAGCCGGCGGATGGTGCGGGCGTCGCGGATGTGCACGCCGTTGGGGCGGACGAAGGAATAGCCCTTGCCGCGCTTGATGCGGCGGATGGTCAGCTCGTTCTGGTCGCCGAGCCGCAGGCCCAGCTCCTTGGCGAGCGCCTCGACGGTGGCCGGCGCTGTATCGAAGGTTTTTTTCGGGCTCGGGCGCCTGAAAGCGGCCGGTTTGGGCCATTGTCCGAGGGCTTTGGCGAGCGCAATGGCCGTCGGATCGGCTGAAGCGGGCCGCATCGTCCCGAGATTCTGCTGATCCATCATAGCGTTATGCCTTAGCCCTGTCTGTTACCGTCAATGCCGCTGTTCTGATTTTTGTTCCAAGGGGTCTCTTTGGACCCGGGTTGGCCATTTAGGGTGTTCCGAACCGTATAGCGAGTCCCGAATCAGCGAGTGACGGTTTCGGAATACCTCTACCAACGCATGAGGCCTCTGCGCGCGCCTATTCCACGGATCTGGGTAAACCCGAAAGCCGCCCACGCGCTGTTTCAGATTTGCGACGATCGCACCGGATGGCCTTGATCCTGCGCATGGCCGGCGGCCCACCGAAGGTCCAGCTTGTGCTCCTTGTCGGGTCCGGTTAGCCCGACGCATAATCAAGTCAACGATCAAGTCGGCTCGCTAGTCGCTAGCGCCCGGCCTGCCGGAGGTGGAGGGAAAGCATGTCCGAGAAGATCTATGACGTCCCCGCGGAGTGGGCGAAGCGCGCCTGGGTCGACCAGGACAAGTACAAGGACATGTACGCTCGCTCGATCTCGGACGCCCATGGTTTCTGGGCGGAGCAGGCCAAGCGCATCGACTGGATGAAGGTGCCCACCAAGATCGAGAACGTCTCGTTCGCGCCCGGCAACATCTCGATCAAATGGTTCGAGGACGGCATCCTCAACGTCGCCCATAATTGCATCGACCGGCACCTTCACACGCGCGGCAACCAGACCGCGATCATCTGGGAAGGCGATGATCCCTCGCAGTCAAAGCACATCACCTACAAGGAGCTGCACGACGAAGTCTGCCGGATGGCCAACATCCTGCGCACCCGCAACGTCAAAAAGGGCGACCGCGTCACCATCTACCTGCCGATGATTCCGGAAGCGGCCTATGCGATGCTCGCCTGCGCACGCATCGGCGCGGTTCACTCCGTGGTGTTCGCGGGCTTCTCGCCGGACAGCCTCGCCCAGCGCATCAATGACTGCCAGTCCAAGGTCATCATCACCGCGGACGAAGGCCTGCGCGGCGGCAAGAAGGTGCCGCTGAAGGCCAATGTCGACGCGGCGCTCACCAAAGCCGACGGCGTCGACTGGGTCGTCGTGGTCAAGCGCACCGGCGGCAAGATCGACATGAACCCGACGCGCGACCTTTGGTATCACGAGGCCGCGGCAATGGTGACGACCGAATGCCCGGTCGAGCACATGCACGCCGAGGACCCGCTGTTCATCCTCTACACCTCGGGTTCGACCGGTCAGCCCAAGGGCGTGCTGCACACCTCCGCCGGCT
The DNA here is from genome assembly GCF_023073355.1 of Bradyrhizobium sp. 199. GTDB lineage: Bacteria > Pseudomonadota > Alphaproteobacteria > Rhizobiales > Xanthobacteraceae > Bradyrhizobium. Next base: position 99,430 of record NZ_JADPJI010000004.1, read on the forward strand.
ATCTCGTGTTCGCCGCGATGACGCATCAATACGTCTTCGACTATCATGACGGCGACATCTATTGGTGCACCGCCGACGTCGGCTGGGTCACGGGTCACAGCTACATCCTGTACGGACCGCTCGCCAACGGCGCGACCACGCTGATGTTCGAAGGCGTGCCGAATTACCCGGACAATTCGCGATTCTGGAACGTCATCGACAAGCACAAGGTCAACATCTTCTACACCGCGCCGACCGCGATCCGCGCGCTGATGCAGTCCGGCGACGAGCCGGTGAAGAAGACCTCGCGCGCGAGCCTCCGCCTGCTCGGCTCGGTCGGCGAACCCATCAATCCGGAAGCCTGGGAGTGGTATCACCGCGTCGTCGGCGACGCCCGCTGCCCGATCGTCGATACCTGGTGGCAGACCGAGACCGGCGGCATTTTGATCACGCCGCTGCCGGGCGCGACCAAGCTCAAGCCGGGCTCGGCGACCCAGCCGTTCTTCGGCGTGGTCCCTGAAATCGTCGACGCTGACGGCAAGGTGCTGGAGGGTGAAACGTCAGGCAATCTCTGCCTCACCCGCTCATGGCCGGGCCAGATGCGCACGGTCTATGGCGACCATGCCCGCTTCGAGCAGACCTATTTCTCGACCTACAAGGGCAAGTACTTCACCGGCGACGGCTGCCGGCGCGACGCCGACGGCTATTACTGGATCACCGGCCGCGTCGACGACGTCATCAACGTCTCCGGCCACCGCATGGGCACCGCGGAAGTCGAGAGCGCGCTTGTGGCGCATGAGAAGGTGTCGGAAGCCGCCGTGGTCGGCTTCCCGCACGATATCAAGGGCCAGGGCATCTACGCCTATGTCACCCTGATGACCGGCATCGAGCCGACCGAGGACCTGCGCAAGGAGCTCGTCACCTGGGTGCGCAAGGAGATCGGCCCGATCGCCTCGCCCGACCAGATCCAGTTCGCGCCGGGCCTGCCAAAGACCCGCTCCGGCAAGATCATGCGCCGCATCCTGCGCAAGATCGCCGAGGACGAGCCGGGCAGCCTGGGCGACACCTCGACCCTGGCCGATCCCGCCGTGGTCGATGATCTCGTCAAGAACCGGCAGAACAAGAAGTTGGCGTAAGGTTCCGATCGTGCCCCGGGCGCAGCGCAGCACGTAAGTGGTGCGCTGCTGAGCCGCGGCCCATTCATTCGTGGAAAGAAGGAACTGGGTCCCGGCTCTGCGCAGCAGCGTTGCACGCTGCAGGGCGTCCGGGATGCGGGGCTGCCTCCCGTCAAACAACAACCGTTCACATCCTCACGCTCTTGTCAGAGCACGCGGCCGTGCGCCCGCATCTTTCCCGCGGAGTGTTGTTTTCAGGTCATTTACTTTATTTCGAACATTTCCTTTGTTCCTCCTGCTGGCTGGCCCTCGGTGGCCGCGCTTGGAAACCATCCGGTTAACGCGCGCGGTTAAGAATAGGTGGGCGAGGCAGTGATTGCCGGCTGCGTGATTTTGGACGATCTGTTCGGGGCAAGGGGAAAATCGATGTCGATGAGGATTACGGCGGCACTTGCTGCCACCATCGGGGCGGGGGTCTTGATGTCGACGCCGGCAGAGGCGCGGCCGGAGCTGGTAGGGGCGCATGTGGCCGACTATTCGCCGGGCACCATCGTGGTCAAAACCAGCGAGCGCAGGCTCTACCTCATCCTCGATAACGGCCATGCCGTGCGCTATCCGGTCGGCGTCGGCAAGTCCGGCAAGCAGTGGGCCGGCACCACCCGCATCGACGGGAAGTACCGAAATCCGGCCTGGTCACCGCCGGCAGAGGTGAAGCGCGACAAGCCCAGCATCCCGGACGTCATTCCGGGCGGCTCGCCGCGCAACCCGATGGGCGTCGCGGCGATGACACTGTCCGGCGGCGAATACGCCATCCACGGCACCAACGTGCCGGGTTCGATCGGCGGCTTCGTCTCCTATGGCTGCATCCGCATGCTCAACGACGACATCACCGACCTCTATGGCCGCGTCTCCGTCGGCACGACGGTGGTCGTGACGCGCTGATCGCCTGGAAAGCGCAAGACAGGAAAAAGCCGCGTCTTTGGACGCGGCTTTTTGTTACCAGAAGCGCCAGCTGCGTGCGCACCAGCCGTCGCGATGGCCGCCATTGTAGCTCCGCGCAAAACCGCCGGCGAGCAGCGCCGCCGAAACGTTCGCGGTCCGCCGGGTCGCAACGTCAGCGAGAACGCGACCGTATTTGTCCGGGCCGAGATTGGTGATGGTCACGCCGCCCTGGCCAAGCAGATTGCGCAAAGCGCGCGCCGCCGCTTCCGCCTTGTCCAACTCCTCCTTGCACGACGCCTTCAATTCGGGCGCATCGATGCCGCGCAGCCGAACCCGCACGCCGAGATCGCGGCCGTCGCGCTGACGGACACGCGCAAGGAAAGTGTCGCCGTCAATGGTGCGAATGACATCGACCGGCTCGCGAACATCGGGATGCCCCGCCTGCTGGAGAATGATCTCGGCATCTCGCGTGCGGTCGCCATCGGTGTGCGGAGCAAGCCAGTCCATCCCATGGCGGAACATGAGTACGACGGCCAGCACGACGCCGACCACGAACATCCACGGCAACAATGCAGAGAAGTGCCGACCGAACGGCGAACCGCTGTATGACGTCCGATAGGGATGGCTGGGGTCAAAGCGCGACATCGCGCAACGCTATGGCTGAGTCGGCCGAGCCCGCAAGAGCGCCTCAGAAGTCGGAGGCGATGCCCTTGCGCTCCCAGTCGCCGTAGCGGGTGGGCTCCGGGCCCTTCGGTCCCTGCAATTCCTTGGCCTTGGCCGGATCCTTGGCGTGGGCGGCGGCCGCCTGCCGGCGCGCCTCGGCTTCCGCGAGCGCGCGCTGGGCGGCCGGCGATAACGGCTTGCGGTCGGGAACGGGAGGCTGGTCACTCATCGCTGCGCTTTTTAGCGCAGGATGAGGCGCAACGCGACGTCCAATAACGCATCCCTGAAATCGGCCTCGGAAGGGCTGAAAAAGCCGGAAGCGATTCTTACATTTGGCATATTCGCGTGCCAGAGATTGGGTTCTCTAGGCATGCGCCCATTGCGGCGGAACTGCCGCTCGCTCAGAACCTTGCTTCCGCATGCCATCTCAACGTTTCGCTCCTCCGTCCGAAGTGCCTGGTCTTGCGGCGCGACGGATTGCCGCCGACATCGTCGACGGCGTGCTGCACAAGCACCGCACGCTCGACGATCAACTCGACGGCAGCGGCGCCCATCCCGGACTGAAGACGCTGGCCGACCGCGACCGCGCGCTGATGCGGCGCCTGGTCGCCACCGTGCTGCGCCGGCTCGGCACGCTCGGCCACGTGCTGTCCCGCCTGCTCGACAAGGGCATTCCCTCCGAGGCGCCGCGCGCGCAGAGCGCGCTGCTGATCGGTGCGGCGCAAATTCTCTGGATGGACGTGCCAGATCACGCCGCCGTCGACCTCTCCGTTCGCCTGGTGCAATCCGACCGGCGCGCCGCGCGCTATGCCGGCCTCGTCAATGCCGTGCTGCGCCGCTGCGCGCGCGAGGGCACGGCGCTGGTCGAGGAGGTCGCCGGCCAATCGCTGGATCTGCCGCCATGGCTGCTCGCGCGCTGGACCGCGCATTATGGCGAGGCGACCGCACGAGACATGGCGCTGGCGCTCGGCCACGAGCCCTCGCTCGATCTCACCGTGAAGTCGGATGCCGCGCAATGGGCGAGCCGCCTGCATGGCGAGACGCTGGCGACCGGAACGGTGCGGATGCTGCTGCACGGCGCTGTGACCATGCTGCCCGGCTTCGCCGAGGGACAATGGTGGGTGCAGGATGCCGCCGCCGCGTTGCCCGCCCGGCTGTTCGGCGACATCAAAGGCAAATCCATCGCCGATCTCTGCGCCGCCCCAGGCGGCAAGACCGCGCAGCTCGCGCTGTCAGGCGCGCATGTCACGGCGCTCGACCGCTCGCCGGCCCGGGTGGCGCGGCTGCGCGAAAACCTGACGCGGTTGTCGCTCCAGGCCGAGACCGTCGTCGCTGACGCCGTGGAATGGGCCGGCCCTGCCGAGGGTTTCGACGGTATTTTGATCGATGCGCCCTGCACCTCGACCGGCACGATCCGCCGTCATCCCGACGTGGCGTGGCTGCGGCAGGAATCCGATGTCAGCACCATGACCGCGCTCCAGCAGCGGCTGCTGCGAAAATCGGTGTCGTTGCTCAAGCCGGGCGGAACGCTGGTCTATTGCACCTGCTCGCTGGAACCCGAGGAGGGCGAGCAGGCCGTGGCGACGCTGCTGGCGGCCGAGCCTGCGCTTCGCCGCGTCCCGATCGAGGTGTCAGAGGTCGCAGGCCTCGCCGAAATCATCACCACCGAGGGCGATCTGCGCACTTTGCCCAGCCATCTGCCGAACGCCGATCCCAAGCTCGGCGGGCTCGACGGATTTTTCGCGACGCGGCTTGTTAAATCCTGACTTTGCACCGGATTTTGCGACCGCGACGCTGATTCGCACACGTTCAAGGTGGTGTCAGACGTCCGATTTTGGGATTAATAGGGATTCGTCGGAATCCTCTCCCCCTTCAAGGCAAGGCGTGTCGGTCGCTCAACGCAGACGTATCTCGACGCTGGTCATGAACCGCTTCGCGCGGAACATGCTCGCGCGCGCGAGCGGCGGTTCGGTTGCGCTGTCGCGGGTTTGGCCCGGCCGCACCGACCGGCTGATCATCGCGCCGCACGATTTGCGCACGGCGGATGCGACTCGCGCCGCCGAAATTTATGCCGGCCGTTTCGTTTTTGCCGGCAAGATCGTCAATTGCCACGGCCGCTCGATCTTCGATCTCGAGCCCCCGTCGGAGGATTGGGAGGTCGCGCTGCTCGGCTTCGGTTGGCTGCGCCATTTGCGCGCCGCCGACACTGCGCTGACACGGGCGAACGCGCGCGCTCTAGTCGAAGACTGGATCGCCAACCCCGCCAACAAGCGTCGCCCGGTCGCCCGCCGCGCCGACGTGCTGGCCCGGCGGGTGATCTCGTTGTTGTCGCAGGCACCGCTGGTGCTCAACGAGACCGACAACAAATTCTACCGCCGCTATCTGCGCGCCCTCGCCCGCGAGATCCGTTTCCTGCGCTACACCATGGTCAACATTCCGGACGGGGTGCCGAAACTCCAGGTGCTGATCGCGCTGTGCTATTCGGCCCTATGCCTCGCCAACCAGGCGAGCCACATCCGCAATGCCTCGAAAAAACTCTCCGACGAATTGCTGCGGCAGATCCTGCCCGATGGCGGACACATCTCCCGCAACCCGGGCGCGCTGATCGAACTCCTGATCGACCTGCTGCCGCTGCGGCAGACGTTTGCCGCGCGCAACATCGCGCCACCGCCGGCACTGCTGAACGCGATCGACCGCATGATGCCGATGCTGCGTTTCTTCCGGCATGGCGACGGAAATTTTGCGCTGTTCAATGGCATGAGCGCGACGTCTTCGGATCTGCTCGCCACGCTGCTCGCCTATGACGACACCCACGGCGTGCCGATGGCGAACATGCCGCATACCGGCTTTCAGCGCCTCGATGCCGGCCAGACCACTGTGATCATCGACACCGGCCCGCCACCGCCGGCCGGCGTCAGTCACGACGCCCATGCCGGCTGTCTGTCGTTCGAACTGTCCTCCGGCATCAGCCGCATCGTGACCAATTGCGGCATGCCGACCACGGGCCGTGACAATTGGCGGCCGTTCGCACGCGGCACGGCGGCGCATTCGACGCTGACCTATCACGACGCCTCGTCGTGCCAGTTCGTTGAGATGTCGGCAATGAAGCGGCTCCTGCACGGCTCGCCGGTCACCAGCGGGCCCGTCGAGGTGGAGAGCTATCGGGAGATCGTGCAGAACGGCACGCTGCTCACGACCTCCCATGACGGCTATCTCGCCAAATTCGGCGCGATCCACCGCCGCGTGCTGATGATCGCCAATGACGGCGCGCGCATCGACGGCGAGGACACGCTGTCGCCGCCGCAGGGCGGACGCTTCAAGGGCGCGGACGCCGATTTCGCGCTGCGCTTCCATCTGCATCCGGCGGTGAAGGCGAGCCGGCTGTCGGATGCGCGCGGCGTCATGCTGGTGCTGCCGAACCGCGACGTCTGGACCTTCGAGGCGCTCGACGACAAGGTCGACCTCGAGGACAGCGTGTTCCTGGCCGGCAATGACGGTCCGCGCCGCACCGCCCAAATCGTGATCCGGCAGGACGCGCGGCAGGCGCCCTCGATCCGCTGGAGTTTTGTGCGTTCCACCGCTTCGCCGACAGTCACCAATGCCCGAAGAAATGCGCGGCGGGAGCCGGAACTACCGCTCTAGACGCGCGTATTTCAGCTCAATCTGATCGTTGTGAAGCCGGCTGAAAACTGCTATCGAGCGCTCGTTCGCGCGACTGGCGACCTTGGATGGAGCACCATCGGGAAGCGCGACACATATCTGCCGCGCGCCTGGGCATAGACACTCCCTTAACAGAGGATCTTGCTCATGACTGACCATCCCCGCCGCGTCACCCGCGCTCTTCTCTCCGTCTCCGACAAAACCGGTCTGATCGAATTCGCCAAGGCGCTTGCCGCGCATGATGTCGAGCTGGTCTCGACCGGCGGCACCGCCAAAGCGATCGCTGCGGCCGGCCTCAAGGTGAAAGACGTCTCCGACCTCACCGGCTTCCCCGAGATGATGGACGGCCGCGTCAAGACGCTGCATCCGAAGGTGCATGGCGGCCTGCTCGCGATCCGCGATAACAAGGAGCACGCGGAGGCGATGAAGGCGCACGGCATCTCGCCGATCGACCTCCTCGTCGTCAATCTCTATCCGTTCGAAGCGACTGTCGACAAAGGAGCCGGCTTCGAGGATTGCGTCGAGAACATCGACATCGGCGGCCCCGCGATGATCCGCGCCGCCGCCAAGAACCATGACGACGTCGCGGTCGTGGTCGAGGCTGAGGACTATCAGGCGGTGCTCGACGAGCTCGCCGCCAACAACGGCGCGACCACGCTGAAACTGCGCCGGCGGCTTGCGGCAAAGGCCTATGCGCGCACCGGCGCTTACGATGCCGCGATCTCGAACTGGTTCAACCGCCAGCTCGACATCGACGCGCCCGATTTCCGCGCCTTTGGTGGCCGCCTGATCCAGTCGCTGCGCTATGGCGAGAACCCGCACCAGACCGCGGCGTTTTACGCGACGCCGGACAAGCGCCCGGGCGTCTCGACGGCGCGCCAGCTCCAGGGCAAGGAGCTCTCCTACAACAACATCAACGACACCGATGCGGCCTATGAGTGCATCGGCGAGTTCGACGCCAAGCGCACCGCGGCCTGCGTCATCGTCAAGCACGCCAATCCCTGCGGCGTCGCGGAAGGCTCCGACCTCGTCAGCGCTTATCGCAAGGCGCTGGCCTGCGATTCCACCTCTGCCTTCGGCGGCATCATCGCGATGAATCGTGCGCTCGACGCCGATACCGCGCGCGAGATCACGAAAATCTTCACCGAGGTGATCATCGCGCCCGATGCCAGCGAGAAGGCGATCTCGATCATCGGCGGCAAGAAGAATCTGCGCCTGCTGCTGGCCGGCAGCCTCCCCGACCCGCGCGCGCCGGGTCTCACCGCCAAGACGGTTGCCGGCGGCCTGCTGGTGCAGAGCCGCGACAATGCCGTGGTCGACGACATGACCTTCAAGGTCGTGACCAAGCGCGCACCGACCGAAGCCGAGATGCGCGACCTGAAATTCGCATTCCGCGTCGCAAAGCACGTCAAGTCCAACACCATCATCTACGCCAGGGATCTCGCCACCGTCGGCATCGGCGCGGGCCAGATGAGCCGGGTGGATTCAGCGCGGATCGCCGCGCGCAAGGCCCAGGATGCGGCGAGCGAGCTGAAGCTCGCCGAGCCACTGACCAAGGGCTCGGTGGTGGCCTCGGATGCGTTCTTCCCGTTCGCCGACGGCATGCTCGCCTGCATCGAGGCCGGCGCCACCGCCGTGGTGCAGCCCGGCGGCTCCGTGCGCGACGACGAGGTGATCAAGGCCGCCGACGAGCACGGCATCGCCATGGTGTTCACGGGCACGAGGCATTTCAGGCATTGATTGATTGGCTACGGAATCCATCGACTTCGTCATTGCGAGCGCAGCGAAGCAATCCAGAATCTTTCCGCAGAGAAAGTCTGGATTGCTTCGTCGCTTCGCTCCTCGCAATGACGGGAATGGATCGCGTAGTGCGACTACTCCCGCACCCGCATCAACAGCGCCAATCCAGTGACGAAGAATACCACCAGCACGGCCATGCCGGCCTTCTGACTCGCGGTCACCGCCGTGATCATGCCGATCAGAAGCGGTCCGATAAAGGACGTCACCTTTCCGGTCAGCGCGAACAGGCCGAAATACTGGGCGATGCGATCTTTCGGCGCGAGGCGGATCAGCAGCGTGCGTGACGCGGCCTGGAGTGGACCACCGGCCCCGCCGATCAGACAACCCAGCACGAGATAGGCGCGCTCGGCCGCGCTCGAGAACAAGGGCGCGCCTGCTTGCGGCGGCGCGACCTTGACGAACAACACGCTGTCCTTGTCGACCAGAAGGATTGCCGCCACCGCCAGCAGCAGGACCAGCATGCTGCCGGCAATGACGCGCTTCGGCCCAAGACGATCGTCCAGCTTGCCGCCGAGCCAGGCGCCGAAGGCGCCGGCGATCGCGAGCATGATGCCGAAGGTGCCGATCTGAATCGTGTGCCAGCCGAACGTGCCGGCGGCATAGATGCCGCCGAAGGCGAACAGCGACACCAGACCGTCGGTGTAGATCATGTTGGCGAGCAGGAAGGCCGCGAGCGAGGGCTGCTTCGGCAGGCTCTTGATCGATTGCTTCAGTTCCAACAGTCCTTCGCGCAACGCCTCGCGCAGCGGGCGCTTCGCCGGATAGTCGGGCGTGAACAGGAACAGCGGCGTCACGAAGATCACGAACCACAGCCCGGTCAGCGGCCCGACGATGCGATCGCCCTGATGGCTGACCGGATCCAGCCCGAACAACGGCGAAAGACCCAGCAATGTACGGCCGGTCTCGGGATTGGCGGCGAGGAGGCCGAGCACGATGACCAGGCTGACGATGCCACCGACATAACCGGTCGCCCAGCCGGTTCCGGAAAGCCGCCCGATCCGCTCCGGCGGCACCAGCGTCGGCATCATCGCATTGTTGAAGAGCGTGGCGAATTCCGCGCCGACGCTGGCGAGCGCCACCGCCGTGAGCAGCGGCGGAATGACCGAGGGATCGCCGGGCTTTCCGATCCACAGCGTGCAGGATGCCAGCAGCAGCAAGGTGCCGAACCCCGCGATCCAGGGCTTCCTGCGGCCCGAAGCATCCGCGATGGCCCCCAGCACCGGCGACAGCAGCGCGATGGCGAGACCCGCAGCCGCCATCGCAAATCCCCACAAGGATTGGCCGGCGGCGGGATTCGGCGCAATGTTGGTGGCGAAATAGGGCGCGAACACGAAGGTCGTGATCAGCGTGAAATAGGGCTGCGCGGCCCAGTCGAAGAAGATCCAGCTGACGACGGCGGCGCGCGGCGGATAGGTCCGCGGCACGCCGGCCATGCGCGCATCCGGGGCGATCGTCGTCATCACGCAGTCCTCATCGCGAACAGTTTTGCCTCTCTTGGGGCAAACCGTATAGCATTGCCGTGACGAACTGGCCCGAGGGCACGACGGAAATTTTGATGATGTCCTCATCTTCGACACGGCGGACATTTTTGGCCGTCATCGCCACGCTCGCGTTCGGCCTTGTGCCCGCGACGGCACAGGATGCGCGGCGAGGCTATGTCCCACCCGCCCGCGACAGCGTCCGCGCCGTCGCCGCCGAACACGGCATGGTGGTCGCGCAGGAGAAGATATCTGCGCAGATCGGTGCCGACATCCTGCGACGCGGCGGCAATGCCGTCGATGCCGCGGTCGCGACCGGCTTTGCGATGGCCGTGACCTATCCGCGCGCCGGCAATATCGGCGGCGGCGGTTTTATGGTGATCCATTCCGCTGATCGCAATGAAGACGTCACGATCGACTATCGCGAGACCGCGCCAGCTGCGGCCACGCCGCAGGTTTTCCTGGGACCCGACGGCAAGCCGGACGTCGTGAAATCACGGGATTCCGCGCTTGGCATTGGCGTGCCGGGCACCGTCGCAGGTCTCGCTTTGGCATTGGAAAAATACGGCTCGGGCCAGTTCACGCTGGCGCAATTGCTCGAGCCTGCGATTGCGCTCGCCCGCGATGGCTTCGTCGTCAGCGACGACATGGCCGACACGCTGCCGGGCTGGCATCGGCGGCTGGCACGCTGGCCCTCCTCGGCGAAAATCTTCTCGCGGCCCGATGGCACGCCGATCGGTGAAGGCGACAGGCTGGTGCAGGGCGATCTCGCTGAAACGCTGTCAGCGGTCGCCGCACGGGGGCCACGCGGCTTCTACGAGGGGCCCGTTGCGGAAAAGCTCGCCAAGGCCGTGGCTGACGCCGGCGGCATCATGACGCCGGCCGACCTCAAATTCTATCAGGCGGTGATCCGCGCGCCGGTGCGCGGCACCTATCGCGGCTACGACATCGTATCCATGCCGCTACCCTCGTCCGGCGGCGTGGTGCTGGTGGAGACCCTCAACATTCTCGAAGGTTTTCAACTCGCCGACTTGAACCAGGGGTCGCCGGCGTCGCTGCATCTTTTGATCGAAGCCATGAAGCGCGCCTATGCTGACCGTGCGCGCTATCTCGGCGATCCTGCCTTCGTCAACGCACCGATCGAAACGCTGATCGCCAAGGACTACGCCGCCAAGCTGCGCGCGGGTATCTTCGCCGATCGCGCTACGCCGTCGAAGGAGCTTGCTTCCGCGGGCCCTTCCCAACGTGAGGGCAGCAACACCACGCATTTCTCCGTCGTCGACGGCCGCGGCAACGCCGTCAGCAACACCTATACGCTGAACTTCAGTTATGGCGTTGGCCTCGTCGCCGACGGCACCGGCGTGCTACTCAACAATGAGCTCGACGACTTCACCGCAGCGGTCGGCGCTTCCAATGCCTATGGCCTGGTCGGCTTCGAGGCCAATCTGCCCGGACCGGGTAAGCGACCCTTGTCGTCGATGTCGCCGACCATCGTGCTGAGGGACGGCAAGCCGGTGCTGGTGACGGGCTCGCCCGGCGGCAGCCGCATTATCTCGACGGTGCTCCAGGTGATCGTGAACGTCCTCGATTACAAAATGGACATCGCTGCCGCGGTTGCGACGCCGCGGTTGCATCATCAATGGCTGCCGGACGAAGTCCGCATCGAGCGCGGCTTTCCCGACGACGTGCTGCTCAGCCTTAAGGCAATGGGCCATCTCGTCGTCGAGCCGATGGGGCAGACGTCGGCCAATTCGATCCTCGTGACTCCGAACGGACCGCTTGGCGCGCCCGATCTGCGCACGCGCGGCGCGGAGGCAGCGGGGCAGTAGGCGGGTCGTTTGCATGGCACGGGAGCGCGAGCCCACTAGCTCCCGCAACCGCCCGTGCTACCAAAGCGCAGCTCAAGACACTGCCCGGGAAACGCACATGACGGCGACTGATCCGAACCAGCGTATCGAACGCGCCGAGATCGAGGACACCAGCCTGCTGGCGTTCTATCGCGACATGAGCACGCCGGAGCGCCGGACGTTCTGGGCCTGCGCGGCCGGGTGGGCGCTCGACGGCATGGACTTCATGATCTATCCGCTGGTGATCGGCACCATCATCGCGCTCTGGAAGGTCGATGCGGGTTCCGCTGGCCTTGCGGGCACCGTGACGCTGCTCGCCTCCGCGATCGGCGGCTGGCTCGGCGGTTATCTCTCCGACCATATCGGGCGGGTGAGAACGCTCCAGATCACCATCATCTGGTTCTCGTTCTTCTCGCTGGTCTGCGCTGTCGTGCAGAATTTCGACCAACTCCTGATCGCACGTGCCGTGCTCGGCCTCGGCTTCGGCGGCGAATGGGCGGCGGGCGCCGTGCTCATGGGTGAAGCGATCCGGCCGCAATATCGCGGGCGTGCGGTCGGCTCAGTGCAGTCAGGTTGGGCGGTCGGCTGGGGCCTCGCGGTGCTGTCGCAGGCGATCCTGTTTTCGGTCTTGCCGCCGGAGACCGCATGGCGCTGGATGTTCGTGATCGGCGCGCTGCCGGCGCTGCTCGTGTTCTACATTCGCCGCTCCGTCACCGAACCGGAAATCTCGGCCCAGGCCCGCGCCAGGCAGGCCGCAAGCGGTAATCGTCCGGCGCTGTGGGAAATTTTCGCCGGCCCTATCCTGAAGACCACGATTCTTGCGTCGCTGATGGCGACGGGCTGCCAGGGCGGCTACTACGCGGTCACGTTCTGGGTGCCGCAATTCCTGACCAAGGAACGACATCTGTCGATCGTCGGCTCGACCGGCTATCTGTCGACGCTGATCATCGGCTCCTTCATCGGCTATCTCGTCGGCGCATGGCTTGCCGACCGCATCGGACGGCGCCATCTGTTCCTGATCTTCTCGATCGGCGCCATCGCGATTGTGCTGCTTTACACGCAGCTGCCGCTCACCAACGAAATCCTCTGGGTGCTCGGCTTCCCGCTCGGCTTTTTCGCTTCAGGCTATTTCTCCGGCGTCGGCGCATTCCTGACCGAACTTTATCCAACGCGGCTGCGCGGCTCCGGCCAGGGCTTTTGCTACAATTTCGGCCGCGGCATCGGCGCGCTGTTTCCCTTCCTCGTCGGCGCGCTCTCGGCGACGACGTCACTTGCGAATGCAATCGCGATCTTCGCGGTGGTGGCTTACGCCGTGTTCTTCATCGCCGCCTTTGCGCTGCCGGAGACGCGCGGGCGCGTCTTGCACGCGGACTAAAGCGCAATGCGGTAAGGATGAATCGCCATCGCGCTTTAGGTTGTTGTTTAAGCATGATCTTTTCGGAAAACCGCTGCGCACTTTTCCGGATCATGCTTTAGCCCTGACCGTCATCCCGGGGCGATGCGAAGCATCGAACGCGGGATCTCGAGATTCCGTTTCTGGTCCTTCGAACCATCCCGGGATGACGGGGCTAAAAACTACCGCCCCACCTCATACGGCCCGCCCTTTTCGAGCGCGCGAGCGTAGGCCGGTCGCGCGTGGATGCGCTCCAGGAATGCCATCGCTTTGGGATGGCCCTGCTCGAGCCCGCCGCGCGCTTGTGCCGCCTCCAGCGGAAAACTCATCTGGATGTCCGCAGCGGTAAAGTCGTTGCCGGCGAACCACTCGCTCTTGCCGAGCTCGCCTTCCCAATAATCCATGTGTTGCTTGAGCTGCGGATTGACCAGCGTGGTCAGCGCCTGGTTCGAGACTTTGCGTACCAGCGGTCGAAGCAGTGCGGGCGCGCGCTTCGGCATCAGCGTGAACAGGAGCTTCAGCAGCAGCGGCTGCATCGCAGACCCTTCCGCATAATGCAGCCAATAGGTGAAGCGCAGCCGCTCCGGCGTATTCGGCGGCGGAATCAGCCGGCCGTTGCCGTAGGTTGCGATGAGATATTCGATGATCGCGCCTGACTCGGCGATGGTATTGCCGTTGTCGGTGATGACCGGCGACTTTCCGAGCGGATGGATGGCGCGCAGTTCCTTCGGCGCGCGCATATCCGGCTGGCGCTGATAGCGCACGATCTCGTAGGGCACGCCCAACTCTTCGAGCAGCCACAGCACGCGTTGCGAGCGGGAATTGTTGAGGTGGTGAACGGTCAGCATCGGCGGGTCCCCAAGGCAAGGCGTGGTGGCTAGGCGCGGTGGCTAGGCATGGCGGTCGGCCCGCGTACCTGCCAGCCCGGGAACACAATGTCGAGCCATCCAGTCAGATATTTTCACCCGGGTATATTGACGTTCCAAATATACCCGGGTATTAAACCGCTCAATACCGGCAATATGGCAATGATTCCAATGCAGAAGATTTTCACCGCTTTCCAGGGACCGCGCCGTCTGGCATCCGGGCCGGCCGGAGAAGTCGCGCTGGTCGTCAAGCGGGTGGCGCCACGGCCGGACGAGCCCATCATCATCTTCGAGGACGGCACGGGCCGATCGATCGACTTCGATCTGCGCGGCGGGGATCGCGAGGTCCTGGCACGGCTTGCGAAGCTCGTCCCGCCGCCAGTCGAGGAGAGCGCGCCGCCAAGCGAGCCGCGCGGCCGCGGCCGGCCGAAGCTCGGCGTGGTCGCACGCGAGGTGACGTTGCTGCCGCGGCATTGGGAATGGCTCAATGCCCAGCCAGGCGGCGCCTCCGTCGCGCTGCGCAAGCTCGTCGACGAGGCCAGGCGCGCGAGCGGCGACAAGGACCGCGAGCGGCAGGCGCGCGATGCGGCGTATCACTTCATGTCGACCATGGCAGGCAACCTGCCGCAGTTCGAGGAAGCTTCGCGAGCGCTGTTCGCGGATGACCGGCGGCGCTTTACCGGACTGATCGCCGACTGGCCGACCGATATCCGCGACCACATCGTCAAGCTCGCCTACAGCGACCGCACTTAAACCGCGCGGCACTTTCACTCCACCTCATCGACGGCCGAGCCGCGCACCTTGTGCGGCAACGGCTTCGCGCGCCCTGACGAAAGACATAGCCATGCCCGCCACCAAACCGCTCTGGACGACGTTCCTCCGCTTCCTCGCCCCGCTGATGCTGGGCAACGCGCTGCAATCGCTATTCGGCACCGTCAGCAACGTCTATCTCGGCCAGATGCTCGGCGTCGACGCACTGGCGGCCGTCTCGGTTTTCTTTCCGGTGATGTTCTTTCTGTTCGCCTTCGTCATGGGCCTCAGTACCGGCGCGGCCGTATTGATCGGCCAGGCCTTTGGCGCGCGCGAGCACGAGACGATCAGAAGCGTCGTGGGTACGACGCTTGCGATCGGCCTTCTGCTCTCCGTGTCGGTTGGGCTGATCGGCGGGCTGTTCAGCCGTCAACTGATGTTGGCGCTCGCGACGCCCGCGGACATTCTCGCTCCCGCCAGCGCCTATGCGCGGATCACGCTGCTCACCATGCCGCTCGGCTTCGTCTTCCTGCTGATGACGGCGATGATCCGCGGCGTCGGCGACGCGCTCACGCCGCTGCTGGCGCTGGCCTTGTCGACCGCGGTCGGCCTGATCTTGACGCCGCTGTTGATCCGCGGGTCGTTCGGATTGCCGGCGGCCGGCATCACCAGTCCGGCATGGGCGGCAGCGATTTCGAATGCGGTCACCTTGATCGTGCTGGCCCTCTATCTGCGGCGGAAGAAGCACGCGCTCGCACCGGACGCGGCGCTGCTGCGTCATCTGCGGCTCAACGGCGCCATGCTCGGAAAGATTCTCGGCATCGGATTGCCGAGCGCAATTGGCATGGTGGTGATGGCGATCGCGGAACTGGTCCTGCTCGGCCTCGTCAACGGCTTTGGGTCGAACGCCACTGCGGCCTATGGCGCCGTCAACCAGGTGATGGGCTACACGCAGTTCACGGCAATGTCGATTTCGATCGCAGTCTCGATCCTCGGTGCGCAGGCGGTCGGCAGCGGCGATAGAGCCCGGCTCGACGGCATCGTGCGGATCGGGATCGCTTTCAACCTCGTCCTGACGGGCGGGCTCGTGGCACTGATTTATCTCGCGCCGCGCGCGGTCCTCGGCATCTTCATCACCGACGGTGCCGTGCTCGATCTGGCGAAAGGCCTGCTCGACATCGCCCTGTGGTGCTCGGTGCCGTTCGGCCTGGCCACGGTGTTTTCCGGGGCGATGCGCGCGGCCGGCGTCGCGTTGGCGCCGATGCTGCTCTCGATCTTCGCGATTGTCGCGATCGAGCTTCCGGCCGCCGTGATCCTGAGTCACACGATCGGCCTTGCTGGCGTATGGGCCGCCTATCCCATCGTGTTCTGCGCCATGTTCGTTTTGCAGACGGGCTATTACCTCCTGGTGTGGCGCAAGCGGGCGATCGAGCGGCTGATCTGACCGTCTCGTCTAGGTATTATGATCGTCATTAAACGGTGGACCTGTCGCGTATGCTGCGCCACAATGGACGAAAGAGAAGTCAGGGAGATGGAATTTGACCCGCACCGCGCCACAATTCCTGTTCGATTTCGGCAGCCCGAACGCCTATCTCAGCCATCTCGCGATTCCGGCGATCGAGCAGCGCATCGGCGTCAAGTTCGAATATGTCCCGATCCTGCTCGGCGGCATCTTCAAATCGACCAACAACAAGTCGCCGGCCGAGACCCTCGCCGGCATCAAGAACAAGCGCGAATTCCACGCGGTCGAGACCGAGCGCTTCGTCAAGCGCTTCAAGGTCCAGCCTTACGTCATGAATCCCTTTTTCCCCGTCAACACGTTGAACCTGATGCGCACGGCGATCGCCGCGCAGCTCGAGGGCGTATTCGAGCCCTATGTCGAGGCCGCCTTCCACCACATGTGGCGCGAGCCGAAGAAGATGGACGATCCTGAAGTCGCGGCGAAGGCGCTGGCGTCCTCCGGGCTCGATGCGCAAAAACTGTTTGCCCGTGCCGGGGAACCCGAGGTGAAGGGCAAGCTGATCAAGAACACCGAGGACGCCGTGGCCCGCGGCGCGTTCGGCTCGCCGACCTTCTTCGTCGGCACCGAGATGTTCTTCGGCAAGGAGCAGCTGCGCGAGGTCGAAGAGATGGTGCTGGGCAAGTAGTCCCTTCGTTCGCGGCAGAATGTGATCGCGGCGGCATTCCGGATTGCTTCGCTTCGCTCGCAATGCCGACTATAGATGGACCGCCAATAGCAACAAAAAGGACTATCGCATGCGTATCCTCGTGGTGGGCGCCGGCGCCATCGGCGGCTATTTTGGTGGCAGGCTGTTGCAGGCCGGCCGCGACGTCACCTTCCTGGTCCGGCCACGCCGCGCCGGCGAGCTCGCCAGCGCCGGCCTCGTCATCAAGAGCCCGAATGGCGATGCGACTTTGCAAAATCCACCGACCGTGCAGGCCGATGCGCTCAGGGACAAATACGGCGTCGTCCTTCTGAGCTGCAAGGCGTTCGACCTCGACGACGCCATCCAATCGTTCGCCGCGGCGGTCGGGCTCGATACGGCGATCATTCCGATGCTTAACGGCATGAAGCATCTCGACACGCTCGACCAGAAATTCGGCAAGGAGCGCGTGCTCGGCGGCCTCTGTGCCATCGCCGCGACCTTGAACGAGAAGCGCGAGGTGGTGCAGCTGCAGCCGATGCAGTCGATCAATTACGGCGAGCGCGACGGCAAGCTTTCGGACCGCGTCAAGGCGATTGACGAGACTTTCAAAAGCGGCATCGCTGGCGCCACCGCCAGCCAGAACATCATGCAGGACATGTGGGAGAAGTGGGTGTTCCTCTCCTCACTCGCAGCATCCACCAGCCTGATGCGCACCTCTGTGGGCAATATCCTTGCAGCTCCAGGTGGCCGGGATTTCCTGCTCGGCATGCTGGATGAGACCAGCGCGATCGCCGCTGCGTCGGGCTATACGCCGGGCGGGCCGTTCTTCGAACGCGTCAAAGGTTTGCTCACCACCGAGGACTCGCCGATGACGGCCTCGATGTTCCGCGACATCAAGGCGGGCCTGCCGGTCGAAGCCGATCACGTCATCGGCGATCTCATCACGCGTGCCGACGCTGCCAAGGTGCCGGTGCCGAAGCTGCGCATCGCCTACACGCATCTGAAGGCGTATGAGAAGCAGCGGGCGGGCTAGCTGCAACAGCTCAGCGCTATTTCAAATGTGCGAGATAGTGCGAGACGGCGGTGATTTCCTCGTCGCTCATGTGGTAGGCGACATCGGCCATCGCGGCGACGCCACCGCCGACGCGCTGGCCCGCCTTGTAGTCATGCAGCGCCTTGACCAGATATTCCTCGCGCTGGCCGGCCAGCCGCGCGACCCCCTTGGTGCCGACGAAGTTATCCGAATGACATGAGGCGCAGCGGCGCCCGGCGGCGACTTGCGCGCCCTTCTTCGACAGGTTCGGATCCCCATCTTCCGGTCCCTTCGGCGGCGCCATTTGCGAGAAATAGGCGCCGAAATTTCGGATGTCCTCGTTGGTGATCTCCTCGGCGATCGGCTGCATCTGGTCGTTCTTGCGCGAGCCTGCGCGGAAGAACACGAGCTGCCATTGGATGAACTGATCGGGCTGACCGGCGAGCGAGGGGATGTTCTCCGTCTGCGAAATGCCGTTCTCGCCGTGGCAGCCGGAGCAAACCGAAGCCTTCTCCTTGATCGCAGAATTGTCGGCAGCCTCGGCTGGAAGGAATGCGAGCGCTGCGAGCGAAAGCGCGCCGACGACATACGAAGAAAACTGGCGGCGCATGATTGAATCCCGATCCGACAAACACATCATCCCTCCGAAGAGGGCCTCGCAACCCATAACCTCGATTTGCGGTCGTGGGTTCCGGACCCGCACCGACGCGCGATCCGGAACGACATCAACTTAAAAGCAAAAGGCTGCGGCACCTTCCGGCCACCGCAGCCTTCGTACCGTGTGAACGCTACTTCTTGCTGTAGCTGATGCGGTAGATCGCGCCGGCCCAGTCATCGGCGACCAGGATCGAACCGTCCTTGGCGAGAAGGATGTCGTTGGGACGACCGAGATAGCCCTGGTCGCCTTCCAGCCAACCGGAGGCGAACACCTCCTGCTTGGCGTTCTTTCCGTCGGGCCCGACGATCACCCGCATGATCCGCGCGCCCTGGTACTTGTGGCGATTCCAAGAGCCGTGCTCGGCGATCAGAATGTTGTTCTTGTACTCGGCCGGAAATTGGTCGCCGGTATAGAACTTCATGCCGAGCGGAGCGACATGCGCCCCTAAGTTCAGCACCGGCGGCGTGAACTCGGAGCACTTGTGGCCCATCGCGAACTTGTCGTCAGGCAGGTTGCCCTGGTGGCAATAGGGATAGCCGAAATGCTCGCCGATCCGGTTGATCATGTTCAGCTTGTCCGAGGGCAGATCGTCGCTGATCCAGTCGCGGGCATTCTCGGTGAACCAGAGCTTGCCGGTGCGCGGATCGACATCGCCGCCGACGGAGTTGCGAACGCCGAGCGCCCAGATCTCGGCGTTGCCGGTCTTGGGATCGACGCGCCGGATCTGCGACACACTGGTCGGCGGAATGCCGATGTTGAAGGGCGGTCCGAACGGCAGGAAGAACCAGCCTTCCTTGTCGACCGCGATGTACTTCCAGCCATGCGCGGCATAGGACGGCATGTCGTCATAGACGACCTTGCCGTCGCCGAGCTTGTCGAGATTGGCCTCGGCGTTGTCGTAGCGGATCAGCTTGTCGACGGCGATGACGTAGAGCGCGCCATCCCGAAAGGCGAGACCGGTGGGCATGTTCAGGCCCTTGAGGACGGTCTTGACCTCCTTCTTTCCGTTATTGTCCTTGATGGCATAGACGTTGCCGAGGCCGAACGAGCCGACGAACAGCGTGCCCTTGTCACCCCAGGCCATCTGCCGCGCGGCCAGCACGCCCGAGGCATAGACCTCGATCTTGAAGCCCGGCGGCAGCTTGATTTTCTTGACGATGTTGGCGAGCTCGGCGTCGGACGCGCCGGTCGGCGGGCCCGATGGCGGCGCGAGGCCCTTCTGCGCCTCGGTCTCGTCGCCCAGGAACCAGTCATCCGGCGGATGGGTCCAGAACTCCTTGGTGCCGGATTCGTATTTCTTCAGCGGCTTGTTCTTGTCCTGCTGCTGCGCGTTGCCGGCACTTGTCCCTGCAAGAAAGGCAACCGCTGCAAGCGCCAGGACGGATTGAAAGACGGATTGAAAGACGGATCGATGGAATTTCATCGCGTCACTCCCCTAAGGCAGCCGTCAGGGCTGCGCATTATTTTATTTTGCTAGTCGAGAGGCGAAGTTTGGGTCGGTCGAGACGACAGACGCAAAAAGGTTAGCACATCTGCGACCGCTGAGAAGCGCGGCGCATGCACCGCGGTTGCACCGCGTAAAAATTGAGACGGATGTCAATGAGGGCAAACGCGGCGGCCACTACGCTCTCGCTGCAACGCGGAATCAAAGGCCGCGCCCGCCTCATTTGCGGGCAGGCACGAGCTGCGAGCAACCCAAAACGCGAAAACAACCCCATGCAAAGTAGAACCGGGCGAGTCGCGCTGCTCATGTGACGCCGCGCACCCATTTGAGCTGTCGGGCAAAATGGCAAACGCGGCGCTTAGCGGGCGACGGGATAGGGCCCATCGTCAAAAACCGTGTCATGATAGCCTTTCGAGCCGATCTCCTGCGCCAGCCTGCTGCGAAAATCGCGGCCATCGCGCAGACGTCTCAGGACGTGCGCGAAGTCGAATTCGGGCCGCCAGCCCAGCTCGCGCCGTGCGCGTTCGTTGACATAGACGCGGTCGATGGCGGGGAACAGGTTCCAGCCGCGCGCCGCATAGAGCTCCGCGCAATCCGGATAGAGCTCGCGCACGACGCCGGCCGCATCGCGCGCCAACGTGGCGAGATGGCGCGGCTCGAACGGGCTGGTCGCGGAGACGATGTAGCGGGCGAAGCCGATCTTCGGGGCGCGTTCGGCGGCGAGCAGATGGGCGCTCACCGCGTCCGCGATATCCAGCCGGCGATAGAGCAGCTCGTTGGCCTGCGCGTTCGCGTTCGTGTAGGACGATCGCATCGCCGGATCGTCGTCGTCTTCCGGAAAGAAGCGCGAGGTCCGCAATACCGCGACCGGCAGTCCGCGATCGCGATAGAACAGCTCGCAGAGGTTCTCGGCCATCAGCTTGGTCGTGCCGTAGATGTTCTTCGGCACCGGCGGCAGGTCCTCGGTGACCCACACGGCCGCCTCGCCCGCCTCTGGGCGAAGCTGCCAGCCGAACGCGCTGGTGGTGCTGGTGAAGACAAAGCTCGTCACGCCGGCGGCCACTGCCGCCTCGAGCAGATTGAGCGTGCCTGACACGTTGGTATCGGCGAAATCCTGCCTGGAGTGGGTCGCCACATGCGGCTTGTGCAGCGTCGCGGTATTTATCACGGCCGAGACGCCATCCATCTGCGCCCGCACGAAGCCGGGGTCGACGATCGAGCCGACCGCGTCGGTGAAGGGCGAGGACTTCAGATCGACCCCCCGCGCGGGCGACCCGCGCTCGCGCAGGGTGCGAAGAATGGCTTCACCGAGATGGCCGGCACTGCCGGTGACCAGAGTTAGCATTTGAGACCGATTAAACCCGCCCGCCAACGACGGAAAACCGCCTACGTTCCCAGGCGTTCGGTTGAGGTGTTAGCTGATCTGCGCACGCAGACAGAACGGAAAAAGAACAAATTGACTGCGAAGACAGTTGGGAGGAGTGTGGATGCTCCCGGATCGATCCTATATTGGCCGGATATCTGGATAGTGACGCAGATGAAGAGCCCTCTCCTTGTTCTGTCGACTGTGAATGCGCCGTACGGCAAGAAGCTGGATGCGCAGGGGCTTGTCCATTGTCTACTTGACCCTGCTTCGGCGAAGGCGGCCTGCGGTCCCATGTCGTCGTTTTTTGGGGATGTCGAACCCGAACTGCAGATCGCGTTCGCTGAGGCGTACGGCATCAGCCAAGATCAACTGGTTGCCGCAGCGAAAGCGTTTGCCGAGTTTTCGGGACAATCCTTTCCGCTCGCAGCGTAGCCGATGAGCGCTCAATCAGATTGGGCGCAGCTTTTCCGCATTGCCTGTGCAATGATCCGGCAAGTCAACGCCGAACAGCAAATCATTGATCGTTGGACGCTCGGCGGCGGCACAGCCATGATGCTGCAAATCGATCATCGGATGAGCAACGATATCGATATATTTCTCCCGGATCCTCAGGTTCTTTCCTTTCTCGATCCGCAAAAGCATGACTTCGATTTCGAGATTGCGCCTGCTGATTACAGGGGAGACGGCACGCGGCTGCTGAAGCTCGGCTTCGAAATTGGGGAGATCGATTTTATCGTCGCACCGTCATTAACTACCTCGCCGACGACACAAGCGACGGTCGAAGGCGAAGTGGTGCTCCTGGAGACAATCCCTGAAATCATTGTGAAGAAGGTCTATCATCGGGGCGAGAGCATCGCGCCGCGCGATATATTTGACATCGCGGCGGGCAGCGAAAAACATGCGGAGACCATCATCAAGGAACTGGCCAGCTATCGCGATAGAGTCGCAGGCACGCTGTCCACAATCAGCAAACTTAAGCCTGAGTACGTGAGCGCAGTGATCAATCAGCTCTCAATCAAGGACCCCTACAAGCGGCTCGCGAACCTGGCGCTGGACAAGACCAAAGACCTTCTTCGCGCTGTATAGCCAGGTCAATCGTCCCTGATCCGGATTGGCGCTCATTCCAGTCCGGGGACCTGAAACAGCCCTGCGCGACCGCACCAAAACCGGTGCAACGGCTCGCCCCCGCGGGGACAGCTAACTTGTTTCTGGATTGCTCTGAAAAAATTGGAGCGGGCGAAGGGGCTCGAACCCTCGACCCCGACCTTGGCAAGGTCGTGCTCTACCACTGAGCTACACCCGCATCCTGTGTCGGTCGCGTGACGCGCCGGCAACGGCTGTCGTATGCCAAAAGCGGGAGGGGAATGCAACAGCTACCGGCGGCATCAATTCGCATTTGGAGGCCCATATGGGACCCGGATGCGACCAAATCGCCCGAAAAAGCCCCGGAACCTGCGAATCGGCCGCGGTGGATTGAAATTCGGTCCAATCGGCCCAATTTAGGAGCCGACAGCGAAGCATAGGAAGTGGCGGCATGCTAAAGACCCGCCATTCCGGACATCAGACGAGGGGATCCCGTGACGATCATCGACCAGGGTAACGGAGCGGCGGGCCCGGCTGCCGCCGATCTGATCAAGGACACCACCACCCAGACCTTCGTGAAGGACGTCATCGAGGAATCGAAGCGCCAGCCGGTGCTGATCGATTTCTGGGCGGAGTGGTGCGGCCCCTGCAAGCAGCTCACGCCTTTGCTGGAAAAGGCGGTCAAGGCGGCCAAGGGCAAGGTCAAGCTGGTCAAGATGAACATCGACCAGCACCCGGCGATCCCGGGCCAGATGGGCATCCAGTCGATCCCGGCCGTGATCGCCTTCGTCAACGGCCAGCCGGCAGACGGCTTCATGGGCGCGGTGCCCGAGAGCCAGCTCAACGCCTTCATCGAAAAGCTGACCAAGGGCGTGACCGCGCCGGGTGAGCCGAATATCGCTGAAATCCTGCAGGAGGCCGAGGCCGTGCTCGCGGAGGGCGACGCCGCGGCTGCCGCGCAGATTTATGCCGAGGTGCTTCAGCACGATTCGACCAACATCGCCGCGCTCGCGGGCCTCGCAAAATGCTACGCCGTCTCCGGCGCGATGGAGCAGGCCAAGCAGACCCTGGCCATGGTGCCGGAATCCAAGCGCAACGACCCCGCGGTGAAGGCCGTGCAGGCCGCGATCGATCTCGCCGAGCAGGCCCAATCGCTCGGACCGGTCGCGGAGCTGGAACAGAAAGTCGCCGCAAACCCGCTCGATCATCAGGCCCGATTCGACCTGGCGACCGCGCTCAACGCGCAAGGCGACCGCGCTGCCGCCACCGCGCAGCTGCTCGAGATCATCAAGCGCGACCGCAAATGGAACGACGACGGCGCCCGCAGGCAGCTGGTGCAGTTCTTCGAGGCCTGGGGCGGCACCGATGATGCAACCGTCGAGGGCCGCAAGCGTTTGTCGACGATCCTGTTTTCGTAAGGGCGTGCTGGCAACGCCAGGGGGGACCGGGCAGATGCCGATCAACATCGAATATCGCGGCCCCGCCGACCTGCCGGAGATCATTCCGGTCTTTCCGCTGCCGGGCGCACTGCTGCTGCCGCGCGGGCAGATGCCGCTCAACATCTTCGAGCCACGCTATCTGGCGATGGTCGATGATTCCTTCCGCGATGGCCATCGCCTGATCGGCATGATCCAGCCCGACATCGCGCACTCGCCGAAAAATTCCGACAAGCCGACGCTGTTCCGCGTCGGCTGCGTCGGCCGCATCACCCAGCTCGCCGAATCCGGCGACGGTCGCTACATCCTCGAGCTCACCGGCGTCTCGCGCTTCAAGGTGGTCGAGGAACTCGAAGTGCTCACCGCCTACCGTCAATGCAAGGTGGATTTCTTCGCCTTCGTCGACGACTTCACCGCGCGCATGGGCGAGGACCAGGTCGATCGCGAGGCGCTGCTGGCGGTGCTGGCAGACTTCTTGAAGGCCAACAATCTCAAGGTCGACTGGGAGGGCGTCGAAAGCGCGCCCAACGAAGCGCTCGTCAATGCGCTGGCGATGATGTCGCCCTACGGCCCCGCGGAGAAGCAGGCCATGCTGGAGGCGCCCGACCTGAAGACCCGCGCCGAGATTCTGATCGCCGTCACCGAGATGGACCTCGCCAAGAAGCGCACCAGCGGCGATCCTCCGCTGCAGTGAGGGTCTAAGTTAAATCGAGTGCTGCGGCTCGTTCACCTCTCCCGGCTTGCGGGAGAGGTCGGCGCGACGCGCCGGGTGAGGGCTCTTTTCACACGGGGGCTCTCGATTGCTGAAGCACCCTCTCTCCAAGCCTCTCCCGCAAGCGAGAGAGGGAGTGCACCTCCGCCGTTGAGGCGATCAAGCGTCGTCTCATCACACTCTAGGCTGCGCAGATTTCCGCTTCGGCCTTCCGCTGGGTGGATTGCGCGATCCTGGAGGCGTGCATGGGCCGGCTGAAATAATAGCCCTGCGCCTCCGCACAGGCTTCTTCGCGCAGAATAGCGAGCTGCTCGGCGGTTTCGACGCCTTCGGCGGTCGTCGTCTTGCCGAGGCTGACGGCGAACGTAACCACGGCACGGGCGATTCGACGCGCCTCTTCCCGCTCGCTGGCGAGCTCACTGACGAAGCTGCGGTCGATCTTGACCTTGTCGAACGGAAACTTCTGCAGGAAGCTCAGCGACGAATAGCCCGTACCAAAATCGTCGAGGGCAATTCGCACGCCGAGCTCGCGCAACCGCCCGAGGGCTGCGAACACCGCTTCGCTATCATGCATGATGACCGTTTCGGTGACTTCGAGCTCGAGCCTTTGCGGATCAATCCCTGAGGTTGCGAGGGCGCCGACAATGATGGAGACGAGCTCCTTGCTCCTGAACTGAGCGGGAGACAGGTTAATTGCGATCGTCAGATCCGAAGGCCAGTTGGCGGCCTCGGCGCAGGCCGCCCTCAAGACCCATTCGCCGATGGGCAGGATCAGGCCAGTTTCCTCGGCGAGCGGAATGAACTCACCAGGCAAGACCAGACCGCGCTCGGGGTGATGCCACCGCAACAACACCTCGTAGCCGCAGGTTCGTCCGCTCTCTACCCTCACGAACGGCTGGTAGTGAAGCTCGAATTCACCTCGCGCCAGCCCCTTCCGCATGTCCTTTTCCAGGTTGCGCCGGACGTGCATGAGCTGGTCCAGCTCCGGCTCGAAGAAACGGATTGCGCCGCGTCCGCCGGCCTTCGCCGCATAGAGGGCGAGATCGGCACTCTTGAGAATGACATCGGAATCGGCGCCATCGCCGGGCGCTATGGCTATGCCGATGCTGGCTCCCACCGTGACTTGATGGTCGCCGAGATCAAAGGGTTCGCTGAGCGCTGTTTTGATCGTCTCCGCGAGGGCGGCCGCCTCTACGACCGGATTCGTCGCGTAGTCCACGACGGCGAACTCATCGCCGCCCAACCGGGCAATCAACGTCATTTCCCTGCTGCACTGGCGCAAGCGCATCGCCACCGCGCGCAACAGCGAATCGCCCGCCGGATGTCCGAGCGTGTCGTTGACCTCCTTGAAGCGGTCGAGATCGAGCATGAGGACCGCCAGATGGAGGTCGCCATTGCGCGTAATGGAAAAGGCCTGATCCAAACGCGCCCGCAGCAGCATGCGATTCGGCAACTCCGTCAGCGCATCATGCTGCGCCATATAGGCGATCTTGGCCTCGGACCGGCGTTGCTCCGTGACATCGAGATGGGTTGCTACCCAGCCGCCCCCGGCCAACGGCTGCCTCGTCACGCAGATCAACCGGCCATCGGAGAACTCGTCGATCCGACTCGAAACCGCATTGACGGGCAGGGCATCGAGCTTCGCGATCAGCCGCTTGGCGGCGATGTCGCTGGGATCGCCCTTGAGCGTGCCGCTGACGATGCGATGCCTGATGATGTCGCCATGCGGCGTTCCCGGGCGCAGCAACTCCGGCGGCAGGCGGTACAGATTGGCGTAACGTTCGTTGCATATTACGAGCCGCTTCTCGGCATCGAACATGCAAAGGCCCTCGACCATATGGTTGATCGCCGTATCCAGCCTCAGCGTCTGCTCCTGCAATTCGTGCTGCGAATCTTCGAGCTGCTGCCGGGCGTCCGAAAGCTGGCTGATGATCTCCTCGAACTTGGCGGTCCTGCTTGCCAGGCGACGATCGGCCAGCACGCCGATCAGGCTCATGCCCAGCACGGACAGTGCGACACCGGCGATCGCAAGCGCGAGCACCGCCGGAGACAGCGACAGGGCGCCTGTCGCACGCGTTGGATCCGGCGTGATGTGCACCGCGCCCATCGCCGTGAAATGATGCGACATGATGGCGAGTGTCAGCAGGACTCCCGCCGCGAGCGTTCCGCGGTAGCTCCGGTACTTGATCGCGACCGCCAGGGCGGCATAGCCGAAGCACATGCCCAGAATGATCGAGACCAGCACGAGGTCGAGCGACCATGCGACGCGGCCGGGCACTTCAAGTGCCCACATTCCGAGATAGTGCATGCTGGCGATGCCGCCGCCGATGATGACGCCGCCTGCCCCCGCCCGCCAACGGCCGGAATCGCCGACCGCAACGCCGAAGCCCCCCGAGGTCAGAAGCATTGCGATGGCCAGCGAAAGCGCTGTCAACACGATGCCATAGCCGGTCGTAACGCCGGGCTCGTAGGCGAGCATGGCGACGAAATGGGTTGCCCAGATTCCGTATCCGATGGCGGCACCGGCAATCGCGATCCAGATCAGGCGCGTTCTTGCGCGCACCGCGATGGCACGATGGAAAATACTGACCGCGACCATGCTCGCGACGAAGCAGACGAGACCAGCGAGGACGACGAGCCGAAAATCATGCTCGACAGTAAGGCAAGACAAAACGCGAAACATCCAGGCCTCCCATCGGCGGCATCGTCGATTAGAAACGAGCTAATCGCGTTAATTTTGTGCCGTGGCTGATTGGATGCTTATCGATGCATTAAGCGCATCTGCGCAATTTGAAATGTCCCGACAATCGAGGCGCGACGATGCCGCGCCGTAAGCGCCACAGCCATGATCGGCAACGAAGGTCTAGGGGCGATTGCGGATGTGCTTGCGGCCGGTGAGCATTGCGCGGATGAGATTCTCGCGCTGGAGAATCCCCATCAGCAGCACGCCAAGCACGTGCAGCACGACGAGGACGATGACCGCATCCGACGAATAATGGTGGGTGTCCTCGACCCACCAGACGCCGAAGAACGTGACGGTCACCGACATCGCGCCCGTGATCGTCGAAACCGCGAGCGAGACCAGCAGCGCCACCAGCATCAACGTGCCGGCGGGATTGAGTCCGATATAGCGACCGGTGATGCCGCGGCGCAGATTCCAGAGATAGCCCGGCGCAGCCCGGAGCCTGACCCTGATCATACGGAAGCGCGAATAGCGGCTTCCCCAAAAGCCCCAGGCCAGACGGAAGGCAAGAAGCCCGAGCACCGCATATCCGACGATGCGGTGAAGACGATCATAGACGGTGGGCGTGAACCACGCGGCCAGAACGCAGGCCGCGAGAGCCCAGTGCCAGAGGCGCAGCGGGAGATCCCAGACTGCGACCGTCCGCGAAGCGGATCGATGCGCGGGGGGCCTGTCGGACACCCCGCGCGCTTCTGGCATCGCATCAAGCAAAGGCCATCCTCAAGTCCTGCTTTGCGCAGATCTCGTCGCGCTCGCGACTTACTTGGCGACCGTCTTCTTCAGGCTCAGATCTTCCGGGCTGTAGAACAGCTCGTAAAGCTTGCCTTCCTTGACGCCGTAGACCTCGTAGCACGAGCCTTCGATCTTGGAGCGCCGCACTTCATAGCCGAGCGCCTTGGCCTTGGCTTCCGCCTCGCTGGCCGGTTTCCACGACGCCTTGTCAAGCTTGGTGCAATCCTTGAATCCGTCGGCCATGGCCGCCGACCCCATGCCCATCCCGACCGTCAGTGCAATGGCAACAACTCGAATGACCTTCACGAACGTCTCCTCCTCTGTCGTGCGCGCTACGCGACCCGCGAAGCGGGACTGAAGGAAGCAAAGGTGATGGTGAAGTCAATCCGGTACGAGGCCATTTGGATTTAGAGTTGTTCTAACGGCCGCCAAAAGATCAGTGCTCGCCGCATTCAGCGGGCACGCGCAGGGTCGCTGCGGCCTTACGCCTCACGGGTCGGATGGATTGCTAACCGCGGGGTCGAGCGCATTCATCTTGTCGGGGCGGTTCAGACGAACATGGCGGCGCCATCGTCGATGGTGCGATGAACACGATCGATCAGCGTCCGCCTCCTTGGATTGCATCGGCAGGTTCAGTATCCTGCGGCCGCGAGCGCGATCACGGCGGTGAGGGCCTTCCAGCCAAAGCCGCGTCCGCGCGACCACCATGCGTTGGCGATGGCGGCAAAGCCGTAGACGGCGATGATCGTCGCCACGATCCAGTGCCGCGCGCTGTCCGATCCCAACATGGGCGCCGCAAGCAGGAGCACGCCGCCGCCGATCCAGGCCACCGTGCCGGCCTGCCAGACCAGCCGGATCAGCATGCGCAGGCGTTCCGGGGTGATGGTCGCTTTGGCGAACACCTTGGTTTCGCCCAGCACGCCATGGATCAGGGCAACCACGATTCCGGCGACGCCGGCACATTGCAGCAGCAGATCACGCATCGCAGACCTCGCCTCCTTCATCTATACAGTACTGTATGGAGATAGGCGCTGGCCTGCCGCCTGTCAATACACTAGTGTATGGTCAGGCCCATGGGAACGCGACATGACCGAACAGCTTTCCGCCGACGATTGGATCAGGGAAGGTCTGAAGGCGCTCGCCAAAAGCGGCTTCACGTCGCTCAAGGCCGATCCGCTGGCAAAGACCATGGGCGTGTCGCGTGGCAGCTTCTATTGGCATTTCGCCGATCTCGGTGCGTTCCACGCAGCCGTGCTGAAGCGCTGGCGCGAGATCGCAGCGGAGCAGATCATCGCCGACGTCGAAGCCGCCAGCGATGAGCCACTGAAGGCGCTGCTGCGCAGGTCGTTCGGCGCGCGGCTCGATCTCGAGCGCGCGGTGCGCAATTGGGCGGCCTTCGATGCGATTGCGCAAGGGGCCGTACGCGCAATCGATCGCCGCAGGCTCGACTATATCGAGGGGCTGCTGGACAAGCGCGGACTTGCCCCGGCAACGGCGCAGGCCAGGGCACAGATCCTGTACTGGACATTTCTCGGCTTCGCCCTGTCAGCCGCGCCCCTGCCGGCCGCACGGCTCCAGGCGCTGCTCGACGAGGTCCTAACAATGGTCTCCGCATAAATTCATATTCTGACGCGCTTTCTTGACGCGAACCGGTTCCTACTTGGCAGGAAAACGCGTTGGCACCCGTGATGGGCGGGCCCGAATTTCTGTGCTAGAGGCAACCGATTGCCGGAGACTCCCATGAACCCGCCCACCGACCGTCCCGAAGCCAGCGTCGATCCCAAATTGCTGGAGATTCTTGTCTGCCCGCTGACCAAGGGACCGCTGGAGTTCGATGCTGCAAAGCAGGAACTGATCTCGCGCAGCGCCAAGCTCGCTTATCCCATCCGTGACGGCATTCCGATCATGCTGCCGGAAGAGGCGCGGAAGATCGACTGAATATCTTGCGACGGCTGCGCCGCAACGCCCCGGTGTCATCCCGGCGAAGGCGGGTAGGGTGCCTAGCTTGCGACTTCGCCGCGCCCGGGGACGACAGGAGAAATTGCCGCTACAACGCCTCGCCCTTCAATAGCCGCGGCACCTCGCCCGTGAGCCCGGCGGCCTGGCGGATGAAGAGGTTCTTCAGCGGCGGGGCACGGTCGACGAGGCCGAGGCCAATGTCGCGGACGGTGCGCAGCAGCGTCGACTGGTTCGAGAACAGAAAGTTCAGCGAGTTGGTGGCAACACCCATCGCCATGGTGTCGAAGCGGCGCCAGCGCTGGTAGCGTTCGAGCACGTCGGTCCCGCCGATATCCATGCCGAGCCGTGCGGCATCGACGACGACTTCCGCCAGCGCCGCGACATCCTTCAGGCCCATGTTGAGGCCTTGGCCCGCAATGGGGTGGATGACATGGGCGGCATCACCAACCAGCGCGAGGCGGGTGGCAATAAACGAGCGCGCGACGAAATAGGACAGCGGAAAGGCGCGCGGCTTGTCGAGCGCCTTCACCTCGCCGAGATGCAGGCCAAACCGCTGCTCGAGCTCGGCGTGAAATGCCTCGTCGCCGAGCGCAACGATGCGCGCGGCCTCGGCGCGGCGCTCGGTCCACACCAGAGACGAGCGTCTGCCCGAGAGCGGCAGGATCGCGAACGGGCCTGCGGGAAGAAAATGTTCTTCGGCGCGGCCCTCGTGATCGCGCTCATGGCCGACCGTGACGACGATGCCGGACTGGTCATACTCCCAGCCATGGGTCGCGATGCCGGCGCGCTCGCGCAATTTTGACCGCGCGCCGTCGGCGGCGACGAGCAGGCTGGCGGCGATGACGCTGCCATCGCCTAGTGTCACGTCGATCCCCTCCGCGCGCGCATCATAGGATGCCACCGTGGTGGCGCGGAGGTCGATGCCCTCGGCTTCGGCGCGCGCCACCAGCGTATCGATCAGGCGGCGGTTCTCGATCATATGCGCAAAGGGCTCGCCCGGCGCGACATCGCCGGCAAAGTTGAGGAATACCGGACGGGTGGCGTCCTCCAGCTTGGAATCGGTGACGACCATGTCGAGGATCGGCTGCGCCTCGCTCCTGACGTCCTCCCAGGCGCCGATCGCCTCGAACAGGCGGCGGCAGGCGGCCACGATCGCGGTGGCCCGGGGGTCGCGGCTCGGCCGCGTGCCGAGCGCGGGATCGGCGACGATGACGGGAATCTCGGGCCCGAGCCCCTGTCGCAGCGCCAGCGCCAGCGCCAGCCCTGCAAACGCGCCGCCGCCAATGACAATGCTACCCTGTACCGACATACCCAAATTCCCGGTCAAATCCTGGTCTTGCTAGCAGACTTGAGGTGGGCGAAACAGTGCGGTGAAACAAGGGCGGGATGGCCTCATTCGGTCATTCCGGGGCGAGCGCGAGCGCGAGCCCGGAATCCAGAGGTCGTCAGCTCGAGATTCCGGGTTCGCACTCCGTGCGCCCCGGAATGACGAGGCATTTTGAAAGCACCACCATGTCCAAAAGCCTGATCGACCTCATCTCGATCCTCGACCTCGAACAGCTCGAGGTGAATTTGTTTCGCGGCAACAGCCCGAAGACGAGCTGGCAGCGAGTCTTTGGAGGCCAGGTGATCGGGCAGGCGATGGTGGCGGCCTGCCGCACCGTCGAGGGACGACTGCCGCATTCGCTGCATTGCTATTTTGTCTTGCCGGGCGATCCGCAGATCCCGATCATCTACCAAGTCGAGCGCTTGCGCGACGGCAAGAGCTACTCGACGCGCCGCGTCACCGCGATCCAGCACGGCAATGCGATCTTCTCGATCATGGTGTCGTTCCATGCCGACGAGGAGAGCGCATTCGACCATCAGGACAGGATGCCTGATGTGCCGCCGCCGGAAAAACTCACCGCGGAGGAGGTGGCGAAGCAGCCGATGTTCCGGGAGATGCCGGACTTCATCCGCCGCTACTATGAATCCGATCGCCCGATCGAGCTGCGCCCGGTCGAACTCGGCCGCTATTTCGGCCAGAAGATCGACGACGGCCGCATCCATGTCTGGATCAAGACCGCGGCGACGCTGCCGGACGATCCTGCGCTGCACATGTGCGCGCTCGCCTACGCCTCGGACTTCTCGCTGCTGGATGCGATCATGGCGCGCTATGGCCGCACGCTGTTCGACAAGCGCATGATGCCCGCGAGCCTCGACCACGCGATGTGGTTTCACCGCCCCTTCCGCGCCGACGAATGGCTGCTCTACGCGCAGGATTCGCCGAGCGCGCGAGGTGGCCGCGGCCTCACCCGCGGCTCGATCTTCAAGCCTGATGGCACGCTGGTCGCCTCCGTCGCGCAGGAAGGTTCTGTGCGCGAGCGGAGGGGATAGTCACCTCGAACGCGCGGCTTCGCATTCGAGGCTTTCCGGATCATGCGCCAAGGGACCCGCGCGGAGCCAGCACGGTCTCCGATGCGAACCAGTTCATGATCCAGCGATACACCCACGGGATCGGGATGATCAGGCTGCACAGGATCGCGGCGACGATGCCGCGCCAGAGGATGCCGAGACCACTGCCCTTGAAGACGATCTCGCGCCGCGTGCCTTCGATGCTGCGGCAGAACCAGCGCAGCTGTGCCGCCGCGACCCAGGCCCAACCGATGATGGTGATGATGGAAATCGCGAACAGCAGATTCCAGCCGATATGGGCCCAGATCGACCCCGTGAAGCTCAAGCCCAGCGGCTGCCCGTTGGAGGCAAGGTTCGCGACCATCCATTTGATCAGGAGCCAATAGAGAACGAGCTGCACGATAAAAAGCAGATTGCTCACGATCTGGCTGCCGATGAAGCCGATCGCGATCGCCAGAACGATGAAGCCGAAAAACCACGGCACCAGCGTCATCGCATTGCCGGTGAAGCTGAGATTGGGGCGTCCGGGGACCTTTACGCAGGACACGATCCATTTCGTGTACCAGACGAACAGCCACGGCACCGGGATGACGAAGCACGAGCCGATCAGCAGCACGAGCGTGCGCCAGGTGAACTCGAGGATGCCGAAATCGACGGCCAGTGATCCTCCGCCGCCGCCACCGCCACCATAACCGCCGGCGCCGCCATAGCCGCTTCCGCCCATCATCGGCGGGCCGCCCGCCGGCATCATCGGCGGCGCGCCGCCGCCCCCGACCAGGCCGGGGATTTCGGCGGCCTTCTGCCAGCCGGCCATGCCCTCGGTCCACACCAGCGTATCCGGGCGCACGACGCCCTGGGCGACGAGGTCACGGAATTGCCCCTCCGGAAAGGGCCCCTGCTGCTTGCCCTCGGATGCGTAGAACCAACTCGCCATGTACCGTCCCCCTCGAACATTACTTATGTACCGGCCCGGATACTTGGGTTCATCGCATCCATGCCAAAAATGCATTGTGAAGGATGAACGGCTGCCCTGTACAGAGGCGGCCATTCACATGGCCAAACGTTTTTCCGCTTCAACCTGCAACTTTTTTATGCCATTTGCCCGGAAAGATGCCAGATTGACGCAGCGCCGGGGACATACGGCGCGGCGCATCCCGGGGAATAGGCCTGACCATGAAACTCGTCGTCGCGATCATCAAACCCTTCAAGCTCGACGAGGTCCGCCAGGCCCTGACGGCGATCGGCGTCCACGGCATGACTGTGACCGAGGTGAAGGGTTATGGCCGCCAGAAGGGCCACACCGAGATCTATCGCGGCGCCGAATATGTCGTGAACTTCCTGCCCAAGCTGCGCATCGAGATCGCGGTCGCCTCGGATATCGCCGACAGGGCCGTAAGTGTGATCACCGCCTCCGCGCGCACCGGGCAGATCGGCGACGGCAAGATCTTCGTCACGCCGATCGACCACGCGCTGCGCATCCGCACCGGCGAAACCGACAGCGACGCGCTCTAGATTTTGTTGACGCGTTTTCTTGACGCGAGCCGGTATCCACTTCGCTCGGAAACGCTCTGACCAGATAAATTCTTCGTCGATCGCACCGGGCAACGAAGCCATAGCGTGCGACGTCAATTCTATGCTGGGGGAAATGAGATGGCGGGATTGTTGCGCCGCGCGGCGTGTATCGCTGCGCCGATAGGGTTTGCGTCGATCACATCGTCAGCGCACGCCGCAGGCTCCGAGATCAACTCCGCCGACACCGCATGGATGATCGTCGCCACCGCGCTGGTGCTGATGATGACGATGCCGGGCCTCGCGCTGTTCTATTCCGGCATGGTGCGCAAGAAGAACGTGCTCGCCACCATGGCGCAGAGCCTCGCGGCGGTGACGCTGATCTCCATTCTCTGGGTCGCGTTCGGCTATTCGCTCTGCTTCGTCGGCGACGGCCCGTGGATCGGCACGCTCGACCGCTGGTTTCTCGCCGGCATGACCATGGACAGCGTCAATCCGGCGGCGAAGACCATCCCGGAAGCGCTGTTCATGCTGTACCAGATGACGTTCGCCATCATCACGGTGGCGCTGGTCGCAGGCGCCGTCGCCGACCGGATGCGGTTCTCCGCCTATCTCCTGTTCTCCGTCGCCTGGTTCATCTTCGTCTACATTCCGCTGGCGCATTGGGTCTGGGGCGGCGGCTTCCTCGCCAGCATGGGCGTGCTGGATTTCGCCGGCGGCCTCGTGGTGCATCTGTCGGCCGGCAGCGCCGGCCTCGTTGCCGCGAAGGTGATGGGGCGCCGTCACGGCTACGGCAGCGAAAATCTCTCGCCGTTCGATCTGTCGCTCGCGGTGATGGGCACCGGCCTGTTGTGGGTCGGCTGGTTCGGCTTCAACGGCGGCTCGGCGGGCGCCGCCAATTCACGCGCGGTATTGGCGATCATCGCCACCCATCTTGCCGCCTGCGCCGGCGCCTTGACCTGGGGCGCGATCGAATGGTCGACGCGGCGCAAGCCCTCCGTGCTCGGCATGATCTCCGGCGCGGTGGCCGGTCTCGGCACCATCACGCCGGCCTCCGGATTCGTGGCGCCCTGGCACGGCATCGTCATCGGCATCATCGCCGGTGCTGTCTGCTATTGGGCCTGCACCTGGCTGAAGCACCGCTTCAACTATGACGATTCGCTCGACGTGTTCGGCGTCCACGGCATCGGCGGCCTGACCGGGACCCTGCTCGCCGGCGTGTTCGCAACCAGCGCCATCGGCGGCACCGCCGGCCTGTTCGAGGGCCATCCGCAGCAGTTGCTGATCCAGTTCTATGGCGTCGCCGTCACCTTCGTCTGGTCGGCGGGCGTGAGCTTCGTCCTGCTCAAGCTGGTCGGGCTGTTCGTGCCCTTGCGCGTATCCCGCGAGCACGAGCTCGAGGGGCTCGATATTTCGCAACACGGCGAAGCCTTGCAATAAGAGCCGGGCAGCAGGGGCTTGCGCAACACATAAGTGTATGCTTATGTGTCGCCATGATCGAAGCCCACATCTTCAAGGCGCTGGCCGACCCGACCCGTCGAAAGGTCTTTGAGAAGCTCGCTGGCGGCAGCCTGAATGCCAGCGCGTTGCGCGACGGGTTGGAGATCAGCCAGCCGGCGATGTCGCAGCATCTTTCGGTGCTGCGCGCAGCAGGCCTCGTGCGCGAGCAGCGGCAAGGCCGCTTTGTGAACTACGAAGTCGATCCGGACGGAATCGCCGCCATCGGAACCTGGCTTGCGCGCTACCGCGCCTACTGGCCGAAGCGCATGGAAGCCCTCGCTGACCTCCTGAAGGACATGGATCAATAAAACCTGGATCAATAAAGACCTGGATCAATAAGGACAGGGATCAATGAGCGACGCCGTGACGCCTGATCGCCCCGATGCGAAGCTGGTGCTCGAATTCGATTTCGACGCACCGCCGGCAAAAGTCTGGCGCGCCGTGACGATTCCTGAATTGCGCGAGCGCTGGCTGCCGGATTGCGACCTTGCGGGCGCCGAGCCTGAAACATCGATCCCAGGCGAAGAGGTGCGTTACCGGCTTCGCGATTCCGAACCGCCCTATCGCGAGAGCCATGTCATCTTCCGGATCGAGCCGAATGAGGACGGCGGCACGCGTTTTCGCATCATCCAGCAAGCCTGCGACGATGATGCGAAGCTGCCGCAGCCGGCCAACAGCAATTGCTGCCTGATGCGCCTCGCCGCCTAACACCGACAAGACTTTCATCATCTGCAAACATGGAGGTCGCCGATGCGCGACATGCTTCAGCTCGTCCCTATGGTCGTCGAACAATCTGCCCGTGGCGAGCGGTCGTTCGACATTTACTCGCGGCTCCTGCGCGAGCGCATCATCTTCCTCAACGGCGAGGTCAACGACGCGATGTCCGGATTGGTCTGCGCGCAACTGCTGTTCCTGGAAGCGGAGAATCCGAACAGGCCGATCAATCTCTACATCAACTCCTATGGCGGCGTGGTCACCTCTGGCCTTGCGATGTACGACACCATGCAGTTCATCAAGGCGCCCGTTCATACGCTATGCATGGGCACCGCGCGCTCCATGGGTTCGTTCCTGCTGATGGCCGGCGAACCCGGCCACCGCGCGGCGCTGCCAAATACGAGCCTTCACGTGCATCAGCCGCTCGGCGGCTTTCAGGGCCAGGCCTCCGACATCCTCATCCATGCCAACGAGATGCAGGAAACCAAGCGGCGCATTACCCGGCTCTACGCGCAACATTGCGGGCGCTCCGAGGCGGAGGTGGAACGGACCCTGGACCGCGACCACTTCATGACTGCGCAGCAGGGGGTCGAATGGGGATTGATCGACAGGGTCTTCGCAGGGCGCGACGCGGCCTGATGGCCTTCAGCCGTCCGGCCGGGCCTCGCCCCGCTCAAGCTGGGCCCCGGCCGGCGCGCATCTCGTGAGCACAAGCGCGACGGATCCGCTCTTTCGCGGCTTGGCGGCGCTCTTTCCCTAATAAGATACCTTTCGCCTGCCCGACGTATGAGCAACATTGTGTCGGCAGCCTGTCGTGCTCGCGTTTTAAGCAGGCATGACCACGTTTTGGGCGCGACGGAATAGCGCACCGCACCGCAATAGGCGCCCGGCGCGAAAACCCCCGTCTTCATAGTCCGTTAGGCAACGCGCCCGATCTGGCACGGCATTTGATTCTAGGGGTCCTGGCTGTGCCCGCGTAGTGAACTTTCTCCCTCGTGGCGAACCAGTCGAGAACGCCCGGCCATGTCCGGACCGGGCCAAGCGGGGATAGGACCCATGAAAATTGTTATGGCGATTATCAAGCCATTCAAACTGGAAGAAGTCCGTGACGCCCTGACCGCCATCGGCGTTCACGGTCTCACGGTGACGGAAGTCAAGGGATATGGCCGCCAGAAGGGCCACACGGAGATCTACCGCGGCGCCGAATATGCTGTGAGCTTCCTGCCCAAGATCAAGATCGAGGTCGCTGTCGCCTCCGACCAGGTCGACAAGGCCATCGACGCCATCACGACTGCCGCCAAGACCGGACAGATCGGCGACGGCAAGATCTTCGTCATCAACCTCGACCACGCGGTGCGCATCCGCACCGGCGAGGCCGATGCCGCGGCCCTCTGATTTCGCGCTCAACCTTATCCAATCAGGAGTGAATAATATGACGTTCAAGCGTCCCTATGGCGCGGGATTGGCGGCTCTCGCAGTCGGCCTGTTCGCTGCGACCGCAGCCTGCGCCGAGCCAACGGTCAACAAGGGAGACAACGCCTGGATGCTGACATCGACAGTGCTGGTGCTGTTGATGACGATCCCGGGCCTCGCGCTGTTCTACGGCGGTCTCGTCCGTTCCAAGAACATGCTCTCCGTCCTGATGCAGGTGTTCTACACCGTCTGCGTCGTCACCGTGATCTGGGCCGTGTACGGCTACAGCCTCACCTTCACCGGCGGCTCCGACTTCATCGGCGGCTTCTCCAAGGCCTTCATGATGGGCGTCACCACCGATACCAAGGCCGCGACCTTCTCGGTCGACTCCAACATCTCGGAGCTCATCTATGTCTGCTTCCAGATGACCTTCGCGGCGATCACGCCCGCGCTCATCGTCGGCGCCTTTGCCGAACGCATGAAGTTCGCGGCGATCGCGCTGTTCGTCCCGCTCTGGGTCACGCTGATCTATTTCCCGATCGCGCACATGGTCTGGTACTGGCAGGGTCCGGACCTGATCCAGGACGCAGCCAAGGCGATTGCTGCTGCCACTGACGCGGCGGCGAAGACCGCGGCCGAGGCGAAGCTCGCCGAGATCAAGGCCGACGCCGGCTGGATCTTCAAGAAGGACGCGATCGACTTCGCTGGCGGCACCGTCGTGCACATCAACGCCGGCATCGCTGGCCTCGTCGGCGCTCTCCTGATCGGCAAGCGCGTCGGTTACGGCAAGGAGCTGATGGCTCCGCACTCGCTGACCCTGTCGATGATCGGCGCCTCGCTGCTCTGGGTCGGCTGGTTCGGCTTCAACGCCGGCTCCAATCTGGAAGCCAATGGCGGCGCCGCGCTTGCCATGACCAACTCCTTCGTCGCCACCGCAGCCGCTGCGCTGTCCTGGATGTTCGCGGAGTGGATCATCAAGGGCCATCCGTCCGTGCTCGGCGTCATCTCCGGCGCTGTCGCGGGCCTCGTGGCCGTCACCCCTGCGGCCGGCTACTCCGGCGTGATGGGCGCGATCGTCCTCGGCCTGGTCGTCGGCGTGGTCTGCCTGTTCTTCTGCACCGTCGTGAAGAACGCGCTGGGCTACGACGACAGCCTCGATGTGTTCGGCGTGCACTGCATCGGCGGCATCGTCGGCGCTCTCGGCACCGGCATCCTCGTCAACCCGGCTCTGGGTGGCACCGGCGTCATGGACTACGCCGCGATCCCGCCGAAGCCCGGCGACTACGACTTCGCGGCTCAGATGATCGCTCAACTCTGGGGCGTCTGCACCACGCTGGTGTGGTCGGGCGTCGGCTCGGCGATCCTCTACAAGGTCGTCGACGTGATCGTTGGTCTGCGCACCAATGTCGAGAGCGAGCGTGAAGGCCTCGACATCACCGAGCACACCGAGCGCGCCTACAACATGTAAGTCTCCTCCCGGGGCGCGGTCTCCCCGGAGATCGCGCCCAGAACTACGGTTCGGCACATACCCGGCAATGCCCTGACCGTTGAGGGGCTTCAGCGCAAGCTGGAGCCCCTTTCTTTTTTGCGGGACGCTCTTTTTGATGTCGCACCGAAGAAAAGGATTGCCATTCCACGTCGCCGGCGCAGAAATATCGACAAGAAACATGATCGGGAGGTCGTCATGCGTTTGGAAGGTGGGTGTTATTGCGGCGAAGTGCGTTACAAAGCCGAGGGCGATCCGATGATGCAGGCCCAGTGTCATTGCCGCGAGTGCCAGTACATCTCCGGCGGCGCGCCCAATACCTTCATCGCGATGCCGGCGGCCGGCTTCAATTACACCAAGGGGCAACCCAAGCAGTTCACGCGCAAGGATCTCGAACGCGCCGTCACACGCGAATTCTGCGCCGAGTGCGGCACCCATCTGGTGACCAAGGCTCCGGGACTGCCGGCGGCGATCCTGAAAGTCGGCACGCTGGACGACCCAAAACAGTTCCATCCGCAGATGGCGATCTACACTTGCGACGTCCAGGAATTTCACACGATCCCGGCGGGCATGAAGACATTCGAGAAGCTGCCGGGGCGCTAGGCGCGCGCCCCTTCGAAACTCGTCATGCCCGGCTTGTCCCAGCTATGATGGGGGCCAGACCTGCACGCATCCCGTTGTTATCCGGCCTCAATATTCCTGCTCTGGACGGAGGCGGCGGTCGATGGTTAATCGCGTCTTAACCTCGCCCTATCTATGGTGAACTGAACCGCTTCCCGCCGGCGCTCCCATGCGACCGGCAGTTCCAAGAGTGCTGGCGCCCAGAATGGCTATGACCGCTTCATCCCGCGCGCCGCAGGCCGGTGGAAGCTCCGATTCCGAACGCTCGCCCTTCGTACGGCTGAACGAGTTGCTGGCGCCGCATCAGCCCGGCAAGCCCTTGATTTCGCTCGCCGTCGGCGAGCCCCAGCATCCCGTGCCTGATTTCGTCGGCCCGGTGCTGGCCAAGCACATCGCCGATTTCGGCCGCTATCCGATGAACCAGGGGACCGAGCCGTTCCGTCAGGCAGCGAGCACCTGGCTGTCGTCACGATTCAAGCTGCCGCGGCCGCTCGACCCGAAAAGCGAGATTCTCGTCCTCAATGGCAGCCGCGAGGGGCTGTTCCTCGCCGCGATCGCAGCAAAGCGCTATGTCGGCCCGCGTCCCGGCAAGCCCGCGATCCTGATGCCGAACCCGTTCTATCCGGTCTATGGCGCTGGCGCTCTCGCTGCGGCCTGCGAGCCGGTCCATCTGCCGACCACCGTCGAAAACGGCTTTCTGCCTGATCTCGACGCCATCGACGAGGCGACGC
This sequence comes from Bradyrhizobium sp. 199, assembly GCF_023073355.1. Lineage (GTDB taxonomy): Bacteria > Pseudomonadota > Alphaproteobacteria > Rhizobiales > Xanthobacteraceae > Bradyrhizobium. The sequence continues at coordinate 139,604 of NZ_JADPJI010000004.1, forward strand.
TGGCGCGCACCGTGGCGTTCTATCTGGCCTCGCCTGCCAATCCGCAGGGCTCGGTCGCCTCGCACGATTACTTCACGCGCCTGAAGGGCCTCGCCGATCGCTACGGCTTCATGATCCTCAGCGACGAGTGCTATTCGGAGATCTACACCCGCGAAGCTCCAGGCAGCGCGCTCGAATGCGCGGGCGCGAATTTCACCCGTGTGGCCGCGTTCCAGTCGCTGTCGAAGCGCTCGAACCTGCCGGGCCTGCGCGTCGGGTTCGCCGCGGGCGACAAGACATTCATCGGGATGTTCCTGGAGCTGCGCAACATCGCTGCTCCCCAGGTGCCGGTGCCGCTCCAGCACGTCGCGACCTTTGCCTATGGCGACGAAGCGCATGTCGAGGAGAACCGCAGGCTTTACCGGATCAAGTTCGATCTCGCCGACCAGATCATCGGCAATCGCTACGGCTATCGCCGGCCCGACGCCGGCTTCTGCGTCTGGCTCAACACGTCCGCGCTCGGCGACGATGTGTCGGTGTGTCTGAAACTGTTCACGGAAGCAGGCGTGCGCGTGGTGCCCGGCAGCTTTTTGGCGCGGCAGCAGCCTGACGGATTCAATCCCGGCGCGGGCTACATTCGCCTCGCGCTGGTGCAGGATGGCGAGACCACGGCGCAGGCGCTGCACCGCCTGGTCGAGACTCTGGGTTAGGCGGGCCCATGAGCATGTCGGCAATCGAACGTGTCATTCCACTGGTCGGCCATCTGCCGCCATCGATTCGCGAGGGTCTGGCGCGGCGCATGCGCGAGCTCACCGGCCTTGGCCTGATCGCACTGTCCGGTGTCGCCTCGGCCGCGCTGATGACGTGGTCGGTGCAGGACCCCAGCCTCAGCCACGCCACCTCGCGGCCGATCCGCAACATCATCGGCTATGCCGGCGCGATTGGCGCCGACCTTGCGATGCAGATTCTCGGGCTCGGCGCCATCATGCTGGTCCTGACCGTCGCGGTCTGGGGCTGGCGTATGATGACGCATCGTCCGTTCGACCGCGAAGCGCTGCGGCTAGGCTCCTGGATTCTCTGCACGGTGATTGCGGCGGGATTCGTCAGCTGCTGGCCGCATGGCGGCGCATGGCCGCTGCCGACCGGCCTCGGCGGTGTGGTCGGCGACGCCCTGGTGCGCGCGCCCGCGGTGATTTTCGGACCGGCCGGCACCATCTATCGCATCGTGCTGGGCACGATCCTGTTCGCCGCGCTGGCGGCGACCTTCCTGATCGCCTGCGGTCTTGGCGCCCGCGAGCACGACGACGAGCTCGCGGATATCGAGGATGACGACAAGCCGCTCGATGAAGGCGAGGAGAGCGATCGCGGTTCGGTGTCGCTGGGCTGGCTATTCCACGCTCTGATGAGCACCAAGGCACGGCTGATCTGGCTGTTCGGTGCCGCATATCGCTCGCTGGTGTCGAGCGGACCGAAGACCAAGGCCGTGGCGTTCAGCCGCCAGGAACCGAATCTCGGCGGTGGCCGCGCCGCGCCTTCGATCTCGCCGCAGCCCGAAGACGAGGACGACGGCGACCAGCACGAAGACGAGGATGACGAGGAGGAAGAGGAGCCCGCTGCGCGCGCCCCGCGCAAGAAGGCAGCCCCGAAGACCCCTGCCCGGAAATCCTCCGACAAGTTCGACCTTCCTTCAGTCTCCATGCTGGCCGCGCCGAAGGCCGGCGACCGCCAGCCGCTCAGCAAGGCCGAGCTGGAAACCAATTCGCGCTCGCTGGAAGGCGTGCTGCAGGATTTCGGCGTGCGCGGCGAGATCGTGAAGTCCAACCCCGGCCCGGTCGTCACGCTTTACGAGCTGGAGCCGGCGCCCGGCATCAAGTCATCGCGCGTGATTGGCCTCGCCGACGACATCGCCCGGTCGATGAGCGCGCTGTCCGCGCGTGTCGCCGTCGTGCCCGGCCGCAACGCCATCGGCATCGAGCTGCCGAACGCGCATCGCGAAAAGGTCTATCTGCGCGAATTGCTGATTGCAAAAGAGGCGACCGATACGGTTGCAAAACTGCCGCTCTGCCTCGGCAAGACCATCGGCGGCGATCCCGTGATCATCGACCTCGCGCGCACGCCGCACATGCTGATCGCCGGCACCACCGGCTCCGGCAAATCGGTCGCGATCAACACCATGATTCTCAGCCTGGTCTACCGGCTGCGTCCGGACCAGTGCCGGCTGATCATGGTCGACCCGAAGATGCTCGAACTCTCCGTCTATGACGGCATTCCCCATCTGCTCACGCCCGTCGTCACTGACCCGAAGAAGGCAGTCGTCGCGCTGAAATGGGCCGTGCGCGAGATGGAAGAGCGCTACAAGAACATGGCCAAGCTCGGTGTGCGCAACATCGACGGCTACAACACGCGTCTGCTCGAATTGAAGGCCAAGGGCGAAGAGCCGACGCGTACGGTGCATACCGGATTCGACAAGGAGACCGGCAAGGCGATCTACGAGGAAGAGAAGCTCTCGCTCGATCCGCTGCCCTACATCGTCATCATCGTCGACGAAATGGCCGACCTGATGATGGTCGCAGGCAAGGACATCGAAGGCGCGGTACAGCGCCTCGCGCAGATGGCGCGCGCCGCCGGCCTGCACGTGATCCTAGCGACGCAGCGTCCATCGGTCGACGTCATCACCGGCACCATCAAGGCGAACTTCCCGACCCGCATCGCCTTCCAGGTCACCTCGAAGATCGACAGCCGTACCATTTTGGGCGAGATGGGCGCCGAGCAGCTGCTCGGCCAGGGCGACATGCTCTACATGGCCGGCGGCGGCCGCATCAGCCGCGTGCACGGACCTTTTGCTTCCGACGAGGAAGTCGAGAAGGTGGTGCGTCACCTCAAGACGCAGGGCCAACCGGAATATCTCGAAGCGGTCACCGCCGAAGAGCCGGCCGAGGATGAGGACGGCGCCGTGTTCGACGCCACCGGCATGGGCGGGGACGGCGGCGGCGATCTGTTCCAGCAAGCCGTTGCGATCGTCAAACGCGACCGCAAGGCCTCGACCAGCTACATCCAGCGCCGCCTGCAAATCGGTTACAACCGCGCCGCATCGCTGATGGAGCGCATGGAACTGGAAGGCATCGTCGGACCCGCCAACCACGCCGGCAAGCGCGAGATTCTGGTCGAGGAAGAAGACAGCCATATGTGAGGCGAGCCGCCTCAAGCCATCATTGCGCGCAAAAACGTTATCTGCTTTTGGCCGAAATCACGCTAAAAGGGCGCCCAGCCATACAGGACGACGCGTTGATCAGACATCCGGACATTCGATTCGCTGCCACCATCGCTGCGCGAAGCGCGCGCGTGGCCGGCGTGCTGCTCGTCACTGCCGCGATGGTGACCGCGACATCGTTCGCGCAGACCGTGCCGGTACCGAAGCCCGCGCCGAAGGGCCGTGACGGTGCTCAATCCGGAGGCGGTGGGCCCGCTGTCACCGGCGCGACGCAGGCGCCGCCGAATCCGGTGATCCCGGATCCGCGCCGCAACGTGCCGAGCAGCATCTTCCAGACCTTCGATGCCAACCAGAAGGCCCAGGCGGCCAAGGTCAGCGCCTATCTGTCCTCGCTGCAGACGCTGGTCGGAAATTTCGTCCAGGTCGGCCCCGACGGCAGCAAGACCCAAGGCGATTTCTACATCCAGAAGCCGGGCAAGGTCCGCTTCGAATATGACGCGCCGAGCCCGATCGCCATCGTCGCCGACGGGTCCTCGCTGGTGGTGCGCGACCGCAAGCTCGCGACGCAGGACGTCTACCCGCTGTCGCAGACGCCGCTGCGCTTCCTGCTGTCCGACCGCATCGACCTGATGAGGGACACCAACGTCGTCAATGTCTCCGCCGACGACGTCTTCGTCAGCGTCACTATCGAGGAGAAGCAGGCGCTGGTCGGCACCAGCCGCCTGCTGTTGATGTTCGGCGCCAAGGACGGCCAGCTTAAGCAGTGGACTGTCACCGATCCGCAGGGCTACGACACCACGATCGCGGTCTACAATCTGGATACGAGCAAGAAGCTCGATCCCGGCATGTTCAAGATCGACTTCACCAATTACGGCCCGGCGCCGGGTTAAACGCTCCGCTGCCGTAGGATGGGCAAAGGCGCACTTGCGCCGTGCGCACCATCTTTCCTTTCGCGATCGGCACGTGCGCACGCCTCGCTTTGCCGACCCGGCGAGAGCACGACCACCTCTTCACATCTCGCAACCGAAAAGACGTGGGCACGGCGCTTTGCGCCTTTGCCCACCCTACGAGAGCTTGCTAAGACGCATTCCTCATGCGTTTTTCCCTGACAACCTGGAACATCAATTCGGTGCGGCTGCGCATCGATCTGGTCGCGAAATTCCTCAAGAGCGCGCGGCCGGACGTGCTGTGCCTGCAGGAAACCAAGTGTATCGACGATGCCTTTCCGCTGAAGCGCTTCAAGCGGCTCGGCTACGAGCACGTCGCGCTGAACGGGCAGAAGGGCTATCACGGCGTCGCCATCGTCTCGAAGATCCCGTTCGAATCGAAGGATATCCGCACCTTCTGCGACAAGGTGGATTCGCGGCACGTCTCTGTGTCGTTCGGCGAGAAGGCCAATATCGCAAAGCCGCTGGTGCTGCATAATTTCTACGTGCCCGCCGGCGGCGACATTCCCGATCCCGCGCTGAACGAAAAGTTCGAGCACAAGCTTCGTTTCCTCGACGAGATGAAGGCCTGCGAGCCGCTGCATCCGCGCGGGGATGACAGGCACATCCTGGTCGGCGATCTCAATGTCGCCCCGCACGAGAACGACGTGTGGTCGCACAAGCAGCTTCTGAAGGTGGTTTCGCATACGCCCGTCGAAACCGAGAAGCTGCAGGCCGCGCTCGAAGCCGGCGAATGGGTTGATGTCGCACGCGACCGCATTCCGATGTCCGAGAAGGTTTACACGTGGTGGAGTTACCGCTCCGCCGACTGGACCGTCGGCGATCGGGGCCGCAGGCTCGACCACATCTGGGTCTCGCGCGCGCTGAAGGATGCGGTCAGTGATTTCAAGATTCTGCGCGACGCGCGGAGTTGGGAGCGACCGTCGGACCACGTGCCTGTCACGGTGACGCTGGAGGTGTAAACCCTCGCCGTCATTCCGGTTCGCGACGCGCCCCGCAATAACGAGCGGAAAGACCGACCTACGACGTCAGCTTCGCCCCCGCCATCAATATGTCGCTCGCAATCTGGCTGGAGCGCACCGCGAATTCATCACGGAGACGAACCGCCGCGGCAGGGTCGCTTTCGAGCACGCGCTGGAACAGGCTGCGGGCGATGCGGATGACGGAGGAGTGCTCCAGCGCGGTTGCGCTCGACGGCCGCTTCATCGGCACCACCAAAGCGAGCTCGCCGATCAACGCGCCGGGGCCGGCGATCATTTCAGCGCCGGCACCGTCGTCGACCCGGAAGGCGCCGCGTTGGACCACGAAGCCGGCATCGGCGTCGTCGCCGAGATTGAAAAGGGTGTCGCCGCGGACGAAGTCACGCTGCTCGGAGCCGATCGCCAGCATGCGCAACGAGGCGTCTCCCAACAGGCGCAGTGTCGGGACTCGCTCAAGAAGCGCTACGTCGTCGTCGATTGACATTCAGATCCGAGGCTCAAGGGCATGCGATCTAAAACGATTCGCACGCCCTTCAAGCGTATCACGGCACCAGCTTGTAGCCACCGGCTTCCGTGACCAGGATTTCCGGGTTGGCCGCGTCCTTCTCGATCTTCTGCCGGAGGCGGTAGATGTGGGTTTCCAGCGTATGGGTGGTCACGCCGGAATTATAGCCCCAGACCTCCTGGAGCAGGGTCTCGCGCGAGACGGGCATCTGGCCGGCGCGGTAGAGGAAGCGGAGGATGGCGGTTTCCTTCTCCGTCAGCCGCACCTTGCGCGCGTTGGCGGCGGTGAGCATCTTGGAGCCGGGTCGGAAGGAGTAGGGGCCGACCGAGAACACCGCGTCCTCGCTGGCCTCGTGCTGGCGGAGCTGGGCGCGGATGCGGGCCAGCAGGACGGCGAAGCGGAAAGGCTTTGCCACATAGTCGTTGGCGCCGGATTCCAGCCCCAAAATCGTGTCGGAATCGGTGTCGTGTCCGGTCAGCATGATGATCGGGGCCTTGAAGCCCCCCTTGCGCAACGAGCGGACCACTTCGCGGCCGTCGGTATCGGGCAGGCCGACATCCATCAGGACGAGATCGGGGGCATTGGCCTTGGCGGCGCTCGCGCCCTTGGCGCCGGTATCGACGGCGGAGGCTTCGAACTCTTCGTGTAGCGATAATTGCTCCACCAACGTGTCGCGAAGATCGGTATCGTCATCCACGATCAGGATCTTGCGGGCATTGGCCATAGGGGGTCATCCTTTTGGGGGTCCGACTCGGCGCGCATCCATGCTGCACCCAGCCGTGAGGGAAGTTTAGGGGGGTCGCTGTTGTTATTGTTATTCGTGTTGAAGTAGTGGGCGGTCAACGATTCACAAGCCAGAACCACTCTAACCCAGAATAGCAGGGCGCTTTGATGAATGTCCTGTAATGAATTCGAGATCGCATTTTCACATGAAAAACAAAGCAGCTTCAGGTGGTTACACCATGAATCGAAGCGCCAGACCGCTCTCCGCGATCCGGGTTAAGCCTGCCGCCGGGAATCCGCGCAGGGGTTGGCTGATGGCGGGATCGCTGACCATACCGGTTGCGCTGGGGCGGGGCGGCATCCTGGCCAACAAGCGCGAGGGCGACGGCGGCACGCCGAGGGGCCGCTTCCGTCCCAGGCGGTTGTGGTGGCGGGGCGATCGGCACAGTCGGCCGCAGAGCTTCCTGCCGGCCCGGATCATCACCGGAGCGGACGCCTGGTGCGAGGATCCCAGCGACCGCCATTACAATCAGGGAATCCGGCTCGCCGAGGGGCAGGGCGGTGACCGGCTCAAGCGCACCGACCATCTCTATGACTTCATCATCGAAATCGACCACAACACGAGACCACGAATTGCCGGCCGTGGCAGCGCGGTTTTTTTGCACCTGGCCCGCGACAATTTCGGTCCGACCGCGGGCTGCGTCTCCATGACGAAATCGGCGATGCTGCAATTGCTGCGACGGCTTGGACCAAGAACAAGAATCATCATCGGGTAAGGGCATATGCTCGACAAGGATCAGACCACCGCCGCATCGCGCATTCTTTTTCGGCATTGGCGCGACGGCACCAAGGTTGGCGCACTGGAGGCACACTTGCGGCCACAGAGCCGCACGGAGGGCTATGCCGTCCAGGCCGGACTCGAAACGCTGTCGCGTGGAAAATTGTTCGGCTGGAAGATCGCGGCCACCAGCGTATCAGGACAGACGCACATCAACGTCAGCGGACCGCTGGCCGGCCGCATCATGAGCGACACCGTGATCGCCGATGGCGGCACCGCGTCGATGAAGGGCAACGAGATGCGCGTCGGCGAGCCGGAATTCGCCTTCCGGATGGGACGCGATCTGCCGCCGCGCGCGGCGCCGTACACGGTTGACGAGGTTCTGGCGGCCGTCGAGAGCTTCCATCCCGCGATCGAGATTCCCGATTCGCGCTTTACCGATTTCACCAGCGCCGGCGAGGCGCAGCTTATCGCCGACAATGCCTGCGCGCATCTGTTCGTGCTGGGCGCGGCGACGACTGCGGACTGGCGGGCGATGGATCTCGTCGAGGAGCGGCCAGCGATCACGCTGCGCGGCCAGCGCTATGTCGGCCACGGCAAGAACGTGCTCGGCGATCCCTGCGCCGCGCTCGCCTGGCTTGCCAACGAGCTGCGCGGACTCGGCATCACCTTGCGGGCAGGGGAGGTGGTGACAACAGGCACGTGCCATCCGCCGCTGCCAATCCAGGCCGGCGATCATTTTGCGGTGGATTTTGGGGTGCTGGGGAAGGTGTCGGTGGGGTTCGTGTAGGGCGGCACACACCGCGCTTCGTTGCGCTCGCAATGACGAAATAGAGAGCTCGCACGTCTCCCTATCCTCGCCAACGGCAATCACCTGTGCCCGAAAATCGCACTCCCCACGCGCACATGGGTCGCACCTAACATGATCGCGGTGGCAAAATCCGCGCTCATGCCCATCGAAAGATTCGTCAATCCATTGCGCGCGGCGATCTTGGCGGTCAGCGCGAAATGCGCCGCCGGCGGCTCGTCGACCGGCGGGATGCACATCAACCCGGAAATCGTCAGCCCATAGGTGTCGCGGCAGCTGGCGAGGAACGCGTCGGCCTCGCCGGGCGGGACGCCGGCCTTTTGCGGCTCCTCGCCCGTGTTGATCTGGACGAAGAGCTGCGGGTGCTTGTTCTGGGATTCGATTTCCTTGGCTAACGCTTGGCAAATGCTCGGACGGTCGACCGAATGGATGGCATCGAACAGCGCCACCGCCTCTTTCGCCTTGTTGGATTGCAACGGGCCGATCAGATGCAGCGCTATACCGGAGTAAACAGACGTTAAGGCGGGCCACTTGCTTTTGGCCTCCTGCACCCGATTCTCGCCGAATACGCGCTGCCCGGCGTCGATGATCGGGGTAATCGCATCGGCTCCGAAAGTCTTGGACACCGCGATCAGCGTCACGGAGGCGCGATCGCGCCGCGCATCCTTGCAGGCGCGGGCGATTTCGGCTTCGACCGCGGCGAGCGCGTTTGGTGAAGGGCCGGTTACCGGCGCGGCATTGGCTTCTGTCATGACGTCGTTTGGTTGTGCTCTTAACCGGAGGTAAGTCCAATTTTACCGAGTTCAAGCAAGAGTTTTTGAACCCTTCGCTTTACCTTGGCCCACGGGGTGGGTAGCGAAAATGGCAAGTATCAGTCTCAACCGCAAACGAGCGAAACTCAAGCAGGTTCTCGGAATCCGGGCGCGGCTCGCGTTGCTCGCGGTGATTCTGGTGGCGCCCTTGATGCTCGAGCGAATCCGTTCGCTCGAAGACACCCGCGCCCGCCAGATCGCGCAGGCCACGGTTGAGTTCAACACCATCGCAAGGCACAGCGCCGCTGCGCAGCGCGAAGTGATTTCGTCAGTCGAGACCATCCTGAAGTCGGAAGCCTTCATCCGCGCCTCCGCCGGCGGCGTCAGCAAGAGCTGCGACGTGCTGCGCGCGAGTCTGCCGTCGAACCTGCCCTGGATCCGCACGCTTTTGATCGCCGGCCAGGACGGACGCATTCAATGCGCCACCAACAACATGTATGTTGGCCTTGACCTGAGCGACCGGCCCTACTTCCAGCAGGCACAGGAAACCGGCCGCTTCGTACTGAGCGACTTCATCATGTCGCGGCCGGTGCCAACGCCGACCGTAATGGCGGTTTATCCGGTATCCGCCTTCAGCGGCGTGTCCGATGCCGTCGTGCTCGCCACGGTCAATCTCGACTGGATGTCGAAGGTGATGAGCAATCTGGGCGGCCGTGCCGGCATCACTGCCGTGCTGGTCGACAGCGCGGGCACCGTGCTGGCCGCCCCTGCCGATCAGCACAGCGCGGTCGGCCGACCCCTCGACAATTTGCCGCTGATGTCCGCGATCGCCGATCGCGCGCTGCGGTCCGACCAGGATGAGGGCTCGCTGTCTTTCCTCGCCGCCGACGGCTCCCGCCGCGCGGTCAGCTACATCCGCATCGCGGGCACCAATGCCCGCCTGATCGCCAGCATCGACGAAGACAAGGTGTCCGAGGCGGTCAGCCGCGACATTCGCACGGCCTATCTTCAGCTCGCTTTCGTGGTCGTGTTCGTCCTGCTCGGCGCGCTGATCGCGGCCGAAAAGCTCGTCATCAAGCCGGTCGAGATGCTCGCCGACATGGCCAAACGTCTCGGCGAGGGCGACCTCTCGGCCCGCGCGGCGCGCAATCGCCTGCCGGCCGAATTCGTGCCGCTGGCCCGCGCGTTCAACGCGATGGCCGCGCAGCTGAGCCAGCGCGAGCGCGAGCTGATCGCGAGCAACGACCGCCTGACGGTGATGGCCTCGATCGACATGCTCTCAGGGCTTGCCAACCGGCGTGGCTTCCAGAGCCGGCTCGACTTCGAATGGATGCGCGCGCAGCAATATGGCAGCGACCTCGCGCTGCTGATGATCGACGTCGATCATTTCAAGCTGTTCAACGACACCTATGGCCATCTCGAAGGCGATTCCTGCCTGACCAGGCTCGGCGAATCCCTGTCCGGCATTGCCGCCGACAACATGGGCTTCGCGGCGCGCTATGGCGGCGAGGAATTCTGCCTGTTGCTGCCGAACACCGACGTGACGTGCGCGGTCGAAATCGGCGAGCAGGTGCGCGCGGCCGTGCTGAAACTCTGTCTGCCGCACATCACGTCAGCCCATATGATCGTCACGGTCTCGATCGGCGTTGCCGCCACGAAGCCCAACGAGAGCTTGCGTCCGGGCGACCTGATCGAGGCCGCCGACGCTGCGCTCTACACCGCAAAACACCGCGGCCGCAACAACGTCGTCGAGCACGGCATCATGGTGGTCGACCACGGCGCGGCCGCGATCGCGATGGCGGGCTAAACCGCCGCGATCTCCCGGTCGAGCTCCGTCTCGGCAATCACCCGATTGCGGCCGTTTCTTTTTGCCAGATAGAGCGCGCGGTCGCAGCGTTCGACCAGCTCGTTCATGGTCTCTCCCGGCTGAAACTGCGCAGCTCCAATCGAGACCGTGATGGAGGGAAGCGTCTCGCCGGTCGAACGACGGGTAATCTGACACTCGGCGATGGCGCGGCGGACGCGCTCGGCGATCACCGTCGCTGCGGAAAGATCGGCACCGGGCAACACGGCGATCAATTCCTCGCCGCCATAGCGCGCCGGCAAATCGACCTCGCGGACCTTGTCGCGCAGGACCTGCGCCATCAGGCGCAAGACCTGGTCGCCGACGCCATGCCCGAAATTGTCGTTGAATTTCTTGAAGTGATCGATGTCCAGCATCAGGAGGCTGAGCGGCTCGCCTTTTTCCATGGCGGTGATCTGGGCCTTGCGGAAGAACTCCTCCAGCGCACGGCGGTTGGGCAAGCCGGTGAGCGTGTCGGTCATGGCGCGCTCTTCGGACTTGCTCAGGTTTTCCCGGATCGCCTCGAGTTCTCGCGTCTTGTCCGCGAAGCTTGCCTCGAGCTTGGTTGCGCGACCGGCGGCCTTGGCCAGCTCGCTCATCAACTGCTTCACGAGCAACTTCGGATCGGAGCCGGCCTGTCCCTGGTCGGCAACATCATGGATCGCCCGCATCTGCGCGTGGTTGTCGGCAATGGCGGTTGCGAGAAAGATCTGAGCTGCGTCCATCACCGAGTGCAGCTGCCGGGAGGCCAAGGAGGCCGCCGAGCCGTCGGGCGCGGCGACATAGGTCGAAAACAGATCCCGGTTTACGGTCGCGTCGAACTTGCGCTTGTTGCCGATGAGAATATCGATGGCGCGTTGCAGATCGCTCGGCACGCCCATCGAATAGACGAACCAGACGTTGAAATTATCCGGCGTGGCGGGCACGTGCTGCGCCGCCATGCACTGAACGGCTTTCTGCGCGACGGATGCTGCGTAGTCATAATCTAGTTCGTCGAAAGCGGCAGCGATCATGGCGCAAGGTCCCGGCCTCAGATTCTGCCAGCTTGGCCCCGCGGCCTTAACAGCTGTTGAACTTGGGCCTCCTCCGTAGTGGACCGGAGCCCAGACGCGTGACCAAGGGGATTCTATCGGTTTTCGGCAACCCATTGACCCGTTACGGACTTTTATGGCCTAGTCCGCCGTCTTGAGCCGGCCGAACCCACGAAAACCCCAACGATTCCATGACCTCCGAACGCTACAACGCCCGCGACGCCGAACCGCGCTGGCAACGCCTCTGGGACCAGCAGGCGATCTTCGTCTCCAAGAACGACGATTCGCGGCCGAAATACTATGTGCTCGAGATGTTCCCCTACCCGTCCGGGCGCATCCATATCGGCCATGTCCGGAATTATACGCTCGGCGACGTACTGGCCCGCTTCATGCGCGCCAAGGGATTCAACGTGCTGCACCCGATGGGCTGGGACGCCTTCGGCCTGCCAGCCGAGAATGCCGCGATCGAACGCAAGGTCGCGCCGAAGGCCTGGACCTACGACAACATCGCCGCGATGAAGAAGCAGCTCCGCTCGATCGGGCTGTCGCTGGATTGGTCGCGCGAATTCGCGACCTGCGATCCCAGCTACTACAAGCATCAGCAGAAGATGTTCCTGGACATGCTCGCCGCCGGCCTCGCCGAGCGCGAAAAGCGCAAGCTCAACTGGGATCCGGTCGACATGACCGTGCTCGCCAACGAGCAGGTCATCGACGGCCGCGGCTGGCGCTCCGGTGCGATCGTCGAGCAGCGCGAGATGAGCCAATGGGTCTTCAAGATCACGAAGTACTCGCAGGAGCTGCTGTCCGCGCTTGATGGGCTCGATCGCTGGCCGGACAAGGTGCGGCTGATGCAGCGCAACTGGATCGGTCGCTCGGAAGGCCTGTTGGTCCGCTTCGCGCTGGATGCCAAGACGTTGCCCGAAGGTGCGACTCCTGCCGGCGAGAGCGAGCTGAAGATCTTCACGACGCGCCCGGACACGCTGTTCGGCGCGAAGTTCATGGCGATCTCGGCGGATCATCCACTGGCGCAGGCCGCCGCCGCAAAGAACCCGAAACTCGCGGACTTCATCGCGGACATCAAGAAGATCGGCACCGCGCAGTCGATCATTGACACCGCGGAGAAGCAGGGTTTCGACACCGGCATCCGCGCGGTGCATCCGTTCGACCCGAGCTGGAAGCTGCCGGTCTATGTCGCCAATTTCGTGCTGATGGAATACGGCACCGGCGCGATCTTCGGCTGTCCCGCGCACGACCAGCGCGACCTCGACTTCGTCAACAAGTACAATCTCGGCAACACACCCGTGGTGTGCCCCGAGGGCCAAGACCCGAAGACATTCGTGATCACCGATACCGCCTATGACGGTGACGGCCGCATGATCAATTCGCGTTTCCTCGACGGCATGACGATCGATCAGGCCAAGGACGAAGTCGCAAAACGCCTGGAGGCCGAGCTGCGCGGCAACGCGCCGGTCGGCGAGCGGCAGGTGAACTTCCGCCTGCGCGACTGGGGCATTTCGCGCCAGCGCTATTGGGGCTGCCCGATCCCGGTCATTCATTGTCCGAAGTGCGATGTGGTCCCGGTGCCGGACGCCGACCTGCCGGTGGTGCTGCCGGAGGATGTGAGCTTCGACAAGCCTGGCAACGCGCTGGATCATCATCCGACGTGGAAGCACGTCACCTGCCCAAAATGTGGGGCTAACGCGCAACGCGAAACCGATACCATGGACACCTTCGTGGATTCGTCCTGGTATTTTGCGCGCTTCACCGATCCCTGGAACGAGAACGCGCCGACGACGCCCGCTGTGGCCAACCGGATGCTGCCGGTCGACCAGTATATCGGGGGCGTCGAGCACGCGATCCTGCACCTGCTCTACAGCCGCTTCTTCACCCGGGCGATGAAGGCGACCGGGCACATCGCGCTGGACGAGCCGTTCGCCGGCATGTTCACGCAAGGCATGGTGGTGCACGAGACCTACCAGAAGGCCGACGGCACCTATGTGCAGCCGGCCGAGGTCAAGGTCGAGGTCGGCGGCAACGGACGCCGCGCCACGCTGCTCACATCAGGCGAAGACATCCAGATCGGCCCGATCGAGAAGATGTCGAAGTCGAAGAAGAACACGGTCGACCCCGACGACATCATCGAGACCTACGGCGCCGACGTCGCCCGCTGGTTCATGCTGTCGGACTCCCCGCCCGACCGCGACGTGATCTGGAGCGACGAGCGCGTTCAGGGCGCCTCGCGCTTCATGCAGCGGCTGTGGCGGCTGGTGAACGATTCCGTCGAATTCGGCAAGGGCGCGTCGGCGGCCCGGCCGGCCAGCTTCGGCCCCGACGCCACCGCCTTGCGCAAGGCCGCCCATGGTGCGCTGGACAAGGTCACTACCGGGATCGAGCGGCTGCACTTCAACGTCTGCCTCGCCCATATCCGCGAGTTCGCCAATACCTTCTCGGAAATCCTGCAGCGTCCCGGCCAGTCCCCCGCGAACCCGGCTCCAGACTTGGCGTGGGCGATCCGGGAAGCCGGCCAGATCCTGGTCCAGCTGTTCTCCCCGATGATGCCTCACCTCGCAGAGGAGTGCTGGCAGGTTCTGGGCCAGAGCGGGCTGGCTTCCGAGGCCAATTGGCCCCAAATCGAACGCGATTTGCTGGTTGAAGACAGCGTGACCCTGGTGGTCCAGGTCAACGGCAAGAAGCGGGGTGAAGTCACAGTTGCAACAGCGGCCCAGAATCCGGAAATCGAGGCTGCCGTTTTGGCCCTCGATGCGGTAAAGCTGGCCCTGGACGGCAAGCCCGTCCGCAAGGTGATCATCGTCCCCAAGAGGATCGTAAATGTTGTCGGCTAGGATCCGCATCGCAGCCCGCTTGCTGGCGGTCGCCGCCTTGGCCGCGCTGACGGCCGGCTGTTTCCAGCCGATGTATGCCGAACGGAGCGACGGCACCCCGGGGCTGCGCGAGAAGCTGATGGGCATCGAGCTGCCCCCGATCAGCAAGCCCAATGCCTCCCGCGAGGCCCGCGTCGGCGTCGAAATCCGCAACGCGCTGGCTTTCAAGCTTTACGGCAGCGCGACGGGCATGCCGCCGACCCACAAGCTGGAGATCCGCTTCACCACAAGCCGTTCCTCCCTGATCGTCAGCGCCACGACGGGACTGCCGACGAGCGAAAATCTCGGTGTCGACGCCCAGTACAATCTGGTCGAGGTCACGACCGGCAGGTCCGTCATGACCGGCTCGACCTTCTCGCGCGTGTCCTATGACATGCCGGGATCCTATCAACGCTTCTCGCGCAGCCGCGCCGTGCGCGATGCCGAGGATCGCGCCGCCAGCGAGATCGCCGAGAACATCACGACCCGGCTCGCCTCGTTCTTCACCGCGGGCACGTAAGTCACTCCAGTCGGGGCGCGCGAGCGTGAACTATGGTGTGCAATTGCGCACCTGAGAATCCGGAGATTGTGGATCGAGATTCCGGTTCGGCGCTTCGAGCCGCCTCGAAATGACGCCGTCGGGACAACATGGTCGCGCTACGCGGAAAAGAGATCGACGCTTTCCTTGCCCGTCCCGATGCGGGCCGTCCGATCATCCTGCTCTACGGCCCTGACGCCGGCCTCGTGCGCGAGCGCGCGGATGCGCTGATCGCCTCTGCCGTCGACGATCCCAACGATCCCTTTTCACTGGTCAAGCTTGATGGCGACGAGCTCTCCGCCGAGCCGTCGCGCCTCGTCGACGAAGCCATGACCGTACCGCTCTTCGGTGGCCGCCGCGCGATCCGCATCCGGGCCGGCTCGCGCAGCTTTGCCAGCGGCGTCGACACGCTCGCAGAGATGAGCGTGAAGGATTGCCGCATCGTGATCGAGGCTGGCGAGCTGCGCCCCGAATCGCCGTTGCGCAAAGCCTGCGAGAAGGCCAAGGCCGCTGTCGCGATCGGCTGCTATCCCGACACCGAGCGCGATCTCGCCAAGCTGATGGAAGACGAGCTCCGTATCGCCAATTTGCGCATCGCGCAGGAGGCCCGCGCGGCGCTGATGTCGTTCCTCGGCGGCGATCGCCAGGCCTCGCGCAACGAGCTGCGCAAGCTCACGCTCTACGCGCATGGCAAAGGCGAGATTACGCTGGACGACGTGATGTCCGTGGTCGCCGATGCCTCCGAGCTGAAGCTCGACCCGATCGTCGACGGCGCCTTCGCCGGGCGGCCCGACATCGTCGAGACCGAATTCGCCAAGGCCATGATCGCCGGCACCTATCCCGGCGTGATCATCTCGGCGGCGCAGCGCCAGGCGGCGTGGCTGCACAAATCGGCGCTCGCAATCGCCGACGGCACGCCAGCCTCCGCCGTGCTCGACAGCGGCTATCCGCGCCTGCACTTTTCGCGAAAGCCGGCGGTCGAAACCGCATTGCGCAATTTCAGCGTGGCGCGGCTCGCCGCCATCATCGAGCAGCTGGCGACCGCTGCGCTCGACACCCGCAAGCAGTCTACCCTCGCCGCCGCCATCGCCCAACGCACGCTGATGGCGATCGCCGCGAATGCGAAGCGGCGGGGATAGGCCC
Organism: Bradyrhizobium sp. 199; assembly: GCF_023073355.1. Lineage (GTDB taxonomy): Bacteria > Pseudomonadota > Alphaproteobacteria > Rhizobiales > Xanthobacteraceae > Bradyrhizobium. Next base: position 155,703 of record NZ_JADPJI010000004.1, read on the forward strand.
GACTCTCTCCACGTCATTGCGAGCGAGTTCTCTCTCCCCTCGTCATTGCGAGGAGCGCAAGCGACGAAGCAATCCAGAATCTCTCCGCGGAAAGATTCTGGATTGCTTCGCTGCGCTCGCAATGACGTGTGGATTGACATGAGGTCCCGGCTTTCGCCAGGACGACGCGAGGGCGGCTACAGCGCGCCCTTGGCCAGCCGCTTCATCACCTCGTCGAGCTGATCGAGGTTGCGATAGTTGATCTGGACCGAGCCGCCGGGATCGCGGTGATTGACCGTGACGTTGAGGCCGAGCGCGTCGCTGACGCGCTTTTCGAGATCGACCGTGTCGGGGTCCTTTTCCTTAGCCCCGGTCGCGCGCGCCTTCTGCGGCTTGCGCTCCGGCACCCCCTCTTCATGCGCGAGCGCTTCAGTCTGGCGGACATTAAGGCCCTCCTCGACGATGCGCTTGGCGGCTGCGAGCGGATCCGGCACGCCGATCAGTGCGCGGGCGTGGCCGGCCGTCAGCTGGCCGGTCGCAATGAAGGCCTGCACCTCAGCGGGCAGTTTCGTCAGCCGCATCATGTTTGCGACGTGGCTGCGGCTCTTGCCGACGACCTTGGCAATGTCGTCCTGGCTACGTTTGAATTCGTTGGCGAGCGCGTGATAACCCTGCGCTTCTTCCATCGGGTTGAGATCTTCGCGCTGCACGTTCTCGACGATCGCGAACTCCAGCGCATCGCTGTCGCTGATGTCGACCGGCACGATTGGCACTTCGTGCAGGCCGGCCATCTGCGAGGCGCGCCAGCGCCGCTCGCCGGCAATGATCTCAAAGCGATCCTGTGCGCCCTTCACCGGACGCACCACGATCGGCTGGATCACGCCGTGCTGTTTGATTGACTCGCTGAGCTCCTTCAGCTCGGCGTCCGGAAATGTACGGCGCGGATTGCGCGGATTGGCCTTGATGAATTCGATCGGCACCTTGCGCTGCGCGCGCGGACGGTCGACGTGCTGGGCTTCGCCGCCGACGTCGCCGATCAGACTTGCAAGACCCCGGCCCAGTCGCGAACGCGCTTCATCGGCCATCGCCAGCTCCCTTGGATTCACTGTGCAGCACTCCAGAACTGAATTGTCGTAACTTCAGGATCAACGTCGCCTCAATGCGCCGTGCGCAGCTCGCGCTCCCGCTGAATCACTTCCGTGGCGAGCCGTAAGTAGGCTTCGCTGCCGACGCATTTGAGATCGTAGACCAGCACCGGCTTGCCGTAGGACGGAGCTTCCGAGATGCGCACGTTGCGCGGGATCATGGTCTTGTAGACCTTCTCGCCCATGAACTGACGGACGTCGGCGACGACCTGGTTCGAGAGGTTGTTGCGCGAGTCGAACATCGTCAGCACGATGCCGTGAATCGACAGGTTCGGATTGAGCGTCGAGCGCACCTGCTCCACCGTCTGCAGCAATTGCGACAGACCTTCGAGCGCGAAGAACTCGCACTGTAGCGGCACCAGGATCGCATCGGATGCCGCCATCGCGTTCACCGTGAGCAGGTTGAGCGAGGGCGGGCAGTCGATCAGCACATAGGTGTAGTCGGCGTCCGGCGAGACGTTGTTGTTGAGCGCGCCGATGGCATCGCGCAGCTTGAAGGCGCGGCCGGGTGTGGTGCCGAGCTCGAGCTCGAGGCCGGAGAGGTCCATGGTCGAGGGCGCGATGTGCAGCCGGGGCACCGCGGTCGAGACCACCGCTTCGCGCAAGGCGGCTTCCCCAATCAGCACGTCATAGGTCGAGCAGGAGCGGTTGCGACGGTCGATGCCGAGGCCGGTCGAGGCGTTGCCCTGCGGATCGAGATCGACGATCAGGACACGCTCGCCGATGGCAGCGAGCGCCGTGCCGAGGTTGATCGCAGTGGTTGTTTTTCCCACACCGCCCTTCTGATTCGCCAGCGCCAGGATACGTGGGTGGCCGTGCGGGACCTCGCTGGTCGATTCTTGGGCCGGTTCTTGGGTCTTCTCCTGCTGCGGCTCGTCAATCACGGTCATCGAATTTCCCCACTCACCCTGAGCGCCTCAGCTGCGCCGTTCGGCGCCATCGAGCTCCACGATCCAGCCGTCACCGGTGCGGCTCTGGTGCAGCTGAGGCTTGATATTCCAATATTTAGCGGCTTCGGTCAATTCAGCCTCTACATCTTGACCCTTTGGAAACAGCGCCTTTGCGCCGTGGCGCATCAGCGGCTCCGCAAAGCCGATGAGTTGATGTAGCGGAGCCAGCGCACGGGCGGTGACGCAATCGACAGGGCCGGTGATTCTATCCACATTATCCCCGATCTCAGCGAGATGTACGATTCCCGGCGATGTGGTGACGCGAATCGCTTCGCGCAGAAACGCCGCCTTCTTGGCAATCCGCTCGACGAGATGGACGCTCGCGCCCGGCGTCCCGGCCATGGCGCAGGCCAGCACGACCCCGGGGAAGCCGCCCCCGCTGCCGAGATCGGCCCAGCGTTTGGCGGACGGCGCAAGATCGGCGAGTTGAAGCGAGTCGGCAATGTGCCGGGTCCAGAGCTGCGGCAGAGTCGAGAGCGCGACCAGATTGGTCTTGGCCTGCCACTCCCGCAGCAGCGCGATGTAGCGGTCGAGCCGGGCTTCCGTTTCACGTGAAACGGGCGCGAGCCGCAGCGCCTCGCGCTTGTCGGCGGCGATGATGGAATCGAGCGCCGGATCGTTGGCGCTGGCCTTGTCGAACTTGGGTCTGGCTGGCGCCGGTTCAGCTCGAGCTGCGCCTTCGCCTGTTCCTTGTCCCCGCGATAGCCGCCTATCGCCGCCTGGTCCGCGCTGTTTCACGTGAAACGCCTATGCGATTGCCTTGGAGATCTTCCGTGCCTCGCGCCGGAGATAGGCCGCGAGGATACCCAGCGCAGCCGGCGTCATGCCGTCGATCCGGCCAGCCTGGCCGACCGTGAACGGCCGCGCCTTCTCCAGCTTGGCTCGCACCTCATTGGAGAGGCCGGGGACGAGGCTGTAATCGACCTCAGACAGCACCATCCCCTCGTCGCGCCGGAAGGCCTCGACGTCGGCACTCTGGCGCTCAAGGTAGACGTCGTATTTGGCATCGATCTCAAGGTGGGACGCAATGACGGGATCGATGCGCGCCAGCTCGGGCCAGATCGCTCGAACCTGGCTCAAGCCGATCTCCGGATACGCCATCAGTTCGAAGGCCGACCGGCGCTGGCCGTCCCGATTCAGGGACAGTCCGTGCTTGATCGCCTCGTTGGGCGTGATCGTGAGCGACTTCGACAGCGCCCTGGCCGCATTCAGGGCATCCATCTTGGCGCGATGATGCTGGGTCCGGGCATTGCCGACGCAACCGAGCGCAATCCCCTTCTCGGTCAGACGCTGATCCGCATTGTCTGCCCGCAGCGTGAGCCGATACTCGGCCCGCGACGTGAACATCCGGTAGGGCTCGCTGATCCCGCGGGTGACGAGGTCGTCGATCATCACGCCGAGATAGCCGTCGGCCCGATCGAACACCGTCAGCGCCGCGCCGCTGGCGGAGAGCGCGGCGTTGAGACCGGCCACGATGCCCTGCCCGGCGGCTTCCTCGTATCCGGTGGTGCCGTTGATCTGCCCGGCCAGGAACAGACCGCGCAGACGCCTGGTCTGCAGGGTCGGATCAAGTTCGCGGGGATCGATATGGTCGTACTCGATCGCATAGCCCGGACGGACCATCTTGACCCGTTCCAGGCCAGGAATGCTGGCGAGGATCGCGAGCTGAACCTCCTCAGGGAGCGAAGTCGAGATACCGTTAGGATAGACCGTGCTGTCGTCGAGCCCTTCCGGCTCCAGGAAGATCTGGTGACCGTCGCGATCGCCAAAGCGGACGATCTTGTCCTCGATGGACGGGCAATAGCGCGGTCCGGAGCTCTTGATCTGGCCGGAGTACATCGGAGAGCGATGCACATTGGCGCGGATCACCTCGTGGGTGGCGGACGTGGTCCGGGTGATGCCGCACTGGATCTGCGGAGTCGTGATCCGCTCGGTCATGACCGAGAATGGCTCCGGCGGCTCGTCTCCGGGCTGCATCTCGACCGCGGACCAGTCGATCGTGGTGCCATCCAGACGCGGCGGAGTGCCGGTCTTGAGCCGCCCAAGGGTGAAGCCGGCACGCTCAAAGGAGGCGGAAAGACCCATCGCGGGGGCCTCACCGACGCGGCCGGCGGGCCAATTCTTCTCGCCAAGATGAATGAGACCGCGCAGAAAGGTGCCGGTGGTGACGACCACAGCCCCTGCCCGAAGCTCACGGCCGTTCGCCAGGCGTAGGCCCGTAACCCGGCCCTCGACCACGATCAGCTCGTCGGCCTCGCCTTCGATCACGGAAAGACCGCCGGTCTCCCGGATCGCGGCCTGCATGGCAGCGGCATAGAGTTTTCGGTCGGCCTGAGCCCGAGGACCGCGAACTGCGGGACCCTTGCGGCGATTGAGGACACGAAACTGGATGCCGCCGGCATCGCCCACACGGCCCATTAGACCATCGAGCGCATCGACTTCCCGGACCAGATGACCCTTGCCCAGTCCGCCAATGGCAGGATTGCAGGACATCGCGCCGACGGTGGCGAAACGGTGCGTCACCAGAGCGGTCGTTGCGCCCATCCGGGCAGCAGCAGCCGCGGCTTCACAGCCCGCGTGGCCGCCGCCAATCACGATGACGTCGAAGCTCTCTCGCTCTGTTCGCATGGGGCGGACTTCTAACTCAGAGGCAGAAAAGCGGAAAGCGGAAACTGGGCGTTTCACGTGAAACCAAGGTGGCTCCCGCGCCCCCGAATGTCGCTTTCGCGAAAACAACCCCATGCACAGTAGCAAAGGCATGAGAGCCTTGCTGTTTCACGTGAAACAAATGCAGCAAGTGGACTGTCTTATCCCGCTATCGACGATCACCGTTCGCTTGTTCCGGGGCAATAAAGCGGATGTTTCCAGCGGCCTTTTCACGTGAAGCTCGTTTCACGTGAAACAGAAACAATGGAACAAGCACTGTTCTACAATCAAGAACTAGCACTACTTTCCGATGCAGAACTTCTGGAAAATGGCCCCAAGGACGTCCTCGACGTCCACCCGGCCCAATAGCCGACCCAAGGCATAAGCGGCAGCACGCAGCTCCTCGGCCGCCAGCTCCTCGCCCAGTTCTACAAGCTCAAGACTCCGGCGCAAGCTGCCGGACGCCTGGCGCAGGAGATCGCGCTGGCGGGTCCGGGTCACCAACGCCCCCTCGCCGGTTCCGAAGAACTCCGCGGCAAATTTCACCAAGGCATTGACCAGGTCCGGAATGCCGTCACCCCGGCTCGCCGAGATCCCGAATTCACCCTGCGGCCCCACCGGTCCGACCTCACCGAGATCGATCTTGTTGCGGACGATCCAGACCGAGCCACCGGATAGGTCGCTCCCGGCGCCGGACGTCGATGGCGACCGGATCGAGTTCAGGTCGACGGCCTGTCCACCCTCCACCAGCCACAACACGAGGTCAGCGCTTCCAGCCCGCGCCCGCGCACGCCGCACGCCCTCCTGTTCGACGGGATCGTCGGTCTCGCGAATGCCGGCGGTGTCGATCACAGTGACCGGATAGCCGTCGAGATCGAGCTGCACCTCGATCACGTCACGTGTGGTGCCGGCGTACGGCGAGACGATCGCAACCTCGCGACGCGCCAGTTGATTGATCAGCGTCGACTTGCCGACGTTCGGCTCACCAGCGATCGCGACCACGAGACCGTCGCGCAAGCGTTCGGCTTGTCCCTGTGCCGCAAGCACTTCTGCGATTTCGTCGTGCAGGGCTTTGATCGCTTTCACCGCCGGGGCCATCAGCTCCGCCGGCACGTCACCCTCATCGGAGAAATCGATGCCGGCCTCGATCAGCGCAGACGCCTCGATAATCCGCTCGCGCCAGTCGCGCGCGCGATCACCGAGCAGACCCTGCAACTGCCGCAGCGCCTGCCGCCGCTGCCGGTCGGTGTCGGCGTGAATGAGATCGTCGAGACCCTCGGCTTCGGTAAGGTCGAGCTTGCCGTTCTCGAATGCCCGCCGCGTGAATTCACCGGGTTCGGCCGTTCGCGTATTTGGAATAACCGAAATAGAGGCCAGGAGTGCCGCCAGCACCGCGCGGCCGCCATGGACGTGAAATTCGGCGACATCCTCGCCGGTCGCGCTGGCCGGCCCGGGAAACCAGAGCACGACCGCATCGTCGATCGGCTGGCCTGCTTGATCCCGGAGCAGCCGGCGACCGGCCTGCCGCGGCGCCGGCAACTTGCCCGCCAAGCTCGTCAGCGCTTGGCCGGCCTGCGATCCCGACACGCGGACCACGGCGATCGCGCTCGGCGCCCGGCCGGACGACAATGCAAAGATGGTCTGGTCTCGCGGATGCATGGCCTATTTGTCCGGCTACCGGCGAAAAGGCAAATGTCCGTTCGGGATGGCAAGAACGCACGGCTTGCTGCGCTGAATGCTGCAGCAAACCAGCATGTTGCGACGCAATATTACCTCAGAATTTTGCTGCGCTTTTCCCAATGCCAACCCACAAAGGGTACCGGCGTTTCAGAGATCATGCTTTAAAATCAGCAGCTTAGTCAAATGAGCGTGCCAGCATAACCCGGCTTGCATGCTGCACATTCCTTGCAACAAGGCCGCACAACGAAAAGGGCGCCCGAAGGCGCCCTCTGAACTTGTGCAGTCTATGCTGCAGCGCACTCAGGTGTTCATGGAGTCGAAGAACTCGGAATTGCTCTTGGTCGAGCGCAGCTTGTCGAGCAGGAAGTCGATCGCGTCCATCGTCCCCATCGGATTGAGGATGCGGCGGAGCACGTACATCTTCTTGAGCACCTGGGGATCGGTGATGAGCTCTTCCTTGCGGGTGCCCGAGCGCGAAATGTCGATCGCCGGGAAAGTGCGCTTGTCCGAGACCTTGCGGTCCAGAATCAGTTCCGAGTTACCGGTGCCCTTGAACTCTTCGAAGATGACTTCGTCCATGCGGCTGCCGGTATCGACCAGCGCGGTCGCGATGATGGTCAGCGAGCCGCCCTCCTCGATGTTGCGGGCGGCACCGAAGAAACGTTTGGGGCGCTGCAGCGCGTTGGCGTCGACACCGCCGGTCAGCACCTTGCCGGACGACGGCACGACCGTGTTGTAGGCGCGGCCAAGGCGCGTGATCGAATCGAGCAGGATCACGACGTCGCGGCCATGCTCGACCAGGCGCTTTGCTTTTTCGATCACCATCTCGGCGACCTGAACGTGACGCACCGCGGGCTCGTCGAAGGTCGACGACACGACCTCGCCCTTCACCGAGCGCTGCATGTCCGTGACTTCTTCCGGACGTTCGTCGATCAGCAGCACGATCAGATAGCACTCGGGATGATTATGCGTGATCGAGTGCGCGATGTTCTGCATCAACACGGTCTTGCCCGTGCGCGGCGGCGCGACGATCAGCGCGCGCTGGCCCTTGCCGATGGGCGCGACGATGTCGATCACCCTTGCAGAAAGGTCTTTCCGCGTCGGGTCGTCGATTTCCATGCGGAAACGCTGATTCGGAAACAGCGGCGTGAGGTTGTCGAAATTGACCTTGTGCTTGGCCTTTTCCGGATCCTCGAAATTGAGCGTGTTGACTTTCAGCAGCGCGAAATAACGCTCGCCCTCTTTCGGGCTGCGGATATGGCCTTCGATGGTGTCGCCGGTGCGCAGGCCGAAACGGCGGATCTGCGACGGCGAGACGTAGATATCATCCGGGCCGGGCAGATAATTCGCATCAGGCGAGCGGAGGAAGCCGAATCCGTCGGAGAGCACTTCGACGACGCCCTGGCCGACAATGTCGGTCTCGGCGAGTGCGAGCTGCTTGAGGATGGCAAACAGCAGCTCCTGCTTGCGCATCGTGCTGGCGTTCTCGACCCCATTCTCCTCCGCAAACGAGACGAGCTCGGCCGGCGTTTTGGACTTGAGGTCTTCGAGTTTAATTTCCCGCATTGGGGTGGTCCTGTGGGGTAACCTTGGGAGGGGGTGCGAGGAGGCTCTGAAATGCGGACGTGAGAAGGTAAGGTCCGCAGGTCTGGCAAGGTTAAGCGCCGGTGAGGCTTCAAACCTGATGCGGTGTCCGGCCTCTGGAAAGCTCAGACACAACCACATCCGCCTGCGTTGGGTGGGATATTGCCAATATAGAAAATCGCTTCCCGCTCCGCAAGCCGAAGCGCTGAGCTAATCGTCGGGCGCCTTGCCTAGAACGGCTTCACGATCACCATGATGACAATAAAAATCATGAGGACGGTCGGTACCTCATTGATAATCCGATAGAATTTCTGAGACCGCGGGCGCCGGTCGGCAGCGAAATCCTTCAGCCAGCGGGAAAAAAAGCCGTGGACCGCCGACATCGCCAGGACCAGTGCCAGTTTTACGTGCAGCCAGCCGAACGAGAACCAGTGGCCGGACCAGGCCAGATACAGCCCGGCGAGCCAGGTGACGATCATGGCAGGGTTGATGATCGCCTTGAAGAGCCGGCGTTCCATCACCTTGAACGTTTCCGACTGCTTCGAGCCGATCTCGGCGTCGGAATGATAGACGAACAGCCGCGGCAGATAGAGCATGCCCGCCATCCAGGAGATGACGGCGATCACATGCAGCGCCTTGATCCAGAGATAGACGTCTTCGAACATTTTCGCGGCCCGGGTTTCTGTCCAGCGAAAGGAACTGGGGATAGTAAGAACTCGTTAAGGTCTTACCGTGCACACATATCCGTCCGAAGCGCCTTCCTCAAACCTAGAATCTTAGATTCTTAAGGTTTGAGTCTATGTGACCGTGGATTGGACTCATGAAATTCTGTCCGCGAGTTCACGCGCGCTTGTTCACACCCATCAACATATCCCCGATCGCCCTTGGCGCCTTGCGATAAGTCGGCCAGCTTCAAAGGCTTGCGCCTTTTTGTCGGCAGCTTATCAAAGGGGTTGTCCGCGCAATCCCGTTTCCATCGCGGCCTGCCGGCGAACTTGTTCAGATGGGCAGCGGTGTGAAGAAAATTGGCACTTGTCCCGCCCCTGGTGTCGCGCAACCCTTTCCGAGGGGTTAAGCTCCACAGAAATCCACAATTCACACCGCCTTCATACAAAGAGTTTTTGTGCCAACCTCGAACAATTATTTCCATCTGCACCTCGTCTCCGACTCCACCGGTGAGACGCTGATCACCGTGGCACGGGCGGTTGCGGCCCAATACGCCAACGTGACGCCGGTCGAGCACGTCTATCCGCTGGTGCGCAGCCAGAAGCAGCTCGATCGGGTGCTCGACGAGATCGAGGAAGCGCCCGGGATCGTGCTGTTCACGCTGCTCGAGAAGGATCTGGTCGCTAGGCTCGAGGACAAGTGCAAGGGGATCAACGTTCCGAGCCTGTCGATCATCGGTCCGGTGATGCAGCTATTCGAAGCCTATCTCGGGGCTGCGACCACGGGCCGCGTCGGCGCTCAGCACGTGCTCAACGCGGAATATTTCAAGCGCATCGACGCGCTGAACTACACGATGATCCACGACGACGGCCAGCACGTCGAAGGTCTCGACGATGCCGACGTCGTCCTGGTCGGCGTGTCCCGCACCTCGAAAACGCCGACGTCGATTTATCTCGCCAATCGCGGCATCCGCACCGCCAACGTGCCCTTGGTTCCCGGCATTCCGGTGCCCTCGCAATTGGAGACGCTGACGCGGCCGCTGGTCGTCAGCCTGCACGCGACGCCGGAACGCCTGATCCAGATCCGCCAGAACCGCCTGCTTTCGATGGGAAGCGACTCGGGCAACGACACCTATACCGATAGGCAGTCGGTCACTGAGGAGGTCGCGTTTGCGCGCAAGCTCAGCGCCAAGCATGATTGGCCGCTACTGGACGTCACGCGTCGCTCGATCGAGGAAACCGCCGCGGCGATCATGAAGCTTTACAGCGATCGCCAGCGCAACCGGCCTTCGGGATAGCTTTCGCGATGGGTCTATGGCTCGGCACATCTCCGTTGATCCTGGCCTCGCAGAGCAGCGCGCGAAAACTGCTGCTGGCAAATGCCGGGCTCGAGTTCAAAGCGATCACGGCCGATATTGATGAGCGCGCCATTCAGGCTGCGTCGAAGCTTTCGGACCCGCGCGAGATCGGCCTGCTACTGGCCGGCGAAAAAGCCAAAGCTGTCTCGGCGCATCATCCTGGCAGCTACGTCATCGGCGCCGATCAGACCCTGGCTCTTGGCAGCCGTCTCTTCAACAAGCCAGCAGGCCGTCCGCAGGCCTTGGCGCAATTGCGCGACCTCGCCGGCAAATGCCACGAGCTGAATTCCGCGGTGGCCGTGGCGCATGACGGCACGATCGTGTTCGAAGACGTCTCGATCGCCCGCATGACCATGCGAGAGATGACCGAGGACGAGCTTGCAGCCTATCTGGATGCTGCCGGCAACGCCGTCACCACCAGCGTCGGCGCCTATCAGCTTGAAAGCCTCGGCATCCATCTGTTCGAGCGCATTGAAGGCGACCATTTCACCATTCTTGGCTTGCCGCTGCTGCCACTGCTTGCGTTCCTGCGACGCGAGCGGCTAGTTGCCGTGTAAATGGTGGAGATGGCTGTAGGCTGATGCGGATCCTGGGACTGACCGGCTCGATCGGGATGGGAAAATCCACCACCGCGAAACTGTTCGCGGAGGCCGGTGTGCCCGTCTACGACGCCGATGCCGCCGTGCATCAGCTCTATGAAGGTGAAGCCGCCCCGGCGATCGAGGCCGCCTTTCCCGGCACCACTGTGAATGGCAAGGTCGATCGTCCCAAACTGTCGGCGCGCGTCGTGCACGATCCCGCCGCCATCAAGCAGCTCGAGCAGATCGTCCATCCGATGCTCGGCGCCTCCCGGCAAAAGTTCTTCGCCGAGGCGGAAGCGGCCAAAGCGCCGGTCGTGGTTCTCGATATCCCGCTGCTGTTCGAGACCGGCGGCGAGAAACGGGTGGACGCCGTGGTCGTGGTCTCGACCTCGGCGGAACTCCAGCGTGAGCGGGTGCTGGCGCGCGGCACCATGGACGAAGCAAAGCTCGACGCGATCATCGCCAAGCAGACGCCCGATGCGGAAAAGCGCCGGCGCGCCGATTTCGTGGTGGATACGTCACACGGACTCGAGCCGGTGCGCGCGCAAATCAAGCACATCCTGGCCGAGGTCGTTAAGATGCCGCAACGGCGAGCCTGATTCGCCGCCTCACACGGCCCCCACGACACTGATCTCAAGCCACCAATCTCAAGACATGCGCGAAATCGTTCTCGACACCGAAACCACTGGCCTCGATCCGCTTCGCGGCGATCGCCTGGTCGAAATCGGCTGTGTCGAGATGCTCAACCGCATGCCGACGGGGCAGAGCTTCCATGTGTACATCAATCCCGAGAGGGACATGCCGGCGGAAGCGTTTGCAGTGCATGGGCTGTCGGCCGAATTTCTGGCGACGAAGCCTCTGTTCCACGAGGTCGTTGACGAGTTCCTGGAATTCATCGGCGATGCGCCGCTGGTGATCCACAACGCTTCGTTCGACGTCGGCTTCATCAATGCCGAGCTCGATCGCATCAAGCGTGCGGCGATCCCGCGCGAGCGGCTGGTCGATACGCTGCTGTTGGCGCGTCGCAAGCATCCCGGAGTGTCCAACCGGCTGGACGATCTTTGCTCGCGCTATGCGATCGACAATTCACGCCGCACCAAGCACGGCGCGCTGCTCGACGCCGAGCTGCTGGCCGAGGTCTATGTCGATCTGGTCGGGGCGCGGCAGTCACAGCTGCTGCTGGCGTCGGACACTCAGGAGATACGCGTCAATGCGGCTGGCGATGCGCCGCGGCGGCAGCGCCTGGTGCCGCTTGCGCCGCGGACTTCGGACGCCGAGCGTGAGGCCCATCGGGCCTTCATTGCGACGCTCGGTGACAAGGCGATCTGGAACGAGTATCTCGTCGCTCCAGCAGCCCCTCCAGCTGGTTAGGCCAGATTTAGAGGCTTCAGGCTTGGCCGGTCTGGCCACCCTGAGCGGCCATTTGCCGCTCCATGTTCTGGCGATAGAGACCAACGAAGTCGACCGGATCCAGCATCAGGGGCGGGAACCCGCCGTCGCGCACTGCGGTTGCGATGATCTCGCGGGCGAACGGGAACAGCAGGCGCGGGCACTCGATCATCACCAGCGGGTGCAGATTGTCCTTCGGCACGTTGGCGATTCGGAACACGCCGGCATAGGCGAGCTCAAACGAGAACATGATCTTACCGGCGGTCTCGGCCTTGCCCTCGACCGACAGCGTCACCTCGAACTCCTGTTCGCTGAGATTGTTCGCGCTGACATTAATCTGAATGTTGATCTGGGGCGGCTGGCTCTGCTGCTGCAGCGAGCCAGGCGCGTTCGGATTTTCGAACGACAGGTCCTTGGTATATTGCGCCAGCACGTTGAGCTGGGGAGCCTGGGCCGCCTCGGGAGGGGTGCCGTTACCATTGGTCATGAAAGTCTCTCCTTACCCGATCGGGGCTGAATTTCGCGGCGGTTGGCTAACATAGGGCCGCCTCATTCCACAAGGACGAACGGTCCCGGAGGGGGATTCGGGCCGCGCCCGCCACCGTGACGCTCACCCCCTTTTCCGCCAAGTTGCGCCTTAAACGATTGAAGATGCGCGATTTCCGGGCAGGATCGGGTTTCCCCTTAAGCATAAAACGCGCTACACTCGGCGCTGTGCCAAAAGGCGCCATTGGCCGGGCAAGATTTCGTGCCTACATCCCACGGACCTGACGCGGACCTAAAATGGCGATGTAGACTTGCCGTTCCCGTATGGAACGGTCTACTGGCCGGATTGATTTTCCCGGCGACGACCCCAAAGCGAAGACCCAGAGCAAAGACCAGAAAGCGAATACGACGTGGACATCTACACCATTATCTTCCTGGCGCTGGCGGTCTTCATCTTTCTGCGGCTGCGCAGCGTGCTCGGGCAGCGAACTGGAAACGAGCGGCCGCCGTTCGATCGGACCGCCGCCCGCAATGCGTTGGGGGGTGCCCAGGACAACAACGTCGTGACCATGCCAGGCAAGGTGATCGACCAGGCCCCGCTGGCGCCGACGGCCGAGCCGACCCCGCCCTCCGACCGCTGGAAGGGCCTGACCGAGCCGGGTACCGTGCTGGCGCAGGGCCTGGATGCCATCGTCGAGAAGGATTCCACGTTCGATCCGCGTCATTTCGTCTCGGGCGCCCGCGGCGCCTACGAGATGATCGTGCTGGCCTTTGCCAATGGCGACCGCCGCGCGCTGCGCGACCTGTTGTCGTCGGAGGTCTATGACAGCTTCGACGCCGCCATCAAGGAGCGCGAGAAGAACGAGCAGAAGACCGAGACCCGCTTCGTCTCGATCGACAAGGCCGAGCTCGTCGGCGCCGAGCTGCGCGACCGTACCGCCCAGCTCACGATCCGTTTCGTCTCGCAGATGATCTCGGCAACCCGAGACAAGGCCGGCAACATCGTCGACGGCAGCGCCGATACGGTCGCCGACATCACCGACATCTGGACTTTCGCCCGCGACATCACCTCTCGCGATCCGAACTGGAAGCTGGTTGGCACCGGAAGCGCGAATTAAGGTCTTTCTGAAGACCAGCGCGACCGCGCTTTGCGCAGGCGTCGTCGTGCTGTCGTCGTTTTCGCTCGGCGCCGAAGCGGCGCGGCGCCACTATCGAAGCCACCACCACCATCATCCTCCGCAACTGCCTGCCGCTCCGCCGCGGGCCTTGCCCTATCCGCAACTGCCGCTGCCGTTCGAAATATCAGGCGCGCAATATCTGCCACTGGCCTGGGCGGACATGAAAGGCTGGGGCGATGACAATCATCTCGCCGCCTACAAAACGTTCCGCGCCAGCTGCCGGCCGATCAATGCGCAGACCGGCGCGGCCGAGGCGAAGGGCGAATCAAAAGCAATTGGCGGCTCGCTGAGCGAACCTTGCCGGCTCGCCAAATCGCTCGAGCTCACCGACGATGCCAAGGCAAAGACCTTCTTCGAGGAGAACTTTTCGCCGCTGCGGATCTCGCGTCTCGGCGAGCCCGACGGCTTCGTCACCGGCTATTATGAGCCGGTGCTGGAGGGATCGCGAACCCAGACCGATGTCTACAACGTTCCGGTCTACCGCCGTCCCTCGAATCTGTTCGTGCGCGGCTACAAGCAGGACTCGGTCAGCCTGCCCAACAAGGGGCCGGTCTATCGCAAGATCGGCCGGCGCAAGCTGGTGCCGTATTACGATCGCGGCGAGATCGAGGATGGCAAGATCGCCGGCCGCGGGCTGGAGATCGCCTGGCTGAAGGATCCGACCGATCTGCTGTTCGCGCAGATCCAGGGCTCGGCGCGGATCAAGTTCGACGACGGCAGCTCGGTCCGGCTGAACTACGACGCCTATAACGGCTATCCCTATACGGCTGTCGGTCGCATCCTGATCGAGCGCGGCATCATCCCGAAAGAGGAGATGTCGATGCAGAAGATCAGGGAATGGATGACGCAAAACCCTGATGGCGCCAAGGAGCTGCGCCGCGCGAACCGCGCCTACATCTTCTTCCGCGAGGTCAACCTCTCCGACAAGGACGAGGCGGTGGGTGCGCAAGGCATTCCGCTGACCGCGGGGCGCTCCATTGCCGTCGACAAATCGCTGCATGTCTACGGCACGCCGTTCTTCATCGAGGGCGAGCTTCCGATCGATTCGGAGCGCTCCAAGACACCGTTCCACCGGCTGATGATCGCGCAGGACACCGGCTCGGCCATCATCGGTCCCGCGCGCGCCGATCTGTTTTTCGGCGCTGGCCAGGAAGCGGGCCGCGTCTCCGGGCGGCTGCGCCATCCCATGCACTTCGTGATGCTGGTGCCGAAGGGCCTCGATCCCACGGCGCGCGGCGCCCGGCTGCCGGTGCCCGATCCGCGCCCTTCGGAGAAGATCGCAAAGCTGTTTCCGCAAACCGATCCGGGCAAAGCAACGGCGAAGCCTGCTGCCGCCACAGGTCCTGCCGAAACCAAGACCGACACCGTCGCCATCGCCGGTCCGGTCCCGCTGCCCGCGCCGCGTCCCGTGATCGAGCCTGCGTCCGAACCGCAGCGGCCGGCGAAGAAACGTCCCCATCGGCAGCAATGAAGCGATCGTCCCGTCCGCCCGTGCTGGAGCCTCGTCCCTCGCCGCGCCGCCGCGCCTTGAGCGAGGAGGAGCGCGAGCTGTGGCAGATCGTTGCCAAACAGGTCAAGCCGCTGCGGAAGCACCGCACGGCGAAGGCGCATGCTCCGCCGCGCGCCGAGCCTTCACCTGCCGCACCGGTCGCGCGGCCTGCGTCATCGCCCCGCCCGATTGCCGCAGCGCCGGCACCGCGCGCCGCAAAACCATCCGTCCCGCCTTTGGCGCCGCTGGGCAAGCGCGAGCGGACAAAACTGTCGCGCGGCCGCAGCGAGATCGAGGCGCGGCTCGATCTGCACGGCATGACCCAGACGCGCGCCCATCGAGCGCTGACCGGCTTCCTGCACCGCGCCCATCACGACGGCCTGACCTTCGTGCTCGTCATCACCGGCAAGGGCCGTAGCGGCGGCGAAAGCGGCGTGCTGCGGCGTCAGGTGCCGGAATGGCTGAGCCTGCCGGAATTCCGCGCCTTCGTCGTGGGGTTTGAAGAGGCCGGTATCGGCCATGGCGGCGCGGGCGCGCTTTACGTGCGGATTCGTCGGGCGAAGTTTTAACGCGGGCTCGCTGTAACCTCTCCCGCTTGCGGAAGAGATCGTCGCGCGCAAGCGCGGCGGGTGAGGGTTTTCTCCGCTTGGAGATTGTCCCGTTGCGGAGACACCCTCTCCCAGCCCTCTCCCGCAAGCGGGCGAGGGGGCGCACCGCCTAAAACGGCCGGATGATTCCGACGCGCGGGATCAGCGCGATGATCAAGCCGAAGATATTGGTGTTCTGATCCTCCGCCGGAACCGGCGCCGTCTCGCGCGCAGCCGGCAGCATCTTCACCGCATGCAGGATCAGGAACATGCACACCGCCCAGTTCGAGATCCAGCGGGAATAGTCGAACACCATCGCGAACATCACGACATAGGCGAGGCTGATCCCGATCAGCGCCGCGATCACCAGGCGGCGGTGCGTCTCGCTTGCGAGCGCGCCGATCAGCTCCGCAAAAAAGCGCCACAGCGGAATGTGCAGCCAGACCAGCAGCGCGAACACGGGCACGCCGAGGATGTTGTGCGGCAGGCGGCCCCAGGTGTCCGAAACCTCCTTCGCGAGCGGCTGGTACCAGATGTAGGCGAATTGCAGCAGGTCGGTTCGCGCGGGATCGGCCATCCGGCTCTTCAGATACGCGACGAAATCCGCTTCCGGGATCGGCATCGTTCCCAGGAATTGCGCGGCAAAGAACAGCACCGCGACGATGAGCAAGGCGAGGATGCCGAAGATGACGTTGCTGCGATCGAGCCCGCAAGCGAGATAGTGCCTGACCACGACGATGGTGACGATCGTCGGCACATACATCAGCAGATGAATGTGGTGGATCAGCACGAGGATGATCGAGAACAGCGCAGCCGTCGCCACGAAAAGCAATGAGCCCGCTGGCATCAGCAGCAGGACGAGCGCCAGCGCACAGCCATAGATGTCGAAATGGCCGAGCGTGTGCATGAAGTTCTTCAGGAAGAACGGCGAACCCGCCATGAAGACGAACAGCGGCAGCGTTTGCGCGGTGAAGCCGAAGGTCTTCTGGAACAGTCTTGCATAGAGGGCCGATGTCACCAGCCACGTCGCGCCGCCGAGCGCGAACACCGACCATACCGGCACCTTGTCCGTGAACAGCGCGACGATCGCGCCGATCAGTGCGCGCTTGATGAAGCCGAAATGATAGTCGACCAGGAGATGGATATAGGGGACGTAAGGCGGCAGCTCGATCTTGTGGACGAACACGCCAATGATGACAGCCGCGTTGACCGCGAGCAGGAGACGCCAGGGATTTTGCAGGATGCGTACGGTCACGCCGCATCAATAGCGTGACCGCCCGAAATCACAAAATAAACCGGCTCAAATCCGCATTCTTGGCGAGGTCGCCAACGTGCTTCTGCACGAAATCCGCATCGACCCGGACGGTCTCGCCGCTGCGGTCGGGGGCGGTGAAGGAGATCTCGTCCAGCACCCGCTCCATCACGGTCTGCAGCCGCCGCGCGCCGATGTTCTCGACCGTCGAGTTCACGGCGACCGCGACATCGGCGAGCGCGTCGATGGCGCTGTCGGTGATGTCGAGCGTCACGCCCTCGGTCTGCATCAAGGCGACATATTGCTTGATCAGCGAGGCCTCGGGCTCGGTCAGGATGCGGCGCATGTCATTGCGGGTCAGCGCCTGCAATTCGACGCGGATGGGCAAGCGACCCTGCAATTCCGGCAACAGGTCTGACGGCTTTGCGACGTGGAAGGCGCCGGAGGCGATGAACAGGATGTGGTCGGTCTTGACCGCGCCGTGCTTGGTGGAGACCGTGGTGCCTTCGATCAAGGGCAGGAGATCGCGCTGCACCCCCTCGCGCGAGACATCGCCGCCGACGCGGCCGTCACGCGCGCAGATCTTGTCGATCTCGTCGAGAAACACGATGCCGTTGTTCTCGACCGCGCTGATCGCCTCCAGCGTCAGCTGATCGGTGTCCAGCAGCTTGTCGGACTCTTCGTTGACGAGGATCTCGTGCGAGCCTTCCACGGTCAGCCGCCGCGTCTTGCTGCGGCCGCCGAGCTTGCCGAAAATGTCGCCGATCGAGATCGCGCCCATCTGCGCGCCCGGCATGCCGGGGATTTCGAACATCGGCATGCCGCTACCGGACGACTGCGTCTCGACCTCGATTTCCTTGTCGTTGAGCTCGCCGGCGCGCAGCTTCTTGCGGAAGGATTCGCGCGTCGCGGGACTGGCATTGGCGCCGACCAGCGCGTCGAGCACGCGCTCCTCGGCGGCGAGCTGCGCGCGAGCGTGCACGTCCTTGCGCTTCTTCTCGCGGACCTGGGCGATCGCGACCTCGACGAGATCGCGCACGATCTGCTCGACATCGCGGCCGACATAGCCGACCTCGGTGAATTTGGTCGCTTCCACCTTCAGGAAGGGCGCATTCGCAAGTTTCGCCAGTCGCCGCGCGATCTCTGTTTTGCCGACGCCGGTGGGCCCGATCATCAGAATGTTCTTCGGCAACACCTCTTCGCGCAGGGAGCCTTCGAGCTGCTGCCGCCGCCAGCGGTTGCGCAGCGCGATCGACACGGCGCGCTTGGCATCGGCCTGGCCGACGATGAAACGATCGAGTTCGGAAACGATTTCACGGGGAGAGAAGTCTGTCATGGGACCTTAGCTAGGGTCAGTTGCGGGCCGGGACAAGCCGGTTTTTTCGACCGTCAGATGATCGGCGGGCCGGATTGCCATTGCTTCACGACCTCGACCGGATGGATCAGCATCAGGATATTGAGTGTCAGATTGTCGCGAATGTGCAGCGCCAGCATGATTTCGAAGGCGATCCCGAGCAGGACGGTCGCGGACACGGGCAGCACACGCGCAGCGAGGAACCCCAGCACCATGGCCAGATTGTCGGAGACCGAATTGACGATGCTGTCGCCGAAATAATCCAGCGAGATCGTGCCGGCGCGGTAGCGCTCGATGATGAACGGCGAGTTCTCGACGATCTCCCAGGCGCCCTCGATCAGCATGGCGACGATCAGCCGTGCCGGCCACGACAGAGTCAGCAACGGCAGCCGCGCGAACAGCAGCCAGGTCAGGCCATAGAACAGGAAGCCGTGCAGGATGTGCGAGAAGGTGTACCAGTCGGCAATGTGCTGGGAATTCTCCGAGCTGTTGACCACGCCATGCCAGAGTTTGACATAGCCGCAGGTGCAGATCGGCACCCGCCCCATCGCAAGCAGGATGGAGGCCTGCAGCGCCAGCAGCAACAGCGCGATGCCGACCCAGTAGGCTGGAGGGATCGCTGTCGTGGCTTTTTTAACGGGCGCGAGCGTCATGCCAAGGCGGCGCTGCGCTCCCTGGCCCGCTTGCGGGAGAGGGTTGGGGAGAGGGTATCTCCGCTAGCAAGAACCCCCAAGAGGCGAGAGCCCTCACCCGGCGCTACGCGCCGACCTCTCCCGCAAGCGGGAGAGGTTAGACCGAGCCCGGAGCTGCGCTGTTCATCCACAGATGGATCCTCTACCCCGTCGCCAGGCTCTCGACGGTCAAATTCCGGTTGGTGTAGACGCAGATGTCGGCGGCGATGTCGAGGGAGCGGCGGACGATGGTCTCGGCGTCCTTGTCGGTATCGAGCAGGGCCCGTGCCGCCGCCAGTGCGTAATTGCCGCCGGAGCCGATCGCCATCACCCCGGCCTCGGGCTCCAGCACGTCGCCGGTGCCTGTCAGCACCAGGGAGACGTCCTTGTCGGCCACGATCATCATGGCCTCCAGCCGCCGCAAATAGCGGTCGGTGCGCCAGTCCTTGGCCAACTCCACTGCGGCCCGGGTCAGCTGCCCCGGATATTGCTCGAGTTTGGCTTCCAGCCGCTCAAACAGGGTGAAGGCGTCGGCGGTCGCGCCAGCAAAGCCGCCGATCACGTCGCCCTTGCCCAGCTTTCGGACCTTCTTGGCGTTGGACTTGATCACGGTCTGGCCGATCGAGACCTGGCCGTCGCCGCCGACCACCACCTTGCCGGCCTTGCGAACCGTCAAAATCGTGGTGCCGTGCCAGCCCGGCGAGCTGCTTTGGGAATCCTGCATGAAGTACCTCGTTGTCCGCCTGATTTAGGCGGTCAGGGCGAAGGGGACAACTGGCGCACAACGGCCGTTCCGGGCCGAATTTCACTCACCATAGGCAGAAGTAGAGGTCCCGCCGGCCGTTCCCGCAGTAGCGAAGGGGGCATTTGGCTGTTAATAGACTGGCGTTTCAGGCCAAACCCCAGCGAAAGCCTTCAATGCGCACCGCGACGATCAAGCGCAAGACCAAGGAAACCGACATCGAGGTCACCGTGAACCTCGATGGCACCGGCGTGTCCAATATCGCGACCGGCGTCGGCTTTTTCGACCATATGCTCGATCTCCTCGCCCGCCATTCCCGCATTGACCTCACGGTCAAGGCGGTGGGCGATCTGCACATTGATTATCACCATACCACCGAAGACACCGGCATCGCGCTCGGCCAGGCGGTCAGGCAGGCGCTCGGCAACATGGCGGGCATCACCCGCTATGCCGGCGTGCACATGCCCATGGACGAGACGCTGTCGCGCGTGGTCATCGACATCTCGGGCCGTCCGTTCCTGGTGTTCAAGGCCGACTTCCCCCGCGACAAGATCGGTGAGTTCGACACCGAGCTGGTGCGCGAGTGGTTCCAGGCCTTCGCCATCAACGCCGGCGTGACTCTCCACGTCGAGACCCTATATGGCGATAACAGCCACCACATCGCCGAGTCCTGCTTCAAGGGTCTGGCGCGGGCGCTGCGCACGGCGGTAGCGATCGATCCGAAAGCGGCGGGCGAGATCCCGTCCACCAAAGGCTCGCTCGGCGGCTGACGTCTTTCGGCCCGCGGCGCGCGCCGCTTGCGGTATCACTGAATTCCTAGGAACGGGGCATCACCATGCCTGTCTACACAGTTCATGCTCCCTCACCTGCCGGAGCCGATCTGCGCGCGACCGACAAGTTCGTGTTCGTGCGCGACGGTTTTCATTTCTGGGCGATGATCTTCGGTCCGTTCTGGCTGCTGTGGCATCGGCTATGGCTGGTACTGATCGGCTCTCTGATTTTCCTCGCCGCGTTCAACGCGGGGCTGTCGAGCCTCGGTGTCGGACGCTCTTCGATCTTCTTCGCCGATCTCATCGTCGCGCTGCTGACGGGTCTTGAGGCCTCCAGCCTGCGTCGCTGGACGCTGTCGCGCGGCAAATGGCGGCAGCTCGACGTGGTCGTTGCCGACGACGAGGACACTGCCGAGCGGCGCTTCTTCGAGCGCTGGAGCCAGAAGCAGCACGGTATTGTCAACGATCAATGGGCTGTCGATCGCGGCGGCCCGCCGCCGACCCGGAGTGTGCCGGGTCAGCAATTTTCGAACCCGCCGCCGATTCCGGCCGGCGGCATCATTGGATTGTTTCCAGAGCCGGGAGGGTCAAGATGAGCGTCGCCATCATCGATTACGGTTCCGGCAACCTGCATTCCGCCGCCAAGGCGTTCGAGCGCGCCGCGCGCAGCCTGGAGAACCCGCAGAAGGTCTTCGTCACCAGCGATCCGGACCAGGCCTATGAAGCCGATCGTCTGGTGCTGCCGGGCGTCGGCGCCTTCGCCGATTGCCGGCGCGGGCTGGATGCCGTCAACGGTATGGTCGAGGCGATCACCGAGGCGGTGCGCGTCAAGGCGCGGCCCTTTTTCGGCATCTGCGTCGGCATGCAATTGATGGCGAGCCGCGGCAAGGAGCATGTCATCACCGAAGGCTTGAACTGGATCGGCGGGGACGTCGAGAAGATCACGCCACGCGATGAAAGCCTGAAGATCCCACACATGGGCTGGAATACGCTCGAGGTGCTCAGGGAGCATCCGGTGCTGGACAAGCTGCCGCTCGGCCCCAAGGGCCAGCACGCCTATTTCGTGCACTCCTATCACCTCAACCCCGCCAACGAGGCGGACGTGCTCGCGCGCGCCGATTACGGCGGGCCCGTAACCGCGATCGTCGGCAAGGACACCGCGATCGGCACGCAGTTTCACCCCGAGAAGAGCCAGCGTTTCGGCCTGGCCCTGATCTCGAACTTCTTGCGATGGAAACCGTGATGGCCGCCTCTCTTGTTACCTCCCCCCTTGTGGGGGAGGTCGAATGCGAAGCATTCGGGAGGGGGGTAAGCCCCAACGGCGGTGCCCGCGCCTACCCCTCTCCCCAACCCTCCCCCACAAGGGGGGAGGGAGCGGACCGTGCGCGCGGAAAGGGCGCTGCCAACACATGATTCTCTTTCCCGCGATCGACCTCAAGAATGGCCAATGCGTGCGCCTCGAGCAAGGCGACATGGCGCGCGCGACCGTGTTCAACCTCAATCCCGCAGCGCAGGCGCAGAGCTTTGCCGGGCAGGGTTTTGAGTATCTCCACGTCGTCGACCTCGACGGGGCATTTGCCGGCAAGCCGGTGAATGCCGAGGCTGTCGAGGCGATGCTGAAGACGATCAAGATCCCGGTGCAGCTCGGCGGCGGCATTCGCGATCTCAAAACCGTCGAAGCCTGGCTCGCCAAGGGCATCACCCGCGTCATCATCGGCACCGCCGCGGTGCGCGATCCGGAGTTGGTGAAGGCGGCCGCGAAGAAGTTTCCCGGCCGTGTCGCGGTCGGGCTCGATGCGCGTGACGGCAAGGTCGCGGTCGAAGGCTGGGCCGAGACCTCGCAGGTGACGGTGCTCGAGATCGCGCAGCGTTTCGAGGACGCCGGCGTCGCCGCCATCATCTTCACCGATATCGCGCGCGACGGCCTGCTCAAGGGCCTGAACCTGGATGCGACCATTGCTCTGGCCAACGCCATCTCGATTCCCGTGATCGCCTCCGGAGGCCTCGCCTCGATCGAGGACGTCAAGGCGATGCTGACGCCACGGGCATCGCGGCTCGCCGGCGCGATTGCGGGCCGTGCGCTCTACGACGGCCGGCTCGATCCTGCGGCCGCCCTCACTCTGATCCGCAGCGCACGCGCGCCTGGGAGCTGACACATGTTCAAGGTGCGCGTGATCCCCTGCCTCGACGTCAAGGACGGCCGCGTCGTCAAGGGCGTCAACTTCGTCGATCTCAGGGATGCCGGCGACCCCGTCGAAGCCGCGATCGCTTATGACGCGGCCGGCGCCGACGAGCTCACGTTTCTCGACATCACCGCCACCCATGAGAACCGCGGCATCATGCTGGACGTCGTCCGCCGCACGGCGGAAGCCTGCTTCATGCCTGTCACCGTCGGCGGCGGCGTGCGTGAGGTCAACGATATCAAGACGCTGCTGCGCGCCGGCGCCGACAAGGTCTCGATCAACAGCGCGGCGGTGTCGCGGCGCGAGTTCGTCAAGGAAGCCGCCGAAAAATTCGGCGAACAGTGCGTCGTGGTCGCGATCGATGCCAAGCGGGTCAAGCGCGCCGGTGGCGGAGAGCGCTGGGAGATATTCACCCATGGCGGCCGCAACTCGACCGGCATCGACGCCATCGAATATGCCCAGGAGGTGGTCTCGCTCGGCGCCGGTGAAATCCTGCTCACCTCGATGGATCGCGACGGCACCAGGCAAGGTTTTGACATCCCGCTGACCCGGGCGATCGCCGACAGCATTCCCGTTCCCGTGATCGCCTCGGGCGGTGTCGGCAATCTCGACCACCTCGTCGACGGCATTCGCGACGGCCACGCGACGGCGGTGCTGGCCGCCTCGATCTTCCATTTCGGGGAATTCACCATTCGCGAAGCCAAGGAGCACATGGCCCGGCGCGGACTGGCGATGCGCCTCGATGCCTGACGACTCCCGTTCGCAAAAGTGCTACATGAGGCGGCGGGGAATGGCCTCCGTGGCCAAGTCTGTTGCCAATCGTGTTTCCGAGTAATTCCGATGCCGCGTTTCACGATCCACGATCTGGCCGAGACCATCGACGCCCGCGCGGCGGCCGGCGGCGAAGCGTCCTATACCCGCAAGCTCCTCGACAAGGGCGCCGAGCATTGCGCCAAGAAGTTCGGTGAGGAAGCAGTCGAAACCGTAATCGCAGCAGTCGAAAACGATCGCGCGCATCTGGTCGCCGAGAGCGCGGACCTGCTCTATCATTTCCTTGTGTTGCTCAAGGCACGCGGCGTAAAGCTGGAAGAGGTCGAGGCGACGCTCGAGAAGCGAACCACGATGTCGGGCTTGGAAGAGAAGGCGTCGCGCAAGGGCGGCAACTAGCCGAGTGGAGAGGTCGCGTCATGGATATCCGCGCACCCGAGCAGCAGTACAATCCGTACCGCATCTATACGCGCGAGGAGTGGGCGCGTCTGCGCGACGATACGCCGATGACGCTGGAGCCTGGTGAGTTCGACCGGTTGCGCTCGCTGCACGATCGCCTCGATCTCAAGGAAGTCGAGGACATCTATCTTCCGTTGTCGCGTCTGCTCTCCATCTATGTCGACGCGATGCAGCGCCTGTATTACGCCGAGCGCCAATTCCTCGACATCCGCGACCGCAAGGTGCCCTACATCATCGGCGTCGCCGGCTCGGTGGCGGTCGGGAAATCCACCACGGCTCGCGTGCTTCAGGCGCTGCTGGCGCGCTGGTCGCCCCGGCCGAAGGTCGAACTGATCACGACCGACGGATTTCTCTATCCCAACGCGGTGCTCGAGCGGCAGGGCATCATGCAGAAGAAGGGCTTCCCGGAGAGCTACGACCTGCCGCTGCTGCTCAGCTTCCTTTCCGACATCAAATCCGGCCGCCGCCACGTGCGCGCCCCGGTCTATTCGCATCTGACCTACGACATCGTGCCGAGCCAGTGGGCCGAGATCGACCAGCCCGACATCCTGATCGTCGAGGGCGTCAACGTGCTGCAAACTGGCAAGCTGCCGCGCGACGGCAAGGCGGTGCCCGTCGTCTCCGACTTCTTCGATTTCTCGGTTTATATCGACGCCGACGAAGCGGCGCTGCGGCAATGGTACATCAAGCGCTTCCTGGCGCTGCGTGACACCGCGTTCACGAATCCAAAATCCTACTTCAACCGCTACGCGCTGCTGTCGGACGAGGAAGCTACCGCCACGGCGATCGCGATCTGGGAGCGCACCAACCTTGCCAATCTCGAGGACAACATTCTGCCGACCCGCCCCCGCGCGACGCTGATTCTGAAGAAGGGCGCCGACCACACGGTGGAGAGCGTGGCGCTCAGGCGGCTGTAATCCCGCGCTCGGCGCGGTCCGTCGTTTAATTTCAGACTGAGTGTCTTTTGTTGCTGACCAACAAAGGGTATTCCGTTATGGCCTTCGATAACGTGAGAGGCCCCATGGTTGACCGTCTCAGAAGTGCCGCTGAGCACCTCGAAGCACCGATCTGTCCCGACTGCCGCATCGAAATGAAGTGGTTTCGCTCTGAACTGCTCGCGGACGAGCCGATCCCGGTCATCGCGCATCTCTTCGTTTGCCCGCATTGCAAGCGCGCAGCCAAGGCAGACACCATCTTCAAGGGAACCCAGGTGCCGCCCGAAAAGCTTTCTGCGCCGCGCTTTCTCGCTTACGCCCCCTGAGGGGCCGCTCCCGCAAGCCATAATCCCTCGCTGATCTAGGCGCAGGTATAATCGTACGCTGGCAGGGAACAATGTCGGCTGAAGGGCCGTTGGGCTGGTCAGCCATCCCGCGAGTACCTTCAGGACAAAAATGAGCCAAACGCCACTCGACGAGATCGGGGACGGCCGCCGCCTTGAATTGCTCGTCAACGCGATCGTCGATTACGCCATCTTCATGCTCGACATCGACGGCACGGTGAGAAGCTGGAACGCGGGCGCGGAGCGTCTCAAGGGATATCTCGCCAGCGAGATCGTCGGCAAATCGTTTTCAGTGTTCTACACGCCCGAGGACCGCGCTGCAGATTCGCCCGGGAAGGCGCTGGCGACGGCACGTGAGACCGGACGCTTCAATTCCGAAGGATGGCGCGTCCGCAAGGATGGCAGCCGGTTTTGGGCGCTCGTCGTGCTCGATGCCATCAAGGACGAGCAGGGTCGGTTGATCGGTTTCGCCAAGGTGACGCGTGACATCACCGAACGTCAGCAGGCCCATCTCGATCTGTTGGAGAGCGAGCGACGCTACCGCCGATTGATCGAAGCCGTCATCGACTATGCCATCTTCCAGCTCGACCCCGAGGGTAACGTGGCGAGCTGGAATCCCGGCGCCGAGCGCATCAAGGGCTACGCACCGAATGAGATCATCGGGCGCCACTTCAGCCAGTTCTATACGCCCGAGGATCTCGAAATCGGAGTCCCGAAACGCGCGCTGGCGGAAGCTGCCGAGCACGGCCGCTTCGAGGCTGAAGGCTGGCGCATGCGCAAGGATGGGTCGCGCTTCTGGGCCTCGGTCGTCATCGATCGGATCGTCGACGAGGCAGGCCACATCATCGGCTTTGCAAAGGTCACCCGCGATCTGACCGAGCGCAAGCGTGCGCAGGACGAGCTCAAGCAGGTCCAGGAGCAGCTGCTTGCGTCTCAGAAGCTCGAAGCCGTCGGGCAGCTCAGTGGTGGCATTGCGCACGATTTCAACAATCTGCTGATGATCGTGCTCGGGAATATCGAAACCGCCGAGCGCAATGCCCGCCAATTGGCCGGCAGCGGCAATCTGCAGCGCTCTTTATCGCATGCCAAGCGTGGCGCTCAGAGAGCCGCGGCGCTCACCAGCCGTCTTCTTGCCTTTTCTCGCCGGCAGGCGCTCGATCCCAAACCGATCAACGTCAACAACTTCCTCAATGGCGTGCAGGAATTTCTCCAGCGCACACTGGGCGAGCGCATTGAGGTCGAGACCGTCGGCAGCGCTGGTGTCTGGCAAATCGAGGCCGATACCAATCATCTCGAATCGGCGATCATTAATCTTGCGATCAACGCCCGCGATGCCATGCCGGAAGGCGGCAAGCTCACGGTCGAGGCCGTGAACGTCGCAGCTGACGATGATTATAGCCGGCTCAATCCCGAGCTGTCTCCCGGCCAGTACGTCGTCATCTGCGTGACCGATACCGGAAGCGGAATGACCGCGGACGTCGTCGATCACGCCTTCGAGCCCTTCTTTACGACCAAGGAGCCGGGCCAGGGGACCGGGCTCGGACTCAGTCAGGTCTACGGCTTCGTCAAGCAGTCCGGCGGGCACGTGAAGATCTATAGCGAGGTAGGCCAGGGCACGAGCATCAAGATGTATTTCCCGCGCTATCACGGCACGCTCCAGCCGGCCGTGAGCGAGCCGGACGATGTCTTGCCTGAAGGAGAAAAGGTCGAGACCATTCTCGTTGTCGAAGATGATTCCGACCTCAGGGCTTACGTGGCCAATGTGCTGCGTGATCTGAACTACCGGGTCGTTTCTGCCCCGAATGCCCAGGGCGCGCTGACGATCCTGCTCCAAGAGGAGTCCAAGGTGAACCTGCTGCTCACCGATGTCGTCATGCCCGGAATCAATGGGCGCGAACTCGGCAGACGGGCGCAGCAGATCCGGCCGGGATTGAAGGTCCTCTACATGACCGGCTATTCGAGGAATGCCGTGGTCCATCAGGGACGGCTCGATGAAGGCGTCGACCTGCTCGAAAAGCCGATTTCCCAAGCAAAGCTGGCGCTGCGCGTGCGCGAGGTGCTGGACCGACCCCGCAAGGAGTGAGGGTCATTCCCGGACGTCCCGCCGCGCTTAAAGCATGATCCGGAAAAGTGCGCAGCGGTTTTCCGAAAAGATCGTGCTCAAACAACAACCTAAAGCGCGATGGCGATTCATCCTAATCGCATCGCGCTTTAGAGGTCACGAAGATGCGCCAAGCCGTCAGAAACATTGCGGCGACGAGTGGGCCGATGACGAAGCCGTTCGCTCCGAGAGCCGCAAGGCCGCCCAGGGTGGCAAGCAGCACGACATAACTCGGCATTTGGATCGACTGGCCGACCAGGATGGGGCGGAGAAAATTGTCGGAAAGACCGATCACGAAGGTGCCGAAAGCGAGCAGGATGATCCCCTTCGTGACCGAGCCGGACACAAGCAGGTAGATGGCGGCCGGAGCCCAGACCAGGGCGGAGCCGAGCACGGGCAGAAGCGAGAGCAGCGCCATGATGGCGCCTGCCAGCAGCGGCGCAGTCAGGCCGAGCAGCCAGAAGATCACCCCGCCCAGCGCTCCCTGGAGCAGGGCAACCAGGATGATCCCCTTGATCGTCCCGCGAACCGCCAGGGTGAACGTGTCAAGAATCTCGGCGGTGTGGCTCGCCCGCAGCGGCAACGCGTCGCGAATGCGTAGGTTCAGCTCGTCACCGTCGCGCAGGAAAAAGAACAGCAGGTACAGCATCACGAGCAGGCTCGCGACGAACTCCAGCGTCAGCTGACCGATGTTGATCGCATGTCCGGCGAGCTGCTGGCCGGCGGGGACAACCAGACTGGACAGGCGCTCCTTCAGCGCCGACAGATCGATGCCGACCAGGCGATCCGAGAGCGACGCAGCCCAGCCCGGCAGCGCGGCTTTCAGCTGCTGCAGGGGATGCGCCAGATTGATCTCCCCGGACTGAACGCGCTGATACAGCTCGCCTCCCTGGTCGACGAGCGAAGCGATGACGACCCCGACCGGAATCAGGACCATGACGACGACGACGATGACGGTGGAAAGTGCGGCAAGGTTGCGCCATGCCGGGAACGCTGCCACGCAATGTCGGTAGAGCGGCGCGAAGATGATCGCCAGCAGCGTGGCCCACAACAGGGCACCGGAGAATGGCCAAAGCAGCCAGCCGAACGCGACGGAGATCACGCCAAGCCAGACGAGGAATGAGCGGTCTTCCGATGTTCTCACGTGTCGCCGGCCCTCCAGTCGCTCTCTCGGGACGTTGGTATCACAGGTGCGTGGCGGAGCGGCAAGTCACGCCCCGCCCCCGTCACCGTCGCCACGTTGCCTACGGACTTTCACTTGCCGGTGTTCGCAGCCCAATCCGCAATCTTGATGCGTCCCGCAAAGCTGGCGGGGCCGGAGCTGCCGGCCTTGTAGACGAAGGCTTCGCCTTCCTGCACGTCGCCGGCCTCCTTTCCGAAGGCGTCGGCGATGTTGGTCTTGTGGGTGACCAGGAAGGTGTTGGTGCCTGCTTTCGGCGGCGCGTCGACGAGCTGACGCACGGCCTGGCCGGCCTTTGCATTGGCGCCCGTTGGGTTTGCCATTCCCGATGCGCTGGCGTTGCTGCTGTCCGTCAACGCGTCAACCGGCCTGACCTCGCGGCCGGAGATCAGCTTGCCGGCCTCGATCGCGCGGTTGAGCCGGCTGGTGTAGACGTCGCCGATCGGGATCGTGAGTTCCTTGACGGCGGCCCCGATCTGCCGCGCCATATCCCTGCCCTTCTCGCTGAGCTGACGCTGGGCGCTCATGTCGTCGAACTTGAAGGGGTAAACGTCCTTTTGGCTGTCGTCGGTGGCCGTGTGCCGGAAGATCAGGACAAAGCCGCCTTGCTTGAGCGAGGCGATGAGCTCCGGCGTATCGGCTGCGGCGGGGCGGAACATTCCAGCGAGAAAAACAACGAGTGCGAGGCGGCAAAGCACGTTCATGCGCAAAGTCCTTCATTGCAAAACGCCCCCAAGCATGGTGACGCCCGACGCGGTCGATTTCAATTATCGATTTCCTGCCGGATGAAGGTTCCCGCGAAGTTCCGGATCAGACGGCCAGCCGCCGTGACGCCGCCAGGGCAGCCAGCGCCTCTTCGAGCTTCTCCCGGTCGAGCGGCTTGATCAGAAATCCGTTCATGCCTGCCTCGAAGCAGGCATAGCGATCCTCCACGAGCGTATTGGCGGTGAGCGCGAGGATCGGCGTGTGGTGGCCGCCGGTCGCGGCCTCATGCGCGCGGATCCGCTTCGTCGCTTCGATGCCGTCGAGCTGCGGCATCTGGATATCCATCAGCACGAGATCATAGGGCGTGCCGGCCGAGGACGCGGCGAGCCAGGATTCCAGCGCGGCCTCGCCGTGGACGGCGATGACAACGCGATGGCCGAGTTTCGTCAGCAGCGAGCGCATCAACAGCGCGTTGATCTCGTTGTCCTCGGCAACGAGGATAGACAGGCCCTTTGCAGGTTTCGCGCCGGTGGCTTCAGCCGGCGGTTCCGGCGCAATATCGGGTGAAGCGACCTCCGGCGTCAGCGCGAGGCGCGCGGCGAGCGAGGCTGCCCGCAGGGGCTTCACCAGAAAACCGGTGAAGGCCGGCGACAGCTTTTCATGGCGCGAGCTCGACGTCAGCAGCACGAGGCGCTGTGGCGCATGCGGGCGAGCCATTTCACCCAGACGGTCGGCCACGGCAGGGCCGATCGCGCGATCAATCAGCACGGCGTGCCATGAGCGTTCGGGCAGCAGCGCTTCGGCGACCGCCGCGTCCGCGACCATGCAGGTCTGGCCACCCCAACGTTCCAGACGGCGCGCGATCAGGGACGCCTCGATGCCGTGGGCGACGAGCAGCATCGACTTGCCGGCGAGGTCGGGGCTCGGAAAAGCCGTCTGTCCCGCGCCGGCTTGCGACGGCGGAAGCGGCACCGCGATCTCGAAAGTCGAGCCTTTGCCCGGCTCGCTCGTGAGCGTGATCCGGCCGCCCATGCGCCTGGCGATGCGTTCGCTGATGGCGAGGCCAAGCCCGGTGCCGCCATAGGTTCGGGCGACGCGCTCGTCGGCCTGCTCGAACTCGCGGAAGATGCGTTGCTGTGCTTCCGGAGCAATGCCGATGCCGGTGTCGCGGACCAGGAAGCTGATCTCGTTCGGCCAGATGCCGGGTTCGACGATCAGCGCGACGCCGCCGTTGCTTGTGAATTTGATGGCATTGCCGGCGAGATTGAGCAGCACCTGGCGCAGCCGCGCGGCATCGCCGACGACTTCGAGCGGCAGGCGCTCGTCGACATAGGCCGCGATCTCGAGCTGCTTTGACTGCGCGCGCGGCGCGAGCAGTTCGGTGATCTCCTCGACCAGGGTCGAGAGCGCGAACGGGCGTTGCTCCAGGTCGAGCTTGCCGGCCTCGATCTTGGAATAGTCGAGCAGCTCCTCGATCAGCGCCATCAGGGCTTCGCCCGACGTCTTCACCGCTCTGGCGTAGGTGGTCTGCTCCGGCGTCAGGGTGGTGTCGAGCAACAGGCCGCCCATGCCGATGATGCCGTTCAGCGGCGTGCGGATCTCGTGCGAGGCCATCGCGAGAAAGCGCGACTTGGCGCGGTTGGCGGCGTCGGCCTGGTCACGCGCATCGGACAGCGCGCGTTCGGTCTCGGTGCGATCGGTGACGTCGCGGCCCACGCTCTGCAATTCGGCGGGTTGCCCGGCATCGAGGCGGACGTAGCCCTCCCGCCAGGCAATCCAGCGCGCGCCGAGCGGGGTTGCGATCTTCTGGTCGTGGATGCGCGTGCCGTTGCTCTCTCGCGCGCTGTCGCCCTGCTCCAGCACGTCGAAGTCGAAACGCGTGCCGACCAGCGCGCTGCGCAGCTGTCCGGCGAGGGCGCAATAGGCCTCGTTGGCAAAGGTGATGCGGCCGCTTGTGTCGCGCAGCACGATGAGGTCGCCCTGCTGTTCGAACAGGCTGCGGGCGCGTTCTTCCGCTTCCTTCAGCTCCCAATTGCGGTCGATCAGCGCCTCGTTATGGGCGGCGAGCGTCCGCAGCCGCTTGTTGACGAAGCGCAGGCGCATGCTCAGCGTCGCAAGGCCGAGGCAGGCGAGCGCGAACAGGAAGCTGGCGCCGATCGCAAACGCGTGGGGATCGTAGCCGGAATTCTCGGACCGGCTGCCGGTCACGAAACCATAGGCGCCGCCGAAGGTCGCCGAGAAGATCATGAAAGAGCGGATCGCAAAGGCAATTCGGGGGTGCTGTCGCCTGAAGCGGCGCATGCGCACCTTGATCCGGAACGTCCGACCCATCGTCACCGACCCCGACTCTTTTTCGAAATCCTGCCACCGCCGGCTGTGACGATGTCGCGCCGACCTTGCGAACAGCTTGAGACTTTGGCGCCGCCTCCGAACAGGACTAACGAGGTGTTAACGCCTCAGAGCGTGATCCGGACCCGAAGGGCCGCGTTAGCGCAAAGTGTTCGGCGGTTTTCCGTCGCGACAAACGCGAAAGCGTTTGCGCGGAGATCATGCTCACGCAATTTACAGCGAGGCGGCCTGGAGCGGGAGCGGGCGATGACCGCCATGGGCACCGGCGATCAGCGCCGCGGCCTCGCGCTGCGAGAACGACTTCGAGCGCACATAGATGCGGTAATCGGCCGGGCCCTCGCTGGAGAGGTAGACCACCGGTCCGCCATCGACCGGCTGCGCGGCGATCGAGATCAATCGTGTCGACGGATTGGCATGGCAGGAGTCCGGCTCGGAACCTGGGCCGTCGTCGACCACGGCGAAGTCCGCAGCGTCAGCATCATCGGTGATCTGAACCCGCACCGTGGCGCGCTCCGGATCCTCGGTGAAGGCGACGTGCACGCCGGCGGTCCAGAACAGCGAGGTCAGCTCGACCGAGGTGTCGCCGAGCGCGATGCAGGGCTGTGAGACCGATCCGATCTCGGCGCGAGCAAACACCGCTGCCGCCAACAGGGGAACAACCGAGACCAGGATCTTGAAACGCAACATGACACTCTACTCGCGCAGGCCGCTCGGAACTCATCGGGCCTTATGGTTTGTAGAGCGTAAAGGAAACTCGTTACCACCGAGTTGATGCGCGCAATGATCAGGCCAGCTGACGCACATCCTCCGCGAGTGCGCGATAGGACAGCGCTTCGGCCAGATGCAGCCGGCCGATCTTGTCGGCGGAATCGAGATCGGCCAGCGTGCGCGCCACCCGCAGCACGCGGTGGTAGCCCCGCGCCGACAGCCGCATCGTCTCGGCGGCATCGCGCAGCAATTTCTGGCCTTGCGCATCCGGCTTGGCGATCTCCTCCAGCACGGAGGCGGGGGCCTCGGCATTGGTGCGGACCTTGGGCAGGCCGGCATCGGCATAGCGCGCGAGCTGGATGTCGCGCGCCGCCGCCACGCGCGCGGCGACGTCGGCCGATCCCTCCGCCGGCGGCGGCAGGATCAGATCGGCCGCGGTCACGGCCGGCACCTCGATGCGCAGATCGATGCGGTCCATCAGCGGACCCGAGATGCGCGCCTGGTAATCGCCGGTGCAACGGTCGATGCGGCCACGCTTGCAGGCATAGCCGGGCTCGAACGCGTTGCCGCAGCGGCACGGATTCATCGCCGCGACCAGCATGAAGCGTGCAGGGTAGGTGACGCGATGATTGGCGCGCGACACGGCGACCTCGCCGTTCTCCAGCGGCTGCCGCAGCGAATCGAGCACGCGCGGATCGAATTCGGGCAGCTCGTCGAGGAACAGCACGCCCTGATGCGCCAGCGAGATTTCGCCGGGCCTGGCGCGCATGCCGCCGCCGGTGAGCGCGGCCATGCTGGCGGAATGATGCGGCGAGCGGAACGGCCGCCGCGCCGTCAGCGCGCCGCCTTCGATCTCGCCGGCGACGGACGCGATCATCGAGACCTCGAGCAGCTCGCCCGGCGACAGCGGCGGCAGGATCGAGGGCAGCCGCGCCGCCAGCATCGATTTGCCGGCGCCGGGCGCGCCGATCATCAGCAAATGATGACCGCCGGCAGCCGCGATCTCCAGCGCGCGCTTGGCGCTTTCCTGACCCTTGATGTCGCGCAGGTCGAGCGTGGACGCCGCGGCTTCGTGCACCTTCGGCGAGGGTCGCGACAGCACCTGCGTGCCTTTGAAGTGGTTGGCGATCTGGATCAGCGAGCTTGCTGCGATAATCTGGATGTCCGGGCTCGCCCACGCCGCTTCGGAGCCGCAAGCCGCCGGGCAGATCAGCCCTTCCTCGCGCATATTGGCGCCGATGGCGGCGGGAAGAGCGCCGGCCACGGGCGCGATCGAGCCGTCCAGCCCGAGTTCGCCGAGCACGGTAAATCCGGTCAGCGCATCCGGCGGGATCGCACCAATCGCAGCCATCAGGCCGAGCGCGATCGGGAGGTCGTAATGGCTGCCCTCCTTGGGCAGGTCGGCGGGCGCCAGATTGACGATGATCCGGCGCGCCGGTAGCGCGAGGCCCGAGGCGATCAGCGCCGAGCGCACCCGCTCGCGTGCCTCCGACACCGCCTTGTCCGGCAGGCCGACGATGGCGAAGGCCGGCAGTCCCGGCGCGACCTGCACCTGCACGTCGACCGCGCGGGCCTCGATCCCCTCAAAGGCGACGGTAGAAACCCGCTGAACCATGCTCAAACCAGCCTGCCCCTTTCGCACAATTAGGGGTAGCAGAGCTCGGCCCTCTCCGCAAGAACAATAGGGGAACGATCCCCACAAGGGGAGCAAACCCTAACCAGCCCTAAACACCAAGCCGACACTACGCCTCGAATGCCGGCTTCTGTCCTCAGCACATCCCAATGAATGTCCGCTACTCCTAGGGCTACGGGATGGGCCGTGGTCTAACGGGTGAACAATTCAAATGCTTGCAAATCGCCGCAGAACCGAACGTCGGATGTGCAGCCGGCTCGCCAAGATCCATTTTGGCGCGGGCTCGCTGCCGCGGGACTGCACGATCACCGATATTTCGGACGGTGGCGTGAAAGTGGTGGCGGAATTTCTGGAAGTGCCGCCGCAATTCACCATTATCTTCGCGCCCGATTACTCCCGGCAATGCCGCCTGCGCTGGCGCATCGGCTGCGAGTTCGGCGCCGAATTCACCGATTAGGGTGTCAGGGCCGCGCTCCTTAACGGGACTTTAGCGTTAATCGGTAAGCATCTCTGATCAGTTGCCGAGTGATCAGAGTATGTCCAAGCGTTCGTCCCTCGCCTCTCCTGCGGCGAGATTGCTGCTTCCCGCACTCCTGGTGCTCGTCCTCGGCGGCTGCCAGACCGCCGGCATCGAGGATGTGACCGGCGCGCTCGGCGTCAAATCGGAAGCGGCTGTCAAGGCCGACGCCACGCCGGAAATGGACGCTTTGCGTGCGCGCTATCGTGCCAAGCCTGGTGATCCCGACGTTGCGCTTGCCTACGGCAAGGCGTTGCGCGAGAGCGGTCAACGCGCACAAGCGGTCGCGGTATTGGAGCAGGCCGTGCTCGGTCATTCCAGCAACAAGGCGCTGCTCGCTGGCTATGGCCGCGCGCTTGCCGACAACGGTAATTTCCAGCAGGCCTTCGACGTCCTCGGCCGCGCGCATTCGCCTGAGGATCCCGATTGGCGCATCCTGTCAGCGCAGGGCGCGGCGCTCGATCAGCTCGGCCGCAACGAGGAAGCGCAGCAATATTACGCCGCGGCGTTGAAGATCGTGCCGAACGAGCCGACCGTGCTGTCCAATCTCGGCCTGTCCTATATGCTGCAAAACAATCTGCCGAAGGCCGAACAGGTGCTCGGCCGCGCTTATCAACGCGATCAGAACGATGTGCGGGTCCGCGCCAATCTGGCGCTCGTGCTGGGATTGCAAGGCCGCGAGGCCGAGGCCGAAATCCTCGTGAAGGCCGACTTGCCGCCCGAGCAGGCCGCGGCCAAGGTCACTGCGCTCCGGCAACTGCTGGCGAAGAAACAGCAGCAACGGGCGGACAAATAGCCCGCCCGCATAGATTCTCTTTCCACTACGCTTGAAAAGGCCTCCGGCCTTACGACGCCTTGCGATGCGGGGCTGATCCGCGCCCCGGCTTGCCCTTCAGCCTCTTCAGCAGCGGCTCGAGCAACGAGCGCTTCGGCTTCTTCACCTCACCGCGGCCGGCGAGGCGGTTGGCCATGTTCTGAAACAGCTCGGTGGTGCGGTGGTTCTTGGAGACCTCTGCGATCATCTGGCCGTTATTGGCCGCGGTCGAAAACAGCTTCGAATCGAACGGGATCACCGCCAGCGGCTGGCTCTCCATGGTCTTGGCGAAGGCCTTGACCTCGATCTCCGCGCGCTTGTGCATGCCGACCTGGTTGAGGCAGTACAGCGGCGGCCGGTCGTTCGGTCGTGCTGCCTTCAGCACGCTCAGCATGTTCTTGGTGTTGCGCAAATTGGCGAGATCGGGCTCGGCCACGATCACGATGTCGTCGGCATTCACCAGCGCGCGCCGTGTCCAGCCGGACCATTGGTGCGGGACGTCGAGCACGATGCAGGGCGTGGTCATGCGCAGCGTGTCGAAGATGGCGTCAAAGGCTTCGGCGCCGAAATCGTAGACGCGGTCGAGGGTGACGGGCGCAGCGAGGAGGCTGAGGCGGTCGGTGCATTTGGAGAGCAGGCGCTCCATCAGCGCCGTGTCCGGCCGGTCCTGCGACAGCACAGCGTTGGCGATGCCCTGCGCCGGGTCCTGATTGTAGTCGAGGCCCGCGGTGCCGAAGGCGAGGTCGAGGTCGATCACGACCGAATCGAGCGAAAGGTCGCGGGCGATGGTCCAGGCCACATTATGCGCGACCGTGGAGGCGCCGACGCCGCCCTTGGCGCCGACCACCGCGATGACGCGGCCGGTGATGATGGCCTCGGAGGCCGAGAACAGGCTGCAGATCGAGCGGACGACATCGAGGGTTTCGACCGGTCCGATCACATAGTCGTTGACGCCGCGGCGCACCAGCTCGCGATAGGGCGCGGTGTCGTTGGGATTGCCGATCACGACGACGCGGGTGCCGGGATCGCAGACGCCGGCGAGGTCGTCGAGCCCCTCGAGGATGTCGCGCGTGCCGTCGGATTCGATCACGATCACGTTCGGCGTCGGCATCGTCTCATAGACTTCGATCGCCGCGGCAAGGCCGCCGTCCTTGGCGGTGAGATGCGCCTTGGCGAGCCGGCGGTCCTGCCCCGCCGCGGTCACCGCGGCGAGCGTTTTTTCGGTCTCGCAAAAGGCCTGCACCGAGATCCGAGGAACCGGCGCAATGTGTTCCTCGGGGTGTTGCGGATCGTCCGCGTCTTCGTCGTGGAGACGTGTCATTTGCCGGTATCGCTGAGTTTGGCCTTGTCGGAATCGGGTGAGGGGGTCGCGATCGGCGTGCCCTTGCGGTAGCGCTCGAAGGCGATGTCGCGTCGCGCGGTATAGGCGGGAGTCTCGGCGCGCGGCTGCTCGAGATCGGCGGGGTTGTCGATCATGGCGGCGAGATTGCGCTGGCTGGCGCAGCCCAGATTGAAATAGGGCCGGTTCTCGCTGTAGCCGGGATCGAGGATGTTGGGCCCGACGTCTTCCGGCCACAGCCCGCAGGGGCCTGCGACCGCGGCGATCCTGGAATAGCTCAGGCGGATGGTGGGCAGCAGCCCGGGATCTTCAGGGCGATAGGGATGCTGAACGATGGCCCGCGACGGCACGCCGCCGGATGCGAGCACGGATCGGATCTCCTGATAGGTCGCGGCCGCCGCGCGCGAATTGGCGCTGTCGACGGGGACGTCGACGACGACGGAGCCGGTGCCTTCGCGAACCCAGTCCCGCGCGATGCCCGTGACGTCCGAATGCTGCGCAGCCGAGAGGCCGCCCCTCGCCTTGCCGACGAAAATGACGATCGACTTCTTGCCTTCCTGCACCGCGATCGGGTGACGCTGACGATAGTCGGTCGGCACCGTCTGGGTGACGATCTCGCCGGCGGTGTTGCACGCGCCCAGCATGATGGAGACGCCCGTCAGTGTCAGTGCGATCCGCAGGTTGCGACGTCGATCGGCTGATGTTGTCGTCATCGTCCCCTCTAGCCCCGTTTCTTGCCGGTCCCCAAACCGTCCGTCTCAGTCGATGATGAAGCCGAAATCACCCGACGTGCCGGCGATCGGATCGACGCGGCGCGCGATGCCGTAGAGACGGTTCATGCGGCCGAGCAGCGCAGACTGCGCGTCCGAGGCCGGCGCGAAGCCGTCGTCGGGCCGTGCCAGTTCTTTCTGGGCGACCGCGCGCACCACATAGGGCGTCACGATCACCATCAGCTCGGTTTCGTTGTTGACGAAGTCCTGGCTGCGGAACAGCGCGCCGATAATCGGCACCTGGTCGACGCCGGGCAGGCCGTTGATCGCCTGCTTGGTCTTCTGCTGGATCAGGCCGGCCATCGCCATCGAGCCACCCGAGGGAATTTCCAGCGTGGTCTCCGCGCGGCGGGTCTGAATTGAGGGAATGGTGATCGAGTTGCTCGAGTTCGAGGACACCGCCTGCGTCAGCGTGATGGCGTTCGTATTCGATAGCTCCGAGACCTCGGTCATCACGCGCAGGCTGATGCGGCCTTCGGCCAGCACGACCGGGGTGAAGTTCAGGGAGATGCCGAATTTCTTGTAGGTGACCTGGGTGGTACAGACGTGGGTGACCGGATCGCAGGAATAGCCTGCGGGAATCGGGAATTCGCCGCCGGCGATGAAGGTGGCGGATTCGCCCGAGATCGCTGTCAGGCTCGGCTCGGCGAGGGTGCGCATGACGCCGGCGCTTTCCATCGCGCGCATGGTGGCGCTGACGGTGGCGAAGCCCTTGGCGAGGCCGGCGACGCCGAGCCCGTTGCTGCCGACGATCGGCCCGCCCGAGACCGAGAACGGGTTGGAATTGTTGAAATTCACCACCGCCGTGCCGGCATTCAGGCTGGCGCTGAGATCGACCCCGAGCTGCTTGACGATGTCGCGGCGCACTTCGCCGACGACGACCTTGAGCATCACCTGGTCGCGGCCGCGCACGACGATGTTGTTGACGACCTTGTCCGAACCGCCGACGAGTTTTGCGGCGACGTCGCCGGCCTGCTGTGCCTCGACCGGGCTCGACACCGACCCGGTCAGCATCACGCTGTCGCCGACGCCTTCGATCTGCACGCCGGGCAGGGACTGGCGAAGGGCCGCGCGCATGCCGTTGAGATCGCGCTTCACCGCGATGTCGTAGGAGGCGACCTGCTGGCCGTCGGCGGTGAAGAACACGACGTTGGTCTGGCCGACCTGGCCGCCGATGATATAGGCGCGCTGGGACGAGCGGATGACGGCATTGGCGATCTTGGGATCGGCCACCAGCACGTCCTTGACCTCGCGGGGCAGGTCGACGACGACGGATTTTCCGACGCCAAGGGAGAGAAAACGCGACCTCGCGGGCGCGATCGTCGCGACCGACGATACCTCGAGATCCGGCGCCTGCATCGGTGCCTGGTCGCCGACCGGCGCATCAGCGGCGCTGATGCGGTCGGGTGCTGCGAGCAGCCCCAGCATCAGCATCGTCCCGGTCAGGAACGAGCGCGCGCGCTTCCCCCGAATGCGCAGGCCCGTCCGATCATCCCCGTCCTTCATGCTATCCCCATCATCACTTCTGTGACGTCAGTTGCCGCGCCTGTACCCCGTAGCGGATCACGTTGACGCCGTCGGAACGCTTGGCCGTCTGTTCCTCGACCGGACTCTCCACGGCCTTGGCATCGGCGATGCTCCGCAGCGCGAGCTGGAGCGTGCCGCCCTGGCGCGCGGCCGACAGCGTGGCGACTTGATCCGGCTTGAGCTCGAGCGTGACGGTCTTGCCGATCACTGCGTTCTGGCCGTCCTTTTCCTTCGGCGCCTGGTCGATCGCGAGCACGCGGATGTTGCTCAGGATGACCTCGGACAGGATGAGGTCGTTGCCGCCGTTGGCGACATCGGGATTCTTCAGGCGACGGGTCAAGACGATGTCGACGTGGTCGTTCGGCAGAATGAAGCCGCCGGCGCCGGTCTCGGCGGAGATCTCGGTGGAGACGGCGCGCATGCCCGACGGCAGGATCGCAGCCATGAATCCGGAGCCGTCGGCCTTGACCAGCTTCTGCTCGCGGATCGGCTCGCCCTGCATCAACGGTACGCGCGCGATCGAGCCGGCGATCTGGCTCTGCGCCTCCGGCCTGTTGTCGCGGCGAATGAAGGCGCTGCTCGCAGTCGCGGCCGGCCAGGTCTGCCATTGCAGGTCCTCGGGCTTGAGGGCCTGGCCGAGCTGAATGTCGTTCTTGGCGATGAGGACTTCGACCGTCGGCAGTTTCTCGGCAACGGGCACGGCGGGCGCGGGCGCATTCTGATAGCCGCTCGCCAGATACGCAGCGACGCCGCCAGCGGCCAGCGCGATGACGAGAACGACAATGCGTGCGGTGTTCATACGCTTTTACTCATACGCGGGGCACTCGAACCGCACCTGGCGTGTTCCCCCGTATCGATGAGTAGGGAGTAAAAGTATAAGGGGTGTTGCGAGGCCGAACCCGATGACCGGCCGCGTTGCTGGTTCTCCGCAGATGGTGAACGCGGCGTTAGCTGGCCGGCCAGCGGCCCCGTAGTTTCACGCAGCTCGCGGCCCGCGCGTGGACGCGGCGCATCATGGTGAACGGGTGGTTAGTGCGCGCCAAGTGGCTTGGCTACGAGCTGAGGCTACTTCGCCCGCTTCTGCTCGATCACGTCCCAGATCTTCGCCGCAACGTCAGGACCGCCGAGCTTTGCAATGGCGCGGATGCCGGTGGGCGAGGTGACGTTGATCTCGGTGAGGTTGCCGTTGATGACGTCGATGCCGACGAACAACAGGCCGCGCTCGCGCAGCGCCGGGCCGACCGTGGCGCAGATCTCGCGCTCGCGCGGGGTGAGCTCGGTCTCCTGCGCGGCGCCGCCGCGCACCATGTTGGAGCGAAGGTCGTCCGCGGCCGGCACGCGGTTCACCGCGCCGGCGAACTCGCCGTTGACCAGGATGATGCGCTTGTCGCCATGCTTCACCTCGGGGATGAACTGCTGGATCACCCAGGGCTCCCTGAAGGTGACCGAGAACATGTCGAACAGCGAGCCGAAATTCATGTCCTGCGGCATCACGCGGAACACCGCCGCGCCGCCGTGGCCATGCAGCGGCTTCATCACCACGGCGCCGTGCTTGTCGCGGAACGCGTTGATCTCGTCGAGATCGCGCGAGATCAGCGTCGGCGGCATCAGCTGCGGAAAATTCATCACGAACAGCTTTTCCGGCGCGTTGCGGACCGAGGCCGGATCGTTGACCACCAGCGTCTTCGGATGAATGCGCTCCAGAAGATGCGTCGAGGTGATGTAGGAGAGGTCGAACGGCGGGTCCTGGCGCAGCAGCACCACGTCAAAGCCGTTGAGCGCCTCGCGCCTGGGCTCACCCAGCGTGAAGTGGTTGCCGGGCTCGTCGCGCACGGTCAGGAGCTGAACCGGAGCGACGATCTCCTCCCCGACCATCGAGAGCTTGTCGGGCGTGTAATAGGACAGGCCATGGCCGCGCTTCTGCGCCTCCAGAAGCAGCGCAAAGGTGGAATCGCCCTTGATGTTGATGCGGGCGATGGGATCCATCTGGACGGCGACGTTCAGTTTCATGGTCTGCCTTTCAGGTCGAGGCGTCGAATGCCGCCAACACATGGCGCGGAAGTGAGCGCGGCGCAATCAGCATGGCGTCGAATCGCAATTCGAATTCGGCATGCTCGGGATGCGCTACGAGCCAGCCTTGCGCGGCGTCGATGATGCGCCGCTGCTGGCGCGGCGTCACGGCGAAAGCGGCATCGTCCAGCGTCGCCCTCGCCTTGACCTCGACGAAGGCGATCAGATTGCGGCGGCGCGCCACGATGTCGATCTCGCCATGCGGGGTGCGGTAGCGCTTGGCGAGGATGCGATAGCCCTTCGCCATCAGATAGGCGGCGGCACGGCTCTCGGCCGAGATGCCGGTGCGGAACGCGGCGAGCCGCTCCGGCGAGGCGACCTTTGGCTCCCGGGGGATATCAGTCTTCGCCATCGCCGCCCTGCAAATCTTTTGCAAGCTCAAGGGCGCGGGCATAGACCTCGCGGCGCGGGCGTCCCGAGAGCGCGACGGCATGCGCCACCGCGTCCTTGACGCTGTGCGTGGCGAGCTGTTCGCGCAAGAGACTGTCCAGCGCATCCGCTGTCAGCACCTCGGCGTCGGCTGCTGGCGGAGCGATCACCAGCACGAATTCGCCGCGCGTTTCCAGTGCGTCAGCATCGCGCGCGAGATCGGCCAGCTTTGCGCGCGAAATTTCCTCATGCAGCTTCGTCAGCTCGCGGCAGATCGCGGCCTCGCGCGTGCCCATGATCTCGGCGAGTTCGGTGAGCGTATCCTGCACACGGTTGCCGGATTCGAACATCACCAGCGTCGCATCGATGCGGGCGAGTTCGACAAGGCGCGCGCGGCGCGCGGCGGATTTGGTCGGCAAAAAACCCTCGAAGAAGAAGCGGTCGGTCGGCAGCGCGGCGACCGACAACGCGGCGAGCACGGAGGATGGGCCCGGCAGCGCGTACACCGCATGGCCGGCGGCGCAGACCTCGCGCACCAGCTTGAAGCCGGGATCGGAGATCAGCGGCGTGCCGGCGTCCGATACCAGCGCGATCGAGCCGCCCTGCCCCAGCGCCTCCAGGATTTTTGGGCGCGCGGCTTCGGCGTTGTGCTCGTGATATTGCTTGAGCGTTGCTGCGATGGCGTAGCGCTCGGTCAGGCGCCGTGTGATGCGGGTGTCTTCGCAGGCAATGACATCGACACCGGCGAGGGTCTGGAGCGCGCGCAGCGTGATGTCGCCGAGATTGCCGATCGGGGTTGCGACCAGGTGGAGGCCCGGTGCCGCCTTCGGCGCAGGAAGCCGGTGCGCATCGATGGAGAAACCGCGCGAGGCGGCATCTTCAGCTTCAGGCGTATTTATCGGGGCCGGCTTTGCGCGCATAATCAGGTCAACTTAGGCACGATCCGCCGGGCTGGGAACCGGCTCGCCGAAAAAGATCGTGCCGAGGTGAGGGGGCGAGCAACGGACGGGAATGTGAGCGATCCAGGATCACGTCGAGAGGGAGTGAGGGCCCTCGCGCCATATTCGCGACCGAAACGCCGCCTTGATGCTGCGTGAGCGAGGGCAAACAGCTGCCGGACGGAAAGGCGGTCGCGTTAAACCGCCATTATCCTTTTGTTTCGGTTAACTATTTGCCGACAATATGCCTGAATCCGCGGCTTGTGTCGTGGAAGAATGTCGTGACCGGCTGGCGAGAAGGCGGGTCAGAAGAGAAGCTGCCATGGTGGGCCCGCGTTATCCAAAGTCTCCCGTTCCGGGGTCCCTGATGTCAGGGGCCACCCGAAGGAGCGCGCTCGGCCTGTTGC
Organism: Bradyrhizobium sp. 199; assembly: GCF_023073355.1. Classification (GTDB taxonomy): domain Bacteria; phylum Pseudomonadota; class Alphaproteobacteria; order Rhizobiales; family Xanthobacteraceae; genus Bradyrhizobium. Next base: position 198,325 of record NZ_JADPJI010000004.1, read on the forward strand.
TGGGGGCACCCCTGCTGTCGGCCTGCGCCGGCGTGCAGCAAAGTCTCAGCCAGTTCTCCAACCCGTTCAGCAATTCCTCCGCGCCGCCGGCCCAGCCGGCCGGCCCGCCGCAGCAGGCCACGACTGCGGGCACCGGCGGGGTGAAAGTCGCGGTGATCCTGCCGCTCTCGGCCGCCGGCAATGCCGGCCTTGCCGCGCAGTCCATGCGCAACGCCGCCGAAATGGCGCTGGCCGAGTTCCAGAACCCGAACATCCAGCTCCTGATCAAGGACGACAATGGCAGCCCGCAAGGCGCGCAGGCCAGCGCGCAGCAGGCGGTCGACGAGGGCGCCGAGATCATCCTCGGACCGCTGTTCGCACAATCGGTGCCGGCGGTAGCGCAGGTCGCGCGGACGCGCGGCATCTCGGTGATCGCCTTCTCGACCGATTCCAGCATCGCTGGCCGCGGCGTCTATCTGCTCAGCTTCCTGCCGGAGTCCGACGTCAATCGCATCGTCGAATATTCCGCCAGCATCGGAAAGCGCTCGGTCGCCGTGCTCGTGCCCGACAATGCCTATGGCAACGTCGTCGAGGCCGCCGTGAAGGCGGCGGTGCCGCGGCGCGGCGGGCGCATCGTCGCCTTCGAAAAATACGGCGCCGATCGCGCCACGCCGGCGCGCACTGTCGCCCAGCAGCTCGGCAGCGCGGATGCGCTGTTCATGGCCGATGACGGCGATGCCGTCGTGTCGGTGGCGGACGCCATGACCGCTGCGGGCGCGAATTTGCGCAACATCCAGCTGCTCGGCACCGGCCTGTGGGACAGTCCGCGCGTCTATGCCAGCGCCGCCCTGCAAGGCGGTCTCTACGCCGCGCCGGACCCGGCCGGTTTTCGCGCATTCTCCGGCCGTTACCGTACCAAATACGGCGCCGAGCCGATCCGCACCGCGACGCTCGCCTATGACGCGGTCGCCCTCGTCGCCGCCCTCGCCCGCACCCAAGGCACGACGCGCTTCTCGCCCGACGTGCTCACCAACCCTTCGGGTTTCGCCGGCATCGACGGCCTGTTCCGCTTCCGCGCCGATGGCACCAATGAACGCGGTCTCGCGGTGATGAAGGTGACGCAGGGTGGCGGCGTTGCGGTCGCGGGCTCGCCGAAGAGTTTTGGGGCGTAGCTCAGGACGCCGCTGCCGTACGGTGGGCAAAGGCGCACTTGCGCCGTGCCCACGATCTCTTAGCTAGATCGCATAGAATTGGTGGGCACGCTCCGCTTGCCCACCCTGCGGCGTCTCGCTACGCCGCGAGATCCGCGACCACCGCGTCCAGCACCGGAAATCCGCTGCTGGTCACGCGCAAGCGTCCCGTCGCATCGACGGTAATCGCGCCTTCTTCGCGCAGCAGAGCGATGCGTTTGGGATCGAGCGTCCGGCCGGACAGGGCTCTGTAGCGCTCGGGGTCGATGCCTTCCGCGAGGCGCAATCCCATCAGCAAGAATTCGTCGGCCCGCTCCTCGCTGTTGAGGAGGTCGTCGGTGACGATGCCGTGACCGTTGGTCTCGACCCGCATCAGCCAGGCTTCCGGACGCTTCTCGGTGGCGGTGGCATGCCTCACGCCGTCGATGTCGAGCCGGCCGTGCGCGCCCGGGCCGATGCCGGCATATTCGTCGCCGCGCCAGTAGACCAGATTGTGCCGGCACTCGGCGCCCTGCCGCGCGTGGTTGGAGATCTCGTAGGCGGGCAGGCCGAGCTTGTCGCAGCTTTCCTGCGTGACGTCGTAGAGCGCGCGCGCAACCGCTTCGTCCGGCGTCTTCAATTTGCCGGCCTGGTGCAGGCCGAAGAACGGCGTGCCTTCCTCGATCGTCAATTGATACAGCGACAGATGCTCGGCCGCCTCATCGATCGCGAGACGAAGTTCATCGGCCCACATCGCTGGCGTCTGGTCGGGGCGGGCGTAGATCAGGTCGAACGAGTAACGATCGAACGAGCGGCGTGCGATGGCGACGGCATCGAGCGCCTCGCGCGCGCTGTGCATCCGGCCCAGCGCCTTCAGCGAGGCATCGTCGAGCGCTTGCACGCCGAGCGAGACCCGATTGACGCCGGCGGTGCGATAGCCGGCAAAGCGCGTGGCCTCGACGCTGGTCGGGTTCGCCTCCAGCGTGACTTCGACGTTGGTTGCGACGGTCCAGTGCTTGCCGATGGCGTCGAGCACGGCGCCGACGGTTGCAGGCTGCATCAATGATGGCGTGCCGCCGCCGAGAAAGATCGAGGTGACCTCGCGGCCGGGCGAACGCTGCGCGGTCGTTTCAATCTCACGCGCGAAGGCGGAGGCGAAGCGCGCTTCATCGATCGGGGCGTGGCGGACGTGGCTGTTGAAATCGCAATAGGGACATTTCGACAGGCAGAACGGCCAGTGCACGTAGACGCCGAAGGCTTCCTTAGCGTGGCTCAAGGCAGATCTCCGCCAGTTTCACGAAGGCGCGGGCGCGGTGCGACAGGCCGAGCCCAAGCGGCGGCAGGCCGTGCTTCTCGATGCTTTCCATTTCGCCGAAAGTGCGGTTGTGGCCGTCCGGCAGGAACATCGGATCGTAGCCGAAGCCGGCAGTGCCGCGCGGCGGCCAGACCAGCGTGCCGTCGACGCGCGCCTCGACCTCTTCGAGATGATCGTCGGGCCAGGCGACGCAGAGTGCGGAGACGAAGTGCGCCTTGCGCTTGTCAGGGGTGGTGGCACCGCGCTCCTGCAACAGGCGCTCGATCTGCGCCATCGCCGCGTTGAAATCCTTGGACGGGCCCGCCCAGCGCGCGCTGTAGATGCCGGGGGCGCCGTCGAGCGCGTCGACCACGATGCCGGAATCATCGGCGAAGGCCGGAAGCTTGGTCGCCTGCGCCGCCGCGATCGCCTTGATCGCCGCGTTGCTGCGGAAATCGCCGCCGGTCTCTTCAGGCTCGGCGAGGCCGAGCTCGCCGGCCGACACCGCCGCGATGCCGTACGGCGCAAGCAGCTCCCGCATCTCGGCAAGCTTGCCGGGATTATGGGTCGCGATGACGAGCTTGTCCGTGATTCGGCGGTGCATGGGCCTATTGACTACGCCACAGCCAGTTTCTGCAAGTCCACCAGGCGCGCGATGCCTTTCTGGGCCAGCGCCATCAGCTTCAGGAACTCGTCCTGCGTAAAGGGTTCGCGTTCCGCCGTGCCCTGCACCTCGATGATGCGGCCATCGCCGGTCATGACGAAATTGGCGTCGGTCTGGGCTTCCGAATCCTCGGCGTAGTCGAGATCGAGCACCGGCGTGCCGTTGTAGATGCCGCACGAGATCGCAGCGACGTTGTCGCGCATCACATTAGCCTTGATCATGTTGCGCGTCTTCATCCAGTTGATGCAATCGGCGAGGGCGACCCAGGCACCGGTGATCGAGGCCGTGCGCGTGCCGCCGTCGGCCTGGAGCACGTCGCAATCGACCGTGATCTGGCGCTCACCGAGCGCTTCGAGATCGACGATGGTGCGAAGCGAGCGGCCGATCAGGCGCTGAATCTCGACGGTGCGGCCGCTTTGCTTGCCGGCGGAGGCCTCGCGACGGGTGCGTTCGGAGGTCGCGCGCGGCAGCATGCCGTATTCGGCGGTGACCCAGCCGCGGCCCTGGCCCTTCAGCCACGGCGGCAGGCGGTCTTCCAGCGTGGCGGTGACCAGCACATGGGTGTCGCCGAATTTCACGAGGCACGAGCCTTCCGCATATTTGACCACGCCGCGCTCCAGCGTCACGGGGCGCAATTCGTCGGGCGCACGGCGGCTTGGCCGCATGGGAATCCTCCAAAACTCTCGGAAATGGGCTGTTCGCGGTGCTTGTAGGTGGGGTCAGGGTGGGCGGCAAGGTTTTTTCACCCCTTGATTTCGCGCCAGCAAACGCCACGCTTGTCAGAAGCGCCCGGGATGGACAAATTATGAGCACCTGAGAGGAGTTACGTCTGTGGCCCATCACGATCCGATCCATCTGATCGCGCCGGGCGCAGGTCTTGCCCAGCTCAACGAGCGTTCCCGCGATATCTTTCGTCAAATTGTCGAAAGCTATCTGGCGACCGGCGAGCCCGTGGGCTCGCGCAATATCTCGCGCCTGATCGCGATGCCGCTGTCGCCGGCTTCGGTCCGCAACGTCATGGCCGATCTGGAACACCTCGGCCTGATCTACGCGCCCCACACCTCCGCTGGCCGGCTGCCGACGGAACTGGGCTTGCGCTTTTTCGTCGATGCCCTGATGCAGGTCGGCGACCTCACTGAAGCCGAGCGTGCGGCGATCCAGAGCCAGCTTGCCACCGTAGGCCAGGCGCAATCGGTGGAGGCGGCGCTGGACCAGGCGCTGACGCGGCTGTCGGGACTGACCCGTGCCGCCGCGGTGGTGCTGACGCCGAAATCCAATGCGCGGCTGAAACACATCGAATTCGTCCGTCTGGAACCGGAAAAGGCGCTGGTGATCCTGGTCGGCGAGGACGGCCAGGTCGAAAACCGCGTGCTGTCGCTGCCGCCCGGAGTTCCCTCCTCGGCGATCACCGAGGCGGGCAATTTCCTCAATGCGCGAATCCGCGGCCGCACCTTGGCCGAGGCGCGGCTCGAACTCGAGACTGCACTCGGGGAAGCCCGCGCCGAACTCGATCAGCTGACGCAGAAGGTGATCTCGGCCGGAATCGCCAGCTGGTCCGGCGGCGAGAACGAGGACCGCCAGCTCATCGTCCGCGGCCACGCCAATCTGCTGGAGGATCTGCACGCGCTGGAGGATCTGGAGCGGGTGCGCCTTTTGTTCGACGATCTCGAGACCAAGCGCGGGGTCATCGACCTCTTGGGCCGCGCCGAGACCGCGGAAGGCGTGCGCATCTTCATCGGCAGCGAGAACAAGCTGTTTTCCCTGTCGGGCTCCTCCACCATCATCTCGCCCTATCGGGATGCCGCCGGCCACATCGTCGGCGTCCTCGGCGTGATCGGCCCGACCCGGCTGAATTATGCCCGCGTGATCCCGACCGTGGACTACGCCGCCCGCATCGTCAGCCGCCTTTTGGGAGGCTGACCCGCGTTTCGCCGATCACGGGCGCTTGATTTTCGTGGCTCCAGGCCCGATATCCGGGCCAACAATCCCTGGAAACGAGTTCGAGATTAGAGCCGATGACCGATCGAGACCGGCAACCCGAAGACACGACCGCGCCGACGCCCGAGCCCGTGGTGTCAAAGCCCTACATCATGCCCGACGATCCCGAGCCCGGCTCGGTCGAAACCTTGCAGAAGGAAGCCAGCGAAGCGCGCGACCGCATGCTGCGGACGCTGGCCGAGATGGAGAATTTGCGCAAGCGCACCGCCAAGGAGGTCGCCGATGCCCGCCTCTACGGCATCACCGGCTTTGCCCGCGACGTGCTCGACATCGCCGACAATCTCCAGCGCGCGCTCGATGCCGTTCCGGCCGAGGCGCGTGCCACCGCCGATCCCGGCCTGACCTCGCTGATCGAGGGCGTCGAGCTCACCGAGCGTTCGCTGCTCAACGCGCTGGAAAAGCATGGCGTCAAGAAGCTCGATCCGCAGGGGCAGAAGTTCGACCCGAACTTCCATCAGGCGATGTACGAAGTGCCCGATCCCTCCGTGCCCTCAGGCACCGTGGTCCAGATCATGCAGGCCGGCTATACCATCGGCGAGCGCGTGCTGCGCCCGGCCTTGGTCGGCGTCGCCAAGGGCGGCGCAAAGGCCGCGCCCGCGGCGAACAACAACGAGTCGAGCGACGCGCCGAACTAAAGTCGTCCCTCATGGTGAGGAGCCGCGCTTTTGCGCGGCGTCTCGAACCATGAAGGCCAAGGTGCAGCAGCGGGGCCTTCATCCTTCGAGACGCGCGAAGAAGCGCGCTCCTCAGGATGAGGGTTTTGCCGTGTTGCGTGTCGCTTACGCGCTCGCCGCGATGTCCGCAGACTGAATCCGCTTCACGCCGGCCTTGGCCATATCGGCCCAGGCTTTTGCCAGCGAACCCTGATTGTCGATGCCGCGGCAGGCGTCTTCCACCACATAGACCTCGAAGCCTGCCTTGCGCGCGTCGAGCGCGGTCCAGGCGACGCAGAAGTCTGTCGCCAACCCCGCCACGAAGACGCGCTTGATCTTGCGCCCCTTGAGGTATCCGGCAAGTCCCGTCGAGGTCTTGCCGTCGGCTTCGAGGAAAGCCGAATAGCTGTCGACGTCCTTGTGAAAGCCCTTGCGGATGATGAGCTCGGCATGCGGGATCGCAAGGTCCTTCGACAGCGAAGCGCCCTCGGTCCCCTGCACGCAATGGTCCGGCCACAGCACCTGCTTGCCGTAGGGAAGATCGACCGTTTCGAACGGCTTCTTGCCGGAATGCACCGACGCGAACGAGACGTGGCCCGGCGTGTGCCAGTCCTGCGTCATCACCACATTCGCAAACGCTTTGGCCATCTTGTTGATGACGGGCACCACCTGCTCGCCCTCCTTCACGGCGAGGCTGCCGCCGGGCAGGAAGCAGTTCTGCACGTCGATCACGAGCAGCGCGGATGCATCGTCCGGCTTGATCGATGCCGCCGCAAACAGCGCGGTCGGCGCGAGGCTCGCCAGCGCCGTCGTTCCAAGCATTGCCAAGACTTGTCGTCGGTCCAGCATCGTTCGCCTCCCTCGGGATGATCCAATAAAGGGAAGCCTAGTTCCGTTCGTATACGAACAGAAGCCCAAAATGCAGCCGGGTTTGGTGAGGGGTTGGGCTAAAGCATGATCCGGAAAAGTGCGCAGCGGTTTTCCGAAAAGATCATGCTTAAACAACAACCTAAAGCGCGGTGGCGATTGATCCTAATCGCATCGCGCTTTAGCCCTTCGGCTGGATGCCGTCGCGGACCGCCCGGAAGCGGGTGAAGGCGGCCGGCCACTGGTCGCGCGGGGCGCTGGCGACGATGCGCAGCGAGGCGCCTCCGCTGGAGAAGCGGATCCACTGCACCACCGTGACCGGGGTCTTTTCCTTGCCGCTGACGCCGTCGATCCGCGTCTCGAAACCCTGCTGGCCATTGATGCGGATCGGCTCCGACATGGTGACGCGCGATTCGCGCACGCCGGGGATCTGAAGCGCCGCCTCCTGAGCGAAGCGGGCGCGGTCGTCGGCGGCTTGCGGGGTGGCGCCGATCACGCCGAGGATCATGAACGGCTTCGACTCATAGCCGGTGCTCTCGTCGCCATCGGCCAGGATGATGCTCGAGCCCGGCGCCAGCGTGCGCACGTCCTTGAAGTCGGCGAGATCGGTGATCTTGAACGGCATCAGCGCGATCTGCTCCTCGGCCGAGACCTGCTTGCGGGTGGCGGCGGTCGCAAACATCTGCCGCACCGCTTCGTCCGTGTAGATCTTGGCCGCATTCTCCGGGATCTGCACCGCGACATAACCGGAGAAGCCGGCGCCCGGCACGATCATCGAATAGCGCTTTACCGGAGTGTCGCCGGCCTTGCCGCTTTCGGTGGTGAAATAGGCAAGGCCCGCGGGAGTCTCGACCTTGTCCTGCTTGACGCCATTCGTGCCGGCCGGATTGGAATTGAAGGCGCTCACGACCTCGCCATAGGCCGCCGGCGGCAGCTCGGTGATCAGCACCTTGACGCTGCCGTCCTCGCTCTCGAAGCCCGGAAAGGTTTTTGCGGTGTTGAGGCCGACCAGCGGCACCATGCCGAGGCGCAAGCCGGGCGGAAACACGGCGTCGGCGGCAAGCGCCGGAAACGCGGAGGCAACAAAGAGGGCGAGCGCGGCAAGGGGACGGATCAGCTTCATGGGCACTCTGATTGGTTCACATTGAGGCCGTTCGATGGTCGGCCACCGGGCCGCTTTGTCGCGCGGAGCAGCCATGGCGGCGGCCCGGCCGGTTCGCCTTTTAGCGGGTTTGGGCTTGCGGCAACAGGGTGAGGACCACCTGCGGCGCGGGGACTTGCCGAGACCTGAACCTGTTAATAATTCCTCACCCGCAAGGCGGTGAAGCCCGGATATGTTCTTCCAAAACCCAATGTTTTCGCGGCAGAAACCTGGCTTCGGTCCTTGCGGGCCCCTCCCCCCCTCCTATATGAGCCTCAATCATCGCAATATCGCGGATGTTTGATCTTAGGGGGTTTCGGTTTGGGTGCCTTCCGGGCCCAGCCAACCTGCCGCAAAAACAAGGATATCAGGACCATGGGAAAGGTCATTGGGATCGATCTCGGCACCACGAATTCGTGCGTCGCCGTGATGGATGGCAAGAACGCCAAAGTCATCGAAAATTCCGAAGGCATGCGCACGACGCCCTCGATCGTCGCCGTCACGGACGACGGTGAGCGCCTCGTCGGCCAGCCGGCGAAGCGCCAGGCCGTTACCAATCCCGAGCGCACCTTCTTCGCAGTGAAGCGCCTCATCGGCCGCCGCTACGACGACCCGATGGTCGAGAAGGACAAGAAGCTCGTCCCCTACAAGATCGTGAAGGCTTCCAACGGCGACGCCTGGGTCGAGGCCGACGGCCAGACCTACTCGCCCTCGCAGGTCTCGGCGTTCATCTTGCAGAAGATGAAGGAGACCGCGGAAGCCCATCTCGGCCAGAAGGTCGACCAGGCCGTCATCACCGTTCCCGCCTACTTCAACGACGCCCAGCGCCAGGCGACCAAGGACGCCGGCAAGATCGCGGGCCTCGAAGTGCTGCGCATCATCAACGAGCCGACCGCGGCTGCGCTCGCCTATGGCCTCGACAAGACCAAGACCGGTACCATCGCGGTGTACGATCTCGGCGGCGGCACGTTTGATATCTCGATCCTCGAGATCGGCGACGGGGTGTTCGAGGTGAAGTCGACCAACGGCGACACCTTCCTCGGCGGCGAAGATTTCGACATGCGTCTGGTCGGCTATCTCGCCGACGAATTCCAGAAGGAGCAGGGCATCAACCTGCGCAACGACAAGCTCGCGCTGCAGCGCCTGAAGGAAGCCGCTGAAAAGGCCAAGATCGAGCTGTCATCGACGACGCAAACCGAGATCAACCTGCCCTTCATCACCGCGGACCAGACCGGTCCGAAGCATCTGACGATGAAGCTCACCCGCGCCAAGTTCGAGGCGCTGGTCGACGATCTCGTCCAGAAGACCGTCGAGCCCTGCCGCAAGGCGCTGAAGGACGCCGGCGTCACCGCCGGTGAGATCGGCGAAGTGGTTCTGGTCGGCGGCATGTCGCGCATGCCGAAGGTCCAGGAAGTCGTGAAGCAGCTGTTCGGTAAGGAGCCGCACAAGGGCGTCAACCCGGACGAAGTCGTGGCGATCGGCGCCGCGATCCAGGCCGGCGTGCTCCAGGGCGACGTCAAGGACGTGCTGCTGCTCGACGTCACCCCGCTGTCGCTGGGCATCGAGACGCTGGGCGGCGTGTTCACCCGCATCATCGACCGCAACACCACGATCCCGACCAAGAAGAGCCAGGTGTTCTCGACCGCCGAGGATAGCCAGAACGCGGTCACCATCCGCGTCTTCCAGGGCGAGCGTGAAATGGCGGCTGACAACAAGATGCTCGGCCAGTTCGACCTGATGGGCATTCCGCCGGCTCCGCGCGGCATGCCGCAGATCGAGGTGACGTTCGACATCGACGCCAACGGTATCGTCAACGTCTCGGCCAAGGACAAGGCCACCGGCAAGGAGCAGCAGATCCGCATCCAGGCCTCCGGCGGCCTGTCGGAAGCTGACATCGAGAAGATGGTCAAGGACGCCGAGGCCAATGCCGAGGCGGACAAGAAGCGCCGCGAGGCCGTCACTGCCAAGAACGAGGCGGATGGTCTGGTGCATTCGACCGAGAAGGCTTTGGCCGAGCACGGCTCGAAGGTCGGCGAGACCGAGCGCCGCGCCATCGAGGATGCCGTCGGCGACCTCAAGGAAGCGCTGAAGGGCGACGATGCCGAGGCGATCAAGGCCAAGACTCAAACGCTGGCCCAGGCTTCGATGAAGCTCGGCGAGGCCATGTACAAGCAGCAGGCCGAGGCCGACGCCAAGAAGGACGCGGCCAAGGACGACGTCGTCGACGCGGAATTCACCGAGGTCGACGACGACAAGAACAACAAGAAGTCCGCCTGAACCCCGAGAGGGTGACGATGCGGACGGCTTGGACCCCATACGCGCTAAAGGCCTCCTCCCTTGCGGGGGAGGCCGTCGCGTCGGGCTCGACGGGACGGGTGCCCGTTACGATCAATCAATTCCCAGCCGTTATGCTGAACGCCGCTATGGGGCCCTCTGCCGCCAGGCGGAAGGCCGCCTATATTGTCGCGTGGCGACGTTGTTTCGCTCCGACTTGAATCGCGATTGGATAGACCGAGTCCGACATGTCCACGTCCACCAAGCGCTGCTACTACGAGACCCTCGAGGTCGACCGCGACGCCGACGAAGGCAAGCTGAAGTCGTCGTTCCGCAAGCTCGCGATGAAATTCCATCCCGACCGCAACCCGGGGGATGAGACCAGCGAAGTCAAATTCAAGGAACTCAACGAGGCCTACGAGGTCCTGAAGGACAAGGACAAGCGCGCCGCCTATGACCGTTACGGTCATGCCGCTTTCGAGCAGGGCGGCGGTGGTGCCGGGTTCGGCGCGGGCTTCGCCTCCTCTTTTTCCGACATTTTCGAAGATTTGTTCGGCATGGCCGGGCAGCGCGGCCGCGGCGGCCGTGAGCGCGGCGCCGACCTGCGCTACAACATGGAAATCACGCTCGAGGAAGCCTTTGGCGGCAAGACCGCGCAGATCGAGATTCCGGTCTCGGTCACCTGCGAGGCCTGCTCGGGCATCGGCGCCAAGGCCGGAACCAAGCCCAAGACCTGTTCGACCTGCGGCGGCGCCGGCCGCGTGCGGCAGTCGCAGGGCTTCTTCACGCTGGAGCGGACCTGTCCGGGTTGTCAGGGCCGCGGCCAGATGATCGAGGATGCCTGCCCGTCCTGCTCGGGCCAGGGCCGCGTCACCCGCGAGCGGAATCTGTCGGTGAACATTCCCCCGGGTGTCGAGGACGGCACAAGGATCAGGCTCGCCGGTGAGGGTGAGGCGGGGGTTCGCGGCGGTCCGCCCGGCGACCTCTACATCTTTCTGTCGCTGGTCCAGCACCAGTTCTTCCAGCGCGACGGCGCCGATCTGCATTGCCGTGTGCCGATCTCGATGGTGACGGCCGCCCTCGGCGGCGAATTCGAGGTGCCGACCATCGACAAGGGCAAGGCCAAGGTGAAGGTGCCGGCCGGGACTCAGTCCAACCGCCGATTCCGCATCGCGTCAAAAGGCATGCCGGTGCTGCGGTCGCGCCAGATGGGCGACATGTATGTTCAGGTCGTGGTCGAGACGCCGCAGAACCTCACCAAGAAGCAGCAGGAATTGCTGGCCGAGTTCGAAAAGCTGTCCTCCGGCAACACCCAGCCGGAATCCGAGGGCTTCTTCGCCAAGGTCAAGGATTTCTTCGGCAATCGGGCGAGTTGACTTGGCTTGACCGTACCGCCTTCGGGCTATACGTCTTTATGACCATTTTCTGACACGCGGTCCCGCGGTCCCGTCCGGTCCTGACATGCCATTGCCATCGTCCGCGCGTGCGTTGAAGAAGCCTCGTCTCGACGACGAGGTGCGCTTTCTCAGATCATGGATCGAAAAGCCGCTGCACATGGGCGCCGTGACGCCGTCGGGCAAGCTGCTGGCCCGGACCATGGCCCATTACGTCGATGTCGATTCGGACGCGCCTGTGGTCGAACTCGGGCCCGGGACCGGCGCCATCACCTCGGCCCTGGTCGAGCGCGGTGTCGATCAGAAGCGTCTCGTTCTCGTCGAATACAATCCCGGCTTCTGCGCGCTGCTGCGCGACCGCTATCCGCAGGCCAAGGTGGTGCAGGGCGATGCCTATCGCCTCCGCGACACGCTTTGGAACGTGCTGAGCGCGCCGGCCTCCGCGGTCGTCTCGGGCCTGCCGCTCGTGACAAAGCCGATGCTGACCCGGCTGCGGCTGATCCGCGACGCCTTCACGGCGCTCGCGCCCGGGGCGCCCTTCGTCCAGTTCACCTATGCGGTAGTGCCGCCGATCCCGAAATCGCTGCCCGGCGTGTCCACAGAGGCTTCGGAACGGATCTGGATGAACCTTCCGCCCGCCCGCGTCTGGGTGTATCGCAAGGACTAATTCCGCCGGCTTGTTTTCTTGCGCGGCGGGCTGGTTTCGCCGAACGCATGGAAGCGGATGTCCGCACCCAAAATCCTGGTCATTCCCGGCTCGCTGCGCACCGGTTCGCACAATGCGAAGCTGGCGGCGGTCGCCGCGTATGAATTCGCCCGGGCCGGCGTCGACGTCACCCGTATCTCGCTCGCCGACTTCCCGCTGCCGATCTACGACGGCGATCTTCAGGCCAAATCCGGCGTGCCCAAGTATGCGATCAATCTCAAGCGCATGATCGGCGCGCATCATGGCGTGTTGATCGTCTCGCCCGAATACAACGCCTCGGTGCCGCCGCTGCTCAAGAACGCGATCGACTGGGTCAGCCGCGTGCACGAGCTGCACGAGGCGCGCGGCGAAGTCTTCCGCAACCGCACCTTCGCGCTCGCCGGCGCCTCGCAGAGCCGGCTGGGAGCTGCCCGCGCGCTTCAGGCGTTGCGGCTGATCCTGACCTCGTGCCACGCCAATGTGATTGCCAGCCAGCTCACGCTCGCCTTCGCCGACCAGGCCTATGACGATATGGACAGGCTGAAGAACGAGGGCGACATCGCCGCGTTGAAGGAGCTGGTCGCGCAGTTGATCGACATTTCCCAACGCATGATGTGAGGTGACATGACGCCAGCCGAGATCGCCCCAAAGGACCGCCTGATCGTCGCGCTCGATCTGCCCAGCGTCGATGCCGCGGAAGCGATGATCGCTCAGCTCGGCGACAGCGTCACCTTCTACAAGATCGGCTATCAGCTCGCCTATGCCGCAGGCCTGCCGCTGGTCGGCAAGCTCGCCGACAGGGGCAAGAAGGTTTTCGCCGATCTCAAGATGCACGACATCGGCAACACGGTTACGCGTGGTGTGGAAAGTGTGGCGAAGCTGGGCGCAACCTTCGTCACCGTGCACGCCTATCCGCAGACCATGAAGGGCGCCGTCGAAGGCCGCGGCGATTCGAGCCTGAAGATTCTCGCCGTCACGGTGCTGACCTCCTACAACGAGGACGATCTGCACGCTGCCGGCTATCGGCTCGGCGTCTCCGAGCTGGTCGAGGCGCGCGCGCAGCAGGCGCAGGTGCTCGGCGTCGACGGTCTCGTGTCCTCGCCCGAGGAGGTCGGTGCGTTGCGCAAGATCGTCGGCCACCAGATGAGCCTGGTCACGCCGGGCATCCGGCCGGCGGGCGCGGCAAGCGGCGATCAGAAACGCATCATGACGCCGGGCCGTGCGATCGCCGCCGGCGCCGACTATCTCGTCGTCGGACGGCCGATCGTCGAAGCCGCCGACCCGAAGGCGATTGCGGAAGCAATCCAGGCCGAGATCGCGCAGGCGCTCGGAGCATGATCCGGAAAACTGTGCAGCGGTTTTCCGATCAGATCATGCTCAAATAGAACCACAGCAGGGAGAAGAACAATGGCAAAAGGCTACTGGATCGGGCGCGTCGATGTGAGCAGTGACGAGGGCTACAAGCCCTACGCCGTCGCCAACGGTCCGATCTTCAAGAAATGGGGCGGCCGCTTCGTCGTGCGCGCCGGCAAGTTCACCACCGTCGAAGGCGCCAGCCGCACCCGCAACGTCGTGATCGAATTCCCGGACTACGAAACCGCGATCGCCTGCTACAACTCACCGGAATACCAGGCCAACATCAAGGTGCGCCAGCCGCACTCGGTCGCCGATCTCATCATCATCGAGGGCTATGACGGCCCGCAGCCGTCGGACGGCTGAGGCGCGATAGGCACCGTCATTCCGGGTCTGGTCCTTCGGACCACCCCGGAACGACGGTGAATGTCGCCGCCTGATCCCCCTCGGTTGCCGGAACTGCCTCCCCCGGCTACAAACGGCTCCGAAGAGGATCACACCATGTCCGACATGCGCTTGATTGTTGCTGGAGCCGGCGGCCGGATGGGGCGCGCGTTGGTGCGGGCGATTGCCGAGAGCAAAGGGGCGGTGCTGGCCGGCGCGCTGGAGGCGCCTGGCTCCGAGCTGCTCGGCAAGGATGCCGGCGTGCTCGCAGGCCTGCCCGCCAACGGCATCAAGCTGTCGGCCGATATCTGGGCGATGTCGAAGGAGGCCGACGGCATCCTCGATTTCACCGTGCCGGCGGCGACGATCGCCAATGTCGCGATCGCCGCCGAGCGCGGTATCGTGCATGTCGTCGGCACCACGGGGCTGTCGGGCTCCGACAACGCCGTGATCAAGAGCGTCACCAATCGCGCGGTCGTGGTGCAATCGGGCAATATGAGCCTGGGCGTCAATCTGCTGGCCGCGGTGGTCAAGCGCGTCGCCAAGGCGCTCGACCAGAGCTTCGATATCGAGATCATCGAAACCCATCATCGCATGAAGGTCGACGCGCCGTCGGGCACCGCACTGATGCTGGGCCAGGCCGCAGCTTCCGGCCGCGGCGTCGCCCTCGATGAACATTCCGAGCGCGGCCGTGACGGCATCACCGGTGCGCGCAGGCCGGGCAATATCGGTTTCGCCTCGTTGCGTGGCGGCACCGTCGCCGGCGACCATAGCGTGACCTTCCTCGGCCCGTTCGAGCGCCTGACGCTGTCGCATCAGGCCGAGGACCGCATGCTGTTCGCCCATGGCGCGCTGAAGGCGGCGCTGTGGGCGCATGGCAAGAAGCCCGGGCACTACTCCATGGCCGACGTGCTCGGCCTTGCCGATCTCTAGTCGACAATAAGCAACGGAAAGCAGTCAATGAGCGAACGTCTTCTCGTGCTCGTGCGCCACGGCCAGAGCGAATGGAATCTGAAGAACCTGTTCACGGGTTGGAAGGACCCTGACCTCACCGAGCTCGGCGTGAAGGAAGCCACGGAAGCCGGCCGCAAGCTGAAGGCGCAGGGGCTGGTGTTCGACGTCGCCTACACCTCCGTGTTGACGCGCGCGCAGCACACGCTCGATCTCATTCTCGGCGAGCTCGACCAGAGGAGCCTGCCAACGACGAAGAACCTCGCGCTGAACGAGCGCGACTATGGCGATCTCTCTGGCCTCAACAAGGACGACGCCCGCAAGAAATGGGGCGAGGACCAGGTGCTGATCTGGCGCCGCTCCTATGACGTGCCGCCGCCCGGCGGCGAAAGCCTGAAGGACACGCTGGCGCGGGCACTGCCCTATTACGTGCAGGAGATTCTGCCCGGCGTGCTCAACGGCAAGCGCACCCTCATTGCCGCCCACGGCAACTCGCTGCGCGCGCTGATCATGGTGCTGGAAAAGCTCTCGCCTGAAGGCATTTTGAAGCGCGACCTCGCGACAGGTGTGCCGATCATTTACCGGCTCAATGCGGATTCGACCGTGGCCTCGAAGCTGGATCTGGCGGGCTAAGCGAGATCTCGCAGGGTCGGCAAAGCGACTTGTCCGCCGTAGCTCGAAGAGCGAAGCGGGAAGCGGGCCCACGTTCTGTCGGCGGTTTCAGAGAGATCGTGGGCACGGCGCTGCGCGCCTTTGCCACCCTACAGCAGCGTGATTACTGCATCCCCAGCTGCCCGGCTTCCCAGCCCAGCATCGCCTGCTTGCGGGTGATGCCCCAGTGATAGCCGGTGAGCGTGCCGCTCTTGCCGAGCGCGCGATGACAGGGCACGACGAACGAGACCGGGTTCTTGCCGACCGCGGCGCCGACAGCGCGAGAGGCCTTCGGGCTGTTGATGTTGCAGGCGATGTCGGAATAGGACACCGCACGCCCCATCGGGATTTTCAGCAGCGTCTCCCAGACCCGCACTTCGAAATCGGTACCGATCATCACCACGCGCAGCGGCTGGTCCGGCCGCCAGAGCTTGGTGTCGAAGACGCGCGCAGCGAGCGGGGCCGTGCCCTCGTGGTCCTCGACATAGCTGGCGTTCGGCCAGCGCCGCGTCATGTCGGCAAGCGCGACCTTCTCCTCGCCATGGTCGGCGAAGGCAAGGCCTGACAGGCCGCGGTCGGTGGCGATCACGATCGCGGTGCCGAACGGCGAGGGGTGAAAACCGTAGCGCAAGGTCAGGCCGGCGCCGCCGTTCTTCCATTCACCCGGCGACATCGCTTCATGGGTGACGAAGAGATCGTGCAGCCGCCCCGGGCCCGACAAGCCGGAGTCGAGCGCGGCGTCGAGAATGCTCGCGGAGTCCCGCAGCAAGCCCTTGGCGTGATCGAGCGTCAGCGCTTGCATGAAAGCCTTCGGCGTGATCGAGGCCCAGCGGCGGAACAGATGGTGCAGCTCATCAGGCGTGACGCCGGCCGCATCGGCCATCGCCTCGATGGCCGGCTGCGCGCGCCAGTTCGCCGAGATGAAGGCAATGGCCCGGCGCACCGAATCATAGTCGCGCAGCGCGGCGTTCTGGGGGCCCGGCTTGGCCAGGCGCTGGTCATGTATGGCGAGTGTCATCATGATCGGAAATGTAGGGGAGAGACGGGCGCGAAACCACCCGATTTCCGACCTCAGATCAGCGAAGCGGGTTGTAGGTCGGGCCGCGCCTGGCGGCGTTGAGTGCCTCAACCAAGCCTTTGTAAAAACTTGCTTTTTCTTCCGGACCCAAGAAGCGGGCGACCTGGATCTGGTGGCCGCGCGAGATCAGATAGAGATGCTCGATGCCAAAGTCCTCGTCGACCTCCATGTCGAGGCGCACCCAGAGCGGATTGAAGGTCCATTCGGCGACCTGGCCGCGATGGCTGATCCGCCGCACGCGCAATTCGGAGGTCGTGACCGTAATTTCCTCGCGTGCGCGCGCGGTGCGGAAATTGGCCCGGAATGCCCACCAGATCACCAGCACGTCGAGGCTGAAGAAACCAAGCACCGGCCAGGCCCCCTTCAACAGGAAAGCAAGGCCGGTGGCAAAGCTCACCACGCTCAGAAACAGCATCACGGCGAGGAATCCCGTGCGGTTCAACGAGCGGTGTGGCGTCAGCAGCGCCGAGAAGATCTGAGGCTCGTCCTCGCTTTCAGATCGCTCGCGCTCAATTTCGTTGCCTGTGCTCATCGTCCCTCAGTATATCCCGATGATGGCGAAAATCACCCGCAAGCCGGCTCCGCGCAAAGCGCCCGTGCCGAAGAAAAAGGCAAAGCCGGCCATCGCGAAGCCGAAAGCTCCCGCCAAGAAATCGCTCAAGGCGATAAGACCCTGGACCCCCGCCGAGGTCCACGAAGCTTTCAGCCGTTTCCGCAAGGCCAATCCGGAACCGAAAGGCGAGCTCGAGCATGTCAATCCGTTCACGCTGCTGGTGGCCGTGGTGCTGTCGGCGCAGGCGACCGATGCCGGCGTGAACAAGGCGACGCGCGCATTGTTCGAAGTCGCCGACACCCCGCAGAAGATGCTCGACCTCGGCGAGGAGCGCTTACGCGAGTACATCAAGACCATCGGCCTCTACCGCACCAAGGCCAGGAATGTCATCGCGCTGTCGGCAAAGGTGCTGAGCGAGTTCGGCGGCGAGGTGCCGCGCACGCGCGCCGAGATCGAGTCGTTGCCCGGCGCCGGTCGCAAGACTGCCAACGTCGTGCTCAACATGGCGTTCGGCGAGCACACCATGGCGGTCGACACGCATGTGTTCCGTGTCGGCAACCGCACCGGGCTTGCACCCGGCAAGACGCCGCTTGAGGTCGAGCTCGGTCTCGAAAAGGTGATCCCGGCGGAGTTCATGCTGCACGCGCATCATTGGCTGATCCTGCACGGCCGCTATACTTGCCTCGCACGCAGGCCGCGCTGCGAGGTCTGCCTGATCAACGATCTTTGCCGGTGGCCGGAAAAGACGGTTTAAGGCATTCTTCGCCACACCGGGCGCCTGGTTTCCCCGGCCCCCTCACTTCCATGATCTGTAGGGCCTCGATCAGCCGGCCCGCCGTTATCGCATTTGCCGCGCGGGCTCGATCAGCTCCGGCCGCGGGCCTGACAGCCGCTTGTGCATGTGGACCATGAAGGCCATGCCGAAGATGGGCGTCGCCAGATTGAGGATCGGGATCGAGACGAAGGCGGCGATGAACAGGCCGGCGGTGAAGATGGTGACGGCGTTGTCGCGCCGCATCGCTTTGGCCTCTTCCGGCGAGCGGAAGCGCATCGCCGCGAGTTCGAAATATTCACGTCCCAGCAGCCAGGCGGCGGCGAGGAAGAAGACCAGGAAGCCGGCGCCAGCGAACAGCACCAGCGGCAGCGCGATCAGATAGATCAGGATCGTCAGTAGCGCGGTCTTGATCCCCTCGAAGATCGCCTGGTTGAACGGCAGCGCGCGGCCGGGCTGCTCGGCCGGATAATGCTCGCGCTCGACGATATCGGCGACGTCGTCGACGAACAGGCTCGCCACCACCGAAGTGATCGCCGGCATCAGGAAGACGCCGCCGAACACGACGCCGAGGCCCGCCGCGATCGAGACGATCCAGGACAGGATTTCGAGCGATGTATGCCAGCCGGGTCCGAGCAGGCCCTCCAGCCAGACCTCGCCGGAGGTCGCAAACCAGCTCAGCAGCCGCTGCAATCCGATCGCCAGCACGATGATCAGCACGAGCGCAAGCCCGATCGATCGCCACAGGATCGAGCGCATCGGCGGCGAGATCATTTGCGACAGCGCCTTCACGGCGGCATCCAGCATGGGGGCCCCTTTCACGAAATCACCCGCGAGAGGTAGAGATGCACGGCGGTTTCGGCAAGGGAGGGTGATGGCCCAAGGCACGGCTGCGTCCGAGGCACGCAAGCTACCCGTGCCGATGCCCGTGTTTCCGCGCCTTGGCCTGCTTGCCTTCCCCTGTCGGGATCATCACCACCCGGCCGTAGCGCACGCCGCGTTCGGCGATGATGTGGTCGGCGAAATGCCGGACCTCGGCGGCGTCGCCGCGCAGCGCGGTCATCTCCATGCAATTGTTATCGTCGAGATGGACGTGCAGCGTCGCCAGCGCGAGGTCGTGATGGCCGTGGAATTCCTGCACCAGGCGCTTCGACAGATCGCGAGCGGCGTGGTCATAGACATAGACGAGGCCGGCGACGCAGGGGCCGGTCTGCGCGGTGTCCTCGGTGCTCTGCTGCAGGCCGGCGCGGGCGAGATCGCGGATGATCTCGGAGCGGTTCTGGTAGCCGCGTGCTTCCGCCGCCGCGTCGATCTCCGCCAGTAGATCGTCCTCGATCGTGATCGTAATTCGCTGCATTCGATTTCCCCCGGTCCCGTGCCGTGAACCGTAGCCCGGATGGAGCGAAGCGCAATCCGGGACGGGCGCCAATTTATGGGCAAACCCGGATTTCGCTTTGCTCCATCCGGGCTTCCCGGTTCTTTATAACTTCGTCGCACGCAGCCGCAGCGCATTTCCGACCACGCTGACGGAGGACAGCGCCATCGCCGCCGCGGCGATGATCGGCGACAGCAGCACGCCGAAGGTGGGATAGAGGATGCCGGCGGCAATCGGAATGCCGGCGGCGTTGTAGATGAAGGCGAAGAACAGGTTCTGGCGGATGTTGCTCATGGTCGCCTGCGACAGTTTTCGGGCGCGGACGATGCCCGTGAGATCGCCCTTGAGCAGGGTCACGCCCGCGCTCTCCATCGCCACATCGGTGCCGGTGCCCATGGCGATGCCGACCTCGGCGGCGGCCAGCGCCGGCGCGTCGTTGACGCCGTCGCCGGCCATCGCGACGACGCGACCGGCCTTTTGCAGCCTGGTCACCACCGCGCTCTTCTGATCCGGCAGCACCTCCGCCTCGACCTCGGCGATGCCGAGCCGGCGCGCCACCGCCTCAGCCGTGGTGCGGTTGTCGCCGGTGAGCATGATCACTTTGATGCCTTCCTCGGCCAGCGCCTTCAGCGCCTCCGCCGTTGTGGCCTTGACCGGATCGGCGATCGCGAACAGGCCGGCGACACGGCCATCGACGGCCATGTTGATCACCGTGGCCCCGTCCTGGCGCAGCCGTTCGGCTTCAGTGTCGAGCGCCGTCGTGTCGATGCCGATCGAGGCGAGATATCTGGCATTGCCGAGCACGATGGTTTTGCCGTCGACCTTGCCGGTGGCGCCCTTGCCGGTCGGCGAGTCGAATTGCTCGATCTGGCCGAGGGCAAGCTGCTTCTCATTGGCTGCACGCACGATCGCGTCAGCCAAAGGATGTTCGCTGGCGCGCTCGACGCTGGCCGCAAGCCGGAGGATGTCGTCTTCCGCAAGGCCGGATGCCGGCGAGATCGCGACCACCTTGGGCTTGCCCTCGGTCAGCGTTCCGGTCTTGTCGACCACCAGCGTGTCGATCTTCTCCATTCGCTCCAGCGCCTCGGCGTTCTTGATCAGCACGCCTCCTTGCGCACCGCGTCCGACGCCGACCATGATCGACATCGGGGTCGCAAGGCCCAGCGCGCAGGGACAGGCGATGATCAGCACGCTGACGGCAGCGACGAGCCCGAAGGCGAGCCGCGGCTCCGGACCGAACCACGACCAGGCCGCAAAGGCGGCGAGCGCGACGGCAATGACGGTCGGCACGAACCAGCCCGCGACCTGATCGGCCAGCCGCTGGATCGGCGCGCGCGAGCGCTGCGCGTCCGCGACCATCTGCACGATCTGCGACAGCAGCGTCTCGCGTCCGACCTTGTCGGCACGCATGATGAAGCTGCCCGACTGGTTCAGCGTGCCCGCAATGACTTTCGCGCCGGCTTCCTTGGTGACCGGCATGGACTCGCCGGTGACCAGGGATTCGTCGAGCGAGGAGCGGCCCTCCAGGATGATTCCATCGACCGGCACCTTCTCGCCGGGACGGACGCGCAAGCGATCGTCGGCGTGAAGCGTATCGATCTCGACCTCATGCTCGCTGCCATCGGCGTCGACGCGGCGCGCGGTCTTCGGTGCCAGCTGCAACAGCGCCTTGATCGCGCCCGAGGTTGCGTCACGGGCACGCAGCTCCAGCACCTGACCGAGCAGCACCAGCACGGTGATGACGGCAGCCGCCTCGAAATAGACGGCGACCGCGCCGTCATGGCCACGGAAGGTGGCAGGAAAAATCTGCGGCGCGACGGTGCCGATGATGCTGTAGACATAGGCAACACCGGTGCCCATCGCGATCAGCGTGAACATGTTGAGGTTGCGGGTCGGCAGCGATTGCCAGCCGCGAACGAAGAACGGCCAGCCGGCCCACAGCACGACGGGTGTGGCGAATGCGAGCTGGATCCAGTTCGAGAGCGTCTGATCAATCCAGTTGTGGGGACCTGCCAGATGGCCGCCCATCTCCAGCACCACGGCCGGCAGCGCCAGCGCACCGCCGATCCAGAACCGCCGCGTCATGTCGGCAAGCTCCGGATTGGGGCCGGCCTCCAGGCTCGCCACTTCCGGCTCCAGCGCCATGCCGCAGATCGGGCAGCTGCCGGGTCCGGCCTGGCGGATCTCCGGATGCATCGGACAGGTGTAGATCGTGCCCGCCGGCATCTCCGGCGCGGGCGCCTTCTCCTTGGCAAGATATTTGGCGGGATCGGCAGCGAACTTGGTGCGGCAGCCGGCCGAGCAGAAATGGAAGGTCTCGCCGTGATGTGTGAGGTGGTGCTTCGAGGTGGCGGGATCGACGGTCATGCCGCAGACCGGATCGAGCACCTTGGTCGCGCCATCACCATGGTCATGCGCATGATGATGAGCGTGGCCGGCGTGATCGCCGTGTCCGCCGCAGCAGGAAGCCTGCGCCGGCTTCGCCGCCGGCGCAGCTTTGCTGGAACAGCCGCATCCGGAATGTGTTTCAGGCTTGTGATGGTGCCCGTGATCCCCGTGTTTCATGGCGACGCTCCGGCCTTGCGGTATATACCCTAGGGGGGTATATAGAGCCCATGCGCAAGGACATCAAGGCATCTGTCGGAAAACGCCTCGGACGGATCGAAGGTCAGGTTCGCGGCCTCTCCAAAATGGTGGAAGAAGACCGCTACTGCATCGACATCGTGACGCAGCTCTCGGCGGTACGTGCCGCGCTGCGCCGGGTCGAGGAGGAGGTCCTGAAGGACCACGTCGCCCATTGCGTCGAGCACGCCATCGCGAGCGGCGACAAGGCCGAACAGCGCGAGAAGATCGCGGAGCTGATGGCGGTGATCGGACGGGCAGAGCGGTAGGTTTTTATTTCGTCATTGCGAGGAGCGTAGCGACGAAGCAATCCAGAATCCCACCGCCGACGGATTCTGGATTGCTTCGTTTCGCTCGCAATGACGATGCTAGACGCTGCACCGGGGCTACGCCGCGATCTCGCAGATATCTCCCCGGCGCCGCGTGCGGTACATCGCAAGTTCGCTCAGCTGCACAAAGTGCTCGGAGGAATTGGTCGTCATCTCCGCAGGCTGCGTCCTCACTTCTTCAGCCGGAGTCTCAACCGACGCCTCTTCGTCAATCGCCTCAGGAACGAGCGGCGGCGCACGGAGCGTTTCTGGAAACACACCGAAGGTGCCGGCTACCTCCTCGAGCGGCTTCTGCTTGTCGGCCCAATGCAAGGCGGTGTAGTCGAAGCCGTGCACGATGGTGGGTTTGACGACTTCGAAATAGGGCGAGATGTCGAAGTCGCGGGGCATGTAGAGCGAGGAATCGCGGATATGCAGGATCTCGCGGCGGGCAGCACGGCTGCCGGCCTTGGTGATCTTGGGCAGGATCGGATAGCGCACGGCGTCGAAGGCCTGCGCGATCAGCGCCGAGCAGATGATCTTGGTGGGATCGCCGGAGCCGATCGAGATCATGCGGCGCCGCCAGCGCTGCGGAATCGGCAGCGGAAACAGAAAGCGCATGAGGTCGACGATGTTCTTGGTATCGTAGCCGAAGCCGATGCGGTTGATCGCATAGCGGCAGACCGTGGTGCGGTCCTCATAGGACAGCCCGACCGGGCGGCAGACGCGGGTGTGATACGGGAAATATTTCGACAGCGGCGCCGAGGTGACGCCTTCCCCGATATTGGCTTCGATCAGCACATGCGGCTCGCCATCCGCCTCTTCGGCGCCCTCGATCGCACCGACATAGAGTGCGGCGTGGGACCAGGTCGACTGCGTCAGATATTTGATGATGCCGGAGATGCGGTTGTTGCCCTCGACCAGCAGTACGTCGCCAGGCTCGATGACGCCGCGCAGATGCTCCGGGTCGCTCGGCGTGAACGGCTCGTAGCCGGGCACCTCCTTGGAGAGGTACGCGGCAATCAGCTTGCCGACTGAATCTAGGACCGTCCCCATTTCAAAACTCCCCCCACGGCCTTTTCCGGCCGTCTTTTTCCCTTCTCTATCATGGTCGGAACGTGTTGCAATTCGGTTCATCAGCCTGCGCCATCAAGCATGATTGATTCACCATGATGGTTGCCGTGCAACATCAGATGCGGCAAGGTTCGCGGACTGTTCCCGTTCGCCGCAAGTCCTCGGAAACCATGACATGACAATCACGCGCCGCGGTTTCCTTTCGGCGTCGGCGGTTCTTGCCGCGGTGCCCGTCCTGCGCGCAACCGCAGCGAACCTGCCGCGCGAGGCCGACATCGTGGTGATCGGTGCGGGGGCCGCCGGCATCGCTGCGGCGCGGCGGATCATGGCGGCGGGCCGCAAGGTCATCGTGGTGGAGGCGGCGTCCCAGCTCGGCGGCCGCTGTATCACTGACAGCACGACCTTCGACGCGCCGTTCGACCGCGGCGCGCGCTGGATGCACAATCCCGACACCAATCCGATGATCCGGCTGGCGCGCAGCGCGGGGCTTGACGTGCTGCCGGCGCCGTCGGGCCAGAAGATGCGCATCGGCCGCCGCAATGCACGCGCGGGCGAGACCGAGCAATTCCTGGCGGCGCTGGTGCGCGCCAACCGGGCCATCGACGAGGCCGCGCGGGGCAAGCTGGATACCTCTTGCGCATCCGTGCTGCCGAAGGATCTCGGCGACTGGGCGGGCGCAGCCGAATTCATGCTGGGCGCGAGCTTCGCCGGCAAGGACCTCAAGGAGCTGTCCGCGATCGACAAGGCGCGCGCGCAGGACCGCAACGCGGCGATCGCCTGCCGTCAAGGCTTGGGCACGCTGATCACGAAACTCGGAGAGCAGGCGCCGGTGGCGCTTTCGACGCCGGCGAGCCGAATCTTCTGGAGCAACCGCGATGTCAGCGTGGAGACGCAAGCCGGCAAGATCGCCGCGCGCGCCGTCATCGTCACGGTCTCGACCAATGTGCTGACGTCGGGCGCGATCAAGTTCACGCCCGACATTCCCAAGCGCACGTTAGACGCGGCATCGAAACTCGCTCTCGGCAGCTACGATCGCATCATGCTGCAACTGCCGGGCAATCCGCTCGGCCTGTCGCGCGACGACATTCTCATCGAGCAGAGCAATTCAGCGCGCACGGCGCTCATGTTCGCCAATATCGGCGGCTCCTCCCTCTGCTCCATCGACGTCGGCGGCGCGTTCGGCCGCGATCTCTCGGAGCAAGGCGAGAAGGCGATGGTGGCCTTCGCCAGGGAATGGATCACCAAATTGTTCGGCAGCGAGGCCGCAGCCGCGGTGCAGAAGACCAGCGCCACGCGCTGGAATGCGTCGCCTTTCGTGATGGGCGCCATGTCGGCGGCCTCCCCGGGCGGCCAGCTCTCGCGAAAGGTTATGGCCGAGCCGATCGGCAATGTGTTTCTCGCGGGCGAGGCCACCCATGAGACGCTGTGGGGCACCGTCGACGGCGCCTGGGAAAGTGGCGAGCGCGCCGCGGACGCAGCATTGCGCAAGATCGGCGCGTTTAAGGATGAGCCAGCGGACGTGCCGACGCAGTCGACGAAAAAGCGTAGGGCGCCGCGGCAGTAGGCCTACTAAAGCGCGATGCGATTAGGATGAATCGCCATCGCGCTTTAGGTTGTTGTTTAAGCATGATCTTTCCGGAAAACCGCTGCGCACTTTTCCGGATCATGCTTTAGCGCAAAATCCCATCCAGCACCGGAAGCCCGGCGATCACTGCCGTCGCGATCAGCGCGTAGCAGATGCCGCGAAACACCCGCTCGCTCGCGCGTCCGAACAGCGACGCCCCGAACGCAACGCCGACCGCATAGACCGGGCCGACGATCAGCGAGAGCACGAGTGACTCGCGCGAGATCAGGCCCGTGCTCGCGTAGCTGATCATCGAGAAGAAATCGGACGCACCGAAGAACAGCACGATATTGGCGCGCGCCACGATCGGCGCGATCGGGCGGCCGAGCCAATACCCCACGATCGGCGGCCCGCCGGTCTGCGCGAGGCCACTACAGAACCCCGAGAGGCCGCCAATGCCGACCGACAGCCAGGCGTGGTCCTTGCCGCGATAGCGCCAGCCCGACAGCAGCAGCAGCAACAGCGCCGTGACGAAGCAGGAAATGATCCAGCGCGTGGTGACGGGCTCGAGTACGCTGAGAAAATAAGTGCCGACGGGGACGCCGACCAGCGCGCCCAGCACGATCACCGCGGTGGCCTTACGGTCAGCCTTGCGCCAGGCATCGGGCAGAAGCGGCGCCGCCGAGACGAAATCGATCACGAGCAGCAAGGCGGCAACGAGCCGCGGCGCAGCGATGCTGCTCGCCAGCGGCATGAAGATCAGCGCCGCGCCGAAACCGGAGAAGCCGCGCGCGGTGCCCGAAACGAAAGCGACGGCGCAGAGCGCCATCGCGATGGTGAGGCTGACGTCCTTCGCAAGAAAGTCGGTGAGACTCATGTTCTTTGATTCTGGAGCATGATGCTGCCCGAATACCGCTTCACTCTTTCGGCATCATGCTCTCAGCGCGCCGCCGGTCTTCTTCGCGACCTCGGCGACGATCTTGGCGCCGACAGCTTCAATCTCCTGGTCGGTCAGCGTCTTCTCGCGGGGCTGGATCGTCACAGCGATCGCGATCGATTTCTTGCCGTCGTCGATGCCCTTGCCCTCATAGACGTCGAACACGCTCACGCCGGTGATCAGCTTCTTGTCGACGCCTTGCGCGGCACGCACAATGTCGCCCGCCTTGACGGCGCGATCGACGATGAAAGCGAAGTCGCGGGACACCGGCTGGAACGTCGACAGCTCGATCACCGGTTTGGCGCGGGTCGGCTTTTTCTTGGCCTCGGGGATACGGTCGAGGATCACCTCGAACACCAGCAGCGGGCCGTCGGCGCCGAGCGCCTCGAGCGCGCGGGGATGCATCTCGCCAAAATAGCCGAGCACATTCTGCGGACCGATCTGGATCGTGCCGGAGCGACCCGGATGGAGCCATGCCGGGCCACCCGCGACGATCTGCAGCGCCTGCATCGGTGCGCCGGCGGCAGCCAGCACCGCCAGCGCATCGGCCTTGGCGTCGAACACATCGGCCTGGGCCGAGCCGGTCCAGTGCCGTCCCAAGCCTTCCGACGAGGCATAGCCGCGTCGGACGCCGCTCGCCGCCATGAACTGATCCTGCGGCCGATCGCCTTTGAAGAGCTGGCCGACCTCGAACAGCGCAACGTCGCTCACGCCGCGATTGGCGTTCGCTTGCGCGGCCGCGATCAGGCCGGCCAGCAGGGTCGGACGCATGTCGGAGAGATCCGACGCGATCGGGTTGGCGACCTCGAGCTCGCGCTGTCCGCCACCGAACAATTGCGCCGCGGATTTCGTGATGAAGGACCAGGTCACGGCCTCGACGACGCCGCGGCTTGCGAGCGCGCGCCTGGCGCGGCGGGTGCGCAGCTGAAGCGGCGTCAGCACCGGTTTGCGCGCGTCCTCGCCGCGTTCGAACGGCGTCATCGGCACCTTGTCGACGCCGTAGATGCGGACGATCTCCTCGACGATGTCGGCCTTGCCATGCACGTCCGAGCGCCACGACGGCACCGCGACCTTCACGACGGGGCCCGGGCCCGCCATCATGAAGCCGAGATGGGTCAGGATACGCTTCATCTCCGTTTGCGGCACCTCGATGCCGGACAGGCGCTTCACTTCCGTAACCGGGAAGTCGATCACGCGGTCGTCCCCAAAAGCCTTGCCGACCAAGACGGTTTCGGACGGCGCGCCGCCGCACATCTCCATCACCAGCTTGGTCGCAAGCTCCAGGCCGGGCACCATGAAGGCGGGATCGACGCCGCGCTCGAAGCGATAGCGTGCGTCCGAATTGATGCCGAGCTTGCGGCCGGTCTGGGCGATGTTGATCTCGTTCCACAGCGCCGATTCGATCAGCACGTCGGTGGTGTTCTCGTCGCAGCCCGAGGCCTCGCCGCCCATGATGCCGGCGAGCGATTCGACGCCGTGCTCGTCCGCGATCACGCAAATGGCAGGATCGAGATTGTAGGTGCGGCCGTCGAGCGCGAGCAATGTCTCGCCGTCGCGCGCGCGGCGCACGACCAGATTACCCTTCACCTTCTTCGCGTCGAACACGTGCAGCGGACGCGCGCGGTCGTAGGTCATGAAGTTGGTGATGTCGACCAGCGCGTTGATCGGCCGCAGGCCGATCGCGGTCAGCCGCTTCTGCAGCCATTCCGGCGACGGCCCGTTCTTGACGCCGCGCACGAGACGGAGGGCGAAGCCCGGGCACAGCGTGGCATCCTCGACCGTGACCTTCACCGGGCACGGGAATTCGCCCTTGATCGGCTTGATCGTGGGGTCCTTGAATTTGCCCATGTCGGCTGCGGCGAGGTCGCGTGCGATGCCGTGCACGCCGGTGCAATCCTGTCGGTTCGGCGTCAAATTGATCTCGAGCACGGGATCGCCGAGCGCGGCCCATTCGGCATAGCCCGCGCCGAGCGGGGCGTCCGCCGGCAATTCCATGATGCCGTCATGGTCGTTGGAGATCTGCAGCTCGGCCGCCGAGCACAGCATGCCGCGGCTCTCGATGCCGCGGATGGTGCCGACACCGAGCGTGATGTCCTTGCCGGGAATGTAGGTGCCGGGCGGCGAGAAAACGCTGACGAGGCCCGCACGCGCGTTCGGCGCGCCGCACACCACCTGCACGGGCGCGCCACCGTCGCCCGTGTCGACCATGCAGACCCGCAGGCGGTCCGCATTCGGATGCTGCTCGGCCGAGATCACCTTCGCAATGGTGAAGGGCTTCAGCGCCTTCGCCTTGTCCTCGATGTTCTCGACCTCGAGCCCGATCATGGTGAGCTTCTCGGCGAGCTTGTCCAAGGGCTCATCGGTCTCGAGATGATCCTTCAGCCAGGAGAGGGTGAATTTCATGGCTGTTTGCCTCGGCTTTTGTCGGTGTTCACTGAGTTGCTTTGGTCGGTGTCAATGTTCCCTCCCCCCTTGTGGGGGAGGGTCAGGGAGGGGGGTAAGCCGCGGGCTCCGGCGGACGCCGCCTGGCGGATTGCCTCAACAACTCCCTCAAGATTTGCCATCACCTGATCGTTGGTGAAGCGCACAACCTGAAAACCCTCGGAGGCAAAGAAGGCGTCGCGACGCTGATCCTTCTTCTGGCGTTCCGCGAAATCATGAGACTCTCCGTCGAGCTCAATGATGAGTTTGGATGAGAAACAAACGAAATCGGCGACGTAGTTTCCGATCGGTGTCTGACGCCGGATGCCGACTCCATCCATCCGATTGGCCTTCAGGTAACGCCACAGCAGTGTTTCGGCGCGCGTCATCGCGCGGCGAAGTTGCTTCGCCCGGCTCCGCTGACGCTCGCTGACAATTGCGTGCGGCATCCGCGGCTACCCCCCTCCCTGACCCTCCCCCACAAGGGGGGAGGGAACGGAGAGAGTCTTGCTGTGTCCGAGCAAGCCCATCACGAGCTCAGTCCTCCCGCCAGCGTCGGCACTTCCAGCGGCTTGAAGCCGTAATGGGACAGCCAGCGGACGTCGCTGTCGAACAGCTGGCGCAGATCGGCGATGCCGTATTTCAGCATGGCGATGCGGTCGATGCCCATGCCCCAGGCAAAACCCTGGTACTCGTCGGGATCGATGCCGCAGGCGCGCAGCACGTTCGGATGCACCATGCCGCAGCCGAGAATCTCCAGCCAGTCCTCGCCCTCGCCGAAGCGGATCTCGCCCTTGTCGCGGCGGCACTGGATGTCGACTTCCAGCGACGGCTCGGTGAACGGGAAGAACGAAGGCCGGAAGCGCATGTTGATGTGGTCGACCTCGAAGAACGCCTTGCAGAACTCGTGCAGGATCCATTTGAGGTGGCCGAGATGCGAGGTCTTGTCGATGACGAGGCCTTCGACCTGGTGGAATTGCGGCGTGTGGGTCGCGTCCGAATCGATGCGGTAGGTGCGGCCCGGGCAGATCACGCGGATCGGCGGCTTCTGGCTCAGCATCGTGCGCACCTGCACCGGCGAGGTGTGGGTTCGCAGCAGCATGCGCGAGCCGTCCTCCTTCGGATGGAAGAAGAACGTGTCGTGCATCTCGCGCGCGGGATGGCCTTCCGGGAAGTTCAGCTTGGTGAAGTTGTAATCGTCGGTCTCGATGTCGGGGCCTTCGGCGACCGAGAAGCCCATGTCGGCGAAGATCGTGGTCAGCTCGTCCCAGACCTGGCTCAGCGGATGGATGCGGCCGGCTTCGGTCGGCGCATCGCGCAGCGGCAGGGTGACGTCAATGGTCTCCGACGCCAGCCGCGCATCCAGCGCCGCCGATTTCAACACGTCGCGCTTTGCGGCGAGCGCCTGGGTGACCTCGTCCTTGGCCTGGTTGATCGCGGCGCCTTGCGTCTTGCGCTCGTCCGGCGACATCTTGCCGAGCGTTGCGAGCAGGGCCGAGATCGAGCCCTTCTTGCCGAGGGCTGCGACGCGCACCGCTTCGAGTGCGGCCTCATCGCCGGCGGCGGCGATCTGGTCGAGGATTGATTTTTCGAGCGTTGCGAGGTCGGACACAGTCAAATCCTTGCTGCCAAATTCGGCTGGGTTGTCGCCGCCCGAAGGCCGTAACGTCAAGCAAAAAGCCGGTCATGCGGGCCGCCGGTCATGCGGGCCCCGGAGCAGCCTGGGTTGAACCTTGCGCGGAGGCCGGGCACCAAGGGGAGGATACGAGGAGACCTTGCGATGCTTTCGAAATCCGTTCTTGCTGCTGTGGCCGTCGTCCTGTCGGTCGCGGGCACCCCTGCGCGTGCCATGGTCTGCATGGACAAATCGATGACGCTGGACGAGGTCGCCGACACCATCAGCGCGCAGGAGAGCTGCGGAAGCGCGATGAAGGTCTTCAAGGATTGCCAGCTGACGGCGAGCGGTGACATCGAACTCGGCGCCGCCGTCGAAAAGAAGTGCGAGGCGGACTTCAAGCCTGGTCTCAGTGCCGCGCAGACACAGGCCTACAAACGCGAGATGCGCGTATGCGACGGCAAGTACCGGAACAAGTCCGGCACCATGTATCTCTCGTTTACGGCATTCTGCCGGGCGGAGGTCGCCCAGCGCTACTCGCAACGCGCGCTGAAGACTGCGGGCCAGAAGGCCCGCTAGCCAAGCCTCAGGCCGCGAGCGCGGCCTTGGCCTTCTCGGCGATCGCCTGGAACGCGGCGGGCTCGTGCACTGCGAGATCCGACAGCACCTTGCGGTCCACGGTGATCCCGGACTTGGCCATGCCGTCGATAAATCGGCTGTAGGTCAGGCCGAACGGACGGACGGCAGCGTTGATGCGCTGGATCCAGAGCGCGCGGAACGTCCGCTTCTTGCGCTTGCGGTCGCGGAAGGCATATTGCATCGCCTTCTCGACGGCCGGCTTGGCGGCGCGGATGGTGTTCTTGCGGCGGCCATAGAAGCCCTTGGCGGCCTTGTAGACTTTCTTGTGCTTGGCGTGGGCGGTCACACCGCGTTTGACGCGAGACATGACAATATCCTTCAGAGATGACTTCGGTTTTCGGATCGCCGCGCGAATGCGGCGCGAGATGGCAGTGATCGCGGACGCGATCAGGCGTTCGGCAAGAAGTACTTCTTGACGTTGTCGCCGTCGGTCTTGAACAGCACGCGGGTGCCGCGGAGCTGACGGATCTGCTTCTTCGTCCGCTTGATCATGCCGTGACGCTTGCCGCGCTGGGCGTGCATCACTTTGCCGGTGGCAGTCACCTTGAAGCGCTTTTTAGCGCCCGATTTGGTCTTCAGCTTGGGCATTTGGCTCTCCTAATGGCCACAGAGATCCGCCCGCGAAGGCGGCTGGCCGTCAAAAATGCTCGTTAGAGCGTTGATTGTGCTCGGGTTTTACGAACAAGCGCGAAACCCGCACGAAACACCGCCACGGCAGCCCTTAATCAGCCGGGCGATGAAGGCTGGGCTTATGCCAGAGGACAAGCCCATTGGCAACGATGAACCGGCGGAACCTGCCTGGCAACTCTCCGGTGTGGCCGCCCTCCCGTCCCAGCCGTGTCGCCCGGAGCAGGACCAAATGGCCCACTTTTCCAATTGCTTTCGTTATTGACCGAATTCGCTCGCCCGCCCCATCTGGCGCTGTTCGCCGTCTCGCCACGGCTGCAATGCCATCGACTGCCGATGCCCGGACCGGCAGCTATGACGGCATCTGGAATGTAACCTTCGCCACCACACGGGGCAATTGCAGCTCCGGCTACAGCGTCCCGTTCGCCGTCGCCGGCAGCCGGGTCTCGTCCGCCGGCGGCGGCCGGGTCTCCGGCAAGGTCAATCGCGGCGGCGCCGTCGCGGTCCAGGTCTCGGTTGGCGCGTCCCATGCCAGCGGCGCCGGCCGGCTCGCCCGTGTGAACGGCACCGGGTCGTGGAAGGGAATCATTTCCGGCGACCGCTGCAGCGGCACCCGGCAGGCGACGCGGACCTGACACACGAACGGCCCGCCGGAGGTCCGGACGGGCCGTTGGACTCTCAAGTCCAAATTCCGGCGTCAGCGCGGCGCCAGCACCATGACGACCTGACGGCCTTCGAAGCGCGCGTCCTGCTCGACCTTGGCAAGCTCGGCGACGTCGGTCTTGATCTTGTCGAGCAGCTTGGTGCCGATCTCCTGATGCGCCATTTCGCGGCCGCGATAGCGCAGGGTGATCTTGACCTTGTCGCCCTCTTCGAAGAACCGCTGCATCGCGCGCATCTTCACGTCGTAATCGTGGTCGTCGATCATCGGACGGAGCTTGATCTCCTTGATCTCGACGATCTTCTGCCGCTTGCGGGCTTCGGCGGCTTTTTTCTGCGCGGAATACTTATACTTCCCGTAGTCCATGATTTTGCATACGGGAGGGCTGACGTTCGGCGAGATCTCGACCAGATCCATGCCGGCCTCTTGAGCCATGCGGATGGCCGCAACGGTCTCGATCGTGCCTTTGTTGTCACCGGCCTGATCGATCAGCTGGATCTGCGCATTGCGAATATCATCATTGATGCGCGGCCCATCTTTGCTGGCGACGGGCGGGGCTTTATTGGGACGGCGAATGGGTGGTTCTCCAAAGTTGTGAAAGAGGCTGCTATTTTGCAGGAAGATGTGTTTGCCGGCAAGCAATTCGCTCGGACCGATCGAAAAACCCTCAAATGCGAGGTATTTCGGTCACGCCTGGGCACGCTGACCGACATAGACACCTTGCTTGCGTTCCGCAAGCGTCCCAAACGGGCAATGCCGGGCTCCGGCCCTGCGGATTAGGACTGGACAGCTCAAACCGCGCCGCCAGGGGAAACGTTCCATGACCGATGCAATTCCCGATGCCGTGCCCGACTTCATCGATGTGGGCGAGGGGTCGTCCGCACGCAGGATCGCGGTGCGCCGCCGCACCGGAAAGGACCCTGGGCTGGTCTGGCTGGGCGGATTCAAGTCGGACATGCAGGGTGGTAAGGCCGTGGCGCTGGACGGATGGGCCCGGGATCAGGGCCGCGCAATGGTCCGGTTCGATTATTCCGGCCACGGCGAATCCGGCGGCGATTTCGCCGATGGAACCATCGGGCGCTGGCTCGAGGAGAGCCTCGCCGTGTTCGAGCGCTTCTGCGAGGGCCCGCAGATCCTGATTGGTTCTTCCATGGGCGGCTGGATGGCACTGCTGCTCGCGCGCGAGATCAAGAAGCGCCAAGAGAAACAACAGAGCAAGGCCTCGCTCGCCGGGCTCGTGCTGATCGCGCCGGCGCCGGATTTCACCGAAGAGCTGATGTGGAAGAATTTTTCGTCCGCGGTGAAGAAGGAGATCGAGACCAAGGGCGTTTGGATGCGGCCCTCGGACTATGGCGACGGCTCGCCCTATCCGATCACGCGGAACCTGATCGAGGACGGGCGCAATCATCTCGTGCTCGGCAGCGCCATCGATCTCGGCTGCCCGGTCCGCATCCTGCAAGGCGCGCAGGATCCCGACGTGCCCTGGCAGCACGCCTTCGCGCTGACGCATCGTCTGCCGGCCGACGACGTCGTGCTGACCATGATCCAGGACGGCGATCACCGCCTCTCCCGCCCGCAGGACATCGCGCGCATTGTTGCCGCGGTGGCCGAGATCGGGTGAAGTGCTCTTCTTCCTTCCCCCCTTGTGGGGCAAGGTGGCGCGAAGCGCCGGATGAGGGGTTGCTTTCCGCAAACGCGAGTGTCGCACTCGCGGAGACAGACCCCTCACCCAAGTGAATGCGTGTCTAACGAGCGGAGCTGCCCTCTCCCACAAGGGGCGAGGGCACAATAGCAAGCAACGGGAGGCAACAATGACCACCACCGCGATGCTGCGCGCCTTCTGCGATGCGGTCGAGCAGCGCAACGGCCGCGCCTTCGCCGAGCTGTTCACCGAGGACGGCGTCTATCACGACGTCTTCTACGGCGCCTTCGCCGGCCGCGCGAAGATCGCCGAATTGATCGACGACTGGTTCTATCGCACGGCGACGGATTTCCGCTGGGACATGCATGACCCCGTCACCGACGGCACCACGCTCTATGCGCGTTACACCTTCAGCTACAAATCAACTCTGCCGGAAGCGAACGGCGCCCGGGCGATGTTCGAGGGCGTCGCGATCATGACGCTGCATGACGGCCAGATCGTTAGCTATCACGAGGTCGCCAACACCGCGCTGGCGTTTGTCGACCTGAAGTTCGCACCGGAGCGGATCGCGAAGATCGTCGCCAGGCAGGGCGCGGAGCTGAAGGCGCGGCCGGAGATGCAGCGGCATCTGAAGTAGCTGTCTCTACCGCTTCGACGGATTCACCATCGGCTTGCGCTGCGCCAGCGCGGCGACCGTGGCGGTGCCGATCGGGCCCTGTTCGTCATAGAGCCAGCATTCGCCGATGGCGACGCCGTCAGTGGCGTGATGGTTCACCACCTCGAAGCCGATCCAGTTCGTCACCGGCAGACGGTGCAGATAGATCGTCACGTCGCTGTTGATGTAGCCGAGGCCCTTGTCGCCGGCGTTCGCAAACGGGCTGGCGAAATCGGCGCCCGTGGCGACATGGACGAACGGCGTCATCGGCACGCCCGCAACGAGCTCGCGCACCTCGCTCATCCAGAGCCGTCTCGGACCGAGCGAGCCCATATGGCCGACAATGGGGCGCGTCGTCCATTTACCGTTCATGCCGAGCCTGGGATCGGTCGGCTTGGGAATGTCGGCCGGCTTCGGCGCGTCCCAGTTCGGCGGCGACCAGACATTACCTTCCGCATTTTGCGTCCGCCGCAACAGCTGGCACGAGGCGCGCGCCATGCTGACGCCGCCGGAGACGAATTCCGCTTCCACCACACGGATGCGCAGACCGTCGCGCACCAGGCGCGTCGTCACCTCGATCGGCTTGTCGATGGTCGGCAGCCGAAACATGTCGACGGTGAGCCGCGCCGGCACCAATTCAGGCCCGGAATGGCGCTCCTCGATGGCGAAGCCGAGCAGGCCAACGATGACGCGCCCGTGCAGCGATGTCGGATCCCACGGACCGTTGGCCACTTCCGTCGGATGGAATGTG
This sequence comes from Bradyrhizobium sp. 199, assembly GCF_023073355.1. Classification (GTDB taxonomy): domain Bacteria; phylum Pseudomonadota; class Alphaproteobacteria; order Rhizobiales; family Xanthobacteraceae; genus Bradyrhizobium. Next base: position 233,076 of record NZ_JADPJI010000004.1, read on the forward strand.
TCGCCGTCGCGGGTGAAGAAAGGCATGTTTGTCATGACGCGAGATTGAAGGAACGTGTGGGGAAATCAAGGTGCTCAATCCTCATGGTGAGGAGGCGCGAAGCGCCGTCTCGAACCATGCAAGGCCCGCTGCAGCGGCTCGGCCTCGATCCTTCGAGACGCGCGCGAAAGCGCGCTCCTCAGGATGAGGGGAAGGAGCGGGATGCTAGGAAGCCAGCTCCCACTCCTGACGCACGCCTTCATCGCGTTCGCCGGCAATCGCCTCGGTCTTGATCGCCGCAAGCTCATCCTCCGCCACCAACTGCCCCAGCGCCCACACCGCAGCCCCGCGCACCAGCGGGCTCGGATCATCGAGCAATCGCCGCGCTTCCTCTGCAAGTGTCGCATGGCCGGAGTTGCCGATCGCAATCAGCACGTTCCGCAAGAAGCGGTCGCGGCCGATGCGCTTGACCGGGGACTTCGTGAACAGCGCGCGAAACGCGGCGTCGTCGAGCCGTGCCAGTTCCGCAAGTCCAGGCGCGCGCAATTCGTCGCGCGCGACAAGCTTGGCCTCGCGGCCCTCCTGCGCGAACTTGTTCCAGGGGCAGGCGGCGAGACAATCGTCGCAGCCATAGATGCGGTTGCCGATGGCCTTGCGAAATTCGCGCGGGATCGGCCCCTTGTTCTCGATGGTGAGGTACGAGATGCAGCGCCGCGCATCGAGCTTGTAGGGCGCGGGAAACGCCGCGGTCGGGCAGATGTCGAGACAGGCTTGGCAGGAGCCGCAATGATCGACCTCGGCTTCGTCGCGCGGCAATTCCAGCGTGGTGTAGATCGCGCCGAGAAACAGCCACGAGCCGAATTCGCGCGAAACGAGGTTGGTGTGCTTGCCCTGCCAGCCCAGATGCGCGGCTTGCGCCAAGGGCTTCTCCATAACCGCCGCGGTGTCGACGAACACCTTGACGTCCGATGGCGCGGTTGCGACCAGCCAGCGCGCCAGCGCCTTCAGCCGCTTCTTGATGAGGTCGTGATAGTCGTCGCCCTGCGCATAGACCGAGATCGCCGCGCGCGTGCGCTGCTTGAGGATGGCGAGTGGATCCTGGTCGGGACCGTAATTGACGGCGAGCATGATCACGCTGCGCACGTCGCTCCACAGCCCGCGCGGATCGACGCGTCGCTCCGGCTGTGCGGCGAGCCAGTCCATGTCGCCATGCCCGCCCGAGGCGATGAATTCGAGGAAGTATTTTCCGGCGTTCTCGATCGTACCGGGCTGTGTGATGCCGATGCAGTCGAAGCCGAGCGCACGCGCTTCGCGCGCTAGCGCCGTTTTCAGCTCAGTCGGATCGGAACTCAGAAATCCAGGTCCACGTAGGTGCGCGATGCCGGCACGCCTGCCAGCCATTCGCTCAGCAGCGGACGGAACGACGGGCGGGACTTCACCCGCGCGTACCACGCCTTTGCTGAATCGTCCTCGCTCCATGGCACGTCGCCCAGATAGTCGATCGCCGAGAGATGCGCCGCGGCGGCGAGATCCGCGTAACTGAGCCGGTCGCCGGCGAGGAAATTGCGCGTCTGCGCCAGCCAGCCGATATAGGCCAGATGATAGCGCACATTGGCCTTGGCGGCGCGCATCACGTCGGCCGAAGGCGGCCCGCCGCCGTTCTCCTCACTCATGAAGCGCTTGTAAATGCGCTCGGTGACGAGGGGATGCGAGACCTCCTCGAAGAACTTTTCGTTGAACCAGGCCATCAGCCGGCGCACCTCGACGCGCTCGGAGATCGCCTCCGGCATCAGGCGCTTGGGTCCCATCTCGGCGCCATAGGCCTCGTCGACATATTCCGCGATGATCGCCGCGCCCGGGATCGGCGGCTGCTCGTCGTCGACCATCACCGGCGTCGTGCCTGCCGCATTGAGCAGCAGAAACGCCTCGCGCCGTTCCCAGCTGCGCTCCTCGACCAGCTTCAGGTCGAGCCCGTATTCGCCCGCGATCAGGCGGATGAAACGCGAATGCGGACAGAACGGATGATGAAACAGCGTAAACATGAAGCCTTTGACTATTTGATGGTGCTTAAGAATCCATCAATATTTGTGCGGCGCCACACTAGTCCTTCAAAACCGCGAAGCAAGGGCGTGATTTCGCATTTTGCGATTGCGGCATGGGGGCGAATAGGCGAGAAGAGCCCCCGCTTTTCCAGCCGAAATGGACCGTAAATATGTCAGATGCAATACGGGCTGTGATCCTCGGCATTATCGAGGGTGTGACCGAGTTCCTTCCCGTGTCCTCGACCGGCCATCTCTTGCTTGCCGAGCGCTTCTTTCACCTTGGCGAAGGCGCGTTCTGGGATTCGTTTACGGTTCTGATCCAGCTCGGTGCGATCCTCGCGATCGTCGGACTCTATTTTTGGAAGCTGTGGGACGTCGTGATCGGCTTCTTCACGGGCGATACCCATTCGCGCCGCTTCGTGATCGGCGTGCTGGTGGCGTTCCTGCCCGCTGTCGTCGTCGGCCTCGTTGCCGGCAAATACATCAAGAGCGTGCTGTTCAATCCGTGGGTGGTGTGCTTCACGCTGATCGTCGGCGGCGCCATCCTGCTCTGGGTGGACAAGCTCGATCTCAAGCCGCGCGAGCACGACGCCACCAAATTTCCGCTGCTGATGTATCTCTATATCGGCATTGCGCAGTGCGTCGCGATGATCCCGGGCGTGTCGCGTTCCGGCGCCAGCATCGTCGCTGCGATGTTCCTGGGCGCCGACAAGCGCGCGGCGGCGGAGTTCTCGTTCTTTCTCGCCATCCCCACCATGATCGGCGCGTTCGCCTACGATTTCTACAAGAACCGATCCGAGATGACGATGGACCATATGGGCATCGTCGCGATCGGCTTCGTGGTGTCGTTCATCACCGCGATCATCGTGGTCAAGACGTTCCTGGAATACGTCACCCGGCATGGCTTCGTGGTGTTCGCCTGGTGGCGCGTCATCGTCGGCACGCTCGGCCTGATCGCGCTGGCGCTGGGGCGTTAACCTTCTGGCCCGTAGCCTGGATGGAGCGTTTCGCGTCACCCCTCCCCGCTGGGGAGAGGTGGACGTCAGCAGCAACTCACCGGTGCGCTTCAACGCAAAATAAGCTTTTGATCGCTAGGCAGTTTCCAAAGCAGGGCGGCGCGCGCCCGGCACAGGAGCTGAGCCATGACCCTCCTCAGCGGCTGGGGGCGCTTCCCGGTCGTCGATAGCGATGTGCTGCGTCCGCGCTCGTTCGCGGCGGTCGGCGAGGCTGTCTCGTCCGGCACGATCGCGCGCGGCAACGGCCGCGCCTATGGCGATGCCGCGATCGGCGCCGTCAGGACCGTCGCGATGACCGGCTTCGACCGGGTCAGGTCGTTCGATCCTGCGATGGGCCGCATCCGACTGGAGGCCGGCGTTCTGCTGTCGGACCTGATCGACACATTCGGCCCGCGCGGCTTCCTGCCTTTCGTCGTACCCGGGACGCGGTTCGTCTCGATCGGCGGCGCCATCGCGGCCGACGTGCACGGCAAGAACCATCATGGCGAAGGCGGCTTCGGCCGCTACGTCGATAGCCTGTTGTTGCGCACCGGGCAGGGCGAGGTCATCGAGGCTTCGCGCGAACAGAACTCCGACGCCTTCTTCGCGACGATCGGCGGCATGGGCCTGACCGGCATTATCCTGGAAGCGACGATGCGGCTGCGGCGGGTCGAGACCGGATGGATCCGCGAGCGCGTGATCTCCGCCTCCGATCTCGATGCCGCAATGCGCGCTCTCGAGGCGAGCGATGACGCCACCTACTCGGTGGCCTGGATCGACTGCGTGGCACGCGGGCGCGATCTCGGGCGCTCGCTGATCTATCTCGGCGAGCACGCGGGCAAAGGCGAGCTGGCGGACGGCGTCGATGCATTTCCAGCCGGCAAGGCTCCCGGCCTCAGCGTTCCCGTCGATCTGCCGTCGATGGCACTGAACCGCAGTAGCGTCCGCGCCTTCAACGAGCTCTACTATCGCATGGGCGCGCGGCGCGCCGGCGACAGCCGAGTGGTCTCGCTCTACCCGTATTTCTTTCCGCTCGACAGCATCGGTGAGTGGAATCGCATCTATGGCAAGCGCGGCTTCCTCCAGCATCAATGCGTGATCCCAGAGCAAGGGGCGCGCGCCGTGCTCGGCGAAATCCTCGATCGCGTGGCACGGCGCGGCGATGCCTCCTTCCTCGCCGTGCTCAAGAAGCTCGGCCAGGGCGACGGCATCCTGTCGTTCCCGCTGCCCGGCTACACGCTGGCGCTGGATTTCCCGGTGAGGGGCGACATCCTGAATTTCCTCGACGAGATCGATCGTCTGGTCGTCGCCGCCGGCGGACGGCTGTATCTGGCGAAAGACGCACGGCAGTCGCGCGCGACCTTCGCGGCCGGCTATCCTGCCTTGCAGCGTTTCAACGCGATCCGCAAGTCGCTCGATCCGGCGGGCAACATCCGGTCGAAACTTTCACAGCGTCTGTTCGATGAGGTCTAGGCCGTGACATCACGCAAATCCGCAATTGTGCTCGGTGGCTCCTCCGACATCGGCCGCGCCGCCGCGCACGCCTTTGCCAAAGCGGGATACGATCTCGCCCTCGCCGGCCGCGACATGGCCGCGCTGGAGCCTGATGCCGCCGATCTGCGCGCCCGCTACAATGTCGAGGTCGGCCTGCACAAATTCGACGTGCTCGACACCGCCTCGTTCGAGAGCTTTGTTGGCGGCCTTCCTGCGCTGCCCGATGTCGTCGTCTCGATCGTCGGATTGCTCGGCGTGCAGGGGAATGCCGAGAGCGACCTTGCCCACGCCACCACGATCATGCGCTCGAATTACGAAGGACCCGCGCTGATCCTCGGCCTGTTCGCGGAAAAATTTCTGGCACGCGGCAGCGGGACGCTGGTCGGCGTGTCGTCCGTGGCCGGCGATCGCGGCCGCGCCTCGAACTATGTCTATGGCTCGGCAAAGGCAGGCTTCTCCGCCTTTCTCTCCGGCTTGCGCGCGCGTGCCAGCCGTGGCGGCGTGCATGTCGTCACCGTCAAGCCCGGCTTCGTCCGCACCAAGATGACGGAAGGGATGAAGCTGATCGGCCCGCTCACCGTGGAGGCGCCGGTGGTCGGCGATGCGATCCTCGCCGCCGTCGGTAACAAGACCGACGTCGTCTATGTCAGCGGCAAATGGCGCCTCGTGATGCTGATCATCAAGATGCTGCCGGAAGCGGTGTTCAAGAAGCTGAAGTTTTGAGGCTGTGAGCGCTTGCTTTACCCTCGCACCGCCACTGCGGCGGAGACGAGTGAACCTCACGCGCCCATGCGCTGGAACTGGCCGGCGGCGCGGAAGCGCCAGAGATATTGCGGGGCGATCGCTTCCAGCGAATCGGGGGTGATGCCAAGGCCCTCCAACGTCAGCCCCGCCGCCTTCGCCGCCTCCGACACGACATTATCACGCTCGAGCATCCTGACCTGGTCCGGCGTCAGCTTGAACGCCCCCGGCGCGAATTGCAGGAAGTTGGCCTTGAAGCGGGCGAGGCCGAACGGCAGCGGCACCAGCATCCGCTCGCGGTCGGTGATTTCCAGGATGACCTCGATGATCTCGCGCATGGTCAGCACTTCCGGTCCGCCGAGCTCATAGGTCGCGCCGGCCCTCGCCTTGCCGTCGACGGCGTCCGCGATCGCGGTGGCGACGTCGCCGACATAGACCGGCTGCATCCTGGTCTCGCCGCCGATCAGCGGCAGCACCGGCGACATTCGGGCCAGCGCGGCAAAGCGGTTGGTGAACTGGTCCTCGGGGCCGAACATCATCGAGGGGCGGAAGATCGTGGCCGAGGGCACCGCAGCCGACACCGCGGCTTCGCCCGCCGCCTTGGTCCTGGCATAGCGCGAGGGCGATTGCGCATCGGCGCCGATCGCGGAGACATGGACCAGCTGGGCGCCTTCGGCAGCCGCCGCCTTGGCAACGGTCTCGGCTCCCCGGGCCTGGACGGCATCAAAGGTCTGCGCGCCGCCCTCGGTGAGGACGCCCACGAGGTTGATGACGACATGCGAATCACGCAGCGCGGCCTCGACCGAGGCCGGATAGCGTAGATTGGCCTGCACGGAATGGACCTGCCCGACCTTGCCGGAGGGCTGGAGATACCCGGCCAGTTCCGGCCGCCGCACCGCGACCCGGACCCGGTAATCGCGCTTGCACAGGGCGCGGACCACGCTGCGGCCCAAAAACCCCGATCCGCCGAAAACCGTGACGAGCGTGTCCAGATTCGATGCCATGGGAGCCATTCCTGCGGAAAAGAGTGCGTCTTGTCAGGCTTGTATCGGGCCGGTTTGCGATGCGCAATCGGCATCCCGAACCGGGCCTGAAGCATGAATTGACAACGGCGTCACCGAACCGTAGTAACCGCCTCCGTGCCCCAAACGGCATGCCCAGGTGGTGGAATTGGTAGACGCGCTGGCTTCAGGTGCCAGTGGCTTAACGGCCGTGAAGGTTCGAGTCCTTTCCTGGGCACCACCCCCAACCCAAGTGGTTGAAATCGCTCGTTTGCGGGGATTGAGCCGCTGACCGGTACTCAAAACCGGGACACAGCGCGTACGAACTATCGAATGACTCACATCAACCTCGGCACGGAGTTCTTCGCACTGGAATTCAGGTGCGGACACCGGGGTCCTTGTCGAAGTGAATCCGACGGTTTGGGTCCGAGAGACGCTCAGGCAAGCGCTACGCGCCGACAGCCGTTGCCCGGATGCTAGGTGAGCTATGAACGACGTCGACCGCGCTCTCCGCCGAAGCCGTCGTCGCTATGCGGGAAAAGGTCGGCAGAGCTGATGACCCCATGCGCCTGAGAGGTCTCAGTGCTCGTTGACCGCAGCGCCGAGCTTGATCAGGCTCAGCGAGCGGTTCGCGGTCTCGCGCAGGCGGCAGTAGCTCGCGCCGCCCTGGTACATGCCGGGCTCGACTTTGTCGAAGACCGCGCAGAAGCGATCACGCGACGCGGCGAAAGTCTTCTGCGAGTCTTCGACCGCCTTGAATACGTCGGCGAACCCGCCGGCCTGAACCTTCTTTAGCGCCTCACTGGTTTTCTGCGTCCAAACGGCGAGTTCGCGCGCCGCGCACGCTTTCCATTTGGCGACGTCGTCATTCGCGCCCTCTGCCGCTTTGATGCAGGGGTCGGCGACGAGCCCGACGCACGCGTCGCCAAAACTGCCGGTCTTCTCCGCGGTCTTGAGGCAGGCATTGATCACTGCAAGGTCGGCTGGCGCGGTGCCTTGGGCGAAAGCCATCGATGCGAGCGGGAGGCTGGCGGCGAGCATCGCGGCGGCAAGCTTGAGTTTCATTGGACTACGTCCTCTTCCATCAATGCCTTTGAACGCGCCTTGACCTGACTTACGAGATTTTCGACCAGTGGGTGATACATGCAACTTTGGTCATCGAATGCCCAGCCTTGGTTCACCTGAATGTGGAAGAGGAGCTACGCGGATGAGCGAAGCGACGTCCGTCTGGATCGCCCGCCTCCCGCCCCTCACACCACC
>NZ_JADPJI010000009.1:0-165000 GCF_023073355.1 Bradyrhizobium sp. 199
CTGCCCGTCCCATCTCGTGCCGACGCTGCCGCGTCCACCGCAAGCCCGGCTCGCGATCAAGACGACCTCGAGATCGCCCCTCTTGGTGAGCCGGGATAGGCGACACATACGTCAAAACCGAATTTCGGTAAAGTGGAATATCTTTGCGCGGGTGGATTGACAGCGGGCGACACAGCCACGAGCGCGTAGCCCGGAGGGTGCGCCAGCGTCATCCGGGCGGAAGCTCCGTCCGGGCTACGGAAGCGGCCGCTTCGCTCCAAAACGCCCTAGTCGGCGGCAGCCTGTGCCGGGAGGATTTTCCCGATCATCGTCTCGATCTCCGCTTTCACGCGCTCCGGCACGGCGTTCTGCACCATGTGGCCGAGATCGGGCAGCACGATCAGCTTTGCATGCGGCACCATGGCCGCGAAGGGGCGGGCGTGGATGCCGGTCTTTACGGTCTTGTCGGGCTCGCCGGCGATGATCGTGACCGGAGCTTTGATCTCGCCGTAGCGTTCGACCTGCGCGGCGACCGCTTGCTTCAGCGTCACCAGATCATAGGCATTGGCGATGAATTCGCGCGGACGCAGCAGCAGCGGCGTCGCAGAGTCCTGCACGAAACCGTCCGGCATCGTCTGCGGCAGGAACACGTTCCGTGCGCCGGCTTCGGCGACGAAATAACCGAGCGGCAGCGTGATGGTGTAGGCGAGCAGCGGGCCGATCACCGGCGTTGCAATAATCTCGTTGTAGCGGCCAACCCCGCCAGGCCAGGGATGGGTGACGGGCGCGAGCATGACGAGGCCGGCGACGCGGTGGGGATGATCGATCGCAATCCGGGCGCCGAGCGCGCCGCTCCAGGAATGAACGACGAAGACCGCACGCTCGATCCCGAGCTTATGAAGCGCCTCGTCGATCATCCGAGCCTGGATCTGCGGTGTGGAATCCTGGCGCCGCGCGCGCGTGCTCCAGCCATGGCCGGGACGGTCGACCAGGATGACGCGATGGTCTTTGGCGAGGAGGTCGCCGAGCGGGCGCCGCATCGCTTCGAGATTGGAGCTCGCGCCGTGCAACATCACGATCGGCAACCCTGCATCGCGCGGGCCGATATCGACGACGTGAAGCGTCGCCCCATCAACTTTGACCATCCTGCCCTGCGGCGGAAAGGCGCGCTGCACGGCGACGATACCGGCCTGCGTGACCAGCGCCAGCAGAACCAGCGCCGTCACGACTGACATCACGATCATAAAGAGAATCCGGGAGATCCTGGGCACAGGGCAGTTACGGGTCTGATCGGCGGCGGTTTCGCTCCAACGGCTTGCCATGCTTCCACCGAGAACGCTGGGGCTGTGGATATGTGCATAATTCGGGAACGTAAAAACTCAATGGAATCAACAGTATTCGGAGAGGACACGCAAGCCTCGAAACAGCTTCATGCAGCCGTCATCGCGCTTCCATATTATCGCCATGGTCGGTTTGGCCATCTAGGCGCGGGTGGGCGCCGATCCTCCTCGCAGGCCTCAGGGGAGGTGGGAAAGACCGGCAGAATTGTCCTGGTTTGAACCGGAGGATTTTCAATGAGCTTCAGATCGAACGACACTGCGATCGACGAGATCGTCGCGAGCTGCAACGGCGACCTGCGCGGTGCCGTGCGGGCGCTGCTCCTGATCAACGAGCATCTCGAGACGGAGCTTGCAAAGGCGTACGCCGCAGCCGCCAATCACGGCCTGGTCGAGCGCGGCGGCAGCGTCCTGCACTAAAGCGCGATGCGATCAGGATGAGTCGCCATCGCGCTTCACGTTGTTGTTTAAGCATGTTCTTTTCGGAAAACCGCTGCGCACTCCGGATCATGCACTGGGTGCAAGCGAGTTAGTTCGACCCGTCCTCACCCTTTTCCTCGTCGGGCGTGGGCGCGGGACAGGCGCGGATCGTCGAACGGGCAAGCCTGGCATCGGCCATGGACTTGTAGGGACCGTCGCCGAACCAGATGTCGCCGATGATGACCGGATTGCTGGTCACGATATTGCATTTTCCGGTGGCGCGGTTGCCGACCACCCAGAACAGCCCGTCGGCGAAGCTCGACGTTCCCGACGCGAGCAGCAATACAGCTACAAAGATCAAACGCTTCATGGCTTTCGCTCCTGCCATGCAGGTAGGCCTGCGGCGGCATCGGCAACAGGACGCAAGACGCCGCGCTTCCGATCGTGGTTAATCCGCGTAGGTCCGCATCGCTCGGAAGATGATCAAACTATCCGCTAGATGTCGCGGCCTTCGACCTTCTCGGTCAGCGCCTTGACTTGATCGGGGATCTTGTCGAGGTGCGGATTGACGGCGAGCGCCTTGCGATAGGCCTCGAGCGCGCGCTTCTCGTCACCGACCTCCTGCATGATCATGCCGAGGCCCGCGAGCGCGCCGAAATGGCGCGGCTCCCGCATCAGCACCTGCTGGATATCGGCGAGGGAACGGCCGTAGTCGTTCTGCATGTAATAAAGCGTCGCGCGCCGGTTCCAGGCTTCGATGTAGTCAGGCCTGAGCTTGATGACCGAATCCAGCAGCTTGATCGCCACTTCGATCTTCTTCGCGTCGACCGCGGTCTTGGCGCGCGCCATCAGCAGCGCCGCGGTGTCGCTCGGGGTCTGGAGCCAGACCGCCCAGATCCGCGCCTCGACATGCTTGGCGCTCACCTCGTCGGGCGCGGCCTTCAACGCGCCGAACAGGAAGTCGAGATTCTTGGTGCGATCGACCTTCGGCAGCTTGGACGGCGCCTCGGGGAGCTTCTTCTGTTTGCCGGGTGGATCAACCTGCTGGGCCAGAGCTGGAGCGAGGCCAGCACTTCCCAGCACAACGGCCAGACACAGGGTGCGCGCAAAAGAGAATCTCAAAGCCATGGCCAAGTGTAAACGCGCAAAGCCGCCCTTGCAAAGCAGGGCGGCGTCAAACTCGTGTGAGACCGTGGTCTTTCGGGAACGCGCGAGGCGACCGCGAGGGCGAGATCAGCCCCTCAGATCAGCCCTGGCGAGCCTTGAAGCGGCGCTGCACCTTGTTGATCACATAGACCCGGCCCTTGCGGCGGACCAGGCGGTTGGCGCGATGGCGACCGCGCAGTGATTTCAGCGAGTTACGGACCTTCATGGCAGAATCCTGAACGTTCGAAAGGCCGTGTTCGGCACTACCGTTTCGGCACGCGCGAATGTGGCAAAATGATATTTTTCCCGCTGGCGGACGACCGCCCGGGACGGGGCGGTTCTTAAGGCATGGCGGGAGGGGCTGTCAATGTTAACTGCCGCCTTCCGAACCCGCAATTTGCGAAAACAACCCCATGCACAGTAGAACCGGCCGGATCGGCCTGATTTATTCGCGGGGGTTCAAGGCGGTCAACGACGCCTTGCCAAATTCGTTATATCATATAATCAATTCGGCAACCCGTCGGGAGGACACCCATGCCGAAGCTGAAGCTGCCCAATATCGACGATGTCGTCGCCATCGACATCCACACCCATGCCGAGGAGCCCTGCGGCACCCATCCCGACGACGGCTATGACGATTTTCAGGCGCAGATGGCCGACTATTTCAAGTCGCCGCACAAGCATCCGCCGACCGTGCCGGAGACTGCGGCCTACTATCGCTCCAAGAACATCGCGGCCGTAATCTTCCCGGTCGACGCCGAGCGCGAGACCGGCTTCCGCCGCTACAAGAATGAAGAGATGCTGGAGATCGCCTCCGACCATCTCGACGTCCTGATCCCCTTCGTCTCGATCGACCCGCACAAGGGCAAGCTCGGCGTGCGCGAGGCGCGCAAGCTGATCGAGGAATACGGGGTGCGCGGCTTCAAATTCCACCCGACCATGCAGGGCTTTTACGCCAACGACCGCATGGCCTATCCGCTCTATGAAGAGATCAACAATGGCGGCGCGATCGCGCTGTTTCACACCGGCCAGACCGGCGTCGGCTCCGGCATGCCCGGCGGCATGGGCATGCGGCTGAAATACTCCAACCCGATGTACATGGACGATGTCGCGGCCGACTTCCCCGACCTCAAGATCATCCTCGCCCACCCCTCCTTCCCCTGGCAGGAGGAAGCGCTGTCGGTCGCGACCCACAAGCCGAACGTCTATATCGACCTCTCGGGCTGGTCGCCAAAGTACTTCCCGCCGATCCTGGTGCGCTACATCAACTCGATTCTTCAGGACAAGATGCTGTTCGGATCGGACTGGCCGGTGATCACCCCCGACCGCTGGCTGTCGGACTTTGCCAAAATCGAGATCCGCGACGAGATCCGGCCGAAGGTGCTCAAGGCCAACGCACGCAAGCTGCTGGGAATCTAGTCGCGTATTTGTCAGCGCATCGAGGGCTTCGGATTGCCGAAGCCCTCATGCTCAAAGCCTCAGACTTGCGCGAGACCTCCATCGACGAAGACCTCGCCGCCGGTCATGAAGCTGCTGTCCGAGGACGCCAGGAACGCGGCCACCGCACCGGTCTCAGCGGGGTCGCCGACGCGCCCTATGGGCGTCATGCTCCCAAGCGCATCAAATGCCTTCTCGCCGACGATCTCCAGCGCCAGCTCGGTTTTGGTCGGTCCCGGCGACAGCACATTGACGCGGATGCCGGTGCCGCGCAGGTCCTGCGCCCAGCTGCGCGCCAGATTGCGGATCGCGGCCTTGGTCGCGCTGTAGATGCTGAATTGCGGCGTCCCCATTACCCCCGTGCTCGAACCCGTCAGGATGATCGACGAGCCTTCTCTCATCAGAGGCAGGGCCTTCTGCACTGAAAACACCAGTCCTTTCACATTGACGTCGAAGATATGATCGTAATGCTCGACCGTGATCTCGCCGAGCGGCGCGAACAATCCGGTGCCGGCATTGGCGAACAGAATGTCGAGTCCGCCACGTTCGGCTTTCACCGCGGCATACAGCCGATCGAGGTCGGACAATTCCGTCACCGAGCCCCTGACTGCGCGCGCCGAGGGACCCAGTTTCGCAACGGCGGCGTCGAGCGGCTCCTGCCGCCTCCCGAAGAGATAGACGAATGCGCCTTCGTCGACGAACCGTTTTGCGGCTCCAAATCCGATGCCGGTTCCGCCGCCGGTCACCACTGCCGTCTTGCCTTGTAGTCTGCTCATGATGTGCTCCTTCACTGAGGTTGCACACAGCTGGCGGCGTACCCACCTATCGACAAGTATGCACCTTTTGGTAAGTGCCTAAAAATGTCAGATCCAGCCTATCCGCCGACGCAGTCTCCACCGAATGTCCAGCGTTGCACGCCGACTTTGCCCGGCTTCACCTGCGGCTTAGATGCCACCTTGCGGGTCATCGCCGGCAAGTGGAAGCCGCTGATCCTGTACTTCCTCGCCCAGGACGGCCCGAGCCGCTACGGCGAACTCCGGCGCGCCATGCGCGACGTCAGCGACAAGATGCTGATCCAGCAACTCAAGGAATTGGAGGCCGACGGTCTCGTGAAGCGGACCGATTACAAGGAGGTGCCGCCGCGGGTGGATTATAGCCTCACGCCTTTGGGCCACAGCCTGGGCGAAGCGCTGGTGCCACTGTGCACGTGGGGCACGGAGCACATGGCTGAGGTCACTCGGGTGTTCGCCGAGCGGGCGACCTGGGCGCGGCGAGAACGTCGGCCGACTGTCTGACTTGCGCTGCTCTTCGTCTGGAATATCCGGCGGAGCACATCAATCATTTCGCTGCCTCACAAGCAGCGTCGCTCAGGGACGCTCGCTGTTCGCGCAGGCTCTTAGCGACGCGATCCATAGGAACGATCACGGCGATAAAGCGCTAGTCCTCGATCAGATAGGAGGCAGCCTTGGATCGTAAGGAACATTCCGCAGCTGGATCGCAATACGCTAACACCGCCGAGGTGCGGGGATCAGATGAAGTATTGCTTCCCGGGATCGCAGGTCGAGAAGATGATCTTGGCGCTGATCCGGCTTCGCCCTCCGCCGCAGACGTGGACAAACCTGTCGGCGCGCGGCCGAGGAGCGAGGTGACCGGGCGGCATCAGCCGGGCATGGGAGCAAACGAGACGACCGACGGACTGAGCGAGACGGAAGAAGACGTTCGCGCGGCGGCCGAGGACGAGACTGATGTCGACGACTCGGACGATCCAGTGTTCGACCGGGCCGAATCGATGCCCAAAATCATCTGAAGCGGACGCCGCATGACTGATCTGGAGCAGAGAATACGCGAGCGGGCCCATCGTATGTGGCTGGACGAGGGGCAACCGGAAGGAAAGGCCGAAGCGCATTGGGAACTGGCGCGGTTGGCAATCGCATTCGAGGACGCGAAGCCGCAGATGCAGAAACCGGTCACAAACGAAACCACCGAGCCGGTGGAGGCCTTGGTGAACCAAGGTGAGTTTCCAACTCTCACCGACCAGGGGGAGCAGCATATTCCCGGCGAAATCGCGCGCGAGTAGCGCCGGGTGACGGGCGCCCTGCGCCGGCAGGCCCTGCTTGCACTTCAGCGCATGCAGACTCGCCTCTCCTCAAATCTTTGGAATGAAGACCAAACGGCTCCAAGACAATGGCCCGCTTCGGATATCACGTTTCGCACGAGCAATTTGCGCCGGCTGATCTGCTCCGGTGGACCAAGCTGGCTGAGGAGGCAGGCTTCGAGTGTGCCATGTCATCCGACCATTTTCATCCGTGGAGCGAGCGACAGGGGCAATCGGGATTTGCATGGTCTTGGCTCGGTGCTGCAATGGAAGCAACCAGCCTGGACTTCGGGATCATTACGGCACCTGGTTATCGTTATCATCCTGCTGTGATCGCACAGGGTGCGGCGACACTCGGGCAGATGTATCCGGGGCGCCTTTGGTTAGCCCTCGGCAGCGGCGAGGCAATCAACGAATCCATCACCGGCATGCCGTGGCCCGAGAAGCAGGAGCGCAATGCACGCCTTCTCGAGTGTGTAGAGATCATCAGGGAGCTCCTCGCAGGCGAGACTGTCACACATCGCGGCCGGGTGAACGTCGTCGAGGCAAAGCTCTACACCCGCCCGGAGGAGCCGGTCATGCTGGTCGGCGCGGCCGTGACCGAGAAGACAGCAGAGTGGCTCGGCGGCTGGGCCGACGCTCTCATCACCGTTCAGGCGGAGCCAGAGCAACTTACCAGGATCATAGAGGCTTTCTGTCGAGGAGGCGGGGCCGGTAAGCCCATCATCCTGCAAATGGCACTGTCCTGGGCTCCGACCGAAGAGGAGGCTGAAGCCGAGGCCTTACACCAATGGGCTTCAAATGCCGTCGGCGGAGAGGTGAATTGGGACCTTCGTCGACCACAGGATTTCGACAAGGTAGCCCGCCTGCTCAAGGGCGAGGACATCCGTCAATCAGTCCTGGTGTCCGCAGACCTGGGACGCCACCGAGCTTGGCTTGCCCAGTACGCAGAAATGGGATTCGCCGAGATCCATCTCCACCAAGTGGGGCGACGGCAATTGAGCTTCATTGAGGCCTTCGCCGAGCAGGTTCTCCCAGCCGTCAGGGAGAAATGACGAAGTGCTGAAGAGGGTGGCCGCGGCCGCGAGGCGAACGTTCCAATCCGACAATAGGAGCTGCTCAGCAAAGCTCGGGGTCACTGTGCGAGTCTCAGAGCAGCGACTTAGGAAACGGCGGATCGATGCTCAGGTGGGGAAGGAAATCGGAGGCGCTTCCCTTGGTCGCAAATCTTTCCCGTAACCAAGAACGTTTTCGGGGAGACCAGTATCTGATCGCGGGCAAAGGTCTCGTCATCGTGGATCAGCACGCCCAGCGCGTGGCCGCCATCATCGCCAACGTGCGCTGAGAGCCCTTTTGTTGCATCCGGCAGACCATCCTCAGGCAGATAGCTTGCGGATCGACTTCTCTATCGCGGCACCTAGCGCCCATCCAGCAAGGACGTCCGTGGGCCAATGTGCCAGGACGGCTATTCTGGTCGCAGCGAGCGCTCCCCCGGCCGCATAGACGTACCGACTTTTGTTGGGGTAAGCCCAAGCCAAGGCTCCGACGACAGCTCCAAGATGCACGCTGTGGCCGGAGGGAAAGGAATCGTACGGCTGCCCAGAGATACCAACACCTCGCCGATCGGAACCCACCACGCAACGGTCAGGTCGTTGCCGGTCGACCAGGTTCTTGATGACTTTCGGAACAGCGATGGCTGCCGCCACCGTCACCGCCACATGGCTCGCGGTCGCGCGATGACGCCGCCCACCGGCCCATGAGGCAAGCCATATTGCTGCCGCGGCGGGACCAAGTACGTGGCCATCGGCCGCCCACGTTGCTGTCCGGAGGCATTTCTGAATGATTGGATTTGTCTTCGTTGCCGCTTGAGTTGCAATGAAACGATCCACCTCGGTCGGCGGAATGGATTTTTTTCTGATCATCTTCCTCGATCTTTGAATGGCTGTGAGGCATCGACTCTAGCGCCAAGCCAGTCGCTCGCCCTATCATTTGATGCCCCCGGCAAAAAAACTTCGTATGCACGATTAACTTATGTGCCTGCAGCTTGCATCTTGCTGAGGATATAACTCCCGAACGTTCAAAGGGAGTGTCACCGTTGATCAAGCGCAGGAGGAGATTCAAGCAAACAGCCTCTCTCGAAATGCGGCTGGCGCAGTTCGCGACGAATTTGCGAGAGCAGGCGGACCAACGACCTGCAGGCGAGGAACGCAACTCGTTGCTGAAGCGCGCCTACAATGCAGATCGAGCGATTGACCTCGAACGGCATCTACGCGAACCGCGTTAGCAACCAACCGCGCGCCAAGTGACTTGGCCGAGAGTCTCGATCTCGGAAGTGAAGGGCATTCGCGGGCTTTCCCGGCAGCGAGGACACGGCACGTTAGGGCGGATGTACCCCTAGTGCCAGTAAAGGCTCTCGGTCCAAGACCGGGAGCCTTTTTACTTCGGAGCATAGGAACGGCGGTACGCGCAAAGATGTTGGAGGCATAACGGAGATTCGAAAGATGCGGAAAGCTTATTCCCAGTTGAGTGACAACCAGAGGGACGTCGCCATGTACTTTGCGTTCCTAGGCTCTTCGCTGCCGGTCATGCTGGCGCTCAGTGCTTGGCACTTCTGACGAGTAATCGGCACAAGCGCTTTGATCCGTCGCAGCCGACGGCCGGACCCGCTACGGCGAACGCCGGCGCGCCGTGTGCGATGTCGGCGACCTGCAAGACACCACAGCAGGAAGCTGACGTGGGCGCTGCGTCGGTCTAGCCCACCAGAATGGTCCGGCTTTGGCTGAGCGTCTCGATGCGCTCACTGATCAGATCGACTTGCTCAGCAAGTATTCTACGTAGCTCGTTACACGGCGTGAACGCCGGATCGTTGTTCTGCACGCATGGCAGCAAGCGCTGGATGGTTTCGAGCGTCATGCCGGACATCATCGGAGTGACAGTCGGATCGGTCGAACATTTCACGGCGCTGAACCGGCTTTTGACCGAACATGCGATCCCCCCATCGTCGATCGGGTCTATGCATTCGACAAGGTCCCCGAAGCCTATGCGCATCTCCGGAGCGGCTCACATTTCGGCAAGATCGTCGTGAGGTTCTAGACGGCACTCAATTCGACTTTCCTGCTTGGATCGACATCGCGACGCCGGATATAATGCCGTCACCTGCAGCGATCCCGGAGGGCCTGTCCATTGAATCTCAAAGCCGTGGTCTTCGACGCCTATGGAACGCTCTACGACATCCAATCGGTCGCGGAGATCACCGAGGATGCGTTTCCGGGCTATGGCGAGATCATCACGCAGGTCTGGCGGATCAAGCAGCTCGAATACACCTGGCTGCGCTCGCTGATGCGGCGCTACCAGGATTTTGCAGCCGTCACCCGCGACTCGCTCGCCTATACGCTACGCGTTCTCGGCCTTGCCTATGAAAGCGAGGCGTTCGAGCGCGTGATCGAGAAATATCTGCAGCTCGACCTCTATCCGGACGCGACAAGCGCGCTTGCAGCCTTGAAGCCGCGAAAGCTTGCGATCCTTTCCAACGGCAGCCCGGACATGCTGAATGCGCTGGTGCGCAATTCCGGCCTCGATGCCCTGCTTGATGCCACCATCAGCGTCGATGAGAAGAAGATCTTCAAGCCGAGCCCGGAAGCTTATGCGCTGATCGGCGAGGTGCTCGGCACCGCACCGAACGAGGTTATGTTCGTCTCGTCCAATCCCTGGGACGTGGCCGGGGCGAAGTCGTTCGGGCTGAACGTCGCCTGGATCGAACGCGTGACGCCGGAGGCGATGGCGCTGGCTTGCGTCGAGAACGAACTCGTGGCACCGCTGACGATGTTCAAGGCGATCCGCACGCAGATGGACGAGCTTGGCCTTGCGCCGGACCACCGCGTCCGTTCGCTGTCCGAGCTGCCGGGGATCGCGTAAGTATCGCCACCCACCCATAAGCCCGCAATGAGCCGTTTGGAATGAGCCTTCAATCCGTTCGCGCCTTCTTCGCCGAGAAAGCCCCCGAAATCACAGTGATGGAATCGCCGATCAGCTCGGCGACGGTGCCGCTTGCCGCCGAAGCCTACGGGGTCGAGCGCGGCCGTATCGCCAAGACGCTGTCCTTGCGCATCGGCGAGCGCGTGATCCTGATCGTGGCCGCGGGCACATCACGGATGGACAACAAGAAGATCAGGGCGCAATTCGGCGGCAAGCCGAAGATGCTGGGGCTGGAAGAGGTCGCCGAGATCACCGGCCACGAGGTCGGCGGCGTCTGCCCGTTCGGCCTGAAGTCGCCGCTTCCGGTCTATTGCGACATCTCGCTGAGGGCATTCGACGTCGTGGTGCCGGCCGCCGGGTCGACCCACAGCGCGGTACGCATCACGCCAGAGCGGATGGCCGAGCTCACCGGAGCCGAATGGGTCGATGTCTGCGAGGTCAGGCCGTAAGGTGGCATCGGATACGATGCCTGATGCATTTTCCGGTCAGGGAGGCTAGCATAGCGACCATGACCGACGACAAGGTGAAACGACGACTGACCACCGTGCTGTGCGCTGACGTGTACGGCTATTCTCGTCTCATGGAAGCAGACGAGACCGGAACGTTGGAGACGCTCCGCCGCTACCGCACGGCAATTGCGCGCTTGGTCGAGCGTCATGACGGCCGCATCGTGAATACCTGGGGCGATGCCGTGATCGCCGAGTTCGCCAGCGTCGTCGAGGCCGTACAATGCGCGGTCGAGATTCAGCAGGAAATCTCCGACCAAGCTCCGGACGCGTCGCAGGCAAGCCCCATGCAGTTTCGCATCGGCATCAACCTCGGCGACGTGATGGTGGACGGCTCCGACATCTATGGCGACGGAGTCAATATCGCATCACGCCTGCAAGAGCTTGCTGAGCCCGGCGGCGTCGTGATCTCGAGCTCCGTCTACGATCAGGTGCACAACAAATTGTCCGTCGGCTTCGACTGCCTCGGCCAGCGCCCGATGAAGAACATCGCCCCCCTGACCAGTTATCGGTTGACCCTGGCTGGCCAAGCCGCGGGACCAAGGAGCTTCCCGATCGAGGAGAGCGCAGCTCCCTCAGGGAGAGCGCGTGCCCCGCGGCTGGACGACGGGCGCGCGCCAGCTTCCTCAATGAATGCCGTCTCTGATTGGCTGAGAAGGCTGCCCCGCCATGTTGCAGCGGCCCTCTCCGTCTCGGCCTTCCTGATTGTGATTAATCTGCTCACCAGCCACAGGATCTGGTTCCATTGGCCAGTCGCAGCCATTCTTTTCGGTGTGATTATGCGGATGGTGCTCGGAAACCGACCTGAATCGGACAGCAGAAGCGAGCGCTGAACGAGGCAGCACCACCGCGTCGCGCCTGCGCATCCTTCCGGATCACGCGCTCAACAGTGCCTAATCGTCGTTATCGTCATAGGGACGCGGCTGCGCCTGCGGAGGCGGCGGCGGCGCATTGTTGTAGCGCGGCGGCGGGGCGGCGCGATTGCGTGGGACCTGCTGCTGCGGCGGCATCTGGTTGTTGGACTGGAACACGGCGCGGCAGCCGCTCGATAGCTGCGGTGTGTTCTGCTGCAAACATGCCGTGATGCGGCTCACATCCGGGATCTGGTCGCTGCAGAGGCGCCACACATCCGGCGTGCAGGCCATCTGCTGTTGCATGGTTCCGCGATATTCTTCGGCGCGTGCTGCGCCCTGCGCGACGATGCCGCCGATTGCGAGCGCCACACCTAGCGCAATCCGCCCTGTTCGCATGTCCGGTCCTTCTCGCTTCCTGCGAATTCTCATCAATTAATGAGGCGGGAGCCGGTTCTGGACCAACAACAAAATGTGAATTCAGGACCGGAACCTACTCCACCTTGCCGATCTTCTTCACCGCCGTAATCAGCCGCGTGCTGTCCACCGCGACGAATTCGGCGAAGGCCGGCGCGTCCTGGTAGGCGACGAGACTGCCGGAGGTCTCAAAAGCCTTGAGCACGTCCGGGCTCGTCATCACCTGTGCCATCGCCTCGCGCAGGCGTGTCGCGATCGGCGCCGGAAGAGAGCTCTGTGCGAACAGCCCGGCCCAGATGTACATCTCGACATCCTTGTAGCCGAGCTCCTGGAAGGTCGGCACGTCAGGAAAGCTCGCGATACGCCGGGCCCCGCAATTGCCGAGCACGCGCAACTTGCCGTCGTCGACCTGCGGCTTCAACGTGCCGGGTGCGGCTGCGATCGCCTGCACGGTACCACTGAGGATCGCGGTGAGCGCGGGACCTGCGCCGCGGAACGGCACGTGCAGCAGCTTGATGCCGGCACTGCTTGCGAACATCTCCATCGCCACATGCAGCGTGCCGTAGGGCCCAGACGAGCCGTAGGTGATCTGACCCGGGCGCTTCTTCGCATCCTCGACGAAATCCTGCGCCGTTTTCCACGGCGCCGAGGCCGGGACCGCCAACAGGGTGGGATCGGCGAGCACGCGCGCGATCGGCATGAACTGCGACACCTCGTAGGCGGCCGGGCGTTCGAACAGGCGATCGGCCTCGGGGAGCACCGCGAGCGAGGACAGCGTCATCAGCAGCGTGTAGCCGTCGGGCTCGGCGCGTGCCGCCGCGGCATTGCCGACCGAGCCGCCGCCGCCTCCGGCCCTGTTGTCGACGATGACAGGCTTGCCGAGGATCCGCTCCAGCGCCATGGCGACGGGCCGTGCCGCGAGATCGGCCTGGCCTCCGGCCGGAAACGGCACGATGAGGGTGATGTTGCGTACCGGATAGGTTTGGGCGAAGGCCGGGCCCGGTGCTGCAATCCGGAACAACGGCAATGTCGCAGCGGCGCGCAGAAGATCGCGGCGATCCATGATGGTGCCCTCCCCTGATTTTTCTTGTTTCGCTGCCAGCCTAACGCGCCAGGCGGCAAGAACAAGACGTTTACGAAGCGTTAGCCATGTCCGGCTCCGCCAGGAACGCATGTCTGGACCCGCTGTTGCCCTCCCAGGGAGAGTGGATGATGCGGAATCTGGCGACCATCGACGTTGCGCTGGACGAGATGCTGGTGAATCTCGCGGCGATCGTGTTGCGGCTTTCAAAGCCCGAATTGACGCAGACGCCGGAAGCGCGGCGCGCCCTGGCGCAATCGGTCCATCAATATGCAGTCTGTGCGAAGCGGTCGAGCGACCCTCGCGTTCACGAATTGAAGACGCAGCTGGAGGGGACGCTGAAGCCAAGCCTGCGCATCGTCGCGATCGACGGCGTGAAAGTGGCTTAGTCCAACACCGTCATTGAGGCGCTCGCTCCGACGCCTTCGCTTTCCCGCGCGTCCGCCGCTTGCACGTGCCCGGCAGCTTGGCCGCGAGAAAATCGCCGAGCGCTTCGACGCGGGCGGGGCGCGGGCCGCCGGGCGGCGTCACCAGGTGCACGGCGCCTTCGGCCTGCTTCCAGTCCTTCAGGATGACTTCGACCTCGCCCGACGAGATCGCTTCGCCGACGATGAACTCGGGCAACTCGGCGATGCCGAGGCCTGCGATGAGCGCGGGCATCAACGCCTCGCCATTATTGACGCGAAGCGGACCGCCCGGGCGCACGCTGGCCTGCTCGCCGGCCGAATTGGTGTAGTGCCAGACGTTGGGCGTGGAGAGATAGGCGTAGCTGAAGCATTTATGCTCGGCCAAATGCATCGGATGCGTCGGCCGCCCGTATTGCTTCAGGTAGGACGGCGCGGCCACGGTGTAGCGCGGCATGGTGAAGAGCTGCCGCGCGATCAGCGAAGAATCCGGCAGCCGCGCGATCCGCACCGCCATGTCAAATCCCTCGCCAATCAAATCCACCGTCGCATCGCTCAAATGCAGATCGACCGAGACGTCCGGATAGGCCTCGAAGAACTCGGGCAACAGCGGCGCCACCGCCTTGATGCCGAACGTCATGGGCACCGCGAGCCGCACCAGGCCGCGCGGCGCCACCGACTGCGCCAGCGCCTCGTTCTCCGCGGCCTCGCCGTCGGCCAGAAGGCGCGTCGCGCGGTCGGCGAGCTTGTGGCCGGCATCGGTCAGCGCCAGGCGGCGCGAGGTACGGTTGAACAGGCGGGCGCCTAACCGCTCCTCCAATCGAGTCACCGCCTTCGAGACCGTCGCCTTGGACATCGCGAGCTCGCCCGCCGCCCCCGCAAATGAACGTAATTCCACGACTTTTGCGAAAATCGCGAGCGCCTCGAAATCAGGGAGTTTTGCCATGGGAGCAGGTCCGAACTTACTTTTTGGGAAACAATGCGTTTCGATAGTTTCTATTTATATACCACAGAAGGAGGCTTATCCAAGGGTCATCAGGAATTCAGGAATGGAGAAATCCCATGACCAAGAAGCTCTCAGGCAAGGTTGCCCTGGTCACCGGCGGCTCGCGCGGCATCGGCGCGGCCTCTGCCCGCGCACTCGCCGATGAAGGCGCAGATGTCGCCATCAGCTATGTCGCCTCGCCGGAAAAGGCGGAAGCGGTCGTCACTGAATTGCAAGCCAAGGGCGTCAGGGCCCGCGCTTTCAAGGCCGACCAGGCTTCCGCGAAGGACGTCACGCAATTGGTCAATGACGTCGCCACGGAATTCGGCCATCTCGACATCCTCGTCAACAATGCCGGCGTCGCCGCCGGAGGTGCGATCGACGATGCCAATGCCGACATCGAAGCGCTTGCACGACAGGACCAGGTCAATGTGCATGGCGTCATCGCGGCGATCCGCGCCGCTTCGCAATTGATGGGTGAAGGCGGCCGCATCGTCACCGTCGGCTCCATGCTCGCCGATCGCGCCTCGTTCCCGGGCCTCGCCGACTACGTCGCCACCAAGGCGGCCGTGGTTGGCTACACCAAGGGCGCGGCACGCGATCTTGGCCCGCGCGGCATCACGGTGAACGTGGTGCAGCCCGGCTCGATCGACACCGACATGAATCCGAAGGATGGCGGCGAGTTCGCCGAGACCCAGCGCAAGCAGCACGCGCTGCAACGCTTCGGCCGTCCCGAGGAAGTCGCCGCCGGCGTCGTTTTCCTCGCGAGCCCGGACGCCTCCTTCGTCACCGGCACCGTGCTCAATGTCGACGGCGGGTTTGGCGCGTAAGCCAAACCCTGCCCTCCAATCAGGAACCACTTCCATGATCGAACTCAGACCTTTCGCAAAGCTCGGCGGCGCCGACCACGGCTGGCTCAAGGCCAAGCATCATTTCTCCTTCGGCAGCCATTACGACGCCAACAACATGGGGCACGGCGCCCTGCGGGTGTGGAACGACGACGAGATCGCGCCGAACACCGGCTTTCCCGCCCATCCTCACGCCAACATGGAAATCATCACCTATGTGCGTGAGGGCGCGATCACCCACCAGGACAGCCTCGGCAACGAGGGTCGTACCGAGGCCGGCGACGTGCAGGTGATGAGCGCCGGCAGCGGCATCCGCCACGCCGAGTATAATCTCGAGCCGGCGCAGACGCGGATCTTCCAGATCTGGATCGAGCCGACGGCGCGCGGTGGACAGCCGACCTGGGGCTCGAAGCCGTTCCCGAAAGCGGACCGCTCCGGCAAGCTCGTGACCATCGCGAGCGGCTTCGAGCATGACACGGACGCGCTGCCGATCCGCGCCGATGCGCGGGTACTCGCCACGACGCTGAGAGCCGGCGAGAGCGCGGAGTACGAACCGCAGACGTCGCGGCATCTCTACCTCGTGCCCGCGGCAGGCACCGTCGAGATCAACGGCGTCCGCGTCAACGCCCGCGACGGCGCTGCGATCCGCGACGAGGCCAGGCTGAAGATCACCGCGCTGGAAGATTCGGAGATCGTGCTCGTCGACGCGGCGTAAGCGCGGCGCAACCAGATCATCTCCCGTCATTTACGGGATGGCGCGAAGCGCCAGACCGGAGTCTCGAGGTTCTCAGGTGCGCAATTGCGCACCGTAGTTCGATGCTTTGCATCGCCCCGGAAAGACGGCGACCCAAAATACCACTGATCAGACAATGGAGACCACCATGACCAAAGTTCTCGTCCTGTATTATTCCGCCTATGGCCACATCGAGGCCATGGCCAACGCCGTCGCCGAGGGCGCACGCGAGGCCGGCGCCACGGTCGACATCAAGCGCGTGCCGGAGCTGGTGCCGGCCGAGGTCGCCAAAGCCTCCTATTACAAGGTTGATCAGGCCGCTCCCGTCGCTGAGGTCGAGGAGCTCGCCAACTACGACGCGATCATCGTCGGCACCGGCACCCGCTTTGGCCGCATGGCCTCGCAGATGGCGAACTTTCTCGACCAGGCGGGCGGCCTCTGGGCCAGGGGCGCGCTGCACGGCAAGGTCGGCGGCGCCTTCACTTCGACTGCGACCCAGCATGGCGGCCAGGAGACGACGCTGTTCTCGATCATCACCAACCTGCTGCATTTCGGCATGGTCGTCGTCGGCATGAACTACGGCTTTGCCGGTCAGATGAAGCTCGACGAGGTCACCGGCGGCGCGCCCTACGGCGCCACCACGATCACGGGCGGCGACGGCAGCCGCCAGCCCAGCGCCAACGAGCTCGCCGGCGCGCGCTATCAGGGCCGCCAGATCGCGGAGACCGCAAGGAAACTACATGGCTGAGCTGCACGGCTGAGCCTCGCAGTTGAACTTACAACGGCCGCATGGCTGATGCGACGCGGGCGGCGTTCTTTTCGGGAATGCCGCCCATTTTTGTGGACTGGTTATTTCACCAAAGCGATACGAATGGCTTTCGAACTCTTGCTGATCGCACAGATGATCCGCAGGCCCGCCGGGTGCTGGCGCGGCACTGGTATTGCCGCAGCCTGTTCCGAGCGTCGCGCGGCCGTTTCAATGCGCCGGCTGCACGAAGGCGTGATGCGCTGGTCAGCCGCTAAGCCTGCGTGATGTCCGCGTGAGACTTAATGGGTGCAGTCACGACAGGCGCCGCTGCCGTCGAAAGCCACCAGCTTTCACCGGCGAACCAGCAGGTCTCGTCGGGAACACCCTCTCTCCGCAACGACTGCACGTTTTCCCACCCCTTTGCGAACGCCTCGGCCAGTCGCCTGGCGGCATCCGCATCCTGCAATCCGGCGCAGCCGATGAATTGGGCACGCCCCAGGAATTTGGCGGGCCAGACTGCACCCTCGTCCGGGCGCGTGACCATAAGCATGCCGCCGAGCATGCCTTCAGGGGCGAGCGGAAACACCAGCCGCCCACCGGGCCGCAGCGCATCGAGCCATTCGGTAGCCGGCTGGGCCGCACCCGCGCAGACATAGATCACGTCAGCCTTGGGCAGATCGGAAACGATGCCCGAACGGTCGCGCACATCCGCATGGGCAACACCCCTCAGATTTTCGCGCGCCAACCCTGCCAGACGTTCATCGATCTCATAGGCATGAACACGGCCGGCGGGTCCCGCGAGATGCGCGAGTATCGCGGTGTAATAGCCGCTACCCGCACCGATCTGGATCACGGTCTCGCCTTCCTTCACAGCGCAGCCACTCAGCCAATAGGCATGCGCACCCGGCATCCCCATATTGAGGCTCCGCGCGCTGTCGAGCGCGAGCAGCGTGTTCTGATATAGGAAGGCGGGATCATCATCGGGCGTCACGACATAGGGATGGCCGCCGAGGGAAATCGACCACGGTCCAGGCCCGACGAAAGGCTCGCGCCTGACTGTTCGAAAGGCTTCCTCGATGCGGGGGTCCGCAGCCCTCGCTGCGGCGCAGATCAACTGCATAGAATGCGCGATATTTTGCCGAACGATCTTCCATGTCGCCTCCGGTAAAACAGAGGCGACAATAATACAACGATTGCGATAATCGAGTGACGCTACAATCCTGGGCAGCGCCCGTGTCAGCGCGTTCCCTTGCCCATCGCCCGCGCCGCGAGAGCGGCGAGCCTGGGGTGGCGGCGCAGGCCCTGCGCGGCGTGGTCGCGCCACGCGTAGGGCAAGCCGCGCCAGGACAGCGCGACGCTCACATCGGTCAGCGGCACCCGCTCGGCGCCGAAGCGCCGCTTATAGTCCTGGTTGCCGATGCTGAGGTCGAAACGGCGCACGCCCTCTGCATGCAGCGCCGCCATGGTGCGCTCGGCGACGAGCAGCCCCGGCGAGCAGCTCGACCATGAATCGCCGCCATGGCTGATGCGGAGCAGGTAATAGGTCGCAGCGTGCCTGACGCCGAGCGCGGTGGCGACGGTGCCCTCGTCGCACACCAGCGCCGAGACCACGGCATAACCCTCCGCGGCGCCCTGGCGAACGACCTCGCGATAAAATCGCGCATGGGTCTTGTCGTTGAGGATGAACGGCGAGCCGAGCTTTCGCATGCGCGCCTGCTGCTGGACATCCATCACGTCCATCAGTTCATGCGCGCGCCCGACATCCGCGGTGATCTCGAACCGCGCGCCGGCATGACGGGTGAAGACGCGCCAGCAGCGCGGCATCTGTATGCGCTTGATCGAAGCCTGGTAGGCTCGATAGTCGTCGCCCGTCAGCACGAGATTGCCGTTGAGCGAGGAGGACCCGATCCGGCCGAGCGACACCAGCGGGTTCGGTTTGCCGCCGACCTGGGCCGGCATCTTCCTGAGGCGCAGCAGATCGAAGCCGTCCGGCAAGGCGCGCAACGCTTCGACCAGCGCCTTGCCCACGGCATTCGTCGCCACCACGTCCGACACGGCATCGTGCGCCAGGATCGGCGCGTTGTTGTCGGAGACGCCGAGATCGGCGAATTCGACGATGCGGATACCGCGCCTGACATGGCTGATCATCGGCACCATCGCGATGTCCTTGCCGGTGGCGGCATCGGAGATCAAGGCAATCAACGGCGCGACGTCGTCGAACGCCTGGTACCAGGCGCCAAGCCAGTGGCCATGTTGGAAAGCGGAGCGATGCCCGGCGTTCAGGCGCGAAGCGGCCGCGCGCCAGTCACGCACGAAATCGATCGCGATTCCCGACGTGCTGGACACAAGACCATCCAATTGCTCGACGCCAAGGAACGTCATCCGCGGGGCATACGATTACTGATTGTTTCTGGATAGATTGTGTTTTGTCGCAGGCCACAGTGATTGGCGCTTATCATTAAGCCATTGCACGGCAGAGAGCGTTGAATGCGATCAGCTGTCACGGCTTCGGTTCCATCTGCGCGACGCATTGGAACCTCGCCAGGAAGTGCAGGCCGGCCACTGCCAGGGCGAACATGAACCAGATCGGATTCTGCCGTTCGAGCAGGAAGGTCTCGGTCGCCCCGTAATACAGGCCAAACAGCCACACGGTCAGGAACAGCTTTGCCAGCGCGCCACTGCGGCTGTGAGCCTGGGCTGACTGGAAATTGCCGAGCGGTGCGAGCACGAAGACCAGGATCACGAGCAGCAGTCCCGGCAGGCCGATGGTGACCGCAAGGTCGAGATAGCTGTTGTGGCTGTGCGCCGCCGACGTCGCCCATTCAGCGCCCTGGGCGGTCTGCCGCGCAGTGACGTCGTCCCAGAAAGCCGCATAGCCGTGACCGGTGATCGGCTTCTCGGCGAGGGCCGCGAGCGCGAACTCCCAGATCGCGGAGCGGCCCGTGAAGGTCGGATCGAGCGGAAGCAGCCGCGTCATGACCACGAGCGAGGTGCTCAAGACGCTCCCGACCGTCAACAGGTTCATCACGATCAGCGGCACGAAGCAGATGATCCGCTTCAGCCACAAGCCGGGCGTGACATAGACCAGCGACGCGAGAACGTAGATCGCAAGGCACAGCACCGACGACGTCTTGCCGCCGGTGAAGATCAGGAAGATGCCGGCGAGCGCCGCGATCGCGGGTCCCATCACGAACGCGCCCACGGCGGACAGATAGATGCCGACATAGACCAGGATCGTCATCACGGGTGAGGCGACGTTCTTGTGGCCAAAACTGCCACGCCAGTCGCCGGCGAGCTGCGGCTCGGCGATATCAAGCGCGGTGTGGATCGAATATTGCGGCGCGAGGAAGACGCCGAGATAGCAGAGCGCGAGCAGGACCAGCGCAGCGGCACCCAGGCATAGATTGAAGCTGCGCTGCGTCGGCGGCAGCAATGGCAGCAGGACGGCGAGCGATGTCACGCTTGCGAGGAGCACAAACCGCTGGATCGAGACGCCGCGGCTCTCGGAGAGGACGATGTTGATGACCAGCCAGCCCACAAGGCAGAGGTGAAGCGGCGGCACCAGGCTCTTCAGGGCCGGCGCATCCGTGGTCGCAACGAACAGCACCGCGACGGCAGCCAACAGCCCCCAGGAAACATAGGCCAGCGCCATCCGTCCGCCGACGACATTGGCGACATCGGCATCGCGCAGGTCCGGGAAAGGATCGAGCGTCACCAGCACCAGCAGCAGCGACGCGACGGCGACGAGACAGCGCGCAGCCTGCACGGCATTCAGCTGCGCCAGGCAATCGCGCAGGACAAGGCCAAGCGATCGGGCCTCGAGCTCAGTCATTTCAGCGGCGCTGCGGTCCATGCTGCGGTTCATGCTGCGATTCATGGCTCAAGACACTTGGTGACGCCGGTGAGGCTCTAAGTCTTGACTCAACCCTGTTGAGCGCCCCTCATGAGGCGTGCCGGAGATCAGTGCCGGCGGCTGCCGCACGATGCTCCGCGCAATCTCGTAATATTGCAGCGCCCGCTGCTCCAGCGTGAGACTGTCCAGGATAAACCCGCGCGGATCGAACATGCCTGCGGCACACCCGGCCCAGAACTCATCCCAACCCGCTTCGAATCCAGCGACGTCGACGAACTTGGCGCCGCAGCGCTCGTCCCAGTACGGCACGGACGACACCGGCGCGAACTGCACGCGGTGCGGATAGTAATCGGGGTCTCGCCATGGGCCACCCGGATCCCAGGCGAACACCGGAACGCCGCAAGACAACGCCTGCTGATAGGCGATGCCCTGGCTTTCGTTCTGGCACAGGAAGATCATCGCGCGCGAGCGCGCCAGCGCTGACTGGTAGTCTTCCTCCTTGTAGCTGCCGTAGCGCAGCTCCGTGAACGAGCGTCCCTCTTTTTGCAGACGGGCGCGGACGGGTTCGATCAGCTCCGGCGCATAGCGCTCGCGGTCCCAATGGACCTTGTCGTAGATCAGCACGTCGACTGTCTTCTGCGTTCGCTCCGATGGTGCCCAGAGGTCGGTGTCGATGCCGACCGGCCATGCCTCGGTCTCAGGCCAGTACGGCCGGTACATGTCGACGTACCAAGGGCCGGGCACCACGACCTTCTTGACCGGCAGCCGCTTGAACAGATCAGGATCGTCGAGCGGATGATTGTGAGCGGCGACCCCGAGCAGGATCGGGTTCTTCCACGCGAACTTGTCCAGCAGGAAGGTGCGGCCGATGATGCAGGCGAGTTCGTCGGGGTGCCGCGCGATATAGCCGTAGTCGTTGACGCGGTAGCGGATACCGAGCCGATCGAGCCCCGCACAGAGATTGAGGAACACACGAAGCTGGCCGCTCATGCGCGGTTCACCGAACAGCAAGCGGCGAGCCATGCGACGCAGATGGCGGTCGCCGGGCAACCAGCGGTCGTCCTTGTCCTCATAAAAGAGATTGAGGATCATCGCATCGGGGTCGTGTTCGAATGTCTTTGCGGGCACTGGGTCCATCCGCGACGGCCGGATGCGCATTCTCGCATGGGACCGGCTGTCGCACTCTTCCAAATTTGCCACAGGCTTAATGCCAGCGGCTTAACGCTATTCTACGAAACCAGTGCTGCGCACGCGTTCCCGACGGCCATTCGAGTGCAATGCGGGTATCATCCGCAGGCAGCCGAGGTTGCGATCGCCAGCGTTGCCACCCGGCCGATGCGCCCTGGTTAACAGAGCATTAAAGACGAGCCCAAACTTGATCACAGCCGAAGACGTTCTCGAATTGCCGGGCGCCTCTCGCGCCGCGGCGGCTGCGCGCCTCCCGCTGCCGGTGAACTCCGGCGCGTTGGTGTCCGTCGTCATTCCCGCCAAGAACGCCGCGGCTTATGTCGGCGAAACCATCGCGAGCGCGCTGGCACAAGGTGATGTCGCCGAGGTGATCGTCGTGGACGACGGTTCGACCGACGACACCGTTGCGATCGTCCGCGCCGTCCACGACCCGCGGCTGCGCCTGATACACAATGAGTCCGCCGGCGTATCGGCGGCGCGCAATCTCGGCACGCGCTATGCCAGCGGCGAGTGGCTGCTCTTCCTCGATGCCGACGACCGCCTGCGTCCCGGCGCAGTGACGGCATTGCTGGCGGCAGCGCGCGGTGCTCCGCGCGCAGTTCTGGTCTATGGCGACTACAATACGATCGACAGCGAGGGACGGCAGATCGGCCGCCGCGATCTGTTGAAGGGACGCCGCAAGCCGTCTGGTGACGTGCTGACCCGGCTCGCGGCCGGCAACTTCATCGTCAATGGCGGTATCGCGCTCGCACGTGCCGAGGCCTTCCGCGCCATCGGTGGCTTCGACACCTCGCTCCGATATTGTGAGGATTGGCACTGCTGGTGCCGTCTTGCCGCGATCGGCGAATTCGAGTTCGCACCGAGGCTGCTACTCGACTATCGCCTCCACACCGCCAACACCATGAACGCGGCGGTGCGGACGCCAAAGGATTTCTTCCCGGCAATCGCGCGGGTCTTCGACGACGGTTTGATCCTGGCGAGATTGCCCGAGCGCATGACAGCGGGGCTGCGTCTCGCCGCCGAGATTCATCTCGTCACCTATTCGGCGATGCAGGCGGTCCGTTTCAGTCGATATCGCGATGCCTTCGGCTATCTCAAGATGATTGGCCGGCGGTCGCTCAAATCGCTGCCGCGAGCCACGGTCAGGGTCGCTCTCGCCCGCTTCGGCATCTGACCGGCGGCTTCGGCGTCAGGACACGATCTTCGAAGCCTCATAAGGCTTCGGCTCGATCCCGAGCGCCGCCAGCAGCGAGCCGAACGCAACCATCAGGGGGTGTATCGCAACGACGGCTTTCGACGACGTCAACAGTCTCGCGGCGCGGACCAGCGACAGCGGCAAGCGTCCGAGCATCTGCGCGAACACCCGCGCCCGCGCCGCCGGGCTTTGTGCGGCCTTGTATTGCACACGATAGTTGATCGCGCCGATGCGCAGGCCACGCTTTGCGATCCAGCCGAGGCTGGTCCGGCTTTGCGGCACGGTCTCGGTGATCACGGCCTCCGCCGTCCAGTGGAATATCATGCCGGCATCGCGGCACCGCACGAAGAAATCGCAATCGCCGCCGCCGAGAAAATTGAAACGCAGATCGAACGCGGGACGATCGAACCGCTCGAAGGTTGAACGGGTGATCAGGCAATTGCCGCAGCCATAGATCAGGGGCACCGCGCCGGAGTAGTCGTAGGCGGGACAGAAGGCGGGATGGCGCGAAAGCCAGGGCTTGCTGTCATCGTCGAACACCGGCAGCACCGGCCCGCCGACGACGTCGGCGCCCGTTGCTTCCGCGGTACGGACCATCAGTTCGAGCCAGTCAGGCGAGGCGATCTCGTCGTCATCGATCATCAGGAAGCGCGTTGCGGCGGGAAATAGCGCCTGCGCCGTCTCGAAGGCAGCGTTGATCGCCTGGCAATTGCCCTGACGCTTCTCGACGAGACAGACGCCCTGCAGCCTGCCGTCCGTCAGAAACTCCGCAGCAACCGGCGCGCTTTCGCGCTGCGCGGCGTCGTTCTCGACCATGACGACGGCAAAGGAACGCGGGGTACGCTGGTTCACCAGTGATTCCAGCGTCAGCCGCAGGTGCTGCGGTCGACGGAAGCAGGGGATGCAGACGACGATGCCGACCGACAGGTCGAGGATGCGGGAGCTCGCCGCGATCTCCCGGTTGGGATCGCGCACGGCATCGGAGATACGCATGGCGGACAGGTCTGCCGGGATCAATGTCATGACGTCCTAGATGTCCGAGATATATTGAGAAAGCCCTGCTTCAATCACCCGTCCCGCGACGGCACATCGCCGCGGAACAGATGCGCCCCAAAATGAACGGTTGATCGGAAGCGCGTGCCTGCGCCTCGCGCCGATCTCCAGGCTGTCCTGAAACAACATCATGCGTTTAACCGCTTTTGCGGGTTTCTGCCGCGAAATCATCCGTGCGTGATACTGCAATTCGCGGTCCATGCGCCGGCAACAGTTCAACATGAACAATGCCGTAGTTAATGGGGATGCGCATTAACGCGACCGTAAGCACTGCAAGCGGTGAGACCGCGCGGCATCGGATTTGCTCTTCGGGCGAGCGAGTTTTTTCCTGTAAATTTGATTAGAACAAGCGCGGACAAAAAACATGAACAAGCCAACCACGATCGATTTCGCGGCAGCCACGGCGATCCATATCCCCGCGGCCACGGCCTACACCCAGGCGCTCCACGATCTCGTCCCCGGTGAAGCCCGCGACAGCCTGCTCGCCGTTCACGATTTGCTGCGCCGCGAACTGCCGAAAGGCCAACTCGCCATCTACGAAGCCGGCGGCGGTTCGTGCAGCGTCCTGCCGCCGGAAATGCTTGACCGCAGCAAAGTCACCGTCGTCGATATCGACGAGGACCAGGTCCGCAACAACAGCTACGCGGACGAGGCCATCCTCGGCGACGTGCAGACCTACCGTTTCGGGCGCGAGACCTTCGATCTCGTGATCTGCTACAACGTGATCGAGCACCTGCCGAACGTCGACGCCGCGCTTCTGAATTTCCGCGATGCGCTCAAGCGCGGCGGCATGGTCCTGATCGGCGCGCCCAATCCGCGCTCGCTGTCCGGCGTCGTCACCAAATATTCGCCGCACTGGTTTCACGTCTGGTTCTACCGGCATATCCGCGGCATCAAGGACGCCGGTCTGCCCGGCGAGCCACCATTCCCGACCTTCTTTCACGCGCTGGTGACGCTGCCCCGGCTCGAAGCATTCGCGGCCGCCAACGGCCTCGAGATGATCTACCGCCGTGAGGTCGAGAGTCCGCGCTATCCCGAGATGCGTCGGCGCAAGCCGCTGTTCGCGACCCTCGTGGATGCCGGCGCCGCCATGCTGAACGCCGTGCTTCCGCACGGCATCGACGTCCGCCGCGGCGACTATCACGTCATCCTGCGGAAAATCTGACCACCATGGCGCGCGCGCGGCACATCACAGAACAAGCGGAGCCTCGCGGCCACGCCGTGCGCGGTAACGAACCGTTAATCTCCAGGGGCTTGACGCGGTTCGGGCACGCGGCGCGGAGTGGCACGGGCTTAAACGCTTTGTTTGCCATTTCGGTGAATAGTCCCCCAGTGAGTATGGTTAATTTTCCCTGTTGCGTTGATCGGGTACCTATATCCCGGGTGCATGGCGTAGAGCGAAGAGTAACCCCTCAGCCTGCGGCAGTTGGAATGAAAGCTGGGGATCATGCTTGACTATAACCAGCCGATAGATCGGACCAGACCCGAGCCCCCGCAACAGAGATCTCAGGCCGGCTTCAACGTGCTGGAGCTTGCCAATCTGCTCTGGCGGCGCAAGATCGCGATTGCAGCGGCTGCTCTGCTCGGCGCAACGCTTGCCGTCACCGTGGGCAAGAGCCTGACGCCTCGCTACACCGCCACCGCCCAGCTCTACGTCGATCCGCGCGAGCTTCAGCTCGTCGACCGCGAGCTCACGCCTCGGGCGCAGGACGTCTCCGGCATGTCCATGGTGGTGGAGAGCCAGGCGCGACTGATCACCTCCAACAGCGTCCTGCTCAAGGTGATCCAGCAGGCTGGCCTCGACAAGGACCCGGAATTCGGCGGCGGCGGGGACGGCGGGAGCCTGATGTCGTCGCTGCTCGGCTTGATCGGCCTGCAGCCCCGGGCGCCCTCCGGTGCTGGCAACAAGGAGGTGCAGCTTGCGGCGCTCGAGGCGCTGAACCGGCACATTACGATCCGTAAGACCGAGAAGAGCTTCATCGTCGACATCGAGGTCTGGTCGACGGATCCGGCGAAGGCGGCGATGCTCGCCAACACGCTGACCAGCGCCTATCTCGCTGAATCCCGCAACTCGCAGGCCTCCGCCGCACGGCGCGCCACCAACGATCTCTCCGGCCGCCTCAAGGAGTTGCGCGAGCGGCTGCGCAGCGCCGAGACCGCGCTCGCCACCTACAAGGCCCAGAACAATTTTGTCGGCACCCAGGACGCGCTGATCAGCGACCAGCAGCTCTCCGCCAGCAACCAGCGGCTTTCCGCTGCCCGCGCAGCGACGATGGACGCCCAGGCGCGGCTCGACCAGATCGAGGCCAGCCGCCGCACGGCGGCCGATGCCGGCGCGAATTCGGAAGCGCTGCAATCGCCGACCATCGCGAACCTGCGCGCGCAATATGCCGATGCGCGCAAGAGGTACGCTGAGCAAGCCGGCGAGCTCGGCCCACGCCATCCGGCGCTGCGCCAGACCGAAAAGCAGGTCGAGGATCTCAAGCGCACCATCAACGAAGAGATCGACCGCTTCGCCCAGTCCGCCAAGAACGATCTGACGCGCGCCCGCGACTTCGAAGCCTCGCTCAACCGGGCGCTGGAAGCGCAGAAGCGGCAGAGCGTGCAGCTGAGCCAGGCCGCCGTACGCCTGCGCGAGCTCGAGCGCGAGGCCGACGCCAGCCGCGACGTCTATCAATCCTTCCTCAAGCGCTCGCGCGAGACCGAGGAACAGGAGACGCTCAACACCTCGGCGGCTCGCGTCATCGGTGAAGCGACCGTGCCGCAGCGGCGCTCGTTCCCGCCGGCGATGAGCATGTTCGCCATGATCGGTTTCATCTTCGGTGCGCTCGCGGCGTCGGGCTGGTTCGCCGCCGTCGAACTCCTGCTGCTCGGCGCGGCGCCCGCGCCCGCCCGTCGTGCGCCCAAGCCGACGCCGGAGAAGACGCGCGCTCCTGGGGTTTCGCCGGCGCTGGAGGCGTCGCGGCCTGATCAGGTATCGCGGGCCCCGGAAGTCGCGCAGATCCCGCCCGAACTTGCCGCGCCACCGCTGCAACCCGCAATGGTCGAAAAGCCCCTGATCGAAAAGCCGCTGATCGCACGCCTTCAGGAGGCCGAAGTCATTCACACGCTCGGCGCCATTCTCGCCACCGGCGGCGGTGTCGATCTCACCCGGCTCGGCTGGCCGACATTACGGCCCGGCTTTCCCCTGACGAGGCTGCTCAACGCCTGGCGCAACATGCGCACGGCTGTGGCCCGGCGTGCCGGCGGCAAGGCGATGCCGGTCGTCGCGCTCGTCGGCGGCGACGAGACCACCGGGCGCAGCGTGAGCGCGCTGAATTTCGCACTGGCGGCTGCGCGCGATGGCGTTCGCGTGCTGATGATCGACGCCGACCATCAGCTCCACGCGCTCTCGAACAGGGTCAGCCTCCCCGGCACGAGCGAGCCGAGCAGGCTCGGCTGGCTCTCGATCGGCAGCAAGGCCGCACGCGAGATCAAGACGATCAACGGCATTTCGGTGCTGCCGGCCAGCGAGGGCGATGCCGGCAAGGCTGCCGAATCGATCCGCAAGGCGATCGCGCAGGCGCGCGCCGCCGGCGGCTATGACCTCGTGGTCCTGGACGGCCCGGCGATGCCGCTATCGGCCGCCAGCCGCAAGCTGCTCGACGACACCGACGCGCTGGTGGCGGTGCTGCCGACCAGCCTCGACGTCAACGACAGCCTGGAAGAGATCCTGACCGCACTCGGCCGCGCCGAGCGCAAGCTCGTCGGCGTCGTGCTCGACGAGCTCACCCCTGCAATTGAAACGCGCCAGCGAGGCAGACAATATGCTTGAGCGCCGGGTCAACCTCGACGGACGGGCAGCAACTGCTGACGTGCCGCGGATCACCGTCGGCGGGCTTCGCATGGCCGCGGTCGACCTGGAAGCCACCGCCGATTTCATGATCGAGGCGACCGATCCCGATCATCGCATCGGCCGTCCGCTGTTCCTGACCTCGGCCAATGGCGAGGTCCTGGCGCGCTGCTCGACCGAGCCGCAGACCGAACGCCTGTTCCGCGCTGCCGACCTGATCAACGCTGACGGTCAGCCGCTGGTGGCGGCCTCGAAGCTGCAATCCTGGTTTCCGCTGCCCGAGCGCGTCGCGACCACGGATTTGTTCCACGTCGTCGCGCGCAAGGCGGAGGCGGTCGGCCGTACCTTCTACATGCTCGGCGCCAGCGAGGCCGAGAACATCGTGGCCGTCGAGAACGTCCAGAAGATGTATCCGAATCTCAGGATCGTCGGGCGCAGCCACGGCTATCTGAGGGGCGACGCGCTGCGCGCGAAGGTCGAGGAGATCAACGCGCTTGCGCCGGACTATCTTTGGGTCGCGCTCGGCGTGCCCAACGAGCAGGCATTCGTGAAGGAGTTCACGCCGCATCTCACCAATGTTGGCGTTATCAAGACATCCGGCGGCTTGTTTAACTTCTTGTCCGGTAGCCGCGCGCGCGCGCCGCAATGGATGCAGAAGATCGGGCTCGAATGGGTCTGGCGCACGTGGCTCGAGCCGCGCCGCCTGTTCTGGCGCTATTTGACCACCAACCCCCGCGCGCTCTATCTTCTCTTCAGCCGCAACCGACCCCTCCGATAAGAGAAGAGCAGAAGACGACATGACTGACCGACCGACCGTCCTCGTCACAGGGGGCGCGGGCTATATTGGCTCGCATGCCTGCCGCGCATTGACCGCCGCCGGCTACCAGCCCGTCGTTTATGACAATCTCTCGACAGGCCATCGCAGCTTCGTTACCGGCCCCCTGGTGACCGGCGATCTGCTCGACGGCACGGCCCTGGCCCGCACCTTCGCCGACCACAAGATCACGGCGGTGATGCATTTCGCGGCGGCGAGCCTCGTCGGCGAATCCATGGCCGATCCGCAGAAATATTACGTCAACAATGTGCAGGGAACGCTGTCGCTGTTGCAGGCGATGCGCAACGCCGGCTGCCATCGCATCGTGTTCTCCTCGACCGGCGCCGTCTACGGCAATGCCGATTCCAAGGAGCTGCCGGAAGATTTTCCATGCGCCCCGATCAACCCCTACGGCGCATCGAAATGGATGATCGAGCGGATGCTCGTCGATTACCGCTCAGCCTATGGATTTGGCGCATTCTGCCTGCGTTATTTCAACGCCAGCGGCGCCGATCCGGCCGGCGGCATCGGCGAGCTGCGCGACAACGAAACTCACCTCATTCCCCGCGCCATGATGGCGCTGCAGGGCCATGCCGAGTTTGCGGTGTTCGGCGACGACTACGACACGCCGGATGGAACCGCGATCCGCGACTACATCCACGTCACCGACCTAGCAGCGGCGCATGTCGCGGCGCTGAAGCTTCTGCAAGAGGGACATGCCGGCGGCAGCTTCAATCTCGGCACCGGTTCCGGCTTTTCCGTGCGCGAGATCCTCAACGCCATCAGGCAGGAGACCGGGCGCGAGGTGCCCCACACCGTCAAGCCGCGCCGCGCCGGCGATCCCACTTATCTTGTGGCCGATCCCTCCGCAGCCCGGAAGGTGCTGAACTTCGTGCCGCGTCACTCCGATCTGCCTACGGTCATCCGCACCGCCTGGGCCTGGCATCAGAAGGCGCATCCGTTGCCGCCGCGTTAGGCGGCCGTATTGCAGCTTGCCGGCAGGCACCTTGAGCCGCTAAAGAGAAAGAGACTGTGACGACCGGCGGCGGCCGCTTCTCTGGGCGCCGCATGTTTGTGGTATGGCCGCCGATGGGTGCGGCACACCGGGCTCCGCGCCGTTTTTCAAAACTTGAAGACCACGAACCGAGTGCGCGCACCGCTTGCTTCCAGGCGCGACAAGGAGCACGGAGACAATGCATCCGGCCGCGAGCCTGCAATTCGAGCGCGTTATGAACGAGTTCGCCCGCTGGCTCGCCGTGCCCGAGGACGAACGGTCGCCGGCGCCGGCCTGGTGGTGGGGACCCGCGATGGCGGTGCGCGACGTGCACCAGCCGATGCCAAGTGCGTGGGCGTGCGCGCTCGGCCTCAGCGAGGGATCGACCTTTGCCGACGGAGTGCGCCTGCTTCTCGCGCTGTTCGAGGATCAGACCTCACTGCCGTGGCCGGACGATTTTCCACGCAAGGCGGAAAGCAAGGATGACGAGACTCGCGAGCTGCACCCGCAGCCGTCAAACAACAGCGCGTTTCAGCCGTAACGCTGTGGCTCCGGTCACGGCAAGATCCTGCTCCGGTTGAAGCGGCGGCGCCGCGGGCAGCACCATCGGCCGCAGCAGCTCGGCCATCTGCCGCGCCGGCAAGGGCCTGGAGATGAGGAAGCCTTGCATCTCATCGCAACCATGGCTGCGCAGGAACGCCTCCTGCTCGACGTTCTCGACACCTTCGGCGACGACGGTCATGCCGAGCGCCTTGCCCATGCTGATGATCGCTTGCGCGATCGCCTGGTCTTCCGAATCCTGCGGCAGGTCCCGCACGAAGGAACGGTCGATCTTGATGGTGTCGATCGGGAAATGCTTCATCAGCGACATCGACGAATAGCCGGTGCCGAAATCGTCGATGGCAAGGCGAATGCCGCGGCTCTGGATAGCGTCGAGTACCTTGAGCGCGCGACCGACGTTGCGCATCATCATGCTCTCGGTGACCTCGAGCTGGAGCAGCACCGGCGACATGCCGCTGGCGGCCAGCGCTTCGTCGATGTCCTGCAACAGATGCTCGTCGGCGAACTGCCGCGGCGACAGGTTGACCGCCATCGACAGCGGCAACAGACCGCCGCGCTGCCAGGCCATGGCCTGCGCGCAGGCCTCGTTGAGCACCCAGCGGCCGATCGGCACGATCAGCCCGGTTTCCTCCGCAAGCGGGATGAACTGCGCCGGTGAGACGTTGCCGAGGTCAGGGTGCGTCCAGCGCAACAACGCTTCCACGCCGGTGATCTGGCCGGTCTCCATCTCCACCTTGGGCTGGTAGTTCAAGGAAAACTGCTCGCGCTCCAGCGCCCGGCGCAGCGCGCTCTCCAGCGAGAGTCGTTCGATCGACTGCGTCTTCACTTCCTTCGAGAAGAAGCGGTAGCCGTTCTTGCCGTCCTCCTTCGCAAGATACATCGCCATGTCGGCGTTCTTGGTCAGCGTCTGCGCGTCGGAACCGTTGGCCGGATACATCGCGATGCCGATCGAAGCCGTGGTGTGGCACTCGTGCCCGGCCAGCTCCATGGGCTCGGCGAGTGCCGTCAGGAGCCCGGTCGCGATGCGCTGGACCTCATCGATCTCGCCGCATTGATCCAGGATTACCACGAACTCGTCGCCGCCGAGCCGCGCCACCACGTCGCTTGCCCGCAGTGCGCTACGCAGCCGGTTCGCCACTTCCAGCAGAAGGAGGTCGCCGGCCTCATGCCCCAGCGAATCGTTGATGACCTTGAAACGGTCGAGATCGATGAACAGCACCGCAAAACGATGATCGTGACGCTCTGCCGCGTCGATCGCCTCGCGCAAAAGCCCGTTGAAGGTCTCGCGATTCGGAAGGTCCGTCAGGCTGTCATGCGAGGCGAGGTACTCGATGCGCTCGTCCGCCTCGTTCTTGGCGTCGGCGCGATCGAAATTCTCCATCGCAAAGGACACGTTCTCGGCAAGACGCTGCAACAGCTCGACGAATTCGGCCGTGAAGGTGCCGGGCTCGGTCGACATGTAGATCATGACACCAACGGCCTGGTCGTGGACGACGAGCGGAAATGCCGCGCCCGAGCGCGCGCCGTCACTGCGCACGACGGCATGAAAGGCACGGACGCGATCGTCGTTGAGGTAGTCATTGCTGATGCAGGGCTGGCGCGTGCGGAACGCCGTGCCGCTCATCCCGCGCCCTTCGGGCCGCTCGGGATCGATGGAGAGACGGACATTGCGGGTGGTGTCGGACGACGGTCCGGCGCTGGATACGATCTTGAGCTGGTCGCTGTCGGCGCTGGCGAGCGCGATGGTCGTCGAGGTGAACTTGGCGCCGTTCGACGCCGCAAGGCACACAAGGTCGAACAACTCGGCGCGCGATTTCGCCCGCATGATCGCCTCGTTGGTCGCGCTCAGGGCGGCGAACATGCGCGTCAGCCGCTCCTTCTGCGCCTCGGTGCGGGCCTTTTCCTCGGCGCGATCGAAATTGTCGAGCGCGAACGAGACATTTTCCGCGAGGCGAGCCAGCAGCTCGACCAGATCGGGCGTGAATGTATCTTCCTCCGGGGCAAGAAACAGCAGGATGCCGATCGGCTCCTGGCCGGCGCGGAGAAGCGGGAAGCTTGCAGCGGCGCGGGTCCCGTCCTCGGTTGCCTTGGTATGCCAATGCGCCGCTCGGGGATCGTGGAGATAATCGTTGATCACACTGGGCCCTCGCGTGCGCAACGACATGCCGATGATTCCCTGCCCCTCGGGATGATCGGGAGAGACGTTGCAGGTGCGTCCAACCATTCGCTCTTGGAGGCGTCCCTTTACGGCAACCACTTGGACGAGTTCACGCTTGTCGTCCATAATGCCGATTGTCGCCGAGGCGAACACGCCGCCGAGCACCGCTGCCTGGCACGCTCCTTCGAACAGCTCATCGCGCGTCTTGGCGCGCATGATCGCCTCGTTCGTGGCGCTCAGCGCCTCGAACATGCCGCTCAACCTGTTACGCTGCTTGTCGGCCCGCGCCTTCTCGTCGGCACGATCGAGGTTCTCCAGCGCGAAGGCGACATTGGCCTGGAGCTTGCTCAACAACTCGACGAATTCGTCCGTGAAAGTGCCGCACTCGGGCGAATTGAACAGGAATACACCTTCGACCCTGTCGCCATTGAACAGCGGCAGCGCGGTTGACGACGCAATGCCATTGCGGCGCGCGCTGGCGTGCCACGGCTCGAGACGGGTGTCTGCCAGCACGTCGTTGCTGATGCAGGGTTGCCGCGTCCGGAACGCAGTGCCGGTCAGCCCCCGTCCCTCCGCAACCTCGTCGCTGACCGACAGTGTGAAGGATCGGACCTCGTCCGCGTTCGGTCCAAACGAGGCGACAACGCGGAGCAGTCCCGCGTCGCGGTCAAGCAACGCAATGGAGGTCGAGGCGAACTTGGCGCCCTGCACTGTGGCTTCGCAAACCAGATCCAACAATTCGCTGCGCGACTTTGCCCGCAGAATGGCTTCGTTCGTCGCGCTTAGCGCCGCGTACATGCGCGCCAGCCGGTCCTCCTCCAGGGCGATCTGGGCCTTCTCCTTGTCGCGGTCAAAGTTCTCAAGCGCAAAGCATACGTTCTCGGTCATTCGCAGCAACAGTGCGACGATGCCTTCGTCTTTCGCCCAGGATTTGCTTACGAAGAAGAACAGCACGCCGACGCTGGTGTCACGCTTGATCAACGGAGCGGCGACGCAGGCGACCGTGCCGGCATTGACGTTGGTCTGCTCCCAGGTCGTGCCCTTGGTGCGACTGACGAGGTCGTCCTCGACAATGGCTTTCTGCGTCCGGAATACCTCGCCGGTGATGCCCTTGCCGTAGGGACTCTCTGGATCGATCGAGTAGCGCGACTGTCTGATCAAATCCAGATTTTGTCCGGTCGCGGCCACCGGCGTCAGCCATTGCGAATTCGCCTCCCGCAGCAGAACGAAAGTAGCAAGCGATTTGCCGCTATACACAGCGGCATCGCAGACTCGCTGATACAAGTCCAGTTCAGTGCTGGCGTGCAGGATTGCTTCGTTCGTCGCACTAAGCGCGCCGAACATGCGGTTAAGCCGCCGCACTGCCCGCTCGCCATCCAGGCGGGCTCTCTCGGTCGCGAAGCTGTCCAGCGCATGAGAGATATTGGCCGACATCCGCTCGAACAACGAGACCATCGCCTCGTCGAGCGAGCCGGCCCCCGACCGCGTAACATATAGCACCCCGATACTGCGCCCGAGGCAGATCAGGGGTAGCGCCGCGGCTGCGCCGACACCCGCGGCCACCGCGCCGTCGCGCCACGCCAGCGAACGCGGATCGTTCAGGAAATCGTTGCTGATGCAGAGCTTCTGGTTCCGGAACGCCTCGCCCCCGACGCCCAAGCCTTCCGGCGTGCCGGCTTCCGCGGTAATCTCGATCGCGCTCAGCCGCGCCACGTCATCGCCGGTACCAGCCGCAAAGCGGAGCCGCCGGCCGTCCGGCTCCACGAGGAACACGGCGACCGCCAAGAAGTCCCCACTCGAAAATCCGGCGTCGCAGACCTTCTGGTACAGCTCGTCCGGCGATTTCGCGTAGAGAATCGCTTCGTTGATGGCGCTCAACGCCGCAAAGGTGCGCGCGAGTGTCGTCGGCACGATCTCAACTCCCGGGCATTTCTGCCGCTTTTTCCCGCTGACGTTATGACTGGCGATCGCCTAAGTGGTCGTTATTGCGCGCTGCAAACCGTCTATCAAAGTGAACGAGCTGCGAACGAGGGGCGCGAAACTGCCGAAAATACCGCCGCACGAGACGAAGCTTCGACCAAAGGCGCGCTCTCTTGCCGAATTTGCAGCCCTGTATTGGTTTACG
Source organism: Bradyrhizobium sp. 199 (assembly GCF_023073355.1). Classification (GTDB taxonomy): domain Bacteria; phylum Pseudomonadota; class Alphaproteobacteria; order Rhizobiales; family Xanthobacteraceae; genus Bradyrhizobium. Next base: position 34,736 of record NZ_JADPJI010000009.1, read on the forward strand.
GGAGATTGATATCGCGGCGGCGCTTTGAGACGATGGCGGCCAACAAGCAGCCCGTTAAGGGTACCAAGCCGAGGGAACGCCATGCCGATCGTCAGAGCCGATCGCCTCACGCGCATCAGCGCCGCTCTGCTCCGTGCCGCCGGGGCGTCCGAGGAAGAGGCCGACGCGGTGGCGGCCGGCTGCGTCAACGCCAATCTCGCCGGTCATGACTCGCACGGGGTGATCGCCATTCCCACCTATATCGACCGGATCAAAGCCGGCCACATCGCTCCCGGCGCCGAATGGACCATCGTCCAGGAGTCGCCGACCACGACCGTGATCGACGGCCATTGGGGGTTCGGCTTCCACGTCAACGCCAAGGCAATGGCGCTGACGATCGAAAAGGCGAAGACGGCGAACGTCGCCGCCTGCACGGTGTTTCGGCAGAGCCATGTCGGCCGCCTCGCCGCCTATCCGCTGATGGCAATGCGCGCAGGCATGATCGGGATCGCGACGGCGGATTCGGGCCGCTCGCCGAAGCACGTGGCGCCGTTCGGCGGCAAGGAGGCGCGGCTCGGCACCAACCCGATCTCGATCGCCGTACCGTCCGACCTGGATGCGCCGTTCTATCTCGACATGGCGACCTCGGCGGTCGCAGCCGGCAAGATCCAGCTCGCGGTCGCCCGCGGCGAGCAGATTCCGACGGGCTGGATCATCGATGCTGAGGGCCGTCACACCACAGATCCGGCCCAATACCGCAAGGGCGGCGCGCTACTGCCGCTCGGCGGCACCGAGGGCTACAAAGGCAGCGGCCTTGCCGCCATGGTCGAGGTGCTGTGCGGCCTGCTCACCGGCCTCGGCTTCGGTGTCGAGCCCACAGGCCGTCACAACGACGGCTGCTTCATGGCGGTGTTCAATGTCGCGGCATTCCGCCCGCTGAAGGACTTTAAACGCGAGGTCGCCGAATTCGCGCGCTATCTGAAATCGACGCCGCCGTCCGAAGGCAGCAACGGCGTCTACTATCCCGGCGAGATCGAAGGCGTGCGCGAGCAGCAGCGCCAGCGCGACGGCATCGAGGTCGAGGATGCGACCTGGGAAAAGCTGCGCACCCTGGCGCGGGAATACCGGCTCGAAACAGTGCTCGATCTGGCCTGACGGATTTGGAGAACAGCAGCATGACGCGACAGATGGTCCTGGTCGGCTTCCTTCAGGCGCAGAACTGCACCAACTTGCCGAGTTCGTGGCGGCATCCGGACTCGCGCGAGGATTCCATGTCGGCGGACTATTATCAGGAGATCGCCAGGATTCTCGAAGCCGGCAAATTCCACATGGCCTTCTTCGACGACCGCCTGGCAATGCCGGACCGCTACGGCAACGACCACGCCCACACCGTCGAATACGGCATCCGCTGCGTGAAGATGGATCCCCTGATCGTGCTGACCACGATGGGCATGGTCACCGAGAAGCTCGGCCTTGGGGCGACCGGCTCGACGACTTATTTCGAACCTTTCGACATCGCCCGGCGCTTCGCAACCCTCGATTTGATGTCCGGCGGTCGTGCCGGCTGGAACGTCGTGACCTCACTCAATGACGGCGAGGCCTTCAACATGGGCCGGGATTCTCATCCCGAGCACGATGCCCGCTACGACCGCGCCGACGAATTCATGGAAGTCGTGCTCGGCCATTGGGACACTTGGGAAGACGGCGCGCTCATCATGGACAAGCAAAGCGGCCGGTTTGCCGATCCGAGCAAGGTGAAGCGGCTCGATCACAGAGGACCGGCATTCAAGTCACGCGGTCCCTTCACCGTACCGCGCTCGGATCAGGGCCATCCCGTGATCATCCAGGCCGGCGCATCCGGCCGCGGCCAGCGCTTCGCGGGGCGATGGGGCGAGGTGATCTTCACCGCCGCGCGTAATCTCACTGCTGCCAAGGACGGCTATGCGTCCGTGCGTGACGAAGCGGCCAAGGCCGGCCGTGATCCCGACCAGATGTTGCTCTGCAATTTGACGACGCCCGTCTGCGCTGCCACCAAAGCCGAGGCTGAGGACAGGATGGCGCTGATCAACAAGCTGCCGCTCCAGATCGATGCGCTGTCGCTGCTGGCCGAAGCACTCAACTATGATTTCGCCTCCAAAGACCTCGATGAGCCGCTGACGAGCGAAGAATTGAAGAGCATGCAGGGCATTCTGGGCATTCGCGATGGCGTGCTGAAGAATTCCGGCAAGAGCAACCCGAGCGCGCGCGACTTCGTCACCTTTTCCGGCCGCGGCCAGGTTCAGGACGCGATAGTCGGCGGCCCCAAGGAGATCGCGGACAGACTGGAGGAGATGTTCGTGGAGCGTGGCTGCGACGGTTTCGTCATCGCTGCGACCTACGTACCCGGCTCCTACGCCGATTTCGTGCAACATATCGTACCGGAGTTGCAGCGCCGCGGCCTGTTCCAGAGAGACTATCGCGGCAAGACGCTCCGCGAAAATCTCGGACTGAACCGCCCCGCGGCGGGCGCCTGGAAGGTGCAGCCGCGCGATGCCGCAGAATAAGTGCGAGGGTACGACATGCGCTGGCTGAAATTCACCGCCTCGGACAAGACGTGTTGGGGAATCGCCGAGGGCGACCGGGTGATCGCGGTCGACGGCGATCCCTTCGGCGAATGGCAACGCACCTCGCGCGCGCATCCCCTGTCGCAGGTCAAGATCGAACTGCCGCTGATTCCGCGTACCTTCTATTGCGTCGGCCTGAACTATCTAAAGCACCTGAAGGAAGCCGCGGACAAGCGCGGCGAGGTGCCGGCGGTCCCCGACCGGCCCGAGATCGGCTACCGCGCCCAGAACGCCCTGATCGCGCATGACGAGGACGTCGTGATCCCGTCCTTCGCGACCGACAAGATCCACTATGAAGGCGAGCTCGTCGTCGTCATCGGCAAGAAGGTCAAGCATCTCACCAAGGCGAACGCGATGGATTGCGTGTTCGGCTACACCATCGGCAACGATGTCAGCGAGCGCAGCTGGCAGAAGGCCGATCGCGGCCTGTGGCGCTCGAAGAACGCCGACACGTTCAAGCCGATGGGCCCGTGGATCGAAACCGAGGCCGATCTCGACAAAATGAAAACGATCGTGCGGGTCAACGGCCAGGAAACCAACCGCTTCGCTACCGCCGACATGATCTTCGGCGTGGTGCCGTTCCTGGTCGAGCTGACCAAATATTTCACGCTATGGCCCGGCGATGTGATCTGGATGGGCACGGACGGTGCATCGCCGGATATCAAGCACGGTGACGTCGTGGAGATCGAGATCACGGGTGTCGGGACGTTGCGGAACAGGTTTGTGCGGGAGGGGCGGTGATCCTGCCGTAGGATGGATAGAGCGCAGCGAAACCCATCACCTCGGTTCGTCGCGAAAAGAGCGCGATGGGTTTCGCTATTGCTCTACCCATCCTACAATCTTCCTCAAAACGGCAGCGCCACGCCGGTCTTGATCTCCTTCAGCACCACGTTGCTGCGGACGTAACGGATGCCGGGGATACGGAACATGAACTCGTCGAGGAAGCGGTTGTAGGCCGCCATGTCCTGCACGACGACGCGCAGATGATAATCGGCATCGCCCGTGGTCGCAAAGCACTCCAGCACCTCGCGGCGCTTGGTGACCCGAGACACGAATTCGTCGACGAATTTGGCATCGTGCCGCTCCAGCGAGACATGGAGGATGGCCGACATCGCAAAGCCCGCCTGCTCGCGCGCGACCATCGCCGCGTAGCCCTGAATGACCCCGGCCTCCTCCAGAGCCCGCACCCGGCGCCAGCAGGCAGAGGTCGACATTCCGACCTCGTCCGCAAGCTGCTGGTTGGTGGCGCGGCCGTCCTTCTGGAGGTGCGCAAGAATCCGCGCGTCCTGCTCTTCGATCATGAACTCCACCACATCGGATGCTTTTACCTAACTGTAGGCCAAATCGGACAATTCTACCAGAACGGACTGCTTACCAGGAAAGATAGGTAAGACCTACCAGCCGCCCGAGCCTAACCTTCTTCCGAACCGGCAGGGAATGCCGTGGGAGGTCCGCATGGACGCCATTCCGTCGCTCGACAGCTACGAACTCTCCGACCGCTATGACCGTGAAGAAGGACGCGTCTTCCTCACGGGTACGCAGGCGATCGTTCGCATCGCGCTCGACCAGGCGAGGCGCGACCGCGCGCGGGGGCTGAACACCGCCGGCTTCATTTCCGGCTACCGCGGCTCGCCGCTCGGCGGCATCGATCTCGAATTGTGGCGGGTTCAGGAACGGTTGAAGCGGGACCGCATCGAATTCCTCCCCGCAGTGAACGAGGACCTCGCCGCGACCGCGGTGCTCGGCTCGCAGCAGGTCGAAACGCAAGGAGACCGCGAGGTCGATGGCGTGTTCGGCCTCTGGTACGGCAAGGGCCCGGGCGTCGATCGCTCCGGCGATGCGCTCAAGCACGGCAACGCCTACGGCTCCTCGCCGCATGGCGGCGTGCTGGTCGTGGCCGGCGACGACCATGGCTGCGTGTCCTCGTCGATGCCGCACCAGTCCGACGTCGCCTTCATGAGCTGGTTCATGCCGACGCTGCATCCGGCAAGCGTCGGCGAATATCTCGCGTTCGGCGAATATGGCTACGCACTGAGCCGCTTCTCCGGCATGTGGGTCGGCTTCAAGGCGATCTCGGAGATCGTCGAGTCGGCCGCCTCCGTCGCGCTGGGCTCGCCCCGAAGCTTCCGTACGCCCGACTTCACGCCGCCGCCTGATGGACTGCACTATCGCTGGCCCGACCTGCCGGGACCACAAATCGAGGAACGGCTGGAGGCGAAGAAGCACGCCGTCTACGCCTTCGCCAAAGCCAATCCGATCGACCGCCACATCTACGACATTCCGGGCGCGACCTACGGCATCGTCACCACAGGCAAGGCGCATCTCGATTTGATGGAGGCGCTACGACTGATGGGCCTCGATGAAGCCGCCTGCCGCAGCATCGGAATCGACGTCTACAAGGTCGGTATGGTCTGGCCGCTGGCGTTGCATGACGCCATGGATTTCGTCAAGGGCAAGCGTGAGATCCTCGTGGTCGAGGAGAAACGCGGCATCATCGAGAGCCAGTTCAAGGAATATTTCTATGACTATCCCGGCACAAAGCCCGAACGCATGGTCGGCAAGCACGACGAGCAAGGGGCGCGACTGATTTCCTGGATCGGCGAATTGTCGCCGCGCGCGCTGGCTGGCGTGCTCGCGCGGCGGCTCGATCCGATGTTCCCGGGCCTCAGTCTCGCCGCACGGGCGGCTGCACTCCTGCCCGAGGCTGCACGCACCATCAATGTCGCAGGCGCGACCCGCACGCCCTATTTCTGCTCGGGTTGCCCGCACAACACATCGACGAAGGTACCTGAGGGATCGAAGGCACTGGCCGGCATCGGTTGCCATTTCATGGCGAGTTGGATGGACCGCGAGACCTCGTCGCTGATCCAGATGGGCGGTGAAGGCGTGAATTGGGCGGCTTCGTCAAGATTCACCGGTCATAAGCACATTTTCCAGAACCTCGGCGAAGGCACCTACTATCACTCCGGCTCGATGGCGATCCGGCAGGCGATCGCGGCCAGGGCCAATATCACCTACAAGATCCTGTTCAACGATGCCGTTGCCATGACCGGCGGCCAGCCGGTCGATGGTCCCGTCAGCGTCCATGCGATCGCGCACAATGTCCGTGCCGAAGGCGTGACGCGCATCGCGCTGGTGTCGGATGATCCGGCGCAGTTCTCGCCTGCCGACCTGCCTGTCGGCGTCACCATTCATCCGCGCGAGGAGATGGATGCCGTGCAGCGCGAGCTGCGTGAGGTGTCCGGCGTCTCGGTCCTGATCTATCAGCAGACCTGCGCCACGGAGAAGCGACGCCGGCGCAAGCGCGGGCAGATGGCCGACCCCAAGCGCTTCGCCACCATCAACGATCTCGTCTGCGAAGGCTGCGGTGACTGCTCGGTGGAATCCAACTGCCTCAGCGTCGAGCCGAAGGAAACGCCGTTCGGCCGCAAGCGCCAGATCAATCTCTCATCCTGCAACAAGGATTTTTCCTGCCTCAACGGCTTCTGTCCGAGTTTCGTGACCGTCGAGGGCGCGACGCGCCGGAAGAAGAGCGCGAGCCAGATCGACGCGGTCGGCCATGCCGCCACGCTTCCCCTGCCCGCGACAGCCACGCTCGAGCGTCCCTACGATTTGCTCGTGACCGGCGTCGGTGGCACCGGCGTGATCACCGTCGGCGCGCTGATCGGCATGGCCGCACACCTCGAACGTCGCGGCGTCTCGGTGCTGGACTTCACCGGCTTTGCGCAGAAATTCGGGCCTGTGCTGAGCTTTATCCGGCTTGCTCCAAGCCCCGAGGCCCTGCACCAGGTGCGTATCGACCAGGGCGCGGCCGATGCGCTGATCGGCTGCGATCTCGTGGTCAGCTCTTCGCCAAAAGCATCCGGCACCTATCGCCGCGGCACGCGGGCCGCGGTCAATACTGCGGAAATGCCGACCGGCGACGTCGTCCGCTTCCGCGACGCCGATCTCGCCTCCCCCGCCCGCCTGCGCGCGATCGGCCGGGTCGTCGGTGAGGACAATCTCGGCACGATCAATGCCAACGCGCTGGCCGAACGGCTGCTCGGCGATGCCGTCTATGCCAATATCATCATGCTCGGCTTTGCCTGGCAGCGCGGGCTGGTCCCGATTTCCCTCGAGGCGCTGCTGCGCGCGATCGAGCTCAACGGCGTTGCCGTCGAGCACAACAAGCTGGCCTTTGCGTGGGGCCGGATTGCGGCTTCCAATCCGGACTTCTTGCCGAAGGCGAACGAAGCGCTCACAGCCGAGACGCTCGACCAGATCATCGACCGTCGCGCCGACTTTCTCATCGCCTATCAGGACCGCGCCTATGCGGCACGCTACCGGGCGACCATCGCGAAGGTGCGCCGTGCCGAAGCTGTTCCGAACAGCGAGGCTCTGACCGAGGCGGTCGCCCGCGCCCTGTTCAAGCTGATGGCCTACAAGGACGAGTACGAGGTGGCGCGGCTGCACATCCAAAGCGGATTCCTTGATGAGCTGAAACGCGAATTCGAGGATGGCTTCAAAATCCAGTACCACCTCGCCCCGCCATTCCTGCCGTCGCGGCGCGATGCCCGTGGACGCCCGCGCAAACGCGCTTTCGGCCAGTGGATCCAAATGCCGCTCGCCATGCTCGCGCGCTTGAAGGGGCTGCGCGGAACACCGCTCGATCCGTTCGGCTACACCGCGGAAAGGCGCACCGAGCGCGAACTGATCGCGTGGTATGAAGGTCTGATCGAACAGATACTCGGCGAACTCGATGCGGCGCGTCTTCCGGATCTCATTGCAATTGCAAAGGCGCCGATGGAGATCCGCGGCTACGGCCCGGTCAAGGACACCGCGATCGAGAAGGTGAAGGCAGAGGTCGAGCGGCTGCTTGGTGAACTCCACACGTCATCGCCGGCAAAGATGCTCGCCTCCGGTTGACGCGGAGCCGCCGAGGCGCCGACCCTCCAAGCCTAAAGCGCAATGCAATTCGGATGAATCGCCATCGCACTTTAGGTTATTGTTTAAGCATGATCTTTTCGGAAAAGCGCTGCGGACTTTTCCCGGATCATGCCTTTAACCTGTGGAACAGGATGAAGATCGCGGGCCCGATCCCGATATTTGGATCGGCGTGGGTGCACCTTCCTTGTCGCCGTCGAACACGATCAGGACACGTAGTCCAGTTGACGTCTTGTCCAACGGCAGGAGCCCCTCCGGCTTTCGCTTCGGATCAAACGGCAAGTCCTTCAACAGTTCGACGGACTCTGACGCGCCGTCCCACGCGTAAACGGCGTAGGACCCGGGTCCGTCTGCAGCCGGACCTGCCAGGACGAGAATGCGATCCCCAAATGACGCGAGATCGCGCACGCCGCGGCCCTCGCCGAGCGGCAGCCGGTACAGGCGATGATCCGAGCTCTTTCCATCACCAAACAAGGAAGCCACCTCCACCGACAGAACGACGGCGCATTTGCCGTTCAGCACGGGGCCCCGGAATCCTGCGAGCAGCGTCCGATCGTCCTTGATCACTACGCCTTCAATCGTCAGCCCGTTGGTCTCCAGCCGCATATCCACGAAGGGGCTGAGAGCCGATTCGCTCGCGATGACGTCTCTCAGTCTCGCCGTCCGCTCGAGACCTGACACATTGCCATCTGCGCCCGTGGTGCGGAACCGGACGATCTGGCTGCTCGCGGCGATCTTCGCTCGAATCTTGTCGGCATGTTTCTTGGGATCGAGCTTGTGGTCCTTGTCTCGGGGATGACCGTGCGAGCCGATGACGTAAAAGTACCCTTTGGAGAAGGCGACGCCCTCTCCGTCAAGTTCGAGCGCTTTGTCATTGAAGGTGTTGTCGATCAACTTGACCGGGCTGCCGGCGACAAGCTTGCCGTCCGTCAATTCGACTAATTGAGCGTCTTGGAGATTGTCGTCGATGACCAGGCACGAACGGGGAAACCCATCCGCGGTCGTGCAGGCGATGCCGCTGACATCCTCGGATCTGCCGCCGTCCTCGCCGATCAGCCTGTTCTTGACCTGCCACGCATCGTCAGCCGCGGCAACACAAGGCTGCACGCCGCCCGCCATGAGGCCGAGCAGCAAAGTCGCAATCCATCCCGTTCTGGCGAGGGTCATCGAAGCTCCTTCAGCGGTCGTCGGTTCAAATATCGCCAAGCCGTCCAGCTTCACCGCAATATGATGCCCCCAATTCCCTGCGAGGCTCCCAGGCAATGAACGTTGATCGGCTTGCCGCCTGTCGATGCGTCAAAGCCGGAAGAGCAAAAGCTGGAGAAGCAGAAGCCGGAAAGCCCGGCCCGAACGGAACGTAACATCGAAGAACCAGGAACGGCCGAACCACTGCGGTCCAAAATAGATCACTCGTATCTTAGGTTGTATTGTTCCAGATGCCGCGCCGATGTCAACTCAGTTCCGGCCGACGCGTCGGTGGCGTGAGGCGATCCAACACAGCGGACGCCTTCGCGGCACACCGCTCACCCACCGTCTCGCCGTAAGAACGGAGCGAGGGAGTGAGAGAGCCAAGCGTCCCTCACCGCCAAGCGTCCCTCACCGCACTTGGCCAAACTGAGAGGACTATCGAGGGGCGCCTAACCTCTTTCCGCTCTTCTGCGGCGAGAGGTCGGGATCGCGCAGAGATCGGGGTTGGGGGCGAGGCAATACGCGGCGAGACGAAAAGTCCATCCGGCGTTGCTGAGCGTCTTAAACCGCCGTCGCCTTGGCAAACTCCACGTAGATCTCGCGCAGGCGCGTTGCCAGCGGGCCGGGCTTGCCGTCGCCGATCTTATTGCCGTCGATCGCAACAACCGGCTGGACGAACAATGACGCCGAAGTCGCAAAGGCTTCCTTGGCGGCCAGCGCCTCGGCGACCGTGAACGAACGCTCTTCGACGCGAAGCTGGCGCTCTTCGGCGAGCGCCACCACGGCCTTGCGGGTACAGCCGGGCAGGATCGCGTTGGAGTTCTTGCGGGTCACGATGACGTCGTCCTTGGTCAGGATGAATGCCGAGGACGACCCGCCCTCGGTGACGTAGCCGTCTTCCAGCATCCAGGCCTCGCCCGCGCCCGCTTCGGCCGCCGCCTGCTTTGCCAAGACCTGCGCCAGCAATGCCACGCTCTTGATGTCACGCCGCTCCCAGCGGATGTCCGGCACGGTGATGACGTTGATGCCGGTCTTCGCCGACGCGGCATTGATGATGTCCTTTTCGGAGGTGAACATCACCAGGCTCGATTTGACGTCGCCCTTCGGGAAGGCAAAGTCGCGGCCCTTGTCGGCGCCGCGCGTCACCTGGAGATAGACCAGGCCGTTATCGACCTTGTTGCGCGCGATCAGCTCCTTCTGGAGCTCGGTGATGCGTTCGACCGTCTCCGGCAACTTCAGCTTGATCTCGCCGACCGAGCGCTCAAGCCGCGCCAGATGCGAGGCGTTGTCGACCAGCTTGCCGTCCAGCACGGCCGAGACCTCATAGATGCCGTCGGCGAACAGGAAGCCGCGATCCAGGACCGAGATTTTGGCATCCGAGAGCGGGACGAATGAGCCGTTGACGTACGCGATCGGGTCCAAGGCAGGTCTCCTGGAGAGAAGGGGATTTGGCTCTCGGTATAGGAGATTTGGCGCGCCCGATAAACCCTCGATCCGTCATTCCGGGGCATTCGCGAAGCGAATGATCCCGGAAGCCATCTCGCCTCTCATCCTGCCGCCCGATGATCCTCAGATGCGCAATTGCGCATCATAGCTCGCGCTGCGCGCGCCCCGGGATGACGGCGCAGTTAATGCGACAGGATCTTCGACAAGAACTTCTGCGCGCGGTCGCTGCGCGGCTTGCCGAAGAAATCCTCCTTCGCCGCGTCCTCGACGATTTCGCCGCGGTCCATGAAGATCACGCGGTTGGCGACCTTGCGGGCAAAGCCCATCTCGTGGGTAACCACCATCATCGTCATGCCCTCGTGGGCGAGGTCGACCATGACGTCGAGCACCTCGCTCACCATTTCCGGATCGAGCGCCGAGGTCGGCTCGTCGAACAGCATGACGATGGGATCCATGGCGAGCGCACGGGCGATCGCCACGCGCTGCTGCTGGCCGCCGGACAGGTTCGCGGGATACTTTTGCGCCTGTTCCTTGAGGCCGACGCGCTCCAGCAGCTGCATGCCTTTCGCCATCGCCTTGTCGCGCGACCGGTCGAGCACCTTCTGCTGCGCGAGGCAGAGATTGTCGATAATCTTCAAATGCGGAAACAGCTCGAAGTGCTGGAACACCATGCCGACGCGCGAACGCAGCTTGGGCAGGTTGGTCTTGGGATCGTTGACCTTGGTGCCGTCGACGCTGATGTCGCCGCTCTGGAACGGCTCCAGCGCATTGACGCATTTGATCAGCGTCGACTTGCCCGAGCCCGAGGGGCCGCAGACCACGACGACCTCGCCCTTGGTGACGCTGGTGGTGCAATCGGTCAGCACCTGGAAACTCGGCGTGTACCATTTGTTGACGTGGCTGATTTCGATCATGAGCGGCTAGCCCTAGCGAATGATGGCGATGCGCGCCTGCAGGCGGCGGACGCCGAAGGACGCGATACAGGAAATGGTGAAGTAGACGACTGCTGCGAACAGGTACATTTCGACCAGGCGGCCGTCGCGCTGCGCAACCTTGCTCGCCGCTCCCAGAAAGTCCGTGATCGACAAGACGTAGACCAGCGAAGTGTCCTGGAACAGCACGATGGTCTGCGTGATCAGGACCGGCAGCATGTTACGGAAGGCCTGCGGCAGCACGACGTAGCGCATGGTCTGGGCGTAGGTCAGGCCGAGCGCGTTGGCTGCGGCCGGCTGGCCGCGCGAGATCGACTGGATGCCGGCACGCATGATCTCGGAAAAGTACGCGGCCTCGAACATGATGAAGGTGATGAGCGAGGACGCGAACGCGCCGACGCTGATCGGGCGTGACGCGCCGGTCACCCACTGCCCGATGTAGGGCACCAGGAAGTAGAACCAGAAGATGACCAGCACCAGCGGCAGCGAGCGCATGAAGTCGACATAGACGCCGGCGATGCGGCCAAGGATCTTGAAGCCGGAGAGCCGCATCAGCGCGAGCGCCGTGCCGAAGACCAGGCCGCCGAGTGCTGCGAGGCCCGTCAGCGTCAGTGTGAACGTCATGCCCTCGTAGAACAGGTAGGGCAGTGCGCGGCGGATGACATCGAAATCGAGATTGCCGAACATCGTGCTATTTCCCCGTGATGTAGCCGGGGATCGCGACCCAGCGCTCAAGGAAGCGCATCGCGGTCACGACGACGGCGTTGACGAGGAGATAGAGAATGGTCGCGGCGGTAAAGGCCTCGAACACCTGGAACGAGAATTCCTGCATCGAGCGCGCCTGTCCGGTCAATTCGAGCAGGCCGATGGTGATGGCTACCGCCGTGTTCTTGATGGTGTTCAGGAATTCGGACGTCAGCGGCGGCAGGATGATGCGGAACGCCATCGGCATCAACACGTAGCGATAGCCTTGGAAAGTCGTCAGGCCGAGCGCAGTAGCGGCCATCTTCTGTCCGCGCGGCAGCGAGCCGATACCGGCCTGCAACTGCACGGCGACACGCGCCGACATGAAGAAGCCGACGCCGATCGCCGCCGTCCAGAACGGCGCGTTCGGCAGCTGCTTCAGCCAGGTGCCCGCGCTTTTTGGCAGTAGTTCCGGCAGCACGAAGAACCACAAGAAGAGCTGAACCAGCAACGGCATGTTGCGGAAGAATTCGACATAGGCAAAACCGAACCAGTTCGCCCCCTTGGACGGCAGCGTACGCATCACGCCGACGATCGATCCGGTGATCAGCGCGATGACCCAGGCCAACGCCCCAGTCTTGAGGGTCAGCACCAGTCCTGACAGCAGCATGTCGAGATAGGTGCCGGTCCCCATCGGGTTCGGCTGGAAGAAGATTCCCCAGTTCCAGTTATAGTTCACGTGTCCCCCGCGCGAACGCGCCTTTTGTCCCGGCGCCTATGCAAATGTCCGGCCACCCTGGTGTCAAGAGTGGCCGGACACAATCCCGATCGAAAGATCGAGGTTATATCTTACTTATAGTCGTCCGGGTTCGGCGAGTCCGTCGGCTTGGCGAACTCGTTCTTCAGCTCGGCCGAGATCGGCGTGTTGAGGTTGAGGCCCTTCGGCGGGATCTTCTGGGTGAACCATTTGTCGTAGATCTTCTGGGCCTCGCCGGAGGTGTAGAGTGCGGCCGTCGCCGCATCGACCACCTTCTTGAAAGGCGCGTCGTCCCTGCGCAGCATGATGCCATAGGGCTCGGGCTTGGAGAACGCATCCTTGGAGATGACGTAATCGTCCGGCGACTTCGAGCCGGCGACAAGGCTCGCGAGCAGGATATCATCCATCACGAAGGCAACCGCACGATCGGTCTCGACCATCAGGAATGCCTCGGCATGATCCTTCGCCGGAATGATGTTGGCGCCGAGACCCTTCGCGACGTTCGCCTCGGTGAGCTGCTTGATATTGGTGGTGCCGGCGGTCGAGACCACCGATTTTCCCTTGAGGTCGTCGATCGCCTTGAGGCCGCTGGACTTCTTGAAGACGTAGCGGCTGGCGGTCAAATAGTGGGTGTTGGTGAAGGCGACCTGCTTCTGGCGCTCGGCATTGTTGGTGGTCGAGCCGCATTCGAGGTCGATGGTGCCGTTGGCCATCAGTGGGATCCGGGTCGCCGAGGTCACCGGATTGAGCTTGACCTCGAGCTTGTCGAGCTTGAGCTCTTTCTTCACGGCATCGACGATCTTGTAGCAAATGTCCATCGCGTAGCCGACGGGCTTCTGGTTGTCGTCCAGATACGAGAACGGGATCGAGGAGTCGCGGAAGCCCAGAGTGATGGCGCCGGTGTCCTTGATGTTCTTCAACGTGCCGGTCAGCTCCTGGGCCCCGGCCTGGCTGACGGCGAAGGTCGCGGCGAGCGCGAGCCCAATGCTACGGAGGTGTTTCACTTTTTGGTCCCCTTTCAGGATGATGCGGCCCGGATGCAAGCACAGATTGGGCCGGATTAGAATGTGACTTTTGGCTGGATCGCGGCTCAGGTTAACGGCTCAGGACGGGGGTTTTGGCAATTGGCCGAGATCCCAGAACAGCCCGGCCATCACCGTCAAGGCTTCTTCGGTCAAAGGCAGCAGGATGTGCTCATTGGGCGCATGCTGGGAGCAGCCGGGATAGGAGTGCGGGACCCAGATCGTCGGCAGACCCAGGATCTCGGAAAACACGTCGTTTGGCAGCGAGCCGCCGAAGTTCGGCAGCACCGCCGGCGGCTTGCCGGTGGTCTCCTGTACCGAATCCGCCGCCCATTTGATCCAGGGACTGTCGAAATCTGTGCGCGATGCAGCAAAACTCTGGGCCGCCCGAACTTCGACCATCGGAAAACCGCGTCCGACCAGATGCGCGCGGACGGCCTCGATCAGCCCATCAATCCTGGTGCCGACCACAAAACGCAGTTGCAGCACGGCATTGGCATGGCCCGGAATGGCGTTGGCCGGCTTGTCGATATTACCCGACGACATCGCCAGCACTTCCAGCGTATTCCAGGCGTAGAGCCGCTCAGCGGCCGACAGCCCCTCCTCGCCCCAGTTCTCGGCCAGCGCAGGCTCGTCCGCGCCCGGCACCACCTGCACGTCGGCGAGATAGCTGCGGATCTGGTTGCTGAGCCGCGGCGGCTTCAGCGCGTCGAGCTGAAGCCGGCCGTGCCCATCGACCAGCGTTGAGATCGCATTGACCAGAATGGTCGCCGGATTGGCCAGCACGCCGCCCCAATTGCCGGAATGGTGGCCGCCGTCGCGCAGATCGACATCCAGATGAATGCGGATGCCGCCGCGGCAGCCGAGGAACAGCGTCGGGCGATCGGCGGACAGGCGAGGCCCATCGGAGGCCATGAACAGATCTGCCTTGAGCGCCTCGCGATTCAGGTCGCAGACTTTGCCCAGATCGGGCGAGCCGATCTCCTCGCCCATTTCGACGATGAACTTGGCGTTGAACCCGAGCTTGCCGCCGCGGGCGTCGCGCACCGCGCGGAGTGCCGCCATGTTGATGCTGTGCTGGCCCTTGTTGTCGGCGGTGCCGCGACCGTAAAGCCGCGTGCCAGCGACGGTCGTACGCCAGGGATCGCGCCCCTCACGCCACTCGCCTTCCATGCCGTCGACGACGTCGCCATGGCCATAAATCAGCACGGTGGGCGCTGAGGCGCTTTCGTGATGCTCGGCGAACAGGAACGGCGCCTTGCCGCTGGGGGACTCGACGATACGGCTGGTAAAATCCAGTGCAGCAAATGCCGGCTGAATTTCCTGCTCCAGATAGGCGCGCAGCTCGGCGCCGCGGGACGGATTCTGGCTTTCGGTCTTGAAGGCGACGCGGCGCTCGAGCTCGGTCAGAAACGCGCCGGACTTGAAATCCTCACGGGCGCGGGCGATGGCGTCGGCTCTGGTCATGACTTGCTTTTCGAGACTTGAACGAAGGACTTTACCCCACCCGGGTTGGCCTTCGAAAGTGGCGGGGACTTGGACAGTTCTTGCAATTGGCTTGCAGTTCTCTTGCAGTTCTCTTCGAGTTCTCTTGGGAGTTCGTTCTCGCTCGCTTGAGATTGGCTTGCCAGGGCGGGCGTACCGCCGATTTTGGCCTTGCCAAGCGCAAACGATATGCAAGAACGTCGCCAAGTTGGGGCGCACGTCTATCATTCGAAGAGCGCTCAGTACAGAGCGCCGGGGAACCACATGGCCAAGCAGATCAGGCTCAACGCCTTCGCGATGAATTGCGTCGCGCACCAATCACCCGGCCTGTGGACGCATCCGCGCGACCGCACCGCCGACTATAACCGCCTGCCCTACTGGATCGATCTCGCCAAGACGCTGGAGCGGGGCCGCTTCGACGGACTGTTCCTGGCCGACGTGCTCGGCGTCTACGACGTCTTTGGCAACAGCCCTGACGCGGCCTTGCGCAACGCAGCACAGACGCCGTCGAACGAGCCGCTGCTGCTGCTCTCGGCGATGGCCGCGGTGACGCAAAATCTTGGCTTCGGCGTCACCAGCAATCTGTCGTTCGAGCCGCCCTACCCGTTCGCACGGCGAATGTCGACGCTCGATCATCTCACCGAGGGCCGGATCGGCTGGAACGTCGTCACCGGCTATCTCGACAGCGCCGCCCGCGGTGCCGGCAAGGACAAGCAGACCGGACACGACGACCGCTACGACATCGCCGACGAATATATGGAGGTGGTCTACAAGCTCTGGGAAGGAAGCTGGGAGGACGACGCCGTGCTGCGCGACCGCAAGCGCGGCATCTTCACCGATCCCACCAAAGTTCATCGCGTCAACCATGAGGGCGCGAACTACCGCATCAACAACACCATCCATCTCAGCGAGCCCTCGCCCCAGCGCACGCCGGTGCTGTACCAGGCCGGCACCTCGCCGCGCGGCCGGCAGTTTGCGGCCAAGCATGCCGAATGCGTCTTCATGTCGGGACCGTCGGCCAAGGTGATCGCGCCGCGCGTCTCGGCGATCCGCCAGGAGGCCGCCGCGTTCGGCCGCAACCCTGCCGAGATCCTGATGTTTTCGATGATGACGATCATCCTCGGCAGGACCAAAGCCGAAGCGAACGAGAAATACGCCGACTACCGCCGCCACATCAGCCCCGAAGGCGCGCTGGCGCTGATGTCGGGATGGACCGGCGTCGACTTCGCCGGCTACGACCTCGATCAGCAGGTGCGTCACGTCCAGAACGATGCCGGCCGCAGCGCCATGGACAACGTCACCCGCGCCGATCCAGATCGGATCTGGACTGTGCGCGATGTCATCGAGCATGTCGGCGTCGGCGGCGCCGGGCCAGTCGTGGTCGGTACGCCCGAAAGCGTAGCCGACAAGATCGAAGATTGGTTCGAGAAGACGGACGTCGACGGGCTCAATGTCGCATTCGCGATCTCGCCCGGCGATTTCGAGGACATCGCCGACATGCTGGTGCCGGAGCTGACGCGGCGCGGGCGATACAAGTCGGAGTATACGCAGGGCACGCTGCGGGAGAAGCTGTTCGGCGGCGGCCGCGCGAGGTTAGGCGCGCCGCACCCGGCGGCGGGGTATCGGGTGGGGAAGAGGTAGGCCGATTGTCTCCTCCTCGTCATTGCGAGCGCAGCGAAGCAATCCAGACTCTCCGCGGTAAAAGACTGGATTGCTTCGTCGCTTCGCTCCTCGCTACGACAGCGGTGGGGGGCGCGCCTCAGACCTTCCCGTCCACCATCACCTCGATCAGCTTCGTTCCCGGTCGGCCAAACGCAGACGCCAGCGTCGCCTTTAGCTCCCTGGCATCGCTGACCTTGATCGCCTCGCAGCCCAGCGCTCTCGCGACGCCGGCGAAATCCACCGGCGGATCGACGAAGTCCATGCCGACGTAATTGTCGTCGCCGTGGAAGGCGAGCAGGCGCTGCTTGATGATGCGGTAGCCGCCATTGTTGGCGATGACGACGTTGAGCGGCAGCTTGTGATGCGCCGCGGTCCACAGCGACTGGATCGAATACATCGCGCTGCCATCGCCCGAGAAACACACGACCGGACGATCGGGATTGGCGATGCTGGCGCCGACCGAGGCCGGCAGGCCCCAGCCGATTCCGCCCGAGGCAAGGCCGTGATAGCCGTAGCGGTCGCGGTGCGGCCGCAGCGCCGTGATCTGGCGGCTCGAGGTGAGGCCTTCGTCGACCAGGATGGCATTCTCCGGCATGGCCTCGACCATCTGCAGCACCAGGAAGTCCGGATCGATCGGGCTGCGGCCCGCGCTCTTGCCGATCTGCTCGACCAGCGCGGCACGGCGTGCGGTCCAGTTCTTAGGCGCGAGCTCGGCGAGGCGCTGCTTCGCCCGGCTCGCAAGTGCGGCACCGCCCATCTCCCTCAGCACCGGAATCAACGCGCGCAGCGTTTCCTTCAAATCCGACTTCAGCGCGATCTCGGCCCCGTAGTTCTTGGCGATCTCCCAATCGACGAGGCCGATCTGCACGATACGGAGACCGTCCGGCAGCGCATCGACCTCGCTATAAACCGACATGCGCAAGGGATCGCCGCCGAGCGCGATCAGGAGGTCGTAAGGCGCAAGCGTGTCGCGCGCGACCTTCTGCACGCGCGCCAGCGTGCCGACGAAGCTCGGGCTCTCCGAGAGGAAGTGCGATCCATAAGGCGTCGAGGACTGGTAGGCGGCTGCGCCGAGCAGCTCGGCGAGTTCGGCGGCCTCCTTCAGCGCGTCGCTCTTGACCACCTCGTCCATGGTGACCATGACGGGACGCTCGGCTTTCAGCAGCCGCGCGGCAAAGGCCTTCAGCGCCTCATCCGACGGCTTTGTACGCGCGTCGATCCGGGTGGAGCGGCCGAGGTCGATGCCGGCCTCGCTGTTGAGGATGTCGCCAGGCAGCGAGATGAACACTGGCCCGGTCGGCGGCGTCATCGCGACCTTGGCGGCGCGGCGGACGATACGAGGCAAATCCTCCAGCCGCGTCACCTCCACCGCCCATTTCGCCAGCGGCTCGGCCATGCGGACCAGCGGGCCGTACAATACCGGCTCCATCAGGCCGTGGCCCTGCTCCTGCTGGCCCGCGGTCAGGATCATCGGCGTGCCCGTGAACTGGGCGTTGTAGAGCGAGCCCATGGCGTTGCCGAGGCCGGGCGCGACATGGACGTTGCAGGCGACGAGTTTTCCCGAGGCGCGGCTATAGCCATCGGCGATCGCGACCACCAGGCTCTCCTGCATCGCCATCACATAGGTAAGGTCCGGATGATCCTTCAGCGCGTGCATGATCGGCAGCTCGGTGGTGCCGGGGTTGCCGAACAGATGCGTGATGCCCTCGTCCTTGAGCAGCGCGAGAAAGGCGGAGCGGCCGGTGATCTTGTTCTTCATGTTTCCTCCAGGAGCGGACGTCGCCGCAAGGACGGAGGCATGATGACCGAAGTCTTGGGAGGCGTACAAGGAAACGCAGTCATGGCTGCGTTGCGTACGAGAGGCACATTCCACTCTCGTGTCCCGGACGCGGCGCTGCGCGTTAGCGATGCGACGCAGAGCCGGGACCCAGATTCGCACGGGACGATGCTGCGCATCGCCCGGGAGGTGCTGCGCTGCGTCCGGGGCACGAGAGCAGAGCGTGCGGCGGGCGCTACATCTCCTCCCGCCCCAGCTCGAACGGATCCTCACCGCCGGCGCGTTTCTTCCTTTTCGAGCGCTGCCAGACCACGCCCGGAAAGCCCTTCAGCGGCACCAGCGTCTCGCCGGTATAGGCCCATTCCTGCAGCTCTTCGATCGCGATGTGATAGAGCGGCTGGCGGCCGGTGCGCTCGCTAAACAGCGCGCGCGGGATGTTGACCATGTGCGGTCCGCGCGGGCGCTCATAGGCGATGGGCGTGCCGCAATGGGAGCAGAAGCTGCGGGTGGTCTTCGTGGCCTTGTCCTCGAAGCGGGTGAGCGCCGTCTTGCCCGAAATGATGCGAAACCGCTTCTTCCAGCTTCCGACATAGGTCGCGTAGGCCGCGCCGTGAGCGCGGCGGCTGGCGGCGGAGTGATCGTGCCAGGCCCAGCGCGCAGGAACATCGATCTCGAAGGTGACCTTGCCGCAGAGGCATCGGCCGGTGGCGGTACCTGCGGCGGCTGCGGCTTTGGCCATGGAAGTCTCTCCTCGTCATTGCGCGCGTAGCGAAGCAATCCAGAATCTTACCGCGGACGGTCTGGATTGCTTCGCTGCGCTCGCAATGACGGCATTTGTGGTGTCCGGCGGAGCCACACAAGAGCTCCATCCGGGCTACGACGTCAACTAAGCCGCCGTCAGCTCGTCATACGCCGGATAATCAGTATACCCCTTCTCCTCACCGCCGTAGAACGTCGCACGGTTGTACGGCGTGATCGGGTAGTCATGCTGCAGGCGGCGCGGCAGATCGGGGTTGGAGATGAAGATGCGGCCGAAGGCGATGATGTCGGCGTGGCCGTCGGCGATCGCCGCGTTCGCACTCTCGCCCGTGAAGCCACCAGCGGTCATCAGCACGCCGCTATAGAGCGGCCGGAACAGCACCATTGCGGAAGGCACGTTCTCCCAATGGACGTCGGCACGGCCGGCGCCACTGGAGCGCGGCTCGATGAAATGCAGGTAGGCGAGAGCGAGCTTGTCGAGCGACTTCACGACATGGGTATAGAGCGGCATCGGATCGGGCTCGCCGGAATCATTGGCGATGCCGTGGGGCGACAGCCGAACAGCGACGCGGTTGGCGCCCCAGACGTCGATGGCGGCCTGCGTGACCTCCAGCAGAAGCCGCGCGCGATTCTCGATCGAGCCGCCATATTGATCGGTGCGCCTGTTGCTGCGCGATTGCAGGAACTGCTCGAGCAGATAGCCGTTGGCGCCGTGGATCTCAACGCCGTCGAAACCGGCCGCCAGCGCGTTCTTCGCGCCTTGCCGGAACGCCTCGACGATACCCTTGACCTCCTCGGTCTCCAGCGCGCGCGGCGTCTCATAGTCGGAGATCTTGCCGTCTGCCGTCATCGCCTTCATGCCTTCGGCTTTGATCGGGATCGCCGAGGCCGAGACTGGCAGCTCACCACCGTGGAAGGAGGAGTGCGAGACGCGGCCAACATGCCAGAGCTGGAGAAAGATGATGCCGCCCTTTGCGTGCACCGCGTCGACCACCTTGCGCCAGCCGGCGATCTGCGCCTCCGAATAGATGCCGGGCGTTGCCGGGTTGCCGCGACCGTGCGAGAGCACCGGCGAGGCTTCGGCAATGATCAGGCCGCCCTTTGTGGCGCGCTGGCCGTAATATTCGGCGTTGAGCGGTCGCGGCGAAAAGCTCTCGCGCTCGGCCCGCATGCGCGTCAGCGGCGCCATGGCGACGCGATGCGCAAGCTTGTACGGACCGACCTGCAACGGTTGAAACAACGCCGGAAATTTCATGGGGGCACCGAGTGACTATGGAAGGATCGGATCATATAGCAAGGGGCGGCCACCGGAAAAGCGCCGCCCCTTGCAAAGTAGATATTCCCTGCCGCGGAACGCGTTGGAGAGCAGCCCTTACGCCGTCTTGATCCAGACGGCCTTTACGTTGAGATATTCCTCGACATGCTGCTTGCCGGACTCGCGGCCGTAGCCGCTCATCTTGTAGCCGCCGAACGGCACGGCCGGATCCATCGCCTGGTAGCAGTTCACCCACACCGAGCCGGCGCGCAGCGATTTTGCAACGGCATGCGCCTTGCTGACGTCGCGCGTCCACAGACCCGAACCGAGGCCGAAGGTGGTATTGTTGGCGCGCTTGACGAGTTCGTCCATGTCCTTGAACGCGATCGCGGAGATGACGGGACCAAAAATCTCCTCCTGCGCGATGCGCATGTTGTCCTGGACGCCCGCGAACACCGTCGGCGAGACGAAAAAGCCCTTCGCCAGCGCGCCCTCAGTAACGCGGCCGCCGCCGGCGAGCGCCTTCGCGCCTTCCTTTTGGCCGATGTCGAGATAACCGGTGACGCGCTCGAGCTGCTGCTCGGACACCAGCGGCCCGATCTGCACATTGGGATCGAGACCGTTGCCGACCTGCAGCTTCTTGCCGAACTCGGCGACACGGCCGACGAACTCCTCGTAGATCGACTGCTCGACGAACAGCCGCGTGCCGGCACTGCAGATCTGGCCGGAATTGGCGAACACCGCCATCGCGGCGCCGGGAACGGCTGCATCGAGATCAGCGTCCGCGAACACGATGTCCGGCGACTTGCCGCCAAGCTCGAGCGAAACGCGTTTGAGGTTACCGGCGGAAGCACGGATGATCGATTGACCCGTGACGTGCGAGCCGGTGAAGGCGACCTTGTCGACGTCGTGATGCGAGGCGAGCGCGGCGCCCGCGGTCTCGCCATAGCCGGGCACGACGTTGATGACGCCGGGCGGAATTCCCGCCTCCATCGCCAGCTCGGCGATGCGCAGCGAGGTCAGCGGCGCCTCTTCGGCGGGCTTGAGCACCACGGTGCAGCCGGTCGCGATCGCCGGGCCGATCTTCCAGATCGTCGCGGTGAGCGGACCATTCCAGGGGATGATGGCGCCGACGACGCCGATCGGCTCTTTGAGAGTGTAGGAGAAGATTTCGCCCGGCAGCGAGTTCTCGATGGTCTCGCCGTGGATCGCGGTGGTCTGGCCGGCGTAGTAACGCAGCATGCCGACGGCGCGCAGGCGATAGGCGCGGGTGCGGCTGAGCGGCGCGCCCATGTCGAGCGTGTCGAGCTGCGACAACTCGTCGAAGTTCTTCTCGACGAGGTCGGCAAGCTTCAGAAGCAGGTTCTGCCGTTCGAACGGCTTGACCTTGCTCCAGGGTCCTTCGAAGGCGCGACGGGCGGCGGCAACCGCACGGTCGATGTCTTCCTTGTCGCCCTCGGCCACGGTTGCGAGGAGCTCGCCAGTGGCAGGATTGTGAGTCTCGAAGCGCTTGCCTGAGGCAGCATCGACCCACTTCCCGTCGATCAGCATCTGCTTATAGGACCCGTTCGCGAACGGATGACGCGTGATCGGAATAGCCTGCGACACAGCCATGGCTGCACTCCCTGTCAGGTGATTGATTGGTTCGATCTGGGCCGGATCGTTGAGTTGAAGAATACAGGGGTGCCCGATAGGCGTAAAGGCAGCGCGGAACGAAGACCTCCCATGCCGACTTGTGCAGGGTCGCGCACCGCCATGTTATAGCTCGCGAGCCCCTCTTGCGGAGACATCCCATGCCACATCCCGCCATGGTCAAAGACAATGTTGCCGTGATCACAGGCGGCGCATCCGGAATCGGATTTGCCGCCGCCGCGGCCTTCGCGCGTGCCGGCATGAAGGTGTGCATCGCGGATGTCGATCAGGAACGACTGGCGGACGCCGCGACAAAACTGTCATCCATCACTTCTGCCACAAAGGTGATGACCTTCGCCGTCGATGTCGGCAGGGCCGAGAGCGTGATGGAACTGGAGCGCGCGGTGGGCGCGCATTTCGGCGGAACCGACTTGCTCATGAACAATGCCGGCATCCAGCCGGGCAGCACATTGTTCGGCGAGCCCGACAATTGGCAACGCATCATCGCCGTCAACATGTGGGGCATCATCAACGGCTCGCGCATCTTCGCGCCCGACATGATCGCGCGCGGCAAATGTGGCCTCATCATCAACACGGGCTCGAAGCAGGGCATCACCACGCCGCCGGGCGATCCCGCCTACAATGTCTCCAAGGCCGGTGTGAAAGCATTTACCGAAGCGCTCCAGCACGAGCTGCGCAACACGAAGGACTGTCGCATCACGGCACACCTGCTGATACCGGGCTTCGTCTTCACCGGCCTCACCGCGAAGGGACGCACCGAAAAGCCGGCGGGCGCCTGGACGCCGGAGCAGACGATCGATTTCATGCTGGCGCGGCTGGAGGCCGGCGACTTCTACATCCTGTGTCCTGACAACGACGTGCCGCGCACGCTGGACGAGAAGCGCATGGAATGGGCGGCCGGCGACATCATCGAGAATCGCCCGCCGCTGTCGCGCTGGCACCCGGATTATGCGGATGCGTTCAAGAAGTATGCGGAGGGGGAGTAACGATTAGACCCTCATGGTGAGGAGCGCGCCCTTGCGCGCGTGTCGAACCATGAAGGCCCGAGTGGGGCCTGCATCCTTCGAGACGCCCGCCTTCAGCGGGCTCCTGAGGATGAGGGATTAGAGCGTCTCCTGCTGGTGTCCGCAGTTCTTGCAAGCGAACTTGACCCGGGTTTGGCCTTTCTCCGCCTGGACCCGGTTCGGCGCGCCGCACTTGCCGCAGACGGCCTCGACGCGGGTCGCGCCCTGCTTGACGACGATGGTCTTCTTTTCCATCGATTCGCGGATCAGGCGCTCGGCCTCCTCGCGCAGCGATTGTTTCGACAAAGCTCGTCTCCGCCTCTGAAAAGCGCGAGAGCCATATCCCACCTGCGGCCGAAGCACAATGCGTGATACGGATCGCGACCATCGAGGTGTCATTCCGGATGGTTGCGGAGGCGAGAGCCGCGGCGTGTGTTGCTCCGCGGCCCTCTTGCTTCTCGTCGGATCGGCTCAAGGCGTTTTTCAAGCGGCCTTGGACACCTCCATCAGCAGCCGCTCGGCCTTGGCGTCCTCGATGCGGTTCACCAGCCGGCTGCTCTCGTGATTGTCGCGCACGGTCTTGGTCAGGGTGATGCAGGTCTGGATCAGCATGACGATGCCCATGGTGAGATAGCCCTTCATCCAGAAGTCGATCGGCAGGAAGAAGACGCCGATGGCGACGAGGAATGCGGACGCTGCAAAGGACGCGTAAGTGAAGGTCACCCAGGCGCTGCTGTGGGGTTGGCCGTTCTGGTTCATGGTGGTCTCCTGTTGGCTCGAATGATGAGGGGTTTGGGATCAGGTGGTCGGCGTGCGGTTGGACTTCAACCGCGTCAACACGTCGTCCGCAGTCGTCTTCAGCCGCGGGCCAAAGCCCTGCTCGGCGAGTCTCTCGGCGGTGGCGAGGGGGCCTGTGGCCGCATCGAGCTCGACCAGCGCATCGTCGGCAGCCTGGGCCTCCATCTGCCGATCGCGCAGACGCCTCAGGGTGCTCTCCGCCTCCGGCAGCGTGGATTCGTAAGGCCGCGCTGCCTCGATGCCGCTGCGGCGAAGCGAGCGCACCGCCTCCGAGGCACGGGCGATGCGGCGGCCCCGATCGAGCTCGGTGATGCGGGCCTGCGCCGTTGCGACGTGCCGCTTCAACCTGATGATCTCGGTCGCGAACAACGCGCGTGCCGTCAGCGCCGCATCGCGGTCGGCCTCCAGGCCTGCGATGGCTTCGGCGGCGTCCCTGGCGAGATCCTCGCGGCCGCCGTCGAGCGCCGCAACCGCGCGCGTCTCGAGATCGGCGATCCGCGCGAGCGTCGCCTCGAGCTTGCGGCCTTCCTGCTGATCCTGCGCGATCGCCAAGGCCAGCGTTCGCTTGCTGCGCTCGACGGCGGCAGCCGCATCGCGCATCTGCTGGTCGAGGATCAGAAGGGCCGTCCGGTCTTCCAGCTCTTCCCCTGCGGCGGCTACGCTGCCGCGGAAAAGCGTCACGACTGTCTTGAACATCTGTTTCTCCCTGTTATGAGCGTTGCTCACAAATGCTTTGTAGCAGTAAACTTGAACATCGTTCAATAAACAAACTGAGCACCGCTCAAGAGTTCGGCTGGATTATGTTCAAGGCCTTGAAACGTCGGGAGAAACTCCGGTCCGATTTATTTCTGGCAGCGGAGCGGATGATAGCGGACCGTGGATTATCCGGCCTGAAAACCCGCGATCTCGCCCGCGAGATCGGCTGCGCCAATGGCGCGGTCTACAATCTCGTGGCCGACATGGACGAGCTGATCCTGCGCGTGGGCTCGCGCACGCTGCACCGGCTCGACCAGGCCCTCAGCGCCGCGGTCCCCAGGGGCGAGGCAATGCCGCAACAGACGCTGGTCCGCGTCGCCCTCGCCTATTGCGATTTCGCTGCGGAAAATCTCCAGCTCTGGCGCGCGTTGTTCGAGCACCGCATGGAGGCCGACAAGATCGTCCCCGACTGGTCCGTCGAAGACCAGATGCAACTGTTCCGCCACATCTACCAGCCGTTGGCCACACTATTTCCGAAGCGCAGCCCCGAGGAGCTCGGCATCACGGCGCGCAGCCTGTTCTCGGCGGTGCATGGCATGGTGGCGCTGGGACTGGAGCAGAAGCTGGTTGCCGTACCGCTGCCGGCGCTGCGCGAAGAAATCGCTCGCCTCGTGCGAGCGATGATCGACGGACTGGCCGCGCACGGAGGCGGCGCCTGACTAAAATTTCGCCTGTCCCATCGCGTGCGGCACGCTTAGCTTCGCGGCGTCCCGTCATCTCTTTCGGAGCCTCCCATGCCCCTCCTCATCCGCGGCGGCACCGTCGTCAATCATGATCATTCGCGCCGTGCGGACGTGCTGATCGATGGCGAGACCATCGTGGCAATCGGAGCATCGCTCGATGCGCCCACGGGTGCCGAGATTATCGACGCTGGCGGCGCCTACATCATCCCGGGCGGGATCGATCCGCACACCCATCTCGAAATGCCGTTCATGGGCACCGTGACAGCCGACGATTTCGAATCGGGAACGAAGGCGGCGCTGACCGGCGGCACCACCATGGTGGTGGATTTCTGCCTGCCCGATCCCGGCCAGTCGATGCTCGCGGCCTACCAGGAATGGCGGCACAAATCCGAGAAGGCGGCCTCCGACTACGGCTTCCACATGGCGGTGACATCGTGGTCGAAGCAGATCCATGACGAGATGGAAACCGTGGTCAAAACCTACGGCATCAACACCTTCAAACATTTCATGGCCTACAAGGGCGCGCTGATGGTGAACGACGACGAGCTCTACAACTCGTTCGCCCGCTGCGCCCATCTCGGCGCCATGCCGGTGGTACACGCCGAGAACGGCGACGTGGTCGCCTTGATGCAGGAGGCGCTGATCGCGCGCGGCGTCACGGGCCCCGAGGGGCACGCTTATTCGCGACCACCAGAGGTCGAGGGCGAAGCCACCAACCGAGCCATCATGATCGCGGACATGACGGGCACGCCGGTCTACATCGTGCACACCAGCTGCCGCGAGGCGCATGAAGCAATCGCGCGGGCGCGCGCGGCCGGAAAGCGCGTCTATGGCGAGCCGCTGATCCAGCATCTGCTGCTCGATGCCGGCGAGTACCGGAGCAAGGACTGGGATCATTCCGCCCAGCGCGTGATGTCACCGCCGTTCCGCGACAAGTCCCATCAGGACAGTCTGTGGGCCGGCCTGCAATCCGGCTCGCTCCAGGTGGTCGCGACCGACCATTGCGCCTTCACCACCCCGCAGAAGCGATTCGGCCTCGGCGACTTCAGGAAGATCCCGAACGGCACCGGCGGCCTCGAAGACCGCCTCGCGCTGCTGTGGACCGCGGGCGTCGCCACGGGACGGCTCACCAAGGAAGAATTCGTCGCGGTGACCTCGGCGAACATCGCCCGCATCCTCAACATCTATCCCCGCAAGGGCGCCGTCGCCGTCGGCTCGGATGCCGACATCGTGGTGTGGGATCCCAAGGCGACCAGGACCATCAGCGCCAAACGGCAGATGAGCCGGATCGACTACAACGTCTTCGAGGGCTTTTCTTGCACGGGCGGCCCGGCTGCGACGGTGTCCCGTGGCCGTACCGTCTGGCAGGATGGTGATCTGCGCGCCAAGGCCGGCGACGGTCGCTACATCGAACGACCCGCGTTTTCACCGGTGCATATCGCCAACTCCACCTGGAAGGAGCTGACCGCCCCGCGCGCGGTCGAACGCTACGCGGTGACGCCGTAGCGACTCTCACGGCTCACCATTTCGGCTTTCACCACCGGCCGCTACCGTCGGTTCGCGCCAGGCCGACCGTTCTCGGCGGCACCGACCGGCGCGAGGCCGCGCGCGCCTGCTCGATCGAGAAACCCCGCTCAAGCCGCGCCGCGCTTGCGCGTAGCATCGCTGCGTCGAGCTTGCCCTGCCGCGCCCCGTCCAGGGCGCAGGCGAAGACGCGGTAGAACTGCGCGCCGTCATAGGCGACCAGCAGCAGATCGACCCCGGCATTGATCGCCTCGACCACCGCCTTGCAGACGTCGTTCTGGTAGATCGCGCCCATCACGAGGTCGTCCGTCATCACCACGCCCTGGTAACCCCATGTCTCGCGGATGACGCCCTCGACGACTCGTTTCGAATGCGATGCGGCGTGATCGGGATCGACGGCGGTGAGCGTGACATGGCCGACCATGAGCGCGCTGTGCGAATGCGATAGCACGTCGCGGAACGGGAGCCAGTCGGATTCCTCCAGCTCCTTCACCGGCGTGTCGAGCTTGGCGCTGAAATGATGTGTGTCGGCATGCACCCGGCCGATGCCCGGAAAATGCTTGAGCGTGGCACCGACGCCTGACTGCTCCAGCCCGCGCACATAGGCGCTCGCAATCGTGCTGACGACGGCCGGATCGGTCGCGATCGCGCGCTGGCCGATCAGCGTGTGGAAGTCGAGCCGGTTACGCCGCGCCGGCGGCTTGAGGTCGAGCACAGGGGCGAGATTGAGGTTGACGCCGAGGTCCGCGAGCTCGCGGCCATGGATGCGGCCGAACTCCTCGGCTTTGGCCTGCTGGTCGTCGGGAGCGAGTCCGGCCAGCGTCGCCAGCGCCGGCACTTTCGTCAGTGGCGGCGCGAGATGACCGACAATGCCGCCCTCTTGGTCCGCGGCGACCACCAGCGGTGGCAGGCCAGCGGCACGCCTGATATCTTGGAGCGACGCGATCTCGGCACGCAGCGCCTCGATCGTCCGTCCCCGGATGTTGTGCCGGGTGACATAGACGCCGCCGATCAGGCCCTGCTCGGCAAGGCGCGCGACCTCGGGAAACGAGGAATAGCCGACCATGAAGTGCGGCCCGAGCCGACGCGCTTCTGCCGCACTGACGCCGAGGACATCGTTCTTGCGCAGCTCGAACTTCAGATGCGCCGCAGACATCAGGACCGGCGGCAGGCACCAGAGCATGACAAGCAGCTTGCCCGCCATGGTGCGCCAACGCCGTCTGTGCAGCAGGAGCAAGACGATCGCGATGCTTGCGACGACAAGCGCGATGTTTCCGGCGCCGCGCAACGCCACCAGATAAGGATCGCTCTTGTTTGCGGCCGCGAACGCGACCACAGGCGCGGCTAGCCAGAGCAGAATGAGGCCGGTACGGCGGAGCAATTGCATGATGCATCACGTGTTGGGAGTGGCGACTGCTTCGCACCTATCAAAGCGAATCGCGCTCTGCGAGAGGCAAACGCGCGCCTGCACGAAATCTGCAAAAAACTCCTGAAACCGTGCTGACGTTGATCCCGGCTTCTGCACAAGCACCGTTCAAAGTCCGTGATGTCACCATCACGAAAGGTCTTCCGGATATGACGAGCCTGGCTACGACGATCGTAGAGGAAATCAAACCGATGGGTCATTCCTCGATAGCGGCCAAGGTCGGCCTCGCGCTGGCGCTGGCCGCATTCGCCGACTGGCTGTTCTACGGGCAGCGGATCGGGCTATCCCTGTCGCTCTTTACGATCGCGCTCGCTGGCGTGTCGGCACTCTTCAATCATGCGGCACTGGACTCGCGCCGCGCTCTGATCGGCTCGGCCATTCTCGTCACCGGTCTGGTGCCTGCTATCGAGGAGCTCAACACGCTCTCGTTCCTGGTCCTTGCTGCGTCGCTGGCGATTGCGCTGCTGCTCGTGACCAACGCGGAAACGACCGGGCTCGCCGACCGCGTCCGTGCGCTGCGCAACTTCGTCCTGCTTGGACCCTTCAGGTTCTTCCTCGATGCGCCCCAGGCGTTGAACGCCTCGGCGTTCACCCGCGGCTTCGCGCTGTGGCTGCTGCCGGCAACACTGAGCACCGTATTCATCGCGCTGTTCGCGGCGGCCAATCCGGTCATCGAGCAATGGGTGTCCCTGCTCAATCCAAAGCTCATCTTCGAATATGTCAGCATCCCGCGCGTGCTGTTCTGGGCCATGATGCTCGCGCTGGTCTGGCCCTTCATCCATGTGCGCTGGCGGCGCAGGAAGATTATCGTCGCCACCGAAGCCGACGCCGTAGAGCCGCCCCCGCCCACGCCCCTCGTCTCACCGGAGTTTGTGGGCCCCTCTACCATCCTGCGCTCGCTGATCCTGTTCAATCTGCTGTTCGCGGCGCAGTCGATTCTTGACGGCATCTATCTCTGGGGGCATTTGGCGCTGCCCGACAATTTGACCTACGCCGCCTACGCCCATCGTGGCGCCTATCCGCTGATCGCCACCGCGCTGCTCGCCGCAGTCTTCGTACTGGTGACGATGCGCCCGGGCGGGCCGGCCGAGAAGTCAAAGGTAATCCGCCCGCTGGTCTATGTGTGGGTCGGGCAGAACGTGCTGCTGGTCGCCTCCTCCATCCTTCGTCTCGATCTCTATGTCGATATCTACATGCT
Organism: Bradyrhizobium sp. 199; assembly: GCF_023073355.1. GTDB lineage: Bacteria > Pseudomonadota > Alphaproteobacteria > Rhizobiales > Xanthobacteraceae > Bradyrhizobium. Next base: position 64,250 of record NZ_JADPJI010000009.1, read on the forward strand.
GACCTATTGGCGCATCGCAGCCTTCATCTGGATGGGGCTGGTGGCGCTCGGACTGATCCTGATCGTGGCCCGCATCGTCCTCAACCGGTCCAACCAATGGCTGGTCGGCGTCAATCTGATCGCACCCGCGATCGTGCTCTATGCCTGCTCGCTCGTGAACTTCGATGCCTTCATTGCTGACTACAATGTGGCGCACAGCAAGGAAGCTTCGGGCAAAGGCGTGCAGATCGACATGAACTATCTCCTGACGCTCGGCCCGCAGGCGCTGCCCGCCATCGACAAGGCGATCATGCTGCGGCCCGGCAACCCTGAGAGCTGCCTTGTGTCGCGCCGCGACCGCCTTGTAGAACAGCAGCGTCAGGACTTGGCCTGGCGAAGCTGGGGTTTTCGCAACTGGCGCCTCCGGCACAGGCTGGATACGCAGGCGACGAGCCAATCGGCGGGCTGACGAGGGCAGCGGAGAGTTTCTTGGCGCATCGCATTCTCATCGTCGACGACGAAGGCCACATCCGCGAGGTCACCCGGGTCGCCCTGAAGAAGGCGGGCATGGACGTGATCGAGGCGCGCGACGGCAGGGAGGCGCTTAGCCGCGCTGCCGCCGACAAGCCCGACCTGATCGTGCTCGACATCGGCATGCCTGAATTCGACGGCCTCGACGTCTGCCGCGAGATTCGCAAGACCTCGGACGTGCCGATCCTGTTCCTGTCGGCGCGCGACGAGGAAATCGACCGCATCCTCGGCCTCGAGATCGGCGGCGACGATTACGTGACAAAGCCGTTCAGCCCGCGCGAGCTGGTGGCGCGGGTCAATGTCATCCTGCGCCGGCTCGGTCCGCGCAATGGCGAGATCAAGGCTGGTCCTACCGCGCTTGCCCAGGGCGGGCTCCTGATCGATCCCGAGCAGCATGTCGCCTCCTTTGCCGGCACGCCGCTGAAACTGACCGCGATCGAGTTCGGCATTTTGCGCGCGTTCCTGACCCGGCCGACCTCGGTGTTCAATCGCGAGCAACTGATGCGGGCGGCCTATCAGCTCAATATCCAGGTCTCCGACCGCACCATCGACAGCCACATCCGCAACATCCGCGCCAAGCTGGCGGCGGAAAATTGCGAGAACGTGATCGAGACCATCCACGGCGTCGGCTTCAAGCTTGGCCGTTGCGAGAAAGAGGCATGAGCGCAGCGCCGGACAAATGGCGGCCGTCGCTTGGCCTCGTGATCTTCACGGTGCTAACAACCGTCGGCGTGCTGCCGCTGGTCGGCCTGTTCTTCTTCCGCCTCTACGACAACCAGCTCATTCGCCAGACCCAGGCCGAACTGATCGCGCAAAGCCGCGTGCTGGCGACGATCTATGCACAGGAGGTCACGACGAGGCTCGACAGCGGCCTCACGCTCGGCGCCGAGGTGCCGCCGGGCGTGTTGCCCGACCCCGGCGATCAGGTCACCCCGATCCGGCCCGCGCTCGATCTCACCGCCAACGACCTGCTGCGGCGGCGTCCCGATGCGCAAGCCGCTCCCCGGCCCGCGCAGCCTGCCTATGTCGAGATCGGCGCAAAACTGACGCCGATCATCCGCGAGACCCAGAAGGTGACGCTGGCAGGCTTTCGCATCCTCGATCCGCAAGGCGTCGTCGTTGCCGGGCGGCAGGAGGTCGGGCAATCGCTCGCCCATATCGAGGAAGTCGCGGATGCGCTGCATGGGCAATACCGCGCCACCTTGCGCAACCGCGTGCCGGACAAGCCGCCGCCGCCGATCTACTCCTTCAGCCGCGGCCTCGGCGTGCACGTGTTCTCGGCGATGCCAGTCATCGTCAACAACCGCGTCGCGGGGGTGATCTACACCACGCGGACGCCGAGCAATATTTTCGATCATCTGTACCAGGAGCGGGCCAAGTTCGTGCTGGCCGGCCTCGCCGTCATCCTCGGCACGATGGCGATCGGCCTCGTGTTCTCCCGCACCATCACCCTGCCGATGCGCGAGCTGATCGAGCGCGCGACTCGAATCGGCCGCGGCGACCGCGAGGCATTTAAGCCGCTCCGGCACTATGGCACGCGCGAGTTCGCCCAGCTCTCGCACAGCTTCCTCGGCATGGCCGAGCAGTTGGCGCGGCGCTCCGACTATATCGCGACGTTCTCGGCCCACCTCACCCACGAGCTGAAATCGCCGCTGACCTCGATCAAGGGTGCGGCCGAGCTGTTGCAGGATTCGGTTCAAGGCAAATCCGAGGGCCTGACGCCGGCCGAGCAGAACACCTTCATCGCCAACATCCTGTCGGACACGCAGCGGCTGGAGGCGATGGCGCAGCGGCTGCGCGAACTGGCCCGTGCCGAAAGCCTGCCGCAGAACGAGCGCACTGAGCTCGCACCCGTGATCGCCGACCTGAGGAGCCTGTTTCCCGCAAGCGATATCTCGGCCAGCGGCAGCCTCGACCGCCCCATCGGCATGTCCGGCGAAAAGGCGCTGATCGTGCTGTCGCATCTCGCCGACAATGCGATGCGGCACAACGCTGGGACAATCAGGCTGGAGGCGGCCTTCGAGCGCACGACCGTGCGTCTCACGGTCAGCAATGACGGCGAGCCGATCTCAGCGCCGAACCGCGACCGGATTTTTGATGCGTTCTTTACCACCCGCCGCGATCAGGGCGGGACCGGGATGGGGCTTGCGATTGTGCGTGCGGTGATGGCGAGCCATGGCGGCTCGATCAGGCTCAAGCCGACCGAGGCGGGCGCCGCCTTCGAACTCCAATTCCCTGTAGCCTGAGGCGCGATGAGGTCATCGCCCCCCAGTTTCCTGTGGGCATGATCCATTCGGAAAACCGCTTCGCACTTTTCCGGATCATGCCTAGATCGCAAACACCCAGGCGGCAACGATGGTGCCGATGGTGACCAGGCCGGCGATGGTCCAGCCGGCGGCATATTCCAGCTCGGGATGACCGGTCGCCCGCATGATCTCTGCCGGATCGGCGGTATGCTTCTGTGCCATGACAGCCTCGCACGTTTCTCCCCGCGTCATATGTAAGTCGCATCAGCCGCCAATAGGTTCCATCACGGACGTGCGAGGAATGACACAGCTAGGTTTGTTCGCCGGACCGCAAGCGGTCCCCGCCGGGCTTCGCCACGCGGACAATTTTATCGATCCCGCCCTCGAGCAGGAATTGATCGGCCGCATCGCAGCACTGCCGCTCCAGCGCTTCCAGTTCGGGGCGTTCGAGGGTAACCGCCGGGTCGCCTCGTTCGGCTACCGCTACGACTATTCGCTGCAGCGGCTGGCCGAGGCGGAGCCGATCCCGGACTGGATGGCGCCCGTCGCGCGTCAGGTCGAGCAATGGGCGGGGCTGCCGGAGGCGGGCGTCCGCCAGGTGCTCTGCACCGAATACGAGGTCGGCGTTGGCATCGGGTGGCACCGCGACAAGCCGCATTTCGACAAAGTCCTCGGCCTGTCACTCGGCGCAGCGTGCAAGTTCCGCTTCCGCCGCCGGAGCGGCGACAAATGGCAGCGCCACACGCTCGAGGCTCTGCCACGCTCGCTTTACATGATGGAGGGCGAGGCGCGCTCGGAATGGGAGCACAGCATCCCGCCGGTCGAGGCGCGCCGTTACTCCATCACCTTCCGGACGATGAAGCGGGCCTGACCGGCTGTCCAAATAAAACTGCGAAAACAACCCCATGCACAGTAGAACGCCGTTGCCGGCCCAAGGCTGGGTCACCCGCCAACAGCTTGACTCAACGGGACAAAATGGCCGCATTGTGCAACAGCCGCGCCGTTTGCGAACTTGCCTTCCGATGCCCCGTGGCGTGCTAGGTTGGTTCCATGCATCCCGGACGCCGAGGTTGCAGGTCCAGGGAGGCAAGGATGAAAGCCAGCCGTTCGATTCTTACCTGCGCTCTCCTCGTCGCCAACGTCCATCATGTCGCCGCCGCTTCTGGCGCCACGCCCACAAAAGTTTCGGGCTCGACGGCGCTGGCGCTCGCAGGGGTGATCGCGCCGCTGTCGTCTGTCTTGTCCGGCGCCGAAAAGAAGGCAATGGCGATGCTGTTCGCCGCCAACAGCGACATTCCCTACAAGAAGCCGATCGTGGTGACCGCCGATAGAATCGTCTGCCGCGCCGGCAATGTCGACATCACCGTGCGGAACTGCGAGGTCACGTTCGGTAAGAAGATCAGGACGGTGAACGGCTCCACGGCCAACGAGATCTTCGCCACCGAAGCACTGGCCGGCATTGCGCCCCACGGCGCAGCGGGATCGAATTTCGAGAGCCTGACCAACCTGAGCTGCACGATCGATCCCAATGCCATCAGGCGGAAAGACGGCACCGGGGCGGATTGCACGTTCCAGCCGGGGAATTGAAGCACGCGTGAAGGACGAGCCGGGAGAGGACCAAGGGTGCCGTGAAATCGCCTCATGACCAACTAACTAATAAGGCGAATTGAAAAGACGGGCCAAACGCGCGAGGCCATATCGGGCACGCAGGGCCGACATCGTCATGAAGAGTTTCCTCGCATTTTGTCTAGTTCTGGGCGTGACGGCAGCCTCCGCACACGGTCCATTGCCGATGCTGCCGAGGGCGCGGTCCGATCTTGTCCGAGTGGGCCTCACCGACAGCGACACCACCGCCGGCGGCACTGCGCGGCTGTGCGAGCAGGTTACGTTCTCGCGGGGCCTGCGCTACGCCGAGAGCGAAGCCAATGTGCTCGATGTCGCCGCCAGCGCGACCAAGGCGGATACGCCGCGGCCGGTGCTGCTATTCGTCGCCGGCGACACTTTCACCGGCGACCGCGCCGCGCCGGAGCTATCGCGCCAGATCCAGGACCAGGCGATGTGCTTTGCTGCGCGCAACGACATGATCGGGGTGCGCGTCAACTATCGCCTGGCGCCGTCGGCGGCTTGGCCGATGGGGGCGACCGACGTGGCGGCGGCACTGTCCTGGGTTCACGGCAATATCGACCTGTTCAACGGCGATGCCCGCGAGATCGTCGCGGTCGGCTACGGCGCCGGCGCCTTCCATGTCGCCACCCTGCTGGCGCATCCCGAATTCCAGACCGATCGCGCCGATGTCGCCGCCGTGGTGCTGGTGTCCGGCATTTACCGCGCTGGCAAGGACGCCAGCGACAGCGAGAAGGCCTATCTCGGCACCGACCCCAGCCAGTACAACAAGCGCTCGGTCTTCCCCGGCATTCTCAATGTCGACGTGCCGATCGTGCTGGCCTGGGCGGCGGACGATTCCGCCGGCATCGTGGCGCAGGGCGAGACCCTGAAGAAGACGCTGTGCGGCGCCGGCCATTGTCCGCGCAGCGCACTGCTCCGCAGCCGCGACGGTATCGCCAGCGCCTTCGGCCTCGACGGCTCCGGCGACAGCCTCGCCGAGCCGACGCTGCTGCTGGTGCATCAGCTCGAGGCGCGGGGGCTGCCGTAGCGAGGCGCTGCTCCGTTATCGACCACTCACACCATTGAGTGGGCCACCCCTCTCCCCGGTCTGAACACCCGCAAGGGGCGAGGGAGCGCAGCGGAGCACGCAGCCACACTGCGGTTCATCGCAAGTGCCTCATAAATCGAGTCGCCTCCCTCCTATCCGTCTGCTCAGCTTCGGGACCATCACGTTCGCCCCGACCACGACGTCGTTGCTGGAAATGTTCCCGTCGCGCATTCGCTATACCGCCATGTCGTTCCCCTACCACATGAGCGCGGCCTGGCTCGGCGGATTTTTGCCGGCGACGGCTTTCGCGATCGTGGTCGCGACCAGGAATATCTACTCGGGATTATACATGCCCGGCCGACGACGTGGAGGAGTGGCGGCAGGGATCTGTTCGTTTCACGGCGATTGTTTAAGATCGGCATTGACCTGCACTCCGCCGGGAGATCCTCCAAATGACCGATACCATCCGCATCCAACGCTTCAACGCTCGGCCCGTGATTGTGCCGATGAACTTGCCGCTCCAGACCTCGACCGGCGCGGTTGCCAGGGCGCCGCTGGTGCTGATCGACTGCGAGACGGACCACGGCGCCGTCGGGCACGCCTATCTGTTCTCGATCACGCCGTCGGCCTTGAAGCCGCTGACGGCGATGGTCACTGAAATGTCAGAGCTGCTCGCCGGAGACGAGCTGCTGCCTTTCGAGATCGAGCGCAAGCTGACCCAGCGCTTCACCCTGCTGGGCCTCGCCGGCCTGCAGCGGCTGGCGCAATCCGGCATCGACATGGCGGCCTGGGATGCGCTGGCGCGCAGCAAGGGCCTGCCGCTGGCTCGCCTGCTCGGCGGCGCGCCGAAGCCGGTGCGCACCTACAATTCGAAGGGGCTCGGCATCATGCCGGCGGGTGCCGCGGTGGACGAAGCCCACAAGCTGCTTGCAGAAGGGTTTCACGCCGCCAAGATCCGCGTCGGCCGGCCCGATGCGCGGGAGGATCTCGCCGTCGTCCGCGCGGTACGAAAAGCTGTCGGCGATCAGGTGACGCTGATGTGCGACTACAATCAGGCGCTGACGGTGACCGAGGCCATTCGCCGCGGGGAGATGCTCGACGACGAGGGCTTGAGCTGGATCGAGGAGCCGATCCGCCACGACGACTATGAGGGCAGCGCCCGCATCGCGGACGCGCTGAGCACGCCGATCCAGATCGGGGAGAATTTTGACAGCGCCTTCTCCATGCAGGCCGCGCTCTCGGCAGAGGCCTGCGACTACGTGATGCCTGATGTCCAGCGCATCGGCGGCGTCACCGGCTGGCTCCGTGCCGCTTCGCTCGCGCATGCCGCCGGCATCGAGATGTCCTCGCATCTGTTCTCGGAGGTGAGCGCGCATCTGCTGTGCGTGACGCCAACCGCGCATTGGCTGGAATATGTCGACTGGGCCGACGCGGTGCTGGCAACGCGGCTGACGGTCAAGGACGGCTTTGCGTTGCCGAGCGAGGAGCCCGGCAACGGCATCGCGTGGGACGAGGCGGCGGTCGCCAAATATCTCGTCGAATGAGCCGACCTGCTACGACCGGACGGCGGCGATCATATTCAATTCGACCGGCGCCCCCCGCGGCAGCTCGGCGACACCGACAGACGTACGCGTGTGACGGCCGCGATCACCAAGGCGTTCGATCAGCCGGTCGGAGGCCCCGTTCATGACTTGCGACTGCTGCGTAAATCCAGGCCCTGAAGCGACGTATCCAACGACCTGCAGGACCTGGACGATCCGGTCCTTCCCGCCTGTGGCATGATTGATGGCGGCAATGCAGAGATCGGCACAGAGGGCGGCGGCCTCTTGCGCGGCCGCCATATCGACGCCAGCGCCGACCTTGCCCGCATATAGCAGGTCTTCGCCGCGACGCGGCAACTGGCCGCTGACATACGCAACTCCACCATGGATGATAACCGGCAGGTAGTTGCCGCCGGGCTTGTTCACGCTGCTCATTTAGATGGCCCGCCTTCTCTTCACATTCCGGCAAAACGATGCACCGGCATCGTCGCCGTGGGGACGAGGGGACAATGGCAGGCCACAAATCATGGATCAAGGCTGCCAAGCTCTTGCATGCCGAAGGCGCTGCGGATCCGCCCCGGCAAGGCTTCGCTTCCAGGCGTTGCGTAGCGGTGGCGAGCGCGATAACGATGCCCCATGACCGCATGGCTCCCTCATCCCCACATCCGCGTCGTCGCGATCGGCCTGCACTGGCGCGACGGCCGGCTGCTTGCGGCCGAGGTTCGCGACGATGCGGGGCGGATCAAGGGCGTGCGTCCGCTCGGCGGCGAGATCGAATTCGGCGAGAGCTGGCGGGCTGCGCTCATGCGTGAATTCAACGAAGAGCTCGGCATTGACGTCACGCTCAAGGGCGAGCCGTTGATGCTGGAGAACATCTTCTTGCACGAGGGCGCGATCGGGCACGAGGTGATGTTCATCTCCGAGGTCGAATTTCCCAAGGCCGCGTTCCGCGATCAGGACCGCATCGACTTCAGGGAGGATAACGGGGAGCAGATCGTGGCGCGCTGGTTCGACCTCGCAGATCTCGACGTGGAGGGCGCGCCGAGCCTGTTTCCAAGCGGGCTGAAGGGCTTGCTGCTAGGGGCACGAGACGGCGCTGTGTAAGCGGCGCACCTGCTTTGCTGGCCGCGATGACGCCGGCTTCAACTCCACGTCATAGTGCCAAGCCTGCTGCTTGGCAGCTACTTCGCCAGTCGGAAGCGGCCTCCTTCCACCTTGATCAAGAATGCCGAGCGCTCGTCATATCCATTGTGATCGGTTGCGCTCATCGTGGACAGGCCGTTGTTGAGATACACCTCCTTGACGCGCTCGAGCTCGTCACGAAGGGCGGCCCGAAACTCTCCCGTACCGGGTTTCGCGGTCTTCAATGCGGTTGGTATCGCCGTCTGAAGGAGCGCCATCGAATCCCACAGGTGCGCTGCGAAGATGTTCGGCTTCTGCCCGTTCGCCTTCTCGTAGGCGGACAGCAATTGGTCTCGGACCTTGCGGAACGGATCGTCGGCCGGCAAATCGTCCGCGATCGTGAACGCCTCGCCGGTGAAGACGGCGCCTTCGACGCTGGCGCCGCCGAGCTTGATGAATTCTTCGGTGGCGACACCGTGGGTCTGGTAGATCTTGCCGGAATAGCCTCGCTCGCGAAGCGCCTGCTGCGGCAGGACCGCCGGCGTGCCCGCCGAGGCGATGAAGACAGCGTCCGGATTTGTCGCCATCACCTTGAGAGCCTGTCCGGTCACGCTGGTGTCGGCGCGCGCATAGACTTCGTGCGTGGTCAGGGTCAGGCCGAGAGTGGGAGCAAGCCTGCTCACTTCCTTGTAATAGCCCTCGCCATATCCATCGGAGACGCCGATATAGCCGAGCGTCTTCGCGCCCGACTTCGCGATATGCTTGAGGATCGCGAGGGCCATCAAATCGTCGTTGGGAACGACCTTGAAGGCCCATTTGCGCCGCTCGTCCATCGGTTGGACGATGGCCGTCGCCGCGGCGAGCGAGATGATCGGCGTCTTGGCCTCCCAGGCGACGTCGAGCATCGGCATGGTCACCGGCGTCAGCGAGGAGCCGATGAGGACGTCGACACCGTCCTGAATGACGAGCCGCCGCGCGTTCTGAATGCCCTTGGTCGAATCCGATTCATCATCGAGGGCGATATAGACGATCTTCTCGCCGCCGATCTCCTTGGGAAGGGCAGCAACCGTCCGCATCTGCGGCTGCCCGAGCGCCGAGCCCGGCCCTGAAGCAGAGACCACGATGCCCACCCTGATATCGGCATTTGCGCGGGGGATGGCGAGAACCATTGCAGTGCAAACGCACAAGGCGGCGAGGCAGCGCCGGATCATGATGTCCTCCCTGGTATTATCTTCACCAAAGCAATGTCGCTCTGGCCCGGGAGAAAGTCTGTCCCTACCGCTAGGGACAAGCCCAATCTCGGGGAGGATCGCCTTCGGTTGAATGCGCGGGATGCCGCTCGACTATCCTGGACCGACAAAGTCGCGCCATCTCGCGTCAGACGAGAGTGGAACAAGACGCCCCACGTCTACGCTCTTCGAGCTACGACGGACACGCTTCGCCACAATTTCCAGGCTGTGCCACGCGAAGCCGAAGGCGAAGCGTGGTGGGCACGACAGGGATCGAACCTGTGACCCCTACCATGTCAAGGTAGTGCTCTCCCGCTGAGCTACGTGCCCTAGTCGTCCACTGGTGTCGGGTGGGGTCCCTATAACGGCTCAGGGAAGCCGGCGCAAGGACGGAACGGGGCCGATTCAGGCCGCCAGCATCTTGTTCACTTCGCTGACCAATTCGCGCAGATGCACGGGCTTGGACAGCACCTTGGCGTTCTTGGGGGCGTCCGAATCCGAGTTCAGGGCCACCGCGGCGAAGCCCGTGATGAACATGATCTTGATGTCGGGGTCGAGTTCCGAAGCCCGGCGGGCGAGCTCGATGCCGTCCATCTCCGGCATCACGATGTCGGTCAGCAGCATCTCGAACGGCTCTTCCCGCAGCCGCTGATAGGCGGCCATGCCATTGTCATGGGACGAGACCTGAAAACCGGCGTTTTCCAGCGCCTTGACCAGGAAACGGCGCATGTCGTTGTCGTCTTCGGCGAGCAGGATTTTTGGCATGGCAGGATCGTCGCATCCCCAGAGGATATCAGCAGAGGTCACTAAGCCCGACAGAGGGTAAATTTGGGGTGAAAATCTTTACCCTGAGGCGGCGACGCTGCCCGTTCCTTGTGAACTGTAATGGAGCTCGAAGCAATCGAGCCGCCGCGGCTCATCCCCGTTTCCCTGCCCGCACGGTTAAGACGTGTTCCAACCAGCTATCACATCTTTTCGCTTGGCAGAATGGTTGCGATTCCGGACAATGACGACAACATAAGAGCCGCTCGATCGGCCGAATCAATGCGGTCTGGACCCTGCCAGATGCCGGCGCGAAGGGACGAAGCCTGAGAAGATGACCCGGTTTGACGGCGAGGTGTCGCCAGCCTTCGAGATCGTGGAGCCCGCGCAATGGCGCGCGCCCGTCATCTTCAACTCGCCCCATTCCGGCTCGACCTACCCGGACGAATTTTTGGCGGCTTCAAGAATCGACCTGCCGACGCTGCGGCGGTCCGAAGATTCGTTCATGGACGAGTTGATCGGCCACTTGAGCGAGCGCGGCTTTCCGACCGTCAAGGTCAATTTTCCCCGCTCCTATGTCGACGTCAATCGCGAGCCCTATGAGCTCGATCCCCGCATGTTCAGCGGACGGCTGCCGAGCTTTGCCAATACCCGCTCGATGCGGGTCGCTGGCGGCCTCGGCACCATTCCGCGCGTGGTCGGCGACGGCCAGGAGATCTACCGCGACCGCATTCTGGTCGATGATGCGCTGGGGCGGATCGAGACGCTGTACAAGCCCTATCACCGGGCGCTGCGCCGACTGATCAACAAGGTGCACCAGATGTTCGGCACCGTGGTGCTGGTCGACTGCCATTCGATGCCCTCGGTCGGCGTGTCCCGCGACGAGCCGCGCCGGCCCGATGTCGTGATCGGCGACCGCTACGGGACGAGCTGCACGCCGCTGCTGCCCGACCGGGTCGAGGAGACCATGGCCGGCCTCGGCTATTCGATCGGCCGCAACAAGCCCTATGCCGGCGGCTTCATCACCGAGCATTACGGCAATCCAGCCAGCGGCCTGCACGCGGTGCAGCTCGAGCTCAATCGCGCGATCTATATGGACGAGCGGCGGCGCGAGCGCAGTCCACGCTTTGCGCAAGTGGCGACCGACTTCGGCGTTCTCGCCGACGTGCTGGCGACCACGATTCCGTTCGGCGACCTCGGCCCGTTCCAGGCCGCGGCGGAATAGGCGCCGGTTTTTTGTAAGATCGTGTGGTCTGCGGTCGGCGCGAACTATCTTCGCTTCGCCAATTTGCGCGCGCTGAACTGAAAGCCAGGTTCGCAGAAACAAGGCCGCAAGAAAAAAGGGCCGCTCGCGAATGACGCAAGCGGCCCAAGTCTAGGGAGGAAACGCCCAAGGAGGGCAGCGGTAACGCAGAGCGCTACCGCACCGCAACAATATGCGGCCGCGACGCACAAAGTGCAAGGGCTTTTGGGCCGTTTCCCATGCAATACGCACATGGCTCAGTTGCTTCCACGGAAACCCAGATTCAGCTTCTTTGATAAAGAAATTCAATGGGTTGATAGGTGTTTGCGTACGAACGAAGCACGGTCGGAACTAAGTTTTCAACGCCGTGATCGATATTTGGCCAGAAGATGACCGACATACGGCAGGGCGGCCGCGGCATTCAAAATACCAGGGAGCAAAATCAAGACAGCGCTGCAAGATCCTGCTGAATTGAGCTAGGCAGGAGGCGAGCTTCACCCGACTTTCGCTTTGAGGATTTAGCCCGTGACGGTGATCGACTTCTCCGCCTTCATCGGACGGCTCGCCACCGCCTCCGGCGAAACCATCCTGCCGTTCTTCCGCACCTCCCTGTCGATCGACGACAAGAGCAAGACCAGGGATTTCGACCCCGTGACGGAGGCCGACCGCGCCGGCGAGGCGGTGATGCGGCGGCTGATCAAGGCCAACTTCCCCCAGCACGGCATCGTCGGCGAGGAATTCGGCAACGAGCGCGAGGACGCCGACTATGTCTGGGTGCTCGATCCCATCGACGGCACCAAATCCTTCATCGGCGGCTTTCCGATCTGGGGCACCCTGATCGCACTGCTGCACAAGGGCGCGCCGGTGTTCGGCATGATGCATCAGCCCTTCATCGGCGAGCGCTTCTCCGGCGACAACGGCTCGGCCAATTACAAGGGCCCCTCCGGCGAGCGTCGGCTCCAGGTCCGCCGCTGTGCCTCGCTTTCGGGGGCCACGACCTACACCACCAGCCCCTTGCTGATGAACGAGCGTGACCGCGCCATCTTCGGCCGCATCGAGCAGGGCGCGCGGCTGTCGCGCTATGGCGGCGACTGCTACTCCTATTGCATGCTGGCGGCGGGCCATGTCGATCTCGTGGTCGAGACCGAGCTGAAGCCTTATGATATCGCCGCGCTGATTCCGATCGTGACCGGCGCCGGCGGCGTCGTCACCACTTGGGAGGGCAAGCCGGCCCAGGGCGGCGGTCGCATCATCGCGGCCGGCGACGCCAGGGTCCACGAAGAAGCCTTGAGGCTGCTCAACCAATAACAAACGCGAGCGGGAGGCTTTCATGACTATCTCACGCAGGCTTCTTCTTGGTTTGTTCCTGCTGCTGCCGTCAGCGGTGGCGGCGCAGAATTTTCCCGCGAAACCGATCAAGCTGATCGTGCCGTTCCCGGCCGGCGGTCCGAACGACATCATCGCGCGTGTGATCGGCCAGCGCATGTCGGAGCTGTCGGGCCAGCCGGTGCTGATCGACAACCGCGGCGGCCAGGGCGGCGTGCTCGGCACCGACGCTGTCTCCAAGGCCCCGCCTGACGGCTACACCATCGCAATCTCCAGCGCCGGCGCCCTCGCCATCAGTCCGAGCATGGAGAAAGTCGCCTATGACACGCTGACCGATCTCACGCCGGTGACCCTGGTTGCGACCGTGCCGGAAATGCTTGTGGTCGCCACCAACGTGCCCGCAAAGGACATCGGCGAGCTGATTGCACTGGCCAAGGCGCAGCCCGGCAAGCTCAACTTCGCCTCATCCGGCCCCGGCAGCCTGCCGCATCTGGCTGGTGAATTGTTCAAGCAGACGGCCAAGATCGACATCGTGCATGTGCCCTATCGCGGTGCCGCGCCGGCCGTGAACGATCTACTGGGCCAACAGGTCCAGATGACGTTCCTCGATCTTTCCGGTGCTGCTGCCGCAGGTCAAGGCGGGCGCGCTACGGCCGATCGCAATCGGCTCCGCCGCGCGGGCCCCGACCGCACCTGATGTGCCGACCACCGCAGAAGCGGGATTTACCGGCCTCCACATCGAGAACTGGTACGGCATGGTCGCGCCGAAGGGCACGTCGAAGGAGATCGTCACCGCGCTGCATGGCCTGGCAACAAAGGCGATGGCGGATCCCGCGGTGAAGGAAAAGCTCGCCGCGCAAGGCGCAACGCTTGTTGGCGACGAGCCGGAGCATTTTCGCCAGTTCATCACGGACGAGACCGCGAAATGGGCGAAGGTGATCAAGGACGCCGGGATCGAGACGGCGAAGTAGGGCCGATGTTCCCCCAGCGCTACCCCGTTATTTGCTCATAGCCGCCGCCGTTTCATGACGAGCCTCTGCGCTTCGACAGCCGCCTATGCACGCCGCTAGAGAGGTGACCAAACCAGCTTCTCGAAGCCGCGCCTGCCCTTCGGCGGCCTGCATGATCTCAGCCCTACACGCGAGCACCTCCATCAGCCGATCGATTTCGACCGTCTGAATGGTACGGAAAGGTCGGGAGGCGATGGGGTGCCTCCACGGAGCGATCCGCACTGCTCAGCGCGCGTATAAGCCTTCTACGATCGGCAACCGCGCGGCCCGGACGGCCGGAAACAATCCACCGATCAGACCCACGATCAGCGCAAGGGCGACGCCCTCGACGATCAGCCAGGGACTGAGCTTGAAGTCGAACACCACCTGCGTGAAGTTGCCGCCGAGGGTCGAGGCCGTGACGCCGTCGAAAATCAGATAGGTGGCGGCAGCCCCTACCAGGCCGCCGATGACGGCGAGCAACAACGATTCGGCCAGCGTGCCGACGAACGCCGGGAAGCCGCCGAAGCCGATGGCGCGCAGCGTTGCGATTTCCGTCGCGCGGGCAGCAACCGACGAATACATGGTGTTGAGCGCGCCGGCGACCGCGCCCAGCGCCATCGCGATCGCCAGCGGCCAGCCGAGTTTCTGAATCAGGTCGGAGGTCTGGGAGGCCTGTTCGGCGAAGTAGGCGGCTTCGGATTTGACGTCGAGCTTCAGCCGCGGATCGTTGTCGCTGTAGCTTTTGAGTTCGTTCAGCGTAGCTGGCGCGGTGAGGCGCACGCGCACAATTTGCACGACGTTGTTGCGGTTGAACAGGCTCTGCACCACGTTGAGATCGGCCCAGATTTCAGATTCGAACACGCTGCCGCCCGCGTCGAACACGCCGACGACGGTCCAGCGCGTGGCGCCGAACGCCACGGTAGAGCCGAGGTCGAAGCCTTCGAACTGGCGCTGCAATGCCTTGCCGACCACCACTTCGTTGCTGCCGCGGTTGAACATGCGGCCCGCGGTGATGGTGATGTCCTTGCGCAGCGTAGAGCCCTGTTCGCCGATCCCGCGCAGCGGCAGGTTGGCCTTGGTGCTGGTCGAGCGCTTGATGCCGTCCACCACCAGATAAAGCTCCGGCGAGATCAGCGGCTTGCCGTCGTTGCCGCGGGCGATCCCGGGACCGTCCTCGATCAGCCGCACCTGGTCGCGGCTCACGGTGCTGTTGATCTCGGCCTGCGAGCCGGCCCGCAGCACGATCGCGATGTCGTCGGCGCCGGAGCCTGCGATGGTGCGCTGAAAACCGTTGGCCATCGCCAGGAAGGCGAGCAGCACGATCACCACCAGAGCGATCGCGATCACCGTCGACAGCGAGAGCCAGCGCCGCTGCGCAATGCTCTTGAGATTGATAGCGGTGACCGCCGCGACTTGAAGCCAGAGCGAACGCATGCCTATCCCCGTCCGAGCGCGGTTGCAATTTTGAGGCGCATTGCATTGAGCGCCGGAATGATGCCCGTGATCAGCCCAAGGGCGATCATCAGCGCCAGGCCTTGCAGGATGATGGTTGGTGATACCGCAAAAGCGGGCGCGATGCTGGCGAGGCTGTTGCGGAGCGCCATGGCGATCAGCGCCGCGATCGCGAGGCCAGGAATGCCGCCGAGCAGCGCCAGCAGCACGGACTCGCCCAGCACCATCGCAAGGATGCGCGGCCCCGAAAAGCCGAGCGTCTTCAGCACGCCGATCTCGCGGGTGCGCTCCCGGATTGACAGCGCCATGGTATTGCCGACGATCATCAGGATGGTGACGAAGGCCGCGCCGACCACCAGCAACACGATCAGCGCGATATTGCCGAACTGCGCGGCGAACGCCTTGCCGAACGCCTTTTCGGTGTCGGTCGAGGTCTCGGCGGTGGAATTGGCGAACATCGCGTCGATGGCTTTGGCCACCCGATCGTTGTTGTCGGGCGAGGTGGTCTGCAGGATCATCCAGCCGATGGTGTCCTTGCCGAAACTGCGGGTCTCGTCGAAATAGGCGTACTGGAACAGCAGGAAGTTGGTGTCGACGTGCTCGGCCTTGGCCTTGACGATGCCGGCGATGGAGAGGTCCCAGGTGTGGCCGCCGCTCTTCTGGCTGAAGATGTTGCTGTTAAGCGGGATGCGATCTCCGATCTTCCAGCCCCATTTCTGCGCCAGCTTTTCGCCGACCACCGCGCTGCCGCGGTCGCGCATGAATGCCTGAAGCTGGTCGGGCGCAACCTCGAATTCGCTGCGGTAGACGTCGAAATAGGTGTTCGGCTCAATCGCCAGCGCCATGATGAAGTTTTTCGGATCCTGATAATAGCCGCCGAACCAGTTGGCGAAGGTCACCTGCCGGACCCCTTCGATCGCGCGCACGCGATTGTAGTAGGCGATCGGCATCGGCTGGGTGAAGTTGATCTTGTTGACGGTGATCATCCGGTCCGCGGCGGCGGCATCCTCGCCGGCGGTGAAGGCGCGGTAAAATCCCGCGAGCACGCCGAAGATCATGAAGGCGATCAGGATCGACACGATCATCAGGCTGGCCCGCAATTTGCGGCGGAACAGGTTTTTTCGGACCAGGTCAAAGTCGTTCACGCGGCAAGCTCCCGTTCGACGAAACGGCCCTTGTCGAGATGCAGGACGCGCTTGGCATAGTTTGCCGCGGCCGGGTCGTGCGTCACCATCACGATGGTCTTGCCGAGTTCGCCATTGAGCAGTTGCAGGATCGTAAGGATTTCGTCGGCGGATTGCCGATCGAGATCGCCGGTCGGTTCGTCGCACAGCAGCAGGTTCGGATCCGAAACGATGGCGCGCGCAATCGCCACGCGCTGCTGCTGGCCGCCCGACATCTCGCGCGGACGATGCTTGATGCGGTCGGCGAGCCCGACCACGGAAAGCGCGGTCTGAACGCGCTCGGCGCGCTCCTTGCGGTTCAATCTGGTGAGCAACAGCGGCAGTTCCACGTTCTGCGCCGCGGTCAGCATCGGCATCAGATTATAGAACTGGAAGATGAAGCCGATATTGGCGGCCCGCCACGCGGCGAGCTCGCCCTCGGAAAGGCCGTCGATGCGCTGGTCCGCGACCGCAATCTCGCCGGCGTCGGCCCGATCGATGCCGCCGAGCAGGTTGAGCAGCGTCGTCTTGCCCGAACCGGACGGCCCCATCACGGCAATGAAATCGCCGCGGGGGATAGCAAGATCGAGATGATCGAAGATCGAGATCGTCTCTTTACCCTTAGTGAAACGCTTGGCTACACCGGTAAGGCGGACCATCGGTTGTTCGGCTGTCACGCTTGTCTCCTCTTGGGATTCCGGCTGGAGGCTAATTCGCGGCGGTGGCTTCGGCGGCGCCCTTGGCCTTGGCGTCGCCCAAGAAGTTCACCTTCACCGCCATATCAGGTAGGATGCGCGGGTCCTTTTTCTCGAAACGGATGCGGACCCTCACCGTGGCCTTCTCGCGGTTCGCGGTCGGCACGATCGCAATGACCGAGGCCGGAATGGTCCAGTCCGGATAGGCATCCAGCATCGCGTTCACGGCGCCGCCGGGGACGACCCGGCCGATAAAGGCTTCGTTGACGTCGACTTCAATTTCGATCGAATCCATGTCGACGATGGTGCAGATGCCGGTGCGTGTGTAGCCGCCGACCGACATCGGTGAAATCATTTCCCCGGGCTGCGCGCTCCGGTCGATGACGACGCCGGCGAACGGCGCCCGGATTTGATGCTTGTCCAGCATCGAGCCGCTGCGTTTGGCGTCGATCTTGGCGGTCTCGAGCTGCGACTGCGCCTGGCGCAATTGCGCGCTGAGTACTCCGAACCGGGCCTGTGCCTTGGTCAGATCGGCGTCGGTTGCGAAACTCTTCTGCGAAAGTGTTTGCACCCGCGACATGATCCGGGTCGCATCCTCCAGGTCCGCCGAGATCGCGGCCACCGCGGCTTCGGCCGTCTCGACCCGCGAGCGGGCCAGTTCAAAATCCCTTTCGGCCAGTACGCTATCGAGTCGCGCGACGATCTGACCTTCGGCCACCGTCATGCCTTCGTCGATGAAGACCTCGACCACTTTGCCAGTGATCTCGGCCGCAACGGTGGCTTTGCGGCGCGCCACCACGTAGCCGGAGGCCGCCAAGCTGCCCACCGCCTTCACGGTCGTTCGTTCGGGCTGTGGCGTATCGGGCTGCGGGGCCGGTGCGACCTGGGAGGCGGTCTCCTTCAGTGGGACTGCTCTGCGAAATTCGAAAGCGGCAAAGGCGGCGAATGCGACAACGCAGGCGACGATCGCCGCCGAGATTGGCAACCAACGGCTACTCGATCGCTTCGCCTTGCTGACGCTGCGATCGATCGTCAGCGATCTCAGCAATTTGCTCTTGTCGTCGCTCATCGTTCGTTTCCATCCGGTTGCTCGCTGCAGCTTGCGCGGGCGGCATCGTCTCTCGCGCTGGGAGCTTTGCTCCCGGCCGGATTACTTGTCTCGCGATTAATGAGAGCAGGCCTCACCCGATAAAGGGCCCCCCGGTTACAATCCACATTCGGCTCTCGCGAGCGCTGGGCGGCACCCTTGTCGACGAGGCGAGTGGCGGGACATTTAAAGCTTAACGGCGACAGAGGCAATTCCTTAAACGAATAGGCGTTGCGCTTCATGTTGCCAGTTGTGGCCATGCGCAGATTCTTCGCCTCAACGCGCGTGGCCTCCCCAAATCCCCTCAAAACCCGGCACAATCTCACAAGAGGAACCGGTCCTTGAAATCGGCAGGCATGGCAAAATGTCGCGCTCCAGCAATCTCCGGGCACAGCGGCAAAAGCCGAGAGCCATTGATGATGGCGCCTGCTAACGATGAGCCCTCCAGGGGGCAAGAGCAGCGCCCTTCACACCGCCGCTGCCCTCAGATGCTCCACCAACATTTTGGCCGGCCGCGGCAGCACCTTGAAGCTGCGCGCGCAGATCACGAGCTTGCGGTTGGCCCAGGCGTCGCGCAGGCGAACCATGGCAATCGACATGGTCTTGGCGCAGCGGCGGGCGGCTGCTTCGGGCACGAGCGCCACGCCGACATCGGCGGCGACCATCTGGCAGATCGCATCGAAATCGCGCATGCGGGCGCGGTAATGCAGCCGCATGCCGAGCCGGGCGGCGTGCTTCGAAATGTGCATCTGAAGCGCGGTGGCGCTGGTCAGCCCGACGAAGTCGCAAGCCCGCGCCTCCTGAAAATCGATCTGGCGGCGGCCCGCGAACGGGCCGCGCTTCGACGTCACCAGCGTCAGGCGGTCCTCGCTGAAGACGAAACGCTCGATATGGTCGGGCAGCGCGTGCTCGGCGGCAAAGCCGAGATCAGCCGCACCCGCGGTGATCGCCGCCGCGATGTCAGTGCTCTCGCGCTCCTCGATATCGATGGCGAGGTCGCGATGCTCACGCAGGAAGCCGGCGAGCGCCTTCGGCAGATGCTCAGACAGGCCCGACGTGTTGGCGAGGAAATGCACGCTGGCGCGGACGCCGCTGGCAAAGCCGGCGAGATCGCCGCGCATGGCGTCGATCTGGTGGATGACGAGCCGCGCATGATCGAGCAGGCTCTCGCCGGCCGCGGTCAATTCGACACCGCGCCGCCTGCGCTTGAGCAGCGCGACGCCGAGCGCATCCTCGAGCCCCTTGATGCGCGCGCTGGCCGAGGCAAGCGCCAAATGCGAGCGTTCCGCGCCGCGGGTGATGCTGCGCTGGTCGGCGACCGCGATGAAGAGTTGGAGGTCGACGAGGTCGAAGCGCATGGCAGGTCTCCACAGCCTTCGCCCGGAGCGAAGGCACTCTCCGTAACCTTCAGATTGTGCCGGCGCGCCGCTTCAGTCAATGTGCTGACATGATCGACCCGCTGCTCATCCTCATCGCCGCCGTTTTCCTGGTCGCCGGATTCGTCAAGGGCGTGATCGGGCTCGGGCTGCCGACGGTGTCCATGGGCCTGCTCGCGGTGAGCATGACGCCGAGCCGCGCCATTGCCATTGTGATCGTGCCCGCCATCGTCACCAACATCTGGCAGACTTTCGTCGGACCGCATTTGCGCGACATCCTGAGGCGGCTGTGGCCGCTGATGATCGGCACCGTGATCGGCTGCTGGCTCAATGCCGGCGCGCTGACCGGCCCGCATGCCCGCTACGGCACGATCGTGCTCGGCGCCCTGCTCGTCATCTATGCCGTGATCGGCTTGAACAAGTTCCAGTTCCGCGTCGCTCCGCAGAACGAGAAATGGGTCGGCGGCGTGGTCGGTGTCGTCACTGGCGTGATCTCGGCCTCGACCGGGGTGCAGGTGATCCCCTCGATGCCGTTCATGCAGGCGATCGGCATGGAGAAGGACGAGCTGGTGCAGGCGCTCGGCGTGTTCTTCACGACTGCGACGCTGGCACTCGCCTTCAACCTCACCGCCGGCGGATTGATGACGCCAGCCAATACCGTACCGGGCGCCGTGGGCCTCGCCATGGCCTTTGCCGGCATGTTCATCGGCCAGTCGGTGCGGGCGCGGATGCCGGCCGAAGCGTTCCGCCGCTGGTTCCTGATCGCGATGATCCTGCTCGGCCTTTATCTCGCCGGCAGCGCGCTGCTGAAGGAATTCGCGTAAGAGAAGTTACCGCGTCTCCAGCATGGCGACGCGGATGCCGAGATAGATGAAGAGGCCGCCGAGCGCGCGGTTGACCCGGGCGAGCGCGCCCTCGGACTCGCGCAGCCGGTGCGCGGCTTTCGCCGCAAACGCCGCCAGCACCAGGCACCACAGCGTTCCCGTGCAGATAAAGATCAGGCCGAGCGTCAGGAACGCGAGCGGCTTATGCGGTGAATCGGCTGCGACGAATTGCGGCAGGAAGGCCAGGAAGAACAGCGCGACCTTGGGATTGAGGGCGTTGGTGAAGACACCCTGCAGGAAGACCCGCCGCAGCGAGCTCCGCATCGGCGCGTGGGTCGCCGCCGCCAGCACCGGGCGCGACCACAGCATCTGCAGCCCTGTCACGACCAGATAGGCCGCACCGACCAGCTTCAGGATCGAGAAGGCTGTCGACGAGGCCATCAGCAGGGCCGAAAGGCCGATCGCCGCGGCCGCAACATGGACAAAACAGCCACAACTGATGCCGAGGGCGGCCGCGGCTCCGCCCCGCCAGCCCATCTGCATGCTGCGGCCGATGACGTAGACGGAATCAGGCCCCGGCGTGATGTTGAGCAGCACCCCCGACAGGATGAAGAGCCACATTTCGTGAATGCCCAGCATGCGAGGTGCCCCTGCCGCCGCCCGCGCGGTCCTCATTCGCTTAGTCGGTTCGTCCCTTCCCGTCCACCGCCGGGATTGCCTAGGATTTACCTAGAATTTGCAATGCGGATCATACTTCCGCTCGGCCTCATCTGCTTTATAAAGGCACGGTTCTTGAAATGCGGGATTCGAGGCGACTGCCACGCCGTGGCCGTGCCCTCCCTTGGAGCTCCGAGAATATGGAAAGACGTCTGGCCGCCATCGTCTGCGCCGATGTCGCCGGCTATTCGCGCATGATGGGCAACGATGAAGCCGGCACCCATGCCGCCTTCAAGGCCCATCGCAGCGCGATCCACCCCATCATCCTCAATCACGGCGGCCGCGTCGTCAAAAACACCGGCGACGGCTTCCTGCTGGAGTTCCCGTCGATCGTCGGTGCCACCGAGGCCGCGATCGCGATGCAGACCTTGATGGCGGAGCGCAACCAACATCTGCCGGCCGACCGCGCCATGCAGTTCCGGCTCGGCATCCACATGGGCGACGTCATCGCCGACGAGGACGAAGTATTCGGCGACGATGTCAACATTGCAGTCCGCCTGGAATCGGTGGCGAGCCCCGGCGGCTTCGCCATCTCGGCCAAGGCCTACCGCGAGGCGAGCAAGCATCTCACTGCGTTGCTGACCGATGCCGGCAACCATCGCTTCAAGAACATCAAGGATGCGGTCGGGGTCTGGACCTGGACGCCTGAGGGCGCGCCGGCGCTCGCACCCGAGCTGAGAGAGGCATCCGCTCTCTCGCAACAGTATCGCACCGCGATCGTCGGTGTGCTGCCCTTCGCCAATCTCAGCGACGCCCAGGACGAATATTTCTCAGACGGCCTCACCGAGGATCTGATCCACGCACTCTCGCTGCAATCCTTTTATCGCGTGCTGAGCCGCAACTCGACCTTTGCCTTCAAGGGAAATAACACGAGCACGCGCCTGATCGCGCGCGAGATCGACGCCACCTATCTGATCCAGGGCTCGGTGCGGCGCGCCGGCGCCAAGATCCGGGTCACCGCCGAGCTGATCGCGCCGGAGACCGGCGAGCAGCTTTGGACGGGACGTTACGACCGCGACATCGGCGACCTGTTCGCGATGCAGGACGAGATCACCACCAGCCTCTCCGCCGCCATCGCCACCGAGATCGTCCGGGCCGAGGCCTCGGCGCCAGCGCGCCTGAGCACCGACGTGAGCGCCTGGGACCGCTTCCTCAAGGGACTGTCGCATTACTACCGGCAGACCAAGGAGGATTTGGCCGCCGCCGTCGATCTGTTCCGGCACGCCATCCAGCTCGATCCCAATCTGTCGATCGCGCACGCCTATCTCGCCACCATCCAGATCCAGAGCATCCAGTTCGGTTGGGTCAAGGGCACGCGGGAGATGTGGGCCGAGGCGATGAACCTCGCCGAAACCAGCGTGCGGCTCGACCCGCGCTCCTCCTTCGCGTTCTCGATCCTGTCCTGGGCTCACGCCATGGAGGGGCATTACGAGGCCGCGATGGACGCCGCCAAGCGCGCGGTCGCGCTCAACCCCTACGACAACGGCGCGCGGGGCGTGCTGGGCATCTGCCATTTCGTCATTGGCGAGCACCGCGAGGCGATCGAGCTGTTTTCGATGGCGGTGCAGCGCGACAATAGCGATCCGCGCTACCAATGGGCGGCGCTGAACGCCTTCAGTCACTACCTGTTGCGCCAATATGACGCGACCCTGTCATGGGCCCGCGAGCAGCTCTACATCAACCCGAACCACATGCAGGCGCTGGCGATCCGCGCCGCGGCACTGGCCCAGATGGGACGGAGTGGCGAGGCGAGCGAGGCCGTCGGCGTGCTGATGGGAAATTATCCTACCCTGAATGTCGAAAGGCATCTGCGCAACTTCCACTGGAAGCGGCCGGAGGACCTCGCCCATTACCGCGAGGGGCTGCTGAAGGCCGGCGTGCCGCTCGGCAAGCTGGCCCTGGTGCAGAGCGACGTCAAACGCGCCGCCGGGTCCTGAATGGCGGTCACGGGCTCTTGGCCGTCAGGGCTCTTCGCACTCAGGGCTCTTCGCAGTCAGCGCTCTTGGCAGTCCCTGATCGGTCCCTGGCAAATCCGCACCGGCTTTTATTGACACGACAGTGAATTGGGCCACACTTCGCTACACGCTGAAGTAGTATACCCTGCTGCCGGTTTGTTAGGACTTTCCGCGCTCTAACGGCGCGCCTGCGCATTTCGATTCGCTGTTTTCAGGATTTGGGCCATGCATCACCCCGCTTCGAAGCCGCCCTTCGATCCCTCGATCCCGGTCTCGCCGAACAATCCGTGTCCGTTCCTGCGCGGCCTCGTCGGCGAAGGTTTCGTCGAGGGCGGGACCGTCCCGCTCAACACGCTCTCGCAGACCATCGCGAATGCGAGCGGCGAGACGGGGCTGAAGAAGATCTCCGCCCGCATCCAGGTCCGCGGCGTTGCGCTGATCGCCAACGGTCTTGGTCATATCCTCAAGAGCATCTGGTCGGGCGCGCAGCTCGATGCGCTACGCGGCGGCCCGCTCGACAAGCGCGGCGCCGGTTCGCGCATCCTCGGCGTCGACGGCAAGGTCAACGAGGACGAGATCGCGCGGCTCGCGAGCTTCGGCCGGACCTACACCGACCCGAACACCGGCAGCAGTGAGCCCGGTCTCAACGCCGCGGAAATCCAGACCTTCATGCGCGACAACCTCAAGCGCGCCGGCAGCGCCGCACGCTGGTACTACAAGCTGCTGATGAAATTCGAATGGCCCATCCTTTTGAAGATCATCGGCAAGGGCAAGAAGGATGAGGAGCGTTATCTCAGCGTGTCCGACATACGCACGCTGTTCAACGAGCGCAGATTCCCCGACCGCATCAATCAGCGGATAGTGTCGCGGCCGCTGCTGTCGGCCTGTCAGCTCCGCTTTCGCTGGGCGGTGGGGCTGACCGCGTTCGTCATCGGCCTTGGCCTCGTCGCGCTGGTGGCCGTCGCCGAATTCCCCAACCAGGTCCGCGCCATGCTGCCGCAGAAGGGAATCCTCGTGAATCTTCTGCCGCCGCCCTTGCCTGCGGTCCCGGAGACGAAGGCCGCCTTCTGGCTCGAGCAGAACTGGTCGCTAAAGGACCGGCACTGGTTCCATCATGCCAGCCAGGGCACCGCGACCTTCCCGGTGCCCTACGAATGGTTCATGGCGCTGGAGCAGCCGCGTCTTCATCTGTTCGCAAAGCCGGGCATGATGAAGGACAGCGCCTATCTCGAAGCGTTCGGCTTCATCCCTAGCCCGCAGTCGATCCAGACCGACACGACGACACTGCGCCGCTTCGGTTACGCCAACGTCTACGAGACGACGCAGCCAGCGGATTTGTCGGCGCGATGGACACCGGCGGAGAACGTCGACGGCCTGCCGGTCGGCTTCGCGCGGATGACCGGCGTCGTCGACCCCGCGACCGGCCGTCGCGAGGAGGACAAGATCGGGCTGACCTGCGCGGCCTGCCACACCGGCCAGATCCATTACCAGGGCGTGGACATCCGCTTTGACGGCGGCCCGGCCATGACCGACCTGAAGAAGCTGGAACTCTCCACCGGCCTCTCGATCGCCTACACCCTCTACGTCCCGCTCCGCTTCCAGCGCTTTGCCGATCGCGTGCTCGGCCCCGACGCCAGCAAGACGGACCGCGCCGCACTCAAGCAGAAGCTCAGTGCGATCGGCACGTTCCTGATCGACTGGGCGAAGACCCAGCAAAAGACCATTGAAGGCAAGAAGACCTGGAACGGCAGGCAGCAACAGGACACAGAAGAAGGGTTCGGCCGCCTCGACGCTCTCAATCGGATCGGCAACCAGGTGTTCTCGCAGGATCTCGCGCTGAGCGGGGTCAAGGGATTCGAGAAGAACCTGCACGCCCAGGACGCCCCGGTCAGCTACCCTCCGATCTGGACGGTGCCCTGGTTCAAGTTCGCCCAATACGACGCCTCGATCGAGCAGCCGTTGATCCGCAACGCCGGCGAAGCCCTCGGCGTGACCGCGCTGCTCAATCTGTCGGACGCCTATCCGGAGGAAAGGCTGTGGCGGTCCTCGGTCCACATCAGGACACTCGGCTGGATCGAGGACATGCTGAGAGGCCCCGATCCGTTCAAGCCGGCCGATCCTTCCAGCGGTCCGAAGTTCGGTGGCCTGCTCGCACCGAAATGGCCTTCGCAAATCCTCGGCGATGCATGGCGGCTAAAACCCGATCGCGTCGAGCGCGGCCGCGCGATCTACGCCGAGATGTGCTCCGGATGCCATCTGCCGGCCGTCGACACCCCCGCCTTCTGGTCATCGAAGCATTGGGAGCCGAGCGGCGACAGCAAGGTCCTGAATGCAGTGACCATTCCGCTCGACGAGATCAAGACGGACCCCGAACAGTCGCTCGTTCTCAGCAAGAGAATCGTCGATGTGCCCGGCTTCCTGAAGGTGAATACGGGTGATCTCCAGAAATGGTGGCAATGCGACATCCCGACAGCGAGCACCTCGCCCAACGAGATGGTCTATGCGCTCGGCCTCATGACCGTGGTCGATCTCGTCGCTCGCAGATGGATGGACGATGAGAATATCTCCGAGGCCGAGCGTGGGAAGATTTGGAATCTCGCGCGCAAGAACTGCCTCAATCCGGCGGCTGATCCGCGCTATCGCGCGCGGCCGCTGAACGGCATCTGGGCCACGGCGCCTTACCTGCACAACGGGTCGGTGCCCTCGCTGTACTGGCTGCTGAAGCCGGCGAGCGAGCGTCCGCAAAAATTCTGCATGGGCCGCCGCGACTATGACCCTGACACCGTGGGCTTTGCGGTGACCGCGGACGACAAGTGCAAGACGGGCGAAACGCAGTTCTCGGCGGGGTCAGAGAAGGATCCGATCCAGGGCAACAGCGTGCTCGGCCATTCCTTCGAGCGCAAGGACGGCGAGCCGAAACGTTCCGGCGTGATCGGCCGCATGTTCAAGGATGATGCCGAGCGCTACGATTTGATTGAATATCTGAAGACGCTGTAGGCGACCAGGGTTCGTCATTGCGAGCGAAGCGAAGCAATCCAGACTGTCTCCGCGGAAAAAGACTGGATTGCTTCGTCCGCAAGAGCTCCTCGCAATGAGAATGAGGACTCTCCTCGAATCCAATCGTCACCGTCCTCACTTGAACAGGGGCGTGCCCGGCACGAAGGCGTCGAAGGCGGCCCAGAACTGGGAGCGGTAACGATCCTGCTCCTGGAGGATCTCGTGCTTGGAGCCGGCGATCACCAGATGGGAGCCGGCGCGCAAGTGATAGGCAAATTCCTCGATCGCCGCGGTGGAGACCACGGCGTCGTTGGAGGCTGCCAGCATCAGGATCGGTTGGCGGATCTGCGAGGGGTAGTTCGCGCCCTTGAAGGTGTTCATTGCGCGGAAGGCGGTATCGGCCCAGGCCACGGTCGGCGATGCCAACCCGAGCGTCGGGTCCTCCTCCAGGATCGCGGCATTGCGTGCATAGCGCACCGGATCGCTGGTCACGGGATTGTTGATGAAGGGATCGAGCCCGGTGAGACGATCGCTGCCGCCGGGGACGTAACGGCCGCCCTGCCCGAGCAGGCGCATCGTCTTGAGCAGCGCACGCACCGGAAGCGAGGTGGTGCGGCCGGGCAGGTCGATCATCGGCGCCGACAGCACCATGCGGTCGAACCAGCGCTTGCCCGCATGCGCCACCCGAAGCATCACCGTGCCGCCCATGGAGTGGGCCAGCGCAAAAAACGGCGGCGGGCAATCGGGCAGCACCACCTGCTGCACGAAGGCCTCGACGTCCACCTCGAAATCGGAAAAGTCGCGCACATAGCCCTTGCGGGGGTCGCGCAGGCGGCGCGAGGAGTGGCCCTGCCCGCGCCAGTCGATCATCGCCACCGCAAAGCCGCGGTCGCGCAGATCGCGCACGGTCTCGAAATATTTCTCGATCTGCTCGCTGCGACCGGTAAAGACGCAGACGGTGCCCTTGCGGCCCGCCGGCGGCGCCCAGCGCGCAAAGCGCAGCTCGGCGCCATCGGGCGTCTTGATGGTGCCGCTGACGACGTCTTCGGGAACGGGATTGGACGGTATCGAGACCAGCGTCATGATTGGAGGTGCTTGGGCGCGAAGTGCTGCAAATCAAGGGGCCAAAGCGCCGAAAAGGCGCAAATGCCGCCCCTCTTGAACGCCGTCTCGTTCCACCCATATCACTTTCGTGCAGGCCGCTACCAGTGTTTCGGAACCGGAACATCAGGCTGCACACAGACTAAAGCCCGGCCCGATTGGCGGGCGGGTTGCCAACAGTCGCTCAATGGAGGACTTGACCATGCGTAGCTACGATCTCACCCCGTTCTATCGTTCCACCGTCGGCTTCGACCGCCTCTTCAGCCTGCTCGACCAGGCCGGTTCGGACGGCAGCCCCGGTTATCCCCCCTACAACATCGAGCGTACCGGCGAGAACGCCTACCGCATCACCGTTGCGGTCTCGGGCTTCGCCAGGGATGAGCTCTCCATCGTCGCGAAGGAAAATACGCTGACGATCAAGGGCGAGAAGGTCGCCAACGAGAACAGCAAGAACGAAGTGCTTTACCGCGGCATCGCCGCGCGTGCCTTCGAGCGCGCCTTCCAGCTTGCCGACTTCGTGCAGGTCAAGGACGCCTCGCTCGAGAACGGGCTGCTTCACGTCGATCTCGTCCGCGAGATTCCCGAGGCGAAGAAACCCCGCCAGATCGCGATCAACGCCGGCGCACCAAAGGCGCAGGTGATCGAGAACTCGGCCGCGCAAGCCGCCGCGTAATCCGCGCACGGCACCCCCAAGTTACGAAAACGCCCCGGTGCCCCGGGGCGTTTTTTTGCGCCGCATCACAGAGGGGTGAAGGCGCGTAACGGCGCCGCTACGCGCTCCGTCCTTTGGGCATCGAACCCAAAACAACACGGAGACCGATCATGACACTTTGGCGCAGCCTTTTCGTCGCCGCGAGCCTGCTGGCAGCCCCCCTTGGCCTTGCTCACGCACAGACGCCGCAGACCGTGAAGGCGACCAACGTCGTGCTGGTGCACGGCGCCTGGGCCGACGGCTCGAGCTGGTCGGAGGTGATCCCGATCCTCCAGGCCGCGGGCCTGCATGTCACGGCCGTGCAGAATCCGCTGTCGTCCCTTGCCGAGTCGGTCGAGGCAACCAAGCGCGCGCTGGCCGAGCAGGACGGGCCGACCGTGCTGGTCGCGCATTCCTGGGGCGGCAGCGTGATCAGCCAGGTCGGCACCGACCCGAAGGTGACCGGGCTCGTGTATATCGCGGCACGGGCGCCCGATGCGAACGAGGATTTCGTCGCTCTGTCCAAGCAGTTTCCGACCGGCCCGGTACGCGCCGGCATCGTCGAGCGCGACGGTTACACCAAGCTGTCGGAAGAGGCCTTCCTGAAGTACTTTGCCAACGGTGTGAAGCCGGAGCAGGCGAAGGAGCTTTACGCCGTGCAATGGCCGACCGCAGCCTCGATCTTTGCCGGCCGCACCACGGCAGCTGCGTGGCATTCCAAGCCGAGCTGGTACGCGGTGTCGAAGAGCGACTACACCATCAATCCCGATTTCGAGCGCTTCCTCGCCAAGCGCATGAACGCCACCACCATCGAGCTCGATGCCGGCCATCTGTCGCTGGTGTCGCATCCTAAGGAGGTGGCGAATTTGATCCTGGAAGCGGCGGGGTATCCGCGGAGCTAGCGCTGATCGCCTTGATGCAAAAGGCGCCTGAACATTTCAGGGCGCCTTTTGTTTTGCTCAAATCTAATTCAGCCCCTGCGCCGCCGGCATGTCCTGCGTCGGCAGGATGGTCGGTACCGGCTTCGCCTGGCCGACGGTTGGAGCCGAAGCTTGAGGTGCTGCCTCCACCGGCTTGGCCTGCGCGGCAGCGGCCTGCTGCACTGGCTGAGCCTGCGGCGCTTGAGCCTGCTGCGGCGCGGGCTCGGCCGGCTTGGCGGCGGCAACCGGCGTCTCGCCGCGTGGCGGGGCGGCCTTGGGCAGCGGCACGGGGCGGCTCGCCACATGCGGGATCGCGGCCGGCGGCCGCGGCGGGCCGCTGCGAACCATGGCCGGCGGCGGCAGCGCGGTTTGCGGGCCGTAGGGCGCAACCGCGCGCTCGTCATAGCCGGGCGCCATGCCGTAGGCGTCAGCAGCCGGCATGAAACGGATGATCCGCCCGTCGCGGGCATCGATCACGAGCCGGCCGTCGTCGCCGCGGCGGTCGATCACCGTAATGGTGTAGACGCTGCCGCGCAGACGCGGGATGCCGAGCGGTGAGAAGCCGTTGTCGCGCAGCACTGCGTAGACCTCGGTAGCCGGCAGCAGCGCCGCCGGTGCCGGCCCCCGCTCTTCGTAGCCATACCCGTAACCGTAGCCTTGGCCGTAACGCGGCGGCGCGACGTCCGGCGGCGCATAGGGTCCGTCGAAATCCGACACCGCGATCATGGCCCCTGCCGCAATACCGCTCGCTGGAACCTGCGCCCGAGCAGCGCTTGCAGCCAGCGCCAGCGTGGCAGCAGCCACACATCCTGTGAAAAACTTCATGGTCGACACGCTCCTGTCAGGCCCTGGATGACTTGCGCTCTTTCGCTTCTTGCGGCCTGGCGCGCCTTCCGAAGGGTTGATCCGAAGCTTCATTGGCGATTTCGGCGCCCGCAGGGCCGGATCAGGGCGCGTTTGCTTCAAAACAGCGGCTGCGCAACTTTTGGAAAGCGATTGATTGACATATCGGGAATCGGGACTTCCACGCGCTTGTGTGCTAGACAAAAATTTGGCAAGGTGATGGTTAGGACAGGAAGACTGTCTCAATTTTGCTCGCGGTTCCGGCACAGGGATTGCAGCGGAAACTGGCACTTTCGAGCGCCGTTAAGGTACCAGGCAAAGCCGTTCTCGGGGACGAAGAACGCCTAGGCCTGAATTTAAGAAAATGCGGCTCGCAGTGGACGAGCGGTGACCCAGAGGCGGGTGCCGCGGAACGCCCAAGGTGCGCCGAAGATGGCGGTGAGGCAGCTTGCCGCACGGAGAGGATTGGAACAATGAACGGGTCGCAATTCGAGCGCGCAAACATCGTGGCAGAAGAGCTGTCGGCGACGGTCGCCTCGAAAACGACCAATCCGATTGCCGATCCGATTCAGGAGCACAATTCGCGCCCGCCGGCCGAAGGCCTCTACGATCCGAGCTTGGAGAAGGACTCCTGCGGCGTCGGCTTCATCGCCAACATCAAGGGCCAGAAGTCGCACGAGATCGTCGCGGACGCGCTGAACATCCTCTGCAATCTGGAGCACCGCGGCGCCGTCGGCGCCGACCCGCGCGCCGGTGACGGCGCCGGCATTCTGGTGCAGATCCCGCACGCCTTCTTCAGCCGCAAGGCCGGGGAGCTCGGCTTCGCGCTGCCGGCGCCCGGCGAATACGCCATCGGCGCGCTGTTCATGCCGCGCGACACCGCCTGGCGCAACGTCATCAAGAGCATCATCGCCGACCAGATCAAGGAGGAGGGCCTGACCCTGCTCGGCTGGCGCGACGTGCCGACCGACAATTCCTCGCTCGGCGTCACCGTGAAGCCGACCGAGCCCGCCTGCATGCAGGTGTTCATCGGCCGCAACGGCACCGCCAAGACCGAGGACGATTTCGAGCGCCGGCTCTACATCCTGCGCAAGTCGATCTCGCAGGCGATCTACCAGCGTCGCGACCGCGGCCTTGCAGGCTATTACCCCTGCTCGATGT
Source organism: Bradyrhizobium sp. 199 (assembly GCF_023073355.1). GTDB lineage: Bacteria > Pseudomonadota > Alphaproteobacteria > Rhizobiales > Xanthobacteraceae > Bradyrhizobium. The sequence goes on from NZ_JADPJI010000009.1 coordinate 94,856, forward strand.
CCTGCCGCACCGTGATCTACAAGGGCATGTTCCTCGCCGACCAGCTGGGCAAGTACTACCCCGATCTGCACGAGAAGGATTTCGAGAGCGCGCTCGCGCTGGTGCACCAGCGCTTCTCCACCAACACCTTCCCGGCCTGGTCGCTGGCGCATCCCTATCGCATGATCGCGCATAACGGCGAGATCAACACGCTGCGCGGCAACACCAACTGGATGGCGGCGCGTCAGGCTTCGGTGAGCTCCGAGCTCTACGGCAAGGACATCAACCGGCTCTGGCCCATCTCTTATGAGGGACAGTCGGACACCGCCTGCTTCGACAACGCGCTCGAATTCCTGGTGCAGGGCGGTTACTCGCTTCCGCACGCCGTCATGATGATGATTCCTGAAGCGTGGGCCGGCAATCCCTTGATGGATGAGAAGCGCCGCGCCTTCTATGAATATCATGCCGCGCTGATGGAGCCGTGGGACGGCCCCGCCGCGATCGCCTTCACCGACGGCCGCCAGATCGGCGCCACGCTCGACCGCAACGGCCTGCGGCCGGCGCGCTATCTCGTGACCAAGGACGACCGCATCGTGATGGCGTCCGAGATGGGCGTGCTGACGATCCCCGAGGACCAAATCATCACCAAGTGGCGCTTGCAGCCCGGCAAGATGCTGCTGGTCGACCTCGAGCAGGGCCGGCTGATTCCGGACGACGAGATCAAGGCCGAGCTCGCGAGGAGCCATCCGTACGAGGAGTGGCTGGAACGGACCCAGATCGTGCTGGAAGAGCTGCCGAAGGTTCCGACTACCGGCGTGCGCTCCAATCTGTCGCTATTGGATCGCCAGCAGGCGTTCGGCTACAGCCAGGAAGACATCACCATCCTGATGACGCCGATGGCGGCCACGGGCGAGGAAGCCGCGGGCTCGATGGGCAACGACACGCCGATCTCGGCGCTGTCGGACAGGGCCAAGCCGCTGTTCACCTACTTCAAGCAGAATTTTGCCCAGGTCACCAACCCGCCGATCGACCCGATCCGCGAGGAGCTGGTGATGAGCCTCGTCTCCATCATCGGACCGCGGCCGAACCTGTTCGACCTGCAGGGCCTTGCCACCACCAAGCGTCTCGAAGTGCGGCAGCCGATCCTGACCGACGCGGACCTGGAAAAGATCCGCTCGATCTCCGATGTCGCCGAATCGCACTTCAAGTCGCGGACGCTGGACACCACCTTCCACGCCGGTCTCGGCGCGGCCGGCATGGACCAGGTTCTCGACGAGCTCTGCGCGCGTGCGGAAAGCGCGGTGCGCGAGGGCGTCAACATCATCATCCTGTCCGATCGCATGGTCGGCACTGACCGGGTGCCGATCCCCTCGCTGCTCGCCTGCGCCGCCGTGCATCATCATCTGATCCGCACGGGCTTGCGCACCTCCGTCGGCCTCGTCGTCGAATCGGGCGAACCGCGTGAAGTGCATCACTTCGCTTGCCTGGCCGGCTACGGCGCCGAAGCGATTAATCCGTATCTCGCGTTCGAGACCATCACCGCGATGAAGGACCGCCTGCCCGGCTCGCTCGACGACTACGAGATCGTCAAGCGTTACATCAAGTCGATCGGCAAGGGGCTTCTGAAGGTGATGTCCAAGATGGGCATCTCGACCTACCAGTCCTATTGCGGCGCGCAGATCTTCGACGCGGTCGGTCTCAAGGCCGACTTCGTCGCAAAGTTCTTCGCGGGAACGCACACCCGCGTCGAGGGCGTCGGCCTCGGCGAGATCGCCGAAGAAGCCGTGCGCCGTCATGCCGACGCGTTCGGCGAGGCTCAGGTCTACAAGACTTCGCTCGATGTCGGCGGCGAATATGCCTATCGCAGCCGCGGCGAGGATCACGCCTGGACCGCCGAGTCGGTGTCGCTGCTCCAGCACGCCGCGCGCGGCAATTCGCAGGAGCGCTATCGCGCCTTCGCAAAGATCCTCAACGAGCAATCCGAGCGTCTGCTGACGCTGCGCGGCCTGTTCCGGATCAAGAACGCGGACGAAGAGAAGCGCAAGCCTATAGCCCTCGACCAGGTCGAGCCGGCCAAGGACATCGTCAAGCGCTTCGCCACGGGTGCGATGAGCTTCGGCTCGATCTCGCGCGAGGCCCACACCACGCTTGCGATCGCTATGAACCGGATCGGCGGAAAGTCGAACACCGGTGAAGGCGGCGAGGAAGCCGACCGCTTCAAGCCGATGCCGAACGGCGATTCCATGCGTTCGGCGATCAAGCAGGTCGCCTCGGGCCGCTTCGGCGTCACTACGGAGTATCTCGTCAACTCCGACATGATGCAGATCAAGATGGCTCAGGGCGCCAAGCCCGGCGAAGGCGGCCAGCTGCCCGGCCACAAGGTCGACGCGACCATCGCCAAGGTGCGGCACTCGACGCCGGGGGTCGGCCTGATCTCGCCGCCTCCGCATCACGACATCTATTCGATCGAGGATCTGGCGCAGCTCATCTACGACCTCAAGAACGTCAACCCGACCGGCGACGTCTCGGTCAAGCTCGTCTCCGAGATCGGCGTCGGCACGGTGGCCGCGGGCGTTGCCAAGGCGCGCGCCGACCACGTCACCATCGCGGGCTTCGAGGGCGGCACCGGTGCATCGCCCCTGACCTCGATCAAGCACGCCGGCTCACCTTGGGAAATCGGCCTCGCCGAGACCCACCAGACGCTGGTGCGCGAGCGGCTGCGCAGCCGCATCGTGGTCCAGGTCGACGGAGGCTTCCGCACCGGCCGTGACGTCGTGATCGGCGCGCTGCTGGGTGCCGACGAGTTCGGCTTTGCGACCGCGCCCTTGATCGCGGCCGGCTGCATCATGATGCGCAAGTGCCATCTCAACACCTGCCCGGTCGGCGTCGCGACCCAGGACCCCGTCCTGCGCAAGCGCTTCACCGGCCAGCCCGAGCACGTCATCAACTACTTCTTCTTCGTCGCGGAAGAAGTCCGCGAGATCATGGCCTCGCTCGGCTTCCGCACCTTCAACGAGATGGTCGGCCAGGTTCAGCTGCTCGACCAGACCAGGCTGGTCGCGCACTGGAAGGCCAAGGGCCTCGATTTCTCCAAGCTGTTCGTCAAGCAGAAGGAAGAGAAGGGCCAGAAGATCTATCACTCCGAGCGCCAGAACCATCATCTGGAGGCGGTGCTCGACCGCTCGCTGATCGAGAAGGCGACGCCTGCGCTCGATCGCGGCGCGCCCGTGAAGATCGAGGCCAACATCAACAGCACCAACCGCTCCGCGGGCGCGATGCTGTCCGGTGCCGTCGCCAAGATCTACGGCCATGCCGGCCTGCCGCACGACACGATCCATGTCAGCCTCAAGGGCACCGCTGGCCAGGCCTTCGGCGCCTGGCTCGCCCATGGCGTCACCTTCGAGCTCGAAGGCGAAGGCAACGACTATGTCGGCAAGGGCCTCTCGGGCGGCAAGATCATCGTCAAGCCGCCCAGGAACTCCGCCATCGTGCCGGAAGAGAGCATCATCGTCGGCAACACCGTAATGTACGGCGCGATCGAGGGTGAGTGCTATTTCCGCGGCATCGCCGGCGAACGCTTTGCCGTGCGTAACTCGGGCGCGGTCGCGGTGGTCGAGGGCGCCGGCGATCATTGCTGCGAATACATGACCGGCGGCATCGTGGTCGTGCTCGGCAAGACCGGGCGCAACTTCGCAGCCGGCATGTCCGGCGGCATCGCCTACGTGCTCGACGAGACCGGCGACTTCGACAGGCTGTGCAACATGGCGATGGTCGAGCTCGAGCCGGTGCTGTCGGAAGAGCTGATCAACGCCGGCACCTATCACCATTCCGGGGACCTCGAAGCGCACGGCCGGGTCGACGTGTTCAAGAACCTGCTCGCCTCCGACGTCGAGCGGCTGCACGTGCTGATCTCGCGCCATGCGAAAGCGACCGGCTCCAAGCGCGCCGCCGACATCCTTGCCAATTGGCAGGACTGGCTGCCCAAGTTCCGCAAGGTGATGCCGGTCGAGTACCGGCGCGCGCTGCGCGAAATGGCGGCCAACGCAGACGCCGAGCCGAAAATCGCGATCGGGGCGTAAGCATCACACCCCGTCATTGCGAGCGGAGCGAAGCAATCCAGACTTTCTTCCTTGATGCAGACTGGATCGCTTCGTCGCCTCGCTCCTCGCAATGACGGTGAGGAAGCAAACAAACGAACTAAGCGGCAGGGACTTCGGGTTTAATGGGCAAGATCACGGGTTTTCTCGAAATCGAACGGCATGACCGCAAGTACACCCCGGTGGCCGAGCGCGTGAAGCATTTTCACGAATTCGTCGTTCCCCTCTCCGAGAAGGAAACGCGCGACCAGGCCGCGCGATGCATGAACTGCGGCATTCCCTATTGCCACGGCACCGGCTCGGTCGCGCCGGGCACGCCCGGCTGTCCGGTCAACAACCAGATCCCGGACTGGAACGACCTCGTCTATCAGGGCAACTGGGAAGAAGCTTCGCGCAACCTGCACTCGACCAACAATTTCCCGGAGTTCACGGGCCGCATCTGTCCGGCGCCGTGTGAAGCCTCCTGCACGCTCAACATCGACGACAACCCGGTCACCATCAAGACCATCGAATGCGCGATCGTCGACCGCGCCTGGGACAATGGCTGGCTGAAGCCCGAAATCGCCGCCCACAAGACCGGCAAGAAGGTCGCGGTGATCGGCTCCGGTCCGGCCGGCATGGCGTGCGCGCAGCAGCTCGCGCGCGCCGGGCACGACGTGCATCTGTTCGAGAAGTTCGCCAAGGCCGGCGGCCTGCTGCGTTACGGCATCCCCGACTTCAAGATGGAAAAGAACGTGATCGACCGTCGCGTGGCGCAGATGGAAGCCGAAGGAGTCACCTTCCACTACAACAGCCATGTCGGCACGGAGGGCAATGTCGATCCGCGCGAGATGCTCAACGAATACGACGCCCTGGCGCTGACCGGTGGCGCGGAAGCCCCGCGCGACCTGCCGATCCCCGGCCGCGATCTCGCCGGCATCCACTACGCCATGGACTTCCTGCCGCAGCAGAACCGCCGCGTCTCCAACGAGCCGCTCAATGGCGTCCAGGAGATTCTGGCGGGCGGCAAGCACGTCGTCGTCATCGGCGGCGGCGACACCGGCTCCGACTGCATCGGCACCTCTCTGCGCCAGGGCGCGTTGTCGGTGACCCAGCTCGAGATCATGCCCGCCCCGCCCGAGCGCGAGAACAAGGGCCTGACGTGGCCGTACTGGCCGCTCAAGATGCGGACGTCCTCCAGCCAGGCCGAAGGCGCGGTGCGCGAATACGCCGTGCTGACCCAGAAGTTTTCCGGCGAGAACGGCCAGGTCAAGAAGCTGCACTGCGTGCACGTCGACGACAAGTTCAAGCAGATTGCCGGCACCGAGTTCGAGCTCGATGCCGACCTCGTCCTGCTCGCCATGGGTTTCGTCCATCCCGTGCACGAGGGCCTCCTGAAGCTGCTCTCGGTCGAGCTCGACCCCCGCGGCAACGTCCAGGCTAACACGCTCGACTACCAGACCTCGCGCCCGAACGTGTTCACCGCCGGCGACATGCGCCGCGGCCAGTCGCTGGTGGTCTGGGCGATCCGTGAAGGTCGGCTGTGTGCCCGTTCGATCGACACGTTCCTGATGGGGAAGACGGATCTGCCGCGGTAGTCGCGGTACTCTCCGGTCATTCCGCGACGCGCGAAGCGCGAGCCCGGAATGACGAGCGAGAAAGCCGCGCCTTCGCGGCTCACTGCCGCCGCTAATTCTGCAGCCTCACCCCAAGCATCACCACCGTCCCCTGCGAGCTCGAGCCCGCGACGCTCGAATCCAGGATGTCATGGCGCAGCGTGCCCTTGACCCAGATGTTGCGGTTGAGCTTGTAGATCAGATTGCTTTCGAACGAGTAGGTCTTGTCGTTGCGGTTCTGGCCCTGGTAGTCGAGCGTGCCGTAGGTGAACTTGCCGACGGCCGTCAGCCAGCGGCGGAAATCGTGGTCGACTTCGGCCGAATAGGTGCGCACCAGGACGCCTGAGGAGCCGGGGACCGTGGTCTCGGCGATCTGCGTGTCGGTGAAGAATTTCACCGTGGTGAGGCCGCTCGCGTTCCAGATCAGCGATCCCGTGGTCAGGAGCCCCGCGAGCTGGCTGAGGCGCGGGTCGGTATAGTTGCGCGCGGAATAGCCGACCGAGATTTCGCCGATGAGGATGCGCGAAAACTCGAAGGACGTGCCGACCTTGGCGTAGCCGCCGTTGGAATCGCGGAAGTAGCCGTTGCGGTCGGCGGCCAAATCATGGACGCGGGTGTCGCCCTGGATCTCGACGAACGGCTTGAGACCCGGCTTCAGGTCGTAGGAGAATCGCCCGACGCCGCCATATTGATTGAAGTCGCGGTCGGTATTGCCAAAGGTCGAGCCGTCGGTGAGCTTGGAGTCCGTGTAGGCCGTGCGATCGACCGTGGCGCCGGCGGCGACCTGGAAACGGTTGAAGGTCTGGTCGAAGCCGATTGTGGTGCCATAGGCGGCATAGACTGGATATCTCTGCAGGCCGGCCTGCACGTTCGGGCTACCGGGATTGTCGGTGGCGAGCCGCAGGCGCAGCTGCGAGAGCAGCTTGAAATCGCGGGTGACATCAAGGCGGCCGTCGATATGGCCGGTGAAATCGGGACGATTGGCCTCGACCGGCGACGGCGAGGCGAAGCCGTCGATCGACGCCGGCATATTGTTGGTGTAGCCCGTGAACGAGCCGCGCAGATCGGCGACCAGCGCATGGCGCTCCCAATCCGATACCACCAGCAGATCGGGCGCGACTACATAGGCCGGCGAGCCGACCGGCTTGTTGAGCCGGGTCGGATTGGTGTCGTAGCCGGCGGAGAGCTCGAGCCCGCCCTTGATCAGGAAGCTGCCGGCATAGTCGCCGACGGCTCCGAAGGCGTCGTCATCCGCCTTGAGACGGCGGCGCTGCGGCTGGCCGGGCACGGTGCCCGCCATCGCCGCCGGCACGGGTGCCTTGTTTGCGGACGCAGATGGCGGCGGCGCGAGCCGCGGCAGGCCGAGCGTGGAGGCGGGCGGCGTTGTTGATGGCACCGGCGAGCCGGGACCGGCAGACCGCTTCGGCTTCGGCTGGCCCGGATGGAGCTTGGGTTGCTGTCGCTTGCGGTTGAGCGAGTCGTAGCCGGAGCTGCTGGCGCCGGTGGCGGCCGGAAGGCCGTAGGTCGGGACCTGACCGATGCGCGAGGTCGCCGGCGTCTGCTGGCGCTTGCGCGGATCGGCACTGGCATCGGGCATGGCCGGCAGCGCATCCGACGGCGCCTGCGGCACCCCCGCCGTACGGCGCGTCGGCAGCGTCTCGGGCGAGGCGAAGCCGCCGCGGTTGGGATTGAACAGATCGGGCGTGAGGCTCTGGGCGGCCGCGGGCGCGCTTCCAAGGGCCGTCAGCGCAACGCAGGGGACAAGACACGGCAAAGCAGCGCGCAGGAATTGCGCGCGTTTGCTCCGGCCATTGCCTGGAGACGACCCCACGATGGAACAACTCCAACGAAATCAAACACTTTCACGATGACGCCCACCGGCTGGCGGGAACCATCGTTAATGGAGTTAAAACAATTATGGTTAATGACCCGTTGAGGCTCCGGGCAGGCTCGTCGCCTCACGGGCTGCGGCGTGCTAATGAGGCGCCGACCGGGCGAACGCCCCTTCCTCCCTGGACCAGAACATGCCGAGTTCGAAACCGCTGATGACCGCATCATCCGGCCCCATCCCCGACAGCGTCGAATCCGCGCTCCGCACGCTGGAGACGGAGAGCGGCGGCATCAACGCGCTCGCAGCCGCCCTGCGTGGTCCGCTGGGCGAGACGTTTGCCAGGGCGGTCGACCTGATCCGCAACGCCAAGGGCCGCGTCATCGTCACCGGGCTCGGCAAGTCAGGCCATATGGGACGCAAGATCGCCGCGACGCTGGCTTCGACCGGCACGCCCGCCTTCTTCGTGCACGCCGCAGAGGCCGGTCACGGCGATCTCGGCATGATCACCACCGACGACGTCATCATGGCGCTGTCCTGGTCCGGCGAGCAGCCGGAGATGAAGAACATCGTGAACTATTCGGCGCGCTTCGCCATCCCCATGATCGCGGTGACGTCGAACGCGGCCTCCTCGCTGGGACAAGCCGCCGACGTCGTGATCGAGCTGCCGAAGGCGCGCGAGGCCTGCCCGCACAATCTGGCGCCGACCACCTCGACCATGATGCAGGTGGCGGTCGGCGACGCCATCGCGATCGCGCTGCTCGAAGGCCGCGGCTTTACCGCGCTGGAGTTCGCGCATTTCCACCCCGGCGGCAAGCTGGGGGCGATGCTGAAATTCGTTCGCGACTACATGCGCACGGGCGCCGAGATCCCGGTCAAGCCCATGGGCACCAAGATGTCGGAGGCGGTGGTCGAGATGTCGGCCAAGGGTCTCGGCTGCGTCTGCATCGTCAACGAGGCCAATGAGGTCGCCGGCATCATCACCGACGGCGATTTGCGCCGCCACATGCGTCCCGACCTGCTGGCGGCATCGGTCGACGACATCATGACAAAGCAACCGAAAACGGTGCCGCCCTCGATGCTCGCGACCGAGATGATCGAGGTGCTGAACACTCGCAAGATTACGACGCTGGTCGTGACCGAGGCGGGCAAGGTGGTGGGCATCGTGCATCTGCACGATTTGCTGCGAGCGGGCGTGGCGTAAGGCGCGCGCAATCTCTCTCCACGCCCTCATTGCTAGCGCAGCGAAGCAATCCAGACTGCCTCCGCAGAAGGCAATCTGAATGCTTTTTCGCAAGAGTTTTTCGTAAACACGGCGGCTAGATCTGCGCCGGAAACCGGATCGCCTTATCCTCCAGAGGCAAGCGCAGCCCGTTCGCCAGGTACGACACCGTGCGATAGAAGCCGCACAAGAGCATGATCTCCAGGATCTGCGGCTCGTCGTAGTGTACAGAGAGCGCCGCGAATTCCTCGTCCGTGAATGTTGCACGGTGATGCAGTGCGTCCACTGCGGCGATCAGCGCCTGTTCGCCCGGCGACCAGCACGAGGACGTCGCATAGCCCCAGACCGTCGCACTCACTTCATCCTCCGTGAGCTTTGCCGGCCTGGCGAACACGGCGACATGCACGCCCCATTCATATTCGCATTTGTTCAGCGCGCAGGTGCGATCGATGACGATCTCGCGCAGGCGCAGGGAAAGCGGACCGGGATCAAGCAGGCCGCCGGCACGGAACTTGTCCCAGGCACGGCCGTGACCCGCCATGACCCGGAACAGCATCAGCGGCGGCGCGCCGCGCATGACGCGGTCGAACTGCGCCTGGATCTCCGGAGGATAAGGCGGGGTGAGCGGCGCGATGCGCGGCGTGGATTGGGACAAGAGCCGCCTCCTTTGCTACATTTATTGTAGCGATACGCTACATTATCTGTAGCAGACCGCAAGAGGGAGATGATGGCCAAGCAGGCTGACACGAAGACGCGGGGGTCGCGCACCGGACGGCCGGTCATGGCGCTGCTGGACCTGCTCGGCCGGCGCTGGAGCCTGCGAATATTGTGGGAGTTGCGCGGCGAGCCCCTCACCTCACGTGCGCTGCGCACCGCCTGCGACGAGGCCTCGCCGACAGTGCTGCAAGCGCGGCTGACGGAGCTGCGCGAGGCAGGCTTCGTCGAGCTCGGCGAAGGCGGGGGTTACGGACTGACGCCGCTAGGGCGAGAATTGTGCGCGACATTCATGCCGCTGCACCGGTTTGCGGAGAGATGGAGGAGGTAGCCGTCTCTTGCTCTTCCCTGGAGGGTAAGAGACGGCTACGCCGCCGCTACCGTCAGATTCGCGCCATCCACCTGCACCACCTTCACCCGCGTTCCCGCCGGCGTATCGGGGCCAGCCACGCGCCACACGGTATCGCCCAGGCGCACGGTGCCGCTGCCGTCGATGATCGGCTTCTCCAGGGTGAACTCCCGCCCGAGCAGCGCCTCGGTGCGCTTGTTGAGGAAGGGGCTCACGCTCGTATCCGGCTTCGGCCGGGCCAGGCGTCGCCACACCGGCACGGCGGCGGCGGCGAAGATCGCGAACATCACGAGCTGGATTTGCCAGGACACGGCAACAGTGAACGAGATCAACCCCACCAGCAGCGCGGCGAGCCCGAGCCAGAACAGGAAGATGCCCGGCGCCATCACCTCCAGCGCCATCAGGATGAAGCCGAAGATCAGCCAGTTCCAGCTGCCGAGCGATACGAACATGTCAGTCATGACACGACCTTCCATCATTGGCGCATGCTCCTATCGAAGGGTCATGCGCCGGTGACTATCCCTGCCGCGGCGGCACCGCCGGCGGCGTGCTGCCGGTCGGCGGCACGGAGCCCGGGCGGCGAGCGGCAGATCCAGGGGCTGCGCTCTCGCCGAATGTTGCTTTTGCGATTTCGCCGATGCCGGCGAGCGAGCCCAGCATGCTCATCGCTTCGACCGGAAGCATGATCACCTTCTGGTTCGGCGAGTCAGCCAGTTGCCCGAACGCCTTGATATATTTGTCGGCGATGAAATAGTTCAACGCGGCGACGTCGCCCTTGGAAATGGCTTCGCTCACCATCTGAGTGGCCTTCGCCTCGGCCTCCGCCGAACGCTCGCGTGCCTCGGCGTCGCGGAACGCGGCTTCCTTGCGACCTTCGGCCTGCAGGATCTGGCCCTGCTTGGCGCCTTCGGCGCGCAGGATCTCCGACTGGCGCTGGCCTTCAGCGGCCAGAATATCGGCGCGCTTGACGCGCTCGGCTTTCATCTGCCGTCCCATCGCCTCGACGAGATCGGCCGGCGGTACGATATCCTTGATCTCGATGCGGTTGACCTTCAGGCCCCAAGGCGAGACCGCGGCATCGACAACGCGCAGCAGGCGCTCGTTGATCTCATCGCGATGCGACAACACCTGGTCGAGATCCATCGCACCCATCACCGAACGGATGTTGGTCATGGTCAGGACGGTGATGGCCTGCGTCAGGTTGGAAACCTCGTAGCTCGCCTTGGCGGCGTCGAATACCTGGTAGAACGCGACGCCGTCCACCGTCACGGTGGCGTTGTCCTTGGTGATGACCTCCTGCTCGGGAATGTCGATCACCTGCTCCATCATGTTGATCTTGCGTCCGACGCGATCGAAATAAGGCACGATCAGATTGAGCCCGGGGCTGAGCGTCTGGGTGTATTTGCCGAACCGCTCGATGGTCCAGTCATAGCCCTGCGGCACCGTCTTCACGCCGGCGACCAGCGTGACGATGACGAGCAATACCAGAACAATCGCGAAAATGTCGAAACCGCTCATATTTCCTCCAAGGCAGAAAAAGACCTTCCCGCGCTGTCATTGGTCGGGATCGCAACTCTACCGGTTCAGCGGTCGCAAGTAACGTCGGCACCGGCGCAATTATGGACAAGATGGGTGGAGAGGGAGCGGTCTCGATATGTATTTGCGGAAAGCCCTTGAAAGCGCGCAGGCTCAGACCTAGCGACAGATATTAACGCATCCGGCGATGCGGTCCGCTGCGGACGGCTTCATTCGATGACATCGTTCGCGATTGCGAGCAGGCCCGCGGGAAGCGTGACGCCAAGCGCCTTGGCCGACTTCAGATTGATCGTCAGCTCGAACCTGGTCGGATTCTGAACCGGCAGATCGGCCGCCTGCGCGCCCTTCAGAATGCGGTCGATGTAGGCGGCGGCGCGGCGCAGCTGCTCGGCGCTGTCGGTGCTGTAGGACATCAGCCCACCCTCCTCGACGAAGGTGCGGCTCCAGAACACCGCCGGCAAGCGAGCCTCACCGATCGTCCCCAGCAGTTGCGCGCGATTGGCCATCGTGAAGAAATCAGGCAGGACCAGGAAGCCGCCGTCCTTGCGCTCAGCCAGCGCCGCGATCGAGCCGGCGTCGTTTACCGGGGCGGGCTCGACGGCCACGCGAAGCGCCTTTGCTGCCTCCTCGATCGTGCGCAGCATCAGGGGCGCGAATGGCGCGGTCTCGGGATTGTAGACGATGAAGACGCGGCGAACGGGTGGGGTGACCTGCGTCAGCATCTCCAGCCATTTGCCGGCGAGCGGACCGTCGTAATCGGTGAAGCCGGTGACGTTGCCTCCGGGATGTGCGAGGTTTTCCACAAAACCCTGGCTGACGGGATCGGTGACGACGGCGAACACGATCGGGATCGCCGTGGTGCGCCGGCGCAACTCCTCGACCGAGGGCGTGCCGACCGCGAGCAGGATGTCAGGCTTGAGCCCGATCAACTCGTCGGCAAGCTGCGCCATGCGGGCGCGGTCGCCGCCACCGCTGCGCCAGTCGATCCTGAGGTTGTCGCGCTCCTTCCAGCCGTGGCCGGCGAGCGCCTCGACCAGGACCATGCTGCGCGTCTGCCCGATCGCATCATCGGCAGCCGCGACCGAGAGCACGCCGAGCCGCCGCGTCGCATTCGGCTGCTGCGCTAGTAGCGGGGCCGGCAGCGCCGCGATCATCCCAAGAAGCGCCAGGCACAAGCGGCGGTTCATGGGGCGCTCCTCAGATCCAGCCCTGAAGCTCACGCAGCACCAGGGTGCGGATTACGTCCATCCCCGGCTCGCTGTCGTTCAGGCAGGGGATCGCGGAAAATTGCTCACCGCCATTGTGCTTGAATATCTCCGCGTTCTCCTGCGCGATCTCCTCCAGCGTCTCCAGGCAGTCGGCGGAAAAGCCGGGCGTCACCACCGCGATGCGGCGCAGGCCTTCCTTGGCGAGCCGCTCCATGGTCTTGTCGGTGTAGGGCTGGAGCCACTCGGCATTGCCGAAGCGCGACTGGAAGGTGAGCAGCAGTTTTGTCTCGTCCATGCCGAGCCGGCGACGCAGTGCCTGCGTGGTCGCGATGCAGTGCTGCTGATAGGGATCGCCCTTGTCGACATAGGATATCGGCATGCCGTGGAAGGACGCCACGATCAGCTCAGGCTCGAAGGACAGCGTCGTTAGATGCGCCTCGATCGAGGTCGCGAGCGCCTCGATATAGGCTGCGTCCTCGTAGTAAGGCGGCGTCACCCGCAGCGTGGGCTGATTGCGCAGGCGGGCCAGCACGCGGAACACTTCGTCGCAGACGGTCGCCGAGGTCGGAGCGGAATATTGCGGATAGAGCGGCACCACCAGGATGCGCTCGCAGCCTTTCGCGATCAGCGCGTCGATGCCCGACTTGATCGAGGGATTGCCGTAGCGCATCGCCCAGTCCACCACGACGTGGCCGCTGTCCGACAAGGCGGCCGACAGCTTGTCGCTCTGCGACCGCGTGATGGTCTTCAGCGGCGACTCGTTCTTCTCGGTGTTCCAGATCTTCTGGTAATCCAGCGCCTTGGTACGGGGACGGCTGCGCAGGATGATCCCGTTCAGCACCAGCTGCCAGACCAGGCCCTGGTCCTCGATGACGCGGGCGTCCGAGAGAAACTCCTTGAGATAGACCCGCACGCCCGGCGCATCGGCCGTATCCGGTGTTCCGAGATTGACCAGGAGCACGCCGACGCGCGGCAAGGCGGATTGGGCGGCCGGTCTCGCGGCCTTGATCGGGACGACACTGGTCATGCCCTGTGGGTCGCGCGTTGGTCCGAACTTGTCAAGATGAGCCAGGCATCGCTAGGGTCGCACCCAGGGGGAGGGGCTCATGACACTGGCGGAATGGTGCGTCTTTGGAGCGCTGCTGCTCTATCTGTCTACGATCGCCGCGGTCAAATGGATCAGGTTTCGCCGCTTCGACAATTCGCGGCCTCGTGACCCTGCCTTCTATGAGGACGCGCTCTCGCAGCGCGCGCTGGGCGCGCACCAGAACGGGATCGAGACCTTTCCGTTCTTTGCCTTCGCGGTGCTGCTCGCCGAATATAGGGATTCGCCGCAGCGGCTGATCGACGAGCTCGCGGCATTGTTCCTGATCGTCCGGATCGCCTATGTGCTGACCTATCTCGGCAACCGCCCGACGCTGCGCTCGATCCTCTGGACCGTCGGCTTTGCGATCAACCTCGGGATCTTTTTCATGCCGGCGTTGAAGCTGTTTCTGCCGGTGTGAGCGGCCTCACGCCGACAGATGGCGCTCCCGCGTCGCGATCAGCGCCCGCATCGATGCCGGGATCGTGACCGGACGATGGGTCTTCTGGTCCGTGTAGACCCATACGATCTCGCCGGTCACCAGCGCGTCGGTGCCACCCTTCCGAAAGATCGCGAGCTCGAAGACAAGACTCGAATTGCCGATCCGCGCCACGCGCGTGCCGACATCGAGCTCCCAGTCGAACCGGACCGGCGCTTTGTACTCGACGACGGATTTGACGACGTGAAAGTCGATGCCGCTCGCCTGCGCATCCGCATATTGGTCGAAGCCCAGCGCGCGGAAATATTCGGTGATGGTGGTGTCGAAATAGGTCAGGTAGTGCGCGTTGAAGACGACGCCCTGGCCGTCGATCTCGGAATAGCGCACCCGGAACGGATGGAAGAACCAGAAATTTTCGCGCGACACGGAATCCCCCCGACAGCCTCAAAAACACGTCGTCCGTTCGGCGGCGACGTAGCCGAACAAGAGGCCGGCGCCCAACAGCAACACGAGGCCGGCGGCGCCGAATTCGATGGCGCGCATGAACAGCGCGCCGCCGCCGTCGCGTCCGGCGCTGAGGCGGGCGGCGATGTCCTTGGCGAAGACCGCGACGACCGCGATGGCCGCGACCGTGATCGCGGTGCCGAGCCCCATCAGGAAGGTCGCGGCAATACCGGCCCAGAACAGGCCCTGGGCGAGCGCGAACACCAGCACCAGGATCGCACCCGAACAGGGACGGATGCCGACGGTGAGGATCGCCGCAAAACCACGCCGCCAGCCGCCGGGCCCGGCGAGCTCACTCGGGGTCGGGCCGTGGGAATGGCCGCAATGCTCGTCATGGGCGTGATCGTGGGCATGGTGATGATGCGCGTGACCATGGTCGCCGGGATGATGCCCATGCGCATCATGATGATGGTGATGGTCGTGATCGTGATGAAGCGGCACGCCGGCGATGGCCGGCACCGGCTGGGCCGCCTGCAGCGCGCGGATGAAAGTGCGGCCCTTGACCCAGACGAGGCGCAGCCCGAACAGCGCGATCAAGGCGTAACTGGCGATCTCGATTACGCCTTCCGCCTTGCACATGGTCTTGGCGGTCGCATTCAGGACCCAGGCCGAAATGCTGACGATCAGGATCGCCACCAGCGACTGCATCAGGGCGGAGGCAAACGACAGCGCAATGCCGCGCCGCGCGGTCTCTCGGTTGGCGACGAGATAGGAGGCGATCACCGCCTTGCCGTGGCCGGGGCCGGCGGCGTGGAAGATGCCGTAAGCAAACGAGATGAACAGCAGCGTCCACACCGCCGAGCCGTCGGACTTGGCCGCGCGAATGCTCACTGACATCTGGCGATAGAATTCGGACTGCTTTGCCAGGAGCCAGCCGATCAGGCCGCTGGCCTCGGGCTCGGCCGCCTGCGCGGGGCGCGGCGCGCCAAAGGGGTTTTGCGCGAGGAGATCGTGACGCGCGGCATCAGCGACGACGAGCACGACGATAACCGCGGCGCAGGCAAGAAGCCCGCGGGCGAGCGGGGAAAGAAGACGACCGATCAAGGGCAATCCACCGTGACCTTGTTGGCAAACATCATGCCGAAATTGGTGTTCTCGCCGTTCAGAAAGGTCTGCTCGTTGAGCTTCTGCGCACTGGCGGAGCCGTCGCTCGGCCGGTCAAGCTTCATCTGACAGCCGGCGGGCGCGCCGACCAGCTTGACCGGATTGTCTTTGGCCATCTGGAAGTCGATGAAGAAGGAACGGTCGAACACTTCGAGCATCAGTTGCTTGGGCTTGACCGGGTTCTTCAAAGGCAGCGTGAAGTGCAGGGTCAGCACCGTGTCCTTGTAGTCGAGGAAATAATCGACCGGTTCCTGGAATCGCTCCTTCTTGCCGTCGGCTCGCGCAAAGGTGAAGTAGGCATATTCCTTCAGCGACTCGACATTGGTCTGCGCCAGCGGCACGAGCTCCTCGCGCGTATAGGCGCCCTTGGTCTTGCTCTCGAGCCCCTGCACCGCATAGGCCGAGAACATGTCGTCGAAGGTCCAGGCATGGCGGACCCCGGTGATGCTACCGTCGGCTGCATAGAGCAACTCGCTGGTCGCGGTGATCCAGACATGCGGATGCGCCCGCGCTGTGCCCGCCGCGAGTGCGAGGCCCAGGGCGAGCAGGAGTCCGAGCAGGCCGCGCACGCCCATCAGGCTGCCTGCGGGGCGTCGAGCAGGCCGCGACGGCGGAGCAGCGCGTCGGGCTCGGGCGGCCGGCCGCGGAAGGCCTGGTAGGCCGCTTCCGGATCAACCGATCCGCCGCTCGAGTAGATGTCGTCGTGCAGGCGTTTTGCCACGGCAGGATCGAAGATGTTGCCGACCTCCTCGAACGCGCCGAAGGCGTCGGCGTCCATCACCTCGGACCACATGTAGCTGTAATAGCCGGCGGCATAGTGGTCGCCAGTGAAGATGTGACCGAACTGCGTGGGACGGTGACGCAGCGCGATCTCCTCGGGCATGCCGATCTTCTCGAGCTCCTTCTTTTCGAAGGCACGGACATCCTGCGCAGCGGAAGCTGGCTGGGTGTGGAACTCGAGGTCGACCAAGGCCGAGGAGACGAACTCGACCGTGGCAAAGCCCTGGTTGAATTTTCGCGCGGCGAGGAACCGTTGCAACAACTCGTCCGGCAGCGGCTCGCCGGTCTGATAGTGACGGGCGAACTTCTGCAGCACCTCGGGCCGCTCCTGCCAGTGCTCATACAGCTGCGAGGGCAGCTCGACGAAATCCGTGAATACCGAGGTACCCGACAGCGAGGGATAGGTCACGTTGGAGAGCATGCCGTGCAGGCCGTGGCCGAACTCGTGGAATAGGGTACGGGCGTCGTCGGGCGACAGCAGCGATGGCTCGCCGCCAGCTCCCTTGGCAAAATTGCAGATATTGAGGACGAGCGGCGCGACGTCCCCGTCGAGCTTCTGCTGGTCGCGCAGCGAGGTCATCCAGGCGCCGGAGCGCTTCGACGGCCGGGCGAAGTAGTCGCCATAGAACAGCGCCTTGTGCTTGCCGTCGGAGCCCTTGACCTCCCAGACCCGGACGTCGGGATGCCAGACCGGAACGTCCTTGCGCTCCTCAAAGGTGATCCCGAACAGGCGCGTGGCGCAGTCGAAGGCGGCTTCGATCATGTGGTCGAGCGAAAGATACGGCTTGATCGCCGCGTCATCGAAATTGGCGCGCTGCAGGCGCAGCCTCTCGGCGTAGAAGCGCCAGTCCCAGGGAGCGAGCTGGAAATTGCCGCCCTCCTCCGTGATCAGCGCCTGCATCTCGTCGCGGTCGGCGAGCGCGCGGGCGCGCGCCGGCTTCCAGACCCGCTCCAGCAGGCCCCGCACCGCGTCCGGCGTCTTGGCCATGGAATCCTCGAGCCGGTAGGCGGCGTAGGTCGGATAGCCCAAGAGGTTCGCGCTCTCTTCGCGCAGCTTCAGGATCTCGACGATGGTTCCGTTGTTGTCGTTGGCATTGCCGTTGTCGCCCCGCGCGATGAAAGCCTTGTAGACCTTCTCCCGCAGGTCGCGGCGGGCAGAGCTCTTCAGGAACTGTTCGACCGAGGAGCGCGACAGCGTGACGATGGCCTTGCCTGCCATGCCCCGCTCTTCCGCCGCAGCCTTGGCGCTGGCGACGAAGCTCTCCGGCAGGCCCTGGCGATCGGCCTCGCCAAGCTCCATGAACCAGTCCTGCTCGTCCCCGAGCAGATGATGGCTGAAGCCGGTGCCGAGCTGGGCCAGCTTCTCGTTGATCTCGGCCATCCGCGTCTTGGCCTCCTCGGAGAGGCCGGCGCCGGCGCGGTGGAAGCGGGTGTAGGTGCGCTCCAAGAGGCGGAGCTGCTCGGGCGTGAGAGCGAGATCGGCGCGGTTCTCGTGCAGCTGGGCGATGCGGCCAAAAAGCACGGCGTTCATCATGATCGGATTCCAGTGCCGCGCCATCCGCAAGGAGACCTCCTTGTCGATCTCCAGGATGACCGGGTTGGAATGCGCCGAGACGAGGTCGTAGAAGACGGCGGCAACCTTGCTCAACAGCTTGCCCGAGCGCTCCAGCGCCGTGATGGTGTTGGCGAAGTCGGGCGCGGCGGGATCGTTGGTGATCGCAGCGATCTCGGCGGAGTGGTCGGCGAAGGCCTGCTCGAAGGCCGGGAGGAAGTGCTCCGGCTTGATCTCGTCGAAAGGCGGGGTCGCAAACGGCGTCACCCAGGCCTTCAGCAGCGGATTGGTCTCGGAGTCCGTAATCTGGCGGGGTTCTGACATCGCAAGTCCCGATTTTCATGGCTCGATTGTTGCGACCAGCTATAGCACGCGATGGGGCTTTTTTGGGCCATTTGGCCTTGCTCCCGGCCGCCTTTTCAGGGAGATTGCGGCCCTCGACAGACACGGATCCCTGAGCTCATGAACGCGCCTTCCTCGTCTTCCCGTCAGATCGCCTGGCCAAGCGTCATCACCGTCATCAGCGCCGCCATCCTGATCGGCGCCGAAGTGTTCGGCGCGGCTTTTGCCGGCGGCTGGGCGCTCGCGATCCTGATCGGCCTCGGCGATCAGGGCGCGCACATCCTGCAAGCCGTGCTGTTCGCACTCGGCGTGCTGGTGATGACCGCCTTCATCCGCGCAGCTCAGCGCGTCGAGCCGTTCACGAAGCGCCCCTGACGCTGCTCGCGCGCGAGTGACGCGCACACGAGGCTCAAAAACTTAACGCCCGTTCATCTTCCGCGTCGCTCGCGCAACACTGCGCAAGCAGATGTTAGGCAATTCTGTTGCCAGCCTAAAAAATCTCTTGCGAAGCAGAGTCAAAACACCTATGTGCGGATTGCCCAATTTCGCACGTGCCTGTGGTCGTGTGTCAGTCGGTAGGTATCCGGACAAGAGGCCGGACAGCCGCCAAGGGGTGAAGAAGCCGAGGGGCTCTTCGGAAGTGCGGAAGTCGGAAGGCCCATAGCCGGAAGACGAAAGCAAACCCGGAGCGCCCAGCATCTCTCTCAAGAGATGCCTTGTCGAAGGTGACTTCACTTCTTGCAACCGTGACTGGCAGCCGGAGGCGAACCGGCGCACCCCGCTCTCAACGGGGGACGCGACTTAAAGCAACGACGGATCGGGCTTTTTTGGTCTCTACCGGCAGTCCAACGCCGGCGCGGGCTACTGAAAAGGCTTGTCCTTCATTGCCAGGTGTGCGGGCGGGAAACTCTCCCAACCAATCCACGGCAGCACAATTCGGTCTAGGGTTTTAGCCCTGTCGCGTCTCCATCGTGCGGCAGCGGCGAAGCACCCTCGTCCGAGAACCGCTTTGAACGAGCTCCGTCGCTGGGGCCGCTTTGGAGAGTGCTATGACCGAACGTATCCAGGAATTCCTGCGCAACCGCCGCAAGGATGGCCTCGACACCGAGCCGTGCCTCGTCGTCGACCTCGAGGTCGTGCGCGACAATTACCAGACCTTCGCCAAGGCGCTGCCCGACAGCCGCGTGTTCTACGCCGTCAAGGCGAACCCGGCGCCGGAAGTGCTGGCGTTGCTCGCATCCATGGGCTCCTGCTTCGACACCGCGACGGTCGCCGAGATCGAGATGGCGCTGGCCGCGGGTGCGACGCCCGACCGCATCTCCTTTGGCAACACGATCAAGAAGGAGCGCGACATCGCGCGGGCCTTCGCGCTCGGCATCCGGCTGTTCGCGGTCGATTGCTCGGCCGAAGTCGAGAAGATCGCCCGTGCCGCCCCCGGCGCGAAGGTGTTCTGCCGCATCCTCTATGATTGCGCCGGCGCCGAGTGGCCGCTGTCGCGGAAGTTCGGCTGCGACCCGGAAATGGCCGTCGAGGTGCTCGACGTCGCCAAGCGCCTGGGCTTGGAGCCGTGTGGCATCTCGTTCCATGTCGGCTCGCAGCAACGCAAGGTGAAGGCGTGGGACCGCGCGCTCGCGATGGCCTCGCAGGTGTTCCGCGACTGCGCAGAGCGCGGCATCAACCTGTCCATGGTCAACATGGGCGGCGGCTTCCCGACCAAGTACCTGAAGGACGTGCCGCCGGTGGTGACCTACGGCCGCTCGATCTTCCGCGCGCTGCGCAAGCACTTCGGCAACCAGATCCCGGAGACCATCATCGAGCCGGGCCGCGGCATGGTGGGCAATGCAGGCATCATCGAATCCGAAGTCGTGCTGATCTCGAAGAAGAGCGACGAGGACGAGGTGCGCTGGGTCTATCTCGACATCGGCAAGTTCGGTGGTCTCGCCGAAACCATGGACGAGTCGATCCGCTACGCCATCCGCACCCGTCACGACGGCGCGGACATGACGCCGTGCGTGCTCGCAGGACCGACCTGCGACAGCGCCGACGTGCTGTACGAGAAGAGCCCGTATCCGCTTCCCGTCACGCTCGAGATCGGCGACAAGGTGCTGATCGAAGGCACCGGGGCCTATACGTCGACCTACTCGTCGGTGGCGTTCAACGGCATCCCGCCGCTGCGGACGTACCACATCTGATCCGCCTCTGGTTCTGAGGCCTGACCAACCCGGGAGCCGGCTTGCCGGCTCCTCCCTCACCTCTGGATTCTGACGACGTCTTGGACTGGCGTGCCGCTCGCACGTCCGTTCAAGCGGGGACCGATGCGCCATGACTGCTTTTCGGAAGCCACCGATCGCCCTCACCTCGAAAGCCGCTCCGTTCGTGATCCGCGCGGAGCGTGCTGCCGACGTTGCAATGCGTGAAGCGCTGCTCGATGCCTGCTTTGGCGAGAACCGCCATGGCCGCACCTGCCAGCGCCTGCGCGACGGACGCGCACCCGCCACAGGCCTTGCCCTGTCGGCTGCGCGCGAGGGCAAGCTCGTGGGAACCGTGCGGCTTTGGCACGTCAGCGCCGGAGGCAGGCCCGCTCTGGTCCTCGGACCGCTGGCGGTCGACCCTGCCTGCCGCGAGCTCGGGATCGGCGCCGCGCTGATGCATCAAGCGTTGGCCGCCGCCCGGGCGCGCGGCCATGCCGCCGTGATCCTGCTCGGTGATGCCCCCTATTACGCCCGCTTCGGCTTCTCGGGCGAGAAGACCGGCGCGCTGTCGCTGCCCGGCCCGTTCGAGCGCGACCGCCTGCTGGCGATCGAGTTCGCGGAAGGCGCGCTCGACGGCGCCGAAGGGATGATCGTCCCGACCGGCGCGGCCTTGCCTAAACGGAGGTCGGTTCGCGCTCTCCACGCGCGCGCGGCCTAAGGGATCGCCATGATGGTGACGGCCGAAGCCGCCGCGAGCGGCACGGCCGGCGATGCCTGCACTAAGCCTGTTCGTTGGGGGTTGCGCAGGCGCCACAAACGCCCTTTAACCCGCCAAATCCTCCCTCAGTCGAGGCCCAAGACATGTCCCGTCGCCTGATTTCCACCGGCTCGCCGTTTGAGAAGACCGCCGGCTACAGCCGCGCCGTGATCGACGGCGAGTTCGCCTTCGTCGCGGGAACCACGGGCTATGACTACACCACGATGACGATGCCATCAGATGTCACGAGTCAGTCACGCAACTGCTTCAAGACCATCGAAGCTGCCCTGAAGGAGGGAGGTTTCGAGATGGCCGAGATCGTCCGCGTGACCTACTACCTCACCGACATCAAGGACGCAGACGCGCATTTCGCCGTCTGCGGCGAAGTCCTCGGCGACATCCGCCCGGCCGCAACGCTTCTCGTCGTCTCGGCGCTCTACAAGCCCGAGATGAAGGTCGAGATCGAAGCCACTGCCAAGCGCCGCAGCGCCTGATCCACCTCACCCTTGTTCGCCAGCACGTTTCGGAGAAACCATCCTATGAGCCCCGCCTCGCAGATCTACGCGAAGATCACTGGTCCCATCGTCATGGTCGGCTTCGGCTCCATCGGCAAAGGCACGTTGCCTCTGATCGAGCGACATCTCGACTACGACAAGTCGCGCGTCACCGTGATCGATCCCAAGGACGAGGGCCGCAAGGCACATTGCGAGAAGCACAATGTCCGCTTCATTCAGAAGGCCGTGACCAAGGACAATTATCGCGACTTGCTGACCCCGCTGCTGACCGAAGGCGGCGGCCAGGGCTTTTGCGTCAATCTCTCCGTCGATACCGGCTCCACCGACATCATGGAGCTCTGCAACGAACTCGGCGCGCTCTATATCGATACCGTCAACGAGCCCTGGCTCGGCTTCTATTTCGATTCCTCAAAGGGTCCGGAAGCACGCTCCAATTACGCGCTGCGCGAAGCGACGCTGGCTGCCAAGAAGGCGCGCCCCGCGGGCTCGACCACGGCCGTCTCCTGCTGCGGCGCCAATCCCGGCATGGTCTCCTTTTTCGTCAAGCAGGCACTGCTCAATGTCGCCGCCGACCTGAAGCTCAATGCGCCCAAGCCCAAGACCAAGGCCGAATGGGCCGACCTGATGCGGCAGGCCGGCATCAAGGGCATCCATATCGCCGAACGCGACACCCAGCGCTCCAAGAAGCCGAAAGAGCCGGACGTCTTCGTCAACACCTGGTCGGTGGAAGGCTTCCTCTCGGAAGGCGTGCAGCCGTCCGAACTCGGCTGGGGCACTCATGAAAAATGGATGCCCGAGAACGCAAAGACCCACGAAGCCGGCTGCGGCGCCGCCATCTATCTGATGCAGCCCGGCGCCAACACGCGTGTGCGCACCTGGTGCCCGACTCGCGGCGCGCAATACGGCTTCCTCGTCACCCACAACGAGTCGATCTCGATCGCCGACTATTTCACGGTGCGCGACGCCTCGGGCACGGCGGTCTACCGGCCGACCTGCCACTACGCCTACCATCCCGCCGACGACGCCGTGCTCTCGCTGCACGAAATGTTCGGCCGCGCGGCGAAGATGCAGGAAAAGCACCACATCCTCGATGAGGACGAGATCGTCGACGGCATCGACGAGCTCGGCGTGCTGCTGTTCGGCCATGACAACAACGCCTATTGGTACGGCTCGCAGCTCTCCATCGAGGAGACCCGCAAGCTCGCCCCATACCAGAACGCCACCGGCCTGCAGGTGACCTCCGCCGTTCTCGGCGGCATGGTTTGGGCGCTGGAGAACCCGAATGAAGGCATCGTCGAAGCCGATGAGATGGATTTCGATCGTCTCCTGGAAATTCAGCTGCCCTATCTCGGCCCGGTGAAGGGCTTCTATACCGACTGGACGCCGCTGACGGATCGTCCCGGACTGTTTCCCGAGGACATCGACACGAGCGATCCCTGGCAGTTCCGGAATATTCTGGTGCGCTGAGGCGGGGGGACGGGACCGCGCGTCGCGCGGCCCGGAATGCCGGCGGAGAAGCCTACTTCTCCTTGATCGGCGGTGCGATTTTCTCAGCCGGAGCCGGCGGCAATGCCGGCTTGGTTGCGCCCGCCGCCCCCTGTGTCTGCGGATCGGGCCTTGCCGGTTCAGGCGCCGGCGTGGTCGGCCGCTCGCCGCCGGGCTTGGCTTCCGCAGGCTTGTTCTGATCGTCGGACGGCGTGCCCTGGAGCGGCTGCGTCGCCTGGGCCGTCTGGATCCGGGTCTCGGCGCGGATTTGCGCCAGCGACATACCTGAAACCACGACGCCTGCTGCGAACAGCGAGCAGGCGACCATCAGGTCGAGCTTCAGTCTGCGCTTGTCATATTGGCCGGACATGTCGATCACCGCCTTTGTCCGGGATCAACGAAGTCGCCCGTCTGCGGTTCCCCTGCCCGTGGCGGCGGGAACTCGGGTCCAGGAGCCGACCGCGTCCGAACTCACAGCGCCGCCGCGGGTTGAACGCGCACGCCCATCCCCTGCTTTCAAAACAATGACAGATTAAAGCTCGAGCAGGCCGCCATCCCCATTTTCGTCGGCGAACGCCAGCAGCGTGCCCTTGGCGTTCCAGGCGAGCGCCGCGACCGGCGGCGTGCCATTGCGGCGAACCAGGATTTCGGCGCCGTCTTCAAGTCGGACCATCAGCACGGTGCCATCACTGTAGCCGGCGGCGAGGATGTCGTTCTTCGGATGGCACGCGACCGCCGCGACGCGGGCCTGCAGCGGCGCGAGCATCGCGGGTTCCTTGCCCATCGGGCCGTCCTTGCTGCCGAACGGCCAGACGATGACGGTGTCGGCGCCCGAGGTCGCCAGCCCCTTGCCACCCGCGCTCCAGGACATCGAACGGACGCGGCCGGGATAGCCGGTCATGCGCATGTGCCTGTTGTCGGCGAGCCGCCAGCCGTGCAGTGCCGGCTCGTGCATCGCGGTGACGAGAAACTTGTTGTCGGGGCTGAAGGTAACCGCATGATGCGAGCCGGCCCAGGGCAGGAATTCCGCTGATCCTTCCATGTTCGGAAACCACAGCGTCGCGCCGTTGTAATGCGTGATGGCAAGCCGCAGGCCCTTCGGCGCAAACGCGAGCCCGCCGACGGTCGTGGGCACCTCGAGCGACTTCTCCTCGGTCTTGCCGCTCTTGACGGTGGCGATCTTGCCGGCCGACCAGGCGAAGGCGCCATCCGGATGCAGCGCCACCGCGTCGATCCAGCGCCGCTTCGGATCGGTCGCGAGCAGCGTCACCTCGCCCTTGGCATCGAGCGAGACGACCTTGCCGTCGTCGCCGCCCATGATAAGGCGCTTGCCGTCGGAGGCAGTCGAGAGAATGCCGCCGCTGTGCACGGCGACGGTGCTGATCTCACCCTTGGCGTCGACCAACGCGACGTTCTCCTCACCGCCGACGAAGGCGGCGTGAGGCCCGAGGAAGTGCACCGAGGTCACGGCCATGCCGAGCGTGACGGGCTTGACGCGCTCGGTGGCGGAGACGATCGAGGCGGAATCGGGAGCCGGCGTAAACTCTTTCATCACGAGACGATGCAGCTCTCAAAACCCTCGCGAATGGCCTTTTCCGGCAATTCGCGGCCGATGAAGACGAGACGGCTCTCGCGCGGCTCGCCATCCTTCCACTTCCGCTGATGGTTGCCCTCCAGCATCATGTGGACGCCCTGGAAGACGTAGCGGTCGTCGTCGTCGTGGAAGGCGAGGATGCCCTTGGAGCGCAGGATCTTGCCGCCCTCGACCTGCACCAGGTTCTGCAGCCAAGGCATGAACACGTTCGGATCGAGCGGCTTGTCGGTCTTGAGCGACAGCGATTGCATGTCCTCATCGTGATAGTGCTTCAGACCCTGACCGTGATCATGGTGGTGATGATGATCGTGGCCGTGGTGGTGATCGTGGTCGTGGTCATGGTCGTCGGCCGTCAAAAAGTCCGGCTCGATATCGAGGATTCGGTCGAGGTCGAACGCGCCGCGGTCGAGCACGTCGGCCAGCGCCACCGAGCAGCGCTCGGTGCGATGCAGCTTGGCGTAGGGGTTGATGCCGCGAATGCGGGCCTCGACCTCGGCGAGCTCGCCCTTGCTGACGAGATCGATCTTGTTCAATACGATGACGTCGGCAAAGGCGATCTGGTTCTTGGCCTCGGGCGCGTCCTTGAGTCGGTCGGACAGCCATTTGGCGTCGGCAACCGTCACGACCGCGTCGAGGCGGGCGTTCTTCTGCACGTCTTCGTCGACGAAGAAGGTCTGGGCGACAGGTGCGGGATCGGCAAGGCCGGTGGTCTCGACGATGATGGCGTCGAACTTGCCCTTGCGCTTCATCAGGCCATCCATGATGCGGACGAGGTCGCCGCGCACGGTGCAGCAGATGCAACCATTATTCATCTCGAACACTTCCTCATCGGCGCCGATGATGAGGTCGTTGTCGATGCCGATCTCGCCGAATTCGTTGACGATGACGGCGTATTTCTTGCCGTGGTTCTCCGACAGGATGCGGTTCAAAAGCGTGGTCTTGCCGGCACCGAGATAGCCGGTCAGGACGGTCACGGGAATTTTGGAGGAGGTCGCTTCAGACATAAGAACTCCGACATCAGGCTTGTTCGCGCGACGCGAGGCGGGGTGGCCCCTGCCCTAATGGTCAAGCGCGCTAGTCAGCGCCTTTATATTGTGCCTGACCATGTCAATGTAAGTGGGTGCAGGCCCCTTTTCGCCCGTTAAACCGTCCGAAATCAGGGTCCCGCCGACCTTTGCGCCGGTCTCCGCCGCGATCCGCCGGATCAGGCGGTCGTCGCTGATATTCTCCAGGAACACGGCCGGGATTTTTTGGGCCTTGATCTGACCGATGATGCGGGCGACGTCGCGCGCGCTCGGCTCGGTTTCGGTGGAGACGCCTAGGGGGGCGATGAACTGGATACCGTATTCGGCGGAAAAATAGCCGAAGGCGTCATGAGTGGAGATCACCTTGCGCCGCTCCGGCGGGATTTTGGCAACGGCCTCCCGGACCTCACGATCGAGCGATTCGAGCTTTTCCAGAAAGGCCTTTGCCTGTGCGCGGAAGACGTCCGCGTCTTCCGGAGCGGCCGCGGCGAGCGCATTGGCGATGTCGGACACGTAGATCTTCGCGTTGGGGACGGACTGCCAGGCGTGAGGATCTGCGGCCGAACCAAGCTTCAGTGGCACGATGCCGGCGCTTGCCGTGACCACCTGCGCCTTGCTGGCGGAAGACTGCACGAGACGCGGCAGCCAGCCTTCTAACCCAAGCCCATTGACGATGACGAGCTTGGCCTCCGCGACCCGCTTCGCATCGGCTGGCGCCGCCGTGTAGACGTGGACGTCGCCGTCGGCGCCGACCAGCGTGGTCAGATTGATGCGGTCGCCACCGATGCTACGGGCGAAATCGGCGATGATCGAGAAGCTTGCAACGACGTTGAGCCGCTCCGCGGCGCGCAGCGGCGACGCGATCAGCAACAGCGTACAAAGCAGGATGAGCCGCATCGTCACGCTTCCAGATGCCGGCCGGGAAAAAGTTGCCGGACGATACCGCCGACGCGGCCGAACAGGACGGAGACGACGTAGAGCACCGTCGCCACCAGAATCACCGCAGGACCCGACGGCACACGGGTCTGGAACGACAGCACGAGGCCGGCATAGCCGGAGACCGCAGCCGCCACGACCGCGATGCAGATCATGACGGTGAGATCACGCGACCAGAACCGCGCGATACCCGCCGGCAGGATCATCAGCCCGACCGCAAGCAGCGTGCCGAGGGCCTGAAAGCCGTTGACGAGGTTGATCACGACGAGGGCGAGGAAGGCAAGATGCGCAGGTCCCCCGGCGCGGCTGACGGTCCGCAGGAACAGGGGGTCCACGCTCTCGATCACCAGCGGGCGGTAGATCACGGCGAGCACCAGCAGCGTCACGGTGGCGTTGAAGGCCACCACCAGCAGCGTCTGGTCGTCCATCGCGAGGATGTTGCCGAACAGCACGTGCAGCAAATCGATATTGGTGCCCTTGATCGAGACAATGGTGACGCCGAGCGCCAGCGATGCCAGATAGAAGGTCGCGAGCGAAGCGTCCTCCTTCAGCCCGGTCGAGCGCGCGACCACGCCGGCAAGAATCGCAACGGTAAAGCCGGCGATCAGGCCGCCCGCCGTCATCGCAAACAGATTGAGGCCGGAGAGCAGGAAGCCGACCGCGGCGCCGGGCAGGATCGCATGCGCCATGGCATCGCCGACGAGGCTCATCCGCCGCAGCATCAGGAACACGCCGATCGGCGCGCCGGCCAGCGACAGGGCGATCACGGCGGCAAGCGCGCGCCGCATGAACTCGAATTCGGTGAACGGACCGATCAGCGCGTCATAGAGCATCGGATATCAAGCCGCCTGCGAACGGGCATCGTCAGCCGCACAGGCCGCCGCGCTGTCGTCAAAAGCCTCGCACATCCGCATCGCGACCAGCAGGTTCTCCGGCGTCAGCACCTCCGCCGTCGGTCCCCACGCCACAGGGCCACGCGCCAGCACCAGCGTCTGGCTGAAATGCTTGCGCACCATTTCCATGTCGTGCAGCGCGGCGAGCACGGTGCGGCCCTCGCCTTGCCACTGCTTCACCAGCGCGAGCAAATCGGCCGTGGTCTTGCTGTCGATGGCGTTGAAAGGCTCGTCGAGCACGATAAGCGCAGCATCCTGCAGCAGTACGCGCGCGAACAGCACACGCTGCATCTGACCGCCCGAGAGGGTGCCGATCGGGCGGTTCTCGAAACCATTGAGGCCGACGGAAGCGACCGAGCGGAGGATCTTTTCGCGGGCGGCCTTGCCGATCCCGCCGAACAGGCCGGCGTCGCGCCACAGCCCGGTGCCGACGAAATCGAACACCGAGATCGGAAAGCTGCGGTCGATCTCCGCGCTCTGCGGCAGATAAGCGATGTCCCTGCTATCAAGCCCGCCGAGATGGATGCTGCCGTCGAGCGGCTTGAGGATGCCGACGATGCCACGCAGCAAGGTCGACTTGCCCGCGCCATTCGGGCCGATTACGGCCAGCAATGCACCCGGCGCCACCTCACCGCTGAGGTGATGCACGGCGGGGTGGCGGTCATAGCCCAGCGTGACGTTGTGGAAATGCAGCGCCGCCATGGTCACCTCATCGCCAGGAAGACCACGCCCCAGAGCACCGCACATACCACGAGCGCCGCCGCGAGGCGCGCGCCCATGGTCATGCGCAGGATCGACCAGGGCGCTGCCTGGGCGGGATGTGGCGAGGCTGCATCATGGACATGGGCGTGGGCGTGCCCATGCGAATGCCCGTGGTCATGAGAATGGCCATGAGCGTGGTCGTGATGATGAGCGTGGGACGCGGCGGGAACCATGCCTGGACGTTATATTATAACATTACCACTGTCCACGTCGCGCTCACGGCTTCCCGATCACCATCGCTATGGCGGCTGCGACGAACGGAAATGGCACCGAGACGGCACAGCGGAACCAGACGAAACGGGCCGGCATGAACGGGATTTCCCACAAGATCACCCGCTGGAAGGCAAACAGCGCCCAGGCGACGACATAGGCGACCACCTGCGGTACTCCGCCGCCCGACTTCAGCGCGACCGTGCCGATGGAGAAGCCGATCACGGGCCCGCCGGGGGTGGCGGCACCCGCAACCACAGCCGTCGCGACGCCCAGCCAGCCGCTGTCCGGTCCGAGCCAGCCGGTGATCACCTCCTGCGGGATGATGGCGGCGATGTAGCCGGAGCCGATCACACCGAGCGCGATCCGCGGCACGATGTTGATGAAATCCATTGAGCCTTCGCGCAGCGAGACCTTGAACACTGGGGGGCCACGGCGGAAGGCGATCAGGCCGACGCCGAAGACCGAGCCCCACAGTAGGATGTCGATCAGAAGCGCCGCGCTCACGTCTCGTCGTCCTTGGTGGCAGGCTTCGGATACATCCTGACGTAGACGAAGCGGCCGAGCGCGCCGGCCAGCACCGGCAGCGGCAACGAGATCAGGATCCGCCACAGCGTGAAGTCAGTGCCCATGATCGGGATTTCCCAGGCCACCGCCCGGCCATAGCCGATCAAGGTCCAGCTCACGACCATGGCGATGGTGGCGCCGAAATCGGCGCCTACAGCTAGCAGCGCGCTCGCCACGGGATATGCGGTGAAGGGACCGCCGGGCAGGATCGCGCCGAAGGCGGTGCCGATCAAAAGCCCCTTCAGGCCAGACTTCGGCCCGAGCGAGCGCGACACTTTTTCGTGCGGCAGGATTTCGGAGATGAATGCCCCTAGCAGGCAACCGGCCAGCACACGCGGCAGGATGCCTGAGAACAGCGAGAGGTCGTGGGTGAGAATGTCGAGAACGCCGTCGGTGCCGTCACGCCGCCAGACCAGTGCCGCACTCATTGCGACCAGCGCTGCGATGATGATGGTTGACCAGCCGATCGGCTTGCGCACGCGCCCCGGCCGCGGCTCGGAGTCCGCGTCCTCGGCAGGCGCCGGGTCTTTCGGGAAAGGTTCTGACAACGGGCTCGATGGGCTCGAGGGTGACGTCCGTCCTGATTAAGGGCGGTGTTCCACGGATGCAAACGGTAGGACGACAGACCCATGCGCGCGCCGCGCAGGGCAATTCCGCACAGCAAAAAGGCGGCCGCGCATGCGACCGCCTTAGTTGCCGTCATTCCGGGGCGGCGAAGCCGGACCCGGAATCTCGAGATCCCGGGTTCGATGCTTCGCATCGCCCAGGGATGACGGTGATTGATCTACGCCTTCTCGAACAGGGACTCGACGTATTCCCAGTTCACGAGATTCTCGACGAACGCCTTGAGATAGTCCGGACGGCGGTTGCGATAGTCGATGTAATAGGAATGCTCCCAGACGTCGCAGCCGAGGATCGGGGTGGCGCCGTGCACCAGCGGATTCTCGCCGTTCGGGGTCTTGGAGATTTCGAGCTTGCCGTTCTTGACCTGGAGCCAGCACCAGCCGGAGCCGAACTGGCCGACGCCGGCTGCCTGGAAGTCAGTCTTGAACTTCTCGAAGCCGCCGAGGTCCTCGTTGATCTTCTTCTCGATCTTGCCCGGCAGCTTGGTGCCGCCGCCATTGGGCTTCATCCAGCTCCAGAAGTGGATGTGGTTGTAGTGCTGGCCGGCATTGTTGAACACAGCGGGGTTCTTGCCGAACGAGCCCTTGACGATCTCTTCAAGGGACTTGCCTTCCCATTCGGTCCCCTTGAGCGCGTTGTTGCCGTTGGTGACGTAGGCCTGATGATGCTTGTCGTGGTGGAATTCCAACGTCTCCTTCGACATGAACTGGCCGAGGGCGTCATAGGCGTAAGGGAGTGGGGGCAGCGTAAAGGTCATGGTTTCTTGTCCGCAACTGGTGGGGAACGAGTTCTAACGGTCACCCCTTATAGAACGTTCCGCGGCCGTTAAATACCGTCAAGTTGCGAAAACACGTGATGCGGCCGCTTGGCACGATTGCATAAAGCCGGCAGGCGGCGGACGATCACCCAGGCCAGGCCGGTCGCAGCAAAATATCATTGCCTTTGAACCGGTTATGACAGAACGAATGCACCGCGAACCGAACATGCGAGAGCCGAAGCAATGAGCGTCGAGATCGACATCCTGAACGGCGACGCCTCGTGGCCGATCGCGGAGCCGCTGCATCAGGCAGTTTGGGGACCGCATATGATCGCCGACAAGCCCTGGGCTCACGTCAAATGGGCCCATGCCGATCTGCGCGTGCTGATCGAAACGCCCGAGGACGGCCTGGTCTGCCATGTCGGCATCTACTTCCGCACCGCGACCTGGAATGGACAGAAGGTGCACATTGGCGGCATTGGCGGAGTCTGCACCCGCGAGGACCGGCGCGGTCGCGGCTACGCGACCATGGCAATCGACGCGGCCGTGCACACCATGCGCGCGAACGAGGCGGTCCGGTTCGCACTCTTGTTCTGCGAGCCGCACAACGCCCCGTTCTACGCGGCCCGGAGCTGGCTGCCATTCGAGGGCGAGGTCTATTGCGAGCAACCGGAGGGGCGAATCCGGTTCACCCACATGCCGCCCTATGTCTTCAACATCGTCCGGGCGCCGACCTTGGGCACCATCGACCTATGCGGCCTGCCGTGGTGACCCCTGCGTGAGGTGAGGCTGCCGCCGGGGCCTACCTGCCCCTATAATATGTCGATCATCATCTAAAATTCCGTCCGGTGACACATGACGATCGACGCCATCCTAGACGCCGAGCCCCAGCGTGCCCCGGTTGCCTCCCCCATTGCGAGCCTGCTGACGGCGCCGATCCTGCCCACGTTGCTGCGGCTCGCGATACCCAACATGATCGCGATGGTCGGCAGCACGCTGGTTGCGATCGCCGAGACCTCCTATATCGGCCGGCTCGGCACCATTCCGCTCGCCGCGATCGCGCTGGTGTTTCCGTTCGCCATGCTGACGCAGATGATGAGCGCAGGCGCGATGGGCGGCGGCGTCTCCTCCGCGATCAGCCGCGCGCTCGGCGCAGGCGATCGGGACCGCGCCGCGACGCTGGCGCTGCATGCCGCCATCATCGGCCTCTGCGGCGGGCTGTTCTTCACAGTGATGATGCTCGTCTTCGGCCGCTCGTTGTTCGCGCTGCTCGGCGGCCGCGATCACGTGCTGGAGGAGGCCAGCGGCTATTCGCAGGTGCTGTTCTCCGGTGCGGTCGCGATCTGGCTCGTCAACACGCTGGCCTCGGTGATCCGCGGCACCGGCGACATGCGCCTGCCCTCGATGACGCTGATCGGGGGGAGCGTGCTCCAGATCGCGCTCGGCGGCACGCTGGGGCTCGGTCTGTTCGGCGTGAAGCAATACGGCATGCCGGGCGTCGCCAGCGGCCAATTGATCGCGTTCAGCTGCGCTGCGATCTTCTTGCTCTGGTATCTCGCGTCCGGCCGCAGCCGGCTGCCGCTGAACCTTCGCGCGTTTCATTTCGAGCGCGCGATGTTCCTGGACATTCTTAAAGTGGGCGCGGTGGCGTGTTTGTCACCGCTTCAGACCGTTC
Source organism: Bradyrhizobium sp. 199 (assembly GCF_023073355.1). GTDB lineage: Bacteria > Pseudomonadota > Alphaproteobacteria > Rhizobiales > Xanthobacteraceae > Bradyrhizobium. Next base: position 127,181 of record NZ_JADPJI010000009.1, read on the forward strand.
TCACCATTCTGGTCTTCACAAAAATTCTCGCGACCTTCGGCACCGAGATGCTGGCGGGTTACGGCATCGGCTCGCGGCTGGAATTTCTGCTGATCCCCATCACCTTCGCCTTTGGCATCGCCTCGGTGCCGATGGTCGGCGTGGCGATGGGCGCGGGACACGTAAAGCGCGCGCGGCGTGTGGCCTGGACTGCAGCTGCGGCCTCCGGACTCACGGTCGGCCTGGTCGGGCTCGTCATCGCGCTCGATCCCTCGCTGTGGGTCGCGCTCTTCACGCGGGATGCGGGCGTCTCCGCCGCCGCCCACAGCTATTTCCATTGGGCCGGCCCGGCCTTCGTGTTCTTCGGCATAGGCGTGTCGCTCTACTTCTCCTCACAAGGTGCGGCGCGCGTCGGCGGGCCCGTGCTGGCATCCACCGCGCGCCTTCTGATGGTTGCGATCGGCGGCATCGGCCTGATGATGGCTCAGGCGCCGGCCTGGACGTTGTTCGCGCTGGTCGGCGGTGCCATGGTCGTGTTCGGCCTGTCGACTGCGGCCTCGGTCGCCTTCGCGCGCTGGGGCAAATGAGCGCAGGCAGGTAAGCGCAGGGATGTGATTCCAGCCAGCGTTGCACTATCGCGTCGGCCTGCCAGGGAGGCGCTCCATTTTTCCAGGCCGTCTCCATGACTTCCGGATTCGCTGCTCTCATCGTCCTCCTCGCCGCGCTTGTTGGCGCATCTGCCGCTCGTGCGCAGAACGCCGATGGGACATGTTGACACCCAGGCAGGTGATGCGCGCGTCAAGATCAGCAAATGCGGCGGCGGCATATGTGGCCACATCGTCTGGCTGCGCGATCCCTACGACTTGTGTGACCTTCTTGTCCCGGGCGCGAGCGTCGCTCTAAAGCATGATCCGGAAAAGTGCGCAGCGGTTTTCCGAAAAGATCACGCTTAAACAATAACCTAAAGCGCGATAGCGATTCATCCTGATCGCGTCGCGCTTTAGGCCATCATCGCCTTCAGCGCGGTTGCCGCCGAGGCGTAGCCGCCCCGCGCACCGTCGATGAAGTGGACGTGATCGCTGCGCAACACCGAGGGCGTGAAGCAGGTCATCATGGCGGCGTCCTGCGGATAGAGGCCATAGCGCACGACGCCATTACGTGCCGCAATCGCGAGACGGTCGCTCAGCGCGCGTTCGAGCTCCGGCGTGCAGTCGAGGATCATGCGCAGGCCGTCATCATACTTCCTGAAATCCGAGTTCTCGACCACCTGACGTTTGTAGACATTTGGCACGAAGCCGCCGACGTTAAGGTCGAAGCGCATGATCAGGTAGACGAACAGCGTATAGGCCAGCGCGCTGGCGCGGCGCGCCAGCAGCGGACCGCCGCGCTTGGTGCGGGCCTCGAAGTCGAGCCCCTGCGGCGGCCATTTCAGCGGCGGCCCTTGCGGCGGCACCGGGCGCGCACCATCCGGGCTGCGTTCGACAAGGTGGATGATGTCCTCGATCACTTTGCGGAAGGCATGCGGATCGACGCCCCGAGCGGGCATCACCAGAACGGACAGGATCAGTCCACGTGAGGCCGGTATCACCTCGAAGCGGCAGGACAGGCCGGAGAGATCGGGCTGCGTGCCCGCCGGCGCTTCGGGGACGGCAAAATCCCCCCGCTTCATCGCAGCGTCGGCCCAGGCGAGCCCGCCGCCGGAGAACATTGCGTAGGACAGGTTCGCCGAGGGGCCGAAGCGTGCGACGCGCACGTCGAGGCCTTGTGCGCGGATCGCGCTGACCGGCACCAGCGCGACCCGCATCGTCAGATCGAGATCTTCCCGCACCCAGGTCGCGGTCGCGGCCAGCGCCTCGCGGGCAGGCTCGAGATCGGAAGGCGCGACCGCAAAACTCGCGCCGTCGCCGCCGAACACGAAGGGGAATTCGCGTCCCTCCAGCGCGTTCGTCACCGCCGCGATCACGGCCGCACCCGCCATGTTGACCGCCTTGTAGCGCTGCGCCGCGATCGCCTTGGTCGAATCGACGATGTCGGCAATGCCGATGCTCCAATCGTCCGGGAGCGGCGCATAGAGCGCCGGGTCCATCAGGCTGGTAAAGCCGCGGAAGACGGGAATGCCGCCATAGAAGGATTCGCCTGAGGTCATCGGGGATACTGGATGGTTAGAATGCGGGTCCGAACGAGATACGAGGGAGGATCGATCCGGGTTCGCCAGCGGGCGGGCCCTTGCAATCTTTGGCCGAAACCGGCCCGGACAACAAGATCAGGCCGCGCCTGCAATGCCGCAGTTCTCGTAGGTGGGCAAAGGCGCAAAGCGCCGTGCCACCATGTGTCACCAGGACAGATGAGGTGGTGGGCACGCTACGCTTTGCCACCCTACGAGCACTGCAAAGCAACGGACTCCGAGCGCGAACACCCGCTAGTGCAGCTTCTCGTCCTGACGCTTGCGCAAACTATCGAGAGACGCATCGTAGCAGCCGACCAGGCGTACGAATTGCTGCGGGTACATTTCATGGCCGTGACTGCCGGAATTCTGATGTGTCATCGGCGGGCAGTGGGCATCAGCCGGCTTCGCGCGGGATTGCTCCGTCCGTCCCTGATTTGAAGCCGTTACGTCAGGCATGGCCATGGACTGCTCCCTATCGATTAGGGCAGATCGATTGACGTAACCCAATCGATTGCGGGGCATCTTATGACCAAATCCGGCTGAATGTCATGTGCTGGATCAACGCAATCGTGGTGGCAGAGTTCCCCTTATGCCGTATTCCCGGCGTCGACAGTGAACACGGACCCGGTGACATTGCGGCCGCCCTCGCCGAGCAAATATTCCACCATCCGCGCGACGTCGTCCGTCTCAGGAAGGCGGCGCAGCGCGCTGCGGCCCGCGATGCGCTTGCGCGCCTCGTCGGAAAGATTGTGCGTGAGTTCGGTGTCGATGAAGCCCGGCGCGATGGCGTTCACGGTGATGCCGAGCTTGCCGACTTCGCGCGCCAGCGAGCGGGTGAAGCCGGTGGCAGCGGCCTTGGTCGCGCCATAGACGGACAGGCCGTTATAACCGGTGGTCGCAATGATCGAGGAGATGTTGATGATGCGGCCTGCCCCGTCCGCCATCATCTGCCGCGCCACATATTTGGTGAGGATGATCGGCGACAGCACGTTGAGCTGCACGAGCGCCTCGATCGCGGAATTGTGCATGGTGGCAAGCAGGCCCTCGGTGCCGAGGCCGGCATTGTTGACGAGGCCGTAGACGGGGCCGAATTCGTCGCGCACCAGTTTTGCAAAGGCCGGAATGGCGTCAATCACCGCAAGGTCGCAGGCGCGGAAATGCAGGCGCCCTTCGGAGACGGCAACCGCAGCTTTGAGCTCTTCGCTCTCGCCCCGCGCCGCCGCGATCACGTTGTAGCCGGCGCCAGCCAGGCGCTTGCCGATCGAAAGACCGATGCCGCGACTTCCGCCAGTGACGAGAACGTTGTTATGCATCGGTTCGCGCCAGTTTTCCGGCCGGGGTGACATCGAGCGCCTCGACGAAGCGGATCACTGCCGGCACCTTGTGGGAGGCGAGCTGGGCGCGGCACCGGTCCAGGATCTGGTCACGGATATCTTTCGCGCGCGCGGGATCGGTGCCCTCAGTGAGGATCACGTCGGCAACCACGATACCGCCGGTGATCGGGCTCTTCCGCGACTTGGCCCGCGACATCCGCACGTCGGGATGGCGGTTGATCACCGCCTCGATCTCCTCGGGATGGACCTTCAGCCCACCGATATTGATGATGCCGCCGCGGCGGCCGACGAAGTAATAACGGTCGCCGCGCAGCTCGACGATGTCGCCGCTGTCGATAAATCCATCGCCATCGGTAAGCGCCGCAGCGCTGCGGCCGACATAGGCATGCGCAGTGCGCGTCGAACGGATACGAAGCGAGCCGTCGACCACTTTCATCTCGACGCCGTTGCGATTGCCGAGATAGTCGGCCGGAAAGCCCTCCAGCCCGTCATTCACGGCGAAGCCGACGCCGGCTTCGGTCGAGGCATAGGCATGACCAACGGAGGAATTGGGAAATGCCGCCTTGAGACCGTCGAGCACCGCCTGGTCGGCGATTTCGCCGGAGAGGCGGACGTAGCGAGGAGCGAATTGCGTAGCCGAACCGCTCATCAGGAGCTTGCGCCAGTGTGAAGGCGTGCCGGAGATGTGCGAAACGCCATGCGCCTTCAGCCGCGCGACGTGATCACCGAGCGCCTCATGCGGGTCCGACAACACCATCGAGCCACCGGAAAGGATGGCGCGGAGGAAGATCTGCAGGCCGCCATAGCGGCGGATGTCGTAGAAGGTCGCCCAGACCGGCGCCGGGCCACGCGCGGGCCCTTCGGCAACGATCGCCCCGGTGAGCGCTTCCAGCGTGTGGCCGACGACTTTCGGCACGCCTGAAGTGCCCGACGTCAGCATCAGCCATTCCGTGGCGCGCTCGGACTTGGCCGGCGCGGTGGCTTCAAGCGGCAATTGCGCAGTGACGATGAGCGTGATGCCCGTGTCGGCCCAGCCGTCGGGCTCGTCAGTGACAACCGCATCGATCCCGGCATCGGCGATCAGCGCCTCAAGATGGGCCGGGTTGAGGTCGGGTGGACAGAGCAGCATGCGACGGGCGATGCCGTCGAGCTCGATCATGGCAAGGCCCGACCGGAGCTGGTCCGACAATTTGAGCAGCACGGCACGACCCGACAGCTCGCGCAGGCGGCCGCCTAGAACCGTGTGCGACAGGATGTCGGTCAGCGACACGACATCGTGCGCATCGGAGATCGTTCGGCCGGTCAGCTCCGCGCCGAGATGGTCGCGGAGCGCGAAGATTTCACGCGGGGACATTTTCGTAGGCCCGCACGAAATCGCCCACCGTGGCGGGGAATGCTGCGTCCTCGGAAATGGTGAAGGGGTCGACGCCGGTCTCGTCCTCGAGACGCGCGACGAGGATGGCGAAGGCGAGCGAGTCGAAGCCCGTCTCGTGCAGGGACAGATCGTCCGAAAGAGCGGGAAGCGTGACGTGCTGCTCCTTGGCGATCTGCTGGATCGCCTCGATGACCTTAGACCTTACCGACATGGCTGGCTCGCGTTGTTATCGTTGCTGTTGCGGCGGCTCTTGCTGGCCGCCTCCCCATGGCGGCTTGTTTACCCGAGAGAAGTAAATGGCTTCTTGGACAATTCAGATAAAATTGGACCTATCTGCCGATTTTTACGGGATCTACAGCCTGATCGAGCCGTCCAGGATCCGCGCATAGGCCGCGGCGTCCAGCGGGACATAGGCTCCGGATCTCGAATCCACCATGAACAGCGGATCGGAGATCGCGGCGGGATCGAAGCCCTCTCGAACGAGATCGCCTTTCTTCTGCTTGAACGTCTCGGTCGCATCGATATCGCTGGAGATGCGGATGAAGACGGGGCGTGCATAGGCCGGCAGGCACTGCGCGAGATGTGCAGGCAATGTCGCAATATCGAAGCCCTCGTTGACGACGATCGCGCTCATGCCAGCGCGGCCGTCAGTGCCGGAGATGCTGACACCGTAGGTGGTCGCGTCGACCACGCCGCTGAAGTCGCGCATCGCGTCGTTCACTTCCGAGGTCGCGACGTTCTCGCCTTTCCAGCGGAACGTGTCCCCGATGCGATCGACGAAGTGGAAGAATCCCTTATCGTCGATCCGCATCAGATCGCCGGTGCGAAACCAGGCATCGCCTTTGGCAAAGACATCGCGAAGGATCTTCTTCTCGGTTTCGCCGGTGTCGGTGTAGCCCTCGAAGCGGCCACCGCCTTCATCGGCGGTGCCGATGCGGCCGATGGCTTCGCCGGCCTCGCCGCGGGCACAGGCGAGGCAAAATCCCTCGTCATTGCGCAGCGGCAGGCCGCTGTCGGGATCGAGCTTGACCAGGTTCGCGGGAAAGCGATGCGCTAGCAGCGGCGGGACGCGGCCGATCGCCCCTCGCTCGCCCTCGACGTTGAACAGCGAGAAATTGCCTTCCGTCGCCGCATAGAATTCGAGGATACGGGGAATGGCGAAACGCGTCTGAAAGTCATCCCAGATGTCGCCGCGCAGGCCGTTGCCGCAGACGAGGCGGAGACGATGACGGTTCTCGTATTCGGACGGCGGCGCCTTGAGCAAATAACGGCAGAGCTCTCCGATATATTGAAACAGCGTGCAGTCGTGATGGACGACATCGGACCAGAAATGCGAGGCCGAGAATTTTTCCGCAATCACTACTGACCCGCCGGCAGCCAGCATGCTGCATGGCGCGACGATGCCACCAACCGAGTGGAACAAGGGCAGGCAATCATAGAGCCGATCTTGCGGGCTCGCGCTGGTGAGGCCGGCGAACCAGAAGCCCCAGTTGAGAATGCGGCGGTGGCTGATGCTGGCGGCCTTCGGCAGGCCTGTCGTGCCCGAGGTGTAGATCAGCAGCGCACGGTCGTCGATGCTGACCTCGCCGCGCTCCTGCGGCGAAAGAGGGGCGTCGTCCAGCACCGCCAGATCGATGGCGCGATCGCCGCGGGCATCGCCATGCGTCCAGACCTTGGCCTCGGTCTTCAGATGCGGTGTTGAACTCTTCAGTGTCTCCGTCAGCTCATGCGCCACGATGATATGCCTGGGCTTGGCGACGTCGATGCAATGCGCGAGCGAGGGCCCGACCAGCTTGGTGTTGAGGAGTGCGACCACACCGCCGACCCGGCTGATGCCGAGCCATGCCGCGATATAGTCGATGCCGTTCGGCATGATCAACGCAACAGTATCACCCTTGGCCACGCCGACCGAGCGCGCCCAGCGCGCGTAGCGATTGATGCGCTTCGACAAACCTGAATAGTCGAGACTTGTCTCATCGGTGACCAGCGCGACACGGTCGGGTTGACGCTGCGCCCAATCGTCAATGACGTCGGCGAACAGGCGCCCCGGCAGCGTCTCGATCCGCGCGGTGAGCTCGATGGCCTTCAGCCAGATCTTTGAAGCCGAAGGCGGGCGCGCGGTTTTGGGTTGCTCGATGACACCGGTCGTCATGCCGTTCATTCTTTCGGAACGTGTCTGCTGGTCCCGGCAGCTTAGCTCGCGCGGCCTGCCCAGGTGTTAAGAGACAGGGTAAAGGCCGCTTAGTGCGCGATTAACTCTAGTCATCCCTTACAAAGCCGGCGGGATCCGTGCGCGAGGCCGCTGGCGCAAGGTGGCGAAATTGTCGGACATCAAAAGCAGCAGCGCCGTACGGCGAAGCTGAAACGCCGCGCCGTCCCGCGCTAACCGGTTCGCCTCTGACGCAAGCGCTGCGGCGCTGCATTGACCGGGTAGTAGGGATTGAGGTCACAGATCGCGGAGCGACCCGTTGCAGTGGCGCGGCACTGCGGCAACGAGGTGAAGGAGCAGTCGTACCACTCCCCGCCTCCCCCGTTCGCACCTGAGTAAACGTGCATGCAGACGGGGTAACGCGGATCGAAGGTCTGCGCATGCGACGGCGCGGCCGTGAGCAGTGCGCCGGCGGCCACGATCAGGCTGAACGCGAAACGCATGAACAGTATTCCGGTACGCTGCATCACGGGTCCTATTGCACCTTCTTGTGGCGCCGGCGGGGCTGCTGCGGCGGCTGGTCGAAGGCGTAATAGGGATTGACGTCGCAGCTCGCCGAGCGGCCCGACGCGGTCGCGCGGCACTGCGGCAGCGAGGTGAAAGAGCAGTCGAAATAGTCGCCGCCACCGCCGCCGAAGCCGCCGCCGGGCGTGTAAACGTGCATGCACACCGGATAGCGCGGATCGTAGGTCTGGGCGCTGGCATCTGCCGCGACGAACAGCGCCGTAATCGCGGCGAGGGGCAAAATCAACATGCGCATGGACAGATCCTTGAATCGACGGCGTCGGCGGGCCTGATGCCGACGGCCTCCTATGACATAACACCAGGCCGGTTGCGACTGTTCCTAGGGACAGATGACGGCAAGGTGAGCGCTGCGGGCTGCGGCGCTATGCGCCGAGCCCCTGCAACACCAAACGGTTCAGCCTCGCCGCAAACGCCGCGGGATCTTCCGGCAATTCGCCGTCCAGGATCTGCGCCTGTTCGAGCAGGAGCAGGCTGAGATCGTCGACCGCCTTGGAGCCCGCTTGCGCCTTGGTGATTGCAGTCACCAGCGGATGGCGCAGATTGATCTCCAGGATCGGCTTGGTCTTCATGCCGCGGTTCTGCTGCGCGAGGATGCGCTCGAGCTCACGGCTCGGGCCCTGGCTGTCGGCGACGAGGCAGGACGCGGAGCTGGTGAGGCGCGTCGAAGCCTTGACGTCGCTGACGCGCTCGCCGAGCGCGGCCTTGATCACGGCGATGGTGGCGCCTTCGTCCGCGGCCGGCTCGTCCTTGTTCGCCTCGTCCTTGTCGTCGACGCGCGGGATCAGGTCGAGATTGAGATCGCCCTGGCTCAGCGATTTCAGCGGCTTGCCGTCGAACTCCGATGGCATCGAGGTCCAGAACGCGTCGACGGGATCGGATAGCAGCAGCACCTCGATGCCGCGCGCGGTTGCGGCCTCGAGCCGCGGATTGGACTTCAGCCGCTCGATGCTGTCGCCGACGAGATAGTAGATCTCGGTCTGGTTCGGCTTGAAGTCGGCGATGACCTGCTTCAACGACCGCTTCTCGCCGGACGTCGTGGTGAAGCGCGATAGCGCCAGCAATTTTTCGCGGCGTTCGAAGTCTTCGTAGATGCCTTCCTTCAGCACCGCGCCGAAGGCGTCCCAGATCTTGGCGAAATTGTCCGGATCCTTTTCGGCGAGGCTTTCGAGCTCCGACACAACCCGGGTCGCCACCGCCTTGCGGATCTGCGCGAGCTGCGGATTGTTCTGGAGCATCTCGCGAGAGATGTTGAGCGGAAGATCCTCGCTGTCGACGACGCCTCGGATGAAGCGGAGATAGCCCGGCAACAGATCCGCATCATCGGTGATGAAGACACGGCGGACGTAAAGCTTCACCCGGCCCTTGCGGTTCGGCTCGAACAGGTCGAACGGCTTGGTCGATGGCGCGAACAGCAGCACAGCATAGGAATAGCGGCCCTCGGCGCGGTAATGCAGCGTCATCGCGGGATCGTCGAAGGCGGACGCGATCTGCTGATAGGCCTTCTTGTAGTCGTCCGCGTTCAGCTCGGATTTCGAGCGCTGCCACAGCGCACTTGCCGAATTGATCTGGCGCGGCTCGCCTTCTTCCGGCACGAGCTCGATGGGAAACAGAATATTGTCGGAATAGGCACCGACGATGCGCTCGATCTCGTAGCTCTCGAGATATTTCTTGGCATCGTCCTTCAGGTGCAGAACGATCTCGGTGCCGCGCGTCAGGCGGGCCGCCTCCTCGTCACTGGCGCGGGCGATCTCGAAGCCGGAGCCGCCGGAGGATGTCCAGGTCCAGACGTCGCTCTCACCGGCGCGGCGGCTGACGACGACGATCTTCTCGGCGACCATGAAGGCGGAATAGAAGCCGACGCCGAACTGGCCGATCAAGCCGAGGCCGTCCTTGGCCTCCTTCAGCTTCGACACGAACGCCTTGGTGCCGGAGCGGGCGATGGTACCGAGATGGTCGATCAACTCCTGCCGCTCCATGCCGATACCGTTATCGGTGATCGTGAGCGTTCCGGCCGTCTTGTTCGGGATGATGCGGATCTTGAGTGCATCGCCTTCGCCCAGCAGGGCCGGGGTGGCGATCGCCTCATAGCGCAGCTTGTCGCAGGCGTCGGAGGCGTTGGAGACAAGCTCGCGCAGGAAGATGTCGGTCTCGGAATAGACGGAGTGCACCATGAGGTGCAGAAGTTCGGAAACTTCGGCCTGGAAGGGCTGCGTATGCACAGCCGTGTCTGACGTCGTCATGCGTTTACCCGGTCAAAACGAAGGGAAAGAAACCCGGGATATAACGCGAGCGTACGGAGGATCAAGTGGACATGAACAATCGTGCTCTCGGCAGACGAACGCCTGGTCCGGCGCCCCGCGGATCAAGTCACGCAGCGGCCGGGCTGAAGCAGCTTTGCGACCTCGGTCAGGGAGCTGACCATCGGCTCGCAGGCGATCGTCGGCTTGTTGCGGACCTTCTTCTGGTTCTGGAGCAGCATCGGCGGCTTAGCGTTGCCGGTCTCGATCGCGGCGGGAACCCGCAGCAGCACCGAGGTATCGGCGAGGTCGTTCAGCCGCATTGAGACGGTGCGGGTAGGAACCGGCCCCTGCTTGATCTCGGCAAGGCGGTCCGCCTTGCCGACACGATTTACATTATGGCTGGGTGCGTAGTTCGAGCTATGGCTAGGTAGATCGGCGACAGCCTGCCAGCGGTCGGCGAGATCGTGGCCGGAGGCCAATTGCGCGGCACCCAGCGTTGCGGCAATCGCGAGGGCGCCCAAAAATACCTTATGAATCTGTGACATGGCTATCGACCCCTCGCCCCATGGCGATCGCGGGAACAACGCGGGCGGAGGACCGGGGGTTCTTGGCGGTTACGATCACTTAACCGTGTGCGCCAAATGCAGCAGCCGAGCAAAAAATTTGGCAAGGCCGGGAACGACTCGCGCGGCCGGGAGTCGTCTCAACAGCCGGCTATTCCCCCCTGCCCCATAAGCCGGCGACGTAGGGCGCGACTGTGGTGATGCCAGTCGCGCCCTGCTTTTTTGCGCCCCGTCGCCGCCCCACTCGACGCAAGGGTGGAAGGCGATGAAACACCTCCATGTTTTCGCCGCCCCCTGAGCGGCAGAGATCAAGCCAGATCGCGGCTTGGCTCAGCCTTACGTACCGCCGGCCTTCAGCAATTGTTGCGCGTCGAGTTCGACGGTCTTGAATCCCCAGTCCGCCGCCACCGTCACGAGATGCGCCGTTCCCCCGGGGCCGTCGGGGTCCTTCTCGCGATTGTAGAGCGCGACCAGCGTCAGGTAGCGCGCTTGGGCGGCGAGGGCGTTGAACATCATCCAGAGATTATTCCGCTGCCAGATGTCGTAACCCTTCTTGCCGGAGAGCCAGCGCGGCAAATCCTTGGATTCGGCAAGCACGCGAGGGTTCACGCGCTGGCAGAGTTGCTGGTATCGCATCACCCAATCGACCCCTCCGTGATTGACCGATTCCGCCTGAAACTGGGCCTCCGGCAAGGCCAGCAAGAGCTGCGTGGGGACGTTGAGCGCGTTGCAGACGTCGTGGAACAGGATATCGCTGCCGCAGGCCCCGCCTGCGATGCCGAACGCAACGCCGCCATTCTCGTTCATCTCGTCCTTGACCGCTTTTTCGATCATCTTGCGCGCCGCGGCCACGGCCTCGGGCGTGTTGGGAAAACGCGGGTCGTTCTTGTCCCGGCGGGGCGTGTCCAGCATATGGCCCGTGAAAAGGATAACTCGCACGGGCAGCGCCGCGGGTTTATCCGGCGCAGCCTGGTTCATCTCCCTCAGTGCGGCTTCGACATTTGCCGACAGCACTCCGAGTTCGCGAAACAGCAGGAGATTGCGCCGCGCCGCATCGATTTCGAACGGGCCCACATTTGCCAAGCCCCTTCGATAGGCGTTCCCAGCTTGGGCCGGCTTCTCGGCCGTGAGGAACGACAGGTCCGCACGGCTGATTTCCTTCCAGACGTCGAATTTCTCGCCCTTCCGCATCACCTTGTCATCGTTGCCGACGGCCAGGTGGAGCGCCGCTGCAAGACGGCTGGCGCGGCGTTCGCTCGCCTTGAGAGCGATGATCGGCGCGTCTCCGTCCTCAAAATTTTCAGCCCAGATGTCGGGGAGCGCCCTGGCGAGACTGATCTGGACCGTCAGCATCGCAAGCGCATTGATCCCCGCATAGAAGCTGTCCAGATCTTCGGCAAAGCCATCGAGATAATGCTGGATGGCGGAGGCAAGATGCGCAGAGCGGAGGGCCGCCTCGCGTTGCGCGTCGCGAGACGCTGCGGCCTGCCAGTCGTCAATCCATCGCGTCTTGGCGTTGCTCCCCAGCAGTGAATGTCCTTCGGCGCGGTGAAACCGCCGCTCCGCCGATTCCTTGGGCGTCTCATCGCGATCATTCGGCGGCATCGTGCGGGCGAGTACCCGGTTGATCGCCTGTTCTGAGCGCGTGATGCAGTCGAGCTTTGAATCGGCACCAAGGGCCCTGGCCGCCAGCTTCTGATAGATCGTGCCCAGGCGGTAGTTGGCCTGAAGATCGTTGCTGTCCAGCCCCCGGAGCAGTTCGAACGTCTCCTTGGCTCCGGCGAAGGCCTTGATCCGAAATTGCGCGTCGCCAACAATCCGCAGTCCCGCGCTCCCCCATTCGAAACCGCGGACCTCCTGGGCGAGCAGCCGCAGGTCGCCGGCGCGACCAGCCTTTTGCGCGATCTCGACCTCTTCCTGGAAATCGAACGGAACGACCATGAGCGCGGCCCGGTCGTGCGGCGTCAGACGCGGGAGCAACTTGAAGACAGGGCTGTCCTTGTCGGTGTCGGCAAGTGTTGCCTTGAGCGACTCGATAAAGCCAGGGAGCGCCGCGGCAGGGTCCGCCGGATCGTATTGACCATATCGATCGGTCTGAAGATCGAAGGGATACTTGTCCTGCGTGCCCTTGGCGCGCATCAGCAGGGTGTGCCGATCGCGCAAACCGTGCCGGATACCAAGCTCGTAGAACACATTGGCGTTGTGAATGGAGAGGTCGGCGATCACCAGATCCGAGAGCACCAGCAGCCTGAACATATCCTCGCGAATATTGCCCTGCCGCGTGATCTCGAGCGTGGTGCGGCCTTCGATACCGGCGGCCTTGAGCGCAGGTGCGATAAGATCCCTTTCCACCCGATCGAAATCGATGCCGCCCTGCGTGCCGAAGGGACGAACGATGAAAGCGCGCGTGACTTCCATGACTAACATCCTCGGATCTGGATCAGGAGCACCGCCTGAGCACCGGCCGCCGCCGGATCAGCTCACATCGAAGCAACGCGGAAAGTGTTCCGGCTTGACCTGCTCCTTTGCGGCAAGCCGCCCGATGTTGGCAAGGTCCGCGAGATTGTTGGGATCATCCATCGCCGCGATCTTCGCGACAGCTTCCGGCGCAAGGTCGAGCTTGACCGTGGTCTTCAGCCAGCCGGGCTCCAGGAGCACGTTATAGCGTGCATAGGTCGCCAGTTGCGGGCCGCTCTGGCTGTCCAGCTTCATATCCCCCACAGCGCGGTCGATCGCCGATGGCGTCAGGCAGTTCGCCAGCCATTGCAGCATCGTCTGATTGACGCGCCCGCAATCGTCCATGAGGGATTGCAACGATCGCAGGCCCTGCTCGGCCGCAGCCATGCCCGTGATTTGTGCCGTCGTGTAGGTCTTCTTGAACGTGCCCGTGCCGATCGAGATCAGCAACAACTTGTCTCTGCCGGTTGGCCAGCGAAAACCATGGCCGTCGAGCGCGGCCAGCATCAGCAGTTGCAACGAAGGGTCGTTGAAAGGGCTCACACCGCCGTCGACGAACGCGCCGGCGACGATTTTTCCCTCACGCGAGGAGATGTCGATCTCCTGAGGCTTGAAATAAGTCGGTGCCGCCGTGCTCGCCCGGACCACCTTGGTCAAATGCAACTGGCCGTCCTGCGCGGCATATCGAGCGGCGGGATGGTTGTGCAGCGGCCAGGGGCCGCCGGTGTCGAGGCGCTTCGTCATGATCATCAAGCCGGTGCGGATGCGCTCGCTGTCGAGCGTCGTATCTGCCCCGAGTTGCTCATCGAGCGCATCTTGCAATGGTTCAGATTTGAACTTCGGCGCGAGCAGCCCGAGCCGCCAGAACTCGGCCTGGAAAACATCCGTCCCGATCCCGGTGTAGAGCTTCTTGAGCTGCTCCACAGTCAATCCACAGGCCAGACCGGCCGCAATGATCGACCCCGTCGACGTGCCTCCGATGAGGTCGAAATAGTCGCAGAGCAGGAATTCCGGGTTGTTGAATCGCCTCCTGAACTCCCGCTCCATGACGTCAAGATATTCGAGGCTGAGAATGCCGCGTATCCCACCTCCATCGAGAGCCAATATCCGCTTTGGTCCGTTCGTCCCGTCCAGATGTTGTTGCTTGGTCTTGGGCATGCGGCCCTCCCAGGCTGCAAAAGCAGCTAGCGACGCCAGCTGCAGCAATTCGATAGTTCAAAATATTCTCGTATGCGACGGCTGTGGAATCTGCCGCCGCATCAAATTCGGTCGCACCTTCAAAACAGGTGGCTTCAACCATCTTGCACGAAATACAGCCTAAAGTATGTGAACAAGATTACAGGCCGAGAAAAGCCAGACCGCCCTCACGCTCGTTCGTTGCATCGGGCTGGAAGTGCAGAAAAAATCATCAGAGAAAAAATCGCCAGCCGCTCCGCACGGCTGCGTTGTGAGTTTGCCGGCGAAGGGACGGCGTAACCGTAAACGCAACGGCGCCCTGCTATCGCTCGATGCGTCAAGAGGCCTTGCCTGCGAGCCATGTCCGTCCATCGCCATACAGCTTCTCCACTTCGGCGCCGATCAGGCCCGGCATGTCGCGCTTGACCTTGTAGCCGATCAGCTCCTGCATGTAGGCGAGGTGGCGGTAACCTTCGGGTAGCGCGGCGAGCGCCTTCTGGTCGAGACGGAGGGTCGCGGCGGGATCGACCGGGTCGATCCGGTCCTTTTCGTAGATCGGCTGGCGGCGGACGATGCCCCATCTTCCGTGCCGCTTCTCCAGGAAATCGTAGAAGCGCCCGGTGCAGACGACGTCGCAGAGCACGTCGTGCACCGGGGCGCGCTGCGAGATCGTCATCTTGGTTTGTGCGATCGCCCGCTCGCCTGCGAGATCGATGCTGGTGCCGCCCAGGAAATGCAGGATGCGAACGCCCTTGGCAAAGCCCTCCTGGCTGACGCGCATGAAATCCCGCGCCGGCCCCTGAAACCAGGTCGCGGACATCCAGCCCTCGTCATGCCAAACGGTGGCAAAGCGCTCCCAGTCGCCGGCGTCGCGCCACACCGCCCAGTTCTCGACGAGGTCGCGGATGGCGAGGCGATCGAGGAGTTGCTGGTCCATGATCCGTTTCTCCCGGCGGCGTGACGCTGCGATGGATGTGATCGGCTCGACGTATCAACGGGGCAATTGGATTGCCGTCAAGCGCCTGATGCTTTGCGGCCGTTCGAATTGCCCACAGCGAGAGCCGCGACACGAGCAACGAGCCTTGCAATCAACCGGACCGCGACTAATATCGCACTCATGCAAATGAAATTTCCCTTGCTGGCCGCGCTTCTCGGATTGCTTGCGGCATTCCCCGCGCATGCGCAGACAGATATGCGGAGCGAAAGTGCCCGGGCCTGGAAGGCGAGGCTGTCAGCACACATCGCCAAAAGCAGACTGTATCCGGCTCAGGCACTCGGACAAACCGGTGAGGCCAAGGTTCGCTTCGTCATCGACCGGTCCGGCACATTGGTCTCGCGAGCACTCGCCGCGAGCACCGGCTCGCGACTGCTCGACGATGCTGCGCTAGAGATCGTCGCCCGCGCCCAACCGTTTCCGCAGCCGCCTTCGGAGCTGAAGGAAGAGACTTTTTCTTACGTGGTCCCGATTGTCTTCAGCGGCCGTCAATTCCAGGTGCCAACCAACGGGCTGGTGCTGAGCACACCGGCTTCCGGCTTGGCCGAGTCCGAGGCTATGGCCGCCTGGCGCAAGGCAGTCACCGAGCACGTATGGCGCAACAGGGTGTTTCCTTCGCAGGCGATGGGCCAAAGGGCCGATGCAGGGGTCACATTCGTGGTCGATCGCTCGGGCCAATTGATCTCAAGCGCGTTGGTGGAAAGCACCGGCTTTGCGCCGCTGGATGCCGCGACGCTGGCCATGGTCGAGCGATCCGTGCCTTTCCCGAAGCCGCCCGCCGAGGCGAAGGACGACCTGCAGAGGGTGACCGTCCTCGTGGCTTTCGACGGGACGCAATTGAACTTGGCGCCGTCTCCGGAACGAGAGAAATCGCTCCAATCCTGGATCGAGGGCCAGGCCAAGCTGAATGCGAAATCCCCTGGACCTGATGATACAAAGCTAAACTCGATGCTTCGCAGCATCTGCCGCGGCTGCTGAGGCATCGCAGGACAACGCTCCGCCGCCATATACAAAAACGGCGCGCCTTGCGACGCGCCGTCCTCTGGTTCGATGCAGGTCTCTTACGCCGCCGGCGCCTTTGGCGCACGATTGCGCGAGTTGCGCTGGAAGAACAGCGCCTGGCTCGCCACCGCCGACACCATCGCGGGCTGGAACGGCTTTGAGATCAGGAACGCCGGCTCGGGCCGCTCGCCGGTGAGGAAGCGCTCCGGGTAGGCGGTGATGAACACCACCGGCACTTCGAAGGTGCGCAGCAGCTCGTTGACGGCGTCCAGGCCCGACGAGCCGTCGGCGAGCTGAATGTCGGCGAGGATCAGGCCGGGCCGCTTGTTCTTGGCCAGCGCCACCGCATCGGCGTGGGTGCGCGCGACACCGACGACGTTATGGCCGAGATTCTTCACCAGGCTCTCGAGGTCCATGGCGATGAAGGTCTCGTCCTCGATGATCAGCACGTCGGTCGCGATCTCCGCCGCCATCTCGCGGCCTGCGGCGTCCGCAAGGCGCCGCGTCTCGCCGACGTCAGTACCGAGGATATAGCCCACTTCCTCTTCCGAGAATCCTTCCAGCGACAGCAGCAGGAAGGCCTGCCGCGGCAGCGGTGTGATGTTCGACAGACGCCGCTCTGGCGGCATCGGCAGGGTCGTCACCTCCGAATCGTCGTTGACGGAGACCGAATTCCAGATCTGGGTGAACAGCCGGAACAGGCCGGCGCGCGGCCCGTGGCTCTCGTCGAGCACCGCCGGATCTCCCAGCATGGCTTCCAACATGGCTGCGACGTAGGCGTCACCGGAGGCCTGGCTGCCTGTCAGGGCGCGTGCGTACCGGCGCAACAACGGCAAGTGTTCAGCAACAAGCTGTGAACGGGACATCCCCACTCCATTCGTGTTCGGGCCGGCCTTGAGATGCAATCCTGAGGTCAGGCGCCACGCGGGGGGCCCGGGTTCCCCTGCTGGGCTGATTACGCCTCACCCTAAGAAAAGTTCCGTCCAAGGGGGGAACTTTTTATCGAACCTGGAATTGTGCCTAACCAGGGAACGGCTCCCGGTTGAGAAACTTCTCGAACTTACAGTAACTTAACTCGGGGAAACGTGGAACAGGTCATGAAAGATCTCAAGTCTCAAGCCAGCAGAAGCACGACCCCCGGCAAGGGAGGCCTCACTCCGGAGATCCAGTCGCGGATCGGCCATCAGTTGCGCGCCATGTATGATGATGTCGTGCGACAAGGTGTTCCGGATCGGTTCGCAGAACTGATCAAGAAGCTTGATGCGCCGGGAGCGACACCCCACGTGGAAAATGAGGGCGGATCCAACGACAACAACAATGGGAGGGATTAATGCCTCTCACCGACTCCCTGCGTAACGACATCCTGGCGGCCGTGCCCAGTCTGCGCGCGTTCGCCATTTCACTCAGCGGCAATGCGGACCGCGCCGACGATTTGGTCCAGGAGACGCTGCTCCGCGCGCTCGCCAACATCGACTCGTTCCAGCCCGGCTCCAACCTGCCGGCGTGGCTGTTCACGATCCTGCGCAACCTGTTCCGCTCCGACTATCGCAAGCGGCGGCGCGAGGTCGAGGATGCCGAAGGCAATTACGCCAAGACGCTGAAGACACAGCCCTCGCAAAACGCTCATCTCGAGTTCGAGGAGTTTCGAACGGCCCTCGACAAGCTTCCGCAGGATCAGCGTGAAGCGTTGATCCTGGTCGGCGCCTCCGGCTTCTCCTACGAGGATGCGGCCTCGATCTGCGGCTGTGCGGTCGGCACGATCAAGAGCCGCGTGAACCGCGCCCGCTCGAAGCTCGCCGCGCTGCTCTATGTCGATGGCGCCGAGGATTTCGGGCCTGACGAGACCGTGCGGGCCGTGATCGGCGGCAGCGGCGGCTGACGGCCAAGGGACCGAGACGAACGAAGACGGCCGTGCCACGGCCGCCTTCGCGTGCGTCTGACGCCGAAGGCGGGCTACGCCGCCCGATCACTCCTCGACGAAGGTCACGGTATCGGCCACGCTCGCGCGCGAGGTGCGGTAGCTGTTGACCTTGTGGGCGTGGTCGGCATAGCCGAATGAGATGCCGCAGACGATGCGGCGATCGTCCGGCAGGTTGAAGTGGCGGCGGATCAGGCCGGAATGCCGCGCCAGCGCTGCCTGCGGAATCGTGCCGAGCCCGAGCGCCTGCGCGGCCAGCATAAAATTGCTGACATAGGCGCCGCAATCGATCGCACCGTAAATGCCGAGCGGCTCGTTGGTGTGGATGATCGCGACATGCGGCGCGCCGAAGAAATTGTAGTTCTCCAGCGCCTGCTTGGCGTAGGCGCTTCTGTCACCGCGGGCGATGCCGAGCGTGTTGTAGAGCTGAAAACCGCTCTCGCGGCGGCGCTCCAGATACACCCCGACATATTCGCGCGGCGGCGTGAAATCGTAGTCGTCGCCGAGACCGCCCGCGGCCTCCTTGTAGATCGCCTGGCGAAAGCGCTCCTTGGCCGCGCCGCTGGCGATGACGACCTGCCAGGGCTGGCTGTTGCACCATGAGGCCGTGCGCTGCGCGGTGGTCAGCACATGCTCAATCGTTGCGCGGTCGACCTCCTTGGGCAGGAAGGCGCGCACCGAATAACGCTCGTTGAGGAGCTCTTCGAGCACGCCGATGCGATCGTTTTGTTTGACTGTAGCGTCCATGGATCAGCTCGCGCTCTTCGTAGGGTAGGCAAAGGCGCATCGCGCCGTGCCGACCAACAGACTTACCCCGATGCATCTGGATGTGGTGGGCACGTCTCGCTTTGCCCACCCTACGCGATACAGCGAGAGGTGAGATCACCGCCCCTTGGTCGGGATCTTGTTGTACGGCACGTCCTTGTCGACCCGGATGTCGCCCGGCAATCCCAGCACGCGCTCAGCGATGATGTTGCGCAGGATCTCGTCGGTGCCGCCGGCGATGCGCATCGAGGGCGAGGACAGCAGCATCTGCTGGAATTGCCCCTGCACGGTCTCCTCGTCGCTGCCTGTGAGCACACCGGCCGCGCCCTGCAGGTCCATCGCGTAGGTTGCAATGTCCTGGAGCATCATGCCCGACACCAGCTTGCCGATCGAGTTCTCCGGGCCCGGCCGCTCGCCCTTCGACAGCGCCGAGATGGTGCGGTAGCTGGTGTATTTCAGCCCGTTCGATTTCGCCGCCCAGCTCGCAAGCTTCGAGCGCACGGCGGGATCGTCGATGGCAAGCCCGTCCTCCAGCATCAGGTTGGAGCAGAACTCGAACATCTCAGGCACGCCGGTCGCAAGCCGCGAGCCGATCGACATGCGCTCGTTCATCAGCGTGGTCAGCGAGACGCTCCAGCCCTCGCCGACGGCGCCGAGGCGTTGGGTATCGGGGATCACGACATCGGTGAAATAGACCTCGTTGAACTCCTGCATGCCATTGGCCTGCTTGATCGGACGGACCTCCACGCCCGGGCTCTTCATGTCCAGGAAGAACATGGTGAGGCCCTTGTGCTTGGGCACATTCGGATCGGTGCGCGCGATCAGGAGGCCGTAGTCGGAGTAATGCGCGCCCGAGGTCCATATCTTCTGGCCGTTGACGACCCAATTGTCGCCCTTCTTCTCCGCGCGGGTGCGCAAGCCCGCAACGTCCGAGCCGGCGGACGGCTCGGAGAACAGCTGGCACCAGATCTCCTCGCCCGAGGCGAGCTTCGGCAGATACCGGCGCTTGGCATCCTCGGTGCCGAAAGCCATCACGGTCGGACCGCACATGCCCTCGCCGATCTGGAACGGCTGCGTCAGCTTGCCGTAGACGCCCTCCTCCTGCTGCCAGATCACCCGCTCGATCGGCGTGGCGCCGCGGCCGCCATATTCCCTAGGCCAGTGCAGGCAGGCCCAGCCGCCCTCGGCCTTCTTCTTCTGCCACGCCTTGCCGACATCAACGATGTCGTGCTGGGCGAGCCGGATCCGGCCAAGCGAGGACTTTGACAGCTCGGCCTCGAGCTCCTTTGGCGCATGGGCCTCGACCCATTTGCGCGCGGTCTCGCGGAATGCGGCTTCCTGCGGGGTGTCGTCGAAATTCATGGCGGACCTCAATCCTTGCTCGGTGCGTAGGGTGGGCAAAGCGAAACGTGCCCACCACCTTTCGTTCTCGACGGAGTTGGTGGGCATGGCGCGCTCCGCGCCTTTACCCACCTACGATTCTAACCTCTCCCCTTCGTCGGGATCTTGTTGAACGGCACGTCCTTGTCGACACGGATATCGCCGGGCAGACCCAGCACCCGCTCGGCGATGATGTTGCGCATGATCTCGTCAGTGCCGCCCTCGACGCGAGTGCCGGGCGCGCGCAGCAGCATCGCCTGGAAGCGGCCGGCGAGTTCGGCATCCTCGCCGCTGATCACGCCGCTCGCACTCTGTAAGTCCAACGCATAAGTCGCGACGTCCTGAATCATCGAGCCTGCGACCAGCTTGCCGATGGAATTCTCCGGCCCCGGCCGCTCGCCCTTCGACAACGCCGAGATCGCGCGCATGCTGGTGTATTTCAAGCCGCTCGCCTTCACCGCCCAGTTGGCGAGCTTCGAGCGCACCGCGCGGTCCTCGATCGCGGGGCCGTCGTCGAGCATCAGGCTGGAGCAGTACTCGAACAATTCAGGGAAACCGGTCGAGACGGCCGCGCCGATCGCGCTGCGCTCGTTCATCAGCGTGGTCAGCGACACATTCCAGCCGTCTCCGACCTCGCCGAGGCGCTGATGGTCGGGAATGCGGACATTGGTAAAATAGACCTCGTTGAAATCCGAGGCTCCGCTCGCCTGCTTGATCGGTCGCACCTCGACGCCCGAGCTCTTCATGTCCAGGAAGAACATGGTGAGGCCCTTGTGCTTGGGCACGGTTGGATCGGTGCGGGTGAGCAGAATACCGTAATCGGAATAATGCGCGCCCGAGGTCCAGATCTTCTGCCCGTTGATCACCCAGTCGTCGCCCTCCTTCTCGGCGCGCGTACGCAAGCCCGCGACGTCCGAGCCGCCGGCCGGCTCCGAAAAAAGCTGGCACCACACCTTCTCGCCTGATGCGAGCGGCGGCAGATAGCTGCGCTTATGCTCCTCGCGCGCGAACGCCATCATGGTTGGTCCGCACATGCCGTGGCCGATGATGAACATCCGTGACAGCTGCCCGAACGGCCCTTCTTCCTGCGACCAGATCACGCGCTCGATCGGCGACGATCCGCGGCCGCCATATTCCCTGGGCCAGTGCAGGCAGGCCCAGCCGGCATCGGCCTTCTTCTTCTGCCAGGCCTTTGCGACCTTAAGGATGTCAGCGTTCTTGAGCGCGGTGCGGCCGAGCGAGGATTTGCGCAGCTCCTCCTCGTACTTCTTGGGCGCATTGGCGCTGATCCAGGCGCGCGCGGTGGCGCGGAATTCGGCTTCCTGCGGGGTGTCGTCGAAGTTCATCTTTGCTCTCTCTCTCGTCATTCCGGGGCGATGCGAAGCATCGAACCCGGAATCCAGAGGTTACCGACTCAGATCGAGATTTCCGGGTTCGGCGCTACGTGCCGCCCCCGAATGACGTCACGCCGCGTTCTTCTTGCGCATGCGGTCGATCAACCGGTCTTCCCAATAGGACAGGCTACCGAGCCCGAGCGCCATGGCGTTGGCGCGGCGATAGTACATGTGGCAGTCGAACTCCCAGGTGAAGCCCATGCCGCCGTGGACCTGGATGTTGTTCTTGGCGCAATGCTGGAACGCCTGCGTCGCGCTGATACGCGCGGCGGCGGCAGCCTCCGGCAACTCGGCCGCGTTGGTCGAGAGCGCCCAGGCGCCGTAATAGCTGTTGGAACGCGCCAGCGTCGCCGAGACATACATATCGGCCAGCATATGCTTGACCGCCTGGAACGAGCCGATCTGGCGGCCGAAGGCGATGCGATCGAGCGCGTAGTCGCGGCCCATCTCCAGCGCGCGATCGGAGCCGCCGACCTGCTCGAAAGCGCACAGCACCGCGGCGCGGTCGAGCACCTGGGTGAGGATGCTCCAGCCTTCGCCGGCAGCTCCTAGCGGCTCGGCCTTGC
Organism: Bradyrhizobium sp. 199; assembly: GCF_023073355.1. Taxonomy (GTDB): domain Bacteria; phylum Pseudomonadota; class Alphaproteobacteria; order Rhizobiales; family Xanthobacteraceae; genus Bradyrhizobium. Next base: position 149,225 of record NZ_JADPJI010000009.1, read on the forward strand.
AGTCTTTGAAAGTGATCTCGGCCTGCCCGCGGGTCGGATCGAGATTGGTGAGGCTCTTCACTTCGACGCCACCCGCTTTGAGGTCAACCAGGAACAACGAAACATCGCTCTCGCGCCCGCTCGATCCGGTGCGCGCGGCGACTACCGCGAAATCGGCGATGGCACCATCGGCGACCGGCTTCTTGACGCCGTTGAGCACACCGTTGGTAGCTGTCAGCTTGATGGTCTTCGGCGACGGATTGCCCTTGCCCTCGAACAGAGCCAGCGTGCCGATCGCCTCGCCCGAGGCGATCGCGGGCAGCCATTTCTTCTTCTGGGCGTCGCTACCCGCGATCAGCAGCGCTTCGGCAGCAAGATAAACGGTCGAGGAGAACGGCACCGGTGCATTCGCCCGCCCCATCTCTTCTGCGATCACGCAGAGCTCGAGATGGCCGGCACCGGCGCCGCCGAACTCTTCCGGAATCGCGACGCCGAGAAAACCCATTCCGGCGAGGCCCTTCCACAGCTCCTTGTCATAAGGCGCCTTGCCGTCGAGCACGACGCGCACAGCCTTCGGCGAGCACTTTTCCGCAAGGAATTTGCGCGCTTGGTCGCGGAGCTGTTTCTGGTCGTCGGAGAAATCGAAGTTCATGGCGGGCTACCTTGTTATTGCTGTTCTGCAGGAATGGGTGGAGCGAAGCGATTACCCATCGATTGTCTGACGAAAGGCGATGGGTTTCGCTACGCTCTACCCATCCTACGGTGGTCATCTCAGCACGATCACGTCCTCATCCGGCTGATCCGCATAGAGCCGGTCCACCAGCGCGGCGCGGCGCTCGAGGCCGGCACGCTGGTTAATGTAGCCCTTGTCGGTGAGCTCGTTGCCGTCGATCGAAGGCGGCTCGACCATCAGCATCGCGCGCGCGATGATGCGGCTGCTCGCGCCCTCGCATTCCCGGTTGTGCGCTTCCAGGCCGCGGCGGAAGCAGGCGATCACCTTGGGTTGCTTCACGGCATCGGCAAAACTCAGATCGGGATTGCCGACCAGCTGCCGGCAGGCGTGCAAGTTCGGCCAGGCCAGCAGGCCGATGAACGGGCGGTCCTGCCCCGCCACGAGCGCATCGTGCACGACAGGCGTCGCTGCGGCGATCGTATCGGTGCGGAGCGAGCCGACATGCACGAACGTTCCGGTGGTGAGCTTGAAGTCCTCGACGACGCGACCCGCAAAGATGATGCCCTTCACCGGATCGGAATCATCGACGAAAATGCCGGCGTCACCGATGCAGTAGAAGCCTTCCTCGTCGAACATCTTCTGCGTGAGCTCAGGCTGGCCGAAATAGCCGGGCGTGACGTTGACGCCGCGCAGGCGCAATTCGTATTTCGAGCCACACGGCACCATCTTCAATTCGACACCGGGGAACGGCAGGCCGATCAGGCCGACGCGCTCGGTGTCCCAATAGGTGCCGGTCGAGGTCGGCGCGGTCTCGGTCGAGCCCCAGCCGGTGTAGAACACGATGCGCTCGCCGGTGGTCTTCACGGCGAGGGTCTGCATGCGGTCATAGAGATCGTCAGGCAGGCGCGCGCCGCCATAGGCCATGATCGAGAGATTCTTGAAGAAGGAGCGGCAGAGCGCGTCGTCCTTCTCCATCGCCGCCGCCAGCGCGGCGTAGCCCGCCGGCACGTTGGCGTAATAGGTCGGCGAGATCTCGCGCAAGTTTCGCAACGTCTCCTCGAACTGGCCCGGCATCGGCCGGCCGTCGTCGATATAGAGCGTGCCGCCATCGACCAGGATCGGATGGAACGCGGCATTGCCGCCCATGGTGTGGTTCCAGGGCATCCAGTCCAGCATGGTCGAGATCGGCCCGCTGGGATCGCGCGGCCGCACCTGCATCATCATCGCCGCATTGGCGCACATCATCTCTTGCGTGTTGATGACGGCCTTGGGCATCCCGGTCGAGCCGGACGTGAACAACAGCTTGCCGACGGTCTGCGGCGTGATTTTTGCGATGGAGGCATCGACATCGGCGGTCACGACCGTTGCCGCGAGCTCCGCAAAGCTGACGCTCTCGATGCCCTCGCAAGGACGCGCGACGTGAACTACGGTGACGCCGCTGAGATCAAGCGCGCTCAAGGCCTTCTCGAACAGCGGGCCGTCCTGCACCATCACCACGGCCGGCTTGATCAGGTCGAACAGGTACTTCAGCTTGACGTGATCGTGGCTCATCAGAGAATAGGCCGGTGACACCGGAGCCGCGGGGACGCGTGCCTGCATCGCGGCCTGCGTCATCAGCGCATGCTCGATCGAGTTGCCGGAGAGGATCGCAACGGGGCGACCGTCGAGTCCGAGATTGAGCAGACTCTGCGTCAGAGCATCCACGGTGCGCTTGGCTTCGCCATAGGATACCTTGCGCCATTTGCGGCTCGCTCCGCCGCGCTGGGCAAGCCAGGTGCGTTCCGGCGCTTCCTTCGCCCACTTCGCCAGCGAGGCTGGAATGTGCTTCTCGTAGGCTTGCAACGGAATGCGCGACTTCAGCACCACCGTGCCGTCGGCTCGCCGCTCGACGTCGATGTCGCGTGGTAGCCACTCGATCTTGCGAAAGGCGGGCTTCGTCATCACAGCCGCCGCACTTCCACTCATTTTGCGTCTCCCGGAATTATCGTCCTTTGCGGATCGTTCTGGTTCAGCGCTTGATATAGACAGGCTTTCGCTTCTCAAGGAAGGCCCTGATGCCTTCCGAAAATTCCTCGGAACGGCTGCACAGGACCTGGTTGCGATCCTCGATTGCGATCACGGCTTCCAGCGATCCGGCATCGACGCTCATGTTGAGACATTCCTTGGACAGGCGCAGGCCCACGGGTGAAGCCGTCATCATCGCGTCGACATAGAACTCGGCCGCATCATCTAGCTTGTCCTCGTCCACGACATCGGAGACGAGGCCGACCGCCAGCGCCCGCTCGGCGCCGATGAAGCGTCCGGTGAGGATCAGCTCCGATGCGACGGAGACGCCGACGAGGCGCGGCAAGAAATAGCTGGTGCCGATGTCGCAGCCGCCAAGGCCGAGCTTGATGAAGGCGCAGTTCATCCGCGCCGATTTCGTCGCGATACGGATGTCGGAGGCCAGCGCCAGCGCAAAGCCGCCGCCGGCCGCGGCGCCCTGCACCAGCGCGAGGATCGGCTGCGGGCAGCGCCGCATCAGCATCACGATGTCGGCAATGCGGCGCTGCGAATCCAGCGACTCCGTGACGCCGGGTGGCTCCTGCTGTCCGGCACGCCGGGCCATCGCGGCCTTGAGATCAAGGCCCGCGCAGAAATTCCTGCCGGCGCCCTTAAGCACGACGACCCGCGTGTCGCGGTTGCGCTGCAGCCCCTGAAAGTAGGTATTGAGCGCGTCGATCAGCGCGGGATCGAGCGCGTTGAGGCTGTCAGGGCGATTGAGCGTCACAGTGTCGACGCCGTCATTGTGCTCGATCAGCAACGGTTGGGACATGAGGCGCCTCGTGCTTACCGCCGATCGCGGTGCCGATTACTGCGCCCTCTCCCCTTGTGGGAGAGGGCATGTACGCTGTGAGGCCAGAGTTCACTTGGGTGAGGGGTCTGTCTCCGCGGGCGCAGACCCCTCATCCGGCGCTTCGCGCCACCTTCTCCCACACCGGGAGAAGGGAAGAGCCGCACCCTACCGCGGCGCCATGCGGATCGCGCCGTCGAGGCGGATGGTCTCGCCGTTGAGCATGGGATTCTCGACGATGTGCACGGCGAGCGAACCGTATTCATTGGCGTCGCCAAGACGCGCGGGGTGCGGCACCTGGGCACCGAGGCTCTTGCGGGCCTCTTCGTTCAAGCCCATCAGCAGCGGCGTCAGGAACAGGCCGGGCGCGATGGTGTTGACGCGGATTTTCTGGCTGGCGAGGTCACGTGCGGCCGGCAGCGTCAGGCCGACGACGCCGCCCTTCGACGCCGCATAAGCGATCTGGCCGATCTGGCCTTCGTAAGCTGCGACCGACGCCGTGTTGACGATGACGCCGCGCTCTTCCCCGACCGGCTCGATCGTGACGAGGCGCTCGGCGAACAGGCGCAGGCAGTTGAAGGTGCCGATCAAATTGACGTTGATGATGCGCGCGAACTTTTCCAGGGGATAGACGCCGTCGCGGCCGACGATGCGCTGCGAGCCGCCGATGCCGGCGCAGTTCATCAGCACGCGCGCGACGCCGTGCGCGGCTTCTGCCTTGGCGATCGCCGCCTTGATCTGCTCCTCGCTGGTGACGTCGGCATGCAATGCGACGCCCTTCACTTCGGCGGCGATCTTCTCTGCGTTTTCCTTGCTCTGGTCGATCACGCCGATCTTGGCGCCCTTGGCGACCATGGCGCGTGCGGTCGCGGCACCGAGGCCCGAACCACCGCCGGTGATGAGAACGGCAACGTCTTTCAATTGCATTGTAAGCTACCTTTCCTTGGGCGTTTTTTCTCTAGACCTCTGAGTTCTGGGCCGGATTATCCAGCCGCGGCAGCTTCCTCGCCTTGCGTGAGGATGCCGCCGCAGATCAGCGTTTCCATGTGCTTGATGTATTGCCGGCAGACGTCGTCGGTGACCGGGCCGACGCCGGTCGCGCGCGACATCGCGTGCCGGCCGAAGAAGAGATGATCGCAGGCGCCGATCAGGCTGGTGTAGAACAGCACCGGATCGGTGGCGCGGAACTCGCCCTGGCTGACGCCTTCGGCGAGCAGGCGCCGATGAAAATCCAGCAGCGGCGCGACGAAGAATTTCGAGACTTCGTCCGCGGAGCCAGCGACGCTCTCGTGCAGCAGATAGTGGATCAGCCGGTTCATGTAGGGAAACCGGTGATAGGCGCGAATGATGCCGCCGATATGCAGCTTCAGCTTCGCGGTCGGCGTGATCGGCTGCGCCAGCAGATATTCGAGATTGGACAGTTCCGTTCCCGCATCGCGCTCAAGCAGCGCCAACAGCAGGCCGTCCTTGTTGCCGAAATGGTATTTGACCAACGCGGCGTTGGCGCCTGACTTTTGCGCAATGTCGGAGAGCGAGATCTCGATCGAGGAGCGTTCGATCATCAGCTCGCTCGCGGCCACGAGCAATTTCTCCGCGGTGGAATTCTTCCCGCTGGGGAGCCTGGTCGGTACGCTGGTAGCCACGGATTTCCCTGAATGCCCTTCGAGAGGCGCGCAGATAAGCCCAAGCAGCGTCTCACCACAAGAGTTAATTGATCGATTGACTAAACGATCGCCCGTCCCTTAAATCCGATCCTGACAACCAACCCAATCAACAATTTCAGGGAGAGACCGATATGGCCGAGGCTTACATCGTCGCCGCTGCGCGCACCGCGGGCGGGCGCAAGGGGGGCCGCCTCGCCGGCTGGCATCCGGCTGATCTCGCCGCAAAGGTGCTGGACGAGCTGGTCGATCGCACCAAGGTCGATCCTGCCCAGGTCGAGGACGTGATCATGGGCTGCGTGATGCAGGTCGGCGAACAGTCCAACAACGTCGCGCGCAACGCGATCATGGCCTCGAAGCTGCCGGAGAGCGTGCCGGGCACGTCGATCGACCGCCAGTGCGGCTCCTCGCAGCAGGCGCTTCACTTCGCAGCTCAAGCCGTGATGTCGGGCACCATGGACGTCGTAATCGCCGCCGGCGTGGAATCGATGACGCGCGTGCCGATGGGCCTGTCGTCGCAGCTCCCGGCCAAGAACGGCTTTGGCAATTACAAGAGCCCGGGCATCGAGGCAAAGTATCCGAACATCGTGTTCAGCCAGTTCACTGGTGCTGAGATGATGGCCGAGCGATACGGTCTCTCCAAGGATGAGCTCGACGAGTACTCCTACAACAGCCATCAGCGGGCGATCGCGGCGACGCAAGCCGGTCACTTCAAGACGGAGATCGTGCCGCTCGAGATCACCCGCGCCGACGGCTCCAAGGATACCCACCACATCGACGAAGGCATCCGCTTCGATGCCACGCTCGAAGGCATCAAGGGCGTCAAGCTGATCGCCGAGAACGGCAAGCTCTCCGCCGCCAGCGCCAGCCAGATCTGCGACGGCGCCTCCGGCGTCATGGTGGTGAACGAGCGCGGCCTGAAGCAGCTCGGCGTCAAGCCGCTGGCGCGCATCCACCATATGACCATGATGGGTGGCGATCCCGTCATCATGCTGGATGCACCGCTGCACGCAACCAAGCGCGCGCTGGAGAAAACCGGCATGAAGATCGGTGACATCGACCTGTTCGAGGTCAACGAGGCCTTCGCCTCGGTGCCGACCGCATGGCTGAAGACCACCGGCGCCGATCCGGAGCGCCTCAACGTCAACGGCGGCGCGATCGCGCTCGGCCACCCTCTCGGCGGCTCCGGCACCAAGCTGATGACGACGCTGGTCCACGCCCTCCACCAGCGCGGCAAGCGCTATGGCCTGCAGACCATGTGCGAAGGCGGCGGTATGGCGAATGTGACGATCGTGGAGCGGCTGTAGGAAAACAAAAGCGAGTAGTGAGTGGCGAGCAGCGAATGGTGATTGGGCGAAGAGCGGCTCCGTTCTTCCCTACTCGCAATTCGCTGTTCGCCATTCGCGTTTGAGGAAAACGCCATGACCCACCCCTCCATCCACGCCCGCGCCACGCCCGACAAGATCGCCTATCAGATGGCCGGCACCGGCAAGGCGATCACCTATCGCGAGCTCGACGAGCTTTCGAACCAGGGCGCGCATCTGTTTCGCTCGCTCGGGCTGAAGGCCGGCGACCATATCGCGCTGTTGATGGAGAACCGCCTTGCCTTCATGGAGCTCTGCTGGGCAGCGCAGCGAAGCGGGCTCTATTACACCGCGATCAGCCGCTATCTGAAGCAGGACGAGATCGACTACATCGTCGCCGATTGCGGCGCCAAGATCGTGATTACCACGCCGAAATGCGCCGACCAGATCAAGGGCCTGATCAAGGGCGTCGCCGGCGAGCCGATCTTCTACATGATGGACGAGCCGCTGCCCGGCTTCCGCTCCTACGACAAGGAGGCCGCCGCGCAGCCGACGACGCCGATTGCGGGCGAGGTCGCCGGCTACGACATGCTGTATTCGTCCGGCACCACCGGGCGGCCCAAGGGCGTCAAGAAGGCCTTCGAGGGTAAAGCGATCGACGAGCCGAACCCGCTTCTGCGGGTGCTCTGTGCCGACATGTGCGGCATGAACGCCGAGAGCATTTATCTATCACCGGCGCCCCTCTATCACGCCGCTCCCTTGCGCTTCAACATGATGGCAATCGTGCTCGGCGGCACCTCGATCATCATGGAGCGCTTTGACGCCGAAGAGTTCCTGAAGCTCGTCGAGAAGCACAGGGTCACGCAGTCGCAGCTGGTGCCGACCATGTTCGTGCGCATGCTGAAACTGCCGGACGACGTTCGCACCAAATACAACGTCTCCACGCTCAAGGGCGCGATCCACGCCGCCGCTCCGTGCCCGGTCGACATCAAGGCCAAAATGATCGATTGGTGGGGGCCGATCCTGATCGAGTATTACGCCGGCTCGGAGGGCAACGGCGTCACTGTCTGCAGTTCGCCGCAATGGCTGGAACACCGCGGCAGCGTTGGGCGCGCCGTGATCGGCAAGATCAAGATTCTCGACGAGAACGATGAGGAGCAGCCGCTAGGCGAGATCGGCACGGTCTACTTTGCCGATGCGCCTGCTTTCACCTATCACAACGATCCCGAGAAGACGAAGAAGGCCTACAACGCCAAGGGCTGGTCGACGCTCGGCGACGTCGGCTATCTCGACAAGGATGGCTTCCTCTATCTCACCGACCGCAAGGCCTACATGATCATCTCCGGCGGCGTGAACATCTACCCGCAGGAGACCGAGGACGTGCTGATCACACACCCCGACGTCGCCGATGTCGCCGTGTTCGGCGTGCCGAACGAGGAAATGGGCGAAGAGGTGAAGGCAGTGGTGCAGCCGCACGACATGAGCCGCGCCGGCAAGGCGCTCGAGGCCGATTTGATTGGCTACTGCAAGGTCCGCCTCTCCGCGATCAAGTGCCCGCGCTCGATCGATTTCGAGCCCGAGCTGCCGCGCACGCCAACCGGCAAGCTGGTGAAGCGCCACCTGCGCGACCGGTACTGGCCGAAGACGACGGCCCAGATTTAAAGGAGTGGTCTCGTGTCCCGGACGCGGTGCAGCGCGCAGCGATGCACCGCAGAGCCGGGACCCATCGCTGAGATGCTGGGCCCCGGCTCTGCGGTGCAGCACTTCGTGCCGCACGGCGTCCGGGGCACGATCAACATCACTCAATCAAACAGGCTCGGCGTGTGGTTCACCAGCGCGCCTTCGATCTCGAGCATCTTCAGCTTCGTCACCACGCCGCCATTCGCCGAAAATCCGCCGGGCTTGTTGCCGGCCGCGAGCACGCGATGGCAGGGCACCACGATTGGACACGGGTTGCGGCCGAGCGCCTGGCCGACGTCGCGCGACAGCTGGACGCCGCCGAGTTGCTTGGCGATATCGCCATAGGTGATGGTCCTGCCGGGCGGGATCGCGCGGGCGATCTCGTAGACGCCGCGGTTGAAGTCGGGCACGCCGTCGAGATCGAGCGGAATGTCGGTGAGGTCGTCGGGCTCGCCCGCCAGCAGCTTGGCGATGCGGTCGATCGCCTCTCGCACTTCGGTGGTCGGCTCGGCTTCGGTCGCCTCGGCATGGCGTTGACTGATGCGGGTGCGGATCTTCTGCTCGCCGCCCATCGGCAATTGCGTGCCGTTGATGCCGCGCGGGCCCCAGGCAATGGCGCAGAGGCCGATCCTGGTGTCGAACAGGGCAAAATGCTGGTCGGTCATGGCGCGGTTCCTGGCTTGCGTCCTTCGCATGCCCATAGTGTGATCTCGGCTTAAATCTAGGCTTGGAAATAGTTGCGATCCACCCGCTTTCCGGGAATCGTGCACAGGAGTTCCGCCCGCCTCGCGAGTCCCGATGCAAAGCCTTCACGTCAACGGTTACGAAATGCCCTATCTCGACGTCGGCGAGGACAGGGACCGCCCGCCGCTGGTCTGCGTGCACGGCTCGCTCAATGACTTCCGTGTCTGGAGCTGTGTGCTCGGGCCGCTGACCCAGCGGCACCGGGTGATCGCTGTCAGCCTGCGGCACTTCTTCCCCGAACGCTGGAACGGCCTCAGTGCCACCTATTCGATCGCGCAGCATGTCGAGGACGTCATCGCCTTCATTGAGAAGCTGGACCTCGGTCCCGTCGACCTGATGGGCCATTCCCGCGGTGGACATATCTGTTTCCGCGTGGCGCAAGCCCGCCCCGATTTGTTGCGGCGGCTGATCTTGGCCGAGCCCGGCGGTGAGCTCGATGCGAGCCTCGATCCGGATTACGTTGGCGGCCCCTCGCCGCTGCTGGCGCGCTTCACGGCTTCCGCCGAGAAGATCGCGGCCGGCGATGTCGACGGCGGCCTCGCTGTCTTCGTCGACACGCTGGAGGGCGCCGGCACTTGGCCGCGGTTGCCGGCGATGGTGAAACAGAATCTGCGCGACAATGCCATGACGCTGATCGGCCAGGTCCGCGACAACCGCCCGCCGTTCTCGAAGGCGGATGCGGAGTCCATCAAGATGCCGACGCTGTTCATCCTGGGCGCCCGGACCAAGGGGCTGCTGCCGAAGGTGCTGCATGCGCTCGCCGCGCATGTGCCCTATTCCAAGACGGCGGTCATCGCGAACGCGACACATCCGATGTTCGAGCAGGCGCCGCAGAAGTTCTCCGAAGTGGTCCTGGATTTTCTCGCGAGCTGATCATGCAGACATTCCGCATCAACAGTTACGACATGGCCTATCTCGAAGTCGGAAGCGGCCCGCCGCTGGTCTGCGTGCACGGCACGCTGGGGGATTTCCGCACCTGGTACTCCCTGCTCGGCCCGCTGTCGAAAACGCACCGTGTCATCTCCGTCAGCCTGCGGCACTTCTTTCCCGAGCATTGGGATGCCGTCGGCGACGACTACAAGATGGCGCAGCACGTCGCGGACATGATTGCTTTCATCGAGCAGGTGAGGCCCGCACCCGTCGACCTGATAGGCCATTCGCGCGGCGGCCACATCGCATTCCGCGTCGCCCAGGCACGGCCTGATCTGCTGCGAAAGCTGGTGCTGGCCGAGCCGGGTGGCGATCTCGATGAGAGCCTGCCGGTGCCCGAAGGCACGCCCGTGCACCCGCCGCTGGCTGCGCGCACGGCGCGATCGGTCGAGATGATCCGCGCCGGGGATATCGAGGGCGCGCTGCAGAACTTCTACGAGGGAATCGAAGGCGACGGCTCCTGGCGGCGCGTGCCAGCGGCCGCGAAGCAGCAGCTCCGCGACAACGCGCTAACCTTCCTCGGCCAGATCAACGAGCAGCGCAGGCCCTATACGCTCGCGGACGCACGGGCGATCAGGACGCCGACGCTGCTGATCGGCGGCGGCGCCACAACCGGCAGCCTGTCCGTGATGTGGCGCGTGCTCGCCGAGCACATCGCCGGGGCGAAGACGGCTGTGATTCCCAATGCCGGACACTGGATGTTCGAGCAGGCACCGCTGGAGTTCTGCGAGGTGGTGGACGCGTTTTTGGCGGAGTAAGCGGCCTCACGCCTCTTTTTCCTCGAAAACAACCCCATGCACAGTAGCCGACCTTAGCAATATCAATGGCTTAGGTGGTCGCAAAAGCGAGTGGACGGCATGCCGGCGCGCTTGACAGCCTTCCCGCCGCCCCGTATTTTCGAATACGGAATTCCGTATTCTTTCATAGCTCGCGGAGCTGCCGGCGTGATCCCTCTCGACCCGCTCCCGAACCTGATCGACCAGGTCTATGCCCGGATCCTGGAGGCGATCTCCGACCGCACGCTGCGGCCCGGTCAGCGCATCCGGCAGAACGAGCTGGCCGACACGCTCGGCGTATCGCGACAGCCTGTCTCGCATGCGCTGCATCTGCTGCACCGCCAAGGCCTGGTTGCCGAGAGCGGCAAGCGCGGCTTTGAAGTCACCCAGCTCGACCCCTCACGCATCCGCCAGCTCTACGAGGTGCGCGGCGCGATCGATGCGCTCGCGGCGCGGCTTGCCGCGGAGCGCGCGGGATACGACGCGGCCGGCCGCGCGCACTTGGAAGCGGCGCTCGCCGCCGGCAGCCGCATCGACCGCACGACGACGCTCGCCGAGCTGATCGTGCTCGACGTCGATTTTCACCGCGCGATCTATCAGCTCGCCGGCAACCCCGTGATCGAGGAGACGATCGCGCCGCAATGGCCGCATATGCGCCGCTCGATGGCGACGGTGCTGTCGGAGCTCGACTATCGCGGCAGCGCCTGGGCTGAACATGCCGACATCGCCGGACATATCCTCGCGGGCGATGCGACGGCGGCCGAACGTGCGGCGTTGGCGCACGCGCAAACAGCAGGACGGATGACCGAGGAGAGATTGAGGGCGACGGAAGAGGCGGCGGCGTAGGCATTCACGCCCGGACGACAACGAAGAAACAACAACAGGAGGACGACCCATGAGACTGTCTCAGGAGCAATTGGAGTTCTTCCACCGCGAGGGCTGGCTGTTCCTGCCCGAGCTGTTCAGACAGGAGGAGGTCGATCTGCTGGCGCGGGAGGCGATCGGCATCTACGACGCCAACCGGCCGGAAGTCTGGCGCGAAAAGAGCGGCGCGCCGCGCACCGCCTTTGCCGCGCATCTCTACAACGAGGCGTTCAGAATCCTCGGCGCCCATCCACGCATGATCGACCCGGTCGAGCATCTGTTCGGTGAACCGGTCTACATGCACCAGTTCAAGATCAACGCGAAATCGGCCTTCACCGGCGATGTCTGGCAGTGGCACCAGGATTACGGCACCTGGAAGCGGGACGACGGCATGCCGGAGCCGCGGGCGATGAACATCGCGATCTTCCTCGACGAGGTGATGCCGATCAACGGCCCCTTGATGCTGGTGCCGCGCAGCCAGAATGCCGGCGATCTCGAAGCCTCGCACGACCTCGCCACCACATCCTATCCGCTATGGACGCTGGACGAGGCCACCGTGACGCGGCTGGTCGAGCAGGGCGGCATCGTGGCGCCCACCGGCAAGCCCGGCGGCATGCTGATGTTCCACGGCAACCTTGTGCACGGCTCGGCCGGCAACATCACGCCCTACCCGCGCAAGATCGTGTACCTGACGCTGAACGCGGTTTCGAACTCCATCCGAAACCCGACGCGGCCGGAGTACATCGCCCATCGCGACTTCGCGCCGATCAAGACGGTGGACGACGACGCGCTGGTGCGGCTCGCCCGTGCGCCACGGCAGGCGGCGGAGTAATAGGTCTCGTGCCCCGGAGGCAGCGCAGCACGTCGGTGATGCGCTGCTGAGCCGGGGCCCCCCCCCCACGGAATTCCCTCACTTTTGGGTCCCGGCTCTGCGGAGAGGCACTTCGCGCCGCACCGCGTCTGGGACACGGTCATGATCTGGTAGCAACATGAACCTCTTCCGCCTCCTCCAGGCCCGTGCTTCCGCCCGCAAGCCCGTCCGTGTCGCGCTGATCGGCGCGGGTAAGTTCGGTTCGATGTTTCTGGCGCAGGTGCCGCACACGCCGGGGCTGGAGGTGCCAATCATCGTCGACATCGACGGCGACCGCGCGCGCGAGGCGTGCCGCACCGTGGGCTGGAGCGCCGAGCGGATCGCCGCGACCGCCTTCACCGATGACGGCGTGCGCGCCATCGCCGGCGGCGCGATGGAGGTGGTGGTAGAGGCGACCGGCAATCCCGCCGTGGGAATCAAGCATGCACGCGCCGCGATCGCGGCGGGCAAGCATATCGTGATGGTGAATGTCGAAGCCGACGTGCTGGCAGGTCCGCTGCTCGCCGAGGAAGCGCGCAAAGCAGGCGTGGTCTATTCGCTCGCCTATGGCGACCAGCCGGCGCTCACCGCGGAAATGGTCGACTGGGGTCGCGCCACCGGCTTCCGCGTCGTCGCCGCCGGAAAAGGCACCAAATATCTGCCGGCCTATCACGACGTGACACCGGACGGCGTCTGGCAGCATTACGGTCTGACCGCGGGCGAAGCGCAGTCGGCCGGCATGAATCCGCAGATGTTCAACTCGTTTCTCGACGGCACCAAATCGGCGATCGAGATGGCTGCGATCGCCAACGCCTGCGCCCTCGACGTGCCCGCGGACGGTCTGCTGTTTCCGCCCTGCGGCGTCGACGATCTGCCGCATATCATGCGGCCGCGCAGCAAGGGTGGCGTGCTGGAGCGGTCGGGCGTGGTCGAAGTCGTCTCCTCGCTCGAGCGCGACGGACGGCCGGTGTTCCGCGATCTGCGCTGGGGCGTGTATGTCGTGCTGGAGGCGCCGAACGACTACGCCGCCGACTGCTTCAGGCAATACGGCCTCAAGACCGATGCCAGCGGACGCTTCGCCGCAATGTACAAGCCCTATCACCTGATCGGGCTCGAGCTGAACATCTCGGTCCTGTCGGCGGCGCTGCGGGGCGAGCCGACCGGCCAGGCCAGCGGCTTCCGCGGCGACGTCGCGGCGGTGGCCAAGCGCAATCTGCGCGCTGGCGAGATGCTCGACGGCGAAGGCGGTTACACGGTGTGGGGCAGGCTGGTGCCGGCGGCCGCGAGCCTGAAGGCCGGCGCGCTGCCGATCGGCCTCGCACACCACGTCAAGCTGAAGCATGACGTCGCGCACGGCGCGGTGGTGGGCTGGAGCGATGTCGAGTTCGATGCCGGCAATGAGACGGTGAAGACGCGCAAGGCCATGGAGGCCGCGTTCGCAGCGCAGCATTGATCGGCGCCGTCATAGCCCAACCAAAGTGCGCTTGATTTGCGATCCCCCTTTGGTCATCCTGCCCCCGATCCGGAAACACAGAATTTCGGACGCAAAAAAAGTCGGCCCACCGGCGAAGACAAAGCGACGGCAAGATCGCGATCCCTCGTCGAGGATTCGACAATATAGGGAGGGAAATGCATGGAACGTCGTAAATTCCTGACGGCAGGCGGGCTGGGCCTCGCCGCAAGCGCCGTTGCCGCACCTGCCATCGCGCAGTCGATGCCCGAGGTGAAATGGCGGCTTGCCGCGAGCTGGCCGAAATCGCTCGACACGCTCTATGGCGGCTGTGAATATTTCTGCAAGCGCGTTGCCGAGATCACCGACAATCGTTTCCAGATCCAGCCGTTTGCTGCCGGAGAGCTCGTCCCCGGCCTGCAAGTGCTCGACGCCGTCGCGAACGGCACCGTCGAGATGGGCAATACTGCGCTCTATTACTATTGGGGCAAGAACCCGGCATTCACCTTCGGCACGTCGCTGCCGTTCGGCCTCAACACGCGCCAGCATATTTCCTGGCTGTTGTGGAACGGTGGTCAGGACATGATCAACGATCTCCTCAAGGAGTACAATGTCGTCAGCGTTCCCACGGGTTCGACCGGTGCCCAGATGGGCGGCTGGTTCCGCAAGGAGATCAAGACCGTCGACGATCTCAAGGGCCTGAAATTCCGCGTCGGCGGTTTTGCCGGCACCATCATCTCGAAGCTCGGCGGCGTGCCGCAGCAGATCGCGGCCGGCGACATCTATCCCGCGCTGGAGAAGGGCACGATCGACGCGGCCGAATGGGTCGGCCCGTATGACGACGAGAAGCTCGGCTTCGTGAAAGTCGCGAAGTACTATTACTATCCGGGCTGGTGGGAAGGCACCGGCCAGGGCCACAACCTCATGAATCTCGACAAGTGGAACGCGCTGCCGAAACACTATCAGGCGGCAGTCTCGGCGGCCTCACTCGATACCTTCACCTGGGTCACCGGTAAGTACGACTCGGTTAATCCACCCGCGCTCAAGCGGCTGCTCGCTGCCGGCGCGATCCTCAAGCCCTTCCCCCAGGAGGTGCTCGAAAGCTGCTATGTGGCGGCAGGTGAGATCTACGCGGATCTGGCCAAGAGCAACCCGCATTTCCGCAAGATGTATGCGAGCCTCACGGCTTATCGCAGCGACTCGCTCGCCTGGATGCAGGTCGCCGAGCTCAGTTTCGACAGCTTCATGATGCGGATGCGGACGCGGACGTAGCTGCCCCTCCGGACGAGACACAAACGACAAGCCCCGGAGACATCTCCGGGGCTTTTTGTCGAGCCGGTCCGCCCGCCTTCGCAGCCTTCGTAAGGTTGGCAAAGCGAAGCGTGCCCACGCGTTTGTCTCAGCTGAGGGGACGCTGGCACGGCGCGGCTCGCGCGCCACCTTACCGCTCCGAATGCGCGGCGCGAGCAACGCGCCGCAAACATCCTCAGTTCTCGTCATCCCCGAGCGCGGCGACAAGCTTGTCGTAGTACTTGCCGACGAGATCGATATTGCCCTTGTTCTCGACCGCGGGCGCCGGCGTCTTCAGCGCTTCGTTGAGCTCGTCGATCGCCTCTTTCTTGTCCTTGGCCGGCATCTTCTTGTCGGCCTGCACTTGCGCGATCTGCGCCTTGATCACGGCCTCCACACCGACATATTTCTTGGTGGCAGGGTCGAAGCCGCCGATCACGAGGCTGATGTTGTCGACGACGTTGTTGTAGTCGTCATAGCCGGCAAAGCCGTGCTTCTTGGCGACGTCATCGAGCTGCGCAATAACCTTCTGGTCGGGCGCGGTGTTTTCGGGGAGTTTTTCCGTGATCGCGTCCATGTCCTTTTGCGCGGCAAGCACGCCCTCGAGCTGCTTGTCGCTCAGCGCGATCTGCTTGAGCGCTGGCGCCGGCTGCTGCGCGGGCGCGGTCTGCTGAGCGGGGGCTGCCTGGCTCGGGGCCGGTTGCTGCTTAGCTTGGGCGAACGCCACACCGGAAGAAGCGAA
>NZ_JADPJI010000009.1:167500-171334 GCF_023073355.1 Bradyrhizobium sp. 199
CGAGGCGATACCTAAATATCTTTCGCGGAGAACCAGCTATTTCCCAGTTTGATTGGCCTTTCACCCCTAACCACAAGTCATCGGAGTCTTTTTCAACAGACACCCGTTCGGTCCTCCAGTGAGTGTTACCTCACCTTCAACCTGCTCATGGCTAGATCACTAGGTTTCGGGTCTAATACAACGAACTTGACGCCCTATTCAGACTCGCTTTCGCTACGCCTTCGCCTATCGGCTTAAGCTTGCTCGTTAAATTAAGTCGCTGGCCCATAATACAAAAGGTACGATGTCACCCAGAACGTATCTTGGGCTCCATCTGTTTGTAGGTGTCCGGTTTCAGGTCTATTTCACTCCCCTCGTCGGGGTGCTTTTCACCTTTCCCTCACGGTACTGGTTCACTATCGGTCGCTGAGGAGTACTTAGGCTTGGAGGGTGGTCCCCCCGCGTTCAGACAGGATTTCACGTGTCCCGCCTTACTCGTGGATACATCATCGCATTACTCGTACGGGGCTATCACCCTCTAAGGCCCAGCTTTCCTGACTGGTTCCGATTGTCTTTGATGTATCACTGGCCTGGTCCGCGTTCGCTCGCCACTACTAACGGAGTCTCTGTTGATGTCCTTTCCTCCAGGTACTTAGATGTTTCAGTTCCCTGGGTTTGCTTGAAACCTCCTATGTATTCAGAAGTCTCATACCTTCTCTTGATAACCGGAAATCCAAAACCTCTTCGATCGAAATCTAAAGGTCCAGGAATCTCACATTTCTGTTCGAACCCCACACCACAGTCTTTCGACTGAGGTCTTGGAGTTCCGGCTATCGAAGGTGGGTTTCCCCATTCGGAAATCCATGGATCAAAGCTTCTTCGCAGCTCCCCACGGCTTATCGCAGCGTAGCACGTCCTTCATCGCCTCTCAGCGCCAAGGCATCCACCGAACACCCTTAAGGCACTTGATTGCTCTCATTATCAATGTCCACACACTCGGCAGAATGTTGTCTGCAGAATTACCTTGCGGCACGCGCCCTCGATGAACGCTATCTGCAGCCGGACAATGATTAGAAAGACCAGCTTGCTTCGTAAGATCGTTCCGATAGCGAGGCGGTCAAGCTTCGCTAAAAGGATCATTTACAACTCGCTTGTCTCTCAAGCGCAGCCTTGTGAGCTACCTTTGAAAGACGCACGAGCGCCGAAATGATCCGGAGATAATGAAGTCTCGCGTGGCAATTGCTTGCCGCACGATCCAACTCGGATCGATCTCCTCTTTACGATGTCAGAAATCACGCAGCTTACTGTCTATCCAGACTAGTAAGTGCGAAGTGATGTTCGCGGACGACGGTACAAGATCTCGGTGATCAAACCATCTGGTGGAGCCAGACGGGATCGAACCGACGACCTCATGCTTGCAAAGCACGCGCTCTCCCAGCTGAGCTATGGCCCCGTAACCAGAAGACGAATGCTCACTCGATGAAAGTGGTGGGCCTGGGAAGACTTGAACTTCCGACCTCACGCTTATCAAGCGCGCGCTCTAACCAACTGAGCTACAAGCCCCTAACGCATATCCTGTTAAGGACCAGGGATTCTGCAGCTCGCAGCCCCAGCGCGTGTTCGTCCGCGAAGAAAGAGAAACGTAGACGGCGAAATCCCGCCAATGCAGCTCAACGATCTGGCGATCTGTTGGCCACTGATGTTTCTAAAACGGTTCGATAGAAGCAAGCTTCTGAAGAACCATCCTTAGAAAGGAGGTGATCCAGCCGCAGGTTCCCCTACGGCTACCTTGTTACGACTTCACCCCAGTCGCTGACCCTACCGTGGCCGGCTGCCTCCCTTGCGGGTTAGCGCACCGTCTTCAGGTAAAACCAACTCCCATGGTGTGACGGGCGGTGTGTACAAGGCCCGGGAACGTATTCACCGTGGCGTGCTGATCCACGATTACTAGCGATTCCAACTTCATGGGCTCGAGTTGCAGAGCCCAATCCGAACTGAGACGGCTTTTTGAGATTTGCGAAGGGTCGCCCCTTAGCGTCCCATTGTCACCGCCATTGTAGCACGTGTGTAGCCCAGCCCGTAAGGGCCATGAGGACTTGACGTCATCCCCACCTTCCTCGCGGCTTATCACCGGCAGTCTCCTTAGAGTGCTCAACTAAATGGTAGCAACTAAGGACGGGGGTTGCGCTCGTTGCGGGACTTAACCCAACATCTCACGACACGAGCTGACGACAGCCATGCAGCACCTGTGTTCCAGGCTCCGAAGAGAAGGTCACATCTCTGCGACCGGTCCTGGACATGTCAAGGGCTGGTAAGGTTCTGCGCGTTGCGTCGAATTAAACCACATGCTCCACCGCTTGTGCGGGCCCCCGTCAATTCCTTTGAGTTTTAATCTTGCGACCGTACTCCCCAGGCGGAATGCTTAAAGCGTTAGCTGCGCCACTAGTGAGTAAACCCACTAACGGCTGGCATTCATCGTTTACGGCGTGGACTACCAGGGTATCTAATCCTGTTTGCTCCCCACGCTTTCGTGCCTCAGCGTCAGTATCGGGCCAGTGAGCCGCCTTCGCCACTGGTGTTCTTGCGAATATCTACGAATTTCACCTCTACACTCGCAGTTCCACTCACCTCTCCCGAACTCAAGATCTTCAGTATCAAAGGCAGTTCTGGAGTTGAGCTCCAGGATTTCACCCCTGACTTAAAGACCCGCCTACGCACCCTTTACGCCCAGTGATTCCGAGCAACGCTAGCCCCCTTCGTATTACCGCGGCTGCTGGCACGAAGTTAGCCGGGGCTTATTCTTGCGGTACCGTCATTATCTTCCCGCACAAAAGAGCTTTACAACCCTAGGGCCTTCATCACTCACGCGGCATGGCTGGATCAGGGTTGCCCCCATTGTCCAATATTCCCCACTGCTGCCTCCCGTAGGAGTTTGGGCCGTGTCTCAGTCCCAATGTGGCTGATCATCCTCTCAGACCAGCTACTGATCGTCGCCTTGGTGAGCCATTACCTCACCAACTAGCTAATCAGACGCGGGCCGATCTTTCGGCGATAAATCTTTCCCCGTAAGGGCTTATCCGGTATTAGCACAAGTTTCCCTGTGTTGTTCCGAACCAAAAGGTACGTTCCCACGCGTTACTCACCCGTCTGCCGCTGACGTATTGCTACGCCCGCTCGACTTGCATGTGTTAAGCCTGCCGCCAGCGTTCGCTCTGAGCCAGGATCAAACTCTCAAGTTGGACTTGAACTTTGAACCGGCTGATCACAACGTTTGACGAGGTCCCACCATTTATCGACCGAAGTCGACGTGCTGCCTGCGATTCACATCGCTGGCAACGATGGTGTTTCCTTGAAAACGTGTACCGCCGAAGTCTTTCGTCCGGTCTCGATCCAAAAAAGCCGAAGCTTTCCAGAAGCGAGACCCGCAAGGACTCCGCCGTCCACGTTTCTCTTTCTTCATCTTCACTTGTCAAACAGCCCGAGACCGCCAAGGCCTCAACCTTCCAGAGAGGAAGGGTTCCGACACCCTTACCGACGATGAATGAACTCCAATCGACTTCCGTCGACTGTTGTGTCACTCAACAAGGTGAGGAGCATCAGTGGCGCGTTCGCTCGCCTTGGTCAGTGACCCGGCGGCGCCGCGCTCAGTGGTCGGGTTATAGGCCCCCGCACTCGGGATTGTCAACGCCCATTGTCAACAAATCGTCGCACGGTGGATCATGGAAAAAATTCAAGCGTTTCCAATCGATTAGCCGGGACGTGAGCGCGGTGGCCGGGACGGGGCGGCAAAAAATCTGAAAAAAAGTTTGCCCGCCGGCGGGCTCCGGAGGGCGCTATAAAGCCACCCTTCCCGCC
>NZ_JADPJI010000012.1 GCF_023073355.1 Bradyrhizobium sp. 199
TCGCGGCCGCCGCGCACGCAAGTCACCCCGCGTCCGGAGAGCTGCATCTCGCCTGGTTTCAAGTCACTCAAAGCCGGCCCTCAGGAAAGCTTGGGGTAGCGTATGGGAATTTTTGGCTCGCGGTTGCTGGGGCACGATTGTGGCTGTGGCGGCGCGGTTAGAAAGCTTCTATAAGCCCGGAACTACTTGATGCAGCAACTCAACCTGCCTCTGCAAGCGGCCCAGCCTGATACGCTGACGGTGTTAAGAGATACCCTGCCGGGTATAACGAACCATTGGGATTTCCTAGATGACCTCGCTCGACAGCTTCAAATGCAAAAAGACCCTCAAGGTCGGCGCCAAGACCTATGTCTATTACAGCCTGCCCACGGCCGAGAAGAATGGTCTGACGGGAATTTCCAAGCTTCCTTATTCGATGAAGGTCCTGCTCGAGAACCTGCTGCGCAACGAGGACGGGCGTTCGGTCAAGAAAGAGGACATCGTCGCCGTCTCGAAATGGCTGCGCAAGAAGTCGCTGGAGCATGAGATCGCGTTCCGTCCGGCCCGCGTGCTGATGCAGGACTTCACCGGCGTGCCCGCGGTGGTGGATCTTGCCGCGATGCGCAACGCGATGCAGAAGCTCGGCGGCGATGCCGAGAAGATCAATCCGCTGGTGCCGGTCGACCTCGTCATCGACCACTCCGTGATCGTGAACTTCTTCGGTGACAACAAGGCTTTCGGCAAGAACGTCGCGGAGGAATACAAGCAGAACCAGGAGCGCTACGAGTTCCTCAAGTGGGGTCAGAAGGCGTTCTCGAACTTCTCCGTCGTGCCGCCCGGCACCGGCATCTGCCACCAGGTCAATCTCGAATATCTCTCCCAGACGGTCTGGACCAAGAAGGAGAAGATGACGGTCGGCAAGAAGACCGGCACCTTCGAGGTCGCTTATCCGGATTCGCTGGTCGGTACCGATTCCCACACCACCATGGTCAATGGTCTCGCCGTGCTCGGCTGGGGCGTCGGCGGCATCGAGGCGGAAGCCTGCATGCTCGGCCAGCCGCTGTCGATGCTGCTGCCCAATGTCGTCGGCTTCAAGCTGAAGGGCGCGATGAAGGAAGGCGTCACCGCGACCGACCTCGTGCTCACCGTGACGCAGATGCTGCGCAAGCTCGGCGTCGTCGGCAAGTTCGTCGAATTCTTCGGCCCCGGCCTCGACAATCTCTCCGTCGCCGACAAGGCGACCATCGCCAACATGGCGCCCGAATACGGCGCGACCTGCGGCTTCTTCCCGGTCGATGCCGCCACGATCGATTATCTCAAGACCTCCGGCCGCGCCCCGGCGCGCGTCGCGCTGGTGCAGGCCTATGCCAAGGCGCAAGGCCTGTTCCGCACGGCCAAGTCGGCCGACCCGGTGTTCACGGAGACGTTGACGCTCGACCTCGCCGACGTCGTTCCCTCGATGGCCGGTCCGAAGCGCCCCGAAGGCCGCATCGCGCTGCCGTCGGTGGCCGAAGGCTTCTCGCTCGCGCTCGCCAGCGAGTACAAGAAGGCTGAAGAGCCGGCGAAGCGCTTCCCTGTCGAAGGCAAGAACTTCGACATCGGCCACGGCGACGTCGTGATCGCTGCCATCACCTCCTGCACCAACACCTCGAACCCGAGCGTGCTGATCGGCGCCGGCCTCCTGGCGCGCAACGCCGCGGCGAAGGGCCTCAAGGCCAAGCCGTGGGTGAAGACCTCGCTCGCTCCGGGCAGCCAGGTGGTCGCGGGCTATCTCGCGGATTCCGGTCTGCAGAAGGATCTCGACAAGGTCGGCTTCAACCTGGTCGGCTTCGGCTGCACCACCTGCATCGGCAATTCCGGTCCGCTGCCTGAGGAGATCTCGAAGTCGATCAACGACAACGGCATCGTCGCCGCTGCCGTGCTCTCCGGCAACCGCAACTTTGAAGGCCGAGTCTCGCCGGACGTGCAGGCGAACTATCTGGCCTCGCCGCCGCTGGTCGTCGCCCACGCGCTCGCGGGCAGCGTCACCAAGAACCTCGCCGTCGAGCCGCTCGGCGAGGGCAAGGACGGCAAGCCGGTGTACCTCAAGGACATCTGGCCGACGACGAAGGAGATCAACGCCTTCATGAAGAAGTTCGTGACCGCGTCGATCTTCAAGAAGAAGTATGCCGACGTGTTCAAGGGCGACACCAACTGGCGCAAGATCAAGACCGTCGAGAGCGAGACCTATCGCTGGAATATGTCTTCGACCTACGTGCAGAACCCGCCCTATTTCGACGGCATGAAGAAGGAGCCGGAGCCGGTCACCGACATCGTCGAGGCGCGCATCCTCGCCATGTTCGGCGACAAGATCACCACCGACCACATCTCGCCGGCCGGATCCATCAAGCTCACCTCGCCCGCGGGCAAATATCTCAGCGAGCACCAGGTGCGTCCCGCCGACTTCAACCAGTACGGCACGCGCCGCGGCAACCATGAAGTGATGATGCGCGGCACCTTCGCCAACATCCGCATCAAGAACTTCATGCTCAAGGGTGCCGACGGAAATATTCCGGAAGGTGGCCTCACCAAGCACTGGCCCGACGGCGAGCAGATGTCGATCTACGACGCGGCTATGAAGTACCAGCAGGAGCAGGTGCCCCTGGTGGTGTTCGCCGGTGCCGAATACGGCAACGGCTCCTCGCGCGACTGGGCTGCCAAGGGCACCCGCCTGCTCGGCGTGCGCGCCGTGGTCTGCCAGAGCTTCGAGCGCATCCATCGCTCCAACCTGGTCGGTATGGGCGTGCTGCCGCTGACCTTCGAGGAAGGCACCTCCTGGCAGTCGCTCGGCCTGAAGGGCGATGAGAAGGTCACGCTGCGTGGCCTCGTCGGCGACCTCAAGCCGCGCCAGAAGCTGACCGCGGAGATCGTCTCCGGCGACGGCTCGTTGCAGCGCGTTTCGCTGCTCTGCCGCATCGATACGCTGGACGAGCTCGACTACTACCGCAACGGCGGTATCCTGCACTACGTGCTGCGCAAGCTCGCGGCATAAGCGCGGATTTGTGAACGATGGCTCACTGCGAAGTGAGTAGAAGACTGAACGAAGGCGGCCTATCACAAGGCCGCCTTCATGCGTTGCGGCATGCTCTAGATGGGCCGGCCCAGCGGAAAACCTCATTTAGACGGTTTCCCGGACGGTCGAGTGTGCTGCGCCCCGTAAGACTACGGTGACCATCCGGCGATAAGATCCCTTCCCACGAGCAATGGTGTGCGGCGTTCGACATGACAACAATGACGGCTTCTCATCTGGTTTCACGTTGGTCCGGTGCCCTCTGGTCGGGAGCACTCGGCATCTGTGCGATCGTCGCCGTCATCCGTCCTGCCGAGGCTGAACCGCGCGCCGTTGTCGAATTGTTTACTTCGCAGGGCTGCTCCTCATGTCCGCCCGCCGACCAGATCATCGGCGATCTCTCCAAAGACCCATCGATCATCGCGCTGAGCATGCCAATCGATTATTGGGACTATCTCGGCTGGAAGGACACGCTGGCGGATTCGCGCTTCTCTGCACGACAGCGTGCCTATTCGCGCATGCGGGGCGACCGCGAGGTCTACACGCCGCAGGTCGTGGTCAACGGCTCGACGCACGTCATCGGCAGCGACCGTACCGGCATCGAGAATGCCATCGGCAAAGCCGATAAGGGCAAGGGCGTGATGAGCGTGGCGGTGACGATGTCGCTCGCGGGCAAGCAGATCAACGTGTCGGTGGCCGCGAGCAACGAGCCGACTGCCTCGCATGGCGAGGTCTGGATCTGCTCGATCGCCAAGTCGGTGCCGATCGCGATCACCCGCGGCGAGAATCGCGGGCAGCAGGTCACCTATCACAACGTGGTGCGCAACCTGCTCAAGGTCGGCGACTGGACCGGGCGCCCGGAAAGCTGGACGGTGCCAATCGAAAACCTCACGCGCGACGGCGTCGACGGCGCGGTGGTCTATGTCCAGAACGGCAGCCGGGAGAAGCCCGGCCCGATGCTGGGCGCGGCGTACACGTCGCTGCACTGAAGCGCGCGCTTCGAATCTTCCGACCCGAACACATTCGCAACCCTCATGGTGAGGAGCGCGCCCTTGCGCGCGTGGCGGACGATGCTGCGCATCGCCGCGAGAACCATGCAGGCCCCGATGATGCAACTCGGCCTCGATCCGTCGAG
The DNA here is from genome assembly GCF_023073355.1 of Bradyrhizobium sp. 199. Taxonomy (GTDB): domain Bacteria; phylum Pseudomonadota; class Alphaproteobacteria; order Rhizobiales; family Xanthobacteraceae; genus Bradyrhizobium. Next base: position 4,164 of record NZ_JADPJI010000012.1, read on the forward strand.
ACGCCGCTTCGCGGCTCCTCAGGATGAGGGGAGGACTCTGCGCGGTGTGGAGAGGAATGGGTGAGGCAGAACATACCGACATAAACAAAAAAGGACCAACTTGCGTTGGCCCTCCTTGTTGCGCGTACAGACCCGATCCTGTTCGACCCCGGGGGGCTGGGGGCTGAGGAATCCGGAGCCGAAAGGACCGGGTCAACGCACGTGAGTCTTTTCGCAATGCAGGGCGGCAGTCGCTTGGCGGAAAAGCGGCGAGACTATGATTACTGCTAACGATCCCGTGACGGTTTGCCGCGAGGAAGTTCCACCTCGGCGTGTCTCCCGATTCCAATAAGTTGAACCGGCGAGTTCCATCAAGGGGCCTTGCGGCGGGGAACGGTTGGCGCAATCATACCCCTGTCATGATCCGCGGCTCCGGAGACGGTTTTCGCGGACGTAGGTCTGGGTCATGTCGTGCGACGAGGAGGCGCGCTTCCATGAGTCTGTCGGAGGATGCCGATCCGAGCGAGCAGCGCGGGGCGGCGCGTCCCGCCGCTGCGAATTCGCAACCCAGCCGCGTGACATTCAACCGGATCGAGCTGCACCGTATTCTCAATCTGTACGGCCGCATGGTCGCCGACGGCGAATGGCGCGACTATGCCATCGACTTCCTCAGGGATCGGGCCGTGTTTTCGGTCTATCGCCGTGCCTCGGAAGTACCAATCTATCGCATCGAGAAGGATCCGCGGCTGGCGCGCAAGCAGGGCATGTACAGCGTGATCTCGGCGACAGGCTTGATTCTGCGACGCGGCCAAGAGCTGGAGCGCGTGCTGCTGGTGATCGATCGCAAGCTGGCGGTGGTGTAAGCCGCACGGACGGTGCCATAGGATGGGCAGAGGCGCGCAGCGCCGTGCCCACGTCCGTTATCGAGCGCGGCAGATCGTCGGCACGCCGACGCTTTGCCCGCGCGACGAGACCTACTTTGCCGGGACGCTGCTGGCGCCCTCGCCGAGGTCGCGCTGCATCATCACCGTGTCTAGCCAGCGGCCGAATTTCAGCCCGACATTGGGATGCGTGCCGATCATCTTGAAGCCGCCCTTGGTGTGCACGCCGATTGAGCCGGCGTTCGCGGAATCCCCGATCACCGCGATCATCTGGCGGAAGCCGCGCGCCTCGCATTCGGTGATCAGCCGCTCGAGCAGCAGGGAGCCGAGACCGCGCCGGTGGAAGGAGGGGTCGAGATAGATCGAGTTCTCGACCGTGAAGCGATAGGCCGGCCGCGGCCGGTAGGCGCCCGCATAGGCATACCCGGCCACGCGGCCGTCGAGGATGGCGACGAAATAAGGATAGCCGCCGTCGACCAGCACGCGGTAGCGGCGCGTCATCTCTGAGAGGTCAGGCGGCTCCAGCTCGAACGTCGCCGTGCCCTCGCGGACAGCCTGCTGGTAGATGGCGGTAATGGCGGGAAGGTCGGCCTCAAGGGTGGGCCTGATTTCGGGTGCGGTCATGAAGCGAGATTAGAGCGTTCGCGCAGGGGCTGGAAGGGGCAACGGCGTTGCCACACCCTCCGTCATTGCGCGGAGCCCTTGCGACGAAGCAATCCAGAAATGCATCCGTGGAGGCACTCTGGATTGCTTCGCTTCGCGCGCAAGGACGGTGTTTGCGGGGGCAGTCGGGCCCCAAACAAAAACCCCGGCCTCTCGGCCGGGGTTCGTGTCCGTTCTCTCGGGCCGGTCGCTTAGTCGCGCTGGCCGAGGAGCTGCAGAAGCAGCGTGAACAGGTTGATAAAGTTCAGGTACAGCGACAGTGCGCCGGTGATGGCGGCGCGCTCTGCGATTTCACCGCCGGCCGAGGCGTAGCCGTAGATGTAGTCGTTCTTCAGCCGCTGGGTGTCCCAGGCGGTGAGGCCCGCGAACACCAGCACGCCGACCACCGACACGATGAACTGCAGCATCGAGCTGGCCAGGAAGAGGTTCACCAGGCTCGCGATGATGATGCCGATCAGGCCCATGAACAGGAACGAGCCCATGCCGGTCAGGTCACGCTTGGTGGTGTAGCCGTAGAGGCTGAGCGCACCGAAGGTCGCCGCGGTGATGAAGAACACCCGCACGATCGAAGTGTGCGTGAACACCAGGAAGATCGACGACAGCGAGATGCCCATCAGTGCCGCGAACACCCAGAACAGGATCTGGGCGGTCGAGGGGGCGAGACGGTTGATGCCCGCCGAGATCACGAACACCATGGCGAGCGGCGCGAGCATGAACAGCCACTTCAGCGGGCTGACGAACATCGCGTAGCCGAACGGCGTCAGGAACAGCTTGCCGACGCGGACCGCGTCCGCGGTCGGAACGTCGGTCACGGCGGCCATATAGACGCCGAGCGCGGCAAGACCGGTGATGGCCAGGCCAATGCTCATGTAGTTGTAGATGCGCAGCATGTAGGCGCGCAGGCCGGCATCGACCGTCGCGGCGTCAACACGCCCGGCGGCCCTGCCGAAAGGAGAAGCGTAGTTACGGTCTAGGTCCGACATGGTCGAATTCCCGTTGGTTGGTCCGGTCCGGCATGAGGGTCGCCATGCCGCCGGTTCGTCAAATTCTATCTCGGATACCAAGGCCAGCCGACTAAATTTTGGCTAACAATGGGGGCTCCGAACCCATTCGATATGTGGGAAACTAACACATCCGCTGCAACCTTCCACGCGCGGCTGAATGTCGCCCTTGGCGGCAATCCTGACGCGAACCTGACGAGCGACGTGGCTAATCGCGGAAACCGGGGGATTTTCGCCCGGCTTGATCCTCCGCTTCAATTTGTCACAAATTCCGCAACACCGTCGCGGGCTTTTTGTTCAGCGCCAGCAGCGTGCCCGCGAGCCCGAGCCCGACCGTGACGACCAGGGCGGCCGCCACGACGCCCGCCGCGCTGCCGGCCTGCCAGACGAAGCTCAGCGTCATCAGCCGCGTCACGATCATCCAGGCCGCGATGCTGCCGGAGATCACGCCGAACAATGCGGTGGCGAGCCCGATCAGGAGATATTCGAGCGCATAGGCGCCCAGCAACCGCAGCCGCGTCGCGCCCAGCGTCTTCAGGATCACCGCATCATAGACCCGGTGGCGATGGCCGGCGGCAAGCGCCCCGCCGAGCACCAGGATTGCCGAGATCAGGGTCACGGCGCTGGCGCCGCGAATAGCCAGCGCCAGATTGGTCACCACCGAGCCGACCGTCTCCATCACCTCGCGCACGCGCACGCTCGTGACCATCGGATAGGCGTCGGCGACCTGCTTGATGATCTTGCCGTCGCCTGCCGCATTTCCGCCCGTTTCCGTCAGCGTCGCGATGTGGGTGTGCGGCGCGCCCTTGAAGGCGTTCGGCGAGAATACGAGAACGAAGTTGATGCCGAGTCCCTGCCAGTCGATGGTGCGCAGATTGCCGATTTTCGCCGGAATGTCGCGGCCGAGCACGTTGACCACGACTTCGTCGCCGAGCTTGAGGCCGAGCCCGTCGGCGATCTTCTTCTCCAGGGAGACCAGCGGCGGGCCGGAATAGTCCGCACGCCACCATTCGCCCTCGACCACCTTGGAACCCTTCGGCAGCTCCCCCGTATAGGTCAGGCCGCGGTCGCTCTGCAGCACCCATTCGGAATCGGTGCTCGGCTTGAGCTCCTCGGCGCGAAGGCCGCGCGCCGCGACGATGCGTCCGCGCAGCATCGGCACGTCTTCGACCTTCGCACCCGGCGCGATCTGGCGCAGATAACCGTCGAATTGCTCGGCCTGCGTGCTCGGGATATCGATGAAGAAGAACGATGGCGCCTGGTCGGGCAGCGCCGCCAGGAACTGCCGGCGCAGATTGCCGTCGATCTGGGTGATGGTGACGAGCACTGCCAGCCCGAGCCCAAGCGACAGCACGACCGAGGGCGTCAGCGCGCCGGGCCGGTGGATGTTGGCGATCGCAAGCCGCAGCATCGGCAGCCGTGACCGCGGCAGCCGCCGCGCGGTTGCCATCAGCAGGACGGCGATGCCGCGCAGCAGGGCGAACACGACCACCGACGACGCCACGAACACGGCGGCGATGCGCTTGTCGAAAGAGAGCCCGATTACGACCGCGACGAGCAGCGCAATCACGACACCCATGAACACGAGATAGCCCACGCGCGGCCGGTGCCATTCCGAGCTGATGGTGTCGCGAAACAGCGCGGCCACCGGCACGTCGTGCACCCGCCCGAGCGGCCACAGGCCGAAGGCGAGCGCGGTCAGCAGGCCATAGACGAAGGACAGCGCGAGCTCGTCGGCATGCACGGCCGGCACCACCGGCAGCGGCAAGAGCTTGCCGAACAGGCCGACGATGACGAAGGGCATGGCGGCGCCGAGCGCAAGGCCGATGATCGAGCCGATGCCCGCGAGCAGGAGAACCTGCGTCAGATAGATGCCGAACACGTCGCGCCCAGTGGCGCCGACGGCCTTGAGGGCTGCGATCACTTCGAGCCGGCGGTCGATATGGCTCTTCACGGCATTGGCCACGCCGACACCGCCGACCAGCAGCGCGGCGAGGCCGACCAGGGTCAGGAACTGAGTAAATCGGTTGATGTTGCGCTCGAGCTGCGGCGAAGCGTTGGAGCGGCTGCGGATCTCCCAGCCCGCCTGCGGTGCGGCGTTGCGCGCATCCGCGATGAAGGCGTCGGTGGCGCGCTCGTTGTTCGAAGGATCCGGCAGCTTCACCCGGTACACCCAGCGCACCAGGCTGCCGGGCTGGACGAGGCCGGTGGCCCGCAGGCCCGCCTCGCTGATCAGGAAGCGCGGGCCGAAGCCGATGCCGCCGGCGAGCTTGTCGGGCTCGGCCTCGACCGTGCTGCGGATCTGGAAGGTCGCAGCGCCAATGGTGACGCGATCGCCGGTCTTTAGCGACAGCCGCGCCAGTAGCGTCGGATCGGCGGCCGCGCCGAACGCACCGTCGCGTTCCGCAAGCAGATCGGGCATCGCCAGCTGCGGCGCAAGCTTGAGCTGGCCCAGCATCGGATAGGTGTCGTCGACCGCCTTCATCTCGACCAGAGCGAGCTGGCCATCGGCGGCGCGCGCCATGCCGCGCAAGGTGGCGGCCGTCGACACCGTGCCGCGCGAGCGCAGGAAGGCGACCTCTTCAGGTTTCGCTTCGCGCTGGAACAGCACGAAGGAGACGTCGCCGCCGAGGAGCGTGCGGCCTTCGCGGGCGAGGCCGTCGGAGAGGCTCGCCGAGACCGAGCCGACGCCGGCGATTGCCATCACGCCGAGCGCGATGCAGGCGATGAAGACGTAGAAGCCGCGCAGGCCCCCGCGCAATTCGCGTAGCGCATAACGCAGCGACAGCGCAACGCCGCCCGCCTTGGCGAAGGGTTCGGCCGCCGTGCTCATGCCGGCGCCGACTGCGTGTCGATGCGGCCCGAGCGCAGGCGGATCACGCGATCGCAGCGATGCGCGAGCGAGGAATCGTGCGTGACCAGCACCAACGTCATGCCGCGCTCGGCATGCTTGTTGAACAGGAGATCGACAATCTGCTTTCCCGTGGCCTCATCCAGATTGCCGGTCGGCTCGTCGGCGACGAGGATGGCGGGATCGGGCGCCAGCGCGCGGGCGAGCGCAACGCGCTGCTGCTCGCCGCCGGAGAGCTGCGTCGGATAATGATGCAGGCGATCGCCGAGCCCGACCGATTGCAGCTCCTGCGCCGCGCGCTTTGCTGCGTCCGGATTGCCCGCGAGCTCGAGCGGCACCGCGACGTTCTCCAGCGCCGTCATGGTCGGGATCAAGTGAAAGGACTGGAAGACGATGCCGACCTGGCGACCGCGGAAGCGAGCCAGCGCGTCCTCGTCGAGGGCATTGAAAGGCGTGCCTGATACCACCACCTCTCCGCTATCAGGACGCTCCAGCCCCGCCATCACCATCAGCAGCGTGGATTTGCCCGAGCCTGACGGGCCGATCAGGCCGATCGCCTCGCCCGAGGCGACCCGCAAGCTGATATCCTTGAGGATGTGAACGCGTGCCGCCCCCGTACCCAATGAGAGATTGACGTTGGTGATGGCGATAGTGTCCGCGGCAGCGGCGAGCGAAGAGGTTTCGATGCGAGTGTCCATGGTCCGGTCATATGGCAACTCCGATAGCGCGGTCGAGAGGCGTTACGGATTGTTCATGCACATAGCCGTGTTGATGCTCGTTTTGATGACGATCGCGACAAACGCGTCGGCACAGGCGCAGCCAGGGGCCAAGCCGATCAGGCTGGTGGTTCTCGGCGATTCCTTGAGTGCCGGTCTCGGCCTTCCGGCTCAGGAGGCGTTTCCCCAAAAACTTCAAAAAGCCTTGCAAGCCAAAGGCATAGCGGTCGACATGACCAATGCCGGGGTGTCCGGCGACACCACCTCCGGCGGCCGCGACCGGCTCGACTGGTCGGTGCCGGAAGGAACCGAGGGCGTTATCGTCGAGCTCGGCGCCAACGATGCGCTGCGCGGCATCGATCCCGATCTGACGCGCGCCGCGCTCACCGACATCATCCAGCGGCTCAAGGCGCGCAAGATTGCGGTCATGCTCTGCGGCATGCTGGCGCCGCCGAACTACGGCGCCGATTATGCCGCCCGCTTCAATTCGATTTATCCGGAGCTTGCGAAAAAATTCGACGTGCCGCTCTATCCGTTTTTCCTCGACGCCGTCGCCGCCGATGCCAAGCTCAACCAGGCCGACGGCATTCATCCGACCGCGGCCGGCGTCGACATCATCGTTGGCAAAATCATGCCCACGGTGGAGGCATTCATAGGCACGATCGCTGGGCAACGAAGTTGAAATGCAGGCAACGTCAGCCTTCATACCCAGGGTTTTACCGGGTTGAGGCGGGCCAAGCTTCGCAGAGTCACACAACTGCGATAGGAATCAGGGTACCGGTGATTCGTCGCCGGCTCTAAATCTGGATATGATCCTGCTGAGGGATCGTACCCAAGCATCGGGAGTGCGAAACGATGCCGCGTTTGTTCACGGGTCTGGAAATTCCGGCCGAGATCGGCCAGTCGCTTTCCAACTTGAGGGGCGGCCTTCCCGGCGCCCGGTGGATCGATCCCCAAAATTATCACGTCACCTTGCGCTTCATCGGCGATATCGACGGCGTCTCCGCCAACGAGATCGCCTCGTTGCTGTTTCGCGTCGACCGCAAGCCGTTCGAGGTGAAGGTGCAGGGGCTGACGAGTTTTGGCGGCCGCAAACCGAGAGCAGTCGTTGCGACGATCGCGCCGAGCAAGCCGCTGATGGACTTGCAGGCCGAACTCGAACGCATGATGCAGCGGATCGGTCTCAACCCGGAGGGGCGCAAGTTCATCCCGCATGTCACCCTCGCACGGCTGCACGATGCCACCGACCGCGACGTCGCCGACTATCTCTCGCTGCGCGGCTACTTCCCGAGCAAGACGTTCATGGCGGAGCGTTTTGTGCTGTTCTCATCCCGGGCCTCGACGGGCGGCGGCCCGTATGTCGTCGAGGACGCCTACGAGCTGTGTGAGTGAAGGCTGTTACCTCGGTGCATCACCGCAGCGGCGACACGCCTGACCGGTTGATGTCGGTCTTCGCAAAATCCTCTCCTTTGAACAGGAGCGGTTCGCCGCGAGTCGTGGCGAGCGCGTAGGAAAAACAATCACCGTAGTTGAGCGACGCAGCGTGACGTCCCTTGCCGTAGCGTCGCCAGGCGCGCTTTGTTGCATCGGCCAGCACCGCATCCACCGCGACGATCTCGGCGCCGATCTTGACGAGCCAGAGATCGAACTCACGCCCGCCTGCATCACCCAGTCGCGTCTCGATCACCATCGTCGCCTCAAGCACCGTCGCTGCAGAGATCAGGCGGATCGGATCATCGACAATCAGCCGCTCAATTTCCGCCGCATCGGCTTCATTGAGTGCGATCGCCACGACCGCTGATGTATCGATCACCATCAGCGAGGCAATCCATGCTCGTCGTATCCGAGAATTTCCTCAGGCGTGTGGTTGTCCACAACGCGCATCTCGCTCCAGCGACGCCTGATCTCGGCCATGTCCTCGAGCAGCGCGTCTTTACTGTTTTGACCACCGAGCCGGCGCAATCGCTCCTCGATGGCGCGCCTAGTGGCGGTTGTGATGTTCTCGCCGGTCAATTGCGCGAGATTGCGCGCCAGTTGCTCGGTTTCGGGGTCCTTGATGCTCAGGGCCATGTTGAGGTTCCTTGGTGCCTGAATAGGTATATTCTACCTCGGCGGAAGGCAAGAAGGGCGGGAAGGCAAGAAGGAGGTGGAACGGGCGGGGGGCGAAGTTGGCCGCAACTGATCGCTGCACCAAATTAGAGGGCGCACATCTCCCTTTGCGCCAATACGCAGTTGCAATTTCCGCCGGCCTCTGGCGGTAAAGGGCCATGCTCTCGACCCCAAGTTCCCCATTCGGCGACGCCTATCAGGCCCAGATCGCCTCCGGCGCCATCGAGCCGGATGCCGCGCAGGCCGAAATTGCCGAAGCCTATGCGGCGCTCGACCAGCGGCTCGCAAGCTATACGCCGCTCCGCAAGCAGGGCCTGCTCGCCCGCCTGTTCAGCGGCGACAAGGACGAGGCGCCGCGCGGGCTCTACATCCACGGCGAGGTCGGCCGCGGCAAGACCATGCTGATGGACCTGTTCTTCCAGCACTCGACCGTCGAGCACAAGCGGCGCGCGCATTTCCACGAATTCATGGCGGACGTGCATGAGCGCATCTACGAGTATCGCCAGGGCATCGCGCGCGGCGAGATCGCCGACGGCGACGTCATCGCGCTGACCGCCAATGCGATCTTCGAGGAGAGCTGGCTGCTCTGCTTCGACGAATTCCACGTCACCGACATCGCCGACGCGATGATCCTGGGACGCCTGTTCGCCAGATTGTTCGAGCTCGGCACCGTCGTCGTCGCGACCTCCAACGTCGCCCCCGACGATCTCTACAAGGGCGGCCTCAACCGTTCGCTGTTCCTGCCCTTCATCAAGCAGATCACCGACCACATGGACGTCGCGCGGCTCGATGCGCGCACCGACTTCCGGCTGGAGAAGCTCCAGGGCGTGCCGATGTGGCTGACGCCGGCGGACGTTGACGCGGACGCAGCCCTCGACCGCGCCTGGTCGAAAATGTCGGGTGGCGCCAAATGCCGGCCGCGCGATATTTCGATCAAGGGGCGTATCCTGCACGTCCCGTGCTCGGCTCATGGCGTGGCGCGATTCTCGTTCGCCGACCTCTGCGAGAAGCCGCTCGGCGCATCCGATTACCTCAGGCTGGCGCACGACTACCACACCATCCTGGTCGACCATATTCCAGTGATGGATCTCTCCCAGCGCAACGCCGCCAAACGCTTCATCACGCTGATCGACGCGCTCTATGACAATGCGGTGAAGCTGATGGCGTCGGCCGACGCCAACCCGATCTCGCTCTACCTCGCCCATGAGGGCAACGAGGCCATGGAGTTCAAGCGGACGGCGTCGCGCCTGATCGAGATGAGCTCGGAATCCTATCTGGCGCTGGCTCACGGCCGCAAGGATTCCACCGCAAGCGGCTCCACCAAGGGGCTGGTGGAGACTTAAGTCCTATTTGCCAGCGCTGTCATTCCGGGACGCGACGAACATCGCGAGCCCAGGTGCGCAATTGCGCACCTGGGAATTCATCGCGCCACAAACTCTGCCGCCCGGTGGATCCCCGCCCTGCGCCTGTGGGCGCATCCCGGAATGACGGACCCGGTATGGCTGCTCTCGCGGCAAGCCCGACAAATGGGCATCCGGCGACTTGAACGGGGGAGGCGAAAGGGATAACCACCCTCTCAGTTTTCCCCTCCTTACGTGTCTAAAGGACAGGCTCACATGGCGCGCGACAAGATTGCTTTGATTGGCTCCGGTCAGATCGGCGGAACGCTGGCTCACCTCATCGGCCTGAAAGAACTCGGCGACGTCGTGATGTTCGACATCGCCGAGGGCGTGCCGCAGGGCAAGGCGCTCGACATCGCGCAGTCCTCGCCGGTTGACGGTTTTGACGCGCATTACACCGGCGCCAACTCCTACGAGGCGCTCGACAATGCCAAGGTCTGCATCGTAACCGCCGGCGTGCCGCGCAAGCCCGGCATGAGCCGCGACGACCTCCTCTCCATCAACCTCAAGGTCATGGAGCAGGTCGGTGCCGGCATCAAGAAATACGCGCCCGACGCCTTCGTCATCTGCATCACCAATCCGCTCGACGCGATGGTCTGGGCGCTGCAGAAGGCTTCCGGCCTGCCGCACAAGAAGGTCGTCGGCATGGCCGGCGTGCTGGATTCGGCCCGCTTCCGCTACTTCCTCGCCGATGAGTTCAACGTTTCGGTCGAAGACGTCACCGCCTTCGTGCTCGGCGGCCATGGCGACACCATGGTGCCGCTGGTGAAGTACTCCACCGTCGCCGGCATCCCGCTGCCCGACCTCGTCAAGATGGGCTGGACCTCGCAGGCACGCCTCGACGAGATCGTCGACCGTACCCGCAACGGCGGTGCCGAGATCGTCAATTTGCTCAAGACCGGCTCGGCCTTCTACGCGCCGGCGGCTTCCGCGATCGCGATGGCGGAGAGCTATCTGCGGGACAAGAAGCGCGTGCTGCCCTCGGCCGCGTACCTGAACGGCGAATACGGCGTGAAGGACATGTATGTCGGCGTGCCCGTCGTGATCGGCTCCAAGGGCGTCGAGCGCATCGTCGAGATCGAGCTTGCCGGCAAGGACCGCGAAGCCTTCGACAAGTCGGTCGGCGCGGTGCAGGGCCTGGTCGACGCCTGCAGGAAGATCGCCCCCGATCTTCTCGGCCGCTAAGGCGCAACCAATCCCGCCGAAGACCGAAACCCGGTCTTCGGCGGTTTCATTTCCGGAGCCTGGCTGCATCATGTGTTGAAGGCTGGCGGGTTCCGGGTTCGGCAGTCCAGAGATCGGTGTCAAAGAATCCGGGTTGCAGTTCCTGTGGTATATGGTATGCCAGCCACAAGACTGAGGTGGGCCCAAGAGGTCACCGCCCGCGGGTTCAGGGAGCGACTATATGAACATCCATGAATATCAGGCCAAAGCGCTGCTGAACGAGTTCGGCGTCGCGATCTCCAAGGGCGTGCCGGTCCTGAAGCCCGCGGATGCGGAAGCCGCCGCCAAGGCGCTGCCAGGCCCGGTTTGGGTGGTGAAGAGCCAGATCCACGCCGGCGGCCGCGGCAAGGGCAAGTTCAAGGAGGCCTCCGCCGGCGACAAGGGCGGCGTCCGTATCGCCAAGTCGGCCGCTGAAGTCACCGAATTCGCCAAGCAGATGCTGGGCGCAACCCTCGTGACGATCCAGACCGGCCCTGCCGGCAAGCAGGTCAACCGCCTCTACATCGAGGACGGCTCGGACATCGACAAGGAGTTCTACCTCTCCATCCTGGTCGACCGCGAGACCTCGCGCGTGTCGTTCGTGGTGTCGACCGAAGGCGGCGTCAACATCGAGGACGTCGCACACAACAGCCCCGAGAAGATCGTGACCTTCTCGGTCGATCCGGCCACCGGCATCATGGGCCATCACGGCCGCACCGTCGCCAACGCGCTGAAGCTCTCGGGCGATCTTGCCAAACAGGCCGAGAAGCTCACCGCGCAGCTGTTCACGGCGTTCGTCTCCAAGGACATGTCGATGCTGGAGATCAACCCGCTGGTCGTGACCAAGCAGGGCCAGCTCCGCGTGCTCGACGCCAAGGTGTCGTTCGACGACAACGCGCTGTTCCGTCACCCTGAAGTGCTCGCGCTGCGCGACGAGACTGAGGAAGACGCCAAGGAAATCGAGGCGTCCAAATACGACCTCAACTACGTCACTCTCGACGGCAACATCGGCTGCATGGTCAACGGCGCCGGTCTTGCCATGGCGACGATGGACATCATCAAGCTTTACGGCATGTCGCCGGCGAACTTCCTCGACGTCGGCGGCAGCGCCAGCAAGGAAAAGGTCGCCGCCGCCTTCAAGATCATCACCGCCGATCCCAACGTGAAGGGCATCCTGGTCAACATCTTCGGCGGCATCATGAAGTGCGACGTGATCGCCGAGGGCGTCACCGCTGCCGTGCGCGAAGTCGGCCTCAGCGTGCCGCTGGTCGTTCGCCTCGAAGGCACCAATGTCGAGCTCGGCAAGAAGATCATCCGGGAATCCGGCCTGAACGTGGTGCCGGCCGACAATCTCGACGACGCCGCGCAGAAGATCGTGAAGGCCGTCAAGGGAGGCTAAGGCCATGGCCCAGGACCATCTCGCCGCATCATCTCCGCTCCCCGAGCACGCGCGTCTCGCCGCGTTCGCCGGCGAATGGGATGGCGAAGAGGTGGTCCTCCCGTCGCGCTGGACGGCGGGCGGGCCGGCGACCTCGCGCACCGTCTCGCGCATGGATCTCAATGGATTCTATTTGATCCAGGACAGTGTCCAGATGCGCGACGGCAAGCAGGTGTTCGCCACCCACGGCATCTTCACGTTCGACCGCGACGACCGGACCTACAAATTGTTCTGGTACGACTCGCTCGGCTACACGTCGCCCTCGCCCGCTTCCGGCGGCTGGGTCGGCAAGACCCTGACGCTGGTGCGCGGCTCGCTCCGCGGCAATGCGCGCCACGTCTACGAAATCATCAATGAGGATTCCTACTCGTTGAAGATCCAGTTCTCGCCGGACGCGGAAGGCTGGGCCGACGTGCTCACCGGCGTCTACCGCCGCATCCACTGACCTCTCACTCGTTAGTTCGCGAAAGCAGACCTCATGTCCATCCTGATCGACAAGAACACCAAGGTCATCTGCCAGGGCTTTACCGGCAAGAACGGCACCTTCCACTCGGAGGCCGCGATTGCCTACGGCACCAAGATGGTCGGCGGCACCTCGCCGGGCAAAGGCGGCGCGACGCATCTGGGCCTGCCGGTGTTCGATACCGTGCGCGAGGCGCGTGAGAAGACCGGCGCCGACGCCTCCGTGATCTACGTGCCGCCGCCGGGTGCGGCGGATGCGATCTGCGAAGCCATCGATGCCGAGATCCCGCTTATCGTCTGCATCACCGAAGGTATCCCGGTCATCGACATGGTGCGGGTGAAGCGCTCGCTGGCCGGCTCCAAGTCGCGCCTGATCGGGCCGAATTGCCCGGGCGTCATGACCGCCGGCGAGTGCAAGATCGGCATCATGCCGGCCAACATCTTCAAGACCGGCAGCGTCGGCATCGTCTCCCGCTCCGGCACCCTGACCTACGAAGCCGTGTTCCAGACCTCCCAGGAGGGCCTCGGCCAGACCACCGCGGTCGGCATCGGCGGCGACCCGGTCAAGGGAACCGAGTTCATCGACGTCCTGGAGATGCTCCTCGCCGATCCCAAGACCGAGTCGATCATCATGATCGGCGAGATCGGCGGCTCCGCCGAGGAGGATGCGGCCCAGTTCCTCAAGGACGAGGCCAAGCGCGGTCGCAAGAAGCCGATGGTCGGCTTCATTGCCGGCGTCACCGCCCCTCCCGGCCGCCGCATGGGCCACGCCGGCGCGATCATCTCCGGCGGCAAGGGCGATGCCGGTTCCAAGACCGACGCGATGAAATCGGCAGGAATTACAGTGTCGCCGTCTCCCGCCCGCCTTGGGCAGACGCTTGCCGAAAAGTTGAAGGGCTAATTCACTCCTTGGCAATTTTCCGGGCGAAGTTTCGCAGCAAATAGGATAAATGGTGCCTGTCGCGCTGGTCCTCTGCCGGGGAGCCCAGCGCCAGCGCCGTTTGTTATGCGCGAACCGAAATCGCCAGGAACTCAAGTATGTCTCGCCAGGACGCGAACGCAGCCTTTGCCCTCTCCTCCTTTTTGCAGGGCACCAACGCCACCTACATCGACGAAATCTACGCCCGCTACGAGAAGGACCCGTCCTCGGTCGACGCCGAGTGGCAGGAGTTCTTCAAGAGCCTGAACGACCAGCCGGCGGATGTCCGGAAGAACGCCCAGGGCCCGTCCTGGGAGCGCGCCAATTGGCCGCTGGTCCCGCAGGATGACCTGACCTCCGCCCTGGACGGCAATTGGGCCGAAGTCGAGAAGGCGGTCGGAGCCAAGATCGCCGCCAAGGCGCAGGCCAAGGGAGGCGACAAGGGCGCCGACATCTCCTCGGCCGACCTGCTCCAGGCCACCCGCGACTCCGTCCGCGCCCTGATGCTGATCCGCTCCTACCGCATGCGTGGTCACTTCCACGCCAAGCTCGATCCGCTCGGCATCGAGGCCCCGCGCAACCGCGAAGAGCTCGACCCGCGCACCTACGGCTTCAGCGAAGCCGATTTCGACCGCAAGATCTTCCTCGATCACGTGCTTGGTCTCGAATATGGCAGCCTGCGCGAGATCACGGCGATCTGCGAGCGCACCTATTGCCAGACGCTCGGCGTCGAGTTCATGCATATCAGCAACGCCGCGCAGAAGGCCTGGATCCAGGAGCGCATCGAGGGACCCGACAAGGAGATCTCCTTCACCCGCGAAGGCCGTCGCGCCATCCTGATGAAGCTGGTCGAAGCCGAGGGTTTTGAAAAATTCTGCGACACCAAGTTCACCGGCACGAAGCGCTTTGGCCTGGACGGTGCTGAATCGTTGATCCCTGCGCTCGAGCAGATCATCAAGCGCGGCGGCAATCTCGGCGTGAAGGAAATCGTGCTCGGCATGCCGCATCGCGGCCGCCTCAACGTGCTGACGCAGGTGATGGGCAAGGCGCACCGCGCGCTGTTCCACGAGTTCAAGGGCGGCTCCGCCAACCCCGATGCGGTCGAGGGCTCGGGCGACGTCAAATATCACCTCGGCGCCTCCTCGGACCGCGAGTTCGACGGCAACCGCATCCATCTGTCGCTGACCGCCAATCCCTCGCATCTCGAGATCGTCGATCCCGTCGTGCTCGGCAAGGTCCGCGCCAAGCAGGACCAGCACGGCGACCCGCCGGATATGCGCATCTCCGTGATGCCGCTCTTGATGCATGGCGACGCCGCGTTCGCCGGCCAGGGCGTCGTTGCCGAGTGCTTCGGTCTCTCCGACCTGAAGGGCTACCGCACCGGCGGCTCCGTGCACTTCATCGTCAACAACCAGATCGGCTTCACCACCTATCCGCGTTACTCGCGCTCCTCGCCCTATCCGTCCGACGTCGCGAAGATGATCGACGCGCCGATCTTCCACGTCAACGGCGACGACCCGGAAGCCGTCGTGTTCGCGGCCAAGGTCGCGACCGAGTTCCGGCAGAAATTCCACAAGCCCGTCGTCATCGACATGTTCTGCTACCGCAGGCATGGCCACAACGAGGGCGACGAGCCGGCTTTCACCCAGCCGGTGATGTACAAGAAGATTGCGGCGCATCCCTCCACGCTCGAGCTCTACGCCCGCCGCCTCATCAGCGAAGGCGTGCTGACCGAGGGTGAGGTCGACAAGGCCAAGGCCGACTGGCGTGCGCGGCTCGATGCCGAGCTCGAGGCCGGCTCCGGCTACAAGCCCAACAAGGCCGACTGGCTCGACGGCAAGTGGGCCGGCTTCAAGATCGCCGACCAGGAAGAGGATGCCCGCCGCGGCGTCACCGGCGTCGACATCGCCGAGCTGAAGGACATCGGCCGCAAGATCACCAAGGTCCCGGACGGTTTCCGCGCCCACCGCACCATCCAGCGCTTCCTGGAGAACCGCTCCAAGGCGATCGACAGTGGCAACGGCATCGACTGGGCGACCGGCGAGGCGCTGGCGTTCTGCACGCTGCTCCGGGAAAACCACCACGTCCGCCTGTCCGGACAGGATTCGGAGCGCGGCACCTTCTCGCAGCGTCACTCGGTCCTGATCGACCAGGAGGACGAGAGCCGCTACACGCCGTTCAACCATCTCGGCAACGAGCAGGGCCATTACGAGGTCATCAACTCGCTGCTGTCGGAAGAAGCGGTGCTCGGCTTCGAATACGGCTATTCGCTCGCCGAGCCGAACACGCTGACCCTGTGGGAAGCCCAGTTCGGCGACTTCGCCAACGGCGCGCAGGTCGTGTTCGACCAGTTCATCTCCTCCGGCGAGCGCAAATGGCTGCGTATGTCCGGTCTCGTCTGTCTGCTGCCGCACGGTTATGAGGGCCAGGGACCGGAGCACTCGTCGGCGCGTCTGGAGCGTTTTCTGCAGATGTGCGCCGAAGACAACATGCAGGTGGTCTATCCGACCACGCCGGCGAACTACTTCCATGTGCTGCGGCGGCAGCTCCATCGCGAGATCCGCAAGCCGCTGATCCTGATGACGCCCAAGTCGCTGCTGCGTCACAAGCGGGCGGTGTCGCGCATCGAGGAGCTTGCGAAGGGCACGACCTTCCATCGCATCCTCTATGATGACGCCCAGATGCAGCCGAGCGAGGCGATCAAGCTCGTCCCTGACGAGAAGGTCCGTCGCATCGTGCTGTGCTCCGGCAAGGTCTATTACGACCTCTACGAGGAGCGCGAGAAGCGCGGCATCGACGACATCTACCTGATGCGCGTCGAGCAGCTCTATCCGGTGCCGTTGAAGGCGCTGGTGGCCGAGCTGTCGCGCTTCAAGAAGGCCGAAGTGGTGTGGTGCCAGGAAGAGCCGCGCAACATGGGCGCCTGGCACTTCATCGAGCCCTATCTGGAATGGGTGCTGAACCAGGTGAACGGCGCGAGCCGGCGTCCGCGTTATGTCGGCCGTGCCGCTTCCGCTGCGACCGCCACGGGTCTGATGTCCAAGCATCAGGCGCAGCTGAAGGCGTTCCTGGACGAAGCACTGAGCTGAATTTTTGAACTGCGTCATGCCCCGCCTCGTGCGCAAGCGCGCACTGAAGCGGGGCATCCGGTACGCCGTGACGTCCGTGCCCTGTACGAGCGCCGGTTTGCTGGATGGCTTGCTTTTCGCAGGCGATGGCATCCGCACTTATGACCGCATTGGCGATCCCTAAGGACAAAGACCATGACTGAAATTCGTGTGCCGACGCTCGGCGAATCCGTCACCGAAGCCACCATCGGCCGCTGGTTCAAGAAGGCCGGCGATCCCGTCGCCGTCGACGAACCCTTGGTGGAGCTCGAGACCGACAAGGTCACCATCGAAGTCCCGGCGCCGTCCGCCGGCACGCTGAGCGAGATCATCGCCGCCGATGGTACCACCGTCGCGGTCGGCGCGCTGCTCGGCCAGATCACCGATGGTGTCGGCGCTGCCAAGCCGGCCGCCGCGCCTGCCAAGCCTGCTGCGGCTGCGGCTCCCGCGGCTGCACCTGCTCCGGCTGCGAAGGCGCCGCCGGCCGATGCGCCGCTCGCGCCTTCCGTGCGAAAACTGTCGGCCGAGAGCGGCGTCGACGCATCGACCGTTCCGGGCTCCGGCAAGGACGGCCGTGTCACCAAGGGCGACATGCTCGCCGCGATCGAGCGTGCGGCCTCCGCGCCGACCCCGGTCAACCAGCCCGCCGCCGCCGTGCAGGTGCGTAGCCCCTCGCCGGCCGATGATGCCGCCCGCGAAGAGCGCGTCAAGATGACCCGCCTGCGCCAGACCATCGCGCGCCGGCTCAAGGACGTGCAGAACACCGCGGCCATGCTGACGACCTTCAACGAGGTCGACATGACCAACGTGATGGCGCTGCGCGCGCACTACAAGGATGCGTTCGAGAAGAAGCACGGCAGTAAGCTCGGCTTCATGGGCTTCTTCACCAAGGCCGTCGTGCAGGCGCTGAAGGACATTCCGGCCGTCAACGCGGAGATCGACGGCACCGATTTGATCTACAAGAACTACTACCACATCGGCGTAGCCGTCGGCACCGACAAGGGCCTCGTGGTGCCCGTCGTGCGCGACTGCGACCACAAGTCGATCGCCGACATCGAGAAGGGCATCGCCGATTTCGGTCGCCGCGCCCGCGACGGCCAGCTCAAGATCGACGAGATGCAGGGCGGCACCTTCACCATCACCAATGGCGGCATCTACGGCTCGCTGATGTCGACCCCGATCCTGAACGCGCCGCAGTCCGGCATCTTGGGCATGCACAAGATCCAGGAGCGCCCGATGGTCGTCGGCGGCAAGGTCGAGGTCCGCCCGATGATGTATCTGGCGCTGTCCTACGATCACCGCGTCATCGACGGCAAGGAAGCCGTCACCTTCCTGGTTCGCGTCAAGGAAAGCCTGGAAGATCCGGCGCGTCTGGTACTCGATCTCTGATCCCTGATGCTCTGCGAGCGCCGTCGCCATTCGCGACGGCGCGTGTCGAACCATGGAGGCGCGCGTGACCGATAAAGTCGTTGTCATCACCGGCGGCAGCCGCGGCATCGGCCGCGCAACCGCGATTGCGGCGGCCGCGCGTGGCTTCCGCGTCGTGGTCGGCTATGCCAGCAACAAGACCGCCGCCGACGAGGTGGTCTCGCAGATCGAAGCCAGCAACGGCAAGGCCATCGCGGTGAAATGCGATGTCGCCGAGGAAAGCGACATCCTCGCGCTGTTCAAGGAAGCCGACAAGTTCGGCACGCTCGGCGCGCTGGTCAACAATGGCGGCATCGTCGGTCAAAGCGGCGTACGCGTCGACGAGATGTCGGCCGAGCGCATCCAGCGCGTGATGGCGGTCAACGTCACCGGCTCAATCCTCTGCGCGCGCGAGGCGGTGAAGCGGATGTCGACCAAGCACGGCGGCAAGGGCGGCGTCATCGTCAATCTGTCGTCGGTCGCCGCCAGGCTCGGCGCGCCCAACACCTATGTCGACTATGCGGCCTCGAAGGGCGCGATCGATTCTTTCACCATCGGCCTCGGCTATGAAGTCGCGGGCGAAGGCATCCGCGTCGCGGGCATTCGCCCTGGCCTGATCGACACCGAGATCCATGCCGCCGGCGGCGAGCCCGACCGCGCCCATCGTCTGGCCCATCTGGTGCCGATGAAGCGCGTCGGCACCGCCGACGAAATCGCCAAGGCCATCGTCTGGCTGATGTCGGACGAGGCTTCCTACGTCACCTCAGCCATTCTCGATGTGTCCGGCGGACGCTGACGCACCGGCGGACGCTGACACATCCTCATCACGCTAAACTCACGGGACTTTCTCTCATGGCTACCTACGATCTCGTCGTCATCGGCACCGGACCGGGCGGTTATGTCTGCGCGGTGCGCGCCAGCCAGCTCGGCATGAAAGTCGCCGTGGTCGAAAAGAACGCCACGCTCGGCGGCACCTGCCTCAACGTCGGTTGCATGCCCTCGAAGGCGCTGCTGCACGCCTCAGAAATGTTCGAGGAAGCCGGCCATTCCTTCGCGAAAATGGGCGTGTCGGTCTCGTCGCCGAAGCTCGATCTGCCCGCGATGATGAACTTCAAGCAGCAGGGCATCGACGGCAACGTCAAGGGCGTCGAGTTCCTGATGAAGAAGAACAAGATCGACGTGCTCAAGGGCACCGGCAAGATCCTCGGCAGCGGCAAGGTCGAGGTCTCCGCCGACGGCAAGTCGCAAGTCGTCGAGACCAAGAACATCGTCATCGCCACCGGCTCGGATATCGCGCGGCTCAAGGGCATCGAGATCGACGAGAAGCGCATCGTCTCCTCCACCGGCGCGCTGTCGCTGGACAAGGTCCCAGGCAAGCTGCTGATCGTGGGCGCCGGCGTGATCGGCCTCGAGCTCGGCTCGGTCTGGCATCGCCTCGGCGCTGAAGTCGTCGTGGTTGAATTCCTCGATCGCATCCTGCCCGGCATGGACGGCGAGATCGCCAAGCAATTCCAGCGCATCCTGGAAAAGCAGGGATTTGCGTTCAAGCTTGCCGCCAAAGTCACGGCCGTCGACACCTCGGGCAAGTCGCTGAAGGCGACGATCGAGCCCGCCGCCGGCGGCGCTGCCGAGACGCTGGAAGCCGACGTCGTGCTGGTCTGCATCGGCCGCGTGCCGTACACGGATGCTCTCGGCCTGAAGGAGGCCGGCGTTGCGCTCGATCCTCGTGGCCGCGTGCAGATCGATCCGCATTTCGCCACCAGCCTGAAGGGGATCTATGCCATCGGCGACGTGGTCGCGGGCCCGATGCTCGCGCACAAGGCCGAGGATGAGGGCGTTGCGGTGGCCGAGATCATCGCCGGCCAGGCCGGCCACGTGAATTACGATGTGATCCCGGGCGTCGTGTATACCACGCCGGAAGTGTCCTCCGTCGGCAAGACCGAAGAGGAACTGAAGCAGGCGGGCACAGCCTATACCGTCGGAAAGTTTCCCTTTACCGCCAACGGCCGCTCCAAGGTCAATCAGACCACGGACGGCTTCGTGAAGATTCTCGCAGATGCGAAGACCGATCGCGTGCTCGGCGTGCACATTATCGGCCGCGAAGCCGGCGAAATGATCCATGAAGCCTGCGTTCTCATGGAGTTTGGCGGCAGCGCGGAGGATCTCGCCCGCACCTGCCACGCCCACCCGACCCGCTCGGAGGCCATCAAGGAGGCCGCGCTTGCAGTCGGCAAGCGGGCCATCCATATGTAGGCACGCGCCCAGGACCGAATCGGGCGGGAAACACATGCTGCGCCGCCTTCTTCAACCGGTCTGGGTCCTGCTTGCGATCGTCTTCCTGATCGAAGCCTGGCTGTGGGACCATCTCGAGCCGATCGTCGCGCGGATTGTCGCAATCATCCCGCTGGCGCGGTTCAAGCAATGGCTGACGGATCGCGTCGATGCGCTGTCGCCGGCCATGACGCTGATCGTGTTCGCGGTCCCTATCGTCCCGCTGTTTCCGCTCAAGCTGGTCGGGCTGTGGCTGCTCACGCATGAGTACTGGACCAGCGCCGTCTTCACGATCGTTTTCGCGAAAATGCTCGGCGTCGGCGTCACCGCCTTCGTATTCGATGTGACGCGCGACAAGCTCTTGGAGATGCACTGGTTCGAGCGGATCTACGGTCTCGTGCTGAAGCTGCGCGCCAAGGCCGCCGAGCTGGTCGACCCGGTCAAGCGCCGCATCCGCGAGCTGATCGCCGGCAACGGCGAGGGCTGGTCGTCACGTACGCTGCGTCTGATCCAGCGTTTCAGGAAGAGTGTGCACGAAGCGCGCTAGCGCTTCGCCACATCGGCGGTCGCCTCGCCCGGATGAGCGAAGTGAACTCCAGGATTCTCACTCGCGGCTGGCCGCATATCGCTGCGCTCGTGCGGGCTACACGCCTCAGTGCAGATGCAGCAGGTGCGGCAGCCACAGACCGAGCCCGGTCATGACGAGCCCGCCGAGCGTCAGCAGGCCGGCGACATAGGCGAGTGCGATCATGCCGGTGATGATGGTGGCCGAGGCCAGCACGATGCCGATCTGGAAGGCGGCGGACGCCAGCTCGAAGTGATGATACTTCGCGGTCGCCTCGTCGCGCTCATGCTCGGCGTGTTTGGCCTTTTCGGCGAGCTGCTCTGTGCCTTCGCCGGTCTCCGGCTCGGAGCGGTAGCGCGCCGCGGTCTTCTGCCAGTCCTCGATCTGCTTCTGCGCAGCGGCCTTGACGGCGTCGTCGGTGACGGAGCCCAGCGTCAGCTTGCCCTGCTCGGCGGCGGCCTGCACCACGGTGCGGCGGATGCTTTTAGCCTGGAAGAAAGCCCAGAGATTGGAAGCCTGGACGTTCTTGCTGATCGATTCGGTCTGGGCGCCCTTGCCGAGCGTCTCCGAAATCGCCAGGAACAGCGCCAGCACGGCGATCAGGAGCGCGATCTTCTTGTTCGAGCCGGACGCGTGTTCGGCGTGCTCGGCGTGCTCCATGCTCTCATGTGCGCTCATAGATCTCTCCTGCCTCTGTTCCGCAACGATTGACCGAACCGCGGGCGCCGCGCAAGAGGCACGCGAGCTATGACGAGAGTGTGTCAGTTCTGCCGGCCGCGCTGCCCGTGGGGCGCCGGGCGCCACACGCGATCGTTCACCGCACGCGTTCCGCCGGAAACTCCACCGCATCCCCGTGGTCGGGCATGTCGTCATACGGCGTGACAAAGAAGCGCGGATGACGCGGTTCGAACGCGCCGCCGGTCAGGCAGGCAAAGACCAGCGGAAAGGTGTCGATCAAGGTGATGTCGTCGGGAGCGGCAGCGCGGCATTGCCGTGGCAGCCGAATCGCATCCAGCACGCCGAATCGTTCGTGTAAATCGGCGTCCGACCAGCTAGATGGCGAACGCTTGGTCTGGCCGCGGAAGTCCGTGCCATGATCCGACTGGAGGATGATCAGTGCGCCGGGATCTGACGTCACGATGGTGTCGACAAGCGTCAGCGTCTGCGCGTTGGTGCAGCGGAGCTGGTCGAGGAAGGCCGGGCGGCTCGCCGGGATCCAGCGCTGGAGGTCCGGGGCGGCAGGGCGCAAACCGCAGTCCGCCGTGAAACGGAACGGCACATGCGGCACCAGGATATGCGCGTAGAGGAAGAACGGCGATGGAGTCGCCTGGACCTCATTCACGAGATGGGTCAGGTCATCCACGCCGCCCCACGCAAACGGCGACTGCCGTCGACCGACGATCAAGTCGACGATCGGTGTGTTGGAGAGGATGGCGACGTCCATTTCGTCCAGTCCGACATTTCCGCGCAGGCATCTCGGCGCGTCGAATGCGCATTTGGTCAAATTGTCATAGCCGTTTTCGAAATGGACATAGCTGTATCCGGCCGAGGTGAGCCGGGCCACGGTCCGGTTCTTGCCTCGCACGATCGGATACAGCCGCTCCACCGGGAAAGCCTTGAGGTCCTTGCCTTCGCCCTCGACGGTGTAGTCGGCGTTGGCCGTGCTCGAAATCGAATTGGCCGTGGCCGGAAAATTCGAGCGGGCGTTGCGAAATATCGTAAAGTCCTTCGAGCCGAGCGACTCGAGGAAGCCGCTATTGTCGAATGAAAAGTCTTCCTTGAGGACGTCCTGCCTCGGATAGGCATCGAGCACGATCCAATAGATGTTTGGAGACATCGTGAGCTTCATCGCCGGCTCACGGCCTTCCGGGACCGGGTGCGGCGCGCGCTGCTTGTTCGTAAGCGCGCTCGCGATGCGGACGGCGGGCGGTGCGGCAAACGCCAACGACAGCACCAGCGCGACCGTCACCAGCGCCGGTCGGCGGATGACAATCAGGGCACCGATGCCGGTGGCGACGGCCATCATGGTCCAGGCGATCGCGGCCCAGTCGCCGAAGCGGCCCTTCATCTCGTACTCAACCAGCTCGACGCGATAGGCGAAGAAGACGAAGATCGTCAGTCCGACCGCCAGAACGATGCGCCACGGCGGGATCTTGCGCAGCAGCAATGCGAGACATCCAGAGAGGACTGCCGCGATAGCCACGATGCCGGCCGCGTATTGCATCACACGCGACGGATTCGCCAGCGCGCTCAGGTTCGCCGCGTAGAAATTGAGGAGGGCCATCGTGGATAGAAGCACGGCGGCCGCGACCGCGCGGAGCAGGACGAATCTGTCGTTGGATCGGCGCGGCATTCCGGTTTCAGCCGGCATGTCTTGCAAATTCATACAGCGTGCGGCCACCCGGGGTGAGCTCGAGCCGCCGCACGATTGTTGCCTGCCGGGTCAAGGCGCGCTCGAATTGGTCGCCGTCATAGCCATCGAAAATGTCACGCCTCAGTCTCAGCATCCGCTGGATCATCGGGTCGGACTTCGGGACGAACTCGATCACACCGCGCGGCGCCAATCCGACCAGCCAATCCAGCACCGACGGCAGTGGAATATTCCGGCCGATGGCGAGATGGTGCACGATCGCGAGCGCGATGACGGCGTCCGCCTTGCTGCGCGAATGCAGCCCCGGACGCTCGGCCTCGGCCCAGCCCTGACCGGGGCTCGGATTTGCCGCATCGCTGAACAGCGGGAGAAAGGCCAAATTGTCCGCGCTCGCGCGCGCCACCGCAACGTCGAGCGCATTGAGATCGGCGTCGAACCCGATCACCGAACGAGCCCGGTTTTGCAAAAGCGCCTGCGAATATCGACCGGTGTTGCAGCCGATGTCCCACGCGCAGGCCGGCGTATTGTTCTGCGCGAAGCCGCTGACGAATTCCTGCTTCCTGCTTTCCTCGGTGTCCGAATATGAAAGATTGCCGCGCTCATATTGCTGCCATTCGGTCGGTCCGACGTCTTTGGGCGCAAGATTGGAGATCCAGCGACGCAAGCGGCGCAACATCATCTGAAGCGCGGCTTTGGGAAGCGGCTTTGGCTCGCGTGAGGGCTGATCCGGTGCGCGGCGTGCCCGTCGCTGAAAGCGGTCCGGAAGCGTGATGTTGGTCAGGATGTCCGGGGAGAGCCACCGCTTGGGCCATCCGATCAGCGCCGCCATGTCGGCGGTCGGAATGCCCTCCAATGCGCCCCGGTACCAGGCGTTGTGGGCGACGCCGAGCAGGGCGCGCATCAGCAACGGGTTCACGAACTGCTCGACGAACTGCCGGTGGCCGTCCCAATAGTCGCCGTCTCGGTACGGCACGAAAGAGCAAATATCGATGAAGACCGGCCGGATTCCGATGAACTGGATATTGTACGCGGTCGCATCCGACAGCGTCAGGCCGAAGTCGAGTGCGAGCAGATGGACATCGAGGTGGAGCAGGGCGGCGCGCTTGAGCAGTTCGAACGGCCATTCATACGGGTAGGAGATGAACGGGACCCGTGGATGCTCCAGAACTTTCCGTCGACCGGATTCGGCCTCGACCAGCGTCTGCGTCGCCTCGTCGGAGCCTGCATCTTCCGCGGCGACGATCCATCCTCTTTCGATCAGCGCGTCGTAGGCGCCCGACGATTTCAGCAGCAGGAAGTTGCGATATGCTTCTTGGTCGACCGCGCGAAAGACTCGGCCAGCTCTGGTGAAGACGTAGCCTGAGGGATCGCGGAACGATCCGGGATCACGCATCGCGGTTCGATTTGGATCTGCTGGTCGCAACGTCCGGCGACGGTTCCGAGCGCCGGAAGAAACCCATCACCCGCTTTCCGTAAGCGCGAATGGCGATCAGGCCGCCCGCGATACCGGCAAGCAGCGCCTGCACGGCGAAGGCGCCGCTCCCGGGATCCAGATAGGCATAGGCGCTGGTCGGCATCAGCACGGCGAGCCCGGCCAGCACCGCCACATTCATTCCCGAAAAGGTCTTGTTCATTTTCCACACGGCGTAAAGGATAGTCGCGGGTTGCACATGCCGCCTATTCGTCTTTTGTACCATCCACCTGCGCGCGTAAACCGAAATCCGCTCCATTGCGCCGGTCATCAACCGTCTACCTGCTGCGATGTGGTGCGCATGGCCACGCCAGACATCAGCGGGAACGTTCGCAGCCTCAGCGCCGCGGATGCGTGCTGGCATAGACCTCGAGCAGGCGCTCGGAATCGATGCCGGTATAGACCTGCGTGGTCGAGAGCGAGGAATGGCCGAGCAATTCCTGGATCGCGCGTAAGTCGCCGCCGCGCGACAACAGATGCGTGGCGAAGGAATGCCGGAGCGCGTGCGGCGTGGCGCTGTCGGGCAGGTCGAGCGCGCCGCGCAGCCGCTCCATCGCGAGCTGTATGATGCGCGGGCTCAAGGGGCCGCCCCGCGCGCCGACGAAAATCGGGCCTTCGGCGGGCAGCGGATACGGGCACATCGCAACGTATTCCTGCACCAGTTCCAGCACGTTTTGCAGCACCGGCACCATGCGGGTCTTGTTGCCCTTGCCTGTGACGACAAGCACGTCGCCTTCGCCCGGACGCGGCACTTCGCGGCGCTTCAACCCCAAGGCTTCGGAGATGCGCAGGCCCGAGCCGTACAACAGCGCCATCACGGCGGCATCGCGCGCCAGAATCCAGGCCTCGCGATCCTCGCCGGCGCGCTCGTCGGCATCGGCAAGACGCTTGGCCGATGCCATCGGCAGCGGCTTCGGCAGGCTCTTTGCGACTTTTGGCGCGCGAATGGCGGAGAGTGCCCCGACCTTGCCCTTGCCCTCGCGCTCCAGAAAACGTCCGAACGAGCGCAGGCCCGCCAGCGCGCGCATCAGGCTGCGGCCAGCAATGTCGTCGGCGCGGCGCATCGCCATGAAGGCGCGCACGTCGGTCGCCTCCAGCGCGGCGAAGCGCTTGAGCGTGACGCGTTCGCCCCAGTGAGCACAGAGGAAATCCAGGCATTGCCGCAAGTCGCGGCCATAGGCCTCCAGCGTCTTCGGCGACAGCCGCCGCTCGGCGCCGAGATGCGACAGCCAGCGCGTCATCTCCTGCGCGATTGAGGGATCGGCGCTGGCGAGCTCGATTTGTGGGGCGGCCGCTTTGCTCATGCGCTCTGGACGTGGTGATTCCCGGCAGTATATCGCATCACACTCGTTTATCGTTCGCTAAGGCCGCCCCAGGGCGCTAGCCTTGAAGCCCCCGGGTTCCGATTCTCCGTTCATGGATCACACGCCGCGCAGCACCACCGCCCCCACCAACGCGACCGGCATGGTCGACGTGTTGGTGCCGGTCGCGCTCGACCAGACCTATTCCTACAAGGTGCCGCGCGGCATGGAGCTGAAAGCGGGCGATCTCGTCGGCGTGCGGCTCGGGCCGCGCGAGGTGCTCGCAGTGGTCTGGGGGGAAAACGCCAATCCCGATCCGCGCCTGCACAACCGTCTCAAGGAGGTCAGCGAAAAGCTCGACATCCCGCCGCTCAAGCCCGAGCTGCGGTCCGTGGTCGATTGGGTCGCCAATTACACGCTGAGCCCGCGCGGCATGGTGCTGCGCATGTGCCTGCGGATGGGCGAGAGTCTCGGCCCCGAGCGGGTCCGCCCCGGCGTGCGCCTGGCCGGCGGTCCGCCGCGACGGCTGACGCCGGCGCGCCAGCGCGTGATCGAGGTGTTGTCGGACCGGCTGCTGCACGGCAAGTCGGAGGCCGCCAAGGAGGCGGGTGTCTCGGCCGGCGTGATCGACGGCCTCGTCGATGAAGGCACGCTCACGGTCGAACCGATGCCGCCGCCCGCGCCGCCGCCTGTGCCCGATCCGGATTTCGGCCGGCCGGATTTCTCGCCGCTGCAGCGTGCCGGTGTGGATGCGATGCGCGCGCTCGCGGCCAACGGCACCTTTCACGTCGCACTGCTCGACGGCGTGACCGGTTCAGGCAAGACCGAGGTGTATTTCGAGGCTGTTGCTGAAACCATCCGCCGCGGCAAGCAATCGCTGATCCTGATGCCGGAGATCGCGCTCACCGGCCAATTCCTCGACCGCTTCGCGCAGCGTTTCGGCGTTCGGCCGATCGAATGGCACTCCGAGCTGACGCCGCGCACCCGCGCCCGCAATTGGGCGGCGATCTCAGCAGGCACCGCGCCGGTCGTGGTCGGCGCGCGCTCGGCGCTGTTTCTGCCCTACGCAGATCTCGGCCTCATCGTGGTCGATGAAGAGCACGACCAGGCCTACAAGCAGGACGAGGGCGTGCATTATCACGCCCGCGACATGGCGGTGGTGCGCGCGCATATCGCCAAGATCCCGGTCGTGCTGGCGTCCGCGACGCCCTCGGTCGAATCCGAGGTCAACGCGCGCAAGAACCGCTATCAGCGTATCGCGCTGCCCTCGCGCTTCGGCGGCCAGCACATGCCGCATATCGAGGCCATCGACATGCGCCGCGAGCCGCCCGCGCGCGGCCGCTTCATCTCACCGCGGCTTGCCGGAGAAATCAGAGCTGCGATCGAAAAGCGCGAGCAGGCCCTGCTGTTCCTCAATCGGCGCGGCTATGCGCCGCTGACGCTGTGCCGCGGCTGCGGCCATCGCTTCGCCTGCACCATCTGCGATGCCTGGCTGGTCGATCATCGTTTCCGCCAGCGCCTGGTCTGCCATCATTGCGGCTTCTCGATGCCGCGCCCGCACATCTGTCCGAACTGTTCGGCGGAGGAATCGCTTGTCGCGGTCGGGCCCGGCGTCGAGCGGCTGCAGGAGGAGGCGGCTGCGCTGTTTCCGCAAGCGCGCACCATGGTGCTGTCGAGCGATCTCATCACCTCGATCGAGACGATGCGCAGCGAGCTTGCCGAGATCGCGGAAGGGCGCGTCGACATCATCATCGGCACGCAGCTCGTCGCCAAGGGCCACAACTTTCCGCGGCTCAATCTGGTCGGCGTGATCGATGCGGATCTCGGTCTGAGCAACGGCGATCCGCGCGCGGCGGAGCGCACCTGGCAATTGCTCAACCAGGTGATCGGCCGCGCCGGGCGCGAGCAGGGCCGCGGCGTCGGCTATCTCCAGACCCACCAGCCTGATCATCCCGTGATGAAAGCGCTGATCGCCTGCGACCGCGAGGCCTTCTACGACAGCGAGATCGAGCTGCGCGAGAAGACGCTCTATCCGCCGTTCGGCCGGCTCGCGAGCCTGATCATCTCCGCGGGCGACCGCCCGAGCGCCGAAGGTCTCGGCCGCCGCCTCGTCGCGCTCGCGCCGCGCGACGAGCGCGTCGTGGTGCTCGGGCCGGCGGAGGCGCCGCTCGCCGTGATCAAGGGCCGCTACCGCTTCCGCATCCTGGTGAAATCGGCGCGCGGCTTCGATCTGTCGGACTATTTACGCAACTGGCTCGCGGTCTGCCCCAAGCCGACGGGCAATCAGAAGCTCGAAGTCGACGTCGATCCGCAGAGCTTTTTGTAGTCCCCGCTCTCTCCGCCCGTGCCCCGGACGCAGCGCAGCGCCTGTTCAGCGGTGCGGCTTGTCCGGCACACACGGGGGGTGACGCCAACAAAAAGCCCGCGGTCCCCCAAGACCGCGGGCTTGTTTCATGTGCGCAGCAAACTGATGAAAAACTGCGCGGTCGACGAGGCGCTAACGCGCCTTAGGAGACGACTTCCGCGGTGACGCGGCCGACGCCGGCGCCGGTGAGGCCGATGGCGCGTGCCGCGCCGGTGGAGAGGTCGAGAACCCGGCCGCGAATGAACGGGCCGCGGTCATTGATGGTGACGACGACGCTCGAGCCGCCATGGGTGACGCGCAGCTTGGTGCCGAACGGCAGCGAACGGTGCGCTGCGGTCATGGCGTTCTGGTTGAAGCGCTGGCCCGAGGCGGTCTTGCTGCCGGACTCGTTGCCATAAAAGGAGGCCATGCCAGAGAAGCTGCGGCCCGTGCCGGAGGTCGGTGTCATCGCGGCATTGGCGTTGCGCCAATCGGAGGTCGCGTTGGAATCGGTCTGAGCATGGTGGCGATGATGGTGATGATGCCGGTGATGCCGGGATTTGGCGGAAGCTTCGGTGGCAGTCCCACCGATGAGGAGAGTTGCGGCAACGAAAGCGATCGCCGTACGCGGCCGGGTCACAGAGCCCAGCATCTTCAAAGACAGCATTTATTGGTCCCTAAGCTAGTATTGCCACATGTGTGGCTAGTGGAGCCCCCATCAGTTTGTGAGCGGGTTGGCGTTTCGATTCCTAATGAGGCGTGAATTGGGCAGTAAATCCATTCTGTGTCGTCATGAAACATCTTGTTACCGTCACCTGCTATTCAGCCAATGTTCTGAAATCTTCGTTTTTAACGATTTATTAACCTATGGATTACATGAGAATACTGTAAAGCGAAGTTATCGCTTCTGACGTTTAGAATTCGGTAAGTATTCGGCGAGTGGATGCGAGGCCGCGGGAATCACGTCTCGGCGATCCCTGTTCATGGCGGCTATGCGCTGAGGGCAGGAACCAGGAGGGGAGTTCGCGGCGAGGACTCGCGGCGAATTTGTGGCAGGCAGGTCGTCCACCCCAGGCGCTATTGGGCCGGCGTTGCGCCGGCTGCTGATCGATGCATCCAGCGTGCGACGAACTGGCGACAGAACCCCATGCCTTTAATTTGGCGTCATGTTGCACCTGCGCGCCCGCTATGTTAGCAAAGCCGCGATTTTAACGAGCCCGGCACGTCCCGTGCCGGTCGGAAATCGAAGTCCCGCTTGAATTCCAAGGGCTTGGATCGCTTGGCGCCGCTTCGTGGCGACGGTTTTTCCCTTGCGAGTTTGACAGCAAAAAGAGCGCGTCTGTGGCTGCAGAAGATACGTCCGTTTCCGGTGTGTCCGGCCGTTATGCAACGGCCTTGTTTGAACTGGCCCGCGACCAGAAAGCGGTCGACGAGGTCAAAGCCGATCTCGCGAAATTCGAGGCCATGCTGAACGAGAGCGCCGATCTGAAGCGCCTCGTCCGCAGCCCGGTTTTCGCGGCCGATGCCCAGTCCAGGGCTCTGTCGGCCGTGCTGGCCCAGGCCGGCATCGCCGGCATCTCCGCCAATTTCCTGAAAGTTCTGACCGCCAATCGCCGCCTGTTCGCGGTGACTGACGTCATCCGCGCCTACCGCGCCCTGGTCGCCAGGTTCAAGGGCGAGGTGACGGCCGACGTCACCGTGGCGGAAACGCTTTCGGACAAGAATCTCGACGCCCTCAAGGTTGCCCTGAAGTCGGTGACCGGCAAGGACGTCGCGCTCAACGTGAATGTCGATCCCTCGATCATCGGTGGCCTCGTCGTCAAGCTCGGCAGCCGCATGATCGATAGTTCGCTTCGCACCAAACTCAATTCGATCAAGCACGCGATGAAAGAGGCAGGCTGATGGACATCCGCGCCGCGGAAATTTCCGCGATCCTCAAGGACCAGATCAAGAATTTCGGCCAGGAAGCTGAAGTCTCCGAAGTCGGACAGGTGCTGTCCGTCGGCGACGGTATCGCTCGCGTCTATGGTCTGGACAACGTCCAGGCCGGCGAAATGGTCGAGTTCGAGAACGGCACCCGCGGCATGGCGCTGAACCTCGAAACCGACAATGTCGGCGTCGTCATTTTCGGCGGCGACCGTGAGATCAAGGAAGGCCAGACCGTCAAGCGCACCCGCGCCATTGTGGACGCGCCGGTCGGCAAGGGTCTGCTCGGCCGCGTCGTCGACGGACTCGGCAACCCGATCGACGGCAAGGGTCCGATCCAGGCCGACAAGCGCATGCGCGTCGACGTCAAGGCGCCCGGCATCATCCCGCGCAAGTCGGTGAACGAGCCGATGGCGACCGGCCTCAAGGCGATCGATGCCCTGATCCCGATCGGCCGCGGCCAGCGCGAGCTGATCATCGGCGACCGCCAGACCGGCAAGACCGCGATCGCGCTCGACACCATTCTGAACCAGAAGCCGCTCAACGCGCAGCCGGACGAGAACATCAAGCTGTACTGCGTCTATGTCGCAGTCGGCCAGAAGCGTTCGACGGTCGCCCAGTTCGTGAAGGTGCTGGAAGAGCAGGGCGCGCTCGAATATTCGATCGTCGTCGCCGCCACCGCGTCGGATCCGGCGCCGATGCAGTACATCGCGCCGTTCACCGGCTGCACAATGGGCGAGTATTTCCGCGACAACGGCATGCACGCCGTCATCATCTATGACGATCTGTCCAAGCAGGCCGTCGCGTACCGCCAGATGTCGCTGCTGCTGCGCCGTCCGCCGGGCCGCGAAGCCTATCCCGGCGACGTGTTCTATCTGCACTCCCGCCTGCTCGAGCGCGCGGCGAAGCTGAACAAGGACCAGGGCTCGGGCTCGCTGACTGCGCTGCCGGTCATCGAAACCCAGGCCAACGACGTGTCGGCCTACATTCCGACCAACGTCATCTCGATCACCGACGGTCAGATCTTCCTGGAAACCGACCTGTTCTTCCAGGGCATCCGTCCCGCGGTGAACGTCGGTCTGTCGGTGTCGCGCGTCGGCTCGTCGGCGCAGACCAAGGCCACCAAGAAGGTCGCCGGCAAGATCAAGGGCGAGCTGGCGCAGTACCGCGAAATGGCGGCGTTCGCGCAGTTCGGCTCCGACCTCGACGCCTCGACCCAGCGCCTTCTGAACCGCGGCTCGCGCCTGACCGAGCTCCTGAAGCAGCCGCAGTTCGCGCCGCTGAAGATGGAAGAGCAGGTCTGCGTGATCTGGGCCGGCACCAATGGCTATCTGGATCCGCTCCCGGTCAACAAGGTGCGCGCGTTCGAGGACGGCCTGCTGTCGCTGCTGCGCGGCAAGAACGTCGAGATCCTCAATTCGATCCGCGACACCCGTGACCTCACCGACGACACCGCTGCCAAGCTGAAGTCGGTTGTCGAAGGTTTTGCCAAGAGCTTCGCGTAAATAGGCCGTCATGGCCGGGCTAAAGCGCGAAGCGGGTCTTCGCAATTGATGCCCCGGCCATCCACGCGCCAGCGCGTGGAGACGAAGAATTGGATGCCCGGGGCGAGCCCGGGCATGACGACAAGACAGGGTCGCGGTCCAGCCACAGGCTGATCGCCGGGGTGAACGAAGAATGGCGTCACTTAAAGACATGCGCGTGCGCATCGCCTCCACCAAGGCGACGCAAAAGATCACCAAGGCCATGCAGATGGTCGCTGCGTCCAGGTTGCGCCGCGCCCAGCAGGCGGCCGAGGCTGCACGCCCCTACGCCGACAAGATGAGCGCGGTGATCTCCAACATCGCCAGCGCTGCCGCCGGTTCGCCCGGCGCGCCGGCGCTGCTCGCCGGCACCGGCAAGGACCAGGTCCACATGCTGCTGGTCTGCACCGGCGAGCGCGGTCTGTCGGGTGCCTTTAACTCCTCGATCGTGCGTCTCGCGCGCGATCGCGCCCAGGCGCTGATGGCGCAGGGCAAGGAAGTCAAATTCTTCTGCGTCGGCCGCAAGGGCTATGAGCAGCTCCGCCGCCTGTTCGACAAGCAGATCGTCGAGCATCTCGACCTGCGCAGCGTTCGTCAGCTCGGCTTCGTCAACGCCGAGGACATCGCCAGGAAGGTGCTTGCTCGTTTCGACAATGGCGAGTTCGACGTTTGCACGCTGTTCTACGCGCAGTTCAAGTCGGTGATCGCCCAGATCCCGACCGCGCAACAAATCATTCCGCTGGTCGTGGAAGAAAAGGCGGCGAACGCGCCGTCGACGTCCTACGAATACGAGCCGGAGGAGGACGAACTCCTTTCGGGCCTGTTGCCGCGCAACATCGCGGTGCAGATCTTCCGCGCGCTGCTGGAAAACAATGCCTCGTTCTACGGCGCGCAGATGAGCTCGATGGACAACGCCACCCGCAACGCCGGCGAAATGATCCGCAAGCAAACCCAGATCTACAACCGAACCCGTCAAGCCCAGATCACCAAGGAGCTGATCGAGATCATCTCCGGCGCCGAGGCGGTCTGACGCACGAACTCAACGACGGTCGTTCAAGTACAGAATTTCGAAGGAGAGCTTCATGGCTACAGCAGCTAACCAGGTCGGTCGCGTCACCCAGGTCATGGGCGCCGTCGTCGACGTACAGTTCGAGGGCGGCCACCTTCCGGCCATTCTCAATTCGCTGGAAACCAAGAACGGCAACATCCGCCTCGTGCTGGAAGTTGCGCAGCATCTGGGTGAATCCACCGTGCGCACGATCGCGATGGACGTGACCGAAGGTCTGGTGCGCGGCCAGGAAGTGACCGACACCGGTTCGCCGATCCGCGTTCCCGTCGGCGAAGGCACGCTCGGCCGCATCATCAACGTCATCGGCGAGCCGATCGACGAAGCCGGCCCGGTCAAGTCCGAAGGCCTGCGCGCCATCCATCAGGATGCGCCGAGCTATACCGATCAGTCGACCGAAGCTGAAATTCTGGTCACGGGCATCAAGGTCGTCGATCTCCTGGCTCCGTATGCGAAGGGCGGCAAGATCGGCCTGTTCGGCGGCGCCGGCGTCGGCAAGACCGTGCTGATTCAGGAGCTGATCAACAACGTCGCGAAGGCGCACGGCGGTTACTCCGTGTTCGCCGGTGTCGGCGAGCGCACCCGCGAGGGCAACGACCTCTATCACGAGTTCATCGAATCCAAGGTCAACGCCGATCCGAAGAATCCGGATCCGAGCGTGAAGTCGAAATGCGCGCTGGTGTTCGGCCAGATGAACGAGCCGCCGGGCGCCCGCGCTCGCGTCGCGCTCACGGGTCTCACCATCGCGGAAGATTTCCGCGACAAGGGCCAGGACGTGCTGTTCTTCGTCGACAACATCTTCCGCTTCACCCAGGCCGGCTCGGAAGTGTCGGCGCTGCTCGGCCGTATTCCTTCGGCCGTGGGTTATCAGCCGACGCTCGCCACCGACATGGGCGCGCTGCAGGAGCGCATCACCACCACGCAGAAGGGTTCGATCACCTCGGTGCAGGCCATCTACGTTCCGGCCGACGACTTGACCGACCCGGCGCCCGCGACCTCGTTCGCGCATCTTGACGCGACCACCACGCTGTCGCGCTCGATCGCCGAAAAGGGCATCTATCCCGCGGTGGATCCGCTCGACTCGACCTCGCGCATGCTCTCCCCGCTGGTCGTCGGCGAGGAGCACTACGCGGTCGCCCGTCAGGTCCAGCAGGTGCTGCAGCGCTACAAGGCGCTCCAGGACATCATCGCGATTCTCGGCATGGACGAACTTTCGGAAGAGGACAAGCTGACGGTGGCCCGCGCCCGCAAGGTCGAGCGCTTCATGTCGCAGCCGTTCTTCGTCGCCGAAATCTTCACGGGATCGCCGGGCAAGTTCGTCGAGCTCGCCGACACCATCAAGGGCTTCAAGGGCCTGGTCGAAGGCAAGTACGACCACCTGCCGGAAGCCGCCTTCTACATGGTCGGCACCATCGAAGAAGCCGTCGAGAAGGGCAAGAAGCTGGCGGCGGAAGCCGCTTAAGCTTTCTCATCTCGTCATCGCCGGGCTTGACCCGGCGATCCACCGAGAGAGAATTTGATGGATGGACCCGCGGGCCACGCCCGCGGGTGACAAAGCGAAAACCAACGGATAGTCCATGGCCACCTTCCACTTCGATCTCGTCTCTCCGGAAAAGCTCGCCTTCTCGGGCGAGGTCGACCAGGTCGACATCCCCGGCGTCGAGGGTGACTTCGGCGTGCTGGCAGGGCATGCGCCGGTCGTGGCCGCGATCCGGCCCGGCATTCTCACCATCACCACCGCTGGCAAGCACGAGAAGGTCATCGTGCTCGGCGGTCTCGCCGAAGTCTCCGAGAAGGGCCTGACCGTGCTAGCCGACGTCGCAACGTCGCTCACTGAGCTCGACCGGGTCCGGTTCGCCGAGACGATCTCGGAGATGGAAGAGGGCCTGAAGGAGCACGAAGGCAGCGAGCTCGACAACGCCATCGAGCGGCTCGACCACTACAAGAGCATCCAGCAGCAGCTCAACTCGACAGCCATGCACTAAGCCCCGGGGCAACCGCTCCGGGGCTTTAGGTCTGAAATTCCTGGACAAGTTCAGCGCTCGCCACCGACCGTGGCGGCGCTGAAACTTTGTTGCACCGCGCTTCCGATAGCGGCATTCTCCCTTGCGAATTTTGTTCCCGGGGCGGGTGGCAGATGAAACGCAAGATCGCGGCGATCTTCGCAGCGGATATTGCCGGTTATTCGAGGCTGGTCGCGGAAGACGAAGAGGAGACGCTGCGGCGTCTGGCCTCCTATCGCGAGGTCGTCGACGATTTCATCGCCAAGTCCGGCGGACGTATCTTCAACACGGCGGGCGATGCCGTGCTGGCGGAATTCCCGAGCGCGGTCGATGCGGTGCGCTGCGCGATCGACATCCAGGAGTCCTTGCGGACCCGCAACATGGCCTATCCGCCGAGCCGGCAGATGTCGTTCCGCATCGGCATCACCATCGGCGACGTCGTCGAACGCGACGGCGATCTGCTGGGCGACGGCGTCAATATCGCAGCGCGGCTGGAAGGCCTCGCCGAGGTCGGCGGCATTTGTGTCTCCCGCGCGGTGCATGAGCAGGTCGCCAACAAGCTCTCGGTGCAGTTTGCCGATATCGGCGCGCAAGAGGTCAAGAACATCCCGACGCCGGTGCACGCCTACATGGTGGCGATGCGGCGCGAGGACGGGACCTATGGCAAGCCGCAAGTGAGGAAGCCGGCCTCCAAGCTGGCCGCCGCCCCGGTGTGGATGTGGCCGCTGGTGGTCGCGGTGGTCTCGATCGTTGCCATCGGCGTCACAGGCTCTCTCTACAACACCAAGCTGAAGCAGGCGGCGCATGTCGCAATCACGCCGGCCGCGACGCCAAGTGCCGCGCCCACGGCAAATGCAGCGGCGCCGAGCCCAGTGCCGACCCAGCTTGCCAAGGCGCCGATGACATCAATGGCGCCGCAGAATGCCGGAGCCGCCATGGCTCCGATGTCTGCGCCGTCACCATCGGCCGCGCCGATGGCCGGCAAGTTTGCGGCCGACAGCGTGCCCTTCATCAACGAGCGCGTCCGCAACTTCCTCGCCGGCGAGTATTCCACGGCCGGCGACTACAAGGCCTTCGCGCTCAATGTCGGCGGCTTTACCGGCTCGGTGTTGAACCAGCCGAGCGAGGAGGCCGCGCGTAACGGCGCGCTCGAGCAGTGCCAAAAGCGCGCCGATGCCGCGCAATCGCCGCGGCGCTGCGAGCTCTATGCTGTCGGTAACACGATCGTCTACACTCACGGCAAGCCGCCGATGCCGCCGTCGCCCTATTTCCGGCATGACGCCGCGACCGAGCGGGCGTTCGCGTCAAAAGACTTTCCGATCGTGCGCGAGCCGCAAAAGGTCCGGCTCGAGAACATCTTCGTGCCGGCTGCGAAATCGCGCTCGGTTGCGCTCGGGCCGGGCGGACAATATTTCATGGTGCTCGGCGCCTCATCGGCCGACGACGCCGCGCGCCGCTCGCTGGAATCGTGCGGCGCCATCGCCGGCGTGGCCTGCCTCGTGGTCGCGATCGACGACAATTTCGTCGTGCCGATCCCGACCCTGTTCAGGATCACCGGCTTCTTCAATGCCGCCTCCAACGCCTCGATCGTGGCGGATGCACGCAGCGAGGTGGTGCGCAAGCTCGGTGACGCCACGGGCTGGAATGCCGTCGCGGTCGGCAGCGCAGGCAGGCCGGGCCTCGGCCTGAAGGGGGCCGACGAGCAGACCGCCGTCAACTCCGCGCTCGCCAGCTGCGCCAAGCGCGACAGCGATTGCCACGTCATCGCAATCGGTCCGTTCACGGTGGGGCCGATCAATTAGGGAAGCGCTGTGCTCGGGCCCGACGGATGCGCAGCAAATGCTGCGTTCCCTCCCCCGCAAGAGGGGAGGGAATGAGAGAGTGGTGCTCCGCTCAGAAGCTCACACACAAATCTCCGTTGAAATTCTCTAACGATTTCAACCCCCGTTCTATTGTGCATGGGGTTGTTTTCGCGGTTTTAGTTTGCGAAGGCCGCAAACTGCTCGGCCACGGCGCGATAAACCTCACGCCGGAACGGCACCACGAGGTCGGCGACGCGGTCGAGGCGCTCCCAGCGCCAGGCGTCGAACTCCGCGGGCTGGCCGTTGCGCGGCGTCAGCGGGTCGATCTCGTCGTCGCGGCCGGTGAAGCGCAGTGCGAACCATTTCTGCCGCTGGCCGCGGAATTTCGCCAGCCGGTGCGTCTGCGGGCCGTCGTAAGGAGGGAATTCGTAAGTCAGCCAGTCCGACTCGCCGAGATAGTCCGCGCTGACGACGCTGGTCTCCTCCCAGAGTTCGCGCATCGCGGCATCGCGCAGATTCTCGCCCTCGTCGACGCCGCCTTGCGGCATCTGCCAGTCCAGCCCCGGCAGGATGATCTCGGGGCCGTCGCCCTTGAAGCGGTGGCCGATCAGCACACGGCCGTCGGCATTGAACAGGGCAATGCCCACGTTGGAGCGATAGGGTTTTTCATTCGTCACGCGGGGCATCTCTCATCGTCATTCCGGAGATGCCTTAGCATCGAACCCGGAGCGACAATTTGATTCATTCATGTGCCAGCGCGGAAAATTCCTGCACCACGCGTTCATAGACCGGGCGCTTGAAGGGTATGATCAGCCCGGTCAGGTTCTGCATCGGCTCCCAGCGCCAGCTCACGAACTCGGCCTTGTGGCCGCCACCGGGTTTTTCGACGTTGATCTCGCTGTCCTTGCCGGTGAAGCGCATCGCGTACCATTTCTGGCGCTGGCCGCGGTAGCGGCCCTTCCAGGCGCGTCCGGCGACCGTGCGCGGAATGTCGTAGGTCAGCCAGTCCGGAACCTCGCCGAGGCGCTCGACCGAGCGCACGCTGGTCTCCTCATAGAGCTCGCGCTTGGCGGCCTCCCAGGTGTCTTCGCCGGGATCGACGCCGCCCTGCGGCATCTGCCAGACATGGCCGTCATCGACATGTTCGATCCCGCCGGCGCGGCGGCCGATGAACACCAGGCCTTTCGTGTTGATCAGCATCACACCGACGCAGGTCCGGTAGGGCAGATCCTCGTAACGCGCCATTCCGCCAGACCTCTCGCATGCTCTCGGTTGGGGCGCCAATGGCCCCGCGAGGACCCGTGCCGTACCAATCCGTTGATTTAGCTGGATTTTGATTTCAGCATCGCGGTTGTCAATGGCACCAAAAGGATACCCCGGTCGCTCAATGTCTTGGTCCAGGCGCCGATGCGCTCGATCGAGACGGGCAGGGCGGAGGCCATGCCGACCGCGGCGCCGCGCTCGCGTGCCGCCGCTTCGAGCTTGCTCAGGGCACGGTCGATTTCGGCCGGGGTCGGCACCACATCGATGGCGATGTCGCCCTTGCCGAACGGCATGGCCTGGTTCGCTGCCGCCTGTGGCGCGATGCTGCGGGGCGAGGAGCCGTCGTCGAAGAAGCCCAGGCCGCGCTTGGCCGCCTCGCGGATGATCGGCTGCATCGCCGGCTCCGTCGCGATGAAGCGGGCGCCCATGAAATTGGTGATGCCGGCATAGCCCTGCATCCGGCTCAAATGCCAGTACAGGCGGTCCATGTTCTGGTCGGCGCTGAGCGAGGTCAGCAGCGTCTGCGGCCCCGGATCGTTGTCGGGGAAGTCGTAGGGCTCCATCGGGATCTGCAGGAAGATCTCGTGGCGCTGGGCGCGGGCCCGCTCGGCCAGCTTGCCGGGATCGGCGCCGTAGGGCGTGAACGCCAGCGTCACCGCCGGCGGCAGCTTCATGATGGCGTCGGTGGTCTTGGCGGCGCCGACGCCAAGGCCGCCGATCACGATGGCGACTACCGGCATCTTGGCGGCCTTGGCGCGGTCGGCGTCTGCTGCGTAGACGTTGAACGGCTTCAGCCCGTCCGCGACCGCCGGGATCATGCCGTAGCGTGACTTCTCAAGCAATTTTGGATTGATCCCTGCCATGACAGGCGGCGGCGCGGAGGCCGCGGCATCGCCCTTGTCGGCGGCTTCGCCGGCGCCGATCACCACGTCGTGGCGGGCGCCGGTGGAGCCGTCGATCATGGTGACCGTCTTCTGCTCGCCGGGCGCGGCCTGCTTCGCCGCTTCGCTGGTCTCGTGCTTGCCCTCTTGCTTGGTTTCGGACCCATGGCCCGCGGCGGCGGGCTTCTCGTCCGGTGCCTTGTCCGTCGGCTTGAGCGCGATCCGCGTCATCGGCTCGCCGCCGAGCGGATCCTTGTTGAAGATCGCGAAGCCGGCAAAAGTAACCAGGAACAGGCCGAGCAGGACCGCGAGCAGCTGCATGGCCGTGAACGGCAGCCGCAGCCGGCGTTTCCGGCGCGGCTTATCCTGTCCGAGCGGGGCGCTCAGATCATCGGCCGTTTCAGTCATGCGCGATCCCGAATCACTGCGAATGACGATACCACGCCGGGGTCAAGCGGCGGCAGGCCGGGAAAGGCCGGGGACGCCACGAGTTCCAAGCAAAAAGGGCGGCTCCAGGAGCCGCCCTTTTCGTCAGATCTTACGATCCCAGGATTTAGTTCGCCGCCTTCGGCTTGTCGGTCGTGGCCTTGTTGTCGCCGCCAGTGGTGGGCGCGGCGGAGGCGCTGTTCTTGATGCCGTGGAGCAAATCGCCGGCGAGCTTGAGCGCCTTGTCGTCCTTGGCGTCCGGCGGGACGTAGGACTGCGAGCCGGTCTTCTCGTCGCCGTCGTTCTTGAGATGGCCGCGCAGCGAAGCTTCGCCCTTGGTGTCGGTGCGCGACTTCAGCTCGTCCGGAACGTCCTGCAGCACTTCAATGTCGGGCACGATCCCCTTGGCCTGGATCGACTTGCCCGACGGCGTGTAATAGCGCGCGGTGGTCAGGCGCAGCGCGCCGTTGCCGCTTCCGAGCGGGATGATGGTCTGCACCGAACCCTTGCCGAACGAGCGGGTGCCGACGATGGTCGCGCGCTTGTGGTCCTGCAGCGCGCCGGCGACGATTTCCGAGGCCGAAGCCGAGCCGCCATTGACCAGCACGATGACCGGCTTGCCCTTGGTGAGGTCACCCGAATGCGCGGTGCGGCGCTGGGTTTCCTCGGCGTTGCGGCCGCGGGTCGACACGATCTCGCCCTTCTCCAGGAACGAGTCGGAGACGGTGACCGCTTCCTCGAGCAGGCCGCCCGGATTGTTGCGGAGGTCGATGACGTAGCCCTTGAGCTTGTCGCCGATCTGATTCGAGAGGTTGGCGACCTCGCGCTTCAGGCCTTCGGTGGTCTGTTCGTTGAAAGTGGTGATGCGGATATAGGCGATGTCGTCCTGCTCGACGCGCGCGCGCACCGAGCGAACGCGGATGTTGTCGCGTACCAGGGTGACGTCGATCGGATTGTCCTGGCCCTTGCGGATGATCTTGAGCTTGATCTTGGTGTTGACCGGGCCGCGCATCTTCTCGACCGCCTGGTTCAGGGTCAGGCCCTGCACCGCCTCGTCGTCGAGATTGGTGATGATGTCGTTGGCCATGACACCGGCGCGCGAGGCCGGCGTGTCGTCGATCGGCGAGACCACCTTGATGAGGCCGTCTTCCATCGTGACCTCGATGCCGAGGCCGCCGAATTCACCGCGGGTCTGCACCTGCATGTCGCGGAAGCTCTTGGCGTCCATGTAGCTCGAATGCGGATCGAGGCCGGTGAGCATGCCGCTGATGGCGGATTCGATCAGCTTGGTGTCGTCGGGCTTCTCGACATAGTCGGAGCGCACGCGCTCGAAGACGTCGCCGAACAGATTGAGCTGGCGATAGGTGTCCGCGGTGGCAGCTCGCGCGCTCGAACCCATGAACACCGCGCGCGGCTGCGTCACGAACAGCGTCAGCGCCGCACCGGTGGCTGCGCTGAGGAGGATTACTGAAGTCTTGCGCATCATCCGCGAACCTTCTCGCCTTCATTTGCGGCCCACCATGGGCCTGGATCGATTGGAGTGCCGTCCTTACGGAACTCGACATACAGCACAGGTTGACTCGCGTTCGTCGCAAGAATGGATGCGACCTGAGAGGTCGATCCCATGGTGGCGACCGGCTCCCCCGTGAGCACAAACTGTCCGATGTTGACCGAAATGCGCTCCATCCCGGCGATCAGCACATGATACCCGCCCCCGGCGTTGAGGATCAAGAGTTGTCCATAGCTGCGGAACGGGCCGGAATAGACCACCCAGCCGTCACACGGCGTTGTGACCTGGGAGCCGGGCTTGGTCGCCAGCGAAATCCCCTTCTGGACCCCGCCGACCCCGTCGGAACCGCCAAAATCCCTGATCTTGTTACCGTTAACCGGAAGCGGCAGCAGGCCCTTGGCCGCGGCGAAGGCAATCGCGGGGGTGGTCCGGGACCGGTCCTTGAAGGCGCCCGGGCCGGATTTGGCGCTCGCGGCCGCCTTGGCTTCGGCCAGCTTTGCGGCCTCGGCGGCCTTCTCGGCTGCCTTGGCCG
This sequence comes from Bradyrhizobium sp. 199, assembly GCF_023073355.1. Lineage (GTDB taxonomy): Bacteria > Pseudomonadota > Alphaproteobacteria > Rhizobiales > Xanthobacteraceae > Bradyrhizobium. Next base: position 45,555 of record NZ_JADPJI010000012.1, read on the forward strand.
CGCTTTGCAGGTCCTGCTCCATCTTGGTGATCAGCCCTTGGAGATCCCCGACTTGCCTTGACAGCAGGATCGCGCGCGAGTTCTCGGCGTCGAGATCCTTTTCGCGCCCCGCCTGCTGGCGTTGCCGCTCGTCGACGAGGGCGGTGAGCCGGGTCTGGTCGTTGCGGACCCGGTCGCGGTCCGAGGCGAGCTGGTCGCGCTCGGTGGCGATGGACTTGCGCAAGGCTATGAGCTCGCCGAGCTCGCTTGCGATCTTTTCGGCGCGGCCGCGCAACTCCGGCACCACGGCCCCGAGCAGCATCGCCGTGCGCAGCGATTGCAGCGCATCTTCGGGCCGCACCAGCAGCGCCGGCGGCGTGCGCCGCCCGGCCCGCTGCAACGCCGCGAGCACCTCGACGACGTCGGCGCGGCGCGAATCAAGCGAGGAGCGCATCGCCTGCTCGCGTCCGTTCAGCGCGCGCAACCGTGCTTCGGTGTCGTCGATCTTGCTCTCCACGCTGCGCACATTCGCGGCGGTGTCGATCAGCTGCTGGTTGAGCTGAGTGCGGTCCTGGCCGAGCGCGGTGATCTCGGCCTTGAGCTTGGCTTGTGCTTCCTCGGCGCTCTTCTGCCTGGCGCGGGCGGCTTCCAGTTCCTGCTCGCGCTGCTTGATGGCATCGGGCGAGACGGCTGCGGTCTGCGGCGCCGGATTTGCCGTCTGAGCTTGCGCGAGGCTTGCGCCGGCAACGCTTGTGATCAGCAACAGGTTGAGGAGCGGCGCTCGCATCGTGTCGGCAAAGGTGCTCGTTGTGGCGCGCATCACGCGCGGTGATAGGGGTGGCCGGCCAGAATGGTGGCGGCCCGGTAAAGCTGTTCCAGAAGCATGACGCGGACCATTTGGTGCGGCCAGGTCGCAGAGCCGAACGCGATCGCGAGCTTGGCCTTACGGCGCAATTCGGGCGAAAGTCCGTCCGCCCCTCCGATCACGAAGATAGTATGTCCGGCGCCCTCGTCCCGCCAGCGCGACAGATGCCGTGCGAATACGGTCGAATCCAGATTCTGGCCGCGCTCGTCCAGCGCCACCAGGATCGATTTTTCCGGAATATGGACAGAGATCGCCGCGGCCTCCTCGCTCATCCGCGTCGCGGTGTCCCGCGCGCGGCTTTCGGGGATTTCGTGGACCAGGAGCTCGCGGAATCCAAGCTTGCGGCCGGCCTCGTCGAACCGCTCGAAATAGCGGTCGGCAAGCTCCCGTTCGGGGCCCTGCTTCAGCCGGCCCACCGCAATGACAGCAACACGCATGATCAGGGTCGCGTTTTCAGGGCCGCGCGCAAGAAGCGCGCGCACGACGCTAGCATGCGCGTCAGCCGATTCGAAATCGGCTCGATGAGCCTAGATCGCCTTCGCCGCCCCTGGACCCTGCGTGTACAACCGCTCGAGATTGTAGAACTCGCGGACCTCGGGTCGGAACACGTGCACGATCACGTCGCCGGAATCGATCAACACCCAGTCGCAATTGGGCAAGCCCTCGACGTGGATGTTCTTGATGCCGTTTTCCTTGAGGCCCTTGGCGACGTTTTCCGCGATCGCGCCGACGTGCCGGTTCACCCGGCCGGTGGTGACGATCATGTAGTCGGAGTACGCCGATTTGCCGCGAAGGTCGATGGTGACCGTCTCTTCCGCCTTCATGTCGTCGAGGCGGGAGAGGATCAGGCTCAGCGTCTTGTCGGCGTCGGGTTGCGCCTTCAAGGCCGCAGCTTTGGTCGATGTTTTACGCGCCGGCTTGGTAACCTCGGGTAAAACAGGCTCTGTCTTGGACAATACAGATGTGGTCAGGGACCATTCCTTTCACTGTATCGCGAACGCCGAATCCGGCACTCACTGGTTACACTACATCATGTGGGGTTAAGGGTTTCAATATGCCAGAGAGCCCGAGGCGCCACGATGCCCGCAAGGTCTGACTCACTTCGTACCTTTCCAGCTTCCGTCGGGGTTCCGTAAGCCGGTTGAAGAGAGATTCAGCTTCATTCCTGTCAGGAAGACCCAGGCGGGCGCCGGTCGATCCGCAAGCAGCGCTGCCTCGTTCTCCGGCACGCGGTAGCGCCGGAGCGCCTGGGCGGCGGGGGAGGCGAGGGCGCGAAAGCTCTGCGGCGGGCGATCGATCACCGCAATCGGCACCTGGTCGGCGATGCGCCGCCAGTGCTGCCAACGATGGAATTGGGAGAGGTTGTCGGCGCCCATGATCCAGACAAAGCGCAAGCCCGAGAGGCGGCGGCGCAAGGTGTTGATCGTGTCGACAGTATAGCGGGTACGAATGACGGATTCGAGACAGCTGACCTCGATCCGCGGGTCGTCGGCAACGTCGCGCGCCGCCTGCATGCGTTCGCCGAGCTCATGCAGCGTGCCGTTCTCCTTCAGTGGATTGCCTGGCGTCACCAACCACCAGACGCGATCGAGCTGAAGGCGCTTCAGCGCAAACTGGCTGATGGCGCGATGGGCCTGGTGCGGCGGATTGAACGAGCCGCCGAGCAGGCCGATCCGCATGCCCGAGATGTGGGTTGGTATGGCCTGCGCGAAGAAACGTGGCGCGACGAAATTGTTGCTCAATGCCCCGCGCCCTGCGTCGTTTACGGCCGCGTCTGCCCGGTGCCGTGAACGCGATATTTGAAGCTCGTCAGCTGCTCGGCGCCAACCGGGCCGCGGGCATGGAAACGGCCCGTGGCGATGCCGATCTCGGCGCCGAAACCGAACTCGCCGCCATCGGCGAATTGCGTCGAGGCATTGTGCAGCACGATCGCCGAATCGACCTCGCTCAGGAATTTGTTCGCCGCACGCTCGTCCGCGCTCACGATCGCGTCGGTGTGATGCGAACCGTGGTTCCGGATATGCGCGATGGCGCCGTCGACGCCGTCCACCACCTTCGCCGCGATGATCGCGTCGAGATATTCGGTGTCCCAATCGTCCTCGCCGGCAGGCTTTACGCGCGCGTCGATTTTCTGCACGGCGTCGTCGCCGCGCACTTCGCAGCCCGCCTCGATCAGCATCTCGACCAGCGGCTTCAGATTTTTACCGGCAGCAGCGCGATCGACCAGCAGCGTCTCGGCCGCGCCGCAGACGCCGGTGCGGCGCATTTTGGCGTTGAGCACGATCGACTTCGCCATGGCAAGGTCGGCGCTGGCATCGACATAGACGTGGTTGACGCCTTCGAGATGCGCGAAGACAGGCACGCGCGCTTCCTGCTCGACGCGTGCGACGAGGCTCTTGCCGCCGCGGGGCACGATCACGTCGACGGCACCGTTCAATCCCGACAGCATCATGCCGACCGCCGCGCGGTCGCGCGTCGGCACCAGCGTGATCGCAGCTTCAGGCAGGCCGGCTTCTCGCAGGCCTTGCACCAGGCATTCATGGATCGCGCGGCAGGAGCGGAAACTGTCGGAGCCGCCGCGCAGGATCACGGCATTGCCGGACTTCAGGCACAGCACGCCCGCGTCCGCCGCGACATTGGGCCGGCTCTCGAAGATCACGCCGACGACGCCGAGCGGCACGCGCACGCGCTCGATGGTCATGCCGTTCGGCCGCTGCCAGCTCTCGGTGACGATGCCGACGGGATCGGCAATGCCGCGCACGATGCCGATGCCTTCGGCCATCGCCTCGACCCGCGCTGGCGTCAGCGTCAGGCGGTCGATGAACGAGGAGGTGGCATTGCCCGAAGCGCGGGCCTCCGCGACGTCCTCGGCATTGGCGGCGAGGATCGCCGCAGCATTGCCGCGGATCGCCCGTTCCATGGCCTTGAGCGCCCGGTTCTTCTGCTCCGGCGGCGCCAGCGCCAGCACGCGCGCGGCAGCGCGGGCACGGGTCCCGAGATCGGACATCAGCGCCTGAAGATCGGCATTGCCGTCGACGGCTTTGAGGGGGGCGGCCATTGGAGTTTGAACCTTCTGCTAAGGCGGTGTCCTAGCACGGAAATCCCGCATTTGCGAAGGGCGGGAAGGGTATGGCAGGGCCCTGGATGGCGGGTAGGCTAGACCAGTGGCCCCACCCGATGTCATTCCGGGGCGGTGCGCAAGCACCGAACCCGGAATCTCGAGATTCCGGGTCTGGTCCGTCGGACCATCCCGGAATGCCGGGGCAAAAGGGCTTACCCGCCCACCACCAGATCATCCCGGTGGATCATCTCCGACCGCCCGCTGATGCCGAGGATGGCCATCACGCCGGGGGAGGAGCGGCCCTTGATCCGTTCGGCGACCTCGGCGTCATAGGCGATCAGGCCGCGACCGACCTCGCTGCCATCAGGACCGCGCACGATCACAGCATCGCCGCGGGCGAATTGGCCCTCGACCTTGATCACGCCGGCCGGCAGCAGGCTGGCGCCGGCGCGGAGCGCCGTCACTGCGCCGGCATCGATGGAGAGCGTGCCCTTCGGCTCCAGCGTGCCCGCGATCCAGCGCTTGCGCGAGGTGATCGGGTTGGCCGGCGTCAGGAACCAGGTGCAGCGGCCGCCATCGGCAATCGCCTGCAGGGGATGCTCGATCTTGCCGGAGGCGATCAGCATATGCGTGCCGCCTGTGGTGGCGATCTTGGCGGCCTCGACCTTGGTGCGCATGCCGCCGCGCGACAGCTCGGACTCGGCGTCTCCCGCCACCGCCTCGATCTCCGAGGAGATGCTCTCGACCACCGGAATCAGCTTTGCGTTCGGGTTGTTCTTCGGCGGCGCGTCGTAGAGGCCGTCGATGTCGGACAGCAGCACCAGCAGGTCGGCGCTCGCCATGGTGGCGACGCGCGCGGCGAGACGGTCGTTGTCGCCGTAGCGGATCTCGTTTGTCGCCACCGTGTCGTTTTCGTTGATCACGGGGATGGCGCGCCATTCCAAGAGCTTGCCGATGGTGGAGCGCGCGTTGAGATAGCGGCGGCGCTCCTCGGTGTCCTGCAGCGTCACCAGGATCTGGCCCGCGCCGATGCCGTGGGCGCCCAGCACCTCCGACCAGATCCGCGCCAGCGCGATCTGTCCGACGGCGGCGGCGGCCTGGCTCTCTTCCAGCTTCAGCGGACCGCGGGGCAATTTGAGGCGGCTGCGGCCGAGCGCGATCGAGCCGGAGGAGACGACGAGAACGTCGCGGCCTTCCTGGTGCAGCTTGGCCATGTCGTCGGCGAGCGCGGCGAGCCAGGACGCCCGCACCTCACCCCTGTCGGAATCCACCAGTAGAGCGGAGCCGACCTTGACGACGATGCGGCGGAATTGACTGAGTTCGGGGCTGGCCATGTGTATATGTGCTGGCGCGTGTGGCGAATTGCTCGGCTTGGTGACGGCGGAGCAAACAAGCGGCGCCGATAAGGCCTGCTTTTGCAGCAGGACGATGTCCCGCGCAAGGCGGCCGGCATGTTAAAGGATGAATGCCGGGTTGTCCCGGGCGGCCGTCCGGCTCTCATGCTGCGAACCACAACGGGTGGAGGAAACCAATGGATCGCCGCAACTTCATCGCCGGATGCCTCGGGTTGCCGCTGTTGGCGCAAGGGGGCGGGTCGCAAGCGCAGGCCGCGCTGACAAAAATGATCTTCCCGTTCGCGGCCGGAGCCGGCGGCGACACGCTGTGCCGGTTGATCGCGCAGGAGATGGCGCCGGCGCTGCAGCGGACCATCGTGGTCGAGAACCGCACCGGGGGCGACGGCCTGATCGGCATCAAGGCGGTGAAGGGGGCCAGCCCCGACGGCGGGATGGTGCTGGTGACCACGGGCCCGACCATGTACCTGCTGCCGATGGTGGAGACGATTCCGAGCTTCGATGCTGCAAAGGATTTCGTCCCGGTGTCGCTGCTGGCGCGGTTTGAATTTGCGCTGGTGATCAGCCCGGCGGTCGACGCCACGGATTTCAAGTCATTCGTGGGCTGGCTGAAGGCACATCCGGATAGAACCTCGTACGGCGTACCCAGCAGCGGCACCATTCCGCATTTCATGGGCTCCAAGCTGGAGAAGGACCTCGGCATTCCCCTGAGCCGCGTGCCCTATCGCGGCAGCGCAGCCATCCTCAACGATCTCGTCGGCGGCCATATCCCGTTCGGGATCACCACGCTGGCCGACGCGCTTGCGCAGCATCGCGCCAAGGGCGTGAAGATCATCGCGGTGAGTAGCGCGGACCGATCGCCTTTTGCTTCAGAGGTGCCGACATTGAAGGAGAGCGGCATCGATCTCGTTGCGGATGCCTGGTACGGGATGTGGCTTCCCGCTGGCAGCTCCCCGGAATTCGCAAGCAAGCTCGGCGCCGCCGCAAGCGCCGCGCTCGCCAAGCCCGAGGTGAAGGAGAAGCTGATGGCGATCGGTCTCATTCCGGTCGGGTCGACACCGGACGGATTGATGAAGGAGCTCGCGGCGAACACCGCGCTGTGGCAGCCGATCGTGAAGGCTACGGGATATAAGATCGAGAATTGAGTCTCTCCACCGTCATTGCGAGGAGCGAAGCGACGAAGCAATCCAGAATGTCTCCTCGGAAGATTCTGGATTGCTTCGCTGCGCTCGCAATGACGGTGTGGATCGATGCGCGATCGTATCGTTGACCCGTAGAGAGCGGCTTACATCTTCGCGCGCTGCGCGATGCCGTCCTTGATCGACGCCAGCTCCGCCTCGTCCCAGATGCCGATCAGGACGCCGCCCTTCACCTGGAGCTGGTTGTCGGCATATGCGGCGATCTTCTCGCGCGGCGTGGTGATGTGGTCGTTCGGATGCAGCGCCCAGTCGAACAGCTCCGCCTGCAATCGCGCGATGATGCCGGCGCAGTCGGGATCCTCGCCGCGATCCAGAAATTCTTCCGGATCGGTTTCGAGGTCATACAGCATCGGGCGGAAGCCGGAGGCGTGGATGTATTTCCAGCGGCCGTCGAACGCCATGAACAGGCGGCAGCGCTCGATCGGTTGGTTCAGCTTCAGCCTGACATCCTGCATGGCATAGTCGTATTCGGAGAAGGCGACCTTGCGCCAATCCGGCGGTGTCGAGCCGCGCAGCAGCGGCAGCAGCGAGCGTCCTTCGAGGATGTGGCCCGGCACCTTGCCGCCGAAATAATCGACGAAGGTCGGTGCGAGATCGATCGCCTCGACCAGCGCATCGCTGCGTGTGCCGCGCGTCGCGTCGGCCTCTTGCGACGGGTCGATGATAACAAGCGGGATCTTGGCCGACTGCTCGTGGAACAGGTCCTTCTCGCCCATCCAGTGATCGCCGAGATAATCGCCATGATCGGAGGTGAACACGATCATGGTCGTGTCCGAGAGGCCGCGCTCCTCCAGAAACTTCATCAGCACGCCCATCTGGTCGTCGATCTGCGTGATCAAACCCATATAGGTCGGGATCACCTTCTCGCGGGCCTCATCGCGCGCCATGTTGCGGGAGTAGCGCATGTCCATGTAGGCGCCGAACACCGGATGCGGATTCTGCCGCTCGCGCATCGAGCGGATCACCGGGATCATGTCAGAGGTCGAGTACATGCTGGCGTAGGGTTCGGGCGCGATGTAGGGCCAGTGCGGCTTGATATAGGACAGATGCAGGCACCACGGCTTGCCGTCGGTTTCGGCCTCGCTGATGAAGTCCATCGCGCGCCGCGTCATGTAGGGCGTCTCGGAATGCTCGTCCGGCACGCGCGCGGCCTTGTCGGCATGCACCAGCAGCCAGCCGTTCTGGAGCGAGCCGTCCTCCGCCGCGCCTGAATTGGCCCAATGCTCCCAGGGATTGGTGGCTTCAAAACCTTGGCTGCGCAAATAGTCATCGTATTTCGGCCGCGGCCGCCCCGTTGGATGCAGGCCGTCGTCGCGCTCGTACGGTTCAAAGCCGCATTCGGCGACATGCACGCCGATCATCGATTCCGGCGGGATGCCGAGCGCCTTCATGCCTTCGATATCGGGCGCCATGTGGGTTTTGCCGACCAGCACGTTGCGCACGCCGATCTTCTTGAGGTGATCGCCTAGCGTGGGCTCGCCGACACGCAGCGGCCAGCCGTTCCAGTGCGAGCCGTGCGAGCGCATGTAGCGGCCGGTGTAGAACGACATTCGCGACGGGCCGCAGATCGGCGATTGCACATAGGCCTTGCTGAACAGCACGCCGCGCTTGGCCATGGCGTCGATGTTCGGCGTCTTCAGCGTGGGATGGCCGGTGCAGCCGAGATAATCATAGCGAAGCTGGTCGCACATGATCCACAGAACGTTCTTCGCGCGCGCCATGCGTCTCGCTCCTTACTTCGTTCGCCCGATATTGCGCTATCGATGGCACGAAGAAAACCTCTCCCTTCGGGAGAGGGTTGGAGAGCGATGCTTACTTCAAGCCGACCACGGCTCCGCCTCGGCCGCGCTCTTGGCCTTGGCCGACACGGGGGCCTCGCCGATCACCTCGACGAGCGCGCGCAAGGCTTCCTTGACGCCATCGCCGGTGATGCCGGACAGCAGCAGCGGGGTCTTCTTGGCGGCGCGCTTCAGCCGCTCCTTCTGCTTCTTCAACTCGTCCGGCTCGACCGCGTCGATCTTGTTCAGCGCGACGATCTCGATCTTGTCGGTGAGAAGCCCGCCATAGGCGTCGAGCTCCTTGCGCACCGTCTTGTAGGCCTTGCCGGCATGCTCGCAGGTGGCATCGATCAGATGCAGCAGGACGCGGCAGCGCTCGACATGGGCGAGGAAGCGGTCGCCGAGACCCACACCTTCGTGCGCGCCTTCGATCAGGCCCGGAATGTCCGCCAGCACGAACTCGCGGCCGTCGGCATTCACGACGCCGAGCTGCGGATGCAGCGTGGTGAAGGGATAGTCGGCGATCTTCGGCTTGGCCGCGCTGACCTTGGCGAGGAAGGTCGACTTGCCGGCATTGGGTAGGCCAACGAGGCCGGCATCGGCAATGAGTTTCAGCCGCAGCCAGATCCAGCGCTCTTCCCCGACCTGGCCGGGGTTGGCGTTGCGCGGCGCGCGGTTGGTCGAGGTTTTGAAATGCGCATTGCCGAAGCCGCCATTGCCGCCCTCGGCCAGCACGAACTTTTCGCCGACATTGGTGAAGTCGTGGATCAGCGTCTCGCGGTCCTCGTCGAAGATCTGCGTTCCCAGGGGAACCTTCAGCACGATGTTCTTGCCGTTGGCGCCGTGACGGTCCGAGCCTGAGCCGTTCTCGCCCTTCTGGGCCTTGAAGTGCTGCTGGTAGCGATAGTCGATCAGAGTGTTGAGGCCGTCGGCGACCTCGATGATGACATTGCCGCCGCGGCCGCCATTGCCGCCGGAGGGACCGCCGAATTCGATGAACTTCTCGCGGCGGAACGCCACGCAGCCGTTCCCGCCGTCACCGGAGCGAATATAGACCTTTGCTTCGTCGAGGAATTTCATGGGCCATAGGTAGGCCAGCCGGTCCCGCGCGGCAACCCGGATTGACCCGCAAATCGGCCGAATTTCGTGCGATTTCGGCCCTTGCTTAATCCCGGGACGGCTTCAGAGGGGCCGCCGCCGGATCAGGAATTTCTGCGTGCCCTCCAGCACCAGCTCCTTGCGCTGGTTGAACACCGTACTCCCCAGCGTCACCACGCCGGTGGTGCGGCCCGGCACCAGCTCGGTGACCTCGAGCGCGGGATACAGGGTATCGTCGGCGAACACCGGTTTGAGAAAGCGGCTCGATTGCTCGAGGAAGCCGACCAGGGAGTCCTCGACCATGAACGGAAACAGGCCGGCGCCGGGCGCGGTGTGGACCAGGGTCTGGAAGCCGTGGGCGAGCAGATGCGGCATGCCGCGGCTGCGGCAATACTCCACATCGTAATGCACCGGATGAGTGTCGCCGCTCGCGGTCTGGAACGCCGCGAACACCGCTGTCGTCTGGGTGCGGCTCGGCAGCACGAAGCGTTCGCCGACGACGAAATCCTCAAACCAGCGTTGCGTGGGGATCATGCGATGCCGGGTCGGATCGAAATCGGTCATGCCAAGGCTCTCTTGTCGGTGCGATCTCTAGCTACCGCGATAGGAACAGTGCGACAATCCGTTCAATTCGGCGTTGCGGGCTTGTCCCGCGCGCCCACTTCATTAAAACGACGGCAAGCGACACTACCAGCCGATTCCTGATGCTCTCTCCGCTCGTCGCAAGAGCTCCTCGCAATGACGGGCCCCGAATTCAACGCGTCTCAATGCCCTTCTTCAAATCTCTCTCCGCCTATGACGATCGCTCCGCGCGCCTGGCCGGCATCGGGCTGATGGTGCTGTCGATCTTCATGTTCTCGTTCGGCGACGCCATGGGCAAGTTCCTGGTCGGGACCTATTCGGTGGGACAGCTGCTGTTTCTGCGCGCCTGCGCGGCGCTGCTGCTGCTGTCGCCGCTGATCTGGACGCAGCGTCACCAGTTCCTGCATCTGGAGCGGCCGCGCCTGCAGCTGTTTCGCGTCCTGCTCTCGACGCTGGAAGTCGCCGCCTTCTTCCTCGCCACGGTGTATCTGCCGCTCGCCGACGTCATCACCTATTATCTGGCCGGGCCGATCTTCGTCACCGCGATGTCGGCGATTTTCTTGCGGGAGAAGGTCGGCTGGCGGCGCTGGACCGCGATCCTGATCGGCTTCTGCGGTGTCCTGATCGCACTGCGGCCCTCGGCGCAGACCGTCAGCCTGCCGGCGCTGATCGCGCTTGGCGGCAGCCTGTCCTTCGCAACCCTGATGCTGATCACACGCAGCCTGCGCAAGACGCCTGATATCGTGATGGCGTCCTCGCAGTTTGTCGGCACGTTCTCGCTGGGTGCGGTGCTGTCGGCCTTCAACTGGGTGCCGCCGACCTCAGGCAGCCTCGTGATCTTCGCGGCCGCCGGGCTGGTTTCGGTGACCGCGCTGTTCTGCGTCAACCGCTCGCTGAAACTCGCGCCGGCCAGCGTCGTGGTGCCCTATCAATATTCGATGATCGTCTGGGCCGTGATCTTCGGCTTCGTCGTGTTCGGCGACGTGCCGTCAACGGCGACGCTGATCGGCGCCGCGATCATCATCGGCGCCGGGTTCTATATTTACTTGCGCGAGCGCGATCTCGGGCGAGAGAGCGCCGAGGTGAACCCGCCGGCGTAGCTCTTACCCTCCCCTGGAGGGGGAGGGTCGCTGCGCATGTAGCGAAGCGCAATGCGTAGCGGGGTGGGGAGACGGTGTCCCCACATCCAACAGTGCCCGTGTGGAGAGATCACCCCACCCCGCTCGCGCTGCGCGCGATCGACCCTCCCCCTCCAGGGGAGGGTAAGTCACCTCATCCTCCTCGCGCTGCTCCAGCTCTTCAGCGAGGCCCACACCCCGCGCGAGAGGCGCAAGCAGTCGACCGGCGTCGACGAGCCCAGCGCGAGGAAGCGGTGCAGCTGCACGCCGCTCCACTGGAAGCCGCACTTCTCCAGCACCTTGCGCGAGGCCGGGTTGGTGACACGCGCGCCGGCATGGAGATGCTCGTCCTCGAACTCCTCGAAGAAGAAGTCGATCGCGCCGCGGGCGGCCTCGGTGGCAAAGCCCTGGCCCCAATGCTCGACGCCGAGCCAATAGCCGAGCTCGGCATCGCCGGGTTTTGAGCAGTCGATGCCGACCATGCCGACCGGCCTGGTGTCGTGCTCGATCAGGAACACGGTTTCGCTGCCGAGCGCGGCGGTGGCGCGGACGAATTCGACGGCGTCGTCCTGCGAATAGGGATGCGGCAGGCGGCGGGTGTTCTCCGCGATGCGGCGGTCGTTGGCGAGCCGGGCGATGGCCCTGACGTCGGCAAGCGTCGGCCGCCGCAAGGTCAGCCGCTCGGTGGCGACGACGCCAGGTCTCGCCTCAGCCAAGGTCACGCTCGAGAAATCCTGCAACATGTCCGGCTCCGTGAAAGTCACTAAGTCAAAGTGAGCAAGTCAAACGAAAGGGGAGGCCGGTTTCCCGCCTCCCCTGGAGCCTTCGATCTCGATGATCTGGACTCCGCCGGTTCAGTGGGACCGGCGGACTCCAATTTGATCCACCGTCTATTCAGCAGCCTCTGCGATCGGAAGTACCGATACGAAAGTGCGGCCGTTGGCTTTGGCCTGGAACGTGACGCGACCCTCGATCTTGGCGAACAGAGTGTGGTCCGTGCCCATGCCGACATTAAGGCCGGGGTGCCAGGTGGTGCCGCGCTGACGCGCAATGATGTTGCCGGGAATCACGACTTCCCCGCCGAACGCCTTGATACCGAGGCGCTTACCCTTGGAATCGCGTCCGTTGCGCGATGAACCGCCTGCTTTTTTGTGAGCCATGGCCCGTCTCCGAAATCCTGCGTATGTCTAGATCAATTCCTTGACGGAATCATTTCAAAATTTCTCACGCATCAATTCGTGAATTGGCGTGATCAATTGGATTTATTCGGCGGCTTCCGCTGCCGGCTCCTTGACCACCTTTTCCCGCTTCGGACGCGGGCCCTTGGTGGGCTTGGCGCCATCAGTCAGGATCTCGCTGATGCGCAGAACCGTGATCTCGTCGCGATAGCCGCGCTTGCGGCGCGAATTCTTGCGGCGGCGCTTCTTGAAGGCGATGACCTTGGGGCCGCGCTTGTGATCGAGCACCTCGACCGCAACGGACGCGCCTGCGACCGTGGGCAGACCCAGGACCGGCGTGTCGCCGCCGACCACCAGCACGTCATTCAACTGCAGGATCGAGCCGACTTCGCCTTCGATCTTGCCTACTTCGAGAACATCATCCGGCTCGACGCGGTATTGCTTGCCGCCGGTTTTGATGACTGCGAACATCGTTTTTTCTCCGTGTTCAATCCCGGCCTCGCGACGGATTGTCGGGGCCGGCTTTTTGCCAGTCGCTATGGGTTTATGCGAGTTTTGTGCGGGTGGGAGTTATCCCTTTGAAAACCCACGCAAAAACAAGCGGCGCGAGAAACGCCCCGCGCCGGTTGCGGGACTTATAGCCGCAAGATGCCGAGAGTCAAGGAAAACCGGCGAAACGGCCGCGATCTGAAGGATTTGGCTGGCGTCCGATGCTCAGCCCCAATCTGCGGCCCACCTGCAACCAACGGGTTCCCGCACCGTTGTCTCCGCGGATTTGGACACGGGCAAGGGGTCATTCATGGCGGCGGACGAACTGGTCAAGACGACGACGGGCATCGCCCATCACGGCGCGGAGCGGTTGCCGTCGGTGGATATCGACAGCTTCAACATCGAGATGAAGGATGAGGACGGGTTCATCGGCGACCGCGCCAGCAAGGGCGCGTTTCGCGATATCCTCGAGCGCTGGCGCAAGCCGCTGCGCAAGTCCGGCGAGGATCCGTTCGGCAAGGAGCCGTCGGACGAGATCAGCAAGAAGACGCTGGATGCCATCCTGGTCGGCGACGACACCGAGGCCTGGGCGGTGGTGCATAGTGCCATCGAGGACTTCGCCCAGGAGCTCGCTTATGTCACGCGCCGCTTCCTGAAGTCCAAGGCCTGGGCCAAGACCGAGCGCATCGTGGTCGGCGGCGGATTTCGCGATTCCCGGCTTGGCGAGCTCGCGATTGCGCGCACCGAGATCATCCTCAAGGCCGAGGATTTCAAGATCGACATGCTGCCGATCCGCCATCATCCCGATGAAGCCGGCCTGATCGGCGCGCTGCATCTGGCGCCGTCCTGGATCTTCGAGGCCCATGACAGCATCCTCGCGGTCGACATCGGGGGCACCAATATCCGCTGCGGCCTGGTCGAGACGGGCTGGAAGAAGGCAAAGGACCTGTCGAAGGCGAAGGTCGTGAAGTCCGAGCTGTGGCGCCATGCCGATGACGAGCCGACGCGCGAAGGCGCGGTGAAGCGGCTCACGAAGATGCTGAAGGGGCTGATCGCCGAGGCCGAGGAGGAAGGCTACAAGCTGGCGCCGTTCATCGGCATCGCCTGTCCCGGCGTGATCAACGCCGACGGCTCGATCGAGAAGGGCGCGCAGAACCTGCCCGGCAATTGGGAGAGCAGCAAGTTCAACCTGCCGGCGAGCCTGATCGAGGGCGTCCCCGAGATCGGCGAGCACGACACCGCGATCCTGATGCACAATGACGGCGTGGTTCAGGGCCTCTCCGAAGTGCCGTTCATGCAGGACGTCGATCGCTGGGGCGTGCTCACCATCGGCACCGGGCTCGGCAATGCCCGCTTCACCAACCGCCGCAAGGACGGTGGCAACGGCAAGGACAAGGACTCCGCGGAGAACGGGAAGAAAAAGGACAAGGACAGCAAGAAGGGCGACTAGCGTTCGAGGTTCAATCGATGGCAGCGCGGCCCATTCACCTCTCCCGAAGGGAGAGGTCGAATTGCATCGAAGATGCAATTCGGGTGAGGGGTTTCGGTCCCCCTTCGGAGAGCACAGGCCCCAGAGTAACCTTGACCGGTTAGGTTAAGGACCGGATTGCGTTGCGGCGCGCCCCCCGCACGCTACGGTCGAATCGTCGCCTCACCTGGCCGGCGAAGCCGCCCTTCCCAGCCAGTATTTCAATGAGCGGCACCGGGACCGCCAGTGTTTACCGCGTCTGGCGGTCCCACCCCGTTTTTTTAGACATGCAATGAGCCTCAACGCCCGCTCCGACGGCGCTGCGCCCCCTCTCCGTGCTTGTCTCGCCGAAGCCCGCCTTCGGGCGAAGGCGGATGCGGGAGAGGGTTGGGGAGAGGGTGTCTCCGCATTGGGGTTGTCGAAGCGGACGCCTCGCGCCCGAGAAAAACGCGTCAAACCGTCAATCGGACCGCCTTTTCCCTCGCGTTCGTGCCGGGAAGGGGCAGGCGGGACGCAACAGGCAGCGGATTTTCGCCCTCCCAGCCTTGTCTGGCCCGCCATCCTCGCCTATTAACGCCCCAACCACAGGGGCCCAGCTCCTGGCCTTGGCGCCTTCAGGAGAGGTGGCAGAGTGGTTGAATGCACCGCACTCGAAATGCGGCATAGGTGCAAGCCTATCGGGGGTTCGAATCCCTCCCTCTCCGCCAAGCAGTCTGGATGATGCCGTTAGTGGCTTGCACCTGGCTTCTTTCGCCGAAAGTATCGGGGTTTTGGATGATGGTTTCCCGTCACAGATTCTCTGGTATCCAAGAATAGCCATTGCCCGGCAGAACCGGGCTGGAATTCTCCAGAGCTCACTTTGGCAATGGCTTTGCGAGCCGTACCAAGGGTTCGAATCCTTCTCGCTCCGCCAGCCCACTAGAATCGTCTCGTACCGAGAGCTGCAGATTGGCCAGAAACTTGGCCCTTTTCCCGTTTTCTGCAGGCGGAGAACTCTCAGTGTCTCAGAAATCCAAGACCAGCAGTGGTTGCCTCGGCCGCTTCGGAAGTCGCATGATGTTAGGGTCTCGTCAGGCGTCCGGTTCCTTTAATGCCGTCGCCGATCGACAGGCCGACTATCCACAACGCGCATCAGCGAGCTATGAAACAACATCGGACGCGATTCGAGGTCGCGGAGAATCGTCTGCACAGCGGACGGTTGCTGAGCAGAATATTATCGAACGAAGCTGGCTGATCCTGGCGCGTTCTGGGACCCGTAGGGGGGTATATGGTCGAGCAGACGTTGCAGTCGCTCTTGCAATCTTACCGCGATGCGGCCCGCACCGAGCGCGACAAGGGCACATACTTCGAACGATTCGCCATCGCCTATCTCGTCCATGATCCTGTTCAGTTCGAGCAGTATGAACGAGTCGAAACCTTTAGCGACTGGGCAACGACCAACGGCTGGGATGGCCGCGACACGGGTATCGATCTGGTTGCGAAGCTGCGGGATGAAGAAGGCTTCGCTGCGATCCAATGCAAGTTCTACGATCCCTCTTACCGCATCCGGAAAGAAGACATTGACAGCTTCATCTCGGCTTCCGGCAAGCCACCATTTAAGCGGCGCGTCATCATTGACAGCACCGAAAGATCTTGGAGCGAAAACGCCGAGACTATGATCCGGGGACAAGCTATCCCAGTGCTCCGGATCAATCTCTCCGAGATGCAGGAGAGTCCAATACGCTGGGAAACCTTCGCTCACCGAGGCGAGGTTGTGCTGGCAGACAAGAAGAAGCCTCTTCCGCACCAGAGGGACGCGCTGGCAGCTGTGCGCATCGGCCTCACCGAAGCTGATCGCGGCAAGCTCATCATGGCCTGCGGCACCGGCAAAACCTTCACTAGTCTGAAAATCGCCGAAGAGCTTGCAGGTGCGGGCAAGAGCGTCCTTTTCCTTGTACCGTCGCTCGCCCTTATGTCGCAGACCGTTCGGGAATGGACCGCTGATACCGACACCCCTTTGCGGTCCTTCGCGGTGTGCTCCGATACTCAGGTTGGAAAGCGCCGTCAAAGCAATGACGACATTGCCGAGGTTGACGTGCTGGACCTCGCCTTCCCGGCCACCACGAGTGCGCCCTGGCTGGCACGAAGCGCGGCCGAGGCGATCCCAGAAAAGATGACGGTCGTCTTCGCGACTTATCAGTCCATACAGGTCATCGCGGATGCCCAGAAGTGGCATGGCTTGCCGGCATTCGACCTCATTATTTGCGATGAGGCACATCGAACGACGGGCGCGACACTGGCCGGCGACGATGAAAGCAACTTCGTCAAAATCCACAACCATGACGTTATTGCAGGCCGAAAGCGCCTGTACATGACCGCCACTCCTCGCGTGTTCGGGGATGCGGTCAAGAGCAAGGCAAATGAAGCCTCCGCGGTCCTTTGTTCCATGGACGACGAGAGCCTTTACGGCAAAACCCTGTTTACTCGCGGCTTCGGCTGGGCCGTCGAAAACGGCTTGCTCGCCGACTATAAGGTCATGGTGCTGGCCGTCGACGAGCAGATGGTCAGCGGAGGCGTGCAGAATAGGCTTGCCGATGGGACGTCAGAACTGAAGCTGGATGACGCCACTAAAATTATCGGCTGCTACAAGGCACTGACCAAGCATGGCCTGACGAGCGAATTGCTAACCGACCCCCAGCCGATGAAGCGGGCTCTCGCCTTCTGCAAGGACATCGCTGCCTCCAAGCTAGTGCAAAGCGAATTTGCTGCCGTCATCTCCGAGTATTTATCCTCGGATGAAGGCAAGGAAGCCGAGGGCGACGCTACGCCGCTGGAATGCCAGCTTGAGCATGTAGATGGCACTTTCAACGCCAAGGCGCGCACTCGACTTTTGGATTGGTTGAAGGAGGAACACAGCGGTCGTGTCTGCCGCATCCTCACCAATGCTCGGTGCCTGTCCGAAGGCGTAGACGTCCCCACACTCGACGCTGTCTTGTTCATGCATCCGCGCAAATCGCAAATCGACGTGGTGCAGTCCGTGGGGCGCGTCATGCGCCGCGCGCTTGGCAAGAACCTGGGTTACGTAATCCTGCCGATCGGTGTGCCGACAGGCGTGACGCCGGAAGAAGCGTTAAACGATAACGAGCGATACCGAGTAGTCTGGCAAATTCTGAACGCACTCCGCTCCCACGACGAGCGGTTCGACGCGATGATAAACAAGGCCGATCTCGGCGTGGACGTGTCCGACCACATTGAGGTCATCGCTGTCAGCAATAAGCTTCCAGCCCGGAAGGATGGCAGAGATGCCAGACCCGATATAGGTTACGGCGGCTTTGCCGAGGGCGACGACCGCGATCAGGTCGAGCTCAAGCGCACTGATCCTGTCCAGGGCGCCTTCTTCTTTGACGAGTTCTCCAAAGCCATCATGGCCAAAATCGTCAAGAAGTGCGGACGGCGCGACTATTGGGAGGATTGGGCGACTGACATCGCCAAGATTGCCCAGACCCACATTACTCGCATTACCGGCTTGGTTGAAAAGCCGGGATCGCCCGAGCGCGCGGCCTTTGAGAGATTCCTTGCGGAGATAAGGGATGATCTCAATGACAGTATCTCCGAGGCTGAAGCGATCGAGATGCTAGCTCAGCACCTCATTACGCGCCCCGTCTTTGAGGCGCTGTTCGAGGGATACAGCTTCGCGCAGCACAACCCTGTTTCAAAAGCTATGCAGGCAGTCCTAGAAGCCTTGCATGAACACCACCTTGAGAAGGAGACAGAGAGTCTCGACAAATTCTACGAGAGCGTGAAGCGCCGCGCCTCAGGTATTGACCGATCTGAAGCCAAGCAGAAGATCATCGTCGAACTGTATGACAAATTCTTCCGCAACGCCTTCCCCAAGATGACTGAGCGCCTCGGGATCGTCTATACTCCTATCGAGATCGTTGACTTCATTATCCGGTCAGTCGCCGAAATACTTCAATCCGAGTTCGGTCAGACGCTCGGAAGTAAAGGCGTTCACATCATTGACCCGTTCACGGGCACCGGCACTTTCATAACCCGTCTACTGCAATCAGACCTCATCAGAATCGATGAGCTGACACACAAGTATCGTAGCGAGATCCATGCCAATGAAATCGTCTTGCTGGCCTACTACATCGCCGCAATCAATATTGAAGCCGCTTATCATGGAGTAGCTGGCGGAGAGTATGTTCCATTCGAAGGCATCTGCCTCACTGATACCTTCCAGCTCTACGAGCAGAAGCGTGACCTCATTAGTGAGCTTATGGCCGACAACAGCAATCGCCGCACTCGTCAGAAGGCGCTCGACATTCAGGTGGTATTCGGCAACCCACCCTATTCCGGACAACAAGACAGCGAGAACGAGAACAATAAGAACATTGAATACCCGGGCTTAGACGGCCGCATACGTGACACCTATGCGAGAGCATCTAACTCTAAGCTCGCCAAGAGCAACTATGACTCCTACGTCCGTGCCATTCGGTGGGCCTCGGATCGAATCAAGGACAGAGGCATAATTGGGTTCGTAACCAACGGCTCGTTCATCGACGCAAAGAATATGGATGGGCTACGGAAATCCTTAGCCGGCGAGTTCAGTCACCTCTTTGTCTTCGATCTGCGCGGTGACCAAAGAACGTCAGGAGAAGCGTCGCGACGCGAAGGTGGAAAAGTTTTCGGTTCAGGTTCGCGGACGCCCGTCGCTATTACGTTGATGGTTAAAAACCCTGCAACGCCATCGACCGGCGAAGTGTTCTATTACGATATCGGCGACTACCTGAGTCGGGAAGACAAACTCAAGATAATAGCTGAGCGTCGTTCAGCCTCCGGCATCACTTGGTCTCGAATTGTGCCCAATGAGAGCGGTGACTGGATCAATCAACGTGATCCAGTGTTTCAGAGATTTCTACCGTTGGCCGAACGAGATGGCGAGAATGCTCGATCGATATTCAGTTCTAACTCATATGGTGTCGTTACCAATCGCGACCCCTGGGTTTACAACAGTTCAATCCCTGCCGTCGAAGCCTCAGCGCGAAGCCTGATCGCTGCGTTCAACGGTGAATGCGAAAAGTATCGTAAGGCTTGCGAAGGTTTGCCGAAGGAGGAGTGGCCTGCGCTTGAAGACGTAGTTTCGAGTGACCCGAAACGCATTAGCTGGTCAAGAGCGCTTAAAAAGGACGCCCAACGAGGAAAGACGATTGTCTTCAATCCTCAAAGTATAGTGGCGGCAGCCCATCGGCCGTTCGGCCGACAATTCATGTATTTCGACCGTCGCCTAAATGAAATGGTCAATCTAACCAAGCGGATGTTCCCGACCGCCAATCATCGAAACATCGTTATCTCCTGCACTGGTGTGACGGACCGAAAGGGCTTTTCCTGCCTTGTTACCGATCAGGTGCCGAGTATGCACCTCACCGATACGGGCATGTGCTATCCGCTTCATTTCTTCGAGGAGCGAGATAACGATAACGCCGACCTTTTTGGCGCGGATGCATCCGACCAGTACATCCGCAAAGACGGGATTTCGGAATGGGCACTGGCTTTGTTCCAGAGTCACTACGGTGATCCGACGATTACCAAAGAAGATATATTCTGGTGCGTCTACGGGCTCCTACATTCGCCTGAGTACCGGTCACGATTTCGTTCTGACCTTCAAAAAGTGCACCCGCGTCTGCCGCTCGTCGCGGACTTTCGCGCGTTCTCCGATGCAGGACGCGCGCTGGGAGCGCTCCACCTCAACTTTGATGGTGTCGAGCCCTATCCCGTCATCATAGCCCAGGGAGACTTACGGCTAACGAATATTCCAAATCCTGAGCGATTCTATCACGTCGACCAGATGAAATTTGGCGGCAAGCGTAACGATGCAGAGAAAAGCACGGTGATCTACAACGCCAATATCACCATGACGAACATACCCCTCGCAGCTTACGACTACGTTGTGAACGGTAAGCCCGCACTCGAATGGGTGATGGAACGACAGTGCGTGAGCACCGATAAGGTGAGCGGCATCATAAACGATGCCAACCGCTACGCTATTGAGACGATCGGCGATCCGGCGTACCCGTTGTTGCTATTTAGGCAGATGATCACCGTCAGCCTTGAAACTATGAAAATCGTGCGGAGCTTGCCTAGTCTGGGGTTTGCCGACGCGGAAGCTCGCCCTGACGCCATACGAAATATTGACAGAATAAAAAGCGATATCAAGCGACACTGGGGCGATGTCTCCGCGGCTTCTATCGCACTTGCCATCGTGGACGGAATCTCAACCCTTTCCGCTTCCCACGGAAACACACTGCGCGTGGGCGACATTCTCCGTATACTCGGTAAGCAGGAGCTATCGGGCGATATTGTCACAGCCCTCGCAATCCTTGTTCAGTCAGAGTTTGCGATACTCCGTTCCGGTGGCGAGCTGCTGGACAAGAGCGGCGATCGGCACAGGCTCTCGTCGGAAGACTTCAGGCGCGTCCTAACACTCGACACCGTTGTTCATCCTGTCACGAGGACTGAGTTCGAAAACGCATCACATCAGGTTGTCCCGATCTTCGAGGTGGCAACTGAGTTGTTCAGATGAGCCAAGCAATGAGCAAGCCCGAATTGACTGTCGCGGACCTGCGCATTTTGTTTCAAGGCACGGCTCAAGGTGCCGCTCTCGATTATGCCCTTGCCCAAGACCATGATGCCCGTGTCGAAGCTGTTCGAAAAGGTGTCGACTTCGCCTGCAGCGAATTGGAGCAGAATAAGCATAAGAAGCAGAAGCTTGGGGAGGATGCGATTACGCTTGAGATTTGCTCTATGCTGAAGATGGCTGGCTTCCAAGCTGCCCACGATGACGACGTTGGCGGGCATTGTGACATTGTCATAAAGGGAAGGGATCTATTCTTGTGGCTTGCTGAAGCGAAAGAGCATAGTGATTACGCTTGGCTAGATAAGGGCTTCCAACAGCTGTCGACAAGATATTCCACTGGAGTAACGGGACAGGACCAGGGCGAAATATTGGTTTATTGCTACAACCAGAATGCCAAGGCGATGTTGAAGAAGTGGCGCGTAGAATTAGAGGCTCGGAATGCGAGCGTGACAACCGAAGAATCGAGTTGCGGAAACCCGCTCCTATTCTTCTCGACTCATCAGCACGCGGCATCAGGGATGGACTTTCATGTCCGGCACAAGGCCGTTACGCTCCACTGGGATCCCAAAGATTAATTGACGGCAGAAGGCGGCCGCCTAGTGAAACACTCCGCGGGGGCCCTGCCTCTAAGTGGAGCGGCAACTACAACGTTCACAATTTTAAGCGCGGCGCGGCGCCCACGCCCCTGCCATTGCGTACCAATGAGTTACGGTGCCGATGCATTAAACTGGCAGTGTCCGGTGGCGAACGTCAGGGCAAACAAAAGCCCAACCAGCGTCGACTGCGCAACTCGGTCGCCTTCAAGGACGAGAACCCTGCCGATCAGAACCTCCTGCAATGATGACAGTATGCTCCTGTTTTGCCCGACGGCGCAAATGACCGGAGACGTCATTCGAAATCGCCACAACCGATCGTGCCCCATTCTGCCGGCCGGCACGGCATACGCCCGGCAGCGAGCCAAACTTATGATTCTTGACTCGTCTTGCTCTTGAACTCTGCCCGACGTGTCACCCGATTCCGCATCGTGTAAGTCATTGATCTTGCAGCTGCCGGCTACTGTGCATGGGGTTGTTTTCGCGCTTTTGTGTTGTCCGGTCGCCGAAGACATGGGACTTGATCGTCACGCGCCGGCTGGCTTCACGGAAGGCCGATCGTCGTCACCGAACAAGCGAGACGGACATGCAATCTTCCGGCAGCGGCTGGGGCAACGGGCTTCTCGGCGTCATCATCTTCAGCGGCTCGCTGCCGGCGACGCGCGTGGCCGTCGGCGGCTTCTCGGCGCTGTTCCTGACGTCGGCGCGCGCGGTCATCGCCGCGCTGATCGGTCTTGCCGTGCTCGGCCTGCTGCGGCAGGCGCGGCCGCAGCGCAAGGATCTTGCCTCCCTCACCATCGTCGCCATCGGCGTCGTGGTCGGCTTCCCCCTTCTGACCGCGCTCGCGCTCCAGCACATCACCTCGGCACGTTCGATCGTCTTCATCGGCTTGCTGCCATTGTCGACAGCGATCTTCGCCGTGCTGCGCGGCGGCGAGCGGCCGCAGCCGCTGTTCTGGCTGTTCGCTGGTCTCGGCAGCGCCACGGTGGCCGGCTTTGCCTTGACCGGCGACGGATCGGCCTCGCTCACCGGCGATCTGCTGATGGTCGCCGCCATCGTGCTGTGCGGCCTCGGCTATGCCGAAGGCGCCGCGCTGTCGCGCCGGCTCGGCGGCTGGCAGGTGATCTCCTGGGCGCTGCTGCTTGCGCTGCCGCTGATGGTGCCGCTCGCGCTATGGACCTGGCCGCCGGACTGGAGCGGCGTCAGCGTGCCCGCCTGGATCGGGCTCGCTTACGTCTCGATCTTCAGCATGTTCGTCGGCTTCATCTTCTGGTACCGCGGCCTCGCGCTCGGCGGCATCGCGCGCGTCGGCCAGTTGCAACAGCTGCAGCCGTTCTTCGGTCTTGCGCTCGCGGGCCTGCTTCTGCACGAACCCGTCGCCTGGAGCATGATCGCGGCGACCGCGCTCGTGGTCGCCTGCGTGTACTTCGCGCGGCGGTATGCGTGACTGTGGTCAGATCGCGCGTTGGGTGTTGAGAGCGCGCGGCTACGTCGTCTTCCTGCCCGGCCTGTCGATCCCGGGCATCCGCCCGATCTGCTCGGCCAGGAAGTCGACCAGCAGCCGCACCCGGGCGATGCCGGACCGCTCCGGCACGATCAGCATGTTCAGCGGAACGGGCGGCGGCGAATATTCCGGAAGCACGATCTCGAGCTTGCCGGCGGCGAGAAGGTCCTCGACGAGCCAGAGATGCGCGGGCGCAATACCGCGGCCCGCCGCGAGCGCCTCGCGTGCGGCAAGCCCGTGGTCCACGCGCAACCGCCCGCCAAATGGCACCGCATGGCGGCCGCCGCGACGTCCGTGCAGCACGAGCAAATCGCTGCCGGCGATGTTGGACATCCTGATCCCCTCATGCTGGGCGAGGTCTTGCGGGCGCGCGGGCCTGCCGCGCAGGGCCAGATAATCGGGTGAGGCCACGAGCACCCGCCGCGACTGGCCAAGCGGCTTGAGCTTCATCGAACTCTCGGCGAGCGGGCCCAGGCGGAGCGCGACGTCGACACCTTCCCGCACAAGGTCGATCCGCTCGTCCGTCAGGCTGAGATCCACCGCCACCTCCGGATAGCGGTCCTGGAAGGCGAAGATGAGCCGGCTGACATGGAGCACGCCGAACGCCGCGGTGCAGGAGGCGCGTACCGTTCCGGCGGCTGCACCGCGCGTGCTGCGCGCCTCGTCGCGCGCCTGCTCGATCAGGCGCAGAATCTGCACACAGTCGGCGTAATAGCGGCGACCCTCTTCCGTCATCGTCACACTGCGCGTGGTCCGGGTGAGCAGCGGCACGCCGACGGCTTGCTCCAGTTCCCGGATGTGCCGTGTCACCGTCGATTGGCCGAGACCAAGCTCGCGTGCGACCGCGGACAGGCTTCCCCGCTCGGCGACCCGCACGAAGCTGCGCATGCGCTCGAGCGTAACCTCCGGTCCATCCATTTTTCGGCACAATCCTATCCGTTGGCGACGTCTACCGAATTGCGATCCGTCGCGCTAGCTCATGCGCGGAAATCATCAACCAATGGTGCTGATCATGAAAGTCTTGATCGTCTACGCTCATCCCGAACGACGCTCGCTCAGCGGCTCGCTCCGCGATGTCGCCGTCAGAGAGCTCGAGGCCCAGGGCCACGAGGTGCGGGTGTCAGACCTCTACGCCCAAGGTTGGAAGCCCGACGTCGACCGCGCCGACTTTCCGTCGTTGCCGGCCGACGCGCGGCTTGCGCCCGCCGCGGCCTCCAGGCAGGCGTTCGAGGCCGGCACACTGACTGCAGATGTCAAAGCCGAGATCGAGAAGCTGCTGTGGGCGGATGTCCTGATCCTGCTGTTTCCGCTCTGGTGGTTCAGCATGCCGGCGATCCTCAAGGGCTGGGTCGACCGCGTGTTCGCCTACGGTTTCGCATACGGTGTCGGCGAGCACAGCGAGAAGCGTTGGGGTGACCGCTATGGCGAGGGTCGGCTCGCGGGCAAACGCGCGATGCTGATCGTGACGGCCGGCGGCTGGCAGGAGCATTATTCGGCCCGCGGGATCAACGGGCCAATCGATGATCTGCTGTTCCCGATCAATCACGGCATTCTCTATTATCCCGGATATGACGTGCTTCCGCCGTTCGTCGTCTACAAGGCCGACAAGCTCGACGAGGGCGGCTTCCGGGCGATAGCTGAACGTTTGCGCGAGAGGATGAGAACGCTTGCGACGACCTCGCCGATTGCCTATCGGCGCCAAAATGGCGGCGACTACCTGATTCCGAGCATGCAGCTCCGCGCCGGGCTCGAGTCCCCGGGGGCCAGCGGTTTCGCGCTTCACGTCGGGCGGACCGAGGCGCGCAGCGCAATTGATGAGGGGAGCCCCACGCCGTCGGCAAGGGATGTCGGCGCGGCAACGGTTTAGTCTAACGACACCCGCGCGCGGCGGGCCGGGATTGCAGGGTCTTCGAAGTACCCGCGCAAGAGACCGGCCCCGATCGCGAGCGGCGCCCAACGAACTTACTCCATCACCGTCCGCGTCAGCGTGCTCCGCGCAAACTTCTTCAGCGGCATCGGCTTGCCGAACAGAAAGCCCTGCACGAGGTCGAAGCCGAGCTCGTTGGCCGCAACGAGATCTGAGCGGCTCTCGACCCCCTGGGCCACGGTGCGCGCGCCATAACTCTGCGCCAGCTCGACGATATGGCGGCACACCGTGCGCTTGAGCCGATCGTTGCCGCTGCCGGTGACGAATTGCCGGTCGGCCTTCAGCTTGACGAAGGGAATCTTGTCGAGGCCCATCAGCGCCGGCCAGTTGGCGCCGAGATTGTCGATCGACAGGCCGATATTGTGCAGGCCGACCTCGCGCGCGACCTCGGTGAGGTGACCGAGGTCGCGGATCGCCTCCTCGCTGTCGATCTCGACCGTCAGCTCGCCGAAGGCCGGATGCGCCGGCACGCTGCGGCAGAGGTCGCGCACCGCCTCTGGCTCCATGAGATAGGACGCGGGAAGATTGATCGACAAATCGATCGGGCTTTGTTGCTCCAGAAGATAGTGCCAGTCCTGCATGGCGCGCTCGATCACGAACTCCGACAGGTCGCGCAAATGCGGATCGTGCGGCTCCGGAATGAAATAGGCCGGCGGCACCACGCCCCAGGTCGGATGCCGCATCCGCACCAGCGCCTCGGCGCCGCTGCGGACCAGCGTGCGCGCGTCGACCTTGGGCTGGTACCAGAGCTCGAGCCAGCCGGCATGCAGGGCCTCGCCGACATGCACGGCCGGGCTCGGCGCCGGCTCCTCCGGCAGCAGCATGGCGACGCGCTCGCGCAGCGTTTCCGCGGCAAAGGGCGTGGTCAGCGGCGGCAGCATGGTCAGACCATATTCCTCGCCGACCTGCTGCACGGCCCTGACGATGATCGACTCACGAGCGCCGACGGCCAGAACCTTGCCGGCAAAAGCCTCGCGCACCAGTATTTCGAGAAATCTGCCGGGCTCGATGCCGTCGGTGGCGACGCCGAGCAGGATCAGGTCCGGCAGGTCGGTGGCGAGCACGGTCTGCAGTTGGTCCGCACTGGCGCATTCGCTGGTGACGAAGCCGAGATCCTCCAGCACCTCGCTGAGAAACGCGCGCAGATGCCGCTTGCTATCGGCCACGCAGGCGCGCGGCGTTACCTTTCGTCGTCCGAAGGTCACAGGCCTTCGTCCGACGAGTTCAATCATCCCGTCGTTCATCGTACACCACTCCCGTTCGTGACGGTTTCATAAACGGCGAGCGTGGGTTCAAATAAGGAGAGCTTCACATCGTTCTTGAATTATCTGAGTAACGTTAAGCCCTGCAATTCGAGCTAAATCTTAGACAGTCTGTTCGAAAAGAATTTGCATATTCGAGCGCCGCACGCACAACGATTGCCAGCGCCTACAAATGTCTCTCGCGCGATGTAAGTGCGTCCTGCTCGTCGGCCGGCGGAGGCAATGCGACTTTTGGCCCGCGGCCGCGAATGTGAAGCGGATCACATGCGGGTGGCTGCACTTGCGCTATTGCTCGGCACAGCCGGTGGTGGGCTGTCGAGGATCACGACAATGACGACGCGGCGAATGATGTATTGGTGGTTCAGAACCGTGATGTCAGGGCGATTTCTCGATCGCTTCCTGTGCCTCCCGCGCGTGCACTAAAGCGCGCCGCGCGATATCAGGTCTGCCCGATCAATTTGCGTATCGCCGCTGCGCCGTCCTGCACCGCGTCGCGTCCCTTCCAGGCCAGATAAGACAGCTTGCCGCCGAGCGTGTCGTGGCTGCGGAGCCGGCGAGAGCCGAGAATGTGGCCGACATTGGAAGGGAAGCGGCTCACCTCGGCAGACACCAGCGCCGCGATCGCGTCCATCAGTTGCTGGAGCCGGATGCCCCATTCGCTGGCTTCGATGCCGTCGATGCGCACCTTAAGTGCATATTCGGTGTCGTAGATCTCGGTGAGCAGGTCGCGGGCGACCAGCACCCGGTTGTGCCGGAGCGCGATGCGAAGCGCGAGGCGCTTGTCATCGAGCCGGTCGAGCACCATGGGAACGACGCAGGCATAGGGCGCGGCGGCGACGTCGGCAGGGCTCTTGCTCGCTGCGGGCTTGGTGGCGAGACGCACCAATTGCCAGGGCGTCGCAAGGCGCCTCGCGACCAGCGTCAACGCGAAGGGCAGTGCCTCGGGATGAGCCTTCTTGAAGGCGTCGAGTTGGGCGGTGATCTGGGTGACCTTGCCGTCATCGAATCTTGTGATTTTTTCAGGCAGCTTTTCGTTGAATTTCGGCAGCGCAGCGCCGGCGCGCAGCACATGCTGCATCTTCCTGACGTCGTCGAAGGCGCTGCGCGACGCGGTGTACTGCGCGAGCTTGGCACGCGCTAATTCGGCGCTCTGCCCCGAAGCGAAGGTGCTCTCGAGGACCTTGACGACCTTGGTCTGGAAGGTCGATGCGATCTTCAGGACTTCCTTCGGATTGTTGGCGGCAACCTGGTCGCCGATCGCCTTGATGTAGTCGCGTGCCATGGTCGGCAGCAGGTCGCGGCAGATCCACTCCCAGATCGGAGTGAGGGTGTTGCGCGAAATCCGCCCCATATTGGCGTGCTCGGGCGCGCCGTCGATCAGGAACAGCTCGAGCGGCGCGAAGAAATAGCGCGATGGACTGGTGGCGCGCGCCTGGTTCGCGCCGTCCTTGCGAAACTCGGCGCGCAAGCGGGACAGGACGTCGGTCAAGCCCGGCATGTCGATGCCGCACAGCTCGAGCCGCTCCAGCTCACTGAGCAGACAGCTGCGCGACAGCGGCGTCAGCCTCTGCAGGAATTCCGACAGCCGATCGATCTCGTCCATGCACGCAGTCTTTCGCAGCGTGTCCCGCGGGCATGCGGGCCCAATGCGTGGAGGCATTTGCGCGCTCTCAACCCCCTAAGAGAAGCAAGTCGCCGTTAATTATTCCGTAAAAGCCGGGAGGCGCTTCGGGCGAAAGGCAGCCATTAAGGAATTTTCGGCTCGTTTTCTTAACTCGTCAGCAGAACTCAACCCTGCGGGACCGAATTCCGCGCGGCGCAAGCACAAATTGTGCCGACGTCGCCATTTTAGCGCAAAACTGCCGGAATCACCGTAGTCTTACGGAGCAGAAAGTTAACCACAGATCGCGCCCTGTTCCGCTAAATGAGTGACATGGGGTCACAGAATGATACGGCCACCGATTCGCGGCCGTCGGCATGGTACGAAAGCAGCGCTGCTCCAATCGAAGAGCTCGATTTCGTCTGCCTGAGCGCCGCCCGGGCCAAGGCGGCCGACGAAATGGCCGCTGCCATTGCCCGCGAGCTCAACGGCCCCCTGACTGCGCTGCTGCTCTACATGGGCGAGATCAAGCATCACAGCGATCAACTCGCGCCCGTGTCAGGCGACCGTGCCTATTTGCAGCGGGTGGTCGAAAACGCGCTGGCACAGACCGAGCGCGTTTGCGGCCTGGTCAAGCAGCTTGCCGGTCCTCACAAGGGTGGCGTGTCGATCCCGTCTAGTGCCGAGGACGCAGGATCGAAGGCCGTCCGCGTACAGCAAGCCCAGCGCGTGCCGAGCGCCGAACTTCTCGGCCTGTCGGGCCAGAAGCGGCTGACCAAGCGCGAGCGCGAGGTGCTGCGGCTGATCAGCGAAGGTTATTCGAACAAGCAGGGCGCGCTTCGGATGCAGATCAGTCCGCGCACGTTCGAGAGCCATCGTGCCGAGGCGATGCGCAAGCTCGGTGCGCGCAACACCGCGGATCTCGTCCGTGCGGCACTGCTGCATTCAATCGACTGAGGCCGGCCGGTTGAACCGCCGGCTGGCGGTGCGGACAAAGGCTCGAGATATCTCCCGAGAACTCTGGAAACCGGATCGCGCTCAGAAATAGTCTTCAGCGAAGGGACGCGCGCGCGAGGTGGGGCGCAGCGGCTTGATCTCTTCTTTCGGGCCGTTCGGGATGATCGTGATGGTCCAGCGGGGAGGCATGCTCGATTCCTGCTCCAGCACCGAACGCACAAAGCCGGTCACCGTCGACTCGCCAGCCTTCACCGTCGTCGTCCGGCCGTTGAACTGTGCGATGCGGAAGCGGCGAACCTCCTTCTGGTCCGCGGTCTCGTAGGTGAACATGGAAACCCTCCTGGTTTCCCGCGACTATCACCATCTATGATTAGCCATCTCTAAAAATCGCAAACCGTAGAAGTACGGCGGGAATGCACGCGCGAGTAGTTAGCGCGGCGGCTCCTGGGCGCGCGCGGCGGCATAGGCGGCATCCATCAGGTCCAGGAGCTCGCGGAATTCGACGTCGCCGAGCCTCTCCGCGGTCTTCTCCAGCATCAGCGCCAGCGCCGCGAGCCTGACATAGCCGAACGTCCCGGCCGCGCTCTTCAGCGAATGCGCCTCGCGCGCGATCCTGGCGTGGTGCTGCGCGAGCGAGAGCGTGCGGAACGATTGCAGGCGCGCGCAGGTCCCGCTCCAAAACACGTCGCGCACTTCGCAGGCGCCATCTTCGCCGATCTCGCGCACCAGTGCTTCGTACGCGCGCGGCTCGCGCGCGGGTTCGGCCTCGGGCGCCTTCTGCGCGGGCGCGGCGGTGACTTCAAACATGGCCTTGCCTTGATCACGGATCATTGTCGCGCGGCACACCCGGCGCGAGGGCCCGCCGTGTCTACGGCATTCGAATTTCAGTTCCGGTAGCAGGACATGCGGTGTTTGCGGACCGGGATTACCCGGCGGTTTACCATGCGAGCGGCGGTCAATGCGCGCCGAGCAGCCGGTCGTACTGGGCCTTCACGGTGGCGTAACATTCGCACGCCGTCTCGCGCAGCCCGTCGAGGTTGACGATCTGGATGTGTCCGCGGCTGTAATGGATGAAATCGGCCTGTTGCAATGTATTGGCGACCAGCGACACGCTGTTGCGCCGCGCCCCGATCATCTGCGCCAATGCCTCCTGGGTCAGCAGCAGCCGGAAGTCGCCCGACAAATCATGCGTGTGCAACAGGCAGCGCGACAGCCGTGCCTCCACCGGGTGGGCAGCGTTGCAGCCCGCGGTCTGCTGGACCTGGGCGTAAACCGCGAGCCCATGGCGCGTCAGCAGCGTGCGCAGGGTGCTGCTCTGGTCGGCGGCAATGTGCAGCCGGTCGAGATCCATCACCGACGCAAGGCCCGGCACCAGCACGGTGGCGGTGTTCAACGCGCACGCATCGCCCATGGTCGAGAGTGTCCCGAGCAGGCTGTCGCGGCCGATCATGGCGACCTGCACATGCTCGCCTTTGTCGAGCTTCACCACCAGCGAGATAACGCCGCGATGAGGAAAGTAAGCCCGTTTCAGTGTCTCGCCGGTCTCGACCAGCACCGCGTCATGGGGCAGGTCAACTGTTCGCAGGTGCAGGCGGATCAATTCATAATCGTTCGCCGGCAGTGCCGACAGGAAACCGTTGGATGGGCGCACCATCGTTTCCAAAGCTGCCTCCCGTGTCCTGGCCAGCGCGTCGCAGCACGCGAAACTTACTGTCCAGGTAAGTTCCATCATCTTCCTGTCGGGATATTTTAGCAATTGGGACAAGATGTCCGGACCGCGGGTGATGCCGGCTGCAACATCGGTGTGCACGTCTGCATCCAGATGATCGTGCCACACTCATCGCCGCAGGACATCTATCAGGTCACCCAAGACAGGTCCCCTGACCATTTCGACGGTAGCGAGATGAGGACGCAGCAGATTCAGATCGGCCGCGTCGAGCATTTGCAGCAGTCCGGCGCGTTCAATGTGATCGACGCCGCCTCCGGTTCGTCATCCAGCTGCGGGGTAGCCGAGGTGTTACGCAGGTTGTGTCTCCTTCCATATACCCGTTGAGGGGCAGACAGGGTAATGCATTGCGGCGGAAATGAGAATGGCACGCTGATTCGCTTTTGAGCACGCGCGCCCGTCCTGCGAGGGTTGCGCAGGCGAAAGCGACCAGGGGGCTTTCATGAGCTGGAAGCATTGCATCCGCGCGTCCATCGGACGCCGGCGCGACCCGCGCAGCCTCGTTGTCGGGACGAGCGCCTACAGTTCTCCAACATCGCTCCGAACCATGGCGCCGTGTGGCCGCAGATTCAGCGTCCATCATCTTCCCCACTTCGCCACCGACGTTTGCGACCGTCCACTTCTCGAGCAAGGGAGAAAGGCGTGCCTCACGGTTCAATGATTGAATCGCCGAAACAGGAAGCTCAAGCGGGGAGGGAAGGTCTGCGCCATCTTCTCGTTGTCGACGACGACCCGATGGTTTGCATGGCCATTGAGATCTATCTCAAGCGTAACAATTTTCGGGTGACGATCGCCGGCGGAGGTGAGGCCGGACTGCGGGCCCTCGAACACGAGCGGTTCGATCTGATGATCATCGACATCTTCATGCCGCACATGCGCGGGTTCGAATCGATCCGAATCTTCCACGAGCGGGCGCCTGTCGTTCCGCTGATTGCGATGTCGGGCTACGCCTTCGCCAATCTGAATTCGCCCGCTCCCGATTTCCTCCGGATGGCGCTGGAGCTCGGGGCCGCACGCTGTCTGCGCAAGCCGTTCACGCCGCACGCGCTGCTCACCGCCATCAACGATTGCCTGGCGGAGCATCGCCCCGACGGCGACATTGCCGCGGCCGCGCGGCTCGGTTAGCGCGGCACGAGTCGCGGTGGCAACGGAGTAAGGATTCGTTTACCTCATGCGCGGACCGCGCAGATCGCGGCAACACCAAAAAGCGCGGGCCTCGAGAGCGTCGCCGGTTGCGGGCGGCTCGGTCCATCGCCCTGCCAGCCGTCTCTATCGTTCTTCACGAGCAGGATTTTCCCGCGTACCCCGCCCTTGCGTTACCGGCCCGTTTACCTTGCGCGCCGCCTCCGTTGTGGCGCGAACTGGGTTTTGCCGCAAAGCACTCCAGCATGCAGTCGAACCGCAAACTTCTCTTCAATATCAGTAGTAGCACGGAGGATGAAATTAACGGGACTGTGAAAGGGGATGTCTAACGATCCAGGATTGGGCGTCCGTCCGTGCCAAGGGTGGCTCAGGCGTCGAGTTTCGGCCCAGGTCAGTAAGGCGTAGCTCATGGATGATCTGTTGCGGGAGTTTCTGACGGAGACCAGCGAGAGCCTGGACACCGTTGACAATCAGCTGGTGAAGTTCGAGCAGGAGCCGAACAACG
>NZ_JADPJI010000010.1 GCF_023073355.1 Bradyrhizobium sp. 199
CCCTCACACCACCCGCTTCCCCGCCCGCTCCGCCACCGCCTTCTGCACGAAATACATCATCACCAGCGTGACGATCGTCGTGGTGACGACGACGTAGCCGATCCGGTCGAAATGGATCAGCGAGCCGTCGGACCCTTGCGCGATGATCGCGCCGGCGAGCACCGAGCCGAGCCCGCCGGAGAGCTGCTGCAGCGATGCACTGACCGCGCTGAACGAGCCGCGCTGGCTTTGCTCGGGGATTGCCGACATCAGGGCCTGCGACGGGATCAGCCGTGAAAAGATGCCGACGAACATCAGCACGTTGACTTGGCTCCACCAAATTCAGTCGCCCTTTTCTTCCTCGTCGTCATCGCTGTCGTCGTCAAGCAGGTTGAACGTGAGCGTCCCAGTGACAACGTTCAGTTCTCTGAAGTTCTTCAGCTCGTCGGGTCCGCACGTGTAGTTCGGGGTCCGCATGCGCATAAATTGCTGGCGCTCGATGCAAATCGGGGCCGATCCGTCCCACGTGCCCGTGTCAGATGCGCCGTACACATAGGCCGACCCGCTGACCACGCGCTGCGAGGTACATTCGCCGTCATCAAGGTTGAACCAGCCTCGCACGACGAAATACTCGCTCTCGTTCGCGTCGCGATAGGAAAGCGCCACGGAAACTTTCTCTCCGGCCTTGTTGCACACTCTAAGTGTGGACATCGCGAGCCCGTCCGGAGCCGCTCGATCGGCATTGGCCTTAGCGAAGGTCAACAGCATGAAAACCAGGCAAGCTACGGCCCTAGCAAGTACGGAGCTTCTTGTTGAGAACACTTGTACCTCTTTCAGTCAAAACTCAGATTAAATTTTGAAGCTTGGTAAAGCTTCTTCATTTGAACTGAAAACGTTGCCGGCTACCTTCCGCTACGCCGAGCAAGAGCAAACGGTCATTTGTCTATCTCAGGATCGATTGCCCTGGCGGCGGCAAGATCGGCTGCGCTCGTCCGATCGCCCTTGTTCGATTTAGCCATGCCTCGCCGATAGAGCGCTTTGGCATCCTTGGGGTTGGCCTGAATGGCCCGATCGTAATCTGCGATTGCCGCGGCGAGATTGCCCTTCTTCTCCAGCAAGGCGGCTCGAGCGAACCGGAAGTCGATAGTATCGGGCTTCAGTCTGATTGCCTGATCGTAGTCTGCAAGACTCTTGTCGATCTCGCTATCGTCCCTGGCTTCCGCCCTGATGCGGTAGTTGTCCGCAAATGGCTCTTTCGATACGAACTCATCGAGTTGCTTCATGATCCGAACAGGATCGTCCGTCATGCTCTGCACAAGCCAATACCGGCGATCGAAGTTGAAGCCGTAGCTCGGATCCAGACGAATGGCCGAGGTGTAGTCGGCCATAGCCTTCTGATGGTTTTTCAGCTGTTTCCAGATGTCCGCCCGGCTGAGAAAGGCGTCCACTGTTGGTGTGCTTGCGATGGAGGCGTCATACAGGCGTATGATCGACATATAGTCGGCCTGCGCCGAAGCAGCGTCACCCTTCTTCGCAAGTGCCTCAGCTCTGGCTTCGAGATAGCTGACGTTTTTCGGGTCCATTTTGATAGCGGTGCTGTAGTCGCTGATCGCGGCCGTCAAGCGCGTTTGCTCGAGATTGTATTTGGCGCGTTTCACGAAGTTCTCGGCAGACGGCTCCAGGCGGACGACCTGATCCAGGTCTGCCAGTGCTCGAGCGTCATCTCCCTTGTTGGTCCAGAGATCACTCCGGATCGAGTAAAGGCTAGAGTTAGTCGGCTGAAGCGCTACCGCGGCATCCAAGTCGCCGATCGCCTGATCATAGGATTCGATTTGGCGCCAAAGGTGAGCCCGTGCGGTATATCGCTCAGGGTTCTTGGGATCGAGTTCAATCAGTTTCGATCGATCGGCGATCGCCTGATCCCATTTGGAATCACTCTCGTAGCTCGAGGCGCGGGACTCCAGGGCTTTAATGCGATCCCCGGCGCTAGCTTGGATGGAATCGATCAC
Organism: Bradyrhizobium sp. 199; assembly: GCF_023073355.1. Classification (GTDB taxonomy): domain Bacteria; phylum Pseudomonadota; class Alphaproteobacteria; order Rhizobiales; family Xanthobacteraceae; genus Bradyrhizobium. The sequence goes on from NZ_JADPJI010000010.1 coordinate 1,989, forward strand.
GGCACTGCACGCCTCAACTGAAGTGAGGCATTTTGAGAGCGGAGCGTTGCGTTCCGCCGAGGTCCAGATGAAGGCCACAGCGTACAGTCCCGCAAGGACAGCGGCTCCAGTCTTCAACGGCCCATCAAAGACCATCGCGCCCGATGCTGACGGCCACGTGAAGCCAGGCCGAGCCAGACGGATAGCTGGCCAGGCCAACGCAGTTGGCAGCGCCATTGCCAAAACATAGATCGGAGAGAGACCTGGTAAAATGGATGCAAGCGTTATCAGCGTTGATAGTGCGCTCAGTAGCAGCAATGTCGCGAACGGAATAAGCCATACGGTCGCGATAATCACCACGTCCAGGAGGGCAGACACGCGCCATTTCGGCGTGGCCAACAGCCATGACACGAGTACGACGGGAAGCGGGACGATGATGAAAGACAACGCTCCGGAGGACAAGTGGAAGAGCGCGTAGCGGTAGCTGAGGAGGATTACAATGAGGAGTAATGCGACCGGAATCGTTCGGCCTCGGAATTGTCGCCATAAGGCCGCGGTCGCCGCGACGCAGCCAAGAAGAAGAGAAAGCTCCATTTGCCCAATGTACTCGGCCTCGTAGCTGCTCAATCCGACATAAGGAAGTAGGGGAATAGAAGCCGTCCCAAGCCAGCAGACCGCCCCAAAAGCCAGCGCCGCTTTGCCGCGGTCTGCCCAACTGAGCTGCAGTCTTCGATCAACGAGCCACATGGCGAGAAAAACGACGATGCTGCTCAGCAGAGCAATAGTGCCGTACGTCAGCATGCCGGCTGGAGCATGAACCGCCAGACCCGGTGCTATGCCGAGCGCAACGAGTGCGAGAAATACGACGAGAGTTTCTCGAAGTGTTTGCCCGTCGCATGCCGCCCTAAGCCGTGCTGACCAGCCTTGATTGGTGACCCCAATCTCATTTTGGCCGGCGGCCGGTTTGAACACACCGAGAAGAATGTGCCATGGCGAATTGCCGGCTTTGCTCGGTCCGCCATCCTCGGACTGCTTCCCGACCATATAGGCGTGCACCGGGGCCATATTCTTGATCGGCTGCGCTCCCATGTCTGCGAATGGGACGGAGAGCTTGTTTGCAACCTGCTCGTAAACCGCGCGTGAAACGCAGATTCCGCCGACCTCCGCCAGGCCTTCGAGGCGCGCTGCAATGTTGACGCCGTCGCCGAGCAGATCGCCATCGCTTTCAACGACGTCGCCAATCGTGATACCGATGCGGAAGCTCATATGCCGGCTTGGAGGGTAGGCGCTATTCCTGGTCCGGAGGCTTTCCTGGATGTCGATCGCGCATCGCACGGCGTCGACCGCGCTGGGAAACTCTGCAAGCACCGCGTCGCCCGCGGTGTTGAAAATTCGTCCTCCCGCCTCAGCAATGAATTCGTCAGTGACCTTCCGATAGGCCTTGAATCTGCGGAGCGTGTCTTCCTCGTCCTCGGCAACCAACCGGCTATAGCCGGCAATGTCAGCGGCGAAAATGGCGGCGATCTTGCGTCTCATGATGATGCAAATACGTCCTTGTGGCGAAAAGGGCTTGGTATCTAGAAGGTGCTCACCGGCGCAAAGAATAGCCAACCAGAATTATCGAGTTCAACACGTTTAAACCGGTGTCCTTAAATCTCTATGGGCTCATTAGACGGACTCCAACTCCGTGATGCAATCCGAGGGTGAGCGTCGCCTGGCTACAGCCGATGATACTTTGGACGGGGTAGGGGCTCCTCAACCAGATTCGCCTGCCGAGCCCCGGGTCGGTCCGTTCTAGCAGCGCTGTTCGATATACCTGGGCAATGGCGATGTTATCTGAAGGTAGAGCGAGTGGGCGACTGACGCCGCCTCATGCGACTGCAGCCTGCCCAAGCAGTCGAGGGCGACGCCCTCTTTGCCCGGCGTATGGCCTTACGCGTCTCCCGGCAGGCGGGGATATTGCCCTTGCAGTCGGCAATCCAGTCGATCAAGTGGTCGCCGATCTGGAGCGCCGTAGCCTCGTCCGCCAGGATCGCCGCCTGCAGCTTAAAGCAGGCTGTCCGGTATCGCTCCAGAGCCTCGAAGGCCATTCCCTTGGGCGGCCGCCGAAGTCGCGAACAGGAGAAGGCCGAAGATCACCAAAAGCGCATCGATATCCGCGGCTTATCGGGCAGGTCATGATTTCGGATAGGCCGCAACTCCAAGGCCGCGAATGCGACAACGTCAAGGCTTCCCCTCTGCCCTCCAAGTGGCAGCTATTATCAGCCAGGAAATGATCCTGCGCCTAACCCATTTGGGTCATCACGGTCCATCGACAGGCCGTTGATCGCGCACGATCCGACGTGCTCGGGAGACAGGGTCCCTTACTTCGCGGGCCGACGCCCTTTGGACTGGGCCGTAGCCGTTCGTATTGGATCGACCCTGAAACGGAGCCATTGATGTCGCTCAGGCCCACTGCCGCTCCCCCCGCCCCTCACACCGATC